>CAJXSL010000001.1 GCA_913060875.1 uncultured Desulfobacteraceae bacterium
GGCGGGTTCAGACAGTCCGCGCGCTTTTTTCCGTCCGCCCCGCCGATGCTCGGCGCGGGACAAAGGGAAAACCAAAAAACCTACAAACCCCTATCGAAATACCCAACTAATCCTGTGGTTTCAAAATAATCATTCATCGCCAGATGAATGATTGAATGATTATTTGGCCAAACTTTGGGCCGCGCCAATGGCGGAGGCAAAGGATGACAGTCTCAGCCGCTCCAAAGGCTGCGCCAGGTCGAAGTCGGAATGGATCAGCGACCCCTCATCCAGAATTTCGAGCCGGATATCGATCAGGTTGCTCAGCACTTCCTTGAGTTCGCTATGATAGCCCACCTGACTGCCGACGCTCAACCGTTCGATGCGTTTCCCCGGGTTGGATTCCAGATAATGCTGCATGGTCAGGTCCACATCCTGGAAAAATTGCAGGTCGGAAAACCCCCGTTTGACGCCGTGAAAAAAGGTCAACCGCTCGTTTTCAAAAACCAGAAAACTGAAATAATTGTCGAACAGTCCCAGAAAGGCGTGGGTGCCTTTTCCGGGCAGTCCGGGACCGAAAAAATTAAACAGGTTGATCCCCGCCGGCCGCACCACACGCGTGTCGACGTTCAACTTGGCCAAAAGATCTTCATACTGTCGGATGACATCTTTCATGGCCAGGGTCACCAGAAGATGGCTCGTACCGGAGATGTCATTGCCGGTAATCTGATAGGAAACCTTGGTGTTTTCAATCGGAAAATGAAATGACTTTTCCAGGCTCCAGGAGATCAGTTTCTCGATATCAGGTCGCGATTCGGGCAGTTTGGGGTAGCCGCGTATAAGAACCCGTACCATCTCGCTGGGCAATGACAGGCCGATGGTGCGCGTATGGCCCTCGAACTCGTCCAGGAGTCGCTGGATTGCTTCCAAAAGGAGCTGTGGTTCGATGATATTGAGGGTTTTGAAGGATGGTTTAATGGTGCCCTCGGGCAAGGGCATGCTGGCACTTTTGACCAGGCGCCAGGTTCGGCCCGTTTTCTCCACAAGCGCCATGCGGATGGCCGCGGGTGCGATTTCCATACCGGTGAACCGTTTGGTGAATGTGAAAGCCATCAGCCGTCCATTTCGACAAAAGTCACCCGGTTGGCCTCCCGGAGCGTGGTGACACCATTGAAGACTTCCTGCAGAGCCGCCCGCCTTAGAAAAACGGTTCCGGATTCCCGTGCCTTTTGTTTGATCTCCGTGATACGGGATCGGGCGATAAACATTTCCCGCATTTCATCGTCCATCTCCATGATTTCGATAACCGCTTTGCGGCCCCGGTAGCCGGTTCCCTGGCAGCGCTCGCACCCTTTGGCGGCATAGAAAGTATAGCCTTTGATCAGTTTGGGGGTCAGCCCGGATTCCATGAGTTCGGCCTCGTCGGGCTGGTGGGGGATTTTGCATTCGCAAAGCGTGCGGATCAGGCGCTGGGACGCAATGCAATTGAGGGCTGCCATTAGGTTTTCGGTCTGGATGCCCATGTGCATGAATCGGTTGATGACGTCAAAGGAGCGGTTGGCGTGGACGGTGGTAAACACCATGTGTCCGGTCAGGGCCGATTGAAGCGCGATTTGGGCGGTCTCCGGGTCCCGGATTTCGCCCACCAGAATTTTATCCGGGTCGTGTCGCAGGATGGAGCGCAATCCCTTGGCAAAGGTGAGCCCCTTTTTTTCATTGACCGGGATCTGGACGATGCCGTCGAGTTGGTATTCCACCGGATCCTCGATCGTGATGATTTTGGTGTCCTTGCTGTTGATCTCGGACAGGGCGCCATAGAGGGTCGTGGTCTTGCCGCTCCCGGTGGGGCCGGTCATCAAAAACATGCCATAGGGCGCATGGATCATGCGGCGGATGCGCAATCGCTCGTATTCGGCAAATCCCATGCTGTCCAGCTGAAAGGTGCCCTGGCGTCCGGCAATGCTTTCCCGGTCGAGGATCCGGATGACGGCATCTTCACCGAAGATAGTCGGCAAAATGGAGATCCGGAAATCGATAAAGCGGTCGGACACATTCAGCTTGAAGCGGCCGTCCTGGGGGATGCGTTTTTCCGAAATATCCAGCTCGGACATGACCTTGATACGGGAGATGATCGGGCTTTGATGCTTGGCGTCAATGGGGTTGGTGGCCTGGTGCAGCATACCGTTGATCCGGTAGCGGATGATAATCCCCCTGGCAGTGGTTTCGATATGGATGTCGCTGGCTTTTTTGTTGATGGCATCCAGGATGGTGGAATCCACCAATTTGACGATAGGGCTTTCCTCGGCGGACACTTTTTCGGCGCTGAGGGTGTATTCGCCCTGGTCCGATTCCCTTACGACGGACAGCCGCATATCATCCGTGGGGCTGTCGATCATGCTGCGGGATGTCTTGAGGCGACGGATGGCCGTTTTGATATTGCGCTCGCTGGCCACGACGGCGGACACTTCCATGTCCGTGAGCATTTCCAGCTCGTCGACGAGTTTGAGCAGGTTTTTGGGTTCGGCCATGGCAATGATGAGTTGTTCCCCGGATTTTCGATAGGGAACGAACTTGTAGCGCACCATCAGGTCGACGGGTACCAGATTGGCCAGCGCCTCCGGAATGGTGCCGTCCAGCTTCACGTAGCGATAGGAAAACTGAGCCGCCATGATTTGGGCCAGGTCTTCCTCATCGATCAGGCCTTCTTCCAGGCACAGCTGTCCGATCATCTGTTTGGAGATGTTTTTCTTCGAGAGGATGTACTTCAGGTCGTCCTGGGTCATGAAGCCAAGCTTCAGGGCCCAGTCGCCGAAGCGGAGTTGGCGGTATGCTTTGGGCGGCATATTTACCTGTATCGTTTTCGTCTTCTGTGTCGTTGTAAAATCATTAATGGGACACAGATGAACACGGATAATCGCTGATCAGGCTGTAGGCGTTTAGGCTATAGGGAAAACCGGCAACCAATAGGGCTGTGGGGTTTCCCTTTCAGCTTGACGCTTATTGGACCCTTCGTGCTTCTTCGTGTCCTTCGTGGTGAAAAGCTGTTTTTAGCCACAGATGAACGCAGATTAGCACGGATTATACAATAACAACATCATCAATACAGATTATAGAAACCTTTTGACCGTTTTTTGATGGGATCACAAAAGGTGGTTTATCTGTCATTCCGGACTTGATCCGGAATCTCTAACTTTTTGATAGTAATAGATTCCGGCTTTCGCCGGAATGACGTCAAAACGGGGAATATAACCTTTTAGGAGACCGCCTTTCTTATTAATCGGAATCTTGTTCATTGGGCGTTTAAATACTCTATCAGCAATATACGCTGTTGATTTTTCTTTCCAGCTTGACGCTTTGAGCTTGAAGCTTTTTTAACCCCTTCATGGTGCATAATTTATAGCACTTATTGTATCGTCCCGGCCAGTTGGAAAATCGGCATGTACATGGCCAGGACGATAAAGCCGATCAACAGGCCCATGATGATCATGAGGGCCGGCTCGATGGCGGATGAAACCAGGGAAAGCCTCACGTCGACGTCGTCGTCGTAAAAATCGGCGGCATCTACCAGCACCTGCTCCAGTTCGCCGCCGCTCTCGCCGGCGGCAATCATTCGAATCGCCAGGTGCGGAAAGGACTCGGTTTCTTCCAGGGCCTCGGAAAAACCGTACCCCTCCGTTATACGCCGGACGACCTGGGCGAGTTTGTTCCGGAGGAACAGATTGTTCAATGTGCCGGCCGCGGTCTGCACGGATTCCACCAGCGGCGCACCGGCTGTCAAGACCATGCTTACCGTACGCAAAAAGAGCGCCGTGGCATAGCTGGTATACAACCGGCCCAGATAAGGAATTTTCAAAAGCCATTGATCGATGTAAGTCCGCGTGGATTCGTTGCGGGCGGCACGCATCCAGCCAAAGACGATCAGGATGCCGAGAGCCACAAGATATAAGAAATGGTCCTTGGTGCCGTTGCTGATGTTGATCAGCACCATGGTGATGACCGGCAGCTGGGTGCCGCTTTCAAAATAGGTTTTCGTAAACGCGGGTACAACGTAGATCAACAGCAGAAAAAGCACGGCGATGGAGGCGGTTACCAGAATCAACGGATAGACCGATGCGGAGATGACCTTGCGGCGCAGGGCCATCATTTGCTTCAGATAGGCCACATGTTTTGTCAGGGCTTCAGGGATATTGCCGCTTTTCTCCCCGGCTTGCAGAGAGGAAATATAAAGCCTCGAGAAAATGCGGGGGTATTTGGCAAAGGCGTCGGAAAGGGATTCCCCGGTGGATACATCGTAGCGGACCTGCTGGAGAATATTGTTCAGCTCGGATGGTTCGCTTTTTTCGATGATGGCATCCAAGGCGGCGACGATCGGCATCCCGGTGCGGATCAATACGGCAAATTCTTTGTTGAAGGAGAAAAAGTCGCTTGTTCGGAATTTTTTGGCCCGTGGCTCGCCGCCGAGTGTCAGGCGCAAACGGTCCTCGCGGCGGATGCGGTAGACAAAATTGCCGTCATTTTCCAAGCGCCATTTAAGATCTTCCCGGGAGTCGCCGGCAATGGTTTTTTTGACGTAATGCCCTTCGGGCGTCATGTATTTGCATCGGTAGGAGGGCATGCCGATTGTATCACCTGTAAGCGTTTGTCGCGTAAAAGGAGCACAATTTCTGAGGGTTATCTCCAGCCTCTATGCGATCTTAAAGTACAAAAACACCTGTAAGTCAATATTCGACAGTTATTCTGATAGGTTGGAGGCGATAGGGATCAAATTCCCTGGCGATGAGGCCTCCCCTAGAAGGACGGAATGGATCGGACGGTCACACTATCGCAGTCCGAATTTGGAAATAAGGCGGGATAGGTAGGTGCGCTGGATCCCCATGATTTTGGCGGCCTGACTGCGGTTGCCGCCGGTGTGCTCCAGATTGAGAGTGATAAATTCTTTTTTGAAGCGGTTTAAAGCCTCTTTGAGGGTCAAGCCAACCTCCAGACCCGAGTCGCAGCTTTGGGAATTGAAAATGGGCAGGTCTTCCGCCCGAACTTTTTTGTCGTCCCCCATCACCACCGCACGCTCGATGGCGTTGCGGAGTTCCCGGATATTGCCCGGCCAGTCGTATTTGCGCATGCGCTGAACAGCCTCTTCCGAGAGGGCGAGGTTGGGCAGGCCCCGCTCGCGACGGAACTCGTCCAGAAAATGCTCCGCCAGCATGGGAATATCTTCTTTGCGCTCCCGCAGGGCCGGCATCTGGATGCTGACGATGTTCAGCCGGTAGTAGAGGTCTTCCCGAAAGCGGCCCTCTTTGACTTCATTGGCGATTTCGCGGTTGGTGGCGGAAAGGACTCTAACATCCACGGATATGGAATCATTGCCGCCCACGCGATAAAAAACACCTTCCTGGAGAACCCGCAGGAGCTTGGCCTGCATGCCGGCACTCATCTCACCGATTTCATCCAGGAAAATGGTGCCGCCGTCGGCCAGTTCGAATTTGCCGATTTTCCGTTTGAGGGCGCCGGTAAAGGCCCCTTTTTCATAGCCGAAGAGTTCGGCTTCCAGCAGAGTTTCCTGAAGAGCGGCGCAGTTCAGAACCACCAGGGGGCCGTCTTTGCGCGGACTGGACCGGTGGATCAAATGGGCCAGCAGCTCCTTGCCGGTGCCGCTCTCCCCTAAGATCAGGGTGCTGGTGTTGCTGTTGGCCACTTTCAGGGCTTCGGTGGTAATTTTTTTCAGGGCCCGGCTTTTGCCGACAATCTGGTGTTTGGCCGCCAGTTCTTCGCGCAGATCGCGGTATTCCTGGCTGACTTTTTCAAAACGTTTGGCATTCTGGATGGCCCGGGCGGCCACGTCCGAAAAAACGGACAGGTCTTGCAAATCGCTTTCGGATAGGGGGCGGCCGTCGGTCTTGTCGATAACTTCCAGGACACCGATGATCCGTCCCTCGCTTTTCATGGGGACGCAGGCAATGGACTGGGTATCCAGACGCAGACTGTGGCTGATGGAACTGTCCCACAAGGGATCCTGGGTTACGTTGCTGATCAGGAGGGGGGCTCCGGTTTGGGCCACATGGCCGGCAATGCCTTGTCCTAGCTTGATGGTAAAGGATTTGACTTCATGCTTTTTCTCGCCCGTGGCGGCCTTGAAAACCAGCTTTTTGGTCCGGCGGTTGAGCAGCAGAATCGAGCCGGCCTTGGCATTCAAAATGCCGGCGGCTGTTTCCAGGACGAGTTCCAACAGCTGTTCAAGATCCTGGGAAGACGAAACCCAGCTGGCAATCTCGTGCAGTCGTTCAACCAGACTGTTGGTGGGGGCCATGCGTTCGGTCATTGTGTCCTATCCTTCCGGGCTGATGCAACGATGCTTCTTTTATCGGTTGAAAGGTCGAAATCTTTACCCGTATTGCCACTGCCCGGTATGAACCCCATAAATTCCGAGCAAGATATTCGTGGTGGCATGGGCCTGAATGTCGGATGCCAAATTTCGGATTCGTTTTCAGGCTTTTTGGCGTTTTAGGGGTAAGTCTATTCCCGCTCGAATGGTCGCAAGGTGTTGCACTTAAACATAACCTCACTTAAAAGACTTATAAAATTACCTCTTTTTTTTATCTGTATAAAATAGTACACTCTATTGACGATTGCAACCATCATTAATCCATGAAACAATATCTTTATAAATGGTGGCACCACCAATCCGCCACCCTGTTCGCTAAATGGTGTCCATCCATAAATGGCATCTTTTGGCCCCGAGCGGCGTTTTCGCTCTTTTGAAATCCTCGCAATAGTCCACTATTCCTGCGGTTTCAAAATCGCTCAGACCTTGCTCGGAACCAAAATCTACCATCTCTGGACGAACACAAAATGCCAAACCGAGTATCGATTCCGGAGGTCAGTCATGGAGCGCCGCCGATTTTTCCCGCTGCTTGTTGTCATCAGCCTGGTTTTCTGCCTGTCATGCGTTTCCGATGAAGAAAAAATCCAGAATTATATCAGCAGTGGGGATAAATATTTTATCCAAAAGGAATACCGCAGTGCCGAGATTGAGTTCAAAAACGCGATCCAGATCGACCCCAATCGGGTGGATGCCCATCTCAAGCTGGGGGAAACCTATCTCAAACTGGGCAACGCCCGGGGGGCCTTCGGTGAATTCAGCGCCGCGGCCAAGATCGACCCCCAGAACATGGATACCCAACTGAAACTGGCGACGTTTCTTTTTCTGGGCAAACAGATGGATCCGGCCCGTGAAAAGGTGGACCTGATTTTGGCCTCCGACCCGGGCAATGCGGATGCCCTCCTGCTCAAGGCCGGCCTGGATGAGCGAATGGAACAATTTGAAGACGCACGGGCAACCTATGAAAAAGTGATTCAGCTCGAAGGGCCACCCAAGGTCGGAGCCTACTTAGGCCTGGCGCGGATTCAGCTTCGATTGGGACAAAAGGATGCGGCGGAAGCTACCCTTGTCAAAGCCGGACAGGCAGATCCGAAGGCGTTGGAGCCGGCCATGGCCCTTTTTCGGTTTTATGCCGGACAGGGGCAGTTGCAGAAGGCGGATGCCGCTCTCCAGAGGGCGATTGCCGACCATCCTGATGACGCCAACCTCCTGATTGTGCAGGCTAATTTCCTGGCCCGTCAAAATCGTTTGAATGAGGCCGAAGCTGTTCTCAAGAAAGCGGTGCGCGTCGATCCCGAGAGTGTCCGGCCTTACTTGACATTGGCGGCTTTTTATGAGGCCAACCAAGCCCCTGGTAAAGCGCTGGCGACTTATCAGAAGGCTTTGGATGTCAATCCGGACGATAGCCAGATTACCATCCGCCTGGCACGGTTTCACCTGGGTGCCGGCCAGACGGCCGAAGCGGAAGCGCTGGTCGACGCCCTCCTCAAAGAACGGCCCAATTTAGCCCCGGCCAAAATGCTCAAAGCCGAGCTGCTCACCGCCCAGAAGCAGTTTCCCGAGGCCGTCGGCCTGCTGGATCAGTTGATTGCGGAGGAACCCCGGGCCGCTCGGGCCTACTACTTCAAGGGCCTGGCCCATGTGGGCAAGGGCGAGCGTGAAGTGGCCCAGACCGCACTGACCAAGGCGATTGAGTTGGCCCCCCGGGATGCCCGGGCCCGGTTGTTGATGGCCGAGATCCATATGGGGAACCGTGAGTTCGACCTGGCCGCCAAGGAAGCCCGGGCGGTTCTGGAAATTGCTCCCCGCAGCTACCGGGCCAAGTTGATCCTTGGCAATGCGGCCATGATGAGGCGTGATTTCGATACCGCCGGCAAATGGTATGGCGAGCTTGTGGCGGCCGAACCCGAAAATCCGGTCGGGCATTTCCGGATGGGGCTGCTCAGCCGGGCCCGCCAGGACAATGCCGCCGCCTTGCAGTTTTTCAATCGTGCCATTGTTTTGGATCCCATGATGCTGGATGCCACCCGGCAAACCATTCTCATTCTTGGATCGGAAAAGCGCTACGATGATGCGATCGATCACTGTCGCATGCAATTGAGACGGGTCGGTGGCAATCAACAGGCCCAGGCGCGGCTGCAAAGCCTTTTGGGGGATCTTTACCAGGCGAAAGGGCAGGGCCAGGAAGCCGAGGCCGCCTATGAACAGGCGCTGACCATGGATCCTGATTTTATGCCGCCTTATTTCGCCCTGGCACGGATGCATCTACGCAACAAGAATGCCGAAAAGGCGATCGCCCAGTACCAGGCGGCCATAGACCAAAATCCTGAGCAGCCCGGTATCCATACCATCCTGGGCACGCTGTTCGATCAGCAACAGCAGCCCGAGCAATCCGAGGCGCATTACCGCAAAGCCCTGGCCATTGATCCGGATTTCGCGCCGGCCGCCAACAACCTGGCCTATCTTCTGGCCAGCAGCGAACGCAGTCTGGATGAGGCGCTTACCTACGCCCGAACGGCCAAGGCCAAATATCCCGAGGACCCCGGCGTCATGGACACCCTCGGGCTGGTCTATTTGAAAAAAGGCCTGATTGACAGTGCTGTCAGTGAACTCAAGGAAAGCGCGGCCAAACTGGATGGTAACCCCACGGTGCGCTACCATCTGGGGCTCGCTTACCATTTGCAGGGCAATGCCGATTTGGCCCGTCGGGAGCTGAACGCCGCGCTGGCGTTAAACAAGCCGTTTCCTGAAAAGGAAGCCGCGCAGCAACTGCTCTCAGAAATTTAATCTCCTCTCATGCGGTTTTTGTCATTTAAAGCCTTGCTGGTGCTGGTGGTTCTGCCACCCATCGTGTACGTTGCCGCCCTCCAGGGGATGGAACGGGTGTTGGCGCGCCATTACCTGGTGGAGATTGAAAAACAAGTTCCCGGCGATCCCCAGGCGCTGTTGGCGGGACGTATGCGCCTGGCCGATCATGTCGAAGGGGCCGTTTCAGATTTACTGGCGGATGCCATATTTAGAAATCACGGGGTAGCGTTGACCGTGATGATTCGGACCCGGGCGGGGCACTGGCTTTACCCGCCGGCCTACCGTGAAACGTTCGACACGACATCCGGCAGCGATCCAATCCGCATCGCCAGCGATAATTTCGCCCTGCTCAATGAGGGGCTGGACGTTTCCCTGGATGTTAAGATTGGCCATAATACACTGGTGGCCAACTGTCTGCTTGGTGCCTCCATTTTGATGGCCCTGGCCGGTCTGGCCGCTGTCTACCGACGGGGCGCCCGTCAATACGCAGCCGAGGAGGCCCGGCGGGAAAGCGAACAGGACCATTTAAGGGCGCGTGAACAACAGCAGAAGGCGGCGCTCGAGGCGCTGGAAGAGCAGCGGGATGATCTGACGGGTGAAATCGAAACCATTCAGGGCGAGCTTAAGGCCGTCCGGGAAAAGGCTGACCGTAATGAAGCCGATTTATTCGATGAGGTCGAAGCCCTGGAACAGAAGCTCAAGTACAATCTGAGCCAGCAGGATCGTCAGCAGGGCCGCATCCGAGAGTTGGAGGATCAATTGGCCCAGTTGGCAAAGGAGCGCGAAGCGCTTAGCCAGCAGCAAAATAAAGCCACCGGAGGGTTGCGCAAGCGATTGGAGACCTTGTATAAAAATACAGCCTTTACCCATCGGGCGCTTGCAGGCTTGGCGGAACTGCCGGAATCCATGCAGATCAAGGCGGAAGAAGTCATCCATCAGTTGAACGCCAACGCGGATGACGTACCCATCAAACGAAAACTGTTCCGTGGCAAGGGCAAGGAAACCGTATTTGAAATCGTGTTTGCCCGCAAAGGCCGGCTGTATTTCCGGCGGACCAAGGCCCGCAAAGTTGACGTTTTGGCGGTTGGCACTAAAAATACCCAGGAGAAGGACCTGGTTTATCTCGATCGACGCTTATAAATTCGGTTTGATTAAGCCGTTTGGGCGTACGATTCAGCGAGGACGAACGACCTACTATGTATCTCGAACATTACAATTTAAAGGTCAAGCCTTTCCAGATCAGTGCGGATCCGCGTTTTCTGTGGCTGGGCAGCAAGCATAAGGAAGCGCTGGCCATTCTTAAATACGGGATTTTCGACAATCGGGGTTTTCTGCTGCTTTCCGGGGATGTCGGCACGGGCAAAACCACCCTTATTCACGCTTTGACCCGTGAAATCGGCGACGACACGGTGGTGGCCACGGTTCCGGATCCCGGTCTGGAACTGATGGACTTCTACCGGTATATTGCCCGGTCTTTTGCGATCAAGACGCCCTTTGAAACCAAAGAGCAGTTTCTTGAAGTGTTCGAAACCTTTTTATTGCGCAACGAATCGCAGAAGAAAAAAGTTCTTTTGATCATCGACGAAGCCCAGCGCCTGACATCCGCCTTGCTGGAAGAAATCCGGCTGCTGTCCAATATCGAAAAAGACTATACCAAGTTGCTGAATATCTTTTTCGTGGGGCAGAATGAATTCAACGACATCATTCTCAAGCAGAAGAACCGCCCCCTGCGTCAACGGATCACCATCAACTACAACATCGATCCTTTGGAGCAGCACGAGGTCATGGAATACATCAACTTCCGTCTCGGGGTGGCGGGGTGCAAAGACCCCTTGTTCACCGGTGACGCCGTTCGGGAGGTATTCGCATTTTCCGATGGTTATCCGCGCCTTATCAATATTGTCTGCGATCATGCCCTGCTGACGGGTTTTGTGCAGGGTGTCGCCCGCATTACCGGGAGCATCGTGAGCGAGTGTGCCGAGGAGTTGCATATCCGGTCCGTGACACCCGTACCGGCGCCGCCGCCGATGGAACCGGCGCCCCTGCCAACGCCGGCCCCGGTGGTTTACCCCGCGCCTTCAGCCGAATCCGAGAAAGACACCGGCTTGTCCGCCGCCCAGACCATGCTGGTCGTTATTATCGGTATTTTGTGTTTTGTGGCCGGATTGCTGGTTTTCTCCCTGCGCAACCGACCGCCTGAATCCGAAGCCGTTGCAACGGTGCCCCCTGCCGAGGAAGCGCCCCGGACAGAATCCAGCGCGGGAGGGTCCTCACCGCCCCTGTCCGCCGCCGTGCGTGTTCCGGTCAACATCCCAGAAGCCGAAGCCCTTGTCTCCAAGGCACCAGAAGAGGAAGCCGTACAACCCGAGGACGCTGTCGTTGCAGCGCCGCAAGAGGAACCCGAAGCGAATGCGGCGGCCGCTTCGCCTCCTGGGGCGGCCAACGATCCGGCTTCCATCGCTGAATCGTCATCGGAACAGGGGCTCCCGCCGCCCGCTGAACCGGCAACGGCCGACCAGGCTCCCTTGTGGGATGACCTGCTCGCGGCTGACGAAGCGCCGATGGTGAATTTCAAGCTGGATTCCAACGAACTGACCCGGGAAGACATGCAGGAACTCGACCGTATTGCGGCGTTCCTGAACACCCGCCGTGATATTCTGGCCAAGGTAACGGGCTACACCGACGCCGTGGGCAATCTGCGCTACAATCTTAAAGTGTCCGAGTTTCGGGCCAACATCGTCAAAACCTACCTCGTCGGCAAGGGGGTGGCGGCCGAGCGGATCGAATCCCTGGGCAAGGGGCCGGCTAACCCGATTGATTCCAACGACACCCTCGAGGGCCGCCGCCGAAACCGTCGGGTTGAAATTGCGTTTCAGACCGCATCGGCCGTTTCCCTACCGGATTGATTGAGATCAATGGGATCACGTAAGAAATTCAAGACGGATTACATGGTGCTCTCCGGGTTGCTGGTGGCCACCATCTTCTGGCTCATCGATTCCATCCTGCATATTTTTTTCTTCAACGAATTCGATATTGTCCTGCAGCTCATCGGTCCGAATCAGTACAATATTTCCATTCGGCTGATTGTTCTTTGTCTTTTTGTGCTTTTCGGTTCCCACGCGCAGTATACGATCAATGCCCGCAAGAAAGCTGAACAGGAACTGGTGGAGTATAAAAATTCACTGGAGGAGGCGGTGCGCCAGGGAACCTGCCAGCTTCAGGAAATGAACGAGCAGATGCGCCAGGAAATCAACGAGCGCAAACGGATGGAGGCCGTCGTCCGGGAATCCGAGGAAAAGTACCGCCTGCTGGTGGAGAACGCCAACGAGGCCATTTTTATCCTCCAGGCCGACCAGATCAAATTCACCAACCCCAAGGCCGACGAAATCATGACCCGCTTGTCCGTGGACCCGGCCCAAACGGATTTAACCGGTCTCATCCATCCCCAGGAGCGGGAAAAGGTGGTCGAATGGTACCAGCGTCGCCTGAAGGGCATGGAACTGCCCTATTCCTTTATGTTCCGCCTGGAGGGCGACCGTGCGGTTTCCATCTGGGTCGAACTCAACTCGATTCTGATCAAGCTCAACGGAAAGCCGGCCACGCTGAATTTTATGCGGGATGTGACCCTGCAGAAAAAACTCGAGGAGCAGTTTTACCAATCCCAGAAAATGGAGTCCATCGGCACGCTTGCCGGCGGCATCGCCCATGATTTCAATAACCTTTTGATGGGCATCCAGGGCAATGTGAGCGTTATGAATCTTGAAGTGGATTCTGAAGATCCCTTACAGGAAAGTATCCAGAGCATTGCCCGTTGCGTGAAAAGCGGCTCTCAGCTGACCAACCAGTTATTGGCGTTTGCGCGCGGGGGCAAATACATCGTGACCCCCAGCAATCTGAATACCATCGTTCATAAAACGGTGGAGATATTCGGCCGGACCAAAAAAGAGATTGACCTTCACCCGGTGTTTGCCAAAGACATCTGGCCCGTGGAAGTGGATCCCAGCCAGATCGAACAGGTGCTCATGAATCTTTATGTCAATGCCTGGCAGGCCATGCCTGAAGGCGGAGATCTTTATATCGATCTTGAAAACGTCCAACTGGACGAGCATTACGCCCGGATCAAACCCTTCAACGTGCGGCCCGGCCGATTTGTAAAACTGTCGGTTACCGATACCGGCGTGGGGATGACGCCTGAAACCCAGAAGCGCATTTTTGAACCCTTTTTCTCCACCAAGGAAAAAGGCATGGGCACGGGGCTTGGTCTGGCGTCGGCCTACGGCATCATCAAGAACCACAACGGTTTTATCAACTGCTACAGCGAGCTCGGGCATGGTACCACCTTCAACGTCTATTTCCCGGTGTGCGAAGAGGATTATCCAACGGAAGAGGGGGCGCGTGACGGAGAACTGGTCGAGGGGGTTCCCGGAGGAGATGAGACCATCCTTTTTGTGGACGACGATGAAGAAATCATCAGTGTGGGGCGTAAAATTCTGGCCAGCCTGGGGTACACGGTTCTTGTTGCGGGCGGAGGGCAGTCTGCCGTCGACTTGTTTGTCGAGCAGCATGAGCGCATCGATCTGGTGATTCTCGATTACGTCATGCCGGGTATGGGGGGGCGGGAGGTTTTCGACGCCCTGATACAAATTCAGCCCAATGTCAAAGTCCTGCTTTCCAGCGGCTACAGCAGCACCGACCAGGTGGCGGCCCTGATTGAAAGCGGCTGCCGGGGATTTATCCAGAAGCCGTACGATACGGTCAAAATGTCCCGCACCATCCGGACCATCCTGGATACGGCACCTGTGAACACTGCCGAGCACAACTGACTTCGGAGCGGACCTATTTCATCATGCGAATCTATGCAGCCGCCGACCTCCATGGAAAACTACGCTATATCCCCGTTATCGAAGAGGGCATCCAGCAAAGCCGTGCCGATGCTGTCGTGCTGGCCGGTGACGTTCTCAATTATCGCGGCGGACGCCCGCTTCTGGCCTTTCTGGATGCCCTGCCGGTACCGGTATTCATGGTGCGCGGCAACAGTGACCCGGCGCATCTGGAGCGGTGGGCGGCGGGCAGCCGGAACGTTTGCTCACTCCATCTGAACCCTGCGGCCTGCCATGGTGTCGAACTGGTCGGGGTCAGCGGGACCCTGCCGTTGCCGTTCCATTCCCGTGCCGGATGGCATGAGCCGCGCATGCTTCGCCAACTTACCCCCCTGCTGCATTCCCGTTCCATTCTTGTGGCCCACCCGCCACCCTACGGCTGTTGCGACCAGGTCATGGGGCGCTTTCACGCCGGCAGCCGGGGGATCTCCCGGATGATTCGGGAAACCCGGCCGGCCGTCATGATTTGCGGCCACATTCACGAGGCCTCGGGGGTGGGGCGCGCCGGAAATACCCTGGTGGTCAATTGCGCCCTGGGGCCGAACCGCCGGGGCGCAATGGTTGTGATAGCGGACGGGCAGGCACCTGCCGTCGACATGCTTTGAGTCTTACGGATCATTTCTCCCTTTATTGTTGGCAAACCACGTCAACCTATAAAAAATTCAGCAACTTAAGTTTATCTGATGTTAAAACGTGCTTGACACCAGAAGGGCGTTTCATACATTTGTTAAAATTTACCATTTAGCCGTCTAAATGCGACCCCGGGAGATTGACAGGATGAGATATGCTTTCGGCCTTATCGGATACTGCATTGCGGTGGTGCCCGCGCTGACTGGCTGTCTGAACCTGGGTCCCGAGTATTCTCGCCCGGAGGTTGTTGCTCCTCTCCCTGCCAACTACCAACAGGCCTTGGAACCCGGCGTTCAGCTTGCCTACGACGATCGATGGTGGCTGGTTTTCGAAGATCCGGAACTGAATCAGTTTATGGAGAAGGTTCTGGCCCACAATTGGGACATCGCCCGAACGGCGGCCCGCATCCTGGAACTGCGGGCCCTGGCCGGTCAGGCTCGGGCGGATCGATTTCCGCAAATCGACATCGACTGGCAGAACCGCAAGGATGTTCGCAAGGTGCCTTCGTCGGTCGGCGGATCCAATCGTGAGCGCCAAACAACCAGCACCTATGACCTGGCCCTGCCGTTGTTTTTCGAGGTGGATCTCTGGGGGCGTCTGGCGCGTGCTGAAGAGGCGCTGCGGGCGGATTTGCTCAGCGCCGAAGAAAACCGACGGGTGGTGGCCCAGACGGTGGTGGCGGAAGCCCTGGCCCTTTACTTTGAAATCGAGTCCATCGAACGGGGTCTTGCCATTTCCTACCAACTGATCGACAATTTCAAGCGTAATCTTCGTCTGGTACGCCGACGTTACGAACGGGGTTTGGCATCCGCACTGGATTTGCGCCAGGCGCGTCGCATTCTGGCGGAATCCGAGGCTGCGATTCCCAATCTTCGTCGGGATCTGGGCACCCGGCAGCACCGCCTGGCCATTCTGATGGGTCAGTATCCTCTGGCCCGTCCTCCCCGGACTCATCCGGACGACTATTACCAGCGTCTGCCGGAAGTGCCGCCGGGGCTGCCTTCGGACCTCCTTTTGCGGCGCCCGGATATCCGTGCGGCTGAAGCGCGTCTGGTGGGTCTGAACGCCAGGGTGGCCGAGGCTTTGGCCAGCCGCTTTCCGCGGATTACCCTGACGGGCAGTTTCGGATACCAGAGCAGCCATCTGGACCAGCTGCTGCGCTCGGATAGCGAACTGTGGTCGTTCGCCAACGGGATCTCCCAGCCGATTTTCGATGCCGGACGGCTGGCCGAGGGCCAGCGGGCGGCCGAAGCCCGCTACCGCCAGGGGGTTGCCGACTATGCCCAGACCGTCCTGAATGCATTCGGGGACGTGGAGGACGCCCTGCTGACCCGGCGGGAACAACTGGCCCGCCGTAGCCGGGTGGTCACCTTTCTCGATGAGGCCCGCCAGACCCAGATAGTTGCGGAAAAACGTTATGTGCGGGGGCTGACACGCTATCTCGATGTGCTGGATGCCCAGCGGGTGCGTTTCCTGGCCGAACGTGATCTGGTGGAGGCGGACCTGGCGCTTTACATCAACCGCATCAACCTTTACCTGGCATTGGGAGGTGATTGGGGTGATCCGGGCGATGTAACCGCCGAATGACGAAGACATGAAATCAAGGATATGTGAAGGATAATGCCATCTTTAAAGACACGACTTACGCAGCTGGCGATCGCCGTGGTGTTCCTCCTGGGCGGTGTCTGGGGCCTGGTGACCCTCAAGGCGAGCAAAGCGCCCCGTGCAACCCGCGTACCCGAACCGGCGGCCCCCGTGGTGCAGACCGTAAGCGTTGCACCGGCTCGCCAGCCCATTGTGGTTCAGGGGCAGGGCACGGTGCGCCCCCTCCAGGAAACCCAGCTTGTGCCCCAGGTGAGCGGCAAGATTATTTTTACATCGGACGCCTTGTTGGCCGGAGGTCTTTTCAGGGAAGGGGATGAACTCCTGCGGATCGATCCGGTGGACTACGAACTGGCCGTGACCCTGGCCCGGGCCCGGGTTGAGGATGCCGAGGCAGAATATGCCCTGGCCCTGCAGGAATCCGAGGCGGCGGTCCAGGAGTGGCGGGATCTCAATCCCGATCTGCCTACCCCGGATCTCGTGGCGCGTAAACCCCAGCTTTCGGCGGCCAAAGCCAAACGCGATGCCGAGGAAGCCGATTTAAAGATGGCCCGGCTGGACCTGGACCGTACCCGCTTGAAAGCGCCTTTTGACGGCGTGGTCAGTGATAAGCAAGCGGATATCGGGCAATATGTGACGCCGGGGCAGGCCCTGGCAACGCTCTATGGCACGCGGGCCGCGGAAATCGTGGTCCCTTTGGTCAGCCGCAGCCTGCGCTGGATCGACGTTCCGGGTTTTACCGATGGGGATGGCCCGGGATCTCCGGCCACCGTAAGAGCTTTTCTGGCGGGGGCGCTGCGGACCTGGCAGGCCCGCGTGGTGCGGGCCGAAGGGCGTATCGATGAGAAGACGCGCATGATCAACGTGGTGATCCGTGTCCAACAGCCCTACGCCAAGCGTCCGCCTTTGGCCACCGGGTTGTTCGTGGATGTGGAAATCCAGGGCCAGACGCTTGAAAATGCGGCTTTGCTGCCCCGGGCGGTGCTTCGCTCTGATAAGGAAGTTTGGATCGTCGATCAGGAAGACCGGTTGTTTACCCGACCGGTAAGGGTGGCACATCACACCACGGAAGGGGTTGTCATCGACGATGGGCTTGTGGACGGCGACCGGGTGGTGATTTCCCAGCTGAAAGCCGTCACCGACGGCATGAAAGTCCGGCCCGTGCCCCCATCCAAGGATGGCCGGCCATGAAAGGGGCTGTGGGCTGGTTTGCCGAAAACCACGTTGCCGCCAACCTGCTGATGCTGTTCATCCTCTTTGCCGGTATATATACCGGTTTGACCACCAAACTGGAAATTTTCCCGGAAACCACCCTGGACACCATCACTATTACCACCACGTATTCCGGAGCTTCGCCGGCCGAGGTGGAGGAAGCTGTGGTGCGCAAGATCGAGGAGCAAATTGCCGGTCTGGCCGGGATCAAACGCATCGATTCCACCTCCCGGGAAGGGGTGGGAACCGTGGTGATCGAGGTCATCAAGGACTGGGACCTCAAAAAATTGCTGGATGAGGTCAAATCCGAGGTGGATCGCCTGACCACGCTGCCGGAAGAGGCGGAGGAACCCGTGGTCCGTGAAGTGACCCGGCGGCGCGACGTGATCGACCTGGCCCTTTATGGCGACGCCCCCGAGGCCACCATCAAATATCTGGCCGAGCGGATTCGAGACGAAATTACCAACCTGCCTGGTGTAACCCTGGCCGACATCAATGGGGTGCGCGATGCCGAAATCCATATCGAAATTTCGGAAACCACCTTGCGTCAATACGGCCTGACCCTGGGCCAGGTGGCGGACCGGGTGGCCCGGGGCAGTCTCGACCTCCCGGCCGGCAGCGTCAAGACCCGTGAGGGGGAAATCCTCATTCGCACCAAGGGGCGGCGTTATTTCGCGGCGGACTACGGTGAGATTGCCATCATTACCCAGCCGGACGGCAGCAAGGTGCGCCTGGCCGACATTGCCACCCTGCGGGACGGTTTCGAGGAAGTGGACCGCTATGCGCGGTTTCAGGGCAAGCCTGCCGCGATCATCAATATTTACCGTGTGGCCGATCAGAGCGCCCTGGAGGTGGCCCGGGCGGTGGAGGCCTATGTCGAACAGGTGCGGCTGACCCTGCCGGCCGGCATCGACATCCAACTAAGGCGCGACCGTTCCAAGATCCTGCGCAGCCGCATCGAGCTCCTCACACGGAACATGCTGTTTGGTTTGCTGCTGGTCAGCATCATGCTGGGCCTTTTCCTCAACCTGCGCCTGGCCCTGTGGGTGATGATCGGCATCCCCATCTCGTTCGCTTTTGGCTTGCTGCTGCTGCCCCGTCTCGGCGTATCGATCAACATGATTTCCCTTTTTGCCTTTATCATGGTGCTGGGCATCGTGGTGGACGATGCCATCATCGTGGGGGAGAATATTTTCCGGCGCTACGAGGTGGGTGAAAAAGCCCTGCCCGGGGCGGTGGCCGGTGCGGTCGAGGTGGGGCGCCCGGTCGTTTTTTCGGTATTGACCACCATCGTGGCCTTCTGGCCGTTGCTGCTGGCCGGCGGCGTGATGGGAAAATTCATGCGCAACATCCCCATTGTGGTCATCGTGGTGCTGGTGGGCTCCCTGGTGGAGTCGCTGTTTATCCTGCCGTCCCACCTGGCCACCAGCCGACGCGGCATGGCCACCGGGGCCGACGGCCGGATGAAAGAGAAGCGCACTTCCCGCTGGCTCAAATACATCGTCAACGGCCCTTATACGCGCCTGGTCGATTTCTGCGTGCGCTGGCGCTACGCCACCCTTGCTCTCGGCATTGCCGTGATATTGTTGACTGTCGGCCTCTGGCAGGGCGGTTGGATCAAGTTCACCTTTATGCCCAAGGTGGAAGGGGATACCATGCGCAGCTACCTCACCCTGCCTCTGGGAACCCCGGCCGACCAGACTGCGAAGGTGGTGGAACGGGTGGAACGGGCCGCCCTCGACGTATTTGCGGAGGCGGACGCTGAACGACCGGACGGGGCGCCATCGCTCTACGAGCACAGCCTGATTCTGATCGGGCGCGGGGCCGATGCCACCGGCAGCCACGTGGGGCAGGTGCGCATTCAATTGCTGGAAGGGGAAAAACGCGACATCACGACCTTCGAGCTGACCCGCCGCTGGCGGGAGAAACTGGGCGCCGTGCCCGAGGCGGAGTCCATCCTGTTCCGCAGCAGTATTCACCGCAGCGGCAATCCCATCGAAGTGCATCTGTCCCTGGACGACTACGACCAACTGCTCATGGCCGCGGAAGATCTGAAGGATGTGCTGCGGCGGATACCGGGTGTATTTGAAATCGACGACAGTTTCCAGCCGGGCAAACAGGAGTTTCAGATGAAGCTGAAACCGGCGGCCAGCAGCCTGGGCCTGACCCTGGACGATCTGGCCCGCCAGGTACGGCATGCCTTTTACGGGGCTGAGGCCCTGCGTTTCCAGCGGGACAAGGACGAAGTCAAGGTCAAGGTGCGTTACCCCGAAGCGGAAAGGCGCTCACTCAGCAATGTGGAAGACATGTACATCCGGGCGCCGGACGGCAGCGAGGTGCCTTTCAACCTGGTGGCCGAAGTTCGCCTGACCGAAGGCTATGCCAAAATCGACCGGGCACAGCGGCTGCGTGTCATCAAGGTCACGGCGGACGTGGACGAGGCCCTGAACAATGCCAACGAAATCCGCATGGATTTGGAGAAGACAGCCCTCCCGGATCTGCTCAAGAGCTATCCCGGGCTGCGGTACACCATTGAAGGCGAGGGCAAGGAACAGCGTGAGTCCCTGGCCGATGTGCAGCGGGGCTTCGTGATCGCCCTGTTCGGCATCTATGCCCTGCTGGCCATTCCCTTCCGTTCATTTTCTCAGCCCCTCATCGTGATGGCGGCCATTCCCTTCGGAATGGTGGGGGCTGTGGCCGGGCATATGCTTATGGGATTCAACCTGAGCATAATCAGCATATTCGGGATCGTGGGCCTGGCCGGGGTGGTGGTCAACGACAGCCTGGTGCTGATTGATCGCGCCAACCGCCATCGCCGGGAGGGCTACAATGCCCATGATGCCATCGTGCGGGCCGGCTGTATCCGCTTCCGGGCCATCCTGTTGACGTCCCTGACCACGTTCGCGGGCCTGACGCCCATGCTGCTGGAGCGCAGTATCCAGGCCCAGTTTCTGATCCCCATGGCCGTCAGCCTGGGGTTCGGGGTATTGTTCGCCACCGTGATTACGCTGCTGCTGGTCCCCTGCGGTTACATGTTCCTGGACGACATCCACCAGTTGATGAAGCGCCCGGGAAAGCGCCGGGTGCGCCTGGAAGAGCGTGTCTGATAGGACTGAAGGGCTTTTGAGGAACTTTACCGATACAGATAGTTTCTCAGAATAGACGGCTTCATTTTCTTTCCCGTGAAAGAAAAGATGGTCCCGTAAAAAGTGTTCTACCTGTCATTCCGGACTTGATCCGGAATCTCTAACATATTGATATCAAAAGATTCCGGTTTCCGCCGGAATGACGTTTAGACGGGAAATGGTACTTTTTACGGCTTCATCAAGAAAACGAAGCAAAAGAAAACGCCCGTGTCCCGCTTGATCCTGCGCGTCGTCGGTGCGGCCGGAGCGCGCGGAAACTCGCCCCGCTTTCAGCGGGACTCAAACAGTCCGCGCGCTTTATCCCGTCCGCCCCGCTGATGCTCGGCGCGGGACAAAGGGAAAATCAAAAAACCAAATCTAAAACCATTTTAAGCCTGTTAAAGGGACAACTTGAGGCCTTTCGCTCTTCGGTAGGAGCCTCATTGATGTTATACGGAACCATCGAATAAAAAGGCCCACCCGGGCCTTTTTATTCGGCATACATCCCTTCGATCAACGGGGCGAAATTCTCGACGATGACGTTGCGTTTGAGTTTTAGCGACGGGGTCAGTTCGCCCTCTTCCTGGGAGAATTCCCGCTGGACAATGCGGTATTTTTTGATGGTTTCAAAGCGCGCCAGTTTCTGATTGCCCGCCTGGACCCGTTTTTCGACAATATCCAGGAAGGCGGGGTCGGACAGCAGGTCGACCGGCTGGTCATAGGGGATGCCCTGGTCCTGGGCAATATGGACGGCCACATCCGGGTTGATGGTCAACAGGGCGGAGAGAAACTTGCGCCGTTCCCCGATGACGATGAACTGGGCAAAGAGGGGGTCGCTCACGAACAGGTTTTCGATTTTCTGGGGGGCGATATTCTTGCCGCCGGAGGTAATGATGATGTTTTTCTTGCGGTCCGTGATGGAGAGAAAACCGTCTTCATCGAAACGGCCGATATCGCCGCTCATAAAGTAGCCGTCATCCGTGAACGCATCCCGGGTGGCCGCCTCCATTTTCCAGTAGCCTTTAAAAACATTGTCGCCTTTGACGAGGATTTCGCCGTCCTCCGCCAGTTGGATGTCGACATCGGGCAGGGGCTTGCCCACCGTGCCGATGCGGTAATCCGCCAGGTTGCTCATGGTGGCCGGTGCAAAACATTCGGTCATGCCGTAGCCTTCCACCACCGTGATGCCGGCCGCGTTGAAAAACAGGATGATGTCTCGCGAGGTGGGAGCCCCCGATGCGGTCATCCAGCGCACCCGTCCCCCTAATGCTTCCTGTAACTTGCTGAAAATGAGGCGGTAAGCCAGGCGGTATTGCAGTTGCATGAAGAAGGGAATCGGTTTTTTCTTTTCGCGATAGGTGCTGATGCGGGTGCCGATGGCGTGGCCCCAGTGAAATATTTTCTGGCGCCATTGGGGCTGGGCTTCGACCTGCAGGCAGATTTTCTGGTACACCTTTTCACAGACCCGGGGGACGGCCAGGATCATGGTCGGCCGTTTTTCCTTGAAATCTTCAAGCAGGGAATTGATGTTTTCGGCATAGGACGAGGTGATGCCCTTATACATGCCGTAGAAGTGCCCGGCCGCCCGCTCGAAGACGTGGCTCAGCGGGAGGAAGGGGACCGTGCAGTCTTCATCCGAGGCATAACGCGGCTGGATGCGGTCGAGGGATTCGATGACCGCCATGATGTTGCGGTGGGTAATCATGGCGCCCTTGGGAACGCCGGTGGTGCCCGAGGTGTAGACCAGGGTGGCCAGGTCCTCCGGGCCGACGTCCTTCACGCGTTCCTGGAACAGAGTCGGTTTTTCGCGGCTGAGCGTTTCCCCATTTGCCATCAGGTCTTCAAATGCAATGACGCCGGGCGCATCCAGATCGGCGCCCTGGGGGTCCATGACCACAACGGCGGCCAGGTTCGGGCACTGGGGCCAGGCCTCACGGGCTTTGGCCAACTGGAGGGCGTCTTCCACCACGAGAACCCTGGAACCGGAGTTGTCCACGATATAGGCAATTTCCGCGGATGTCAGCGTGGGGTAGATGGTGACCACGACGCCGCCGATGCCCAGGGTGCCCATATCGGTGTACAGCCACTCGAGTCGATTCTCGGATAACAATGAAACCCGATCGCCTTTACAGATACCCAGGCGGGTCAGCCCCAGACCGGTGTTGCGCGCCCGTTCGTAATACTGTTGCCAGGTGGCGCCGTGCCATTGTCCCTGCATTTTTTTTTCAATGGCCAGGCGATTGCCATAGCGGCCGGCCTGACGGGCGAAAACGTCGTTGATGGTGTGATCCATGGCGGCTCCGATGGTTAATTCACGAAATGATTACAATTCATAATTATAATTAAATTCGAAAATATAATTTTGTTTAAATGATTCCGGTGGGATTGTCAACGGTTCATATGGTGCCTTGGCGGTGGCGTGTGGATAGGGCAAAAGGCTTGCATTCACTGGCGAGGTATGAAAAAGTTGCCCGCGTTATTGACCGTCAAAAGCCGTATGGGCTGAATCCTTGCCACGATGGATGTACGATGACCCCCAAGCCGATGGACACCATCTCCCCATTTGTACGCCTGCGGGAAAGCATGGCCTTTTTCAGGGTTTATGGATGGGAACTGTCCCGTTTTTTTATTGTTCTGTATCTGCCGGTTGTTCTGGTTTCGTTGATTTTGCCCGATGGCGGGGCGGAAAGTGCCGATTCCGGGTTTCCAACGGTGGCCTTTATTTTCAATTTTTTCTACCAGCCCATCTATACCGGTGCCCTGATTTACCAGTTGGCCCGGATCGAGGCCGGCCAGCCCTGGACGATCAGGGAGGGGTTCATTACCGGCGTTCGCCTTTGGGACAAGCTGCTGCTGGTCAACCTGGTGAGCCTGGCCCTGACCCTGGTGGGGTTTATGGCCCTCATCGTTCCGGGGCTGATTGCCTATGCCCGTTTGGCCCTGGCGGAATTCCGGATCGTTCTCAATGGGGACCACCCCAAAGACGCGCTTAAGAACAGTTTCGAAATGACCCGGCCCTATACCCTGCCGATCATTGCCTGCACCGTGGTGTTGTTCGGGCTGTTTCTGACCCTGCAGCTGGTGATCGAATGGCTGACGGCCACACTGGCGATGCCCCTGCTTTTCCCGGTAACCCTGAACACCCTGTTGTCCGTCGTGCTCATGCTGTTCCTGACGATCCTCCTGTTTCGGTTCTACGGGTTGGCCGCCCACCGTCCTTCGGCACCCGAATAAGGGGAGCCTGTCATGCGCCGGCTTTTTATCCTGAGCCTGGTTCTATTGCTGGCCTGCGGGGGATGTCTGACAGGTCCGGCGGCCGGCGACCCAACCGGGGGGGCGGCGGTCAAGGATGGTGCTTGCGTGATTCTGCTGCACGGCCTGGGACGGACCCCCATGTCCATGGCGACCATGGCCCATGCCCTGGAGGCCCGGGGCTACCGGGTGACGAACTTGGCCTATCCGTCGACGGAGGCGCCCATCGAGACCCTCACCCGGGATTATCTGGCTCCGGCGGCCCGGCGTTGCCGTGAGACCGGCTGCGAACGGCTGCACATGGTGAGTCATTCCCTGGGGGGCATCCTGATTCGACAGTATCTGCAGGACCACACCCTGCCGTCGGGCAGCCGCATCGTGATGCTGAGCCCCCCCAACCAGGGCAGTGAACTGGCGGATCATCTGCGATCCTTCCGCCTTTATCACTGGATCACCGGGCCTGCCGGGCAGCAGTTGGGCACCCGGTCCGACAGTGTACCCCGACAGTTGGGGCCGGTGAATGTGCCGGTTGGGGTTATCACCGGCAGCACGAGCTGGAATCCCCTGTACTCCTACCTGATTCCGGGACCGGACGACGGCAAGGTGGCCGTGGAGAATGCCCGCCTCGAAGGTATGGCGGATTTCCTGGTGGTGCCGGCCAGCCACACCTTTATCATGGATGATGACGAGGTCATCGCACAGACCATCCATTTCCTGCAGTTCGGGCGCTTTGATCACGATGGCGCCCTTCGGGAGGGAGAGAGTCCCGATGAAAACACGGTGAAGCAGCCTTAAGGTCGAGGTGAAATGAAAACACTGCGCCAGCATTTGCACGAAATCATTTTCGAAGCCGACACGACATCCGGCAAATGGTTCGATGTCGTGCTGATTGTCAGCATTGTCTTTAGCGTCGTGCTGGTCATGCTGGACAGTGTGGAAGCCATTCAGGCGGTATACGGCCAATGGCTGCTGCTTGGCGAATGGTTTTTCACCCTGCTGTTTACCGCGGAGTATCTGCTGCGACTGTTTTGCGTCCAGCGGCCGTTGCTCTATGCCCGGAGTTTTTTCGGAGTGGTGGACCTTCTGGCCATCCTGCCCACCTATCTCAGCGTCATTCTGCCGGGCGGGCAGTATTTCATCATCATCCGGGTGCTGCGGCTGCTGCGGATTTTCCGTGTTTTCAAGCTGGTGCAGTTTCTCAGCGAAGCCCGCTTGCTCCTGGCCGCCCTGAGGGCTTCGCTGCGAAAGATTACCGTATTCCTCTTCACGGTCTTGACCGTAGTGATCATCTTCGGCGCCTTGATGTATGTCGTGGAGGGGGCCGCCAACGGGTTTACGAGCATCCCCCGCAGCATCTACTGGGCCATCGTCACCATGACCACGGTGGGCTATGGGGATATTGCCCCCCAGACCGATATCGGCCAGGCCCTGGCCTCGGTTATCATGATCATCGGCTACGGGATTATCGCCGTACCCACCGGCATCGTCACGGTGGAATTGACCCAGGCGGTGCATCGCGGCATGGTGTCGACCCAGGCCTGCCCGGGGTGCGGCAGCGACGGGCATGACAAGGATGCCCGGTATTGCAAGTACTGCGGCACCACATTATAGCTTGAATGAAGTCCGCCAAGACTGGTGGTGTGCTTCTGGCGCCTGTCAGTTCTGGCGAGACAATGACTATGGATTGTTTATTTTTTTCCACATAGAAGAAAAGATGAAGTCGTAAAAAGTGTTCTATTTGTCATTCCGGACTTGATCCGGAATCTCTAACATTTTGATATCAAAAGATTCCGGCTTCCGCCGGAATGACGTTAAACGGAAAATGGCGCCGATGCTACAGCGGCAGCTTTTCCGCCTTGAAGGGGCGGCCGTGGGCAGGGTAGAGGGTGGTGACGCCCATCTCGCGCAGGGTGCGCCAACCAGCGCGAATGAGATCGGGATCGTCCCCGAAAGGCGGCCAGTAGGGCCCAAGGCCGGCGGGCAGGGTGTTGATGGCCAGATCCCCCACGAAGGCCAGGCCGGCAGGGGTGACGACGGTCAGGGAACCCGGGGTGTGGCCCGGGGTGGGCAGGATGCGGGCGTTGAAACCATAGGGGGCCAGATCCAGGGGGCCGTTGATGACGTGATCGGGCCGGACCGGATCGAACCGGAACCATCGTTTGATCAGGCGGGGATGCCGGTTGGCCAGGCGGATCAGGCGACGCGTTAGCGGGTTGGTGCCGGGCGGCAGGACGACTTGCCCCCGGGACAGGAGTCCGGCTTCGGCTTCATGGATCATGACCGGGCAAGCGCAGCGTTGTCGAATGGCATGCAGGCTGCCCACATGGTCGAAGTGGGCGTGGGTGACGATGATCAGGCGGATTTGCCCGGGGTCGATGCCATAGCGGCGGAGAGCGCGGAAAAAGGCATCCGCGCGACCGCGCGGCCCGGCGTCGATGAGCAGGTAACCCGCATCACCCGGCAGCAAATAGGATTGTGTCATGCCCAGACGGATGGTGTATCGCATGGCCGTCTCACTTTTTTTGGTCAATGGTGTTTAAAGTTTGCAAGGAGATCCATTTATGAGTCTGTCGCTTGAGGAAAATCCCATGGTCTGGGTTGTGGTCCAGACCATGGACGATGTCGAACAGTTTGTCGGCCAGCAAAATACCGACCTGGATATTGCCTATATTCCCTTCTTTAATGAAAAGGAAGAGGCTCAGAATGGCCTGAGTCTGTTTAAGCGCCAAAAAGGCAGCCGCTTCGAAGTTCAGGCCATACGCATTCATGAACTGGCCCGGGACGCGGCCCAAAATGGATTTCTGCTCTTTCAGATCGATGCCGACGGCCAGATTTTGGATAAAATCGATCCCCATACGGTACCCTGATGGCAGATCAGGAAAAGGGCTCCGGATTGTTTAGAGCAATCAGTTCGATGCTTTCCCGGTCCCGGTGCCAGATGAGGCACAACCCGTCAAAAAGGGCACCGCAGGTGACCACGGCGGATTGCCCTGTTTGGAGTGGATAAGTCCGGCCGGGTAGCATCCGCTCCCGTGTAAAGGCGGTGCCTTGGGGCCGGACGATTTCCGGCTGGTGGCTGTGGCCCCGGAACAGCGACCGTCCCTGGTGCGTCTGGAAAAATCGCCGGATATGGCGGGAACGCATATCTTCCAGCATGCAGCGCGGGCCCATGGTGGCCGCAAAGGGCAGGGAATGGGCCAGCAGGGCCGATCCGATCCGCCGCGTCAGGGGCATTTCCCGGATAATGGCCATGGCCCGGGCACTGACCAATGGGGATTGGTTGAGCAGCAGGGTGTGGTCGTTATTGCCGCGGATCGGCAGGATGCCGTGGGCGGCCAGCCGGTCGAGGCAGGCCTCCAGGGTTGCCGGACGGGTCGTGTCGCCGATATCCCCGAGGTGGATGCTCAGGTTGCAACCGCGGTCCTGGAAGCACCTGGCCGCGGCTTCGATGCCGACGGCATCCCCGTGGCTGTCGGCCATCAGCCCGATGCGTTGCGGGCCAGGTTGCGCGATATCAGGAAGGGACACGGGAAAGCTTCCTCAAACTCAGATTTTGAAGCTTTCCGCGACACCGGCGTATTGCTTGCGCAATTCGGGTTTTTCGATTTTGCCGGTGGGGTTGCGGGGAACTTCCCCGAAGATCACCCGCCGTGGTCGTTTGTAGCGCGGCAGGTCCTGGCAGAAGGTGTCGATCTCCTGGGTTGTCAGATCCTGGCCAGGTTTGACCTTCACGATGGCCGTGGCGATTTCGCCCAGACGCAGGCTGGGCAGGCCGATGACGGCCACATCCTGGATCCGGGGGTGCCCCTGCAGGAAATCTTCGATTTCCACCGGATAGATGTTCTCGCCGCCGGTGATGATCACATCTTTTTTGCGGTCCACCAGCCAGATAAAGCCGTCGTCGTCTTCGCGGGCCACATCGCCTGTCAGCAGCCAGCCGTCTTGAAGGGTTTCCCGGGTTGCCGCGGGGTTTTTGTAGTATTCCCGCATGACCCCGGGCCCCTTGACGATGAGTTCCCCCGGCGTTCCGGGGTGCACCGGAGCCATCTTGTCATCCACGATGCGGTATTCCCAATCGAAACCGGGGCGGCCGATGGCGCCGACCTTATGGTTGTTGTTCATGCCCAGGTGAACGCAGCCCGGCCCGGTGGATTCGGTCAGACCATAGTTGGTGTCGTACTGGTGGCGGGGGAAGCATTTCTGCCACTCCCGGACCAGGCTGGGGGGTACGGGCTGGGCGCCGATATGCATCAGGCGCCATTGATCGAGTTTGAAGTCCTTGAGCTTCAGCTCGCCGCTCTCGATGGCAAACAGCACGTCCAGGGCCCAGGGCACGAGCAGCCAGACGATGGTCACCTGTTCTTCCGACACGGCTTCCAGGATCCAGCGTGGTTCGATGCCCTTGAGGATGACCGCTTTGGCCCCCACGATGAAGTTGCCGAACCAGTGCATCTTGGCCCCGGTGTGGTAGAGAGGCGGGATGCACAGGAAATTGTCCTCGTGGGTCTGCTGGTGGTGGCGGTTTTCCACATAGCAGGCATATTCCAGGTTGCGGTGCGTCAGCAGGGTCGCCTTGGGGGTGCCGGTGGTGCCTGAAGTAAAATAAAGGGCCGCTTCGTCTTCCAGTTGTAAGGGAACCTCAGGGGCCACAGCCTTGGACGTTCCCAGGAAAGCGTCGAAGTGCTCGGCATATTCCGGGGTTTTCGCCACCGGGCCGACGAAGATGTAAAAACGGACCGTACGGTCCAACTCGGTTTTGATGGCATCGATCCGGTCGATGAATTCTTCCCCGAAAATCATGGCCTGGGCCTCGGCGGTCTCAGCGCAGCCCAGGATCGTCTTGGCCACGAAACGGAAATTGAGGGGGACGGCCCACGCCCCGGTACGCAGGATGCCAAAATAGACCGGCAGCCATTCGATGCAGTTCATCATCAGGTGAACCACCCGATGCCCCTTGGTGATGCCCCGGGCGATCAGGGCCTGGGCCACCTGGTTGGCCTGCTGGTCAAACGCGGACCAGGTGATTTCGGTGCGTTTGTCGGCTGCCGGGGCGCGTTCGATCAAGGCGGTTTCGCTACCGTACATGCGGGCGTTGCGGGCCAGAATTTCAGTGATGATCATGATAACGGCTTTCTCTGGGTTTCCATTGTTGATACACGTTGGATGCGATCCGATGCATAACAGACAGCAGCGTCGACGGTCAACCGGATCGGGGCCGTCGGGCGGAAAAAGCAAACCCTCCCGGGAATTGCGCGTGACGGCCGTCGGCAATCAGGTTTGACAATTGCGGTCCACCTGCCTAAAAAACGCCGGAATGGTTCGCAAAGCCCATCAACCCCAAGCGAACCTTCCACAAAAGATTGTAAACCGTCATCATCCGAGGAGCAGGCATGCAGCCGATTCAAGATTTCCCCCCATCCCAACGGTCCCAGATTCAATATCTGCTGTGCGATATCGACGACACCCTGACAGTCGCCGGGCGCCTGCCGGCGGCGGCGTATGCCGCGCTGGAGCGCCTGACCGCGGCCGGCATTCATGTCATTCCCATTACGGGGCGCCCCGCGGGTTGGTGCGACCACATGGCCCGCATGTGGCCCATCGCCGGACTGGTGGGTGAAAACGGTGCGTTTTATTTCTGTTACGATGCTCAAGCGCGCCGCATGGTGCGGCGCTACTGGAAAGCGGATGCCGAACGTCGTGAAGACCGCGCGCGCCTTGATCGCATCGAAAAGGATATCCTGAAAGCCGTTCCCGGCTGCCGGGTGTCGGCCGATCAGGCCTATCGGGAAGCGGATCTGGCCATTGATTTCTGTGAGGACGTGCCGGCCCTGCCCATGGATCAGGTGGAGAAAATTGTCACCATCTTCGAGCAGGCGGGGGCCCGGGCCAAAATCAGCTCCATCCATGTCAACGGCTGGTTCGGCGATTACGACAAACTTGCCATGACCCGGCTGTTGTTTCGCGAGCAGTTTGAGTGTGACCTGGAAACCGTGCGCGACACGGCGATTTTCGTGGGGGACTCCCCCAACGATGAACCCATGTTTGCCTATTTTACCCATGGGGTGGGGGTTGCCAATATCCGCCAGTTTGCGCATGGGATGCAGCATTGCCCGGCCTGGGTGACCCGCAAAGAGGGAGGTTACGGATTTGCCGAAGTGGTGGCCGTTATCCTGGGGGCCTGCTAGCCCGAACATTTCATGAAATTTTTTCGAGACAATAAATTTTACGCCAATATTCAGGGCTATGAAGGCTATTGTCGGGATCTAATTTTCAGGTGACACGTTGTACCCTTGGTCGATTTCCAAATTCATCGATAAAATTTCACCCTGCGGGCGCGCCCGAGATGCCTATTGGCCGCGTTATCAGGGGCTTGCGGTACAGGCGTACAGCGGCACCCCTGATGCCTTGCCAATGAACATCTCGAACGCGTGAAATATCCGGGCTAGGCAACCTACTTTTCCCGTTCCACCAGGCCTTTCACGAACCAGCGCTGCATGAACAATACCACCAGGATTGGCGGCAGCATGACGATCAGGGCGGCGGCCATGGCCTCGTTCCAGAACGGCAGGTCGTCCGCCTGGGGAATCAGGTTCTGGAGCCCGATGACGGCGGTCGTCATCTTGGGGTTGGTGGTGATCAGCAGGGGCCAGAGGTACTGGTTCCAGCCGTAGACGAATTCAATCACGACCAGGGCGGCGATATTCGTCTTGGACAAGGGCAGAATGATCTTACGGAAGAAGGTCATGGCCGAAGCACCGTCGATCTTGGCGGCTTCACAGAGCTCTTCCGGGATGGTCAGGAAAAACTGGCGGAAGAGAAAGGTGCAGGTGGCCGATGCCACCAGCGGCAGGATCAGGCCGGTATAGCTGTCCAGCAGGCTCAAGTCGAGTTTGATTTCGATGTCGTGGCCAACGAACCAGGCCACGATGCCGTCCAGATGCAAAAACTCCCACAACATCTGCAGCGGGCCGAAGAGGTTGGCCGCCATCTCGTAGGTGGGCAGGATGCGAACTTCCACCGGCAGCATCAGGGTGCAGAATACGGTGACAAAAGCCACGGTGCGCAGGCGGTAGTCGAAATAAACGATGGAGAAGGCCCCCAGCAGGGATACGCAGATTTTGCCGATGGTGATGCCGCTGGCCATGATGAACGAATTCGTCAACTGGGTTCCCAGATCCCCCTTGTTCCAGGCGGCCTGCATATTGACCCAGAACTGGTCGCTCGGAATCAGCGGCATGGGCACCATGGACACCGTTTCGATGGGATGGGTGGCGGCGATGAGGGCGTAAATGATAGGGAATCCCACCACCAGGATGCCCACCATCAGAAAAATATACGTCAGCGTGTCCAGAATGGGTGTTCTTTCAACCATGACCAATCAACCTGTGTATTGAACGCGGCGTTCGACATATTTGAACTGCATGACAGTGATGAAAATGATCAGGCTCATCAGCACAATGGACTGGGCGGATGAGGATCCCAGATTCAGGCCGATAAAACCGTCCTGGTAGACTTTGTAGACCAGAATGTTGGTCGACCCCCCCGGGCCGCCCTGGGTGACGGTGTGAATGACCCCGAAGGTCTCGAAAAAGGAAAAAATGATATTCATCACCGTGACGAAAAACAGTGTGGGGGACAGCATGGGCACGACGATGGCCCAGAAGCGCCGAAAGGGGCTGGCGCCGTCCATGGCGGCGGCCTCGATCAGGGAATGGGGGATCGCCTGCAGGCCGGCCATGAAAAAGACGAAATTATAGCTGATCTGTTTCCAGGCACTGGCCATGATCACCATTAGCAGGGCGTCGGTGCCGTTCAACACCGGATTCCAGTCCACACCAAACCAGCGCTTGATAGCCAGGGACACGACGCCGTACGAAGGATGCAGCAGAAAGAGCCACAAAACGCCGGAAATGGCCGGGGCCACGGCGTAGGGCCAGATCAGGCAGGTCCGGATCAGCGCCTTGGCCCGCAGGGCGCGATTGGCCAGGGTGGCCAGGAACAGCCCGCCGGAAATGGAGACAAAGGCCGTCGATGCACTGAACACCAGGGTGATCACGATGGACTTCAGATAGAGTGGATCCTGGAACAGCTCGATGAAATTGTCGAACCAGACGAAGCGGTTGTGCAGCCCAAAGGGATCGCTCAGCATCATGGACTGCATCAACCCCTGCAGGGCCGGCCAGTAAAAGAAGGTGGCCGTGACCAGAATCTGGGGCAGAATCAGGAAATAGGGCAGAAAGCGATTGGAGAAAATCGAACGCTTGATCATGGCGGCTCGGCATTAAGGCGGCGCTTCCGGCAGGTGCTGGCCGGAAGCGCCGTTGTGGTTGTGATCCAGAGGTTATTTATATGTTTTTTCAAAGGAGCGCAACAGATCGTTGCTGCGTTTGACGGCACTGTCGAGGGCATCCTGGGGGCTCTTGGTGTCGTTCCAGACCAGTTCCAGCTCTTCGTTGATCACGTTGCGGATCTGGATGAAGTAGCCCAGCCGCAGACCGCGGGAGATTTCGGTGGGATCCCGGCGGGTCATCTGTTTGATGCCCACTTCCTGGTAGGGGGATTCTTTGTAGTATCCCTGGTCCTTGAGGGCCTTGTAGGCCGTCAGGGTAATCGGGAAATACCCGGTTTCCTTGTGCCAGTAAATCTGCATGTCGTTGGTGGCCAGGAAATCCAGGAAGGCGGCCACGCCGGCGTATTCATCCTTGCTGTGGCCTTTGAGGACCCAGTTGGAGGCCCCGCCGATGATGCTGTTCTGGGGCGCTTTCATCCACGCTTCCACGGGCAGGGGCGCCACGTCCCAATTAAAGTCCTTGACGGCTTTTTTCAGTTTGGCGATGCCGCTGATGGAATCGATGTAGACGGCCGCATTCTGGGCGATGAATTCGGATTTGGGGCCCTGGTATTTCTGGCCGCCGTAGAAGAAGCGCTTGTCCTTCATCCAGGCTTTGAGACGCGTGATGTGATTGACCACCTTGTCGTTGTTAATCATCAACTCGCAGTCCAGTCCCTTGTAGCCGTTGGCCTTGGATGCGAAGGGGATGTTGTGGATGGCGGAGTAGTTTTCGATCTGGGTCCAGGATTGCCAGGCCGTGACCATGCCGCCGGGAACGCCGGATTTCACGATTTTGTCCAGCATTTCACCAAGTTCGTCCCAGGTGACCGCTTTGGATTTGTCCAGGGGGGCCAGGCCCGCTTTTTTGAACAGGTCCACGTTGTAGTACATGACCGGTGTGGAGGAGTTGAACGGCATGGAGACCAGGTTGCCGTTGGCATCCATGTAGTAGGAAAGGACCGGCTGCAGATAGTCTTTCCAGTTGACCTTGTAGCCGGCATCGGCCATGAGCTCATAGACCGGATAAACGGCACCGGAGAGCATCATGAGCTGGGTGCCCACCTCGAAGCTTTGCAGGATGTGGGGCTGTTTGCCGGCCCGGATGGCGGCCACCCCGGCGTTGACGGTTTCATCGTAGTTGCCTTTGTTGGTGCCGATGACCGTGTACTTGTCCTGCGAGTCGTTGAACGCTTTGATCATGGTGTTGCAGACTTCCCCACGGGCACTGCGCATGGCGTGCCACCAATGGATTTCGATGCGTTTGGCCATTACCTCGCCGGCCGTAAAGACAACCATCAGAGCAAGCGCAATAACCAAGACTAGATTCCGCGATTTCATGACCTTTTCCTCCTCTCCCATGAGTGCAATTGACAACCGGCACCCGCCGATCGGGTCCGGTTTATTCATTCATTATGAGATATAGATGACTATAATATTTTACACGCATATCGGGGATGTGATAATGGAGTCAAGGATTAATTGGCTCCCGCAGGGAAGATTTCGTGGCTGGTCGATTGTTCGATTGAATTATAAACAATTTTAGAGATTTAAAGACGTATATCATAATACCGGGCTGCCGAAAAAATGCAGCCATAACAGAACGGAAGCTGCGCACACCGATCTTGGGACGGGAATGGAACGATGGCACGTGTCGATCTAAAAAAGGTGGTCAAACGATTTGGTAAAGTGGAAGTGGTCCATGGGATTGATCTGGCAATCGACGATGTCGAATTTGTCGTCCTGGTGGGGCCCTCGGGGTGCGGTAAATCCACGACCCTGCGGATGGTCGCCGGTCTGGAGGAGATCAGCGAGGGCGAAATTTTTATCGACGATCAGCGGATCAATGACGTGGCCCCCAAAGACCGCGGCGTGGCCATGGTGTTTCAGAACTACGCCCTGTATCCCCATATGAACGTTTTCAATAATATGGCGTTCGGCCTCAAATTGCGTAAAACACCCAAGGCCGAGATCGAAGAACGGGTCCAGCGGGCCGCCGGCACCCTTGGGCTGACCGATCTCCTGAAGCGCAAGCCCCACGAGCTCTCGGGCGGCCAGCGCCAGCGGGTGGCCATGGGGCGGGCCATTGTTCGCAACCCCAAGGTGTTTCTGTTCGACGAGCCGTTATCCAACCTGGATGCCAAGCTGCGCACCCAGATGCGGATCGAGATCAAACGGCTGCACCAGAAAGTTCAGAACACCATCATCTACGTTACCCACGATCAGGTGGAAGCCATGACCCTGGCCGATCGCATCGTGGTCATGCGCGACGGTTACATCGAACAGGTGGGGGCGCCCCTGGACATCTTCGAGAACCCGGTCAATACCTTCGTGGCCGGTTTCATCGGCAGTCCGCCCATGAATCTCGCGCCGGCCAAGTTGGCGGCGGAGGGCGCCGGGCTCGTGCTGGCCTTCGAAGGCGGCCTGCGGGTGCCGGTCCCTGCCAAAACGGGGGTCGATCTTCAAGCCGGCATGGATGTGATCATGGGGCTGCGGACCGAGGACATCACCATTGACAACGGCGACACCAAGGTGCCGGAAGAATGGAAGACCGAAGGCCTGGTGGAAGTGGTCGAACCCCTGGGCAGCGAAACCAATATGCACATGGATCTTTTCGGCACCAAATTGATTGCCAAAAGCGAGGGGCGCAAACTGGTCGGTCGCGGTAAAAAGATCCGGCTGGCCATGAATCTCGACCATTTGCATATCTTCGATGCCCAAACCCAGGGCACCATTTACTGATCGGGTTCGGTCCTCTTGACTGAAGAACCCGCCCTGAGGAAGACCGTCGCCTTGTTGCCGGAGAGGCTCCGCTGATCCGGGGTGCCATTCTAAAAAACTTCTTCACTATCTCAAGCGGAAAGGCCGTTTTTCAGCCCTCTCCTAAAAGGCTTATTGAGGTTTTCCGTTCTGAAAAAGAACCTCACTTCGCCAGACTTGCCGGAAGGAGGAATGGCCTTATTTTGGTAGGTGCCATTACGGCAAGATTTCGTCTGCGTGATCCTGCCGCCGGCAGGATTCATTCATCACGACCACCGGGAGATGACAAACTTCATGACCCAGAACGCCAATCCCTATCTCATCCGCTGCCCGGAATGCCGGACGCGCAACCGCATCCCGGCCGACAAACTCGGCGCGGTGGCCAAATGCGGCAAATGCGGCGGCGGCATTCCCACCGCCGATTTGCTCACGCCCCAGCCGCAGCTGGTGACGGAGGCCAATTTCGAAGCCCTCATTCTCAAGTCCCCCATCCCGGCCCTTGTCTACGCCTGGGCGCCCTGGTGCGGCACCTGCACCCAGGTCGGCCCGCTTTTCGACAGTTTTGCCCAGGATGCCAAGGGACGCGTGCGGGCCGGCAAGCTCAACGTGGATGCCAACAAGCAGCTGGCCGCGCGTTTCAACATCCTCAGTGTGCCGTTCCTGTTTGTCTTCGACAACGGGCAGTTGAAGAAAAGCCTGCCGGGCGTTCAGACCAAGCACGACCTGATGATGCTGATGGCCCCTTACATATAGGATGGTGACGTCCTTATGACACAAAGGGCTTCATCATCGGCATTGGACCTTCTGGAAGATGCCCTGCGCCGCTACCTGGCCAATGGGGTCGTGCTGACGGAGGGTGTGCGGGGCTTCATGACGGCCACCTTCGGCGATGATGGGTTCGATACACTGCGGACCCTGTTGTCAGACGACTCCAGCGCCGAGCGGGACTCCCTGCTGGATCTTTTGTTTTTCCCGGACGAGCCTTTGCAGATGGCCATCGAGCCGGTCTTGATGGACCATTGTTTCCGGGAGGAAGACGTGGCCCGGCTGGCCGAGCGTCTCAAGGCCGGCCCCGTGGCGGCCCGGCTGAGCCTGCCCGGGATGGATGACACTGTGGCGGCCGGCATGCCGGTGTTCGTTGTGGACGCTTTCCTGGCGCGGTTGAACCTCACCTGGCAACCGGTGGAAATGCTGAAGACGGCGCTGGCCCGTCTGGATGCCGGCCTTCTTGCCGCGGGCGCTAAACGCCCGGATGGGCACATCTGGCTGCGGGTCCAATTGCGCAATGCGGCCTTGCGCCAGACGCCGGTCCAAATCGGCTTTTTGTGCGATTTTTTCGAGCGTCTGCCTATGGACGATCCCGATTATGTCGACAAGCTGGCCTTCGCGCTCGTCTTTCTCAACGAACATGACGATAGCACCAACCTTTACCAGGCCCTGATGGATCGCAAGAAGTTTCTGTTCCAGCATCGATTGAAAGCCCGGCGAGCGGCCGAATTGGCGGCGCGCAGCAATATGGAAACCCTGATCATGACGGGTGTGCGCACCCCGCATTTCGATGTTGCCGCGGCCGAAAAGAACCTGGCCCTGATCGACAGCATTGCCATGGCGGTTTTCGGCCGTACCGAATGGCTGGGAGGTGCGCCGGTTGAAGTGGATCTGGGCGGATCGGACGGATCTATGGGGCCGGATGATTTGGTCAAGAAGCTTTCGTGACGGCGGCCTTTTTTCCGGGATGGGTGTTTACAAACTGTGTGGATTCCCCTAAGAAGCCATTTTTGGGGATGGCCTCTGGGGCTGTCACGCTACAACGACATGGAAGGGATCGATCCGATGCCGACAGGTTTATTTTTGCTCCGTAAGATTTTTTTTGGGGGCGTTATTCTGATGTGCATGGTGATGACGGGCGTTGCCGTGGCCCAGGACGAAGGCACGGCGCCCCTTGATCCTTTGGTCGACCAGGTTCTTACCGGTGTGGAAAACCGCTATGCCAGTTCGGCCTTTTCCGCCCGTTTCACGATTGAATCGACCCTCACGGCCATGCAGGTCACGGATACGGCCACCGGCCGTCTGCTGGTGAAATATCCCGGAAAAATGCGCTGGGAATACGAAGAGCCCGATCCCATGCTGTTTGTCACCGACGGCGAGACCTTGTGGATGTATCAACCCCAGGAGCGCCAGGTCACCAAGGGGCAGGCGGCCGAGGTGCTGGGGGGTAGCCAGGGGGCCAGTTTTCTGTCGGACGTTCGCCTGCTGCGTAAGCAATTTCGGATCGAGTTGGACCCCAACGGCAGCCAGGAACTGGCCCGGCTCAAACTGACCCCGCGGGAGGAGGCTTTCGACATCGCCTCCATCACCATGACCATTGTTCGGGCAACCCACGATATTATCGAAGTCGTGACCACCAATGTCTATGAGGACACGACCCGTATCGTCTTTCACGATATCGCCTTCCAGCAGTCGTTTGCCGACGAGCTGTTCCAGTTCGAAATACCGGAGGGGACGGACGTTTTACAGTTTTAAAGTGTGTTATCTGTCATTCCGGATCCCGGATCGGCATCCGGGACAGGCTTTGATCCGGAATCTCTAGATTTTTGCCTCTTGTTTTGTGTACAGGAAATTTTTGTAGGAGACGGAATGCCATGCAAGATCAAATTCGTTCCTTGCTGAAGAAACGCCGGGGGATCCTCCTGGCGCACAACTACCAGCCCCGGGAGATCCAGGATGTGGCCGATGTGTGCGGCGATTCCCTGGAACTCAGCATCCAGGCCGCCAAGACCGACGCGGAAGTGATTGTTTTCTGCGGCGTCCACTTCATGGCCGAAACAGCCTCCATCCTTTCGCCGGACAAGACCGTTCTCCTGCCCCGCACGGATGCGGGCTGCCCCATGGCGGACATGGTAACCCCGGAAGCGCTCAGCAAAAGAAAGGCCGAGCTGCCGTCCGTACCGGTGGTGACCTATGTCAACTCCACCGCCGAGGTCAAAGCCCTTTCCACGATTTGCTGCACTTCGGCCAATGCCCTGGAAGTTGTGGAAAGCCTGGAGGACGAAGAGGTGCTCATGGTGCCGGACCGCAACCTGGCCCTGAACACCGCCGCCCGCAGCAGCAAAAAAGTGCATACCTGGGAAGGACACTGCCCGTTCCACAACCTGCTCACGGTGGGCGAGGTCGAGAGTGCCAAAAACCGCTATCCCGAAGCGGTTTTCATGGCCCATCCCGAATGCCCGCCGGAGGTGGTGGCCCTGGCGGATGTGGCGGTCAGCACCTCGGGCATGATCCGATACGCCCGGCAGTCGGAGGCCCAAGCCTTTATCGTGGGTACCGAGGTGGGCATGCGCTACCCTCTGGAAAAGGCCTGCCCGGGCAAGACCTTTCATATGGTCTCACCGCGCATGCTTTGCGAAGACATGAAGAAAATCACCCTGGCGGATATCGTGAATTGCCTGGAAACTTTAGACGGGGAGGTCAAGGTGCCGGAGGCGGTTCGCAAGCCGGCGCTCAAGGCGGTGGAGCGGATGATTGCGTTGGCACTCTAAGTTTTTGCTCTTCCCCGATTTAAGGGAAAAAACGACAAGGCGTCAGGAGCCAGGAGACAGAATTCAGGGCTCAGGAGTCAGGAGTCAGGAGTCAGAAGACAGGAGACAGAATACTAAGAAAATAGGGAATTAGAAATCAGGAAACGGCTGGTTTGGGCCTAAAAACCGGTTTCTTTGGATGCGATTTCTTTGAAGTTCCCTATTTTCTGTCTTTTCGGTTGTTGCCTCCAACCTCTATCCTCCAATCCCTGAATCCTCGACCCCTGGACCCCTCTCACAGGATTTCGCCGAGCTTCATGGAAACGTTCAGCCGTTTGTTCGGTACCTATACCGCCAACAAAAACACGGGCACCCATAACTGGGTCGCCCGCGTTTTGTTTGCATTCGCAGGGGAGGGCTTTGTTCAGCCTTCTACCATGTCGTCGGGAATATCGGCGTTGGTGTAGACTTTCTGGACGTCGTCGCAGTTGTCCAGCATGTCCATGAGGCGAATCATCTGCTGGGCTTCCTTGCCTTCCAGGCTGGTGGTGTTCTGGGGCAGCATGGTGACTTCGGCGTCGATGTAGGCAATCCCGGCGGCATCGATGGCTTCCTTGACCGCTTCGAAGTCTTCGGGGGCCGTGATGACCTCGAAGTTGCTGCCGTCTTCACGGACGTCTTCAGCACCGGCCTCCAGGGCGGCTTCCATGAGTTGGTCTTCATCGATGGCTGATTTTTCGACGACCAGATAACCCTTGTTGTCGAACATCCAGGCCACGCAGCCGCCCGCGCCCAGATTGCCGCCGCATTTGGAAAAGCAGTGGCGGATTTCGGAGACGGCCCGGTTTTTGTTGTCCGTTACGGATTCCACGAAAACCGCTGCCCCGCCGGGACCGTAGCCTTCGTAAGTGTTTTCCTCATAGTTCACGCCTTCCAGTTCGCCGGTACCCTTTTTGATGGCCCGGTCGATATTGTCCTTGGGCATATTTTCGCCCTTGGCGGCGTCCACCGCCCGGCGCAGCCGCGGGTTGGCGTTGATGTCGCCGCCGCCCATGCGGGCCGCCACGGTGATTTCCTTGATGATTTTGGTAAAGACCTTGCCGCGCCGCGCATCCTGGGCGCCCTTGCGGTGTTTGATATTAGCCCATTTGCTGTGCCCTGCCATTTAGTCCTCCTGTCGTTTCCCCTTGCCGATGATGAAAATCTCACGGCTGGCCTTGCGGCTGCTCTGGGGCTTGTAGATATGACATCGTGTAAATCGTTGTTTGACCGTATCGATAAAGGCCTGCGTGTCAGGCCCCTGGAAAATCTTGCACACGAACCGGCCGCCGTCCACCAAATGATCCATGGCAATCCCCAGGGCGCTTTCGCAGAGGTTGAACGACCGGGCGGCATCCACATCTTTATGGCCGGTGGTGGCCGGCGCCATGTCGCTTATCACGCAATGAAACCCGCGGCCCAGCAGTGCGGTGACCTCTTCATTCAGATCGAAGATATCCGCCACCATGGCCTGGGCATGCCCGGGCAGGGCCAATTCCACCGGTTTCAGGTCCAGCCCCAGGACGTAGCCGCGCGGACCGGTTATCTCGGCTGCATATTTAAGCCAGGAGCCCGGCGCGCATCCCAAATCGAGCACCCGGTTGCCGGGATGGATCAGCCGGTAGCGCTTCTGGATCTCCTTGAGCTTGTAGACCGATCGGGCCGGGTAGTTGTCTTTCCGGGCCTTACGGGTATAGTGATCCGCCCACTTGTTGCGGGAGCGTGATTTGGTTTTCTTTGGGGGCATCTATATTCTATTGCTAAGAACTTGGTCCTCAAGTCCCGGTCAGACGTTAATTCCTTGTCTTTATTTGATAAATAGCAACCCCCTATACACTCAAACGCTCCCTTAAGTCAAGGCGGCCCCCCCGGCTGTCCCCAGGGTAGGGCGATGAGGGCGTCAAAACAGATTTTCGAGGGCCTCCTCCACCGTGCGGACCCCGATGGTTTGGATGCCGGGAACCGTTTCCATGCGGCGGGTGTTGCCGTGGGGGATCAGGCAGCGCTGAAAGCCCATTTTGGCGGCTTCCATGGCGCGGATATCCACGTGGCCCACCGCACGGACCTCGCCGGTGAGGCCCACTTCCCCCAGAATGAGCATGTCCTCGGGCACGGCTTTGTCCATGAAACTGGAGGCAATGGCGGCCACGACGGCCAGGTCCACGGCCGGTTCATCCACTTTGACACCGCCGGCCACGTTCATGAAGACGTCCTGACCCACCAGGTGCAGGCCGAGCTTTTTTTCCATCACGGCCACCAGCAGGGCCACCCGGTGGGCGTCGAGGCCCAGGATGGTGCGCCGGGGGGTGCCGGTGCTGGTGCCGCTCACCAGGGCCTGCAATTCGAGGAGGATGGGCCGCGTTCCTTCCATGCTGGCCGTCACCGAAGAACCGGGGGCCCCGGCCGGCCGTTCGGACAAAAACACGGCCGAGGGGTTGGCGACTTCCACCAGCCCCTGGTCGCGCATTTCAAAAACGCCGATTTCGTTGGTGGAGCCGAAGCGGTTTTTCACCGCCCGCAGCACCCGGAAGACATGGTTGCGGTCGCCTTCGAAATAGAGCACCGTGTCCACCATGTGTTCCAGCAGCCGGGGGCCGGCGATGGCGCCGTCTTTGGTCACATGGCCCACCAGCAAAACGGGAATGCCGGTTTTCTTGGCCATCAGCATGAGGCGCACCGTGGCTTCCCGCACCTGGCTGACACTGCCCGGGGCCGAGGTCAGTTCGCTGTTGAACATGGTCTGGATGGAATCCACCACCACCACCCGGGGCTGATGATTCTCCACCATCTGGATGACGGCGTCCACGTCGATTTCCGATACCACCAGCATGTCGGTTGCTACGGTATCCAGTCGCTGGCTGCGCAGCCGGATCTGCCGGATGGATTCCTCGCCGGAAACGTACAGCACTTTGCCGTGGTGCCGGGCCAGTCCGTAAAGGGCCTGGAGCATCAGGGTGGATTTGCCGATGCCCGGATCGCCCCCGATCAGCACCAGGCTGCCCTCCACCAGCCCGCCCCCCAGAACCCGGTCGAATTCGGCCACGGACGTTTGGCAGCGGTGTTCGGCCTCCAGGTTGACGTGGTCGATGGGCACCGGCTGGGCCGGCGTGCTGTTTCCCATGCGGCGCGAACCCGGGCCGGACGACGCCCGGGTGGATTCCACAAAGGTGTCCCACTGACGGCATTCCGGGCAGCGGCCCATCCAGCGCGGGACCTCATGCCCGCAGGATTGGCAGGTGAAGATGGTTTTCGGTTTCTTGGCAGTGGCCATGATGGGGTGTCGGTGTCCTTCCGTGGCGATTAGGGATAGCGGCAGGTCATGATTTGAGAATTCGACGGACTTATACCACGAGCCGGAAGATCGCTTCAAGATGGGGATGCGTCACGTCCAAACACAAATCCGGAAATTTTGACGGGTGGCTCCCGTTTCGCCGGCCGGGGATGGAATTTTGTCCCCCGGCTGGATTGGAAGCAGTTAATATGATAACGATAATTTCCAGGCATGCATTTCAAGGCAATCTTTGCGGCTGATCAATCCCCAAACACGAATCCAAACACCAGCATCCGGGCTCGCCAACAGGGTGGTTTATGATTATGGTGTTTCTCGTATGGGAAAGTGACAATTACCCCGCAATTCATACATAGTGTCCGTCCATAAATGGTAGGTTTTGGTTCCTGGCAAGGCCCGAGCGCGTTTGAAACCCGAGTAATAGCCCGCTATTGCGAGGATTGAAAACGCGCGCGAACGCCGCCAGGGGCCGAAAGATGCCATTTAGGGATGGGCACTACCTAAAAGGCGCTCACTCAGGGCGAGAGAAAACACCATGACAAACCAGGGCGGCAAACCCGGGCGTGTGGCATTAAAAATATTCCTCTGGGGGCTGGCGGTTTATAGCGTCGTCGGGGGCGCCTTCGCTGCGACATCAGCGGCCTCGGAATTTTTCGCCTCCTTGCAGGCCCGGCTAATCAAGGATGGATTTGACGCGGAAACCGTTCACGCGCTATACGGCCAACCGGGCGTCGGGTTCGAAATCCGCGGGGTCGGTATGTTTTTCCGGCACAGTGAAGCCCGCCTGAATTACGACCAGTTTCTCCGGGAGCAGCGCATCCGGATGGCGCGCCAGTACATGGTCGAGCACAGTGGTGCCCTGGCCGTGGCGGAGGAGCGCTACCAGGTTTCCCGCGAAGTCATCACGGCCATCATGCTCGTGGAGACCCAATTGGGGACCCTGGTGGGCAACCAGACCGTTTTCAATATCCTTTCCACCATGGCGGCCCTGGACGACCATGGCGTACGCAAGGCCTTTTGGAAGGAGTTACCTCAAGAGCGCCGCCTGACGCGCAAGGCTTTCGAGAAAAAAGCGGATCGCAAATCCAGCTGGGCCTATAACGAACTCAAGGCCTTGCTGCGCTACGGACAGGCCGAAGCATTGGATCCGGTGGCCATCCGGGGGTCCTACGCCGGTGCCATGGGCTACTGCCAGTTCATGCCCAGCAATGCCCTGCGGCTCGGGGTGGACGGCAACGGGGACCAACGGGTCGACCTTTTCGACCACACCGACGCCATCGCCAGCGTGGGCAACTACCTGAAGCACCACGGCTGGAAGCCCGGCCTGACCCGCAAGCAGCAGTTCAAGGTGATTTTGAAATACAATTACAGCAAGCCATACGCCAATACGATTCTGGAAATTGCCAAACAGTTGAAAGGTTGAGAAGGGTCAAGAATGGATTTAAAGACGGCACTCACTTTCATCGCGGCCAGCGTGCCGTTTTTCCTGCTGACGGTCTGGGCCATCGTGGATGTTCTGACGAAAGATTTCGGCACCACCGGGCGCAAGGCCCTTTGGGCCCTCGTGGCGGCGGTTCCCTTTATCGGCGCCGTCATTTACCTGCTGATCGGCTTCCGCCAGGGCCGCAAGCCCCAGAAAGCCGGGTGACACTGTGCCGGACTCAATGGGCGTGTTGAAAGCGTTTGACAATTTTTGAGGTTTCCGGTAAATGCACCACACATTTCCGCATTGATGTGGTCCCATCGTCTAGCGGTTAGGACGCCGGCCTCTCACGCCGGTAACGGGGGTTCGATTCCCCCTGGGATCACCACCAATAATATTAAAGGGTTAGCCATAATCGGGTTAACCCTTTTGTTTTTGTCGAATTGCCATACTCCACGGTATTCAATTCATAACCGGCCAGTCTTGACCTATCAACCCGGTTTTGATACTTAGCATATGTTCAAAATCACGAAATCCCTCCTTTCATAGTGTATTTGCGAAGTTCGATATACAAGATATTGTTGCACGAAAAATATTATTGATTCTAAGTCAATTTTTACTTGACTCTACGTCAATCGTGCCGATAACTATGAATAGAAATAAGGAACAACTCAAAGCCGTCATCCGGGATATCTCGCAGAATTATAGTATTTCTCAGACACCGCATTGCAAAAGGAGAATGTCGGAGCGATCCGTCTTTATGGATGATTTCCTTCAAGTTCTAAATTGGGGGGAAATCGCAGAGCATAATTGGAGCGAGACACATGAATGCTATGAATGCAAAGTGGTTGGCAAGGATATAGAAGGAGACGATTTAACATTGATTATTGCAGTGGATGAAAAAAATTTCCGAATACGTTGTATCACAGTGGAGTAATTACAAGAAATAGAGGTGTGTTATGAAATGCTATAGCTGTGATTCAGAAATGAGATCGGAAAGACGAAAATATCATTACACAGAATGTGGATTGGATAACGTTTATTTGGACAATGTTCGAGTATTCGTTTGCGATAAGTGTAATGAGGAAGAAGTATCCCTGCCTTGCGTTCCTGATTTGCACATGCTTTTAGGTAAAATCATTGTTTCTCAAAAGCAACCGCTGGATGGAAAAGAAGTTAGATTTCTTAGGAAGAATGCAGGGCTTTCTGCTACCAAACTTGCGAAAATACTTGGTGTCAGCCTTGAAACAATTTCACGCTGGGAAAATGACAAAATTAAGATAAAGAGTTCGAGTGATCGTCTTATAAGGATGGTCTACTGTGCAATAATGGACGTTCCATCGCATGAGCTAAAAAATTTGGTACAAAACAATTTCGAAGAAATAGCCGGAAATAAGATGGCTGACTTTCTGCATACTATCCAAATAGATCAATTGTTCAATGAAAACGGAATGTGCATGATGGCTTGATCGAACACGACAAACTGCTCAAATTTGTTTACCCTTATTAGTCTCATTCTCTAAAAAGGTAGCCCAGGCACCGCCCAGTCCGCAGAAATCCGATTATACAGGCCTATCCGGCCACATCACCAATGGGGTCAATGAAAGGGTGCAAGTCTACATTTGGCCTTACGCCTTATCCTGTCCTGAGTTCCACCCGTTATCTGTTATCCAGTCAAAGTATATCAAGCACCATGCCGCAAGGCGATTTTTTCAAACATCAAGACAACCCCTTCGTTAAGGGTATAGTTGGATTCGATGTCAAGATTGTCATCGGATGTCGCATCAAAATAAATATGAAGGCTGGATTCAAGGCCATCTTCCGGTTTCCAGTAGCAGACCATTATGGGAAAAAGAGGCAGGGGATGCAGAATAATGGAAACATCGGAATCGATCTGGCTGTCAATTTGTTTTCCATCGAAAATTTCCAGCATATCCTTAAAAAGATCCGTATAGGTATCGGCAAGCCGTTTTAACGGTTTTTCGCAGCGTTGTTCGAAATGGGCATATCGGGAAGGCCCACCGTTCAATTCCCGAAATGTTATCCAATCCCCACGCGGAGATGTGCCCGATCCGTTCAAGATATAGTTCAAAGCCGGCACGACCATATAGGCATTGATATGAACTTCCGATGACAGGTTGCCCTCGGTATCAACACTGAATTCTTTGCCAAAAATCTTTAGGGTCAGTTTGTTGTCGGCAAACCGGGCGCCCAGACGTTGCGCTGCTTCGGAAAGGTCAATAGATGATACCTTCTGCTTCAGTTCTTCAATGGCTTCGGCTTTATATTCATCAACGGTATTGGGCTTGTCTATGGCACCCCCATACCGGTCAATCACTTCTTTCTCCAAATGAGGGCACGCCTGTATCGGTCTTTTTTCCTTGAACACGGCCACGGCAAATGCCAGGCACGTTTTTTCACCACATTCTTTACAGTTAGAACCATTCAACAGCTTGAAAATTTCCATGGGATTTTCGATATGTGACATTCAAAAATATTCCTTTTCTCAAAAACTGTTCCGTTGCATGCGTCTGATGCCTATTCATCTCAAAAAGAGTGGCGGTACCATTCTCCATAACCGCCCGGAAGCCACCTTTTTATAGCCTCACGTTCATATACCCATTGCCTCCCTTTTTCAATTCCGCCGCCAGGCCATTCGGGGTTGCATCATAAGGATAGCCTGGTCTTTTAACCCGAATATTTCATGTAATGTTCGGGTTAATAACGCCATGACCTAGTCCATTTGCTGAATTTATGGGGGAAAACAGGGAGAATCGGATGCATAGGGCTTTAGGCCTCCCATGGTATGGCCATAAGGCAGGCGGCGGCACCTGCAACTGGCGTGTAACGACCAATACCAAAAGGGCGCGTCTTTATTTTTCTAATTGCCCGTCATCACCACGAGGGTCATGTCATCATCCGCCTGCCCGTCTTTTGCGTGGCCACGGCCACCGCGATATATAGCATGAGGGCGCGCATGTGTTGCCTCCGGTTGAACTGTACCTGATTTTTCTTTGATCGACCCGGACGGCCCGAACCAGAAAAAAGAACGGCCACACCATACGGTGCAGCCGTTGGAATTATACGAATCGGGCGCGGTTACTTCGCCGGAAGGACATCGTACCTGCCATCCGTGCGGACATAGATGATGCTTTCTTCTCCCGGTTTCGACGCGATCCGATGCACCGACTTTCCCTTTGCGCTGAAATAGCTGCCCGGTTCCAAGGTCTTGACATCGGCCTCCCCGGGCAATTGATACCGTGGTTGACCTTTGATGACTACGGCGCGGAATGTTGCGCCGTGGCTGTTTATTGTTCCGGAAAATCCGGCCGGAAGCTTGACAAGGGTCCCGTTCAGCTGACCTTCCTGCGTGTGGCCCCAAAGAAAGGCGGCCTTGGGTCCATTGGCGGAGGCTGACGATCCAGGCTGTTCAATCCAGGTGATGTCCGATGCGTCCAGCCAAACGATGTTCGATTCGTCCACATTGACCGGCCGCTCGCCGCTATCGAACGCCTCTTTGGAAGGAAGGACGAGATAGGGCCCTTCTTCAATCTCTATGTACGCCAGTGCATCCGTACCCTTGGCAGCGGTAATGTGCACCTCTCCTTTTGGCTGCGTCCAGAAAGAGCCCGCCGGCATCCACATATCAGCGGCATCAGGATCATCGTTGTGAATGACGCCCCTTATGACCACGCCGCGGTAGGAGACATTGTGAATATGCGGCGGCGATTCGAAACCGTCGGCGGGCTTCAGAAGAAAGCCTGTCGGTCCAGTGCCGGAGCGATCGCCCCAAAGCGTTCCCGCCTTCGGCGCCTTGTCACCGCGCTTGGGGTTGAGATGGGTCCATTCAACTTCAGACGTCAGGACAACTTTAGCGGTTGGCGCGGCGGCTGAATCCTGAGCGGTGCTCTCGGATGCGACCTGCAAGCCAGTGCATGCGACGGTTGCCGCGCCTACAAATGTGAGGGCTAAGAACGTTCTTATATACTTTGTATTTCTTATGATTTTAATCATATACCACTCTCCAAGAGCGTTAAACTACGTATTTCCCAGATTTTAAAAGCCGTTCCATGATATCTATGTCCTTATTCCCACCCGTCAAGATGGCAGGCACATCAACATCCAGCCTCTTCGCATACGCGGCATGGTAAGACTATTGCGTAGCATCACCATAAGGTACGGAAGGCCCCCCAACGCAAAGGCGAATCCAACACAATTCGCAGAGGCGATTTGACAATCGGTATTATGGCCCCCAAACGGCAAGATTGCCGCAAAAGGATGCCGGCCTGGGGAAGTGTTTACAAACGGAGGTTCAGACGGATTTAATGGGGTGCGTCTTAAAAGCGAGGCTGATTGCGGGGGGCGTTGAGAGCCCCCCGCGTGAAACAGCGCTTTACATGGGGAGGAAAGTGATGCCCAAAGCGAAAATCACAAAGGACCAGAGCAGGGCCACGAAGGTGTATCCCATGATATCGCGGGCCTGCAGGCTGCTGCCGGCGGCTACGATGGGGAAGAAGGCCAGGGTCCAGAAGGGCTGGATCATGTTGGTCCAGCTGTCACCGTAGCCCACGGACATGGCCACTTTGGCGATGAAGGCCTGGGTGGCCTCGGCCGTCATGCCGGCATTGGCCGCCACGGCTTTGGCCGCTTCGGTAATGGGCTGCCCCACCACGGCCCACTCACCACCGCCGGAAGGAACGAAAATGTTGAGAAACCCGCCGGTGATGAAGGCCACGAACGGGAAGCTGCCGACGGATGTGGCCGATGCCAGGGAAATGGCCACCTGCTTGCCGAGGCCGGTGTGGATCATGATACCCATGATACCGGCGTAAAACGGAAACTGCAGAATGATGCCGGAAACGTTCGAACAGGCCCGCTTCATGGCCACCACATAGCGAATGGGGGTCTTGTGGGCCATCATGCCCAGGATGATGAACAAAAAGTTCATGATGTTGAGGTTGATGTCAAATCCCTTGTTCCAGAAATGGGAGACGATGATGAAAAGTCCCATAAGAATCACCAGGCCGCTGATGATCCAGGAGGAATTGAGCATGTCGCTGATGCACTTTTCCGGGAGATTGAGGCTGTCGGCCTCTTCCTCGACGCTCATCGGTTTGGCCGGGGCATCCCCCGCGCGCAAGTCGTCGAAGGTCTGCACTTTGTCATCGGAAGGACGCATCATCATGAAGAGCATGGGCAGGGTCACCAGCAGGGCCAGGCTGATCACGATGTTCATGGTGCTGCCCAGGGTCAGGGTGGTGGGGATGATGTCGGCGAGGATGCCGGCCTTGATCAGGAAGTTCTCGGGGGTATTGAGCACCAGCGGGATGGAGCCGGAAAGCCCCCCGTGCCAGGGCAGGAAGGCGGCGTACACGGCCGCGGCGGTCAGGCGGTAATCCACCCCCTTGACCCGCGTGGACAACTCGCGGGCCAGAACCGCGGTGAGCACGATCCAGCCCCAGGAAATGAGGGAGAAGATCTGGCCCACGAATAGAACGCTGGCATAGACCCATACCGGGCTTTTGATCCGGCTGGCCACCCAGTCGATGAAGCGGCTGGCAATGGGGCTGATGGCGATGGCGTATCCCGTGACCAGGATCAGCACCATCTGCATGGCAAATTTCAGCAGGATCCAGAAACCTTTGTACCAGGCCTGCGCGATTTTTACCGGGCCGACATCCACGGCAAAGAGCGCCCAGAGCGCCGCAATGAGCGTTAGAATCAGAGCAAAGATGTAAGAATCCGGCAGCCATCGCCTAAACCGTTCCGCAAAGAATGTTCCGATACTACCCAGCATGGTCCTTCCTCCTTTGATTGATAGGATGCGGTGTCGGTCCAGTTACCGGCACCGCGATCAAGCCAGAGACCCGGCGATTGATCGGGCCGCTGTATCCAAGTACCCTGGCGGGGCACGCGCTTTCGACTATTCCTGCAATTGGGCCAGCCCTTCGTACTGGGAGAGGCAGTCGGGATTGGCCAGCGCATCGCGATTGGTCACCGGCTTGCCGTGAATCACGTTGCGAACGGCCAGTTCGACCTTCTTCATGTTGATGGTGTAGGGAATTCCCTGGACCTGGATCACCTTGGCCGGCACGTGACGGGGGCTGCAGGCCTGGCGGATGGTGGTTTTGATCTCTTTGATCAGCGCATCATCCAGTTCGACGCCTTTGGCCAGGGTGACAAAGAGCACCACCCGTACATCGTCGTTCCATTCCTGCCCGACCACCACGCTGTCCGTCACCGCTTCCAGCGATTCCAGGGCCGTATAGATATCGGCGGTGCCGATGCGAACGCCGCCGGGATTGAGGGTGGCGTCACTGCGGCCATAGATGGTGATGCCGCCGGTTCGGCTGCTGACGCTGATGAAGTCGCCGTGGGTCCACACCCCGGGATACTTGGTGAAGTAGGCGTTGTGATAGCGTTCGCCATTTGGATCGTTCCAGAAATATACCGGCATGCTGGGAAAGGCCGCGGCGCAGACCAGTTCGCCGGTTTCGTCGGTGACCGGCTGCCCGGCGTCACTGAACGCATGCACATCGAGGCCGAGGCCGGGGCCCTGCAACTCGCCGGCGTGGACCGGCAGCATGGGGTTGCCCAGGGCGAAGCAGCCGTTGAGGTCGGTTCCGCCGCTGATGGAGGCCACCTGCATGTCGGCTTTGATTTCCCGGTAAGCATACTGGAAGCTCGATACGGCCAGGGGCGATCCGGTGGAGCAGACCATGCGCAGCTTGGACAGATCGCAGTCGCGGCCGGGCTTGTAGCCGGCCTCGTCCAGCGCCGAAATGTATTTGGCGCTGGTGCCGAAAATGGTGAGGCCCAGTTTTTCGGCCATTTTCCACAAGACTTCGGGGCCGGGGTGAAAAGGGGAGCCGTCGTACAGCACCAGGGTCGCACCCACCCCCAGGCCGCAAACCAGCCAGTTCCACATCATCCAGCCGCAGGTCGTGAAGTAAAACAGCACATCATCGCGCCGCAGGTCGCAGTGCAGCAAGTGCTCTTTGAGCTGATTGGCGAGAATGCCGGCATGGCTCTGGACCATGCACTTGGGCTTGCCGGTGGTGCCCGAGGAGTACATCACATAGAGGGGATGATCGGCCGGCACCTGGACGAAGTCGATTTCGGCCGGTGCATACGGCGCCACGAAATCTTCCCAGGCCACGGCATTGGGCACCGGGGTCAGGTCCGGCTGGGCGGCGGTGTAGCCCACCACCACAACTTTTTCCACCATCGGCAACTGCTGCAGGATGCCACCGACTTTTTCAAGGCTGTCAAAGGTTTTCCCGTTGTAGAAATAGCCGTCGGCCGTAAAGAGGACCTTGGGTTCGATCTGACCGAAACGGTCCAACACCCCCTTGATGCCAAAATCGGGTGACGACGAAGACCAGATGGCACCCAGGCTAACGGCGGCCAGCATGGCGATGACTGCCTGGGGCATGTTGGGCATGAACCCGGCCACCCGGTCGCCTTTGGTCACCCCGGCAGCGGACAAGGCCTGGGCCATGCGGCTGACGTCGTCATAGAGCTGCCGATAGGTATAGGATGCGAGGGCCTGGCCTTCCCCCTGGAACACCAGGGCCTTTTGGTCGTCCCGGTAACGCAGCAGGTTTTCCGCAAAGTTCAGCTCGGCGCCGGCAAACCATCGGGCGCCCGGCATTTTCAAAGGGTCATCCACCACCTGGTCGTAGGGCTTGCTGGCAATGATATTCGCAAATTCCCAGAAGAGTCCCCAGAAGTCGGCGATGTGGTCGACGGACCACTGCCACAACTCCCGGTAGGTGGAAAGCGATAGACGGTAGCGCTGGTTGACCGCGTCCATGAAACGCACCATGTTGGAATTTTTGATAAATTCAGGTGAAGGCTGCCAGAGCATTTTGGGATCCATCATGCTGTCTCCTTTTAGAAATTGACCTTGTCCAATCCTTTAAGCCCCAGGATCTGTCGGGCTTCCGCAGGTGTTGCCGTGGCCACCCCCAGTTCACCGGCAATGCGTTTGAGCTTGGCCACCTGCTCGCCGCTGTTTTTGGCCAGGGTGCCTTTTTCGATGAAAAGGTTGTCTTCAAGGCCCACCCGGGCGTTGCCGCCCATGAGCAGGGCTTGGGTGGTCATGGGAAACTGGGCCCGACCGGCCGCACAGACCGACCACTGGAACTCACCGATCTGCTGGCGGGCGGTCTGTACCAGATAGACCAGGTTTTCCACGGTGGCCGGAATGCCGCCGAGAATGCCCATTACGAATTGAAGGTAAACGGGCTTTTGGACCTGGCCGGATTGAATCAGGTAGGCCAGGTTGTTGATCATGCCCACGTCATAGATTTCAAATTCCGGTTTGGTTGCATAGCGCCCCATGAGTTCCGTGAATTTGCCTATGGTGTAGAAGGTGTTGGGGAAGATGAAATCCTCCGTGCCGGTCAGATATTTCTTTTCCCAGTCGAATTTCCACTGCCCTTCGAACTTGGGGGCTACATGGAACAAGGCGAAATTAATGGATCCGGCATTCAGGGATGCCAGTTCCGGTTCGAGGGTGGATACGACTTTGGCCCTGTTTTCAACCGTATCGCCGATGCTGCCGCCGGTGGTCATGCACAGAATGATATCGCAGCGTTTTTTGACCTCGGCGGCCACTTCCCGGAAAATCGCCTGATCTGCTTTGGGCATGCCGGTTTCCGGGTCGCGCACGTGCAGGTGGGCCACGGCCCCTCCAACTTCGTAGACGCTCATGATGTCGTCGATGAGCTGCGTCGGGGTGATCGGCAGATACGGCGACATGGTCGGGGTATGGATGGCGCCGGTTACGGCGGCGGTGATGATGGCCTTGTGCGCAGGTGGCTTGCCCATAGGATTTTTCCCTTTCCTGTGATGAAGTGATTGGTGGAATGAATTTGTCGGTCAAAGGCCTCGGCGGGTGCAGCCATGCCGTTCGGTGGCCGGCCCCCACAGGCCCATGGAAGGTCTACCCCGATCGAATGGGGCTGAGGGTGGTGAGCAGGATTTGGTTTTCGTGAGAGGGTTGTGGATTCAATGTCTTCTCCGGCCATGCATTTTAGTTAATGTCCGTCCCGAACGCTCCGTTCCGTTTCCTCGATGGACTGGCTATAGGGCCAATCCCGTCAGGGGACATAGATGACGTCCAGACATTTAACGTCCCGACCACCGGCGGGCAGTGCGTAATGCGGGATACTGGAGTCGTAATAGACACAGTCCCCGGGTTCCAGGAGGTATTCCTTGTCTCCATGGATAAACCGCATGGTGCCTTCGAGTACCAGCACCATCTCCTCGCCGTCATGTTGAAAAATGAGGCTTTTCTCGGAGTCGGCCGGAATGGTCAAGATGGATGGTTCCATCTTTTTATTGGGATATTTATGGGCCAGCGTTTCATACGAGTACCCGAAAGTGACGCCGGCTTTGGCCATGAATTTACGCTCCGCCTTTTTGACGACGGAGCAGCGGATCGCCGTATTTTCTTCCCCGAAAATCTGGGAGAGATTCACTCCCAACGCTTTGGCAATGACGATCAGGGTCGACACGGGGGGGGATTTTTTTGAGTTTTCAACTTTGGAGAGATAGCCTTTGGTGAGACCGGCTCTGGCCGCCAGGGCTTCAAGGGTGAGTTTCCGTGCCAGGCGAAGCGCCTTGATGTTTTTCCCGATCCGGGCTTCCGGAATCATTGGCACCCCTTGTTGTCGGAGAATGGGATTTGTCGCCGTTGCCGCGACGCCTGCCCAAGCGCCCCGGGCGATCGTTCCGCCTTGCGGCCATCTAAGTTTCCTATAAAACGGAACATGTGAAACATAATGATTATAAGCATTTGTTATTTATAGATTATATTGCTTTTTATGAATGTTTCCTATTGGGAAACATATTGTGCATGGGTTCGCATGTCAAGCAAAACATTAGGAATGTTCGGAATTATGGATAAACTGTAAAAGATGAATGGAATTTATTTTCAATGAATTCGGGCATCGTACGATTTTTCGGCGTGGGGGCGGGAAGGATCCCATTTGACGGGCCCGAAGGTATCCTGTATTTCGGGTTAAGGGCAGGCCGTGGGACACCCCAGGGCCCTGGTTGTTTCCCCATCGAAAATGTAGATCCTGATGTTCCGGATTGATCTCAAGCGGTATCGGTCTTCTTACGATCTTTTCACACGACGCGGCGGAAAAAGGAGCAACCATGACGTCACTCGCGTACAAACCGGCCTGGGAATTGGCCGACCTCATGGCCAGGAAAGAAATCTCCCCAACAGAAGTCATGCGCGCTGCCCTGGAACGCATCGCGCAGGTCAACCCCGACCTGAATGCCTTTGTAGCCCTGCGAGCGGAGGAAGCCCTGGCGGAAGCAGAGGCCCTGACCGCGAAAATTTCCAAGGGCGAAAATGTGGGGCCCCTGGCGGGCCTGCCCCTGGGGGTCAAGGATCTGGAAGATACCGCCGGCATGGTGACCAGTTATGGTTCCATTCCGTTCAAGGACAACATGGCCCGCAGGGATTCGATTCAGGTGGCCCGGCTCAAGGCGGCCGGCGCCATCGTGGTGGGCAAGACCAATGTGCCGGAGTTCGGATTCACCGGCTTCACCAAAAACCGGCTGCACGGCATCACGCGCAACCCCTTCAACCGCGAACGGACGCCGGGCGGCTCCAGCGGCGGGGCGGCGGCGGCCATTGCCGGCGGATTGGTCCCCCTGTGCACCGGCTCCGATGCCGGCGGTTCCATCCGCATTCCGTCCTCCTACTCGGGCTGCTTCGGCCTCAAACCTTCCTTCGGGCGGATACCGGCCGGCCCGGCGCCCTTTGTGAGCACCAGCGCCATGATTGTCATGGGCCCGCTGACCCGCTGCGTGCGGGATGCCGCCCTGTATATGGATGCTGCCATGGGGCATCATCCGGCGGATCCCATGTCGCTGCCGGCCCCGGCCCGGCCCTACCTGGCGTGCATCGATGAATTGCCCAAAAAGCTCAGGATCGCCTTCAGCCCCACACTGGGATACGCGGTTGTTCAAAAAGAGATCATGGCCTGCGTGGAAAAAGCGGTGCAGGCGTTTGAGGACATGGGCCATCAGGTGGAATTATGGCCCGGCAGCCTGCCCGATACGGGCGATTTCTGGGGGGCGTTGATCGCCACGGATATTTACGCGCAACTCGAGGGCGTTCTCGAAAAGGAGCGGGACCAGATCGGCCGAACCCTGGCGGCTGTCGTGGATCAGACTGCTGCGATGACCGTTGCGCAACTGACCGCCATCCAGCAGCTGCGGGCCAAATTGAACGCCGAACTGGAAAAGCTGTTCGATAGGTTCGACCTGCTTCTGACGCCCACCATGCCGACGGAGGCCTTCGCCGCCGGAGGGCCCCCGCCATCCGTCATCGATGGCCAGCCCATTCCCCTTTTAGGGGCGGTTGCCTTCACCTATCCGTTCAATTTTTCCGGCCATCCGGCGGCATCGGTGCCGGCCGGGCTGACCCCTTCCGGCATGCCGGCGGGCTTGCAGATCGTTGCCCCCCGGCACCGGGACGACCTCGTTCTGCAAGCGGCTTACGCTTACGAGCGCGTCAGGCCCTGGGATGGCCACTGGCCGTTATGTTAAACGCGAAAAACCTCTTGAGGCCTGCACAACGCTAAAAGAGTATAAATTCTTCACGGATCACGCATCATAAATAGGGGGGGCAGCCATTCGGTTGACCCCCTTGCATGTTTTCAGCACTGTCTCATTTCTCTTGACATCGCCAAAGTGGTATGACAATAGACTTCATACCTCAGACCGACGGTGGTTATGAGAGGCTGCAATCCGCCATGGAAACGGCATTTATGCCCCGTCGGAGACTCTGAAGGGCCCATTGCATTTTGTTTTTCAGAATACCCTCTGCTGAAATATTTCTGGAAAGGAGCGCCATGGCCAATTTCAAGTCCCTGAAAAAACCACCCCTTTCCTTTGAAGTCGAACAGGCCATCAAGCAGGCGATCATTGATCGTGTCTATACCCCGGGCCAAAAGCTGCCTTCCGAACGGGAGTTGGTGGACCAGTTCCAGGTCAGCCGCGTAACGATTCGCGAGGCCTTGCGCAATTTAAAGAGCAGCGGGTTGATCGAAATTCGCCGGGGCATCAGTGCCGGGGCTTACGTTTCGGAGCCCAATTCGGACCCCATTACCGAAAATTTCCAGAACCTCATCGAACTGGGTCATGTGGACATATCCCACCTGATCGACGCCCGTCTCTACTTCGAGCCCCGGGCGGCGGAAATTGCTGCCAAATACCGCAGTGCCGAGGACGTGGACCATTTGCGCCAGGTCCTGGATCAGGCTGAGGGCCAGTTGGGGGCATCCCGGAAAACCGCCCGCCTCACCAACGTGTCGTTCCACTGCGAAGTGGCCAAGATCACCCGCAATCCCATTATCATTTTCATTACCGAATCCATTACCCAGACCCACTCGGCCATGATCATCGAGTGGACCCATACCAAGCTCAAACGCCACGATATCCATCAGTTTATCCAATGGCACCGGGAGATTCTCGACGCCATTATCAAGCAAAATTCGGCCGAGGCCTATGAAATGACCCGCCGTCACCTGTTGGAAACCTATTTGGCTTATTGCCGTGTCATCCCCAAGGAACGGGCCCGGGAGATCGATCGCCGGATTCGGCAGGATTATGATGTCTGAGGCCGGGGGAAGATCGGCGAGAATCGGTTTGCCGCCTGATGATGGAACTTCAAGACGGCATTCGCAACGACACTCAACAGCAGAAAAGGAGATCGTCATGCCCAAGATTCGAATGATTACATTTATTGCCGGTGTTGCCCTGGTGATGGCGGCATTGAGCCTCGGTGGGTGCGCTTCCACAAGTTCGGCCGTGCCGGCCGACACGTTTGCCCAGAATATCGTCTACGAGATCGCTCCTTCGGCCGCGCTCACCAATGTTGCCTTCGGCATCAAACCATACAAGGGCACCGATCACCTGCACCTATCGTTGACGGTGAAAAACATTTCTGCTGAAACCAAGCGTTTCCGGGTCAACATCTTTCTGCCGGACGGCACCTCCGGGGGCGGGCTCTATCCCCGCAAGGTCAAGGGCGATGTCACCGGCGTCAAGGCCGGCGAAGAGCATACCCGGGAATTCCCCATGCTTTCCAAACAGTTGCCCAGTGGGTTCACCATCATTGTGAAGGAACTGGGCTAACCCGGAACACGGCCGCCCTGTTTAGGGCCTGAGGCCACGGGGATGATGGCAGCATCCTGACAGCGTGGCCGGACACATCATCAATTGGGCGTATTTTCATTAAGGAGGATACCATGTCGGCAAAACGGCTTATGCAATTTTCACGTCTTCTTGTCTTTGGGTTAATGGCATTGTTTCTCATCGTTCCCTCATCCGCTACGGCAATTGAATTCGTCTCTTTCGGGACGGGCAGCCCGGCGGGCACCTATTATTTCCTGGGGGCCGGTTTCGCTTCCATGATCAACAACAATGTTCCTGGTGTACGGGTGGCGGCTGAATCCACGGCGGCGTCGGTGGAAAACTCCCGGCTGATGATTCGCGGCGAGATGGAAATGGGGTTGGCCTGCATGGGAACCCTGGCCGGCCTTAAAAAACAGGGCATGGATGTGGATAAAATCCGCCTGGTGGCCGTAGGCCACACCAGCGACGTTCACTGGATCGTCCGCAATGAGTCCAGCATCCAGTCCGTGGCGGATCTCAAGGGCAAGACCGTCGCGGTGGGGCCGGCCGGCAGCGCCACCCTCAATATCGTCTCCAAAAAACACCTCAATACCGGCTGGGGACTGACCCTGGAAGACTTTTCCCCCAAGTACCTCTCTTTCTCGGAAGTCACCCGCGGTCTTCGCGACGAGACCATCGACGCCGGCTTGATCTTCGCCGGGGCGCCTCTGGCGTCCGTGATGGAACTGGCCCGGGATATCCCCGTTCGGGTTCTCGAAATCAAACCCGATGAAATCGCCAAACTCAGAAGCGCTTACAGCAATGTGGTCCCCCTGACCATCCCGGCCGGGACCTACAACGGTATCGATCAGGACATCCACACCTACTGCTGTCCCCAGATGTGGCTGTGCCGCACCGACCTTTCCGAAGACCTGGTCTATAACATGATCAAGGCGGTCTACGACCACCCCGAAGAGAAAAACGCCATTCATCCCATGGCCAAGATGTACAATCCCCAAAACGCCTTCCGGGGCGCACCGGGGGTGCCGGTGGGATTCCACCCGGGTGCCATCAAATACTACAAGGAAAAGGGCATCTGGGACAAACGTGCGGAACTCTATGAATAAAACTGGATGGCGGCGGCCCGCCCTTGTGCGAGTACGCCGCCGTTGGGGCTGAGATGCGGGCCGGCTGGGCCGGTCCGCCAATAGTCGGTTGCAATCGGGGTCAACGGGGTCATTTATGGAAAAAAATAGCGCACCGCCCGCCCAGCGTACACCATGGCTCGTTCGAACGCTGGCCATTGCCATGAGTCTTTTTCAATTGTATACGGGCCTGTTTCAACTAACGGCCATGAACCAGCGGGTTACCCATGTGACCCTGGCCCTGGTTTTGATTTTTCTGGTCTACGGTTTCGACCAGAAGAAGAAAACGCGCATCGCCTGGCACGGTTATCTCCTGGCAGGCGTCGCCCTTCTCATGGGCATCTATGTCCTGGCCAACTGGTTCAAAAAAATCGGCGCCATCGGCATGTCGCCACCCTGGTACGAACTGGTGATGGGTACGGTCTTCATCCTTTTCTGTATCGAGGCGGCCCGACGCACCCTGGGATGGATTTTCCCCATCATTGCCGTGGTGGCGATGGTGTATGCCCGCTTCGGGGAAATGCTGCCCGGTTTTCTGGCCCACCGCAATTACTCTTTCGAGCGTATTGTCAGCAACATGTTCATCACCACCGACGGCGTCTTCGGTATGCTGGCCGGTATTTCCGCGACCTACATATTCCTGTTCATTCTCTTCGGCGCTCTGCTACGCGCCGCCGGTGGTGGTGAATTCTTCATCAATCTCTCGTTTGCCCTTTTCGGCCATGTCCGTGGGGGGCCGGCCAAGATCGCCGTTGTGGCCTCCTCCCTTTTCGGGATGCTGTCGGGCAGCGGGACCGCCAACGTGGCCGGCACCGGGCAGATTACCATTCCGCTGATGAAACGCAGCGGCTACAAACCCCACTTCGCCGGTGCGGTGGAGACGGTGTCCAGTGCCGGAGGGCTTTTGATGCCGCCCATCATGGGCAGCGCGGTTTTCATCATCATGGAAGTCCTGGGGGTCAACTACGTCACCATCATGAAGGCCGGGGGGCTGGCGGCCATCCTTTACTACGTCGGTCTTTTCCTGATGATCGACATCGAAGCCCAGAAGCTGAACATGGCGGGCATGCCCAAGGATGAACTGCCCAGCCTGAAGCAGACCCTCAAAGAAGGGTGGTTTTTTTTCATCCCGATTTTCGTGCTGATTTTTTTCCTGGTCTATTCCAAGGTGTCGGTCACCCGGGCGGCCTTCTGGGGTACGATTTCGATCCCCCTATGCAGCCAGTTGGCCGGATCCGGCCGGCGCATGACCATCCGCCAGTTTTTCGACGGCCTGGAGCAGGGGGCCCTGACGGCGCTGCCCGTGGTGGCCATCCTTTCCCTGGGCGGCGTGGTACTGGGGATGATCACCCTGACCGGCTTGGGGTTGATGATGTCGGGGCTGCTGATCAAGATGTCCGGCGGCCATTTGCTGACGCTGTTGGTCCTCACCATGATCGCCTCCATTATCCTCGGCATGGGGGTGCCGCCGGTGGCGGCCTACATCGTCTTGTCCATCCTGGTGGTCCCGGCCCTGATCAAGCTGGGCGTCTATCCCCTGGCGGCCCATCTCTTCGTTTTTTATTTTGCCACCATTGCCGGTATTACCCCGCCCATGGCACCGGATGCCTTTGTGGCGGCCGGTATTGCCGACGCCCCCATGATGCGCACGGCCTTTACAGCCTGCCGTCTGGCACTGGTGATCTTTATCGTGCCCTACATGTTTGTCTACAACAACGCATTGCTGCTGATCGGCAGTCCGGGACAGATCGTCCAGGTGTGCATCACCTCTTTTTTCGGGGTGCTGGCCCTGGCCTGCGCCGCCCAGAATTACCTTGGCGGCAGGCTGACCATTGTCCTGCGGCTGCTTCTTTTCGCGGCCGGCGGGGCGTTGATCTATCCCGGTTTGGTAACGGACCTGGCGGGCCTGGCCGTGGTGACGGTATTGCTGTTCGTGCGGGTGCCCGAACTGGTGAAACGTTTCACCGTCGATCTGTTCCATCGGGAGAAAACGGCATGAAAGCGGACCGCTGCACTTTTGGGATAGAAAGAGAGAACGCCTGAATGGATGCTGCATCAACCCGGGTTGAGGAACAACTCGTCGAAGGCCTCAGTGACCTGCGCTACGAAGACCTGGACGCGGACACCGTTATTTACTGCAAACAGCTGTTGATGGATACCCTGGGCGTGGCCTTCCCCGGCAGCCTGGCGCCGGGATGTGGGGAGCTTGTCGACCTGGTGCGGCATTGGGTCACACCGGAGGGTGCCCCGGTTCTCCTGCACGGGTTTCGGACAGCACCGCCCCAGGCGGCGCTGGCCAACAGCACCATGATGCATGCCCTGGATTTTGACGACACGCTGGATGCCTCGGCCCTGCATGCCATGGTGACGGCGTTGCCCGCCGCTCTGGCCGCGGCAGCGGTCCGCGGACCTGTCTCCGGTCGAGACCTCATCACCGCTCTGGTGATGGGAACGGATGTCACCGCGCGGATCAGTCTGGGGATCCACCAGCCTTTGTCCTGGATTCGCACGGCCACCTGCGGCACGTTTGGTGCGGCGGCGGCAGCAGCCCGGATCTTAGGGCTGAAAGGCGAGCGACTGGCAGATGCTTTCGGCATTGCCTACAGCCAAACCGCCGGCAATGCCCAGGGACTGATCGAAGGCCGTCTGGTCAAACGCATGCAGCCGGGGTTTGCCGCCGCAGCCGGTGTCACGGCGGCTCTATTGGCCCAGCAGGGGATAACCGGCAGCCGCCGGTTCTTGACGGGGCGCTATGGGTATTACCGCCTCTATGAAAACGATGCCTTCGATCCCCAGCCGGTGGTAGCGGCCCTGGGCCGTCATTTCCATATCAAAGATTTGAGCATCAAACCCTATCCCTGTTGCCGGATGACCCATTCGTCCATCGATGCGGCCCTGGATCTGCGCCGCGCGTTGGCGGACCCGGCCGCTATCCAACGGGTGGCCGTTACGGCGTCCGAGATGGTGACCACCATGGTGGGCAAACCCTTCGAACCGGGCGACAACCCCCAGGTGGACGCCCAGTTCAGCATCCCCTATACCGTCGCCTGTGCGCTGCTTCAGGGGGATGTCTTTCTGCCGGATTTCACGGAAGAAGCCATCGACCGTCCGGCCATCCTGGACCTGGCGGACAACGTCACGGTGACGGCCGACAACCGGCTGCCGGCCAAAGATCTTTTCCAGGCCACGGTCACGGTCCACGCCGCTGATCATGCCCCTCTCAGTCGGCAGATCACCCTGCCCCGGGGCAATCCGGGTAATCCGCTGGACTACGACCAGTGCCGCGAGAAATTCACCAAATGCCTCGCCTACAGCAGGCTTCCGGTGTTCGAGGCGCGGCGGGACGAGCTGCTGCGATGCCTTCAGCAGCTGGAAACACTGGACGATATCGGCCGCCTCCTGGCGTTGCTGCAGCCGTAAGATGACGAGAATTCCAGGAAGGAGAAGGGCATGACGCCGATTCAGAAACTCTTCGATGCGGGGGCCGACCAATACGACGGTCTGCGCCGCAAGGTGATTTACTGTTTTGACGATTTCTACGGCACCCTGTTGGAACTGATCCCCTTTGCACCCGAAGATACCTTCGCCTTCACGGATCTCGGTGCCGGAACCGGCCTGGTCTCCGCTCTGGTCACGGCCAATTTCCCCCAAGCGAAGGGCACCCTGATCGATCTTTCCCCCCGCATGCTGGCCAAGGCCCGGGAGCGGTTCGAGGGCAATCCGCACGTGACGTTTCAGGTGTGCGACTATGCCCAAGAGGACCTGCCGGGCCATCAGGACCTCATTTTGTCGGCACTTTCGATTCACCACCTGGCCGACGGGGAAAAAGAACTCCTGATGGCCAAACTTTTCCAGGCTTTGAAACCCGGCGGCTGCTTCATTCATGCCGAACTCGTGCGGGGAACCACACCAGCCACCGAAGATCGCTACCAGGAGCGCTGGCGGGCGCATCTTTCCCAGGCGAATATCGCCGCCGACGAACTTCAACGGATATACGAACGCATGGCCCTGGATCAGACGGCCGGCCTGGAATACCAGATGACGTGGATGCGGACATCCGGGTTCACCGATGTGGACTGCTATTTCAAACACCACAATTTTGCCGTTTATGCCGGCCGGCGGCCGTCATCCCTCTGATTCCGGGAGATAATTGAAGGAGAACCGTATGACAGAAGATCTGGAGAGGATTGGCAAGGACCTTAGCGACCGGGTGGGCCGCGAGCACGTTTTTACCGATCGGCCCACGGCCCTTGCCTATGCCCGGGATACCATGCCCTGGGATGTGGAAGACCACCACATGCCGTATGCGGTCGTGCGGCCGGGCAATACCGAAGACGTCAGCGCCGTGCTCCGTTATGCCAGCGAGCGTGCCATACCGGTGCACACCCATGGCTCGGGAACCTCCCTGGTGGGCCTGGGGCGGCCCAAGACCAACGCCATTGTGCTGGACACGGGCCGGATGCAGGATCTGGCTATTTATCCCGAGCGGGGCTATTTCGAAGTCGGTCCGGGCATGCACATCGGCAAATTGCGCCAGGCACTGGCCCCCCATAAGGCGCTTTTGCCCGTGTTCCCGGGCAGCGAACCGGTGGCCACTATCGGCGGTTCCATTGCGGTGAACACCAGCGCCCATGCCGTGGACGCGACGTTGTGCAAACCGGGTGACTACGTGCTGGGGTTGGAGGTCGTACTCCCCGACGGCCAGATTCTCAACACCGGCACGGAGTCCACCCGTAAACCGGCCGGCATCGAAGCCACCAAATTCCTGGTGGGCTCCGAGGGCCTGCTGTGCGTCATCACCCGCATTCGCATGCGGTTGATACCCCTGCCCCGGACGGCCAACATCGTGGCCTACTACAAACGTACCGAAGACATTCTTGATGTCGTCATGGCCATGTATCGCCAGGGGCTGCCCACACCGCTGTTCTTCGAATACCTGGATGAAACCTCCTCGCGGATCGGCTTCGAAGCCGTGGGGCTGGCACCGCCGGTTGGAGCGGTGGCCATGATGAGCATGGGGTCGGCCACGCCGGAAGGCTGCCGGGCCAAAGCGGAGCTGTTTCTCGACTTCCTGGCCGGCGGCAATCCCATCGAGGCGCATATCGTGGAAGATAACGATGAATGGGGCAAGATATGGAGCAGCCGGGCCGAAGCCGGCAATTACTGCTACCGCCGTGGCTCCACCTTTGGCAGTGAAGTCACGCCGCGGGTGGACTGCCTGAAAACCGCATTTCTGGAAACCCGCGATGTCATCCTGAATCTCGACAGCTACCAGGGCAATGAATTCTATTCCTTCGGCCACATTGGTGCCCCCACAATACACGGGTATGCCTTCATCCCCTCCAAGGACATTCCCAACGAGGTCAAACAGGCCATCACCCTGGAGGTCCGGGAAAAAACAGAGGCCATCAACGTGAAATACGGCGGCTGCGGGGGGGAGTGGGGCCTAACGGCCCAACGGGCCGGGTTTCTGCAGAAGAAATACGGCCCGGTATACTATGATTTTCTCATGAAGCTAAAGAAGACCTTCGATCCCAACAATATTCTCAACCGGGGCAACCTGGAGGGCTGGCTGTGAGGGACGACCAACAAATCCGCACCGACCTGCTGAAAGAGATCGCCAAATGCCGTGCCTGCCGGTTTTGCGTGGACGTCTGCCCGACCTACCAGGCCTCGGAGGGGGTCGAGAGCCTGTCCTCCTACGGCCGGTTGCAGATTACCAAATACCTGCTGAACGGCATGCTGGCTTTTGACGATCCGCTGACCTATTGCCTGTATAGCTGCCTGCAGTGCCGCCGCTGTGAAAGGATGTGCCACAGCAAGGGACAGGCCATCGACATCTGTGCGTTGATCCAGGCGGGGCGCGAGTTGCTGTCCGCCCGTCTGGCTGAAGGAGGCTCGCATGCAGCACTCTAAACTGCTGGTTTCCCAGGCCCTGCGAACCCTGTGCGGCAACCTGGATCGCACCGGCGACCCCCTGGGCTTGAAACGCCCCTATTGGCACGATTGGGCCGATGGTTTCAATCTGCCGGCTCGGGGCGAAAATTTGCTGTTCACGGCCCGCATGTACCCCATGCTGCCTTACGTGGTGCAGGCCACCGAAATGACCGCGGCCGCCCGGCCCCTGTTACCGGCCTTGGGGGTCAAGGCCCTGGCCCGTCTGGCGGAAGTCGTCACGGCGCTGGCGGCCGAGCCGCTGCTGCGGATCAAGGCCCGCAAGGCCCAGGATATTCGCCGACGGGCCACCGACGCTCTGACCGGCATGGCCGCCGCCCTCCAGCGGAGCGGGCAGCATGTGGCTTATCTGGGGGAAGAGGAGCCCTACAGTGGTGTCCTCCTTTACGATCTGGGCATGGCCGAGGCGGTTCAGCCGGTTATCCGGAAAACGGGTGAACGTCTTGCGGCCAGCGGGGCCCGCACCATCATCACCACCGACCCGCACACCACCTTCATGCTGAAGGAAATTTATCCTCAGCACCTTCCCGGATTCACCCCCGAGGTCCGGCACTATCTGGAGGTCCTGGCCGAAACGGATTTAACCGTTGATGAAAAGGTCGCCTCCCGTTTGCCCCGGAAGGTGGTCCTGCACGATTCGTGCGTCATGACACGGGATCTGGGCATCATCGATGCGGTGCGCACCGTTCTTGCGCGTCTTGGCATCGAGGTTGTCGAACCCCGCAATGCCAAAAACGACACCGCCTGTTGCGGCGGACCGGTGGAATATGCCTATCCGGCCTTGAGCCGCTCGGTGGCAGCCATCCGCAGCCGGGAGCTCGCCGAGTTTGCGGAGAATGTGGTGGTGACCTGCCCCATCTGCCTGATCAACCTGATGAAGCATGAAGCGGACACCGGCATGCGGGTCTGGGATGCCGGGGAAATTTTGTTTCAAGCTTTTGGGAGGAATGGCGCCTGAGATGTCCCTGATTCCATGGGACGTGCCCACAATGGGTAAAACAGACTTAACTGGTGTCCGTCCATAAATGGTAGATTTTGGTTTCTGGCAAGGCCCGAGCGCGTTTTCCCGCTATGCGGGATATGATCCCGCTTGACGGGACTTCCCATCTGATCGATTCCGGTCGGTGGGTGTCAACCGGAGGAATAGCGCGCTATTGCGAGGATTGAAAACGAGCGAGAACGCCGCCAGGGGCCGAAAGATGCCATTTATGGATGGGCACTAACTATATCGTATACAACACCACCAGACAGCGGGTGGGGTCGCCGGACAGGCTTTTCAGGCGGTGGGGAATGTAGGAGTTGAAGTGGATGTGCTCGCCGGCTTTGAGAACATGGGCCTTCCGGTCCAGGGTCAATTCCAGTTCGCCAGCCATGACGAAGATGAACTCTTCCCCCTCGTGTTTGTAGGCCACCGGCTTGTGGGCCCTGTGGGGTTCGATGGTCACCATAAAGGCCCGCAGGTGGTCGGCTTCACTGCCTTCGGTGAGGGTTTGGTAGGCGTAATCCTGGGTGCGTCGGACATAGGCTTCCAGCCGGCGGTCGCGGATGGCCACCTGTTCTTCCTTGCGCAGGAAGGTGCCCGGATCGACGTCGAGAGCGGTGGCCAGGCGTAGCAGGAAGCCGACCGGCGGAGAGATGGCATTGGCTTCCACCTGCTGAATGAAGTCGGGTGTCTGGCCGGTAGCCTCAGCCAGGGCCTCGATGCTCCAGGCATGCCCCTCCCTTAATTTGCGGATGCGGGTGCCGAAGGCGTCATCATGCTCGCCTTCGATTTCGGCCTCGCAGAGGACATCGGCCAACTGCCGCATGACGGCCTGGCGGGCGCGTTCGATCAGAACCGGCAGGAAGTCATGTGCGTCGGCCACGATGGCCACATCCGCCATCTGAAATATGGCGGCCCCCGGGTCGCGGTTGACGGCCACGATGATATCGGCCTCCATGATGCCGGCTGTGTACTGGCTGGCGCCGGACGTGCCGATGGAAATGAGCAGGCGGGGCGCCACGCTTTTGCCGGTCTGCCCGATCATGCGGGCCCCCTCCACCCAGTGCTGGAGCACCGGTGGCCGGGTGGCCCCCACTTCGCCCCCCAGGACGGCGGCCAACTCCCGGACGCTGCGAAAAGCCTTGACGCTGCCCAGACCGGCACCGCCCACAACGACAATTTCGGCATTTTCCAGTTGCCGCTGGGAATCGGGTGCCGGACGGGAATCCACCAGGCGAAGGGCCGGGGTCTCGGGCAGGTGATCGACGGTGGCACGCCGGATGTCGGTGGCCGGTGTTTCAACGGGCTTGGCCTGGCAGCAGTGGGGCTGAACTGTGGCAAATCCGGTTCCCCAGCCTTCTGCAAATGTAATTTCGGAGACAATGGTGCCGCCCCAGGCCGGGCATGCTCCGATGATGCGGCCGTTTGCATCGGCGTAAAGATCCTGGCAGTCGGCTATCAGACCGGCTTGGCACCGCAGGGCCGCACGGGCTGCCATTTCACGGCCGAAATCGGTCAGGGCCAAAAGGACGAGGCCGGGTTTTTCGTTCCGGACGGCTTCGGCCAGGGCTTCGGCAAAAAGATCGGCCCGGGGGAGCGAAAACTGATCGTGTTCCAGCACCTGCACCTGATCGGCACCGTGGGCCAGGCAGGCCGTTTCGACGGAGGTTGCCAGGCCGCAGGCATCCCCTTCGGCAGCCGTCAAATGGACACCCCCCGACGGGGCCAGCAGGCAGGCCACCGTTTGCCCTCCCAGGGCGACAGCCAGTTCACGTGCTTTCGCGAGGATATTGAGCGAGTAGCCGAACAGGCGGTTGCTGCGGCAATCCATGAACACCCAGATGCTATTTGTCGTTTGGGCCGGCATCAGTCGAGCAACCCTTTCTCCGTCCATTGCTGGATCAACTGGTCGGTGATAGCGGCCGGCTCCCCTTCGAGGAACTGGCATTGGCGCTCACGCTTGCAGGGCTTCAGGGAAACCACACGGGTGGGGGAGCCCGTTTCGCCGATTTCTTCCGGCGTCAGATCAAGGTCGGCCAGCCCGAGGGTTTCCACCGCCTGGTCGTCGAAGGCCTGGGCCAGTCCCGCCAGCTCGATGTCCCGGGGCGGGCAGATGTCCGGCCGGACAGTCAGCGCGGCCGGGAAATCGATCTCGAAAGATTCCACCAGATGATCCATGGTGCGTTCCACCTGCAGGTGATTGTCGGCGGGCCGGAAGGCGTGGACCCCGGTCACCAGGGGCAAGTCCAGGGCCACCGCTGTTTGCGGTCCCACCTGGCCGGTATCGCTGTCCGCCGTGCGGGTGCCGTAAAGCACCAGATGATAGGGAGCCAGTTTCCGAATGGCGGCTGCCAGAGTTGTAGAAGTGGCCAGGGTGTCGGCGCCGGCCAGGGCCGGATCGCTGGCCAGCACGGCGCGATCGGCGCCCATGGCCAGGGCCTCGGCCAGGATGACACGGCCGGTGGGGGGACCCATGGATAAAACGGTCACACTGCCGCCATAGTGAGCCTTCAACTGCAAGGCCGTTTCCAGGGCCGGCAGGTCGAACGGATTGAAGCGATTGTTGGCCGTCGAGCGCACGATCCGGCCCCGGGGGGCCTGGGCCACGACGGCTTTGATACAGACGATTGTGTGGAACGTCATCGCCAGCTTTCCTTCGTTTGGATCTAAACCCCCTTGGCGAGGGCGGTATGAGGCTTTCCGCTTTGCGGGAGGCGCCTCACAAACGGTTGCCAAACCCGACCGAATGGCTCCCGCGTCGCTTTTTCCCGTTGTGGATCATCCCATCGATTGCAATACGGATCGGGCGATGACCATTTTGTGAACCTCCGAGGTGCCTTCGTAAATCCGGGTGACCCGGGCATCCCGGTAGAAACGCTCCACGGCATAGGCTTTGGAATAACCATACCCGCCATGAATCTGTACGGCCGCGTCCGTCACCTGGCAGGCGATTTCGGAAGCGAAGAGCTTGGCCATGGCCGATTCCTGGCCAAACGGCGCGTTTTTATCTTTCAATTCGGCGGCGCGGTAGACCATGAGCCGGGCGGCCTGAATTTGGGTGGCCATGTCGGCGATCATCATTTGCACGGCCTGGTGGTTTTCGATAGGAGTGCCGAAAGTCCGGCGCTGCCGGGCATACTGCACGGCTTCCTCCAGGGCGCCCTGGGCTATCCCCACCGCCTGGGCGGCGATGCCCATGCGGCCGGTATCCAGGGCGGCCATGCCGATTTGCAGACCCTGTCCCGCCCGGCCAATCAAATGATCACGGGGCACCCGGCAGTCGTAAAGCCGGATGGAACTGACCGGATTGGCGCGCATGCCGCACAGGTTCTCCAGGTCGCCCACCACGAAACCCGGCAGGCCCCGCTCCGCCACCACCACGCTGATGCCCTTGCGGCCGGCGGCCGGGTCGGTGCGGGCAAAGATCAGGCAGATATCAGCCACACCGCCGTTGGTGACGAACACCTTGTTGGCATTGAGGATATAATCGTCACCGTCGGCAATGGCTGTGGCGCTGACGGCGCCGGCATCGGAGCCGGCATTGGGTTCGGTCAGGCAGAAGGCGCCGATTTTTTCGCCCCGGGCCATGGGGCGGACCCAACGCTCTTTTTGACGATCGGTGCCGAAGGCCATCAGGGGATACACCGCCACGCTGTTGTGCACCGTGACGCACAACCCCATGGCCGCGCAGACCCGTGAAATTTCTTCGATGATGATGGCATAACTGACAGCATCCAGGCCGGCCCCGTCCATGGTCCGGGGAACCTGGATGCCGAAATAGCCCAGCCCGGCCATTTTTTCCACGATATCCCAGGGGAACCGGGCTTCCTGGTCGATCTCGGCTGCAATGGGGCGCAGTTCGCGTTCACAGAAGGTCCGTACACTGCGCCTTACGGCAATATGTTTGTCGGCCAGAAGCTTATCCATTGACGTATCCTGTGGAACGGGCTGGGAGCAGACCAAATGCCCGTGCACCCGATTGTCGAAAGGGTGCAGATATCAATATTTCAACGACACGTCAAATCCGCTGAACCGCGCGAGGGACAGAACACCCCTGTCATTTCGAAATACCTGGCGTATGGGAAACCGGATACTCATTGATAATGAATGCTTTTCCCTGGTTTGGGCGAATTTTTTGGCCTTTCGAGGGGCGGTCATTATCGCCGCGCTACAGCGGAAAAAAATTATCTAAAAAAATAATGGTGTGTTGGGGCGGAAGGCATGTTGTCAGTGGTGTGGATGGCACTGCTTTTGCTTTACTTTCAGAACGTTGGTGTTGGAAAGGAGATCCGCAATGCGCTTTGCTGTGGTTTTACCGGCCTTATTGCTCATGATATTGCCTCGGGCAATGGGGGTCGCCATGGCAGCTGATCCCGCCTGGAGGATGCTTTCGTCAAGCCACCCGGCATGGTTGAGCATTGAGTCGCCAATGCTCATCATGCTGGGATGCGGCCTGCTGGGCCTGGCCGGCCTGGGGCGGAAAGCGTTGCGTAACGATTAAACAGGGATCATCATGCCCACGGAAACCCACGACAACGAAACGGAACGGCGATCGGGTATCGATCGTCGCCAATTTACCTACGCCCTGCATATCCCGGAGCGCAGGATTCGCAAAGAACGCCGCCGTCGATGGCGCAAGCGTTCCCGGCGTCTGCCGGAAGCCATGGCGCTTGAAGCATTGGAAACCCCTCCGACAAATGCCGGTTGAATTTTCCTGATTCTGCGAGCAATCCACCCTAATTCCAATCGTAATATTTCACCTCGGGAGGAAGCCCCAGAGAGGTTGTACCGCTAAGGTGCGACTAATTTCTTTCTCTCTTTTTTTCCCGGAGAAGGAAAAGAATCAATCACGCCTTTGCTGAAAACGGTGTGACAGGCTTCAACCGTCCGTGTCCCGCTTCACCCTGAGTGTCAGCGGGATGACTTTTTGATGATACGGATGACGTCCCCGGGATAGATCAGGTCCGGGTCATGAATGCGGCTGAGACGCGCCAGTTCCGGATATTGGAAAGGGTCGCCGAGGTAGTGCGCGGCAATATCCCAGAGGGTGTCGCCGGCCACGACCACATGGGTGATTTCGGAATGCGTCGTCGGATACGGTTGTGGGGCCTGGGGGCTGGTTTTCGTTGGCTTGGTGGACGGGCGTTCGACCATCAAGGTGAATGTTTCCGTTTCCAGCCGCAGGACTTCCCGGGGTGAAGACATGGTCGCCTCCGGGGTGGGGTCCGGCGGTTTTTTTGCGGCCAGCGGCTGGCGAGGGTGGGGCTCTGTTTGGATATCAGAAGGTTCGTCCGGCTGCGAAGAGGAAGGTACTTTTTGGGGGGGCGGTGCCGAAAGGCCGTTCGAATCCGAGGCGAGCGTGTCGTCGTTTTCGGTCTTTTTGGGGGCCGGCAAGGAGGTGACCGTCGTCACCGCGGGTTCCGGCGGTTTTGGTTTCACGATGGGGGCCGGGGGTAAGGGGGCCGCGTCGCCCAAATCCCGGTCGAGGTCGCGCAGGCGCCCTTTGATCAGCCAAGCCGAGCTGAAGACCACCACGAGTAACAGCACCAACATGGCGGTCAAGGCCAAGGCATAACGTCGGGCGCGCCGGGAGGGCGTTTGGAACCGCACGGGGAGGGCAGGCTTCGCTCCCCTGGTCCGGGGTCGCAGTGGCCGGGCCTGGGGTTCGAGGGATGCCGGTGGACCGGCAGCAGCTGAACGGGGCGGAGGGGCTTTTTCCGGCAAGACAGGTGCCGGTCCCTCGGATGCGGTGTTTTCTGGTGGGGTGATCTTGCGGCCGTCCCCTTCCTCAGGGAGGGGGGGAACCACGGAACCTTTTTGGGGATTCGTGTCGTCTTCAGCGCCACTGTGCTGATCTGGTTCTTCCACCTCGACTGCCAGACGTTCCAGTGTTTTCAAATCCGGGCTGGGGAAAGGCGTATCTTGGGCCTGTTCGATGCGGTCAAAGCGTGTGTGCAACAGAACCTGATCGTCCCGCAGCATAAAGGCATCAAAAAGATCCACGGTGCTGTGCGGGCTCAGGGGGTGCGGCACGAGGCGGGCGGCCGGCACAACATCCATCACTTCGTCCACCAGAAAAGCGGTCGGGCCGGCGGGCAGGCGGGTCAGAATCAACTGGCCCTCGGTCTTGGGCGGGCCGGTTTCGAGCCCGAGCTTGCGGCGCAGGGAAACCACTCGATAAATCTGCCCCCGGTGGTTGATGACACCGATGATGGCGGGGGGGGCTTGGGGCAGCCGGCTTATGGGCGGCACCATGATAAACCGCTCCACTTCTCCGGTGGGGGCGCAAAAAGTGTAAGGGGCCACCTTGAATATGACCAGATGGCGGTCGCTGCGGGATGACGGGGTAATGCTCATGGGCGGCACCGTAGCGGAACGGTAAGGAAACGATGGCGTTATCGTAGGGTTGTCCTTCAGCTTTTGTCAATCGGCAGGCTGGAATTTTAAGGCTGACAGGCGGCACCCGCCGGCGATTGGACCGGCGGGTGCCAACGCATCAAGGCGTTGTCTTGTCTTCACTGCCATCCAGGGCGGAAAGGAATTCTTTGACCGGATCGACGTCGAAGTCGGCCAGGGTGAAGGGATCATTGCGCAGTGAAGAGCGGGCCGGCATCTCGGTGGCGGTGTCATCCTCCGGCGCGAAAACTTCCAAAAGGGCGGTTTCGCCGCTGTCGATGCGAATAAGGTAGGTCGGATCCTTAAAGTCGGCTTTGGCGCGATCGGTCAGATAGGCACGACACTTCAGACCAGACAGGTCGGAGAGGAGCCGTTCCACCGTTTCTTTGGCCACGGTCTGGCCATCGGCTGTTGTCCATTGAACGTCTTCGGCTTTTTCCGATCCGGCTTCTGCCGGGGCCGCATCGTCCTTCGCTGGCGGGGTTGGGCTGCCTTTGCGGAGCACGATCTTCCGGTCGCCCGTTTCGATGAGGAATTCCGTCACATCTTCGTTTTTGAACGCCAGTACGGTTTTGTCCCTCAGGCTTTCCACCGATTGATCAAAATCCTGCCGGAAGTTACCCCGGGCATGGTAGACATTGGGATCGTCGGCCAGCCTGATGTGGGTGTGGCGCCAGGTGTCGGCGGCCTTGCCGATCAGAAAGGTGCGCACGGCGCTGTCGCCCTTGTAGGCCGATACCCGGATTTGCTGGTTTTCATCAAGTTCGTAGCGGGCATAGTTGCGACTTTCCGACACCAGGGCGGTGACGTGCAGTTCGGCCAGGGCATCGAGCATGGGGGTTATCCGACCGACGTCGGCCGGGTAGTCCCCCGGGGACACCTGCCAGCCATCGCCCTCTCGGGTCAGCACGGCACGCTGATCACCCTTCTGGATTTCGAGTTTGGTCAGGTCTTCGGTTTTCACGGCCGGAAGGTCGGGCAGGGTATAGGTGGCCCGGTCGGTATCCCGGAGAAACAGATAGAGACCCAGGGCAACAATGACAATCAGCAGAATCGCGTATTCGATTTTTACCTTCATGGGGAGTTTCGCTCCTTCTATGATTCCTGGAACATGGCCTGAATCCGCTTTTTGCGGGCGAGGCGACGCAGCCACACCCCCAGTCCGAACAGTACCACCAGGATCGGCAGGCCAATCATGTTGAAGGCCTTGGTCATGGTCCGGGTGGCGGGCGAGGGATCCTCAAGCGGGTTGAAGCGCTGCTCTTTGCTGCGCATCACGGCCACGTCGACACGATTGTTGAGATAGTCAATGACATTCATCATGAACATGGAGTTGGGGGTGCGGCCGTCGGCTTCCAGCACACTGTCCTGGATGAGTTCCGCCGAGCCCACCAGCAGGATTTTGGCCGGAACGCCTTTGTCCCGGCGATTGGACGAGCTGGCGAAACCGGAGAGATCCTTGGACGCCGGCTTGGCGGCATCGATATCGGTTTCCTCAACCCCTTCGGCTGCTGGCGCGGGGTCCGCCGGTTTTTCCGGAATCGGTTGGCCGGCGAAGTGGCTGGGGAATTCACCCTCGATGACATACGCCAGCGGGTAGGCGGTCAGATCTTCGGCCGGCGGCGGGGATCCGATCATCATGGGATCCAGGGTAATGCGGTCTTTCATTTCCCATGACTGCTCCGAAGACGAAAACAGGCGTATGGCCTTCAGGCCGTTTTGGTCGATGCGTTCCGGGTCGATTTCCACGGGAGACATTTTCAGGGCGATCAATCCCCGGATGTCTTTCATGAACGGCAGATCCTGGTTGATATGGGCGCTTTTGATCAGGGGGGCGAAGTAAATGGGGCGCTCCCCGCCGCCCATTTCCTGGGGGAGCCGCTGCTTGTAGCAGTTTTCGTCCAGCACCATCGACGGCGTGATCTTGACGCCGTAGGTGGCCAGCAGTTTCTCCAGACCGGTATCGATGGGTTGGAAAGTGGGGCCGGGCGGCAGCATGGCGCGTTGGGGACTGGGTGCCCGTTCCACGAAAGCATCCAGGAGCAGGGCGAGGTTGGTGCCATGCATGAGGGCCTGATCGATCTGGTAAAGCTCATAGTCTGAAAAAGGTTCCGTGGGGCGCGCAATCACCAGGCTTTGCAGGCCCTCTTGAGTGAAGCCTTCTTTCAGGTCGATGCGTTTGAGGGAGTAGCTGTCGGCCACCAGGGTTGAGAAGCTGCGCAGGGTCGCGGCATTGCGTTGACCCGGCGCCTGATCCAGTGCCAGGGTGCCGTTGCTGACCAGGTAGCCCAGGTTTTCGTTGATATCCACCAGGGCTTCCAGATTGTCGTTGAGCAGGTTCTCCATTTCGTCGATGCTCACCATCTGGTACTGGGTGCCGATGATCGGGATTCGCAGTACGTTGATCAGCGGCATGGTGACGGTTTTTTCGCCATAGCGCATGACCAGTCCGATAACCCCTTTGCCTTCAGCGATGTTGGCTTCCGGAATGGCCGGCCAGTTGAGTTTCATGATGCTGTATTGGCCGGCCAGCGTTTCACCGTCGGGATCTTTGGACGGGTCGACATGCCGGTAAGCCAGCTTGTCGTAGGTTTTGGTGTTGAGCCGTGCGACAATGGCCTCGAGTCCTTGGGCAAAAGTGGGTAGTTCATCCAGCCCCATATAGGGGGCAACACCTTTAAGGGACGAGGACAGGAAGAGCGTGACCTGGATTTTTTCCTTCAGATTGAGGAATGCGCTGGTCTTGTTGTTCAGTTTCTGAATCGCGGTGGTCAGTTTGTATTCCAGCCCGTCGATGGACGTGATGGTGGGGATTTTTTCGACCACATCGCCATGGATCAGCGCCAGGCCCATATAGGCCCGCTTGAATTTGACTTCGTCTTCCTCGATGGCCTGGATCTGAACCGGGTTGATGCCGTAGTCGGTGGCCTGCTGCTGGTTTTCACTGGCTTGCAGACCGACATCGCCTTCCTGGGGGCTTACATCGTAGAAGCGATAATTGAAATTGCGGTTGGCGTGCAGGGCGTATTCTTCCAGCAGGTCATGCAGGTAGCGTTCGGTGTTGTTGTGCGGGGCCGGGAGGTTCTTGGTGAAGAACACCTTGATGGTCAGGGGTTCCTTCAGGGTGGCCACCACCCGCTGGCTGGTTTCGGAAAGGGAATAGATGCGGTTGGCGGTCAGGTCCCACCGGAAAAACAGGGTCAGTCCTGCAATATTCAGCAGAACCAGCACCACGAGGTAAATGGCGAATTTGATATATTTTTCATAGGTGCGCGTTGCCATGCCCGACTCCTTATTTCTTTTCCTGCATTGCAAGGTGTGCTGCGTACAATCCTAAAAAGACCAGGCTCAGAAAGTAGAGAATGTCCCGCGAGTCGATAATCCCCTTGGCGACATTCTGGAAATGGGAGCTGGCCCCGAGGTAGTTGACAACGTTGAGCACGGGGGAAGGGAAGAAGAACAGCATACGGTCCATCGTGGTCAGGCCAAAACAAATCACGGCCCCCGTGATGAAGGCGATGATCTGGTTGCGGGTCAGGGCCGAGGCGAACAGGCCGATGGCGGTAAAGGCCGCCCCCATCATGACGGCACCTGCATAACCGCCGATGACCGGCCCCCAGTCCAGTTCCCCCATCAGGGCGATGAACACCGGGTAGGCCAGGGTCGGCACGAGAATGGCCGCTACGAAAACCACGCCGGCCAGGAATTTACCGACAATGATATCCCGAAAGGTGACCGGCAGGGTCAGGAGGGTTTCATAGGACCCCGTGTTCAACTCCTCGGCAAAGAGCCGCATGGTGATCGCCGGCACGACAAAGGCGAACGTCATGGGGAGCAGGTTGAAGAAATTGCGCATATCGGCCTGGTTGAAGACGAAGAAGGTCGAGAAGAACAACCAGCCCGTCACCAGCAGAAAGACCGCGATAACGATATAGGCGATGGGCGAGATGAAAAAGTCTTTCAGCTCTTTGCCCATGATATGGGACACCTGGTGCATGTCAGTTCTCCTTGGTCAGTTCTCTGAAAATGGTTTCCAGGTTCTTGGTTTGCTGGACGAATTCCACCATGATCCAGTCCGTGGCCTTGACGGCGGCATAGACATCGGGCCGCGGATCCTGGCTGCCCCGGAAGGTCAGGGCCAGGTTCACGGTGGCATTGCCGTTGGCGGGCCGGATGTCGACCGCCGTGATGCCGTCGATGCCGGTCAGGGTCGCGCGGGCGGTTTCGGGATCGGCGTTTTGCAAGCCCAAATGAATTCGTTGTGACTGGCCGCCGGAGTGTTTCAGGTTCTCGGTGCGGTCGTCCGCCACGATGCGGCCCTTGTGGATGATGACGATACGGTCGCAGGTGGCTTCGGCCTCGCTCAGGATGTGCGTGGACAGGATGACGGTTTTTTCCCGGCCGATCTCCCGGATGATGTCCCGGATTTCGACGATCTGGTTGGGGTCCAGACCCGAGGTGGGTTCATCCAGAATGAGAATTTCGGGATCGCTCATCATGGCATGGGCCAGTCCCACCCGTTGTTTCAGCCCCTTGGACAATTCGCCGATGGTTTTGTGCATGATGCCCTGCAGCCCGCAGAGGGTCACCAGACGCTCGATGCGCCCGGTTTTGGCATCACCGGTCAGGTTGCGGATGTTGGCCACATAGTCCAGGTAGTCATAAACCAGCATACCGGGATACAGGGGGGCGGATTCGGGCAGATAGCCGATCAGCTGCTTGATGGCCACCATATCATCCCGGACGTCCAGGTCCTTGATCCTGACCTGGCCGGCCGTGGGTTGGAAATAGCCGGTCAACATGCGCAAGGTCGTGGTTTTACCGGCGCCATTGGGGCCCAGGAGCCCGATGATTTCACCCTTTTGGATGTCGAGGTCGATACGATCCACGGCGCAGAGATCGTCATAGTATTTGGTCAACCCTTCGACTTGAATCATGCGTTCTCTCCTTAACTTAATAATGGCATGGGAACCGCCCGGAATTCGGTGATGCTTTTTCCGTCCGCTTTCCCATCATGGTCGGTTGCATTCGTCCGCACATGGCCGGTTGCAAAAATCAATATTTTCACCGCTGGATCGCAAAAGCCGGCCATGTGAGCGGGCTTGCTGTATCATGGATCGTGTCCGGCTGCAAATCCCAACCGATTTCCGCAATATTACAGCAGGTTAAAATGATTCCAAGGCTGCTGCCCGGACAGCGAAATGATCTTTTGGGCAGGGTCATCACCGGGTTTCGTTAATGACCGGCCGGTGAAAGACATGCAATCATGGCAATCAGGGATATCGGATGGGGTTGGAACGCAGACGATAGGCCAATGGACGGTTGCAGATGATGGCATTGGGCGTCATGGTTGGGATAGATGGCGTTCTTTTAGATGTAATAGTGGTTTACAGTCAAACTTTACATTTGGCTAACACGCTGGTAATTCATGAAATACTAAGTAATTTTTGTAATCTGTCAAGTCCCTTCAACGCTGCTGTCGGCCGGTTTGCCCTGCTCTCCGTCGCGCCGGATAACAGCCCGTTGAACGATGAATTCCCACTCCCGGATAAGTTGCTGCCGGTGGTCGATGATCCATTGTTTGCCATTCATCCGCATCAGCTCTTCGATGCGCGTGCCGAGAACGGCCAGTTCCTCGGGCGTTCCGGGCAGGTCTTCCTTATCCAGCAGGGCGGTGATGATTTCGATCTGCATCGGCGGTGGCTCCTTCCGGTTCTCCAAACTTTAGGGGATCGGGAAATACGGCCATCGGGGCAAATTGTGTGAATTTCACTGGCGTTCGAGGTGGCGTCCGGCTTCGATAGTGTCGGTTCAGTTGTCCGGGTCTTGATCCAGATGGTTTTGAATATGCTGCAAGCGATGGTTGGTTTCGCCCAATGTCATTTGAATTTGTTGCAAGGCCGACAGGACGTCTTCATCGCTGTCCGTTGGTGCTTGTCGGCCGGAACCGAGCTGCCGGGCGATATCGTCCAGGCGGATACCGAGGGTGACGATAAAGTACAACAGCAGCATGAACATGTAGTCGTCTTTGCGCCAGTTCAGTTGAAGAAAGCCGAAAATCAGCAGAATGAGAAAAATGGCGCTGGTGATGGCGTAGGGGTGCTGAGTCAGTAATTTTTTCATGCCGATTCCTAGCAGCAGATTATAAGCGTTCCATCACCATAGGTGAAACCGTCTCAAAAATCAATCGACCGTCGGCCGTGTCAATTTTCAGCTTTTCTGGCGACCAATTGACAATCCGTGGCTTGGTAGACATTTTGATCCATTGATTGTGAAAATGCCCATAACATGGGGAGGAGACCCTTGGCGATTGCCGCAGGACAGGAGCGCAACCTGATGAAACTGCTAAGCCGATTTCTGATGCTGACCATCTGTATTACGGGGAGCGGTTGGTTTCACGGTCCGCCACCCCTTCACGCCGTTGGAGCGGCTGTTGATCACCACATGTTTGCGGACCTTTTACAGAAGTTTGTGGACGACGGTGTCGTCGATTATCGCGGCTTCAAGAAAGAGGAAGCGCGGCTCGACCGCTATCTTGAGTACCTGGCCGGCATTCAGCCGGATACGCTGAACGACAAGGAGCGCTTTGCCTTTTTCGCCAACGCCTACAATGCCTGGACCCTTAAGTTGATTCTGGAGCATTATCCCGGTATCCGGTCCATCAAGGATGCCGGCAGCTTGTGGCGAAGCCCATGGAAGCAAAAAATCGCCCGGATCGATGGCCGCCTTCTGACCCTGGATGAAATCGAACACGATATCCTGCGAGCCCAGTTCGGCGACCCGCGGGTTCATTTTGCCGTCAACTGCGCCTCGAAAGGGTGTCCTCCGCTGTGGCGCGAGCCGTTCAGCGGACAAACCCTGGATCGTCAGCTCGATCAGGCCACCCGGGCCTTCATCAACGACCCGGCCCGCTATCGACTGGACGGCAATACCCTGTATGTCAGCCGGATCTTCAAGTGGTTTGCCGAAGATTTCAATGACGACCCCATCGAATTTTTTCAACAATATGCCGAAAACGGGCTGCGCAAGGAATTGGAGCGACGCGCGAAGGATTTGCGCGTGAAATACCTGGATTACGACTGGTCCCTCAACGGCGTCTGACCCCAGGGGCCCAAGCTAGCTTTCCCGCTTGACGGGATATTATCCCGTTAGACGGGACTTCCCGTTTAGTCTATTCTGAACGGTGGGTGTCAACCGGAGGAATAGCAGGCTATTTCGCCGATTGAAAACGAGCGAGAACGCCGCCAGGGACCGAAAGATGCCGTTTTCGATGGGCAAGACAGGGGGGTGTGCATGGCACAATATGACTACGACATTGGCATTATCGGAGGGGGGGCGGCCGGATTGACCGTGGCGTCCGGCGCCGCCCAATTGGGCGCTAAAACCCTTTTGATCGAACGGGAGCCCGCCCTGGGAGGGGATTGCCTGCACTATGGATGCGTTCCCAGTAAGACCCTGATCAAGTCGGCCCAGGTGTATCATGCCATCCAAAACGCGGAAGCCTATGGCCTGCCCGCTATGGATGTGCCGCCGGTGGATTTCCGCAAGGTGGCCGACCGGATTCGCTCTGTGGTGGCGACCATTCAGAAACACGACTCCGTGGAGCGGTTCTGCGGCCTGGGGGCCCGGGTGGAATTCGGGGACGCCCGTTTCAAGGATGGCCATGCCGTGGCGCTCGAGGGCCGCACGTTTACGGCAAAAAACTGGGTGATTGCCACCGGGTCCTCACCCATTGTGCCGCCCATCGAAGGCCTGCGGGAAACGCCGCATCTCACCAACCGGGAGATTTTTTACATGGACACCCTGCCGGCCTCCATGACCATCCTGGGGGGCGGGCCCATCGGTATCGAGATGGCTCAGGCCTTCAGCCGGCTCGGTACCCGGGTGACGGTGGTGGACATGAGCCACCAGATCCTCGGCAAGGAAGACAAGGACATGGCCGATGCGGTGATGGCCGTTCTCCAGAGCGAGGGTGTCCGGTTTCATCTCGATGCCACGGTGGTGCGTGTCCGTGAGGAAGGGGCACGCAAGGTAGTGGCTATCCAACCTTCCGAAGGGGCTGAACAGGAACTGCAGTCCGAGGCGATTTTGGTGGCCATCGGCCGCACCCCCAACGTCAACGGGCTCGGTCTGGAAACGATCGGGGTGGATTTCAACCGCGGGGGCATCGTGGTGGACAACCGCCTGCGGACCTCCCGCAAGCATATCTATGCCGCCGGCGACATCAACGGTGGCTACCAGTTCACCCACGCGGCCGGCTACGAGGGCGGCATCGTTATCGCCAACGCCATTTTTCGCCTGCCCCGTAAAGCCGACTACACCTATTTGCCCTGGTGCACCTATACGGATCCGGAACTGGCCAGCATCGGCATGAACGAGAAGGCCGCCCAGGCCCAGGGCCTCGACTACACAGTCTGGACCGAAGCCTTCAAGGACAATGACCGCAGCCTGGCCGAGGGGAAGCGCACCGGGCGGGTCAAAATGCTGCTCAACGGGAAGGAAAAACCCATCGGCGTCCAGATCCTGGGGCCCCACGCCGGCGATCTGATGAGTGAATGGGTGGCGGTTTTGAACGGGAAGACCAAACTGTCCACCCTGGCGTCGTCGGTGCATCCCTATCCGACCCTGGGGGAGATCAACAAGCGGGTGTCGGGGAACTATCTGGCCCCGAAAATTTTTTCCGAGCGGATCCGGAAAGGGCTCAAATTGTTCTTCAACCTCAAGGGCCGGGCCTGCGGCCACCCCCAGGAGAAGTGCCGCCAGGATTGTGAAATGGAGGGATCGTGATGACCCATCACCACGATGCCTGTATGGATGCGCCGCATCGTCTGGCCTGCCGTAGAGTGGTGTCCGTATTCGAGAATGCCGAGGAGAAGAAAGCCATGGAAGAGAACACCCGACCGCATGCCCGCAATCGGCGCAACGCCATTCTGAAGGCGGGGGCCTTCCTGCTGTTCATTGTCGCGGCCGTCGGTCTGGTCCGCTATTCTCCGGTGAAAGATTACCTTACGGCCGAAGCGCTGCAGCAGTTTTTGAATCAGTCCGGCCTGTGGGCGCCGGTGGTTTTCATACTCGTCTATACCGCCGGGGTGTGCCTGTTCGTGCCGGGAACCCTGCTCACAGGGTTGGGGGCGGCCATCTTCGGGGCCTACTGGGGCTTTGTATACGTCTGGGTGGGGGCCATGCTGGGGGCCAGCCTGGCATTTTTCATCGGGCGGACCCTGGGGCGTGACTTTGCCGCCGCCCTCATCGGGGACAAGCTCAGAAGATATGACGACGCGATCCGCCGCAACGGTTTTGCCACGGTCCTTTACCTGCGTCTGGTCTATTTCCCCTTTACCCCGATGAACTTCGGGATGGGGCTGACCAGCGTCAACTTTCGGGACTATCTCTTCGGCACCGGTCTGGGGATCCTCGTGGGCACCTTTATCTTTACGTTTTTCATCGGAACGCTGAAGGACGTCTGGGTTTCCGGCGACTGGGGGCAGCTGCTGTCCTTCAAAGTCTTTTTTTCCATTGCCCTGTTTGTCTTTTCCTTTTTTATCCCGAAGCTGATCAAACGCTTTCGCGGTGAAGCCTGAGCGTTCGCCAACTTGACAAATGCGTGGGCCTCACGTTAACACTCGTGCCACTCCCCGCACGAACAACCGGTTTTCCCAACGGTTTGGTTTCTCATAGCCCCGAATGCTTCATTGCTCATTGCCCAAAGGGAGCGCCTCGATGAAAAGAAATTCAATTTCCGTTGCTGTTCTGTTGATGCTGGCTGCCTTTGCCCTTGCGGCGCCGTCCCATGCTGCCACCCAGACACCGGTTGCCAATAGTTGGGACGCGGTCGTCGCGGAAGCCCGCGGCCAGACCGTGGACTGGTTCATGTACGGTGGAATGCCCTCCGCCAATGCCTATGTCAACGGCTACGTAGCCCCACAGGTGAAGGCGAAATATGACATCACCCTGCGCCAGGGGCCGGTCAAGGACATCGCCGAGGTGGTTGGCAAAATGGTGATCGAAAAACAGGCCGGCAAAGCCAGCGGCGGCCATGTGGATCTCATGTGGATCAACGGGGAGAACTTCCGGACCTGCAAACGCAACGGCCTGCTCTACGGCCCGTTTGCCGACCGCCTGCCCAACCAGCAGTACGTGAACTGGGAGAAGCCTTCGGTTTACAATGATTTCGGCGAGCCGGTGGATGGGCTGGAATCCCCTTGGGGCGCCGCCCAGGTGGTCATGATCTACGATACGGCACGGGTCGCCCAGCCCCCTCGAACGGTGGGGGATCTGCTGACCTGGATCAAAGCCCATCCGGGGCGTTTTGCCTATCCGGCCCCGCCGGATTTTACCGGATCGGTGTTCGTGCGCCACATTTTTTACCATGTGGCGGGCGATGTCGCCCGCTGGCAGGGGCCTTTCCAGCCCGCCGCATTGGACCAGGCGGCTTCCGAGACCTATCGGGTTCTGGGTGACTTGGCGCCTTACCTCTGGCGCCAGGGCAAAACGTACCCGGAGTCCCCGGTGCGGCTGAACACGCTGTTTGCCGACGGGGAGGTGGATTTCTCCTTTTCCTATCACCAGGCCGAAGCCTCCCGCAATATCATCGACGGGCTTTTCCCCGATACGGTCCGGACCTACGTGTTCGATGAAGGCACCATTGCCAACACCCACTTTGTGGCGATTCCGTTCAATGCCGCCGATACGGCCGGTGCGATGGTGGTGGCCAATTTTCTGCTCTCGCCCGAGGCCCAGCTCAAAAAAGCCGATCCGGATGTCTGGGGGGATTTTCCGGCCATCGATCCGGCGCGCCTGCCGGCCGAGTGGCGGGAACGGTTTGAAGCCCAGCCCCGTGGCCCGGCAACCTTGAGCGATGCCGAACTGCAATCCCATCAACTTCCCGAACCGCCCTCGAAGATTCTCATCAAGCTGGAGAAAGGGTGGCAGCAGCACGTGCTGAAAGGCCGCTGATGACATCACCGCTCACGACCGGCGCCGACGCCCGCACCCGCAAAGGTCCGGGGGGCGTCGCGCTGTCCCTGGCACTCTTGCCGGCCCTGGCAGTGGTATTGATCCTGTTCGGGGGGGGCTTCGCGCTGGGCATCGTGCAGGCCCTGGGTTATCTTCCCGGCGCCGGATTGGGAGAATGGTCCCTGGCGCATTTCGCGCGTGTATTGTCCGACCCGGATTTCCTGCACAGTTTTCTGCTCACCCTCTATATCGCCGGGGCATCAACCGTCATCGCGGCCGGTATCAGCATCCCGGCCGCCCTCGGGCTGGCGTCTTTATCGAAACGCTCCCGTGTGATTCACTTCATTTTCCAGATGCCTTTGACCGTGCCGCACCTGGTCATTGCCATCGCGGTGATGTTCATGCTGGCCCCGGCCGGGCTCCTTTCGCGTGCCGCCACGGGGGCCGGTTGGATCGCATCGCCTGCGGATTTTCCGCTGCTGATCAACGACGCCTGGGGCATAGGCATTATCCTGACCTATGTCTGGAAGGAAATTCCCTTTATCACCCTGATGCTCCTCGCCGTTCTGCGACACACCGGCCGGGACCTATTGGATGTGGGGCGCACCCTCAAGGCCGATGCCTGGCAGCGGTTTCGCTATATCACCCTGCCCATCATTTTTCCGGCCCTGGGGGCGGCCAGCCTCATTGTTTTCGCCTATACCTTCGGAGCTTTCGAAGTGCCCTTTCTGCTGGGGCAGACCTACCCCATGACCCTGCCGGTGTGGGCCTATAAACACTACAGCGACATCGATCTCATGGCGCGTCCGGAAGGCATTGCCACCGGGATCGTGATCGCTTTGGTGGTTATGGCGGCCGTTATACTGGCCCAGGTTCTGACCAAAGCGGCACGCAAACGGGGCCTGATCGCATGAAAAAGTCTTCCCGCCGGTTCTTCGGATCGATTGTGGGGGCCACCGTGGGGCTGCCGTTTCTATCGCTTGTGTTGTGGTCCTTTGCGGAGCGCTGGTTTTATCCGGCCCTATGGCCCCAGGCCTGGGGCCTGCGCGCCTGGCGTTATATTACGTCCACGGCCGGCTTTCAGGTCATGACGGCCATTGGCCACAGTGTGGTGGTGGCGGCCGTGACAGCGGCCATCGCCGTGGTGATTGCCGTGCCGGCCGGCCGCGCCCTGGGGCAGTACGATTTCAAGGGAAAGGATCTGGTTTCCGTCCTCCTGACGCTGCCGATTATCGTGCCCCCCCTGTGCGTGGCCATGGGATTGCACCTGTGGTTTATCCGGCTGGGGTTGGCCGAAACCTATGCGGGCGTGATCGGGGTACACCTGACCTTTTGTCTGCCCTATGCCATTTTTGTGTTGTGGGGTGTTTTCGCCAATTACAATCCTGATTTCGAAGACCAGGCCCGTTCCCTGGGGGCTTCCCGCGCGGTCGTCATGGCGCGCGTCATGCTGCCCATGATCCTGCCGGGCATCAGCGTGGCCGCCCTTTTTGCGTTTCTGCTTTCGTGGAGCCAGTATTTGAGCACGCTGATCATCGGGGGCGGTCGGGTGACCACGCTGCCCGTCCTGCTGTTCGCCCTGATGGGCAGCGGGGATCGGCCGGTGGCCGCGGCCGTCAGCCTGGTTTTTGTTGCCCCGGCGTTTATTGCTTTGCTATTCAGTGCCAGGCACCTGGGCAACCGCAGTCTTGCCGGAGTTCGTTGATGGGGGAATTAGACCTTAAAAATTTGAGGATCGATTACGGCGCCCGCATGATCATCCGGGACTTCAACCTGGCGGTGCGCAATGGGGAGATGATGTCCCTGCTGGGGCCCAGCGGGGCGGGCAAGACCACCATTCTCAAGGCCATTGCCGGATTGCTGGCGCCTGCCGCCGGCGATATTCTGATCGACGGGCAATCGGTGCGGGACGTGCCGCCTGAAAAGCGGGATGCCGTGATGGTGTTCCAGAAGCCGCTGTTATTCCCATTTATGAATGTGGCCCAAAACATCGGATTCGGGCTTCGTATGCAGGGGCAGCCCGGTCGGGAGGCCCGGCGGCATATCGGCGCTATCCTGGCCCTGACCCAGCTCGAGGGCCTGGAACATCGCAAGGTGCACGAGCTGTCCGGCGGCCAGCAGCAACGGGTGGCCCTGGCGCGGGCCCTGGTGCTCAAGCCTTCCGTGCTGCTGCTGGACGAACCCCTCAGCAACCTGGATGCCAATCTGCGTCAGCGGATGCGGGAACTTATTCAGACCATTCAATCCGAAACCCGGATGACCATGTTGTTTGTCACCCATGACCAGTCCGAGGCTTTGATGATCTCCCATCGGGTGGCCCTTTTGCTGGAGGGACGTCTGCGGCAGGTGGGTGCACCGCGGGAGTTGTTTTATCAGCCGGCAGACCCGGAGGTGGCCCGGTTTTTCGGCGGCCGGAATTTTTTCCAGGGGCATGTCCGGGACGGCAAGCTGCACTCTGACCTGGGAGTATTTCCCGTCGGGCCGCAAAATGGCAACGGGCATGTGCGCACCGCCACCATCCGTCCGGAAGATATCCGCATTGCACCCCGGGCGACGGGCCAATCCCGGGGGTTGCGCGGCCGGGTTGTCAAGACCCGTTTTGAGGGCAGCAGCACCCGGGTCGTGGTGGCCTGCGGCGCCAACGAGGTGATGGTGCTGACGCCCGAGGACGCCTTCCGGCCCGGCCAGGAGGTGGAGATTACGGTGCCCCCGGAAAAAATCCGACTTTTTCCCGGGGATTAAGAGGCTCTACGTGAATGATCCCATGACATCCATGCAGGTGCGGGTCGAGGATTACCTTGCCCGGCACGACTGGTCCGGCGTGCCGGTCATGGCCGGGCGCCCGTTTCAGGTCGCTCCCCTGGCGCGCGGGGAATACAATCTCAACTACCTTGTCTCCGCCGGTGATCGGAAGGTCGTCTTCCGGGTGAACATGGGCACCCAGATCGATCGCGACGATCAAATTCAATACGAATTCGCCACCCTCGCGCTGCTTGCCGACAGCGGCGTGACGCCGGTTCCCTACTATGTGGATGACTCCCGCACTTTTTTTGACCGGGGGATCGGCATCATGGCCTACCTGCCCGGGCGGGCCCTGGACTACACCACCGACCGGGAGGCCGCTGCCCGGCTGCTGGCCACCGTTCATCAGGTGCCGGTTGCCACCGATCATCACCTGATCCGCGAGGAAGCCCCCCTGGGCCTCATTTATCAGGAGTGCGCGCAGCTATTGGAAACCTATTTCGGCTCCCCCCTGGCCGATCCCGCCATCCGGACCTTCCTGCAGGAGGTGCTGGCATGGGCCGCGGAAGCGCGCGCCGGGGAGCGTTTTTATCAGGAAGACCCCTGGCCCTGCATCGTCAATACCGAGGTCAATTCCGGCAATTTCATCGTCAATCCGGACCGCGAATCGATCCATCTCGTGGACTGGGAGATGCCCCGCTGGGGAGACCCCTCCCAGGATATCAGCCATTTCTGTTCGCCGCTGACCACGTTGTGGAAGACATCTTACCGCATGACGCCCTCGGAAAAGGGGCGTTTCCTGGAGGCCTATGCGCATCACATTCGCGATCCCCATCTGCGGAACACCCTGGCGGAAAGGGTTCGCCTGCGGGATCCGTTTGTCTACCTGCGGGGGATCGCCTGGTCCGCCATGGGGTGGGTGGCCTATCAGACGGAATTTGCCGGGATGCGCAACGCCAGCACCTGGGCGACCCTGCAACGCTACATGCAGATCGATTTCATCCGTTCCCTTTTCGAGCCCTTTCTCGGCCGGAATTGACGGCCGCCACGAAAAAAAGCTTTTGCCATGCACTATCGTGAATGCTTGATTGTCTTTACCCGCTTCCCTGAGCCGGGCACCACCAAAACCCGCCTCATTCCCCGGCTTGGCTCCCGGGGCGCGGCGGATCTCCAGCGCCGGATGACCGAACACGTCCTGGCTCAGGCCCGACCGCTCCGGGATGTACGCGGTGCTGACCTGGAGGTGCGGTACGATGGCGGGAATGCAGCGGGCATGCGCACCTGGCTGGGAGAGGACCTGGCATACGTCCGGCAGGGCGCGGGGGATATCGGCGCCCGCATGGCAAGGGCGCTGCGGGACGCCATGGCGCAAGGATACGATGCTATGGTTTTGATCGGGTCGGATATTCCGGGGATTTCGACGGCGCTCGTGCAGCGTGCTTTTGAGGCGCTTGCGGGTGCTCCGGTGGTGCTGGGCCCGGCTTCGGATGGCGGCTATTATCTTATCGGCCTGTCGCGTGACATGAAACAAGCGGATCTGCCGGCGTTGTTTGCCGGAATGCCCTGGGGTTCCAGTGCCGTTCTGGCGGATACCTGCCGCCGTCTCCGCCGGCTGGGGTGTCCCTACATTCTCCTGGAGACTCTCGACGACGTGGACCGCCCGGAAGACCTGCCGGTCTGGGAGCGCTTTAACCCGAATATTGCATGAAATTTTTTCTACACAATGAATTCATCTCGTCGACATCCCGAACTGTCCGTGATCATTCCGACGCTGAACGAGGCCGCCCATATCGGTGACCTTCTCGATGATGTGTCCCAGGGGGAAGGGCTGGACGTCATCGTCGCGGACGGCGGCAGCAAGGACGACACGGCGGCGCAGGCCGTGGCTCGCGGGGTGCGCATTTGCCGGGGTCCTGCCGGACGGGCGCGCCAGATGAACCAGGGCGCGTCCCTGGCCCGGGGGGCGTACTATCTGTTCCTGCATGCTGACAGCCGGCTGCCGGTCCGTTTCGATGAAGTTGTCCGGCGGGTGCTTGGCGATGCCAGGGTGGCGGCGGGGGCTTTTTCCCTGGGGATCGATGCCGATGCGAAAAAAATTCGTCTGGTGGAATACTGGGCCAATCTCCGCTCCCGCTATCTCGGGCTGCCTTATGGGGACCAGGGGCTTTTTCTCAGGGCGGAACGCTTTCACCTATGCGGAGGGTTCTCCGACCTTCCCATCATGGAGGATTTTGCTTTCATCCGGGACCTCAGGCGCCTTGGGACCATCGTAACGGTCTCGGAGCGCATCCAGACCTCTCCTCGCCGATGGCGACGCATGGGTGTGTTGCGCACCACCCTGATCAACCAGGCCATTGTCATGGGCTACCTTTTGGGCGTCTCCCCCCACCGGCTTTCCCGTTGGTATCGGCGCTCCCGGGGGATCGACAAGCCCGGCGGTCAGGTTGAAAGTGCTGATTAACCTGAATATTTCATGAACTTTTTTCTACAAATTAGATTCTATGCAAAAGAAAGAAGAAAGGGGTCAAGTCTGCCCTTGACGCATTATAGACTCCCTTAACATTTCGATCTTGCGTGATAACTTTCGATCAGAATGCATGCGGGCTTTAAATCTTTCAATGATACTGCTGACCGTGCTGTAACTGCTGATATCGAAAGTCTTGCCGATATCATTCAGCGACGCCCCCCTCATATACCGGAATAAATAAATCGCCAAGCTTCTGGCTTCATTTTTCGTACCGCGTTTGGCGAGCAACAGTTGCGCCTCGTCCATACCATAGTTCATACATACGGCATTTATGATTCGATCGGCACTTGGGGCCAGGCGTTTGGACTCCGGCACTTCGATATGCCGCTTGCGCTCGAAGAATTTATCCTTGATCATTCTAACAAAAGCCTGCTCTCCGAGCACGGACGGTAATTTCTTTAAATTCATTTTTTCTAAAAACGATTCGCTTTCGTTCTCGGCCATAAACGCGCGATACCCTTTTAGCTGCTGTTTTTGATCCTTGGTGATCATCGACAGTATAATTTGCTTATGCAACCAGTCCCACTTATTAGCCTTGGATAAATAGCCTTTGTGACTCGACCATTCGTATAGTTCGGCACTCTTCACCATGTCGGCTCGCACGGGATTATTATGGATATACCGAATCAGTTGCAACAAATAACTGTCTTCACCCACCAATATCGCCTTATAGCGACCGCGAAACAGTTGACCATCCAAACCATGGACAGCATTAAATCGCTGGGTATAAACGCCGTTGATATGACGCATACAACGAGACAGATTGCTATCCGGTGTTTGGACCAATAGGTGATAATGGTTGGTCATCAGGCAATAGGCACTGATGCGAAGAGAAAACAGCTCAATGGCTTCATGCAGGATATCTAAAAATAGTTGAAAGTCATCTTTAGACGCAAATACGGACTCCCTGCGCCGGCCACGGTTCATTACGTGATACCAAGCATTGGGATATTGGATGCGAAGTGGACGTGACATGAATCGAAAGTATCAAAAACATCGGAATGCGTCAAGGGCAGACTTGACCCCTCATCTCATCTTGACCCCTCATCTCATCTAAAGAAGAATTGTAACATCCGGCATTATTAATGTTATTGCTGGTTTGGCAACTGGAGTATATGGTGGGGTTGTTGCAGGTGCAGCATCAGCTGGACCATTGGGCGGCTTCGGGGCTATACCAGGAGCAGTTGTGGGAGCGATTTCAGGGTTTTCATCTGGCTTAGCCGTCGGGTTAATATCGCAAACAATTCTTCAATCTTGGAGAGTGCCTGATATGATAGAAAATCGTTTTACTTTTCATCACGGCTTATAATGCGGGGGAAAAAATTATGCTCTCCCAAAAATACATTTTTGAGAAATGTTCTAAATGTGGAGACTTAACAAGAGTGATAAAAAAAGAAATTATTGGGTTAGGGCTAATACTTACGGTTGTATTATTATCGTTTTTTTTAGGCCTAACCATAGGCTCCATTATTTATTTGTTGCTTGGAATTGGGGTCGGAAGTTACTGGATAATTAAAGGTCCATATAAAGATGTGCTTTGCGACAAATGTAAGGACTAAAAGAAAGACTGGGCAGAATACCTCGGGGGCTTGGGGGTCGGGCCTCGAAAACCAACTGAAAACAAAATATATCACTACTAAAATTTGGTCTAAATTGGCCTTAAACTGCGGTTTTAGTACCCGAAATGAGCGTCTAAGGTAAAAATGGTCTCATCATGGCACGTGCAAAACGCTGCCGATATCCTCATCAAACAATCTTTGAAAATCCCCACGAAATCCCCCTCGTGTAAACCAACATAAAGCATCCGCAACCTGACTTTTCGCAATTTCAGGCCCTTAGTTTTATCATCCCCCGGTCATTTTTTTGATTTTTTTTTCCGGAGAAGAAAAGGAATAGCAAGATAAGGCAACCAGGATCATTAGAGCCCGACCTAGTTTTCCACTGGAAGTAGAGGGTTTAGGTCGATACTCAAGAAGGCCCGTTTTGCTATAGGACCTCACTGTTATACGAACAGAACAACTTAGAAACGGAAAGTCAATCCGGATTGGCCGCGCACAACCCGTTGCCCCAGCCGGGCTTCCATGGCGTCGGTGGCATGGCTGCCGGTGCAGTGACAGGGAATGATCTTCTCGACTGCAAAAGTGGTCAAGGCCGTCAGGGTCTGTTCGAGACGCTGGGGGCTTGCGTTCAGCAGGTGCAAGCCGCCGATGATGGCGTGGATACGGGACGTGCCGCTCTGGCGGCAGGCATGGTTGAGGGTGTTGATCAAACCGGCATGGCAACAGCCGACACAGACCACCAGGCCTTTTTTCGTCCGGATCCACAGGGCGAGATCATCGTCGATGGTATCGGCCGTGCGGGCCCCCCTGTCGCGGAAAAAGGGCCCACCGGTATCCTCGTAGCTGGTTTCCCGGGGAATGGGGCCGGTCAGACCAATGGTTTCGGACAACTGAAGGGCTTCGGATGTCCAGTGCATTTTTTTATCGGATACGTGATCGAGGGCGGTCATGGCCGGGGACGGCATCTGAATCGCTTTGGGGGTGCCGTTGCGGCGGCTGTAGCGGGGTTGTACCACGCCGGGGTGGCAATACACGTGGGCATGGAGGCTTTTGCTCAGGACATGGGGAATGCCGCCGGTGTGGTCGTAGTGTCCGTGGCTCAAAACGAGCCGGTCGGTTTGGCCCAGGTCGATGCCCAAAGCCTGGGCATTGGCGGGTAAGGCCGGCCCCTGGCCGGTATCGAACAAAATGTGTTGCCCCTCGGTTTCGATCCAGAGCGCCAGGCCATGTTCGGGGGCCAGGCCCGGTTTGGCCTGGTTGTCCACCAGTATTGTGATTGCGATTTGATGCGTATCCATCTTCAGTCCTTCTTCGTGGGGAGGGTGTAAAAAATTTTCTGATCTTTGGCAACCGGTTGCAACCGGCCTGCGGTGGTCAGGGCCTCGAGGTGTTTGATGGCTTCGTTGACATGGATATTCAGGCCGGCCGCCACATCCCGGGGGGTGCAGGGCCTTCGTTCGAGCAGGGCCAAAATGTCGGCTTCCCGTGCCTCTCTCGAAGATGTCGCCGCGCCATCGCTTTCCTCCTTGTGGTGCACAATATCCACGGCGCAGGGGAACCGGCCAGCCAGGGCCTGCAACCGGCCGGCGTCCACGGCCGCAGCCGATGTCTCGGCCGGGGGGCGGCAGACCGTGTTCAATTGAACCCGGGCCGGTTGAATCTGCTCTACATACGCGGCGATGTTATCCACTTCTGCGTTGCTGTCCGTCAGTCCGGCGAGCAAGAGGACTTCCAGCCAGATTTGGCCGGTGAAACGGCGGCTGAAATCGGCCAGTCCGTTCACCATTTGGTCGAAGGACAGGTCCGGGTGCGGCCGGTTGATCCGCTGGAAAAGGGTTGCGCTGCCCGCATCCAGAGACGGCAGGATCAAATCGGCGGCCATGAGGGCGTCCTGGACATCGGGGGCCCACAGCAATGCCCCGTTGGTCAACACGGCCACCGGGATGTCGGTCTGCTGTTTGATGCCGCGGATGACAGCGCCGAGTTGGCTGTTGAGGGTCGGCTCTCCCGATCCGGCCAGGCTGATAATATCGGGCCTTGCGGTCGTCCCCAGAATTTCCATGCATTCGGCCACGAGTGCATCGGCCGGCACATAAGGGGCGCGATCCAGGGTCAGGTCGGTGGTTCGCCCCAACTGGCAGTAGACGCAGTCATAAGTGCAGGTTTTAAAGGGAACGAGATCGATGCCCAGCGACCGGCCCAGGCGCCGCGAGGGCACCGGGCCGTAGACATGCCGCGCGTTATCGGTTTTCATGACGAAATAGCCTTCCTTCCGGTGTCCGGCATGGCCACGGCCGGGCCGCGGGAGCGCATCAGGACATGGGTGCCTACCGGTTTGTCTGTATGTTGCGCCACCACGGCGCATTTGATCTTGAACAAAAAAAAGATGTCCTTGGCGCTGCTGCTCAGGGACTCGAAATTTCCCTGACCCTTGGCGATGATCAGGTCGGCCTGCCGAAACGTTTCCCGGAAGGCGCTGCTGCAGTCATCCAACAGCGTTCCGGGGGCATCGGAACCGTTGTCGATGACGGTGACCATCTTATCCAGGCCGGCGGCCCGGGCATCTTCCCGTGTAGCGTCATTGATGACCGGGGCACCCCGGACCGCCAGGGTTACCCGTTCGCGGGGGAGTTGGGCTATGAGCAGGCGGTCGAAGACGATTTCCCCGGCGTTGTCGGCCAAATAAAGGATGGATCGGGCGTCGGCTACCAACTGACAAAAGCTATCGAAATCCGCGTCGAAGGGTTCGGCCAACACCCGGCGAACGGATCGTCGCACCTGGGTATCCGTCACTTCCGACGTCGCCCCCAGATCGATCACATTGCCCGCAATGGCCAGACGTGCGGCCGCAGCCAGGGGAGAAGAAGCGCGGGCGATTTCTTTTTCAAGGTCGGGAAGCAGCCACCAGGCCAGCCGATTCTGGCGTGCCTTGGCGTCGCGATAGGGGTCGGCCGCGCCGGTCATTTGCCGCAAACGACGGTGGATCTGCTGGGCCAGGACTGGCGGTGACTGGGCAAAATCCATCTGGCTGGCCTGGTGCAGCACGTCTTGCAGGACACGTCGATGCAGGTCGGGATCGGCAGACTGCAATCGGGCCGCATCGATCGCCTGGCGTACAAGGCAGGGGATGCAATCAAGGGATGTTTTCATGGTCGGTCAACATTCGTTTCGAAAGTGGTCCAATACCCGGCCGAATGGTTCTGGTGCCATGCGGCTTGGTTCCTGGTCCAGGACCGCCGTGGCGATCCGATTATCCGGCGTGGTGCACCGCTATTCAGGGGAGCGGCGTGGCGTTGACCGGGCCGCTCCCCTGGCTGAATGCCGCTGGGTTCCATCAATCCTTGGCCGGATCGGATTCGATTTCCGCAAGGCGGTTCTGGATGGAATCCAACTGGGCCTGCAAGGCCTTGGCCTGGTCGGCCAGGGCCTGCTTTTCAAGATCGGGATCCGGTTGCCCATAGGGCACGGGATATCCGTAGGCCGCGCCATAGCCTCCCCCGCGCCGGCCGCCCCAGGGGCCGCCGGACCAGTCCTGGCGCCATCCCCGGCCGCGGCCACCGCCCCGGCCGTATCCCATTCCAAAGCCGCCGCCGGCACGATTGGTCCATCCCTGGCCGGCCGATCCGCCGCACGGTCCGGCGCCCCGGCCGGTCATGGGTCCCATTCCATTCGGGCCTGTTCCATTTCTTCCTGGCATAATATTGTCCTCCTTACTTAATGATAGATGGGAATGTTCCTATAACCTCTCTCAAATTTGAGAGAGGTTTAACCCCTGGTCATGGCCGCCCCGCACTGGGGGCATGTCTGCATGACGCAGGGTTGGCCCCGCTGATGCGGTTCACGCCGCCCGCATTGCGGGCAGACGCAGTCACCGGTGTTGTTCGTTGCCGTGTTGTTGCCGCTCGATGCCGGCTGGCGGATGCCGCGTCCCTGACCCCGGCCGCCACCTGATCCCCGGCCGCCCTGGCCCCGGCCGCCGCGTTTGCCATTGTTCATAACAATTGCCTCCCTGTTGCTAATGGTGCGGCCGTGCAACTGATGACGGCCGCGTCGACAGCATCCCGGCATGGTGAAATCGTCGCCTTCCAGCGTGCCCTGGCACCAGGCCTGAATGACCTGGTCGGGATTTCCGCTTACATAGGGGATCACCTGGATGCCGTAACCGGACACCATGGCGGCCACCGGTCGCGAAATCGCTCCACAGATCAGCGTGTCGACCCCCAGCTCCACCAGCCGCAGGGCCTTCTGCACGGGAAGGTCCCCGGCCAGGCGTTCTTCCGTATCCGCAACCCGTCGGCCGGACGCGATTTCCACGAGGCGGAGTTCTCGGGCCACGTCGAAGACCGGTGCAATGCGATTGTCCCATATGGTTAAGGCGATCTTCATTGTTGGGTGTCCTCCGGGCAATGCTGACCCTATCCACAGCATAGGGTGTGCCAGAATTGCTTGGAAGGCCGTTTTATTCTTAACTTATTGGATTTAAATATAAATTTTCGGATGTGAGATCGGGGGCGGTAATGTGTGGAGTTGCAAAACTGCAACTAAATAGAAAAACATAGTAGCGTTTTTGCTACTCATTCTGGCGGGAGGAGCGCCCGTCTGTCCGGGGCGGGGTAATCCCCAGTTTTTTCATGCGGCGGAACAGGGTGGTTTTATGGATGCCCAAGGCCCGGGCGGCGGCGGTGCGGTTGTTGCGGTTTGCCGAGAGGGCCGTGCGAATGGCCTGGGCGTCCAACAGGTCATGGGCGGCCTTGATACCGGTTTCGGCTGTCTGGCTGCCGGCCTGGGGCTTGAGGTCGTCGGGCAGGTGCTCGAGGCCGATCAAACCGTCCTGGCAGGTGATAAAAGACCGTTCGACGACATTTTCCAACTCCCGCACATTCCCGGGCCAGGCGTAGCCCATCAGCAGGGAAAGGGCGTCGGTGGTCATGCCCTGGAGGGTTTTTTGCTGCAAATGGTTGAAGCGTTCGATGAAGCGTTCCACCAGAAGCGGGATGTCCTCCTTGCGCCGGCGCAGGGGGGGCAGTTCCACCCGTACGACATTCACGCGATAGTAAAGATCTTCGCGAAAGGCGCCCCGGCGCATCTGTTCCCCCAGGTCCTGGTGGGTGGCGACGATGATGCGGGCGGCGGTATGCTCGGAGCGGGTGGCCCCCAGCGGTTCGTATTCCCGTTCCTGGAGGACCCGCAGGAGTTTCACCTGCAGGACCGGGCTGATTTCGCCGATTTCATCCAGGAAGAGCGTGCCGCTGCCCGCCATGGCAAACCGGCCGGGTTTGTCTTTGGTGGCGCCGGTAAAGGCGCCGGCCTTATAACCGAAGAGTTCGGATTCCAGGAGCGATTCCGGCAGGGCGCCGCAGTTGACCGCCACAAAGGGGGCCTCACGCCGTGGGCTCAGGTCGTGAATGGTCTGGGCGACCAGATCCTTGCCCGTGCCGGTTTCCCCAAGGATCAGAACGGTGCTGGGGCTGGCGGCAATGGCCGGCAGGGCCTCGAAGATGCGCTGCATCAGCGCGCTGCGGCTCACCAGGTCGCCCACCCGGGCGCGGCCGGCCAGCTCACGCCGCAGGGCTTCGATCTCACTGAGATCGCGGAAGGTTTCGGCCCCGCCGATCACCCGGCCGTCGCCATCCCGTAACACGGCCGTGGAGATGCTGATGGGGATTCGGTTGCCGTCGGCATCGATGATGTAGCCCGACTTGCTGATGACGGGTTGGCCGGTTTGCAGGGTTTGCCGCAGGGCGCAGTCGGCGCCGCACATATTGGAGCGGAGCACTTCTGAACAGCGGCGCCCGATGGCCTCGTCCCGGGGCACGCCCGTAATGGTTTCGGCTGCCCGGTTGAAGGAGGAGATACGCCACTCCAGATCGACGGTAAAAACGCCGTCCGAAATACTTTCCAGGATAGCCTCGGTGGGCGTGGGGGCGGTGGCATTATTTTTGGGATTCGTCATGGAATTATCTGGCGCCGGTTTAGGGGGCGGCTTTGTTGTCAGGCAACCATCGAAATATGACGTCTTGCCGGGATAGAGGATAAGCGAAAACGGATGATAGCGGCATTTGTAAAAAATTTCAAATAGGTATCCGGGGCCAAGGAGGGTGTTTCAATGCCTAAGCATAGGAAAAGCATTTCTCAATTTTTATATTAAGTCATCATCATAAATATCTATAAATATCTATATTTATATTTAAATTCGAAAATAATGAGTATTTGGAATAAAACTTGCTGTTCTACTATGGGTGTAGTAATTGTAGTCATCAATTAAGACAAATAGAGTAATACGGCCCAGCGCAGATGATGTTGTCTGCGCGCCTGAGATTTCATATTCGAGCTCATTTTCGGAAATTTTTGTCTGTTCCGCAACAGTGCACAGACGCATTCGAGATGTCGATGATACGGACCGTAACTCTCATACCGGTTTAAGCCCCCTTATGCGCACACCGTGCGATTGAGGGGGCTTTTCATTTTAAGGCCAAACCCTCTGTGAAGAGGGGGCGGAAAGCCGCGGATCTTTCTACCTTCAGGGTCGGGTCAACGACTCGCCTCTCGCCCAAAAAGACAGCCGGGCTGCCGAGCGTGACATCGTCAATGTCACCCATGTGCAGGCCGGTTTTTTCATTTTCTGGGCATGAATGACACATCGTTATAAAGCTGCGTTCCCGATAATTTTATTCACCCTTAAACGGAATAAAACAATGCTAAGCGCAAAGCGGTTCAGAAACCTGGGTAAGTGCTCTGCAGTGGCTTCCTTTTTTATCCTCATTTCAATCATTCACCCGTCACCGAGTTTCGGTCTTTTGATCACTGAAGATGTGACGGTTTCCAATGAGCGCTACGAAGATCGGGTTGATATTTCGCTGACGCTTGGCGGCGGTGGCTATACCGATGAGGCCGTTGATCTATATGCCGCCACTATCGGCATCGGAGATATGGATCCCGATAACGAATATATCATCGACAGTCGCACGCTGAGCGCTATCGCATCCTGCATGCTCGATGATTTCAATATCGATCTGAACCTGGGCGGTGCAACGCATGTTGATGCAACGCTCACCATTACAGCCGATGCTGCGGGGATTCAAACTGCAAATGGGCCCGCATTTATCGAGAACGCGGGGGGCGCTATCGACGTTTCGGCGGAAGCGGCCATCAGCTCCGGGAGCATATCGCTCTCCTTTCTGGATGCCTCGAGCACAACCGCAGGTCGAGTGAGCACTGCCGCCGCAACGGGAATAGCAACCGGCCCGACCGATGATGAAATAGCGAATGGCGGTCACATCCGGGTCAGCGCCAGCGCAGTGACGAGCGTCACCGGTGTTTCCAGTGAATTCGGTGTATCCGAAGGATCAGGAAGTCTGAACGCATCCGTGTCGGACATTTCAGCGGCGGCAGTGACAACGGGTGTGGGAATAAGCGCTGGTGAAGGCCGGGACAACATTCACACGGACGATCAAAGCGAAATCGCAATAGTGGTTAATGCCGAAGTCGATGCGGTCGATGTCCAACTGACGATAGCAGGAGACACAACGGGAGGTATCGGCGGGCAGGCGATCAGCGACTCCAGCGCTTTTGCCGAGGCTGCGGCCACCGGTATTGATGGCGGTGCGGGGGACGACGGTATCGACAACGAGGGCGCTATCCTTGCAGATGTAACGGCCGATGCTACGGGGGTGGGGGTTGGTGCGAGTGTGGGTATCGTGATTGCCAGGGAAGAAGATGCCGAAGGAAGTGTCACGGCTGCCGCGTTGAGTGACGCCAGTGTGACGGCGACATCGGCGGTGACGGGGATAAGCGGTGGCGGCGGGGGCGATGACATCGACAACGCGGGTGACATTGCGCTTTTGGCCAATTCCGCTGCCAGCGGCGTGGCGGTATCCCTGACCGTAGCCGGAACCATGCAGGGGGATGCGGAAGGGGCTGCGGTAAGTGATGCCAGCGTGACGGCGACATCGGCAGCGACAGGGATAAGCGGGGGCGATGGGGCTGACGAAGTGGACAACTACGGCGACATCGCGCTTTTGTCCACATCGGATGCGACCGCCGTGAGTGTGGGCCTGACGGTATCGGGCAGCATGGAGGGCAACGTTTCCGGGGAAGCCTTGAGCGATGGGCGTGCCACCGCCTCGGCCATGGCCACCGGGATCGAAGGCGGCATGGGGCGGGACAGGATCGACAATTGGGGTGTTATTTTTGAGGATGTGGATGCCAGTGCCACGACGGTTGCGGTCAGCGCAGACGTGGCGATCGCCATCGAGGAAGGTGGCAATGCCACTGGTGCGGCCCTGAGCGATGCGAGTGTTACCGCCGGAGCCGCCGCCAGCGGCATAGATGGCGGGGGGGATTCCGATACCATCGACAACCGGGGAGATATCGAGCTTTTGGCCAATTCGGATGCCAGCGGCGTGGCGGTATCCCTGACGGTCGCCGGGACCATGCAGGGGGATGCGGAAGGGGCCGCGGTGAGTGATGCCAGCGTGACGGCGACATCGACAGCGATGGGGATAAGCGGGGGCGATGAGGCTGACGAAGTGGACAACTACGGCGACATCGCGCTTTTGTCCACATCGGATGCGACCGCCGTGAGTGTGGGCCTGACGGTATCGGGCAGCATGGAGGGCAACGTTTCCGGGGAAGCGCTGAGCGATTCCAGTGCCACGGCCGATGCCATGGCGGTCGGTATTGATGGCGGCGCTGGCGTTGACGAGATCACCAACCGCGGGGCAATCGCGGCCAGCGTTGATGCCGGGGCCACTGCCGTAGGGGTAGGGTTGGATGTCAATCTCATTGTCGCCAAAGAAGGCGATGTTGAAGGGAATGTCGCGGGCGCTGCTCTGAGTGATGCCAGCATTTCGACGAATGCCGCCGCCACCGGTATTGCGGGTGGTGCGGATGGTGATCGTATCGACAACCGGGGTGACTTCGCTCTGACGGCGTCCAGCGCCGCCACAGGCGTAGCGGCGTCAGTTGCTGTCGCCGGCAGTGTCGCGACCAAAGGAAGTGTGGAGGGGGAGATCGAAGGCAAGGCGTTCAGCAACACCAGTACTTCCGCTCTTGCGGTTTCCACGGGAATCGATGGGGGGGAAGATAACGATCAAATTACCAATACAGGGGATTTTAGCCTGCTTCAGGCAACGACAAGCGCAACGGGCGTGTCGGCATCGATGGATGTTTCCGCCGGCGTTGCAGCTAATGGCGATGCCAAGGTGAATATCACGGGCAAGGCCGTGAGCGATGCCCATGTCGCGGCCGAGAGTGCAACTACCGCCATCAGAGGCGGTGGCGGCGATGATGAGATCATCAATATGGGAGATTTCATTAATTTAGAGTCGGTTTCGGATGCCACGAGTGTTGCGGCCTCGCTGGAGATTTCAGGGGCGCTCGCCTTCAAGGGTGACGCCGAGGCCAGCAGTTCTGGGTCAGCGTTGAGCGCGGCAAGTGCCAGTGCTTTGACAACGGCGGTGGCAATTGATGGTGGTGCCGGAAATGACTTTATCACCAATGCCGGAGATATCATCAACCTCGAATCGGATTCAACTGCCACGGGCGTATCCGCCGGCGCGAATGTTTCTACCGTTGTCGCTATCAGAGGAAATGCCGAGGCGGATGTCACCGGAGAGGCAGTCGGCGACAGCCGGGTGATTTCCCGGGCGCGGGCTTTGGGACTCGATGGCGGCCTAGGTGATGACTGGATTGACAACGCGGGAGATGTCAGTCTCCTTTGTGCGGCGGATGCAACAGGCGTAACTGCAGAATTGAATGTTTCGGCAGCCCTCAGTTTCAAAGGTATTTCTACGGCGGATGTCTCCGGTACGGCAGCGAGCAACGCATCGGTCCTGGCCGAAGCTGAAGCGACTGCTATTGGTGGTGGTTGGGGAGAGGACACGATTCAAAATTCCGGGGATTTGACATTGATGGATGGAGACGGGTTCGATGCCGGTGCATTGGGTGTGTCTGCATCTTTAAACGTATCGGGTAATGTTGCCATCAAGGGAGTGGCGGAAGGTAGCGTCGCGGGCACGGCGGCGAGCAATGCAACAGTTACGGCCGAGGCGACAGCTACGGGGATTGATGGGGGTAGAGACAACGACAGCATCGTCAACAGTGGAACAATAACCCTTCTGCCGGCATCGAGCGCCGAGGGGGTTTCGGCATCTTTGAACGTATCGGGCAACATGGCGGGCGAGACCCAAGGCGCATCCATGAGCGATGCCAGCGTTACCGCCCGGTCGACGGCCACCGGCATTGATGGAGGCGAAGGTGATGACGGTATTGTCAATGACGGGACTATCAGTCTCATGGAACAAACGGGCGGGGATGGCTCAATCGATGCCGAGGCGCTTGGGGTTGCAGCCGCACTCGATATCAGCGGCAACCTCAATGGCACGGCAGAGGGGCTGGCACTCAGTAAAGCCACGACCACGGCTGACGCCACGGCCACCGGGATCAGCGGGGCGGGCGGGATAGACACAATCCGCAACACGGTTGGTATTGCGGCCGACGTGGTTTCCGATGCCGAAGGGGTGGCCGTCGCTGCAGACATTACAGTTGCCTTGAACGGCTCCGCCGAAGGTTCATCCCTGAGTGATGTCTCGACAGCGGCATACGCCAGAACTGCCGGTATCGATGCCGGAGAAGATGGCGACGATGTTTACAACCGCGGCGACATTCAGCTTTTTGCGGATGCCGATGCAACCAGTACAGCCGTTTCGGTAACAATAGCTGGCACCATGCGGGGGCAGGCTGGTGGGGACGCGCTGAGCAACGCCACGACCGCGGCCCATGCCACCGCCACAGGGATCAGCGGTGGCGAAGGCTCGGACGGTATTACCAACCTGGGGTTTGTCTCAGCCAACACGGAGGCAACGACAAATACGGCAGCCGTGGCTGTGGGCATTACTGTGGCCGAAACCGGGACAGCCGAGGGCGCCGCCGTGAGCGACTCCAGTGCCTCGTCATTGGCACGGTCGACCGGGATCGATGGCGGCCGGGATGATGACACCATCCACAACGAGGGGGTGATCAGCACGACCTCTTTGGCGGACGCACAGGCAACAGCCGTTAGTGTAGGGCTGACCGGGGCCATGAAAGGCTTGGCCGAAGGCAAAGCGGTTGCCGACAGCTCCGCCGAAGCGATTTCGCAGAGCATCGGTATATATGGCGATGAAGGCGACGACGATCTCTCGTCTTCGACGAACAGGATAACCGCGCATTCCCAATCGCAGGCGGAAGCACAAAGTGTTGCAATTCAATTGGGCGGTGCCGTGGGGGTGGCCGAGAACGCGGCCGTCGCAGATTCTTCAGCAATCAGTCAAGCGTACTCGGCCGGCCTTGACGGGGGGCAGGGGAATGACACGATCAACAATGAGAGCGAGATTGAAGCGACCGTCCAATCGGGGGCGGAAGCATCCAGTACTTCGGTCACGGCCACTATAGCGGTCGGCTCAGCCGAGACCATTGGAACGGGCGACTCCTCCGCCACCGCCAGGGCCAAAGCAACCGGCATCGAAGGGGGTGATGGAGATGATGAAGAAATCACCAACACCGCGGCGATTCGCGTCGGAGGTCTCGACAATAGTGGGCCAATGGCAATTGCGCAAGCCGCAGCCACGACGGTCAATGTCGGTCTTGCGGTTGGCTTGAACACCAGCGAAGCCTCATCGAATGGATCAGCCCTGGCGGAAGTGGATGCCGCCGGCGTTAGCGGCGGTTCGGGGGATGACTGGATCCACAACAGCGGTGACATTACCGTCAGTCCCGATTCGCTCGGAACAGGAAGTATGGCGGAGGCCAGGGCTACAAGCACAACGGTTGATGTCAGTGTCACGGTGGGGGCGAGCTTGGGCAAATCCTCCTCCGACACCTCCTCGACCGCTGTGGTGAACCTTGCGGGGATCAACGGCGGGTCAGGGAACGATGAGGTATACAACAGCGGCACGATTACCACCGGCATCGATCCTGACAGTCCAACAGCGACCGCCGCCATGGCAACCGCATATGCGGCCAGCGAGACGGTAGACGTCGACATCACTGTCGGCGGGAGTTTCAGCGATGCCGCTTCCAATGCGTCGGCAACCGCACAGTCCGTCTTGACAGGCATCGAAACGGATGCGGGGCGTGACTTGATCGACAATACCGGTGATATCAATGCTTTTTCGAGTTCCGAAGCTGTGGGTCTGGGGAGTACAACATCGGCCTCGCTGACGATTGGGGCCGCAGATGGTAACGCACAATCGAATGCGTCATCTTTTGCTGAGGCTTTTGCGTCAGGGATTGATAGCGGTGGCGATGCCGACGAAATAGAGACTGAAAGCGATCTGGTTGTCAAGGCGCGCGCTGTCAGCACAACCCTGAGTGAGGCGACAAATTATAACATCCTGTCGGTTGGATCGGCTCTCCAGTCAGCCGACGCAAACAGTTCATCGACGGCCGCGGCCACGGTGAAAGGAATTGACGGCGGCCGTGGGGCCGATATCATAACCGCTTCAGGGAATTACGCCCTCAGTGCTGATACCCAGGTGTCCAGCACATCACGTTCCTCAACGGTGACCGGCCTTAGCATCGGGTTGAATGTGCAGGCGGCGCAATCAACGGCGGGAACCATTTCCGATGCCTTGGCGATCGGAATCGATGGGGGCGAAGGCCGTGACGAGATCAACAGCACTGCGAACCTCACGATCACGGCGGTCTCCAATGCGGATACGACCGCCACTTCCTCGAGCAACACCGGGTTCAATATCGCCGGGTCGAGCTCCGGCAATGCTGTGGCCGGTGCGACAACTGAGGTCACCGCTTCCGGCGTGGGTATAAAAGGTGGTCTTGCGGTTCTTGGTGTCGATGAAAGCGATACCGATGTCATCACCAACGAGGGGTTTATTTCTGTTACCACCAGGGTGGCCGCTAACACGACTGCAACATCGACCGCGGACAGCATAACCTTTCTTGGCGCAGCCGAAGGAACCGCGGTTTCGGATGCATCGGCGACCGTTCTGGCGGACGGCATCGGGATCGATGGCGGTGCAGACGATGATATGATTACGACCCGAAATACGATTTCGGTAACAACGACGGCAGACGGATCCGTCACGTCGACATCGAATGTGGATGCTTATGCAACCTTCGGCGGTGCGTCGAGTATGGGGGTGTCCGATGCTTCTGCCAATGTATCGGCAGAAGGCACCGGCATCTCAGGCGGCACGGGTGATGACACCATTAACAGCTTTGCCCTTGTCGCGGTTCAAGCTGAAGCTGTCGGATCGGTAAGCGCAACATCCGATATCGACGCGGACGTCACTTTTGGGGGCGCCTCGAGCAAGGCTGTTTCCGATGCTTCGGTCATAAAAAAAGGCATCGCTACGGGGATCGATGGCGGTGCGGGTAGGGATTGGATTATCAATTTCGACCGGCTGGACGTAAGGGCTATTTCCGCCGGCACGGTTAGTTCCACGTCGCGGGCAGCCGCAGACGCCACGTTCGGGAGCACCTCCAGCCTTACGACGACGGCTGCTGCCCTCGAGGGGGCGGTTGCCACTGCGGGAATCCTTGGCGGCAGTGGAGCGGATAGCATTACGAACCTGGGGCGGATAGATTCAATCGCAGATGCCACTCTGCATGTCCGAAATTCTTCGATTGCCACGGCCGACTCGACCTTCGGCAGTTCCGATGCGCGCGCGTATTCTGTCTCCACAATCCAAGGAAACGCATCGGCCTTGGGCGTCAGCGGAGATGACGGGAATGACGTCATCGAGAATGCCGGGGTTGTCAATACCAGCGCCATTGCGAACACCACCGTTGACTCAGTGACCGTGGCGATTGCGGATTCGACCTTCGGCAGTGAATACACCGAGGCGGTTTCCTCCAACTTCGCCGCCGGCGAATCCACTGCCAAGGGACTCATCTCGGGCGCGGGAAGCGATGCCGTGTTGAACTCCGATCTCGTGATGGTCGCGGCAGGTGGGGCGGTGAATATCGCATCGGCTGTCTACAGCAGTGACGGACCGGCCAGTTCGGATGCCCGAACAATGGCACTGGCCCACGCCAGCGGAATCGACAGTGGTGCCGAGGACGACAGAGTCGCGAATACCGGTACGATCTTGGTGACGGCGGCGCCCCGTATCCAATCCGCAACCAGGACTTTCGGCAGCGGCGGAAACGTCGATGGCAACGTTGGTATTTTGCTTGAGGCCGATGCCCAGGGGATCGCTGGTGGAGAGGGTGACGACCTGATCAGCAACGATGGCGATCTTATGGTATTCATCGGAGGAGCCGAAACCGAGTCGACTGTTTCGGCTGCCGCCACGAGCGGGGCAACAACCTTTATCGACGTCAACCGCATCGGCGAAGACGGCGATACCATCATCGGGAAATGGGTTCGTATCCAAGCGAGTGATGATCGCTATTTTGTCTCGAAGATAGCGGCGTTCGATCCGGCCACCGGTATATTTACCCTGCAGGATCCGATCGAGTATGATTTGGCGGTAGACGACGATTATATCCTCTACGATTTTGGGGAAAAAACACCCGATATCCAATCGGTACAGGTGACTGTCGGAGGGCGGACCTACGTCGATGCATCAACCACCGCCGCGATCCGCGCGACCGGGATCGAAGGGGGCGACGGGAATGACGCGATTCGGAACACGGGGGCAATTGAAGTCAAGGCTAGCAACCTGATCAGAACGGTTGGTGTCACCATTGGCAGGAATATCGATGCAGACTCGGATACCGAATCCGCAGTCGATGCCGTCGGTATTGCCGGCGACGGAAACACCGCGGCTTCGACAGTTACCGCGGACAGTGAAAATGGAACCGCTACCTTTGTCGACACGACACGAATAGGGGCAGACCCGGCCACCGTTTTAGGGAAACGGATTCGCTTTATTACCGGTGATTCTGCCGACTTCTTTACGGTTGTCGTGGGGTTCGATCCTGTGACGGGGACATTCACCCTGCGCGATTCTCTTCCCGAAAGCGGCATTTCGATAGGCGATGGGTATGCCCTGGGCGGGGGGCAAAACATTGTCGCAAACGCAGGCGAGATCGGTGTTGAAGCGGATGCCGCCATCGATGCCAGCGGGTGGGTACTGAATTTTGGCGGCAGCCCTGTAATTGAAAGCGAGGGCCGGGCGCAGGCCCGTTCCGCTGGCCTCCAAGGTGGCGGCTACGACGATGTTCTCCAAAATTCACGGCAGATCGAGGTTCAGTCGGCAGCCGATGTCAGGTCCGAGCAGCGCGTGACGGCAATTTTCAGCGAAACCGATCAAACATTGGTTTTCGCGGCACGGAGTGAATCTGTCGGAATTTCCGCCGGTGACGGTGACGATATCGTTGTTAACGCAGAGGATGATGGTGCCGCGCCAGCCGCGATCGATGTCGATGCCAGCGCGACCGCAAATGTTGATGGTGTGACAACGACATTTACCGGCATTTTTGGCGGAAGCGGTGAAACCAATAACTTTGTCGATGCACGTTCTGCCGCAACTGCCATGGGACTTGATCTCGGGGCTGGGCAGGACGACGGGTATAACACTAGTCCGATCGAGGTTTCTGCTGCGGCCACCACCACAGCAATCGCCAGCTCAGACTTCAACTTGTTTGACGAAGCCAACGCGCGGGCCAATGCCGTGGCAACGGCGCGCGCGGCCGGCATCCGTGCTGAGGATGGCGGCGACATGGTGCAAAGCAGTGGGGCAATGACCGTTGGCGCGGGAGCTGCAGCCGACTCTTATGCCCAGGGATCCAACGTTATCGGTGGGGGTGAGAACGATTTCAGTTCCGCGGTGACCGAGGACAGTTCGAGCGGCTCATGGATGTTTGTCGATGCAGCACTCATCGCGGCGGCTCCGGAAGATATTGTCGGGCAATATGTGCGCTTTCTTTCAGGTGATAATATAGACATTACCAGACGGGTGAGGGCGTTTGATCGAAGCACAGGGACAATCGCTCTCGATGCTCCGCTCCCCTTTGATTTGAACGCAGAAGAGGTGGATGTTAATGGCAATGTGGTTACCCCGGCTGATCAGTACACCATTGCCAATGGTAGGGACGGGGAATCGGGATCCTTTGCCAATGCGGTTGCTACTGGCATCGACCTAAGCAATGGGTTGGATAACGGCGACACGGTGGTTGAGATGGCGGGAACGCTCAACGTGCGGGCCGATGCGCAAGCGGGCAGCGAGGCGTATGCATTCTATAACGGAAATGCGAATGCGGGTGCCACTGCCACGGCCGAGGCCCGCGGAATTGCGACGGGTGATGGGAATGATAGCATAACGAACATGGGTGAAATTGAGGTTGCGGCTGAGGTAACCACGGAGTCATCTACGGGTGTTACGGCGGAAAGCGCTTTGGCCATAGGGATCGATACCGGGGCAGGTGATGACACCATCGTGAATAACGGTTCGATTGTCACCAGGATTGTGGTGAACGGCGCTGACCCCGTCGCCGGTGTTGGTATCCTGGCTGGTGCCGGAAACGATGCGGTGGCCCTCATGGCGGCATCGGAGACTACCGGGAGCGTGGATCTCGGCGAGGGTGACGACCGCTTGAACCTCGTGGAAGATGCCGCACTAAACGGTGATGCAGCCGGCGGGGATGGAAGAGACGCGATCGCCTTCTTCGGTGAGGGGACTTATGGCGGTGCGATTACCGGCTTTGAAACCGCGGCCAAATACGACGCCGGCACCTACGACTTGGACGGCGGCCTGCCGACCATGAACGACCTGTCGGTTTATGAGGGTATCCTCCAAACCCAGGGGGGCTACACCTTCGACGAGAACGGTTCGGCCCTCATGCGCATTCACTTGGACGGATTCGGCCAGCTCCAGGTCGCCGACACGGTGGAACTCGGCGGCGCCTTGTCGGTGCTGGCCGAACCGCGCGCATTCTATAACGGGCAGATCTTCCCCATCATCCAGTCCGGGGAACTTCTGAATACGTTCGACGAGGTCAGTTTGCCTGAAACCAGGCCGTTGCTCGGTTTCGCGCTGAATTACAATTTTGACGACGAACAGGTGGAAGTCATCTCCAGCACGCGCCCCTTCCGGACGGTGGCTCGGAATGCCAACGAACGGGCGATCGCCGACTACCTGGACCGGATAGCGCCCGGCGCCGCCGGCGAGATGTCCCGGGTGCTGGGGGAATTCCAGATGCTGCAGGAGAACCAGCACGGCCAGGCGTTTGCCGGTATGAGTCCGGCGGCCTACGGGGGATCGACGGGTGCGGCGCTCCAAACAGCCCGACAATACACCCAGGTGGTGTCCAACCGGATGCAGTCCCTGCAGGCGGGCGCCCCCGCACCTAAAGCTGAGGCCTCTGCCTACGGCCTGGAGGGTATCCTGCTGGCCTACAACGGCCCGAACGCCTCCCTGGGGGATGTCGTCGGCCGGCAGGAGCAGACGGATGCCCGGCGCCGCTGGGGGGCCTGGGCCAATGTCTACGGCAAGTGGGCCAGCCAGGATGCCGACGACGGTTTCGTGGGCTACGACAGCGATACCTACGGTGCCGTTTTGGGCATGGACTACGCCCTTTCGGAAAACTGGCTGGCCGGGGCCAGCTTCGGTTATTCCACGAATGACATCAGTTTTGACGAAAATGCCGGGGACGGGGATATCGACAGTTACTTCGGATCCCTTTACACGGGTTGGTATGCGGACGCCTTCTACCTGGAATCCGTTCTTACCTACGGCAGCCAGGAATTCGACAACAAACGCAATGTGGTGGTGGGCGCCATCCGGAATACGGCCCGGAGCGATCACGATGGGAACCTTTACAGCGCCTATCTGGGAAGCGGCTATAATTTTGGTGACGATGCATGGCAGATCGGCCCCTTTGTGTCTCTGCAATACCTCTATCTGGACGAAGACGGTTTCGAGGAAACCGGGGCCGGCGTTTTGAACCTGATCGTGGACGACCGCCAGACCGACGCCCTGATATCCCAGCTGGGGGTGCGCACCGGCGGCATTATCGAAACCGGTGTGGGCGCTTTGGTTCCCGAGCTGAGCCTGGCCTGGCTGTACGATTTTGATATCGACGACCGGGTGATCACGTCATCGTTCGCCGGGGCATCGGGGGACGCTTTTTCCATCACCGGTCAGGAGGTGGAGCAAAACGGTTTCGTCATCGGCGCGGCCCTGACCCTGATGCAGGCCAGCGGTTTCGAGTCGTCCCTGGCCTACAGCGGCGAATTCCGTGACGGCTACGACGCCCATGCCCTGATCGGCCAGATCCGCTTCGAATTCTGATGCCCACAGCGGTGATCGACGGCACACCGACGGCATTAATTTCAAAGGAGAACATGAGCGGGTTGCCGCTCCAGCCCGTAATGGAGTAACGGTTGCCAATAGAAGTGTTCGTTCAGAAGAGAGTGGCACGGTATTACTGGCAGGACGACATCAATTGTGCCACCACAACCCTTAAGGTTCTGTCGGAGCACTTCGATGTTTCCCTGGCGGAGCAGGTGACCGATGCGGCTGTCGGCATGCATGGCGCCGGAGAATACGGCTCCCAGTGTGGCCTGGTGGAAGGCACCCTGATGTTTTTGGGGATATTGGGTCGATTCCGAGCCATTCCCGATCATGCCATCGTTTCCGCCTGTCGGGCCTACGCCGAGGCTTTTGAAAAGCGTTTCGAAAGCCTGTCTTGCGCGATATTGCGTCCCGCCGGATTCTCGCCGCAAAATCCCCCTCATTTGTGTGAAGACATTACCTGCGCGGGGATTGTCTTTGCCATCAAGTTTGTGACGAATTTCATAGAGGCCGGCCGGGCCATCCGGCCATCTAACCCGAATATTTCATGAAATTTTTCTGTGAAATAAATTTTATGTAATATATCGGGAATATAAGCACTATTCGAGGCACGATTTGCCGGTGACAGTTTGTAGCCGGCGCTGATTTCCGGGAACGCAGAAAAAATTCACCCTGCGGGCGCGTCCGGGATGTCCATTGGCTGCGTTATCAAGGGCTTGCGGTAGCAGAAGTACAGCGGCACCCCTGATGCCTTACCAATGAACATCGCAAACGCGTGAAATATTCGGGCTAACAGCCGACAGGCTGATTCCGGAAACGTAATCTCTAACCGTCATAGGGGATCACACTCGGCATAACTACAATGGCGAAAATCAATTCTTCCCACAGGGCATCATCCTTTCAGCGCGAAGACGTGCATTTCAAATCTCCGCAGGGCTGTTGCCGTGCCTGGTGTTTCAAGCCCAAATCGCCCCTCAAGAATCCGAGGCCCTGCATCGTTATGGCCCACGGATTGGGCGGAACCCGCGATGCCGGCCTGGAACCCTATGCCAGTCGGTTTGCCGAAGCCGGTTATGTGGTTCTTTTGTTCGACTATCGTCATTTCGGTGCCAGCGATGGAGACCCCCGGCAGCTGCTGTCCATCCGCCGACAACTGCAGGATTGGGCCGGCGCCATCGCCTTTGCCCGCCAGATGCCCCAGGTGGACCCAGACCGGATTGCCCTCTGGGGGTCGTCATTTTCCGGCGGGCACGTCATTGTGGCGGCGGCGCGAGACGGGAACATTGCAGCGCTTTCGGCGCAGGGGCCCATGATGGACGGGTGGGCGGCTTTGCGGAACTATATCCGGTATGCAGGCGTGGCCGATCTCATAAAGCTGGCCTGCCTTGGTATCTGGGATCAACTGCGGGCGCTCGCTGGATGTTCGCCGGTAACTGTGCCGGTCATTGGCAAACCCGGAGAGCTGGCGGCCATGTCCACGCCCGACGCTTATGCGGGGTATATGGCCATTGCGCCGCCTGGCTGGCATAATGAAATAGGCGCCCGTATGGCCCTTACGCTCGGCACCTATCGCCCCATCGCCCTGGCCGGGAAGGTTTCGTGTCCGGCCCTGATCCAGGTATGCCGGCAGGACAGTGTGGCGCCGGCGGCTGTGGCCATTGAAACCGCCCGTCGCATGGGCGCCCGCGCGGAACTGAAGCAATACGACTGCGGGCATTTCGATATCTACACCGGGCAGCATTTCGAACAGGCCGTGCATGACCAGTTGGATTTTTTCAACCGTGTTTTGAATCGGTGAGTCAGTTCCTATAGGTTAGATCAAAAATCCACTTCTGGTGAAGGCTTCGAAGAGGTTTGACCTATTCCGGATGTTTTCTATGATTTCTTCATTTTCTTTCACGCGAAAGAAAAGATGGAACCGTAAAAAATTTTTTATCTGTCATTCCGGACTTGATCCGGAATCTCGAACATCTATCCATCAATAGATTCCGGCTTTCGCCGGAATGACGTCAAGACGGGAATTACGACTTTTTAATGTTCCATTAACCCCTGTCAGGGGCCGATTTCTTTTTACCTCAACGCGGCAGTATCGTCTTTCAAAATAATCCGCACGTCCACCACCTGAAGCCCCTTTTCATAGGCGATCACCGGGTTGAGGTCGATTTCCAGGATGTCGGGATAGGCCTCCATGACCTCCGAGCAGGTCATCAGCAGGCGCTTGATGGCCCGTTTGTCCCGGGGCGGGGTGTTGCGGGTGCCGGTCAGCAGGGGGTAGGATTTGATCTCTTCGATCATCCGGCCGGCCGAGAGCAGGGATATGGGCAGTACCCGGAAGGCGACATCCTTCAGCACCTCCACCATGATGCCCCCCAGCCCGAACATGATGATGGGGCCGAACTGGTCGTCGTATTTGGTGCCGATGATAAGCTCGGTGCCCGGGGCGGCCATGGGGGACACCAGGATCCCGCGGATATCGGCCTGGGGGGCATAGGCCTGGGCATTTTGCATGATATCGGCATAGGCGGCGCGAATGGCCCGGGCGTCGTCCAGGTCGATTTTGACCCCGCCGGCATCGGTTTTGTGCAAGATGTCCGGCGAAACGATTTTTAGGGCCACGGGTCGATCCACCAGGGCTGCCGCGGCCACGGCCTCGTCGGCCGTGCGGGCCAGGATATCCCGGGAAACACGGGCGCCGTGTAGTTGGAAGAGTTTCTTGCCCTCATGCTCCAGGAGGGCTGTGCGGTTTTCGCCACGGGCCTTGTCGATGATGGCCCGGCCTTCCGCAATGGCCTTGCGGCCCCAGTCCATCACGAAATTGAACTTGGGGCGGTAGGACTTACGGGTTTTACCGTAACGAGCCAACACACTCACGCACTTGCAGGCGATTTCCAGGGAGTCGTAGACCGTGATGCCGTAGTAGCGCAGGAGATCCAGGGCATGGGGCTTTTCCGAACTGTACAGGCTGTGGACCACGATGGGCTTGTTACGTTTTTGAACCAGTTTTCCCATCTGGTGGGCGGCATCCTCCTCCTTGAGGGCCAGCTCTTCGGCAAAGCGGATGCCGTAGCCCCCGAACAGGCCCACCAGCAGAAGACCGCCTACCTGGGGATCGTTCAGGATGATGCGGGCGCAGTCGGCAAACAGGGAAGGGTCGGCATCGGTGCCGCCGGCTACGTCCACCGGATTGGGCACCGATGCGGCGGCCGGCAGCAGGTTGCGCAAGGCCTCCTGAGTCTTGTCGCTGAGCCGGGGCAGTTCGAGCCCCAGATCGGTCAGAAAGTCGGCGGCAATCGTGGCGTGGCCGCCCCCGTCCGCCAGGATGGCCACCTTGTTGTTGCGGACAGGCGGCAGGCTGGACAGGGTTTCCGCGGCCGGAAAGAGCTCGTCCGAGTTTTCGATCACCACGATGCCGGCCCGCTCGAAGGCCCCCAAGGCTACTTCCGACATGCCGGCCAGGGCCCCGGTGTGGGAACCGGCCGAACGCTTGCCGGTGGCAGAGCGGCCACTCTTTAAGAGAATTACAGGCTTTTGGGTGGTGGCGTGGTAGGCGGTCTGCAGAAACCGACGCCCGTCCCGCAGCCCTTCGACGTACATGAGGATGGCCCGCGTGGCCGGATCTTCCAGAAAGTAGCTCAGGTATTCGTCAAAGCGGATATCGGCCTCGTTGCCCACGCCCACGTAGCAGGAAAACCCTTTGCGGCTTTTAAGCCGGGCCTCGGTGATCAGGGTCAAAGCCATGTTGCCGCTCTGGGAAAGCAGCGCGATGTCGCCCGGGCGCATGTCCTTCAAACCCACCAGGTTCAACCGGCGGTGAGGGTTGATCATGCCGGATGTATTGGGGCCGATCACGCGGATGTCCTGCCGGCGGGCCGTGGCCGTGACCTGGTCTTCAATGCGACGGCCCTCGGAACCCAGTTCGCCGAAGCCTCCGGCAATGATGACGGCACCGGCCACCCCTTTTTGGCCGCAGTCTTCCAGAATCCCCTTGATGGTGGCGGCCGGCGTGGTGATGAGGGCCAGATCCACCGGGCCGGGAATGGCGGATACCGTTGGATAACAGGGCAGCCCCAGAATCTGTTTTTCCTTGGGGTTGACCGGGTAGATGGCGCCCCTGAACTGTTCTTGCTGGAGGGTCAGGATGGCCTGGTAACCGCGTTTGGTGGGTTGGCGGGAGGCGCCGACAATGGCTACGGATTCGGCATGGAACAGGCGGTCTAGGGACATGATATTCTCCTGGGTTGGTCTGGCATGGTTCTATGTCATAATCCATGCGGGAATAAGCTTTGGGGGGCTCTATCCGTCCGATATCGGCATTAAGCATATTGCATGTCGCTGCGGTGATAGAATAAATACTTCTCCTTCCCTGGGATTCGCAAGCCGTATCTCGAGCGATTTTCGAAACCGTCCAGCAATTGAAATTTTGTGGGCTATAGTGGTTTGGTCTGAATGAGGTCCATCCAAAAGATGTTTATTTTTCATTTTCTTCCACGTGGAAGAAAACGAAACAATCACGCCTTGCCTGAAAACGGCGTGACAGGCTTCAGACACCCCGTGCCCCGCTCAACCCTGCGCGTCGTCCAACCGGCCGATGAAGCGTCGCCTCATGCCGCCATGCGGCGTTATCACGTTTGCTCGGGTGCTCATCCCGCCGTCAGCGGGACTGCGCGCCTCGCTTCACGTGATGCCTTGCCTGGCAGCATGGTGCTTGCTGCATCGACCGGTTGAAACGGCCGGAGCACGCGGAAACTCACCCGCCTACGCTTGGGCTACGGCGGGCTCAGACAGTCCGCGCGCTTTTTCCCGTCCGCCCCGCCGATGCTCGGCGCGGGACAATGGGAAAACCAAAACCAAAAGCCCAAAACCATTTTTAAGTCCCCTTCAAGGGGGCGGCCTGAGGCCTCCTGCTCAGTGGGAGCGTCACTCACATGAAGTCTCCTTGTCGCAGGTGTAAACAAATTCTAATCGATTTCACACCGACCGCAAACGCAGACCGCATAATATCAACCGTTTGGACGAAAGGCTTCGCTGGCCCCACGCTTATGATTTGTCCTTGCGGTGATGGAAGTCTTCCAGAGCCTGGAGACGCTCCCGGGTGGCGACACAGGCCAGGCAGGCTTCGATTTCGAAGGTCATCAGGGCTTCCAGGCTGATCGGCTCCCGGGCCATGCGCAGGCCCTTCTTGATCATTTTCAGGGAAAAGGCCGCATTGGCGGCGATGGCTTCAGCCATGCGGCGGGCGGTGGGCATTAGCTCGGCCAACGGCACACACTGATTGACGAGTCCGATGCGCTCCGCCTCGCGGCCGTCGATGTTCCGGGCGGTAAAGAGCAGTTCGCTGGCCTTGCCGGGCCCCACCAGATCCTGGAGAAGGCGCAAGGCCCCCCCCGTGACGGAAGAACTGACACGGGCCTCGGGAGACCCGATGGCGGCCTCTTCGGCCGCGATCCGGATATCGCAGGCCAGGGCCAGTTCGTATCCCGACCCCAGGGCGTATCCATTGATGGCCGCAATGGTGGGTTTCTCAAAGTGAATGATCCGGCGGGACACCGCCTGCAGGGTCTCCAGGTAATCCCGGTAGGCTTCGGGGGTGCGCGTTTTGGATTCTTTCAGGTCCGCGCCGGAGGAAAAGGCCCGGCCTGCGCCGGTGATGATGACGACCTTGACGGCCGGATCGAGACGCACCGTTTCCAGGGCATCCTGGAATTCGATCCAGAGCTGGTGGTTCATGGCATTGAGGACCCGGGGGCGATCAAGGGTGATGACGGCAACGCTGTTTTCCGTTTCGCAGCGGAGGCATTCGTATTCCATGACAATGGCTCCCATTTAAGGTGGCATTTGTTCAGCCGATCTCGGGCATCAGGGTCCAGGCAATGATCCAGCCGCTGGTTTCGGGATGGCGTTTCAAGCAGACGATGCCGCCGTTCTGAAACTGGAACACGGGGTTTTCAGCGTCGCCGGTTATCAGCCAGGCGCAGAGGCGCCACATGAACGGCAGGTGCCCCACCAGCATAAGGTTGTCCTTGCTGTCGATCAGACCGGCCAGGGCCGTGACGTCGTCCATGGGGTTGAGGCCGGATTTGGTGTGCAGACCCTCGGGCGGCACCAGGGCCTTCTCGAAGATTTCGGCCGTCTGGCGGGCCCGTTTCTTGCCGCTGTGCAGGATGGTGTTCACCGGCACGCCGTAGCCCTTGGCCACACTGGCGATGCGCGTCACTGTCTCGTGTCCTGCCGGGGTCAGTCCTTTCTCCGGATCGACATCTTTGCCGTGGCATTGTCCGTGCTGAACAAGATAAAGGGCCATGATACGGATCCTCCTTGTTTTCGGTTCGACTTGGCGGTAAGATGCCGCCTTTGTTTGCCGGGCCGTTGTGTGTCGGCAGATAAAATATACTGTATCTAATATAAATCCGTTTTTATGCAAGGCCAGTCGTGTTGGATGGGGCGGATTCACGGTTTGCCGCCCGAAAACGCTGCTGGCGATGGGGGTTTTCATATGCGCATTGTTACCCGCCCTGATTTTGATGGTGTGGTCTGTGCGGTGCTTCTGCGTGAAGCGATCGACAAGGCGTTGCCGATACTCTGGGCCGAACCCGGTGACATGCAGCATGGCCGCGTGGATGTCCAAGACGGCGATATCGTGGCCAACCTGCCGTTCCACGACCGCTGCCGCATGTGGTTCGATCACCATTATTCCAACACGCCGGCGCGTCCCTTCGAGGGGGTCTTCGAAATGGCGCCGTCCGCGGCCGGTCTGATTCACCGGTATTATGCCGATCGGTTGCAAAGGGATCATGGGGAGCTGATCCGCCAGACCGACAAGATCGACGCGGCCGACCTGTCGGAAGACGAAGTGCAGTTTCCCGAGAAATATCCTTATGTGCTGCTTTCCATGACGGTTTCCGGCCGCAACCTCGATGATGAGTCCTATTGGAACCGGCTGGTGAATCTTCTCCTGACCGGAACGATCGATGACGTCATGGCCGATGCCGAGGTCAGAAGGCGGTGCGATCAGGTGGTGGCGGAGAACCGGGCCTACCGCGATTATCTCCGGGAGCATACCACGGTGCACGGGGTGGTGGCCGTGACGGATTTCCGGGCCCTGGATGAGACGCCCCGGGGCAACCGCTTTCTGGTGTATTCCATGTTTCCCGAAACGGTGGTCCAGATGAAAATCCGCCTGGCGGACCGCGACCGGGAAAAAGTCATCGTCAGTGTGGGGCACAGCATTTTCAACCGCAATTGCCGCGTCAACGTGGGCATACTCCTGTCCCGCTATCAGGGCGGCGGCCACCCGGGCGCAGGCTCTTGCAGCTTTCATGTCCGCCACGGCGAAGCCTATATCGGCGCCATCCTGGAAGTTCTCATGCGCAATGAACCCGTCGCGGATACCCGGCCGGCAGGGGAAAGCCCGGCATCATGACATCGGCCCGGCCGTCGGACAACACCCTGGTTTATGTGAAGCTCCTGCTCATGGCTGTTTTCTGGGGGGGGACCTTCATTGCCGGCAAGATTGCCGCCCAGCGCGTGGGGCCGTATTCGGCCGCCTTCCTGCGGTTTGCCATTGCTTCGATTTTTCTGAGCCTGACGGCCCTCAAACAGGAGGGGCGCTTCCCCACCCTTCAGCGGCGCAAGCTTTTCCCTGTTTTCCTGCTCGGGATGACCGGGGTGTTTGCCTACAACGTTTTTTTCTTCAAGGGCCTGAAACTGATCGAAGCCGGGCGCGCCGCCATCATTATCGCCAACAATCCCATCTTCATCGCCCTTTTTTCGGCGCTGCTCTTTCGCGAACGCCTGACCCGGCTGCGCCTGGCCGGCATCCTGGTATCCATTTCCGGGGCGGTGCTCGTCATTACCCGCGGCGACTGGCACATGATCGGCAGCGGTGCCGTGGGCTGGGGCGAACTGTTCATCCTGTGCTGCGTGGCCAGTTGGGTGACCTTCTCTCTGCTGGGCAAAGTATTGCTGTCCGAACTATCGCCTTTGGCATCGGTGCTCTATGCGGCCTTGTGCGGAACCCTCTGCCTGGCCCTGCCGGCCTGGCGGGAAGGGATCCTGACCGACTGGCCCACCTACCTGGCGGCGGACTGGCTGTCCCTCTTCTACCTAGGGTTTTTCGGAACCGTGCTGGGTTTCGTCTGGTATTACCAGGGCATCCAGCGGATCGGGGCCATGAAGGCGGGCGTGTTCATCAATTTTGTGCCCATCAGCGCCATCATTTTCAGTTTTTTCATCCTGCAGGAGCCCCTGACCCTGTCCCTGCTGTTCGGGGCGGCCATGGTCCTGTCCGGTGTTTACCTGACCAACCGGGCAACCCGGTCGTCATCATAGCTCCCGACGGACTGTTCGTTTTCCTATAATCCCGCCATCGCTGCCTTGCGAGCATTCGGAGAAAGGCTTATCTTCCCCAAGATTAAGCCTGAATCCACCTTTCTACCACCATTGATGATTCGCCCGGTGCAGGCCAATGGAGATGGTCAGCAGCAGTCCGGACGGCGCTTTTCGCTTCTCTTCACGATATGGATAACGGCCCATGGCCCTGACCCTGACAATCGCTTTTTCCTCCCACCGCCCGGAGACCCTGCCCGCGGCTGAAAAGCTCATGGCCGACCACGACCATATCGTGATCGAGGAGCCGCCGACCCCCGAATTCCGGCAGATGCTGGATGGGACGATGTCGGTGGCGGCCTTTTTGCAAACCGCGGATTATGAATTCCCGGTTTTTGCCGAGGCCTCCTGCCGCATGCTGCGGCGGTTGCACCAGGCCGGCAAGGGCGTTCATCCCTGTGAACCCTTTATGGACCGGTTGGTCCGGATCCACGAAGATTTCGCCCGTGGCGTCCGGCCGGCCGACCTGCCTGAAAACGGCCGGCGCTGGCCGGTCTACCAGGTGGAAAGGGACGCCACCGGCCGGTTGCTGGCGTTTTACCGGGCCACCGCGGCCGGGGATTTCGAGGCCATGGTCAAAACGGCCTGCGCGTTCGCTGCTGCCGATGCTGCGCGCTTCGTGTTGCGGGACCGCCTGCGTGCCGATGCCATCGCAGATTTGCGGGCGGATCTCCATGGCCGGGTCTACGTGGAGGCCGGATATCTGCATCTGCGGCTGCTGCGTGAATTGCGGCGCCGGCTGCCGACGGGCATTTCCATCGCACCGACGTATCTGCTGGGGGAGGTCTACCGGGCGGCGGGGCATCACAGTCATCTCTACAATCCCGGAGACCTGCTGACCCTGGCCATGATCTTCGATCGTCCCCCGGCGATGGCGCGTCAGCACCTGCTGGCCGCCCGCAGTCTGGTGTATAACGAGCTGGCTTTCAAGGGCGAAGTGTCTCCCGACGCGGATTGCTACCCGGATGCCCATGCCGATTTGGCGGCGATCCAATATGTCAACCAGCTGGCCTATGCGGACTGCCGACGCCTGTATGGCCACATCGCCGGCCTGGACCCCGGGACTGCCTGGCAGGCCGCCACGGGACTGATTCCTGCCGAATCCAATGAGGCCGGGGGGCGTTTGTTTTAATAAGATCTATTACTGAAGGGTTGCCGATCGGGGCTTGATCCGGTATGAATCAACTGACGCTCCGGCCTTGGGGCGAACCCTGCCCGTTCGGTGGGCCGGCGATTGGCGGCAGTACCATCGGCACCCGTAACTCTGTCTGATTCGACATCTTAGCTTTCAGCGAAGCCTCCGACTTGTGCCGATTTACCATTCCGTTGATGAGGGAGAGACCTTGGACGCTCACGAAACCGTTCGCCGTGATATCGCGCACTTGCTTTCCGAACAACGCCTGGCGACCCTGTCGACCTGCAATGCCCAAGGGCATCCCTATGCCAGCCTGGTCGCCTTTGATGTCACGCCGGATCTCGCGGGCATCGTTTTTGCCACCTCCCGGGCGACCCGGAAGTTCGCCAACCTGATGGACAACAACCACGCGGCCATGCTGGTGGAGAACAGCCGCAACCTCAAGTCCGATATCTATGAAGCCATGGCGGTCACGGCCTTGGGGACCATCTCAGAGCTTTCCGGCACGTCTCAGGAAACTGCGGTCGCGCACTATATCCGGAAACATCCCCATCTGACAAAATTCATCCAGGCGCCTTCCACGGCGGTGCTGCAGATGGCGGTTGATGTCTTTTACCTCGTCAATCGCTTCCAGAAAGTGATGGAATATCATGTCGGGAGAAAAGCTGATCCTGCCGCTGGCCGCGATCCGGCCGGATGACATCGCCCTGGCCGGCGGGAAAGGGTGCGCCCTGGCCCGCCTGGAACGCGAGGGCATCCGTGTTCCTTTCACCATCGTCGTCACCACCGGCGCCTATCAGCTTTTTGTCGACACCCATGGCCTGCAGGAGCGCATTTTCCTGGAGCTCAACCGCAAAGCCTTTGCGGACATGCGCTGGGAAGAAATCTGGGACGCGGCCCTGCGCATTCGCAATCTGTTTCTGACCCATCCGCTGCCCCCCGCCCTCGATCACCAGCTGCAGGATAGCCTCGACCGCCGGTTTGCCGATCGAGCGGCCGTCATCCGCTCTTCGGCGCCCCAGGAAGACAGTGCGGCCGCCTCTTTTGCCGGTATTCACGAATCCTACGTCAATGTGCGGGGACGGGCGCGCATTGTCGATCATGTCCGCCGGGTGTGGGCATCCCTGTGGTCGGACGCCGCGCTTCTCTACCGCCAGGAACTGGGCTTGGATCCGGAATCGAGCAGCATGGCGGTGCTGATCCAGGATCTGGTGGTGGGCGCTTATTCCGGCGTGATGTTCACGGTGAGCCCCATGCAGGACGGCCATAGCGTGATCGAAGCCGTGCCGGGGTTGAACCAGGGGCTGGTGGACGGTCTCGTGATGCCGGCCCGCTGGATCCTGGATCGGGATACCCAGGCCGTGGTGTCCCACACCCCGTCGACGCAATCCCAGGCTGTCTTCCCGGCGGATCAGGGTGTTCGCGTGGCATCCCTTGCGGAGCCTGCCCGGCAAGGGGACACGTTGTCTTCCCGTGAAATCGAATTGATTGCCGAACAGGGGCGCCGGATCGAATCCCTGTTCGGTGCGCCCCAGGATGTGGAGTGGACCCTTTTTGACGGTCAGGTCACCGTGCTCCAGGCCCGGCCCGTCACCACCACGGCCGCGGCCAAAAGCGACAAACGGGGCTGGTACCTCAGTTTGCGCCGCAGTTTCGAAAATCTCCAGCAGTTGCGGTCGCGCATCGAGGACGAATTGATACCGACCATGAACCGTGAAGCCGATGAACTGGCGGCTGCGGATCTCGATGTGCTCGATGATGAGGCCCTGGCCGCTGAGGTGCGGCGGCGGGTCGACCGCAATCAGCACTGGAGCAATGTCTACTGGACAGACTTTATACCCTATGCCCACGGGGCACGACTTTTCGGTCAGGTTTACAATGACGTTATCAAACCGGATAACCCTTATGCTTTCGCCGATCTGCTCGCGGATACCCCCATGGAGAGCCTGGCGCGCAACCGGCAGCTGGAAGAACTGGCCGGCATCGTCAGGGCGGTGCCGGCGGTGGCCGACAATCTTCGCCATGGCCGCCTGGAGCATTTGCCGTCTTCCTTTCACGCGGCCCTCGATGCGTTTGTGGCCCAATACGGGACATTGTCGTCCGGGGTGACCGGCGACCGGGAGGGGGGGCTTGCCGACAGCACCCTGGTGCGGTTGGTGATCACTCTGGCTGAGCGTTCGCCGCAGCCGCCGATCCGCAAGAGCGTGGATCACGAGGCCCTGGTTCGTGAGTTTGTCGAGGCCTTTCCTGCCGAGGAGCGCGACTGGGCCTGGTCTTTGCTGGACTTGGCGCGATCCAGCTACCGCCTGCGGGACGACGACAATATCTATCTTGGCCGTATTGAAGCCCAGGCGCGGCGGGCGGTGCGGGCAGCCGCCGCCCGGCTTGCCGGCGGTGGGTCGGAAAAGGCCGGGGCCGCCCTGCAGGAGGCGCTGGCGCTTATGCCGCTGGAAAAAGCCGCGTCGCCGGATCCCGACCCCGCGATATCCCCCGAATCCAGCCTGCAGGCCCGCCAGTTGGTGGGCCAGCCGGCCGGTCCGGGTATGGCCCGCGGACGGGCGCGCGTCGTGCGGTCGCCTGGCGATCTCAAGGCATTTCAGTCGGAGGAGATCCTGGTCTGCGATGCGGTGGATCCGAACATGACCTTCGTGGTGCCGCTGGCCGCGGGGGTGGTGGAGCGGCGCGGCGGCATGCTGATCCACGGGGCCATCATCGCTCGGGAATACGGCCTGCCCTGCGTCACCGGTGTGCCGGAGGTGATGCAATTTGTTCGCACGGGGGATCTTATAACGGTGGATGGTTATCTTGGGATCGTCATCGTCAGTCCGTCATCGCCCGGCGCCGATAGGGCATCTACCTCGGCGTGAGTCTTGTGGGCCCCGCAATGCTCGACGCGGGGCAAGTGGAAAAACAAAACCAAGAACAGTAAACTATTTTTGAGCCTCTATATAAAGGGGTTATCTGAGGCCTTTCGTTCTGCGGGAGGAGTCTAACTTCAGGGGAATTCGGCCCAAGGGGAGGATTGCATGGAAGCGAAAATCAAACTGGGGATCAGCTCTTGTCTGCTGGGCAACAAGGTTCGCTGGAATGCCGGTCATCAAAGGGATCGCTATCTTGTCGAGACCTTGGGTCAGTTCGTGGAGTGGGTGCCGGTCTGTCCGGAAGTGGAAGTGGGGCTGGGTATTCCCAGGGAAACCCTGCGCCTGGTGGGGGATGTGGACAACCCCCGTTTGATCACGACCAAGACCAAAATCGATCACACGGACGCCATGAAAAAATGGGCCCGCGGGCGTTTGAAAGACCTGGCCCAGGAAAACCTGTGCGGGTTCATATTTAAATGCGATTCGCCCAGCAGCGGCATGGTGCGGGTAAAAGTCTACGGGCCGAAAGGGCAACCGGTGAAAAAAGGCGTGGGGATTTTTGCCCGGGCCTTCATGGACGCTTTCCCCCTGATCCCGGTGGAAGACGACGGCCGGTTGCACAGTCCCGCCATCCGGGAGAACTTCATCGAACAGGTGTTTACCCTCAAGCGCTGGCGGGAAACCCGTGCGCGGCGCTCCTGTGTCGGCAACGTGGTGGATTTTCACTCCCGCAACAAATTGCTCCTCATGGCCCACAGCCCGAAACACCTGAAGGTCATGGGGAAACTGGTGGCCGGCGGCAAGGCCAAAGAATGCCGGCCGCTCTATCACGAATACGAAACATTGCTTCTGGAAACCCTGCGGCTCAAAACCACGACGCGCAAGAACGTCAACGTACTGCAACACATGCTGGGGTATTTCAAAAAGGATTTGTCGGCCGATGAGAAGCAGGAACTGCTGGACGTTATCCGACAGTACCATCGCCAGTTAATTCCGCTGGTGGTGCCCCTGACCCTTTTTCGCCATTTCGTGCGCAAATATGATCAGCCCTATTTAAGCCAGCAGACCTATTTGAATCCGCATCCGGTGGAGCTGCAGCTGCATAATCATGTTTAGCGGGGCTTGGCGAACCGCTTATGATGGAGGCTCCGAGAGGCGCTACCGATCTGTTGTTACTGATTTGCTCTATTCCTTATGGATGAATATGGCCTTCCGCTTTGCGGGAAGATATCCAATCCTCATTCGACCAAGCTGTGCATAAATAAAGATAGCGCGTAACCGATTCGGGGAGAATAACCATGAACGCTAAACCGATCCTGATGACCGGGGGTACGGGCTATGTGGGCGGGCGCCTGATACCGCGACTGCTGACGGCCGGGTATCGTGTGCGCGCCATGGCGCGGTCGCCCGAACGTCTTTACTGCCGCCCCTGGGGGCGCCACCCGTCCCTGGAGATCGTGGCCGGGGACGCTCTGGACCGCGACGCGTTCATCGCGGCCGCACGCGGCTGCGGGGCGGCCTATTACCTCATCCATTCCATGAATGCCCAGAAAGGCCGGTTCGCCACGGCGGATCGTACCGCCGCCGAAAACATGGTGGCCGCCGCCGAAGCCAGCCACCTGGATCGGATCATCTACCTGGGCGGCCTGGGTGAAAAAAGCCACGAAGCCCTGAGCAAACATCTCCAGTCCCGGCACGAGGTGGAGCAGATCCTCATGGCCGGAAATGTGCCGGTGACCAATCTGCGGGCGGCCATGATCCTCGGTTCGGGCAGCGCCTCCTTTGAAATGCTGCGCTACCTGGTGGACCGCCTGCCCGTCATGATTACTCCGCGCTGGGTCCAAACCCCCTGCCAGCCGATATCCATACGCAATGTCCTGGACTATCTCGCGGGCTGTTTGGAATCCCCCGCCACCATCGGCGAGACCCTCGACATCGGCGGGACCGATGTGCTGACCTACCGCGATTTGATCCATATCTATGCCGAAGAAGCCGGTCTCCGGAAGCGGCGCATCATCCCGGTGCCGGTGCTGACGCCCTGGTTGAGCGCCAAATGGGTGCACCTGGTGACCCCCGTGCCGTCTTCCATTGCCCAGCCCCTGGCCGAGGGACTGAGTATCCCGGTGGTCTGCGGCGATAATCGCATCCGGGAGATGGTCCCCGTGAAGCTGGCCGGCAGCCGCGAGGCCATCCGCCGGGCGTTGGAGCGCCTGCGGCAGGAGGAGGTGGATACCTGCTGGTTTGACGGCGGCGGGGTATTGCCGCCGGAATGGACCACTTGCGGTGATGCCGATTACGCCGGCGGAGCGGTTATGCGCGGCGGGCACCGCATCGTGCTGCAATCCTCGGCGGAAGAGGTCTGGCACACGATCCAGCGAATCGGCGGTCGCAACGGCTGGTATTTTGCCCAGCCGCTCTGGCGGCTGCGGGGCCTGATGGACCGCGCGGTAGGGGGGCCGGGATTGCGCCGGGGGCGGCGGCATCCGGTGGAATTGCGCATCGGCGACGGCCTTGATTTCTGGCGGGTGGTGGCGGTCGAGCCGCCCCGCCGGTTGCTGCTCTTAGCCGAAATGAAAGCCCCCGGCGATGCCTTGCTCGAATTCATCATCGCGCCCCGGGGCCCCCGGCAGGTGGCGGTGGACATGGTGTCCCGCTTTCTGCCCCGCGGCCTGGCCGGTATCGCTTATTGGTATGCCCTGCTGCCGACCCACCAGTGGCTTTTCGAAGGCATGCTGAAATCGGTGGCCCGGCGCACCGGCAAACCGGTGGTGGAGGGGCCCATGAAAATCACGGTGGAAGATCCGGTGGTCTGCCGGCTATGAAAATTGCGTGCCGCCTGAGAAATAGCTTCGTGAGAAGTGACTGAAGATAATAACGACTTTTCCCGCGGGTACAGGTAAATCTTGAAAACCTACCGCATCCAACGCCGCCAGGTTTTACCGGTCCGTCTCGACGGGGCCTGGCGGTTTTTCGCCGACCCTGCCAACCTGCGGCTGATCACGCCGCCCTGGCTGGATTTTACCATCACTTCCGCGGTGCCGGAGATGATGTATCCCGGGCTGATCCTGACCTACCGCATCCGCCCTTTTGGCGGCATCGCCGTGCCCTGGGTTTCCGAGATCACCCAGGTGCGGGCCCCGCATTATTTTGTCGATGAGCAGCGCAGCGGGCCTTATCGTTTCTGGCATCACCAGCACCACCTTACCACCGTAGGGGATGGCGTTGCTGTCGAGGATATCGTTCACTACCGCCTGCCCTTGGGGATTGTCGGCGTGGCGGCCCACTGGTTGTGGGTGCAGGGCAGACTGGACGAAATTTTCCGTTTTCGCTATCATGCCCTCGCCCGTCATTTCCAATTGCACCCCAAGAACGATCCGATGAACAGGAGGCCGATTTGATGAGACGCTGGATTCCGATGACCCTTCTGGCTTGGGCGCTGATGAGCGCCGCCGGCTGGTGCCAGGACGCGCCGGTGAGTGACGCCACCCAGGAATGCCTTGATTGCCATGCCATTTTTCACCCCGGTATCGTGGAGGGCTGGCGTTCCGGCCGCCATGCGGCCACCACCCCTCAAGCGGCTATGGCGGTCGAGGGCTTGGAGCGCAAAGTGTCCAGCACCAGCGTTCCGGAAGAACTCCAGGGCGTCGTGGTGGGATGTGCCGAATGCCATACCCTGCGACCGGATGCCCATGCCGACACGTTCGAGCACAATGGCTACAACGTGCACGTGGTGGTCAGCCCCGACGACTGCAAGACCTGCCATGCCACCGAAGCCGACCAATATTCACGCAATATCATGGCCCACGCCTATGCCAACCTGGCGGACAATGCCCTCTACCGGCAGTTGCAGCGATCCATCCTGGGAACGCCGACGTTGAAAAACGGCCGACTTGAAACGGCGCCTGAAAACGCGGACACCAAGGCGGATGCCTGCTATTACTGCCATGGGACGGTGCTCGAAGTCACCGAAACCGAAGTGCGGGATACGGACGCCGGCGAATTGGAGTTCCCGGTTATTGCCGGATGGCCCAACCAGGGGGTCGGCCGCATCAACCTGGACGGCAGCAAAGGTGCCTGCACCGCCTGCCACCCCCGCCACAGTTTTTCCATGGCGATGGCCCGCAAACCGCATACCTGCAAGGAGTGCCACGTTGGGCCGGACGTACCGGCCTACAAGGTCTATCTCGCCAGCAAGCACGGTAATATCTATTCTTCCAAACACCAGGAATGGGATTTCGATAAGACCCCCTGGACCATCGGGACCGATTTCACGGCCCCCACATGTGCCGCCTGTCACATCAGCCTGCTGACAAACACGGATGAGGAGGTCGTCAATGAACGATCCCACGAAATGAGCAATCGCCTGGGTTGGCGGATTTTCGGGCTGATCTACGCCCACCCGCAGCCCAAGTCCCCGAATACGACCATCATCCGCAACAATGACGGCCTGCCGCTGCCGACGGATTTCAACGGGGGCCTCGCCAGGGATTATCTGATATCCGCAGACGAACAGGATGCCCGAACCCGCACCATGCAGGCCACCTGCCGGGCCTGCCACGACACCTCCTGGGTGCAGGGACACTGGCAGCGTTACACCAACACGATTCGCGAGACCAACAAGGCCACCCAGGCCCTGACCGACATCATGAATGAAATCTGGACGCGGGGCTACGCCCGTGGCCCGGGACAGGGGCAGAATCCCTTCGATGAAGCTGTCGAACGGGATTGGAGCGACGCCTGGTTGTTTTATGCCAACACGGTCCGTTTCGCCTCCGCCATGGCTGGCGGAGGGGACTACGGGGTTTTTGCCGATGGTCGCTACCAGCTGTCCCGCGCCGTGGCGGAACTGCATGAATGGCTCGAAAGGCGCCGGGAACTGGAATCATTGGCGACCAGGGTAGGGCCTGGAAAAAAGGAATGACCGAACCGGACACCCGTATAACCGTACTGAATGACGGCGAGATCCGCAAAGGGCGCTATGTCCTCTACTGGATGCAGCAATCCCAGCGGGCCGAACACAACGCGGCCCTCGATGTCGCCATCCGGGAAGCCAACCGGGCCGGGCTGCCCCTCCTGGTGGCGTTCGGCCTGACAGATGCCTATCCCGAGGCCAATCAGCGCCACTTTCAGTTCATGCTGGAAGGGCTGCAGGAGGTTGCCGCCTCGCTCCGGCAGCGGGGCATTCCCATGGTGGTGCGACTGGGCAGCCCCCCGGATGTCGCCTTGAACCTGGGGCACGATGCCGCCCTGATCGTATGTGATCTGGGCTACACCCGCCTCCAGCGAGATTGGCGCACCAAGGTGGCCATGGGGGCGGGATGCCGGGTGCTGCAGGTAGAAGCCGACGCCGTCGTCCCGGTGGCGGTGGCATCCGCCAAGGCCGAGTATGCGGCCCGTACCATCCGCCCCCGCATCACCCGCCACCTGGAACGCTACCTGGTCCTGAAGCGCTCGCCTCCACTCCGGCACAAGGCCCCGGATTTGCCGATTCCCGGACTGGATCTGACGGATACGGCCCGCATCCTGCGCCGTCTGGACATCGACCGCCAGTTGCCCCCGGTGGACCGTTTTTTTACGGGCGGTACCCGCCAGGCCAAAAAGCGGCTCCAGCGGTTTATTCGCAAACACCTGGCCCACTACAACGATAACCGCAACCAGCCCCAGACCGATGATATCTCCCACATGAGCCCCTACCTGCACTTCGGCCAGATCTCCCCGGTATTCCTGGCGTTGAAGATCCGGGAGGCCAAAGAAGGGCAGGGGATCGACCGGGCGGCCTACCTGGAAGAACTGATCGTGCGGCGGGAACTGGCGCTCAATTTCGTGTGGTACACACCGGATTATGACCGCTACACCTGCCTGCCCGACTGGGCCCGCAAGACCCTGGCCGAGCATGCGGCGGATCCGCGGCCGCACGGCTACGACCGGGAAACACTGGAAGCGGGCGCCACCCATGACCCTTACTGGAATGCGGCCATGGGGGAGATGCGCGCTACCGGGTTCATGCACAACTACATGCGCATGTACTGGGGCAAGAAAATTCTGGAGTGGTCGCCATCGCCCGAGGAAGCCTTTGCAACAGCCCTGTATCTCAACAATAAATACTTTCTCGACGGGCGCGACCCGAATTCCTATGCCGGGGTGGCCTGGATTTTCGGCAAGCATGACCGGGCCTGGTTCGAGCGGCCCATTTTCGGGAAAATTCGCTATATGGCGGCGTCCGGGCTGGAGCGCAAGTGCGATATCAAGGCCTATGTGGCCAAGGTCGAGGCGCTTATGAAAGAGGCTGCCGCCTGAATTCTGTGGATGGCCACGCGGAGTCGAGGATCCAGGGGGGACAAGGTTTCCAGTGAACGCCAACATCATAAATTCCGGCTGCCGAAAGGTTCTGCAAACGGGTTTGCCGCCGTCAGTCAAACACTTGACCCCCGGAATCCTTGGACGCTTTTTTAATAACCCTATTTGAAGAAAAACGACGGGATAGTTATGGCTCCACCGGAAGAAAAACAACCCCCCATCCAGCAGGCCGCGGAAGACCTGTTCAATTTCGCCATCGAGCGGGACGATACCAAATGGCTGATGGCCCGGCTGCCGGCCGAGGCCGATGTCAAACCCACGACGGTGGAATACGAGCTGCAGATCCTTAAGATTATCAGTGTGGGTTGGAGCATTTCCTTTTTCCTGGAAGAATGGCCGGAGAAGAAGCAGCTGGTTGAATTTTTTTGGGAGGCGCTGCGGGAATTTTCCCAGAGCCTGTCCTCGACCACCGAAATGATGACCGGCCAGGACATCGACTACTTCCAGGTCCTGAAAGATCGCCTGGACAGCTATGTCCAGGCCCTGCAAGAGAATCCGGACGCCAGCAACCCGGAGGCCGTGATCGGACCGGAATTCGCCCGCCACTGCGGCAACGAAAAAGATTTGTTTGCCGTTTATACCGGCGGCCGCATGTTCAGCGGGGTGACGGGCCGGGTAAAGGAATATCTGGAAGCGGCCAATTTGCAGGCGGCGGGTGCGGACACGTCCACGCACCATTGACGGAGAAAATACACCATGGCCTATGACACCGAGCTGGAAAAGGTTCTCGATGCGACCACCCGCACCTGGGACGGGGTTGCAAAGAAGAAGATGTTCGGCGGGGTGGTCTACATGGCCCACGGGAATATCTGTATCGGCATCTGGCAGGACCATCTCATCATTCGTGCGGGCGATGCGGTCGAGACAATAATGACCGCTGATAATCGTTTTCGACCCTTTGATGTGACGGGCCGGGCCATGAAGGGCTGGACCATGCTGGGACCCGATGGGTGGCGAGATCCGGCCGTGCGCCAAGCCGCCATCGAAAAGGCCCGTGCTTTCTGCAAGAACCTTCCCCAAAAAAGCCCGAAGTAAATCCGCAGCGCTGCCGGCCATCCCGAAACCGGCCATACTGGGCTGAATGGTATACACCCGGTTTCTTCTTTGTTTCCACCCTGCGACATGCCCACGCTCTATACATTTTCATTTCATAAGGAAGGACTGGACGTCATGCTAAACATGATTACATTGGTCGTGGCTTTGCCGGCCCTTGTTTTGGAGAATCATCATGTTGGGAATCAATGCGGATAGTCTGGCCAGCGTCGAGTTTCGTTTAAGCTGGAAGAAAAACAATGTCAATCATACCGATACCCTATATGTCCACCGGGTCAATTTCTGGCGGGACCTTTTCCCGGAAATCCTGCGCCGGGAGCTTATGGGATCCTACAAAGGCGATACGGTTTCGCAGGATTATCAACCCGGTGATCTTGTTCCGTTGCCGGACAATCAACGGACTTTCAGGGTGCCGCACCGGAATGTGACTGGGCAGCGCCTGGACGGAAGCACCTTTGTGCCCCAATACGGGCGGTTTTACCCCCGGGGCATCCTAGGCGGTGTACCGGATGTTTTCCGCGGCAATATCGAACCGTTTCGTTGCACGGATACGGACGATGACGGTATTCGCGCCGATTTCAACCATCCCATGGCGGGGCTCGATGTGCGCGTGGACGCCCAAGTGCTGGACGTCCGGGAAAAATTCGAGGAGCATGGCGGTACGGCCAACGACTGGGTCGAACAGGCCCTGACCGGACCCGGCATGCAGTCGCGCTGCAACGGGGCGCCGACGTCCTTTTTTGGCGACCGGGCCTTTGAAAGGGACGATGCCGGTGACGATCGGGGCTTTTACGAGCGGCCCCGGCTGGTGCAGCATATCGACGACCGGGCCATCGAGACGATTACCGGATTGTACGGCCGCATCATTACCCCCGGCAGCCGTGTGCTGGATCTCATGAGCAGCTGGACCTCACACCTGCCGGACCAGCTGGAAACCGCATCCGTGACCGGCCTGGGGATGAATGCCGAGGAACTGGCCGCCAATACCCGGCTGACAACCTTTGACATCCATGACCTCAACCGACGGCCGCAACTGCCTTACCCGGATGCGGTTTTCGATGCCGTCATCTGCACGGTTTCGGTGGAATATCTGACGCAGCCCTTCGAGGTCTTTGCCGAGGTGGCCCGTGTGCTGGCCCCCGGCGGGATTTTTGCGGTGACGTTTTCCGATCGCTGGTTCCCCACCAAGGCCATTCGCATCTGGAAGGAGCTGCACCCCTTTGAGCGCATGGGGATGGTCCTGGAGTTTTTCCGACGATCCGGGCGTTTTCAGGCGCTGGAGACCTTCTCCAGTCAGGGGTGGCCGCGACCCGAAGGGGATAAATACGCCGATCGTATGGCGTTTTCCGACCCGGTCTTCGGGGTCTGGGGGCGCCGCCGTCCAGACGCCTGACCCGGGACGCAAGGGGTGGAGGCCAACCTTCTGGAAGTCTTCGCCCCGCCGATGCTCGGTAAGGGACAAAGGTAGCTGCCAAACTGAAAACTTTTCAACGGTTTTCAAACCTTCCTTGGGTGTTAGCAGGGGCCTCTCGCTCTGCGGGAGGAACCTCATTCCTCCTGTCATTAATTTTGAGCATTTCCTTGCTTGCAATTCCACCGGCCTCCTTTTAGGTTAAGCCCAGTCAACAACTGATGATGTTTAGCCCGATCATTTCATGAAATATTCGGGTTCATTGCCGACCAGGAGAGCAAGCATGGAGCGGTTGTCACAGCAGATCAATTTCATTCGTGAACTGGACAAACTCAAGCAGGTTCAACGGCAGACCTGGCTGATGGATGGCTGCCGCCAGGAAAATTCCGCTGAGCACTCCTGGCACATTGCCGTCATGGCCTTGGTGCTGGCGGAATACGCCCCGGCGAGGACGCTAAATCTGGCACGGGTGGTCCAGATGCTCCTGGTCCACGATATTGTCGAGATCGACGCGGGCGACACCTTTTGCTACGACAACGCTGCCGTGGCCCACCAGACGGCTGACGAAGAGCGCGCGGCCGAACGCCTTTTCGGGTTGTTGCCGGAAGACCAGGCCGAATACTTTCGGAGCCTCTGGGATGAGTTCGAAAAACGTGAGACCTCGGAGGCGCTGCTGGCCAATGCCCTGGATCGGATGCAACCGATCCTGAACAATTACGACTCGGGCGGGAAATCCTGGCAGGTTCACGGCATCGCGAAGGACCAGGTGCGGCAGCGCAATCGCATCATGGGGGATGGGGCGCCTGAACTATGGGCCTTTATCGAAGATCTGCTGAAGCAGGCGGTGGAAAAGGGGATGCTTAAGGCTTGAGCTTGTCTACTACAACACCGATTGTCGACGCCCGGGATCTCACCCGCATCTATCCCCTGGGAGACAGTGAGGTGGTGGGTTTGAACCGCGTGTCGCTCACCATTGCGCCGGGTGAGCTCGTGGTCCTGAAAGGCAACAGCGGTTCGGGCAAGAGCACCCTGCTGTCCCTGCTGGCCGGTCTGGATGAACCCTCCGCCGGCACGCTGACGGTGGCAGGCTACGACCTGCTGAATGTGTCGGAATCTGAGAAGAATAGCTACCGGCGCGAGGTGGTGGGCATGATCTTCCAGGCCTTCAACCTGCTGCCCACCATGACCGTCATGGAGAATGTGTGCCTCCCGGCCCTTCTGGCCGGTAAGGCCTGCGCCCCGACGGCCGATCGGGCGCGGGAACTGCTGGACTGGCTGGATATGGATACCCGCCGGGATCATCGCCCGGCCCAGCTGTCCGGCGGCGAGATGCAGCGCACCGCCATCGCCCGCGCCCTGATCAACGACCCGGCCCTGATCCTGGCGGACGAACCCACCGGCAACCTGGACAGCCGCAACGGCGGCCGTGTGATCGAGCTTTTGCAGGAGTTGAACCGGCGCTGGCGGCGCACGGTGATCATCGCGACCCACAGCAACCTGGCCGATCCCTGCGCCACGCATCAGGTCTGCCTCAAAGACGGTGCCATAAACGATTCGACATGCGCCCCCTGATTTTCTTCATACGCCTTTTTTACTGGTTCAGCCTGCGCCAGATCCGCCAGCACCCCTGGCGGGCGGTGACCGTTCTGGTGGGGGTGGCCTTGGGGGCGGCCGTGTTTGCCAGCGTGCGCATCGCGGTGCACGCATCCCTGGATTCTTTCACCCGCAGCATGGATCTTGTCACCGGACGTGCCGACCACACGATCACCCGTCCGGGCGGACGGGTGCCCGAAGATTTAATCGCGCCGTTGCTGCAAAACCCTTCCGTACAGGCAGCCTCTCCGTTTTTGTCCACCTACACCAGAACCCGGGAGGGATCGCGTCCTTTTCTCTTGATCGGCCTTGATCCGATTCTCGATCGCCCTTTGCGGGACTGGCAGGCCAGGGAGGAAAACGACCTGGACCCGAATTGGGTGCGCCTGCTGTCCGAACCCGGCACGTTGATCATCGGATCGGATCTGGCCCGCACCGAAGGGTGGACGGCCGGCCGGACCCTGACCCTGGTGCACCGGCAGGGCGCCGCAGCGTTTACGGTGTTGGGGCAGCTAACGGCGGAGGGACTGGGGCTGACCGAAAACGGACGGGTGGCCATTACCGATATCGCCACTTTCCAGGAGTTCACCGGAACGCATGGTGGCGTCGACCGGATCGATCTGGTTTTGAAGACCACCCATGCGGATCGATTGTCCGCCCTGCAGACCGTTCTGCCGGCGGGTACCTATTTGCAGGGTCCCGGCGAGGCGAAAAGAGGGGGGCGGAACATGATTCGGTCCTATGCCCTGAACCTGTCGATTCTCAGTTTTGCGGCCCTGTTCGTGGGCATGTTCCTGGTTTACAGCCTGGTGGCGCTGAATGCCGCTTCCCGACGGCGGGAAGTGGCCATCCTGCGGTCGCTGGGGGCGTCTTCACGGGTGGTTTTCTGGCTTTTTATGGCGGAAGGCGCATTCTACGGATTGGTGGGCTGGCTCATGGCCCTGCCCCTGGGAATCGTCCTGGCTCGTTTTCTGTTGGAGGGGGTCAGCCGCACCATTTCCAGCCTGTTCGTGCGGGTCAATGTGGCTGGCATGACCCTCAGTCCCCTGGAAATTTTCTTTTCCTTGGGCGTGACCCTGGGCGTGGCTGTCCTGGCCGCGATCCAGCCGGCCCGGGAGGCCATGGGCATCGCCCCCAAGGAAGTCATGGCGGAAGGGACCGCTGCCCGGGGAGGGGGATACCGAATACGTCACCTGGCGGTGGCCGGCCTGTTGTGTGTCCTGTCCGTGGTGCCCCTGGCCGGTATGCCCGGCTACCGGAGCATACCCCTTCCGGGGTATCTGGCGACCCTGCTGCTGTTCGTGGGTTTCGCTTTGATGGCGCCCTGGGCTCTGCAAGGCGCCGGACGGCGCTTCCAGCCCCTTCTACGACGACGGGCAGGGTTGCCGGCCCACCTGGCGGCCGGTTATATCCAGGACAGCGGCAGCCGGACGGCCGTATCCGTCGGGGCCCTGGTGACGGCGGTGGCCTTGTTCACCGCGCTGGTGATCATGGTGCAGAGCTTTCGCCACACGGTGGAGATCTGGGTCCATCAGACCATCAGCGGCGATCTTTTCGTCACCACCCGCATGGCCGAGATCAACCGCACCTGGGAGCCTTTTCCGGAGGGCGTTGAAGACTACCTGAAAGGGCTGCCGGACGTGGCCTTGGTGCCGAACCGACGCTTCACCCTGTCCTATGGCGGGTTTCCCTTTCAGCTGGAGGCCATGGATTTCGACACGTTTGACCGCTACGGGGCCTTTTTCTGGCTGGAGGGGGATGGCCGGAGACTCACGGATCCATTGGACGCCGGGGAAGGCGTGATCGTATCCGAAGTTTTTGCCAACCGGACCGGCCTGGGGGTCGGCGACCGGTTCCGCACCGAGGTGCAGGGGATATCACTGGACTGGCCGATCCTGGGCATCGTGCGGGACTACCGCACCCGGGGCGGGGTGGTGTTCTGCTCCCTCGATGATCTGCGGCAACGCAGCGGCGGCATGGCCTGGGGCGGTGTCCGCATTTTTTTCAGGGAACGATTCATGGCGCGCGGTGACGCCGTCGTGGCCCTTCAGGACGATCTCCGGCTTCGCTTCGGCGACCGGTTGGAAATGCTGCCCGGAAAGGATTTGCGGGCCGCCGTGCTGAAAATTTTCGATGAGACCTTTGCCATCACCACCGTGCTGCTGATCATCGCTCTGGTGGTGGCCGCCCTGGGCATTACCACCACATTGACCGTCCTGGTGCTGGAGCGGGCGCGGGAACTCAACACGGTTTACGCGGTTGGGGGGAGTCTTAAACAGATTCGCAAAATGATTCTATGGGAGGCGGTTTTCATGGTCGCGGTGGGGGAGATCGGCGGATTGCTGTGCGGCTTCGTCCTCTCCTATCTCCTGGTGTTCGTGATCAACCGGCAGTCCTTCGGCTGGACGTTTCTTTACGGCGTGGACTGGGGGGCCCTGGCGTTTTCGCTGCCCCTGATCGTGGCCACCGCCCTGATGGCGGCGCTGCCGGCCATGCGGGTGGTGTACCGGTCGCCGCCGGCGACGCTGCTGCGGGAGCGATGATAGTGGTGAAACTGGGATATAGGCGTTTCATTTTAGCAACCGCGCGAACCTGGATATTTCATGAAAACTTTTGTGTTAGCGTTCGAGTTGCTCTGAAATAGTTCATTTTCTTGCGCGCGCAAGAAAACGGAACCAAAAGAAAGCGCCCGTGCCCCGCTTAATCCTGCGCGTCGTCGGTGCGGCCGGAGCACGCGGAAACTCACCCGCCTTCGCCAAGGCTACGGCGGGCTCAGACAGTCCGCGCGCTTTAATCCGTCCGCCCCGCCGATGCTCGGCGCGGGACAATGGGAAAACCAAAAACCAAAAAACCCAAAACCGTGTACAAACCTAATGAGAAGAGGTATCTGAGTCCTCTGCTCTACGGTAAAAGCTTCATATTTTTTCACGCGCAAGAAAACAAAGCCATGATATCATATCGATCATGAATTCTATCCGTGTCCTATTGCTATGTGCCGGCATGCTGCTTCTCCTCATCTTTTTGGCAGGAGGGATACAAGGGGAGGAAGCAGACGGTTTTAAAGCGGTCACGGGGCCGTGTGGATTTCGTTTTCCCGCCGATCACGGCGCGCACCCGGGCTATCGTACGGAATGGTGGTACTATACCGGCAACCTGACCGCCGAATCCGGGGAGCGTTTCGGTTTCCAGTTGACGTTTTTCCGCCGCCAACTACGGCCGTCCGATGCCCTCCGGACGTGGCCCCAGCCCCCGTCGGCCTGGCGCACCCACCAGATCTATCTGGCCCACGCTGCCCTGACCGATATCTCCGGTCGGCGGCACATCATGGCCGAAAAGGTGAGCCGCGAGGTGCTCGGCATGGCCGGCGCCGTTCAGAGCCCCAGGGATGTGAGGGTCTTTTTACATGATTGGGAGACGGCGATCACGCCTGCCGGTCATTTCCTGCGTGTGCGCGCCCCTGCGTTCACCCTGGAACTGAGCCTTGTGCCCACCAAAGGACCGGTGCCCCACGGTGATGCGGGCTACAGCCGCAAAGGCAGCCTGCCGGAGCAGGCCAGCTGCTATTATTCCTTTCCGCGCATGAAAGCCCGCGGCCGGATCGTCTCAGGCAAGACCCCTTACAGGGTGACCGGGTCAGCCTGGATGGATCATGAATTCAGCACAGCCCCGCTGGCCGAAGGGGTCACCGGATGGGACTGGTTCAGCATTCAGCTCGACGACCAGCGGGAACTCATGATGTTTCTCCTGCGGCTCAAAACGGGCGGCCTTCACCCTGCTTCGGCCGGTACCCTTATCCATCCGGGCGGGGAGACCATTCACCTGCGCCATACGGACTTCCAGGCTCAGGTGCAGCGCCGCTGGACCAGCCCAACCACCGGTGCGACCTATCCCCTGGGCTGGTCCATCCGCCTGCCCGGACATGGGATGACCCTGGCCCTGGCGGCTGCATTGGACGACCAGGAAATGGTCACCACCGGCAGCACCGGTGTCACCTATTGGGAGGGGAGTTTGTCGGTTAAGGGGCAGGCCGGAGGCAATCCCCTGTCCGGACAAGGATATATGGAACTGACCGGTTATGCTGATCCGGAGGCACCGCCATTGTGAGCCAAATTTGCGCTTGACAGCTTTAAGGTATTTCTTTAAAGTTTTTAAGAATAATTCTTAATAAGGATCATTCCCGGTGAAGAATCGCACGCATCTATCCATTTTTTTGGCCATTTTTTTGGTCATAACCGTGGCCAGTCAGGCGGCATTGGCATTCAGCATGCCCTGCCGGGGGACATCCGACTGTTGCTGCGTGACCCCGGCCATGGACATGTCGGCTGCCATGCCCACCGGCATGGGCCAGAACTGCTGCGAGACCACGCCTGAAAAATCCTGCGACATCGAAACGACCATGCCTGGTTCGGCGGCACCCTACCTTTCCAGTACCGTTGCCGGCAGTGTGGATCTATACGGGGCCTTCCAACCGGCCGCGTTTGCTGTAGATTCAGCGGATAGCGCCCTGAATTCGGTCTTTCGCTCCAGGGATTTACCCGATCGCGGCAGGCCCCCCATCTATCTCCAGAAGCAATCCTTCCTGTGTTGAAGCCCCCTGCGGGCATCCTGATGTAAAAATGGTCTCTTGTGACGGATCATGGCGGACGCGATTGTGCTTTTGCCGGATTCAGGACGACCTTCGGGCAATCCATCAGGATTTCTTCGGCCTTTTAAGCTAAACCGCAATCATCGTACGGTGCGCCTCCAAGGGAGGATGCCTACGGATTTGTTATCACTCAGGCAATTCATTCCCTCATGGTATTCATTCCGGCGCAGGGCGGAATCTTTTGGTAAGGGACGGGTCGCAATGAGATCCCGGCTTTCGCCGGGATGACCGGAGGGCAATTGCTTTGCCAGATCAATCATGCCGTACATGTCCTGAAAGGGACGAGCGCAAGTACAAACGACCGTCTGCGCAGCTAGGTTCTCCTGGCAGCAATTTAGGACGATAACAGTTTGATATATTAGGAGATAAAACTCATGGGAAAGCATAAAAAGAAAGCAAAACATCAGCATACCCCGAACACCCAGCAGGACCTGCGGGACCGGAAAAAAGCGGCTGTCATGGGCAGTGACACCAACAAGAGCAAGATGATGCCGATCATCCTGGGGGTGGTCCTCGTGGCGGCAGTTGCCGGCGGCTATACTGTTTACACGCAACTGTCGGCCACGACAGCCCCCACCAAGATTGCCGCGGCCCCGATTCTCAGCCCGGCCATTGCAGAGGCCAGCCTGGTGTCCTATCCGGTTAGTCTCTTTGACGACGGCAAGGCCCGACACTTTGATTTCCGGGATGGTGATAAGACCATCCGCTATTTCGTGATCAAAAGCGCCGACGGCGTCATCCGGGCGGCTTTCGATGCCTGCGATGTCTGCTGGCCGGCCGGCAAGGGCTACTACCAGGAAGGCGACGTCATGGTCTGCCGCAACTGCGGCCGCAAGTTTGCCTCCCATCTCGTGAACGAAGTCCAGGGGGGCTGCAACCCCGCACCCCTGAAGCGTAAGGTGGAAAACGGTATGCTGGTGATCCGCCCGGATGATATCCGCAGCGGTGCCGGCTACTTCAACTTCAAGGGGAAGGCCTGATCATGACACTGAAACAAATTGCCATCCAGAATCTTCTGCGGCGCAAAGGCAAGGCCCTGCTGATCCTGGTGGGCCTGGTGCTGGGTATCGGGACGGTGGTCACGGTCATCAGCTTCTCCGACGCCGTCACGGGCGATATCAATCATAAGCTCGAGAAATACGGCGCCAACATCCTGGTGGTGCCGCGCACCGAAAACCTTTCGCTGAGCTACGGCGGCATCCAGATGGGCGGCATCTCCTTTGACATGCAGGAACTGCGGGAGACCGACCTGGAAGCGGTGAAGCACATCAAGAACTACCGCAACATTGCCGCCATGGGGCCCATGGCCCTCGGGGCCGTGCGTGTGAACGACCGGCCTGTCATGCTGGCGGGTGTGGATTTCGAAGAGGCCCGCATCCTCAAACCCTGGTGGAAGGTCGAGGGCGGGCAGCCGGGGGCCGGCGGCATTCTGGCGGGGGCCGAGGCGGCCCGCGTGCTCGGTCTGGCGGTCGGGAATTCCCTGGACCTGGGGGGGCATCCCCTGGTTGTGACCGGCATCCTGATGCCCACCGGTTCCCAGGACGACCAACTGCTTTTCACCACCCTGCCCACGGCCCAGAACGTGTTAAATATGCCTGGACGGGTTTCCATGGTGGAGGTGGCCGCGCTTTGCACGGGCTGCCCCATCGAAGACATGGTCAGACAGATCAGCGCAGCCCTGCCGGGCGCCAAGGTCATGGCCATTCAGCAGGTGGTCAAAGGGCGCATGGAGACACTGGCCCAGTTCAAGAAACTGTCCTTCGGGGTGTCGGTGATCATCGTTCTCATCGGCAGCCTGGTGGTGCTGGTCACCATGACCGGCAGTGTGCGGGAACGCAAAGAGGAAATCGGCGTTTTCCGCGCCATAGGATTCCGCAAGGCCCACGTCATGCGGATTATCCTGATGGAAGCCACCCTGATCGCACTGGCGGCCGGCATCGTCGGCTATCTCGGATCCATGGGGGCCACCCGGCTGGCGTTGATGCTGTTTGCCGACAATCCCCACGTGGCCTTGCCCTGGAACGTGCCGTTGGCTGCGGGTGCTCTGGGCATGTCGCTGGTGGTGGGGGTTCTGGCCTCCGTATACCCGGCCCTGACGGCCGCCCGCATGGACCCCAACGATGCGCTGCGCGCACTATGAGAGGTGAAACATGAGCACGATGAAGGGTGAAAACCTGACCAAACAATACGGTTACGGCGAAGCGGCCGTGACCGCCATCGACGGTATGACCTTCATGATCGGATCGGGAGAGTTCGTGGGCATCATGGGGGAATCCGGCGCCGGCAAATCGACCCTGTTGTCGATCATGGGCGCCATGAACGCGCCCAGTGCCGGGACCCTGACGGTGGAAGGCATCGACGTTTACAGTCTGGGGCAGGAGCAGCGGGCCGATTTCCGCCGGGAGTTTCTGGGGTTCGTCTTCCAGAGTTTTCATCTGATCGCCTACCTGACCCTGGAAGAGAACGTGATGCTGCCCCTGGCGACCATCCGCATGCCGCGCCGCCGCAAACTGGAAATGGCCCGGTACGCCCTTGCGGCCGTGGGCCTGGACGGCAAAGGACGACGCCTGCCGAGCCAGATATCCGGCGGAGAAAAAGAGCGTACGGCCATTGCGCGGGCCATCGTCAACCAGCCGCCGATCCTCCTGGCGGACGAACCCACCGGGAACCTGGACTCCCGCACTTCCCGTGAGATCATGGAACTGCTCCAGGGGCTCAAGAACGACGGGACCACGGTTGTCATGGTGACCCACAGCCGGGAATGCGCCCGATTTGCGGACCGGATCCTCCAGGTGGCCGACGGCCACCTGAAGGGGGATGCCTGCCCCACGGACGATGTTCGGGTAAAGGCCGCCTGAGGGAACAATCGGGAGGCGGCCTGACGGCGGTCCGCTTCCCGGTTTCTACATCTTTTGCAAAACCGTTGTTTTTCTTGCTTCCCAAGAGGCCCTGGGGCATAAACCGAGGCATGACAGATCATGAACCCATCTGGTCGGTTTACATGGTGCGAACCGAGGACGACCGCCTGTATTCCGGCGTGAGCACCGATGTGCGCCGCCGCTACAAAGAACACCAGGCCGGCGGCGCCCGAGCCGCTAAATATCTGAAGGCGCACCATCCCCATTCTCTGGTTTTTGTGATGCCGGTCGGATCGCGTTCCTTAGCCCAGAAGGTCGAATATTATTTGAAACGCCTGCCGCGGGGCTGCAAAGAAGCTGTCATCAAACGACAAAAGCTCGTGTTCGATCCCTATAGCGGTAAGATTTCGATTGAGCGTATCGCATGAAGAAATGAATTTTGTCGAATGCGGTGCTATGGTCGATTGGCGACCGACCGGTCGTCTGCAACAATCCCATCACGAAGGCTGTCTGGGGCGATACCCGCGATGATGGCGACGGCAAAATGGCTTCGCAAATGGAGTGGCTGTCATAGAAACATCAAAAGAAAAAAAGGGTTTACCAACGTATGGAACGTTGATGCTGATCATATGCAGCATCACGTTCGGATGCTATCTGGCCGCTTTTATGCGGCTCCCGGTGGTCCCCCTTCTGGCCCGTTCCCTTGGCATCGATACGGCCCGCATCGGTATAATCAACGCCGCCTTTTTCCTGATGGCGGGCCTGCTGTCCTTTCCTCTCGGCGTGCTGACGGACCGCTGGGGGCGCAAGCCCATGGCGGCGACCGGATTACTGGCACTGGCTGTCGCTTCTTTGGCGCTATATGTCTGCCGCGATTTTAACCATTTCGTCACAGCCTATTTGATCTTGGGTGTCGGCATCGCCGCCTTCGGTCCCACCATGATGACGCTGGTATCCGTGATATCGCCCCGTTCGCATCTCGGGCGTTCTTACGGTTGGTATACGACAGCACTTTTTTGCGGCATGAGCCTGGGACCGGCTGCCGGCGGTTATCTGGCGCGCTCGGTCGGCGCGCCGAAGGTGTTCCTTGCGGCCGGCACGCTTCTGCTCCTGGATCTGGGGCTTATGGTCTGGTTTTTGCCCGGCCGTTTTCAGCCTGCGCAAAGTGCCGGGTTGCCCGGTGAGAGGCCTGTGAACTTACGGAAATTTTTTCACAACCGCCCCCTCCTGGGGTGCTGGCTCATTACCTTGGGGGCCTGTTTCGGGCTGGGCATGTTCACCAGTTTCATGCCGCTGCATGCCCAGGAAAGGGGGCTGGAGGTCAACCAGATCGGCATGGTGTTTCTGGCCCAGGGGCTCTGCAACGGCGCTTCCCGAATACCTTTCGGGCAACTGAGCGACAAGGTCTCCCGGCGGAGCACCCTGGTCATCCTTGGCATTCTCCTCTACATCCTGGCCTTGTCGGGTTGCGGCCTTGCCCGGACGTTGGTGCATTTTATGCTGGCGGCCAGTCTGTTGGGGATCAGCATGGGGCTGGCTTTCACCTCGGTGGGCGCCCTGATTGCCGAAGCCGTTCCGGCGGCTCACCGGGGCAGTGCCATGGGAGGCTACAACACCTGCATCTACATTGGCATGATGATGAGTTCGTGGACCATGGGCATGGTCTGTGCGACCATCGGTTTTGTCTGGGGCTTTTATCTGACGGCGGCCGTCAATCTGATTTTTTTGGGAGGGTTCGGTATTTTGGTCAGGGGCTTTCAGTCGCCCCGGGGTGTATTGTCGCCCTGAGCCTTAAAAAAAAGGCACGCCCCCGTGGCAGGAGGGCGTGCCTTTTAGAATCGTGAAGGGCTTTTAAACGACGGTAACGTTGGCAGCGGCGGGGCCTTTCTGGCCCTGCTCGATGTCGAAGGTTACCTTGTCGCCTTCATTGAGGGATTTGAAACCGGTCGCATTTATTGCAGAAAAATGCACAAATACATCCGGACCGTCTTCTTGCTCGATGAAGCCGAAGCCTTTATCGCTGTTAAACCATTTTACAACTCCATTCGCCATGGTGCCATCCTCCTTTCATAATTTTTTTCTCAAAGTTCCACACTGGAGGTTGCCACTTTGACACATGGAGCAGTCCTTCAGAACGAAACCGGCCTGCCAAGCCGAAACAGGCCTTTATTGATTACTTTAACAATAAAGAAATTCCCTAAAAAATCAAGTGAAAAAAGAAGAGATCGCTTCTGCAGGGACCACGACAGAGATGCGCTGGGGTTTTGTGTCGAGAAAAATCAAAAAAAAACAATGGGATATGAAGTTGGTGGCGGTGCGTGCCTGCAGGTGGGCCGTTTGCGCAGATCAGGTGGCAAAGTCCAATTCGTGGTGTTATTGAACGGTTGGAAGACCTTTGGGGACACTTTAAGCTATCTCAAAATCTGGATTTTGGTCGTGAGCGAGCATAAAGCCGCATAGGCGCCCCGAAGGAAGTGCCCTCGGGGTACATTCTCAAGTCGTTTGAGGACTTGAGGCGGGGGCACAACGGTCATATCGGGCGAAAAGACTTTTTTGAAATAGCTTCTATGGAGCGGTCGGAAGATCGCTTTCCGGGAGGAGAAAGTGGATCCGGAGGGACGGTGCATTCCTGTTTGATCGTATGTGTATATTGCGATAAACAGAATTGCCGATATTGAACGATAGATGCATGAAAAATAAAAAAAGAAAGGTCACAGAGAGAAGTTTGTCTACCACACGTAACACCAAAGGTCGTGGGACCCGTCGGAAGATCGCTACGACCAGGACCCTGCGACGGAAGATAGCGGGGACCGGTCGGTCAACCGCTCGTCAGCCTTCGGGGATCGAAGCTCGATTGGTTTTCCGAATTGTAGCGGGCGCCGGTTCCGCTTTGCTTCTGTTGACCATCCTGATGGTGTTGCCTTGGCGCTGGCTGGCGCCGCCGACCAGTGCTTTTATGCTGCGCGAGCAGGTTTTCAATGCTAAAGCCATCCAATATCGCTGGGTTTCCTGGGACCGAATATCCCCTTATCTATCCATTGCGGTGGTGGCTTCGGAAGATCAGAAATTTCCAGTTCATCACGGGTTTGATTTTGAATCCATTCTGCAGGCTATGGAAGAGAAGAAAAACCGTCGCCGCGGGGCCAGCACGATTTCACAGCAGGTTGCCAAAAACCTTTTTCTATGGCCGGGAAGAAGTTATGTCCGCAAGGGAATTGAAGCCTATTATACGTTTTTGATTGAAAGCCTGTGGCCCAAACGCCGGATACTGGAGATTTATTTGAATGTGGCGGAGTTCGGGCCGGGTACGTTCGGTGCGGAGGCGGCCAGCCGGCGGTTTTTCCACAAACCGGCAAGCCGTTTGTCGCTCTGGGAAGCATCGCTGATGGCGGCGGTATTGCCCAATCCCAAAAAAATGTCGGCCGGGCGGCCATCGACCTATGTGTCGGGCCGGGCAATGGAAATCCGAACATGGGTTCGTAAGCTGGGTGGTGCGCGTTACCTGTCCGGCCTGTGACCGGTATCGATGGCTTTTCGGACTACTGTGGCCAGGGCCTGCATGTTGATAGGCTTCATGAGGACGTCGTGCACGCCCAACATCTGCGCACTTTCAGGGGTGAGGCCGGCCGCGTAGCCGGTGCACAGTACAATAGGGATATCCGGACGAATCGAAAGGATGGCGCGGGCAAACTCCATGCCGTTCATCTTGGGCATGGACATGTCGGTTACCACTAGCGAAAAGGCTTCCGGTTGGGCGCGGAAGAGTTCAAGGGCCTGCAGGCTGTCTTCACTGGTGGCCACCTGATAGCCCAGGCGGGTCAACATCTGTTTCCCGATGGTCACCAGTTGGGCTTCGTCGTCCACCAGTAGAATTTTTTCGGTTCCGGATGGAAGAGGGGCTGGTTTCTCAGCGCTTCTTCCCCCGGCCGGGGGTTGCAGGGCCAGGTAAACCTCGACAGTGGTTCCCTGACCCTCAATGCTGGTGACATTGATGCTGCCCTGGTAGCGCTTTACAATGCCATGCACAACGGCCATACCCAGTCCGCTGCCTTCGCCTTTGGGCTTGGTGGTGTAGTAGGGGTCGAAAAGCCGTTCGACGACTTCAGGCGGCATACCACAGCCTGTGTCCTTTACGGTCAGTAGAATATACGTTCCCGGCGCTAACTCGATTTTTCTGTCGGCCCTATCGACAGTGATGTCCGTAAGGCTAACTTCCAGTGTTCCTCCCTGGACTCCCATGGCATAGGCGGCATTGGTGCAGAGGTTCATGATGATTTGCTGGAGTTGGGTCGCGTTGGCCAGGGTAAAGGCTTCGCTGGTGACGTTTTGTCGGATGTCGATGGATTTTGATATTGAAGCTCGCAGGAGTTTGAGGGATTCCTTGACGATGACACCGGCCTGGACGGATTTGATTTCAGTGTCGTGCTGTCGCGAAAACGTCAGGATCTGCTGGATCAAATCCTTAGCCCGTTTTCCGGCGGTGAGGACCTGGCTAAGATTGTCATCAAGATAACTGCCGGGCGGTACTTCCATCCGCGAGAGTTCGGTATAGCCAATGATGGCCGACAAAATATTGTTAAAGTCGTGGGCAATGCCGCCGGCCAGGGTCCCAACGGCTTCCATTTTTTGGGCCTGGGCCAGTTGCTTCTCCAGTTGTGCACGGGCCCGAGCTTGGGTTTTCTGTTCGGTAACATCCCGGATCATGATCAGGATGCAGTTCTGGTTGTTTACGGCGACAGGGTGGGATCTTACTTCAACGGTGGCCGGTTCGCCGTTTTTGCGCCTGATTTCCAACTCCTCCGGCCCCCAGGGAGAACCTTGCAGGCTTTTTTGTCGCAAAGTACGGATTTGTGCAGGCGGATGGGGTGCTATCAGATTCAGATCGTAGATATTTTCCCCAATGAGTTCCTCCCGGGAATAGCCGGCGATGATTTCGGCCGCTCGGTTGCTCTCGAGGATTTCGCCCTTCAGGCTAAGCATGCAATAGCCCTCCGGAGCAAAGTCGAAAATGCTTTTCAAACGTGCGCGTCCTTCCCGCAGGGCGGCTTCGATCTTCTCGCGCTCCTTGATTTCGTGCTGGAGATCCTGGTTGGCGGTGGTCAGTGCCCGGGTCCGCCGGGCGACCGTTTCCTCCAGGCGTGCATTGAGCTGTTTGACCTTTCCCTTTTCGGCATTGAGCATATAGTCCAAGAAGAAGTCCCGTCGGGCGGAAAATTCCAAAAAGTAGGCGATGAGCATGCCCAGTAGATTCGTGATGAATAGAAAAAGTCCGTTGTGGAAGAGCAGATTGTGGGGGATCGGGGTGGCCAGAAGGGAAACGGCAATATAAATGGTCAGAAGGGTAGTGCCGGCTAGGGCGGCATAGACGAAGCGCTCCCGTATCAGGGTATAGCCGAACATCATGGAGATGATGATGCCGACGTAATAGCCATAGCTGGCCGGTGGCGCGGCGATGGCGATCATCCAGATGAAACCGCCGCCGGTCAAAAGGATGTATCCCAGGGAAATCAACTGCCACCATCGCCGGTAGAAGGAGGTGTAGGTGATGCCTAAGCCCAGCAGAAAAATAGGGCACACCACCAGATAGCGTATGGCCCACAGATTGGTTTTCACCTCCGGGAAAAAGCCGGCATCCAGCAGGCCGGGAATGCTGTAAAAAATGATGCTTAGCCAGTGGCAGAGACGCAGGTGAGACAGGCTTTTATCGAAGTAACTGTTGGCAAAATGCGCTTCCAAATGGCTTTGGGGCCCCTTGAACGACAGCGTGAGCTGATGAAGGTCCATTTTGCCGCTAGGTGTTATGGGATTGAAAATGAGCAAATAGTTGATTCCTTCAATCGATTGATGTGGCCGGAGCGCACGGATTTTTCCCCGCCTGGTGTTCGGCTCGAACTTGCTTGAGGCGGATAATCTGTCCGCACGCTTTATGCCGTCCACCCCGATGTCTGGCGTGGGACAAAGGGAACTACAAGACCATGAGCCAAATTTCAAGCCCCTTCTATGGGGTGGACAAAAATCGCTGGCCGCGTGGGAATATCCTCACTGCCGATGGCGGAACACCGGGGGCTGCGTGTCACCAGATCCGGTTTTAAGCAAAAAAAGACGGAGACGAAGGATCCTCATGCCAACCAGAGGGGTGTATGGGGTGGGGTTGCCGGCTGTGGCCTGGTAGCGGCCGAAACCCGTGGTGGCCTGGTCCTCCGGACCAAAAAAGATATGACCAGCAATAACCGTAAGGAATGATTTGGATTATGTCAATTTGGACCGTCGGAGTGCAGGCGTTTCCGATCAGTACGGATAGTTTTCATTCGTGAAGCCTGGGTTGTCGGGCTAAACTTCGAAAGATCGGGAGCACCGCCGGTGTTTCCCTGAAGTCCAAACTAGCCTTTTGTTGCCTGGTTGTTGCATTGCAGTCGGTTTTCCAGTTTTGCCTTGGTGGTCTCCAGTTCATCCACGGCCTGTTTGAGGCTGAATTCGCGGGCTTCCACCTTGACCATCATCATGCCGAAGGATTCGGCCAGGTCCGCCAGCAGGCTGGGATAGCGTTCCCTTTTGGCCAGTTCGAAGAGCCGCTCCGAATCCTTTTGGTCGTAGTGGCCCGAGGCGATTTTCTTGCAGGCCTGGTTCAGCATTTCGAAAAGCTCCAAGTAGTAACTTGCAAAATCCATGTTTGTGCCCTCCTGAAAATGGCCGGTTCCTGCGGCTGTGGTCATAGATTAAATCGACGATACCAGATGCCGGTATTATTATTTTTCATATTATGTAAGACTTTTTAAACTGTTTTCAAATGCTGCTTTTTCAAGTTTTCCAAAGTTTGTTCGGAGTTGCCTTCCAGCCGCAGGAGCTTTTCGGAGCGCTGAAAACGCGCGGGATTAAGATTCTGCAAACCATCCAACCCCGTTCACTCGCCGAAGCGACACCCTGAACCAAAACGACCGGCATCGCTACCATCCACTTCGCAATGCGGGCCCTGAGCCTTTTTCAGCGATCAAGGGACTGTCGTACGGCGTTTGCCAGGTTCTCCAGGATGATGGGTTTGGTGATATTACCGGCCAGGGCGGTATGTCCATCGAGATGTTTGGCATAACCGGAACACAGCAAAATGGGGATATCCGGCCGAAGGCTGGCTAGTTTTTCGGCCAAACGATCCCCTGTGATACCCGGCATGGTCAGGTCGGTGATGACCATGTCAAACTGAGATGGATCCTGCTGAAAGCGAGCCAGGGCGGCATTCGGATCCGTCAGGCCGGTGACCTGATACCCCAGTTTGGACAACATGGATTTGCCGATATCCACCAGCATGGGTTCGTCATCGATAAAAAGGATTCGCTCGGTTCCAACGGGGTTCGCCACTCTGGGCTTGGCTGGGTCAGGCGAGGATTCGGCTGCGACGGGAAAATAAATGGTGAATTGGGTCCCCTGGCCGGGAGAACTGGATACCGCGATGGTGCCGTCGTGGCTTTCCACAATTCCATGCACTACCGCCAGCCCGAGGCCGGTTCCCTTGCCTTTGGTTTTGGTGGTGAAATAGGGATCGAAAATGCGGTCCATTGTTCGCGGGTCCATACCGCAGCCGTCATCGGCCACGGTCAGCATGACGTATCGGCCGGGGCGGAGGGCTTTTGGGGGGCGGTGGTTTTCCGAGGGCAGCTCGACCTGTTCGAGGCCGACATCAAGCGTTCGCCCTTTGCTCTCCATGGCATGCAGGGCGTTGGTGCAAAGATTCATGACGATTTGATGGATCTGGGTGGGATCCGCCATGACCGGCAATGGGGTGTCGTCGATAGCCTTGCGGATTTCGATGCTGGACGGCATGGAAGCGCGAAGCAGTTTAAGGGCCTCTTTGACGACGCTGCTGATTTGGATGGGCAGTTTTTTATTTTCCGATTGGCGACTGAAGGCCAGGATTTGACGTACCAGGTCGGTGGCACGACCTGCCGCGGATTTGACGTTGGTCAGGTTTTCACGAATGGCCGCGTCGTCCGGCAGATTTAAAAGGGTAAGTTCGGTAAAACCGCTGATGGCCGACAGGATATTGTTGAAGTCGTGGGCGATGCCGCCGGCCAGGGTGCCCATGGCCTCCATTTTTTGGGCTTGGCGGAGTTGGTTTTCCAGGTGATGTTTGTTTTCTTCCTGGGATTTTTCCGTGGTCAGGTCCTGGATGTGGAAAATAAATTGCAGCGGGGCGCTGTGTTTGTGCCGCATCAGCGAGGCGTTGATACGGACCCAGACCGCATCACCGTTTTTTCGCCGATAGCGGTTTTCGTATTGGGCTAAAGTCAGTTCTCCTTTGAGCATCCGTTGGAGAATTTTACGGCCGACCGCCCGGTCTTCGGAAACGGTGATATCGTCCAGGTCTTTGCCGGCCAGTTCGCTTTCGGTATAGCCCAGCAAATCCTGCAGGTAGCGGTTGGATGCCAGGATCTTGAAATCCCGATGCACCAGGGTAATGCCGGTGGCGGCATGGTCGAAGGCCTGGCGGAAGCGTGCTTCGCTTTCTTCCAGCCGGCGGAAGGAGACAATGCTGTTCACGGCCATGGTCGTCTGGGATGCGATGCTCACCAGAAGATCCTTGTCACTGTCCTGCAGCGGTTCCTTGTCCCCGGTCTTTCCCACGGCGAACGCCCCCATGTGTCGGGTTTCGAACATCATCGGGACACAAAGCAGCGCCTGGCAATTGAGGGTGCCGAGAAACGTCATGCTGGCAGCCGGCAGTATGGCCGCCAGTTCACGGGGGTTATTGGAGTAAATAGGCGTACGATGCGCGATTGCCGCCGCCACCAGTTGCCCCAGCGCGGGAATTTCATCCAGTACAATTTTTTCCAGGCTTTTGGGCGGCAGGTGGGGGAGAAGACCATAACCCGCCACAACGTCATCACCCCCCAGGGCCTTCCCTTCGATCATCACCAGGCCCCAGTCGAAGTCCAGCTTTGCGGCCATAAGCTGGAGCTCGGCTCGCACCAGATCTGCCACTTCAGGCCGGGTCGTGCCATACTGGCCCATTTCGGCCATCACCGAAAGTTCTCCGAAGATCTGGGCCAGTCGGTGCATCATCAGGTTGAAGGATTCGGCCAGATCTTCGAATTCGTCGCGGCTTTCGACCTCGACGGTTTGGCTGAAATCGCCGTCGTGAATGCGCCGGGTGCCTTCCTGCAGCGTTTCGAGGGGAATCAGGCTTTTGCGGATAAACCGGATGCTGACCAGCAAAATCACCCAGAACATGAACAATAGTGCCAGGGGAAAGTCGTATTTGAAATTCCGGATAATGGCAAAGGCATCGTCCCGGGTTTGACTGAGAACGATGGTCCACTGCCCCGCCTCGAAATGGGATTTCAGGAAAAGATCCCAATAGCTGGCCAGATAAATTTCTTCCTCGTTCTGCCAGGCGAAATGACGGGTCGTCTGGTCCCGTTCCACGGATGCCGACTTATGGGCCAATTCGGTGATGTCCGCCAGGGAACTGATCAGTACGTTGCCCTTGTCGTCGATGATGGTCAATTCAGTGGCCGGCGGCAGGTTGTACTGTTGGCCGATGCCCCAAAGATAGGTCGTGTCCACTTCCCCTACGAGAATGCCGGGGGAGCCGCTGCCGATCAAGGTGCGCAGGCCGAGTTGGATACGGGGAATCCCGGTTTCTTGTGAGATGATGCGGATGACGCTCCGTCCCGTGTGAAACTGTCGCTTTTCGTCAGGCGTCAAAGGAGGGACCGTCTCCAGGCGGCCTACCAGCGGTACCTGGCGGTCGTCTTCGGCAATGAGGACGAAACCTTGGAAGCGAGGGGTGCTTTTATCCGAACGCTCGAATAGGATCTGGCCCAGGGCGGTGCCGTTTTCCTCCAAAAGGTTGGGGGATACGAGACGCAGTTCGCTTTCCAAAAGTTCCAGGCGTTCATAGACCGACATGCCGATGGATTTGGTCAGTTGGCGTAGTCGGACCACGGTCTGGTCTTTGAGTTGGCTCTGAATATGGATGTAGGAAAGGGCAGACAGGACGGTAAGGGGGACAAACGAACAACCGATGAACATCCAGAAGATGCGTTTGCCGATACGGCTCTGGAAAACGGCGTGACTGATTTTCGGAAGTTTCATGGGGCGATACCTCGCGGTTTCGCATGGTCCCGTCTGTCATCGGATTCCGGATACCAGACAATGTTATCCTGGTTTTTGAGTCGAATGCGGCGGCCGTTGGAATGGTGCTGAAAAAAGAAGGTCATGGTCTGCAGAGGGGCGCTGTCCCTCTCCTGATCGAGATAGTGAAGGGTGTAGCGGGCCCAGTCTCCGGCCGGGGCGGTTTCCACGCGCCGGACAAACAGCACCTGCAATTTCTCTCCGCCCTGGCCGATAGTGAAAATCGCCTCGCTGATGTCGAGATAACGGTCGGCATAGCGGTCATGGTTTGTTTTCCAGACACCCCACAGCGGCTTGGGGACAAAGCTCTGCTTTTCGGGCCAGTTTATGCAGAACATGGCGGTCAGGACGAGCAGCGTAATAAAGATGATCGTGTATTTTGGCACCACCCGCACTGGCTTACGATCCTTGCTCAATAGTATTCGGCCAGGCCCACATAGGCGCCGTCGCCGGCCCGGACGATATCGTCCCGGCCCTGGCTGGTCGAGAAAGGAGGCCTGCTGCTGCGGTCCTGTCCCATGCTGTAGAGATCGTAGTCCGAGTTGACCGGCACCAGGAAGCGGTCCTTGCGCAGGCTCCCTGTTGGTGTGCCTTCCACCCGGGTATATTGATAAGGCGTTCCCCAGGGGTCCAGGCGGCCGCCCATGCCGATTTCAGCCAGGGATGCCGGGAAACGATCGTTCTCGAGGGCGAAGTTGGCAATTGGTTTTTCCATGGCGCGAATGTCCGCGATGGCGGCGGCGATTTTGGCTTTTTCACGATTTTCGATATAGTTGGGGATCGCTATGGCGGCCAGGGTGCCGATGATGGCGATGACAATCATGATCTCGGGCAGGGAAAAACCCTCCTGGCGCAAACATGAGTGAGCCTGATAGCCGTCAGAGCGTGCTGCCATGATCAATCGGTCTCGATTTGTGGGGTTGCCCGGTTAAAGGAAAAACGGTGCCTGCATTTCCCGAGACACCGTGCACGCCTCTTGGTTTACTTATCGGACACTAAATGACAAACTTAACAAAATTCTAACATTGCGAATGGGAATTGTGACTTTTGGGGATATGGTTGGCTGCTGGTAGGCCACATGCAGGCGCTCCTGGTGTTCTCTATCCGGTGAGAATGATACCTGTAACCTTTGATACGATAACAAATGCAGATGCGAGATCGGATTGCCGGCCTGTTATCAAGGCATCTCAAGACCAGATGGTTGTTGCTCTTGGGTGCTATAGGGGTATGGGTGTTGGTAGCTTGTGCCACCCCGCCTGCTCCGACTCCGGGAGTGTCGGTCGAAACCGGGCTGGCCAGCTATTACGCTGATCGGTTCCACGGCCGCAAAACAGCGAGCGGGGAGCTCTACGACCGCCATGCGTTCACTGCCGCCCATCGCCATTATGCCTTCGGCACGCGGGTGCGAGTGACGCGGGTGGACAACGGCAGGGCCGTGGAGGTGCGCATCAACGACCGGGGACCTTTCGTGAAGGGACGGATTATCGACCTGTCCTATGCCGCGGCCCGGAAGATCGGCATGCTGCGGGAAGGCGTTGTGGCGGTGCATGTCCTACCCATCGATTGACATCGCGGCGTGGTTTTTTGAGGAATCTTTATTTGACGGCTTTGTGGCAGGCGGCTTTCAATCGCCCCAAGGCGGCATAGCAGGATTTGACGGCATCCACGTCCTGGGATGCGTAGGCTTCGGACAACCGGCGGCAGGCTTCGCGAAACTGCGGGTAGTACGAACCCCCGAATGCCTCACCCTCGAAGGTCATCATCATTTCGGCATCGGCCAGGAATGCGCTCAGGGTTTCCGCATCGGGTAATGACCGGGCGGTCAGGGAAACGCCGATTTCCTTAAAGGATGCCTTCATTCCTTTTTTCAGCGTTTTGTACGCAGGATCCTGCCCGTCAGCTGGTCTATCGTTTTTCGCTGTCGTTTTGGCGGGTGGCGTCGGACCGGCCGCCGTTTTTATCCTCAGTTTGAATTCCCAGGCATCCTTGCGCGCTTTGCCCTTCAGTTTCAGTTGGGAGACGGTATCGGGCAGGTCGGCCAGCTCAGCCGGAAGATTGGCGGTTTTGTGCTCCAGGGCATCGGCCAGATGCCGCAGATAGGCCGGCACTTCCTCAAAGGGCAGCAATTGGTCGTTTTTGTATTCCCTGTCTTTCATGCGGATTCCTGGTGTTCGATGTCGCTGGCGGCCAAGCAGGACCCAGCGGTCAGCGCGGTCCATATTTTACAACCCTAACAATTGCGCCGCCCTTTGCAAGGGGAGGACACCTGACAACGATTTGCCGGGCGTCCCGGTCGGCTCCATTGGGTGGCAAGTTGATTTCGAAGGCGCCTCAGCGATTGCCAGGAGTCCTGCAAAACGTTATGATACCGGCCGATCTCCAAATCGGCTGGAAATTGCCGACACGGCTGGAAATTTCACCAGGAGGTGTTTTTTTGATGGATGCGATCGACGTCAAGACAGCTGAAGATGTGGAAGCGGTTATTGCGGAAAGGAATCCCCGTTACGTCAAAGTCGGGGTCTTCGATATCGACGGCATCATGCGGGGTAAGTATATGTCCCGGGCCAAGTTTCTCTCCGCACTCAAGAAAGGCTTTGGCTTTTGCGACGTCGTTCTGGGATGGGATTCGAATGACCAGCTCTATGATAACGTTTCCTACACGGGTTGGCACACCGGCTATCCGGATGCGCCGGTGCGTATTCTGCCCGCAAGCTGCCGGGACCTCGTTTTCGAAGACGACACGCTTTTTTTCCTGGGCGAATTCGCCGAACCGGCCGAAGCGGTCTGTCCCCGCGGGGTGCTGCGCCGGGTTATCGAGCGAGCCGGACGCATGGGGGTCGAAGCCCTGGCCGGTTTCGAGTACGAATTTTTCGTCTTCGAGGAAGACGCCCATTCGATTCGTGAAAAACGGTACCAGGGCCTCAAGCCCATGGCACCGGGCTTTTTCGGCTATTCGGTCCTGCGCAACTCGGTCCAAAGCGAATTTTACCGAGAGTTGCTCGATACCTGCGAAGAAATGGATTTCGGCCTGGAAGGACTTCATGAAGAAACCGGTCCCGGTGTCCTGGAAGGGGCCATCACGGTGGATACGGCGCTGGCCGCGGCCGACAAGGCATCCCTTTTTAAAACGTTCACCAAAATCGTGGCTCAGCGGTGCGGTCTTCTGGCGACCTTCATGGCCAAGTGGTCGCCGGACTGGCCGGGGCAAAGCGGTCACATCCACATGTCCCTCAAGGATGCCGAAGGCCGGGCCATTTTCCATGACCCCGATGCCCCCCACGCCATGAGTGCGACCATGCGCCACTTCGCGGGCGGACAACAGCGTCTGATGCCCGAACTCCTGGCCATGATCGCGCCCACCGTAAATTCTTTCACGCGGTTGATCCCGGGCTTCTGGGCGCCCACCGAGGCCAGCTGGGGCATTGACAACCGTACCTGCGCCCTGCGCGCCATCCCGGGCGGGCCGTCATCCCAGAGAGTGGAGTTTCGCGTAGCCGCCGCCGACGCCAACCCCTATGTGGTTCTGGCGGCCGCCCTGGCGTCGGGGTTGTGGGGGATTGAAAACCGGACCGAACCATACGAACCGATCGTCGGCAATGCATACGACCAGGCGTTTCCCGAAGAACTGCAGTTTCCCCGAACCCTGTGGGATGCCGCTCAGCGGCTGAAAGCGTCCGAAGTGGCCCGGGACTGGTTCGGCGATGCCTTTGTCGATCACTTCGCCGCCACCCGCGAATGGGAAGAACGGGAATTTCGCAAGCACATTACGGATTGGGAGTTGGAGCGCTACTTTGAAATCATATAGGCCCTGACCAGAAAAAGTTTTTTTCCCTCTGATGGGCCGGTCGAAGCGCGGTTGCGGCTTACAAAAGTACGCCTTACCACAAACGCTTGTGTGGCCTTGATCAGAGAAAAAAATCTCTTTTCTGATTCAGGATCTTATTGGATACCAATTGAAAACATAAGGAAGGAAATCAATGTCGAATGAGATGGAACTTGTTGGCAATTGGAATTATCCGACGGCCATTCGCTTCGGGGCCGGACGCATCAGCGAACTGCCGGACGCCTGCCGGGAGCTGGGCATGGCGCGCCCCCTTCTGGTCACGGATCCCGGACTGGCGGAACTGCCCATGGTGCCGGCGGTTTTGGATCGCTGCCGCAGCGAGGGGCTGGGCTGCGAACTGTTTGCCGATGTCCAGGGCAACCCGGTGGAAGCCAATGTCACGGCCGGGGTGGCGGCCTTCCGTGCCGGCAAACATGACGGGGTCATCGCTTTGGGCGGCGGCAGCGCTCTGGATGTGGGCAAAGCCGTGGCCCTGATGGTGGGCCAGACACGCCCCCTCTGGGATTTTGAAGACCGTGAAGACTGGTACACCCGGGTCAATGTCGACGGCATGGCCCCGGTGGTGGCCGTGCCCACAACCGCCGGTACGGGGTCCGAAGTCGGGCGCGCCTCGGTCATTACCGATGAACGGGACCACACCAAGAAGATCATTTTTCACCCCCGTATGCTGCCGGCTTTAGTGATTGCCGATCCGGAACTGACGCTGGGGCTGCCGCCGAAGATAACGGCCGCGGTGGGAATGGATGCCCTGTCCCATAACCTGGAAGCCTTCTGCAGCCCGTTTTATCACCCCATGGCCCAGGGTATGGCCCTGGAAGGCATGCGGCTGGTCAAAGCGTGGCTGCCGACGGCCTGCCGACAGGGTGACCATATCACCGCCCGGGCCCACATGCTGGTGGCCTCCACCATGGGGGCGGCCGCCTTCCAGAAAGGGCTCGGCGCCATGCATGCCATGAGCCATCCCTGCGGTGCCGTCCTGAATACCCACCACGGCTTGACCAACGCCGTGGTCATGCCCTATGTGCTGGTGTTCAATCGCCCGGCCATCGAAGAGAGGATCACGGCCCTGGCCCGGTATCTGGACCTGCCGAAACCCTCCTTCCAGGCCGTCCTGGAGTGGATCATGGATCTGCGCGAAGAAATCGGCATTCCGGCTGACCTGGCCGCCCTCGGGGTGACCGAGGACCAAATCGGACAACTGGCGGCCATGGCCGTGGCCGACCCATCGGCCGGAAGTAATCCGATTCCGCTCACCGTGGAAAACCTGACGGCCCTTTTTCAAAATGCCGTCCGGGGGCGGATCCATTGATGATGCCGCCTGTCACCTTTCGTTCGGTATTGCCACCGACCGACAGGATGCGTCCTATCATCGGGTTAGCGCATCGCCCATAGCGAGGGGACCAAACGTCCGGGCGCGTAGGTGCTGGCGATCCTCGGGTCCGGGGGTATGCGCCTCCTGCTGACGGCGGCGATATCGATCCGGCCGCCTTGGGTGCCAGGTCCAGGACATCATTTATCTATAGAGGAGAAACGCCATGCACGGCTTCATGGGAAAAATACTGGTTGTTGATCTTACCGGGCGCAAGACAACGATGCTGGCGAAAGACGCGGCGTATTACCGGGCCCATTTGGGGGGGGCCTTCTTGGCGGCCAGATTGTTCGAAGAATTTATGGCCGGTGAGGACATGCAAGATCCCTTCGGGCCTGGAAACCCCATCGTCTTTGCCACCGGCCCGCTGGCGGGTGTGTCGGTTTGCGGATCCACGCGGGTCAATGTCCTGTCGCTGTCGCCTGAAACGCCGGGTATTTTTGCCAGCCAGGCCGGTGGTGAATTCGGTCCGGATATCAAACGGGCCGGTTTCGATGCTCTGGTGGTCACCGGAGCGTCGGAAACGCCGGTTTTCCTGGACATCCGCAACGACCGGGTTATCTTCGAAGATGCCGCGGCATTGTGGGGTCAGGACCGCCTGAGTGCCTACAATCGCCTGAAGGCGGAGACGACAGGAAACGCTTCCATTGCCACCATCGGGCCGGCGGGCGAGAACCGGGTGCGCCACGCCAACGTTATGTTCGAACCGGATCACTACGCGGGGCGGGGCGGCCTGGGGGCCGTCATGGGCGCCAAAAACCTCAAAGCCATCCGGATCGGCGGCAACCGTCCGGTGGCCTTTCACGATGCGGAAACCGTCAAAGCGATCAACAAGGCGGGGGCGGCGTCCTTTGCGGCCTCTTATAAAAAAAATCCCGCCAGCTTTCTGGGGGTATTGAAAACCTACGGCACTTTCGGCCTGCTAATGCTCAACCAGGACGTCGGCAACCTGCCGGTGAACAATTTCAACCAGGCCCAGGTCGACGACGATCGTTTCCAGGCGGATATAGACCACGAAACGATTGGCACGACGGCCGTCGGGCGGCGCAATCCGTGCAAGGGGTGCTACCTGGGATGTAAGAAGAACTCCGCGACAGACGCCGGGCACACAGCCCTGGCGGAATATGAGAGCATGGCCCTGCTGGGTCCTAACCTGGGCATTACGGATCTGACCCAGGCCATGGAAGCCAGTGAAATCTGCAACCGGCTCGGCATGGATACCATTTCCACCGGGGCGCTGATCTCCTATCTGATGGACGGTTTCGCGCACGGCGACCTGGATGAAAAGGAACTGGGATTTACCATCCGTTTCGGCCAGGCCGATGCGGTTTGCGACCTGATCCGGAAGATCGCCCGCCGGGAAGGGAAAATCGGCAACCTGCTGGCCGACGGCATCGATACCTGCTGCCGTGAGTTGGGGCCGCAAACCTTTCGGCATCGTCGGTTTGCCAAAGGCATGGGTTTGCCGGCCCACCTGCCGCGGGTCAAACCCGGCATTGGTTTCGGCTATCTGCACGGCCCCAACCCGGGCGATCACATGAAGGCCGAGCATGACTGGATCGCATCGAGCCCCGACGACTTGAAGGGTTTCAACATCGATGTCACCTCCGATGTTTTTGCCCTGGATCCTGCCAAGGTGACCATCTACCGGGCTACGCAGATCTACTACGCCGCCATGGACAGTCTGAGCGTATGCATGTTCATTTACGGACCGGGCAATATTTTGTCCTTCGACGATATCGTCAGGTTGGTGAATGCCGCCACCGGTTTCGACTTCACCTTCGACGAACTCATGGCGGTTGGAGAACGTGCCATCCAGCTGCAGCGAAGGCTTTATACGGCGTTTGGCGGCCGCGATGAAGATTTGCTGCCCTACATGGAAACCCCCATTCCCGGCGGCCCGACCAAGGGCAACCGCATTTCCCCGGAAGATTTCGCTGCTGCCCGGGCGCACTATTACAAGATTTGGGGATGGGACACCGGGGGCATACCGGGATAAAGGCGGATTGACATATCGTTTACGGAAGTCGGCCGATCGGCCCTGAAAAGGTGTTTTTAAAATCGGTTGCGATTGATTTTTTTTATGGAAATACGTACGATCAATCCAGTCTGTATGCGGTAAAACGATCAGCCTCCACCTGAAAATCAAGGTGGGGCTCGGTTAGAAAGAATCGATTGAAACAAAAAATCGTCTTTTCTATTGATTTTCCGAAAAAATCCGCTAATATTGCAACATTAAAGGCATAGCCTGTTATTTCTCTTTCAACCCCTTAAAGGAGGTCCTGTGACAAAAGCAGAATTGATTGAAAAAATGGCTAAGGATGCGGGCATCACCAAAGTCGCGGCCAAGGCGTCTCTGGAATCTTTTTTTGACGGCGTGAAGACCGGCCTGAAAAAACGCAACAGCAAGGTCACGCTGGTTGGCTTTGGTACGTTCCGGAAAGTCTACCGTAAAACCCGCATGGGTCGCAATCCTCAAACCGGAGAAAAAATCAAGATCAAGGGCAAAAATGCCGTGACCTTCAAAGCCGGTAAAAATTTAGTTTAGCCTGCCGAAGGATTTTTCCTACGATTTTCGAGAACAGGGTGACGTTTTATTCAAAATGCGTCACCCTGTTCTTGTTTACCCCCCCCCCCATGCGGTTGAACCGCTGGGCCTTTCACGCGTGGCCCCCCTTCTTCCGATACCTCCCGCCAAGCCCCTGAAGACTGACGTAATTTGTCAGCTGGTCTGACAAAAAATGTCAGGTCGACAACGGAGTGATTGCCTTGCCTCACCGAAGCTATTGGATTTACAACACTAATAAGCATTGTCTCAAATGGCATTGATTTTGCTAAATTTCACCCTTCGGGCTTTGGCATCCATCTATATCGTCAGGTCAGATTTTATCCCTGCCGGTTGTTTTATCCCGTTCTCGTATGGTGTGAATAATCGATGTCGGACGATGTCAAAAGTGTCCGATCCGTTTTTGCCTGTAATTGATAACGGTCTGTGACAGTTTGCTCTCACCTCTGCATCTATTAGCGATGAATGCATTCGTTAGCGGTCGAAATGATTTGGGAAGCACTGCCGGAGATAAAGGTGCGGTACGGTGTTATCTATTGTTCGTTCAGAGGTGGTAGATTTTGGTTCCGAGTAAGGTCTGAGCGATTTTTCCCGCTTCGCGGGATATTATCCCGCTAGACGGGACTTCCCGTCTGTCCTATTCTCTGCGGAGGGTGGAAACCGCAGGAATAGTATACTATTTCGAGGATTTCAAAAGAGCGAAAACGCCGCTCGGGGCCAAAAGATGCCATTTCTGGATGGACACCATCTATATGCGCGGTGGCAGGCCCCTCAGGCCAACCCGTCGGCAGTGGTCTACTGCAAACGGTGATGCCGTAAATGGTTAACCTAAATTAGTTGGAGATTCTGGCATGGGTGATCTTTCCGGCGATATCGCCAATTCAATCTACCATAAAACCGTTGCCACCCTTGAAGGCCATGTTTCGATGAGCGGCAAGATGCTGGAACTGTTGATGCTGATTGACGGGCATACGACACTTCGGGTGATTGCAGCGCGGATGAATATCAGCCTGTCGGATCTACGCCCTCTGTTATCCAAACTCATGGCATATGGTTTGGTCGAGGAAGCACAGGAGAGTACCGATTTAATCCCGCCACAATTCTACCGCTACATGGTCAGGCAACTTTCCAGCATCACAGGCCCGATCGCGCAGGTGATGGTCGAGGATGCGGTCGCGGAGGTCAGCAACGGATCTGCCCATGTGCCCCTCAACAGAGCGGATGCGCTCATTGAAATACTGGGGCGGCAGATTCCGGATGAAAACCAGAAGGCCCTTTTTATAAAAAACATGCTTGAAAAATTACAAGGTGTCTAATTCGTGAAGGACGAAGGGAGATCGGCCATATGATTATCCACTGCGAAGAGTGTGGAAAACGATACAAAATTGATGACAGCAAAATCGTCAAAGACCGTGCGATTTTCAACTGTCCCAATTGCAAAAGCAAGATTGAAGTCCTGAAACCGAGACAAAAAGTGGAGTCCATTGATCCGATACCCGACCAGGCGGACCTGATGGATGAAAAAAGTGCGGCTTCCGGCTCATTCCAGACCGTCGGGCAAGTGGAAAAGGCCGCCCCAAAACGTCCGCGCCAGGATTGGCATGTTGAGCCGGAAACCACTCCCCAAATACAAAAAACCCCGGGTTTGACAGTCGGGAAAAAGCTTTTATTCGTATTCCTGATGTTTGTTGTGTTGACGGGTGCCATCCTTGCAGCTGTCTACATGAAATTTGTCCCCGCGCTATTGCACGATCAGGTCAATCTGCGCACCTATTCCATTTCGCGATCGTTAGCGGCGGCTATTCAGCAGCCCCTGCTGATCAAGAACTATCTGCTTGTCAATAAAATGGCCGAAACCAATGCCAATTTGCCGGGTGTCGCCTACGTATCGGTGCTCAATAAGCGGGGGATGGTGATTGCCGGAATCTTGGGGGATGCGTCACGGTTCGACCCGGATTTTATTGCCCAGATCAAAGCGAATGGTTTCCCCAAAGAAATTTCGACCCGGAACAGAATCCCTGGCGGTGCCAGTGAAAGTAAGTTGGACTACAGTGTCGGCGGGCATAACATTCACGATGTGGCCGTGGCAATAGGCGACACCGGTGGTGAAGCCCATGTGGGACTGTTTACCGAGGATGTTGAAATGGCGGTTCAGCAAAGCTTGATTCCTCTCCTGGTGCTTTTGGGGGTTATTGCCGTTTTAGGTGGCCTCAGCCATCTGCTGGTTGCCCGTACGATATCCGTCCCGATTCGCTCCCTGACCCGGTCGGCCGAGAAAATCAGTCTGGGCGAAATTGACCTGCCGATCGAAGTCAAGGGCGGCGGAGAAATCGGGGATTTGGCCGCATCCCTGGAGCGGATGCGCTTTTCCATCAAAGCGGCTATGAATCGATTACGGCGCAATTAATATGGGGGACTCATTTCGATTGGAGAGATCATAATGCGATGTCTATATGCTGTTCTGATATTGTTGATGAGTTTGTTGCCGGCAACGGCACCGGCCGCCGATTCTTATAAACTTTCCATGCTGCCGCGCTACTCTTCGGAGGAGATCAACCGGCGGATAAGTCCCCTGGCGGGCTATCTGGCTGAAAAAACAGGTGCCAAAATCGAAGCGGTTCTCACCAGCGACTTTGCACAGTATGAAAAGCAGCTTAAGAGTGGATCGATCGCCATGGGGTACGAAAATCCCTATATCTATACGCTGGTATCCGATACCCACGAAGCCCTTGCCATGGCGGTGAAGGGCAAGGATCGGGACAAGTTTCGTGGGATTATTATTACACGCACGGACAGTGGCATATCGGCCCTGACCGATTTGCGGGGCAAAAAAGTTTCGATCGTAGGATCCACTTCGGCGGGCGGTTATCTTTCCCAGAAACTGTCCCTGATGGAGGTTGGCATCGATGTCGAAACCGACTGCGCGATAACCGAGGCGGTGGACAACAAACAGGAGAACGTCATTCTGGCCGTCTATACCGGAGAGGCCGATGCCGGGTTTATTCGAGAGTCGGCCTTGCACCAGGCGGACAGCTATATCTCGCCGGCGCAAATACGGGTTGTCAGTGACTGTGCCTGGCTTCCCAACTGGGCTTTTTCAGTAGACCGGGCATTGCCGGCCACAATGAAAAAAGAGATTCAAACGGCGCTTCTGGGCCTGACACCGGATCATCCCGTCATGCAGGCGCTTAAAATCGAGCGTTTCCGATCGGCTGCGGACCAGGATTACGATCCTGTGCGGCGGGCTTCGAATCCACATTAGGGAGCAATCGTCTTGCGAATCACTAGGACAATCTTGCGTAAAACAGGGTGGGTAATGAACAGAACAGCCATCGTTTTCTATCTTATCATAGGCGTGGTCTTCCTGTCGCCGGCATGGTGCGGTGCTGAGGATGTGTATGAATTTTCCATGTTGCCCAGGTATTTCCCCAAGAAAATCAAAAGTATGATCGAGCCCTTGGCCGAGCACTTGTCCGGCGAGATCGGGGTATCCGTGAATCCGGTTCTGACCAAAGATTTCACTGAATACGAGACGCGTTTAAAAAATGGTGAAATCGAAATTGGCTACGAGAACCCCCTGGTCTATACGAAGGTTTCCGATAGCCATGAAGTCCTGGCCATGGCCCTCAAAGGCAAGGGCGGCGACCGCTTTCGCGGAATCATCATCGCGCGTCCGGATAGTGAAATCCAGACCATCAGGGATCTCAAACATAAAACGATCATGATTGTCGGCCCGACGTCGGCCGGTGGTTTTCTATCCCAAAAACTGACGCTGGCCGAGAACGGAATTGCGGTCGAAAACGACTGCGATCTGGAGGTGGCCTCCGACAACAAGCAGGAGAATGTGATTATTTCCGTCAGCATTGGCGATGTGGATGCAGGGTTTATCCGGGAGTCCGCTCTGCATAGCGCCGATCAGTATATCCAGCCCGGAACCATCAACGTGGTGACGCCCTGTGCCTGGCTGCCGAACTGGGCCTTGTCGGTCAACCGCAATCTGCCGGCGGCCACGAAGGACGCCATTCGAACGGCGATGATCGGATTGGAAAAAGACGCGCCCGTTCTCAAGGCGATGGGGGTCACTGGATTCCGGCCGGCGACGGATGACCAATACGATATTGTCCGGCAGGTTGCCGGACCATGATCATTGTCTTAGACGAACAATGCCTTATCCCCCGTTCCGTAGGGCGGTCAGAGGTGTAAAAGCTGGGGGGAGCTGCTGTGCTGCGGGATGCGTTCAGCCGCTTTCAGGCTAACGATGCACCCGGCAGAGGGCTCTCCCTATCTTTCCTTTTCCGGCACAGATATGTGATTTTTTTGCTGTTGCCGTTCCATCCCATGGGCAAACCGATTGACGCTAGAGATCCATTCCCCTATAGTCAGCAGCTTTGGTAATTATCGCATTGGAGGAGGCTGCTGCGGCGCAACCGATCATGACCGAAAGCTCGAAAACCAACATGCGGGTCATTTTTGCTTTGACCCTGGTCCACTTTACGGGCGATTTCTACAGTGCTTTCACCACACCGCTGTTTCCGCTGTTTGTGGAGAAGCTGGGGCTATCCTTGACCCAGGTGGGGCTGATTGCCGGGATTAACCGCTTTCTGGCGTTTATTGTCCAGCCGTCGGTCGGTTATCTGGCCGACCGCTACCCGACCCGGGCCTTTACCATGGTCGGGCTTCTTCTCCCGGTTGTTTTCATCCCCTTGTCCGGCATCGCACAGGGATTCTGGACCCTCCTGGCCGTCATTGCCATCGGGTCCATTGGTTCGTCCATGTTCCACCCGGCCGTGACCGGCATGGTGCCGCTTTATGCCGGCAACAAGGCCGGATTGTCCATGTCTATTTTCAATACCGGCGGAACCCTGGCCTTCGGGGTGGGCCCGTTGTTCATTACCTGGTATGCGGCGCAGTTCGGGTTGGCAGCTTTACCCGCCACGATGGTGCTCGGGTTGCTGGTGGCCGTATATCTCTACCTCACGCTGCCATCGCCGCCCAATGAAGGCCTGGGAAGGAACGGCTTTCTGGATGCCATCAGAGAAAGTCTCGGGGACGCCTGGCGGCCCATTGCTCTGATATGGCTGGTCATGGTGCTGCGGGCGGTGGTGGGGCAGTCCTTCATGACCTTCATGCCGGTGCTGTTTGTGCAGGAGGGATTTTCCCTGATATCGGCAGGCACGCTTTTTTCGCTTTTTACAGTCGCGGGTACGGTCAGCGGCCTGACGGCCGGTGCTATTTCGGACCGTATCGGTTTCAAGCCGGTTTTCTACCTGACCCACGGGTTAATGACGCCGGTACTGCTTCTCTTTCTGCAACTTTCCGGTGGATGGGTTTATGCCGGGGCGGCTCTGGCCGGCGGGATTGTTCTGGCGACGTTGCCCCTCGGGGTGGTCATGGCCCAGTCCCTGGCACCCCGTGGTCGGTCCATGGTGGGTAGTCTGATGATGGGGTTTGCCTTTGGCCTGGGCGGACTTGTGGCCCCTCTGGTGGGTAAACTGGCCGATATCTATTCGGTGCGCATCGTGTTGACTTGGATTTCTTTTATCCCCGTGATCACCTTGTTCCTGATTGCCCGCTTTCCGGCTGTCAAAAACGGCACTACTTGAAACCAAAGAAATTAGGTGTATAAGTGAAAGAAGCCTCCTGCGGATGGCGCGCGATACACTTCCGTCGGTGGTAGCAGCTTCTGATCAACCCTTTCGGAGTTGTCTTTTCCAATACCAATATCTGTTTTGACAGGAGAATCCCTGTGGTGCCCTATCGATTCGGTCAAATAGCTTGGCGCCTGATGATCGTGCTTGGCATGCTGTTGCCGCTTGGGTGTCCAAAGAGCAAACCGCCCGCACAGGTGTTGACCGGTCCTGACCCGGATGTTGTCGAGGCTCTGGAGGCCGATAACCGGCGGTTACAGCAAACGGTGGCTGAGCGAGACGGCATGCTCAAGGAAAAGGATGCCTTGATCGGTCGCTTGCAGCTTCAGATCCTGGAGCGTGATGCGCGCTATCAAGCCCTTACCGATCAGATGACGACCCAGCAGGACATGCTGGACGAAGCGGTCGTGGAAGTTGTGCGCGCCAAAGCCAAACTCCGCAGCATCGAAAGCAGGGCCGAGGCGGCTTCCACCATTGCGGAGGCGGAAATTTCCCTAAAAGGGCTCAAAGAGAGCATTGCTGCGGCCGAAGGCGAACCTGGAGAAGATTACCGGAAAGCCGAAGCCATGCTACGCATGAGCACGAACGAATTCAAAAAAGAAAATTACGGCGGTGCACTCTATCTGGCCGGACAGGCCAAGAGTCATATCCGGACCATCCAGGGCAATCTTTCCCGCCATGGCGACTATGCCCTGACGCCTGGTGAAGTATTGTTCGCTCAGCCATTGCCCCTTAAGGCATTAAAACGGAGCAACCTGCGCCAGGGACCCGGGACCCATTTCAAAATTATACGCATTCTCGCGTCAGGAGCCATGATTGTCGGGTATTCCTACAAGGAAGACTGGGTCCGAATTCAAACCGAAGACGGTGAACAGGGGTGGATATTCCAAGCCCTGGTGGGCGGGCGGTAGTATCGTTTATAGTCAATGGGAGGTTTTGCGCTTTTCCATTGAGACCACGCGAACCGGGCCCTTTGGGGGGTGCGGATCGACGTGTCCGGTGGCCGTAACGACCCGGTTGCGGCCGGTTGTCTTGGCGGCATACAATGCCTGATCAGCCTGCTGGAACAACGCTTCCGGCGTTTCACCGTGTTCCGCAAACATGGCCATGCCGAGGCTGACGGTGATCCGATCGCCCTTGGGATTAATGCGTTCCCGGGCCACGCGTTGGCGGATGCGCTCGGCGACTTCCTGCCCACCGGCTTTTCCGACCTCGGGCAGCATGATAATAAACTCTTCGCCACCATAACGGGCTACGTAATCACAGCTGCGGACCGTTTCACGGAAAATTTCCCCCAACCGGAAGAGAACTTCGTCACCCTTTTGGTGGCCATACGTATCGTTAACAAGTTTGAAATGGTCGATATCGACCACCAAAAGCGCAAAGGTGTGGTCATTGCGTTTGGAACGGGTAACTTCAGCGGTCAGGGTTTCCATGAGGTGTTTGCGGTTGTAAAGGCCGGTCAATTCGTCGGTGATGGACAGCTGATGCAATTCGCGGTTTTTCGCCTGCAGTTCGGCATTGACACTGTCCAACTCATCCCGGCTGCGCCGCAGACGCGCCACCATGTGATTGAAGACCCGGGTGAGATAGCCGACTTCGGATTGTGTGTTGACCGGCAGGTCAACGTCCAGATTCCCGGCCGCAACTTGATCGGCTCCCCGTGTCAGGCGGCGCAAGGGGCGCACGATGGTCAACCCCAGCAGATAAGCGCACAGGCCGATGCCTACCAGCAGGCCGCCTACCAGTAGCAGGGTCATGTGCCGGAGTTTAGTGATTTGCGCAAACGCCTTGACTTTGTCCATTTCGGCGACGACCCCCCATTCCAGTGACGGGATGATTTTGAGGGTTCCAATCACTGTGGTGCCGTTGTAACTGGCATAGGTGACAGGGCGCTCCTTATGATCGTAGAGTTTGGTCACCTTGGCATGGTCAAGGTAGATATCTCGGGCGGCGGACGTGAAAAGGTGAGAGCTTGCCAGAATTTTACCCTGGCCGTTGACCAGGTAGGTTTCACGGGTTTCCGTCTGGGTGTAGTCGGTCAACACCCGGTCAATAGCGTTGAGGGAAAGTTTGGCGCACAGGACACCGGTAATCTTACCATCCAGGGTGCGGATGGTGTCGGCAATGAGGACAACCCGGGTTTTGAGACCTTTGTCAAAGAAAACCTCACTGATTACGGCCTTGCCGCGGTCAATTCGCTCCCGCCAGCCGGCCGGCAGGGTGGGGGGCTCCCGTGTCGCTGCGCTGGTGGCCACGGTACGGCCGTCGAGATCGATGATCATCAGTTCGCCATAATCTGAAAATTTGGCCCGCACCGATTGGAGATATTCCTGAATAAGACTCATGGCCACCAGGTTTTCGATGGTGGTGCCTTCCGAACGAAGGATTTTGACCAGATTCTCCGAAACAATATAGGAACTGGCAAAGACCCGGACGTCGTAGAGTTTTTCCTTGACGAGAAGCTCGATTTCACGGGCTACCTGGGATGCCGAATCGCGGAGTTCCTGGGAAATCTTTTCGTTTAGAAAACGGGTGTTTTGAATATAGGACAAACTGCCCAGCGTGATGGCCGGGATGATGGTGGCGGCCAGGGCAAACACCATGATGCGTATTTTGAGGCTGGCCAGCCATGGTGGTTTACGATAAGTGGGGTGTGCTTCGAGGCCGGAGGTTGTGGGATGATCGGATAGCATGCCTGCATCTCTCCCGTTTTGATGCGGCGGTAGATTCGTTTCGTGTCGGCCGGCATCGGCCTCTGAAGAGCGCGCCGGACAGGTCATTCATACAAAAATTATAGCAAATATCTGAAACAATTGTCAATCTGTTGCCAAAGGATCCACTGTCGGCCGGCCGCTATCGGTTGACAATTGCCCCGGTGCGTGGTTTGACCGGGGACATTTCCGGTTGGCAGGCGCTGCCTTGGCCTGCGGCGATAAAGATTGATTTTCAAGAAAGAGGGTTTACGGCATGGAATTGCTGATCCTGTTTTTTCTACTGTCGATAGGGTTCTCCTTCCTGTGTTCCATATGGGAGGCGGTTCTGTTGAGCATTCCGCCTTCCTTCGTGGCTGCCCGGGTCAAGGAAGGGCGCCCGTTAGGAAAGCAGCTGGAGCGGTTCAAAGAAGACATCGACCGGCCGCTGGCGGCGATTTTAACCCTCAACACGATCGCTCACACGGTTGGCGCCATCGGTGTGGGTGCCCAGGCGGCCCGCTTGTTCAGCGACAGCCGGTTGTGGGGGCTGAATGTGGCGGCAGTGGTGGTGCCGACGCTCATGACCCTGGCAATCCTTATTCTTTCGGAAATTATTCCCAAAACCCTGGGCGCCAACTATTGGCGCCTGCTGGTGGGGTTTACAGTGCGTGCGGTGAATTTGATCATTGTTTTGCTTTATCCGCTGGTGGTGCTCAGCCAGGGGATTACCCGGATGCTGAAAAGCGACAAGGAACGGAGTGTGCTGAGCCGTTCGGAATTTTCGGCCATGGCCGAGACCATTGCGGAACAGGGGGTCCTGCAGAAGCATGAATTCGGCTTTATCAAGAACCTGCTGCGTTTCGAATCTGTTCGCGCCCAGGACGTGATGACACCCCGCACCGTGATGGTCGCAGCCGAAGAGAACCAGAGCATTGCCGATTTCAATGCTCACAATCCCTCCCTGCGCGTTTCCCGGATACCGGTTTTCGATAGGACGATCGACCACATCACCGGTTTTGTCATCCGGTCGGAATTTCTGGCTCGTTTGGTTTCAGGGGAAGGGGACATGTTGTTGCGGGATCTCAAGCGCCCGATCGTCGTGGTGGACGAAAACGACCTGTTGCCGGACATCTTCAATACCCTGCTTGAGAAGAGGGCCCACATTGCCCTGGTGGTCAGCGAATATGGCGGTACCTCCGGTGTCCTGTCCATGGAAGACGTGGTGGAAACCCTGCTGGGGCTGGAAATCGTCGACGAGTTCGACCGCACGGCCGACATGCAGCGCCTGGCCCGGGAGAACTGGGAGGCACGGGCCACGGCCCTCGGGCTGATTGAGACCAAATAGGCTGGCTGACGCCAATTGAGCCTTATTGACGCGCACGGGATTCGAGCATGCTCGGGTTGTCGTCCTGCCGGGGATCGGGTCGTAAACCGGATGGCCATTGTCGGTCGGCCCTATTTATCCACCAGCCGGAATGAAGGAAAGCACATTTGTAATTATGGACGATAAGCAAAAAAATATTTTGGCCCGTCACATCCGTGAGACCATTGCGGCACTCAAAGAAGACATCGAAGCCTATCGGGAACTCACCAAGCCCATTGCCCCGGATGCTGCCATCGGGCGGTTGACCCGTATGGAGGCCATTGGCAGCAAGAGCATCAACGAGGCGGCCCTGCGCAAAGCCGAGGGCAAACGCACCCGGCTGGAAAGGGCCCTGCGCGACCTGGACGATCCGGATTTCGGGCTGTGCCGGGAGTGCGAAGAACCGATTCCCTTCGCCCGTCTGATGGCCATGCCGGAAAGCGATCTTTGCGTCAGGTGTGCCGAAGAGCAGGCGCATTGACACCCGGCCCTGGACCGCTTGGCCGTATAAATGCGGCTTATCCCCCCATGAGCACTTCTAACGACGATCGGCTGCTGTTTGCTTGAATTCGTCCTCTCCGATGACCATTCATTACATGATCGGATGCGTCTGATCGATCGGGCGGCAGGCTAACCCTGATATTTCACGCGCTTGAGATGTTCATGGGCAAGACATCAGGGGCGCCGCTGTACTTCTTGATACCGCAAGTCCCTGATAACGCAGCCAATGGGCATCTCAGGCGCGCCTGTAAGGTGAAATTTTTGCTGCCTTTTTGGAAATCGGCGCGGGTTACAAACTTGTCACCCAAAAGTCACACCTCGGATAGCACTTAGATGGTCGATATATGGACCTATATTTTATTGTGTAGAAAAATTTCATGCAATATTCGGGCTGATGCCTCCCGCTTGGCGGCGTTAAACGCCCGCCTCAACGCGCACAAGGAGACCTCACCATGACGGATTCTATTTCTATCGAAGAACTTACAACGCTGTTGGCTGAAAATCGCAGGACCGTGCTTCTGGATGTCCGACGCAAAATCGATTTTGAGCAGTCGCCGCAGATGATCGGCGGCGCCGACTGGCACGACCCGGAAGAGATTGAAGCATGGATCGACGCTGTGCCAAAGGACCAGGACGTGGTTGTCTATTGCGTCAAAGGCGGCATGGTCAGCCAGTCCGTGACGGAGAAACTTGCGGCGCGTTCCTGCCGGGCGAAATTCCTGGAAGGCGGTATTCTGGCATGGCAGGCAAGCGGGAAGGATGTAACGTGAAGCGCACCGGCCATGTGGCGACAATACATGGGCTTTCCCTTCAAGGATTCTCTATGTGGTGGGCATGACTTGACAGGAAGGCTTATAAATTATAATTGGTTGGTTGACCAAACAAAAAAAAGGATTGTCCATGGGGCGTAAAAGCAATGCCGACCAGCGCCGTCGCGAAATCGTCCAGGCGCTCTACGATTGTCTGGCCGAACAGGGCCACGAAAAAGTCACCATCAAAACCATCGCGGCCCGGGCCGGGCTGCCGCCCGGCGTGATTCACTATTATTTCAAGAGCAAGGATGCCATTATCGCCGACCTGGCCCGGATACTGGTGGAACGCTACAGCCAGGGGATCGCGAAACGCCTGGCTGCGGCGCGTACCGATCAGGCGGAAATAGCCATCGCCCTGGACTATATCGTCGACGAGCTGATTTTCGACGATCCCCTGAACCGCGTTTTTTTCAACCTGATCCAGATGGCTTACGAGAGAAAAACACTTCACAGCGTAATGACCGCGACATTTCGCACCTACCGGCAGCGGATGGCGGATGTACTGGCCGCGGCCGGTAGGGGGACGGCGAGCCGGCCCCTTGGTGCCAGCCTGGTGGCCATGGCCGAAGGGTTTTCCCTTCAACGCATGGTCGAGCCGGAAGCGTTTACCAAGGCGGAGGTCAAAGACGCCCTCAAACGGGTCATAGGCCCTGTTTCCGCATCGTGAAATGGTCCGCGGTCATTGAGTCGCCACCGGGTCCGGGTCCGATGTGGTTTGGGCTGACGACGGTCGTGCCGCTGATAATGCCAACCATCCAAAATGGGGAGGGTCTTGTCGATGCAAAGTGAAACCTTCAGGAAAAAAAGCTTTTGGTTGACCACCCGGAACTATTCGCCGGGAAACCCCTTATCCGGAGACATGGCGGTCGATGTGGCCATTGTCGGCGGCGGCTTCACCGGATTGTCGACGGCCTATCACCTTAAAAAGGCAGATCCCAACCTGCGGGTGGCCATTCTGGAAAGCGAGGTGATCGGCTTTGGCGCCAGCGGGCGCAACGGGGGGTTCAACATGACGCTTTTCGGATTGACCCTGGGCATCACGGCCCTGCGCTTCGGACGCCAGAAGGCCCGGGAGGCCCATCTCTATATGGAGAAGGCCGTGGACCTGCTTCGGGACCTGGTGGCGGAACTGGGGTTGGATTGTGACTACGAGCATCCAGGCTTTTTGCGGGTGGCCACTTCGGAAAAATACAAGGCCCGGATCCAGGAGGAAATCGAGCTGGCCCACAAACTCGGCCTTGACGGTATCGAGTGGCTTAACAAAGACCGGCTGGAAGAGGAGGTCCGCAGCCCCATGTACCTCGGTGCCTGGTGGGAGCCCCGCTGCGGCATCCTGAACCCGGCCAAACTGGCCTGGAGTTGGAAGGACATCCTGATTCCCATGGGCGTCGATGTCTATGAAAACAGCCCGGTGGCTGAAATCTCACGGCAATCCGGAAAAGTCGTGCTGGCGACACCCGGCGGCCGGGTGCGGGCCGACAAAGTGGTCATGGCCACCAATGCCTGGTCCCATTTCTTCCCCCAGCTGCGTCGCAAGCAGATCCCGGTCTGGACGCACATTGTACTGACCGAGCCGCTTACCGCCAAGCAGTTCGACGCCATCGGCTGGCAGAACCGCCAGGGCATCGAGGATGCCCGCAACCTGGTCCATTATTACCGCCTGACGGCCGACAACCGGCTGCTCATGGGGGGGCGGGACGTGTCCCTTTCCTCCGGGTACGACATGGATCGGGATTTGAACCCGCCCACCTTCGAAGGGCTGAGAACCGATGTGCGGCAGCTTTTTCCGGCAGTTAACGATATCCGTTTCACCCACGAATGGGGCGGGCCGGTATCCGTACCGGTGGATATGGCGCCGGCCCTGGGAACCCTGGGAGACAAGAATGTGGTCTACAGCCTGGGCTGCGTGGGTCACGGGGTCAGCCTCACCCACCTCAACGGTCAAACCCTTTGTGACATGGTGCTCGAACGCCGGACCGAGTTGACGGATGTCTTCTTTGTCAACCGACGGACCATCCCCTGGCCGCCGGGGGTGCTGCGCAACATGGCCATCAAGGTCATCAAGGGATACATGGACTGGGAGGACCGGCGTTTCGATGCGCCGGCCCCCACCCATTGATATGGTTTTCAGGGATATCGACAGGGAGGTAAGGTCATGTCTGGTATAGGGAAAAAACCGGTCATCACCGCCAAGCATTAGGGAAAAGCCATCGCGCATTTTCGCTGCCCACAGATGATTCTTTTTCCTGGAATGAACGCGTGTCTGGCCTGACAGTGAGATGGCCGGTGGAAATTGGCCTTCGCGAATTCCTCGCAGCCATTGCTTGAAAGGAAGGTGTCATGATTATCGACGCCCATTGCCATCTGGGTGATATTCTCTACCCCGAGGGTGGTAAACTGATCGGGAAAAGAGGTGTCCGCAAGGCGGGCGGACTGGACCTGATCAGCATTTCCGAGGCCAGTCTGCACAATGGCGCGGGGGGGATGACCGCGCTGGTGCACAAAATGCTGGCCAACCTGGTGACCCGGGCGGAGCGCAAGCGCAATGCCGCCGCGACTTACGAAAACATGCGTGCTTCGATGGACGCGAATGGTGTGTCCTATGCCGCTTGCATGCCGATACCCCCTTACGTAACTTTTGACGACCTGGCGCGGACTGCGCAGTTTGATGAATCGATCCTGCCTTTCACGGGGGTGGATTTTGGCAGCGCCAACGATGTGGATGTTTTGCTGCAGCGCGATGTGACCCGTGGTGCCAGGGGGCTCAAGCTGCACCCCATCATTCAGCAAATGCCCCTGGACGGTCCGGAGGTGATGGGTGTTGTCGAGGCCTTCGCCCCACATGATCTTCCCGTCCTGTTTCACTGCGGCATGTCGTCCTACTACCTTGGGTCGGAGAAAACGCATCGTCAGAGGCCTGAACTGGGCCGCATTGAGGACGCCAGGCGTCTGGCCGCTGCCTTCCCAGGGGTTGCCTTTATTGCCGGTCATGCCGGTCTGTTCGAGGTGCAGAAGACCATGGATTTTTTAGGACCCTTGAAAAATGTGGCCGTGGACATTTCATTCCAGTCGCCAGCCACGATCCGAAAGTTGCTGCAAGTCTTCGGTCCCGAGCGTGTCCTGTATGCATCGGATTGGCCCTACGGAAATCACCGGCCTGCCATCAAGGCGGTTCGAAAGGCCTGTCGCGGTGATGATCACATGGCCCATATGCTGCTGGCTGACAATGCTGCTCGCCTGCTGAATATTCACGATTCTCTGCCCATGGCAACCGGGCGCAAGCGAGCACCTTCGGCCCCAAAGAGCAAAAGCGGCGGGAGCCTCTAACCCTAATATTTCATGAAATGTTCGGGCTAGAAGAAAGACCGCTGGCGGTGGACATGATCGCCGATGGTGCGCATGCGTGCCTGTTCGTCATCATCCATCGGTGGGCTGTCCAGGGTTTTCAGGGCGGCGTCCATCTGGGCCATATCCCGCGGGCCGCAGAGGCAGGCATGGATGCCCGGTTGGGACAGGACGAAGCGGTAGCAATCCGTGCTGGAGGGCGGCTTTTCGCCCGGCGGCATTTTTTTGGGGTTCAGCAGATGCCCCCAGCGTGTCGCCGTGTAGGAGACGACGCCGGCATCGCCGAGATGGGGAAAGGCCTCGGTGGCCGCCCCCCGGTGGGCGGCATTGTAGCGGATGTGAAACAGATCGAAGTCGCCGGTTGCGGCCATCCGGGGAAAAAGCGGCCGCTGGTGGCCGCTCATACCGATAAAACGGACCATGCCCCGGCGTTTCATATCGAGCGCCCGGTCGATCAGCCGTTGCGCAGGCGCCTTGTTATGCCAGCCCAGCAGGAAAACATCGGCATGGTCGATCGCGAGGCTTTTCAGGGCCCGGGCAAGGGAAATCTCCATCAGGGCGGCCGAGCGGGCATAGCTCTGGACGGCCACCACCAGGTTGTCCCGCTGCCCGCGACCGCAGATGCTGCGGATCGCTTCCCGCATACCGGATTTGCGCGACGTCCAGTAGAAATAGTTGCAGCCGCGCTCGAAAGCTTTTTCAAAGGCAGCCGCCGGGGCGCCGTAGCCGGCACCGAGGCCCAGCCGACCGACGGAAAGACCGGTGCGGCCAAGTGTCCGGGGTTCGGTAAACGTCATGTCCTTTCCCCCTTTTTTCGTATTGACTTTAAAATTGATCCGAATGGCGGTAAGAGATGGTTCGGTTTGCGTTGCAGACCCAACGTCCCCATCCCGAGCACAGAGGTAATGATGGTTCAGGAAATAGCGCAGGATTTGTACCGAATCAAGGTGCCGCTGCCCGAAACCCCGTTGAAGTATCTCAATGCCTATGCCGTGCGATCCCCGGAGCGAAGCCTGGTGATCGACACCGGTTTGAATCACGACACTTGCTTCGAGGCCCTGACGGGTGGGCTCAAGGAGCTCGGGATCGACCCGGCCCGGGCTGACTATTTCATCACCCATTTGCATTCGGATCATTTCGGGCTCATCACCCGGCTGGCCACCGCCGACACGCGCGTCTTCTTCAACCGGCCGGATGCCGAAATCATCGAGAACTGGCAGGGGTTCGGCCCCATGCTGGCCTATGTTGAAAAAAACGGGTTCCCGGTCGAGCGGTTGAAGGCGGTTCTGAAGGCCCATCCGGGCAGCAAATTCGGCACGGACTGGGTGCCGCCCCTGCAGATGCTGGGGGAAGGGGATGAGATCCGGTGCGGGGACTACACGTTCCAGTGCATCGAGACCCCGGGCCACACCCTGGGCCATACCTGTCTCTATGAACCCGCCCGTCAGCTATTCATCGCCGGCGACCACATCCTGGCCGGTATTACCCCGAACATCCAGTGCCTGGCGGAAGGGCGCAATCCCCTGAAGCAATATCTCGCGAGCCTGGAAAAAATTCGTCCCTATGATGTCGATCTCGTGCTGCCCGGGCACCGGCGGCTGTTTTCCGATTTCAGGGGGCGCATCCAGGAGTTGATCAGCCACCATAAGGAGCGTCTGGACGAGGTGCTGGCGATTCTCGAAGACGGCCCGCAGACGGGTTATGATGTGGCCGCACGCATGTCCTGGGATATTGTCGCCTCCGATTGGGACCATTTCCCGGTGGCCCAGCAATGGTTCGCCACCGGTGAAGCCCTGGCTCACCTGCGTTATCTGGAAGCGGCGGGCCGGATCCAACGCCAGAACCTCCAGGACGTTGTCCGTTTCTACCGCGACAACTGATTCAACTTCGCGCTATCGTCGCGACTGCCCCTAACCTGGATATTTCACGCGCCCGCAGGGTGAAATATTTTCTGCGTTTCTGGAAATCGGCGCAGGTCACAAACCGTCACCGGCAAATCGCGCCTCGAACAGTGTTCGATACCACCGATATATTTACATGAAATTTATTTCGCAGAAAGATGAAATATTGGGGCCGAGATCATTTGATTTAGCACTTGACTTTTTAAAGGTAACGGCGTTACGGTAATAGCGTTACTTTAAATAGGGGATGAATGTCATGCCAAAACCCCAGCGCAGCCCCCAGGAAATCGAGGCCGTTCGCGAAGACATCCTGCACCATGCCCTGGATATGATCGCCACGGACGGGTTCCAGACCTTCAGCATGCGCAAACTGGCCGCCCGCCTGGGGATTGCCGCCAAGACCATCTACAACTACTACCGCAACCAGGACGAACTGTACCTCTGCATCCTGATCAAGGGATTTGAACAGCTCTATAGCGTTTTTGCGAAGGCGGTTCGAACTTCTTCCGACCCCATGACCCAACTGGAGGCCGCCATCGAGGCCTATGTGGATTTTGGTCTTGATAATGCCAATATCTACAACCTGATGTTCACCTGGCACGTGCCCAAATACAACGACTACGTCGGCACCCCCATGGAAAAAGCAGCCTATCGCGAACTGGAAGTCGCCCTCCGGTGTGCCGATCTGTTTCTGGATGTCCTTGCGGCCTGCCTGGGAAAAGGGCGGGAAGAGATCGAAGACGTGTTGCGTTTTGAAATGATCGCCGTCTGGTCGCAGATGCATGGCTATATCGCCGGGGTCAACAACACCCTGCTGGACTATATGCACGCAAAACCGATGGACCTGAAGCGCCGCCTCGTGGAACGGCTGGTCGCGAATACACGACAGGCCCTCAAGGTTCTATGAGGAACAGGCGGCAGGTGACTGGCGGTTTTAAGGATTTGGCATTACCATTTAACCCGTGTTCGTCCAGAGATGCCATTTAGGGATGGACACGAACTAAAAAGGGTTTCGCTATGACGGCCCCCCCTCCCCATGGCGAGCGGAACGCTTCGGAAGAAGCCGCCCCCCTGATTCTGGATGTCAAAGGCAATTCACTGGATGACGGGCCGGGTATTCGTTCGGTGGTGTTTTTCAAGGGTTGCCCGCTGACCTGCGTCTGGTGCCACAATCCCGAGAGTAAAAAAGCGGCCGCGGAACTGGCATACGATGCGGGCGCCTGCACGGGATGTGAAACCTGCCTGACGGCATGCGAAAAAGGGGCCCTTGACCGCAATCTTCCGGGATATGTCGACCGACAAGCCTGCGATCGGTGTTTTGCCTGCGCGGCGGTTTGCCCTTCGGGCGCCCTGGAGCGGGTGGGGCTGGAAAGGTCGGTCGATGAGATTACGGCGAGCATCCTCAAAGACAAACCGTTTTTCGACACCTCCGGCGGCGGGGTGACCTTTTCGGGGGGTGAGCCGACCCTGTTTCCGTCTTTTCTTGGGCGTCTGGCCGAATCGATCAAGAGGGCCGGGGTACATACCCTGTTGGAAACCTGCGGATTTTTCGACGGGGAGCGCTTTGCCGCGCTTGTCCTGCCCCACCTGGATACCATCTACTTCGATCTGAAATTGTTCGACCGGGCCGCCCACCGACGATTTTGTGGCCTGCCCAACGATGTCCTTATTGATAATTTTCTTACCCTGGCCGACCTTGCGCACCGGGGCGCTATTGAACTCCTGCCCCGAATCCCCCTGGTCCCCGAAATTACGGCCACCGAAGCCAATATAGCGGCCTGGGCGGAATTTCTAGCGCGCCATCACTGGGGCGAAGTGAAGTTGCTGGCCTACAATCCGCTTTGGCCTGAAAAGGTTGCCAAAATAGGAGAGGACAATTCTCTTGCCGGCCAGGACGGCATGCAGACCTGGATGCCTGCGGAGGAGGTTGCCCGACTGGAAGACGTTTTCCACCGGGCCGGGATTGCAACCCTTTAACCCTATCTGAAACGGGAGGTTTCCATGAAAGCGGTTGTCACCGGGGCCACGGGATTCATCGGGTCCGTGCTTTGCCGGGATCTCCACGACCGCGGCTGGAACATCCGTGCCCTGGTATTGCCGGGCGAAGACTACGGTCACATCGCTCCCCAGATCACCGAGGCCGTCAGCGGCAATATCATGCGGCCGGATAGCTTGGCGGATTTTGCCGAGGGTGCGGATGTGGTTTTCCACCTGGCGGCGCGCGTTCTCGACTATGGATCGAGGAAACAATTCTACGACCCCATTTTAGGCGGCACCCGCAATGTGCTGGCGGCCTGCGCCGGCAAGGCCATACGGTTTGTCCAGGTAAGTTCCATGGCGGCCTGCGGGCTGGGCCGTCATCTCAAGGGGCAGACCGAAAACGATCCCTGCTGCAAGTCGGGTGTGCCCTATAACGATGCCAAGCTCGATGCCGAGGCGGAAGTCCGGCGATATCATGACCGTTTCGAACAGGGCACCACGATCGTCCGTCCGGCCAATGTGGTGGGGCCCCGAAGCGCATGGGTGGACGAGGTCTGTCGCCAACTCTGGAAAGTGACAGGGCTGCCATTGATCGACGGCGGCCGTCACAGCGCCAGCCTGGTTTACGTCGACAACCTGGTGGACGGTATCATTCGGGCCGGAACCTGTGCGGAGGCGTCCGGTCAGATTTACCATTTGAGGGACGACTGGCAAGTGACCTGGGAGCGCTATCTGAACGATATTGCGGCCCTGGTTGGGAAGAAGCCCCGGGGGCAGGTACCTTTTCGCGTGGCTTGGCATGTGGGCGGGATGGTGGAACGCCTGTGCATACCCCTGGGCCTCCGGCCGCCGCTGACCCGCCTGGCGGCCGGTGTAATGGGACGTGACAACGACGTCTGCAACACCAAGGCGAAAGCCGAACTGGGATGGAAGACGCGGGTCACATACGAGACCGGTATGGCTTGCATTGCCAGCCATGTCACAAATACGATTCTGCCGGAACTGGTTGGGGAGACATCACCATGACGTTTGATCTTAAGGGAAAGGCCGTCGTCTTGACCGGCGGCAGCCGCGGGATCGGGCGCAGTACCGCCTTGGCACTGGCCCGCGAAGGGGCCCGTCTGGCCGTGATGGCACGCAGCGAAGGCGGGTTGGCGAAAACTGTCCGTGCTGTGGCGCGCGAGGGGGGGCAGGCCGCACCGATGGCCTGCGACATCACCGACGATGCATCCGTTCACAACGCCGTCGACCGGGCGGCGCAGGTCCTGGGCGGTATCGACGTTTTTTTGAACGTCGCCGGCATTACCCTGCAGAAACCATTGCTGGAGGCGGAACCGGAAGACTTTATGCCGGTGATGAACACGAATCTTCTGGGGGCCGTGCGCTGCACCCGATGTGCCATACCCTACCTGCGCGATCGCCGGGGGGTGGTGGTGAACGTGGCCAGCATTATCGTCAGCAATCCCTTTCCGCACATGGGGGTCTATGCCTGTTCCAAATGGGCCCTGGCGGCCTATAGTCACACCCTGCGCCAGGAGCTTCATGGCACGGGCGTTCGCGTGCTGACCGTCTATCCTTCTATCGTGCGCACCGACATGCTGGAAGAAGAACCCGTACTGGCCCGCGCACCGTCCCAATCGCCGGATGCCTGCGCCCGGGCCATTGTGAAAGCGATAAAAAGGGGGAAGCAGGAGGCCGGAACGGCCTGGCTGCCGAAAATTTCCGGAGCACTGTTCAAACTGTACCCGCCCTGGGGCGACCGGATCAACCGGTTGTTTTTGCCCCGAGGCTACAAATGAAGACTACAGGATAAAAGGGGAGGTATGGCCATGGTGTTTTTTCAGACGACACCGGCGGGCGAGGCGTCTTCGGATCGGGCGCACGGCAAATCGGCCATCCAATGGGTGGTCAAACTGCTGCTGCGGCTCATGGCGGCCAGCTTCAATTACCGGCCGACCCTCCGCAAAAATTTGAAAAGCGATCAGGGCTGGATCAACTTTACGGTCGGAATTTGCACCCGGTCACGATCGGTGGAGGCGGCCATTCAATTCAAGCAGGGACGCCTATCGGTATTGCACACCATTCCGACCGATGCGGAAATCGTCCTGGTGTTCAAATCGGATGCGGCCGTGCGCAAATTCCTGACCGCCACGCCCACCGAGCAGGTCCACATGATTCTGCAAAATGATTTCTATACGGTCGGTAACGCATCCTATCTGAACCTGTTCGTCTACTGCCTTTCGCTTCTTTTGAACAAAAAACAGATCCGGATGATGCAGAAGGAGCGCCGGCAGGATCGCAAAAAACTGGCCCGGGCCGCGCCGGAAGCAAAACCCCACCTCTCCGAGGAACTGCAGGCCCGCCGTGAAACCCGCCTGACCGGCGCCAGGGTCGATCCCGGGGTTCTTTTTTTGGAAGATCCCTATCTGTCCGCGTACGGTCTTGAAAATTTTCCCCGTGTCGCCGCCTTCCTGGACGCGCATTTCGAAACCCGGGCGGAAGTCTGCCCGGAACTGCCGAAACTGGTGACGGACTGGCACAAAATCCATGGCTATGAAACGGATGCCGAGGGCCGGCCGTGGCATCCGGTCCTGCGCAAAGCCCATTGCTACAAGCACACCATGGAAAACCGCCATCCCATCATCCACGCCAATGATTTGATTGCCGGAACCACCACCACCAAAGATATCGGCGTGGTGGTCTACCCGGAAGGGCATGGCACCATGATCTGGGGGGAACTGCTGACCGTACCCCACCGATCCCTGAATCCTTATGATGTCGCTGCGGAAACCCGGCAGTTGCTTCATCACGAGGTATTCCCCTACTGGGCCAACCGCAATTTCAAGGAATGGGTCCGCCGGAAATACGACAACCCCCTGGGCCAGCAAATCGACGAACGCTGGGCCGTTTACTTCAATTGGAAGTCGGTCACCATATCCCACACCATCCCGGACTTCCCGAAGATATTGCGGCTTGGTGCCAAGGGGATCATCGCGGAGATCGAGGCTGAACTGACGGCCGATGTCGATGACCCTGACAAAACCGCCACCCGCCGGGCCATGATCCTGTGTCTGGAGGGCCTGATGGCCTATGCCGCCAACCTGGCCCGCCAGGCGGCGGCCGAGGCGCTGGAAACGGAAGACCCTGTGCGTCGAGAGGAGCTCGAACACCTGGCCCGGGTCTGTGAACAAGTGGTGGCCAGACCGGCCCGCACCCTGGATGAAGCGGTCAATGCCGTCTGGATCACCTGGGTCGGATTGCACATGGAAAGCACCAATGCTGGGCTGTCCCTGGGGCGCCTGGACCAGTGGCTGCAACCTTATTTCGAGGCGGACATGGCGTGCCTGGACGGCCTGGAAGACCGGGAGGCCTACGTTAAACATGCGATCGAACTGATCGGCTGTTTCATGATGCGCTGTACCGACCACCTGCCCCTGACACCTGACTTTGCCAACTATTACTTCGGCGGCAGCTCGTCGGACCAGGCCATCACTCTCGGTGGTGTCACCCCGGAAGGAGAAGACGCGGTCAATGACATGACCTACATCTTTCTCAAGGTGACCGAGATGCTCAGCATCCGGGACCCCAATGTCAACGCACGCTGCCACCTGGGCAAGAACAGCGACACCTACCTCAAACGTCTCTGCGAAGTCAATTTGACCACTGCGGCCACACCCTCCATGCACAACGACGAGACCATTTGGGCGTCGCTGGCCGAGTTCGACTACGCCACGGAGGATCTACGCAACTGGTCGGCCACCGGCTGTGTCGAGCCGACGTTGTCGGGCAAGCACATGGGGCACACCAACTTTCAGATGATCAGCCTGGTGGCGGCCCTGGAGATGGCCCTGAACGATGGACGGCACCCGCTGATGGACTGGAAGATCGGTCCGGACACCGGGCGTGTAGAGGACAGCACCTTTCAAACCTTTGATCAGTTCTTCGATGCTTTCGAAAAACAAATGGGGTTTCTCATCAAGCAGTCCATCGCCTATAACGAGATGCTGGCCCGGGCCCATCAGGAGATTCGCCCCACTCCCATGCTTTCCACCCTGATTGATGATTGCATCCGGGACGGTCAAGATGTCACCCGCGGCGGGGCCCGGTATAACAGTTCCGGGGCGGCCTGCATCGGTCTGGCGGATGTCACCGATTCACTTCTGGTGGTCAAGAAACTGGTATTCGAGGAAGGCAAGGTGTCTTTCGCCGATCTGAAACAGGCCATCGATACCAACTTTGAAAACGATCCCGCTTTGCACGCCATGATTACCCGCAAGATTCCTTTTTTCGGATCTGGCCGTACCGAGGCGGTAGCCATGGCCAACCGGGTCACCCGCTTCGTGCATGACAGCTATGGCCGACACCCCCATTACCGCGGCGGTCGTTATACGGCTGGCTTTTGGTCCATGTCCAACCACGTGGCCTATGGCACGTTGAGTGGCGCCCTGCCGTCCGGACGTCTCAAAGGCAAGCCGTTTACGCCGGGGTTGACGCCCCAGCCGGCCGCATCCAACAATTTACTGGACAATCTAAGAGACGTGGCCGCTCTGGACCCAGGCAACATGAACAACAACATTGCCTTTAATGTAAAGGTGGTCCCCGGGGCGGGCGAACCACGGGATAAAACCGTGAACACCATGTTTTCCTATGTCAAAACCTATTTTCAACTGGGGGGCATGCAGATGCAGATGAATGTCGTTACCTCGGCCATGCTGCGCGATGCCATGGCCCACCCGGAGAACTACCGCAATCTGCTGGTGCGCATCTCGGGCTACAACGCCTATTTCGTGACCCTCAATCGGGATATGCAGCTGGAGTTGATCGAGCGGGCGGAATACGGGCTTTGACGATATCGAAATAGGTTGTTCGCGAGGATCGTCATAAATTTAGATTATCTCGATGTGGTTCTTCATCAGGCGTTCTTTTTCGTGCGAAAAAAATTCGTGATCCACTGGGAGAGGTCAGCATGGAAATTCGGATGGGAAAACGATTTTTCGTCTCGATAACCGCGGCACTCTTCATGGCCGTGATTGATCCGGCGATTTTAACGGTGAAGGCTGCAGAAACGTCTACGGAAACCGACGCACCGCGTCCCAACGTCATCATCGTCTACTGTGACGATTTGGGCTATGGCGACCTGGGGTGCTACGGCAGCCGGGCCATTGCCACTCCGAATGTCGATCGGCTGGCCCGGGAAGGGGTGCGGATGACCGACTACTATGCCTGCAACGCCATTTGTGCGCCTTCGCGGGCCGGACTACTGACGGGCCGCTATCCGTTCCGCTCCGGAGTGATCGGCAATGTCTACCCCCAGGATGAACCGTTTACGCGCAAAGCCGCCCGTGAGTATGTCGGGGGCTCCATGCGAGGCTTGGGGGTTCTCGATTTGCGGGAAGGAGAGGTGGTCACCGGCATTCCCGCCAGGGAGCTTCTTTTGAGCGAAGCCCTGAAAACCGCCGGCTACCGCACCGCCATGATGGGTAAATGGCATCTCGGGGACTACAGCCTCGACCCGGCTTACAACCCACGGCGCAACGGGTTCGACTTCTACCTCGGGGTGCCGCACAGCAACGACATGCTGCCCTGTCCCCTGTTCCGCAACGAGGAGATGCTCCAGGCGAATATCGGGACCGACCAGGCCAAGCTGACCGGCCTGTATACCCGGGAGGCCGTGCGGTTTATCAAGGAGGCCAAGGACAGCGCTTTTTTCCTCTACCTCGCCCATACCTTTCCGCACCAACCCCTGTATGCTTCGGCTGCGTTTGCCGGCAAATCCAATGCGGGCAAATTCGGGGATGCCGTGGAGGAGATCGACTGGAGCCTCGGCCGCATCTTGGCGACCCTGCGCGAAACGGGCGCCGAAGACAACACGCTGATCTTTTTCACCAGCGACAACGGCCCCTGGTTCGAGGGCAGCGCCGGCCCTTTTCGGGGGCGCAAGGGCCAGAGCTACGAAGGCGGTTTTCACGTTCCCATGATCGCCCACTGGCCGGCCGCGCTCCCGGCCGGGACCGATTGCCGGGCACTCTGGATGAACATCGACATCTACCCGACGGTGCTTGCTCTGGCAGGCGTGTCGCTGCCGGAAGACCGCATCATCGACGGCCGCAACGTTATCGATCTGCTGACCGGTCGCCAGATGCAATCGCCTCACGAATCCATCGTTTTCTGCCATTACGACCAACTGGAAGGCATCCGGATGGGGCAATGGAAATATTTCCGCCGGCTGAACCGTTATGTCTGGCCGATTCCGCTGGATGCGGCCCCCATTCCCGACAAGCTCGGGCGCAGCCAACTGGGAAACCGCTGGCCGCTGCTGTATGACTTGGCTCTGGACCCCGGTGAGAATTACAATGTTATCGATACCTACCCGGACGTCGCCGCCAGACTGGAAAAACGTATGCGGCAGTGGGAGAAGGCGGTGGCGGAAAATCCAGGCGGCTGGCTTTAAAAAGAACCGGCCCGGAATCCCCGCGCGCTTGTCGAGGGGCGCAGAGACATCCGGGCCGGTGTACTGAACCGTTGATTTCGATCTAAGCGGCCATTGCCAATCCCAGCGCTTCGGCGTTGATGATGCTCGGTGCGGCCTGGGGCGGCGCGTCTCCCAGAAAGGGCAGGATGTCCGGCTTGTTCCAGGCGGGATAGCCCATCAGCAGGCCCGCCACATTGGAAGCCGCCAGGGTCGCCATGCCCTGGCGCGTCCAACTGGTGGCCGAAGCGATGTGCGGGACGATGATGACGTTGTCGAGTGCATCCAATCCGGCGGCCATCTCCGGTTCATTCTCGAACACATCCAAACCCGCACGGAAGTCGGGATGGGTGCGGCAGTGGGCCACCAAATCGTCTTCCTTGATGACGGGACCGCGGCTGGTGTTCACCAGGATGGCGTTTTTTTTCATCATGCCGAGGCGTTCGGCGTTGATCATGTGGCGGGTGGTGTCATCCAATACGGTGTGGATGCTGACGCAATCCGCCTCCTGTAGCAGGGCTTCGATGGTGTCCATCCGGCGGCAGGTCACCGGCGTCTGGCCGCGGGTGGTCTGCAATGCGCTGTAGGCGGCCAGATCTTCTTCCAATTGCGGGTTCGGGTAGAGATCGTAGTAGATCACGTTCATGTGGTGGCCCTGGGCCATCATGCGGGCATAGGTTGCCCCGATGCGTCCGGCGCCGATGATGCCCACGGTTTTGCCCATCAACAGTTCCCCGAGAAAGAGGGTCGGCAGCCAGCCTTGGTAGCGGCCGGCCCGCAGGTAGCGCTCGGCTTCACCGATCCGGCGTGCGGCGGCGAACGTCAGCGTTACCGCCATCTCGGCCGTGGTCTCCGTCAGCACACCCGGAGTGTTGCCCACCGGAATGCCGATCCGGGTGGCCGCCGCCACATCCACGTTATTGAATCCGACGGCATAATTACTGTATGCCGTGCCGCCGGCCTCGCGCAACGCGTTGAAGAGCGTCGCGCCCCAATCCTCGGTCAACTGGCCGATGGCGGCATGGCAGCTTGTGCCGATGGCCGATTGGATGGCCTCGACCGTCAGCACATCCGGCGACGTGCAGATCTCGACCCGGCAGTCGGCCGCGGTGAGGATCTCCAGCCACCGCTCCCCGGGTAATTCCTTGGTGACCACTACCCGAAAACGTCCTTCCGGGTGATGGACACGCCATTCGTAGGTTCCCATATCATCCTCCCCGGCCGATGCATCCGATTTGGCATGTTGCCGCCCACGCCCGGAGGCATCGGCCGTTCCGGGGGGCTTGGATGGATGAGGAGGGCATCGCGATGGAAGAGACAATGCCGTCGGATGTATACGCGAGTGCGGCGATTGGTCTGGCTGCGATATCCCAAGGGAGGAAAGGAGGATGCCTTCCAGGCGATCCCCTCCCCATACAGCTATTTCCGTTTAACGACCTTTTCGGCCGCGGCCGCGATATGCGGCGCCGAAAGTCCGTATTTGTCGAGCAGGTCCAGATAGGGGCCCGACTCGGCAAACGTGTCCTGAACGCCGATGCGCTGCATGGGCAGCGGCAGATTTTCCGCCAGGAGTTCCGCCACGGCACTGCCCAGGCCGCCGAAGACAACATTGTTTTCGGCCGTCACGACCGCACCGGTCTCCCGGGCGGCCGCCAGAATCGTTTCGGTATCCAGCGGTTTGAGCGTCGGGCAGTCAATGACCCGGGCGTCGATGCCTTTGGCCGCCAGACGTTCGGCGGCCACCAGGGCATGGGCGGTCAGATCCCGCATGGCGACGATGGTCACGTCCTGGCCGTCCCGCACGGTGACGGCTTTGCCGATCTCAAACGGATAGTCCGCGGTGAAGATCTTGGGAACCGGATCACGCGTGAAGCTGAGGTACACCGGTCCCTCGTAAGCAGCGACGGCATGGATGGCCATCGTGGTGGTATCCGGATCGGCCGGGGCGATGACGGTCGAATTGGCGATGGCGCGCATGATGGAGAGATCCTCCTGCCCCTGGTGGGTAACCCCGTCCGGACCCGGCGTGATGCCGCTGTGGCTGGCAGCGATTTTAACGTTCAGGCCCGGGTAGTGAATGGCATTGCGGACCATGTCCAGGGCGCGCATGCTGGCAAACACCGCATAGGTGCAGGCAAAGGGGATCAGGCCGGTGGTGGCCATCCCGGCTGCGGCGGCAAACATGTTTTGTTCGGCAATGCCGAAGTTGAAGGCCCTATCCGGATATGCGGCCGCAAACTTGTTGGTGCCGATGGATTTGGAGACATCCGCATCCAGCACGACCACGTTCGGATTGCGGGCACCGATATCGATGACGGCCTTGGCAAAGCTGGCCCGGGTGGGGGCTTTGTCTGCCTTGGTGAACAGTTCGCCGGATGACAGCATGGGTAGAACTTCGGGGCGCACATAATGATAGGGGGATGGTTGGTTATTGCTCACAGCTGCACCTCCTGATCTCTTCCAGGGCCTGATCGGCTTCTTCCTTGCAGGGCGCCTTGCCGTGCCATTCACACACGTTTTCCATATAGGAAACGCCCTTACCCTTGACGGTCCGGGCCAGGATCAATGTCGGCCCGCCCTTTCGTTCCTTGGCATCTTCAAGCGCTGCAACGACGGCCGCCATGTCATGGCCGTCGATGTCCACCACGTGCCAGCCGAAGGCCCGCCATTTGTCGGCCACCGGTTCGATGGGCATGAGTTCGTCCACGTGCCAGTCGTTCTGGAGGTTGTTGCGGTCGAGAATAGCGGTGATGTTGTCCAGCTTCCACTTGGCGGCCGACATGGCGGCTTCCCAGATGGACCCCTCCTGGGATTCACCGTCGCCGATGATCACCCAGACGTGATAATCCTTTTTCTGGAGCCGGCCCGCCAGGGCCATGCCGATTCCCACGGAAAGCCCCTGGCCCAGGGAGCCGGCCGTCATATCGATGCCCGGGACCTTGTTCATGTCCGGATGCCCCTGGAGGATGCTGCCCAGCCGGCGCAGGGTGCCCAAGTGGGATTTTGCGAAGAAGCCGCGCTCTGCCAGGGCCGCGTACCAGACCGGGCAGGCGTGGCCTTTGGACAGAATAAACCGGTCCCGGTCGGGCCAGCGGGGGTTGGCCGGGTCGATATTCATCAAACGGAAATAGAGGGCTGTGACAATATCGGTGGCGGAGAGCGATCCGCCCGGATGGCCGGCTTCCGCGGTGCAGATCATTTCAATGATGTCACACCGGATGGTGGCCGCCATGGCCTTGAGTTCATCTACCGACATGGGTACCTTAGCCATGATGTGTTTACCTCCTTTTGATCGGTGCCGCTGCTGTTCACCGGCGGCGGTCGGTCCGTTATGCACTGGCGGCACCGAATTCCTTTTCGATGGCTTCCAGAACCTCGTCGGACATTTTGTAGGAATGTTCTTCCCCGGGGAAGACGCCGGTGCGAACCTCCTCGGCATACCGGGCAAAGGTCTCTTTCATGAGACCGTTGAAATCCTGGTAGCGCTTGGCGAAACCGGGCGTGAAAGCGTCGAACATGCCCAGGACATCCGGTGTCACCAGGAGTTGGCCGGAGCACCCCGGCCCCCCGCCGATGCTGATGGTGGGGACGCGCAGCTTCCGGGTGACATAGGCCGACAGCTTGGCCGGAACGGCTTCGAAAATGATGGCGAAGACACCGGCCTCCTGCAGGGCCAGGGCTTCGCGGACGACTTTGCGCGCGGTTTCAACGGATTTGCCCTGAACGGTGAGGCCCCCCAGGGCGCCGACCGCCTGGGGGTGCAGGCCGACGTGGCCGACCACCGCGATGCCCATCTCCACGATGGCCCGGGTTTTTTCGATATGCCGGGGCGTGGCTTCGAACTTGACGGCGTCCACTTTGGCTTCGGTGACAAAGCGGGCGGCGTTGCGCATGGTCTCTTCGATACCGTACTGGAAAGACCCGAAGGGCATGTCCGCCACTACCATAGTGCGATTGCACCCCCGGGCCACGGCGGCACAGTGCAGCACCATCATGTCCATGGTGGCGGTGAGCGTGTTGGGGTGCCCGTGCACCACCATGGCACAGGAGTCGCCCACCAGAATCATATCGATGCCGGCGTCATTGATCTGTTTGGCCGTGGGGTAGTCATAAGCGGTCAGCATGGTGATGGTTTCACCGTTGTCGCGCATTTGCTGAATGGTTCGGACCGTGTGCTTCTTCTGGTTCATTGGGTTCTGTCTCCTATCCTGAGGGCCAACCGTTTCTGGATTTCGGCCAGGGCATTGTCATCCCCTACGTTGCCGGGGAAGACGATGTAGGCCATGCCGGGATAGCGGGTTTCGTTCCCCAGTTCCCATACGGGGACACCCGGCAGGACCTGGCCCATTACCATGGCCCGGCGCACCCCCAGGCCCCGGGTGGCAATATCGCTGGCGGTGATACCGCCCTTGGCCACGAGATAGCGCGGTTGGCAGGTCAGGCCTTGCACGACCCGTATCAGGCTGTCGGACACCTGCTGGCCGATCCTCAGGTTCGCCGCGTCGCCGGCCGCCGTGACCAGGTCGCGGCTGGTGAAAAGGACGGTGTCGTCACCCTTGCCGATATGGTGGTTGACGGCTTGAAGGGCCTGGGCGATTTCGACTTCCCTTTGCGTGTCGTCCAGCAGGCTGGCAACCGAAATTTCAATGGCCGCAACGGTTTGGGCAGCCATCAGGGCGGACAGCTGGGCCGTGGTCTTGGGCACGTAGGACCCGGCGACGAACAGACCGCCGTGGCGGTTGGACGCGGTCACTTCACCCGGCGTGATGGCGTCGCGCGGGGCGATGCCGGCCCGCACGCGTACGAAAGAAGCCGCCGTGCGGAAGACAAACGGTTGGCCGCCGGCCTCGGCCTGGAGCAGACCCGCCACCAGAACCTCGAGGTCGCGATAGGACGCGGCGTTGACAACGCCGTAACCCTGCAGCGGAATGGCCATCAGTTTTTGCGCCGTCCGGGCCGGCCCGCCCACCCGTAAATCCTCCAGGGTGATCGACGTGATGTGTTCGGCGGTGATGCGGCCGCCGGTTTTCTCGCCGATCCAGCGGCGGAGGTTGGAATGGCGGTAGCCGAACACGGCATCGCGGGCATAGGGTGTCCGGGCGGCCGGAACGAGCCGATCCCCTTCGGCGACATAATGGACGTCATCGATGGTAAAGCGCCCGCCCTCCATGAAAAAAGGGATCACCAGGCAGGGGTGTGATACGGCCCCCAGCCCTTCCTTGAGGGCATCCACTTCGCCGGGGAAATGACCCCGCAACGTGGAGTCGCTGCGACTGATGACGTCAACCGGTATCCCCGTTTGCCGGACCGCCCGGGCCAGATTGCCCCCGATTTCTCGGCCCAGGGCATCGGCATCCGCTGCCGCCAGGCTGCGGGAGTTGGTCAGGACATAGAAAACCGTTGCGGGGCCTTCCAGCTCCCGGGCCATGGCATCCGCCGACCAGGTGGTCAGTACGGGTACGCCGTGGACCGTCTGGGTGCCGGTGGGGTCGTCGTCCAGCACCACGATCTTGCGCCCTGCCGAGACAACGCCGGCCTGAATCGCGGGCAGCAGATCCTCCGGCCATTCGGGCGGCAGTCCCTCAAGCGTACCGGTTTTGGCTATATCGGCGGTCATAGGTGATGTTCGCTATTTCAGTGCGAAGATATTTTCTTCGATAAATTTCCATGTGGACAGGTAGTCGCCCTGGGCCATCAGGCGGGCGATTTCGCCGCCATCGATGTCGCCCAGCTTGTCCCATATTTTATTGGTCAGTCGGCTGTTGGCTTCGAACGTGCCGCGGATATCCCAGCGCGTGGGGGAGGTGTCCGACGTCATGTAGTCGTTGTAGCCGTACTTGCGCAGGTAGTAGAGAAACTCCACATACTCCAGAAAGTGCTTGGTGCCGCAGAAATAGTCCCAGTCCCACTTGCCGTCGTTGTCGTTGACATGGATGTAGTATCGGAAAGGGCTCTCGGCCAGCATTGCCACGGCTTCGGCCGGGTGTTCGTTGCCATAGATGGAGTGGCCGAAATCCAGGGTTACCCCGATATCCCGGTTGCCGATATCGTTCAGCAGGCACAGGGTTTTGGCGGCGGAATCGATGAAACAACGCCCCCGGGTCTCGCTGGGTTTGTATTCGATAAACAGCGGGATTTCGGGTTTATAGCGGCCCGCTTCCCCGAAACCATCCACCAGGTACGTCCAGGTCGTGGCGTAATCGTACTGGAAAGAAAATTCATAGCCGTCGCCCAGCGGACAGCAGGTGACCTTGTCGGCGCCGACCCCTTCGGCAAAATCTTTGGCTTCCTTGATGAACCCGACGGCTTTGGCGCGGACATCCGGGTCGTGGGAAGTTAAACCGCCATTGCGGAATTCGGGTTCGGCTTTGACGTTGACATTGACTGCCGCCACGTTCAGGCTGAACTTGTCGAGCAGCGTCCGGGTTTGGGCGGGATCCTTGACCTCGTAGGGATAGACGATTTCCACGCCGTCATAGCCTTCGATGGTGCTCATCAGTTTAAATTTTTCTTCCACGGCCAGGGGTTGGTTGTACTCGTGAAAACGGTCTTTGGTCCGGGAAAGAAATCCGGTAATGATGCCCATTTTGAGCATGTGGTCCTCCTTACTGCGCCGGTATGCCGGCCGCCGCTGTTTCAATATGGATAGCGATGAAATCACGGGTTTGCGCGTATTCTGCCCGACAGTGCTCCGGCGGACAGATGATTTCAATGTTCTCGAGATCCTCCGTCATCTGTCGGGCCGAAAAGCGGTCGCCGAAGCGGGATATGAAATAGGCCGGTGAAACACCGATCACCGGTGGGGCCATTGCGTCCATGTCATCGTTCCGATTCATTCTCTTCCAGGATCACTTCACAGGTGTTGCCCCGGCTGCGGATTTTGGCCATGGCCCGGTCCTTCAACCTGCGGTACCAGTCGAACTGGCTGATGATGGTCAGGACGATGATGATAAACAGGATCAGGGATACCGGCCGCTGGAAGATGGGCATGAAACTGCCCTGGGATACCATCAGGGCGCGCCGGAGGTTTTCATCGGCCATGGGGCCCAGAATGACGCCGATGACAAGCGGCGCGATGGGGTAGCCCATTTCGGTCAGGAAATAGCAGATGATCCCGACGGGCAGCATCAGGTAGAGATTGAAGATATTCAGCCCCAGGGAATAGGAGCCGATGATGCACAGCACGCCGATAATCGGCATGAAGATCTGGGTCGGGATGCGCAGGACCTTGACCACCTGTTTGGCCAGCAGCAGGCCGGTGACGAACATGGCCATCGAAGCCAGCAACAGGATGGCGGCCACCTCCATGATGAAGGTGGGGTGCTCGAAAGTGATCATGGGGCCGGGGGTAACCCCGTGGAGCATGAGGGCCCCCAAAAGCATGGCCGCCGGCGGACTGCCCGGGATCCCCAGGTTGAGCAGGGGGATCATGGCACCGCCCACGCAGGCATTGTTGGCGGTTTCGCTGGCCAGGACGGCTTTCAGTTCGCCCTTGCCGAAGGTTTCCGGGTGTTTGGAGGTGTTCTTGGCCGTACCGTAGGAAACCCAGCCGGCAATGTCTTCGCCGATGCCCGGCACAGCGCCGATGCCCACACCGATCAGGGCTGAACGGATGATGGCCGGGATATTGCGGACCACCGTGCCGATTTCCGGTATGATGCGTTGAAGCTTCTGGGTCTCCCCGATTTGAAAGCGGTCTTTCAGCACCTGGATGATCTGGGGGATGCCGAAGGCGCCGATCAGCACCGGCACCACTTCGACCCCGCTGTCCAGCTCGGAGAAGCCGAAGGTAAAACGGGGATAGAACTGCAGGAGGTCGCGGCCTACGCAGGCCAGGAAGAGCCCCAGAAAGCCCGCGATCCAGCCTTTGATCACCAGGTCCGGGCTGGTGAGGGTGCCGCTGATGAGAATGCCGAAGAAGGCCAGCAGGAAGAATTCAAAAGATGTAAACTGCAAGGCGAAGTAGGATATGATCGGCGAGATGCTGACCACGAACAACATGCTGATGGTGGTGCCGATGGCCGAGGATGTCGTGGTGAGGCCGATGGCGCGTCCGCCCTCCCCCTTGCATGCCAGGGGATAGCCGTCCAGGGCCGTGGCGGCGGCCGCCGCCGTTCCCGGGATGTTGATCAAAATGGAGGCGTAGGAGCCGCCATAGGTGCCCCCCACATAAATGGCCAGCAGGCATACCATGGCCATGGAGGTGTCCATGCCGTAGGTCAGCGCCGTCAACAGCGCGACCCCCAGGGTTGATGTGAGGCCCGGCATGGCGCCGAAGATAATGCCCATCAGCACGCTGCCGAACAGAATGGCGATATTGATGGGGTCCGCGGCAAGATGGAAGACAATGCCGAAAAAGGACCCGATACGTTCGAATACCATCATGGGTTTAAATGCTCCTGCCGTTACAGACTAAAAATCCCAGTACCAGAGGGCGTCCAGTACGGCCACGACCATTCCCTCCATCGGCATGGGAACCAGTAGAAAGTATTTGAAAATCGGCCCGATCGTAAACGGCGCCAGCACGGCCAGGATCAAGGCGGTGCGGTATTTTTTACGCAGCGCGGGAACGCTGCGGATCAATGTCCAGGCATAGATCGCATAGGTGACGATAAAGGCGAGGGTGAGCCAGTCACCGGCGTAGGGGAGCGTGGTTTCCAGGGCCCGGGGCAGCCCAAGGGCGAAAAAAACAATGAGAACGGCCGTTCCAACAAGATAAACGTAAAGCATTTTTTTCAGCAGCGCGTCGTCGTCGAAATAGAACATGGTGATGAAGACGATCAGAAACAGGATGGCGCAGAGAAAAAAATCGATGCGCGGGATGTTCAGGAAAACAAAACTGAAGAACAGCACCACCATGGCATAAAAGCGGAAAACCGCCGGGGTTTTGAGATAACGGGCAAGGTCGGAACTGCCCAGCCATTGGATGACGTCCCGGAAGCCCTGGCGCCCGACGATTTTAAAAGCCTTGCGAACCAGCGTGGCGCCGAGCAGGGTGATCATGGCCCCCACGAAAAGCGGGAAGAGGGCCGGGGAGACATACCAGACGTTCTGGACACCGCCCCAGGAATCTTTCATGGGCATATCCAAGGCCTGGCTGATGATCCAGAGGCCGAAAAGCATGATCACACTGCCGGAAAAAATGTCGGCTTTGCGGAGTTTATCCTTCTCCATCATGATGCGCGATCCTCACACCGGTATGGGTTAGGCCGCCCGGATCGCGCGGGTCGGATCCGGGCGGCCGCTGCCGACGTCTACGGCAACGGCAGACATCGGCGCAATGGGTGGCGACTAGGGTTTGGGAATGCCGAGCTTGGCCGGATCAACCGTGGCCGCCCCCAGTTCCCACAGGGTCCAGGCAAAGTTGGATTCCAGGGCGTCGAAAACCGCCTTGGATTCCGCACCGGTTTTGCCCGAGAGCAGGTAGTAGTTTTCCTTGGCCCAGGTTTTGACCTTGTCCGTGGCCATGGCTTTCTTGAAGGCATCCACGAGAACCGCCTTGGCTGCTTCCGGGGCGTCGGCCGGAACGGCAAAACCGATCGCCTGGGAGATGGGCAGGTATTCGGACAGCCCGGGATAGGCATCGAAAGAACTGGGGATCGTGCCCAGGCCTTCCACGTCGAAGGCGCTTGGAATCAGCATGCCCAGGGCGCGCAGTTTGCCGCCCCGCAGGAGTTGCTGCTGTTCGGCCAGGGAGGTGACCACCACGGAAACTTCACCGGTCATGGCGGCATTCTGGGAAGGCGCGGAACCTTTGTACGGGATGAAATTGAATTTGGCGCCGGAGCCCTTTTCCACGGCCAGCAGGTTCAGGTGGTGGATGGAACCGGCGCCACTGGCGGCCGCCTTGATGCTTTTGGGGTTGGCCTTGGCCGCTTCGATCAGGTCTTTGAGGGTTTTGTAGGGCGTATCCGGGGTGACGGAAATCACATCCGGCGAACCACCGACGATGAAGGTGTCCCATACATCGAATTTCTTGTCCCAGCCGCCCTGGACGCCGGCGGTAACGTTGGATTCGGACAGACCGCAGAGGGTGTAGCCGTCATGGGGTTTGCTGTAGGCATGGCTCATGCCCACGGAGCCGGCCACGCCGCCGGTCTTGTTGATGACGTTGACATTGACCCCCAGAAACTTGGCCATTTCGGCGTGGATGATCCGGTTGCAGGTATCGGTCCCACCCCCGGCCCCCCAGACCACGACGGCCGTGATGTTGCGTTTGGGAAAGCCTTTCGCCGCGTACGCACCCGCCGCCAGGGCGACGGCCATGAGTACAACCAGACTGATGAGCAGAAGCTTTTTCATTGCCTGTTCCTCCTCCTACGAATGATGGTTGATGATGGTCCTTTGCAAAAAACGGAACGCAGGCCGATCTCTCCGCCGCCGGTGGTTGCTTCACACGATCGATGGATCGTGGGCGGCCGGCCTGTCGCTGTCCTGCGCCTGTTATCCCCCCCTTTCTTCGCGGTCGGTGATCTTGTGGCAGATCACGTCAGCTGTTCGCGACCTGTCAAGCCGACCGTAGTTTGGCGATGCCTTCGGTAAGCGACGCCGCCGATTTTTTAAAATGGTTGCGCATGAGGTTTTCGGCAGCCTCCGGGTCCCGGTCGCAGATGGCCTCGATCACCGCCAGGTGTTCTTCCAGGGTCTCGTCAGGGGAGCGCACCAGGCCCTCCGAAGAAACCACCTGATAACTGAAGCTGATGATGTTGTAGGTTTCCAGAATGCTGCGCAGAAATTCCTTGGCACCGATTTGGATGACGTAATTGTGAAAAAGGCGGTCTTCCTGGGAGTAACGGCGATAGTCACTGATTTCCGGCAACTGCTTGAACGGGGAAAAAAATTGTCGCAGCCTGTCGATCTGGGTATTGGTGACCTGACCGGCGGCCCGTCGGGCGGCCAAGCCTTCCAGTACCTCGCGCAATTCGAAAATCGACACCATTTCCTGGATTTTAAACAGGCGGACGTAAAATCCCCGGCGGGGCTTGGACTCCACCAGTTTTTCGTGTTCCAGAAATTTGAGAGCCGCCACCAGCGGGGTGCGGCTGATGCCCAGTTCCTGGGCCAGCTTTTCCTGGCGGATTTTTTCACCCGGCAACAGCTTGCGCTCCATGATCATGGTTTTGAGAATTTGATAGACTTTCTGGTCCAGGTTGGCGTGCTGGGCTCCAAGATTAGGCATGAATCCCCTCAGATCAGACGGTTGACGTCCCGGGTGGGACGAAGTCAATAAAATGAATTATGAATTTTGAATACAAAATTCAGTATAGAAATCCATTTGGCCTGTCAAGCACATTTTTAACCGATTCTTCATGGAAGCCTAACAATGGCCCGTGGCGGAAACAGCCCATTGATGGGTTGTCGAGGCGTAACGCCTTCCCACCCTGGCCCCTGTCCGGCGGTCTTTGGCGGGGTAGCCTGGGGGCTGTACAACATCGGATCAGGTTTGCTACACAGGAAAAGCGCGGGTAGTCTGGCGCCATTTCCCCACTCCAGCAAAGGAGGGCCTTATGGAATACCGACGATTGGGCCGATCCGGCCTGCAGGTATCTTCCCTGGTGCTCGGCACGATGAACTTCGGCAATCCCACTGAATTAGAAGAGGCCTGCCGCATGGTGGATGCGGCCATCGACGCCGGCATCAACCTGATCGACTGTGCGGATATCTACAACAAGGGACAGGCGGAACGCATCCTGGGCGAAGCCCTGAAGCGCAACGGCCGCCGCCGGCATATCCACCTGACATCCAAATGCTTCAATCGCATGGGCCCCGGACCCAATGAACAGGGCAATTCCCGCCACCACATCCTGGAAGCCTGTGAGCACAGCCTGAAACGGCTGCAAACGGATTGCATCGATATTTATTTTTTGCACCGGACGGATTTCGCGGTTCCCCAGGAAGAGTCCCTGGCCGCCCTGGATCAATTGCAGCGGGACGGCAAGATCCGTTATGCGGCCTGCTCCACGCATCCGGCCTGGCGGACCGTGGAGGCCCTGCACCTGGCGGACCGCTGCGGGTATCCTAAAATGGCGTGCGAGCAGCCGCCCTATAACCTGCTGGATCGGCGCATCGAAAACGAAATCCTGCCCATGTGCCAGGCTTACGATCTCGGCGTGCTGGCATGGGCACCATTGGCCCACGGCGTTTTGGCGGGGAAGTACACCCAGGCGGCGGAACTCCCCGAGGGCAGCCGGGGCACCCTGCGCAACGTCTTTCGTGAACGCATCAGACCCGAAGGCGTGGCCGTGGGGCAGCGCTTTGCCGAACGTGCAAAAGCCAAAGGCTGCACGGCCGCCCAACTGGCCGTGGCCTGGGTGCTGCACCAGCCCGGCATCACCAGCACGATTATAGGGCCCCGCAATTTGGAACAACTGGAGAGCCTGTTGCCCGCCGCGGAGGTGACGATGGATGCGGCCGATCAGCAGTTTTGCGACGACCTGGTGCCGCCGGGGCGGTATGTAACCAGTTTTTTCAATACGGCCAGTTGGATGAAATCCAAAGGCATTTAGAATTGCTCCAGAAAACGCGTCTTGAATCCGATGGCGGCATTGGCGCGAGATGAAAAATGCTCACATACTGGCGTGTATGCTCCGCTTTTTCATCTCACGCCGCCTTGCCCTCGAATCCAATCCACGCTTTCTGGAGCAATTCAAGCTATTTTGATCGTAAAGATCATCAATCTTATCGAGCGTTAACCCATCACGAGGAGAAACATATGGCGGTCTTGATTACAGGCGGGCACGGGCACATCGGCTCGTGGGCGGCGCGTTATCTGGTGGGTGAGGGCGAAGACGTCATCCTTTTCGACACGAACCCCGTGGTACCGGACTGCCTGGTGCCGGTGGCGGACAAGATGCGCTTCATCCAGGGCAGTGTCATGGATTTTCCCCGGATGACGGACATTTTTCAGCGTTACCGGGGCCAAATCGACGGCATTATCCACACCGTGGGCATCATGGGGGAGCTCGTTCTGGAAAATCCGCATGCCAACGTGCAGCTGAACGTGGCGGGTACCCAGAATATCCTGGAGATCGCCCGGCAGTTTGAAATTCCCAAGGTGGTCTACACCAGCACCGGAGCGGTCTACGGGGAGGTATCCGGAACCATCGCGGAAGACGGGGCGCCGGTGAACCCCTCCGATCTATACGGCGCCACCAAGGCGTCCTGCGAATTCCTGGGGCGGCAGTATGCGCGGAGCTTCGGCTTCGACTTCCGCATCAGCCGGGTCTATTTTTGTTACGGCCCCGGCAAACTGCCGTCGCGCTTCATCCGGCTCTATCGGTTGGCCTTCGGTGCCTTGGAAGGGTTGTCCGGGCTCGAGATGGATCGCGGGGCCGACCAGGAGCTGGACTTCGTTTTTATCGAAGATGCCGCCCGCGGCACGGCCATGGTGTACCAGGCTGCGGACCCGCCGCACCAAACCTACAATATCGCCACCGGGGTGCCGACCGCGGTGGGGCGTATCGCGGAATTGGCGCAGCAGCAATCCCCTTATGACGTTACCGTGAGGCTGGGGCCGGGCACTTTGATGAAACGCTGCGAAGCCCTGGATATAACCCGGGCCCGCACAGAGCTGGGATTCGAACCCGCCTATGACGTGGAAACCGGTATTCGGGCCTATGCGGCCTGGATGAGGGCCCAGGGCTTTAACCCGAACATTTCATGAACATCCCGAACGCGTGAAATATTCGGGTTACTACCTGAGGCCGGATTCTGTCTTGATCAATGGTCGCCGTGGGATTATACCAAATCCTTTGGTCGATGGTATGGAACCGGCGAGGACGAGACGTGCGCTACGAATTGCTTTACGGCTATTGTCACTGCTTCGGCAGGACCACCTACCGCCATGGCCTGGCGGCATCCGAAAGCGAGGCCCGGCAGTGGGTGGCGGAAGGGCGCGGGAGCGATCAACGGCCGGTGCCCCCAGGCAGCGACCCGGTGTGGACCTGCCCGGTCACCGGCTGTCCGGGACACCTGCAGCGGCCCTGGTATGCTTACCGTGCGGTCCCTGACGGGGAGGACGGTACCCTATGATATGGCGCCGTCCCATCTTGGCCGGGTCCCTCCTGGCCGTGGGCCATTTCATGGCCTGTCTCGCCATCGTGCCCCTGACCCTGCGGATTGGTGGCGCCATGCCGGGAGGGCCGGCGGATTCCTTTCTGTACGGCCTGCTGGCCGTGGCCACCAAGATTTTGTATTTCCCGATCCTGACATTGGCGCTTTACCCGCGCTATTGGTTCCCGGGGCAGATGATTACCATCCCCATTGCCGTCAACAGCCTTTTGTGGGGCCTTGGCCTGACCGTGTTGCTGATGATCGGGCGCCGTTTCCCGGCGCACCGCCAACGATAATACCAGCCGAATGGTTGAAATGAACCTGGGAGACACACGATGCTGCATCACATTGTCATGATGAAATTCAAACCCGATACCCCCACGGAAGATATCGATCGTCTGGAAGAGATGCTCGATGCCCTGCCGGACAAGATGATCGAGATCCAGACCTACGAGTTCGGCCGCGACATCGTTCACTCGGACCGCTCCTATGATTTCGCTTTGGTGTCGGGGTTTGCCAACCTGGAAACCATGCAGCGTTACCAGACCCACCCCGAGCACCTGAAAGTGGTGGCCCTTCTCCGTACGATTTGCGACGATATCCGGGCCGTGGATTTCGACACCGAATATACGTTGCCGCAAGCCCTTGACGAAGCGGATCGCTTTGACGGGTTCAAGATGCCCTGACGTGAAAGGCGCTAGGGACGCTGGTTGCCCTTAATTTCAGCAACGGCCAGGTTCTTTGCCCTGTGGATCGGAATGCCGATCGGTGGCGTCCGGTTTCTGCATGGCAGGGGCAACGCCAAGCCATCAAGCGCTTTGACCGATGGGTTGCCGTATTCTAAGGGATCACCCGGCAATACGTTTGCCAGGCTGCAAAGGGTCCGAAACGGTTTCGCCGCGTTGGCGGCGGGTGACGCCGCTGCGAATGGCCCTGTGGGCGGCGGCATCCAGTGGGTAGGCCACGGCCACGGCCAGGGCCACGATGTTGCACAGGCAGGGAACCAGCGCGTAGAGGATGCGCAGCGTCGTTACCACCTGTTCGGGCTGGTCGATGTTGGGCTCGTAGCCGACCCTGCCCAGGAAGGCCAGGGCCGCTCCCACCCCCACCGCGGCCGCCAGCTTTTTGGCAATGGACCAGATGCCGATGTAGAGGCCTTCCCGCCGTTGGCCGGTCAGCAGTTCATCATAGTCGATGACGTCCGCCTGGATGGCGGACGGCAGGGCCAGGGTTGCTCCGAACCCCAATCCGGAGCCTACCACCAGAATACCGTAAAGCCATTCATCGCCGGGCCCCAGGAAGAAGACCCCCATGAAGATGCCGGTGTTGATGGCCATGGATAGCAGCCAGGCGTTCTTTTTCCCATAGCGGCCGGCCAACTTGATCCAGGCCGGCAAAAAGAAAATGCCGGTGACGAAGTAGAGCATCAGGAAGAGATCGGCCCGCTGGGACTGCAGGACGTATTCCACATAGTAGAGAATGAGCGTGGCCGGCAGGTTGCTGCCCACGGCACTGATGGTATAGGCCGTCAACAGGATCAAAAAAGGGCGGTTTTCCCCGATGCTGCGCCAGCCTTGCAAGGTGGGCGCGGCGGCTGTCCGTTGTCCGCCGGCAGGGGTTTCACGGATGCGGTAGACGCACCAGGCGCAGGTGCCGATCAGGAAGGGGGCGTAGCAGACAGCCAGCCAGAAGAATTTTCGGCGTTCACCCTCCTGGGAAGGGCCTGTGTCCAGGATCGCCCCGACCAGGGCCGGCGATATGGCGGCCAGCAGGGTGCCGGCGATCAGAAGCCCGTCCCTTACGGCAAACAGGCTGGTGCGCTCGTCGTAGTCGAAGGTGAGTTCCGGTCCCAGCGACTCATAGGGCACGGTGACCGCCGTCCAGCACAGGAACAGGGCGAAAATCCACACCCCGAACCACAGGGTGTGATTTTCGGCGGGATCGTCGGGAGGCGTAAACAACAGCAGCATGGTCAGCGCCACGCACACACCACCCGCCAGGATATAGGGCCGCCGGCGGCCGAGGGGGGTGCGGGTGCGGTCGGAAAGCACCCCGATCAGGGGATCCGAGACCGCGTCGAAGAGACGCACGGCCAGAAGAATAATACCCATCATCGCGATATCGATGCCCACCACGTCGCTGTAGAACTTCGGGATGTAGACATAGACGGGAATGCCCACCACGGCCAGGGCAAAGGCCGGCAGGCCGTAGGCCACTTTGTCCGACCAGATCATGCGGCTCGTTGTCATCGAACCCCCAGCAGCGTGTCGCGAAAGTCTTCATCGATGGGCTCCGGCCCCAGCCAGATGGCAAACACGGCGGCGGCAAAATCGTCGCCGGGGATGCGGCCCAGCGGCTGGCCGTTCAAGGAAAGCTCGGTTCCGCGCTGCGGCAGATAGGTCAGGGCATAGCGATCACCGGGCTGGACGTCCCGGTAAAGGGCGTTGAAGGTCTTCAGGCGCTCCTGGATGGATGCCATGGCTTCGGGAGATACGTTGTCTCCTATTTTCTGGGTCGTGGCCTCGGCAAAATCGGCCGCACTGATGGCGTGGAAATATTGCAGCTCCAGGCGCCGCGGCGCCGATGCCAGGGCCTGGCTGGCATCATCCTGGGGTCGCATGTAAAGGGCCCCCACATAGGCTTTGATAAAGTACATGTAGCGCAGCAGACCGACGCCACGCAGATGAAGCTGGGTGGCTGCAGCCTGGAAGGTCTTCTCGAAAGCAACCCCTTCGATGGCTACCGCCCCGAAGCCGGGGGGGGCTGTGCCAAGCAAGACCGCGGTAAGTATGATGACAGATATGAAAAGCTTCATGGCTGTTATATCCTTTGGAATCATTGACGTTTCGCAAAGATAAGGTCGCAAGCCTGTTTGACAAGTCGGATGGTTCGCGTTGGATTGCCCTCCCGGTCGGACGCTGGTATTGCGAAGGATGCGGGGATGCTTATTCTTTTTCATTCCATGCCATTTCTATCTCAGAGCGAAGCCGCCGGCTGATGCCGGTTTAAGCATTCATGAAAATAGCGCCTGTCGCGCTGGTCGCTTTTGGTATTTCGATGTCGACGCGAAGCGTCGCCCTTTCAGCTTGACGCTTTGAGCTGGGCGCTTTTTTACTAGGGCTATTTTTTCCGAGCAACCGAGAGGACAGGGATGCTGACCTTGCGAGAGACTATCGATGTGGCCTGCCCGGCCCAGGCCGCCTTCGACTACCTGGCGAATTTCACCAACATCCAGGCTTGGGATTCTAGTGTGCTGGCGGCCCGCCAGGTGACGGCGGGCGCGCCCCACATCGGAACCCGATTCCGGCTCACGCTCCAATTCGGCGGGCGCCCCGTGCCGATGGACTACCGGATCACGGCCATGACACCGCCCCAGCGTCTGGTTCTGGCCGGCCGCGGTGAATCCTTTCGGGCGGAGGACCGGATTACCCTGGCCCCCCTGGCCACAGGCGTTCGCATCTACTATGAAGCCGATATCGAATTTACACGCCGATGGGGGCGGAAAATAGAACCCCTGCTAGCCCCCTTGCTGCGCCGCAGCGGGCGGCGGGCAATACAAAACCTGAAGCAGCAGCTCTCCGGTGAAGGGCGTGTGCCGCGATTGACCCTGGCCACCCGCATGGCGGACCAGGCCATCCTTCCGGGTATCATCGGTTTTACCCGCCTGGGATACCGTTTTGGGAAAAACCGTTGGCCCCTTACGCCCAATTCCCTGCGCGGACGTACGGTTGTCCTGACCGGCGGGACGTCGGGTATCGGCCGGGCTGCGGCTTTCCAACTGATCGCGCTGGGCGCCGAACTCATTCTGGTGGCCCGCGACAGGGCCAAGGCCGAGCAGGTGCAACGGTCCCTCTTGGCGGCAAGAGAAGATGCCAACGTTTCCATCGAGATCGCCGATCTCAGCTTGATGGCGGACATTCGTGCCCTGGCAAAGCGCATTGCCGCGTCCCATCCGGCGATAAACGTGCTGATCAACAATGCCGGCGCAATCTTCAACCCGCGTGAGGCCACTGCGGAGGGGATCGAAAAGACATTGGCCACCGATCTTCTGGGCCCCTTCCTGCTGACCCGTTTGCTCCTGCCGTGTTTGTCAGCGGGCCAAACGGCCCGCATCGTCAATGTCGCCTCGGGGGGCATGTATACCCGCGGGATCGACCTGGAGAATCTCGACTCCGCCCAGGGGGCTTATAACGGTGCCGAGGCCTATGCCCGGGCCAAGCGGGGGCTGGTGATATTAACGGAGCTATGGGCGGCGGCACTGGCCGATAGCGGGATCAGCGTGCATGCCATGCATCCCGGATGGGTGGACACCCCCGGCCTCGAGCGGTCCCTGACCGCGTTCCACCAACGCCTGCGCCCCTGGCTGCGCACTCCCGAAGAGGGGGCCGACACGATTGTCTGGCTGGCGGCCTCGGCCGAAGCGGGACGCACATCCGGGCTCTTCTGGCGGGATCGTCTCCCGCGGGCCACCCATGTTTTTCCGGGAACGAAGTCGCCGTCCCGTGAACGAAAAGAATTGATGGCGCGTCTGGAACGGCTGGCCTGATCCTGCGCGGTTGGCTGCGCGATGAGATAACCTCATGGGCTATGAAAGAGATTGACCAACTATTATGAATTCCCCCCCGATACCCTCATCCTTGCGGCATAGGGACGCCGATCCCATCGTTATAGCGGACCGCAACGGCGTGATCACCTATGTCAATCAACGGTTCTTGGAATGTTATGCCTGGTCGGCGGAGCTTGTCGGTGCCAGTCTGACCCGCATCATTCCGGCCCATTTCCACGATTCCCACAACATGGGGTTCTCGCGGTTTCTCGTGACCGGGCGTTCGCGCATCGCCGACCATCCCATGGAGGCCCCCGTGCGTCGGGGCGACGGCCGCCTGGCGCTTGCCGAGCACCTGATCGTGGTGGAGCAAATTCAGGGCGAGTGGGTGATCGGGGCCTGCCTGAAGCCGCTTCACCTTCATTCGACCCTGCCGGATTCCCACTTCTCCGGGGCGGCCGGCCCTGTTGCGGCCACTCTCGATGAAGTCCGCACCACCATGGGAAAGATGGAGATTGCCCTCGGTGAAGTGGAGGACGCCATTGTCTGGACCGATCCGCACGGCATCGTCAACTGGTGCAACGCGGCCTTCGACCGTTTGACCCGGCGGCCCCACATGGACATCATCGGTGCGCGGATTACCGAAATACTTCCGCTGAAGCTGGAGGGGCGACCGGTTGAGCCGGACGAACATCCCCTGGCCCGCGCCCTAAGGAGTGACTGCCGCCATACCGAATATGAATTGGACCGACCCGGGCCGCCGGTGGTGCTGGAGATCAACGGCGCCCAGTTCCTGCTGACCGCGTCTGAGCGTGCCGTCATCCTGGCCATGCGTGATATGAGCGGGCGCAAGCAGATGGAGGCGTCCCTGCGGGCCTCCCGCAGGCGTATGGAAGACGAATTGAATGTCGCCCATGAGATCCAGATGAATCTCATGCCGCGCCGGTTCCCCGAAGGACCCGAATTCCGGCTACATGCCGCCATTCATCCGGCCCGTGAAGTGGGCGGCGATTTCTATGACGTTTACTTCATCGATCCGGAACAGCTTTGCATCTGCGTCGGCGATGTGTCCGGCAAAGGGGTCCCGGCGGCCCTTTTCATGGCCCTGGCCAAGACACTCGTGCGCGATCGCGCTGAAGGCAGGATGGCCCTGGTCGACGTGATTCGCCAAGTCAATCGTACCATCAGCAATGACAATCCGTCACACATGTTTGTTTCCCTGTTTCTGGCTGTCCTGGACATCCCCACCGGCAAGCTGACCTATGTCAATGCCGGTCACAACCCGCCGTTGCTGCGTCGAATGGATGGCACGCTGCAGAAGATGGACCGCCCCCATGGCCCTGTCCTGGGAGCATCGGAGCATTCCCGCTACGCCGACGCAAGCGTGATGCTGGGTGGCGGGGATATCGTCCTGCTTTACACCGACGGGTTGACCGAGGCCATGAATGCCAAAGGTGAGCTCTTTTCCGAAAAGCGCCTGACCCGCCTTGTGTCGGAACGGCCCCCTTCGCCCCACGACCTTACCCGGTCGCTGCTCCGGGCGGTCAATACGTTTCAAAACGGCACACCGCCCTCGGACGACATAACCCTCCTGGCGTTGGAATACCGCCGCTATCCTTTAGCCTACGACATCTAACCCGAACATGGCATGAAATTTTTCCTACACCAATGAACATCTCGAACGCGTTAAATATCCGGGTTAACCCATTTGGGTCTTCTCAGATGGCAGGCGACAAAGATTGGCGTTGCCCTCGCGGGTGAGGACCAGCTGCAGGTCCCCCAGGATCCGTTCCCGGAACCCGGCCTCACAGCTCGACAGGTAGTACTCCCATTTGCGTCGGAACCGGCGATCGAAGCCCAGGGCCGCAACCTGGTCGCGGGCCGCCAGGAAACGGCGGCGCCATTCGGCCAGGGTGGGGGCGTAATGGTCGCCGATATTTTCGGCATGCTCCACCATGAGGCGGGAGTGTCGCGTCATGGTGCGGGTCAGGACGGTGAGGGACGGCAGCAATCCGCCGGGGAAGATGTGTTTCTGAATCCAGTCGTGTTCCTTGCGATAGCGATCATAGCGCTGGTCGGGGATCGAGATGGTCTGGAGAACGGCGATGCCCCCGGGTTTGAGCAGACGTTCGAGGGTGCGGAAGAAAATACGGTAATAGGCGTGCCCCACGGCTTCCAGCATTTCGATGGACACGATTTTGTCGAACTGTCCGGTGATATGGCGGTAGTCTTGGAATTCGATGTTTATCCGATCGGTCAGACCGGCTTCCTGCACCCGGGTGCGGGCCTCTTGATACTGTTCGCGGGAGACCGTGACGCCGGTGACCCGGCAGCCCGTCCGGCGCACGGCCTCGATGGCAAAGCCGCCCCACCCGCAGCCGATTTCCAATACGTGATCGTTGGCGCCAAGGCGTGCTTTGCGGATAATGGCGGCGAATTTGGTCTCCTGGGCTTCTTCCAGCGATGCGTCGGGCCGGGGATAGAGGGCGCAGGAATAGGCCATGGATTCATCCAGAAAGGTCTGGAAAAAAGCGTTGGATAAGTCGTAATGCCGGTGGATGTTGCGCCGGCTTCCCCACAACGTGTTGCGCCGGGACAGGTGGCGCAGCCATTCCACACCCCGGCTGACGAGCGTGCTCCGGAAACGGCCGTCATGGACCGTGTCGCGATTGCGGATGAAAAAGCGGACCACGGCCGTGGGGTCCTCGCTGTCCCACTCATCGTCCATAAACGCTTCCCCAAAGCCGATATCGCCGGCCAAAACGACCCGTGTGAAAAACCGATAGGCGTTGACCCGCAGCTCGACCGCAGGGGATGCGCCATCGCCGAAATCCCGTGCGGTTCCGTCGGGCAGGATCAGGCGCAGGCCCCCCCGGCGGGTGCGCCCCAGATAATTTTCCACCAGGGCCATGCAGCGACGCTCCAGGGCGGTCGGGGGCAGGCGCTTGATGGTCATTCGGCTGAGCGGCACGGGTTTGGGGTGGTAGGTCAACCCGCGCCGGAACCGCAACTTGAATGCTTCCCGGTAGATGCGGGGGATGGTCAGGTGCGGCATCACCGGGTGGCGCATCACGGTCTTGAAATGGTTGCAAGGGGTCAGGGGCCGTGGGTTACCCTTGAGACGGGCCTTCAAAAGGATCTGGTCGCCCTGATGAAGGTCGATGTGCACATCCAGTTCCCGCCGCACGTCGGCAAAAGAAAAATGGTAGCGTCCCTCCACCCTGTTGAAGGGGGAAACATGAAAGGCCTTTTCGGCTTCATAGCGGGCAGGGTAGGCGGGCGGCCCGCCGTTGGAAGGGGTCAGCACATAGACATGGCGTTCGCCGAAGGTATTGTTGACTTCGGCCACGTTGCCGAGCAGGTTCTCCCGGTGGTCATAGCAGTAGTAGAGGCTGACCGGATTGAAAACATACCCCAGGTAGCGGCAGGCGGTTACCATGACGATGCGGTCGATGCGCTCCACCGGCAACTGCGTTCGGACGATGTCCAGAACTTTGTCACGGATCGGCCGTTCGCTGGTGTCCAGATAATCGCGATCCCAGAGGGAAACGGGGCGGCGCCGGTTATAGCCGAACAGCGGCAGCTGCCGGTCCAGTCGGCTCAGTTCGCCAAGATCAAGGGCATAGACATAGAGCGGATAAAGCAGGCGGTGATCCGTCGGGTGAAGACGACGGTGTTCCACATAGCCTTTGTAGAGCATGGACGTCATAGCGTGATCCCGAAAGCGTCGGCCACGCGGGTGGCTGACCGCACGGCGTCTTCATGAAAGCCGTATCCGAAATAACTGCCGCAGTAAGAGGTGCGGTTGCGGCCGTTGAGCTGGGCCAGCTGCGGCTGGGTGGCCAGACTGGCGAAGCTGAACATGGGGTGGGTATAATTCAGCCGGGTGACCACGTACCGATCTTCGATATCACGGTTCGGATTCAAGGTGACGAAATAGGGGGACTGGGTTTCGAGCCGCTGGAGACGGTTCATGTGGTAGGTCAGGGTGACCGGCGCACGCGGGGAGGCCCCGATTTCCCGGGTGTAGTTCCAGGAAGCCCAGGCCCGCGGTTGGGACGGCATGAAACCCGGGTCCCTGTGCAATACGATGCGATTGTGGCTGTAGCGCCAGGGCTTCAGCAGGCGCTGTTCGTCTTCGGTCGGGTCGTCGAGCAGTTGCAGGGCCTCGTCGGCATGGGTGGCAATGACAACGTGATCCAGGTGGCGCTGGCGGCCGTTCGACATGCGCAGGGTGGCTCCATCCCGGTCCCGGCGAATGCCGGCGACGGCGGCATTGCAGACGATATCCCCCTGGAATTGGACCTTGAAAGCCTTGACATAGGCGTGGCTGCCTCCCCTGACGACGTACCACTGGGGCTGGTCGCGCACGGTGAGAAGCCCGTGATTGCTGAAGAAGCGGGCAAACGTTGCCATCGGGAAATCGGCGATATCGTCATCCGGCGATGACCAGATCGCCGCTGCCATGGGAATGATATATTGTTCGCGAAAGCGGCGGCTGAAGCCAAAGCGGTCCAGGAACCGGCCCAGGGTCAGCGTTTCCAAACGGCCGGCGGCCAACTCCCGGGAGGCCGTGCGGTTGAACCGCAGGATGCCCAGCAGCATGCGCAGAAAACCGGCATCGAGACAATTGATGCGTCGGGCAAACAGGCCGTTCAGGCTGTGACTGGCATACTGGAACCCCGAGGCTTCGCAGAAATAACTGAACGACATGTCACTGGCCAGGATTGGAACCCTCAACTGCTCCAGGAGGCGGGTGAAGTTCGGATAGGTGCGGTCGTTGAGGACGATGAACCCCGTATCCACCGGTGTTCCGGCATCCGGGCCGTCCGGAATGACAATCGTATGGGTATGCCCCCCCACATAATCGTTTTTTTCATAGAGGGTGACCTTGTGGCGGCGCTGAAGAAGAAAAGCGGCGGTAATCCCGGCCACGCCGCCACCCACGACGGCAATGTTCAGAGGGGGACTCGTCATCGGCATCTCCATTCGCGGCATCTGTTTGACGGAGGGAGGAACCCGAGGGGTGTTTCGGTATCAGGGATGGTAGCCGCTTTTCGGTGCTGCGTCAACCGTTTGGGATAAATTCATAATGTGATTTGAATACCTTATCGTGTTAATCGAAAGCGGCCAGCCACCCTGGCGCCCCTTGCTTGAGCCCTTGTGAAAAATTATGGTATAGACTTTCTCAAAACAGCGTGTGGATCGCTATAACCCCTTATAGACGCTCCATGCATCCCGGCATAGCTTGCCCCATGCGTATTGCCATCAACCCGACAGCCCAGAGTGATCCCGTGACAACAAAATCAAATATCGGCCAGAGCATGACCATTGCAGTCCTTCTCGTGTGTGCGTTCATGAGCGCCTGTGCGCCGCGCAAGATGCCTCCGCCGCCGGCCGCCGCCACCGATACGGCCCTGCTGGCCCAGGCCGAGTCGGCCTTTCAAAAGGGTGAACTGCACTCCGCGCTGGATTACTATCAGGTACTGGTTCAGAATTTTCCCGACAGTCCGCTTCTGCCCCGGGCGTTTTTGAAAATCGGACGCATCCAGACGGCCCTCGATGATGATGTGGCCGCTCTGGAAAGCTACGACCAACTGGTGGCCACCTACCCGGAAAGCCCGGAGGCCATGGACGCCCGGATCGAAATGCTGGGGGCGCTGCAGCGCCTGGGGCGTCACCAGGAAATTCTCGATACGGCCCCGGCCTTCGCCGATCAGGTTCAGGGGGATATGCAGCGCTTCCGGCTCTACGTGATTTTGGGAGATGCCCATGCGGCCCTGTCAATGTGGGACCAGAGCGTCTATTTTTATGCCCTGGCAGCCTCGGTCGCGCCCCCTCTCCACCAGGCAACCCTCAGGGAGAAGATGACCGCCGGGGTGGCCATGCTCCAGGACGACCAGATCGACCTGCTGCTGGGCCAGATCAGCGATGACACGGTTGCGGGCTATCTTGTCTTCCAGCGGGCCGTCAACATGGCCGGCACATCGGCCTATGACGACGCCGTCTGGCAGTTGACGGCATTCCTGGAGCGTTTCCCGGCGCATGAACTGGCGCCCCAGGCCCGGGAGCTGATGGCCCAGTTGGCCGACAAGGTGGCCTACGACCGCTATGCCCTCGGGTGTCTGCTCCCGCTCAGCGGACCTTATAAACTTTTTGGTGCCCGGGCCCTGGACGGCATTCAGCTGGCCTTCCGGGAAGCCAGCGCCAATCTGGACGGGCAGCCCCTCCGGCTGGTGGTCAAGGATACCGGTTCGGATCCCAACCAGGCGGCCCGGGCCATGTCCGCCCTGGCCGAAGCCCGCGTCGCGGCTGTACTCGGCCCTATCGCCACCGCCGAATCAGCTGCCGAAGTGGCTCAGGCCCAGCGTATTCCCATCATGACGATTTCCCAGCGAGAGGGTGTGACGGCCATCGGCGACAATGTTTTCCGCCATTTTATCACCCCCCGCATGCAGGCGTCGGCCCTGGCCGCCTATATGATGGAAACCCTTGACAAACGGCGTATGGCCATCCTTTACCCGGATGAAAAATACGGGCGTATTTTTCGGGATGCGTTTTGGGAAGAAGTTTACCAGCGGGGGGGGGAGATCGTGGCAATGGAAGCTTACGATCCCCAGAAGACCGATTTTGAAGTACCCGTCAAGAAACTCGTGGGGCGCCATTATGAAACGCCGGAAGACCTCAAAGCCCTGCGCGAGCCCCTGGATCTTTTAGGCCCGCTGACCGCCCTGCCGGGATACCAGCCGCCCGAGGAGGAAGCCGTCGAGGAAACGATACCCGGCAAGCGGTCCCGGTCTTCACGCCCGGAAGATGATGCGCCGCCTCCCATAGTGGATTTCGAGGCCATCCTGGTGCCGGACGCTCCCCAGATGCTGGGCCTGGTCATTCCCCAACTGGCCTATCATGATATCAACCATGTGACCCTGCTGGGCACCAACCTGTGGCATTCGGAGAAATTATTGAATAATGCCGGCGAGTACGTGCAGGGGGCGGTGCTGCCTTCGGGGTTCTATGCTGCCAGCCAGGCCCCCCGGGTCCGGCAGTTCATGGCCACGTTCGAATCGGTATATGGACGATTACCGGGATTTATCGAAGCCATCGCCTATGACTCCGCTCACCTCATGCTGCAAACGTTGCTCAACCCCGAGGTTTGGCTGCGGGCCGGTATTCGCCAGGCGCTGCGGCAGGGTACGCCTGTGGCAGGGGTGACCGGTGATGTGGTTTTCGACGGCAGCGGCGAACCTGCCAAAGGGCTTAGTCTTTTACAGATCCGCGGCCGTGAATTTGTGGAAATCGATCCCACCCAGCGCCCACCGGCCGGCAGGCCGGTGGATGGGCCGCCCGTTCCCGCGCCCTGAGGGACTTCAGATCCGTCCGGGTCAGGCTGGGTTTTTGAGAGAGCCCTGTCCGGTGGCTTCCAGTACGGTGGACCAGAGCTTGCCCTTGGGGTTGACCTGTTTGCGGTGGCCGGAGGACACGGCCATGGGCACGTGGACAAAGTGGTTGTTCCAGTGACCGATCAGCATCCGCGTTTTACCGGCCATGCCCGCATGGACGGCATCACGGCCCAGAAATCCGCAGAACACGCTGTCATTGGCATTGGCCTGCAGACTGCGGATCATGTAGCTGGGATCGATATACTTGAGGTTGATTTCGGTATTTTTCCCCTGGAAATAGTCCTTGATGCGGTTTTTTAAAAAATGCCCCACGTCGTGCAGCTTGACGTTGCCGCTGGCATCCCGTGTGGTTTCCTCTTCCTGAAAACATTCCTGCAACGCCCCTTCGGCCACCACGATAACGGCGTGACTGCGCTGCTTCAAGCGCTCTTCCAGTTTGGTCAGCAGGCCGTTGGGGCCCTCCAGATCGATGGCGATTTCCGGAATCAGCACGAAATTGACATCCTGCTTGGCCAGGGTCGCGGTGGCGGCGATGAACCCGGAATGGCGCCCCATGAGCTTGATGAGGCCGATCCCGTTGGGATAGCCCTCGGCTTCGTTGTGGGCCCCGCGAATCGCCTGGGTGGCCACGTCCACGGCCGTGTCGAAACCAAACGAGCGGGATACCATGTGGATATCGTTGTCGATGGTCTTGGGGATGCCCACCACGCTGATTTTCAGGCCGCGCTCCAGGATCGCATCGGCAACGCGGCTGGCGGCTTTCAGGGTGCCGTCACCGCCGATGGTGAAGAGGATACTGATGTTCATGCGTTCCAGAGTGTCCACGATCTCGTCAATGGGCTGGGGCCCCCGGGAAGAGCCCAGGATGGAGCCCCCCATGTCCTGGATGTCGCTGACGTTGTCGGGGGCCAGATCGATTACGTCGTGGCCGTAGCGGGGGATAAAGCCCTGCAAACCGTATTTTATCCCATAGATGTGACGGACCCCATACCCGTAGTAGAGCTCCAGTACGATCGAGCGGATAATGTCGTTCAGGCCCGGGCACATGCCGCCGCAGGTCACCAAGGCGCAGCGCAGTTTGCTGGGATCGAAGTAGATGTGGCTGCGGGGGCCGGCCATCTCAAACGAGGGGAAAGGTTCGTTTTCGCGGCACATTTTTTCCAGGCCGGACGGGGTGACATCCACCAGCACACGGTCGTCTGCCTGAATGAAATTGGGCTCTTCATCTCCGTTTTTCCATCCCTGGATGGGGGTTGGGATCTTGGCATCGCCAAGTACCGGGATGGTTGTATCAATTTGTCCGAATATCATGGTTTCCTCTTGGAAATAGGGGTTGTTGTAACGCTGCCGGCTTTATGGACCCAAACCGGAAGGGCATCGTGCCTGTTCGTCACACCGGGGACTTTTGTTCTCCATGCGGTCGTTTTGAAATTAAGGAAGCGCTCTGCCCGGGATGCTTTAAGCTGCATCCCGCCATTCTATTGTCAATATTTGGGATTAAAAAGCAAGTTGTTCCTGCCGGTTGCGTGGAGCTGTGTTGGGGCCTGAAGGTTTGCCGGAAAAGGCCACAAACGCATCAAATACGATTTTGTTAAAAAAGCCTTGACAAACCCGATCGAATTTTTTAGGTTCGCTCGGCTTTAATATAGAATTTGCTGAGGCCGGGTGAATCTAATCCCGGCCTTTCTGCGTTAAAATATCCCCAAAGGAGGTGATACCCTTGCTTTGTACAACCGTTCGCAAAGATCAGGAATGCCCGTTCATGACCGCCAATGGCTGTTCTTACACCGGCGGTATCTGCCATGAAACGGTCGAAGCCTGTGAAGGCTGTAGCCGTAAAGTTGAATTTTCGTCCGGCTGGTTTTGTTCTGCGTGCCCCGACCCGGCGGCCAAATGGAAGTCCGGCCACTGCAACCTGGCCACCCATGTGACCAAAGCCACCACCAGTAACAAGCAGAAAATCAACCCGCTCAAGGCTTCCAAGCGCGCCAATCGCTAAAAAGCGTCGCGGATCGATATCGAAACCCCGCTCGTCATGCAACGAGCGGGGTTTTTTTATACGGCGCCAAGCTGGTCGATGGCGGCGATCTGGGTGCAGATGGCCAAAACTTCCACGGCCGTCCGCACGTCTTCGATGGAGGCAAACGTGGGTGCGATGCGGATATTGCTGTCGCACGGATCGTTCCTCAGCGGATATGTGGCGCCGGCCGGTGTCAGCTTGACCCCGGCGTCGGCGGCCATTTTAACCACCGTGCGCGCACAACCATCAGGGGCATCAAAACTCACGAAATAACCGCCCTCGGGGCGCGTCCATGCGGCAATACCTTTGCCGGCCAGCTCAGTGTTGAGAACGTCTTCCACAACTTGAAAACGCGGCCGTATGACGGCGGCATGCTTTTCCATGTGCGCCAGGATGCCGTCCATATTTTTCAAAAAGCGGACATGACGCAACTGGTTGAGCTTGTCCGGGCCGATGGTCTGGAAAAAGAGGTGCGAGCGTACCCACTCCATGTTGGTGGCGCTGCCGGCTATCATGGCCAGACCGGCACCGGGAAAGGTTATTTTGGATGTGGAACCGAACAGGAAGGGCCGCTCCGGACACCCGGCCGCCTTGCACGCTTCCAGGATGCTGCGCACGCGCCCGGGTCGCTCGCCCAGATAGTGAACGGCATAGGCATTGTCCCAGAAAATCCGGAAATCCGCCGCCCGGGTGGTCATGCGCGCCAGGCGGTCGACGGTGTCGTCCGAATAGATCGCGCCGGTGGGGTTGCTGTAGAGGGGCACGCACCAGATGCCCTTGATCGCTTCATCAGCGGCCGCCAGCGATTCCACCGCGTCCATGTCGGGGCCGTCATCCGTCATGTCTACGGGGATCATCTCGATACCCAGCTGTTCGCAGATGGCGAAATGGCGATCGTAGCCGGGGCTTGGGCAGATGAACTTCAGTTGCGGCTCGCGGCACCAAGGGGTATGGGAAGCGCCCAGGCCGTGCACCATGGCCCGCAGAAAGGTATCGTACATCAGGTTGAGGCTGCTGTTGCCGCCGATAATGATTTCTTCCGGTCTAACCCCCATGTATTCGGCGAAGAGTTGGCGGACTTCCGGCAAACCGTCCAGGCCGCCGTAGTTGCGGCAGTCCGTGCCCGCCGACGAAGTGTAATCCCGGGCATCGACGGTTTCCAGCAAACCGGCTGACAGGTCGAGCTGTTCCGGGGAGGGTTTGCCGCGGGTGATATCCAGGGAAAGCTCCCGGTCGCAAATGGCGGTATAGCGTTTCAGCAGGCCGGTTTTGATGGCCTGGAGTTCTTCGGGTGGCAACACGCTGAATTCGGTCATGACCTGGTCTCCTTAGCGGGTCGGGTTTGGTCCGGGGTCGTGGCAAACGAGACTGCCATATCGTGTCCGTCCATAAAGGGTAGATTTTGGTTCCTGGCAAGGCCCGAGCGCGTTTGAAACCGGAGGAATAGCGCGTTATTGCGAGGATTGAAAACGAGCGAGAACGCCGCCAGGGGTCGAAAGATGCCATTTATGGACGGGCACTATATAGCATTGCTCCGGCTGGTCATCAAGGGGGGCGGGGCATGGAGAGGTCAATTTTGCTTGCATTTCATGCGGTGAGCGTTTAGACAAAGCAGTTACCCGTTGACGGAACCACCGGTTTGGATTCAAGCTTATGCCCACGTTTTCATCCATGCGCGATCGATTCAAATCACCCGATGCCAATTCGCTCTCCGCCCGCATCAGCCGGGCCGGGAAGTGGTCCTTTTACTTCATTATCATCGGTCTCATCGCCGGGCTCGGCTCGATTATTTTCCATTATCTCTGCCTCCTGGGGATTCATTGGTTCATGGATTTCATGGCCGGGTACGTGCCCCCGTCACCGGCCGGCGAACACCATCTGTGGGCGCCGACAGGGCGATCCTTCAACCGCTATATGCTGCTCTTCCTCCCGGCCCTGGGCGGCATCCTGAGCGGCTGGATCGTGTATACCTTTGCGCCGGAAGCGGAAGGGCACGGCACGGATGCGGCCATCGATGCCTATCACCGCAAGGGCGGTTTCATGCGGGGGCGGGTGCCCATCATCAAAACCATTGCTTCCGCCATTACGTTATCGAGTGGGGGCTCCGGCGGTCGCGAAGGCCCCATTGCCCAGATCGGGGCGGGGTTCGGATCTTTTCTGGCCACCCGCCTGAAGCTTTCCGAACGGGAGCGCCGAATCATGATGGCGGCCGGCATCAGCGCCGGTGTGGGCAGTATCTTCCGGGCACCCCTGGCCGGAGCTCTCTTTGCGGCGGAGGTTCTATACCGGGACCCGGAATTCGAGTCGGAAGTCATCATCCCGGCCGGAATTTCTTCGGTGGTGGCCTATTGCCTGTTTTGCCTGGTGTTCGGCTGGGGGTCCCTCTTCGATACCCCGCATTTTGAGTTTCAGAATCCGCTGGAACTGGGGCCGTATCTCGTTTTGGCACTGGTGCTGGTGGCCACCGGTGTCTTTTACGTCAAATCGTTTTACGGGATCACGGCAATCTTCAAAAAGATCCCGATTCCCAACCATATCAAACCCGCCGTGGGCGGGTTATGCACGGGCCTCATCGGGTTTTATTTTCCCCAGTGTCTGGCCTTTGGCTACGGATTTGCCCAGCAGGCCCTCAATAACGAGCTGACCGTCCAATTTTTGCTGGCCCTGGCCATCGGAAAGGTCCTGACCACCTCCTTTTCCATCGGTTCGGGAGGCAGCGGTGGTGTTTTCGGCCCCTCGGTCGTTATTGGCGGGGCCATGGGCGGGGCGGTGGGGATTATCTTCCATAACATCATGCCCGGGGTGGTCACGGCGCCGGGCGCTTTCGTGGTGGTGGGCATGGCCGGTTTTTTTACGGCGGTTTCCAATACCCCCATTTCCACGATCATCTTCGTCAGCGAGATGACGGATTCCTACCAACTGCTTCTGCCCAGCCTGCTGGTCTGCTCGGTGGCCTACCTGGCCTCCCGGAAGTGGACGATCTATGAGAAGCAGCCCCAGAACCGCATCAACTCGCCTGCCCATGCCGGCGAATTCTTCGTGGACATTCTGCAGACCTTCAAGGTGAAGGACCTGATGCCCCGGGTTCGCAAGGTCAACCTGATTCCCCAGGACATGCCCTTTCTGGAATTCAAACGCTATTTTGCCAAAACCAAACAGCATTATTTCCCTGTCATGGACCAGAACGGCCGGCTGAACGGCATCTTTTCCAGTACCGATATCCGCGGAGTCCTGTTCTCGTCGGAAATCGAAAACCTGGTGGTGATGAAAGACATTGCCACCAGCGATATCATCCTGACCACGCCGGAAGAGGATCTGAACACGGTGCTGCAGAAGTTTACCACTAAGAACATCGACAGCCTGCCGGTGGTGGAACCGGATGACTACGGTTTGTTGATCGGCATGCTGACACGGCGGGAAGTGATTTCCTTCTACAACGAGCGTATCCAGGAAATGAAGGGCCAGCAGACCGCCCCTCAGGAAGCCTGATTCTCTTCCCCCGAATCCATCCAATTCTACTGATCGGCTAACCCTTTCGGGCCCAACCAATCCCGCATCTCGTCAGAGAGGAAAACATTCGTCCAACGCCGATATCGGGCGAAAAGACTTTTTTGTGATGGCTTCTATCCCGGATATTTCACGCGCTCGAGATGTTCATTGACAAGGCATCAGGGGCGCCGCTGTACTTCTGCTACCGCAAGCGCCTGATAACACGGTCAATGAGCATCTCGGGCGCGCCCGCAGGGTGAAATTTTTTCGATGATTTTGGAAATCGACCCAGGGTATTACGTGCCACCTAGAAATCATACCCCGATTCGCTTTGATAACCCTGAATAGTTGCCTAAAATTTATCGTGTAGAAAAAATTTCATGAAATGTTCGGGCTAGTACTGGACATGCACCAGGAAGAGCCCATGCGGTGGCGCCGTAGGGGGGGCCAGGCGGCGGTCGGCGACCTCCAGAAGACCCGGGATATCGTCGGCGGCAAGTTTGCCCATACCCACGGCCACCAGCGTGCCAACGATGTTGCGCACCATAAAACGCAAAAAGCCGTCCGCGCGGATGTCGAACTCCAGGTGATCGTCGCGCTTCTGCCAGCTGGCTTCCATGACCTCCCGGACGGTGCTGGCGCGGGGGCTGCCGGAGCTTTCGAAGGATTTAAAATCGTGTCGGCCCCGCAGATGCCGGGCGGCTTGCGCCATGGCCGCGACATCCAGCGGGCGGTAGAGGTGCCAGGCATACTGGCGCCCTACGGCCCGGCGCACCGGGAGGTTACAGATCCGGTAGCGGTAGCGTTTCCAGCGGCTGTCGAAACGGGCGTGGAAATCCAGCGGGACCGACTGACAGGATTGCACGGCGATGTCGCCGGGCAGCAGGCCGTTCATGCCCTTTTGCAATTCCGCCGGTTCCAGGCGCGTATGGCTTTTAAAGTGGGCCGTCTGCCCCAGGGCGTGGACGCCGGCGTCGGTGCGTCCCGACCCATGCAGGGTGACAGGTGCCCTGGTCATGCGCTGCAAAACATTTTCCAACGCCCCTTGGATGCTGGGCTGATCCGGCTGGCGTTGCCAGCCGCAGTAGGCCGTACCGTCGTATTCCACCACCAGCTTGAAGTTTTTTTCCGGCCGTTGGTCAGGCGTGCAGGGGTTATCGGCCATGATGCTACCCGAAGATTGTCAGGACAATGGTTAACGAAATAAACGAGAGGGCCGTGGAGAGAACAATGGCCGCGGAAGCCAGACGGGTGTCGCTTTTCAGCTGGGAAGAGAGAACATAGATGGCCGGCGAGGTCGGCAGCGCAAAAAAAATCATCCCGATTTGCAGGTGGAGCCCATGGACATTCAGCCACCGGAACAGGGCCCAGCCGGTAAGGGGCAGAACCAGGAGCTTGAAGAAGGCTCCCACCAGGGATTGTCCCCAGTGTTCCCGGAGGCCGTTCAGGGTAAGTGCGCCCCCGATGGATAAAAGGGCCATCGGCAGGGTGATGGCGGCCATCAATGCCAGGGCGTTGTGCACGAACACGGGGAAACTGCCCACCACCCGGGAATAGATCAGGCCGGACACACAGGCGATGATCAGGGGATTGGTTATCATGGCCCGCAGGGCCTGGCGGATTCTATGGAAGCCGCCGCTGCGCTCGGCGGCAAACCAGGTCAGGGTCGAAACCGCCAGAACATTGATGGTGGGGATCAGAAAACCGATCAGGATGCCGAACTGCCGCACCCCTTCTTCTCCCAGGGCATTTATGATGATGGCCATGCCGATGTAAGTGTTGAAGCGGTAGCAGCTCTGGGAAAAGGTGCCGGCCTGGAACGCCGGCACCCGCCAGACGATATAGGCCAGGGAAACCAGGTAGATCAGGATCACCGCCAGCGCGGCTGCCAGATAGAAATTGCCGCTGGCTTCCGGAGACGGCGGTGCGCCGCCGATTTTCCAGAAGAGAAGGGCCGGGAAGAAAATAAAATAGACCAGGCGGTCCGCCGTTTGCAGAAACTCGCCGTTGGTCAGGCGCCAGTGACGGAAGGCCATTCCCATGACCAGAAGGGCAAAAACGGGAAAAAGGCTGTTCATCACCATGGTGTATCAGATCCTGTCACAGGGAATATCGGCCAGGGCTTCTTCGAGTGCCTGGTCCATGTCCTCGGCCATGTTCTCGATGGCATAATTCGCACGGCAAACCCGGCAGTGCAAATAGACGCGTCGTCAGGAGCGATGGATCGCGAGGGCGCCGCCGCATTGGCGGCAGGTTAAATCGGATGGTGTCATAGGTTTCCTGTTGTAATTATCTTTCGCAATGCGGGGTCATTGTCTAACCACGGAATCGATACGTCGTGGAACGGACACTAACTAGTGTTCGTCCAGAGATGGTAGATTTTGGTTCCGAGCAAGGCCTGAGCGATTTTTCCCGCTTCGCGGGATATTATCCCGCTATACGGGACTTCCCGTCTATCCTATTCTCTGCGGAGGGTGGAAACCGCAGGAATAGTGGACTATTTCGAGGATTTCAAAAGAGCGAAAACGCCGCTCGGGGCCAAAAGATGCCATTTATGAATGGACACTAACTAAGCCGGACACTGTCGCATGTCAACAGGAGAGTCCCCCGGGCGGTTCCGGCCATTGACAAAGCCGGCGGTTTCCTGCATGCAGTCCTGGTCGGTGTGATTCCTTGCAAACATACACTGGTAAGACAAGATTTCGACCTCACGGAAAGGATGATGTTATGACCGCACCTGTTTGCAGCGGCATGCAAGCGGCCGGTGTTGCCGCCGGTTTGAAAAAAAATGGACAGCCCGATTTAGGGCTTATTTATTCCCGGACCCCGGCCGCCGCTGCGGGCGTGTTCACCCGCAATGTGGTCAAGGCCGCGCCGGTCCTGCTCGACCAGCAGCGGATCACTTCCGGGCGCTGCCGGGCCATTGTGGCCAACAGCGGCAACGCCAACTGCTGCAATGGGGACCAGGGCCTGCGGGACGCCGTGGCCGCCAGTGCGGCCGTGGCGGCGGCGCTCGACATTCCGGAAGAAGAGGTGCTGGTGGCCTCCACCGGTGTGATCGGCCAGCCCCTGCCGGTGGAGCGAATTGTCGGTGCCGTGCCGGAGTTGGTGGCCGATCTGACCGACGATGGATTCGGCCGCCTGGCGGCAGCGGTCATGACCACCGATACCGAACCCAAATGCATTCATCGCCGGGGCACCCTCGGCGGCCAGCCCTTCAACCTGGTGGCCGTGGCCAAGGGGGCCGGCATGATCCGGCCCGACATGGCCACCATGCTCTGTTTCGCCTGTACCGATGCGGCCATCCCGGCACCCTTGCTGGACACCATGCTGCGCCGGGCCGTGGACCAGTCCTTCAACCGCATCACCATCGACGGGGATACCAGCACCAATGACTCGGTCATTCTCCTGGCCAACGGTGCGGGGGGGGCGGTGCTGCAAGACGAGGACGGCGAGGCCGCTTTCCAGACCTTGCTGGACGAAATCTTTCTCCAACTGGCCAAATGGCTGGTCCGGGACGGGGAGGGGGCCAACAAACTGGTGGAGGTGAAGGTCAAGGGGGCTCTGTCCGACCAGGATGCCCGGCGTATCGCCGACACCGTGGCGGAATCCCCCCTGGTCAAGACCGCCCTGTTCGGCGAGGATGCCAACTGGGGGCGCATCCTGGGGGCGGCCGGCCGGGCAGGGGTTGCGTTCGATCCCGGCCGGGTGGATCTCTATTTCGATGATGTCCGCATGGTGGCGGGTGGCGTCGGCTGCGGCGAGGAGGCCGAAGCCGCGGCTACGGCGGTTTTGAAGCAGCCGGAGTTGGCCATTACGCTGGATTTGAAGGATGGTTCCGGCCGGGCCGCCGTGTTGACCTGCGATTTCTCGGTGGAATACGTTAAGATCAACGCTGATTACCGTTCGTGAAAGAGGAATGGCATCTTTTGGCCCAGGCCGGCGTTCTCCGCGGATTTTTTGGCTGCGGCGTACTTCAGTACGCCTCGCCATAAATCCTTGTGCGGCCTTGGCCTGAACCAAAACCTGCCATTCCTTGCCTGACGGGTGTTTGATTGCAGCAAAGCCGTTGACTCGCGCCGATTGATCCTTGGCGGGCTTGGCGAATCGGTTTGAGGTCGCCCCGAAGCGCTTTCCCTTTCAGCTTGACGCTTTGAACTTGGCGCTTTTCCAGAATAGATAGATCAGACAAATGGCACTTGTACGACTGCAAAAATGGTTGGCTTCGGCGGGGGTGTGCTCCCGGCGCAAGGGGGAAGTCCTGATCAGGGAAGGCCGGGTGGCGGTCAACGGGCAGGTGGTGACCGAACTGGGGACCAAAATAGACCCGCAGACCGACCGCGTTGCCGTGGACGGCGCTGCGGTGGCTGCCCCTGAAGAGAACTTCGTCTATATCATCGTCAACAAACCCCGGGGGGTGGTGACCTCCTGCGAGCAGGAGGGGGTCCCGGTGGTGGTGGACCTGGTGGACTGCGCTACCCGCATCTACCCGGTGGGGCGCCTGGACAAGGACTCCACCGGTCTGGTCCTGTTGACCAACGACGGGCGTCTGCACCACGGATTGCTGCACCCCTCTTTCGATCATGAAAAGGAGTACGAGGTTACGGTGGCCCGGCCCATCACGGAGGGCGCCCTGGGCCGCATGGCCGCCGGCATGCCCATGATGGGAACCCGCACCCGCCCGGCGGATGTCCGCCGCCGTTCGGGCCGGCGGTTTCGGATCATCCTCAAAGAAGGCAAGAACCGCCAGATCCGGCGCATGGTCCGCAAGGTCGGCAATCATGTGGTGACCCTCAGGCGCATCCGCATGGCATCCATTCGTCTGGGCAATCTCAAGGAGGGGCAGTGGCGCCACCTGACCGGCAGGGAGGTTGAGAAACTTATCGCGACGCTGCCGGCTGATGCGGTAAAGCAGACCTGATAGCAATATGGTCTAGGGCAAGGGCTGCAACCGTTAAATACCCCGGCTGGGATTCAAGGATTCAGGGAATGGGAACGATTCATACGCGTATTGATCGTGATCATGAGCTTACGATTAACACGGCCGAAGGCCCCCTGGTCATCGATGATATCATCGCGGCAGTAACCAAATACCTGGAAGATGAGTCCACCTTAAAGGTGCTCTGGGATTTTCGGCGTGCCGATGGCGCGACGATCCAACTGGAGGACTTGATTCAACTTCAGGATATCGTGCGCCGGAAAGCGGCGGGGAAAGCCAAGCGGCAGGTCGCCATCGTCGTCGCCCGTGATCTGGGGTTCGGCATCTCCCGCATGGCCGGGTCCCAGGCGGAAATCGCCGGCATCCAAGTCGAATACTTCGTCACCCGCAGCCTGGAAGATGCCATGGCCTGGCTGGGGGTTCCCCCCTCCCCGTAAATAGTGCCCATCCATAAACGGCATCTTTTAGCCCCGAGCGGCGTTTTCGCTCTTTGGAAATCCTCGCAATAGTCGACTATTCCTGCGGTTTCCACCCACCTTTCGAGATAGACCAGATGGGAAGTCCCGTCTATCGGGATAATATCCCGCAGGGCGGGACAAATCGCTCAGGCATTGCTCGAAACCAAAATCCACCATTTCTGGACGGACATTAAATAATTGACGGTAAAGCAATGCGGCCCCAAGCTCCCGATGCGGAGCGCTTTTTCCAAAAAGTGGCGGCTTTGTAAATCGTCCAAGATCAAGGCATGCAAACTCCGAGGAGCGAGGCGTACTTATGTACGCCGCAGCGACGAGGAGTGAAGCATAACGCTGATATTGGGCGATTTACAAAGCCGCCGGTTAGCGCATCATGTTGGGCAGATAGAGCGCAATCTCGGGAAACGGCAGCATGAGAAGCGTGGCGGCCACCAGGGCCGCCAGCAGCGGAATAACCCCCTTGAAGATGACATGCAGGGGGATGTCCCGGGCCACCCCGCTGACCACGTAGACGTTGACCCCCACCGGCGGTGTGATTACCCCGATCTGGGTGACCAGCACGATGACGACCCCGAACCAGATGGGATTGTAGCCCAGGGAGAGGACCACCGGGTAGAAAATCGGCACGGTCAGCATGATCAGGGCCAGGGCATCGATGACGCAGCCCCCCAGCAGGTAGACCAGGATAATCAGTCCCATGATGGCATAGGCCGGCAGGTTGAAGCCGGCCACCCACTCGGCGATGTCGAAAGGGATGCGGGTAATGGCCAGAAAGTGTCCGAAAATGGTGGCGCCCGCCACGATGACCAGGATCATGCAGGAAATGCGGGTGGTCTCGAAAAGGGACTGGACAAATCCTTTCCAGGTCAGGTTGCGGCGGAACAGCGCAATCAGGATCGACCCCATGGCGCCCACGGCGCCGGCCTCGGTGGGGGTGAAAAATCCCAGGAATAACCCCCCCATGACCAGGAGAAAGAGCAGCAGGGTCTCGACCAGGCCGGCCAGGGACGCCATACGGGCGCGGAGATCCGAGCGCGGTCCGCGCGGGGCCACGTCAGGCGACAGATGCGCCCATATCACGATGGCCAGGATAAACAGACCGGCCAGCAGAATGCCCGGAACGATGCCGGCCACGAAGAGTTTGCCGATGGACTGTTCGGTCATGATGCCGTAGATGATAAACACCACACTGGGGGGCACCAGAATGCCGAGGCTGCCACCGGCCGCCACCACGCCTGCGGCCAGGGTGTCCTTGTAATGGTATTTGCGCATTTCGGGCAGGGTTACGGCGGCCATGGTGGCGGCCGTGGCGTTGGTGGAACCGCAGATGGCCGAAAATCCGGCGCAGGCCCCGATGGTGGCAATGGCCATGCCCCCGGGCCAGTGGCCGATGAACTTATAGGCCACCTCGAAGAGCCGGCTGCTGATGCCGGCATGGAAGGAGATCTGCCCCATGAGGATGAACAGGGGGATCACCGTGAGGTTGTAGGAACCGAAGACGTCGAATATGTCTTTGGCGATCAGGTTCAGGGCGGCATCGTAGTTGACGATGTAGCCGAAACCGGTAAAGCCGATCAGGGCCATCACAAAACCCACCGGCATGCGGGAGAAGATCAGGATAAACAGGGCGAAGAGGCCGATAATTCCGGTTACCGTCGGGGTCATGCAACGATCCTTGTGGTGGCGCGCGCTGTAGCGCGCGCGGGACGGCATCCCTGGGGATGCATTGGTTTTTGGGATGAAACGGGAGTCGTCATGTCGCGGAGCTTCCCTTTACTGTCCCAGGCTGACGGCCATGGTTTTGACAAACTGCACGGCCAGGACCAGGGCCAGCAGAAAGCAGCCGGCGGCAATGCCGTAGACAAAGGGATAAACCGGCATTTGCAGCGTCATGGACACTTCGCCGTGCGCTTTCAGGTCGCCGGCATAGGTCAGGCATTGACGGGCCAGAAAGCCGAAGAAGACCGCACAGATCAGGGCGTTGATGCCGTCCACCAGGGACTGGACCCGCCGCGGAAATTTCTGCACCAAAAAATCAACAGCGATATGCCCCCGGTTGACCGAGGTGTAGCCTAACGAAAAAGCGGCGAAGACCGCTCCCAGGAAACCGACCATTTCATACGTGCCCGGAATCGGGTGCCGGAACAGGCGCAGGATGATGTCCGTGCAGGTCAGCACCATCATGCCCGCCACGGCCGCGGCCGCCACCCAGTTAAATACGTCGGCGGCTTTGGCCACCCATTGCTCGATGCGATAAATCAAAATGACTCCTTTGCCGGCGCCAGGATTTGCGGATCAGTCCGCCATCATGCCGAGCGCCATGCTGTACCCCAGTTGCGCGTCCAAAGGCCAGTAAAAAATGATGAATTGGAGGCCCCGGGGCGCTGTCGGCAACGCCGGTGTTGCGCGTTGGACACCCAGATGGTGTTGCGGCCCGACGGGCGGACCGCAACACCATCTGCGGGGATCGACAGGCTGGCCAAAGCCCCCTGTACGCGAACTAGTTCGCGTTTTTCAGCATGCCCTGCAGCGCCTTGACATAATCGTCGCCCGGCAGGCCTTTTTCCTTGGTGGCGGCCGCGTAGTCATCGAGAATGGGCTTGACGGCCTCGATCCAGCGGGCGTTTTCACTGTCGGACAATTCCAGAATCTGGTTGCCCAGGCTGAGGGTGAATTCACGGCCGGCCGCATCGTCCTTGTCCCAGGTTTCACCATGGACGTCGATCCATTCCTTGCTGACATCCGCGAAAACCTTCTGCACGTCGGCCGGCAGCTTGTCCCATTTGCCGCGGTTCATCACCACGTACATGGCCGTGGTGTAGCCGATGCTTTTGGAATCCGTGGTGTACTTGATCACTTCGGCCTGTTTCCAGCCCTTGAGGGTCTCGATGGGGGCAAATGTACCTTCCACGACGCCTTTTTGCAGCGCCTCATAGGCCGCATTCTGGGGCATGGCCACGGCCACGCCGCCCAGGCTTTCCACGATGCGGGCGCTCAGGCCGGTGGACCGGATCTTGAGCCCTTGCATGTCTTCGATGGATTGGGTGGGTTTTTTGGTGTGCAGCAGGCCGGGCCCATGGCCGTGCAGGTAGAGGACTTTGACGTCGTCGAGTTCTTTGGGTTTGAACTGGTTGTAGTAGTCATTGGCCATGCGGGTGGCCGCCAGGCCGCTGGGGTAGCCGAAGGGCAGGTCCAGGGCCGCCATGACCGGAAAGCGGCCGCGAGTATAGGCAAACACCGACATGCCGATGTCGGAGATGCCGTTGACAACACCGTCGTAGCATTGCTGGGGTTTGGTCAGGGTTCCGGTGGGGAAGACCTGGATTTTGACCTGGCCGTTGGTGCGTTTTTCGATTTCCTTGGCCCAGCTCATGGCGGCCTGACATTGGCCGTGACTGGGCGGGAAGAAGATGCTGTAGGTGAGGTTGATGGTTTTGGCGGCTGCCGGGCCGGAAAGGGCCAGGGCCAGGAACAAGGCGATAATCGTGACGACGGCGAGATGTCTTTTCATGGGGCCTCCTTGCTGTGATACTGCAGGGTGAATCAGATGCGCGGCGGCCATGCCTCCATCATAATACAGCTATGGCAGACAAGCGATCTGAATGGTAACGGTCTTGATGCGTTTCAATTGTTGGCCCGAGCGGCCTAAAACGGGGTCGGGGGCGGGCCTGCTTGCTCAGATGGAAATGAGCAGCAGGCCTTCAATAGATATAATCGTAGGCGTGGTAACGGATATGTTGTAGAATTCGAAACAGCATAGGATTTATCCTTGGTAAAGATGATCAATACTGGTCGAAGAAGGCCTTGTTTGTCAAGCCTTTTCTGGACAGGGAAAAGGTGATGGGGCTGAACGCAGGCCATCAGGGCTGTGCCGGCCGCAATGACAAGTCATGCTTGACTTCAAACCCTGTTGCGATAGAAAAGACATGCAAACGACAGGCAGAATTCCCCGGGGCGTCGTTACGGCTTGAACCCTTTCCCATTCGCCCCGCCTGCTCATCCGGAACTGAAAAGCACTGAGAGGAGTTCGCATGGTTACCTTCGAGTCACTGGCAGACCGCCGCGACAGCATTGCCGTTGTCGGGTTGGGCTATGTGGGCCTGCCCCTGGCGGTTCATTTGTCGCGGCATTTCGAGGTGGTGGGGTATGACCTCAAGCAGGCGCGTATCGATGAACTCCAGGCGGGTTGCGACCGTACCCTGGAAGTGGATGATGACGTCCTGAAAGCGTCGGCGATCCGGTTTACGGCCGATCCCGAAGACCTGGCCAGCTGCCGCCTGGTCATCGTGGCTGTGCCGACCCCCATCGACGGCCATCGCATTCCTGACCTGGCGCCCCTGCGGGGCGCGTCCCAGACCGTGGGGGGGCATTTGCAGGCGGGATCCTGCGTGGTGTTCGAATCGACCGTTTTTCCGGGGGCCACGGAAGATATCTGTGTCCCGATCATGGAGGCCCAGTCCGGCCTGGTCTGCGGGCAGGATTTCACCGTGGGCTATTCCCCCGAACGCATCAATCCCGGTGACAAAGTCCATACGGTGGACAATATCATCAAGGTCGTGGCCGGCTCCGATGCCGATACGACCCGCTTGCTGTCCGAGGTATACGCGAAGGTGGTCACGGCCGGCATTCACCAGGCGCCTTCCATCAAGGTGGCCGAAGCGGCCAAGGTGATCGAGAACACCCAGCGTGACATCAATATCGCGCTCATGAACGAGCTCGCCATGATCTTCGACCACATGGACATCGACACCCTGGATGTCTTGAAAGCGGCCGGCACCAAGTGGAATTTCCTCAATTTCCGGCCGGGGCTGGTGGGCGGCCACTGCATCGGGGTCGACCCCTACTACCTGACCTTCAAGGCGGAGGCCATCGGCTATCATCCCAACATGATCCTGGCCGGGCGCCGGATCAACGACAACGTGGGCAAATTCGTGGCGGAGAAAACCGTCAAGATGCTGATCAAGGGCAAACGCCAGGTGCGGGGGGCCATCGTGGCCATCCTGGGGTTGACCTTCAAGGAAAATGTGCCGGACCTGCGCAATACCAAGGTGGTGGACATCATCCACGAGTTGGAGGATTTCGGTGTGAACGTGCGGCTGCACGATCCCCTGGCCGATCCGGAGGAGGCCCGGCGCTATTACGGCCTCGAACTGTCCGGCTGGGATCAGCTGGGTACGGTGGATGCGGTGATTCTGACCGTGCTGCATGACGAATACCGCGAACGGGGCCTTAAGGCGGTGGCCGAACGCCTGCACCCGGAATACCCGCTTCTGCTGGACGTGAAAGGGGCCTTCGATCCCGAAGACGCCGCCGCCCTGAACCTTAACTACTGGCGGCTGTAGTCGACCAATTGCCGGCCTATAAGACCGAATGTCACAACAGGAGATAAACTTTGGGCCGTATGTTACGCAAGCTCTATAAAATCTACGCCTGGCTTATCTATGCCCCCATCATTGGTATCTCTACCTGTTTTTTCGGTACCATGGCGGTCATTTTGACATTCGTTCTCAAACCGAAAATGGTGGCCAACCTGTGTGCCAAACCATGGGCCCGGGTCAACAGCTGGGCCACCCCCATGCTGGTCAAGGTGGTGGGCCGCTCCCATGTAGACCCGAAGCAGTCTTACGTCATCGTCAGCAACCACCAGAGCCAGTTCGATATCTTCGTACTTTACGGTTGGCTGAACATCGACTTCAAATGGGTCATGAAAATGGAGTTGCGCAAGGTGCCCGTCATCGGGATTTCCTGCGAACGCCTGGGGCATATCTACGTGGACCGCTCCAACCGGGAGGCGGCCCTGGCGTCCATCAACGCGGCCAAACAGCGCATCGTGGACGGCACCTCGGTATTGTTTTTTCCGGAGGGCACCCGCAGCCGGACCACCCAAATGCTGCCCTTTAAAAAGGGCGCTTTCCGGATGGCCCTCGACCTGCAGCTGCCGATCCTGCCCATCACCATCCAGGGCACCCGGGAAATCCTGCCGTCGGACACGGCCGACCTGTATCCAGGCCGGGCCACCATGATCATTCATCCGCCCATTGCCATTGATGACCTCAGCCACGATACGCTGGAGGACCTCATGGCCCGTACCCGTGAAGTAATCGAAGCACCGAACCTGGCCCGTTAGGTATGATCCGGGAGACAACCATGCCCTTTAACGTCGTTTTGTTTCTGGCCCCTGTTTTATTGATCCTTCTGCTGGTGTTCGAAAAGCGCGACAGCCTGGGGGGAAAATTAACGGTCAAGCCGCTTTTGTCCTGCCTGTTCGTGCTGACGGCCCTGGTGGCGGCGCCCCATTTCAGCCGCTATGCGATTATCGTGGTGGCGGGGCTGGTGCTGTGCCTTGCGGGAGATGTCTGCCTGGCCTTTCCCCAGCGGGCCATGTTCCGCAGCGGCCTGGTGGCGTTTCTCCTGGGGCACGTGGCCTACATCGTGGCGTTTGCCGCGGCGGCCCATCCCAACTGGGGGCTCTGGATCGCGGTGGCGGTGGCCCTTCCCGTGAGCAGCCTGGTCTATATCAAACTGCAACCCTTCCTGGGGGCCATGAAGACCCCGGTCATGGCCTATATCGTGGTGATTACATTGATGGTGATCGCGGCCGGCGGTGTGTTCGGCGATATACGCCTGAGCCTCCTGGGGCGTTTCCTGGTCCTCAACGGGGCCTTCAGCTTCTACCTCTCCGATATTTTCGTGGCCCGTCAGCGCTTTGTCCAGCCCGCTTTCTGGAACCGCCTGATCGGGCTGCCGCTGTACTACCTGGGGCAGTTTCAGATCGCCTATACGACCGGGCTGATCGGTTAGAAGGTTGCATCGGATCCAGCGGGTAGCAGCAAAAACGATTTATTCCGTCTGCGTTGAGGTGGTGCCTCTACCGGAACTTGTACCTGGTCTGCACAAGGAAATGCCTGCCGATGAGTGTCCTGGTTGTCGTAACAAGGCCTGAATCCGCCGCCCCTGTCATTCGCTGGGGAGCTCGCCTGGCCATAAGGGCCGAAAGCCCTTTGAAGGTTCTGTGCTGTATCTTTGACACGCCCCATTTTCCCTCGACGCCTGCCGCCCGGAAACCGGAGTTGACCAAAAGTCCGCTTGTACGCCAAGCGGCCGAAGCAATGGGTGATCTTCAGGGCGTAGAGGTGGAGCACCTTGCGATAGGCAACACCAATCCGGCCCAGGCGATCATCAAGATGATCCAGGAAAACGGGGTCGAAACACTTTGTGTCGACGCCCACGAAGATATCGCCAGGAATTCCCCTGCCTGGCGCCTGGCCCGAAACCTCTCTCGATTTGCCCCCTGCAACAAACTATTGCTGGATACCGGCGACTCGGATGCGCGTCGGCTCGAGCGCATTCTCCTGCCAATGGGCAAAGATCAGGGGCGGCAAACGATTCAGGCCGCCGCAAAATTTGCCGAAAAACTGAAGTGCCAAATCGTGCCCCTGAAAGTGGGGTCGAATTTCGGACTGGATTCCCATATCATCGCTCAACGCAGTATGGCCAAAAAGCTCGAAGACGCCGGGCTGAAACCCGGCAAACATGTCCGGCCGACGGTAACCCTGAAGGGGCGCGTATGGCCGGCCATTGTCGATAAAAGCCGTAAAAGCGATTTGGTGGTTTTCAGCTCGATTTCACTGCTGACCCTTGCCAGGTTTCGCAAGGAGGAAAAGAAATTGTTGGGCACAGGTGGCCAACGCGCCTGTATCGGTACCTATATAACCGCCAGGGAAACCAGGGGACAGTACAGTGTCCCCCACCACATCTTCAAATGGCTGCCAACCCTCAAACTTTCCGAACGTATCGACCTGTTCGACCGGCTTCGGGCGGGGGCCCGCTGGAACATCGATTTCATCCTGATGATCGGACTCTCCACCGCCATCGCGTCCATGGGGCTGATGCAGAATTCCACGGCCGTCGTCATCGGTGCCATGGTGGTAGCGCCCCTCATGACACCGCTTATCGGTTCCGGGTTGGCCCTTGTGCAGGGCAATTTCCTGTTTTTCCGGGATACGCTCAGAACCATGGGGTACGGCGTGACGGTGTGCCTGGTGATATCAGCCCTAGTCGGGCTGGTGGTGCCGATGGAGCAGCTCACGCCGGAGCTGCTCGCGCGGGGAGGGCCCACCCTGATCGACATGGCCGTTGCTTTTCTGTCGGGGATCGCGGCTTCGTACGCCATGGCGCGTCCCTCACTCCTGGGTGCGCTGGCCGGTGTGGCCATCGCCACGGCGTTGGTTCCCCCCCTGTCAACGGTCGGCATCGCCCTTGTGGAAGCCCAGTGGCACATTGCCCAGGGTGCCGCCATTCTTTTCCTGACCAACCTTATCGCCATCATTTTAGGGGCGGCGACCATTTACAGCGGGCTTGGAATTCAGGGATCACGTGTGGGGGTGGGAATGCCTCTGTGGGTGGGGCGCACCATCATGGGGCTTGTTTTCGTGGCCCTGCTTTTGACCGCTCCCCTCTGGAACGAGCTTTCGTCCCAATTGCGCACGGGGCAAACGCGGCCATTGTCCCTGCCCCTGAGCCAGACAGTCAACGATGCCATTATCGAGCGGGTATACCTGGACTACGGCGTCCATTTTGTGCAGGCCCGCCGGATGGGGATCGAAAGCAACAGGGATGTGGAAATATACTTGAGCGCTAACGGATCCGTGTCCGTCGATCTGGTATCGGACCTGAAAAAGCTCGTAAATGATCGCATGGAAGAGAATGTCAATGTGAAGGTGTTTGTTTTCAAAGAAGCCGATATTATTAATAAAGACAATTGAGATTAACATCGTTTCGCGGATTGGCCTGATAAGACTTTGAAAAAAGATTTCGACTTGCCCGCCTGTAATTTTTTGATTGTTGCCGCCCTTTCAAGATATTCTATGGCCTCATAATCCTTCCTTGCCCGAGGTGTTTACACGACATCGCGTACCCAAATCGGTCATTGTAGGCTTTCGCAAAACTTGACAAACCCTCTCGGCAATCCATACTTGATTTAATGATTTGCTTTTACAAGGCAATATCGCGAATTCCGCCAATTCCTGCTTGCCCTGGCCCGGATATTCTGATCGTACGGATGGGATAAATTTATGCGGCTAAGGTGACCGTCACATCCTGTTGCCACCGCTCTATAATAATATCATCAACCCAAGTCGGAAAGGAGATTGCCATGGATACGAGTGTTTACAAAATAGTAGAAGTCGTAGGATTCTCGGAAAAGTCCTGGGAAGATGCCGCCAAAGCGGCCGTAGCGACGGTCGACCGCTCCATTCGCGACATGCGTGTGGCGGAAGTCGTCCAAATGGATATGCGCTTGGAAGACAACCGAATCGTCGGATATCGCACCAAATTAAAAGTATCCTTTAAATTGGAATAATGAACACGAATATTTCATGAAATGTTCGGGCTGATGTGTTGAGACTTTGAGACGAGGGCACAACGTCGGTAGCGGCGCTGTGCCCTTATTTAGTGTCCATCCATAAGTGGCATCTTTCGGCCCCTGGCGGCGTTCTCGCTCGTTTTCAATCCTCGCAATAGCGGGCTATTCCTCCGGTTGAAAACGCGCTCGGGCCTTGCCAGGAACCAAAATCTATCATTTATGGGCGGACACTATTTAATGGTTTTACTGTAGACCCTATTCAACAGAAATCGTCACAATTTCAATGATGTCTCCGACCATGCGGATGCTTCCCATGTCTGGCTTCAGGGTGGCGACAACGTTCACCTTCAGGCCGTCCCGCTTGAAAGCATCCTCAAGATTGACGGGGTCATAAATCCGGCCGTCGTCGCCTTCGATGACAAAGAAGCCGCCTTCCAGGTTCTTGAAAACAATGGTTCCCGCGATAGCAATGCGATCCTTATGGGCTTCCCGAAATCGCATGCTGCCGCTGTCATAGGGGAGTTCCAGATAAAGCTGCCCGTCTTCGACGAAGAAGGATTCGGCCCGCTGCAGGTCACGCATGAAAGGCGCGTCCAGGCTGTCTTCCGGGCAGGCCATGCGCGTGGCAAACAAGGGCCCGAAGGAAAGCTTGCCTGGCGCGATCCGATATTCCCCGCCCCCGTTGTTGCAGTCGAACCGGGCCTGGACGTTACCCTCAGTCTTCAAAAGAAGGGTATAGCGCTCCGGGGTCGGCACTTCGATTCGCTCGACCGGGGTGACGGTCGCTTCCCACTGCCACGTTTTATTCAAAACCAGACGGGGGTCCGTATGGCGCTCAGCCACGACGGGCGGACTTGTGGTGCAGGCGGATAAAAGCATGCCGATAAATACGATTGTTAAAATGCGGCTCATCTTTTCACCTTTGATGGTTTTCAATTTAATAAAAGACACCTACAAGCGTCTTAATATATTTATGGCCGGGCCCGGTTCAACCCCACAAACGCCCCGCCGTTGCGTTCGCACAGCGCCCGCATGAGGGCGGCGAAGCGGATGCCGGTGATGCCGCGGGGGTCGGTGAGCACGGTGGGGAAGCCCACGGCGTGAATCCTGACCCGGCGCTGGCCGCCGGGGCCGGCCCGGTTGATCCGGTCTACGGCTTTGACGGCCTTCTGCATATCTTTTCCGGAGTACTCGTCCCCGAAAACATAGAGGCTGATCTTCTTCTTGGGATCATAGAAGGACCGGATGGCCATGGCGATGCCTTCCACCGGGCTGCTGTTGCTGAAGGGCTGCCAGGTGGCCAGGGCCTGGAGGATGATTTCCCGCCGCTTTCTCGTGTCCGGGATCCAGCGGCCGCGGTACTGGGGGAACATGTAGTCCCCCATGTCGTTCATGATCTGGATGCCCTTGACCTTGGGGTAGACGTCTAACGTCTCGCGGATTTTCTTGCGGACGGAGCCCCAGGCCCCGCGCTGCATGCTGCCGGAAGTGTCGATGATGAAGACGATGTACTCGCTGTCCACCGGGATGCCGCCCACCGAGGCGCTGGGGGGCGGCGGGCGCCGGGCGGCGAGCCGCTTCATCTCTTCGGTGAGGTCCTGGAGGGTCCGGGCCATGCGGCCTTCGATGATGTTCTGCACCTCGGCGTTCTGGCGCGAGGCCGCAAATTCCCCCTCCAGGGCGGACAGGTCCCCCTGAAGCCGGGCCAGTTTTTCCCGGGCTTCGGTGAGCTGCGTTCTTTTCGCTTCGAGCTCCCGCTCCAGCACCAGGGCTTCCCCCCGGATTGCATGCCGTTCCTCTTCCAGGCGGATGATGGCCGCATCCAGGTCGCTGCGGGTCTGCTCGATCACCATGGGTTCCCCGAACTTGGACAGGACGAACAGGAGTATGATGGCCCCGAAGGCGCAGCAGATGCAGTCCAGGAAGGACAGGCTGAAGATTTCGATATCGCGGCGTCGGGTGCGCATGGTCAGGGCCAGTCCGGTGAGGGGCAGAAATAGGCGCCCCGGGTCAGGGCCGCCAGCTTCCAGTAGGCGCTGGCCGCAGCCGGATCCCCTTCCAAAGGGAGGAGGATCACGTTGACGGGGACCTTGTCGGGCAGCAGTTTGACGGCATCGTTGAACAGGCTGAGCCGCTTTTCGCCGGACACCTTTTTGAACCAGGGCGTGCTGGTGCCCATGGTGGGCAGCCCGTCGGTGATCAGGAAGACGTTTTCGGGCAGCGGCCGCATTTTGCGCAGGACCTCGAAGGCATTGGCCAGGCTGGTGCTTTTCTCCGGCACCAGGTCGTAGAGTTTGTTGACGGCTTCGTTGAGCTGGCGGGTGTCGTCGGTCTTCAGCCAGCGCCCGGCGGTGCCCGGCAGCAGGGGGCGGGCCGTTTCGTTGAAGACGATGACCTGGTAGCGGCTGCCGGGCGGGAACTGGGCGGTGAGCCAGTCCACCGTGGCCAGGGCCTTGCGCCATTTGGGGGCTTGCCGCTTCTTTGCTTCGGGCATGTTCCGGCGGCGGATGATGCCCACGATGCTGTCGTCCAGCATGCTGGCGGAGGCGTCCAACAGGATGAGGATATGGCCTTCGCCGATCCTTAGATCGGTGAGGTACTGCCGGTTGCCCTCGCCGGCGAAGGTGCGCACCTTGGACCCGTAGTCGTCTTCGGCCTGGCTGCCCGCTTTCAGCCGTTTGACGTCCTCTTCCAGCGATTTTACGTCAGCCTTGAGCTTGTTGGCGTGTGTTTTTTTGGCCAGGGTCTTGTCCTGGTAATGGGCGATTTCGATCTGGCGTTCTTCGATCACGGGTATGATCTGGCGGGTGCTGCCCTGGATCTGGACGATTTCATTTTCGGCGGCCTCCAGGGCGTTGCGCAGGTCCGCCATGCGCTTGCGGCCTTCCAGGACCTCGCGTTCCAGCAGGTCGACCTCGCTTTTCAGGTCCTGGGTGATGACGTCGCGGCGGACGGCCGAGCGGGCGTTGACGATGACGAACAGCAGGATGATGGCCCCCAGACCGCAGCAGATGCAGTCGATGAAGGACAGGCTGAAAACGTTAAGCGTTCGTCGTTTCATCGTCGTCCAGGCAGGCGATGACCTGCAGTTCTTCTCCGGGGGTGCCCACCCGGATGGATTGCCCCACGGCCAGTTCGGTTTCGCCGGTGATTTTGATGCCGTTGACGAAGGTGCCGTAGGTGCTGGTGTCGGTGAGGATCAGGCGGCCGTCCCGGCGCATCACGCTGCAGTGGCGGCGGGACACCCCTTCGGTGCGGCCGCTGATCGGGATGCCGGCGCTGCCATCCGGGATGACCCGGCCGATGACAAGCGGGCGCTCTCCGACGGGGTAGCCCCGGCTGCGATAGAGCAGGTGGGTCGGCGCGGGATGGCCGGTATCCTCGTCGGCGGACAGGGCCGGGCGTGCCGTGCCGTCGGCGTCGTCTTTGCCCGGCCGCCGATTGAGAAAGGGGACCCCCCTGCGCCCCTCCCGGTGGGGAAAGGCATTCTCGAAGGCCAGGGCCCCGATGGCCGCGGCGCCTTCCGGCAGGGGGACCATCCGGGTGCCGGCGGCCGCCGCCAGGCGGTCCCTGATGCCGGGAAGCCGGGCGGCCCGGTGGCTGACGATCATCGTGTTCAGGGGATGATGGCCCCAGAATTCCTTCTTCAGCAGGACGACCTGGCGGTGCACGGCATCCATCAGGGGGGCCAGGCAGCGCTCCAGCTGGCTTCGCGCCAGGCGGATGCGGTGGCTGGCCGAGGGCGTGCTCATCTCCACGACGGCCTCCTCGTCGGTCGCCAGGTCGGCCAGCAGGGCCGGCAGGCGGTCGTAGAGGGTCTGCTCGGCTTCGGCGGCATGAAAGGGGTCGAAGCGGGTGTGCCGCACGAATTCGTCGGCAATGACCTGCATCCAGGCGGCCCGCAGGCGGTCCAGGCCCAGGCCGTCCACCGGGACGCGGCCCAGGATGGCGGCTTCGCGGCGGTTGTCCAGCACCGTCAGGACCGTGCGGTGCCGGTGGAGATCCAGGTGCAGCAGGATCTCGGCGGGCGCGGTTTTCGGAAGGGCGGCCAGGGGCAGGGCAATGAAGCCCCTAACCGGGATGGCCAGGGCGTGCATGACGCCGGCCAGCAATTCCAGCTGCGGGGCGGCATAGGTGTCCGGCACGGCCACCAGGACGTCCTGGTGGGCGGGGGCCAGGGCCTCCCAGATGGTTCTCAAATGGGCGTGGGCCAGATCCGCGTGGCTCCACCCGGCAAAGGCCGGATCCTCCAGGGGCTCACTGGCCAGGCGATCCCAGAAATGGAGATTGGTCTGGCGCGGTATCCGGCGGCAGGATTTCTCGGCGGCCAGCCCCACTGTCAACGCGCCGGCGTCGATGACCGCCACCCCCGGGCTGGCCGCCGCATTGCCGTCGAGGGGCAGCAGGGTGCCGTCCTCTGTGGCGGCCAGGATGCCCGTATCGTTCAGCTCCAGGCCGATCATGGGGTGCGGCCCTCCTGGCGTCGGGTGTGCAGACGCCGGGTGAGCCGCTCTTCGCAATAGGCCTCCGTGTCCAGGACATAGCGCTCCTGCAGCAACTGCAGCTGGTGCAGCAGAAACATGAGCACGATGCTGATCAGGAGGGCGATCAGGGTCGAGTTGAAGGCCACTCCCAGGCTGCGGGTGACTTCCATGATATCGCCTTCCACCGCCTTGTGGGCGTGCCCCAGGGCCTGGCCGATCCCCCGCACCGTGCCGATGAACCCCACGGACGGGATGGCCCAGGCGATGTAGCGGATCATGGCCAGCTCGGCGTCCAGGCGTTCGTTCTCGGCTTCACAGGAGGCATGCATGGCGTGGGCCACGTCCTGGATGTTGCGCGTGGAGCCGAAGCGGTGCAGGGCCGCCAGCAGGGTCCGGGGCAGGAGGGATTTCCGCTGGGGGGGCGGCAGGGCCTGGATGCGCCGGGAAAATTCAAGGGAATCCTCGGGCAGGATGCGCACCCCCTCGGCCAGGGGGATCAGGTCCAGGTTGAGCAGGCCCCGGTGCCGAATGGTGGTCACGCTTTTGTAGCCCATGATGGCCAGGGCCCAGAACATGAGCACGAAGCAGGCCTCCTGCTCATAGTCCTTGATCATGACGAAAAGCGACTGCTCGCTGGAGGCGCGCGCGTCGGTTTCCAGGGCAACGGCCTGGGCCTCGAGAAAGGCATCCGCATTGGGCCGGATGATGGCGACATAGGCCGCATGCACGATGATCACGATCACGATCAGGGCGAAGATCTGGTAGATGAATTCGAGGGATATGGGCAATTGTTGTTTCATCGTTTTTTCCCTGCTGTATGACGGTCTCGCAAAATGTCCAATGTCGGCGTTACGCAGATCCTTCGTTGCTGCGGCGTACTCAAGTACGCCTCGCGCCTCAGGATCTGCAAGCCTTGATCTTGAACATTTTTCGAAACCTTAGCCATTTTACCGATTACTTGTTGACGGGTTGCAGTGTTTATAGATTTTAATTCCTGACTCCTGACTCCTGACTCCTGACTCCTGACTCCTGACTCCTGACTTTTATCCCCCCTCATATATCCGCCGGAAAATCCACCGCCTTGTCCACCCGGATTTCTTCCGAGGGGACAAAGTCCTTGAGCGGGTCCTTGTCGCGGCGGTAGGACCGGCTGCGGTCCGGGGCCGGTTGGGCTTTTTTTTCGTCGGGCGTCTCCTGGGGTGTTGCATCGGGCGCGGCTTCCTTGGCCGGCGTGCTTTCCTGCGTCGGCGTTGTCGGCGATTGGGCCCGCAGGTCTGCGGCCGTTCCACCAAGGAGACCTATCGCCAGCAAGCCGGCAGGGATAAGGCCGATAAGCATCCTGTGCTGCTTCGTTGTCATGGCGTCTTCTCCGACGGGCCCGCATAGCGGCAGACCCGGAAGCCCAGATCCGCGCGGGGTTCGTCCTGGTAGTCCCGGTAGGCAGCCCGCAGGTTGCGGATGGAGGCATGCTTCCAGCTGCTGCCCTTGATAACGTGGTGCTGGCCCTCGCCCGGGCCGGTGGGGTCGGTGTCCACGGTGCCGGGGCGGAAGGGGTAGATGCTGTAATAGTCATGGCACCATTCGGCCACATTGCCCGCCAGGTCGAAGAGGCCTTCCGGGTTGGCGGGGAAAGATCCCACCGGAGCGGCCGCGGGATGGGTATCGTCGTATTTGTCCAGGACCAGGGTCAGGATGTTGGTGGCACTGGCATCGGCGATATTGACCGTTTTGGCCGGCGGGGGATAGCTCTCGCCCCAGGGATATTTCCAGGATTTGGCCGTGGGGCCGTAGCGGGCGCAAAATTCCCACTCGGCCTCGGTGGGCAGGCGATAGCCGTTGCTGACGGGATTGGTGGACCGCAGGCGGCCGTTGATTTCGGCATAGACCGGCGGCAGGTTTTCCTTCCGGCTGAGCCAGTTGCAGAAGCCGGCGGCCTGCTCCCAGGTGACCTGAACCACCGGCCGGTCATCCTGATTGAGGTCCACGCCCTTGAAGGTGCCGGAGTCGTGTGCGGGCGCGAAAGCCCGGAATTCCGCATTGGTCACTTCCCGGAGGCCCATGTAGATGGGCCGGGTCAGGCGGATCACCCGCAGGGTTTCATTGGCGCGGCGGCCCTGCTCCCGGCGGGAGGCGCCCATTTCGAACCGGCCCGGCGCGATCCGCTTCAGGCGATAGCCGTTGGGGGCCCGGACCACACCGGGGACTTCGGTGGCATTGGTGCGTTTGAGGCCCACCTGGAGCTCGATGGGGAATCCCGGCCGGGGGGTGATGCGCCGGGTGAAAGGGGTGTGGCCCTTTTGCCGGATCTCGATTCGGTGGGGAACGGCCAGCAGGGTCAGTTTCTCCGGAACAGGACCCCGGGCGCGGCCGTCGACATAGAGGACGGCATCCTTAGACGCCCCCCGCAGGTGAACGACCCCCATGCGGGCGGCCAGCGTCACCTCCATGGCCGTCTGCTCCCCGGAGGTCAGGGTCACTTCCCGGCGGGCGGGCGCATAGCCGGATTTGGATAGCTGGACCACCAGGGGCTGGTCCGGCGGCAGTTCCACTTCCAGGGGGGTCTGCCCCCGGAACCGGTTGTCCACCATGACATTGGCGCCGGCAGGACGGGAGGTTATGGCCAGGCGGCCGTCCAGGGGGGCCAGTACGGCGGTATCCAGGGTGACCGGGGGGCCGGCCACAACCGGAACGGTTTGGATCCACGGCTTGTAGCCGGCCAGCCGCAGTTCCAGCCGGCGGGTGCCGGCGGCCATGGGCAGGGTGGCGGGGGTCGTCCCCCGGGGCGTATCGTCCACCCGGATTTCCGCCTGCGGGGGGGTCGAATCCACCGTGACGTTGGCATAATCGGGGACCAGCCCGAAGGCCATCACCTGGCGGCGCCCCATCCCTTCCACCGTGATGATGGTTTCCAGGGGGCGGTAGAGATCGGCTTCGATGCGGAGCGGGTGGTCCCCGGCCGCCACTTCCAGGTCCTTTAGCGGGGTTTGGCCCACGGCCCGGCCGTCGATCAGGAGGCGGGCCTCTGAAATGGTGGTTTCCGGCCGGTCCGCCACGTGGGCGGCCAGGTCCAGGCGCCCCGGGAGTTTGGTCATTTCCAGGCTGAGGGTCTGGCGGTCTTCGTCCGCCACGGTGATGTCGGTTGCAAGGGGCACGTAGCCTTCCTTGACGGCAGTCACATGATAAGTGCCGGGGCGCAGCAGGTAGTAGCCCTCGAACCGCGGGGTCACCAGGGCCCCCTGGATGTCGATCCGGTCGGGGGGCGGCTGGATATCAAGGTGCAGCTGCCGGGCCGTGAACACGAACCACACTCCGTAGATCAGGGCGAACAGGACCAGCGCCGTCACAATGCCAAAGGCCATGCGGCGCCGGGGAGGCGGACCGGCGGGCGTTGCCGGTTGGGACGGTTCGAAGGGAAAGGGGGCAATGGTTTCGGGCGCCGTGGTGTCCGGCGGCGTGGTATGGCGGGCGGTCTCCCCGGCGGGGGGAGAGACGGCCGGTGGTTTTAAATCTTTTCCGTGCATTGGATGACGACCTGAACAGGCCCCTGTCCGGGGCGGATTCGGATGGTTTGGCGGACGTCTTTGTAGCCGTCCCGCGAACCGGTCACCGTGTAAGTACCGGGGCGCAGTTCCACGGTTTCCGTAAGGAACCGGCCCAGCCGTCCGATGCGATAGATAGTGACCTCGGTCTGCTCATCCGAGGTCAGGTTGACGGTGACAATCTGTTGGGCATTCTGCACCATCCGGTCCAGGGTTGCAATCTGGGATTGCAGGCGCGGTCCCTGGGGCGTTAGCCGGCGCAGTTCCGCCACCAGTTGGACGGCCTGCTCAAGGTAGGCGGCCTGGGCCAGATCGCCGGGATGGTCCACATAGTAGGCGACCCGTTTTTCCAGCCGCAGGCGTTCTTCGGCCCGGGCGGCCCCCCGGACGGCGAACTGCAGGGCCGTGTCGATGGCCAGGGCGGTCCGGTAATGCTGCAGGGCCTGGTGCCAGTTTTCTTCGGTTTCCGCCCCCTGGGCCTGACGCCTCAAACGGGCTACCCGGTCGTCCCGGGCGGCGGCATCGATCTGGCGGAGGGCATCCAGGGCTTCGGGCGCGCCGGGTTTAAAGGCCAGGGCCTTGTTGATTTCCCGGCGGGCTTCGGCATAGGCCTTGTGATGAAACGCCGCCAGCCCGGCGGACATGTGCCGGCCGAATTGGTCCGCGGCCATCTGGCGGCGCACGCGGGGCACGGCTTCCCGGGCCGGTGCCCAGTCCGGATCCAAGGCGAGCGCGGCTTCGTAATCCGCCAGGGCCAGGGCCAGGCTGCCGGCAGACTCGTGCGCTTCGCCGTTTTCCATAAGGGCGACGACCTCCGCCACTTTTTGGGCGCGGTTTTGTCCTTTAAGCGCCGTGGGGTTTTGGGGATCGATTTTAAGGGCCAGGGCAAACCGTTCGCCGGCCAGGCGGCCGTCGCCCCGGGCCAAAGCATCCTGGGCTTCCGTAATAAGCCGTGCCAGGACCTCCGGGGCGCGGGATGCCAGGTTGCGGGCGTCCTGGGCGGCCGCGGCATAGTGCAGCGCCGCGCCGGTAAATTCGGATGCCAGGAAGGCCTCGTCACCGGCCTTGGCCACCCGGTCGACAGCGGCCACTTCCTCCGGCGCCCAATCCGGACCGCCGATGGCTTCCAGATCGCTCCGGGCCCGGCGCCAGTCGGCCAGCGCGGCTTCCGCCCGGTCTTCATCGGCGGCGGTTTGGGGGGCGGGGGGCGGTTCTGTCGCCCGGGCCGGAACCTGGGGTGCGGGGGCCGGGGCGGGCTGAGCCGTTGGCGCCGGTTTTGGTACCAGGGGGTTCCGGGCCAGGTATTGCAGAATCCCCAGGCCGCCCGCCACGAGCAGAAGGGCGGCCAGCGCGATGAAAACGGGGACCCGCCATGAACGGGTTTGCTCCTCGGCGGGCTCCCGGGCTTCCGGTGTGGCAAAAGGTTGGGGCGTGATCACCTCCCCGGAAGGCTTCACCGGAGTGTCGACAGGGGGGGCGGGCGTTTCCCCGGGGGGCATGGTTTGTCCGGAGGACCCGGCCAGGGCCTGTTCCATGACGGCGGCCACCGATGCCATGGATGCCGGACGCTCTTCCCGCCGGTGGGCCAGCATGCGCGCGGTGATGTCGATCAGGTCGGTGGACAGGCCGGCGGTTGGCGCGAGTCGCCGGCGAACCTCTTCATCCGTTGGCGGATGGGAGGGCAGCCGATCTTCCGGGGCCAGGGTTTCCACCAGCAGCAGGCCGAAGCTGTAGATGTCATCGGCGGGGTGGGGCGGCAGCCCCTGGCGCTGCTGGGGACTCATTACGTCCACGGAACCCCCCGAGTGGCGCCGGGTGCGGTCCGCATGGACCTGGTAGACCCCGGCGATGCCGAAATCGGTGAGATGAGGCCGGCCCGTTCGGTCGATCAGGATGTTGCCGGATTTGATGTCCCGGTGGACCAGGTTCTGCCCGTGCACGTGACCCAGCGCCCGGGCGATGGGGGCCAGGGGGGCCAGGCGATCGGGCCAGGGGCGTTCCGCCTGCCGGCGCCAGCGGTCGAAGCTGGGCCCATCCACCCATGCCATGGAGATAAACACCGTTTCCCCCTCGTGGTGGAAATCGAATACTTGAACGATATGGGGATGGTTGAGGCTGCGGGCCAGGCGGCATTCGTTTTTGAGGAATTCCACCTGGGCCGGGGATGCGGCCAGCTCCGGATGCAGCAGCTTGATGGCGATGTCGAGATCCAGGTCCTGGTCCCGGGCCTGCCAGACTTCCCCCATGCCGCCCTGTCCCAGGGGGCGGGCGAGGTGGAACCGGTTGAGCAGCACCTGCCCCGGCCGGGCCTGTAAGGGTGCGTTGGCGGTCATCGCGGTTGCGGATATCCTTTTATGGCAGGGTAAGAGGGTTCGAGAATCCAAGGATTCAAGTGTGATCGCTTCTTTAATAGCTTTTTCTGTGTCATTCCGGATCCCGGATCGGCGTCCGGGACAGGCTTTGATCCGAAATCTCTAACTTTTTGATATCAATAGATTCCGGCTCCCGCCGGAATGACGTCAAAACGGAAATCGCGGTTTTTTACGGTGCCGTCAAGAAAACGAACCAATTTTATTTTGCCTGGCAGCATGATACTTGCTGCATCGCTTGGTTGATGCGGCCGGAACGAGCGGAAACTCACCCCCGCTTTCAGCTTGACGCTTTCAGCTTAGCGCTTTTTTTTACCAAAGCATTTCACTCGACCCCTCGCTAGGCCTGCGGCGCCTCACCGGTGTCTTCGGGCACCGCATCCGGCGGCACGATGCCGGTTTCCCGCAGGTAGATTTCCTTGAGCAGCCGCCGCCACTGGCGGTATTGCTCCTGGGCGGTGCCGGACAGCTCATGGGTCTGGCCCTGGATGTCGAGAAAGATCGGCTCCATGTCGGCGCCGAAGGATTCGCTGAGTTCCTGGATGGCTGCCGCGTGCATTTCGGCCTGTTTGGAGATGTTGAGGCCGCTCATGAACACCTGCCCGCCGGACAGCAGCAGCAACCCTTCCAGGATATTGGAACCGCTGCTGCCGCCGTAAACCTCCAGGGCGATGGCCGCGGCCACCAGCAGCACCCCGCCCACCTTGCGGACCCAGGCGGAGCGCTCCACTTCCTCCCGGGCCAGGCGTTCGGTGAGGTCCAGCTTGCGCCAGTTCTCGTAGGCGGGCCACATGCTGGCATAAAACCCGTCGTAATACTGATTGAGGGTGTCGATGAACATGTACTCCCGCTCGCGGATGGTCATGAGCCGCAGCATCATGGGGTCGTTGTCGGCCGGCAGGCGTTTGGGCTGCAGTTGGCCGTCTTCGTCTTCTTCCAGGTAGTCGCCATAGGCATCGGGGGAGAAGTTCCGGGCGAATTTGAGCTGGGAGACCCGGCGAATGGCACGGATCTCTTCCGGGGTCAGCATTTCCCGATAGGCGGCCATCTCGTTGGCGATGGTGTTGTAGAGATCCTGAAAGGCGTCTTTCTGCCAGGGGATATTGTCCCGGTAGTTCTCGCCCGTGGCCTCGGCTTCGTAGACCTCCTCGAACCACTGCCTTCCCGTGGCGTCCGTCACCGTCACCCGCACCACCAGGGTTTGGCCGTTGGATTCCAGGATTTCGCCGTTGACCACCACGTCATGGGCCTCGCCCGCTTCGGGCAGGACCCGCACCGCACCCCAGTGGGCGCTTTGCTGCAGGGTGTTGCGGACGTGACAGGGGATGAAATGGCCCTCGGATTGGCGGACCCGGTTGTGGGTGCCCATTTCCTCGGCTTCTTCCTCGGTCAGCTCCGGGCTGCTGAACACCACGACCCCCACGTCGAGCAGCTCCGCTTCCGGGATTTCGTACTGGGCGATCTGAATTTCGGCGGGGGTGATTTCACGGGCGTTGTAGGAGGCACAGCCGGCGGTCAGCAACGAAAGGCTGTAGACGGCCAGCATGACAACGCTGGTCCACCAGCGCCTGCGGCCGGCCCGGTGGCCGCCGCACCGCATGGGCGGGCATCCGAACGGTTTCAGAGGCTCTTTTTGTAGTCGCGGTATTCTTTCCAAAGCCGTTCTTTCAGTACGGGATCGGTTTCCTTCTCGGCGGCCTCGCGCAGCTGCCGGGCCACGATGTCGTCATCCTGGGTGTCGGCGGCCTGATCCGCCTGACCGGCCGATTTTTCGGTTCCCTGGCCCTGGGAGGACTTGGCCGGGCGCTTGGAGGGATCCCGGCCGCCGCCGGTCTCCTTGGCGCCGCCTTCCGGGTCGGCATCACCGGCGTCGCCCTCCAAACCTTCCATGCCGCCCTGCTCGGCGTCTTCACCGGTCTCCGTGCCGCCTCCGGACGACGACGTACCGCTTTCCATGCCGCTCTCGCTGTCTTCGGAGCCCTCACCCCCGCCACCGTCGCCCTCCGCCAGGCCGCGGGCCGCCTCGGCAGCTTCCTGGGCCAGCTGTTTCATCTTCAACTCGGACTCCACCCGGGCCAGTTCGCTTTCGGTGAGCAGCATGTCGTCAAAAGCCGCGATGGATTGATCCAGTTCCCGCTGGAGGGCCCGCAGCTGGTCGAGTTCCCGGTCCTCGGGCACATCGAGGGCGGGTGGGGGCAGGGGGGCGCTCCCGTCTCCGGCGCGGCCGGCGGCCGCGGACCGTTTTTGGGCCTGTTCGAGGGCCCGGACGATTTTGCGTTTTTCGTCCGTGAGCTGACGCACGCGGTCCAGGTAGGTTTCATACAACTGGATGCGTTCGGGCGAGGCGTCGGTGCCGGCCCGGTACTGGTTGAGTTCGGTCAGGATGCGTGCCTCAGTGGCCAGGCCGATTTCCAGCTCCAGGCGGGCCGTGGCCAGACGATCCTCTAGAGAGGCTGCTCCGGCCGTCGAAATCACAACCAGCAGGAACAGCAGGGTATAACCCCCTATCCGTATCCGGTGGTGCACCCGCATGACGCTTATCCCTCATTGAGCCGATGATATGCTAAAATTATTAGTGATTTGCATTTGAGGTGTCAAGTTCGGTCCGTGCGTAGTTGCGAATGGGAAAGCTAAGATTGGAATCGATCCAAACCGTCCACCTATGAAAGTTGGCCCGGAAAGATTTTACTACTTCAGGGTGTTACTTTTCTTCCCCGTGGAAGAAAAGTAACCAAAAGAACACGCCCGTGTCCCGAGACCCCTGCGGGGTTTCCCTGCGCGTTGACGTAACGGCCGGAGCGTGCGGAAACTCCCCCGCCTTCGCTTTGGCTACGGCGGGCTCAAACAGTCCGCACGCTTTTTCCCGTCCGTTACGTCAATGCTCGGCACGGGACAATGGGATACAACCCAACCCTACTCCCAAATGATTCCGGATGAAATCTATTCGATACAGTGTGTTGCTATCGTTTATCCTATGTCCTTCAATGCGGCATGGGCGGCGGCCAGGCGGGCCACCGGCACCCGGAAGGGCGAGCAGGACACGTAATTGAGCCCCAACTTGTGGCAGTGCATGATGGATTCGGGATCGCCGCCGTGTTCGCCGCAGATGCCGCACTCCAGGTCCGGGTTGACGGAGCGGCCCTTCTTGACGGCGATGTCCATCAGCTCCCCGACCCCTTCCCGGTCGATGGTGGCAAAGGGGTTGTTCGGCAGGATCTTGTTTTCCATGTAGTCCACCAGGAAGCCGGTCTCGGCATCGTCCCGGGAGACGCCGAAAGTGGTCTGGGTCAGGTCGTTGGTGCCGAAGGAGACGAACTCGGCGTATTCCGCGATCTGGTCGGCGGTCAGGGCGGCCCGGGGGATTTCGATCATGGTGCCGAACTTGTAGGCCACATCCATCAACTGCTCCTCCATGACCCGGTGGGCTTCTTCCTCCAGAATGCTGCGCTGGTATTTCAATTCGTTCACGTGGCTGGTCAGCGGGATCATGATTTCGGGATGCACGTCCACGCCTTCACGGGACACCAGGCAGGCCGCCTCGAAAATGGCCCGAACCTGCATGGTGGTCAGCTCGGGCACGATCATGCCCAGGCGCACGCCGCGCAGACCCAGCATGGGGTTTTCCTCCCGCAGGCTTTCCACGCGTTTGAGGATGCGCTCTTTTTTGCGGTACTGCTCGAGCAGGGCGTCGATGGCCTCCAGGTCGGCGGCATGCTGCAGGCGGATTTTCAGGTCGGACAGCTCCGTCAAAAGCGCGATGTGGTTGGGCAGGAATTCATGCAGGGGCGGATCGATCAGGCGGATGATCACCGGCAGGCCGTCCATGGCCCGGAACAGGCCGGCAAAATCATCCCGCTGGAACGGCAGCAGGGCATCCAGGGCCTCGCGCCGCTCGATGGGCAGGTCGGTCATGATCATTTTCTGGATATGGGGCAGCCGGTGGGTTTCGAAGAACATGTGTTCCGTCCGGCAGAGGCCGATCCCCTGGGCGCCGTATTCCCGTGCCCGGCGGGCATCGTCCGGATAGTCGGCATTGGTCCAGACCCCCAGGTGGCGGTAGGCGTCGGCCCAGCCGAGCAGCTTGATCAGCCAGGGGTCCTTGATGTCCGGGGCGGTGGTGGTCAGCTGGCCCTTGTAGATTTCACCGATGGTGCCGTCGATGGAAATCCAGTCGCCCTCCTGGATCACCTCCGAGCCGATGGTCATCTGGCGCTTGCCCATGTCGATCTTGAGCTCGGATACCCCGACCACGGCCGGCTTGCCGAACTGGCGGGCCACCAGGGCGGCATGGCTGGTGCGCCCGCCCCGGCTGGTCAGAATGCCTTTGGCGGCCAGCATGCCGTGCACATCGTCCGGTTTGGTCTCCGGCCGCACCATGATCACGGACCGGCCCTCGTTTTTGGCCCAGGCCTCGGCCAGGTCGGCCTCCAGGGCCACGACACCCACGGCGGCCCCGGGGGAGACATTGAGGCCGGTGGCCAGCATCTGCTCCATCTCGCGGGCGGCCTGGGCGGATTCCAGGCTGAACTGGGGGTGCAGGAAAAAGTCCACCTGATCCGGCGAGACCCGCAGAACAGCCTCTTCCCTGTTGATCAGGTTTTCCTCGGCCATTTCCACGGCGATGCGCACGGCCGCCTGGGCGGTGCGTTTGCCGTCGCGGGTCTGGAGCATCCACAGATGGCCGTTTTCGATGGTGAATTCCATGTCCTGCATTTCACGGTAATGGTTTTCGAGGCGCTTGGCGATATCGATGAGTTCCTGGTAGGCTTCGGGCATTTCCTCCTGCAGCTGGGAAATATCGCGCGTCATGCGGATGCCGGCCACCACGTCTTCGCCCTGGGCGTTGGTCAGGTAGTCCCCCTCGATCATTTTCTCGCCGGTGGACCCGTTGCGGGTCATGGCCACACCGGTGGCGCTCGTATCGCCCATGTTGCCGAAGACCATGGTCACGATGCTCACCGCGGTGCCGAGATCGTGGGCAATGCCGGCGGCGTTGCGGTAGTCGATGGCCCGCTTGCCGTTCCAGCTCTTGAACACCGCTTCGGTGGCCAGGCGCAGCTGCTTGTAGGGGTCCTGGGGAAAGTTCATTTTGGCATGGCGGTAGAAGATGGCCTTGAAGTCGGATACGATGCTGCGCAGGGTTTCCGGCGGCAGCTGGGCATCGTTTTCCACCTGGTCCTTGCGGCGGGCATGCTCCAGGACTTCCTCGAAAAAGTCGTCCGCAATTTCCATGACCACGCTGCCGAACATCTGGATCAGGCGGCGGTAGGCATCGTAGACGAAGCGCTCGTCGCCGGTCAGGTCGATCATGCCCTGGACCGTTTTGTCATTGAGCCCGATGTTCAGGACCGTGTCCATCATGCCGGGCATGGAAAATTTGGCGCCGCTGCGGCAGGAGACCAGCAGGGGACGGTCAGCGTCTCCGAAAACCTTGCCGCTGGCCTGCTCCACGGCTTTCAGGGCCGCCAGCAGTTGCTCCCACAACCCTTCCGGCAGCAGGTTGCCGGCTTCCAGATAGGTGTTGCAGGCTTCGGTGGTGACGGTGAAACCCGGCGGCACGGGAATCCCGATCCGGGCCATTTCGGCCAGGTTGGCGCCCTTGCCTCCCAAAAGGCCGCGTACGCCCTCCCAGTCACCCCCGGCGTTGGCTTGCGCTTCTTCGACTTCGCTGAACAGATAGACCCACTTCGTCATTATGATGTCCCCCCTTCATACTGGCTGCTTAATATCCCACCGCGCGGACATGTCCCGACCGCATCGGCAGAAGGCGTTTTCGACAAGGAATTCAACGATATGAAGCCGACCTGGGCATCGGGCGCGGTGAGCGCCGCAGGGCGGGATGGCCTCGTCCCCCGAACGGTAAAGGTTTCGGGGCGGACGATGCAATGCCAACGGGCTGCGCTGGCACCCCAAGTTTCTCGACTTTCATTTTATATAAGCCAGGGAAGGAAAAACTGTCAATTGCCAATAACTTGACCGGGGGCGACAGGATCGGTACAAAAATGGGGGGCAATTGAAATGACGCGATTCGTTTGGGCGGAATTAATGGCCGCCGCGGTTTTCAAGCTGCACGGCCCAAACAGTTCATTGTGTGGCGGCAGGTTATCCGATTATTCGTTTGATTAGACCTGCGGCGAACGCCATGACAGAGAACGCCAGAAATAGCCAGATAAAAATTTTCCACCTTCTCTTGAGGATTTCATTGGCGCCGAAATGCCAAATGTCCGGATCGACCGTCACATCGATCGGCAAATCGGCAAGAATAGTTTTGGCCTCCTCGGCAAATTCAGGCGAGACCAGAATATTGTAATAGGTCCCCGGCCCCATTGCCGGTTGGAAGGGCATGGCGATCCTAAGGCCACTGGAGGTTTCCATCTGTTTGTAGAAGGGAATATCGTTTTCCTTTAAAGCATTTGCGGCCATATCATGCTCGAATAATTTGCCTGTGCTCAATATGCAAACATGGTTGCCGGTCGAAGTTTTATTCATTGTTCTGTAACGGGTTGGGTATAAGGAGCGCGACTTTAGGGACAGGAGCAATAACGGACATGTTTAATCGGCGATACCGGTGCTGTCGCTGTTTTGCTGTTGATATATCTGCGCTGACTGTTGAATAGTCTGCCAATAATGAATAATTATGATGCGATCCAATATGCCTACTATATGCCTATATGCTTCCCATGGAAAAAAGGCACGCCATCGACCCAATTGCACACCACGGCTAAAAATGGTATTGTACCCTAAATACTAAGGACACGACCATGACACTATTCACCATCGGTTATGAAGGGCTCGACGAACGGCAATTTATGGCGCACCTATCCCACCATGGTGTGGATTTGGTCGCAGACGTACGAAAGCTACCGGTCAGCCGCAAAAAGGGCTTCTCAAAGACGGCGTTGGGTGAAATGCTCAAGAAACGCAAGATTAGCTATCTTAATTTTCAGGTGCTCGGTGCTCCCAAAAACATCCGCGAGGAACTTTATCGTTCAGGTGATTACCAGCGCTTCTTTCTGCGATACCGGGATAGCATCGCCGATAAGCAGAACGACCTTAAAGCGATCCTCAACCTAATCCATTCAGGCCAGAACGTTACATTGCTTTGCTTTGAGCGGGATCCCCAAAAATGCCACCGTAAGGTGGTCGCCGAAGAAATCAAAAAAATCGACGGTAATGGCTTAAAGGTCAACCACATCATTCCCATCTAAGCAAAAAGCGCTCTCTGCTGGGTTGCATGTCTTGGCGGATAAAAAAAGCCCAAAACACAAAACACTTGTTGGTGATTAGCCATATTCCCCAAAATAATGTAAGTGTCACGATTCTCGCCAAAAATGTCCTTGCGGATCTTATCCTTGATTTTCGTCTCAAAATCACGGTCATACCTTAGCCGCCTGTATAGCTGACCAAACTCCCAATCGAGGATGCTCATCTTGTGGCCTCCGCAAGCGGGGTCCCTACAGAAAAATTCGATCGATATTCGGATGGGTAGGATGTAAAGATCTTTTTTTTCCTCAAACATGTCGATCTGGCTTATTATACTATCCTTCTTAGCGGTCGCCTCGGCCACTTCATACTCTTTTCGGGGTTCTATTAAAACTCGCTTGAGCATTTTAGGTTTGACCAACCCCAGGGATGTCTTCTTGTCGGCCTGGGCATCACGAAGTGCCTTAACCGATGGATAGACATTGTGTTTTTGAAGGATCCAAACACATCGTCTTCTCCAATCTTTGCTTGGCTCAATAACTTCGCCCAGTTCAATAGAGTCCGGATCGATCGTATAACTTTCGGGTCGAGAGTCCGCCGTTGATTTATGAATGGCGGCTCGTATCCATTGGTATTTTCTAAACTGCTGGTTTCCTTCAAGGTATCGAAACCGGATGGGATAAAGTCTTACCAACGATCGTGACTCGGCCAAAATGCCGGCTGTGCAAACGGTTTCGGTGTATTTCCGGCTAATCTCGGGATATGTTTTGACAAAGATCAGAATATCCTTCTTGGCCATAGTGACTCTCCTTGGCGGCTCACATCGGGGACTATTAAGGGACGGGGGGCTATTAAGGGACATTGTTGACAAACTACACAAAGAGTTTTGGTTTGTACTCTTATTCAACAGCGTCCACCTAACTGCCTTTAATGGAAGTTGTTGAATTATTTAAGGGCGTCCAACATGACGCACGTTGGTCTGAGGATTACTTATACGTATTGTTACGCAACGTCTCTATGTCGTATTCATCCTTTGATATTGTCATGATCAACTCGTAGTTTGTTGGTGTCAATGATTTTTGGATCTGTTTTTCATCAAAGGGATTATTTTGCAAACACGTTCCTATTTCTTGAATATTTTCCTCACCTCGGAACATGAGATGTCTAGTAAACATGCAAAAACCAAATAATTTGCCAAATTTTTCATTGTTTCCTGCTATGTTGCCACTGACGGATGCAGATGCGTATTCGAAGCATTCTTTTGTAAAGGGTTTCAACTCTTTGAGGCATTGATCCCTGTCAATATTTAGACATTTTAAATACGATGGTTGATCGCAATACAGATAAGCCCCTTTTTTCTTGAATTGCTGTGAAAGAATTTGATTTTGAATATCATCGGTAAGTACAATTTCATGTTTTTCTGTTTGAGCGCAACCTATCATCAGAAAGAGGGCAAAAGCACAGAGGAATGTTTGGCGCATGGGAGCAGTCCTTGTTTTATTATTTAAGCACGTCACGAATGATCTATCCGCATTGTCTATCAAGTTAAAGCGTAAAGCACGTTCTTTACGAATGTTCCCTTTATGTATAGAAAATCAAACTATTATTTCTTTCTTTCACAAAACGCCCAAATTAAAACAAAAATCCACAAGGCTATTGTCCAACCTCCAAAAAGATTTACCAAAAATATCAAAAATGTCGCAGCAGAATTTCTGCCCGATGCGATGACAGTCGGAAAAAAATAAATATACAAAGCAACAATGCCGATTATAATATAGAAGATTATTTCCAATCCTGACTCTGTCATACTTTTATCATTTCAGCGTTAAATCTTGCGATATCTTATGAAGATTGACGCTAACGTTGAGATCAGGTGCAGATGAAATCTTACAACCAATAGATTAATAAAAATTGTGGCGACTAAATACATATTTTGCTAAAAGCGATGCCGTCTTTGGCTGCAGTCTGAAGAATTTGGTTTGACTTCGGTATAAAGGTATTAAAAAATTATTGTACCATTTTCTGCATTTCAATAATGCGCATTCTCTGTGATGTGTTGTCAATTTTTATCGTCATATCAAAAACAGTTTTTACATATATATTCATTGTAGGTTCTTTTATAAAATATCCATTATAAATCACAGGTATTGAGGAGCCATTTACCCTTAGTTTTCCTTCGCCTTTGATTTCCACCAGTGGGTATTTTCGATCTTTATAATAGGTTTCCCCGTGGACATAGCAGTACGCATCTATTTCCATATTCGCCTTACCAAAGTAGAGATTATATTTTGATGGAATTATTTCACCGGATGAGGCATAGGGGGAAAGGTAGAGCCCTAAAGATTTCTTGAAAAGTCCTTTTAAGGAGTTAGTTTGGCTGGGCGTAAGAACACCTGACTTGTCAACAATATGAATTATCTTTTGGTTTTTTTGGTTATACTGAACCAATAAATTCTTTATTTCAAAAGTTACTATATCATCATGAACTTTCATAGATATTATATTATTTTCTGTTTCTTCCTTCTCGGGTGAAATAGTTGTTAGTACCTGCTCAATTTTATACTCTCCTTCCGGCATGCTTGTGTTGAACAACAATAAATTATTTTTTTGTTCAATACTGAAGCATTCACCGTCATAGCAAAACGTGGGCTCGACATTAAACTTTTCAGGCTGTTGCGATGATACACATCCGAATAAAAATAAAGAAATGAGTATTATAACAAATTTTTTCATATACATTCCCTTGTGTTTGAATGTGGGTAAACTGAGTTGCCAAGGAACTTATTACGCAACAACACGCTGCAATTAACAGATTGATCAAGCCAACGAACTATAGCTCTTGCGACGCGTACTTGTCGATACTACTACTTTCTATCAACCGGGTATCGATCGATCATTTCAGCATCAAGCAACCCCCTATGGGAATCGCCCTATATCTTGACCAAAGCAATCCACGCGCAACCCTCCTGAAGGTGACGCCCTGCTTTTTTAAATTTTCATTATGCCGGCTTGGGGGGTAATTCTGGTGGTGCCTGATACAAAGATGGACAGAATTCGTTATGAACTAATACTCATATATATTGACATGGGTTTTTAGTCAATCATTTCAAAGAGTAGGTCGGTTCAAAAATGCTGCCGCCGGCACAGCAATGAACGTTGGGTTGGGATTGGATAACCACAAGTGGGGTTGGGCGCCTTATTGCGGTGACTGCGTTGATCAGGCCGGTGAGTGCGGGATGGCGGTATCGTCATCGCTCCCGCAACCTATCCAGGCCAGGGCTTTCGCCATGTCGAGGAAAATTTCCGAGCTGCATCCGGCGCATTCGGCGTTGATGCAGAACATGCGGCCCATGGCATAGGTGAAGGAGCCGCGTTCCGCCACGAAGACCATTTTGTTGAAGAAGCGATTGCGTTTCAGGTCGTAGACGATCCTCTCGATTTCATGCCCCGGCACGTCGATATGGGCCTTGCGAAGATCGATCAGGGTATCGATGGGCACCTGGAAAGACGGGTCGGCGGTGATGTCATCCCATGTCCTGTAGAAGTCCCTGACGGTCACCACGCCTTCGGCCTTGAACAGCAGCAGATAATCTTTGAGGAGGTAGGATATGGGCATTGGCGGAGCGATTCCTGTCGTTATGAGAATTATCTTCCAGGTGCCGAGGCGTACCATGCCAGAAAAATACAATAAGATCAAGTGGACGGGTAATTTTTTGCAGTGAGAAGGGGTCAAGGGTTCAGAGGGGCGAGGGTTCAAGTGTTTATTCGTTAAGGACTGAAGCAGCGCCTTTAGCGCATAGCGCCAATAGCGGTTTGGGCCTATCGATTCAACTCTTCTCGAACCGCGGCCGCGATTTTTTTAATGGCGTAGGGCTTCCGGATATACTGTCCGGCCCCTAATGCCTGAACTTGTTTGACCTGGTCGGATTCCGAGTAGCCGCTGGCGATAATGGCCCGCTGCCCCGGATCCTGTTCGATGATGCGCCGATAGGTTTCCAAACCGCCAATACCGGGATCCATGACCATGTCCAGCAGGATCAAATCGGCTTTGTTCGTTTTCAGGTATTCGACCGCGGCTTCACCGCTGGAAACGGTATCGGCCTTATATCCCAACTGGGTGAGAATCGCCGCGGCGATCGTGCGCTGGTTGGCGGCGTCGTCCACGACTAGGATGCTTTCCCCCTTTCCCACATAATTCTCTCCAGAAGACTCGGGTTCGATTTTGCCGGTTTGCCTTGTCACCGGCAGGTAGATCGAAAAAGAAGTCCCCTGGCCAAGGGCACTGTTAACTTCGATGTAGCCGTTGTGATCTTTGACCGTGCCCCAGACAATGGCCATTCCAAGGCCGGTCCCGCTGCGGCCAAGCACTTTTTTGGTATAGAACGGTTCAAAAATGCGGCCGATGCATTCGGGCTCGATTCCGGTACCGGTGTCGGAGATCCGCAGGCGCACATAATCGCCCTCCGCAACGGTCTCGTAGCCTTTAACAGGGGTATCGATATAGATATTGTCCGTCGTGATCGTAATGGTGCCGCCATCCGGCATGGCTTCGATGGCATTGTTGACCAGGTTCATGACGGTTTTCTGCAGGTGAATCTTCGAGCCGGCCACCGGCATGATGTCGGGTGCAAATCGTGTGGTGATGTTGACCTGGGGGTGAAGGGTCACCATGTGTTCCAGTTCCGGCGTCCTGAGATGGTCGGAAACAATCTGGCCGATGTCGACCACATCGACCAGGGCAACGCTGCGACGGGACAGCGCAAGCAGGTCCTGAACGATGGCTACGGCCCGGTGGCCCGAATTTTTAATGGTCTCCAGGGGTTCGTATAGCGGGCTGTCTTCCGCTATCTGCATCAGCAGGAGTTCAGGGTAGCTGGTGATGCCCGAGAGAATGTTGTTAAGGTCGTGGGCCACCCCGGCCGCCAGCAGGCCGATGGCTTCCATTTTTTGGGCCCGGTTCAGTTCTTCCTGCATCTGGATCCGTTCGTTGATTTCCGCTTTCAGCTGATCGTTAGAGTTTTGAAGCTCCATGGTGCGCTGGGTCACCAGTTCTTCCAGATTTTCCCTGTGTTCCTCCAGGGCCCGGTCGCGTGCCTGGATCTGGGCCAGCATGTCGTTGAAGCTGTCGATCAGACGGCCCAGTTCATCTTCGGACTGGAAGGCGACTCGCTGGCTGTAATCGCGTTTGGAAGAGACGAGGTGCATGGTCTTGAGCACATCCTCGAGGGGAGCGGTGATGACACGCTGGAGGCGGACACAGGCGGCCTGGGCGGCAAAAAAAAGCAGGATGCTGCCGAATACCGTCCACGAGCCGAAATGGCCCAACCGGCGGTTGATTCGGGTCATGTCCGCCCTGATGGCCACATGGCCGATGGTTGCGCCGTTCAAAAGAATGGGGTGGGATAGATCTAGCTGATGGTAGCCGATTTCGACAACCTCGCGCTGATTTGCAAAGCGGCCGATGCAGGTTTGCACTTCTTCGGCCGCAACGACGGGCGTACCCTCGGGCGTTTTTTTCTCGTAAGACTGGAAAACCAGGCCATCGGCACTGAAAATATGTGCCATGAGAATATCCGATTCCGCACTGAGGGCGGAAAGAATTTCTTCGGCGGTACCGGGGTCGTCGAACGCGAGAGCAGCGGTGCTGTTGATACCAATGACCTTTGCCAGGGTGGATATGTTTTCCACCATGGCCTGGCGATAGGAGATGTATTTGTCTCCGATGAAATATGTGGCCATCAGGCCGATCAAGACGCCGCAAATGACCAGAACAATGAACAACAGCTTATTGCGGATGGACAGTTTGCGATAGAATCGATTCATCATGGCCTTTTCCCCGCAGCGTCGGTCTGCACCTGCCGGGCAACCTTGAGCAGTTTGGCGCTGATCATCAATTCCGATTTACGGGATTCGGCCAGGTTGATTTCAATTTTTATGCGGTTGCGATGTTTGTTGATGGACACCATGCCGCCCTTTTGGCCGAACCCGGGCATATCGCTCACCGTGAGCAGGTTGAACCGGCCTAAAAAGGCTTTGATCCGGGACCACTGTTGACTGAAGGACTGACTGATAAATAGAATTTGGCAGGGGCGCTCTGAGAGTTCCCCTTCCGATTGATAACGTTCGATCTTAATGCTCCGGCCGCCGACCTGCTCGTCGGCAACAACCCGGTCGAGATGCGGACCGAATGGGTCATCCCCCAGGATACCGATCGTAAAGGGGGCGTCAGCGTTGTGGAACGCCTCCTGGGGCCACGTTACAAAAAGCGACAGACGGTAGAGAAAGACCGCTTTCAACTGGTATTCGTCAATGGCCTTGGCCCTCAGCGGTTGAAGTGTTGCGGCCAAAGACAGGGTCAGGACGGCAGCCATGAAAGACAAGACAATCCGGCGGAGTGTCATATGCACCGCTCGGTTGCGACGTGAATGATATGGGCGGAAACGGTGAAACATTATCATCATGTCCCGACGTCGATTAAAACCGAAAGGTTATCTGACCGTAAACAATGCGCGGCACTTCCGAGTAGACGACACCGGACCGTGTCGGGAATTCCTGATGGCGCTCATCGAGCAGGTTCTCGATGCTCAGGCTGAAAGCAACGTTCGGTGTGGGTTCCCAACCCAGGCGCATATCGACCCGTGTATACGAGGGGACATCCGCCGATTTGAGCTGGTCGACGTAATAAAGCTCCGTGTCCAGGCTCAGCGCCCAGGGCAAATCCAGATAGGAGCGGACCTGGAACTGATGCTTGGGGCTGAGGCCGCCCTCGTTTTCGGCACTGTCGCCGTTGGCGTCGAGATTATAGTCGAACCAGGCATAACCGAAGTTGAGCTTCCAGTTGTCCAAGGGCTGCAGGGTCGTCAAGGCTTCAAACCCGAAGGTTTCGCCATCCATACCGTTGGCGATGGTTTGGGGGATCACCACATGGGGCGGGAAAGGAACGGTTTCAGGGAAGGGTATACCGGTGTCTGTTACCCTGAGATTGTCATATTCGTTGTAGAAAGCCGTCACATCGAAAGAAAACCACTGTTCCGGCTGCCAGCGCATGCCCATTTCGTAGGCGATGAGCTCTTCCGAATCGAAATGGTCGTCTCCGGTTACCCGCAGGACACCGACGCCGAAAGGCGGCATATTGGCGCTTGCCAGGTTGAACCGGATATCATGATCCGAGCGCGAGGGCGTGCGCACCGCCCTGGAGACCGCGCCCCACACCATATGCCTGGCTGTCGGTTTCCAGCGCAGCCGGGCACTGGGCTGGATTTCAAAGCCGGTATAGTCGTTGTGTTCGAACTTGGATCCCAGGGTCAGCCAGAGCCTGTCCTGCCAGAGCATGACGTCGTCCTGGACAAAGGCGCTCCACAGGTTGTCGCTGCGGCTGTCGGGGTCCATCCACAGGTTGGCGGATCCTTTGGTATCGTCAGTGGTCCAGCGATAGCCCAGGCCCCAGACCACATCATGGCGCTGGTGGGGTTTGAAGCGATGTTGGAATTCGACATCCAGCGTATGGCGGCGTTCTTCGATCACCACCTGGTCGCGATAGGACCAATCATAATAGGCTTTGGCCTGGATCTCGGCCTCATCGGCAAGGGTGCGCTCCCAGGTGGTGAGCAGATGACCGCCGTGGTAGGTCTGCTGCTCCTCGGATTCCCGTGTAAACGGGGGGGTGACATAGCCCGAGAGCAGCAGGTCCAGATCATCCGACCCTTGATACGCTTCTCCCTGAATCGTGATGTCGTCCTGGTGGGACAGGGCCAAATCCGTGCGAAATCCGGCGCGGAGGCTCTCCCAGGCGTCATTGGCCTCGTCGCCGTCCGGGGTTTTGAACGTGTCCCGGTTGACGCCTTTGGCATAGACCCGGTAGCTGATATCGTCGCTCACGCGGTCCCCGTAGCGAGCCACCGCCAGGGGTTTTTCGACCGTGCCGAACCCTCCTACCAGCAAGCCCCCCTGGGTGTCCTCGGTGTGTTTGGTAATGATGTTGATCACGCCGTTGACGGCATTGGCGCCCCACAGGGTCGCTCCGGGGCCCCGGATGACTTCGATGCGTTCGACGTCTTCCAGAACCGTATCCTGGACATCCCAATAGACGCCGCTGAACAGAGGGGTGTAGACGCTGCGGCCGTCGATGAGCACCAGCAATTTGTTGCTGAACCACTCATTGAAACCCCGGGAGGTAATAGCCCAAGTGGAACCGTTGATATGCGCCACTTGGATTCCCGGCACCATTCGAAGTGCTTCGGGGATATTGCGGGCGCCGGTGCGCTTGATGTCTTCCTGGGTGATGACAAAGACCGCGGCCGCGGTATCGAAAAGCTGTTCCGCTTTTTTGGATACCGACGTCACTTCGGTTTGCAGCAATTCCTCGATGCTGAGATTTTTCAGGTATTCCAATCCGTCGGCATTGGCATGGGACTGGGCCCGACAGGGACCGGACAACCCGCTGATGATCAGGACGGCCACCATGGCGCAAACGCTGCTGCTGAAATTATTTATGAGGATTTTCAGGGGCGTGTATGCCAACTGGGTGTCTATCCGTTCGGGCCAATGGGGTCGAAAACAGGGGCGCATAGAGTTCAGGTTCCTTCTGCCGCATTTATTGCTAACACTATCCTAACACTGAGGTATCGGTTTTTTTGGGTATGACTTTAGGGATTTTTCTCTTGCTGAAAGGATACGGCAAACGGCATGATGGTCGCCTTGCATGCACCTTTCGTTAAAGGGGCAGGCCATCGCTTGCAAGGATTCCCTTGGTGATTGGGTATGGATACGCAACCGAAATCTGTAACCTTTGACGGCAACGAAGGTCTTTATGGGGCAATATGACGTGATGATCGTTTTGAACCCGCATTCGTTTGATTCCAATTTACCGTGAACCGAAATCAATTAGAGGAGATCATCTTATGAAACGAGCCTGGAACCCATATCTGGCCGGCGCCCTCGCCGGGGTGCTCATGATCCTGTCGGTAGCAATCGCCGGCAAGTATTTCGGTGCCTCGACCACCTTTGCCCGGGGGGCGGCGACCATCGAGCAGACGGTGGGCGTCGATACCTCGCGTTATGAATACTTCACCACCAAGGGCGGTAAATACGGCCCGGGCTCCCTGCCCAACTGGCAGTTGCTGTTCGTGGTGGGCATTGCTCTGGGCGGGCTGGGGGCTTCGCTGGCCTCGGGAACCTTCGAGGTCAAACGGGTGCCTGACATGTGGGCGGCCCGATTCGGTGATCGGCCCCTGTGGCGCAATCTGGCGGCCTTTGCCGGGGGCATCGTTCTCATTATCGGCGCGCGCCTGGCCGGGGGGTGCCCCAGCGGGCACGGCCTGAGCGGACTGTCCCAGCTGGCCGTGAGCGGATTTGTGGCCCTGGCCTTTTTCTTCGGCGGCGGTTGGGTTACGGCAAGACTGTTGTACGGTAAAGGAGGGGAACGATGATGAGCTTACTCTATGGACTGGTATCGGGGATTTTGTTCGGCGTTCTCCTGCAGCGGGCCGAGGTTCTGCGCTACGACCGCCAGGTGGGGGCCCTGCGTTTGATGGACATGACCATTTTTAAATTCATGCTCACCGCCATCATGGTGGCTTCGGTGGGGATTTATTTCCTCAAAGATATGGGGATCGTGAGCCTCAGCCTGAAAGCGACCGGCTTTGGCGCCCAGATCGTGGGCGGGACCCTTTTCGGCATCGGCTGGGGGCTTTTGGGCTACTGCCCGGGAACCGCCGGCGGGGCCCTGGGCGAAGGGCGTCTGGACGCCGCCTGGGGCCTGTTGGGCATGTTGGCCGGGGGGGCGGTCTATGCCGCCATCTATCCGGCCCTGAAGGCCACCGTGCTCGGGCTGGGCAACGTGGGCAAGGTGACCCTGCCCCAGGTGATGGGCGTGTCCCACTGGGTGGTGATCGTTGCCATGATTGTTCTGTTCCTGGGGGCGTTCAGGGTGTTTGAGAAGAAGGGGCTGTAGTGTCTATGATCGGCGCCTTGATCGTTGGGGAGATTATCGGGGGTCAAGGGGCCGAGGATTCTAGTGAAATGCGCCAACCTCAAAGCGTCAAGCTGAAAGGGAAACGCTTCACATCGACCGCGAACCGATTTTCTGATTTCTCACGTTCTCTTTTTTAGCCGTTTAGCCTCGGTTCCTGGGCCCTTTTGGCCAACTTATATTGAGAAGCACCACCTTACCTAATATTCTGACGAACAAGCCGCCGGGAGAACCCAATTCTCCCGGCGGCTTGTTTCTTTTGATCTCGCCAGCGTCAGCTTGACCCCACGCCGGTTTGGGCCTAAAATTATCCCAAGATCCCATGAACCCGCCCACCAGCAGAGGTTTGCCATGACGGAACTGACCCGATCCCAGAAGGCCCGGGTGGCCATCCGCAGTTTCAAAACCGGTGTGGATGCCATCGGCCTGCGGGGGTATTATCGCCCCACCGACCTCATTGGCCAGGCCCTGGCCGACAGCCTGCGGATATTGAGCCCGGAGATATACGGCTCCATGAACGATCCCCGGGTGGTCGAACTCAACGGGCTGGAATATGTCATCGACCGGCTGCCCCGGGGCATCGAGCGCTGTAACCGGGTCATCCTGACGGAAGAGGATGGTTTCGAGGGCACCAATTTCGAAAAGATCGAACCCCCCAAGCGGCGTCGGACCTCTTACATGGTCAGCGATACGGAATTGTGTTTCGTCATTACCCGGGGGCTGAGCGAGATCTACGATATTCTGACCCACCTGACCTTTTTGACCAGCGAAGCCCAGAAGATCCAGGAGCGCATGCGGGACGATACCGGCCATGCCACCGTGGAATGGCTGGAACTGGAAAAGACTGTTCGCGGGGGGGCGCCCGCTTCAGGAGCGGAACTGGACCAGGCCCTCTGGAATTTGAGCATCATCCTGGGGCGTTCTTTCAAGGAAACACGCGAGACCTACGAATACCTCGAAACCGGCCGCCTGGAGAGCAACAGCAATGCGGGCCTTTTCGCCCTGGTCTATCACCTCGGCCGGCGTGTCGACGAAGAGAAGCGCGCGCCCGAGAACGCCCTGATCGTCTATCTCACCCCGGCGCTCATGAACAGCATCGGTCACCACAAATACGGCAAGCCCTGGGCCGCGACCCTCAAGGCGAAATTGATCGAGCTGGGGCTGGACCAGCGCCCCCTCCATATTATCAGCGCCAATTTGCACAGTGTGGTCAACCTGCTCTATGGACCGGCGGCGCTGGGTGCCGGCAAGGGCAAGGGCGGAGTGGGAGAGGTGGTGGACATGGTCTGCCGCCTGCTGGAAGAGCGGACGGATGTCTGCGCCGTCGGTGCCGAGGCCGGTCTGTACCTCATGCGGGACACCGCCGGAACCCACGTGGACTGCCAGATCATCGACACGGCGCGCATCGACCCGGATACGGTGCACCCGGAGTTGGACGTGGCCGCTTTACGCGAGCAGACCGAGAAGCCGGTAATCCTGGTCATGGACTACGCTTTTGGCGTCCAGGCCTTCGAACTCATGGAGAACCTGCTGTATCCCCATTGGGAAGATGAAACGCCGCAGTTGTTCGACATCCGTTCGATCGCCGTCATGGGCAAGGCCGGCATCCTGGCCGGCAACAAAGGCGACATCATGCTGGCCACGGCCCACGTGATCGAAGGCACCACCGACAATTACACGGTCGCCAACGATCTGGCGCCGGAGGATTTCGGTGACGATATTCCCATCTATTCGGGTCCCATGCTGACGGTGGTGGGGACCTCGCTGCAGAACCGCGATGTGCTGCGCCGCATCCAGCGCGGCTGGAACGCCGTGGGCCTGGAGATGGAGGGCGGGCACTACCAGCGCGCCATCAATGCCGCCATCATCAAGGGCAACATTCCCCCCGACATCAAGCTCCGCTATGCCTACTACGCCTCGGACAATCCCCTCCAGAGCGGCCAGACCCTGGCCTCGGGGCCCATGGGCCAGGAAGGACTGGCGCCGACGTACCGGATCACCAAGGTGCTGCTGGAAAAGATATTGGCCGACGCCGGGTGACAGCCCCTTCCCATGGGGTGCAGGACAAACCAGGCGTGCCGCCCTTACCCTGAACAGGGGCGTGGGGGACATACGGGAGGCTGTTCGTTCGTGTGCTTCCGGGAACAGCTTCCCCCAACCCGCCGATAAAACCGTTGTCCTTTTCCCGGGGCCCTGTTATGGGAGCCTGCCATGACCGCCGGAACCCGGCGGATGAAGCGTGGCGGGTAGCCCGATTATTTCACGCGTTCGCGATTTTCATTTGTGTAGAAAAAATTTCATGACATGTTCGGGGTAGATCTTTGCTGCAATGGAAACATGACATACCAACGCGCTACTTCGCGACCTATGAAGCGCTCGAAGAGGCCTTCCGGGAGCGCATTGCCGGACTGGTGCCGCGTTACCACGCCGGAACACGGGTGTTCTGGGAAGATTTTCAGCAGCTTTACGAGAGCCCCCAAGCCCCGGGGCCGGGGGATGCCGAGGCCTATATCACCATCAATCCCCGGGACTGCCTGGCTTTTGGCTCCCCTTACCAGGTGTTGCAGGCCGCCTGGCTTGCGGCCCGGCAACATCAGGCGTCGGCGCCGGAAAGCCCCCGCCATGTTGCGGAAAAATTCGGGCTGGGCGGGCAGCTGCACCAGGCCATGCGTTCCCTTTCCGGCGGTGAAACCGTGCGGCTGGCCCTGGCCAAGGCGTACCTGGCGGCCCGGCATGCCGACCGCCTGACCATCGCCAGCCCTTTCAGCTGGCTGTCCCTGGATCACTGGACCGATTTCCGGATGCTGGCGGAACACTACGGCAACTGCGGCACGCCCCTGGAGCTGTTTGCCCTGGAAGGCGAGGATTCGACCGCCCCGGCCCCCTTCGGCGGCGCGCCGGCGCCCCTGACCTTTGCCTGGCGCCTGAAGGGGCTGCGGCTGGATCTCGGCACCCTGATGGACCATCTGCACGACCGGCCGGTCTGGGCCGGGGTGGTGCCCCGGGATGAAACCCTGGATTCACCCTGTCTGCTGTGCGGCGACAACGGCCAGGGCAAAAGCCTGGTGGCCAAAACACTGGCCGCGGCCATGCCCTACACGGGTGAGGCTTCGGTGCACGTGTCCGGTGCGCCTTTGCGGGCGCGTCTTCTCTTCCAGGATGTGTTCAACCAGACCCTCATGCGCTCCATGCGGCAGTTGACCAGCCGGGGGAATACCGGCCCTGTGGCGGCGGTCTTCGAAGAGATCCTGGCGGCCATGGGGACGCCGTCCGCCGCGGGCAGGACGCAAAACCTGTCTTCCCGCGTGGGGCAGGGAGACAGGAATCCCCCCAGCCTGCTCGAACTGAAAATACTCCTGACAGCGGTCCGGCTGGCGGCGGGGACGACCGTTCTGATCCTGGACGAGCCGGATTGGGGCTTGAGCCGATCGGATGCCGTGGCTTTCGTGACAGCGGTGGTGAATGCGGCCCATGCCCGGTCGGTGCCGGTGATCCTGATATCCCACAAGCCCTGGTGGCAGAACCTGGCCCGCAGTGTGCGCTGGGTCTGGAAAGAAACCCCGGCGGCGCCGGATGCCGGGGGATGCCTTTTTCAGGTCCATATCCAGGACCGGCCGGGAGGTGACGCGTGAAAGTATCCCATCGGCTCTTGGCCCTGGTGCTGCTGGCCATTCCGGTCTTTACCGGCTGGCACCCCCTGGCAAAGGGGGCCGAGCTGCTGCCCGGCGTGCCCTGGGGGCCGGTGGCGATCGTCGCCATTGTGCTGGGCGGCGTGGCGGTTTGCTGCGGTCGGGCCTTTCTGGCCAATGCCGTGGCGATAACCGCGTTGATTCTGGTGCCCATCGTCTATGCCGGTGGCGGTGTGTCCTGGCTGCTGGCGGTCGCTAAGGGGACCGCACCGGGGGCTGCCGGGCAGGTCCACGGCGCTCACTACGTCGGACTGGCCTTGAACATGCTCGGCGTCATCCCCCTGGCCCTGGCCATTGTGGCGTCCATTCCCTTCGATCGCCTGGAGCAGCGGCTTTTACAGGGGCGGCGGGGCATCTCCGCGGGTGAAAAATACCTGCTCATGTTTCTGCGGGTCTTCAATCATATCGTCTATTTTGTTATACCCAACCTGCTGGAAGTCATGCGTGAGGAAGCCCTGTGGCGCCGGACGCCGGCCCATGCCGCCGGACCGGCCCCCCGGCGCTCGCTCCGGGCCTGGGCGCAGGGCCTGGTGGCCGGCATGGTCCAGATCAGCGTCAGCGGGATCTGCGCCTCCTTGCGGTATATCCCCCTCTGGGCCAAAGAAATCGATGAACTGCCTCCGCGAACCCCTCAAAAGCACAGGAGCCCAAAGTGAAATCGAACACCCAGATGCAACAGCTCATTCTCGTTGGCGTGACCGCGGCTTTTGCAACCCTCGCCTTTCTGGGAACGACCGTCATCCGGATCCCCATTCCCGCCTCCGGGGGCTATTTCAATCTCGGGGACACTTTTGTCATGGCCGCCGCCCTGTTGTACGGCCCGGTGGTCGGCGGGCTGGTGGGTGCCATCGGTCCTGCCATGGCGGACGCGGTGGGATTTCCGCAGTTCATCCTGGCCACAGCGGTGGTGAAAGGGATCGAAGGCCTGCTGATCGGCCTCTTGGCCGGACGCCGGCCCCGCCCGCTGCGGGCCGTGCTCGCGCTGGCGGTCGGGGTGGTGATTCTGGTGGGGGGCTACTATATCTTCGAGGCGCTCATCTATCCCCTGCTGGCCCGCAGCATTCCCTTTTTCGGGGTGACCGATGCGGCCGCGGCCCTGGCGGAACTGGTGCCCAATCTCCTGCAGGGGGGCATCAGTGCCCTCATCGCTTTCGGGATCTGGAAAGTGCTGGCCCGGCGGGTCGGCGGAGGAGGTTGAGGGAAGTCCTGGCAGCGGTATTGATTTTACGGATGGGGTGATGTTTCGGCCCCGGCCAAACTCACGCTTAAGGGTTCGTAACAACAGCGCCGGCCAGGAAACCGGGGGCCCACCCACGGTTGCCAGCTTCCGATGAAATAAATTGATACGCTATGGCGCTGTTGCAACGATCCCTAATTCGTTCAGACAGCGTCCGGGCCCGAAACATCACCCCATCCTTCGGGCGTTCCTGCGTATCGATAGTTCGGGATGCGCCGCCAGTTGGCTGGCGTTTGATGGAATACAGCGATATGTTGTCGAGTTTCTTGCGGTATGTCGTTCGCCTAAGCCGACCGGTGTTTCTCGTCCAATAGCCGGAGCTGTTTGTCAAACCGCCGGCTCAGCAATTCCACCTTGTCCGTCAGTTCTTCCAGCTGCCCGAACTCGCGCTCGATGTCCTGCTCGCAGGCATGGATGGATTTGCCCAGTTCGGCGATGCGCGCCCCGTCACCGGCCGCGGTGGCCTCCTGCATGGCGGCGTGCAGGGCCTGCAGGGCGACATCGCCGTCTTCGATGACCTTTTCCGACCGGGCGATTTGCTTTTCCAGGGGTTTGACGGCCTGGCTTTTCTGGGTAAGGATTTCGGACCGCTCCCGGCGGGCTTCTTTTTTGGAAAGGCGCGGCCGGGCCGGGCCGTTTCCGGACGAACGGCCGGCCGGGCCGATGTCGGATTCATCGTGCCACCCCAAACGCTCGAGGAACCGCTGGTAGCTGCCCTCGAAGAGGGTGGCCTGGCGGTTTTGGAACACAACCAGGCGCTGGGCCACGGCGTGGAGAAACATCTCGTTGTGGGTGACCATGATGATCGCCCCGTCGAAGGCATCGATGGCGGCCAGCAAGGCGTCGCAGGATTCCATGTCGAGATGGTTGGTGGGTTCGTCCAGCAGCAGCAGGTTGAGCCGGCGGGCCAGCATCTGGCCCAGCAGGACCCGGCTTTTCTCCCCGCCGGACAGGATCTTGACCGGTTTGAGCGCATCGTTGCCGGAGAACATCATGGCGCCGCAGATATTGCGGGCCGTCTGCCGGTCCAGGTCTTCGCCGGCCCACAGAATTTCCTCTTCCACGGTGCGCTCCCCCACCAGGCGGTTGATGTGGGTCTGGTCGAAAAAGCCCATGCGCACGTTGGGGTTGGCCTGGATATGCCCCCGGTTGCCCTTAAGCTCCCCCGCCAGCACTTTGAGAAGCGTGGTCTTGCCCTGGCCGTTGCGGCCGATGACGGCGATGCGGTCCCGCTGGTTGACGGTAAAGCCCAAGCCTTCGAACAGGGGCGCTTTGGCATCGTAGCCAAAGGCCAGATCGTCCGCCGTCATCATGTGACGGCCTTTGAAAGGCGCTTCACGGAAACTGAACTCCAGGTTCCGGAGCGTTTCCAGCTTGTCCTTCTTTTCCATCTTGTCGAGGGTCTTGATCCGGGACTGGACGAGATTGGCCAGGCGTGCCTTGGCCCGGAAGCGGGATATGAACAGCTCGACTTCCCGGCGCCGGCGTTCGTCGTTCTGGCGTGTCTTCTCGTAGATTTCCTCGTCCTGGGCGATCTGGTCATAATATTTCCCGGTATCGCCGGCGATTTTGCGGGCTTTGAGGCGATGGAGGCCCACGGTGTGCGTGACCACCTGGTCCATGAAGGAGCGGTCGTGGGTGATCAGCAGCAGCTCCCGCGGCCAGGCCTGCAGGAATTTGACCACCCAGCGGATGGCGGCGATATCCAGGTAGTTGGTGGGCTCGTCCAGCAGGAGGAGATCGGGTTCCGATATGAGGACCTTGGCCAGATTGAGTCGGACCTGGTATCCCCCCGAGAACACGTCGGGGGGCTGCGGCAGGTCGCCCGGCCCGAACCCCAGCCCGGCCAGAATGCGTTCGGCCTTCCAGTGCTGGTCGGACTCGTTGGCGGGGAGGCTGGTGATGGCCTCTTCCAGCACGGTGGGCTGGCTGAAGCGCAGGTGCTGGCGCACGTGGCCGATGCGGTAGTGGCGCGGGATGGTGATCGTCCCGCTGTCCACGTCTTCCTCCCCCACCAGGATACGCAGGAGCGTGGTCTTGCCGTTGCCGTTGCGGCCCACCAGGCCGATTTTCTCCCGCGGATTCAGCGTGAAGCTGACGCCGTCGAAGAGAACCCGGCCGCCATAACTCTTATGAATATTTTCGATGCTGAGCATATGTCATTTGTCTTGTCTGAAAAGCCATTCGGCTTGAACCGCCTGTGATGACCGCCGGGGAATGCCTTTCCCGACGGTCCCGCATGCGGATATTATATTTGACTTTCAAATACAAGCTTAATATCCTGCGGCAATTTTTATCCGGGCCCGATTGTGAACCCCCTGCACGGCCATTTCCCCTGCAGACCAGACAACGTGTAACCGGGTGGACGACGCACGCGACATTATCCGGCAGAAACGGTTGCCGGCCTGACGCAACGAACCGCACCAACCCCGGCACGAGCACTGACATCCAGCGACGGAAGCGCATGAATACCTCGTCTTATCCTATGATGCCGTTCACCCGACTCGGGCAGTTTGCCATTGCACGGTTGCGTCGGATGGGGCGCTATGCCTTGTTTTTCCTGCAAAGTTTCGTGCGTATTTTTTCCTGGCCCCTGCCGGTGGCCAGAATCCTTCAGCAGACGTATTTCATCGGCATGAAGTCGGTCTCGATCATATGCCTGACAGCTGTTTTCACCGGCATGGTGCTGGGCTTGCAAGGCTATTACACGCTGGTCAAATTCGGTTCCGAGGGGGTGCTGGGGGCCGCGGTGGCCCTGTCCCTGATCCGGGAGATGGGGCCCGTGCTGACCGCCATCATGCTGATTGGCCGAGCCGGATCGGCCATGGCGGCGGAGCTCGGCATCATGCGCATTTCCGAGCAGATCGACGCCCTGGAGACCATGGACATCGATCCGCTTCGCTTCCTGGTAAGCCCCAAGTTGGGCGCGGCCCTGATCAGCATGCCCCTGCTCACGGCCATCTTCGACGTGGTGGGCATCATCGGCGGTTACCTGACGGGCGTTCTTCTCTTGGGCATCAACTCGGGCATCTATTTCGCCCGGATCCAGTCGAGTGTCGAGATGGCCGATGTTACCGGCGGGTTTGTCAAATCGCTGGTGTTCGCCGTCGTTATTGTAACGGTCTGTTGTTTCAAAGGCTTCAACACCCACGAAGGGTCGGAATACGGCGCCAAGGGCGTCAGTGTTTCCACCACCTCGGCCGTGGTGATTGCCAGTGTGCTGGTACTGGTTACGGACTATATCCTGACATCCTTGCTCCTTTAGCTTATGAAGACACCATTCATTCAATTTGCCGGCGTTACCAAGGCCTTCAACGGGCATACGGTGCTGCAGGGCATCGACCTGGAGATATACCAGGGCGAGATTACCACCATCATCGGCAAGAGTGGCGGCGGCAAGAGCGTTTTGCTCAAACACATCATGGGCCTGCTGCGGCCGGACGCCGGCCGCATCGTTATCGACGGACAGCCCCTGGGCCAACTCAAAGGACGGGCCCGACGGCGTTTGCGGCGGCGCTTCAGCTACATGTTCCAGGACTCGGCGCTTTTTGATTCGATGACGGTTTTCGAGAACATCGCCCTGCCGATCCAGGAGCGGGGCCGTATGAAAGCGGACGAAATCGAAGCCCGTGTGCACGCCCGCATGCGCGAACTGGACCTGGGGCCCATCGATAACGAATACCCCTCCCAGTTATCCGGCGGCATGAAAAAACGGGTGGCCCTGGCCCGGGCCCTGGTAACCGACCCGGAGGTCGTGCTGTTCGACGAGCCCACCACGGGATTGGATCCGGTCCGCAAGAACAGCGTTCACGCCATGATTGCCGAATATCAGCAAAAATTGGGGTTTACAGCTGTTTTGATCAGCCACGAAATACCGGATGTATTCTACTTTTCCCAGCGGATCGCCATGCTGCACGAGGGACGGATCATTTTCACCGGAACCCCGAATGATCTGCAATGTCTGTCGGATCCGGTGGTGCATGAGTTTATTCAGGGCTTCGAGAACCCCAACGGGGATTCACCCGAGCCGGTCCGGCAAGGGTCCTGGGAATCGACGTTCAACGCCGAAATGGCAAGGATGCAGCACCACAAGGTGTCCTTTGCCCTGGTGGTCCTGACCATTGAAAATCTGGCGGAAATCCTGGGCCAAGAAGACGCCGATGCCCCGGGGGTGGCCCAGCGGTTTGCCGACCGTATCCGGGCCCAGTTGCGCGTTACCGATACCTGCAGCCTGGCCGGACCCAATATGGTGCTCCTGCTGCTGCCGTTCACCAATCTGTCCCAGGCTAAAATGGTCTGCGCCAAATTGGGGCGAACCCTGAACGGCCAGGAAATCGCCGGTATCCAATCCTGCCAGGAGGCCTGCATGGCCATCAGTGCCGGCGTTGCGGAGGTGCAGGGCAATGGTCATCCGGAGCGCACCCTGGCCCAGGCGTTGGAGCGAAAAGAGATTTTTTATCAATTCAGTGTGTGTTAGCATTGCGGGGTGTTGGGCGCTCCATTGCACCTGTTCCCGCGCTTAACCTGCGGAGTGAATTCATGAAAAAAGCGTCGATTGAGACGGCGGTTGGCATTTTTGTGTTCATCGGCATTCTGTGTGTCGGCTACCTTACCGTGAAATTGGGGAAAATGGAGCTCCTGGGCAAGAATTACTATTCTGTCCAGGCCCAGTTCGAATCCGTGGCCGGCCTGAAAGTCGGTGCCAGTGTCGAAATGGCCGGCGTTCCCATCGGCAAGGTGGAAGCCATCTCGCTGGATATCGAACGCCAGATCGCCCGGGTGAGGATGAAAATCCAGAGTGACGTGGCCATCACCGACGATTCGATTGCCTCGGTCAAAACCGCCGGGTTGATCGGGGACAAGTATATCAAGCTCAGTCCCGGCGGGTCGGATCTGATCCTGAAAGCCGGTGACACCATTATCGAAACGGAATCGGCCCTGGACCTGGAGGATCTCATCAGTAAATACGTTTTCGGCGGCGTCTGATCCGCGCCGATCATGATGCGGTCGTGCCGTAGACAAATTCCTGGGTCAACACGTCCTTAACCTCAGCTTGTGAAATAAAATCCACGATACGGGAGATAAACATGATGAAACGATATGGCTTGATCCTACTACTCGCCGTGCTGATGCTGCCGATCACCCAGGCGGCAATCGCCGGCGAACCGAGCGACGTCATCAAGGCGCCGATGGATGAGGCGCTGGCCCTGTTGCGGGATCCGCAATACCAATCGGACGACCCCCAGAAGCGGGCCGAGCAGCGGGAAAAATTTTGGGCCATCATCGAACCGGCGTTTGATTTCATGGAATTGTCCAAGCGAACCCTGGCGCGCAACTGGAAAAAATTCGACGACGCCCAAAGAGTGGCCTTTGCCGAAGTCTTTTCCGATCTTCTGGGCAATATCTATGTGGATCGCATTCAGGGCGAATACAATGACGAGACCATCGAATTCGGCGATCAATTCCTGCACGAATCGCGCCCGCTGGCCGTGGTCAAGACCTTCATCGTTTCCTCCCGGAACCGCATCCCGGTGGACTACAGCATGATTCAAAAAGAGGACACCTGGCGCATTTACGACGTCAAGGTCGAAGGGATCAGCCTGGTCAAGAATTACCGCTCCCAGTTCAAGGAGATCCTGGCCAAAGAATCCCCGGATCAGTTGATCGAACGTCTGAAGGAGAAAGTCGCTGCGCAGAAAGCGAATCTGGCCAAAGGGTAGCCCGAACATTTCATGAGATTTTTTCTACACTATAAATTTTATGCAACTATTCAGGGGTATCAAAGCTATTCGAGGTATGATTTTCAGGTGACACTTTGCAGCCTGCGTCGATTTCCAAAATTATCGATAAAATTTCACCCTGCGGGCGCGCCCGAGATGCTCATTGGCCGCGTTATCAGGGGTTTGCGGTAGCAGACGTACAGCGGCGCCCCTGATGCCTTGCCAATGAACATCTCGAACGCGTGAAATATCCGGGGTAGGGCGATGGACGATCCCTGAAGGCCATTGGCGGCAGGAAAAAATATCCGGGCGGGAACCGGTGCAAACCGGCCCGCCCGTTGTGGTTGTAGGTCACGCCGATGGGCGGACTTCCACCTGGCTCATGCTTTCGAGGGCCAGCATCAGGGCCTGGGTGCCGGACCGTCCGCCGCCGTTGGCCGCCACCGACAGGTAGAGCTGATGGACCAGCGCCAGCCCCGGCAGGCAAAGGTTCATGCGCCGGGCCTCTTCCAGGGCGATGCCCATGTCTTTGATGAAATGCTCCACGAAAAAGCCCGGATCGAAATTGCGTTTCAGGATGCGCGGGGCCAGATTGGTCAGGGACCAGCAGCCGGCCGCGCCGCCCGAGATGCTTTCCAGGACCTTCTCCAGATCCAGCCCGGCACGGTAGCCGTACACGAGGGATTCGCAAACACCGATCATGGTGCCGGCAATGACGATCTGGTTGCACATTTTGGTGTGCTGGCCGGAACCGACCGGTCCCTGGTGCACGATCTGGCGGCCCATGATTTCCAGCAGCGGCAGGACGGTTTGGACGGTGTCCGCATCGCCCCCGACCATGATGGACAACTGGGCATTGCGGGCGCCCACATCGCCGCCGGATACCGGCGCATCCACCGTGCGGACGCCCAGGGGGTCGGCGGCCGCGGCAATCTCTTGGGCCAGGCTCGGTTTGGTGGTGGTCATGTCCACCGTGATCAGCCCCTCCCGACCGCCGGATAGAATCCCCTGATCCCCCAGATAGACCTCCTTCACATCGGCGGGGAATCCCACCATGGTGAAGACGATATCCGCCTGGCGGGCCACCTCGGCCGGCGTGGCCGCCCAGGTTGCGCCGGCGGTGACCAATGGCTCGGCTTTGGCCTGGGTCCGGCTGGAGACGACGATGCGATAGCCTTTATCCAAGAGGTGCTGACACATCCAGCGCCCCATTACCCCTGTTCCGATCCATCCCAGGACGGGTTGCATTTGCGGTTCCGCGGTCATGATCATTCTCCTTTGACAATGGTGTAGTTAGGCAACAAACCCCGTCAACATACGCCCCGTCAGCATGCATGGCAATAGTGAACCGCGGACCTTAATGCGCCCGGCCGGCCACCCACTGACCATCCTGTTTTGCTCGATAAAAAACCTGTTGAAACCCCGGTTATTTTTTTCTAATATGGCGCACAACTTTGTCCTGTTTGGAACTAATTGAAATGCTTAAAAAAATAAGGGGGATCGAATGAAGGTCTTGGTCAGTGACAATCTCGGGGAAGTCGGCATACGCATGCTGGAAGCGGAGCAGGGGATTGATGTGGATGTCAAAACGGGATTGGATCCTGAGGCGCTGAATGAAATCATCGGTGATTACGACGCACTCATTATCCGCAGCGCCACCAAGGTCACCGAAGACCTTCTTAAGCATGCGCGTCGTCTCAAAGTGGTGGGACGGGCGGGGATTGGCCTGGACAATGTCGATATCCCTGCGGCCACCAAGCGGGGCGTGGTGGTTATGAATACGCCGGACGGCAACGTCATCACCACGGCGGAACACGCCATTGCCATGATGATGGCCCTGGCCCGCAACGTTCCCCAGGGAACCGCCTCCCTGCGGGCGGGCCGATGGGACAAGAAAAAGCTTCAGGGGCGCGAGATATGCGGCAAGACCCTGGGGGTGGTCGGCTTCGGTAAAATCGGGTCCATCGTGGCGGATCGCGCCCGCGGCCTGCAGTTCAGGGTCCTGGTGTATGATCCCCATGTCAATCCGGAGCGGATCGAAAAGGCCGGTTTTGAAACCGTGACCCTCGACGAACTCTACCAGCGATCCGATTTTATCACCATCCATGTCCCGAAACTGAAAGATACGGCCGGCATGGTTGACAAGACCGCTTTCGACCAGATGAAAGACGGTGTCATGCTGGTCAACTGCGCCCGCGGCGGCATCGTCAACGAGGCCGATCTCTATGACGCCATGGTGGCCGGTAAGGTCGCCGGGGCCGCCCTGGATGTTTTCGAGGCGGAACCCCCCGAGGGTAACCCCCTGCTGAAACTCGACCGCCTGATCTGCACACCCCATCTCGGGGCTTCCACCCGTGAGGCCCAGACCAATGTCGCGGTGGCCGTCGCCAAGCAGATCATGGAGTATCTGAAGACCGGAACGGTGGTCAATGCCGTGAACGTGCCCTCCGTGACCGGTGAACTGCTGGCGCGCCTGCGGCCGTTCCTGGAACTGGGCGACCGCATCGGCTGTCTGCTGCCGCAGCTGCTCCAGGGAGCCCTTAAAGAGGTGGCGATCGAGTATACGGGGGATTTCCAGGGACTCGACTTGTCGCCGGTCTCCACGGCCATTCTCAAGGGATTGCTCACCCCCACGGTCAAGGATGACGTCAATTCGGTCAATGCCCCCATCCTGGCCAAGGAACGCGGCATCAAAGTCAGCGAGACCGCCAGTGCCGAGTCGGACGAATTCCTCAACCTGGTGACGGTTCGGGCTATCACGACGCTAATGGAATGTACCCTGGCCGGAACCATCTACGGCAAGCAGGATTCCCGCATCGTACGCATAAACAATTTCCGGCTGGAGATGATCCCCCTGGGGCATATGGCCATCATTCACAACCAGGACAAGCCGGGTGCTATCGGCAGTATCGGTACGACGCTGGGCAACCATAACATCAATATCGCTCGCATGCAGGTGGGGCAGGAGGAAGAAGGCAATCACAACATAATCTTCCTTAACACGGACACCATTATCCCCGAAGTGGTTCTGGAGGAACTGCGTGCCCTGCCGCTGGTCAAGTCGGTGACCCCGCTTGAGTTCGAGGAATGCCGAGGCTGAACGGTCGACCACCGGCCTTCGTGGACGGATGCGCGAACGCCGTTTGAGGCCGTGCCGGAAGCGCTGTGAACGCAACCAACAGGAGAAGGGAAGATGACGGAAGATTCGAAAGATTTTGTACTCAAGGACCAACCACCGGATTCCGGCGGCAAAACCATGTCCGCGTCTGAGGCCGACCGGGCCAAAAAGGCCTACCAGCAGGAAGGCGAGGGGACCCAACTGCCGCAGATCGACTTTTCCACCTTTGTCATATCCCTGAACTCTTCCGCTTTGGTCCAGTTGGGTGTCCTGGCCGATCCAACCACGGGCGACAAGACCAAGAACCTGTCGCTGGCCAAGCAGACCATCGATCTTCTGGGGATGCTGGAAGAAAAAACCCAGGGGAACCTGAATGTCGATGAGGCCAATATGCTGAAAAGCATCCTTTATGACCTGCGCATCCTTTACGTCAAAGAAAAAGGATAAGGTCTAAGGCTCGAACGGGTATCCCCTTGTGGCCATCGATCGCCTGCGCGCCCCGGGCTGTCGCCGGTGGGCTCCTGCGACCCCGTGTGCACAGGACAGGTTTGCTTCGGGGTACCCTCCGCGATGGTGCGCCCGGCGCATTGTGGAATTGGTATGATACCAACCGATTTGACCCTCGATCTGTTGTCTCCGGCCAAAATCAATCTGGTGCTGGCCGTCACCGCGCGGCGCCCTGACGGGTACCATGAGCTGGCGACGCTCATGGCCTGTATCGATCTATACGACCGCATTGAACTGCGGTTTACAGGCGACGATATCCGATTGACCTGCCATGCCGCCGGGATACCGGAAGATGAAACCAACCTGGCCTTCAAAGCGGCAAGGGGGTTTCAGGCGGCCTATCGTGCCGATCGGGGGGCGTCCCCTTTTGAGGGGGTAGCCATAACGCTCCACAAAACCATACCGGCCGGGGCCGGTCTGGGGGGCGGCAGCAGCAATGCGGCCACCGTTTTGAAAGCGCTCAATCAGCACGTGCCGAAACCTTTGGCGGCCGATCGCCTGGCCGCGCTGGCGCTGCAAATCGGGGCGGATGTCCCCTTTTTTTTATACGGGAAACCGGCCCTCGCGACCGGAGTGGGCGAGCGATTGCGCCCCTGGCCCCAATTAAGACCTTTCCCGGTGGTGGTCGTTTTTCCGGGCCGTGGCCTGGCCACGGGTGAGATCTATCGGGCCCTGAATTTAAGATTGACAAACTGCGAAAAAAAACTTAAAGGGTTCCTTTTAAAACGAGGTGTTTTCGATGCAGCCGCACACCTTTGCAACGATCTTGAAGCCGTTGCCGTGAGGCGGTGTCCGGACATTGCGTTGATCAAAAGGGAATTGAAACGATTAGGGGCGCTGGGCGCCCTCATGTCCGGGAGCGGATCCTCCGTATTCGGCCTGTTCGCGTCGGCCGATGAGGCCCGGAAAGCCAGGCAGCGGCTCGTGGCCCACGCCGAATGGCACGTTTTTCAGGCCCGTATCATGGCCTAAAGAACACGGGAGATTCGTTGGCGGATTTTTTATTTGAAACGCTTGGGGCGTCGTCAAGTGGCAAGACACAGGGTTTTGGTCCCTGCATTCGGAGGTTCGAATCCTCCCGCCCCAGCCATTTTTTATGGACTTTTTACCGACACCGGACGCATTAATGGGCAAACTGGCAATTTTCAGCGGCAATTCGAACCTCCCTTTGACGCAAAAAATATGTGAATATCTGGATATGCCTCTGGGGGGGGCTAAGGTCAAAACGTTCAGTGACGGTGAAATCCAGATCGAAATCGATGAAAACGTTCGCTCCAAGGATGTTTTTATCGTGCAATCCACCTGTCATCCGGTAAATGACAATCTGGTGGAACTCCTGTTGATGATCGACGCTTTCAAGCGGTCATCCAGTCGCCGGATCACAGCGGTTATCCCCTATTACGGTTACGCCCGGCAGGACAAGAAAGTTGCCCCGCGGGTCCCCATCAGCGCCAAACTGGTGGCCAACATGCTGGAGGTGGCCGGGGCCAACCGCGTTATTACGATGGACCTGCATGCCGGTCAGATCCAGGGGTTTTTCGACGTTCCCGTGGACAACCTGTTTGCCGCACCGGTACTCCTCGAGTATATGCGGGAGCATTTGACCGGCAACCTGGTGGTGGTTTCCCCGGACACGGGCGGGGTCGTGCGGGCGCGTGCGTTTGCCAAACGCCTGAATGCCGACCTGGCCATCATCGACAAACGCCGCGACAAACCCAACGAGGCCAAGGCCATGGCTGTCATCGGGGACGTTGAAGACAAAATTGCCATCATTCTGGATGACATGGCGGACACGGCGGGCACACTGGTGGAAGCCTCGACAGCGGTCATGGAGCGGGGGGCCAGTGAAGTGCATGCCTGTTGCTCGCATGCCGTGCTCTCCGGGCCGGCGATTGGCAGGATCAATGATTCGCATCTTAAAAGCGTTGTCGTCACCGACACCATCCCGTTGGGTGAGAAGGCGGCTGCCTGTGACAAAATAGTTTCCCTGAGTATTGCCAAACTGGTGGGAGAAGCGATTATTCGCAGCCATCGGGGTGATTCGGTTACCTCGTTGTTTGTGTAGCAAAACCGGCGCGGTTAATGTTAAACCACGCCGAAATTAGGACATCACATAACGTCAATATCCAGGCCCCCGGATCTAACCGCCGTGGCGGCCGCGGAAGATACCATTAGGGAGGATAGATTTTTGGAGTTTCTCGAACTTACAGCCAAATCACGTACGACCAAAGGAAACAGCCCGGCAAGGGCTTTACGCCGCGATGGCGCTATTCCGGCCGTTGTCTATGGCCCGGGGACCGAACCGGTCTCACTCAGCGTCAATGTGTATGATCTCGAACAAGTTTTGAAAACGGCCGGTACCCGCCAGGTTTTCGTCAATTTGGCGATTGAAGGCGGCGCTACCCACAAAGCCATGCTCAAAGAATTGCAGCGACACCCGGTCAGCGGTACATTTCTGCACGCCGATTTTTACGAAGTGGCCCTGGACCGCAAAGTCCGGGTCATGGTGCCTGTCACGACCGTCGGCAAATGCGAGGGGGTCGAGATGGGCGGCATGCTCCAGATCATCCGGCGCGAACTGGAAGTGATGTGCAAACCGACCGATATCCCCGATACGATCGAAATCGACATCACGGATCTGGGTATGGGGGAATCGATCCATGTGGAAGAGGTTGCCGTCAGTGGCGATGTCGAACTGCCCCACGACGTCAATTTCACCATTCTGACCGTTCTCAGCGGCCGTAAGGCAGATGAAGGCGAAGAGGCCGAAGAGGGTGAAGAGGCTGAGGCCGAAGAAGAAGCCGCTGAAGCACCGGCCGCCGAATAGCCATCGCGGCCGCCTCCCTTCGGGGGGCTTTTGGGATTGCCTCAACAACCGCAGTACTCGTGGCCGAAACGGTTTACCATACTTTTCGTCGATGGTTTTCCCGCGCACGACGACGTCCCTGGCCCCACTTCCTAGTGGTGGGGCTGGGCAATCCGGGGGAAACCTACCGGCACACCCGGCACAACGTAGGGTTCCGGGTTCTGGATCGAATTGGGCGGGATCACGGTATCCTGCTGAATGATCGTCGATTTGACAGTCGTTGCGGTCTCGGTTCCATCGCAAATCAGACCGTAGTGCTGGCCGCTCCCCAAACATTTATGAACCGCAGCGGCCCTCCCGTCTTGCGCTTATTGTCTTATTACGGTATCTCCACAAAGGACGTATTGATCATCCATGATGATCTCGATCTTGCTTTTGGACGATTAAAAATAAAAGAGAAAGGAGGGCATGGAGGCCACAACGGTTTGAAATCAGTCATGGATGCCCTGGGCAGCGGGGAATTCGCCCGTCTGCGCATCGGCATCGGGCGTCCGGCTCGCGGGAGTGACGTTATCGATCACGTACTGGGTCCGTTCGGTGCATCGGAGAGTGAGATGCTGGAAGCGGTTCTCGCCCGGGCCAGTGATGCCGCGGTAACCGTCCTTTGCCACGGGGCGAAAGTCGGTATGAACAGGTTTCATCGTAAAACCAAGAATTCACTCGAAACATCTGATGGAGGAAAGAATGGACGTTGTATTGAGTAATTTGCCGCTGACTTGCACGCTAGTAGGTGTCGCCGGTATTCTGTTCGCCATTATTATGGCCGCCATCGTCAAGGGCGCACCGGCCGGAAACGAAAAAATGCAGGAGATCGCAGGCGCCATCCAAGAAGGCGCGGTTGCCTATCTGAATCGCCAGATGAAAAGCATGGGCATCACCGGTATCATCATTTTTGCTGTTATTTTTACGACCATGGGCGCCAAGACCGCCATCGGTTTCCTCGTGGGCGCCGTGGCTTCCTTCATGGCGGGCTACATCGGCATGCGCGTATCCGTACTTGCCAATGTGCGCACGGCTGAAGCCGCCAAAAAAGGCATGGCTGCCGGCCTCTCCATGGCCTTCAAGGGTGGTTCCGTGACCGGTATGATCGTGGCGGGCCTGGCCCTGACCTCGGTTGCCGGCTACTATACCCTCACCCATGACGTTGTGGCCCTGGTTGCCCTCGGTTTCGGCGGCAGCCTGATTTCCATTTTCGCCCGTCTGGGCGGCGGTATCTTTACCAAGGGTGCCGACGTCGGTGCCGACCTGGTGGGTAAGGTGGAAGCCGGTATCCCCGAAGACGATCCCCGCAACCCGGCTACCATCGCCGACAACGTGGGCGACAACGTGGGTGACTGCGCCGGTATGGCTGCCGACCTGTTCGAAACTTACGCCGTAACGGCTGTGGCCGCCATGCTCATCGGCCATCTGCTGTTCCCCAACATCCCCATGGCCACCGAGTTCCCGCTGGTGCTGGGCGCCATCTCCATCGTCGCCTCGATCATTGCCATCTTTTTTGTACGGCTGGGATCCAGCGAGTACATCATGGGCGCGCTCTACAAGGGCATGTTCGGCTCCGCCATCCTGGCCGGGGTTGTTTTCTATTTTGCCGCCATGAAGTTCATGACGAATATTCCTGACATCTCCGCCATGAACATTTTCTACTGCACCCTGATCGGTCTGGTGCTGACGGTTGTGATCGTTATCATCACCGAATACTACACCGGCATTTACGGTCCTGTGAAAGCCATTGCCGATGCCTCCACCACGGGTCACGGCACCAACATCATCTCCGGTCTGGCGGTTTCCATGCAGGCCACGGCTGCCCCGGTCCTGGCCATCTGTCTGGCCATTATGCTGGCCTACAACTTCGGCGGACTCTACGGCATCGCCATGGCCGCCATTTCCATGCTCTCCATGACCGGTATGGTCATTGCCATTGACGCCTACGGTCCCATCACCGACAACGCCGGTGGTATCGCCGAAATGGCTGAGATGGACGAGAGCGTGCGCGCCGTGACCGATCCTCTGGATGCGGTCGGCAACACCACCAAAGCTGTTACCAAGGGTTATGCCATCGGTTCCGCCGGTCTGGCTGCCCTGGTGCTTTTCGCCGCCTATGTGATGGAATTCCAGATTCAGGGCGGTGGCAAGGACGCCATGCGGTTTGACCTGTCCGATGTCGACGTCATCATCGGGCTGTTCATCGGCGGTCTGCTGCCTTACCTGTTTGCCTCCATTGCCATGAAGGCGGTCGGTAACGCCGGCGGCGCGGTTGTGGACGAAGTTCGTCGCCAGTTCCGCGAAATTCCGGGTATCATGGAAGGTACGGCCAAACCGGATTACGGTGCCTGTGTCGATATCGTGACCAAGTTCGCACTGAAAGAAATGCTGCTGCCGGCAATCCTGCCGGTCGTTGCGCCGCTGCTGGTGGGCTTCCTGCTGGGCAAGATCGCCCTCGGCGGCCTGTTGATCGGCTCCATCGTTACCGGTGTGTTCGTGGCGCTTTCCATGACCACGGGTGGTGCAGCCTGGGATAATGCCAAGAAATACATCGAAGACGGCCACCTGGGCGGCAAGGGCAGCGATGCCCACAAAGCTGCCGTTACCGGCGACACCGTAGGCGACCCCTACAAAGATACCGCCGGCCCGGCTGTCAACCCGATGATCAAGATCCTGAACGTTGTCGCCCTGCTCATGGTTCCGTTCCTCATGTAAGCGACGCGTTCTGTCTTCTTGACGGATAATTAAGGATTGGCGCAGCTTTGCGCCAATCCTTTTTTATTGATTGTTTTCGGCCGCTATGGTATTATATTGCGAAATAGATAGAAATATTAGCCATTTTCGTACGAAATGAAAGTTATATGACTGAGAAAAAAGCCAAAGGCCAGAGCGCCAAAGACAAAAATCGGAAATTCGCAGTTGGTGATCTGGCCGTTTACCCCGCCCACGGGGTGGGGGAAATTACCGCCATTGAAACCCGTGTCGTGAACGGCGAAGAGCACGACTTCTACATCATGAAGGTGCTCGAGAACGGCATGGTCATCATGATACCCACCTGGAATGTGGAATCGGTTGGTCTGCGGGATATTATCGACGAAAAGGACATCCCCAAGATTTATGACGTCATGAAGAACCGGGATGCCGGGGCCGGGGATAACCAGACCTGGAACCGTCGCTATCGCGAATACATGGATAAAATCAAGACCGGTAGTCTTTTCGACGTCGCCGAAGTGTTTCGTGATTTATTCCTGCTCAAAATGACCAAAGATCTCTCCTTTGGGGAGCGCAAGCTCTACGACACCGCTCAGGTACTTCTTGTGAAAGAGCTTTCAACCGCCAAGAAAGCCGACGAGAAGAGCGTTCTCAAAGAAATCGAATCCCTATTCGACAAGGGGAACGCCTGACCCCTCCGTTGTTTATGGAGACCCCCGACAGAAGCTTCAGTTTCACGGTAGCGGAAACCCACACCGGGATGCGCCTGGATATCGTCCTGTCCGAACATCTCCGGGATTGCTCACGGTCTTACGCCGCTCAACTGATCCAGCAGGGTTTTGTCCAGGTCAATCGACACCCCTGCAAACCATCTTATCGGGTTCGCCTGGAAGATCGCATTACCGGGCGTCTGCCCGAGCCGGAACCGTCTGAATATCGCCCGGAACCCATCGATCTCGACGTCCTTTTCGAAGATGCCGCCCTGGTTGTGATCAACAAGCCGCCCGGCCTGGTGGTGCATCCCGCACCCGGACATCCTTCCGGTACCCTGGTCAACGGACTGCTCCATCACTGCCCCGACCTAGCGGCATTCAGGGGAGAAATTCGACCCGGTATCGTCCATCGTCTCGACAAAGATACCTCGGGCGTGATGGTCATCGCCAAAAATCCCTCGTCCCATGAAAACCTGGCCGCGCAATTCAAGGAGCGAACTGTCCGAAAAACCTACCTCGCCATCGTGCGGGGGGAAATGACAACTCCGAAAGGGGAAATTCATCTTCCCATCGGCCGGCATCCGACGGCCAGGAAACAGATGTCGACCATTTCCACCAAACCGCGCCGGGCGGAAACCCATTATCGGGTCCGGGAAATTTTAGAGGGGGCCACCCTGCTGGAACTGGATTTGAAAACCGGCCGCACGCACCAGATCCGGGTGCACTGCGCAGCGTTGCACCATCCGGTTGTCGGCGACCCGGTCTATGGAGGGCGTCACCATGCCGCCCCGGATCACAGGAGCAGTGCCGTGAAGCATGCCGTGGCCAAGATTAAGCGCCAGATGCTGCATGCCTGGCGCCTGGGCTTTTATCATCCGGAAAACGGCCGGTGGCAGCAATTCGAGGCTGAGATGCCCGAAGATATGCAGAATTTGCTCAACCAATTGCGTGGTGTTCCTTTAAATTTGCCTTAGCGCGCCTTTTCCCGTTGTCCACTTATTGCAGCACTATAAATGAGCGGCAACCAACATCTTCCAGCAACGAAAAAGCCCCGGGATTTTATAAATCCCAGGGCTGGAAACATATCATTGTTGGATTAAGGCGTGGCTTGATCGGCGCCCTTAAGTCTATCTCAGGCTGCGCAGGAATCCTTGTCGTAGCAGATCCGGCAGCAGTTCAGGCAGCGGTTGGATTCCCGCAAGGCATCGGTTTCGCTGATAACCAGATCGGCCTCGTCAAAGCATTTGATGCGCTCTTCGACCGGCATTTCCGGCATGGGGGTCCGCTTGATGGGGGCAATGCCGTTCACCGATTCGAACAGCGATTCCGGGATATGCCGTTTGCGCAGGGAGTTGGGCACCGGTGTGACGGCCTCGTCACTGAGGTAGAGATGAATCGCCCTGGCGGCCCGACGGCCGCCGCCGATGGCCTCCACCACGAGAGAGGCGCCTGTCTGGGCATCCCCGGCGGCAAAAATATAGGGAATATTGGTCTGGAGTGTTTCCGGGTCGGCCTCGATCGTACTCCAGCGGGTAATTTCCAGGTCTTTGATGGCCTCTTCTTTTTCGATGAAGCCAACATCCGGCCCTTGTCCAATGGCCGTGATCAGCATGTCGATATCCATCAGGGTTTCCGACCCCTCGATCGGCACGGGGCGCCGACGGCCACTGGCATCGGGTTCCCCCAGTTCCATTTTGAGGTATTCAAGCTGTTTGACATGGCCCTTTTCATCGCTGACGGCTTTTACCGGTGCGGCGAGGAAATGGAACTGGACGCCTTCGTGCTCGGCGGCTTCAATTTCCACCATATTGGCCGGCATCTCTTTGCGGGTCCTTCGATAGACGATGGAGACTTCGTCGGCTCCGAGGCGAATCAGGGTGCGCACGCAGTCGATGGCGGTGTTGCCGCCGCCGATCACGACGCATTTTTTGCCGATGGCGACATCATCCGGGCTGTCGCCCTGCTGGTGGCTGGCAAAACGGGTCAGGAAGTCGATACCGGTGAAACAGCCGTCCAGGTCTTCCCCTTCGGCGCGCAATTTGTAATCTTTCCAGGCTCCGACACCCAGGAAGATAGCATCAAAGCCCTCTTCACGCAGGGAATCGACCGTGTAGTCCTCACCCAGTTTGACATTGCCCTGAAAATCGATGCCCAGATTCAGGATGCCGTCGGTTTCCCACTGCAGCACTTCCTTCGGCAGGCGGTACTCGGGAATGCCGTAGCGGGTCATGCCGCCCAGCTTGGGCATCATATCCAGAATTTTGACATGGTGGCCCAGGCGCCGCAGAAAGTAGGCACAACTCAACCCGGCGGGACCGCCGCCGATGACGGCCACGCGTTTGTCGGTTTCCGGTGCGCAGGGGATCGGCAGCCGCTGCCCTGAATTCATCTCGTAGTCGGCCACGAAGCGCTTCAACTGGTTGATGGATACGGCTTCGTCTTCGATGCCGCGGCGGCACATGTCTTCGCAGGGGTGGGGGCACACGCGGCCGCAGGTCAGCAGCAGGGGGTTGCGTTCACGGATGGTGTGCACGGCCCCGGCATAGTCGCCTTCCTTGATCTGGCGGATATACCGTGGAATATCGATTTCCGCCGGGCAGGTCTGCTGGCAGGGGGCCAGGGCATCGTCTTCCTGGTTGAAGTGGAGCAGGCGCTCGGACATGGTGCGCACACGGATAATGTTTTTGGGGCAGGCTTTTTCGCAGGCCCCGCAGCCCACGCACATGGTTTCGTCCACGACCGGAAAACCATTGGGTCCCATGTGCACGGCATTGAAGTGGCAGGCACGGATGCAGTCGCCCTGGCCAAGGCAGCCGATGCTGCAAATACGCTGGCCGCCATGCAGGGCCGCCAGGGCCTGGCAGGTGTTGACCCCGTTATAAAGAAAATGGTCGTCGGCGCGATTACCACCGGAGCATTCGTTTTTCGACATAAGCGGCTCGGCGCTGCCCGGATCGACGCCCATTACTTCCGCTATGGCGATGGCCGATTCCATTCCGGCCACGATGCAGACACTGGGAGGCGCCTGGCCGTTGACGACAGCCACGGCCGCCGCCGAGCAGCCGGCATAACCGCACCCGCCGCAATTGGCGCCGGAAAGAAAATATTCGACCTCCGCAATGCGCGGGTCTTCGTAAACGTAAAACACCTTGGACGCAACGCTGAGGACCAGGCCGCAGATTGCCCCAATACTCATCAAGGCCATTACTGAAATGAAGACAGGTTCAAACACGTTGATCTCCTCGAGGGTCTATCCCGACAGGAACGCCGTGGGGGAAGAAACAAAACGCCGGATTGCCTGCAAAACCTGAAAATTGCGTTCGATTCATCATCTTGAGAGAGCGGTGGCCGGCTGCGCCGCCGCCACACCAGCGCAACGTCGGCGCTACAGCATCCACCTGGACGTGCGCTGAGCAAATAATGTTAAACCATCCCCTTGAACGCATAAAACGACAGCGAGATGATGCCCGCCGTTACCAGGGCAATGGAAGTGTCCTGCAGCGGACGCGGCACCCGGGCCAGCAGGATGCGTTCGCGCACGCCGGCAAACAGGATCAGCGCCAGGCCGAAACCGACCGCATAGCTAAAGGAGGCCACCAGGGCCTGCATGAAGGAATATTCCTTGTCGATATTGATGACGCAGGCACCGAAAACAGCGCAGTTGGTGGTGATCAGCGGCAGAAAAATACCCAGACCGGCATAAAGCGCCGGGATGCTTTTTTTGAGAAACATCTCCACGAACTGTACGAGAGAGGCGATCACCAGAATGAAGGCAATGGTTCGCAGGTAGGTGAGCCCGAGGTTGACCAGCAGAAAATGGTAAATCATCCAGGTGATGACGCCGGCCATGACCAGGACAAAAATAACGGCCATGGCCATCCCCACCGCGGTTTCCATTTTCTTGGACGTCCCGAAAAAGGGACAGTTCCCCAGAAACTGGGCCAGCAGGATGTTGTTGACGAAAATGCAGCTGATGATGAGAACAAAATAATCGCCCATGGGGTATCTCCTATTTCTTGCCCACCATGTTCATGAAGCAAAGCATGATCCCCAGACAGACAAATGCGCCGGGAGCCTGAACCATGAATTTAAAAGGGTGAAATCCGGGGAAGACATGCAGGAGGTTTACCAATTCGATGCCTTCCCAGAGCGTCAGGGTGCCGGCGCCAAGAATTTCCCTCAGGGCGCCAAGGGCCGCCAGGGAAAGGGTAAAGCCGATACCGATGCCCAGGCCGTCGGCAACGGATAGGAAAATGCCATTTTTGGAGGCGAAGGCCTCCGCCCGGCCGAGGACGATACAATTGACCACGATCAGCGGAATGAAAATACCCAACTGCAAAAAGAGGGGATAGGCGAAAGCCTGCATCAGCAGTTCCACCAGGGTCACGAAGGTGGCAATGATGATGATGAAGCAGGCAATGCGGACTTTGGCCGGAATGGCTTTCCGCAGCATGGAGACGAGGATATTCGAACACACCAGAACGAAAGTGGTGGCCAGGCCCATGCCAATACCGTACTGCATCTTGGTGGTCACCCCCAGAACGGGGCAGAGTCCCAAGACCAGCCGGAACGGGGGAACCTCTTCCCATAGACCCTTAACAAATTCATGCGTTATCGATTTCGCCATGGGGCTCTCCCTGTTATTTGAAAGCGTTCAGTTGCTCTTGGATTTGCGGTTTCAGCCGGCCGTAGATTTCACCCGCCTGGGTGGCCGCATTGCAGACGGCCTGCGATGTAATCGTGGCACCGCTCAGGGCATTGATGGGATTGCCGACTTCAATCGGTCCCTTGATGTCCACGCCGGCAAACTGGGCCGCGAACTTGGGGTCTTCCTTGGCCTTGGCGCCGAGACCGGCTGTTTCGCTGTGGGTGGTCACGCCGACGCCGTAGATCTTGTCGTCGGCGACGTCGATGCCCACCACCAGGCCGACATCACCGCCGTAACCTTTGCCGGCGGTTTCAAACGCGACCATATCTTTGCCGTCGATTTTGGCCACGAAGATATCCACTTTGGCGTCACCGTCTTCGATGCTGAAACGATCGGCCACCGGATCGTTGGTGGCGTCCTTGAAGATGGCTTTGATGGCCGGTCCCTTGACCAGTTGCAAAACCTGCAATTCGATGCGCTCCTGGGTGCTTTCCTTCACATAGGCCAGAACGCCGCCCGAGAGGGAACTCAGGATGGTGAGCACGACGACCATTTTTATCATTTCACCCATGTTAAGCCACCTTTCCCAATGCTTTCGGTCTGATCTTGTCCAGTAGTGGATTAACGAGATTCATCAAGAGGACGGCCAGCAGAACGCCGTCGTAATAGTTGCCAATATTGCGGATCAGCATGGTCATGATACCGGCCCCGGCCCCGTAGATGAGCATGGGAATCGGGTTGACCGGCGAGGAGGCGCTTTCCGGCAGCAGAAAAAAAGCCCCGATAAGAGTGTAGCCCGTCAGCAGGTGAAACATGGGGCCGGCATATTGGTCCGGAGCGGCCAGATGAAACGCCAGGGCTGTCACGAAGATGCTTGCCAGGAAGGACAGGCAGATTTCCCAACGGATATAGCGTTTGGCCATCAGGTAGAGCCCGCCGCCGATCAGTCCGAGGCCGAAGGTGGATCCGATCCCCCCCACTTGCCGTCCCAGCAGAAGGTTCAGCGACGAAAAATCAGCCACAGCGGCGGAACCGAAATTTTTGGATAGGCTCAACGGAAAAACGGCGTTGAAGGTGAAGTTGTAATGGACCAGCGCCGCGTTGAAATCCAGAAATTCAGCCCAGGAAACCATCAGCATCATCATGGCAACGGCCACTGGATGGAAGGGGTTGCTGCCGATGCCGCCGAAAATATGCAGACCGATGACAACCGTCAACAGGGTTCCCACCATCACCACCCACCACGGCGTGGTGGCGGGGATCAGCATGGCGAAGAGCAGGCCCAGAAGAGCGGCATTGCCGTCCGCAACCGTCACCGGTCGTTTGGAGATCCGGCACATCAGCCATTCCCAGAAAATGGCCGTGGATACCGCTAAGGCGACAACCGCCACAGCCGACATGCCGTAATGGACGATACCCAGAGCGACCGCCGGCATGGCGGCCATCAGCATGCCGTAATGCCGATCGGCAACGTTGCTGCCGTTGTGCCAGAAAGGCGCATGCGAGACGATGAACATTTTTTCACTGCGCATCTGAAGCCTCCGCTTCCGTCAGTCGGGAAAGTTCGTATTTGGCCAGCCGGATATACTGAAAGATCGGGATGCGGGCGATGCAGACGAAGCTGCACAGCCCGCAGTCGACACACGAGTAAAGATCGTAGAGTTCGGCACCGTCCTCATATTGGCCCGCTTCCAGAAAACGCACCAGCATATTGACCGGCACGCGCGTGGGGCATACCCGTACGCATTCCCCGCAATTGACGCAGGGATAGTCGGACACCAGGGAAACATCGGCGGCATCCTGCACCAGGATGGCATCGGTGTCGGCCTCGATGGGGGCCTGTTCATCATAGATGGCGAAACCCGTCATGGGGCCGCCGAGGATCAGGCGGTCTTTGTGGCCCGTTTCAATTCGGTGGGCGGCCAGAACATCGGCGATCGGCGTGCCGATCCGGGCGGAGATGATATTCTTGCGGCCGTTTTTGTCCACCAGGGTGAGTGTTTTTTCATAGGGCAGGCGGCCGCTGTCAAAGGCTTTGCCGATGGAGGCCACGGCTTCGGCGCTGAAAAAGGCGTAGCCCATTTCTTCGCATGATTTTTCGGCCGGGATCTCCTGGCCAAAAGCCTCGTAGACAATCAGGCGGGGCTGTGCGGCGGGGTATTCCGGCGCGACCGCTTTGAGGGTGTCGGCACTGGTATGACCGAAACCCTGCACCAGATCGCGGGGCACGGCGATGGCGACCGAACCGACACCGGTGGCTTCTTTCAGAACATCGATCCCCCGGTTGATGGCGTGCATTTCGGATTTGATGATATACTGATTGGTCGCCACCAGAAGATCCGCATCGACACCGGCCACCACCAGGGTGTGGATGCCGTGGTCGACGGCTTCAAATAAATGCAGGGGCGGTTTGCCGGGGGTCCCTGCCAACCATTCGTTGAGACAGGTCAGCGTCGGTTCCAGCGTTTCCGGACCTTCCGCAAGTTCTTCGGTTTCAGACAGGGTGACTTCGATGGCCGTATACTGCTTGCCGAAATCGCCGGTCTGGGGGTGGACCGCGGCCACGGTACCGGTGACGCTCGAAACGAAATAGGCCGGACGGTCGGCAAATGGGGCAATTTTCTGGCCCGTCTGCACTTCATCGCCAACCTTGATCGCCAGTTGAGATTGGCGTTCGAGTTTTTCCTCGATCAGGAAGGTGGCGGTACCGGAACTGCTGACATGCTGCGGGCCCAAGGGGGTTTGATGAAGAAGTTCGTAATGGATGGCGTTGGCCGGACGACTAAATGCATTGTTCATCATAATTTGACCCTTCTGAGCGCAAAACGGCGAAACACCGTAGTCATTGCCGGATCTGTTTCCGGTCTACTGGAGATGGCATTCCGAACAGGCTTGTTTCACCGGACCGGCCCCGATGCCGCTGTGGCAGGCCGAGCACTGATCGTGGGATGCATCTGGTTGGGACGGCATTTCCGTATCTTCAATCTCATCTTCCCCGTGGCAGTCCAGGCAAACCTCGGGCGGCGGGGCGTCTTCTTCCGGGTTCTTGAGATGACACTCGCCGCAGGCGATCAGCGCGGCCTCGTCATCGCTGGGATGATGATGGCAGTCGTAGCAGGAGACATCGTACTCGGTGGCATGCTGGCTGTGCTGGAAAAGAACGCTGCCGGTGGCGCTGCGGTACTGGATGCGGATGGGTTCATCCGGGGGCTTGGAGGGAAAAGCGGCATAACAGAAAAGACCTACAATAAAGAGGATGACGGCTACGCTGTAGACCAGCTTCAGATCTCTCTCTGACGTCATAAGTCAACCCGTTCCTTAAATTGATATGGTTGCAGGTGCTGTTGGCGCGCAAATTTTGAGGGACCAACTACCACATGGCGCTGGTTTCTAGCAAGTTCTTTTTACAAAAACGTAGAAAAGTACGGGGAGCCAAAAACTGTTTGGGTGTGGAAAGAAGTGGGGGGATCCACGGCATTAAATAGGTGACAATCCGGGCACTTGGACTCGGTCCGGAGACTTCCCGATATCGAAAAAATGCGTTGTTTTATTGAGTTGATAGCGCGAGATCACGCCGAACAGGCGCCGCAGCGCTCACAACCCTCGGGTGGGCAGACTGGACTGCAGCGGCCTTCCAGAGCCTTTTGGTATTCACGCCAGAGGAAATCCCTTGATACACCGGTGTCGATGAAATCCCAGGGAAGTATTTCATCCCGGTCCCGCTGCCGGGTTACATAGACGGCGGTGTCGTAGGGGCTGCTTTTGAGGGCTTGCCCCCAATTGCCGCCCTGGTGGTGCCGCCGCCGCAGGAGATCGGCCACCGGCCGGTCACCCCTTGCGAGCAGGGCCTGGATATAGCTGTCACGGATATTTTCCATCTGAAACCGCACGTTGGCAATGGGATTGAGGGCCTTGCGCAACAGGCGGGCCTTGTTCTGGAGGTTGGCGATGGTATCCATGGCGGCCCACTGGAAAGGGGTTGCCGGTTTGGGAACAAAAGCATTGGTGGTGACCGTGATGGTGCCGATACGCTTTTTCAGACGGCTGGCTTCCAAAAATACTGATTTGATCTTTTGGCAGAGCGCAACGATGGCGTCGATATCCTCCATGGTTTCAGTGGGCAGCCCGATCAGGAAGTAGAGCCTGAGGTTGGGGATACCGGCACGCACGATGGTCTCGGCCGCCGTCAGGATATCCGCTTCGGTCAGTCCCTTGTTGATGACATTGCGCATCCGCTGGGAACCTGCTTCCGGCGCAATGGTGGCGGTCTTGGTGCGGTTGGCTTTCAAGATTTGCAGCAGATCGCTGCTCAGGGCATCGGCCCGCAGCGAACTGAACGACAAACGCAGCTTGGCCGGGTCAAAGCGGCGGCAAATAGCACTGAGGCCGGGAAAATCGGACACCGCCGCCCCCACGAGACCAACCCGGGAGGTGCGTGTCAGGGCGGTTTGAATGCTGTTTTCCAGAAAAGCCGGGTCGCGGAAACGGGGGGGACGGTAGATGAACCCGGCACTACAGAACCGGCAGCCATGGGGGCAGCCGCGGCTGACCTCGATCAGGCAGGTGTCGGCAAAGGTGGTTTCCGCCGTCAACACCGTGGTGGCGGTTTCAGTGGTGGCGACATCCGGCGGGCGGACGCACCGGATCCTGGTGGGGATCCCGGGAGCGGGTGTCCGGGCGGCGATTTCGCCAGGGGCGGCATAGTCCACCGTATAAAAGGCCGGAATATAAGCGCCCGGGATTTGATGGGCGGCATAATCCAGAAAGGGCTGGCGCTGGGGGAAACGGCGGTAGCCCTCCATAAATGCCGGAAGGATCGCTTCGGATTCACCAATGAGGATGATATCGGCAAACGGTGCCAGGGGCTCCGGGTTGAGCATGGCGGCAATGCCGCCAATAACCACAATGGGGTGGGCGTCATCCCGATTGTGGGCCCGCAATGGCAGGCGGGCGCGATCCAGCATCTGGAGCAGATGGGGGTAATCGTTTTCAAACGCCACTGAAAAAGCGAGGATATCGAAGGCGCGGGGCGGACGGCCGCTTTCGATGGAGCGCAGACGGGTGCCGGGATGGTCGGGCAGGCAGAATCGTTCGCAAACGACATCCTCTAAATCATTGAACTGCCGGTAGACCGTCTGATAACCGAGGTTGGACATGGCCAGGCGGTAGGACTGGGGAAACCCGAGTCCTACATGGATGCGGCCGCCCCATGATTTGCGAATAAGGCCGGTTTCCGCAGGGGGGGAAGGGGAGGATGATGGCGATGGCTTCTTCATGGTTTCTGATTTCCCGGGGCGCCGTCGGTCTCGGCAGCAGGGACGATGTTCGTCCCGTCAGGGGCGCCAGGCCGGGGGGGGACCGTCTGGCACCGGACGTGACGGTGGCCGCTGCATCAGGATAACGGCTTCGAAACGAATGTCAATACAACCCCTTGTCGCTATCGCACGCGAAGCACTGCCTTCGGCCGGTGCGACGCCGCGGGAAATCAGTTGAACCCGTACTAATCCGCTTTGCGCCGGAGAAATGTGGGCACGTCCAGATCGCTTTCGTCGATGGCTTCACTGTCAAAGCCGCCAAACGAGGATCCCATGCCGCCTCCGGCCACTTTGCGCCGGCGCATGAAGGCCGGTTCTTCATAATCCACGACATTCTGGAGATCTTCGGTCGTCACCGGACGAAGTTTGCCGCCGAAGGTTTCGTCCACGATTTTCACCGGTTCTTCCTGGGGTGAACTTTCGCCGATACCGGTGGCAATAACGGTCACCCGCATCTCATCGCCCAGGCTGTCGTCCACCACCGTTCCCCAGATGATGTCGGCCTCTTCACCGACCTCGTTGTAGATGCGGTCGGAGGCTTCGGTCATTTCTTCCATGGTCAGATCACTGGTGCTGGTAATGTTCATCAACACCCCTTTGGCGCCGGCAATGGAGACGTCTTCCAGCAACGGATGGGAGATGGCCCGCTCGGCAGCCTCGACCGCCCGGTTTTCACCACTGGCGGTTCCGATGCCCATGATGGCCATTCCGGCTTTGGACATGGTGGCTTTGACATCCGCAAAGTCGAGGTTGACCAGACCGGGCATCATGATGAGGTCGGTAATGCCCTTGACGGAATGCAGCAGCACCTCGTCGGCGCGCCGGAACATTTCCAGCATGGTGGCCTTTTTAGACGCCAGTCCGCGCAGGCGGTCGTTGTTGATGGTGATGGCCGTGTCGGCCATCTGTTTGAGGCTTTCCAACCCCTGGTCAGCCTGGCGGGAGCGTTTTTTGCCCTCGAAGGAAAACGGTTTGGACACCACCGCCACGGTCAGGATGCCGAGCTCTTTGCAGATTTCGCCGATGACCGGCGCGGCGCCCGTGCCGGTCCCGCCGCCCAGGCCGGCGGTGATGAATACCATATGGCTGCCCTCCAGAGCGCTGCGGATGGCATCGGCGGTTTCAATGGCGGCATCCCGGCCGACATCCGGGTTGGCGCCGGCCCCCAGACCTTCTGTCAGGCGTTCCCCGAGCTGGATCTTAACCGGCGCTTTGGACACTTCCAGGGCCTGGGCGTCGGTGTTGGCGGCAATGAATTTCACCCCCTGGAGATTCGATGAAATCATGTTGTTGATGGCGTTTCCGCCTGCGCCGCCGACGCCGATAACCTTGATTTTGGCGGAGTTTTCATTGTCGACATAGGTAAACATAGTTCCCCCCTCTTTCCTTAATGGTTTAAGCCGCAAGCAACCGGTGCGTATTGGCGCTTCCGGCAACGAAACCGCTTGTCATACGACATCCTTGAACCAGCGCTTCATCTGGGTCACGATGCGGTTGAAGATGTTGGCGTCCCGAATGCGGAACTTTTTCTCGGTTTGGTTATTGGCCCCATAGAGGACCAGGCCAACGCCGGTGGCGTACATGGGATTGTTGACCACATCCACCAGGCCGGTAATGCCCTGGGGCTTGCCGAGCCGGGTCTGCAAATTGAATACGGACTCGGCGATTTCCGTGGTGCCCTCCAGAAGCGACGTGCCGCCGGTGAGGACCAGACCGGACGGAATGCTGTTCTCAAGGCCGGCCCGGTAGATTTCCCGCTTGGCCAGCGTGAACATTTCCTCCATGCGGGGCTCCAGGATTTCTCCCAGGATCTGGCGCGGCAGTTTACGGGCATCGCGACCGCCCATGCCGGGGACTTCGATCATGTCATCGGCATTCACATTTCTCGAAAGACAGGTGCCGTAACGGGTTTTGATCTTTTCGGCGTCGGCATGGGGCGCCCGCAGGCCGATGGCCACGTCGTTGGTCAGGTTGTTGCCCCCCAGAGCCAGCACGAAGGTATGCCGGATGTTCTTGTCGCTGAAGATGGCCAGGTCGGTGGTGCCGCCCCCCAGGTCCAGCAGGGCGGTGCCCAGCTCTTTTTCCTCGTCGGTCAGCACGGCCTCGCCACTGGCCAGTGATTCCAGGACGATGTCACAGACATCGAGCCCCGATCGGTTGCAGCATTTGACGATATTGTGGGCCGAGGTCACCGCCCCGGTCACGATGTGGATTTTCGCCTCCAGGCGGACGCCGGCCATGCCCACCGGGTTCTGGATGCCCGCCTGTTCGTCGACGATATACTCCTGGGGCAGCACATGGATCACTTCCCGATCCATTGGAATCGCCACGGCGCGGGCGGCATCGATAACCCGCTCCACATCGTTTTCGGTAATCTCAGGACCTTTAATGGCCACGATGCCGCGACTGTTGAACCCGGTAATATGGCCCCCGGCAATGCCGGTGTAGACCGACGAGATTTCACACCCGGCCATCAGCTCGGCCTCTTCCACGGCTTTTTTGATGGAATCCACCGTGGATTCGATATTGACGACGACCCCTTTGCGAAGCCCGATGGAAGGATGGGTGCCGATGCCGATAATATTGACATCGCCCTGGGAAATTTCGCCGACCACGCAGCAGATCTTGGTCGTCCCGATATCAAGGCCCACAATTAAATTGCCTCGTCCCTGCATGCTATACCTCCTTCCGGACGTCGGCGGCCGCGTCCGCCGGTTCCGGATTGACCACAATGCGGTCGGGGTCGGTCAGATTGATGGACCTGAACCCTGCGTACCGGTGGCTTTTTTTTAGATATGTTTCGATTCTTTGCAGTGTTGCATATTTTTCGTCAAAAGCGTCGAACCCGAGCGTCACCGTGCGGTAGCCCTCCGGCCGGCGGTCGTCGGCTACAAAGAGCGTCAGGCCCAGGGCGGGGTCGGCATGGATTTCCTGAATGCGGTCCACCAGATCGATCCGGCCTGACCGCCGGCGGGGTTTCAGAATTTTCATGACCGCGCGCATCACCGGGGTGGGTGTCTCGGCTTCCCGCCCGAGGTCCGTATAGGTCAGTCCGCTGATCACCGGAATGTCCGGGGTCGCGCCAGGCGCCAGTTCCTTGAAGACCCTGCCTTCGACATTCAGGAGAAAGCGTCGGCCGAGATCCAGGACCGCCAGGGATTGGTGTTCGCGAATACGGATGTGCAGGTGGTCGGGGATATCCCGGCTGACCTGGGCGTCCGCAATCCAGGGATGGGCCATGAGACGCTTGCGCGTGCTGGTCAGGTTCACCGCCAGGATATTGCGGGCGCCGGCCAGATCGGCCTGGGCTTTGACCATTTCCGGCGTCAGACGTTCGCATCCGCTGACGGTGATGGAACGTATGGCCAGGCGCTCGGTCTGGGTAATCCAGTCGTGCCCGAAAATCAGCATCAGGTTGAACAGCCCGAACCCCACCGCGACCATGGTAATGCGGGCCGACTTCAGGGCCCGGGACCATGTGCCGGCGCCCTTGGGACCGGGGCGGCTTTTGTAGGTATTCCGCCTAATGCGTTTTTTCCGTCGTACAATCATCGCGCCTGTCTCGTTTTTTCTCGGTCAATTCAGGCCAGTTGTTTCAAAAGGGTTTCCCCCAGTTTCCAGATATCTCCGGCCCCCATGGTGATGACGAGGTCGCCTTCACGCAACTCGCCCTTGAGCAGGGCCAAGGCTTCCTTGAAGCTGTCCGTGCAGGTGACCGCCTTGTGTCCGTGGGCCTGAATGCTCTCACAAAGCAGGGTATGGCTGATTTCTTCGATTGCCGTTTCGCCGGCGCTGTAGATGGGCACCAGGACCAGTTGGTCGGTCTGGTAGAACGCCCGCGTAAACTCGTCGAACAGGGCCTGGGTGCGCGTGTAGCGATGAGGCTGGAAAATCCCGACAATCCGCCGGTCGGGCCAGCTGGTGCGGACCGACTGCAGGGTCGTTTTAATTTCGGTGGGATGATGGGCATAGTCGTCAATGACGGTTATGCCCTTGGCCGATCCTTTGATTTCCAGTCGTCGTCGCACGCCTTCCAGGGTTTCCAGGCCGGTTTTGATGGTGTCGAAGGGGATGTCCAGTTCGAGACCGACGGCGACGCTGGCCAGCGAATTGTAAACATTGTGGATGCCGGGCAGATTGAGACGGATGGCACCCAGATGATCGCCCCGGCAGTAGACCTGGTAGTGGCTATAGAGCCCGTCGCAATGGATTTCGCGGGCCTGGTAGTTGGCCTGGCTGCTGACACCGTAAGTGGTGTAGCGCTTTTTGATGTGGGGGATGAGGTCCTGGACGTGCTCATTGTCCAGGCACAGGACCGCCAGGCCGTAAAAGGGTATCCGGTCGATAAATCGGGCAAAGGTCTGTACGATGTCCTTGAGGTCGTCGTAATAGTCCAGATGTTCCCGGTCGATATTGGTCACCACGGCGATCGAAGGGGCCATTTTGAGAAACGAACCGTCGCTTTCATCGGCCTCGGCAACGATGAAATTTCCCTGACCCAGAACGGCATTCGTATCCACGCTGCGCAGCTTGCCGCCGATCACGATGGTGGGGTCCAGGTCCCCGGCCGCCAGAACGGATCCGACAATGGAGGTAGTGGTGGTTTTGCCGTGGGCGCCGGCGACGGCCACGCTGTATTTCAGGCGCATCAATTCCGCCAGCATTTCCGCCCGGGGGATGACGGGGATGGATTGATTGCGGGCCGCGACGACCTCGTCGTTGTCTTCCTTGACAGCGGAAGAAATGACGACCACGTCGGCATCCTGTATATTTTCAGCGGCATGGCCCTCATAAACGGTGCCCCCCAGGCCGGCCAGTCGGCGGGTGATATCGGAGGATTTCAGGTCCGATCCGGAAACCTGGTACCCGAGGTTGAGGAGCAGCTCGGCGATGCCGCTCATGCCGATGCCCCCGATACCAACGAAATGAATGTGGTAGGTTTTCTGATACATCGCTAACTTTCCATCGGCTGAGGCCCGTTGTCCGGTGCCTGTTGTAGAACATGGGCGTAAATATCGGCTACGATGGCCGCCGCCGCGTCGGGCCGCCCCAATGCACGGGTACGCCGGGCCATTGTGTCTCGGAGCCCGGGGTTGTCCCGCAGCCGAAGGATCCGTTGCCACAACGCCCGGCCGTCCAGGTTTGCCTCCAACAGCATCTCGCCCGCCTCGGCGGATACCACGGAGCGGGCATTGATTTCCTGATGGTTGTCGGCCGCGTGGGGAAACGGAATGAAAATCGCCGGTATGCCGATGCAGGTCAGTTCCGCCACGGTGGTGGCCCCCGCCCGGCAGACCACCACATCGGCCTGGGCGTACTGGCGGTCCATGTCGTTGAAGAAGGCTTCGACCTGCGCCGTAACGCCGGCGGCCGCATAGGCCTGGCGGACACGGTCAAGATCCGCATCGCCGCACTGGTGAATGAGCCGCAGGGTTCCCGGTGCGTCCACATGGGGCAGCATATCGATGACGGCTGTGTTGATGCTGCGGGCCCCCTGGCTGCCACCCGCCACCAGGATCGTGAACGGATGATCTTTCTCGCGCGTCGCCCTTTTCCGACCCAGGGCAATAATTTCTTCCCGCACCGGATTGCCGGTCAGCATGATTTTGGCCGTCGGAAAATGGGGGTGGCTTTCGGGAAAGGCCGTATAGATACGCCGCGCCACGCGGGCCAGCCAGCGGTTGGTGATGCCAGGCAGCGAGTTCTGCTCCTGCAGGCAGACCGGGATGCCCATGAGACGCGCTGCCAGGCAGACCGGACCGGCGGCGTACCCTCCCACACCGATCACCACCGCGGGGCGAAAGCCCCTGAGAATGGCGCCGGCGTGCAGCAGGGCGCCCGGCAATGACGCCAGCGATCGCAGTTTGCGGAAAAGGCCCAAGCCCTTGAGGCCACCCACCCGAATGATTGCGTGGCGATAGCCGGCATTGTCCACCACACGCCGCTCCAGTTCCCGGCCGGTGCCCACAAACAGAATGGCGGTATCGGCATGGCGCTGCTGGAAAGCCCGTGCTATGGCGATGCCCGGAAAAAGGTGCCCGCCGGTGCCCCCCCCGGTAATCACGATATGGGGTGCGGCTGTCGTCATCGGGCTTTTCTCCTTAAATTGGGCGCGATTCCGATATTCATCAAGACCCCCACCGCCGCCATGTTCAGTACGAGCGAGGTGCCCCCGTAACTCAGAAAGGGCAGGGTCAGCCCTTTGGTGGGCAGCAAGCCCAGGGTGACCCCCATATTGATGCAGACCTGCAGGGCGATGGCCGTCGTCAGACCGAAGGAAAGCAGCGCCCCGAAAGGGTCCGGTACCTGGCGCGCGATGGTGATGCCCCGCCAGATAATGATCCCGTAGAGCGTGACGATAAGGGTGACGCCCAGGAGGCCGAATTCTTCCCCAATGACCGAAAAAATGAAATCCGTGTGGGGTTCGGGAAGATAAAACAGCTTCTGCAGGCTTTTGCCGATGCCGGCCCCCCACAAGCCCCCCGAACCAAAAGCCATCAGGGAATGAATCGTCTGATAACCTTCGGAGGTGGGGTATTCCCACGGATTGAGAAAACTCATGAGGCGTTTGACCCGGTAGTCGGCCGACAGCAGCAGGTAGCCGCCGAGGGGGGCGACGGCCAGGCCGGCCAGGGCCAGGAAACGCAGCGGCACACCGCCCACGAAAAGCATAATGCCGGTGATCAGGGTCAGAATGACCACCGAGCCGAAATCCGGCTGCAACATAATCGGTACGACCAAAATCAACATCACCATGACGTGCGGCACGAAGCCGATGGAAAACTCCCGGATGCGATCCTGCTTTTTGCTCATGGAGTAGGCCAGGTAAAGAATCATGGCCATGCGGGCCAGTTCCGCCGGTTGCAGGGTAAATCCGCCCAGGCGCAGCCAGCGGGTGGCCCCGCCGGCGGAATGACCGAAAGCGGTTAAATGCACGGCCAGCAAAAGGCCCAGGGTCAGCGCGATGGCCGGATAGGCCAGGAGGCGCAGCCCCCGGTAGGGGAAATGGCGGCCGACCACCAGCGCCACCAGCCCCAGGAGGGCGAACAGGGCCTGTTTTTTGATGAAAAAATAGCTGCTGCCGAATTTTTTCAACGCCAGAGCCGAACTGGCGGAATACACCATCACGATGCCGATGCCCACCAGAAACAGCACCGGGAACAACAGGCGGGCGTCGTAGCCCGACGCCCGGACCTCGGCGGTGGCATGACGCTTTTGGCGTTGGCTCAGGCCAGTTGTTGCACGTGACGGCAAAAATCTTCTCCCCGCTGGTGATAATTGGCATACATGTCAAAACTGGAACAGGCCGGAGACAACAGCACAACCTGTCCCTCACGGGCGGTGTCGGCCGCCAGGCGGACGGCCGCCCCCATGTCGGCGACCGGCTGGACCGGTACGATCGCGCGGAAGGCTTGGGCAATGGCATCACCGGCTTCCCCCATGACGATCAGCTGACAGACCTTGGCCTGCAGGCGTTCGTCCAGGACGTGATAGCTGCCGCCCTTGTCCCGGCCGCCCATGAGCAGCACCACCGGCTGATGAAAACTGTCCAGGGCCCGCGCCACCGCATCCACGTTGGTGGCCTTGGAGTCGTCATAGTAGCGCACCCCCCGGACTTCACGGACAAAAGTCACCCGGTGGGGCAAACTGCGGAAATCGTCCAGGGCCGCCTGAATGTCCCCCGGGGCGGCGCCGGCGGCCGAGGCGGCCAAGGCTGCGGCGGCCACATTCTCGGCGTTGTGGCGCCCGACCAGATGCATGGCGGACAGATCGATGGTGACACGGTCAGTTCCAGGACCGCGATCCAATCTCACGGCCGTTGGGCTGATAGCCGCAGCCGTCCGCCGGCCTTCCGGCACGTCACCGAAAAAGAGTGTCTGTCCGGGCAGGGGCCATGTGGGGGCCTCCGTATGGGACAGCGCCCCGTTGATGACGGCGGCATCCTGGTCGGTCTGGTTGCGAAACAGGCGCCACTTGGAGGCGGCGTAAGCCCTGAAGTCGGGGTAGCGGTCCAGATGGTCCTCACTGATATTGAGCAGGCAACCGATTCGGGGGTGGAAGGCCTCCATGGTATCCAGCTGAAAACTGCTCACTTCCACCACCAGCCAGTCCGCCCGGGGGCCGCCTTCGGCATACTCAATCAGCGGGTTGCCGATATTGCCGCCGACAAAAACGTCCATCCCTGCGTATTTCAGCATGTCGCCCAAAAGCCGGGTGGTGGTGGTTTTTCCGTTGGTTCCGGTTACCGCCGCGATGGGTTCACGGATGAAGCGGGCGGCCAGTTCCATTTCGCCGATCACGGGGATGCCCTGCCGGCGGCTGGTTTCCAGAATGTCGATGGTGTGCGGCACACCGGGGCTGAGGACAATGAGGTCGGCCCGTGTGAAGGTCTCCGGCCGATGGGGGCCGAATTCCAGGGTTATGCCGGCGGGCTCGAGCTCCCGGATGGCTTCGGCAAACCCGTCGGCCGTTCCGGCTTCCGATACGGTTACCCTGGCTCCGGCGGCGTGGCAGAACCGGGCGGCGGCCAGGCCGCTTTTGCCCAGCCCCACCACGGTGATGGCTCGGCCGGCCAGATTATCGGATGTCCAACGTGTCATTGCCTTTTACCTTTTGCTAACGAAGCTTAAGCGTGCTTAACGCCACCAGCGCCAACGCGATGGCGATGATCCAGAACCGTACGATGACCTTGGGTTCCGGCCAGCCCTTGAGTTCGAAGTGGTGGTGCAGGGGCGCCATCCTGAAAATCCGACGGCCGTGGGTCAGTTTGAAAAACCCCACCTGCATAATGACCGAAAGGGTTTCGATGACGAACAGCCCCCCCACCAGGATCAGGAGGATTTCCTGTTTGGTGATAATGGCGATGGCCCCCATGGAACTGCCCAGGGAAAGGGAGCCGACGTCCCCCATGAACATCTGCGCCGGGTAAGCGTTGAACCACAGGAAGCCGAGACCGGCCCCCACCAGGGCCCCACAGAAAATGGAGATCTCACCGACCCCGGGCACATAGTGGATCTGCAGGTATTCGGCGAATTTGATGTGGCCGGTGACATAGGCGAACACCATGTAGGTGGCGGCCACGATAATGAGCGGGCCGATGGCCAGACCGTCCAACCCGTCGGTGAGGTTGACCGCGTTGGATGCGCCCACGATGACGAGAACGGTAAACAGAATGTAGCCCCATCCCAGGTCCGGCCGGACATTTTTGAGGAACGGCACCGTCACCTGGGTGGAAAATTCCGCGTGGGTGTAGAGCAGCAGACCGCACACGGTTGCCAAAACGGTCTGCAACAGGAATTTTTCCTTGGCGCCCAGGCCTTTGCTGCGTTTTTTCACCTGCATGCGGTAATCGTCCACAAAGCCGATGGCGCCGAATCCCACGATAACCAGCAGGCAGATCCAGATATAATAGTTGGTCAGATTGGCCCATAGCAGAGTGGCCACCACCACGGCACCGATGATCAACACGCCGCCCATGGTGGGTGTGCCTGATTTTTTATAATGAGTTTCGGGGCCGTCGTCGCGGATAAACTGCCCCACCTGCAACCGACGCAGTCGTTTGATAACCCATGGGCCCAACAGAAAGCAGATGATAAAGGCTGTCAAACTGGCATAGATCGTCCGGAACGTAATGTACCGGAAAACATTGAACGCCGAGATGCTGGTATGCAGTGGATAGAGTAAATGATAGATCATCGCTTCTTATTTCATCCTCAGTCTAAGCACTGGCCTGGGACCCTCCGGCCCATTCCTGCAGGGCGGTGATCACGCGCTCCATGCGCATGCCCCGGGAACCCTTGACCAGGACCCAGTCGCCCGGGGTCAGCCATTGGGTCAGGGCGCTGCTGATCATGTCAATGTCGCCCACCATGATCCGCTCCGGGGCCATGCCGGCCTGGGCGGCCCCTTCCCGGACGGCATCGGCAAAGTCACCATGGACGAACAGGCGATCCAGTCCGGCCTGGCCGGCTTTGCGGCCGGTTTGACGGTGCCATTCATCGGCATCGGGGCCGAGTTCGAGCATGTCCCCCAAAACCAGCGTGCCGCGGGAGGCGCCTTTCATGCGGGACAGGGTGTCGATGGCCGCCGCTGTGGAGGCGGGATTGGCGTTGTAACAGTCGTTGATCAGCGTGATGCCCCAGGGCAACGGCATGATCTGCATGCGCCCGTCCACCGGTTCCACCGCCTCCAGTCCGGCCTTGATATCTTCGGGCGCGGCGTCGCAGCACCAGGCCGCCGCTGCGGCCGCCAGCGCGTTGGCCACCATAAATTTGCCGGGCACTTGCAGGTCTATCGGGATTTCGGCGGACGGAAGCTTCAACTGAAAACGCCAGCCCCGTGATCCCGCGACCAGATTCGTGGCCCTGACCGGCATCTCCGGTCCGAATCCGAACAGCACGGTTGCCACCGGACAGGTCTGGGCCAATTGCCGGCAGTGTTCGTCGTCACCGTTCAATATGGCCCGCCCGGCCGGATCGATGTGCGCAAGGAGTTCCCCCTTGGCGCGCATGACGCCTTCCACGCTGTGCAGACCTTCCAGGTGCGCCGGGGCCACATTGATGATCATGCCGATGTCCGGGGCGGCTATCCGGCCCATGCGGTCGATTTCGCCGGGATGATTCATGCCCATTTCCACAACGGCGAGCGCATGGGCTTCTTTCAGACGGAGCAGGGTCAGGGGAAGACCGATTTCGTTGTTGAGATTGCCCTCGGTGGCCAGTGTCACACCGACACGGTTTAAAATCGCGGCCGTCATGGCCCGGGTGGTGGTCTTGCCGTTGGAGCCGGTGAGGGCCACCACGCGGGCGGGCATACGCCGGCGGTGGTAGGCCGCAATCGCCCCGAGGGCCCGGGTGGTGTCCGGGACCGCGATGCAGACGATATCCTGGTTTTTCCAGGCCGTCAGCAAGGTATCTTCGATCCGAGCCGCCCTCACCAGGAGGCCTCTCCCGCCGCGGGCCACGACATCTTTGGCGAAGGTGTGGCCATCGTGGATCTCGCCTTCGATGGCGATAAACAATTCTTCCGGCTTTATCCGGCGGGAGTCGATGCCGATACCGTCGAAAGCCGTCCGCGGGGACCCGGATAGCAGTTCACCGCCGGTGGCCTCCAAAATATCATGCGTGGTCCAGGCCTTCATCCCCCCTCCTTCCCGGGCCGAATCGTGTCGGAAGCCAGGGCCTGCCGGGCTTCTTCCCGGTCGTCAAAGGCGGTGTGGCGGCGGCCGATAATTTGATAGGTTTCATGGCCTTTCCCGGCGATCAGGACGGTGTCGCCGGCTTCCGCCACTTCAATTGCCAGGCGGATGGCCTCGCGCCGATTCGGGACCACGATGTGGCCCCGTTCGCCGCAACCGTTGACCAGCGTGTCCGGGGTATAGACCCGGGGGGCCGTGCGGCGAACGCCTTCGAGGGCATCCGCAATAATGGCCATCGGGTCTTCGGTGCGCGGATTGTCCGACGTGACCACCGCCAGGTCGCTCAGGCGGCCGGCGATCTCCCCCATGAGGGGCCGCTTGCGGCGGTCGCGATCTCCCCCGCAGCCAAACACGCAGATGATGCGGCGTTGGCGCAGGACATCCAGGGCCTGCAACACATTCGCGAGGGCGTCGGGGGTGTGGGCATAGTCGACATAAATGAAGCGTCCCTGGGGATCGGCGATGGGCTCCAGGCGGCCGGGCACGGCGCGCGTGGCGGCGATGCCGTCCCGGATGATCGCCAGGGGGAGCTCAAGGGCGATACCGCAGGCGATGGCGGTCATGATGTTTTCGAGGTTATGCTGTCCCACCAGGGGCGACGTCATGGTAAAGGCCCCCTGCGGCGTGTGCATGAGGGCTTTCAGACCGCCAAGGTCGTTGCGTTGGATCTCGGGCCAGATAGCGTTGTCGTTGGTCCGGCCGAAGCTGATCACGGCTCGTTGATCGGCGATTTCGTCACAAAGGCCTCGCCCGCGGTCATCATCCCGGTTGATGGCCGCTTTGGATCGGTGCTGCTTGGGACCGGCGTTCAGGATCCGGGTGAAGAGAGACTTCTTGCTGGTCCAGTAGCGTTCCATATCACCGTGGAAATCGAGATGATCCTGGGTCAGATTGGTAAACGCGGCCACATCGAACCAGCAGGCGTCCACCCGGCGCAGGTCCAGTCCGTGGGACGCCACTTCCATCACCACATGGGTAACGCCGGCTTGCCGCATGTCGGCCAGGATACGTTGGAGATCGAGGGATTCCGGTGTCGTCCGGGCAGCCGGTACCGTGTGGTCGCCATAGCGGTAGTTCACGGTCCCGATGACACCGACCGAAAGACCGGCCCGGGCCAGTATGGTTTCCAGCAGATAGGAGACGGTGGTTTTGCCATTGGTGCCGGTCAGGCCGATGACCGTCAAATCTTCCGACGGGTGGTCGTAGTAGGCTGCGGCCGCCTGGGCCAGGGCCAGTCGGCTATCGGCCACTTGCAATACCGGAACACCCGGCGAGACGGGCTTCTGGGCCACCACGGCCACGGCCCCCCGTTGAACGGCGTCGTCGATATAATCATGCCCGTCGGCGGCAAACCCCGGAATGGCGAAGAATACCCCGCCGGGAACGACCTCGTTCGACCGGTAATGGAGGCCGGCGACGGCGGCCTCGGGAGACTTTGGCGCCAGGATCGCGGCCGGGTGGATGGCCTCTATAAGGCTGGTGAGATTCACCCTGTCCCCTTTGTTGGTTTGGATACGGTCATCTTGGGCCCCAGTTCGCTGGGGCGGACATTGAGATAGCCCAGGGCCGACTGGGCGATCTCGCGAAATACGGGTGCGGCCACGGTACCGCCGTAATAGTCGCCTTTCGGTTCGTCAACCACGACGAGAATGGCCAGACGAGGATCCTCCACCGGTGCAAACCCCCCGAAGGAGGCTATATAGCGATCTTTGGCGTAGGTGCCGTCCTTGCCGATCTTCTGGGCGGTTCCGGTCTTGCCGCAGGCGGAATAGCCATCCAGGGCGGCATTGACACCCGTGCCGCCTTCGGTCAGAACCATTGCCATCATGCGGGTAATCGCTTCTGCCGTTTGGGGGGAAATCGCCCGGCCGACCGGCCGGGGTTCGAAGGCCCGGACCGTTTTGCCGCGGGCGTCGGTCACCTTCAAGACCACCCTGGGTTGCATCAGCATGCCCCGATTGGCAATGGCTGCCAGGGCGGTCGTCAGTTGAAGCGCCGACACCGATATGCCATGGCCGAAGGAGACGGCGGCCACATCGAACGTTGTCCATTTCTTGTTGGCCCCCAGACTTCCCCGGGTTTCTCCGGGACATTCGATCCCGGTGGGACGGCCGAATCCGAAACGTTTCAATGTGGTCTGCAAGGTTTGGGCACCGATGGTCTCGCCGATTTTTACGGCACCGATGTTGCTCGAATATTTGACGATGCGCTGGATGGACAGCCATCCATGTTTTTTGGTGTCGTGGACCGTGTTGGTGCCGATACGGTAATTGCCGTTTTCACAATAAAAAATGGTGTGGGGTGTGCAGCATCCGGATTCCAGGGCCGCCGCCGCGCTGAAAAGCTTCATGGTGGACCCCGGCTCGAAGGCATCGGTGACGGCGCGGTTACGCCGCACTTCCCGGCCAAAATCCGTGAATGCATTGGGATTGAACAATGGCACGTGAGCCAGGGCGAGGACATCGCCTGTACGGGGAGCCATGACCACAGCGATTCCGGATTTGGCTTTGTGGGTTTTCACGGCCTGGTGAAGGGCTTTTTCGGCCAGATGCTGAATGGTGCCATCGATGGCCAGAACGACATTGTTGCCGCTCGTGCTGGCCGTCATGTCATCTTCGGTCTCAAACCCGCGACCGAAGGCATCTTTCAGAACGGTGGCGATTTTCTTGCGTCCGGTCAGTTCGGCGTCAAACAGATATTCGATGCCTTCCAGGCCGTTGCCGTCGATGCCCGTGAAACCCACCAGTTGCGCGGCCAGGGTGCGGTTGGGATAATAACGGCTGTGTTCGGGGAGAAATTCCAGACCTGCCAGTTGGAGCGCTTTGATGGCGCGGGCTTCCTTGGGCGTGATCTGGCGTTTGATCCAGACAAACGGTCGTTTGGAGGTGAGTTTGCGGGCCAGGGGCTGTGACTTGACATTGATGATGCGCGCGATGGACCGGGCGGTTTGGCGGGGGTCATGGATTTTGCGGGGATAGGCGGCCAAAGAGAGGGTTTCGATGCTGACGGCCACTTCGCGCATGCGGGTGTCAAAAATACTGCCACGTTTGCCATGGGTTTGAATGGTTTTTTCGTACTGGTCGGAAGCTTTTTCGGCCAGCGAGGGGCCGAAGAAAACCTGCAGATAGACGGCGCGGCCGATGATCGTTGCCAGGCCGAGAAAAAACACGGCGCCGATAAGCATCATGCGCAGACGCAGCGATTTTTGGTTCGACAGGGTTTTCATTCCATCACAACGATCTGGCGGGTTGCCGGGGAAATCAACCCCAGCTGCCGCCCCAAGGTTTCGATGCGCTTGGGCGCTTTCAAACGGGCCAGTTCAATGGCCAGGTTTTTACGGATCGTGCGCTGCTGCGTGTATGTTCGTGTTTCCGTGGCGATTTCATACCCGATGCGCACGCACTGCACCCGGCACCAGGTGTAGGCAAACAATTCGACAATGAAAACCAGCATGATCGCCATCCAGATCGTTTTCATGCCGTGGGTCCGGCTATCCGTCATGGTGTTGGCCATGGGCTTAGCACTTTTCCACCGCCCGCAGGCGTGTGCTGCGGGCCATCGGGTTGGCTTCAATTTCGGCCGCCGTGGGGCGGACCACCTTGCGGGTCAGCACGTTTACCCGGGCTTTGCCGCGGCAGGTGCACACCGGCGCCCGGGGAGGGCACGTGCAGGTCCGGGCCATTTCCCGGAAGGTCTGTTTGACGATCCGGTCTTCCAGTGAATGAAACGAAAGCACACACAGGCGCCCGCCGGGATTGAGACAGTCAACGGCCTTGGGCAGCGTGCGTTCCAAACGATCCAGTTCACGGTTCACGGTAATCCGCAGGGCCTGAAAAACCCGTGTGGCCGGGTGGATCTTTTGCCGCCGTGCGGCTGCCGCGGGCACAGACCGGTAAATCAGATCCGCCAGGGTTTTGCTGCTTTCCAAAGGCTGTCGGGCGCGCGCCTTGACAATGGCCCTGGCAATGGATCGAGCCCGGCGTTCTTCGCCGTAATCGCGGAAAATACGAATCAGGGCGTCCAGGTCCCAATGGTTCACCACGTCGGCCGCCGTCATCTCGGCTTCGGCATTCATGCGCATGTCCAGCGGTTCATCGCGCTGGAAGCTGAATCCGCGGCCGCTGCCTTCCAGTTGATGCCGGGAAAGGCCTATATCCAGCAGAATGCCGTCCACACCGTCGAGGCCTAACGCATGGATGATTTGGTCAAGGTGGCTGAACGTGTCGTGGTGCAGGGAAACCCGGGGAAAGAAAGGGGCCAGAACTTCGCGGGCATGTCGAATGGCATCCAGATCCTGGTCAATTCCAATGAGAAGGCCGTCGGGCTGAATCCCCTTGCAAATCAACCGGGAGTGCCCTGCGCCGCCGACGGTTCCGTCCACGTAAACCCCGCCGGGTTTCAGGTTGAGGTAGTGGACGGCCTCGGCCGGCATGCAGGAAATGTGGTAATCGGCCATCACATTATAATCCTAGACTGGCGATTTCGTTTCTGACCTCCTCTTTTTTCAGATCCGTTTCCAGTGCGTCTTTTTCGGCTTCCCAGGTATCGCGCGACCATATTTCAAAGTGATCCAAAACACCGACCAGTACGATATCTTTTTCAAATCCGGCATATTCCCTGAGCATGGGCGGGATCAGGATGCGTTCCTGCTTGTCGCAGCTGCATTCAAAGGCTCCGCCGATAAAGACCCGGCGAAACCGCCGCATGCTGTCGCTTTTTTGGGCCATGGTCAGCAGCCGGTTTTCAATGGCGCGCCAAGCGTCCAGAGGGTAGCCCACCAGACAGCCGTCCATGCGGGAGACCATCACCCGGTCGCCGCCACCGGCCCGCAGAAGGTCTCGGAAGCGGGAGGGAATGATGACCCGCCCTTTGCTGTCGATGGTATGAAAAGAGCTACCGCGAAACATACCAATGGTCCTTTGCGCCACTTTACTCCACTTTTATGAATCATATGGAATGAAATGAGCAGAATGTCAAGAGAAATTCATTTTTTGTTGTCATTATTTTTATAATAATTTTCTACTGTTAATAGCAAAAGTTGTCAATTTTAAAATTTGTGGAGCATAGTGGGGTGATTATTTCGGCCGGTGGGGATCAGTCTCTTACCCCCAATGGCGCGGGAGGATTCTTGACTTTGTCAGACCAAACCGGATACCAATCCGTCCAGGATGAACCACTCTAAATTGCCGGGATGATGCTGATGGACGCGCGAATGACCGTTTTTTCGGAAAATGACGATGCGCCGGCCGTAGTGCAGGCGCGCAAGTTGGCGGAACGGCTGCTGGACGGCGGGGCCGGAAGCCACGACTGGGAGCACACCCTGCGGGTCTATCGGCTGTGCCGCGATATAGGCCCCAGGGAGGGGGCCGACATGGCGGTGCTGCTGGTGGCGGCCCTGTTGCATGACATCGGACGCGTTCATCAGGATAACAGTCGCGGTGCGGTCTGCCATGCGGAGCAGGGGGCGCAAATGGCCGCCCGTCTGATGGCGGAACTGCCGTTGACGGAAGCCCAGAAGGCCAATGTGGTGCATTGCGTGCGGGCGCATCGTTTCCGGAAAGATCCCACGCCGGATACCATCGAAGCGCGGGTGCTCTTCGATGCGGACAAACTCGATGCCATCGGGGCCGTGGGGATCGCCCGGGCCTATCAGTTCGCCGGCGAACTGGGCGCCCGCTTTCACAACCCCGGCAACGACGTGCGCCATACCGCCGCCTATTCCCGTGATGACACAGGGTACCGCGAGTATCAGGTCAAACTGCGCCACGTCCGCGACCGTATGTTGACGGATGCCGGGCGCCGGGTGGCCGCGGGGCGGCATGACTTCATGGTGCGTTTTTTTGAGCGTTTTCTGGAAGAGATCAAGGGGCATCTTTGAAGACGGTTTCGTAAAACGTCCGATCCGCCAGGGACGGCCATGTATCGGCACGCGTATTCTTCGTCACTGCGGGGAGGGGCATTGAATAAGTCCAAAGAGACTTTTGCTTCGATTCCCGAAATGTGTTAGGACATCACCGGTCGCTTAAATCCGGACGGCAGGCCGTTGCGGCCTGTCCGGCCTGCCGGCGGCAATGGGCGCACCAATCATTCCCCACGCAGAAATCCCGCGGGTAGCGAGCTGTTTCGGCGCGGTCCCGTCCCAACCATTTTAAACGAAAGTGAAGGTATCATGAGCATCAACACCGTGGAACGCATTGATGACCAGGTCCCGGTTCGTCATGTGCTGATCAGCGTATCCGACAAGACCGGACTGGAAACGTTTATCCCGGCTTTATTGAAAAGCTGCCCGGGGCTGCGGATTTTTTCTACGGGCGGCACCTATGGCAAAATCCAGTCCATTCTCGGCGACGACGCCGACGGGCATTTGACCCAGGTGTCGGATTACACCGGTCAGCCCGAGACCCAGGGCGGCCTGGTGAAGACCCTGGACTTCAAAATTTATCTCGGCCTGCTGACCGAGACCTACAACGAGGCCCACCAGGGGGATCTCACACGGACGTCCGCCGTTCCCATCGATATGGTGGTGGTGAATCTCTACCCGTTCCAGCAGACCATTGCCCAGGCCGGCGTGACGGTGGAAGGCGCACGCGGCCAGATCGATATCGGCGGGCCGTGCATGATCCGTGCGTCGGCCAAGAATTTCATCCGCGTGGCCTCGGTGGTGGACCCCTCCGACTACGCATCCATCGTGGACGACCTCCAGCAGAACGGGGGGCACACCACTTTGAAAATGCGTTTCGCCCTGGCCCAGAAGGCTTTCGGACACACCGCGGACTACGATCGGGCCATCGCCGATTACCTGGGGGCACGCACCGCCGCCGAGTCGGCCGGGTGCTATCAGTTCCAGGATAAATAGTGTCCATCCATAAATGGCATCTTTTGGCCCCGAGCGGCGTTTTCGCTCTTTTGAAATCCTCGAAATAGTTCACTATTCCTGTGGTTTCAAAATCGCTCAGACCTTGCTCGGAACCAAAATCTACCATCTCTGGACGAACACGAAATAAATGCAGTCCGACTTTTGGCGTAACCGTATTGAATATAAAGGAAGATGAAAATGGCCGAGGATCTCAAAAAAATGTATCGCACCATCGTCAAGGATCATTTCCCCCCCCGTATGGAGATCGCCTTTGTCGATGACGACGACCAGCGCCAGACTTTGTTCTACGAGCGCGTCGCCTGGACCATCGACGGTGAAGCCAAGGGTTTGCGCTACGGGGAAAACCCGGGGCAGGAAGCGGCCCTGTACCGTTTGGTCAACGGCAATTTGGCCCTGGCCGGGACCCAGACCATCCAGTCCGGCCGCTACCTGGCTTCGGACATCGAACTGCTCCAGTCCGGCAAGCACCCCGGCAAGACCAACCTCACGGACGCGGACAATGCCCTGAACATCCTGCGCTACTTCCCGGATACCCCCACGTCCGTCATCGTCAAGCACAACAACCCCTGCGGTGTGGCCCAGGCCGACAGCCTGGCAGATGCCTATCAGCGGGCCTACATGGCCGACCGTGTCGCCGCGTTCGGGGGCTGCATCGCCCTGAACCGTGCGGTGGACAAGGCCACGGCCGAGGCCGTGGCCAACCAGTATGCCGAAGTGGTGGTGGCGCCCGAGTTCGAGGACGGCACCCTGGCGATATTGGGCCGGCGCAAGAACCTGCGGGTGATCCGCATCCAGGCCATCGAAAAACTCCAGAGCTTTGTGGGCGAGCGGGTGGTGGATTTCAAAAGCCTCATCGACGGCGGGGTCATCGCCCAGTGGTCCTTCGCGCCCGTGACGCTGAAAACATCCGACCTCAAACTGGCCGCCTCCGAATACCAGGGCAAGACCTACACGATCGATAGGGAACCCACCCCGGCCGAGTTGGACGATCTGCTGTTCGGTTGGCTGGTGGAATCCGGCCTTACGTCCAATTCGGTCATTTACGTCAAGGACCGCTGCACCGTGGGCATCGGCACCGGGGAGCAGGATCGGGTAGGCGTGGCCGAAATCGCCCGGGACAAGGCCTACCGCAAGTTGGCGGACCGCTACTGCTTCGAAGAACTCGGCGTGGCCTACAACGAACTTGAAGACGAAGAGAAGAAAAAAGCCCTCGACGCCCGGGTGGCGGAAGAAAAAGGCGGCCTGCCGGGATCGTCCATGGTGAGCGATGCGTTCTTCCCCTTCCGCGACGGTGTCATGGTCGGCATTCGTGAAGGTGTCAAGGCCGTGGTGCAGCCCGGCGGGGCCATGAACGACTGGAACGTGATCGAGGCCTGCAACGAGGCGGGCGTGACCATGGTGTTTACCGGGCAGCGGTCCTTCAAACATTGAGGTGCCACCCTTCCTAAGCGGCATCTTTTGGCCCTGGGCGGCGTTCTCGCTATTTGCCGATCCTCTACGTAGGCGCACTACGCCTGCGGTCGACAAATCGCTGCGGCCTTGCCCAGGACCAAAACCTACTGCTTGGGGCTGCAACCACTCGTGATTAAATGACCTTGTTTTTTGTCTGGGTATTTTTTGATACCATCTAACCAGAGGCTGTCTTTGCAAAAACCTGTCATCCCGGCGAAAGCCGGGATCTTGTTGCTATAAACCGCTGTGCCTGGAAGAGATTCCGGCTTTTACCGGAACAACAACCCGAGGCACTGAATTGCCTGGTCAATCTAATTCAACTCATGGGAGGGCGACTATGAAAAAGATAATCTATCTATTACTCGTACTGAGTTTGACGGTGGTGTTCGGTTGTGCCCAGGAGCAGCCGGAGGAAGCGGCGAAGAAGATTTTCGAGCAGCAGGTGGCCGGGCATGAGGGGCTGGAGCTGGATACGTCCGGACTGGCCTATATCATCGTCGAGCAGGAGGACGACACCGCCCTGGTGGAAGTCTCCGGCAATATGGCCGTAAAGGCCGAAATTCCCCTGGTGAAAAAGGGCGGGCAGTGGGTTATGGCCGTACCTGTTGAGACAGCGACCGAGGAAGACCCAAGTCCGATCGAAGAAGCGGTCGAGGAAAAAGCGCCCGCTCATTGAGCGTTTAAGAGGCGCCCGCAGAAAGTCGCGTCGGAGGTTGTGGCGCAGCGAATCAAAATCCTTGCAAATCTGGATGTCGCCAAGGGGCTTTCGAACATTTCCGTGCCCTGCTGCTACTTCCAGGTAAGCCATGACCGCCTTTTCCCTCGTCGCTTTTTTGAGGACTTCCAGCAAGGTATCATCCATATAAAAGCAAGAACGCTAAAAGGCCCCCATTTCATCTTACAGGCAGTCCCGAAAGAAGCATCGGAAATATTTGTGCAGAAGCAATAGAACCATTACATGGCTTTAGGACAGCGAGAAACATGCTGCCTGTCCCTGAAGGCCCTTTCGGCACAACTACAAATCAATCAAATCGCCATGGAAAAATACGACACATCTTGGGACCTCGTTGAAAGTGAAAAAGGCAATTTGCCAGCCAATGAAGATGCCTGGAAAAAAATTAATCAAAAATGGCAGCGGCGTTCGTGGGAAACCTGGCTAAAGAAAAAGCTTACCTTTCCATTTTTTGTAAAAAGAATGGATGACGAGGATGATGCCTATTTTACAGATATCGCCGATCATGAGCCCTTCAGGCTCGGTCACGAAATGAAAGTTGTTGCCATTGAGATGGAGGATGACCTGCATGGTGTGATAGTGAAAGCAAGAGAAGGCCGGAGGGTTGGATATGTTCCTCTTTGCGACGTTGAAGTACTTGACAAAGAGGCCCCGAGCTATTGGCCTGTTCGGGAATACCTCGTTTGGTTTGCCAATCGGTGATGAATTCGAAAATGATTACGATGAGGAAGATATGCCCTTTCGAGACTTGTTAATCCAGAGGTTGCCCAGCCATGACGTTACCCGCTGGGGACCCTGCTGTGGCTTTTTTTCTCACTTTTGCGTCAGGGCCTTGCATCACCGAAGATGGAAACCCATTTTGTAAAACTCCGTCCGCTTATCGTTGCCGATGAGCTTTCCTTCCGGCGCGCCGTGGATGAATTTAAAGCGCAGGAACCGGACTGGCCGTTTGCCTTTCACTTCGATGATTCGGTGGCGTTCCCCGGCTATGTCCGACGCCTGGAAGGCTGGTCCAGGGGCCAGGATCTTCCCGGGAATTTTGTGCCCAATACGTTTCTGGTGGGGGTCGTGGGAAAGATGATCGTCGGGCGTGTTTCCATCCGGCATGAATTGAATGCCTACCTGTCGAAGTACGGGGGGCATGTCGGCTACGGCGTCGTGCCCTCCCAGCGAAATCGTGGCTATGCCGGCGAGATGCTGCGGCTCACCTTGCCGATTGCCGCCCGGTTGGGAATTGCCAGGATACTGGTCACCTGCGATGAAGACAATATCGCTTCCCGGAGGGTCATCGAGAAAACGGGCGGCATGTTCGAGAATGTTGTGCAGGAGCCAGGAACCGGTGTGTTTAAAAGGCGCTATTGGATTGAAACCTGAGGGGCCAAGGATTCATCAAGGGGTCAAGTGAAATGATAGAACCTTGCATAGGATTATCCATTTTGCAAATGACAGGCGTATGTTGTTCTGAAATAGTGCGATGGGCTCAAGCTTTTCATAGGATTCAGGTGTTCAGCAAAATACCGGGGGCCAGGTGTCAAACCCTTGGACCCTTGACTCCTTGAATCCCGGACCCCTCACTTTTCCCCCTTTGCTCCTACCAACTGCAAAGCACCTCGCAATGGCCAAACGCAAAACCACATCCCCCTACGAATTGTTGATCTACCTGCTGGCCCTGATGTGGGGCATTGAAATCGTCAACCTGTTTCTGGAGCATCAACTCTGTCGTTTCGGCATTTTCCCCCGGACGGCCCAGGGCCTGGTGGGCATCCCGTTCAGTCCGTTGCTCCACGCGGGCGTGGCTCACCTTTTTCTCAATACCGGTCCGTTGATCGTTCTGGGCGCGCTGATCCTGTTCAATGGCCGGGCGTTGTTTGTACGGTCAACGGTTTTCATTGCCCTTGTGGGCGGTCTGGGCATCTGGCTGGTGGGGCGGCCCGCCTATCACGTGGGCGCCAGTGCCTTGATCTTCGGCTATTTCGGATATCTCCTGGCAAAGGGGCTTTTCGACCGACGCGTCAAATCGCTTTTTATCGCCCTGGTGGCCATTGCCGCCTATGGCGGACTTTTCTGGGGGCTTCTGCCGACCGTGTCCTATGTTTCCTGGGAAGGGCATGTCTGCGGGTTTGGGGCCGGGATTCTGGCGGCCTGGACCGAAAGGAGGCGCAAACGGCGTTGATCCATTCGTCTGTTACGAAATACACCGGTCTATTCTTCAATTTTAAGCCCGGCCGAGCAGGGTGCACGGCCGGGCTTTATTCGGTCCAGAAAACCTGGTCCTGTGGGCCAGGTCAGAAATAATTGGCTCTGCCGTAATCGTCGTATAGGAATTCAGGCGTCAGAATCCAGAAGTCAGAATAAGGTTTTCGCCTTCGGCGCATTCGATTTTTTTCAAAAGACGGAGCGAAGCGACATCAAAATCCTTCTGGCTCCTGAATTCTGTCTTCTGACGCCTATTGTTTCTCGCGATTGGAGCATCCCCCCTTCCAGGGGGAACCCAACGCCGGGTCCTCCGAGTCCGGATATATACTCCTATAGCGCCATTGATAAACAGCGATATTTAGCGCTCCTGCCAGTCGGGAGTGCGTTTTTCAAAGAAGGCTTTGACGCCTTCATGGGCATCATGGGTGGTGCAAAGGCGGGCGAAGGCTTCGTTCATGAGTTCGAACTGTTTGATGTAGGGCATATCTTCGGACGCATAAAAGGCCTTTTTGGCAATCTGGATGGCAACGGGGCTTTTTTGCGCCAGCGTGGCGGCCCAGTCCAGCGCCTCGTTTTCAAGGTCTTCCTTGGGAACCACCCGGTTGACCAGCCCCAGGGCCAGGGCTTCGGGCGCCTTGACGAGGTCCCCGTACAGCAGCAGTTCCAGGGCCTTTTTGCGGCCCACGATTCGTGCCACCGGAATCACCGGCCCCACGCAGTTCAGGCCGACGTTGATGGCGGTCAATCCCATTTTGGCGTTGTCGGCGGCGATGGCCAGGTCCGCTGCGGCGACCACCCCCATCCCGTTGGCGACGGCAACCCCCTGCAACTGGGCGATCACGGGCTTTTTCAACTGGGACATCGTCACCAGGGGCCGCTCCATGTGTTCGATCCAGGCCCGGTATTCCATGGCCGACTTCCCGGCCAGTTCGTTGACGTCGATCCCGGCGCAGAAGGCTTTGCCGGACCCCTTCAAAAGGATGACCCGCACGCCCGGGTCATTGTCAAGCGCTATCAGCGCCTGGTAGAGATCCTCGGCCAATTGGGTGTTGAAGGTGTTGAGTTGGTCGGGTCGGTTCAGGGTGATGTGGCCAACAAAACGATCGTCGATTTCGGTCAAAATGTGCTCGTAAGACATAACCTTCCCTCCTGAAAAGAGTGTCGGGTGGATCTGGGGCCTGCCTTTCGCCAACAACCTCACGATCAAAATGCATGGACGCTCTTTTCGTATCACTAAAGGTATGGGGAATACAACCGGGACATGTTGACAGCCTTTAGGGTAGACGATAACACATAAAGATCATCCCGCCGGATGCAAATGGACAGCCCGACCGGAAATTGCCACGCTTTCATCACCTGTTAAAACGGAGACATGCTGATGACTTATCTGCGGACCGGCGTAATCCTTCTGATCCTATCAATGGTAGCGGCGCTGCCGGCATCTCTCCAGGCCGACGGCATTCAAATCCTGACCCATGGCAACGAGAACACCAATGGCGGCCAGGGGGGCACCACGCAAACGCCGACAAACCCAAAAGATCTTACGGTTTCGCCGGCGCTGAAAGGGAAACAGGTCAAGCCGGCTGTTCCGGCCAACGTCAACAAGGTGGGGCGGATGGTGCCGGCTGTGGCGGTCAGCCTGTCCGTGGATTTGACGACCCATGCGACCAATGGGGCCTGGCGCTGGAATGCGATGCTGCAAAACAGGGGCAGCCAACCGCTGCCGGCCAACCGGTTGCAGCTGAAGGTCGTCCAGGTTGTGCCGCTGCCCCCGCAAACCGCGCCGGCCGGCTCCGCGTTCCCGCTGCCGCCTCTGGGACCCCAGCAAAAGCGAGGGTTTTCCAGTGCCTGGAATCGCAACCAAAACGCCCGGCAACTCCGGCTGGAGGTCTGGGACCAGCGCGCCAATGCGAAGGTTTATGAGAAGGTCCTGGCGCTGACAACCCCCGCCGATCAGGTCGGCGCGTCTTTATCGCCGGGCCTACAGAAGGCCACGGCCATACCGGGGGCAAGGGAGCCCGGCCGTATAGTCGTCACCGACGGTCGTTACCTGGGGCGCGGCGCATGGCGGTTGGAGCTTACCAACCCGAGTATTTATACCGTTCCGGCCGGTGATTACACCTACACCTGGGTCTACAAGTTCGCCACCGGCAACGACCGTTCCTACAACAGTCCCAAAGACGTCGCTTTCGCGGTGCCCGGAAACCAGCCCCGGACCCTGCTGGAGGCCGGCGCGTTTTATGGACCCGCGGATTGTGACTGTGCAGGATTGAATAGTGTCGCGGTGACGTTGCAGGAAAAGGCCAGCGGTCGGGAAGAGGTTTTTGACATCAAGGTGGCCATCCCGAACGTCGAAATCGAAAAATTTTATATCAAGTTCGGGGGGAGTTATCCAAGTTATTATAATCAGGCGAAGATTCTGACCTCGGTGCGCAATCATTCCTATTACAATCTCATGCTGGCCTATACCCTGGAGGTTAAGATGGTGAAACGCGCGGACCAGGGTATTTTCAGGGAACGGTTTACCCGCACCGGCACCATCATGCTCCCGGCCCGACAGACCAACCCGGATGCCATTCTTGTCAATGATCTCCGGCAAGAACTGCCCCACCTGGAAATAAGTGATGGATTCGATTTCCATCCCGCAAGCGATTTCAGTGAAGACGATCTCTATCCGAATCGTCCCGTTTTCTTCGGGACATTGACCATTGCCATGCCGGCCAACAGCAAATGCGGCCCGGGAAGGCCGCTGGACTTTCAGCAGAAAGCGCTATTTTACTGGTAGGGCATCGGTTTTTCGACCGGCCGCAAATTGAATTTTTACGGGAAAAACAGCCTTTACGAACGGAGGACCATCGTGAAAGAAAAAACCCGCGCGAATGTCTACACAGCGTTCATCGGCGAGGCCAAAGCTTATTTCAGGCTTCTGGCGTATGCCGAAAGAGCCGATGAAGAAGACGTCCCCCAGGTCGCTTTGTTGTTCCGGGCCATTGCCGAGGCCGAGCGGGTGCATGCCACGCGCCAGTTGAACCTCGTGAAGGATCTGCTCGTCAAAGATACGGACACCAATCTGGAGAAATCCTTCCAGCGCGAGAAGTCCGTCAGTGAAAACGCGTACCCTGATTTCCTGAAAACGGCGGAAGAAGAGGGCGAAACCGCGGCGGCGCTGGCCTTCAGCCACGCCCGGGATGCCGAAGGCTACCACGCCAAGCTCTACGAGCGGGCCATGATGAACGTGATCAAGGACGTGGTCAAAGCCTATTATGTTTGCCAGGTATGCGGCTATGTGACGGACAAGAAGATCCCCAAGGCCTGCCCGATATGCGGGGCGCCGCCGGAGAAATTCAAGACGGTCGAAGCATAGTATTACGCCAAGACCCGGGCAAAGGATTTCAGCGCTTTTTCGATATCATCTCCCGTGATGCCATAGTGGGTGACGGCGCGGAATTGATGGGCACCGGTGGCGCCCACCTGGACCCCCTCGTCGGTCAGGCGGGCCACGGTTTCGGCGGCGCTCGCTCCCTCCGGATCCAGATCCACATAAACAATATTGGTTTGGACACGCGCGGGATCCAGGTGCGCCCGGCGCATGGCGCTCAAGCCCTCGGCCAGGCGGCGGGCATTGCGGTGGTCGTCCACCAGGCGGTCGGTCATTTCCCGCAGGGCAACGAGGCCGGCCGCGGCGATGATACCCGCCTGGCGCATTCCGCCCCCAAGCACTTTGCGGTTGCGGCGGGCCTGCTGGATGAAGTCGCGGCGGCCGCAGACCAGCGAGCCGATGGGAGCTGAAAGCCCCTTGCTCAGGCAGAACGACAGGGAATCCACGGGTCTCGCCAGATCCGCCACCGATACATTCAGGGCGGCGGCGGCATTGAAGATCCTGGCCCCGTCCATGTGGACGGCCAGGTCGTGCTCGGCCGCCAGGCCCGCGACCGCCTGCAGATACGACGGCGGCAGGGGGCTGCCGCTGCAGCGGTTATGGGTGTTCTCCACGGCGATCAGGCGGGTGCGCGGGAAATGCGGATCATCTGCGCGAATGCTGTCGCGCACCACGTTCAGCGCCATCGTGCCGTCCGTTTGGTTGGGAACGGTGCGGGGGTGAATGCCGCCCACCGAGGCACTGCCGCCCTGCTCGTAGAAGAAAATGTGGGCCTGGTCACCGAGAATGACTTCCTCGCCGCGGCCGCAATGGGTCAGCAGGCTGATGAGATTGGCCATGGTGCCGCTGGGAACGAGCAGGGCGGCCTCCTTGCCGGTTATTTCCGCCGCCAGGGCTTCCAGGGCACTGACGGTCGGGTCTTCACCCAAGACGTCATCGCCGAGTTCGGCCGAGGCCATGGCCCGGCGCATGGCTTCGGTCGGTTGGGTTACGGTATCCGATCGCAAGTCAATCATGGGGTTTCGGGTTCCTTTTACGCTTGGGGCAGTTGCCGTTGGTTAAGGTATAAAAATGGATTTGGTTCACCTTGATTATCTGATTTCGACCGATCGATCAAGCCGGTGAATACCAATTTGCACTTGCCAAATTTCCAGTTTTTTGAACAGGATGGCGTTCACTGTCACGCATAGAAGCTCTACAGAACCATTCGGAAGAAGGAACGACCATGTCGCCTACGTTTCATCTTGCTCCCATCGGCATCATCCACAAGACCGATACGCAAACCTGGATTGAGATTGACGAACGCTACCTGCCGGCCCTGGATGGACTGGAGGGGTTTTCCCACATCAACGTATTCTTCTGGTTTCACGAGAACGACCATCCGGAAGGGCGCCAGGTGCTGAAAGTTCATCCGCGCAGAGATACCACTAATCCCCTGACGGGTGTTTTCGCCACCCATTCGCCCCTGCGTCCCAACCTGATCGGAATGTCCCTATGCCGGGTGTTGGCCGTCGAACCGCCCAAGATTGAAATCGACCGGATCGATGCCTTTGACGGCACGCCGGTTTTGGATATCAAATGCTATATTCCCAGCTCGCGGACCTTCGAAAATCTTCGATTGCCCGATTGGGTCTAACGGGTACCCTGCCATGGCTGAACTGACGGGGCAGATCGAACAGGTGACCTATTTCGACGAGGCGTCGGGATTTACGGTGGCCCGCATGCGTGTTCCCGGTCGTGCCGGCACCGTGGCGGTGGTCGGGTGCCTGCTGGACCCCCGCCCCGGAGAGGTTCTGGCCATGGTCGGCGAGTGGAAGATCCACCGCACCTTTGGCGAACAATTCGCCGTCAGCGAATTCAAGATGCATGTGCCCACCACGGCGGAGGGCATTCTCAAATATCTGGGCTCCGGTTTGATCAAAGGGGTGGGGCCGGAGATGGCCGGCCGCATCGTCGCCAAGTTCGGCGATCAGACCCTCCAGGTGATCGAGAATGATATCGAGCAGCTTCGCAAGGTCAAGGGCATCGGCCGCAAACGGCTGGCCGGCATCCGACAGGCCTGGCAGGAGCAAAAAGAAATTCGCCAGTTGATGCTGTTTCTCCAGTCCCACGACATTCCCACCGGCCAGGCCATGAAAATTTTCAAGCGCTACGGCCACCATGCCATTGCCGTGCTGCGGCGCAATCCTTTCCGGCTGGCGAGTGATATTGCCGGTATCGGTTTCAAAACCGCCGATCGCATGGCCCGTCGGATGGATTTTCCGACGGATTCCCCCTTGCGGGCCGAGGCCGGCGTACTTTATCTTTTGGGCGAGTTGGCCGGTCAGGGGCATGTCTATTATCCCCGACAGGATCTGGAGCGGTTGGCCGCGGAAATGCTTGAAACGCCGGCAGCTCCGGTCAGGGGCGCCGTCGACCGGCTTAAAGATGCGCAGCGTCTGGTCATCGAAGACATCTCCGGAGGGGTTGCCGAACCGATTCCGGAACAAGCCGTCTATCTTCCCTATCTCCATCAGGCGGAGTGCGGCGTGGCCGGACTGCTTGCCGAACTTCTGGATGCTCCCGCAGCGATTGCTTCGCCGGATGGGGCGGATGCGTTGGCCCTGGCGCGGCAACATGCTTCGGTCGATCTGGTGGCGGGGCAGTTGGCCGCCATACGCAAGGCTGTCGGCACGAAGGTGATGGTCATCACGGGCGGGCCGGGTACCGGCAAGACCACGATTATCCAGGCCATCTTGCACGTGTTTGACGCACTCCATGCCGTAATTCACCTGGCGGCCCCCACCGGTAGGGCGGCCAAGCGTATGGCGGAAGCCACCGGTCGCCGCGCCGCCACCATTCACCGCCTGTTGGAATACCGCATTCAAAAAGGGGGCTTCCAGCGGAATGCGGATTCGCCGCTGAAAACCGATCTGGTCGTGGTGGATGAAGCCTCCATGGTGGACACGGTGCTGATGGCCCACCTGCTGGCCGGCATTCCGCGCTCCGCACGCCTGATTTTGGTGGGAGACGTGCATCAATTGCCTTCGGTGGGACCCGGCCATATCCTTGGCGATATCATCGCGTCCGGTGCCGTTCCGGTGGCGGCCTTGACCGATATCCACCGGCAGGCGCGCACCAGCCGCATCATTACCAACGCCCATGCCATCAATGCCGGGCGGCTGCCCGCCCTTGATTCAACCGACGCGGAAACGGACTTTTATTTTGTTGAACGTCACGATCCGGAAAAGGCCCGGGACACGATTGTGCATCTGGTGGCGGAGCGAATCCCCAAACGCTTCGGCCTGGACCCCATCGACGATATCCAGGTGCTGACCCCCATGCACCGGGGAGCCGCCGGCGCCGATGAACTCAACCGTGTCCTCCAGGCCGCCCTGAACCCCCAGCGCACCGAGATGGTCCGGGGCCGTCGGGTTTTCCGTTTAGACGACAAGGTTATGCAGATTCGCAACAATTATGATAAAGAGGTTTTCAACGGTGATGTCGGCCGCATTACGGCCTTGGCGGACGGGGGGCAGGAGATCGAGGTGACCTATGATGGCCGCCGCGTGCCCTATGCGACCGACGAACTGGATGAGATTGTAACGGCCTATGCGGTGTCGGTTCACAAATCCCAGGGCTCTGAATTCCCGGCCGTGGTGATACCGGTCCTGACCCAGCATTATGTACTTTTACAACGGAATCTGATTTATACCGCCATTACCCGCGGAAGAGAACTCGTGGTGTTGGTGGGCACGCGCAAAGCCCTTGCCATGGCGGTGACAAGGGATGATCAGCGTGTGCGGTATACCGGTCTTTGCCGGCGATTGATCGCATGACCTAAATGAGGAGGGCCATACGATGGAAAGGGTTCACATCGGTGAGGGGATTTCGATCGAGGTCGGGGTTGGGCTCCGGGTTCAGATTGAAGGCATTGATTTCGTATTCACCTCCCGTTTTCTGGGAACGTTTGATACCGATGATGTCCTGATCAGCCTCGACCCTCGCATGGAGCACTTCGAAAGCCGTCTTGAACCGGGCATGATTTTCTCCGCCAACTATCTTGCCGATGATGTCTACCATCAGTTTCAGGCACGTTTCGAACGATTGATTACCGATCCCATTCGGGCCGTGGTCCTGAACACGCCCGATGAAGTCCTCAATATCGAGCAGCGCATGTTGCCCCGCACGCCCTGCACCGTCCCGGTTCGGGTGGATATCCGCAAAACGCTGGAAGGTACCATCAGCGATATCAATCCGAAGGGGTGCCGCATCGAGATGCCTCCCGGAGAAAAAGGCCGCATCCCGCTGGAGGTGGGCGACCGTGTGCGGCTTCGTCTTCGGGCGCCGGGCAGTCAGCACGGTTATATCATCGAAGGCCAGGTGCGCAATGTTCTGCACCAGGAACAATCGATGGAAGCCGGCGTTCGCTTTGATAATCTTCCGGAAATATTAAGAAATTTTATTGAGACACTGGCCCACGGGCATCATTGAACCGCACCGGCGAAACCGGCTAGGAGAGAATGCGTTCCCGCAAAACAGCTACCCGGTCGGCATCCCGGCCCTATGACCCCTTAAGCGGCGGATCGATTGGCAGACGATAAATGGGGGGGCGAATTTCACCTGCGGTGGATAGTTGCCTTCGTTTGAATCGATTGACATCCGGGCGGCAGGGGAAATACACCAGATGTGTTTCGCAGCGGCAATCCGAGCTGCCAAATCCCGGGGCGACCATACAGGCCCCCGGCATGGCCCGCAGGCAGGCGGTCCAGCGGTGCTCATCAAACCATTTGCCGATACCGTACCAGACTTCCCGTATACGACCTTTGGAATTTAGATGATCCATGTGCCAGTGAGGATGGTCCGTGCCCCGCAGGTGATGACCGATTCGGGCGGCAAGACCACCCGGCCCGAAGGCATGGCCGGCATAGCTATACCAACCCGCCGGGAAATCAAATGTCCCCAGCTTTCCGACCGTTAATCGATAGGACGATTTTAATTCCACAATAAGAACATAGGTTCCTTTACTTATTCTGAAGCTTTTAGGCGCATGCCATGAAGGCGGGGAGGATTCCCTGGTTTTCAATTGGTCGGTGGCCGTTTCTTTGGGTTTTAGATAAAAAACCGGCCGGCATGCTTGGCATGACCGGCCGATGGTTTCTAATGATGGGTCCGAACCGGAATTGTTGTCACGAATGGCCGGACAGGTTCCTCAGCGCACGTGCGATGCTGCCGTTAAGGGAATAATACCCGAAATCGCTGAGCTTTCCTTCCCACGGGGCCGCTTGGGAATAATACCCCAGATGGTTGCGGGTTGCCAGCGCCCGGGTGATATTCTGGTTCAGCGAATAATAACCGTCATCCGTGGCGTCATTGCCCCATTCGGTATCCAGTGGCGTATAGCCCAGGCAGTGCTGCTTTGTTTCCATTATCATGCCTCCTTGATTGTGTGGTTATGATAAGGATTGTTATGTGAATGATATTAAGCAATTATTGCGCCAGAATACATTGCCTGGTTTGATTGCCTGATATTGTTGGGATTTCTATTTGGGCTTTCGTTTTGACGCGTCTGTGGTACCATGTTTCATCGTCATGGGATGCACACACCGCGGTCATGGCGTGTACATTGAGGGATCGTCCAAGGAGATGAAAATGGCCAAATTGTTACAACTGGAGCCGCCGGACCGGGAATTTTTCCATCATGTCTATCAGGCGGGGCTGGTCAGCCCGTTCAGTGACGAGCGGGTTGTCATCGAGGAGGTGCTCGCGGGTTGCACCGAGGCATCCCCGCGGAAACGGATCGAGCGGGCCATCCGAAAAGTGCGTCGGCAACTGGAAAGCCTCGAGCAGGCCGGCCGCATCGATTATACGCGTTACGGAAAAGAGGACGGGCTCCTGGTCAAGGCGGGTATATTGTTCGCCTTTTTTTATCATTACCGGGAACGCTTCGACCAGCTCATCCACGGCCAGATCCAGGCCGGGGACACTCCGATCAAAGTCATGTTTGCGCCCGAGGCCTTGCTATATTTACGCCAGCGGGGTTTCAGCGAGGCGGATTCCCTGCGCTATTTTGCCCTCAGCTACCAGTTGCGCCGGGCGTATTATTTTATTTTCCGGACCCTGGTGGGACGCAGTGCCAGTATGAAGCAACTGCGGCATGATTTATGGACCAATGTGTTTACGCATAATATCGATCTTTATGACCGATTCCTGTGGAATCGCATGGAGGATTTTTCAACCCTCCTGCTGGGGGAAACCGGCACCGGCAAAGGGACGGCCGCCATGGCCATCGGCCGCTCCGGCTTCATTCCGTTCAACGAGCGCAAGAAGACCTTCGTGGAGAGTTTCACGCGTTCCTTTGTTTCCCTTAATCTTTCGCAGTTCCCCGACACCCTGATCGAATCCGAACTTTTCGGCCATAAAAAAGGGGCTTTTACCGGGGCGGTCAAGGATCATCGCGGGGTGTTCGATCATTGCAGCCCATACGGGGCCATCCTGCTGGACGAGATCGGGGAGCTTTCCATCCCCATCCAGATCAAACTTTTGCAGGTTTTGCAGGACCGCAAGTATTCGCCTGTGGGCAGCCATATCGAAGGGCGTTTCCAGGGCCGGGTCATTGCCGCCACCAATCGATCCATGGCGGAGATCGAACACCACAAAATTTTCCGCGACGATTTCTACTACCGGTTATGTTCGGACATCATCGTTGTGCCGCCCTTGCGGGAACGCATTCGTGAAAGCCCCAAAGAACTGGATGACCTGCTGAAGTTTACCGTCAAGCGGATGGTCGGGCGAAGTTCGCCGGAACTGCTGGATATGGTGCGCGGGGTCATTGACAGCCAGTTGGGCGAAAACTATCCCTGGCCTGGAAATGTCCGGGAACTGGAGCAGTGCGTGCGCCGGGTGCTGCTCAAAAAAGATTATGCCGGCCGCGCCCTGCCCCCGTCCGGAGAGCGGTTGGCCGATATCCTCGCCCGGGGGGTTGTGGAGGGCAAGATCGAGACCCAGCGGTTGGTGACCGGTTATTGTTATATGCTTTATCAGCGGTATGGAACCTTTGAGGAAGTTGCCCGCCGCACCGGCCTGGATCGACGGACGGTGAAGAAATATATCAACGATTGGGAGAGTCAGGCGGACTGACCCGTGCCCGCTCTCTGTCCGTGTTGGCGTTCATGACTGTCGGGTCATTCCCATTGGAATCGCTCTGCAGACTTTTCAAAATTTTTGCGGAATAATTGACGGGCGCATGGTCGGCCAGGAAACCCGGGGGGTTGAACATGCGTCCGCCGGTTGTCGGTATGGACATTTTACCGTTTTCCCAGCAGTTGGCGGCCTCCCCGTCGGCATCCATCTGACAGACACGGCCTTCCCGGTCGATATGCACCAGTTGGCCGGCGGCCCTGAAGGATAAGAGGTGTGATGAGGGCGGCAGGACCGAGACCACATCCCGGTTGTTGACGAGGCGATAGATCGGCGTTCTTCTCATCCCTTCCGCGAATCCGGCGTCGCCCACGCGTGGCGCGCCGAAACTGTAAACCCCGCAGGGCGGATGATGCCAAGCGGCCAGTTGGGCAAGGGCGCCGCCCATGCTGTGGCCGGTCATAAAAAGCGGCTCCCTGAGCCGCATCAACTGCGGCTGCAGATCCTGCCAGACCTGGTTGAGGGCCTCTTTGAACCCGCGATGGACCACCGTCCGGGGGGCAATGCGCTGGGGGCGCACATCCAGATCCAGAAACCAGTTGCGCAAACCGGTGGTGCCCCTGAAAACCAGTGCGGCAAAGGGGCATTGGTGGTCCGGGCCTGTGCGCAACAGAGCGCACTGGGTTTCCTGCCGGCTTAAAAACAATGTTTCCCGTAATCCAACGGCTTTCAGAATATCGGCGCGGGATGGGCCTGCCGGGACTTCTCCGGTTTCGTTGACATTCCGGCGGTAGATAAGCCGTGAAATTTCACTCAGCCAAAAGGCATTGGCGAGATTGAAGGCCTTGGCTTGCGGATGGAAGGGCGGGAGGGGGTCTAGTGAAAAATGATCGCAGGCATCGCCAGGTCGGGTGAGCCCCTCCCAAGAAGTGTCGACATTCAGTTGATTGGTTTTTGGCAATGAATCCATTTTCCCGATTTCGAATAGAGGGCCGCAGGATGTCCCGGTTCCGGTTTGCGTTTGCCGTTGGATGCGGCCGGCAGACTGTATTCCCTGATAATGGCTGCCTGAAAAAGCAGTTCCCGTTGGCGCCGTCGTTTAGCGCAAGGCCTCAATAAATTCAAGAATGGCGCGACGGACGCGTCCCGGTGTGTCACGGTGCGGGGCATGGCCGCAGTCCGGGATCAGCAGCGGGCTCGCCTGCGGACCGATGCCGGCGACGATGGACTGTACCTGGCGTGTGCTGCCGTATGGATCCTCACGCCCCTGGATAATCAGGGCCGGACACTGGATACGGCCGAGAACGTCCTCAATATTCCAGTCACGAAACCATGGCGACAGCCAGGTATCGGCCCAGGCGAAAAAGAGTTCGCGTGCCTTGGCGCCGTGGTAGCGGGCCAGGCGCTTTTCCAGATGCCGTTTTTCATAAGCCGCGACCGTATCACGAATGCCCGCCAGGGTAATGTCTTCCACGAACACATGGGCGGCTTCGGTGATAATGCCGATAATTTTTTCCGGGCAGGCGGCAGCGGCCAGCAGGGCGATGGAACCACCGTCGCTGTGGCCGATCAGGACAGCCTTTTCGATCTGGTGGCATTCCAAAATCCGGGGAAGGGTTTCCCGGGCTTCGACATGCAGATAGTCTTTTCCCCTGGGGCGCGAAGCACCTTGGGACCGCCCGTATCCCGCACGGTCGTAGCTGACGCCGCAGAGGCCGGTATCCGCAACCACACGGGCAGGAAAATCGTGCCACATCGCCGTGCATCCCAGGCCTTCGTGGAGAAAGACCAGCGATGGCTGTAACTGCCGTCCGTGCCGGAGGGGTGTCAAGCCCCGATAGAAAAGCCGATGATGCCGGATGGCATACACCCCTTCGTCGGTCTTCAGGACGGCACCTTTTTTTGATGACAAATCATCCATGGCCTGGTGTTTTAGGGCGGAGTGGTTGGGACAATAACCATCATCCTAACAGGGGATGTGCTGTTTGGACAACCTCCTGGAGCGGTTTTGCAGTTCACGATTGGGCCGTAACGCGACCGTTTCACGAAACTACCGGCGTTCTGACGTTTTATAGGACCGCCATATTTGATTTGACGGCAATTTATGCTATCCGGAGCGGATGGAATTTTCCTATCACGCCATTGGCATTCTGCATTCATGCTTCAAAGAAAAGTTTGGCATTCCACGACAAGCCGGCCTGGTCCCGGACGCCCGGGGAACCCTCGAGCTATACCCGCCGTTCAACCGGCGGGAGTATCTGGAAGGCCTGGAAGGTTTTTCCCATCTCTGGCTTCAGTATGTCTTTCATGCCGCGTCGATGGGCCGGGACAAAAGTACGGTCAGACCCCCGCGGTTGGGCGGCAACCGACGCCTGGGGGTTTTCGGAACCCGCTCCAATTTTCGTCCGAACCCCATTGGCCTTTCACTGGTGCGATTGGAGGGCATCGCCCATGAAAACGGTGGGGTGCGCTTGAATTTGGCAGGGATCGACATACTGGATCAGACCCCGGTACTGGACATCAAGCCCTATGTTCCCTACGCGGATTGCCGGCCGGAGGCCGTCGGCGGTTTTGCCCCGCATCCACCGAAGGCGGTCTTGCAGGTTCGCTTTGCTCCCCGGGTGCGGGCAACCCTGCAGGGGATGCCTCCGTTGGTGAGACGCCAGTGGGCGCGGCTGCTGGTCCAGGTGCTGCGACTCGATCCCCGGCCAGCCTACTATGGGACGCAGGGCAAGAAAAAGAAATTCGGGTTCCAGCTTCTGGACCGGAATGTGCGCTGGCGCATGGCGGGTGCCACGGCCACGGTCACCCGTCTGGAAGATCCGCGGTCAAGCGCCCCTTAATCCACCGAGCCTGGGACGCGGTCCGGGCGAACGGCTGTTCACGGCCAGCATCCCTGAAGGAGCAGACCATGTTTGATCAAACTGTATACTGCCGGCGCCGGGCGGTCCTCAAGGATCGACTTCGGAACGGTCTGGTATTGCTTCCCGGGAACTCACAGAGCCCGGTCAATTTTGCGGACAACCCTTATCCCTTTCGCCAGGACAGCAGTTTTTTGTATTATTGCGGCCTGAATCAGCCGGACTGTTTCCTGGTCATCGATATCGACAACGACCGCGAGACGCTCTACGGAACGGAACCCTCCTTGAACGATATCATCTGGACCGGGCCTGTGCCATCCCTTGGCGAACGGGCGGCAAGCGCAGGCATTCACGCCACCGATTCATGGAACCATCTGGCGGTTGCTATTCAGGCTGCGGGTGCCGACCGCCGGCCGATCCACTATCTTCCGGCATATCGTCCGGATCAACTGCTGATCCTTAGCGGCTTGATGGCGGTTTCCACGGAGCGGATCAACACGGGCGCCTCTTTGGATTTCATCCGGGCTGTCGTGGACCAGCGGTCTGTGAAAACGCCCGATGAAATAACGGAGATCGAATTCGCCCTGGGGGTGTCTCGCAATCTTTTCCTGACGGCGATGAAGCATCGGAAGGCGGAGAACAACGCAGTGAGCCTGGCCGGCCATCTGGAAGGCATTGTCAAGTCTGCCGGCTGTCGGTTCGCTTTCCCGCCCATTCTGACCACCCGGGGTGAGATTCTGCATTGTCAACCCGATAACCAACCCTTCCATTCCGGCGCGCTGCTCCTCATGGATATGGGGGCCGAATCGCGCGAAGGCTACGCCTCGGACGTTACCCGTACGGTTCCGATGGATGGGCATTTCAGCCCGCGGCAACGGGCGATCTATGAGATCGTCCTGGCGGCCCAAAAGGCCGTCATTTCCCAGGCGAAGCCCGGTATCAGGTTTATGGACCTGCATCTTTTGGCAGCGACCACGATGTGTGAAGGACTCCGTGATATCGGACTGATGAGAGGTGCCGCAGAGGATGCGGTGCAAGCCGGGGCGCATGCCCTGTTTTTCCCCCATGGTTTGGGCCATATGCTGGGGCTGGACGTCCATGATATGGAATCGCTGGGAGAAGACAATGTGGGGTATGATGCGGAAACCACGCGATCCGTTCAGTTCGGACTGGCCGCGTTACGGCTGGCCCGGCGCCTCGAAGCCGATTTCGTGGTCACCGTCGAGCCCGGTATCTATTTCATACCGGCGCTTATCGATCAGTGGCGTCAGGAGGGGCGCTGGTCGTCATTTATCGCGTTTGACAAACTGGCACCGTTTCGACGTTTCGGCGGCGTGCGCATCGAAGATGTGGTTCACATCAAGCCGGAGGGGGGGCGGATTTTGGGGCCGGTGATACCCAAGTCGGTTGCGACGGTGGAGGCGGCCTGTACCGCCTGACCATTGTCAGGTCTTGTTGTTGCCAGGCGGAGAGGACGCTGTCCTATGCTCCGGGAAAATACGTTCAAAGGGAACCGCGGCGATTTTTTTCAGGCAGTCGTCCAGGGCTTCCGCTTCGGATGGGCCCGTCCCCTGATAGTCCTGCCGTGCGATGATGTTGATCAGGTTGGGTACCGCCACAAAAGGTGCGGCCAGGGCACCTTGCAGTCTTTCGTGGACATCGATGTAAAGCATTCGGCCGTCACGAATGAGGTTATACCGGGTCACGCGCGTCAAGATATCGTTGTCATTGAGATTCGTCATGAATCCATCCTGTTGTGTTCCCTATCCGTCCCGGCAGGGCCGGTGTCTAAGGGGGGGCAGCCCCGCGTCATCAGGAGCGGGTTTGCGATGTTAATGTGCGCTGCGGCAGTTGGAGAATGTCGCGGGCGCTTGTAATCGGAACGGGATAATCGGCCGACAGCTGTATCCGGTGGTGGTGGATGAACCGTCACGGGTATCCATGCCTGGGGCGTCAGGGGCAAATCATTTGCCGGCGAGCAGGCCTCATCGACGGGGAACCGGTACCGCTTTGCGGATAAATTGTACGGCAATACCGCCATCGTCAAACCAGACGACCTTGCCATAGCGCTTCACATCCCGATCATCATCGCCAAACGGACCGGCCACCACCACTTCCTGGCCGACGACAAAACGCTCGCGTGTCTGGACATAGATGCCGCCCTCGCTGACATTTTTTATCGTACCTTGGAAAAGTTCGCGATTGGCGGAGAAATGGGTGTCTTCCGAGCAAGGTTCGCGGGCAAATACGCGGGCTTCCTTGTTGTTCATTTTTCGGAAGCCCCTTTCAAAAAGTTCGTCGGCCCCGGAGGTATTGGCCGTTGCCGGGTGAGAGGGGGTCTTGTGTCGTTTCATTTTATTGTTCCAGGTGCTATCGCAACATGTTTGTCAACAGGAGGATAGCTTGTGCTACTAGAAATGATTATCGATAACATACTGATTCAATGAGTCATTGTCAATACGATTATGGGCGTTGAGATTTCTCCCGGCGGTAAGTTTGAGTTGTCATTTAGTATTTGCTTTGATATCCTTATTTAATTAATCTAATGACTTCTGAATGTGGCGACCATGTTATCGAAACATTGGCATCCACAGAACGCTGACCGGCAGATTGATCCGCTGATTCGAAAATGAACGCAACACCACCTTTGAAATATGGAAAATACTGGCTCACAGATCGCATCGCGGTCGGGGGGATGGCCGAGCTTTACCGGGGCAAGATTTCCGGCGAGGAAGGTTTCGAAAAGGCCGTGGCGGTCAAGAAAATTCTGCCGCACCTGTCGGACGAGAAGGACGCGGTCAGCTATTTTATTGACGAAGCGCGGCTGGCGGCTTTGTTGCAGCATCCCAACATTGTGCAAATCTACGATTTCGGGCGATTGGAAGACTCTTATTTCATCGCCATGGAATATCTTTTCGGCAAGGATCTCAAGACCGTTCTGCATTCCGCCACACAGCGGGGATTGCCCCTCAGCCTTGAAAATGTGCTCCATATTGCCGCCGGTGTCTGTGCCGGTCTTGATTATGCTCACAAAATGAAGGACCTGCAGGGGCGGTTACTTAATATCATTCATCGTGACGTCAGCCCCCAGAACATATTCCTGACCTATGACGGTCAGGTCAAAATTATCGATTTCGGGATTGCCAAGGCGGCCAGTCGCATTACGAATACCCGCTCCGGTGTGATCAAAGGCAAAGTGGCTTACATGTCGCCGGAGCAGGCGGAAGGCCATGAGGTCGATCACCGCGCAGATATTTTTTCCGTCGGGATACTGCTTTATGAAATGGTGACGGGCCGCTTCATGTACGAGGGCGATGCCATGGATATCCTATCCCAGGCACGCGAGGCACGGTTTACAAGGGCGGAACGCGTGGTGCGGGATTTGCCCGAATGCCTGGTGGTCGTGTTGGACATGGCCCTGGCCAAACACCCTGAAGACCGTTATGACTCCTGCGGTGAAATGCTTTCCGACCTGGAAGACTGCATTTATCACCTGAATTTTCGTCCCAATGGCCAGAAACTTTCTCAGTTCATGAAGGGCCTTTTCGATAATGAACTGAAGACCGAGGAGGCTTCCATGGCCTGGGCCCTGCGGCGGGTCGAACCGATGCCCTCGGTCAGCCCCAGCGAACCGCAAACCGATCCGGGGTATCAGGAAACCATGATCCTGACCCCGGAAGCCATGGCGGCCGCGGAGGGGGGCAAGAAGAGACGCTGGATTTGGCCGGTGCTGTTGGTGGTTCTTGCGGTGCTGGCCGCGGGTGTGTTCTATTTTAGCCAGCCCCGGTCCAAAGATGAACCGGTTGTCGTCCGGGTGCCGATCCCGTCGGAGGCCAGCGGGGAGGGGACGGCCGGAACGGCTGCCCTAACGGAAGGGCAGGCGGCATCTTCTTCGACGCCGGTCTCCGATCCCCAGGTGATCCAGTGGCTGCATGATGCCCGCGAAAATTTGGAATCCTGGAATTTAACCGCTCCTGAAGGCAACAATGCGCACTTTTTTTACCTGGAAGTTCTCAAACGCGATCCCGACAATCGCGATGCCCGGCAAGGTATGCATGATATTGCCGAGCGCTATGCCCAACTGGCCGAACGAGAGCTGAAGCGATCGCGCCACCAGAAGGCGCTGGACTTTGTCGCTACGGGCCTGTCGGTGGATGCCGACAACCGCCGCTTGTGGTCCCTCAAGGCAAAGATTAACCGCCAGGCCGAAGCGCAGCGCCAGCGGAAAATCCAACGGCTTCTGGTGGAGGCCAACGACTGCTTGAACGCCTATAAGCTGACCAAGCCGAAAGAGGATAGCGCCCTGCACTATTACCGTGAAGTGGAAAAGCTGGATCCGGGCAACAAAGAAGCCCGCCGTGGAAGGGAAAAAATCGCCGACCGTTATGCCGTTCTGGCCGAGAAGGAGATGAACGGCTTCGATTATGACAGCGCCCGCCGCTATATCACCACCGGTCTGGATGTGGATCCGGACAACAAACGCCTGCTGGTATTGAAAACGGAAGTCAATAAACGTTTTGACCAGCGGGTGATGCGCAGCATCAAAAATCTTTTCGATTAAAAAAAGGAAGGGCCGCCTGAAGGCCACCCTTCCTTTGCTATGATGCTGCTTCCCTCCTGAAGCTACCAGTTGAAGACGGTGTCCAACTCCTCATCGCTGATATCAAACGTGACGTTGTGAGGGGCAATGGCCTCCCGCTGCATGAATTTAGGCAGCCGGTCGTGTTCTTTGGTGAAGCCGGCTTTCTTATTGAAATCGCGCTCCATGCTGAGGATCTTTTTGCCCAGGGCGACGACATCGTCGCCGGTGAGGTTGAAGTCGTACATACCGTTGATGGAGTCAACCATGGCGTTGAATGTTTCTTCCTGGTCGAGAATGGCAAAGGCAATAAACAGGCAGTATCCCGCGGCGTCGATCGCTGCTGTGGCAATCTGCAGGTTGCGGGACAACTCGACCTGGCCTTTGGTGCTCAGGGGATCCACATCGCCGCCGACTTTGAGAATGTTGGTGGCGATAGCGTAGCCGGCCGTGTGGTCGGCACCCATGGGCGTGGTGGCATAGGTCACGCCAATGCCTTTGACGGCACGGGGGTCATAGGCCGGCATGGCCTGCCCTTTGACCACCGGTGCACGTTCGATACCGAGGGCTTTAGCGGTGAGGGCGGCTCCTCCTCCCAGGATGCGGCCCAGGGGTGTTCCCTGGCCGACTTCTTCCACCAGTTTGATGGCGCCCTCGGCGTCACCGAAGTTGCACAGGCCGGCTTCCATGGCGACACCGATGGTGGCGCCCATTTCGATGGTGTCCAGGCCGATGTTGTCATCCAGGAAATCCAGCCGGGCGATGGCGTCCGGGTCGCAGATACCGCAGTTGCCGCCGTGGGCCCAGACGGTTTCATATTCCGGTTGTTTGGTAACGTAATTGCCGTCCTTGTCCACGTAAATGCCCGAGCAGCGGATGGCGCAGCCCACATGGCAGCCATGGGTGGGGTTGCCGCCGCGCTTGGTTTCCAACTCGGCGATGGCTTCGCCGCTGATCTTGGCGGCATCGTCATACTGGCCCTGTTTGAAATTGTAGGTGGGGTAGGCACCGGCCTCGTTGATGACATTGGTCAGGACATTCGTACCGTAGGCCGGCAGACCTTCACCGGTGACGGCGTGACTGCGCAGGCCCTGGGTGAAGGTTTTGTTGGCGGCCTTGAATTTCTCGGGATTTTTGGGCGGGCGCATCTTGGTGCCGGCATCGTCGATGATGATCGCCTTGATGCCCTTGGTACCCATTACGGCGCCAACGCCGCCGCGGCCGGCATGCCGTGACGGGCGCATTTCGCGGTCGGTAATCGCCACAGTGGCCGCTGCCATTTTCATTTCTCCGGCCGGCCCAATGGACATGACGGCGACTTTTTCGCCGTAGACGGGTTTGATTTTTTCGATGAGGTCGTAATTTTTCAACCCCTTGTATTCCGCGGCATCGCTGATCTGGACTCCCTCCTTGTTGATCAGGACCTTATGGCAGGCATCATCGGGCGCGGCGCCCTCGATGATGATGGCGGCGTAGCCCAACCGTGCCAGGACCTGGCCCGCCTGGCCGCCGGCATTGGCTTCCTTGATACCGCCCGTCAGCGGACTCTTGCACCCCACCGATATGCGTCCCGAGGTCGACGCGGCCGAGCCGGTCATCAGACCGGGGGCAATGACCAGTTTGTTTTCCGGTCCGAGGGGATGGCAGTCGGCGGGGACTTCCTTCCAGATCACCATGGACGTCATGCCGCGTCCACCCATACCTTCATACTCACCCAACGGGGTTACGGCAGCTTTGGGGCCGCCCTCCGCACCGACGTCAATTCTCAAAATTTTGTCCATTACTCTCAGTCTCCTTTTTTGTTGATGATATTGCGAAGAATTTTTTTGTTTATATGGTGCCGCATCTACACGGTTGGTTTGCCTGGTGTTTGTTATGGTTCGTATGGGTCAGAATGTGGGATAATCGGTCAGTGGTATTGATTGATTCTTACCTATGCTGTGTATAAAGGGCCTGTAATAACAGTTGGGCCGGTGCTTGCTCGTTGCTATCTGCTTGGAATTACATATAAAATACGGTTGGCGGTGTCAACCGATTCTTGGTGCTGCCGATGGTATGAACGGGTGGTGGTTCAAGGGATAGGGAGGAGATGCAACCCGTCCATTATGGGGCCGGGGATGGACTGGAGGCCATGACGACCTGAATTTCACGGGCCGTTGATTTTTCAATATCCGGATGGCCGGGAAACAACGCGGTCAGGCGGGGGCGGGGGACCCAGATGCCCCCGGCGAGAAAAAGGGGGCCCAGTTCATCGATGAGCAGGTTGAACAGCTTCAGGGTGATCCGGCCGTGGCTGCTTGCGTGGGGCTCTTCGGTCGGGCGGTAGGAAATATCGCTTCGAAACGCTGCAAGGATACCACCGCGGCGCATGGTGGCGCCGATCAACCCCGGCATGGCGCCTGACAGCGCCAGTACCGCGCCGTCATCCACGATGGAAACCGCCAGGTCATCCACGGGTTGACCGTTTAAAAACAGCGTGCTGATGCGACCCATGACATAGTCGCGATCGATTTGCCACTGATGGCAGAGCAGATCTTCGAGGCTGGTGCCGGTCTGAACGGATATGCCCACGCCTTGCTGGAAGAGTTCGCGAAATGCGGACAGGGCGTTTGGGGGGGCATGGAATATCGTCATGGGAGATCTCCGTTTTCCTGCAAGTCATTGTCGCCCCACTGAGGGCTTGGATTTTGTCCAGACGCTTTAGCCGATGTTCACCTAATCAGTCAACAAGAAAGACGCTGGACCCCTGGGTTTTCCGCGCTTCCAGGTCGCGATGGGCTGTGGCCGCTTGGGATAGCGGATAGGTCTGGCGGACATCCACCTTGACGGCGCCGTTCAGAACGACGCCGAAAAGGTCTTCGGCGTGGGCCAAAAGGTCCGCCCGGTCGGCTGTGTAGGTCATCAGGCTGGGGCGGGTCAGGAAAAGGGAGCCTTTGGCCGCCAGCAGCCCCGGATCGATAGGCGCCACAGGTCCTGAAGACTGGCCGAAACTCACCATGGTGCCCATTGGTCGCAGGCAGTCCAGAGAGGGCAGGAAGGTTGCCTGGCCGACGGAATCGTAGACCACGTCGACCCCTCGGCCGCTGGTAATCTCACGCACCCGGTCGACGAAGTTTTCTTCATTGTAGCGAATGGTGTGGTCGCACCCGTGGGCACGGGCCAGTTCGGCTTTGGCCGGGGAGCCCACCGTGCCGATAACGGTCGCCCCGAGATGCTTGGCCCACTGACTGGCAATCAGGCCGACCCCGCCGGCGGCGGCGTGCAGAAGAATTACATCCTTCGGTTTGATGGCGGCACAGCCTATCAGGAGATAGCGGGCGGTCATGCCCTGCAGCATCATGGCCGCTGCCTGGGACGCTGTTATGCCAGCGGGAAGTTTGACCAGCCGATGGGCGGGGATGCGGCGGCGTTGGCTGTAAGCGCCCGGTGGCAGTCCGGCGTAGGCGACACGGTCCCCTACGGCCACTTCGGTGACGCCGGTGCCAAGCTGTTCAACGGTGCCGGCACCCTCCATTCCCGGTGTGGCCGGGAGTTCCCCGATGGGATAAAGCCCCGTTCGGTGGTAGACATCGATAAAGTTCAACCCCACGGCTTCGTGGCGCAGGATGACTTCACCTTCCTGGGGGGGGCCGGGATCAAACGGCTTCCATTGAAGCACCTCAGGACCTCCGGTCTGGTGCATAACAATCGCGTGGCTCATGATATCTCCTTTTTGATTACAGAACCTGCCGTTGCCATGCCTAACGGTTAAGACGCGCCCGGCGTGCTGTCAATTCTGCGTTGCGGGTGGTATACGGTCGCCCAGGATATGGACACCCATTTTCGTCTCGTCGAGCACGGTGCGGGCCAGGTTCAAGAGATGATGGTGGTGGGTGAAAAAAATGACTTGGGTTTTCGCCGACAACTCAAAGAGAACCTTGAGGGTAGACGCGGCCCGGTCGTCGTCGAACCGCAGGAGGATGTCATCCACCACAAACGGCAGCGGTTCGCTATGGTGGAGATATTGTTCGAGGCTGGCCAGGCGCAGGGCCAGATAGAGCTGGTCAGCGGTTCCATCACTCATGCCGGCCACGCCGACGGTTTCGTCGCCGGCCGACCGGATTCCCACCATGACCGGGTTGCCTTTTTCGTCATATTCGGCCCGCACGCCGTTAAAAGCACCCCGCGTCATTTGGGAGAAGAGAATGCTGGCACGCTTGATCAGCGGGCCCTGATGCTTTTCACGGTACTGTTCAATGGTTCGGGCCAGGAGGACCGCTGCGATCTTGACGCGGGCGTAATGGGCCACATCCGCCTCCAGGCGTGCCAGGAGGTGCTCGGCCTCTTCGGCATGACCGGCCGCCTCGGCCCGGCCATCCATGCGCTTGAGCTCGGCCTTTTCCGTACCGATGGTGCGATCCAAGTCAGATCGTTCGCTTTCCAGGCGGGCGATCTCGTCCTGCAACTGCGCCATTTTCGGCTTCAGGGTGTCCGGTTCCTTTTTCTCGGCGGCGGCCACGAACGCATCGATGGTGGCGCCGGCACTCAGATGGCGCAACCGTTTTTCAAGATCCTGGCATTCCGCCGTCAGCTGCCGGCGTTGCCGGGACAGTTGTTCCACCTCCGGCAGCAGGGCGGGGGTTTCACACCGCGCTTCACGACACAGGGCATTTACCCGGCTGTCGGCCGCTTGTCGCCGTTTTTCAGCTAGGTCCCTTTCTTTGAGGGCCGCATCCAAGGCGCGCTGCATGTCCGTGCGGCGCGATTGCAACGTCCTGGCTTCCGTAAGCCTGGCGTTGATCAGCACGGTGGCTTCCTCGGCGGACGCCTTTTGGAGGTCGCCGGCCAGGTTTTCGACCAGGTCTTGGACGCGCTCGCAGAATCGGGCGGCATCGCGGTCGATGCCAGCGATGCGTTTCGCCAGAACATCGGCCTCTTCCTGCTGGGTCCGGGCTTCACGGATGTTTTCCATCACGGTCAAGGCCATTGTGGGGCTGGTATCGGTTTCCAGGCCGATTTGGCTGACATGGTCCGCCCACGCTGTTTTCCAGCGGTCCATGTCCTGGTCCAGATCGTCAAGTTCGCCGCACACCCGTTTCAAATCTTCACGGTGTTGCGCAAGGGCACGGTCAATGACGTCCATTTGGGATTGCAGGGTTTCATGGGCTTCCACGTGAAGTCCGGCAATAGGGATCATTTCGTTCAGGGGCAGGGTTTCCGCCACCGGCCGGCCGGCGTGGGTCAATGACTTCGCCAGACGGGTTTGGGCTAAGGCGATTTCCGATGCCTGGTCGGAGATTTGTGATTTTTCCAGGTGGAGGTCCGCAGCTTTTTCCCGAAGCAATACCATATCCGACAGCCAGGCCCGCATTTCGGTCGGCGAAAGCGGTTGGATGGCCGCCGGCTTCCATGCCTTTTCCCATTCCGCTTTCACCGCTTTGGATTGGGCGTGGAGATGATCCCGTGCCATGGTGAGCTCATCGCGGGCTTTTTGGATCTGGCCTTTGCGCGCTTCCAGGAGACCTTTGCGGCTGACCTGTTCGGCTTCGCGCCGGAGCCGGTCGGCAATGTGGTCGGCACGGTGCATACTTTCCTCAAAGGCATCGGGCAGGGAGGCGCTTGGGGCAAACCGTTCGATATCTTCCGTTTGCGCTCCGTTACCTTCGAGGACGCGTCGAACCAGACGCCATCCGGCATCCCGCCGGTCGCGGGCGGCCGTCAGGTTCTCTTCGGAAGGGACATCGTGGGTGGTTTCGATCATCCGCAATTCGGCTTCAATCTTATCCTTTTCTTCGGTTTTCCGGATGATGTCTTCCTGCATGTGCTCCAACTGCCGTGTGGCGGCGTTGAATTGCTGCTCGAATCCGTCGATCGTTTCCCGGGAAGGCAGGGCCAGGGCTTCGAGATCTTCGAGGGCTCCGGCCCACAGGGTTTGACGCTTAAGGCGGTTGGTCAGTTCCATTTCGTGCTGCCGGAGGGTCTGGCAGGCCCGGGCATGCTGCTTCTCAAGCGGGCCCCTGGCCTGGATGGCATGCAGGGTCGCTTTGAGACCGGAGACATCCTGTGGCGACGCCAGGGACGCCCTGCGGTCCGACTGGGTCCCGATGGCGACTTCCAACTGGCGGCGTTGTTCCCTGAGGGCCTCGCGGCGGGCTGACAGGCGTTCGTGCTTTTTCCCCATTTCCTGGATGCTGCCCATCAGGGCCGATGTCAGTTTCTGGCTGTCGCTGTCGGCCGACAGATCCACGATGCCCGTCTGGGACAGCTTTTTTGCGGCCTGGTTGTGAAGGGTGCGCCGGCGGGTTTCCAGGACGGGCCGATCCTGCCGGGCCTTCTTATAGCTGCCCAGATCCTGCTGGAGCGCTTCCACCAGGGGGGCATGCTGCAGCAGGGCCTTGGGCACCTGCAAGGCGTTCATCTCGGCCTGGATCGTTGCAATGGTCTCTTGGGACCGTCGAACGTCGTTGGCGGCCATCAGCAGATCGTTTTCCGCCTTGAGGCGCTTTGTTTCGAAATTTTCGGGCAAGTCGGGCGCATTCTCAAACGCCGGCAGAGCTGCGTGGATTTCCTTCCGGCGAGCGATCAGCGGCAGGGCCTCGAGGGTGCGCTCCAGGGCATTGTAGGCTTTTTGATTTTCTCCAAGCCGTTGCCGGTTGGTTTCGAGTCGTGTTTCCGCATCATGGAGATGCTTATGGTGAACCTCCCATGTTTTGGCCAACAATTGCGCTTCTTTCTGAGATTTGCGCGTGGTTTTCAGCGATGACACGATTTGATTGATGCGGGGTTTGGAGCCGTTGGGTTTGAAGAGACCCTCCATGGTTTGTGTCAAATCATGCTGGAAACGCCGGAGCTGGATTAGGCCGGCCCCTGTGGCAAACAGGGCCTGTCCGACGCGGCCGCCCCCGGCGATGATTTCTTCGCCCCCCTGGATCAGGCCCTGGTGATCGATGGCAAACATCTGTTCGAAGAGATCGCGGCTGACGCCCCCCAGAAAGGGCGCCAGGGCATTGTCATCCAGCAGGGTTTCATCGTTTGCGGCCCGCAGGGTTTTGCGCAGCCCCTTGCGCCGGATGCAAGCGAGAACTTCCCCGTCGCTGCGCATCAGTTCAGCACCGATGCGGAGTTTCGGGTGGGGGTGTCGGAAGCTGTCCGCCGTGCGGTTTGGAATGCCGAAAAGCATGTTGCGCAGTGCCCTCAGAGCGGTACTTTTTCCGGCTTCATTGGGGCCGTATACCATGTGAAAAGCAGAGGGGGCGGTCGCGAAATCTAAAATGGTATCGGTGAACGAACCGTAGGCGATGAGGTGCAGGGTGTTGATCTTCATTGACGGTGCGTCTCCTTGAGCAGGCCCCGTTTCAGGAGCGCGTGGGCCTCTTCCACGGTCTGCCGCATCCGCACGGGGTTGTTCGGCGCAAGTGCTTCGCTGCTTTGGCGATATTCCGCAGGCAATTTCTGGAAGAGGCGGGTCAACGCGTCACCCAGGGTGGCGAGAAGACCGTCGTCCGACAGGATCTCCGACACCACCTGTTCCATCTCCTGCAGGGGGCCGGGATCCACGGCCGGCTTTCCGCTTTGCGACGGGGGCCGGGTGGCCACACGCACCTTCTCGATCCACACCTGTTCACCGAACTCGGCCATGGCCGCGGATCGTACCGCCTCGTTCCAATGGGCCAAGTCACCGGCCATGGCGCCATGGGCTGCGGTGGCCCCGGAAAAGGTGGCCCGGACGATCAGCGGTAAGGAATCGTGCCGGCGGACTTCCATTGCCAGGTCCGTTACGAAAAGGCCGAGGGCCGCCTGGGGCGTTGCGGCGGCCGGCAATGCGATCTCCAGGCGCGTCCAGCGGATGACATCGCAGGCATGATGGATGATGTCAGGGGGCGCATCTTCCGACAGCGTGACCAAAATGCCGCCCTTGGCACCGGTTTCCCGTATGTGACGCCCCTGGATACAACCGGGGAACACCACGGGTGGGTCCGGGGATACGATTTCGAACTGATGTACATGGCCCAGGGCCCAATAGTCGTAGCCCCGGTTGTGAAGATCTTCGAGGGTGCAAGGGGCATAGGGGGCGTGGCCTTCGCGTCCGTTCAGGCTGGTATGCAGGAGACCGATATTGACATAGCCGGGCAGTGGCTCCGGGTAGCCGCGGGCGAGGTTGTCCAGGACGGCCGGCCGGGCAAAACTTTGTCCGTGCAGGGCCACTTTCAGATCCTCGATGCGCCGGGTCTGCGGCCGTCGGTGATCGAAAAGGTGGACATTGTCGGGATACGGCAGACGGCGGGTCATCTGACCGGCCGCGTCGTGGTTGCCGGATACGATGTAAACCGCAATGCCGGCCGTTTTCAGGCGATGCATCTGGCGGACGAAATAGAGGCCGGTATGATAGTCTTTCCAGTCGCCGTCAAACAGATCCCCCGTGATCAGAACAAAATGGACCGCTTCGTCCAACGCCAGGTCGATGAGATTTTCAAACGCCCGCCGGGAGGCCTGGCGGATGTCCGCCGCAGGGGCGCCTTCATAAGTTTCCAGACGATGAAGCGGGCTGTCCAGGTGGATATCGGCCGTATGGATGAATTTAATCATGACGGGGTGGGTCCTCGGCGGTTCTGGTGTGCTAAAAGGAATGGCTGTTGCGAAGGGGGATAACGAAGATGACCGCTGACGTCAAGTCCGGGATCGCCGCCGGGGATATTGCGATCCGTGTTTGTTGATCGTTGGCGGCTCGTTTTGTCTGCGTTCTTCCCTGAAGACGGGCCACCGATCCGGAATGGGCGAAAAAGCCTTTACGATCCGGTCTCTCCAGAGTTTTTTCATGGCCATGGTCCGGCGCGCAGTCAGTGGGTGATGGTTTGGGCGACGGGGTTGATCCTGGCGAGAGAAAATCGTTGCCGGATCCCCAGGAGAGGTCTTGAAAATTCAAACGGGATACGTTAGGTTGGGTTCCCTCTGACAGAGCTATTCCCCCCTGTTTTTTCTTGCCTAAGGATCGCAGGCGCAGGATAGGCATGGACCCTGTCATGTTGACGCCTTGATCCCGTATCGACGGTTTGCCGACGGCAAAGACGCCAACGGCCATTTCGAAGGAGGAGGCGCACATGGCGTCGACCGGTTACTGGGCGGATAATTATCTGGAAAAAAAACAGTCGGTCGAAAAGGCAATACGCCTTATTCGTCCGGGACAGCGTGTTTTCATCGCCTCCGCCTGTGGCGAACCCCAGGCGCTTGTGCGGTCCCTGTCCGAGAGGGCCCGCGTGCTTTCCGGCATCGAGGTGGTGCGTCTGATGTCGCTGGAAACCACCCCCCTGACCATGATTGCGGACAAGACCCATGACCAGAGCATCAATATCCGCTCTTTTTATCTGGGCTCGGCGCGGCCCAAGGCCATCGCCCGCAATCTGCGGTTTGTCAGCCCCATCAACCTTTCGCAGGTGCCGCGCCTTTTCAAAAGCCGTCGCCTGCCGATCCACGTGGCCCTGATCCAGGCGACACCGCCCGACGATTTCGGGTGGATGAGCCTCGGGGTGTCGGTGGACATTACCCAGGCGGCCGCCTACTCGGCCGACCTGGTCATCGTGCAGGTGAATTCCCGGATGCCGCGGGTGCTGGGGCGCAGCTTCATTCATGTCAACGATGTCGATGTCATTGTCGAGCATGAGGAAGAATTGCTGGCGTTGGGGGATCCCCCGGAATTGGAGACGGCCAATGCCATCGGGCGGTTCATTTCCCGCTTGATCGATGACGGGTCAACCCTGCAGATCAGCCTGGGGACCACCAGCCAGGCCACATATGTAGGGCTTTCGGATAAAAACGATCTTGGTATTCACACCCAGTTCGTTACCGATCGCATCATGCATCTGGTCTCCCAGGGTGTCGTGACCAATCGCTACAAAGGGTTGAATGACGGTAAAGTGGTGGCCAGCAGCGCCATCGGCTCCACCGAACTTTACGACTTTTTGGACGATAACCCCGGCATCGAGTTTTATCCCTCCGATTATGTAAATAACCCCAGTATCATCGCCCAGCATCGCCGCATGGTGTCCCTCAATGTGGCCATGGCCATGGATCTGACCGGCCAGGTGGCGGCCGATGCGCTTCCCTACAACCATTTTTCCGGTGTCACGGGGATGCTGGATTTTATCCGGGGATCGGCCGCCTCGGAAGACGGCAAAGCCATCCTCATGCTGACCTCCACGGATGTCAGCGGCAAGAAAAGCCGTATCGTCCCCAAGCTGGAGGACACTACGGTGGTGGTGCCGCGTGGCGATGTTCAATACGTGGTAACGGAATACGGGGCCGTCAATTTGTTCGGCAAAAGCCTGCAGGAGCGGGCCATGGCCATGATCAGCATTGCCCACCCGGATTTTCGCGATGCGCTGTTCCATGAAGCCAAGGAGATGGGGTTGCTCGGCGCCGAGCGCACACTGCACGATTCCCTGCACGGCGTCTATCCGGTCGAGCTGGAGGAGACCGTCGATATCGACGACGAAACGGTTACGATCCGTCCGGCCAAGCCTGTGGATGAGCGTCGCATCCAGGAACACTATTACAACCTGGATAAAGAAGATGTGATTTCGCGCTTTTTCCACGAGAAGAACAGCTTTATGCGCGAGGAGGTGGAGGGCGTCTCCCAGATCGATTATGTCAAAGACCTGACCCTGGTGGCATTGGTGGGCGAGTTTGGTTTCGGAAAAGTGATCGCCGTGGGGGAATACCTTCTGGATGAATCCAAGAACATGGCCGAAGTGGCGTTTTCGGTCATTAAACATTACCAGGGCAAGGGGTTGGGCAAACTGTTTATCCGCAAGTTGGCCGTGGCTGCGCGGGAAAACGGCATTGCCGGCCTGATGGCCTTCACCTCGCCCCAGAACAAGGGCATGATTCGGCTGTTCAAGACATTGCCCTATAAAATTGACTCTTTTTATGACGGGGAGATGCTGACCCTGAGTTGTCGTTTCGATACATTGGATGAATGAGGTTCCATGCACCGGGGGTGATGGTCGTTTCCCTTGTATGATCTTATGAAAAAAGCGCCAAGCACAACGCGTCAAGCTGAAAGGGCGACGCTTCGCGTCAGGATCGAAACGCCAGACGCGACCCGCGCGGCAGGCGCTGTTTCCATGAATGATTAAACCGGCACCCGCCGGCGGCTTTACTGAAAACGAAGCCGATTGACACTACATGCTATGCAGGAGTTGTAAATGCCTAAGGTTACCTTTTTGCCCCATGATAAAACGGTTACGGTGTCGGAAGGAGAGAATCTTTTGCGCGCGGCCATGGAGGCCGGTGTCCATATCAACGCCTCCTGCGGCGGTGACGGGGTTTGCGGTAAATGCCGGATTCTCATCGAAGAAGGCCACTTGGAAGGGGGGCTTTCGGACCGCATCAGTGCGGAAGACCAGGCCAAAGGCTATCGCCTGGCCTGCCAATCGACGGTTACGGACACGGACGTGGTCATTCGGATTCCGGTGGAATCCAGTATCGATGTCAGTGTACTCAAACGCCAGGCCGCACCGCGCCGGACGGCCCGCATTCATCAGCCCGACTTCGAAAGCCTGCGAGAGCAGGGTCTTTTTGTTCCCCCGGTGGAGGAGATCTATCTGGAGCTGCCGGAACCGAGTGCGGCGGACAACCAGGCCGATGCTTCCCGGCTGGTCAACTTCCTGACGCTCAATCATGATGAACATCGCCTGGTCGTAAGGCTCTCCCTGATTCGCAAACTGCCGGATGTCCTTCGGGAAGACAACTTTCGCGTCACGGCGACCTTGGCCCGTCCGGTGCAACCCGGCCGCAAGACCCATGTCATCAAAGTGCAGCCCGGGGATACCACGGACCGCAACTATGCCATCGCCATGGATATCGGCACTACCACGATCTACGGCCAGCTGATCGACCTCATATCGGGTGAGGTGCTGGCGGAAAAGGGGGATTTCAACGGCCAGATCAGCTATGGGGAAGATGTCATCACCCGTATCATGGCGGCTGAAAAACCGGGAGGGCTGGACAAGCTGCACGAAGTGGTGACGGCCACCATGAACAAGATCATTGCTGCCATCGTAAAGCAGGCCGGTGTTCGACTGGATGACGTCAACGCGATTAGCCTGGCGGGCAACACCACCATGACCCAACTGTTTCTCAAGGTGAACCCGCGCTATATCCGGCGCTCGCCCTATGTGCCGGCCAGCAATATCTATCCGCCGCTCCAGGCGGTCGAACTGGGGCTGGAACTGGAGGATCATGCCGCCGCACTCGTCTATCCCCAGGTGTCCAGCTATGTGGGAGGGGATATCGTGGCCGGTGTCATGGGGTCCGGGATGTACCGCACCGACCGCCTCACCCTTTTCATGGACATCGGCACCAATGCCGAAATCGTCATCGGCAACAAGGACTGGATGGCCTGCGCCGCCTGCTCGGCCGGACCGGCCTTTGAAGGTGGGGGGATCGAATTCGGCATGCGGGCCGCCCGGGGGGCTATCGAGGATTTTTCCATCGATCCCCTGACGTATGAGCCCATGTTGCTCACCATCGGCAGCGTGCGGCCCAAGGGCATCTGTGGTTCCGGCCTGATCACCACGGTGGCGGTCATGTTTGAGGCGGGCGTTATCAACAACCAGGGCAAGTTCGATCGGGAATTGGGAACCGAGCGCATCCGTGAACGTGAAGGGGTTTGGGAATACGTTTTGGCCTGGCAGGATGAAACCCAGATCGATCGCGATATCGTATTGACGGAGATCGATATCGAAAACCTGATCCGGGCCAAGGGCGCCATTTACAGCGGCTGTATGACCCTGCTCGAGGAGGTTGGCATGGGCATGGGGGATATCGAGCAGATCTACCTGGCCGGCGGCTTCGGCAGCTACGTGGATCTTGAGAAGGCCATGATCATCGGCCTGTTGCCGGAAACCGATCCGGACAAGGTCACCTACATCGGCAACGCCTCGTTGCTGGGGGCCCGCATGGCCGTCCTCACCAACCGGTTGCGTCAGGATGTGGTCAACGTGACCCGCATGATGACCAATTTCGAGCTTTCGGAAACCGCTTCGTACATGGATCATTACGTGGCAGCCCTTTTTCTGCCGCACACCGACCTGAACCAGTTTCCCAAACTCAAGACCCGCCTGCTTTCGTCCAGGCCAAATAGTTGAATCTTTTCGATAAACTAAACGCGGTTCAGAAGGAATAGTCTATTGACAAAAAACGGCACTGAAGATAGGGAATAGTATTCCTTTATATAACGACGACGATGGCCAAATTCTGAAGGCAATCGGGCCCGGTTCGATTGCCGCGAGCCAAAAAAATTCCAAGGAAAGGGGGGCTGTTTAGAGACTATTATTCGCGCGCAGGGCACATTTCAAATGCCATTTCAATAAGTTAATAATGCAAGCGGGCACAAGGTACACTTCATTTCTGACGAGAGCTGAAGGGCAGTTAGTTGATCGGCTCTTCCCACCGATAAGGAGGTAAAATTGGGCTTCGAATTCTTTAAAGAATCATATGCCGGCAGCGTCAAGGAAATCGCCCTGGGTAAAGGGGATACAGCCGTGACCGTTGGTGGCGAAACTTGTTATCCGTTTTACCAGTTCGAAGGCGACATGCCCAACAAACCCCGGATCGCGATGGAGATCTGGGACATGGAGCCTGATGAGTGGCCCGAAGCGGCTTTGGCACCGTTCAAAGATGTGCTGACGGATCCGGCCGCCTGGGCCAAAAAATGTGTTGATGACTATGGGGCGGAAATGATCGTGCTGCAGTTGAAGAGCACGGACCCCAACGGGCAGGATGCCAGCCCGGAGGATGCCGCCGCCACGGTCAAAAAAGTGCTGGGTGCGATCAACGTACCCTTGATCATTTGGGGCACCGCCAATCCCCAGAAGGACGAAGACGTCCTCAAGAAAATTGCCGAAGAAACCCAGGGCGAATCCCTGATCCTCGGCCCGGTGGAGGACAAAAACCACAAGGGCATCGGGGCGGCCGCCATGGGGTTCGGCCACACCATCATCTCTTCCTCGCCCATCGACGTCAACCTGGCCAAACAAGTGAATATCCTGCTGGAAAACCTGGGCATGCCCATGGAACGGGTGATCATCGATCCCACCACCGGCGGCCTGGGTTACGGCATGGAATACTCCTATTCTGTCATGGAGCGTCTGCGCATGGCCGCTCTGAATCAGGGGGACGACAAACTGCAACTGCCGATCATCAACAACATCGGCAACGAGGTCTGGAAATGCAAGGAGGCCAAACAGACGGCCGACGAAGCCCCGACCTTGGGTGATCCGGAAAAACGAGGCATCATGATGGAGGCTGTCGCGGCCGTGAGCTACCTGGTGGCGGGCTCCGATGTCCTGATCATGCGTCATCCCGAATCCATCCGTCTGACCAAGGCTTACATCGACCTGGTCTACAGTGGCGGCTCGGCTTCGGACGTGGCAGCGGTCACAAAACAGCTGGACGATGTGGACATCGACCTGGCGGCCCTGGCTCCTGAGCCGGACCTGACCATCGATGAAGAAAAGAAAGCCGCCCCTGCGGCCAAGGCGCCGGCGAAGGCGAAAGAGGCCCCCAAGGCAGCGGCCAAACCGGCCCCGGCAGCGCCCAAAGCGGCACCTGAGGCCGCTCCCAAAGCCGAAGCCAAATCCGAGCCGGTAGCGGAAGCCCCCAAGGCGGACCCGGAGGCGGAAGCCGCGGCCAAGGCCAAAGCAGAAGCCGAAGCCAAGGCCAAAGCCGAGGCCGAAGCAGCAGCCAAGGCCAAAGCCGAGGCGGAGGCCAAGGCCAAGGCGGAAGCCGAAGCCGCTGCCAAGGCGGAAGCCGAAGCCAAGGCGAAGGCCGAGGCGGAAGCCAAAGCCAAGGCCGCAGAAGCGGCCAAGATGGAAGCGGAAATCGAAGAGCTTCGTACCAAGCGCGCCAAGGAACGTGAGGAACGGGCGGCGGCCAGAACCACGCAGGCCCAGGAGGAAAAATCCCTGACGCCAGCTGCCATCCAGAAGAACATGGTCGAGAAGCTTATAGACAGGGTCAACTGGACCCACAAGCGCGTCTAGGCAGCGTCGCGCAAACGGGCAATTCCCGAAGAATTCCTATAGCATGAGGAGGAACCTCGTATGGCAGAAGTAAAAGAAATCAAAAAGGCAGCCAAAAAAGTCAAAAAGGCCGATCCCGTCGCCGCCAGTATCGACGTCGCCACCCAGCAGATGATTGCGCGGGCCCAGGAGCTGGGGGTCGAAACGGTTTTCGACCGCAACATTACGTTGAAACCCTGTAACATCGGCAACCAGGGCACCTGCTGTAAAAACTGCAGCATGGGACCTTGCCGCCTGCCCCTGCCCAAGGACTACGACGAAGCCAACGACAACCGCAAGGGAATGTGCGGGGCCACCGCCAATACCATCGCGGCACGTAACTTCATCCGTATGGTGGCCGGTGGCGCGGCGGCCCACTCGGACCACGGCCGCAGTGTGGCCGAGGTTTTCATGTCGGCCGCCCGCAAGGAAACCGACGTTTATAAAATTAAAGATGAAGCCAAGCTTCTTCAGATCGCCCCGGCGCTGGGCGTCGCCATCACTGTCGAGGTGGACGGCGAAACCCAGGATCGGGACATTGACGAGATCGCTCTGGAAGTCGCCGAAGCGGCGCTCAACGAATGGGGCAAAGCCGAAGGCGAGGTCCTCTATGCGAAACGGGCACCGGAAGCCCGCTACGAGCTCTGGAAGAAACAGGGCGTCCTGCCCCGCAACATCGACCGCGAAATCGTGGAAATCATGCACCGCACCCACATCGGCGTGGATCAGGACTACCGCAACCTGATGAAACAGGGCGTGCGGGCCGCCATCGCTGACGGCTGGGGCGGATCCATGCTGGCCACCGACCTGCAGGATGTGCTTTTTGGCACCCCCTATCCGCTGGTCTCCGAGGCCAACCTGGGCGTCATGAAGGAAGACATGGTCAACCTCGTGATCCACGGCCACGAACCCGTTCTTTCCGAGGTCATCGTGGAAGTGGCCCAGACCAAAGAGATGATCGACTACGCCAAGGAAAAGGGCGCCAAGGGGATCCAGCTTTCCGGGATCTGCTGCACGGCCAACGAAATCCTGCAGCGCCACGGCGTGCCCCTGTGCGGCACCTTTTTGCAGCAGGAACTGGCCATCGTGACCGGCGCCTGTGACGCCATGGTGGTGGATATCCAGTGCATCATGCAGAACATCGCCGCGGTGGCCGAATGCTTCCATACCAAGATCGTCACCACGCATCCGATCGCCCGCATGGAGCAGCAGAGCACGATTCACATCGAGTTCGACGAACACCACGCTGTGGAAGATGCCAAGCGGATCGTGAAGCTGGCCATCGACAACTTTGCCAACCGCAAGGGCGAGGTGATGATTCCCAAGCAGAAAGCCCCGGTTGTGGCGGGCTTCGGCGTGGAATCGGTGGAATACCACCTGGGCGGCACCTTCCGAGGCAACTACTACACCCTCAATGACAACATCATCAACGGCCGTATTCGCGGCATTGGCGGTGTGGTGGGCTGCAACAATGCCCGGGTGCGGCACAATGAAGGTCATATCGAGGTGGTCAAGGAACTCATCAAGAATGACGTCATCGTACTGACCACCGGCTGCAATGCCATTGCCTGCGGCATGGAAGGCCTGCTGACGCCCGAGTCGGCCAAAGTCTTCTGCGGCCCCGGGCTGGCCGAGGTCTGCGAGACCGTGGGTATCCCGCCGGTCCTGCACCTGGGTTCCTGCGTGGACAACAGCCGCATTCTGCTGGCGGCCACCGAAGTGGTCAAGGCCGGCGGGCTGGGCAATGACATCAGCGATCTGCCGGCTGCCGGCAGCGCCCCGGAATGGATGAGCGAGAAAGCCATCAGCATCGGCCAGTATTTCGTGGCCTCAGGCGTTTACACGGTCTTCGGTGCGGTTTTCCCGACTGAAGGGGCGCCGGTCTTCCAACGCTTCCTTTTCGAGGAAATGGAGCAGATGTACGGCGGCATGTGGGATTTCGAAAAGGATCCCATCAAGCATGCCTGGAAAATGATCAACCACATCGACAGTAAACGTCAGGCCCTGGGGATCGACAAGGCCCGCGATCGGGTCATGATGGATTTCTCCATGCGCCAGGCCCTGGAAGGATAACCCCATCGCTGTGAAGCCTTAAATCCTCAACGAAGGAGGAGATCGTATGTCCAAATTAGTCGCATTTGCCGCCATTCAAGGTGGTTACAATATTGTTTCGAAAGTTGAAGGTGACTTGAAACAGGCCTTGGAAACCTACAACGCCGACACACCGGTGGGTTTTCCCAACACGGCCTATTACCTGCCGGTGATTTATTCGCTACTGGGGATGAAGGTCGAAAAACTGGAAGACCTCCAGAAACCTTTGGAATTCTGCCGCAAGCTTCTTCCGCCGCATGTCAAATCCCGCAACCATCTGCCCTACCTCGGGCCCTTGCTGGACGCCGGCATGGCGGGTATCATGGCCTTTGAGATCAAGGAAGCCCTGCGCTACCTGAACGATCCGGATTTCTACCATGTTTCCGAAGAATGCGATCCGGAAAACGGCAAACTTTGGCTGGGCGCGGCGGCCGACACCATCTTCCGGACTCGCGGTGTGGAGTTCGTGGACGGCTCGGCGCCCGGGTTTGCCGCTATCGTCGGTGCAGCTCCCTCGCCCGAAATCGCCAAGGAAATCATCGAAGAATACCAGAAGCGCAGCATCTACGTCTTCCTGGCCGCCAACCACAACGGCACCAGTGTCTCGGAGCAGTTGGTGGAAGCCGGAGTCCAGGTAGGCTGGAACACCAAGATCGTGCCCTTCGGCCCGGATATCTCTTCGGCGGTTTTCGCGCTCGGATTCGCCAACCGTGTGGCCATGGCCTTCGGCGGCGTCCAGCCGGGTGACTACAAGAAAATCCTCAGGTACAACAAGGACCGCGTGTTTGCCTTTGTCAACGCCCTGGGCGACGTGGGGACCGAATGGGGTGCGGCCGCGGCTGGCTGCGTCAACTGGGGTTTCCCGACCCTGGCCGACACCGATATCCCCGAAATTCTGCCCACCGGTGTCTGTACTTACGAACATGTCGTCGCCAATGTGGCCCACGATGAAATGGTGCAGAAATCGGTCGAGACCCGCGGCCTCAAGGTTACGGTTTCCGACATCGAGATTCCCTGCAACTTCGGTCCGGCCTACGAGGGCGAGCGCGTTCGCGGTGCCGACCTCTACACCCAGATGGGCGGCGGCAAAACCCAGGCCACCGAGTTGGTGAAGATGGCCGAGATGAACGATATCGAAGACGGCAAGGTTACGGTGATCGGTCCCGATATCGGCGATCTCAAGGAAGGCGACGTGCTGCCGCTGGGGATCTATGTCCAGGTGGCCGGCCGCGAAATGCAGGCCGATTTCGAACCCATCCTGGAACGCCAGACCCATCACCTGGTGAACTATATCCAGGGCATTATGCACATGGGCCAGCGCGACATCGCCTGGGTCCGGGTGAGCAAGGCCGCCGTGGAGAAAGGGTTCACCCTGAAGGATATCGGGGTGGTGCTGCATGCCAAATACCACCAGGATTTCGGCGCCATTCTGGACAAGGTCGAAGTGACCCTCTACACCAAGAAGGAAGACGTGGATGACTTGACCAAACGGGCGCGCGCCGAGTACAAGACGCGTGACGAACGGGTGGACAAGATGACCGACGAGGATGTGGAGATTTTCTACTCCTGCACCCTGTGTCAGTCCTTTGCCCCCAGCCATGTCTGTGCCGTCAGCCCGGAACGTACCGGTCTTTGCGGCGCCTACAACTGGATGGACTGCCGGGCTTCTTATCAGATCAATCCCACCGGCCCCAACCAGCCCATCGAAAAGGGTGAAGTCCTGGATGCCAAACTGGGCATGTTCAAGGGCGTCAACGAATTCGTGGCCAAGGCCTCCCGTGGCGCCATCACCCAGTACAACTTCTACTCCATGGTACAGGAACCCATGACCACCTGCGGCTGCTGCGAGTGCATCGCGGCCATGCTGCCCTCCTGCAACGGGGTCATGACGGTCAATCGTGAATACACCGGTGAGACCCCCTGCGGGATGAAGTTCACCACCCTGGCCGGTGTCATGGGCGGCGGGGCTTCCTCTCCCGGGTTTGTGGGCCACTCCAAGTACAACATCACCCAGCGCAAGTTCATCATTGGTGACGGTGGCCTTCTGCGGATGGTATGGATGCCCAAGATGCTCAAGGATGAAATCCGTGAGCGCCTGATCCAGCGAGGAACCGAAATGGGTGATCCGGATCTGGTGGACAAGATTGCCGACGAAACCGTCGGTATCACCGAAGAAGAGATCATGCCCTTCCTGGAAGAAAAGGGACATCCGGCCCTGTCCATGCCGCCGCTGATCGGTTGATGACAAGGTAAGTAAAATTTCCCGGGGTGCTGCCAAACACCCCGGGAAATCATGATGTCGATTGCACATTGATACCCAACGGTTCTAAATATCGCTGAACAACAGCAAGGAGAAAACCATGGCATTAACCGGTATTCAGATTTTCAAACTCCTGCCGAAAACCAACTGCAAAGAATGCGGTGTGCCAACCTGCCTGGCCTTTGCCATGAATTTGGCTTCAGGCAAGGCCGAGCTTGACAGTTGCCCCTATGTTTCCGATGAAGCCCGCGAGAAACTGGCGGAGGCATCGGCACCGCCGATTCGCCCTGTGGTATTGGGTGCCGGCGTGCGCAAGGCCACGGTAGGCGGCGAAACCGTTCTCTATCGTCACGAGAAAACATTTTATAACCCCACGGCCCTGGCGGCTTTGATCACTTCGGATACGGCCGAAGGTGATGTGGCGGCCAAGATCAAAAAGTGGAATGCCTTTCAATTCGAACGGGTGGGCCTGAACTTGCGTCCGGAACTGGTGGCGTTGAAAGACGTCAACGGCGATGCGGCGGCGTTTGCCCAACTGGCCAAGCTCATTGCCGAAACTTCGGAATTCAATCTGGTTCTGATGAGTGACAGTGTGGACGTCCTCAAAGCGGGCGCGGAAGCCTGTGCCTTCAAGCGGCCTCTGCTCTATGCCGCCACGGACAGCACGGTGGACGCCCTGGGCGCCCTGGCCAAGGAGATGGACCTTCCCCTGGCGGTCAAGGCCGATTCCGTCGAAGCCCTGGTGCCCCTGACCACCAAACTGACCGAGATGGGCCTCAAGGACCTTATCCTGGATGCCGGCTCCCGTGATGTCAAGGGCGCTTTGGACGACCAGGTGGCCATGCGACGGGCGGCCCTGAAAGACCTCAAACGGGAGGTGGGTTTCTCCACCATCACATTTCCCTGCGAAATGGCATCCAACCTGGATATGGAAACCCTTATTGCCGGACAATTCATTGCCAAATACGCCGGTATCGTGGTCCTGTCCGACTTCGAGGGTGACAGCCTGTTCCCGCTGCTCCTGGAACGCCTGAATATCTTTACCGATCCCCAGCGTCCCATGACGGTGACGGAAGGCATCTTCGAAATCAACAACCCGGACGAGAACTCCCCGGTGCTGGTTACCACCAACTTTGCCCTGACCTATTTCATCGTATCCGGCGAGATCGAGGCCAGCAAGGTGCCCGCCTGGTTGCTGATCAAGGATTCCGAGGGGCTGTCGGTACTCACCGCCTGGGCCGCCGGTAAGTTTGCCGGTGACGATGTCGGCATGTTCGTTAAAAAGAGCGGCATCATGGACAAGGTCAAGCATACCGAGCTGATCATCCCCGGTTACGCTGCCGCCATTGCCGGTGACGTGGAAGAAGAACTGCCGGGTTGGACCATTACGGTGGGGCCGCGTGAAGCCGCCCATCTGCCCGGCTTTCTCCGCGGGCGCTAAATCTTCATATCGTTGTCGGTTTCGAGGGGGTGGTGCCAATATAAGGCCGCCCCTTCCTGACCGGCCCGGAAACAAAGCCTACGAGAGAGGGAGGTTCTATGTTACTGTTTGGTGAAAGCTTGAATGTGATTTCCACCAAGATCGGCCGCGCCTTCAAGGAGCGGGATCCCAAGCCGATCCAGGAAGAGGCCCTGTTCCAGAAAGAAAAACGGATGGACTACATTGACATCAACCTGGGACCGGCCAAGAAGGACGGCCACGAGTTGATGCCCTGGGTGGTCGAGGTGGTTCAGGACGTCGTTCCCGATTTACCTCTGCTCCTGGACACATCCAATATCGACGCCATCGAAGCGGCCCTGAAAGTGATCAAACAGGTGCCCGACGGCACGCCGCACATCATCAATTCCATCATGGTGCGACCCGAGCGCTATGAGCGCATGGTTCCCATGGCGGCTGAACACAATGCCGATTTTGTCGCCCTGATGTGGGGACCTGAAGGTTTGCCCCGGGATGAGAATGAACGCGCGGCCCTGTGCGTCGAACTGCTCTATTTTGCCAATGAAGCCGGTATTCCCAACGAGAAAATCTGGGTGGATGGCATCGTCACGCCTGTCAATATCCAGCAACCCCAGGCCATCAGCCTGATGGAGTTCCAGAAGATGATCCCGGACATGGCCCCCGGCGCCCGCAGCACCTGCGGCCTTTCCAACATTTCCAACGGACCTCCGGATCACCTGAGACCCATCCTCAACCAGACCTACACCGTGATGCTGATGAAGTGCGGTATGGAATCGATCATCTCCGATCCTCGCGATGAACTGCTCACCGCCATCTGCAAGGGCGAACGCCAGGACATCGTGGATCTGATCTACGGCATGCTGGACGGCCAGGAGCCTGATGTGGGCAGCCTTTCCGAAGAACTGCTGAAATTCAAGAAGACGGTCGACGTCATTCTCGGGAAAACGCTTTACTCGGATTCATGGCTGGAAGTTTAAGCTAGTCCCGCGCGATTAACGACGAGGTATCAAAAAGCCCTTCCCCGCGGAAGGGCTTTTTGTGCTTTGGCACATGGGGTAGCGCCGGATGTCGGTCAACGGCGTTCATCATTCTGGTTTGAAACGGAAGGACTTGGAACACAATGGCAAACGTTGACGATTACAAGGCCGCGAAAGCGCTGGCTGTGGAAAAGCTGGCAGGCCAGTCTTTTGCCACTATCTGCGAAAGGACCGGGCTGGCATGCCGGAATACCGACCGTTTCCAGATGCGTTTCCTGGGCCGGTTGTACGGGATTGATTTCCCGGGTTTCCAATTCGAGGACCTCGAAGCACCGGAACGGGAGATACCGATGCAGGAGCAGGTCCTGATCCTTCATTATATGCTGGGGGCCGATCCGGAACGGCATCCGGGTGACATGATCACCTACCTGGAAATCCCCGGCGCGTCATTTTATTTCGAGCCTTTCGTCAAGCAGGCCATCGATCCCCTGAAAGAGGTTTTCGGCCGTAATCTGGATGCGTTTCATAAGGCTTGCCAGGCGTTGCATGGGACGCCCATCGATGCGGGCGATGCCAGTTATCGGTTCCAGGTTTTCCCCCAGATCGCTCTGCATTATATTCTTTGGGAGGGGGACGACGCGTATGATGCCGAGGCGAATATCCTGTTCAATGAATCCACTGGCGATGCGCTTTCGCCCGAGGATGGGGCCTGGCTGGCGGGCATGGTGGTCTGTCAGCTTATGGCTCTGAGTCGGCGGTGAACGGTGTGCCCTGGCACGTTGCCAATCATGAGCGGGTGTGGTATTACTTGTAAAAAATATTATCTTTTGATTTCAATATCTTAATTGATGGCCAGCCGATGGCGGAAATTTCCGGGAGCCATGGGGCGAGGGGAGAATGGCAATGATCCGCTCCAAAGCACTTGAAGTCAACATAGCGGATTACCATGTCGATGTTGCCATTGACCACAAGTATGACGTGTTGCAGACGGTCATGTCGGCCTACTTTGGCCTCCAGGAGGGACTGACCACTTTTCTCAAGGAATTGTCCCACCCCTACAAGAACTGGCATTTCATCGTCAAGGAAGCCCGGGTCTACTCCCTGGATTATTTCCATCTCATCAAATCCCACCCGGAGGGGCCGGCCGCCGCCCAAATCTATATCGATATCTATCTGCGGGCCATCGAATCCACCCGCGAAACCGATGTCTGCGTCGATGCCGTGGACAACCTGATGCTGTTTCTCCTTAAAATGGTCAAGGAGGCGGGAGAGGCTCTGGAACAGTTTGTACCGGTGTTGGACAGCGCCTTCCAGAGTATTCGCCGCTACGATAGTGCCATTTTCATGCTGTTTTTGAAAAGCTATTATCAGCTCAACCGTTTGGGAGAGGCCTTGCTGTCCTATGGGGGCGACTATCTGGAGCATATGCAGCACCTCAATTTGCTCCTGATCCGGTTTTATCAGGACACGTTTTACTACTGGCTGCAGGAGCAGGATCCGCAAGAATGGTTTGAGCATGAGGCCGGCGAATTCAAACCGGATGCCGAACTTGGCGACGTTTTTAAATCCGTCGCCCATAAGAGCTTTCGTCGGCATAACGAAGCCATGGATGATATCCTGCACTGTGAGGATATCCATTCACCGAAAGTCCTGAAGCGCCTGCTGGAGTTGCCCGGATTCAACCAGATCGTCAACGCTCATCGCGAAATTCCCAGCCGGTTGAGTGTCATCGGCAAGGAAAACGGCCGGGGTGATCTTTACCGTCTCTTGTTTCTTTTCTATCAGATGAACGTGGGAGGGCTGTCGATTATCCATGAAGAAGCCCTCCGGGACATCAACCGGACGCTGACCTGGATCATCGACAATGAGAAACCCTGGCATATCCGCACCCTGATCGAAAAGACGTTTTCCATCCTCAAGGCCCGCGCCGCGGTTTTCCCCACAACAGCGCTCAATTGTGTCCTCAATATGGGCAAGGGGGTTTATCGGACCCAGGATATCGATTTTATCAATTTCTTTATTGATCGGGTTATCGATCTGGGGTTCCAGACCCCCAACATCGGCGGTGTCGGCAACGACTGGCAGATTCAGGTGAACACCGCCCATCTGCAGAATATCAGGACATGGCTCGAACTGATCGAACTGAGCCCCAAACACTCCACACGCCTGATGTCCTACCTGATCATTCACATTTCCATGTGTGGCGTATTTATCAAAGACACGGATCTTTTTCCGCGCGATATCACCCGTTTTCTCAACAGCGGGGTCGGTCCGGTTTACAATATCACCAAGCAACTGGCGCGACTTTTTCCGGTTTACTTCAATGATATCGGGGCCGAAGGCAAACTGCGCGATATTTCCACTGAGCTGGACGAGATCAATCATCGCAAGGACGCCCTGCTTCATTTTCTGCGTAAACAGTGCCATGTGGAAAGCAGCAACCTTATCATCAATTTCATGGAGGCGGTGCTGCACTTCTGGCAGACCCGGGACCCCGAATTATTGCGGTCCTATGTTCCCCCCAATATTTACAGCGAAATTCAAACGACGGGGGCGTTTATCGACGGTGTCCATACGGCCATGCAGCGACTCAAGGAGCGCGGCCTGGGGCGCTTGGAGGCCTTGCTGCGGATTCCCGAGGAGGGGTTGCAGAACGTTCTCACCGAATATGACGACATTGCCCCCATCGAGAGGGACCGGGTTTATCTGGCGGTCAGCCTCTACAAGCTCCTGAATCAGAAGTACAATATCGACTTCATTGAACTGGGGCATTATATCGCCCAGTTGAAAACCGACGGGTTTCCGGGTCTCGAGGCGCTGGAGAGCGTGCTCGAGATCAGCGATTCCCGTGAAAAGATGCGGGGCCTGCTCGATATCCAGGAAGAGCTGAAGGCCATCGTCCTTGCTGACCAGGTTTTCGAAATTCGCGAGGATATTTACAAGAAGCGGCATTTTACCATCGACATTCCGTCCATGTACGGAAGTTACCATGAAATGAAATTCAACGCCCTGGGGCTGTCTTTCCGGCTGGAGGCGCTGACCAATGTTCTCTTCGAAAAATTGATCCGGCGGATCGATTTGAGTTTGATCACGCGGGCCACCTTTTATCATATTTATGATCTTCTCCTTCTCTTCCAGCGGGCCCTGGCGCTGGACGGTATCGCCTCCAAGGAGTTCGAACGGCAGTTGGGCATGCTGGCGCATGCCTTGGAGGCCCGCGGCTTTACCTTTACCCAGTATCTGGACCTCTTCCGCGGCTTTGCCACCGCCGTCAAAAACATCATCAACGATTACTTCAACAACATCCACGAACAGAATCTGGACCGCATTATCGAACGCACCCCGATGGATCAGGTTCTGCCCAAATATCTGCCCACCGATGACGGCCAGGCCAGAGAAGGCAACGCCCACCGGATTACCGAAATATTCTTCCGGGATTTGATTTCCCTGGCCCTGGGGCTGCGGCAATTGGATTTGTTTCTCAGCCGCATCCTCAACACCTTGTTTCATCAATCGGCCAAAATCCCCAAGGACAGCTTGCACAGCCTGCTGAATTACGATCCCCAGCGTGCCGTTACATCGCTGGTCATGCCCAATGAGCGCGTGGACGGCATTATCTACCTCGGCAACAAGGGCTTGAACATGCTCAAGCTGCGCAATTTCGGCTTTCCGGTGCCGCCGGGGTTTATTGTGACCACCGAAGTGTTCCGCTGTCGCGACGTCATCGAGCGTTATCCGGCGGCCGAGGCCAATTTCCGCGATCAGGTCGCCCGCCACATTGCCATCCTGGAGAACTATTCCGGGAAGAAATTCGGCAACGCCCGCAACCCCCTCATGCTGTCGGTGCGCAGCGGCTCTTCCATCTCCCAGCCCGGAATGATGGACACTTTTCTGGATGTGGGCATGAATGAAGATATTGCCGCCGGCCTGGCCGTAAAGACCGGAAACGCCTGGTTTGCGTGGGACAATTACCGGCGTTTCCTGCAGTGCTGGGGGATGTCTTTCGATCTCCAGCGTGATGACTTCGATGCCATTATCAGTGAGTTCAAGACCCGCTTCGGGATTCCGCTCAAGCGCGGATTCTCCGGGGAGCAGATGCAGCAACTGGCCTTGACCTACAAAGAGCTGGTCCGGGATGCGGGCATCCTGGTGCCGGAAGACCCTTTTGAACAACTGGTGCTGACCACCATGCGGGTCCTTCAATCCTGGGAGTCCACCAAGGCCAAGACTTATCGCAAAATTATGGGGATTTCCGACGACTGGGGTACGGCGGTTACCATCCAGCAAATGGTGTTCGGCAATGTGTCCCAACGCTCCGGATCCGGTGTCGTGTTTACCCATAATCCGCGCTGGTCGGGTGATACCTTAAGGCTCTGGGGGGACTTCACCATTGAAAATCAGGGGGAAGACGTGGTTTCCGGGTTGGTGACCACACTGCCCATTTCCGTCATCCAGCAGGAAACGGAAATGCGGGATACGGATATTACGCTGGAAACCCATTTCCCTGAAATTTTTACGGCCCTGGAAGGATTCGCCCGGGATCTGGTGTTCAAGCGGGGCTGGAGCCCCCAGGAACTGGAATTCACTTTCGAAGGCGATGCCCGTGGCGATCTCTACATTCTCCAGAGCCGGGACATGGCCATCCGGGAGCGCAAGAAGTTCATGACGTTCGATCACAGCGACCTTGGGGACCGGAAGCCCATCGGACACGGCATAGGGGTCAGCGGGGGGGCCATGAGCGGGCGGCTGGTGTTTACCCTGGATGAAATCGACTACTGGCGCAAACTGGAACCCCAGACGGCCCTGGTATTGGCCCGGTCGGATACGGTGCCGGACGACATCCGGGAAATCCATGCGGCTGATGGACTGCTGACGTCCCGCGGGGGGTTGACCTCCCATGCGGCGGTGGTGGCGCATCGGTTAGGGCGCACAGGCGTTGTGGGCTGCGGGGAGTTGCTGTGCGATGAGAAGAAAAAGACGTGCCGAATCAGCGATGTCATCCTCAGTTCGGGTGACTTTATCAGCATTAACGGCCAGGAAGGTTCCATTTATCAGGGATTGATCAAAGTCGAGGAGGCCTGAGACGCTGGGCGGTAACACCCGACGCAATCCCAAGAACTATCTTTTGTATTCAAGGAATCAAGGGGCCATTTTTTAATCTTTAAATCACCGGATCGAAGAGCTTCCGGCAATTATGATCATGGGGAGGACATATGGAACAGCCAGCGGATGCGGGCAAAGGGGGCAAACTTGGCGTCAACGGTTTCGGCAGGATCGGCAAATTGACCGTATGGCATCATGTGGCCCGCAAATATTTCGGTGAAATCGTTGTCAATATCGGCCGCGAGGCCGGCACCTCCATGGCCGATCTGGCCCACTATGCCGAGCGGGATTCCTCCTACGGACGACTGGGCCAGTTCCTTTATGGAAACCAGGCGGCTTCGGTTATCGAAGCCATCGACGAGGAAGACAACAGCCTGACAATCGACGGGGTCAAGGTTCGCTTTCTCAAAACCGACCGCAACCCGGCCGACCTGGCGTGGCGGGATCACAACGTCAAACTGGTGGTGGAAACCACCGGAAGATTTCTCGATCCCACCAAACCGGCCGACCACCCCGGCGGGGCCATACGCGGTCACCTGGAGGCCGGGGCTGAAATCGTGGTGGCGTCAGCCCCTTTCAAAATCAAGGACAAGGGGCAACCCATGCCGGAAGATGCCGTCACCACGGTCATGGGGATCAATGCCAACGACTTCGATCCCCGCCGCCACCGGCTGGTATCCAACGCTTCCTGCACGACCACCTGCCTGGCCCATATGGTGAAGCCGCTGTTGAATTATTTCGGCCCCAAACGCATTTTGTCCGCTTCCATGGCCACCGTTCATGCGGCCACAGGCTCCCAGGCCGTGCTGGATCGCCTGCCCAAGTCAGGGGTCAAGGACTTGCGCAAGAACCGCAGCATCATGAACAATATCATTCTGACCACCACGGGGGCGGCCAATGCCCTGAGGCTGGTCATTCCCGAAATGGAGGAAATCGGTTTTATCGCCGAATCGGTGCGTGTGCCCACGGCAACGGGCTCGCTGATCATTCTGGTGCTCGATCTCCAGGAGGATATGGGCGCGGATCCCATCCGGCGGGACACCATCAACAGCATCTACCGCCAGGCGGCGGAAATGGATCCCCACCGCTACTTTCATTTTTCCGAGAAACAGAATGTCTCGGGGGATATCGTGGGGTTTCCCCGGGCGGCGGCCATCATCGAGGGTCATGAAACCCATACCCGCACCGCCGAGGTGACCTTTGACCTGAACAGCATTCCCGGCTTGCCGGAGAGTGTCCTGGATGCCGTCAAGCATCACGTTTACAGGATCCCCATTACCCAGGCGGTTATCTACGGCTGGTACGACAATGAAATGGGAAGTTATGTGAACATGCTTGGCGATCGCACCGTGACGGTGGCCGAGCACATGATGTAGCCATACCGCGGTCGCGTCGCCGGTTGGATTTTTAGCGGTGGCGCGGCCTTTTCGTCTCCATCCAAGCCCACCTTCGGAGGGTGATCGGAGGCTTACCGCGCGGCGGGAAGATTCTCATGCATTCTCACCGTGGGGGCAGACCGACAGCACCGGGCAGGTCGCCCGCCGTATGACGCGGTCGGTGGTGGAGCCCACCAGCAGGGTGCCGATCAGACCGTGACCCCGAACGCCCAGTACAATCAGATCGACCCGTTGGTCATTGGCATAGTGTAAGAGCCGGGTAAAGGGTTGACCTTCTTCGAGCGTGGTGATGGGCTGGCACCAGTGACGGGCTTCTTCCGACACGAGACCCTCGAGTTTGGCTTGCAGGAATTCCCGGATGACAACCGGTGAAGCCGGCTGATGGGCAAAGACCGGTTTCAGGGTTTCCGTATACAGGGGTGTTTCGATGACATGGACCAGGTGCAATTCGGCCTGGAATTCCTGAGCCATGCTCAAACCGTGTTGAAAAGCCAGGTCGGCGTCCGGGGAGAAATCGCATCCCACCAGGATGCGCTTGAAGCCCGGGGCGGCGGCCGGTTGCCTGGCTGTATCGCGATCCGTGGCGGGAATTACCAGCAGGGGGCAGGGCAGGGTGCGCATGAGGCGTTCGGTGACAGAGCCGAGGAGCATGCGCTTTAGTCCCCGACGACCCCGCGTGGCGGTCAAGGCGATGTCCACCGCTTTTTCCCGGGCGACCCGGTTGATCTCATCGGCGGCATGACCGACGATGATGAGCGGTTCCCATTCCAGGGCGTGGCCGGCCATCAATTCGGTGATGCGTTTTTCGGCATAGGCGATGTGCCGGTTGAGTTGCTCTTCCGGGGCCACATAGGCCTCGCCGTAAATGGACGGCACCGGCAGGTCGATGCAATGACAGACCAGCAGGCGGGCCTGAAATTCTTGGGCCAGGGAAATGCCATGGGCAATGGCCTGGTCGGAAGCATCGGAAAGATCGGTGGCGCAAAGAATACGTCGGAATGTGACTCTCATCCTATTTCCCTTCGTCATGGCGGTTAAGGTGTTATTCCCTCAAAGTTCCGAAATCAGAAGGCCGGCTTTGTGGTTGAACCGGAGGTAAAATGAGTTAGCTTAATAATAAGAATGGCACGATGTAAAAGTCAACTGCACAGGTGATATCAACAGTTGATTCGCGTCAGGATAGCCCCTATGAGGAAATCATGCCGTGCCATGCGTCAGCGAGCGCATGGCACGGCACGCTCTTATTTGGGCGACAACAGGGAAGCCGGTTTCGGATCGGATTCAATAAACTTGAGAAAGGAATTGGTTTATGTCAGGGAATTTGCGTGTACTGATTATCGGTGGCGTGGCCTGTGGACCAAAGGCGGCGGCGCGTCTCAAACGCCTGATGCCGGAGGCTGAGATCACCATGCTCGAAAAGGGGGCGATGGTCTCCTACGGCGCCTGTGGCCTGCCCTATTATGTGGAGGGCACTTTTTCCAATATCAATGCATTGACGCACACACCGGCCGGCGTTTCCCGGACACCGGAATTTTTTCGGACCTGGAAAGGGTTTCAGACCCTGACGGGCACCGAGGCCATCGCCATCAACCGCCACGACAAACAGGTCCGCGTCCGCGATTTGAAAAACGGCGGGGAAGAAGATTTGCCCTATGATAAACTGGTGCTGGCCACCGGCGGAAGCCCCTTCAAACCACCCATTCCCGGCCTTGACCTGGCCAATGTCTGGTTTATGACCCACCCGGACGATGCCGCCAGCCTGGTGGCGGAAATCGAACGCCAGGAGCTCAAGAAAGCCGTTTTGGTGGGGGCCGGTTTTATCGGACTGGAGGTTGCCGAAGCCCTCATCAACCGGGGGCTGGAGGTCACCATGGTGGAGATGGCCGACCATATCATGCCGGGTATTCTCGATGAGGATATCGCCCGCTTTGCCCAGATCCATATGGAGGATAACGACGTAGAACTGGTGCTGGGGGAAACCGTAACCGCTTTGGAAGGCGAGGGGCGGGTGCAGCGGGTGGTGACCGGCAAGCGAAAGATCGAGGCCGATTTCGTGATCGTCGGTGTGGGCACGCGTCCCAATGATGTCTTGGCCCGGGAAGCGGGACTGCGGTGCGAGAAGGGCATCGTGGTCAATGAATTCTGCCAGACCAGTGATCCGGACATTTATGCCGGCGGCGACTGCGTCTCCAATGCCTACATTCATCGCCAGGTGGGGGATCCTTTGTATGTTCCATTGGGATCGACCGCCAACAAGCACGGTCGCGTCATCGCCAACCACATCGCCGGAAAACCAACCCCTTTCAGTGGGATCACCTGCAGCAGCGTGGTGCGGGTGTTCGATTACACCCTCGGCCGTACCGGTTTGAGCGAGCGCATGGCGCAGCTGCTGGGTATCGACTACGAAGTGACGACCTGGTCTGGACAGGATATCCCCCACTATATGACCGGCAGCCGTCTGTTTGCGATCAAGATGATTGCCTCCCGGCGGGACCGCAAAGTGCTGGGCGTACAAGTGGCCGGCATGGGCAATGGAGCCAAGCGGCTGGACGTGGCCGCCAGTGTCATCTATTTTGGCGGCACCCTCGATGAACTGGCGGATATCGATTTCGGATACGCCCCGCCTTTCGGTCCGCCCATCGATCCGTTGGCGGTCTGTGCCCATGTGCTCACCAACAAGTTGGATGGCCTGGCCGCCGGAATTCCGCCCCTGGAGGCCAAACGCTTGATGGATACAGGGGATTGCCTTCTGCTGGACGTGCGCATCCCCGATGAAGCCAAGATGGAGTGGATCCCCCACACGGACATGCTGCATATCCCGCTGTCGGAATTACGGGAACGGGTGGCGGAACTGCCGCAGGATCGGGATATTCTGACCTATTGCAAAGTCAGCATGCGAGGCTACGAAGCCCAACGCATTCTTAACGCCGCCGGCATCGACCGGGTGCGTTTCATCGAAGGCGGTGTTGCCGCCTGGCCGTTTGAAACCGCCATGCCGGGTATCTGACAACACTTAGGGCTCGCAAAAAAATAACTTCACATTCTCAGCGCCCATCCATCCCGCTCAGAGGCGTTGCGAAAATACGGAATATGCCGGATATTCCTTAATTTTCGCGCCTTGCCGAGCGGGCACCTGAACGCTGATCACCTGTGAATTAATTTTTGCGCGAGCCCTTAGGGGAGCATGCGGTGGGTGATGGCACTACTCCATCCGCCGCACACGCCCTCTTTTCTGCGATGGCTTAGGGGCTAGAATGGATTTGATTTTTTCCGATAGCTGGAGAATCGTAAACGGTTTTTGGATGAATCCCTGACAGCCCTGGCGGTGAATCTCTTTCGCTTTGCCCTCCAGGCCATAGCCGCTGATGAGTAGCACTTTGACATCGGGGGCGATGGTTTTCAAGCGGTCGAATGTTTCGCCGCCATCCATTCCGGGCATGACCATGTCCAGGATGACCAGGTCAATTGCTTCATGGTGGATTTCAAAAAGGGCCAGGGCTTCCTGTCCGCTTGACGCCTCCATAACCTGGTAGCCCAGTTCCTCCAGCCATTCGCGGGATATCTCCGTAATAAAGCGCTCGTCATCCACCACCAGGATCGTGCCGGCCCCGTGAAGGGGTTTCAGTATGGTTTCGGCTTCCGGTTGGACCGGCGCGGTGGAGGCCGGCAGGAAGACGGTGAAAACGGAACCCTTGCCCACACGGCTGGCGGCTTTGATAAAGCCCCGGTGGTTTTTGACGATGCCGTAGGCGGAAGACAACCCCAGGCCGGTTCCTCGTCCACGTTCTTTGGTGGTGAAAAAGGGATTGAATATTTTCGGCAGAATGGCTTCGGTCATCCCGACGCCGGTATCGAGGACCTTTATTTTGACATAACGCCCCGGGTTCAATCCAAAGGGATGAACGGATTTCATATCCAGTTGGCAGTCTTCCGTTTCGATGATCAGACGACCGCCATCGGGCATGGCCTGCCAGCCGTTGACCAGCAGGTTCATGACAACCTGCTCGATTTGGCCGGGGTTGACCTTGACCGGCCAGGCGGCTTTCAAACCTGCGGTGTCGATGGTTATTTCCCGCTTGGTTCGGCCGAACATGTCCGCGGTTTTGCGTATGAGCTCATTGATGTCCGCCACCGCCATCTGGCGCTGTTTGGAGCGGGCAAAATCAAGCAGCTGGCGCGTAAGTCCGGCGCCGTCCTTGATATATTGTTCGACATTGCGCAGTTTCGGCAGGACCGGGTTGGAGGGCGGTGTTCGCATGAGCATGAGCGAGATATTGCCCTGGACACCCATGAGAATGTTGTTGAAGTCATGGGCAATCCCCCCCGCCAATGTACCGATGGCCTCCATGCGCTGGGCATGATGGAGTTGTTCTTCCAGTTCTTTCCGTTCTTCTTCGGCTTTGCGCAGATGGGTAATATCCCGCAGCATACCCCGGAACCCGATCGGCAGACCGTCCCGGTTGTTGACCAGCGAAACGGAGATTTCCAGAACCATGCGCTTATTGTGGCGTTCAGCGTCAAAGTCCTGGTTGGTGGCGGGTATGCCGGTTCGGTAAACCCGGTTGAAGAGGCGAAACAGATAGCGTGCCGTTGCACGGGAAAAATGTTGGCGGAAACCGGTAAAGAGGAGTTGATCGCGTGAAAAACCGACGATGCGGCAAAGCGGTGTATTTACAAAGGTCAGGTAACCTTTGAGATCGACCTCGAAATACCCCTCTTGCATGCTTTCCACAATGGTCTGGTATTTTTTTTCACTTTCCCGGAAGGCGGCTTCGGCGCTTTTGAGATCCGAGATATCCACCATGACACCGCGCAGCCCTTTGAAAACCCCTTTGTTGATTAAAGGGCGGCTGAAGGATTTGACCCAGCAGTAACCATGATGTTTGTGCTGGAGGCGATATTCCATGGCCCGCAGATCGCCGGATACGGCCCGCTCATTGATCTTCTGAAGGCGTTTGCGGTCTTCGGGGTGAATGACGGCCATAAAGTCCCGACCGATAAAATCTTCCGGCCGCATACCGGTAAAGGCATGAATGATGGGGCTGATATAGACAATGATGCCTTTGGGATCGGTGGCGAAAATGACGGCAGTGATGTCTTCGACCAGATTGCGGAACTTTTCCCGGTCCTTCATGGTTCTTTGCAACAGGGCCAGGGCCTCGCTGAGTTGGTGCTCCAGCCCCTGCCGCTTGCGGGTTTCTCTCTCCAGCGCATTACGGAGATCTTTGATCACGGGATTGGCCAAACTGCCGCTTTCCATTGGGTATCTTCCGGACCTGTCTGATGATAGGGATGTTCAATGCCGATCGCCTGATTACAGCCTAATATGAAATATATTGTTTTTCAATGCTTTCCAATAGATGAACACCTTGCCACCGTGGCGGAGCGAAACGGTCGCGACGGCTTGCGATAAAGGGGAGGGGCCTTATATTGGGGTATCGTGAAACCGAAGGTGGCATACTCCATGAAACGCAACCTTATCACTGTTGAAAGCCGCCGGGGGGCGGTCATGCTGGTCCTGCAAAGGGTCATGCGCATGGTCCCCGATCGGGACAAGGGCGACAAGCGGCTTCAACGCCTGCTGGCCTTTCGTTTGCAGCACGACGGCGAAGCGGCCACCTGCGAATACCTGGTGCACCATATTCGGCGCTATATCCGCCGTCCCGAGAACCGCCGCTTTTATGATTTTCTCGTACAAGCCCAGGAGCGTGACCCTTTTCCCAAAGATCGGAAAGGGCGGGACCCCGACCCGCCCGGGGCGGCATGAAAAGGCACGCCATGGGGGTTTCGTCTATTCTTCATCCCCAACTTTTCGGTTTTCCCTCTCCATCCATTTTCAATTCCGGCGGGACAATGACTGATGGTGCCGTAGATATCCGTTTTGGGATTGCAATTTGCGGTTGTATTCACTATGTCTCGGGCGGCGTCATGATCCGTTGGAGATATTATGCTGGGAACTATAGTCAATACCGTTGCCATTATTGCCGGAAGTTTGTTGGGTGTTTCCCTGCGTCGCGGCATACCCGATCGCTATAAAGAAACCGTGATTGCCGCCATCGGACTGACCGTTTTGCTGATCGGCCTGAAAAGCGCGTTGCAGGCGGATGATCTTTTGCTGGTGATCATCAGCCTGGCGCTGGGGGCGGTTCTTGGGGAAATGATGCATATTGAAGAGCGCCTTGAAGCGTTAGGCTACTGGATCGGGAACCGTCTGGGGCGTGCCGGCGATGGTGTGGCCCAGGGGTTTGTCACCGCCAGTCTGGTGTTTTGTGTGGGGGCCATGGCGATCGTAGGGGCCCTGGAAAGCGGCCTGACGGGCAATCATCAGACCCTTTATGCCAAATCCCTGATAGATGGTGTGACGTCCATCATTTTTGCTTCCACGCTGGGTATCGGCGTCTTGTTTTCTTCCGCCGCCGTTTTTATCTACCAGGGCGCCATTACCTTTCTTGCGGTTTACATCAAACCGTTTTTAACCCCTGTGGTGGTGACCCAGATGAGCGCTGTCGGCGGTTTGCTGATCGTTGCCATCGGGCTCAATATCCTGGATATTACCAAACTGCGTTTGGGGAACATGTTGCCGGGTCTTTTTATCCCCCTGGTTTACGATGGCATATTGTCCCTGTGGCGGTTAATCTGACGCGGTGCCTGGTGGGGGTCTGTCCACAGGAACGACGGCGTTCTCAATCCATAACACGGTAACACTGTCGGCCGTGGTGAAAACGGTTGCCCCGGCAAACCGGTTTGGGCTAAAGTAACCCGGTTGCGTCGGGAACCGGCGATGATTCCCCCCGGCTTTTGATAAGGCCTGACCTGACCAATCCAAGCGGAGGTGGCAGCTGCGATGCATTATGAAGGCAATATGATCCGCCCCCCCAGTGAAGCTTACAGTATCCTGCTGCAAGCCACGGTGGGGTGCTCGCACAACAAGTGTACGTTCTGTGGCGCCTATAAGGGGGAACGATTCAAAATCAAATCGGATGCCATTATCGATGCGGATATCGATTTTGCCGCCACCCACTGCCGCCGCCAGCGCCGCTTGTTCATATGCGACGGGGATGCCCTCATCATTCCCCAGAAGCGGTTGCTGCGCATCCTGCAGGCCATACGCCAACGTCTGCCCTGGGTGACCCGGGTGGGCGTATACGCCAATACCAAAAGCATTCGTATGAAAACGCCGGAGGAACTGGCGCAATTGCGGGCCAATGGTCTGGGCATTGCCTATATGGGGGTCGAGTCGGGCGACGATGTCACCCTCCAGGCCGTGCACAAAGGCGCCGACGCCCGGAAGATGATCGAGGCCGGGCGTAAACTTCGTCAGGCCGGCATCAAACTGTCCATTACCGTGCTGCTGGGGATTGCCGGCCGGCAACGCAGCACGCCGCATGCCCAGGCGACCGGTCGGGTGATATCGGCCATCGATCCGGAGTATGTGGGGGCGCTGAGCCTGATGCTGATCCCCGGAACCCCGCTATACGAGGATTACCAGGTGGGGCGTTTTGAATTGCTTTCGGCGGAGGCCATGCTGCATGAGCTGGGCATCATGATTGCCAACACGGACATGACCGGGGGATTGTTTCATGCCAACCATGCCTCGAACTATCTGCCGCTGAAACTCAAGATGCCGGCGGATAAAGAGCATGCCCTGGATTTGATCGATCGGGCTTTGAAGGGTGAGATTACGCTTAAACCGGAGTCCATGCGAGCGCTTTAGATACGCCGCGCGCTTTATTCCGCCCGGTCTGCCGGAGCTCGCTGCAGGACAAAGGGGAAAAAGTTCAAAAACGGCTAAAAGCCCCCATCAAGGGGCTAATCGAGGCCTCCCGCTTGGCGGGCGGCGTCGCATTTTGTTCAAGAATAGAAGTCATCTCAAAATTAGGGTTTTCGTTCGAGATACGGCGTGGCCGAGTGTCAGCCCGCACACATACTCAAGTATGTCGAGGACTTGAGACGAGGGCACAACGCCGATATCGGGCGAAAAAACTTTTTTGAGATAACTTCTAACCATCAACGACATGAAATGGTGCAGGTGGGGTATCAACGCTGACGGCACAGCCAAAGGGGGAATGTAAAAAATGACTGACGGGGGATCTGTCAATCCGAAAAATCTGGACACAATTTGCATCAACACGATCCGGACACTTGCCATGGACGCGATTCAGAAAGCCAATTCCGGGCATCCCGGCGCCCCCATGGGGCTGGCCGCCGCGGCGTATGTTCTCTGGACCCAATATTTAAAGCACAACCCGGCCAACCCCCAGTGGGCCAACCGGGACCGCTTTGTGCTTTCCGGCGGGCATGCCTCGATGCTGCTTTACAGCCTGCTGCATCTCACGGGCTACGATCTGAGCCTGGACGATCTGAAAAACTTCCGTCAGTGGGGCAGCAAGACGCCCGGGCATCCGGAATATCGCCATACCCCGGGGGTGGAGACCACCACCGGCCCGCTGGGCCAGGGGTTTGCCAATGCCGTGGGCATGGCCATGGCGGAGCGCCACCTGGCGGCGCGGTTCAACCGTCCCGATGCCGCCATTATCGATCACTACACCTATGTCATGTGCGGTGACGGGGATCTCATGGAGGGCATTTCAGCCGAAGCCGCCTCCCTGGCCGGTCACCTGGGGCTCTCCCGCCTGGTTGTCCTTTATGACGACAACGACATTTCCATTGAGGGCAGCACCGATATCGCTTTCACCGAAGACGTGGGGGAACGCTTCAAGGCTTGCCGCTGGCATGTCCAATCGGTTGAGGACGGCAACGATCTTGAGGCCATCGACGCGGCTCTTGCCGCGGCCCGGCAGGAAAAGCAACGGCCGTCCCTGATCATGCTGAAAACGCAGATCGCCTATGGAAGTCCCAACAAGGCCGGTTCGGCCGATGCCCACGGCGCGCCATTGGGCGCCGAAGAGGTCTGCCTGACCAAAAAATGCCTGGGGTGTCCGGAGGATGCCGAGTTCTGTGTGCCGGACAGCGCCCGGAACCGTTTTGGGCAGGCCCTTGAAAAAGGTGGTGATGCCGAAGCCGCCTGGAAGGGTTTGATGGATGCCTACCGCAGCCGTTACCCTGAGCAAGCGGAAATCCTGCAACGCGCCCTTGACGGTCGTCTGGTCGAGGATTGGGACGCCGAGGTGCCCGCATTTAAACCGAATGACGGTCCGGTGGCCACCCGGGCGGCTTCCGGCGCGGTTCTCAACGCCCTGGCAGGGAAAATCGATACCCTCATGGGTGGATCCGCCGATCTGGCGCCCTCCAATAAAACCTTTCTCAACGGTGTCCCCGAGTTTCAGAAAGGCGCCTATGAAGGCCGCAACATCCGCTTCGGGGTGCGTGAGCATGCCATGGCGGCCATTATGTCGGGTTTGAGCCTCCATGGCGGTGTCAGACCCTACGGCGGCACTTTTTTGGTTTTTGCCGATTATATGCGGCCATCCATCCGCCTGGCATCGTTGATGGGACTGCCGGTGATTTATGTGTTCACCCATGACAGCATCGCGGTCGGCGAAGACGGTCCGACCCACCAGCCCGTGGAGCATCTGGCCAGCCTGCGCGCGATTCCCGGCCTGACTGTGATTCGTCCCGCCGATGCCACCGAAACCGCGGAAGCCTGGCGCACCGCTGTAACCAGCACGGATCACCCGGTGGCCCTGGCGCTGACGCGACAGAAACTCGCCGTTCTGGACCGTGAGACCCTGCCGGCAGCTGCTTCCCTGTCCAAAGGCGCCTATATCCTGGCGGATGCCGAAGGGCAGCCGGACATCATTCTCATGGCCAGCGGTTCGGAAGTTCATCTGGTGATGGAAGCCCGCAGCCAGTTGTCGGAAAAGGGGGTCCAGGCCCGGGTGGTCAGTATGCCCAGCTGGGAGCTTTTTGAAGCCATGCCGCCCGCCTACCGGGAAGAAGTGCTGCCCGCCGGCGTAACGGCACGTTTGGCCGTGGAGGCCGGTTTGCCGATGGGGTGGGAGCGTTATACGGGGCACCCGGACAACATTATCGGCATCAACGGGTTCGGAGCCTCTGCGCCTGGCCCGGTAATCCAGGAAAAACTCGGGCTTACAGTGGCCAACGTGGTTGCCAGGGCGCGCGAAATCCTGAACCGCTGACACCCTCGCCTGCGATGGTGAACCAATTCATGATCAGGAGCCCATGATAACAACACCCAGCAGCATCCTGATTGTCGACAGCGAACAGTCCTCCCGTTCCGCCTTGGCGGACTGTCTGGTGGATCGTGGCTACAACGTCGCCACCATTCCACCGGGGGAGGAAGCGCGCGCCCTGCTGGGCCGTCAGCGGTTTGATATCATGCTGGCCGAGGTCGGCGATGACGGCGAGAGCGGCATTGAGCTGCTGCAAGCCGCCAAGGTGGCCGATCCCGATCTGGCGGTCATCATGATGGCAGCCTATGGCTCTATTCAGAATGCTGTGACGTGCATGAAGCGGGGCGCTCACGACTACCTTCTGAAACCGATCAAGCCGGACGAGTTGTGTGTTCGCTTGCAGGAAATTCTCACTATGCAGGTCTACCCGCGCCAAAGCACCTATATTGGCACGCCGTATCGGTCAGAGGATCGTTTCGAAAGCATGATTGCCCAGTCGGGGGCCATGCAGCGGGTATTCGAAATGATTCAGGATGTGGCGCCAATGGATACGACCATTCTCATTACCGGAGAAACCGGCACCGGAAAAGAGCTGGCCGCCAAAGCCCTCCATTCCAACAGTTCCCGCGGCAATGGTCCTTTTGTGGCCGTCAATTGCGGGGCCATCCCGGAAAACCTGATGGAGAGCGAGCTTTTCGGCTATCAGAAAGGCGCTTTCACCAGTGCGGCTGAAACCAAAAAGGGGCAATTGGAATTGGCCCATGGCGGTACCCTGTTCCTGGACGAAATCGGGGAGATCAGTGCCCGCATGCAGGTTAATCTGCTGCGCGTGCTGGAAAATGGTTTGTTCTACCGTGTGGGGGGCACCCAACCCCAGGAGGTGGATTTTCGGGTGATTGCCGCAACCAACCGCGATCTTGATGCCGCGGTGGCCAACGGTTCTTTTCGGGAAGATCTGTACTACCGCTTAAACGTCATTTCCCTGGGGATGCCCCCTTTGCGCGAACGCAAGGAGGATATTCCTTTGCTGGCGGAGCATTTTCTCCTTCGGTATGTTCGCGAAACCGGCAAGGGGGCTGTCAAGATCAGCCGGGGGGCGATGGATGAGATGATGCTCCATGAGTGGCCCGGCAATGTGAGGGAACTGCGCAATGCCATTGAGCGGGCGGTGGTCATCTGTAAATCCGATCGGATTCGGCCCGAAGAACTGCCGTTTTATCATCCGGTTTGTGTGGAGACGGAGTTCAGCGGATCATTGCGCCAGATGGAGATCGCGCACATCACGCGCGTTCTCAACACCAATGACTGGAATATGACGCGGGGCGCCCGTATTCTGGGCATCGACCGATCCACGCTTTATCACAAGGTCAAGCGCTACCAGATAAAAAAGACCGATTGATGCTGGAAAAACGGCTGCGCCCGGATCGAGCGACTCAACGTTTACCGCCTGCCGGTGCATAATAATGCATCACCGCTGGAGGCGTATGACGGCCGCGCTGATCCGATGGCGACGGTGGACGTCACACCTATTGCCGGTCTGATACCCGCAATGGTCGGAGGAAAGGGGCGGAGGGCTGCCAGACCGTGGCCGCCTTCCGCCCGATTTAATTGGGCTGGATTCGGATGGGGTCAGCCGATTGTTTTTTTGACAATGCCCAGAAGTTTATCGGGATCAAACGGTTTGGCGACGTAGGCTACCGCTGATTTCACGGCATGCCGACCGGCCATTCCGCTGATGACGATGACCGGAATATCCTTCAAATCATCGTCCTTGGCCATTTTGCGATACAGCCGTGATCCCCATTCCTCAGGCATTTCCAGATCCAGTGTGACCAAATCCGGCTTGCTGGCTTTCAATTTTTCCATGCCTTCCACGCCCGTGGAGGCGGTATCGGTATCGTAGCCGTTGTCCGAGAATAAGGTTGTCAGGTATTTCACCACCACCGGGTCGTCGTCGATTACGAGAATTCGCTTCGCCATAATCGGGCCTTTCTTTTAAGGGTTGGTCGTTTCTGGTTGCTTCAATTGTAAACGCAACGCTGCCTGAACAAGTCGACTAAGGCACGCCGTCAGGGCGCCTTGGCATGGCATTCCCCGCACGCCACCGGCCCGGCTTTTTCGGACAGGTGACAGCCCCTGCAATTGAGATGGTAGCGGCGTACCAGTTCCATGGGGTATTCATCCCCCTCGGCACCATGGCACTCCGAGCACTCCTGGTCCTCCGAGCTTTCATCTTCCACCAAATTGCCATCGTCATCGTACACGTGGTGGCATTCATTGCATTCCAGACCGGCCATTTCATTGTGCTCATCGTGTTTGAAGGCCGGCAGGGGGCGCATATTGTCCGTAAAGGCACTGTCTTCCACGAATTCAATATCCTCCTGGGAATAAGCCGAAAAGGCCGCCAGGGAAAGTACACCCAGGAGCACGCCGATAAACAGAATATTTTTTCGCATCTGGTTTTCTCCTTGTCATTCATAAAAAGGATTGAACTGTCAACGCCTTTTCATTTTAGAGCACGCTCTCCGGTTTTTCCATGACTTCATAGATGATATCGCCAAGGAATTTCAGGTCCATGCCGATTTCGTTGTGGTGGATAATGTCTTCCAGACCGCCGTGGCAGTTATGGCAGGGCGCGACACAGGTTTCCGCTCCGCGGCTTTTCGCATCGAAAAGCTGTTGGGCTTTAACCTTGTTGCCGTCCACGCGTTTCATCTTCCATGGGGGGCCGCAGTTGATAACGCCGCCGCCGGCCGCACAGCAGAAATTGTGCTCCCGGTTGGGGTGCATTTCTTCCACATTTTCACAGATGGCATGCACCACGTACCGCAGCATTTCATGGAGACCCCGGCCCCGGATAACGTTGCAGGGATCATGAATGGTCACGGTGGGTTGGTACTTCTGCGCAATTTTAATTTTGCCGGCTTTGAGCAATTCGTAGAAAAATTCGATGGAATGGGTGACTTCCACAGGCGGCATGCGCCATCCCAGGGCCCGGTTGCCCATATCGTAGATGGAACGGAAGGCATGACCGCATTCCCCCATGACGATCCGTTTGACCTTCAAGCGCATGGCGGTTTCAAAGTGCAGGCGCTTGGTGCGGGCCATGATTTCGTTGTCCCCGGTGTACATGGCCATATCGCTGTTGTCCCACCCCGGGGTGGCCGGCATGGTCCAGTTGAGGCCGGCCGCATTGAAAATCACGGCCGCCTGGTAGATGAGTTGGGCACGGAACTTGGGCTCCGGTCCGATCACCGAATACATAAAATCGGCGCCTTCCTTTTCGATCGGGATGCGCAGCCCCTCGATTTCTTCCTGGGCTTCCTCTTCCTGCCATTGCAGGCTGTCAACCCATTCGTCTTCCTTGACCCACATCTGGTTATAGGTCACCGAATGGCTGTGGGCCGTATCCTGGATATACTGGGGCGAAATGCCCAGTTTGTGGCACAGGCGGCGCACAAAAAGCATGACATAGGCCACATCCAGGCCAAAGGGGCAGTACATGGCGCATCGTTTGCAGAGATTGCATTCGGTGCTGGCAATCTCGGAGGCGCGTTTCATGAAGTCCACGCTGACCCGGCCTTTCTTTTTCATGAGGACCGCCATGGTCTGCTTGACTTTGCCGGCCGGCGAAAAACGTGGATCTTTGTCGTTGGAAAGATAGAAATGGCAGGCCTCACTGCACAGTCCGCAACTTACACAGGTCTCGACGTAAGTTTTCAGACGGGCGCCCCCCTCCGCATCCACCATTTTTCGGTAGACGTTCTGAATGATCTCGGGCGTCAGTTTTTCGGCGCCCTTCTCAATGCCTTCATCGTAGATTTTATTCTTATCAACTGCTGCTTCATCGTTCATTATGAATATCCTCCCTGAAAGGGTACGTAGCGTGCGTCTACCAATCCCTGGCGAATCTCACCGCGCCGAATTCCGATCCCATATAGCCGCGGGTAAAGAAGAACAGGAACATGTGGTTCAATTTGGTGAACGGAATAATGGCCAGGAGTATCTCCGCCGAGAGCATGTGCAGGATGGTCACCAGCTGGTTTCCCGGCCACTGGTGGTAGGCCCAGTAGCCGGTCACAAACGGTGCGGCCACCAACGCGAGGAGCACATAGTCCCAGGCATTGGAAAGGAATTTGACATCCGGCTGGGTCAGGCGGCGAATCAGGAAGAATATGCAGGCGCCGATGACCAGAAGGGTCATGATGTCGGCAACGCCATCCGGCAGGAACCACCAACTGACGTTGAAAGCCTCGTTGATCAGGGTGATATGGGCAAACAGGAAGATCGGTGCCACGAAAATACAGATATGAAAAATAAACGTGACCACCGAGAGAACAGGACGGTTCCGGCTGTTGGTGCTGGCGAAGGGGAAGATCCAGTGCAGGATCGACCGGAACGCGTGGTAGAAACTCCAGTATTCATAAATAAAGGCATCCTTTTTCTTGGCCATGATGGCACGGCTGATCAACTGGTAGAGGATGCCGCCGAAAAACAGAATGAAGGCCACCCACGCCAGGGGGCCGGAGACGAAATTATATATGGCATGCATGATTGCTCTCCTTTCAGCCCAGAATGTCTTTGAGCGGCAACACCGTGCGGGTGTAAACCGTGTCCGATCCGGATCCCTCGAGCGCCTTCAACAACAGATATTGACTATCCGGGCTGAAAACGGGATCCCATACCATGGTGTAGGATTCCTTGAGTTTCTGGCCATCCACGACCACCGTATATTTGCCGTCCTTTTCGACTTTGGCGGCGACATGCTGGCTGTCCGGGCTGAATACCGGTGCCCATACCATGTCATACCCTTCGGACCAGGCCTGGCCGTCGACGCAAACCTGGTAGCGTTTGTCGTTCACGCCGATACAGGCCACGCGGGAGCTGTCCGGCGAGAAACAGGCATCCGTTACGAAGCCGTCGAAGGTGCGGCTCCAGGGGGTGTCGTCAATGGCCATGGTCCACTTGCCGTATTTGGGTGCCACAATAGCGGCCAGCCGATTGCCATCCGGGCTGAACATCTGGTGCCACACCTGGGCATAACGGCCATTCCAGCAGGGCTTGCCGTCGCGAATCATGGTCCAGCCGCCATCGGCTTTGGCCGGGGCGAAAACCGATCCGTCGGAAGGATGGAAACAGGGCTCCCAGATGATGGGATAGGTGGTATCCCACGCTTGTCCGTCCACGGCAATGGTGTATTCATACAAGTTGACCCGGACTTCGGCGGCGACCTTTTGGCTGTCCGGCGAAAAAGCCAACCGCCAGGCATTGATGAAATTGCGGTCCCATACCTTGCCGTCGACGGCAACGGAATAGCAGCCTTCCTGAAACTTGAAGATTTCCCCTTCATTGAAGGATTCCGTTTGAACAGACGCTGCTGTCCGGCTGCCATCAAGGCTTACCGCTGAGTGGCCGATATTGGCGAATTTGGTTTCCCAGAGGGCACCATTGCTGGCAATCAGGTATTGCATGCCCTGCTGCACGGCGCAGACGATGGTCTGGCCGTCTTTGGTGAATTGCGTGTCCCAGAGGTAATCGAACTGCTCCTCCCAGGCCACACCGTCGACAGCCATCGTCCATTGGCCGGTATCGGAAACAATTCCGGTCAGACGTCCATCCGGCGCGAATCGAAGGTACCATACCTTGTCAAACGTATTTTCCCAGGCGGTGCCGTTGACGCAGACGCTGAATTCCATTTCTCCGGTTTTGACGACAGCGGCGATTTTTTCACCATCCGGGCTGGCGTATGGCTCTTCGACCCAGTCGAACGATGCCGGCCAGTTCCCGAATTGGGCAATTTCCTTTTTGCCCGCATTCCAGTCCCAACTGTTTGAAATGTCCATGCCTTTCTCCTCCATCATTTGAGTTGCTTTCAAAGCGCAGTCGGAAACACCATTACCCGGGTATATTGCTTACGCTCCGGTTGGGTCGGGCCGGATGTCGCCGGAAGGCTGGTGTTTCCCCCGTATTTTCAGATTCATTCAACCTCAGTCGATACCTGCTCCCCCCCCAACGTTGGTGTTATGTTGTTTTCAAAAAAAGCCGGACCAGCGTTTCCCAGCCAATCGAAGGCCGCTGGTTCGCAATTACGTCACGCATATTCGTGTCCGGCGGCGTAGAAACACCGGTTGCCATCTCGATTTCTTTTTGCAGCCGTTCGATTTCTTCTTCCAGCAGTTTTACGGCTTCGCTGCCGATTAAAAGGCTTTTTAAATCCTGGCGCAGGTTGTCGGTGCGTACTCTAAGAATCCATCCCCTGGCGTAGGGGTCTTCGCCGGCCAGAGCGGCATTTTCCTTGACGGACAGATTGATGGTGGCCACCACCCCGCTTACAGGCGACATGATCGATGCGCTGTGGGGACCACGGCGGATGCTGATGGCGGCCTGGCCCTGTTGGATGGTGTTGCCGATCAAGGGGGCTTCGATGTGATCGAATGGACCCAACATATTCAGGGCGAAGTCATCCAAACCGACGCAGACTTCCCCCTTTTGCTCGATGCGGGCCCAGGCATGCCCCATGTGAAAATAATATCCCTGGGGCAGACGAAATCCTCTGATGTTCAAAACATCCAGGGGGCGGACAACCGCGTGGACTTGGTGCTGCTCCGAGAAATAGCGATCAAACTCACAGAAGACGCATTCGTAATCTTTACAGCAGATTTTGTAGTCGATAAGACCATTCGCATAAAGCAGGCAAGGCCGCTCCCCCTTGGGCAGAAGTTGCAGGCGCTCGCGTGTAAAAGCAATGCGGCCATCCGATGCCGGGGGGATTTTGCCCTGACGGCGGGCCGCACTGGTTTTCTCGGCGGATTCGCTCAGGGCTCGATCTAATGGACATTCGGAGCACTGGCGATTTTTATCGCAAAGTTTGCGTAAATTGAGTCGCCCCTGATTCCATACACAGGATTGGGGGCGTTCAATATGAGAGGATATCGTATCGGCTTGCGGTGTGTCGGGATGGGAGGCCGCCTTGCCGTTTGGTTTCTGGGGGGCTTTGGGAGACGTTTTTTTTTTCAATGGGGTTCCACTATTGCCATTCCGGTCATCGTAAAAATCGATTCATTGTATAGCAAGGAGGATGCCACGTGAGCCCGTTCAATGATTTATGGGTTAACCTATGAAAATAACTGTTGTAATCTGATCTGAAAATTTATGGATTAAATGTTGATAAATACAACAAGGTGTCGAAATTTACAACAAAAATCCGGCAACATGATTTTCTTCTTAATAAATATGTAAAAAAATCAAATAGAAATAGGTATGCCGGATGAGGTGTTGAAAATTGCAACGCATGTGTTGGGTTCTCCAACACTTTGTTGCCTGTTCGTGGGACCACGTTCCTGTCGCAAGGTTTGTTTGACACGATGGAACGCCTTGCTTATAGTTTGCTTCCCCGTCGATCATTTCCAAAACACGCACCGAATGGTCAATACGTTGATGCCATGAAGGTCGACGCATGACCGTTGCCTCCACGCCTGCCGTGAGGTGAATTATGCACAATCAACGATTGTTAGCGCTAAGCATCCTGGTCAGTCTGATGACCCTCCCGGGGGTACCCGCGTGGGGGGGCGAAACCCTCCGCCCGGCGCTTGAGGAGAGCCTTAAGTTGCCTTCCCAACTGAATTTTTGCGGTGAACCCGTCCCTCTGGATCACACCGAAGTGCGGGAGCGTATGGAAAAGGAGATGCTGCTTTCCCTCTGGGATCGGGACCAGGCTGTTTTATGGCTGAAACGATCCACCCGCTTTTTTCCTTCAATCGAAAAGATGCTGGCCCAGGCCGGACTCCCGGATGATCTCAAATATGTACCTTTGGCCGAAAGTGCCCTGCGGGCCCATGCGGGGTCTTCCAAGGGGGCCATCGGTTATTGGCAGTTTTTACCGGAAACCGGCCGGCGATACGGATTGACCGTCAACGGGAAAATCGATGCGCGTCGGAATCTGCAGGCGTCCACCCAAGCCGCGATTGCCTATTATAAATCGCTGTACGCCAAGTTTGGGAAGTGGAGCCTGGCGGTGGCGGCTTTTAACATGGGCGAGGAAGGATTGCAGGCGGAAATCATGGCTCAGGGGGTAAGTGATTTCTACCGGCTATATCTGCCCCTGGAAACCCAGCGCTATCTCTTCCGGATCCTGTCCGCCAAGCTGATCCTGACCCAGCCGGAGCGCTATGGTTTTCATCTCGGAACCGAAGACTATTATGCCCCTCTCAAATTTCACACCATTGAGTTGACCTGCTGGGAAGAAACCAGTCTCACGGTGGTCGCTGGTGCCGCCAAAACGGATTTCAAGCGTATCAAAGATTTGAACCCCGAGCTGCGCGGCCATTATCTGGCGGCCGGAACCTATGCCCTGGCGATTCCCGAAGACGGAGCCGCCGGCTTTCATGAACGTTTCAAGACGCTTCACGACGACTGGGTGCAGCAACGCCAAGAGCGGATTTACGTTGTGAAAACGGGTGACAATTTATCCTCCATCGCCGAGCAGTTTCGTGTGCCCCTGCCGGCCATTTTGATCTGGAACCGTATTGACATCAACCGCCCCATTCATCCCGGAGATCGCCTGGTCATTTTTCCCTCCCAGGAGCGAGCAGGCGAACCCTGAGACCTCCCGCTTTGAGGGAGGAGCCTATCCCGGTGTTGAAAATAAGGGGATTCAAGGGCTGCTGTCTTTTGAGAGGGATGGCGCTGCCCGGCGAGGGCGCCGTTCATACCGGGAGATGAATTTTACGGCGGGATTTCTTGCGGGCCGGCCGGTAGAGGATGGCCGTGTGGCCAATCATACCCGCCCTGAAGCAATGGGCCTGATCGCAAATGGTATCGATGATCTTGTTTTTTTGCTCTTTTTCCTTGTATTCGATAAATTTTACTTTGATCAGTTCGTGGCTTTCCAGAGCCGCATCCACGGAATCCAGGACCTCGTCTGTCAATCCGTTTTTCCCGATTAGAACCAATGGTTTGAGGCTGTGGGCCAATTGCCGGAGATACTTGGCTTGTTGGCTGGTCAATAATTCTGGCATGTGTTTATCCGTTATTTGTTTTGTTGGGTAATGTTCCTGCCCGCCACGGGCATTGCCGGTCTTTAGTTCCGGGTCACCATCAGGCGCATGGACAATTCTTTGTTGCCTGATGCATGGCCGCCCCCCAGGATTTCGCGGTTGATTTCCCGCTGGCTGTCGGTTGTACCCGCTATTTCCACCCATTGGCCCAGTGGGACGACCAACTGCGTGGCCGCTTCCGCAAACCGAATGGGCTGTCGCAAGCCGCGCGGGTTGAGATAGCTGATATGCGGCATGATTTCAATTTGAACGTTATTGCCCATAAGAACGGGGCGGATGTCATAGCCGGTATCCACCTTTTTAAAGGTAACCGGCCGATGAATATGACCGTGTTTGTGCGACAGCCGTGACCAGCGTTCCGGATAGGGCACGTCGTAACCGGAGCTGATATAGGCGGTGCTGCCGGAACGCACCATGACGGTGTATTCACTGTCCCGCAGGCGTTGGCGTTTTTCCGAGGACAACGCCACGTCCACGCCTTCCTCTCTTTTTTGGCCGACCCCGATGGTGGCGTCGCCGATCTCGATTTTTCCCCGGGTCGACACCGCCTGCTCCTTTTCCGCTTCCCGGTAGCCATATTGGACGCGGATTTTGAGTTGGGGCACCGGCTGATCGATGCGGGAAACAAACTCCAGGATACGCTTGATGTAAGCCGGGTTGTCAATGACGATCAGGGAATTGCTGGGGACATCGGCGGAAATGAATCCGTACGGGCTCACCAGGGGTTTGACCATGGTCAGCATATCGCTGACATCGCGGTGAACGATACGGATTTGGGTGATTTCCTCGCTGGACTGGGCTGTGGTTGGTCCTCCATGCAGCAGCAGGCCAAAAATCAGCATGGCGGCGCCGAATATCGGCAGAAAAAAGCCCAGCCGAAAAGCGGGGTTCGATTTTGGCAGAAAAAAGAGCATGGTTTTTGTCTGTAATGCGGTGTTGCAAGTTTTGATTTGAACTCTCCACCTTTATTGGAGGACTCGGAGAGATTTAACCGGACCGGTTGGTTTTTTACCTACTATGGAGACAAGACCTGCGGCAAGCTAAAAAAGATGCCGGTAAGGCCACAGAGATGGTCGCCCAGCACCAAATTGCGATCCGGTTTATGTGCTTTGGGCCAGATTATTGGGAAGGAGGGCGTCTTGCAACGGGCGATTGCGCTGAAGTAAGCGCAATCGCCCGCGTCGATTTTAGCGGGCTGCCGATTTAGGTGATGCGGCCTCTTAGGCATTGATTGGCCATGTAATAAGGATTGCCTCGTGGCGCGACTGCCGCAACGAAACCCGAGGCCTTCTCGTCGGGCTCCTCATGCCTGGGGATTGTCAACCAATCGCCTTGCCGATGCGGTCCATCGCCGCTTCCACTTTGTCATGGTCATTGAACGCACTGATGCGGACGTAGCCTTCGCCGCAGCGACCGAACCCCGGACCCGGGGTGCAGACGACCCCTGCCTGGTGCAGGAGCAGGTCGAAAAAGTCCCAAGCGTTTCGGCCGCCTGTATTGACCCAGATATAGGGCGAGTTCTCGCCGCCGATGTGGTCATAGCCCAGGTTGGTGATACGTTCCCGAATCAAGGCCGCGTTTTTGAGGTAATAGTCCACCAGGGCCTTGGTTTGGGCTTGCCCTTCCGGAGAATAGACCGCCGCGGCTGCCTTTTGGACCGGATAGGAAACCCCATTGAACTTGGTGGTATGGCGCCGGTTCCAGAGGGCGTTGAGGTCGTGGGCCGCGCCATCGCTGTCGTAGGCGCGGCACACCTTGGGGACCACCGTATAGGCGCAGCGCGTGCCGGTAAAACCGGCTGTTTTTGAAAAACTGCGGAATTCGACGGCCACTTCTTTGGCCCCTTCGATTTCATAAATCGAATGGGGCAGGGCGTCATCCCTGATAAAGGATTCGTAGGCGGCGTCAAAAAGAATGAGCGCTTTGTTGTCCCGGGCAAAAGCGACCCACTGGGACAAAGCGTCCCGACCGATGGTGGCGCCGGTGGGATTGTTGGGAAAGCAGAGATAAATAAGATCCACCGGCTCTTCCGGAAAAGCCGGCAGAAAGCCATTGTCGGCCATGCTGGGCATATAGACGACACCGCCGTAGCGGCCGTCTTTGTAGACCCCGGTGCGTCCCGCCATGACGTTGGTATCCAGGTAGACCGGGTAAACCGGGTCCGGAATGGCGACCTTGATGTCCGTGGCGAAAAGCTCCTGGATATTTGCTGTGTCGCATTTGGATCCGTCGCTCACGAAGATTTCACCGGGATCGATATCCGCATTGCGGGCCTGGAAATCATGCGCAGCGATGGTCTCGCGCAGGAACGGGTAGCCCTGTTCAGGGCCGTAGCCTTTGAAAGACGGACCTGCCGCCAGTTCATCGACGCCCGCGTGGAACGCCTGGATGCATGCCTCCGGCAGGGGACGGGTCACATCCCCGATCCCCAGTTTGATGATATCCATGTCAGGGTTGGCTTCCTGGAAAGCTGCGACGCGTTTGGCAATTTCGCTGAACAAATAGGAGGATTGAAGTTTGCGGTAGTTTTCGTTGATTCTAATCATTTGGCAACACCTTTCTCACTCAAAGCCGGAAGGTTTCTGCACAGGTATGCGTTAACAGATTCAATATATTTCGGTTAAAAATTTATTTATTAACATGTTCCGCTATCGATTCTCAAGAATCAAAGTACACCTTTAAAAAATTTGAACACAGCAACCACATTATCTTAAATGACCAATTGCGATGGCAAAATTTATATTAAATGTATGACAATTAAGCATAATTACCAATAGGTGATACCCGGGGGGATGCAATCAACAAAAAGTGTAGTACCCGTCGAACACCAGGGGGTGTTTGAAAATGGACATATAAAGGTCTGGGGTATTGCGGCACTCTTAAGGTGGGGGTAATGGGGAGGGGGGCAAGTATACAAGGGGGGGAGCATCCACCCTATATGGGAACGAGATGCCTTTGAAAATAAATACTTTGAAGGCAAAAAATGTGAATATGATATAAATACAGTAAGATATAATTATCTTGCTGTGTTGGTGTGCATTGAGCATCGGTAAAGGGCCGTCCCCCCCGAGGTCTTCTCAAGACCCTGGGTGTAAAATCAGCAAAAAGAGGGGGTGAAATTCTCATTTTTAGCCTGGTTTTGCCACAGAATTTACTTGGCTGATGTTTTAAAATTCCATATCATAATAATATCAGGCGTTTTTATAGGGTAAAGAAGAGAGCGACAAATAATGGTGAGTGGAATTTTACCGTGCACACCCCGTTTCGAAATGATTTTGAAGTATCATCATTTTTTTGACAGGTGGGGGCAGGGGGGCACGGCAATACCGGTTTGAAGAAGGGTGATGCAAAAATAGGGGGGGGGAGAAATACAAGTCGTTGGGGGATGCCCCCGGGGGGACACCAAAAACGCGGATGTGTGCGGTTAGGATTCATCCTTAACGGTACCCCTTTTGGGGGCGGTGGTTGTTGGGCATGCCCTCCACCGCAATGGAGGGCATCGATCCTTACTCACCGTCCATATCGAGTTCCCTTTCGATCCGGTGCACCCACTCGGGTACCGTAGCCTTGGCGACGTCATGATAGGCGCGCATATAAGGCTTGATATCGATCAGGGGGCTGCCGTCCACGGCCTCCAGCCCCTTGACGGTAAGGACGTTGCCCTCCCTTTTCAGCAGCCGCACTGTGGAGACCAGGACAGGGTTAGGTCTGGCCGGACTGCGGGTGGCGAAGATGCCCTGCATGGGAAGGTCTTTGCGGCCCATGGGGTGAACTTTGCGAAGCTTGCGCCGTTCCGGGTCGATCAAGTGCGGCCAGTAGAGCACCACAATATGTGAGAATCCTTCGATGCCATCGAGCAGTTCGGTCCAGGGTTCGAAAATGAACAGACTGCTGACCGTATCGTTGATCTCCTGATGATGGGCGCGCATTTGGTCCATCCGCTTTTGGAGTTCAATATCCGACTCACCAGCCTTCAGAATGGGATTTTTGATGGGGCTTTGCACTTTTCCCACAGGATTGAAGTGCAGCGCTAATGGTTTGGTATCCGTGTTGCTCATTGTGACTCCTCCTAAAATGGTTAGCCCGGATTCGTGTTCTCAGAATTGTTTCGATGACCTTGCGGCGACCGACCGGACTCCTGTAATAATCATTTCCGTTCCTAATCCCTGACCAGGCCGGCCAATTCATAGGGGTTGCTGCCGGCCTGGGTCATGCGTTGATAAAGGGGTTCGTCCAGATCGAAAGTTGCCACCGCGGAGACGAAGCGGTCCGGATCGTCCAGATAGTCCAGGGCGGACAGCACCTGGGCCGCCTTGGGGGTTCCTTGGGGGGCGAACGCCCGCAAACGATCAAAATTGAAACTCAGGGCAACACCCCGGCCGGTTTTCTGCTCCCGGTTCCAGATCAACAGGATGGCCGCCGGATTCGGCACGGAAACAGCTTTCAGCTGTTTCGGCGAAAGGGGTTTGACGACCAGGCCCCTTTTGCCCGGTGTGCAGTCCAGCACCACCTGAAAGGCGTCTTCCTTGCACCATACCGGACAGGCCAGCACGGTGTAACGCTCCCCTTTGGCAAGGGGGTAATGGCTCTGGATGTAGTGGGCCATCAGGTAGCCCGAGGTCAGGCCGGGGCAGATATGATTGTGCAACTCGGCCGACTTCAGAAAATCGTAGGGGCCGTCCTTGGCCCACACATTGGCAATCGCGGCCAGGGTGAAAAGATCGCGTCCGGCCTGGTAGTCGCCGGTCCGCTCCCAGAAGGCGGGTTGCACGATGGCCTCCGGCCCCATGTCAAGGGACTGGGCCGACCAGGTTCCGTCCATCCGGCTGATGATGACGGCCTGGCCGGAGGTTTTGTGAAAGAGCATGAAGCGCAGGGGGTGGGACTGGGGGCGCTGGAAGAAGAGCAGGTTGCCGCGGCCCACGGTGCAGCCGGTCAGGACCTGGGTCTTCCCCAGGTATGGCAGGGCACTTGCGCCGTCAATCACGACATAGGGGGCATCGGTCATCAGCAGCAGTCGGGGGTCATCTTTTACGACCGACAAGGTATGCATGGCGTTGGAAACGACCTTGTCGAAGGAGGAAGCGGATGCGTTAGCAGCACCGAGCAAAGACATGCCGACGGCTATGGTCAGGAGAAAGCGGATTTGTTTCTTCATTTTGAGAGGCTCCTTTTTTGTCTGTAAAGGTTCAGTGTTTGTTGTAAGCCACGACGATGTCGAGTGAAGGCATGGATTCATCGCGTGATTCTTTCGGTTAAAACGAGAGGCTCAGCGACGCCCCGAAGAATCGGTCCGTGGCCGGATAGCCCGAGGTGTCGTAGTATTCTTCGTCAAAAAGGTTTTTCACGTAGACGTTGAGCACCGCCTTCTGAAGCGGTCCCTGGTTTTCGCAAAGGATCTGCTCGATGCCGAAATCCACGGTATGGTAAGCGTCGATCTCGACTTCCCGGAAGTTCCAGACATCCGGGGCGATCTCTTCGGAAATTTCCGTGACTTCGTCGCTCTGGTAATAGTAGTCCAGCATCAGGGCGGTCTTCTCGAAGAGTTGGTAGCGCAGGCCGGCGCTCACGCGGTGCTCAGAGCGCTGATCCAGTTCGGTCTCGCCGGCCGGCTCGTCGCCCCGGTTGTCAAAGTCCTGCCAGGAATAGCCGAGCGTGAAGGAGAGGTCGTCCATCAGGTGGCCACCCACCTCCACATCGATGCCGTGGCGATAGACTTCATCGAGATTGATCTTGTAGTCGCTGTAGCGCAGGGCCCCCGCGCCGGCACCCGAGAAGTTGGCATAGGTGCTGTTGGTGGCGATGTAGTCCTTGATGTCGTAAAAGGAGAAATTAAACTTGAACGTGATGTCCCGCCACAGGCGGCGGCTCAGAATGAAATCGTAGCCCACGCCGTGCTCGGGGTTCAGAAAAAGGCCGGCCGGGCGTCCCTGGGGGTTGTAGTCCCCGTGGTAGTCCGGGGCGCGCCATATCTTGCTGACTCCCACCGAAAACGATGTGTCCCGCAGCCAGGGGGCCAGTTCGTCCATCTTCCAGGTGAGAAAGGATTTGGGCACGAACTGGTTCCAGTTACGGCTTTCCATAGGTCCGTAGGCCGGGTTCCACACTGCGCCGCTCCCGGAAAGATTGCTCACGTGGATCTTGACGTATTCGTAGCGCAGCCCCAAAGTCAGCTCCAGGGATGGCAAAATATTCCAGCGGTGCTGCATAAAGCCGGCTTTTTTGTAGATCCGTTCGTTCTTCTCGGAATCGTCCAGAACGTTGCCGTTGTCGTAGAGGCGGGCCAGGTCGAACCCCACGGTGGTGGTGTGGTTCGGCAGCCATTGGATATCGTCCTTGAACTTGACGCCTTGAGACCACCAGGTCGTGTCCAGCTCCGAGCGTTCCGTGTCTCCGAGGTTGACAAAGTAGCTTCGGTTGCGTTGTTCCTTGCTATAGTAGGCCCCCAGGTGGATCAGGCCGACCGGCGAGGGCTGCTCCCAGTTCATGCGCCAGGCATGGGACTCACCGTCCCAGGTGGGTTCCTGGAAGGCGTCGAAGGGGCCATCCTCGCTGCGGGGGTAGTCCGAATCATAGTCCCCATAGGTGGCTCCAGGGTTGTTGACCGGCGCGTCGCGGTCCGTGTCGGTGCCTGACAAGCTCAAGGTCGCGAAACCGTCCGCCGGCAGCAGATAGCCGATGCGCCCGTAGAGGGTTTCGATGTCGGTTTCGTTGTGGCGCAGGTAGCCGTCGGTGAGATAGCGCCGGTAGGCCATATCGTAAGTGAAATCCTCGACCGCGCCCTGAACGGTGGCGAGGTTGTCCCAGGTTTCATAAGAACCGTAGCTCGAGGTCAGGGTCACGTCCGGCTTCAGGCTGTCGTGGTGATGGGGTTTTTCCGAAACCATGTTGATGACGCCGCCGATGCTTTTACTGTCATAAAGGGCCGAGTGCGGCCCCGGCAGGATTTCCACTTCTTGGATCAGAAAGGTGGGCAGCAGGGCGTAGTCCACGATGTTGCTGGACTTGCGGCCGCCGGTTTTCTGGACCGTGAGATCGTCGATGGCGGTGACAAAGCGCTTGGAACTGAACCCTCTCAGGAAAATGGAGTCGATGCCGGGGTCCAGGTTGCTGGCGCCGCGAAAATCCACGATGGCCCGGGTTTTCAGCGTATCCAGGATGCTGGTTGGGGGCCCGATGGTCTTGAATTCCTCCAAGTCGATCACAGTGCCGGTGGGGGGTTGCTCAATCCCGGGGGCACCGCCTTTGTCCTCCACGACGATATCCTCGAGTTGCTGCAGTTCTCCCGGAGGGGGCTCCTCCGCCACCGCGGGCGTTCCCGCCCACAGAATAAAAAACGCTGTTAGCCAAATTATTACGGACCTAAGCATACTATGTGTCCCTCCTTTGTTCCCGTTGGTCTTAAAGAGCACCCTTCGGCGTTCGGCCTGGGGGTGCCGACCCGGCAATTGACGCGGGAGGGTCTTCGGTGTAGGGTTTCCACCGAGGCTCCCCTTAGCCGGGGGCTTCATTCGCGAAGGCAGCCGTGGTCTCCTGGTCGGGATGCGGCTGCCTTTTTAGATCGTAACCGTTTATCCTTCAGAGCAGATCCAAAGCCCGGCGAAAGGCGGCGTTGCCCTGTCCCGTGAGATCGATGGCTACTCCCAGTGCTTGGCGGCTGGCGGTCAGGCCGGCGGCCTCCAGTTCGTCGGCGAAACGGCGGTAGTCGCCAACATAACTCTCGTTGTGGCTGAGCCCGAGCTGAAGGCGAATTTTCGCTCTTTCCTTGATGTCCATGCGATATCTCCTCGTGTTGATCGATATTATCGGGTTTGCGTACCGGCAGCGGGCAGGCGGCGCATGGCCATCAGCGCGGCCTGGCGCTGGCCCTGGAAATTGACCGCCTTGGCCAGAGCCACGCGGCCGGCGGCCGCATCCTGAAGCTGAAGGGCGGCATAGCCGGCCATCAACCAGGCCCTACCGGCCCGGCGCCGGTCGGCCTGGGCCACGCGCCGGTAGGCCTGGCCGGCCTCCTCGAAGCGATCAAGGGCGTAAAGCAGGTCAGCCTCTGTCATCAGGAGATCACCGTCGCAGGTTTCCGGCTTAAAACGTCGGCAGACGTCCAGGGCCTCCTGGAGGCGATCCAACTGCTGCAAAGCCCGTACGAGGCTTTTCAGAAGGCGCAGCTCACAGTCTTTTTCTAGGGCGGCTGTATACAAAGGCACGGCTTTGACCGGAATACCCACCTGCAAGTGAAGGTCAGCCACCAGCCTGGTTTCCTGGCGGGAAAGGGGCCTCAGATAGCCGACCACCGTCATGGCCATGAGGGCCTGTTCATAGCGGTTGTCCTGCAGCGCCACGTGGGCCATGGCGTGCCACCACTTGGCCTGCAGGGGGGCCTCGCGGGTCAAGTGCCGAATCAAATCCCGGGCGGCTTGGTCCATTTCCAACTGGAGATATTGATGCAACAGGATTTCCTGCCACTGGATCTGCTTCTCTCCAACGGTGGTGGCCGCCAATCGGCGAATGTGCGGTAGCGCACGGCGCACTCGGTTTTCGGCCAGCAGGGCATGGACGTAGTTTTCCCGCCAGGCGGGTTGGATTGCTTCCGCGTGTTGGGCGAAGAGTTTATCAAAGGCGGCTATGGCGGGACCGTATTGCTCGGCCATGAGCAGGGCCGCCGCGCTGCTGTATAGGTATTCAGGATCCGGCGAAGGCACACGGGTATAGGCCTCGGCAAACCCCCGGGCAGCAGTGGCGTAATCTTTCAGAGCGTAGCCGGCCTGGGCCAGGTTCAGCCAGGAGGATATGTGGTCGGGATCCCGTTGCAGGGCCATTTCATAGGCAGCCCGGGCCGGGTGGAAGTCTTCCTGCAAGAGATGGCAGGTGCCCAGAGCGAAATAGATCTCGGGATGGTGAGCGCCCCGGGGATCGTCGCCGGACGGCCCCGGAAAGGGGTCGCCGTGGGCCTGGAACTCCCGGAGCAGGGCCGTCGCCTGCGCGTAGGCATTGTCCTGGATCAGGCGGGCGGCACGGGACAGCACGACCCGGGCCGGTCCGGGCAGATCGGGGCTGTCCGCACTGGCCGGCAACGCCGCCGAGCCGATAAAAACGACCCATAAAACACCTGTCAGCAGGGCCGTTCGCATGGGCTGACGGGCGCATAAGGCATGACCAATAAAGCGTTGCATGAGTAAACCCTCCAATACGGTTTGCGGCTATTCCAACTGGAACCGAATCTTGGTCTCGGCCCAGGCTCTGACCGGCATGCCCGCCACGGTTCCGGGCTTGAATCGCCAGGCGGCCACGCAGCGCATCACACTGGCGTCGAAAACGCCGACGGGTTGGCTTTCCTGAATGGTGATGCTGGTGACCCGACCATCTTCCTGGACGACAAAACGCACCCGCACCCAGCCTTCGATACCGCGGTGTTTGGCATGGATGGGATAGACCGGCGGGATACGGGAGACCACCGTCAAGGGGGCATCCAGGTCGCCGGCGGCAAAAAGGCCGCCCGTTGCCGCCGTGTCCAGCGCTACAGGTGCCATGGCTGGCAGGGCAACGGCCACCGGGCCTGCCGGCAGGCGGGGATTGAGGTCGAAGGACAATGCCAGACGCGGCTGGACCCGCGGCGCGAACTGCGGCTGGGGAAGGGCCTCCACCGGCGGGGCCGGCGGTTTCTCGGATTCACGACGGACCGGACTTTCCGCGTGCTTGAGACGAATCACATTGATGTTGGCGACCGGCTGCTCGAAGACCGGTACTTCGGTCGGCCGCTGCAGCAGGTGCGGCATGAGGGCGAAGAGCAAGAGGTTGAGCACAAGGGCTCCGGTTCCTGCTCCAACCCAGATGGCCGCTTGCTGACGCCACCTCCCGGTTGTGGTTTGATGGGCTAAGACGACAGTCGTCATGGTCAGGTGCCCTCCGGCAGCCGGGCCGCCAGGGATACATTGACAGCTCCGGCCAGGCGGCAACCGTCCATGACCTGGATGGCCGTTCCGGTGGAGCTGGCCCGGTCGGCGACCACCACCACGACCCCTTCGGGATTTTCCGCCAAGGCCCGCTCCACGTTGGCCCGCACCGCCCTTACGTCCACCTCGCGGTGATCGAAATAGATTCGGTCGGCGGCATCGACACCGATAAGAATGGTGGCCTTGGTCTGACTCACGGCCGTGGCTGCCGTGGGGCGGTTGACCTCGACACCGGTTTCCTTGACGAAACTCGTGGTGACCAGGAAGAAGATCAGCAGGATGAACACCATGTCGATCAGGGGGGCGATGTTCAGCTCCACGGAGGAACGGTTGTTGCGGCGGGCGCTGCTGATGGTGAACATGTCGGGTCCTTATGGTTTGGGATCACGCCTTTAAAGCCAGGACGTTTGAAATTTAATTAAATGGTACGGCTAAACTCGTATTATGAAGTGCGACAAATATCTCTATTTTCATTTTTTTGTTTGCGTATTGGCCTTCCGTCATTTCCTTTTTCTGTAAGGCGGCCAAAATATTCTTACGCTCTGCCCGCATCATCTTCATGCTCTTCATGCCCTTCATGGTAAATCTTCACAGAAACTTCACAGATGCCGGCGCAGAAAGAGCCCTGCGGCCGTGATGCGCTGTTGCAGGTTGCGGGCCCGGCGGTCCAGAAAGCCTTTCATGTACAGACCGGGGATGGCCACCAAAAGTCCGGTCTGGGTGGTAATGAGGGCCTCCGAGATGCCCCCGGCCATGGCCTTGGCATTGCCCGTACCGAAGACGGCCATGATGTCGAAGGTGGCGATCATCCCGGTCACCGTGCCCAACAGGCCCAGCAGGGGCGCCACGGCCGCCAGGACACCGATGATCTGAAGATGGTCGCTGAGCGAGCGGTTGAGGCGCTGCACGGTTTCCTCCAGGATGAAGCGATCCAGTAGCCGCTCGCCGCTGCGGGCCTGCAAAAAGTGTGTTACCAGCAGGGCTATGGCGCCGCTGTACTCCCGGCGGTCGGGCAGACGACCCGCCTGCAAGTGGTCCCGCGCTGTCCGGAAGGGCATGCTGCGGCGGTGCAGACGCCGGAAAAACAGGGCCCGATTGATGATCAGCAACCACATGGCCAGGCTGATGCCCGCCAGGGGGGGCATCACCGGCCCGCCGGCCTGCAGGTAGTCCAGGGTCTGGTGGTAAAAGACCTGTAAAATCTCAGCCATGGTCAGCGCGACTCTTGTGAACGGTGTTGACCAGGGCCAGGGCTTTTTCTTCCATCTGGCCGATGCGCCGGTCCACAGACCGGTTTAAAAGGGTGTGGGCCAGCATGATGGGAATGGCTACGGACAATCCCAGCATGGTCGTCACCAGAGCTTCCGAGATGCCGCCGGACATCATGCGTGGATCGCCGGTACCGAAGCGCGTGATCACATCAAAGGTATCGATCATACCGGTGACGGTGCCCAGCAGCCCCAGCAGGGGGGCGATGGCGGCCAGCATGCCAAGCGTCGACAGGAACCGCTCCATACGCGGCACTTCACGCAGGATCGCTTCCTGCAAGGCATTTTCCATATCCTCCCGGGGCAGGTGGCAGCATTCCAGGCCGGCCGCCAGCACGCGGGCCACAGGTTTGCCGCGCAGCTCCAAACAGGCTTTCCGGCCGGCCGGCCAGCGCCGTTCGTCGATCAGGGCCGCGATCCGCTGCATCAATTTTTCAGCATTGCAATTTTTGCGCAGGAGAAAAACCACCCGCTCGAGAACGATAAGCGCCCCGATAGCCAGGATGGCCAAAATCGGCCAGACGATGGGGCCGCCTTTGGGTACCTGCTCCCAGAGGCTCAGTTCGTGGGTCAGCTGCCGCAGGGCCGCGCCGCGGGAGATATCCATGGGTACGGCCTCGGCCTGGCCGGTCATGTAGTGCGCGATTTGTTTCTGCATGCGTCGCGATGGAAGCCGGGAAAGGGCATAAAGTTTTTGGCTGGCTTCGGCGTAGGTCAGAAACCCGATTTCGTCCTTCAGACGGTAAACAGCCGTAAAACAACCCAGGGTCAGAATGTCGGCCTCGGTTTCCAGACCGGCCGGGTCGACGATTGTCCCCTGACCCAGGGCGACTTCCCCCGAATGCTGGATATACAGTTCCAAGGCCGCCACGAGCCGGCGGACGTCTGCCATCCCGGGGAACCGGGCCTGTTCGGCGAAGGACTGAAGAAAGGCCGGATCAGGACCGCCCCGGGCGCTTTGCAGGTTTTCGCGCCAGAGGGTCGCCGTATCCTTGGCGGCCACCCGGATCAGCCCCACCAATTCGCGAATGACACTGTCGGTTTCGGCCAATTGGGCGGAAAGGGCCGCCTCTTGCTCGGCCAAAGACCGGACTTCGGCCGTGAGACCCTCAACGGAAGACCGCAGCCGTGCATTCTGTTTTTCGAGGGCGGCGATAGCTTGGTCCAGGGCGGCCTGGTCATCGGCGATGCGCGCCTGCACAGTCGCGGCCTCGGCTTCGGCCGCGCGCTGTTCTGCATCGGCTTTTTGCATCAGGACTTCCCGTGCCTGGCGGGCTTCGGATTGTCGAACGCGCATGTCCTGGCCATATGCCGGACCGGCACCGGCCCAAGCCGCCAGACCGACCATCAGCAACATCCATCGTCGTGGTTTCATGGGGTCGCCATCCTTCCTATGGGCAGGCGCAGAAGCTCCACCGGCTGCCGTTTGGCCCCGATGTCGATGGCCTTTCGCAGAGCGCCGTCGAAAGACGAAGGCAGCGGGGTCCAGGCGCCGGTGGCGACATCGAACAGGCCGCTTTGGCTCTGATCCAGGGTCTGGTAGAAGAGGGCGATCCGTCCCAGCCGAAAAATCGTCGCCAGCAATGACTGGCCCTCGACCGTGATGGTGTCCTGATAGACTTCGATGGTTCGCCCGTACTCGGCTTCCACCATGAGGGCCTCCACGGTTTTGCGGAATTTTTCGCTGATCGTCACCCCAGGATCGGCCAACAGGTTTTTAAGGTGGGCGACCCGCCGTCGCCGTTCGTCGGTCAGAAACGGTTGGTCGGCGTCAATACGGTCACGAATCTCTACCAGCACCTCTTCGAGGTAAGGGGCGATCTGGTTGGCGATTTCCTCGCCGGCCGCCAGCTGGCGCGATTTGGCGGCGATCCGCTCCCGGTGTGCGGCCTGCTCCTCCCGCAGGCGCGCTTTTTCTTCCCCCAGCCGTGTCTGCTCCTGTTGCAACGATGCCAGCAGGGCCATACGTTCATTGTGCTTTTTTTGCCAGGTTTCCTCGGCCTTCTGAGTGGCCTGGCGGGTAGCGATGGCCTGCTGGACCGGTCGCTCGATTTTGTCACGGACGGCGTCCCCCGCTGCCCACAGCAGGACCGGCGCCATGAGGCAGCCTACCGTGACGGCCTGTAAAATGCGATTCCACGATATCAATGGGCACCTCCTCCAATCGGATGTTTCCCCCCGCATCACCTGCCGTCGGCACAAAACAAAAAGGCCGAGGGGTCTGCGACGGGGATTATTCCCGTACGAAGACCTTCTCGGCCTTGCTTTGCGGATATTCAGGCGGCGTGTCGGGCCAAGCGTTCAGAGCGTTGGCTTAACACCGGAATTTAGATGGGGCACCTTTTGTGGTGCATCCCAAAAGCACCATGTAAACGTAATTCGTTTTATACCTTCGCGGTATCTCTCAGTGTGAAGAACAGAGAACTAACTCATAATGCAAGAATTCGTCAAGCGTATTTTTGGGGGAGGCCCCTCCGGATGGCCAAAAGAGGGCCTCACGGCGATGATTGCGGTGGTGATAAGGGGGCTATCACTGGAGAAATAGGGCACCCGTGGGATCCACGACATATCATTCCGGCTGATCGTTGTTCTCCGGAAAATCATCGTGGCCCGGCTCTTCCCTGGTATAGAGCCAGATAAGCAGGCCAATAAAAGCAAAAATGAGGATATTCATGAGGGTATCGACCAGATTTTCCATTTTATACACCCTTTTCTTTTTTCAGCGCTTTGAGAAGACACATCACCAGAAAAAGAACGATGAACACGAACGGGTTGGCACTCAACGCGATGATCTGGCGGACGGCGTCGGCGCTGCCGGATAGAATCATTACCAAACCTAAGGCTCCCAGGATGATGCCCCACGTCAGCTTCACCTTTACCGGCGGGTCCTGGTTGCCGCCGGTAGAGAACATGGATAGGACGTAGGCGGCGCTGACGACACTGGTGACGATGAACAGAAAAGCGGCCATGACGGTGGCGGCAATGGTCAGTTTTGAGAATGGCATGGTCTCCAGCAGCAGAAAAGTGGTCCGGTTGATGTCGGTCTGGACTACGGTCGGATCGAGTTGGTTGGCAGCCCCCTGGTAAAACCCCATGCCGCCGAATATGCCGAACCAGAAGATGGAAAAGACAGTCGGCGCCAGCAGGACGCCCAGGATAAATTCGCGGATGGTGCGCCCCTTGGATATCCGGGCGATGAAAACGCCTACGAAGGGTGCCCAGGCCAGCCACCAGAGCATGTAGTTGAGCGTCCAGGCGCTGAACCACTGTCCTACCGTTTCTTCATAGAAAGTGTACGTGCGAAATCCATGGGGCAGCACGTTGGTGATATATTCTCCGAAGCCCTCCACGATGTTCTGCATAAAAAGATGGGTCGGTCCCACCAGGAGAACGAACACCATCAGGCTGATGGCAATGAGAATGGCGGTGTTCGAGAGGGTCGCCATACCTTTGCTCAGGTCCACCAGCAGCGGAAGGATGTAGGCCAGACACAAAACGGCAAAAATGGCCAGACCCAGCCCAAGTCCGGCCCGTTGAATACCAAATAGTGTGGCGACGCCATCCTCGACCTGGAAGACACCCAGGGCAATGGATCCGGCCAGCCCGATGGCAATGGCATAGATGGCCAGCAGATCCATGAGCCAGCCGACGGTACGGGCCCAGGGTTTGTCACCAAAAACGATGTTGACGGGGGCGCTGACCAGAGGAGGGGCCTGCCGTCGAAAGGTAAAGTAGGCGATCACCAGGGCGGTCAGACCATAAATCGCCCAGGCATGCAGACCCCAGTGGAAGTAGGTAAGAAACAGCGCTGTCGGTCCCGCCTGGTACGCGGGCATGTCGCTTTGATCCTGAATAAAAAGGAAATGGGAAATGGGTTCGGCCGCGCCATAGAACAGCAGCCCGACGCCCATGCCAGCGGCAAACATCATGGCCAGCCAGCTGAAGGTTGAAAACTCGGGCTCATCCTCGGAGCGCCCCAGTTTGATTTTCCCGAAACGAGACAGCGCCAGCCAGAGGCTGATGATGAGCAGCGCACTTGCCGTCAGCATGATAAACCAGCCCCGACTTCTAAGAATGACACTCACCGTCCGGGCTGCAAATGCGGCCAACGCCTGGGCATCCATCAGCCCCCAGATCGAGACGGCGGCGGTTAGTGACAGGGCCGTAACCATCAGTGGGTTGCGAAACATTTTCCCCCCTTGAGTGGTGAGTCGATAGTTGAAGCCGCTTGAGTGGAATCGGTTGGTCTAACTTGAGGCGTGATAATTTAATTAGAGCATATCTGACCGATGCAGGTCAAATCGTAATTCTGTTTTACAACCGTTTGGTTTCGGTGGCCAGTTGGTGTAGAGTGTTTTTCATAATCAACCAGCTGGGCAGCCCCTTCAGCCGCCCCACCCTGAATAGCCCGGGAGGTTTGTCCTTGATTCCCATTGATCGACAACGCGCCGCCTCCTATGCCGTCCCCTCCTTGGCGTTGTACCCGCCTGATCCAGCGGTGAACCGGCGCTGCTTCGGTAACGACCGCAAGCCGATGATATTGGCATACGCCTTTTTATCTGAAGGAAAAGGTTGACCCATGCCGGTGACCAGGATTCATCGCAATATCACCTTACGGCGCCTGGCTTTGGATCTCTATCAGTTTATCCGCTGCCAGCGGCCGATGGTACAATGGCTGGGGCGCCCATTTGACATCAGCCGGCGTTATGTCGAGATCGACCTGACGTACCGCTGCAACCTGCACTGCTTCAATTGCAACCGATCCTGCACACAGGCTCCCAGCCGACTGGATCTGTCCGTGGCACGGGTAGCGGGGTTTATCCATGACAGCGTTGCGCAAGGCCGGTCCTGGGAGCGGATCCGGCTGCTGGGCGGAGAGCCGACGCTGCATCCGGATTTTGACGTGATCGTGGACATGTTGCGGGATTATCAGGCCCGCCATAACCCCCGTCTGCGACTCGTGGTCTGCACCAACGGCAACGGGGCCCGGGTGCGCCGGACCCTGGCGAACCTGCCGGACGGCATTGTTGTCAAGAACACCTGGAAAGGGACCCGGCAGCGCCTTTTCCGCCCCTTCAACATGGCGCCCCTGGATCGCCCGCTGTACCGATGGGCGAAATACAGCTGCGGCTGCCGCATATTGGAGGATTGCGGCCTGGGCCTGACACCGCTGGGGTACTACCCGTGTGCCATCGCCGGCGGCATCGACAGGGTCTTTGGCTTTGGACGGGGGAGACCGGAACTTCCGGCTCGGCTGGCCGACTTTCAGGAAGATCTATACCTTTTTTGCCGTCTCTGCGGTCATTTCGGGTTTGCCTGGCCCACCAAGAATTCCCGCATGTCTCCCTTGTGGGCGCGAGCTTATACACGTTATCGAAAACGGTGCGCAACATCAAACCGCAGTGTCAACCGTTGATGCACGGGGTGACAGTATAGGGCTTTCCTGCCGGTGGACGGGATCCTTTGTCGTCAGGGCCGGGGTTTGTAAAATCAGAAAATCGCTTTATCCTAATTGGCATGCCGAAAAACATCCCATCCGTCTGCTTGATCGGGAGGCAAGGATTTCAAAAGACGCGGGCATGGGGTTGCCTTCCCAACGCGGTCGGGTGAACCATAAGTGCCACGCCATCGCATTGACCGGACAGGATAATGAAACTCAGTCTTCTTGAGCGGCTTTTCATTCTCAATCCGATTCGCCCTCTGATCCAACGCCATCTGGAAGCCCGGCAGTTGCATACGCTGGGCGGATTGCTGCAGGGCGGTAAAGTCCTGGAAATCGGCTGCGGCCCGGGATCGGGCATCGACCTTATTTTTGATGTGTTTGGAGCGACCACAGTCCATGCCTTCGACCTGGATCATAAGATGGTCGCCCGCGCCCGACGACGGCAGGGACGCCGGAATGCGGCGGTTCAGTTTTGGACCGGCAACGCGCGCCGTATCCCAATACCGGATGCCACCTACGATGCCGTTTTCAATTTCGGCGCCCTTCATCATGTTGTCGACTGGCGTGCGGCGCTTGCAGAGGTTCGGCGTGTTTTGAAGCCTGGGGGCCGGTTCTACTGCGAAGAGATCCTCGCGCATTATATCACCCATCCTTTCTGGGGGCGACTGATGACGCATCCCCAGATGGATCGTTTTGATGGCGTCGGGTTCGTTGCGGCCCTGAAGCATAAGGGATTCAAGGTCCGGGAGGTTCGCGAGATGGGAGATCTCTATATCTGGGTAATTGCCGACAAACGCCGATGAATCATCAGTGGGGCGTCACGGCGGCAATCGGAAAGGGGGGCACATGAAGGGTTCGCATACCTATGTTGTTATCGGTGGCAGTGCCGGTATCGGTATGGAGATTACGCGCCGGCTATCGGCCGAAGGCCATGAGGTGATCGTCGGATCCCGGACGGCGGGTGAACTGGAGGGGATGACCGGCGTGACCCACATTCCCGTGGACGTCACCGAAAGCGCTCTGCCGGCCGATAGCATTCCCAAGAAACTCGACGGTATGGTCTACTGCCCGGGCAGCATCAACCTGCGTCCGTTTCGCGGCCTCAAACCGGAAGCTTTTCTGGCGGACTACCAGGTCAATTTTCTCGGCGCGGTCCGTTCGATTCATGCTTGTTTGACAGCGCTTAAAAAGGCGGATGGGCGGGCAGGTATCGTCCTTTTCAGTACCGTTGCGGTGCAGACCGGCATGCCCTTCCACACCAGTATTGCCAGTGCCAAGGGTGCGGTGGAAGGCTTGACGCGTTCCCTGGCCGCCGAACTGGCGCCCAAGATCCGGGTCAATGCCATCGCGCCCTCCCTGACCGACACACCCCTGGCGGCATCGCTTCTCACCGGTGAAGACAAGCGCAAGGCCGCGGCCAATCGGCACCCGCTCCAGCGCATCGGCCACCCACGGGACATCGCCGCGACCGCCTGCCATTTACTGAGCAGTGATGGTGCCTGGATCACGGGCCAGATTCTGCATGTCGACGGCGGCATGGGGGCCTTGCGCACGTTCAAGTAGCCTCCCTCAACGATGCGCCCGCGGCAGGCGGACGGTTGCTCCTCCAGTTTCTAACCAGTCCCGGCGCCGTGCTGATATTGCTGCGGATCGGAATAGGAGCGATGCCGCGTTTTCGTTCGCAGCCTATCGTTTGGAGGGCGCGAACGCCCTTCTTGAGATAGCTTTTTAAATCATCGGCCCTTAACCCGGATATTCCACGCGTTCGAGATGTCCATTGGCAAGGCATCAGGGGCGCCGCTGTACTTCTGCTACCGCAAGCGCCTGATAACGCCGCCAAGGAGCATCTCGGGCGCGCCGTAAGGTGAAATTTTATCTGTCTTTTTGGAAATCGACGCAGGTTACAAACTGTCACCGGAAAACCACACCTCGAACAGCGCTTATGTCACCGATATGTTATCATAAAATTTATTGTGAAAAAATTTCATGAAATATTCGGGTTAACAAGCCGGCATAAGTGCTTATGATCTCCTGTATAGTTCAAGACACTCAAGCAACCTCAATCTTCCACTAACAATGGAGCCTCTGCAATGGATCTTGCTGACTACTTCAAGAACACCAAAGGCATGGGTGTTCTGGCCACGGCTGACGGCGAAGGGGTGGTGGACACGGCCATCTATTCCCGTCCCCACTTCATGGAAGACGGCACCGTCGCTTTTATCATGCGTGATCGCCTGTCCCACGCCAATCTGCAATCCAATCCCCACGCCAGTTATCTCTTTGTGGAGGCCGGCCAGGGGTACCGCGGAAAACGTGTGTACCTGCGAAAAGTTGGCGAAGAAAAAGAAACCGAACGTCTTTATGCGCTGCGGCGTCGGACCGCACCCGTGGACGACGACCCCGCCGACGATCCCAAATTCCTAGTGTTTTTCGAAATCGAGCGGGTGCGTCCGCTTGTGGGGGACTGAGAAATGATCACTCGCGATGGGTCCTCTACGACAAGACACGCCCGGGTATTATATCTAAAACCCGCAACAGAGAAAGGAGACACCCATGGACGTTAAAGACTTTTGCTCCGGAATGGAGATGGAACTGACCGCTTGGAAAGCCAAATTGTACGATACCTGGCGGAAGTTCGACAAATTGGGAACCGCTGAAAGAGAAAAAATTCAGCCCAAGATCGAAGACCTTCACATGGTGCTCGAAGAATTGAGCGGGCGCGTCGAACAACTCAAGGTGGAGTGCCCTGCGGATTGGAGCCCCATGAAAAAGGAGATCAACGAAGGGCACGTGGACATGCGCAGCAAGCATGAAGAGACCATGAAGCTGATCGGTGAAGCTTCCCCGGTGTCCGTTCCCGGCTAAAGATCGATCCTACGGTTCTTCTCGACCTCCTCCGCGATTAGCCTTCCCATTGACGATTGCTGCCCTGCTCTTGCCGTTTCATATTCGAAAGCCTCTCCTTATTCTAAAAAATGCTATTGCCCCATAGGCGGGTTTGCCGATGATAGGTAAACCCGTCTTTGTTAGACTCCATTACCTCCTTAAATGATATATTCTCGCATCATTGATCATTTCTCGGCGCAGATAAGGATCGTCACCGATGGCAAACGACAAGATTCTGCGACTGATTCTGGGGGACCAGCTCAATGCCCGGCACAGCTGGTTTGATCGATCCCGGAAGGATGTCGTCTACACGCTGATGGAGGTCCGCCAGGAGACCGACTACGTCCGCCACCACGTCCAGAAGGTGGCTGGTTTTTTTGCCGCCATGCGCCATTTTGCCGACGAACTCTCCCGTAGGGGCCACCGGGTGATTTATCTCCGCCTGGACGATCCTGAAAATGAGCAGGCTATTGAAAAGAACCTGCGTCGATTGATCCTCCATGAAAAATGCACCCGCTTTGAATACCTGCTGCCGGACGAATACCGCCTGGATTGCCAATTGGGGAACATGGCAGCCAAACTGCCGGTGCCTGCCGCGGCCGTGGATACCGAGCACTTCCTAACGGCCAGGGGGGATCTCCAGGATTTTTTCAGGGGTAAAAAGCGTTACCTGATGGAGAGCTTCTACCGCCACATGCGCCGCCAGCATGCCATTCTCATGGAGGGCCAACAGCCCCTGGGCGGCAAATGGAATTACGATCACAGTAACCGCAACCGTTACGACGGGGCCGTGCCCCTGCCGGCCGCCAAGGTATTTCGCAACGACGTTCGCGATATCGCCGCCATGATCGCACGCTCCGGGGTGAAAACCATCGGCCAAATTGTTCCACGGCAGTTCATCTGGCCGGTTAACCGCCGGCAGGCCCTGGCACTGCTGAAAGAATTCGTTCGCAAGCGGCTGCCCCACTTCGGCACCTACCAGGATGCCATGACGTCGGAGAGCTGGTCTCTTTTTCATTCGCGTCTGTCCTTTGCCCTCAATACCAAAATGCTGCATCCTATGGAGGTGATCGAGGCCGCGGTCAATTCCCTGACCAGCGAGAACGAAGAGGTAATCGGCATCGAACAGGTGGAGGGCTTTGTGCGCCAGATCCTGGGCTGGCGGGAGTACATGCGTGGTATCTACTGGGCTCACATGCCGGCCTATGCCGCAATGAACCACCTGGACCACCAGGCGGCCCTGCCGGACTACTACTGGACCGGGGAAACCCGCATGAACTGTATGCGGGCCGCCATCGCCCAGTCGCTCGCCCATGCCTATGCCCATCATATTCAGCGGCTTATGGTCACGGGTAATTTTGCGCTGTTGGCCGGCGTGCATCCGGATGCGGTGGATGCCTGGTATCTGGGGATCTACATCGATGCCGTCCAGTGGGTGGAGATCGTGAACACCCGCGGCATGAGCCAGTTTGCCGATGGCGGCATCGTGGCGACCAAGCCCTACGTGGCCTCGGCCAACTACATCGCTAAAATGAGCGATTATTGCAGGCCGTGCGCTTACGATCCCAAAAAGCGTACCGGTGAGGGGGCCTGCCCCTTCAACAGCCTCTATTGGGATTTCCTGCACCGGCATCGCGCCGTGCTGGCGGCAAACCCCAGGATTGGCGTGATGTACCGCACCTGGGACCGGATGACGGACGAGACCCGCCGCGACCTGCTGCGCCAAGCCGCTGCCTATCGGAAAAACCTCAACAGCCTTTGACCCAGAAGCCCACACGTCCTGATTCACGACCTTAAAAAAGCCCCTTTGTTTCGAGCGCAAAAGTATTAGGTTTGAATTAATTCCTCCTGCTTTGCGGGATGAACCTTATTTGTTGATGCCACTTGCCTCGGCGTGTGCGCCGAATCGAAGGGAGAAACCAACCATGAAACGGTTTGCGATAATTGTTATTGGTATTGTGTTGGCCTCGGGCACGGCCTGGGGCGAAACGACCACGGTCACGATGGCTACGGCCACGGCTTCCGGCGCAGGGCCGGTCATTGGGACCATTGTGGTGAAAGACACCCCTTACGGAGCCCTGTTTTCCCCCGATCTGTCCGGTTTGACGCCCGGGCTCCATGGGTTCCATGTCCACGAAAACCCGGACTGCGGACCAAAGGAAAAGAACGGTGCCATGGTGCCTGGGCTGGCCGCCGGCGGGCACTATGATCCCGCCGGTACCGGGCGCCACGAAGGGCCTTATGGCGACGGCCACTTGGGTGATCTGCCGCCGCTTTATGTGGATAGTGACGGCAGGGCCACACTCCCGGTCCTGGCGCCTCGATTAAAGACGGCCGACCTCAAAGGCCGCAGCCTGATGATCCATGCCGGCGGGGACAATTACGCCGATCATCCCGCGAAATTAGGCGGTGGAGGGGCGCGCATGGCCTGCGGGGTGGTGCCGTGAATTTTCAATTTTCCCGTCATGGAAGCGGCTGATGTCCGGTGGGCGGAAAGAGGAGAAATTCAAAAGATATTGAGGCGTTGGAATAAGTCACAGCTCGAAATGGTTGGCCGTAATTAGTTTTGGCTCAACAAGGCATTTAATCGGTCGGGCCGGTTGGTGATGATGCCGTCCACCCCCAGGCCGATACTGCGGCGCAGTTCTTTTTCATCATCGGGGGTCCAGACCATGACGTTGATACCCAGGCGATGCGCCGCTTCGATATCCGCGCGGGTGACCTGGTTGTAGCGCGGCGCCCAGAAACGTCCACCGGCAGCGGCAACAAGCGCCGGGATGGAGCCGTCGAAGCGGTCGATATCGAGGCCGTCGGTCCATGGTGACGGGCCGGCGGTCCCCTTTTGAATCGTATCCATTCGTGCGCTGGTATTGGTGAGATAAACGGTGGTCATTGCCGGCGCCAGTTCCCGAACTGTGTGAAGCGCACGCCAGTCGAAGGCAAGGATCTTCACAGCATGCGCGAGCCGGTTGCGGCGCACGATTTGGACGACAGCCGTGGCGACATCCTCAGGTCGGCTGCTGACGTGTGGCGTCAGGGGGGAGGTTTTGATTTCGATCCACAGTTCTGTGAGACGGTCCTGGGATTGTATCAGGTTGATGACCGCTTGCAGCGTCGGGATGGCTTCACCGTCGGCAGGGACCTGATCGGGATATCGGCTGGCATAATATGAGTATGGATCAAGCCGTCCCACATCATACAGGTTAAGTTCGGCCAGAGAGCAATCTTTGATGGCCACACTTTTCCAGGCATCCAGCCACATGTTTTCGGAAGTTCGGGTGATTTCTGGTTTCAAGGTAAGATCGTGGTAGACAACGACTTCCCCATCCCGCGTCAATTGAACGTCCATTTCCACGGCGTCCACTCCCAGATGGAGGGCGGCTGCGAATGCCGCAATGGTGTTTTCCGGAGCAAGTCCGGCTGCGCCGCGGTGCCCGATGACCATGATTTTTTTCCCCCAGACCGAAGCGGCCGGTTGGGCATTACGATCCAGGCCGGCTGAGCAGCCCACAAGGGTTATGACTGTGAAACTGACCAGCATTGCCTTAAAAAGATGCCGATTGTCCATTCCATTGACCTTCCTGCGCCGGCGGCGTGGCTCTTTACATGGCCGCCGAATTGCTGTTGCCATTATTTTGCCGTACTGAAAACATGGATAGTGCTTGACTCCGGCTGCCAGAACCGTTAGAGAAAATTATCCACCCAAACAAGAATATGCCCAAAAAGCATATTGCCGTTATAATCCTAAAGCTTGGTTAGCACCACTGATCACACTGGCTGATGAAACGGTAATCCCCTGCAGTATCTCATCTCTTTTTAACATAATGCTCCTAACCTCGCTTGCGGGACGGCTGATCCATCGACACATTACGCTTGTCGTTATTCAAACCAACCGGAAAGGAGGAGCACCTTATGAAAAAACAATTGTTGGTGTTGACCATTGTATGTTTCATGTTTGCCGGTTTTCCGCTCGGTGCCTTTGGCGAACCGATTACGATTGACTGGTGGTTTGCCCACGGGGGCCGCCTGGGTGAAAAGGTGCAGTCCATCGTGTCCGATTTTAACGCCTCCCAAAACCAATACAAGGTGGTTGCGACCTACAAAGGCAATTACCACGACACCATGACGGCCGGCATCGCCGCCTTCCGCTCCAAAAATCCCCCGCATATCCTGCAGGTTTTCGAGGTCGGAACAGCCAGTATGATGGCGGCTAAAGGGGCTATCAAACCGGTCTATGAGGTCATGGCCGAATCGGGCCAGACCTGGTCACCGGACGCCTATCTGCCTACCGTGACCAGCTACTACACCACTCCCGAAGGTAAAATGCTCTCTATGCCCTTCAATAGTTCGACGCCCGTTTTGTACTACAATGTCGAGGCGTTCGAAAAGGCCGGCCTGGACCCGGACAAACCGCCCAAGACCTGGCCGGAAGTGGCCGAGTATGCGCGCAAGCTGGTGAAAGCAGGCTATTCCGGCGGGTTTTCAACCGCCTGGATTTCCTGGATTCATCTGGAAAATTTCAGTGCCTGGCACAACGTGCCCTTTGGCTCGAAGGCCAACGGCTTTGAGGGTATAGACACCGAATTCGTGTTCAACAGTCCCCTGCATGTCAAGCACATCCAGTCGCTGGCGGATTGGCAGAAGGAAAATATATTTGTCTATGGCGGCCGGCGGAACACCGGGAATGCCAAATTCGGGTCGGGGGAAGTGGCCATGTATACGGAATCGTCGGCCGGTTATGCCGGGTTCAAGAAGACCGCCAAATTCCCGTTCCGTACCAGCATGCTGCCCTACTGGCCGGAAGCAAAAGGGGCTCCCCAGAATACGATCATCGGAGGGGCGAGCCTGTGGGTCATGCAGGGCCATTCGGCGGAAGAATACAAAGGCGTGGCGGCATTTTTCAGCTATTTGTCCAAACCGGAAGTGCAAGCCGACTGGCACCAGTTCACGGGTTATCTGCCGATTACCATGGCGGCCTATGAATATACCCAAAAACAGGGTTTCTACAAAGAGAACCCCGACATGGAAACGGCCCTGAAACAGATGACCTTGAACAAGCCCACCCCCAATTCAAAGGGGTTGCGCTTTGGTAATTTCGTGCAGATGCGAGCCATTATGTATGACACCCTGGAGGCTATTTTTGCGGGCGATATGACGGCCCAGGCCGGCCTGGATGATGCGGCGGCTAAAGGCAACCGCCTGCTTCGCAAATTCGAAAAAGCCCATAAATGAAACACTGAAACAGGGCGTCGCTTCCAAGGTGGAGCGGCGCTGCAACAGCATGCCGGTTGAGGAGCGCCGGCAGCCCGGATGCAGCCAAGGCTGGTCTTATGGAAAAGCGCGTCGTTTTTCAGAACAAGGTGCTGCCCTATATTTTGGTGGCACCCCAGATTGTCATAACCATCGTTTTTTTCATATGGCCAGCCTCCCAGGCGCTCTACCAGTCCGTGCTTCAGGAGGATCCTTTCGGGTTGTCCACCGTCTTCGTCGGACTGGATAATTTCCACTATATTTTCACCGATCCAATCTATCTCAATTCGATCAAGGTGACCATTGTCTTCAGTCTTTCCGTGGCCGCTGTCGCCATGTCCGCGGCCCTGCTGCTGGCGGTCATGGCAAATCGTGCCATTCATGGTGCGACGACCTATAAGACCTTTATCATCTGGCCCTATGCCGTGGCCCCGGTAGCGGCGGCAGTGGTCTGGTATTTCCTGTTTAACCCGACAGTCGGGATGGTTTCCTTTTTTCTCGAGGAAATCGGGATTGATTGGAACCATACGCTTAACGGGGGGCAGGCCCTGTTGCTGGTCATCATTGCCGCTGCCTGGCGGCAAATCGCTTATAACTTTCTGTTTTTTCTGGCCGGTCTCCAGGCCATTCCAAAGTCCTTTATCGAAGCCGCCGCCATTGACGGGGCGTCGCCCTCGCGACGTTTTTGGACCATTACATTCCCCCTCCTGTCGCCGACGGTTTTTTTTCTGGTCGTCATGAACATTGTTTACGCCTTTTTCGACACCTTCGGCGTGATCCATGCCATCACCGAGGGCGGCCCCAGTGAGGCCACCAATATCATGGTTTTCAAGATCTACCACGACAGTTTCGAAAGCCTCGATTTAGGGAGCTCCGCCGCGCAATCCGTTATCCTGATGGCGCTGGTTATCGCGTTGACCGTTATTCAATTCCGTTACATCGAACGCAAGGTTCATTATTAGGAGAAAACGATGGTCGAAAGCCGGCCTTGGCTCACCGTTCTTACCCATGTGGTCCTCGTTCTGGGTATGCTGATCATCGCCTTCCCCATTTACGTCACATTCGTGGCCTCCACACACAGCCTCGATGCCATTACATCGTCCTTCCCCTATCTGCCCGGGGGGCAACTGGTCGAAAATTACACCCGGGCTTTGTCCGTGGGGCCCCGGGATGTGGGCGCTACTGTGGGAACGATGATGCTCAACAGTCTCATCATGGCTCTCGGCATTACCCTGGGTAAAATTTCGATTTCGCTTTTGGCGGCCTTTGCCATCGTTTATTTCAGGTTTCGTTTCCGAATGTTATTTTTCTGGATGATCTTCATTACGCTGATGCTGCCGGTCGAAGTGCGTATTCTGCCGACTTATAAAGTGGCGGCCGATCTTCGATTATTGAATTCATATCCCGGCTTGATTCTGCCGCTGATCGCGTCAGCCACGGCCACCTTCCTGTTTCGACAGTTTTTCATGATCGTTCCGGATGAACTGTGCGAGTCCGTTCGCATTGACGGCGGCGGCCCATTGCGGTTTTTCTGGGACATTCTTTTGCCCATGTCCCGTACTTCGATTGCGGCACTTTTTGTCATCCTGTTCATCTATGGATGGAACCAATACCTCTGGCCGTTGCTGATTACGGGAGACGAATCCTATTATACGCTATTGATCGGCATCAAGCGGATGCTGGATGTCGGCGAGGGGCAGGCCGAGTGGCAGATCATCATGGCCGCCACCATGCTGGCCATGATCCCCCCTGTTCTCATCGTGATCTTCATGCAGAAACAGTTCGTTCGCGGGATGACCGAAACCGAAAAATAGGAGTGAGCCCATGGCGGGTGTTACCCTCACCGATATCCATAAATCGTTTGGAAAAAACGAAGTCATCCATGGCATCGACTGTGATATCAAAGACGGCGAATTCATAGTCATTCTGGGCCCGTCGGGCTGTGGCAAATCAACCCTGTTGCGCATGATTGCAGGCCTTGAGAAGATCTCCGCCGGGCAGGTGGCTATTGACGGCCGCGTGGTCAACAATATGGAACCGGCTGACCGTGATGTTGCCATGGTGTTTCAAAACTACGCCCTCTATCCCCACATGACCGTTTTCAACAACATGGCCTACGGGCTGAAAATACGTCGCATGCCCAAGGCGGAAATCGAGGAAAGGGTACATAATGCCGCCCGGATTTTAGAGCTGACGGATCTGCTCGAGCGCAAACCCCGGCAGCTCTCCGGCGGCCAGCGCCAGCGTGTGGCCATGGGGCGCTGCATCGTTCGGGAGCCGAAGGTGTTTTTGTTTGACGAACCCCTGAGCAATCTCGATGCCAAGCTGAGGGTGCAGATGCGGCTGGAAATCCGCAAACTGCATGAAGATCTTAATATTACGAGCATCTATGTCACCCACGACCAGGTGGAAGCCATGACCCTGGGCGATCGGCTCATTGTGATGGATGAGGGTTCCGCCGCTCAGATCGGATCCCCCCTTGAAGTTTATGAACGGCCTGCCACCCGTTTTGTGGCCGGTTTCATTGGATCACCTGCCATGAACTTCCTTGAAGCTCGTATCAGTGACGATGCCCGCTGCCTTGCCCTTGGCAGCGACGATTCTCTGCCCCTGCCCGATGACGCCCCCGCCGGCAGGGCCGGCCGTGACGTCATTCTGGGCATCAGGCCGGAGCATTTTGAAGTGACCCAACAGGATAAGGGGCTGATTCAATTCACCGTCAATCATGTTGAAATCCTGGGCGCCGATACACTGGTTTATGGTCACTTTGGTCGCCGCAAGATCGATCTCACCCTTCGTCTTCCGGACATCCACAACTTTGTTAAAGACACCTCGCTGTCACTTTCTGTGGCACCGGATAAGCTTCATCTTTTCGATCCGCAAACCCGCCAGCGCATCACATGCTGAGGGGGTGCAAGCTCACCACTAAACAGCCGCCGGCCACGGTCTTCAAATTGTCGATCAGATGCGCTGAAATCGGTTATTAAAGAACACAGCCCCTAACTAAGGCTATGGAAGAAAACAAACCGCCGACATTCCCTTGGACGCGGTGTGACTGTGCCGGCTGCTCCTTATGGGGATAGCGCTGCCGGGATAGTTCCTTGTTTTAAGGTTTGAGGCGGAAACGGGCTTGCGGTATATTGGGCCGGGGATAACCGTCAGCACGAACAGCAATTCAAAAGGAATTCTTCTTGCATTACGAAGGCCCGATCTATCGACCACCCAGCGAAGCCGACAGCCTGCTGATTCAGGCCACGGTGGGCTGCCCGCACAACAAGTGCACCTTTTGCATGATCTACAAAAAGGGACCGCCTTATCGGGTCCGGACGGTCAAAGCCATTTGTGCGGATATCGATGCGGCCCGGGATGCCTATGGGGAAACCGTACGGACCCTGTTTTTCCCGTCCGGCAACACCATCGCCATGCCCACCCCGGACCTGGCCGCCATTTGCCGCCACGCCCGGGCGGCCTTTCCGAGGCTCGAACGGATAACGGTCTACGGCTCATCCCCGTATATTGCCCGGAAGGGATTGGACGATCTGCGGGTCCTGCGGGAGGCCGGACTGAAACGGATTCATGTCGGACTCGAGAGTGGCGACGACGCGGTTTTGCAAAGGGTCAAGAAGGGCACCACCGCCGCCGAGCAGATCGCCGCCGGTCAAATGGTCAAGGCTGCGGGGATCGAACTGAGCGAATATGTCCTCCTCGGTCTCGGGGGGACGGATCGATCGGTCGCCCACGCCCGGCAGACGGCAGATGCATTAAATGCCATCGCACCGGATTTCATACGGCTGCGCACCCTGGTGCCCAAGATCAACACCCTCCTGCTGCACCAGATCAAAAAAGGGCGTTTCCAGCTGCTCACACCCCATGAGATTTTGATGGAGACCCGGCAGTTGCTGGAACGCCTCCAATGCCCCTCCCGGCTGGCCAGCGACCACTACAGCAACTACCTCGATTTAAACGGCCGCCTGCCGGATGACAGAGACCGCCTTCTGGGTGAGATCGATCGCGCCCTGGCGCGGGATGAAAGTGATTTCCGCCCGATGTTCATCGGGACGCAATAATCCTGGTTTGGAAAGCAAAATGGATTCATACGGAGGGAATAAGACATTAGAAGCCATTTCAAAAAATGGATTTTCGTTCGAGATCAAGGCGTGACCGAGGCTCAACCCGCAGGCATACTCACGTATGCCGAGGACTTGAGACGAGGGCACAACGCCGATATCGGGCGAAAAGACTTTTTTGAGATGGCTTCTATCCTTCGCGGCTGAAGGGTATCCCCAACGCGGCCGGGCCGCCGAAACGTCGTCCCGGTCCGGCGTGGACGACGACCATGACGAGAATGGTCAGGACGTAAGGCAACATCTTGAGGATGTAGGCCGGAATCAGTTCCATGCCCACCGCCTGGAAGTAGAACTGGAGGGCGGTTAAAAACCCGAAAAGGAAGGCGCCGATGACGGCTCGCAGCGGATTCCAGGTGGCGAAGATGACCATGGCAATGGCCACCCAGCCCTGGCCGCCGGTCATGGATTCTTTCCACCCGGGGGTGTAGGAAAGGGAGAGATAAGCCCCGGCCAGTCCGGCGCCGATCCCGCCGATAAACGTGCAGAGGTAGCGGATGCGGAAGACATCGATGCCCGCCGCATCAACGGCCGCCGCGTCTTCGCCGGCCGCCCTGATCTTCAAACCCGCGCCCGTCCGGTAGAGCAGGTACCAGCACAGCGGTACCAACAGGTAGGCCAGGTAGGCCAGCAGGGACTGTTGAAAGAAAATATCGCCGATAAGCGGGATATCGGAAAGCCCGGGAATCGGAACCGCCCGCAGGCGCACACCGGGGCGGACGCCGATCAGGGGTCGTCCCAGAAAGCTGGTGAGCCCCATCCCCAAAATGGTGAGGGCCAGGCCGGACAGCACCTGATTGACTTTAAGGGTAACGGCAAAGAAGGCGTGTACCAGCGCCAGCAGGCCGCCTGCCAGGGCACCGGCGGCCGCAGCCGCAAAAGGGTTGCCCGTGACCACGCCGGCCGCCATCCCGCACAGGGCGCCGGCCAGCATCATGCCCTCCACGCCAAGATTCAATACCCCGCTGCGTTCGGTGATGATCTCGCCCAGAGTGGCCAGGAGAACGGCGATGGAGGACTTGACCGCAATTTGTCCGATAAAAGCCAAATCTTCGATCATGGTGCGGTCTCCTTCTTGGCCGCCGACCGGTCCGGGGCATCCGGCCGGCGGACCAGGCGGTAGCGGGCCAGGGTTTCGCTGAGAAGCAGGCCGAACAGCAGCACCGCTTCCAGCACCATGCTGATGGAGGCCGGCAGGTGAAGCAGGGACTGGAGCTGTTCCCCCCCGACGATCAGGGCGCCCAGCAGCAGGGCCGCCAGTGGCACGGCCAGGGGGTTGAGGCGGGCCAGCCAGGCCACGATGATGCCGTCATAGCCATAGCCCACGGCCAGGCCCTGTTGAAGACGGAAGTGGATACCGCTCACTTCGGCCATGCCGGCGATACCGGCCAGTGCTCCGCTGAGCAGCATGACCCCGACGATCTGGCGCCGGATGCTGAAGCCGGCATAGCCGGCTGCGCGCGGGTTAAGGCCGATGGCCCGTACCCGGTAGCCCCAGCGGGTATACCGCAGGCCGCCGTAGATCAGGGCGGCCAGCACAAGGGCCAGCACGAGCCCTAAATGAATGCGGGTGCCTAAAAAATGCGGGATGCGGGCCAGGTCGCTGATCTGGGCCGTACCGGGAAAGCCAAAGCCTTCGGGGTTGCGCCAGGGGCCGAAGTAGAGATGCTCCATAAAGATGATGGCGATATAGTTGAGCAGCAGGGATGTCAGGATTTCGTTGACGTTCAGAAAGGCTTTCAGGAGGCCGGGAATCAGGGCCCACAGGGCGCCGCCGCCGGCACCGGCCACGATGGTGACCGGGATCACCAGGAAGGGCGGCAGGTGGGGCGCCAGAAACAACCCGGTGCCGGCCGCGCAAATGCCGCCCCATACGAGTTGTCCTTCGCAGCCGATATTCCACAACAGCATGGTGGCCGCCATGGCGACGGCCAGCCCGGTCAGTATGAGGGGAATGGCCCGCACGACCACTTCGGAAAAATGGAAAAAGGAGCCCACGCTGCCTTTCAGCATGGCCGCATAGGCCTCCAGCGGATTGACGCCCAGGCCGATGAAAATGAGCGCACCCACAAAGACGGCAAAAAACAGCGCCGCCGGGAACACCCACCAGGGGGCGCGCTCTCCGGACAGGGTGCGTTTTTCAATGCGCCAGGCCATTAGCGTGCCCCCAGTCCGGCCATGAGCAGCTTGATCCGGTCGATATCGGCGGTATCCCGCGCCGAGACGATATCGAGAATTTCGCCCCTGAACATTACCCCGATGCGATCGGAAAGGGACAGGGCTTCCTTGAGGTCTCCGGTGACCAGCAGGATGGCCGATGTTTCCCGCTGGCGCAGCAGGGCCTGCCAGACGTCTTCGGTGGCCTGGACATCGAGTCCCTGGGTGGGCTGTTCGGCAATCAGCAAATCCGGCTTGCGGGAAAACTCCCGGGCCAGGATAAGCTTCTGCAGATTGCCGCCGGACAGGTGTCCGGCCAGCCCCTGTATGCCGCTGCCACGGATGGCGAATCGTTTCACGGCATTTGCGGTTTCGTCAGCGACCTGCGGCCAGTTCAAAAGGGGCGATTGTTTGCCCTCGGCCAGCCGGGTCAGCAGGAAATTTTCCACCAGGGTAAATGCGGCGATGGACCCCACCCGGTCCCGGTCCTCGGGTATATAGGCCATCCCCGCAGCCGGCCGGTTGCGCCACCCGGCCGCGCTGTACCGTCGTGCTTTGAATGTGACGCTCCCTTCGGCCAGGGACGTGATGCCGGCCAGCGCCGCCACCAGGTCTTCCTGGCCGTTGCCGGCAACGCCGGTAAGGGTGAAAACTTCGCCCTGCCGGACGTCGAAATTGATGTTGCGAAATGACGGGCGGGCGGTTCCGCCGGGGCCGGTCAGGCCGCGGACGGTCAACACCGGGGCGCCGATGGTCACGGGCGGTTTGTCGACGTTGAGAATGACTTCCCGTCCCACCATCAGCCGGGCCAGGTCGTGCTGGCTGCGCACCTTGTCGGCGGCCAGCTGACTGACCATTCGGCCCCGCCGCATGACGGCGATGTCATCGGCCACCGCCATGACTTCTTCGAGTTTATGGGTGATGAAGATGACGGTCTTGCCCTCGGTTTTCAACCGCCGGAGGATGGCAAAGAGGCTTTCGCTTTCGGTCTGGGTCAGGACGGCCGTGGGCTCGTCGAAGATCAGGATGTCAGCCTGACGGTGAAGGAGCTTGAGGATTTCCACCCGCTGACGTTCGCCCATGGAAAGGTCGCGCACCGTGGCGTCGGGGTTCACCGCCAGGCCATAGCGTTCGGCCAGCTCCCGGAGGGCGCGGGATTCCCTGGAACGCGCCAGGGAAACAGGGCCTCGGCGCAGCAGGATGTTTTCGGTAACGGTCAGGGGTTCCACCAGCATGAAGCGCTGGTAGACCATGCCGACGCCCTGTTCGAGGGCCTGGGCCGGCGACTGGAAGCGCACCGGCCGTCCGTTGAGCCGGATCGTACCCTCGTCCGGTTGATAGCGGCCTGACAAAATCGACATCAGGGTGCTTTTGCCGGCCCCGTTTTCCCCCAGCAGGGCATAGATCCGACCGGCCTGCAGCGACCAGCTGATCGCCTGGTTGGCGACAACGTCGCCGAAGCGTTTGCTGATATTGTCCAGGGCGAGAGCGGGTGGCGGGGAAGCGGTCATGGCGGTCGGGATCAGACGAATTCAGGGGCCGGAAGGTGTGTCAGGCTGTGGATCGGGTAGGACGGCAGCGTTTGCAGTTCGCCTTCCTGGGCCACGCAGAAGACCCCCTGGATGTCCGGAAGCGGATGGCCGAGGTGGGCGGCAATTTCTTCCAGGAGGTCTTCCAGCGCCAACAGCGTACCCCCCGTGCTGACCACATCGTCGATCACGATGATGCCCCGGGTGGCGCCGGCCATCAGGTTGATGTCCCGCTCATAAATGGCCATGAATTTGCTGCCGCTGGTGACCGAGGATGAGCCCACCTGAATGAGGGGGCGCCGGCTTGCTTCCATGTGGGGTTTGACGCGGTTGTAGGCCACGGCCACGGCGTCCACATCCAGTTCCTGGGCCACGGTCTGAACCAGCATGAGCGCTTTTTCCACAGCGGTTAAAAACACCAGACCCTTCAAATCCGGAAATGCCTCGCGAATCCGATCCGCCAGCAGCCGCCCCAGGTCGCGATTGAGCCGGGTCTGCCCCACCAGGTTAAGGGAGGCGATGCGGATGCGGCGGTCGCCGGAAGGCAGGACGGTGAAAGGGATTTCGACCCCGAAGCCCAGCCCCGGCACCTCCAGGCGATATTTTTCACCGGATTCCAATCCTCCCAAAACGTCCATGGTAAATTCTCCTGCTAATTATACGATGACAGCCAAAGGCCTATTGGTGTGTTGTTATATAAGTTGGGGAACTTTAATTGTCCCAGCCTCTCTTGATTTTATCGTTCATTTTCTTGCCCGCGCAAGAAAACGAACCAAAAGAACGCGCCCTGTCACGAGCCCTTCGGGTTCGCCTGCGCGTCGGGGCTGCGGCCGGCCGCGCCGAAACTCGCCCCGCTGGTCAGCGGGGCTCAAACAGTCGCCGCGTCTTTATCGTCCGCATCCCCGATGCTCGGCCTCGTGACAATGGGAAAATCAGTAACGCTCATACCCACAGAAGTTGCTTCCAATATTGTTTTCTATACTTTTTATATCGCACGACAGCCGTCAGCTCAAAATTAGGATTTTGGCTTCAGATCAAGGCGGCCGCGAGTTTCCCAGCTTTGCTGGACTTCCCGACCGATGTATTCCTGCCGGTGGGTGCAATCCGCAGGAATACATCGGTATTTCGAGGAATTGAAACGAGCGACCAACGCCGATATGGAGCCAAAAGACAATTTTGAGCAGACGGCTACTGGGGGATGCTGCCGCTCACCCCCTGCACCAGCCAGCGCATGGTGAGCAGGTCCTTGTCCGTGGCTTTCTGACCCTCGGGGATCACCAGCTTGCCCGCCTGGTCATAGATCGGCCCGGCGAAGATGTCGTCCTGGCCGGCCGCGAGTTTTTTCTTTGCGGCCATCACTTTTTGCCGCACGGCTTCAGGCACCGAGGAGTGGAAATCGCTCAGGACGATGTTGTTCTTGTCGAAGCCGGCCCAGTATTCGCTTTTTTCCCATTTGCCGTCCATAACCTGCTGGACCTTGTCCACGTAGATGGGGCCCCAGTTCCAGACCGAGGAGACCAGGGCGCAGTCGGCACCGTAGCGGGCGGCATTTTCCCCGTAGCCGATGGCCGGAACGCCGGCGGCACAGGCGGCCACGGAACTGTCGGGGGTGTCGGCCATCTGGCGGATCAGGTCGTGCTTGCGGGCCACCAGCGTTTCCGCCAGGGTGGTCTCGTTGATGGCGTCGCGCCAGGCCTTGAGCCAGACCACGGTGTTGACCTTGTCGGCCTTGAACGCGTGCCCGCCTTCTTTCAGCCCCTTGAGCATGCCGATGGTAAAGGCGTTGATGCCCCGGATGGGCTCGGGAATCGGGTTGGTGGCCACGGTGCCGACGTTTTTAAACCCCATCAGGCCGGCCATGTAGCCCGCCAGGTATTCGCCCTGGTACATGCGGGCGAAGTAGTTGCCCATGTTGGGGCCGGTCTTGAAGCCGGAGCAGTGCTCGAAAGCGATGTCCGGATAATCCTTGGCCACGTTGAGCAGGGGGTCCATGTGCTCGAAGGTGGTGCCGAAGATGATGTCGTAGCCCTGCTGGGCATAGTTGCGGAAAACGCGCTCAGCGTCGGCCGCCAGAACTTTTTCGGTGTAGCTCACCTCGATTTGATCGCCCATCTTTTCCTGGAGATATTCGATGCCGTGGTAGTGGGCCGTGGTCCACCCCTGGTCGTCGATGGTCCACAGAAGGGCAAACGCCACCTTGAGTTTCTTGGATGCGGCCTCGGCGGTGGGAACACCGCTCGTCAAAACCAGGCCGACAACGGCAATGAGGAGGATAACGCCTATACGGACGGACTTTTTGCAGTTCATGGAAAGCTCCTTGGCTTGGGTAAAGAAGGTCAAAGCACAGGATCGGTCCGGCGGCCCGTCCTGAAAAATGCTCTCTAACTTAAACAAGCTCTTAAACGGCGTCAAGGCAGGATTGCGATTCGAAAGAAACCGGCGCGTTAGCCATCGGCATCGCCGGGCAGCCCGTATTCGGCGGTGCTTTGGCAGGCAATTCATGGCCTGGTCAGCGGCGTCATTCCCGTGCGGGTTCAGCGTAGAAGCCCAACGGGGCCAGTTCGTGAAAACGCTTGCGGTCCACCCGCACCAGAAACCGGCGGATGTCGGTGCACAGGTCGCAGTGGTTGAGGTAGCCGTCGCGCTGGGGCGTGTATCCGAATTCGCGGGCGACCCATTCGTATAGACCGCGAATACCGGCGGTTGCCAATCGGTCGAGCAGTGGGTATTTTCCGTCCGGCAAGATTTGCCCCAGGTCCTGCATGTCAAAGGCCAGTCCGGCGCACAACCCCGGAACGTAGTTGCCGTAAAGGTCGATGTGGAAGTGGGAGGTGTCGCTCAGGGCGCGTGCGCAGCTCAACGGCGCTTGTTCCAGGACATGCACGGCCGTGTGCCCGCGATAAACGTCGCGGAAGGTTTCCAGAGCCCGCCCGCCCAGGTGAATCCAGTAACGGTCCGGGATGCGCGCCAGATAGTCCGGGCCGAAGCCGGCTTCGAATTCGGCCATGCTGTGGGAGCAGTCATCTCCCAGGCGGTCCAAATCGCGTACAAAGGCGTTGACCCAGGGAAAGACCTGCATCCCGGTCCGCCGGCAGGCGGCGATGACCCCGCGCACACGGGCAAAGGGGATGGTGGCGTTGTGAAACGGGCTGATGGAGACCAGCAGGGTTGAAGCACCGGCTTCCATTAGGCGGTTCAGAACCCTGTCGGCCTGATCAGGGTCCGCGAACCAGGCGGAATTGGTTTCGACGTATTCGATGCCCACACCGACCCTGCGGGCCGCGGCCAGTACTCCTGTCAGCTTCTTCAGGTCAAGGAGCGGCTCTCCGCCCCCGATGTGGACGGAATGACATCCCAGGCCGGCGATGCGCCGGAAGATGGCTTCGGCCTGTTTCCCGTCCATATAATCCCTGGCACGGTGGGGGCCGCAGTTGTACAGACAGTGGCCGCAGCGGGATACACAGGCATAGGTGGTGATGACGCCGCCGCTTTGCAGACGTTTAATCTTCAGTCGGCTCATGGTATGAAGCTTTACCGTTGACACCGTTTCCGGTCAATCGAAAACAAGGAGTATAGGGAATGGAACTGACCCCGAACCTGCATGCTTTTTTGTGGACATCGCCAAGTGCCAACAACTGCAATACCTATCTGATCCGATCGCCGGAGAAGCACATCCTGATCGACCCGGGCCACGCCGCCTATTTCGATCACGTCCGCCAGGGGTTGGACCGCCTGGGCCTGACCCTGGACGATATCGACCTGGTGGTCTGCACCCATGCCCACCCGGACCACATCGAGGCCGTCCAGCTGTTTGAAAGGACGCCGGCCCGCTTTGCGCTGCACCAGGCCGAGTGGCAGTTGGTGGAGGCCATGGGGCCCTACCTGAAGGCCTCCATGAATGTCGATCCGGAGGCGCTGGCGCCGGATTTCTTCCTCCGGGAGGGGGGCTTGTCCGTGGGGGACGTCGACCTGGAGATTTACCATACGCCCGGGCATGCCCCCGGCGCCGTGACACTCCATTGGCCGACGGAAAAGGCCCTTTTCACGGGCGATTTGATTTTCAAGGGCGGGCTGGGGCGTACCGACCTGCCCGGCGGCGACGGGCGGCAGCTCAAAGAGAGCATTCGCCGCATGGCGTCCCTGGAAGCGGAATGGATGCTCTCCGGCCATGGGGACGTGGTGTCCGGCGGTGAGGCCGTCAGGGAGAATTTTACCCAGGTGGAACGGACCTGGTTCGGCTATATCTAACCTGAATCTTTCATGAGATTTCCGGACAAAGGATGTGACGAGAGGAGGCTTCCGTGAAAATCGCCGTCGTGGGATCGGGCGCCGTGGGCGGCTATTTCGGCGGCAGGCTGGCCCAGGCCGGGCATGACGTTGCCTTCATCGCACGGGGTAGACATCTGGAGGCCATCCTGAAAGACGGGCTCCACGTGGAGAGCCTCCAGGGAGATTTTACGGTTCGCCCGACCAGGGCAACCGATGACCCCAGGGCGATCGGGCCGGTGGACGTGGTCCTTTGTTGCGTCAAGTCGTGGCAGGTGGCGGCCGCCGCCGAGATGATGCGCCTCCTGGTGGCATCGGAAACAGTCGTTATCCCGCTTCAAAATGGCGTCGAAGCCCACACGACCCTGGCCGAAGCGCTGGGGGGCGACCATGTACTGCCGGGCACATGTCGCTTGATCAGCATGATCAAAGCCCCCGGCCGGATTGTCCATGTGGGCGCCGATCCGTTTGTATCCTTCGGCGAACGGGATCATCGATCGAGCGAACGGGCCGAGGCAATTGCCGGTGCGTTTGCCGAGGCCCAAGGGCTTTCCGTCGCGGTGTCGGAAAACATCCTGGCGGATCTGTGGAAGAAATTTATGTTGATCGCCCCCTGGGGCGGCGTCGGCGCACTCACACGCGCTCCCATCGGCGTGATGCGCAGTGTCCCGGAAACCCGTGCCATCCTGGAAAAGTCGATCCGCGAGGTGTTTGCGGTCGCCACGGCCCACGATGTGATCCTGGATGAAGCGGCTGCGGATACGATCATCCGCTTTATCGATAAGCTGCCCCATGACGGCACGGCCTCCATGCAACGGGACATTATGGCCGGACGTCCTTCGGAACTGCACGAACAAACCGGTGCGGTGGTCAGATTCGGTGAGGCCGTTGGGGTGGCGATACCGGCCAACCGCTTTATCTATCACAGCCTGCTGCCGCTGGAACAGAAGGCCCGGGGCGAGATTGAATTTTAATTTGGATGTTACTTTTCTTACCCGCGTAAGAAAAGATGGTCCCGTAAAAAGTATTTTACTTGTCATTCCGGACTTGATCCGGAATCTCTAACCTATACATATCAATAGATTCCGGCTTCCGCCGGAATGACCAATGATGCCAAACCCCTAACGCGTCAATTGCAGCACAGTTTCTTCCGCTGGAATGACGTTTAAACGGGAAGTGCTGTGTTGGCTTTAGGCCGCCCGTTTTGCTGGAGGAGCCTCTCATTTTGCTTAAGGTGACAGACGCTATTTCGTATCACTTTGATGCTTTTCAGATACTGCATTGATCTGATCCAGCGTTGCCTGCCGGAGGGTGGCCAGATCCTGTCGGCAAGTGGGATTTTTCAGCGGATTGGGCACCACGGCCGAGCCTTCGATGCGGTCGCGATCGGATAGTTCTTTGGCAAATGCTTCCTGGCCGTTCTGCAGCAGGTCGGCCTGTTGGCGGCGGTGGTTCTCCAAAATGCCCTTCAGGGGGGCGCACGCCTCCGGCGCCAGGTTTTCCAGAAGCGCCAGCCAGCGGTCGTTGCCCCGGTCCGGGTCGAACCGGCGGATAACGGCGTGCGTCAGGAGATGATGGTCTTCGATTTTCATCTCCGCCTGCAATGTGCGTGCTTTGTCGACAAGCCCATCGACGGTCAAGGCGCCGTCCGCATATTGCTGCAGCAGGCCCTGGAGGCGCTTTTCATAATCCTCCCGCTGCTGCTTGTTTTTTTCTTCGTCGGAGAGGGACAGGTGGCGTGTCCGCTCCATGACAAGGTCCAGTGTGCTTTTTATCTCGCTCATGATGTTTGGTCCTATATAGTGTCCATCCATAAATGGCATCTTTTGGCCCCGATCGGCGTCAAGCGTATGCATTCGGATTCGACCCGAATGGTCGGGTTGAAACCCACCACATGACAGTTTCAATCTGGATGTAAAACAACCGCCGTTGCGGGTCAAGCACGTACGTAATTCACGATCGGATGGCTCGACAGGTTCTGCCGCCGTGGTTAAGATAAGGCTATAAGATTCCCTGCGGACCAACCTGTCATCCGGCAACGCGAATTTTTCTCCCTGTGTTTCCGATTCCGGACAACCCCTGGCGTTGTAAAGCGGATCTCTTCTTTTCCGAATCACTGAATCGGATTTTTCGGTCTCCCTTTTTTGTCTGAACTTCAAGCGATGCGTTGTGATCTTCAATGCTGACAGCATTTCTATCGGATCATTGCCCGGACAGGGAATCCCCATCCGACCGTCAGCGGAGCAACCGATCCATGCCAGCCAAACGCAACCCAAAGGATCCGTGGCGAAAACTGGTGTCCCCGCCGGAGAAGATCCTCAACCGCATCCGCCCGGGCATGCGCATTTTTCTCAGCACCGGTCTGGCGGAGCCCCGAAGCTTCGTCAAGGCTCTTATGACGACGTCCACGGCCAACCTGACGGATCTGGAACTGATCCAGCTGGTCAGCCTCAGCGACGTGATGGCGCCACAGGCCCTGCGGGGGCAGAAATACCGTCTGAAAACCTTCTTCCCGGGCAAATCGGCGCACGGGCGCATCACCGAAGGCTCGGTGGACCTGATCCCCAGCCGTTTCGGCCGCATCGCCTCCCTGTTCCAATCCGGCCGCATCGCCGTCGACGTGGCGGTATTGCAGGTCACGCCGCCGGATGATTCCGGATACTGCAGTTTGGGGGTGTCCGTGGACGTGGGGCGCATTGCCATGTCCCAGGCCGCCCTCAAGATCGGCGAGATCAATCCGCGGGTGCCCTGCACCCTGGGCGACACGCTGGTTCCGGTAGACGAGTTCGATGCCCTGATGGCCGGCGAGGCGCTGCCGCCCTACCTCCGGCGGCCGACGGTCGACCGGGTGCATGCCATGCTCGCCGCCAACGTTGCCGATCTGGTGGAGGATGGCAGTTGTATGGCCTTTTCTTTCGGCCCGCTCTACGAGGCACTGGCAGTCCATCTGGCCACGCGGCGTCATCTGGGCGTGCATTCGCCTTTTATGACGGACGCCCTGATGGACCTGATCGCCTCCGGGGCGGTCAGCAATCGCCGCAAGGAGGTTTTCCAGGGACGCTCGGTGGCGGCTTATGCCATCGGCACCAAAGCCCTCATGACCTGGCTCGACCGCAACCCCCTGGTGGAGTTCCAGACCATCGAGCGCGTTTTCAATCCGGCCACCATTGGCCGCAATCCGCATTTCGTGGCGGTCTACCCGGTCAAAGCGGTGGATATTTCCGGTCAGGTGCTGTTGCGGGCCGGCGAGCGTTATGCCGGCACCGGTTCGGCCGAAGTACTCGATTTCTGCAGCGGGGCCGAAATAGCCCCCTTCGGGCGCAGTATTTTTGCCCTGCCCAGCCGCAGTCCCGCCGGCCGGTCGAACATCCGGGTGAGCGTGGCCCGGGGCCGCCACCCCTTCGGGCTCAAAGGCTCGGTCGATCTCGTGGTCACGGAGTTCGGCGTGGCCGACCTGGGCGGGCGCACCGTAAGGGAACGGGCCCAGGCCATGATCGATATCGCCCATCCGGATGACCGCAATGCCTTGATCGAAGCTGCCAAAGCGCGCGGGGTTCTCTATCACGACCAGATTTTTCTGCCCGGCAGCGCCCGGCTGTATCCTTCCGAAATCAGTTTCAGCACCACCTTCAAGAACGGTCAGGACATGCGGTTTCGCCCCATTCGGCCCTCCGACGAGGAGGGCATGCGGCGGCTTTTCTACCGGTTCTCCGACGAAGGCGTCTATTCGCGCTATTTCACCCCCCTGCGGAGCATGCCCCATGGACGCATGCAGCAATATGTCAATGTGGACTGGACCACCACCATGGCCATCGTGGGGTTGGTGGGCCCTCCCGGGCAGGGGCGGATTGTGGCCGAAGGGCGCTATATTCGTGATCCGCATCACCCCATGGCCGACCTGGTTTTCGTCGTGGACCCGGACCACCAGGGGCTCGGGGTCGCCTCCTACATCTATCGTCTGCTGATCGACCTGGCCCGTCAACGCGGTATCAAGGGGTTTACGGCGGAAGTTCTTTTCTCCAACCAGGCCATGATGAAAGTTTTCCGCAAAGGCCCCTTCCCGGTGCAGGCGGTTCTGGACAGCGGCATCTATTTTCTGACCATTCCCTTCGAAGCCGATCTGCCGTCCCTGGGGCCGCCTTATGCAGCGTCGACGTAACCCGAGCATTTCTTCACCCTTCGGGCGCGCCCGAGATGCCCATTGACCGCGTTATTAGGGGCTTGCGGTAGCATGTGTACAGCAGCGCCCCTGATGCCTTATCAATGAACATCTCGAACACGTGAAATATCCGGGTTGTGGTGTCAGCGTTTATTCCAAGCCTGGGTGCTGTTCTGCCGGTCGGTTGACATGGGGCCCGGCCTATGCTAGAGCGTGGCGAAAATTAGATACAGGTATACGGTTCCTTTCGCAGGAACGAGGCCTCCTTCGAACGCCGCAAACGTTTCGATGGGGCCCGAAGAGGGAAGCCGGCGCAATTCCGGCACGGACCCGCCGCTGTGAGTGCGGACGAAAACCCGAACATGCCACTGGGAGGCAGGGCTGTTGACGCAGCCTTCCGGGAAGGCCGGGTGACTAGGACGATGCACGAGTCAGAAGACCTGCCGCATACCCCAACATAAAACCTGGACGGAGAAGGTAAATCCCCGGGCTGACGATCTTGTCGGTCCGGGGTTTTTTTTATGGCCGATCAGGAACGGCATCTTTTGGCCCCGGCCGGCGTTCTCACTCTTCTGAAATCCTCGACGTAGCGCAGCTGCGCCTGCGGCTTCAGAATCGCTGCGGCCTTGGCCGGAACCAAAATCTACCGTTTCTGGTCGGCCATAATGAGCTTTTTGCATGGACATAACACGATTTTTATAAGGAGCAATGATGGGTGGATTGCAGATGTTTCTGTTGATGTTGGCCGTTTATCTTGGCGTGCTGGTGGGGATTGGTTTGTATTTCAACCGGCGGCAACGCTCTGTCACGGATTTCTGGCTGGCCGGGCGCAGGGTGGGGGCGGTGAACACCGGTTTTTCGGCTGCGGCATCCTGGCTGACAGCCGGCGCCATCCTGGCGGTGATCGGGTTTTTCATGCTCAACGGCATGGGGTCGGTCTGGGGGTTCGTGGCCCCCAACATCCTGGCCCTGCTGATCATCGCCCTGTTGGCCAAACGCCTGAAACGCCTGCCGGCCATCACCCAGCCGGAACTTCTGGAACTGCGCTACTCATCTGCGGTCCGGGCACCGGTGGCCGTGATCATCACCATCGTCATGATCCTGTTCGCGGTGGCCGACATCAAGGGATTCGCCTTTCTATTGCAGGTCTACTACGGATTGAGTCCGGTCTGGGCGGCGGTCATCGTGGCCCTGGCCGTGTCAGTTTACGTGACCCTGGGGGGCTTTTCCGCCGTCGTATGGACGGACACCCTGCAGTACCTGCTGCTGGCCGTTTTTGCCGTCGCCCTGGCCTTTGTGGCCGCCGATGCGGCCACCATGGCTCCTGGTTCCGGGGATGGCATCGGCGCTTTCCAGACGTTGATGGGAACGGCGCCCGACGGTTGGTGGAATCCGCTGTCCGTCGGGGTTCCTGCGGCCCTGATCTTTTCCCTGGCCATTATTCCGGGTTGGGTCACCGAGCAGGATCCCTGGCAGCGGGTGTGGGCCGCCCGGAACGCTGCTTCGGCCCGCATCGGGATGACGGTGGGCGCCCTGCTGATCATGGTGGTGTTTTCCGCCTGTGCGATCATTGCCCTCAGCCTCAATCGCATCTACCCGGAGATTGCCGCCCTGGGGTTCCCGGCCGGCATGGCCAAGGCCGAGCCCGCTCTTCTGAATTTTATCACCAGCGGCCGGTTTTCAGCCTTTGTGGTGGCGCTGACCGCCATCGGCCTTGCGGCGGCGGCCATGTCCTGCGCCGACACCTTTGCCACTTCGGGTGCGTCCTGCCTGTCGCGTGACATCTACCAGCGGTTTATCAAACCGGAGGCCACCATGGCCGAGATGCTCATGGTAAACCGGATCAGTGTCCTGGTGATCATCCTGTCCGCCACGGCGGTTTCCTTTCTTATCGACAGCATCATCGATGCCATTCACATCGCCACCTTCATCGCCAGCGCGGCCTGTTTTTTTCCCCTCATGGGCGGGATTTTCTGGAAACGGGCCACCCGGGAAGGGGCCATGGCCGGCCTGATGACCGGGGCCACCGTTCAGATTCTGCTGGTGGGGGCGGATTTGGCCCGCACCGCACCCATGGCGCCGCCCTATCTTGAGACCATCAGTCCTCTTCTGATGGGGCACGGCATCCTGGTGGGCATGGGGTTGAGTGCGGCCGCCTACGTCGGCACCAGTCTCCTGACGCCAGCGCCGGAACCGATCCGCCTGGCCCCCTTTTTCGGGGATGAAGCCCAGAGCCTGGCGGCGGCCAATGCCGCGGCGACCGAGGCGCCTGCGTCGGCTCCCGAGGCCTTTGCCGGGGAACTGACCTTCAAGCCCAACGGGGAACGCACCCTGATCCAGGCCAGCCTGCGCAACGGCCGGCCGATCCAGTGGCAATCACTGGTGGCGCGGCTGAAAAAGGCCCATCCGGCCTGGGTCAACCCGGGCGGGTTCGATGCGGTCTATCGATTGACCGATCCGGATCTGTTGGGGTGCGTCATGATCACCCGCGGCCGGACCGCGCACGAAATCTGGCTCCAGGCCGAGCCCAGAAACCCGATGGCGTCCGTTCGCCGGGTGGAGTTTGTGAGGGCCTACCGGGAATTGGAGGCGCTGCTGGTATAGGGCGCGTTGATTCGCCGGAGAATCTGATCTTAAATAATGTCGCGCGCATGGATGGCGGGGAACCTGGGTGATGAATCGGAGTATTTGATTTTATTATTCCTTTTCTTTTCCGGAAAAGAAAAGGAATCAAAAGAAACCGCCCGCGCCCCGCTTGATCCTGCGCGTCGTCGGAGCGGCCGGAGCACGCGGAAACTCGCCCGCCTTCGCTTGGGCTACGGCGGGCTCAGCCAGTCCGCGCGCTTTTTTCCGTCCGCCCCGCCGATGCTCGGCGCGGGACAATGGGAACACCAAAACCAGAAGCTAAAATCCCTTTTATTTGCCCTCTTCGAGGACACTGCATTGGATCTTTCGCGCTGAGGGAAGCGTTTTAATTCAACACCCCTAGTCCTGAAACAGCCGTTCGATTTTTCGGCGGCCGGCCGGGCTCAGTCCCAGCGAATCGATTTCGCGGGATAGCTGCTCCAGGGTGCCGTAGCCGCCGACATAGCCGTTCAGACGGGCTGCGGCGGTGGAATCCACAATGTCCTGGTGCCGGGGATACATCCGCGACAGCTCCCGCATCAGGTCCGCCTCCCGTTTCAAGATGTATTTCTGGTGGTAATCCTCGGCCGGGGTGAAGGACCGCAGGGGAAGCACCTCGGTGCGCACGGGTTGGCCGAGCCTGCTCTCGACCACGGCTTGGGATGCCAGGGCATGCTGCTGCTGTTGGTCGTCATGATAGAAGACGGCATGCAGGTACTGCCGTTTCCAGGACGGGCTCGTGGGTTGGTGACTCGCCCAGAAAAATGCCAATAAATCCTCGTAGCTGATGCGTTGGGGGTCGAAGTCCACCTGCACCGTTTCGGTGTGGTCGCCCATCTGGCGATAGGTGGGGTTGTCCATGCGCCCGCCGGCGTATCCCACGCGGGTTCGTATGACCCCTTCGATAGACCCGAACCGGGCCTCGATGCCCCAGAATCAGCCCAGGCCGAAGGTGGCCGCGTCCAGGGTTTGCGGTGCCGACGCATCGATAGGGGGAATCTTGCCCGGTGAAAGGGGGGCAGGGGAATCAGATCTCATGACGGTCTCCTGTTGTTCGGCAGGGCCAAGGGTTCCGGTTTCCGGGGTCGGGGAACAGCCTGCCACGGCCCAAAACACGGCCAGGACGAAAACGCGCCATATGGCTGTTCGGATAGCCTTGCGTCTCATTGTCTTATCCTTTGCAGAAGCTTGGCAAGGGCGGTCCATCTGCGGGTGTGCCAATTTTTCGATACAACCGAAACCATAACCACGAATTCCGTCACGTCAGCAAACCCTCACTGTTATCGCCCGGATTCAGCCCGGATATTTCACGCGTTCGCGATGTTCATTGGACGGCATCAGGGGCGCCGCTGTACTTTTGCTACCGCAAGCCCCTGATAACGCCGCCAAGGGGCATCTCGGGATCATAAGGGTTCCAGGCGTCAAGGGGGCAAGGATCCAAGTGAAATACTAAAAAATTACAAAGAATGGCAAGGGTGGCAAAAAGCATATGCGCTTTGTTTGCATCTATATAGTGTATCGAAACGTTTTCCAAAATTAGCAGTGGAAATTGGGTCAATCGAGCGAATGCTGAAAGCCCTGATTAAATCTCCAGAGAACAAACACTTGGCCACTTGAATCCTAGACCCCTTGGACCCTTTCTCCCAACTAATTGGGAGAAGAACCGAAAATTATTACCCGAATAGATTTTATACCCCTGAATATGGGCTTAAAATTAATTGTGTAGAAAAAATTTCATGAAATGTTCGAGATAGGCGGTCTCGCCGGGTACTTTCCATTAAAGTTGTCCCCCCATTTGCCGATAAATGGTTAACCCTTTGCCAGGACGCCCTAACCGATGTGCCCTGTTTTGCCTGGGGAAGGTGCACCTGAGTAGCTGGCTTGTCCTGCGGTTGGCATGCCGGAGGGCTACATCCGAGTCGAAACGATATCCGTCGAAGGAATGCGAATGGCTTTTGATCCCCAGAATATCCGGATTTTATTGGTTGAAGATACGGCGGTCATGCGGAAAATCGAAATCAAGACCCTGAGGGCGCTGGGGTTTGACGGCGTCCTGGAGGCGGTGGACGGCGATGAAGCCATCGGCATCCTCCAGGGGGGGCTTAAGGTCGACCTGATTATCAGCGACTGGAACATGCCCAACAAGGACGGCTACGCGCTGCTGTGCTGGGTCAGGGACAATGTGGCCACCGCCTCCATCCCGTTTTTGATGGCCACCGGCCAGGGGGATAAAGCCCAGGAGAAAAAGGCCGTGGATGCCGGGGTCAACGCATTTGTGGCCAAGCCTTTCAACGAAGCGGAACTCCAGGCCAAGATCGACGAAGCCCTCGGCCTGACGACCTCTGAGGATGAAACTGCGGGCCAATCCCGGGGACCGCGTGAGATTGTCAACGGCCGCGTCAAGCTAAAGGTCGCCCATATCCAGATTACCGATCACATTATCCTGGGGGTGCTCAAACACCTCATCAAAAAGGGCGAACTGCAGCCCCGGCATTTCGAGCTGGAGACCGTCTGCATGCCCGGGTGGAATCCGGTCCAGAACGCCCTGGAAAAAGGCGAGGTGGACGCCGCCTTCATCCTGGCACCCATCGCCATGGACCTGTACAGTTTCGGCACGCCCATCAAGCTGACCCTCCTGGCCCACAAGAATGGCAGCATTTTTGTGCGCAACAAACGCGAGGGATATGTCGAACCTTTTGCAGACCACTTTCGCAACCAGTCTTTCTACATTCCGCACAAGATGTCCGTCCATCACATGCTGGCCCATTTGTTTTTCAGCAGCATCGGGTTGACGCCCGGCATGGTGGGGGAGGGGCAAAGCGATGTGAACTTCGAAGTGGTGGCCCCCATCAAGATGCAGGAATTTATGCAGGGCAACCCGGCGACCGCGGGATTCATGGTGGCCGAGCCCTTGGGTACCAGGGCCATTGCCGGCGGGGCGGCCGATTTGCAGTTTTTGAGCAGCGAACTGTGGGAAAACCATCCCTGCTGTGTCGTGACCATGCGGGATGATTTTATCGAACCTCATACGGATGCGGTTTACGAGTTTACCGAGATGCTGGTGGAAGCCGGCAAGCTCGTGGACCAGAAGCCCGAGATGGCCGCCGAAATCGGTGTGGCCTTCCTGGATCCCGATAGAACGTTGGGACTGAAAGTCCCGGTGCTGAAAAACGTGTTGAGCGAGGCCAAAGGCATCAAAACCGGTGATCTCTACCCCGCCGCCGAAGACCTCAAAACCATGAACGATTACATGGTGAAACGGATGCGCATCGGCGGCCAGGTGGACATGGACCAATTCGTCGATACCCGTTTTGCCGATGCGGCCTGCAAGGACAGGGTGTCCAGTAACCTTCCGGCATATTTGCATATTGCTGACAATACTGCGGTGGATTTGCTTTCACGCCACGCCTGCCTGGCCAAAGGCGAGGACAAATCCATGCTGAACCTGGAGGGAAAATACCTGACCTTCAGCCTGGACGGCCAGCAATACGGTCTCGATATTCTGCGTATCCGGGAAATCATCGGCATGCTGCCCATCCGCAGCATTCCCCAGACCCCGCCCCACGTCCGCGGCGTGATCAGCCTGCGGGGGCGCACCATTCCGGTCGTCGACCTGCGGACCCAATTCGGTCTGGGGGCCGTGGCCGACGACGGCCGCAGCTGCATCGTGGTGCTGGAATCCGGACATGGCGACACGGACTTGTCGGTGGGTGTGGCCGTCGATTCGGTCTCCGAGGTGCTGACGATTCAGTCCACCCATATCGATCCCACCCCCGGCTTCGGTGCCCGCGTCGATACCCGCCACATCCTGGCCATGGCCAAGACGGAAGACGGCATCCGCCTGTTGCTGGATATCGACCATATTTTTCAGGAGGGGGAACAACTCACCCAACTGGCCTTGCCGACCGAGACCGCCGATGCGGCTTGATGCCAGGCCGGGTAGTTGCTATTCCTGAAGCAGGTCAATTGGGAGATACGATCCTATCCTGTATTATCGCCAACAGGGGACAATCTTGCCGGCAGAAAACAACACAGGCATCGATGATCGACAACGCAGGCGTAATTTCCTGACTTTTTCAGGTTCTCTGGGGTTTATCACCCTTTTGGTTTTCATGGTTTTTGATTATCAGGAGGGCAACCTTTCTGAAATCTTTCTCGATGTCTTTATGTGCACCGTCATTGTTTCGGGTGGTGTTGCTGTTTTTAAATACAATTTGGACCGGCTGGCCTATTGTGTCGGTATCAACCTGGTGAGCCTGACCCTGCTTTATGATGTCGCCATCGGTGCCGGAGGAACAGGCGGCCTTTTCTGGCTGCCGACAATGCCCTTGTTCATTTTCTTCTTTTTGGAGAGAACCGAGTCCGTCATTTCAGCCATCCTCTTTTATGGCTGTGCCACGATCCTGCTGATGTTCCCAGCGTGGTTGAATACGTTTCCCTACGACGTCTCGGTGGGCAGCCGCTATCTTAATGCTTTGTTTTTTATTGTCATTATCGCCTATGGCCTGGAATCCTCACGGCATCGCTCAGCCCGCCTGCTGAAACAGTCCTATGATGAGTTGAAATCGCACAAGGAAAAACTCGAGCAAGCACTCTCCGAAGTGAAAACCCTCAGCGGTTTGCTGCCCATCTGCGCCAACTGTAAAAAAGTTCGTGACGATAAAGGATATTGGAATCAAATCGAATCCTACGTTCGCGAGCATTCGGAAGCCGAATTCAGCCATGGCATCTGTCCAAGCTGTGCCAGGGAATTATACCCGGATGTGGATTTCAGTGATTTGAATCCGTCAAAAAATGTAAAATAGGTTTCGTTGCAAGGTGTGCGACGGCGAGCAAACGGCGCATACAGGCCATATGGGAGCATTTTTAACCGGCTTACAACTCACCTAAATATTTCATTGTGACGGGACCTGCAGCGACTGGTTCAAGTCTTCGACGATCATGGGTACGGCCGGGGGGATGCGGTTACTGCTGGTCGTGATGTTGCGGATCATGGAAAGATGGGTGCCGGGCACGATTTTAAGGGGCACCCCGGGAAGACGGGCCGAGTCCACCGCAACCAGGCCATCGCCGATTTGCCGGGTCATGGATGTCAGCATCCGGTCCATAACCGTTATGGCGCTGTTGGCCTCGCCGTGGCGTTTTTTATCCAATTCGCGGCCCAACGTTTCAATATGATTGACCTGCCAGTCGCTCATAACACCGGCAATCACCATCATAGGGACGTCTTCGGGATGCGGCCGGCTGTTCAGGGCGGTCAGGAATTCGCTCCCCGGAAGCAGTTCGATACCCGCTTCACCGGTACCGTCGACAATCCCCTGAAGCCAGTGATATTCGCCCTTGAGCATGAGGCTGAAGAGATCGCGCACTTCAGCGAAACCGCGAAATCGTGCCAGCTCCGATCCATGGTTCGGCGTGCCCACCATGATCAGTCGCTCTACACGCGGCAGTTCACCACGTTTCACCTTGTCGGCGTAGGCAAGCTCCGGATGGGTCAACATTTCACGGCTGACCAGCCCCCCCATGCTGTGGGCCACGATCGTGATGCTTTCCGGAAGTTTCCGGGACGCCAGGCTTTGCTGGAAAAACACGGCGGATTCAGTGACGGGCTGGTCGTTGGGATAGGTAAAAACCAAAACGGAAAACCCATCCTTGACAAGGGCAGGCGCCAGATTCATCCAGACTTTGCCGGGGTCGTCCAGGCCGTGAATCAATACCACCGTGGCTTTTGGCGCCGCATGCGGCACAGAGGGGTCGGCGGATTCAAACGGCTCGAGGCCATAAGCTGCTTTGAGCCGTTTGACTTCCTCAGGGTAGGCGTCTTTGATCGCGTTGCGAACATCGGATCGAACCCGGCGCTCCTCTTCCCTGAAGATATCCCGGACCACCTGCAGGCCCACAAAAAGAACGGCCAGGATCAGGATGGTTGTGAGCCACAAATTTCGTTTTTTGGTCTTCAATTGCGAAGCGCTTTCTCCCCCCACACGTCATGGAAAATGCCGGCGCCTGAAAGCACCGTCGGTAAGAGATTTCAGATAACACCAGCGCCGCGATGCATCGGGTCACGAAATATTTGACATGCCGGTGCCTCAACCGGGATTCGATAAGAACCATCGGTATGGCCCATCCGGCCGTCATATGGAGCTGTGAGAACGGCACGATAGTGTTTGAAGTTGAAAACAGTACCAGAACTATCTTAAAATGGTTTTCACCGCAACAACGCGAATGGCTGTGCCGGAAGACTACCCCGACGATAGCCAATGGTAAAGGAGCCCTATGACCCGCACGAAACGACGCATTCTGATCGGCCTGGGCGTGATCCTGTTGCTCTTGGCCGGATTGGGGATCTGGTTTTATTATGCCTTTTTCGTATCCACGGGCGCCATTACCCAGCACGCCGAAAATTTTCTCTTCCGGCGAATGACGGTGGCCCAAATAGCGGAACGCGGTGAATACCGGTTCTTCTTTATCACCAATCGCCGATCCGGCACGCCTGACGGTCCACTCGAAGCGCGGTTCAGCCATGAACGGGAAGAGACCCTTAAATTCGGGATCTTTGATGCCCGGATCGAGCCTTCGCTGGGTCTTGGCATGATCATCAACCCGACCGAGTGGTTCCAGAATGAAGAAATCCAGCTTAAGAACGTCGGGACGTTCGAGAGGGCTGAATTCGTAAAAAAAGTAAGGGCCATCGTTGAAAAATCCCCGCACCGCTCCCTGCTCGTTGTCGTGCACGGATTCCGCGAGCGATACGAGTCGGCGCTGCGCAAAACCGCCTTCCTCGGCCACGTCCTGGATATCAACTCTCCCGTACTGGTGTTCGACTGGCCCGGCAATCAGGGCAGTTCCCTGGGCGGCTACCGACGGGCGCGCCAGGTGGCCGAAGCCTCCGGGGCCGAATTGGCGCGTACGCTGGAGTTGATCATTCGCGATATCCAACCCGACCGGCTGTGGCTGATCGCCAACAGCATGGGCGCCCAGGTGGTGGTCGACGCCTTCAGGCTGTTGCACCGGCAGCCGGATATGGCCGATACGCAAACGGAAATCGAGGATGTGGTGCTGACGGCGCCGGATATTGACCATGAAGATTTCGACAACCGGTTCAAGGCGGAAATCGAGGCTCTGGCTAAACACCTGACCGTCTATGTTTCCTCCAACGACCGGGCCCTGTTGTTGAGCCGCCTCGTCAACCGAAAGGCGCGGCGGGGTGAAAGCAGTCTTTCGCCCGATCAGCTGGAAGAAGCCGCACGCGTGTCGGAACTGATCGAACCGGACAGCGACCAACTGACCCTGGTGGATGTCACCCCGGTCAATCGTACGCGCAATTTTCATAATTTCAGCCTGGAGACCCCGGAATTTTTCGATGATCTCTACTTGCGTCTGACCAACGAAACCATGCCCCGCAGCCGCCTGATCTATAAAATAAAATCCCCGGAAGGCCGGGTGTACTGGGTTTTGACGCGAGGGCGTTAACCCGAATATTTCACCCTGCGGGCGCGCCCGAGCTGCCCATTGGCCGCGTTATCAGTGGCTTGCGGTAGCAGGCGTACCGCGGCGCCCCTGATGCCGTCCAATGAACATCGCGAACGCGTGAAATATCCGGGTTAAGGAGGAGAGCATTGGGAAACATTACGGTAAAGAACAGACGCATGGGACTGCTTCGCCAGCTGGGTTGCGTCATTACCGCGGTCGGTATCCTCTGGCTTGCGACCCAGGGCTGCAGCCGCCAGGCGGTCAAACACTGGCATACCGAAAAGCTGACCGAAGAATTCACCGCCGACCGCATCCCGGAAATCGAAACTTTTGAAAAGTACCTGCAGCTGGAAGATCGTCTATTCGAACAGTTGGCGCAGGCGGTCTATGCGCATACCGGTTCCGGCCCGGAATTCGCCCTGGTGCGCTACAGCCGAGGCAGTGCCGCCGATCCGCAGGTTCGCACCCCCAATTGGAACCGCACCTTTGCGTTCCCCGTCGATGCCCCGGCCGGGGGTGTCCTGCTTCTCCACGGCATGTCGGATTCTCCCTACAGCCTGCGGGCCCTGGGAGAGGCCCTGCATCAACGGAACTACTGGGTGATCGGTCTGCGCTTGCCGGGCCACGGCACGGCGCCTTCCGGACTGACCCGTGTCAAATGGGAAGACATGGCGGCCGCTGTCGCGCTGAGCGTCGCGCACCTGACTTCGAAGGTGGGCCGCAAGCCAATTCATATCATCGGGTATTCCACCGGCGCTGCGCTGGCGGTAAACTTCGCGCTGGACAGCCTGGAAAGGGATGAAGTCCGGGTCCCTGCCAGCCTGGTGCTCCTCTCTCCGGCGATCGGCATCCATCCGGCGGCGGGCCTGGCCCAATGGAAACGGAGATTTTCGATCCTCCCGGGCCTGGGCGGCCTGGCCTGGATGCAAATCGAGCCGGAGTTCGACCCCTATAAATACAACTCCTTTGCGACCAATGCGGCCGAACAGGTTCATCGCCTGACAACCACGGTTGCCCGCCGTGTCAGCAGCCGTGCCCGGGCACATCCGGACAATGTGCTGCCGCCCACGCTGGTATTCAAATCCACGGTCGACGCTACCGTTTCGACCGACGCCGTGATCGATCGACTGCTCGGCAAACTGGCGCCCCACCGGCACGAACTGGTTTTGTTCGATATCAATCGTTCCGCCGCCTATTCTTCCCTGCTGGTTTCCGATCCCGGCCCTCTGACCACCCGGCTGATGGACAGCAAGGACCTTCCCTTTACCGTCACATTCATCACCAACGAAAATTCGAAGAGCACCGCGGTTGCCGCCCGCCGGCAAGGCCCCTTTGCATCCCATGTGTCCGCGATGCAGCCGCTGGGACTGCAATGGCCGGTGGGGGTGCTGTCCCTGTCGCATGTGGCACTGCCCTTCCCGCCGGATGATCCCCTCTATGGCAGCAACCCTCCGGGCGAAAAAGATCGCCTGTTTCTCGGGCGCATGGCTGTCCAGGGTGAGCGGGGCCTGCTCAAACTTCCGGAAAGTTGGTTCCTGCGGCTGCGCCACAATCCCTTTTACGACTATTTGGAAAAACGTGTGCATGCCTGGGTGGACGCGGCCCGTTAGCCCGAACATTTCACCCTGCGGGCGCGCCCGAGATGTGCCCATTGGCCGCGTTATCAGGGGCTTGCGGTAGCAGGCGTACAGCGGCGCCCCTGATGCCTTTCCAATGAACATTGCGAACGCGTGAAATATCCGGGTTAGCGGTGATAAGTTTTGACAACCAGCTAACCAGGTTACCATCAGGCCATCAACCTCTGATCGCCTAAGCGGTTTTCTTTCTATAGGAAATGCCTATGCCGACGCCGTGGGACACCGGGCCTTCTGTTTTCTCACTGAAAAGAATGAATCGTCTGCCGGCCTGCAAAGAGAAATTGAAAAGCGCATCCGAATAAGGCGAATGATGGCTCAGCAAAACGGCATTTTCGGAAAACCGGTTGGCAACCGGCGTATACATGGCCTCTTCCTGTTCATGAGGAAAATCGCTGTTAATGATGAGCAGATCGATGGGATTGCTGATGGTTGGAATTAATGTCGCGGAAGATCCGTGCAGAATTTCACCATAATCGGTATAAGTGCCGGAAAACAGGTGTCCTGCACCAGGAACAGAGTCGACGCCGTGGTAACAGCCGGGAAAACCCTCCGCGGCATTCCGCTTGAGGGCGGCCGTTACGAGGCACGCCCCCAAGCCATTGCCCGTTCGGATTTCGACGACGGTTTCCGGCTTCAATGCTCGTGCAAACGCATACCAACCCATTCGCTGGCCAAGTCGGGCCTCCCAGTCTATGGAAAAATCCAGCTGTCGCGTCACCCTATCGGCAATATGGCTCTTCAGATCCAAATCATTCCCAAGTTCGTTGAAGTGCTTCATGATTTGGTTGAATTCCATTGCGGTAATATCGGCAATTAGCGAAGCCAGATAGCGGGTATTCGTGCTGGCCAGACGTTGACTCAAATCGTAAGTCTCGTTGGGATTGAAAAGCCATCTGGTCAAATTGGATACCTTCCCGAGCAATCCAGCGCCGGTATGATTGGTTCCTCTGGTCATCGGAGAGGAAACTACCGGTTTAAATCGTTCGAGTAAGCCATTCAATTGGTAAACCTCCGGAAGTCTAAAATGGATTTGGTGCAAACCCTACGATTGATAAGTCGATCTGAAACAGGGATAAGTTACGGGTAATCAGGAATTAAAACTTTCCTGTCTATCCTTGCACGGGCTTTCGGCCATCGTTTCAGCCTGCCGCGGCGTGGTCATAGGCGGAGGTGTACTTCAGCATGACCCACCCGAAGGTGCCGTCGGCCATTTCGACATAGAGCCATTCCGGCGCATAGCCATGGATGGACACTAAATAATGTCGTCTCGGGTGGCCAATCGGTTACAAGAAGGAACAGCACGACCATGGACGAATGCCGGTGAATCCTGGCGGGAGTTCTTTGGCGTGTTTGTTTGATGGAATCGTAAAAAGTGACCGATCTGTCATTCCGGATCCCGGATCGGCGTTCGGGACAGGCTTTGATCCGGAATCTTTGATGCCATGATATCAATAGATTCAGGCTTTCGCCGGAATGACGTCAAAGCGGGAAATTCGACTTTTAAACCCCCTCAAAGGAACTATCTGAGGATTCCGCTTTACGGGGCAAGCCTCAATTAGGATGACCGCCCGTTGCGGGCGGCCATCATCCCCCATGTGCGGCTATTGGTATCTATGTGAAGATATCAACCGGGCTGTAGGATGGGTTGTTGCCCTGGAGGGTTTGCAGCCATTCCTGGACGATGCCGCTTTTTTCAGACGCGTCATCCGTTTCGGACAGCGATTCCAGCAGCTGATCGATCGTTGACTGATCTTCATCGTTTTGGCTGTAGGCCTCGGAAACGGCCTGGTTCGACATTGACCCCGCCCCCGGCCCTTCCATGCCCCCCATGGGCGGCGGGGGCGGCGGGCCCAGCTGTTCATGCAAACTCTCCATGGCGGATTGGCTTTCCTCCTGGCTGAGCAGCCCATCCTGGTCGCTGTCAAACGCTTCCATTACGCCGGCAACGTCGATTTCCGTGCCACTTCGCTCGGCCATTTCTGAGGTGATGGCGCTGAGTTCATTCTGGTCGATACCCCCATTGCCGTCCCCATCCATGCGGTTAAACATCTGCTGCGGGTTGGGACGCATCCCTCCCATCATGCCGCCCACTCCGGAAACTCCTGACATCATGACGTCTCCTTTCAGTTATTTGGTGGTAGGAAAGGGAGGAATCTTTAATTCCTCCATCCGTTGGCGATTCGCCTATCCCGGATATTTCACGTGTTCGCGATGTTCATTGGCAAGGCATCAGGGGCGCCGCTGTACGCCTGTACCGCAAGCTCCTGATAACGCGGCCAATGGGCATCTCGGACGCGCCCGCAGGGTGAAATTTTTTCTGCCTTTTTGGAAATCGACCAAGGGTACAAAGTGTCACCTGAAAATTAGATTCCGAATAGCTTTGATACCCCTGAATATTTGCATAAAATTTAATGCGTAGAAAAAATTTCATGAAATGTTCGGGCTATTTGAGTCTTCGTCCCGTAGCGGCAGATCTTTATGGTAAAAGTGTAACAGGCACGTAACAGTATGTAACCGTCAATGGGGGGCAATAGGGGGGAGTGAAGAATTTTAAGGGCAGTCAAGAGCCCGTAAACAGATAGCCGACACCGCGCACCGTCTTCAGATAAACCGGGTGGGAAGGGTCCTTTTCGATTTTATGGCGAATTCGGGAAACGTAGACATCGATGGAACGGTCGATACCGTTGTGGGGGGCGTTGTACAGCGTTCGATGAAGATCGTCCCGGCTGACGACTTGGCCTGAATGCGTGATTAAATACCATAGGATGTCAAACTGGACCGTGGTCAGATTAAGGGGGCGGTCGTCAATATAGGCATCGCGTTTGGCAGGGTTCACCAGAAGGCTGCGCACTTTAATGGCTTGGCTTGCCGGTGGTGCTTGGGGGTGCGTTCTTTTGAGCACGGCTTTGATGCGGGCTGCCAGAAGGCATAGATGAACGGATTTGCAGACAACATCATCGGCTCCCATCTGGAAAGCGCGCAGTTCATCAAGATCGTCCGTTTTTTCCGTAAGCATGATAATGGGGCCGTCATAATTCTGCCTGACTTGCTGACAGATAAGAAATCCATTAACACCGGGCATTTCTTTTTCGATCATGACCATTGCCGGTGGTGTCTCCCTGATGTCGTTCAGGGCATCCTTGTTGGTATTCCGGTGAAGGATGTCAAAGCCTTCCGCCTGCAAGTGTTCTTTAACGTGTTTGACAAACAGCAAGTCATCCGTCGCCACCAGAATCTTATCATTACAAAACACAACCCGACTCCTGTCCGTTTCCGCCCTCGTTAGGATTGACGTGATGATGCAGGGCCTTTTATTTAGACGCTGCAATTCCGAAGACGGTTACACAATATTGGGAAGATTGTCGGTCATCCTGAATTAAACCATCAACCCCGCGCCTTGGGTTCCAACAGGGTTGTGAATTTTACCATCACCCAGCCCCGCGAGGCATCCGGCAATTTGACGTAATACCAGTTTGAACTTGATGACCGAACCATTAAGATATCGCCCAGTTGAACTTTATTAATGACTGGGTGCCCGGTGCCGGGTCCTGAGCGGACATTCAGAATCGGAACGGCCACACGAACTTGATCACCTTCCCAGGCCACAGCTTTGTCCGGTTGGGTTGGTTTGACCGGTGGGGGCACCACCACATATCCGTCGGGTGCTTTCTGGTAATAAACATCGGCGTAAGTGTAGTACGTCATGGCTCCGATGGTGATCAATACCGCAGGAGCGGGCAATACGGGAACGACAGCACCAACAGGTGCCGCCGCCACGGCATACCCTTGGGAAGACTGTCGGTAGAAAATCCCATCAAGAAAAAAATAGATCAGCGGGCCGACTCGGATCGGCCGGTGACCAGCGGGCAGTGCTTTAACACGCACACCCGCCGAAGGATAAAGCGGTCTGGGGTGTCCCTTCGGCCTGAAGTCCTGGGCCCAATTCAGTGGCGGCCACACCGTGGACATGAAAAGGCACAGCGCAGCTATCACCAGCGCTGGCATTTGGCATTTTTTTAAAAGCCCGGTTTTCATATTGCGTACTCCTATGATTTTTTTCGTCCAACGGAAAAATCAAGCATCCGAAATTGGCGGACGATTTTTTCAGCTTGCTGCCCAACCAAGGCGGTCTCGTTGCCGGTCTTGGTGGGCCTTTCTAACGTGAACATCCGGAAGAAAAAGTATCAATGGTGCCCTGCAGGGCCGAGATCCCACGCCGGGCCTTACGCCTGCCCCCCCGCATTAGAAAGGCAGTACATTTTTTTGGACTTCCATACGGTTGCTTAACAACAGGGCAGGGGGGGGCCCTCTCCCGCTGTTAGGGTCTCGGCCCAAACAATGCGATGTCCCGTTTCCGTCTCCGTTTTTATCGTGCCAGAATATTTGTTTTGCATCGCATTCAGGTAAAGATCCAATTCGTACCGGCCCGTAAAAATCGGCTGTCTCGGTAGGGTGTTGATGATATCAAATACTTTTTTAATTTGGGGCTGCATATTCATCAAACCGACCCTGGCACCCTGCTGTTTCACCACCCTACAGGCGTTGAGGATGACGATCAGCCCGCAGGTGTTGATGTAATGAACATATTGCATGTCGAAAACGATAAGTTGAGGGGCTTTCGCTGCGATCTGATCGAATTCTTTCTGCAAAAAAGGGGATGTGTCCGCATCGATTCCACCGATGGGATGAATAACGAAACGGCCTTCTTTTTCTTCATCACAGTAAATTCTCAGACTTGATTTGTGATCGGCGATAATATCGATCATGTTCCCAGGATATGATTCCATATCATGCTCCATTGCGATAACGATGTATCTATAGCGGCCAGCTTCCGAAAGCCTGCTTTTCCAGCTTCATGCTACCGTCCTTGCCTTTGTAGATGTTGATCCAGGCATTCCAGTTTTTGGTGTCCATCTCGGGATAATCCAGCCGGAAATGACTGCAGCGGCTCTCTTTGCGCATGAGCGACGCCCGCAGCTTCATCTCGGCGTTGAGGATCATGTTGGCGGTTTCATGGGCCAGGCGGAGTTCATGCAGGTCCGCGGCCCGGAGCATGGGCATGTGATGATCCCTCAATTCCTCGACATACGCCAGGGCCGCTGTCAAAAGCGGCTCTTTTTTGATGTAGAGAACGAAGTTGGGAATCATGATGCCCTGGACGGTTTGGGTGACCCAGGCCGGGCCATAGCCGCGTTCTCTTTTCAAGGGCGCCAGGATTTCCTCCTGAACTTGTAAGCGTTTGCGGGTTGGAATCTCAGGCGCAGCCTGGCCCTTGGCATAAGCGGCGGCCGCCTCGGCGGCGATGCCGCCCTGCACGGCCGAGCCGGCCAGGGACGATCCGATCTGGGTATAGATGGCACCGGCCATATAGGAGCCCAGGGCGTCCCCCGCCGCGTACAGCCCGGGAATCGTGGAGGCGCCGTCAGCGTTGATCGGGACCAGGCCCTCGGATTTGTGGATGGCCATGCCGGCGGAAGAGCCGCCGACCGGGTTGCCCCCCATTCCGGGAGGAGCGCCCCCCTCTTTGGGTCCGCCGCCGGGCGGAGGCCCGCCCGGACCGCCACGGTCGTCAAATCCTTCCGGTCGATAAGGGCCGCCGCTGACTTGCCCTCCGCGGTTTTGCCCAAGGGGACCACCGGCAAGCGGGTTGCCCGCCATATAGGCCTGGTAGTTCATCTCCACGCCCAGGTCATGGTGGACTTCAACCCCTGTCCGGCCGGGTTTTCTGCCGAACATGCCATGCCATCCGTCATAACAGGCGGCCGCGTTGGTCGTCTGCCCCGGATGCCCGTCGTTCCACTCTTTGCCGGTTACCTTGGCGCCAATGTTATAGGCCATGACGGTTCCGTCGTGGGTCAGGTCGCAGATGGGAAAGCCATTGGGCTTGAACCCGCCGGCGCCGGAGCACAGGACCACGCTCTTGGCCTTGAAGATGTGCACGGTGGCCTCATCGATGCTGAAACCGGCGGCACCGGCAATCCTTCCCTTTTCTTTAATCAAATGGGTGATCATGATGCGTTCCATGACCGGAATGCCGCGCTCTGTGATGGGCCGGCTGAAGGCATCGAAATAGAGGGGCGAATCGAAAAAACCCCAGGCTTCCAGTTCCCTGACCCTGGCCAGGGAGTGCGCGGCCATCTGCCGGGTGAAGACCGGGTTGTTGGTGCCCATGGCCGAACGGGAGACTTTGTCGACAAATTCATCCAGGCTCAATTTCTCCCTGGCAGGATCGTAGGCAAAAATGCCTTTGGCAAACGGGGTTTGCCCCGATGCGCCCAGCCGCCCCTTGGACACCATCAGGACCCGGGCCCCGGCATCATGGCCCTTGACCGCGGCGAAGAGGCCTGCAATGCCGCTGCCCACCACCAGCACGTCGGTTTCGCTTTCGGCCGTTGCTACCTTTTCCGGATCTATTTCCGGGATATTGACGCTGCACGCGGCATCCCTGGCCGATATCCCCATGGCGGCCATGGCGGCAAATCCGGCCGCTCCGCCGGCCAGCGCCATGAACTTTCGTCGGGACACACCCGTTGATGGGTTGTTTTCCGTCATCGATCGGTCCTTGGTCGTTGTGATTTTTTTGAAAGGGTATGCTTCAGAAACAGCCGGAGGCCGGCTGCCGTGAGCAGAATGATGAGGCTGGCCATGGCCAGGCTCGAATGGCGCCCGAGATCGATGGCATGCCAGGCCGCGGCTATTAGGAACACTGCTGCCAGAATGCCGTGGAGCCGGCGCCAGGTTCGGTAGGTCATCGGCAGCCGGTTGCGCATCAATGCGGTTAGGCCGAGCGTCAGCAAAAGACACCAGGCAAGCATGCCGAGCACCACGCCCGTATGGACGGTGGTGATGATGGTGACAAACGCGCTATCGGGCGAAACACCGGCTTCGAAGAATCTTGGCAACACCAGGAACAGCGGGTGCAAGAGCATGATGGAAACGCAGGTGTAGCCGATCGCTTTATGGATTTTTATCGTTCGGCGCATCTTGAGGTCTTTGACGACCACGGCGTTGGACCGAGACCAGAAAAACATTCCGATCAGGAAGAAAAAACTCAGCACCGTAATGACGGAAAGCGCTTCTTTCAGGAATGAACGCTCCGGAAAACCACCCAGGATCCACAGCAGCAGGGGCAGACCGCCAAAAACCAATACCGATGTTTTGACAAAAGGGCTTTTACGACAGGTGTCCATTACTACCCCCACGAAACCACGACCGGGATGGACTTTTCCGGTGATATGGTGATGGCATCCACAGGACAATACAGTCGGCACAGGTGGCAGATCTGGCAATCGGCCGGATACATGATGACGGCTTTGCCCGTCTTCGGGTCCTGGCGGATCACATCCGTGGGACAGGTCTTGACGCAGGTCCCGCAGCCGATGCAGCCGTCAATACGCTCAATGGTCATGATCTTCTATTTACCTCCACCGCAACCATCTGAATTTAGGCCTGCGGCCACTCCGTCATCACCTGCGGGCCGCGAGATCTTTGTTCTTCTACCGGGAATGCCTCGACTTTGGCCATTTCAGATCTTAGGCACTTCGGGCACAGGCCATGCGAAAATTCCACGCCCCCATATTCTTGGGCATAGGCTTTAATCCGTGTCAGTGTATCCTGCTCATCGATAATTTCATGACAAACCGAGCAGATACAGATCAGCCCTTTCCTCTCGTTTCCTGGACGCAGGTTTTCGAATATCAGCAACGCGTGCCGGCGTGCGCCGATTTCGAAAGGAGAACATGTGACCATTGTCTCCGAACCGGTCCGCGATTCTTCCGGGAAGATGTCCAGCTGGGCGGTACGCCTTACGGTACAACATTCATGAATGGCACTCTCGACAGACATCACAACAAGGGCGTCTTTTTGCAAGATTGCGCGCCAACGGTCCCCTTTCCCTTCGGTAAGCAGTCCATCGTTCCACAGCACATGAGGAATCTCTCCATTGAGAGGGGGCTCATGGCGAAACAAAAACGCGATCGCCGCTACGTTGCAATAGTGAACCCATACCCGCTCATCCACCATAAAAACCGGAAAAGGCAATGCGTCGAACATTGAACTGAAGGTACTTAAGGTTAAAAAACGATGGATCGTCATATCGTTTTCCCTTTGTTTCGGTGGTGCACGCTTTATGCGTTCTGGAAACGGCCGACACCATTTTTCCCGGTATTTTTAATGGCGAACAGGGCCTGATCGGCCGCAGCAATCAGACCCTCCAGGTCCGTCGCATGTTGGGGAAATGTCGCAATCCCAAAACTGGCCTGAAGGCGGACCGCAATGCCTTGGTCTAAAACGTATCGTGTATTTTTCATCCTGGAATGAATCTCGAAAGCTTTTTGCATTGCCTTGTGCTGATCCAGGCCCGGCAAAACCACTACGAACTCGTCCCCGGCGTAGGCCACGGCATAGGCTGGTTTTTCCAGGCAATTATCGATGGTGCGGGCCACCTTTTGAATAGCCCGGCTGCCATTGAGGTGACCGTGCGCGTCAACGACATTTTTCTTCCTGCTCGTCATTGGCCTGTGTCGCCTGGCCCATTTCCAGGATCATCGATAAAATTTCACCCTGCGGGCGCGTCCGGGATGCTCACTGACCGCGTTATCAGGCGCTCGCGGTACAGGCGTACAGCGGCGCCCCTGATGCCGTCCAATGAACATCGCGAACGCGTGAAATATTCGGGTTAATTTTCAGATTGGCTTCGCCGCCCCCCGCCTCCGCGTTCCGGGGGATTATCGGGTCTAAGGACCAGGCGGCCGTCTCGTTCCTCACAGGTCCCGGTGACCGTATCCCCGTGCGGGCTGACGAACTCGGCCGTGTCCCCGGCGCTCTTGCCTTCGCAGGCGGTATAGGCTTCCGGGGGCGGGCCTTGATGTCGACCCCCCTGTCGTCCTGAGGAGGAGTCATCGCCAAATGCGTTGGCGGCGGTCAGCATGCCTGCGAACGTGATAATGATGATTGCTTTTTTGGTAGCACCCATTGAAAGATCTCCTTGATTCGGTTTTTTGTTCTGTTCGAGTTGCTGGAACTGTTGCTATTATTCGGTTTAATCCATCGGGATTTCCTGCTCACGGGGCTTGCCCGCGGATGGATTTGCCACCCCCTGCTTCTCTTCCGGCCCCCGGTGGCCTCGTTGACGAGACTTTGCATGTTTTTTGAGTTTGTCGATCTGGTCGGCATTCAATAATTCGCCAAGCATCAAACGGGCTTCCACATCCTGGACAAACATCTGGCCCTTGATCTCGGCTGTTTTTGCGGCCAGTTGACGAACTGCCGTATTGTCGACGGTATCCGCGGAAAAGGCCTTGTCCATTTGCAGACGCAAGCCGTCCAACTGAAATTGCAGGGCCAACTGTTTTTCACGATAACTAAAATCCGCCTCGCGCACCTGTTTGACCTGCTCGTCCGTAAGGCCCAAATCCTGGACCAGTTGCAGGTTCCTCCAGAACCCGAAGGCCGGGCGATGATGGCCTTGGCGGCCATCTGCCTTGTCCCTCATGGGGCCGTCCGGTGGGAATGCGCCTGCCATGGCAGGCGCCAAACAGGACATGATCAACAGAATCGCCATGCCGGCAACGATCGTTATTTTGACATTGGTGTTCATGGTGTGCCTCCTTTTCAGGTTGCTTTTCCCGGTGACGTCCTCGCCGGTGTTGAAGGCAAGATAGCGGCCCAATGTAAAGATTGTTTGATGTTCGGGGGCAAAGTTGTAAAGATTGTGTAAAGGTGTTTGCCCTCGGGCGTGGGAGGGGTTAAAAGACGGGACACCAGAATTGATTGCAGGATGGAGTTTCCAGTGGAACATCAGGCGGATGAGCGCTCCGACATTAAAATTTTGATTGTTGACGACGACCGAAAACTGTGCCGCCTCGTGGCGGACTATCTGGATCCCATGGGCTACGACGTGGATGCGGCCCACAACGGCATTCAGGGGTTGGACATGATCCTGAGCGGCGACTACCAGGCGGTTATTCTCGATGTAATGATGCCGGGTATGGATGGATTGGAAGTGTTGAAGCGGGTTCGACAGGCATCCGACGTACCGATTCTGATGCTTACGGCGCGGGGAGAGGAAACCGACCGAATCGTGGGGCTCGAAATGGGCGCCGACGACTATCTTCCCAAGACCTTTTCCTCGCGCGAGCTTTTGGCGCGGCTGCGTGCCGTTACCAGACGGCATGCCCGCGCCGGCCATCGGGTGGCATCCCAAACCGCTGATCGGCGTCTGGCGTTCGGTGATCTGGGAATCAACCCGGATGCCCGATTGGCCACATTGGAGGGGGTGGATCTGGACCTGACTCCGATCGAATACGACCTGCTGGTCTGCCTGGCCGGAGCCCCCGGACGGGTTTTATCGCGGGACCAGCTCCTGGATGCCGTCGCCGGAAGAAATTACGAAGTCTTTGACCGCTCCGTGGATGTCCACATCTCCTCGTTACGGCGCAAACTCAACGACAATCCCCGCGCACCGCGTTTCATCAAAACCATCCGCACCGCCGGATACATGTTCATCGCGGGCGAGGATGAGCCATGATGCGGCCGACCTCGTCTCTATTGGCAAAGATCCTCGGATGGTTCTTCCTGAACATGGTGTTGGTGGCCGTGGTTCTGGCGCTGTTCTTCACCGTCCAGCCGCAGATCAACCTGCATGCCCTCCTGGGTCGCCAGGGCGCCGATCGCCTGCGGACCGCCAGCCAGTTGATCGCCCACGATCTGGCCCGCGCCGACCGATCCAGTTGGTCCGATGTGCTCACCCGGCATGCCGCCATCCACAACGTCGATTTTACGCTCGTATTGGACAATGGCAGCCACTTTTCATCGTCCGACGGTCAGCTTCCCCTTGCCATCACCATGAAAGTCGATGATGTTTTGCGGCCTGCGCCGCAGGGAAACCGGTTCCGCCCGCCCGGCCATCCTGGTCGCCCCCCCGGATTAGGCGAGCGCCCCCCTGTAGGAGGACCGGAAAGCCGGTTGACGGATCAGCTTACCGGAAAACGGCCGCTTCCGGATGAAGCGTGGGATCAGCTGCGGCATCTGATGCTACGCACCGAGAACCCGGTCCGCTATTGGGCCGGGATTCGAATTCCATTGCCGTCGAAAGCGTCGCTTCCCCCACGACCGGCCATACTGTTTGCCGTGTCCGCATCCATCACCGGAAAAGGCTTTTTTTTCGACCCGCTTCCCTGGATTGTCGTAGCGGTGGCCGTGGTTTTGATATCACTGCTTTTTTGGATCCCGATGGTCAGGCATATAACGCGGCCGCTGGCCCGCATGACCCAGGCGACCGAAAAGATCGCCTTAGGTCGCTTCGATGTCGCCATTCATGAATCCCGAACGGATGAAATCGGACGCCTGGCCAACACGATCAACCATATGGCGAACCGGCTATCCGGCTTCGTGAACGGCCAGAAACGCTTTCTGGGCGATGTATCCCATGAACTGGGATCACCCATCGCCCGCATTCAGTTCGGGCTTGGTGCCCTGGAGCAACGCAGTGAGGGGGAAAATCGGGACCGTATCCGGGATGTGCTGGAAGACGTTGCGCATATGTCCAACCTGGTGAATGAACTGCTCGCCTACTCACGGGCGGACCTGAAATCCGATACCGTCAAGCTGGAAGCAATTAACCTCCTTGCGGTCGTTCAGGCCGCCATCAAGCGTGAGACGACACGGGCCGATCATGTTCAAGTGCAAATCGATCCGTTGATCTCTGTGGTCGCCTCTGCGGAGTTGCTGACCCGCGCCATCGCCAATCTGGTGCGCAATGCCGTCAAATATGCCGGGGATGCCGGTACAATCACCATAACGGCGGCAAGGAAAAACAGCCATGTGGAGATCGAGGTCCGGGATTCCGGGCCCGGTGTCCCGGGTCATCTGCTCGATCAGCTTTTCGAGCCCTTCTTCCGCCCCGAAGCCTCCCGGGATCGGGATTCCGGCGGTGTCGGCCTGGGCCTGGCCATTGTGAAGACCTGCGTAGAAACCTGCCAGGGCACGGTCTCTGCCGCCAACCTCGACCCCCAGGGCTTTGCCGTTAAAATTACGCTAAACAATTGAGTGATGGTTCAGATCAGATGCGTTGAGGATTGTGTCGTTTTCAGCCCGGATATTTCACGTGTTCGAGCTGTTCATTGGTAAGGCATCAGGGGCGCTGCTGTACTTCTGCTACCGCAAGCCCCTGATAACGCAGCCAAGGGGCATCTCGGGCGCACCCGCAGGGTGAAATTTTTTCCGCTTAGATTATTGAAGGCAGAACAAACCTATTTTTATAGGTTTCCTTGATTTTTTTTGAAATTTTTAAAAGCTGTGTTTGAGGATGAACGTTTGGCAATTCTGAAGTTGAGACAACCAAAATGGCATTCTTGTCATTCAAGTCCACAACGACCTGGGCGTTGAAGTCGAATCCTCTGCCGCCATGCCAGATTAATTTATGCCCATCTTTATCCGTCTTTGTAAACCATCCGATGGCATAATTTAAACCAAGATCAATATCGATGTCCCACCTCGCCTTATCCGGTGGATCATGTAATCTTTCCAGGGTGCCAGGTTCGATCAATCGTTCCTTCTTAGTTGGGTATGAATCCATGTGTATCAAAATGAATTTTGCCCAGTCCTCCATATTAACGTGCATATATCCTGCTGGAGAGAAAAAGTTCGGGAAATCAGCTTGGTATGGAACAAAGGTATTTGATTTTTCATCCAAGTAGTGACCCAGGGGTTGCCTGTGCGGTTCTGAAACTGCTGGCGGTCCATACCCGGCTGAAGTAATGCCCAAAGGATTAAAAATTCTATCTTCCCAGAGATTCTCAATAGATCTTCCCGTAGCTTTCTCCATCATCGCCCCGGCAAGAATATACCCGCTATTGGAATAATGGACCCTTTCACCTGGGGGACACATCAGTTTATCCTGAACAGTATTCTCTAAATATTGTAGACGAAGATCTTTGGGGGTAGATCCGCGCTCTTTATCAAACCCGTAATCTATCTCCCAGGTTGTTTTTCCATTTTTATAATTTTTTGGTAACCCAGCTCTATGGGAAAGTAATTGAACTACCGTTATGTTCTCATAATCAGGTCGCATGTCCAGGGCTGGAAATACTTCACGAATGGACGTATTCCATTTTAAAACGCCTTCATCAATCAATACCGCTGCCAAACTTGCGGTTATTGCTTTTGTACATGAGCCGATAAGAAATTTATCCTCTACAGTAATCCAATTATCGGTTCCATATTCTCTTGTGCCTACAGCAGCAACAGAATTTATTTTTCCATTCACAATAAGCGCTGATGCCAAGCCTGCTATACCCTCTTTCACTCGAATAGTTTCTATTAAGTTGGCCAACTCAACATCTCCGGAATGCTTTGTAATCGGAGAAGGAGCGGTTTTTGGAATTAGTAAAGTTTTACACCCAAATAGACAAAGCATACAAAAGGCGAGTGAGAGAAATCCGTATTTGTGTATTGAATTTTGATTGCATCGCATTTTATTTGCCTCAACATTAAATCAAATGGGGATCAGAGGGACATTGATTTTAACTTTGAAATTGGTTGCCTCAATCGATACATTTAGTGCTGCTGAAATGTTAAATCGGAGGACCATTTAATAACACTGATAATGTAGCATTCCGCAGTTAATGACCTGCCGATAACCGCGTTACCAGCCATTCGGTAATTGTATCCAGCACCGAATCCGGTACCTTGGCCCCTTTCCGAAGGAGTTTGAGGTATCCGCTCTTCCGGCCATCCTTGTCCGGCAGAAAGACATGGTTGATGTCCTTGAAAATCCGTACGGTCACATCCGGATTTCCGCTCGACCGCATGGCCTGCGCCAGGTGGTAGGCATGCTCCACGGGAACGTGTGCGTCCTTGTCGCCATGGAGAATCAGTGCCGGGCAGGTCACCTTTTGGGCGGTCGGCAGGGGCATATACTCCACAAAAAAGGCAAACCACGGGTTGGTTTTTCCCTCCCGGACCGCCATCCGGAGGTTTTCCATTTTCGCCTCCAACGCTTTTTCCTTTTCTTCATCAGTAAGGTTTTGGTCTCGTTCGATATCGTAGCGGTACTGGTGTTCCTGAATCTTCCAGCCGTTGGTAGCGCAGCCGGCCATGATTACCAGAGCACAGATGTCCGGATCCGAGGCAGCGATCAACGGTCCGATAATTCCTCCCTCACTCAAGCCCAGGATTCCAATTCTGGCCGGATCGATGTCCGAGCGGTTTCGCAGGAAGTCCACCATGGCCCGATTGTCGTCGGCCCTCTCGACGGTGGTGGCATCAAGTAGCGGCCCGCCTTCCGAGCATCCATACCCTCTATCGTCCATTCGCAGCACAGCGATGCCGTTGCGCGACAACGCGTCGGCGATTTGGCGAAATGGCCGGTACTTGGACGCGGGCCAGGCCCAATGGCCCATCATGTCACGGTTTTGGGGGCTTGACCCTGTGATCAGTACCACCGCAGGATGGGGTGGCGGGCGGTCGGAAGGCAGCGTCAGAGTGCCGGCCAGCGTGTGGCCTGCCGGGGCCTTAAGGCGGATTTCCTCTGCTATGTAGTTGGCGTTGGCGGGCGGCTTAAAATGGGAGGCAGGGTAGCAGGGTATTTTCGAACACGCTTGGAGAATCGTAAAGCTCACGATCAAGACAAATACCGTTGCAAAAATCCCTTTTCGCATGGGACATCCTTTCTGTCGGACGGCCATTTTTTTGTCTTAGAGAAGGCACTCTTGCATACAGTGCTTATTTAGAGAATACCGATTTCAACTCAGGATTATTTTATCATTCCACATGAAAGTCTGTGATTGGTCAACCGAGAATAGACAGGTTGAAGCTATCTGAAAGATTATAAACCACCCCCAATACATGTTTTAGGTGTTTAACCTTGCAACAATCCAGTCTGAGATAACGTTGATCACATCTGGAGAAACTCTCAATATTTGACGATAGGGCTTTCCCTCTTTTTTTTAAATGCTTCTTCAAAATTGATAAAACCGTGAAGATAAACTTAAAAGATTTAATCCCCAGCAAAATTTACGATAGGCAAGTTCGCATGCGATGCGTAATACTTTTTTATTGCCTTTGCCGCTTTCAGTAAATGGCTGTGTTTAACTTTTGCATTTGTCACAAGCAAAATCGCATTTTTGGTTTTCGGGTCAGCATACACTTGTGCGGTAAAGGATGTTCCTTGTCCATGGTGCCATATTAGGTAATTACCATCACTTTCCTTTCTCGTATTCCAGCCCAAGGCATAGTTTAACGTATAGGCATCAAAATTATGTAGTGTTTTAAAAAACCATCGATTAAAAGGACCAAATTCAGCCACCCAATCCCAACTTGCTGGGTTAGGCTGAATCGATAGTTATCTGTTTTTAAGAAATCTAACAGCCGCCTCAAGCTGCGAATCTTTTCCCTGTAACAATTCGCTCCGATCTAAGAAGATCTCAATATCCGGTATGACGCCATGCCCTTCAAGGACAGTCCGGTCAGCTGTAATTGTCCAGGCGCTGGGATACAAAAAAGTTGCCCCATTGGGTAATTTTTCAACATTAGCTGTAACGACAACTCCTGGCGTCCGCTCCCCAACAATAGTCGCTCGTTTGATCGCTTTCAGACCTCCGGAAAACTCTTCAGCCGAGGAAACACTCAAATGATCAACCAAAACAATGACAGGCCCTTCATAAACACAATCATTGGGCTCAAGATAAACTTCCGTGAGTTTGTCTCGTCCCTGATAACGCCAAAACAGAACTCGATCATTTACCAAGGTCTCGGCCATCGCTTTGCGGACATTTAAGAATCCCCCGTGATTTCCTCGTATGTCAATAATCAGCCCCGTTGTGTCCTGCATTGATTCAACCGCATCTTTAAACTTATTGTGTACCGGCGGCATAAATGCATTGAACCGAACGTATCCAATATTATTCTCTAAAAAGTTCGATTCAAATTCAACGAAAAAGGGTGGAAACTTATCATCAAATTCCATCTTGTTATTGCGCGCTTCTCTTATAATATTTTCCAGACGAGAGTCTCCATTTTCGTTCACATATTCGACGGCAACCAAAGTGTCTGGGGGTCCGTAGATTTTTTCAAGAATTGCACCGGTAATACTCCCTTTACGATTGCGTTCATTATATGGAGGTGTCATTATCTTTGAAAATTTGAAACCTTTTCCTTCAATATCTTGGACTTTTATCTCATCGATATGTTTTAGCTCCGTTATTTTCTCGATATCGATTCCATCGATGCTTTTAATGATATAGCCAGATCGTAAACCTGCTTGATCAGCATTGGAACCGGATTTGAATGATGTTATTACGGCATCGTCCGCAATCATTCTAACATTGATCCCAATACTGCCGGCGGCTGAAAGGATCGAACCAATTTGGCCCAAATCATCGGGTGGAACGACCCCGAGGTGCGATATGTTTAGCTCGAACAACATTTTATTAATGATTAGATAATATTCTTTTTCATTTTTGGCTGCTGAAATCTGGGGCCGATAGCGATCGTAAACATCCGGCCAATTTAATCCGTTAAAGGTTGGATCAATATGATTTTCATTTATCGTTTTCCAGACAGTTTCAAAACTTTTCATTTTATTTGCTTATGGGCATATTGTTGCCGTCTCGTTTAACTGCGAGTTGGGGTTGCGTTAAAATCTATGGAATATTTATAGAAGCCATCTCAAAATTAGGGTTTTCGTTCGAGATCAAGGCGTGGCCGAGAATCAGCCCGCAGGCATACTCAAGTATGTCGAGGACTTGAGACGAGGACACAACGCCGATATCGGGCGAAAAAACATTTTTGAGATAGCTTCTAATTGAATTGCATACTGTACAAACAGTCTCTAAGCGCTTCTGGGTGTGCCAATGATATGACAGAGGCGAAAATCAGCTTATCTTTGCGATAAGTTGATAAAATCAAAGTTTTTAATGCCCAGATATCATCCACCACAATGTCGAACAAAATTTCGACACTTGGCGTCCCATCCTTGAGAACAGTTTGCTTGCTTGAAACCAACTTTACATCCGTGCTGAATTCTTCGATTTTGCTGTAAAAATATTGCGGCCCAATATCATTCAACTGGATATCATCGGGTTTATCTTCCACGTAAACAGCAATTTGCGGCGTATCGCCCAGAGGGTTTCTTACCCGCAATACTTCATTGGATGTTGGTTTTTTAATTTTATAATGTTTTGGGTAGGATATGCTGAAATCGGGTGACGAATGGGTATAAACCTGAATGTCATATTCCAATTCTTTACCAAACAACGAAGGCAGGTCATAATAATGACATCCTTTTTTTAATTCCGCATTCAGATTAAATGCAATTTCATTGTCGAAATCGTGAAGAAAATATGCATAAATAAGCCCATTGGTTAAATCGTATATGTTACTATACTGTGTTGTTCCGATTATATTGTATGAGCTTCGATGTGTGGCCTTTAAAATTTTTCGGAAATTGGGCACTGTAGGTCCATCGCAATCTAAAAGCATCCTCTTTGCCCTTTTATATCGCGAACAACTCCATGCCGGCGCTTCACAGGGCCATTGATCTTCTGGGATTCTTGATATTCGGAAATTGGTTACGACCTGGTAGCTGTCACGTTTTCGAACAATTGTCTCTCCTTCAATTATGGCAGCGTCACCGCTTTTATCAACGATGAACATTTGAGCTTTTGGATTCCAGTCGAGATTGTACATACTTAACATTTCAAGTACATCACCGACGGTTGCACAATCTGCCATCATTGTATCGGTAAATGGCCCTGTAAACCGGGGTTTCTCTTCTGATTGCTTTATTCCCAACCATGGAACCGAGAAATAATCAAAGAACAGGCCCTGATCGTTCATGCCGCCCTGAGGGGACCAGTTATCGTAACCGAAATAGACCCTTCCAAACCGATTTTTTTCAGCAGGTATGAACCATACTCTGGTGAAGGGTATTTTTGAGTCCTCGTTATTGCCGACAAGCACAACCTTCCCATCGGTCATCATGAATCCCGTGCAAGCTTGAACCGACGGGTTGGTAAGAACCATCGCAAGCCATATGGCTAAAACAATCGAATAATGCACAATATGATTTGTATTCATCATTTTTTTAAAGCCTGTCCCTGTCGTTAACGTTAATGAACGGGAAGTGATTTTGGGTAAATGGATAGCAAAAGAGGTTTAAAAGGAGGTGCGGTTGGTGTGTGGTAGAGGTCGGCTCAGGGAAAATTTCGGTCATCGCCAAGGGAAGTAAGCGCAGGAACCGAGAGCTATGAGAGGAACTTTAATCTTGGGTACTAAATAATATCCAAATTTGTCAAGATTTTCTATGCGTTAGGTGGGGATGATTCAAGATGCCTTAGCTGTGATTAATTGATTTAAATGAAAAAATCACTAAGATAAGGTTCTCAATGCAATGTCGCGACACTTAAATGTTCACTTCGATATTCGCCCGGCGTTGATCCGGTCCAACTTTTAAAGGCACGCAGAAATGAATTGCTGTCCTGATAACCCAGCAGGAAGGAAATCTCGGGCGGTGAGATCGCAGAACGGGCAAGGTAATGCTGCGCCAACTCCTGTCGGGTCGAATTGAGGACTTCTTTATAGCTGGATGATTCCTGATTTAATTGCCTTTGTAAGGTGCGCTTGCTCATGGCCAAACGGCTAGCAGCTTCTTCAATGGTGCTTTGGCCGCTGGGCAACATTTCCAGCAAGGCACTCTTGACGCGTTGTTTGGTCGTGGTTTCAGTTTCCAGGTCAGATAAGCGTTGTTTCAGACCCGCTTCAAAAAAATCCCACATAGCGGCATCTTCGGTCAGGAAGGGGCGGGCTGCGTCCCGGGCCGAAAAACTAATGCGGATGGCTTTGCCAAGGCGAACTGGATTGCCGAAATAGGCTTCATAAGGTGCCTTATTCTTGGGGAGCTGAGGAAGCTCCAAAACCACGGGCACGACAGTTTCCCTGGTTGCCAGACGGGCCAGTTGCGTGAAAAACACCAGCTCGGTGGCGCCCAGCGACCTCGGGATTTGATCCGTGTATCCATAGCAGTCCAGTGTAGCGCTTGTTTCGGTCCGGCCGATAGTCACTTCCATGGTCATAGGACCTATGAGCGGCTTATACCTGGCCAGACGCTGCAGGGCGGTATTCAGATCGGGGCTGCAGAGACTCGCAAATATCGGCGGATCGAAGGCTTCCACTGAAATGGCCTGGCCGACCATCAGGGGCAGTTCTTCAGCACCGGCAATCTGTTCCAATCCATTCCACAGGTTGAAATAGTCCGTAGGGCTCAACGTCGCATCCTTGCGGGCAAAAAGGTCGGCCGGCAGGCCTGCCAGTGCCAGAACATGGGCCGGATTGAGTTTCATATCGGTGAGCAAGATCTTCCAGCTCCGCTGAATGATGAAATGCGTGGCCTTCTTCACGTCATCCCCCCATCTAATTGCCCTCTTTCTTCACCATCAGGTCTGCGACGACCTTCCCGACATCGTAGCTCCTGTCAGTTGGTGCGGTCCTGTTCAAGACGGCAAAGGCTTCGGTTATTTCATTAAACCGTTTTTGACCGTAGGCTTCAACATGTGAATGGGTAAAAATATAGAAATCGCCCCGTTCAACGCCATCCAGGCAGATCCTGGCAACCGTCTCGGCCGGCATGCCGGCTCCTAAAACGGCAGCCGCCATTGGGTCAGCCGCCGCTTTCACATCCTCTCGGTGGCGGTCGCTTTCCCAGAAACGCGATTGGGTAAGCCCGATGCAGAGGATACTGATATCCACCGGCAGCTCTTTCCATTCGGCCCGCATGGCTTCCGCCATGGCCAGGGTGGCATGCTTGGTCGCAGTATATACGGCACTGCCGCCAAACGGAACACCGATGCTGTGTTCCGAACCGGTTATCACAATACGGGTAGCCTTGTCTTCCAGGATCGCTCTTTCGGCAAACCTGGCCGCCACGTCCCACATACCGAACACGTTCAGATTAAAGAGCCAGGTCAGGTCGTTCCGGGTCACCTCAATCGCCGCCTTGGGCAATCCAGCACCGGCGTTGCTGAAAACCAGATCTGGAATGCCGAAGGTCGCAATGGTTTTGTCGACGAGCGCCTTCACCTCGTTTTCATCGGTCACATCGCATCGAACCGCAATTGCGTCTCTCTCGCTGGTTTCGATCGCCTGTGCAACAGCCTCCGCCTCGCCCAGAGCAATATCGGCCACAACGACGCGATACCCCCTTTCCGATAGTTCCATGCACAATGCCTTGCCTACGCCATTGCCGCCGCCGGTAACAACCGCCGCAGACATTTTTTGGTCAGGATTACTCATGTTGGTTTCCCTCAATTTTTATCTCGAATACGTTTCGGTTTCACTTTGCCGGGTTCAGGAGGCCGCTTTCAATCATCTGCCCAAAAAAGTCGTTCATGGATTCCTGGAGCGGGCGATAGGCCAATCCCAACTCGCGTTTCCCTCTGCTGTTATCCCCGACCCAGGGGATGTTGACGTTGCGGGAAATGATTTTGCGGGTCATGGTTTTATCCATCATGGGCGCCACAAGCCACACCAGCCATTTGGGTAAAGCCTTTCGCGGGATGGGGTAATCATCGCCGTATTTGGGCAGGAGCGCGGCAGCCATATCCACGAAGTCCGTGCTGTGGGCATGCACGATATACCGCCCCTTGGCTTCAGGAGTGAAACCGGCCCTGTAGTGCGCCTCGGACAGATCACGAACATCCACTACACCAAAGCCCCATCTTGGCGCGCCGGATTTCATGGTGCCATCCCCAAACTGCTTGATCAGCTTGAAACTCTCGGAAGTCGCAAAAGGATTGATACCAGGGCCGATGACCAAGGTGGGGTTAACGGTAACAAGATCCCACTGCGACTGTGCATCGTGAATCTTCCAGGCCTCCTTTTCCGCAAGGGTCTTGGAGTAGGAATAGGCCATGTGATTTATGGATGCGGTCGTATTCCAGACGTCTTCGGTAAAAACGCCGTTCGGAGTCAATTCGACGTCTGCATTGTCACTGTATATGGCGGCGCAACTGCTGGTCACCACCACCCGTTTGACTGACGGCGTCTTGCTGGCCTGCTCAAGTACATTTCGGGTGCCGAGCTTCGCAGGATCAATGAGTTCTTTCTGTGGATCCTTTACATCGATCTTGAAAGGGGATGCCGTATGGAACACAAGCGCACATCCCCGCATAGCCTCTGCATAGGACCCTTCGTCAAGCAGATCGGCTTTGAAATACTTGATCCTTCCTGGTGCATTTTCGGCAATCTCGTTCAGATATTTCAGTTTCTCCGGATTTTCGGGATCTCGCACGGGAGCATGGACGGTTAATCCTTCATCAAGAAGTTTTTTAACGATCCATCCCGCGACATATCCGGTTGCGCCAGTAATCATTACTGGCTCTCTTTTGTTGATCTCTCCCATTTGATTTCCTCCTCACTGATTTTTTATTAGAAGCTATCTCAAAAAAGTTTTTTCGCCCTATATCGGCGTTGTGCCCTCGTCTCAAGTCCTCGACATACTACAGTATGCCTGCGGGCTGATTCTCGGCCACGCCTTGATCTCGAACGAAAACCCTAATTTTGAGATGACTTCTAGTGCCCGCAATAATGTGTTTCTTGAATCCTAAAGTAGTGAAGAGGGGTCACCAAAACAATAGCACACGGCGCCACTCTTAATTCAAAAAACGCCAAATTTGAATTTTTGGTGCCAGGGCGTGTGGAAATTCCAAAGAATCCGCCTCAGTCGCAATCAAAAATAGTGCCTCCATATTATCGGCTTGGAAAGGAATAAGGGATTAAGGCTATTAGGCAGGCTTATGGCTTTACGAAGGCGTGCAATTGGATAAGAAATCTCACTTGTTATTCAAGTATGGCATGATTATCTAAAATGTTCGGAGACGAGTAGGTTCAGGGTTCGGCTTGTTATAAATTTTCACGCCTCGTTCCACGGAGGGCCGGAACATGTGTTCGGGCCGGGTTAGGTGGAAAATGAGGAAACGCTAATTCCTTTTGGCTGCATTGGTTGGGAGCGATTCATGAAACAACCCCTCATCATAATAGTGGGGTTCCTGTTATTATGTTGGCCAATTTCAGCAGAAGAAATCCCATTGTATAAAAAGCCATGGCATGTACTCGGTGTTTTTGATGGAGAAAATGCGGAGCTGGAAATCATCAGTGAATACAATATCAATCAACTCGAGCAGATCGATTCCCCATTTGCGAAGGTCGTCGTGCTGTTCGACCGTACCTACAAACACACAAGGGATGCCTCGGTTAGAATCTATGATATCAGGCCTGATATCGACAGGACGAAAATCACCTCCAATTCGATCAGTATCGGTGAACGCGATTTGGGGGAGGCAGATGTGCTGGACGAGTTTCTATCCAAATATCTCGGTGATCGGAATATTTTGATTATAAAGTCGCATGGATACGGAATTGTCAGTCCGGGAGGTTTAAAACCGGGCTATAATAGCCCCCAGGACCCTCTAATTATCAGCGGGGTTTTGCACAAAAGACTGGATAAGCCTCTCGATGCAATAATTTTTGGTAGCTGCAACATGGCTTCCGTCGAGGTCGCATATGAATTTAAGGATCTGGTATCCGTCCTCGTCGCTTCGCAGGATCTGATGTACTATTCGTTTGAAATCAACGATGGAAAGACTTATGCGTCCCGACCAGGAATCGATTACATTGACTTGATAATGGAATTGAAACCCCATTCGAATTCCATCGCGATAGGAAAAAATGTGGTGACCAGCTTCATGGACGTTGTCAGCAGAAAAGACGCATTGTACTACAAAGCCACGATATCAGCGTTGGATCTGGACACATTGGATATTACGGCTTTTAAAAAATTAGCCGATGAACTCTTGAAGGGTATGACGGACCCGGAAACCAGAAATCACTATTTGGCGGCTATCGGCAATACGCTGGAAAACGCCAGCCGCTTTCAACCGATAGGCAGAAACCGTATTTTGGCGCACTATGATATCGAAGATTTTTTACGTATTTTAGAGGATAACCTGAACAAAGCAGTTGATAGACCTACATCCATTGTGATCCAAAGTTTTAGCAATGTTTACATCGAACAGGCATCCGGGCTTTCGATTCTTTTTTTCAAAGATCTATCCAAGGTTTCGCCGGTCAGGAAAAAAGCGTTATTTGAAACATATTCCAAGTCAAAATTCGCCAAGGAAACCGGTTGGGATAAGTTAATGATGGCGTACCATGGCTATGTAACACCTAAAAACCCGGTGGATTCATTCTGAGTGTGCGGGATAGCGCGTGTGGTTTTGATAGCGTAGATCGGATGCCATTCAACAACAGCTGCTGTCAGGAGGAAGCCGCTCTCGTCTCGGACTTCGCCGCATGCGGCAACGGCCTCAAGTGGCGGGAAAAGCGGTTTCGATATTCGCCCGGCGAGAGGCCGGTATTTTTTTTGAACAGTTTGCGGAATGAATTCGGGTCTTCATAGCCGATGTCCTGGGTGATTTCGTTGATGGACTGCCCGGTTTTTTCCAGTTTCTGTTTGGCGGCTTCGATCCGGATGCGCTGAAGATACTGCAGCGGCGAATCGCCCGTTGCATTTTTGAAACGCCGTACAAAATGGCGCGGGCTGATGCCGTGGTCGGAGGCCAGGGCTTCCACGGAGATGGCATCGGCAAACTTCTCTTCCATGTAGCATTGGGCTTCTTTTACCGAGCTGTCGCGGTGGTCGCGCTGAAAATCAAAAATAAAGTAAGGGGATTGACTCTTGCGGGGTTCCATGAGGAGGGCTTTGCTGCAAATGGCCGCCAGCTCCTCGTAGCCAAATTTTTCGATCAGATAAAGACAAAGATCCAGAAAGGCTGTCGTGGCGCCGGAACAGATGACCCCCCGGTCTTCCGTCAGGACGCGTTCGGCCTTCAGGTTGATGGCGGGATACAGCCGTTGGAAATAGCGCGAAAACTTCAAGTTGGTTGTCGCGGTTTTTCCATCGAGAAGGCCAGTTTCCGCCAATAAAAAGGTTCCCGTGCAGATGGTGCCCACCATGGCATTGTTGTCATGGTGGCGGCGAAGCCATCGGGTCAGGCTGCCGGAAACATTGCCGATGAACCTCAGCGGGGGAAGAAACCCGGGAATCAGGATAAAATCGGTGGCATCCACATCCCGGATCGAGCGGTGAGGCACGAGCGTTACCTTGCCATCGCCCTCAACAGGCCTCCCATCGACCGACACGATATCCCAGTCGAAAAGTGCGCGCTCTTTTCCGCTGCCCGGGCTTAACTGTTTATGCCATTCGTTGGCCAGGGAGAAAACGTCTATGGCCCCGTAAATACCAGAGGCGGCGCAATCGGGATAGGCCAGCAGGGTGATGTGTTTCATGGGGAAAATGCCTCGAAAATGTCTAAAATGACCCGTTTAAAGTCATATGTGCCTCTTTTCATCGCTATTGTCAATCGGTAAACTAATCGGCAAAATGGTGCGGAACGGACCAAGCCCAACATTCAATATGGGAATGACATTAAAGGAGGCCAAATGCGCGACCCATTATTCGAATCCATCAAAATCAACCAGCTTGACGTTAAAAACAGGATTTATCTGCCGGCCATGCATCTGGGCATGGCCAAGGATTTCGAAGTCACGGACCAGATCGTCGAATTTTATGCCGAACGCGCCCGGGGCGGCGTGGGCATGATCACCGTCGGGTATGCCACGGTGGATGATTTGTCCGGCAACACCACCAACATCGGCGCCCATGAAGACGCCTTCATTCCCGGGCTCAAACGGCTGGCGGCGGCCATCCAGGACAATGGCGCCCGCGCCTGCGTGCAGATCAACCATGCGGGGCGGTACAATTTTTCCTTCTTCCTGGACGGCAAACAGCCGGTGGCCCCCTCCGCCATTGCGTCCCGCATGACCAAAGAAACCCCCAAAGCCCTTGAAACGGATGAAATCCATCAGATCATCGATAATTTTGCCCAGGCGGCCCTGAGGGTCAAAAAAGCCGGCTTCGATGCCGTTGAAGTATTGAGCGGCACCGGGTACCTGATCAGCGAATTCCTCTCGCCGCTGACCAATCAGAGAACCGACGCATACGGCGGCTCCCTCGAAAACCGCATGCGATTCGGCATCGAGGTCATGCAGGCCATTCGCAAACAGGTGGGCGATGCCTTTCCGGTGCTGGTCCGCATGAACGGCAATGATTTCATGTCCGGCGGCCAGGGCCGGGACGAACTGCGGGAGTATGCCCGCGCCCTTGAAACCGAAGCCGGTGTGGATGCGCTGTGCATCAATGTGGGATGGCACGAGGCCCGGGTGCCCCAGATCACGGCGGCGGTGCCGCGGGGGACTTTTGCCTATCTGTCGCGCGGGATCAAGGAAGTGGTGTCCATCCCGGTCATCGCCAGCCACCGGATCAATGATCCGGCCACGGCCCGGGACCTGATTGCCAACAGCATGTGCGACATGGTGGCCATGGGGCGTAGCCTGATTGCCGACCCGTATCTGCCGGAAAAAGCCCAGGAGGGCCGGGAAAAAGAGATCCTGCACTGCATTGCCTGTGCCCAGGGCTGTTTTGACAACCTGTTCAAACTCAAACACGTGGAATGCCTGTGCAACCCCAAGGCCGGCTATGAGTGCGACAGTGCGTGCACGGTGGCCGAAACCCCCAAAAAGGTGATGGTCGTCGGCGGCGGAGCCGCGGGCATGAGTGCGGCCATTGCCGCTAAAGAACGGGGCCATGATGTCACCCTGTATGAACGCTCCGACCACCTGGGCGGCCAGTTGTACCTGGCGGCCGCGCCTCCGGGACGGGGGGAATTTGCGGAACTGGCCGATGATTTAAAGGCCCAGGTGGACGTAAAAAATATCCGCGTGAAGTTGAACCAAAACGTGGATGAGGCCCTGATCGATCAGGAAAAACCGGACCATGTCATTGTTGCCACCGGTGCGGCGCCGCTGTCGCCGCCGATCCCGGGGGCGGACCAGTCCCATGTGGTCCAGGCCTGGGATGTCCTGGCGGACAAAGTGTATACCGGCCAGCGGGTCGCGATCGTGGGCGGCGGCGCCGTGGGGGTAGAAACCGCACTTCTCCTGGCGGAAAAGGGGACCCTGTCGGCCGAGGCCTTGCGATTCCTTTTTGTGAACCAGGCGGAGACACCGGAAGTGCTCTTCGAAATGGCCACCCGGGGCACCAAGCATGTCACGGTGCTGGAAATGATCGATGCCATCGGAAAGGACTTCGGGAAATCCACCCGCTGGGGCATGATCCAGGATGTCAAACGCTATGGCGTGGACGTGAAGGTGGGGACCAAAGCCCTGGAAATTACAGCCGACGGCATCAAGGTGGAATCCGCGGACGGGATCGAAGAAATCTCCGCCGACACCGTCGTTATGGCGGCCGGGTCCCGTTCGGTCAATGACCTGGCCGCGATGATCGAAGCGAAAGACATCCCCTGTGATGTGATCGGGGATGCCGGCCAGATCGGGATGGCCTTCGATGCGGTGCACCAGGGGTATCGGGTGGGTATCCATATTTAGGGCGCATCTCCCAAAGAATTGCGATTGTTTGAGGGGCCGTGGAGCCAAGGATCCAAGGGGTCGCGTGAAAGGCAAAAGAATCCGACAAAGCGTTGTTGAAAGATCGACATCATTGCGCTGATCCAGTCCCTGGAGAATAAACACTGGGATCCTTGACCCCGTGAATCCATGGCCCCTTTTCTCCGGCTATACCGGATATATCACGCGTTCGCGATGTTCATTGACAAGGCATCAGGGGCGCCGCTGTACGCCTGTACCGCAAGCGCCTGATAACGCGGTCAATGGGCATCTCGGGCGCGCCCGCAGGGTGAAACTTTTTCTATAATTCTGGAAATCAGCGAAGGGGCAAACTGTCACCTGAAAACCATACCCAGAATAACTTTGATACCCGTGAAAATTTGCATAAAATTTATTGTGTAGAAAAAATTTCATGAAATATTCGGGCTAGGTTGGAGAAGAACCAACGTTAAAAACGTGCTTGAACCCGAACGGAGGGGCATTAGCCATGAGCAGACTTTTTGAAGCCACGGAAATCAACGGTATGCGGCTGGCCAACCGGTTCGTGCGGTCCGCCACATGGGAAGGCCTGGCCGCCGATGATGGTGCGGTTACGCCGAAGTTGACCCAAACCATGACGGCGCTGGCCGAAGGCGGGGTCGGCTTGATCATTACCGGCCATGCCTATGTCAGTCCCGAAGGCCAGGCCGGTCCCTGGCAACTGGGCCTCCACAGGGACGGCCTGGTGGCCGGCCTGAAATCGATGTGTGATGCGGTTCACCAGGCCGGGGGGAAGATCGTGGCCCAGCTGGCCCATGCCGGCCATTTCGCCCCCAAGGCCCTGACCGGGCAGGCCCCGCACGTGGTTTCCAATTTTAAAGGCCTTTCCGATTCCCCCCGCCATGAACTGACCCGGGACGATATCCATAAGCTGGTTCAGGCGTTTGCCGATGCGGCCGGACGCGCCCGGGCGGCAGGTTTTGACGGGGTCCAGATTCATTCCGCCCATGGCTATCTGCTCAGCCAGTTTCTGTCACCGGCCTACAACCGGCGGGAAGACGACTACGGCGGTACCATAGAAAACCGGGCGAGGGTTCATCTGGAAGTCTTGAATGCCATCCGGGGCGTTGTCGGCAAGGCCTACCCGGTATTGATTAAAATCAACAGCGAAGACTGCATTGAAAACGGTCTGTCGGTGGAAGACTCCGTGGCCGCCGCCACGCTGCTGGCTGAAGCCGGTCTCGATGCTGTCGAGCTTTCCGGAGGCACCCTGACGTCCGGCAAGCTTTCCCCCAGCCGGGTTGGTATCAACAGGGAAGACAAAGAAGCCTATTTCAGGGAAGCGGCCGCGGCCTACAAAAAGGCGATGGATTTACCCCTGATCCTGGTGGGCGGCATGCGCTCGCTGAATGTCGCCCGGCAAACCATCGCCAGCGGCACGGCGGACTATATTTCCATGTGCCGGCCCTTTATCCGCGAGCCCGGTTTGATCAAACGGTGGCAATCCGGTGACACGACGCCGGCCCGGTGCAAGTCCGACAATCTCTGCTTCGGTCCGGCCATGAAGGGGCAGGGGATCTTGTGTGTTGTGGAGGAGAGTGAAAAGAAGCCTGACAAGAACGTATCTCAAAAATAATCTAAGTGCCCCTGGCGGCGTCGCATCGTTTTTGAAGGGTGGTCCGGGTAAAATTACTTTCAGCGGGAAATAACAGGAGACAGCGAAATGGGAGAATGGCACAAAACAGGGTGCGTTCTGTGCGCGCAGAATTGCGGTCTTGAAATTCTGGTGGAAGACAACCGGATGGTCAAAGTCCGACCGGACAAATCCAACGCCCGCAGCCAGGGCTACGCCTGCCGAAAGGGCCTGAATGTCATCCATCACCAGTATCCCCAAGACCGCATTACCGAACCCCTGAAACGGGTGGGGGATCGCTTCGAACCCGTGTCATGGGAGCAGGCCATCGAAGAGATAACGGACAAAATGAAATCCATCCTGGGCGCCCACGGACCCCGTGCCCTGGCCTATATGGGGGCCAGCGCCCAGGGCGGCCACAGCGAAGGGGCCTTCGGGCTGTCGATTTTGAGGGCGCTGCAATCCCAGAATTTTTACAGCTCCAGCGGCCAGGAGTTCTCAAGCTCCTGGTGGCTGTTCGGCCGCATGCTGGGCAAACAGTACAATCTTGCCATTCCGGATGAGCATCATGCGGAAATGCTGGTGGGCTGGGGCTGGAACGGGATGGAAAGCCACCAGATGGCCCGTGCTCCGATCGTGTTGAAGGAATTTTCGAAAAATCCGCAAAAAATGCTGGTCATCATCGATCCGCGCAAAACCGAAACCGCGGCCATCGCCAACAGCCATCTTCCCATCCGGCCCGGCACCGATGCGCTGCTGATCAAAGCCATGATTGCCATCATTGTCGACAATCAATGGGAGAATAAACAATACATCGATGACCATGTCGAAGGTTGGGATACGATTCGGCCCTGGTTTGAAGACTTTGACGCCAAGGCGGCCATTGCGGTCTGTGAACTCGATTATGACCAGGTGGTTGAATTATGCCGGTTAATGACCACCAAGAGATGGTGCATGCATCCGGATCTCGGGATTTACATGGGCCGCAACAGTGTCATGAACTCCTATATGATGAACATCCTCGGTGCGGTTTGCGGGGTTTTTTGTGTGAGCGGCGGCAATGTGATTCCGGGAATGGTGATGCCGTTGGGGTTTCATGCCGATGAGCGCAACGCCAAAACCTGGAAGACGGTGATCACCAGGATGCCGCCGGCCGCGGCCGGTGCTTTCCCGCCGGCTGTCATGCCGGAGGAAATCCTGAACGACCACCCGGAGCGCATTCGCGCCGTCCATGTCAGCGCCTGCAACCCGCTGCGCGCCTATCCGGACACCACCGCCTACGAAGAAGCCTTCGCCAAACTGGATCTGCTGGTGGTCAACGACATCGTGATGAGCGAAACCGCCCGCCTGGCCCATTACGTGCTGCCCTGCCGGACCTATTACGAATCCTGGGACGGGACATTCTTCCCCTGGACATTCCCCAAAGTCTTTTTCCAGCTGCGGCGCCCCATTGTGACGCCACCGGGAAAATGCCTGGAAGCCTCCCAGATCTTCACCCTCATCGCCGACAAGCTGGGGCTGATTCCCGACATTCCGGAAGAAGTATATCAAGCCGCCCAACAGGACCGATTCACCTTTGGCGCCAAGCTCATGGAGTGGGCCGTCACTGAGCCTAAATCCATGCCGGCCATGCCGTTCGTGCTGGCGAAAACCCTGGGCCAGGAGTGGGACAGCGCGGCCAAGGCCGGGCTTTGGGGCGTCATGATGACGGCGCCCAAGACTTTTCGCAAAAACGCCGCGCGCATCGGCTTCGAGCCCGGCATGGATCAGGGCGACCGGATTTTTCAGGCCTTGCTGGATCACCCGGAAGGGATCTGGATCGGTGAAGCCGACCCGGCCGAAAACTTCAAGGCCCTTCGAACGCCGTCGGGCAAGGTGGAGGTTTTTGTCCCGGAGCTTGAAGAAGATGCTAAAAATCTGAATGCCGAGAATGAAGCCGAGGACCTGAAACTGCCGGATGAATTCCCCCTGATCCTGAATGCCGGCCGGCACACGCGGTACAACATCAATACCCTGATTCGCGGGCAGGAATGGAACAAAGGCAAACGGGCCTGCACCGTCGCCGTGAATCCTGCGGATGCCGAGGCAATGTGCCTTGCCGACGGCCGGAATGTCAGGGTCAGCACCGAAGCCGGGAGCGCGGAGGGCGAGCTCGAGGTGTCGGACCGGATTCGCAAAGGCACCGTGCTGATTCCCCACGGATTCGGTTTGATTTACGGCGACACGGTTTACGGGCTGAATGTCAACAAGCTTACCAAAAGCACGCACCGGGATCGCCTGGGAACGCCCATGCACCGGTTCGTGCCCTGCCGGATTGAAGCGGTTAACGGATAAATGCCATGGAAGATTTCAACACCCTATTGAAAGGTTCGGCCGCAGCGCACGGCCACCTGTGCCCCGGTCAGGTGGTGGGGGTCCGCATGGCCATGCTGGGCTGCCGGCTCGTCGGCCTGGACAACCCCCGTGAACTGCCCCAGATCAAACAACTGATCGTCTACGTGGAGATCGACCGCTGCGCCACGGATGCCATCGCCTATGTCACCGGTGTGAAGCTGGGCCGCCGTTCGCTCAAATTCATCGACAACGGCATCATGGCCGCCACTTTCGTGAATCTGGAAAGCGGCAAGGCTTTTCGCATCGTTTCCACCGAAACCTCCCGGGACCTGGCCCCGGATTACGCCCCCGGCATCGACGACCATCACCAGCAGCAGTTGGCCGCCTATATCAAGATGCCGGATGATGTCCTGTTTACGGTTGCCCCCGTCCAGGTGGACGTTCCCATCCACGATATGCCGGGGCCCTCCCGGTTCAAGGTCCGCTGCGAGGCTTGCGGGGCCATGGTCCGGGACAAGAAGGAAGTCCTGATCAACGACCGGGTGCTCTGCCGCCCGTGTGCCTATGGCACCTTTCATCGGCCCCTGGACCCCGGGACACACCTGACGATCGCCTGATCTTTACATCTTCGCATGGAGGAATGCAGCCATGTCCACGTCTAACAATGTCCGCCGGTTGAATGGCGGCCTGACCAAAATCAAGGTTGAAGATGCCGTCGGCACCCGCCTGGCCCACGACATCACCGAAATCCGACCCGGCGAATTCAAGGGGCCCTCCTTCCGACGGGGCCACAAAGTTGAAAATCAGGATGTCTGCCGGCTGATGCGCCTGGGCAAACGCCACCTCTATATCCTCGACCTGAAACCCGACCAGGTGCACGAGGATGATGCCGTCGAAGAGATGGCGGCGGTTCTGGCCGGCCCCGGCGTGACGTTTTCGGGCCGGCCCCGGGAGGGCAAACTGCAGCTTAAGGCCGCCTATACCGGGCTGCTCAAGATCAATACCCGTGCCCTGGTGGCGTTCAATCTCCTACCGGATGTCATGTGTGCCGCCCTGCACGACAATATGCCCGTATCCCAGGGCCAGATCGTGGCCGGCACCCGGGCCATTCCCCTGGTAATCCAGCGGCAGGCGCTGGACGAAGCGTTGCACCTGGCCCGCCAGGAGGCCCCCATCTTCAGCGTCAAGGCCTACCACAAAAAGAAGATACGCCTGGTCATCACGGGCAACGAGGTCTACGAAGGGCTCATCGAGGACCGTTTCGAGAATATCGTCAGGGCCAAGCTGGACGCCTTTGGCGCCTCGTTGCGGGAAACGGTCATCCTGCCCGACGATCCCGAACGCATTGCCGATGCCATCCGGCGGATGGCGGCCGACGATACGGATATCATCATCACCACCGGCGGCATGTCGGTGGACCCGGACGATGTCACCCGCCACGGCATCCGCCGGGCCGGGGCCGACGCCATCTACTACGGCGCGGCAGTCCTGCCGGGGGCCATGTTCCAATTGTCCTACAAAGGCGACATGCCCATCGTGGGGATTCCGGCCTGCGGGCTCTACCACAAAACCACCGTCTTCGACCTGGTGCTGCCGCGGCTGCTGGCCGGGGAACGGATGACCGAGCACGACCTGGCCCGGTTCGCTGTCGGTGGGCTGTGCATGGATTGTGATGTCTGCCGGTATCCCGCCTGCCCCATGGGCAAAAGCGGATAGCGCGTGAAATATCCGGGCTAGGTCCAATATGAAAATCTGGTCGTGGAGACGTGTTGGCCAACGCGGTGGAAGACGACAAACGCAAGGCCTTTTTGAAAAACCAAACCATGTAAATTGATCACTCAAAAAAGGAGGGCGGCTGAACAATGGAATTCGATTTCAACCGAAAGCAGGGCAGGAAAAATTTTGCTGACGACGCCATGAGCACCATCCGGATGAATGTGGCCAAAAATCCGGACAAAACGGCCGTCCTCTTTGGTGATCAGCGTTTGACGTGGGGGGAACTTTGGGAACGCAGCAATCGCCTGGCCAACGGTCTCAAGGGCTTGGGGCTGAAAAAAAGCGAAAGGGCCATCATCTTTTTACCCAATTGCATGGAATACCCCGAAGCCATTCTGGGCCTCAACAAGGCCGGGTTGGTCGCCTGTGGCGGAAATGTCCGCCTGACCGGACCGGAAGTCGCCTACCAGCTCAACGATTCGGGCGCCAAGGCGATTATTCTTCAAGGAACCGAACAGCTCGAAGTCATCGCCGGGATTCGCGACCAGGTTCCCGGCCTGGCGCATGTCATCATGATCGACGGCCGTGCCGATGGCGTGGTCGCCTACGATGAACTTCTTGCCCAAAGCAGCGCTGAAGAACCGGAACCCCTGCTGGCTCCCGATGATATTCATCTCTTAATGTACACGTCGGGAACCACGGGCAAACCCAAAGCCGCGGCCCGCTCCTGCAAAAGCGATTACCACATGGCCAATGCCGTATGCCACGAATTGGGCCTGACCAGCGACGACGTCTACCTGGCCGTGGCCCCCATGTATGCGGCGGCCAGCATGGGGTATACCTATGCCACCATGATGAGCGGCGGCGCCCTTGCCATCGTTCCGGGGTTTGTGCCGGATCAGGTTTTCGGGCAGATCGAGAAATACCGGGCCACATGGGTTTTCATGGTCCCGATCATGTACGAATGGATGCTGAGCGTGCCCGCTGACGTCCTGGATGCCCACGACGTATCCCGTGTGCGCCACGTGGCGGCTTGCGGCGCGCCCCTGCACGGCGCCACCGCTCAGAAAATGATCGACCGGTTCCCCAACGCCGAGGTCTCAAACTGGCTGGGGGCATCGGAGTTCGGTTTTATATCCCGTTTCAGTTACAAAGATGGCCTGGGGCAGGAAGGCTGTGTCGGCAAACCGGTCTTCGACCTGGAACTTGCCGTATTCGACGAGGGCGGAAGCATCGCTCCCCAGGGCGAGCCCGGCGTACTTTACGGCCGGGGCTTCAGCATGTGGGAGGGCTACCTTAACAAACCCGAGGCGACGGCCGAGGCCTATCGCGACCACGAGTGGGGCACGGTGGGCGATATCGCCAAATTGGGTGAGGACGGTAATTTTTACATCGTCGACCGCAAAAACGACATGATTATCACCGGGGGCATCAATGTCTATCCGGTGGAGATTGAAAACGTTCTGATGCACCATGAGGCGGTCGCCGACGTGGCCGTCATCGGCGTGCCCGATGAGAAATGGGGCGAGGCGGTCAAGGCCCTGGTGGTCCCGGCTCCGGGCACCCAGGTTGGGGCGGCGGATCTCATGGATTACTGCCGTGGCAAGCTGGCGGGTTTCAAGGTGCCCAAGAGCGTCGACTTTATCGAGGCGGTACCCCGGTCCCTGATCGGCAAGGCTTTGAAAACGAAACTGCGCGAGAGATACTGGCAAAACAGCGATGTCAAAATATAGGTTTTGGAAATAGAGACGATATGACGGGCGGAATGCTGGTCCTATCCCGCCTGCGTCAAGTGGCACGGCCGCAATTTGAAGCGGCCGTGCCAGCGGGCGGTGGGATCATTTCTTCAGATTCTTTTTCCATAACGGCATTTCGGCTTCCGGGACCGTTTCCGAATCGTAGCTGAAAAGCTCGCAGGACAGGCACTCCGCCGGCTCCAGGTGGGTGGTGATGATGCCGCAGATTTCGTCGGCCAAGCCGTCGGCGCCGGCCATGGAAGTAAACGGCAGAAGAATGCCAAGCTGGTTTTCCTCGTACCATCCGATTTCGTCGATGGCCCGAATGCGCTTGCGGATCAGGGCGATGGCCTCGCCAATGCGCTCGTCTTCCTCGCTTGGGATCGCCAGCGATATGATCAGGAGCGAATATTGGTTGCTGCCGCGGTCCGACCGGTAGCGTTCCTTGGCAATGGCCTGCTGGAAGGCTTCCTTCCCGATGACAAGATCACGCGACGAATCCCTGGTCGATTTGAAAAATCCCACGTTCAATCTCCGTTCATTGGTTGTTTCCGTTCTCTATAGCTATACAGCGAATTATCTTCGGTATCAACCATGGGATGCCATCGCCGTGCCCTGGCGTTGCCGCGCTTTTCCCACCCGCAGCATCATTTTTTATTCGGCCCAGAAAACCTGGTCCTGTGGGCCAGGTCAGAGATAATTGGTTCCGCCGTAATCGTCGTATAGGAATTCAGGCGTCAGAATCCAGAAGTCAGAATAAAAGTTTCGCCTTCGGCGCAATCGATTTTTTTCAAAAGACGGAGCGAAGCGACATCAAAATCCTTCTGGCTCCTGAATTCTGTTTTCTGACGCCTATTGTTTCTCGCGATTGGAGCATCCCGCCTTCCAGGGGGAACCCAAAGCCGGGTCCTCCGGGCCCGGATATATACTCCTGCTATCCAAAAAATGTCATTCTCAGGTTTTGTAGAGGACGTCCATGTACGCCTTGAGGATGTTGCTCACCACCCCCCGCAGGGGCAGGGTGGCGGCCATGCCGTAGACCGGCGCCATGCCGCCTTCGGCTTCCGGGGCCCGGCGCACCTCCTCGACGGCGGCCTGCAGGTCTTCCACGAACCGTTCGCGGACGCCCGGCTGGGTGTGGCGCAGGGTGACGCACAGGTGGACGCAGCTGGGGCGGTGCAGGCCGTTCAGACTCCAGCCGCGCCGGGTCATGGCATCCATGATGCGGTAGATATCCATCTGCCGGGAACCAAAGGCGATGACCCAGAGGGGATCGCCCAGGATAAAGAGTTCCGGGATGGCGCGGATGCCGGCTTTGATGGTGTCGGCTGTTTCCAGGATGTGCCGGGTGGCCTCCCGGTAGCCGGCCTGGCCGGTGGTGACCATGGCGGCCCAGCAGGCCGCGCTGAGGGCCCCCGGGCGGCTCCCGGCAAAGGAGGGCGAGAAGTAGAGGCCTCCCGGCCAGTCGGTCACGGTGAAGTACTGGTAGCGCCTGAGTTCCGGGCCGCGATAGAGAATGACCGACGTGCCCTTGGCGGCGTAGCCGTATTTATGGGTGTCGGCGGAAATGGAGGTGACACCCGGCAGACGGAAATCGAAGGCCGGCACGGGATAGCCCAGGTCTTCGGCCCAGGGAAGGACGAATCCGCCCAGACAGGCGTCGGTATGGAAACCGATCCCCCGGCGCAGGGCCAGTTCGGACATCTCGGCAATGGGATCCACCATGCCGTGGGGAAAAGACGGCGCCGAACCCACCAGGACGATGGTGCGGCGGGTGATGGCCTTGGCGGCGGCCCGGACATCGGCCCGGCAGTTCTGATCCACGGGGATGCGCACCAGCTTGATGCCGAAATACTGGGCGGCCTTGTCAAAGGCGGCGTGGGCCGTCACCGGCACCACCATTTCGGGACGGCGGATGCCCCGTTCGGCACGGGCCTGGTCCCGATAGGTCTTCATGGCCAGCATGATGCTTTCGGTGCCGCCGGAGGACAGGGTGCCGCAGATGTCGTCGCCGGACGCCTCGCCACCCAGCATCGCCGCCGTCATGGCAACGATCTCCGCTTCGTACTTGCTGATGCTGGGCCATACGTCGGCATGCAGGGGGTTGGTCTGGGAATGCAGGGCGTAGACCTGGTTGAGAAAGTCGATATGCGTGGTGTCCCCGTGATAGACCGCCCCGGAGACGAACCCGTCCCGCCAGCTGTCGGTCTCCCGGTTTTGCAGGGCGGTCATGCTTTCCAGGACGTTTTCCGGCTGCTGGCCCTCGGCCGGAAGATGCTGCAGGCGCGGCAGTTCGTCGCGATAGGGCTTCAATTCTTTTTCCAGGGTTTGCATCAGATCCCCGGTGTCCTGTTCGATCTTGGCCCGTACGGCCGGGATTTTGCGCAGGTGCTTTTCCAGTCGGGCCACCAAACGCGGGTTCAGGCGGGTCAAGAGGTCGGTCACTTGGTCCATGGATGGCATAAGCGTTTCACTCCAAAGTCAAATTGTTGGTTTTGTCGCTGACGATATTGACAAAAAGCCAGAAGCCAGAAGCCAGGAGCCAGGAGACAGAATTCAGAATGGCGTTGAAGTCGCTTCGCTCCAGCGATTCCAAAAATAGGTGCTGCCGAAGGCGATGCATTCGGTTGACTTCTGACGCCAGACGCCTGACTTCTCAGTTCAACTTTCAACTGCCGGGGATAGCCCCTTCCATGGGCAATCCAAAGCCAGGCCTTCCGGGCCCGGATCTTTTACTGCCGATTCAGCCGGGCATAGATCCTGCGGTTCTGGCGATAGATCTGTAAAAATTCACCGAACATCTTCCGGTACAGATGTTCGTGTTCGGGGTCCGGGGTGTAGGTGTTGGCGATGGCAACGCCGCCGGCGATGTCTTCGAAGCGGCCGTAACCCAGGGCCACGGCGGCCAGGATGCCGGCCCCCCGGGCGTTGGCCTCCACCGGGTCCCGGACCTGGTGGATGGGGCGGTTCAATATGTCCGCACAGATCTGGCACCAGAGGTCGGAATTGGCGCCGCCGCCCACCATGTGGATATGGGCCAGCTTGCGTTTGATGAATTTTTCCACATAGGTCATCAGCCAGCGGGCGTTGAAGGCCACCCCCTCCAGCACGGCCCGCACCAGGGTGCCCCGGTCGGCTTCCAGGGACATGTTGTGAAAGCCCCCCCGCACGGCGTGGTCTTCCACCGGTGTACGCTCCCCGTACAGCCAGGGCGTGAAGATCAGGCCCTGGGCGCCGGCCGGAATCTCCCGGGCCAGGGCTTCCAGGGCCGCAAAACTGCGGTCTTCTTCATCGGCACCGGGTGAACCGTTGGGGGGAAAGAGGATTTTATCCCGCAGAAAGGCCAGGCAGCCCCCGGCCGTCTCCTGCTCGTTGGCGATGAAATAGCGCCCGGGAATGGCGGAGGGGATGGACGCCATATTGTGCAGGAGATCGGTCTTTTTAAAGGGGACGTGGCAGGTCAGCCAGGAGGAGGTGCCGATATACAGGTGGGCTTCGTAGTCCCGGACCGCCCCCGACCCGATGGCGGCCGAGTGCAGGTCGGGGGTGCCCATGACCACCGGCAGGCCGGCGGGCAAGCCGAGATCCGCGGCTGCTTCCGGCAGCAGGGGGCCTAGAATGTCCACGGCCGGTTTGAGATCGGGCAGGGTATCGCGGTCCAGGCCGGTCATTTTTAGCAGGCCGTCGTGGTAGTCGATCCGGTCGATGCGCCGGTTGTCAGTCACCCAGTGGAGAATGATGGAGTCGTAGGAGGCCGCATAGCGACCGGTCAACCGAAGATTGAGATAGTCCTTGGGTTCCAGGAATTTGTACGTCGCCCGGTAGACATCCGGTTTCTCATGCTTGAGATACAGGATATGGGCGATGGGGTCTTTACCCGACGCCCCGGGAATGCCGCCGGTCAGCCGGATCCACTTCCAGAGTTTGTCGACCCCGAAGCCTTCCAGCCGCACTGGCCCGGACGTGATGCGCCTGATATAGGGCGCCCCGCGGGCATCCATCCAGATGATGGCGTTGCCCAGGGGATCACCGTTTCGATCGACGGCCACCGTGCCGGACCACTGGGTGGTGCAGCACACCCCGGCAATGCGCCGGTCGGCAATCTCGGGGCGGGCCAGCAGGCGGCGGGCGGCCCCGCAGATGGCTTGCCACCAGTCCTCCGGGGCCTGTTCGGCGCCGCCGCCGGGCAGTAGTTCCACCGGGGTTTTTTCGATTTCACAGGCAAGCACTTCGCCTTTAACGGAGACCAGGGCAACCTTGGGACCGGAGGTGCCAAGATCGATGGCCAGGGTGCAATCGGAAGCCTTTCGGTGGTCCCTGCGGGCTGTTTGCATTCAGACTCCTTCCTGTCGCTGTCGGGCTGAGACCCGCCTGAGGCGGGTAATCAGACCGCGGCTTCTATTTTTCGCCTCCCAGGCGTTTCAATCGATCTCCCATGCTTTTGAAGAATCCTTTTTCCTGGTTGGCCCCATCGGAACCGGAAGCGGATTCGTCGTGCTTGTCGACGGTCACGCCTTTTTCGGCCGCTTGAATGGCGGACAGGCACGGGTTTTCATCGTCGGCACTGATCCCTGCCAGGGCGGCCGCGATGCCCACCGGCCCGAAGAGGGCGACGCCCCCGACCAGCTTACCCACCGTGATGGCACTCTCCGTGGGATCCACTTCCATGGCCGGTTCGGCCAGGGTCCCCCCGAGCCGGAAAGGTCGGGTCAGGCCGCCCAGGCTGATCACGCCCCTTTTGGGGGCCGGTTTGAGACCGATATCAAGGTGTTCGGTTTTAAGATCGATGCGGCCATCCCCCAGGATGCTGGTTTGGGGGGTGTCGATCACAAGATGCGTAATAGCCACCTGCCCCGCGTTGCTGTCCGTGCGCATCACCAGGCAGTTGATCGGCGTGCCTTGTTGGCGGGCGGCTTCCTGACCGAACATGCCCAGCAGCTGACGCGTAATGCCTTTGCTGAAAATCCCGAAAAAGCGGCCTTTGATATGCCCTTTGCCGGAGACCAATTGGGTATAGCCTCCCAGGCTGGCAGCCCAATCGGCGGTTGACCGGCCCTGCGCATTAAGGTCGATCCGGACATCGAGAATGCCTTCCAGACCTTCGCGCAGCCGGAGTTCCTTCATCATGAGCGCGGCATTCATCTGGGTAATGGTGAATTTGGCGCTGGCCCGGGGGGTTTTAGAACGGGCATCGATGGAGACGCTACCGGATACGTCGCCGCCTCCGGCCACGGCGCTGATGGGATCAACCGTTAGCAACCCTTTGTCGAGTTGCAGGGTCATTTTGACATCTTTCAATGAGAATCGCGGTGTGAGCAGATGGGTTAGGTCCAGGTCCAGCCGACCGTCCAAAGCGCCCAGCGCGTCGAAGGGAAGGGGGGCTTTCGAAAAGATGCGTGCCGGGGATTTGGACCCCGTTCCCGTGTGGGTATTGGATCCCGAAGACGCCAGCCAGGGGCGCAGGTCCAGGCGTTCGCCCTGTACGGTAAGGCTCAATTCAGGCCGGTGGGCCATGTCCTGCGGCCTGGCGCTAATCGCTCCTTTCAGGGACAGGGTGTCGCCCTCGGTCTCAAGGCGAAAATCGAACGGCCACGGCCAGCGTTTACGGATAATGTGTCCGAACAGTTGCGAGGCGCCCTCCAGGGCGAACCGGCGGTCGTTATAGCGGCCTTCAAAGGTGCTTTTTACCGGCAGGGGGCCGGATTGGCGTTCGAGCCGTAATTGGGTGATATCAAAATTTTCAGTACGGCCATCCGCATGGTCCACCCAGCGAATATGGCCCTTTTCCACGGTAAGCCCTTCGAGGGACCATTTAAACTCGGCATTGTCGGTGGGGGGGGCGTCGGAAGGCGTCGGGGTCGGTGCGGATTCCGCAGGAGGCGGCGGCTCCCAGTTGAAATTGCCGGTTCGGGCGGCCTGCTCGATCAGGATGTCCGGTTCCACCAGGCGCAATTCCAGGATTTCCAGCGCGTGGTTCCAGAGGGCCCAAAGACCGATTTGGATTTCCAGCCGTTTGACCGTCAGCATGTCGGGCCTGGATCCCCACGAGGCATTTTGCAGGCGGATGTTTTCCGCCGTCAGCGTGGGAGGCAGGCGCAGCCGGATGGCAAGATCGCCTTCGATATCAAGCTTTTTCCCCAGCAGGCTTTGGGTCTGATCGGCGATCAGGGGCTTCAGGCGGTTGTAGTCGTAGGTTGCCGCCCACCACAGCAAACCGATCAGCACCAAACCGAAAAGGGCGCTGATGACAATGGCAATGGTCTTCCATTTCATGGGTACGCCCTCCCTTGCGGCTTATCGAAGCCGCCCCAATTATAAATCGTTGTACTTCGAGATGATCCAAGCCTTTCATCCCGGACGGAGGCATCGGAGAGACTCCGCTGATCCGGGGTGTTTTTTCCTAAAGGGAAAAACAAAACCTCGAGAACGAAAAACGATCTTACCCCCGTCTTGATTTTATTGAAGGGCTGCCCGAAGCCTCCTGTTAGGCGGTAGGAGCGCCGTTTTCACGTTCGGCGAGGTAGACATCGAACATATCCCGGATCAGGCGGCCCACCCGCTGCATGTGCTCCAGGCTTTCCGTTTCGGAACGCCCGGGGTATTTGCGGAAAGCGATCAGGATGCCGCTCAGGGCGGCAAAAAGTGAATGGGAGAGAAGGCGTTTGTCGGCTTCTTCCGGGACGTCGACAAAGACCAGTTCGAGCAGATCCATGAACCGACGGGCCACCACATCCAGTTTGCGTGCCGATTCGCCGCCGATTTTGCCATGCAGGGAAAAACGGGTGATCATCTGCCAGTAGACTTCGTTGCGGGTGTTGTATTCCAGAAAATGGGCGATCAGGGCGTCCAGTTTTTCGGAATCCCCTTTGCCTTCGAGATGCGTTTCAAGCTCGCTAATGAATCTTTTGGTGTCGCGATAAGCCGCCTCGACAAAAAGGGCTTCCTGGTTTTTGAAATAGGTATAGATGGACGACTTGGCGATGCCGGCCGCGTTGGCGATTTCCTGCATGCTGACATTGTCATACGTTTTGGTGCCGAATACTGTTTTGGCGGCATCGATGATCAGGTCTTTGCGGGTTTCCCGCTCCTGCTGTTTGAGTCTGCTGAGGGTGCCTTTGGGGGCCATGGTGGTTTCCTTGCAACCGTCGATATGGATTTCGATCTCGGGCGGATAATCCGGAGAGGTTTTACCGATATGGGGTGATTGATTGCCCTGTGCCCTTTCATTTCCGGCAAAAAATAATCGCTTCCGATACAATTCCATAGCATCGGTGCGTTAAAAAATCAAATATAGGTTGACTGATCGACCGGTGGTCGATATGTAAACCCACGAACGGTTTCATGGCCATCATTTCTTCCTGAGGAGATCGTGACCCATGGATGCGAACAGACCCTGGCTTACCTATTACGGCGATGTCCCCCACCAAATCGATTACCCGAACGTTACCATGTACGAAGCGCTGGCGCAGACGACAGCGCGCTGCCCGGAAGCGGTGGCCTATGATTTCTTCGGCACCACGGCCACCTACCGGCAATTTCTGGCGGAGATCGATCGCTGTGCCGCTGCCCTGTCCGCGCTGGGGCTCGAACAGGGGGAGCGCATGACCATTGCCATGCCCACCTGCCCCCAGGCGGTGATTTGCTTTTACGCCGTGAACAAACTGGGGGCGGTGGCCAGCATGATTCACCCCCTGTCCACCGCCACCGAGATCGCCTTTTACCTCAACCTGAGCAAGAGCCGTTTTGCCCTGACCCTGGACGCGTTCTACAGCAAGTTCAAAGCCGTACAGAACAGCACGACACTGGAAAAGCTAGTTCTGGCGCGGATTCCCGATTACCTGCCTTGGCTTAAACGCCTCGGGTTCAACCTGACCAAAGGGCGCCAGATTCCCAAAGTCCCGGAGGATGCCCTGGTGGTCTGGTGGCAGGCCATGATGTCCCAAACCCACCCGCAATCCGCGCAGGGCAGTGCCGGATTCGAGGACCTGGCCGTGATTCTCTACAGCGGCGGCACCACCGGCAAGCCCAAGGGGATCATGCTGTCCAACCGCAATTTTATCTGCGAGGGCAAGCAGGTCTCGGCCTGGGGGGATTTGACCGGTGATGATGCCATTCTGGCGATTCTTCCCGTGTTTCACGGTTTCGGTCTGGGCGTCTGCATCAATGCCGCTTTCATGGGCGGCGCCAAAAGTATTATGGTGCCCCAGTTCACGCCTGAAGATGTGGCCAAATTGATCCGCACCAAGAGACCCAACTTCATCATCGGGGTGCCGACGCTCTACGAAGCCCTTAATCGCAGCAAGGTTTTCCAGCAAACCGATCTGAGCTGCATCAAGGCGGCTTTTTGCGGTGCCGACACCCTGCCGCGGCGGGTCAAAGAACGCTTCGAGGCCGTTGTAAGCCAGCGGGGCGGCGATACCCAGTTGCGCGAAGGCTATGGCCTTACGGAGGCCGTGACGGCGATCATGGCCATGCCCATGACCGAATACCGCGAAGGGAGCGTGGGGGTGCCGTTTCCGGACATGGATGCCAAGATCGTCCGGTCCGGCACCACCGAGACCCTTCCCCCCGGAGAGGAAGGCGAGATCTGCATCAGCGGTCCGGCCGTCATGATGGGCTATCTGGAGCAGCCCGAGGAAACCGCCAAAACCCTCCAGCAGCATCCGGACGGAAAGACCTGGCTGCACACCGGGGATATCGGCACCATGGACGACGACGGATTTTTCTATTTCCGCCTGCGGGAAAAACGGATGATCAAATCGTCGGGCATGAACGTCTACCCGGCCCAGGTGGAAGAGCAGTTGTATAAACATCCGGCGATTCAGGAGGTGTGCATCATCGGCGTGCCGGATGCCAAGCAGGTGGAACGGGTCAAGGGCTTCGTGGTACTGAAAGATTCCAGCCAGGCCGGACCGGCCATGGAAAAGGAATTGATCGATTTTTGCCGTCGGGATCTGATCAAGTGGAGCTGCCCGCGGGAGATCGAGTTCCGCACGGAGCTGCCCCTGACCCTCGTGGGGAAAGTGGCCTTTGCGGAACTGGCGGCCGAGGAAGCCGCCAAACAGAAGATGGAAACCGACACAAACCCGGCCTGATGCCCATCATCCAGCCGGACAGGCGACCGTACAACGGGCGTGATTTCGGAAAAAGGAGTACCACCATGGAAGCGATGCAGCCGTTTCATGATATTGCCGCCGATCCCAAAGCCTATGCGCGTGCTTGGAAGGAAAGAACCGGCGGGAAGGTGATCGGGACCCTGTGTTCCTATGCGCCGGAGGAATTGATCCTGGCCGCTGGTGCCCTGGGGTTCCGCATCGTGGGGGGCAGCGGGGCCATCTCCAAGGCCGACGTCCACCTGCAGGCCTACAGTTGCAGCCTGGTGCGCGGCGCCCTGGAGGATGCCCTCGACAACCAGTTGGATTTTCTGGACGGGGCCGTCTTTCCCCATACCTGTGATTCCATCCAGCGATTGTCCGATATCTGGCGTATGAACGCCAAGACCGGATTCCATCTGGACGTGGTGCTGCCCGTCAAGCTGAACACCGCCAGCGCGCGGGACTACATGACGGCGGTCATGGCCAAAGCCCGCTCCGAACTGGGAGGGATGCTGGGGCAGACGATTGCGGACGACGATATCCGCCAGGCCATCGATACCTACAACCGCATCCGCGCCAAGATGGAAACCCTCTACACCCTGCGGCGGGACTGCCCCGGCGTGATCGCCGGAGGCGATGTTCACGCGATTACCCGGGCGGCCATGGTGATGGATCGTCACGATTTTCTCAAGGGGCTTTCCAAAGTCGTCGATGGGGTGTCGGCGGCCGCCAAGGCCTTTTCAGGTCCTGATCCCAAGCGCATTTTTCTTTCCGGCGGGGTTTGCAACCTGCCCGACATTTATGGCCCCATCGAGGCGTCCGGCGGCGCGGTGGTGGGCGATGACCTGTGCACCGGATCGCGCCAGATGCTGGGGGCCATCGATGACCAGGACGATTTGATCGAAGCCATCGGCCGACGCTACATGGAACGGGCGGTCTGCCCGGCCAAGCATGCCGGTATACGAACCCGGGGGGAAGAACTTGTCCGTCGGGCGCGGGCGGCCAAAGCCCAGGGCGTGATCTTCCTGTATTTGAAGTTTTGCGACCCGCACGCTTTTGACTATCCTTATTTGAAAGACATGCTGACGGCCGAGGGCATTCCCACGCTCCTGGTGGAACTGGAAGAGCAGACCGCCTCGGACGGCCAGTTTCAGACGCGGTGTGAGGCGTTTATGGAAATGCTCTAAAAGCACTCTCAAAAAAGTCTTTTGGTTCCATATCGGCGTTGGACGCGCGCTTCAAATCCTCGAAATACGAGCGTATTCCTCCGGTTTGAATCGTGCTTCCGCCTTGATCTGAAACCAAAATCCAAATTTTGAGAGTGCTTTTAACCATTGTTTTTAACCGATTGCATGGCCTTATAGCGTTGCCGACAGCCATCGGATGATACCGCAAGGAGAAGAAGATGAGCGATCAGGAAAAGACGATCGATCCTGAAAAAGAACGACGGAAGATCAAGTCGGTCAAGACGATGAAAGACATCATGACCCACTATTACATCGAGGCCAAGACCGCCGAAGAAACCGGCAAGAAGGTGGCCTGGATCACCAGTGGCGGCCCGGTGGAACCCCTCATCGCCATGGATGTGATTCCGGTCTATCCTGAAAACCACGGGGCCATGATCGGGGCCTCCAAAATGGGCACCGACCTTTGTGAAAAGGCTGAGGGCATGGGCTATTCCGGCGATCTGTGCACCTACGCCCTGGCCGACATCGCCTGCTCGACGGTCAACGGCGGTCCCATCGGCGGATTGCCCAAACCGGATATGCTGGTCTGCGGCAACAATATCTGCGGCACCGTGCTCAAATGGTATGAAGTCCAGGCCCGCTACTACGATGTGCCCCTGTTCATCCTGGATACCCCGTTTTGCCACACCGAATTTTCGGACGAGGCTCGGCAGTACGTGCGCCGACAGATCGATGAATACCTTGTTTTTCTGGAGACCGTCTGCGGGAAAAAGTGTGACCATGATCATCTCCGGGACGTGGGGCGGCTGTCCATGGAAGGCCAGCGGCTCTGGCAGGCCGTGCTCGATACCACCATGAACAAACCGGCGCCCATGAGCGCCTTCGACGCTTTTTTTCACCTGGCCCTGATTGTTACCCTGCGGGGCACCCAGACGGTGGTCGACTACTACACCGGACTGCTCGAGGAGATGAAAAACCGGGTGGCCGAGGGCATCAGTGCCGTCCCCGAGGAACGCTACCGGCTTCTCTGGGACAACCTGCCCATCTGGTTCAAGACCCGCTGGCTGTCCGACAAATTTGCGGCCCACAAAGCCTGTCTGGTGGCCGACACCTACACCTCGGCCTGGTGCGGATCGCTGCCCTACCTCGATGAAAATAATTTTCTCGAATCCATGGCCGAAGGCTATTCACGCATCTATCTCAACATCGGCACCGATCGGATGGCGGAGATGGTGGTGGAGATGATCGACAAGTACGAGGTCGACGGCCTGGTGATGCACTCCAACCGCAGCTGCAAACCCTATTCATTAGGGCAGTATGACATTGCACGCATCGTCCAGGAAAAGCGCGGTCTGCCCACCTTGATCATCGAAGCCAATATGACCGATGCCCGCAGCTTTTCGGAAAGCCAGATCGATACCCGTATCGACGCTTTCATGGAAGTCCTGAAGGGCTGAAGCTAATGCCGCCGATGGGCCGGGAAGTTTTCACCAATACGAATGCGGTCGGATACCAGACAATTACCAGGAATTGACAACGGGAAGGGGGCTGGGCATGCGAAGCGGTAATTCGGTTGTAAACGGGTGGCCTTCGGTTTTCACTTTTTTCTTCCTGGTGGCGGTAATACCGATCATGCTGCCGATGCCGGCGCGGGCCGATGGCGACAGCAATGCCGCGCTATACCGCAAATTGTCCCAGGAAGCGGCCGGCCAAGCGGACAGCGCCCTGTTTGAAAAACTGAACACCGCCGCCCGGACAATAGACTGGTCCGGAGCGGGAGAAAAAGCCTTTGCCGGCCACCTTCGCATTATTCGCTCCAACGGCGACGGCCGTCGGAGCGACCGGCAGGTGGTCTATCTCCTGCGCGAATTGACGGGCAAAGTCTACATTCTCGAGATACCCGCCGATCCTGCCGCCCGACAGGGCGACGCGGGGTCTCCCTATGCCGGGCTGGATGCCAAATTCGGCAACAAACTGCAGCTCCGGGTCAAACTTGCCTCCGGAAGTGTCGACGGCGCCCCGTACCAATTTGCGCGCTTGATCGATCCGCCGGTCCAACCGGCACTCGACCGGCTGTTTAAAATCTGTATCGTTCTCATGCTGTTTTTTGTGATGGTCGGGATGGGGTTGACCTTGACCTTCAAGGATTTTGCCCTGGTGTTCACCAAGCCCCGCGGCATTATCCTGGGCGAGATTCTCCAATTCGGGTTCATGCCGCTGCTGGCCATGGCCATGGGGTACCTGCTCGGTTTTTATGAGCAGTATCCGTTTATCTTCGTCGGTATGATTCTGATTACCGCCATTCCGGGCGGGGTCACCTCCAACCTCATGACCTACTACGCCAAGGGGGATCTGGCGCTCTCCATTTCCCTGACATCGTTTTCCACGGTGCTTTCCATTATTTTCACGCCCCTGTTGCTGGCCCTTTATTGCGCCAATATGCCGGATGTCGACATTCCGGTGAAAACCGTGATTCAGACCATCATGGTTCTGGTCATCATTCCATTGACCGTGGGCATGTCGGTGCGGGGGAAGTGGCCCCTTTTCGCCATGAAGTCCACACCGTTTTTTTCGGCCCTGGGCATTATCGCCCTGCTCGCGCTGATCATTGCCGGTGTCCTGAGCAATATCCATGTCTTCAAGGATACGGCCCGCTACGGCGTCAAATTCTACACCTCGGTATTCGCCCTGACCTCGATGGGTATGATTTTCGGCATCGTGTTCTCCAAAATGGTTGGGATCAACAACTACCAGACCCGGGCCATATCTCTGGAAACCGGTCTGCGCAACAGCGCCCTGGCCATGACGATCGCCCTGCTGATCCAAGATACCATGGGGGACTTCTACAGTTCCATGTTCGTTACCTCGGGATTGTTCGGACTGATTATGTATCTGGCCGGGGTGCTGGCGATTTTTCTATACAAACCGCTGCTGCCGGTGGAAAAGGAATCCGTGCCCCAGGGGTGACGGCAGCGGGCAGCGATAGGGTTCGGCAAAATCTTTCGGGAAAAGGATAATTGAATAATGGTGACCATCGGTATCGACATCGGCTCCATCAGCGCCAAGGCGGCGGCCATCGCCAAGGATAAGCTTCTTGGTTCCAAAGTGATCTTGACGGGCTACAATGCCCGGCAGGCGGGTATGGCCGTATTCGAAGGGCTTTTGAAAGAATTGGCCATCGATCGCGATGCCGTTGGGCGGATCGTGGCGACCGGCTACGGGCGCAACAGTGTTGATTTTGCCGACCAGGCCGTGACGGAGATTACCTGTCATGCGGCCGGGGCCCATTTCCAGGATCCGGAGGTGCGCGCGGTGATCGATATCGGCGGTCAGGACAGCAAGGCCATCGCCCTGGGCCCCAACGGCCGGGTGACGGATTTTGCCATGAACGACAAGTGCGCTGCCGGCACCGGACGGTTTCTGGAGGTTATGGCCCGGGCCCTGGAAGTGGATCTCGATGCCTTCGGGGAGATGTCCCTCCAGGCGGACGAGCCGGCCAAGATCAGCAGCCTTTGCACGGTTTTTGCCGAATCGGAAGTGATTTCCCTGATCGCCAAGGGGGCGCGCCGGACCAATATCATCGCCGGCATTCACGCGTCCATCGGGGCGCGGGTGGTGGCCATGGCCAACCGCTTGAAGCTCCAGGCGCCGGTGATGATGACCGGCGGGGTGGCCCACAACATCGGGGTGGTCAAGGCCCTGGAGGATAAACTGGGGCTCCCGGTGCAGGTGTCGGCCCATGCCCAGGTGAACGGTGCCATCGGAGCGGCGCGCCTGGCGGCCGGTGGATGAACCGGAGAGGTTTGACCGATCCGGGAAGATTGATTTCTTTATTCCTTTTTGTCCGGAAAAGAAAAGATGGTCTCGTAGAAAGTCTTTTATCTGTCATTCCGGACTTGATCCGGAATCTCTAACTTTCTGATATCAAAAGATTCCGGCTTTCGCCGGAATGACGTCTAAACGGGGAATTCGACTTTTTACGGTTTCATCAGAAAAGGAATCAATCACGCCTTACATGAAAACGGCGTGTCAGGCTTCAACCGCCCGTGCCCCGCGGCCCCCACGGGCCTTCCCTGCGCGTCGTCGGTGCAGCTGGAGCACGCCTCGCTGGTCCGCCGAAGGTTGACCGCAGGAATAGTGGCCTATTGCGAGAATTTCAAAAAAGCGAAAACGCCGCTCGGGGCCAAAAGATGCCGTTTATGGATGGACACTACTTAGGATGCCGCCAGCTGAATCATATCAAAGGACAGATCGGTCAGATCGAAGATCAGTAAGCGTCCGCGCAGGGTCTCCCGGCGGCCCAGAAGTACTTTCACCGCCTCGCTGCACTCCAGGCTGGCCAGCAGATTGACGGTAAAGGGCAGGTTGCCCAGAGTCTTTTCGGCGCCCCGGTCAGGGGCGGAGGCCAGGTCGCCGTACAGGGCCGCGAGCCCTTCGTCTTCCGGGTAAATAACGGTAAGCTGGCCGCTCACGCCGGCCACGGCGGCGGACACCATGGGAATGGCCCGACGGCGGCAGACCGTTTGCAGGGCCTGCCGGGCCGACAAGGTATCCAGGCAGTCGATGGCGATATCCGCCCCGGCGACAATGCTTTCGCCGTTGGCCGTTGAAAGATTTTCAGCCCATGTCGTGATTTCGACGGCCGGATTGATGGCGGCGATGCTTTCCCGGGCAGCATCCACCTTGGGCTTGCCGATTGTTGCCGCCCGGGCGAATCGCTGGCGATTGAGGTTGCTGTCTTCGAAATGATCCCCATCCACCAGGCGCAGATGCCCCACACCGATGCGGGCCAGTGTTTCGGCCACGCTGCCGCCGAGTCCCCCCACCCCCACGATGCAGGCCGTGCTGCCGAGCAGGCGTTGCTGATCCTGCAGGTTCAGGCTGGTCATGTTGCGGGCGTAGCGTTCCGGAAGGATCCCGATCGCGAGGCCGGCTTGCTCGATTTGGTTATGGCTCAGGTCAAAGCGGAGGGCGAGGCGGTCCACGGACGCTGAAGACAGGCTGCGATAGCCCGTGCCGTCCGGTCGCCGGGCATCCCTGGCCGCTTGAGCCAATTGCGCGCTGAGGTCCGGATTTTCCATCAGCCGCCACCCACCGGGGGAAAGATGCCCAGCCGGTCGCCGTCCTGCAAAGGCGTCTCGAGTTCTCTGCGGATGTTGTTGATAAAGATCAACTTGGCATCTTTGACGGGAATGTCCAGATCCCGGACGATATCGGCCACGGTGGTTCCGGGCGCGATGGCATATTGCTCGGCGTCCGCCGGTATATAGGCGCGCAGGGTTGCAAAGAGCTTAAGGGTGATGTGCCATTCCATGATCGTGGTTTATCCTTTATTCGGTCCAGAAAACCTGGTCCTGTGGGCCAGGTCAGAGATAATTGGCTCCGCCGTAATCGTCGTATAGGAATTCAGGAGCCAGAATCCAGAATTCAGAATAAGGTTTTCGCCTTCGGCGCATTCGATTTTTTTCAAAAGACGGAGCGAAGCGACATCAAAATCCTTCTGGCTCCTGAATTCTGTCTTCTGACGCCTATTGTTTCTTGCGATTGGAGCATCCCCCCTTCCAGGGGGAACCCAAAGCCAGGTCCTCCGGGCCCGGATATATACTTAAGGCGGGCCGATGAGGCCACCGGCCCGCGACCGTTTCAGAAAAGAGTAGAAATCCTTCACCGGAAAGTCAAGACTTCCCCGTACCGGGAATCCGGGGGAGGGATTCATGCGGTCCTAACACGGCCGCACTATTTCGCATGTCTACTCCGTTGTCGCTATGGTGGTTAAATACCGTTTTGTTGCGTATCGGGCGGAATCATGCTACCCGATAGCCTTCATTTGATAAGAACACCACACGGGAGCACGCATGACGAAAGCCATCGCGCATGCCCTGGTTACGGGAGGCGCTGGATTTATCGGGTCCCACCTGGTGGACGCCCTGCAGCGGCGGGGCGCCCGGGTGACGGTGATCGACAACCTGAGCACCGGGAAAAAAGAGAATCTGCCGGAAACCGGCGTCGTCTTTCACCACGGTGACATCCGGGATGGGGCGCTTCTGGGGAACATCATGAAGGATGTGGATGTGGTGTTTCACCAGGCGGCGGTGGTATCGGTGCCCCTCTCGGTGGAACAGCCCCTGGTCTCTGCAACCGTCAACGAAACCGGCACCCTGGAAGTGCTGGAAGCCGCCCGGCAGGCGGGTTGCCGACGGGTGGTGCTGGCCAGTTCCAGTGCGGTTTACGGCGACGATCCGGAACTGCCCAAACGGGAAAAGATGCCTTTTTGTCCCCTGAGCCCCTACGCCGTTCAGAAGATGACCGGGGAATATTATGCCGGGCTTTACACCCGGCTTTACGGGCTGGAAACCACCTGCCTGCGCTATTTCAATGTCTTCGGCCCCCGGCAGGATCCGTCATCGGCTTATTCCGGTGTGATTTCCATTTTCATGGACCGCGCGGCGGCCGGCCTTGCGCCGGTGATCTACGGGGATGGCGAACAGACCCGGGATTTTGTCTACGTGCAGGATGTGGTGGCCGCCAACCTGGGGGCCGCCACCGCAGGCGGCGTCGCGGGGAAAGCTTTCAACATCGGCACCGGCGCGACCATTACCGTCAACCGCCTGTGGCAGCGCGTGGCCGAACTGGCCGGGGTCACCCTCACCCCTGAATACCAGGCGGCCCGGGAGGGCGACATCCGGCATTCCGTGGCCGATATCGAAGCGGCCCGCCGGGACCTGGGGTTTACCCCGGAAGTCTGCTTTGAAGACGGTCTGGCCGAGACCTATGCCTGGTACCGGCGCCAGTGATCTGCTCACCCCGCCGATACTCGGCGCGGGCCAAAGGGAACACCCAAGCTTGCATGCAAAAAGCGCCAAGCTCAAAGCGTCAAGCTGAAAGGGCGACGTTTCGCATCGTCATTGAAATGCCGAACGCGACCAGGGCGGCAGGCATTTTCATGAATGATTAAACCGGCACTAGCCGGCTTCGCTGAAAGCTACCAATCTTTTCATAGCCGCCTTCGGGAGGGCTACCGGAGGCTTCTTGGTCTGCGGGTAGAATCTGACGATAGGAGAATAAACGAATGACTTATCCTTTTAAAAATGCCCTCGTCACGGGAGCGGCCGGTTTTATCGGGTTTCACCTATCCCGCCGTCTGCTGGCCAATGGTGTCAAGGTGGTGGGGCTGGACAGCCTGAATGACTATTACGACGTCAATCTCAAGCGCGACCGGCTCAAACAGCTGGAAGCCGAAGACGGATTTACCTTTGCCCACCTGAACCTGGCCGATCGCGAACCTCTGGAGGCCCTTTTCCGCGCGCAGCGATTCGACGTGGTCGTCAACCTGGCGGCCCAGGCCGGGGTGCGCTACTCGCTGGAAAACCCCCATGCCTACGTGGATTCCAACATCGTGGGGTTCGTCAACCTCCTGGAGTGCTGCCGGCATTTTGACTGCGGGCACCTGGTGTTCGCTTCCTCCAGTTCGGTCTACGGGGCCAATACCAATATGCCCTTTTCCGTGCATGACAACGTGGACCATCCGGTATCCCTTTACGCGGCGTCCAAAAAGGCCAACGAGCTCATGGCCCACACCTACAGTCATCTCTATGGCCTGCCCTGCACGGGACTGCGGTTTTTTACGGTTTACGGACCCTGGGGGCGGCCGGACATGGCGCTTTTTCTTTTCACCAAAGCCATACTGGAGGATCGCCCGATCCAGGTTTTCAATCATGGCAAGATGCAGCGGGATTTCACTTACATCGACGACATCGTGGAAGGTGTGGTGCGGGTCATGGCCCAGCCGGCTGCGCCCAACACCGACTGGCGGGGGGACCGCCCGGACCCCGGGACGTCCTACGCGCCCTACCGGATTTACAATATCGGAAACAACAATCCGGTCCAGTTGATGGATTTTATCGGGGCGATCGAAAAGGCGCTCGGACAGGAAGCCCGCAAGGAGATGCTGCCGCTGCAGCAGGGCGACGTGCCGGCCACTTATGCCGACATCGACGACCTGATCCGCGATGCCGGTTTTCAGCCGAGCACACCCATCGAAGAGGGCATCGGTCGTTTCATCGCCTGGTATCGGGAGTATTACGGCGCGTGATCGTAGCCGTTGGCTGCAGGATCGACGTTTCTCAGTCCATCGTATCCATGACCTCGAAACCGGCGCCTTCGAGGGCCTGGCGGATACCACTGGTGTCACAGGCCGACAGGCGGAAATAGTAGATCCGCTGGCCCGGTTTCTGGGCTGTCATGGCAATGTTGATAATGTCGCCGCCGGCATCGTTGACGACCTGGATGGCCTGTTTGAGCACGCCGGGCTTGTCTTCCATGGCCACATCCACCCGGGAGCTGGCGGACAGCATCCCCATCATATTGATGAAAGCCCCCAAAAGATCCGTCACCGTAATGATGCCGACCAGTCTACCGTCTTCCACCACCGGCAGACCGCCGATCTTGTGTTTGTAGATCAGCTGGGCCGCGATTTCGATATCCCGGTCCGCAGGGACGGTGATGGGTTTTTTGATCATGAGATCCTTGAGGGTCAGGTCGCTGACCATGGAAGGGATGAGACCCTGTTTGAGATCCGCCAGGGTGACGAAGCCCAGCAGCTGCTGATCGTCGGCCACCACCGGCAGGTGTCGGATGGAATTGGTTTTCATGCAGGCGATGGCCTCGCTGACCGTGGTGCCTTCCGAAATGGTGATCGGGTCCTTGATCATCAGATCTACGATTTTCATGGTGTCAGCCTCGGTTTGGTGGGTGGGATGGGTTGGGCGGCGGCTGGGGGTGCAACCGTCTGCCAACCCTTTGTGTCGTGAAGGGCGCCTCGCCCACTTATTTCTGATAAGAGGGGGGCAGGTAGCTGCACAGCGGCTCTTCCGCCATATAATCGCCGGTGGCCTCGTAAGCCCGGGCCCGGCAGCCGCCGCATACGCGTTTGTATTCACATGCGCCGCATTTCCCTTTTAGATCATCATAATTCCGAAGTGCAAGAAAAACCTTGGACCCCCGCCAAATGTCGGCGAAGGAGGTCTCGGTCACGTTGCCGCTGTCCACCTGCAAAAAGCCGCAGGGCTGCACCACGCCCCGATGGGAAATGAAGCAGAAACCCGTACCGCCCAGGCAGCCGCGGGTGACGGCATCCAGACCGTGGGATTCGAAGGTCACGGTCTGGCCTTCTTCCCGCGCCCGCTGGCGCAGGATGCGGTAGTAGTGGGGGGCACAGGTGGCTTTAAGCTGCAAGGGGGTTTTGTCCCGCTGGTCGTAGAACCAGTTCAGGGTTTCCTCGTATTCCTGGGCAGTGATTTCCTGGTCGATAATGTATTTGCCCCGTCCGGTGGGCACCAGCAGGAAAATATGGTGGGCCACAGCCCCCAGCTCCACGGCCAGTTCCTGGATTTTGGGGATCTGGTCTAGGTTGAGTTTGGAAATGGTGGTGTTGATCTGAAAATCGAGCCCGACGGACTTGGCATATTCGATGCCGCGCAGGGCCCCGTCATAGGCCCCCGCAACGCCCCGGAAGCTGTCGTGTTCTTCCCGCGTGGCCCCGTCCAGGCTGATGCTGATGCGTTGAATGCCGGCATCCACCATGCGCTGGGCGTTCTCGGGGGTCATCAGGGTGCCGTTGGGGGCCATGACCATGCGCAGGCCCTTGTCGGTACCATAGCGGGCGATATCGAAAATGTCCTCCCGCAGCAGGGGTTCGCCCCCGGTCAGAATGACGATGGGCTTGCCCACTTCGGCAATCTGGTCCATCAGGCGGAAAGCCGCCTGGGTGTCCAGTTCGCCCTCGTAAGGTTTGTTGACGGCCGCAGCCCGGCAGTGTTTGCAGGCCAGGTTGCAGGCCCGGGTGGTCTCCCAGGCCACCAGCCTGAGGGTGGCCTCTTTTTTATCTTGGGACGGCGCTCCATGGGGATGGCCCCCGGGATGGCCGGTGGGGTGTTGTGTCGTCATGTTAATTTACCCTTTTTTTAACTTCGGTTTTGAACTTAAACCGCCACCTCTGCTTGAGGACCCTTATAGGTCCTACCGATTCAGTGTATTTTAATTAATTATTCCTTTTCTTTTCCGGAAAAGAAAAGGAATCAAAAGAAACCGCCCGTGTCCCGCGGTGCTTCGCACTCCCCTGCGCGTCGTCGGTGCGGCCGGAGCGCGCGGAAACTCGCCCGCCTTCGCCTTGGCTACGGCGGGCTCAAACAGTCCGCGCGCTTTAATCCGTCCGCCCCGCCGATGCTCGGCGCGGGACAAAGGGAAACAAACAACTAAAGGATCAAAAACCGTTTTTTTTGAAAGCGATCAGAAGCCAACCGCTATGCAAGGTGAAGTTGGCTTCCATAACCTTTCTTCGGAAAAGCCGTCAGCGATTCAGGAGACGGGCCGCTTCCACGGCAAAATAGGTCAGGATCATGTCGGCCCCCGCCCGTTTGATGGCGGTCAGGCTTTCCATCATGACCCGTTCTTCATCGACCCATCCCATCTGGGCCGCGGCTTTGATCATTGAAAATTCCCCGCTCACGTTATACGCGGCAAGCGGCAGATCGATTTCCTCCCGCAGCCGGGAGATGATATCCAGATAGGGCAGGGCCGGTTTGACCATGATGATGTCGGCGCCTTCCTCCACATCCATGGTGGCCTCCCGGATGGCCTCCTGGGCATTGGCCGGATCCATCTGGTAGGTGCGCCGGTCGCCAAACTGGGGGGCCGAATCCGCCGCTTCACGGAAGGGACCGTAGAAGGCCGAGCAGTACTTGGCCGAATAGGCCATGATGGGAATCTGGCTGAAGCTGTTGTCATCCAGCAGGGCGCGAATTTCAGCCACCCGGCCGTCCATCATATCCGAGGGCGCCACCATGTCGGCGCCGGCCTGGGCATGGGACAGGGCCGTTCGGGCCAGCAGGTCCAGGGAACCGTCGTTGTCGATCTCCCGGCCGTCCAGCACACCACAGTGACCGTGGTCGGTATACTGGCACAGGCACACGTCGGTGATGACGACCATTTCGGGGAACCGCTCCTTGACAGCCCGCACGGCTTTCTGGACGATACCGTCCTTGGCGTAGGCGCGGGTGCCCAGGGGGTCTTTTTTATCCGGCAGGCCGAAGAGAATGACGGCCGGGATACTCTGGTCCGCGGCGTCCTGGACACAGGTGAGGAGGTGATCGATGGATTGCTGAAAATGCCCCGGCATCGAGGGGATCGGGTTGCGCACATCCTTGCCCTCCACGGCGAACAGGGGCAGGATGAAATCGTCGGGGGACAAAGCGGTTTCGCGGATCATGCGGCGCAGGGCTTCGGTGCGGCGCATGCGACGCGGACGATACTCGGGGAATAACATGGCAGGCTCCCTTGTGGTGGTGGTTTAACCCGAATATTTCATGACATTTTTTCTACCCGATAACTTTATACAACTAAATCGAAATCATAAACCCTATTCGAGGTATGATTTTCCGGTGACCGTTGGCAACCTGCGCCGATTAGCGGGAACGCAGAAAAATTTTCACCCTGCGGGCACGTGAAATATCCGGTTTAACGGGGCGGTGCGATTCAACGCGCGCCGGTGCCGCTGTCAAAAGCCTGCCGGGGCTTTTCCCCGCAGGCTTTGAGCGGTTCCGCAGGATGTCGATCAGATGGTTTCGCTGATTTCCTCGTCCGTCAGGTAGCAGGCCGGATCCGGCTCCCATACGTCACCCGTGGTGGCTTCGGCCCGCACGCGGAAATTGCCGCCGCAGACATTCAGCCAATGGCATGTGGCACAGCGTCCCTTGACGTATTGCTTCTTGTCTTTCAACTTCTTCATCAAGGGGTTGGAAAGATCGGTCCAGATTTCGGAGAAGGGTCGATCCTTGATATTGCCGAAACTGGTGTGCCGCCAGAACTGGTCGGCGTAGACTTCCCCGTCCCAGCTGACGCAGCCGATGCCCCGTCCGGAATTGTTGCCCTCGTTCATTTTGAGCAGTTCGAGGACCTCTTTGGCGCGCTCCGGATTTTCCTTCAGCATCCGCAGGTAGAGATAGGGGCCGTCGGCGTGGTTGTCCACCGTCAGGACCTCTTTGGGTTTGCCGCGATCGTGCAGATCTTTGGTGCGGTCGATGATCAGGTCCACCACCCGGCGGGTTTCCTCATGGGTGAGATCGTCTTCCACCAGTTTGGACCCCCGCCCGGCGTATACCAGGTGGTAGAAGCACACCCGGGGGATGTCCATCTCCTCCAGCAGATCGAAGACCGCCGGGATTTCATCCACATTGAACTTGTTGATGGTAAAGCGCAGCCCGACTTTGATGCCGGCGGCCTGGGTGTTGCGGATGCCCTCGAGCGCGTCCTGGAAACATCCCTTGACCGCCCGGAAGCGGTCGTGGATTGCTTCCATGCCGTCCAGGCTGATGCCCACATAGGACAGCCCGATATCCTTGAGGGTGCGCGCCATCTCCGGGGTGATCAGGGTGCCGTTGGTGGAAATCACGGCGCGCATGCCTTTGCGGACGGCGTATTCGGCCAGTTCGGGGAGATCGGGCCGCATCAAGGGCTCGCCCCCCGAAAAGAGCATGACCGGCGACCCGAAAGCCGCCAGGTCATCGATCAGGGTTTTACCCTGGGCGGTGGTCAATTCGTTGTCAAAGGCCTGGTTTTTGGCCTGGGCATAGCAGTGTACGCATTTGAGGTTGCATCTGCGGGTCACGTTCCAGACGATAACGGGTTTTTTATCTTCCGAGAATTGCAGCAGGTGGGATGGCAGTTGGCCCGAATGCCGGCCGTAGCGCAACGCGTCGGACGGCTCCACGGTGCCGCAGTACAGTTTGGATATACCGATCATTCAGATTCAGACCTTTCGTGTGGGGGCAACTCCGCGGTTTTAAGACCGTTTCGGATCAGGCCGCCGATAAAGGATTCAGGGTTTGCCAGGGCTTCCCGATGGATGAAAAAGCGGTTTTTGCCGGTTTTTTCCATCACCAGCTTCAGTCCCAGCCCAAAATTGTCCTGCATTTTTTTCGAAATGGCATCCAGCGCAACCGCTCCATCTACAACCTGCTCCATGATGAAGTCAATAGCATCTTCCTCGAGCACGATGTTGATGTCGTTGTTTTTGTAAAACTCGAGCTCCATTTTCTTGATGTCGTCATAACGGGATTTAATCTGCTGGAACACCTGACCGATGTCGAGAATGTGGTTGACGTGAAAGTTGGCCAGCACCTCGAGTCGGGACGGGGTGAGGGTCAGGCTGTAGCGGTCCGACAGGATCCGCTTGTTGTCCAGGATATAGGTCTTGATGGCCTGCTTTTCCTGGTCCGCCAGGCGTTGGAAAACCGCCGCAAGACGCGGTTCCTCGTCCGGTGCCAGCATGGCATCCAGGGCGGCCTGGGGGGATCGGATCACATCCGGGGTGACGGGAAATTGCCGCAGACCGATGGACGGCAGACGGGTTTCGAAAAGCAGGAGCGCCCTTTCCACCGCGCTCACCAGACCCCGGGCCCCCGTATTTTCGGCACTGGCGTCCCTGGCCAGCAGGCGCAGGGCCTTATCATCGAATTTTACATCGATGTCGTAGGCGTCAAAATCCAGCTTTTTCCCCAGGATGATGGGATTGCTGGGGTTTTTCAGAATGGTATAGAGGTCGTTTTCGTCGAGGGGCTCCAGTACGCTGCGCACCGGCAGGCGGCCCACGAACTCGGATTCAAACCCGAAGGCGATGAGGTCCTCGGATTTGACCTGCTGCACCATGGCCGGATCAGGGCCGCTTTTCTTGAGCGGGGCACCGAAGCCGATCCCCTGGCGGGCGACGCGGCGGCGGATAATTTCCTCCAGCTCGCTGAAGGCGCCGCTCATGATGAACAGAATATTGGCGGTATTGACGGTGCGCCTTTCCTTTTGTCCGGTTTTGCGGAAATTTTCGATCTCCTGGATCATGGACACCGGGTCATGGGGAACCTTGAGATCCACCTCGGTTTCCTCCATGGGTTTCAGCAGGGCGCGCTGGACCCCGGCCCTCGAAACGTCGGCCCCGATGGTGTTGCGGGAACCGGCAATCTTGTCGATTTCATCGATATAGATAATACCGTGCTGGGCCAGTTCGATATCGTCGCCCGCCTCGCGCACCAGATCGCGCACCAGATCCTCCACGTCGCCGCCGACATAGCCGGTCTCGCTGAATTTGGTGGCATCGCCTTTGACGAAAGGCACCCCGATGTGTTTGGCGATCAGCTTGACGATGTAAGTCTTGCCGACACCGGTAGGACCGATCAGGAGCACGTTGTTCTTGATCCGGCCCACCATGTCCCGGGGCGCGCCGCCATCCTGGCGCTGGCGCTTGATACGGTTGAAATGGGTGCAGATCTTGGTGGCCAGGACGGCCTTGGCCTTGTCCTGGCGAACGATATAGCGATCCAGGTAGGCGATCAGATCCTCGGGTTTGAGGTCGAAGTTGATGCCGGCCGTGCTGTGGGTGCGTTTCCCGGACCGATCCTGATCGTTCGGATCGGTGACCATCATGGGGGTGACGATTTTGACATGATCGCCGAAACGCTTGGAGAGAAATTCGCTGATCTCTTTTTCCACTTCCGCGGGATTGGGTATTTTTTCATTGGTCGGTTTCATAGTGTTGACATATTAATCACCGCCGGGTCAGGATGCAAGGGATCCTTTTGTCTCCACCCAAAAGGGGCGCCAGCGATGGATGATGCGCATTTCAGAGAGCTTCTGGATGACCTGGGGTATGCTTTCGAAGGTTATCGCCGGGTCCGCAAAGGGGTCAAAAAGCGCCTGCGGCGCCACATGCGGGATCTCGGCTGCCGGGACATGACCGCCTACCGGGAACGCATCGCCGTTTCCCATGACGTCCGGGAAACGTGCCTTCGTCGAATGGCCGTGCCCATCAGTCGGTTTATGCGGGATCACCGTTTCTGGGACGCCTTGGGGGACACCTGGCTGCCGGACCTGCAGCGACGTTTCGGTCCCCGCTTAAGGGCCTGGGCGGCCGGGTGCGCCTGCGGCGAGGAAGCTTACAGCCTAGCCATCATCGGGCGGGAACGGCGGTTGCGGCAAGCGCCTGTGACGGACCTTGGGGTGGCGATTACCGCCACGGACATCAATCCGGCCTGCCTATCCAAAGCCCGTGCCGGCATTTATCCGGCCAGCAGTTTGCGCGAAATGCCGGGTCACCTGATCGACCGGTATTTTCGCCCTCTGCGGAGGGGGCGCCGCTACCAGATCAAATCCGATCTGTCCCGGGAAATCCTCTGGTGCTGCCGACGGGTCGAATGCCCCCTGCCGGAACATGCCTACCACCTGGTCATGCTGCGCAACAACATTTTGACCTACTACAAACCCGCCCGGCAAACCACTGTCCTGGCAAAGGTTCTCGATAGCCTTCATCCCGACGGTCTGTTCGTTGTCGGCTACCGGGAAAGATTGCCCGCTGATTTCCATTTTATGGAGCCCGTGACCGCTGAATTCCCGTATGTTTACCGCAAGGTGTCGGATCAACACTAACCGATACCGGAGCGCCAACGTTCCCGAAACTTGCACTCAGGGGCTATCGTTGCCAGGTTTGGCGAAACGTATGGGACGCGCTGCGTTCATACCAAATCAATGACAGGAGGCGTCGTTATGGCACAAGAAGTTCATGCCCAGGTAAAACAGATTGGAGACAGCACCTCGTCGTGCACGGCCCGCCAGCACAAAACCCTGAGCGACCGGCCCGAAGCCAAAGGGGGGGCGGACCGTGGGCCCATGGGAGGCGAGATGCTCCTCATGGGACTGGGGGGCTGCTTCATGAGCAACCTGCTGGCGGCGATCAAGGCACGCCGGGCCGCGATCGACGATGTGGCGATTTCCCTGACGGCGACGCTGGCCGATGCGCCGCCGCGATTTACGACGGTAAACCTCTCCATTTCGGGATCTTATGGTGAAAAAGCCGAAATGGAAAAACTGGTGACCATTGCCGAACGGAGCTGTATCGTCGCCAATACCCTCAAGGGGGCGGTCCGGCTGACATTCGAAGTGGTGTAAAGGTTATCTTTTCTGGCCCGCGCAAGAAAAGTAACCGAATGCAGATTATGCTTGCAAAATGCATCGAGTGATGTGCATAGATACCAACGAGGCATTGATCCGAATATCCGAATCGTTTTGGATTCAAGGCGTGCCCGGCGGAAATTGCGCCTTTGCGGCTTCTCCGACTTCTCCGACTTCCTGAAACACCGCCTCCATTACAAGTTATTGAAATGACGCGTATCGCTGCGGCTGTCAATTTTTTCGAAATGATGGCCGGGGTTCTGGCTACCATTGTTTGTTGGGGGGGATGAGCGATGGATAGACAGGTGTTTCGACTGGAAATCAAAAGGGCGCCGGTCCGCAGCAGCAAGGATCGCAGATCCTACGTAGATCGGCGCAAAACCTTTACGCGGGCCTATTTTCTAAAGGGCGGCAAAGAGCGGCGCAGTTGGCGCGAACGGCGTTACATCTGGGATATGACCCGCTGAATCCCCCTCGGGGGGCAGCGAGCTAAAATCCTGTCCTTCCGGACCAGGATTGTTGCATCGAAACCCAACGCGCCGGATTTTCCGTTTCGACGTCATGCCTTCCTTAAAACGCCCACCTCCGGCGATTCATGTCGGCAACATTCCCCTTTTCATCCGGAACGGCTTTCGACACCGGGCTATTTCGGGCGACCTTTGCCCAAGGCACCGGAAGAACGTGGAGGGCTATCCCGAATATTGCATGAATTTTTTCGGCACAATAGATTCTGTGCCGCGATGCGGGAAAGCCTGCCCTGATCGGTCAATAATTCGCGTCTGCGTATTCCACCCACCCGCCGGCCTCCACCAGGGCCCGATCGAAATCGGACAATTCGAAGGGCACGGTCAGGACCTCGTCATCGGCCGTGAAGGTGAAAATGCTCCGGGCAAAATCCGTTTCGAGGCGGGTCCTCCGGCCGGCAAAGCGGTTGAAAAGATCGGCAATCGTATCCGGCAGCAGTTCCACGGCCAGCATGCCGCCGTTGAACATGTTCTGGCGGAAGATGCGGGCAAAGCTTTCGGCAATGACCACGTGGATACCGTTGACCTCGAAGGCCCAGGGGGCATGTTCACGGGAGGATCCGCAGCCGAAATTGCTGCGGGAGACCACCACCTGCTTGTCCCGGGTGCTTTTGCCCGGGGTGAAGCCCTCCAGGCACAGATCCTCCAGCAGGTGCGGACCCAAGGCCTTCTTGGTGATTTCGGTCAGGTATTTGGCCGGAATGATTTCGTCGGTATTGATATCGGAACGGTCCAGAAACAGGACATTGCCGCTGAAGGTTTTCATCGTTTAAGCTCCCTGTTCCGGTTGGCGGTTGGAAGGGGCCAGATGCCCGGCAATGGCACTGGCCGCGGCCGTGGCCGGGCTGACGAGATGGACCATGCCGCCGATGCCCATGCGTCCGTTGAAATTGCGATTGGTGGTGGCGGCACAGACTTCGCCCTCGGCCAGCACGCCGTTGCTCATGCCGAGACAGGCGCCGCAGGTGGGGTTGGTCACACAGAAACCGGCCCGCATGAAGATTTCGATGAGCCCCTCCTGGAGTGCCTGGCGGTAGATTTTCGGGGTGGCCGGCGATACGATGCCGCGTACGGCGGGGGCGATCGTGCGCTCTTTGAGCACGGCCGCGGCCACCCGCAGGTCTTCGATCCGTCCGTTGGTGCAGGAACCGATGTAGACCTGGTCGACTTTCTGGTGCGTCATTTCCCGCACCGGTTTGACCTGGTCGGGTTTGTGGCCGAAGGTTGTCAGGGGTTCCAGCCCGCTGACATCGTGATGGATGACGTCGGCATAGTGCGCGTCATTGTCCGGCCCATATTCGGCAAAGGCCGCCCGGGCGGCGGCTTTGTCCGGGTAGTCGTTCTGGATGAATTCCCACAGATAATCCACCGTGATGGCATCCGGAGCACAGATGCCGCAGGTGCCGCCCGCTTCGATGGCCATGTTGCAGAGGGTCATGCGCTCTTCCATGGACATGGCCGCTACCACCGGCCCGCCGAATTCGATGACTTTGTTGGTGGCCCCGTTGACCCCGATCCGCGCGATGACCGACAGGATGACGTCCTTGGCATAGACCCCGGGGGCCAGGTCGCCCGCGATGTCGATGCGCAGGGTTTCGGGGGTGCGGAAAGCGCAAACGCCTTTAAGAATGCCCACTTCCAGGTCGGTGGTGCCCACACCGGCGGCAAAGGCCCCGAAGGCGCCGTAAGTGCAGGTGTGGGAGTCGCCCATGATGGCGGTATAGCCTGGCCGGATAAACCCTTTTTCCGGAAACAGGGCATGGCAGACCCCGTTGTGCCCGATGTCGAAAAAATCGCGGATGTTGTGACGGCGGGCCCAATCCCGCAGGATTTTGCCCTGGGTGGCGGTCTTGGAATCCTTGGCCGGGGTGACGTGGTCGATGACCGCCTTGATGCGGTCGGGATCGAACACGCGGTCTTTGCCCCGGGCCACAAGATCGTTGATGGCGATGGGGGTGGTGATCTCATGACAGGCCACGACATCCAGACGGATGACATGCATATCCCCGCCGGGTGTGTCGATGCGGTGGCGGTCAAAAATTTTTTCGACAATGGTACGGCCCATATCGTCTCCCTAGTGTCCGTCCAGAAATAGCATCTTTTGGCCCCTGGAGGCGTTCTCGCCTCCTGTCGGTCCTCGGCTTAGCCGGGCTGCGCATCGCTGTCGCTCCCACGGCCTAGCCGTCCGGCGCCAGTCGGCTGCGCTCTGTTGAACACCATTTGATCTTAAAGATCAGGCGTGAAATCCCGCGCTTTGCGGCGGGGCCAGGAACCAAAATCTACCATTTCTGGGCGGACACTTCTTAAGTATTGCCCATTCATTCTGCGATCATATCAGGCGGACATGCGTCATAAGGCTTTAATCGGTGTCGGTTTTGAGAACCGACAGGAAGGCCGACTGGGGGATCATGACCTGGCCGACCATTTTCATGCGCTTTTTTCCTTTTTTCTGTTTTTCCAATAACTTGCGTTTGCGGGTAATGTCGCCGCCGTAGCATTTGGCGGTCACATCCTTGCGGAACGCCGAGATGGTTTTGCGGGAGATGATGGTGCCGCCGATGGCGCCCTGGATGGCGATTTTGAACATCTGGCGGGGGATTTCATCCCGCAGCTTTTCACAGGCCGAACGGGCCCGCTCAACGGAGCGCTCCCGGTGCACCAACTGGCTGAGGGCGTCCACCCGCTCCCCGTTGATCAAAATATCCACTTTGACAAGATCGGTATCCCGGTATTCCAGCAGGTCATAGTCGAAAGAGCCATAGCCCTGGGTGACCGACTTGAGCTTGTCATAGAAATCATAGATGACTTCCGCCAGGGGCAGCTCGAAAATCATTTCCAGGCGGTTGCTGGTCAGGTACTGGTAGTTTTTATTGATGCCCCGGCGATCGAGGCAGAGTTTCATCACGGCCCCCATGTAGCGGTCCGGCACCATGATGGAGGCCCGGATAAAAGGCTCCCGGGCATGTTCGATCAGGGTCGGATCGGGATAGAGGGCGGGGTTGTCGATGATCTGGGTGCTGCCGTCGTTCATGATCAGTTCGTAGCTCACCGAGGGGGCGGTGAGGATCAGGGAGAGATCGAACTCCCGCTCCAGCCGTTCCTGGACCACCTCCAGATGCAGCAGACCCAAAAACCCGCAGCGGAATCCGAATCCCAGGGCCGCGGAGGAGTCCTTTTCATAGATCAGGGAGGCATCGTTGAGTTTGAGCTTTTCCAGACCGACGGACAGGTCTTCATAACCGTCCGAGGCCACGGGATAGATGGAGGAGAAGACCACCGGCTTGGCTTCCTTGAAACCCGGCATGGGGTTGTCGCAGGGGCGCTCTTTGAGGGTGATGGTATCGCCGCAGCGGGTGTCGCTGACCGTTTTGATCCCGGCAATGAGGTAGCCCACCTCGCCCGCCGAGAGTTCTTTCTGGGGTTTGCGCACGATCTGGAAAACCCCCACCTCTTCGACCTTGTAGGTGGCCTTGTTGGACATGAACTGGATTGTATCACCGGCTTTGATTCGCCCCTGGAACACCCGGAAATGGACAATCGTGCCCCGGTAGGCATCGTAATGGGAGTCGAAAATCAATGCCTGCAGGGGGGCTTCGGCGTCGCCTTCCGGCGGCATCAGCTTTTGGACGACGCCTTCCAGCACCGCCTCGATCCCGATGCCATCTTTGGCCGATGTCAGGATGGCGCTGTCCGGGTCCAGCCCCAGGTCCTCCTCGATCTGAGATTTGACGCGCTCCACATCCGCCGAGGGCAGGTCGATCTTGTTGATCACCGGGATGATTTCCAGGTCGTGCTCCATGGCCAGATACAGGTTGGCCAGGGTCTGCGCCTCGACCCCCTGGCTGGCGTCGATCAGCAGCAGGGCGCCTTCGCAGGACGCCAGGGCGCGGGAGACTTCATAGGTGAAATCCACGTGGCCCGGGGTGTCGATGAGGTTCAGGAAATAACGGCGTCCGTTATCGGCCTGGTAGGGGAGGCACACGGTCTGGCTCTTGATCGTGATGCCGCGTTCCCGTTCGATATCCATGGTATCCAGGATCTGGTCCTTGAAATCCCGGTCGGAAATGATGTCCGTGGTCTGAATCAACCGGTCCGAAAGGGTTGATTTCCCGTGGTCGATGTGGGCAATAATGCTGAAATTGCGTATGGTGTCCATAGCTGAGGTCATGGGCTTATTTTTGTCGGCGTTGTCCTGCGACATCCAGCGGTGCGGTTACCTTTATGCGATTGTACGGCCGTTTTGTCGGCGCTTGTAAAACCTGTGAACGCTGGTGAAATTCGGGCCGGGAAGTGAAGTGGTCATCCGGAAAGCCGGAAGCAGCCAATCGTGCAAGACGATTTGGTTCTCGAGGGACTCAACAGGTAAACAAGGTTACCTGTGGCATGTGGCCTTCTTTTTTCCTGGAGCCTTGGCAAAGGCGGCCTAAATGTCGGTTGACACGCGGTTCCTTTCCATATTATAGGTCTAACACCTTATAAACAATAGAGAATGCCCCTAATACCAGATCGTATTTTATCCTGTCAACCCGCATAACGGGCTGCACATTAACCCCAAAACCGCCGATAGCAGGGAATTCTTGTTGAATGGAAGCTACGTGCATTCTGATTGTGGATGATGACGCCGGTATTCGGGATACGATGCATGAATTTATCGGCATGTCGGGTTATGAAGCCTTGGCGGCCGGAAGTGCCGAAGAAGCGCTCGAAATCCTTAAAACCAACGAGGCCGACGTGGTCATCTCGGATATTTCCCTGCCCGGGATGGATGGCCTGGAACTGACGGATCGGATCAAAAAGAATTTTGACGCCGATGTAATCGTCATTACCGGTTACAGCGCGGATTATTCTTATGAAGAGGCCATCAGCAAAGGCGCCAGTGATTTCCTGTTCAAACCGGTGCGTTTTGCGGAGTTGCTGCTGCGGCTCAAACGGGTCCTGAAAGAACGGCATCTGACCCAGGAACGCGTCAAAATGCTGGAACAGCTGCAGACCCTGGCGACCACCGATGGCCTGACAAAGTTGTTCAATTCCCGCCATTTCTACAATCAGCTGACGCTGGAAGTCGACCGCTCGATCCGCTACAACCCCCCGCTGTCCCTTCTTCTGTTGGATATCGATCATTTCAAGGAGTACAACGATACCTTCGGGCATCTGGAAGGGGACAAGGTGCTGGTGCGCCTGGCCCAGATAATCGAAAGCTGCCTGCGGAAGCTGGATACCGCCTATCGCTATGGCGGTGAAGAATTTACCGTTATCCTGCCGGAGACCACCGGTGAGGAAGCGGAAACGGTTGCTTACCGTATCAAGAATACCGTTGAGCAGGAGAAATTCCATCCCCAGGCGGAAAACGACAGGACGGTGACGGTCAGCATCGGTGTGACCCAATACCGGCCCACGGAAGATATTTCGGTCTTCGTAAAACGTGCCGACACGGCCATGTACCAATCCAAGCAGGATGGCCGCAACCGGGTAACAGCCCTGTTCTCTGAATAATTCCTGAATATCCAATGTACGACGGCTGGCCGCTGATGATCCTCAACTTGCGGCCTGGTGTCGTGTTTTATGCCGGACCGGAGACGGCGGCTGACAAAGGCCCTAATGTCATTGGGTCTGCAGGGCGGCAATCGTTCGGCATAGCAGCCGGACACCGAATCCCGTGGCCCCGGGCTGGCCGTAGGGCGAGGCTTTTTTGTGGTAGGCCGGACCGGCGATATCGATGTGCGCCCAGCGTGTTTTGCCGGTGAATTCGGACAGAAACAAGGCCGCCACGATGGCCCCACCCCAGCGTCCGGGACCGATATTGCGCATGTCGGCCAGCTCGCTTTTCAACAATTCGCGGTAATCCTCCGGCAGGGGCATGGGCCAGCAGCGCTCGTAAACGTCCCGTCCCGCCTGATCGATCAAATCCCGCAGCGCGTCGTCCGGGGAAAACAAACCGGCGATTTTTTCTCCCAATGCCACCACGCAGGCGCCCGTAAGGGTGGCCATGTCGATCATCACACGGGGCCGATAGGTCTTGGCCGCGTAGGCCAGGGCGTCGGCCAGAATCAGGCGGCCCTCGGCGTCCGTGTTGCCGATCTCGATGGTGCGGCCGTTGGTCGCGCGCACGATATCGCCGGGGCGAAAAGCATCACCGGAGACCATATTCTCCACCAGGGGGATGACGCCCACCACGCGCTGGCGGGCGCCTGTTTGCGCCGTGGCGATAACGCTGGCCGCCACGGCCGCTCCGCCGGCCATGTCGATCTTCATGAGTTCGATGGATCCGGTGGGCTTGAGGTTTAGACCGCCCGCGTCGAAGGTCACCCCCTTGCCCACCAGGGCAATCGTGCCCCGGGCCTTGGGGGGATGGTATTCCAGCAGGAGGAGGCGCGGCGGATGGGCGCTGCCCGCACCCACCGCGAGCAGGGCCCCCATTTTCAGGGCGCCGATTTTTTTCTCGTCCAGAATGGTGGTCTTGATGCCATGGCGGCGGGCTGCCTGGGCCATCAGGCGCGCCAGCTGGTCCGGTGATTTTTCATTGGCCGGCAGATTGACCCAGTCGCGCGCCATCAGGGTGCTTGTACAGACGGCCGTGGTGCGCTTGAGGGCTATTTGCGATTTGCGAACCAGGGCGGCGTCGGTTTGCAGGCGGATGGATTTAAGCGGCCGGGTCTGGTGCTCCGATTTGTAATGGTTCGGGGCGTGGTTGCCCAGCAGGGCGCCTTCCGCCATGGCGACCAGGATATCGTCGCGGGTGAGACCCGCCCCGGTGTCGCCGTCCGGGACGACAAGAACGGCATCACCCGCGGCGGCATGCTGGGAAAGGCGGATGCCGGTGCCGGCGGCCTGCCGGTAACTATCAAGGGTCACGTCGGCCTGGTTGCCCAACCCCACAAAGAGGACGCGGGAGGCCTTGACGTCCGGCAGGTGGTGCCGGGCCAGATCTTCTCCCTTTTTGGCCTGAAAGGTTGGGACGGCAAGGGCTTGGCGAATCCAGGCGCGGATCGCTTTAGCGCGGTGGATCGCCTGATCCGGGCAGACCGGTATGACGAGGGTTTCCGTTTGGATGCGGGTCGGTTCCATTGAGGTCAATTTGATCATGCCCGTCGTCTCCTTCCGAGGGTGTTGGATCCATATGCCGATTTGGACCGAAAAGACTTTTTTTCAAGATAGCGTCTAATAGTTAATCAGTTCGCCTGTGGGGTCAATACGCTTTTCGATTTGGCGCCCCGGGCCTTCTTCGCATCAGGCCGCCATACGGGTCATTTCCTTGAGCCGTGACAGCCACTCCCATGAAAACGATTCCGGCTGGCAGGGGAAAATGGCGTTGTTGCTGAAGACCGGGTCGGCTTCCAGATCGTAGCGCGAATGCGCCACGGCTTCCCCCCAGAGCCGTGAATGGGGAATGGGGGTGTAATAGGCCAGAATGGGGCGGATGCCCTGGGCTTTTACCGCTTCGATGGAGGCCACCACGGGTTCCAGCGGTTGCCCGGGAAGACCGATTAACAGGTAGGCGCCGGTGTTTTGCGGGGTGAAACCGGCTTTTCGCAGGCAGCCGGCGGCAGCGACGAATTCGTCCAGATTGACTTTACGGTCGTACCCATCCTGTTTGCGGCGCACCGCCGTTTCAAGTCCCAGTCGGATGGTATGAAAACCGGCCCGGGCCAGAAGACGGGCCGTGGTGGGGTCGATGGTGCGGATATGCAGGGCGTTGGGCGTGTGGAAACGAAGGCGGGCTCCCGAACGGATAATGCCTTCCAGAATCGGCAGAGCATGGGTTTCGGCGCCGATGAGAAAGGCGTCGTCGTAGAGGACAAAATCGCGCACGCCTGCGGACCGGTGCCAGAAGAGAATTTCTTCCACGACGATTTCGGGGCGGCGTTGCCGGTAACGGGGCTGTAGAAAACGGGATGCGCAATAGGCGCAGTTGAAGGGACAGCCCAGGGACGTGAGAATGGGCACGTAGGTCAAACGACGCCGTAGGTCCCAGGCCGGATAGGGGGCGGCGTCCAGGTCTTTCAGGTCGAAATCGGGTCGGTAGCCTACGCCAAGGTATTGGCTGATACGATCCGCCAGGTGGGCGTCGATCGGTCCGGGTACCACCTGGTCGGCCCCGGCGGTGCGCTCGGCATGGTCCTGGCACAGGGTGGCATAGATGCCGCCCAGCAGGATCGGCGTATGGGGGAAGATCCTGCGCAGGGCGGCAATGGTGGCTTTAACGCCCGGATACCAGTAGGTCATCATGGAGGTGACCAGGATCAGGTCCGGGGGTGCCAGTGCGGTCAGGTCTTCATACAGCCAGGCCTCGCGAATGCCGTAGCGGGAATAGCGGCGCGGAATGTCTTCCAACCCCGGCGGGGCGTTCAGGGCGGTTTTGAGGTAGGGACCGCGGCCATGGCGGGCATACGGATCGCTTCGGGGCGCCCGGGGATGAAACCGATCCAGACAGTCGATGTAGGACAGCCGGAACCCCTGGTCCCTGAGCATGCCGGCCAGCATGAATAGCCCCAGCGGCTGGGCCCATACGTCATAGGCGGCAAAATCGTCGATCCAGGGATTGACCAGGAGGATATGGGGCCTGTCGGTGGTCACGACCTGTTGTCAGCACCGTCCGTGGGGAAATAGGTCATGGACGTTTTTTTAAGTTCCCGTCGGCTGAAGAGCAGGGTGAACTGATCGACGCCTGCCTCCCGGGCCAGTCCGCGGGCGATATCCCAACAGGCCTCCTCGGATTCGGCGTGGATCATCGTATAGAGATTGTAGGGCCAAGCGCCGGTGGGGTTGCGGCGGTAGCAGTGGGATATCTGCCGGCAGGCCGACATGATGCGGCCCACTTCTTCGACGCGCGCCTCGTCCACCTGCCAGGCGCCCATGGCGTTGGCGGCGTAGCCGGATTTTTGGTGCCGCAGGGTGGCCCCGAAGCGCCGGATCAGATCCCGGCGGCGAAGGTCGGCCAATGTGGCCAGAAGGGTTTTTTCCGAGAGACCGATACGCTCGGCCAATGCCTGGTAGGGGCGCTCACAGATGGGAATGTCGCCCTGAATGGCTGCGATGACTTTTTTTTCCAGTTCGGTTAGCATAGGTCGATATAGGGGGCTGTCCTTTCACTTGTCAAGAGGGGGAGGCGGCGGCCGATCGGTCGAGCTTGAACCGAATGCGCAGGATGTCGTCGTTGACATCCCAGGTGGTGATGCGAAAGGCGCCCAGCTGGCCCGTTCGGGCCACATGGATTCCGACACAGGGGCAGGCGTCATAATCCCCCACGCGAACGATACGGATGGTGTCGCCCGCCTCTTCCGGCAACCGCTGCAGGTCGAACTGCTGCAGGGCATCGGCCCGCGTCAGGGTGTCCGCCCGGACTTCCAGATCCGCCTGGATAATCTTGTTGACCTGGGTCTCAATGGCTTTGATTTGTTCGGGTGCCGGCGGCTGGGCCACACGATAGTCGCATTTGGATTTTTTTTTCTCGATATGGGCGCTGAAGCAGCGTCCGCATCCCAGGGTTCGGACCATGGTCTGGTTAAGAATGTGTTCGGCCGTGTGCATGTGGGGATCGATGGATTTCATGTTTTTTTATTGTGGGCCTTGTCCCTGTTGTTGAGGATGTTAATGGTATCAGGCAACGGTTTATAGAGTGATTTCTCGGCCAATGCAAGCTGGAGCGCCCGGATGCCGGACCATTGATCGGAGATTGACGGCGGACAGGCTATGGAAAGGTGAGTGATTGATGACGTGCTTTGCGTTCAGCGTTACCCGTTCAACGCCTTCGGTCGGCAGAGGGACATCAAGATGGCCCCGGCTGGCGGGGCGTTGGCTGGCGGGCGTTCTGACCCTCCTGATCTGTGTGAGCGGCGGTAAGACGTTTGCCGAAGAAGAGAGCGTACGCCTGTCGCCGGTGGCCCGGGATATCCGCTCACGGATCGAGGCCCGCCAGGAAGACCGCCGCTTTACCTGCCAGGGGGAATTGATCTGCGGCATCGCCCTCATTCCTGATTTTTATGCCGCCCGGAGGTTCGAGCCGGCCTGGTCCCTGCCCGGGGGGGCGACGCGCCAGGCCCGCGAAATCCTGGAGACCATCCGCAATACCGACTTTGAGGGGCTGACGCCGGACGACTATCACGACCAACGGCTCAATGCGATGGCCACCCGGCTGGCTACCCCCCCAGGGGACGCCGGTCCGGAACGAACCGCACTGCGGGCCGATTTTGACCTTCTCATGACGGATGCGGTTTTTCTGCTGAGTGCCCATATCCTGGGGGGGCGCGTCAACCCGGAGACCATTCACGGGTCATGGAGCGCCTTCAGCCATGAAGTGGATCTGATCGAACTGGTAAACAAAGGTTTGCAGGAAGAGCGCCTGGCCCAGCTGATCAAGGGGCTGCACCCGCCCTACGCGGGGTACACGGGCGTGCGCCGGGCACTGGCCGCGTATCGCCGCATGGCGGCTTCCGGCGGCTGGCCCCGGCTTTCGGAGGGCCCCAGCCTGCATCCGGGGGACGAAGATCCCGCCGTTGCGCTTTTGCGTGAGCGGCTGGCAGCATCGGGAGACATAGACGAAGCGCCCCGGCCGGTATCCCCCCTTTTCGATGCATCCCTGGAGATCGCCGTCAAGGCCTTTCAGCGCCGTCACGGCCTGGAGGCCGACGGCGTGGTGGGCAAAAAGACCCGACAGGCCCTCAACGTTCCGCTGGATCAGCGTATCGAACAGCTGCTGATCAACATGGAGCGCTGGCGCTGGATCCCCAACGACCTGGGCCCGCGCTACCTGGCGGTCAACATCGCCGATTTCAACCTGACCATGGTGGACGAGGGCCAGTTCCGCGGCGCCATGCGTGTCGTGGTGGGGCGCGCCTACCGCAAGACACCGGTTTTCAGCGGCACCATGACCTATCTGGATTTCAATCCCTACTGGAACATTCCCCGGCGCCTGGCCATCGAGGACATCCTGCCGCGCATCCGGGAAGATCCTGAATATATCCAACGCCAGGGCATCCGGATTTTTTCCGGATGGTCCGAGGACGCGGTGGAGCTTTCGCCGGATGCGGTGGACTGGTCGGCGATGCATAAAGACCATTTTCCGATCCGGCTGCAGCAGGCCCCGGGCCCCCGTAATGCTCTCGGCCGGGTCAAATTCATGTTTCCCAACAAATACGCTGTATATTTGCACGATACGCCCGCCAGAGGCCTGTTTAATTCGGTGTCACGCGGTTTCAGTTCCGGGTGTATTCGTGTGGAAGATCCGGCTACACTCGCTGAATTTGTTCTGGAAGGCACGCAGGGGTGGGACCGGGAAAGGATCGAACAGGCGTTGGGGGATGGTCAACGCCAGGTCATCCGTTTGCAGCATTCCATTCCGGTTCATCTGCTTTACTGGACGGCCTGGTCGGACGAGAAGGGGGCGGTCCATTTCCGTGAGGATATTTATGAGCGGGATGCCCCTCTGATGCGGGCTCTGCATGAAAAACCGGCGCCCCAGGTGTGGCGTCCGGCGAATGAATTACCAGGTGCGCACCCGGCCGATGTCCACATGGACGAAATCGGATTTCGCATAATAGCCAACCCCGCCCCGGCCTAAATTCCGGGCGATATCGCGGACGGTCGCCGTATGAATTCCCGGTATGCGGATATCCGCGGCATGGCCTACCATGTGCAGGCTTTTGCGGGCCACGCCTCTGTTTTTACGCCGCAGGGCCGCGTTGGTGGCGGGAGAGCGATAGCCCGAGATGATATGCAGGCAACAGTCCTGCCCGGTGCGGATGCGGATGGCATGCAGCAAATCCAGAAGGCGCAGGTCGATGGGGTGAATCTCGTTGGTCCGATGGTCCCTTAAAATATTGTGAACCGCCTTGACGGCGTCTCGATCGTACCGGCCGTTGCGGCGGTAGCAGACCTCCAGGCGTTCCTGGGTGTGGGTGTTGTAAAATTTCAGGTACCCTTCCCGCTTTTCATTCGGTCGGGGAACGGCCAACACGCTTTGGGGCAGGACAAGTCCGGCGGCCATAAGCGCGCCCATCTGAAGAAATGTTCTGCGGGAGAGATGCGTGTTGCCGGCCAGCTGTAATTGAGGTTCTGGAATTCGCGCCGTTTCCTTCATATCCGTCATCTTATCGCAAGATCCTTTGGAGTCAATGGGGCTTTACTGAGTTCCGCTACGGTTCGTTTCATACCTTTGTACAAGGGCTGCGCTAACTAGTGCCCATCCGTAAATGGCATCTTTCGGCCCCTGGCGGCGTTCTCGCGCGTTTTCAATCCTCGAAATAGCGGGCTATTCCTCCGGTTTCAAACGCGCTCGGGCCTTGCCAGGAACCAATATCTACCATTTAGGGACGGACACTAACCGATGCAAAACCTGTACCTGTTCTTGGATAAGTCGGGCAGATGGCCAGTAATGGTAAGTATATATAATTATTACAGTGTCTTATTTTTTAAATATTCAGGGACGCATCAGGCGCCACCGGTATGGAGTGACATTTTTTGACACATGCCTGCCAAAAACCGTGCGTGCCGGACGGATTTGTTGACAGCCGGCCTTACAGTCGCAAATTTTGCTGAACGGCTTCAGTCCGTTGTCGGATCGCGGCCGGTTCCCGGCAATTTGCCAGGGTTTGCAGGTGGCGGACCGCCTCCTCGGGTCGTTCCGCTTTTCTTTTAAGGGCCAGCTTATACCAAACCGGCAGACCATCGTCCAGCAGATCCTGGAGTTTCACCGCCGCGTGCCTCAGCGTTTCACGGGTTTCCTCCGCGAGGGCTTTTTCCCGGGTTGCCGTTTTCAAGAGTTCCTCTATACGGCGTTTCAACTGCCGGTAGGCCATCAATGGCCGGAGACCGAAGCGTACCAGGACATAACCGAAGCTTCCCATGACCAGTCCCACCGCAGCCCCGCCGATAAGCGTCATATCCATGGTCCCTATCCTCCCCTGATGACGGCCCGTCGATTATCCGCCGTTGATGATCGCTTTGGCCGGAATGAGCCCCGTAGCGCTGGCCGAAACGATGTTGCCCGCCACCCCGGGACCGTCGCCGGCCACGTACATGCCCCTTATCGGCGTTTGCAGGTTGTGGTCGGTATCCACCTGGGTGGCGAAAAATTTGATTTCCGGGGCGTAGAGCAGGGTTTCGTCGTTGGAAACGCCCGGGATCATCGGATTCAGTTTTTCCAATCCCTCGATCAGATTGCTGAGGATGCGTTCCGGAAGCGCCATGGCAATGTCACCGCACACCACATTTTCCAGGGTGGGGGCGATATACCCCTTGCGGATGCGGTTCCAGGTGCTGCGCCGCCCGCGTTTCAGGTCGCCGAAGCGCTGCAGGATGGGCTTGCCGCCCCCGATGATGGTGGCCAGTTTGCCGATGGACTCGCCATAAGCCTGGTTGTCGGTCACCGGTTCGGTCAGGACCACCTTGGACAGAAAGGCGAAGTTGCAGTTTTCCGACTTTTTGTTCTGATAGGCGTGTCCGTTGACGCACACGAAATCCTGGTAGTTTTCCAGGGCCACATAGCCGCCCATGTTCGTGCAGAAGGTCCGGGTCTGGTCGTCGTATTTCTGGGTCTGGATGAAGAACGTCGGATCGTAGATGACGTCGCAGAGATCCTTCATGATATCGTTGTGGACTTCCACCCGGACCCCCACCTCGATGCCTCGCTGGGAGACATCGATGCCCATTCCCTGGACCAGCTGGGACACCCAGTTGGCCCCCACCCGGCCCGGGGCCAGGATGACCTTGCGGCAGGGGTAGGTCTCTTTGACGGAGCGCACGCCGGTGACCGTCTGGTTTTCCACCAGGACTTCTTCCACCGCCTCGCTGGTACGGATATCGACCCGTTGGGCGATGTGGTCGGCCAGGGCCGTGATATGTTGGGGCAGGCAGTCGCTGCCCAGGTGTTTCTGCTTGATGATGAGCAGGTCGATGCCCAGCTTTTTGGCCTCTTTGCGCAAGCGCCGGGCTTCGGTCATGTCGGTGGGAAAGGTGGGACCGTCCATACCGAAGCGGTTGAAAATCAGCTCGGTTTCGTCGATCAGCGCTTCGGCGGCGCTTCGGTCCAGGAACTGGGTCAGGTCGGTTTTGCCCAGTTTGTGGATGTAGTTGAGCTTGCCGTCGGAAAAAAGTCCGGCGCCGCCAATGCCGTTGAGGATATTGCAGGGCTTACACTTGATGCACTGCTGGCTGGCGCTGATGGGGCAGTGGCGCTGGTGGGGCATTTTGCCCTTTTCCAGCAGCAGGATGTCGAGATCGGAATGCTCGGCCAGGTAGTAGGCGGCAAACAGGCCGGCGGGGCCGCCGCCGACGATGATGACGTCGTAGGTTTTTGCAGCGTTCATATATTCGTCCTTCGATTTACCTTAAACCGCTATCTTTGATATCTTAGGTTACGCCCGGATTGTGCTTTTTATGATGCAGGTGGCTTGGGGACGCCATGATCCTGCGGCACGGCGGCAGGCTCATATCACACTTTGACGCAATAGACCAGCGCGGCCGGGGGGGGACACCTGTCGGCAGGGTGTTGCCGGGCGGTCATGTCAGGTGCGGCAGTACCTTTTTGATGGCGCCGGGCAGGGGGTAATTGTCGAGCTCGTTCCGGCGCATCCACCGGAAGGCCACCGGGCCATCCAGGCGGACCCGGCCGGATTCCCAGCGGCAGGCCAGCACGTCCAGGGTGATCTTGAAATGGGTGTAGGCGTGGCGCACCCGGGCGACGGGCTGCCCCACTGCCACTTTAAGTCCGGACTGTGCTGCGACCAGGCGGCCACAGGCGTCGGACGCGGTTTCCTTTTTATGGCAGCGCCCGCCGGGAAATTCCCACAGACCGGCCAGGAATCCTTCGTCCGGGCGCCGGACAAGCAGGATTTTTCCCTTTTTGGTAACCACCCCGGCCACCATGGCATGTTCCGGTACTGCGGCTTTTTGGTCTCGCACGGGATAGCGGTCCACAACCCCTTCCTGGTTGGCCCGGCACAGCGTTGCCAGGGGGCAGGTTGGGCAGGCCGGCTGGCGGGGGGTGCAGACCAGGGCCCCCAACTCCATGACCGCCTGGTTGTGGCGGGACGGATCGGCCGTATCCAGGAGGCGGTCGGCCAGGGCCTGAAAACGGGCATGGGACGATGGCCGGTTGACCGGGTCCGCCAGACGGAACAGGCGTGCCAGGACCCGTTTGACATTGCCGTCCACAACGGCCCAGGGCTGATCAAAAGCGATGCTCATGACGGCGTTGGCAATATAGTCGCCCACCCCCGGCAGGCGGCGAAACGCTTCGCGTTGGGCGGGCAGGCGTCCGTCCCACTCCCGTACGATCGCCCGGGCGGCGGCCATGAGGTGATGGGCCCGGCGATAATAGCCCAGTCCCTCCCAGAGCTTGAGCACGGTCTGGGGATCGGCGGCCGCCAGGCTGGCCACATCGGGGAAAGCAGCTGTAAAACGTTGCCAGTAGGGAATCACGGTCTTCACCTGGGTCTGCTGCAGCATGACTTCCGAGAGCCATATCCGGTAGGGGTCCCGGGTTGCACGCCAGGGGAGGCGGCGCTGGTTTTTCAGGTACCAGGCATGCAGGGCCTGGCGCATGCCCGGGCCGTCGTGGCGGCGATAAAGGCGCTCAATGGTCTTCAGGTCGGTTTGGCGCGATGTCACTTCGGCTCCTCAGTGGTACGCCGTTCGGGACCGAGGTGAAAATAGGCCGGCAGGGTCTGAAGGCGTGGATCCTCCACCGGCACACCGATGGTGAAGTGGTACAGGCTCTGCCAGGTCCGGTCCTGCAGCCCCAAGAGCTCGTGGACCGGGTCGTCGAAATAGCAGCCGATGCCGGTGCCGCGCACCCCCCGGGCTTCGGCCTCCAGGTAGAGGACCTGGCCGATCAGGCCGGCCTCCCAGAAAAGGTGGCGGTAGACCCAGGGCGTGTCCGTGACTTCGGGTGCGAAGCGGGCCAGCATGCCCAGGGAAAAGGTGCTCCATCCGGCAATTTCCTGTCGGCAGGACAGGTTCAGGGCTTCGGCCCGGAAATCGCCCGATGCCAGGCGGTAGAGGGGCTGGTCGGGAGTCGCGGGCTCCCAGGCAAACGCCGGGGAAGACAACCGGCGGAGACTTTCCAGGTGGTCCGGGTGGCGGATGAAGGCATAGAGACCGGATGCGAGGCCTCGAATCCGGTGGACAAAAAGGACCAGGCTGATGCGGGGCGGGCCGATGGCTCCATCGAAGGGCGCACAGGCCGTGCGCGGAAGGGTACGGTCCAGAATACGGAAAAAGGATGCCCGGTCGAGCTCGCCGTCGGGGTCGAAGGCCTGGGCGCTGCGGCGCTGGCGAATAATGGCCGCCGCCGGTTGGGATGCCGGCTCCGGTTGGGAACTCCGGGGACCATCGGCCGGGGATGGGAGCGGTGCGGTAGTATGCGGCTGTCGGCAGGCGATGGACACGCGGGAAATAACGGGCCAGTCCTGGTGGCGGGCGCTCAGTGGGTTGGGCCGGCCCTTAACCGCAATGGTGCTCAAAAGATCGATGGCTTCCCCGGAGAAGACGGCGGGCGGATGCGGGGCGTCAACCGGCACGAGGGCGGCGAGCAGGGCCGGTTCTTCCGCTTCCATTGGTTGCCAGGGGGTGCGGTCGAAACCGAAGGCGGCCGCGATGTCCGTATCGGCCGCCGCCAGGCGGAGCAGCCGCCAGCCCTGGAGGCGGGCAGCCAGGCTCAAAGCGGCCAGCGCATGCCCGATGTCGTGCTGGCAGTAGCGATAGGCGCGTTCCCCGTATTTCCACGCCTCCCGCCAGAAAATACTGCTCAGAACCACCCATAAACCGGGTAAGGCCAGCTGCCCGCCCAGAGCCCGGGTCTGCTCCGTCGTCAGTCGGGCCCGCTCCTCGAGGACATGGTCCAGGGGGTGGTAGTGGTAGATGCCGTCCGGCAGGTTTGGGACCCCCAGGGCCAATAGATACGCTTCGGTGGGGTGCAGGTTGCCGCTGGACGGGTTGATGCGCAGCGCCCAGCGCTGACCGGAAACAGCCTTCCAGGCGGAAAGTCCCAGGGACAGTTCCAATAGCCGGCCCAGGGAGAACCGCGAGAAGGGCGCGGGGGGCGTTGCGGCCGGCTGATAGAGGGCCGCATAATCCAGTTCCGGGTCTGACGGCGCCAGGGGAAGGGGAATCGTTGACGTGTCGCCGTAAGTGCGGAAAGGGGCCGGCTGGTTGTCCCAGTCCATATAGCCGGCCGAGCGGGCAAAACGATGCCAGTGGTGTTTGGTGCGCTCGTGATAATCGACGGCGGTCTGACCCGGCGGGGCGGCGGCCGTCATGACGGTGCGGCCCGGAAACTGTCGGCCAGGGCCTGGTTCAACCGCTGCATATGGCGTTTTTCGGCCTGGGCGATGGACAGCAGGCTGGATTGGGCCTCGGCGTTCTCGGCGCGCTCGGCCAGGTTGCGATAGAGGTCATAGGCCCGGTATTCGATGGTCAGGGACAGCTCCAGTACGTTGAGGCCGATGTCGGTCCGGATGGCCTTGAGGCGCCCGAGCACATCTTCCAAAGCTTCGCCGCCTTCCAGGATATCGCCGTTAAGATCGTCGAATAGACCTTCAAACGGTTGCGGGGCGGTTTGGTGTGGCTTCCAGAGGGCATAGATCATGCGGGCGTGGGCTTCTTCGGCCTTGGACAGTTGTTCGATGGTGGCACGAAAGGGAAGATCGCCGAAGAGGTCCAGAATGGCCCGGTAGTAGCGATAAGCCCCCTTTTCCAGATCCATGGCGGTCATCAGCAGATCGTCGACGCTGCGGGAATGGTCGAAGACTTCAACCCGCGGGAAGTCGGCCAGGGTCTGCCCGTCCCAGCCCAGCATGCCCCCGATCAAATTGTAGACCGGGTGGTCGGATATTTCCCCCTCGACCGCCAGGGCGGCGGCGATTTCGGATCGGGCGCCGGAGCGGCAGTAGAACACGAGATCCCGGTCGGCAGGCAGGTCGTAGAGGTGGGCCTGCAGTTCCATCAGCGGTATGAGGGTGGCACCGGGGATATGGGCCAGGGCATATTCTTCCGGCTGGCGGACGTCGATTAGCGCGTATTGATTTTCCCGGGTCCGGGCCATGAAGCCCCGGAGCTCGTCAGGCAACAGCTCTTTGAGTTTGATCGCCTCCATGGAACCTCCTTTGCCGGTTGCGGTCGGTCGACCGTTGACAATCCCCTGGTTGTCATGGGCAACCGGCAAACTCAAGGCTGCCGTTCACACTGGCAATGCTTGTCCCCGCAATGGGGGCAGGTGTACGCTCTCGATGACCGGGAGGCCGGTTGCGACCATTTCCGAAAAAGGTAAACACCGGTTCCTGCGGCGGCAAGCACGACGGCGGCAATAATGAATTCCATGGCGTTGTCTCCCCGGCGGCATGCCGGTTTGTCGACGGCGTTAGCCGATATTGAACTTGCCGGATTCGATGTAAGGCACGTCCTCGACTTCGATGGCCTGGATAATCGGGCGGTTGAGGCGCATTTTCATTTCATGCACGATGGCGCGGTTCTTGTTCAGGCTGCGGGCGAACGCGAGGGTCTCGTTCATCAGGTCATCGATGTGGCAGGCTTTGCGCACGATATGATGCTTTTCGCAGTCTTCGGCGGTCAGGCGGCATCCCGTATATTGCATCTCCTCCAGTTTGTAGTGGGGGATGGCTTTGGCCAGGATGGCGTTCATACCGGGCAGGAAGGGAATGCCCAGATCGACTTCCGGCACGCACAGGAAACCCCGGTCGGAGCGCATCAGGCGAAAATCATAGGTACAGGCCATGATGGCGCCGCCGGCAAAGGCGTGGCCGCTGAGGGCCGCGATGGTCACGGCCGGGTAGGTTACCAGGCGCAGCAGCAGTTTGTTGAGCAGGTAGAAAAAATCCTTGGCGGCCGGGATGTCGCCCTTTTGAATGATGGGCACGAGCCATTCCAGATCGATGCCGTTGCTCCAGATTTTTTCATGGCGGGAATGCACAACGATGGTGCGGGCCTCGGTCTGGTGCTCGATTTCGTCGAGAACATTCAGAAAGGCGTTCAGAAAATCCGGATTGAAACGGTTTTCACCGCTGTTCATGGCAATTACGGCAACGGAATCGTCCAGGGTATAATCGATCATGGCCATGCTTTCTTCTCCTCCTTCGGGTGCGGAACCGCAGCGGCTGTTGCGCGCTTTCGGTCCGGGCAAATGCAATGGATTAGGGTGAGGTTGGTATCCCCCATAAGCGGGGGCGCACCGGGTTTAAGTAAAGACTATATCAACCGATCCGATGCGTTAGCACTTTGGCGGGGCTCCGTCAACACGGCAAAAAAAAAGCAGCGCCGAAGCGCTGCCTTGATGGGAACCAGGTCGATGATCAGCCGCAGGTTCCGGCGGATCCGCATCCTGAACAAGCACTACCGGCGCTGAAATCAACGGCGCAGGACAGGCGAAAGCCGATATCCACGAAATCGACTTTGATGGGTTGGACCTTTTCCATGAATTCCTTGTCGACGATGTATTTGAAACCGTCGATATCAAATTGCGTATCGGTTTCTTTTGGCTCATCCAGAGCCAATGCCAGCGATGGGCCGCCTCAGCCGCCGGAATTGAGAAAGACCCGGATGGGGGTGACCTCTTTGCCTTTAAAGTATTCAGCCACTTGCTGGGTGGCCGACGCAGTGACTTCAAGCATGCGCGTTATCCTCCTTGGTTTGGGGCGCGTATCCCGACCGGTTGATGGCCGGGGTCGTTAAAATTTCCCGAAAACTTAATAATTTTACCAGAATTGTCAAGAAAAACCGGAACGCCCCTCTGGTCGGGGCCTCTTGGGCTCTTACGGAATTGATCCCAGGCGTACGCCCGGGTTGACTTTCAGGCCAGGCGTTGTCGATACGCGCTGTAGGTTTGACGGTCGCTGTCGGAAAACAGGACAAAGAAAATCCGCTGGATTTCGGGATGCTCCCCGAGAAAGGCCAGCGTTGTATCGATGGCAATTTTACAGGCATCGGCCAGTGGATAGCCATAAACGCCGCAACTGATGGCCGGAAAGGCGATGGTGGCCAGTTGCCGCTCGGCCGCCAGGCTCAGGCTGCTGGTGTAGCAACCGGCCAGCAGGCGGGCATCCTCCGGCCGGCCCTGGTAAACGGGTCCCACGGTGTGGATCACATGGCGCGCCGGCAGGCGATAGCCCTTGGTGATGCGGGCCTCTCCGGTGGGGCAGCCTCCCAGTTCCCGGCATTCCGCCAGCAGTTCCGGACCGGCCGCCCGGTGAATGGCGCCGTCCACGCCGCCGCCGCCCAACAGGCGGTTGTTGGCCGCATTCACGATGGCGTCCACTTCCAGGCGCGTAATGTCGCCCTGGATGATTTCGATCCGGTCCAATACGTTTTTGTCCATGGGTCCGCCCTCCGGCTAAAGGTCGTATAGGGTTTCGTCCCGCATGGGGGCGCGCTGCCGGGCCGCGGCCAGACGGCCCTTTTTATTTTTGAAGGTGAAGGGGTCTTCGCCTTCCAGCAGATCGCCCATCTCCGCTTCGATCTGTTCGGGGTCTTCCCCCTGTTCCATGCGGCTGAGGGCCTCCTCCATACTGTCGCCCAGTTCCATTCCGGTCATGCTGGAAAGCTTGCGCATCAGTTGGGCGGCCTGGCGGGGATCGTCTTCATTGATTTTGTCCGCCTCACCGGCCAGCATCTGCATGGCTTTTTCCATCTGGCTCTCGTCAAAGGGCAGATCGTCCATGTCGCCATCTTCCTTGGCGCGGCCGGTGACCGCAAACATGGAAACCTGGCGGGAAAGTTTGGTTTTCTTGCACTTCGGGCAAAGGGGGGTTTTGCTTGTATTGACCGTCCGGGAAAAGAAATTGAAGATGGTATGGCAGCGCTCGCAATAGAATTCGTAAATGGGCATGCGTCCTCCTGAAGAAAAACGAACGAAAAGGGGTTGATTTGCAAAAATAACAATTGCCCCGGTTGCCTGTCAATCGATTCGCGCCTGAGCTTCTGCGGTGTCTGGCTCTTTCTCCGAAAATCCGTCCGCTTGACGGCGACGCACTTCCAGGACTACCTTGCACCCGCAGACCAACCCTCGTTTGAAAGGATGCCCATGCCCGAAACTGCCTACGCCGACATTATCCGGACCCACCTGGCCGCCTTTTTCCAGGGCGATACCGCCATCCTGACGTCCTATCCCGGCATTGCCGCCGCACCCGGCGGATTCGAACTGATCGCCTTTGGCCGGCGATGTGCGATTACGACTGAGGCGGTCTTCTTCGATGGCCAGCCCGACTGGGGCCCCCGGGGCATCATTGTCGCGTTGCTGACCCGGCATGCGACCCCGGATATTCCGGTTGAAACACCCTGGCGGGCCTTTCGCGAACTTCCGGACAGTGCGCCCTATGTGGGGGCTTTTCGCGCCTACACCGAACAGATCCTGGTGCCGCACGTTGCCGCCCTCTATGAACAGCGGGACGCCATTACCACCCGCCTGCAGGGGCGTCCGCCGGCGGGAGACGCTCCCGGGGACTGGAGCCTGGTTCTGACGCCCCTGCCCAAGATCGCTTTGTGCTACCATTTTTACCTGCCGGACGAGGATTTTCCTGCCAACGTCACTTGCCTCTATGCCAACAATGCCAGTCGTTTTTTGCCCACGGACGCCCTGGCCGATGTGGGGGAATACATGTCACGTTTCCTGATAACCCTGCTGCCCTGAAGGGCATACCCGCCAGAGCACCGGGCCTCCAAGCCGTCAGACCGCCTGCCGGACGGGGCGGCATTGCGTTGACTTGCATATGGGCATCTGGTAAGGGGACCGTCTAAAATTTAACGGTCCCGTGACCCATAAATCTAACCATAGGGAAAGGAATACGAATACCATGGAGCGAACGCTATCGATTGTTAAACCGGACGGTGTGGCCCGCGGCCTCATCGGCGAGGTGGTGAAACGGCTGGAGGCCAACGATCTCAAGATTGCGGCCATGAAGATGATTCACATGACCCGGTCCCAGGCCGAAGGATTCTATGCCGTGCACAAGGAGCGCCCTTTCTTCGGCAGCCTGACTGAATTCATGTCCTCAGGGCCCTGCGTGGTCATGGTCCTGGAAGGGGAAAACGCCATTGCCCGCTACCGCGAGCTGATGGGGGCCACCAATTATAAGGAAGCGGATCCGGGCACCATCCGAGCGGATTTTGCCACGGATATCGAAAAAAACGTGGTGCACGGCTCCGATGCCCCGGAGACGGCGGCCTTTGAGATGGGTTATTTCTTCAACAGCTTCGAAATCGTCGGCTGATGACCACGAAGATCGACCTGGCGCACGTCCGGGTGATCCTGAACAAGCCCCGGTATCCTGAAAATATCGGGGCGGCCGCCCGGGCCGTGCGCAACATGGGGATCCAGCGCCTGGCCGTCGTCCAGCCGGAAAACCCGCTTGAAGACCGCATCCGCATGATGGCCACCCATGCGGCGGGTGACGTGGTGGACCGCATGGCCACCTTCGACAGTCTGGCCGACGCCCTGAAGGACTGCCAGTACGTGGTGGGGACCACCGCCCGCCTCGGAGGCCAGCGCCAGAATGTTCTGAACCCCGACATGATGGCCCGTAAACTCATCCCCATCTCCCGTGAAAACGAAATCGCGATGGTGTTCGGTCCCGAGGACCGCGGGCTCACCAATGACGAGCTGCGGATGTGCCACGCCCTGATCAATATCCCTACGGCGGAGTTCTCCTCGCTCAACCTGGCCCAGGCCGTGATGGTGGTCTGCTACGAACTCTTTAAGGCGGACGAGCGGGAACCCGGGACGTCGGTGCCGCGCCTGGCCAACCGCCACGAGCTGGACAGCATGTACGCCCAGCTCAAGGACATCCTGGTGCGCATTTCCTATATCAATCCGGAAAACCCCGAGTACTGGCTGAACCACATGCGCCAGTTCCTGACGCGCATTCAGTTGCGGGCCCGGGAGGTGAGCATCATCCGGGGACTGTGCCGCCAGGTGGACTGGTATGCCCGCAAGAATTTTGAAGACGGCGTCGAAGAGGGCCGCCGACAAGCCAACGAGGAGTAAACTGCCATGCGACTGATTCGATTCGGAAACCCCGGAGAGGAAAGACCCGGCCTGTGGCAAGACGGGCGCATCGTCGATCTGCGGCACCATTTTCAGGATATTCCGGATATCGGCGAGACGTTTTTCCGGGAGGGCTGGCTGGACAAAATCGCCGCTGTCAATGACGCGGGCGTACCCATGGACGTACGCCTGGGCTCACCGGTGGCCCGTCCGTCCAAATTGATCTGCCTGGGGAAGAACTACCTGGAGCACGCCCAGGAAGGCCATTTCGACGCCCCGGAAAAGCCGCTGCTTTTCGCCAAAGCACCCAGCGCCCTCAGCGGCCCCACCGACCCGATCGTCCTGCCCCGGAGCTGTGGCCAGGTGGACTGGGAGGTGGAACTGGCCGTGGTGGTGGGCCGGGAAGGCAAGCGGATTGCCCCTGAAACGGCTTTTGACTACATCGCCGGCTACACGGTCATGAACGACGTCTCCGGCCGCGAGGCCCAGTTCGGCGACGGCCAGTGGTTCCGCGGCAAATCCTTTGACACCTTCGCCCCCCTCGGACCGGTACTTGCCACCCCTGACGAGATCGGCGATATCTGCGATCTCACGTTGACCGCCCGGGTTGACGGGCAGCGCATGCAAACCGGCAACACCGGGGATTTGATCTTCGACATCCCCCATTTGATGGCCTACATCAGCGAAGATATCACGCTTCTGCCCGGGGACATCATTTCCACCGGCACCCCGGCCGGGGTCGGCATTTTCCGCGAGCCCCCGATCACCCTGGCCGCCGGCAACGTAGTGACCTGCCGCATCGACGGCATCGGTGAACTGGTCAATCCGGTGGTGGCGCCGAACTGAAGCGATTTTCGGCCCTGGATATGCCATACGGCTTTACCCCTTGCAAATTTCTGCCGGTGGTGCTGTTATGGCCCGTAAAGCTTCCGACTGCCTGCGGTCAACCTGACGCCGGTGCGGTTCGCCGTCTATCCATCTACGATGCTTTTTTGCCGATCCCCGAAGATGATCGCTTCCAGTTCCTGATATTCCCCCAGATGGATGGGGCTTCGGTGCAGATTGCTTTTTCCTTCTAGACCAAATATGCCACGCGTTCATTGAATGACTTGCCTTGCGGGGCTTTTCCGATTAACTAGTCAATATAACGCTTCTACGCACCGGCATCCCGGTGCCTTTCCAATTGTGTCTGCAATTACACCCCGCAACCCTTGCGGGTTTTTTACGGATAACACAACATGATTCATCGGTGGCGCATCCGGCGCTGCCATTTTAGCTGCGGGTCATATCGGAGTAACTGACGTCTATGGCCCATGCGTTTTGAACCTATTTCGGGGAAAGGGTTACCAACTTGTAGCGCCAACGGGAGTGATGATGCTGGCCTGTAATGGAAAGGAGCAACGCCATGATCCGATTTGTCTCTATCTTACGCCTTCTGCTCATTTGGCTGGTCTTTTTCGGAATGGTTTTTCCGGCGGGAGCGGCCCAGGTGTCGCCGGTGAAGAAAGACAGTGCATTGCCGGGAACCTATCAGATCCCGGCAAAACCACAGAAGACAGGTAAAATTCCCCCCGCCCCGGCAACCTCGGCTGTAAAACCGGCCGCACCCGTAAAGGAAATGCAGGCGTTTGCCATTACGCGCATCTACGCCGAAGGTGATCATCTGCGTGTGGTGCTGCAGGGCCCTGCCGTCCCGCCCGGTGGGCAGCCCAACAGGTATGCAAACACGCAGCTCAGGCTTACCTCTCCGCCCAACCGGATCAATGCCGAGCTCGCCCTGGTCGACCTCCTGAAAGACAAGAAGACACGCCGGCAAGGCACCTCCGTGGATCTATACACCGGAATCATCCTGAATCATACGGGGATGGTATCGGCTGTCCTCACCGCCGGGCAGTGGAAAACGGCCAAATCAGCCCTCATTTCGGTTGCCGCTCCGGCGACCAAGACCGTTGGGGGCGTTCGGCCCGAATCCTTGCCCAAACCCCGGCGTGTCTCCCCGCCGGCGGCTGGGAGCGGGCCTGACGCGCCCGTTCTGGCGACGTCGGCGGTCAATCAGAAGAACTTGCCGGCCGCTCTGTCTCCAGCCGGGACCAACCGGATAGCTGCTGTCGCCCGGGCCGAACGGAGCGCCGGACCGGTGCCCGGACCCCAGACCCGTCTGCTTGACAACGGCATCCGTATTTCCTTGCCCACGGAATCCACCCATCCCATGCCCGGGGACGCCTGTCGGGTGCAGTACCGGTTCACCCGCCCGGCGCCGGCCGGCGATATCGCCTTCGAACTGGTGGATGGTGCCAATATCGTCCTGCGAACCACCCGGCCCTATACGCCGCCGGCCTCCGGCGACCTGGACGATACGACGGAGACCTTTTTCTGGCTTTTTCCCGATGATCTTGAGCCGGGGCAAAACTATTTCATTTTGGCCACCCACGATGTGGCGTTTGGCTTGAGTTCGAGCTTTGGCGTGGGCGAAAACGGTGGCAAAAGGGTGCGGCCGGTGCCGGGTGAGACGGATCCGATACGGGTGACCTGGCCGCGACGGGGCGACCTGGTGGTTCAAGATGTGGAAATGGATATCGCCTGGACCATGCCGGGGGAAATGAGTATCTTTACCTGCTCCAACCGGGTGGACATCTCCGCGGTGAGCCAGGCTGACGGTCGGATCGTATCGATCCGTAACGGCATCGACTGCCATGAAGACGAGAACCGTTTTTCCTGGAATCCCCGAGCCATCCTATCGCGGGGCGAGTGGGTCATCCGGGTGGCGGCCACCGATGGATGCCAGGGCGAAAGCGGGGTTTTCCGGGTGGATGCCTGCGACTATGCCATCGAATCGGTTGCCATCCACGGGGCCGGCAGTCTGGCGGCCGGACTGGACGTTCGCGATGATGCCACCATTTCAGGAGACTTCGATGTCCAGATACGTTGGAACGGCATAACCGTGCCGTCCAACCTGCCGCCGGGGACCTTCTGGGACAACCGCCTGACCGTCACCGCAGCCCTGACAGGCGCCAACCTCACCCTTCCGGAGGAAGGAACTTCGTTCACCTATAGGGCCTTGCGCGCCAACGCACCCGGCACCTTCTCGGTTCGGGTGCCTTTCCGTTTCGAGCGGGACGATATCCCTGCCATGCGCCACGGCCGACAGATCCCCCTGGTCTTTTCCTTCCAGAGCCTGGGAGCCAGCATCGACAGCGATGCGTCCAACAATACGTTTAGTGCGGACATGCGTATCCTGGGGGCGACGGACAACGATTTGCGGATTGCCATTTACGCGAGGGATTTCGATCTTTATCGTCGTTCGCGTTTTCCCGGCACCGTCCCGGTATGGCGCTGTCGTTTCGAGCAGGAGGTGACCATCACCAATCTTTCGGTGACCGATGCCGGTGGACCGGCATCCCCCCTTGGTTCCGTACCGTGCCGATGGGAGATGCAATACCGCGACGATGGCGATTCGGAATTCCGTACGTTTGAAAGCGGTGCGTTTACCATGGAAAACGTTCGGGGCGGGACATGGGTTTCCCGGGGCATCGAAGGGCATTTCCGGGCGAACTATGAAATCACCGACCGCACCTACCGGCTCATGGTCATCGCCGATCCGGACAGCACCCTGCTGGATCCCAACCGGAGCAACAACCGGGCAACGCTTCCTTTCCGGTTGCCGGACTAGCTCGTACATTTCATCAGGCCCTCCTCTCTCTGGCGGAGGGCCTGGAAAACGCCTGCCGATCCAAAGTGGCTTATTTCATGCGTTCTTTTCTTCTTCGGTTGGCGATTGCCGGGCATCCCGTTTCGATTGACACGCAATGCCCGGGTGTTATTCTAGATAATGAAGTGATACATATGCGGCTGCCAACGCCTCTCTATGCTCGGCATCGCCACTTCTTCCTGTCTGCTGTGCTGATCGTTCGATAGACAATACACGCCACGCCTCCATTCTCCCTTCGACCTCCTGTTGAACGCTACGCGCTTTGGTACGGTTCACCTAAAAGCAGCCGGGGAGGTGATCCATGTATGCCCTTGTTTATGACGAAAACGACCCCCAACAACCGCTCATGGAAGTCATTTCACTGCACAAAACCAGGGAGGCCGCGGAAAGAGCCCTGACCAAGCGGATGAAACGTTTGGACAAACGTGTGTGGGAATGTGACACGCGCATTGTCTGGATCGCGCAACGGGTCCGCCCGATGGACCTGGTGGCGCCCAAAGACGTTGCCACCTGGCGTCCCGGCGAAGCGATTCCCTTTGGGGAGCAGTTCAGTGACGCGGACTGACGGCCTCCGGAAAGAACCGCTGGAACCGCGAGGCGGCATGGCCCGGGGTGTTGTTACGCGGCACGGTTGAAGGGAAAGATATGAGCATAATCCCGTTGACAGTGATCCGATCGATGGTATATGGGATCTCCACCGGTGCGCTATGGCCTTCACCAGCGCCTGGGCTGTCGACATGGCGGCACGCAGCTTGTTTTCCCGGCGTCCCTGTGACGGCAGCCTGTTTTCGTCGAATTGGTCAGGCTCCGGTTGAATCGATGGCCCGATAGGCACTGACCGGCGGCGTGCCTGAAACGATCGTTGAGCCGCCTTTTGATTCGCAGGGAGCAGGCCATGAAAATTGCTGCAGCCGTAGGCACCCTTTGCCTTGTCACCCCCTTGATCTTTCTTCCCGTCAGTCCGGCATCCGCCCTGGATGCGTCGACCAGCAGTTGCGTCACCTGCCATACCGACGTCAAGGGGCTGATCCGTTTAGGCTGGGAAGTGGAGAAGGTCCGCGGAAAAGCGCGTGTTTCCGCCGAAAACGAAGGCGAGGGCTGAGGGGGGCCGCTGGCTCCGTTGGAGCCATATGAAAAGATTTATGTCGATCCCGCTTTCCTGGAAACCGAGCATGGGCAGATTGCCTGTGTCGATTGCCACGGCGGCAACCCGGAGGATCCGAACTGGCAAACCGCCCATGATAACCTCGTCAAGGATCCCACCTTTCCCGATCCGGAAAAAACATGTGGTGAATGCCATCCGGACATCGCTGCGGGTGCAGCCACCAGCCTGCATTACACGATTGCCCCGATCGGGCGCGTCATCGAGCGGCGCATGGGGCCGGCCCCGGAAAATGTCCGCCAGGCCATGGCCACGGCCCGGGAGCGGCACTGCGGCCAGTGTCATGCCAGCTGCGGCCAGTGCCACGTCAGTCGCCCGGACTACGTCCGCGGCGGTTTCCTGACCGGGCATCAATTCAAGAAGACGCCGCCGATGGAGACCACCTGTGCAAGCTGCCACGGCGGGCGTATTTTCGGGGAATTTACCGGGCTGAACAAGAAGATTCCCGCCGACACCCATTTTGCCGACGAAGATATGACCTGCATGGACTGCCACAAGGCCGACCAGATGCATGCGGCGGCGGACGGGGTTGCCACCCGGCGCCAGTCGCCAACCCGTCCCCGCTGTGAAGCATGCCATCCCGAAGCCGTGGCGGAAGACAGCCCGCGGCCGGCCCACCAGATTCATCGCCGCAAGGTGGCCTGCCAGGTCTGCCACGCCCAGCCGGCCAAACAATGCTACGGGTGTCATGTGGGCACCGACAAGAAAAACATCCCCTACTTCAAATGCCAGAAGACGACGCTGGATTTCAAGATCGGCCTCAATCCGGATCCGAGCCCGGATCGCCCCTGCCGGTATTCGGTCAAACGGCACCCGCCGATTGTTCCGGAGACCTTCGACTACTACAGCCCCGGGGCATTGAAACACTTTGACCAGGAACCCACCTGGAAATCCGGCGCACCCCATACGATTCGGCGCCGCACGCCCCAGAACGCGGCCTGCAACAACTGCCACGGCAACCGCGAGCTTTTTCTGGATGTAAAGGACCTGGCCGACTGGGAGCGCAAGGCCAATGCCGCCGTGGTGGTTTCGGACGAGAACCTGCCGCCCGCCATCGCACCCGAAGACATGCCCAAGAACTGACGGCCGGTTTTACGGCCGTTGTAATAAAAACGCGAAAGGAGATCGAATATGAAAAGAATTGCATGTTGGACACTGGCTGCCATGGTTACGCTGTTTCTGGTGGGTTCACCGGCGCTGGCCGGATATGCTTACAAAACCAATAAACCCCACCTGGGAGGGGACGTAACACCGGTGGAAGCCTTTGAGATGCTCCAGAAGAATCCGGACCACACCTTCCTGGTGGATTGCCGGACCCGGGCGGAATACCAGTTCGTCGGCCATGCCGAAGGGTCCTACAATGTGCCGATCCGTTTTCTGACCACCAAGGTCGGCAAAAAGGGCTACAGCGAAGTGGGCAATCCCGATTTTGGCAAGGATCTGTTGGCCCGTTTCAATCCGGAGACCGATACCCTCATCATCCTTTGCCGCAGCGGGAACCGCAGCTGTGCCGGGTGCAACGAAGCCATCAAGGCCGGCTGGGCCGAAGACAAAGTCTTCAACCTGATGGGCGGATTCGAAGGCGGCAAGAACAAGAACAAGGCCAGCAGCTTCTACGGCCAGCGCTGGGCCGGCGGCTGGAAACTGGAAGGCCTGCCCTGGACCTACAAGATGGACAAGACCCTGATGTACAAACCGGATGTCGACAAGATGGCCGGCGTGGAAAACAACGACCTCTTGAAGGTCGCCCAGAAATAGCAGCAGACCCGAAACACCTCGCTGCAAATCCGAAGGGCTGGTGCACGGCACCGGCCCTTCCTGTTTTAGGGGTGGCTTTACGAAGCCCGTGCGGCGGTAGACCATCCCGATCAGAGTGAACGGAAGCCCTCCCTGGGGCCTCATCGTCAGTCATTATTCCACTCTCTGCAATATAACAACCTGAAATCGATTCGAAATATTTGTATCGTAAATTGCCCTGAAGGTCGAATTGCCTTTGGCGGCGGGATTATATATTGATTTGCCCTTCCTGTTGTGCACAATCTACCAGCCGTACGCATCACCCGGCAGGCGATCGCAACCGACAACCGCTGGATGGCCTGCGCCGGCCGAGGATGGACCTGAAACGCCTTTTACCGCCCGGGGAGTATTTGCATGCCGGAAGAAACACCCCGCCGCCTATCACCGCTGCCACCGTTTTGGTCGGCTGTTTTCAACGCATCTTATAACGGCATTATCGTCATTGACCGTGAAGGTGTTATCGCCCTATACAACCAGGCTGCCCGCCGGATTTTCGGTGAGGGCCACACCGCTTATGTGGGACGCCATATCTCCGATATCCGTCCGGGGGTATGGGATGACATGCGCCGCATCATGCAAAACGGCGAACCCCAGATCGGGCTGAAACTGAACCTCAGCAACATCACCATCATCGCCAACCGCAGCCCTGTCATCGTGGACGGCCAGGTCCGGGGTCTCATCTCGGTATTCCAGGACATTTCCGAATACGAGACCATCACGAGTGAGCTCGAGAGCTTCCAGCGCCTGAACCACGAACTGGCTGCCATTATCGAATCGTCCCACGACGGGCTTTACGTCACCGACGGCAACGCCAACACCATCCGGGTCAACCACTCCTATGAGCGCATCACGGGGCTGCAGCGCGACCAATTGATTGGCCGCAACATGAACGATCTGGTGCGTGAGCGTATTTTCGATCACTCCGTCACCCTGGAGGTCGTCAAGAAGCGGGGGCAGGTCACCATCATGCAGCAGATCAAAGGGGACAAGCAGGTCATGGTGACGGGCACCCCCATTTTCGACGATGCCGGCGAGATAACCTTTGTGGTGACCAACGTGCGGGATATCACCGAGCTGAATGATCTCCGCCACAAGCTCGAGACCAGCGAGCGCATCACCTCCCGTTACTTCCAGGCTCTCAAGGAGCACGACGGCATCGAACACGCCCTGCAGGACATGGTCATCAAGAGCCGGCGCATGATGCAGGTGGTCCGGCAGGCCACCAAGGTGGCCGATACGGAAACGTCCATACTGCTCCTGGGCGAGTCCGGTGTCGGCAAGAGCATGTTGGCCCGCCTGATTCACCAGATGAGCCGGCGCAAAGACCGACCCTTCGTCAAGATCAACTGCGGCACCATTCCCAGTTCGCTGATGGAAAGCGAACTGTTCGGCTACGAGAAGGGGGCTTTCACCGGTGCGGTGACCGGCGGCAAGGCCGGTTTGATCGAGGCCGGCCACAGCGGTACGGTATTTCTGGACGAAATCGCCGAGATCCGGCCGGATCTGCAGGTCAAACTGTTGGAAATCATCGAGGAGAAAACCTTTACGCGGGTCGGGGGCAACCGCTCCCAAAAAGCGGACGTCCGCATCCTGGCCGCCACCAACCGGGACCTGCAGGCAATGATGCGGCAGGGGGAGTTTCGGCAGGACCTCTATTACCGCCTCAACGTGATTCCCATTGCCATCCCGCCCCTGCGGGAGCGCCCCGAGGATATCCCCGCTTTGGCCCTGAACGTGCTGGAAACCTACAACCGGGCGCACCAGACCGCCAAACGCGTGGAGCCCAAGGTGATCGATGCGCTCAACCGCTATGATTTCCCGGGCAACGTGCGCGAGCTGATCCATATCATGGAGCGGATGATTCTGCTCAGTGAGGGCAACCTGGTGACCCTGGAGGACCTGCCCGAGGAAGTCAAGACGCCCACCTGCCGGCTTCCGGATTGGCACTCCGAGGGGCTGACTCTCAAGGAGTCCGTCCAGGCCCTCGAAGTGCAGATGATTCGCCAGGCCCTGGAAGAGACGGCAACCCTGGCCGAGGCCGCCGCTCGTCTGGACATCCATCCCACCACCCTGTGGCGCAAGATGACACGCTATGCCATCCCTCTAGTTAATGCAGAAATGCAATAGATTGCAAATTTGCATTAAATCCGCATAAATAATTAATATAATACATAATGCTATTATATGCCATCTGTATAAACCAGCAATAATTGCAGATGTGCAATCTCAAAACTGAATGACGTTTATTTGTTTCAGATTGTTATTGCAATGATATCCGGTGGTTGGATTGATGGTTGGGGAGGGTGGCATGACGCTTGCTTTGGATTCTCCCCGCAGGATGCAACGTGCCCAAGCGAAAGGGGAGAACCACTCCCGGGATTTCTGGACCAATTGCAAAGGAGAGGAGAAGGAAAATGCGCAACAAACGGTTGTTCATCTGTTTTGTGGTCGCCATTCTGGCCTTTATCGTGGTGCCCTTCTGCGTCAACGCCGCAGACAAAACCATCAAGATCGGTGCCATGTATCCCATGACCGGGCGTGCCGGTCTTTACGGCAAGGATTCGGTGGCGGCCGCCGAGATGGCCATCGACGAGATCAACAGCAAGGGCGGTGTGGCCGGGTACAAGATCGACATTACCTTTACAGATAGCAAGGTCAAGCCGGCCTATGCCGTGCGGGTGGCCAAACGCTACATCACGGAAGACAAGGTAAATTTTCTTTTTGGTGTCGTCAGCTCAGGTGTCGGCCTGGCCGTTACGGAAATTTCCAACCAGTACAAGACCATTTTTGTGGGCACCGATCATGCCTCCACCCGGCTGACCGTGGATAACTTCCAGCCCTACTATTTCCGTGTCTCCAACAATACCTTCCAGTCCATGACAGCCGGAGCTCTCTACCTCAAAGAACTGGCTGAGACCAAACCCTGGAAGAAGATCGCCTTCATCGGCCCGGACTATGCTTACGGCCACAGCCAGTGGGACGAAATTCGCTACAATCTTGAGCGTTATGGGGTTGAATACGAGGTGGTGGGCGAATACTGGCCCAAAATCTATGCGCCGGATTATACCTCCTACATCACCTCCATCCTGAAGGATAAACCGGACGTCCTCATCTCCGGTTTCTGGGGTGGCGACACCGTGGCCTTCATCAAACAGGCCCAGGCCTACGGGCTTTTCAAGAAAACCCTGTACTTCCATCCGGATGCCGGCGGCAACTATGAGCTTATGAGTGCCATGGGGGCCGAACTGCCGGACGGCCTGGTGCTGGGTGCCCGTCACTACAACAATTGGCCGGAAACGGACCGCAACCGCAATTTCGTCCAGGAGTTTCAAAAACGGACCGGCCGTTTTCCGACCTATGCTGCCCAGGGAGCCTATGCGGGCATCTATGCCATCGCCAACGCGGTGAAAGTTGTCGGCAACCCGGATGACACCGAAGCTCTGGTCAAGGCCCTGGAAGGGTTGAAGATCAGCCTGCCCGAAGACCCGGAGGGCTTCACCTCCTACATTCGTCCCGAAACCCATCAGATTACCCAGGTCATGGCCATCGGCACCACCATGGCCAACGATGATTTCCCACCGGCCAAAAAGATGCTCGGCAACTGGAAGATCTACAAAGCCGAAGATCTGGTACCGCCAGTGGAATACCTCGAGGAAAAACGCAAGAAGTAAACGTCATGAATGCCGGAGGGGTTCTGCCCCTCCGGTCGACACTTTTCCCGCGGAGCCGAAGCAATGGATTTCTCTTTTTTCATCACCCAGACCATCAGCGGGCTGACCATGGCCACGCTCCTGTTTCTGGTGGCCAGCGGCCTGACCCTGATTTTCGGGGTCGGTAATGTGTTCAATTTCGCCCACGGCTCCTTCTATATGGTGGGCGCTTATTTCGGTTATCAGCTGGTCTCCATCTGGGAGCTCAATTTCTGGGTCGCCTTGATACTGGCCGGTGTGGGGGCCGGTGTGGTGGGCATGCTGGCCGAATCCCTGTTCCTGCGCCGGATCTATGGCCGGGTCAATGAAGGGGGCTTCCAAATCCTGCTGACCTATTGTTTTATTCTCATCATCGACGATCTGGTCAAACTGGTCTGGGGGACCGAATACAAATCCTTGCCGCGGCCGAAAGGTTTCAGCGGGGCCTTGAACTTTGGGGATATCTATCTGCCCTCCTACAACCTGGTGATCATCGCGGTGGGATTGATCGTGGTGGTGGCGTCCTGGTGGATTCTGACCCGCACCCGGCCTGGTAAGATTGCCCGGGCGGCAGCGGTGGATCGGGAGATGGTGGACACTCTGGGGGTCAATGTGCCCCTGACCATGACCCTTGTCTTCGGCATTGCCACGGCCCTGGGCGGGATGGCCGGTGCCCTGGCCGCGCCCTTGCGGACGGTCACCCCGGGCGCCGGCGTGGAAGTCATCATCGATTCCCTGATCGTCGTCGTACTGGGCGGCATGGGGAATTTTTGGGGGGCCTGGCTGGGGGCCCTGCTTATCGGCGAAGTCAATGCCTTTGCCGTGGCCTTCCTGCCGAAATGGGCCAGCCTTTTCAGCTTTTTGGTGATGGTGATCGTTCTGATTTTTAAACCCGAAGGGCTTTTTTCCCCGCGACAGGTAAGGAAGGTATGACCATGAAATCCGGTCCCAAATTTTCCGCCGCCGTTCTCTGGACGCTCATGATTCTCGGGTTCGCCCTGGTGCCGGTGTTGATGCGATCCAGCTACCAGCTCAACCTGGCCAGTCACGTGCTCGTCTGGGGGCTTTTTGCGGTGGCCTTCAACATGCTCTGGGGCGTCACGGGCATGCTCTCCTTCGGCCAGGCGCTGTACTACGGCCTGGGGGCCTACTTTGTGGGTCTGATGGTGGAGTATCTCGGCAGCGCCTGGTACCTGCCGGCCATCGGCATCGGCATGCTGGCCGTGGCCGCCACCTCTTTTCTGCTCGGGCTGCTGGTCATCCGGGTGGGCGGCGTCTATTTCACCATGTTGACCCTGGCCTTCGGCCAGCTGGCCTGGCAGATCACCTTCAAGTGGTACGACTTTACCGGCGGCGACGACGGTATCCAGGGGATCGCGGCACCCGGTTTCCTGCAAAATCCCATCGCGTACTACTATTTCCTGCTGGTCCTGGTCATGCTTTCCATCTGGATTCTCAAGCGCATGGCCTACAGTCCCTTCGGGCTGATGCTGCGCTGTGTGCGCCAGAACCCGGAGCGCGTGCGGTTTCTGGGCCGCCGGGTACGGCGCAACCAGCTGCGGGTGTACATGGTGTCATCGCTGTTTGCCGCCCTGGCCGGCAGCCTGATGGCCGGTATCGACAACTCCATCCACACCGACATGTTTTTCTGGACCACCTCCGGAGAGGTTATCCTCATGTCGGTCCTGGGCGGGCTGAACCAGTTCTTCGGTCCCTTTGTGGGGGCGGCGGCCATTATCATTATCGAAGACATTGTCGGGGCCTGGACCGAATACTGGTCGCTGATCATCGGCAGCATCATCATGAGTATGGTGATCCTTTTCCCGAAGGGATTGGTGGGGGAACTGCACCAGCTTAAACTGCGGATGATGCCGCCCAAGGCACGGAGGTCGGAATGAACGCCATCCTTGAACTTGAATCCGTCCACAAATCCTTCGGCGGTCTCCAGGTCACCCAGAATGTCAGCTTCGCGGTCATGCCCGGGGAAATTTCCGCCATCATCGGACCCAACGGCGCCGGCAAAACGACGTTGTTCAACCAGATCACGGGCCATCTGCTGCCCAACAGCGGCCGTATTCTCTTCCAGGGACACGATGTGGTGGGCGATTCGCCGCAGAAAATCGTGGCCCAGGGCATCGGGCGCGCTTTTCAGATCGCATCGCTATTTCCCGATGAAACGGTTCTGGACAACGTCAAAGTCGCCTGCCTTTCCCGGCTGGATCAGACCCGACGCTTCTGGCGGCCGGTGCAGCGCTTTCGCCGGGCCACGGAGCGAGCCCACGCTATTCTCGAAGACCTGGGCCTGGAAAAGCAGGCGGACCGGCTGGCGTTTGAACTGGCCCACGGGGATCAAAAATTGCTGGACATCGGCATCGCCCTGGTGCTCGAGCCTCAATTGCTTCTTCTGGACGAGCCCACGGCCGGCATGTCGCCCGAAGAACGCCAGCGCACCCGGGAGCTGATCAAGAAATTGTGGAAAGCCTATGATCTGACCCTGGTTTTCATCGAACACGATATGGACATGGTCTTCGGCATTGCCCAGAAGGTGCGTGTCCTGCAGCAGGGCGCCCTTCTGGCCGAGGGCACCCCGGATGAAATCCGGAACAACAAAGAAGTGGTCACGGCGTATCTGGGGGAGGCCTAATCATGAATACGGTACTCGAGGCGTTCGATCTGAACACATTTTACGACCGCAGCCACATTCTCTTCGATGTGAGCCTCAACATCGCCGCTGGCGAAACCGTTTGTCTCATGGGGCGCAACGGGGTGGGCAAGACCACGACGTTTCGCTCGTTGATGGGCCTGACACCCCCCAAGACCGGCAAGATCGTTTTCAAAGGCAAGGCCTGCACCGGATTCAAACCCTTTCGAATGGCCCGTCTGGGGCTAGGGTTCGTACCGGAAGACCGGCGCATCCTGGGGCCGTTCACGGTCCAGGAAAATCTGGAACTGGGCCGCATTCCCGGCCGGACCGGCCATTGGGATCTGGACAGCGTCTACCGGCAATTCCCGATCCTGGCGGATATGACCCACCGCATGGGCGGGACCTTGTCGGGTGGCGAGCAGCAGATGCTGACCATCGCCCGGGCGCTCATGGGCAATCCCGACGTGCTGGTGCTGGACGAGCCCTCGGAGGGGCTTTCGCCGGTGATCGTTGCGGAGCTGAAAACGCTGATCCAGAACCTCAAAGCGGCGGATACCACCATTCTGCTGTCCGAGCAGAACCTGAAGTTTGCCATGGCCGTTTCCGATCGGGTGGTGGTGCTCGACAAGGGGCACGTGGTGTACCAAGGCCCGACCGATGCGTTTCAGAAAGAGGAGCAGATTCACAAAAAATACCTGGCGGTATGACGTCGGCCGCAGGAATGGCGGTCAGGGGCCGCGCCCCGGAATAACCCGCGGATCAAATTTACCTGATGGAGGTAGCGATGAGCATGACCCGATTTTTTCAAACGTCTCCCCGGATTGTCATGGGCCCTGGATGCCTGTCCCAGATCGTGTCCGAAGTCGAGCGCCTCGGCGGTACCAGCGTCATGGTCATAACCGACCCGGGCCTGGTGCAGGCCGGCATCGTCGATCAACTCGAAACACGGTTGCAGGAAGGCAAGGTCGCCTATACCCGCTTCGACCAGGTGGAGCCGGATCCCCGCCTGGAAATCGCCGCCATGGCAACCGAGGCGATCAAGCTGGCGAAAGCGGACCTGATTATCGGTATCGGGGGCGGGTCGGCCATCGACATCGCTAAAATCGCCTCGGTGCTGGCGACCAATGACGGCGACCTAGCCGGCTATTTCGGTATCGACCTGATTCCCCAACCCGGGTTGAAGACCATCATCGTGCCCACCACGGCTGGCACCGGCAGTGAAGTCACGCCTATCGTGATTCTTTCCGATCTCGAGGAGAAACTGAAGAAAGGCGTGGTCAGTCCTTATCTGATGCCCTCGGTGGCGCTCCTGGATGCCGAGTTGACCCTGGGGCTGCCCGCCACGGTCACCGCGGCCACCGGCATGGATGCCCTCATTCACGCGGTGGAGGCCTTTACGTCCAAAAACGCCTACGGCATGACGGACATGCTGGCCCGCCAGGCCATTCGCCTGATCATCGGCAATATCCGCACGGCGTTCGCCAACGGTGCCGATCTGCCCGCCCGCAGCGCCATGCTGGAGGGCAGCCTGCTGGCAGGGATGGCCTTTGCCAATGCCGGCGTTACGGCCGTCCACGCCTTTGCCTACCCGATCGGGGCCGAATACCATATCCCCCACGGCGTGGCCAACAGCATCATGCTGACCCCGGTCATGGAATTCAACATGCTGGGCAATTTGGCCAAGTTCGCCGAACTGGCGGATCTTTTCGGGGAGGTCACGGAGGGGAAAACGCTGCGGGAGAAGGCCCAGGCCGCCGTGGAGGCCCTGCGTACCCTCTCGCAGGATTTGCAGATCCCAGCCCATTTGAGTGCTTTCGGCGTCAAGGAGGACGACATTCCCAACCTGGCCGACGGGGTCATGAAGGTGACACGTCTCCTGGCCAATAACCCGCGTACGATGACCCAGGCCGATGCGGAAGTCATCTATCGGCGTATGCTTTAAACCGCTTACCACCCGGCTACAGGAGTGAACCCCATGCACGGTTTTTTCAACATGGTGCTCAGAGTCAATGTCACCCAGGAATCCTACGAACTCCAGATGGTTTCCGACGACACCTTGCAGACCCATATGGGCGGCAAGGGGCTGGCCGCCCACCTGCTGCTGCGTCACAACCCGCCCGGTGTCGACCCCCTCAGTGCCGACAATCACCTGATTTTCGCCACGGGTCCGGTTTCCGGCAGCCCGGTCTGGGGCTCCTGCCGCCATGGCATTTTTACCAAATCCCCCCAGACCGGTTTTTTTTCGGAGTCCTATTCCGGCGGCAAGGCGGCTGAGCGCATGGCGGCCACCGGCTTCGACGCTGTCGTCATCCACGGCGCCGCCCAGCGGCCGGTCTGGCTCGAAATCTGCGAAGAAGCCGTCTATTTCCACCCGGCCGACGATCTCTGGGGCAAGGACACCTACCGCACCGAGGACGACGTCAAGGCCTGGATCAAGACCAACCGTCCCCAGGCCGGGGCCTGCGGTGTGGTGGTGATCGGTCCGGCCGGGGAGAAGCAGGTCAGCTTCGCCGTGGTGGAGAACGACTATTGGCGCAGCGCCGGCCGGACCGGGGTCGGGGCGGTGATGGGATCGAAGAACATCAAGGCCATTGCCTTCTGGGGCAAGCGCAAAAAAACGTTTGCCGACCCGGGGGCACTCAAGCAGTTTGCCCGCAACCTGGCGGCCACCGGCAAGGACGATGCCGGCGTACAGGCCTATAAAACCAAGGGTACCCCCATGCTGGTGGACATCATGAACAATGTGGGGGGCTTCCCCACCCGCTACTGGCAGAAAGGCAAATTCGAGGGGGCCGACAAGATCAATGCCGGGGCCCTGCACTCGCGCTGCGAGGTCAAACCCAATGCCTGTCTCAAGTGCTTCATGGCCTGCGGGCGGCTGTCCACCGTCAAGACCGGGCGCCACCAGGGGCTTACCGTGGAGGGGCCTGAATACGAAACCATTTACGCTTTCGGCGGCCTGTGTGAGCTGGACAGCATCGAAGAGATTATCTACCTGAACGATCTCTGCGATCGCCTGGGCATCGATACCATTACCGCGGGAAACCTGGCCGGACTGACCATCGAGGCGGTTCGCCAGGGGCGCATCGACTATGCCATCGACTACGGGCAGGCCGAGGCCGTGGCCCGGCTGATCGAAGACATTGCCGCACGGAACGGCATCGGCGACACCCTGGCGCGTGGCATCTGTTTTACGGCCGTGGAATGGGGCATGGCCGACCAGGCCATTCACGTCAAAGGCCTCGAACCGGCGGGTTACGATCCCCGCGTTCTGAAAGGCATGGGGCTGGCCTACGGCTCCTCGGACCGGGGGGCCTGCCACCTGCGGGCCACTTTCTACAAGCCGGAACTGGCCGGGATGGTGGATTCGGAAACCATTCCGGGCAAGGCGGCCATCTTTACCGAGTGGGAGGACCGCCTGACGCTTTTCGACACCTTTATCCTGTGCCGCTTTTACCGCGATCTCTACCAGTGGGAGCAGTTGGCCGAGATCCTGCGCGGCACCACCGGACTGGACCTGGACACGGACGGCATGCGGGCGATTGCCGCGGCCGTCAGTGACGACGCGCGCCGGTTCAACCTGCGCGAAGGTCTGACCCCGGAAGACGACCAGCTGCCGCCCCGGTTCCACAAAGAGGCCCTGCCCGAAACCGGGAAAGTGATTACCGAAGACCAGATGAAAATGATGCTGTCGGAATACTACCAGGCCCGGGGCTGGAATGAGAATGGCGAACCGCCGGCCTGATCCGGCGCGGTTCCCATCTGGAGAGAACGCCGTGCGTCCAGGCGGTGACCGGAAAAATCGGAAATGGTAGCTCTATCGTTTCCGATGCTTAAAAAATGATGAATCGAAGCGACCTGGAAGCCAAGCTGCCGGAGATGGTCGCTGGTGGCCGTTTGCCAGGCATTATCCTGACAACCGTTTCAAGGAGGTAGCAACGATGAGAAAAGGGATCATTGCAGCAATGGTTTTGCCCCTGGTGGTGATCAGCCTGGTGCTGGCCGCACCGGCTTGGTCCGCCCCGACGGTCAAGGTGGGCTTTGTCTACATCATGTCCGGTCCGTTTTCCGCCTACGGCCAATTCGCCAAGAAGGGGGCCGAGCTGGCGGTGGATGAAATCAATGCCGCCGGCGGCATCAGCGGCCACAAGGTGGAGGCCTTTTTTGAAGATTCCACCGGCAAGCCGGATGTTGCCATTCGGGCCCTGCGGAAACTGGTCTTCCAGGAGAAAGTGGATTTCCTCATCGGTCTCGATTCCAGTGGGGTGGCCAAGACCGTAGTGCCCTCCATCCCGCAGATGAAAACACCGTTGATCATCACCCATGCCGCCACCCCGGATGTGACCGGCAGCGTCTGCAACCGCTATGTCTTCCGCATCTCCGTGAACCTGCCCCAGAACGTCAAGGCGGCTGCCATGCTGGCCGCGGGCACCGACGCCAAGACCTGGACCACCATCGGACCGGATTATGCCTTCGGGCATCAGAGCTGGGAATACTTTGAGAAGTATCTGCAGGTGATGAAGCCGGATGCCAATTTCCTGCCCAAGGACGCGGTGGCGTTTCCGCCCTTCAAAACCACGGATTTCAATCCCTACATCAACAAGATCATGCAGTCCGGGGCCGACGGGGTGCTGGTTTCCCTGTGGGGGGGCAACCTGATCGATTTCGTGCGCCAGGCCCAGGAAATGGGGCTCTTCGACGGTAAACGCCAGGTGCTGATGACCCTGGGGGCGGCCACCGAAGTGCTTTCGGCCCTGGGGGACAAGATGCCCGAAGGCCTGTGGGTCGGCACACGCTATTGGTTTCTGGCCAACGATTCCCAGCGCAACCAGGATTTCGTCAAAGCCTACTTCGACCGTTATGGGGAATATCCGTCCTACAATGCCCATGGGGCCTACGGGGCGCTCTACACCTACAAGGCTGCAGCCGAAAAGGCCGGGGGCATCGACAAAGAAAAAGTCATCGATGCCCTGGAAGGGCTGACCGTGGAATTGCCCGTCGGTGAAATCACCATCCGTCCGGAAGACCACCAGGCCCTTTCGGACGTGTCCTGGGGCCAGACCGCCGGCCACGCGAACTACCCGATCCGCATCCTCAATCCGGTCAAGATCTTCAAGGCCGGGGACGTGACGCCCTCGCCGGCGGACAGCGGGTGCCGGAAGTAAAACGAACTTAGGGCGGTCAACCGGCCGCCTGTCCATCAGCAGCGGTCCGGGCGAACGCTTCCCGGGCCGCTCCCAACGTCCTGCAATGAGGTGGTCTTGGAAAGCTTCCTGATCAATCTGTTGAACGGGCTCAGCTGGGGCATGCTTCTTTTCCTCATTTCCCTGGGGCTCACCACGGTATTCGGCGTACTGGGCATCCTCAATTTCGCCCACGGGTCGTTCTTCATGCTGGGGGCCTACCTGTGCATGCAGATCATGCACATCATGCCCTCCTTCTGGTCCGGCATTCTGGTCGGCCCGCTGGTGGTCGCCCTGCTGGGAGTCCTTATCGAGCGTGTTCTCCTGCGCAAGGTCTATGGGCGCGACATTTCGTTCCAGCTGCTCCTGACCTTTGCCATCCTGCTTGTACTGGACGATGCGGTACGCATCATCTGGGGTCCCGGCTACCACGTGGTGGAGCCGCCGGCCATCCTGTCCGGAGTGTTTACCCTCGGCACGCGCACCTATCCGGTCTACCGCCTTTTTCTGGTCATTGCCGGCCCGCTGGTGGGGCTGGCCCTATGGCTGTTTTTCCAATTCAGCCGCTGGGGTCGGATTATCCGGGCCGCCGCCATGGATCGGGAGATGGCCGAAGGGGTCGGTATCCGGGTGCCCATGCTTTTTACGGTGGTCTTCGCCCTGGGGACCTGGCTGGCCGCTTTCGGCGGCGCCCTGGCAGCGCCGCACCAGAGCCTGGCGCCCTCCATGGGCGAACGCATCATCATCGAGAGCTTTATCGTGGTTGTCTGCGGCGGAATGGGCAGCTTCCCGGGGGCCTTTGCCGGTGCGCTGATCCTGGGGCTGTTCGAGTCCTTCGGGACTGTTTTTTTGGGCAGCGCCCAGATGGCGGTGCCCTACATTCTGCTGGCGGCGGTTTTGCTGGTGCGCCCCTACGGATTTTTCGGACGGGAGGTGTGAGGTGGCGGACACGAAGCGTATGCAAACCGTTGCCGGCATTATACTGGTGTTCATTCTTTTCCTGACCGGACCCTTTATCCTGCCGGTCTACTGGACCATGATCCTGACGGAAATCCTGATCATGGGGCTTCTGGCCATGAGCTTCAACCTGCTCTTCGGCTATACCGGCCTGCTTTCTTTCGGGCAGGCCGGATTTTTCGGGGTGGGCGCCTATGCCACGGCCCTTTTCCTGTCCAAGGGGGGCAACTCGCTTTTCGTGAGCCTCGTGGCCGCCCTGGGGGCCGGTGCCGTTGCCGCCCTGGTGATCGGTTTTCTCTGCGTGCGCCGGGACGAAATTTATTTTGCCATGATCACCCTGGGGTTCGGGATGATGCTCTATACGGTGGCCCACAACTGGCTCAGCCTGACCGGCGGCAGTGACGGACTGCCCCTGTTGAACGTGCCCGCGCTGAACCTCCTGGGGCGGGAATTCAGTCTCTTCGATCCCAACGTGATGTACCTGTTCGTTTTGACCGTGACGGCCCTGTGCATTTTCTTTTTATGGCGGGTGGTCCGCTCGCCCTTTGGTCTCATGCTGACGGCGATCCGGGAGAACAAGCAGCGGTTGGCTTTCGTGGGGGCCGGGGTGCAGCACCTGCGGCTGGCCGCCTTCGTGATCGCCGGCGCCTTGGCCGGGATGGCCGGGGGGCTGTTCTGCCTGTTCAACGCCATGGCCACGCCGGACATCCTGCACTGGGGTTTTTCTTCCCGTCCGGTGCTGATGACGGTTCTGGGCGGATCGGGGATTTTCTTCGGCCCCCTGTTCGGAGCCGCTATCTTCTTCGGTCTGGAGCAGTTGATCACCAGCATGACGGAAAACTGGATGATTTTTCTGGGCATCATCCTCGTGCCGGTGGTGATTTTCTTCCCTCACGGCATCCTGGGCACCCTGATGGACTGGATGCGGACAAGGACAAAGCGCGCACCATGAGCGAAACCCCCATACTGCAAATCGAGAATCTGGGCCATTCCTACGGCCGCTACCTGGTCATCCGGGACATCTCCCTCGCGGTGGCCCCTGGGGAACTGACGGCCCTCATCGGTCCCAACGGCGCCGGCAAGACCACGTTTTACAATGCGGTTTCCGGGCATTTCCGCCCCACCCGGGGACGGGTGCATTTCAACGGGCGGGACATCACAGGGGTTCCGGCCCACAAGCTGGTGCCCATGGGCCTTTTGCGCTCCTTCCAGATCACCAATATTTTCCCGAACCTCACGGTGATGGAGAACATCCTGGTACCCCTGGTGCTCCACCACCGCAAGGGGTTTGCTTTTCTGCCCTCGTTACGCCGCAAAAAGAAGCTTTATCGCGAGGCGGAAGAAGTGCTCGACAAGGTGGGCATTCTGTCGTCCGCTTACCGTCTCGCCAACGAGCTTCCCTACGGGGATAAACGCCTGGTGGAAATGGCCATCGTTCTGGCGCGCAATCCCAAGCTGGTGATGCTCGACGAGCCCACGGCCGGTATGAATCCGGAAGAAACCGAGCGCATGATCCACCTGATCAAGGAATTGGCCACGCGTTTCGGCACCACTTTTTTCCTGACTGAACACGACATGAAGGTGGTCTTCTCGGTGGCTTCCATGATCTATGTCCTGCACCAGGGCGTGCTGCTGGCCCAGGGTGACAAAGAAGCCATCCGCGCCAACACCGCTGTTCGGGAAGCCTATCTGGGAGGTTCCGCCCGTGATTGAACTGAAAGACATTCATGTCTACTACGGTGACAGCTATATCCTCCAGGGCGTCAGCCTGGATGTCCGGGAAGGGGAGATCGTATGCCTGCTGGGGCGCAATGGTGCCGGCAAGACCACGACCATGCGGGGCATCATGGGCTACAACCCGCCGGCCCGGGGACAGGTGGTTTTCGACGGCCGGGACATTACGGGAAAACCGGTTTACGACAATGTCCGTCTGGGGCTTGGTTTCGTACCCGAGGACCGGCGCATTTTCCCGGACCTGAGTGTGGTGGAAAACCTGGAGGTGGCCCGTCTCCCGGCGCGGCCCGGCCAGACCGCCTGGACCGAAGCGCGTATCTTCGAGGCCTTCTCCCTTTTGAAGAAGCTGCGCGACCACAAGGGCGGGGCCCTCTCCGGCGGCGAGCAGCAGATGCTGGCCCTGGCCCGGGCGCTCATGGGCAATCCCCGCATGCTGCTCCTGGACGAACCCTGCGAGGGGCTGGCCCCGATCATCGTCGAGCATATCGGCGAGATCATCAGGGCCCTGAAGTCCGCCGTGCCCATTCTGATGACCGAACAGAACGCCCACTTTGCGCTCAGCATTGCCGACCGGGGCTATGTCATCGACAAGGGCCGGGTGCGCTACGAAGGCCTGGCCGAAGAACTGGGCGGCAATGAGGAGATCCAGCAGCGGTACCTGGCGGTCTGAGCATTTTCCCTTCGCATCAATTTAAACGATCTTATTCTGGGGGGTGCCCTCCAGCCAGCGTTCAATATTGGCGAATGCAATTTCCGCCCGGCGAACGAAAGCTTCCTCGGTGGCGAAGGCCACGTGGGGCGCCAAGAGGGCGTTTTCCTTATCAAACAGGGCATACCCTTCCGGCAGGGGCGGTTCGGTTTCAAAAACGTCCAGGGCCGCGGCGGCGATTTGCTTTTTATCCAGGGCTTCCGCCAGGGCGGGTATATCCACCACCGGCCCACGGGACGTGTTAATAAGCAGGGCGCTCGGTTTCATGCGGGCCAGCTTTTCCCGGCTGATGATGCCACGCGTCGCGTCGGTCAGGGGCAGGTGCAGGGTAACGATATCGCTCTGGGCCAGCACGTCGTCCAGTTCGAGATAACGAACGCCCAGTGCTTCGGCCTCCGGCTTGGGGGTGCGGCTGTAGGCGATGAGATGGCAGCCGAAGGCCTTGCCGATTTCCGCCACACGCATTCCGATGGCCCCCGTGCCCACAATCCCAAGCGTTTTGCCTCTAAGGTCTTTCCCGATGAAACCGGCCCGTGTCTTACATTCCCGCGTGACATGATCGCACTGCACAACGAATCGGAGCAGGGAAATCATGAATCCGAACGCCAGTTCGGCCACCGAGTCGGTGGAATAACCGGCACAGTTGCACACCGTGATGCCGCGCTCGCGACAGGCATCCAGATCGATATGATCCAATCCGGTAAAGGCCACCGAGATCATTTTGAGGTTTGGGACGGCTTTGATAACGTTGGCGGAAAGCGGCAGGTTGCCGACCATGAGAATTTCGGCGTCCCGGCTGCGTTCGATCAGGGTGTCGTCGTCCTCCACCCGGGTGTCGTAGGCCGTGAACGAATGGCCGTTGTCCTGGAGAAAGCCTGAGACCCTTTCGAGAACATCCGGTGCAATAACAAGAGGTTCGAGCAGTACCGTTTTCATCGTTTCTCCTTTCGGTTTATCGGGAGGCCCAACGGGCTATTAAGAGCAAATGCTCAATACTTAAAAATAATCATCACAGATCGGTGGTCAACATTCTCCGGATGGAAAAACAGCCGAAATCTCAAAAAAACATTGGCCGCCAGGCATGGGCTCCGAGATGAAGGAAAGAACCGACCTGGACTTCAGGCATCCGTTTCCGGACCTGATTTGAATCCGGATGGAACCTTTTCGTGTGCGATTGCTTTTCAGACGGGGTTTGCTATGCTGATGACATGACTGGCGGCGCTGCACAGGCGAATCCATATTTGACCACTTGTTAAGGAGAATTTCTTGAAACGACTATGTGTCCTACCCATGTGTGCCATTGCCATCTTGATGATGACCTCCATTGCCAATGCGGGCGATTATGCCTGGATGCGGGATTTCAATATACGGGCCGAGGCGAACCCGTCCGATTTCAGGGCCAGAATTGAGGGCCGCTTCAAGATCGGCGACCTGGAAATCGATGCGGTATTCGATACTGCTGATGAGCCGGCCGATGCCTACATGCTGCTACGCTTGGGAGAAATGGCCGATGAATCCATCGAGGAGGTCATTGAAGTCTACAAGGTCAGGAAAGGGCATGGGTGGGGTAATCTCGCCAAAAGTCTGGGGATCAAACCCGGGTCCAGGGAGTTCCACGCCTTGAAACAGGGCCAGGATCTTTATGCGGATGAAGTGAGCGGCAAGGGGAAGGGCAACCATAAAACCAAACCAAAGAAAAAGCACAAATAGAACGTGTCCATATGCCCGGGGCTGATCATCCAAAGGGCCGGGTTAAATGGAACGGTGAGGCCTTTTCTCATCCGACTGGCTCAGGATCGAAAGGGCCTCTTTTTTGGGGCCTCCGATTGAACCTTTTGCGAGGCTGGCGGTACCCATTTTCAAAGAAGCGGAAAAAAGATGGGCAAAATCTTGATTGGATTTGACGGGGTTCGGAAATAATACACAGAAAGGATATCTCTCATGTTGAAGCGATTCGTTCTTTCGGTATCGGTACTCTTGATGGTTTCCAGCCTGGCCATGACGGTTCACAGTGCAGAAGTCAAGAAGGTCAAGCCGGGTGTGCTGAAACAGGTGCCCCAGGCCGCGCAAGTGCCTCAAAAGGTCGACACGGACCACATTCCTAAACCTAAAGCGGATCTGGCGATTATGGTGATCCATATTTCTCCGACCGCCCCTCAGAAAGGGCAATCGGTCCGGTTTACCGCCAAGGTCATCAACAAGGGGCTGGCGCCCTCGACGGCTTCCCAGGCCGGGATCCGCGTGGGCGGCGAGACCAACCCCCAGCTTTTTCCTGTGCCGGCGCTGGCGCCCAACGCGGTGCACACCATCACCCGATGGCAGCACATGGCCTCGGCCGGTAATTTCCGGGTGACCGTTATCGCCGATGCCAAAGGCGCGGTAAACGAAATCAAGGAGAACAACAATTCCCTATACAAAAACTTCACGGTCAAAGACATCCTGCCGGATCTTACCGTGGTAAATCCCCGGGTCGATCCGGTAAACCCGACCGTCAACGACCAGATCCGGCTCACGGCCACCCTGAATAACATCGGCGACATCCCCTCCGGCGCTTTTCGGACCGGAGTTCGAATCGGAGGGGAAAGCCAGCCCCAAAATGCCGGTTCTGTGGGCCACCTGGATGTAACCACCCCCCAGAGTCAGCAATATGTGGTGGCCCGGTTGTGGAACACCTCGCGGCCTGGAAAGTACGTGGTGGAATTTTTCGTGGATGTGAATAACGAGGTCAAGGAGCACAACGAGCACAACAACTCCATCAAATACGTTATCACGGTGAGGCCTTAAGGGGCTTCTTTATTGGGTCCAGAAAACCTGCTCCTGTGGGCCAGGTCAGAAATAATTGGCTCCGCCGTAATCGTCGTATAGGCATTCAGGCGTCAGAATCCAGACGTCAGAATAAGGTTTTCGCCTTCGGCTCCTTCGGTTTTTTTCAAAAGACGGAGCGAAGCGACATCAAAATCCTTCTGGCTCCTGAATTCTGTCTTCTGATGGCTATTGTTTTTCGTGATTGGAGCATCCCCCCTTCCAGGGGGAACCCAAAGCCGGGCCCTCCGGGCCTGGATATATACGATTACGACATCATCGTGATGCCGTTCAGAGCCATTGAAAAATCAGATCGACCATAAAGATCAGGATAACGAGAATTGCCGCCAGGGCCACGAACCGCCAGTCCACGGGGCGGGGTGTGGCCCGGCGTTTTTCGGACAGGGATTTTTCGAGGTCTTCGGGCTCGAAGTCAACCGCGGAGATGACAGTGTTCAACAGATCGCCGATATCGAGATCGGTTTTGCTTTCACTTTCCACGGTGGGGTGATCGTCGTCGGCTGCAGGTGATTGCGGTCGGGGCGTTGATGGAAATCGGCCGCCGTCCGAGGGCGGGGTTTTCTTGAAAAGGGACGGGATGGATGCTTGCATCAGGCTCATGGTGCACCCCCTGAATTTGTCTGAGGGATCAGATGCATACCCACTACTCCCACCGATACCGGTTTCCGGGGCGGACGTCAAGGGTTGTGTGACGCTGCCGCCTAACCCGAATATATCATAAAATCTACGGATTAACGCCCGCGGAAAAGCCGTTCGGCCAGATAGCCGGGCAGGCCGGCCTTTTCAATCCGGCGGGCCGCCGCCTCGATATCGTAGGATACCCGCAAAAAATCTACCCGCCGGCTGTCCGTGTCGCAGATGACATAGCTGGCATCGGCGTTGCCGTCCCGGGATTGGCCGATGCTGCCGCAGTTGATGATGTAGCGGGAGCCGTCCGCCAGGGCGAGAGATCCATCCGAGGGCGGCGCTTTGAACTGGATGTTGAAACCGCCGGAGCGGGTGATGACGTTGGGCCGGTGGGTATGCCCCACGAAAGTCACCTGGCGTTTGGTGGCCAGAAAGGATCGCATGGCGCTGAACCAGGTGGTCACATAGCGCCACCCCTGGGGGCAGTAAGGGTTGGCGTGGCAGAAAAGCATGTCATGCAGCCGGAGGGTTTCCTCCAGCCCGGCCAGGCGTTTGTTCTGGGCTTCGCTGAGCTGATCCATTGTCCATAAGATCGCCCGGGAGGCGGCCTTGCTCATCTGGTAGGGGGAGGTTTGCCATATGGCGGCGGCATCATGGTTGCCCAGAAGCAGGTGCAGGCGGGGCAGGCTGCTCAGCCGCTCCAGGCATTGTCCCGGGCTGGCGCCGTAGCCCACCACGTCCCCCAGGCAGACATACCGGTCTACCCGGCGGCCGGCAGCGTCATGGATAAACGCCTCCAAAGCTTCCAGGTTGCCGTGAATATCTGAAAAGACAGCCAGTCGCATGGAAGTCTCATCCTTTCCCCGTGGAATCGAAACGATGCGCGTCCGGGTTCGGACGACATGGCCCTACAGGGACATCTGAGGGTTGGCGGATATCATTCGAAAGGCCGCCGGCGGGATTATGGTCGAGATCGATGGGACAGTCCGTCTGATCAAGGAGCCGGGACGGTCGGTCAGAGGGTGCTGTGCTTTTTCCCCGAAGATCGTTTGACATGGCCTTGAAATTGCTGCGCAGTCGGCACAGCAGTGGCAGGGCTTCCGCAGCATAAAGTTTTCCCACCGCCCTCAGGTCATTTTCATTGCGGGCCAGAATCATCCGCTCCTCCACCCGACGCAGGCATCGATGCGCATCGCTTACGCGGGCAATGGTATCGGTCCATTGGGGCTGCGCCCCGATATCGGCGATCCAGCCGGCCAGGGGATCCGGTTGGGTTTCGTCCACCGGATCGCCCGCGGGCCCGGCCAGCAGGCCCTGAACGCGGGTCGCCAGCCAGTTGAGCTGCCGGGTCCACAAGGACAGCAGATAGCGATCGATCTGGTCGCATGTTGCGGGGGGCAGCAACCCGGGGTCGGCTTCCCAGGGGAATTCGGACGGAAGGGGCGCGTCGGCGATTTTCACCTGGCAGGGAGCCTTATTGAGCACGCGGTTGAGGGTGCGGCCGCCAAAAATGCGCCGGAACCAGGCGCGTTTCGAAACCCCCATGACGATCAGGTCGGCACCGCTTTTCCGGGCCGTCTCCACAATCAGATCGGCTGGGTTGCCCGAGCGAATGCGTACGGTGGGCATAATGCCGAAGCGGCGCAGTCGGCGGGCAAAGGCTTCCAGGCGCCGGCCCCAGCGATGGCCTTTGACTTCATCGGCGTAGCGGGTCCAGTCATCATTGTCATTGCCGGAGACAACGGTCAGCAGGGTGACGGCGGCCCGATCGTTCAGGGCTTCCAGGAGCGCGGTTTCCACGATGGTTTCCGCTTTGTCATTGTCGTCGAGGGCCGCCAGAATGTGGTGATAGCGGGCATCGGGCCGAGGCGACGGCGGCCGGACAGGACATGCCTGGGGTGTCCCGAATGGATCCGGTGCCGGTTCGGCACGGACCGGGGCGCCATATGCATCGGCTTCATCCAGCGCCCTGACAAAGGCGTCCACGGAAGGATAACGTCCGGTTGGTTCACGGCTGAGGGCCTTCAGGATCACGGCTTCGACCGCTTCCGAAAGCGTTTTTCGATAAGTGCGCGGGGGAATGGGATCCGTTTTCAGGCGGCGGCGCACTTTTTTCAGGTCCAGGGTGCGCTCGAAGGGCAGTTCCCCGGTCAGCATTTCGTACAAAACGATGGCCAGGCTGTAAAGATCGGTACGGGGATCGTCCCGGTAGTGCTCCAGTTGTTCCGGGGCCGCATAGTAGGGGGTGCCGTGGGGACGGGTGAAATCTTCCTGCAGCACATCCGCAGCCCCCAGCCGGCGAGCCAGACCGAAGTCGATGATCTTGATCGTATCCATGGGGGTAATGATGATATTTTCCGGCTTGATATCCATGTGGATGATGCCGCAGTCATGGATATAGGACAGCCCCTGGCCGATCTGGCGGATATAGTGCCGGGCTTTTCCCAGTGCAAGGGGCCCCGTGTCTTTCATCTGGGTGCGCAGGTCCCGGCCGGCTATGTATTCGAAGACACTGTAGGCGGCGGAGCGGTCCCGCAGGATATGCCGGACGATGCTGGGGTGGTTGATCCGGTCCAGCACCTGGGTTTCGTTTTGAAAGTGATAGTAGACCAGGGGGGTGTTGATGATGTCCAGGGACGGCACCTTGATGGCGACGGTCTGATGCGTCAGGGCGTCGGTGCCGCGGTAGACTTCGGACAGGGCGCCGCAGAACATGGGTTTGGTAATGGTGAAGCTGTCCAGGCGGTCGCCGGGATTATGTTGGTATTGGCATGGCATGGTTTTACCCGAATTTTTCATGAAATTTTTTCTGCACCATAAATTTTATGCAATTATTCAGGAGTATCAACGCTATTCGGGGTATGATTTTCATGTGACCCTTTGCACCCTTCGCCGATTTCCAGAAAACATCGATAAAATTTCACCCTGCGGGCGCGCCCGGAGAAGTTTTACCGATCCGGAGTGCTTTTCCCTAAATTGCTTTCTTCATTTTCGAAGTGGCTGACGGAAACCGCCTGCTTCGGTGGAGAAACCCCACCGAATAAATGGCCGCGGCGGTCGTCGGCCTTTTTCAGCGGCCCAGGGTGAAATAGCCGATCAGGATGATCAAGATAACGACGATTTCCAGCACGGTAAAGCGGTAGAGCATCATACAAATTTTGCGCTGGGACGGGTTCATTTTAAGCAGGGCCCTGTTCATCAGCCAGCGGAAAAAAAGGGTGTAGGGCGTGGTGGTCAGATAGAGGCGCAGGTATTGGCGAATGCTCTGCAGCCAGAGGGTCAGGTTCTGCTCTTCTTCGGTCGAGAGGGGCGCCGCGGTGGTAAACCGGACATGGACCTGCTCGTCACGGGGGAAGAAATGGATGGCCGTGGCCGGCCCGCTGACCGGGGTGATCACGAATTCATGGGGCCCCGGAAAGGTCAGGGTGTATTCGAGTTCAAACGGTTTTTCCGTGGCGTGGTCTTTCAACCGGGCCTGAAGGCGGCTGCCGCTTATGGTGACCATTTCCACATGCCAGTGGGGATGCAGCCGCAGCAGCCGCTCGGGGTCGAGGATCGATTGCCAGTCCAGCGATGCATCCGCCGGCAGGGGCAGGCCCAGATCAATGGTTTTTTCCATGACGCTCTCCGGGGGCCACCAGCAGGGGGACGGTCAGCAGGGGATGCAGCACCTTGTTCTGCAGCCGCGCCTTGAACCCCGGGCCCTGCTTTTTCTGGTAGGGGCCAATGACGACCAGATCGCAGGACAGCCGCCCGGCCACCTCGACGATGGTGGCTTCCACCGGTCCGAAGACGCGCTTGAATTCGCAGTCGGAGGCCCGGGGATGAGTGGTGCGGATACGCTGCCAGTCGGCTTCGATCTCCTCGGCCAACTGCTGATCCACATGGTTGCGAAACGTGTTGCGGGTGGCCGAAGAATTGAGCCAGTCATCCCCCACCATGACATCCCAGTCCTGGTTGACCACCGTGAGGACGGTGGCGCGGGCTTCGGTCAAGCCGGGCCACAGTTCATTATAGAAATAGTCTTCCGCCGTGCGGGCCCCGGGGGTCCCGTGGGTGCAAAGTAAAAGGTGTTGGAACATTGTCGATGTCCTGTTCATAAAAAAGGATGAGAGGGGGTGCCGGGCATCCCCTCCCATCCGCATATCACGTTACCTCGTCCGAAAACAGAGGTCTGGGCCTATTCGCGTGATTACACCAGCCACTTGGTGAACAGCAGCACCAGAAAGGTGGTAATCAGGCAGAATGTCAGGGCCGTGAGGTCCTCGTTGCGCTCGCTGGCGAATACGGACAAGGCCCTTTCTTCCATTTCCTGGGTGTCGGCGTTCGGCTTGAAGGCGTGGGCACCCTTGCCTTCGCTGCCGGTATCAATATCGATTTTCTTGTCGTTCATATGGATTGCCTCCATCAAACCCGCCATTGCGGGATGGTTTTTGTTTATTTCAGGACCACATCTTTTACCAGCCACATGACCACGAAGAAGGACAGGACGGCTTTGGTGACCCCGGAAATGATGCCCATGACCAGCGGCCAGCCCCCCGCCTGGGTGACGGCTTTTTTGGTGATCTGCATGCCCAGGCCGATGAGGCCGAAGGCAAAGAACCAGATCATGCAGTCGGTGAGCGTGGTGACGGTTTTGGATTTTTTGTGGACCTGTTTGACGGCGTGCGCGATGGCACCCTTGACCTCGCCGGACATCTTAATGGTTTTGGCCTTGGCCTGGGCCAGGATCGACTCCAGCGCGAACATGCGATCTTGGCCGGTTTTGTCGAAAAGAGCCTTGTTGTTGCGGTCGTCAAAGTTGCCGGCAATCTGATGCTGGTGGATCAGGTCTTTGACCGCGGCATCCTGGGTCGGGTTCAATCCCTCGATCTCGCCGCCGGCATAGGCCTGGGAGAGGACCTCATGCTCCTTGTCGGTGATCCGGGTGCGGTCATTGTAGCTGACGTCGATGTATTTGCCCTTGTAATGGGTGGGCGGTGAGAAGAGGCCTACCGAAGACATGAAGAAGAGCAGCAGAAAACCGATGATGAAAATCGGGAACTTGTCCACGACCACGGTTTTGAAGCTCAGCTTCTGACCGGTCTCCTTGCCGAACCAGCCCGCCAGGACCAGTACGATGATGGGCAGGAAGAGCACGCGGGTGATGTTGAAGATTTCAGCCACCTTCAGGGTCTTGATGTCCACCGCGTTGAAGGCCAGGGCGGCGGCGGCCACCTGAGCCGAGTTGAGAATGCCGGTGCCGGCCCAGGCGCCGAACTGCACGGCGTTGAATCCGACAAGCTTCCCGACCGTGGGGAAGATGAACATGCAGAGGATGCCGAAGGAAAGGATGGTGCCGATGGTGTAGGCCATCTCCTCGCTTTTGGCCTTGACCACCGGTGCCACGGCCACCGTAGCGGAAACGCCGCAGACCCCCATGCCGGCCGACAGGACCCCGGTCATGGATTTGGGCTGCTTGAAGAGGCCGCCCAGCCAGAGCACCATGAAGACGGTCCCCAGAACGAAAAACCCGATCAACCAGATGCTGTAGACGCCCAGCTTGGCCAGTTCGGCAAAGCTGTAGCGCGCTCCCAGCATGATGACCCCCATCTTGAGGACAAAACGGGCGGTTTTAACGCCGGAGGCGGCAAAGGACGGGATGCCGATGGTATTGGTGATGAAAACCCCCACCAGGATGCCCAGGACGACGTAGTTGAGGTTGAGCACTTTGTAAATCTTGAATCCCAGGAGGGGAACCAGATTCTTGCTCATGATTTTGACCAGGGGCTCCATATACCACCGTATGGCCATGGCCAGGATGAGCAGGAAGAGGATGCCGGCCAGGGGCTGCAGCAGAAAGCGGTCCAGGTTGGTGTCTTTGGGTTCCCGGATGGAATTGACGATACCGCCGATCAGCCCGATGGCGCCGACGATCAGGCACATGGTCACCTGCATGTCCATGGACTTGTGGGTGCTGAGGTATTTCATCATCGGCAGGAGCACCCCGGTGGATGCGATCAAGCCGTAGACGATCATGATACCGCTGATGGCAAACAGCGGCATGTTGTTTTTTGCATTTGCCATTATCAGGACTCCTTTGTTGATAGGTCGTGCCGTTCCGAACAGCATCAGTGGTCTTTAGTCGCGTGTGCGGCAACCCTCCCCCCAATGACTCTCATCAGGGCCTGCCGTGCAGGTACGCTTGGGTTGCACCCATGTCATTCCCGTAGTGTAAACGGCGTTCGGTTCGCATGGCCAAACAGTTTATCTGCTCACCTCCTTTCCGAATTTCCGCTGGTTGCATGCGTTCCGGGGCCATTCCGAATCGTATGGGGACCTCTGTCTACAACTTGCATGCCAATGGCGATTTTTTATAAATATCTAATGATTTTATTGGGTTGAAGGGATGCTTCGGCCCGATTGGATAGGGGAAGGTGACACCTTTGGGGGGCGCATTGGAGGAGGGCAAAATGCGGGGTTCGATTAATTTAATATAATAACAGGGCGTTAGACCTTACTCAAAGGCAGGTCCGGAGGTGCCCCCCTAGGTTGTCACTGCCCCCTTCGGGGGGCATTTCGCGGGAGCTATTCGCGGAATTGTGCCGGGTCGATGCCGTAACGCTTCAATATTTTCTGGAGGGACTGGCGTTTGATCCGGCTCTGCTGGGCGGCTAGAGAGATGTTGCCCCGGGTTCTTGCCAGCAGTTGGGTCACATAGGCGGTGGTGAACTGTTCCAGCAGATGTTCCTTGAGGGGCTTATAAGGGGATGTCATGTCCGGGAGATCGAAGTCCTGGCGGGAGTCGGTCTTGAAGGCTGGCAGGTGGCGTTCCTCGATGGTATCCCCCGTGACCAGGGCTGTGAGGCCCTGGATGGTATTTTCCAGTTCCCTGACATTGCCGGGCCAGGCGTGGGCCAGAAAGCGCTCCATGACCCGGGAGGACAGGGTCTTGACCCCGGTGTTCAGCTCCCGGGCGGCTGCTTTCAGGAAATGATCCGCCAGCAGGGGAATGTCCTCCCTCCGCTGGCGCAGGGGTTCAAGGGTCAATTGGGCCACATTGAGGCGGTAATAGAGGTCTTCGCGGAAGGAGTGGTCCTTTATTTTCTCCTCCAGATCCTGGTTGGTGGAGGCCAGGATGCGCACATCCACTGTTGTGGTGCGGTTGTCCCCCAGGGGCTTGATCTCCTTTTCCTGCAGCACCCGGAGCAGCTTGGTTTGCAGGGGGGCGGACAGGTCGCCGATTTCGTCCAGGAAAATGGTGCTGCCCTGGGCCTTGGCGAACAGCCCGGCCTTATCCTGGGTGGCATTGGTAAAGGCGCCCTTGCGATAGCCGAACAGTTCGCTTTCCAGGATGTTTTCCGGCAGGGCCGGGCAGTTGACCGTCACCATCTCACGGTTCTTGCGCCGGCTGCGGGCGTGGATGGCCCGGGCCGCCATTTCCTTGCCCGTGCCGCTTTCCCCGCGGATCAGGACGGTCACATCGGTGCGGCCCAGCATCTGGATGGTTTTGAACGCTTCGGTCATGGCCGGCGAAGCGCCGATCATGCCCTGAAAGGTCCGCCGGCCGGCGACCTGCTGCTGCAGGCGTTGATTCTCGCGGATCAGTCGGTTGCGCTCGAGGCCCTTGCCCAGCAAATGCAGGATCTGCTGCTCCTCGAAGGGTTTGGTAATGAAATCGTAAGCCCCGTTTTTAATGGCGTCCACGGCCTGTTCGATGGTGCCGTAGGCTGTCATGACAACCACTGTGATATAGGGGTCGAAGTCCCGGGTGCGCTTCAGCAGTTCCATGCCGTCCATATCGGGCATGCGAATATCGGTCAGCAGGAGATCCACCGGCTGCCGCTGGATGATGGCCAGGGCGTCCTTCCCGTTTTGAGCCAGCGCGATATCGCAATCGAGCTCCATTTCGATGGTACGGCCCAAGCCGTGCAAAAGGTCGACTTCGTCTTCCGCAATCAGAATGCGATCCGTCATGGGATGGATCTCCCCGCTATCGGTTTCCGACGAAAATTGCGCCGGATTCTGACATCATGGCCGGTTTTAGGCATTTACCGGCAAGGTGATCGTAAAGGTCGTGCCCTGGCCGAATTTACTCCCGACCTGGATATCGCCCCCGTGTTCCTGGATAATGCCGTAGCTGATGGACAGCCCCAGGCCGGTTCCCGCCCCGGTTGTCTTGGTGGTGAAAAACGGATCGAAAATCGAATCGATATGGTCCGGGGGGATGCCCGGGCCGGTATCCGCGATCCGGACTTCCATCTGGTCGCCGTCGGCGGTCAGTGCGGCCGACACGGTGATTTGGCCGTCTTCCCTGATGGCCTGGATGGCGTTTATAATCAGGTTCATGAACACCTGGCGCATCTTGTCGAGATCCACCACCAGGTCGGGCAGGTTGTCGGCATACTGGCGATGCACCGCAATCCGCTTGCCGCCGGTCTGCTTTTCCAGGATGTTCAGGACCCCGTCCAGGGCCTGGCGGATGTCCCCCTTGGCCTTGTGCGTGTCGGAAACCCGGGCGAAGTTCAGGAGATCCTGCACAATGCTTTTGCAGCTCTGGGTGTGTTTCTGGATGATTTCCACATCATTTACGATGGCCGGTTGATCCTTGGCGCTTTTGCTGATGAGGTTGGCGTAGCAGTTGATCACCCCCAGGGGGTTGTTGATCTCGTGGGCCAGACCGGCGGCCAACTGCCCTACGGCAGCGAGCTTTTCCGCCCGGGCGAGGTGTTTTTGCATGCGCATTTTCTGGGTGATGTCGCGAATCACCCCCTCGTAGCCGGCCGGCCGGCCCTGGTCGTCATTGAAAACGGTGGCGGTCACCAGGCCGTAGAGATGATCCCCGTGCCGGTTGACCAGGGAGACCTCGTATTCCTTGACGAAGCCGTCCCGGTTCAGGGCTTCGATCAGCTGCATGCCATCCCGTGTGTCCCAGAAGAGTTGTTCCACGGTCTCGATGGACAGCGCCTCGGCGCGGTCGGTGAACTGAAACATGGCGATGCCGGCGGCGTTGATGTCCAGCATGCGATTGTCGCGGCTCCAGATGAAAATGGGATCCCGGGACGTTTCGAACAGGCGGCGGTATTTGGACTCGGATTCCTGGAGGTCGGCATGGACCTGGGAAAGATCCGAGGCCGTGGTTTCAAAGGCCAGCTTGAGCTGATCGAGTTCATCCATGACCTCCGGCTCGGGCATGGCATCGCCATCGCCTTTGCGGCCGATGCGCTTGAAGACAGTTACCAGGCCTTGCAACTCGGCGATGACCGTATAGTTGAACAGGGAATAGAACAGGGTGATCAACAGCAGCAGGCCGGCGCCGCCGATAAAGAAGGTCAGCCAGGCCTGGCGCTTGATTTGGGAAAAATAATAGTCGACCGGGATATAGACCGTATCGGCCGCCACCACTTCGCCCAGCTGGTACCCGAAGCCCCGGCTGTCCGCTCCGTAACGCTCGATGATGCCTGCCGGAGCCTTTTCGGGCTCCCCATGACAGCGCATGCACTCCTGTTCGACGTAGATGGCCCGGAAGCGGGTATAGTAGGCAAGGCCCTCTTTTTCCACGATGCCGCTCCATTCCCGGAGGTTGGGGTCGGCATTGAACTTTCCGATCATCTCCATCTCGAGACCGTCGGCGGTGTTGAACTGGTTCATGGGGCGTTTGGAGGCCCGTTTGTAGCGGAAATTCTTGAACCGGTTGTGCACCCGCTCCATGATGTCGCGGCCCACGAAGGAGGTGGACATGGCCTCCACCACGAAATGGTCGTCCGGTAGAATCTCGTACATTTTAGGCCGCAGCACATCTTTGACATAGGTGCGGGTGGCTTCCACGGCCGATATATAATATTCGGTTTCTTTGTAAACCGCTTCTTCGATTTTGTTTTTGCCGAACTGGTACACCAGCAGGGAGGCTCCGGCGCAGAAAACGCAGAGGATCAGGCCGGTACCGACCTTGAAACGGGTGCGTACGTTGTGTTTTTTCATAGGGTCCACCTGTCACGCCGCCCGGGGCGTTTGGTTCCGGCACAGATTCGGTTGGGGAATCCGTGCCCGCGCTTCATGGCAAGGCACTATACCGGATCTCCTTCGTCCAAGTCAAAAATGCCATGACAATTGATGCCAAAACGTTTAGAAGGGGGCGATTTAAAGGGACGGAGGTGATGGTTACGGTAAAAGATGCGCCCCAGGCGCCCGGGCATGCCAGGAACGAACGTCCGGACAGTGTCACCGACACGGAACACCCGCCAGAATGGGGGCAGGTCCAGGTGGAGATGACCAGCCGCTGCAATCTGCGCTGCGCCACTTGTCTTTATCCGGCCTATGAAGACCGTTGGCGCCCGGAAGATCTTACCTCCGGCGTTTTTGGCAAGCTGTTGAAGATCGCCCACCGGTGTGATTCCGTTCATTTGCAGGGGTGGGGCGAAACCCTGCTGCGGGCGGATACGGCCCAGCGCATCGCCGATCTCAGCCGCGTCGGCACCCGTCCCACCCTGGGCAGCAACGGCAGCACCATGACACCGGGGGCGGCCCGGGAGTTGATCGACAGCGGCCTGGCGTCCATGACCTTCAGTCTGGCCGGTCCGGACCAGGCCAGTCATGACGCGTTGCGGGGCCGGGGAACCTTTGCAGCGACGGTCGCGGCCATCCAGACCTTTGTGGCCCAGCGCGGCAAGGACCGAAAACCGCCGGTGCTGATCAATTACCTGCTGACGCCTTATAGTTTTCCGCGCCTGCCCCAAGCCCTGGCCCTGGCCAGTCGCATGGGCGTGGACACCCTGGTGGCCACCCACCTGGTGCATGTCTGTACGCCGGCCCAAAAAAAACTGATCGCTTACGAGGCCGGTCGCCGTTTGGGCTGGGTGCTTTTCCGCAGCCGCCTGGCCGTGCTCTGGCGCCATACCACGCTGGTCCTGCCGGGCATCCAGGGCCGTCCTTTGCCCGTGTGCAGCAAGAACCCGCTCCAGAATCTATTCGTGGCGGCGGACGGATCGGTTTCCCCCTGCGTCTATCTTTGCCCGCCCCTGCAAGGACCGTATACCCAGCTTGTGGAGGGGGCTGAAGAAGCCCGGCGCCGCCTGGTTTTCGGCCATCTGGAAGAAGACGACCTGGATGCCATCTGGGACCGGCCGGCTTATGTTCGCTTCCGTCGCGCCTTTCAGCGCCGGCAGGATCTGTACCAGGAACTTTTGCCGCCGGCCCGTACGGATTTTGAAGGGCTGGACCGGCTCGAAAAAGCCACGCGGATCATCCGCACGCGCTTTGCATCACCGGATTACCAGCCGCCGGAACCCTGCCGGGGGTGCCCCCACTTGCTGGGCTACTGATCGGGGTGCTCAACATTTAACCCATGGGCCATTGTCATTGCGGCCCGTACCATGATGCAGGAGATGTCCATTGTACCATTCTAAAGTTGTCGTGATTTGCTGGGCTGTTGTTTTCGCGGCCGCCATTGTGGCGGCCGTCATCAAAAGAAGGTGGGCGGGGCTGGGGAATGTCCTGATCGGGGGCGCCATCGTCGGGCTGGGCATCGGGGCCTCCGCACTGTTGTCCAATGCCGCCGGCGCGGTCATCCTCTCAGTGGCCCTGCTGGTGGGCGCCTATATCGCCCTCAAGGGCATCGTTCAGATCATGAAGTATCCCGAGGACTCCGGGGAGGGGGTTTAGTATTGATCTAAACCCTCCACCGCTGGTGGCGGCCCCGGATAGGTTCGACCGATCCGGGGTGTTTTTAGGACGCGTTGCTTCATTTTCTTTCCCGTGACAGAAAACGAAGAAAAGAACACACCCGTGCCCCGCTCAACCCTGCGCGTCGTCCAACCGGCCGATGAAGCGGCGTCTCATGCCGCCGTGCGGTGTTATCCCGCGCTGCGGGAGGTGATTCCCCTCCTGTGGCCCCGGTCATCTCCCGATCGTCTATCTTTTCTTGTGCCTTCCCAGATTTGGTTGGATTCCCAGCCTTGCGCCGTTTCGGACCGAAGCTTAGTCAAGCCGTGCCGATCAAGAATCGGGATCGTTTATCCGCCTTCTTCCAGCGGTTTGAATTTGATGCCGATAAAGGTCGCCAGGAGGACCAGCGCGGTGGAGATGAAGATCATCATGATGCCCAGGGCCGACAACTGGCCCCACAGGCCGTCCTCGGAAAAGCGGAAGATCTGGACCGCCAGGACTTCGGTTCCCGGCCGCGAGAGCACCACGGAAAGGGTCAGCTCCCGGACGAACATGGTGGCCATGAGAATCCAGCCGGAGACGATGCCCGGGATCAGCAGCGGGATGACGATGCGGCGCATGGTCGTGAAAGCACTGGCCCCGCAAACCAGGGACGACTCTTCCAGGTGGCTGTGAACCTGGATGAAGGCACTGGTCAGGGGCCGCACGCCGTAGGGTAGATAGGTGGCGATGTAGCCGATGAGCAGGGCCCAGATGGTGGCGTAGAGTGGGGTGCGCACAAAGAACCACATGAAGCCGACCCCAATGACGATGCCCGGAAAAGAAAAGGAAAGGAACGAGAAGGATTCCAGGATACCGGAGGCGTGGGATCGGATCTTGACGATGGCATAGGCGACAAAGATCGACAGGGTCACCCCGAGGGTGGCGCCCACCACGCCGAGAAAAACGCTGTTCTTAAGCGACAGGAGCGAAATCGGGTCATTGATCACTTCGATCCAGTGCTTCCAGCTCATCATGGAAAAGGCTTTGGCGCTGGGAATCATGGAGTAGGGCACCAGCGAGGTGTAAAACAGCACGAGCACCGGCAGGACGATAAGGACCGCGGACAGGAGACCCACCACGCCAAACAGGGGGTATTTAGCCCCCTTGAGCTCGATGACGGTGGGGCGGTACCCCCGGCTGGATATGGTGACGTACTTTTCACTGGCCGAGGTCAGGTAGCGGTAGATGTAGATCAGGGTGATGGACGTTGCCAGAACGCTCATGCCGATGGCCGCCGCCTTGCCGAAATCGGCGGCAAAGCCGGTGGCAATGGACTGGTAGATGTGTGTGGCCAGGACATAGATGCGCCCCGGCATGCCGATGACGGACGGTACCGCAAAGGAGGCCAGGCTGCGCACCAGCGAAAGGATGAAGGCGGCCAGGATGGCCGGGCGCAGCACGGGCAGGGTCACGCGAAACAAGGTGCGCAGCGTAGTGCTGCCGCAGACCTTGGAAGATTCTTCCAGGGCGATATCGAAGGATGCCAGGGCCGGGGCCAGGATAAGATAGGCGATGGGCAGGTCCAGAAGCCCTTCCACCAGGATCATGCCCGGCAGGGAATAAATATTGATCGCGATATCCTCAAAACCGGGAATCTGGCGCAGCATCAGGTTGATCAGGCCGTTGGACGGGTTCAGCAGGAGCACCCAACTGACCGAGAACAGGATGTGCGGGATCATCATGGGGATGATGGAGATGATCCGGAACAGGAATTTAAAGGGGATGTCCGTGCGCGTGTTCAGGTAGGCCAGGAGCAGTGCCAGGGCCGTGGCTACCATGGATGAGCCGAGAACAAAGATGATCGTGTTGGCGATGATGCCGGTCAATTCGGGATCGGCGTAGGCCTGGACGTATTTATCCAGGGTGAATTCGCCAAAGGCCCCCAGGCCGGTGGAAAAGCTCCCGAAGACCAGCATGACCACGGGGCACACGGTCAGAAAGCCGACAATGACAATCAGGGTCGGTGTCAATACCGATCGTTTGTGGGCCAAGGTCTTTTTCCTTTGCTACCGGGTGACCAGCAGACAATTTTCCGGGTCGACGGTAAAATTGACGCTGTCCCCCACTTCAATTTTCGAGTCCGGTTCGACTTTGATGAACAGCGGCGCATCGTGAACGGTGATTTCGCCCTCGTAGGCTTCGCCGATGAACACCAGAGACCTGATTTTGCCGTTGAAAACGTTTTGGCTCTGGGTGGCGTTGCCCCGTTTCAACCGGATGAATTCGGGGCGCAAACAAAGCGTCACGTCGTCGCCCGGCCCCATGGCGGCCTGTTTGCGGCAGGCGACCCGGCCCAGGGCGCAATCCACCGTGGTGACGGGCCCTTCCTGGGCGGTTACCTTGGCCTCGATCAGGTTGGTGCGGCCGATGAAGTCGGCCACGAAACGATGGGACGCATTGAAATAGATGTCCCGGGGCGGGCCTTTTTCAATAATCCGGCCCTTGTTCATGACGGCCACAATGGTGGACAGGGCCAGGGCCTCGATGCGGTCATGGGTCACGTAGACCGCCGTGATCTGAAGGTCGGTCAGGAAGGCGCGCAATTCCTCGCGGGTCTCCTCCCGGAGCTTGGCGTCCAGGTTGGAGAGCGGTTCGTCGAAAAGGATGACCTTGGGTTCGGCCACCAGAGCCCGGGCCAGGGCCACGCGCTGCTGCTGCCCGCCGGAGAGCTTGGTGGCCGGCCGTTTTTCGAACCCCTCCAACTGCACGAAGCGCAGGGTTTTATCCACCTTGCGGCGGATTTCGTCCCTGGCGATTTTGCGGGTCTGGAGCGGATAGGCCACGTTGTCGAACACGTTCATGTGCGGCCAGATGGCGTAGGTTTGAAAAACCATGCCGAGACCCCGGTTCTCGGTGGGAACGAAAATGTTTTTGTCTCGGGACCAGACCACCTCGCCGCCGATTTCGATTTCGCCGCTGTCCGGGGATTCGAGGCCGACGATGCAGCGCAGGAGAGTGGTTTTGCCGCATCCGCTCGGGCCGAGCAGGGTGAAGATCTGGTTGGCCGGGATGGTCAGGTCGACGTTGTCCAGGGCTTTGATGGTCTTGCCGCCGGAGTAGTAATGCTTGCTGACGTTTCGAATATGGATTTCCATAGCGCTTTCAAATGGGGCCGCCCCGCCGATCTCGGCGCGGGATAAAAGGGAATAAAAATACCTAAAACCGTTGACAGGCCCTCTTCGAAGGGCTGTCCGGCGTCTCCCGCACTGCGGGAGACGCCGCCCTTTCGGGACCGTTAAAAGAGTTTTTTAAACGTGCCGCCCCATTTGCGGATTTCTTCGTCCGACATGGTTCGGATGGGAATGACCTTGGCCTTGTCCATGCCGTCGATGGGCGGGAAAACACCCGGTGCCAGGACATATTCGCCGACTTCCGCAGACAGTTTGCTCATGGCCTGCTTGGACAGCCAGAAGTCAACGAACAGCTTGGCGGCATTGGGGTTTTTGGCGCTGGAACTGACGGCGATGCCCCGGGGCGTTCCCAGCAGCGGCTGCTCCACCCGGGCCCAGTCCAACGGGGCCGGGGCCTTGGTGATGATGTATTTGGGCATGGATATGGCGATGGCTTTTTCGCCGCTTTCCACGGGCGCCGGGGTGGGACCGAAGGATTTCACCAGCATGGGGCGGTTGGCTGCCAGCCCTTCCACGAATTTCATCCACTCGGCTTCGGACGCGAAGACATTCTCCTTCAGCCCGATCAGCCAGGCAATGGTGGTGGCATGGGTGGCCGGGTTGGCCATGACGATTTTGTCTTTCCACTTGGGATCGGTGAGATCCTGGTAGCGCTTGGGAACATCCGCCGGTTTGACCAACTCCTTGTTGTAGATCAGCCCCACGTACTCGATGCCGAAGGTCTGGATCTGGTCGTCCTTGCGGGTCCAGTCCGGGTAGTCCGCCGCCACCGGGGAGGTGTAGGGGGCCAGGACGCCCTTGGCCTTGAGCATCTGCATGACGGGCAGCGGCGCTTGCAGCACGTCCGCCATGAGCTTGCCCGCCTGGAACTCCGTCAGCACGGTGGGGAGAAATTTGGAGGTGGAAATGCGGGTGTACTTGCCGTCCAGGCCGGACTCGGCGTTGAACACGTCCATGATGGGCTGGATCGCCGTCATGTTGGCGTAAAACGCAACTTGCCCTTCGGCCTTGGCGTTTTTAACGATGTCCGGGTCCGACGCGTATGCGGCCGGGACGAATACCAGCACCAGCAATACTGCCAAAAGTTTTTTCATGGGTGAACCTCCTTGTGATTGTGTGTTCCCACAATGAAAGAAAACATATCGCGCAGTCAGGGGAGGTTTTAAATGCGGATCCCCTGTGAGCAACGAAGGTGGCAGACGTTGATTGGGGCGGCGTTTCATGGCTTATGACCGCGTCTGTAACAGGGCGATAGGATTTTGTAACGCAAACTGGACACGTGGGCAACCTTGGTTTGCAATTAATTTATATCGACAATGTTTTTGATGTTAATGACGGAAACAAGCTGCTATAAATACATATAAAAGTGCTATTTTTAGATCCAGGCGGGCCGTTGCCGGTCTTTCTTTAAATGCGCCACCTGGAACAGCTTTAGTGCCGATGCCCTTGCTTTTGGCACAAGACGAAAGCAGACCTTTATGCCTTTCCAATACCAGTACATTGCCGACGCCAATTGCCTGGTTGTCGTCGGTTCGGGCCGAGTCTCGCTCCAGGAGTTTCTCGATTATCATCGGGAGCTTAGGATCAAAAATGCGCAATCGGCGCTGCGCATCCTGGCGGACTACCGAAAACTCGACCCCTCGGATTTGTCGACGGATGACATCCAGCAGATCAGGCTGAGCGCCCTGAAGAAAATAGAAGGCAAGTTCGATGCCCTCAAGGAGGCCATTGTTGTATCGGGGGAACTGGCCTTCGGGCTCTCCCGCATGTTTGACGGCTTGGTCTATGCGGAAAATTACGACCTGAACGTCTTTACAGATATCCGCGAGGCGAAAGCCTGGTTGGGGTTGGACCCTGACACCCCTCTGGCGTTGTCGGAGGGTTAACCTGCCCTTGTGGCTCACCAGCGTCGATCCGGTCCACCCCACGATCTATCGTGAACCTCCAATGATGCCCCTGGTGTCGATCGATGAAAGAGTCCACCCGTAAATTGATTCGGGACCACGGTTGGCGCTTCGACCGGTTTCTTCACAACTATTTCTACTTCGTCTATTACCAGTCCTACGTGCGTCTGGTCTTCGTTCTGGTGAATGCGGGGCAACGCTTTGCGCCGCCAAAGGTGCTGGCCCTGATCGCCCGATTGGTGTTCAACCGTTATCACAGCAAAGTGCTTTCGGGCGGCGATACCCGCAAGATCCTGACCCTGGATCGGAACATCCATCTGGATGCCGAGAAGAACAAGCAGGTGGTTCCCTTTCGCTACGCCACCCAAATCATCTTCCAGGAGCCCCGCCACATCGCCGTGATGGATTGTCCCTGCAAGGCGGCCACCGGAATGTTTTCCCCCGAAGGGTGCTGCATTGCCGTGGGGGAGCAGCTGGCCCGGTTCTGGCTGGACCACTGCCGGAAATACCATGCCCGGCGGATCACCCAGGCGGAGGCCCTGGCCATCGTCCGGCGCTACCGCCGCCGCGGCCACGTGACCCAGGCTTTTTTCAAGGTGGCCACCGGGGGCCGTACCGGCGTGATCTGCAACTGCTGCCCGGACTGCTGTGTCAGCCTGCAGGCCACGGCCGCGGCGCGCGCCCTGGACCCGGCCCTGAGCATGAACGCTCCGGCCGGCTATAGGGTGATCCACGATTCCGAACGCTGCACCGCCTGCGGCCACTGCGCCACGGTCTGTCATTTTGAGGCGGTGCGGTGGGAAAACGGGCAGCGGCAATATCGCCAGGTGCGCTGCATGGGATGCGAACTGTGTGTGGAACAATGCCCCCGGCAGGCCCTGACCCTGGAGATCGACCCGGATAAGCCTTTGCCTTTGGATCTGGACCGTCTTACCCGCCAAAACCAGAGCGAAGGTGGCCGCCAGATATCAAGAGAAGGGTTCTGATCGGATTACGGAGATGGCCAATGTGCGCCAGCGAAGAATGGCGCCTTCGTTGGATGCGTGCAGACGGTAAGGCCAGGGGAATGAAGGAATATTTATCTTATAAAAGCGAGCCTGCAATGAAAGAAGCCATCAAACTCCTGGGACGTTCCCGGGAATTCTACACCCCGGAGAAATGCTACATCACCGAGCTGTCGAACTCGCCGGACGATCCGGATCTGTCCATTGCCCGGGCCCGGGTGGCACCGGGGATCACCACGCGTTGGCACCGCCTGCACAGTACCGGGGAGCGGTACTTCATCCTCGAGGGCACCGGGCGGGTGGAAATCGGCGACCTGCCGCCCCGGGACGTCACGGTGGGTGACATCGTGATCATTCCGCCCCTTTGCCGCCAGCGCATCACCAATACCGGACCTTCGGATCTCATCTTTATAGCGCTTTGCACGCCGCGGTTCAGGGAAAGCGTTTATGAAGATGTCGATGATGCCCCAGAAATTTGATCCGGAAGTTTGGTGCGGTTAAGCTCCTGGTCACGCTCCGGACGCTTTCGGTGACACGTTTTTTCTCAACCCATGCTTCTGCAAAAGTCGATGAAGATGTCTTTACTGAATTTCCCATCATTCATCAGTTCGTTCTTTATCACGGACATGGCGTCAAAAGGCTTTTTCGCCTTGCGGTAGGATTTTTCCCTGAAGGATAGATATTCAAAATCATCCACGATGCCAATGATCTGTCCTTCTGCGGATACTTTCGTAATACCCATCGGGTAGCCGCTGCCGTCAAGTCGCTCATGGTGCTCGAGGGCACCGAGTGCGATGGATTCGTCAAACTTACCGCTTTGACGGATCAAGTCGTATCCAAGGGCGGTGTGCTTCTTATGCTGGATGAATTCCTCTTCGGATAGTTGATGGTTGGCTGCAGACACCTTGTCCGGGATCTGGGTTTTGCCAATATCATGCAGCAGGGCGCTGAGGCTGAGTTGCTTGGTGCGCTCTTCGGACAAACCTGAAAAAATGCCATAATTCATCGTAAAGATCATCACGTTGGTCGAATGTTCGGCAAGGGAGTAATTTTTGTTCGCGATATCAGCAAGATTTTTCAAAACATGGGATTCGCCGGTGTAGCTGTCGAACAGCAGTTCGATGGTTTCCGGCAGATATTCCAATCCCCCTTCGCAAGGGTTCAACAGGGCCTCTTTCACGATTTCATTCAAAATCGCTTTGACCCGGTACAACCCTTTTGATCGGATGTGATGATAAAGCTCGATGTTCAGTGCTTCCTGGATCTCCGCGGCGGCGATTTCCTTATCCTCCTGGCAAATGAACAGATCCGGCAGGCTTTCATCGTCGTAGAGATCCCTGTCCAGCTTGATATTTTCCGATTTGTACAGGACGAACTCGTTTTTGGAATTTTTGATGAACAGCGGGACGTTTTCCACCAGAAATGCCTGGGACTTTTTAACGGGGAGATAGGTATTCAAGGTCAGCGACTGTCCTTAATAAAGGTGAACAAATTTTGTAGTGTCGAGGGTACTGATCGAGATGCTGGATCTTCCTGCCGATCTTATCGGCCGTCTGGTGAAATTCTTTAGAAACCATCTCAAAATTGAGATAGTTTCTAGAAACTGTACCGGTCCTTAAATTCGGTCAATGCCTCCTGGGAAAATCGCAACCGGCTTGCTTTGGTGCAACCAATTCTTGAGCAAAACGACTGCGCGTGTCTGGGGTTGGTGCGTTCATCGAGATAAATCAAATAGATCGGCGCGCCGCATTCACACATGAACAATACCGGGAGCTCATTGCGGCACGCGGGGCACAGGATTTTAACAATCTCTTCCTTGTCGAACACGGTTTTATCAAGATTGACTTTGGTCCGGTCGCCAACCACGGCGGAGATCACAATCGCCGCCTCTTTTTGCCTTTCCTGATCGGTATAGATAAAATTGAGGCCGTGCTGATCGTTGATTTTGATATCGCTCATTAGGCTGTGGCCGTTTTGGCAATAGGCCTCGGTGATCACCGCCTTCCCCTCGGCCTCGATAACTTTGTCCTTGGGCAATCTGAGGCTTTCACTGATTGGAATGTACAACGTTCCGTTCTTATTAAACATTTTACCCATAAGAACCCCCTTTCATCAAAATAAATTGGCATAAAAAATTTTCATGCAATAGTCGGGTTTATCTGATTGATAAATATCGAAAAAGCTAAATAAAAACAGTTTGATATAATAATTTAAAGATGCTGTGGTCACTGGTGGTCGGGAAAGGGATTCGGAGAGAGAAGAAGGGCGCTTTAGAAACCGATCAACTGAATTTGAGGGCGTTAACGATTTCTGAAGTGTCTTTTAAATTAAAATGATAGAAATTCAAATACTTGTCAAGATCATAAATTCAGGGACCTAAAACGGTTTTAAAGGATGTCAGCGATTCCCCGGGGACTCATGATCCGGCCACCGGCAGGGAGGATACGTTTACGGCATTTTTCCCCTGGCGTTTCGATGCATAGAGGGCGTGGTCCGCATAGGTCAGCAGCAGGTCCGGCAGATCCTCTAAATGCAGATGTTCTGACCCGGCGCGCACGAGCCCGAAAGAGCATGAGGTGCTGAACTCCTGCGGGCTTGCGCCAAACCGTGTCTTCAGGATACTGTCCCTGATCCGATCGACGATCATCACGGCCAGGCGATCCTCTCGAACGCCGGCCAGCAAAAGCGCAAATTCATCGCCCCCCAGGCGGGCGGCACAATCAGAAGGACGAATCAAGCCTTTCACGATATCCGCGATGCCCTTCAACACACGATCGCCGTTGGTATGGCCATAACAGTCGTTAACCGATTTGAAGTCGTCGACATCAAACATGCATACATACAATCCCGGCAAATCCTTGCGCTGCATGGTTTTGATCGCCTCCGCGAGGCGTACCTCGAAATAGCTGCGCGAGAACGCCTCGGTGAGTTGATCGTACATGAGGCGGTTGCTCAGCAGGCGCCTGTCTTCATAAAGATTGTCGATATGGAGAACAAGAATCCAGGCGATGCAGCAGGTAACCAGAAAAGATCCCACCCATGTCAGGGGCGGCAGATCGATGATCTGAATTCCGGTCAGATCGTCGGATACACCCGTAATCAGCCAAACGAACGTGGCGCCCAACAGCAGGCGGACCGGGGCGGTGGACTGTATTTCGTGATCCCTGCGCTGGCGGGTGTAGACCCGGAATAGAATCAGGATACTGTACGCGGAGAGAATCAGTATCCAGACCCCCCAAAGCTGAAACAAAGAACCGAAAACGAGACCGGTGTAATAGCGCGATGTGGCAAAAAATTCTTTGGCCAGGAAATAGCGGTTGGGCGCCAGGCACACCAGGGAGAAGAGGGTGTTTATCCCATAACACCACTTGAGAAACGTCGGCCCTTGGTAATCAAAAAAGGTGATGTAGAAGTGTAAACCCAAGAGGATGGTGAACATGGAGCTGATGATGGTGATACGGTTGGAAATATCGAGATAGTCCAGGTTGTCGCCTGAATTCACCAGGACTGAAAAAGCCCCCAGGAAAACACTACTCACCAGAGCCAGCAGGGCGAAAATCAGGCAGTAGCGCACCGACTCCTGGTAACGCGAGCTGAGGCGAAAATACAAAAGCATAAAAAAGATACCGAAAATCAGGCTGATACCCGAAGTAACGATCATGGGTAACGATAGAAACCGAATCATGCTGCCCTCTCCATGCCCCTGCGTCTGAGATTCATAATTCATTATCGGTCCGGACCTTTGTTTGCATTAGGCCGGGGGATGCCATAATCATGATGCCGGATGATGCTAAATTGCTGATATGCTGTGATTATTTTGTCATTGTCAGGCTTGTAGAAATGCCGGGTACGGGGGACCGCATTTCCCCCTTCAGGGAACCGGCGGGTTGAAATCGGCATCGGAGCTGATGCCTGGGAGGCGTTATACCGGGTAAAGACGGTGGGTTTGAAAAGAAATATCCGGATCTATATCCTGAAAGCGGGGCTTCTATACAATAACTCCTTCCGCCGCCTGATCATGCATTCCGGTATTCAAAGTGTTCCTGTGGAAAGGGCGGGTAGCCTGTTGCCGTAGCCCTTTCGACCTTCCCCAAAAGCCATGATCCGCATTTGAAATCCGGTTCGTACCTACCATTGTTTATCCTGTTGTAATGCTTGATTTTTCCGAATAATTGGCGTATGCTCATTTCTTGATAGTGCTGATTCGGGATATCTGGTCCTGCTCCAGCACCTACCCCTCCCTTAAAGCCGGCAAACATAAAAGACCCGAATCGAAACCAGCGGTGTTTGTCGCGCTTCAATAGCATTGTTGATTCAAATACCGAAAACAGGTGGCATAAATATTGGTATGTCTCAAAAATCAGAATGAATGGAGGATGCACAAAAGGATTCAATCTACTGCATTTTAGTGGGCTTAATTGATAGCGCATGGTGGGATATTGATTTAAAGCGAACCAAAAAATGAGACATATAGGGTGTTTCTTATTTTTCACAGAGTGTTTTGTACAGAATTTTAAATATGAGTATAGGACAATATGAAATTAAAGTATAATAGAGGGAAGCGGGTTAGCTATCTTGCGAGGCGGCATAGGATAACTAAGCGCAGAGAATCATTTTTTGCTGGCCGAAGGCGCTATCTTCGTCATAAAAAAGGGATAAACAGTTCTAAAAGAACTAAAAATCCTATTGAATTAATCATAATGGCACGAAATGAATGCCGAAAAAGATTATATAAAAAAGTAAAATATAAAGAGAAGCCGATCTATGTTGATATTGACGGGGAATTTGGATTAGAGCATGATTTTGACAATTTCCTTGAATTATCGCATAGTTTTCTTACTTTTAGGGCAAAAGCACTATATTTTAACTTAAAAGAGTGTGAAAAAGTATGGCCTAGTGCGGTTACTACCTTATGTTCACTAGCACAGTGGGTCGAACTAACCTCATTCCCAGACAAGCTGCCTAAACTTGCATCAACTACCTCTAACCATGATAAGGTAAACTCCTACCTGAACCATTGTGGATTCTACGATTATGTTGATAGGAGCAAAGAGCCGGTTCCAAGATACTACCAGAAAAACGAGGTAGTCAAAATCCAAAGGGAAAATAAAGCCTCGAACATTGAGCCTCGGGAAATAGAAATTGTAAATTTACTTAAAGAGTATAGTGCCTTTGACGATGAACAGATCGAGGAATTTGATGATGTAATATTAACAGAAATTTTTAATAATGTATCAGAGCATGGAATTAACAAAAGAGATAAAGGGTGGTGGACCATTTCACAGCACCATAAAAATGCCAAGATCATATCAATATGCATAGCTGACAATGGTATTGGAGTAAAAAATAACCTGATCACAGGACCCCAAAGGGAAGCCCTTACGAGTAGGTTCCCAGATGATGAAAACAATGACGGTCATTATTTAAAAATAGCCATCGAAGAGAACGTTAGTGGAGCACTTAAAGCATCAGTAAAAAGCGGGTTGTTAATTAAAAGATACGATAGAGGGTCGCGTCGTGGGCACGGGCTAAAAAGAGTAATCGCGTCATGTGGCAGACTGGGTATATCGCTCTCTATTTTATCTCAAAAAGGTTACATTGCAATGAATACTGATGGTACCATAAAAAAATTCGGTACAAAGGATAACAAGGTGTTTGCGGGTACCTTATACCATCTTACATTGCCTGCAAAAAAGGAAGTCGCAGAGTTGAAGGGGAGGGGGATGTGAAAACTATACAAGTGGGAACAGAATTCCACAAGAGGTTAACAAATAGAGATGAAAGGCAGCGAGACGGAACATATACGGCTGTCGAATTTAGAGAAAAGTTCTTGGGGATACTAGATGATGAAGCTCTATGGAAAACCGATAATCCCGAGATAACTTTAGATTTTAAGGATGTTGAAAAAATGGGGCCCTCTTGGACAAATGAGGTGTTTGCCTATTTTACAAAATATGCAGATCCAAGCAGAATTTTAAAAAAAATTGTCATTATAAATATCTCCCGAGTTAAAATGGCTATCATTGAGCAGGAACTGAATGCTGGATATTCCAGGAAATAATCCCGCCTATGTCAAAAAAATTCATTTTAATACTATTGATTATTATGACAGTTTGTTTCATTGTGTCCATTATAGCCAACCTTGCTAGCTACTGCCTCATAGAGGCAGCTCTCTCTTGTACAAAAGCAACGGATCTTATGGATCTTTACGCGAAAGTATCAACACCTGTCTTTGCTATACTTGGGCTGTTGCTTGGATTTCTCTATTTTTACAGCAGATACCACTTTGACAGTCTAAATATTTCCAAAGAAAAAAAGAATAACCGATTACAGCTATTGATTGGTTGGCTAAAAGAGGCTGACGATCTCGTCTTGCAACTATTTTCTCTAGATGGAATAGATAACGACAGTAAGCTTGGACACTTAAGAGAGAAGATCATTAGAAGTTTTGACCATGTTGAGACATTATTAGACTCGAATCTTGAAATTATCAATTTTGATCGACCCGAAATGTTCATAATTTTAAATGTCAATTCCATAGTTGATAAAAACGAAAACATAATGAGGCAAAGTTTAGAAGATCTAACTTCAGACAGCTTTAATGATGTGAGAGATAAATACCAAAGCTCCATGAAAAATGCTTTGAGGGTGTGCTACGGAAGATTTGAATAGATAAAATGTAAAAGTCAAAAACCTTCCGAACAGTCAGTCCTCTCGGATAGGCGTGAGATGGGGACGCCCTTTACTTTTAAACTTCTGCATTTTCTATAACGGCTCAATGCCAAAAACCAAAACGGGCCAGCGACATTCCGCTGACCCGTTTTGGTTTTTAATACGCCCGGCAGGATTCTACCCCACGATTTCCAATTCCAGAGGCCGACGCCCTATCTATCTATGATTCTCGACCCCGGGCTCCCGACCACCTTTTTGGCAAGGCGCAGCAGTTTTTCGTTCCTGGCCCAGTCGACGGTCAACGCCCCGGACGGGCATTGGCGGGCGCAGGTGTAGCAGCGCTTGCAGGTTTTCGGGTTGATGGTCTTGGTATTGCCCGATCCGTTGGTGATGGATTGGGTATTGCAGTTTTGGACGCACAGGCCGCAGTCCTGGCATTTAGAGGCATCGAATGTCACCGGGGCCAGGGCTTTGAGCTCCCATTCCACGGGAAGGAATCGATCCATGAAGGTCAGGACCGGCTTGGAGGACTTGAGCCTTTGGATGTCAAAACCGGAATAGTCCTTTTTTTCAGCTTTTTCCGCAACGCTTTGGACGGCCCCGGCAAAAGCGGTCAGATGTGTTTCATCGGGCTGATCCTTGCCGAATTCCTGATACACTTCGCCCAGGCGATGGCCTTGCCCGTCCAAGAAATTGTGGGGGGCCACCAGGGCCGCGCCGCCCAGAACCTTTGCGCCCTGTTTTTCCAACGCCTTGGCCAGAACATAAGGAACCTCGCTGGGAAACACATTCCCAAAGGTGGAGAAAACAAAGCCCGCAGCCCCGGATAAATCCGGTAGTCTGGCAATCCCTTTTCGGGCCATGGCCGGAACCGCCCAGAAATGGGTGGGGGTGCCCAGAAGCACCAGCCCGGGGTTTTTGATCTCCGCCGGATCAAAGTCCATGAGGGAGGCGGATTCCACCGCCCAACCGCAGTCTTTCAAGGTTTCTTCCGCCAGGTCCGCCAGGTTTTTGGTATTGCCGGAGTTGGAATAATACAGAATCCAGGCGGTTTTGTTCCGAGCCATCTTTTCACTCGCTTTGTTCAGGGTGATGTTCTTTGAGAGAGCCTATCGAGTGGTTCAAGGACGCCATTAAATCGTAAACTTCCGCTCACTCAATAACAGCATAGCGCCCCAATAGAAAACGGGCCAGCGATATTTCGCTGACCCGTTTTGATTTCTGGTACGCCCGGCAGGATTCGAACCTGCGATCTTCAGCTCCGGAGGCTGACGCCCTATCCCCTGGGCTACGGGCGCGTAGTCAGTGCCCATTCATAAACGGCATCTTTTGGCTCCGAGCGGCGTTTTCGCTCTTTGGAAATCCTCGAAATAGTCCACTATTCCTGCGGTTTCCAAATCGCTCAGGCCTTGCTCGAAACCAAAATCCACCATTTCTGGACGGACACTATTCAAGGCACCTCAAAAATGTCTTTCACGAGGCAATCTGTCCATTTACGGTAATTCCCTTCCTCTGTCAAGTCCTCACGCTAGTTCAGAAAGCCCATTTTTCGATTCATGGCGGCGTTCTCATAATTTTGCGGTCCTCGACGTAGTTCACTACGCCTGCGGCCTCAAAATCACTGCGGCCTTGCCCTGAACCGAAACCTATGCTTTCTGAACAGGCGTGATCCAGGTGATACATTCTATTACACGGCCAGCAGACTTGGAACGCTCCTTTCAACACACGATAATGGAACTTGCACGCCGTATCTTGGACATTTTGCGAAGCCATCAAGAACGTTTGGATATGCGATTTTGGGATGATCCGTAGAATCGGATCAGGGATGGGTGATTCTTGGTTCAGGGCAAGGCCGATATCGGTGCGAATTGCGAGAAAATGGGTAGGGGCACGGCGCGCCGTGCCCCTACGGTTATTTTCGGTACCTTTGAGCTTGGCGCTTATTTCATCAGCCCCATTTTCAACAGCGTCTGCATGGCCTCGCCCACGACATATAGCGACCCTGCAATGCAGATGACCTGATCGCTCTCCACGATCTGGAGGGCGCGGGCCACGGCGCGGTCCACTGTGGGGACCTCGTCGATCGTGTCGACGAATTTCCTGGCCGTGCGGGCCAGGACGTCCGACGGGATGGCCCGGTTGATGGTGGGGGAGGTGATCACGGCCCGGTGGCAGACGGCCAGCAGGGCCGCCAGCATCTCTTCGGCCGGTTTGTCGTCCAGGATGCCGGCCACCACGATGATTTTCTTGTCCGGATAGGTTTCCTCCAGGTAGCGGCTGAGATTCTCGGCGGCCTTGAGGTTGTGCGCCCCGTCCAGGATGATGCGGGGCTCTTCGCATACGGTCTCGAGCCGTCCGGGCCAGTAAACCTGGCTGAGAGCCGTGCGGATATGGGCTTCTTCCACGGCCACGCCCTGCTGCATGAGCAGTTCGGCGGCGGCCAGGGCCAGGCTGGCATTGTCCACCTGGTGGCGGCCCAGCAGGTTGGTTGATAGATCCTTCCACTGATGGTCCAGCCCCTCGTAGTCGAAGCGGCCGGAGGGCAGACGGCGGCAGTTGAAATCCGGCCCCATCCGGTAGAGCGGGGCGTTGGCCTCCTTCGCCCTGGCGTTAACGACCTCGATGGCGGCGGCTTGCTGCACACCGGTCACCGCCGGCGTATCGGGCTTGATGATCCCCGCCTTTTCGTGGGTGATGGCCGCAATGGTATCGCCGAGATAGCTCTTGTGCTCCAGGGAGATGTTGGTGATGACACTCACCTCGGGGTTCAGAACGTTGGTGGCGTCCAGGCGGCCGCCCATGCCCGTTTCGATCACGGCCCAGTCCACCTTGTGTTCCTTGAAAAGCTGCAGGGCCATGGCGGTGGTGAATTCGAAAAAGGTGGGCTCGCGGTCCCCCTCCTGCACCTTGCGGATGGCGCGGTAGGTTTCGACGATCTCCGCGTCGGTGACCGGGCGCCCGTCGATGCGGATGCGTTCGTTGAAATGGATCAGGTGCGGCGAGGTGTAGAGGCCCACCGAGTAGCCGGCGGTCTGCAGGATGCCGGCCAGCATGGAGGCCACCGAGCCCTTGCCGTTGGTGCCGGCGATGTGGATGGTGCGGTAGGCCTTGTGGGGCTCCCCGAGCCCGGTCAGGATCTGGGTGATGATGTCCAGCCCCAGCTTGATGCCGAAGCGCCGGAGGCCGAACATGGTCTTGAGGCATTGATCATAGGCTTCCATCGAAGCGTCCTTTCCACAAAAAAACCCGGCAGCCGAAACTGCCGGGTTCAGATGACACTGGAACGACTAACGTCGATAGCCGCGGCGGGCTGCCGCAATGCGTTCGCGGCGCAGTGCTTCGCGCTGTTTGCGGCGCCGGAATTCACTCGGCTTTTCGTAGCTCTTTTTCAGCTTCAGCCGTTTGAAGAGGCCGTCGTTCTGAATTTTTTTCTTCAGAATGCGCATCGCTTTTTCAATATCGTTATCGTAGACTTTGACTGCGATTTCCTTCAAGTATCTCGCCCCCCTTCCGGCCCATCGGCGTGGATTATGAAATAAAATCCGATGGTTGTTTGATTTATTTGCGAAAGTAAAAAAAGCTTTATACTGGATTAGGCTCGCTTTAGCAAGTGCTTATTTAAGCATGTCGACACTCGATACTAAAACATACCCTAATCATCACGTGCTCCGGCTTCAAGGGACGTGGTGGTGACGTTCTCCGGCGCAAACCTGTGCTTGACAGGGGAGGGGGCTTTAAGCAATAGTGCGTTGCTTAAAGACGGTTCCGTAAAACGTCCAATATCTGCGTTTTGCTGCATCTCTCGTCATTGCGGCGTACTAAAGTACGCCTCACTTCTCGATATTTGCAGGCCGTATCTTGAACGTTTTCCGAAACCTTCCAAAATGATTTTAAGCGGTTTATCCGCCGAATTCACACCCGATACATCCACAGAGAAAAAGGAGGAAAGGTCAATGCGCTTGATTCTGCTAGGAGGACCCGGTGCGGGCAAAGGAACCCAGGCCAACGTGATCAAGGAAAAGTACAGCATTCCCCAGATTTCCACCGGTGACATGCTGCGGGCCGCCGTCAAGGCCGGCACCGAACTGGGCATGAAAGCCAAAACCTTCATGGATTCCGGCGGACTGGTGCCGGATGAAGTCATCATCGGCCTGGTCAAAGAGCGGATCCAGGAGCCGGATTGCGAAAAAGGCTTCCTGTTCGACGGCTTCCCCCGCACGATCCCCCAGGCGGACGCCATGAAAGAGGCCGGTGTGCCCATCGACGCCGTGGTGGACATCGACGTGCCGGACGAGGAAATCATCAAGCGCATGAGCGGCCGCCGGGCCCACCTGGCCAGCGGTCGCACCTACCACATCGTTTACAATCCCCCCAAGGAAGAGGGCAAGGATGACGTGACCGGCGAACCTCTGGTGCAGCGCGACGACGACAAGGAAGAAACCGTCAAGAAACGCCTGGACGTCTACCACGAGCAGACCGAACCGCTGATCGACTATTACAAAAAATGGGAAGCGGCCGGTGAAGCCGGGGCCCCCAAATACATCCATATCAATGGTGTCGGTACGCTGGATGCCATCAGCGGTTCGATCGTGGGTGAGCTGGACAAAATTTAACTCAAGCGGACTCGTTTGAGTCAGGCATTGTATCGAAATCAATCCCGCCGGGTTTTTCCCGGCGGGATTTTTTTTGCCTATATTTCAGACGTTCCTTCCGCAATTTGAAAATACAATTTTTTAAGATGTCGAATGGTCTTGCTTGGCAAGATAGCGGGCGGCGTGGGCCAGAGCCTCCTCGCGGGTGGTGATCCGACCGGCCAGGCGTTCCTCTTCAACGGTTTTGATGAGATCGCCCACCAGGGCGGAGGGCTTCAGGTCGAAGCGGGCCATGAGATCCCGGCCGCCGACAAGCGGCCGGCGGGCGGCCAGGGGGCGGTAGCGGTCGAAATAGTCCCGGATGAGATCTTTTATAAAGGACAGGGCCGTTTCCAGGTCGGCATCGGGGGCCTCCTTTTTGCCTTGGGTGTCTCCCAGGGCGTGCAGCAGCACCTCGGGCGTCCAGGGGTCGCAGTCGCGAAACAGGCGGTTGATCCCTTTGCGGCTCAAGTTTTCGGCGCGGTGGGCCGACAACAGGTTAAGCGGGCGGTCGTGATGGGCGATGATGGTCCGGGCCTGCTCGCTTTCGGTCTTTGACAGCCGCAGCCGTGTATGCACGGCCTCGGCCATCTCGGCACTGCGCCGGGAATGGCCGTAAAAATGGGCTTCGCCGTTGGTATCCACTTTACGGGTTGCCGGTTTGCCGATGTCGTGGAGCAGCAGGGCGTATTTCAGGATGGCGGCAGCGCTCCGGCGGTAGGGAGGCTGCTGGTAGCGTTTGGCCAGCTCTCCGGCCAGGCGGCCGGCGGTGGCCAGGCAGGCTTCCAAGGCGGCATAGGCCTCGAGGGTGTGGGTGTAGACGTCGAAATCGTGATGGGCATTCTGTCCGCAGTCCTGCATGGGCGCCATCTCCGGAATCAGGCGGGTCAGCAGGCGGCTGTCGGACATGGTCCGGATCTGAGGGGCCGAGTCCGGGCAGGCCAGCAGCTGGAGCAACTCGGTCCGCAGACGTTCGCCGGCCGGGTGCTGGATGCGATGGGCGTGCCGTTGGATGGCCGCCAGAGTGCGGGACTCGATGGCGAAATCTAGAACGGCGGCCATGCGGAAAGCCCGCAGCAACCGCAGCGGATCGTCCACGAAGGCCTGCTCTGCCACCATGCGGATGCGGCCGGCTTCGATATCCCCCCGGCCGTCCAGGAGGTCGATCAGTTGGTGGTCGTGAAGGTCGTAGGCCATGGCGTTGACCGTAAAGTCACGCCGTTTGAGGTCGCTTTCCAGGGATTCGCCGGCCAGGCCGGTGATGTCGATCAATATGCCGCGGGCGGTGACCCGGTAGGTGACCTGGCCCGGCTTGCCCAGGGGAATCACCCGGGCCCCGAGGCGATCGGCCATGGTGCCGGCAAAAGCGGCGGCGTCGCCGTCCACGGCCACATCCACATCCACGGGATGGCGCTGCAGGAGAAGATCGCGCACCGCACCGCCCACCAGGTAGGCCCGCGGTGTGGGGGGCAGGTTCTGCAGCAGGGGGTCTGGCAGCGGCAGGCGCGGCATGGCAGCGGCTCCTTATCCCTTTGGGTTGGCGCGCATTTGAAGGCGCATGGCAACGTCCCGCATGGCGGGCATGGACGCGAGGCCGGGTGTGATCGTCTGTTGGATCGAATAAACCCGCTGAGCTATTGAAAATCAAGCCAAAAATACATTGGATGGATTGGAAATTTCTTGACAGGCAAGGTGTGATGCTATATTTTGGCACCGTTTAAAGGCACGGGGCCCGCCTTTTGAATGCATCATATCCAACAATCTGAAACATCTATTCCTCCAATAAAACCAACAAGGATCCTGTTCATCACAACATCGAAGCAGAGAACGCTTACAACTGAACGATATCCCAGAACTTGATTGTTCATAGCGCTAAAACCGGTGTGGGTTGTGTGTAACGGCCTGAGCCTGGCCTTCCGCCGTATTTTTATCCGATACAATTCGAGTTCCGGTGTCTTTAAAATGGTAGCAATGGGTGTGTCTCGGCCAATACTTTATTTAGCGGAGTGGTATTTGCATGAATATCAGTGAATTGAAGGAGAAGAAAATTAGTGAGCTGACCCAGATGGCGAAGCAATTCAAAATCGAGGGGGCAGCCGGAATGCGCAAGCAGGAATTGATTTTTGCCCTGCTGCAGGCCCAGATTGAAAAAAATGGGTCGATCTACGGGGTCGGCACGCTGGAAATCCTGCCGGACGGTTTCGGGTTTTTGCGCTCGCCGGGCTACAACTACCTGCCCGGTCCCGACGATATCTACGTATCGCCGTCCCAGATCCGTCGCTTCAACCTGCGCACGGGCGATACGGTTTCCGGCCAGATTCGCCAGCCCAAAGAGTCGGAACGCTATTTTGCCCTCCTCAAGGTCGAGGCGGTCAACTACGAAGACCCTGAAGTCGCCCGCGAAAAAATTCTCTTCGACAATCTCACCCCGCTTTATCCCGAACGCAAAGTCAACCTCGAAAATGCGGCTGACAACTATTCGACCCGGGTCATGGACCTGATGACCCCCATCGGGTTCGGCCAGCGCGGCCTGATCGTATCCCCGCCGCGTACCGGCAAGACCATGCTGCTCCAGAACATTGCCAACAGCATCATTGCCAGCCATAAAAACGTGGTGCCCTTCGTGCTGCTCATCGACGAGCGCCCGGAGGAAGTCACGGACATGGACCGTTCCGTGGACGCGGAAGTGATCAGCTCCACCTTCGACGAGCCGGCCGAGCGCCATGTGCAGGTGGCTGAAATGGTGATCGAGAAGGCCAAACGCCTGGTGGAGCACAAAAAAGACGTGGTGATCCTGCTGGACAGCATTACCCGCCTGGCCCGGGCTTACAACTCCGTGGTGCCCCCCAGCGGCAAGATCCTCTCCGGTGGTGTGGATTCCAACGCCCTTCAGCGGCCCAAACGTTTTTTCGGTGCGGCCCGCAATATCGAGGAAGGCGGCAGCCTGACCATCATCGCCACGGCCCTTATCGATACGGGCAGCCGGATGGACGAGGTCATTTTCGAGGAATTCAAGGGCACCGGCAACATGGAGCTGCACCTGGACCGGCGGTTGTCCGACAAGCGGGTTTTCCCGGCCATCGACATCAAGAAATCCGGGACGCGCAAAGAGGAACTCCTGCTGGACGAGGAAACCCTCAACCGCGTGTGGATCCTGCGGAAATTGCTGGTTTCTCTCAACCCGGTGGACAGCATGGAATTTTTGCTTGAAAAAATGAACGGGACGGTAGATAATAAAGAATTTCTCAGATCCATGAATGCATAGTTATTTGACCGGAGGTTAGGAATTTAAAATGAAAAAGGACATTCACCCGGCTTACGAGCAGACCAAAATTACGTGCCACTGCGGGGCTGTTTTCGAGGCCGGTTCAACCTGTAAAGACATTACGGTGGAAATTTGTTCCCAATGCCATCCGTTTTTTACCGGCAAACAGAAACTGGTGGACACGGCCGGCCGTATTGAACGGTTCCGCAAAAAATACGAAAAATTCCAGAAGGCCCAGCAGTAGCGCTCCCACTGGTTTTTCATCCCCTTACCACGGACACCAAGGCACAGGCATCCCTGCCGGACAGATCCATTGTCGCGGGATACCGATCCCCCCGCCTTGGTGTCTCATGCGTTTGGTACCGTCAACCGCCGCCCGGCGTCATCGCGTTGATGATGACCGGCCGGGGTCGCGCCGGATGACTCTATTGAAGGGACGCAGCCAGAGGATTTATGTTCGATAAACTCAAAGGTGTCGAGGAGCGATTCGTCGAGGTGGAAACCGCCTTGAGCGCTCCGGATGTCGTCAAGGACCGGGCGGCATTTGAGAAACTCAGTCGGGAACACGCCGATTTGAGCAAGGTGGTGACCGTTTTCCGTGAATATCAGGGCGTTGTCGAGGAATTGACCGACAGCCAGGAGCTGATGCAGGATGCGGATCCCGAGATGAAGAGCCTCGCCCGGGCGGAAGTGGCCCGGCTGACCGAGGTGCGTGATGCCCTGGAGGTCGAACTCAAGAAGCTGCTGGTCCCCAAAGATCCCAACGACGACAAGAACATCATTCTCGAAATCCGGGCCGGTACGGGCGGAGACGAAGCGGCGCTCTTTGCAGCCGACCTTTTCCGCATGTACAGCCGCTATGCCGAGGGCAAGCGCTGGAAGGTGGAGGTGATGAGCGAGCATGGCACCGGGGTTGGCGGTTTCAAGGAAATCATCGCCATGGTGCAGGGTCAGGGGGCTTACAGCCGCATGAAATACGAAAGCGGCACCCATCGGGTCCAGCGGGTGCCCACCACCGAAACCCAGGGGCGCATCCACACCTCGGCCGTGACCGTTGCCGTGCTGCCGGAAGCCGAAGAAGTGGACGTGGCCATCGACCAGGCCGAACTCAAGATCGATGTCTATCGCTCCACCGGGCCGGGTGGACAGAGCGTCAACACCACCGATTCGGCCGTGCGAATCACCCATCTGCCCACCGGACTGGTGGTGACCTGCCAGGATGAAAAATCCCAGATCAAGAACAAGGCCAAAGCCCTCAAGGTGCTGCGGGCCCGGCTTCTGGACCAGAAGGTCCGCGAGCAGGATGCCAAGCGTTCGGCCGAACGCAAGAACCAGATCGGCGACGGCGACCGTAGCGGTCGCATCCGGACCTACAATTTCCCCCAGGGGCGGGTGACCGACCACCGGATCGGGCTGACCCTCTACAAACTGGAGGAAATCATGCAGGGCGTGGTCGATCCCATCGTGGAAGAACTGATCTCCCACTACCAGGCCCAGGCCCTCCACAATGAAGCGTCCTGACGACTGGACCATCCTCAAACTTATCCAGTGGACCACGACCTATTTTAAGCAGCAGGGTATCGAAAGTGCCCGTATCGATGCCGAACTCCTTCTGGCTTTTGCCCTGGACGTCCAGCGCATCGACCTCTATCTGCGCTACGACCAGCCCCTCAACCCGAATGAACTGGCCCGTTTCCGCGGCCTCGTCAAGCGCCGGGCGGCCCGTGAACCGGTAGCCTACATCACCGGCGCAAAGGAGTTCTGGGACCTGACCCTGGCCGTGGGGCCGGCGGTATTGATCCCGCGCCCGGAAACCGAGTGCCTCGTGGAGGCGGTTTTGGACTTTATGAAAGGCTACACCGGCTCTGGGGAACCCTTGATTCTGGATCTCGGCACCGGTTCCGGCGCCATTGCCCTGGCCCTGGCCCAAAGCTGCCCAACCGCCCGGGTAGCGGCGGTGGAACGATCGGCGGAAGCCCTGGCAACGGCCGACCGCAACCGGCGGCGGTGCGGCCTGGCCGACCGGGTTCACCTGGTGTCCGGCGACTGGCTGGCCCCGATCAAGGCATATCCGGCGCTATGCGACGTGATCGTTTCCAATCCGCCCTATATCCCCTCGGGGGATATCGACGGCCTGCAACCGGAAATCGTGCGCTATGAGCCGCGCGCTGCCCTGGATGGCGGACCCGCAGGCCTGGACTGCCTGGACCGGATCATCGCGACTGCGCCGGCCTGTTTGCGACCGGGCGGCGGCTTGTTTCTCGAAATCGGGCATGATCAGTTCCCGGTGGTGCAGCGATTGGCGGAAAACCGCGGCGCCTACCGCGAGGCGGTCTGCCGGCAGGACTATGGCGGGCACGATCGGGTCGCCTGCCTGGTAAGGTGTTGAGACCATAAAAACAGTTGCATCTCTTAAGATGTTTTGGTAATAAAATTCGATTTTGGGATTCGATCCCCTAACACAAATCACACGTTCCCGGACCGGCTTCCCGGTGCTTTCTCTGAAAGTCGGAGGCGGGGAGGATGGGAACGGTGGCCAAACCGACTGGTAAAAGGAGATTACAATGGCTTATGTGACAATGAAGGAACTGTTGGAGGCCGGTGTCCACTTCGGTCACCAGACCCGCCGCTGGAACCCCAAGATGAAACCCTACATTTTCGGGGCCCGCAACGGGATCTATATTGTCGACTTGCAGAAAACGGTCCGGATGTTCAAGGATGCCTACAACTTTATCGTGGACACGGCGGCCAACGGCAAGTCCGTGCTTTTCGTGGGCACGAAGAAGCAGGCCCGCGAATCCATCTATGAAGAGGCCAACCGGGCGGAAATGTTCTACGTCCACAATCGCTGGTTGGGCGGCATGCTGACCAATTTCCAGACCATCAAAAAGAGCATCGATCGCCTCAACTACCTGAACACCATTGAAAACGACGGAACGATCAACCTGTTCCCCAAGAAAGAACGCCTGAAACTGGGCAAGGAGCGGGTCAAACTGGACAACAACCTGGGGGGGATCCGGGCCATGAACGGCCTGCCCGGTGCGATTTTCGTGGTCGACCCCAAGTGTGAAGCCATCGCCGTCAAGGAAGGCCGCCGCCTGGGTATTCCGATCGTGGCCGTGGTCGATACCAACTGCGATCCGGATGAAATCGATTACGTCATTCCCGGCAACGACGACGCCATTCGTGCCATTCGCCTGCTGACCGCCCGCATTGCGGACGCGTGCGTCGACGGGCGCCAGCGCTATCTGGAAAAACAGCAGGCCGAAGCCGACAAGGCCGGTGAAGAAGTGGCCGAAGAGGTTCCCAGCAGCGCCGACCTGAAGCCGGGCGAACGCAAAGTCATTTCTGACGGCACGGATGGGCCGGTGGTCGAGATTATCCGCCGTTCGGAATCCGAAGACGCTGACAGCACCCCGGATGAGACCGCTACGGAAGATGTTACGGAAGCCCCCGATACAGAGAAGACAGGAGAGTAGTCATGTCAGAAGTAACAGCAGCCATGGTTAAACAGCTCCGGGACAAAACCGGTTCCGGCATGATGGATTGTAAGAAGGCGCTGACCGAAAACGGCGGCGATATGGATAAGGCCATTGACTTCCTGCGCAAAAAAGGCCTGGCCACGGCGGCCAAGCGGGCCGGCCGGGAAACCTCGGAAGGCGTGGTGCAGCCCTATGTGCACACCGGCGGCAAACTGGGGGTCATGGTGGAAGTCAACTGCGAGACCGATTTTGTCGCCAAAAGCGAAGACTTCCAGGAATTTGCCAAAAATATCGCCATGCACATCGCGGCCACCAACCCCATCGGCATTACGCCGGAGGACGTACCGGCCGAAACCCTGGCCCGCGAGAAAGATATCTATGTGGACCAGGCCAAACAGACCGGCAAGCCGGACAACGTGATCGAGAAGATCGTTGAAGGCAAGATGAACAAATTCCTCAAGGAAAACTGCCTGATGAACCAGGCCTATGTGAAGGATCCGGACATCACGATTGCCGACCTGCTCAACGAACTGATCGCCAAGATCGGAGAGAATATTTCCATTAAACGGTATGTCCGTTTCCAGATAGGGGAGTCTTGATTTGACACAACCTCGTTATGGAAGAATTCTGCTGAAGCTCAGCGGTGAAGCCCTGATGGGAGATCAGGGCTTCGGCATCAGTCCTGAGATGATCAAATACGTGGCCGAAGAGGTCCAGTCGGTTTATGACCTGGGCGTCCAGGTGGCCATCGTCGTGGGCGGCGGCAATATCTTTCGCGGCATTGCCGCCAGTTCCTACGGCATGGACCGGGCGTCGGCAGACCATATGGGCATGCTGGCCACCGTGATCAACAGCCTGGCACTGCAGGATGCCCTGGAAAAGCAGGGGATGCAGACGCGGACCCAGTCGGCGATTTCCATGCACGAGGTGGCGGAACCCTATATTCTCAGGCGCGCTGTCCGGCATCTGGAAAAAGGGCGGGTGGTGATCTTCGCGGCCGGGACCGGCAACCCCTATTTCACGACGGATACCGCCGCCGTGTTGCGGGCCCAGGAGATTCATGCGGAGATCCTGCTCAAGGCGACCAAGGTGGATGGTGTTTACGACGCCGATCCGGTCACCCATCCTGATGCCCGCTTTCTGGAAGACGTGACCTACATGGAAGTGCTGGAACGCCAGTTGAAGGTCATGGATATGACGGCGATTTCGCTGGCCATGGATAACCATCTGCCGTTATCCGTCTTCAATCTGAGCCAGGCCAGCAATATCCGGAAAGTGGTTTGCGGGGAAACCATTGGGACGCTGATTCACAATTGATCCCGGCGCACCATTTGCGTCCCCCCCCAGCCTTTCCAAAGATCAACCGCATACAGAACAGGTGGAACCCATGTTAGACGACATCTATCAGGATGCCCGCGAAAGTATGGGCAAAACCATTTCATCCCTGGAGAACGAATTGAAGCGCGTTCGCACGGGGCGGGCGAATGTTTCCCTTCTGGACGGTATCCGTGTCGACTACTACGGCACCCCTACGCCCCTCAACCAGATGGCCTCTCTCTCGGTGCCCGAAAGCCGGCTGATTACGATTCAGCCCTGGGATGTCTCGGTGATCAAAGACATCGAGAAAGCGCTTTTGAAATCCGATCTGGGGCTGACCCCTTCCAACGACGGTAAACTGATCCGCATTGCCATTCCGCCCCTGACCGAAGAGCGGCGCAAGCAGTTGGCCAAATCCGTCCACAAGACCTGCGAAGACCACAAAGTCGCCATTCGCAACATCCGTCGGGATGCCAACGAAATGCTCAAGAGTCTCAAAAAAGACGGTGATATCGCCGAAGACGATGCCTTCAAGGGCCAGGACCAGGTCCAGAAGATCACCGACGATTTCGTCAAGCAGATCGACGCGATCTACAGCGACAAAGAGAAAGAGATCCTTGAGTTCTGATGCGCCCTCACCGGAAGCGGCCCTGCTGGATCCCGAGCGGCTGCCCCGGCATGTGGCCATCATCATGGATGGCAATGGCCGCTGGGCCAAAAAGCGGCTGCTCAATCGGGTCAAGGGCCATGAAAAAGGGGCTGACTCGGTGCGGGCGGTGGTCAAGGCCTGCCGGGAAGTCGGTGTTCCCTACCTGACCCTCTACGCCTTTTCCACCGAAAACTGGCAGCGTCCGCGGATGGAAGTGGATGCCCTGATGACGCTGCTCAAAAAGTTTCTCCAGACTGAAGCGGAAGAGCTGCTGACCAACAACATCCGTCTCGATACCATCGGGGAAACCGGGCGCCTGCCGGAAGACGTGCGCCAGTCGCTCGCCCGGGTCGTTGCCCAAACCCGTGGCAACGACGGTCTCCATCTTATCCTGGCCCTGAGCTATGGCAGTCGTGACGAAATTGTCCATGCGGTGCGGGACATTGCCGCCGAGGCGGCCGCGGGCCGGTTATCCCCCAGCACCGTCGACGAGGCCCTGCTGTCCGCCAAGCTTTTCACCCGTGACATACCGGACCCCGATCTCCTCATTCGGACCAGTGGTGAACTGCGGTTGAGCAATTTCCTGCTCTGGCAGTTGGCCTACGCCGAGTTCCATTTTACCCCGACCCTGTGGCCGGACTTCGGCCGGGAAGAGTTTTTCCGCATCCTGGCCGACTACCAGCGGCGGGACCGGCGTTTCGGGCGGGTCGATCCGGAGCCCGCAAGCTGACAGCCAGGTAACCCCAGAACCGTCGGCCCCACAGGAAAGACGAAATGCACCTAAAGCGATGGATCACCGGACTCATCCTCCTGCCGGTCTTGATTTTTATTCTGTATCGCGGGGGGGTGCTGTTTGCCGTCTTGATCGTGGCGGCCGGTCTGGCCGCTATGTGGGAATACTTCCGCATTGCCTACCATGCCTGGCAGAAGACCTTGCCCGGTACGATCCCGGTGCTGGGCCTGGTGATGGTGCCGGTCCTGACCTGTGCCGCCCACCTGGGGCGTCTGGATCTTTTCCCGGGACTGCTGGCCCTCAACCTGATTGTGGCCGGCACCCTGTCCCTGCGTGAATTCGGACGCGATGCCCGGGTACTGGAGATTGTTCAGAAGCAGATCCAGGGGGTGCTATACATCCCGGTGCTTCTGGCCCTGTTGATTCCCATCCGTCAGGCTCCCCAGGGGTTCTGGTTGATTTTCACCCTGGTTTTCGTCGTTTTTGCCGGGGACACCCTGGCCCTTTACGTGGGGACGTTTCTGGGGCGGCACAAGCTCTGCCCCACCATCAGTCCCAAAAAAACCGTCGAGGGCTCCCTGGGCGGGCTGGGGGGCAGCCTCCTGGCCGGGACTATCATGAAACTTTCGCTATTTCATGAAATCGCCTGGGGGCAGGTGATCCTTTTTTGCCTGCTGGTGGGAGCGGCCGGCCAGATCGGCGATCTGTTCGAATCGCAGATGAAACGGGCCAGCGGCATCAAGGATTCCGGCGGCATCCTGCCGGGCCACGGCGGCATGCTGGATCGCATCGATGCCCTGCTGTTTGCCGGGCCGGTGGCTTATGCATTGATCGTGTTGTCGGCCTGAAGGCGGCCTAAAACCGTTTCTTTATTTTTGCCACGTGACATGACGGATATTTCACCAAGACAAGGATAACCACTTAATTCATGGGCACTCCCAAAAATCTGGCGATTCTGGGCGCCACCGGATCCATCGGATCGTCCACCCTGGATATCGTGCGCCGGTTTCCCGAGCGCTATACCATTCGCAGCCTTACCGCCGGCCGTAATATCGAGCGGTTGGCGCTCCAGATTGAAGAATTCCGACCCGCGCTGGCGGTGGTGCAGGAGGAAGCCGGCCGCGATCGGCTCCGGTCCCTGCTGCCCGGGGATCTGGACATCGAGCTGCTGTGGGGGGAGGACGGCCTGGCTGCCGCGGCCGCGCTGCCGGAAGTGGACATGGTGGTGACCGGCGTGGTGGGGGCCGTGGGTTTGATGCCGACCCTGGCGGCCATCGATGCAGGGAAACCCATTGCCCTGGCCAACAAGGAGACCCTCGTGATGGCCGGGGAGGTCGTCATGGCGCGGGCTGCGGCGGCCGGTGTCCCGATCCTGCCGGTGGACAGCGAGCACAGCGCCATTTTCCAGTGTATCGGGCAGCACCCCCGGCAGGAGGTCGATCGCCTGTTTTTGACCGCCTCCGGAGGCCCCTTCCGAACCCTGGCCGCGGATCGTTTTGACACGATTCGTCCGGAGGATGCCCTCAAACACCCCAACTGGTCCATGGGGGCCAAAATCACCATTGATTCGGCCACCCTGATGAACAAGGGGCTGGAATTCATCGAGGCCCGCCATTTGTTCGACATGGCGCCGGAAAAGATCCAGGTCCTTGTGCATCCCCAAAGCATTGTCCATTCCATGGTGGGGTTTGTGGACGGTTCCGTTTTGGCCCAGCTCGGCATTCCGGACATGAAAGGCCCCATTGCTTATGCTCTGGCCTATCCCGACCGGCTTCCCCTGGGGCTGGATTATCCGGATTTTACCGCCCTCGCCAATCTTACCTTCGAGCCGCCGGATCTGAAACGGTTTCCCTGCCTGGCCCTGGCGATGGACGCCTGCGCCCAGGGCGGCACGCTGCCGGCGGTTCTCAATGCGGCCAATGAAATTGCGGTGAATGCCTTTTTGCAGCGACGGATCGGGTTTCCGGATATTTATCGGGTTATCGCATCCACCATGACGCGGCACGGGCATCAAAGCCGACCGAATGTCGAGCAGATTCGCGAGGCGGACCGCCTGGCACGGACCATGGCCGGCGAAGAAATTCAAAAATGCAACGCTTGAAGTTTCAGGCCAATTCCCTTATGATCGCTCCGCAGTCAGTTGGGATCATCACCTGATCCCGGCACGCCCGGGATCGTCTTCGGAAAGTATCGATAAATCCAATGAGCACCAGTATTTTTGCCTTTATTATTGTTCTCGGTATTCTGATTTTTTTCCACGAGCTCGGTCATTTCACGGTGGCCCGTTTTTTCGGGGTGGGGGTGGAAAAGTTCTCCCTGGGGTTTGGTCCACGCCTGGTGGGCAAAACCATCGGGATGACCGATTATCGCGTGTCGCTCATTCCCCTGGGCGGCTATGTCAAGATGGTCGGCGAAGAGCCGGATTCGGAAATCGAACCCTACTTGATTCCCCAGTCCTTTACCCACAAGAGCGTCTACAAACGTTTTCTCATCGTGGCGGCTGGTCCCCTGTCCAACCTTTTGCTGGCCGTGGCCATTTTCTTCCTGGTGTTCCAGACTTCGGGGACCTACGTTCTGCGACCGGTTGTCGGCGAGGTGGAATCGCCATCGCCTGCGGCCACGGTCGGATTGCAGAAGGATGATTTGGTGGTGGCCATTGATGGCACCGCGATTGACAGTTGGGAAGAAATGGCAGCCCGGATTGCCGAAAGCCAAGGGCGCCCGGTGGCCTTTGTCATCGAGCGGGCCGGTCAGCGCCTGAACGTCGATCTCGTTCCCGAGCTCAAGACCACCCAGAATCTTTTTGGCGAGGATATCGAACGCTATGTCATCGGTATTCGTTCGGCAGGTGATGCGATACCCAAAGACCTTTCCCTGGTGGAATCCGTCCAGATGAGCGTGGCCCGGACCTGGGAGATCACCGAGTTGACGGTGTTGAGCGTGGTCAAACTGATCCAGGGCAAGCTGCCGGCCGCCACCCTGGGCGGACCGATCAAGATTGCCCAGATGGCCGGGGCCCAGGCCCGGGAAGGCCTGACCAACCTCCTGATCTTCACGGCCGTGATATCCATCAACCTCGGGATTCTGAATTTTCTGCCCATCCCGGTATTGGACGGCGGGCACCTGATGTTTTTTACGATCGAGATGATCAGCCGCCGGCCGGTGAGCACCAAAATTCGGGAAATTGCCCAGCAGTTCGGCATCTTTCTGTTGATCCTGTTGATGATTTTCGTAATTTACAACGACATTGTGAACTTTTAGCAGCGTATCGTAACCTGCGTCTTTTAGCACCGGTTACGACGCCAGAAGGGCTGCCGCCATGCCGTATCGACTCGAAGTAACCCTGAAACCCGAACTGTTCGATGCTGAAGGGGAGACCCTACGCCAGAAAGCACGGGACTATTTCGGTATTCAACTGGATGCGGTGCGCACCGTATCGGTGGTCACCGTCGATGCCGATTTGAACCCGGCGCAGTTGGAGACCATCCGCGGCGAGGTGTTTACCAATCCGGTGACCCAGGTGTCTTCCTACGACCCTCTGCCGGTGGCCTTTGACTGGTGCGTCTGGATCGGCTACCGGCCGGGTGTGCGTGACAACCCCGGCAGCACCGGGGCCGAGGCCATTGAAGATATTCTGGGAATAGAGCTGGCGCCGGGGGAGAGCATTTATACGTCCAAACGCTATTGCCTGGTGGGCCAGGACCTGAGCAGTGAAGATGCCCGCAAGATTGCCGCCGACCTCCTGGCCAACGACATCATTCAGCAGTGGAAAGTATTCCCGGCCGCGGACTGGGATCCGGACAAAGGCATCGGCATCATCATTCCCAAGGTCAAGCTCGACCACACGCCAACGGTCAGCACGATTCCCATCGACAGTGATGAGACCCTCCAGAAGGTCAGCGATGAGCGCAACCTGGCCCTCAATCCCAATGACATTCCCACCATCCGCCGCTATTTCCTGCAGGAAGATGTCCAGGCGCAGCGCCGCCAGGTGGGCCTTTCCGATCCCACCGACCTGGAACTGGAATACATTTCCCAGGCCCGCAGCGATCACTGCAATCACAACACTTTCCGGGGCCTCTTTCACTACTCCGAGCCCTTGTCGGGCGTTGCTGAGGAAGTGGACAGCCTTTTCAAGACCTGTATCGAAGCCCCCACCTTGAAACTGAAGTCTGAAAAAGACTGGGTGGTTTCCGTCCTGTGGGACAATGCCGGCATCGGCCGTTTCGACAGCGACCATTACTATGTCATCACCGGCGAAACCCATAATTCGCCCTCCAACATGGAAGCCTACGGCGGCGCCATCACCGGCATCGTCGGCGTCTACCGTGATCCCTTGGGTACGGGCAAAGGCTCCCGCCTGCTGATGGGCGGGTATGGCTACTGCGTGGGGCCGCGGGACTATAACGGTGACCTCCAGCCCCATCTGCATCCCCGGCGTCTCCTGGACGGGGTGATCGAGGGGGTACGCGACGGCGGAAACAAAAGCGGTATCCCGACCACCTTCGGCCACATCCTTTTTCACCCCGGATACATGGGCAAATGCCTGGTGTTTGTTACGGCGGTGGGCCTGATGCCGGCCCGTGTGGGGGATGCGTCGGCTGATCAGAAAACCACTTCGGCCGGCGACCTGATCATCATGTGCGGCGGGCGTGTGGGCAAAGACGGCATCCACGGGGTTACGGCGTCTTCGGAAATATATTCCGAGAACACCCCGGCCGGCCACGTTCAGATCGGCGATCCCTACACCCAGAAGAAAATGCATGATTTTCTGCTGGAGGCGCGGGACGAAGGCCTGATCCAGTTTATTACCGACAACGGCGGGGGCGGCCTGTCGTCTTCCATTGGGGAATCGGCCCAGTTTTCCAACGGCTGCCGCGTGGACCTGGAACAGGTGCCGCTCAAGTACGAAGGCCTGGATCAATGGGAGATCTGGATTTCGGAATCCCAGGAACGGATGACGGTGGCCATCCGGCCGGAAGACAGGGACCGTTTCCTGGCGCTGTCCCGCCGGCATGCGGTGGAAAGTACGGTCATCGGCAGCTACACGGATAATGGGAAGCTTCACATTCAATACGATGGCGCGACCTGTGCCTATGTTGATCTGGATTTTCTTGAATCCGGCTTTCCCCAATGGGAATTCGAAGCCGAGTGGTTGCCGCCGGAAGCACGGGGCCTGCGGGAACCGGTCGTCGGACCGCCCGCGGATTACAGCCGTCTTTTGCGGGACATCCTGTCCAAGCCGAACGTGGGCTCTAAAGAATGGGTGGCGCGCCAGTACGACCACGAGGTCCAGGGCGGCAGTGTGGTCAAACCCCTGGTGGGCGTGAATCGCGATGTGCCCAGCGATGCGGCCGTGATCCGGCCGGTGCTGACCAGTGACCGGGGGTTGGCTTTTTCCCAGGCACTCTTGCCCACCTACTCGACCGTGGATGCCTATCACATGACCGCCTGCACGATTGACGAGGCCCTGCGCCGGGTGGTGGCCGTGGGGGGCGATATCGAGCACGTGGGCGGGGTGGACAATTTTTGCTGGCCCAATATCCAGTATCACCCTGAAAAAAATCCCGATGGCAAATTCAAGGCGGCGCAATTGGTGCGATCCTGCCGGGCACTGCGGGATATTTGTCTGGCCTATGGCATTCCGCTGCTTTCCGGCAAAGACAGCATGTACGTGGACGGCAACCTGACCGGGCGTTACGGGGTCAGCCACAAGGTATCGGCCCCGGAAACCATCCAGTTCAGTGCGATCTCCCTGGTGCCCGATATCGCGTGCTGCCCGACCATGGACATCAAAGCGCCCGGTGACCTGGTCTACCTGCTGGGGATGACGCGGGACGAACTAGGGGGCTCGGAGTATTACGAACACCTAGGCTACGTGGGCTGTCAGGTTCCCCAGGTGCGTCCCGAGGATTTCCTGCCGCTCTATCGCGCGCTGCAGGAGTCCATTGCTGATGGGCTTACGGCTTCGGTACGGGGAATCTATCGCGGGGGGCTGGCTGTCCATGCGGCTCTGGCGGCTATAGGCGGTGGTCTGGGACTGACCCTCGATTTGGGCAAAATACCCGTGGAAAAGCCGCTCCGGGAGGATAAACTGCTGTTTTCCGAGTCGGCCGGCCGTTTCCTGGTAACGGTGGCGCCGGATCAGCGCCAGGCCTTCGAAGCCGCTATGCAGGACAATACCTGGGCATGCATCGGGGTCGTGACCGAAGCCCAGCACCTGGTGGTCAACGGAATGAGTGCATCACCGCTCATCGACGTGGCCGTTGACAAACTTAAAACCGCCTGGAAAGCACCTTTTGGAGATCTGGTATGACTGCAACCATTCGTGCCCTCGTATTGACAGGGTTCGGTCTCAACTGTGATTTGGAGACCGCCCATGCATTGGAACTGGCCGGCGCGGAAGCTGTGCGGGTCCATATCAATGCCCTGATCGACGGCTCCGCCCGCCTCGATGATTACCAGATCCTGGCCTTCGGCGGCGGGTTCAGCTGGGGGGACGACCACGGTGCCGGCGTGCTGCAGGCCGTGCGCCTGCGTACCAACATCGGGGATCAACTGCGGGCCTTTGTTGAACGTGAACGCCTGGTCATCGGTATTTGCAATGGCTTCCAAACCCTGGTCAACCTCGGCCTGCTGCCCGGCTTTAACGGCGATTACCAGACGCGCTCGGTGGCCCTGACCTGGAACGACTGCGGCAATTTCCGCGATGACTGGGTAACCCTCAAAATCGATCCCCAATCGCCCTGTGTGTTCACCCGGGGGCTGGAGGTCTTGGATCTGCCCATTCGGCACGGCGAGGGTAAATTTTATGCGACACCGGAAGTGATCGCGAATCTGGAACGTCACCACCAGATTGCGGCCTGCTATGCCAAACCCGATGGCACGCCGGCCGACGGAGTGTTTCCGCATAATCCCAACGGCTCCCTGGAAGATATTGCCGCCATCTGCGATCCTACCGGCCGCGTATTCGGCCTCATGCCGCATCCGGAGGCCTATAACCACTGGACCAACCATCCCCTCTGGACCCGTCAGGCCGACGCCCGCCGACGGAAGGGGCAATCAGCCCTTCCGGAAGGGGTTACACCGGGCATCCAGATGTTCTGTAATGCGGTGGCCTATCTCTCGAGGTAATCGTTTCAATCCGGTTTTGGTCTTACCGCTATAGGTGTTGTTCAGGGAGGGGATCGGTAGCCATGGCACTAAAAGAAAAAGAAGGCGACACGACGCCAGCGTTGGCTTGACATCCCCCTCACCTGAAGCGGGCTGATGATAGTGTAATTACACTGCCGGGAAACCCTGGCGCCCCGGCAAGGTTACACCGGTCCCCTATCACCGATGCCCCTGCCGTGTGTTTCGATGGTATCCTCCTGATCATTGCCGAGTTTTATCTGGTTGACGGTTTCTGGTTTTGACGAACTGCAGACCAACTGTCGGGGGATGAACCCGCGACAGCCATGCCTGTATCCGCTTCCTGCGGGCCAATCAATAGCCTACCTGGCGGGTGTTAAAAAATTTAATGGTTGATCAAGTTTTTTTATACCCAAGGGGTTTTCATCTGTCAGCAATGTGGACTGCAGACTGGCGATAGAGGCAACGGCCGTTGAAACCGTGTTGGAAATAGATTGATATTGGTTATGGATACAGATAGTTATAATATTTGTTAGTGGATTGCAGTACCCGTCTTGCCTTTATTGGATCTTTTTGGAATGTGTTTTGCAGCAAATTCTGTTGTCTATTTTTCCCCGGGAGGAACCATGTCACGCAATCAAGGGTTTTCGTTGCTCGAATTAATGATCGTTATCGCCATATTCGGTATTCTGGCCGGCGTTATGACACCTTCCTTTCTACAATGGCGAGACCGTTCCAAAGTCAAGGGTGATGCATCCGAGCTGCGCGCCGTGTTTGAGTCGGCCAAGCTAAGGGCCATCAAGCACAATACCAATGTTGTCGTGACCTTCCCCGATACAACCTCTTACCAGGCGTTCATCGATACCAACGAAAGCGGTGCCCGGGACGCCGGCGAAGACATCCTCATCACCCGGACCCTGTCCCCTGGTGTCACCATTACAACCAACACTTTTGCCGGTAGCGACATGGCGTTCAATCCGCGGGGAATGGCTAACGGTCCCAACAGCACCGGTTCGATTACCATGACATCACCCGGTGGCGAAAACTATCGTGTCGTCGTCAGTTCATTCGGACGTGTTCGAATTGAACGGCTCTAAGCCGCCAATTAATATAACGGTTTAAAGGAGCAGGTATGAAAGGGGTTCATTCAAAACGATCGGGGGATGCCGGATTCACAATGATCGAAGTGCTGATCGGTGTCAGCATTTTCGCTATTGGTATGCTGGCGGTGGCGCGTATGCAGATGCTCACGGTGCGCAATACCACCGTCGGCAATCTGACCAGCCAGGCGACCATGCTGGCGAACCAGAAAATGGAAGAGATCAAAACCACCGCCTTTGATGATCTGGTTTCAAATGAGGTGGAAAACAATCTCGATGCCGAAGGCAACCCGGGTGGCATTTACAACCGAACGACGACGATCACGGTACCGCCCGCACCTCTCACAGACCATGCGCGGCAAGTCCAGGTTCAGGTGCAATGGAATGCCGCTCACGGCGGCAATCGTACCGTTGTCGTTGATTCGCTAACCTACGAACGGTGGTAGCCATGAGACAATTCAATCGGATATTTCGGTTCAGGTGCTATGCGAAACATAATCGGGCCGCAGGGTTTACCCTGATTGAAGTCCTTGTGGCCATTGCCATGATCAGCGTGTTCATGGCGGCCTCCATGGCCGTCCTGATTCCCTTGAGCCGTTCTTACACGGCGACGGATGTGGCCTCCAGCGCCCAGCAGGTGGTGCGTATGGCCGTGGAGGTCATTGCCGGCGATATACGCCTGGCCGGTCTTGACCCGTTACAACAGCTCCAGGGACTCGATTCCAGTGGATTGCCCATTTGCGGTTTTCAGGAGGCCAGTGCGACATCGGTCCGGTTTACCTGTGACCGGGTGCCGGATGGCGATGATGAGGCCAACGGCGAAATCGACGACAGCAACTTTGAAAATATCAACTATTTCTACGATGCGGGCGCTGAAACCCTGAACCTTCGTCTTTATGCGGGAGCGCCGGTACAAACGAGTCAGGCTCTGGTCAACAACGTCACCAATCTAAGATTTCGCTACTATGACGAAGAGGGGAACGAAACCGCAGACTTGGAAGAAATTCGCGCGGTGCAGATCAGCATGACGGTCGAAGAAGACGCCGGGGCGGAGACTCCGGTTGAACGATCTTATACCACCCGTGTGCTTTGCCGTAATATGGGGATTTAGACCGAGGGAGTTTGCAATGAGAGCCAAATACAATACCCCGGAATACTCTGGTAACCGCTTGGAGCGCCGAGGAGATCGGTTCCGAAAGATTTATCTTGCGAAAAATCTGGCCAATGAGAACGGTTCGGCCATTGTTATTGCCCTGATGCTCCTGTCCCTCCTGACGGTCATGGGGATTTGGTCCACCCGTAAAAGCAATGTCGAAACCCTCATTGCCGGCAACGAGGTGGCCCGCAAGCAGACCTTTTTCAGGACCGAAGGCGGTGTGATCGAAGGCGGATTTGCTATCGAGGAGGCCGCTACCGGCGACCTCGCCGCCCGGAATTTTGATTGGCTGACCGAAGCCAGCATCGCCCCCGACATGACCGATCCGGCTAACTGGGACTTTGACGGCACTGGTGCCGATGATACGGCCGTGGCCTCGCAGATCGATAGCGAAGTCGGGTATTGTGCCCTGGATAAAGGCGTTACCGCCGGGGATTCCCTGATCATGACCGGTGCCACCCAGGTGCGAACCTATGCGGTCTACAGTTTTCATGATAGCCGGAATGGGCAGTCATTGATGGAAGTGGGATATAAAAGGCGTTTTTAATGATTCTGAATGGAATAGGGCAAAGGCTTTTTCTATTTTTTTTGCAGTCATCCCTGCGAAAGCCGGGGCCGCCCCCAACATCGGGGTAAAGCGATACTGAATTCGAGTGATCGAAACGAATCGGATACAACGACGAAATCATACGCTGCGGAACAGAACCAAGAAGATGCAGCAGGAGGAATGCAAGATGATGACATCCAATATCAAAAAGAACCTGAAAGTAATCGTGTGGTTGTTTTTGACCCTTCTCTTTCTTGTGCCTTCTGTTGCGATGGCGGCCGTCAATTTCGACACTACCAGTGTGTCCGGTGATGAAGACGCCGCTGGGAATATTATATTTATTATTACATGTCTCTCCACTGATACGACCGTTGATAGTATCATGGTGACCTATAATATTACCAATGGGAGTGCCGGCGCCGGTGATTACGCGGACACCACGGGTGGATCAGTAGTGATCCCTACAGGATCGACTTCTGCCCAGATCGTCATTGATCCTACACCGGACAACATCGTTGAACTGAACGAAACGTTTAATCTGACGTTGACCGGTGCGGCGGGCGCGCCTTCCGGCACCAGTTATCTCGGAACGACCGTAAATGCCACGGGTACGATCACGGACAACGACACGGCGACGGTTTCGATTGACGATGTGGCGGTGACCGAGGGCGGCACGGCGAGTTTTACGGTGACGCTGAGCAGCGCGGCGGGTGTGGACGTTACGGTGGATGCGGCCTCTGCTGATGGGACCGCCACGCTTGCGGGCGGTGATTTTGGCGCGGCTTCCAGTCCGGTGACGATCACGGCCGGCAGCCTGACCGGCACGGTGACGGTTCCGGTGACCGACGACGGGATCGTTGAGCCGGAAGAGACGTTTGTGGTGAACCTGACGAATCCGTCCGGTGCGGGCCTGGACGCTGGTGATATCACGTTGGCGGACGGTACGGGCGAGGCGACGATCACGGACAACGACACGGCGACGGTTTCGATTGACGATGTGGCGGTGACCGAGGGCGGCACGGCGAGTTTTACGGTGACGCTGAGCAGCGCGGCGGGTGTGGACGTTACGGTGGATGCGGCCTCTGCTGATGGGACCGCCACGCTTGCGGGCGGTGATTTTGGCGCGGCTTCCAGTCCGGTGACGATCACGGCCGGCAGCCTGACCGGCACGGTGACGGTTCCGGTGACCGACGACGGGATCGTTGAGCCGGAAGAGACGTTTGTGGTGAACTTGACGAATCCGTCCGGTGCGGGCCTGGACGCTGGTGATATCACGCTGGCGGACGGTACGGGCGAGGCGACGATCACGGACAACGACAGTGCTTCGATATCGTTTGTGAGTACGAGTATATCGGCCGCTGAGGGCTCGGGTTCAGCGACCTTCGATGTTCGTCTGGATACGGCGGTCCAGGGCGGTTTGGAACTGGCCTACAGTACTAGTGACGGCACGGCGGTGGCTCCGGGAGATTACACGGCTACAAGCTCCCCAGCGCTGGTTTTCGCCGGCACGGTGGGTGAGGTGCAGCAGATCACGGTGCCGATCGTCAACGATGGGGTTTGGGATCCGGATGGCGAAACGTTCACGGTGAATCTGGGTGCTTTGTCGGCCATGACGGAGGCGGATCCAGCGGATATAACCGTTGGCGGTCCGGCCACATGTACCATTGACAATATTGATGCCGTAACGTTTACGCTCACACCACCGGCGGCAGCGGTGGATGAAGAAGCGGGCACGCCGGCAACGTTCACGGTGACACGCACCGGTGCGGCCATCGAGGGCGGACAGAGCATTTCCATCGACTACGCCACCCAGGATGGTACGGCCCTGGACGGCGAGGATTACACCAGTACCAGTGGACAGGTCACCTTTTCGGGTACGGAGACCGAGGAACAGTTTACCGTTGCCGTTATCAACGACAACTATGTTGAGCCGGATCAGATTTTCCAGGCATTTCTGACTGATCCGGTTATAAATGAAGTGACGGTCAATGCTGCGCCAGTGGACTGCACCATTGACAGTGGGGATCAGGCCACGGCAAGCATCACCGCTTTTCCCGCATCTGTCTCAGAGGGTTCCACAACGACGGACTATACGGTTACGCTGAGCAATCCTGTCGAGGGCGCGGGCAATGTCACGTTCAATTGGACGGCGACCAATGACGGATCGGCCGACATTGCCCAGGATCTCGACACCTCATCGGGCAGCTGTGTTACGTCCGGTTCCCCGGCAACCAGCGCCACTTTCACCGTGACGACTACGGATGACAACTATGTGGAGGGTGCGGAGGACTTCTATGTCCAACTCTCAGGTGTTACCACCACCCTCACAGCCGCTGCGGATAGTGCTGCTGCCGGCACCGAGGACATCATCTGGGCGACGGGCATCGTCGGACCGACGATCATCGATGAAAACGACCTGACCGATATCAACATTACCCCCCTTGCATTTTCAGTCGCTGAGATGGGAGACGACTATCTCATTGCCAACCCGGCTGCCAGCATGGATATCGACATCACGGTAACCTTCGCCGATTCGCTGACCGCGGTTCTCGGGGGCGGGGTGGTTGAGGTTTACTATGAAACCGTTCAGCTTACCGGGGCCGATGCCGCCACAAGCGGCGCGGACTACACGCCTGTGTCCGGTGGGGTGATTACCTTCAACGGCAGCGATTATTCTGTCGGAGACACGCCATCGAAAACCGTCACCATCCAGGTGCTGAACGATAAGGAGATTGAAAACAACGAAACGTTCCAGGTTCATTTTTCACCTGGCGCTGGTGTTGCCAACCTGAGCGCAACCGATTTCACGCTCACCATCTATGACAATGACGTGGAGATCAGGCCGGTGCAGGTGAGAAACAATGGTACCATCACTATTGGTACGTCGGCACCCTGGTCGCCCTACGTGGCGGACCTTGCTGAAAACGTCGATATCGTTCTCAATTGGGCCCACGGCCTGGATAGCTTTACAGGCGCTAACGCGCCCGCCATCGCGACGATCGGCGCATCCTCAAATACAGGTGCGACGGGTATCGTCGGTTCCGGCGGCGAAGATGTGACCGGTAGTTACACCCACACCTGGACCGTCACAGGGGCACCCGGGGACGTCATTGATGTGGATGCCGAATTCCGCCATGCGATCGCTTTCAATATTGATACCAACGGTACGGCCGACATCACCCCAGGTGGCACAGATGTTACCGGTACCGGTACGCTGATCGTCAACGAAGCGGACACGCCGGCGTTTCATTTCGAAGGTATCTACGATAGCATTAACGACCTCCAATATTGTGTCAGCAACCTTTATGTGGACGGTGCCTCCCAAGGGGCTTTGACGGATTATACGTTCAGTTCCGTCATTGATGACCATACCCTTTCGGTCGTCTTCCGCGAAAACCGGGTTACCGTCAACATCGATCCGGCCGAAGTAACCAGTGCACTACTGCCGGTGGACGAACGTGCCCAGTGGCAGATTCAGACGGTCGCGGGGACGGCGGTCACCTCTTGGACCGACAGCGGTGTTTCCGTGCCCACGGAATGTACGTTCTCTGATTTTTACATTGTATTTAAAGAAATCCCCGGCTGGATTCACCCGGATCCGATCCCTCTCACGATCGACGCGTCCACCACGGGAGAACTGATCTATTCCGGGACCTATCTGCCCAAGACTTACATCCTGACACTCACACCGCCGGATCCTCTGGAAGGAAGCATTTCTCTTTCGCCGGAGGGTGAATCGACAGGTACGGCCAATGAGCACTCATACCAGAGCGGTACTTCGGTTGAAATTTCTGCCATCCCGGCTACCGGGTATGTTTTCTCCACCTGGACAGGTTCGGTAACCGACTCAACATCCACCATTACCGTTACTATGAACAGTGACAAGGCTATCACCGGTGTTTTCACGACACCGTCGGCCGACAATGACGGTGACGGTTTCGACAACTCGGTGGACTGTAACGACAACGACGCGGGTATCTTCCCCGGTGCCTTGGAAATCTGCGGCGACGGGATTGACCAGGATTGTAGCGGCGCCGATGCCCCTTGTACGGGCGATGATAATGACAACGACGGTGACGGTTACACGCCCAACCAGGGGGACTGCAACGACAATGACGACACCGTTTACCCCGGCGCGTACGACATCCCCGGTGACGGTATCGACCAGGACTGCTACGGTGGTGATCGCGCTATCCAGACATCGGAAATCACTTGTGTGGTGCCGGCCGAGACACCCCTGGAGACCCAAGTGAAGGCCGCCCCGCCACTGGTCACCTTCCTGATAGACGACTCAGGGTCCATGGATTGGGAGTTTATGACCGCTTCAGAAAACGGCCAGTTCCGCGATAGCGGTTCCGCCCGCAGTTACCTCTATCCGCGTTATTTTGATGGTAAGTACAACGATAATATATCCTCTTACTCGTCTTATTACTTAACGGAATCCGAGCGGCGCCTGTGGCGATCCCAGTGGACTGGCTACAACAAGCTGTACTTCAACCCGTCCACGGAATACACGCCCTGGCCGCGCTGGAACACCCTGCCCAACACGGACGGTTCTCCGGCCGTCAACGCCGATCCGGACGACCCACGCATGAATCCGGTCAACAGCAGCCCGACCCTCGATATGAACACCACGTTTTTCATGGTCAGCGAGCTATCTTCGGCACCGGACCAGTGGATCGAAGTGAGTACCAGCGATGGCGACAACGGCCGGCGTGTGGCGGTGGATTCCATCCGGTTGATCAAACAGGACTCACCCGATGCCGGCTCTATCTATACGGTGGATAATGCCGACACGAATGGTCTCTGGGGCTTTTATGACGATGTGGGTACATACTGGAGCACCCGCAGTGACAGCGACGCCCAGGGCGGCACCTGCCGCACCCATTATTATGATGGGAGAACGGCCTACTGGTATTTGAAAATACCGCAGGGGCGCTACGATGTTCAGGTATGGGTGCCGAGCATGTGGTATCTGTCACGCTATGTGGACTACCATGCCGAGAGTACTGCTGCACTTGGCGCTGGAGAAATTCGTGATGTCAACAATTTCAACCAGGCAACCAACTATAATGTCTGGCGGACAATTCTTACCGATGTGAATTTTGACGACAGTCAGAGCCTGACATTTACGATTCCGGTGGCCCATTATTTCACCATCGATGACGCCAACGGCAATGGCCAGCATGATACCGGTGAAAACATCTACCTGGTGTCCATGCCGCACAACCATGGGACCGGGGGCTCTTTTGTCTACTATCAGTTCAACGATGATGGTGATAATCTCGTGGAAGACGGTGAATTGGTGGACATTTCCAGTGCCCCCCCCGCCGGGATCATTCCGGTGGACAGCGATGGCCTTCCCCTGAGCTATAACGAAGTGCGCCAGAATTTCGCCAACTGGTATTCATTTTACCGTCGGCGCGAACTGTCGGCCAAGGCCGCCATCGGCCAGGTGATCGACCAGATCGAAGAGGTCAAGGTGGGCATGGCGGTGCTCAACAACCGCAGCTATTACAACCATACCGTCCTGCCGGTGAAAGTTAGCGGTGAGACGGACCAGACCGAGACGCTGCTCAACTGGGTCTATGCCATCAATTCCAGTGGCGGCACCCCCCTTCGTAGGGGCCTTCAGGATGTGGGCCAATACTACGACCAGCACGATGGCGGCAACGACGGCTACATGCCCGGCACGGCCCCATCGCCTTGGAGCAGTGAGGCTGCCGGCGGCGGGTGCCAGCGCGCCTTCGTCATCGCCATGACGGACGGTTACTGGAACCAGTCCGACTATACGGTGGAATCGCCCCTGCGGTATCTGAATGCCGATGCGGACGGTGTCAACCGCGACGGCCAGGTGTCGGGTTACGACCAGGGCGTTTTCTTAGGACCCAACAATGGCAGCAGCCCCAACCTGGGCGACATCGCCATGTACTATTATGAAAACGACCTCAACCTTGGCCTGAGCAATATGGTGCCGACCTACAAGAAGGACAACGCCCCCCACCAGCACATGGTGACCTACGGGGTAGCCTTCGGTGTCACCGGCAATTACAATCCCGATGACTATCCGGACTGTCTGCCCGAGTGCGAGCCTGGCGATATCGGTTGCCCGGATCCGGTTTGCCCGTCCTGGCCGATACCGGTGCCGAATACGATCAGTGTGATCGATGACCTTTACCATGCTTCGATCAACGGGCGCGGCGCATTCTACAGCGCCGACAACGCTCAGGCGCTTGTCAACTCGCTGCTGGCGGTGATGCAGAATATCCAGAACACGGCCGCCACCGGTTCGGCTGTGGCCATCAACGCCCAGGAACTTCAAGGCGACACGGCCCTCTACCAGGCGACCTACATTCCCCGCAACTGGACCGGCGACGTGGTGGCCAAACCCTTGGATCCGGTAACCGGCGGTGTGGTGCAGATCCTGGATGCCAACAACAACTACGTGGACCAGGTGGACTGGTCGGCAGCCGACCAGTTGGATGCCATGGCCTGGACCGCGCGGAAAGTGATAACGTTTAACGACAATTCCGAAGCCGGGGTGATCTTTGACTACACCGCCCTTAGTCCTGCTCAGCAGGGCCTGTTGGATTTGGATGCCACCACGGCCGCCCGGATGGTTAACTTCCTGCGCGGGGATACCACCAACGAGATTGCAAACGGCGGTGCTTTTCGCGATAGGGAAAGCCGTCTGAGCGATATCGTGCATGCCTCCCCGGTGCCTTATCGGTGGGATGAAAGCCTGCCGGGCGTGGTTTTTGTGGGTGCCAATGACGGCATGCTGCACGTGCTCGACGAAACGACCGGAAATGAACGGTTTGCCTACGTGCCGAACCTGGTGTACGCCAACCTCAAAGAACTCACCATCGATCCCTATGTCCACAAATACTTCGTGGACAGCGAGCCCTATATTGCGAAGCTGGGATCTTTGGGATCGACAATTCTGGTGGGCGGTTTAGGACGAGGCGGACGCGGCTATTACTGCCTTGACATAAGTGACGTCAGCAACGCCGCCTTGGATGCCGAGGCCAGTGTCGCCTCCATCGTGAAATGGGAATACCCGGTCAACTCCAACCCGGAAGACAAAACCGTGGATCCGGATATGGGTTACAGCTTCAGCCAGGCCTACGTCGTGAATTCGGCCGCCGGCTGGGTGGTGATCTTCGGCAATGGCTATGACAGCCAGAACGGGGAGGCTGTCCTCTATGTGCTGCGGCTCAACAGCGACGGCAGCCTGGCATCACCAACCCCCACGAAGATTCGCACCTATGTGGGTGACAGCGGTCCCAACTGCAACGGGCTGTCCACCCCGGCCCTGATCGATGTGAACCTGGACGGCCTGGTGGACTTCGCCTTTGCCGGCGATCTGCTGGGCAATATGTGGAAGTTCGACTTGCGCAACAACGATACCAGTAATTGGAGCGTGGCCTACGCCGATGGTTCAAGCATGCCCCAGCCCCTTTTCCAGGCTAAGAATGCTTCGGGATTCCGGCAGCCGATTACCACCAGGCCGGACGTCATGCGTCCGTGCGTGGCGGGCCTCGACGGATACATCGTGCTATTCGGCACCGGTCGGTATTTGGGCATTGACGACTTCGCCGATTCCGGCTCCATTCAAACCCTTTACGGTATTTGGGATTGGGCCGAGGAATGGGAGCTTATGGGCCGAACCCCGACGGACAAATACCTGGGGGCTTTCGACACCAATCGACAGCTTAGCAACCTGGTGAACAATACCAGCATCCCGGAAACCGACCAGACCATTTACACCGTTGATCTGAGCGGTATGGCGAACGGCGATACGGTCACCATCGATGGTCGAACCTTCACGGCGGCATCTCTGACCGATGTCGCTAACCGGGCGTTTCTCGGAACCAACGGACTAGCAACCTGTATCGCAGACACGACTTATGGCGTACCAGGAGTCAGTGTGGAAATTTCACCGACCCAGGCAATCCTGCGGACCGATCCGCCGGGCGGTACGATTGCGCTAACCAGCAGTGGGGGTATTACCACCGACTCGGTGGATCTGAAAGTGTCGCTCCTGAACCAGGGTGTGGTCTATCAGTCGACGGATTTCCTCGTACTGAGCGACAATCCTCTCGACATGTTCGACCCGCGAACCGGTGACGGGCAGCATGTCGGATGGTACTTTGATCTGCCCGGCACCAGCGAGCGACTGGTCAATGATGTCATCCTGCGCGGCGGCATACTATACGCCGTGGTGACAATTCCCTCCGAATCTCCCTGCGAGGCGGGCGGCAACTCCATTATCTACGCCCTCAACGCCTGCCACGGGGGGCGCGCGGACGGCGCCGTCTTCGATATCAATGCTGATGAAATGGTCAATAATGCCGATTTTATCAATATCGGCACGGCAGCCAATCCCATCTGGGTGGCGCCTACCGGCCTGCGACGCTCAGGGTTGCTCTATTCGCCGGCCATCCTGACCATTCCAGGCTCTGGTACGGATGTATTGCACTTCAGCACCTCAGGTGGTAAATTGGAATCCGAGATTGCCGTAACGGAAAAACTCGGCTTCCTGTATTGGCGGACATGGTAGCCCTTGGTCGTCAGACGAGGAGGAAAGATGAAGCATAGATTACTCATAGTTGGCATAATAGCCTTGGTACTGTCCCTGCCAGCCGCCGCCTTGGCTCAAGGAAATACGGCTGCGGTTCAGATCGAGGCCATCCCGGGAGACGGCACCATCGTAATCGGGGATATGACCTTTAAACTTGCTGCCGAGGCACTTTTTCTTGGGAAGGACGAACGGACAGAGATTTCCCTCTCGGGTTTCAAAGAAGGCGATTGGGTGGAGTTCAGTGTGAATTCCGACGGCGAAATCGAAGAAATGTGGTTTAGCTCGGAGTAATAAGAATGCGCTTATTCATACTGGCTGGTTTGCTGTTGATGGTTCTAAGTACCTATCCTGTGGCGGCCGATATTTATAAATATCGCGATGACCAGGGCGTGATTCGTTACACTTACGATCTGGCGGAGGTGCCTGAAGATCAGCGGCCTCAGGTGCAGACATACGAAGAAGCCAAGCCCGAGACGGGGTCTGCTGTACAGACGGAGGAAATCGCTGACGGCGATAAAGGGAACAACGCCGATGACAAGGCTGCCGACACACCTCTTGTCGATGAAGAGAAAATCGACGAATTGAACCAGAGGAAAAAGGATCTGGACCAAGAATTGGCCGATTTGATGGAAGAGAAATACAGCCTGATCAAAGAAAAGGAAAAGCTCGCGGAAACCTTGGCCGGCCGTGACGAGAAGGCGGTTGCTGCATACGATGAAAAGGTCAAGGAATTGAATGATAAGATCGCCGAATACAAAAAAAGACGCGATGCATTTCAAAAAGAAGCGGATGCTGTCAAGAAGGCGGCTGAGAACCCTGATTCTTAAACATAATGTATGGGGACAGGGGGCCCGTGATGGCAGCGTGGACTTGGTGTTGTCGGACCAACAACCCCGAGCTCTCTAAAGCATAATTTTTCAATATTGGAGCCAAAGTGCACCGGCGGTGGATTCAATTTGCGGATCACCGTCGTCGTGTTCGTATGTCTGGATTTTGCGGTCAGAAGAGGCCCGACATGCCTGGGTTCGCGGGGTCATTGAAGTGCCAGTAAAGGTACGGCATTTAACATCCATCCCCAAGGGGTTGAGAAAACAATGAATGACACGGAACTGCCCATCCTTGAGAGTTTGTACGACAGCCAAGGGCGCAACGATGCCCTGATTACCCTGCTGGTGGAGCTTTGCCATTTGCTCAGTGCCTGTCTTCGAAGGGATCATGCTTATTCGGATCGCGAGAGCGAAGCTGATTCCTTTGAAGAAACCATCGATGTGCCTTTGCAGATTGATCCCTACGCACAATTGGCAAAAACCCTGGATAAATTGAACAAGCGATCCGGCCATGACGGTACATTGCTGATTCGCGCCTGTGGGCTTTCATCCAAGGGCAACGATAAAATTTTCCCGGATTATCAGGTTTTTTTCAGCGATATTGTCATGGACCGAGAAACCGTTGCTATGATGATTCGCCGTGTTGGCGAACATATGTCCTACCTCAATGCCCTTATTTCCAAAGCCTTCACCACGTTTGATCACCATAAAGTGATGACGTTCCATCTGAAGCTGCCAGGGAAGGCGCCGGAGCTGTTTGACCGATTGCGTATTTCGATTGCCATAATCGCCAAATATCGCCGTGCCCTGGATAAAGCCGAGGATATTGAAATTCAAGACAATGGCGACACCATAAAATTAGCGGTGATGAAGGACGAAAAGGGACTTCCCGATCCCAACTTGACTATGCTTGCGGGTCTCAATGGCATACGCTCCGATGCCATGAAGGTTTTGGTCAAGGAAGTCTGCAACTGGATAAAGGCCTCCGACACATCCATTGGGGCTCACCGCTACGCCGGTGTCTATGATGCTGTCGCCGGGGTTAAAAATCTACGCCGGAAACTTATTCTGCCCCCCATTGAGCTGAATAATATTCGCTGGCTTCTTATGAATCGCAGTATCGGAAAACTGCCCAAAGCCAAAGCCCAAATAGCCCGGCTCGTCGATGAAGAATTCGAAAACACGTCAGCCGATCAAGCCCTTTATCTGGAAAGCCTTTACGGACGTGATTACAGCCGTGTTAATTCCCGTGAGCTTGGATTCAGGCTCAAACGAATTTCCGAGATGATCGAATCGATTGGTGATCGTCCTAAAAAGAGCATGATTCTCGATGAGATACTGGCCAATATTCAGTGGCGTATGGAGAAAGTCTCCGACGAGGTTGTTAGCCGGCTCAAGGTCGATAACGGACTCCTGACCGTTCAAGATGGCTCAGAGGTTTTTGAAATTGGCCGCCTGCATGTAATGGCTGCCCGTGTTGTCGAATTTTACACAGGACGCCTCAACACGCGTGAAAAAATGCGCCAAATCGGTAAAGGGGGAAATGATTTCAGCCCCCGTGACCTGGATATTATCAGCCGTGACTTCGACATTTCTCCGATGGATGTTAAGGAGATATTGAAATTGTTGAAGCGGTGTTTTGACTCAGAGGGGCGTTTCAACAAGATTGATTTTGAAGAATGTGTTGCTGCGTTTTCACGCTATGAAGCGAAGGTTTTTGAAATTCTGTGGCATTTTTTAAAACAGCCCATGCAGAGAGAAGATCGCCTGGCTTTTCTGAATGCATTGCAGTTATTGTTTATAAAAATGGAAACGCCAGAAAAGGCGCTGCAAGTCCTGCTGGGAGATTTTCTGGAAGAGCCGGATGCTGTCCGTTTCTCGGATCGTAATGCGGTCTTGCTCGCCAATCTTCTGCTCCGACGCTACAATAAAGAATTGGACATTGATATTGAAATTACACCAGAAGAAGTTTTTCTTGTAAAAGAAGGGTTAAACCGTGAGGCGGCCACGGCCGGTTTGATGCTGGTTGACAGAGATCGTGAGGCATTTTTTGAAAAGATTAGAACGATACACCGAAAAATTGTCATGTCTCTGGATCCCGGTTATGATAACGCCGACAAGATGGGGTTGAAATACCTCCTCTCTTTGGAACGGGAAATCCATGTTTTTATCGCTCTGCTGGGAGGTGATGTGGCCCGTTCAGTTTTGCGGAGCGCCATAAATGAATACGGCAATCCGGATGCCGAAATCTACAGGCTGGCCGAAGACAGAGGAACGGTTGAGGCTTTCTTGCAGCATCTTAAAGTACTGGTGCGGGGATTGGGCCGCTCAGGGGAACGCATGGATGAGCGGACACTTCACCAGATAATGGATCACAACGAAGATTTCCTTTCTTTCAGTAAGGATAACCGACATGAGGCTCTTGTGAAAAGGGTAATGCAGTGGGCCGATCGTTCTAAGGAGGAAATTCGAAGCCGCAGTTTGACGGAAATGGTGTGATCGGTTTGGCAATTACATTTTCGATGTGACACTTTTCTGAATGACGTATCTACTATCTCCCCCTCCGCAAGCTCAAACGGTGTACTTCTCTATAGTTGATGCAACGCCATCCCTATCCATGTCGAAGGATAGGCTGATCCCGACAATTTTTCGGAGAATCCAATATTAATGCCTCCTACCGCAATAAATGAGCCATTTGCTCCCAAAGATGTGTGCCGAGTCCTGATCAAACATAAGCTGCTGACCAAGGACCAGGCTAAACAAATTCTCCAGCGTCGAGAAAAAGTCACGGGTGAATTAGAGCGGGAAAACCGTAAGCGAAGTGCCTCCTTTGGGCTTAGAATCAGTAACCCTGTCACATTTGTCGATGTTATTGCGCGTCTGCAGCCTCCTCGCGCGGACGGTCGCCCCGGCGGTTTGGAAGAGGATGCTATTTTCAAGGCTTTGGCCAGTGAATGGAGATTGCCTTACCAAAAAATCGATCCCCTCAAGTTGGACCTTAATGTCGTCACTACCACCATCCCCCGCAACTTTGCCATGAAGCATCTCGTGCTTCCTATCAAAGTCGAAAATGGCGCCCTGACTGTGGCGACCCCCAATCCGTTTAACATGGAGGTTTTGGACGATGTTGCCCGCGTGACCAATATGCGGGTCATGACAACGGTAAGTTCCAAAACGGATATCATTAAACTTATCGATGAATTTTTCGGTTTCAAACGCTCCATCGCCGCTGCTGAAGATTTGTTCTCAACATCGGCCATCGATATTGGCAATCTTGAACAATACGTAAGATTGAAAACCGGTGATGATCTCCCTTCCAATGACCAGCATATTGTCAATGCGGTAAATCACTTGTTTATCTATGCTTTTGATCAGCGTGCTTCGGATATCCATATTGAACCCAAGCGGGAAATCGTCCTGGTGCGGATGCGGATCGATGGCGTGTTGCATACAGTATATCGTTTGCCTAAAAAGGTTCATAATGCGATCGTTTCCCGTATCAAAGCCCTTTCCCGCATGAATATGGCTGAGAAACGGCGCCCCCAGGATGGCCGCATCAAGATGGACAAGGGGGGCATGGAGGTCGAAATACGGATATCATCCGTTCCCGTTGCGTTTGGCGAAAAAATGGTCATGCGCGTCATGGATCCGGATATTCTCATACAGGATCTTGATGGCTTGGGTTTTATGGCGGAAGATTTTCGTAAGTTCGATCAGTTTATTCACATGCCCCACGGTATTATTCTGGTAACCGGTCCAACCGGTAGCGGAAAATCCACAACGCTTTATTCCGCTCTTCGCAAAATTTCTACACCTGAAAACAACATACTTACGGTGGAAGACCCGATTGAAATGATCCATGAAGATTTCAACCAAATTGGTGTCCAGCCTGCCGTCGGAGTAACGTTCGGTTCTATATTAAAAACGATTTTGCGTCAGGATCCCGACATTATCATGATCGGTGAAATGCGCGATCTGGAAACAGCCGAAAATGCCGTCCAGGCGGCTTTAACCGGGCACCTGGTATTGTCCACCCTGCATACCAACGATGCACCCACCAGTATCACCCGTCTTTTGGATTTAGGCGTTCCATCATTTCTTATTCAGGCCACCTTGGTGGGGATCATTGCGCAGCGCTTGCTGCGGGTTATTTGCGAGTATTGCAAGGAATCTTTTGCAATGGGGGCCAACGATTTGAGGGCGGCCGGTATCGAGACGGGGTTGAAAGGGGCTGTCAAACTCTATCGCGGGCGCGGGTGCAACCGATGCCGTCAGACAGGCTATCGCGGCCGATCCGGTGCGTTTGAAGTCATGCCGTATTCGGAAGCCATCCAGAAAATGACAACGCCCAAGGCCAATATCGAGAATATCAGGATTCGCGCCACAGAAGAAGGTATGGTGACATTAAGGGAAAACGCGATTCAGAAAATGTTGGATGGTGTAACAACCTACGAAGAAGTGTTACGCGTTACCAGTGCGCGCAAAGTCATTGTTTAATAGCGAAAACTGAATACATTGGCGGGCAGCGCTGCAAACGAACAAAACGTCCAGAGGGGGCTTGCATCTAAAGCCCCCTCTGGACGTTTTTTTTTTTCACTTGGTATAGGTGTAATTGGGATTTAAAATGGTGTAGCGATAGACGTCCAGTTATCAATGCCTGGTTCCGACTGAACGATCAGTGTCGTGGATGTGTTTTCCTCGGTGTGCAAAACGAAAACTTTACCCAATTTCTGAGGGGGAAGTTTTACGATTTTCTTTTTTCCGTTGATGGCAACGCGATCTTCTTCCTGAATAAAGATCGTGTAGTATTGACCAATTTCAACGCCGTCCATTTCACCCTTATCGATGAAAGCCGTGCGATCTTGGGCGATCAAGTTATGATGATCTTCCGTGGAGATGAGTTTGCCTTTGAGACCAGGTACACTTTCCTTGATTTCAATAATGTCCGGCCGTTTGAGATAGGGGGTCAATAAGTCGTCGACTTCAATTGCCCGAAATGTTTTGTTGACCTTGCCAACCGCCACATCCTGTGTGACCTGGATAATTTCAACCACCCCCATAAGATAATGCTGAATCCCGATATAGGTATTTGTTTCGTTGTCACGAATTTCTTTCAAGGTGCGATAGACAGTGTATTTTTCTCCCACATTGAAATTCTGCCCCTTCTGGGGGGTAATGTAGAGCTCATCATGGTCGCTCATCAGCGTTTTGGCTTGTTTGATATCGAAAATGATGCCACTGGGTTCAAGCGCTTTTTCCCGAATGAAGCCGACGGCATCAATGTCCTTATATTTAAAGGTCTCCCCTTTCATTTGAGGGGTCGCATGGCTTGTCTGCAATCGGTCGACATCCTTCCTTCGGTAAAGTTTGATGCGGTCACCAGGGTAGATAAGATGCGGGTTGGTGATTTGCTGGTTTTCATTCCACATGTCCGGCCAGAGCCAAGCGGAATCGGAGAATTTTTGGGAGAGATCCCAGAGGGTGTCTCCCGGCTGGACGATATAGTAGATACCGGTTTCCGTCTCAATGATATGATCTTCTATGTTGTCTCCGGAAAAGGTGACCGGGGGCAGGCTCAACACCAACACTGTCATGATAATGGCCCCAAGGGCAACTCGGAGTGGGGGGGTTGTTTTCATGTGTCGCTCCGATTCGTTAGAAAGTTATGATAAATAGACCATTTTTTAATTAAATAAGGAATCTATCTATTGTTATCATTATCGTCCAGCCTGCCAATTGTCAAGCGGTCTGACCGGGAACCAAAGTAAAAACCCCCTGCCTGTAAAGGCAGGGGGTTTAATTGTGGTAGCATTTGAGCGCTATTGGTTTGGCTTACATCATGCCGCCCATGCCGCCCATGCCGCCCATGCCGCCCATGCCGCCGCCACCCATGCCAGCTGCTGCTGCCGCAGCATCAGCTTTGTCTTCGGGTTTTTCAGCGATCATGGCTTCGGTGGTCAACATAAGACCGGCAACACTGCCGGCATTCTGCAGAGCATAGCGGGTAACTTTGGTCGGATCGATGACGCCGGCTTCGATCAGATCTTCATAGCTATTGGACGCGGCGTTGAAACCCTGAGCCCCATCCGTATTCTTGACTTTGTCGATGACGACAGAGCCTTCGGCGCCGGCATTGTTAGCAATTTGGCGCAGGGGTTCTTCGATGGCACGCATGACAACATCGACACCGAGTTTCAGGTCCCCTTTGACTTTGCCGCGTGCTTTGTCCAGAGCATCCAGACAGCGGACCAAGGCTACGCCTCCGCCAGGTACGATACCTTCTTCAACGGCAGCCCGGGTTGCATTCAACGCATCCTCCACGCGGGCTTTCTTTTCTTTCATTTCAGTTTCCGTGGCTGCGCCTACGTTGATAACAGCGACACCGCCGATCAACTTGGCCAGACGCTCCTGGAGTTTTTCCCGATCATAATCGGAGCTGGTCTCTTCGATTTGGGCTCGAATTTGTTTGACGCGACCTTCGAGCGCACTGCGGGATCCGGCACCGTCGACGATAGTCGTGTTGTCCTTGTCGATGTTGATGCGTTTGGCTTTGCCAAGATCAGCAATGCCAAGGTTCTCGAGTTTGATACCCAGATCTTCAGAAACAACCTGACCGCCCGTCAGGATGGCAATGTCTTCCAGCATGGCTTTGCGGCGATCGCCGAAGCCCGGTGCTTTAACTGCAGCAACCTGTAGCGTACCCCGCAGTTTGTTGACAACCAGCGTGGCCAACGCTTCACCATCGACATCTTCGGCAATGATCATAAGCGGTTTGCCCATTTTGGCGACCTGCTCCAGAATCGGCAGGAGATCTTTCATATTGCTGACTTTTTTCTCGTTGATCAGAATATAAGGATCTTCGAGCGAAGCGACCATTTTCTCGGGGTCTGTTACGAAATAGGGGGAAAGGTAGCCGCGATCAAACTGCATACCTTCGACCACGTCCAAATTGGTTTCCATGCCCTTGGCTTCTTCAACCGTAATGACGCCTTCTTTGCCAACTTTGTTCATGGCTTCGGCAATGATGTTGCCGATGGTTTCATCGTTGTTGGCTGAAATGGTGCCGACCTGAGCGATTTCGCGCTGGTCTTTGGTTTGCTTGCTCATTTTGTGCAGCTCTTTGACAGCAAACTCAACCGCCGTATCGATGCCGCGTTTGATGGACATGGGATTGTTACCGGCGGCAACAAGCTTCTGGCCTTCTTCATAAATGGCGCGCGCCAGAACGGTGGCCGTGGTGGTGCCGTCACCAGCCATATCGCTGGTTTTGCTGGCAACTTCTTTGACCATCTGGGCGCCCATGTTTTCAAATTTATCTTCGAGCTCGATTTCCTTGGCCACGGTAACGCCGTCCTTGGTGACCGTGGGAGAACCCCAGGACTTATCGATAACGACGTTGCGGCCCTTGGGACCGAGGGTTACTACGACTGCATCGGCAAGCGTTTGAACACCTCGAAGCATGGCTTCGCGGGCTTTCATGTCATACTTGATCAATTTTGCCATTTTTTTCTAACCTCCGTATATTTCTATATTTATTCAATAATTCCCAGGATATCGTCTTCCCGCATAATCAGGTATTCTTCGCCTTCCACTTTGACTTCGGTCCCGCCGTATTTGCTGAAAAGAACGCGGTCACCTTTTTTAACTTCCAGGGGAATGCGTTTGCCATCATCGCCCAAGCGTCCGTTTCCAGCGGCTACAATTTTCCCCTCGGCAGGCTTTTCTTTGGCCGTATCCGGGATGATAATGCCGCCCTTGGTCTTGGTCTCTTCTTCCATGCGTTGTACCAGAACTCGGTCGTTTAACGGTCTGATCTTCATTGCTTACCTGTCTCCTTTTAATACGATAAAATTAATTGAAGCTAACAGCCGGCGGCCGAACCTGAAGAGCGTGTTCGCCGCTGGCAGGATCGGCCCCAAAAGGGTCTTCTATTCCACTGGATATTTAATTTAAAGCGTTATCAATTCTCCTTGACAACATTTTGAATCCAATTGGGTGGTTCAATTATCGAATTTGCGCGGATAATCGTGCCCGGATGGGGTATTGTTTCCATTATCGTATGATGAATGATTACAGCTAATCGGCAGAGCTGCCGGATGTTGAATTTTCGCGCGCGGGTTTAGATTCGGATGTCTTGGTTTGTTGGTCCTTACCTTTAGGGGGTGAATTTTCTGAATGTTTTTTGGCGTAATCGGTGACGTACCAGCCTGTCCCCTTAAGATGAAAGCTGCTGTTGGAAATGAGTTTCCGAAGGTTCCCGGAGCAATGACGGCATTTTTTAAGAGGCTTGTCGGAAAACTTTTGCAGCGCCTCTTCAATCCGGCCACATTTGGAACACTCATATTCGTAAAGCGGCATACCCTGATCCTCCAACAGAATTCTTAAGTATTAAACAACAGCTATTCGCGAGGTGACCACATAAAGTTGCTAAAAAATAGTCAGCAAAATAACGTTGTCAAGGGGGTGGCGGCACGATTTCAATCGCTTAGCTGGCCTTGCGCAAAACGCGGGCATCGGCAGGGCCTAAAGGGGAACAGGCATGACTGAAGCACGGTGTTCGGTGCCCTTGAAGCCATTTTACCGGGTGGGCTGAAGACTGTCGAAATCACTGCGCCAGTGGGCGTAAAATTGAAACACCGCCGCCATATCAGGGATGCGCACGTGCTCCAGGATTTCATGGGTTTTCTCGTGAACCCGAATTTCTTCGGCGTGTTTTTCATCGTCCGACGCAACAAAGCTCTGGAGGAATTTGGAAAATCGTACAATGTGGATCAATTCATGGGTGATGATGTAAAGGGTAAAGGGAAACAACCGCAGTGACGGTGAACGTTCAAGCGCCTCCAGGATGGCATGGTCCTGCAAGCAGATTTTGTAAAAGTCGAAGGTATCCGAGTTCAGATCCGTATTTGACCTGCGTCCTTCATAACGGATGACCTGGGCAAAAGGTCCGGCAATGATTTCCTCCGTCAGCAGATCGGCGGCCGTTTTGACATCGTATTGTCGACGAAGCCATTGTGCGGCCGACAGTTTGTAGTGGTTGCTGACCAATTCTTCAGCCATGGCGACGGCATCATTGATGAGCTCAATCTGGCCGGGTTGGAAGCGAGGTGTCATCATCATTATGCACGTTTGGGGAAAGCACCCATGGGTGTTATAAATTTAGCGGTACGTGGTATAATACTGTCAAACGGCTTTCATAATAGCATGCCTTCGGATTAAATTCAACTATGCAAAACCATAACTATTTGATTTGATATCTAAAAAAGGTTGATTCGACTTGGGTGGGGTGCTTGACTTAAAAAGTACTGGACACTATTTTTGAAAGGGTGTTATATAAGTTCTTTTAATTCAATACCAAAATTCAAGGGGGGTGATCCTTTGGGCAGCGTCATCAAGAAACGCCGTAAAAAGATGAGAAAGCATAAACACAGAAAGTTGCTGGCTCGGACGCGCCATCAGCGCCGAAAGGGTAGATAAGCCCTCCCGATTCGATTTCTGTTGTATGGAGAAAGCACCGTGCTTCAAATATAGGGTGCTTTCTCCATTTGCGTTTATTTGGAGGAGTGGGAAAGGCCCTTCAAGTATCCCAGAAAATCGGAGTCGGTCGAGAGCACGAGGGTGCTGTCTTTGTTTAGCGTCTCCTGGTAGACCTCCATTGTTTTAAGGAAGGAATAAAACTCGGGGTCGACACCATATGATCCGGCATAGATGTCGGTGGCCTCGGCGTCTGCTTTACCCTTGATCTCCTGGGCAATCCGATAGGCTTCCGAGTTGATCAATTTCAATTCCCGCTCCTTGTCTCCGCGTATCTTGCGTGCCTCCCCAATACCTTCCGATCGGAATTTTTCAGCAATTTGTTTGCGCTCGGCGATCATTCGATTATAGACGGACTTTCGAACCTGATCGACATAGTTGACACGCTTGATTTTAACATCCACAAGCTCAATGCCAAATTTGTCCAATTTTGGTTGGGCTTGTTTCAAAATGCCCAGCATGATTTGCTCACGCCCCGTCGTGATGAAGGTTGGTTGACGCTGACCCTCAGTCTCGTCTTTCTCGATACCCACCTCAAAGGTGTCCAATTCACGATTGCTTTTGCGTACAGTTTCAATCAGGCGATAGCTGGTGACGGCATTGCGCACGGCAGGATCGATAATTTCGTCCAGGCGGCTTTGGGCACTGAAAACCGTGTCCACGGTTTGTTTGAATTTGACCGGATCGGTGATGCGCCACCGGGCAAAGGCATCCACCCAGATATAGGTTTTTTCCAGCGTGGGGATTTGGCCGGGGTCGCCATCCCAGAAAAGCAGATTCTTCGGGTATTTATTGACTTTGTCAAAAAACGGCAGACGAAAGTTGAGGCCCGGGTCCGTCATCGGCTCCCGAACAATTTTACCGAACCGTGTGACGACGACCTGCTCGGTTTCGTCCACCACAAAAGCCGATGTGTAAAGAGCCGCAACGATGATGAACACCGCCACGAGGACAACGCTGAGTTTATTGTTCATTGCCGGCACCTATGGATCGTTTCAATGGATTTTGATTGATGTTTAGCAGTGGCAACAGATTGCTCTGATTGTCATCCACGATATATTTCGGACCAAGGCGTGGAAGCAACGTCTGCAGGGTTTCCAGGTAAAGCCGTCGTCGGGTGACATCCTGGGCCTTGACATACTCGGCATATACGGCCGAAAAGCGGGCCGCATCACCTTTGGCTCGATTGACCCGATCAAGGGCATAGCCTTCAGCGGCTTTCACGACGCGTTCCGCATCGCCCCTGGCCGCGGGAATAGCCTTGTTGTATTCCTCCCTGGCCTGGTAGATGGTTTGTTCTTTTTCCTGGGTGGCCTGGTTGACCTCGTTGAAAGAGGGTTGGACCGGGCCGGGAACGTTTGTTCGTTTCATTTCGATGGTCACCACCATGATGCCGGCCTGGGCGTTGTCGAGCTCGCTTTGCAGCACTTCTTTGGCTTCGACCGCTATTTCGTCCCGCTTGGATATGACTTCATTGATACTCCGATCGCCGACCACCAGACGCATCGCGGCTTCCGACATATCCCGGAGCAACTGGGTCACATTTTGCACCTTGAAGAGATAGTCGTAAGGATCTTTGACGCGATACTGAACAATCCAGGGAACAACGGCGACATTCAAATCGCCGGTCAGCATCAGGGCCTCACTGTTGTTTTCACTGACCGCCACCGAGCGGCGGCCACCGGCGCGTTCGGAGCTGAAACCAAACTCTTCCTTCAAGATCCGCCGGACTTTCACCATGCGGGCCGTTTCAATGCCGAAGGGAAGTTTGAAATTGAGTCCCGGCTGAGTGGTTTTGGCATATTTGCCAAACCGTTGCACAATACCAACCTCGTCCGTGTCGACGACATAAACGGAGGAGTAGATTCCCAGAACGACTAGCAGCAAAACAAAAACAATAGGCCCGCCAGGGATTTTGATCTTTTTGATGTTTTTCAGCACTTCGTCCACCTGGGGTGGCGCGGGGCGTCGCCCCTGCTGTTGTTCTTTGAGTTTTTCCCAATCCCAAGTCATTGCGTTTTTCCTGTTAGGGGTTGCGTGATAAAGCCCTGGATACTGGGCTTTGATATCGTTGGCCGTGGCTCCTTTGACAGGGGCATTTCCAATAGCGGGTCGGCGATTTCAAGATTAGGCCCCGTGGCATTTTCCATGATCGCATGGATACAGATTACTCAAAGCATAAGGCATTGGGGAGACCAGATCAATCCTGAGTGTCGCTTTTTGGCGATTCGCCGGGTTAACAAAGACATTTTGAAATTAAGTTACCCCTGTTGGCAAGTCAAGGAAAATCCGGTTCAACTTCTTGTGATATCACGGATTATGAGCTCTCCGAATAGATGAACGGCATTGTGTCTATGCGGTTTGGCCGATTTCCACAGCGCAGGGAAGAATGGATTCCGCGGATCGACCGGGAGCGGGGCTTCGGTTTGACAGAGCGAGCGGTTCATCGCTATAAGCGGAAACAATACCGTAAGAAATTTTAAAGGAGACGCTATCAGTGGTTGGAAAGAAGACGGGCTGTGCGCCGTTGGCGGAATCGATAGGCGACGTGCTGCGAAACTGTCATGGTGGCGAGGGACAAAACGCCCATGCGGTATGGGGCTTCTGGGATCGGGTGGTGGGTGAAACCATGGCCCGTAATGCCCAGCCGGCCGCGTTTAAGCAGCGCATGCTTTTGGTGCATGTGAGCAGTTCGGTCTGGTTGCAGGAAATGCATTTCCGGAAAACCGAATTGATCGAACGGCTGAACCTGGCGGCTGGATCCAGGGTCGTGGAAGATATCCGATTCAAAATCGGTTTGTTGCCAAACAAATGAGATGCTGTTTACCCTATGAGTTGGTCCGCCGATAGGTTTCTCAACGGTCACCTGAAGATATCGCAGAGTCGACGGGGCTACCGTTTTTCCATCGATGCCGTCATATTGGCCTTTCACGCCGTGCCGGCCAAATTGGATGAGCGGATTTTGGATATGGGCACCGGTTGCGGTATCATGCCGCTTATCATCGCCCATCGCCATGAAGGCGTACATGTGACCGGTGTGGAAATCCAACCCGAGTTGGCGGAGCTGGCGCGACAAAACGTCTGCGCAAACGGGTTCCAGTCCCGAATCACCATCCTCGAAAAAGATGTTTCCCAAATGCGATCCCATGATATCGGGCCGTCGGTAGATATGGTGATCACCAATCCACCCTATCGGAAACCGGGCTCGGGGCGCGTCAATCCCCAAAACCAGCGCGCCCTTGCACGGCACGAGATTACCCTCTCACTGGATGGCATGGTCAAAGCCATGCGGCGATTTCTGGTGACGGGGGGCAGCGGATGGATCATATATCCTGTGGAACGGGTGGCGGAGTTGATGACCGCCATGCAGACCCACAACCTTGAACCCAAGTACCTGCGGCTGATTCATTCCCGCATCGATACCGAAGCAAAACGATGCTTGCTGAAAATCGTGAAGGCTGCTCGCCCTGGCCTGATTGCTGGTCCGCCGTTGGCGATTTACGACGCGGACGGGGCGTACACTGAAGAAGTGGCGGCCATGTTTTGTCCCTGAGCCGGCACTCCGGCTTCGGCTTGCATGATGACATTATCCGTTCATCTTTTCCAGGGCATGCATTACCAGGCCGGTGATGACCTTGGGGGCAAAATAGGTTGTTTTACGGGGCATGACGTGCCCGGCGGCTGCAATTCGTTGGACCGCACTGATGGGGGTCGGTTTGATGATGAAAGCCATGTCATATTCTCCGGAGGCGACGCCGTCCAAGGCCGCTTGGGCATCGTGGTTGTAATGCACGCAATCGACATCGTCCAACTGGTCCCGGGATAACCCCAAAATTTCCGGAAAAATAAAATCGGTTAAAAGCGTGACGTCGATATCTTTCATGACCTCCGGTGTTGCCGCGGGATAGAGCGATGCGCGTTTGCCGGGCCGGAGTTCAAGCAAAAACGGTGCTTCGGCGTCCCGCAATGCCACTGCAAGAGCTACTCCCGGTTCGGTTTGACCCAGCCGGGCCAGCAGGTCATCGGTTGGCAGGCCCTGTCCGGGGGTGGTCGCCAATGGCGCCACCTTGAAGAAGGGACGGGCGCGCTCCAAAAACGATTGACGCATTGCGGGCGCGACTTTGGGGAGCAAACGGTGGGCCGGTAAGATCATCAAACCGGGATCCTGAACGCTGCTCAGATACATCAAGGTGTAATTGGCGGGATGGTTGGGCGGCAGATCGGTTCCGGACGCGGCCAGGGCATCCCGATAGGCCAAGGCTGTTTCATAGCGATGATGGCCGTCGGCAATAAAAATCGTCTGCTGCCCCAGATCGGTGGCGATAAGGCGGTGCAACTCAGGTTCGCTGATAACCCACATTCGATGGCGATGCCACCTGTCCTCCTGAAAGTCGATTGCCGGCGGTTTGGTGTTTGCATGGGATATCAGTTGCGGCATGGTCCGGCGTTCGTCTGAAAAAAAGGCAAAAATCGGACTCAAGTTGGTCCGACAAGCGTGCATCAGGGATAAGCGCTCCGATTTAACCTTGGAATAGGTGTGCTCGTGGGGCAGGATACCGCCCTGCTGAAACGGTTCCAGTCCGACACTGGCCATCAGCCCCCATCGGGTATGATTGGCGCCTCCCATCGAAAATTCCGTGGCCGTCAGATAAACCGCCGGCGTTTGTTCCTGAAGCAGCGTACCGTCTTTTAGCCATTCGCGGAGATATTGGCCCGCACGGGAGTGAGGATTGTCGTGCTGGTCGTCACCAGGCTGTTTTTCGCCCAGTTCCAGGCGAATGACATTGTGTGGACTGCGCTTGTGAAGCTCCGCCTGTTCCTTCGCGGAAATGACATCGTAGGGAGGGCTGACCACGTCGGCCATGGCGGATATGCAGTCTGGGTTGTAGCGAATACCGTTGAAAGGCTTGATTCGGGGCATGGTGATATTACCTGCTTGTAAGCTTGGCAGCTAAGGGGTTCCCATCAAAGCGGCAGGGATCCGGGCCATTTTCAATGTCCCTGCCGGGCGATACGCCAAGAATCTTTTGGCGGCATCTGATACTAGATTCGGTGGTCGCCATCAAGAGAAAAACAAACCGGCCCAGGGAAAGAAACCAATGGATTAATCCGTCGGGTAGCCATTGACAGCTTCTCCCAAAAGCGCTAAAAGCACCTTTTACGTCAAGGGCAAGGAGAGGTTGCCGAGTGGCTGAAGGCCCCGCTCTCGAAAAGCGGTATCCTGGCTAAAACCGGGATCGTGGGTTCGAATCCCACCCTCTCCGCCAGCACCGCATCTGACAAGCCCGTGCGTTTTTCATTTTGTTTGACCTGTATGCGGAGAGATGTCCGAGTTGGCTGAAGGAGCACGACTGGAAATCGTGTGTGTCGTTTATAGCGGCACCGAGGGTTCGAATCCCTCTCTCTCCGCCATTTTCTTCCCCAACCGTTGTTAGACGTCACAACAGGAGGGGCTGCCATCGCCCCATTCCCCTGTCCCGATCGATTTTTCCCTTGCCGTTTGCCCTTCGTTTCATTACATTACGCCGCACCGGTAAAGGCCCCCGGTGGCGCCCTTGCCGGTGTTACCCCTTTGACGCCAACTGATTGAAACGCAATGGAATAATGGCTTACCTCGTTCTGGCACGCAAATATCGACCGCAGACCTTTGACGATGTGGTCGAACAGAGCCATGTGACCCGCACCCTGACGAACGCCATCCGGCATGGGCGGGTGGCCCATGCGATCCTGTTTTCCGGGCCACGGGGTACCGGCAAGACAACAATTGCCCGAATTCTTGCGAAATCCATGAACTGCCAGACCGGCCCGACCCCAACCCCCTGCAATGCCTGCCGGTCCTGCAAGGAAATTACCGCCGGTAATGCCGCGGACGTTTTCGAGATTGACGGTGCGTCCAACAACAGCGTCGATCAAATCCGTGAATTACGTGAAAACGTTAAGTACATGCCGGCTTACAGCGCCTATAAGATCTACATCATCGATGAAGTGCACATGCTGAGCACTCCGGCCTTCAATGCGCTGTTGAAGACGCTTGAAGAACCGCCGCCGCATATCATTTTCATGTTTGCTACGACGGAAGCGCACAAAATTCCGGTAACGATTCTTTCCCGTTGCCAGCGTTATGACTTGCGGCGAATCGGTTTCGAAAGCCTGACCGGACACATGGCCCGGTTATGCGATGCCGAAAAAATCGCTATTCCCGACGAAAGCCTGACCCTAGTGGCGCGCGAAGCCGGGGGGAGCATGCGGGATGCCCTGAGCCTGCTTGATCAAGTGATGACCTGTTCCGATGGACCGGTCACCCACGAGCAGGTGCTGAATATTCTGGGCGTGGTCGATCGCCATGTCATTACCGATTTGGCTGATGCCCTTTTGGCGGGTGATGTGGCGCGCATTTTACAGGCAGTCGCTACGGTCTACGACCGCGGCCAGGATCTCAAAAAATTATACGCTGACATTCTGAACCATTTTCGGAATCTTATTGTGATCAAAATGGGGGAGGCAACGGCATCGCTGGTTGACCTGCCTGCGAGTGAAATACAGCAGCTGCGCGAACAGACGCATTCCTATTCGGTCGGTGTCCTCAATCAGGTTTTCAACCTGTTGTACAGGGAAGAAACGCTTGTCCGTCTCACCGTGCATCCCCGTTTGGCCATCGAAATGGTGTTGATTCAGATTTGCCAGATCAAGCCGGCCCTTCCCCTGGACGAACTTATCCAAAATGTTGAATCCCTTCGGCAGGCCGTGATAGACGGCGGCGGACAGATCATGTCAGCTAAGGCTGTTTCCGGTCCTCGAGATGACAGGCCTCCGGAAAGCCCTGCTGCAAGGCAAGACGTTGACCCTCCGAACCCAACATCAGCGAAAAGTGCCGCTTTGGCGATACCCACCGATGAAACCGGTCGTCAGGCCGTATGGGCGCGCATTGTTGAGACTCTGGGCGCGGATTTGCCGGCATTGGCGGCAAATCTTAAACAGTCGTCGCTGATGACTGCAAATGAGAGCGTTTTTGAAATCGAGGTCAACGGGAATGAGTTCAATATCAACCGTGTGAAGCGGCGGGAAAGCATCCGGGCCATTGGTCGCGTGGTTCAGGAATTGTTCGGACACGCGCTGGAGATCGTGGTGTACGGAAAATCGAGCGATCCAACCGCCAAACAAAAAAAAAAAGACCATGAAGAGCGGTTGAAGAAGGAAGCCCTGGGCCATCCGATGGTTTCGGAAGTGGTCGAACTTTTTCAGGGCAAAGTCGTGGATGTCAAGGTCCTTTCGCCAGCCGAAAAGGGTCAATCGGACTAAGAGCACAACGGCACCGGCTTGTTGGTATGCATAACACGCCCTGCCGGTTTAAACTGAGGAGGAATTGCCATGAAAGGCATGGGAAACATGATGAAGCAGGCCCAGAAACTGCAGGCCAAAATGGCCAAAATGCAGGAAGAGTTGGCCGACCGTAGTGTGGAGGGATCGTCCGGCGGCGGAATGGTCAAGGTCGTGGCCAATGGGCGCCAACAGGTATTGAGCATCGCTATTGAGAAAGAGGTGGTGGATCCGGAAGATCTCGAAATGCTGCAGGATCTGGTGCTGGCGGCGGTGAACGATGCCTTGAGCAAATCCCAGGAAATGGTTGCGTCTGAAATGGGCAAGCTGACCGGCGGCATGAATATCCCCGGGTTGTTTTAAAATGAGCCTCAGGGCATGAACGCGATTCCCGTTTGTGCCCGGGCATAGGATGCTGCATGAACTACTACCCTGCCTCAATACGAAACCTGATCCGTCAGATTTCCAAACTGCCTGGCATCGGCGAAAAAACGGCTGAGCGCCTGGCACTGCATATCCTGAAAATATCGCACCGCGATGCCGAGCAGTTGGCCCAAAGCATCATGGACGTCAAGGCGCGGACCCGTTCGTGTTCGCGCTGCCACGCCTGGAGCGATGATGCCCTATGTCACATTTGCCAGGATGCCTCCCGTAACAACGGCCAGTTGTGTGTCGTGGAACAGCCGGCGGATATGGTTGCCGTTGAAAAGTCGGGGGCCTTCCAGGGGGTCTATCATATTCTGGGGGGGGTGCTTTCTCCAATGAATGGCGTCGGTCCCGACGACATTCGCATTGGCGATTTGTTTCGCCGGGTGCGCGATGAATCCCTCAAGGAGGTGGTCATTGCCACCGGTACCAACGTGGAAGGGGAGGCCACGGCGGCCTATCTGGCCGAGAAGCTGCAAGCCCTTCAGGTCTCGGTGACCCGTATTGCTTCCGGTGTCCCCATGGGCGGAGACCTCAAGTATGTTGATCAGGTAACCCTCAAACGGGCCATGGAAACGCGTCATGCCTTCTAAAACGTCTTACCCTTCCATTTTTACCTGCCAAATGTGCGGAGAATGCTGTCGTGGCTACGGCGGTACCTATGTTTCCGAATCCGACATCAAAGCCATTGCGAATTTTATCGGTGAGGATCCGGAGGATTTCAAGGCGCGCTACTGCCAGCTGTCCGGCTCCCGCTATGTGCTGGCGCAGGCCGAAAACGGTTATTGTGTCTTCTGGGATGAGCTCTGCCGCATTCACCCGGTCAAACCCCGCATGTGCCGCAATTGGCCCTATATTTCCGCGGTCCTGGAAGATGTTGACAACTGGCGGATGATGGCCAACAGTTGCCCCGGTATCAAAACCGACGTGTCTGATGAGGTCATCCGTCGGACGGTCGCCCGGAAAATTGAAGAACGGCGGCGGCAACGTCGCCAAGACGCCGAGAACGCGGATTCGGAGCAAGAGGGCTGATGTCCTCCTTAGCTGGATATTATCGTGAGTATCGGCAGGGTTTAACGGCCATTGAACGGGCCGGCGGGAAGCGCCTGGCATGATTGGCGTTTTTGACTCGGGAATCGGGGGGCTGACCGTTGTCCGAGCCCTCATGCAATGCCTGCCCGAATATGACATCCTTTATTTCGGCGATACCGCCCGCACCCCCTACGGAAGCAAAAGTCCGTCCACGGTCGTCAAATACGCGGTCGAAAATACCGAATTTCTTCTTTCCAAAGGCGCCCGCGCCATTGTTCTGGCCTGCAACACCGCTTCCAGCGTGGCCCCGGCTATTCTGCGGCAGCGTTACGATATCCCTTTTTTTGAAGTCATATCACCGGCGGCAGAGATGGCGGTTCAGTCTTCGCGCACGGGGCGGATCGGCATTATCGGCACCCGGGCCACAGTTGCCAGCGGGGTCTACGAGAAAATCATCGAACGATTGCGGCCGGAATGCCGGGTGTTTACCAGGGCCTGTCCGCTGCTGGTGCCTTTGGTGGAGGAAGGGTGGCTGAAGAAGCCCGAAACGGCGATGATCGTAAAAAAATACCTGCGTCCTTTAAAGGACCGGCAAATCGACACCCTGATCCTGGGGTGTACGCACTATCCCCTGCTGATGGATTTGATCCAGGCCAAAATCGGTCGGCGCGTGCGGGTGGTGGATTCCTCCGTGGGTGTCGCTAACCGTCTGCGGCAAGCGATCACGACGGATAAACATTTACAGACGCGCCTGAGCCGCCGGGGGTGCTACCGGTTTTTTGTGTCGGATACCACCGCCCAGTTTCAACACATCGCCAGTTCGATTCTCAAACGCCGTATCCGCTTGGAAACCTTCCATAACTGAACCCGCCCGGGGCCGCTTCACCCTGCCCCGACGTTGCCATGACCACCCCCCCTTCACACCTATAGACCGGCGGTGTAATGTGGGCCCACAATCAGGAGATTGTTGGAGACGGTGGATTGGATTTTTTCCATCTTGCTGCCGAAAACCAGATTACGGATCAGGCCGTGTCCGAAGGCCCCCAGAATTACAAGGGCATCATGCGGCACTTCGTAAAGATTTGTTTCAAATGAACCCTTTTCAAAGAAAACCCACCGGGCATCAAGCTGTTTAACCTCTTCTGCCAGATGGTGATCGCGAATGATGGCTTCGTAGTCCTTGCGGGAACGTTTTTCCGCCTGGGTGAAGATGTCCAGAGGCGTTCCGGTTTCTCTTGCAATCCGCAGACCCAGTTTCAAGGCATTCAGGGCATTGGCTGATCCCCCGAAAAATACGGCCAGTCGCGTCCAGGGCTTGAAGACGGGGCTGGTGACCAAAACGGGAAACCGCGCCGAAGTGACAATGCGCCGCACCCGGGGGCCGATATAGCCCAGGCCGATTTTGGAGGACAGGTCGCTGACGCTGCGGGGGCAGCACATGAAATCGAAATTGGTCGGAATGTCCGGCAGGGTTGACGCGGTAAAATTTTTGGGCGCGAAAAACTTATGCTGCAACTCATGGTGATCCAACATTTCACGCGCATGGGCCTCCGCTGTGGCGGGGTCCGTAAGATAGGAGTCATCCAGGTCAATCTGGACGACATCGTTATCGAAATACATGAGGAACTTGATGTGCTGCGGGATATAGACGACAGGTGTGGCCCCCATCTGTTTGCAGAAATACAACGATTGCAGAAAAGTTTCGCGTCCAAGAGGGGTGTTGCGGAAAATGTGAAAAAGCTGGGTATACATGGCTGTCTCCTTCTACCGGTTAAGATGGTAGGTCTGGACCATCAGCTCTTTGCGGTACTGGTCCAGTAGCGTCGATTTGGAAATCATGCCCAGGAACCGGTGGTTGGCCACAACCGGCATGTTGAACAGCCGGTCGGCGTCCATGCGTTCAAGCACATCCACCACGTCATCGTCCGGCGAAACGGTGGCCACGCGGGCGTTCATCAACTGTCCCACCAGAACCGTGTCGTACATGAGGGGGTCGAACAGGTACGGCCGGATGTCGTCCATATAAATCACACCCTGAAACTGGCGGGTTTGGCGGTCTTCGACCGGAAACAAATTGCGCCGGGACTGCTTGACGATATCGACAAAATCCCGCAATAGCATGTCGGGGTGTACCGTAATGCAATCGGTCTCCAGGAGTTCCCGCACTTCGAGGTCGGCCAGGACCCGGGCATCGGTGCCCGGGCGCAGCACCTGGCCTTTTTCCACCAGGTCTTTGAGATAGAAGGAAGCGGGCTCAAAATAATGGCAAAGGCTGGTCGATATGGCCGACACGATCAAAAGGGGCAGGATAACCTCATAGCCTCCCGTGATTTCGATAATCAAAAAAATGCCGGTGAGGGGGGCCTGCAGAATTCCGCTGATCAGCCCTGCCATGCCAAGCAGGACAAAACACCCCTCCTGAACCCAGTCCACGCCGGGCCACAGATAGACCAATGCCCGATGATAGGCCAAACCGGTAAAGCTGCCGATGACAAGGCAGGGGGCGAAAATACCGCCGGAGCCTCCCGATCCGAGGGTCAGGGCCGTGGCCAGAATTTTGGCCAGGACCGCTATACAGACCAGCCCGAGCCCGGGGGCAAACTGGCCTTCCATCATTTCCCGGATGGCATGGTAGCCTTCCCCCAGCACGACGGGAAGATACAGGCCGATGAGGCCGACCGTGCAGCCGCCGCCGGCAGCACGCAACCAGGCCGGCAACCGAATGCCATCCGCTTTGTGATGGATCGTTCGGATGGAACGGGTAAGCAGGATGGATGCCAGAGCGGTAAAAACGGCCAGGCCGATACAAGCCATGACATCGATTGATCCAATCTCGAAATGGTGATGGGAGAACGGGATTTGTTTGCCTTGCAGCAGATGACTGATTTCGGTGCCCGCAACGGCGGCGATGGCAATCGGTATCAGGTTGGACGCCGCCCATTCCCCCAGAATGACCTCCATAGCAAAGATCAGGCCGGCAATAGGGGCATTGAAAATCGCCGATATGGCCCCCGCGGCCCCGCAGCCCACTAAAGCCACCCGCTGACGGTCGTTCAGGCCGAGTACGCGCGCGATGTTGGATCCGATGGCGGATCCGCTCATGACGATGGGGGCTTCAGGCCCGGCCGACCCGCCGCTGCCAATGGTCAAACAACTCGAGATCAGGCGGGAAAAACTGGATCGAAACCGCATTAAACCGCCATAGCGCGAGACGCTGTAAATGACTTCCGGGACCCCGTGGCCGGCTCCCTCGCGCATGATTTTATTGAGGAAGAGGGACGATAGCGCCGCACCTAATGCCGGGAGTAAAAAAGCCCAGGCTTCGGTGCGGTAGGGACGCAGCCATCCCAATACCGCTACGAGTGCCTGGTTGAGGGCGACGGCTGCAACCCCGCTGCAGACACCGACCATGGCGCCGGCTATGATCAGCAGAAGCCGATCGTCGGATCGGAATACATACCAGGAAGCGGGGAGGCGCCAAGAGATGGGGGAGCGCATGAGTTAAGGTTGCCGCCGATCTGATGGTTCACACGGGCTTTCCATTTGGCTTAACTGCGCCAGGAGCGCTGTTTCGTCAGGCTTCCTGTCGAGAAACGCGATAAAGGTCTCCTGTCTGAGGCAGTACGACAAACGGGAAAGCAGTTGCAGGTGCATCTGAACCGAGGGGGACAGAAGGATAAACATAACGGAAACCGGACGGCTGTCCAGCGCGTTAAAATCGATGGGGGCCTCCAGAAAGCAGGCGGCGACCGCAGGGCTTTCCACGCCCAGGGACTCGGGTTCGCGGGGGTGGGGTATGGCGACCCCTTTGCCGATTCCGGTGGATGTGAGGGCTTCCCGCTCGATCAGCTTCTGAACCAAATGTGGTTTACTTAGTGCGGGTATGATGGCCAACCGTTCGACAGCGGCCTGAAATACTGCGTCGGTGTCCTCTCCGCTTACCCCGTGATGAACCCCGCCGTTGCGTAAGGCGGCGGTAAGGCTGATGTCGTCCGCCTGCATGCATTCCGGCTGCGGTTTCCGATGGGGGTGGAATTTAAGGTCGTGCTGTAACGCCCATCGCTCGAGGGTCTGCTGATCGAACGTACAGATGGTGTCGTGCCGTACCAGGGGGATACGTCCCTGGCGGATCCAGCGTTCGATTTTGCCTTGGGGCAGGTCCAATGCCTGGGCGATTTGGTCAATACTGAGCTTCATGGAGACAACCGTTTGTGGTCAATAAAAATAAACGTAAAAAATAACCCTAATTGGTTATGGAATCAAGATCAAATATCGCATGACCTCAATGCGCCCCCCTAAAACAAGGCCAATCCGTTGCGCTCAGACCGCGTCGTATCGCTTGGAATCCAAAACCAGGAGGGGGCTTGGGGCGGCAAGAATCCTGGCCGCCTGACGCGCGGGGTCACAGCCGGCGGGCTGAAGACGGTGGCGATAGGCTCAGAGGGATTCAAGACTCCGGCAACTGGGGAGCCGCCGGATCGGCATAGCGGACATGGATGTCGCGTTTGGGGTAGGGAATTTCAATTCCGGCCTGGTCAAAGGCTTCTTTGACATGGTCAATAACGAAGGAGATGGTATCCATGCGGCGGCGCGCATTCCGGATCCATACCCGCAGTTGCAGGTCCACGCTCGAATCACTGAAATTGCGGACGACCACCTTGGGAGCGGGTGATTCCGATATCCAGTCCATCTTGCGGGCGATCGCAATGATAATGTCCTTGGCCCGCCGGATGTCTGCTTCATAGGCCACCCCAATGTTGATCCGGACGCGGATGAGGGAACTGATGATCGTATAATTGACGATATCGCGTTTCATGATTTCGTTATTGGGGATGATAATGACGATGTTGTCCGTGGTCTTGATTTTGGTTGCTCGCAGCCCGATATCGATGACATCGCCCCAGGAGGCACTGCCGGCCGGAGCGCTCCAGACCTCGATCCGGTCGCCGACTTCAAATGGGCGGTCAATGATCAGCAGGACGCCGGCAATCAGGTTGGACAGCGTATCCTTGGCGGCGAAGCCGATGGCGATGCCGGCCACGCCAGCGCCGGCAATAAACGGCATGACGTTGATGCCGACAATGTCCAGGGCCACAATAATGGCCGTAACATAGATAATCGCCCCGGCGAAACGGTTGAGAAGATCAAAGATGATATCATCTACTTTGTTGTCGGTGCGTTCGGCAACATTCTCCTCCAGGTAGCTCAGGGCTGTGACCAGCACCTCTTTGGCCGGCGCTGCCAGCATGACGATCAAAATCCCCTGGAATATTTTTTCCAAAAGATCCAGATTGAAAAGACGGGCGACATAGGTGCCGGCAACGATGACCAGACCATAGCGGACAGCTTTCTGTGCGGCCTTCCAGACATTTTCGTTTTCTTTGAAAAAGGGGTAGCGCAGAAGCCGTTGCCCCACCCGCTGAAGGAACCATTTCAGGAACAGTCCAAGCACCAGGACGCCAACCACGACCACGACGGTCTTGTAGGCCGCCAGGCCGTAGGGTGTTTCGGTTCCCGGGAGATTTTTAATCCACTGAAGCAAACGGTCGATTGCGGTCATAGGGCTTTCCGCCATGCCGCTCCCGGCATGCATTAGGCACCGGGGCAAGCATCTTTGTTGTTGATAAAGACTGTCAATTTGAATATCCCCGGCCTTGCGGAAGGAATGCAGGGCCCAGCCGCCGGCGGGGGGATGCGATCATCCGTCGGCGGCTCGGCCGGGTTGGGACAAGGGTTAAACCGCTTCCGAGGCGAAGCCGGCTTTCATGAATTCCCGGTTCAGTCGGGCAATGTTGACAATGGAAATTTCCTTGGGACAAACGGCTTCACATACACGGTGATTGGAGCAGTTGCCGAAAAGGAGGTCGTCCATTGTGTTGACCATCGCGATGGCCCGCTGGGCTGCTTCGGGTTGCCCCTGGGGCAGCAGGGCCAGCTGGGATACCTTGGCGCTGACAAACAACATGGCGGAAGCGTTCGGGCAGGCCGCCACGCAGGCCCCGCACCCGATGCAGGCCGCGGCATCCATGGCCTTCTCCGCTACTTCCATGGGAACGGGCAGGGCATTGGCATCCTGGGGTGATCCCGTATTCACGGAAACATAGCCGCCGGCCTGAATGATTTTATCCAGGGGGCTGCGATCGACCATCAGGTCTTTGATGACCTTGAAGGCCCGGGCCCGCCAGGGCTCGATGGCAATGACATCGCCGTCATTGAATTTACGCATGTGCAGTTGGCAGAGGGTCATGGCTTTTTGGGGGCCATGGGCAATGCCGTCGACAACGCAGCCGCACATGCCGCAGATGCCTTCGCGGCAATCGTTGTCGAAGGCGATGGGGTCTTTGCCTTCATGGGTCAGTTTTTCGTTGACCTGATCGAGCATTTCCAGAAACGACTCATGGGTTTCAACGTTCTGGACCGGTATGGTTTCAAAGCGGCCCTTGTCCTGGGGGCCTTTCTGGCGCCAGACTTTCAGCGTTATATTGATGGTGTGCTCTCCCGTCGTTGTCACTTGTAGCTCCTTTGCGTTAATTCGACATTCTCAAAAACCAGAGGCTCTTTGTGAAACTTCGGCGTGTTGCCGTAGCCATCGTATTCCCAGGCGGCGACGTGGCAGTAATTGTCATCGTCACGCTTGGCTTCGTTTTCTTCCGTCTGGTGTTCCTCCCGGAGATGGCATCCACAGGACTCGTCCCGCTCCAGGGCGTCCAAGGCCATGACCTCGGCGAACTCCAGAAAATCAGCCAATCGTCCCGCCTTCTGGAGGCTGAGGTTGTAATCGGAGGCCGTACCCGGCACCTTCACATCCTGCCAGAATTCTTCGCGCAGGCTTTTGATCTCTTCAATGGCCTGTTTGAGGCCGGCGGCGTTGCGGGCCATGCCCACGTTTTCCACCATGATTTTGCCGAGCTTGACGTGAATTTCACGCACCGTCTGATTGCCGTTGATGGCCAGCAGCTTCTGATCCTGCTCCGTGGCTTTCTGGGCGGCATCGTGAAAGGCCTGGTGATCGGCAGTGACTTCCGACACACCGTTGGTGGCCAGGTAAGGACCGATGGTGTAGGGGATGACGAAGTACCCGTCCGCCAGACCCTGCATGAGCGCGCTGGCCCCCAGGCGGTTGGCCCCGTGATCGGAGAAATTGCTCTCGCCCAGGGAAAACAGCCCGGGAATGGTGGTCTGCAATTCGTAGTCCACCCAGAGGCCGCCCATGGTGTAGTGGGAGGCCGGGTAGATCATCATGGGGGTTTCGTAAGGGTTGTCATCCGTGATGTTCTGATACATGTCGAAGAGATTGCCGTATTTGCGGCGGATAACATCCTGGCCGTCCCGTTTGATGGCGTCGGCAAAGTCCAGGTAAACCGCGTAGCCGGTGGGGCCGACCCCGCGACCGGCGTCGCACTGCTCCTTGGCATTGCGGCTGGCCACATCCCGCGGCACCAGGTTGCCGAAGCTGGGGTATTTTTCTTCCAGGAAATAGCTGCGGTCTTCTTCGGGGATCTGGTTCGGGCGACGGCTGTCGGTTGGGTCTTTGGGCACCCAGACCCGGCCGTCATTCCGCAGGCTCTCACTCATCAACGTCAGCTTGGCCTGGTAGTCGCTGGTATGGGGGATACAGGTCGGGTGGATTTGCGTAAAACACGGGTTGGCGAAAAGCGCCCCCTTTTTGTAGGCTTTAAACGCGGCCCCGACGTTGCAGGAGTCGGCGTTGGTGGAGAGGTAGAACACCGTGCCGTAGCCGCCGGTGGCCAGGACGACCGCGTCGGCGGCATAGCGTTCCATCTCCCCCGTGATGAGGTTGCGGACGATGATGCCCCGGGCTTTGTCCTGAACGATGACGATGTCCACCAGTTCGCGGCGGGTGAACATCTGGACTTTGCCGGCGCCGATCTGTCGGGAAAGGGCGCCGTAGGCCCCCAGGAGAAGCTGCTGGCCGGTTTGTCCGCGGGCATAGAAGGTGCGCGATACCTGGGCGCCGCCAAAGCTGCGGTTGGCCAGCATGCCGCCGTATTCCCGTGCAAAGGGAACGCCCTGGGCGACGCATTGGTCGATGATATTGTTGCTCACCTGGGCCAGGCGGTAGACATTGGCCTCACGGGCGCGGAAATCGCCCCCTTTGACAGTGTCGTAAAACAGGCGCCAGATGCTGTCGCCGTCGTTGGGGTAATTTTTGGCGGCATTGATGCCGCCCTGGGCGGCAATGCTGTGCGCCCGGCGCGGACTGTCCTGGATACAGAACGCTTTGACATCATATCCCAGTTCCGCCAGGGATGCGGATGCCGATGCGCCGGCCAGGCCGGTGCCCACGACAATGATCGAATATTTACGCTTATTGGCCGGGTTAACCAGTTTTGTTTCAAAGCGGTATTTGTCCCATTTGTTCTGGAGCGGACCGCTAGGGGTTTTTCCATCCAGCTGCATTGACGTCCTCCTTAGGCGATAAACGAAAGGTAAATCGGCAGAAACCCGAATCCCAAGCCGAACACCAGGCTGAGAATCAACCCACCCGCATTGATGGCAGGCATGTATTTCGGATGGTTCAGGCCGAAGGTCTGAAACAGGCTCCAGAAGCCGTGGCTGACATGCAATGCGACAATGATCATGGCCAGCACGTACAGACCGACATAGACCGGGTTCTGAAAAGAGGTGGATACGATCTGGTAAATGGTCGTACCGCCCTGGTCCACAAAGAACCGGCTGAAATTGGTCAAATGAAAGATAATAAACAATAGAATCAACAATCCCGTGTAAGGCATGGTGGCCGAACCAATGGTTTTGCCGCCGGGGTTGCGATTGACGGCATACCGGTTGGGGCGGGCTTGAAAGTTCTGCCAGAAGAGAATCAATCCGGCCAGGACGTGGGTCAGAAACAGTCCCAGTAAGCCGAGTTCCGCGACCCCCAGAAGGGGACCCAGGGCATGCAGATGTTCGGCATAACTGTTGAAAGCATCTGCCCCGGCATAGATGGACAGATTGCCGGCCAGATGGACCACAAGAAAGCCGATGAAACTCAGGCCGGTGGCCGCCATCATCAGCTTCTTACCGATGGATGAACCGAGGGTTGCTGTCAACCATTTCATTGTTTGCAATTTCTCCAAACGTTTGGGGTTCAAGGGGATATAACGGGTAAGCCGACTTCAGCTTCAAACCCGCCGCTGCAGCGGAGACACCTGTCTTTATCGATCCGGTTGGTACGTTTTGAAAAATAGGAAGGGCATATGCATGCGGATGGAGGCCAGGCGTTTATCGGGTTGACGGGGGTCTGAAGCATGATTTCCTGCCTGCCGGGCCGTTTGGTGGCTTTTTAGTGCAGCCCTCAAATTCCGACAATTTAATAAACAAGATTCAACCTCTATTTGGTCTGCTCCGATCTGTCAATAAATTTTTGGCGCCACCACTGGTCCGAAGGCTCTGTCAAAATGGCCTCCGCCAGCGCTTGTCCGAAATCGGTTCGCAACCGTTGGCGGACATTGGGTATCCAGGTCGGCGGTGCCGCATGTCCCATATCCGCCAGGTGTTTGAGCTCGATCAAAAACGACAGCTGATCGGCATCATGGGCCAGTTGTGCTTCAAGTGTTTCCGCCCGGTTGAATTCATCCATCAGGTCTTTTAGCGCCTCACCAAAGGGAAGGCCAGCGACCATTTCGTCGACCGCCGCCTCTTCGTCGGCCCGGAGGTAGAATTTTTGAACGTAGTTCAAATCGCCAATCCGGGCCTCAGGTAAATCATGCACGAGACACAGGGTCATCAGTTTGCGGGCATCGGCCTGAGGCACCATGTGGCTGAGTACGTAGGCGATAAACGTGGTGGTAAAGGTATGTTCAGCGACCGATTCGCGGCCGGATCCCAAAAATTGATATCCGGAGCGGGGCAGACGCTTAAGGCTGTGGGCTTCAAACAACAACTGGGCGATACGTTCCATAAAGTTGGCGTCTCCTTGGCCGGGGGATGGCGGTTCCATTGGGTTTGAGGCCGCTTGCAATGCCTGCCGGCCGGGTGTGGTCATCGCAGGGATGCGGTTAACATTCTATGCCGGGTGCTGTGTAATAAAATATACTTAACGCGGTCGCGCTCCCCATCTGAATCAGTCTTCGGGAGCGTTTCCACCCGGTTTCCGGTCTTTGTTCTATGGGGTGTCGCAAGGAAATGCAAGCGTTGCCGATTACCGGCGCGGGAAATGCATACCGTTCCCCCGGGGCTGTTCGACGTCAATGGGGCGGCATCCGGGGCGTCAAACCGGTTGACACCTCAGGCCAATTTGGATAGCGTTCTTTCGTTTAAGCCGCCCAATTGTTCGGACAAACCAGGCCGATGATTTCCGCAAACGACGACATTCGGAGTGATCAATGAATTCCGCCAAACTGGATATTTTCTACATGGTGTTAAACGCTGGACCGGTGGTCCAGATGGTGTTGCTGCTGCTGGTCATGTTCTCCATTTCCTCCTGGGCCATCATTCTCATCAAGTACCGCTATATGCGACGCGCCTTTCGTGAATCGGCCCTGTTCATTGAATTTTTTTGGAAAAGCCGTGATCTTACCGATGCCTTCGCCAAGTCCAAACAGTTGCAGGGCAGCCCGGTGGCACGCATTTTCCGCGTGGCGTACCTGGAACTTCGCAAACTCAGCAAACAAGGGCCGGTCGCCGATGCTGACCAGCGAACAGCCGAAAGGGGCTCGCTGGGGGCGCGTTCGGGCGGCATCGACAATGTCAAACGGGCATTGCGGCGCGCCATCAATACCGAAACGACCCGCATGACCCAGATGGTGCCCTTTCTGGCCACAACCGGCAACACAACGCCGTTTATTGGTTTATTCGGTACGGTATGGGGTATCATGAACTCCTTCCACGGCATCGGCCAGATGGGGTCGGCCAGCCTGGCCGTGGTGGCGCCCGGCATTTCCGAAGCCCTTGTGGCCACCGCCGTAGGGCTGGCCGCCGCCATTCCGGCGGTCATCGCGTTCAACTTTTTCATGAGTAAAATCCGCACCCTGGAATCCGAGTTGATCAGCTTCTCACAAGATTTTCTCAATGTCGTGGAGCGGGATATTTTCCGGCAGAGGGGAGGGCGCTGATGCAGATCGGGGGGCGTGACAGCGGTTTCATGGGGGAGATCAACGTCACCCCTTTTGTGGATGTGATGCTGGTCTTGTTGATTATATTTATGGTAACCGCGCCGATGATGGTGGAGGGGGTCAATGTCGACCTGCCGGAAACCACCGCCCAGCCCCTGGAGTCGGAGAAGGAGCCGCTGGTGGTTTCGATCGACAAGGATGGGCAGGTTTTTATCAACGATTTCAAGACCGGTCGTGACATATTTGCCACCAAACTTGGCAAGGTACTGGAGGCCCGCCAGGATCGAACCGTCTATCTCAAGGCCGACAAGACCATTCCCTATGGCGTTGTCATCCAGGTCATGTCCGACATCCGCAGCACGGGTGTGGCCAAGCTGGGTATGGTGACCCTGCCGGCAATGGAAAAGGGCGCTGATGAGAACTAACGCGCACGAGCAGGCGGGCCATGATTGACGGCCAACGGCTAACCATGGTGTTAGAGAACGGACAAAATACCCGCAGTGTGGCGGCCATGTTTGCCATTTCCGCATTGTGTCATGCGGGCTTTTTTCTGCTGATGGTGTTCATGCCGGCATCGTTTTCATCTTCTTCTTTCCGGCGGCCTCCCGGGGCGATCAGTGTCGATCTGGTATCCCTGCCGGCCGCTGAACCTGCTCCGGCGGCTCCCGCGGCTACGGTTGCACCCCCGCCGGAAGTTGAGCAGGTATCACCGCCGCCCGAGGCGGTTCCCATTCCAGCCCCCAAACCGGACGCGGTGCCGATAAAACCTAAGCCCAAGCCTAAAAAAGTGGTCAAAGCGCTCAAAAAAAAGACCTATAAAAAGGACAAAGTCAAAAAGGCTGTGGTCCAGAAGCCCGCACCGCCGGCTGCCAAACCACGGCAAACAAAAGTGAAAAGTGCCATCGAGTCCATGCGCCGCAAAGTGGCGGATCAGGAAAAAGCCCGCACAGCTGCGGGAACCGGGGGAACGGGCACCGGCACCGGCGGTGGCGGCGGCGGGGCGGCTGTTTTGAGCCGCATTCAGAACTACAAGATCGAGGCGGCCATCGCGGTCAGTCAAAACTGGGCCTTTTCACGGCAACTGGCCGGTGCCGATGACCAGTTGGAGACAAAGATCACGTTTCGCATCCTGCCGAATGGCGACATCACCGAAATCAAAATCGTACAGCCGTCGGGCAACCGCTATCTCGACGAATCCGCTTTTCGGGCTGTCCGGAAAGCCAGTCCGGTGGCGCCTCATCCTGAAGGGGTGAATCGCCCCTATATCGAGGTCGGGGTTAAGGCGACCCCCTCCGGATTCCGTTAATGTAAACGCTGACGCCGGGAGCTGACCGGTTTGATGCGGTTGGCCCTTTGGGGAATGTATCACCGACGCATAAATGAAAGAGAGATCTTCATGATGGGTGTGATGTGCCGATTGAGTCGTTGCTTTTTCGTGGCGCTTTTGCTGTTGACCCTGACGTCCTTACCGGCCCGGGCCGTAGACGAATTTATTGAAATCAATCCCTTTTTGAAGAAAATTCCCCTCGCCATCCCGGATTTCAAACCATTATCGCAGGGAGCGCCGACAGAGGAAACCTCCCAGAAATCGGCCCAGTTGCTGGCGGAAACGTTATTGTTTACGGGCTATTTTAAACTCCTGGACAAAGGCGCCTATCTGGAAGAACCTCGGGAATCCGGCATTACGGCGGCGAGTATCAATTTTCGCAACTGGACGGTGATCGGGGCGGAACTGCTCGTCACCGGCGGCATTCGCCGCTCCGCCGAGGCGGTGGAAATGGAACTGCGTCTTTTTGATACGTTCAAAGGCCAGTCGGTCCTTGGTAAACGGTATCGCGGGCGTTTGCAGGACACCCGGCGCATGGTCAGAAAATTTGCCAGTGAAGTCATTTTCTTCCTTACCGGCAATCGCGGTTTTTTCAACAGTGAAATTGCCTTTGTGTCAACCGGCACGGGCAACAAGGAGATCTACATTGCCGAGTTTGACGGCCGCAACCCGGCGCAGTTTACACGAACCCGGAATATTACGCTTTCTCCGGCCTGGTCGCCTGATGGCAAGTGGCTGGCCTACACGGCCTACCCCAAAAACCGGCCTTTTCTTTACGTCAAGCACCGACGCCATAAACGCGGCTATGAAATCGGCAACAAGGGCCTGAACATCACACCGGCCTGGGTTCCCATGACTGCAATGCCAACTTCTCTTGAGGACATGCGCTTCGCCGCAACACTGTCCTTCACCGGGGACCAGGAAATTTATCTGTTGACTGGAAAAGGGAAAATTATTAAAAGGTTGACGAAAAGTTGGGGCAGTGATGTCTCCCCGACCTGGGCCCCGGATGGAAAGAAATTTGCCTTTGTTTCCAACCGTTCCGGGAATCCACAAGTCTATATCAAAAATTTAGATTCAGGACGTGTCGACCGGCTGACGTTTAAGGGGCGTTACAACACCCAGCCCAGTTGGTCCCCCAAGGGGGACAAGCTGGCCTATGCCGGAATGGAAGGTGGGCGCAACGATATTTTCGTTATTGGTTTCAACGGCCGTCCGCCGGTTCAGTTAACCCATGATACCGGCGGCAACGAGTCGCCCTCCTGGTCGCCGGATGGCAGTATGATCGCTTTTAGTTCTACCCGTGAAGGCCGTTCCCGCATTTACGTCATGACGGCTTTCGGAACCGACCAGCGCCGGTTGTTGACGCTGCCGGGCGAACAAACAAATCCCCAATGGTCGCCTAACAAGCACCTTAACTAATGTGTTTTGGTTGTTGAAAGGAGGAAAAATGCAAAGGAAATTATGGACGGTCCTGGCTCTGCTGGTGCTGGTACCTGGTTTAATGTTGATGACATCGTGTGCCCAGCAGTCGGCGGTGGATCAAGATACCACCCAGAAGACCACGCCACCGGCGGACACGTCCGGAACGACTGACAGCGGGGCGGACCTGCAAGCCGACGCGGCTCAACGAGCGGCAGAACAGGCCATGAACCAATTCCTCAACGAGCACATCTACTACAGCTTTGACAGTGCCCAACTGTCGGCCATGGCGCAGGCCACCTTGAAGCGTAAAGCGGCATGGCTTCAGGCGAATGCCGATGCGACGGTCGCCATCGAAGGCCACTGCGACGAACGCGGCACCAATGAATACAACCTCGCCCTTGGGGAGCGCCGTGCCGAGAGTGCACGCGCTTACCTCGTGGACCTGGGAATTTCGGCTTCACGCCTTTCAACAATCAGTTACGGCGAAGAGCGGCCCCTGGATGCCCGCAGCACGGAAGAAGCATGGGCTAAGAATCGGCGCGGGCAGTTTAAATTGAGATAAGCATGTGCCCGACCTCGGCACTGTGCTGCTCACGCTGCCCATGATACTGCCGAACAATGTTTCCGCAGAGTCTATCATCTGCCCGCTGCTTTTCGGCGGGCAGATTTTTTTTGCCTCGAATACCAACAACTGAAAACGGGAAAGACGTTATGACCAAATCGTTGCTGTGCCTTACGGTTGGACTGGTATTGATGGCCGGTTGTGCGACACGACAAGACGCCATAACTTTGGACAGACGAACGATCGCCCTGGAAAGACAATATGCCGATCTTGAGAAAAAATATACAGCCGTTCGCGAGGACCTCTCCAGCTTCGGTACCGACCGCGATGAAAAATACCAGTCCTTCAGTGACTATAAAGCCGAGATGCGGGCTGAATTTCAGCAGTTTAAAAAGGACTTGCAATTGATCAACGGCCGCCTGGACGAAAGCGATCACCGCCTCAAACAGCATATCACGGATATGACGGCACGCCTCGATGCTTTTGACCTGCGCCTGGCCAAGTTCGATAAATATCTTGATGTCCAGACGGCTGCCGGTGGCGCTGCGGCGGGCGCCGCGATGAGCGGAGGTGCTGAGAAGACGTCCGGTGACATGGCCCTCTATGCCCAGGGGAAAAAAGCTTTCGATGGTGAAGATTACAAGGGCGCAAGGAAATCGTTCGAATCCCTTTTAAAAAAATATCCCCAATCCGACCAGGCCGACAACGCCCAATTTTGGATCGGGGAGACCTACTACCGGGAAAACTGGTACGAGAAGGCGATTCTCGAGTATCAGAAAGTTATCGAAAACTTTCCCACCGGGAACAAAGTCCCGGCGGCCTTGCTGAAACAGGGGATGGCGTTTCTCGAGCTGGGCGACCAGGAAAACGCACGGTTGATTTTCAAAGAATTGATCGATCGCTATCCCCGTTCGACCGAGGCCAAAATCGCCGCGCAGAAACTCAAACAGTAAGCCAGGTGGTGCCATGAGCGGCAGATCTCCAGGTTGCCCATGAAAGTCTTCGGCATTGATCCCGGTCTTGCGGGCACGGGCATTGGTATCGTGCACGGGCAAGGCTTGCACGTCGATGGGTTTGCTTTCGGCAGCATTGCGACGGCTAAGAATGAAGAGCAGTCGCAGCGGCTCGAGAAAATTTACACCAAACTGCTGGGGTTGCTACGGAAAGAAATGCCGGACCTGATGGTGGTAGAAGATGTCTTTTCGCTGGAGAAATACCCCAAATCCGGTATTTTGCTTGGTAAGGTCACCGGTGTCATTCTTCTGGCTGGCTGTCATATCAATGTACCGATCAAAGAGGTCCCGGTGCGGGAGGCCAAACAGGTCCTGACCGGCAACGGCAATGCCAGCAAGGCCCAGTTGGAAAAGGCGGTGCGGCACGCGTTGAAGCTGGATCGTCCGATTCGGCCGTTTCATGCTTCCGATGCATTGGGACTGGCGCTTATCGGTCTTTTCCGGAACCGGGGTTGATAGGGTCGTTCCTCCATTCATCAGCCCATCACGAGATGCCATGATTGGATATATCGAAGGTAAGCTACTGAAAAAAGAAAATGAGCGGGTGTTGATCCTGGCCAATCAACTGGGCTATGAAGTGCTGCTTCCGGCCGTGGTGATGGAGACCATTCAACACAAGGCGCTTGGCGATCCGCTGGAGCTCTATATCTACTACCATCAAACCGAACGGCAACCGAAACCGGTGCTGATCGGTTTTAACATGGAAGTCGAAAAGGAATTTTTTCAATATTTCATTTCGGTTGAAGATATCGGGCCGATGAAGGCGGTCAAGGCCATGAATATGCCCGTGCGTGACATTGCAAGGGCCATTGAAAACGGGGATATTACCGCGTTGCGACGCCTGAAGGGGGTCGGTAACCGTACGGCGCAGAAAATTGTGGCGACCCTCTCCGGCAAAATGGACAAATTTGCCCTTATTCGTAAAGGCGAAGCACCTCCGGTGACGCCTGTGGAAGACTATTCCCAACTCGTACTGGACGTTTTGACAAAGCAGTTGGGCCACAAACCGGCGGATGCCAAACAGATGATTGCCGGGGCCCTTACCCGCAATCCGGCCATTGTCACGCCGGAGGAACTCTTTGATGAAATCTATCGCGGTGAAGAATTCGCATGAGTGATGACATTTTGACCTATTCTTCGGATCGCAAGGGGATTTTGACCGAGAAGGAGACGCCCCAGGATCTGGAAACCGACATCCTTTCCCTACGGCCGGAAAGCCTGGATGATTATGTTGGCCAGGACCAGGCCGTGGAGACCCTTCGCATTGCCATTGAAGCCGCTAAACTGCGCGATGAACCGGTGGATCATGTTCTCTTTCATGGCCCGCCGGGGCTGGGCAAAACGACCCTGGCCCACATCATCGCCAACGAAACCGGCGGCACATTGACGGTGACCTCGGGGCCGGCCTTGGAGAAAGGAGGCGATTTGATCGGTGTCTTGACCCACCTTGAAGATGGCGACATTTTGTTCATCGATGAAATCCATCGGACGCCCAAATCGGTCGAAGAACTGCTTTACCCGGCCATGGAGGACTTCGCGATCGATTTTGTCTTTGACAAGGGGGTGCATGCCCGCAGCCATCGCTACCGCCTGCGTCGCTTCTGTATGGTCGGTGCCACCACGCGGGTCGGGCTGCTTTCGGCCCCCCTGCGGGACCGCTTCGGTATCATGCGCAGCCTGGATTTCTATGCGCTGGACGATCTTGTGAAAATCACCAAACGTTCGGCGGCCCTGTTGAAGGTGCCCATCGAAGAGGATGCGGCCGTGGAACTGGCCCGTCGTTGCCGCGGGACGCCCCGGATCGTCAATCGATTGCTGAAACGGGTTCGGGATTTCAGCCAGGTCCGGGCCAAAGGGCGGATTACCTGTGAAACGGTAGCCGCTGCGCTGGCGTTGGAGGGCGTCGATGACCAGGGCCTGACCAAACTCGATCGTCGCTATTTACAGACGATTATCGATTATTATCGCGGCGGTCCGGTCGGCATCGAAGCGCTGGCGGCCACCCTTCAGGAAGAGACGGACACTCTGGTGGATGTGGTGGAACCCTATCTGCTCAAACAGGGTTTTCTGATGCGGACGTCATCGGGTCGCCGGGCTTCCGAAAGGGCCTACAAGCATTTGGGGGTTTCCTGTCAACAGGGCTTGTTCCGCGAATCATAATGCCATGGGGACAACACCAGCCATTATTTCCCTATTAACCGATTTCGGTGACCGGGATGAGTATGTCGGGGTCATGAAGGGGGCTATTTTAAGCCGGGTTCCCCATGGGGTGATCGTTGATATCTGCCATCATATCGCGTCCCACGATATCCGCCAGGCGGCGGCCATGATCCTGGCCGCCTATCGCCATTTCCCGGAGGGTACCCTGCACGTCATGGTTGTGGACCCGGGGGTCGGCAGTAAGCGCGACATCGTGTTTGCCAGGGCCCGGGCCTGCGGTTTTCTCTGTCCGGACAATGGTTTGCTCAGTGGGTTGCGGTTAGAGGGGATATTGCAGGATGTATGGCGGGTGACCAACAGGGCGCTGTTTGCGGAGGCTGTCAGCGCCACTTTCCACGGCCGAGATATCATCGCCCCGGTGGCAGGTTTTTTGGCTTCCGGCGGGCGCCCGGAATTGCTGGGACCGCCAATGGCCATCCGGGATCTGGTTTGCCTGGATGCGTTGGCGGCACGCCTGGCGACGGATGGAAGCTTGCAGGGCATCGTGGTGAATGTGGATCGGTTTGGCAATGTGGTGACCAATATCGGGCGAGAGCTATTGACATCTTTCCTGGAAGGTGATCTGAAGCAATCTTTGACAATCAATCTCGCGGGGCGCCATCCCATTCCGTTGGTATCGACCTACAGTGACATTCCGGCCGGGAAATTGCTGGCACTGATCGGCAGCCGCGATACCCTTGAATTTGCCGTCAACCAGGGTAGCGCCGTCTCTTTGCTGAGTGTGGCGCCCGGCGCACCGGTGCGCGTCATATGCTTGCGCTAAACTCGGTTTTTGTTTTCTTAAGTGCCCGTTATCGAAAACGATGAAGAAAAACTCAATCGCTTCAAAATTTGAGAAAAGCTGGACCGTGCTGCTGGTCGACGGCAAGGGGCGGGTTCGCCGCATTCGTAACTTCCGGCAGAAATTATGGGCGATTGCCGGGCTCAGTGCCGGTGCACTCATTGTGGCCGCCGTTATGGGCGTTCTTTATGGGGGCATGGTTCAAAAACAGATAGCGCTTTCAGAGGAAGCGGATGCCTTGCGGGAAGAAATCACTGCCCTTCAGCAGCAAAATGAATTGTTGAAAGTCCGGGCTGTGCGTGTGGAGGCTCAAGCGGGGAAAACAGCGCCATCGGCGGCCTCTACACCGCCGCCCGCTAAACCTTCAATTGCAGTCCCAGCCGCTGGTGAATCCGGTGATGCGACAACGTCTTCACCAGCCCCTCCGGTGACGGCCGCCCCATCGCCGGTGGCGGAAGTGCCGGTGACCGCAACACCTGAAAAGAAGCCCGAACAGAAGCCGGAGCCTCGGGTGGATGTGGAAGGATTGAAGGTCGCCTACCAGACCGATACGGAAACAATTGAGGCCCAGTTTGTCATCAAAAACACCGGTCAGGGGTCTGCCGGAGGGCGGGCTGTGGTGGTGTTGCATACCGAAGAGGGGCCTTCGGCTCTGCGATTTTCCCTTCCGTCCGTACCCTTGAGGGATGGCCGACCCGTTGGCAATCGGGGACGACGATTTTCCATATCACGTTTTATGACTTTAAAATTACAACGAAAATTTGCTGAACCCGGTATGCGATTTACATCGGCTGAGGTCTACGCCTATTCTCTGGAAGGCCAAGCGCTCTTGGAGAAAACCTTCGAAGTGGCATTGGATATCCCAGAGAAAAAGGCGCCTGCGACCACCGCACCAAATCCAGAACCTCCGGAGGATAGCGACACGACCGTCGCTCCACTGGGACTCAGTTTGCCGGAACCGAAACCCGAACCCGAAGAAACCAAAGGAACGCTGCCGTGACCCGCAAAAAAAACTTTTTATCGATTGTCGATGATGGGTTCTCGGTGGAAGGCGACATCGAATTTACCGGCGAGTTGTTGATTCGGGGAAGGGTTGGCGGCAACGTCAAGGGGGAAACAGTGACGATTGCCGAAGCAGGGGTGGCAACAGCGGACATGCGAGTCGACCGTTTGACCGTTGGAGGACGTTTTGACGGAGAGGTGCATGCCGCCGATGAACTCGTTGTGCTGCCCACAGGTCAATGCGAGGGGCGTGTTCAATGCCGGAATCTGGTGGTTCATGAGGGGGGGCGTCTCAATGCGGATGTTCGGCAGATCGATCCGAAGGAATCCTTTCGCGAAAAAAAACTTTCTTCACCAACCAAGCCGGTTATTGATCTTTAACGGCCCGATGACGACCCTTTGAGGATAAATTCCGCCCCCACCGGATAATGATCCGAAGGATAGCGGTCAGCGGCTGGAAACCGGATCACACCCGCGCGTCGAACCGCAATCATGCCCCGATAGAGAATCCAATCAATGCAAATCCGGCCGTCACCACCCCGGAAGCCGTGAAATGTTCCTGGGAAGGGGGCTTGCAGGACGTTGCGAAATGGGGCTGACTGTGGTTCGGAGGGTGGCCCGGGTTGGGTGAAGGCTCCATGACAGGCTGAGTTTGGCTCACAGTTGAAATCGCCGCCCAAGACGGCCGGCCGGCCGGCAGCCAATCGGTCGATACGTTGCCGGATGAGATCGGCGCTGGCCACCTGGACGGATTCTTCGAAATCCAGGTGGGTGGCCCCACAGACCAGTTCATCTGACCCGGCATGGAAAAGGCCCAGGGTGCATTGCCGCGGCCAGCGGCTGTCGGGGAAACGGCTGGGGATATCCGGTGTCGCGCTGAGGAAGAAATGTTCCCATGCGTCCAATTGCCACGGCGCGCGATAAAAGATGACGTTGTTTTGCCAGAAGGCCGGGGCGGGAAGGCGTTGCCCGATGCGGTTATAGTCCGGAAGGTTCGCGGCCAGGAAATCGATTTGGAAATCATTGGCCTCCTGGAATAACATGAAGTCGCTGGTGTGCGTTGAAAGGAATTGCCTCAACGGGGCACGGCGATGAATCCAGGCGTTCGCACCGTCGTCCGCCAACCCGAAGCGCAAATTAAGGGTCAGAACGGAAAACGTTTGTCGTTGCGCGTCGTTCATGGAATCGATCCCATTTCAAAGCCACGAAGTGTCGGTTCCAGATCGGCCGGTACGTTTTGGAAATTGTCAAAGGTGACATCGGTGAAGGGCAGGCCCAAACGCGTGCGGATGGCATCAAACATCTGCAGATAATTGGCCAGAATGCGTCGGTGCCATTCAAGACCGAGGCGCTTGGCAACGAGAGGAATCGTCTCCGCCGTGCCTTCGATTTCGATGAAATGGCCATAGGGCATATGGTCCAGGCAGATTTCCGTGGCGCCCATTTCAAATGTCTCGCGTTGTTTTTCATACACCTGGGCGCGATGGTAGCCGAGGGCTGCCAGAATCCGGTGGGTGGTATCGAAGTCCGACACCTCGATTTCCAACTCCTCGTGGGTTTTAAACTGGCGTCCGCCTTCGGGATGCGGTCGTTTGAAGGTCAGCCGGCTGCGGCGGTCCCGGCGCAGCCGCAACAGACATTGGGTGGACAGCAGATTCCGGCCGGCATCGTCATAGCGGAAGTTGGTTTCAAAGACGTTGCCCCGCGAAACGGCCCCGGCCTCTAAAAGTCGCTGGCGTATGGTTTCGAAATCCGTTATCAGGAATTTGACTTCGGTCTCGATCATGACGGTAAGCTCCGTATCCTGGATGTGGCCACGTGTGGATGACGTGACAGGCATGGGGGGGCGGGCCGCAAGGCGCCGCGATGGGAATCGGATCGTGGACCCCGGCCGTGAAATGGTTTCGCTATAGGGGAATTCAACACCGGTGTCAATCGGTGCGTTTAAACTGATGACGGCGGACCGGCATGCGGGTGCGAAACGGTCAATAAAAAAAATATTGACACGCCCTGCCGAATCAATTAATAGTCACAGATTCTTTTATCCATAGGAGTCGAACACGTGAAAAAATATACACCGAGCGCGAAAAAAACGGATAATGAAGGCAAATGGTATGTCATCGATGCGGAGGACGCTGTTCTTGGGCGTCTGGCCACGAAAGTGGCAACGCATCTGCGGGGCAAGCATAACCCGGCATTCACCCCCCATGTGGATACGGGGGATTGGGTGGTGGTGATCAATGCCGAGAAAATCGTTTTAACCGGGCGCAAATGGGACCAGAAGTTTTACCATCGCCACAGTGGCTACGTTGGCGGGTTGACCTCCATCAATGCCCGCAAACTGAAGGAAAAACGCCCGGAAGATCTGGTTCGTTTTGCCGTCAAAGGCATGCTGCCGAAAAACCGACTGGGCCGCCAGCTGTTCAAAAAGCTCAAGGTTTATGTTGGTAATGAACACCCCCATGAGGCCCAACAGCCCGAGACGTTGACATTAAGCTAGTTTGCCAATTGGCCAAAAAGGAACTTAGGGATAGACAAGATCATGGAAAATACGTTTTACGCTACTGGAAGACGCAAGTCGGCCATTGCCCGAACTTACATGACACCCGGAACCGGTAAGATTACCGTGAACAACCGACCGATTGACGATTATTTTCAGGTTGAGACGGCCAAGATGGATTTGTACCAACCGCTGGTCCTCACCAATACCCGCGATACCTATGATATCCAGGTGCGGGTGGTGGGCGGTGGCATCTCCGGACAGGCGGGTGCCATTCGTCACGGTATTACGCGGGCGCTGATTTTGGCCAATCCCGAGTTTCGCGGACCGCTTAAAAAAGCCGGGTTTGTCAAACGTGATCCCCGCGTCAAAGAGCGAAAAAAATACGGACAGCGCGGTGCCCGCGCCCGTTTCCAGTTTTCCAAGCGTTAATTCGCACGCTGGTTGTGACAATTCAAAAGGGGGGCTGTTTAGGCCCCCTTTTTTTGTGCGCAATCAGCGCATTTGCCCCCCTTTCTTTTCCCCGTTTCATGATCTTTTTGCGGCCTATCGATGCCTGAAAAAGTGATCTGCATCACACCTTTCGCTGCCGCTAACCGCTGTTTTTCAATTTATAACTACCTGAATTAAAATTAAAAAATATCATTAATAAAAAATTTTGGAAATTATCGTTGACAAGATTTTACTTTCTTGACTAAATAGGTCGGAAATAAACCCGACTTAAAAAGTCAAGAAAGAAAACGGATGTTTTTGACCCAGAGAAACCAATATGCCCTGAGGGCCATCGTTGAGCTCGCCAAGCGGGTTGGAACGGGTCCGGTCAAGGTATCCGAGATCGCCGAGGCCCAGGCCATACCCCGACGGTTTCTGGAGGTGATTCTGGGACAGCTGAAGGGCAGTGGCCTGGTTACCGCCAAACGGGGGTACCACGGTGGGTATATTCTTATCGGGGAGCCGGAAAAAATTACGGTGGGCAGTGTGATTCGCTATTTGCAGGGGGAACCGGACCCCAAGGATTGCCAAACATGTGTTTTCAAACTGCAGTGCCCGACTGACAGGGAATGTGCCTTTGCCTCCCTGTGGAACCGGGTCAATGAGGCGGTTTTCGGTATTTTCGACGAGACCACGATTCAGGATCTGGTTGAAGGCGAAAAAGTGGTCGAGTCCTGAGGTCTGTTTATTCAATTCACGGGTACATCGATGAGGGTTCAGAACATGGAGAAAGGAAGAAAACTTCTACGATGGACAGGAGTTATGGCCGTATCAGCCTTCCTGCTGGCATTCGGTGCTGCCGTTTACGGGGTTCCGCAACAGGGCGGGGATGATGAGGTTCGCAGTGCCGATATTGTCGTGATCGACACCATGAGGAGCTTCGGCCGGCTGGATCGTCCCCCGGTGGTATACCGGCATGACAAGCACACGGAGGCCCTGCAGAAAAAGGGCAAGGATTGTGCGGCCTGTCACCTGAAGGATGACAAGCAGCGGCTTTCGCAGAAGTACATGCGACTGACGGATTTGGATCGTGACGCCACCATGCGTGTATATCATGATAACTGCATTGCCTGTCATACCGAAACGCTGTCGACCGGTGAAAAGGGCGGACCGGTGACCTGTGGCGAGTGTCATGTGAAATCGCCTACGGCGGTGTCATCCTGGAAGGCCATCGGTATGGACAAATCCCTCCATTATCGGCACGCCAAGGCCCAGGAGAATAAATGCGGCCAGTGTCACCACGAATATGACGACAAGGCCCAAAAGCTGATTTATGTCGAGGGCAAAGAAAGCTCCTGCCGCTATTGCCACAAGGAGCAGCTTGAAGAAAAACGCATGCCCCTCCGGGAAGCTTCCCATCAGGCCTGCATTGCCTGCCACCAGGAAACCCTGGCCAAGAAAAAAGAAGCCGGGCCGGTCAATTGCGGCGGGTGCCACGATCCCGAGAAACAGCTGGAAATTGCGACCCTGCAAAATGTGCCGCGCATGAAGCGCAACCAGCCGGATGTGGTGTTTGTCAAAACCGGTGCCAAATCGGCGATGACGCCCGAGGGGGCCCTGCGCGCCAAAGCGGTACCGTTCAATCATCAGGCCCATGAAACCTATAATGACACCTGCCGCGCCTGCCACCACGCCAGCCTGACCTCGTGTGCCGACTGCCACACGATCAACGGTGCCAAAGAGGGCAATTTCGTCCAACTGGAACAGGCCATGCACCAACTGCGCACCGATGCCTCCTGTCTGGGATGCCACACCAAGGCTCAGGAGGACAAGTCTTGTGCCGGCTGTCATGCCTTTATCGAAAAAGGGCTCAAAAAGGACACGGCCACCTGCCAGGCCTGCCATGTGGAAGGGGCGCCGGCCGGCTCTGAAATTACCGGCAAGCCGGAGGAAGCCATGCTGGCGGCCATGCTGCTGAATGCCCGCACCCCGGTCACCGGAACCATGCCGGTGGACGATATCCCGGAAAAAGTCGTCATCAACAAACTGGAAAAGAAATACCAGCCGGTGGAAATGCCGCACCGCAAAATCGTGCAGGCTTTGGTGAAGGGTATCGGCGACAATAAACTGGCCGCGAACTTTCACGCCGACCCCGGCACCATCTGCCAGGGATGCCACCACAACAGCCCCATCGCGAAGAAACCGCCCCAGTGCGCCAGCTGCCACGGTCAACCTTTCGATGTAAAGAAATCGGATGCCCCCGGCTTGCTGGGTGCCTATCACATCCAGTGTATGGGCTGCCACTCCGAAATGGGGATCGAGAAACCGGTGGGCTGTACCGAGTGTCACAAGGAAAAGTAACTATTAACCGGCTGTAACTGCTTGAGGTAATATCATGGCTATTACGCGGAGAAAGTTTTTAAGTTGGATGGGCGCAGCAGGTGTCGGGGTTACGGTAGGTAAATCCGCCCAGGCTGCATCGAATAAACATTTTACCGGTTACCCCGACGGCATGGGGGTGCTGCACGATATCGCACGCTGTGTGGGCTGCCGATCCTGTGAAGCGGCCTGCAACACCGTCAACCAGCTGCCCCCGCCGGAAACGTCCTTCAAGGATCTCGCGGTCCTGGATCGCAAGCGGCGAACGACGCCGGCCGAATATACCGTGGTCAACCGTTTCGATGCCGCCGGAGAAGGATCCAAGCCGATCTACAGCAAGAATCAATGCAACCACTGCCTGGAGCCCGCCTGTGCATCGGCCTGCTTCGTGAAAGCTTTCAGCAAATCCGAAGAGGGGGCCGTAGTCTATGATGCCTCGGTTTGCGTGGGATGCCGCTACTGCATGATTGCCTGCCCCTTTGAGATTCCCACCTACGAATACGACAAGGCCCTGACCCCGCGGGTGATGAAATGCACCCTGTGTCATCCCCGCGTCCAGGAAGGCAAACTGCCGGGGTGTGTGGAGTCCTGCCCGACAGAGGCCCTGACGTTCGGCAAACGTGAGGATTTGTTGAAAATTGCCCGGGAGCGCATTCGCAGGAATCCGGACCTGTATATCGACCATATCTATGGCGAGCATGAAATGGGCGGTACGAGTTGGCTTTATATTTCCAATGTGCCTTTCCGCGACATAGGGATGCGCGAGGATTTGGGGGTCACCCCGGCGCCGGCCCTGACATCGGGGGCGCTGGGGTCCGTACCGATTGTGGTCGGTCTGTGGCCTGTTTTGCTGACGGGCATTTATGCCATTTCCCAGCGCAAGGATAAAGTCGCCGAAGAGGAGCAGGCCCTGGCCGTAGAGGCCGCGCGCACCGCAACCCAAGACGAAGCCGCTGCGGAGTTGAAGAAGACGCTGGAGATGAAAGAAAAAGAGAAAGAAACCGCCGTCAACATGGCGGTCAAGAAGGCGTTGGAAGAGGCGGCCAAAGCGCAGGAAGAAGCGGCCCAGGCCCGTGAAGAGGCCGCCCCGGAGGCGGCACCCGAAGTTCAAGACGACAAGGATGCGAAGCAAACGGAGGAGGATTCCTGATGTCCGATACAAGAACCCCAACAGGCGGCACCCTGTTGACCCCGTTTAACATCGTGGCCGGCCTGATTCTCCTGATTGGCGCGGTGATTACGGTGCTGCGGTTTACCGGGGGATTGGCCGCCGTATCCAACCTTTCCGATTACAACCCTTGGGGCCTGTGGATCGGCTTTGACCTCCTGGTCGGCGTCGCCCTGGCGGCCGGCGGGTTTGTCACATCCGCCGCCTGCTATATCTTTGGCCTGAAGCGCTATCATTCGGCCGTACGCCCGGCCATTCTGACCGCTTTCCTGGGCTATGCCCTGGTCGTTTTCGCGTTGCATTACGATGTCGGCCGTCCCTGGCGCCTGCCCTATCCCTTCATCGTACAGCCGGGAACAACCTCCCTGCTCTTTGAAGTGGGCGCCTGTGTGGCCCTTTATCTGACGGTGCTCTTTATCGAATACACGCCCGCCGCCCTGGAGTGGTTGGGCCTGAAGCGCGCCCGCAGCATCGTCGTCAAGCTGACGCTCCTGCTGACCATTTTCGGTGTCGTGCTTTCGACCCTGCACCAGTCATCCCTGGGCGCCCTGTTCCTGATCGCACCGTCCAAACTGCACCCCCTGTGGTATTCGGCCTACCTGCCGGTTTATTTTTTCATATCCGCCATCATTGCCGGGCTTTCCATGGTGATTTTCGAAAGCAGTATGGCGCACAAATATTTCCATGACAAGATGGATGACACCCATCTGGCGGAAGCCGACGGCGTGGCGCTCGGTTTCGGCAAGGCGGCTTCTTTCGTTCTTTTCGGCTATTTCATCATCAAAGTGGTCGGCCTGGCCGTGGACAACAACTGGCATTACCTGGTTAGCGGGTGGGGCGCGTGGTACCTGGTGGAAATCATCGGGTTCGTGCTGCTGCCCTGTTATCTTTATGCGGTCGGAGCCCGGGATAAAAATGTCAAACTGATCCGACGGACGTCGGGGCTGGCCGTTCTGGGGATTGTTCTCAACCGGTTCAATATTTCCCTGATCGCCTTCAATTATCACCTGCCCAGCAGTGAACGGTACTTCCCCCACTGGATGGAAATCGGCATCTCGGTGTTTGTGGTCACCGTGGGCGTCCTGGTCTATCGGTTCATCGTAACCCATATGCCGATTCTGTATGAACACCCGGATTACAAAGAAGAGCATTGATTGCCAGGGAGGATAACGTCATGGAAGGCCAAATTTTTACCCTGCAGGATTTCATGTACAGCACCAAGAGCATTACCTATCTGGTCATCGTGGCCGCTTTGATCCTGTTTCCGATCTTCTGGCGGTTTCTGACCAGCAGGGACGAATAACAAGTTGCGGCTGAGGGGGGATATTATTCCCGAGGCGAACCGCATTAATCTTTTTGTTCAAGGAGTCACCCATGTACGCATTTGTAACCGGACCGCTGGCATGGCTGTCGTTTACGGTCTTTATTGTCGGAATAATTGCCCGCATTATCTGGTATTTTCGGGGGTTGAGCTGGCAGTTGGACCGTGTCGCCTATAAGGAGCATATGGCCTACGGTATCAAAGGCGCGATTCGCTCCATTGTCTTCTGGCTGATTCCCTTTGGGACACATAGCTGGCGTTTCTATCCGTTTTTCACCATCTGTGTCTTCACCTTCCATATCGGCCTTCTGTTTACACCGCTTTTTATCTTCGGACACAATGTACTGTTGCAGGAGCGGTGGGGCTTCAGCCTGTGGGCCATGCCGGAAGGCATGGCGGATTTCATGACGGTGGCCGTGATCATCGCGGTGCTGTTCATTATCCTGCGCCGCAATGCCCTGCCGGAAGTCCGCATTTTGACGACGCCATACGATTACCTGGTTCTTGCCATTGCCGTTGCCCCTTTTGTCACGGGTTTGCTGGCGCATCACCAGATCGGCAACTATAATTTCTGGCTGATCGCCCATATCCTCGCCGGCGAGATTTTTCTGGTGGCGATACCGTTGACCAAGCTGTCTCACTTTATCGGATTCTTCCTTTCCCGGGCGCAGCTCGGTATGGACTACGGGATCAAACGCGGTGGAATGAAAAGTAAAGGTCTGGCCTGGTAAATGGCATCAACCCATTCGGTAAGGAACGAGAGTCATGCCTGAAGGAAAACTTTGCAATAAACAAACAGTCGATACGGAAGAGCAACTCCAGGCCCTTCTGAACGACAAGAGCGGTAAGCAGTATTACGAGGAGATGAACCATCTTGACGTGGATGCCAAAGCGCTGTGGGCCACCATCCAGAAGACCCTCAAATCCCGATTGCGCACATGGCTTGAAATTTGTGCCCACTGCGGGATGTGTTCCGACAGTTGTTTTTTCTATATGGCCAACAAGAAGGACCCCACCCAGGTGCCGTCCTACAAGATACAATCGACATTGGGTGAACTGGTCCGCCGCAAGGGACATGTGGACAATGCCTTCATGCAGATGGTAATGGATACGGCATGGTCCAAGTGCACTTGCTGCAACCGCTGCGGCATGTACTGCCCCTTCGGCATCGATATGGGGGTCATGTTCAGCTATCTGCGCGGCCTGTGTTTTACCCAGGGATTCGTCCCCTGGGAATTGAAGATCGGATCGGGCATGCACCGCATCTACAGGGCCCAGATGAACGTGACCACGGAAGACTGGGTCGACACCTGTGAATGGATGGCTGAAGAATATGAGGAAGACTGGCCCGGTCTGACGATACCCGTCGACAAGCAGGATGCCGACATCATTTACACGGTAAACGCCCGGGAACCCAAACACTACCCGGAAGACCTGGCGGAAGCGGCCATTCTCTTTCATCTGGCCGGCGAAAATTGGACTGTCCCCAGCGAGGGGTGGGAGGAGACCAGTCTGGCCATGTTTGCCGGCGACTGGGCCGCCTGCAAAATGCAGGTGGAAAGCGTTTATGACGCGATGGAGCGCCTCAATCCCAAACGCATGGTCGTCACCGAGTGCGGGCATGCCTACCGGGCGACGGTTGTCGAAGGGCCCTACTGGACCGGACGCAAGGATGGCCAGACGCCCATCCCCAGTTTCCACTATGTGGAATGGGTCGCCGAGGCGCTGCGGACGGGCAAAATCAAGATCGATCCGGCCAAGAAGATCAAGGAACCGGTGACCTACCAGGATTCGTGCAACTATATCCGCAATGCCGGTTTGAAGGATGTCGCCCGGGAGATCATGGGCTATATCGCCGAGGATTTCCGCGAAATGAAGCCCAACAAGGAACATAATTTCTGCTGTGGCGGCGGGGGGGGATTGAACGGTATCGGCCGCTACCGGGAACAGCGCAATATCGGCCTCAAGGTCAAGCGCGATCAAATTCTGGCCACCGGCGCCAATCTGGTGATTGCCCCGTGCCACAACTGCTGGGATGCCATTCGGGATCTTGAGGAAGAGTTCGAAATCGGTATCCGGTGGTCGTTTCTCAAACCCCTGCTGATTCATATGGCGATCGTCCCGGACCATCTCAAGCCCGAAGAATAGGCTGTGGTCAGTCCCGATGAGTGGATAGATAATGAATACGGTGACCTTAAAAAGCAACGGCGCGTTGTTTTGCGACGGCAAGCCCGTGATGGATGAGCCGTTGATGTGTCTGGGAATGCAGGTGGCCCTCGATGACGGGGTGACGCTGCGAAGCATTTTCCGCATGATCGAAACCTATCCGCTTCTGGCACGGTTGAATACTTTTTTCCCGACCTATATCGAGCAGTATCGGGAAATGCCGGCCGATGGCTGTCTCTGCGATGATTTCGCCTACGTCGCGTTTGGCAAAACCGTGGAAATGATCGGATACCCGGGCGAACCACGTCTTGAAATCTATAGCGCCTTAAAAGGCGAAGGCGGCGGGGCGCCATGCGAAATTCGCAACTATGAGTTGGAACACCTGCTGGATATGCCGCTTCGTCTGGGCAAACTCCGCCATATTGTTTTTGGTGACACGGTAGACCAGTTTGAGTTCGGAACGGTCTTCAACCTATTTGAATTCATTGACGGCATTGTGTGGGAACTGAGTTTCCACGGCACCCTGCGGGCTTGTGCAATAAGGAGGTAGACATGTTTGAAAAAATACTCTTCGCGACGACCGGTACGCCGACATGTGATCACGCTGCGCACGTCGCGTTCGACTTGAAGAAGAAATACCATTCCGAACTTACCTTGTTTCACTCCATGGGGATGCCTTCCCGCGGCTTCAGCCAGTTTGTCAAAGATTCGCGGACGGGGGAGGAGGAATACCTGGACAACGACTATGCCGACTGGGTCAAAGAAGAACTGAAAACCTATTATGCAAAGCAACTGGCCGAGGCCGAAGGAGTCCTTTTTGAAACCACGGCCGGTGAATCCCATCGGGAGATTCTGCGCGCGGCGCGAAAGACGGATGCCGATTTAATTGTCATGGGGGCCCATTCCCGTGACGAGGAAGCGGGGGCGACGCGCTACCGCAATGTTGTCGGCAGCACCATGCAGCGGGTTGCCAAAGGCGCCAAATGCCCCGTATTGATTGTCAGCCGTCCCTGCACCACCTGCCTGTGGTATTTCTCCAACATCATTTTCGGAACCGATTTTTCCAAAGCTTCCTATTCGGCGTTTCTGTTCGCCTACCAGCTGGCCAAGGCAATCGGAGCCAAACTGCATCTTTTCCATGCGTTGGATATGAGCAGTATTCATGCCGGCAAAGCGGTTTCCCAGGACGAGATCGAACGCGAAATTGCTGAAGCCCGGGAGCGTATCGAAAAGACCTATGTGGCGAAGATGGAAGATTACGACAATTACGAAGTGGAGGTCTGGGAAGGGGTTCCTTACGTTGAAATCCTCAAGTTCGCCCGGGAGCGTAATGGGGATCTGATTGTCATGGCCCATCATACACGCGAGGTCGATCCCGAGGAGGCCGTGCTTGGCAGTACGGTGGAACAGGTGGTGCTGCGTGCGGCCTGTCCGGTGGCCAGCGTGAACCGACCCGATAAAGTGTCCTGATAAGGATAAGCATTGAGGCTGAGGCCCGTGGACCAGGCGGGCAACGTCCGGATGCGGGATGTGATGTTGCTCGGCGGTGGAAGGCGATGGGAGAGAAAACGATCCTCATAGTGGACGACGAGATGGACATGCGCCTGTATCTGTCCACCTTGTTGGAGAGCCATGGTTATCGTCCACTGACCCGGCGGGACGGCGAGGACGGCATGGCCAGCCTCCGTGCGGACCGCCCCGACCTGATCATCCTGGACATCATGATGCCGGGTGACGGCGGGGTCAAGATGTACAGCCGGCTCAAGGGCGACAAGGCCTTCGCGAACATCCCGGTTATCATGCTTTCCGCAGTGGCGGAAGCTTCCTTTCGTCATTTCCTCACGATGCTCAATGCCCAGAAGCGTCATTCCGTGCCGGCGCCCACCGCCTATATGGAAAAACCCGTGGATCACGACCGGTTGATTCAGATCGTTCGGGCGACAATCGGATAATGCGCATCGGGCCCCGATTCTCGTGGCCAGACGAGACGCCTGCCGGAAGGGGCTTGCCGTCCAGACGATTTATCCTTTGCCCCGTCCGGGGCCATTGTACGCTTTGCCTTTCACCGTTTCCAATGATGACGTCGATTCTGACGGCCGCGTGGGCGCCGTGCGATCCATCAGGAGCAAGATAATGACCTTTGATCATCGCATACTGGTAGTGGATGACGAAGCGGATCTGCGCGACATTCTGAAGATCTACCTGGAAGAACTGGGGTACACGGTCGAAACCGCGTCCAATGGTCGGGAGGGGCTGGTGCGTTTTCGAGACTGGCGGCCGCCCATTGTCATGACGGATATCAAGATGCCGGGGATGGACGGCATCGATCTGCTGCAGCGCATCAAGGACGAAGACCCGGACACCGAAGTGGTCATGATTACGGGCCATGGCGATATGGATCTGGCTATCCAGAGTCTCAAGCTGGAAGCCACTGATTTTATCACCAAACCGATTAACGATGACATCTTGGGTATCGCGCTGAAACGCGCCCGGGAGCGGATTGAAATGCGTCGCCAGATCCGGGCCTACACGGAAAACCTGGAAACCCTGGTGGCGGAGAAATCGGCCCAGATCGTCGAACTCGAAAGACTCACAGCGCTGGGGCAGGCGGTTGACTGCCTGTCAACCGCCTTTCTGGATATTGCCGGTGACGTCAAATCCGGCATGGAATTTTTCAATGAAGTCCCCTGCTTTGTGGCCCTGCACAACCGCGAACGGAAGATTGTCTCTTGCAATCAGCTCTATCGTGAGCGTTTGGGGGACATGATTGGGAATGCCAGCGAAGTCATTTATCTTGGGCCGTTTGACGGTCCCGGCGACAGCCCGGTGGCCAAGACGTTTGCCCAGGGGGCGCCCCAGCGCAGTCGACAGGTATTGCGTTACGGGGATGGCCAGACTTACCCTGTGGTGGTGCATACGGCCCCGATCCGCAACAGTCACGATGAGATCGAACTCGTGCTGGAGATCATTGCCGATATATCCGAGGTGACCCGGTTGCAGGCCGAGCTGCGCACGACCCAGCAGCGCTATCATCAGCTGTTCGAAGAGGTGCCCTGCTTTATCGTAGTTGTGGATCGCACTTATCATATCACGGCGGCCAACCGCCGGTTTCGGGATGAATTTGGAAATGATGCCGGGCCGACATGCCACCGGGCCTTCAAACAACGCTTGAAACCCTGCACCGACTGTCCGGTGGCGAAAACCTTCCTGGACGGTCAGTCGCATCACAAGGAGATGGTGGTACATTCCCAGACCGGCGAGCAACTCCATGTGCTGATCTGGACGGCGCCCATCGTCAACGCCGCCGGTGAAATTACCCAGGTGATGGAGATGGCCACGGACATCACCCAGATGCGGCAATTGCAGGACCGGCTCAGTTCCCTGGGGCTCATGATCAGTTCGGTGTCCCACGGTGTCAAAGGGGTGCTGACCGGCATGGACGCCGGTCTCTACCTGCTGAATTCAGGCCGGCAGAAAGATGACCGCGAGCAGATCGGCGAAGGCTACGATATCATGAAGCTCATGACCGAGCGGATCCGCAGTCTGGTTCTCGATGTCCTCTTTTATGCCAAAGAGCGGGCGCTGGCCATTGAAACCCTGGACGCCGAGAGCTTTTTCAATGAAGTGGCCTTTATCGTACACCCGAAAGCCCGCAAGCATCAGATCGATTTGCAGTGTCGCTTTGAGGACGATCTGGGCCACTTCGATGCCGACCCGGTGGCACTGCGTTCCGCTCTCGTCAATATTCTCGAGAATGCGGTGGAAGCCTGTGGCGAAGACGAAGCCGTCAAAGCCCATCGTATTGTTTTCAGTGCTCGTGGTGATGCGGCACGGCTGGCGCTGGAGATCTGGGACAATGGCGTCGGTATGAGCGAAGAGGTCCGTAAGAACCTTTTCAACATTTTTTTCTCGTCCAAAGGGCAGCAGGGGACCGGGCTGGGGCTTTTTATCGCCCGCAAGACCATTGATCAGCACGGCGGCACCATGTCGGTTGTCTCGGAACCGGGAAAGGGGGCCTGCTTCAGCATCGTCCTGCCCCGTTCATTTGCCATGCCCGACGACCCGGATGAGGCGGACCGCTTTCAATCGGGGGAGAGGTCCCGTGAGCAGTAAGCAGCCGGCAAGGACCAGTTTGATTACATCCCTGATTCTGGCCGTGGGGATAACCCTTTTGGTGTGTATTGCCGCCTGGGCCTTTTTCAGCATCCGCTATCAGAAGCAGCGCATGATCGGCGAGATGGTCATGCAAACGGATCGTTTGAGCAACACCATCAAGCTGGGTACCCACTACGCTATGATGCTCAATTCCGGCAAAGATATCGATCGCATTATCCGCAATATCAGCCGGCAGAAGGAAATCGAATACATTCGCATTTATAACAAGGACGGCCTGGTGCGATTTTCCAACCGGGAGACGGAAATCGGTCGCCGTACCACCATCGATTCCGAAGCCTGCCGGATATGCCATCAGGATGAGCCCCCGCGCACCGACTTGGCCATGGATGCAAGGGTTCGCCTGCTGCCCACCGACACCAAAGGGCAGCGCATGATGGGACTTATCAGTCCCATCATGAACGAACCGGGCTGCACGGGCAACTGTCACGTGCACGCGCCTGAAACGCAGGTTCTGGGCCTGCTGGACGTGGTGGTTTCCCTCAATGAAACCGATGCTGAAATCAAGGTGGTGCAGAATGGCATTATCGGTCTGGCGGTCCTTATTTTCATGTTTACATCGGTGATGATCGGCCTGTTTATCCTGCGTTTCGTCAATCAGCCCATCCGAAAATTGATTCGCGAAACCCGGCACATCGCCAGAGGGGACTACTCCCACTCACTCGATGCCGAAGAAAGCTATGAAATGAGTCAGCTGGCCGAAGCCATCACCGACATGGCTCAGCAGATCGAAAACAAGCAGGATGAACTCAACAAACAAAAAGACCGTTTCCGCCAGCTCTTTGAGCAGGTCCCCTGCGCTATTACCGTGCAGGACCGCAACTACCGACTGATTGAATACAACCAGGAGTTCGAGGATACCTTCGCGCCTAAACCCGGCGATTTTTGCTACTACGCTTACAAAGGGCGAACGGAAAAATGTGAAAACTGCCCGGTGGAGAAAACATTTCAGGACGGGGGCACGCACTACAGCGAAGAGGACGGATTGACGAAAGCCGGCGAACCGGCCCACTGGATCGTGCGCACATCGCCCATCCGCAACGAGGCCGGCGAGATCGTGGCCGCCATGGAAATGTGCCTCGACATTACCCACAGTCGTCTTCTGGAAAACCAATTGGAAGAGGCCGAAAAGAAGTATTACGATATTTTCAACAATATCCCCAATCCGATTTTTGTTCTGGACAAGAAAACCCTGGAGGTCCTGGACTGCAACCAGAGTGTCGAGAACGTTTACGGTTTGGAACCCAAAGAAATTCTGGGCGCTTCATTCATGACGTTGTTTGCGGAGGAGGACCGGGCCACCTACCAGGTCCAGATCCGCAACCGTCGTGTCATCAACCAGAGCCGTCAGTATCATAAGGACGGACGGACCATCTACGTGACCATCCGGGTGTCGCCGTCCACCTACCGGAACCGGGACGTCCTGCTGGTTACCACCGGGGATATCACCAAGCGCCTGGAGGCCGAGCAGCAGTTGATTCAGGCCAGTAAAATGGCGACGCTGGGAGAGATGGCCTCCGGGGTGGCCCACGAGCTGAACCAGCCCCTGGCCGTTATCAAGACGGCCGGATCCATCCTGATGAAGAAGATCAAAAAGACGTCGTTGGCCGAGGACGAAACCCTGCTGAGTGTTTCCGGCAAGATTGACACCAATGTCGACCGGGCATCCAACATCATCGAACACATGCGTCAGTTTGCCCGCAAATACGACACCCGCCTGGAAAAGACCCAGATCAACCAGGTGATCGCAAATGCCTTTGAAATGTTTGACCAGCAGTTCAAGGTGCGCGGCATTGTCGCCGAATGGGACATGGATCCCCACCTGCCCGCCATCATGGCGGAGCCGAATCGCCTCGAGCAGGTGTTTGTCAACTTGTTTATCAACGCCCGGGATGCCATCGAGGAAAGAGGGGATTTGCAAGTTGACGGGAAAAACGCTAAGAATGTGCGTATCGTGACACGGCAGGAGGACGAAACCGTGGTCGTGGAGATCTGCGATTCGGGAAACGGCATCCCGCCTGCCATCGCAGCCAAAATTTTCGAGCCCTTTTTCACAACCAAGGAGGTCGGCAAAGGCACGGGGCTGGGCCTTTCCATCAGTTATGGCATCGTCAACGAAATCGGAGGGGAAATTTTTGCCAAACCCCGGGAGGGCGGCGGGGCCTGCTTCGTCATGCGTTTCCCTCTCAAAGCCAAACGAAATGAAACCTACCATTCTCCTGGTTGACGACGAACCCGACATCCGCGAAGTCCTGGCCATCTACCTTGGCGAACTCGGTTATACCGTTCATACGGCGGAAAGCGGGGAAGCGGGCCTGCAAACCTTTCACCGTACGTTACCTGGCATTGTCCTCAGCGACATCAAAATGCCGGGCATGGACGGCATCGAACTCCTGCGGTGCATCAAAGCCCAAGCCCCGGACACGGAAGTCATTATGATCACCGGGCATGGCGACATGGCCCTGGCCATCGACAGCCTGAAGCTGGAAGCCACGGACTTCATCACCAAACCCATCAACGATGACATGCTGGCGGTGGCCCTGAACCGGGCAGAAGAACGCATCGCCATGCGGCGTCAGCTGAAATCCTACACCGAAAACCTGGAACACATCGCCCAGGAGAAAACCCGTCGCCTGCTGGAAGTCGAAAACCTGGCGGCCGTCGGCCGGGCGGCTTCCGAGCTGGCCCACACCATCAAGAACATCGCCGGGGCGCTCAAGGGCGGCATCTATGTCATGCAACGCGGCATCGAAGACGACAACCGCCCTTACCTGATGCGCGGCTGGGGCATGGTCGAGGGCAATGTCGACAAGATCAAGAACCTGGCCATGGACCTGCTGGATTTCGGGAAAGCGGGCAACTTGAACTTGCGACCCGATTCGCCCCTGCGGGCGCTTGAGGAGGCTTTGGAACTGCTCCGCAACCGCGCCGATGAAATGGCGATTGCCATCAAGGTCAACACTGCCCGGGGCATTGCCCCCATGCCCATGGATTCGGAAAGCATTTACCGCTGTCTGGTGAACCTGATCCAGAATGCCATCGAAGCCTTCGAAGAGGAATCCGCCCGTGCGAACGGCCGGGAGATCGCCGTGGAGGTACTTCCGGGTCCGGACGATGGCGTGATCTACAGGGTCCGCGACAACGGTCCGGGCATGGACAACGATACCCAGCAGCATATCTTCAAAGGATTTTTCAGTACCAAGGGGACCCGGGGCACCGGGATCGGGCTGATGATGACCAAGCGGATTGTGGAACGTCACGGCGGTCGCATTGATCTGGTCTCCAGCCGGGGCAACGGAACCTGTTTCACCCTCCAGCTGCCGGGGCATCCACCGGACCAAGGTCAGCAAGGGGCATCATGACGGCCTATTTCATTCGCCGCACACTTCTGATCATACCGACCTTTATCGGGATTACCCTGCTGGTGTTCAGCATCACGCGGTTTGTGCCCGGCGGACCCATCGAACGGATGATTGCCGAAGCCCAGCGGATGCAGGTGGAAGGCGGCGGCGGGGCCGGCGCCGGCGCGGGGGTTCAGCGGCAGCCCCTCTCCGACGAACAGATCGAATTCCTGAAGCAGTATTACGGTTTCGACAAACCCCTGCTCAACAGTTACCTGGCCTGGCTGGGTAAAGTGATCCAGGGGGATCTCGGCATCTCGACCCGCTACCAGGACCCGGTCTGGGAAATGATCCGGTCGCGAATCCCGATTTCCCTTTACTTCGGTTTGATCGCGATGGCCCTGACTTACGGGGTCTGTATCCCGCTGGGTATCGTCAAGGCCATCCGTCACAAGACGGCCTTTGACAATGTCTCCTCGATCATTGTTTTTATCGGCTATGCCATCCCCGGATGGGTGATCGGGATCTATCTCCTGGTGTGGCTGGCGGGCTGGTGGGATGTCTTTCCGTTGGGCGACCTGGTGAGCGAAAACTTCGATGAATTGCCACTGCTGCAGAAACTTCTGGATCTTGCCTGGCATTCGGTGCTCCCGGTGATCGCCTATATGATCGGGGCTTTCGCGGCCATGACGTTTCTGATGAAAAATACCCTGATGGACAATCTGGCCGCCGATTATGTGCGCACGGCCATTGCCAAAGGGTTGCCCTTTCGGCGGGCTGTCTTCGGACACGCCCTGCGCAACAGCCTGATTCCCATTGCGACCTCATTCGGCAATAATATTTCCGTGATTTTAACCGGCTCCTTTTTGATCGAAAAGGTGTTCAACATCGACGGTATGGGGCTATTGGGCTACGAGTCCGTTTTGGAGCGTGATTATCCGGTGGTACTGGGCGTTTTGGTGATATCATCGCTTCTGTTCCTGATCGGCAATATTTTATCGGACTTGTGCGTGGCCGTGGTGGACCCGCGGGTCCAATTCGACTAGAACAACGTCATCAGACGATATCGTCCGTTTCAGCGACGTTGCCGGTAACGGCAAGACGGGCAGCGTTGCCGGTATGTTGAGGCCGGAGATTTTAGCAGATGCCAAGCGGCAATACGCAGGTTTTCCTCATGAACAGGCGGGCGACCGGAACTGAAAACCCAGGGTATAAAAAACAAGTATAAGGCACGATGCGATTCCGAATCAATCCACTGACCATCAAAAAATTCCGCCGGTTTCAATCCATCCGGCGCGGATATGTCTCCCTGTTCGTCATGGTGCTGATGATCGTGCTTTCCCTGGGCGCCGAGCTACTGGTGAACAGCCGGGCGCTGGTGGTGCGCTACAACGGTGACGTCTACTGGCCCACCTATGGCCATCCGGTTCCGGGGACCACCTTCGGGCTGGACTACCAGCACGAGACCAACTACCGTCAACTGGCCCGCCAGTTCGAGGCCGAGGGAGGGGAAAACTGGGTCCTGATGCCCCCGGTGCCCTATAACCCTTATGAGAACGATTTCCGGGAGAATACCCTGCCGCCCTCGCCCCCCTCTTTTCGCGATCGACATTTTTGCGGGACGGATGCTTCCGGACGTGATGTGCTGGCACGTCTGGTTTACGGCTTCCGTCTGGCCATCTTTTTTTCGCTGGCGCTGATGGGGGCAACTTTTGCCACCGGTATCAGCATCGGCAGCGCCATGGGCTATTTCGGCGGGGCTTTCGATCTCACGTTTCAACGCCTGATTGAAATCTGGTCTTCGGTTCCCAACCTTTATGTCATCATCATCATCGCCTCGGTGGTGATCCCCAACTTCTGGATCCTGTTGTTTATCCTGTGGGCCTTCGGCTGGATGGGCATGACCTGGACCATGCGGACCATTACCTACAAGGAGCGGGCCCGGGACTACGTCCTGGCCGCCCGGGCCCTGGGGGCTTCCCATGTCCGTATTATTTTTCGGCATATTTTGCCCAATACGGTCAGCGTTATCGTGTCCTACGTGCCCTTCCAGGTGGCGGGCGGCATCGTGGCCCTGGCGGCGCTCGATTTTTTGGGCTTCGGCCTGCCGCCTCCGGAGCCCAGCTGGGGTGAGCTGCTCCAGCAGGGGTGGGCCAATTTGAGCGCCTGGTGGCTGTCCGGATCCGTGGTGAGCGCCATGGTGTTGACCCTGGTGCTGGTCACCTTTATCGGCGAGGCGGTACGGGAGGCCTTGGACCCGAAAATGCACACCACTTACGAGTAATGGATCCGAAACGGTGAATAGACCGAAACGTATGATCCTCAATTTGCCCGAAAGACATCTCAGCAGTTATGCTTTGGCCGCGTTATTGGTGTTGACCTTGACCCTGACAGGGTGCGGCAACGGGGTCGAGCGGGCCGACGACATGGCGGCAGCGGCGGAACCCTGCGGGACGCTGCCGCCGTATCCCCGGGAACCATTGCCGGAGGGCATCGAATGGCTGACCAATGCCAGCGACCCCGTCTTTGCCTCACCGGAGGCCGTTAAAGGGGGGACCCTGCACGAGGCCCTGCTGTCTTTTCCTCTGACCTTCCGTGTGGTGGGGCCGGACTCCAACTCCAGTTTCCGCGGAGCCATTCTGGGCAACCAGCTCGGCCTGATCGGCATCCACCCCAATACCGAGAACATCATTCCCGAACTGGCCACCCATTGGGCTTTCGGCGCCGACAAAAAAACCATGTATTTCAGACTCGATCCGGAAGCCCGCTGGTCCGACGGGCATCCGGTGACGGCCGAGGATTTCGTTTACACCCTGGAGTTCATGCGCTCCAAGCATATCGTGGCCCCCTGGTACAACGATTATTACACCCGGGAGATCGAGCGGGTCATTGTCTATGACGATCACACCTTTGCCATCGTCGGAACCAAGGCCCAACCGGACCTGCATCTCAAAATCACCATCGGACCGACCCCCCGGCATTACTACTGCCAACTCGATGAAGATTTTGTGCGGCGCTACAACTGGAAAATCGCTCCCAATACCGGCCCCTATCAAATAACGGAATTCAAAAAGGGGCGCTATATTCTGTTTGAACGCAAAGCGGATTGGTGGGCCCGCCATCGGCGGTATTTCAAAAACCGCTACAACGTGGACAAGGTCCGCTACACGGTGATCCGGGATTTCAACCTGCAGTGGGAGTATTTCAAGAAAGCCAAACTGGACAGTTTTGCCCTGACCATGCCCAAATTCTGGCATTTCAAGAGTCGCACGCCGGTGGTGGACAAGGGCTATGTCCACCGGATGTGGTTTTTCAATGATACCCCCCAGTCGGCCCAGGGCCTCTGGCTCAATCAGGATCGGGAGATTTTCAAGGATCCGCGCCTGCGGTTTGCCTTTGCCCATGCCATGAACATCCAGCGGGTGATCGAGACCGTTCTCTACAACGATTATTTGCGTCTGGAGAGCGGTTACGTCGGCTACGGTAAATATTCCAACAACGATATCCGCACCCGTCGTTTCGACCTGGCCCGCGTGGACCAGCTTATGGGGGCGGCCGGTTGGCAGCGGGGGGGCGATGGCATCTGGGCGCGTGACGGTCAGCGCTATTCAGTGGAAGTCTCCTATAGCCGCGAAGAGCACACCCCCCGGCTGGTGGTCCTCAAGGAGGAAGCCCTCAAAGCCGGTATCGAGTTGCGTCTGCAACGGCTCGACCCGGCGGCCCAATACAAAAAAGTCATGGAAAAACGTCATGACGTGGGCTGGCTGGGCTGGAGCACCGGCATGCGGCCCCATTTCTGGGAATTCTGGCATTCGGTCAATGCCCACCGTCCCCAGACCAACAATATCACCAATACCGACGATCCGGATCTGGACCGCCTGATCGACTGCTACCGGGATTCCTTGGACGAGAATGAACGGGTGGTCCTGGCCCTGGAGATTCAGGCGCGGGTGCATGAAACGGGTGCTTTCGTGCCCACTTTCATGGTCCCTTATTTCCGGGAAGCCTACTGGCGCTGGTGGCGGTTTCCGGATCCACCGGCCACCCGCTCGTCGGGCAGCCTGTTCGATCCCTTCAGCGCATCGACGGGGGGACTGTTCTGGTTCGACCCGCAACGGTATGAAGAAACCCGGGAAGCCATGCGCAGGGGCGACATCTTCAAGCCTGTCACCCGTAAGGAAGAGACCTATAAGATGGGATCGTGAAAATTGTTGCGAACGATACTTTGTCATCTGTTAAGATTTTCGGAAGCGAGCGGCACTATTGAATGATGTGATTTTAAATGTAGAAAACCTAACCACCGCATTTGACACGGAAGAAGGACAGCTCCGAGCCGTGGACGATGTGAGTTTCTTCCTGCGGAAGGGGCGCAACCTCGGCATCGTGGGGGAGTCCGGCTGCGGCAAGAGCGTTACCGCCCTGTCCATCATGCGCCTTCTGCCTAAACCGGCCGGTAATATTCTAAGCGGTAAAATTGACTTCAAGGGAACGGAAATTATCTCCCTGCCGGCCGGGGACATGCATGCTATTCGCGGCAACCAGATCGCCATGATCTTCCAGGAGCCCATGACAGCCCTCAACCCGGTGCACACCATCGGACGACAGGTGGGTGAGATTTTTAGCCTGCATTTTCCTGAGATGAACGACAGCGACATTCGCAAGGCCTCCCTGGAGATGCTCAAGAAGGTCGGGATTCCCGAGCCCCTCAAGCGGATGACCGAATACCCCCACCAGATTTCGGGCGGCATGCGGCAGCGGGTCATGATTGCCATGGCCCTGGCCTGCCGGCCCGACATCCTGATCGCCGATGAGCCCACCACCGCCCTGGACGTGACCATTCAGGCCCAGATTCTGAACCTGATCCGGGATCTCCAGGCGGAAACCGGCATGTCGGTGATATTTATCACCCACGACCTGGGGGTAATTGCCGAACTCTGTGACGAGGTCGTGGTCATGTATGCCGGCCAGGTGGTGGAAACCGCTCCCATCCGGGAACTGTTTCACAATCCCCGTCACCCCTATACGCGCGGACTTTTGACATCGATACCGACCCTGGATTCGGCGCACAAGAAACCCCTGAAGGTTATCCACGGCGTGGTGCCGTCCCTGGATGATCTTCCGGCCGGTTGTCGGTTTGAAAATCGCTGCCCGCATGCCCGCGAAATCTGCTCGACCGCACCGCCGCCGCTCGTGGACATCAATCCGAACCATGCCGCCGGCTGTTATTTTGCCAAAGACCTCACGCCCTGGAAGCCGGTCAACACCGGTTCGGGGGACAACAATGGCTGAGATGGACACCATGACCCAACCGCTGCTGACGGTCGAAGATCTCAAAATGTATTTTCCGGTTTACGGCGGGGTGATGCGCCGACGGGTCGCCCAGGTGTATGCGGTGGACGGGGTCTCGTTTACCATTCCGGCCGGTCGGACCCTGGGGCTGGTGGGCGAATCCGGCTGCGGCAAGACCACCGTGGGACGCACGATTCTGAGACTGTACCGGCCCACCAGCGGCCGGGTATCCTTCGACGGCCACAATATCATGACGCTGGACCGGGGCGCCCTGCAGGAACTCCGGCGCGACATGCAGATCATTTTCCAGGATCCTTTCGAATCGCTCAACGGCCGGCATACGATACAGGAAATTCTGGAAGAGCCTTTCCGTATCCATGGCATCGGATCATCGGCGGATCGCCAGAAGCGGGTGCCGCAACTCCTCGAGCGGGTGGGGCTGTCCCGCAATACCCTGACGCGGTTTCCCCATGAATTCAGCGGCGGTCAACGCCAGCGCATCGGCATTGCCCGGGCCATTGCCCTGGAGCCGCGCCTGGTGGTCTGTGACGAGCCGGTTTCGGCCCTGGATGTTTCCATCCAATCCCAGATCATCAACCTTCTACTGGAACTGCAGCGGGGCATGGGGCTGAGCTACCTTTTCATCGCCCACGATCTGGCCGTGGTGAAACATATTTCCGATCGCATCGCGGTCATGTACCTGGGCCGTATCGTGGAGTATGCCGATGCGGCAACCCTCTATGCCTGCCCCCGGCATCCCTATACCCGGGCCCTGATTGCGGCCATACCGGTTCCGGACCCGGATGCCCGCAAAGACCAGCCCGTTCTGGCAGGCGACGTCCCCTCGCCCATGAATCCTCCCAGCGGCTGTCATTTCCGCACCCGCTGCCCCTATGCCGTCGAACGCTGTCGAAACGAAACCCCGGGCCTGCGCCCCGTGCCGAACGGACCGGACGAACAGCACCTGGCAGCGTGTCACCGGCTGGAAGAGATCGGGGCTTCCTGACGGTGCCTGGGATAGTGGGGGGGACACGTGTTTGGCGTTGCCCGCTGCTATCGGATCCGCAAAGGATTCCCCGGCGTTGGGAGCGTAAAACGTGTGCCCAACGTTGGGCGCGGCTTGCCGATGGCGTCGCCGTAATAGTCAGGAGCGTGGCTTGAATCAGCGTTCAATGCCCTAAGCGGATAAGGAAAATCAACCATGCGTTTTAAACGAAATATTGCCGTCATTGGTTTTTTCGCTTTGGCGCTGCTTATTTCCGGAAGGACGTTGCCAGCCGCCGAGGCCATCTCCCCACCCAACGGGCGCTCATCCCAGGACAAACTTGCGGTTGCCGTCATGCACCTTCCGCCCTTCCTCATGAAAGGGGAGGGCACGTCGTGGGAAGGGCTCAGCCTGGAACTCTGGCAAATCATCGCCCGTGAGATCGGCGTTGATTACGCATTGAAGGAATACACATCGGTTGAGACCGTCCGGGATGACATCATCGCCGGCCGGGTCGATATCATCCCTGGATTGGCCGTCACCGAAGGGCATGAGCGCATCCTGGATTTCAGCCACCAGTATCTCCGTTCGGGATTGGCCATCGCGGTGCCGGCGACCGAAAGCACTCCCCGCCTGCTTCGTTTCACCCGGCACCTGTTATCGCCTGACCTCCTGCTGGTCATGGGGGGGATGCTGCTGCTGTCGCTGTTGGCCGGTCTGGTGATATGGTTGGCGGAAGGACGCCGCAACCGTGATTTTGGCGGCGGGCCGGTCAAGGGGACCGGGCATGGATTCTGGTGGGCGGTCGTCACCCTGACCACGGTAGGCTACGGCGACAAGGCACCTCAAACCATTACCGGCCGTCTTGCGGCGATCACCTGGATGTTTGCTTCCATTTTCTTGATTGCCAGTTTTACGGGGGCTATCACGGCCACCATGACGGTCGGCTCGCTTGAGGGCAAGATACGTGGCCTCGCGGATTTGCCGGGTGTACGCGTGGGGGCTTTGTCCCGGTCGGTAGGGAAGTCCTTTCTGAATGCGAAGGGGATCAGCGTCCAACCCTTTGAAAATGTGCAGGAAGGATTGTCCGCCCTTGCCGAGGAGAAGCTCGATGCCTTTGTTCTCAATGAAGCCATACTGAAGTACATGGCCGAAAATGCCTACAAGGGCGATATCGTTGTCTTGCCGGAGACATTCGACCATTATTTCGTGGGAATGGCCATGCCGACCAACAGCATCTGGAAAGAAAACATCAACATTGCGCTTCTGGATGTCATCGGCCGCGATGAATGGGCCGAGACCGTGTCGCATTATTTGGGGGTGCGACCATGAGGGGGACTGGACCGTATGCCGCGGATTCAATCATCCCTAAAATGGATTGACGTTTATGGCGGCCCTTTGCCGCCGAATAGGGCTTGCGACGGTGCCCTTGCCGAGCAGGGGCTATAGGGCCGTAATGGACATTGATGAGCGTGGACCACGCCCGCAATGCTGACCCTTTAAACAATCCACGGTCAGGTTGCGCCACAGACGCTCTGCGAGACCCCCTCACTGCTTTATCCCACCGCAACACAGGGCCTGATAATTCCCGCCCCTTCAAAAGATGCAACCCGGTCGCGGAATTCGATTTCTTTGCTTTTCCATAAAGCGGAATAGAGTGCATTGATATTCATGTTGGATCATGGCCTTCGGAATATTCTCACGGCGTACCAAACTAACTGAAAATGAATATGTTATCGTCTTTTTTTATTCCAGGCAGACGCCTGGTAGGGGAGTGAATAATTATTCATTCTGTTAAATATGCTTCCAATGCAACTCGAAATAGACTGCCAAGCGGTATGAAATCAGAAAATATCAATTTAACATTTTGAATATATTAGCTATTTATTTTTTTTAGGTAAAAGCTAATAAATAATTTTTTATCTTGACAGATGGGAGCAAGATCGATACTTACGAATGAATACCCATTCATAATGTATTTCCTTAATACTTAAGGGGAGGTAAACATGGTGCGAAAGATTAGAAAGGCAGCGGTCATTGGTTCCGGTGTCATGGGTGGCGGTATTGCCGCGCTGCTGGCCAGTGCAGGAATCAAGACGCTGATGTTGGACATCGTTCCCTTCGATCTGACCGAAGAGGAAAAAAAGGATCCTGTTGCCCGTAACCGGATGGTCAAGGCGGGTTACGACAACTTGCTGACCATTCAGCCTGCTTTGCTGATGCAGAAAAAGGACATTGGCCTGATCAGCATCGGCAATCTCGAAGACGATTTCGATCAACTGGCCGACTGCGACTGGATCGTGGAAGTGGTGGTGGAAAACCTGAAAATCAAACAGGAACTTTTCGCCCGTATCGACAAGGTGCGCAAGCCTGGAACGGTTGTCTCTTCCAATACGTCGGGTATTCCGCTCAAGGCCATGTCGGAAGGGTTGAGCGAGGGGTTCCGCAAACATTTTCTGGGCACCCATTTCTTCAACCCGGTGCGCTACATGCACCTGTTGGAAATCATCCCCGGCGAGGAAACGGATAACGATATCCTGGACTTCATGGCGGATTTTGGCGAACGCATTCTGGGCAAGGGGATCGTTTGGGCCAAAGATACCCCCAATTTCGTGGGCAACCGTATCGGGGTTCAGGGCATGGTTAAATCCATGCAGCTGATGGTGGAAGACGGGCTGAGCATTCAGGAAGTGGACGCGCTCTTCGGTCCGGCCATGGGACGGCCCAAAACGGCCATGTTCAAGACCTCCGACCTCGTGGGTCTCGATACCATGGGGCATGTTGCCCGTAACAGCTACGATTTGATCGCGGATGAAGAAGAGAAAAAGGACTTCGTGGTCCCGGATTTCGTGACCCAGATGATCGAAAAGAAGCTCCTGGGCAAGAAAACCCAGGCCGGTTTCTACAAAACCGACCTGACGCCGGAATGGAAAAAAGTCCGCAAGGTCATCAACCCCCAGACGCTGGAGTATGAAGACTGGCAGAAAGTCGATTTCCCCTGTCTGCAGGCGGCCAAGAAAGCCAAGAGCCTGCCTGAAAAGCTCAAAGCCATCGTCTACGGCGACGACAAGGGCGCTCGCTTTGCCTGGAAGGCCGTGGCCGACCAACTGATTTATTCCGCCAACCGGATCCCGGAAATTTCCGACACGGTGGTCGAAATCGACAATGCCATGAAGTGGGGCTACAACTTTGAAATGGGGCCCTTCGAGACTTGGGACGCCATCGGGGTCAAAGAATCCGTGGCCAAGATGGAAGCTGACGGCATGGCCGTACCGGCCAAAGTCAAAGACATGCTGGCCGCCGGTGTCGAGACCTTTTACAAGACCGAAGACGGCAAGCTTTCCTTCTACGATTTTGACACCAAGGCCTACAAGGAAGTTACTGTCAGCGAAAGCAATATTTCCCTGGCCGCCCTCAAAGGTTCCGGCAAACTGGTCAAAACCTGTGATTCCGCCTCTCTGGTGGATCTGGGCGACGGCGTGTTCTGCTGTGAATTCCACACCAAGATGAATGCCCTCAACGCCGAGATCATCCAGTTCATGGACGAGGCCATGGACTATGTGGATGAGAACGGTGTGGGTATGGTGATCGGCAACCAGGCCGGCGGCATGCCGGGTGCGTTTTCGGCTGGCGCCGATCTCAAACAGGTCGGCGAGGCTGTCAAGACCAACCGCCTGGACGAGGTGGAGGACATGATCAAGGCTCTCCACGCCGTTGTTCAGAAAGAAACCTTCTGCCCGTTCCCTGTCGTGGCAGCGCCTTTCGGTATGGCCCTGGGCGGGGGATGTGAGGTTTGTCTGGCGGCCGATCGCATCGTGGCCCATTCCGAACTCTACATGGGATTGGTGGAGATCGGGGTCGGTCTGCTTCCGGGCGGCGGCGGTTGCAAGAACCTCTGGAAAAAAGCGGTCAATTCCATTCCGCCGCATGTCAAGGATGCCGATCTGGCCAAGTTCTTCATCCCAACGTTCATGAACATCGCAACCGCCAAGGTTTCCATGTCCGCAGCCCAGGCGCGGGCCGCCGGATTCCTGGGACCCCAGGACCGCATCGTCTTCAACCGCGACCTGCTCATTGGCGAAGCCAAGAAAGAGGTCCTGCGCATGGCGGATGCCGGCTATGCGCCCCCGCCGAAGAAGAAATTGAAAGTCCTCGGTGCCGCGGCCGAAGGCATGGTGAACGGCGAACTGTTCAACATGCAGAGTGCCGGTTACGTCTCGGAATACGACGTTTTTCTGGCACGGCGGATCGCCACGGTGGTGGGCGGCGGGGATGTCCGCACCAACAGTGCAATCGACGAAGAGGTCATTCTCAATCTCGAACGCGAGGCCTTCATCGATTTCCTGAAACAAGAAAAAACGCTGGCCCGCATCGAGCACATGCTGAAAACGGGCAAACCTTTGCGTAATTAATCCGGCAACCCGGACGTTTCATCCAAGGAGGAATCAATCATGAGAGATGCCTATATCGTAACATCCGTGCGAACCCCCGGTTGCCGAAGGGGCAAAGGGGCGTTCAAAGATACACGACCCGAGGACCTGTTGTCCTTCATCCTGAAATCCGCGGTCGAAAAGACCGCCAATCTGGAATACGGCCAGGTGGACGACCTGATGATCGGCTGTTCTTTTCCCGAGGCGGAACAGGGATTGAACATCGGTCGTATTGCCGGCCAGATCGCCGGTTTCCCGGTGACGGTCTCCGGGGCCACGGTCAACCGCTTCTGCTCCTCCGGCCTGGAAGCCATTGCCCTGGCCTCCCTGCGTGTCATGGCCGGCTGGTCCGACATCACCATCGGGGGCGGCGTGGAATCCATGACCTACGTTCCCATGGGGGGCAATATTCCGCGCCCTCACCCTGAATACACCCGCGAGCAGGCCGACCTGTATACCTCCATGGGGATCACGGCTGAGAATGTGGCCAACCGCTACGATGTCTCCCGCGAAGAGCAGGACGAATTCGCCTACAATTCTCAGATGAAGGCGACCGAAGCCCAGACAAGTGGAGCCTATACCGAAATCGTACCGACGCCGGCGGCTAAATACGTCCTGACCGACAAGGGAACCTATCAGAAAGAAACCTTTCTGCAGGATTTCGATGACGGTGTCCGTCCCACCACAACCAAAGAAGGCCTGGCCAAACTGCGGCCGGTATTTGCCGTAAACGGCTCCGTTACGGCCGGGAATTCCTCCCAGACCACCGACGGCGCGGCGGTGTCGGTCATCATGAGCGAGGATAAGGTCAAAGAACTCGGCGTGAAACCGGTGGCCAAGCTGAAATACTACACCACAGTGGGCTGCCGCCCTGATGAGATGGGTGTGGGACCGGCCTATGCCATTCCCAAGCTGCTGAAACTTGCCGGCATGGACAAAAATGACATCGGTCTTTTCGAGATCAACGAGGCCTTTGCGTCCCAGGCGATTTACTGCATTCGTCAGATCGGCCTGGAAAATGACATGGACAAGATCAACGTCAACGGTGGCGCCATTGCTCTGGGCCACCCGCTGGGGTGCACCGGTGCCAAACTTTGCGCCACCCTGCTGCGCAACATGAAGGATCGCGGCGTGAAGTACGGTGTGGAGTCCATGTGTATCGGGGGCGGTATGGGAGCCGCGGCCCTGTTCGAACTGTGCGACTAATGCCTGAAAGGGTGTTAACCTAACCTTGTAAACCCGTCGGGTTGTGCTGATCACGGCCCGACGGGCGGTTTTTGATGAAAACGACGATGACCGGCGATGCACGCCAAGCCTTTGTGCTTGCGCCCTGCATCGCCGTTTTTTTTTAGGGGTTATCAGGCTTCTTGATGTCTACGTCAGGAAGTCGATCCGTCGGTTGAATCAGCGGAATCGGCCGGAGGAGTCGGTCGCACGGTTTGATCGATGGTGCGGTAGATTGTCCGGAATGTTTCCGGGAACCCGGCCGGTGAGACACGCCCGGCCTCAATAAATTTGACAACCACTTCCTTGGCGGTGCGCAGAATTTGTTCGTCGATGGAGGCCATTCCGTTTATCCTTCCCCTGCGGAGCGTTGGTGAGCATAGGACCTAAACCACGAACCCCGTCTACCTGTCAAGGGCGATTCCTCTAAAGCGAAGTCCCTGCCCCATGCTTTACGGGCAAATCAAAAGAATTGAAATTTATCGGCAATCAGTATAGAACTACCCCGAATTTCAATCGAGAATGCCATATGTATAGAATGCTGCGGGATGCGGCTCGGGAGGATCGACCGGCATCGGGGAACAGAGACTTATGATCAACCGTTTCGGCAAACGTTATGTGGCGTGGTTGGTGGCAATCGGATTGGTGCTGGCCACGTCGGGTTGTTTTTTCAACCTCAGTGACGAAAAGGATTTTAAAAGCTGGTATTTCGGGGATCCCGGCATGGCGGGCGCGCTTGGTGAGAAAAGCTGCGACAGTTATGCGGACCGGATCCATGGCGAGCGCCATCCGTATTACCTGCATTTCAGGACCATGGAAGTGTTCTATCAGCCCCAGGGGGGCACGCGCTACCCGGAACGCAGCACGGCGACCGAATTGGCTGGCGACGACGGACAACCGATCAATGCCTGTGAAATGATCGCTGAGGGGCAGGAAACCTTTAATTTTAACGCGGTCGACGCCGGTTTGGTCGATGCCATCATTCCCTATCGCCGCGCCGCGGCCGAAGAGCCGGCCCGCGAGAACGAAACCGGATCTTACGCGGGCAGTGTGGCCTCGAATGCCGGTATTGCCGCTGTCATGAAGGCACCGGTTTATGTCGTGCATGACGTTCTGAAAACACTATACATTCCTGTCGCCGGCACCTATTTTTTATTCAAATCCGATGGGGATGAAGACGCGGAGATAATCACGGCTGCTGTGGGTCAGGAAGCGCATCGTCCGGTGTCCTCCGATCCGGAGTCACCAGAGGCTTTGGCCCCCGAACCTGCTGTGGAAAGCGACGCAACCGATAACATCAACGATGAGTCAGCCTCGATGAAGAGCGACGATGCTGCCACTGTCGCGGATGAAGCTTTACCGCTACCTTCTGACACGGATACCAGCGCAGAATCAGGGGCGCTTCCGTCCCCGGAAATCGTTGAGGATGCCCAGACCGTCGTCGAACCATCAATTGCCACGGTTGAGGGGGCTCCGGCCAGCCCCTCAGTCGAATCTGTAAATGGGGAAGGCCAAGCGGATGCCGAACCCTATGGTTCCGGAGACGCTGGGGGGCGGGAGGAGGCGGCGCCATCGGATACGGAGCCCTCACCGCCTTCACCGGAAATGGTGGCATCGGCAACGGCTACGGAGGAACCGCCTGTTAAAAAAGGTGAACCACAGGCTTCTGTCGACGAAGGAGAAGACGTCGCCGGGACAGCCGCTATTTCCGAGAGCAAAACGGCATCGCCCCACGCGGTCTCTGGGGCCGAGTCCCAGAAAATGCCCGACACCGGTACTGTGCCGGAAACCAGTGGCCCCTCAGAGGCCGCTCCTATTCAGGAGGAAGATCTGACGGATAGATCGGACGTTGCCGATGCCGATACCGCCCTAGAGGGCGATACGTCGGAACCGCTGCTCCAGGAGGATGTGGCTCCGATTGCGGCGGCAACTCCTGAAGACGGCGTGCCGACGTTGAAAGATGCCGTCGAATCCCCATCAGAAGGACGGACGGTCGGGGCGCCATCCGAATCTTTGGCCAGCGTCACGGAAAGCCGTGAGGTCCTCGCAGACGGGGCCGCTTCGCCGGTAGAGCTCGAAGAGGTCAAATTATCCAGACGCAAACTGAAAAATCAGGTGGCCTTTTTGGGATTTATCAGTCGGGCGGCAACGGTCAATCCGGAGCTCAAGGCGTTTTTCGAAGAACGATTGTGGCCGGCCTTCCTGGATGAGTGCAGCCCGCGCGTCCATTTGCTCCATAGGGGGGATGCGGGTTTTCCGGACACCCTGACCCAGCTGTCCCGCGATCAGTTCGGGCGGTTGAACAGCTTCGAGCTGACCACCCTGGCGCGCTTCAAGGGCATCAACGCAGTGGTGACCGGCACCGTGATCGATATCCGTCTTTCCAATCAGATTGAGGGGGTCCTTTGGTACAAATCACCCGAAGGAGCTCTGCGGGTGGCGATCCAGGTGGCGGTTTACGATGCCGAAACCGGCACCAAGCTGCTTGATAAAACGCTGGTGCACCAGGAGGAGGTGGCCGAATTGGCGCCCGGCAGTGACGGCCGGCTGCGTGAGGAAGATATGGTGACCGTGCAGATTGCGTTGGGTGCCATTGCCGCGGAGATAAGCGAGCTGGTTTGTGATGTTCTTGATGACCAGCCCTGGCGGGGTTATGTCACCGGTATCGACGGTGCCCGTATTACCCTGTCGGCCGGATCGAATTCAGGCCTTAAACCCGGTAATATCCTGACGGTCTATAACAGTCAGATTATTGAGGGCCTCAACAACCAGCAGTTTTTCCTGACGGGGGAGCGGGTGGGGCGCCTGCAGATCACCCACGTCTATTCCGATCGCTCCGAGGCGAATTTGATCGAAGGGTCCCGTCTGCAGGACTACAGCCTGGTCCTCCCGGAAAGATGAGCCGATTTCACGCCCGCTCCGAAGATCTCCATTCTTCGGGAGAGAACGCTTTAGAATTCAGCATTTTTTCATAACCTTCGATGGCGGCCAGGGCTTCCGCCCGTGTGCTGACCTGGGTGATTGATTTACGGAATTGGCTGCTGCCGTATAGCCCTTTCACGAACCATCCCAGACGGCTGCGCATCATCCGACAGGCCTGGCGTTCCCCAATATATCTTACCGAGTCTCGGACATAACGTTTCATGACGTTGAAATGCTGTGCAAGGCTGGGGCTGGAAGGCTTCCGGCCGTCCAGAAGGGCCAGAATGGCGGAAAAAATGAACGGGTTGCCGATGGCTGCCCGCCCAACCATGACCCCGTCACATCCGGTTTGCGACAGCATACGCAGGGCGTCTTCCGCAGCGACAATATCGCCGTTGCCGATTACGGGAATCTTCAAAGCGCGCTTGACGGCACCGATCAGCGACCAGTCCGATTTTCCCCGAAATCCCTGGGCCGCGCTGCGCGGATGAATGGTCAGGGCGTCAATGCCGCAAGCCTCAGCCATATGGGCAATATCAAGGGCCTGCCGTCCGGAGGCATCCCAGCCGCTGCGTATTTTGATGGTCAACGGAACCGCGACAGCCTTCCGCACGGCTTTCAGCAGGGCTTCCGCTTTGTCCGGCGTACGCATCAAGGCGACGCCGGAGCCTGTTTTGACGATTTTTTTAACGGCACAGCCGAAATTGATGTCGATGATGGCGGCACCGGCCCTTACAGCCTGCTGGGCGGCGCTGGCCGTTATATCCGGATCCGTGCCGAAAAGCTGAACCGAAAGCGGGTATTCTTCAGGAACGGTGTCCATCAGCTGCGCGGTTTTTTTCGATCCGTACACCAGTCCATTGGCGCTGACCATTTCCGAGCACACCAGGCCGCAGCCGGCTTCTTTGGCCAGCAGGCGCAGGGGGAGATTGGATATGCCGGCCAGTGGGGCGAATACGATATTGTTGGCCAGTTTTACAGTTCCAATTTGCATAAAACCTGTTTTCCCTAAGCGTTTCTTTTGCCCGGTTCCCGGGGATTGGCATAACAAAACAAACAGTTGTGGTAGCAGGGCTGTTGCCGATACGAACCGATATCCGCAGCGATATTACAGGTGCAGCCGGCTTTACGGCGCTGGCCCGGGTCTTTTTGCAGTGTAAAATCATTGCCGTATAATCGAGCCAGGATATCACCGGGGATACAATCGCCGGCACCGATGCCGGCGTCCGTGGGAAGCTTGTCCAAAATGTCTTTTTCACAACAGGCCCCCAGGGCCATACCCCGCGGGTGTAAGTGAGCCGCCATTTGCATCAGGGTGTCGCATTTGAGGGCAATCGGCGGATCCACCAGATTCACCCCATGCGACGCCATACGGCGTTTAACCTTCCCATACAGGTCTACGAAACTGGTGACGCAACGACGGATGCCGGCGGCGGCCAGTGCCTCGGCGATGTCGTCCATGGCCTCGATATGATTTGGGCTGACGAGATTTTTACCCCGGCGGAAAAAACAGATGGGATCATAGCGCCAGACGATGGCGGTTGGATGGAAGCGTCGCGCCAGCTCTTTGGCCTGGCGAAGGCGTTCTGCCAGAGGTGGTACATGCGGTTCCAGTTCGGGGGACGGCGCATTGATGGTAAAATTGAAGAACAGGCGGTAACCCTTTTGAACCAGTTGACGATCGTAATGCCCCTGCAGAAAGGGGCCGAAATTTTTTGACCAGAAAACAATGCTGTGAACTTCATGCGGGTGCGCCGGTACCCGGCGGCGATACTGGTTATAGGGGTTGATCACATCAAAAAAACCCTTTTGAATGCCCGCCATGAACCATTCCATGTAGAAGGCCGGAATGTCGGTGCGTCGGGAAGCGGACAGAATTGTTTTCAAAGGTTTGGCTGGGGCCATATCGAATTCGGGGAAAAGTCCCATCATTTTGCACTAGAGCTGGCCGGATCAACCATTTCGCCCATTCCGGTACCACTGTGGCTTCGGTGTTGACGCTTTGCAGGCATGGCGCCGCACGCTGAGATCCTGGCATTACCGGTTTTTCTTCAAATCCTTCAGCGAGATGATTTTGCCGTTGTCCGATCGCTCCTTTGGCAGCGTAGCGGGTTCGTCCGACGGCGGCGCCTCTGCAACCGGGGAGATGACTTTTTCCAGGCGCATGCGCTGTCCGTTCATGGTGAACTCCTCGCCATCGATGTAGATGTCCCTCAGGATCCATGTCACCAACTGGGTCGGCACCTGGAGCATAAGCAGCTGGACATGGTACCAGTCGGGTTTGGCATCCGGCAGGATTTCTTCGATCCGTGCGAACAGAACCGGCTGGTCTTCGTGATAGATGAGTACAATATCGTTTTCAACGGCCATGGAGATACTGCCTTTCCGGTTTTGAGCGGTCGTATGGGTTAGCCCCGGCGATCAGGGCTCTTCTTGATAAAGAATTCCAGCGCATTGATCAAGTCTTCACATGCGGGCCAGTTGGTTTGCGTCGCTTTTTTTATATGATATATACGATGCGTAAAATTTTAAAGGGGCGGATCGCCGCCCCGCGTATGCCGCAACTGTGGCTCGGTTGTCACTTAAATTCCACAGGGAGAGTGCTCTTCATGCTGATCAAGCGATGCCTTCGATTAACGACCGTCTGGTGGGTTATGGCAGGTTTAATAATGGGCGGGATGCTCCCGATTCCAGGCTGGGCATCACCGGTAGACCGCCCTGTATTGCTGGTCAAGATTCACGATATCGATCAGTTGCTGCAGGATCTGGAATCCCTGACGTCCTCTGGTGAGGGTACCGCCGTGACTTCACAGACCGGTATGATCAAGGGGATGCTCCAGGGGACCGATTGGATCGATCCGGCCCGATCCCTGGTGGCCGGCATGACATACGACGGACAAGCGACGGCGTGGCAGGTTTTCGTCCCTTTCCGCAGGCCCAATGCGAACTTCCAGGGGGCTTACGGTGCCATTGCCGGGGACAATTATTATGTTATGGGGTTCCCGCCCTCTCCGGAAACGACATTGTCCGCCGCGCAATGCGATTTTTTTGTTCAGGAAGCCAACCGGCCGCTGGAAGCCGCCATCACCGTGGAAGTGGCCGCACACGATATGCTGCGCCAAGCCGAGCCCCAAATCAAAGCTGCCCTTCAGGGCATGGCGGCCAATGCCGGAGCCGGAAACTCACAGGCACCGTTTACGCCCGAGGACATGCAGCGCACGGTTCATGATTTCATGAAGACGCTGGAGCAGGTTCAGACCCTGCGTGTGGGCCTGGATGCGGATCCTGAAGCGCTGCAGTTGCTGTTGGATGTAAAGGGGCTGCCGGAATCCTATCTGGCCGGTTTGCTGACGGATCAAAAACGAGATGGCCGTCTTGCCGGCTACCAACCGAATTATCCCATGCAATTTCGTTCACGCGCTTACAACGTACCGGGTGTCCTGCAAATGCTGGGGGCCAGTTTCGGTCAGATGTACAGCAAAATGGGGTTCGATTTCGACGAACTGGCCGGGATTGCCAAGGGCGTGACCGGTGAAATGGCAGGCGGCATGGCCTTTGATCAGAATGGCATGACCTTCGAGATGATGTATGCCCTGCATGACGCGGTGAACGGCGAAGAATATCTGGCCAATGTTTACCTGCCCTGGTTCGAAAACTACAACCGCCGGATGGCGGCCCTTTGGGAGGGGCAGACCGGCCATCCCATAGACGCACTGTATGAGCGCACACCGGACAGCCGTGTGGCCGGGCATAAGGTGATCGGTGTTCGAACCCGTTTTCCTGCCATGCGCCCGGCCGGCAGCCAGATGCCGCTGAACGCCGGCCTTCAGGATTACCAGACCCGTATGACCGCGGTTAAAGGGCTGATCCTGGTTGCCTCCAGTGATGCCGCCATCGCCAGGATGATTGCCCAGGCGGAGGGCTTGCAGGCCACGCCGGCCCAAGGACCGTTGGCGACGTTTTCAATGGATTTGGGCGCCTACCTGCGTGGCATTCAGGCACTGATGCCGGATTCCGGGCCGGCGCTGAATATTCCAGCCGACATCGGGCACCTGACCGTGCAGGCCGATATGCAGGGCGGGGAACTGACCACCCGCACCCGCGTCAACGTGCGTGATGTGCAACAGGTGGCGGAACTCTTCACGCGTCTTTCGGCCGCCGGGACTGCTCCTCAAGGCGTGGCCCCCTCGGCCACAGCGGACGCAACGGCCGAAACGGTTGCTGTACCAGAGGAGACGACGGCGCCGGCTCCCGACGTCCGGGACACGCCGGCTTACTGGATGGACCGGGGTGGCCTCCTCTCTGCGTACGGCAACTACAAGGGAGCCGTGCGATGTTACCAAAAGGCGTTGGCGCTGGCCCCCGGCCTTTCTGAAGCGCATTTCCAAAAAGGCGTGGCCTATGGCGAGCTGGGCCGTTTTGATGCCGCCATCGACGCCATTTCCCGGGCCATCGAACGGATGCCCACGAACGGTGCCTATTTTTATGGGCGGGCCCGGGTATATCTTTTAGCCGGTGATGAAGAGCTGGCCATGAAGGATTTCATGGAGGCCGGCTTCCTGGGAAATGAAGATGCCCGCGCCTACCTGAAACGCGCCGGGGTGGACTGGGAATAGGTCCCCCGACAATGGTAAGGTGGCTTCCTGCCTTACCGGCGCCTATAACGAAAGCGTTTGAGACCGCTGGTTGGCGGGCGAAGGCTTGCATGCCTGCTGACGTGATCAGGTCCCCATGCCACTCAACTTATTCAACCATACTTTCAACGGCCAGCCGCTGGATAAAGTCCCGCGGCTGGCGTAACCACAACAATTGCCCCAGGGGGATCGGGTTGGGCGGCCGGATCGAAATGATGATGCGCCCGGGATCCTGGCAAAACAGCATCAGAGAGCGCCAGACCGCCTGAACTCCCGGGTTTTTTTCGGTGTCCAAACGCCGCTGCAGATCATCCCGCATGGCCGCGCGAATTTGCTCCGGCCGGCGCCCCTGTATATCGGCCTGATTCGTCAGAATGCGGTTGAATAGCCCCTGATCTTTGTAAAGACAACGTCCCCCGACCAGTTCAACGCCGGGCAGAACCATCAGCCAGTTCAATGGGTTGTTCAAAGCCAGGGCGACCCCGTTCGCATTGACCTTGTCAAGCCGGAAGGCCAGTTGCACGTCGCCGAGGTCGGCGATTTGTGCGGACAGCCCCAGGGACCATGCCGCTGTACTTCCACTCTGGCGATGCCATCCTATTTGCACATTTCCCTGCAGCCTGTGGTTGACGACACCCTGCAGATAGGGTCGCAGCGGCGTCGCCAACGGGTGGGAAGATGCAAGGCGAAAACCTTCCATCAGCACATCGAACTGACGGGGCAACGGTTTGCCCGGACGGAATCGGCGGATGTGAATCTGCTCGAACGGGACGGCGTCCCTCGGATCGTCAAAAAGAAGGGCTGCCCTGTGGATTCGGCATTCCAGTGAAAAATGCGACAGGACGAGCCGATCGTAACGAAGGCCCGTGCATCCGGGAATGTTCCGGATGGATGCCTGCAGGTGACGGCTGACCGTTTGGTGAAGCGCCACGCGGAAGATTCCGTAAAGCAGGGCCGCGGCCATTACCGCGAGAAGGACGACGGCCAGACGTGAAAACCGTGGGGATCCGCAGGCGTGCATTGATCGTTGGCCCTTTCCTTAAGCGCTCACGGGGGAGCACTCTCAACCGTTGGGGACAGCTGGCGGTGTCGCCGGGTCCAGGATATAAGCCTCCGACGATTTGCCGTCCACATAGAGAACCAATGGGCGGGGCAGGCGGATGTGACGCAGATAGGTCGTGCGGGTCAGGGGTGGGTGCGCTTCCAGCCAGTCCCACCGCAGAAACCCGTGCGTGTCATTCTGCAGCGTAAGGTAGCAGATGCCGGACGATGTCAGGTTTTGAAAAAAATGAGACCCCTGGGAGGGGTCGGCCTGCAAGTCCGGATGCGATGTTTCAATGATGGCGCCCACGCCCGAAATATCCTTCCAGGTGACCGGGATCCCCAGCCAGCGGTCGGCGGATCCCCATCGGCCGGGGCCGATCAATAGATAACGTTTCTCCTGCTGTAATAGTTCGCTGTTCAGTCGGCCGATTTCGGCGGCAATATCCACCGTACGGGCGGGGTCAAAGGCCTCCGGATCCACCAGAACGATGTCGGCCATATCGCGGTAGTGGCCGTTGCCCAGCGCCATACGGGAATGGCAGATGGCCGCTTGTTTCTGGTCTTCGGGTATGGTGGTGCTGACCAACTGGTCGAACTGCGGCATGGGGCGGATCTGCAGCAGATGGAATTCGCCGATGCTGTCCGTATTGTCAGCCAGGCTGAGGCCGAATTCGATTTCGACCGGCCCCCCCATGCCGTCCTGGCAAACCCGGAGAAGGTCCGATAGGATTTCCGCCAGCGGAAACAGGCGGTGTTTGAGAATGGGGGCAAAGGTGAGAACCGGATAACCCTGGCGCGACAGGGAGTCCCGAATGCGGTTTTCCTCGGGTAGGTAAGTGCTGCACATGGCGGCAATTGCCGGGTGGTTCCGGCAGTCGTCAATGTCTTTCTGCACGATGACCGCGCGGATATCCGCATCCACCTGCTTACGAGCCGCCTGCATGTCGATGGCGTAGAAGAACCGTTGGGCATTTTTGAGAATATCGCCTACGGTGGAAAACTGGGGCAGCAATTGGGGGTGGGCCGGGCAGAACCGCAAGGAACGCCGTTTGATCTCGTCCGACGCACTGAAACCAAGGCTGATCAGGGCAATACCTTCCTCGGCTTTCATGCGCGAAACCGGATAGAAGTTAAACGAACTGGCTTGTCCGGTAATCGCCGGATAGAACAGGCCCTGGTGTTCGGTACCGGTCAGCTTCTGGACCAGGATGGCCATTTTTTCCTGTTCGAGGCGGTGCCCCGTACTGCGGGCATAGGTGCGGGCGCGCTTCAGATAGGTCGAGGCGTATACGCATTTGATGGCGCGCACTATCTGCCGGCGCCGAACGCCGTTGTCGGGGTGGCAGTTGGGCAGGATCAACGTGTTGTATAGGCCTGCGAAGGGCTGGTGCTGGGCATCCTCCAGGAGGCTCGATGACCTCACTGCCAGGGGATAGCGGGTTTGTTCGAGAAAGAGGCCGATGGCCGCCTCGATATTGTCGGGCAAATGGCTCCGGAGGAAGGTGTCGATCACATCCGCATCTTCCCGATCACAGGAGGCCATGTCCTGCAGGTTGTTTTGCTCAACGAAGGCATCGAAACCCTCGGTGGAAACCACCATTGTTTTGGGGACATCGATGGCCACATGGGGGTAGCGTTCGTCGAGATGAACCAGGGTGCGGATCTGGCTGGCCATGAAAGCCAGCCCCCGGGCCTTGCCCCCCAGGGATCCCTTGCCGATTTTAACGAAATCGGCCTCCGGATCATAGGAATCGGGGGCAAAATCGGTCACCACCCCCCGCTGTCTTCCCCGCCGCCGTTCCTTGAGACAATCCACCAGGTATTGCTTCAGTTCTTCGGTATTGGAAAAATCCGATACCTTGACCGGGCGCAGACGATAAGCCATGAGGATTTCCGAACGGGCCATGAGCCAGCCGGAAAAATGGTTGCGCTTGGCATGGTAGAGAATCGACTCCTGGGGAATATCCGGCAGAATGGCTTCCAACTGCCGGAGGTTGGCGGCCCGTCCGACTTCGCGGCCATCCGGCAGGCGGAATACGAAATTGCCAAAGCCCAGATGCTCCTGAAAGAATCGCCTGATTTCCTCATGCAGGATAGGCGAGTTCTTGTTCAGAAAGACCGCCGGGATCGTTGAAGCCCGCTCCCGGTTGGACTCTTCCGAGCTGAAATTGAGCAGGGGGACATCCGGGGTTTCGCTTTTCATCAATTTCAGCAGGCTGTACCCGGCATCCGGGTCTAGCTGCCCCTTGCGCGGGAAACGGACATCCGAAAGGACCCCCAGGATATAGGGATGAAAGATGCGGTAGAGCTCCAGGGCTTTTTCATAGGAGCTGGCAATCAGAATTTTGGGCCGGGCCCGCATCCTGAAAAAACGGTGCTCCTCGTTGAGGGATTCTTCCATGACCGCCTGGGTCTGCGATACGATTTCCTTGTAGAGCAGGGGCAGCAAAGATGAAATGTAGAGAGGGGAGTCTTCCACCATGATGACGACGCGCACCCGGGCGCGTTCGGTATCGTAGGCCACGTTCATGGCATCTTCGACACTTTTGATAATGGCCAGCAGCAGATCGGCGTTGCCGCTCCAAATGAACACCCGATCGATACAATCCGCGTCAAAGCATTGGGCCGGCAGACGCATCCAATTGGGGTCGGGGGTCAGGAGAAAGACAGGAATCCGCCTGTGTTCGGTTTTTATACGGCGACCGAGTTCATGGGCTGGCAAATCGCCGATGCGCGGCATGGTGATCACCATGTCAAAGGGCTTGCGATCCAGCTCCTGAAGGGCTTCCCGGGCGGTCGACACCCAGGTGAGGTGGGGCGGGCGAGACAGATTGAGGCCGCGATATTCCTGGATGATGCGCTGGGCCAGGCGCCCTTCTTCCTCCATGATGAACGCATCGTAGGGGCTGGACACCAATAGGATGTGGTTCACTTTGCGCGCCATCAATTCATGGAAGACTTTGAACGAGAGATCAAAAACTTCCTTTTGATGATGGGTGTTGAGCGGGGACGGTTGCATAGGCGTCGATCCAATTGATGCTGTTTCGCCACGATTGCCGTTTGTATACCCGATTCGACCCGATCCCACAAGAGAACCGCCGGGGGAGGCTTCGCCTGCGGTCATTCGGCAGGGGGCCCTGTATCCAATTGCGTGTCGGTCGGTGGTGTAGGCGATGTGAAGTAGCAGCCCTGCCGGCTGTTGCGCTGCCGGAAAATCGCTTGAATCAAGTCAAGAGTAGCGCGCTTTTGCATGGCCCAGGCTGGGGCCACGAGCTCGTCCGGGTGGGGATCGCCCGTCACACGTTGGATAACGGTCTGGGGGGGCAGACGCTCGATAAAATCACACACCAACTCGGCGTAGGTCTGTTGCTCCAGACATGTGTACCGGCCTTGCCGGTAAAGGGCTTCCATCGGGGTCCCCCGCACCACATACAACAGATGGAGTTTAACCCCATCGATCTCGTGATCGGCCAGGAATCGTGCGGTGGTCAGCATGTCCTGACGGGTTTCGCCGGGCAGGCCCAGGATGACATGGGCACAGACCGGCAGGCCCCGCTGGCGGGTGCGCGTCAGGGCGTCGGTGAAACAGGCCACGTCGTGGCCGCGATTGATGCGGCGCAAGGTGCGGTCACAGGCGGATTGCAGGCCGTATTCCACCCAGACCAGACAACGGCGGGCATAACGCGCCAAGAGGTCCAGTTTGGCGTCGTCTATGCAGTCGGGCCGTGTGCCGATGGACAAACCGACCACATCCTCGACCGACAGGGCTTCATCATACAGGCGGCCCAAAGTTTCAACCGGGGCATAGGTGTTGCTGTAGGATTGGAAATAGGCGATAAACCGGCGGGCCTTGAACCGTTTTGCCACGGGGATCTTGCTCTGTTCAAGCTGCTCCCGTATGGATAACCCCCTGGCAAACGCCCCGGTGCCGGAACCCGTGGCATTGCAGTAGATACATCCGGTCGTCGACAAGGTCCCATCCCGGTTGGGACAGCTCAGGCCGGCATCCACAGTCAGTTTGTGGACCCGATGGCCGAAACGTTCCCTGAAGTAGGTGTTGAGGTCACGATAGGGTTTTGCCATTGTTGCCTGCCTGTTCTTGACCTTGCCGGTGGGGCGATACTATATCACGGTCATCATCCGGCCGCGCTGCTTTTATGCCCGGCCCGCAGAGCCGCCGGTATCGCTTCATAACCTGCGGGGCTGTGAAAATCAAAACCAAAACATCGGCAGGAATGGGATTACGCATGACATCCTATTTTCGTACCTACGACATCATTGTTATCGGTGCCGGGCATGCCGGCTGTGAAGCCGCCCTGGCCGCGGCGCGCATGGGCTGCACCGTTCTCCTGGTGGTTATCGACCTGGACAAAGTGGCGGCCATGCCCTGCAGTCCGTCCATCGGCGGCATGGCCAAAGGCCAGCTGGTCAAGGAAATCGACGCGCTTGGCGGCCAGATGGCCCGGATCACCGACCAGACGGCGATCCAATACCGCACCCTGAATACCAAAAAAGGCCCGGCAGTGCATTCGACGCGGACCCAGAACGACAAGGCCCGCTACCATACCGCCATGAAAAAAGTTCTGGAGAAGACTCCCCGCCTGGATCTCAAACAGGCTCTGATCGAGCGCCTGGTCGTGGAAGACGGCCGGATTGCAGGCGTTATCGACCACACGGGGTTCGGATATGGCTGCCGGGCGGTGATTGTGGCCACCGGAACGTTTCTCAGCGGGCTTGTTCACATTGGCGATCGGGCCATCAAGGCAGGGCGGGCCGGCGAATTCGCCAGTTACGCGCTGGCCGAAAATTTTCGTGAATTGGGCTTTGCCATGGGGCGCATGAAAACCGGCACGCCGCCGCGCCTCCACCGGGCGACCATTGACTTCTCACGTTTTGAATGCCAGGAACTCCAGCCGGATCCGAGGCCGTTTTCGTTTTTCACCGAGCGCATCCCATTGCCCCAACAATCCAGCTACATCGGCTATACGACGCTGCGGGCCCACGATGTAGTTCGCCGGAACCTGGGCCTTTCGGCGCTTTACAGCGGTGTCATCAAGGGGACGCCGGCCCGCTATTGCCCTTCTTTCGAAGACAAGATCGTTCGGTTTCCGGACAAGGACCGGCATCAGATCATTCTCGAACCCGAAGGCCTGGATACCGAGGAAATATACGCCAGCGGCCTGGGCAACAGTCTGCCGGTTGAGATCCAACTGGCATTCGTCCATTCGGTCGACGGCCTGGAAGAGGCTGAAATCATGCGGCCGGCCTATGCCATCGAATATGATTACGTCAACCCGGTACAACTCCAGCCGACCCTGGAAACCAAACGGATCGCCGGATTATATCTGGCCGGGCAGATTAACGGTACGTCCGGTTACGAAGAAGCTGCCGGCCAGGGGTTGTGGGCCGGCATCAACGCTGCCTGCCGTCTTCAAGGACGCCCACCGTTTCTTTTAGATCGTTCCCAAGCCTATATGGCTGTCATGATCGATGACCTGGTGACACGCGGCACCCGGGAACCCTACCGCATGTTTACCTCGCGGGCCGAATATCGCCTGATTCTGCGAGAGGACAACGCGGATCTGCGATTGATGGAAATCGGTCACGAGCTGGGTTTGATCGGCGATGATACAGTGAAGGACCTGGTGGAGCGCCGCCAGGCGATTCAGGCGGAAACCCAGCGATTGAAAAAAACCGTGATCAAGCCACATCCCGATGTCAACGCCTACCTTGAAAAACAGGGGACCCGCCCCCTGGCCAGCGGTGTGGCCATGGATCAACTGTTGAAGCGGGCTGAATTGACTTACGATGCCGTCGGCACTCTGGCCCCGCCACCCAAATCCCTCCGGTCGGCGGTCACCCGCCAGGTGGAGATCGAAGTCAAATACGAAGGCTATATCAAACGCCAGCTGCAAGAGGCTAAAAAACTCAAGGATATGGAGAAGGTGCGCATTCCCGACAATTTCGACTTTCGACAGGTGCATGGGTTGTCCAACGAACTCAAAGAAAAACTTTCCACGATCCGGCCGGCAACTCTGGGTCAGGCCTCCCGGGTCCAGGGGATTACGCCGGCTGCCATGACCGCCCTGATGGTGACCCTGCGGGCTTTGTCTTGAAGGGGGCCGCCGTTGGCTCAGAGACCGGTCATCATGATGCCTCTCCATATCATATGGTGTTGACATGTGTTAAATATCGATTTATTTTAAAGACTTATAAGTTTGTATGGCGATAATATCAAATTTGCTTTTTTAAGTGCTCAGGCCTCAAGATGCCGGTTCGGTGTCGCCCCGATGGGGCGGACCGGGGGCGGTGGGCCCGGATTCAAGGACAAATGAACACAAACTCTCCAAGTTACCAGTGGAGAGAGGAAGGATACATATGGCAGGTACGGATTACTACGCGGTTTTGGGTGTAACCAAAAGCGCTTCCGATGAAGAAATCAAGAAAGCCTATCGCCGCATGGCCATGAAATATCATCCTGATCATGCCAAAGGAGACCCGAAGGCGGAGGAGCAATTCAAGAAGATAAGTGAAGCCTATGCGGTTCTGAGCGACACGGATAAACGCCGTCAGTACGATCGCTTTGGTTCCGAAGGGTTTCGTCAGCAGTATTCACAGGAAGATATTTTCCGCAACTTTGATTTTGGCAACATTTTTCGCGAATTTGGTTTCGGCGGCGGTGGCTTCAAGACCGGTAAGCACGGAGGGGTGCGGTTTTCTTTTGGCGGTGGAGAGTCTCCTTTTGATTTCGGCATGGGGGGGCACGCGGCGGCCCGGGGTTCCGACTTGGAGTATGAACTGGCGTTAACGTTGCAGGAGGTTGTCACCGGCACCAGCAAAACGCTGGATTTTCAGCATGAAGGACGGGCCGAGCGCCTGACGGTCAAGATTCCCAAGGGTATGGTTACCGGTAAAAAGCTGCGTCTGGCCGGCAAAGGCGCCGCCAGTCCCATGGGTGGCCCTTCAGGGGATTTGTATATCCGTTCCAAAGTGAAACCGGACAGCCGGTTTAAACCGGATGGTCACGATGTGCTCGTTTACCGGGATGTCAAGCTTACGGAAGCGGTGTTGGGGAGTACGCTGGAGATCCCGACGCTGGAAGGCAAGTCCGTGAACGTGAAGATTCCGCCCGGAACGCGGCACGGTACCCGGTTGCGCCTGGCCGGCCAGGGCCTTCCCCAGATGCGGGACGCTGGGCGGGGTGACCTGTTCGTCGTGATTCATGTGGTGCTGCCGAAGCAATTGTCGGAGGAGCAACAGCAGCTGTTTGAAAGATTGGCGGCAACAGGGCTGTAACCAATCAAATTCATTGACAACTCCGATATATTTTAATACCTTTAATGAAGTAAACCTTCAGTTTTTAAGCAAAAATACTATGTCTGAATTTATTCCGGTACTGACCAAAGAAGATATCGACGCCCAAGTCAGCCATGTCGCCCAGTCTATTTCCATTGATTACAAGGACCGCGAATTGATTCTAATTGGCATATTGAAAGGTGCGTTCATCTTTCTGTCCGATTTGATCCGCCAGCTATCCATACCCGTGAAAGTCGATTTCATGTGCGTCTCGAGCTATGGCGACAGTACCTCTTCTTCGGGCCGGATCAAACTGTCCAAAGACGTGGATATCGATATCAAGAACAAAGACGTCTTGATCGTTGAAGACATTGTCGATACCGGACGGACGCTGTCCCATCTGGTGGAACATTTCCATTCCGCCGGGGCGGCTTCCGTGCGTATTTGTACCCTGATTGACAAACGGGAAAGACGGGAAACCGATGTGACAGTGGATTACGCTTGCCACACGGTCGAGAAAGGGTTCCTCGTCGGTTACGGGCTCGATTATGCCGAGTTTTATCGAAACCTGCCGGAAGTCTATCACCTGAAATTATAACCTTTGGGGTGTGTCATGATTCTTACCTGCCAGAAATGCAGTACCAGTTTTAAACTGGATGAAACGTTGCTGAAAGCAACCGGGTCAAAGGTTCGCTGCTCCCTGTGTCAGAATATTTGGGTAGCGTTCCCTCCCGAAAAGCCGTCTGACGTCATCGATGAGCCGGCTGAGGACGGAACGGGTCTTGGTGCGGCAGCTCTTGCAGCGACCGGAGCCGTTGTTGGCGCAGCGATGGCAGGATCAGCGCAAGAAACGACCGACGAAGCCGAGGCGCCGGTGGATAGGCCTCCGGAGCTGAAGTTTTTTGCCGACAGCGAACTTGAGGACGATCAAGGCGACGATGATGAGCTCGTGACCGATGAGATCAATCTCGACGAACTGGACCAGCTTTTGAGTGAGGAAAGCGATTCGCCTGGGCGACCGCAACCCGACGAGGATTTTAAGACCGAAGAACTCAATCTGGCCGATCTCGAGAAAATGCTCGAGATAGAGGCGGATCCGGTTGAACCGGATACGGCCGAAGCGCAGCCGGAGCCAGATGATCTCGACCTGGGAGAAGCCCTGGCAGATGTCCCGCAAGTGGAAAACATCGAGAAAGAAGACAGCGTCATCGAGGAATTGGACCTTGATCTGGAGGATATCGAAAACCTCCTGGAAGAGGATACCGGACTGGGCGATGAAATTGCCGCGGTGGAAGAGAGCACCGGCGGTATCGGCGAGCCTGCTGACGCGTTGGATCTTGATCTGGATGATGCGGGTGTCGATGATATCGAGTTGGATATGGCACCCGAACTGGAAGATTTGCTTGAGGACGATGGCGATGAGCCGATTGTCGACGAAACGGAGGATATCGAAGTGCCGGATGCGGCCGATTTCCTCGATGCCGCCGAGCGGCCGCCTGATACGGACACGGGTCTGGATCAGGAACTGGATCTTGAGCTGGCCCCTGGACTCGACGGCATTTTCGACGAAGGCGAAGACCAGGATGTCGTCATCGAGGAAACGGAAGAACTGGATTTTTCGGAGCTTGGCGCCGATCTGGCCCAAGCGGCAGAGGGGCCCGAGGGAGACGGCGCGCTGGACGCCGAACTTGAACTCGATTTAGAACCCGAGACTGATCAGGCCTTGGATGGGAGCGCCCTCGAAGATGCTCCGCCGGCGTTGGATCTTTCTGATTTGACGGCCAGCCTTGACGGCGAAGACGCGGACGCGGTCAGTGGCGGTGAGGAAATCCCGGAGCCCGAACTGGAGCTGGATCTGGATGAAGGGGAGAGCGAGGGCGCCGAAGAACTCCTTCTCGAAATAGACGATACCGATCAAGTCGGCGCGCCCGGCGCTATTGTCGAAGAAACGCGTGAACTGGATGTCGACGAGCTGGAAGCGTTGCTCGAAGGCGCGGACGAGGCATCAGGAGCGGATGAGGACGCGACATCTGACAGCCTTGAGCTGGACATTGACCTCGATGACCTGGACGGCGGCGAAGATGAACTGGAGGACGCCACCCGCGAATTGGATCTGGATGATATCGAAAAAATCTTGGAGATGGATTCGGCCGACGGCGAAGCCGAACCGCCGGTGGGTGATGCATCCGAAGATCTGGATCTTGACTTGGACATGGACAGTGTGGCGCAACCCGCACCCGATATCGAAGAGACGGGAGAAGAAACGACTGGCACGGGCGGTGAGCTGGATCTGTCCGATTTGGAAAAGATGCTCGATGTGGAGGACACGACTGATACACCAGACGTTCTCGAGGAAGATATGGAGGACCTGGATCTGGATTTCGATCTTCAGCCTTCAACCGAAGAAAGCGAAGACCTGGATCTTGAGTTCGACATGCTCGATGAGGAGCCAAAGGAAGCCTCCGCCCTTTTCGATACGTCAGAATCCGAGGATTTGGGTTTGGACCTGAATCTCGGTGGACCGGAAGGGGCCGACGCCGGAGATCTGGAAGGTGATCTTGATTTTGAGATTATGGACGATGACCTGGCGGTTGAGGAAGTCGATCTTGACCTTGCCGCCGAAGATATCGGTGCGGAAACATTGTCTGAACCGGTAAGGGGCGGTGCTGTCGGTCCGGCTGGAAAACCGGCGGAGAGGGATTTGACGCAGGAACTCATGGATGAGATGGCGTCTGCCGATACACAGACAATGGCGGCGCCACCAGTTCAACCCAAGCCGATCAAGCCGTTGCCGCCGCCGAAGAAAGCTAAGAAGAAATCAAGCAAGAGTTTGGTGCTTTTATTCATTTTGGTTCTGCTCGGGGCGGCGGGCTATCTGCTGCCCAAATATACGGATATTAAAATTCCGGGTATCAAGATGCCGGATCTTTCCGGGATCCCCTACATCGGAGAATTTTTCGGTAGTCAGACACCGGAAGCCATCGTTCCTGTGGAAGCCACCCTCCAAGGCGATTGGGTCCAGAATCAGCAGGCCGGACGGCTCTATGCCATCCAGGGACGTGTGAAAAATGAGTATGCCAGTGCGCGCAGCTATATTCGGGTAACCGGCCGGGTTTATGCCAACGGCCGGCAATTCCAGCGAGCCGCCAAGGCCTATTGCGGCAATGTGTTGACCTCCGAGGAACTTGCGACACTGGCTCTGGCCGATATCCAAAAACGTCTGAGCAGCCGTAGCGGCGCCAACAACAGCAATGTCAACGTGGCTCCGGGCAAAGAAGTTCCCTTCCTGGTGGTTTTCGGTGATCTTCCGCCCGATGTGGAACTGCAGGAGTTCGCGGTGGAGATTTCCGGATCCTTGCCGGTGGCCTCATCCAAATGATTTTTGGGCTTGACTTCGGATAAAGGACTTGTTATTAGCCTGCTTTTTCCTGGCGATGTAGCTCAGCTGGTCAGAGCATGCGGCTCATATCCGCAGTGTCCGGGGTTCAAGTCCCTGCATCGCCACCATTTATAAAATTTTATAGTAATTTCAATTAATTGCTATAAAAACAATAATTTGGCCGACTTTCATGTACACATTCACTGTACACATGGAGGTCGGCCAAATGCGTTTTACAGGCCCAAGTTTCATCATCAGTACATCTTTCGGATACATCTTCCGATTGCGTGTCCCCACCGATCTACAAAATCAAATTGGGTTGACCGAAATCCGTCGATCACTTAAAACTCGAAGTCGGCGGAAGGCAAAGACATTAGCTCGATCTGTCGCTGGCCGTATTCAGACCCTCTATGAACTCTTACGGAATGGAAACATGTCACTGACGCCGGATCAAATCAAATATTTAATCGATGGTTATATTTCAGAGGCTTTGCAGGAGTCGGAATCTGCAAGAGCGAAAGCCACCCCCCTGACCCCCCAGGAACTTCTTGAATACAAGGCGGCAGCCTCTTGTGATCTCAAGGATGCTTGGAGCAACCTGACACATTTCAATCACGATGATGCTAAACCGATTTTGGAAGAACTGATCGCTCAGAATGGTCTCACTCTCGATACTGATGATGAAGCCCATTTATCGCGTGAAATTTTAAAAGCCCGTATTGATTTTCTGCGGTACGAATTAGCCCGCTTGGATGGCGATTATCGCCCGCCGGAAGGATTGTTTTACTCTGGTGCGAAAGAAATGGTCACAGAGGCGACCATTCGCGAAATTTTTCCCAAGGCGAACAAAGGCCCAGCATTGAAAACGATGTTGGCGGGCTATAAAGCTGAAATGCTAAAAGCCCGGCGATGGAGTGTGCGAACGGTCGATGAGTATGAGCGGGCCTATGACATGATGCTCCGGTTTTTCGGTGATCCTCCCGTGGACCAGATCACCCCCGCGCAATGCCGGGAGTACAAAGAGACGATCACGGCCATGCCACCGAACTTTTTAACAATAAAAAAATTTGCCGACGTTGACCTCCATACCGTTCGGGATATGCGATTTCCGAAAACTATGTCAGCGTCGAGCTGCAACAAATATCTGACGTGTCTTTCGCAACTGTTTGATTGGGGGGTGCGCCAGGGGCATCTAACTGCGAACCCGGCCAAAGGGCTGCGATTACCAAGAGCAAAGAAGCCACGCGAACAGCGGAAGGTGTTCGATAACGACGATTTGAAATCACTGTTTGGCTCCCCGGAATACCGAACCGGATCATTCCGTCACGACTGGCAGCGTTGGCTGCCCTTGTTGGGTCTGTTTACCGGCTGCCGCTTGGAGGAATTGTGCCGGTCGCACTTATCCGACTATAGGGATGTCGATGGGCTCCCGTGCCTGGATATCAACGACGAGGGTGATAGACGCCTCAAAAACGAGAACAGCCCCAGGATAATCCCGTTGCACCCTTACTTGTTCGACGATCTGGGCTTTTGCAATTGGCTTGACAGGCTCCGAGCCGATGATCACACAGGGCGAATCTTCCCTGAGCTAAAAGAGATAAGGCATTGTTTTGGCCATTATCCTTCTCGCTGGTTTGGGAAATACAAGAAGGGTTGCGGCATAGCCGACGAAAAAAAAGCTTACCACTCTTTTAGGCATGTGTTTAGCGATCGGCTGAAACAGAATGGTGTTAGCATCTTGATGATTGACGAATTGACCGGCAGGGCACCACAGGGGGAAACCGCATCCAGATACACCGAGCGATACAGCCCCAGGCATCTGCTCGACAAGGGGATAATGAAATTGGATTTCACCGCCGTCCTGGAAGCCGTCAAACCGTTCCGCTGATCATTTCGGCCTGCGATTGTTTGGCAAGTATTTGATTTTACTCAGAGGTAGCGTTTCGCTACCTTTAGGTTTTACCGTGTTTGAAGCAGGGCACCTATAAAAGATACTACGTATCTTTTATAGGTGGCCTCTAACTGTCACACAAAAACGCCCCCTCAGCATTCCACGGCACCCCATCCAACTGGCACATCGACCGGCGGGAAGTTTCACGGATCACGAAAAAAAGGCTTTTCAATGACATGCTGAGGCGATATCATGAGTGCATGTCACTGACATGCTCAAAAGAACCTTCCAGGAGGCCATCAAGTGCCCAAAATTGCGATAAACGGCGCTTGGTGCGCATTTGATATGAATGTTCGTTAAAATCGAAAATACGTTTGACAGGAAGGCGTAAAAAATGATACAATGTTCATAACAAGTCGCAAAATGAAAGAGCCCTGAACCGTCTCCATGCCGGGAGACAACCCAGGGCTCTAAACCATGTAACCCAAGAGGCGGGTCACAACCTGTACCCATCAAAATAGCCCGCCCCAACATGGCTGTCAAGCCACACATCAGGAACGCAGCACCCCCAAAGTAGGATTGCAGTACCGATGGGCCGCGCCCGTAGTTCCGCAGCTTTTGGCGTTGGAGAGCCCATGTCCCAAGATCAGAACCCTGGTCCGGGGCGATAGGCGCGTTCATCGAAAGTCAATTTTAACCGGTACACAAAGCGAGCCAGAGACGCGTCGCCAGCGATCATCTGTGCCCACAGCATGGGGGCGAGCGACAGCGAGCGCAGAGTTAAGCGCAGCAAGCGTTAAGCAGCTATTCAGTTGATCTTAAAAAAAAGAATTTGGCACCGCAGGGAGCGCAGCGACCGCCACGGTGCCCGCCCCGAAGGGGCCAGTACACGCACCACGGAGAACGCATGACCGAAGCCGAATTGATACGCGAGGAACGCCTTGCAAGAAACCGCCAGAAGATCCGAGATCTGTTCGGCTGGGACGGCATCGCTTTCGAATGGCACGTTAGCCTTTCCATCGCGCCCAAGAAACTGCGTTCCCGCAAGCCAAAGCCCCCCGCATTCAAGCCCCGAACGGTCTTACGCAAAGCCGGGACCGCGCCAAAGCCGTTGATGATCCCAAAGCCAGCACCCCTGGAACCAAAGCCTTCCAGGGAACGCCGCCACAGCACCCGGCACTTGGTCCGCGCATTCCTGAAACGCCTCTCAAAAGAGTTCCACATCTCTTTCGCCGCTGCCGGGGTGCTGGTCTATCGCCACGGCAAAGCTGACCACGCACATCTGCTTTTGGTCAGCGACCCCCGAAAGCGAAAACGGTTCGATGACCTGGACAAGCGCAAAGTCCTTCGGAAGCTCTGGCCCCACGGTGACGGCAGGATCACGACCCGGCAGCAATGGCGCAGCATCAGTCAATATCCGACAGCGGGCAAGAATTTCAACCTGGACGGTACTAAGCAGGAAGTTTCCGATCCGATCTACTATCGAAAACCATTGCTCGACGCACTCAGCGCCCCAAAATCAAAAACCACGTTCCGAACATCGTCCGGGGCCAATATCGTGCGAAATACGCGAACTCAGACGTTTTTAACCCTATCCGACAGGAGGTATGAATCATGAAATATCCGAAAAAAGCACCCTTCGCAGCACTCGAAGCCCAACTTCACAGACATGACATCGAAAAACAGACCGTAGCAATCTGGATGGGGATCAGCCCCTCACAGGTCAGCCAGATTCTAAGGGGGCACCGTGTCCCGAAACCGGTCCAGGCGTTCAACTTGCGCGTGCTCACCAGGTTCCTTGAAGCCAGGGGGATCACCGACCCGCCCAGACTGCCGCTTTATCAACCGACCCCGAAACGGAAATCTGAAGACCAGGAGGCGTAATTTATGGAAAACTACCAGCAGCACAAAACGATCAACTTTGAAATTCAGCCCGATGGAACCCCCATCAAAATCGTCGAAGTTCTGCAACTTTGGGACAAGCCGAAGCGCATTGACCCGGCTATGCTCCGAACCCCCGGCGATATCACCACGGTTTCCGGCGATGTAAAAGCCATCGCCGCCCAGGTCGCAACGGGCAATGTCCTTTTGGAACCGGTCGTCATTTTCCACGATGGCCGGCTTTATTGGCAGGCCAGCGACTTCGACCGGGAAGCGGTCATCGAACGCAGCGGCCGTCCGTTGGCATTTATGGTCGTTTGCTTCCACGGCGACGAATCTGACGCGCGTGAATTTGCGATCCTCAGTGGCCACGCCTTGGCCAGGGAGGTGTAAGCATGGAAGTCATCAGGGAACCCACCGGTAAAAAACTGGCAATATTGTCTATCGATGAGGCTCATCGTTTAAAATCAGCGACGGGGCTGGATTTGAAAGATGCCCGCCTCAAAGTGATCGAACAGAAACGACCACTGGAACACGGGAGGAAAAGACCATGACATCATATGACGAAGCACTTGCACGCTACATTGAAAACGGCCGATCCGCCGGCATAGGCCAGGCCCCTGAAAAACAACTCGACGCAGCATTCCGCCGGCAGCACAGCATACCGACACCCCGGCCGAAGGCACCGGCCAAACAACCCCCGGCTACCGACGATCTGCAAAAGGCCGTCAACACCCTGGATGATCTATCGAAGGGTAAGGTTGGCAAGCCGACCAAGCGACCGATTAAACCACGCCCGACGAAGCTGGAAGCCCACCGCCGCCGGATGCAGGCCATTGGCCGAAAGGGCAGGGCAGCATTTGCAGCGGCCATGGTTCGGGCAGGAAAGCCTTTGCGGGAGGTCCGCAGAATCGCCCAGGGCGAGCGATTGCCGTAGTGGGTCAGCTCCGGCCGTTTGTTGAGCGTGAAACGGCCGGGGCATCGCCCGCCGGTGGCTTGTTCCCCCTTGTCGCCGGCGGGCATTTTTCATCCATTCGAAAAGAGAGGTGTAATTATGCGAATGACGAAACGTTCACAAGCACGTGCGATATATTTGGCCCATTTCGGAGCCATCACATTTTCTGAGTTGGCGAAAACAGTTGGCTGTAACCGTTCGACCGTATCACGGTGGGCGCGTGCCGACGATTGGGATGCGGAAGTCGAGAAGATAAAAACGAATTCGGCATGTCGGCTGGCAGAACATTTTTCCGATGGCATTGCAAACCTGCTTGAAGCCGATCTGGGTCGGCTGGAAAAAATTGGGGAATTGATTGACAGCCGGCTCGAAGGGGCGAAAACCATGGCATCCTCAGAGATAAAGCAACTAATTGATGCTGTGGCGCAAAAAGTCCGGGCGTTGCGATTGCTGGCCGGTCAGTCGACATCAAATACAGCGGTGGCCGTCCGGGAGGAACGGCCTGCCAACGATGTCCCACAGCCTAAATCCAATTTTGAAAAGCGTGTTGAGGATATCGCCCGCACCGGTGACCCGGAAGCCCAAAAGGCTTTGATGGCCATCGCAGAAAACTTCTCTAAACTCGATGCGCCTTTAGAGGGCTGACCGCTGCAACGTTGGCAATCATTCCCGCACCAGATGCAACACTGCCTGGAGGCTTTAAGATAGACGAGAAAAAGACGGGCAGGGTAGGATATCCGAGAAGATGATCGTGTGTCATCCCCGACCGCTTTCGGCTGGGGATGACATTAACCTAAAATTGTCCTGGAAGATTTTAATCTTTAAAATTCACAAAAAATTCTTTTAATAAATGGCTTTGAATACAAGATGTATGGCTTACGGTCACCCATGATATTTTCCGTGGTAATACGCCAATTATCTAAAAAATCTGAATGGTTATCAGGGTTTTTGTAGACCTTGTTTCTGAACTCATCGTTAAGCATTGGATTGTCATGAGTAAGAAGGGCATAAAGATTGGCGAAATTTCCCCTCCTTATCTCCCCATCGGGATTCCTTGTGTTGAATTCGAACGTTAGATAGTAAGCGCTCTGGTCTGGATCGCGCGGAGTAGAACGAAATAATAACACTCGTTCCACATGCCCGAGACTTTCGGCCCAATCTTTTGCCCAAATTTGGAATTGGGTCAGATTAAACAATGGATACATATTTTCAGCATTTTTTGCCTTCCATTTTCGATTTGCATTAAAGATTTCAGCTACCACTACCAAAGCAATGCAACCGATAACCACATATAATAATTTCCCCTTCGATATTAAAGAGCCCTCAAGTAGTAGGGCAACAAACATGCCTCCCAACATTCCTCGCGCCCATTCCATGACTTTTTCCATCACCATTTCCTTCGTTTTTAATACCGTTAATCATAGTTCATAAGAAAAATTTTGATTGATGTAGATGAACTTCGAACTTGATAGGGGGATATGGCTATTGAATGTTGATGAAAATGAGCATCATCTCAATATCAACAAAGCATTAATTGTCACCAAGTGCAAGTGCCGACTGGCAGAGACACAGAACGGGAGTTAATTTCCGTATCAGATGTAAAACCAGGCAAGCTGGTTATATGACAAAATTTGGTCGGACACCTCGTTAACTTTCATACAAAAGATAACATCTTCATTCCATCATCATACAATTGCAAAATCAGGCTGTATTCAAAATGATAATTAAATGCCTAAAAAATCTTGACATAAATTTTTATCCATTTGATATTCAATAAATAATTGACCGATGTGCTTCTAATTTAGTTTCTTCCTCACTTAAAATTCTGCTTATTCGATTTCTGAACTCCGCCTCTTCTGACAAATATCTTATGTCATTAATAATTTTACATGAATTAAGCATGGGGGAGGTGCATGATGGCTTTGAGCAAAGGTGTCGATGATATTTCTGTCCCTATAGGTCAGTGGTCGGAAAAACTTTATGATGTCTATAGTTCAAGGATGGAAAAACGGCAGCCAGAAGAGTTTTGGATGAATGTTCTTGCTCATTTAAGTGGAATTGGTGAGGCGATTCGTAAGACTCATTATGACGATTTGATTTATCATGCTTCACATGCACTATCTTGGATGATTTGTTATGTCGGTAAATGTAATAGTAATGATGATCAATTTTTTCATATTACGAATAATTTGACGGAGCTTGTTGGTTTAAAATATCCCACTGAATGTGGGCACTGTGAAAAAAGACCTTGTCTATGTGATGCCATTGGCATGGATGAAGTGTCTGACAAAGCTGCAAAATATGGCAATCTTTATAACAAATGGACTTGGCATATTAAGGATAATGATTTTACGATTAATAAATGGATGGAAGTTTTTAAGGATATTTATGGGGGCCGCATCCATCTTCAAACAATGGATAGTCTTGGTTTTCATTTGTTGGAAGAAGGTGGGGAGGAAGCAAGGGCAATTCGACAGTTGGTTAGGTTTAGGGATGAAATAGAATTGGGTAATGGTATAGAAGAAGGTTTCCTTTCTCGATTAGATAACATTGATTCATTGGTTACTGAATACAAACAGGCCAGTAAAAACATTATAAAAAAAGAAATTGATTACCCCGGTGGCAAAAAAAAAGAAGTAGTTGATGTTACAGTCAATACATCAGATCAGATTAAATATCGAATTGCTTTGTGTAAAATGGATCTGGTAATTGAACTGGCAGATACTTTTTCTTGGTTTTGTGCAGTTGTTTTAAAGTTAAATATGATTCTTAACAATCACAATTTTTATAAGGGGATAAAATCAAATTATGACTTGGAACGAAGATTAAAAAAAGAATATAGTTTCAAAAATAAAGATGGTAATCTGAAATGTTCTTTCTGTAAAAAAAGTGATTGTAAATGTTGTTATATTTAAATTTACAGAGGAAAAAACCTCTATTAAGCATTTAATCTACATGAATCATTTTCTCCTGCTTTATCATTTAATGGCATAAACAAATCTGACGAACATGGTTTAAAATTGTTTGGCCATTTTGTATATAATTTGCACAATAATTTTAATTGTAATGGTGCATCGGGGTTGTATTGAACTACAGATGTATGTACGCTATCGGCACCGCAATATTTTAATAACAAATTGAAATCATTGGCGAAATATCTCGGGCAGTATCCAACCATGGAATATGGTTCATCTGTCCGCAATGTTAGGGCAACCGAATCTTTAGGATTCTGCAAATCAGCCATTAAAAATAGCTTGTCCCCTGGATTTAGTTCTTCAATTCGCTTTTTTGTTTGTTCTGGAAAATGACTTAATCCATGACTGAAAAATTTTACCAAATAGTAACCCTCTGGAGTTGGCTCTGGGCAAGGAAAAAGTTCAATGGAGTCCGTCCTTCGAATACCTCCTGTTAATGATAGAATCATAAAGGGATTCACATCTTTTTCTTGGAGGTTGAGCCATTTAATAAACCTTTTATAATCTGGTCTGGAGCTCGATAACAATCTGTTCGCAAATAATGGAAATAGATCTTCTGATTCATAAATATCATAAATATCTTTCATCCGTCCAAAAGGCATGAAACTATCAGATTGCGTAGCTCCTTTCGTATAATAAAACCTATAAATATTACCTTTTAATTCTAAGCAACCGATAGGGATCCATCTTCTATCAAATGGATCTTGCCAAGATAAAAATAATTTTTTCATTTCAAATCTTTCGCAGAATCAATAAGCCTTCTTTTATTTAAAAACAGGATCTTTTGGCCAAATTCAATGCCAATATCAGATAATTCTGTATTCGGTATATGTTCAAATGCTGACAGGATTTTCTCATCCGATATAGATTCAAGTTTTTCTATCCAATTTATAGCTGCCGATTTTGAATGCTTTGCTGCTTTAATAAAAGCGTCTATAGTTGACAATCTTTTCACGACCGCTCCTGAAGAGAAAAAAGCCGATTTGGCACGTTCTACGTAAAATTGAAGATTTTGCCTTTGGTCATTGGTGGTTAATTTAAATTTTTTTACTTGATCTGATTCATTCCTACCTAAACTTGAGGCATGGTCATAAGTCGGTGCAAGATACGTTTGTTTCTCAGGTGTCCGGATTAATCCCCAGTTTTCATCGTGCCTATCCTGATTGGCTATCCATGCGTCAAACATTAAGTATGCTATAAAAACATCTAAGGCTGATTTTACGTTATTGAATGGATTAAATCCTAAAGGTGGTTTCGTAGAAACACTTTTCATTACAGCTAATACCATTCTCAATGGATGCTCTTTACGCTTATATAATTGTGTGCATTGTGCGTTTTTACTCTTTCGTATAAGCAGTTCATTCCCATGAACCAATCTGCACCCAATCGGGACAAAATTTTCGCTGATAACACCTTTTTGATTCCGCCAACTTGCCAGGTCATATATGGCATGTGGTATCCCTAAAATATCGCACAATCTACTGGAGACAACTTCAGCCCAATTCTCGCCGGTTCCAAGGCGCCCCTCTTTAAAAAGATAATCTTTGCCGTTTTCACCCCTGAACCAAAATTTAAATTTAGTCCCGAGTTGTTCAGGCAAGTCATAAGCATCGTCAGGTACAATATAAAATTCTAACATTTCGAAAGGTTATTTCTGATTGAGTTAATTTACATCTATTATACTAAATGAACGTGACAGATCCGGTCACAGGTATGTCGCCTTTAGACTTTCAGCTTTGTGAATGCCTACCCCAACCTTGCCCACTTATGCAACCATCCATTTCAATCTGCTATTTTCCCTATTGGTTATAAATTCAAGAAAATGATCGTTATTATGCTATTAAATATTTCATAAAAATGTTTGACTAACATACAGTCAAATGATAGCGAATAAATATGTTTTTGACGTTTTCTTGAAATTTCTGACGAAAGGTCCCGAATATGGCACGGAAAAAACAGACCAAGCCCCCGGCGATGCAGCGTCAACCGATAATAAATGTTTCATACCTGAGGGTGAGTACCGTCGATCAAGATACCGAAAAGTTTAAGAACGATGTTTTGAAATTCGCCAATGATCGGGAATTCGGCACGGTTAAATTTGTTGAAGAATCGGTCAGCGGGAAAGTTTCATGGAAAAAGCGCAAGTTAAAAACGGTAATCGACGACCTGGGGCCAAGGTGCCGTTTGATAGTTCCAGAACTTTCGCGACTCGGCCGCAGCACGTTGGAAGTGTTAGAAGTCCTCCAAATCGCCAAGGCCAAAGGGATCGACGTCTTTGCGGTAAAAGAGAATCTTTCCTTGGACAGCTCTATTCAATCCAAAATCATGACGACTTTGCTGGCCTTGTTTTCCGAGTTGGAAAGGGATTTCATCAGCCAGCGCACCAGGGAAGCTTTGAAGGCCAGGAAAGCCAAAGGTGTCCAACTTGGGCGACCGAAGGGGCCAGGCAAAAGCAAGCTCGACCAGCACCGGGAGGAAATTATTGCCAGATTGACGCTTGGCGTCACAAAGAAACGAATTGCCGCCGATTATGGGGTGAGCCCTTCGACCCTGATAAATTGGCTTCGGAAAAATGAGATCGTCATTGAGCCCGCTGCAATCGCGGACCAAGGAAAGGAACCCCGGCAATGAAATCACCGCACCAAATCCGCCCCGCAGTGATCAGCGAACTTGAGCCCGATATGTTGGCAATGCTCCAATACCTCAGCGGTGCACAGCCAATCATAGAGAATTGCGTCCATGCGGCCCCCGAACGCGGCGCGTTGTTCATCGCCAACGGCGGGCAGTACGTTTTCGCGTTGCTGACGGCGGACGATCTGACAGCAGCCGTTCACTATCTGAAGGCCGGTGAAATCACTGGAGCTGAGCTTGTGGCATGTCTCCAGTACGGCCCCCGGATGGCGTTGACGGTCGTTTGACAATTACCAGGCAGACCTAAAGAATCTTTAGGTCTGCAATAATCCACCAAAGGGCACCCTCATTAGGGGGTGCTTTTTTTTATTTGGTAGCTCTTGCCTCTGCCATAGCATAATGAAAACGTCATATGCAGAGACCAGGTCGAAAAGAATTAGGAGGGGGGGCTTGATGATCAGACCAGAGCCGACAAACGGCACTCCATACGGGGAAGGATAGGGGGCGTGGCGTCAGGAGTAGGTTTTCAGATTTTTGAGTCTGGGAATTAATTAATCCTCTTTGCTTTTTATCCATTTTTTTATTTTAGATAAAACATCTTTGTCAATTTCGCTGCTATAGTCTTCAAGCCTGTTAACACGGTCAAGCATGTCACCAATCTTTTGCATATTTTTCTCCGCATCTTTAAGAGAATCATCAACTACTTTTTCAAGCCTCTTATCGGCCCATTTGCTGCAAAAAGTTAATACCATACCAAGAAAAATTCCGGCAAACAAAATACCAAAAAAGCCAAACACTTCGTCCCAGTAAGTTTCACGAGTTTTAGCAATTCCACCTGAATATGATATTTCTTTTACAAATGATTGGTTCAATGATGAAGAAGTTTTTCCAGTTATGTCAACTTCGAAATAGATAAACAACCGCTGTTTAGGAACTATTCTTGGTATAGTGAAAGTAGAAGTTAGGTCACCAGATCCATATGTAAGATCCTTTATGCTTTTACTGGTTAAGTCGCTCTGAATATTGGTGATAGGATTGTTAAACTCCACAGCAATTGATACACCTTTAGCATCACTGTGGCCCAAATTGGTCAGAAACAACATTGTCACGGCCTTGGTGCCTGACGTATAGTAGCTGCCTGTCGAATATTTTAAAAAAGGACTATACCATTCTCTAATTCCAATGTGAGCCATAATTGAGAGAATAGCAGCGCCAAAGGCTGCAACCAGAGTGACTGTCTGCCCTTTTGATAGTGCCATAACCGTTTTTCCCTATTTATCGAAAGATAGTGAATTATATATCCCCCTGAATGTTTTCAAGTTTATCTCAAATTTACTGCCCGAATCTGTAAATGTAATTGTAAAGAGATTTTCATCTCTAACCCACTGTATTGTATAGTATCTTAACCGATTATTGCCTTCAATTTGTCTTTTTATATCGCTATCTTTAAGCTGATAAATACAATGTCGAAATTGCTCATTTTTGACGGTTTCGATATACTTTTCAAAAATGTGTACTTTGTCATAAAAAGGATAGAAAGTATCTTTTAAGGAAAACTGTTTTACCGAATGATAGCCTTGTGCATTTTGGACATTGATATTAATATTTTCACCCGACCCAAGTTTTGCAAATGAAACCAATGTCCATGTTTTTTTTGGTTTTGTTCTTGTCCAATCATTTGGCATTTCAATTGAAAACTTATATAAATCTGAATGAAAAAGTTTAGCATGTACTGTATCTGCAGCCGCAGAGCTGAATATTAGAACCAGAATCGCAACAATGGTTTTGTTCATTTTGACCTCCTACACCGTCGTTAATTTTGTCACTTAAAAATTAAGGCCAGTATTGCCACGATTGCCGATGCAAGTGCAGCCCAAGCTGCCCACTTTGCGGCTTTTGCTGATTCCTTTGCTGCATTTGCCATTGGTTCAATACGTCTGCGTTCAAGCTCATGTCTGCCAGCAGCACCACGCTCAGTGGTCTCAGGATAGGCGGCATGTACAATAACGGTATGCAATGGCAAGGTCTTGTATGTATCCATTTCATCAGGAGTCATGGGGAAGTCCTCATTGAAAGCATCAAAAATGAATGGATATTACGGAGGGAACACTATGAGCCATAACCCATAAGCCTTGCATCGGCAAGCCAATTTTAGTACCCGATAAAGATTCCTAATTATAACACTATATGCGGAGGTAAACAGTTAAGCCGTCATGAAGCACCTCATTTAGCTCAGGGGGGAGGGGTTAAATATAAAAGCAGCATTTTTTTTAGATGCACTATATTAAAAATTGATAAATATAAAATAAGGATTGAATCAGATAAAAAAATGTAATAAATATTCTTTATGTTTTTGTTCTTGTTGTGGTTATTGGTTTTGGTCTAATGAAAAAGCCAAACCTGCCGTGAGACAGGGACGGAAAGCCACGGGTCTCAAATGAGAAAGCCGGGTTGCCAAATGTTTAAGGCAATCCGGCTTTTTATTTTATAATAACTAAAGGAAAATCGATATGGGAAAAGCTGCAAAGTTTAAAGAAAACGCCATACCAAAAAAGATTGTTACGGATGAAGAGGTTGGAGGATCCGGTGGTAAGGTAAGGGGTGAGTGTGGTGAATTGTTAGTTGATCTTATTAGAATAAATTTGGATATACATAAGCAATCAAACGTCGGTGATTCTATATCGGTTTCAAAGGAAAGCGACGGATTGGCAGTGAGAACAATAAATGGAAATTTAGGGTATATAGCATTTCATTATGAAGATGAAGTTAAAAGATGTAAATACAAAAAAGGGTTAATTTTTTCATTGGAGAGAAAACCAATTTATGCTGTGGTTAATTTAATAAAATAATGCCTCTTTTAAATGGTAAAATATATTGATCAAAGTTTATGGTCTGATGAATGCGTGACAAAATGTATTATTTATAATTTGTGTCACGGGTCTCCTTCTGCGCCTTGTAAATGTTTGAATCCTCATATTCAAAATCAACGGAAGTGTTCTGATTGCCAATATATATGCAGGGAAAGAATTATTGAAGATGAAGAAACTGGTTTGGTAATCGATTTCGCTTCATATGTTAGAGACGGCTTACCATTAGAAAAATTAGAGATAAATCAAATCGATTTAGGGCAACCGCCCTTCCTTATCTCGACAAACACCAATAGGCTTCCTGTAGGTTCAAAAGTACCTTTGAATTATGTAGGTATTGATATAAAAGAGATTTTTCATGGTCGTAATGGTTCTTCCGTTCTTGATCGTCCAATTTTTGAGACTGAAAAAGCATTAAGAAAATATTTGCGTATCAATGATGCCCCTACAATTATGGCAATATTAAATGGGAAAGATGATATTTTGGAAAATTTTTGGGCGATGGGAAAGCTTAATCGATTAAAGCTGTATAAATTATTTGAAAAAGCTGGAATTAAATTTGCCACATGCCCTACCTTCTCAATAATAGATGAAACATTAGGTTTTCCTGCTTCACATAATGTATGTATGTTATTAAGGCATAACAGGGTGGCCGATGAAATGCAGCAGGCAGAATTTAATGTTGTGCCAAATATCTATTGGAGAAATGAATCCGATATTCTGAAATGGATTGATTGGATTTCACATCAAGATAAATTATATTACATCTCAAGAGATTTTTCACGGACAAAAAAGGGGGCTCCATTTAAAAAGCAATTTAGCGATTTTATTAAAATAATTGAAGAAGCAAATAAAAAGCTTCATGTTTTTATTATAGGCGTCGGTTGTGTAAAGGCCGCAGCTGTTACAATGAATATTGAAAATGCTGGCTGTACTTGTTCCATTGTGACTCCAGATCCTGTTATGGAGGGTATCGGAAAAGGGGCGGAACTAAAATTAAATTCTAATGGTGATGTTTCTTTTAGTAAAAATTGGGACTTTAATAAAGACGAATTGGCGATGAAAAACATTCTCACATTGAATAATCATATTGATAAGTATTGCGCTAAAAATCGACAGGCTAAATTCAAATCGAATAAAGCTGTATAGTTTAACCAAAAGGCCTTTTCCTGATAATCCTCATCTCATCATTTGCTATTTTTATCCAATTGTTTGAAAGTCCCATGTGTTTGTATTACCGCTGGGTCATACTAACGCGCTCGCGAAATCGCTTTACGAATTAAGTCTGGATCCAGGCCTTGAACAACGTACTTAGCAAGCAATTCTTGATCTGTGATTTCAGGGTTAGCCTCAATATCAGCTTTTATCACGGCCGAACTTAGCGTCAGCGCAACCCGGTAATCAAGATCGGCTTCCTGCTCAGCCGTTAACGGCGGCCAATGCGAAACCCCGCGGAAGCCGGCTCGGATGGCATCAGGCCCGATGTTGAATTTTTTGATTTCTTCGGCTGTGTAAGCGGTGCGATAGGGGTTGTCGGACAGTGCGACTTTATATAGATCTATGCGTTTTTTCAACTTTATTTGCATGTATCCTTATATAGTTCTAAATTATGGATGCGTTGTCCTTCAACATCATAATACTCCCATTCACCGATCGGTTCGTCTTGATCGAAATAACCTATTGTCCTAATTTTTCCTGATTCATAGTAATATACCCATCGGCCCTGTTTTTTACCCTTGTATTTATAACCTTTAACAAGAATAGTTCCCCTTATGCTATACCTTACATAGGGGGACAGCTTCTTGGGTCGTGTTTTTGAGTATGCTTCTTCTAAAGCATAGAATTTCGTTATCTTCCCTTCACTAAGGGACATTGCGCATAAACCAGTTTCTGGATCATCCGGATTTTCTACATGATATTTAAGAATCCATCCTGGTGGAGTTGGCACATTGGAATCACCCATTCTATAGGCTCCATGAGGAGCTTTGTGGATTTCGAAATCCTTCGTAATTTTATCAAATTTTTCTGCTCTAACGGATTTCGTTTTGGTATCGAATACTAACAAATAAATTGGTTCTAATTCTGTTAGAGGGATGAAAAAATCTTTCGGATCTATCTTTTCAATTTTGTTTTTCTCGTTTAAAAATTTACGAAAAAATACGACGGTTTCTTCTAATTTTATAGATTTTGTTTTGGTATCATAAAACAGAAGGTAAGAAGAAGGCTTTTTCACCTGAGTCAGAGAATAAAAAAAAGGATTCGATAAAATAATTTGAAAAACATCTAAACGGGACTTTTGTAATAATGTCAGCGGATTTACTGCTTTTGCTGAATTAGACTCGGGATCGTATATTAGCAGATAGGATGAGGGTGGGGCTTTTTCACTTGTATCGGGTTTTTCTGGAATTATAACATTTATGTACCTTGGTCCATTATCATCATGAAAAATAAGGGATGGGCCTTTTAACTCTCTTTCTATTAAATTTTCATTTATTGCAAAACAGCTAACCAAAAAGAAAGCAAAAAAAATGAATGGTATCTTATGATACAATCAGAAAATTCTCCTATGGAATACTTAACACTGTTTCATACTGCCATGCAGTATTTGTTTCGCTTGGGTGTAAAACCTTCGTATTTATTAGCACTACCCTCACCGAATCGTGAAACTCAAATTCATAATAAATGTTTGCTATTTCACGGGGCCTCAGGAAATCTTTTGATTCTATAGAACATTGATGTAGTATAGGCCACAGGATGTTTTCCTCATCTTCATTTTGAAGTGACCACCCTGCTTTTACTTTTGAATTGGCATCTTCTGTGAGTGGCAAGATCTTTTTGATTGTTATCAAAAGTTTTTTGATATTAATATCTACATTGCCAATATTTTCAATATCTATTGTTAGATGTCCCCAATATTTATTTTCGTCTAACTTAATGACGGCTAATTTATGCGTAAGATTTGCGCGCTCTATATTTTCACCGCGGGTCATAAACCATATGCCACCACAAATGATAGCTATGCTTGTTAGAACTGCACGGATTAGTTCCATCCATTTTTTTACGGAATCTGTATTCCATTGAAAATTATTTTTCATGTTTTCTCATGAAACTTCATATAGAGTATTATAGATTGATTCGCCTCATCATTTAATGTCTTATCACCAAAGCAAATATGTTTGATGAGAAATTCAACATGCTTCTGTATAGTTCAGTGAGTAAAATCTCTGTAGTGCTTTTTGATTTAGGTTGAGTATTTGTATAATGGATGCTCTTACAAAACAGAAAAATGGATATAAGTCAAGTAAAACAGTATGTTAAATTATATTGAATTTAAATTTTTGCTTGGTGGTAAACAATGTTTTAGTTAACAATTTTTAGAAATAAGTACTCAAGAACCATGAATATTTATAGGAAAAAATAATTCGGAAGATTAATCGGCAGTCAGCGGTTTACTGTATCTGTTCTAATACGTTTTACCTTGAAAATTTTGTACAAGTCTACTACACAAATTAGCTATACATATCTTCGCCACCGATGAAAAATATGAAAGTCGGCCTGAGGGAATTAGCCTATCATTACAAATAGTTGCAGAGGACTATTTTGTTTCGATGGATTTCGATAGAGCGAATCCCTGCATCGCCACCATCGATAAGAATTGGCCGTAATCCTCAGGGGTTACGGCCTCTTTGTTTTCGGAGGGTGCGGATGGGGTGGTTTTGGGCGCATCATCGAGGGTGTTCACCGCGCCCTTATCATCGGATGGAATGAGGTGCCCGTAGACATCCACAGTGATCTGGATGGAGCTATGCCCCATGGCATCCTTGATGTAGGTTAGGGAGTGGCCGTCAGCGATAAGCAGCGAAGCGAACGTATGACGAATGCAATGAAGCTTCCTATAGTCCAATTCCGATTTAGTGAGTAAACGCTTCCAGACGTTCCTGGCGCTGTTCTGAGAGGTATAATCTCCCTTGGTATGGAAGATGATCGGTTCAACCTCGTTTGTCCCCGCCTTGAGTGCCTCTTCCTTGCGTTTCCGGTATAGCTCCCGCAAAGTGCTGTAGAGCTGGTTGGACATTTCAACGTTTCGGGCCTTCCCGGTTTTGGTGGACGTAAGCTTGCCATTCCGAAATGATTCTTGAATGACGATGTAACTGCGGTTCCAATTCACATTTTCCCACTTGAGCGCCAGAATCTCACCCAACCGCATTCCGGTTCGAAAGGCTGTCAGGAATAGAGGATAATAGTCGGGTCTGAGCTTCTGGCATGTCTGAAGGATCAACCCGACCTCATCCTTGGAAAAGACCACGATGGGCTTCTTGTGAAGCTTTCGTTGCATCCCCATCCGTTTCATGATGCCAGCACAGGGGTTATAGGTGATCAGTTCATAATCAATCGCGAATTCACAAACCCCACTGACCACGTTTCGAGCGGTTTCGACCGTACTGCGGGATAAGCCTTTGCTGTGGATCTGTCGGAAGGCTTTGAGAATGTCAGAACGCTTTAGTTCATCAATAGGAATGTTCCCCAATGGTTTTTTCAGATACATGCGCAACATGCTGCTGTAACGATTGTAGGTGGTGGAGCGCTTGGACGGTTTGACGTGCATAGCAAGCCACTGTTTAGCCAATTCATCAAAGGTGGGTGGGGCCTCTTTTTCGTTCATGACGTTCTGATCACCCAAAATTAGCCGCGCCTTAATCTTTCGGGCAATTTCATTGGCAAGCTTCTTGTCCTTGCCTACCTTCTTGGATTTGCGCCATCCTTGATGATTAATGAATATCCACCAATCACCAGAACCTTTCGGTTTCTCCCTGACCCTAACGCCCATTTTCATCCTCCCCGTTGAGGTTTCGCCGTGGCCGGTTTGCTTGGAACTTTTCGTCAATCCGCTTCCATGATTCGACTGCGGCATAAAGGGTGTCAATTGCCGCGCTTGTGGTGGGACCGGCAGGGTGGGGGATTTCGGTGGTCAGTCTTAAGGCGTTCATGGCCGTTTCCACTGGCGCACGAACGACCAAAGTGACTTCATCCAAATAATCGATAAATGTGGGGTCGTTTATTTCCCCGTTCGAGACAGTGTGCATGTTGCCCCCTTTCATAAAGAAACCCGAAGGCTTTCCCCTGGTCCACATGATCCAGCCCATAGCGTCACCGCTACAGGAGCCTTCGGGTATTATGCTTAAGAATCGCATGTGGTTGTGGGGTGATTATAGTGTTGTAATTATGTGGTTATGAACTTAATATAGTCCATAAATAGGGTGTGTCAACAAAATCTTGCAAATATGGTCTTATTTGATTATAGGCAGAATATGCCTACCGAAAAGCCCATAATTACCGTTGCCGTAGACCCTGAGTTACTAGAGCGGATCAATGATTTTCGTTTTGATAACCGGATCGAGACGAAATCCGAAGCCATTCGGATCTTGATTGAGAAGGGTCTGAAGGACAGCGAAAAGAAGCGGAAATGATACCGTTTGACAGGGTATTGCGCTTTATCCCATTTTTCGATATGTAATTACCATCCAGCCTGTTGAGGACTCCCGCGACAGACTCGGCTTTAAGTCGGCTCCACCAACACAAGCTTCAAAAGCCTTCAACATATCATTCCTGAATCCGCCGGTTTGATGGTGAACCATGGATTACTCGGATTTCGTAAAAAATTATAACGAACGCAAACTTATAGTCCATGTGGATCATTCACAGGTGTTCGAAGTGATGAGGACACATTACATGCCTCGTGGAGTGAAAATATCCCATACCATATGGTGCTGGATAACCTTTCTAAGTGTGCCACTGGGATTGTTTTGTATGTTTTACTATGCGTGGTGGGTAGGGTTGTTGATGCTTTTTTTCCTAACGCCGGCGTTATGGCAAGGCGGGGTTAAAAAAACAGCTTGCCAAAATGTCATAATGGAAGCCCTTGATAATCAGGAGTTCTATGGAAAAGCGGTTGATAGGGGGTTGCTGATTATAAGGAAAAAATAGAGGCCTTGAATGACACAGCAAGAACAAGAGCTATCCAAACTCAAAAACGAATTGAGGAAGTTGAAGGAGGTTCGAAAGATTCTGCAACGGGAACTCCTGAAGAGGACGCTACGTGTTGTTGACGGCGGAAGGGGGCAAGCATGAAAAAAGCCATGCTATGTATTTGGGCCATGTTTGCGGTTCTATTGCCAATGGCATCCCTTGCGGAAGACTGTTGGGTTGTATCAAATATTCAAGGATACTCAGCATATGCAGATCAAGGCTATAGGTTCCAGAAAGACGGTATCCAAAACAATATATTGATTTGTTTTACCTCGGACGGTGGCACTGTGACTGGCACTGATATGAGATTCGTGAAATTTGGTAAATCCACCTTAGTTGGCTATGGGGGGAATGATAAAGGGAACGAAACGCTTGAAGTTTATCAACTTGACCGGCAGAAAAGAAAACTTCTGTATACTAAATGCAGGATCGGAACAAAGACCGTTATGCCAATTTTATCCGATGTTGTTTGTTCCTACGTGGGAGATGCCACTAAGTTTGATAAATGATCCGATGAAATATCACTTTTGTGTAACATAGGGAATCTAACATCGCTACTGTAGAGTACCACGGCAATAGTAAATTCCAGGCGTTCCACACTCAAAAGAGCAGTGAGGTGCTAATGACAAAAACACCCAAAGTAATCTACGGATCACCAGACAGCCCGCTTAAAATCGGCGGGAAAGAAATTCAATGCTACGTTCTCGATGATGAGACAAGGGTGTTAACCCAAGCAAGTTTCTTAGAGGCTTTGGGAAGACACCGGAAAGCAAATGTACGCAAAAAAGGGGGAGAAGAGCGACTACCCGCAATTCTACAAGGAAAGGCCATTAACCCATTTATATCACAAGAACTTATTGAGAAGAGCGTTCCTGTTAAATTCAAAACAGACCGAGGCGCCACCGCCAGCGGCTACAGGGCAGAAACGCTACCAATGGTTTGTGAAGTCTATTTAAAAGCAAGAGACGCAAACGCCCTGCCCGCAAACCAAAAACACGTTGCAATCCAAGCTGAAATACTTATCAGAGCACTTGCTCATGTTGGTATTATCGCCCTGGTGGACGAAGCCACGGGCTACCAAGAAGTCAGAGCGCGAAGAGCACTTGAAGAAATCCTCGACAAGTTTATTTCAACAGAACTCCGCAAGTGGGCAAAAACATTCCCAGATGAGTTTTACGAAGAAATGTTTAGGCTTCGCGGATGGCAATATGTACCGTGGTCTGTAGCTCGCCCAAGTGTGGTTGGAAAATATACAAACGATCTCGTTTATGAACGCCTTGCCCCTGGTGTACTTGAAGAGCTAAAACGCATAACACCAAAAGACAACAAGGGACGACACAAACACCGGCTCTTCCAGCGCTTAACAGAGGACATTGGACACCCACGCCTTAGAGAACACCTTTCCGCAGTTATAGCCCTCATGAAAGCAAGTAATAAGTGGGACCAGTTTTACCGAGGACTTCAAAGGGCTTTGCCCAAATATGGCGAACAAATGCGCCTTGACCATGGCGTCAACGAACCGGATTAACGGCTTCAACAATTTTTCAAAGAGCATAGGCTCGGCCTTGATAGGTCGGGCCTTTTGTGTTAGCGCTCAAAAGTGCCACCGGACAGATTTTGGAGGTCGCCATGATAGAGCTTCAATACCTTGTTGTCTGGGCAGTATTGATGGGCTTTATGGTCCTGTACAAAGTCCTATAGCCGCAGGGCAACGGTTTGGAGCCTCACGATCTGTACCGTAGCGCCCAAGCTGTATAAGGGAAACGCGGATGCCTCACCCTGAATTGGCCCTGCAAACGTTAACGCTTTTCTATTGCAGTGAAACCCTCACCGTCCGGTGGCACATAAAACCGCCTTGCCCATAGTGGGCATATACAAAACATTTTTCTGGGTCGTGGATTGATCAACAACTATGCGCGTCAATCCCCCTGCTTCATTTCCTCAATGCGCTGCCTGAGATAGATCGCTGTGTTGAACAAATTCTGATATTCTTCGTCGGTCCACCGCTCATTGCCCTTCAGATATTCTTCCTGAACAATCTTTAATGCGCCCTCATACTCTTTGATCGTCGCTTTCATGCTCCTGCTCCTTGGTGGCAATGGGTCCCTTTCTGGATATACCAAGGGGGGGGGGGGACCGGATTCGAGTGTGGCGTGTATCGTATGGTTCCACCCCTGGATTAAAAAAAATTAAAATCTTGCCTATTCTCCATCAATGCCAAGTTCTGATTCTAACGTCTTTCGCTCTCGCACTAATTCTTCTATAGATTGTTCAATCTCATTGTACGAAACGTTAACTGTCGATTGGCCTTCCAGAAGCCTGCGTTCGGTGAAACACTTGTCCATAATAAAACCTGTCTCTCTTGGTTTGGTTTTGCCCTCATCCAGTAGCTCTGATAACCTTGCTCGTGCTTTGGCACCCAAAATTGTAAGCTCAGCATGTTCTTTCTCGATGATTTCTCTTACCATCCTGTGTACCTCACGATCATTCCTATACTCTTCAGCGTCTGTATATTTCTTGACGGTGTGGTTACTTCGGTTCATCAATTTCGATATGGCAAAAGGGGTGTAACCAAGTTCTGATAATACCATCATTCGCGCCACCTCGGTTTTCGTTGGTTTTGTGCCTTTACCCATTGTTTGCTTAACTCCCTAAGAGGTAAAATATTGAAAAAGCTCCACTATATGCCGTAAATAAAAATAATTTCATTAATTGCCCCTGCTCATACTTATAAGTTGGTCGATGACGCTTCCCAAGGCGTCTAAATCCACCTTGCCTGAATTAACTATTCAACCCGGTTATCAGGCCACCGACCTTTCAGCACGGCTATCGGGACCGCCTTCGCCGTTTATTAATATCTACTCTCGCCCGGCGAATCGTCGCTTGAATCATTGGGGCCATCAAAATCCCCACCCGTAGGCCCGTCACCGCTACCACCGCCGGTTGAGCCGCCGAATACATCCCCAAACGTGCTATCCCAAGCATCCGACCAATCTTTAAACATCGGATCGATATTGCTGGTAACCCTGTCGATATGTTCCTGCGCTGATGGCGTGTGCAACATGGCCTGTGCGTTTGATGGGTCTTGTTCCACCATCCTATCCCAAAAAGACCTTTCCTCTTGGGTTAGGGCGAACTGCGGATCAATAGATTTGAAAGTATCCAAAACAGGTTCAGGTATTTCAGGTGTATCCCAGAACTGTAATGTTTCTTCCTTCAGTGGCGTTTCTTCCAATAGTGCCTGAAGTCCTTGGAACCCCATTCCAATCCCGGTCATTTCGTCATGCTGGTCCAACATGCTATTTGTCGCCATGTACTGGCCCATTTCCTCCGGCTGGAATACCTCTGTCGGGTCTTCAACATCGAATTCATAACCCCAATCGTCGGCATGTGCCTTGCCGATTTTTTCATTGCCTACACGGGCGTAAGCCTCAAGTTTCTCGCGGGGAACGTCAGACAAAACCTCATCATACAAGTCCGTCAAACTATCCTTGGCAACACCGGTCGTAAAGCCGGTATCGGCCATGCTAAGCAAACTGATAGGCCCAGGAACCACCCCCCGCCCGACAACCTGAAACGCCTGGCTTGGGTCAGCCCCCATAACACTTGCAACCATTCCCTTGACGACACCGGAGACAAGACGGTCTTTCATCATGCCGGTCGCGGTGTCTGTCGAATAATCGTCTAAAAACGATCTTAACTCAGTGTCGGGGGTGTAAGCAGGCATACTTGGGGCAACAGGATCAGCATTGTTACCAGATACGCCTGCCGCAATGGCTGATAGTGTAGACGGCGCTTCCAGTGGTTGTCGTGTTGGTGTACTCTGGGTAGGGGGTGGCTTTCGGTGATCAATTAAGTCTGAAACGGACGGCATAGCTGATCGTGTAAACGAGGACACCGGTTGTTCGTATCGAGACACCTTGCCGAGTGCCTCTGATTGTGGGTTGTAAACATTCCGTGTGCTAATCATTAATTCATATTTCCTTTCGGATATCCGTTAGTTTATCGCCTCTGTGGCGGATTCCTGTTGTAAAGTGGCCTGTGCCATACTGACTTAGAAAAGAGCTTTCCGATTGGGTGGCGAAGATGTTTGAGGTGCGGATCAAGCCGACGACGATTGAGAAACGGGCCGAACGGCTTCGCAGTAAAAACCCGACAAATGTCGTGAAAAAACCACAGGTATCTGAAACCACACCGGATATTATCAAAAACCGAAAACCCCAAGGTGGTGGGGCAAGGCCAAACGCAGGGCGCAAGCCAAAAGCAACGCCTGCTTCAACCGACTTCGATTCGATGGATGCCCCCCACCCCAAACCAAAGCATGCTTTCTGGATCGAACCGCAAAGGGGGGGTAGGCATTGATATACGGTTTGCATTGTCGCGAAAGTTATCGCCCCCACAAAGAACCGCCTAAAAACAGTTCAAATTTTTACTATCATTACCGGACGAGATAGCGGACGATATTCATTAATATGCCATTGTGGCTATTTGTTGTTATGACTGAGTTTAGAAGGTTATTTCTCCGGCAATTTTGGTCGAAATAGTTGACCGTAAAACCCCATAAAAGAGAGGGCTGTTAGAACTACGGGCTAATTGACCATAGCCACATAAGGCATTAATGCGGGTTATGCAGCCGCCCTTTGGCAGCAACTTGTGAAATGTCCACCGGGAGGCTCCCTCCCGTGCCTGTTGCCCTCTGAATGTCCGACTATGGACCTGTGCTGATCTTTCCTGAAATGGCCCCTCTGTGGCCTCCTGCGCTCTTAGGACTGCATTTCTGTCGGCCTGTGCCGATAACTATGAACCCTATGGTTCAATCTTGGCGTTTTTGTCGCCGCACTCTTTTTTATCGTGTCCGAAAACTTGGTTATTCATTGTGATAATAGTTTATGGGCTTTGCATTCCATATCTCTGCCTCACCGCCCAACCAGCATTGCTTGCAGATGCAAATGCCATAATCAGGCCGCGTGTATAGATGTTTGCTTTCGAATTTTCTTTTGCACTTGCGGCATTTGTAATGATTTTCCTCAAGGCATTTAGATCGTCGTTCTTCTGCGATTTTTAATCTGGCTGGCCAATCCATCGAAATAGATATTTCCCTCTCTTTGATAAGTGCTTTCTGACACCCTTGCATGGTATACATGTTAATACGCGCGTTGACGTGACCCACCCCCTATTTGTTGCGAATCGCCGGAAATGACCGCCATATAGGGAAAAGGTGGCAATTTGGGTACTCAGGGGGTGTCCCACGTTGACGCGCGTGTATCATTGGGGGGTGTCCCACGTTGACGCGCGTGTAGGTGTCTCACGTTGACGCGCGCGAGTTTTATTTTTTGCTTCTCATTTGTAGCCCCTATACGCTGCCCCTGAAATCCCCTGTGGACATCCTTCTGCCGGGTCCGTATGGCAGGATCTCCTATTCGCCATTTTTTGAAATCATCCCTAAGTGCGTAGACCGCGCAATCATGATGACAAAGCCCACCAGGGCTGATAACTTCAATAAACCCTTTCCATAGAAGTTCAGTGAATGATCGACTGGCGCGCCCTTGGCTAATGCCACGGTTCTCCAACTCCTTGTATGTAAGGGTAAATCGATTGTCATCTACACGGTCATAGGAGGGCTTGCCGCCTTTTCGTCTGGCCTGTGTGAATTGACGCTTACCAAGAAATAACATCAGGACTTGCGCGGAACTTGTGCTGACGGTATCCGCTGAACCCTTCTGACCTAGTGAGATGAATGCTGGGCTTAAAAAAATCGAAGCCTCTACGAATGTTCCCATGCCGTATCCATTACCGTTTTTCTTTTTTCCCATTCAGTTCCGCCTCTAAAAATATTGGCCGGTGACACCCCGAGGCGGTGGGGGTCATCTTGTCCACGAAACGCCACTTTCGCGCCGACCAAAGTTAATGTTTTATAAATTTCCACCACCGTTTTTAACAAACCGCCCTAATGTGCCCTGTCATAGCCGTTTTTACCGCACATAGACCCAACTTCGGGGCCTGAAAAGTCATCCGCATACCACCATAGCCACCCCGGCTAGTTCGCCTCTGCGGTTGCCCCTATATGGCCCGAAACGGCCTCAGAATCGGAAATCGTTCTCTTATCAGCGCTGGTATTCCTGAAACAATGCAACGGACAGTCTTCGGTAGGGCAAAGGGACACCTCGCGGGGATTGTCCAGGCAACACCATCGGCAATAATCCCTGATGGCCTTGTCACGCGCCTTCGGGTCTTGATGCCCCTTGCCCATTCGATAGGGGTAAAGGGCACACTCCGTTATTGGACAGTTCCGCACCTCTGCATTGTTCCATGCACTACAGTTCAGACATTTTTCTCTGATGGCCCGCCGCCGGTTCAACTGTTTGACAACGTAACCGCCGTCTTTTGTTTGGATCTTTGCGAAAGTTTTCATCTTCCATCCGTCAATGTTTATCGGCCATAGCCGCATCAAATTCGTTCATAATAAGGCCGGTTAACCGTTCAGCTTCGTCCTGTTGCGTCATGGAAAACTGCTCTAAAAAGCCGTCTATCCATTCACGCTTAACCAGAATCTTGCCTGTTCCGTTGACCCTTGAGTGCCGCAATCCCATCTTTAACCAATCGCGAATTGTCCGTTCCCCAGAAGAACAATATGTTTTTAACCCATTGATATCATACCATTCATGGATCATCAGTTGTTCACCACCTCCTTTTTGAGATTGCGAATCAAATCCTGAATCTTCCATTCAACCTCCGGCGTCATCCTGTGAGAGCCGCCTAGTAATCCGAGCGTATATGGATAACTAAACCCAAGGTATTGGGCGACGGCACCGAATGAGACGCCCATCTCCTTCAATTCCGCCTTGTACTTTGTGGGCTTGGGTCGATACTGCATGACGAACGATGTTGCTTGAGCCTGCATAAGTCCTCCATGAGTGTATGATGTTGATGGTTATCTATTGGGAGATCAAAAAAACTCTCCCCTCTCACTAAACTTCTGAATATTCCTATTTTTCTCAGAATTTACGGCCGCTCTTATAACTTCGCCGATAATTGGCCTGTATTTATTCACAATTTTTGACACGCAAGATTGCGATATGCTTAGTTTCTTTGCTACATCAACTTGCCTGTGACGTCTCATGAAGTAGAGTTCTAAAATTTGTTCGTCGCGTGGAGGTGGAATATTCCGAATGAGTGGACGACAAATTCTATTGTCGTCATACGATACGAACATATTCTCCCTGTCTTGCTGGGATAACCCTTCATCATTATCCTTCAGTAATTCAAAATTCGGACACTTCTCATCATCATCGTAACCTGGACACTCCAAGTACTTTTCACATTCAGTTCAAAGCATATCTTCTCCCATTAATATCGAGCGGTTGCGGTGGCGCACTCCACCTGTTCTGAATGAGACGCAATGATCCTGTTTCCAGATGCAGTGCTGGATTGACGGTAACGCTGATTTATTTTGCGAAGGAGAAGACTTGGGCGGGAAATTTTTTCTTGACAGGTGCCTCAGATATTATTAGAAGGGGCATAGGAAAAAGAGGTTGGCATGCCCGCCAAAGCATATCGCCAACCGTTAGATCCCGCCCGCGAAGTCTTAACCTTCGCGGGTTTTTTTATGTATTCATCGCTGACACCTCCTTTGTCGTTGCCCACCAAAACATGATGCGCTGTTGATATTAATATTTCCAACATAGCCGAAAAAACCATGCCGACTATTTCATCAAAGCGAGAACCGAATGCGGAGAAGGTATTAAAATTGACCGATTGAAAGCCGGATCAATTACAGATGAGCGCTACAACGAGAAATTTCATAAACTAACAAGAACTCTCATACAATATATTGTGTGGCAAGCAATATTTAATACCACATTTACATTTGCCACCTGACGACCACCAGGAAACAGTTTTGTGTCGGTATCGCACGGTCTTGCAATGTGAAAAAAACTATGTGGTTTTAAGTCTATTTTTCAAATCTTCCCGTATTGTATCAAGCTGTTCTTTTAAAAGGTTTACAGCCATGGCTATGGCACTGTCGGTTAACTTCTTATTTTTAGCAGCCATACCGCTGGATTGAACCATTTCATTAACCCTGTTTAAGCCATCTACTGCAAACACAAGGGATAGTGCATCTGCTATTCTATCGGGTTGGCCTCTCGCAAGGTTTATGTGGCGGATAATTAGGTTGCCAACAACGAATTCTAGAAAATCGTTATCAGATAGAGTATCATTTTTCTCTGAAGCTTCGCTAAACCCAATCAATAGTTGACCAGCATATACCTCTAACAACCCGAGTATCGTTGGGTTCACCCCTGTCAGATAGAAATCCTTTTCGGAAATTTTTCCATGTTGAGGGGCAAGACAATCTGGATCATCCAGATACTGACAATAATTTATCTGACTTTCTTTTTGTACGGACTCAATTAAAGAAATGTATTTGGAAAAGAAAAGAACGCGGTGGTCTTGAACTAACGCTTTGAAGTCCTCTTCACTATTCCATTTCCTTAGCAGTCCATAGGATATCCCGTGAGTCTCCTTATTTTCTTCAGCGATGGTCTTAAGCTTTTTATCGGTTAGGGCAACCATCAAACTGCAATAATACTTGTGTTTTGGGAATCCTATCCTTTCGCCTTTTGGCGTTCCTTTACGCACCGGTTCGTCATAGCTATCCATAGCGTCAAGGATGTATGCTTCGAAAAATCCAAATTTTATTACCAAATCAGTGAATTGTAGCATTTCCTGCCTCTGACCAGATTAAGATTAGACCAATATAAGTAACATTATAACACAAAATGTTACTGAGATCAAGAAAAAAGATGGGGTGCCTTAACTTGTGGGATCAAATGCGACTTAATTGAAAAATTTAGCTACAGTGTTCTGTGACCGTATTTGTCACGTTACGGTGATATAGTAGCCGCAAAATCCAGAACCCGGAGGCAGCTATGCAGCATTGGAAACTCTTGGAGCAGGTTGAAAACGACAGCATTGAACCCGTTTATTTGGCGCATACAAGGCGTCTGTTACAATCAGACCTTTGGTCAGCGGAAATAGTGCTTCGTGAACAGGCAGGATTAGAACCAGACCGGATCAGGCAGATGGATGACGAGCGGGAAAGGATCGCTGGGGCAATAAACAAGATCGAAAAACGGATTGAGGGGTTGGCGAAAGTGATTGATAGCACATAATTACATTAACCCTTGCGTGTCGCCTTCTGCTTATTTGGTCACGCTAAAGAAACATGAAAATAAGTTCTCAATTAAGCAGGCGTTTTAGTGTAATGTTTTTCCTTGAAAGTACAGTAATTTAGTAGAGTTAAAATTCTATCGTTCTGTTATCTAAGCCAATTCAATATGCGGGGTTTATCGCATAAATATTGCATGCATAGAAGGAGGTTTGTTCTAAAGAAAAAGCCAAACCCGCTGTGAAGCGGGGACGGAAAGCCACGGGTCTCTCAGGGGCGAATGCCACAGACCTACGGGAGAAAGCCGAGTTGCCTTGGTTACAGGTGACTTGGCTTTTATATTTGGGTGAAGGAGGTAGGGATGAAACTCCAGGCGGTTGTATTGATGGTATGCTTATTGTGCTTTTCAGTTCCAGCCAATTCAGCACTTATCGACCGTGGAACAGGCATGATTTATGATACTGAAACTGGAATTACATGGCTTCAGGATGCGAACTATGCGTACACCACAGGTTACACTCAAGGCCCAGATTGGCAGCAGGGTCGAATGAACTGGTCCGAAGCCAAAACTTGGGCAAATCAGTTAACTTTTGGTGGGTTAGATAATTGGCGATTAGCTTCTGCTTACAAGATTGATGGTAGCGGGTTAGGTTGGGGCTTCGACACACAGAATACTGAATTTGGTAATTTGTATCACGAATATGGAATTAGCTATTACAATCCAGGGCCATTTATCAATATTGGACGTCCATATTTCTCAGATCCTTATGCTGGTAGTGCAGCATATTGGTTAAACGAGGCTGACCCATCAAATGGTTCAACCCCTTCAAATGCTTTTGCAGTATGGCAGACTAATAGTGGAGTGGTATCAGATGGTATAGATGGCCTTAATTATGCTTGGGCAGTCCGAGACGGCGACTACGGTCCTTCAGTATCAACAGACCAATCCTACCTGACTGATTACATCCTCCTTGGTGACACTTTCACCTTCGATTACTGGTGGGAAATGGGAACAGAACCCACAGAATTTAACTTTGACCTAATGATTTACAACGGCACCGGTTGGGAAATATTGGGTGCAGAGTGGACTTTTGGCGGCTCATCAACCGAGTGGCTATCAGCATCTTTGCTGGTGCCCGAGTGGGCCAGAGGTTTAGAAACACAAATCATGTTCAGTATATTTGATTTGGGGCAATCAACCGATCCTACTGTTTATCTGCGGAACATCAGCACGAATTCTGCCCCCGTTCCGGAGCCTTCAACAATCGTATTGCTCGGACTTGGGATCGCAGGCCTTGCAGCATACCGCACAAGGAAAGCCAAACATTGATTCGCTTTAATAGGGACTCCGCATCAGGTTGGGTGGGACTCCAACTGATCTTTCCTTGAACCCCGCCTCCCGGTAGGGCCTTACCACCGCCCCCTGTTTGCAAAGCCTTGCAACTTGTTGCGTATGGAGTGCAGATCAAAGCAAAGCATCTACACCCCATATGATTTGGTGCTAATAAAAACAGCGGGTTACCGGCCCCTACCCACTCCCTGCATCGCCACCACTTGCTTACAATGGGCCGTAACCCCGAGGGGTTACAGCCCATTTTTGTTTGGCTCGGTGGCGCCAGAATGCCCCCGCTTGAGGGGGTATCTTATCGCACGGCCTGCAAAACGAAGTGCTCTTGCCGCTGGTTGACATCTCCCTGTCGACTGACTACTACAATGGTTCGCGTCGTAATTCTACCTGACCATAATGCTACCCAAAAAGGAGGTTGAGGATGAGGAAACAAATTGTCATTGGCCTGATCACCATGCTTTTGGTTTGTTTTACCCTCACAAGCTGTGGCGGCGGCGGGGCGAAAGTCGAGAGCCAGGTGAGCACCCAGACGTTGGGTCAACAGTTGATCGATCTTGAAAAAGCGTACAAAGAAGGTGTCATTACCGAAAAGGAATATAAAAAAGCCAAGGAAGGGCTTCTGGAAAAATACGAATAGGGTGTTCTGTGCCGAAAGGCCCCGATCCGGATTGTGTGAGGCTTTTCGGCACGCCTTACGACAACATCGCGTTCCCCCGACGCTCATCCCGCACCTCATCCGATGCATGGTTGCCATCGCCCACCGGCAGTCGCATGAATCCGTTTCCATTCGATTACAGCCTGCCATCTGATGGGCAACCTGAAATCCGCATCCGCATCTTTAGACCTTGATAATCCATTTGCCCCTGTATTATAATTATTAACTGTCGCCAATTATGGGAAACAGATGCGGGATGGTTTCAACACCCGCACAAAGATGGGTAGCGCCATGTTTACTGGTTTTGAAAAAATTGTCGAAGAACGAATACGTCGTGCCCAGCAGCGCGGTATGTTCGAAAATTTGGACGGTGCCGGGAAACCCCTTCCCCAGGACGTTATTGGCGATACGGTATCTGAAGATTTGCGTTTGTCGTATCGGATACTCAAGAACGCCGATTGTCTGCCCCCCGAGATCGAGGTGAAAAAGGAAATACGTCGGACTGAGGATTTGTTGGCCGACATGGCGGACACGCGGGGGCGCTACCGGATGCTAAAAAAACTCAATTACCTTATCCTTAAACTCAACACCATGCGCGACGGTTCCGCAGCCCTGGATATCCCCCAGCACTACGCCGATAAGCTGATGGGGCGGCTGGAGAACGATGCAACCCGATAAAGGGCGGGGGGATTCCGTCGCCTGTCCGGCCCGCAATCAGGGCCGCTAGTGTGTCTGCTGTTACGTTTCGCAGGGCACTGCCTGTAACTCGGATTGACACCCATCCGCGGTTGCGTGCCATAATGTAGATCGACATGTCCTTGTTCAAGAAAAATGACGGCGACGGCCTCATGAAGAGCGTCATGATGGCCTATCTCATATTGATCCTGCACATTGTGTTGCTTGTGGGCTTGGGAATACTCGTCTTTTTTTTCCGCGGTATCGTCCATTACATGCTTTGGATTGTCCTGTTCGGGGGGCTTGGGATTCTGGCGTCCGGATATTGGTTTTACCGACGCATGAAAGCCGAGGGCCGCAGCTTGCGCGAAACCCTTAATTCCCCCCTGTTCAGGAACAAAACCGTCGAGATCAGCCTGCTGGGTGGATTGGCCCAGTTTCGTGTCGGCCAGTCCAATAGCAGGCCACTTTTGGATCAAGATCAAGCGGACCGCCCCCAGCAACTGGAATGGTCGGGCGACACGCCGGTTCAGGAATTGACGGAATTGGCGCGCCTGCTGCAAAGTGGTCTGATTACGCCGGATGAATACGAAAAAGCCAAGCAGCAACTCTTTCGGTCTTGATGGCCGTCCCGGCAACGGGACGCTGACCGCTAACCCACCTTACGACCCAAAGGAACCACGATGAAAAAACTCAAGATTGCCTTGCTCGCGGGAGGGATTTCCTCGGAAAGGGACGTATCGCTCAACAGTGGTCAACAGGTCTACGAGGCGCTCGACAAGGCACGCTATGAGATCGTGCGCTATGACCCCCAAACCGATTTACCCCGTCTGATGGCCGATGCGGCCGAAATCGACGCCGCCCTGGTGATTTTACATGGTCCTTACGGGGAGGACGGTACCATCCAGGGGATGCTGGACCTGCTGGACATCCCCTACCAGGGAGCGGGCGTCCTGGGCAGTGCCGTGGCCATGAACAAGCTGGTGGCGAAACGGCTCTACGAGCATGCCGGGTTGAAAATTCCCCCTTATTGTCTGGTCCGGCGAGATCCTATCCCGGAGCTCGGAGGGTGCGTTCAGCATCTCGGGTTGCCCATCGTTGTCAAACCGGTGGCCGGCGGATCCAGTATCGGCATGGCCATCGCGACCACCGAGAAAGAACTGCGCGAGGCGGTCGAGGATGCTTTCCGGTATGATGATCGGGTGCTTTTGGAAAAATATCTCGAAGGGACCGAGGTGACCGGCGGCGTGCTGGGCAATGATGAGCCGGAAGCCCTGCCGCTGATTGAAATCGTTCCGGGTGAGGGGCATACGTTCTTCAACTATACCGCCAAATACACGGCCGGGGAAACCCACGAAATCTGTCCGGCCCGTATCAGCGACGCCCTCACCGACAGGGCCCAGGCGTGTGCCGTAAAAGCGCATGAGGCCCTTTTTTGCCGGGGGTATAGCCGGACCGACATGATTATCTGCCAAGACGAGATTTTTGTCCTTGAAACCAATACCATTCCCGGCATGACCGCCACCAGCCTGTTTCCCCAGGCGGCGGCCAAGGCCGGATTGGATTTTACCCGTCTACTGGATCGATTGATTGCCCTGAGTCTCGAAGGGCGATCCCCCCAGGCATCATAAACCTGAGGCCGAGGGCTGCCGGCCCGGGCGAACGATGCGCCCACTCGGTCAGGGGGGATGCCAAGCCGTCCAAGGCATCCTCCGAGGTGTTGTAGGCAGTTGAAACGCGCACTTGGCGCTGGAGACGGTGCCCTTTTTTACGATTCTCGTGGTGTCCTGAAGACGACCCAATATTTTTGCAACCATTTACGATGAGAAGGGAGGTCTGTATGAAAGTGCTGGTGATCGGAAGCGGCGGCAGGGAGCATGCCTATGCCTGGAAAATTGCGCAAAGCCCCCTGGTAGAAAAAGTGTTTTGCGCTCCCGGCAATGCCGGTATTGCCTCCGTGGCCACCTGTGTGCCCATCGATGCCGAGGATGTGCAGTCCCTGTTGGATTTTGCCCAAAAAGAAAAGATCGACCTGACGATCTGCGGCCCCGAGGGTCCGCTGGCCAAGGGGGTTGTCGATATATTTGAGGCGGAAGGCCTGAAGATCTTTGGTGCATCGCAAAAAGCCGCGGAACTGGAAGCCAGCAAATCCTTTTCCAAGTATATCATGGAAAAATATGGTGTCCCCACCGCCAAGGGGCAAACGTTTACACGTGTGCAGGCCGCTCGCGCTTACATTAAAAAGATGGGCGTTCCCATCGTGGTCAAAGCCGACGGTCTGGCAGCCGGCAAAGGGGTGATCGTCTGCCAGACGGAAAAGGAAGCTCTGGACGCCATCGACCGGATCATGGTGAAGAAGGAATTTGGTTCGGCCGGCAAAAAGGCCGTTGTCGAGGAATGCCTGGTGGGGGAGGAAGCCTCGTTTATCGCTTTTACGGACGGCAAGACGGTCCTGCCGTTGCCTTCGTCCCAGGATCACAAAGCGGTTTTCGACGATGACAAGGGGCCCAATACCGGCGGCATGGGGGCCTATTCCCCGGCGCCGATCGTGGATCGTTATCTACACGAACGTATCATGAAGGAGGTCATGATTCCGACTGTCCAGGGGATGGCGGCCGAAGGGCGGCCTTACAAAGGATTCCTCTACGCCGGTATGATGATCGATGGCGACAAAATCGGGGTTCTGGAATTCAATGCCCGGTTGGGGGACCCGGAAGCCCAACCCCTGCTGATGAGGGTCAAGAGCGATATCGTTCCGATCATGCTGGCGATCATCGATGGCCGCCTGGACCAGTGTCGTCTTGAGCTTGATGAACGGGCCACAGTATGCGTGGTAATGGCCTCCGGCGGCTACCCCGGTAAATACGGCAAAGGGCTGCCCATCAGTGGCCTTGACAAAGCGCGTCGCCTGAAAGATGTCGTCGTCTTCCATGCGGGCACAGGCACCAAAGGAAAAGACATTGTGGCCAACGGAGGACGTGTGCTGGGTGTCACCGCTCTGGGCGATACGGTAGAAAAGGCGATTAAACGCGCCTATCAGGCCGTGGCCAAAATCAATTGGAAAAAGGTGCACTATCGCAAGGATATCGGCCAGAAGGCCCTGCAACGCTTTCAGCAGAAACCCGCCGTGGGGATCGTCATGGGCAGCGATTCCGATCTCGGGGTCATGCACGGTGCCGTGGCCATGCTGAAGAAGTTTCATGTGCCATACGAGATGACCGTGGCTTCGGCGCACCGTACGCCGGAACGGGCCGCTGAATGGGCCCGCACGGCACCGTCCCAAGGGATCAAAGTCATTATCGCCGGCGCGGGCCATGCCGCCCATCTGGCCGGGGCAATGGCCGCCCAGTCGACCCTGCCGGTGATCGGTGTGCCCATCGATTCCTCCAGTCTCCAAGGACTGGATGCCCTGCTGTCGACGGTCCAGATGCCCCCGGGCATTCCGGTGGCCACCATGGCGGTGGGAAAGCCGGGGGCCAAGAATGCCGGATTGCTGGCGGTTCAGATCCTGGCCCTTGCCGATGCGGACCTGGCGGCGCGTCTGGCGGCCCACCGGGAAGAGATGGCGGCCCAGGTTGAGCAAAAAGCCGCGACGCTTCAACGGGTTGAGTAAACTCGTCAGAATCGATCCGGTAGCACCGGATCCGGCCGTGATTGATCACACGGTGGCCATCCTGCGCCGGGGCGGATTGGTGGTCATCCCCACACGCCATCTTTACGGCCTGGGGGTGGATGCGTTAAACCCCCGGGCGGTCGAACGTGTTTTTGCGGCCAAGCAACGGCCTCCGGATCAACCCCTGTTGATTCTGGTGGCCGGACCTGACGACGTTCACCGATATGCGCGGGGCATGGACGAACGCACAGCGGTGTTGATGGACACTTTCTGGCCCGGCAAGGTCACGATCGTTGTGTCAGCCCGGGCGTCCCTGCCCGCGTCGCTGACCGGGGGAACAGGACGAATAGGTATTCGCGTGCCGGGGCATCCGGTGTGCCGGTCCTTGACACACGTTCTGGCGGGGCCTTTGACCGCTACTAGCGCCAATATTTCCGGGCAACCCGGTTGCCACCGCATCGCAGATCTGGATCCCGCCATCCTAGCTGCAGCGGATCTGGTCCTGGATGCGGGGCCCTTGGTGCCGGGTGTCGGGTCTACGGTGGTGGATATCCGGCCTTCCGGTGTGCATATTTTGCGGGAAGGCGCGGTGGCCGCGGCCGCGATCCGGGCTGCGATGGAATCCACGGTGGTGCGGCCGTCCTCGGGAGCCCGGCAGGAACCCGATGGGAGCCACTGAGTTTTCCGGAGTTCCTTATTCTATAACGATGCCGTTTCCTTTAGGGTTTGGGTTGACAATTGGAGACAGGTTGTCTAAGAGATAAGTCCTGTTTTTGCCGGAGTGGTGAAATTGGTAGACGCGCCAGACTCAAAATCTGGTGGGCCTTGCGCCCGTGGGAGTTCGATTCTCCCCTCCGGCACCACTTGCTTGCCCAAAGGAGACGACCGAGATGAAGGTTGTCTCCTTTTTTTATGGTGTTCCGCCTACGGCGCCGACTGTTTGTTCCTTCCGCCCTTCAGGTGCTGGTATCATCGTCCTGTAACGCGAATCGTTCGGGAGGTATGACATGGTAAACCGCTGTCTCTGCTTTGTCCTGGTGCTGGTTTTACTGTCGGTCGGGAATTCCGGCAATGCCCATGCCGTAAAGACCATTGGCGGGGTGGACCGCATCAATCCGGCCTGGACCGGGGATTATGACGGCATGGCCCAGCGGCGGACGGTGCGGGTGTTGGTGACCTATTCCAAAACCTTCTATTTCCTGGATGGCGGGAATCAGCGGGGCCTGTCCTATGAATTGATTCAAGCCTTTGAGAAATACCTCAATCGGAAGAAGGGTTCTAAAAGCCCGCTCAAAGTCAATGCCATCATCATCCCCGTGGCGCGGGACGATCTGCTGCCGGCCCTGCTCGAGGGACGGGGCGATATCGCGGTTGCCAATCTCACCGTCACGCCTGCGCGGCGCGAGCAGGTGGATTTTTCCGATCCTTTCATGACCGACGTCAGCGAAATGATGATCACCGGAAAGGACGTCAGGCCCATTCGGGCCCTGGCGGATATGGCCGGGATGGAGGTGCATGCCCGGCCCACCAGTTCGTATTATGAGAGTTTACAGGCCATCCAGCAAAAATTGAAACAGGGCCACCTGGACCCCATGCGCCTGAAACCGGCGGATGAGAATCTGGAGGATGAAGATCTTCTTGAAATGTTGAACGCCGGTCTTATCCCGGCACTTGTCATGGACAGCCACAAGGCCGCCTTCTGGGCGCAGATATTCAAGGAGATCAAACAGCATCCGGATTTTCCCCTGCGACAGGGCGGCCGCATCGCATGGGCTTTCCGTAAGAACAGCCCCCTGCTGAAGAAGCAGATCAATACCTTTGTACGCCAGAACCGCAAAGGGACGTTGATGGGCAATATGCTTTTCAAGCGCTACCTGAAGAATACCCGCTGGGCGCGCAATGCCCTGGCCGAAGAAGATATGATGCGCTTTGAAGGCGTTGTGGATCTTTTCAGGGAATACGGCGACCGCTTCGATTTCGACTATTTAATGGTGGCAGCTCTGGCCTATCAGGAATCCGGCCTGGATAACGCCAAGCGCAGCCCGGCCGGTGCCGTGGGGATCATGCAACTTTTACCCAGCACGGCGGCCGGTAAACCCATCAACATTTCGAATATTGAAAAACTAGAAAACAACGTGCATGCCGGGGTCAAATACCTGCGGCATATTTACGATACCTACTATAAGAACGACAAGGCGGTCGACGTTCCGAACAAGCTTCTTTTTACCTTCGCCTCCTACAATGCCGGGCCGTCCAGGGTCCAATCCCTGCGCCGACAGGCGGCCGGGATGCAACTGGATCCCAATCGATGGTTTCACAATGTGGAAATCATCGCCGCCAAACGGATCGGCCGTGAAACCGTGCATTACGTGAGCAATATCTACAAGTATTATATTGCTTATCGGCTGACGATTGAAAATCTTATGCAGAAGAAGACGGTTTCCAATAATGCAAAGGCATTGTAAACCCGGGAAGACGCTTGGCCCGGCAGGCAAGCCATTGACCCGCGTGCCCGGAATATCAATGTTAACCAGAAGTGGCCAAACCGGGAAATGACGTTCCGGATCTCTTCTCGAAAAATGCAGCCAATGCTCATTACACCATCTGTCCCGGCAGGCACCAAGGATGCATGACAATCCTGAATTCCTGCGCTCACCGGTTTTTACACGTCTACTGATCCTCGCCTAACATGTGCTCTCGCCCTTGTGTACGCCATGGCCGACGGCTCGGCTAACCGCGCTCTGTCTTAAATGATGATATTTTCAGAAAGGTGGATGCCGTATGGGTACCCAACTAACGCCTAAACGCCGGCTGAGTCTCTCCAGCTGGATCCTGGTGGGGATGGCGGCAGGCATTGTTTGCGGCATTGTGTTTGGTGAGTATTGTGCTTTTTTACAGATTTTCGGCGATGCGTTCATCAAACTGCTGCAGGTGACCATCCTGCCTTATATCTTCGTCTCCCTGATTCAGGGCATCGGCGGTCTGACCTATGACCAGGCCAAACTGCTGGCCCTGCGTGCAGGTGGGCTGCTGCTGGTGTTCTGGGCCATAACTTTCGCTGTCATCCTTTTGCTGCCGTTTTCCTTTCCGGAATGGGTGTCGGCGGCCTTTTTCAGTTCTTCCTTGGTGGAAACGCCGCCCACAGTGGATTTTCTAAACCTCTATATCCCATCCAATCCATTTGCGTCCCTGGCCAACAACGTGGTGCCGGCGGTGGTTCTGTTCAGCATCCTGGTCGGTGTCGCCCTGATCGGTATCGAGAACAAACAGACGCTTCTCAAAGGGCTCGCCGCCACCGCCGCGGCTTTGATCCGGGTGACCAACATCATCGTCAAACTGACGCCTTTGGGCGTCTTTGCCATTGCTGCCGCCGCAGCCGGCACCATGACCCTTGAGGAGTTCGGGCGGCTGCAGGTCTACCTTGTGAGTTTCAACGTGGCGGTCCTGCTGCTGACCTTCTGGGTGCTGCCCATGATGCTGGCGCCCATGACCCCTTTCAAATACAAAGACATTGTTGTCCTTTCACGGGATGCTTTGGTAACGGCCTTTACAACGGGCAATCTGTTCGTCGTCCTGACCGTGCTGACGGAGAACTGCAAATCGGTTTTCGAACGGTACGATTTGAGGCGTGACAAAACAGATGCCTACATCGATGTCATTATCCCGGTCTCCTTTAATTTCCCCAACATGGGCAAACTGATCATGCTGGTTTTCGTCCTGTTTGCCGCCTGGTTCACGGGGGCCCACTTCAGCGCTTCGCAATACGGGACTTTTGTTTTTTCCGGCCTGCTGAGCTTTTTTGGCGGTGTCGATGTGGCGCTCCCGTTCATGCTGGACCTCATGCAGTTGCCGTCGGATATGTACCAGCTCTATGTGGTGACCGGCATCATCAACGGACGGTCCGCCACCCTGCTGGCCGCCATGAATTTGATTGTGTTCACCATGTTGGCAACGGCATCGCTGACCGGTGTCATGACTGTCAATAAAAAGCGGCTGGTGAGCTACATCGGATTCAGTTTGCTGATCACCGGCGCCGTAATCGGCGCAACGCGCCTCTATCTGGGGGCCGTGGCCTCCAATGTCTACGCGAAAGACAAATTGATCGCCAGGATGCAACTGCTGATCCATGAAGCGCCCAAGACGGTTTACCGCGACATGCCGCCTCCGAACCCATCCGAACAACAGGCGGGTGAATCGATCCTGGACCGGGTGCGACGGACCGGGGTTATCCGGGTGGGATATCATTCCGACAATCTTCCCTTCTCCTATTTCAACCTGCACGAACAGCTCGTGGGTTTCGACGTGGATATGGCCCTGCTGCTGGCCAGCGAACTGGGCTGCAAAGTCCTGTTTATTCCGTTTCAATTCAGGACGCTCGCCGATCAGATCGAACAGCATGATTTTGATGTCGCCATGTCCGGCGTCGCCATTTCAACGGAAAGACTCAGCCGGATGATGTTTTCGGAATCCTATCTGGAAACCACGCTGGCGTTTGTGACGCGGGACTATAATCGGGAGAAGTTCGCCGCCATTGAGTCCCTGCGCCGGACGCCGAAGATCAAACTGGGCATTCCGAGGGTCATGGGGCATTTCCAGCACCAGCTGACGCGTTATCTGCCGAAGGCCAAGATTGATGTCATCGATTCGCCGCGCGATTTTTTCAGCAACCTGCGCACCGATCTCGACGCCATTATTTTGAGCGCCGAGGCTGGTTCGGCTTGGACCCTGATTTATCCCAACTACCAGGTGGTCGTTCCCAAGCCTGACACCGTGGGCGTTCCCCTGGCCTACCCTGTTGCCGGTCATGACGATAAACTGGCCGAATTCCTCAGCCGCTGGATTGCATTGAAGCGTTCCGGGATGGAATACCGGCGGCTCTATGACCATTGGATCCTGGGGATGGATGCCGAAGAAAAAAAGCCCCGCTGGTCGTTGATCCGCAATGTCTTCCACTGGGTGGAATAGACCTTTTGGGCAAACGAATTCTTCTCAAAATGCCGATTGGGGCTAAGGGCCTTGTTTTATATGGGATTTTCCGATATGGTATCCGCATCCCACCTATTATTCTAAATCTTAGGAAACGATCGTGCCCTACATCGCCTGCCATGAATGCGACTTGGTTCATCGACTCGATGAGATTCCGCCCGGCGGGGCGGCACGCTGTGCGCGCTGCGGCGCTTCCCTGCGCCGCCCCAAGCGTGACAGCATCAACCGCACCCTCGCGCTGACCATGGCCGGCGTGATTCTCTTCCTGGTGGCCAACACCAATCCCTTTCTGGGCTTCCGGATAGGCGTGCAGGTCCGCGAGACCATCCTGGCCACCGGCATCTATCAGCTGTTCCAGCAGGACATGAAAATTATCGCCACTTTGGTATTGTTTACCGTTGTGATCGTGCCGGCCATTCATCTTTTAAGCATGCTCTACATCCTGGTGCCGCTGCAGCTGAATCTCGTCCCCCGGCATTTGGCCCGGGTTTTCAGGTTGTACATGTTCCTCAAACCCTGGGGGATGATGGAGGTTTTCATGCTGGGGATCCTGGTGTCCATCGTCAAGCTGGTGAAGATGGCGACCATCATCCCCGGGGTGGCCCTATATGCGTTCCTGGCCTTGATTTTTGTGCTGGCCGCCATGGCCGTAACCCTGGATGACCATTTGATATGGGAACAGATCGACTATCGCCGTTGACGGATCAGGATCGGACGGCCCGGCGCATGGGCATGGTGGCCTGCCACCACTGCCACCTGCTGTGCCGGCAACCGCCCGCGCCCGCCGATTGCCCGCGCTGCGGCGCGCCGCTGCACAGCCGCAAGCCCAACAGCATCGCCCGGGCCTGGGCCCTGGTGCTGGCCGCGGCCGTGTTCTACATCCCGGCCAATTTGCTGCCCATCACCCACACGACATCGCTGGGGGCGGTGCAGTCGGACACCATCATGAGCGGCGTGATCTATTTCATCCATTCCGGCAGCTGGCCCATCGCCCTGGTGATCTTTGTCGCCAGTGTATTTGTGCCGCTTTTAAAACTGCTGATTCTATCGTTCTTGCTGATATCGGTTCAGCGGCGTTCACGGTGGCGCCCGGCGGAGCGCACCCGCCTCTATCGAATTACGGAAGCCATCGGGCGTTGGTCCATGCTGGATATCTACGTGGTCACCATTCTGGTGGCCCTGGTGCACCTGGGTGCTCTGGCCAACATCGCGGCAGGGCCGGGTGCGCTCTTTTTTGCCGCCGTGGTTGTGGTGACCATGTTTGCGGCGGAAGCCTTTGACCCCCGACTCATCTGGGATGGCATGGAGGATAGGGATGACGGAAAACACTGACGGTTCCCCCAGGATCGCCGATGCGGCCGTACCGGTCGTCAAGAAACGCCGTTCGATTTCCATCGTGTGGATCGTCCCGCTGGTGGCCCTGCTGATCGGTGCCTGGCTGGTCTACAAAGCCGTGACCGAAAAAGGCCCCACGATTAACATTACCTTTGAAACGGCCGAAGGGCTCGAGGCCGGCAAGACCAAGGTCAAATACAAGGATGTTGAAGTGGGCACGGTGCAGACCATCATGCTCGACAACGAGCTTGAACATGTCAAACTGACGGTCGCCATGGAAAAGGGCGCCGATGTCTACCTGACCGAAAACACGCGCTTCTGGGTGGTGCGGGCCCGGGTGGCCGCCGGCCAGGTCACCGGTCTGGGAACGTTGTTTTCAGGGGCCTATATCGGCATCCAGCCTTCCAGAGAAGGCAAGCCGTCGCGGCATTTCAAAGGCCTGGAAAAACCGCCTGTTGTGTCCGGCGACGTCCAGGGACGGCGGTTCAACCTTGTCGCTTCAAAACTCGGCTCCCTCAATCCCGGATCGCCCATTTATTTCCGGCAGATCGAAGTCGGACAGGTGACGGATTTTAAACTGGACCCGAACGGCCAAAAAGTCGAGGTACAGATTTTTGTCGAGGCCCCTTATCATCGTTACGTGCGGCAGCGAACCCGCTTTTGGGTGGCCAGCGGCCTGGATATCAATTTGACCGCCAACGGATTGCGGGTGGATACGGAATCCGTCGTATCGCTGCTCATCGGCGGGCTTGCCTTCTCCACCTTCCCCAATGAAGAACCGGGGCCGGAGGCGGCGGAAGACACCCGGTTCAAATTGTATGACACCTACGAGGCGGCCCGGGACGACCGCTATACCATCAAACGCGATTTGATTGTCGAAATCCAGGACTCGGTGCGGGGGCTGTCCATCGGGGCCCCGGTGGAATTCCGGGGGCTACAGATCGGCGAGGTGATCGACATCGACTTGGACGCGGACTTTGAGAATTTGAATTTTATCGTTCCGGTGCGCATCCGGCTCGAGCCGGAGCGGTTGAAGGTCGCCAGCCCGGCGGGCGAGGACGACCAGCTCGAGCGCTGGCAGCGTCTGGTCGACAAAGGGTTCCGCGCGCAATTGGAGACCGGGAACCTGCTGACCGGACAGTTGTATGTCAAACTCGACATCTTTGAGGATGCGCCGCCGACCAAGATTTCTTTTTACAAAGGTTTGCCGGTTATCCCCAGTGTGCCGTCGGCTTCCCAGGAGATCATGCAGGGTGTTACAAGGTTTGTGAAAAAACTGGACCAACTGCCCCTGGAACAGATCGGTCAGGATTTGCAGCATACGATGGCGGGCATGGACCGGCTGGTGAACGGTCCGGATTTGCGCAACGCGATTCAATCGCTGCGCCAGATATTGAGCGAACTTGAAACCACGACGACGTCCCTGAACGCGGAGACCGTTCCCCGGATCAACACGGCTTTGGCGGAAATGGAGACTGTTCTCAAGGATCTGGATGGTTGGATCAGTGCCGATGCGCCCCTGCAGGGGGATCTGCGGCAGACCCTGGAGGAACTGGCCGCTGCGGCCCGGGCCGTGAGCGACCTGGCCGATTTGCTCGAACGCCACCCGGAGGCCCTGATTCGGGGAAAAGGAGGTGAGGGGAAATGATAGCCCGACGCACGTTTTATTATCTGATGATTGCGCTATTGATCACGGGTTTGTGGATGGGATGCACCGGCACGACACCCCCGGCGGTTTTTTACACATTGAACCCCATGGAGCGTGTGTCGGATCCGGGCCCGATCGATTTACCGGAAAAGATGGCCATTGGGATCGGACCGGTAAAATTCCCGGACGAACTCGATCGCCCCTCCATTGTCTCCCGCACCGGCCGGAATCGGCTCGAGGTCAACGAATTTCGTCGCTGGGGCGGTTCGCTGGAGAAAAATGTCACGCGGGTAATGGAAGAAAACCTGGCCTTGTTGATGAAGACCGACCAGGTCATGGCCCGTCCCTGGGAGCGCTATTTTCAGCCGGACATCCGTATCGCGCTGGATATTCGCCAGTTCGACGGGCGTCTGGGGGAATATGCCTTCCTGAATGCGACCTGGACGATTGTCGATCCGGATGGTGATGTGCCGCTGCTCGTGCGCCGTACCATCATCCAGGAAACCGTGGCGGGCGAGGACTACGATGCGTATGTGGCGGCTCAGAGCCGGGCCCTTGCCGAGCTCTGTCGCGAAATTGCCACGGCCCTGTCCGAACGATTGGCGAACTAGGGGATACCGCTCCCCCATTCTTGCCCCAACCATACCCCCCGCCGGGGCGTCTCCTGCGGCCCGGGCGCCTGCTGGTGGAAACTCACTGGCGAAATGGATTGCGGCTGGTGGCCCTGTCGGATACCACCTCTCCGCTGGCCGCATCTTCCACCCAGAATTCATACTGACCTGCATTCGGACCTGTGCCGGTGATGCGTTGGGTGCGCACGCGGTATTGCCGGCCTGCGCTCAGCAGTGCGTTGACCTCGGAGAAGGTTTTGGCACTTTCGATGAACTGGGGAACCAGCACGAGTTGGTGCAGGCCCGGCCGCAGAATGGCACGGGTGGTCATCAGCAGGTCCGGTTGGGATTCGTGTTTGATATTGACCACCTCGCCGTTCAGGCTGTAGATCTTCACGCCCACATCAGGGGTCAGCAGGGCGGTTTCCGTTTCGGGCAGCCTTGGCCCGGGATACCCGTAGTAAGGTTTGGTACAGCCGCTCAGAATGAACGCGAGCAAAAGAAAACAGAACGCTCGCACATGGATGCCGGATAAGGTCATGGTCGTATTCCCTATTGTATTTGTTGCGCGCGCCAGGAAAAACAGGCTGGCGTGGCATGCTACGCTGGACACTTGGCTGCTTTTCCAATGCCTGTGAACCATAGGCACCCGTTTTCCGGAAAACCGGCCTACAGCCAACCCCGATTTGATTTCTGTTGACCGTTTGGTTTTTTTTCAACCGACTGCCGTAAAAATTATAGCACAGGCTTTCGGCGTTCTGCAAAGCCGTAATGCGGTTGATTGCGGGGGCGTACGACCTATAAGAGCGATAACCCTCTGAACACTCTTTCCCTGTTGCTGTTCAGCTCCAGGCGGTTTCATTCCTGAAAACATGATGGAACAGGGGGAAGACAATTGTTGCATTACTGTCAAACCTGATTTATATATTAGTAATAAAATGATTGGCTCATATAATATGCTCCGTCAAGGGAGAGCCCATGAAGAAAAAAAAGACAGCGGATGCCTTCGAGACGATAACCCTGCCCCGTCCGTCATCCTCGGACCTGCGCGGTAAACAATCGGTTCGCGCGACCTTCCGACTGACCTCCCGGGCCATTGACGCCATCAGTGTCGTTGCCGTTCATCTGGGGATCAAGCAGAAGTCGCTGTTTGAGCACCTCATCGAAGATGCCCAGACCTTGTCGCAGATTGCGCGTCAGGTTCAGGAAAAGGCCTACCATCCCCGGGAACGTGTTCAGAAAACCTATGTCCTCAGTCGTCGCACGTTGGACATGCTGCAGGAAGCCTGTGAGGCTTTCGACGCCCCCCGGGATGCCCTGGTGGAGTATTCCATCCTGCGGTTGATGCCCGTCATCGAAGAAGAGCGGGAGAAGCATCGGCGCCGCAAGGCCATGCTGAAGGACATCAGCGGCCATGTGCGTCAGGGTGAGGCTGTCCTGGCGAAAATCGAGAGGGCCCTGGGGGACGACGATCCCGTCTATCACGGCTACCGTCAGGCCTTGCGCAGCCTGAAACAGGCCGAGCAGGAGATTGCCGCCTACATCGAAAGAGGCAAGATTATCGAAGCCTATTGATCGACAAATGACTGCCATTCGTCAGGTGTTATTTCGCCGTTTTTGTTGCGATCCGCTTCCAGGAAGACCTTAGGGTCGGCCTCCGGAAAGTGGGTTTTGAATTCGTGCCATTCGACGACGCCGTCGCCGTTTTGATCCATGTCGGCGAAAGGCGCGTTATAAACGGGGAGGGAGGCACAGGCGGCCAAAAGCGCCGTCACCATGGCTATCGAAAGACGTTTCGGTATCATAAAGACCATGCCTGAATCGTTCCGGGTGATTGCATGATCGCAGCATACGCCATCCCATGCGGATCTGCAAGCGAGCAACGCGAAAGACACCGGCGGCCGTGATACGGAATCGTGGAATGTCCGATCTGAATGCCACTGTAGGGAGTTGATGTTCAACGCCGGTTAGGGTAATATTTATTATTTAGTGCCCATCCATCAATGGCATCTTTCGGCCCCTGGCGGCGTTCTCGATCGTTTTCAATCCTCGAAATAGAGGACTATTCCTCCGGTTGAAAACGCGCTCGGGCCTTGCCAGGAACCAAAACCTACCATTTATGGACGGACACTATTTAGGGCATCGATTGCGGGCTGAAGGCAGAAACCAATGAAGGAGATCGTTGATGATTTTTATCGGTAAATTTTTCTACCTCACCAACCAGCAGGAAATCGAAGAACAGGACCGCCGCCACGGGGAGTTCGATCTCATTGTCGAAGCCCAGGACGGGGAGGCCGCCTTCCTGAAATTCAAACAGCGCATCGGCGAATTGCGGGATAGTCGCGATTTTTTTCAGGGGCAGACCCGCATCTTTTTTATCCAGTTGCTGGAGTTCGACCGATTCCCCCGAAACCAGGCGCTCATGCTGAATCTCAAGTCGACGGCCGGTGATCCGCTGATGCCCTTTATCGGCTGTTCCATTCCGTCGGATCAGGCCGATGCCTGCCGCATCTATGACTGGAAGAACAACGAGCCGGAAATCGACGGGCAGAATGAGAAGCTCTTCCTGGAATTTCACGTTTGAGCCACGCCGCACCGCCGGCGACGGCCACGCCCCGGCCAAGCCGGCGTCGTTTGGCATCGGCATCCTATGGATCGTTCTGATCCTGTTCAGCTGTTCGGAGCCGCCGCCAGTTTCACAACCGGTGTCCGAAGAGCGCATCGGCACCATCGATGCTTATGTCTTTAAACCGGACGACCAAACCTACCTTGCCGCGCCCCGGGCTTTTGCCCTGGCGCCGGAAATGTCTCCGACCGACGCCCTGACGGCGCTGGGCCGCCATCTCAGCCGGCATTATTTCTCAGATGACGCCGGTGAACCGGCGCTGCGGTTCGAAGCCCTGGGCGTGCATCACGTCCCGGCGCCCTATCGCGCTTATCGCCTGGCCGTCATCAACATGGTCGACCCTGATCTGCGGGCCCTGCAGGATTTTTTCCAGGGATCGGCCGGCGCTCAGACCACCTATTACATGCTGACCGCAACCTTTCTCCAGCCCCATCTCGACCCGCCCCTGGTGGATGGCTTGATCCTGCTGTATAATGGGAATGAATTCCCGCAGACGGATCATGCCAACTTACGGGGCATTGTCGCCGCCGAACGCATAAAACCAATGGTCATGAAAATTCTTCAGCGTCAACCCCGGGTCGGTTCCACCATTTTCGGGTAATGGCGGGTTGAAGCCCTGCCGGGCGGATAGTGCGCCGGGCAGGGCCCCTGGTAATCAGTGTGAGGGCCGTTGGCATCCAAAGGAAGACCTGCGGGCAGACGGCTATTTCACTTGCGCAAGAACCTGCTCACGGATCCGGGCTTCGGGGCCGTCGCCCATTTGTTCACGACCACCCTAACCCGAACATTTCAGGAAATTTTACTACACAATAAATTGTATGCAATAGATCAAGTTCATAAGCGTTATTCGGGCTGAAGGGGTAAGAACCGGGCATGCCCGGGATGATGCGTGGCCATCGCACTGCCAACTGACATTCGGGCGGATGCGGGAACCACGCTGGTTCGGTCAGGCCCATCGGGGGGGATGATGGTTGCGCGGATGCTGGTGGAGGCACTGTTGGTGCTGCACCTGCTCTTTATCGTGTTTGCCGTTGCGGGCGGCTTCCTGGTGTTGCGCTGGCCGCTACTTGTTTGGCTCCATATTCCGGCGGCTGTATGGGCGGCCCTGATTGCCCTGGTGGGCGGTATCTGCCCGCTTACCGAACTGGAAAACAGTTTGCGGCACGGGGCCGGAATGGCCGGCTATCCGGACGGTTTCGTCGGTTCGCTGTTGATTCCCATCATCTATCCCCATGGACTCACCCGGTTTCTGCAGATCATGTTGGGGGTGTCCGTCATTGGCCTGAACGGTGTTGCCTACGGTCTGCTGCTAAAGCGACGAATGCGATCGCGGCGTCGTCCCTGAAGACCGACCTCCGGTTTGACAGGCTGGATTCCTTCAGGTATCCAACACTGTTTCCGATGGATCCGAACGTGACCTTGCCACTTTCAACGAATCCGGGATCGACCCTTTATGGCGATAAGGACCCTTCAACATATAGACTACGGTTTCGGCGGCCGGCCGCTCCTCGTGGATATTGATCTGCAAATCGAGCCGGGTGAACGGATCGGCGTCCTGGGGCGCAACGGAGCCGGCAAGACGACGCTGCTCAAAATCATCAGCGGCGAGCAGGCACCGGATCGCGGCGTGGTGGAATCCCCGCCGGGGGTGCGTGTGGCCCGCCTGCCCCAGGGGATACCATCGGACCTGACAGGCCCTGTTTTCGAAGTGGTGGCCCAGGGATTGGGGGACCGGGGCGCCCTCTTGGCCGAATACCACCGCCTGAGCAAACGATTGAGCCGGGATCCGGCACCCGCCTGCGCCCAGCGGCTGGATGCGGTTCACCAAGCCCTGGACGCGTCCGCCGGCTGGGATGCGGAGCGGGAAGTCCATACCCTCCTGTCCCGGATGACGCTGCCGGGCCATGAAGACTTTACCAACCTGTCGGTGGGATTGCAGCGGCGGGTGCTGATGGCCAGGGCCCTGGCGGCCCAACCGGATATCCTCCTGCTGGATGAGCCCACCAATCACCTGGATATCGAAAACATACGGTGGCTGGAAGAACTGATGCGCGCCTGGCACGCTACCCTGCTGTTTGTGTCCCATGACCGGGTATTTCTGCAGCAGCTGGCCACCCGTATCGTCGAATTGGATCGGGGCCGGCTGGTATCCTGGCGCTGTGACTATGCCACCTATCTCAAGCGCAAGGAGGCCGCGCTTGAGGCCGAAACCCTCCAAAACCGCCGTCAGGACAAGAAACTGGTTACGGAGGAGGGGTGGATCCGTAAAGGTCTCAAGGCCCGACGGCGCCGCAACGAAGGCCGGGTGCGGGCCCTCAAGACCCTGCGGGCCGAGCGGCGGGCCCGGATGGAGCGGGTCGGCAACGTCCGGCTCATGGCCCAGGAGGCCGAGCGCAGCGGCAAGCTGGTCATCGAAGCCGACGGACTGGGCTATGCCTATCAACAGCAGACAATTTTTGCGGACTTCCGGACCGTGATTATGCGGGGCGACAAGGTCGGGGTGGTCGGCCCCAACGGTTGCGGTAAATCGACCCTGCTGAAAGTCCTGCTGGGGAAACTGGCGCCCGAAAGCGGCCGGGTGCGGCACGGCACCCGCCTGCAGACCGCCTACTTCGACCAGATACGCGCCCAGCTCGATGAGGATCGTTCGGTGCAGGCGAATATCGCCGACGGCGGCGACAAGGTGGTCATTGACGGCCGCACCCGGCACGTCATCGGCTATCTCAAGGATTTTCTTTTTACCCCGGATCAAGTCCGGTCACCGGTGCGGGTGCTGTCGGGGGGCGAGCGCAACCGTTTGCTCCTGGCCAAGTTATTTGCCAAACCGGCCAATTTGCTGGTGCTGGACGAACCCACCAACGACCTTGATCTGGAAACCCTTGAATTGCTGGAACACCTTCTGGTGGCTTTCCAGGGCACTATCCTGCTGGTCAGCCACGATCGCGCTTTTCTGGATAACGTGGTAACCAGCACCCTGGTATTTGAAGGGGAGGGGCGGATCGCGGAATACATCGGCGGGTACACGGACTGGCAACGCCAGCGTGTGACCACCGTCCCCGTCAAAGCCGCCAAGAAGTCCGGCGGAAAGTCGCGTGTATCGCCGCGTGCAAAAAAAGGACCTCGGAAACTGTCCTACAACGAAGCCCGAGAACTGGAGCAATTGCCGGCGCTGATCGAAACGCTTGAACAGGAGCAGGCGGATTTGTTTGACATGCTGGCCGACCCATCGTTTTACCGGTCCGAAGGTGAAACCGTGGCGGCGGCCCGGGAGCGCCTGTCCGAAGTGGAAAACGAACTGACAAGGGCCTATGGCCGCTGGGAAGCATTGGACGCTATTGACCGGGGTACGGCCAAACCGGCATCTTGAAAGGAGTGTGTATGACGTCGAGGGATGATACCCACAGCAAACTGATCGGCTACATCCTGTGGATTTTCGGATTCATGGGGGCTCACCGTTTCTATTTTGGCCGGCCCATCAGCGGCACCATTTATTTTTTTACCCTGGGGCTGCTGTTTGTGGGCTGGATCGTCGACCTCTTTCTGATACCCGGAATGGATCGCAATGCCGAGCTGCGATTTACCGCCGGACCGCTGAATTACAATGTGGCCTGGGCCCTGTTGACCTTTCTGGGCATTTTCGGGGTCCATCGGTTTTACATGGGCAAATGGCTTAGCGGTATCCTCTATCTGTTCACCGGCGGATTGTTCCTGGTCGGTATTATCTACGACTACTGGACCCTGAACGATCAATTGACGTTGATCAACAGTCGCGCCGCCAGGGCCTGATTCCCTTCTTTGTGCCGATTGGATGGCGGCATGCCCGGGAACAGGTATCGGCCCGTTTCGATATCGCCCGATCCATCCGGCTGAAAACAGCGCTTTGCCGACGGCCTGGTAGGATGGTATAAACATATCGTGCACGATACCATGAACATCCTGCTGGTTTCATACGGATCCACGGGGGATGTGCGCCCCTTCCTGGCGCTGGGGCTGGCCTTGCGCGCAAAGGGGCCGCGCGTTCGTATCTGCGCGCCGCCGGACAGTGAGCGGATTTTTGCGGAGTGCGGGCTGCCGTTTTCCCCTTTGGGTCGAAGCGTTCGGCACCTGATGGCCAGTCGGGCGGATCAGCTTGTCGCCCGGCCGTTGGCCGCCATGGCACCGATGACCCGCGAACTTCGTCGCGAGCTGGTCACCCAATTCAAGCATCTGCCGGCATTCGCCCGGGATGCGGATATGATCGTTGGCGGCGGGTTGGCGATCGCCGTGCCTTCGGTGGCGGAAGCTTGCGGCATCCCCTATCGTTACGCCGTCGGTATACCGGCCCTGCTGCCATCCCGGTGCCATGCCCCGATTACGCTGCCCTGGCAGAACCTGCCGGCGTTTGGCAACCTTGTTCTCTGGCGCTTGGCCGGCACCCTGCTCGACTGGGGCTACCGGTCGCTTCTGAACCACCATCGTCGCATACTGGGATTGGCCGCTGTTTCCCATATCTTGCCCCACCTTACGGCCAACCTGATCATCGCCGCGGATAAAGAACTGGCGCCTTTGCCCTCCGAAGCGCCTCTTGACTGTTGGCAAACCGGCTACTGGCATCCGCCGTCTAATGATCGGCTATCGACAGCGATCGTGCGATTTCTGGAGGATGGTGATCCTCCCATTTACATCGGGTTTGGCAGCATGGGGGATCCGGCGCCTCAGGAGACCATCGCGCTTCTGCGTCGGGCCGTCAAAAGGGCCGGGGTGCGGGCCATTCTGCAAAGCGGTTGGGCCGGATGGCGTTTTCAAAGCGACGCCGCCTGTCTGTGTGTCACTGATGAGTTGCCCCACGCCCACCTGTTTGCCCGTGTTGCCGCCGTGGTTCACCACGGTGGTGTCGGGACGGTCATGACGGCGGCCCGGGCCGGCGTGCCTCAACTGATCGTTCCCCATCTTTTGGATCAATATTACTGGGGGCGGCGGGTATGGGGGCTGGGCCTCGGACCGCGACCGGTTCCCAAAAACCGTTTAAGCGCCGAGGGGTTGTCGCAGACTTTGGATCGAATGATCACCTCACGAACGATGCGCGCCAACGCCCGGAAATTGTCACGCCTGTTGGGGGGCCGCGATGGCGCCCGGCAGGCAGCGGACCTGATCCTGGACCGTATGGGGAATTGAGGTCCGATGAGACCATTTCTGCAAGGCTTTTCATTTGCGTGTTATTGCCAATTTAGATCTTGATATCATTCAAAAAATGTGTATTGTGCGGAGATCGCAAGTTTTTGAAAAGCGGCTTGACAAGAAGGCCGTGCCCATTATATTCATTTTTGAGATTATACCCATTACGGAGGCTACCTATGCGCCCTCAAAAAGACCGTATCGTTGCGTTCAACCCGGATGTCAGTTATTTCAAGCCACGCGGCATCCCCATGATGTCCCTCGAAGAAGTTCGCCTGACGGTGGATGAATGTGAGGCCCTGCGCCTGTCGGACCTGCTGGATCTATCCCACGAAGACGGCGGCAAACAGATGGGGGTTTCGCGGGCGACCTTTGGCCGGATATTGCAAAAAGCCCGCAGTGTCGTGGCCGATGCCCTGATCAATGGGAAAGCGATCAATATCGAAGGCGGCAATTACAAGATGACCTCCAAGGAACGCATTTTCGAATGCGATGCCTGCCATCGGCGGTGGAGTGAAACGCTGGGCACGGGACGGCCGGACTATTGTCCGCATTGCAACAGCCGCAAACTGTTTCGCGTCAACCAGGGGCACAAAAATGCCGGGGCCGGGCGTGGCAGCAGTGCGAAGTCCAAGGGGCAAAAATAGCGCCTGACCCTTTGGCGGAAACAATGGGGATTGGCCCCGTGGAGGGCCTATCGCCGCTCTATGAATGACGTCTGCGTGCAGTGGCACGCGTGTGAATAGCTAACGGATGTATGAACAGGAGATGGTGTATCATGGCTGAAATTATGAGTTCTCCCGACGATGCCAATAAAAAGCGGCAAAGCCAGGAGGAGCAGGACGCGGCGGTAAAGGATTCCCTCGGACGGATCAAAAATAAACTGGTGGTCATGAGCGGCAAAGGTGGGGTGGGTAAAACCAGTACCTCGGTCAACCTGGCGATTGCCCTGGCCGGCCTCGGCCATCGTGTGGGACTCATGGATGTGGACCTTCATGGCCCGGATGTGCCCCGGGTGTTGGGACTGATGGGCATGATCGGGTTGAGCCAGAACCATAAACTCGACCCCATCCGTTACAATGACAATTTGAAAATCGTTTCCATCGAGTCCCTGACCACCAGCAAGGACGATGCGATTATCTGGCGGGGTCCCATTAAATTTTCCGCCATTCGCCAGTTTATTGCGGATGTGGAATGGGGCGAGCTTGATTTTCTTCTGATCGACGCGCCTCCGGGCACCGGAGACGAACCCCTGACCGTGGCCCAGACCATTCCGGATGCCAAGGCGATTATTGTCACCACCCCCCAGGAGATTTCTTTGGCGGATGTGCGCAAATCCATCAATTTTTGTAAAACGGTCAAGATGGATATTTTCGGTATGGTGGAGAACATGAGCGGCTATATCTGCCCCCACTGCGGGGAACAGGTGGATCTGTTCGGTTCCGGCGGCGGTGAGCGAACCGCCCAGGAGGCCTCCGTGCCTTTCCTGGGGCGGGTGCCTTTCGATCCGAATATTGTGGCCTGCGGCGACAATGGCAAACCCTACCAGGCGACATACCCGGAATCACCGGTGACCCAGGCGTATCAGAGCATTGCGCGCAAAATGGGGGCGCTGGTTTAAATCAATTCAGACGCCGCCCCGACCATGGGCCGGGGCGGCCGAGCATCGTTTAGGAGTGAAACGTATAGGCCGGAACGCTTGAACCTGTATCGACATTAAACGCCGGGAGGTCAACGCGATGGAGAAACTTTTGATCATCGGGTGCAAACGGGCCATGGACGACGTTTGTATTGGTTGTTCCCGCTGTCTGGTGGGGTTGAACCGCAGAGAGGGCAGTTTCAGCCGCTATGCGGGGCAGGAGGTCGAACTGATGGGCCTGCTCAATTGCGGCGATTGCCCGGGGGCGGCCATTGTGCCCCGTCTGGCTCAGGTCAATCTGTGGAACAAGCCCATGGGCGAGCAGGTTACCAAGGTGCATATCGCGCCCTGTATCGTGGATCACTGCCCTTACAGCGAAACACTGATCAAGAAGATCAAGGCCAAAGCCGGCGTGGAGGTGATCGAGGGGGCCCATCCCTATATCCCCGAGAATATTTTCGCCCCCTGACAGACGCGGCGGTGTTTCGGATAGGGGCCGGGTCTGCCATTATCAGCGGGTCAGCATAACCGGGCATCGGGCATGATGGGCCACCTTGCGGCTGACACTGCCGAATACCATGCCCTCGATGGCCCCCAGGCCGCGAGTCCCCATGACCACCAGGTCGACCTGCTGGGCCTCGGCGGCCGCGAGGATTGCCTCCGCTTCCGGTCCTTCCAGCAAGTCTTCCAAAATGGTCATGTCTTTCGGGGCAAGGCGCTTGCGGACCTTGTTCAGGATTGCCTGCCCGGCGGCTTTGCGGCGGGCGACCAGCTTTTCGAAATCCTCGTATCCCAGCAGGTCCGATGTGTGAGGGTAAGCATGCACAAGGAACACGGTTGCGCCAAAGGCCTTCGCCATACCGGCGGCGTAGTCCGCGGCGATTTCACTGTGGTCCGAGCCGTCCACGGCGAGAAGTATTTTACGGAACATGGGAATACCTCCTGTGCATTGTCGGCATGTTGCCCGGGTGCCGGGCCTGCCCATAAAATGCCTATGGGAGCACCCCTTGTCAAAAAGGGACGAAAGGCCGGCGTGCCATGAAACAAGAATGGCTGGCTATCGATCTTCCCCTGACAGACTACGGTGAGGCCCAGGCCCTCCAGGAGGCCTGTGTGGCGGCCAAACGCAATGGCGGGTTGCGGCACGACCTGATGCTGTTGCTGGAACATCCTTCCGTGTTTACCTTGGGTCGCAACGGCGGGCGGGAAAACCTGATGGTGTCCGATGCATTTCTGGATGCCAGGTGCATCGCCGTCATGCCTTCGGAGCGGGGAGGAAACATTACCTACCACGGCCCCGGCCAAATCGTGGGGTATCCGGTGATTGATCTTCAGCGGGCGCGCATGGGGGTTGAAGATTATGTGACCGCCCTGGAAGAGGTGATGATCCGCGTGGCCCGCCGCTGGGATGTTGACGCCCAACGGGATTCTCGCAACAGGGGCATCTGGGTGGCCGGCGCCAAAGCCGGCAGTATCGGTCTTTGTCTGCGGCACGGAATGGCCTTTCATGGTTTTGCCCTGAATGTCAACAATGACCTTTCCCCCTTTGAGTGGATCAATCCCTGTGGATTGGCCGGGGTCGCCATGACGTCGTTGCGACAGGTCCTGGCCATGGAAATTGCCATGGATGAGATTCGTCGGAGTGTTTGGGAAGCGGTGGCCGACGTGTTTGCGGTAAGCCTCAAGCGGTTGTCGCCGACGGCGTTGAACGGCCTGCTGGAGCAGGAGAAGCCCCATGTCAAGGAGAGCTGAATGAGTCATTCATCCCATCGTGCCAGATCGCCCCGCAAACCCCCTTGGCTGAAACGGCGTCTCCCGTCCGGTCCGGTCTATGGCAATATCTGCCAGTCCCTGGGCGACCACCGCCTGCATACCGTCTGCCAGGAGGCCAAATGCCCCAACCAATGGGAATGCTTTTCCCGCAAGACGGCCACCTTTCTCATTCTGGGAGCGCATTGCACCCGCAATTGCGGCTTTTGTGCCGTCGCCCACGGACCCGAGGGTCCGCCCGATCCGGATGAACCTCAGCGTGTTGCCCGGATGGCGTGCGAAATGGGGCTGGCTTACGTGGTGGTGACCTCGGTCACCCGGGATGATTTGCCGGACGGCGGAGCCGCTATTTTTGCTGCGACCATCCAGGCCCTGCGGGACGAAATTCCGGGGGTGCGGGTGGAAGTGCTGATTCCGGATATGCAGGGATCGCGGGAGGCCATCCAAACGGTGGTGGATGCCGGTCCGGACGTTTTGAATCACAACCTGGAGACCATCCCCGCGCTTTACGCCAAGGTGCGGCCCGAGGCGGACTACCGGCGCTCGCTGGGTTTGCTGCAACGCGTGCGCGACCTGGCGCCGGACATGCCAACCAAGTCCGGTTTGATGCTGGGATTGGGTGAGGCGCCGGAAGCCGTGCAGCGAACCCTGGCCGATCTGCGGTCCGTGGATTGCCGCATGCTTACCCTTGGCCAGTATCTGCAACCCTCCCCACGGCACCTGCCCGTCCACCGCTATGTCCCGCCCGAAGAATTCGACCAGTGGCGGGAGAAAGCCCTGCAGATGGGGTTTGCCCAGGTCGCCAGCGGCCCGCTGGTGCGCAGCTCCTATCAGGCCCGTGAACTTTTTCAAGCGGGCCGTGACTGACCTGCCGGTCGCGATTTTCCCGTATAGCTACCCCTCTGATGCGCCGGCGTGCGCTTGCCTGCGGCGCCGTTGTTTTTCCTTGTAATGAATAAGACAGGAAGAACGGTATTTACAGTACAGATCCGGGTCCTGGCAGGCCAGCTGCTCCTCCCCCTGCTGATGGCGGTTGTATTTCATGCAGAGATAGCGAATATCGCCATCTTCCGAGCCCTTTCCGGTCTCTTCGCTGTTTTTCCCCAAAGGATTCGTCGCGTTGGCCATGCTTCCTCGCGCGTTTATTGAACAATGAAAGGGGCAGTGGAGGTACCACCGTTCAGGGCGTTCTTGATGGCGTTTTCCAGTTTGGCGCGATTTACCAGTCCGGTCATTTGCTCAAAGATCTGGCCGTCCCGGAATACCATGACCGTCGGCACCGAGCGGATACCAAACTTTCCCGGAATTCCGGGATTGTCGTCCACATTGCACTTGCCAACGCTGATTTGACCGTCATAATCGGCTGCCAGGGCGTCGATGGTCGGCCCGATGGCTTTGCAGGGACCGCACCAGGGGGCCCAGAAATCCACCAGGACGGGCCGCGCTGATTGAATGACCGTGGTTTCAAAGTTGTCATCGGTAATTTCGGTGATGTTGGTTTCCATTTAAAATTAACCTTTCGATTGAAGTTTTTAACTGAGTCATAAGAGCGATGCCGCAGTGAAAAGTTACACCTTTCGGATTTAAAAAGCCAGATTTGGATGAATGTTTTGTTTGTGCCACCCACGTCTTGAAACGAATCACGGGGGGGACGAGCCTGGCGCTCATCAGAGCCAACAGGAAGATACGGGCGGATTTGACCATGCCGGCCAAAGGCCGGGAAGATGCCGTCTCAAGTTATGCCGGCAACCGGCCGATAATGGTTTGGGGGCCGGATGGTTGCACGTGAATGTCGACCGGTGGGCGCGTTCCTTACCGGCTGTGAATTGGCTGGAGAACCTGGGCGAAAGGTAATCGGGTGGGTCATCTAAACGCTTGTCATGAGTCGGCATCCTGCCACCCCAGCGGGATGATGCCGTTGCCGTCGGAAGATGACAGTGCGGCGGAGGGGCAGCCCGTGCGTATTCTGCTGGTGGCTCGTCCGGGCGACGCCTGCACCCAATACGAGCAAGCGATCCGGCAAACCGGTGCCATGGTGGACAAGGTCGCCTCCATCGATTCCTTTTTCGGTGCCGTCACCCATTTTGCCTACAATGGACTGGTGGTCGACATCCAGACCAAGATCAGGGCCCTGAACGATCATAAGGACCTCGTCTACAGCATTCTGGATCGTTTCCCGGTAATCCAGGTCAATTTTGACCGCCGCGGAAACCGCGTCCGGGCGCTTTTGTACGGCCACCATGAGCGGACCGGTGCTCTGGAAGATCTGATCCGCGAGGCCTGTTGGCACAGCCCCCCGCGCAAGCTCCGTTCGGAAGAACGCAAGCCCTACCACTACAACGTGCTGCTGTCTTTGTCGCCCCGTTTTCATCCGGAGAGGCTGATACGGACTGTTACCATGGATGTTTCCCGCAAGGGATGTTTTCTGTTTTCGTCGGCGCGGTTTCAAGTGGGGGCGCGAGTGTGGATGCGCATCGTGGATTTTTACGACCAGACGCCCATCAGTTGCATCATCCGCCACAAACGTAAATGGGGCGAAGCCATGGTGATTCCGGGCATAGGGGTGGCATTTGAAACCATTACCGACAGCCAGCGTGAATCCTTGATGAACCCGAACAACCCGGCTGATGATCCGAACCTGATTCTCAATCTCGACCGATTAGGGGGCACATGATGAAAGCGGTATACATTAATCCATTCATCAATGCCGTCATCAATTTGTTCCATACCATGGTGGGTTTGACGGTGAACGTCGGTTCGCCCGAATTGAAGTCGGATGCCAAGCCGCATCATGATGTTTGCGGGGTGATCGATGTCACCGGCGAGGTCCAGGGGCGCGTGGTGGTGAGCATGCCGGAAACCATGGCGACCGTTCTGGCGTCCGAGCTCCTCGGCGATCCTATTGAACAGCTCGATGAAGACTGTATCGACGCCGTGGGTGAGATCGCCAATATGATTGCCGGCAATGCCAAGACGGATTTCCCGGAGGGGGGCAATACGATCTCGGTTCCCCAGGTGGTAATCGGTCGCGGAAATGTTACCTATCCTGCCTCAACCCCCGTTATCAGTATCCCCTGCCAGACCGATCAAGGCGCGCTGTCCATCGATGTGGCCTTGAAAGTGTCCGCCTGAAATGCGCTTCGGTTAGCGTCTATGAGTTGCCACGTCGGCCGTTTATTGTGGATCGAAAGAAGTGACCCAAAATGTGTTACGCGATGGGGTGCTAATCCACGTAACCGCTGCCGATGGCCGAGAAGGGAAGATCCAACTCCAGTTCCGGAACCTGTTTGGCGATCCAGGCGGTGAACGTGTTGCTGTTCGGGCCGGGGAAGGCCTTGTAGGTCATTTTCCAAGGGTAGTTTCGGGCGGCTTTGTCGACGGCATCGATTAAAGCATCGACACCTGGCCCCCTGTGCTGCTGCAAAAGTTGGGGTTCGGCCCCATACCAGTGGCGGTCGGGGAGGTCCTGAAAAACTCGTATGACCGGCTTGCCGCGATAATGGCGCCAGCCGACGACGTCGTAAACCGTGTAAGCGGTTTCTCCGGTCCGTTTGGCAGCGATCCAGGTGTGGATGGCAAACCATCCGCGCCATCCCCAGGCGTCGGCGCCATAAATCTGCACGACCGCCTCGGGTGTGGTCGCAGGGTCGGGGGCAATGCCCGCCGAGTCCCGGCTGGCCGTACGCCAATCTCCATCAGACATACATCCTGAAAACAGCAGGACGTTAAGTAATAGAAATGTTGCCTGCCGCTTGATGTTCATCGATTTTGTATCCTGCCGGGTTGGGGTTGCCAATAACGTCCAATATTTCTATCGGACTTGTCGTCGAAAGTTCCAATGATTCATTTTAGTTCTTGTAGATGAATCGTCAAGGGGCTGCCGCGGGTGTCGACTCGGGCGGAAGTGCGCGGGAAATGCCCCCTGATCATTGGCCCTTGTGAAAAAGGGCGACGTCAGGTGGGCTAAAGATAAAAGATAATGTTCAGAGCATGGCGATCGTTTGAGAACATCCGGCTATCCGGCCGTTGCTGATCAGATCTGGCGCGTTCTGAGTGCCCTCTATCCAATCTAAATCCAATCAAAAGAATAGTGGATATTCTTCGGCGATAATAGGTCCGGCGACCCCACGCCCCGCGCAAGATCCGGGAGACGCTTGATGTGCGCCTTAAAATAACATACAAAGGAAGCGCCACACGGAACCGTGTCAGGCGGCCCGCCGGCGGCTTTTCTGATCCGCCTGTTGAATAGCGGGACGCGACCAAAACCCGATAACGATTAACGCTTGCTCGTTCAAACACGAGCTTACAGGATGTCTATGGATAAACCGCTTCCCGATTTAACCACCCGGATAGCCGGGTTGACGCTGCCGAACCCTGTCATGACCGCCTCGGGCACCTTCGGCTATGGCGGTGAGTTTCGTGATTTGGTGGACCTCGGCCGGCTGGGGGCGATCATCGTCAAGGGCCTGTCGCTACAGCCGGCCGAGGGTAATCCGCCGCCCCGTATTGTGGAAACCCCCTGCGGTATGCTGAATGCCATCGGTCTGGAAAATATCGGTATTGACGCTTTCCGGGCAACCCGTCTGAAGTTTTTGCGGAAGCTGGAAACGCCGATTATCGTCAACATTTACGGCCAGAGGGAACAGGACTATGTCGCCCTGGCCGAGATCATTGAGGATGAGCCGGATATTGCCGCCATCGAGGTGAATATCTCCTGTCCCAACGTGAAAGCCGGCGGCATTGCGTTTGGTGTGGATGCCCGGGCGGCGGCGGACCTTACCCGGCAAATCCGCAACTGCACGACCAAACCCCTGATTCTCAAATTGTCGCCCAATGTGACCGACATCACCGTTATTGCGCGGGCGGTCGAGGCGGAGGGCGCCGACGCCGTTTCCCTGATCAATACCCTGACGGGCATGGCCATCGATATCGGATCCCGCCGACCGAAACTGGCCAATATCACCGGGGGGCTTTCCGGCCCCGCCATTCGACCGGTGGCGGTGCGGATGGTGTGGCAGGTGGCCAATGCCGTGGACATCCCGGTTATCGGCATCGGCGGTATCATGAGCGGACGCGATGCCCTGGAATTTTTGATTGCCGGTGCATCCGCCATTCAGGTGGGAACGGCCAACTTCGTGAATCCCGGGGTTACCATGGCGATTATCGATGACCTGTGTGATTTTATGCGGACGCGGGACATCATGCAATTAAGTGATCTGGTTGGCAGTCTCGTATTGCCATCCTAATGGAACCGCCTGTGCGGCCTGGCGCCGGGGTTCGGCGTAGTTGGGGCGCCGGTGCCGACGCGCTGTAACGAATGGAAAGGAGAATTCATGGACTTCAAATCGCTCGATGACATCTTAGATTTTGCCATTTCCAAGGAGGTCGAAGCCGAACAATTTTATCTCAGCCTGTGCGGGGAAGAAACCCTTTCCGGGAATCGCCGGACGTTTGAGGATTTTGCCAAGGAAGAGCGGAAACATGTCAAGATGCTGGAATCCCTCAAGGCGGGCGGTGTTGTCGAAGGCGCCGAAGATTATGAATTTAAATGGATAAAGGATATCAAACGCAGCGATCTCGTATTGGACATCGACTACAAGAAAGGCATGCATTACCGCGATATCCTGATGCTGGCCATCAAGCGTGAGGAAAAGGCCCTGCTGCTATACAACGAACTGCAGGACAAAGCGGACACCGACGACAGTAAAAATGTCTTCAAGATTCTATGCCAGGAAGAAGCCAAACATAAACTGGCCCTCGAGTCCATGTACGACGACTATATGGCGGAAATGGGGGATTGAGGCGGTCTTTGCCCTTCTTCTCCATGAAGGGTGCCAGCAAAAGCATACCGCTTTAAACTGTTTAGCGGAAAAGTAGGTTGCTTGACATTAGAGGCAAGTTTTATTAATTGAACACTCATTCATTTAATGATTCTATTCATAGCGGGAGGTTGCCATGAGGAAGGTTCTGGGGTGGGGGCTGATACTGGCATTGGTGCTGTTCGGCAACGGGGTCGTTATGGCGGGCTCGGTCCTGAGCGAAGCGGACGCGCTCTACGATGCCGGCGGACTGGAAAATTACCTGGCGGCAATTCCCCTTTACGAAAAAGCGGTTGCGGAACTCGGCGACCAGTTCGATGTTCTGTGGAAATGCGCCCGTGCCCATCGTGATTACGGCAACAAGATCAAGCAGCAGGGCGAAGGCGACTGGGAGGATCTGTGCGCCAAACACGGCAAGGCTGGCATGCAGTTTGCCGAGCGGGCCATTGCCTTGGAACCCGAAAAAGTCGAGGGGTATTACTACTACGGACTCAGTGTCGGCATCTACTCCGACGGGGTGAGCATTTTAACGGCCCTTAGCGAGGGCCTGAAGAACAAAACCCAGGAAAGCTTCGAAGCGGCCTACAAGATCGATAAAGCCTACAACAAGGGCGGCCCGATTCTTTCCCTGGGGCGTTTCTGGACGGTGCTGCCCTGGCCCATGAGCGATGAAGACAAAGCCCTGGACTATTTTCGCGAGTATCAATCGGGCGGTTTCCTGGACGGATCGGACGAGGGCAAGATCTACATGGCCGAATTGCTGATGGACATCGGCGGCAAGGACAATGAGGCCGAGGCCCGCTCGATGCTGAAGACGGCTGAGCAGTCATCCGAACGGTATTTCGCCGACTGGGCCAAGCGCCTGCTCGACGATCTGGATTAGAAGCTATCGCAAAAAAGTTTTTTCGCCCGATATCGGCGTTGTGCCCTCGTCTCAAGTCCTCGACATACTACAGTATGCCTGCGGGTTGATTCTCGGCCACGCCTTGATCTCGAACGAAAACCCTAATTTTGAGATGGCTTCTATAGAAAGTAGCGGGAAGTTATTCTGATGAATGGTGTCGTCGTGAAAAGGGACCGAAGAGAGAGGAGAACATCATGATGAAAAAATCCGTGGCCATGATCGCCGTGATCGGCCTGCTTTTAATCGGGGGCAGTTTGGCGTGGGCCGGTGATATGGAAATTGCCGATGTCACTTTTCCGGGCGAAAAGGTGGTGGACGGCAAAACCCTCAAACTCAATGGCGTGGCCCTTAAAACCAAATTTTTCATCAAAGTTTTTGCCGGGGGGTTTTATCTCGAAAATGCCACCCAGGATGCCACCGAGGCCATCGAATCCGAACAGGTCAAGCATTTTGTCCTTCACTATCTGACCAGCAAGGCCACCGCCAAAAAACTCCAGAACGGATTCAAGGAAGCCATCGAAGAGGCCAATCCGCCGGAGTTGGTGGCGCAATACCGTAAAGAGATCGATCTTTACGCCTCCTGGCTGGATCAGGATATGGCCCCGGGGGCCACTTCGGTGACCACTTACGTTCCCGGCAAAGGGCTGACCCTGGTGTTCAAGGGGCAGGAAAAGGGCACCATTGCAGACAAAACCTTTGCCCAGATGTATTTCCGCTATAATTTGGGCGAGGAGGCCGATTCATCCATGCGCGAGGGCTATCTCGGGCAGTAAACCATACGCATTTCCCAAAGGTATGCGGAATACCTTCCGCACATGGAAAAGCAGAGACGCCATCGCGTCTCTGCTTTTTGGGCTTAAAAGGGATAGGTCGGGAACGTTCTATAACCCCTGGCGGGCTTTCACCGGGTGGGCTTTAAGGTATTCGAGACGGTTCAGCCCGTTGATATAGGCTTTGGCGCTGGCGGTGATGATGTCCGGATCGGCGCCTTTGCCCAGCGCCACCAGGCCGTTTTCCCTGAGACGAACCGTCACTTCGCCCATGGAGTCAGTGCCGCCGCTCAAAGCGCTGACGGTGAACCGCAGCAGCTCCGATTGCGTTCCGGTCAGTTTGGCAATGCTGTTGAAGGCCGCGTCGATGGGACCGTTGCCGTAGCCGGCGTTGCGGGCCGTCCGTCCGTTGATGGAGAGTTCCACACTGGCCATGGGCAGCACGGTGGTGCCGCTGGTCACCTGCATATAATCCAACTGGAAGACATCCGATGTTCGCAGGATACCCTCGGTGACCAGCACCTCCAGATCTTCGTCGACAATGTGCTTCTTTTTGTCAGCCAGGTCCTTGAACTTGCCGAAAATCAGGTCCAATTCCTCTTCACTCAGCTCATACCCCAATTCTTTCAGACGGTTACGCAAGGCATGCCGGCCGGAATGCTTGCCCAGGACAAGTTGGTTTTGGCTCAGACCAATGGTCTCGGGCCGCATGATTTCATAGGTCATGGGGTTTTTGAGCATCCCGTCCTGGTGGATGCCGGCTTCGTGGGCGAAGGCGTTGGCCCCCACGATCGCCTTGTTGGGCTGCACCAGGATGCCGGTGATCATGCTGACCAGGCGGCTGCTGGCATGGATATGCTCGGTATGGATACCGGTTTCGAGACCAATGTGATTCTGGCGGGTGTGCAGCGCCATCACCACTTCTTCCATAGATGTATTGCCGGCCCGCTCGCCGATCCCATTGAGGGTGACTTCGGCCTGACGGGCGCCGGCCTGGATCGCCGCCAGGGTGTTGGCGGTGGCCAGGCCCAGATCGTTGTGGCAATGCACACTGAGAACGGCGCGGTCGATATTGGGGGTGTGCTCGCATACATAGCGGACCATCTTGCCGAATTCGTCCGGAACGGCATAACCAACGGTATCCGGAAGATTGACGGTGGTGGCGCCGGCGTCGATGGCCGCCTCGAAAACCTGGCAGAGAAAATCCCAGTCACTGCGGGAGCCATCCTCGGCCGAAAATTCGACATTGTCGGTGTAAGTACGCGCATGACGTACGGCCTCGATGGCGGCCTGGATCACTTCGTCCCGGTTCATGCGCAGTTTGTATTTCAGGTGGATATCGGAGGTGGCGATAAAGGTGTGGATGCGGGGATGGGCCGCATGCCGGACAGCCTCCCAGGCCCGGTCGATATCCTTTTCGGTGGCGCGGGCCAGCCCCGCCACCTGAACATGCTTCAATTTGGCGGCAATCTGGGATACGGCGTCGAAATCCCCTTCGGATGCGGCCGGAAATCCGGCTTCGATGACATCGACGCCCAGTTTTTCAAGCTGCACGGCCAGGCGCAGTTTTTCCGCGGTGTTCATGCTGGCGCCGGGGGACTGCTCGCCATCCCGCAGCGTGGTGTCGAAAATAATGACACGGTTCTTATCCATCGTCATGGCTATACTCCTCATAAGGTCGTGTGTTGCATAAGGGTGCCCGATGCGGCAGATCTTGCACGGCTGTCGGCCGAAAGGCGTTCATGCTGACGATCGGGCTGTCCGGGTGCGTTGGGGCAGGGGGTAATGAACGCCGCGCAGGCTTTTCACCCCTCGGATCAAGCAGATTCAACCGGTGGCGAGGAGCATGGGCCGCAGGGATTGGCCGGGGCGGCTCCCTGCGGCGTTGGACCTTCCGTCGCTTTGTTGGGGGTTCATCAGTACACTCTCTATTCGGAAAGGGCCTGTCGTGAGGCCCGTCCGGTAACGGATCCTCTTGGTTTAGACGGTGGCCCGGTCCGTGTCCGGGGCATCGCTGTGGATGACCGTCGCGCTGTTGGCCGTTTTGGACAGTTTGTATTGAAAACTGTCCGCCAGGGCCTGCCAGCTGGCTTCGATAATATCTTCCGAGACCCCGATCGTACTCCAGATGTGATCATGGTCGCGGGATTCGATCAGAACGCGGACCTTGGCCTCGGTGCCCTCCCGGCCGTCGATGACGCGGACCTTGAAGTCCACCAGGCGCATGCTGTCCAGGTCGGGATAAAAGCGTCCCAGGGCTTTGCGCAACGCATTGTCCAGGGCGCTGACCGGCCCCAGGCCTTCGGCTGCCGTAATCTCTTCCGAATCGCCCACCGCGACCTTGATGGTGGCATGGGCGGAACAGGGCTGATCCCGGTCTTTTTCGATGGCCACGCGAAACGATTCCAGCTCGAACAGGGGCTTGAACTGCTCGGTAAATTTTTCCACCATGATTTTGAAGGTGCCGTCGGCCACATCGAACTGGTAGCCCTGCTCTTCCATTTCTTTGATGCGGTTGACGATCACCTGGCTGTCAAACCCATTACCACCCAGGGTGACCCCCAACTCCTGGGCCTTGTATTCCACATTGCTTTTGCCGGACAGGTCGGAGACGAGAACACGCCGACGGTTGCCGACCTGTTCCGGATCCATGTGTTCGTAAGCCAGGGGCTCTTTCATAATGGCGTTGACGTGGATGCCGCCCTTGTGGGCAAAAGCACTTTTACCCACAAAAGGACGACAGTTGCTGGGGACCTGGTTGGCCGTCTCGCTGACAAAACGTGACAGGCTTTTGAGCTTGGCCAAATTGGCCGGGGCCACGCAGGCGTGCTTCATTTTGATCTGCAGCACCGGGATCAGCGACGTCATATCGGCATTGCCGCAGCGCTCCCCATAGCCGTTGATCGTACCGTGGACCATGCGGGCGCCCGCCCGGACGGACGCCAGGGCGTTGGCCAGGGCCAGCCCGCTGTCGTTATGGGTGTGGATGCCGATTCCCGGAACGGCTCGGCCTGTTTCGGAACACCAGGCGGTGAGCTGCTCGGCGACCTCCTGGGTGGCGGCTTCCACGTCGTGCGGCAGGGAGCCGCCGTTGGTGTCGCACAGCACCACCCAGTCCGCCCCGGCCTCCACAGCGGCCTGCAGGGTCTCGAGGGCATACGTCCGGTTGGCGGTATACCCGTCGAAAAAATGCTCGGCATCGTAGACCACTTCACGGTCGCGCGCCTTGAGAAACAGCACGGTATCCCGAATCATGTCGATGTTAGCGCTCAACCGGTTGCCCATGATTTTTTCGACGTGCAAATCCCAGGTTTTGCCAAAGATGGCCAGCACCGGGGCTTCGCTTTTCAGCAGGGCGTTCAGGTTCGCGTCTTCGGCCGCTTTTCGGTCCGCCCGGCGGGTGGCCCCGAAGGCCGTGAGCTTTGCCTGGTTGAACCTTTCGCGGCGGGCGATGTCGAAAAAGTGCATGTCCCGGGGGTTGGAGCCCGGCCATCCGCCTTCGATATAATGCACGCCGATATCGTCGAGCCGCTGGGCGATCGTAAGCTTTTCGTCGGCCGAAAAAGCGATATTCTCTCCCTGGGTTCCGTCCCGCAGGGTCGTGTCATAGAGCAGTATGGGGTCCATGATCATTTCCAATACAATAACAGCAGACCGCGCGGGCTACTGTTGTTCACGTCGGTTTTCGGGGCGCAGCGATCGCACGGCCTTGCCGGCCTGCCACATTTCCGAATCGCCGACCACTTTGAGTTCCGCCTCGAGCTTCTCCCGGTAGTCTTCCGTGCTGCAAGATTCCATGACCCGCCGGGTTTCCGCTCCGGAGGTGACACTGGCGTAGAGTTCGTCAAAAACCGGTTTAACGGCATCGCGAAAGCGCGGCGCCCAGTCCAGGGCACCCCGCTGGGCCGTGGTGCTGCAATTGGCGAACATCCAGTCCATCCCGTTTTCCGCCACGAGGCGAATCAGGCTCTGAGTGAGCTCTTCCACGGTTTCGTTGAAGGCCTCGCTGGGGCTGTGCCCATGGTTGCGCAGCAGGTCGTACTGGGCTTCCATGACGCCGGCCAGGCACCCCATGAGCACACCGCGTTCGCCGGTGAGGTCGCTGTAGACCTCGCGCTCGAAAGTGGTGGGGAAAAGATAGCCGGATCCGATGGCGATGCCGGCGGCCAGGGTCCGCTGCCGGGCCTTGCCCGTAAAGTCCTGAAAGACGGCAAAGCTCGAGTTGATGCCGCTGCCATCCAGGAAGTTGCGCCGCACCGTGGTGCCGGAGCCTTTGGGGGCCACCAGAATCACGTCCACGTCGGCCGGCGGGATCACGCCGGTCTGGTCTTTGTACACCACCGAGAAGCCGTGAGAAAAATAAAGGGCGTCGCCCTCGTTGAGACAATCCTTGATTTTGGACCACATGGCCGACTGGCCGGCGTCCGACAAGAGATACTGAATGATGGTGCCGCGTCGGGCGGCTTCCTCCACGGGAAAAAGGGTTTCGCCGGGCACAAACCCGTCGGCGACGGCGCGATCCCAGGAGGCACCGCCTTCCCGCTGGCCGACAATGACCTGAATGCCGTTGTCGCGCATGTTCAATGCCTGCCCGGGGCCCTGGACGCCGTATCCGAGAACGGCAACGGTTTCTTGCCGCAGCACTTCCCGGGCTTCGTCCAGGGTAAACTCTTCGCTGGTGATAACTTCCTCGATGGTTCCGCCAAAATCAATCTGGGCCATTGGATTTCCTCCTGCAACGTTTTTTGCTGGGGTTATTTGCATGCCGGCGATGACGCCGGCTGTTTTGACTATTTGGGCTCCCGCATGAGGGCGATGGCCCCTGTCCTTGCGATTTTTTTGATGCCCATGGGGTGCAACAAACTCAATAGGGCGGTCAGTTTTCCCTCGTCGCCGGTGACTTCGATGATAAAATGCTCCAGGCCGACATCCACGACCTTACAACGGAAGATATCCACGATGCGCAGGATCTCCGCCCGATTGTCCGGACTGGCCTTGACGCAGATCAGGGCCATTTCCCGCTGAACCGCATCGACATTGGTCAGATCCCGAACCTTGATCACATTGATGAGCTTGTTGAGTTGTTTCTCGATCTGTTCCACCACTGGCGGATTGGCTTTGGTGACGATGGTGATCCGGGAAACCCCCTTTGTCACCGTCTCCGCCACGGACAGGCTCTCGATGTTGAATCCCCGTCCGCCGAAGAGGCCGACGACACGCGAGAGGACGCCGGGTTCGTTATCCACCAGCATGGTGATGACATGTTTATCTTCTTTCATTCGCAATCCTGTCAAAAGGCCTTATGGTTTAAACGAGCAGCATCTCCGTGATGTTGGCGCCGGCCGGCACCATGGGATAGACACTCTCTTCCTTCTCCACGACAAAATCCATGATGACCGTGCGGTCGGAGTCCAGTCCCTCCCGCAGCACCGCCGCGACCTGGTCGGGCCGGGTCGCCCGCAATCCCAAAGCCCCGTATGCTTCCGCCAGTTTAACGAAGTCGGGCTGGTGGTCCATGAGCGTGCAGGCATAGCGGCGGTCGTAGAACAACTCCTGCCACTGTCGCACCATCCCGAGATAGCCGTTGTTCAGGATGACAATTTTTACCGGAAGGCACGATTGGACGGCTGTCGCCAGTTCCTGGATATTCATCTGAATACTGCCGTCCCCGGCGATATCCACGACCTGGCGATTCGGGCAGGCCGCCTTGGCGCCGATGGCGGCCGGTAGACCGAAACCCATGGTGCCCAGACCACCGGAGGAGAGAAACTGACGGGGACCGTCGAAGTGATAGAACTGGGCCGCCCACATCTGGTTCTGGCCCACTTCCGTGGTCACGATGGCCTGGCCCTGGGTCAGCTCGAAGAGTTTGTCGATGACGAACTGGGGTTTGATGACCTCTTCGCCTTGATCGTATGCCATGCGGAACTGCTTTTTCCACGTTTCGATCTGGTCGAGCCACCCCCGGTGGCGGTCATCGAAATCAACGATGCCCTCCTCGGCGATCAGGGCATTCAACCGTTCCAGGGCTTGCCGGCAATCACCGACCACCGGTATGGCCACCTGGACGTTTTTGCGGATCGAGGTGGGGTCGATATCGATATGCACGATTTTGGCATTGCCCGCAAATGTGTCGATTTTGCCGGTGACCCGGTCGTCGAAGCGTACACCGATGGCGATCAGGAGATCACAGTTGCCCGTGGCCATGTTGGCCCGGTAGGTGCCGTGCATACCGATCATCCCCAGCCAGAGGGGATCCGATCCGGGAAAGGCGCCCAGGCCCATCAACGAGGTGGTGACCGGCGTCCGGGTTTGCCGGGCAAATTCGGTAAAGGCTTCGGAGGCATCGGACAGGATCAATCCGCCGCCCCCGAACAGAACGGGGCGCTTGGCTTTCCTGATCAGCCCCACGACCTTCTTCAGCTGTTTCATGTTGGGCTTGTAGGTGGGCTGATAGGATTTGATGCGCACCTGGGGATCGCCGTTCAGGCGGGTGCGCGCGTTGGCCACGTCCTTGGGGATATCCACCAGAACAGGGCCGGGGCGTCCGGTCTGGGCGATATAGAACGCCTCCCGCATAACACGGGCCAGGTCATCGACAGATTTGACCAGATAGTTGTGCTTGGTGCAGGGGCGGGTGATCCCGGTAATGTCCACTTCCTGAAAAGCATCGTTGCCGATCAGGTGGGTGGGGACCTGGCCGGTGATCACGACCATGGGTATCGAGTCCATAAATGCGGTGGCAATGCCGGTCACTGTGTTGGTGGCCCCCGGCCCCGAGGTGACCAGGCAGACGCCCGGACGACCACTGGCCCGGGCATACCCGTCGGCCGCGTGCACGGCCCCCTGTTCGTGACGGACCAGGATGTGCCGTATGTCGGTTTTGACCAACTCATCGTAGATGTCGATGACGGCGCCTCCCGGGAAACCGAAGATGGTATCCACGCCCTGTTCCTTTAAAACTGCCATCAGAATTTGGGCTCCGGTCATTTCCATGATGCTTTTCCTCTTGCTGAAAAGTTAAGCGACAATCGCCCCTTGGGCCGCCGATGATACCAATTTGGCATAACGGGCCATGTAGCCCCCGGTGATGCGGGGTTCCGGCGCTTGCCAGGCCGAACGCCGGCGTTCCAGTTCATTGTCATCCACCTGAAGGGTTATGGCTTTGCCGGGAATGTCAATGGCGATGCGATCGCCTTCCTGCACCAGGGCGATGGGCCCACCCTGCATGGCCTCCGGTGATACATGGCCGATGGAGGCGCCCCGGGTTCCGCCGGAAAACCGGCCGTCGGTCAGCAGGGCCACATGGGCGTCCAGGCCCATGCCGGCAATGGCGGAGGTGGGGGTCAGCATCTCCCGCATGCCGGGTCCGCCCTGGGGGCCTTCGTAGCGGATGACCACCACGTCGCCCTTGCGGATAAGGCCGTCCATGATGGCGCGGCTGGCCGCTTCTTCGGTGTCGAAAACCCGGGCCGGACCCTCGTGTCGCAGCATTTCTTCCCGGACGGCCGATTGCTTGACCACACAGCCCTCCGGCGCCAGGTTGCCGAAAAGCACCGCCAGCCCGCCGACGGCATGGTAGGCCTTTTCCACCGGGCGGATGATGTCGGTATCCCTTACAACCGCCTGGGCCAGCGTTTCCCCCAGGGGCTGGCCGGAGACGGTCAGGACACTTGGATCGATGAGCCCGGCTTCGCTCAGGATTTTCATCACGGCCGGGATGCCGCCGGCCCGATACAGGTCTTGAACATGGTGGTGGCCGCCGGGGCTGAGGGAGCAGAGATGCGGCGTCCGGCTGCTGATGTCGTTGATCATGCCAAGATCCAGCGGCACCCCGGCTTCATGGGCAATGGCGGTCAGGTGCAGCACGGTGTTGGTGGAGCAGCCCAGCGCCATGTCGACGGTCAATGCATTGCGAAAGGCCTGGGGCGTCATGATCTGTTTGGGGGTCAGGCCGGACCGGGCCAGGGCCACACTTTGCATGCCCGCCTGCTTGGCCAGGCGAATGCGGGCCGACATGACCGCCGGGATGGTGCCGTTGCCGGGCAGGCCGAGACCGATGGCCTCCGTCAGGCAGTTCATGGAGTTGGCCGTAAACATGCCGGAGCATGAGCCGCAGGTCGGGCAGGCCGCATCCTCGATGGCGCCTAACTCTTCCGGAGACATTTTCCCGGATTTCACCGCACCGACCGCTTCAAACACCGAAATCAAATCGACGCGCGTGCCCGGCTTCGAGGGGTGCTCACCGGCCAGCATGGGGCCGCCGCTCACCACGATGGTGGGAAGGTCCAGGCGGGCGGCCGCCATGAGCATGCCCGGAACGATTTTATCACAATTGGGAACCAGGACCAGGGCATCGAAGGCATGGGCCCGGGCCATGATTTCGACGGAATCGGCGATGAGTTCGCGGCTTCCCAGGGAATACTTCATACCGGTATGGTTCATGGCAATGCCGTCGCAAACCCCGATGGTGCCGAATTCGATGGGGGTGCCGCCGGCCATGTAAACCCCGTTCTCGACGGCCCGGGCGATGCTGTCCAGGTGGGCATGGCCGGGGATGATCGTGTTGGCCGCATTGGCCACGCCAATCAGGGGGCGCTCGATTTCATCGTTCGTATAGCCGATTGCTTTGAGCAGGGATCGGTGCGGTGCGCGTTCGATGCCTTTTTTGACGTTGTCGCTCTGCATGGGGGTCGTCCTGTTTCCTTTCCAATGGCGTGGCAAAAAAAAATCCGTTATCAGCTCGGGGCTGATAACGGATTCGGTCGTTTTGGGAATCCAGCGTTTTAGGCCATTATCAACCCTTTGCCTCGTGGCAGAATGAGAATGTCTACCACGAGGACGAGAATAAGGCCGACAAGGCTGAAAATGCTGGACTGCGTAAACATAAGAGTTTCCAAATAATAATTTTAGGAACCCCTAACAAGCCAGGAAGGGCTTGTCAAGGAGAATCTGTATCGTCGTTTTCTTCTTCGGGAATGGGTTCCCGGTTGCCGCAGCCTTCGGCGATGCAGGCATAGAAGCGGCCGTCGCGTTTGGTGGATTTTTCGACCATGAAGGGGGCGTTGCACACCTCGCATTTACGGGCGACCGGTTTGTCCCAGATGGCATAGGTGCACTCCGGAAAACGGCTGCAGCCGTAGAAGATTTTACCCCGTCGCGATTTGCGTTCGACCAGCTCCCCGTCACAGCCCGGCTCCGGGCAGGCAATCCCGGTGGATTTGCCGTTGGTCCCATTGTTGAGGGACTCGGTGTGTTTGCATTCGGGGTAGCCGGTGCAAGCCAGGAACTCGCCATAACGGCCGTGCTTGATGACCATGGGACGACCGCATTGCTCACAGGTTTTGTCCGAGGGGATGTCTGCCGCCGGTTCGATCGGCTGGATTCGCCCCTTCTCGTCGCGTTCGTAATCCCGTGAATAATCGCATTCGGGATAGGCGCTGCAGGCGATGAAGGGGCCGTTCTTGCCCACCTTGATGTGCAAAGGGCTGTTGCATTGGGGGCATTTCAAGTCTGTCGGAAACCCCACCCCTTTGATGCTGATCATCCCGTCGGCGGCGGCTTCCAGCTTGGCTTTGAACGGCTGGTAGAATTGCTCCAGAACGCGTAAGGCTTTCGCCTCATTCTGCTCGATTTGATCCAGATTGTCTTCCATCCGGGCGGTGAATTCCACGTTGAAGATGTCGGGGAAATTCATCACGATGAGATCGTTGACGATAAAGCCCAGTTCGCTGGGGCGAAAATAGCCCTTGACCCGGTCGACGTAGCCCTTGTCGCGGATCGTGGAGAGAATGGAGGCGTAGGTGCTGGGTCGCCCGATACCGTTTTCTTCCAGTTCTTTGACCAGCGACGCTTCGGAAAACCGCGGCGGGGGCGCCGTGAAATGCTGCTTGGGGTCCAGGTTGTCGAGTTTGAGAGGGGTTCCCTCCGGCAGGTCGGGAATATCTTCCTGCTTCTTTTCTTTCTGTTGTTTGGCGTCATCTTCGGCCGATGTGTAAAGGGCCATGAATCCGGGGAACTTGACCGATGAGCCGTTGGCGGAAAAGATGAAATCGGCGGCCTTGATCGAAAGCTTCAACTGATTGATGAGCGCAGGCTGCATCTGGGAGGCCACGAATCGTTTCCAGATCAGGGTATACAGGGCGGCCTGGTCGGGTTGGAGATAGGGCGCTACCGATTCCGGTGTGTGCAAGACCGACGTCGGGCGAATGGCCTCGTGGGCGTCCTGGGCTTTTTTACGGTTTTTGAAGGCGCGTGGCTTGTCGATGGCATAAGTCGGGCCGAAACGCTCCCGGATGTGCTGAAGTGCTTCCTGGGCGGCTTCATCGGCAATACGGGTGGAATCCGTTCGCATGTAGGTGATCAGACCGACGGGCTCGCCATCCCCCAGTTCGATGCCTTCATAGAGTTGCTGCGCGACCATCATGGTCTTGCGGGCGGAAAAACGCAGGCGGCGAATGGCCTCCTGCTGCAATTTGCTGGTGATGAAGGGCGGCTGCGGATTGCGCCGCGTGGTTTTTTTGACGACCTGATGGACCGAAAAATCCGCCTGGGCGAGTTGATCGACAATGGTGCGGGCCGCATCGCCGTCGGGAATATGGATTTTTTGGCCGGCCTGGCGCACCAGTTTAGCGTTGAATGGCGGCGGGCTGTCACCGGCCAGTCGGGCGGTGATGCTCCAGTATTCTTCGGGCTCGAAAGCCTGGATGGCCCGTTCCCGGTCGCAGATGATTTTGACCGCGACCGATTGAACCCGCCCGGCACTCAAACCGCCTTTCACTTTTTTCCACAGCAGCGGGGATATCTGGTAACCCACCAGGCGGTCCAGAATGCGTCGGGTCTGCTGGGCTTCATATTTGTTGGTGTCCAGTTGCAGGGGATGCTGGAGCGCCTCTTTGATGGCATTGGGGGTGAGTTCGTGAAACAGCACCCGATGAAACCGTCGCCCCTTTTTTTTGAGAACTTCGGCCGTATGCCAGGCAATGGCCTCGCCCTCGCGATCCGGGTCAGGGGCCAGGTAAATTTCGTCCGCGTCGCCGGCAGATGCCTTCAGGTTCTTGATGACTTTCTGCTTGCCGGCAATGGTACGATATTTGGGTTTGAAGTCGTCCTCGATATCGACGCCCATCTCTTTTTGCGGCAGGTCCCGGATATGGCCCACGGTGGCCGCGATATTGTAAGCGTCACCGATGACCTTGGACAGGGTTTTGATTTTTGTAGGGGATTCGACAACAACGAGCGGTTTGGTCACGAGTACTCCTTTATGCAAGCTGTGCTTTCCGACAAGCGTGTAGACACCGTCGGAACCATGGATATGCCATGGTGATCGGCTTTTTTGTGTTTCTTTTGATGATCACGGAAGCCTTTCCGCTAATCGAAAAAGTTTGCCGGGTTCCTGTTGGACAAGGCCCTCCAACTCCAACTCCAGCAGAATACCGGCCACGCGGCCCGAATCGATCGCCGCCTGGCGGGTCAGTTCATCCACATGGATGGGGTAAGGCGAAAGCAACGCCATTACCGCCTGTGCTTCTTCCGATAGCTCCGGCGCTGCCGGAGGCCGCGGCGTTTCGTTGGCCAACGGGGCGGTGGCCGGTCCCATGGCCAGCGGCGGGAGCTCTTCCAGGATATCCCCCACATGGGTCACCAGTTTGGCCCCCTCTTTGATCAAGGCATGGGTGCCCATGCTTTTGAACGAATTCACGCTCCCGGGTATGGCGAAGACCTCGCGATTCTGTTCGAGGGCCAGGCGCGCGGTGATGAGCGATCCACTGCGCTGGGTGGCTTCGACCACAACGGTTCCCAGCGACATTCCACTGATAATGCGGTTGCGCTGGGGAAAATGGTGCGGATCCGGACCGGCCTCCAGCGGAAATTCCGACATTACGGCGCCGCCCCCGTCGACAATGCGCCGGCAAAGATCCCTGTTTTCCTGGGGATAAATCCGGGATAACCCGCTTCCCAGCACGGCAACGGTGCGCCCGCCCCCTTGCAGCGCCCCTTCATGGGCTGCCGTGTCGATGCCCCGGGCCAGTCCGCTCACCACGGTGATGCCCTGACGGGCGATATCGGCACTGAGGCGTCGCGTGGTGGTCAGCCCGTAGGATGTCGCATGCCGCGAGCCGACCATGGCAACGCAAGCCGTAAAAGGCGCCGTATCGCCGACCACATACAGAAAAGGTGGCGGATCCGCAATTTGGAGCAGCAACTCCGGATAGCGCGCATCCGTCTGGGTAACGATCTGGCAGCCCATGCGAAGGGCCTGGTCCAGTTCACGCTGGCTGGCCCTCTCGGAGGGCTGGGTACACTGCCGCAGGCGAGCCACCAGACGCGGTGACATGCCCTCCACGGCCAGCAAATCCTCAGTCCCGGCGGCGAGAACAGCCGAAGGATCGCCAAAGCGCACCACCAGGCGGCGGAAAATCAGATTCCCGATACCGGAAACGGACCGCAGCCGAAGCCACGGCAGAATGGTGTCAGGGGAGCTCGTCAACGGTTTTGTTCTCCCTGAATCCCAGTGGCGGCCGTTGTTTTATATACCCCCTGGCAACGCCGGTATGGGGCAAGCGCTCAAATGATGCCCATGACCAAGACGTCTGACCTGTCGACAAAGGCGATAAGGGCGTTTGCCGGCAGGCCAGCGGGCGTCCGGACCCCAAGGCGGCTACCGGGCGGATGATTTCCGCTGCCATGCCAGGAGAATGGGACTGGCCACATAGATGGACGAATAGGTACCGATCAGGACACCAACGAGCAGGGCAAAAGCAAAATCGTGAATAATACCGCCCCCCAGGATGAAAAGGGTGACCACGACCACCAAGGTTGTCAACGAGGTGAGCAAGGTGCGGCTGAGGGTTTCGTTGATGCTTCGGTTGATGATGGACGCCAGCGGGTTCTTATGGAGCTTTTTGGAATTTTCACGGATGCGGTCAAACACGATGATCGTATCGTTCAGGGAATAGCCGATGATGGTCAAAAGGGCCGCGATGATCGGCAGGGTGAATTCTTTGTTGAAAAGGGAGAAAACCCCCACGGTAATCGTGACGTCATGGATGAGGGCCACGATGGCCCCCATGGCATAGCGCAGGTTCAGAAACCAGAAAAGCACCAGGGTCACCAGCACAGCGATCAAAATCAAAAAGGGAATACTGACGTCCAAGAGGCCGAATACATAAACGGCGCCGATCAGCGCCACCGCCAACACCGCGCTTTTCAACCACTCCAGTTCAAACCGCCCGGAAATGTACACGGTGATAAACAGCAGGGCATAAAACATGGCCTTCAGCGCTTTTTCCCTGAGATCCTGGCCCACCTGGGGACCGACCATTTCCACGCGTCGGATTTCCACGGCGGCGCCCGTGGTTTCGCTCAACGTCTGCCGCAGGGTCTGGTTGAAATTCTGATCCGTGATACCGGCCGCGTCGGTGCGGATCAGGTATTCCGATTCGCCTTCTTCGCCGAATTGCTGGACGGAGGCCTGACTGAAATCCATGCGGCTCAGCCCGGCCTTGACCTGGGCGATTTCGATCGGTTTTTCAAACTTGACCTGGATCAGGGTGCCGCCGGCAAAATCGATCCCGTAGCGCGGGCCACCATGCATGAGCAGGGTACCAATGCTGACCGCAATGATGATCAGCGAAAAAATAAAGGCGAACTTGCGTTTGCCGATAAAATCAAGGTTGATGTCAGGTCGGATAAATTGCATGAAAGCTGTCCTTTTCTCTGACGTTTCCGTTGCCGGCCGCCCGGGAGCGCTTGCAGGCTGCGGGCGGCAACGCGAACGGACCCATTAGATACTGATTTGCCGAACCTTGCGGCCGGATAAAAACATGTCGAAAACAACGCGGGTGAACACCAGGGCGGTAAACATGCTGGCAATGACGCCGAGGCTCAGGGTCACTGCAAACCCTTTTACCGGCCCGGTGCCGAACTGAAAGAGCACCACGGCGGCGATCAGGGTCGTCACGTTGGCATCGAGGATCGTCAGGGTGGCCCGGTCATAGCCGGAATCCACGGCCGCCCGCGGCGGTTTGCCGATATTGAGCTCTTCGCGGATACGTTCGAAAATAATGACATTGGCATCCACGGCCATGCCGATGGTGAGGATGAAAGCGGCAATACCCGGCAGGGTCAACGTGGCTTGAAAGGCGGCCAGTCCGGCGCCCATGAGCAGGATGTTCAACATCAGGGCAATGTCCGCCAGCAGGCCGGCGCCTTTATAATAGATGACCATGAAAATGACCACCAGGATCCCGCCCACGATCATGGACATCAGCCCTTTGTTGATGGAGTCATGGCCCAGCGAGGGACCGACGGTCCGTTCCTCCAGAACCTTGACCGGGGCGGGCAATGCGCCGGCCCGCAGCACGATGGCCAGATCCTCGGCCTCCTCGGCGGAAAAACTGCCGGTGATCACGGCGCTGCCGCCGGCGATGCGGTCCTGGATTTCCGGTGCGGAGTGGACTTTGTTGTCAAGAACGATGGCCAGCCGCTTGTGGATGTTATCACCGGTGACGCGTTCGAAAATGCGGCCGCCCTTGCGATCGAAATCGATGGCCACGTAATAGCTGCGCTTATCCTGATCGTAGCGCACCCGGGCATCCGTCAGATAGGCCCCGGTCAGCATGGTGCGTTTTTTGATCAGGAAAGGGGTCTGGAAACTCCGTCGGGTGTTGGGGTCGACATTGACCTGGTAGAGAACTTCGCTGCCGGGCGGCGGTCCGTTTTTAAGGGCCGTTTCCGGCGCCATCTGATCGTCCACCAACTTGAACTCCAGCTGGGCTGTTCGCCCGATGAGTTCCTTGGCCCGTTCCGTATCGTTGATGCCGGGCAATTGGATGAGAATGCGCCGGTCGCCCTGGCGACGGATATCCGGCTCCGCCACGCCGAACTGGTCGATGCGGTTGCGGATCGTTTCCAGGGCCTGGGCCGCCGCCAATTCCTTGATGCGATCGGTTTCCGTTTCCGGTAAATCCAATACCAGGTTCAGTCGGTCGCCGGCCAGGGAGCGGTCTTTCTCGCGCAGGTCGCGGAATTCCGCGTCCATCAGTTTCTGGAACCCGGCGATATTGGATTCGCCGCTGATGGCGACCTGAATCCGGTTCCCTTCGCTGCGCTCCACCTGGATTTTCTGGAGGCCTTCCCGGCGCGAGCGTTCGCGCAGATCCTGCACGATGCGCTCCAGCGTGCCCTCGACCGTTTTATCGGTCTCCACTTCCAGCACCAGGTGCATACCGCCCTGCAGGTCCAGTCCCAGGTTTATTTTTTTATACGGCCAGAGGGATGTATTGAACGTCGGTAGGATATAAATGATGGCTGCCAGAATGACCGCTGCAATAACGACTGGCTTCCACGCAATGTTTTTCAATGGTCTCATCCTTTCCTACGATCGCTTAACGCCAAAATGGTTAAACCGCCTGGAGGAGGCGACTTAACCATTTCAATCGCTATAAGCGATGGGTTGCCGGATCCTGATGTCAGGACTTGTCCGTACTGCTCTTGTCCTTTTCCTTTTTCGCGGGGGCTGCCGCAGCCGCGCTGGAGGCCAGGGCGGACACGTTGGCGCGGACGACCTTGACCCGCACCTTGTCGGCAATTTCCACGGTGAGCGTAGCCTCGTCCAGACCCGTAATGCGACCGTAGATGCCGCCGTTGGTAATGATGCGATCGCCCTTTTTAAGATTGGTGATCATTTCCTTGTGTTCTTTATTGCGCTTTTGTTGGGGGCGGATGAGGAGAAAATAAAAAATCACGAACATGAGGATGATGGGGATCAATCCACCAAAACCGCCGGCACCCTGCCCGGCGGCGGCTCCGCCCTGACCCATTGCATATGCGATACCTGTCAAGATGACCTCCTTGGGGTTGTTGCTGCAAGCAGCCTGTCGTGATGTGCGCAATGACAGAACGCGGCGGCTGCCTGGCTTTAAAGAAGAGGCGCCCGCACGGCGCTCTCTTCCATCGGTTTCACAATCGTCAGCAGAATAAAATGGCGCTCATATACTGTAAAAGCACCATGAGGTCAAACATTTCTTATTCCCGGTCGCCGCGCCCGGATCGTCCGCCCTCCGATGCATGCGGCCGGCGCAGCTGGGGGCAATACGTCATTGCGCCGGTACCCAGAGGGTATCGCCGTCAAACTGGATGTGGTTGATATTCTGGTAATCCACCTGTTCCAGAAAGGCGAAAACCCGGTCCATTTTATAAATCACGATTTTGGTTTGGGGCTCGATCAGGTTCAAATTGTCACTGAACGTTTTTTCCTTGATGTTGTAGATGTACACCATGTTCTCTGAAAATTTCAGCAATTTGCCGATGCCGGAACTGTAGCCGCCGCTCACGGGTTCGTCGGCCACCGGCGACAAGGTGACATTGCGGCGGTCGAAATAGTCCTTCAGAAAACGAAAATGGATATTCCAGATATTGTCGCCGGGCTGCACGATATAGATGCCGTAGCTTTCCGCCGGCTGGGGCATGGGCCGGCCATCGGGACCGATGGTCTCCTCGGCGATTTCCCCCAGTTTCAACTGGATTTGGCGCTGGATTTCCTTCATGGAGACGGTGACGTCGCCAACCTGGATATTTTCATCTGACCGGGCAATGATATCAATACCTTCCCCCACTCCGAAGTCCTCTTTGCGCTGGGTCATGAGGGATTGCAGCGTGTCATCCGAGTCCAGTTTGCCGTAGTCGATAACAGGGGATTCCTTTTCCGCCGGTGCCGGTACCGATGCCGGTGTGTCGGCCGCCGGAACCGGTTCTGATTCGCGAACCATTATCCGCGGTTCCATCAAGATTTTGATTGCCACCAGAATGGCCAGCAGAACCAGGCCGGCCAGGGCAATGATGACCAGGGAGTTGGTTTTGCGGTTTTTGTGATATGCAACCATGAGTAGATCCTTCCGCCCTCCAAAAGGTTATGCCGAGGATGGCCCCTTACTCGCAGGTGATCAGGCTTTCGCCCGGCACCATGTGATCGTCGGCTTCAATCCGGATGGCAAGATTCCTTTTTTCTTCGAGTTCCGTCAATTCTTTGCGTTTGCGGTTGAGCAGGTAATCCGCAACGCTGGCAGGTACCCGGCCCTTCAGGGTCTTGATGTCGCATTTGAGGCTTTCGAGACTGAGCTTGCGCAGAAAAGCCACCCCGAGGGTTTCGGTGGAAGGAACCTGCCCCCGGCCCCGGCAGTGCTCGCACTGTTGGTAGCTGCTGAATTCAATGGAGGGGTGAATGCGTTGACGGGACATCTCCAGCAGGCCAAACCGGGATATGCGCCCCACTTTGGTGCGGGCCTTGTCGGTTTTGAGATGGGTTTTCATGGCCCGTTCGACCTCGCTCCGGTTTTTACGGTCGCGCATGTCGATCAGGTCGACCACTATGAGCCCTCCCAGGTCGCGCAGCCGCAACTGCCGGGCCACCTCTTCCACCGCTTCCAGATTGGTGAGCAGGGCCGTATCTTCGATGGACCCCTTCTGGGTGGCTTTGCCCGAATTGACATCGATGGCCACCAGGGCTTCGGTCTGGGCAATGACGATGGACCCCCCGGATTTCAGCGGGACCCGACTGTCGTAGACGGTGGCGATCTGGTTCTCCAGCTGAAACCGGGTAAAGATCGGCTTGGCCGCCTTGTGCTGCTTGACGATTTTGGTCTGCTTGGGGGATATGATCTTCATGAAATCTTTGATTTCCTGGTAGACGGTCGGGTCGTCCACCAGGATTTCCGAAACTTCCGGCGTGAAGTAGTCACGGATAGAGCGCACCACAAGATTGCGTTCTTTGTATAACAGGTAGGGGGCCTCCACATCCATGACACGGCTCTTGATGGTCTTCCATAGACGCATCAGGTAGTTGAAATCTTTGGTGATGGCGGTTTTGGTGGCGCCCTTGGCAATCGTGCGCACGATGACGCCGAACCCTTCCGGGATGTTGAGGGTGTTGGTGATGTCTTTGAGACGCTGACGTTCTTCCTCGTCTTCGATCTTGCGCGAAATCCCGCAGGTTTCGTTGCCCGGCATGAGCACCAGCAGACGGCCGGCCAGGCTCAAATTGGTGGTCAGCATGGCGCCTTTGTTCATGATGGGGTCTTTGACCACTTGCACCAGCATTTCCTGGCCCTTGCGCACCAGTTTGGAGATGTCCTGGCCGCCGCTCTCGACATCGTTAAAATAGTCATAATGGATTTCCTGGATTTGCAGAAATCCATTGCGTTCCGCACCGTAATCAATAAAGACGGCCTGCAAACTGGGTTCGATCCGGGTGATGGTGGCCTTGTAGATGTTGCCCTGGGTGATCTCGATGCTGGCGCTTTCGATCTGAAATTCTTCCAGTTTGCTGTCTTTGACTTTGGCGATGCGACATTCTTCCGTGTCAACGGCGTTGATTAGAATCTTGCTGCTCATAGGGGTTGTGTCCTTGTGAGTCGTGTAGCGGGAAATGGGGTGGTTCGGGCATCGGTCTGCCGCCGGCCGCCATGCCGGTGGGCTCCAGGTCCGAATAAAATTGTCTGTGTTGGCGCAAAAAAATGCGTTTCAGGCGGCCTTTCCGTGTCCGGGCCTGTGGTTTGCCGATCAGAAAACCTCAGGGTTGCCGGGGTAGCGCTTCGCCGGGTGCGTCCATCCTGTTGACGATGTCGCCCCGGTGCGTTTGATCTGATGTTTTATGTAAACGATATAAATAGGCAATTGGTGCCATCAAGTCAAACAGTTTTAGTCCGTACGGTGAAACGGGAGGCCCGCGGCGATGGCCTTAACCACGGGAAAGGAGGGGGGGGGGAAGGGTATCCCGGCGGGGCGTCGAGGGGAGACGGCAAGGCCAAGCGGGTTGCTATTTGTGATGCATTATGGCATGGAGATCATTTGCCCACCGGGCGTTCGGGCAGCAACCAGCGCGGGCTTGCCGGACGCGTGATTGAGAAAATATGCGGATTTATCTGGAGGCAGGCAGACATCATGGATGAGCGTTACGATCCCCTGAGCATCGAAACCAAATGGCAACAGTGGTGGGAGACGTCCGGCTTGTTTAAAGTCGACGACGATGCCACCCGGAAAAAATATTATCTTTTGGAAATGTTTCCCTACCCCTCGGGTAAAATTCACATGGGGCACGTGCGCAATTACACCATCGGTGACGTGGTGGCCCGCTACAAACGCATGCGCGGGTTCAATGTCCTGCACCCCATGGGATGGGACGCCTTTGGCATGCCGGCCGAGAATGCCGCCATCGCCAACAACACCCACCCGGCCAAATGGACCTATGCCAATATCGACGCCATGCGTGACCAGTTGCAGCGCCTGGGATTTTCCTATGACTGGAGTCGGGAAATCGCGACGTGCCGCCCGGAATACTACCGCTGGGAACAGTGGCTGTTCCTGAAAATGCTGGAAAAGGGCATGGCCTACCGCAAGGAGTCCTACGTCAACTGGTGTGATCCCTGTCAGACGGTTCTGGCCAACGAGCAGGTGGAAGCCGGCATGTGCTGGCGATGCGGGCAGCCGGTGCGCCAGAAAAAACTCTGGCAGTGGTTTTTCCGCATTTCCGATTATGCCGAGGATCTCCTGGTGCATTGCGATCAGCTTCCGGGGTGGCCCGACAAGGTTCTGACCATGCAGAAAAACTGGATCGGCAAAAGTCTGGGGGCTGAGATCCGGTTTCCGGTAGAGGGCTCGGAGGAGGTCATCACCGTGTTTACCACCCGGCACGACACGGTGTTCGGCGCGACTTTCATGTGCCTGGCGCCGGAGCACCCCCTGGTGGGCAAGCTTGCCCGCAATACGCCCCAGGAAGCGGAGGTGCAGGCCTTTGTGGAGCGCATCGCCATGCAGGACCGTTCCGACCGCGGGCTGGAAAAATATGAGAAGGAGGGCGTTTTCACCGGGGCCTATTGCATCAATCCCGTCAACAATCGCCGGATGCCGATCTACTCGGCCAATTTCGCCCTGATGGAGTACGGTACCGGTGCTGTCATGTCTGTTCCGGCTCACGATCAGCGCGATTTTGATTTCGCCCGCAAATACGGGCTGGAGATCGTCGTGGTGATCGACCGGGAGGACGATCCCCTGGATGCCGCCACCATGACGGAGGCCTATTCCCAGGACGGCGCCATGGTGAATTCGGGCGAATTTGACGGCCAGCCCAACCGCCAGGCCATGGCGGCGATCGCCACCCATCTCGAAAACCATGGCCTGGGCCGCAAAACCGTCAATTTCCGCCTGCGCGACTGGGGCATTTCCCGCCAGCGGTACTGGGGCGCCCCGATTCCGGTGGTCTATTGCGAAGACTGCGGTGTGGTTCCCGTACCCGAGGACGAACTGCCGATCCTTCTGCCCGAAGACGTGGACCTGCTGGAAGGCGGCAAGTCGCCGTTGCCTGATCTGGAGGATTTTCGCCGCACCACCTGCCCCCGCTGCGGCCGGAAGGACAGCCGCCGGGAAACCGATACCATGGACACGTTTGTGGAATCGTCCTGGTATTTCGAGCGTTACTGCAGCCCGCGCTGTACGACGGGCATGTTCGACAAAGACGCCGTGGACTATTGGATGCCGGTCGACCAGTACATCGGCGGGGTGGAGCATGCGGTGCTGCACCTGCTGTACTCCCGCTATTTCACGCGTGTCTTGAAGGATTTCGGGCTGACCCGGTTCAAGGAGCCGTTCACCCGCCTGCTGACCCAGGGGATGGTCTGCAAGGAAACCGTGGCCTGTCCGGAGCATGGCTTCCTCTTTCCGGATGATGTCGCGGAAAAGGACGGTCAGCGTACCTGTCGGTTGTGTGGCCGGGAGGTCACGGTGGGACGGGTCGAGAAAATGTCCAAATCCAAGAAGAATGTCATCGACCCCACGACCCTGCTCGATCAATACGGGGCCGATACGACACGGCTGTTCTGCCTGTTCGCCGCGCCGCCCGAACGGGATCTGGAATGGAGTGCCCAGGGAGTCGACGGCGGCTACCGGTTCCTGAACCGCGTGTGGCGGCTTGTCTGGCACTGGCTGGCGGTCATCGACGGCGTGGCCCCTTTCGATGGCGACGATGCGGTCCTGTCTGCCCCCCTGAGGAACCTCTTTAAAAAGGTGCATCAGGTGACGCACAAGGTCACCCACGACATCGAGGACCGTTTCCATTTCAATACGGCCATTAGCGCCGTCATGGAATTGGTCAACATGTTTTCGGGCGATGCCATCAAGCCCGCCTCCGATGACGAAGCGGGGGTTGTCCGGCTGGCGCTGGAGCGCATCGCCCTGCTTTTAGCCCCCATCGTGCCCCATTTTGCGGAGGAAATCTGGGCGCACCTGGGGCATGCCCCCAGCATCCTGGAGGCATCTTGGCCCTCCTACCGGGAAGCGGCCCTGTCACGGGACGAATGGGTTATTGTCGTCCAGGTCAATGGCAAACTGCGCAGCCGCCTGACGGTGGATGCGGGCACCGACAAGAAGGTGATCGAAGAACAGGCCCTGGCAGATGAACGCGCCCGCAAATTTATCGGGGACAAACCGGTGCGCAAGGTCATCGTGGTGCCGGGTAAACTGGTGAACATCGTTGTATAGAAAGCGGTCGACCATGCCAACAAGACGACCGGAAACCGCCTTTGTACGGCGGTTTCCCAAAGGGCCTGCCGCAGTCAGGATCATTTTGGTTCTGCTGGCGGCCTTTGCCCTGAACAGCTGTGGGTACCGTTTCAGCGGCGACCGGGATCCCGTGATCCATGTAAAGACCGTTCATATTCCCCCCCTGAAAAACACCACCACCAAGGTGGGGATTGAAACCCTTTTCACCAATGATTTGATTTTTGAAGTGAACCGGCCCGGGGTTTCCGAGGTGGTGGACCGTCCTGGGGCTGAAGCCGTACTGGAAGGGGTGATTCGGGATCTTCGGACCGGATCGGTATCCCGCCGCAACATTACCACCACGTTGGAGCGCCGGGTCAGCGTCTCGGTGGATCTTTTACTGAAAGACCGTCGCGGAAAAGTGCTTTGGAAAAGCAGTTTGAGTGACAGCGAGGAATATACGGTTCTGTCAGATAAAACCAGCACGGAAGGCAATCTGCGCCGGGCACTGGCAGTTGTCTCCCGCCGCCTGGCGGAAAAATTCCACTATCGGTTCACCGCGTCGTTTTGAAACAGCAAACGCATGACAACGAAGCGTTGCCATGCGTCGGGGTATCAAGCGGTTCCGTCGGCGAGATTTTAGGCCTGGGAGGCCTTGACCAGACGGGACAGACGGGAAATTTTGCGTGCAGCGGTTTTGCGATGATAGACGCCTTTTTTGGCGGCTTTGTCGATGGCGGACTGGGCCAGTTTCAGCTGCTCCGGTCCCTGGGCGGTATCTTCGCCGGCTGCGGAGGCGCGTACGTTTTTGACAATACCTTTGATCCGGGTTTTGACGGAACGGTTGCGCAGACGCCGGACCTCGTTCTGCAAGGCTCGCTTTTTCGCCGATTTATGATTGGCCAAGGTCGAATCTCCTTTGATTGATTTTCGTGAATTTGCCTACCTAACGGAATCGAGATGAATTGTCAAGCACCGAATCATGAATTTCCTCATATTAATACACCGCCCTTCATCGGCAAGAAGCTTGCCGGTGGTACCTACTGACATCGGGCCAACCCGTGCACACATCCCCAACTGACACGAGGCCCCTGCCAGGCCAGGCTGCCGGTGCCCGGGACGCCGGGGTCGTGGTAACGGCCACATTCGTGAGCCGGATCCTTGGGTACGTCCGGGATATGCTGATTGCCTGGAGCTTTGGGGCCGGTGTTTACGCCGATGCGTTTATCGTTGCCTTTCGTATCCCCAACCTGTCACGGCGTCTTGTGGGGGAAGGGGCGCTTGGCATGGCCTTCATACCGGTTTTTCACGACCATGCCCGGCGACGGGGGTTGGCGGCGGCGATGGATCTGGCCGTTGTTGTATTTCGCCGCCTGGCGCTGATCCTGGCGATCCTGGTGATCATAGGAGCCTTGGCAAGTCCGGCCATTGTGCGGGGGCTCGCACCCGGTTTCGAAGCATCGGGAGATCAGTTCCAACTGACCGTTCAGTTGACCCGCATTATGTTTCCCTACGTGCTGCTGGTGGGATTGGTGGCCCTGAGTATGGGTATCCTAAATGCCATGGGCCATTTTATGGCCCCCGCCCTGGCGCCGGTAGCCCTCAATGTGGCCATGATCGTCGCCATCATGGCTGGTGTCTGGATGGTGCCATCCATGACCCTGCGCACCATATTCCTGGCGGTCGGGGTTGTCGTGGGCGGTCTCATGCAGCTGGTGATCCAGTTGCCGGCCCTGGGCCGCCACGGTATCCGGTTCCGGCGCAGGGCCCGTTTGGCATCCGGTGTCCTGGGGCACTTCGGTCGTTCGGCCCTGCCGGTCATGTTAGGAGGGGCAACCTACCAGGTCAACGTTGTGCTCGGAACCCTGCTGGCCTCTTACCTGGCTGTGGGCAGCGTGTCGTCCCTGTTTTATGCGGATCGTCTGGTCCAGTTTCCCCTGGGCATTTTTGCCATTTCCGCGGTAACGGTGATAATGCCCGATCTGTCCCGGAAAGCGGCCGCGCAGGATCTGGAGGCCATGAAACAGATCCTGCGGCAATCCCTGATGCACGTGGGGTTTGTTGTTGTGCCGGCCATGGCGGGGTTGATCGTTTTGCGTGAGCCCATCGTGGCAATTTTGTTTGAAAGAGGCGCTTTTGATAGTAATTCCACCCGTTTGACGGCCGATGCGCTCCTGTGGTATAGTACGGGATTATGGGCCTACGCGGCCTTGCGCATTCTCCTGGCCATGTTTTATGCCCTCCAGGACGCTTACCGTCCCCTGACGGCAGCGGTTTTGAGTGTCGGCGCCAACCTGGCGGGCGGTCTTCTGCTGATGCACATCATGGGGCACGGGGGTATTGCACTGGCCGCCGCCCTGGCGGCCATGGTGAACGTGGTCCTGCTGGTGGTCATGCTCAGGCGAAAAATCGGGCCTCTTGGCGGACGGAAGATGTTGCCTGCCGCCGGTCGGATTCTGGGATGCTCTCTCTTGATGGGGGCAGGGGTTCACTGGCTGGATACCGGGTTGCAAACAATGACGGCTCCCGGCGTTATGTTTCAAATCGGCCGTTTGGGTTGCGGTATTACTTCAGGCGTGGTGATGTATACCGTCGCTTCGTTTTGTTGCCGCAGCCCGGAATTGCATACCTTCTGCCAGATGGTCTGGCGACGGAAAAAGGTGCCATGAATACCCGACAAAGCATTGCGATCACCTGTGCCATCGTGGGCCTTTTTATATTCCTGCTCGTGATTGTTTTTGGCGACAAGGGGTTGGCTGATCTGCATCTGGTACGACTGGAACGCGATCGTCTGGCGGATAAAAACCAGGCCTTGCTGAAGGAAAATTTGGCCCGTTTCACCGAAAAGGATCGCCTGGAAAACGATTCGTTTTATGTTGAACATGTCGCCCGCACTGAACTGGGGCTGGTGGCGGAAGAGGAGCTTATCTTCATCGCTCCGGGGGACACAACGGCGGAGAGGGCGTCTTCCGGTTCGGCTAAGCCCTGATGCTGGTCGTCAATCGTGCCCGTTGGATCAAGGCCGGGCCGATGCCACCGGGCAAACCTACGAAACCCTGCGGATCTATCGATTATGGCAGTCGAAAAAGAATTTGAGACCGAAACCATGGCACAGATCTATGCGGATCAGGGCCATTATGAAAAGGCGGCGGCGATTTATCGACGGCTGCTGCAGGAGGCGCCCGAGCGCGCAGACCTTAGCGATCGACTGAAGGCAACTGAAGATTTGGCGAAGACTTCCGCCGGCCAGCGTTTGTCCAACCAGTTCGGCGCATGGGTTCAGCTTCTGTTGAAGAAAAAACAGATCGACAAATTGCGCAACCTGCGCAAATCAGAGTAAAGGCTACCGGCCGGCATGCGTTATTTGATTCGAAAAGGGCAAATCCGTTGAAAGACGGAGACGCAAAACCACGGGTCTAAAGCCGACAGGTTAGGACAGCCGGGTTGCCGAAGGTCAAACCGCGGAGAAAGCCCTTGGTCATGGATGGCCGGGGCTTTATGCTTTTGGATTCCGCTGAGGATCAGAATTGCGATGGAAATGTATGTCGTTCAGGAAAAAAAGGAAGACTGCGGCAGCAGTGTTTTCTATAAAGGGCAGATCGCCTATGCGGTTATGCCCAATGGGCGCAAGGTTGCCCTCCAGGCCTGCGGCGACGTCAAGTTCGTTCTTCCGAATCCCGACCGCAAATTCGACGTCTACAGTCACAATGCCGCCAGCGGCGGACTTGAGAAAATGGAAATCGCCGGACTGACCGACGATGATCTTCCCCGCGATGCCAATCGCTGGCTAAACCGTAACCATTTCGAAATTGTCAAACTTTCGCGCTATGGCGACGTGGTCGGTGATGGGATTCTGGCCGGCGAAGACTATGACGAGGCCATGAACCGGTTTCTGGAGTATTGTGTAACCATGGGCGGGCACTAACCCGGATATTTCATGAAATATCCGGGGCCGCCGCCAGTCGAACGCGCTCACCGGGTTGGCGTCAGCCACCTTCTTCAACACCGTTTGCAAGTCTTCTTCGAGGAACTTTCCTGAAGCCGTCTTCTTTAACGGGGGCGGCACACCTAAAGATTATGATCGATTGTTGCTGCACAGAGTCCGGGGTTTTTTTGCTGACATGCCAAGTGCAGGTTGATTAGGGCGCTATGCCATATCCTGTAACCCAATCCAAAAATCGTTTCCGAGTCGCTGCTGTTTGTCTCCTGCTGTTTTTTTTGTCCCTGTCGGCGGCTTGCCGCCCCCCGGCGGGATCTTTGCCTTTACCGGCGGGAAAAGTCCGGCCGGATGCCGATTTCAATCGGCTGTTCACGCGTCATGGCGGCGGGTGGACCGGAGGGGATGGCACCCTTTCCATCCCCCTGCCGGATGGGCGCTCCCTGTGGCTGTTCGGCGACACGTTTCTGGGACGGGTCCGACCGGACGGCACCCGGCCGGAAGAAAGCCCCCTGATTCGCAATTGCCTGGTGGTCCAGGATGGCCGGAAGCTGACCACGCGCTACGGCGGCACCACGGGCGCGCCGGAAGCCTTTTTGGTGCCGGAAGAACCGGACACCTGGTACTGGCCCGGCGACGGAACCCTACAGCCGGACCGGCTGCAGGTCTTCTTTCATCGGTTCCGGCAGGTGGCGCCGGGCATGTGGGGGTGGGCCTGGGACGGCACCGTAATCGCAACCGTCCGGCTGCCGCATCTGACCCTGGAGCGCGTGACCCGCCGGGATGATGCCAACGGGATCGCCTACGGGGCCTCCTTGCTGGAAACAGGACCGTGGATCTATATTCTTGGCACCAAGCAGGTAGGCGCGATCAAGCACCTGCATCTTGCGCGGGCTGGACGTGGAGGCCTGGAGGGCCAATGGGACTACTGGGACGGGCAATCATGGTCGCCGAAGGCGGCCGCCTCCCGCGCGATCTTGTCGGGTGTGGGCAGCCAGTTCAGCGTGGTCATGATTAAAAAAGGCGTCGCACTGGTCACCGTGGATGGGCGGCAGCCGTTTACCGGGCGGATCGTGGCCTATTGGGCCGAAGACCCTACCGGCCCCTGGCGGGGACCGGTGGATATCTACCAGGCCCCGGAAGCCAATGATCAGGTCGCGGCCTACAATCCTTTCGTGCACCCCCAGTTTCGTTCCCGGAAGGGCGATTTGATTTCCTACAACATCAACCACCTCCACGATCCGGACCGGTTATACCAGGATGCCGCCCTCTACCGACCCCGTTTTATCCGGGCGGATCTCGACGGCCTGACGGACCTGATCAGAAAAAAGCATCCCTGAAGTCCTCCCCCCGGATCGATACTGTTTTTCCGCCGGGGCGGTTGCCAAACGGTTCCGCCTGGCGTACGATGCCCAACGCTGACGGCCCTAGTCGGGGCTCCCGGCATGGAAAGTTATGCGGGAAACATCCTTTCCCCTTGTTTGCGCCGCCTACAGAAAGGTTCTGCCATGGCATTGAAAAATGGCCGTGAATATCAGCAGTCCATCGCCGATTTAGCGCTCGAGGCCCATATCATGGGCCGGAAGGAAGCGGCGTTGACCGATCACGGTCTGGTGCGACCCTCCCTGGCCGCCGTGGCGGTGACCTATGACGGCGCCCATGCGGAGGACCCCGCAACCCGAGCCCTTTTCCGGGTGAACTCACCCCTGTGCGGGGAGGAAGTCAACCGTTTCACCCATCTGCACCAGAGCACGGACGACCTGGTGAAGAAAGTGACCATGCAACGCTACTGCGGTCATACCACCGGGTGCTGTTTCCAGCGTTGTGTGGGGATGGATGCGGCCAATGCCGTCTATAGCACCACCTTCGACTGCGATGCGGATTGCGGAACCGACTACCACGCCCGTTTCAAAGCCTATTGGGCCGGCATTCAGCAAAACGACCTGGTGGTGGACGGTGCCATGACCGACCCCAAGGGCGATCGGGGACGGCGGCCTCGTGATCAAAAGGATCCCGACCTTTTCCTGCGGGTGGTGGAGCGCAAACGCGACGGTGTGGTGGTGTGCGGCGCCAAGCTTCACCAGACCGGGATGCTGAACGCCCATGAAATGCTGGTCATGCCCACCATGGGGATGCGGGAGGGCGAGGAAGATTGGGCCATCTGTTTTGCCGTGCCCACCAATACCGCGGGAATCCGCTACATCTACGGCCGCCAGGCCAGTGACACGCGCAAACTGGAATCCCGATCGCTGGATGTGGGCAACCCTCTGTACGGGGGCCAGGAGGTGATGACGGTCTTCGACCACGTTTTTGTTCCCCGGGAGCGCATTTTCCTGGATGGCGAACTGCCTTATTCCGGCCGGTTGGTGGAGCGCTTTGCCGCCTACCATCGCCAGAGCTACGGAGGGTGCAAGGTCGGGGTCGGCGATGTCCTGATCGGTGCCGCGGCCCTGATCGCCCGCATGAACGGGGTGGCCCGGGCATCCCACATCAAGGACAAACTGGTGGAGATGATCCATCTCAACGAAACCCTTTTTGCCTGCGGCATCGCTTGCTCGACCCTGGGCCATGCCACCCCGGCCGGCAATTACGAAATCGATATGCTGCTGGCCAACGTCTGCAAGCTGAATGTCACCCGTTTCCCCTACGAACTGGCGCGGCTGGCCACGGATGTGGCCGGCGGGCTGCTGGGCACCATGCCCTCGGCGCACGATCTGGAAGATCCGGTGGCCGGGCCCTACATCAAAAAATACCTGGCATCCGCCGAAGGCACCGATCCGGTGGATCGCATCAAGGTCCTGCGGCTGATCGAAAACCTGGTGGCCGGCGCCGGTGCGGTGGCCTACCTGATTGAATCCATGCACGGGGCCGGTCCCCCCATGGCTCAACGGATCATGATCGGGCGCCAGGGCGGATTGGAGGAGAAAATCCGCCGGGTCAAAGCCATGCTGAATATCCCTTGATCAGGGTTCCGAAGCCGGTCCGATGCGCCCGCCGGACGGGGCCCTGGTATTTTCGCGCCACCTGTGATATGCTTTTTATCAACATGGACCAGCATTTACGGAACCCGTCTTAAATTTTTACCACACGTTCCTCTTTTCATCCTACCCGCCTTTAGTTCAGGTTCTTGACGCCGATCCATACCGGTCAGGGAGTGTTGCCGCCTTTCAAACCGGCGTGCACACGTGTTGTGAACCCGCAACCCAAAGCAAAGGAGAACCGCGATGCGTCAGAAATATATCATCAGTCAGGAAGGGACCGACCAGGTTTTTAAAATCAGGGAATATGCCATTATCGATAAAAATTTGCGGAATGTGGACTCATCCATGCTGCGGCAGGAGGATTATGAGTTCCTGTGTGAAGAGACCTACAGCCACGCCCGCATCGAAAGGTCCATTTCCCAGGGGAAGGAAGCCGTGGTCAGCACCCTGCGGACCCCCAACCTCTATCCCATCCGGCCCTATGTCGTGAAAATGGCCGAACAGGTGATGGTGCTGTTCGATTCACCCGGGAATGAACCCGTGGAACTCTTTTTTGACGATACCGATCTTGTGACGACGGAATAGACTTTTTTGGGATCAAAAGCTTCCAACAATTGTGGGGGACTCGGATAGGGTTCCCCGGCAAGTTATATTCTTAGCTGTCGAACGTTCATTTTCTTGCACGCGCAAGAAAACGGAACCAAAAGAAAGCGCCCGTGCCCCGCTTCATCCTGCGCGTCGTCGGTGCGGCCGGAGCGCGCGGAAACTCGCCCGCCTTCGCTTTGGCTACGGCGGATTCAGACAGTCCGCACGCTTTTTCCCGTCCACCCCGCCGATGCTCGGCGCGGGACAAAGGGAAAACCAAAACCAAAAATTACAAACTGTTTTCAAGGGCTCTCTGAGGAACTATCTGAGGGTTCCCGTTTTGTGGAAGGGCAAACTTGAGGAAAAAGCCTGCGGCCTACGCTCATTTATGGTAGCGCATGCGGGTGCCGAATTCCAGTGAGAGGCGGATTTCCTGGGGGGACAAGGACGGGGGAAAATAGACGCCCGAAATCTTGGCCCCGTGGATGCTGGCGCCCTCGAGACAACAGGTGCTCAGGTCCAGCCCCCGCAGATCGGCCTGCCGGAAATAGCAGCCGGAAAAATCCACGCCTGCGACGTTGAATTGCCTCAGGTCCTGGCTGCGAAAATCAAGGTTTTTCATTTCACAGATCTTGTCTTTACAGCGCCGCTGGTTGAAGGCTTCGACATCTTCATCCAGAATCATCTGATACAATTCGTTGCGGTTCTCCCTGCGGGGCGTCGGATCACTCATGCCATATCCTTTCCTGTTCGCTTTCTTGCGGGGCATTGGGCGTCCTCAAAGACAGCCCTGTTTTCCCCATGGCGTCTGTTAACGGCCAAATAGCGAAAAAACTTTAGCCCGAAAATTTCACTCTGCGGGCGCGTCTGCGATGCCCATTGGCTGCATTATCAGAGGCTTGCCCATGAACATCGCGAACACGTGAAATATCCGGGTTTGGCCTGGTGGCAGGCATGGCGGCGGGAAAGACGGCGCAACCGATCATCGCTGAGGAGGGATACAATGGGGAAAGCCCTGATAACCCGTATTAGAAATCTCGGTGAGGCCCCAGATGGGTCTGACACCTGCGAATATCCGGGCCATGCATGTTAAACAGGCGCGCGGCACCATGATGGGCAAACAGGTGCTTATTCTACAGGGCGCGGACGGTTGCCTGTTGGCCGTCCGGACGCTTCGCCGTCTTTGTGCTTCTCCCGGATCAACCAGTCGATAATGGCGCCGGGATCGTCGGCGTTGCGTTTTTCCGTATCGGCGGGGGGCGCAGCGACCTCGGCCTTTATATCGGCTGATAAAGTGTTGGCGTCGTCCTGTTGCGTTGCCACCGCAACCTCCGGCGCGGTTCCATCCTCGGTGATGGAGGCCTTTTGTACTTCACCGGACGCTTTGCTTGCCGCACCGGCGATGTCCGCCGATGCACTCTCATCTGTGTGATCACCGGCGGCCCCGGCGGGGAACTCGCTTGCCGCTCCGGCGGTTACCACCCTTGCGGTGGCCGGCGGGGTCCCCTCGGCCGGATCCGTCTGGGTGGGCGGCGATGCCTTTTGAGGTGTGGATGGTTCGACATCCGGCTGTTTTTCAACCGGGACTGGCGGAGTGGCCGGGGGTTGCGTTTCGTTTACGGCCGTTGACGGTGTCGATGCGGAAGGCGCCGGCGGCTGCTTTAAAGGCGGTGATTCCGGTGCCGGGGGCTGCAGCGCAGCCGTTTTGCCCGCCAGCGGGGGATTGCGGTCCTGAATTTTGGCGAAGAAATAACCGCCGGCAATAATCAGCAGCAGGAAAGGCACGGCCAGCTGAAGGCTTCGCCGGCGGTTGGGCCGGCGGACGTCTTTCAGTTCCACCGGTACCGGGGCAATCTCCCGCACGGCCACTTCCGATGGCGCCGTATCCGGTAAACAGGCGATCTGCAAGCGATCCTTGCAGGCGTCCACCGCCGTGGAATCGACTTGTTCGGATCCTTTCAGGTGGGCATGCAGCAGCGAAAAATCACACAGCAAATTAATGGCGCGGGGCAGGCCGCGGGAAAGGGTGTGAATGGCGCTGACCGCACCGGGGCTGAAGGGTGTCCGGGTGGCGCCGGCGATGCGCAGGCGGTGGTCGATGTAGGCCGAGGTCTCAGCCTCGCTCAACGGATGGAGCTTACACGTGGCCGATACCTGACGGATGAAAGCCTGGCGCGGGGTATCGGCGAACCATTGGTAGACCTCATTCTGGCCGACCAGGAGAATGTGGAGAAGAGGAGTCCCCCGGCATTCCTGCCGTGCCAGGTGCAGGACTTCCGCCTGCATTTCGGCCGTCAGCCCCTGGGCTTCATCGATGACCAGCAGCAGGCGATGTCGGGTCCCCTGGTCGTTGCCGGCCCGGTCGCGAAGGGCCGGGATCAATTCCTCCCGATGACTAAATCCATTCCGTAGACCAAAGCCTTCGGCCATGGATTGGAGCAGGTCATCCGTGCCCGGACCGGGTTCCGACAACTGGGCCACGAGCACATCGTCCTGGAGGTCTTTGACAAAGGCGTTGACCAGTGTGGTTTTGCCGGTGCCGAACTCGCCGCCAAGCACGACGATACCCTTGTTTTCTTTGAGGCCGTAGTCCAGGGTGGCCAGCGCCTGGCGCTGGTTGGCGCCAACCCACAGGAAATGGGGGTCCGTGCTCAGGGCGAACGGTTTTACGGCGATATTGAAATGTTCGAGATACATATCGGCATTCAGGGCAATGACAGACCGTCAAATCGATAAAGGCGACAGCCTCCATCAGCCCGCCAAACGGTGAAACCCGTTGAGTGTTGATCAAGACAGCTGCCCGGCCGCCGGTTTCCCTGCGACGTTTCCAAACCGGCGGTGAATCCATGGCGTTTTTCTACTCGGCAAGCATATCCTTCAAGGCATCCAATACCGGATTGAGCTCCTGGGAGCGGGTTTGGGGCGGCCGCCGGGCGCCGGCCAGGTATTTCCTGACGCAGTCGTATTGCTGCCACCCTTTCAACTGGTAATTCAAGTCCACCGACTGCCATTTGGGGTGCCCATTGGTGATCAGCCAGTCCGTATTTTCATAGACCAGCTTGGCCACTTTGCCCACCGTCTGGCAGTGGAAGTTGCGGAAGTCATACGCCACCAGGACCGCCTTTACCGCCGCCGTGGTAACGGTATCGGCTTGCCAGGCATACGTGCCGCCGGGGATTTCCGATTGGGGGTAAAATTCCAGAATGCTCTTGTGGGTGATCGGAATGAGGGCCAGGTCGTCTTCGGGCAGGACATTTTCGCTGAAAAGTTTGACCGGGTACCCGGCCACATAGAACATGGCGTCGACATCGCCCCGCTTCAGCGCATCCAGCGCTTCGGTCGTCCCAAGGGCCAGTTTCTCCGACGGCACCACGCCCGATACCTTGAACAGGAGCTCGGCCGTCATGTAAGTGCCGCTGCCCTCTTTGCCGATGGCAACCTTGCGGTCGGCCAGATAGTCAAAGCTCAGGATATCTTTTTTGCCCACGAGGTGAATTTCTTCGTTGTAGAGCGGAAACACCATCTTGGTTTTGCGGGCAATGCCTTTCAGTACGGGGTTGCTCTGGACGCGTGACACAAATGCCAGAACATCCGATTGCACGATACCCAGCTGGGTTTTGGGGCGTTGGTAGACAGCGTAGATGTTTTCGATGGAGCCTTTGGAATTGTCCACCCGCAGGTCGATGCCTTCCTGTTTGACCAGCTCCTGCAGGTTAAGGCCGAATTGGTAGTAGGTGCCGGAGGGGCCGCCGGTAACGATTCCCATGTTGATAGGCTCGGCGCTCCTTACGTTTTGCGGGATGAAACCCATCAGCATTAAAACAATGAACAGCACCGTGTACGGCCCTGTGGCCGGAATTTTGAAGCGATTGGACCTGCGTATCGTGTTTTCCATTTTGTTGCCGCCCCCTTTCCCCAAAATAGAAGAGCCAAGGCCCACTACGGACGGACCTTGGCTCTTCGGGTGCCAGAAAATACATACCCCCCCCAACTGAATGCATTTTGCGCCGCGAACAATAACCACTCTAAGTAATGCAAATTTTATGCTGAATTGTATGAAATGGTTAACTAATTGAAATTAAATTGAATGCAAAATTGAGTGGGTGTTTTAAGGAACCTGAGTTTATAGGATTAGGGAAACCGATTGCAGATGATTGTGAAATCGATTGCTTAATGATTGGGCGATTCTTTGACCAGAAGCAAAGCAAAAACTGTGGGTTAGCTTTTCTGCTACCCTGGCAGGAGAGGCGTTCCAAATCTAACGTTTTCTTGTGGAGGTGGGTTAAGGACGCCAAATTAGAACAATAAAAAAGGGACCTACAAATTATTGTAAGTCCCTGCTTTTTTGATGGTAGCGGGGGGCGGATTCGAACCACCGACCTTCGGGTTATGAGCCCGACGAGCTACCAGACTGCTCCACCCCGCATCAATTTGTAAAAAGGGAACATACTCCTGACGGCGATCGTTGTCAAGCTTTTATCGATTTTAAATCGTTTGATTTAAAATTTTTTTCATGGCTTCACGGCGGCCGGCGAAGTCGTCGTCCTTGTGGATGTGCACCAGGAGGCGCTTGTTGCGGTTGGACGCGCCGGATACGATTTCCACCGACGATTTGGGGCAGTGGAGCAGTTTGGCGATCAGTTGGATCAGGGCCTTGTTGGCTTTCCCCTCCACGGGCGGTGCATTGAGTTTGACCTTGAAGGCGTCGCCGTGAATGCCCACAAGGGCATTTTGCGAGGACTTGGGCTGCACGCGTACGTCGATCAGAAGGCCGTCGGGATGATCGCTCAGCATGGGGAGCGCCTTTTCAGGGTTGGCACCGTCATTGGCCGTTCTTGATGGTCCGGATGATTTGCGACGATGAGATGGCTTCGCTGATGGGAATCAGCGCCACCCGGCCGCCCTGGCGGGCAACGAGATCGCCTCCGCGCACCTGGGCGGATTGGTAGTTGCTGCCCTTGACGAGCACATCGGGTTGCACGGCTTCCAGCAGGGTTTCCAGTTCGTCGGAAGCAAAGACCACCACGGCATCCACACTGTCCAGGGCACTCAGGATGCGGATGCGTTCGGCCGCACCGATCACCGGGCGGCCGTTGCCCTTGAGGGCCCTTACCGAGGCATCGTCGTCGATGGCCACGATCAGGAAATCCCCCAGTTCCTTGGCCGCCGCGAAAAGCTGCACATGGCCGGCATGGAGCAGGTCAAAGCAGCCGTTGGTGAGAACAATTTTTTTGTTGCGGCGTTTGAGGTCGCTGACCAGGGCCGACAGTTCCTCCAGGGGGTGGTGCTTGGAGGGGAAGCGCCGGCCGGTGCTGGTGAGGGCCGACGTCAGCTCGTCGATGCCCACCGGGGCCGTGCCCACTTTGCCGACCACGATGCCGGCGGCGGCATTGGCCATGACGATGCTGTCCTGGAACGAGGCGCCCAGGCCCAACGCCAGGCCGAGGACGGAGAGAACCGTGTCGCCGGCGCCGGAAACATCATATACCTGGCGCGCCCGTGTGGCGATTTGGTAGACCGGGTGCCCGGATTCGAAAAGCGCCATCCCGTCCTTGCCCAGGGTAATCAGCAGGTTTGCGCACCCGGCGGCAGCCATGATGCGCCGGGCCGCTTCCGCCAGGCTGTCACTGTCTACAATGTCGATTCCCGCCGCCAGGGAAGCTTCCTTGCGGTTGGGGGTGAGCAGCGTGGCGCCCTGGTATTTGGAATAGTCCAGGCCTTTGGGGTCCACGATGACAAACTTGCCGTTTTGCCGTGCCGCCGCAGTGATCCGCTCCATGAGGTCCCGGGTGACCAGTCCCTTGTTGTAGTCGGAAACCAGAACGGCTTCGATTTCGGGCATAATGTCTTCCACAAAGGACACCAGCCGCTCGAAGGAGGTTTCCGAAATATCCCGTTTGGTTTCACGATCCACCCGCAGGACATGCTGGTTGGAGGCGATGATGCGGGTCTTGCGGGTGGTGGGGCGTTCGGCTTCCTGGATCACGCCCCGGCAGTCCGCGTCCAGGTGGGTGAACATGGCGATCAGGCGCTCCCCGTCGGCCGCCGTGCCGACCACACCGGCCACGGCAACCTGGGCCCCCAGGGCCCGCAGGTTGTTGACCACGTTGCCGGCGCCGCCCAGGGTCAGGTCCTCCCGGACCACGGAAACCACCTGCACCGGGGCTTCCGGCGATATGCGGTCCACGTCGCCCCAGACGTATTCGTCGATCATCAGGTCGCCGATGACGAGGAGCCGGCAGTCACGGAAGCGTTGGATGATGTCGCGCATGCGGCTATGTCCTTGAAAGGGGCGGTCTTGCGTCCGGCAGCCGTGAAGATTCGGCCCCTTTGTGGGGTTGGAATTAGTTTTGGTCGAGACTTGTCAGCGCCTCGTCCAGAATGGTTTTCAAGTCGTCAAAGTCGGTGGTCACCGGGAATTCCGGGAACTCGGCCACCACGTTTTCCGGCGGCCGGAAGAGAATGCCTTTTTCCGCGGTTTGCAGCATGGTGATGTCATTGTAGGAGTCCCCCATGGCAACCACCTTGAAATTCATGCTCTGCAGCCCCGCCGCCACCTTGCGCTTGCCATCCTGCTGGCGAAGGTTGTAGCCCGTGATCCGGCCGTTGGGGTCCACGCTCAGGGAATTGCAGAAGAGGGTGGGGCGCTTGAGCTTGGCGATGAGGGGATCGGCAAATTCCACAAAGGTGTCCGAAACGATGATCACCCGCGTGCGGGTGCGCAGCCAGTCCAGAAATTCGACAGCCCCCTCCAGCGGTTCCATGGTGGCGATGACCTTCTGGATATCCGCCAGGGTCAGGCCGTGTTCGTCCAAAATGCCGAGCCGCTTGCGCATCAGGACATTGTAGTCGGAAATATCGCGGGTGGTGAGCCGCAATTCATCGATGCCGGTGATCTGGGCCACGTTGATCCAGATTTCCGGTACGAAGACACCTTCCATATCAGAACAGACAATATGCATCGATCCTCACAAATTTTGTTTGTTTTCGTTCAGAAACGGCATCTTTTGACACAATTATGATAGAGATTCCGGATCAAGTCCGGAATGACGTCTTAACAGAAAAGTCCGTTTTTCACTCGACCCCTCGACCCCTTGAATCCCTGGACCCTGGGATCCTTCCGGTTATGGCGAAAAAGACCTCTTCTTAACCTTTCAGCTTTCAGCTTTGAGCTTGGCGCTTGCAACTCAGTCCAGCCCGTTGGGCTCCTCGAGGCGGATCAGCATGGGCTTTTCGTCCACCACGTCCAGGGCTTCTATTCGCCGGAAGGCTTCCTGCACGTCGGCTTCCCGGGCCCGATGGGTCAGCATCACCACCGGCACGGCCCCCACGGATTTGCGGCCCTTCTGCTGGACGGACTGGATGCTGATGCCGTATTCGCCCAGAATGCCGCTGATGGTGGACAGGACGCCCGGCTGGTCTTTGACCGTGAAGCGGAAATAGTAGTGGGTCACCAGGTCGTCCATAGGCACGATGGGAATGCGCCCGATACGGCCGGGCTGGAACGCGCGCAGGGGCACTCGCCCGGCCCCGCCGCTGGCCAGGTTGCGGGCAATGTCCACCACGTCGCCGACAACGGCGCTGGCCGTCGGCATCATCCCGGCCCCGTGGCCGTAGAGCATGACATCTTCCACCGCATCGCCGGAAATGTTGAGGGCATTCAGCGATCCGCTGATGGTGGACAGGAGGTTGTCTTCCGGGATCATGGTGGGATGCACCCGGGCCTCCACCCGGTCATCGTGGTTTTTGCTGATGGCCAGCAGTTTGATCCGGTACCCGAACTGGCGGGCGAAGTCGATGTCCAGGGGGGTGATCTGGGTGATGCCCTCGATGTAGATATCGTCGAAATTCACTTCGGTGCCGTAGGCCAGCATGGTGAGAATGGCCAGCTTGTGGGCCGTGTCGAAACCCTCCACGTCCAGGGTGGGGTCGGCTTCGGCATAGCCGGCCTCGGTGGCCAGGGCCAGGGCTTCCTGGAAGTCGATGCCTTCGTTTGTAATACGGCTCAAAATATAGTTGCAGGTGCCGTTCAGGATGCCGCTCATGCCGTTGATGCGGTTGCCCACCAGCGATTCCCGTATGGTTTTGATCACCGGCATGCAGCCGCCCACACTGGCTTCATAGGCCAGATCGACCCCCTTGGCCTCGGCCGCCTGGAAAATTTCCGTGCCGTGTTTGGCCAGCAGCGCCTTGTTGGCGGTGACCACGGCTTTACCGTTTTCGATGGCGTTCAGGATCAGGGTCTTGGCAATGCCTTCGCCCCCGATCATTTCGATCACGATGTCCACCTCGGGGTCGTCGACCACCCGGTGGGCGTCGCCGATCAATACCCCCTCGTCCAGGCGGATACCCCGGTCGGTTTCCGTGTCGATGTCGGCCACGTATTTCAGGTGCAGATCCATACCCAGCCGGGCCCGGATACGGTCGGCGCTTTCGATCAGCAGCCGGGCGACACCGGCGCCCACCGTTCCGAAACCCAGCAAACCCACTTGCAGTGTCGTCATTGTCTGTTGCTCCTCTCTGTCGTGCCGCTCACCGTTCGGAGAGACCGGACGAACGCTGTCGGTATGGCTGTAGCGCCCGGAAAGGGCCGGGGCGGACAACCAAAACGGATCTCCTTTAGCAGATTTCCGCCAACGGGGAAACCCGCAAAAATCGGTTGCGGGGGGCAGGCGCCCTATTTCAGGACGTTGCGAATGCCCCGCACCGCCTGGTTGATGCGCATGGTGTTTTCGATCAGGGCGAAACGGACGAAGTCGTCGCCATAGTTGCCGAAGCCCAGGCCCGGGGATACGGCCACTTTGGCCTCCCGGATCAGGAATTTGGAGAAATCCACCGACCCCATGTGGCGGAACTGTTCCGGAATGCGGGCCCAGACGAACATGGTGCCCTTGGGGGCGGGGACGTCCCAGCCGGCCCGTTCCAGGCCCGTAATCAGGGCGTCCCGTCGGTCGCGGTAGGTATCCCGGATGTCCGCCACACAGCTCTGGTCCTCGTTCAGGGCGATGATGGAGGCGATCTGGATGGGCTGGAAAATGCCGTAATCCAGATAGCTCTTGATGCGTTTAAGGGCGAAGATGATTTCTTCGTTGCCCACGCAGAAGCCCACCCGCCAGCCGGCCATGCTGTAGCTTTTGGACATGGAAAAAAATTCCACGCCCACGTCCCGGGCCCCTTTGGCCTGCAGGAAACTGGGGGCCTGGTAGCCGTCGAAGGTCAGGTCGGCATAGGCAAAATCATGGATGACCATGATGCCGTGCTCTTTGGCAAAAGCTACGATTTTTTCGAAGAACTCCAGGTCCACCACTTCGGTGGTGGGGTTGTGGGGGTAGCTGATGATCAGTACCTTGGGCTTCGGCCAGGTCTGGCGCGTGGCCTCCACCAGGTTGGTAAAAAAATCGTTGCCGGGCCCCACCGGAATGCCCCGCACGTCGCCGCCGGAGATGATGGCCGAATAGGGATGGATCGGGTAGGTGGGGGTGGGGGTGAAGACCACATCCCCGGGACGGATGGTGACGAGAATCAGGTGGGACATGCCCTCCTTGACCCCGATGGTCACGATGGCTTCCCGGTCCGGGTCGATGTCCACGTCGTACCGGCGGCCGTACCAGTCGGCAATGGCGCTCCGCAGGCGGGTAATCCCCATGGAGGCCGAGTAGCGATGGTTATGGGATTTGCCGGCGGCCTCCACCATTTTGTCCACGATGTGGGGCGGGGTGGCCAGATCGGGATTGCCCATGCCCATGTCGATGATGTCTTCGCCAGCGCGGCGGCATTCCATTTTCAGTTCGTTGACGGTGGCGAATACATACGGCGGCAGGCGGTCCAGGCGGGCAAATCGTGTCATTTGGATTCCTCGTAGGGGTTCGCCTGATCTCAGATCAGGGCCCGATGCGGGTTAGGTTTACGTCGCGTATTCCGGAAACGCCATGAAACGGTTGGCGGTTTCACATCGGTGGCGACTTTTTTTGACGGTTGGGGAAAAAGGTCGCGCGCAAGCTTTGCGAATCCCGAGGGGGCGGCGCGCGGATCGTACGCCGCAGTGACGCGGGATACGCCCAACACCGCTGTCGGGCTTTTGAAAAACCGCCATGGAAGTGAGTTACAATAACACCGGGGGCTTGTCAAAAAATTTGTTTTGGCATATCAGGTAGGGAAATCGAACGGTTGGCGTGTGCATGCGCCAACGGGATGTCCGTGAACGCCCCAAGTTTTCCTAAACATTTGCCGGAACCAGGAGATCGTACCATGACAGAGGAATTGACCTACGCCGCGGCCGGCGTCGATATCGATAAAGCCAACCGCCTGGTGGACCGGATCAAGGCCATCGCCAAATCCACTTCCCGCCCGGGCGTCATGGGCGACATCGGCGGTTTCGGCGGCCTGTTTTCGCTGAACGTGGCCCATATGGAAAAACCGGTCCTGGTCAGTTCCACGGACGGCGTCGGCACCAAGCTCAAGATCGCTTTCCTGACCGGCAAGCACGACACGGTGGGCATCGACCTGGTGGCCATGTGCGTCAACGATATTCTCGTCCAGGGGGCCCGGCCGCTGTTCTTCCTGGACTACTTCTCCACGGGGCGCCTGGACGAAGGGCTGGCCGAAGCGGTGATCAGCGGCATCGGTGAAGGCTGCCGCCAGGCCGGCTGTGCCCTGATCGGCGGCGAAACAGCTGAAATGCCGGGCTTCTATGCGGATAACGAATACGACCTGGCCGGTTTTGCGGTGGGCCTGGTGGACAACGCCAAGATCATCGACGGCAGTGAAATCCGTCGGGGGGACAACCTGGTGGGCATCGCCTCCAGCGGGCTGCACAGCAACGGGTATTCCCTGGTGCGCAAAATCGTCTTCGACGTTCTCAACATGGACGTCGCCACCCATGTTCCGGAACTGGGGCGCACCATCGGCGAAGAGCTGCTGGAGCCCACCCGGATTTATGCCACCGCCATCGAGAGCCTGGCCCGGGACCTGCCCCTGCGCGGCCTGGCCCATATTACCGGGGGCGGCATTTCGGAGAACGTGGTGCGGGTCATCCCGGATTCCTGCGGCATTCGCATGTTCGAGGGCAGCTGGTCCGTTCCGCCCGTTTTCCCATTCCTGCAGAAGGCCGGCCGGGTGGCCGACAGCGAAATGAAACGCACCTTCAACAACGGCATCGGCATGATCGCCGTGGTGCCGGAACAGGCCACGGCCGACGTGGTCGAACGCCTGCGGGGCATGGACGAAACCGTGTTTGTCGTGGGCGAAGTCATCAAACGGCCGGAAACCGGCCCCCGTATCGAGTGGGTGGAAAACGATGCCTGCCGTGAACGATAAATCGAAGGTTCATGAAAAAGCTGCCGGACCTGCGTGGCTGAGGCGACTGCTGCAATGGGTTGCGAAAGGATCCCGACAGGTCCCGCTATGCAGTCAATGAGGTCCGTCCTCAAGGCATCCCGGTCGGGAGAACCGCAAGGCTTGACCTGAGACGGATGGATCTGCCTGCCGCCGGAAACGACCCAGGCCCCTATCGGAATGCGCCGACATCGGCTGGCGTATTCCGAAGGCCGGCCCCTCTTCGTTGATAATTTATCGATACCGAAAGAAACGTAAAAAGCGTTACCGCCTTTCGGTTGTCCCGCCTGTTTTTAAACCCCCCTCTTGAGGGTGCGACCAAATCCGAATCCATAGGGTTATAAAGATTGATAATCTCGAAATATAAGGTATGATTTGATAATTTCGTCGCAGACAGTCCGTCTCCAGTTGATCCGTAGATGAAGGAGATACATGATGGCAGCCTATTTTTCCCAATTTAACGGTGTCGAGATTTTTTTCCTGGTCTGTGCGGTTATCGGCGGTGCCTTCGTCATCATTCGTTTTGTCATGCTGCTGGTCGGTCTCGACCACGACGCCGGCGGGGATGCGCCCGTTGGAGGGCACGACGTGGATGGCCATCATGCGGATTCCGATGTCGGATTTAAATTGTTGTCCCTTCAGGGGATTACCTCTTTTCTCATGATGTTCGGCCTCGTGGGCATGGCCTTTTATCATCAGAGCCGGATGGGAATTCTCATTTCGATGCTGGGGGGGCTGGCGGCCGGTCTGGCATCGGTCTGGATTATCGCCAAGATGTTTTCACTTGTCGTTCGCCTGCAATCCAGCGGGACGATTTCCATCGAAAGCACCGTTGGCTCCCAGGGCAAAGTCTATCTGACAATACCGGAAAACGGCACCGGAAGGGTATTGATCAATGTGCGCAACAGTCTTCGCGAATACGATGCCAGTTCCCAGGACAACCGCCGGATCGAGACAGGGGCACCCGTTCGTGTGGTCTGGGTGGACGGCAACATTCTGGTTGTTGAAACATTGTAAGTGAATTCAGCGGCAAACGCTGCCGACAGCCGCCACGGGGACCCGATCCTCAGTTCGCGGTGGCCATCACTATCCGTAACCTGTCCAATACCTGTCCGTATTAAAAAAATGATCCCCGACGAGCGATCGAATATCTGACGTCATCTGGATTCGGGGGGGGGGACGGGTGTTAACTTGCCACCTGCGCTGATCTTCTGCGCATGGCACCAAAAAAGGGGAAGACCAATGGAAGCACTCGGATTCTGGGCTATTGTCATCATTGCATTTGTTTTGCTCATGACCATGACGCTGGTTTTTTTGGCATCGCGCTATAAACGCTGTCCGTCCGATCAGATCCTTGTCATTTTTGGTAAAGTGGGCGCCGGGCAATCGGCCGACTGCATCCATGGCGGCGGTGCCCTGGTCTGGCCGTTGATCCAGGACTACGCTTTTATGGATCTTACCCCGATGACCATCAATATCCCGCTGCAGAATGCCCTTTCCCAGCAGAATATTCGTATCAATGTGCCCAGCACGTTCACTGTGGGTATCAGCACGGAACCAGGGATCATGAACAATGCGGCTGAGCGTCTCCTGAATCTGCCCCAGGAAGAAATCGAAGAAATGGCCAAGGAAATTATCTTCGGCCAACTGCGGCTTACGGTAGCCTCGCTGACCATCGAACAGATCAACCAGGATCGTGAGCGCTTTCTGGAAGAGATCCGTAAGAATGTCGCCCCGGAGTTGAATAAAATCGGTCTTTACCTGATCAACGTGAACATTACCGATATCACCGACTCGTCGGACTACATTGAAAGCATTGGCAAGAAGGCCGCCGCCGAGGCCATCAACCAGGCCAAGATCGATGTGGCCGAGCAGGAAAAGCATGGTGAAATCGGTCAGGCCCAGGCGTCCAAGGAGAAGGAAATCAAGGTGGCCGAAAATGTGGCCGAAGCCGAAAAAGGCAAAAAGAGGGCCGAGGCGGATCAACGTATTTTTGTCCAGCAGCAGGAAACGGCCGCGACCATCGGCGAGGCTTCCGCCGACAGGGAGAAAGAAATAAAAGTGGCCGAGAACCTGGCCGAGGCGGAGAAGGGGCGCAAACATGCCGACGCCGACAAGCGCGTTTATGTTCAGGAACAGGAAGCCACCGCCGTTGCGGGCGAAAACAAGGCCAAGGCCGATATCGCCAACGCCGAAGCCGAACTGGCCGTCAAGCGGGCCGAAGCTGAGCAACGGGGCGAAGTGGCCAAACGCGAAGCCCTGGTTGAAATCCAGAAGGCCCAGTATCGTGCCGAGCAGGAACGGCTTAACGCGGAGGAGATCGTCAAACGGGAAATTGAAAAACGCGAAATCGAGATCGCGGCCGAAGCCGAGGCGGAAAAGCGGCGCCGGGAGGCCCGGGGCGAGGCGGATGCCACCTTGATGAAATACGAAGCCGAAGCCCGGGGCATCAAGCAGGTTCTGGAAAGCAAGGCTTCGGGTTACGCTGAGCTGGTCCAAAGTTGTGATGGCGATGCGCGTTCGGCAGCGACCCTGTTGATGATCGAGAAAATTGAGGAAATCGTCAACATGCAGGTCGAAGCCATCAAAAATCTCAAAATCGATAAGATTACGGTCTGGGATTCGGGCACAAGCAACAACGGCGACACGACTACGGCCAATTTTCTTTCGGGTTTTGTGAAAAGCCTGCCGCCCCTCCATGACATTGCTGAAATGGCGGGTCTGGACCTGCCGAAATATCTGGGGCGCATGGCCGTGACGGAAACACCGGAAACCTCTGAGGACCAGCCTAAAACACCAGCATCTTGACGGCGATGTGTGTGGCTGATACTGAGCAACGCCTGAGATCGGTAGGATAGACACATAAAAGGAGTTGAAACAGGATGTTGATCTTAGGCATTGAATCCTCGTGCGACGAGACCGCGGCGGCGGTGGTCGAAGACGGTCGGCGCCTGCTGTCGTCGGTGGTGGCGTCCCAGGTGGACATTCACCACCGGTTTGGCGGCGTGGTGCCGGAACTGGCGTCCCGCAAACATATCGAAGCGGTTTCGCCGGTGGTGCAGGAGGCCCTGGCGACGGCCGGCATTACCCGGGAAGCCCTGGACGCCGTGGCGGTCACCCAGGGGCCCGGCCTGGTGGGGTCGCTGCTCGTGGGCTATTCTTTTGCCAAGGCCCTGGCCTTCGGCCTGGACATTCCCTGGGTGGGGGTCAATCACCTGGAAGGCCACATCCTGTCCGTTTTTCTGGAAGACGATCCGCCCCCATTTCCTTTCTGCGCCCTCCTGGCATCGGGGGGGCACACGGCCATCTACCATGTCACCGGCTACACCGCCATCGAACGGATGGGCCAGACCCGCGACGACGCCGCGGGGGAAGCCTACGACAAGGTGGCCAAGGTGCTCGGCCTGGGCTATCCCGGCGGCAAGGTCATCGATGACCTGGCCCACCAGGGGGACCCCTCCCGGATTCCCTTCAAACGCCCTTTTCTGGACCGCAACGGTTTCGATTTCAGTTTCAGCGGCATCAAGTCGGCCGTCCATCGCATGGTTCAGAAGCAGCCCGAAGAAATGACATCCCGGATGAAAGACGTGGCTGCCGGCTTCCAGGAAGCGGTGGTCGAGGTGCTCACCTTCAAGTTGATGCACGCTGTGCGGGAGAAAAACTGCCGCCATGCGGTGGTCGCAGGCGGCGTCGCCGCCAACCGCCGCCTGCGGGAAAGCGTCCGCCAGGCCGGCCGCGAACAGGGGGTCGCCGTCCATATCCCCGGTCTGGAGCTCTGCGGGGACAATGCCGCCATGATCGCGGCGGCGGGGTATCATTACCTGCAGGAGGGGCGGCGGGGGAAATTGGACGATGATGTGTACTCGCGAGTGCCCCTTTAGTGCCCATCAGGAAAGGCCTTTTTTGTCCTGAGCGGCGTTCTCCGCGGGTTTTTCGGCTGCGGCGTACTTCAGTACGCCTCACCGCAAACCTTTGTGCGGCCTTGCTCAGAACAAAAAATCCTCATTCCTGACCGGGCACTTTTCAGCTTTCATGCCCAGTGGGCAAACTTCCTGCGGTGAAAATTTCTCTACATTCTGACTTCTGACTCCAGACTTCTGACTTCTCAGTTCAACTATTTACTGCAGGAGATAGCCCCTTCCAGGAGCAATCCCAAGCCGGGTCCGCTGGACCCGGATTTTTACCTTTGAGCACCTAGATAGTTTTGCTTCAGATCCAGGATACGCTGGACCGCGGCGCGGGCCAGGTCGGGGAATTGGTGCGTCTGGCGCAGCATTTCGTCCCAACCCTCCCGGATGCGGGGACCCTTGTGGCAGATCAGGGCGAAATCGACTTCGGCGGCCACCACCTGGCGGATTACGGTCCGGATATCGAAATGCTGCACGATGGCGCCCATGTCGAGATCGTCCGTCAGGGTGACGCCCTGGTAGCCCATTTGGCGGCGCAGGAGATCCCGGGCGATGACCGGCGACAGGCTGGCCGGCCAGGCGGGGTCGATTTGCGCATACAGGATGTGGGACAGCATGACGCCGGCCACCTTTTGATCGATGGCGGCCTGGAAGGGGGGCAGGTCGATGGGGGCCATGGCGTCGAGGTCTTCCCCGAAGGTGGGCAGATCCAGGTGGGAGTCCAGGGTGGTGCGCCCGATGCCGGGGAAGTGTTTGGCCACCGCCATCACGCCGTCGGCCTGCAGGGTTTCGATCAGGGCCGTGCCCATGCGGGCCACATACCCGGGATCGCTTCCGAACACCCGGTCGGCCATGATGCCGGAAAGGTCGGCGGGGGCCACGTCCATGACCGGGGCCATGTCCATGTTGATGCCGGCCGCGGCAAGCTCCCGGGCCGTTGTGCGGGCAAAGGCCCGGGCGTCCTCTTCATCCCGCATGGAGGGGTTGCCGGCGAATTCGGTAAAGTGGGGGGCTTTCAGACGGGCCACCGGCCCGCCTTCCTGGTCCACGGCAATGATCAGGGGCGGCTGGCCGCACCGGGCGGCAAAGGCCTGGCAGTCGCGGCAGAGCAGTTGCAGCTGGTCCGGGTCGGCAATATTCGGCTTGAACAGGATCAGGCCCCCGACACACAGGTCGGCGATCAGCTCCTGCAGATCGGCATTGAAGGCCTGGCCCTCGAAGCCCACCATCAGGCGCTGTCCGGCCAGTTGCTCAGGGGTTAACGGTTCGATGGTCATGGCATGATGCTCAACTTTCCAATGGGGATTCCAGCGGCGTTCGTTTGCCGCCGGTGGGTGCTCCCTTACGACGATTTCCGCCGCCGGCGCAACTGGTATTTGCGCACCGCTTCCTGGTGGTCTTTGAGGTTGCTGGAAAACTGATGGGTGCGGTCCTTGCGGGAGACGAAGAACAGGTAATCGGTCTCGGCCGGGTAGAGAGCCGCCTCCAGGGCGGCATGCCCCGGGCTGGCAATGGGGCCGGGGGGAAGGCCTTTGATGACGTACGTGTTGTAGGGGGTCGGCGTGCGCAGGTGTTTGCGGGTCAGGTTGCCGTCGAAGTCTTCGATTCCATAGATCACCGTGGGGTCGGTTTCCAGGCGCATGCCTTTTTTCAGGCGGTTGTGAAACACGGATGCGATCAGCGGCCGTTCGGCCGGATCGCCGGTTTCTTTCTCGATGATGGAGGCCAGGGTGACCACCTGGTGCAGGGTCAGGCCGAGGGCTTCGGCCCGGCTTTGCCAGCTGTCGCTGATGGCGTCCCGGAAACGCTGGGTCATGGCGGCAATGATCTTCTCCTGGGAAAACCCCCGGGGAAAATGGTAGGTGTCCGGAAACAGGTAGCCCTCCAGGGTTTGGGCCGGCACCTGTTGTTCCGTTGCAACCGCCGGGTCGGTGGCCAGGTTAAAAAAGGCATCGGTATCCCCGAATCCGGCCCGGGAAACGGTTTGCGCAATCTGGCGCAGGGTAAACCCCTCCGGTATGGTGACCCGGTAGAGACGGACTTTGCCCGCCACCAGCGTATCGAGAATCTGGCGGGGGGTCATGGTGCCGTATAGTTGGAATTCGCCGGCCTGGATCTGGCGGTGGCTGCCGTTGATGCGGGCAAACAGGCGGAATTTGCGGGGCGATTGGATCAGGCCGAGGGCCTGCAGCTTGCGGGCGGTGGCGCTGAACCCTTCCCCGGGTGCGATGATCACGGTGTGGGCCTTGTCGTGGGCCGCGTCCACCGTGTCGGGATACCGGGTCATCTCATAGATGGCGAAGGCCGCCCCTGCCAGGACGACGAGCAGGATCGGCACTGTTATTTTCAGCCATTTCAAAACCGCTGGTTGCCTCCCTCATGCGATGGCCCGGTCGGCCCGGATCTCCTCCGGCCGAACCGGAAATTAACAGTCTATGTGAAAGGGGCGTGACTGTCAAAGGGATTGTCTGACCGTGATGGTTGACAGCGCCGCCAATAAGTGCCAATTTCTTGGTTACTTTTCCAGATCTTATGGGGCGTCGCCGGCCTTGCCGGGGCCGGGCGGCATTCCTCTCCCGAATGGATCCACCTTAATCATTTGAATGTCTGCCTGTTGAAACATGTTGATGCCATCGAAGCAGAACCTAAACGACTATCAGGGCTTTGAGCAGGGCCCCATTCGACCGCCCAGCGAAGCCAACAGCCTGCTGATCCGGGTCACCCGCAACTGCCCCTGGAACCGCTGCCGGTTTTGCCCGGTTTACAAAGGGCGGAAATTTTCGCTGCGTCCCCGGGAGCACGTGCTCGAAGACATCGACCGGGTCCACCGTTACGTCACGGCCATTCGCGATGCCGACCAGGGCCCCGGGCGCCTGACGCCGGAGGACGTGCGCCGCATCGGCGCGGCCGTGGCCCCCCTGGACGAGGGGGCTTTCCAGGCGGCTTTGCACTGGCGCGCCGGGGGCATGCAATCCATTTTTATTCAGGATGCCAACAGCCTGGTGATCAAGCCGGACGATCTGAAAGCCGTGCTGGCCCGCTTGCGGGCATGCTTTCCCTGGGTGGCCCGGATTACCTCCTACGCCCGCTCCCACACCGTGGCCCGCATCGCCGATGCCGATCTCGAGGCCTTTGCCGCCGCCGGCCTGAACCGCATCCATATCGGGCTGGAGTCGGGGTCGGACCAGGTGCTGGCCCGCATGAAAAAGGGCATCACCAAGGCGGGGCACATCAAGGCCGGCCGCAAAATCAAGCGGGCCGGCATGGAACTCTCCGAATACGTCATGCCCGGCCTGGGCGGGCGGGATCTTTCCCGGGAGCACGCCCTCGAGACCGCCGACTGCCTCAACCGGATCGATCCGGATTTCATCCGCCTGCGCACCCTGGCCATCCCCAACCATACCGAACTTTTCCAGGACTTCGAGGCCGGGCGCTTTGAAAAACTGACGGACCGGGAGATGGCCGCGGAAACCCTGCTCTTCCTGGGGACCCTGGACGGGATCGGCAGCACCGTTAAAAGCGACCACATTCTCAACCTCTTCCAGGAAGTCGAAGGCCGCCTGCCCGAAGACAAAGCCGCCATGACGGCCGTCATCCGGCAGTTCCTGGACCTGGCACCGGAAGACCAGGTGATCTACCAGGTGGGCCGGCGCCTGGGGCTGTTTTCCCGCCTGGCGGACATGGAGCGGCCGAACCGCCGGGCGCGGGCCGAGCAGGCCTGCCAGCTTTACGGTATCGACGCGGACAACGTGGACCAGGCCATCGACGAACTGATGAAACGGTTCATTTGACTTGCGGACATACCGGATACCTGCTTTTTATCTTCGCCAAAGCAAGAGAAATGACCGTCCTGGTGTGACGGCGGACCCTTAACTCGGCATGGAGAATGCGACAATGGCAAACGAAAATACCATTACGTTGAAGGAGACGGGTGAACTTCAGGTGCCTGACCGTCCGATCATTCCCTTCATCGAGGGCGACGGCACGGGGCCGGACATCTGGCGGGCCACCCGCCTGGTCCTGGACGCAGCGGTGGACAAGGCCTACGGCGGAAACCGCGCCATCGACTGGCTGGAAGTGCTGGCCGGGGAAAAAGCTTTCAACCAGACCGGCGAATGGCTGCCGGAGGCCACCCTGGACGCCATCCGGACCTACCGGGTGGCCATCAAGGGGCCGCTCACCACGCCGGTGGGCGGCGGCATCCGCAGTGTCAACGTGCAGCTGCGCCAGGTGCTCGATCTCTACGCCTGCGTGCGGCCGGTGCGCTATATCGCCGGCATCCCCAGCCCCATGAAAGCGCCGGAAAACGTGGACATGGTGGTTTTCCGGGAAAATACGGAAGACGTCTACATCGGCTACGAGTGGGAAGCCGACTCCCCCATGGCCAAAAAACTGATCGAATTCATCGACCGGGAAGAAGGGCGGCAGATCCGGGAGGGTTCCGGGATCGGCATCAAGCCCATCAGCCGTTTCGGTTCCCGGCGCCTGGTGCAGATGGCCGTGCAGTACGCCCTGGATCATCAGCGCCCCAGCGTGACCCTGGTGCACAAGGGCAACATCATGAAGTACACCGAAGGCGCCTTCCGCAATTGGGGCTATGAAGTGGCCCAGGAGGTCTTCGGCGATCGGGTCGTGACCGAAGAAGCGGTCTGGGATCGCCATGACGGCCAGGTGCCCGAGGGCCGGGTGCTCATCAAGGACCGCATCGCCGATGCCATGTTTCAGCAGATCCTGCTGCGCCCGGCCGAGTACGATGTCCTGGCCATGCCCAACCTGAACGGGGACTACATGTCCGATGCCCTGGCCGCCATGGCCGGCGGACTCGGCATGGCCCCCGGGGCCAACATCGGCGACGGCTTTGCGGTGTTCGAAGCCACCCACGGCACGGCGCCCAAGTATGCCGGACTGGACAAGATCAACCCCGGCTCGCTGATCCTGTCGGGGGCCATGATGCTGGATCATCTCGGCTGGCAGGAGGCGGCCGAAGCGGTACGCCAGGGCGTGATCGGGGCCATCAATGCCAAGCAGGTGACCTACGACCTGGCCCGCCAGATGGCGGGCAGCACCGAGGTGGCCTGCTCCCGGTTCGCCCGGATCGTGGTCGACAACATGCCGGCCTGATCTTTATCACGGATGGATGGGCCGGAGGTCAGGGGGCGTTCAAGACGCGTTTCAAGACCCGTAATTTTTAAACCGATGGGGGATCCATGAAAAAGGAAGATTTCACCGGAACGATCGAGGTCAGTGGCCGACGCTATACGTATTTCGATATCCTCAAACTGGCCGCCGACGGTATGGCCGATATCCAGCGGTTGCCCTTTTCGATACGCATCCTCACCGAAAACCTGCTGCGCAAGATGGACGGCCGGGTGGTGCGCGAAGACGATCTCCTGAACATTGCCCGCTGGCAGAAGACCTATGATGCGCCGGTGGAAATTCCCTATCATCCGGCCCGGGTGCTCATGCAGGACTTCACCGGGGTGCCGGCGGTGGTGGATCTGGCCGCCATGCGCGATGCCATGGCCCGCCAGGGAGGGGATCCCGCCAGGATCAACCCCCTGGTGCCGGTGGAACTGGTGATCGATCACTCGGTCCAGGTGGATTATTTCGGCACCACCAATGCCGTGGTCAAGAATGTTGCCAGGGAATACGAGCGCAACGGCGAGCGCTACGCCTTCCTCAAATGGGCCCAGCAGAGCTTCGACAATTTCAAGGTGGTGCCCCCCCGTTCGGGCATCTGCCACCAGGTCAACCTGGAACACCTGGGAAGGGTGGTCATCGGCGAGGAAACCCCGGACGGCTGGGTGGCCTTTCCCGACACCCTGGTGGGGCTGGACTCCCACACCACCATGATCGACGCCCTGGGGGTGATGGGGTGGGGGGTCGGCGGCATCGAGGCCGAGGCCGTCATGCTGGGCCAGCCCTATTACATGTCCATCCCCCAGGTCATCGGGGTCAAGTTGACGGGGGCCCTGCGGCCGGGGGTTACCGCCACCGACCTGGTGCTGACGGTGACCCAGATGCTGCGGGAATACGGCGTGGTGGAGAAATTCGTGGAGTACTTCGGGCCCGGCCTGAAAGAGCTGTCGATCCCGGACCGCGCCACCATTTCCAACATGACCCCGGAATACGGGGCCACCCTGGGTATCTTCCCGGTGGATGAAAAGACCATCGCCTACCTGCGGGCCACCAACCGGTCGGAACAGGCCGACCTGGTGGACGCCTACACCCGCGCCAACGGCCTGTTTTACACCGGTGCGGAAACCCCCGAATACACCGATGTGCTGACCCTGGACCTGGCCACCGTGGAACCCTGCTTGTCCGGCCCGGCCCGGCCCCAGGACCGCATCGTGCTGACGGACCTCAAAACCAAATTTGCGGAGATCCTGGGATGCGAATACAGCCGCGACGAAGAGATGGCCCGCATTTCCCAGTTTCACGAAGAGTCCGGCACCCGGACGTCGCGCATGCCCATCTGTCGCCCCGTCTCGGATGGGGCCTGCCATCTCGATCTCCACGGCACGCCCGTTCAACTGCGCAACGGCTCGGTGGTGATCGCGGCCATTACCTCCTGCACGAACACCTCCAACCCCTCCATCTTGATCGGAGCCGGCCTGCTGGCCAGGAAAGCGGTCGAACGCGGCCTCAAAGTGCCGGCCTTTGTCAAAACATCCCTGGCCCCGGGCTCCAAAGTGGTGATCCAGTACCTGGAGGCGGCCGGGCTGATGCCCTACCTGGAGGCGCTCGGCTTTCACCTGGCCGGATTCGGGTGCACCACCTGCATCGGCAACAGCGGGCCGCTGGATCCGATCATCGAAAAATGTGTGGTGGCCAACGATCTCAATGTGGCTTCGGTGCTTTCCGGCAACCGCAACTTCGAGGCCCGCATCCACCAGAATATCAAGTCCAATTTCCTGGCCTCCCCCATGCTGGTGGTGGCCTTTGCCCTGGCCGGCCATATCGATGTGGACCTGACCTACGAGCCGGTGGGGATCGATCCCAACGGCGAGCCGGTCTACCTGGACGACATCTGGCCCACCAACGAAGAGATCGAAGCCCTGGTCCAGGCCCATCTCAAGGAAGAATTCTATGCGCTGGAATACGGCCGCATCTTTGACGGGGACGAGTTCTGGGCCGATCTGCCGAATGTCAAATCCATGACCTACACCTGGGACGACCAGTCCACCTACATCAAAAACCCGCCCTATTTCGAGGATTTCAGCGCCGAACCGGCGGCTTCCGCGAATATCGAGAGGGCCAGGGCCCTGGCGGTTCTGGGCGACACCGTGACCACCGATCACATCTCCCCGGCCGGCGCCATCCCCGAGGCTTATCCGGCCGGCCAGTACCTGGTTTCCAAGGGCGTGGCCGTGGAACAGTTCAATTCCTACGGGTCCCGGCGGGGCAACCACGAGGTCATGATGCGGGGCACCTTCGGCAACATCCGGCTCAAGAACCAGCTCGTGGGGGGCAAGGAGGGCAGCTATACCCGTAAGTTTCCCCAGGGCGAGGAAGGCTTCGTGTACGAGGCGGCCATGGCCTACAAAGCGGAAGAAACGCCCCTGGTGGTGCTGGGGGGCAAGGAATACGGCACCGGTTCCTCGCGCGACTGGGCGGCCAAGGGCTCCAATCTGCTCGGCGTGCGGGCGGTGATCAGCCAGTCCTTCGAGCGCATTCATCGCAGCAATCTCGTGGGTATGGGGGTGCTGCCCCTGGTGTTCCAGGAAGGCGACAGCGTTGCCGGCCTGGGGCTTACCGGCGAAGAAGTTTTCACCATCACCGGCATCGACACCATGGCGCCCCGCAAGGTCCTGCAGGTCAAGGCGGAGAAGGCGGATGGCACGGCGGTCACCTTCGACGTGCTGGCCCGGCTCGACTCCGAGGTGGAGGTGGATTATTTCCGCCATGGCGGCATTCTGCCCTTTGTGCTGCGCAAACTGATGACCGCCTGATACTGGCCGCGGCAAGCCAGGATCCGGCCGGCGACGGTGTGAAAAATGCAAGACCGATCAAGCCTTTGGGGGAAACGTGGCGTGAATTTGTCTATCCGGACCGGTTTTGCTTGACAAAGGCAATGGGACTCAATAATAGGGGCGATTTGGCGGCCGCCCTAAACGGCCGCAACGCAATACGATCTGGTTACGCTACGTACGCTCGAGGAGAACGGCGGATGGCCAAGAAGAAGCTCAAGCAACATCACATCGACAGGGACTGGTGCAAAGGGTGCGGTATCTGCGTTCATTTCTGCCCCAAGAATGTCCTGGAACTGGATGACATGGACAAGGTTTTTGCAGCCCGGCCGGAAGACTGCATTGCCTGTAAACTTTGCGAGATCCGCTGTCCGGACCTTGCCATCGAAATCGAAACCGAATAGGGCGTGGGATCATGAGCACTCAGGTTAAATTCGTACAGGGCAACGAGGCGTGTGTGGAAGCCGCACTGTATGCCGGGCTGGACTTTTTTGCCGGCTACCCCATCACCCCGTCTACGGAAATTGCGGAACTCCTGTCCCGGCGCCTGCCCATGGCCGGCGGCAAGTTCATCCAGATGGAAGACGAACTGGCCTCCATCTGCGCCATCATCGGGGCCTCTTTGACCGGCCACAAGGTGATGACGGCCACCAGCGGACCGGGCTTTTCCCTGATGCAGGAGGCCCTGGGCTACGCCATCATGGCCGAGATTCCCTGCGTGATCGTGGATGTCCAGCGCGGGGGGCCTTCCACCGGCATTCCCACCCACGGCAGCCAGGGGGACATCATGCAGGCCCGCTGGGGCACCCATGGGGATCACGCCATCATCGCGCTGACGGCCTCCAACCACCAGGATGTCTTTGCCATGACCATCGAGGCCTTCAACATGGCCGAGACCTACCGCACGCCGGTGATCCTGCTGTTTGACGAAATCGTGGGACACATGCGGGAGAAGCTGGTGCTGCCCGAGCCCGGTGAAATGCCGCTGGTGGAGCGCCTGCGGACTTCGGTCCAGGGCGGGGTCAACTATCATCCCTACCTGCCCCGGGAAGACGGGCGTCTGCCCATGAGTGATTTCGGCGGGGTGCACCGCTACAACGTGACCGGCCTCTATCATGACATGTGGGGTTTCCCTTCGGCCGATCCGGGGGTGGCCCACGGGCTCATCCGCCACCTGGTGGACAAGATCGAAAACCGCACCAACCAGCTGGCCCGCTACAAGGAGTATTTCCTGGAGGATGCGGAGATCGTCATGGTCTCTTACGGCTCGGCGGCCCGCTCGGCCCTGCACGTGGTCAAGAACCGCCGCAACCGGGGCGAGCGTCTGGGACTGCTGGAGTTGCAGACCCTGTGGCCCTTTCCCCGCGACATCGTGCGCGAAAAATGCGCCCAGGCCGAGGCCGTTCTGGTGGTGGAGCTGAACATGGGCCAGGTGATGCAGGAAGTCAAAAAGGCGTTGGATCATCCCGAAAAGGTTTTTCTGGCCAACCGCATCGACGGTGTTTTCATTACCCCGACGGATATCCGCAAGATCCTGCGGCTCATCCAGGGGAAGGGGGTATAGCATGGCGTTAAAAGACTATCTCCGGCAGCGGTTTTTTCCGCACATGTGGTGCCCGGGCTGCGGCCACGGCACGGTGTTGAACAGCCTGCTGCGGGCGGTGGAACAGCTGGGGCTTTCCAAGAACGAAATCGTGATGGCGTCGGGCATCGGGTGTTCGTCGCGCATTTCCGGGTACGTGGATTTCCACACCCTGCACACCCTGCACGGCCGCGCGCTGGCTTTTGCCACCGGGGTCAAACTCTCCCAGCCGGAACTGAACGTGATCGTGCCCATGGGTGACGGCGACGCCCTGGCCATCGGCGGCAACCACTTCATCCACGCCTGTCGGCGCAACATCGACATCACGGCCATCGTGATGAACAACCGCATCTACGGGATGACCGGGGGGCAGTTCTCCCCCATGAGCGGGGTGGGCATCAACGCCACCACGGCGCCCTTCCAGAACATCGACCGGGATTTTGACGTGGTAAAAATGGCCACCGCGGCCGGGGCCACCTTCGTGGCGCGCAGCACCACCTACCACGCCCAGCAGGCCGCCGATCTGATCAAGCAGGCCATCCTGCACGAGGGCTTCAGCGTGGTGGAGATTCTTTCCCAGTGTCCGACCCATTTCGGCCGCAAGAACAAGCAGGGGGCCGCGGCCGACATGATGGAACGCTACAAGGATATCACCGTGCCGGTGGGTTCCAAGAAGAAAGCGGAAAATCCGGATCTCATCGAGCGGGGCATTTTCGTTCAGGAGGAAGCGCCGGAATACTGTCGCGAGTACGATAAAATTATTGCCAAGGCGATGAAAGGTTAGCGCACATGGAAAGAATGCGGATGGTCTTCACCGGCTCCGGCGGTCAGGGAGTTATCACCGCCGCCATCATTTTAGCGGAAGCCGCCGTGATCCACGAGGGGCTCAATGCCACCCAGTCCCAGGCCTATGGGGCGGCAGCCCGGGGTGGATCCACCCGTTCCGATATCATCATTTCCGATGAAGAGATCAACTTTCCCAAGGTGATTCAGCCCAACATGCTGGTGTGCCTGACCCAGGAGTCCTACAATTCCTTTGCGCCCATCATCCGCCCCGGGGGACTGCTGTTGACGGACAGCCGTTTCGTCAAACAGGAGCGCAAGGTGGATGCCTGGCAGGTGGAGCTGCCCATGTACAAGGCGGTGATGGACGAGATCGGCAAGCCCATCGTGTTCAACATCTGCATGCTGGGGGCTGTGGTGGCCCTGACCGAGCTGGTGCAGCCGGATTCTATCATGGCCGTCCTGAAAAAGCGTATCCCGTCCGGTTTTGTGGAGATGAACCAGAAGGCGCTGGATCTCGGCATCACCATGGGAGCCCCCCATAAACGCTAGCCTGTCGCCCTGTCGCACATGCTATCGCCCGGGGCGATGCCATAAACCATGAAGGCGCATCGCCCCTGGCAGCCGCCATGTGAAGCGCCTTCCCGGATGCCGGCCCGGGGCAAGGATGGAAACCATGGCGCCTGCCGGACTCTACTTCCACATCCCTTTCTGCAAGCAAAAATGTCCCTATTGCGATTTCTACTCCGTCACCCGACAGGATCGTCTGCCGGCGTTTCTCGCGGCCCTGCAGCAGGAGATCCGGCGGCGTGCCGACCGCGCCATGGCCGTGGACACGGTCTATTTCGGCGGGGGTACGCCTTCCCTGTGCCCGCCCGATGCCGTTGCCGATCTGCTGGCCCTCGTACGAACCCATTTCCACCTGCGCGCTGACGCTGAGATCACCCTGGAGGCCAATCCCGGCGCGGTTTCGGCCGAGGATCTGGAACGCCTGCGGGCGGCCGGGGTGAACCGCCTCAATATCGGCGTCCAGTCCTTCCGGGACGCGGCCCTGCGGTTCCTGGGGCGCATCCACGACCGGGCCGAAGCCCTTGCGGTGATTGAAGAGGCCCGGGCGGCCGGCTTCGACAACATCGGCCTGGACCTGATCTACGGTCTGCCCGCACAGAAGGCATCCGACTGGCGGGCCGATCTTGAGCAGGCCCTGTCCTGGACGCCCGAACATCTTTCCTGCTACATCCTGACCTTCGAGACCGGAACCCCCATGACGCGTGCGCTCCAGGCGGGCCGCTTCCAGCCGCTGGAAGAAGAACGCGTGGCGGAACTGTTCGAAGCCACAGCCCTGTTTCTGGCCGGGCAGGGCTACGACCACTACGAGATCTCCAATTTTGCCCGCACACCGGATTATCGTTCGCGCCACAATCTGAAATACTGGCACTTCGAGCCCTACCTGGGCTTCGGCCCCGCCGCCCATTCCTACCGGCAGGGGACGCGCTGGTGGAACCTGGCCGACCTGGACATCTATTGCCGGAGCCTGGCGCAGGATCGCCTGCCCGAGGGGGGACGGGAAGAACTCTCCCGGGAGCAGCAGGTGCTGGAGGCGCTGCTGCTGGGCCTGCGCTTGAAGGCGGGCTTTGCCATCGCTTCCTTCGAGCAGCGTTTCGACCTGTCGGTCCAGGACACCTTCGGCCGCCTGCTGAACCAGCTGGCCGAGGAAGGCTGCCTGGCCGAGATCCCCGGCCGCTGCGCCTTGACGGTGAGGGGGATGCGGTATCATGACAGTATCAGCGCCCGGTTTGCGGCCGAACTCTGAGGATGTGTTAAACGTCCAATATCGGCGTTGCCCGGCGCTCCTCGTCACTGCGGCGTACCTGGTGTACGCCTCGCTCCTCGTCGCTTGGGCGCCTTGATCTTGAACGTTTACCACATCCTCAGTGCGTTTAGGTTTGGCTTAGGCTTGCGTTGATTTTGATTGGACGGAAATTGCTCGTTGGGCGATATCGGCGTTGCAAGGCCTTCCTCGTCACTGCGGCGTACCTGGTGTACGCCTCATTCCTCGTCGCTTGGGCGCCGTATCTTGAACGTTTACCACATCCTCAGTGCGTTTAGGTTTGGCTTAGGCTTGAGTTAATTTTGATTGGACGGGGATGGCGCGTCGGGTCAATATCGGCGTTGCCCGGCGCTCCTCGTCACTGCGGCGTACCTGGTGTACGCCTCGTTCCTCGTCGCTTGGGCGCCTTGATCTTGAACGTTTACCACATCCTCAGTGCGTTTAGGTTTGGCTTAGGCTTGAGTTGATTTTGATTGGACGGGGATGGCTCGTCGGGGCAATATCGGCGTTGCCCGGCGCTTCTCGTCACTGCGGCGTACCCGGTGTACGCCTCGTTCCTCGTCGCTTGTGCGCCGTATCTTGAACGTTTACCACATCCTCAGGGCGTTTAGGTTTGGCTTAGGCTTGCGTTGATTTTGATTGGACGGGAATGGCGCGTCGGCCCGGATATTTCACGCGTTCGCGATGTTCATTGTCAAGGCATCAGGGGCGCCGCTGTACTTCTGCTACCGCAAGACCCTGATAACGCGGTCAAGGGGCATCTCGGGCGCGCCCGCCGGGTGAAATTTTTTCGATGATTCTGGCAATCGGCGAAGGGTACAACGTGTTGCCTGAAAAGTATTCCCCGAATAGCTTTGATACCCCTGACTATTTACATAAATTTTATTGCGTAGAAAAAATTTCATGAAATGTTCGGGTTGGGGCAATATCGGCGTTTTCTTCCCAAGTGAAAGAAAACGAAGAATGAAATAAAGCACCTCAGGACGGAAGAATATCTCCGAGCCCGCAACTATAAATGGATGGCTTATATTCAACCTCACTGCCCGGTATCCTTTTGCTGCGTGGCTGGATCGGTAATGGTAATACAAGAAGCCATCTAAAAATTAGGATTTTCGTTCGAGATCAAGGCGTGCCCGAGTATTAAACCGCAGTCATACTCAAGTATGTCGAGGATTTGAGATGAGGGCACAACGCCGATATCGGGCGAAAAGACTTTTTTGAGGTAGCTTCTACTGGGTTGGCCTGTCCAGACACCGCCGGACCTTGTCCGTCAGGGCCTGCATGGAGAAGGGCTTCTGGATGAAGTCGATGCCGTCTTCCAGCACCCCGTGGTGCAGGATGACGTTGTCGGTGTAGCCCGACATGTAGATCACCTTCAAGTCCGCACGCTGGTCGGCTAAACGGGTATACAGCTCCCGTCCGTTCATGCCGGGCATGACCACGTCGGTGAGCAGCAGGTGCACCGGCGCGTTGTGGGTCGCCAGGACCTGCAGGCAGGCATCACCGCTGCCGGCGACCAGGACGGTGTAGCCGTGCCGTCGGAGAATTTGCTCCGTCATGTCGCGCAGCATGGCGTTGTCTTCCACCACCATGATGGTCTCCTGGCCCCTCTTGGGAGCGGGGGCTTTGCCTGCCGCGGTCTGCGGTGCGACCTGTCCGCGCACTGCCGGGAAAAAGACCTTGAACGTGGTGCCATGGTCCGGTTCGCTGTAAAGCCAGATATTCCCCTTGTGCTGCTTGACGATGCCGTAAACCGTGGCCAGTCCCAATCCCGTGCCCTTGCCCTGTTCCTTGGTCGTGAAAAAGGGATCGAAAATGCGTTCCCGGTAGCTCTCGGGAATGCCCGGGCCCGTGTCGCTCAGGGACATCATGACGTGGGGTCCCGGTGTGACGCCGGGATGCTCCTTGGCATAGGCCTCGTCGAGCTGTATGGCGGCTGTTTCCAGTGTCAGGCGGCCGCCCTCCGGCATGGCGTCCTGGGCGTTGACGGCCAGGTTCATGAGGACCTGTTCGATCTGGCCCGCATCGGCGCGGGTCAGGGTGGGATTCTCGCACAGGTGGATGTCGATCGAGATATCTTCGCGGATCGACCGGCGCAGCAGGTCTTCAAACCGGACAATCACCTGGTTGAGATCGACAGTGGTAATGCTCAGGGGTTGTTTGCGGGCGAAAGCCAGGAGCTGCTGGACCAGGTCGCGGGCTTTCAGGCCGGCATCATGAATGGATTGGACCCCCTGCCGGGTAAAGCCCCCGTCGTCGAGATCCTCCAGCAGAAGTTCCGCGTAGCCCAGGATGGGGCTGAGCAGGTTGTTGAGGTCGTGGGCCACCCCGCCGGCCAGTTGTCCGACGGCTTCCATCTTCTGGGCCATGTTGAGGCGCGCTTCCAGGTTTTTAAAATCCGTCTGGTCGATGGCAATTCCCCTGACACCGACAATGGCGTCATCCCTTTGAATGAAGCTCGTGTAGGCCGCTATGGGGAACCGGTGGCCTTCACGGTGTTGTGCTGTGTACTCCATTGGCGTGCGCCGTTTGTGCGTGTATGTCCGGGCCATGTCAGCCCTGACCCGGGCATGATCCTCGGGGACCAGCAAGTCCCAGATGGTCATTCCGGCATCGACATCCTCCGCCGTGTAGCCGAAAACCTTCAGACCACTTTTATTGGTAAAAAGGATGCGGCCATCGAGGGCGAATTCAAAGATGGACTGGGGCAGGAGGTCCACAAGCTCGCGGAATCGCTGTTCACTCTCGTACAGGGCGCGCTCGGCCTGTTTGCGCTCGGAAATATCCCAGAAGACTCCCAGCATGCCGGTGACCTCGCCGTGGTGACTGTATAGGGGGGCTTTGATGACACTGACATCCATGGACGCGCCGGTGGTGGAGCGGTGTTCTTCTTCGAGGGTGGCAACGGTGCCGCCGGCCATGATGGCGAGGTCGTCTTCGCGATATTTGCGGGCCAGTTCCGGAGGATGGAAATCATGGTCCGTGCACCCTAAAATGGCTTCAGCCGGCTTGCCGATGGTCCGGCAATATTGGCGGTTGGCCAGGATGAAACGACCCTCCTTGTCTTTGCTGAAGACGTTGAGCGGCAGGGATTCGATCATGGACAGAAAGAGATTGTGGGCGGCGGCCTGTTCTTCACAGCTTTGGCGCTGGCAATCGAGATCGTGTTTCAATTGCGCCACTTGCTGCATGAGTTCGTCGTAGGTTGGCTGCTGCTCCATAAATTCTGCTCCCGAAGGTGACGTCAACCGGCTTGTGGCCTGACCCTAGCGGCCCGCCCTGGTTTGCCAGGGCGGGGCTGAACGTTATCCGTACCGCACGGACCGGTGTAACCGGCCGCAGGTGATGTCAGGTGGAAAGGGTTTCGATGAGCAGCCCGATATAGAAACGGGCGTGGCTGATGGGGCCGGCCATGTTGGCCCGGTGGTTGGCCAGAATCCCGTCCGGGGGGCTGTCAAAAATCAGGATGGGGTCGATATGCATGGCATGCTCCAGGGCTTCCAGGGCATGGTGGAGCACTTCGGTGCCGCGGCGGGTTTCGATGGTTTTGGCAAAGTCCACGGCCACCGCTTCCAGGATGGAGTGCATGGCATGGGCCACGCCGCTGGCGTAGAAGAAGTAATCGTCGGCCCGAAACCAGCTGACCTCGGTGCCGTCGTCCTCGTGGGCTTTGACCAGGTTGTCGTCGCAGCTGCCCAGGAGATTTTCAAAGGCCCGCAAAAGGGGAATCAGGTTGTCGGTACGCGTATAAAAAAGGGCGGAGCCGTTTTCCAGTTTGGTCTTGTAGCGCTCGAGGGATTCCAGGGCTTCCTTGTAACTGGTTTCGGCCGAAGGCAGCATGTAGTCGTCAGCGTTGATCATGAAGTTGCTGCGGGCGTTTTCAAGATCCTTCTCGAAGGCCTGGGTGCTGCCGGTGCGGGAAATCCGTTCCGCCAGGACTTCCGCCGTGCGCCGGGTGACCTCCAGGACGCCGAGCTGGTAATTGTTCACGTTGTCCGTGAAGTCGAGGATGTCGTTGGGGCGCCAGCCATAGAACCGCTCCTCCAGTTCATGGTGCATGGGCGCGATCATGGCCTCCATGAAGGCCACCCCTTTGACGCCCGAGGCGGTGAAGGCGGCGTGCCCGGCCGGGGCGTGGGCATCGGCCTTGTCCGCGGTGGAAGTTCCGTGGCCGGCGGCGGGCGCATGGGCGTCGGATGGTTTCGCTGCGGGGGCCGCGCCGTGGCTGTCGGCGACATGCGGGGTTTCCGGGGCGGCATGGGCATCGGTTTCGGGCGCGGCTTCATCATGGGTGTCCGCCGGGTCGTGTCCGGCCGGGGTGGCGGCCTCATCATGGGCGGCTGTGTCGGTGCTTGTGGGCATGTCGGCCACATGCGGGGTGTGGCCGTCGGTTTCCGAGGGCGGGCTGTCGAAGAAACTCAGGGCAAAACTCACCAGCCAGAGCAGGAGTACGATCCCCACCGCACCCAGCAGGATGCGCTTGGCGGCAAACAGTTTGAATTCTTTGCTTCCTTTTTCACCGGAATCCGTGTTCGGTGTGGTTCCCATAATGACTCCTGGATGGTAGCAGATCGGAGGATTCAGCCTTTTCGCAACTGGCGGGTGTCGCCCACGCGAATGGTAACGTTGCGGGCGTCGAAAAACTCGGCCAAAGGTATCACATATTTGCGCGATGCACCAGTCATATCCTTGAATTCGGGCGTGGTGATGACGCCCTTGTCCCGCAGGTGCGCCACCAGTCGCGCCTGGAGATCGTCGATGACGTCGCGCTGGAAGTAGAGTTCTTCCTTGACTTTGACGAGACGATTTTCTTCCACCAGCAATTGCAGCACATCCCGCGCATCCCGGGCCTCGACCTTCAGGGTCTGGCAGATTTCCTTGAAATAGGGCGGCGTGATGCCGCCCCGGGTATAGGCTTGGAGAATCTTGTCCTTGAGCTGGCTCTGGTCCCCGGCCAGGGAGACCCGGTGGCCGGCCAGGCGAATGGTATCTTCTTCGGCGGCCAGTTCCTTGGCTTTCAGCATCTGGTTCAGCACCTGGGGCGCCAGCTTGGGGTGGATGTGCGCGGGAAATTTACTGCGCAGCTCCTCCCGGGGCATGCCGGCCTTGAGCGGGTGGGCGGCATGATAGCGGCCGAGCTGGTCGAGCACCAGCTGACGCAGGCGGGCATAGGTGTCGGCATGCACGTACAGACGCCGGTCGCGGTCCACCATGATCAGGTCCCGGCGCGAGAGCATGGCGCTGACGGCTGCATCCAGTTTCTTGTCCGGCAGGTTGGTGACCAGGCGCAGTTCGTTGTGTTCCGTCCCGCCAAAGCCGGCTTGGCGGGCGTGAAAGCCAATCACTTCTTCCGGGGGCATGTCCGCCAGGGCGTTCAGGGTGTCGGCGATATCGCTGCGGAAGCGTTTGTGCTTGGCCGGGATGGGGTCGAGGACCTGGCCGCCGCCGATGGTGCGTACCGGTGAATAGCTGCGGATCACGTAGCGGTCTTCCTTCACCAGGGCCGTTGGGGTATCCAGGCGCACCTGCACCGCGGCCGATTCGCCCGGGGCCAGCTCTTCCCGGTCCAGCAGGATCAGGTTGCCCATGATCTCGCTGGTGCCGGTGTGAAAGCGGATGCGGGTGCGGTTTTTCAGCGGCTTGGCTGTGCTGGCCAGGTACTGGAAGGCGATGTCGGCCATGTAGCTGGGGCTCAGGGTGTCCGGCCGGGCCAGGACGTTGCCCCGCTCCACGGCGGCCATGTCCAGCCCCTGGAAGTTGATGGCCGTCCGCTGGCCGGCCAGGGCTTCGTTGACGCTCTGGTTGTGGACCTGGAGGCCCCGGACCTTGGATTTGATGCCGGAGGGGTAGATCATGATGGTCTCGCCCACGGCAATCTTGCCGGAGACCAGCGATCCGGTGATCACGGTGCCGAAGCCCTTCATGGTGAAGACCCGGTCCACGGGCAGGCGAAAGAGGCCCGTCTGCTTGCGCTCGGGCACTTCTTTGCAGATGGTCTGCAGGGTGGCGATAAACTCGGGGATCCCGTCGCCCGTGATCGAAGAGACCGGCACGATGGGCTGCCCGTCCAGGAAGGTGTCCCGGGTGAAGGACTGGATGTCGTCCATGGCCAGTTCCAGCCACTCTTCGTCCACCATGTCGGTCTTGGTCAGGGCCACGAAACCGTGCCGCACCCCCAAAAGGGTGCAGATCTCCATGTGCTCCCGGGTCTGGGGCATGACCCCCTCGTCCGCCGCAATGACCATGACCACGATATCGATGCCGGTGGCCCCGGCCACCATGTTCTTCACGAATTTTTCGTGCCCGGGCACGTCCACGATGCCCACGTGCTGGCCGTCGGGCAGGTCCAGGGAGGCAAAACCCAGTTCGATGGTGATGCCGCGTTTTTTTTCTTCCTTCAGGCGATCCGTGTCGATCCCGCTGACGGCTTTGATAAGGCTTGTCTTGCCGTGGTCGATGTGGCCGGCCGTGCCGAGAATGATCTGTTTCAAGGTGGGCTGCTCCCTAAGGTGTGATCGTCAGCGTTTTTTGCGCTTGCGCAGGTATTCCATGGCGTAGGCCAGGCCCACCAGGATGGTGGCCAGCCCGATGACGTAGACCGGGTCGCTGTGGCCCCGAAACATGCGGGTCAGCACCACAGCCATGCCCAGGCCCATTACGGCCCTAATAATAAACGTCTGGAATGACATGGTTTTTATCGCCTTTCGTTTTGCTGGACAGGTGGCCGGTATCCTATAGCAGATGGGAATTTGGGTCAATACTGCAATCGGGCGCCCGACCGGGGGACGGGGCCGGTTAAGCCGGGTGGCACTAGCCGATTTTGTGCTTGCATTTTGAGGGGGCTTTTGCTAATTACACCCGTTCATTGCGGTGGGTGTAGCTCAGTTGGCAGAGCATCAGGTTGTGGCCCTGAGGGTCGTGGGTTCAAGTCCCATCACTCACCCCATTTTGTCTTCACCGAAAGCCCCTGAGAAAGGTTCATTTTCGTTCCAGGTCCAGGAAGGCGAGAATTTTAACCGCAGGAATACTTCATCGTATTTCGAGGATTGAAATTTGAGCATGACGCCGAGATGGGACGAAAGGGGGCTTTTCTCAGGGGCTTTCTAATGCGCCGGAGTTTTAATGCCTGAGGCGTACATGCGGTACGCCGCAGCGAATCTAAACGAACGGCAACGCAGAAGGTGGCCTTTTGGGGCATCGCTAATGCGCCCGTAGCTCAGTTGGATAGAGCGCCGGACTTCGAATCCGTAGGCCGCCCGTTCGAGTCGGGCCGGGCGTACCAGTTTCATCTGAAGGGAATCAGGGGGTTATCCTTGGTTCCCTTTTCAGTTCCTGCAGCCACCTTGGTGGGAGTGCACTGGGGTGCATGTTGATACCTACCTGGCGTACGACAGACACCCGACGGCGAGACTTTCGGGTTCGCCGGACTGTGGGAGGTCTGGGACAACAAGGGCAAGGCGGAGGATCCGCTCTACACCTGCACGATCCTCACGACGGATGCCAGCCCATCGATTCAAGACATCCACCACAGAATACCGGTGATCCTTAAGCTGGAGGCCTATGAGGCCTGGATCGACGAGGAAACACAGGGCAAGGCGCTCATGGAAATCCTGCGGGACAAGGTGATGAAGGACTTTGCCGTCAGACCCGTGTCAAAACCCGTGAACGCAGACCGGAATAACGCACCGGATTTGATCATGGAGGTGCAGGCAATCCACCCGGGGAAAACGGTGCCGGCCGGGGGGGGGGGGGCCTCTCCGGCGTTCCGGGACGCCTGCCTCACACATTTCCATAAGAGGGAAAACAGGCGGGTAGCCCCGGTCATGAGATGGCGCCGGGGCTGTTTTTTTGCGATCCTGGGTTGTTTGCAGGCAAAACTCAGAAGCCGAATGTCTCCTTGAACTTCTCGTCCGTCTTCTTGATCTTTCTGACCGCTTTTGTACCCCCTGTCACGGCCCCCACGGCTGTTCCGGCAGCACTCCATGCGGCTACTGTCGTGCCGCTGACGGCGACTGTCCCGCCGACCAAAGGCACCCACGCGGGGGCTGTTACAATGATAGCCGCACCCGTTGCAACAGATGCCGCCGCACCCAAAAGCCCACCTTTCGATGCCCCTTTCAGGATTCCGGTAACACCCGCAACCTTTCGCTCGCTCAAATTAAGCCATCGCTTCATTCATGCTCTCCATGATGTACTGTTGAATCTTCTCCCGCTCTTTGCGTTCTTGGTTATCCTTTGCAAGACCCACCCAGGCGCCCATGGCAGACCCAATTTCAACCCAGTCATCGGTAATAAACCCGGTACCGGGGATGGCATCGATAAATGCGCCCACAGCGGCACCCACCAAGGTGTAACCACCGACTTTGGTGTAATTGACATCGCTGAGCCTTGCTTTGATGGCGCGAGCGAACTTGTCGCGGCGCTCCGGCGGTATTCTCCCATGCAATTTCAGCAGGTTTTCTTTGAGATCGGTTGGCATCGACACAGATCTTCCCCCCTTTTCGTTGATAGATTCAGCAAACAATTGATACCCACTGGTTCTCACTAATCAGTGTTATCGCCTTTGCAAGCGGAATCTTTAGGGCTATTAGGCGGTTTACTGAAATAAGATCGCCACAGATCCACACAGATCCTCACAGATATAAGTCATCCACAAGTGCGATGATGCAATACATGTGTTTCCCGGCCAGCAGCCGGTAAAAAACTTGTCCTGCTTTTTGGAGATCAATCTGTGTTCACCAGTGTCCATCCGTGTCCCAAAACGGTTTTCCGCTGTTACGCCGTTTCGCGAAGCGCCAAACACTCGCCGTTAAATCTGCGTTTACCCGTGTTAATCCGTGTCCTATTATGTTTTCCGCCCTTGCGCGCGAAGCGCTTAAACACTCTCTGTGGAAAATCAGTGTCCATCTGTGAAAATCCGTGGCCAATTGAATTTTTAAGGTTTTTCGTCTTTTCGCGAAGCGAATATACCATTATTAGGCTGTTTTTTGTGGGTGACTCCTGCACCATTATCCCTTCCATTTCCAAGAATATATAACGTTGGCTTGATGCTGGCCTTTATTAACTTGACAGTTTTTGGATTTTAAGTCATTCTTTGTTCGCGATTCGCGAATAAAGAATGGAAAATGCCGTGATACTAAAACCCCAGGATGTTGTCATTTTGCTTAAACTGGTTGCGATTGGAAAAGCACCCTGGTCTTACAGTCGTTTGGCAGGATCTTTGTGGATGAGCCCATCCGAAGTTCACGCTGGCGTAAAGCGGACCATTGCCGCGCGGTTGGCGTCCATATGCAAGGATCGGGCCATACCAAATGCGCGGAATCTCGAAGAGTTTATCGTACATGGCCTGCCATACGTTTTCGTACCCGAGTTGGGCGAAGTGACCCGCGGAATGCCCACGGGTTATGCCGGTCCGCTATTGTCGTCTTTTTTTCCAGCCTCCGGCGATCTGCCCCCGGTATGGCCGGACGCGAATGGTGAAGTCCGAGGGCAAACTTTTTCGCCCCTATACAAATCGGTCCCGCAAGCCGCCCGGGAAGACGACCACCTTTATGCCCTGCTAACCTTGGTTGATGCAATCCGGGGGGGCAGGGTACGCGAAAGAGAATTCGCCATCCAGGAAACACGGAAACGGTTGAATCGCTATGCCAATGATCAGAAATCCGAACCTTGAGTTACTCGAAGCCGCGGTCGAACGGCTTGGTCCTCTTGTAGATGAGCTCGTGTTCATAGGGGGATGTGCAACGGGGTTGCTGCTCAGTGACCCTGCCGCACCGCCTTTACGCGTGACTATGGATGTTGATGTGATGGTGGAAGTCGCGACGCTTTCGCGCTACCACAAGTTCACGGAAAAGCTTCGTAAACAGGGATTTGTTGAAGATAAATCTCCGGAAGCACCTATATGTCGATGGCACTCGGGAACTATTATTCTCGATGTCATGCCGACCAATCCGGAGTTGCTTGGCTTCGGAAACATATGGTTCAAAGAGGCCTTTCAAGCGGCAAAGCAGTTAATGTTGCCATCGGGTACGCGAAGCGACTAACATTGGTAGTGCAAATCAGTGTATATCAGTGAAAATCTGTGGCTGAAAATTGGTTTTGCCCCTTTGAAGTTAGGCTGTTGCGCGAAGCGCCAAAACACTCGCCGTTAAATCTGTGTTCACCCGTGTTAATCAGTGTCCCGACAAGGTTTCCCGCCGTTAGGATTCGTGCCCATCAGTGAAAATCAGAGGCCAATTAGAGGTGTTCCGCCATAGCCCTTGTCCCCCAGACATTTTTTTATCTATTCCCAGCCCGCCGACATGGGTTCGATGGGGTAATTCGTTATAAAGACGGCCAAATTCGATGGTTAGCCATGGGGTTTATGTGGGTTGCCTGTGGGTTGACGTGGGGTGATTAGGGCGGTATGAATTTTTAAACACCGGAGGTAGCATAGGACGAAATTCCAATAAAAATAATCCTGGCGGTTTCGTAGAAGCTTCAAGATCAAGGCGCGCAAGTTCAGAGGCATGAGGCGTACTTACCGTACGCCGCAATAACGATGAAGGCCGCGCAACACAGATATTGAAGGTTATACGGAACCGTCCAAATTGCCAAACTTGTCGTGAGACAAGGACGGAAAGCCACGGACCTTTAGGAGGCAGCCGGGTTGCAACATAATATTGAAACCGGGTTGCCCTTCGAGGCTTCCCGGTTTTTTAATTGACCAGAGGGAGGGATAATGCGTCATCTGCTAATCGCGGCATGCCTGGTGCTGGCGGTCGGCTGCGCCGACTCGCACCACCTGATCCAGGATAATAAATACGCCCAGGAAAAGGTTTCCCCCGACGGGACCGCCTACATCGCCCGGCCGGCCGACGGGTACTACGGCAAAATCCACTACGAGGGCTCCGGTGCCATGGTGGCCCAGATGCTCCAGGCCGCCTTGCTGGACTACATGATGCAGGTGGATATCAGCGCCGGCTGGGAAAAATATCCCGCGGCCCTCAAAGCCGCCCGCAGGGATGGCTACACCTATCTATTTTTCCCGACCATTACACACTGGGAGGACCGCGCCACCGAGTGGTCGGGCATACCGGACAAGGCCGCCGTCAGGCTCGTGGTCATCGATACCGCCTCTGGCCGCACACTGTCCGTGGCCACGGTGGAAGGCACCAGTGGTTTGACCACGTTTGGCGGGGATCATCCCCAGGACCTGCTGCCCGAGCCCCTCAAGGAATATGTGGATCAACTATTTCAGAACTAGGGCAAAGGCTACTGAATTTTGGCCACTGATCAACACAGATTAACACTGATACAGACCATCCAGAGTTGCTTGCATGTATTGTATGTGTTCCCCGGGCAATGGCCGGAAAAACTTGTACGAATTTATTGATCAATCGGTGTTCACCCGTGTTTATCAGTGTCCTATTAGGTTTTTGGCCGTTCCGCGAAGCGACTAACATTGGTAGTGCAAATCAGTGTCCCTCAGTGCAAATCTGTGGCTGAAAATTGGTTTTAAGCTGGTAAGCTGGTGAGCTGATAAGCGAGCCCTAAACTCATAGGCCTTTTGTTTTATCCGTGTTCACCAGCGTTCATCTGTGTCCCATTAGCTTTCTCGCGGTTATGCTGTTACGCGAAGCGACTAACATTGGTAGTGCAAATCAGTGTCCATCAGTGAAAATCTGTGGCAGAAAATAGGTTTTGCCCCTTTGAAGTTGAGCTGTTGCGCGAAGCGCCGAAACACACGCCGTTAAAATCCGTGTTTACCAGCGTTCATCTGTGTCCCATTAGGGTCTTTTGGTTTTCGCGTGTAGGATTGATTTTATTATGAATTTCATTTGACAGTTTTGCGAGTGGGGACTAAAAAGTTTTAAGAATTTGCTAATTTCCCCAGGCATGGGCAAAACCAACAGAAAATTTTCACGCAAAGACGCAAAGAACGCAAAGGAAACCGAAAGAATAGGTTTTTCCTCGGCCGCTGGCCGATGCAACCCGTTTCAATTTTTGGATTCATATTGAATCAGAAATTGAAACAGGTTTTCTTAATGCATTTCTTGGCGACTTAGCGGCTTTGCGTGAGGCTATGCAGTCAGCAGTTCTTAGAGGACTTAGCGGCTTAGCGTGAGATAGAAATGTTTGAAAAACATATCTAAATGTAAACCTATAGTTTACAAAATAGCCTCTTTGCATACACATTTTATGTAAATCAGTCTTTCTTCAAACCAATTTTAGAGTTGCTTATATTTATAATACTCCTTATATGTAAACCATGAGTTTACAAAACGGTTCAGGAATAAAACAATTAACCCGCCTTCTGCCCGAGGGAGTGGTGGCCCCTTCTATCTGGTTGACCACCAATGGTTATTCCCGGCAATTGGTTCGAAAATATGTGCTCAGTGGTTGGTTGAAAAGCTTGGGCCATGGGGTCTTTGCACGTTCCGGCCAGGCGGTGGGCTGGGAAGGCGTGCTGCTGGGGTTGCATCGGTTGGCAGACCGGCCGTGTCATGTGGGCGGACTGTCGGCTCTGAACCGTCAGGGCCTGGCGCATTTCCTGCCGCTTGGGGGCGAGCAGAAAATCCATGTAATGAGCATCCGCAAACCGCCGGCCTGGGTCAAATCGCTTGCGTTGACCCCGGGGCTGAATTTTGACACTCGGCGGCTTTTTCCTGAAGAGGCGCGTGATACGGGCTTGGTTCAACTGCCCACTGGAATCCGCGATTGGATGCTACCCATGGCCGGACCGGAACGAGCGGTGATGGAGTTGCTCAACGATGTCGGGCCCCATGGTCACAGTTTCGACCATGCGGCCCACCTTTTCGAGGGACTCACGGTGCTGCGGCCCGGTGTGGTCAACGATCTGCTGGCGGCTTGCCGGAGTATCAAGGTCAGGCGGATCTTTCTCTTTTTAGCCGACCATTTCAACTATCCCTGGGGCAGACGACTGGAAACCGCCGCATTGGATCTGGGGCGCGGCAATCGCCAAGTCGTCAAAGGCGGTCGTTTGGACAAACGCTATCGGATAACGGTTCCGGAGAGTTTTGGTGCTGAATCGCTCTAACCCATATTACATGCAGGTTGAACTGCTTGTGGCCCTGATGCCTCTGGTCGGCCAGGAGAAATGCTATGCCCTAAAGGGCGGGTCGGCCATCAACCTTTTTGTACGAAACCTGCCCAGGCTTTCCGTTGATCTGGATTTGACCTTTCTACCGATCAAGGATCGTGCCAAAAGCCTTGCGGAAATCGATGATGCCCTGGGGCGAATTCGTGTGGCCGTCACCAGGGCAATGCCAGGTGTAGAAGTCCAACAGGCCGGTGGCCGACAGGGCGAGCGCACCAAGCTTTTCATCCTCCGCAACGGTGTGAGGGTAAAGGTGGAAGCGTCACCCGTGCTGCGCGGCGCTGTAGGGCGGCCTGCGGTAAGTGGGGTCTGCAAGGCGGTCGAAAATCAATTCGGGTATACGGAGATGCCGCTCCTGCATTCCAATGATTTGTATGCCGGTAAGATCTGTGCGGCACTGGATCGACAGCATCCAAGGGATCTTTTCGATGTGAAACTGCTCCTTGAAAACGAAGGCATAGGGGATGAGTTGCTGCAGGTGTTTGTGGTTTACCTCATCAGCGGAAACCGCCCCCTGGCGGAGATGCTTGCGCCGCGGTTTCAGCCTTTGGATGATGTGTTTGAAACCCAGTTCAAGGGGATGACCGCTCAACCGGTTCGTATGGAAGAGTTGGAAGATGCCCGCCACCGACTGGTTAGAATGATCCGGGATAGAATGAGTGACGACCAGCGCAAATTTCTTATGTCATTTAAGTCGGGCGTTCCGGATTGGTCGCTGCTGCCGTTTCCGGATGTAGCCCAACTGCCTGCGGTAAAATGGAAGCTGTTCAACCTAGCGCGCATGAATGCTGACAAACGTCGGCAGGCAACAGAAAAGTTGGGGAAAATATTGTTTGCTTAGCGAGCTTAGCGGCTTAGCGTGAGATATGGATTGTTTTTCGTCGTTTATATGAAAACTCAAAACGGCAGCATCACGCCAAGCCGCAAAGTACGCAAAGAAAGGCAAAACACATGAATTTATTTGGCCTTCGGCCAACGCAACCGTTCCCATTTTTGGATTCATTCGAATCAGAAATGGGAACCCGCAGTTCAAAGCAGTTCTTGGCGTCTTCGCGGCTTTGCGTGAGGTATGCTGTTTTTGGTTTTCAGTATCGTGAGCCATGCTCTATCTGTGCAAATCAGCGTCGATCTGTGTCCCATTTTTTGTTTTTTGCATGAGATAATTTGCAGTTACAGCGCATTAGAAGAGGGGGATTGATGACCACCGCTTACCCCGTTGAAATATTCCAGACCGAAGACGGTCAAATTCGGCTTGAGGTTCAGCTTAGTGACGAGACGGTGTGGTTGTCCCAAGCTCAAATGGTAGCGCTTTTTGCCCGTGACCAGTCGGTGATATCCCGTCACGTCCGTAATATTTTCAAAGAGGGGGAATTGGTTAAAGAAAGCAATATGCAAAAAATGCATATTGCCGGCTCAGACAAACCCGTAACTTTTTACAATTTGGACGTCATCATCTCGGTGGGCTACCGCGTCAAATCCCAACGCGGCGTACAGTTTCGCCAATGGGCCACCCAAACCCTCAAACAGCACCTGATCCAAGGGTACACGCTCAACCGTAAGCGGTTGGCCCAACTCGGCACGGACGTGGATCAGCTCATGGGGTTGATGCATAAAACCCTCTCTCAAAACAATCTGGCCTTACCTGAGGGCGTGGCCATGGAGGGGACATGATGATTACTGAATGACGATGGATGGAAAGGGGAGATTGACATAAAAACATAGACGTCCCACTTCTGTCCCGTCCCACTTCTGTCCGTTGCGCGGAGCGCCTACTCGCGTGCGGTGTAAATCAGTGCTCGTCAGTGGAAATCTGTGGCCAATTAGGGGTTTTAGGTTGTTAGATTTTTACGCGAAGCGCCTAAAAACTTGCAGTTAAAATCCGCGGGCATCAGCGTTCATCTGTGTCCTATTTGGTTTATAGCTGTTACGCGGAGCGCCTACACACGTGCAGTGCAAATCAGTGTCCATCAGTGGAAATCTGTGGCTAAACAATGGTTTTTGTCGTTATGTCTTTACGCGAAGCGCCTAAAAACTTGCAGTTAAAATCTGCGTCCATCAGCGTTCATCTGTGTCCCATTCGTCGTTCTTGGCGACTTGGCGGCTTTGCGTGAGGAAAGATTTTTTAAAGGTAGATCGCATGCCCGTATACGATTTCATCATTATCGGTTTAGGGACAGCCGGTGCGGCCACCTGCATGACATTGGCCCGCAGGGGGTTCCGCGTCCTGGGTATCGATCGGCACCGTCCCCCCCACGCCTTGGGCAGTCATCACGGCGTCTCACGGAGTGTGCGCCGGGCCTATCTGGAAGGCACCGCCTATGTGCCGATGGCGATGGAATCCTGGGAGCTGTGGAGAAAACTGGAAAGCGATTCAGGGCGGGATCTGCTCGTCGAAACCGGCAACCTCACCATTGGCCCTCCGGACAGCCCGGCGGTTACGGGATTTATGGCCAGTGCGCAGACCTATGATATTCCGCACGCTCTCCTCAGCGCATCCGAAGTACGGAAAAAATGGCCGCAACTGGTCCTGCCCGATACATTTGTGGCCGGGCTGGAAAAGTCGGCCGGCATCGTGTTTCCGGAATTGAGCATCGAGGCTTTCCTGGCCGAGGCTGAAAAGGCGGGGGCCGATCTGGCGTTCGATGAACCGGTGAACCGGTGGTCGGAAGACCATGGTCATGTGCACGTTCACACGGCGCGCAATACGTATGAAGCCGGTCGGGTGCTTGTAGCGGCCGGTGCCTGGACCAACGGGCTCCTCGATTTGCCTGTAAATCCGCTGCAGCCCAAACGGGTTCCTGTGCATTGGATCGAAGTTACGGATGATCCAGGCCTTCACCTGGGTCATCTCCCGGTCGCGTTCTGGCAGGTACCCGACCGTGAGCCATTGGCGTCCGCGGAAAATCATACCGAGTTCTATATCCTGCCGGTGGTTGGTCCTGCACCTAAAATGAAGATCGCCTTTCACAACAAACTTGTCGATTGTGATCCGATGACACTTGATCGAACGGTTTGGCCGGATGAGGTCGATGGCATAAAAGAAATGATGGAACGGTTCCTGCCGGGCTTTCAGCATTACCCGATGACTTCGGACGTGTGCATGTACACCATGACATCCGACGGCCATTTCTATCTCGGGAAAACGCCTGGATCGGAAAACGTGTATGCGGTCGCGCTTGCCGGCCACGGTTTCAAGTTCGCCCCCGTGCTTGGCGAAATACTCGCGGATCTGATGACGGACCAAGCCCCTGGTGTCGACATTGAAATGTTTTCACCGGAAAGGTTCGGTTGATGACCGGCAGCGGTCAATGCAGGCTGTTTTAATCAGTTCTTGGCGTCTTTGCGGCTTTGCGTGAGCCATGCTGTATCTGTGAAAATCAGCGTTGATCTGTGTCCCATTTTTTGTTTTTTGCATGAGGTAATTTGCAGTTACAGCGCATTAGAAGAGGGGATCGATGACCACCGCTTACCCTGTTGAAATATTTAAAACTGAAGACGGTCAAATCAAATTTGAGGTGCAACTCAAGGACGAAACCGTATGGCTCAGCCAGAAGCTGATGGCTGAACTGTTCCAAAAAGATGTTCGCACAATCAATGAACACCTCAAAAAAATCTATTCCGAAGGTGAATTGGAAATAGGGGCAACTATCCGGAAATTCCGGATTGTTCAGACGGAGGGCAAACGGCAGGTAGCTAGGCAAGTTGACTGCTACAATCTAGACGTGATTATCTCGGTGGGCTACCGCGTCAAATCACAACGCGGCGTGCAATTTCGCCAATGGGCCACCCAAACCCACAAACAACACCTGATCCATAGATACCCGAGTTCCTGTTATACCTCCAATCCCATGATCTGGAGCGTACCCCAGAGGGGCGTCAGCGTTTTGCGGACAATGCGCTGGTCGCATTAGCTTTGCTGGTGGCCGAAAGCGAGCCTTGGCAGAAAGCATTTATGATTAGGCTGATTCAGCACCTGATAAGGGAGGATGCATGATGATTACTGAATGATGATGGGTGAAAAGGGGAGATTGACATAAAAACATAGACGTCCCCTATCTGTCTGTCCTGTGCCGTATTCGTAACTGGTTTTTTGACGAGGGATTGATGAGTGTTGGCAAGGAGTACGAAGTCTTGGTATCCATATCCAAACAGGTTCAATCAGATCGCAACATGCCCGGTCACGTTTTGACTTTACGTGACCGGCCAAAATTAAGGCCGAAAAAGGATATTGGGTGGCCCTCCCAAGATAATTTTGTGCGGCATAGAAAATATATTTTGACTAAATAATCCATTCTAATTCGATAAAGTGAAACTGATAAATTTATGAATAAAGAAATCCCTGTAATTGATCTATTCGCAGGCCCAGGTGGACTTGGAGAAGGATTTAGCTCTTTTGAAGTAAAGGGAAGAAATCCATTTAATATCAGCCTTTCAATTGAAAAAGACTACTCTGCATACCGTACATTAAGGTTGCGCAGTTTTTTCAGAAAAATTCCATTTGAGGAATTGAGACAGGCATATATACAATTTGCGAAATCTGAGCGAAGCGAAAAAGATGAACATATTTTATATTCACAATTTCCATGGGCAGATTATGAGGTTAAGAATGAGGTTTTTTGTAAAGAGCTTGGCGGGGCGAATTTCCATCAATCTAATTTGGACAAGATTATCTCTGATAAAGTAAGTGATTCGAAGATGTGGGTACTTATTGGTGGACCACCATGTCAGGCATACTCTCTTGCTGGTAGATCAAGGTTAAGCAATCTTCGAAAAAATAATCCAGAACAATATGAGAATGACGAAAGGCATTACCTTTATAGGCATTATTTGAAAATCTTAGCTAATCATAAACCACCAGTTTTTGTAATGGAAAATGTTAAGGGGCTTTTATCTTCGAAAGTAAATGGATGCAGGATAATAGATAAAATTTTACAAGATCTTTCTCAACCGAAACCTGATGGTAGCCTGAAGTATAATTTATATTCATTTGTAAAAAATAGGCAACAAAAATCATTGTTTCATACTGAATTAAAAAAGGTAAGTGATTATATAATTGAAGCTGAGCGATACGGTATCCCGCAGACACGCCACAGAGTAATAATATTTGGTGTAAGAAATGATATTAATATAAAACCTGCCACTTTAAAAGAGGCTGATAGGGTGTGTTTGAGAGATATACTTAGTGATTTACCACGAATAAGAAGCGAAGTATCAATACGAGGTGACTCAAATTTATCGTGGTCACAAACTATTAAAACAATAACGGAAAAATTAGGACGACATGAAAAGGACCACTGGCTTGTACCGATACTATTCATGAATTTGAATGATCTCGATGATACTCTGCCAACTGGAGGAAATTTCCTTAATTATTCTAAAGGAAGGCCACACAAAATAGTAAAAAAATGGTATCGAAAAGAGAACCTGCCGGGCGTATGTAATCACGAAGCAAAGTCTCATATGCCATCAGATCTACATAGGTATTTTTACAGCGCAAGTTTCATAAGTATGCATAAAAGTGTTGCTGATAAAAAATCTCCAAACCTTTCGGATTTTCCAAAGACATTACTTCCAAAACATAAGAATATCGATAAAGAAAGAGTTGAAAAAACAATATTTATCGATAGATTTCGAGTTCAACCATGGGACGATCCTGCAACTACTATTACCTCGCATATTTCGAAGGATGGCCATTATTATATTCACCCCGATTATCGTCAATGCAGAAGCCTGACAGTTCGCGAGGCTGCCAGAATACAAACATTCCCAGATAGTTATATTTTTCTTGGGAGCAGAACATCTCAATATTCCCAAGTTGGTAATGCAGTCCCTCCTATTCTTGCAGAGAAGCTAGCTTGTGTTGTTGCTGATCTCTTGGAGAGGTGGTGTGGATAACAACTTATGGCGGATAATCTATCAGTTGAGAAACGTAGCTGGAATATGTCCCGCATCAAAAGCAGGGACACTAAACCTGAAATCCTAGTCAGATCTATGCTGCATAGACTTGGTTACCGGTTCCGTCTAAACAGGAAAGACTTGCCTGGCTCGCCAGATATAGTATTGACTAAATATAAAATGGTGATTTTTGTTCATGGCTGTTATTGGCATCGTCATGAAGGATGTAAGTACACATATAGTCCTAAAAGTAGGGTAAAATTTTGGGAAGAAAAATTCCGGAATAATGTCGAAAGGGACAGAAAGGTTATACATGCATTGGAGCAACTTGGTTGGCAGGTGCATGTTATTTGGGAATGCCAGACTAAAGATGTAGAAAATTTGGCTTTAAGGATAGCAAAGCTTTTCAGGTAGAAATATTAATTTTAGAAGATCAATATTCGAATATATTATATTTTGTTTAAAAAAGATAGAGATAACATTTTTAGTATAAAAAGTGAAATAATGTATCAACTGTAAAGCGAGACAATTTAGAATAATATTAACAAATAGAGGTATTAAAATATGATAAATCAGATTAATTCTCACGTAGAAAGGATGCACAATTATTTGCCATTTGATCCATCACATGATCAGATCTATGAAGAGTATCAGGAATCTAAAGACTCACTTGAACTTACTACACAGGCGTTATTGTATTTGCGTGACATTCTGGAGTCCGATCCTCCTTCTGCAATTATATTAACAGGTGATGCCGGTCACGGGAAAACGCATCTCTGTCGACGTCTAATCCAAGATTATTTAAAATATGATGATAAAGAGGCCAGAAAGCTCTTAGCTGGATCATGCCAAGGTGCTAAACCAATTCCATTTTGTAAAGATGTTAATTTTAGAAAACCACTGAGAATCTTTAAGGATTTTTCGGAATTTCCTGTCGAAGTCGCTGCCGACTACCTTGAAAGAGCACTTGATGACGAAAATGATATAACACTTGTTTGTGTTAATGAAGGACGATTAAGAGCAATTCTTGAAACTGACAGCGGGCCTCACTCTATTAAATTTAAAAATGATTTTCATTCATCCTTTGAAAGCGGGCTCGCGTCATCAGATGGAAAAAACCATATAATAAACTTGAATTATCAATCGGTTGCATCTGAAAAAAACAGCCTTGTAAAAAGAGCTCTACGTGAATGGCTTAAAGGTACTAGATGGCGAGTATGTAAAAAATGTGATTCTTCAAGTATCTGCCCAATATTTAAAAATAGAAAAATGCTTGTAGATGAAGCAGAACGGCAGAATCGTATAGAAGTGATATACTCAACAATAGAAAGATTGGGCACAGTTATAACTATTAGAGAACTGTTGATGAGTTTGGCTTATTTATTAACTGGAAATCTAAGATGCACTGATGTTCATAGGAACGTTAGAAAGAAAGGCTGGCAGAATGAATATGCTTATTATTCTCTTATGTTCTCTTCGCCTAGAAATATTTCGTCAGATAGAATAAGAAGGATACAGGTTCTTGCTGCATTTAAAAAGCTTGATCCTGGAAAGCATGCGATCCGAACAATTGATGATGTTCTTATAAATTTTCAGAATATTTTTCCACCTAGTGAAATCGACCTGTGCTTCAAGGGGAAAATAGATAAATCTGAAATCATAATTGATGCTGGAAATGGTATTGATGAAATTATTGGTAACGCTCGAAGCAGAAAAGAGCGTACACATGAATCCATACTGATCCAAAATGTTGTACGTTCATTACGACGTAGATATCTGTTTGATAGACCAAATGGAGAAAAAACTTCATTCAGAAATCTGGGATTCGAGTATGCACATGAGTTTCTTTGGCTTGTCTCCAACAAGATAGACCATGCACGTAAAACGCGTATAAAAAGTATTCTTATAGGAGGCTTTCATACAATACAAGGACTTAATGTAGGCTCCGACACAACACGTCTATTTCTTGTGGACCCTGCATACGGAAAAACAACAAACAGGGCTGCTATAATTGCTTACAAATTTCCAAGTAACAAAATAAGTATTTTGACTCAAACAGAGAATTGGAAAGTCTCTGAGGAGGGTGAGAAATACACAATTCCATATTCCGTAGATTGGCTTGATCGTGAAGTTGTGTTGAATTTCAACCTACCTGATGGAGATTCTGAATATTTTCATCTGAATCTGATGACTTTTGACTACCTAATGCAGGCTGGATCAGGTTATGTGGCCCAGGAATTCTACGCACACGATATAAGAAAGGCACTAAACTTTCTCGGAAGACTAGCAGAGAAATGCAGTGTAGTTTCTGAGAGCAGTATCGAGGCAGTGATTGAAGGATATACACATAACGTTCTTATAGAAGAGGGGAATGTTATTCAATCAAATAAGAAAGGTATGTAATTTTGAAGGCACCTGAAGTTTCACATGAAATTTTTGGCGGCATATTCGATTATGATGGTGGCGGAATGTACCCAGGCCTTGAACTTTTGAGCCTTGTGTTTGGAGCTAATTCTAAAGGTATATTACCCCTTGAAGAAGAAATAGAGTTTATAAAACAATCTCAGCATTTTGCTAGACGGCTGGTCTGGGATTATGAAAGGCTAAAGCAAGAATCTGACTATAAAAATACTTTTGTCGAAGAGCATACAGGGGAGGTTGTGAGAAATCTTCTATCATGCTTACAGGTTCCAATACCAAACATTTCAAAAGCACCTTCATGGGAAAGAGCACATTTTTTTCCTTACTGTCAAGCTTTAATTCATTGGGATGCAAGAAAGAGAGGTGCAAAGTATAATATCGAGAGGCGGTATTACAGAGGAGGAGGGGCTTTAGCACATAAAGTGCTCCGCTTAGATAAAGACCACGAAAGGCTGCAGGAGATAAGAAAGGGGCTTGAAAACCTATATAAAACTAATGATTATTCAGCACTTCAGAAATTAGCAGGTGTAATGAGGGAACAAGGCTTAGAATCTCCTCCATTGAAAGACACAAAAGAAGTGCAAAGTCAATTAAGAGATTCAGAGACTGATGATATTTTAAGAGAAGGTGTACGAAACATCACAAGTCATACTGAACTTTCTTGCGCAACAAGAATAAAGGCATTGCTGAATTGGACAGCATTTTGGCTAGTTATTGTCCAAACAAAACGATCGGCATCCTATCTTGGGAAAGAAGCACTTCCAATTATAGTCGACTGTGGATCAACTCCTGGGCAGTTAAGGCGTGCTTCTACAAGGAGACATAATGAAATTAGAGCTATGATAGGTAATGCTGTTGATAAATGTACTAAAAATTATGAAAAAGACAAACTTTCTCGAAAAAAATGGCATAAGATCCAGGGATTTTTAACGGTAAACTGTGCTACCATAGGGCTGCTAAATGCTTTCAAAGGAAAAAGACATTTTACATTGGGAATTGGTTTGCTGGAAACACTTGTACTGGCAGCTACTTATCGTAATAATGAAATCTCGTTTGATAGGTTTTCAAATGATTTATTGTACAAAAAGTGGAATCTTGTTGTTGGAAGACCAAGTGCTGAATTGGCAGGATTACTAATAATGTTCGATGCCAGTATATTTGAAGACAATGAAGAACAACTATCAAATCAAATGAAAGCTGCTGGATTAATAACGGATTATTCAGATGCAACAAGAATGGTTAGTACAAAGGGGCTGACGTGAAAAATATCAATAGAATATTAGCAAAAACGATTTTTCGAATCGTTAGGAAAGAACTATCAACAGAACAGTGCCTTGAGATTAGAAGGCCTAGTGTAAGATTGAAAGATTTAAGATATGGTGAAGTCATTGCTTTTCTAGAAGAGTGGGAAAATAGAAAAGCAGCTAGTGGATTAAGCGATGTGCAAGTCGTCATTGCTAGGGGCGGAGAAGCGTCATATCCTAAAATGTTTCTTGCAAAAAAAGATTGTTCCGTAACCTATTACCGTAACAATAATGCAAATGGACTCATTTATATACAGACAAAGACAGAAAGTGACGAACAGGGACTGCAGTCCATGTTTACTGTAAGAGACAGAAATTTTCTTGATGGAACCTTCGATGATGAAAACTTCGACGTAAAACAAGAGCTTGTCAAAGCGTCTTGGGAATGCTCTGCAGAGGCAGACATAAAAATACCTGATGAATTAAAAAAAATGCTTATTTTTGTACTGGATGCATTGCACCCCGATCCTTTTTCTGTACCTGTTAGATCTTACTGCGGATTTTTAGATTATGTAATAAAGCAAATAATTGCTCCACCTTATAAAGCTTTAGACTTTAATGAATTAGCAGAAATAATAGGCAAATCTCTTTGTAAATTAGGTCTTTTCCCAGATGTATTCTGGGAAAAAAACCGAAGCTTTCATGCAATAAAAAGGCGTCTTGCTACTAATTTTTATTATTCTGAAATGCTTAACCCTAGCGGTAACGAAATTAATCAGAATGATTTGAATGATACAATAGAAAAGAAAAATGATTTTAGAAACTATAACGAAGAACTGTTTGAACCCCAAGAACAAGAATATTGGCGAGAGCTTTGTTTAAAATTCTGCCAAGATCATAATATAATTGATGTCAGGGAAAAAATACCATTTTATATATATGAACAACTTTTTAAAAAAAAGGCATCGGGAAGACCGTTAGGAGAACGAGTTGAAACGGAGATAGGGAATTATTCACATGATCGACTATATGAATTTAATTTACTAGATGTTAAAGAGGGTTTGTCGAGGAATGTTGCTGAGGATGCACAAAAGTTTCTTGAAGCAGAACCAACAGATCCGAATGAAAATAATTTACTCAGAGATATTCTTTCAAAAACGACCCTAAGAATGGTTAAAAGGATTGCTTTCCCTGCTGCAAAGCCTTTCAGTAATCCACTTATTCAGCTTATAGAAATAATACGCGAATTTTATACCATTATAAATGATGATCACTCAAATTATGTCCTTAAAATGGAGCTTGGAAAAGGTCCTAATGATATTTCTGCATCTATAGGTCTTTTTACCTTTTTATTTGGTAAAACGTTAAGGACATTAGTAGAGATCAATCGTGATGACGTAACAGGTCTTCAAATTGAAATCTCTAAAGAATTATTAGAGATACAGCACCTTGATACTATCAGAAATATGAAAGAAGATGATTATGAATCAGAGGCAATAGAAAAAACGCAATGGAATCCATTGCCAATTGATTTTAGCCTAATAAAAAATGATAAAGAAATCATTAACACTGTGAACAATTGCGTATGGAAGCCGGAAAATATTGAGTATTTATCACTATTGTGGGTAATAATTGCATCTCCGGAATTCACAGACAATCGAAATGACCTTATAGAGCATTTTTGGGAGATCCCTATTGATCAGACACTTGATGAATGGGTTGAAGCTGTCTCCTCAAGATTATCACCGACGCACAATATTAGACTTAAATCATTTTCCCAAGAAGCGATGAAAAGTAATATAATTATAGAAATGATAGAAAATAAAAAACAATTTTTTTCTAACGTTTGTAATTACGGTCTATCAATTGAAGCTATATCAGAATATGCAGAAAAATGGGAAAGTCTTTTGTATGATGCTAAAAGAGATTACATTCCTAAAGGTATTATAGAAAAAAGACTTGAAACGTTTCTTTCATATGACACTATTTATGATAGAAACCAGAACAAATTGTTGTTATTAGCCACTCACCCCTTTAGATTAAAATGGTTTGCAGAGTATCTCAATGAAATCCTTAATGTATTAATTAAGGTCATTTCTTGTGAGCTTGTACTTAACAAAGAGAATGAAGACTTCTATCTATCTCATTTAAAGAACCTCTCACCTCACAAATATCCACCTGTAATTTCAAACAATCGCAGAGAAACTCTAATTGCAACTAAGGAAACAGGACTGCATGAGCATTTTTCACCTATTAAATCAGAAAACAGGACAAGCAGCCGTTGGACTGAAACTGTGGATAAAGCCTCTGTTGAAGAAATTGCTAATCTAATAAAAACATACTTGGAAAGCCATCCACATAAAAAAGATGGTCTTGCCCTTTTAACTGTTCTTCCAAGTGGAGGTAGTTTTCCTTTAAATCTTGTAAGTGCTGTTAGAAAAGGAGAATGGAAAGATCTCTCAATTAATTTTCACGTTATAGCGCCGAGACATACTTGGCCAAATATCATCAGTGATTTTGAAAAAATAGAATCGGGTAACAGAATGACAATGCCTGATAGAATCTTCCCTCCTTTACAGTTAAAAATGTATGATTTACATGAATCATTAGAAAATTCTGTAGCATTAGAAAAAATAACATGTGATTTAGCAATTGTGCCTAATTTTTTTGGCAACAGTACTGAAATTACGGAACGGACAATAGAAGAGACCTCTAGATCAGGAAGTTATAATTTGCTCTGGGACAGAACTACTCATATCGAAAAAGGATCTTCAGGTGGTACTGTCTCAATCGCTCTTAGGCCATATGAAGCTGATAACACACTTGACTGTTGGTCATCCATAAACGTTAGAATGATGAGATGTAAACTTATAGCCGCTGATAACCCAGAAATTACGGAATTTTTCGAAATAGCCGTGATTTTCGAAAATGCAGTGGATCTTTTTAATATTCTCCATAAACGCTCTCATTGGGTTATAACACTCGATCAGTTTATTGGGAGAGAACAGATTGAAAGTTTGCCTGAAAAGCCGGATGTTCTTACCATCAAGGAAGGTATTGGTGGAAATGGTTTATACACCTTAATAGTGTCTTCCAATGTCGGTAGGAAGTATATTCAAGATCGCCTTGACCGAAAAATAAAAAATATTGATTCTGATGCGATTGCAGAATGTAACACAAAAGCTTTGTCTGAAAAAATATATAACGAAATACGTAATATTGCACCGAGCCTTGTACTACGAGCGATGGGCCTTTCCCGGATAACTGAAGAAATTTTAGGCCTTATGATTGCTAAAAATATAGCAAGTCGTTTTTTTCCTGAAAACTTTAGAGATGGAATTACAGCATGGTTATCATTGGATGATTATCCAGAGTGGTTTGAAAGTGGAGATTCAGCGACAAGAGCGGATCTCTGTAGAATCACTTTCTTTAGAGAAAAAAAGCGATTAAAAGTTGATATATTAGTTGTTGAAGGTAAGCTTAGGCAGATTTTTGATAGTCATGGAGTTAGACAGGTTTCGAGAACAATGAGGCTTTTTGAAGAAATATTCAATCCTATCGAAAATGATAAGCTAGCCCATGATTCCAAACTATGGAGAAAAACAATAATATCGGCTATAGAGAATACAAGTAGCAACGCACGAAAAATTATCGGTTTAAAAGATTTTAATAATGATATTTTTAGGATACCAGATGATATAAGAAATGATTTTCGCGCTGGTGAATTCGAAGTACACTCTATTAATGGGATTTATTCAATATGCCTTTACAACAAAAAAGGCAAAGTTTCACAAGAACAAAAAAATTGCGTTAATGTATTCACTTCGTATGGAAATGAAGTACTTGAATTAATCGAGCAAAAAAAGAGAATTCTTGTTGACGAACAAAATGAAATATTTCATGAAAGTGAATATCTTAAAAAATCCAAAAAAGATAAAGAAGTCTTAATAAATAATGATATGGAAAAAGGCAATGAAGTATTTAATGACAAACCTAATGGCCTTCCTAAAATTGTTCTTGAAAACAAATATCAGACAGTTCTTGATACTTTTAGTGAATTCAACATTAAAGTCAATAAACCAGTCGATTCTATAGAAAACTATGTCGAGGGACCGGCTTCGATACTTTTCCGCGTAACTCCGGATACCGGGATTAAACCAGATCATCTATCTACTTGCAAAGATGCCCTAAAATTAAAATTATCGCTACCTGAAGAAGCCGATATAAGATTCTCCATAGGAGATGGTACTGTAAATATTGATATTCCGAAAGATGAAAAAGAAAGATATTTTATAGATGCTATGTCAATGTGGGAAAAATGGAAAGGGTTTTATTCCGACCAATTAAGTGTCCCTTTGGGAGAAGACAGGTATGGAAAGATAGTTGCTATCAACTTCTCATCCTCCAATTCACCACATCTTTTAATAGGTGGTACTACTGGTAGTGGAAAGTCAGAAGCGCTGAATACAATTCTTCAAGGTATGATAAGGTATTATAGTGAGACCTCTTTAAGATTGCACTTAGTTGATCCAAAAGGAACTGAACTATTGGAATTTGAGAATTGCCCACATCTTGTAGGAGATATTGGCTGGGACAGTGATGATGCAATTTTAATTTTGCAAAATGCTGTTGATGAAATGCAAAAAAGATATAGGGCTTTTAAAAATAGTAAAACTAGAACTCTTAAAGACTTTAACTCTAAAGTGAATAAGGGACTTCCTTGGTGGGTAATTGTTTTAGATGAATATGCAGACCTAACATCCGAACTTGAAGAAAAAAAGAAAATTGAGATGAGCCTAAAGCGATTAGCTCAGAAGGGGAGGGCTTGCGGGATACATGTCATCATAGCTACTCAGAAACCAAGTGCCGAAGTGATAAGCACAAATCTCAGGTCAAACCTTCCAGCTCAGATTGCCTTGCGTGTGAAAAGCAGTATTGAGAGCGGTGTCATCATAAGCATGAAAGGAGCCGAGACTCTTAATGGGAAAGGAGATGCCTTTTTTCATGCAGAAGGGAAATTAACTAGGGTACAATGCGCTATAGTACGTTAGAGGCACTCAACGGGATCGCTCATTAAAGGGGCCGTCAAAGGGAAAAACACTCCATTGTCCGAAAGAAGCAGTTGCGTTTTTACAGTTTACATTGACAACAGGCGGAGAGATGGGACGTCTATCTTATTATGCTTTACTAACCCTCATTGCCTTGCTATCCTTCCATAATGCCACGTCAAGCCCGCATCGATGCACCGGGAGCGGTGCATCACATCATTGTTAGAGGGATCGAGGGTCGTAAGATCTTCCGCACCGATGAGGACCGTAAGGGATTTGTCGAAAGGTTCGAAAGCCTCATAACCGAAACCGGTACCCAGTGCTTGTCCTGGGCATTGATTTCCAATCACCTGCACTTGTTGCTGGGATCGAGCGACGTGCCGATCGCAAGCGTCATGCAGCGCCTGCTTACCGGGTATCCGAACAGCTTAACGGCTATAATGGGACACTGAAGGCTGGGGTCGGAGCAAGGTAACTTCCAATTATCACAACAACACCATACAAAATCACCGCATTTTCGTGTCTTAAACGATCAGTTTTAGTGGCGAAGTCTGCCGCTTAAGGTGACATCTATCTTATTCGCCTGCAGTGGCCTCAGAGTGAATTGACCTGATCGGCTGTAGCCTCGCTGGGGGCGTGAAACCCAACTGGGGTATATACATTGGGCAAAACCCAAACCGGCAATTACTGGTTGCGGAAATCTGATGAACCCGCACCCTGATGGGTAAATGCACCTGTCAATGGCAGGATAACAGCTTATATCGGGACACGGATGAACACGGGTGGACACAGATAAACCATTACTCACGCCAAGCCGCTAAGCTCGCGAAGAAGGGCATGTCCCCTTTTCTGAATCATCTGATTCCAGAAAAGGGAACGTTCGCATCGGCCCCAGGCCGAGGGAAACCGGCCGTGCGCCAAGAGCGGCGAAAACACATTGTTCTCAAGCAAAGCCGCGAAGACGCAAACAACTACATTAAGAGACCTGTTTCAATTTATGATTCGGCTGAATTCAGAAATTGAAACGGCTTGCATCGGCCGGGGGCCGAAATACAGGCTGTTTTTTGGGGTTCCCTTTGCGTGCTTTGCGGCTTGGCGTGAAACTTTTTGGTTTGGATTTGCCCTTCTTTGCGTCCTTGGCGGTTTTGCGTGAGATTCGCTGTCGGGGAGGATTGGGCCTATGGTTATATGTTTTCCTAACGCATGCGTTAACCCGAACATTTCATGAAATTTTTTCTACACAATAAATTTTATGCAAATAGTCAGGGGTATAAAAGCTATTCGGGGTATGATTTCCAGGTGACACTATGTACCCTTCGCCGATTTCCAAAATCATCGATAAAATTTCACCCTGCGAGCGCGCCCGAGATGCCCATTGACCGCGTTATCAGGAGCTTGCGGTACAGGCGTACAGCGGCGCCCCTGATGCCTTGTCAATGAACATCTCGTACGCGTGAAATATCCGGGTTAATCTTTCAGCTGAGGTTTATGACCGGGTCCGAAAACACGGATGCATTTTCCGGCAGCGGGTTGTCGCCCTTTTCGATACCCTTCTCCGTGACGCTTTTGAGCCCGTTCAATTTTTTCGAACCATCGAGAGCACCGGCGCCATCAGTGTAATATTCGAACCAGGGCAAGCCGTGGTCGGCATACTCCCTGGCCGTCATGGGAACCGTGGGCGGATTGTCGCCGGTGACGGCCCGCCAGACCAATGAGTTGGCCAGGTGGACAAAACACCTGCTTTTGTGACCCATCTCCCAGTCGTCCATGTCGTAGGGATCCTCATAGATTTCCTGGCGCATGCGACCGCCGGGCGCCAATCCCATATCCATGCAGGGCTCAGCCAGACTGTACATCACGTGATCGTCCAACCTGCGGCGATATACCTGTTTGGGAAAGAGGCGTTCAAATGACGCGCGTTTCATCGGGTAAACCATGACCTGGAGCCCGCCGAATTCACCGCTGCCGGTCAACTGCTCCTCGGCACTGTAGCCGGAGCCCAACGGCATGGCCACGAACTGGCGGATGAAGCCCTTCTCCACGCTGAAACCGTCCAGCCAGGGCTGGTCCGGTGCAACCATGTAGTCCTGAGGATTGCCCTGCAGCCAGTCCGTCCAATTGTCGCCGGTCACCGCATTGATCTTGCCGGTGGCCACCTTGATGGCAAACGGATAATCCGTACCGTGACCGGGAATGTGATCCGAGCTGAAATTCAGCCAGAGCGCTTCCGACTGGTACATGGGGAGCATCACGCCGCCGTGCCGTTCCCACTGTTTGGGCAGGTTTGCCCTGAAATCGTCGATGTGTCTGACGGGGAACCGCCCCAGCCCCGGGGGCAGGGGATAGTCCTTGCCGTCATCCGGTATCCGGAGGGTCCTCTGGAAATCGATGGTCAATTTTGCTTTGGGATGAACCTCGGGGAATGTGAACACGAGGGAGTCGTTTTTCAGCTCAATCACGGTTTGTCCTCCTTGTTACCAATCGCCGTCGCGCACCTCACGCACAATCCGGAGCACGGCGTGGTCGGGCATGTCTTTCAGTTCACGGATGAGTTGTGCAAACAAAAGCGGCCGCTTGCGGATGATCTCCTGGACGTCCTGGGAAATTTTTCCGCTCAGGGCCAGCAGGACATCCGGATCCTCGCCCAGGTCCTCGGCCAGAGCCCGTATCTTGTCCTCGGTGAGGTAGGCTTTCAGATCGCCCCGCTCGATCTTGCTGAGATAGGACGGCTCGACCCCCATCCGCATGGCGACCTGTCTCACGGAATAGCTGCGGTCCTGGGCTTTGAGCCGCTCGCGCTTGTCACGAATATATTGACCGAATGTGTTTTTCATACTGTGTAGTATATAGTACACAAAATAAGCTGTCAACAACCATTCAGAGTTTTTTTCCCGATTTGCTGAAACTTATTGATATTTTGTTTTCTCGGATAACTGAACCCATTCACGAAGGGTTTTTACTGTCACATCCACGAGAGATCCAGCTGACACGCCTCTCATTCTGGCAACACGTCGTACTTCTGATCCGATCCAAGACTGAAACACTTGTTGAACGGCTTTGGTCGTAAGTGGTTTGGCTGAGTCAAGCAAGTCGTCCAATGGGGAGTTGTTTACAAAACGAAAGGCTACTTCCCTTGCCATATCGCTATTGATGGGTTTGGTTACGGAATCAAACGATGTCGGTAACCATTTTTTCAATTCAGATTCGTCGGGCGGAGTTGAGGTGTGCCAATGGGCTAAAATGCGCCATCCAATAGCATACAGATTGCGCAAATTACCAGGCAAAGGGTGATTTCGAAGGAATTGCACCACTGTCTCGTGTCCGACTTCGGGCAGAGCAAAGTCGACACCGGCTTCGTTACATACTGATTCAAAAACGTCACGCCACAACCATGACAAATCCTCGGGTATCTCTCGGAGGGAAGGGGCACGCATTCGAATGAGGGCGATGCGGTCAAAGAAATCCTGGTCTAAACGGTCCCGGAGGTTCTCCAGGGGGATATTGGTAGCGGTGATCAAACGGAACTGACTTTGTTTCCATCGGGTCTCACCGAGGGGCTGATAGCGTCCCTCTTCAATAGCCTTGATGAGCAGGCGTTGCATTTCTCGCGAAATATCCCCCACCTCATCAAGGAACAGAGTGTCGCCGTTGGCATTTGCCAGGAGCCCTTGTTTGGTTTCGGAAGCCCCTGTGAAAGCTCCCTTTACATAGCCGAAAAGCTCGGCACGCATTGTTGCCGGCTGGTACTGGCCACAGGCGATGGCAGGCCAGCCCTCGTCGAGATCCGCTTTGCGAAAGGGGCTGTTGAAACGGATCCAGTTGGCAAGGGTCGTTTTGCCGGTTCCTCTTTCCCCGAGAATCATTACAGGGACTCGGAGGCTCGCTACCTTTTCTGCCTCCGAATAGAATCGCTTTAGCACGTCACTTCGGAATTGAGCCGGATCCCAGGAAATTTTTTCTGAACTGACAGATGTCTCCTTGGGGCGGGTTTTTCGGTATTTTTTGTAAAATGTTTCGATTCCGATTTGGATTTGCTTTACCGCCGAGCGGTCCATGCGGTCTCCGGGGCGAATGGATTTCAGGAGTTGGAACGGTTCCCGAATAAAACCGGTTTCACCCATCAATACCCAGATCGTTTGCATGGACGGGGTACCCGGGCTCGTGTGGATGAGGAGTTCTCTGTTTGGAAACCGGTTTCGGATATGCGGTATTTCTTTGCGCAGAAAATCGAATATCGATGTATGGTCAGTGGGGTCGGAACCATTCCAGACTATTTTTTCGCAAGTGATGGTGGGGTCCTGCTCCAGGATTTCACTAAAGGTGGCATTCACTCGCTCAAGGGAGGCGCTTTCGTTACGACAGAGCATCACCACATGATCTACCTTTCCTTTATATCGGGAATCCGCATCGAAAAGAAACGCAAGGGTGGGGCCGGGAATGGGACGTCCCGCAGAGTCGATTCGGTACTTTCCCGTTTTTCGATTTCGTTCATAGGGGTCATTGTTGAATGCGACCCAGCTTACAAGCACACCGCTGCGATTTTTCATGAAGTCAGCTCTCCATTTGTTTCCTGATTGCCGCAATGAGGACAGAGGAAACGGTTTTTACCCAGCGGAAGAGCCAGAATGTCGCAACCGTAACGCCGGTCTGCGTCGAGAAGGCCTTCAGAAGGGTCATTACCCGGAAAGTCCAGAAACGGGTAAGCATTACCGCAGATACCACATCGTCGAAGCCCCCAGCGCGAATTACATCCACTGCAGTGGCAGTAAAACAGGCCGTCTTCCGCCTGAAAGTTCCAGGTTGATACGGACGAATCGCATATGGGACAATTTAGCAAACAGGCAGCATGCTCCAGGCTGGATTTGATGTTTTTAGACAACTGGATATCCATATCGATACCCTCGCGTTCAAGGGCCAACTCATGCTTGAGGTGTTTGCGATCCGTCCCTTTGGCTGTCAAGATTTTCTGTCGCAGCCCGCCAGCCTTCTGTTGCATTGTTGAAATTCGTTCTTGAAGTGCGGGCCAGTGTATGGCCTCATCGCCCCCAGGCTCAATAATTGCGGCCTGCTGTTTCCAAATTCCAAGCCACTCCGGCACATCGCCTGGGTTTACCCATCCAGGCTGAAGTGGGATACAAAAGGGATAGGCGTTGTAAAGGGCGGACCAGACGTGCCAGCGGATGGCGCAGGCAACTCGTTCTACGCTTTCAAGGTCCCACGGAGCTGCCGCGGCAAACATGGGGCCCGACCTTTCGCCGCGATTTCCGAGACTGCGAAGGCGCAGGCGATCTTTGATTGGGATTCGGCGGTTTTCATCCGCAGGTAGGCCGACGATCAGGAGATTGGTATCTTGGGGAACTTGTTTCAGCCACCGCCCAATGATCCCGCTTCCTTCGAGAATTGCTGGGAGAGGAATAATTCGCATTGCTTCGGGATTAAAAATTGTTTTGATGAAAATATGGTGCTGGTCACGTGATAGGGTCAACCGGCCGGCGGGGCCGTCAAGATGGCATAAGCCTGTTTCTGCCAGGGTGGATTCTACACTTTCCGGAGCGGGTCGATACCCGAGGGCGCCCAGCGACCGGATTACGACCAGAAAAACAAACGATTGGAAGGACTGGGCAAGTTCCTGATCATTGAACCATTTGGTTTCCGGATCGGGTTCGATTGTTTTGACGTGCTCTTCCCAAGCGGTCCAGAGTTTTGCCACATGCCGATATACGCTGTCATGGGTGAGGACATTTGTCATCCTGAGCCGAATTTTGGCAGTTTTTCTGTGACCGATTCGTCGATAAAGTGGGCTGCCTTTCAATGCAAGCACGCGTCGGCGGAGCGAGACCAGTCTATTCAATAAATCTTTCGCCCCGCTGAGGCTGCCAGATTCCTCCTGGGCATCACCCCAGAGTTGCAGCACACGTTGGGCGCGTCGGTAATTAGCACTGTTTTCGAGCACCTCCTGGTAGTCTTGGCGACATCGAAACAGCTCGACCACACGCCGTACGGCTTTGATTCGACGCAACAAGAACAGGTCGAGGTGGTCCACAAGCGTTACGGCCACCTGGTTTTCATAGATGCCGTAGAATTCGTCATTGATCAGGCTCAAGACCCGCTTTGGCCGGACCCCCCATAGGGTGCGGCGTTCCCAGTCTTCGGACCGTGCCGCCAGAATCGCGGATGCACGGGGGGAGGGCCTTTTGCACCTGGAAACGATGAGTCGTTCTTCCTCGGTTTTGAGGTGCGTGCGGGGCCGCTGGCAGGCAGCCTCCAGATAATCGATGCCGGACCTGATGTCTTGCTCCAATTGTGTTTCGACCAGTGCTTCGTCGATGGTGAGTGATAAGGGGGAGGTATGGATCCAGCTTTCCCAAAGAAATCCCTCGATGGTTCGAATTCCTCGTCCCATTTGACGAATAGTGTGCGCGGCGTCCTCGTCAAGCAGAAGGCGCGTGTCTGCGCGCAACATGCCTAATTTGGGAGAACTGAAACGACCATCGGAATCCGGTATTAGCAAGTTCCCCCGATTGATGTGAGTGCCGCGAAGGGGGATGCTGATATCACTGTCGTAACGCCATTGGCCGGGAATAATGGGCATTCCAGGCCGATCACGGTGCTCGCCTGTGAGGGTATCGATCCAATCCATAAAACAGTCTCCTACAGGTGGCGCTGCTGTTCTTCAATAAAGTTTAAAGCAGCGTCAGCACCGCGATTTGTATCAGGCCAGCTCTCCTCCAGAGTTTCTTTCAGGGTATCGAGATCTTCTTCAAGGATATCGTGTCGGCCGTCTATTTTACGGATGATGCGGGATGTGACCATTTGGTCCAAAGCTTCTCCGAGGCTTCCGCCGCTGGAAAGAACGACGGGGACGAATTGTTTGATCTGTTTTTCAAGTCGACCACCCCAACCGATCCCGAACCTATCGCCCATGGTATCCCTGAGGTAATCCTCCATCCAGTGAAGGGCGTTTTCAGCCGCATCGGCGTGTTCCTCAAAGGATTTTTCGAAGGCATCCAACAAGGCCTTATACGCAACAGGTTCGCGTGGAGGCCGATCCTCAAGGTCAAAGGCAACTGGACGGCCAGGCAGTTCGAGAACAAATGAACGATCATAGGTCTTGTCGGCAAAATCCTTTGTGGTTTCATCGTGGTTCGCTGTGCCGACGAACCAGACATTGTCAGGTAGGGGGAGAAAACGGCCTGCCGGTAGCCCCGAAGGCGCCTGGCCGTTTGGGCAGAAGGGCATCAGTTCGAATCGTCGATCTGCAAGCTTGTCGCGTTCCAATACGTCGAGCAGGTCAGCAGCGTACTGCTCGGGATGGGATAGGTTCATCTCGTCCAGCAGGATTATGGCGAAACGGTCGCGCCATTGGGGAAGTTGGGCTTTATAAAGGGCCTGAACGAAGGAAGATTCGTGGTAGCGCTTTTCGAAGGCGTTGTGATAGCCGAATAGATCGTTGCGGTCTCGCCACCCGGCCTGAACGGAAACCGTTTCACAGAATCCGCCTACAGCGGCGGCGAAAGCGCGCGGAAGGCTGCTCTTGCCGATGCCACTGATTCCCTGTAGAAGGTGCATCCGGCTCATGGCCAAACCGCCAAGAAAGGCGCGGATATCTTCTTGCCGGTAATAAAGTTCGGGTCGCTCGCCCTTAGGATCCAGGCCGATTCGATGCCGGAGATCCTCTACAAAATCCGCGAGATCCAGTTTCGAGCCGTCCTGGGGTCGATAAAGATGTGATTGCTGCGTGTTGAGAGCCTGGTCCTCGTCCATTTTAACGAACTGGGGGAATACCGTTCGATCGCGATGTTTGTCGAGACGTTCCTCGAGATCATGTTGGAGATCGTCGAGGGCGGTTTTCAAAAGGTTTTGGTTTTGTTCGAGGGCTCGGTTCCGTTCCTGCAGGATTTCCTGGGAATCGACTTCGATATGGAGTCGCTCCAACCGGGATTTCAGCCGACCGTTTTCATTGAGCAGTTTTGACCGATCCCTTTCCCATTCAGATTTGTCGCTTCTCAGTTGCAGCAATTCCTCGGTTTCCGCCGGTGTGGGTCTTTCGGCAAGCTCCGCCTCGAGCCTCTTGATTTGGCTGCGTAGCCCGTTGATTTCCCGCTCTACTTCCTTAGGACTCTTGTGCTCCATGAGGCGGGCGGCAGCTTCCTGTTCAGCAAGCGATGCTTCAAGGTTAGAAAGGCGTTCCCGCAGGGCCTTCTTGTCCCGGTTTGAAGCTGCCAGGTCTTCTTCCATATCTGCGACCTGTTTGGCAACACGGTCGCGAATGTGCGTTTCGACTTCCTTTTTGAGCTCTTCCGCGTCCTCCATGGCCCAAGCGGCTTCACGCTCGCGCTTTTCCAGGGTCAGCTGCTTTTCCCGAAGTTGGTTTTCGCAATCCATGATTTGTGTTTCCCGCCGCGCAAACTCATCCTCAAGCTGCTTGCGGCGATCAGCAAGGTTTTGACGAAATTGCTCCAACTGGTTATCGAGCTGTTCCAAGTGGGCCTGTTCGCGCTCTGCGGATTTTTCCAGCAATTTATGGTTGCGGTCCAGCAGCTTCTGGTGGACGTCCTTTAGTTTTTTCAGCATATTTTCACGGCGCTCAACAAAGCCTGAATCTGCATCGGTTTCCCGTGCCGTGATCGATTCTTCACGATCAGTCAGTTCCTTCCGACGCGTTTCGAGTGTATCGCGATCTTTAGCAAACTGCTCCAATTCAAGATCGAGATGAGTTTTGGACTCCTCCAATTCGCTCCGGAGTGCCTTCAGTGCTGTTTCCTCAGCATCAAGACATTCCTTTTCCTGCGTATAGGCGGTTATCAGCACCTGAAGGCGACGCCGGAGATGTTTCTCATCCTCCCCCGGCGTTTCTATCGCATCAGGGTTTGGCAAGTTGATACCGGCGCTTGATGCGTCAGACTCGAGGCGGTCGATAGGGATTTCGTGGGGAGTTGTTCGATTCAAGGTTCTTCCTGAGGAAGTCACTGTTTTGCCTGCCGAAGGGGAGGCTGCTGCCGATAGGTTGTTGCCATTTTTCTTGCCGTGTTTTTTCTTTTTTTTTGCCATGATCGTCCTTACTGATGAGTCTTGGAGAACGGTTTATTTAAAATTAATGAGCTCAGGTTATTCAGATGGAACGGCGTCCAACAGTTCCCGGCAAAGGCGAGTAGCCGTTTCGACATCCTTTTGGAGATCTGCCAGGGTGTGCTGGCTATCGCCTCCATGGATCTCATCTCCTGCGGCATTTGCGATAGCGTCAAGGTCGCGAATCCAAGCCGGTGAGAATTTCGCCAGGCGTTGCAGCGGATGATGCTCGTCGTCCGCTGCGGCTAAAAGAAAAGTGGCGCATAAGGGGCGTAAATTGGAAAGGCTTGGGCGTAAACAGGCGGCTTTCACCGTACCAGGTTTGGCATTTACGATGGCTTCCGGAATCGGGGGATGGAATCCGGCAGCTTCTGCACAGGCTCCAATGACGCGTCGGGTCGTGTCTTTGGGAAGCCATTTGTTTCCGGCATAAAGCTTTTTCCAGGCGTTTCCCGGTGCATGCTGAGCACGCAAAATCCGCATAGCCTGTTCAAGGGCTTGACGTACCTTCAGATAGACCCCGTCAAGTTGGAAGCGGATGTCGCGGCCGTCAGCGTATTCCTGTTCCAGGCGTATGCGATCCATAACCGCCAGCTCCAGGCGATCGCGCACGGTATTCTCTCCGGCGAGTGTGCTGCGGGGCATGCAACGACTAAGCTCCTCCCTGGCTTGGTCCCTTAGAAGCTCCTGCATCCTAAGCCATTCCTGCCGGTGGCCTTCCATGGCTTCGCCGGTGATCCTGTCCAAAAGGTCCCGAAAACCACCTCCTGCCGAGGATCGAATTTTTTCCAACTGCGAACGAAGGGTCGTGGACGCGCCGAAGCCGAAGGGGTCTGCGACATACCAAGGCTCTTCCGTCATCTCCATCTCATCAGGAACATAAACGAAGGTAAGAAGATGGTAATCCTCGGGCTGTTCATGAATGAAGGAAATTTGGTGCACAACCGACGAAGACAACGCTTCGAGTTCTTGCTCGGCCTGACGGATACGACGGACGTGCTTTCTATGCCGTCTTACAGCCGCCAAAATTTCTGCAGGTTTCGGCATAACGGGTGGTGCACTTCCTCTACGGACTATGGTTGCCCGTTTCGGCTTGGGATTGCCTTTTGTTCCCAGCTGAACCCAGGGCCGTCCCTCATCGTCAGCTTCCACCTCGGCGTTCATGAGGTTTATTACAAAGCGAGGCAGGAGTTCTCCAGTCCAGGTGTCCTGAAAAACCCAGCCGACTCGCATTTCTTCTGGTGAGAATTCCGCGTCAGTTAGGAGTTGGTGACCGCGTTCCGTGACTTGGCCGTCCTTTTCGAGCATCCCCATCTCAGTGAGTTCCTGGCCGACAATCCCTATAAGATCAGGATCGATACCAAGAAGCTCCCCGGCCTGCTGATGCTGACGAATGCCGGCGATATGGAAACGCAGGACCGCGCGCTGAAGTATATTGAACTGCCGGTCGTAGGGTGCGGGGGTGACCACCTGCCATGCCCGCACCGGCCAGAGAAGGAAGTTTCTTTGCTTCCAACGCAGCCCCCTGCGATGAAGCGAGGGGTGGAAGTCCAATACGCGATCAGGTATAAAGTCCATCGTTTCCTCCACACAGTTCTATGAATCTATACAGGCCGGGGACCTCTTCCCTTCCTGACGCTGAGGTAAACATGGCTCTGTCGCCAACCGCCACAAGGAGCCGCTTCTGGCGGCTCATGGCGACACAAAGGCGGTTGGGTAGCCTAAGGTGGCCGAATTTTCGTATGATATCCAGTTCTGTATCCGTTTTGAAATCGTTTGCGCGCGTCACTGAGAGGAACACCACATCGAACTCCTTGCCCTGGAAAGCATCCACGGTACCGACCCGGAGACGTTCCTCTCTTCCGCCGTCCTCCCGAACGAGCGTGCGAAAACGTGGTAGAATGTCGAGAGCTTCTGTGTCCGGGTTTATACCGGCGATTCCTTTATCCTCAAGGGCCTTGAGCAGGCAGTCCACCTGGGCGCGATAAAAGGTGATGACGCCGATGCTCAGACCGGTGTCGAGACCATTTAGGAGGCGGTGGACCTCTCCGGCAATCCAACGTGCCTCGGCAGGGCGCGACTTGCTTCGCCCGGAGTGTTCCCTGCCCTTGTTGAGGGGAATATCCTTCCAAGCGGCGCACACAGGATGGTTCCCGCGGAGATAGCCGGGGAGTTGGTGCCGAAATTCCTCAGCAGGACGGGGTGATTTAAAACCGCCTTCGTCTCGATAGAAGACATCACTGACGAACTGGCCAAGGGTGGGATGCATCCGGAACTGGCTGTCGAGGGTAATTACGCGGGGAATGCCGTCCCTATTTTCCTGTCCCTGCAGCTCATCAAAGAGCTTCTGAAAAAGACTCTCGCGCATGGCCTTTCGTGAAGCGGCATCTGCGCTTTGTGAGAGAACCCGCTCCACGTCAGGCTCAAGAAGGTGCGGTAACTGGCGCTGGTCACCCACGAGGATGATGCGGCGACCGGCCAGGGACATGGGGATGAAAAGATCCAAGGGGTTGGCACGGGCGGCCTCGTCGACAATTATGTTGTCAAATTCCGTGCTGCCGATCTCACCTCCTTTGGCATCAATCATGTGATATCCTACTGACTGCTGGCAGGTGGACGCATAGACTGCGGCATACTGTTTGAGCATCCGTGCCGTACCGACAGGGTCATTGGAGAGGGCTTCGGCGTACTCGGCAAGTACGTCGGGCACGCTGCCGAAACTGCCTTGAAGGCGTGTATGGAGGGCCTCGACGGCAGCGTTCAGGGCCGAGAGCGTGTCCGGATCGGTTCGGCGTCTTTCACCGGGGACCTCTGCTGGAATCAAGCGGTCGAGCAGAACCGCTTTCATACGCTCGAGATCCTCAAGGCGATCGAAGGATCCACCTGGAGAGACATCGGCGGCAGCCTCGAGCAGGTTGCGGTCCTCATCTGAGAGAAGAGGGGTGAGTCGACGAAGTGCCTGATGCGCTTTGCGCGGACCGTCATCGGCGAATGCTGTCTGGGTTGTACGGAGGCCTTTGGCGCACTTGAGCATCAGTTCGTGGTCCAAGCTGTCGCCATTGTGTGGAACGGCCCCTGCTGGCCGTCGAAGTGCTCTGAGGCGTTCCCATAGGGGGGTCGGAAGTGTCCCGACCGGCAAATCGACAAGGTCATTCACAAGCGCGCGTGCCTCTTCCTCAGAGTATATGCCGGCGGCGTATCCGGCGACTCTATCCCGGTACTTGCGATATTCGCGCAGCGGCCGTTCTTCCGGCATCTCCGAAAGCTTGGCTTGAATGTACTCGCGGGTGTCAAGGGCCCAGCGTTGGAGACGGTCTTCGGTAGTTGTTGTGCCCCGGCGCCCTCCGAAGCGCATGGGAGGGAGGCCGTAAACGCGGGTTTTGTCCGCCGCGTTGTCTACGGCGTCATGTTGAAAGCTGGTGAGCAGCGTTCGCCCCCCGACACCTGGGTTGTCGGAAGCAAGATCAGCGAGTCCCGCCTGGATGGCCGTGATCACCTTTGTCTTGCCGGTTCCAGGTGGACCCTGGATTACTGCAATATCAGGGGTGTTCAGGGCGATATGGATCGCTTGACGCTGAGCGGGTGTGGGTTCGTGATCGAAAATTGACCGAATTTTGGGGGTAAAGGCGGGAACCTTGGCTCTGCGCTGAGCCGGCGCCGGACGGCCCTCTATGATAAGCCCCAACTGAGGAAGCCGGGCGTCCGCGGACTGGATACGTTTGACGGCGTTTTCACGACGGGACAAGCGTGACCTGTCCCCGTGCAAAGCGCTAAACAGCACCCCCCTTTTAGGAGGGAGGATATCGCTGTCATCGTCCAACGGACGGAGGAGGAGTTCCCGGTTTTCAAAGTGTATATCCTCAAGGGTTCCAACCGCTGTACGAAACCGTATCGGGTTTTCGGACGCTTCTGACGGAGCGCTTTCCCCTATCAATTCTGGGGGTGGATTTCTCTCCGCCTCCAGTGTCAAGTTTTCCCAGTCTCCGAGTTTAGAGCGGAATTCTTGGAGCGCCTTGAGATGGGGTACGGTAAAACGCCACAGGCCGTTAGGGCGAATCTCGAATGTTTGGTAGGTAAGCCATCCCAGTTCCCTGGCGCGGCGGACGATGCTGTCACGCTCAAGATCCTGGTATTTCATCCAGAGGGCTAAATAGCTGTTGGTTTCTTTTACGATTTGTGTGATCTGGGCACTGATGGTGCGACGCATCTTGCCGGCAACTGTGGCATCCTCGAACTTCATGTCCGCTTCCATGAGAAACTCGGGCGGGTGGAATCCTTGCGCTTTGCCGTTAAGCCTGCCCACTCCCTCAACCCTTAGAGTGTCTTCTCGGGGCACAATATCGACCCTAACGCGATTACCGAGCAGACGGAATCGACTGTCGGTGCCAGGCGAACCTGTAGCGATGGCCCGTGGAAAAGTGTCTTTTGTTGATGGGGGCAGGAAAACCTTTTCAGACAACCATCGGCAGGCTTCTGTTGTGTCCATTTTTCGGTTTGCAAGCTTGCATACGCGTTCGACGGCCAATTCGTCGACCCCAAACGAAACGGTTTCCGGCCAAAAGGGGCCGACGCGGAACTCGTGAATGTTAATGGCCACAACGCTGCCATTGATGGCGGCAATCCAGCAAAGTCGTGGCGGGTCGGTCCGCCGGAGGAATGAGAGCCTCCGACGTGCTTGGTCGCCTTCAGGGTATATGGCGAGACCCTTGTCCTGACCGACGAACAACAGCGTCTCATCCGTGGTCTCGGGAAAAACGAGGCGAACTTCCTTTTCCACATCGGCGGATTTGAGCAGCATGTTTGACTCAATGGTGATTTTGATTGTCGTCGGATTACCATGCTGGAGACGGGAAATCTTCATGATGCCGCTCCTTTGTAAAGCGTGAAGGTGGCCACGCGGTGGATGTCCAAGGGGGTTTCGGGTACGAGCCACCACCAGGATTTGCCTTTTTGAAGGGCGACGCGTTCTGTACGTCCGTCGAGCGGAACAGATTTGCCATCCCGGCGGTGGGCCAGACGCGTTGCAGAGGCTTCAGTCCCCTTGAGGACAAGAGTGTGGCCTTTCAGGCAGGCACTGATCCTGATCGTATCCGAGCAAGTTCCCTTCAGATGTCGATCAGCGAGCTTGGTCCAACGATCGTGCTGGACCATTGTTCGTGCTACCGCGGAAGGCTTGCCGGGCTGGTTGCAGACGACCTGGTAAGGGGTTCTGGAGTCGTCAGTCAGTGAAGTGTCCCGATGGTAAAAGGTGATGATTGCAAATGAGGGGCGCGGTTCGTCGCACCAGGGGCACTTGGCACAGGTAAAGTAATAGCTGCTGTTGCATGCTGGGCAGACCAGGGTTTGATCTGCGGCCTGGTGAAGACTATCGGCCCATGCGCCGGCCGAGGGGCGGTTTTGCCTTTCCAGACGGCTATCTGCGAAGCATCTCCCAGCATAGCTTTGAAGCGGTGGGGTTAAAACCATCTCCATTGGAAGGCCGTGTATTGGTGCGTTGCTGTTGTCGTTTGTGTCGCCGATCCAGGGCAGTTCCCCGCGAAAGGCCTTTTCCTCGTTTTCCGGTTCGCTGTTGTGAACCAACTCCCCGATAAATGGATGGGTTACGCAAAGGGTTTCGAAAACGATGGTGGCAAGAGACCATGCGTCGGTTAGGGAGTCGGCACCCGGGTGACCGCGGAACAGTTCGGGCGCGGCATAGCCTGGCGTGTAGACGGCCCGGGGGCTGACCCCTTGGTAAACGTTGTCGCAATCGATGAGCCAAACCTCATTGGATTCCTGGGTTTCGGACATAAAGATGTTCCCCGGGGAGGCATCCCCGTATGTGAGGCCGGCGGCGTGGAGGTCCCGGAAAAGTTCCGCTGTACGGGCAAGGAGTCTAAGGCGACGTTTCAGGCTGCCCGTTTTCAAGTACCAGGAGGAGAAGTCTCCCTCCAGATCCCTAGGGACGTTCACCAGTGTTTTCAATGGAACCATCCCGGTCATCAGCTCCATCACATATCCCACAAAGGGTTCGGCCAGAGCTCGCAGGGGGCGGGCCACCTTGAGTCGCTGAAGAGGCAGTCGGCGAAGGCGCGCGATATTTTCACGGACTCGTTCGCGGGCGGAAGGTTGGCGGACTCCCAAAAGTTTTACAGCCAGATCCTTGCCGCGGACGGCGTAGACGGCGCCTTGACCGCCTTGGCCCAGGAGGCGGTCGAGGGGGTAGTGAACACCGTCGACATCCACGACTGCATCAGGGGAGTTGATAGTCATTTATTCCTCCTTGAGAACTGCAAAACAGCGATGGTTTTATCGTCTATATGCCGCGGGGTTGGCCAGCGGCGCAGTGCGGTGGCCAGTGCCCGCCACCGACGCTGCGGGGCTTGCAGCCCGATATCCTTTTCCAGCCAGTTGACGAAGTCCTCAAATCGCTCCGGCAAGAGGTCGTCGGCTACACCGTCGGTGCTCAGCACGACTGCTCGAATGTCTGTGTTTAAGGGGGCTGTGGACCAGGCGGTGATATTTCTGGAGACCCCCAACCCTTCGGTCTGGTTGCTAAAATGGTTTGGGTCGCGATTTTGGAGCGAACGAACGCCTGTGTCGTTGCGGATGAGGACAAGACCATCGCCAAGCTGCCCCACAATCCCCATGCCGTTTTGATCTGCAGCGGCAAACAAGCAGGTGCAAGCGCATTCCGCGGGGGGTAGGGGGGCGACCCGAGCCCGCCAGAATAGATGGATCATCGAGACAAGAATCTCTGGCGGCGCCGCAGGATTGCGCCGCCACTGCCTCAGGGCGTCGACAGTGGCCCGGCAGGCAGCCATTGCCCCTTCGCGGGCAAAGGGACGGGAGCCCATCCCATCGCTCACCACGACCACCCTCATGTTACCGACGTGGGCGTGAAGCCAGGCGTCCTGGTTGGGTAGGCCCTCAGCCTTGTGGGCGGGGCCCTGTACCGAGGTTCCGAAAACGTTCATCATCGCCTCGGTTACAGCAGTTCCATTCCATCAAGGTCGGACAGTAAGAAATCGTTCGCCATCGTAGCATTAGGATTCATGCTGCGGGAACGTGAGCACATGCTCATCGTTACTGCTTTGAAGAACATCTTGATCTGACGAGCGTCAGAGGCGCCGTAGACACGGCCTTCGGGATTGTCCAGAAATCGTCTAAGCACATCAGCATCGGCATCTTCTCCGATACCCAAAGCAAATCGCTGGGCTTTGAGGGCACGTTCGGATTTTAATAACCGATCGAGGGCTGGTTCCCACATGTCGTTGGGTTGACCGTCGGAAACCAGGACGATAGCGGGAGTATAAGCGCGTCCGGATATTTTATCATGGTCCTCAATAAGTTCCCTTACCAGATCGAAGGCGCCGCCCATGGGGGTCATGCCGTTGGCAGAAAGCGGCTGAAAATCCAGTTTCGAAGCTGAAATTGGATCTTGGTGAATCTGGGCCGCGCTGCCGAATGTGATGATACCTACGTGGATTTCGGCCTTGCCCTCGTCCTCTTCGGCAAAAGTGTCAATCATGTCAGCCAGTGCAGTGTTCAGGGCTTCGATTTTTCCGTCAACGCTCATGCTGCCGCTGGTATCGGCGAGAATGAGAACCGGGAGGGGACGAGCCATTGCGGCAGTGAAAGATTTCAATGTGCGAGTGGTCATTGGCCTTTTCCCTTTAATCGAATAGTTCAAGTTATACCCGCCGGGACCGGCGGGAGCATTTTTCGCGAATGTTGAGGTTCTGATTGCGATAGACCGTCATCACGACGCCTTCTGGACTGCAGATCACATGGACGCCTTCATAGTCCCGGAGGTCAACGCCGCGTTTTTCGGCTTGGCGGACCTCTTTTTTCCCGATGACGTGTACCTTGGCTTTTCTTACTCGGCACTTCCGACCGTATGCCATTACTGCCTGAATGTCGGGTATGGCGATCCCTCTTTGGGCCATCCGGCGTAGGGAGTGGTTAGTAAGAGAGGGCAGTTTATACTGTTTGGGCAAAGAGCTTATCATGGCTACCTCCTTGTGTTTGCCCAACAGTATTTGCATCTGGTATGCCAAAAGGGGTGGTTGGATTTTAAGTGCTTGAATTATAATTAAATTATTGATTTGCGATGTTTTATGGTTTGATGGTGGTGAAAACATTTATTTTCTGTATGCGAACAAAAAAGTTCTGATCAAAATTTAATTTTAGCTGTTTCCCAAAAAAATATTCAATTGGTCTAAAGTCCATGCGCACAGATTTTTATTGGCCTGCGCTCCTATGGAGAGTAGCCGACATTTGAAAAGCTCATATTTAGGTACCGAAAAGGTAGATATGAGCATTAGCTCTATTCTACCGTTTTTTGGTAGAAACTCAACTTTTGAATACAGCGTACGTGAAAAAGACTTGGCCATCGAGGAAATGCGGAAAAGGTTGAATCGCTGCCGGGCGCAGGAAGAGGTGGGCATGTTCGGTTGACAATCAATATCTTTAATTGAATAAATAGATACAAAAAATTGTTTGAATACATACAATAAATTGTACATATAGGTTCTTGTGGATTACAGACTAAATAAAAACAGGCTGCTTGATATTCTTGGTGATTATAACTGATTCCTCAAGCGCAAGGTTCACCTGATCGCTTGCGGCGGTACGGCCATCAATTATTACATGGGTTTATTGAAAGAAAGGGGTCTCTATGGCTGACCACAAGCTTTTGAGCAGTTTGTCGAAGCTCGGTTTCCCGATGTTCGAGCCCGCCGAACAACTGGATGTCAACGAGACCCTGGCCGAGGTCGTCAAAAGCGACGATACACGCCTATGGGAGGGCTTTCCGGTGCTGTTGGCCAACGCCGCGGATACCTATCAGTTTGCACCGGACCTGGTCGAGCAGCACTTGGATAACCAATGGCAGAAACATCATTTCCGCCGCCTGATGCTCTTTTCCGGGGCCTTGTTCTCGCTTTATCACTTGTCATTCACTTGGTGGAACACGCTTAAAAAAAGCTTTTCCGAACAGGAGAAGGATTTGGTTCGGACCTGGAAAATGGATTTGGTCCGAGACCATGCTGTCCAATGGGATGATGCCGTACTCGATTCAGAACGCGTCAAAGGGCTTTTCGAGCTCTATTTCGAGAAAAAGGCGGAAACGGACAAGCGACGCAAGGAAAAACATGCGGAATTCTCTCTGGAGTACGCCTTGTCCCAGGTGTTTTCGCCCAAGCAGAAGGAGTTGTTCAGGAAGAAGCTGGGAGGTCTCCCCCTGACCAAGACCGAGAAAGAATATTATTCACGGACGGTCAAAAAGAAGGTGGTAGCCCTCGCTAATGACGGGCTGCACAGCCTGGCGAAAAAACTCTTGGAGCTTTGATTGGTTTGCCCCCTGGCTTCCTTTTTTTGTGCCCTCCATCATCCTTGCCCTGATAACCGCAGGTGCCTGCACGGAACAGGGTAACTGATTTTTTCCGCCACAGATCGCCACAGATTCACACAGGTATAAACCACCCGGAGGAGCGGTCGCGCGCAACAGAATGCCCCGGCCGCCGGCCGGAAAAAAACTTGTCCTGTTTTTTTGAATTCAATCTGTGTTCATCCGTGTTCATCAGTGTCCCAATAGGTTTTCCGCCGTTATGCCGTCTCGCGAAGCGACTAACATTGGTAGTGCAAATCAGTGCATATCAGTGCAAATCTGTGGCTGCATATTGCCGTTAAAGCTTTTTTTGCGAGCTGAGCGGCTTTGCGTAAGGAATGCCGGCCTTGTCCCATAAATATGGAGAAAATATAAATTTAGGGGGCAATCGTTTAAATCCTCGAAAGTATCCTGTCGGCAACCGCACTACAGCGGTTTATCCATAGTGTGCACCCCGGCCAAAAGCGATGCCCAGCTTTCGCATGCGGTGGCGCAGCGTGGCCGGATGGACGCCCAGTTTTTCGGCCGCCCCACCGGGACCGCTGATTTTGCCCCGGGTGAGGGCAAGCACCTTCTGGATGTGACGGGTCAGGAGATCATCCATGCGCAGGGAAGCACCGTCGGGGGACGAATTTTCTTGCGGAAAATTTTCCAGCTGCAGGGCGCCCAGGTCGTCAAATCGCAGCGGCGCATCCCGATGGATGATCATCGCGCGTTCGATGGTGTTCTCCAGTTCCCGGACGTTACCGGGCCAATGGTAGGCGGTTAACCTTTTCAGGGCCCCAATGGCCAGTTCCGGGAAATTTTCAAATCCCATTTTGCGGTATTTCTTCTGCATGAAATAATTGACCAGCGCCGGAATATCGCCCTTTCGCTTTCTCAGGGGCGGGATCGCAATGGGAAAGACCTGAAGCCGGAAGTAAAGATCCTTGCGAAAACGCTTCTTGCGCACCAGCGCTTCCAGATTACGGTTGGTGGCCGCCACGACCCGGATATCCACCCGGATGCTCTCTGTCCCGCCCACCGGCTCGAACTCTTTTTCCTGCAGGACGCGCAGAAGCCGAAGCTGGGCGGCGGCCGGAAGTTCTCCGATCTCATCCAAAAAAATGGTCCCCTTGTGCGACCTTTCAAAGCGCCCGCGCCTTTTTTCGAGGGCCCCGGTGAAGGCCCCCTTGACATGGCCGAAGAGTTCGCTGTCGATAAGGGCTTCGGGAATCGCGCCGCAATTGACTTTGATAAACGGGCCCGTGCTTCGCCTGGAATAATTGTGCACGGCATTGGCGATCACCTCCTTGCCCGCACCGGTTTCCCCGAGCAACAGCACCGGGCTTTCCCGCCGGGCAACCTGGTACACCTGCTGCATGACGTGGCTGAGGCCGTTGTCCGCGCCCACAATTTCTTCGTTTTTTTGAAAGCGCAGTTCATTTTGCAGGTATCGGTTGTCGTCGGTCAGAAGATTTTTCAGTTCCAACAGTTCCGTGTAGCGGCGGCTGTTGGAAATGGCAATGGAAAACGGGGCCTGCAGGAGCCGCACCAGATCCAGATGCCTTTGGGTAAACCGATGCCATCCCCGCGCACTGAATCCCACCACGCCCACCTCCTGGCCATCGATGGCAAGACGCAAAATCATGGCGGAGAGTTTCCCTTTCAGACCGACAATCCGGGCCATCTCTTTCCCCAGGGGGTGTTGATCGGCCTGGTTTAAAATCAACTCTTCGGGAAGATTCAGGCCGGTTCCAATATAGCGCCAGATGACGTCCGGATGGGAAAAGCGAATATCCAGCCGACGCCCACCCCTGTGGTCGGCCATGGCGAATACCGTACCGCTTTTTTTCCGGGGGGAGATGTAGTGCAGATAGATACCGTCGGCATCGATGGAGCGTTTTAAATAGTTGAAGCAATCGGCCAGCGCCGTTTCCACCTGGATGGATCCGCAGATGCGCAGGGTCGCCTCTCGGAAAAATTCGTTTTCATCCATGACCATGGGTCGCCACCTCCCGCAACAATTGTCATATACGACATATATATCACGAAAAAATTAAATATGACAAATTTAATGCGAAATATGGCATGTCGCCGTTTCGGATTTCTTAACACTTCGGAATTATTCAAATATTTTTCATGGCACACAATTTGAGAGGTTTCACATCACCTGGGCAAGCTTTTATACGCACGGGCGGCGGTTCGGAACAGACCCGGGGCCGGAGCGCACTTCGGGTCCCTACGGGTGCCCCTTTTTTTTCAACCTGCTTGGAGAAGATGCAATGAATTTCAAAACGATTCTATGGGAACAAAAAGAGAACATCGGCATTCTCACCTTGAACCGGCCCGAAACCATCAATGCCCTGAACCGGACCATGGTGGAGGAGCTCGAGCAGGTTTTTGACGGCCTGGAGCGGGATCCAACCATCCGGGTGCTGATCCTGACCGGCGCCGGGGATAAAGGGTTTTGCTCGGGCATGGACATGAAGGAATCGGCCGCCGCCCTTTTCGAAGCCTCGCCCGAACGGATCTTCCGGTTTCAGAGCCGAGCCTCACGACTCTACTACCGGATGCGCACCATCCCCCAGCCTGTCATTGCCGCCGTTCACGGGGCGGCATCCGGCGCCGGGTTCAGCTTTGCCATGGCGTCGGACCTGAGAATGATAACCCCCGAAACGCGGTTCAACGCCGCCTATATCAATATCGGCCTCGGGGGGGCCGACCTGGCCAGCAGTTTTTTTCTGCCCCGCCAAATCGGTTCGGGCAGGGCCAACGAATTTCTCTACAGCGGCGGTTTCATGAGCGCCGAAGAGGCGATGCAACTCGGCTTTGCCAGCCGCCTGGTTCCCCGGGAGCGCCTGATGGACGAGGCTTTCGGGATGGCGCAAAACCTGACGGAGAAAAGTGTTTTGGGCCTTCAAATGACCAAAGAGGCCATTAACCAGAATCTATGCGCGGGTTCCCTTGAACAGGCCCTGGCCATGGAAAATCGGAATCAGGCGTTCATGATCGCCGCCATGAAAATAGAATTTGCCGCATCGAATCCGGAGCATTAGCCCGGATATTTCACGCGTTCGCGATGTTCATTGGCAAGGCATAAGGGACGCCGCTGTACGCCTGTACCGCAAGTGCCTGATAACGCCGCCAATGGGCATCTCGGGCGCGCCCGCAGGGCGCCGTGGATCGATTGAACCGGGATGAAAGGCAACATCGCCAATTTTTTGCGTGAAAGGAGGCGGTTGTGAATTTACCTGCGTTGGCGGAAGAATCCGCCGCACGTCTGGGTGAAAGAAGGGAACTGGTCTTTGAGGGTCAGGATTATACCAATCTGCAATTTTTGGACGCGTCCTGTCGGCTGCGGCGCAGTTTCGCCGGTCTCGGGCTTGGCCGGGGGGAAGTGGCGGCCGTGTGCCTTCTGAACAACCCCGTGGTTTTTCCGGTTTTCCAGGGAATTTTCCGCACCGGTGCGATCGCGGTGCCCGTGATGTTCACCCTCACACCCCATGAATTGCGCCATGTATTGGGCGACTGCCGGGCCCAGGGCGTGGTGACGGATGAAGCCAGCTTCGAAAAAATTCGGGCGATTGCCCCGGAAGTCAAGACCTTGAAATGGATCGTCATCGTCGGCGGCCAGGACGATCCCAATGCTTCGGTTCCGGAATACGGCCTGGCGCCGATGCTCGCCAATGCCCCTGATCCGCATTTTCCGGCCATCGATCCTGACGATGCGGCGCTGATGCTCTATACGTCCGGAACCACGGGCAAATCAAAGGGTGTCGTCCTGAGCCATCGCAACCTGGTGCACGCCGCCCGGGCTGCCGTGGCCGCCTCCGAACTGGAGCGTTATGAGCGGCAGATCGTGGTCAATGCCCTGCCCATGGCGCATATTTTCGGGCTGGCCGTGATGAACACCGCCTTTCTGATGCCCCGGCGCCTGGCACACAGTTATATCGTCCAGATGCCATGGTTCGATACGGAACCGTTCATGCATCTGATCCAGACCCATCGGGCCACCACCATCACGGTTGTGCCGACCATGCTGGTCCTGCTGCTCCATCATCCCAAAATCCATGACTACGACCTGACATCGCTGGTGGACGTCGTCTCCGGGGCGGCCCCGCTTCCCGTGGAGCTGGGCCAGGCCTTTGCCCGGCTGGCCGACATCGGGTTTGTCCGTGAAATTTACGGCTGTACCGAGTGTGCGGGGTTGGGCTCCAGCCCTCTGGCTTCCGAGCCTTTTCGCCCGGGGTCGGCCGGCAAGGCCTATATGGGCATGGAACTGAAGATCGTTGACGAAGCCGAAACGCCGCTTGGGCCTGAAGAGCGCGGTGAAATTGTCGTCAAGGGGCCGGCGGTTATGAAGGGCTACCTGAACCGTCCGGAAGAGACGGCCGCGGCCCTGCGGGATGGGTGGCTGCATACCGGTGATATCGGGTACCTTGACGAAGAGGGCTATCTTTACATCGTGGACCGCCAAAAAGACATGATTATCCGGGCCGGTGAAAACATTTATCCCTGCGAATTGGAAGCGATCTTCTATGCCCATGCCGCGGTTGCCGAGGCCGCGGTGGTGGGCACGCCCGACCCGGTATACGGTGAAAAAGTGGTGGCTTTCGTCGTTTTGAAGCCGGGTACAGAGGCCACGGAAAAGGAATTGCTCGATTTCGTCAAGACACGGACCGCTGAATTCAAGGCGCCGTCGAAAATCTGTTTTATCGAAGCCATTCCCAAAAGCCTGGTGGGGAAAGTTCTCAAACGGGAGTTGAGGGAAAGATTGCGCGTCGAACAACGCTCAACCCATCATGGCACCCGATAACGCACGCCAACATCATCTGCGATGGAAGAGGGGATTATGGATTTTGATTTTACGCCGGCGGAAAAGACCATTTTAAAGGACGTCCGAAGCTTTCTCGAAACGGAAACAACCCCCGCCCTGTTAGAGGAAACCCACCGACTCGGACATATTTACGGCGGGAGCGAGGCGCGCCGATTTATCAGAAAATTTGCCGCCAACGGCTGGTTGACACCGAATTGGCCCGCCGCCCGGGGGGGACTCGATGCTTCCGCTGTCCTCAATGCCGCGATTCGCGCCGAAATGGCCCGGGCCGGCATACCGGTGGTTTTTGTGGCGGCCCACATGGCCGGCCCCACCATCATGCACTTTGCCAATGAGGGCATGAAAGACCAGTGGCTGCTGCCCATTGCCCGTGGCGAGGTCGAGTTTGCCCTGGGCTATACCGAGCCCCAGGCCGGTTCGGATCTCTCCGCTCTGGATATCCGGGCCGTGGACAAGGGGGATCATTTTCTCCTCAACGGCCAGAAATCTTTCAACACCTCTGCGCATTTGGCTGATTTCCACTGGCTGGCCACCCTCACGGATCCGGACGCCAAACGATACCACGGCATGTCGATGATGATTGTGGATTTAAAAAGCCCGGGGATCGAGGTCCGCCCCATGGAGACCATGGCCGGCTGGCAGACCAATGAGGTGTTTTATAACGATGTGCGGGTGCCCAAAGAGAACCTGGTGGGGGATCTCAATTGCGGTTTTTTGTACCTCATGACGGCCCTGGATTATGAGCGGATGTATCCCCTGGCAGCCTTTGAACGGATCTTCGATATGCTGGTGGCGCATGCCAAAGCGACCCATGTCAACGGTCGGGCGCTATCCAAAGACCCCTTGATCCGGCAGCAGCTGGCCCAGCTCAAGATCGAATTGGAAGCCGATCGGCTGCTCTATTACCGCCTGGCCCACATGATCGACAGCGGCCAGACCCCAAATTACCAAGCCTCCATGCAGAAGGTATTCGCCACGGAAACGGCCCAGAAGATCACCCGCACGGGCATGGCGATCCTGGGTCCCTACGGGCAATTGCAAAACGGCTCCAAGTGGGCGGTCCTGTCCGGCATGATGGAGTGGTATTACCGCACCAGCGTGGTGGAGACCATCTATGCCGGCACATCCGAGATCCAGCGTAATATTATTGCCTTGCGGGGGCTCAAACTCCCTTCCAAGTAGAAAAGGAGGCACCCATCCGATGAATTTCGACCTGAGTCCGGAACAAAATATTTTAAAGGAATCCGCCCACAAGCTCCTGGCCCGCCAATGCACCAGCGAGGTTGTACGGGAGATGGCCCGCAGTGAAAAAGGATTTTCCGCGCAACTCTGGGACACCATGGCCGATCTGGGCTGGATGAGTCTCTTGATTCCGGAAGCGCACGGCGGCTCCGGGGTCAACCCGCTGGACCTGGCGGTGGTCCTTTACGAAATGGGATATCACGGCCTGGCCGGCCCCTTTTTTGCCACGGTTGTCATGGGCGGGGCGGCCGTCCTGGAAGCCGGCCGCGGGGAACAGAAGCAAGAGATTCTCCCGCTGGTGGCCGACGGAAAACTCAAGCTGACGCTGGCCTGGCTCGAGACCGCGGGCACCTATGCCCCCGAAGGCATCCAGCTTGCCGCTGTCCAAGAGGACGGCGCGTATGTGCTGACCGGCACGAAACTCTTTGTTCCCGATGCCGCCGCGGCCGATTGTATCATCTGCGCATCCCGTACCGCTGAGGCCGGCGATGGGATCAGCCTGTTTATGGTGGACGCCACATCACCGGGAATCGCCATTACACGGCTGGATACCCTTGGCCATGACCGCCAGTACGAGGTGGTCCTGGACCATGTCCGGGTGCCGGCCTCGAATCTGCTGGGGCCAAAAGGCGGGGCCTGGCCGGTCCTGGAGAAAATACTGCTCCAGGCTGCGGTGGCGAAGTCGGCCGAGATGAGCGGCGGGGCCTACCGGGTCATGGATATTGTCATTCCCTATGCCAGGGGCCGCAAACAGTTCGGCAAACCCATCGGGGCTTTTCAGGCGATTCAACACCACTGCGCGAATATGCTGACCCTGGCCGAGACCATGAAATTCCTCACTTTCCAGGCGGCCTGGCGAATGACCCAAGGCCTGCCCTGTGCCGTCCAGGCGGCCATATGCAAGGCCTGGGCAAGCGATGCCTATGGCAAGCTGGTGGCGCTGGGCCACCAGGTGGTCGGTGGGGTCGGTTTCATGGAAGAGTTTGATCTGCAGCTCTTTTTCCGTCAGGCTAAGACGGCCGAACTGCTTTGCGGTGATGCCCGTTTCCACCGCGAGCGCGTGGCCCGGGCCATGGATCTGTAAAAACTGTCATGTATAAAGGAGAAATCGAAGGATGAAACGCGTTGTTGTGGATAGCGACGGCCATGTGTTGACCGTGGGGCTGGATCGGACGGAAAAGCGCAATGCCGTCGACCCGCTGATGTTCGGTGAATTGGGCCAGGCATTGGCCCGGCTGGAGAAGGACCCTCATCTGCGCTGCGGTCTCCTCTATGCCCGCGGCGAACACTTTACCGCCGGTCTGGATCTGATGCATTGGGCCGAGCCCCTGAGTAAGGGCGCCTTTCCCGATCTGCCCGACGACGCCGTGGATCCCCTGGGGCTCGACACCGCCAACCGTTTGAACAAGCCGCTGGTGATGGCGGTCCAGGGGACCTGCCTGACCATCGGCATCGAGCTGATGCTGGCCGCTGATATCCGGGTGGCCGCCGGGAACACCCGCTTCGGCCAAATCGAAATCAAACGCGGTCTTTACCCGGTGGGCGGCGCAACCCTGCGGCTCGGCCAGGAAATCGGGTGGGGCAACGCCATGCGGTACCTCCTTACGGCAGACGAATTCGGGGCTGATGAGGCCTACCGCCTGGGCCTGGTCCAGGCCGTCGTGGAACCGGGCCGGCAGTTTGACCGCGCCCTGGAGATTGCCCACCGTGTGGCGACCCGGGCGCCACTGGGGGTCTACGCCACCCTGGCCTCGGCCCGGTGTGCAAAGGAAGACGGTCTGAAAGCTGCCGCGGCCCGCCTGCTGCCGGACTTGATGCGGATTATGCCCAGCGAGGATGTGCAGGAGGGCTTGAACGCGTTTTTAGAGCGGCGGGAGGCCGCTTTTATCGGGCGTTGAGCAGCACCTTCGTTGCATGTGTTCCCCGGCCGCTGGCCGGAAAACCACGTGTCTCACGCCAAGACGCAAAGAACGCAAAGGACACCAGAAAGATAGGTTGTTTTTGGCCTTCGGCCGAAGCAAGTCATTTCGATTTCTGGATTTGGCAAAACCAGAAATCGAAAAATGCAATTCACGCCTTTCTTTGCGCTCTTTGCGTCTTTGCGTGAAACTTTTTGGTTTGCTTTTGCCCTTCTTGGCGTGAGACTCGCTGTTGGAGGACTCGTCGGGGCCAGGCCGACCTACTTGACAGGACTAGTCCCGTTTCATAATCTGAGCCATGGCCTGTCCACTGCGCATCACATATCCCGGTGCTCTCTACCCCATCACCTCACGCGGCAACGAGCGCAAATCCATTTGTAAAAGCAGAGCAGACCGTCAGCAATTCCTGGCTTACTGTGAATCTGCAACCGGACGCTGCCGTGCCGACTTGAGGAGCGAAAGGTCGGAGATGACGTCCTAAACCGGATTGGCCTCATATCACGGGATCGCCATGTTTCAATTGCGCTCCATTCGCAGGAATCTCCTGATTATCGTGTTGCTGGCCATCATGCCGGCCCTGGCGATTATTCTCTATTCCGGGCTGGAGGAGCGGCGTCGCTCCATCGAAGACGTCCGGCAGGATACCCTGCTGTTGACCCATTCGATGGCCGAATCCCAGCAGGAATTCAGCCGCTCCGTCCGGCAGGTGCTGGCGACCCTGGCTCTCCTGCCGCAGGTTCAATGCCTTGATCGGGAGCCGTGCCGGGAGATTATGGGGGCGATGCTCGAACAGCACCCGGATTTTCTCAACATCGCCCTGACGGACAGGCAAGGCATCGTGCAGGTCGCCGGCAGATCCCTGCGGATCACCGATCTATCCGACCGTAAACATGTGCGCGCGGCAATGGAACGGGAAGCTTTTTCCGTGGGCGAATACATCATGTCCCGGACCGGCACGGGGACGCCGGCCTTTGCATTCGCCTATCCGGTTTACGACCCGGACAGGCAGCTCAGGGGCGTGCTGACGGCGGCCATCCGGCTGGCCGATTTCGCCAACTTTTACGACATCTCCAATCTGCCGGAAAAATCCTTTGTGGCCGTGACGGACCACCGGGGAATTCGCCTTTTTTATTATCCGCCTCATAAAGACACCAATCCCATCGGTCAACCGATCAAAAAGACTTCCTGGGAAAAAGCCCGCCGGGCCGGCGCACCCGGCATCTTTGCGGGCAGCGGCTCCGACGGCGTTCGACGCATATTTGCGTTCGAGCCGGTGCGCTTCGCGCCCGAAGAGCCCCCCTATATGTATGTCTGGACCGGCATCCCCGAGGCCCATGTCCTGGCGCCGGCCGACGCGAGCCTGAAGCGCAACTTGTTGCTGCTGGTCGCCGCGGCCGTGCTGGCCCTTTGTATCGCCATGCTCATCGCAAAGAAAACCCTGATCGCCCCTATAGAAAGCCTGGTGGGACTTTCCCGTCGATATGCGCGGGGGGATCTCGATGCCCGCAGCACGCCTGCGGCGGCCCCCGACGAGCTTCTCACCCTGACAAGGGCGTTTCACGATATGGCCGATACCCTTGCCAGGAACCAGCGGACCCTGCAAGAGAGCGAAGACCGTTTCCGGCGGCTATTCGAATATGCCCCGGAAGCCTACTATTTGAGCGATTTTGAGGGCCGCTTTATCGATGGCAACAAAAAGGCCGAGGAACTGCTCGGGTATCGGCGGAAGGACCTGATGGGGAAGAGCTTTCCTGAGGTCAATTTGATGCTGAAAGAAGAAGTGCCGAAGGCCCTCGAACTGTTGGCGCAAAATCTGGAGGGTAAACCGACCGGCCCCGATGAATTCCGGTTGCGAAGGCAAGACGGCGCCCTGGTCACGGTGGAGGTCAGTACCATTCCGATTATGATCGGGGACGAGGATATCGTGCTCGGTATCGCCCGGGATATCACCGAACGCAAGCGGGCGGCCGAGGCTCTGAGAGAGAGTGAAGAAAAGCTCGCCCGATCGAAAAAAATGGAGTCCCTGGGACTTTTGGCCGGGGGGGTTGCGCACGACCTGAACAATGTCCTCTCCGGCATCGTGAGCTACCCCGAACTGCTCTTGCTGGACTTGCCGCCGGACAGCAGATTGCGAAAGCCCATCGAGACCATCCAGGAGTCCGGCCAGCGAGCGGTGGACATCGTCCAGGACCTGCTGACCGTGGCAAGGGGGGTGGCCATGCCCAGGCAGCCCGTGAACATCAACGACCTGCTCGACACCTACCTGGGGTCCCCTGAATTCGATCATATCAAACAGCTTCACCCCGGTGTGGTCGTCAGGACCGAACTGGCCGGAGACCTGTTCCACATCAGCGGATCGCCGGTCCATATCGGCAAAGCGCTGATGAACCTCGTGTCCAACGCCGTGGAGTCCATCGAAGGCCGCGGCCAGGTCACCCTCGCGACCGCGAACCGCTATCTGGACCGACCGCTCCAGGGATATGACGATGTCGCCCTCGGTGAATATGTGGTCCTGTCTGTTTCGGACGATGGCCTGGGCATTCCCCCGGAGGATCTCAAGCGGATTTTCGAACCCTTCTACACCAAAAAAGTCATGGGCCGCAGCGGCACCGGTCTGGGGCTGGCCGTCGTCTGGAACATCATGATGGACCACAAGGGCTATATCGATGTGCGGACCAGCCGGAAAGGCACTGCCTTCGAGCTCTACTTTCCGGCCACCCGGGAAGCCTTGCCCGGCAGGGAGCTTGCCCCTGCCGCCGAAAGTTATCGCGGCAGCGGCCAGTCGATCCTGGTGGTCGACGATGAACCCAGCCAGCGGGACATTGCCTGCCGGATGCTGGACGTTCTCGGATATCGTACCCGGGCGGTTGCCAGCGGTGAAGAGGCCCTGGCCCATCTCAAATCCCGAACGGTGGACCTGGTACTGCTCGACATGATCATGGCGCCCGGCATGGGCGGCCGTGAGACCTACGAGCAGATCGTCAAGATGCATCCCGGCCAAAAGGCGGTTATCGTCAGCGGATTTGCCGAGACGGAAGATGTGCTGGAAGCCCAACGGCTCGGTGCCGGCCCATTTCTCAAGAAGCCGGTTACGCTGGAGAAGCTGGGGGTTGCGGTCCGGCAGGAGCTTGGCAAGTGACCGAAGGCCCCTCACCGAATTCTTTGCGCCCAGAAGCTAAAGGCGAAAAACCTAATGGGACACGGATGAGCACGGGTAAACGCAGATTTAAAAGCGAGTGTTTGGCGCTTCGCGCAACAGCGGAACGGCGAAAACCCTAATGGGACACAGATGGACGCGGATGGAAAGGGATAGACCGCATTCTCACGCTAAGCCGCTAAGCTCGCCAGGAACGGCGGATGGGGCACGGATACCCACAGATAAGGGTAAGCGGTTCTCTGCAAAGCGCCAGTCGACAAAAATTTACCACGAAGCGCACGAAGAAAAACCGGCCAGAGCAGATGAATCCCTTCGTGTCCCTCGTGATCTTCATGGTTCAAGCGGTTGTACTTAACCAAACGGGGCCTTTTCGGATAACCGCATAAGGGTGAAGCTCCAGCATCCAGTAACCGGGATGTCCCGATGATCGGGGTGGGGTATCGTCCTCCCCGACGGCCGACGCTTTACATCGCCGCAAAGCTAACTAACTTTCCTTGCAGTCACGAAAGGCATGACAAACGGCACGCATGTGCCCGGTGGGTGTAGATCACGCGACCCAGCCTCGGAGCGGCACAAGTCGCGCTCAGGACCTTCGCCCGTTCACGTGGCCATCTTCCCCGCTCGGCCCCAAGAAACCATCGCACGGTGGTTGGAATGATTCACAGCACCCACGAAAGAGGTACGCGATGAGTGAATATTTCACGGATCCCGATCCCCAGGAAACCCAGGACTGGCTGGATTCCCTCGATGGCGTCATCCGGCACGAGGGGACCGAGAAGGCCGATTACCTGCTGCGCGTGCTCACCGAGCGCGCCCGCCGAAACGGTGTCGCCACCCTGCCGGGCATCCAGACGCCTTACACCAACACCATACCGCCCGAGGATGAAGCCAAAATGCCCGGGGAAGACAGTCTGGTGGCGCGCAATGTGGCCGCTTATGTCCGCTGGAACGCCATGGCCATGGTGGCCCGGGCCAACAAGGACGGCCGCAGCCTCGGCGGGCACATCGCCACCTACACGTCGGTGTCGGCCATCTACGAGGTCGGCTACAACTGGTTTTTCCGGGGGCCGGCGGCCCCCGACGGCGCGGACATGGTCTATTTCCAGGGGCACAGCTCCCCCGGCATCTATGCCCGGGCCTTTGTGGAAGGCCGGCTCAGCGAGGAGCAGCTGGATCATTTCCGGCGCGAAGTGGAAGGCCGCGGCCTGTCGTCCTATCCCCACCCGTGGCTGATGCCGGACTTCTGGGAATTCCCCACGGTTTCCATGGGCCTGGGCCCCATGGCGGCCATCTACCAGGCCCGTTTCATGAAATACATGGACCGCCGGGGGTTCAAGCCGATGGGGGACCGGCGGGTGTGGTTTTTCATGGGCGACGGCGAATCCGACGAGCCGGAATCCCTCGGGGCCCTGTCCCTGGCCTCCCGGGAGCACCTGGACAACCTCATTTTCGTGGTCAACTGCAACCTCCAGCGCCTGGACGGGCCGGTGCGCGGCAACGGCAAGATCATCCAGGAGCTCGAGGCGCGTTTCCACGGTGCCGGCTGGCACGTCATCAAAGTGCTGTGGGGCAGCGAATGGGACACGATTCTCTCCCGGGACACCGACGGCCGCCTGATCAGGAAATTCAGTCAGATGGTGGACGGCGATTTCCAGACCATCCGCGCCCGGGGTCCCGAGTATCTGAGGGAAAAAGTCTTTGGCGACGACCCGAAGCTGGCGGCCCTCGTGGACGACATGTCCAACCAGGAACTGTGGCAGATGACCCGCGGCGGCCACGATCCCCGCAAGGTGTACGCGGCCTTTACCGCCGCCTGCGCGGTCAGGGACAAGCCCGTGGTCATCCTGGTCAAGACCATCAAGGGCTTCGGCATGGGGCAGTCCGGCGAATCGGTGATGGTGGCGCACAACGTGAAAAAGATGGACCTGGCATCCCTCAAACAGTTTCGCGACCGGTTTCATGTGCCCCTCGAGGACGGCCAGCTTGAAAAACTCCCGTTTATCCGGCCCGCCGCGGACAGCCCCGAGGCGGCCTTCATCCAAAAATCCCGGCGGGCGCTGGGCGGGGAGGTGCCCTTTCGCCGCACGGACCATCCCACCCTGGACGCCCCGCCCCTGGAAGACTTCAAAAGCCTGCTCGCGTCCACCAAGAAACGACAGATTTCCACGACCATGGCCTTTGTGCGGCTGCTCTCGGCGCTGGTGAAAAACAAGGCCGTGGCCAGGCACATCGTTCCCATCATTCCCGACGAGGCGCGCACCTTCGGCATGGAGGGCTTGTTTCGCCAGTTGGGCATCTACGCCCCCACCGGCCAGCTCTACGAGCCCCAGGACTCGGAGGCCGTGGCCTGGTACCGCGAAGACCCGCAAGGGCAGATCCTCGAGGAGGGCATCACCGAGGCGGGGGCCATCTCGTCCTGGATGGCCGCCGGCACCGCGCATTATAACTACGGCGTTCCCATGATCCCGTTCTACATCTTCTACTCGATCTTCGGGTTCCAGCGCATCGGGGACCAGCTCTGGGCGGCCGGCGATGCCAAGACGCGGGGGTTTCTGATGGGCGCCACCTCGGGGCGCACCACCCTCAACGGCGAGGGGCTCCAGCACCAGGACGGGCATGGGCTGCTGTTCGCCTCGGCCTATCCCTCCTGCCGGGCCTACGACCCGACCTTTTCCTATGAAGTGGCCGTCCTGGTCCAGCGGGGCATCGAGCGGATGTACGGCCGGGGCGAAGACATTTTCTACTACATCACGCTGCTCAACGAAAACTATGTCCACCCGGAGATGCCCGAGGGAGTGGCGGACGGCATCGAAAAGGGCATGTATCTGTTTCGCAAGGCCCCCGCAGGTCCCGCCGCCGTGCAGCTGATGGGCAGCGGCGCTATATTGCGCGAGGTGATCGCCGCCGCCGATCTGCTGGAAAGCGATTTCGGCGTGGCGGCGAATGTCTGGAGCATTCTGGGCGTGAACCAGCTGCACCGGGACGGCCTGCGGACCCAGGAATGGAACCGGCTGCATCCCGACCAACCGCCCCGCCAAAGCTACGTGGAAGAGACCATGCGCGGGCAGGACGGGCCGGCGGTCATCAGCACGGACTACGTCACCGCCTACCCCGAGCAGATTCGCCGCCTCATCCCCAATCCGGTGACCATTCTGGGCACCGACGGGTACGGCCGCAGCGACGAGCGGGAGGTGCTGCGGCGGTTCTTCAAGGTGGATCGCCACCACGTGGTCGTGGCGGCCCTCGACGCCCTGGCCCGCCAGGGCGCCATCGAGAGGAAAACGGTCGCCCAGGCGATCGCGCGATACGGCATCGATCCGGACGCGCCCCATGCCCCGATCTCTTAAAGGAGGCCCCCATGGCCATTGAAAAAATACGGATCCCGGATTTTTCCGACGTAGACGATATTATCGTCACCGAAGTGTATGTGGCCGCCGGTGATGCGGTGCAGGAAGAAGACCCCCTCGTGGCGCTCGAAAGCGAAAAGGCCGTGATGGACATCCCCAGCCCCTATGCGGGCACCCTCGTGGAAGTGTTTCTTGCGGAAGGCGACACGGTGAAGACCGACGACCTCATCGCCACCATCGAGGTGGCGGGTGCTGATGCGGACACGGCTGAGCCGGCTGATGACGCGATAGAAGATGCGGCCGAAACTGCTGCCGAAGACACGCCGGAACCGGCTGCGCCGGAGGACAGCGAACCGTCGCCGGCCCCCCCGGAGGTCTCCCATGCCACCCCGTCGGTGCGGGCCTACGCCCGTGAGCGGGGTGTGGACCTCGCCACTGTCAGCGGCAGCGGCCCGAAAGGCCGGATCCTCAAAACGGATGTGGAGCAGGCAATGCTCCCGGCGGCACCTGCCGGCCGGGCGCCGGCGGCGGAAAAGCCGCTGGAAGACTTCAGCGTGTACGGGCCCGTGGAAGAGGTCGCGCTCGGCCGCATTCAGAAGATATCGGGGCCCCACCTGCAGCACAGCTGGACCACCATCCCCCACGTCACCCACTTCGACGAAGCGGACATCACGGAACTGGAAACGTTTCGCCGGCAGGTGAACGCCGAGGCCGGACCCGACGGGCCCAAATACAGCCCGCTCGTCTTTGTCATCAAGGCGGTGGTGGCCACCCTGAAGGCCTTTCCGGTGTTCAACGGCTCACTGGTGCCCGGCGGCGAGCGGATCATCCTCAAGAAGTACTACAACATCGGCATTGCCGTCGATACCCCCAACGGGCTTGTGGTGCCCGTGGTCAAGGATGCCGATCGCAAGGGGATCCGCGAGATGGCCCTCGATCTGAAAACCTTGAGCGAGAATGCCCGGGCCGGCAAACTGGCCATCCCCGACATCAAAGGGGGCACCTTCACCATTTCGAGCCTGGGCGGGATCGGCGGCACCGGCTTTACCCCCATCATCTCCAGCCCCCAGGTGGCCATTCTCGGGCTGTCCCGCAGTTTCCATAAACCGGTGTGGGACGGTGAGGCCTTCCGGCCGCGCCTGACCCTGCCGTTTTCGCTGTCCTACGATCACCGGGTGATCGACGGCGCCGAGGCGGCGCGCTTCTGCCGGGCGCTGGGCCGCAACATCGAGGACCTCAGGCGCACATTGCTCTGAGGCCTGTCGCCGGCACAACCAACCCGGCAGCGTGTCGCTGCTGGGGCGGGTCAGAAGCATCGGACCACCGCCCCGGCACCAGGACGCATCGGAAGAAAAACCATGATCCCGCAGTTCGCAACCAGGAGATATGCCCCATGACCGATACCCTTGCAGTGGACCTGGCGGTTCTCGGCGGCGGCCCCGGCGGCTACACGGCCGCTTTTCGCGCCGCCGATTTAGGCCTGAATGTATGCCTCATCGAAAAGCAGCCGCGCCTGGGCGGGGTCTGCCTCAATGTCGGCTGTATCCCTTCCAAGACGCTGCTGCATTGCGCCGGCGTGATGGAAGAGGCGGCCGGCCTGGGCGACTTCGGCATTGCCTACGCGGCGCCGACGATCGATATCGATGCGCTCCGGGCCAGGAAAGATGCCGTCATCGATCAGTTGACCGGCGGCCTCGACAAGCTGTGCAAAGCCCGCAAGATCACCCGGATCACCGGCGCCGGGCGGTTTACCGATGCCAACACCCTCGCGGTTTCCGGTGCGGACGATGTGTCTGAGGTTGCTTTCAAGCACGCCGTTATCGCCACGGGCTCACGGCCCTTGCGCCTGCCCGGAAGCCCGGACGATCCCCGGATCTGGACGTCCACCGATGCCCTGGCCCTCCGGACGATCCCCGAACGGCTGATGATTATCGGCGGGGGCGTCATCGGGCTCGAGATGGCCCAGGTGTACGAGGGCCTCGGCAGCACGATCACCATCGTCGAGATGCTGGACCAGTTGATCCCGCCGGCCGACAAGGATCTCGTCCAGCCGCTGTTCCTGAAACTGAAAAAACGGCACCGGATCCACACCCGCACCAGGGTCACGAAGATGGAAGCCGAAGACCAGGGTATCCTGGTCAGCTACGAAGGGCCGAAAATCGCCGAAACCGAGCCCTTCGATGCCGTGCTGACGGCCATTGGCCGGCGCCCCAACACAGAGGACGTGGGGCTCGCAGAAATCGGCGTGGGGCTGACGGAGCAGGGGTTTGTCGAGGCCGACGATCAGATGCGCACCGCGGTGCCCCACATCTTTGCCATCGGCGACGTCCTCGGCGACCCCATGCTGGCGCACAAAGCCACCCACCAGGGGAAAGTGGCCGCCGAAGTCATCGCGGGTCACGAAGCGGCCTTTGCCCCGCTCGGCATTCCGTCGGTCGCCTACACCAGCCCGGAGATTGCCTGGATCGGCCTTACCGAAAAAGAGGCCAAGGCGTCGGGCGTCGACTACGACAAGGGTAAATTTTCCTGGGGCGCCAGCGGCAGGGCGCTGAGTTCGGGCAGTGCGACCGGTGCCAGCAAGGTCCTGTTCGACAAGAAGACCGGCCGGATCATCGGCGCCGGGATCTGCGGTGCGCACGCCGGTGAGTTGATCCACGAAGCGGTCCTGGCCCTCGAGATGGGCGCCGACGCCGAAGACATCAGCAAAACCATCCACGCCCACCCGACCCTGTCGGAAACCTTCGCCTTGGCCGCCGAGATGGTCGACGGCTCCATCACCGACGCGCTGCCCCCGAAGAGGACGTCATGAACAATTCCGCCAAGCTGAAAATATTTGAACAGGCGGTCAAGAATAAGTTCGATGTCTACAACAGTTTGTTTTTGAATCTCCCGTTCCGGGGGATCGGCAACATCGGCATGCTCATTCCTTTGCTGCAGCATGTGTGCAAACAGGGCTTTGACGCGGGACAAGAGCCCCTCGGGATCCTGGACAGCTTTTTCGACGTCCACACCGGCCTGAAGACGGAACAGGAGAAGATCGATTTCATGTTCCATGTCATCCGGTATGTGGAACGGCAGATCGTGCTGTACGACAGCGCCGAAGATGCCGCCTTCGAACAGCTGGTGCCGCTCGACGACCACCTGTCGCTCAAGGACTGCCTCACCTTGCTGGCCGGCAATGAAAAGAGCTGCCGCCTGTCCGACGACCTGTCCTGCTTCAGCGCCCGGCTGGTGTTTACGGCCCACCCCACCCAGTTCTACTCGCCGTCGGTCCTGAATATCATCGGCCGGCTGAAAGCGATGATCGCCCGCAACGATATCGACCAGATCGATCTCAAACTGCAGCAGCTGGGACTGACCTCCCTGATCAATGCCCGCAAGCCCACCCCCTTTGACGAAGCCCGGAACATCATCTACCTGTTCCGCCACGTGTACTACGAGGCCGTGGGGGAGCTTTATGGGACGGTGAAAAAGACGGTCCGGGACACCTGCTTCGACTGCCCCGCCATCGTGCAGCTGGGTTTCTGGCCGGGCGGCGACCGGGACGGCAATCCCTTCGTGACCGCGGAAACCACCATGGCGGTGGCCGACGAACTGCGCATGAACCTGATGAAGTGCTATTATGGCGATGTGGCGCGGCTGGCCCGGAAACTGACCTTCAAGGGGGTGGAGGATGTCCTCGAGAAGCTGAGAAACCGGCTTTACGCGGCCATGTTCGACCCGGCCCGGACAATCGCCTATGACGAGATCATGACTCCCCTCGCGGATATCAGGGCGTTTCTTGTCGCGCACTACAACAGCCTCTACCTCGACGAGCTGGAAAGCCTGATGGACAAGGTCACCATCTTCAAGACGCATTTTGCCGCCCTCGATATCCGGCAGAACCATGACGTCCACCGGAAAACCGTGGAAGCCATCCTGAAAAAGGAGAACCTGATCGCCCAAAGTCTGGACGAGTTGGAAGAGGCCGAGTTGATTGCCCTCCTGCTGCGCGACGACATAGCCGTGGCCCCCGACCCGTTCGACGATGCGCTGATCAAGGACACGATTCAATCGATTGCCGCCATGAAGCAGATCCAGGCTAAAAACGGGAGCGAGGGGTGCAACCGCTATATTATCAGTCATGCCGAGGATATCTACGCGGTCCTGTTCGTGTTCAGTCTGCTGCGGTGGTGCGGGTGGGGTCAAGAAGACGTGCCGGTGGACATCATTCCGCTGTTCGAGTCCATGGACGGCATGCAGAACGCCGGCGCCATCATGCAGGCCCTTTTTGAACTGCCGCCCTACCGGGCGCATGTCGCCCAACGCCGGAACCGGCAGACCCTCATGCTGGGGTTCTCGGACGGCACCAAGGACGGCGGGTATCTCCAGGCCAACTGGTCCATCTACACCACCAAGGAGGCATTGTCTACGGTGTGCGACGACCACGGTATCCAGGCCATCTTCTTTGACGGCCGGGGCGGCCCGCCTGCGCGGGGGGGCGGCAAGACCCACCGCTTCTACGCGTCCCACGGCAAACAGATCGCCAACCATGCCATCCAGCTCACCATCCAGGGACAGACCATTACCAGCGTGTACGGTTCCAAAGCCCATTTCAAGCACAATTGCGAACAATTGCTGACCGCCGGGCTGTCCACGCGGTTGTTTGAAAAAGAGAATACGATTTCCCCGGAAGACCGGCAGGTGATCGGGGAGCTGGCCCGGTTGAGCTTCGCGAAGTACACGGATCTTAAAAACCATCCCATGTTCATTCCCTACCTGGAAAACAAGAGCACGCTGAAATTCTACGGCCAAACCAATATTGGCAGCCGGCCATCCAGAAGGGGCAACAAGGAGCGCCTGGATTTCGATGACCTGCGGGCGATTCCTTTCGTGGGGGCCTGGAGCCAGTTGAAGCAGAACGTTCCGGGGTACTACGGCATCGGGACGGCCCTCCGGGCCCTGGTGGCGGAAGGCCAGACCGATCGCTTGAAGCACCTGTTCGATGAGGTGCCCTTTTTCAAGGCCCTGATCCTCAACAGCATGATGGCCTTGTCCAAATGTTACTTCGAATTGACCGCGTATATGGCCGGGGATGAGGCCTACGGTGAATTCTGGACCATGCTTTTCGACGAATACCGGCTTTCCAAAGAAATGGTCCTGCTGATTTCAGGGTACCAGGAGTTGATGGAAGAGGAAGTGGTATCGCAGCGATCCATCGCCATTCGGGAGCGCATCGTGCTGCCCCTGCTGGTCATCCAGCAATACGCATTGCAGAAAATCGAGACGGATGCCGCGCACACGCCGCTCTACACGAAGATGGTGGAGCGGTCCCTCTACGGCAATATCAACGCCAGCCGCAATTCCGCATAGGACAGTGTGCGGCCACAGATCTATTATGGGTTGCGCTGAACAGCTTTAATGGGACACGGATGGACACGGGTAAACGCAGATTTAACAGCGCGTGTTTGTCGCTTCGCGAAAAGACGAAAAACCTTAGAAATTCAATTGGCCACAGATCTTCACTGACGGGCACGGATTTCCTAAAAGAAGTGTTAAGCGCTTCGCGCAACGGCATAACGGCGGAAACCTTAATGGGACACAGATGTACACGGGTGGACACAGATTTAAGGGCGAATGTTATGGCGCTTCGCGCAACGGCAAAAACCTTAAAAATTCAATGGGCCACAGATTTTCACAGATGGACACTGATTTTCCACAGAGAGGGTTTAAGCGCTTCGCGCAACGGCATAACGGCGGAAAACCGTTTTGGGACACAGATGGACGCTGGTGGACACGGATAAACCCCTTTCTCGCGCCAAGCCGCCAAGCTCGCAAAGAACTCCTTAAGAGACTGCTCCAATTTCTGATTCGGATGAATCCAGAAATTGGAACGCTTGCATTGGCCGGCGGCCAAATAAAACCCCTTATGGTTTTGACCTTCTTTGCGTTCTTGGCGCCTTTGCGTGAGGCAAATTGCTTTTGATGTTTTTTTGCGCTAAATCGCTTAGCCCGAAAACTTCATGATATGTTCGCGTCTATAGTAAGTATTTAAGGCTATGCTCAACCCGCATGAAATGTTCAGGCTATTTCCGGCTCTCCGGCGCCTGCCGCTTTTGCTCCCGCCGTTTCTGGCGTTCTTCCCGCCATTGGCGTTGAATTTCGGTGAGTTTCTGGAAGCGCTCGTGCCCCAGAACTTCGCGTGACTTCAGCAGGAAATCGAATCGTTCCGCCGCCAGGTCGGAACGGGCGGACTCCATTTTACGATTTTGCTCCCGGATGGCGGCCGCATCGATTTCAGGGCGACCCAGCAGCGCTTCCAGTTTAAAACGCTCCGCCTCCACCCGTCCCCTGATTGCCAGCATACGGCGGCGTGACTCGATATAGGCGTCGTCCAGCGTCGTGATCTCTACCGGGGTAAGCTTCAGCAGGGTGATGATCGCGTCGCTCTGCCACCATCGCCACTTGGAGGCACCGCGGGCCATTGCCGGCCCCGCCATTGCCAGCACGGTGACGATAACCACCACGATTCCGAGTGCGCGTTTAAGTGTCATACGACCATTCCTCTCTCTGCATGAACCCTGCAAGCGGTTCCAAAATCCGGGCGGACACCCGATGGCTGCGTTCCGGTCTTCTGCAAAATAATCTCATCATGTTGAAGGTGCATCGTTTTTTCATCAGGCTGTGCCTTGCTCCCGCCGGCTCTCCCGGTCCGGCGGGCCGGACGGATCCCAATCATCCGTATCTTCCGGCGAAGGCACCATCCAGTCGATGAATTCGTCCAGATCCTCGATGGAGCGATCCCCCGGCAGGGCGGCCAACTGCCGGTATTTTTCCGGCAGGGCGTCTTCCACCAGGATGTCGATGGCTTCCATCAGTTGATCGTCATTTTCAAACGTTTCCGCCACCATGGGCATGGGCGTTTGGGACATGCGGGTGAAGGGCCCCCAGAGGGTGACGGCGAAAACCAGGCCCCCCAACACCCCCAGCGCCAAGGCGGGCCTGACGTACCGGCGGCCGAACGGCGCATTGTCTTCCGGCATCCTGATGGTTCGCCGCGGTTCAGGTGCCATTTGGCGGGCCATCCGCCCCAGGCGACGATAATCAGCGGCCAGATCCTCGGCCTGGCGTCGGCAATGCCGGCAGGCATCAAGGTGTGCCTGCCGGGCGGGGTCCAAAACCGACGGATCGACGACGGCCCGCAGCACTTCAGCATCGGTCAAGTGTTTATCGGGATCGCGATGTTTCATAGCCCCTCCGGGAGGCCATCCAATCTTTATTCGTATGTTACGCATAAAAAATTCGGTAACTTATCCGACTCCACATAAGGCTGCCCACCCCTTGGTGGCGTGCGCACGGGGTGACAAGCCGTTGTTAACCCGTCAGACGTGCGGTCATTTCAATTTGTCTACAAAACACGGTTTTCTATGGAAAAACCAAAAGGTTGGCTGTGTCCGGGGAATAAAACAGGCAGGCCGGGCTTGCGGCCAGGGACGATAAAGCACCGGGGTACCGGAAAGTTCAATGGGCTGCGGATGAACACTGAGTAAATGAAAAATTTTAGTACGGTGGTCAGGGACACCGCCGGTTGTGTCATCAATACCGCTTCGATTTCACGCGGCTGCGAATCGCATCATACGGGTTCAGACGCCAATGGCGTGAATTTCGGTAATGTTATCTCTTCGTTAACATCTTCCCAGATCACGCTCACCGGCATGTCGCATTTTATTTGGTCGATTTGGCAGTCGACAATATTGGTCAGGAGGCGGGGCCCTTCGTCCAGCGCGACGACAGCGACCGCATAAGGCAAGTTGGTGGTAAAGGCCGTGTGGTACGCAACATGGTAGACCGCAAACGTGTATATCCTGCCGGTTCCTTTCGAAATCAACCAACCGCTATCCGTGGAATGGCACGCGGGGCAGAGATCAGACGGCGGCCATCGGACATGGCCACAATCCTTGCACCGCTGAAACCGTAGTTCATGCACGCGACACCCCTCCCAGAAGGGGCGGTTGTCGGCATTTATTTTCGGCAAGGGTTTATTGTAGGACATGGATTACAGCCTCCTTAACAGGGTGCATGTATGGCTTTGCAAAATGCCGCCATTGTCGCTGCACAGGATGATTTCGGGGGATTTTGTCCGTGTTTGGGGGCCGAGTTGGCGTTCCCCGCACCGGCCCATGATCTGCATGGCGCCCTCGGCAAGCGGTGTCAGCCCCATGAAGTAGGCTTCCGAAAGCTGTCCGCCAGAGGTGTTGACCGGCATCCTGCCGCCGGGCGCGATCGTTCCGCCCGCAAGCCAATCGTGTCCCTCACCGGGTTTGAAAAAGCCGTAGTCCTGGAGGGTGATCTCCACGGTATAGGTAAAACAGTCATAAATTTGGCATGCGTCCACGTCATCGAGGGTAATGCCCGCCATGGCGAAGGCGGCTTCGCCTGCCTGCCGGGCACCGGTGGGCCCGGCCATCCAACTGGACTGGGCAATGGCTGTCGAGGGATTGTGCTGGCCCATGCCCATGATCAACGCCGGCGGCTGCCTCAGATCTTGCGCCCGTTCAAGCGACGTTACAATGATGGCCCGTCCCCCATCGGTAATCAGGCAGTTGTCCGGCAGGCGCAGCGGCTCGACCACCCACCGGGCGTTGTCGTAATCCGCTTCGGTCAATGCCTTGCTTTGCATCAAGGCATTTGGATTGAGGTTGGCCCACTTGCGTTGACCTACAGCAATCTTTTTCCATGTTTCAGGTCCGGTGCCGAATTCGTGCATGGCCCTTCTGGCGGCCAGGGCATACCCGCCGGTGGCGCCAAAATGGCCGAAGACAGCATCCTCACCTGAAAGATCGTTGAGCATTTGTTTCATGCTGTCGTTCGAGAAAGCGTTGTGACCATAGGAGATAAGGACGTAGCGGCATATGCCGGATTCGAGCGCGCCAACTGCGTGCTGCAGGTGACTCCTCGATCAGTTGGCGTCCTGGCTCATGAATGCCGGTGCGATCCCCAGATGCTGGGCCACAAGCGTGGGCGTCAGGTCGTATTCGTTAGAGGCGGCGGGGAAGTGGCGGTAGCAGATGAAGCCGTCTATATCGTTTTTGCGCAACCCGGCATCTCTGATGGCATTGGCCGAAGCTTCCAAATGGAAACTGAGGGATGTTCTTCCGGGGACACGTCCTTGAGGCGTGTATCCCACGCCTACGATGGCATACTTGTCTTTGATCGATGACATCATCCGGCCTCCATCTTTAGGGTGAAAATTATCAAAGGCGTTCATTGCGCGCCCGACAGGGCGAAGTTTCCAACAGATGGATCATGTGAACATTATGCCCATCGTGTCGGGTGTAAAACGACCCATTTGGCACCTGTCATTTGGAGTATTGGAGGCGTGGCAACCGCTCCAAGCGTTTCTATTGACGTGCCTTGCGGATCGTTTTTATGACGCGGGCCGAGGCGATAATTTCCCCGGACACGGTCACCTTGACATCGATAAAGCAGACGCTCTTCCCCATTTTGACCACTTCGGACCGGAAGTCCACCACATCGCCCAATCGGGCGGAGCGCATGACGGATATCTGGATGTCGTGGGTTACGGCTGCGGTGTTTTCATCCAGCAGGCTGACAAGGCCGCCGTAGGCGCAAACATCGCAGAGGACATAGATGGCCCCGCCGTGGAGTATCCCGGCCGAATTGATGACATTTTCGGTCAAGGTAACGGACAAGGCCCCGCAGCCCTTGTCGGAGGTTATGGACGTCACCCCCAGGAATTGGTGGAAGGGGTGTTCCGGTATGGCGTTCAATCGGTCGTTCATTTTCGAATCCATTGTAAATCTGGTTCCTTGCAACGTTAGATTTTTTGGTTCTTCTCCCAATTAGTTGGGAGAAAGGGTCCAAGGGGTCTAGGATTCAAGTGGCCAAGGGTTTGTTTTCTGGAGATTTAATCAGAGCTTTCAGCATTCGCTCGATTGGCCCCATTTCCACTGCTAATTTGGGAAAACGTTTCGATACATTATATGGATGCAAACAAAGCGCATATGTTTTTTGCCACACTTGCCATTCTTTGTAATTTTTTAGTATTTCACTTGGATCCTTGACCCCTTGACGCCTGGAACCCTTATGATCCCGAGATGCCCGATCGGTAATACCCTGTGACCCAATTGCTCATTTGCACCAACTATTCGGGAGAAGACCCGATTTTTTTAACGGCCCTCTTTTTCATCCGGCCGGCGCATGGAAAGGATTTTCAGCAGGGTTTCATCCCGTTGCTTCACGAAGCCCCGGCGTTTGGCTTCCGGCCAGTCGTGAAAGCCCTGGCCGGTTTTGGCGCCCAGTTTGTTCTCCCGGCACATGGTGTCCAGGACCGGCGACGGCGTGGTGGTCGATGACAAGAAGGGAAAAAGGTAGGCGTGCACCTCCCGGGACAGATCGATCCCGGCGAGGTCGGCGGTTTCCAGGGGGCCCAGAAAGGCGCAACGCAGGCCGAAACCGTTTTTGACGACCTTGTCGATGTCCGCCGGGTGGGCGATGCCCATTTCGACCATGGCGACGGCTTCGCGCCACATGGCATGCTGCAGCCGGTTGCCCAGAAAACCGGGCACGTCTTTCAGCACGCGGACCGGATCCTTGCCCGCGGATTGAAGCAGTTCACAAACGGTTTCAAAGACCTCGTTCGACGTCGCTTCCCCCTTGATGACTTCCACGCAGGGCAGGACATGGGGCGGGTTCCAGTAATGCGTGCCCAGGAACCGTTCGCGGTGATCCAAGCCCTGACTGATGTCGGTAATGCTTATGGCGGAGGTGTTGCTGCAAAAAATGGCGTCTTCGGCCGCGTAAGATTCGATTTCCCTGAACACGGCGATTTTGAGGTCCAGTTTTTCGCTGACCGCTTCGATGATGACCTGAGCGCCATCGGTCAGGCCTGGCAGGGTCGTACAGAGGGTGATGTTGTTCAGGCCGGCGGCAATTGCTTCCGGCGTGACCAGGCCCAATTCTTCAAAAACCACGGCGTTTTCCCGGATGCGATCCGGGACGGCAAGGAGCATCGTTGGATCGACGTCATAAATGTTTACCTGAAACCCGTGGAAGGCAAACACCTGGGCAATCCCATGCCCCATCAGTCCGGCGCCCACGATTCCGATTGTGTTGATGTCCTTTGCCTGCATGTGTTTTCTCCTCCCGGTGAACGCCTACGCAATCTATCCCGAACATTGCATGAAAATTTTTAACGGTTCTCTGGAAAGCTCCCGTCAACAAGAATTTACCACGAAGAGCACGAAGAGCACGAAGAAAAACCGGCCAGAGCAGATGAAACCCTTCGTGCCCTTCGTGATCTTCGTGGTTCAAGCTGTTGCACTTAACCAGACTTGGCCTTTTCGGATAACCGCAAAATTTTTAATCCAAAGTTGATGGAATCGTAAAAAGTGTCCTATCTGTCATTCCGGATCCCGGATCGGCGTCCGGGACAGGCTTTGACCCGGAATCTCAAACATATTGACATCAACAGATTCCGGCTTTCGCCGGAATGACGTTGAAATGGGGAATGCGACTTTTTTCGACCTCATCAAGGTTAATCGTTGAAATAGTCGGGGTTCATTGCCACGGTAACAGGATCGTCGTCCTGCAAGCGGACGGCCAGGCCCTTGATCTTGGGCAGTTCATAGCCAAAAAAATAGGCGCAGGTGTAGAGCTTACCCTTGTAGAAACTGGTTTGCGAACGCGATGTTTTGCCGGCCAGGGCGCGTTTGGCCGCCAGGGCCTGCAGAAGCCACTGCCATGCGATGGTGACGATGCCGAAAAAGTCCAGGTAGAGGGTGGCATCGGCCAGGAACACTTCCGGGCCCTGTGCTGTCATGCTGCCGGTCAAATGCCGGGTCACCTGATCGAGCAGGGCCATGGCCTCCTCGAGTTGGCGCCCCCGGGCCGCGAGATCTTCGTCGTCCCGGCAGGCCGTGATGGTTTCAGCGACTTCTTCGGTGAATAGCGTGTAGGCCCGGCCGTCTTGCATGCGCACTTTGCGGCCCAGCAGATCGAGGCCCTGGATACCGGTGGTGCCTTCGTGGATGGGGTGGATGCGCATGTCCCGGTAATACTGCTCCACCGGAAAATCTTCACAATAACCATAGCCGCCGAAGCACTGCAGGGCCTGGCTGACCGCGTGAATCCCCATTTCGGAGGGGTAGGATTTGGCGATGGGCGTCAGGATATCCAGAAGCAGATCCCATTTGGGCTTGTCGGGCGCTTCGGCCGTCAGGGCCTTGTCGGCATAGACGCTGCACTGCAGCAGCAGGGACAGGGCGCCTTCGAAGACCGCCCGCTGGAACAGGAGCATGCGCTTGACGTCGGCGTGCTCGATGATCGGCACCGGCGGCGCCAGAGGATCCTTGGCCGCGGGCTTGCGGCCCTGGGGGCGTTCCCGGGCGTAATCCAGGGCGGCATAATAGGCGGCAGAGGCGATGGCGGCCGCGCCCAATCCCACGCCGATGCGGGCCTCGTTCATCATCTGGAACATGTAGATCAAGCCCTTGTGGGGCTCGCCGACCAGGTAGCCGTGGCAGTCCCCTTTGTCGCCGATGCTGAGTTCGACGATGGGGGTACCGCGATACCCGAGCTTGTGGTAGACCTGTGAAACGGTGATATCGTTGTCCACCAGGCCGCCCCGGGCATCCGGGCGCTTTTTGGGCACCACGAAAAGGGAGATGCCCTTCACGCCGGGAGGGGCGCCTTCGATTTTGGCCAGCATGAGGTGCACCACGTTTTCCACACCGTCATGGTCCCCGGCCGAGATGAAAATTTTCTGCCCCTGGATGCGATAGTCCCCGTTTCCGGAGGGAACGGCCGTGGTCGTTATATCGGCAAGGGAACTTCCGGCGGCCGGCTCGGTCAGGGCCATGGTGCCCTGCCATGCGCCGTCTAGCATTTTGGGAACGTAGGTGTCGATCAGGTCCTGCGAGGCAAAGGATACGATCAAACGGGCGGCACCGCTGGTCAGTTCCGGGTACACCCCGGCCGAATAGTTGGCCGCAAAAAAGATGAAGCGACAGGCGCTGGCGACGCTGACGGGCAATTGCTCCCCATCGAATTGGCTCGGGAAGCTGGCACCGATCCACCCGCCTTGCCCGACTTCCCGCATGATGGGTTTGACCGCCGGGTGCACCCGGACCTGCATGTCCACCAGTTCCGGCGGGTGGCGGTCCATCTCTTCGAGGCAGGGCCACATGAGATCCCGGGCGATTCGCAGGGTCTCGTTCAGCACCATGTCGAAGGTTTTGCGGTTGTGCATCCTGTAATAGGGACGGCGGGTGAGCGCCGCCGCGTCGAAGACGTCGTACAACAAGAATTTCAGATTGCGTTCGCTGACAAACTTAGCGGCCACAGGATCTCCTTTGGGTTGGGGCTATGATGGTGTCTATCGGTCATGTCGCCTGTCCAGACTTCCGGATGGCATTGCGCCGGGGGTCGTGATGGTCTTTCGATACGGCTATTTTACGGCCAGGACAGGGCAGGGCGCGTTTAGAATAACGTATTGGGCGGTGGAACCGAACATCAGTTTCCCGACCTTGGAACGCTTCTTGATGCCGATAATCAGTTCTTCGGCATCTTGTTCCCGGGCGAACAGCACGATGTCTTCCCCGGCCGTCAAGCCCCGGATCAACAGGTGGGTTTCGCAGTCGATCCCCTGGGCGTCGAATTCGGATTTGACCTTTTCCAGATTGGATTCGGCCTTGCGAACCTCGTCTTTGGACTCGCCGGCTCCCCCTTCCAGCGACGTGGCCACAAGGATACGCGCCGTGAATGCCGCCGCATGCTGTTTGGCTTTATCGAGGGCCAGTTTGGCCGCACTGGAATTGTCATACGCAACGATGATGTTCATATCCTGATAAATGCTCCCCTGTTATTGAATAAACGATACCTTCTTTTCCGGTGTTGCGGATCTTTCAATACGATCCGCGGTGGCATGGTCGGCCGGGCGGTATTCAGGGCGATGCCTCTGCCACGCCCGGCCGATGCCTGCCCGCCTCTCCGCGAAGATTAGAAGCGATCTCAAAACAGTTTTTTCGCCCGATATCGGCGTTGTGCCCTCGTCTCAAGTCCTCGACATGCTTGAGTATGTACCCCAAGGGTACTTCCTTCGGGGCGCCTATGCGGGTTGCACCCACCGTTGAAGGCTCAATCAGATGGGAAGTCCCGCTTTACGGGAATTCTCGGTCACGCCGTATCTCGAACGAAAACCCTAATTTTGAGATGGCTTATAGTTAAAGCCCTTGCAGCCGGTTTCCGCCGGGGGAACCGAGATGTCCTCCGCCGAAATCATGGTCGGTATGCCGACGAAAGGATGGTCGAAAAACGGGGATTCCGGAACGATTTCACCCACCCACGCGGGGACCTGGGCCTGGTGATCCTCCGGACGCATATACTGCTTCCCAGCCGGACCGTCGTAGGTCAAACCTTCCCATGCATTGATGATGGCATCCACATCGTCGGCCGTCCCTGCTTTTTTGACGGCCTCGGCCCAGAACATGACCGCGAGGTAGGATTTGGCGTGCAGCCAGGACGGATAATTGCCATTGGCCTTCTGGTAGGCGGCCACGAAATCCTTGTTCTTCTGGGTCGGGATGCTGAGCATATAGACGGCGGCCGTCACGTTGCCGATCACGGCGGCGGGATCGCCGATGGCCCGGATGGCAATGAAGTCGTTTAGAAAATAGCAAGCAAACTGAGCATCCAACCCCATGGGTTTGGCCTGCTTGATCAGGAGCTGGAGGTCGTTGCCCCAGTTGGAGGTAAAGATGATGTCCGGCTTGGCGGCGATAATCTGCGTGATATAGGGGGCGTAATCGATTTCGCCGATTTTGTGGTAAAGCTCGCCGACCAGTTCGACCTGGGGGTTGAGTTCCAGGAGTTTTTTCTTGAAGGCCGCCACGGCCTCGTGGCCGAAACTGTAATCCTGGGCAATCATGAAGACGCGTTTCTTGTTGTTGTCGGCCACCCATTTGGCCAGTGCATTGGAATGCATATCCGTGTTGAGGCTCGTCCGGAAGAAGTTGCGGCTGCAGTTGGCGCCGCTGAGGCTGGCCGCCTCGGCCCCCCAGGAGATCGCAATGGCATTGTTCTCGTTGGCAACCGATACCATGGCCGCCATGACGCCGCTGCTGGCCCCCTCGCCGAAGAATTTGATGTCTTCTTTCAGGATGGCCTTGCGCATCTTGCGGGTGGCGACATCGGGCTTGATCTCGGAATCGATGGCGATGATTTCGACCTGGCGTCCCAGCAGGCCACCGTTGCGGTTGATTTCATCGGCCGCCGCCTGGGCCCCGGCCAGGTAACGGTCGCCAATGTCCTTGAACTTGCCGGAACTCGGCTCGACCACGCCGAATTTGATGGGATCCGCAGCCTGCAAGGGCGCGGCCAAACAGAAGGCCAGTACCAGCGCGATGGAAACCAGCAGAAATGTCCTTTGCATGATGTTCTCCTTTGTTCGTTTCTCGGTCAGGGTTGACTTTTGGGAGTCCGTGTGACGCGAAATTTCAGGACAACCGTTACGCTCTTTCATTTTATGATGGCCGACCTGTGGCACGGCGTGCCGGTGAAACGTCTATAGGGTCGGTTGCGTTCACCCCCTTTCCGCTCCCGCCCGGTTCAAAACCGGACGGTCGGATGCCGCCTCAAACTTCCAGATATTCCTTGCGAAGATCATCAGCGGCCAGCAGGGCCTCCCGATCGCCCTCGAAAACAATGCGGCCTTTGCCCATGATGTAGAACCGATGGGCCAGCTTGATGGCCGCTTTGAAATTTTGTTCCACGAGAAGAATCGTAACGCCGGCCTGGCTGACACCCTCCAGCATCTCCATTACCATTTTGACGATCAGGGGCGCCAACCCTTCGGTGGGTTCGTCGATCAGCAGCAGCTCCGGGTTTCCCATGAGCGTGCGGGCAATCGTCAGCATCTGCTGTTCGCCGCCGGACAGATGATTGCCCATCTGGTTTTTGCGTTCATACAACCGGGGGAAGTATTCAAATATTCGATCCAGATCCCACTTCAACCCGTTGCCGGAATTATGCCGGCGTTTTTCCTGGAGCCCGATCAGGAGGTTTTCTTTGACGGTCAGGCCGGCAAAGATGCGTCTTTCCTCGGGAACGACACCGATGCCTTGGCGGGAAATTTGAAAAGGATGCTTCCCGGCCAACTCCTCGCCATTGAACCGGACACTCCCCCGGCGCGGCGTGACAATACCCATGATCGAATTCAACGTCGTGGATTTGCCGACGCCGTTGCGGCCCAGGAGGCAGACGATATCCCCCCGGTCCAATTGCATGGAGACCCCATGCAGGATATGACTCTTGCCATAATAGCTGTGTATGTCTTCCACCTGCAGCAGCATTAGTCGTCCTCTCCGAGATAGGCATCTTTGACGCGCTGATCGTTGCGTATGGCTTCAGGTGTATCGGAAGCCAGAATCGTACCGTGGTGCAGAACGGAAATCGTGTCGGCCAACGAGAAGATGACGTTCATATCGTGTTCGATAATCAGAAGGGTGCGATCGGCCGTGGCAACATCAATGAGGTCGATGGCCTGCTCGGTTTCTTCGCGGGTCATGCCGGCCGTGGGCTCGTCCATCAGGATCAACTCGGGGTCGGTGGACAGCGTGATGCCGATCTCCAGGGCGCGCTGCTGGCCGTAGGAAAGTTCGCCGGCCGGTATGTCCCGTTCGTCGATCAAACCGATTTTTTCCAGAATGGCTTCGGTCCGACGGTTGACCGCGCGCATGTTCTCCGGACGCTTGAACAGGTTGTAGCGCAGTCCCTGACTGCATCTTACGCCGGCCTGGACATTCACGAAAACGCTGAGATTGTGAAACACATTGGTAATCTGGAAGGAGCGGCACATGCCCAGGCGGTTCCTGGCGTGGGGTGACAGGGAACCGATATTGTTGTCCTTGAACGCGATGTAGCCGCGCGAGGCCTTGAACCGCCCGGATATGATGTTGAACAAGGTCGTTTTCCCGGCACCGTTGGGTCCGATAATGGCATGCCGCTTTTTTGCGCGGACATCGAGATCCACACCGGTGAGAACTTCCAGACCGTTGAAATCCTTGTAGACCTGTTTGACTGCCAATAGGGACATGATCAGGTTCCTTCAATGCCGCGGTTGGATGAGCGGAAACGTTCCCGTAACCAGTTCGCCGAGGAGGCGATGATACCGGAAACGCCTCCGGGGGCGTACATCACCATCACGATGAAAATAAGCCCCATGAAAAACGGCCAGCGATCCGTGTATTCGCTGAGATAGTCCTGCAGGTAGATATAAAACGCCGATCCCAGCAGGGGACCGGCAAAGTGGCCGGTGCCGCCGATAAACGTCAACAGCAGGACCATGGTGGTCATGTTGACGCTGATGGCGTCCACCGACACGAACCGGAAGTGGAGGGTATAAAACGCACCGGCCAGACCGGCAAAACAGGCGGTAAAGGTGAAGAGGATCAACCGCGATACGGCCGTGTTGTAGCCGATGAACTGCATGCGATTTTCGTTTTCGCGCATCAGCAAAACCGTCTGCCCCATGGCCGTGCGGGTAAAATACCAGCAGGCCAGGATGGCGGCGCACAAGACGACCAGGGTGATATAATAGAAGGTGCTGACATCGGAGGTGTTCAAGGTCCAGAAGCCCAGGTCGATATTGGGCCGCTTGACGCTCAACCCGTCATCGCCGCCGGTTACCGCATACCATTTGAACGCAATGGCAAAGAAAAGGCTGTTGAACGCCAGGGTCAGCAGGGCAAATGGGGTCCCCTTGACTTTCAGCAGCAGGCTGCCCACCAGAAAGCCGGCCAGGGCCGTTAGGCCGAAGGCGCATACCACGACGGCCCAAAAGGGCGTTCCTGTTACGGATGTGAGCAAGATGCCGGCCGTATAGGCGCCGATGCCGAAAAACATGGCATGACCGAAAGACAGCATGCCGCCGTAGCCCAGCAGCAGGTTATAGGTCACCCCGAAAAGGGCAAAAATGATGATTTCGGTCAGCAGATTGATCTGGTACCGGCCGATGAGAAACGGCAAAGCGGCAAACAGCAGGAAACAGGCAACCCAGGCAACGGTGATGGCGGTTCGTTTGGTCATGATTGTTCGACTCCGAAAAGGCCAGAAGGTTTGACGACGAGGACCACGGCCATCAGCAAAAAAATCAGGGCCATCGAGAATTTGGGGAAGAGCAGTACGCCAAAGGACTGCAGTTCACCGATCAGGAGGGAGGCCGCCACGGTGCCGAGCAGGCTGCCCATTCCGCCGACGACAATCACCACAAAGGCGTTGATCAGAATGTCATCGGCCATGGACGGCGATGTGGTCAGGAACGGCCCGGCGATGACACCGCCCAAACCGGACAGGGCCGCACCGAAGCCGAAAACACCCATGAAGACCAGCGGGACGTTGATGCCCAGCGCATTGACCATGGTGCGGTCGTTTACGGCTGCGCGAATGATGATGCCCAGGCGGGTTTTGTACAGGATCAGCGCCATGGCAATGCCGACGCAAATGCTGCTCAGCAGAACGAACAGGCGATAGACGGGATAGGTGACCCCGAAAAGGTTGATGCTTTCGGAGAGAAATCCGCCGATGGTGATGGAAAGGGGATAATTGCCCCAGATCCACTTGACGGATTCGCCCAGGATATACGCCAGACCGAAGGTCAGCAGCAGTTCGTGGACATGGCCGCCCGAGTGCACCTTGCGCAGCAGAAACCGTTCCACGAGGGCTCCGATGACAAACAGCAGGATGGGGCAGATCAGCATCGACAGCCACAGGTGGCCGGTCATCATCAGCACCATATAGGAAAAATAGGCGCCCAGCATGTAGAAGGAAGCATGGGCGAAATTCAGGACATCCATCATGCCGAAAACAAGGGTCAGGCCGGACGATACGAGAAAGAGCAGCCCGGCGTAAGCCAACCCATGCAAAAAAAAGACGAAAATCTGTTCCATCGCGCAGTCCTCAGGCGGTTTTAGGTGTTGGGCCCGTTACGATTCATAGTGCTTCCAGCCGCGTCCGGTCTTACGGCCCAGGTGATGGGCGCTGACCATTTGTTTGAGAAGGGGCCGCGGCCGGAAACGTTCGCCATAGGCATCCTGCAGAATGTGCTGCACCTGCAGGTTTAAATCGTTGCCGGTCAGGTCCATCAGGGCGTAAGGCCCGATGGGATGCCCCAGCCCGAGACGACAGGCCGTATCGATGTCTTCAATCGAGGCAACACCCTCCTCGAGCAAACGGTTGGCCTCGATCCACATGACGTGCAGCAGACGATTGACGGCAAACCCGGTGACGTCCTTGACGCGGATGGGGGTTTTCCCGATCTGGCGGCAGACGGCCATGACCGTCGCGATGGTATCCTCTGCGGTGTCCAGGCCCGGGATGACCTCGACCAGGGGCATGAGGGATACCGGGGAGAAAAAGTGGGTCCCGATAAACCGGCCGATCCGCTCCGGGCCGACGGCCGTGGCCAGAACGGTTATGGGAATGCTCGAGGTGTTGGTGGCGAAGGTGCACGCCGGCGGGCAGATGGTGTCGAGTTCCGCAAATATCTGCTTTTTGACGTCTTCGTCTTCAAACGCCGCTTCGACCACCAGGTGGACGTTTTCGAAAAGGTCAAAATTGTCCGTCGGGGTAATACGGTCCAGGATCAGCGGTTTGTCATCGGCGTCGATTTTGTTTTTTTTCGCCAGGCGATCGAGAACACCTGCCAGACGGTTTTTCCCCTTCTCGGCCAACTCGAGGGAGGTTTCCTTTAGCATCACCTGGTGGCCGGCCATGGCAAAGCAGAGGGCGATTTCCGCCCCCATCATTCCGGCCCCTACGACCCCTACATGGTTATCTTCCGACATGCGCCTCCTCCTGGATGACCGGCGGCGTTTGACGAACGCCGCCGGACGGTTGCCTAAATTGGACCTGAAGCTACCAGTCGTAAACTTCCCGCTCGACGACCGTAGCGACCCCCTGGCCGCCGCCGCAGCAGGCATTGGCACACCCGTAGCGGCCTTGCTTCGATTCGAGAATCCTGGCCAGGGTGCCCACCAAACGGATGCCGGTGGCACCCAAAGGATGCCCCAGGGCCGTGCCGCCGCCCATGACGTTGACCCGCTCCGGCTGGATATCCAGTTCTTTGATGCAGTTGAGGGCGACGATGCAAAAGGCTTCGTTGATTTCCCAGAAATCGATTTCCCGGGCGGACAAGCCCGCCGTGGCAAGCGCTTTCCGGCTGGCGGGTACCGGGCCATGCCCCATAATGGTGGGATCGACCCCGGCAAAGCCGATCGACCGGATGGTCGCCAGGGGGCGGATACCCTCGGCGCGGGCCTTGTCTTTGGACATCAGGATCATCGAGGATGCGGCGGCATTCAGCGGAGAGGAATTTCCGGGGGTGATCACGCCGTCCTCCCGGAAGACCGGTTTGAGGTTGGCCATGCCCTCCGCCGTGGCATTGGGCCGCACGGCCTGGTCGGCATCGATGGTTGCCACGCCGCCGTCCGCCTGCTCGGCGTCGACCGGCAGGATCTCGCCGCTGAAAAAGCCCTGGGCCTGGGCCCGGGTGGCCAGGGCATGGGACCGGGCGCCCCATTCATCCAGATCTTCCCGGGTAAAATCGGTCCGGGCAAACAGTTTTTCCGCGGTCAGCCCCATGTTGACGGCCGTGGGGATATCCCAATGCCGGTACTTCTCATCATCGAACAGTTTCTGGTTTTTGGCGATAAGACTGCTTCCCCCGCCCACCATTGTCATGGGCACCCGGGTCATGTGTTCCATTCCGCCTGCCAGGACGACATCGGCAACCCCGGTGGCAATTTCCATGAAGCCGACGTGAATGCAGGCCATGGACGAACCGCACTGCTGATCGATGAATTTGGCGGCAATCGTGTCCGGCAGATTGGCCAGGAAAAGGGGATCGCGCCCGCCGAAGGTCCACTGCTCGGAGACCCCCAGGGCGGAACCCACCAGAAAATCGTCGATCTCTTCAGGGGCCACCCCGGTGCGATCGATCACTTCGGGCAACAGTTTGGCCAGCAGTTCGTCGGAGCGCAGCTTGTGAAAGCAGTCTTTGGCAGGGTCGTTGGGACGGGATCGGGATTGCGCCGTTCGCAAATAGCCGGCGATGACGACTTCTCTCATCATGAATCTCCTGTTCGGTAACGTTATGGATAGGATTGCCGGCGGCTGCCCGTGTAACGGGAATTACCGTGCGTCCGGCAATCTTACGCTCTCATGGCGCTTGTATTGACGCATCTCAGGGTCGCTTGGGCGGCGAGACGGTCGCCTGCCCGTCCACCACCACCACCCCATCCTGATTGAGGCACGTCGTTTTCAGTTCGACACGGTTGGTGCCGAGATCGATGGCGAGAACTTCCACCTGCGCCGTAACCGTGTCGCCGATATATACCGGTGCTTTGAAGTCCAGGTCCTGATGGATGTATACGGCGCCGGGGCCGGGCAGCTGGTTGGCCATGACTGCCGACAGCAGGCCGGCCACCAGGATGCCGTGGGCGATCCGGGCTTTGAAAAAGGTTTTCTCGGCGTAGGGTTGATTCACGTGGGCCGGGTTGAAGTCGCCCGTGATGCCTGCAAACAGATAGACGTCGCTTTCTGAAATCGTTTTGCTGAACGCTGCGCTTTGACCAGGTTCCAGGTCTTCGATGGTTTTTCCGATCACGGGATCCTCCCGGCGCTGGGGTTCGGGTGCGCTGACCTTTCGCAAGACTACCGGCCGCTGAAATTGGGTGGGCGCTTTTCAATGAAGGCGGCCATGCCCTCTTTCTGGTCCTCCGTGCCGAAAAGCATGCAGAAAAGCGATTGCTCCAACCTGAGGCCGTCTGCGAGCGCCATGTTCAGCCCACCGTAGATGGCGGTTTTGGCGGCGCGCAGGGCGATGACCGGCCGTTGGCTCAATTGGAGGGCCAGGGCTTCGGCCTCCTTTTCCAGACGGTCCAGGGGTACGACGGTATGCACCAGGCCTGCTGCCAGGGACTCCCGGGCGTCGATCGTCTCGCCGGTCATGATCATTTTGACGGCGGGGCCGAGGCCGATGAGGCGGGGCAGCCTCTGGGTGCCGCCCCCTCCGGGAATGATGCCAAGCTTGATTTCGGGCAGTCCGAAAACAGCGTTTTCCGCGGCGATACGAAAATCGCAGCACAGGGCGACCTCGCACCCACCACCCAGGGCATAGCCGGCAATGGCCGCGATGCTGGGTTTGGAGAGCTCCGCCAGGCGTTGCTGAGCCAAATTCGAAACATCGGTCAATTCTGTTGAAAGGGGGATGTCTCCGGACGCCATGTGTTTGATATCGGCCCCGGCGGCAAAGGCGTGTCTATTGCCGGTGATGACGAGGGCCTTGATGGCGTGATCGGATTCCACCTGTTCGACGGCGGCGGCAATATCCTCAAATACCTGTGGGTTCAGTGCATTCAGTTGCTTGGGGCGGTCAAACCGCAGCCATGCGATCCCCGCACGGATTTCAAAAATGGAATGGATTAAATTCATTGTGAAGCGCCCCTGATAGTAATGGTTTGTACATCCTGGCCCTGCCTGAGGGTCTTAAACAGAAATTAAAATGAATTTCATTTTGAATTTTGAATGAACCATATTCTATATGCTTTACCCCTGTCAAGATCAAACTTGGCTTCTGAAAAGTGTAATAATATTCATATTAAACAATAATATCGATAGCATTTTGAAGCATGTGTCGTATATTTTATTGACAAAAAAATTAGAATATAATTCAATGTGAGGCGAAAATATTGTATGGATCGAAATGGGGTGTCATTATTTAAAAACCCTTCCGTACAGCGCCGGCGGTATTGACGGCCTTGCCGGCGGGATTTGTTGATCGCAGCCATGGTGAAGAATGGGATGATACGCGACAAGCGGCAGAAGATTCTGGATGCGGCCGAGAGCATCATGTCGGCCAAGGGGCGGGGCGCCACCATCAGTGAGATAAGCGCTGCCTCGGGCGTCACCGACTCGGTGCTCTACCACTATTTCAAGAATAAAGAGGACCTGCTTTTTTCCGTCACCCAGGAACGCCTCGGAGATGCGCTCGAAAAACTGGAGGAACAGCTCCAGGGCATCATGGATCCGGCCAGTCAGCTCAGCAAGCTGATATGGTTCCAGCTTTATTACCACGACACCCATCCCGACTATGCCAATCTCCTGTTGTTCGAATGCCGTTCAAGCAAAAGCTTCATGCAGCATGAGGCCTACAACCTGATCAAGCGCTGGTCGGATATCGGGCGCCGAATCATCACGCAGGGCATTGCGGAGGGCGCCTTCCGCCAGGATCTTTCCCTGGCGATTGTCCGGGATGCGGTTTTCGGGCTGGTGGATATGGAGAATATTCAGAGCCTGGCCGCCCGGGAGATCCCCCAGGCCAACACGGATCTGGATGCCATTCTGGATCTCGTGCTGCCGATGATCCGGCCTGTAGCTGGGCCCTCGCCGCTGGCAGCCGACAAAGCCGGCCGGATTCTGGCCTCGGCCATGGACGTGTTCGCCGCCAAAGGCTACCAGAACGCCACGATCCAGGAGATTTCAAAATCGGCCGAGGTGTCGGAAGGCACCATCTATGAGTACTTCAAAAACAAGGAAGACCTGCTTTTTTCCACGCTTGAGCGGCAATTTCGGAACAACCTGGATTTGTTGGACGAGTTGTTCGAGGTCAGGACCCCCTTGCGTAAACTGAAGCGGTTCATGCGCTACCATTTCACCGTTTACCTGACCCAGCCGGGATTTGTGAAGATCTTCCTGTTTGACGCGATTTACAACGCCCGTTTCTACACCTCCCATGCCTATCCGCCTTTCAAGCATTATATCGAAAGTGTCTATGAAATCCTGGACGAAGGCAAGCAGGACGGCAGTATTCGTCCGGAAATCGATAACCGTGTTTTCCGAAATCTTTTTATGGGTATTTTCAGCCACATGGCCCTCAGGTGGCTGTTCACTGAAAAAGGAAGCCAGACCGATAAAATCGAGGAGATCGATGCCGCCGTTTCCATGTTGAGCCGGGCCGTTGCCGCAGCAGACCGTTAAATGGATCCCGCGACCCTGAAACCGGGTCATCGTGGGCGCGCTGCCGGCCGTTTCTTCTTGCCGTTATCGTCGGGCGACCTTAGGTATTGATTGCGCTACCGGGCCGGGATACCGCCCAGAAAGGAGCCTCCCCAATGAACGTTGCCATGACGCCCAGCCGCATTCTGAAACGTGCCGTAAAGCTTTACCCGGAGAAAATTGCTGTTGTGGACGGCGAAGTCCGCTGGACCTATCGCGAGGTGGAAAAACGCGTCAACAAGGTGTTTCACGCCTTTCAAAACGCCGGGGTTTCCGAAGGGGGCCGGATTGCCATCCTGGACTACAATTCCTATCGGTACATGGAATTGTACTACGGCATGGCGCCCACCGGCCGGGTTCTCCTGCCGCTGAACATCCGGCTTTCGGCCGAGGAATATACCTATATCCTCAATGATGCCGAGGCGGAAATCATCATTTTTCAGGCCGATTTCAAACCCATGGTGGCCAGGATCAAAGACGACCTGACCCACGTCAAACAGTTCCTCATTGCCGAAGGGCCGGCGGATGAGCCCTGGATCACGGGCACCTATGAGGCCGTCATGGAAGAAGCCTCATCCGAACCGGTGGACACCATGGTCGCGGACGAAGATGCGGTTTTGAATCTCTACTACACCAGCGGCACGACCGGCCATCCCAAAGGCGTCATGCTCACGCACCGGAATATTTACGCCAATGCCCTGACCACCATTATTGCCTTCAAACTCGAAGATGCCACCGTCTGGTACCACATCGCGCCCTTGTTCCATCTCGCCGATGCCTTCTTTATCTGGGCGGTGACCTATCAAGGGGGCCGGCATGTCATGCAGCGCGTGTTCGACCCGGTGGCGGTGCTCGAGACGATTCAGAATGAAAAGATCTCGGCCGCGATGATGGTGCCGACCATGGTCAATTTCCTGCTCAATGTGCCTGATATGCAAAAATATGATCTGTCGCCTCTTAAATGGATCATGATCGGGGGGGCGCCCATGTCGCCCGCCAATGCCAAGCGCATGATGGAGCAGTTGGGGTGCCTCTATGTCTCGGGCTACGGGCTGACGGAAACCTGCCCGCTGCTGACAGTGGGCAACATCAAGGACACGCTCCTGAACCTGCCGGAGGAGGAGCAGCTCGGTTACCTGACGCGCACCGGTTTGGAGGTTCCGGGCGTGGACTTGAAGGTCGTGGATTCCGATGGCAATGAGGTTCCCCGCGACGGCCAGAGTGTGGGGGAAATCATCGTACAGGGCGACAATGTCATGAGGGGCTACTGGAAACAGCCGGATGAAACCGCCAAGGCGATCCGGGGGGGCTATTTCTACACGGGCGACCTGGCCACGGTGGATGCCGAAGGGTATGTCCTCATCGTCGACCGCGCCAAAGACATCATTATCAGCGGAGGGGAAAATATTTCTTCCGTCGAGGTGGAGAACGCCCTTTACCGGCATGAAGCTGTTCTGGAATGTGCGGTGATTGCCAAACCGGATGAAAAATGGGGCGAGGTGCCCCGGGCGGTGGTCGCCCTGAAGCCAGGGGAGGAGGCCACGGAACAGGAATTGATCGCTTTTTGCCGGGAGCGCCTGGCCACCTTCAAGGCGCCCAAGGAGATCGCGTTTGTCGCCGAGCTGCCCAAAACCGGATCGGGAAAAATTCTGAAGACCAATCTCAGACAGACGTTCAACAAGGATTCCGGGTCTGACTAGAAGCTATCTCAAAAAAGTTTTTTCGCCCGATATCGGCGTTGTGCCCTCGTCTCAAGTCCTCGACATACTACAGTATGTACCCCAGGGGCACTTCCTTCGGGGCGCCTATGCGGGTTGCACCCACCGTTGAGGGCTTGATCAGATGGGAAGTCCCGCTTTACGGGAATTCTCGGCCACGCCGTATCTCGAACGAAAACCCTAATTTTGAGATGGCTTCTATAAAGAAAATGTCCGGGAATCAACCCGAACATTTCACGCGTCCGCGATGTCCATTGGCAAGCCCCTGATAACACGGCCAATGGGTATCCCGGGCGTGCCCGTCGTGCGATTTTTCACCCGTGTCAATCTGTGCTCATCTGTGTCCCGCCTGATTGTTTCATGTCAACTTTACAGCCGCTTCCCACGTCATACCGATCAAACAGGCCATATGGCTCTGTTCTCAAACCCCGGAACGAAGGAGACCATCATGACACGGAAGCTCTTATTTATTGGTATCGCGCTGTTTGGAATCACCTTGGCTTTTGGGAGCAACGCCTGGGCTGATCGTGACAGGGGCGATAGAGGGCACCGAAACGACAGAGGCTACCACCACAAGCACAAGAACCCGCCGGGACATCATTCCGGATGGCACAAAGGCAAGGGTAATCCGCACAGGGACCGCTCCCAGCATCGCAAGGCGTATCGCCATAGGGATCGGGATCATCGTTGGGACCGTGATAGACATCACCGTCGGGACCGCGATCACCATTACAGAGGGCGCCATCACCGCAAGCGCGTAGCGGAAAAGCACGTCTATCATCATTACCCCAAGCGTCACAGGCACGTGGAAAAACATGTCTATCATCATTACCCCAAACGCCATCGTCATTTCGGCGATCGTTTCAACATCGCTGTTTCGGTGATCGATGAATTTTTTGGCGTTGGCGTGGCCGTAAGCGGATCACGCTGATTCGGGACCACCCGGGGGGGCATCCCTGCCCCCCCGACCCTTTCCATACAACTTCCCCCATGCTTAGCATGCATACGGGCTTCAGCCCGAATATTTCATCGTAGATTCAAATTTGGATTGTGCAAATGTTCCGTTAACTGACGCAAGGCATTAAACGCGTGAAATATCCGGGGTTAGGTGGGGCAAGATCCCGTTCATCTTGCCCCGTACGCCAAGGAGGAGGAAAAATCGTTAGACGGTAATCAAGGAGCCGGGTAGCAAAAAATCTTTCGGTGAGGTTGTCAGGCTACCGTGTATGATGACGACTCCCTGATCACCACTTGGTAAAGTAGCAATCACCGTGCCAGTGTTGCCGGTTCCGGATTACCTTCAGAATTACAGCGAGATAGAAAATATAACGTCAATCAAAAATTACTTATATGACGGGAATTGTCAGTGAAAGTGCCGTGATGTGTCATGAACCGACCTCAAAAAAATCCAAGTGCCCCTGGCGGCGTTCTGGGCCAGCTCATAATGCTCACTTGTGAAAAAAGTGCCAAGCTCAAAGCGTCAAGCTGAAAGGGGATGGCGCTGCGCTCAAGAGCAAAGACTTCAGAGATTTTGTCGGCCACTGATTGACACAGATGTACACGGATATCGGAACACAGCGCACTAGTTTACCCCAGGTATTTCACGCGTTAGAGGGATTCATTTGCACTGCATCCAGGAGCGCCGCCGTTTTTTTGCTAACGCAAGCTCCTGGGCGCGCCGGAAATGGATGTTTTGGGCGCGCTTGCAGGGTGAAATGTTCATCCCCCTTCATTCCTTCAAACTCTGCCCCCCTGTCACGAATCACATGAACTCAGAAAAGTTACGGTGAGGGATTTTGGGCGGGAATTGACGGGATCGGGTGGGAATTGCTGGGAAATATAAATAGTTAGGCGTCCAGAGGCGGCGGGTGTGGGGCAGGAAAACAAAGAATCAGAAAAGTTACCTAAAATTCCTCCGTTTGATCCGTTTTTTACACTTAAAATCAGAAAACTTTTAGAAAAACAAGCTCATAGGCGTTGAAGAAGCGGCTGATGACCGTACTATTGAGCGCTTTGTTTGGTCTTTTGTTTTTCTTGCCGAGCGCAACGGCGTCTGCCTCACCCCTTGATGGTTTCTTTTGAGGAGCCCATGACTTTGGGAACATTGATTATAATCAAGGACGTCAAAAGACCTGTCGGCATTGCGATTAAGATAAAAGCAGATAATAATTGGAGTATCTATTGATCTGGAATATCGGTTTAAAGTGACAACCATGGCTATTGAATGTGGAAGTCGAGAAAAGTCTCTTTCGTGGATATCGCGATGAATCTTTTTAAGACATACGTGGGGATCGACTATTCAGGCGCTAGGACAGCTGTGTCGCGAAACAGGGGCCTCCAGGTATTTCAGGCGACCTCGACTGCCAATCCCATGCGGGTAAAACCACCGGCGGGCAAGAAATGGAATTGGACCCGAAAGGAAGTCGCCCATTGGTGCCTTGAGCAACTTAAGGGCGGCGATCCCGTCATCATCGGGATCGATCATGGGTTTTCATTCCCCATGCGCTACATGGAGCGCTACCGGATCACCGACTGGGATCAATTCCTGGAAGACTTCCAGCAGCACTGGCCCACGGACCAGGACGATCGCTCGGTCGAGTCCCTCCGCCATGGCAACAAACGCACCGGCCGGCATACTGATTTCCGGCTGACCGAGAACTGGACCTCGTCGGCCCAGAGTGTCTTCAAACTCGATGGCGCCGGCACGGTGGGCAAATCCACCCACTGCGGCATTCCCTGGCTGCGGTTTATTCGGCGAAATGCCGACCCTGCCAACCGGCCCCATTTCTGGCCCTTCGACGGCTTCGACATCCCACCCGGCACATCCGTCATCGCCGAAATCTTCCCCTCCATTTTGCGCAAGCGCTATCCCCGGCGGTACAAGACCACCGATGAGCACGACGCCATGTGCGTGACCCAGTGGGTGAAAGACATGGATACGCGCGGTCATTTGACCACCTATTTCAACCCGCCCCTGACCGATGAAGAACGCGAAACTGCCAGGCTGGAAGGGTGGATACTGGGGATCTACTGAACGGAGTTTCTCGCCGGGCCGTGAAGGCCCCTATGATCTATAAATGGGACACAGATGAACGCGGGTAAACACTGATTCTCGGGCAATTCTTTCGCGTTTCGTTTTTATGGAAAAATCCCCAAGCTCAAAGTTTCAAGCTGAAAGAGCCGGCTTCGTTCAATAAGAATATTGGAGAATCAGTCGGGCACAGAATTCTACAGAATCATCTCCGAATGAACCTTTTGGCGTCCTATCGCAACATAGGTTCAAGACCATTCAATATTCACTTTCGATGATAAGGAGATGAATCATGACACCCACCAGGAAAGCAGTGATCGTCCTTTCGGCTTCCTTCCTGATGTCTTTCGCCGCACCTGGTTTCAGCGCGGAAAAAGGCGGGCCGGCCAAGACGGCCGCACGGTCGATGGTGGTGAAAAAGGCTGCCGCGGCAACCGTTCGCAAACCCGCTGCGCGCCAGGCCGGTCAGGTGGCCAAGACTCCGGTGACGGCCGCCGCCCGGGTGAAACTGACGGGGCTGAAGGCGCCCCGGCGTAAGGCCTCGCCGGCAGGTCTTCGTGACGTTAACCTGGAAGACCGCGTCACCCGCAACCCCGGCGGCATCAAGCTGCCGGGCAGCGGAAACGGGCTGATGCCCGAGCATGTACGTCGCCTCAAGGACCGAATGGACATGGAAAGGGCCCGCTTTAGGGACCGGGAACTGGGGGTGAAGACCCCGTTGCCCGACGGCATCGATCCACGGCGCGTTCCCGGGCGCGGGTGTCCGAACCGAAGCGGCGAGGAGGGGCTCGATACCTCCTACCCGCCGGGGGATCGGGACCGGGAGAATTATATTGCCGGTGTGAAGCAGGAGTGGCGCGAGTCGGGAGTCATGCCGCCGGAAGGCATGGATGAAAGCAGGGCCGGACTGATCGAATACGAAGATGGCGATTTCGCATGGATCGAAGGCGATACGCGGATGGGACCGGACGACGAGACGGTCAACTGGGGGACGCTGGCCCCGGTGGACAGCGACGGCGGTGACGAAAAGGGCACCAAGGAAAACGCGGCGGTGGGCGATGAAGACGTCATGGACGAGGATGCCGTGGATGTCAAGAAGGATCCCGAACCCGAAGGGGACGACCCGGACGAGATGCTTTCCCCGGCCAGCCGTTACCGGGAGGTCATGGCCAATGTCCAGCAGGCCCACCGGATGCAGGATGCGGGCCGGGGGGATGGCCGCGGTGGCGGCAGCGGCGGTCCGGGCACCGATCCGAATGAGATCCAGCGGCGGAAAAAACTCAACGACATGTGGGGCGCCACCCATGTGGTCCCCTACGCGGTCGCCCCGGTGGACCCGGAAGATGGTGGGCCGGATGAGGCCGGCAGCCCGGTTGGCGCAGAGGTGGCGGCATTTGCGAACGGATACGCTCACCAGCCCACGCCGGACGGAGACGATCCGGACGATCCGCGCGCCGGCGGTGGTGAAGGAACTCTTCGCGGCCAGGCCAGCCTTGGTGATGGACAGAGCGCGACCTTGAAAAGCCGTGCGGCCGGATCCGCTTTCTCGCCGGCGATCGGCGACGATGGCGGACCGACCGGACCGGGCGGCCCGGAATTCTAACGCCACCTCAGACCAGGGCGAAGGCGGCCGCCGTGCTAAATGGAGCTGATCGGAGGCCTTCTCGCCAGGCCTGTGTCAAGCTTGGCCAGTGGGACACGGATGGTCACAGATGAGGGCTGGCAGGGGTGTTTCAATTTCCGGTTTCCCTGGAGCCGGAAATTGAAACGAATCGCTTAGCCAAAAGCCGAAAACGCTGTCTCTTGTTTTTCTGTGCCCCTTGCCGCATTGCCTGTGGCGCAAAGAAGGGGTTACACCCGGACGACGTGGGGCAAAATGACCGGTCGGGACTGGGTCTGGTGGTAGAAAAAGTCCTGCAGGGGCTTGCGGATGCTGTCCTGGTGGCGACAGCCGTTTTTCTTCAAGGACCGCTTCAGGGTGCGCTTGGCCTTTTCCATCATACCCTTTGAGGCATCCATCTGCAGGAACCCCTGGCTGATCAGCCGGACCTCCCCGGCCAACCGGCGCTGCCGGTCCACGGGCACATAGCACATCACCAACCCGTTTTGGGACAGGCGCTCCCGGTCCCGCACGACCCGCTCGCCGATCTCGCCGACCAGGGAGCCATCCACGTATACATCATCGACAGACACCGGTCCTGCCAGCCAGGCGCGCTGCCCGTCGCTGACCCATGTCGCCCCGTTTTCCAGGACAAAAATGGCGTCGGGATCCAGGCCGCTTTGCTGCGCCAGGCGGGCATGCAGATGCAGGTGACGGGTTTCGCCGTGCACAGGGATCAAAAAGCGCGGCCGGACCGCTTCCAGCATGATGCGCATGTCTTCGCGGCTGCCGTGACCGGAGACGTGTACGGTCGCCAGCTTGTCGTAGACAACGTTTGCACCGCGGCGAAACAGGTTGTTGAGCATCCGGCCGACATCTTCTTCGTTGCCTTCGATGGCGCCGCCGGAAATGACGATCGTGTCGCCCGCATGCACCTGGACGTCGCGATGCACGCCGCGGGCCATGCGGTTGAGAGCGGAATTGGGCTCGCCCTGTGAGCCGGTCGATAAAATCACGAGTTTGCCCGGCGGCACCTTCGTTTTGATGTCCACCAGCATTCCCGCGGGAATTTTAAGGTAGCCCAGGGCTTGCGCCAGTTCGGTATTCTGGATGAGGCTGCGCCCGGTCAGGGCAAGTTTGCGCTGGTGCTTGGCCGCAAGGTTGACGATCTCCTGAAAACGCGCCAGCACCGAAGCGAAGGTGGCAATAATGATACGGCTGCCGCGGGCCTCGGTAAAAATAGTGTCCAGGGCCGACGTCACCAGCTGCTCGGTGGGGGTGCGGCCCGGTCGGTCGGCATTGGTGCTGTCCGCCAGCAATGCGAGCACGCCGTTGGGGGTCAATGCCTTCAGCCGCTTCAAATCAGTGGTGCGGCCGCCGGCCGGCGTTTCATCCAGCTTGTAATCACCCGTATGCACGACCGCGCCCACCGGGGTGTCGATGACAAGTCCCACGGAAGCGGGAATGGAGTGCGCTACGGCAAAGGGGCTCACCCGGAAGGGGCCCAGATGAATCGTCTGCCGATCGTCGAAACGCTCCAGCGCCACATGGTCCAGACCCGCCTCTTCCAGTTGGCGCCCCACCATGCCCAAGGTCAAATCCGTGCCGTAAACGGGGACATCCACCTGCTTGAGCAGGTAGGAAAGGCCGCCGATGTGATCCAGGTGGCCATGGGTCAGCACGATCCCGCGCAACATGGCCTGGTTCTCGATAATGTAATCGAAGTCGGGCAGCACGAGATCGATTCCGTACAAATCGTTTTCCGGGAACATGATCCCGCAATCGACGATGATCATGTTGCGGCCGTATTCGAGCAAGGTCATGTTCTTGCCGATTTCACCCAGGCCGCCGATGGGAATAATTTTTAAACGTTTACGCATAATTTTTTTGTACTTCTCCTTTGCCGTTCTTGATAACAGCTTGATCCAGGCGAATGACCCCGAACGCCATGCCCCAGCGCCCGCAATTCCCCGGCGGGGGCGGTAAGATCAAAAGATCCATTTATTACGACAGAAAATCTTATTGATGGTTGCTATGTTTTTTCGAAGGCAGGGTCGATTGGACTCATGTGGTTTAGGCAGGAGTTTTTAGGCCTACGGAAAATCAATAGGGTATATTGCGACAGAATTAGGTTTATGTCAAGTTCCCATGTAAGCAACCTGTACCCATGGCCGCAGGCGTGGCGTGAGAGAATTCAATCTCAGACCAAGCCGGCAAAAAAACAGATGGGACACGGATAAACGCGGATGAACACAGATTTAACGGCAAGTTAATTGGGCTTCGCTCCTATGGAAAGATCCCCAGGCTCAAAGCCTCAAGCTGAAAGGGGCGGCTTTACTAAAATAGCAAAAGAATCAGGAACTCAATTGGCCACAGATCGGCACAGGTTGGCACGGATGAATCCATCCGACCTTTTCCCCAGGAGTTGCCCACGCGCATGCAAGGCATCAGTAACAAAAAATTATCAGCAGATGATACTAAAAATGCACGCCGTTCGCTGGCGGAAATTCATTTACAAATGGGGTGGGTGCGCTTATGTTTCTGAAATCTCACACAATCATCAATGCTTTGAAATTACCGGCCGGGGTTGGTATATTTCATGCTAAATTGTATCGGTTTGGCGATGCCTCAGAGCCCTGGGGGCTGGCATGGTCCCATTTTGAAACCGCCTGTAAGGGGTGCGTTTTAACCTTTCGCTATCGAAACTGTAGATTCCATGATCCGTTCCCGAATGATTGACGCGGCTCCCTTTTTCAATCGAGTTTACCTGCCCATCCTGTGCCTTTTGGCCCTGACATTGTCGGGCTGTGCCAATATGCAGGGATTCCTGGAGAAATCGCTGCCTTTCCCCGTGGCTTCGGCGGATAAAGTCGAAAGCAACGACTTTGTGGTGGTCCGCGATGATGATGTCGTCGGCCGGCTGGCGTCGGTACGGCTGGCAAAGGGGGATACGCTGCCGGATATTGCGCGGCACTTCAGCCTGGGCATCAATACCGTCAGTGCCGCCAATCCGGGGACCGACGTGTGGGTGCCGGAGGCCGGAGACCGTATCCTGCTGCCCATGAGCTTCATCCTGCCCGACGCCCCCCGGAAAGGCATCGTCATCAACTTGGCCGCGATGCGGCTCTTTCACTTTAAAAAAGAGGTGGACCGGATGGCTGTCTCGACCTATCCGGTCGGTGTCGGCACCGCGGAGCGGCCTACCCCCATGGGCAAAATGTATATCAGCCGTAAAAAACACCGGCCCACCTGGTACGTACCGGCTTCGATTGCGGCCGATCATCGTAAAAAGGGCGATCCCCTGCCGCCGAGCGTGCCCCCGGGTCCGCTCAACCCATTGGGCGAGCACGCGCTCTATTTAAGCCGGTCGACCTATTTGATCCACGGTACGAACAAGCCTGCCAGTATCGGCCTGAGGGCAACGAACGGCTGCATCAGACTCTATCCGGAAGACGTGGAGCGGCTTTTCGCCAAAACGTCGGTGAAAACGCCTGTAAAAATCATCAACCAGCCCTATCTTGTCGGCCAGCGTGACGGCATCGTCTATCTGGAAGCGCATCCTCCCTTTGAAAAATCAGGCAAGGCCAATTGGAAGAAGATCTATGCTCAATTGCAGAAGATCGAGAAAAAATCCGGATGCACGCTGGACTGGAAAAAGATCAAAGATGTGGTGATCGAGGCCCGCGGTTACCCTGTCCCCGTCTCCCTCAGCCCTGATGGAAGGGAAAAGGCGATGGCGAAACCCATCAAAATCTGGCACCCGCGCACGTTGTACGGTCAACCGGAAGTGCCGGAATTTACAATGGACGCATGGTATGTCCTGGCAGCGACGCTGCGTGACAAGATCGACGCGCGTCGGCTGGCTGCCATCATTAACCATCAGGGGCCACCCATTCCAGCCCGCGTGCTGTCAAAGGACGATCGCCACCGTGTTGTGGCCGGGCCTTTCGATGACAAGGGTGCGGCCAAAGACGCTGCCAAACGCTTGAAGATCGATTTGGAATTGGATGGCGTGTTGTTTGAAACCTAGGTCCCAAACGGAAGGAAAGGAGGGTACGTTATGAAGAAGGCTTTTTTAGTGATTTCTATGGTGCTGGTTTTGGCGATGTCCATCGGGGGGTGTGCAACGACAGGCGATCTCGAGGAGCTAGAGGCCCGGGAAAAAGCGATGGCCGCGAAAGCGGATCAGGCCGCCATGGATGCGGAAGAGGCCAAGACGGCAGCCGACGAGGCCATCATGAAGGCCAATGAAGCCATCGAGCGTGCCGAGGAAGCCGAAAAGAGAGCAGACGAAAGAGAGCGCATCGCAGCGGAAAAGGAAAAACTGGCAGAGGAAAAAGCCCAGGCTGCGGAAGAAAAGTTTCAGCAGTCCATGAAGAAGTAGATCCTCGTATATCTTAAAGGAAGTGGCCGGCCTGTGTGGCCCGGCCACTTCCTCGTCTGCAGTTGACGGCTTTATTGTTCGGCGCGACGCTGCTCATTAGAAAAATGGTTTTGCGGTCATTGAACACAGTTACAGCAAGCACAAAGGCGGTTGCGGGTAATTGGGCGGGAGGCGCCGGCGGGCTTTTTCGCCGTATCGTTTTCGGCATCATGCTAATGTCGCTTCTCGTCGGCGGATGCAGCCACATCGATGAGGGTGCCCTCTCCCGGGAGGCCAATGACCTTTTCCACCAGGGGCAATACGCCGCTGCCCTGGATAACTACGCGCAGATCCTCGCGAATGATTCCGAGGAAGCGGACCGTTTTCTCTTCGAGATGGGGATCACCTATGCCTACCCGAAAAACGAAGATAAAGACTATTCGAAAGCGCTTGAATGTTTTCAGCAACTCCTGAAGACATATCCGGATAGTGCCTACCGGCACGACAGTCAGATGATGATCCTTCAGATCCAGAATGTGATTGTCAAGGACGGCATCATTGCCGAACAGCAGGCCCAGCTCGAGACGTCGCGTCTGGAAATCGAAACCCAAACGGGTGAACTGAAAACCCGGGCGGATGAGATTGGCGACCTGCAGGAGAAGCTTGCCGCGCTTGAAGAGAAGGTTTTCAATCTGAGGACGGAACCGGCCGACAAAGTGCTGATTGAAAAGCAGGCCCGAAGATTGACCTTGTTCACCAGGGGCGAGGTGATCAAAACCTACAAGATTGCCCTGGGCGGCAACCCGGTGGGGCCGAAAGTCATGCAGGGCGACAACAAGACCCCGGAGGGGACCTACATCATCGATTCGAGAAACGGGAACAGCGGCTTTCACCTGGCCCTTCACATCTCCTATCCCAACGCGGAAGACAGAGAACGCGCCCGGAACCTGGGGGTTTCTCCGGGCGGGAATATCATGATCCATGGCATCAAAAATGGGTTTTCCGAGATCGGCCCGGCGCACGCCCAATCGGACTGGACGGAAGGGTGCATTGCCGTTACCAATCCCGAGATGGAAGAAATCTACAGGTTCGTGCCCAATGGAACGCTAGTCGAGATAATCCCCTAGCCCGAACATTTCATAACTATTCTCACCCTGCGGGCGCGCCCGCGATGCTCGTTGACCGCGTTATCATGCGCTTGCGGTACGGGCTTACAGCGGCGCCCCTGATTTTCAAGGCCCGTTTTTTTACTTTACATCAGCTAAAAAGTCCCAATAGGGTTACCTTTCAGTTTTGCCACAGATCACCACGGATCCTCCCGGATCACAAAAGGTTGTATGTTCGGGGAAGCTTACCCCTGAGCCCGGCAGCCTGACCTCTCACCAGACCATTGACTGGCCGACAGAGAACATCCTTTAACCATAGGCTACCCCGGCGGCTGACCGTGGGCAACGATGGGGTTTCGCTTCCCGGCATTGGTCGGTCAGCTGGTTTCCGATTCATGTACCACTTCATCGAAGACCTCGCCCAGATAGTCGGCGCCCAGCATGAACGATCTGACCATGGGCGGTTTTTTGAGGCTTTGGTTCAGATCGGCCTCGATGCGCTGCCGTTCGCCGGAGCGGAGCCAGGCGTCCCAGTTGGATTTGCTGGTCCAAACCGAGATCACCAGGATTCTTTTGTGATCCTCCATATCCACCAGGGTCTCTCCGCTCACATACCCCTTTCGCTGCATGGCCGCGACTCTCAGCGCGTTGATGGCCTTGATATCCTCCAGACTGGGATCTTTTTTGAATTTTCTTTCCAGCAGGATTTTAACCGTCATGGCATCCTCCTTTCTTTGGCTGATTCAGCCAATTTTGCAAAGGACAATTGGCGCGTGCTCCATACTTTTTATGAATTGGGCAACGAAACGAATCCAGGCGGCTTGCGTGCGGGAATGCCGGGGGGAGCTTTGCTGCGAGGGAAGATTGATCAGCTGATATCCGACAGGAAAACAGCGGTGCGACTACGCGATATATTTTATAGGTACAGCATGTTGCCCCGAAGTCAAATTGGCGTTGACGTTAGCCGAATATTTCATGAAATTTCAGCTGCCTTTTTGGAAATCAGCGCGGGTTACCAACGGTTAACGAAAAATCATACCCCGAATAGCGTTTATAGCATCGGTATTCAAAAGAGGAGGGGGCGAGACGCCCACTGTCTCGCCCCCCAGCGAAAGGAGTTGGAATGGAATCCGTAGACGGCAATCAAGGGATCGTGAACCTTAGCAAGTGGTCAGGGTCGTCGGGCAGCGTGTAGAATCGATCGACCCCTGATTGCCACTTGCTGCATGAAAAAGCAATCTCTGTGCCAATAACAATGATAGTTTAATTTTGTTAAAAATACAGTAAGATAGAGAAATGATGGGGTTGGGTTGGCGTCCTGACTGACAAAAAATGTCAGTGGTATTGCCGCAGATTGTCAGAAACGGCCCAAAATAAGCGGGACCTTGAGGGTCCCGCCAGGAAGGGAAAACGTGGTGATAAAGAGGCCTCCGCGACTTCCTGGTACCATTGTTAACGGCCAGCGAAGTATCACCAAGTAAAACTTAGTGTCACTAAAAAGAATGTCAAGCCTGGCTATGTTATTCCACGAGGGGCAGCATCGCATAGGAAATTAACAGGGCCGTAACGCCACACCGACAATTCCCTGGGAAAAATGGCATGAAATATTCGGGATTGTCCGATGGGCGATCATTGCCAGGTGCGCTTCCCGAATCGGTAAAAACGGCGGGCGTTTTTCGACATGCGGAAGACGTCTTCGGGCTCCATTGCATCCATCCAGGACAGGATGGCTTCCGTAACCCTGTTATGCTCCGCCGTCCCCGGTGACAGCACACCTTCCGGGTCGATGATCGTGAGGGCCGCTGAAAGCGTCTCGTAGCGTCTGTTTGTGGATTGTGCCATGGCCATTGCTTTCGTTTGGGCATCCACAGTCAGAAGGCGGGCTTGAAATCGAAGACCAGTATTGAATCCGTGCGTCCTGTTCCAGGTCGAGGTGGGTAACCAAGAACCTTAGCACAGGTTGCGCCTGAGGGATACTAAAAAAATCATAAACTAGTCAGGCTGGCCCCATGTATGTCATGATGTTTACAAATCACCGTATTCATTCAATATCGTTCGAAGATCGGTATGCCGATCGACGTTGAGCTTGCGCCGCAGGGCAACCCGCACGTTTTCCACCGATTTGACCCCCATGCCGCGAACGGCGGCGATCTCTTTGCAGGTCAGGCCGTCTTTCACCAGGGCGGCGATTTCTTTCTCCGCCGGGGTGACCTCCGGTGGCAGGGCTTTGCCTTTATTGAGGGCTTGCTGAAGGGAGGAAACGACACCCCGCAGATGGGCGCTCAGGTGCTCGACCTCGGCGCGCAGCTCCCGTTCGGTGGTGCTGTCGTACATGTAGATGAAAACGCCCCAGGGGGCGCCGGCAGCATCCTGCAGGAGATTGAGCTGGGCTGTCATCCAGACCCGGGAGCCGTCTCGGCGCAGGTAGTGCCGTACGACGGCGCCGTATCCCTTTTCCATGAATTCAGGGTTGAACAGGGCGACAAACGGCGGCGGGGCGATGTCCCGGATATTGACGCCTTCGAGGGTGTCGTATCTCAGCAGGCGGGCGGCGCTGGTGTTGGCCATCAGGATGATGCCCGCCATGTCCGTTACCATGATGGCGTGGGACGAATGCTCGGTCAGGGCGTTCTGGTTGGCGATGGCATTGGGAATCTTGTGCCAGTCGATCATGGGGGCTACTCTCTTTTCAGAACGGGTCGTGTCGTTTTGCATCGTATGGGCCAGGATGGGGGGTATCACAAATCTCCAGGATGAACCAATATTTTTTAATGGGTTCGATGTGGGTTATTGATGGGTTGACGTGGGGCGTGGGCGGCGGTAGGAATTTTTTTTCGAAAAGCGCGACAGCCGAAAACACCGGGCAGGAAAGGGTGACATGACCATTCGATGCATGATTGTCGACGACGAGCGGCCTGCAAGGGAGGAGCTGGCCTACTTGCTGTCGGGTTACGACGATGTGGCCATCGTTGGTCAGTGCGGCTCGGTTTCCGAGGCAGTGGACGCCATCCGGGAAAACAGGCCGGATTGCATCTTCCTGGACATCCAGATGCCGGGGCGCAACGGGTTCGATCTGGTTCTGGAGATGAAAGCCCTGGACCAGCCGCCGCTGGTGGTTTTTGTCACGGCTTACGACCAGTATGCCGTGGAAGCCTTCGAGAAAAATGCCATCGACTATATCATGAAACCCTTTTCCCGTGCGCGGCTGGAAGCCAGCCTCGACCGGGTCAAAGAGCTCGTGCACCTGAAAACCGGAGGCCGGCTCCAGGAGGAGCTGCAGCAGTTTATCGGCCGAACCTCTCGCACCCCCTCCATCCGGAAGATATCGGTGGAGCGTCGGGGACGGATGCGGTTGCTGGATCCGGAAGAGGTCGTTTTCTTCCGGTATGTCGATCGCAAGATAACCGTCCACACCCCCAGGGACACATTTACCCTCTGCGGTGTCCATACCCTGGACCAGCTATCTGAAAACCTGGATAGCGGCCAATTTTTCCGGACCCACCGCAACACCATTGTCAATTTGAACCACATCAAGGAGTTCAGTCCCTGGTTCAATGGAAAGTACAACCTGATGATGGCCGATGAAAACCAGACGGAAGTCGTTTTGACGCGGGAACGGGTCAAGCTCTTCAAAGATCACCTGGGGATCTGAACGTGCCGGATACCGAGCTGCTGTTAAATCTGGCCAAACACGCCGGCCTCATTGCCGCCGCCGCCTTGATTCTCCTGGCCATTTCTCCGGTTCAGCATGCGGCCGCCTACCGGAAATCCCATCTTTACACTGTCTTCCTGATCTTCTTTTTCGGTTTTTTCGGCATCATGGGGACCTACAGCGGCAACCAGATTTTCGATTCCTTCGCCAATCTGCGGGCCATGTCCATCATCACCGCCGGCCTGTATGCCGGCCCCCTGGTGGGCACCGGCGCGGGGTTGATGGCCGGGCTGCACCGTCTCTTCATCGATCCCTGGGGGTTCAGCGCCATCCCCTGTGCATTGGCCACCCTGCTGGAAGGGCTGGCGGCCGGACTGCTGTCCCGGCGGCTGGGACGGTTCAGCCGGGACTGGAAGGTGACCGCCCTTGTGTGTTTCCTGGCCGAAGGTGTCCACATGCTCATGGTGTTGACCATGTGCCGGCCCTTTGCCGACGCCCTGGCGCTGGTCAAAATCATTGCCCTGCCCATGATGCTGGCCAATCCGGCCGGGGCCGCCCTTTTCATGCACCTGATCAAGGTCCTGTTCGACCGCAAGGAAGAGCGGGAATCCATCCAGGCCCGGAACGTGCTGGCCATTGCCAACGAAACCGTACGGTATTTCCGGGGGGGGCTCAGCACGGCCTCCGCCAGCAAAACCGCCCGAATCATATTTGACCGCCTGGCGGTGGCCGCCGTGGCCATCACCGATACCCGCGCCGTGCTGGTGCATGTCGGCACCGGCGCCGACCATAACCCGGTTGGCCAGGCGATACGTTCCCGGGCAGCCCGGGCGGTCCTGGCCAAAGGCAGTGCCGTTTACCACAAAAATGAAAAAGCGATCGGCTGCCGACCACAGGGATGCCCCTTCAATTCGGTCATCGTGGTTCCCCTTCAGAAAAAGCGGCACATCATTGGCACTTTAAGCCTGTATGGCACCAAGGACATTGCTCTTGACAAGATCCAGTTCAAGATCGCCCAGGGGTTGAGCGCGCTATTTGCGACCCAGTTCGAACTGGGCGATCTCCAGACCAAGGAACAACTGCTGGCTCACACCCGGATCCGCCATCTGCAAGCCCAGATCAATCCGCATTTTCTGTTCAATTCGCTGAATACCATCGCCTCCTTCTGTCGCACCGATCCCCAGAAATCGCGCGACCTGATCCTGGACCTGTCGTCCTACATGCGCAAAAACCTGGATTCCAGCCGGGGGTTCGTATCCCTTTCCGACGAGCTGAAACAGGTCCGATCCTACCTTGCCATCGAACAGGCGCGCTTCGGCGACCGCGTCCAGGCCTCCATCGATGTAGATCCGGACTGCCTGCAGTGGCCGGTGCCCCCGCTGATCATCCAGCCCTTGGTGGAAAATTCGGTCAAACACGGCATCCTGGGCCATGAAAACGGGGGGCGGATCCATTTGCGGATCGCGCAGCATGACCAGATGTTAGCGGTGGCCATCACCGACGACGGGGCCGGCATGACCCCGGAACAGGTGGCCGCCGTTTTCCGCGTCCCGGAGATGGAATCCCAGGATGCCGGGGTGGGGCTGGTCAATACCAACCTGCGGCTGGAGCAGATCTACGGTCCGGAACACCGGTTGGCCATCCAGAGCGAACCGGACAAGGGTACTGTCGTCGCCTTCAGCATCCCCGCCCTGGCGGCGGCTGCCTGACCCGCCCTTCCTTTTTTCGCCGTATCATTTCAATCCCCCTTCACAGACGGTTCAGACATGGAAAGATACCGTTCGGACCGATAATCTTGCCTTGCCGGAAACATCCCTGGTAGTCCCCGCCGGTAATAATGGGAAGGGGCGTGGCCGCCCGGAATGCAAGGACGGCCAGTGTGTCAGGGGGGGGCGATGGCGGTTCAGGCCAGGCAACCCTGATGGATCAATGCGGACAACCATAAGGAGAGGGAGAATGGATGCGTTAGCGATTATGGTGGTGGCCTTTGTGGGCTACATTCTGATGTATCGGCTGTACGGGAAATTCATCGGGCAGAAAATTTTCAACCTGTCCAAGAGCGCCACCGCGCCGTCGGTGGAACTGGAAGACGGGGTGGATTACGTCCCGACTAAAAAAGAGGTGATCTTCGGTCATCATTTCACCTCCATTGCCGGAACCGGGCCCATCGTGGGACCGGCCGTCGCCATCATCTGGGGCTGGGTGCCGGCCCTGATCTGGGTGTTTTTCGGCAGTATTTTCATGGGGGCGGTGCACGACTTCGGCGCGCTGATCATCTCCATGCGCAACCAGGGCAAATCCATTGCCGACTACACCTCCAAATACGTCAACAGCCGCATCCGCTTTTTCTTCTTCCTGATCGTCTTCCTGGAGTTATGGATCGTGATTGCCGTCTTCGGTCTGGTGATTGCCGTGGTGTTTGCCATGTATCCGGCCTCGGTCTTCCCGGTCTGGTGCGAGGTGGCCATTGCCGTCTATCTGGGCTACGCCATTTACAAAAAAGGTAAGAGCATCATGGCCTGGTCGATTATCGCCGTGGGGGTGATGTACCTCACGGTGTTCATCGGGGTCTATCTGCCCTTCAAGATGCCCGCGGTGGCCGGCATTCCGCCCACGGGGGTGTGGACCATCATCCTCCTGATCTATGCCTTCATCGCTTCCACCCTGCCGGTGACTACCCTGCTGCAGCCCCGGGATTTCATCAATTCCCACCAGCTGCTGATCGCCATGGCATTGCTGATACTGGGTGTGATATTTTCGGCCTTGGGCGGCGGTCTTGAAATCGTGGCCCCGGCGGTCCAGACCACCCCGGCCGAAGCACCGCCCATGTGGCCCTTCCTGTTCATCACCATCGCCTGTGGCGCCATCTCCGGGTTTCACTCCCTGGTGTCGTCCGGTACCTCTTCCAAGCAGGTCCGGGCGGAAACCGACTCCCTGTTCGTGGGCTATGGCTCCATGCTCATGGAGGGGGCCCTGGCCACCCTGGTGATCATCGCCGTTTCCGCCGGGATCGGCATGGGTTATGTGACCAAATCCGGCGAAACCCTCGTGGGCGTGGCGGCCTGGACCACCCACTATTCCTCCTGGGCGGCGGCCGCCGGGCTGGGATCCAAGGTTGCCGCTTTCGTCAACGGCTCGGCCAACATGATTGCCGCCACCGGCCTGCCCAACAGCGTGGCGGTAGTGGTCATGGGGGTCTTCGTGGCCTCCTTTGCCGGCACCACTCTGGACACGGCCACCCGCATCCAGCGCTACATCGTGGCCGAGCTTTTCGGCAGTTTCGGCCTGCACAAGCTCTCGGGCAAGTATGCGGCCACTTTCATCGCCGTGTTCACGGCCCTGCTCCTGGCCTTTGCCACGGGCGCCGGCGGCAAGGGCGCCTTGAAACTCTGGCCCCTGTTCGGGGCGGTCAACCAGACCCTGGCCGGCCTGGCCCTGATCATCATCACCGTCTATCTGAAAAACAAGGGCGGCCTGAAATGGATGATCGCGGGGCTGCCCGCCCTCCTGATGATGTTCATGACCATTTGGGCCCTGGTGCTGAACCAGACCAAGTTCGGGGCCAGTCACAACCTGCTGCTCCAGACGGTCAACGGGGTCACCCTGGCGCTGGCCCTGTGGATTACGGTGGAAGGTTTTCTGACCTTTTTAAGGACCAAGGCGGATCCCGCTCTGGCACCGGAATACTCCTAACCGCTGTATCGGGCGGGGTTAAGAAGACCCCGCCCGTTCACCTGGGGAGATGGCCATGAACCTGAAGAAACAGTATCTGTCCCTGGTGCTGCCGGCCGCCGTTCTTTTTCTTGCGGTCGGACTGGCGCGGGAGATGAACTTGCTACGGCCGGGGCAGTTTGCGGCCCCGCCCATCCTGCCGCCGGTGCTGTTCGTACTCTGTGCCATCACGGCTTTTGCCGGCCCGTTGGCCTGCCGGACCCTTTTTGCCCATGGCGTGCGGGCCCGGCACCAGGTCTCCAGTCAGGCCTTCCTGTCTTTCCAGCGCCGGCTCCTGTGGATATCGCAGATGACCCCCTATCTGGCTTTGGTGGCGGTCTGCTGCGATTTCCCGCGCTTCCATGCCGCCGCTATGGTGCTCATGGCCCTGTATGCGACCTACTACTATTTCCCCTCCCGGCGTCGGATCGGCTTTGATCGCCGGATTTTCCGAGTTGCGCCATGACCTCGTCCCCTGTCACCCTGCGTGAACTGGCGGCCGCCATCCGGCAGCGGGTGGTGGACATCTGGGACGCGGCGGACCAGGTGGCCCGGGACAAGGCCGTCGGCACCATCGAGGCGGAAGCGGAAGAACTGGCCTATATTTTCGCCTTGCTGGTCCAGGGCAGCTTCATCGGCATGCCCAGCCCGCCGGTACAGATCAGCATGGACCTTTTGCCCCTGATGGAAAAGGACCTGGCGTTGCTGCTGGAGCGGGTGACCACTGCCAACGAACCGCTTTCGCGGCTTTTTTCGGTATTCGACATTGCCTGAGGATGTAACGATGGCCGAACTGCAAACCATATTTTTTCTGGGCAAGGGGGGGACGGGCAAATCCACGGCGTCGGCCCTGCTGGCCCTGATGCTCCAACAGTGCGGCCGCCGGGTGCTGCTGGCCTCCTTTGACGATGCGCACAACCAGGCGGATATCTACGGGCAGCCCCTTGACGACAGCCCCTGCCGGATGATGTCCGGCCTCGAAGTGCTGCAACTCGACCGGGAAAAGGAAATCCAGCGCTATCTTGCCCGCACCGCCCGGCAGGTCCGGCAGAGCTTTACCTATCTGACGGCCTTCAACCTGGATCATTATTTCGACATCCTCAAGTTTTCGCCCGGCATGGAGGAGTACGCTCTGGTCACGGCTTTCATGCGCCTCCAGGAGCGCTGCCGGGACTACGATTACCTGATCATCGACATGCCGCCCACGGCCCTGAGCCTGCGCTTCTTCAGCCTGCCCGCCCTTTCGTTGACCTGGATCGAGCAGCTGGAAGAACTGCGCACCGAGATCCACAAACGCAAGGAGATCATTTCCCGGATCAAATTCGCCGGTCGTGAATTCGAGCGGGACAAGGTGCTCACCCGGATCCGAGGCATCAAGACCGACTACCAGGCGCTCAAGGCCATTTTCGAAGACGAGGGGCGCGCCTGTCTTTTCGCCGTGTTCAATCCGGACCCCCTGTCCATGGCCGAAACCGGCCGCATCTGCGATCAACTCGATGGCCTCGACATCCGCCTCCAGGGACTGATCGGCAACCACCGTACGCCCGCCGGGGTGCCACCAACCATGCCCGCCCGTTTGGCCGCCATCCCCGTCCAGACGATTCCCTACGCACCAGATCCCCTGATCGGGATCCCCGCCCTGAAACGCTATATCGACGCACACAACCTGACCTTTGCAGGGCTTTTACCACGGGAGTCCGCATGCCTGCCGACAATCCCCCGTGCGGAAGGGTATTGAACGGCAAGCTGAGAAAGTGGTTGATTCTCCTTCGAAGGTGAAGCGGCCGGGTCATATTCCTCTTGCGTTTTGGGCCGCTTTGCGTGAGAAACGGGTGCGAACGTGAATATTGCCTGAAGGAGACAAGAATGGGGAAAGCCTTTGATCGCCTTGAATATGCGGAATTGCTCAAAGCCGAGCGCCACGACGATGCCATTGCCTATGTGGACCGCTTCCGTAAAAAAGACCCGGACGACCCCAGCCTGAAGCGCCGGGCCGCCCTGGCCCGGGGGGGCAAGGGGGAACTTATCCTGACGGCCTGCGACCGTTCCGGGGGGATGCCCTCAAAAGAACAAATCGACACCATGTGCGATCTTTTCAAGGAGGCCATCGCGCTCGATCCCTATCTGGCCGACCCCTACTGGGACCTGGCCGTGATTCACATGCGCTTTCTCAATGCGCCTGATCAGGCCGCTGCTTACCTGGCCGATGCCAAACGGCTGGGGTATAAACACCCCCTTATGAAACGGCTCGAAGCCATGATCGCGGATGCGGGGTGATCCCGTTTGAGATGTCACAAGATTAGATTGAAAGGCGGCTGCACCTGCCGATGAATACCTCCTTCAACCGCGCCGGCCGGGTACAGATGGATGCGGCTGTGGCAGGGCCGCTGTTCATGCTGGCCTCGGCGCTGCTCTACACCCTGCTCACCCTCCAGATCAAACTCCTGGGACCGGCCTTTTCAACCTGGGATATCGGGTTTTACCGTTTTGCCGGCGGTATTGTCGTGCTCGTGGGGGTCTTCGGGCGCCACCACAACCCGTTTCGGGGGCACAACACGCGCCTTCTCATCATCCGGGGCTGCACCGGTTCCATGGCCTTCATCTGCATGATCACGGCCATCCAGCGGCTGCCCATTTCCACGGCCCTGGTGATCTTTTATTCTTTTCCGGCCTTTTCAGCCGTGTTTTCCTACCTCATCTACGGCGAGCGGGTGGGCCGGCTCGAAATCGCCTGTATCGTGGGGGTGCTGGCCGGGGTGGGGGTGTTGTTCGACTTCCAGCCCGGAGGGGATCTTTTCGGTCAGGCCATGGCCCTGCTGGCCGGGGCTTTTGCCGGGCTGACCGTGACCCTGATCCGTACCCTGCGGGAGCATAACGGGCCGGTCATCATCTATCTTTATCTCTGTACCATGGGCTTTTGCGTGACGGCCCCGATGTTCGCCCTGCAACCCACCCTGCCCTCCACACCGGCGGAATGGGGCATGGTGCTGGGCATCGTTTTTTCCTCGGTGACGGCGCAGTTGCTGATGAATCAGGGCTTTTTTTACTGCCGGGGCTGGGAAGGCGGGGTCTTCATGTCCAGTGAAGTCGTCTTTACGGCCATCGTGGGCATCGCTTTTTTAGGCGATCCGGCCACCTGGCGCTTCTGGACCGGAGCCATCGCGGTACTTGCCAGCATCGTGGCCCTGAACCGGCTGAAAGCCAATGCGGTCGTGGTTAAAGCCAACCCCTGAAAAAGAGCATCTTGCTGCAGGTCTTCCAAAATTTTTCTCATAACCCACTAAGCGCAATTCTGCTTCGATTCCATGTCCTCTGTTTGTGTGCGGACGTGTTAGCGGCCTGATTTCATAGATGGTGTTTCGAATTCGGGTTTAATGTCTCCGACGGTTGCCAAATGTAAATTATGTGGCATATTAATTATGGGGAATATCTCAATAATTGCCGAGGAGACGTAATCATGAAAATTGCAGTGAGCAGTAGAGGACAATCCCTGGAAAGTGCCGTGGAACCCCGTTTTGGCCGGGGCGCGGGCTTTATCCTGTTCGATAGCGAAGCCGGTCGGACCGATTATCTGGACAACTCGGCCCAGGCGGCGATGAACCTGGGCACCGGCATCAAGGCCGCCCAGATGATTGCGGATGCCGGCGTCGAGGTGCTGATCACCGGTCAGATGGGCCCCAAGGCAGCCCAGGTTTTAAGCCGGGCCGGCACTAAGGTTTATATGGCTGTCGGCGGGACCGTTCAAGATGTTATCAAGGCTTTGGAGCGCGGCGATCTTAAGGAAATGGACGCTAACGTGCTCCAGGTCGGTCCAGGAAAAATGGGTGGTCGCGGCATGGGTGGCGGCGGTGGTCGCGGCATGGGCGGCGGCGGTGGTCGCGGTATGGGCGGCGGCGGTGGCCGTGGTATGGGCGGCGGCGGATTCCAGCGATAGAATGGCCGATGCCGGCCCCATCCGGAACCCGAGCCGCTTGTGATAGGGTTTCGTCATGCCAACCCTGGAACCCATAACGGATGAAACGCTCGTGCAGGCTGTGGTGCGTTTTCTGGAATGCCCCGATGCCCGCGACGGGCTGGCCTGGTTGACGTGCCATCTGCCTGGCACGGCCGAGATTTTTGTGGCTGGCGGGGCCTTGCGCAACATCGTCATGGCGGCGGTTTACGGCCGGTCGCCCCCCACGCGGGATATCGATTGTTTCATCGGCGGGCTTCCCAAGGCCTTCTCCCTGTCCGATGTTTTTGCCCACCAGTCGGCGGAGCCGACCGATCTAAATGGCATGCGCTGGCACCCGGTCGGCTCGGATCTGGTTTTCGATCTGTGTCTGCTGCCCGATTTCGTGGTGATCGAAGCCGCCGGTTGGGCGCCAACTTTCGACAATCTGCTGGCCGGGATCGATTTTACGATGAATGCCATTGTCTATGACGTCCAACGTCACCGGCTGGTGGAACGGGGGTGCCGGGCCGCGGTCCGTGAGCGGACGATTGCCTTCAACAGCCGCCTGATCCCGGACAAGGGGTTGATTGCCTACCGGATTTTACTCATGGCCCACAAGACCGGTTTTGCCCTGGCGCCGCCCGTGTTTGCATTCCTGCGCCAACAGATCCCTCTGGAAACCCTGACCCAGGTGAAGGGCCTGCTGCGGGCCAAGCAGGGCAAAGCCGCCGCCCAGGCCATCATGGCGGACTACAACCGCCTGTGCCATTGCCCTTCCTATGCGGCCTACCTCGCGAGTCTTCCGCACCCGTCCAACAAATTCCCCTGGAAATAAACATTCCACCAAGCGACCGGCGTCTTGGATTTTTGCCAAGCACCCAATATCGAAAAGGTTGCCCATGGCCGGCAACAGGCGGCGGTTCGGGAGATGGCGGCATACGGGTAAGGGCGGCTTTCGATGCGGTGAGCCCCTGTTCGACGCATTGTGGTGCGGGCGTCGAACAGGGAGACGTTCATCAATTGAGCAACAGCTGGCAGGTTTTGCTCCTGGGCGCTGCAATCAGGACGCCCACCAGAATGAAAAGCGGAAGGGCCAGGAAGAGCCCCAGAAATGGCAGGATCACATTGGCCACAATGGTAAAAAACACTACTATCGGCAGCAGGATCAATCCCAGCGTGCGCAGGGACATTTTTTCGGCAGCACATTTTATCTGGTTCATGACGATCTCCTCATCCTATAGTGTCAGCGGATCGGCGAGTGCGATCCGCCTTTTTGTTGATAGATTCTTTTACAATGGTCACGAATTGCGCAAATGCAATGGGCATTGATAGAAAGCTATGTGTGAGGGTATTGGGAGGATAATGGATAGGGGGGCACAATTGGCCTCCCGAATCGGGCGCATCGGTCTGCTGGCGTGTGACGGGGTAATGCATGGCGCATGGTTGCCTGGCGGCAAAGCGTTGCTACATTAGGTCTGTTTGTTTGGCTAAGCCGCCATCTTGGCTGGAGGATCCCCGCTTTCTTCCCACGGAGGTACCCATGATGGAAACCCATCGGATTCCCCTTTTCCCCCTGGGCGTGGTGTTGCTGTCGGAGATGCAACTGCCGCTGCACATCTTTGAGGAACGCTACAAGCAGATGATGGCCGATTGTCTGGCATCAGACCGGTCTTTCGGGCTCGTGCTGTTCGACGGCCAGGCCATCCGGTCCGTGGGTTGCCTGGCTCGGATCACCGAAGTACTGGAGCAGTACGACGACGGGCGCATGGATATCATGACCCAGGGCGGGGAGCGCTTTGTCATCCGCGAACTGATCGAAGAGAAGGCCTACATGGAGGCCCGGGTCTTCTTTTTCGACGATGGGGGGGAGGAAAACGGATCCGACCTGGAGGCGCTGATGGCCAGGGCGCTGAACCTGCTCAAGGAAATGGTCGATGTGGATCTCGGGTTTGATCCTTCCGATCTTGGCGGTCGCATCGATCCGAAGCAGCTGGCCTATGCCATCGCGGCCCTGGACGGCTTCACGCCCTCTGAACGCCAGGTTTTTCTGGAAATGACCTCGCCCTCCGAGCGGCTCAGGAAATGTGTCGAGACCCTCTCGCGCCTCGTGGTTCGCAATCGCCTGACAAGGGAGATCCAGCAGCTGATCGGCGGCAATGGACATCCCCCGAAGCGTATCCTGCAGGAGCTTGAAGACCGGAGCGAGGAATGAGGATCACATGCCTTCCATGGCGTCAGGCGCTTCATTGGCGGTTTTTGGCAGGGGCACCACCAGCACCGGCCGATTGGTGCGGCGCAGAACCCGTCGGGCCACACTGCCGACAAAAGTGTGTTCCAGGGCGCCTTTGCCGTGGGTGCCCATAACGATCAGGTCGCAGGCGGATGCTTCAGCCTCCTTTAGAATTTCTTCGGCCGGAAAGCCCTCGTGGACTTCGATTTTTTCAACCCGCTTAACCAGTTCAGGATCATAACGGCACTCCTTTTCGCAAAGGCGGTCGAGCCGTAGGCGGATCTGTTCGATATGGAACTGAACCCGCTCAGCCCTTTGGGCCTTCATTTCGGAATGTTCGATAACCGAGGAGAGCAGGGCAAAGGTCGTGGGTGAGGGCGCTTCGACCACGTGCAGGATGGTGAGTCGGGCCTTGTTCTGGCGTGCGATCTTATTGGCGTAGCGCAGGGCGTGGGTGGAATTGGGGGAAAGATCGGTGGCGTAGAGGATGTGCGTGATGTCAGGCCGCATGGCGGACCTCCTGTAAGCGTGCGGTTGTCGATGTGAGACCTACCCCGGATATGGCTCTAAACTTAAGACCCGCTTCACCTAATGGCAACCTTGCCCCGGCCACCGGCCTGGGGCCCAAAGTCGCGGTTGACAGTGGAAACGCGATACCGTAGCCTGCTCCGGCAACACCTTTTTCCCCCTCCGATCACCTCGCGTTCGTTTAACGCTTGCCTCTGGTGCGGATAGACGCAGCAGGGGCTATAAGGTTAAGGTGTTTCCGTTTGAATCTGGCATGCAACCCGAATACAGCCACGGCATAGAGGACACGAACCAATGAACCCGGACGATTCCCTGAACCAAGAAATATCACACGAACTGTCCCTGTACAAAATGCTGGTCAACGCCTCCCAGGATTCCATCACCCTCATCGATCGCAATTACACCTACCGGATTGTGACCGATGCCTATTTGACCGCGCGCCAGTTGGATAAAGCGAAAATCGTCAACCACACGGTCGAAGAAATATGGGGAAAAGACACATTCGAAAGCGTCATCAAGGAAAAGCTGGACGAGTGCTTCAGGGGCAAAACGGTATCCCATCGGGCTTCATACGCGTTTAAACAAGATGAGGAAAACTATATCGAGACCACCTATACGCCTTGCTTCACCTCGGGCTCGGAAGTGTCCTATGCGGCGGTGATATCGCGCAACATAACAGAGCTTAAAAAAAGCCAGGAGAAAATCGCCTTTCTGGCTTATTATGACTCCCTGACCAATCTCCCCAGCCGGCCGTTGTTTCTGGATCTTCTCAATCGGGAAATCAAAAGCGCCGAGCGAACCGGCAAATCCGTGGCGGTGTTTTTTTTCGATCTGGATGAATTTAAAAAGATCAACGACACCTTCGGTCATTCCGCCGGTGATAATCTGTTGGTGGCCGTGGGTAAGCGGCTTAAACAATATCTCCGGCAGGGCGACATCATCGGGCGGGTCAACGAGGTGCTGAGCCTGGAGCAGAAAGACAACCAGGAGTATCTCGCCCGTATTGGCGGAGATGAATTTACCTTCATCATTCCGGATATTGCCGACAAACGCATCACGACGGGCATCGCGGAAAGAATCCTGAGCCTTTTTATCGAACCCTTCCAGGTTGCCGGCCGGGAGATTTTCATCTCCACCAGCATCGGCATTGCCTTTTATCCCGATGACGGCCGGGACGTCGAAACCCTGCTGAAAAATGCCGATACGGCCATGTACAAAGCCAAAGAAGTAGGGAAGAACACTTTCCGTTATTATGCTTCGGACATGAACAAAAAAGCCAAAGAACGCATGAAGCTCGAGAACAAACTGCGGTATGCCATCAAAAACCGGAGCTTTCAATTGCATTACCAGCCGCAATACCATATCGGCAAGGGACACCTGGCCGGCATCGAGGCCCTGATACGCTGGGAAGACCCGGAGATGGGGTTTATACCGCCTTACAAGCTGATCCAGCTTGCGGAAGAAACCGGCATGATCGTCGATATCGGCGACTGGGCCATCCACGCCGCCTGCCGCCAGGGTAAAGAATGGCATGATCGCGGTTTTGACAACCTCTGCCTGGGGGTCAACCTGTCGGTGCGTCAGTTTTTTGATCTCCAACTGGTGGAAAAAATCAAATCGGTCCTGGAAACCACGCGCTTCGATCCCCGTTGCCTGGAGCTCGAAATCACCGAAACGGCGATGATGCACGATACCGACCGCGCCATGGTGATCATGCAGGCCATCAAGGCGATGGGTGTCAAAGTGGCGTTGGATGATTTCGGGACAGGCTATTCTTCGCTGATCCATTTGAAACTGTTCCATATCGACAAGCTCAAGATCGATCAGGTTTTCATCCGCAACGCCGATTTGGCCGGGCGGGACGGTGCGATTATATCCTCGATCATTGATATGTGTCACAAACTGGGGATCATGGCCGTGGCCGAAGGGGTGGAAACCGAGGAAAGTTTGAAATTTTTAAAGGAGAGAAAGTGCCACCTGGCCCAAGGGTATTTTTTGAGTTCCCCCCTGCCGGCGCAGGATATCGATGCCCTGCTGGCAAAAGGATTTTCAGGACATGGCTAAACCGGGCGGTTCCGGGAGAGGCCGGTGGCCCCTCCCGAAACGTCCCGACCCGCCCTGTCCATGTGGCTGGGCGGCGTTATGGATTGGCAGGGCGGATCGAAGTGATGTTCAGCTGTGTTTTACCGTTGTGTTCCCAAAAGGTCCCTTTGATTTGGATCGGTTGCCGGGGCATGTTCACCAGCGCGGCCGCCGCCTCGTTGATCACGAGATCATAGGCCTGGTCGTTTTCATCCACAAACTGGTTGGCCTGGTTCAGGGCACCTTTGAGAAGTACTTCCGTTTCCTTGACCGGCTGGTCACCGGCACATAACATGGCCGGAAAAAGCAAAACCGCCATCACTAACACCAACCCCATCGCAACCTTTCTGTTCATCCATTTTCTCCTCGCTTGGGTTCGGATGACCATGCCGCTTTGCTGAAGATCCATACAATTATCGTACCAGGTGATGGCCCTGGGGAATGTTTATCCGCTGGCGAAGTGGGGTCTGGTGCCAAATGCACGGTAACCGTTAGGGTCTGAGGGACAGGAAGAGCCCGTCGGTCAGGTTGCTGCAGCGACAGAATTTGATAAGGGCTGTTTTTGAGAAGCAGAAGTAAACCGCGTGTGTAGGCGATCGCCTTCACTCCGGTGTGTCGTAAAGTGCACGATGCCGTCTCACAGGGTTTCGGCGGTCGGATCCGCCGGAGCTTCGCCGGCGAGATGCTTTGCCAGGCGTTTTCCCAGCGCCATCAGCGTAAAGGACGGCGGCAGGCCCCAGGCCCGGGGCATGACCGAACAATCGCAGACATAGAGATGGTTAAAGCGTGTTTGCAGGTCGCGGTCCACGATATGGCCGATTTTGGCCGTGCCGCCCGGGTGGGCGGCCAGATACCAGCTCCGGTGGATATGGCGTGCCCCGGCGTGGACCAGGATTTCCCGGGCCTGGGCATCGCCCTTGCGGATTTTGGCTTTGTCGCTTGCGGTCAGCCGTTTGCGGATGCCGCCCCGGTCGGAGAGCCAGCCGCCCAGGCTGTCCCTGGTTTTGACCATGATGGCAAGGGTCTGCCGATGCCGGTGGAGCTGATCCAGGCGGCCCACCTGGGTGTTCAGCACCGCATGGAGGGCCCACGGGACGGTCATGTCCGTGATGACGTAACCGTCCTCTTCCCGGTGCATGCCGGCTGCCATGGGGATCTCGCGCCCACCCCGAATACCGTCGACAGCGCCCATGACAACGATCAGCGGGTCGAAGAAAAAGTCACGGCCCGCTTCCGGGATACCGCTGTTCCTGAGAATAAGGGGAGTTCCGATGCCGCCGGCGGCGACCACCACCGTGGTGGCGTAGGCCTGGTGGCGTGCACCCTTGTGCCGATAGGTTACCCCGACGGCCCGGCCGTTTTCGATGAGCACCTGTTCCACGCGGGCACCGCTGATCAGGCGGGCGCCCCTGTGCCGGGCTTCGTCCACGAAATGGCGGCCGCTCAACTTGGCGCCCTCGGGGCAGCCGTAGTTGCAGCGGTGACAGTCGGGCCGGCACTTGGCCTGGTCGATGAATTTGGGCAGTTTGTGCCAGTCGTAACCCAGGTCCCGGGCACTCTGCATGATGCGTGTGGCCATGGGGCCCATGAGGCTGTCCGCCAGGGGGGCCAGGGGCCGTTCCGCCCGGATTTCGGCAATGGCGGGTCGCAGATCGATGCCTTGGGCATCGAAAGTCTCAAGCGGAGGATCGAAGGCCGTGGCATAGTAAAACACCGAGCTGCCGCCGGTTGTGATCCCCCTGACCATTGCGCATAAATCTCCGGTGACCAGAAGACTTTTGCCCGGAACGGCCGCCGCTCCGGCAAACTGCGGCAGAGTGCCCCTGATGGACCGGTCCGCGCCCCACTCCAGCATGAGCACGTCTTTCTTCCGCCGGGTCAACTCCCGGGCCACCGTGGCGCCACCCGGGCCGGTTCCCACCACAATGACGTCGGCTTCCCGGGCTGAATTCACCTGGGGCGGGTTTTGAGGGGGGATGGAGGTCATGGCAGGTCTTCCTGGCCAAGGGGTCATCGGTCATGATCGACACTAAAAGAGGGGGGGCTTTCTGTCAATGTTGTTTTCTACAGCACCACCGCGGTCCGGGCAGCGTTTTTCCCGCGTAAGACCCCAGGCCCCCAGGCAAAATAGGGACAATGATCAGGGGTAGGGCCAAACCATGTGAGCCTGCCCTGATGGCGAAATCTTTTATCACAGGGCGATATGTGGTAATGAGTTTATGATTAAAAATACATTGACCCGCCCTTAAAGGAGATCAACATGGCTACTCAATTTCACATCGTCTATCTCTCCCCCAACGGTTCCACCGGTAAAGTTGCCAAGGCATTCGCCGAACAGTTTTCCGGCGCTGACGCTTCCGTGACCCTTTGGGACCTTGCCGCGGAAACGGAGATCCAATCTCTTTTTCAGCAGCTTAAAACCGACGGGAAGGTTTGCCTGCTGATGGGTTCCCCGGTTTACCGTGATATGGCGATTCCGCCGGTCATGGCCCTCATCGACAAGCTGCCGCCTATTGAGGGGGGCTGGGCGGTGCCCTTTGTGACCTATGGAAAGGCCTGCAGCGGTGTCGCCCTGTGGCAGATGGCCGGGGCCCTGCAGGCCAAGGGGTATCAGATTGCCGGCGCCGCCAAGGTCGTGGCCCTGCATTCGATGATGTGGACAGCTGAGCAGCCGGAAGGCGAGGGGCACCCGGACGCTGCCGACCTGGAGCAGGTGCGCCAACTGGCAGCCCATCTGGTGCGCTCCCTGGATGCCGACACTTGTAAACCCCTTCCGCTGGAAACCCTGGATTACCAACCTGCGGAACGGGCCCAGGAATTCAAGGCCAAGATCGACAAGCCCTGGGCGATCGTTCCCAAGACCGTGGATGGGGATGCCTGCACCGAATGCGGGACCTGTGCGGCGGAATGCCCGGTCGGGGCCATTCAGCTGAATCCCCTGCCGGAATTCGGCGCTACCTGCTTCGACTGCTTCACCTGTATCCGCACCTGTCCGGAGACGGCCATCAGTCCTGCGATGCCGCTGGAAAAAATTGCCGTGAAGATCCGTGAGCGCGTGCAAACCATCAACGAACAGCCCCTGACCGAAATTTTTTCCGCCGGTATTTGAGCAGGCGCTGCCTGCCGGCAACGTTATCCGAATGGGTTGGGCAGGGCGGCCTGTGTGAGGCTGGGGGGCTCATCTTATTGCCTGGCCGTCTCGCCCGCCTGACCGTTATCCTCTTGGGATGATACGCCCAAGGGGGGCACTCTGAAGCCGGCCATTGACACCCTTGTGCCTCGTCGGCTATCACAGCAGTCACTTTCTGCCATCCTGAAAAGGCGCGTCTGCCTTGATGCCACTTTTCGACAGGGCGTTACCTGAGGAGCCGATATGGCCGTCAATCCATCCAAGCGGGATCGTATTCCCAAGGGCCAACTGAGCTATGAGGAATTGCTGGAGTTCGTGGACGCCTTTCCGGCCCTCCTATGGCGGATCGACCTGGTCAACAACAAGATCGAATACCTCAACAGTTATCGTATCGAACCCCTGGGAACACGCTGCGGCCTGCTGCTGCAAAACAAGGCCTTCCGGCGCCAGCACGTGGTCGAAGAGGATGTTTACCTGCTGGATGATTTCATGGAGGCCGTACGCAGCGAAGAGACGGCGGCCACCATTTTTCGGCTGAAAGGGGGGGAGAGCCCCCGCTGGATCAAGGTTACCGGCGTGCTGGATCCCAAAAATCCGCGTTCCTTTATCGGCTACATGCTGGATGCCTCCAGCACGGCCGGCATTGTCCAGTCCATCTTCGAGAACGATGCCGAGATCGAAGCCATGATCGAGTTGGTGGACAACCCGGCCCTCCTGGTGGATCCCCGGAATCGAACGGTCATGGCCTACAATGCCGCCGCCCGTGAAACCTTCCTGTACAAGCCCGGGGAATTCCCCCGGCTCAAGTTCACGGATCTTTGCCACCAGAGCATTGACCACCACCTGGACCATCTTTTTGAAGAGCTGGTTTTCGAGAAACAGTGGGATGGACGGCTGATTTTTCAGCGCCGGGACCGGTCTGTTTTTGCCGCCAGCGCCCGCATGCGTCTTTTCTACTGCAAGGGGCGGCGGGTTATCCGGGTGGCGATCCATGATATGACGGTGGAAGACGACATTCTCCGCAACATTGCGGGTGCCGGTCCGCCTCCGTCAGACCCGGCCACCCCCTTTCGCCAGCAGGCCAAAGAACTCATGACCAAGGTCGCCAAGGTCAAAGACATTCACCGGGTTCTGCAGATTCTTTTGGAAAATCAGCCGGACCCCGAATCGTTCGACGCCATTATTTATTCGGATATCTATGCCCGGAAGAATAAAGTCGTGGTCTACACGGCCGGCAAAGCCTTCCGGCCGCTGCCCCAGGGGGAAGTGTACGCCTACGAGGGCACCATCGCGGAAAACATCGACCGCTTCAAGCTAGAGCACCTGATCGTGGACGATACCTTTGCAAGTATCAAGGCCATCGACTGGGCCTTGTTCATCCCCCACGGCATTCGCTCCTATTTTGCCAAACCATTTTACGAGCGCAACACCATCCGCAGCGTTCTGATTCTGTGCTCCGTCAACAGCGGTCATTTCTCCTCCCGGAAGCTGGAAGAATACGCCGTATATTACGACCCTTTCCTGCGTGGCATGAAAAACTGGCGCAAGGAAATCCGCCAGCGTAAGAAGGGCCGTTCCGGTTAGCTTGGTATAGGCCTTAGAATATACCCCGCCTGATGGCACGTGCTGCCGCTGACTTCTCTTGTTTATCCTGCTGTCATAAAAATTCAAATCTCATGTTTCCGCCCCGGAAGACAGACCCGGTTGCTTCGGATAATGGCCAATCGTTTATTCAAAAATTGGTTAAACCAAAACTAAAGAAAATTGGGATAAAAATAATTTTACTTGACAAAAACAAACCAAATGTCTCAATAAGCGTTATTAATGTGCATATAGTCATAATTGGTTCAACCAAAATTTAGCAGGAGGTCGTTTTTGTCTTCAAAAATGGAACGACGCATTGAGAACGACCTGTTGATCCTGATACGGGAAACCCCCTTTGATTTGGGCGATCGCCTGCCGGCCGAACGGGAGCTGGCCCGCCGGTTCAAAACCAGTCGTCACACCTTGCGCAGTGCCCTGCGCCGCCTTGAAGCCGTCGGCATTCTCGAGATTCGGGCGGGCAGCGGCTGCTACGTCATCTCCACTGATAATCTGTCTCCCCGGGAGCAGGTTGGCGGGCGCCTCGATGCGGCCGAATCGCCGGAGGGGCACCTGGAAGCCCGCTATGTCCTGGAGCCGGAAATCGCCGGATTGGCAGCCGCTAAGGCCAAAGCCGAAGATATCGGCGATCTGGAAAACGGCTTGATGCGTATCAGCCGGGCCATGATGACCGGCGGCAGAGAGGCCATCGCGGCGGAGCATCGGCAATTTCAAAACCGGATCGCGGCCTGTACCCGCAACACTCAGTTGGAGCAAGTGGGACGGCAGCTGGCTGACCAGCGTCGGGTTTTCTGCCGGACGTTTGGGTGCATGGATAAATCCGCCCAAGAGGTTCTCTTCAGTGCCTGCGTGGCCATCGTGAACGCCATCAAGAAGGGGGATGCCGCCCTGGCCCGTTCCCGTATGCGCGAATTCGTCCGGCAGGACGCCCGCCTGATGGCGATGAGGGGCCATATCACGCTTCCGGAAATCATCCGGCAGGAACTGGGGGATATGACGTTTTAGAAGGAGGTTGCCATGAACCGCCAGACCTTTTTGCGAACGCTTGCCGCTCGATGTCTTCGGCTATGCAACCCCGTCCCGTCGCTCTGGGCCACGATTCTGGAGCCCTGCAGTCAAGAAGCGCCTTCGTCCATCGATGATCTATATCAGGAGGCCATGCGCCTGGGTATCGACCCGGCCCGCATGGATACCCGCCAACTCAGATCATTCGTCCTTGAGCAGCGGGAAAAAGCTGCCTGTGAAACGGAAACATAACGCGAAAGGAGGGGATCAATACCGCAGGAAAAGCCGGTTGAGTGGATCGTTTGGCATCATACCCCAAGGAGGACTGCAATGGAGACTCACAGCGTCAACTATCTTGAAGGGCGCCGATTGGTGAAGCGCTGGAACGGTCCGGTTCCGGCCATCGTCAGTCTGGTCCTGACCCTCGCCGTTTTTTATGCCACCTGGTGGATTTTTCAGGACCCCCGGGGCCTCATGCGCATGTACACCCCCTATGTGGGCTACATGTACACCCGCTGGTGGCTGATCGTATTGATCTGGATGGTCTATCTCTTCAACTACTGGCCCTTCAAGCGTGAATGGGTCGAACGCACCCACCCGGTGGTCAAGGGTGTTGTGCTGACCGCCATTTCCGTGGCGGTGCTATTGATTCTGATCAAGGGCTTTTTTGAAGGCATCCTGGGCAATTTCGGTCTGGCCTACTTCAATCCCGAGCGTCTTACGGCCCTTCCCTCGGTAACCAATTTCTTTGCCATCGAGTATGCGGCCCTGGCGTGCCTGATGTTCGCGGCCATCGCCTCCTGGCTGAGCCCCGCCTGGGTGGTGGCCTGCGAAGAGGTGCCCTGGCAGGATCTGCCCCAGCCCGCCAAAGGGATCAGTATCCTGGTGATCACTTTTTTCCTGAGCACCATTGTCTATTTTATCACCATGCATTCCCATATGGCGATTTTATACCACCCCTGGCAGGAATTCACGGCCATTACCCCGCCCTACTGGGAGAAATTCGCCAATACGGTTTCCGGCAACTTCCATGTCTCCTGGATCATGTGCTGCACCGTGACGGTCTGGCTCGTGGAAACCATCTGGGAGCGCTTCCCTTTCAGCATGATAGAGCGCAACTGGCTGCGGCGCCTGGTGGCCTTTTTCGGCATCATCGCCATTGCCTTTGCCATGCACTTTTTTCTCTACTTTGTCCAGGAACTAACCTGGGGTGAGGCCATCCGGGGTACCCGGCGGGCTTTTGCTCCCGACTGGCGCTGGCTCCACGTGGGCGAGATGGCGGTTTTCTTCTTGGTTCCGGCCTTGTTCATCACCTTCTACTGTGAGAACTGGCCGCGTAAGTACAGCCTGCCCGCCAACGTGCTCATCCGCACGACGGTTACGGCGGTGGCTGCTGTGTTGCTTTACATCTTCTACTACAAAACCTCTCATCTGTTCCTGGGCACCCAGAAGGGCTTTTCGCATCCGCAGCAGTTTCCCATGATTCCGACCATCTGGCTGATCAACATCTGGCTGGTGCACCACTGGTTCATGGACAACTGGCCGGCCTGGAAGATGGCGCCCAAGACCACCGCGGAGATCGAGGAAGATCATGCCCAGGCTTTGGAAAAAGCCCGGAGCATCCGCTGGACGCCCTCCCTGGGATGGGGGCTGGGTGCCGGCGCGGCCTTTGGCGTGTTGGCCTACTTCGTTTCGGTGAACGTGCTGCCGTATTTCTATAACGCCATCGACATCATCAAGTAGCGCCCCGGCGGCAGACCCTGCGGGGAACAAGGAGGAAACCAATGTCCGATAATGCAAAACAAAAAACCATGAGCCGCCGCGATTTTTTCAAGGGGGCTTCCATTGGTGTTATGGGGGGCGTGCTTGGTGCCATGGGGCTTTATTCCTACTCGCCCATGCGCAAGCAGATGTTTCCCCACGTGGAACGCAAAATGGCCGATATCGGTGTGTGCCGGAAAGTCAAGGTGACCAACATCTCCGAAACGTCCTGGTTCAACAATGCCGATCTGGTGGGAGACATCAAAGGGGCCGGCGGTCTTCTCGTCGACCAGTACAGTTACAACTGGCCGCCCTTCGGCGATGGCTCGGGCCTGGGAAAGGGCTCCTATGAAAAAGGCATCGCCAAGATCAAGCATCTGTTGCCCGACCGGCTCGACGAAGCCTGGGCGCTGCAGGAATCCATGTCCGTCCACCCGGAAAACGCCGGCGGCTATGCCGCCCTGATCGAGGTCACCGATCTGGACGGAAAAGAACATAAGTACCTGCTTGACTCGGGCTGGTCCTACAAATGGACCGACGAGTGCTTCCGACGGGAAGGCATCGATCGCATGCTGCAGAACGGTGAGATCGAAGGGCTCTTCATCTCCCATGAGCATTTCGATCATTACTGGGGGCTTCCGGTTACGGTCAAGTATGCGCCCGAGATTCCGCTCTACATCCCGGAAGGATTTTACCCCGAGGGCATGCAGTACATCAAGGATTCCGGCCATAAGGGCCCGGTGACGGTGGTCAAACCGGGTCTCAAACCCATTGTCCCGGGGATGGCCAGCTATGTCTTCGCCATTCCGATTATCTGCCGGGTTTACGGCGAGCAGTCTTTGTATTTCAACGTCAAGGACAAGGGGTTGGTGAGCGTGACCGGCTGCTGCCACCAGAGCATCATCCAATTCGCCGAAACCGCCTACAGGGAGATTAAGTACGAGAACGATCGGTTCCATGGGATCTACGGCGGGTTGCATATCTCGCCCTTCGACGACTGGGATCCGAAGTACGACGACCTGGTTATTTCCCTTGGCAAGTACGGCTTCGAGAAAATCGGGTGCAACCACTGCACCGGGGTGCTGTGCGCCAAGAAATTCATCCAGGCAGGCTATCCTGTCGTTCAGGGAACGGCGCGTTTTCGTTCCAAGGATCCGGCCTACCTGGGCAACGGCGACACCATCGCATTCGGGATGGACGTGTGAGCCCGGCGGCGGCAGGCGCGGGTCTGCCGCCGCTGAGGTACCAGTTGGATTTGACCTGCAACGGGGTTTGCCCCACAGTCAAAGAGGTCTCTCGCCATGAAAAAATTTGCCTGGATAATCATTTTACTCTCGGCACCGCTGTGGTACGGCTTCGATACGGTGAAGGTTATTCCCGAAATGAAAGAATGCCTGGCCGCCCATGACTCCCAGGACCACTATCGTCAGGTGCTGGAACAGTACTGCGATTCCGGCCTGATCCGACAGGCCATGGGGCTTCTGGTGATCCGGAACCCCTACGTCGTGCATTCCGAAGCCGACGGCGACCGGATCTGCTATACGGTGGAGGGGGAGACGATCGGCACGTCCAGTGAAATTCCTTCCGATACGGTCCAGACGTATCGGGCCTGCTGGCAGGACGGCCGAATCGTTGCCCTGGAATTTTTCGGCGCCAAGTCGGCGAAGCCGGCCGTGGTCAGTGACGCGATGCAGGAGTGCATGGCCGCCCATGACACACCCGATCACTACCAGGAGGTTTTGAAAAAATACTGCGACTCGGACATGATCCGCAAGGCCATGGCCCTGTTGGTCATCAAGTCTCCGCGGGTTGTACACACGGCGGCCGACGGTGCGTGCACCTGTTATACCGTCGAAGGGGTTACCGTGGGGACATCGGATGAGTTCCCGGCGGACGCCACTCAGGTTTACCGGGTCTGGTGGTGCAACGACCGCATCAAAGCGTTGACGTTTCTTGGTCCCAAAGGGGCCATGGAGTCCTATTGAACCAACGTCGCTGTGAAGGCGGGTTGCCATGAACCTGATGGATCTCTATCCCGGAAACCTGGGCGACATGGGATCGGCGCGCATGGCCTTGGAGAGTATGCGGCTCTTCCTGGTCCGTACCAATATGGTGTCAGGCCAGCGCTTTGCCCTGGGATGGCGGGGGGTGGCGCAGACCGGCGGTGACGGGTGGACAGCCAAAATCCGGGGCTATCCGGGCGTTTTCGGTTTCCGGTACCATGAGGCTCTCGAAAAGGAAGCCTGGCGGGGCGGTGTATTCCGCCTGGCCTACTTCCCATCCCCCGAGGAAGGGCTTCTGGAAAATGTGTCCCTGGCCGCGGCTGCCGTGGCCCACCAGGACGATTACCATGCGGTGATTCGCGATTTCACCGCCTATCCGGATGTGACCGACCTGTTCGCCATCGGCCGGGTGGATCTTCTGGTTCACCCGGCCAGCGGGGCGCTCACCATTGGTTTGCGGGCACCCACCCGGGATAGGATTCTGGCCCGGCACGGCATTCAGGTGCCCATCGACGGCCAGATGATCGATCTTGTCAGACCCGGGGAAGCCGACCGGGACTTTCCCTCCTTCCGGGTCGCTTACGCCTTTTTCGAAACCCTGGCAGCCTCGGTGACCTTCAACTGGCAGGCGCCGCCCTGCCTCCTGGCGGAAACGGATCGCCCCGGGTTCGAGCAGATTTACGACCGGACCGGCAGCATTGAACGGCGACCGGCCGCAGAGGTCCGGGAATGCTCTCTATGGCTGGGATACGGCGTCCCTGCGGGGGCGGACCCCGAAGACTGGCCCCCGGTCGCTGGGCGGGACGAGGAAACCATGACCCGCGAGGCCGGTGCGGCTTCTTCGCGCTACCCCGACGCTTTGTGGCGGGTGGCCCATCGCACCAAAGATATCAAGAGTATCGATAAACAAGCCCTGGGCATCGACGAACGGCCATCGCTGATCGTGCTGACGGGATTCCTCGGGTCCGGTAAAACAAGTTTTTTGCGCAACTTCATCGAATACCAGGTTCGGATGAATCGGTTCGTGGCGGTTATTCAGAACGAAATCGGTGCCGTGGGGCTCGACGGCAAACTGATGGCCGATGACGTGGCCGTGACCGAGATGGATGAAGGCTGTGTGTGCTGCTCCCTGATCGGTAATCTCAAGACCGCCGTGAATCGTATCCTGGCCGATTTCCAGCCGGATGCCATCGTCCTGGAAACCACGGGATTGGCGAATCCTTTCAACCTCCTGGACGATCTGGGAGAGTTGGATGAGCAGGTGCGCTTCGACTCGGTGACCACCGTGATCGACGCGGCCGACGGGATGACGACCCTGGACCGGCATGCAGTGGCAGAAGATCAGATCCGGGCAGCCGATATCCTGCTGATCAACAAGATCGACCTGGTGGATGAAGACACCCTGGACGGACTGAAAAATCGCCTGGCCATCCTAAATCCCCGGGCCGCCCTGCTGACCGCTAGCCAGGGGGACATCCCCCCGGGGCTTCTCTACGGGACCGATCCCATGGAGGAAACGATCCACACCACCGAATGCGCCCGAAATAAACCGGCCGGACCCCGACCGACCCATGACCGGGACGGTATCCGGAGCCTGAAAATCGAATTCGAAGCCCCGTTGGAGCGCCAGCATTTCCTGGACATCATCATGAAGCGCATCCCGCCCACCATCATTCGCATCAAAGGTGTTATCGATTTCGTCGACAACCCGGCCCCGATTGTCTTCCAGTACGTGGGTGGCCGCTACGACCTGTCGGCATTTGACAATTCACGGGTCAAAGAACGATTCCTGGTTTTCATAGGCACCGACCTGGACCCCGACGGCCTCCAGGCCCTGACAGGGGGCAAGATCGATCACCATCCCCACCATGCGAACGCTCTCGCCTGAGATGGATGCCCGCCCGGCAAATACCCTGCCCACTATGTCCTCTTTTACCCATGCGATTGGGTAAACCATCTCTCAATGCCTGGGGTTTCCTTCCGTAATTTTTTTTGAAGATTAAAAAACGCTAATAAAACAAGCGGATATGAATTTTAGGGAGGCCGTCTGGATTGGCGCGTTTTTTGATAGGGTTGTAATGGTATGACCCGGGCGGATGCCTCGATCTGCCGGTGAGACTTCCTGTTCCCATATCATGACCGCGTATTCGGAATCGATTGAGATGATGAAAAGACAAATGGGTTTGTTGCTATTGCTGGCAACCCTTGCGATCCTGTTTTTACCGGCCGGCGTGACAAGCGGCGAATGGCGCCTGGAGACGGCCCGCCAGCTGGAACAGCGATTACAGCCCTTCATGGTTGCCGAGAGCCTGGCCTGTCCTGACCAGGGTTTTGACTTGCAGACCAACCTGATCCGTTTTTACCGGCTGCGCCAATTCGAACCGGCCTGGGTGGATCGCTATGGCCTTTTGCCGGAAGGCGCCATGGCCCTGGCCATGCTCAAGCAGGCCGGGCGCCAGGGATTGTTCGATACCGACTATCACAGTCCCTGGCTGAACGATTTGCTGGACGGCATGATCACGCGCCCGGTGATCATTGGGGCGGCCTTCGATGGCAAACAAGTCCAGCTGGATCTGACCATTACCGGAATGGTGCTGCGGTATGCCTATCATCATTCCCGGGGACATACCGAACCCCGCATGATCGGCAGGGAAGGGCCGGGTGAGCTAAATCCGACCAGCGATTTGGCCGTGGCCTTGGTGGAAGCGCTGGGCAGGGGCCGACTGGAAGCCTTTTTCGAACAACTGGAGCCACGGCACAAAGCCTACCGCGCCTTGCGCCATAGCTTGCCCCGCTACCAGCGGATCCAAGCGGCCGGGGGGTGGGGCGTCATCGACGAAGGACATGCCCTGACCAAGGGGGACTGTGGCCCGCGGGTGGCGCAGTTAAGGCACCGGCTGATTTTATCCGGTGATATCCGGATGACGTCCGAAGGCACAGCGGACTGCTTCGGCGGTAATCTTGCCGCAGCCGTGTCCAGTTTTCAACAGCGCCACGGGTTGTCGGCCGACGGCGTGGCCGGTCCCCGCACCCTGGCAGCGCTGAACATCCCGGTGGCCCAGCGCATCCGTCAGATCCAGCTCAGTTTGGAGCGGTGGCGCTGGCTGCCTCACGATCTGGGATCGCGCTATGTGCTGGTCAACATTCCCGCTTTCCAGATGCAGGTGGTGGAAGAGGGCCGGGTGATCAAAACCATGCGCACCATAGTGGGGCAACAAGACCGGCCGACACCGGCCCTTGCCAGTGTAATGACCTATCTCGAAATCAACCCCTACTGGCATGTTCCCGCCAAAATTGCCCGGGAGGATTTACTTCCCAAAATCCAGGCCAATCCATCCTACCTGACGCGCCAGAAAATTCGCGTTTTTGAAAGTTGGGCGGAAAGCGCCCGAGAACTCGACCCGAGGGCCATCGACTGGTCGTCTCTGAGCGCGGACTATTTCCCGTTTCGGCTGCGCCAGGAGCCCGCCGGCCGCAATGCCCTGGGGCGCGTCAAGTTCATGTTCCCCAATGAAGTTAGCGTCTATATTCACGACACGCCGTCCAAAGGGCTTTTCCGTAAACCCTCCCGGCCCTTTTCTTCCGGCTGCGTTAGGGTGGAGGAACCCCTGGCGCTGGTGAGCCTCCTTTTAAACCGCCAGGGCTGGGACCAGGAACGCCTGGCGGCGGCGGTGGCGTCCAACGAAAGGCAAATCGTCATCCTCGACGAACCGGTGCCTGTGTACCTGGTTTACATGACGGCCTGGGCGGCGGCCCCCGGCGAGATCCATTTTCAGGAGGATATTTACGGGCACGACCAGACACTTGCCGGCAGCCTGGCCCGCCGTTCCGTTCTCCCAAAGGCCTGCCGCCAGACCCTGGGGCTTCCCACCTATCTGGGCGGCGCTTTCGGGAAAGATCAGGCGCTATAGGCCGTTCACCTTCTCAATTCCCGGTATCGCAATACCCTGGTGTCAACAGCCAGGGGCGGTCAGGTTTCGACTTCCATCTCTTTGGGCGGTACCGGAATAATTCGGAGCAATTTGCGTTTGATGAATTTTTTGCTGGGCTGGAAACCGGCTTTACGGTGCAGATCGATGGAGGGCCTCCAATCCGCATACATGCCGGAGATAAGCCGTGTGTACCCCATATTCCGCAGGTGCTGCATCAGACACCCCAAGAGGTAGGACCCCACCCCGCTGCGACGGAACTCCGGTCGCACGAAAATGTAGACCAGATAGGCAACGCCGGCGGGCAGATGCAGGGTGCGCCAGATGGCCAGGCGATAGTCCTGGAAAGCGACCCAGGCAAATGCGCCGATCCGGCCGTCCCGTTCCAGCAGGAGACACCGATCGCCATGTCTGAGGGAGCGGGTCATGACATCGATTTCTTTGGCAAAGCCCTCCAATGCCGCAATTTCCATAATGTCGGCCTTTCCGGCCCAGCGACGGCTGAATTCGATGGCGGGGGGGTGGCAGGTAATGGGGGCTTGTAGATCGCGAGCGAACTCCACCCAGCTTTCGGCCGTGTCGTCGCTGGAAGTCAGACGCTCGATGATACGGTCCAGGGCAGTCATGGTGCCGGCATTCTCCTTGCCCGGCCGGTTGATGCGGTACCGGCGGGAATTCAAAGGGCACCCACTGGAGAACCACAGCATTCACGACAGGCAACGGGCTCCCGGAAGCGCCCCTTATTCTACACTCAATATAAGCACTCCGGGGCCGTCCATCCATTTTTTTTTCTGCGGCGACTGTCCCGATATCCTGGTTTTGTCTGCCAAGGTGGGCTTTTGCGCCTTACATCCCTCCCACCGCCGGGGCCAGTCCGATACGGTCGCCCGCAGCCAGAACGGTGTCGAAGGTCGCCATCCGTCGGTTCACTAGTGCAATTTTGACATCCCGCCGGGGGATGCCGGCCTGGTCGATCAAATCTCCCAATGTCTGGCCTTCAACGAGATCATAGGGCGTGCTGTCGCGGTAATCGCAAGTATTCTGACGGGCCAGGCTGGAAAAACAAACGAGGTTGACTTTCATTTGGACCTCCTGATTTGTTAGATTGGTTGTATGGCTCAAAGAATAGTGCCCGTGCGAACGGCGGCAACCGTGGTTTTTTATGGGACTATCGAGTGCTAAAACCCATCATTGTACATACGGACCCGTGTACGTTGCCGTTTGATCGGTCATGGCGGGCCATGTGGTGCGATTGGAAAGTCGCCAGAGACGAGGATTGCACGACAGGCCGGGAGGATCCTTCGGATCTGCGAAAGTATGATTATTGTTGAGTCTGGTTGTCCATCATTGCGGATGGCGCTACGAAGGTTTTGCCATTCCGTTTGTAGACGCACGGAGGGTGGAGGCGGATTATGGATATGTGGCTCCTGATTACGGAAATCGTTCTGCTGCTGGGGCTGGCCTTTGTGCTGGGGGCCCTGGCGCAGCGCTTCAGGCAGAGTGCTATCGTGGGATACTTGTTGGCCGGCGCTGTTTTGGGACCCGTGATGTTCAACAAGGAGGCTGTTCAGCAGGTGGCGGAACTGGGGGTCGCTCTCCTGCTGTTCTCCATTGGCCTGGAGTTTTCCTTCAGTCGCCTCAGGCGCATGGGCGCGCGTGCTTTTATGCTGGGGGTTCTGCAGATTCTGGTGACCCTGGGTGTCTTTACGCTGGTTTTTGCTACGCGGGGGGCTCTTCCCCAGGCCCTCGGCCTGGGGGCCATCGTCGCCCTGAGTTCCACGGCCATCGTTTTGCGGGTGTTGGTGGACCGCACTGAAATCGACTCCCTCCATGGCCGCAATGCCCTGGCGATTCTGCTGACCCAGGACGCCGCTGTGGTGCCGCTCGTCCTGCTGGTCACCATTTTGGGACATGGCGGCAATATCCAGGGCGTTAGCCTGCACATTATCCGTACCCTGTCAGCGGCCGGCGGTCTGGCGGCGGTGTTCTATGGACTTTTTTATGTTGTTATTCCCAAGGCGCTGATGTCCCGCGGGATTTTTGCCAATCGCGAACTGGTCGTCCTGCTGGCCATCGCCATCGGGTTGGGATCGGCCTGGGCGGCCCATGCCATAGGCCTTTCGCCTGCCCTGGGGGCCTTTATCGCCGGCATGCTGCTGGCGGAATCCCCCTTCGCAACTCAGATCCGGTCCGACATCGTCTCCCTGCGGACGTTGTTTGTCACGCTGTTTTTCACCTCCATCGGCATGCTGGCCGATCCGGGGTGGTTTCTGGCCAACTGGATCCAGGCCCTTTTTTGGCTGGCGGCGGTAGTGATTCTTAAAGCGACGATTATCTTCGGTATCGGTACCCTGCTTCGCATCCGGCCGATGCCGGCCCTGGCAACAGGGGTCGCCCTGGCACAGATCGGGGAGTTTTCGTTTGTACTGGCCACTGAAGCTCACCGGGGTGGCATCATTGCCGCGGACGATTTTGATCTGATCGTTACGGTGACCATCCTGTCAATGTTTCTGGCCCCCTACATGGTCACCTACGCCCTGCCGCTGGCTGCCCGCGTCCTGTCTGTTTTCGGTAAGCGTCGGGAACCGCCGGGACCGGAGGCGGCTTCCGAACCGGTGTCGTCCCTTTGTATCCGGACTTTTATTATCGGTTTCGGACCCGCCGGCCAGCAGGTGGCCGACCAGCTTCTGGAAAACGGCGTGTCGCCGACGGTAATCGAGCTGAATCCGGAAAGTGCTGCCATTGCCCGCCGGAAAGACCTGCCCGTCCACATGGTCGACGCCACCAGCGCCGACGCCATCTCCCATGTTGGCATCACCGGAACGTGCCTGGCGATCGTTACGGTCCCCGATCCCCGGTCCTCCCAGGCAATCATTCGCAATATCCGGTTGTTCGCGCCCCAAACGACGATCATCGCCCGCAGCCGTTATCACATTGCCTCGGACAGCCTGAAAGCCGCCGGAGCCTCTCTGGTGGTGGATGAAGAGAACACCATCGGGGATGAACTGGCCCGGGAAACGGTCGAATCCCTGCGGAATGCCAGGCGCGAGGCTTTAGGGTGCGCCCTGGCCGGCGAGCAGCCCTGACACGGTCGGGTTTCGATTATGCCGCCATCGATTGCTTTCCGCCCCAGGGGGGCTTAGCATTGGGATATGCACTCCACCTCTGGTGGAGAACCTGGAGAGGTTTTAATGATAAGGAGTATGACATGACCATTGATCTCAACGCGGTTCAGGACCAGAAAGTGCAGCTTTCGGACGGCAGCCGTATCCGTCTCGGGCAGTTGTGGGAGCACCAGACCCTTGTTCTGGTGTTCCTGCGTCATTACGGATGACCCTTCTGTCGCGACCAAGTGGCGCAGTTGCGCCGCCAGGCCGATGCTTTCAAGGAAGCCGGTGCCCGGGTTGTACTGGTGGGGCTCGGAACCTTGGAAGCGACAAAGGCGTTTCAATCCCGTTTTGACGTCCCGTTCACCATGATCGCCGATCCGCAGAAGCAATTGTTCAACGCCTTCCAACTCAAGCAGGCCGGCCCCAAAGACCTCCTGTCCCTCGGCATGGCCGCAAAGGGCTTGTCCGCCATGTTCCGAGGACATCACCTGGGTATCCCCAAAGGGGACGTTCGCCAACTTCCCGGTGTTTTCATTATCGATACGGGCGGCCGGATTTGTTTCCGCCATTACGCCCGCAATCCTGCCGATCACCCGTCCGCCGAGGATCTGCTGGTCCGTGTCCGGACGACGTTAAGCCCGCACGCGTCGGCCTGACCGATACGCAGCCCGTTCAGCATCGATCTGCCTTCAGGCGTTTGGCGGCGATACGAAGGCCACCTGTCCGGTGGAAAAATTGACGTATTTCGGTGGACGATGGCGGCTTGCCCGGCAGTGGAGATGGGCTCTGTTTTAGGCCACCTGCCGCGTGGGGGATTCGACCGCCCGACGCAGGTGGTCGAGGGAATAGGGCAGCAGAAGCTCGTAAAGATCGATATAGGCCGCGGCAGCCTCCTGATGGGCCTCGCCCTCCATGGCCGCCGCCATGATGCGGTGCAGCTGACGACTCCGGACGGCGTCGGGCTGATGGTAGAAGGTCATGGCCTGATCGATGGCCCAGTTCAAGCCGTCGGCATCGAATGTTTCAAAGAGGAAACCGTTGCCGCGGTCGTTCGGCACATCCAGGGGGGAGACGGAATCCTTGATGCCGCCGGTGGCATGGCCCACCGGCAGAGCGCCGTAACGGTGGCCGATCTTGCAGGGCATGCCGCAAGGTTCGTACTGGACGGGCATGAGCACGAAGTCGGCGGCGGCGAACGCCAAGCGCTGACGGCCGGCATCGAAACCCCATATGGTGACGCGGTCGTCGGCCGCGTGCTGATGCACCAGTTTGCGGAAATGGGCGTGCAGGTCGCCGTCGGCGATAAAGACCAGTTGCAGGCCTTCGTGGGCATAACGGGCCAGAAGATCGGGCAGGATGGCTGCCATCAGCCAGCAGCCCCGGCGCCCGCCGCCCAGGCGTGTCGGCCAGAAGAAAAGGGGTGCCCGGGAGTCCATGCGCAGACTGAGAAGCTCCTGCAGGCGAAGCTTGTTGAAGGCTTTGCCGGAGGCATGGCTGTGGGCGTCGTAGCAGCGAATCAACGAGCTGTCCGTTCGGGGGTTGAAATGGGGGGGCGGCACCTGCGCAATAGCGGTCAGGCAGCCGTCACGATGTTTGTGGTGCAGTTCTCTCTTGAGGCTCGGGGCAATGAAATCGCATGCCTCATCCATGATTTGTGCCAGAAAGGTATGGCTGACCGTGTTGACCAGCCCGGCGGCATAGACACCGCTGGCCAGCAGGTCGGCCGGATTGGTATTCCGGGTGTCCTCGTAGCTGCCGGGCAGGTTGGCATAATAGCAGTGCTGCCAGAAGGCCGCGGCGTCGATGCCGCGTTCCTCGATTGCCACCAGGGGCAACTGGACGGTGTTCAGATTGTAGAGGGTAAACAGACAGGGGATACCCAGTGCGCGCGCCAGGGGTGGAATCAGGCCCGTCATCCAGTCGTGGCAATGGATCAGGTCCGGCCGCACGGCCGGCAGGACCTGGTGCATGACTTCCCGCTGGAAGGCCAGGGCAATCTTGATATTCTCCAGGCTTTTGTCCACCAGCAGCTGCTGCGGATAATAAAACGCCCGATCCTTGACCAGGTGAATTTGCCGGTCGCTACGGGGGTAAGCGATATTATCCGGCAGATAGACGCACTCGCGGCGGAATATATTGCGATAGTGGGGCATGGCCACGTGGACATCGGCGCCTGCGGCTCCGAGTTGCTGCACCAGGTTGGCACAAACGTCTCCCAACCCTCCGGCCCGCGCGGCAATCATCCGCATTTCCGACACCGTCGGGTCGGGCAGGGCCGAAACCTCGTGGGTCACGATCAGGATGCGTGGATTCGGGGCGGGTGCCATAGCGCGGTTTCCGGTTGTGTCGTGTCATGGCATGTGTGGTGCCAAGGCCTCCAAACGGTGTCAAAACCGAGTGAGAATGCTGCCGGGGGCCGAAAGATGCCATTTATGGACGGACACTAGTTAACGGCAAGTGCAGGTTTTTTGATGTTCTGGTTGCGACGCGGCAATGCCGGGCCATGGGGGGCATATCCTCCCGGCTGACGCAAACCGTCGCGGGTGAAGGCGGACACCGGGACGGTCTTCTGTGCGGGCATATCGGTGCGAAAGGCATCGGGCAGACCGAGGGCCGTGACCACATTGCTGAGGGCCTTGATGTCAAAAGGCTTGAACAACCAGTCGTCGATTTCCCGGCAATCGCTATAATCCGCGGCCTGGCTGATGCCGCCGCCGGTCATGATGACCACCCTGGTGCGGGGATGCGCCTGCTTGATCCGGCAGGCCAATTCATAGCCGTTGGCCAGGGGGAGGTGAAAATCGGACACCATCAGGTCGTAGCGTTGTTTCCCGATGAGATCCAGCGCTGTGGCGCTGTTACAGGCCGCGCTCACCGGATAGCCAAAGCGTGAAAAAATGGCGGTTACGGCCCGCAGCACTTCGGCATTGTTCGCCACCACCAGAACACGGCAATCGTTTGGATAGGGAATCATTGTCATGGCCCTCCATGATGCTGCCTGTGATTGATAGCCAATGGCCGGAACATCTGAGGCGAAATCGAGAGCCGCTGGAAACATCGAACGTGGTCGTTGAGGGGCTGGGAGGGTTAACGGTACTTTGGCTGCGGAGAAGTCGTTTTACTGCAAAGATATTTAAATTTAAATATGCTTAGGCCATTTGTCAAAATGGTTGTCTTCTCCGCTGTGTTTTATTTTCATAACCGTCTTGAAATTCGAGGGAAATTGCTTCGGGCGCGCAAGCTTCAACCCACCACCGGCCATATCGGCAGGCCGGCGCAAGGGCTTCCAGCGCAACAGTCCCTAATTTATTCAATGGCAGGCGGCCCGGTCTTGAAAAGCGGAATGGACGACGGGCAGAGCGCGTTCATGCGGGGCAGGTCTTTCTCCGCACAGTAGCCTTTGGTCATGTAGCCGGCGGCCAGGCCTGCGGCCGTGATGACCTGGATGTGGGTGTGATAGAACCAGTTGCCGTTTTCATGGAAGTCACCGATTTCGGCAAAGGTATCGCCGGCGGAAAAGGGCGCACCCGTTTCCGGCAGCCGGCTTTTGCAGAGATGGCCGTAAAAGCTGTAGAAGGTCTCGAAATGGGGGCCGGCGTGTTTCAGGAGCACATGGCCGCCATAATTGCCCTCGCCGGCTTCATAACCGGTGGCCTCTACCACCGCGTCCAGGGGGGCGTGCAGGGGGGTGCCCAGAGGGACGATCACGTCAAGACCGAGATGAATAAAGCGTGCTTCGGCCACCATCTGGGGACAGTCGGCCAACAGGGTGTCCCGGCGTTCGAGATAGGGGGCCACGCCCCAGCTGTGATGACCGCGGGCCATCGCGTTGTCCAGAACCGCCTGGAAGCCCTTCTGGTCACGGGGGGACAGGCCGGCCAGCAGCGGGCTGGCCGGCGACAGGTCCGCCACGTAGGGATCGCCTTCCAGGCCGTCGAATACCGGGCAATGCCGGACGGCAGGGCTGTAGAGCAGGAACGGGTAGTACATCGTGATCTCCTCAGGACGGGTTTTCCCCTGAATCATCGCTTTCAGGACAGGGCAAAGGCGGTCGTTTTTCGCAGGCCGGTAACCGGCAGGACCGGATGGCCGTCCTCGGAAATGACCGTCTCCGCCGGCCACTCGAATTCAGGATCCATTTCCCGATAGTATTCCAGTGTGTAAGGGTCAAGCTTTATCGTCAGATCCCGGCCTTCCCCCGTGATGGCGGACGACAGCCCGAAGTCGACGTCCCCCAGGGCGGTTTGAATGATGTAGCGGGGGATTTCCCGTCCGCTGCCCTCGCGGCGCACCCGGGTGGCGATGTCCACCACATCGTAGAGATCCACCGGATTTTCGGCATTCCAGGAGGCTTGCAGGGGCAGGCCGGCCAGGTAGAGGTGGTGAAATTCGATGCCGGCCTGGCGATAGGCATAGGCCAGCGCATGGATGATCTCCGCCGTATCGTTGATGCCCCCCAGCAGGGGGGTGTTGCCGTAGACGGTGATGCCGCGGTTGTTGAGCAACCGCACGACGCGGGTGTGGGCGGGCCCTATGGCTTCGGCCTCGAGAAACTGGGTTTCGATTTCGAGGCGCAGGGGATTGACGATGCTCAAGCGGTTCAGGTTGCCCAGACGGTCGATGGCCGCCGGTGTGTAAGCCTCGGGATGCTCGGCGAACTTCAAACTGCGCAGCCGGACGGCATTGACGTGCGGGATGCCCCGGAGCGCATCGATGATGGGGGTGATCCGGGAAAGGGCGTCCACGGCATCTTCCGGCGAGGCGATGACCACATCGGTGATACGTTCGTCTTTGCGGATATAAGCCAGATCCTCGACCGGGGTGTCGGCTTCGACGGCCACCCGGGTGGCGTGGAGGCGTTTGATCGTGGTGCTGCCGGTGGACACGATGGACGATTGGATCTGCTGGTCTTCCGGAACCATTTCTCGGAAGGCATCGCGATCCTGGCGGCTGAGCGCCCGGCGGCCGCCATCGCTTCGTGGGGGGCGGGATCCCAGGAAGAGGGCCTCGTCGCCCATTTGGGCCATGTACTGGATATCGATGGTTCCTTCGGCATTGACCCGGATATTCGGGAGTTTGTCGGCCAGGGGCGCGAAGGATTTGAAGTAGTCGGGGGTATAGGGGCTTCGAATCCAAACGAACGCGTCGTTGTCGGCCACGGGTTCGACCGCCCAGCCGCTGGTGTGCCAGTCCATCTTGCCGATGGGCGTGGCCGTACAGATGCGCGGAATGACACGGTCGGAGAGATGCGCCCGGAGGTAGCGGCCCGCGGCCAGTCCCCGTGCGATGGGCGACCAGTAGACGCTGTTGCCGTGAATGGGGCTGCAGGGAATGTAGATATAGTGCAGCTCGGCTCCGGCGCCTCGCAGCCGGCTGAAAAGCTGCACCAGTTCGGGCCCGGTGTCGTTGCAGTCGTTTAAAAAGGGCGTCTGGACATAGACGGCAATCCCGTTTTTGACCAGTTCGGTGATGATGGCCAGACTCTGGGGGGAGATTTCGTCGGGGTGGATGAAGTGGGTGGCCACCTCCATGCGTTTGCCGCGCTCCTGGAGTTCCAGGTTCTTGCGTTTGAGATAGGACAAATAGGCCCCGTCGTCAGCCAGAAACAAAGGCGGATAATAGGCGATGGAGCGGGTGGCCAGGCGCAGGGTCTGGACATGCTCGATTTCCATGAGGCCGTCGATGGCGGCGGCCATGTTGGCGCGATTCATGAAAGGATCGCCCCCGGTGATGACAATTTCCTTGATGGCAGGGGATTGGCGGACATGCTCGACGGCTTTTTTCACCTCGGCCACCGTGGGGTTGGCCTCGTTGCGGGATTCCTTGTGCTTGCGAAAACAGAACCGGCAGTAGACGGGGCAGCTCATGTTCAGGAGAAAAATGACGCGGTTGGCGTACATCTGCTCCAGGAGCCCCTGGTGGAACTGGCCGATCCAGGTGTTGGTGTGTCCCGCGGTATCGAGTTCCTGGACAAAGGGCAGGTACTGGTAGGCCACGTTGCCGGACACCCGCATCTGACGGATGGTGTGCATGCTCAGCCGGACCGGATAGGTGTCGATAACCTGCTGCATGTCGGCCCGATCGGCATTCGGAACGCGGAGGTTGGCGAGTTTTTCGAGTTGATCGACCGTCTTGACGGATACGAATTTGTCGCCCGGCAGCACGATTTCGAGGATGGCCATGAGCAGTTGGTGGGGCATGGCGATACCGTTGACGGCAATGGCGGTGGTGCCGTCGGCTTTCCCAAGCATAGCGAGCAGCTCCGTAAAAAAACCTTCGGGCTTGCCGGCATATCCGCAGGCTTCGAGCAGCCGCGCAAGCCTGGACCGGGCGCTCCCGTCTCCGATCATGGTGTAGAACGACTCGCCCACAATGGTTTTTTCACCAAAGTGGTCCAGGAAGTCCGTCAGTGCATTTACCAGGTCGGAAAGGGGGACCTGGTTTTCTTCCCCGGAATTTTCGAAAATGATGTTGATGCTCGCCTCGTCCGGCCGCATTGCCCCCTCCTCGATTGCTGAATGAGAATTAGCGATTGACATTTGATTCGGGATCCGTCATATAATACTATTATAGTAATTGTTTTTCTATAATAGTATTCTAATAATTCATCCCCGAGCACCATGTCAAAAGGAAAATACTATTTTTCGAAGTCCCTGGAAAAAGGGCTGAAAATACTTGCCCTTTTCAACAGGGACAACCCTGTCCTGACCCAGAGGGCAATCGCCAATGCCCTCTCCCTGAATTCGACATCGACCTACCGTTACATCAATACCCTGGTGGAGTTGGGGTTTCTGGAGAAAGACAGCCAGACCAAAGCCGTCCGTCCCGGGGTGCAAAGCCTCGTTTTCTCTACCAATCTGATGCGGGCGACCGATCATCGGCGCCTTATCAAAGGGATCATCGATCCCATCCACAAGGAACACAACATCAGTATCGAGGTGGTCTTTGCCGTCGATGATTCCCTGGTGCGCTTCTACAACAAGGAGGCCGCGGAAACCCTTACCTACAGCCTGCCGGATTCGTCCCGGAACTGTCTTCACAATACCGCCCTCGGAAAAGCCTATCTCGCGGCCCTGCCCGATGATCTGCGGCAAGCCAAAGTCGACGGCATGACCCTTACGGGCAAGACGGATAAAACCCTCCGAAACAAAAAAAAGCTGATGGCCGAACTGCGAACCGCCAGGTCACGCGGCTACGCCATGTCCGTGGAAGAATATCTGCCCGGTCTGATCGCTATCGGTGCCGCCCTGGTGGATCCCATGAGCGGCGAGCCGGTCGGTGCGGTATCGTTTGATTTTTCGGTGCTTCAAAATACGGCCGACGACATCCAGGCACGCTATGCGGAGATCATCGTCGCCACGGCGGCGGCCCTTTCCGAGGTGTTGCCGCCGGACCGGCATGGTCGTTAAATCCGGTCGGGGACAGGCCGCCGATCCGGTGACGGCTTGCCCCCTTCGTATCAACCTGTAAACCAATAGGAGGAGAATTGTCATGCGCAGAGCAACCGTATGGATCGTGGTGATTCTATTCATGAGTTTGTCCGCGGGGATGGTCATCGCCGACGACCTGGCCAAGGTGAAGGGCGCGGGCGAAATCAAAATGGCCATGAGCGGTCAGTATCCACCGTTCAACTTCGTGAACGACCAGAACCAGTTGACCGGGTTCGACGTGGAGATCGGCCAGGCTGTCGCCAAGCGTATCGGCATCAAGGGCGTGCCGTTGTCCACGGCGTGGGATGGCATCATTGCCGGCCTGCTGGCCAACAAGTACGAATTGATTTGCGGCAGCATGGCCATTACCGAGGAGCGTCTCAAGTCCATTGATTTCTCAGACCCTTACTATCGTTCCGGTGCCCAACTTTTCGTTAAGAAAGGGTCGGCCGTTAAATCGGTTGCCGATCTCACCGGCAAAAAAGTGGGGGTCACCTTGGGCACGACCTACGAGAAATGGGTGCGCGAAAACATCTCCGGCGCCGACGTGCGGACCTACAAAGGCGTTCCGGACATGATTTTGGAAGTGAACTATGGTCGTATCGACGGCTTTATTACGGACAAAATTGTCGGCGCCTTGGCCATCAAACAGAAGGGGACGCCCATCGCCCTGGCAGGCGATCTGCTCTATGAGGAGAAAATGGGCATTGCCCTGCGGCAGAACAATCCTGAACTCAAAGGCGCTATCAACGATGCCCTTGCCGCCATGAAGGACGACGGCACCTACAAGGCCATCTCCATGAAGTGGCTGGGGATCGACGTCCGTTAGGCCGATACATGCCGGTATGTGTGTGCGGCACCTGCGGGTGCCGCGGCACGGCGTCGCCCCGGCCCTCGCGGTGGGCTTAAACGGTCATTGTGCCGATCGGGAATCGCAGGCTGCAAGAGGGCTAAGAAGGATCTGGGGACGACCGGGCAAAAAATGAGGCACGTCTGTGCCATCTGAATGGTGCCCGGCCATTCAAAGGATGATCACCATGTTGGACTGGAATATTATCTTTCATTATTTCCCGTTTCTGGCCAAGGGGGCGCTGCTTACCCTGGAGATTTCGATTCTATCGCTCATTTTGGGGCTCATCTTCGGGTTGTCGGCGGCCCTGAGCAAGCTCAGCCGCAACTTCCTCCTGCGCAACGTCGCTGTTTTCTACATCTGGCTGATCCGCTCAACCCCCCTTTTGGTCCAGCTCTTCATTATCTACTTCGGCCTGCCGCAGTTGGGTATCGACCTGGGGCCCTATATCTCGGGGGTCCTGGGACTGGGGCTCAACGTGGGCGCCTACAATGCGGAGACCATCCGCGGCGGCATTCAGTCCGTCCCCGCCGGCCAGCATGAGGCCGCGCGCTCCCTGGGGATGAGCAGCGCTCTGGCCATGCGGCGGATTATTCTCCCCCAGGCGTTGCGCATCATCATTCCCCCTTTAGGGAACAACTTTATCATTCTCATCAAAGACACCTCATTGGTCTCCACCATTACGCTGGTGGAGTTGACCCTGACGGCCCAACGGTTTATCGGCTCCACCTACAAACCCTTCGAGATGTATGTGATGGCCGCCTTTTTGTATGCCGTGCTGACGACCACGGCCAGTTTTCTTTTGGGCAAGGTAGAAGCGCGAACCAGCAAAGGAACCCGCTGATCATGTCAACCGAAAAGCATCAATCCGAAACCGTTCCCATGATCCGCATCGAAAAACTCCACAAGAGCTTTGGGGATTTATCCGTCTTGAAGGGTGTCGATATCGAGGTGCCGCGTCAGCAGGTGCTGGTGATCATCGGGCCCAGCGGATCGGGCAAAAGCACGCTGCTGCGCTGCGTCAACCATCTGGAAACCCCTACCTCCGGAAAAATCTTTCTGGAAGATAAATTGATCAATGATACCACCCACAGCCGAAAAGCGTTTGAAAAGCACCTGAACCAGATTCGCTGCATGCTGGGGATGGTTTTTCAGCAGTTTAACCTGTTTCCGCATATGACCGTTATCGAGAACGTGATGGAAGCGCCCGTTCACGTACTCAAACAGGAAAAAGACCAGGTGCGCTCCCGGGCCGAGGCCTTACTCGACAAGGTGGGCCTTCGCGACAAGGCGGATGCGTATCCATCCATGCTCTCCGGCGGGCAGCAGCAGCGCGTGGCCATCGCCCGGGCGCTGGCCATGGAGCCCAAGGCCATGCTGTTCGATGAAGTGACGTCGGCCCTCGACCCCGAACTGGTGGGTGACGTGCTCCGGGTGATGGCGGATCTGGCCCGGGAAGGCATGACCATGCTCGTGGTGACCCATGAAATGGGGTTTGCCGAACAGGTTGGAGACCGGGTCATTTTCATGGCGGACGGGGTCGTGGTGGAAGATACCTCGCCCCAGGCCATCTTTTCGAATCCCACGGAAGCGCGCACGCGTCAATTTCTATCGGATATCTTGAAATAAACGGTTCATGCCTGTTATGACCGGAACCATGGCGGCATCGTTCGCTATCGTGCAGGGGGATTTTCTGCGCCAGCCGCTTGTTATCCAGTCCTTGCGCGCACCGTCATCAATTCATTCCGGATGACCCCCCGCCTCTATATTGGGAACCTGTTGTGAAGATGGATAATTTGAATCCTGATCTGATCCTTTTCAATGGCCGCCTGGCGGTCCCCTCCACTGACTCGTCCGCTCAAACGGCTCTTGCGGTGGGACGGGGACGCATTCTAACCATGGGCGCAAACCAGGACATCATCCCTTTGGCCGGCCCGGCCACCGAACGCATCGATCTCGACGGCCGCCTGGTTGTGCCGGGGTTTATCGACACCCACATCCATTTTTATGAATGGTCGCTCAAACGCCGGGATTTGAAGCTGGACGACGTAACCGGTCCCGATGAATTGCTGGCCCGGGTTCGTGAGGCGGCCGCAGCGTGTCCGCCGGGCCAATGGATCATGGGCGGGGGGTGGAACGAGGCGGATTGGTCCGTGCCGCAGATGCCTACCCGGGAGGCGCTGGACCGGGCGGCACCCGATCATCCGGTACTTCTCTGGCGTTGCGACCTCCATCTGGCGGCCGCCAATTCCTGCGCGCTTCAACGGGCCGGGATCGATAGCCGCACACCGGACCCGCCCGAGGGGCGGATCGCACGTGACGCTAAGGGCGAATCCACCGGGATCCTGCGGGAACTGGCCATCAACCTTGTGCGGCAGGTCGTGGCACCGCCGGATGCGAATCGGGTGGCGGAGGCTTTTATCGATGGGGCCTGCGCCCTTCACCGCCGGGGGGTGACGGGTATTCACGACGTCCGCCTGATGAGGGATAAAGACGGGGCCCGGGCCTTTCGGGCGTTCCAGCAGCTTGACCGGGACGACCGCCTCGATTTGCGCTGCTGGGTGACCCTGCCGGGCGACCGCCTGGACGATATCATCGACTTGGGCCTGCGCACGGGGTTCGGCAATGATCGGCTGCGCATCGGTCATGTCAAATTTTTTTCCGACGGTGGTGTGGGCGCCCGCACGGCCTGGATGATCGCGCCTTTTCGGGATGCGGAGTGCGGCATGCCCATGATGGACATGGCCGCGCTGGCAGCAGACGTCGCCAAAGCGGAAGACGCCGGTCTGGCGGTGATGATCCACGCCGTCGGGGATCGCGCCAACCGAGAGCTGATCTGCATTTTCGAAGATCTGGCAGCCCGCAGGGCCCGCCTCGGCCGGCCGGCCCTGCCCATTCCGCATCGCATCGAACACGTTCAAATGATTCGGCCGGAGGATGCTGAAAGGCTGCGGCGTCTCGATCTGGCGCTGAACGTGACCCCGTCCAATATGTTGCTGGATATGAACCTCATCGATAAGGCCGTGGGGGCCCGGGGAAGCTGGGCCTATGCCTTTCGCCGCTTGATGGACACCGGGTCTCCGGTCATGTTCAGTTCCGACTGCCCGGTGTGCGATCCGGCCCCTCTGCTGGGCATGCATGCCGCCGTCACGCGCCGGCGCACTGACGGAAGCCCCGAGGAAGGCTGGTATCCGGAATCCCGGGTGACGGTGCAGGAAGCTCTGGACGCTTACACCATTGTCCCCGCCGCGGTTCACCGAGTCGACGATTGTGGTGTCATCGCTCCCGGCAAACGGGCGGACCTGGCCGTGTTGAGTGCGGACATCCTGGCCCAACCCTCCCCCTGGCTGCCCGACGTAAGCGTGGACATGACCGTGTTTGATGGTCGTATCGTGCATCGGGATTTCTAAAGGTCAAAACCATAAAGATGTCACCATGAAGATCATGGATGACATGAAGAGAATCGTTTGCTGCCATGAGGCAAACCATCACGACCGCCAACCCTTCCTCAAATGATGTAATGACGGTGTAATGTCCGTGGATACCATCGAAAGCCTGCATGGGGCGCTCATTCAACACGGCCCCCACAGCGACCGTATCTATCTGATGCAGTTGAACACGGCGGACATCCCCGGCCTGTTGGCGGGTCTCGACGCCCTTGCCCGCCGGAAGGGCTACGGGAAGATATTCGCCAAAATACCGGCCAAGGTGCGGCCGCTCTTCAACGCCGCCGGCTATGTCGAGGAAGCCATGGTCCCGGGCTTTTTCAACGGTCGTACCGATGGGTATTTCATGGCCAAATACGCCGTGGCCGAAAGACAGGTGGTATCCCCCGCGGACGAACGCCTGAAAGATTATTTCGCCCGAAGGAAAGATCGGGGTTGCCCTGCCGGTCGAACACGCCCGGAGGACGCCAAGGCGGTTGCCTGCGGGCCTTCGGACGCCGGAGAAATGAGTGTGTTTTACCGTCAGTCGTTTCGATCCTATCCGTTTCCGATCCATCGACCGGATTATTTAACCCGCATGATGGCTCAAGGGGTGCGCTATTTTTGCATTCGTTTCGCTGGTCGCATCGCCGCGATGGCCGCGGTGGAGATCGATTCCGGCGCCGAAAATGTCGAAATGACGGATTTCGCAACCCGTTCGGATATTCGCGGCCGTGGCCTGGCCGGAATGTTGCTGGGTTACATGGACCGCCAGATGCGCGCCGCAGGCCTCTGTACCGCCTATACCATTGCCCGCGCGACTTCCCCGGGGATGAACGCTGTTTTCCAGCGCAACGGATACCGCTACGCCGGTTTCCTTAACAACAACACCCAGATCGGTGGCGCCATCGAGAGCATGGTCGTATGGTACAAACGGCTGGACCATGATGCGACCTGAGCCCCGCACCATTACCGACGGACGTCCTATCGGAACGCCGGGGCAGACGTTCCCGGATCAATGCCCGTCTTTCCCAGACGGGCGAAGCGCTAAATCGGCATTATATTGACTTTAGGACGGATTGACCCGCCCGCCGTAAGTATTCAACCGGGGAGGTTTTCCCATGAAGATCTGCGTCAAATGTGGCCAGATCGTGGCCGAAGAGGTCAGCACCTGTCCGGCCTGCGGTGCCGAGGTGGGCGCCGGGCGGGCGGCCATCGATGACTACCGCATTCTCGAGGTGCTGCACGAGGGCTACTCCAGCATCCTGTGCAAAGCCCGGAAGGATGGTGCGGAAGCCCCGGTGTTGATCCGTATCTTCACACCGCCCGCGGGGGTTGACGCCGCCCTGGCGGATCGCCTCAAACGGGAACTCGAGGAACTCCAGACCCTCCCGGAAAACTATTTCGTGCGCCATCTGGCTATCCGGCAGTCCTCCGAAGGACTGTGGTACCGGATCAGCGAGTGGGTGGAGGCCCTGAACTGGGGCACCATGCTGGCCACCGGTCGTCTGGGGGACCCGCGCACCTGCCTCCATTTGTTCTACCGGATTGCATCGATCCTGGACGGCCTGCACCGTACCGGCCACATCATCCCCCACCTGATTCTGGACGATATCCTTGTTTACGAAGACGAGGCCGGTGCCCTCAAAGTCATGATCGACTACAAACTCTCACGTTTCCTGGATCCGCAGCTGGACCGGCCCGGCCCCATGCTGGCCCGCCTGTTGGACATGCACCCGGATATCGTCAACCGGCGTCCCCTCGATCATCGCAGCGATATCTGGTCCCTGGGCAAAGCCTTTGTCGAGATTCTCAGTGCCGATCCCGATGAGACCGATTTCCAGGAGCAGGTGGACCGCCTGCCGGTGCCGTCCGAGGTTCGGACCCTGATCCGGCTGATGCTCAGCGACAATCCCGATCTGCGGCCGCGCTCCATGGCCGAAGTCGTTGCCGTTCTCGGAAAGGTGAGCGACCAGGCCATCCAGGATGCCGCGGATCGCCAGAAGGAAGCCGTCGGCAGCATGACGCGGACCCTGCTGCGGCGTGTCAATATACGACTGGCCCTTGTGGCGGCCGTGCTGATGGCCGTGGGCGGAGTGGTTTATTACAACGTGGGTATCATGCGGCAGAACAGCGAGTCGGCCCTGATGACCTATGCCAATCAGTATGCCGGTTCGGTGGCCTTCGTGGTGGTGGACTACGGGCTGCGGCAGGGGGATCGGACCCTCTATCGCAACCGGTCCGAGGGGACCGCTTTTCTGGCCGACCGAGAGGGCTATCTGCTTACCAACCGGCACGTGGCCTGCCCCTGGCTGGAAGACGCACGGCTGATGGTCCTTATCGGGCTCTTGCGCCAGCGGCCTGAGAAACTGGTGTTTGACTACCGCATCTATCTGTGGTTCGAAGGCCAGCGTGCTTTCAGCCATGTGCCGGCCCTGTCCGACAGTGAAGAATTGGAAGATGTTTACCTGACCGAATCGGCCTTCAGTTCCCGGGGACCGCGCCGGGTGTGGATTGCCGGCGTGGCGCCGGCACCGGTACAAACCCGCGAGCGGGTGCGTTCACCGCTGAGGGACGATTTTGCGGTCCTCAGGATCGAAACGGTGCCTCCGGGTGTGCAACCGCTGCCCCTGGCCGAGAACTTCCGATCGGTGGCGATCCCCAAGTTGACCCCCCTGATTACCCTGGGATTTCCTTTGGGCAGTAAAACCCAGGCCGCGACGGTCAATGTAAGTGTTACCCGTGGACACGTGCGCCGCGCGTTTGAGACCTTGTTTCAGGTGGATGCCTCTTTGCATCCCGGCAACAGCGGCGGGCCTTTCATCGACGCTCATGGCCGGGTGGTGGGCCTGGCAACGGTCGTGGCGGTCCGCTGGGCCCGGACCCCGGTGCCGGTGGCCACTCCCCTGCCCGATATCGGTCTGGTCCTGCCGATCAGCAAAGCCGCCGCTTTCGTGGAAGAATTGAAAGCCGGGGCGATTAAATGGAATGGTGAAATCGATGTGGCTCTGGAGCAGCGCTTGCAACGGATCACGGCCCTGGCCCGCGGGCGCAAATGGCAGGCCGCAAGGGAATTGGCCGACCTGGAACTCGGTTCCGGGCGGATGCCTCCCTTGGTCATGGCAACGGCCATGATGCACCTGTGTGCCGGTGATCATGCGGGCGGCCGGCGCCTGTTCGACCAGGTGATGTCCATCGATCCGGAGAACAACCTGGCCCGCCTGATGGGGCTGGTGATCGACTGGCTCGATGGACGAGAGGGAAGCAACCCTTACCGGACGACACTGGCGGCGCTGGATTGGCGTTCCGCCGATGAGTTCCTGGGGTATCTGGCGCGCATCCTGAACGGTGAGATCGACGCACGGCAGGCGTTGAACGGCGGCTACACCGCCACTGAAAAAAGCTGGTTGCATCTTGTGGCCGGGCTGGCGACCGAACGCAACGGCCAGAGTGATGCGGCCCGTGCCTTGTTGGAAAAAGCGGTCCTGCTGGCCGATAATGACGACTGGAGCCTATACCTGGCCCTGTCCCAGCTGGACCGGATCCAGCGGCGACGTCTGGTGCAAAATGCCGATCCGGCCATGCATCGGGATTACCGGCGGAAGGTCGACGCATTCGATCGCCGCCTGGCAGAGGCCATGGCGGCAGGGGAAAAGCGGCATACCCGCATTGCTTCCATCCGGGCGGCCCTGCAGCGGGGCGAGACTGATCTGGAAACCCAACGGTCGTTGTTGGAACATCTCCGGAAGGCGGACAGGAATAACAGTGAACTTCTCATCTCCCAGGCCTATTATGCGGCCATGGACGAAGACTGGGGCGCCGCCCTGGATTTTGCCCGGCAGTTCCTTGATCGACCAGGACGGACCAGTGCCGGTAAGTTGAGTATCGGACTGCTGGAACCCGAGATAATGCATCGCAAGGGATGGACGGATCGGGCCCGTGGCCGTTTGGAGGTCTATCACCAGACGACGGCCGATCCCTGGTACCACAGCCTAAGCGGTTGTCTGCTGAATCCTGAACTCCAGGATCACGTGACGGCCAAGGCCGACGAAAATCCGCTCAATCTGCTGACCGGCCACACGGCCCTGGGGCTCTGGGCTGAAGGTAACGGCGATACACCCGGCGCCATCAAGCATTACCGGGAAGCCCTGGACTCCTACATGGACCACCGCATCGAGTACGATTTCGCCATGGCGCGGATGAAACGGCTGCGGCAGGAAGGGGAATAAGGTTTTTACCGGCAGCCCGGAACGTTTTCGGTTTACGACGGATAGCCGAAGCATTAAGCTTCAGTCTCATCCATTAATGTAGGCCAACGGATTTTTCGTGAGGTGCCGCCATCACGCCCTCAAATTCCCTTTTACAGGATAGAGACCGTACAGAGTTGACGGATACCCACGCCCACATCTGTTCGGAGGCCTTCGATACAGACCGGGAGGCGGTGCTGGCCCGGGCGTCGCAAGCGGGCATCCGGTCCATCGTGGCCGTGGGGGAGGATTTGGCGGATGCGGAAAAAAACATGGCGCTTGCCGGGCGGTTTCCCATCCTCAAACCGGCTGCCGGGCTTTACCCGACCCACCTGGACATGGCCGCCTTCGAGGCCATGGCGGCGTTTATCCGTGCCCAGCGTTCGTCCCTGGTTGCCATCGGTGAAGTGGGGCTCGACTTCTGGATGGTGAAAACGGAAGAAGATCGGGCCCTGCAGCGGGAAATTTTCACCCGTTTCATTGCGTTGTCGGTCGAACTGGATCTACCCTTGAATGTCCACTCGCGGTCGGCCGGCCGTCACGCAGCGGAATTGCTGATTCGCAACGGTGCCCGGCGTGTGCAGCTGCATGCCTTTGACGGCAAGATAACGGCGGCGCGCCCGGCTTTGGAAGCCGGCTATTTTTTTTCGATACCGCCCTCCATCGTGCGCTCCCGCCAGAAGCAGAAGCTCGTGCGTCACCTGCCGCTGGAGTGCCTCCTGGTGGAAACCGACAGCCCGGTGCTGGGGCCGGATCCGGGGGTACGCAACGAACCGGTCAACCTGGGGACATCGATCCGGGCCATTGCGGAGATCAAAGGGGTTCCGGAAGAACAGGTTGTCGCAGCGGTGACGGCCAATACCCGGCGCTTGTATGGTTTTTGATGTGCTTACCCCTCATGGCAAAGTATATTTTCCGATCCGATCATTGTGCAGGCTGCCCAGGTAAAGGTGCCCATCGTATTCTACAACGGAAGTTATTTCCCGGAGGTGTTGGCCGGTAGGATCATGCAGGCTCCGGGTGATGCGGCCCTTTTCGTCCAGGGCCAGCACAAGGCCGTAGGGTTTGGGCTTGGGCCACATGGCTTTGGGCAGTTTGGATAGCTGTGTTTTGAGAAAAGGATGGGGATGGAGTTTGTCCACCGTGGGGTTGCGAACGGTGAAAAGGGCCAGCCAGAAGGTTCCCCGGCGGTTGCTCGAAATGTTGTCGGGGAACCCCGGCAGATTGTCGATAAGGATTTCACGGGTCCCCGCCCGGGGGCCTTTCAGCCAGTAGCGCACGATCCGGTAACGGTAGGTCTCGTTGATAAGGACAAAGTCTTCTTTTGGGGACAGGGCCACACCGTTGGCGAAATAAAGGTCTTTCAGGAGAACTTTCGTCGAGCCGGTGGCCGGATCGTAACGCAAGAAGCGGCCGTGGGGCTTGGATTCCAGGAGGTCATAGAGATACTCTTTTTGTACGAACCGCGAGCTGGCATCCGTGAAATAGATCGTCCCGTCGCCGGCGATGTCCAGCGCATCGGTGAACCGGAAGGGGAGACCTTCCGCCTCGGTGCTCAGGACGGTTATCCGGCCCCGGGGATCGATAGCCAGGAGGCCCTTGTCGGCATCACAGACGATGAGGTTGCGATGCCGGTCAAATTGCATGCCCAAAGGGCGGCCGCCGGTTTGGGCAAATATCTCCAGCACGCCGTCCGGACCGATACGCATGATCTTGCCATCCTGCGTTCCGCCATAAACCCGGCCCTGGGAATCCAGGGCCACCTCCTCCGGGCCGTCGATTTTCCCCTCTGCCAGAAGGTCGGCTTTCTGCAATAGTACGTTGGGTGCCAGCACGCCGGTTAACGTTGGTGGAGCGGGCGGGGAGTAGGCCGCCGGGACAATAGGGGCTGATTGAACGAGAAAACCGATAAGGAATGCGACTGGGATGGTCATTAAACCGCCGATGACTTTCTTCATGGGGTGTTTATCCTTCCGGGGATCGTTTTGTTGGCTGTCATGGGTCTACAGGCCTGTCTTTTTTACAACGCAGGCGGGCACATGTCCATACGCAGGCCATTCTGCTGGTTGGCGTTGTGAAACTTCTGTCCGTTCCACCGCCTTCCAGAGGCTTTTCAGGGTAGGCGTTCGCGCCATGGCCTGAGCATTGACAAACGAAGCGCTTCCGATCATCTTGGCAACAAGCCAACAGGCTTTTCGGGGCGACTATGGTGAAACGACCCCGGCAGCGGTTTATTGGGGCAAACCAAAACCGAAAAAATAAAGGAGATGGATATGGCAAGAATTATCGCTATTCTGGTTGTCGTTTGTTTCGTTTGTGCACCCATGTCATCCTTTGCCGCGAAAGGCGGCAAGAAGGGACCGGCCGACAAGGCCTACGAAAAAGCCGACGACAACGCCAAGTTCAAGCGGGACGACTCGTCGGAAGACATCGACGAGACGCCCAAAAAGAAACGCAAGCGCATTGAGGCCGAGGAAGGCGAGGATAAAGGCCAGGGGCAAAAGAAACAAAAGAAAGAGAATAAGCGCAAGGAAGGCGCACAGGACGATTGAGGCAACAGGGCGGTGCAACCCTGCTGATGTTCGGCACGCGGAATCTTAAACGTTTTCCGATGCACTTTTTCTAACGAAGGAGGTCGCATTCATGTACCCGCATCTGTTTTCAGAAGCAACGGTCGGTGGATTGACCCTGCAAAATCGTTTGACCATGGCGCCGCTCTATCTTGGCTACGCCGCTGAGGGGGGCGGTGTCAGCGACATGCTGCTGGAACACTACCGCCTCATGGCCCGCAGCGGTGTGGCGCTGGTGGTGGTGGAAAATGCCACCGTGGATTTCTTCCAGGGCAGCGGATCGAAGCGTACCTTGCGCGTTGATTCGGATGGGAACCTGGACGGGCTCGGGGCCCTGGCAGGTGCCATTAAGGAAGAAGGGGCGCTGGCCTGTTTGCAGATCAACCATGCCGGACGTTTTGCCCTGGCGGCAGCGGAACCGCTGGCGCCCTCGGCGGTGGAGACCTTCGGCCGGGTTCCCCGGGCAATGGCGGAAGACGATATCCGGGTGGCCATCGACCAGTTCGCCGGGGCGGCGCGGCGGGCGAAAAAGGCCGGATTCGATATGGTGGAGCTGCATGGCGGCACCGGATACCTGCTGGCCCAGTTCGTTTCGCCCCGGACCAACAAGCGAACGGATGCCTACGGCGGGGCGTTGTCAAACCGCCGGCGTTTTCCCTTGGCGGTGCTGGCGGCGGTCAAAGACGCCGTGGGGGACTTGCCCGTGGGCTACCGTTTCCTGGCCGACGAATGGCTGCCGGACGGGCTGCAACTGGATGAATCACAGGCGTTTGCCGCTGATTTGGCCAAGGCCGGTGTCGCTTACATCTCCGTGATGGGGGGGACCTACGAATCCTTTGCTTTGCCGGATATACAGAAGAAATCCCGGCAGCCGGGCTACATGCTGGACCTGGCGGCGGCTATCCGGTCCGCCGTGGATGTGCCGGTAATTGCCGCCGGCCGACTGGGCCATGCCGATGTGGCCGAAGCGGCCCTGACCGCCGGGCAAACCGACCTGATCGGTCTGGCCCGGGGGCTCTGGTCAGACCCCGAGTGGCCCCGGAAAGTCCGTGAAGGACGCGAGACCGATATCATCATCTGCGATCCGAATTGTGGGGAAGCCTGCATGCAGATGGTCATGCAGGGCCGGCCCGCCTTTTGCGTAGCCTGGCCCCCGGAGAAGATGAAAGCCTGGAAAGCCAAATTTCAGTGAAGAACGCGCAGCGAAAATCTCCTCTCATGGGGATTAAACCGTCACGACAATTTTGCCCTTCTGCCGGTTGGACTCCATGTAACGGTGGGCGTCGGCAATCGCATCCAGGGAGAATGTGCGATCCACCACCGGCCTTAAGGCCCCGGTTTGGAGGCCGTCGTAGACGAACTGTTTGCCGGCCGCCAGCATGGCGGGATTTTGAACGATCTCAAACAGCACATAGCCCCGCACGTTCAATCCCTTACCCAGGGCATCGAAAAGGGGATAGGGCGTGGCTTCCATGGACAGGGCGCCGTATTCGAATATCGTAGCACCCGGGGCGGCGGCCCGGGCCAGCTTTTCCAGGAAGGGGCCGGCCACCGGGTCAAAGATAATGTGGGCCCCCTGGCCGGACGTTACCGCCTTCGTTTTTTCAGCCAGATCCTCCTCATCGGTCACAACAACGTGATCGGCTCCGGCATCCAATAGATAAGACTTCTTGCCCGGACCCCGGGTGGTTGCAATTGCCATTGCGCCGATCGATTTGGTGATCTGAATGGCGGCCAGGCCGACACTGCTGCTGGCCGCCGTAATCAGAACGGCCTGTTCTTTGTGCATCTTGCCGAGGGCCACCAGAGCGCCATAGGCCGTCAGGTACGGCATCCAGATGGCTGCGGCCTCAACGGCGGAGAGGTTGTCGGGGTAGGGGGCCGCGGCAAAGGCCGGCACGACGGCGCTCTCGCCGTAGACCCCATATTGGCCCATGGAAAACGACGGTATGGTGCTGACCCGGTCGCCGACGCTGATATTTTCGACGCCGGGCCCCACGGCGTCCACTATCCCGGCGGCTTCGTAGCCGATGCGGGACGGCAACTCCGGGGCTTCCAGATACAATCCTTGCCGGTAGAGGACCTCGGCGCGGTTGAGGCCGATGGCCTCCACGTTCAGGCGTACTTCCCCCGCATCAGGTTCCCTTCCAGGCCTTTCTTCCAGTTTGAGAACATCGGCATCTCCGGTTTCGTGAAAACGAACAATTCTGGGCATAGATCACTCCTTTGGACGGGTTCAGCAATAATTTTCGAATGGTATTACCTTAGATATCAATTTGGGATTATCAAGCGAATGTTTTGCGATGGCTTTCACATCTGTTTCCGGGGAAGGGCTCCTGGCATGTTGTGGATAAAAGGAATTGAGCAATAGCATACAGCGGCGGGCTTGATTCCCGGCGGGCATCTGCCTGTTTTAAAAGACCATGGCGATGGCATCATCGGCTTTTGATTGATATCATAACGGACATATTATAGAGTGTGCCAAGCGGCTATTTTATCGGCATGGCATATGTTGGGCGGAAGCGATCATCAAAGGAGATCATCATGGAATCGATACTGGCCAAACTCGGACTTGAAGCTAGCAACAAGGGCGCTACCACCGGTGGATCCTCCGGCTGGCTGACCACCGGCGGGGAGATGCTGAGCACTGTTTCACCCATCGACGGTGAGCTCATCGCCCGGATTCAGCAGGCTACGGACGACGATTACGAGGCGGTGGTGGCCACGGCCCGGGAAGCCTTTGAAAAATGGCGGTGCATGCCGGCCCCCCAGCGGGGAGAGGTGGTACGCCAGATCGGCCTGCGCCTGCGGGAGCATAAACAAGCGTTGGGGGCCCTGATCACCCTGGAGGCCGGCAAAATAACGGCGGAAGGGGAGGGTGAGGTGCAGGAGATGATCGACATCGCCGATTTTGCGGTGGGATTGTCACGGCAGTTGTACGGCCTGACCATGCACAGCGAACGGCCCCAGCATCGCATGTACGAACAATGGCATCCCCTGGGGGCGGTGGGCGTCATCACGGCCTTTAATTTTCCGGCGGCGGTCTGGTCCTGGAACGCCTTGATTGCGGCGGTTTGCGGGGATGTGGTGATCTGGAAACCCAGTTCCAAAACAGCGCTGACCGCCATTGCGATTCACAACATCATTGCGCCGGTTCTGGATCAGCACGGGCTGCGGGGTGTCTTCAACCTGGTGATCGGAAGCGGCACCCAAGTGGGTGAAGCCATGATCAACGATCCCCGTCTGCCGCTGATCAGCGCCACGGGGAGCACCCGCATGGGGCGCCATGTGGGCACCACCGTTGCCAAGCGTCTGGGGCGCAGCCTGCTGGAGCTGGGCGGCAACAATGCCATTATCGTCTGCGAGGACGCTGATCTCGATCTGGCGTTGCGGGCCACGGTATTCGGGGCGGTGGGGACGGCCGGACAACGCTGCACCAGCACCCGGCGCATCATCGTGCATGCCGCGATCCGGGAGCGCTTTGTTCAGGCCCTGACGCGCGCCTACGCCCAGGTGCGGGTGGGGGACCCCCGCCGGAACGAAACCCTCATGGGCCCTCTCATCGACGCCTCTGCCGTGGACCAGATGATGACCGCCCTGGACCAGGCAAGATCCCAGGGCGCCGAAGTGCTCTTCGGCGGCGAACGGATGACGCCGGTGCCCGGGGGATTCTATGCGGCGCCTACCCTGGTGGCGGCTGAAAATCACTTTCCCGTCGTCCAGACCGAAACCTTTGCCCCGATCCTTTACATCCTTGAATATGAAAACTTCGAAGATGCCCTGCGGATGCACAATGACGTGCCCCAGGGCCTCAGTTCCGCCATTTTCACCAAGTCCCTGCCGTATTCCGAGGCCTTTCTGGCGGCCACCGGGTCGGACTGCGGCATCGCCAATGTCAATATCGGTACGTCCGGTGCCGAAATCGGTGGCGCTTTCGGGGGCGAAAAAGAGACGGGGGGCGGCCGCGAATCCGGCTCCGATGCCTGGCGGGCCTATATGCGGCGCCAGACCAACACCATCAACTGGGGGGCTTCGCTGCCCCTGGCCCAGGGGATCACGTTTGACCTTTAATTTTAGCTGAGCCCTCCACCTCGGGTGGAGGGCCCGGAGAGGTCCTGCCGAATTCCAGCAACAGCAGATAGAGCGTGGCTGCCAGGTACCCCAGAACCGTTCCCCATCCAATCCCGCATGTGACGTAGCTCGCCGCCACCACCAGGGTATACACCAGCAGGGCCCCCAGCCCCCGGGGTACGTTTTTGATGATGGTGCGAACATGGGCCGGCTGGTAGCTGAACTGGATAATGGCCAGCAGGGGCAGCATGGTGATGGGAAAGGCTGAAAAAAGGCCGGCCCACCGCGGCCCCACCAGCCGGGCGGCGCCGGTGATGGCCAGGATGACTACCGCGGCAAAAGCGGCCCGTAGCAGGGTAACTCCCGGTCCCAGACGGATGGTTTGGCGAATGGCGGTATCCGGGATCCTGCGGAAAAGGCGGCCGGCCAGTAGCATACTTCCCGCGGCAATCACAGGCGCGCTCACCCATGTCATGGGAATTCGGGACAACACCCAGGCGGTCAGGGCGTAGGCGGCCAGTGCCGGCAGAATGGCCAGGATGATGGCTGTCGGTCGCCGGCGGCCTTCGGCCAGGTTGAGCCCGGCGAGGTACCCGCCGACGAAGGCCACGGTGGCGGCCAGGCCGGCGGCGGTGAAAACGGCGCTGCGGGCGGCAAAAGAGGGCCCGAGTTCCAGGCCGATGAAAAAGAGACTGATGGCCGCCCCCAGGGGGTAGCCGGAAGCGATGCCGGCCATCCGTGGCCCGGACCATTCGGCGATAAGACTGAGGATGACCACCATCAGGATGGATACCAGGATTTTGATGGCGGCCAAAAGCCCCGCGCTGATCATGGTGTATTCCTCACGGAGTGTAGAGCCCGGCCTTGATAGGCAGGTAGAGGGACAGGATCGGCAGCAGAGACAGGATGATGAGCACGATCACATCCATAATAACATAGGGAATGGCCTCCTTGGCCACGGCGTCCACGTCGCTGCCGATCAGGTTGGCTGCCGTGAAAAGATTGACACCCACCGGAGGCGTGGCCTGCCCAACGGCCAGGGCCGAAATAAAGATGACGCCATACCATACCGGATCGATGCCGAAGGCTTCCAGAACCGGTATCAGGATGGGCATCAGCAAGTAGGAGATGCTGATGGCGTCCAGCACCATGCCCAGGGCGAGCAGCATGAGGTCGATCAGGATGATCATGATCACGGCATTGGGGGAAATACTCACGATCAGGTTGGCAGCCTTGTCGATGACGCCGATGACCGAAGCCGTCCAGGTGAAGATGCCGGCAAAGACCACGATGAACATGATGACCGAACTGGTAACGGCCGCATCCACGAGCATGTCGATCATGTCGCGCCAGTTGATGGAGTGGTAGATGAAAACGGCAACGAAGAGGCTGTAGAAGACCGCTACAACGGCGGCTTCGGTGGGGGTGAAGATGCCCGAGTAGATGCCGCCCAGGATAACCACCGGTGCCAGCAGGGCCCATACGGATTTTTTGAACGCCTGCCATAATTCAGCCGGGCTGCCCCGGTGTCCTGAACCCCGGTAACCCCGCCTGCGGGAGACGAGATAGGCCACCAGCACCGTGCCGGCGCCGGTCAGCAGGCCGGGGATGATGCCGGCCACGAAAAGCGCGCTCACGGACACGCTGGTGATGTTGCCGTAAATAATAAACGCGATGCTGGGGGGGATGATGATGGACAGGTCGGATGCATTGGCAATGGTGGCGCCGGCAAAACTTTTACTGTAGCCGTGTTTGATCATGGGGGCCAGCAGGATCATGCCTACGGCGGCCGTGGTGGCGGGGCCGGAGCCGGAAAGGGACCCCCAGAAAATGCAGGTCATAACTGCCACCATGGCAAGCCCGCCGGTGGCTTTGCCTACCAGCAGCTCAAAGAAGCGGGCAATGGTGGCCGCCAGGCCGGCCCGGTCCAGGATGACGCCGGCCAGTACGAAAAAGGGAATCGCCAGGAGGGGAAAGGATGCGATCCCCGAGGCGAAATTGACCCCCAGCATTTCGATGCCCAGGTCAAACTGGTAGATGGTGACCACACCGGCCACGCCCAATGCGGTGCCGATGGGCACCCCGAGTACCATGAGGGCCAGAAAGACTGAACTGATGAGGAGAACTTCCATCAGGTTTCCTCCCCCAGGGCGGCCAGCCGGGTCCGGGCACCCCGATAGATGCCCCGGAAGACAAATACGGCCAGGATCGGCACTCCGGCATAATAGATCCAGACCGGGATGCCCAGGGCGGCGCTGGTGGCACGGAACAGGGTGAGCTCATCGTAGATGGCCTGGATCATGTAGACACAGACCAGCACGAAAAGCCCGGCGCCCAGTAGGGCGCTGAGGACCACCAGAAACCTGCGCATCTTCAGGGGAAAGAGATTGTAGAAGGTCACCATGCCCAGCTGGGCCCCGCGCTCGAAAGCGATCCCTGTGCCCACCACCGTCATCCACACGAAAAGATTGATGGTGATTTCCTCGGTGGCGCCGATGGAAAAGTGAAAAAAATAGCGGCTCAGGACATTGACGAAGGCAATGAACGCCATGGTCAGGAGCAGCAGGGCGGCGATCCAATGATCAACACGAATGGGTGTGGGTGACTTCACGAATAGCGACTCCGTTGTTTAACGATGCGGTTCAGGCGCAACCCATATGCAACCGGGGCAGTCGGTAAAGGCTGCCCCGGTAAAACGCATTGTGGTTTGGGTGGGTTATTGGGCCATGTCGGCCCGGGCTTTCTCCACGAGGTCCGTACCGAGTTCCTGGGTCCATTTGTCCAAAACAGGGGCCGTGGCATCGGCAAAGGCCTTTACCTGGGCGTCATTCAGGAATGATACGGTCATGCCCTTGGATTCCATGAATTTGACCGGATCCGGCACTTCCATGGTGTAGTTGAATTCGTTTTTAAGGACATCGAGGGACTTGTCCCCATCCAGGCCGGCCCGGCAGAGGGCAACCTCAAATCTGCCGGATTCCCGGGCGGCGTCCTGGATGGCCTGCTGGATATCAGCAGGGAAGGCCTTCCACTGCTTCTGGTTCCAGTAGATGATGAGGGGGTCCACCAGATAGTTCCACATGGTGACATGTTGGTGGTACTGGTGGATTTGGACCGGGATCAACACCCCCACCGGGTTTTCCTGGCCGTCCACGACCCCCTGCTGGAAAGCGGTCTGGGCGTCGCCCCAGTTCATGTTGACCGGATCGGCGCCGAGCTGGCGGAAAGTGTCCATAAAGAGGGGATTGCCGACGACACGGATGCGCAACCCCTCGAGGTCGGCCGGCGAGGTGATGGCACGCTTGCTGTTGGTGATTTGCCGGAAACCATTTTCAGCCCAGGCCAGGGGTTTTAATCCCACTTTTCCCATGGCAGTGAAAACCGTTTGGCCGGACTGGCCGGCCTTCATTTTGTCAAGATTATCAAAAGTGTTGATGAAAAAGGGCAGGTGGAAGACATTGGCTTCCGGGATGACCGGTGAAATGTTGATGGTGGATTCATAGGCACAGTCGATGACGCCTTTGGCCACCATCTGGGCGGATTTGAGCTGGGCGCCTTTCAAGAGGGCGCTGCCGAAATAAGGCTTGATATTGATGCGGCCGTCCGTTTTCTCCCGGGCCAGGTCGGCAAATTTGTTGGCCCCGATGCCCCAGTAAAAAGAAGGGCCGACATTGACCTGAAGTTTGTATTCTTTCTTGAAATTCGCGGCTTGCACGGCTGGAACGCAATAGACCGCCAGCATAATGCCGGCGATGGCCAGAACAATGCCTTGCAACAGGGGTTTTCTGATCGGCGCCATCTTCTCCTCCTTGCTTTGGGGTTACCTGCCGATTTGCCGGCCCAAGGCCGATCGCGGCGGCGGATGATCGGTAAGGGAATTCAAGCCCATCCCCTCGAAACGAATCTATACTTATCAACTGCGGCCCCGGCCCCGTCAAGTCGAAAATAGCAAACGCAACATAGCAGATGAATGCAGCGAGTGGCGCTGGTATCCCTTCATGCACTGCTGCGATACGGATTGGGATATGGGCCAGGATACAATTGCCTTGACGCCTTTGACCTCTATGGCTAGAATCGCAACAGAGGTCAAACCGGTATGATTTGTGTTTGGGAACTGTTCATGGGATCTAAACTGGATATCGAACGGGAAGAATCGGCCATGTTCGAATTTTTCGAGCGCTCGAAGAAAAGGCTTTCAGCAAAGTCATGACTTCCCATCGCCTGGATCAGGCCCTGGCCTGGCTGGACGCGCTGGATAACACCTAACAAAATATCTCAGATCGTGAAATACCCTTCCCGTCGCACGTTCAAGGATTATTTCAAACGCCTGCCCTGGTGGGTGATTCCCCTGATCCTAATATTGCTTTTCGGGCGCTTTGTCCTCATCTTCTTCTGGCACTACTGATGGCTTAACAGGATCGCCAGCTACCGTAGTTTCGGGTGCGGTGCCATACTAACCCGGATATTCCACGCGTTCGCGATGTTCATCAAAATAAATTGGCCTTAAAATTGTCATGAAATGTTCGGGCTAAGCCTGACCGGCGACAAGCTGGGGTTGAATGCCCCCTGCTGATTGCCCGGACGCCAGCATGTAGCCCTTGCGGGCCATATGGCGTGTCAACAAGGCGTCGAAGCCATTGTAAAACACCACCAGAATTGCAGCTACGGCGGCGTTTTCACCCCCTCCCTCCACCAGCAGGCTGAACACGATGGACCACACGATAAGCGATCCGGCCAATTCAAGCCCCCCTAAAAACCGATGCCCCAGATACCAGTCCCCCCAACCCGGCAGGATGAGGGAGCGCAGGGCGGCTTTCCGGGGCGTCTTGAAGGCGGCATGACAGGCCGGACACTGTTCCAGTTTGGCCGGCAGAGCCGTGTAGCAGGACGGGCAAACATTCTCGGTCGGGGCTTTCTCCCGGGGCATGGGGTCCGGGGTCATCATGGGTCTGATAAACGCCTGCAGTTCTTTCGTGAAGACCATTTTCATGGAAGTGAAAATGCGGCGTTTGCCCTTTTTGCGTGTCAGGGTCAGACTGGTGCGGAAGAGCCCCCGGGATACCTTTTTAATTTCGCCATAGGCCATCTGGAACAGGTAGTGACTGGGTTTGGTCATCCGGTGGTTGGTGTTGACCATCACCATGCGTTGGTTGGTGGCCACAACGGCGTAGCGATTGTAAAGCATGGTGAAGAAACCATTACCGAAGAGAATTTCGATCGGATAGTAAGCGGTGCCGCCCGCAATGCGCATGACCTGTTCGTTTTTCCGGACCAACCGGTCCAGGGTCGGTTTGACGGCCATCAGGATTTTTATTTTCAGTTTGTTTACGCGGGTGCGGTAGTTGCCCTTGCGGTTTGGCTTTAGAATTTCCGACAAGGCGTAGGTGTCGGGATGAAAGGCCATCAGCTCGGGAAAGGCATCGATGATGCCCTGATCATGATGCGTCGGCGGTGCGGTTTGCGGTTTGGAAGACGCCGCAGGGACAGCGACGGCCGGTGGCTTTTCAGCGGCAGGGGGCACGATGACAATACGGTTGCCGCAGCGTTTGCATTTTGCAGCCGCTTTTTGGGCCGGAATTTTATGGTCGGCGATAGAATAAGTGGCATTGCAGTGACGGCATACGATATCCATGGGTGATCCTCCTGCTTCGTTTTGGGGAAGCGTTTGGTCGTTCCGGAAATAACTGGTTGAAATTTAAGCAATTATTATGCCTGTCGCATTTGCATTGAAGATTGGCCAAAATATCAACCAGTTATGGTGGAAATCAAACAGGAGCTCGGCTTCCCGGTGACACTTCCTGTCATGGCGGGTGCCGCACATTGTCAGCTGCGGACGGCCTGGATGTTGCTGCCGGGCGGCTTTTTCGCGACCGCAAACGGGAAAAAGCAAGAGAAGATTTGCGGCAAGCAACCTATCGTGTGCCGACCCTTCGAAGCGGCAGAGAGATATCGATGGCGCGTTGTCTGTTGCGGCCTTCTTTTTTGGCTTCATACAAGCATCTGTCCGCGGCTTCGATCAGGACATTCACGTCGGCGGGTGCCGTTGGAAGGAGACAGGCACCGCCAACACTGATAGTGACATGATCGGCCACCGAAGAATAACGATGCGGGATATGAAGGGTTTCAATACAGGCGAGCATGCTTTCCGCCAGATGGCCAATGCCTCCCAGGTCGGTCTGGGGCAGAATGCAGGCAAACTCCTCCCCTCCGTAGCGGGCGAAATAATCACCGGGTCGTTTTACGGCGGCGGCCAGACTCCTGGCGACCAGCTTAAGGCAGTCATCGCCCGCCAAATGGCCATAATTGTCATTAAAAGCCTTGAAATGGTCGATGTCCACCATCAGAAGCGCCAGGAATGTTGATTCCCGGATTGCCCGTCGCCATTCCATGGACAGCCGTTCGTCGAAGGTGCGTCGGTTGGGGACACCCGTCAGACCATCCAGGGTGGAAAGATTCTCCAGAATGTCGCGATGCCGTTTCAATTCCAGATGTGTTCGGATGCGGGCGTTGACGATGGGCAGGCTGAACGGTTTGGTGATATAATCCACCGCGCCGATTTCAAGCCCCATGGTTTCGTCTTTTTCCTGGTCTTTGGCCGTGATGAAGATAATGGGGATATTGCGGGTCGAACGACGGGCCTTCAGTTGTCGGCAGACTTCGTAACCGTCCATTCCCGGCATGACGATGTCCAGCAATATCAAATCCGGCGGGTTGCCCGAACCGGCGATCGCCAGGGCCTTCGGCCCGCTGGTGGCAAGCCGGACGCGATAGCTGGATTTGAGGGAGTCCCCCAATAGCTTGATGTTCATGGGGAGGTCGTCAACGATTAGAATCGTCGGTTTCGTGGTATCTGAATTCATCCCTTATTATCCTTCCACCGGTTTGGAAGCTGCCGTAATCACTTCCAGCGCGCCAGAGGCCGGCTCAAAGTCCAGTCGGTTCAGACTGTCATCGATGGTTGCGATCTGGGCGCCAAAACGACTGGGATCCAAAGACGACCGAATCCCCTGCCAGAGGGTTTCCGCTTCCAGGTCGTTTTCGGCCAGCAACCGGGCCAGTTGCCGAATTTTTTCCGGAAGATCCGGCAGCAGCACGTCCGGGTTTGAGCAGGTGTCCAATGGATCGGCCTCCGATTTCCACCCCTTGACAGCGGTTGCCAGAGCCTGGATGGATGCATCGATGACAGCGAGTCGTTCTTCCAGCTGAATAGGGTCATGGGCTGCAATTGCGCTTTCCACGCTGGCGGCGGCTTCCGCAATGCGGGTGGCGGACAGATTGGCGGCCGCACCCTTGAACGTATGGGCCAGCCGGCGGGCAGAATCGCTATCCCCGCTGTCGAGCGCATCACGGATCGTTGTGGCGGCCATTTCAAACTCACGGATGAAATCGTCTAACAATCCCTTCAGAAAAGAAGGGCTCGACCCTGTTCGGGATCGTAAATCGTCCAGGTCAACACCCGGTAGATCCGGGATAACCGCTGTTTCTGTCTGGTTCCCGGGCAGACGCGATGGGATGTCGCAGCCATGTGTGGCAAAGGGTTTGTGGGGCGGTACCCACCGGGATAGAGCAGGAAAGAGGATATCCACGTCGATGGGTTTGGTGACGTAGTCGTCCATACCGGCTGCCAGGCATTTCTCCCGGTCGCCTTTCATCGCGTGGGCCGTCATGGCGATGATCGGAACCGGTATAAGACGGGGGGGGACTTCTCCCTTGTCAAACCGGTTCGCTTTTTCCATGGTCCTTATGGCCCGGGTGGCGTCATAGCCGTCCATTTCAGGCATCTGGACGTCCATCAGGACAGCATCGTAGGCCCGCTCGCGGATTTTTTCCACCGCTTGTTTGCCGGTTGTCGCTGTGTCCACAACCATGTGCGCCCGGGTCAGCAGTTCTTCAGCCAGACGAAGGTTGATGGCGTTGTCTTCCACCAGAAGAATTTCCCGTCCGGCCAGGCTTTGGACATCGAAACATTGATTGTCCTGCGCGGATTCAGCGGTCAGGAAGGCGTCAATATCTTCCGGCACGAAAAGATGGGCTATGGTATCGAAGAGGCAGGACTGTTTGAGAGGCTTTCGCAGCCAGCCACTGATGTTCAGTTCTTCCGGCGCGGGCTGAATGGCCTTCTCTTCGTAGCCGGTGATCATCACAATCGGGATATGGGCCGTTCCATGGCAGGAACGAATTTGACGGACCGTGTCCAGGCCGTTCATACCCGGCAGTTTATAATCCATCAGGATAAAATGATAGGGAGGGCCCTGGTCGCAGGATTCGATCATTTCAAGAGCCTGTTCGCCCGACCCGGCGACAGACACATCCAGCCCGTAATGCGCCAATATTTCTTTCAGCAATTCGCAAAGGGCCGGGTTGTCATCTACTACCAGGGCTTTATGGCCCCGGACAAAACTCAACCGCGACGACCGGGATCGGTTGACCTTGGGTATGTCAAAGCGTATCGTGAACGAGAACACACTTCCCTGGCCCAGTTGGCTGTCCAGCCACAAATTTCCGTCCATCATCGTGACGAGATGTTTGCTGATGGTTAACCCGAGACCGGTTCCTCCGTATCGGCGCGTGGTGGAGTTGTCCGCCTGGACAAAGGAATCGAAGAGCTTGTCCTGCTGGTCCGGCGCAATGCCGATGCCTGTGTCGGCAACGTCGAAACGAACCCAGAGCCCCTTTTTATTCTGGTGGCTGACCGTGCCTTTGACGATAACGTCGCCCGCATCGGTAAATTTAATGGCATTGCCGATCAGGTTGGCTAAAATTTGTTTGAGCCGCAGTGGATCGCCGGTAAGATAATCGGGGATGCCGGGTGAGAGGGCTGTGATCAATTCAAGCCCTTTTTGCTCGGATAGCTGGGCAAACATGTCGGTCACGTTGTCGATGACATCCTGCAGTTGGAAATCCGTATGCTCGATGTCCAGCTTGCCGGCCTCAATTTTGGAATAATCAAGGATATCGTTGATAATACCTAACAGAGAACGGCTGGACATGCAGATGGTGTCCATATATTCCCGCTGTTTGGACGTTAATTGGGTCTCCAATAGTAAATCGGTGTACCCGGTGATGGCATTCATGGGGGTGCGGATTTCATGGCTCATATTGGCCAGAAAGTCGCTTTTGGCCCGTGCGGCGGTTTCGGCCTGGCGGGCCATTTCCCGGGCGTGGTCGATGGCCCGTTCAAGCTGTTGGTTGACGTCACGCAACTCATGGTTGGCCGCCTCGATTTCCGATTTGGCCCGGGCCAGTTCATCCTGGGATTTTTTATAGATGATGATCTGGGAGATCAAACTGGAGAAAATCTCCAGCGGCCGCACAGTTTCACCATTGGGCTTGCGGCCTGATTTGGATGTGTCGACCGAGATGATGCCGATCAGATTCCCGTCCGGCCCGTTCATCCTGACGAACAGGTTGTCTTCCGGGTGCCAGGCGTCGTTCGACACTGGTGGGCATCCCTTGCCGAACAGGGTGGCCTCCTGGCGCAGCACGTCTTTGCTGTCATGGGGCAGGTAATAGGACAACTGGCCGAATGGAATACTGTGGGCAAAAACGTTGTCGTAATACTCCGGTTTCATCTCGATGTGTTGAAGTGAGGCGATATAGGCCGGATCAACATTCTGGTAGCTGACGATTTCACGAAATGGCGGGGTCTCTTTGAAATAGGAGATCATGACCCGTTTATAATCGGAATAATCGACAATCGCCCGGCTGATGCGGTCGAAGATGTTTTTTTCATCCTTCATGGCGATAATGGAGGCCGCTGCAAGGCTGAACTGCTCTGTCTGTTCGGAAAGCCTTTTAATCTGGGCCTGGCTGTGGCGCAAAGCTTCTTCGGATCGTTTGCGGACGATGGCCAGGGCGACCTGGTGGGATACGGAGCTGAAAATTTCCACATCTTTCTGGTTGTAGAGATATGGATCCGTGTAGGTCTGGGTGGCCATTACGCCGATGACTTCGTTGCCGAACTTCAATGGAACACCCAGCCAGATCTCGGAGATATTGCGAATTTCAGCCCTTTCTGCGGTTTCCGCCTTGGCGATCATTTCGTCTTTGGTGATCAGCAACGGCTGCCCGGTGCGGATCACTTCGCATGTCAGCGAGGTGGTGCGGCTGACATGCTTTATATCCGAATTGTCGGTCATAACCTCATCCACCTTATAGGGGAAGGAGGCCGAATCCGTTTCTTTGTGGTAAAGCGCGATATAGAAGCTCGTGACATCAATAATGCTGCTCAAGGAATGATGGATGGACCGGTAGAGTTCATCCAGGTTTGTGGAAGTGTTGACCGCATTGGATATTCTGAAGAGGGTCTTGTTGATCTCCTCGGCGTGTTTGCGCTGCTGGATATCGGAAAAGACACCTTCCACCCTGCGGCCGTGCCGGCCTTCGATCACATGCCCTTTCTCGTGCACCCATCGGATTTTGCCGTCTTTGCGAATGATGCGGTATTCGAAACTATAGTCCTGCCCCTTGGCAAGGGCTTCCCGGACAGTCCGGCTGTTCAATTCCCGGTCCTCGGGATGGACCATGCGTTCATAGCAGAGGTCCAAGTCGTTTTCGGCATCGACGTTGCCATAGGCGCCGATTAAGCCGATGAATTCATCCTGAGTGTATCCGGTGATGGTTTCCACGGCGGGATTGATGTAGGTGACAAAACCCTGATTGTCGATGGAGAAAATGGCCTGGTTGATGTTTTCCAGGAGGCTGCGGTAACGCGACTCGCTCTGCTTCAGCGCCTCCTCCGCGCGTTTGCGATCGATGGCAATGGCCACCTGTTCGGATACGGCGCTCAGGATTTCGACATCCCGCCGGGCGTAAAGATGGGGATCGGTGTAGCTTTGGACGACGATCGCACCGATGACGCGGCTTTGAATTTTCAGGGGCGCTCCCAGCCACAGCTCCGAAGGAATACCGACCACGGGCATGCCCAATCGCCGCGCGCGTTCCAGCGCTTCTTCCTTGCTGATCAAAATAGGTTGGCCTGAACGAATGATTTCGCTGGTCAGGCTGCTCGATTGGCTGGCTTTTGGAATTTCCGGGATTTCATCGTCGATCTTGTCGGTGTTGAACGGAAACGTGATGGCATCGCTGTCCGAATCGTAAAGGGCAATAAAGAAGTTGGTAACGTCCAGCACCCGTGAAAGGGAACGATGGATGGATCGGTAGAGAGCGTCCAGATTGTCGGTGGTGTTGAGGGCATTCGATATGGTGAAAAGCACCTGATTGATTTCTTTGGCATAGATTTGCTCCCGCAGGACTTGGCGGTGTTTGTCTTTTAGCTCGGCGATCCGGTCATAAACAGCCTTAAATGGATGCGAAGCGTCCACCTGGGTGGCAGGACCGGCGTCTGGTTCAATTCGGTCGATGGTTGCCAAACATAAGATCAGTTCATCAATATACCCTCGAAACGTTTCCGAACCCGCCACCATTGCGGTTGGTGCGGGTTTCGGGCTGCTCTTCTTTTGATGGCCGTTTTCCGATGTTTTCATGCCTTTATTCTGAACCCCTCCCCTCGCGGTGCATGAGATTAAAGCGAATTTCACCTCCATGATTGATGGTTTCGTAAAAAGTCAGATTTGGGACGGTTTCGTAAAAGGTTCGAGATCAAGGCTTGCGAATCCCGAGGAATGAGGCGTACTTATCGTACGCCGCAGTGACGAGGGATGAAGCCTAACGCCGATATCGGACTTTTTACGAAACCGTCATGATTATCGGCCGAATGGCGTTAATGCTTTAGAGTTTATCAATTTGCGGGCGCGACCGTTAGCCCGACGAAGGCCTTTTGACCAGCCGTGTTGCCGTTTCCTGCAGGTCGCGGCGGTGTGTTGGCGCAGAATTTTTTTCCGACTGTGACCGGATCTGTCACACCCCTGCCTTATGATTTTCGCCAAACAGCAATTCAACATGAAATGTTCAGGTTAGGGCTGGCGGGTGGGAGGTGCTTGTGACAACACGGAATAATCAGACGCATGGGGTTGATCTGGATGGAATGACGCCGCGGCCTAAGCGGTGGCCGCTCATCACCGTCGGCATGACTGTAGCCTGCGTCGTGCTGTTTTTCATAACACCGGAGGCGATTTGCGATCGCCTGGTCTACCGGCCCTACATGGATAGCGGCCTGCCGCATTTGATGCTGACCACCGTTACAGGCGTTTTCCTGCACGCAAGCTTCAGCCAACTGCTGGCCAACATGCTTTGCCTGCTGGTTTTAGGGGGCCTATTGGAGCGCCGTCTGGGGGCATGGTACTGCATCACCGCTATGATTCTGGGCAGTGTGCTGGCCAATCTGGTGGGATTGAACTTCATGTTGGCCCGGATGGGCCTGGTGGACGGCGTCCGTCATCTCCGGGAGTTGCATTGGCCACCGGCAGGGGCTTCCGGGGCTGTTGCCGGTCTGCTGGGGCTTTGGGTAGTTTTCGGCGGTGGCCAAAGCTGGTCAAGGCGGCTGCGGCCTGGCTTCGGGGGGCACGCTTCGTTGCTGCGCATCACTGCTGCGGTGATGATAGGGCTGTGGGGGGCAGGGCTTTTGTCCGGAACGTCCAGCATGATGGGCGGTCGGGGGTGCTGGGCCGGTTTCCTGGGAGGGCTGGTGCTGGCCCTGGTGTTACGCCTGCAGGACGATGATACGGATGCTGATCCGGCGCGTCTGGAAGCCATTAAGCCGCCGGGCACCGTCGGGGGGCGACCCAAACCAAATGGTTCCGACTCCAAAAGCTTCAGGACGGGCTGTGTGGCATGATGTACTTGCGGTTAAAAGCTGATATCACTTCCTTGAAGGCATCCGGCAGGCGCCGGTCGGTTTCCCGTCGAATAGAATCCGGCAGCGGGCCGTAAAAGGCCTCGGCTATTCCCCCGGCAATGCAGGCCAGCGTGTCGCTATCGCCTCCCAGGGAGACGGCATTGCGAACGGTTGATTCGTAGTCGTTGGATTCCAGAAAACAGATCAGGGCTTCCGGAACGGTTTCCTGGCAGGAGATTCGAAACGAATAGTCCGAACGGATGGTCGCGACAGTGCGCCGTAGATCATAGCCGAAGTGGGACTGAATCGTACTGCGAATCGCGGTTTTACTACTTCCTTGCCGGGCCAGGAAAATCGACAATGCGGTTGCCTGCGCCCCACGGATGCCCTCGGGATGGTCGTGGGTGACGGCGGCACTGTTGCAGGCCTCGTGCAGAACCTTCGCTTCATTGTCGAAGGCCCATCCAACGGGGCTGACCCGCATGGCCGATCCATTGCCGAAACTGTGGTAGGGGGGCGCGGTGTCCGCCTGAAACCATCGACGGAAAGAGCTCCCATAACCTCTCAGGGGATGCGCCCGTGCCATGGTTCGATAGGCGGCGCTGTATGCCATAGGGGTCATGATGGCCAAAGCCGTTGCGATGGTCAGCACGGTATCGTCCGTAAACGTTGATTGGGCCGAGAACAGCGGGAAGTCGACGGTTTTAATGGGGTGGGCTTCATAAACCGACCCGATGATATCTCCGGCAATGGCACCAAGCATCTTGTTCCATGACCTCACGTGCTGCACGAATCCTATTTCGCGGAATAACGCACCATAAATTTTTCAAAAACCGCGCCATAGGTGTGTTGCTGTTTAACCTTGGCGAGGGCCAACTCGTAGTGTTTCAAGTATCTGGGAGCCGCGGTTTTGGAAAAGACGGAATAGAGCCCGATCGGGGGATCAGGCAGATATAAGATTTTGATTTTGGACGCGAAGGCTTCGCGCATCGCCTCGAATTGGATGGGGTAGTGATCGGGCTGGTAGCAGGCGTCGATGCGCCCGTTGAGGATCATGGCATAGCAACGGCGCGTGAAGTCATCGCCGGCCAGCGGCGTGATATTCAAGCGGTGGTCCTGCATGATGGCGGAGCGATAATTTTCCGGGGTTTCATGAAAGGCGAGCAGTAAGAGTTCGTCGACCGACCGAATTTTCTTGAGTGGGATTGCCGCACTGACGGCAATCGAGGGCTTGGTCATGCAAAAAGCTTCCGCCGGGTAGACAAATTGGGCCTCCCGTTCGGCATTCCGGGCCAGAAGCAGTGCCATGTCGACATGGTTGTTTTTCAGTTCCACCAGCAGCCGGTTCAACGGCAGCAAGACGAATTCGATGTCGGCCACCGGCATTTCCTTGGCGATGAGGTCGAAATAGGCCACGGCTACACCCTGGGGCCTGCCCGCCGGCCCGGGCATGGCATGCGGCGCGACGTTGAAGTAACCCACTCTCAAGGCATCGTCACCGGCAATGGCAGCGTTGCTGAACACCCAGAACGCAAGGATGGCAGCGAAGGCGGGGTAAATAATCGCGCGGATTTTCAGCATGCTAAATTCCCCGACAAAAGTGTTTTACTGCCGGCGTCACGCCTGCGAAACCTACAATCCGGTCATGTTTTGGTTGCCTGTCGCCAGGCGGTCACCCGGGTCTGGATGGTGAAAACGCTCTCACTTGACTTAACGTAAAACGAAAGTGGGTGACAAGCCAACCATGAAATGATGACAACTTTAACATGAATGAAAGGTCCAACGCAATTTGGCGGAATCGTCGGCAAAAAGTGCATCAAGACGGATAGGATCCATAGTTCCAACAATACGATGCCATGCGCCAATGGGATGAAAGTTTACTGGCTCTCCTTGGATATCGATTATTGCTATGCCGTCTTCTTGCCAGGTTTTCTTGGAAGCCAGAATATGGGGGAGGAAAACAGTCTTTTATGCGTGATTGTAAGGATTATTTGTACTACTGGCAGGTTGGCTTTAGGCTGGAGGCTGGTTTGGCGGAAATAGCTATCCATTTAGCCACTCAATGGCGGTATCATAATCGAAAAGCTGTCGGAATTGGAACTTTTGGATTTCCATGCATTTTTTGAAGAGCTGAGCGAACCGGGTATGTTCTTCATCTCTTGGGAAGATGACAGCAATCTTGTTATCGAAATCATCTGCAAGGCGTGACCATGCGGACATAATTGCCATCAAGTCGGTCATCTCAGGTGCAGTTACTGACTCCCTAAGGTCTATGAGGATGTCATAGCCCTTTTGCTGTTCTGCTGCAATAGAGAGATCGCGAACCAATTTAATGGCTCGATCCGTATGCAATACACCCGAGACAGCCCCCTTGATGATTTTTTTCTCGTTATGAGTCTCGATTTTAGTTTTCATTTACGACGATTTCACAAGGCAGGCTTTGGCTTCTTCAACGCTACGAAAAAAGTTGACCTCAAAAAGTATTGGTGAGATGCCATAATGCGTTAAGCATCTTGCTCAATCCATATGAAAGTTTGTCAGCAGATACGAAAGATGTTTTCCCATCCTTGCCCTTTGTGGCAAGGCTTTGGGTCATCATAACGTCATTTCTATGATTGCCTGTGTTGATTTGATAAAAATATCTTTATTGATATATACGAATCTTTCGCTAAATAGGTCACACGCTATCCGGTTTGCCCAGCTTTTCAAGGCTAGCATCGAAGAATTGGACGTATGGAATAGTCATCTGCTTAACCATTTTAACGCATGGTCCCCTCTGGAAAATAATTGGATGCTACCCATTTTGCAGGGCTTCAGATTTCTCCAATCATTACTGGGACAAGTGTCGCATGCCTGGAATTTTTTCTTATCTAAAGATCTGACTTTTGTGAGGGCAAAGGGAGGGATCACAGTGAACGATTTCATCACTTGGGGAAAAATAGATACATCCAGGCGTCCACAGCATTGATCCTGTGGGATCTTTTGGGGGCAGAACTGTGTAAGCTCGGTAACGATGAAATTAGAATGATTGCCACAAAGGCGAAAGGAATTGCCTATGTAGGCAAAGGAGGCAAAATAGCATTCGTTTTCGGAAAACCCCTCAATTTTGGTGCCGGGAGAATGTTAGACGCATACAATGAGGTCGTAAAGATGCCCTCAGAAATCCGCATATCTCATACAATCGATGACGCCAAAAAGTGGCTTCGCGTTTGACAATTTTACCGCAAGTTAATCGTTCTATCATTGTTTTGCTCACGCTATGGCCCCATGCCCACTGCCAAAACAATTATCACGCGATAGCGTATGAATTGGCACCGTCACCCCTGTTTCAGAATGGCGCATCAATGGTAAGAGGCCTGCCTTTGATATCGGTGCCGGACAGGGCAAGCCCGGCCGGCCTCTGCCGGCGGACGACCAAATGCGGTGGGTGTCGCCACGGCCGGCAGCAGCGGGAGCCTGGTCGGCGGGATTACATCCCGAATTTTTTGAGCATCTCGATGACGCGTTCCTGGTTTTTCTTCTCGACGATCAGGGCCTTCTGGTTGTGCGCGTTTTTGATTTTTTCGGAGAGGGCATCCAGATCGGCCGGTTTTTCGACCAGGTCCATGGCCCCGGCTTTCATGGCTTCGACGGTTTTCTCGACCGTGGCATGGCCGGTAAGCAGGATGATCTGCATCTCCGGGTTTTTCTCCTTGATCGCCTTGAGCGCTTCGATGCCGTTCATTTCCGGCATCATGAAATCCATGATGACGGCGTCGTAAGATTCCGTGGCAATCAGGTCCATGGCCTCGAGGGCCGATGTGGACGTGGTGACCTCGATATCCCGGGCCTGCATCCGTTCGGACATGATTTCCAGAAACTCCTTCTCGTCATCCACTAACAATACACGTTCGGTCATGTCAGACTCCTTTCTGTTTAGCTAGTGTCCATCCAAAAAAGGCATCTTTCGGCCCCTGGCGGCGTTCTCGCTCGTTTTCAATCCTCGCAATAGCGGACTATTCCTCCGGTTGACACCCACCGATCGGAATCGATTAGACGGGAAGTCCCCCGGAGAGGGAAAACTCGCTCGGGCCTTGCCAGGAGCCAAAACCTACCATTCATGAACGGATACTCATTATAAGCATGAATTGCAAAATTTCGATTCGTGATAGCATTCCATCGTTCATGAACCTTTCCCGGGCAGTTCCAGATAAAACGCACCCGCTTCCGGGTGCGACACCATGCGGGCCCCGATCAATTCCAGGGCACAGCTCGATTCGATTGACGCAAGGACCGATTCGGGAAAAGCCTCGGCCGTGTCCAAACCGCTGAATTGCAGGGCCGGGCCGGTTTCCGTTTTGTCGACACGAATTTGAACTGCTCGATCGGACCGGCCGGCATGCATGGCGGCCTGCAAGCACTGCCAGATAGCGAATTGCAGGTAAAACCGACTTGTGAAGGCCGTCACCGTCTTGTCCGGCAGGACAGCATCGAAACGGATCCCCTTCAACATGATCAGTCGCGACGTCAGCTCCAGCATGAACTGAACTGTTTCGCCGACATCGACCGGCCCCCATTCGTGATCGGCGCTGTGGGCAAAGCGGTTCATGACCGCAATGATGTCGTTGGCCCGGGCGATCTGGCGTGTCACCGATTGGGCCAATTTTTCAATACGGGCGTCATCGAAAGGCTTCCCCAGCCGATGCAGGGCGACCATATCTTCCAGAAGACCGGCGTTTTCGTTGATGACGGCCATCACATTTTTGATCTCGTGGGATATGGAGGCATTCATCTCGCCGCAGAACCGGGCTCCGGATGCGGCCAGGGGATTTTCTTTTTTTGTCATGGGTGCACCTCTTCCAAGACGTCAATGCCATGCCGTTGCCGATCACGCTGGCCGCTGGCCGTCCGCAGATAATGTTTCTTCCCTCTCAGTGTCCGGTTTTTCCGTGATTCTCTCCGGGGGTTGTTTCATCGGTAGTGTCACCGTGAAACAGGTTCCCTTGCCGACCCGGCTTTGCACCGTAATGTCGCCGCCCATCTCCATCACCAAGCCATAGGTGACCGATAAGCCCAGTCCGGTTCCCGCGCTCTGATGACGGGTGGAGAAAAACGGTTCGAAAACGCGTTTGACGTCGTCGTCCGGAATGCCATGGCCGTTGTCCGTGACCGTAACCCGGACGCGGCTTCCTTCGTGGCGGGCAAGTACGATGTCGAGTTTGCCGCCATCGGCCAGGGCGGCCAAGGCGTTGTTGATCAGGTTCAGGAAAACCTGCTGGAGGCCGCCACGGTCGATGAGCAGCTCGGGGATGTCGTCCACCTTTTCTACGGTTGCCTGGATGTGCCGGCGATCCACCTCTTTCCGGATGAAGTCCAATATCTGGCGGATAACAGCTTCCAGATTTACCGGTTCGATGCGGGACTCCATGTGGCGGGAAAAATCAAGCAGTCGTCGGGTGATGGAACTGCAGCGCACGATGGATTCCAGAACGTCGTCCACCAGTCCCATCATCCGCTCATCGGCGGCATAACCCTGCTTGAGGGTGAACAGATCCTTGATGAGCCCCACCTTCTGGTTGATGATGGCCAGGGGGTTGTTGATTTCGTGGGCGACCCCCGAAGCCAGTCGTCCGATGGAGGCCAGTTTGTTGGCATACTCCACCCGGTGCAAGGCCTGGACACGTTTTTGGTCCGCCCTGTAAATCCGGTCCACAAGCCAGGTGGCGGTTCCCAGGATGGCGCCCAGGATCAGGAGGATGCTAAAAACCAGGACGCCGATCAACTGGACGCGTGGCCTGAGCCAAAGATCCATGATGCCGGATTTGGGACGGACGAGCATCAGGATAAAGGGACTTTGGGGAATATAGGCATACCCCAGAAGGATTTCTTCGCCTTCGGTTGTGGTGGTGCCCATCACCCGGGGGCTGCCGGCCGGTTCGGGCACCGGCAACGGCACGGGGCCAAAAGGGAGGCCGTAGCGCCGGGAGGGCGTTTGCAGCAACCCGGCGGTGTTGATGATGAATACATCGTCGCCCGGGTCAATCGCTATCCGGGAGATCGGGTCATCAAGGATCCGTCGGTCCAGGGCTGCCCGCAGGATGATGAAGTCGCCGTCTCCGAGATCGCGCCGGATGGCGAGCATCATTTGCCGGTCGCTGCCCGAAGGGCCGCCATCAGCGCTCACAAAAAAGCCTTGGGCCACCGTCTGTTCGAAACAAGGCTGTTTTCCGGGCTTTAGCCCTTCCCAGGAACGGGGGCCGGCATAAGCAAGGGGGCGGCCCTTGTGATCAAGCACCCCCAGGCTGATGAAACCGCCGATATGGTCTCTCAAACGGGTCAAAAGGGTTGCCAGGCGTTCGGATGAGCACAGGGCCTGGCGGGTGTTATCCCGGGCAATGAACTCCAGCGCCGCCCGCCGCTGGGACAGAAAAAGGGCTATGTTGCGTCCGGCGCTGGACACGGTGCGTCCTGTGTGGCCGATTGTTTCCGATTCAAAGGCCTGAATGGTCAGGTGGTAATCCATCAGGGCCATGACCACCAGCGGGGTCAGGGCCACCACGGTCATGAAGAGGACGGTCAGTTTCCATTTGCGGCGGAAACTGAATAATTGGCCCCCGGGGCCGGCAGCTACATCCTGGTGGTCCCAGAAGCTTGGTTTTATTTTGGATAGATTCAGCATTGCCATATGGTTGTTTTGATTAAAACCCGCCATCTTTGGTGGAAGCCCCGGCGGTCATGACGGCTCCTTGCGGATCCGGGCATGGGCTTTTTTCAGGGTATCGCTCAGCAGATCGATGTCGACCGGTTTCTGCAGATAGGCAAAAGCGCCCAACTGCATGCAGCGCTCGCGGTCTTTTTCGGAACCATGACCCGTCAATACAATAACCTCGATTTCAGGACGGGTCTGTTTGACTTTCTTCAATATTTCCATCCCGTCGATGCCGGGCATTTTCAGGTCGATGATCATGACTTCCGGCTCGTCTTCGTTTACCAGAGACAATGCCGATTCCCCGTCATAGGCCACCACCGAGCCCATTTCCCGCAACTGCAGGCGTTCGGAAAGCGTCTGGACGAACTCCCGTTCGTCATCCACCAGAAGGACCCGGGAAGGAACCTCAAAATTGTGCTTCCGGTAAATATGGCTCTCATGATAGTCCTGTCCGACTTCAGTGGTCACCGATAGAACGCCTGGAATTTTGCCGGCGATGGCCTTCAGTTCTTCTTCCAGCCGGGTGAGCATGAGCACCTGTTTGTTGATTACCAGGGTGACCGCGCCGCCCCGCGCCGTTACCGAAACGGCGTGGCCGGCCTGGGCCAGTTCGACCTCGACGGTGGCCGCCAGTAAAAAGTCCTTTTCGGCGGCATTGGAAGTCTCGGTCCGGCGCACGGCTTCTTTTACCAGGTTTTCCTCGATCAGGGCGCTGGCCTGGGGAAGGTGTATCCGGTTCATGGGCAGCACCATGTCGTAGAGGTCCTGGTGCCAGGGGTCCGCTGTCCCGAATAGCGTGTTGGTCCAGGCCCCCCGGTCGGCGTCGTCCTGGTGGATGCGCTTCAGGGCGTCCTTTTCGGACAGATTGGCCTCCTGTTCCGCCCGTTGAATGCGGTAGGGCGTCTCCGCAATCAGGCATACCCGCAGTACATGGCTCACGCTGGCGGGAATGAGCAGGCCGCCATACCCGTGGACGACGGCCGGTGTGGCTTCGATCAATTGGGCCATGGCCATTCGGAGGCAGGCAATGGAGAATTCTTTCTCCCGGGTGAATTTGTTGAATACCGAGGTCTTGGCGGTGAAGGCGCGGCGCAGTTTGGCCTCGGGCATGTCGGACAGTTCGACGGCCCGGGCAATCATGTCGTCATCGGTAATCAACCGGTAGCCGGTGCTCTCCATCACATCGCGGACGACGGTTTCGGCGTCGCAGAAAAGACCGTTAAATAGCGTTACGACCGACATCGTTACAATCCTTTGGCACTGGGGTTGGCGTCCAGGGTGACCACCGAGGTCAGGGGACAGTTGGCTTCGCGACCGCCGGTGTGGGTCTGGGCGTGAATCGCACTGATGGCGCTTTTCATTGAAGGATAAAAATGATCGGCGCCGATGCGGGTGTAGAGGTGGGTGCGTTTGAGCACCCGCATGACCGAGGCGTGGACACCGCTGAAGGAAATATCGATGCCCGCGCTGCGGACCCGTTCAACGACCAGGGCCAGGGCTTCCTGACCCGATGCATCCATGTCGTTGATGCCCTCGGCTCCGATGATGATGTGTTTGAGATCCTTTTTGGTGCGCCGCCGCTGCCGAATCTGGTCCTCGAGATAACTGGCGTTGGCAAAAAAGAGCGGGCCGTCAAAACGCACGGCATCGATATAGCGGCACTCTTTAAGTCCGTGGGCCACCGCGTCATGCAGGGCCTGGTCAACGCCCAGGGAGAGGTCCACCACCTTCGGCCGCATGCTGCGGTAGAGATAAACCCCCAGGGAGAGGGCCACTCCCAACAGGATGCCCCGGTCCAGGTGCGGGGCGAAGGCCAGGGTGGCGACGAAGGTGACGATGGATATGGCCCCGTCAAACCATTGGGCCCGCCAGGCATGGATGAATCCTTCGATGTTGATCAGGCCGCCCACGGCCATCATGATAATGGCGGCCAGCACGGACTGGGGCAGGTGATAGAGCAGGGGCGTGAAGAAAAGCAGAGTGGCCAGAACGGCCAGGCTGGCGAACAGGCTGGCCAGACCGGTCACAGCGCCCGCCTGCAGATTGACGGCGGAGCGGGAAAACGAGCCGGCCACGGGATAGCTTTGCCCCATGGCGCCGAGCATGTTGGCCAGCCCCTGCCCGATCAGTTCCTGATTCGGATCGATCCGCTGGCCGGTTTTAGCGGCCATGGCCTTGGCAATGGAGATGGCCTCCATGAAGCCCAGGATGGCGATAATGACAGTGGCCGGCAGCAGGGTCAGAACAACACTGCCGCGGATGCGCGGCAGCGTGAAAGAGGGCAGCCCTTCGGGGATGGCGCCGACGACCTTACCGCCGCAGAAAAGGGGTAAGGCTTCCGTATCCAGGGCGGCGCGCCCTACCTCGATGCGCCAGGTGCTTCCGGCGGCGGTCATTTCCGGCGGACGGCCGCCCTTGCGGAAAAAGCGGGTTTCTCCTGAGGCGGTCCGGCCACCGTCCATCAGCACCTGGTTGAGGGTCCGACGCAACATGGTGGCCTGGCGGCTTTTTTGAGCATTCTGGAAATCGATAATGTCGAGGTCCCGCCGGATATGGATGATCTGGAGTGCGGCATCGTTTTGGCGGGCCTGATCAAGTTCGGCGGTCCGCCGGGCGCGTTGGTTCGCCAGACGGTCGATTTCCGCCAGGGAGGCATTATACTGGACGATCAGCGTGCGGATGTCGGCGTCATCCAGGGCCTCCATGGGGACGTGGGTTTTATGTTCGAAACCAATGGCCCAGGACACCAGTGTCGTCATGACCACGGCCGCCAGGACGTTGGGAATTTTCAGGGAAATTTTCTTGAGAACCACCATGACCAGAAAAGCGAATACGCCCATGAGCAGGGTGGGCCAATGGGTGAAATGAAACGCTTCGGCAATGATCCGGGCGATGGCCTGGGCATAGTGATCGGTTTGGCCCACAGTGATGCCGAAGAGTTTGGGCAACTGACCGGTGGCGATGATAATGGCGGCGGCATTCGTAAAACCGTTGATCACCGGGTGCGACAGGAAATTGACCACCAGCCCCAGCCGCAGGAACCCCAGCAGAAACTGGAAGACGCCCACCATCAGGCCCAGCAATACGGCATAGGCTATGAAGGCCTGGCTGCCGGCTACGGCCAGGGGTTCCAGGGCCACGGCCGTCATGAGGGACACCACGGCCACCGGACCGGTAGCCAACTGGCGGCTGGAGCCGAAAAGGGCCGCCACAGCCGGCGGCAGGAAGGCCGCGTAGAGGCCGTAATAGGACGGCAGATCGGCCAGTTGGGCGTACGCCATGGACTGGGGAATCAGGATCAGGGCCACGGTCAGCCCTGAAAAGAGATCGGCTTTGAGATGCCGCCGGTTATAGCCCGGCAGCCATTCCAAAAAGGGGAAAATGTCAGCTGGTTTGGGCCATGCCGCTATGCCGGGTCGTTGCGAGGCCATGGGATTGCTAGCTCCTCCCCGTGAGCAGGCTGCGGCATGAGGTCATCAGATTGCTGTAGAGAGCCCCGGCATCATAGATCCGGTAGGTGTTCAACCGCACGATGCCATCCACCATGGCGAACATGACCATGGCGGTGTTACGCGCCGATGATGCCGTCACCGAACCGTCCTGTTGCCCGATGCGGATGCCTTCCTCGAAAATGTCCAGCAGGCAATTGTAGATGGACGCCAGGCATTCGCGGCAGACCGTATTGGTTTCCGCCATCTGGTAGGGGAAATGACGGTGCAGGAGAAGGAACTGGTCTTCCATGGCGCCGGTCAGGTGCAGGTAAAAAACCACCGTGCGTTCCACCATTTCCAGGCCGTTGCGGCTGTCGCCGTTTTTTTGATACCGGTCGAATTCGGCCAGAATGGTTTCCTTGATGTCCGCCAGGATGTTCACAAACAGGTCTTCCTTATTCTTGAAATGGTGGAAGATGGTGCCTGTGGCGGCATCCGTGGCTCTGGACAGCTCCGCCATGGAGGTGCCTTCAAACCCCTTACGGGAAAACAGCCGGGTGGCGGCGGCAAGGATTGCATTTCGTTTGGACATATGGTACCAGCGGAAAAAGAACTCGACCGAATGATCGGTCGGTTTTTATTGATTAAAGACTTTCAGACTGTAAGTCAACAAAAAATATAGCGGTTAGCCCGCCGGAGGCATCCCATGGTCGAAGCGGTTCCTGAGAAGGCCAAGCTTTTGGAAAAATTAAAAAAATCTGGATTTGCCGTTCCGGATTTCATTTACGTGCCGGCTCAAAATTTTGAAAATGGTGACACTGCCGCCCTCGAGGCCTTCCTGGAAAAACACCGGGAGAGCTTCAAGGTCATCGCCCGCAGCGCCCATCCCCATGAGCGGCGTTTCAAGGGCGGCACCTTCGATTCCCTGGAAACCTACGCCGACGTCGGCGGGATCCGCTACGCCCGCAACAAGATGATCAAGCTGGCCAATACCAGCAAGCAATTGAACATTCAACGCCAGCAGAAATTCAACCAGGCGCCGGATCTGGATATGAATGCCATGGGGGTCGTGGTCATGCCCTTCATCGACGGCACCAGCGTCATGGCCAAGATGATTTGCGGGCAATGGGAATTCGGCTATTGCCGGGACCGGGTGCACCGGGTCCAGAGCGAGCCCTATATCACCCGCACCCCCCACGACCGCCGGCTCTTGCAGCTTTCCAAGGAGATTCAATCGGTTCTGGGATTTCGATGTGAAATCGAATACATTATCTCCAGCGAAGGGGAGATCCATGTGGTCCAGGCCAAGGATATCTCCGAGATCGACATTCTGGAGGAAAAGGAGAGCCAGCGATCCATCACCCTAACCGGCGTGCGCCGCATCCGCAAACGCCGGAACTATCGGGAACGCCCGCTTTACGTGATGGACAACCGGGAATTTTATATCAGTGTCATCACCCAATGCGAGGACATGCTCGATGCCTGCCCCCGTCCGTCTTCGGGGGATGTGGAACCCGTCATCGCGGCCATCAAGGCCTATGAGGCGGAGCTCGAGGCGTTTGCCCTGCGCCACCAGCGATACGCCGTATTGGGGCTCTCCATCCAGGACACGGGTGGGCTTTACCAGATTGCCAGCCACTACCTGGACGATTTCCCGGAATGCCAGGCGGAGCTCGCCAAGGTGCTGCACAACAACCTCTATCAGATCGACATCTTTATCTCCGAGGCCGATACCCTCATCGCCAAGGACAAGATCCGCATCGGCCTTTGCAGTCATGACGCCTACGGGATCGACACCGTCCGCAACCCCCTCTGGAATGTCTACTGGCCGGCGGACCGTCACGAAGAGGTGGTCGCCCAGTTCCAGGAGGTGGGATTCCGGACAGGGGACACCGTGGGCATCGACATCAATGTGGATGATCAGCCGGTGGTGTTTCGATTGTAGGGTTGCGGGCCCGTATTTCGATACCGAGACCGGGCGGCACCTGACGTTCTCTGGATGGGATCAACCATGCGGCCAAGCGCAATCCGGGCTTGTTTCGACATCGAGATAACAGGTTCGCCCGCCGTGTTTAATGGTGTGCACATGGGGAAGGGGGGTGCGGTTGGACCCCAGGCGGATACTGGCGACTCGGTCGGCGCTCGTCGTGGGCTCACGCATGGCGCTGTATTTTCGGCGGTAGTAGGGGGCGGTATCGTCTGTTGGTTTAATACGGAACCATGGGGCGCCCTGTTCTACGGCGTACTCCAGCGCGACGGCCATCATGAGCTCGTCGAGGTTCCACACACCTCTTGATCCTCCATTGCGAAATGCTTCCTGCACGAAAAAGCCGTACCGGTGAAGATTTCGCAAATCGTCGAATCGGTCCAGGGCAACCCCTTTTTCGTGTTTCAGCGCGGCCGCAAAGGGTAGACCGATGAAAGGCGAACCAAAGGCCGAGTCCAGGTGGATCTCCCGCTGCATATCGAAATCGAGAAAGGCCACATGCCGCCAGGCGCGGCTCTTGAAGACGTCGATCATGCCGGTGCCGCGAAAAGTGATCAACAGGTCGGTGCCGGGCGATTCAAAGTCGGCAAATCCCTTCTGGGCCAGATGCTCGTAATCGAAACGAAACACCGGTACCAAGGTGGGGTCATCCCATGACGCGTGTCGTATGGCGTCGTTCGTCATGGTCCGCCTCTGTCCATGTGTTGCCGGTTTGATAAGTCTGCAGGCGCAGCGCTGCGCCCCAGATGCCGTCCAATGAACATCGCGAGTGCGTGAAATATCCGGGTTAAATGGTTTGCCTTCGAACGGGGAATGATCGCCTCCCGTCTCATGGGAGGCGATCATTATCTATTTTTCATCCACCGGATATTTGGCCCGGAACCATTCCCGCCAACCGCCCTTGAGGGCGTATACATTTTCGTAGCCATTGTCTATCATTTTCTGTGCCAGACTGGCACTGGTGTATTCGTTCGGTCAGGCGCAGTAGAGGACGATCTTCTTGGATTTGGAGTAGGTATTGGCCCACTGATCGTAGGCCTCGGGCTTGGCGTAGGCGGCGCTTTGGATTTTGAACTCGGAGGATTTCCAGTCTTTGCCGCGCCGGACATCCAAAACGACGAGATCGGGGTCGCCCAGCATGGCTTTAAGCTCGTCGGCGGTCATCAGGGGGACGTTCCCGGCCTGGGATATCCCCAGACCCGTCAGCATCAACGCCACTGCCAGCAGAAAGACAAATGGCATTTTGCGTGTTTTCATCATGGGTAGCCTCCTTTCAATGATTCGATAAACCTGCTTTGGTGTTCGTATCAATTCCTCTTGCCAAATACTGGCCGGCACCGGCGAAGCCGATGGCCAGGATCAGAAAAATAGAAAGGGTTTTTAAAAGAGCGGAAGGATCTTCATCGGTGGCGACAAGTGTGCCCGCAATGATGACGAATAACGCAGCGACCAAAACTGTCCGAAGACCTTCCCGGATCGATGGATGCGACAGGTTCCAGGGGCGATCAGGCATCGATTTAAGCTTACCGGCGAGCAGGATGATGGCATAGAAAACAAGCCACAGCAGGAGACCGGCCCGGATGCTGGCATCCAGCCAGTCAGTGCCGGCAAATCCCGTGGCCATGAGCAGACCGACGATCGCAGCGAGACTGACCAGAGCGAATGTTGGACGGGAGGCCGAATGCCCGAAAACGGCCGGCAACAGATGGTTGCGCGCCATGGCTGCCAGCATGCGCGCAACGGTTTGGAAAAGATAATTCACGGCAGCGCAGGCACCGGCAATGGCCACGATCCCAATGATAATCCGGCCGGTGGGTCCCGCGATCGCTTTGGCGGCCAGGATGTGGGGTATGCTGGTGTCCGCCAGGCGGGACGGAGCAACATGCAGCAAGCTTGCCGTGTTCCAGAGCAGAATAAGAAGCCCCCCCATAACCAGACCGGCTTTGATGACCATCGCCAACTGGTCGGGATGGAAACGGTGGGCGCTGTAGCGCAGCAGGTCGTACCCAACCAAACCGATGGCGGCCAGCCCTGCCCCCCGGGTGCCGGCACTCATGGATAAGGCTGTCGATGTTGCGGCTGCCGTCTGGTCTCCACTGAAAAGACCGACAACGGCCAGACCGACCAGACCGGCGCTGGCGGTCGCCGTAAACAGGAACTGGCCGGCCGCCGCCGCTCGGGGGCCGGCCAGGTTCAGGGCCAGGATGATCGATAGGAGAAGGGCGGCAAATCCGAAATTGGGGAACCAGTAGAGAAAGACTTCGTTGAAGACAAAGCCCGCCGTGACCAGCAGGGCGGTCGCCAGGCACACCGCCAGGGACGGGCGCGCCATCAACAACAGCGCCGAGGCGCTAAGCGGGCCGACAGTCTCGATCAGGAGCTTGATTTCACTTGGTGCGGCAGGGTCGGTCATCCCGTCGCCCCGGGCCGCCGTGACGTTTGTCCAATGAAGAATGATCGCCGCGGCCAGCAGCAGGATAAACCCCGGGCCGCACAATCCGGAGAGGTTGCCTTGCAGCAGCAAGGCTTCCGGTGAAATAAACAGGCCTGTCATCCAGGCCAGGGCTATGAGGTATCGGACCTTCATGGCTGTTTGGTCGTTGATGTAAGGAAAACCTCACAAGGTTTACGCAAACGAATGCGTGTCCATCCATCAAAGGCATCTTTCGGCCCCTGGCGGCGTTTTCGCTCGTTTCCAATCCTCGCAATAGCGGGCTATTCCTCCGGTTGACACCCACCGATCGAAATCGATCAGACGGGAAGTCCCGGCCAGCGGGATACTATCCCGCGGAGCGGGAGAACGCGCTCGGGCCTTGCCAGGAACCAAAATCTACCATTTATGGACGGACCCTAATGTAGGGTTTCACCCGGTGTCGGGGCGGCATTGCTGCCCAGCAGAAACAGCGCACTCATGGTATCGTGAACACTCGGGTAGATGCTGTGGTCTTCTCGAAGATCGGTACCGCTGACGCACAGGCTGGCAAGATTATTTTCCTGAATCCAGGCGGCAATACGAAACGCCGCCTTATCGGGCGTTGCAGCAGCAAAATCAACATGCAGGCAAGGCTGGCGTTGCGCCTGGGCCTCGCGTTTGATCGATTCCAGACGAGGCGGCAATTCCCCCCCGGAAAACAAAAGGATGCCTTCGGCCCGGGCTATGTTGGCCTTAAGGAGCAGCATGGGATGGACAAACGGCCGCTCATCCAGCCTATAGCGGCCGGTTGGGCGGTCTCCCGGAACCAAGGCGCCACGGCTGGTAAAGCCACCATAAGGGATGTTGAACCGAATGGCCGCGTCCAGGGCGGCAGATTCCGCACCCAAGTTGCCGGAAGAAATGATCCGAATATTGCTCATGTTGTTTTTCCCGAGCATTCGTTGTCTGCGCCACCTCATTCACTCTAATACCGTATTCGTGAATTTAAACCCCCCGGGGTGTCGGCCGGCGGGCCAGGTGATGTGTTAGCGTTTCCTGAACCGGAAGGCCTGTCGATACAACCAAATGAACGAAATGGACGAAGCCGGGCGCTTCGCTCTTCTCTCTTGAAAAGAAAGGGAATCAAAAAAGACCGCGTGCGTCACGCCTCATTTAGCCCGTCTCACCCATGCTCGGTGTGGAACAAGGGAGATACTAGCCCCCCAACGGCGAGTGTGTGTGGGGACGGGTTGACACCTTTCCGGTTGGTCATTTAAAATAAACGAGACATGGCGCAGAACAGGTGGCTTTGGCAATGTGGAACAGAGGAGACTATGGGAAGAAATTCTGGGTTAACCGGCCTGTCGGTCCTCATCGTTTGTTTTTTCCTGCTAGTCGTCGTGCCCATCCCTTCAAAAGCGAAAGAATGTCTGACAACCGCGGTTTCCCAAGAACACTGCAATAGCGTGGTCGTTCACATTTTAAAGGCCGTCGCCAAGAAAATGGATGCCGATCTGACGATCCGGCATGCACCTTTTGCCAGGCGGTTGTGCTGGATGCGGACCGGAGAAATCGATCTGATGGGCGGGCTGCTCAAACGCCCCGAGCGGGAGGATTACATCTATTTTGTGATGCCGCCCTATGTTACCAAAAACAGAAAAGTTTTTTTTGTCCGCAAGGGGGATGCCGCGCTGATTGCGCGCTATGAAGATTTGTATGGGTATAAAATCGGCACCAAGATCGGATCACAATATTTCCCCCGCTTTGACCGGGATCCGGACATTGTCAAAGAGCCGACCCGCAGTGTGAAGTTGAATTTCAAAAAGCTTATCGATGGACGCATCGATGCCGTTGTCTACAGCCTTCGGTCCGGATTGCTGAAGCTCCACGAGATGAACCTTGTCGATCAGGTGGACGTAGCGGACTATGCTTACCTGGAGGACAACCCCGTTTACATCGGTATATCCCGGAAATCCCGCATTTGGCATCAGCGGGAAAAATTAGAGCAGGTGGTCCGTGAGATGGTGGCAAGCGGGGCTGTGAAGACGATCATTGACGATTACTATGCGGACCTTCGGAAGAAGGTCTCCGGGGAACGGTAGATGGCCTGTTCAAAAGAAGCGAACGATGGCGAAAAGACCGACCATGGACATGGCCACCGCCAGTTTGGCTGCCACGCCGAGCGCCAGCCCGACGGTGGTGCCGATGCCGGCTTTGCCGGCGGCCATCAGGTTTCGCTGAACCGATAATTCCCCTAATACGGCTCCGATGAAAGGCCCCAGGAGAATTCCGGGAATACCGAAAAACAAGCCGACCACCGCCCCAATGCTGGCGCCGACAATGGCACGGGTCGACGCCCCGAATTTTTTGGCCCCCAGGGCTCCGGCAATGAAATCCACCGCATAAATCGCCAACGTCATGAGGCCCAGAACCGCCAGTGTACCCATGCCGATGTAGGCGAAATCTTCCGCCCATGCTGCCAGCAGCAATCCCAGGAAAAGCACCACACCGCCCGGAAACGCCGGGAGCACCAGGCCGATGATGCCGGCCAGCACAAGGATTACGGAGATTATCAGAAGGACGATCGGTGTCGTCATGTCACCCGGCTATTCTATTTGGTTTCGAAAGGGCCCCATCGGTTAACTCCAATCCTGATATCATGGCACAACATACCGGGAAATCAAGCGTCAAAGCACACGCCGGGAATCCTTGATCCGTCTATTGCCATAAGCATTATGATTCCGGTGGCCATACAACATTGCGACATGGCCGTTTCCGGTGGATCCGAATATGTCAGCGTCGTTGCTATGCTTGCCGGAAGAGTTCCCCGTGAGCGGATTCGTAAAATGGCCAATATCAAGGCGTGCGAAGGCTGAGGAGGGAGGCGTACACCCGTACGCCGCACCGACGAAGCAAGAAGCACAACGCCGATATGGGGCATTTTACGAATCCGTCCAAATAAAAGGGGCAAGGCCCTATGCCTTGCCCCAAAGAGGAGGGAGAAAAGATGGTCTGACAGATGGTTAAAGCAAATCGTGTGCCATAGGTCTGTGTGAATTAATAAAAATAATATAATCAATTATATAGATGGTCTTGGTTGATATCCTGGCGGGTGCTGTCAACGTTTTTGTCAGAATAGTTGACGGTCAGGTGTCATGATTTTTACACAGGGCGGGACTTTCCAGGCGGTCAGGCGACCTGGACGCCGTGCAAGTTGACTTCACCGATGACCTGGTCCTCAATCTTGGCATACCCATTGATCTCTTTAAAGTTTTCCAACAGGGCACGGGTCGTGGCACAGGTGGTGATCCGGGCGTGTAGGGGAAGGGTGTCGATCCTGAACACAGCATTTTTGATGCCCACCAGCATACCTTGGCGCATATGGGCTCCCGAAGGCTGGGTCACGGCTTTGAAGCCGCCGACCACGGCAGCGGTTTGGGCCACGAGTTCGATCAACAGCACAACATGGGCCGCGCCTTCGGAAAAGGTCGGCCAGGAGGAGACCACGGTGGCAGCAGTGGTTGCCGTATCGCCGGATACATCCAGGATGGTATCGATGAGCCGCATGGGAGGGCGGTGGGGGACGAGGGTGTCGATGTCAAATTCGGGCCGGGGCAAGGGCCAACTCCAATCACTCTAAAATAGGGTATTCCGGGTGTACGATTTTGCTTCCGAAGCCAAAACCATTACCCCAACGCAACGTTGTCCGGTAGCATCGCCCCTCTGGGGTGGGCTGTCAACACCAAAAGGTTGACTGGCAGCGATAACTGGCACCAAACGCCTGACCGGTCTTCGAGGATGTAACCCGTTCGCGGTATCCATCGACATTGTATTGAGAAGTTCCAAAGCCTTGACCGGGAAGAGGAAGATCCATGCGGAAAAGGGGGCAACCGGCCCGTTTTTACCGGGACGCCCATCAAAAAGGACTCCGGCGGCCATCGGAGTGTTTACGTTGACAAAGCCCACAATTACGGTTAAAAAAATCAGTTTTCCGTCAAGCGGCCGCAGGGTTCATTGGCATCCAGGCACTCATGGGCGCCACTTCGGTCCGCCTTTCCGGCGGCACCCGGACGACGATAGCCGGCGGCGTATTCCGGACCTTTAACAACGCCTTCCAATGATGGCGGAACAGGTTGCCAGGCCATGAATGCTTCCCTCCGAATCCAGACAATTCTGATCTTGGCCGCCTTGGTGCTGAGCGCCTGCAGTCCGTTTGCGCCAGCGGTGCGATCCTTTGCGGAGGACCCGCTGCCGGAGAGCTTTTCGCTTTATCCTGTTCAGGCGCCGGACCCGGCCCCCTGGTGGACCGCTTTAAATTCCAGTGCGCTCAATGGACTCCTGGGCCAGGCCTTTGCCGGCAACCTGTCGCTTAAGCAGGCCTGGGCCCGCATGGAACAGGCCCGGGCCGTGGCCGTAAAGGCCGGCGCCGACCTATATCCGGACCTGAGTGTCACCGGCCGCACCAACCATGCCCGCCAGCGGAGCGAAAACGGTTCGGCCGATAGGTTTACCACCCGGAATTATGCCATCGGACTTTCCACCAGCTACGAGATCGACCTTTGGGGCCGGATTCGCTCCGGGCAGAAGGCGGAATCCCTTACGGCCGAAGCCGCCCGGGAGGATTGGCATGCCACCGTCATCGCCCTGGCGGCCGATGTCGCCACCACCTGGGCGGAGATCCTCTCCCGGCAAATGCAGCGGCGTTTGCTGGAGAAACAGCTGGAAACCAACCGTACCTACCTGGAACTGGTGGATTTGCGTTATCGCAAGGGCATCGTCACCGCGCTGGATGTTTTCCAGCAGCAGCAGGTCGTGGAAGAAATCCGCTCGCAGATCCCGGTTGTGGAAGCCCAGGAGCGTCTGCGCCGCAACCAGTTGGCCGTCCTGCTGGGGCAGGCTCCGGGCACGGAGCTGACCATCGGGGCGGAAAATTTGCCGACCCTCGAACCGTTGCCGGCCGCCGGGCTTCCGGCCGATCTTTTGGCCAATCGTCCTGATGTGCGCGCGGCCGGTTTGCGCCTGGAAGCCGCCGACTGGCAACTGGCGGCGGCCCGGGCCAATCGCCTGCCGGCCATCAGCCTGACCGGCACGGCAGGATACGGACCGGCCGATATGGATCTCATGCTCGACAACTGGATCCTTTCGCTGGCCAGCAACCTGGCAGCGCCCATCCTGGACGGCGGGCAAAGAGCGGCCGAGGTGGACCGCAGCCGGGCCGTGATTGCCGAAAACCTGGCCGCCTATCGGGAAAGCGTTTTGGTGGCCATTCGCGAAGTGGAAGACGCCCTGGCATCGGAGCTTTACCAGCGTCGGTATATCGCGGCGTTGGAACGCCAACTCGAAGCCGCCCGCCACGCCCTGGTGGAAGCCCGTGAACAGTACCGCAAGGGGGTTGACGACTACCTGCCGGTTTTGACCCAGATTGTCGCCGTTCAAAACCTGGAACGCAACCTGATCGAGCAGCAAACCCAACTCCTGATCGACCGGATCGACCTGTTCGAGGCCCTGGGCGGCAACTGGGCCGGAACGGTTGTCGCGGAAAAATAAGCCCTCCCTTCCGGGAAAGGGATCTTATCCTGACAGGGTTAAAGGAAAAGACGCATGACCACACACCCCATTGACGAGGACCGGACGATACCCCATTCCGATACGCCCCGTCCGACGATGCGCCGCCGCCTGACGCATGCCATTATCGGCGGACTCATCGTTGCGGCGGGCATCGGCGGGGCCGCCTATTTCCAAAAAACAGCCCCGCGCGCGGACAAGCGCCTCCCCCGCACGATGGCTCCCCTTGTGGAGGTGGACACCGTGGCACCCGGAAACCACCAGGTGGTGCTGTCCGCCATGGGAACGGTCATACCGGCCCGCGAGGTGGTGCTGGAATCCCGGGTGACCGGCGCGGTGACCCGGGTGCACCCGGAATTTGAGGTCGGCGGCCTGCTCAAAGTTGGCGCGGAAGTGCTGCAGATTGACCGCGACGATTATGAACTGGCCGTAACCCGGGCGAAAAGCAGTGTCGTGGAGGCGGAATACGCCCTCAAGCTGGAAGAGGGCCGGCAGGAGATCGCCCGGCGGGAGTGGGAAATTCTCAACGGCAATAAACCCGCCGACCCCCTGGACAGGGAGTTGGCCCTGCGTCAGCCCCACCTGCGAAAAGCCCGTGCGGATCTGGCGTCGGCCCGGGCCAATCTCGAGCAGGCCCGCATTGACCTGGCGCGTACGCGCATCACGGTTCCCTTCAATGCCATCGTACGCAGCCGGAGCGTATCCCTGGGCTCCCAGGTGGCGGCCCAGGAACAACTTGCTGTCCTGGTGGATACGGATGCCTACTGGGTCGAAATTTCCCTTCCGGTGGACCGGCTGCCGTGGATCGACATTCCCCGCCGGTCGGGGGACCCCGGTGCCGGTGCCCTGGTTCGCAACCAGGGCGGATTGGCCTTGACGGGCCAGGTGATCCGATTGCTCAGCGATCTTGAAACGGCGGGTCGCATGGCGCGCATCCTGGTGGCGGTCCGTGATCCCCTGGGCCTGGACGCCGACGCCAAGCCCCATCCGCCTTTGATCCTGGGGGAATATGTGCGGGTGGAAATCCAGGGCCGTGTACTGGAAAATGTTTTTCGCATTCCGCGCACGGCCCTGCGGGACAATGCCCGCATTTGGGTGGCCGGTCCGGCGGAAACCCTCCAAATCCGCGCGGTCGATCCCCTTTGGCGGGGCGCCGACTATGTTTTGCTGCGGGAAGGGCTGGCCGCCGGTGAACGTCTTGTCACCTCAGATTTGGCCGCCGCAGTGGAAGGCATGGCCATACGGACGCGCGGGACTGTTTCGTCAAAAGCCCCGACCTCGTAAATCAGCAGGACCACCCGGATGCGGAGGCGAGCGAAACGGCGCATGCCCGAGAGGCGTTAACAGGGACATCAACAACGGTTGAACGATGGATACACGGTCTGAAAAGCAAACATCCCGCGGCCCGATCGCCTGGATGGCCGGCCATTCGGTGACGGCTAATCTCCTCATGCTGGTTTTCCTGGTGGGCGGTCTGGTTATGGGCAGCCGCATCAAGCAGGAAATTTTTCCGGATTTCGACCTGGACATCATCACCATCACGGTGGCCTACCCCGGCGCCAGCCCGGCCGAGGTGGAACGGGGCATCGTATGGGCGATCGAGGAAGCGGTCCAGGATCTCGAAGGGGTCGAAGAGGTGACTGCCTCGGCCAGAGAAGGTGTCGGTACCGTTTCGGTCGAGGTTCTGGAAGGGGCCGATCCCAACCGCCTTGCCCAGGAGATCCAGAACGAGGTGGACCAGATTACCTCTTTCCCGGACGATGCGGAAGAGCCCAAAGTGGCCATCGCCGATCGTAAAAGAGCCGTGCTTTCCGTTATCCTGTCCGGGGATAAAAGCGAGTGGGTTTTGCGGGGCCTGGCCGAGGACTTGCGGATGCGGATGCTCCAGGACCCGGACATTACCCAAATCGACCTGTGGGGCGTCCGGGATTATGAAATCAGCATCGCCATACCCCAGGATACCCTGCGCGCCTATGGCCTGACCCTGGAAGGGGTCGCCCGGGAAATCGGCGCGGCGGCTGTCGAACTGCCGGGCGGGTCCATTGAGACCGCGGGCGGCGATATTCTGGTGCGGATGACGGAACGCCGTTATTTCGGCCGTGAATTCGCGGATATACCGGTGGTCACCGCCAACGATGGCACCGAGGTGCGCCTGGAAGATATCGCTGTCATCACGGACGGTTTCGAGGAAACCGACAGCTTCGCCTCCTACAATGGCCAGCGCGCGATCCAACTCGAAGTCTCCCGTGTGGGCGACCAGACCCCTATTTCCGTTTCGGATGCGGTCAAACGCCAGGTCAGCCATCTGAAGGCTGGACTGGCCCCCGGTCTTCACCTGAACCTGCTCCATGACCGGTCGGACATTTACCGCCAGCGCCTGGACCTGATGCTGCGCAACGGCTACCTGGGCCTGGGCCTGGTATTTATCGTGCTGGCTATTTTCCTGGAGGCCCGCCTGGCCTTCTGGGTGAGCCTGGGCATTCCCATCAGTTTCCTGGGGTCGCTGCTTTTTTTGCCCGCCGCCGGGCTCAGCATCAACATGGTATCCATGTTTGCCTTCATCATTACCCTGGGCATCGTGGTGGATGACGCCATCGTGGTGGGGGAAAACGTTTATCAATACCGCCAGAAGGGGCTGGCCTGGCCCCGGGCGGCCGTCCGCGGCGCCCGTGAGATCGCCATGCCGGTGACGTTCAGTGTGCTGACCAACATGGTGGCCTTTTTGCCGATGATCTTCATCCCGGGTTTCATGGGCAAGGTTTTCGGCCAGATTCCCGTGGTGGTGATCAGCGTTTTTGCCATTTCCCTGATCGAGAGTCTCTTCGTTCTGCCGGCCCACCTCGCCCATCAAAAGGAAAAACGTTCCATCGGCCCTCTGGTTTATCTGCATCGTGCCCAGCAGGGCTTCAGCCGCTGGTTTTCAGGTGTGGTCCGGGATCACTACGGCCCCTTTTTAATCCGGGTGCTGCGCTGCCGTTATCTGGCCCTGGCCGTCGGACTGGCGATTCTTATCCTGGTCGTCGGCTACGTGAAAAGCGGACGGATGGGGTTCTCCCTTTTTCCCAAGATCGAATCCGACTTTGCCCGGGTTACGGCCACGCTCCCGTACGGATCGGCGTTGCGCAAGACCACCGCGGTCCAGGAGCGACTCGTGGCGGCGGTCCGGGCGGTGGCTGCCGAAAACGGCGGGGAGGATCTTCTGACCGGCATTTTCGCACGGGTGGCCGACAACCAGACCATTGTCACGGCCTACCTGACGGATGCGGACCGGCGTCCCGTAAGTACCGCCGAGGTCACCCGCCTGTGGCGCGAACGGGTCGGATCGCTGGTGGGGCTGGAATCGATTCTGTTCGAGTCGGATGCCGGTGGCCCGGGTCGGGGGGCCTCCATTGCGGTGGAGTTGCGCCATGAAGATCTGGACGTGCTGGAAAGCGCCAGCGCCGCCTTGGCCGAGGCCCTGGGCTATTACCCGAACGTCAGCGATATCGACGACGGCTTTGCACCCGGCAAACAACAGGTCGATTTCAAGATCAAAGCCGAAGGACGCAGCCTGGGGCTTACCGCCCAGGAGGTGGCCCGTCAGGTACGCCATGCCTATTACGGGGCCGAGGCCCTGCGCCAGCAGCGCGGCCGCAACGAAGTCAAGGTGATGGTGCGCCTGCCCCGGGCGGAGCGCGTGTCCGAATATAACCTGGAGGAGATGATCCTGCGCACCCCGGCGGGCGTGGAGATCCCCCTGCGGGAGGCCGTGACCCTGAAACGGGGCCGGGCCTACACCACCATCGATCGCCGCAACGGTCAACGGGTGGTGACGGCCACGGCCAATGTCCGCCCGGTCAGCCAGTCCGGTCAGGTGCTGGCGTCCCTCAAAGAAGACATCCTGCCGAAACTGGTCGGGGAATACGACGGCCTGAGCTACAGTTTCGAAGGCCGCCAGGCCGACATGCGGGAGAGCATGCAGAGCCTTTCCCGGGGGCTTTTGGTGGCGCTGCTGGTTATCTTTGCCATGCTGGCGGTCCCCTTCAACAGCTATATCCAGCCCATCATCGTCATCGTTTCCGTTCCTTTCGGGATCGTGGGGGCCGTTGTCGGGCATCTTTTGATGGGCTTCAGCCTGAGCGTCATGAGCATGTTCGGAGTGGTCGCCCTGTCCGGGGTGGTGATCAACGATTCCCTGGTGCTGATCGACTATGCCAACCGCCGCCGCCGCGAGGGCTTCCGGGCCGCCGAGGCGGTGCATGCCGCCGCGCTCCAACGGTTTCGGCCCATTGTGCTGACGACCCTGACCACCTTCGGCGGCCTGCTGCCGATGATCTTCGAGACCTCCCGCCAGGCCCGGTTCCTGATCCCCATGGCGATTTCCCTGGGTTTCGGGATTGTGTTTGCGACCCTGATTACGCTGGTGTTGGTGCCGACCATCTACCTGATCGTCGAAGACGTGAAATCCCTGCTGGCCTTCGGCCGGACGGCATCGACGGACAGCGCGTCTTCCGGTCCCTTTTAGTTTTGATTTAAACCCTTCACCGCTGGTGGCGGACCCGGAGAGGTTCGGCCGCTCCGGAATGTCTTCTGCTGTCTCATATCGTTGACCCACGTGATGCCGAATCAGGACCGGCATGACGGGCAAGAGCAGGGGGCAACAGACTTTCCTGGTGGAGGGATGGCAGAACGGACCTTTGCCCCTGGCCGTTTTTCCCGGATAGCCGGTCGGCTTGACACCGGGCAAGGCAATTGGTAGTTCCATGCGCGGGCGATGTTGCCCTGCAAAGCATTCTTGTCATCCGTCTTTTCGATATCTGCCGGAGGCCGCGGTTGTCCGGCAAATCCTTCAATTCGAGTGTCGTGCCTGAATCGGGGTGCCTGAAATCAATGGAAGACACGCGTGTGGTCATCACGGGGCTGGGGACGATCAATGCCGTGGCCCGGAATGCAGACGAATTTGCGGCGGCCCTGCAGCAGGGGCGCTGCGGCATCGGCCCGGTGACGGTATTCGATGCGGCCCCCTTTCGCACCCATACGGGCGGAGAGGTCAAGGCATTCGACCCGAAGCGTGAGGTGCCCCAGGCCTTTTATGGTAAACGCATGTCCCGCTCGGATGCCATGGCCATGTTGGCTGCCCTGGAAGCCCTTGAAGACGCCGGTCTCTTTCCGTTGCCGGAAGACCTGCATCAAGACACGGGCGTGGCCATCGGCGGTGGCGCCGGGGGCATGCCGGATGGGGAGGCCGCTTATGAGCGCTGCCTCGCCGGTCAAGCCGACGCGGTTCGCTTCTCGGATTTTTCCGCCTTCTGCTGCGCCTCATCGGCCGATCACATCGTTTCCAAACTGCGCCTCTGGGGACCCAAGACCACGTTCATGACGGCCTGCTCGTCCGGGGCTACCGCCCTGGGCTATGCCCGGGACCTGATCCGGGATGGAATGGCCCGTATCATGATTGCCGGCGGCACCGAACCCCTGGCCCGCACCACCTATGCAGCCTTCAATTCCCTGAAAGCCGTGGATCCGGAATTTTGCAAACCCTTCGATGGGACCCGCGAGGGGATGTCCCTGGGAGAGGGGGCCGGGATGATGATCCTGGAGTCCCTGGACCACGCCCGGGCGCGGGGGGCCAGGATCTACGGCGAAATCCGGGGGTATGGGATCAGCTGCGATGCGGACCACATGACTGCGCCGGACCCCGAAGCCTCCGGGGCGGTGCGCTGTATGCAGATGGCCCTGGCAGACGCCGGGGTTTCGCCGGACGATGTGGACTATATCAATGCCCACGGCACGGCCACGCCGGCCAATGACCGAATGGAAACCATCGGCATTAAAAGGGTATTCGGCGAGAAGGCGTTTCGCATCCCCGTTAGCTCCACCAAATCCATGATCGGGCACACGTTGGGAGCGGCCGGGGCCATCGAGGCCGTTGCTTGTGTGCTGGCCTTGAGCCGGGGGTTCATTCCGCCGACGATCCACAGCCGGACCCGGGATCCGGAATGCGATCTCGACTACGTGACCGAAGGGGCACGCCGGGCGACCCTCGACGTCATTCTATCCAATTCGTTTGCCTTCGGCGGCAACAATACATCCGTTGTATTGGGAAGTTTCCGGGAAGAGGGATCGGCTAATGGATAGGCGCGTGGTCATATCCGGGATGGGCATGGTAACCCCCATTGGCATCGGCCAGAAGGAATTTGCCACACATCTGTATGCCGGCCGGTCCGGCATCCAACCCATCACGGCCTTTGATACCGCACGCTTTCGCTCCAAGCTGGGCGCCGCCATCACGGATTTCAATCCCAAGGATTTCATTTCCCTCAAGAACCGCCGGCGCATGGACCGCCTTTCCCAGATGGCGGCGGCGTCCGCGCGCATGGCCCTGGAAGACGCCGGGGTCACCATTACGGCGGCCAACCGGGACCGGATCGGCATCCTTCTCGGCGTCACCTTCGGCAGCACCGATGTCGCCGCCAAGTTCGTGGGCAGCCTCTTCACGGAAGGGCCCCAATTCGTCAGCCCCATCCTGGTGCCCAATACCGTCATGAACGCGCCGGCCGGCCATGCCGCCATCGAACTCGGCTTCCGCGGCATCAACTCCACCGTCAACCATCACGAGGCCTCGGCCGAAACGGCCATTGCCTATGCCGCCGCCGAGATCAGGGCCGGGCGGGCCGATATCATGCTCACCGGCGGCGCGGATATCTTCGCGGAATTCTTTTTTGAGATCATGACCCATTTCAGGGCCATGTCCCCCACGGACGGCAAGGCCGAGGGGGCTTGCCCCTTTGACCGCGACCGCAATGGTCCTGTCCTGGGAGAAGGGGCGGGGATTATCTGCCTGGAAACCCTGGCGCATGCCCGGGAGCGCGGCGCGCCGATCTACGGCGAAATCAGCGGCTGGGGCCTGAGTTCCGCACCGGCCCCACCCACCGACTGGCCCGCCGACCCCCAAGGGCCTGCTCTGGCCATGCAGCGTGCTCTCAAGGGGGCGGGGGTATCCCCGGAACGGGTGGACTATGTCTCCGCCTCGGCCAACGGCGGCCGGAACCTCGACCGGCTGGAAGCCGAAGCCCTCGAAGTCCTGTTTGGCGGGAAGGAAGGCTCCCCCTGGATCGGGTCCATCAAGGGCGCGGTGGGGGAAAGTTTTTCTTCCGGCGGCATACGGGCCGCGGCCATGGCCTTGTCCCTCAGGGACGGCGTTATTCCCCCGACGCTGGGGCTTCGAAACCCGCTGAAACCGCTGCGTTTCGTCATGGACCGGCGACGAGAGACCCGAGCGGGGATCGGGCTGGTGAACGGGTTTTCTTCAGGAGGGACCTTTGTTTCACTGATAATGAATCGAATGGATTAAACATGGAAATACCTCTATGAACATTGGAGAATGGATCGGCAAACGGGCGCTGCTCCATCCTGACCGTCCTTTCGTCAAAGAGGGGGATCGGGAATGGGACAACCGGATTTTCGAAAACCAGGTCAACCGTACGGCGAACGCTCTGGCGGATCTCGGCGTCACCAAGGGCACCTGCCTGGTGACCCTTATGTGCAACTCGCCAACGTTTCTGGAGGTGTTTTTCGCCTGCGCCAAACTGGGGGGAATCATCGTTCCGGTCAATGCCGCCCTGTCTCTGACCGAATTGACGCACATCGTTACCGATTGCGCGCCGCGGGTGCTGGTTTACACTACGGAAAACCGTGACAAAGTCGACCATCTCAAGACCGCCGTGGGGGGCGAAGTCCATTATCTGGTGGCCGACAGCAAGGCGGCCCCGGACGACCGGCCGCTGGCATCCCTGACACGGGGCGCCGCGGCAACCGTCCCCCGGGTGTCGGTGGATCTTCCCGATCCGTTGATGATCATGTACACTTCAGGCACCACGGGAGCGCCCAAGGGGGCGGTGCTGTCCCACGGCAATTTTTTATTCGGGGCCATCCATTCACTGCACAGCTACCAGCTCGACGCGAACTGTCGATCCCTGGTCGTGGCGCCTCTATTTCATATCGGCGCTTTGGCAGCATCCGTGATACCGGTGGTTTATGCCGGCGGTGCCCTGGTGCTGAAAAGTTTCGACAACCCGTCGGATATCATCACCTGCATCGTGCAGGAGAAGATTACCTTCATGTTTGCCGTGCCGGTCATGTACGACATGATGGCCAAGGCCCCCCGCTGGCCGGTGGCCGATTTTTCCGGGGTCGACTTTTTTATTGCCGGCGGCGCCCCCATGCCGGTGCCCCTGATTCACCGTTATCAGAAGGAGAAAGGGGTCGCTTTCGCCCAGGGCTACGGTATGACGGAAACCCTCCGGATTACGGCCCTGGATCTGGCGGATGCGGACCGCAAGGCCGGTTCCATCGGCAAGGAAGTCTTCCACACCGCCGTCAGGATCGTGGACGACGACAACCGCGAGGTATCGCCGGGGGCGACGGGCGAACTGGTGGTCAAGGGTCCCACGGTTTTCCGGGGCTACTGGAACAATCCCGCGGCAACCGATGCGGCCATGAAGGGCGGCTGGTTTCACACCGGCGACCTGGGACGGCGTGACGCCGAGGGTTTCCTTCATCTGGTGGGGCGCAAAAACGACCTGATTATCTGCGCCGGAGAAAATATCTACGCGGCCGAAGTGGAGCGCGCCATCGAACAGCACCCGCAAGTGGCCGAGGCCGCCGTGGTGGGATTGCCGGATGCCAAACGCGGGGAAGTCCCGGCCGCGTTCGTCCGCCTTGAAAATGGTCAGGCGCCGGCCGAAGCGGAACTGCTTCGGTTCCTGGACGGCAAACTGGCCGGTTTCAAGCGTCCTCGTAAAATGTGGTTCGTTGAAGAATTTCCCCGCAATCGTGCGGGCAAAATCATGAAATCAGATCTGAAGTCTGCTGTGCCTTCGCATCGGGGGTAGTCTTTTCCTCCCGATGTGGCGACATGCTGCCTGATACTGCCCCGAAAGGACGTTGCGGGAATGCATCCGCGTTTGAGAGATTATTTTCATGCCGAAGTCATCGGCGGCAAAGAAAAGCCGTTTTCATGGCGCCGCGTATTTCAAAAAGCCATGCGCAGCAAGCGCTGCAACTATATTTTCTGGTTTCGCATCGCCTATGTCCTGTATGCGAAAAATAGCCGTACGCTGAAATCCCTGGCCAAGAATATCAACAACCGCATGGTCCGACGCTATGGCGTGGAAATCATGCTGGGGGCTGAAATCGACGAGGGACTTGTTTTGCCGCACCCCATTGCCATTGTGATTACCAAGCACGTGTGCATGGGTAAAAATGTAACCGTGCTGCAAAACACCACCATCGGTATCGATGGCAAGGGAAACCAGGGCCTGACGATCGGGAACAATGTATGGATCGGCGCCAATTGCTGCATCATCGGTACCGGTTTGCGCATTGGCAATGACGTCAGGATCGGTGCCATGAGTTTTGTCAACCAGGATATCCCAGACCGCACAACCTTCGTGACTCCCAAAGAGGGGCGCCTAATCCCGTGGGACTAAAAACGGAATGCATCCATGCCAACTGCAGATAAAAAGCACGGCAAGCCGGACGTGACGATCGACGATGGCGAGGTCTCCCTTGACCAGTTGGTGGCCGTGGCCCTGGAAGAGCGGCCGGTTACGCTTTCATCGAATGACGAATGGCTGTCCAAACTCAACCGGGGCCGGGATATCCTCGATCGTTCCCTGTTCGCCGGAAAACGCATTTACGGTGTATCCACCAGTGTGGGCTACAGTTCGGGCCGCTCCGTCGGACCGGAGCACTCCCAGGAGTTTGCCTACCAGATTATCCGCCAGCACGGCTGCGGCCTTGGCGTGCCTTTTACCGTGCCGGAAGGGCGGGCCATCGTGTTTGCCCGCCTGGTCAGCCTGGCCAAGGGTTTTTCGGCGGTGCGACCGTCGCTGTTGGAAGCCCTGTGCGGCCTGCTCAATCACGACGTGATCCCGGTGATGCCGTCCCTGGGATCGGTGGGGGCGTCCGGTGATCTGACCCCCTTGTCCTATCTGGCCGCTGTGTTGTGCGGCGAGCGCGAGGCCTATCACGGCGGGGAAATGCTGCCTGCCGGCGACGCCCTGGCACGGGCCGGTCTGCCGGTGCACACGTTTGTCCCCAAGGAATCCCTGGCCATCATGAACGGCACCGCCGTAATGACCGCCATCGGCGCCCTTACCGCTGAGCGTTTCGACCGCACCCTGGCGGCCTGTGAGCGGGCCTGCGCCCTGGCGGCGGAAGTGCTTTACGGCCGATCCCAGGCCTTTCACCCCACGGCCCATCGCCTCAAACACCATCCGGGCCAGATCGCCGCGGCGGAAGCGATCCGGGGCGCCCTGGCGGGCAGCCGCCTGACAGACAGTCACAAAGAGACCGGCCGCATCATCCAGGATCCCTATTCCCTGCGCTGCGCCCCCCATGTGATCGGTGCGGCCCGGGATGCGCTGGATTGGGCCCGCCAGGTGCTGCAGCGCGAACTCAACAGTGTCAACGACAACCCCATCGTGGACCCTGAGGGGGAGGAGACCATTTTTGCGGGCAATTTCTACGGCGGCCACATAGCCCTGACCATGGATCTGCTCAAAACCGCCGGGGCCTCGGTGGCGGATCTCATCGACCGCCAATATGCCCTGCTGGTGGATTCCCGGCTGAACGTCGGTTTACCCGAAACCCTGGTAGGCTACGAGGGTTGCGGCCTTAAGGCCCTGCAACTGACCTGCTCGGCCCTGGCGGCCCGGGCCGCCCAGCGTGCCGCGCCGGATACCGTGCTTTCCCGCTCCACCGAGGTGAGCAACCAGGACAAGGTCAGCATGGGGCTTAACGCCGCCCTGAATGCTGCCGAGATCACGACGTTGATGCAGCAGGTGCTGGCCACCCAGATGGTGGCCTTATCCAATGCCGCCGCCCTGCGGGACGAAACACGGCTGTCGCCTGGCGGTCGACGATGGCTGGAGATCATCCGGTCCGCCTCGCCGGTTCTGACCTACGACCGCCGGCTGGACAGTGACCTTCAGCGCCTGACGGAGATGATCGATCAGGGCCAATGCGATTTCTGACTTTTTACGAAAGTGAGCTCGCTATGCAAAACAGGATGATGACCAAACTTCTGACATCGATCGTACTTGTTGCCGCTATTGTGGTTGGTATCGGCACGGTGCCGACGGCTGACGCCAAGGAACTAAAACTGGCCCATTTCATGCCCACGGTGCATACCCTGCACCAACAGGTTTTTCTGCCCCTGTCCGAAGACCTTTCCCAAGCCACCGAAGGGGAAGTGACGATCAAGATCTACCCCTCCGGGGCCTTGGGCAAAGGGCCGGTGCAGCAGTACAAACGGGCGGTGACCGGCGTGGCCGACATCACCTTCTGTATCCAGAGCTATTCGGCCACCATATTCCCACGATCCCTGATCGCCACCCAGCCGGGGGTCACCCTTGGTGCCGAGCAGGGCACCCGGCGTTTGTGGGCGATCTACGACGCCTATCTCCAGGAGGAATACCAGGCCGTCAAGGTGCTGGGTATCTGGGTCATGTCGCCCACCGTTTTGATGAGTCGCAATCGTCCGGTATCGACCGTGGCCGACGTGGCCGGCATGAAAATCCGCATCAGCTCGCCGGTGGAATCGGAATTGATCCAGGCCTGGGGGGGCGTACCGGTGGCCATGCCCATTACCGAATCCTACAATGCCCTGAATACGGGCGTCGTGGATGCGGTGCTGATCCAACCCAGCGCCCTGTATGAACCCTGGAATCTGGCCGAACCGGCCCAATACGTGACCGCCAACCTCCCCAGCCCCACTTCCATCGTCTGCCTCGTCATGAACCGGAAAAGTTGGGAAGCCCTGACGGCTGAGCAGCAAAAGGCCCTGGATGGTCTGACCGGCCGCGAATTCAGCATCAAGGCGGCCATCATCTGGAGCCGCAAGGATGTGGCGGCCCTCGAAAAATCCCACCACGACGACGGCATCGAGACCATCGACCTTTCGGCCCCCAAGCGGGAGACGTTTGAAAATGCGGCCCGGAAAGCCATCGATGTCCATCTCGATCAACTGGAAGCCGAGGGGATCCATGCCCGGGAGATCTATGAGGCCTTCAAGCGCTGAAGAACGGCCGGCGAAAATGGATCGCCTGATCGGCGGTGTCGACCATACCGTTCGCCAGGCGGCATTGTGGGGGGGCGGCGCCATGCTCCTGGGGCTGACGGGGTTGACCGTCGTCGATGTCACCCTGCGTTATTTTTGCAATGCGCCCCTGTATGGCGCCCGGGATGTCAGCAAACTCATGCTGCTCGCCATGGTGGCCCTTTCCGTGGCTTACAGTGCGCGTACCGGCGGGCAGGTGGTGATCGAATTCTTCAGCCGCTGGATGGGGCCGCGCCTGGCCGCCTGGGCGGAAACCGGCGCCCGCACGGTGGCTCTCTTCATGCTGGTGGTGCTGGCATGGCAACTGTGGCGTTGCGGACAGGAGGCCGCCCTGTTCGGTGAGGCCTCCCTGGCCCTGGCGATTCCCTACGGCCCGTTTTACGATCTTTTGGCCCTGGGGATGCTGCTCTATGCCGCTGTCCTGGTGGTGGAACTTCTTCTTATTTTCCGGGGGCGTATGAGCGAACTCGGTCGGCATGACGATTGATGGAGCATGACACCTGAACTGATCGGAATTGCGGGGCTGGCCGGCTTTTTTCTTCTCCTGATTTTCCGCGTGCCCATCGCCATGGCCATGCTGACCACCGGATTTTTGGGGATTGCCGCCATCAATGGCTTCCCGGCGGCCTGTGCCACCCTGGCCTCCGAAACATTTGAAATCGCCGCCTATATCCAGTTGAGCGTGATCCCCCTGTTCGTACTGATGGGCAATCTGGCCGGACTTTCCGGCATGAGCCGCGATCTTTACAACGCCGCCTATGCCTGGGCCGGCCATCACCGGGGGGGACTGGCCGGCGCCACGATTATCGGCTGCGCCGGTTTTGCCGCCCTGAGCGGATCGTCGTTTGCCTCGGCCGTCACAATGGGGCGGGTGGCCCTGCCCGAGATGCGGCGTTTTGGCTATGACGACAGCCTGGCCACCGGCTGTGTGGCGGCCGGCGGGACCCTGGGGTTCCTGATTCCACCGTCGTCCGGTTTTGTCATTTTTGCCGTCCTGACGGAGCAGTCCATCGGCAAACTTTTCATCGCCGGCATCCTGCCGGGACTCTTGCTGACAGCCCTCTTTCTTTTCTCCATCGCCCTGGTTACGCGCCTGCGCCCGGATGCCGGACCGGCCGGGCCCCGGGCGCCCTTTCGGGAGAGATGGGCAACCCTGGGGCGGGCCGGCATGTTTATCCTGATCGTTCTGGTCACCATCGGCGGCATATACGGGGGGATCATGACACCGATGGAGGCCTCCGGGGTCGGGGCCTTTCTGACAATGGTGGTGGCGCTGGCCCGGCGGTCCCTGAGCCGGCGGGGGTTCCGGATGGTGATCCTGCATACCCTGCGGACCACCGCATTGACCTTCATGATCCTGATCGGCGCCCACGTGTTCATTCCCTTCATGGCCCTGTCCGAGATTCCTGGAAATCTTGTCAATTTTCTCACGGGGCTGGATGTGGGGACCCTCGGGGTCCTGTTGATCATCCTGGCCACTTACGTCCTGCTGGGCACTTTTCTGGAGGGGATCGCCATGCTGGTACTGACCCTGCCGGTGGTGTTCCCGGTGATCCTGGATCTGGGATACAGCCCCATCTGGTTCGGCGTGGTGGTGGTCATCGTGCTGGAGATGGGGTTGATCAGTCCTCCGGTGGGCGTCAATGTCTTTGTGGTCAAGGGCGTCGCCCCGGAAGTCCCCCTGGAAAAGATCTTTCGCGGCATCTGGCCGTTCTGGCTGGCCATGCTGGTGTGTCTGCTTATCCTGGTGGCGTTTCCGCAGGTGGCGCTATACCTCCCCGACCGCATGTTCTAGGGACGGATGCGTAAAACGTCCGAGATCGGCGTTACGCGGTCCCCTTCATCGCTGCGGCGTACGAAAGTACGCCTCACTCTTCAGGGGACCGCAAGCCTTGATCGCGAACGTTTTACGCATCCGTCCTGCGATGGGGGGGCGTAACCGCAGCGTAAAGCGGTCGGCTTTTCACGTAATCAGCCGATATGCGTTCCAGCACGGTCTATCGTAAAAGCCGGATCAAACCATTTGCGTTAGACGTCCGATTCCCCGGGGGGGACTAAAGATCGGCGTTACGCGGTTCCCTTCATCGCTGCGGCGTGCAAGAGTACGCCTTACGCTTCAGGGGACCGCAAGCCTTGATCGCGAACGTTTTACGCATCCGTCCTGCGATGGGGGGCGTAACCGCAGCGTAAAGCGGTCGGCTTTTCACGTAATCAGCCGATATGCGTTCCAGCACGGTCTATCGTAAAAGCCGGATCAAATCATTTGCGTTAGACGTCCGATTCCCCGGGGGGGGACTAAAGATCGGCGTTACGCGGTTCCCTTCATCGCTGCGGCGTACAAGCGTACGCCTCACGCTTCAGGGGACCGCAAGCCGTATCGCGAACGTTTTACGCATCCGTCCTGCGATGGGGGGCGTAACCGCAGCGTAAAGCGATCGGCTTTTCACGTAAAAGGCCGGTATGCGTTCCAGCACGGTCTATCGTAAAAGCCGGATCAAACCATTTGCGTTAGACATCCGATTCCCCGGGGGGGACTAAAGATCGGCGTTACGCGGCCCCCTTCATCGCTGCGGCGTACAAGCGTACGCCTCACTCTTCAGGGGACCGCAAGCCGTATCGCGAACGGGTGACGATGACAATTGCACCGGCGGGGGTGATCATGGTATTCCAACCCCAATGGCTGCTGCTGGGTCTTTACGGGTGCCTCCGGAACCGGCCTGCCATCGACCATCAAGATTCTGAACCTCCAATGACAACACATCGATTTCGACCGCTGTCACAACTTACGCACAGGGGAGAATGCACATGCCGAAGAAGATCTTGATCACGGGGGCCTCGTCCGGCATCGGACGGGCGTTGGCTTATGAACTGGCGGGCAGGGGATACGCCCTGGCCCTGACGGCCCGGCGTATGGAAACGCTGGAAGAAATCCGGAAGGACATCCAGGTCCGGCATCCCGGCGTCACGGTTGTGGTCCATCCGCTGGATGTGACAGCCTTCGAGACCGTTCCCGGCGTTATTGCGGCCTGCGCCGAGGGGCTCGGGGGGCTGGACATCCTGTTTGCCAATGCCGGCATCAGTCGGGGTGAAAAAGTGGGGCGGGGTCGGTTCGACAAAGCCCGGCTTACTATTGAAACCAATCTTTTGGGCGCCATGGCCACCGTGGATGCCGCCGTGGCCTATTTTCTCCAACAGGGTCACGGCCATGTCGTGGGCGTTGCTTCGCTTATTGCTTTCCTGGGATTTCCGCGCATGGCGTCCTATGGTGCGGCCAAGGCCGGCTTGGCCATTTATCTCGAATCCCTGCGGGCGGAGGTCCACCGGAAGAATATCCAGGTGACGGTGTTGAACCCCGGCTATATCGACACGCCCCTCAACGACATGCTGAAGAGCCGGCCGTTTCTCGTCTCGGCTGAAAAAGGGGCCGCCCTGATTGCCGGCATGATCGAACGCAAAGTGAAAAGGTCCACCGTGCCGGTCTGGCCCTGGTGTCTCCTGGGGCGGCTGCTGAAATGGCTGCCCACCAGTGTCATCGCCAGGTTTTAGCCCGGAAGGGGGGGGCGGCTTTCCATGTTTACTCCCGGACCAAGGAATATCGGCTATGCGCATTAAGGACATCATTCTGCTATTCGGCTTGATCCTGCTGGGTCCTGCGCTGTTGATCGTCCCGACGGAACTGGTTGCCCAGACGGCTGAAAAACCGGTGGCCGAATCCTCACCTGCTGAAAAACCCGCCCCCGTGCCCGAACTTCAGGATATCGTTCCTCTGGCGGCCAACCTCAGCGAGCGGCTGGAGCGCCTCAATGGGCAGTTGGCCAAGCTCGAAACCACCGAACAGCTGGAGACAGATCTGGCCCCCAGCTTTGAAGCCATCACGAAATTCAAGGAACAGCTATCGGAGTTGGCGTCGGCTGCGGAACCGGATTTTGGCCTGCTGAGAGGCCTTAAATATGTTGTCCAGCTTGAAGACAACCGAATCAAAAACGTTCTGGACCAGATTACCGGCAGCATCGGCACGATTGAAGAAGCCATTGACGAATGGCGGCGGGAGCAACAGAAGTGGGCCTCTTGGCGCAAGGCCCTGTCCCAGGACAACCTCTACAGATACGTCAAACCTACCTTTGTCTCCGTGGAAGACATGTTCCGCGATGCCGAGCGCATTATCGAAAAACACCTCAAGCCTTTTCTTGCGGTCCAGCAGAAAGCATGGCAGGCCCAGAATCGCCTCTCGGATCTTCAGCAGCGTATCGACACCATGATCGTGGCCATACGCGGCAAAGCCCTGGGAACTGCGACACCCTTCCTCTTCTCTAAAGGATTCCTGGCTCAATTCGACAGTAGTCTTGTGGAGGATTTCGCTAAAGGCATCCGGGCGATTCCCCTGCCCGAGGTTCAATATGTGGCGCAACGGATATGGGTTCTGCTGCTGCAGATCTTCGTTATCGTGGCACTTATTGCGGCCTTCCGCCGTCGGCCCGATCTCCTGAAACGATCTGACCGCCTGGAGTGGTTTGCGAACCGGTCGGCGGCCACCGGCTGTTTTGTCGGCATTGTCGTGTTAAGCGACATCTTTGCAGCGACCATTCACCTGCGGCTGGCGTTGACCTTTGTCCTTGTTTTGGTCACCGGTCGCCTGCTGGGAGGCATCATTAAGGAAAAATGGCTGCAGCGGTCGATTTACGCGTTGCTGGCGATTCATCTGCTGGTGCAAATCTTCGATGAAATCAATCTACCGGCGCCCATGATGCGACTGTTTGTGGCGCTAGCTGCCCTGGCCGGACTTTTGGCCTTCGGACGTCATGTCATCGCCTGGCGGAAAAAGGCCAGGTTCCAGACATGGTTCCTGCGGTTGTGCCTGGCGGTATTGACCGTGACCCTGGCCGCGGAAATGTTTGGTTTCAGCCGCCTGGCCGAATATCTTTTCTTTTCATCGGTGGACACCATCCTTGCGCTGGTGATGGCCTGGATGCTGGTTCGTTTTCTACAGGGGATCATCGAAGTGCTGGTCCGCAGCCGCCGCCTCGAAAAGTTTGCCCTGATCCGCAACAATGCCCCCAAGATCATCGCAAGGACCGATCTGGTCTGCATCGTTGCCATCGGGTTGTGGGTGCTCGTGGATCTCCTGCGGACATGGAAAATCTACGCCGATATGGATACGGCCCTGGCGCATATTCTGGCGTTGGGTCTGACAGTCGGGGACCGTCATTTTTCCATTGGTTTGATGCTGGCCGCCGGGGCGGTTCTGTACGGCGCCTTTTTGCTTTCCTGGTCCCTGCAGTCGCTTTTGCTGGACGGGGTCATCCTGTCCCGCAAAATGCAGCAGGGCGTTCGTATTTCCATGGCCCGTCTGATTCATTATGCCATTGTCCTGGTGGGATTCCTGTTCACCCTATCGGTGCTGGGATTCGATTTTACCAACATCGCCATCATCGGCGGCGCTCTGGGAGTCGGCATCGGGTTCGGCATGCAGACCATCGTGAATAATTTCGTGTGCGGCCTGATCATGCTTTTCGAACGCCCCCTCAAGGTGGGCGATTCGGTGGAGTTCGGCACTCACCTCGGCCGGGTCAAACATGTGGGCCTGCGGGCCACGGTGGTGGAGACCTACGACCATGCCGAGATCGTGGTCCCCAACGCCGACCTGATTACCGGCCAGGTGACCAACTGGACCCTGGCCGCACGCCGCCGTCGGCTGAAACTGCCGGTGGGAGTGGCCTACGGATCGGATGTATCCCTGGTGATGCAGACCCTGATCGAAATTGCCGAGGACCACGTGCTGGTATTGAGCGACCCCAAACCTGTTGTTATCTTCTTCGGGTTCGGGGCCAGTTCGCTGGATTTTGAACTGCGTGTCTGGATTGCGGATTTCGACAGCCGCCGGGTCGTGCAGAGCGAGATTAACCAGGATATCGACCAGCGCTTCCGGGAACTGGCGATCGAGATCCCCTTTCCCCAGCAAGATCTTCACCTGCGCAGCGTGGATCCCTCTGTTTCGGGTCCGATGGCGACAAACGTCCCCGATTGATTAGAAGCCTTCTCCGAGAGGATGCTGAGGTGAACCTGCGGTGGCATGGGTATCGATGGGGGGCCGCTTTCCTGCTGGCGGCGGCCGCATTAACGCTGGGCGTTTACCTGTTGCGTGGCGTTTTTCTCTACCCATACCTGAGAAAGGCCGCCGTCGCGTTTTTTGAATCCGATCTGAACCTGCAGCTTGCCCTGGATGACATCAGCGGATCGTTGGTCACCGATCTCGAGATTGCAAACCTCCGGATCAGCAGCATCGAGCCGGCGGACACCCCCCTGAAGGTAAACGTTTCCAATGTTCATCTACGCTATCGCCTGATCGACCTTCTCCATGGCATCGACGCCCTCATTGCCGGCCTGACCATCGAAGTGGATCGCCCCGCGGTGCATATCGATATGTCGCGACCGTCATCGACGCCTTCGGCGGCCGACGATCCGGAAGCCTTCGGCGGGTGGCCGGAAAACCTCCCCCGCGTTTACATCCATGACGGACAACTGGACTTGCAGGGCGATGGATACGAAAGCCGGTTTGGCGGCTTATCCCTCGCACCGTCTGCCGGCAATGCAAGCGCGGCTAACGCCTATACAGTCGCGGTGCGTGACTGGCGCTGGCATCTGCCGCCGCTGCGCGACGGTCAGGCCGAAGCCCGGGCCCGCATTGACGTGGAACCATCCGGGCGGCTTGCCGTGCACCAGCTTGCCCTGAATCGGAGCGTCCTGATCGAAAAAGGCTGGGTGGACCTGTCCCAATTGCCCCGAAGCCTGTTTTTCGATGGCCTGATTCTTATCCAAAACGGCAGTTTGACGGTGAAAGGAAGGCATGATGACGACACCCTTGACCTGAAAATTACCGGCGGAGGACTGGATTTGGCCCTCATCGAGCAAATCATGGACGGGCCGGATCTGTCCTTGAACGGGCATGTCGCGATCGAGGCCGATATCCGGCTGCCCTACGCCCATCCGGAATTCCTGGCCGGAGAAATGATGCTCCGCGCCGGTGCCGGGCAATGGAAGTCCCTTGCCTGGAAACATGGCCGCTTGCATGCCCAGGCCGGTGAGGGCATCCTGACCGTATCTCAGGCCGACTGGCAGAGTGACGGCAACTCCGGCCGAATCCGCGATTTGTCCCTGCCGACGGCGGTTCTGTTCGGTGGGCCGACCCATCAGCTGCCGGGGCGGCTGACCGCCGCCTTCGATTTCTCCCTGGAGGATATACCACCGTTGTTGGCGCTTTTCGGACAAGAGATCCATCCGGCCATCGGCGCGGCGCCGCCCCACCATTTGGTTTTGAAAGGGCATGTCCAAGAGGGGATCCTTACGGTCAGCGAAGGGCAGCTGGTTTCCGGGGGCAGTACGATTGGATTGCAGCGCCTGAAGACCGACCTGACAGCCTTGAAGGGCAGGGCGACGGACCTGGAGGCCGCAGCAACCATCAATGTGCCCGATTTAGGGGACCTTGCGGCACTGCTGCCGCTTCCGCCCCTGAGCGGCCAGCTGCAGGGCGACATTTCTTTTGACGGATCGTTGCAGGCGCCTAAAGGCACGGTCACGCTGAAGGGGAGGAATCTAGGGGGTGCCGGTATCCGTCTCGGCGATCTGGATGTATTCGGTCGGTCCGACGGGGCCTGGTTCACAGTCAAAACGCTTGCGCTCCACAACCGCACCGACCGGTTGAACATCACGGGTCGCGTCCACCTGGAATCCGGACAGTTGGAAGATGTTCAAGGGGTGTTACGCATTCAGAAGGTCGGCAATTACGCCAATTCGTTTCTGCCCGCTGCGTGGCGGGCCGAGGGGGAACTCGACTTCCAGGCTGCGGTGGAGGGGACCCTGGTGCAACCGCAGATACGGGCCGCTTTCGGGTTGTCAAAAGCCGTTTTGGGTGCGTTGACCGCGGAGAAGGCCCAGGGACAGTTGAAAATTTCGCGAAACAGTCTGGATGTCGAGCATATTGAAATGCAGTCATCGCTGGGCGACATCATGCTGGCGGGACGGATGGATTACAGTGGTGATGGGGCCCCTTTGAAGTTCGATGTAAAGGAATTCGCTTTCCAGCGCGGCGACACCGCCATGCACATGTCGGCACCGGTCCGGATTTCAGAGAGGCCAAATGACCGCTGGCAAATAGACCCGCTGGTGCTGGAGGGTACCGCCGGTCGTTTGATGATCGCAGGTGAACTGGGGTGGCCGGGCCAGACGGATATAACGATCAACCTGGACGGGCTTAGCAGCGGCGACTGGCTGGGCACTGAGAGTGGCCCGATCCAGTCTTTCTCCGGATTGACGGCCCGCATTCACCTGGCCGGTACGGCCGCGGACCACACGATGGAGATCGAAGGCCGGTTGCCGCGCCTGATTGTTAGAGAAGCACCGCGTCCGCTGCAAGGGCGCTTCGACATCGCGGCAACTGCTGACGGGATTGAGATCCGCCAGTGGGCCTGGAACGACGGTGCCGGTGCGCAATGGATCGCCACCGGCCATCTGCCCGTGGCCTATAACGATGGCTGGCAAACGCTGCCCGGGCAACTTCAATTGCATGCCGCACTTGATATCGCGGAAGGCATTGACCTGCAGGGCTTCATGCCGGATTTGCCCCTGACCATGGGGGCTGTCCGGGCACGACTCGATCTCGCTGGAACAGCAGGGTCACCTGTCGGTACCCTCCAGACCCGGATCCACGACCTGTTTCTGGCCCTCCCCGACGGCGGGAGGCCCCAGGGGCCGTTTGAAGCCCGGGCCACCCTGCGGGTTCACCGGGAGGGGGTGGATCTGGAAAATTTGGACATCGCATCAGCGCAGGCTTCCTTGCGCGGCCAGGGGCTGTGGCGGGCCGACGCACCCCCGGTAAATTGGGCGGCTTTTAAATACCAGCCGCCGGAAGGATCCCTGGCCGCCTCGGCCGATATCGCCATCCCGGACCTGGGATGGCTGGCTGGCATGGTCGCCGGTGTCCAAAGAATAACCGGCCGGTTGAACGGTTCCCTGAAGGTGGACGGTTCCCTCGAGAATCCTGCCATCGCGGCCGACCTTGCGCTTCGGGGGGGCAGCCTGCAGCCGGAAGGTGATGCCCCGCCGCTGAAATCCTTGCAGGCCGATCTCGAAGCCGACGGCACCCGGCTGACGGTTCGATCCTGCCGGGGTGAGATCGGCGGGGCCCCCTTTGAGATGGCAGGCGATCTCCGGTGGTCGGATGCGAAGGGCTGGGTGACGGACTTCCACTTCACCGGCGCCAATCTGTTGCTCTACCGCACCGCCGACATCCGGGTGCGGGCCGATACCGACCTGCATCTGGCGGGGCCTGTAGAGAAAATGGCCCTCCAGGGCGAGGTGCGGTTGGCCAACAGCCGCTTCCGGCGCAACGTCGATATTTTCAGCTTTTTAAAAATCGCCCCCGCCTCAACCGGGACGCCCTCGGAAGTATTGTTCTCGATGCCCGATCCGCCGTTGAGCGATATGACCTTCGACGTAAACATCGATAGCAAGACCCCCTTCGAGTTGGCCAACAATGTGGTCAGGGGCAGTTTGCGTCCCCACCTCCATCTCGGGGGGACAGGGGCGCTGCCCCTTATCACGGGAGACGTCTACCTGGATCCCATCCGCCTGCGCCTGCCCGCCGGTACCATGACGATCCAGTCGGGTGTCATTCGGTTTCTGCCGTCACGGGCCAATCGTCCCATGATGGATTTGCAGGGCGAAGGTAAAGCGTTCGATTACGATATTACCGCCTTGATCGAGGGGCCCCTCGACGAACCCCAGGTGACCCTGTCTTCTTCACCGCCGTTGCCCGGCGACCAGCTGATGCTGATGCTCCTGACGGGTCAACCCCCGGCGGATAAGAGCAGCACGGATACCCGGGGGGTGCCCATGAATCTGGCCGTCTATATCGGGCAGGATTTGCTCCATCAGTGGTTTGGCGGAGAGTCGGAATCCTGGGCCTCCATCCTGGACCGCTTCGATGTAACGGTTGGCCGCCGGGTAACGCGTGCAGGGGATGAAACCCTGGAGGCCGAGTTCCGTCTCGGGGAGAATGTTATCAGGGATGGGGACAGCATCTACATTACGGGCGAGAAAGATGTCTTCGATTTTTACAATGCGGGGGTTAAATTTGTCTTCCGGTTCCAATAGTCGGCGACGCGTTTTCAAATACGCGGCCCACCGGTCGAAGGCGGTCTGGGGCCTGGGGTTGGCGCTGGTCTTGGTCCTGGCGCCCGTCGCGACAGTTCCTGCCTCCGACGAGGGCCGTTTCGAATTTCGGTTCGTGGGCAACCGCCAGCTGAGCGATGCGGCCTTGCACCGGGCAGCGGGTGCCGAATTGGAAGCCTTCGTCCAAAACAAAGGGCGTGAAGCCGACCTCGTGGATGCCGTTTTCCAGATGACGATCCACTACCGCCGGGAAGGCTATGCGTTTGCGCAGGTGACCTATGCCCGGGAGCAGCACGATGACCGCGTGCGGGTTGTTTTTACCGTCGAAGAGGGGCCTCGCGTATGGGTTGAGGCCATCCGCTTTGTAGGGGACGTGACGGTTCCCAAAGAAGATCTGGAGGCCCTTTTTGCGACGGCCCAATTGGTTTTTTTTCGATCGGACATGCTGCCCTACGTCCAATCTCAAATTGAGGCTGGCACCGGTCGGGTGCGCGATTACTACCGGGCACGGGGCTATCAGGACGTGCAGGTGGATCCGCCCCGCTTGACCTTTTCGCAGGACCGCAGCCGTGTTGCGGTCGCGATACCGATATCCGAGGGGCGGCTTTATCGCCTGACCGATCTGCGCTTCAAAGGGGACCTCCCCGAGCCCCTCACCGCCGATCTCCGTGCCCTGCATGAGGCCATGGTGGGGCAGGCCTACAACCGCAGTCTGCGCCTGGTGACCCAAAGCCGCCTGGAGGAAATCTACGGCGATAAAGGCTATGCCGACATAAAGGTGGCCATGGATGAAAAGCGGCTTGCCGCGCCGGAAGGCATCCGCCTGGAGGCGGTCATCACCAGCGGCCCGCTGGTGACCATCGAGCGCATCGAGGTGCGGGGCGCGCGAAAGACAGCTTCGAATTTCATCCGCCGCCGGCTCAAGTTCAAACCCGGCGATCGCTACAGCCTGACAAAAGAACGGGAGAGTTTCCGGGCGCTTTACCGCACCGGCCTGTTTTCCAGGGTGGACATTTTCCTCGAAGATCCGGGGGCGCCCGGGCGGCGGATCCTGGTGGTTGTGGTAACCGAGGGGCCGGCCCGGGAATTTTACATCGAACCGGGCTGGGGGTCTTACGAACTGCTTCGGCTGCGACTGGGATGGCGTGAAAAGAATCCCTTCGGGGGCGGGCGCAATGTGGGCCTAGACACCACGGTTTCGATCAAATCCCGCCAGGTGGTGGCCAGTCTGGTGGATCCCTGGTTCCTGAATACGGAGATCACGGCGGACGTGCCCGTGTACTACAGCTACCGGGAGGAGCCCTCCTATACCCGGGAAGACATCGGTTTTTCCCCCTCGCTTTCCAGTCAATTGAGCCCCCACGTCTCGGTCACGACGGCCTACACCCTCCGCAATACCGATCTCAGCGACGTGGATTCCTTGTCATCCCTGGAAGATGTCGAAGTGGACAACTACAATTTCGGCAGCATCAAACTCCAAACGACCTACGATGATCGTGACGATCCCTTTTATCCGGCCCGGGGAAAGCGCTTTACCTTCAGTATCGAGCACGCTGATGACTTCCTGGGCGGCGATATTATATTTACCCGCCTGACCGCCGGCATGCGGTATTTTCATTCTTTCAATCGCGACACGGTGCTGGGCCTGCGCTATGCCACCGGCTTCATCTATCCGGGGCCGGGGGAAACCAACGTGCCGATCAGTGAGCGGTTTTTCAACGGCGGCGAGAACAGTGTCCGCAGCTTTCGCGAATCGGAACTCGGTCCCCAGGACCCTTCGGGCGATCCGGTCGGGGGACTGGCCTTCAATACCATCAACGTGGAATTGCGGCAGCGTTTGGTAGGCGATTTGTTGGGCACGCTTTTCTTCGATATCGGCAATGTGGCCCCCAACCGTTCCATCAGCGAAGGCAGTAGACGGCCCCCGGAGAACCGGTCGGATGCCGTTTCGGACACCCTCGCTGATTTTTTAAGTGATTTTCGGCCGGGCATCGGGATCGGACTGCAGTACAAGCTGCCGATCGGTCCGCTCCGTTGCGACCTGGCGTTCAATCCCGATGCCGACGATGACCGGGACGAAGACGATTGGGTTTTTCACTTCAGCGTGGGCATGGCGTTTTAATGGTATGCCGCAGCAACGAGGCGTGCGGTGCAGCGCCTCTATTGATCATTTGGCCCAGCGATCAAGACGGGGCCGTAAAACGTCCAAGATCAAGGCGCACAAGCTCTGCGGAGTACCGCAAACGCGGGAGCCGAAGGCTGCGTTCATCGAAGTACGCCGCAGGGACGAAAGGCGCCGCTAAACGCCGATGAAAGCTGTTGAGAAGAGCATACAGACGGCTTAGCCAGATGCTCAAGATCAAGGCGCGCAAGTTCCAAGGAGTGAGGCGTACATCGGTACGCCGCAGCGACGCGGAAGGCAGTGCAACGCCGATCTTGAGCATCTGGCTAAGCCGTCAAAAGCGCTCGATCAGCTTGTCGATGAGAAAGGTCGTCTCCCGCAAAGCCTGTCCGCTGAAGGGGTCGAACCAGGCCGCGACCTTGCGGAAGACACTCTCGAAGGCGGCCTTGTCACCCGTTTCGATCAGGGCCAGGCTGTCCTGCAGGGAGGCCAGGTAGTCCCGGAGCAGCTGCCGTCGTTCGGGCGAGGCCTTGATAATTTCGGAGTATAGGCTGGGGTCCTGGGCAAAGAGCCGTCCCACCATCCCCAGTTCCAACCGGTAGATGGGGCTGGAAAATTCCAGAGTGCGGTCCAGCGGGACATCCTGCTCGAAAAGAAACTTGCCGAAGGAGAAAGTAGCAAAGTGGCGCAGGGCCTGGATCACGGCCATGGCATCGTCATGTTCCTCCGGATCAGATGAGATCACGATGGCCCCCCAGGCGGTAAACTGATCCAGCAGCCACTGACATTCCGTGGCCCGCCGCCCCGGGCTAGCGATGACCACCTGTTTGTCAAGACTGGTCGTGGCCGGTCCGAAAAGGGGATGCAGACCCACCACCGGCCCGGGATGGGCTTCGAGCATGGCGGCCATGGGGGCGGCTTTCACGCTGGTGATGTCGCTCAGCACACAATCCTCAGGCAGGAGGGGGGACAGGCGTTCGACGACTTCGGCCGTGCGGTCGATGGGCACGCTTAGAAGGGCCAGGTCGATGCCATCACAAAGCCTTGCAGCTTGGTCCCAGTCATCGTGTTCAAGTATGCGGACCCGATAGCCCGCCTCGTTGAACCAGCGTGCCAGATAGTCTCCCATGACGCCTCCACCGCCGACGAGCAGCAGGCGCGCGCCCGGTTTGGTGCCCTGCCGGGCCAGTTGCGCGGTTTGCTCCACCCGCGACTGGCGCAAAATCCGGCGGAAAATATCTTCCAGGAAATCGGGATCGAGTCCCACCGCCCGGGCGGTGCGCCGTTTTTCCGAGATCAGGTTTTCTTCCCGGGCCGGGTGATAGACCGGCAGGCCGTGGGCCCGTTTGAGGGCCACGACGCGGTCCACCTGTTCCTGACGTTCTTTGAGCAGGGCCACCATGTCGTGATCGATGGCGTCGATGGCTTCCCGCAGTTTCAGCAGCTCGCGGTCGGCTGGATGGGGATTGGGACGGTCGGTGGATTTCGATGGCATATTGTTACTCCGCTTTGCTGGAGAAGTCTCAATTGCGTTCTGCATCCTGCAAAACTGATGGATGCTCCGGAAATGTTCAATCCTGCCGACTACGGTACAGGCGGGCCTGTTCCAGAGTGTAGGATTCCAGGGGTTCGGAGCGCGGATCATCGACCTCTGCAAGGGGCTTCAAGTAGACAAAGACCTCCTGGATATCCGAGAACGATCTATCGACACGTTCCACCATGATGCGATGGCGTCGATACCCGTCCGGACGGTCGACGCGCTCGAGGCGGTCCATTTGGGCCAGGCCCGCATCATCCACCGTGTATAGCTCGCCGATCACGTTATGGCCTTTGCCGCTGCCGGCGATCATGCAGGGCGAATGGCGTTCGCCGTTGAGGACGAGCCGGTAGCGTTCCCGGGTTCGGAAGACGCCTTCCAGCCGGGCCTGCGGCATGCAGCGGCCATGATTCGGAAACCCTTTCTTGAGGGTGCCGTAGACAAATATGCGGTATCGGTCAGGCATGGGTATGTTCAATTCCCTTGTGGCGATGGCAGCGATTGCCTATGCTGCCTTTTCATAGTCGCCGCCGAGGGAATAATCAAGGCAGGCGACAGCGTTGCCCTGGAGTACGGTCGGCCGGAAGCCATTGAGACGGTTGGCCCAGTGGATGCATCTTCTTATTGTTACCACATGCCAAAACAATTTAAACCGACGGCGAAGGAGCGCTTCTCATCATGCTGAAGGTCATCAATCCCTACGATCAGAGCGTCTATTGCACCGTAGCTTTCGATACGCCTGAGGACCTGGATGGAAAAGTCCGGGCGGCGGCAGGGGCGGCGGAACAATGGCGCCGGGTCCCCCTGGCGGAGCGGGTGGCGGCCCTGGAGCAGGGGCTGAACCATTTCCGGAACCACAAGGATACAATCGCCGCGGAAATAACGGGCCAGATGGGGAAGCCCATTACGGAGGCCTGCAACGAACTCGACGGGTTTTTCGAGCGGGCCGAGCACATGCTGGCCATTGCCGCCGATGTCCTCGCGCCGGAGATCCTGCCGCCCAAAGACGATCTGCATCGGCGGATCGAACGGGAGCCGCTGGGCGTGGTGCTTGACATCGCTGCCTGGAACTATCCCCTGCTGATCGCGGTCAACGTGGTCATCCCGGCCCTGGCGGCGGGCAATGCCGTTTTGCTCAAACACAGTGCCCGGACACCATTGTGCGGCCGGCATTTCGAGGCGGCGTTCAACCCGCTGCCCGGCGTTTGCACCAACCTGGTCCTCTCCCATGGCCAGACCATCGGTCTGGTGCGGGATGCCCGGGTCGATCACGTGTCATTTACCGGTTCCGTAGATGGCGGCCGCCGCATCCATCAGGCGGCGGCCGGCCGGTTTGTGGACGTGGGGCTCGAACTGGGGGGCAAAGACCCGGCCTATGTGGCCGAGGATGCCGATCTGGCCTTTACCGTGCCCAACGTCGTTGCGGGCGCGCTGTATAACGCCGGGCAGTCATGTTGTGCGGTCGAACGGGTCTACGTGCACCGCAGCCTCTACAAATCCTTTCTTGAACAGGCGGTTGACGCCCTGGACAGCTTCATTCCCGGAGACCCTATGGACCCGCATACGACCCTGGGCCCCCTGGCGGATCGCGGGGCCCTGGATGTTTTCGACCGCCAGGTCCGGCAGGCCCTGGAAAGCGGTGCCCGGCTCCTTGCCGGTGGCCGGCGTCTGGAGGATTCTCCGGGCAATTTATACCTCCCAACACTCCTGGCGGATGTGGACAACCTTGCCGAAGTGATGCACGAAGAAAGTTTCGGCCCCCTGCTGTCGGTTCGGGCGGTGGAAAGCGATGCCCAGGCCCTGGCGGAAATGAACGCCTCCCGCTACGGCTTGACGGCTTCGGTCTGGACCCGCAGCCGGGAGCGGGCGGATTGGTTTGCCCCCCGCCTGGCGGCTGGCACCGTTTACCAGAACCGCTGCGACTATCTCGACCCGGGCCTGCCCTGGAGCGGGGTCAAGGACAGCGGCCGGGGTACGAGTTTGTCCCCCTATGGCTATTACGCTCTCACGCGGCCCAAGAGCATTCATTTCCGGTCTGCGGCGGATTGATGCCATCGGCCCGGTGGGGGGCGACGCCCGGGGCCTTGCGTTGGTTTCGACAGCGGCATTTTGTTGAGCGATTGCCCAAAGTTCATCTTGCTAAAACCGGGCGGGTTCGTTATCTATTGTCCATTCATAAATAACATCTTTCGGCCCCTGGCGGCGTTCTCGCTCGTTTTCAATCCTCGCAATAGCCGGCTATTCCTCCGGTTGAAAACGCGCTCGGGCCTTGCCAGGAACCAAAATCTATCATTTATGGATGGACACTATCTAAACAGTGTCCGATAGCCTTGCCCTTCAGCATTATTTGCTTTTTAGCTAGGATCCACCATGACGTTGAACATTGCCCACCGCGGGGCCCGCAGCATCGCCCCGGAAAACACCCTTCTGGCCGCGCAAAGGGGATTCGAGGCCGGTGCCGATCTCTGGGAAACCGACCTGGCCGTTACCCGGGACGAGCAGTTGATCCTCTTCCACGACGATCTGCTGGTACGCACCACGGATGTGCCGCAGCGTTTCCCTGACCGTGCCCAGGATCCTTTTACGACCTTCGATCTGGCCGAAATCCGCTCGCTGGACGCAGGCTCCTGGTTCGTGGAAACCGATCCCCACGGCCAGATTGCCGCGGGGGCCCTTTCAGAAGCCGATCGGCGGGCCTGCCGGGGCGAAAAGATTCCTACTTTAGAAGAGGCCCTGGTGTTCACCCGCGATGCAAATTGGCGCTTGAACCTGGAACTCAAGAAACTGCCCGATCCCATGGCCGCCTTCCCGGTGGTGCCGCAGGTGCTGGCCATGATCGATCGCGTGGGACTCAATCCGGATCAGGTGCTGGTTTCATCCTTTCAGCATGCCTGGCTGGAGGAGATCCGGGAACGCCGGCCGTCGCTGGAAATCCAGGCTTTGATCGGCTATCATACCGACCGGCCGCTGGACTGGGGCGATCTCGCCTTTGCCACCTACAACGCCCGCGCCACCCTGATCGAGGATGAAACCATTCGACAGCGCAAACAGGACGGGGTGGCCATCAATCTTTTTACGGTGAACGAAGCCGCGGACATGCGCCGTTTCATGGCACTTGGGGTGGACGGTCTCATCACCGATTTCCCCCAGCGGCTGACAAAACTTCGCAGCACGACGCCGGTGGGGAATGGAGAAGAAAGTGAACGCTGAAGCCCGTCTGGCCATTGCCATTTTCAACGGCTACCCGCGCGCGAGCCGGGAGAATTTCGATCGTACCGGGGTGGGCCACCCCCATGACTTTTTCGCGGATTTCCTGAAACGCCACCTGCCGGAGGCCACGGTGGAAACCTGGTTTGTGGCCGACACGGATCAGGCTTTGCCCACCGGAGCCGGCCTGGCGGATTACGCCGGTTTCATCTGGACCGGATCGGATCTCACGATCTACCAGGACGACGATCCGCGGGTGACCCGCCAGATCGAGCTGGCCCGGGAAATTTTCCGGGTCGGGGTGCCCAGTTTCGGCTCCTGCTGGGGCATCCAGATGGCGGCCGTGGCGGCCGGCGGTGTCGTGGCCAAAAACCCGAAAGGGCGGGAGTGGTGCATCGCCCGCGATATCCGGCTGACGGACGCGGGCCGGCGCTCGCCCTTGATGGCCGGCAAACCCGAATGCTTCGACGGCTTCATCATGCACCTGGACGAGGTGACGCAACTACCGCCCGGCGCCACCCTGCTGGCCACCGGGGACCATACCCATGCCCAGGCCCTGGAAGTGAAGCACGATAAGGGCACCTTCTGGGCCACCCAGTACCACCCGGAATACAACCTCCGGGAGATGGCCCGGCTGATTGCCGCCCGGGCCAAACCGCTGACCCAGGAGGGTTTTTTCGAGCAGGAGGACGCCGTAGCCGTGTTCGCGGACAAACTCGAGGCCCTGGCGGGCAACCCCGGCTCGGCCGCGCTGCGGGAAGAGCTGACCATCGGCGACGACATCCTGGATTCTGTCATCCGCGAGCAGGAATTGCGCAACTGGGTCGATCACCTGGTGCTGCCGAAGGCGGCCGGCCGTTAGCGGTTCCCAATGCTAACAGGCGGCTAACATCGACCCCATAAGACCTACGCCTTAGATAAACGACAGGCTGATTTTTCCTTAAAAGCGAAGTTTGCAAACAACCATTTCCAAGGAGGAAAGACAATGAAACGTACACTCGTGTGTCTCATGGTATTGGGGGCCTTTCTGGCCCTTGTCGCGGCGCCGGTCAGTGCCGAAACCCTGGAACTGCTGACCTGGAAGGGCTATGCCCCCAAGGAATTGATCGACAAATTCCAGGCCGAAACAGGTATCACGGTAAAAGCCACCTACACCAACAACGAAGAAATGATTGCCAAGCTGCGGGCCACCCGCGGCGCCGGATTTGACCTGGCCCAGCCCAGCCAGGACCGGATTTCTTCGGTTCAGGCAAAATACAAAATTTATCAACCGATTGATTATGATAAATTAAAAAAAGATCAAATTATTGCTTCCATGCTGGAAGCCGTGAAGAAAAACACGCTGGTGGACGGAAATAGTTTTGGTGTACCCCATGTTTATGGAACATCAGGATTGGTGATAAATAAAAATTTTGCTGGTGACGCCAAAGATTACACCGACCTCTTGGATTCCAAATACAAAGGCAGGGTCAGCTATCGCCTCAAGCGCCCCACCCTAATCGGGGTGGCCTTTGCTATGGGCAAAGATCCTTTCGCTCTTTACAATGATCCGACTGCCTATCAAGCCCTTATGGAAGAAGTCGGTCAGAAGCTGATCGAAGGAAAACCACTGGTTAAGAATTACTGGACTAATGGGGATGCCATAAAGGAAAGTTTACGTTCTGGAGAAGTCCATCTTGCTATGGCGTGGGAAGTAGGCGCTTGGCAACTTTATGCCGAGAATCCGGACATCGATTTTGTGGCTCCCAAAAGCGGAGCCCTGGGATGGATCGACACTTTTGCCATTCCAGCCAAGGCCAAAAACGTTGAGGGTGCTTATAAATGGATCAATTTCATGCTGCGCCCCGAAAATGCAGCTGTTTTTACCAACGACCAAAAATACGGCACGGCATCGAAAGGGGCTGTCAATCTTTACGAACCAGCAGTGAAAGCCAATTTTACACGTTGTTTCACCGATGCCGATATCGACAATATCAAGTGGTACCCACCGGTTCCGGTCAAACTGGAAGAAATTGAAGGCAAGATTCTGGACAAGGTGAAAGCAGCCCAGTAACGGTTGGCTGTCAACGATACCGGCCAGGGGAAGCGTTCTCCGGCCGGTATCCGCTGGCATGGATCCGGCCTGATGGTTTCAGGCGCCGGTTCACTATGATTGAAATTCTTCATTTCTGTTGGAAGTCTTGGAGAGGTCCTACCGATCTGGAGTATTTTTGTTATTAACCCGGCGATTAATCGTGCCAGGGTTGTCATTCCGGCGAAAGCCGGAATCTATTGGCAAATGGGCGGTTTGCATGGAGATCCCGGCTTTCGCCGGGATGACGTGAGTTTGTAGATATTGTTGCCAGGTTAATAAGCTCTTCTTCATTCTTTTTCACGTGAAAGTGTTTATGCCCATCGATCTGGAAGTTCAAAGCGTAACGAAGACATTCGGTGATTTTACCGCTGTCGAGGATGTCGTCTTCGAAGTGCCCCAGGGGCAATTTTTCTCCATCCTGGGCCCATCCGGATGCGGCAAGACCACACTCCTGCGCATGATTGCCGGGTTTACCGAACCCAGCCGGGGGAAGATCGCCATCCGCGGGGCGGACATGGCGGGCGTGCCGCCCAACCGCCGCCCGGTCAACCTGATTTTCCAGCACCTGGCCCTTTTTCCCATGATGACGGTGGCCCAGAACATTGCCTTTGGGCTCCAGCGTCGCAAGGAAAACCGCAGCGATATCCAGCGTAAGGTGACCCGTATTCTGGAGCGCGTGGATCTCCCCGGCTTCGAGGACAAGACCATCGACCAGCTTTCCGGGGGCCAGAAGCAGCGCGTGGCCATCGCCCGCTGCCTGGTGCTGGAACCCGCCGTGCTGCTGCTGGACGAGCCTCTGGGGGCGCTGGATCTCAAACTGCGGGAGCAGATGAAGGTGGAGCTGAAAAAGCTCCAGGCCCAGGTGGGGACCACCTTTGTCTATATCACCCACGACCAGTCCGAGGCCCTGGTGATGTCCGACCACGTGGCGGTTATGAACAAGGGACGCTTCGAACAGGTGGACACGCCCCAGAATCTCTACCATCAACCGCGCACCGCCTTTGTGGCGCGTTTTGTGGGGGACAACAATGCCTGGTCGGGAGTTGTGCGCCGCTGTGATGGGGAGACGGTGGAGATCGAAACCGCTGCGGATCAATCATTCCGGACACGGATCACGACGCCGTTGGAACCCGGTGCCCCGGTGGAACTCTTCCTGCGGCCGGAAGCCATGATCATTCAACCGGATGCAGACCTGCCCAACCTGAACCGCTTCGAGGTCATCGTGAAGTCGCTGCTGTTCGACGGGGCCAACAGCCGTCTCCTGGCCCATCCGATAAACGACGAAACCGAGCTGCTCATTGCCCTGCCCCAGAACCGGCAATTCGATCACATCCGCCGTGACGACCGGATCGAGGTGGCCTGGGACGAGCAGTCCGGGATTTGTTTCCCGGCGGCGGGGTGACCATGCCGCGCCGATTCCACATTACCCTGCCGTTGGTCTGCTTCCTGACGCCGGTGCTCCTCTGGCTGGTGCTGATGATCGTGCTGCCCCATGTGGATTTGCTGCGCATGTCCCTGCGGGTGGAGGACATCGAGGGCAATGTCTCCTGGGGGTTTGCCAACTATCTCAATTTTTTCAAGGAGCCGATCTACTGGCTGACCTTTGTGCGCACGGCTGTCTATTCCATCATGGTGACCTTCATGACTTTCGTGGTGGCCCTGCCGGTGGCGTTCTACATTACGAAAGTGGCGGCGCCACGCTTCCAGGGCTTTCTCATGATGCTGCTCCTGATGCCCTTCTGGGTCAGTGAACTGGTGCGGGTCTACGGGTGGATGATCCTGTTGCGGGAGAGCGGGGTGATCAATCATTTCCTGACGCGCCTGGGGATCCTGACCCAGCCCATCGAGATGCTTTACAACGATGTGACCATGGTCATGGGGCTGGTCTACACGTCCATGCTCTTCATGGCGGTACCCCTCGTGTCGGTGCTGGAGAGCCTGGACGACAGCCTGATCGAGGCGGCTTACGATTTGGGGGCCAACATGGGGACCATTCTTTTTCGCATCGTGATCCCCCATGCCATGCCCGGCATCGTTTCCGGGTCCATCGTGGTGTTCATGCTGACCCTGGGCAACTACCTCACCCCCAATCTCATGGGTGGCAAGAACTCCCTGTGGTTTACCGAGCAGATCTACAATCAGTTTATTGCCAGCTTCAACTGGAACCAGGGCTCGGCCTTCGGTTTTCTGCTCCTGGTCCTTTCCTCCCTCGTGATATGGGTGGGTTTGAAACTCACCCGTCAGAAACTCAGCCGGGTGGTGCAATGATCCGATCCCTGCCCAACAGTCGCCGCTACCTTTACAGCTATAAGCTCTACATGGGGCTCTACTTCACCTTCCTTTTCGCGCCCCTAGTGGTGACCTGCGTCCTGGCATTCAACGACTCCCAGTTTCCGGCCCTGCCCTGGAAGGGGTTTACCCTGGAATGGTTCACTGCAGACCTGCCCCACCGGGTGGGCATCTTCCACGACCGCATGAACCTGGAGAGCATTTGGGTCAGCGCCCAGGTGGCTTTTTTTGTGACCATTCTTTCCGTCACGGTGGGGACCTGCGCGGCTTTTCTCTTCGAGCAGGAGGAATTCCCCTTCAAACCGGCACTCTATTTCCTCATGCTGTCCCCCCTGGTCATCCCGGGGGTAATCCTGGGGATTTCCATCCTGCTTTTCTCCAACACCCTGGGGCTGTATTGCGAAACCCGCTGGGGTCTGGATGTGCCCCTGTTCCGCCCCGGGTTCTGGCTGGTGGTGCTGGGGCAGTTTTCCTTCATCGCCACCCTGGTGACCCTGGTGGTCTCCGCCCGGCTGCGCAAGTTCGACCGCACCCTGGAGGAGGCGGCGCTGAACCTGGGCGCCAACCGCTTCGAAGCCATCTGGCACATCACCCTGAAGTTCCTGCGGCCGGCCATCGTCGGGGCGGCGGCCGTGGCGTTCCTGATGTCCTTCGAGAACTTCAACACGACCCTTTTTCTGACCGGCTCGGAAACAACCCTGCCCATCAATCTTTACCTCCAGGTGCGCGACGGCAGCACGCCCGTCATCAACGCCATCTCCTTCCTGCTGATCGTGGGGACGTCACTGGCCGCGGTGGCCAATTTGTATTTCAGCCGCAAGCAGGAATGACGGTTTTGTCAAACGCCCAATTTCGTCTTTGACCTAAATTCCTATATCTGTCGCCCAATACAGGAAAAGTTTGTATTTTCGGCAACTGTTCTTACTTTCCCCAGCGTTCATTTTCTTCCACATGGAAGAAAAGATGGAACCGTAAAAAATACCATTTCCCGCTTGAACGTCATTCCGGCGAAAGCCGGAATCTATTGATAACAGAAGGTTAGAGATTCCGGATCAAGTCCGGAATGACAGATAAAATACTTTTTACGAGACCGTCAAGAAAACGAACCAATCACGCCTTTGCTGGTAACGGCGTGACAGGCTTCAGACGCCTGTGTCCCGCAGCCCCTAAGGGGCTTCCCTGCGCGTCGTCGGTGCGGGACAAAGTGAAAAAACATCGGCTTAACTGCGTTTTTAAGTGTCCTCCGCTAAGACATGAGCTTAGCTCATACCGTTGTTCTATGGAGCGAATTTCAAATCCGTTTTGCTATTGTGAATGATATCTGTTACCGAAACCCCCACCGTGGTTTCCCAGAAAAGTGCACTTGTATCAGGGCAGGGGGATGATTAAGATGAAGTCTGAATCGGTCCGTGGCGGTTTGATCGGGCCATGTATATCAATCGGATAAGCGCGCGCCTAAGGCGCGGGAAAGCGGGGATGCCATGGCGGATAAATCCAGCAAAAATGCCTGCAGCATCAAATGCGATACGGACTACAAAGACTGTATGCGCAGCCGGGAGCACGAATCGGTCTGTCGCATGAAATCTGCCCAGTGTCGCTGCGGCTGCAGTGCCTGACAACGAATAAGACGATCAGCTATCTCAAAAAAGTTTTTTCGCCCGATATCCGCGTTGTGCCCTCGTCTCAAGTCCTCGACATACTACAGTATGTACCCCAAGGGCACTTCCTTCGGGGCGCCTATGCGGGTTGCACCCACCGCTGAAGAATCGAGCAGATGGGAAGTCCCGCTTTACGGGAATTCTCGGCCACGCCGTATCTCGAACGAAAACCCTAATTTTGAGATGGCTTCCAACCTAAAAAGCGGTTGGACGGGGACGTCCAGCCGCTTTTTATCGTTTTACGAAACCGCCAACTATCTCAGGCAAAGTTCGGATAATGCATCACCCTTGGCGACATGGCGATGCAGACCGCGCCGGGGCCGGTATGCACCGATATGGTGGCGCCGACTTCGGCCAGGTGGATGTCTTCGGCCCGGCGCGCCAGGCGGTTTGCCAGGCGGTCCCGGGTCACCATGGCTTCGTCCAGGTTGTCGTTATAGGCCACCCAGACGTCGCAGTTGCCGTCCAGCTTGCGGTACTGGGTTTCGGCCATGTCCACCAGGCGTTTCAGGGCCGGTTTCTTGCCCCGCATGCGATCCTTGGGGATGAGCTGGGCATTTTCCAGCCGGATGATGGGTTTGATGTCCAGCATGCCGCCCACGAAAGCGGCAAAAGCGCTCACCCGGCCGCCTTTTTTGAGCCAGTTGAGATCCTGTACGGTAAACCCCATGAACAGGTCCCGGAGATAAGGCTGGAGGCGGGCATCCAGGGTGTCAACGTTGTCGTCTTCGTGCAGCAGTTCAACGGCTTTCTTGACCACCAGGCCCAGGCTGACGCTGACCCCCCGCAAATCCATGACCTTGATGCGCTGGGCTTCATCCTCGAACATGAGATTCAGGGCGGCGATGGCGCTGTTGTAGTTGCCCGAAAGTTCGGTCGAGAGGTGGAAGGAAACCACCCGATCGTATTGTTCCAGGAGGCTTTCAAAAAAGTCGGCGCATTCGTGGGGAAAGAAAGGTTTGGTGAAGACTTCCTTTTTTTTGCGAAGGGCCTCGACGACTTCCCGGTTACTGATGGTCCGGCCGTGGAGATGGTCCTGGCCGTCCACCATAATATGGACGGGCAGAATATGCAGCCCGAGTTCTTCTTCCAGCCCCTTGGGAAAATCCGCGGTACTGTCGCAAATCAATCCGATCCGTTTCAACATGAGTTGGCGATCCTCCAGAGTCCTGTAAGTGCCTGATATGCCGCTGCCAGGATAGTTTATTATTATCAGTGAGATGTGGCGAGTTTAGCTCGGAAAAGGGCGGTCGTCAACACCTAACGTTAACGTTAGCGTAAGGTTTGGGAATTTTGAGGCATATTGGATTAATGCGCTGGTTGGTACCGATAGGGGTGGGAAAATGCCGGGATTCAAGGAAGGAAGGGGCAATGGTCAATAACGGCAGGATTCAAGGGGCCAAGAAGCCAAGGGGGCGTGTGAAAATAGAGAGGCAAAAGTCCGCTGCCAGCCCTTGGATCGAAGCCGGTAAGCTATCCATGTCGATGTTACGTTCACTTGAACCCCAGGCCCCTGGGATCCTGGAACCGTCAATATTCGAAAGCCGGAGGCATAGACCGCCTCCGGCTTCGGTGATTACGATTGTGCCGGTCTCCAGTTAATCCACCGGGTACATGCTGTTGATGGTGTCTTCGTACTGTGTCGCCACCACGTTTTTCTTGACCTTGAGGGTGGGGGTGATCAGGCCGTTGGCGATGGTGAATTCCGGCACGACGGTCACCTTTTTAACGCTCTCGAAACTGGCAAACTGGCCGTTTTTGGCGGCCACTTCGTCTTCGATCAGCTTCTGGACCTGTTCGTTGGTGGTCAGTTCGTCAACGCTCTTGAAGGCAATACCCTGCTCCCCGGCCCAGGCCGTGATGTTTTCCTCGTCCAGGGTGATGAGGGCCGAAAGGAATTTACGCCGGTCCCCGATGACAAAGACCTGGTTGATGTATTTGGAGGTGGCGATGACACCCTCGATGGCGGCCGGGGCGATGTTTTTGCCGCCGGCCGTAATGATCAGCTCTTTCTTGCGGCCGGTGATGCGGAGAAATTCCTCGTTGTCGATTTCGCCGATGTCGCCCGTCAGCAGCCAGCCGTCTTCGGTGATGTTGGCCGCCGTCTCTTCGGGCATCTTGTAGTATTCCTTCATGACGTTGCGCCCCCGGATCATTACTTCGCCGTCATCGCCGGTTTTCTGTTCGATGCCGGGTCCGGGCTGACCCACCCAGCCAAAGCGGTAGTTGTCGTAGCGGTTGAGGTGGCTGAAGGAGGTGTCCTCGGTCATGCCGATGCCTTCGACGATGAGAACGCCGGCGGCATGGAAAAATTTGCCGATGTCCGGGTTGAGGGGCGCGGCCCCGCTGATGCACCAGCGCACCCGGCCCCCGAGGGCGGCCTGGACCTTTGAAAACACCAGCTTGTTGGCCAGGGCGTATTTCAGCCCCAGGGCGAAGGGTACCGGTTTTTTGGCCAGCTTGAGGTCGCCGACCTGTTCCCCCACGGCCCGGGCCCATTGGAAAATCTTGAGGGCGGCGCCGCCTTTGGCTTCCGCGCCGCTGATGACTTTGGAGTAAACTTTTTCGTAGATGCGCGGGACGCTGGCGAACCAGTGCGGGCGCGTGGCCTGCATGTCCTCCACCACGGTTTCCATGCTGCGGGTGAACGTTGTCGGGCAGCCCACCAGCAGGGTTGCGTAGGCGCAGGTGCGGGCAAAGACATGGGCCAGGGGCAGGAAAAGGAAGACCTCGTCGCCGTCCTTTATGGTCGTGCTGCCCTTGACCGACTGGGCCGTGAAAGTGATGTTGTCGTGGGTCAGGACGGCGCCCTTGGGAACGCCGGTCGTCCCGGATGTGTAGACGATGCCGGCCGCATCCTGGGGGGTCATGGACCGGGCCCGCTCGTCTAAATCCTTGTCCGACACATCCTTGCCCAGGGCCATAAAATCCTCAAAACTGATGGCCCAATCGTCGTCCGGCGCCTCGCCATTAAAAAGGACCACCTTGCGCACGTCAGGAATCTGGGCACGGATTTCCATAACCTTGTCGAGCTGCACGTTGTCCTGAACGAAGACCACCACTGCGTCCGAGTGGTCGATGATGTACTGGCAGTCCTTGGGAAGGTTCGACTGGTAGATGCCCACCGTGGCGGCTCCGGCGCTGTTGATGCCCATGTCGGCCAGAATCCATTGGTAGCAGGAATAGCTGATGATGTTGACTTTGTCGCCCTTCTCCACGCCGAGGGCCATGAGGCTTTTACCCACCTGGCGGACCTGGTCGTAGAATTCTCCCCAGGTAACGGATTCGGTCTGACCGGGGGCTGTGAACCAGCGGTAGGCGGCTTGATCCCGGTGGCGGTCGACAGTGGCCAGCAGCATGGCGTGCGTGTTCTGAAAATCCACAAATTGCATAGGTGCTCCTCCCCTTGGGTTTTCGAAAGAGGCGCCTCCCGGACCGGATGTCCGCTGTATTCGGCCGGAACTTGCCCCGCGCAACGGTTGGTCGATACCCCTGGCGTCAGGCTTCAGGCGTCTGGGCCCGGGGCGCATTGTTTGTATGCGAACGGGGTTCATCCTGTCAAGAACGATTCAGGGGTTTAATCGAAAAACAGAGAAAAGAGGGGCCAAGAAGCGTCAAGCTCAAAGCTCTAAGGTGAAAGGGAATTCAGAAAATCAGGGAATAGGAAATTGGGGGAAAATAAGGTTAACGAACCAAGCCCAAAGCTGAAACGGAAAGTTGCGAAGAAGGACGATTGGCGGCGGTGGCCGTTTCTTTCAGCTTTGAGCTTTGAGCTTGGCCCTTTTTCATACAAGCTTGGCGCTTTTTTTTCTTCGTGCCTCATGCGCAGCGAATGGTGAAGCGTTTATTTTTGAAGGCCTCCTGGAGCTTGCGGGTGACCGGTCCGGCGGGCCATTCGCGGTCGACGCCCAGCACCTTGACCACCGGCGCCACTTCGAAGGTCGTGCCGGCCTGCAAGAGTTCGTCGGCCTCTGCCAGGCGATCCTGGTAGATGGGGCGGGCCGCGAAGGGGATGTTTTCCTCCCGGCACAGGGTTTCCACCACCTGGCGGGTGATGCTGCCCAGGATGTAGTTGGTCAGCGGCGGGGCGATGACCGTACCCCGGGAAACGACCAGGAAACTGCTCTTGGCGCCTTCCATGATGCAGCCGTCCCGGACGAGCAGGGCTTCCGCCGCCCCCATTTCCCGAGCCTGCTGGACGGCCAGGACATTGGCGGTGAGGCCGACGGTTTTAATATCGCAGCGTGCCCAGCGCTGGTCCGGGACGAGGGTGACGGTAAGGCCTTTCTGCGGGATGTCCGGATCCGGCGTAAAGGGCTGGGCCGTAGCGTAAACGGTCAGCGGTGTTTCGGCATCCGGGAAATAATGAAGGCGGGTGGGCGGCACGCCCCGGGTCACCTGGATATAGATGAGCGCGTCGGCGTCGGTCAGGTCGTTTTCCGTGACCAGCCGCTCGCATATTTTGCTCAGGTCGCCGTAGCCATTGCGGCTGAATCTCAGGTGTTCGGCGCCGCGTGCCAGGCGGGCCAGGTGGGCGTCCAACTGGAACAGACGCCCCTGGTAGCTGCGAATGACTTCGTAAAGACCGTCCGCGAACAGGAAACCGCGGTCGTTGGGGGAGATGGCGATCTCGTCCCTGGGCATAAACTTGCCATTGAAATAAGCAATCATTTGAATTCCTTAGGTTGTATGTTGTTTGACAGGCGCATACCATAATCGCCACGGGAAGTCCATCCGGGTACCGGGCCGGGTTTGTATTTTCAAGGCGATGCGGTCTCTGGTGCTACCTTTCGTAATACCACATTTTCGGGTGAGGCCTTGACGCGCCTGTAAAATGAAATCATTATTTTAAAATAAGACGTTCAATAGCTTGCGCTTTTAAGATAGCGGATGCAACCCATTCAAATCCCAGGACCGAATCGTAACGGTCTGATTGAAAAACACTTCCCGCCTGAAACGCTGCTTCTCCTTTGCTTGTCGCAATTTCATCCGCTCCAGCGCGATACGCTCTCATCCGCAGAATCCATCTGTATTGACACGTTGTTAAAAGCGAAAGGCTGTTGAAGGAAATGGCCGGAGCGATGTGTTGCCCGAAGGGTTTGGAACATAACCCGTATATTTCACGCGTTTAGAAAAAATTTCATGAAATATACGGGCTAACCATTGGCGCGCATTACAACAAAGGAGGGATGGACATGAAAACTCCCCGAAGTTTTAAGCGGCCTCAAAAAACACTTTTGGCGTTAGCGATGGTTGCCCTTCTCGGTCTAATCCACATGACGGCCGTGGCCGGGGACCGTTATGTGGACAACGGTGATGGCACCGTGACTGACACCCAAACCGGTTTGATGTGGGCCGCCAGGGATAGTGGCAGCCTCATCAACTGGAAGAACGCCCGTAATTATTGTCAAAGCTTCAATGGGGGCGGCCACACCGACTGGCGCATGCCGACATTGGCTGAACTTGCCAGTCTGTATGACCCGGAAGCCACGAACAAGCGTGGTTATCACATGACGAAATATATCGATACATCGGCCGAGACCTGCTGGGCGTCCGAAACACGCGGCTCAGAATCGGCGCGTTTCAATTTCACCCATGGTCACGAATTCTGGCTCCGCCAGTCCTACTCAGGCAGCAGCAGTGTTTTACCCGTGCGGGACAGCAAGTAAACAGTCTCCATTTTACCCCCTTAAAAGGCGATTGTGAAAATGGCACAATTAATTGCGGATCGAAAAGACGTGGACTTTGTCCTGCATGAGCAGTTCAAGGCGGGAGAACTGAGCCGGCATGAGCTGTATGCCGAGTTCACCGGGAAAACCATCGACATGATCGTTACCGAGGCGCGCAACCTTGCCATTAAGGAAATCCTTCCCACCTATCAAGAAGGCGATCAGGAGGGGTGCATCTTCAAGGATGGCAAGGTGAGCGTTCCGGAATCATACCACAAGCCATGGGCGCTTTTTAAGGATGCCGGGTGGGTGGCGATGACCGAAAGCCTTGCGTGGGGGGGGCAGGGGATGCCCGTCATTGTCTCCCTTGCGGCCTATGACTACCTGTCAGGTGCCAACCCCGCATTCGTGGGGTACGCCTGGCTGACCTATTGGGCCGGACTCGTTCTGAACGCCTACGGTACCAAGCAGCAGAAAAAACTCTTTCTCAAGAAACTGTATACAGGGGAATGGACCGGCACCATGCTGCTCACCGAGCCCGAAGCCGGGTCGGATGTCGGCGCTATCACCACGCGTGCGGTTGCGAATCATGACGGCACCTATTCCCTGGCCGGTACCAAGATATTCATTTCCGGGGGGGAAGCCGACCTGGCCGCCAACATCGTGCATACCGTCCTGGCCCGCATTGAAGGCGCGCCGGACGGAACCAAAGGTATTTCGCTGTTTCTAGTTCCCAAAATATGGGTCCATGACGATGGAAGCCTGGGGGATTTCAACGATGTCGTCTGCACGGGAATCGAGCACAAGATGGGCACCCACGGGAGTGCGACCTGCTCCCTTGTTCTCGGGGGAAATGGAAAGTGTCGGGGAACGCTTGTCGGCGAAGAGAACAAAGGTATGCGCGCCATGTTCGTGGCGATGAATTCGGCCCGCCTCCTGGTGGGAATGGGCGGTTTCAATTATGCGAGCGCAGCCTATTTGTATGCCGCAAATTATGCCAAGGAACGCATCCAGGGGAAGCATCTTCTCCGGATAATGGACGCCACCGCGCCATCCGTCCCCATTGTCCAGCATCCGGATGTGCGCCGTCAGCTCATGACCATGAAGGTATACATCGAGGGCATGCGAAGCCTCCTTTATTATGTGGGGCTATGCAGCGACAAGGTGGCGACCTTGGAGGATGCGGATGCAAAAAGGAAATACCAGGGCCTTGTCGACCTTCTCATACCCATCGCCAAAGGCTATGTGACCGACCGGGCCTTTGAGGTCTGCAACCACGCACTCCAGGTCTATGGGGGCTATGGCTACATAAGCGAGTACCCCCTGGAGCAGCTGGTCCGTGATTGCCGCTTGACCATGATCTTCGAGGGCACCAACGGTATCCAGGCCATGGATCTCCTGGGAAGAAAGCTGGGCATGGACAAGGGACGATCTTTCTTGGACCTTATCGGCGAGATGCAGAAATCCATTGCCATGGCCAGGGAAACAGCCGGTCTGGAAGATGATGCCGCCAGGGTTGAAACGGCGGTGGATAAGCTCGGAGAAGCTGCCATCCACATCGGTACGACCGCCTTTTCGGACCGGGTCCTGAATGCCTTTTGTTTCGCATCCCCTTTCATGGAGGTTACCGGTGACGTGATCATGGCCTGGATGCTCCTGTGGCGTGCGACGATAGCTGCCCGCAAGCTGGAAAAGAAACTCCCGAAAAAGGATTCGGCTTTCTATCAGGGCCAGTTGAAAAGTGTGGAATTTTTCACGAATGCCATTCTTCCCATAACCCTGGGGAAGATGGAAACCGTTTTGAAAACCAACGGTGCCGCTTTGGAAACCCCCGAAGATGCGTTTGGGTGATGGCGTCAATGCCTGTGGGGTGTGATCTATCACGGCCACTTCAGGTATTGTATTAAAAAAAGGCGAAGCCACGTATGGCTTCGCCTGTGAACGTCATGGAAATGTTGTGCGCGGGACGTATTAATAAAGCCTTTTCAACGAAATTCCCGCTTTGGTTTTACGGACCAGGAAGCGGTCGTTTTCAACGAATCCCAGTTCCTCCACAAGCCCCTTGGGAATGATGATGCTGCCGCGTTTGCCCACGTTGACCTCGTTTGAATTGGCCTGCTTGGCTGCGCTGCGGCCGCTTTTAATGGCGGGCACCGCACCTTCTTCGATCAGGGCGCTCATGTAGGCGGTTTTCAATTGGGTCGAGGTTTTGAAACCAAACGCCTTCATGATTTCCGGTTGGGGGGTTTCATCTTTGACCATTTTGATCAATTTTTTGGCATCGATTGTTTTTTTCTTGGGCATTTTTGTTTCTCCTTAAACGTCAACAAATAATAAAAATTAAATTCAAAAGTGCCGCCCGCTAAATAACGATAAAACAATCAAATTGCAACTCTCATTGGCTATTTTTTATCGATTTTTTTGTTTTTCATTGGTCATTTTTAAAAATGATTTTTATCAAATAGGCGATTTTTTCGAAACGCAAACGCATGAAAATTGGCATACAATGTTCGGGTTCATCATTCATGAAAATAGCGCCTGCCGCACGGGTCGCATTCTGTATTTCGATGTCGACGCGAAGCGTCACCCTTTCAGCTTGACGCTTTGAGCTTGGCGCTTTTTCATAAAAGGTGCCACGGCCCGGTCGTAGACACCCTGCACATAGGCAATGGCCATGCCGTAATTGCTGACGGGGATACCGGCCTGGATGGCCGGTTTGAGGCGGTTGCGCACCTGCCGCGGGGTGATCATGCAGCCGCCGCATTGCACCACCAGGGCATAATCGGTGATGGCTTGCGGCAGAGTGTCCAGGCCTGCCACCACTTCGAAGTGCAGGCGTTTGCCGGTAAAGCGGGAAATCCAGCGGGGGATTTTAACCCGGCCGATGTCTTCGCAGGACGTTTGGTGGGAACACGACTCCAGCATCAGGATCCGATCGCCGTCCTGCAGGTCCGCGATTTGGGGGGTACCCGCCAGATAGGCCTCGAAATCCCCCTTGAAGCGCGCCAGCACCACACTGAAGCCGGTGAGGGGAATATCCTTCGGAATCACGGCATCGGCTTCCCGGAAAATACTGCTGTCCGTTATGACCAGTTGGGGCCGGATACCGGTTTTCTTCAGGAAGGCCGCCACTTCACCCTCCTTCAGGGTGATCGCCACCGCGTCGTTGTCAAGGATGTCGCGAATGGCCTGCACCTGGGGCAGGATCAACCGCCCTTCGGGAGCTTCCAGGTCGATGGGGACGATCATCAGCACGATGTCGCCGCCGGAAAGCAGATCCCCAATAAGGGTCTGCTTTTTAAAGGCCGACGCCGGAACGATGTCTTCCAGGGCCCGCAAGACCGGCCGTGGATCCTGGCCGGATATGCTTGAGAAGTCCACCACTCCGACGTCGGCCGGTATCCGGGCGGCGTCGTGCTCCCACGGGATCACGTCGCTTTTGTTGTGGACGATCAGGAAGGGGACGGCTTCGGATTGAAAGGCCGCCATCAGATGCCGGTCTGTATCGGACAGGCGGTTGTCCGTGATCAGCAGGATGGCAACGTCGATGATGTCGAAGACCTCCCGGGTGCGTTTGATGCGGCGCTTGCCCAGGGGCGAGCGGTCGTCAAAGCCGGCCGTGTCCACCAGCACGACCGGACCGATGCCGAGCAGTTCAACGCTTTTTTTGACCGGATCGGTGGTGGTCCCCGCCAGGTCGCTGACAATGGAAATGTCCTGGCCGGTGATGGTGTTGATAAAAGAACTCTTCCCCACGTTGGTGCGCCCGAAGATTCCAATGTGCGGTCGTGCTTCCCGCCCTCTGGTCATATCCGTTTTTTACCTCCGGCGAATTGTCCCCCAAACGTTTTATCGGTGCCGGGGAAATTTCCCCGGGCGCGACAGGCATGGATGCCGAACAGGGCCGTGTCAGGGATTTCAACGGAACCCACGGGATTCCGTTCGGTTCGATAATGGTGTTCGGTCATCACATGCCGTCTCACGCAAAGGGGGTACCGGTCTTGCCGGAAAGCGATGCGGGCCCTCGCCGGGGCGGGGCCGTTGGGTTTTGAATCACCTGGGGATTCATCGCCTCCTCCAGACACGCTGCAAAAGGTCCCGGCCATCAGCGGGCCTCGATTTCCTGCCAGATTTCTTTCATGGTGTGCCGGATAGTGCGTTGACGTGCCCGATAAGTGGTGTGGAGCAGGTCATGGGCTTTGTGGGAATTGGGTTCCTCCAGAAATTCGTCGTAGAGTTTGTTGATCAGCGGATTGTTGTGGGACTGGCGCACTTGGCGCTCCCGGTCGATGGTATAAAGCGCATTTTGGCGTTCCACCCGGTTGGTCTGGTAGGCTTTTTTGCTGCGGGGTTGTCCGCCGCCGCCCATGCATCCGCCGGGGCAGGCCATGATTTCGATAAACTGGTAGGGGGCCTTGCCCTGGAGGACCATCTCGGCCATCTGCCGGGCCGCCTTCAGGCTGTGGGCCACGGCGACCCTGACCGGGGGCGTGCCATTGTTCAGATCCACTTCGGCCTCGCGCACGAGCGCGTTGCCGCGCACCTCCTGGAATTCGATGGCGGCCAGTTCGTCCCCGGTGACCACTTTGTAGACCGTGCGCAGAGCGGCTTCCATTACGCCGCCGGTGGTGCCGAAAATGGCGGCCGCGCCGGAGTAGTCACCCATCAGCGGGTTGTCGTAGGCGGACGGTTCCAGGCCGGCAAGGTCGATCCCCTCCCGCTTCAGGAGCCGGGCGAACTCACGGGTGGTCAGCACCACGTCCACATCCGGGTGGCCCTCATGGATGAATTCCGGCCGATGGGCCTCTTCCTTTTTGGCCGTACAGGGCATGATGGACACCACCCGCATGGTTTTGGCGTCGATGCCCATGCCGTCGGCCAGGTAGGTTTTGGCCATGGCGCCAAAACACTGCTGGGGGGAGCGGGTGGTGGAGATGTGGGGCAGGATCTCCGGGTAGTTCTTCTCGGCAAAGGTGACCCAGGCGGGGCAGCAGGAGGTAAACATGGGCAGCCGTCCTCCCGGCTCCATGCGCCGCAGCAGTTCGGTGCCCTCCTCCATGATCACCAGGTCGGCGGTAAAGTTGGTGTCCAGCACCACGTCGGCCCCCAGGTGCTTCAGGGCGGTCACAATCTGGCCTTCGACATTGGCGCCGGCGGGCATGCGGAAGGATTCCCCTAAAGCCACCCGGACGGCCGGGGCGAACTGGAACACGGTGGTGATGCGCGGGTCGTAGAGATAGTCGATCACCTGTTCGGTGTCGTCCCGTTCGGCCAGGGCTCCCACCGGGCATACCAGGATGCACTGGCCGCAGGCCACGCAGTCCGAATTCCCGAGGGGCAGGTTGTCACGCACACTGATTTCGGTGGCCAGCCCCTTTTCCGTAATCACCAGGGCATCCGTGCCCTGGATTTCCCGGCACACCTTGACGCACCGCAGGCAGCGGATGCACTTGCTCATGTCGCGCACGATGGCCCGGGATGATTCGTCGCGGGTGCGCTGTTTGTAGAAATGGGGATAGTGGTAGCGGGACTGCCGCAGTCCCACGAATTGGGCCACGTCCTGGAGCTCGCAATTGCCGTGGCGGATGCAGACGGCGCAGTCCTGGTTGTGGTCGGCCAGGAGCAGTTCCACCTGGAGGCGCTGCTGCTCGCGCAGGGCCGGGGTGCGTGTCAGCACGGCCATGCCTTCTTCCATGGGGGTGTTGCAGGAGGTGACCAGCTGCCGCGGCGCCCCCTTACGGCGCTCGATCTCCACCAGGCAGACCCGGCAGGTGCCGGGGGCGTGATCGAGATCCGCCATCTCGCACAGGGTTGGTATGAAATGGCCGTAGCGTTTGGCCACCTGAAGGATGGTTTCATTTGCACTGAATTCCACTGGTTTGCCATTGATGGTACCGATCATCAGGATTCTCCTTCATATTGTGCCGGTTCCCCGCCGAGGAGGAATGTGCCCCCGGCTATTGTTCGGTAATCACCGAATAGACCCGGTAGCACCGCATGCAACGTTCCGCCTCGTGGTAGGCCTCTTCCACCGAGATGGGTTTTTCTACCTCCTCGAACATCCGTTTGCGCACCTGGGGGTCCAACTCCCGGACCTTGACCCGGTATTCGTGGCGGATGGGGATAGAGACGCCCTTGGAAATCATGGGCTGGATGGCCTGCACCAGGCTGCTCATGCGCTCGTCCGGGGCAAAGCGTACCCGGCCCAGGGTCAGATAGTCGTCCATGCAGCGGGCGGCCTTGTGCCCCTGGGCCATGGCCTGGACCAGGGTGGCCGGCCCGGTGACGCAGTCGCCCCCGGCAAAAATGCCCTTGCGGCCGGTCATCAGGCTGTCCGGGTTCACTTCGATCAGCCCGTTTTTGCTGAAGGTGAGGCCTTCGTTCGGGGTGGTGAAACTGTGGTCCACCTGCTGGCCGATGGCCGGAACGATGCTGTCCGCCTCCAGGACGAACTCGGATCCGTCCACGGGAAAGACGCTGCGGCGTCCGCTGGTATCCATCTCCCCCAGTTCCATGCGTGTGGCCTCGACCCCGGTGACCCGTCCGTCGGCACTCAGGATGCGCACCGGGTGGGTCAGGTAGTGGAAGATGATCCCCTCCTTTTCGGCGGCTTCCACTTCTTCGCTGTCGGCCGGCATCTCGTTGCGGGAGCGCCGATAGAGCAGGTGCACCTCCCCGACACCCATACGCAGGGCCGAACGGGCGCAGTCCATGGCCACGTTGCCGCCGCCCACCACGATCATTTTCTTTCCCAGGTCCATGGGGATACCGCGGTTGACATAGTCGTGGTTGATGTGCAGCAGCATGTTCACCCCGAACCGGTAGCCCTGCAGGCCGGCGTCTTCACCGGCGATGCCCAGCATTTTGCCCTTGTGGGCGCCCACGCCCAGGAAAACGGCCTGGTAGCCGTCGTTGAGGAGGCTTTTCAGGGTGATGGTCTTGCCCAGGCGGCGGTCGTAGAGAATGCGTCCGCCCAGGGTCTCGATGATGCTGATTTCGTTGCGCAGTACATCCTTGGGCAGGCGGTAGTTGGGGATGCCCGTGGCCGCCATGCCGCCGGGCACGGTTTTGGCCTCGTACACATCCACCGGGTACCCCCTGAGCAGAAGGTGATAGGCCGCCGAGATACTGGCCGGGCCGGTGCCGATGACCGCCACCTTCAGGTCGTCGGACTTCTTCTCCGCCATGGGGTAGCTGCGGAACCATTCATTGGTGATGTACTTCTCCCGGTCGGCCACGAACCGCTTGAGGACCTTGATACCCACGGCTTCGTCCACCTGGGTGCGGCGGCAGGCCATTTCGCAGAAGCGCACACAGACCCGGCCGCAGGTGGCGGCCATGGGATATTTTTGCAGGATGACCCCCAGGGAGTGGGCGAATTTGCCGTCCTTGATGAAATCGATGTAGCGGGGCACGTCCACCTTGGAGGGGCAGGCCTCGATGCAGGGGGCCGTCACGTAGGTGGTGCAGGGCTGGGGCGGGTGACTGTTGCCGGCGGCGATTTCAGCCTCCAGCTCCGGGCGCATGTACCGGATCATTTCCAGCAGGGCCACGGGCGCGGTCTGGCCCAGGCCGCACAGGGAGGTGCTGCGGATGTGTTCGGCAATGGCGGCCACTTCCTCCAGGACCCCGGCGTCCCGGTTGCCGTTGGTCAGGTCGCTTAGTTTGGAGGCGATGATCTGGGTGCCCACCCGGCAGGGGGTGCATTTGCCGCAGGATTCCCGGGCGACCCGCTCCATGTATTGCCGGCAGGCATCCAGCAGGTGAACACCCTTCTCAAATATGAAGAACCCGTGGCCGCCCAGGAAGGCCTTGATGGGGTTGCCGGGGTTGAATTCGTCGAATTCCTGGAAGGCGGGGTCTTCTTCGATTTCGAAAATCTTCCGTTTCCTGTTGTCGATGACGGTACCGTCCCACACGCCGAAAATTACTTTTGCCATGGGGTTCTCCTTGCTCGCTTGGGTCCTATGCAGTTGTCAGGCGGCGCCCTCCCGCCGGGCTTGTCGAATTCTTACGTGGGGGGCATCCCCCCAGCGGTTGTATCCCACCATGAGACCCATCCCCCGGATGCGCCCTGCGAGGGCCTTCCGAAAGCCGGTTTCCGTTTCATCTTCGCAGGGTTTGGTGTCATACAGGGTGTAGTCTTTCCGGCAGCCGGGGGATGTCACCTGGGGCATGATGACATTGGCGCCGCAGGCCAGGCCCTGCTCCCGGCCCAGGGGGGCCAGGGCCTGCAGAGCCGTGGTGGCGGCGATGTTCACATCCCGCAGCACCAGGCGGACGACGGCAATCATGGTGAGGGCCCGCTCAAGCCTTGCCGCCGGCGGGTCCACGGCGCAGGCCGCCAGGGGTGCCGCGTGATGGGGGATGTAGGGCCCCATGCCGATCATGTCCACGTCCTGTTCCCGGAACCAGGCAATATCGGCTGCCAGGTCGGCGGTGGTTTGCCATGGGGCTCCGATCATGACGCCCGTGCCGACCTGGTAGCCGATGGACCGCAGGTGGGTGAGGCAGTTCAGACGATTTTCCAGGGTTTGATCGGCCGGATGCCACCGCTTGAACAAGGTCGGTGATCTCGTTTCGATGCGAAGAAGATAGCGGTGGCATCCGGCGTCAAAAAAACGTTGATAGGCCTCGCGGGACTGTTCGCCCACGCACAGGGTGATACCCAGCCCGTCGGGCAGGAGGGGCGAGCGGGTGGCCTGCTTGATGGCCTGCACCGCGGTGGTTACAAAATTGACAAACGATCGGTCACGGCGCTCCCCCGACTGGAGGATCACCGAGCCGAATCCCTGGCGGGCGCACCAGACCGCCTGGCGCAGGATCTCCGCCCGGGTGAGCTGGTAGCGTGTCAGTTTCCGGTTGCTCCGCCGGATACCGCAATAATAGCAGTCGCAGTTGCAGACATTGGAAAATTCGATAATCCCGCGGAAAAAGACCGTGTGGCCACAGTGCAGATTGGCCGCCTGCCGGGCTTCCCGGCGGAGGGCCGCCACGCCTTCGGGGTCCGTCAGCTCCAGCAGGGAGCGGATCTGCCCGGGGGACAGGGCGGATTTCGGCATGGCATCCGGTATGGCAAGGGGCAGGGGCATCGCGTTTTCCACAGTTGCCGGCCGGGGCGATGCCGCGCTCCGGCCGTTTTCGAAGTCTTTAGAAGTAGAGGTCCCGCTCGCCGGCTTGAATTCGCCGATAGTAATCCATGAACAGGCGCAGCACCTCGGGCTGCTCGCGGCCGATGGCCGCGATTTCGCTCTGGATCACGGGCTCGGCTGCCGCGGCCGTCTCGGGCGTGGCAAAGTCGTCGATCCATTCCCGATAGGTCAGCACGGCGTTGAGCTTGCAGAAGCGGCCTTCCTTGCCGCTGCGCAGCAGGTCCATGATCCGCTTGCCCGTGCGGCCGCAGCGGTAGCCGGCCGTGCAAAAGGAGGTGATGGTGCCCATCTCGGCCAGTTGGCGAATCACCGCGTCCAGGCTGCGGGTGTCTCCCAGCAGGAACTGCTGACGGTTGTCCTGGACATCCGCTTCCCCGTTGGCGTAGGCCCCCACGCCGATGCGGCTGGAGGCATCCACCTGGGTGATCCCCAGGGGCAAAAGCTTCCGCCGGGTTTCCGCACTTTCCCGGGCCGTGAGAATCATGCCCGTGTAGGGCACGGCCAGGCGCAGCACGGTAATGGCCTTGCGAAAATCCGCCTCCGCCACCCGCAGGCGGGTATCCTGGATGAAGGGCGTGTTCTCGGCCGGCTCCAGACGCGGAAAAGAGATGGTATGGGGCCCGATGCCCACGGCCCGTTCCAGTTCGTGGGCGTGGGCCAGCAGGCCCAGGACCTCGAAGCGCCAGTCGGCCAGGCCGAACAGGGCCCCGATCCCGAAATCGTCCACTCCGGCCTCGTAGGCCCGGTGCATACAGTAAAGCCGCCACTGGTAATTGCCCTTGATGGTGTTTTTGGGGTGCATGCGGGCGTAGGTGGCATGGTGGTAGGTCTCCTGGAAAACCTGAAAGGTGCCGATGCCCACGGCGTGCAGCCGTTTCATGTCTTCGATGCAAAGGGGGGCGGCGTTGACGTTGACCCGCCGAATCTGGCCGCAGCCCCGGCGGGTGGGCACGGTGACGCCGTAGATGGTATCGATGGAGTTGACCATGTAGTCGATGTCGGACACCGGGTGTTCGCCGTACACCACGATCAGCCGCTTGTGCCCGATGTCGCCGCACAGCACCTCGGTCTCGCGCCGGATATCGCCCATGGAGAGGGTCAGGCGTTTGATGCCTTTGTTCTCCCGGCGGAAGCCGCAATAGCGGCAGTTGTTGACGCAAAGATTGCTCAGGTAGAGCGGGGCGAAGGTGACGATTCGGTTGTCGTAAACCTTCTTCTTGATCCGGCCGGCCGCGGCCTCCATCTCGGCCAGCAGTTCGGGATCGCTGACATTGAGAAGATCGGCCGCCTCGTCGATGGTCAAAGTCTCGATGGCCAGGGACTTGGCGATGATCTCCCGGATCCGCACCGGGTCCGGGGAGGGGTTGATGGCCAGGGCCTCGAAAAGGGCGTGGTCGTCGATAAAATCCCGACTGCCCTGCATGTAGCGGTCAATCTCGTCCCACTTGATCTTGCGCTGTTGCCAGGAATCCTTTTTGACAGGTGAACTGAGCATGGGGAACCTCCGCGGTGAAAAGTCACTGTCGCTGGGTCGTCCAAGGGTGCACAGGCAAGCCGGGCGAATCCGACATGAAGACAAGAGCAAAGCTAATGCCATATCGAATGGAAGAACTGTGGAAAGTTTATTTTGATTTGGATATCGAGGTGTTAGCGCGGAGTGGCCAATGGGGGCAATGACGGCATGACAGGGGGCGGATGTCAGTATTTTTTCCAGGCTGTAAACTGTGAGGAGACATTAATGGCGGCGTCAGGTGACACCCGTAAACTTTTTGTCCGGGTAAGGGCAGGGGCGGCGCCAGTGTCATCATCGTGGATCATCTTTTAAGGAGCGGGGGAGATTGGAAGGATTCGAGGGGTCGGGGATTCAAGGGGGCGAGTGAAGAGCCAACCTGGAAATTTCACGCTTTTGAAATGTTCATTGACAAGGCATTAGAGGCGCTGCTGTACTACTGCAACCGCAATCCCCAGGTAGCGTGGCCAATGGGCATCCTTGCCGCAACTTTCATTTAAAACACTGAGCACATTCATTAAAATAAATTGGCAAAAAAAAATCATGAAATATTGGGGTGGACTCCATGGGCAACTTCTCCATCCCTTTTGCCATGCTGGCGTATGGCAACACGCATCTCATCCTCGGCCTGTCCGGGTTCATGATTGTTTTGGTAACGATTTTGTCGGCATTGATATACAGGAAGAGGGGAGTGGTGGTGACTGTTTAGTCCAGAAGCGTTGCCAAATATAGAATGTTCCATTCAACTGATTTACGCCTTATCTTGATTTTTAGGCTATTTTATAATACCTGAACCATCAGGCATTCAAAAATATTCCCTCCCAAGCCGGCATAGAATTAAAAAATCAAAAAATAGCATTAGGTCATCGGACCCTATGGCGTTGTGCATTGTTGCGTTCAGTGCAGAGGTAATGCTCTGGCGGTTACCAGCATTAACAAGGGGGGAATTGGGTGATTCTTTAGGTCGCCTGTAACAGCCGGAACGATGTCGAGCTTGACAAATAATTATCCATCTCCAATTGGAAATTGTGAATGATTACTGATCTTGTTGGATATGCAGCGGGCTTGTGCTTGGCGCTTTGTTTCCTTCCACAAGTGATTTATACACTAAAGATTAAAAGTGCTGATGATGTTTCCTTTTCAATGCTATTCCTTTCATTTTTGTCTGCCTTGTTTTACGAAATATATGCATATCTTCTTGGCCTTGTGCCGGTGATGGTGATGAATGGTATCTTTTTGGCCTTAGTAAGCTGTGAACTCTTTCTAAAGATATACTACCAAAATGGTCACATTGTTCTAAAAAGGCAACGGTGAAATGGACAAATTGCATGTTGAAATATCTGTCTAAAATCGAATCTATATTTCTTTTGGAACAAATTAATGATCTTAATCATTGCAATCGTTTGGATGATTTTACGAATATTTTAATTTCATTCGGAAAACAATTCGATTTCGATTGTATTTCTTGCACGATTGTCAATGTTTCGGGGTTCTTATCTGACCCGAAAAATAATTCTCAAATATCACTAAATATACCGGATGAATTCTGGAAAAACTATTTCAAAAACAAGCATTTTGAAATTGATGTCCCGCTTCAAGCATACTTAAAATCTGCTAAAGTAGTATCTTGGAGAGACTGCCTACATACATATGGTAATGACAAACCAAATATGGTTGATAAATCCTTCTATGACATTGGTATCAATGATGGCCATACCTATGGTTCATTCTATGAAAGAGAAAATTGCATGTCTGTATTTTCGTTCGGAAAATACAGGTTGGCAAAATCTAAAATTAATTCGGGGATTCTTTCTCTAATGGTCCCTCAGTTTTCGTGCTGTTATAAACAAATAGTAACGCAGTCTTCAAATGTTGTGTCCACTTTAACCAAAAGAGAAATCGAGGTTTTAAATTGGTTGAAAGAAGGGAAAACATCATGGGAAATATCAAGAATATTAACAATAAGTGAAAGGTGTGTTAATTTTCATGTGACCAATATTCAAACTAAGCTCGATGCGACAAATAGGACTCAAGCAGTCGCAGTTGCGTTAAACCAAAATTTGATATCTTTATGAGAAAAGGCGTATATTCGCCAGGTTACTATTTTAGCTACGACTGTTTCCCTTAACATAACCATCGTTGAACATATCAATAACCAAATTCGTCATAATGTGTCCAGCGTCCCAGCCGAAACCAGCGCTATCAGAGCTATCCCCTTCAATTTCGCACATTTTATGGTGCCCAGCATCATATACAGCCATATTGCATATCATCCAGAGTTTCGTGTATCTGCCCTTATCAGTAGCCTTAAAATGTGTGATATGGACCACCAATACATTTTTCCCGTTAACTTCTGGCGTTTTCATATTTTCTGGTGATTGAAATACTTCATAGTCTTTCAGATTGAGTTTGTCGGCAATTACAGGCCCCCACTCTCGCCTCATTTGTATCATAGCCCGGCGGTTAAACTGTCGGCTAATTATGCAAATTTGCCATGGTTCATCAACACCTATGACAGAATCTCTTTGCATGACTTCATATCGATGCGTCGCGGGAATTGATGACGCGATACCATCCATTGCTAATCTGCAACCAGAAAGGCAGCTAAAGCAAAATAGAATTATTAGTAAAAGAAAAAAGGAGGAATTTTTACGAAGACTCAGGTTATGATTATTCATTGATTCTCCTTTTAAATTGAAAAAATATTTGAAAACGAATATGAAACATTTAAACCACACCAAACGATAGAAATACTGTAATAGTTTTAATAGTGTTTATCTGCTTAAGATATAGTGGGGAACAATTTCTTAAAGGAAATATTATACACCTGACATGATGTTCGTAAAATTCCAACTATTCATCGGTTTGAAACTTCTACATGTCGGGTCGGCAATATACTCCTTATTAAGGTTTTTGCCTCCATTGTTTTTTTATAGATGCTATCCCTATTAAGCCGGTGCCAAGAAGCCAAAAAGCTGCGGGAATAGGTACTGATGAAATTTGTTGAATCTCTAACAGTGAGAGGGCATGGTCGTAGATTCTAAGGTCATCAATCAGTCCAATAAACTCTCTGCCAAGAAAAATTCCATCACCTGATAGCGCTGCATGGTTATTGATATATCCGGTATCTTGTCCTTCAAAGATTCCGTCAATATATAGCTTGCCAACACCTGTAGAAGGGTCTTGGCCATTCTCGTATACGAAGGTATAGTTCACCCACTGATCTGTGATAATATCTGACGTGACGTCACCAACATGATGGTGGCCTTCTGGAAAATTGCAGGCGTAAACAGTTCTGAAATTATTCTTTATTGGATAGAAATATACACTAAGGCCATCATTATGGAATTCAGTTAAATTGCTGATATTAACGCTCATGCTAACTGATCCGGTGCCGATTGGAAGGTACATATCTTTAAATAAAGCGTAGGAATCACCATCAAGCGATAAAGCTTGCCCATTAATACCTGTACTGTACCCAATACTGCCGAAAGATTCACCATTCACAAAATATCCGGTTGAATTGTCTAAATTACCTTCAAATTCATAATGGGCGATTAGAGCAGCATTTGCTGAACTGATAAAAATTGTAATCATCAAGAAGGAAATCATTAGACGCTTTAGCATGTTGTCTCCTCAATAAACTATTTCTTGTTATTTTACCTTCGATTGACAGCAACTAATCCAACTAAGCCAGAACAAAGAAGCCATATTGCACCAGGTATTGGTACTGCAGCAACATCTCCGTCCATAACTGCCCAAGCTACTCGGGTTGGATTACTTTTACCAATATCATTTTGGATCCCTCCCCAGATGTCAGTAAAAGTAAAGTACCATGCCATATCCACAGTAGTGGAGGGATTCGGACTTTCGCTGCCAGACCAATAAAAGCCTCCTAAGTTGAAGAATAAACCTGTATTATTGAGCCCCCCTCCATTTTGAATATCTCCAGTTAAATCAGTATAGCCAAGGTTACCTAAATTCACATAATACATATATGCCATTTCACTGGCAGTGCTATTTGGGTAAAATGAACCTGGTGCACTGATATTGTATCCATTATCAGTGGATCCATTGTAGGAACGATCATAGTTGTAGTCGGCGCCATTTACTGGAAGCGTTTTTGGTAAACGCCAATCTGACCATGTAACATCGCGAACAGAGTCGTAGTAGGACAAATTCTCTGCCCAAGTAACCGCTTCATTCCAATTCATACCACTAATAAGGTCATACCCTGAAGTTTCGGCATAATTTGCATCCTGCAACCAAGTAACGTCGAGAACATCATCATATATCAGACCACCACCTCGGTCCCATAATGCCGCATTGATATTCTGTACAAGGGCCAAAGTTAGAAACAATAAAAAGGAAGATAGAATTATTGAAAGATTTGATTTTTGCATATGTTCTCCCTTTCTATTGATAAACTGAATTGCATTATTAATGATCTTTTTAAAAACTTTCTTGGTGTAAAGATCAAAATTGGTCTTAGGTGAACACTTGAAAAATATAAAAAGAAGAAATGACGAACTGTAAAAATGAACTATGTGAATTATACGTAACAAAAAATATAATTGTGTTGACAACTGTTAAAAATTACAGGTTTTTTGAAAAACTATTAAAATAGTCTGTAAAATTATGTGGTTATATCAAGTTGCTATTTAAGCGAAGGGGAAATAAATAAAGCACGCAGCAGAAACCCCAAATTTATATTAAATATTGTGAAGCAGACAGGGGAGGGATATGTGATTATCGCTGCTATCGATTTTGTCCGCATTGATTTACAGGAAGAAGGAAGTGGTGGTGCCTGTTTAGTCTATAAGCCGTTTACAGCCGCAGAAAGCACCGCCCAGCTGTTTTGCGCATTATCTTGATTTTCTGGCCATTTTGTAATACCAGATAGTTCAAGCATTTCAAAAACATCCCTTCCGAAGCCATAAATTAAATAATGATAAAATGTCCACAATGTAATCAATCTCAATCAATCATCAGTTCATTCGCGAGGTTTACCATTTGGATTGATCTGAAACCAAGGGTTTGGAATTGCCCCAAATGCAATCGTACAATATCATTTACCCCAAAAGGCATTCTTCTTTTCTGGGGCATTTGTTTCCCAATGGCTATGGGAATTGTATTCCTGGCATTTAGAAATTCAGTCATAAATTTCCCGCCGTTGGTTTCTGTGGCAATAATATTTGTATTAATCCTAACTTTTTTGATCAGCAGCATTATGAAAAAAGCGATTTACAAAATCATTGTAGTCGATGAAAGATAAGAAAACACATCCTATTAACCCGGCAATTAATCACACCAGGGTTGTCATTCCGGCGAAAGCCGGAATCTATTGGCAAATGGGCGGTTTTCATGGAGATCCCGGCTTGCGCCGGGATGACGGGCGTTTGTATATTTTGTTGCCAAGTTAATAAGGACAGCGGACGGGACGGAGAGAAGAGCGCCGTGACGTCCATGTAATTATGCTTTGCCAAGCAACAACCACTCACTTGGCGTAGAAGGTTATAACCTGAAAAAGCGACCACCCCAATTGTATCTTAAACAAGCTTAAAGCTGCCTTGAACTTATGAACTTGCCATGATGGGCTAAAAAGAGGAGACGACGGGATGGCCAAGGACGAAAGCACCGCATTCTTACAGAAAGTGTATGCCGCCAAAGACAACCGCGATTTGGAAGCGGCTTACGACCAGTGGGCTGAGAAATACGACGCGCATGTCACGGCATTCGGTTATACGATTCCGGCTGTTGCCGCAGGGCTGTTGGGGAAATACGTGGCGCCGGAGACCACACCGGTTCTCGATGCAGGCGCCGGAACAGGCCTGATGGGAGCTATCCTCGATGCGCTGGGGTTCCGAGGGCAGGTCGGCATCGATATGTCCAGGGGCATGCTGGACAAGGCCAGCGCGCGTGGCGTCTACAAGGATCTCAATCAAATGGTCCTGGGCGAGACGCTGGATTTCCCCTCCGACCATTTCGGTGCCTGCCAGTCTATGGGGGTCTTCACCGCCGGCCATGCGCCTGCCGTCGCCTTCGATGAGCTGGTGCGCGTGGTGCGCCCGGACGGCTGTATCGTTTTCAGCCTGCTGGAAGATGTCTATGCGCCGAAAGGGTATAAAGACAAGTTCGAAGCGCTGGAAAACGACGGCCAATGGCAGCTCGTGGAGAAAACCAAGCCATTTCCCGGGTTGCCGCTGGAAGACCCCGACCTGATGCATCGTGTTTATGTGTTCCGAGTGTGCTGAAAGAGGGAAAAACGGAAGGATTTCTGGGTTCAAGGATTCGAGGAGTCAAGTGAAAATAGAAAACGATAATTCTGAATATTTATAAAAACGCTCTCCATCTCTCGTTATCTGTTTCACTCGACCCCTTGAACCCTCGAATCCTTGGCCCCTTAGATTCCATTTCCCCTCGAAGCCTTTTTTCAAATTCTTGCTGCCATCATCTGCTCATTTCATCTGATATCCTTCTGAAGCTCTCCGGCCGCGGCATTCCTGAGTTGATTATTGGGTGCGCAAAGCGCACTGCTAAAAAAAGCTTGCCAATCGTCGAACCCGGGAAAGGTGTTTAACATGACTGCCATGGAAAGCTTTAAGCTCCGGAATCGGATGCTGTTCTATAATTTGTTCACCAATCTCGTTGGCGCCTGGGTCATTATCCTGCTGAGTTTTCGATCCATTTCGCCGCCCTTTTATGAGATTGCCGATTTTGCCCACCGCATCAACATGATTTGCATACCCGTCTTCTATGGGTTGATGGGGTTGGTACAGATCGTATACGAGCAACCCATTCGGCGTTATTTGAAGCATTGGCTCGCTGGCCCTGATGGATATGAAGCCGCAAGGATCAGCGCCCAAAGACGCTTGCTGAATGCGCCCTTCGTGATTGTCGCGATTGATTTTGCTTTCTGGACAGCCGCCGCAATCCTATATTTTTCGCTTTACCGGCAATTTACAACCATTGAGCTGGCCGCTATACGCGTCTTTTTCCAGAACTTGCTCGTGGGGCTAATTTCCTCAACCGCAGCGTTTTTCGTATTGGAGCAGGTCCTCCAAAAATCCCTGGTACCGCGATTGTTCCCGGAAGGAGGACTGTACATGACGCCCGGGACCGCACGGATCCGCATCCGTACCCGTCTGACAGCCTATTTGTTCGCCGTCAATTTGATTCCCTTTCTGGCGTTGTTGTTTATCGTCCAGGGGACTTATGACACCCACCTTGCCGACGGCCAACTGCTCGTGCATATGCGTTCGGCCGTGGTAACGAACAGCATGATATCGCTTTCCGTTGGGATTTGCCTGACGATCCTGGTGAGTATTGGCCTGAGCCGCCCCATGAGCGGCATCATCCGGGCCTTGAAGTGTGTGCACCAGGGCGACCTGGAACAAAAAGTGCGTGTCACCACCAACGATGAAATCGGCTATGCCGGCGATGTCATCAATGAAATGACCTACGGGTTGAGAGAGCGCGAGCGGATGCAGCATTCCCTCAGACTGGCGCGCGAAGTCCAGGTGAAATTGCTTCCCGGCAAGGCTCCCCGAATAGATGGCCTGGATATTGCCGGCAAGAGTTTGTACTGCGATGAGACCGGTGGCGATTATTTCGACTACATCCGCTTGCCCGAGTTCAACGGGCAGAATGTCGGCGTTGTTGTCGGCGATGTTTCTGATCACGGTGTTCACGCCGCGCTGCTCATGACCACGGCCAGGGCTTTCATCCGGCTGCGCGCTTCCACGCCGGATGGCATTGAAAAGATTCTGGCGGACGTGAACCGGCACCTGGCAATGGATATCGAAAACGGCGGCCAGTTCATGACCTTATTTTTCCTCGTCGTCGACCTGGAAGAGGGAACGCTGAACTGGATTCGCGCCGGCCATGATCCGGCCTTGCTCTACGATCCCTCGCGCGGGGAATTTTTCGAGCTCATGGGCAAAGGGATACCGCTTGGTATCGACTCGGAGTATCCCTTTTTACCCGAGAGGCGGGGGCACCTTCAAAAGGGACAGATCATCCTGCTCGGCACGGACGGCATCTGGGAAGCACGCAACCGAAAAGGCGAGATTTTTGGGAAGAAAAGATTTTATCAGGTCATCCGCCAAAATGCCGGATGCAACGCCCAGGCGATCCTCGATGCGGTATTCGATGCCACCGCGGTGTTTCAGGACGGTTTCCGAATCGAGGACGACATTACTTTTTCTTTCACGTGAAAAGAAAACGAAGCAATCACGCCTTTCCGTAAATCGGCGTGACAGGCTTCAAACGCCCGTGCCCCGCTTTATCCTGCGCGTCGTCGGTGTGGCCGGAGCACGCGGAAACTCGCCCGCCTTCGCTTGGGCTACGGCGGACTCAGACAGTCCGCGCGCTTTAATCCGGCCACCCCGCCGATGCTCGGCGCGGGACAATGGGAAACCCAAAACCAAAAGCATTATAACCGTTTGGTAGCCCCATCTTTTCGGGCTATCTGACACCTCCTGGTTCGCCTGAGTGCCCTCTATTACAAAAAAAAGGACGGTCCGCATTCGCGAACCGTCCCCTAATTTTTGTCCTATGAAAGTTACTTCAGGCTGATTATTTCCCGCTCATCTTGGCCGTGGCATTCTCGGCCGCCAGCATCACGTGGTATCCTAAAGGTGATGCGGTCAGGAGCGGGTGGGTGGCGTACTGCATGGTGGCCAGTTCTTCGGCCGTGAGGCCGCCCTGGATGGCGGCGGCTACGATGTTGACCATATCCGCGGTCGAATCCCCGCCGCGCACGTGGCCGCCGATAATGCTGCCGGTGTCGCTGTGGAACAGGAGCTTGGCCTTCATGTCACAGACACAGCCCGGCAGGGCGCCCGGATGGCGGTTGGGGAAGACTGCCTCGCCGACCACATAGGGGATCTCGGCGTCATCGGCGGCTTTGGTGGTGAGACCCGCCGCCCCGATGGAGCTCTCGCCCACCGTGGTGCCGAAGGCCCCCACGGCCCCCATGCTCTTCCGCAGGGGATCATAGAGGTTGGACGCGGCGATCATGCCTTCGCTGCAGGCCACCGAGGCCAGGCGGATGCCCGTGGGCTGGCCGTCGAAGAAGGAAAACTTGGTGGCGCAGTCCCCGGCCGCGAATATATCCGGGTCCTCGGTGCGCATGTAGGCGTCCACCTTGACGCCCAGGCGCGGGTCGGCCTCCAGGCCGATCTGCTGGGCCAGGTCGATGTTGGGCGTGACCCCGATGCCCACCACCACAGCATCCGCCGGGATCGTCTCGCCCGATGCCAGCTGGACGCCGGTGACCTTACCATTGCCCTGGATGGCCTGCACCTGGGCGTTGGTCATGACGTTGACGCCCAGGTGGCGCAGCTCGGTTTCCGCATCGGCGCAGAATTCCTGCTCGCAGGCCAGCATCAGGCAGTTGGGCAGCATCTCGACCAGGCTGACATCCTTGGCGGCATCCCCGTTGGCCGGGGCCATTTTAGCGATCTGCTCGGCCATCTCCACGCCGATGAAGCCGCCGCCGATCACCACCACCTTGCGGGACGACTCCAGGGTCTTCTGGATCTGGGCAAGGTATTCAGGCTCTTTTTTAATGCCGAAAACATTGCCGGTCTGCATCCCGGGGATGGGCGGCATGGCCGGCCGGGAACCGGTGGCCAGGATCAGCTTGTCATAGGCAATGCGGGTGCCGTCGGCCAGATCGGCGGTCTTGTTGCCCCGGTCGATGGATTCCACCGCCAGGGTGTGCATGCGGATGCCCTGCTTGATGAAGTTGTCGTCCGGGATAAGGTTTTTTTCCACCGCTTTCAGCGTGCCGTAGATATACGGAATTCCGCAGGGCACCGGCGTTTTGCTGGCCTTGCGCACAATGGTGACCTCTTTTTCCGGGTGGCGCCGCTTGACGGTCAGTCCTGCCATCAGACCGGCGGCGGAACCGCCTACAATCAATACATCGGTTTTTTCCATACGAATCTCCCTCCATGTGGTGACCGGTTTTCGTCGCGAAACCGGTTAAGTTGCTGTGAAATTCATAACGCGTTTAAGGTGTAAGGGGCTGTAGAATGGCAATAATGGTGCCAGGGGCCCGGCAGGGGCCGCCAAGAGGGCTCCATGCCTGCCAATGCCGCGCGGGCAGGGGGTTTGAAAAAGATGGAAATCAGACTCCGGGTGGTTGCCAGGACGTTTAAAAGGGTGTAAAAAGCGTTAAAAAAATTTTAACGATCGTTAAGTTTTAACGGAGCTTTTATGCGCGAACAGGATCTCAATTTTCACTGGAAGACCGTGGTCAACACCATCCGTGACGGGGTTATGATTGTCGACCGGCAGGGGCGGATCGTTTCGGTCAACCGCGCTTTTGAAACGATTACCGGCTATAGCCGGGCGGAAGCCGTCGGCCAGAGCTGTCAGCTCCTGCGCTGCGATATCTGTGAAACGGCACGGAATCCCAAGGACCGCAGCTGGTGCGACCTGTTTAGCACGGGCCGCGTCAATGCCAACCGCTGCCGCATGACCCGCAAGGACGGGCGGCCGGTGTACGTCATAAAAAACGCGTCCCTTCTCGAGGGGGCCACCCGCAAGGTCATCGGCGCCGTGGAAACCCTGACCGACGTGACCGAGCTGGTGCACAAGGAAGACCAGATCGAGGCCTTTCGCCAGGAACGGCAGCAGGAAGACGGGTTCAGCGGCATTTTAGGGGCCTCGGCCGCCATCAGCCGGGTGTTCGAGCTGGTGAGGAACGCCGCCCGGTCCGACGCCCCGGTCATCATCCTGGGGGAGAGCGGCACGGGCAAGGAACTGGTGGCCCGGGCCATCCACGACGTGGGCATTCGCGGGGATAAGCCATTCGTCAAGGTCAACTGCGCCGCCCTGAACGAATCCCTCCTGGAGAGCGAACTTTTCGGCCATGTCAAGGGTGCCTTCACCGGTGCTTTCCGGGATCGGGAAGGGCGGTTCGAAGCCGCCCATCACGGGGAAATTTTCCTGGATGAAATCGGCGACCTGCCGCCCCACATCCAGGTCAAACTGCTGCGCGTATTAGAGGAAAAAGTGGTGGAGCGGGTGGGGGCCAATACACCAATTCCCATCAACGTGCGGATCATTTCCGCCACCAACCGGAACCTCGACGCATTGGTGGCGGAAGGGGGCTTTCGCAAAGACCTGTTCTACCGCATCAACGTCATCCCCATATGGGTCCCGCCCCTGAGGGAGCGCACCGAGGACATCCCCCTGCTGGCCGAGGCCTTCCTGAAACGGATCAGTTTGAAAACCGGCCAAACCATTCCGGCGGTCAGCCCGGAGGCCATGGCCCTGCTGATGAAATACCCCTGGCCCGGCAATGTGCGCGAATTGAAAAGCGCCTTTGAGTACGCTTGTGTGACCTGTCATGAAAACCGCCTGGAGTTCTATCATTTTCCCCCCAATATCGTGGGGCAGGGGGCGATCGCTACGCCGCACAGCGAGCCGCACGAAAGCCGCGAGGAAACCCAGCGGCGGCAGTTGATCACCGCCCTGCAGCAGACCGGCGGCAACCGGACCGCCGCCGCCCAGATCCTGGGGGTGACCCGCGTGACGGTCTGGAACCGGATGAAACGCTTTGGCATCCAGCTTCCCATATAACCATTAGATTACATAAGATATATTTTGCATAATACGTTTATGCAAAAACGGTTTTCTACAAAGCTCCCGTCAACAAGAATTTACCACGAAGAGCACGAAGAAAAATCGGCCAGAGCAGTTGAACCCCTTCGTGTCCCTCATGCTCTTCGTGGTTCAAGCTGTTGCATCTAGCCAAACACGGCCTTTTCGAATAACCGCATATGCAGATATTTAGACTAATCCAGATATTCCATGAGATATTCGGGCGCGGAAGAACCCGGAAATGGCGGCTGCCAAACAATTTCCCATTTCTGTAAAAGCAATTGCCTACTTAATTTACAAGTTTTCTGTATGGTTGATAGAATCGTGGATTAGTGAGGGGGAATACTTGTTTGATTCCGGATAATTAGAACCCTGCCGGGAATAGCTCCGTCAGATTGGCATAATAACTGCTTTAAGTCATCGGGATAAGCCCTCTTCGATTACTCTAAGGATAAGCGATGACGAAAAAAGCAGCGGATGATATGGGCTCAGAGGGAAGTGAATTAGTAATAAGAAGCGTTACTGATATAGCTGCGGATAAGGCCAGCCCGGGCAGCTATGTGGACCTGCGCTACAAAGAACACCGACATCCGGACTACATTCGCGTGAGTGCGCGGAATTGCCACCCGGACAAATCGATTCAAGCGTATTTTTACATCATGACCGAAAAAAACGGCCGTTTTCTCCCGGCCAATCCCCAAAGCACCATTGAAGCCTGCCTGAATCCTTCCGAAAAAACGGTCGTCTATTTTGCGGAAAAAAAGCACAATCCCCGTCTGTTCCTTTACTACGCGGCCTTTGCCGATTAACCCCGATATTTATTGAAAAACGGTTCTCTGCAAAGCTCCGGTCAACAAGAATCTACCACGAAGAGCACGAAGAGCACGAAGAAAAACCGGCCAGAGCAGATGAACCCCTTCGTGTCCTTCGTGATCTTCGTGGTTCAAGCTGTTGCATTTAGCCAAACTTGGTCTTTCCGGATAACCGCATATTGAAATATGCGGCTCAACCTGCGCGGGTCCCGTTGGGCACGGGGGCTTCCGGCATTGCCAGCACGGGCGTAACGCCGTCTTCATACCCCAGATCGAACAGCATGCCCTGGGACTCCTCGCCGGCCATTCGCCGCGGGGGTATGTTGACCACGAACAACGCCTGTTTGCCCGCGATTGCTTGCGGGTCCTCCCGCTCCTGCTTGATGCCTGCCAGGATCGTTCGGGTGTGATCGCCAAAATCCACGATGAGCTTGACCAGTTTTTTGGACCCTTCCACGTCCCGGACCGCATCGATGGTGCCGACCCGGATGTCCAGTTTTTGCAGATGGTCAAATGTAATTTCAGGTTTAACAGGTGCGGGTGTCATTTGCCCTCCAAGATTCCACACAATAGGTTAATTAGGCCCTCCACATAGGTGGATAGCACGCAGAGGTCTTGTCAATTCAGGATATTTTGGAAAACGGTTCTCTGCAAAGCTCCCGTCAACAAGAATTTACCACGAAGAGCACGAAGAAAAACCGGCCAGAGTAGATGAATCCCTTCGTGTCCTTCGTGATCTTCGTGGTTCAAGCTGTTGCCCTTAGCAATTCCTACGCTCCCACCAATCCTTTTGCTTCACGAATAAGGCACTGCGAAAGTTTTTCCAGTAAATCGGACTTCAAATTCCAGCAATGCCAGTAGAGCTCCACCGGGACATGAAAACCGGGGGCCAGGTCCACCATTTGGCCGGAGGCGACCATCGGCGCGCTTTGTTGATCCGGCAGCATGCCATGGGCCAGCCCCAGTGCAATGAAATCCGCGAATTTTTCGACGGATGGCACGTAGTGGGTCGGGATGGCGTCCGGCACCGCCCCGAGGGCCTGGCGGAGGAGTTTGTGGTGCAGTTCATCATGCCGATCGAAGATAATGGCCGGGGCAAGACGCACGGCCCCGGCCGTGATGCCGTCAGGAAACCATTGGGCGGCAAACTCCGGTGTCGCCATCATGCGGTAATGCATGCGGCCGATATAGTCGATCCGGCAGCCCTGCATGGGCTGCGCCTGGGTGCTGATGCACCCCATGACTTTGCCGTCTTTCAGCAGTCGATGGGTCTGTTCCTGATCGTTGACCCGGATGTCCAGCAGTACCCTTTCATCGCGTAAAAAGGGGTGGAGCGCCTCCAGGAGCCAAAACGCAAGGCTGTCGGCGTTGATCCCGACGGCTATGGATGTAAATTCCTTATGGGCCGCCTTGTCGAACGCGACGGCCAGATCGTCTTCCAGCCGTTTGACCTGGAGGTAGTGCTTTAGAAGTTTCTGGCCGGCAATGGTCGCCCGGGGCGGGGTGGTGCGCGCGATCAACACTTGCCCGGTGACGTCCTCCAGCAATTTCACCCGCTGGGAAACCGCCGATTGGGTGATGTGCAAGGCCCTGGCCGCCTTGTCGAAACCGCCCTCCCGGGCCACCATGGCCAGCGCTTCGATGAGTTTATAATCGAGCATGGATGCTAAATTAGCATAGCTAATTTATCATTAAAACAATTAATTTTTCTTTTTAATGCGTTTCCCCTATCTTGCGGGGAACGAAGACCATGAACCCGGATATTTCACGCGTTCGAGATGTTCATTGGTAAGGCATCAGGGGCGCTGCTGTACGCCTGTTACCGCAAGCCTCTGATAACGCGGCCGATGGGCATCTGGGGCGCGCCTGCAGGGTGACACTTTTTCTATGATTTTGGAAATCGGCCAAGGGTACAACGTGTCACCTGAAGATTATTTCCCGAATAGCGTTTATACCCCTGAAGAGTTGCATAAAATTTATTGTGTAGAAAAAATTTCATGAAGTGTTCGGGTTAAACGGTTCTCTGCAAAGCTCCAGTCAACAAGAATTTACCACGAAGAGCACGAAGAGCACGAAGAAAAACCGGCCAGAGTAGATGAATCCCTTCGTGTCCTTCGTGATCTTCGTGGTTCAAGCTGTTGCATTTAACCAAACTTGGTCTTTCCGGATAACCGCATACCATTATGTAAGAAAGGGGAAATTGTGACGGCATCATTTTTACAGGGTTTCGGGACCGGGGGCGGGTTGATCGTGGCCATCGGGGCCCAGAACGCGTTTGTCCTGTCCCAGGGGGTGCGGCGCAACCACCACCTGGTCATCGCCGCGATTTGCATCATCTGCGATGCGGTTTTCATCACGGCCGGCGTCGCCGGTTTTGGATCGGTCATATCCGCGAACACCACCCTGTCGCACTGGGTGACATGGGGCGGGGCCGGGTTTCTTATCTTTTATGGTCTGGGATCGCTGCGGTCCGCTTTGAAAGGCGGGCGTCTGGATACGAACGACCAGACCGTGCGGTCATTGCGGGCCGCCATCATCGCGACCCTGGCCGTCACCCTGCTGAATCCGCATTTCTATCTGGATACGGTGGTTCTCCTGGGCAGCGTGAGCAGCCAGTTCCAGGGGGACCACCGGCTGTATTTCTGGACCGGGGCGGTTTCGGCGTCCACCTTATGGTTTATCAGCCTGAGCCTGGGCGGACAGATGCTGGCGCCCCTGTTCCGGAAGCAACTATCCTGGCGCATTCTCGACACCCTGGTTTGCGCCACCATGTGGACCATTGCCGGGTCGTTGGTGATGCATGGAATCGGGGCCTAGAATGGACGTTTTAACTATTGTCCGTCCAGAAACGGCATCTTTTGGCCCCGAGCGGGCAAGGGTTCAAGTGAAGGATAAGAAGAGGACCTAAGGATTCCGATGAAATAAATCACCAGGGCTCAAAGAGATGGAAACGTTGCAGGGGGTCTTAAGATTTACAGCTTTTGGTTTTCACGGGACCCCTCGGCCCCTTGGCTCCTTGAACCCTGCTTTTCTCGACCCCTGCAATCCTTAAATCTCTATCCTCTTTCCGCCAGCATCTCATGGAACCGTTCTTCCAGGAAGCCGTAATACCGGATGCCGAACTCCAGGGTGGCCATTTTCCAGGGCTCGATATCGCTGGATGAGAAGCGGTCCCGAATGGCCCCCAGGGTTTGGATATGCTCCCTCAGATCATTGATATAGGCTTCCATCTGGGCCATGCGTTGCTCATTGTCAAGATAATCGAAAAAGAAAATCTTGAGCATGGCCTCATCCCGGATGCGGCCGATTTCAGGCTTGATGGCCAGCCAGTCCAGAAAAGCCCTCTTTCCCTCATCCGTCAGGGCGTAGACCTTGTTGAGCTTCCCGTTTTTTACGGTCTGGCTGACGCTGACAAAGCCCTGTGTTTCCAATTTCCTGAACTTGGGGTAAATGCTGCTGAAACCGGTGTTGAAAAAATAACTGGTGCTGTTGTCCATATACTTTTTGATCTGGTAACCGGTCTTTTCCCCATCCATGAGAAAGCCCAGGAGCATCATTTCAATCATATCAACCTTCTTTTTGCTGCATCTTGAGCGGCATCAGGGAGGTTCCCCTTTTCTCTGCGGTCATGGCCATGAGTTCCTGACCGGTTGACGGCGGGGGCACCTGGAGTTCCTGGGGTTTTTCTTCCAGCCGGATCGCCTCCACGGGGCAGGTGGTGACGCAGAGGCCGCACCCGATGCACCGGGCCGTGTCGATTTTGGCGGTATCATCCACCGTAATGGCGTTCATCTGGCAGCGGTCCAGGCAGGCTTCGCATGCGGTGCAGTCTTCCTCTTCGACGACCGCCCAGAATCGGTTGTGGACCAGCTGGCCGGGGTTGGGCAGGCGGTTGAGGGCCCTGAGCACGCCGCAGCAGTCGCCGCAGCAGTTGCACATGCCGCCGGGGTTGACCATGTTGGCCGGTTGGTTGACCAGGCCGGCTTCCTCGCATTGGTCCAGGATCTTGCAGGCCTCGTCACTGGTGATATAGCGGGCCATCTTGTTTTCCACGTAGTAGGCGGCGTGGGACCCGAAGAGCAGGCAGACTTCCTTGGGCTTGTCGCAGCCCTGGTCGAGAAGGTTCTGCTGGGTCCGGCAGATGCAGTTGGTCACGGCGATCTTTTCCTTGCCCTTGACGATGGCCTTGGCATCCTCGAAAGCCGCCACCCGATGGACCACATCCACGGATTTCCCCACCGGGATGGTGCGCAGCGGCGGTATGTTGTCGCCCATGCTGTCGAGATACGCCTCTTCCATGTAGGCGTCGGTCAATTCGGCAAACTCCTTGTCCATGTGTCCGATCTGGAATTCGTAGGCGCCGATGACAAAGGGAATGGCCGAATAGCGTTTGTTGCCGTTTTTGACGTGACGAAAGACCAGTCCGCGCTGGGCCATGCTTTCCAGCTTGGCGGCCGTTTCCTCCGGTGAGCGGTTGGTCCTTTGCGCCAGGTCGGCGGGGGACTCCAGGAGCATGGAAAGATCCAGGTAGAGTTCGGCATCTTCCTCGGTGTAAAGCTTTTCAAGGATTTTCAGCTCCACCCCGGACTTGGTGGACGGAAACCCGGTGGAATACTGGTCCATCTGTTTGCGCAGGTCATGATAAATCGGGGCTGCCATGCTCTCTCCTTTTGTCTTTTCAGGTTTAAAAAAACGGTGGCCAGCAAAGCCGCCGGCCGGGGCCGGTTCGACCCTTTATGAAACTAACTCCCGTAGCGCCGAGGCCTGCTTGGCGAGGTTGCCTTGAAGCCGTCCCTCTTTCAGCTTGACGCTTTGAGCCTGGCGCTTAGAGGTTGCCTTGAAGCCGACCCCCTTTCAGCTTGACGCTTTTAGCTTGGCGCTTTTTTAGCGTATCACTGAAATCACATTGGCTATATATCAAAGTGATATATGTTTGTATGTCAATATCGGCTTCTTGAGTCAAGTGCTTTTTTACAAAGAGCGGTTGACATGGGCGAAGTGGAACTATATATTCCTGAAAAACGATATGGAGGGTGCTGTGAAAGAATTTATCCGGGTCATGAAGGCCCTTTCCGATCCGACAAGGGTCAAGATACTGAAAATTCTGGAAAAACGTCTGATGTGCGTCTGCGAGATTCAGACCGCCATTGGCGCCGCCCAGTCTACAACCAGTAAGCATCTGAAAATGTTGGAAGATGCGGGGCTTGTGGAGTCCCACAAGGATGGCTTGTGGGTCAATTATACCCTTGCCGACGGAAGGCAGAGCCCTTATGCCGCCTCCCTTCTGGGCAATCTGCGGCACTGGCTGAATGACGAAAAGGACATATCCGCAATCCTGGAGAGCATCGATCAAATCGACCGTTTCCAAATTTTGAACAAGGCCTGATTTTTTTTAACCTTAGTATATCATAATATCGCGATATATAGAATTATGAACCAAATCTCATTAGTGTCCGTCCATAAATGGTAGGTTTTGGTTCCTGGCAAGGCCCGAGCGAGATTTCAACCGGAGGAATAGTCCGCTATTGCGAGGATTGAAAACGAGCGAGAACGCCGCCAGGGGCCGAAAGATACCGTTTACGGATGGGCACTCATTACCAAAGACGCCACATTTGCTGGCGGAAATTTAGGAGTCCGGAATCATGAGCGAAACCCTTTCACTGGGCAACAACGGTCGTTCTTTGGACGCGTCGTATGATGAAAACAAGGAAATGGAAGCGGAACCGAGCCAGATTGACTGGAAAAGCATTATCAAACCGCTGAGTCTCATCGTCGGCGGGTTTCTTTTAATCTTTTTCCTGCCCATGGAAAGCGGGCGATTCACCAATGCGGTGATCGAATCGCTGGCTTTGGCCAAATGGTATGCCCAGGAGCACGTGCTGCTGTGCCTGGTGCCGGCCTTTTTTATTGCCGGTGCGGTGGCCGTCTTCGTTTCCCAGGGAGCGGTGATGAAATACCTGGGCGCCGGTGCGAACAAGGTGCTCTCTTACGGTGTGGCAAGCGTATCCGGTTCCGTATTGGCGGTTTGCTCTTGCACCATCCTGCCGCTGTTCGCCGGCATATGGAAACGGGGGGCCGGATTGGGACCGGCCATCGCTTTTCTCTATTCCGGCCCGGCCATCAACGTTTTGGCCATCATCCTGACCGCCCGCATCCTGGGGCCTGAGATCGGGGCGGCCCGCGCTGTTGGTGCGATCATTTTCAGTATTGTCATCGGCCTGTTCATGCACCTGATGTTCAGGAAGGAAGAAGAAGCCAAAGCGGCTGCCGCCATGCATATGCCGGAGCCGGAAGTCGAGCGGCCTCTCTGGCAGACCACACTGCTTTTTGCCGTTATGGTGGGCCTTCTGGTATCCGCGACATGGGGGAAACCGGAACAGGCGGGCGGTTTCTGGTCCGCTGTATTTGCCGTGAAATGGCTTTTGGCCGGCGGGTTTGCAGCACTGTTAGGCATCCTGATGGTGCGTTGGATGCGTGTCCGACTATACAAACTGATCGTTGCCATTGCGGCGGTCCTGATGCCTGCCGTGCTTCTTCCCCAACACCCCCTGATCGCATTTTCCGTGGGTCTGGTCGCATTTGTCAGCCTCTTGACCACAACCCGGGGCGAAACCGAAACCTGGTTCACGGCCTCATGGGATTTTGCCAAGCAGATCCTGCCGCTTTTGCTGGCGGGCGTTCTGGTGGCGGGCCTGCTTTTGGGCCAGCCCGGCTCTGAGGGCTTGATTCCTTCCGCCTGGATCAGCGGCCTTGTGGGCGGCAATTCTTTCTGGGCCAACCTGTTCGCCTCTGTGGTGGGGGCCTTCATGTACTTTGCAACCCTTACGGAAGTGCCCATCCTGCAAGGCCTTATTGGTGCCGGCATGGGCAAGGGACCGGCGCTGGCCCTGCTTTTGGCCGGACCCGCCCTGAGTTTGCCGAACATGCTTGTCATTCGCAGTGTCTTGGGGACTAAAAAGACCGCCGTTTTTGTCTTGCTCGTGGTGGTAATGGCCACCATCAGCGGTCTGATTTTTGGCCACTTTTTTTAGGATCGCAGAAAACCAATTTGAATCTACCACGGTATAACCGAATGCGGTTATCCGGAAAGACCAATTTGGGTAAAATGTAACAGCTTGAACCACGAAGATCACGAAGGACACGAAGAGGTCAACTGCTCTGGCCGGTTTTTCTTCGTGGCCTTCGTGCTCTTCGTGGTAATTCTTGTTGACTGGAGCTTTGCAGAGAATCGTTATTGTTAATGAAAAGGAGAAAACCATGGACATCAAAGTATTGGGGCCCGGGTGCCCGAAATGCCAGCAGGCCGAAAAAATCGTTAAAGACGCCGTGGCCGAAAGCGGCGTGGACGCATCGGTGGAGAAAGTCACCGACACGCTGGCCATTGCCGAATATGGGGTGTTCGGAACCCCGGCGGTCGTTGTGGATGGCGACGTCAAATCGGTGGGCAAAATTCCCAAAAAGGAAGATGTGATCGCCTGGATCGGAAAATAGCAAGGGGAGGGGTGATATGAAGAATCGATCCGGATGGTTTACCCATTGCTTTTTGCTAATGGCCGGCCTGGCTCTTTTTGCACCGGCTGGCAGTCACGCGGAGGCCGATGTGGATTTTAATGCGCTTCCGGTCAAGGGCATGGTGACCATGATCGATCTGGGGGCCAAAAAGTGCGTTCCCTGCAAAATGATGGCGCCCATCATGGAAAAAATGGAAAAGAAGTATGATGGCAAAGCCGCCATCGTGTTCATCGACGTGTGGGAGCACAGGGACCAGGCCAAGCGTTTTGGTATCAGGGGTATCCCCACACAGATATTTTATGATGCCGACGGCAAAGAAGTGACACGCCATGTGGGCTTTATGCCCGAAGAGAATATCATCGAAACGCTTCGACAGTTGGGCGTCGAGCCGTAACGCCGGGAGCCTCGAATGCTGGATTCTTTTTTCATCACCATCAACATGTGGATGACCAGCGCTTCGGCCGTTGCCTTTATGGGCTGTTTTCTCTGGGGCATGGTGAGCGTCATGTTCAGCCCCTGCCATCTGGCTTCCATCCCCCTGATCGTCGCTTATGTTGCCGGCCAGGAGAACGCCGTAAATCCCAGGCGGGCAAGCATTTATGCCGGTGCGTTTACCGCCGGGCTGTTCGTCACCATTGCCCTGGTCGGCATTGTCTGCGCCTGGCTGGGGCGCATGCTCGGGGATGTGGGGCTGTGGTGGCAACTGCCGGTGGGCCTGATTTTGATATGGGTGGCATTGGGGATGCTGGGGGTTCAGGCCTGCACCATGTCCGGGTCGATGCTGTATCGATGGAACCTGCGCGGCGTTCACGGTGCTTTTGGTTTGGGGCTGGCCTATGGCATTTTATCCGGTTCATGCACGTTCGGGTTTATTGCCCCCATTCTGGCCGTGGTCACCGTCCAGAAAGCGGTGGCCACCGGATCGCTGATGATGATCCTGTTTGCCCTGGGGCATTGCCTGCCCATCGTGATCGCCGGCAGCTCCACCGCCTTCGTGAGAAAATTGACCGAAAATCACGCCTGGCAGGGCGCCGGCAACTGGTTCCGCAAAGGCGCCGGTGTGGTCGTCGGTTTGATGGGCCTGTATTTCGCGATCCGTCCCTTCATCGATGCCGGCAATACCTGATGGAAATTAAATCAAGGGGGAGAAGATTCTTCTCGAATCCAATTGAGAGCATATGGTAAACCGAACGTCCTTGCTTGCAGCGCTAATTTTTACATTGATCGGGTCAACAGCCACCACTGCCGCTGCCAGGCAGTTCAACAATGTCGTGATCATTTCCATCGATGCCCTTCATCCTGAGGCGCTTAAGTCAGCCCAAATTCCAACCATAAACAAACTAATGCAAACCGGGGCTTACACCCTGGATGGACGCAGCACCGAGCCTCCCAAAACACTGATTGCCCACACGGCAATGTTTACCGGACTGTTTCCGGTGGAAAGCGGTAAGCTGGATAACGACTGGATGCCTGGCGAGGCGACCGTAAAACATGAGACCATCTTCGACGATGCCAAAGGCAAAAATTTCAAAACCGGCTATTTCTTTTCCAAAGAGAAGCTTGGGTATCTGGTCAACAAGGCCATCGATGTGCAGGCGTGGTCGCCGGACGGCGCTGTCGATTTGGCCGAGACGTTTATCAAAACCGATGGCCGCCATTTTGTTTTTCTGCACATAAGCGGTTTGGATCAAGTGGGACCGGAATATGGATGGCTATCGCCGGAGTATCTGGAGGAGCTGTCCTTCATCGATGACTACCTCACACCGCTGGTGGAAACGGTGATAGGGAAACAAAATTATTTATTGATCGTTACCAGTGACCATGCCGGGCACGATAAAATCCATGGCAGCGATCATCCGGAAGACTACCGATTGCCCTTGCTGATCTGCTCCGATACGGTTGTCGTCCAACCGGTTAAGGATAGGCCCTTTTCGATAGTGAACTTCAGGGAAATGCTTGCGGGTATGATAAATGCGCCGGGGCATTGAGATTCGCATTTGTCGCGACTAACCCGAATATTTCACGTGTTCGTATCAAATTTCTTGACATGCCAACGTCGCCTGAATTAGTGGATTAGTTCAATTCGTTAATTCACGAAATATAGGAATTAGCCCAATGCGCCACATTGTCAGGACTACCAAAGCCCTTGCCGATGAAAGCAGGCTCCGGATCATCGGTGTCTTGAGGGGGCGCGAATTGTGCGTCTGCCAGTTGATCGAGCTGCTTGGCCTTGCGCCGTCCACCGTATCCAAACATCTGTCGATCCTGAGAAGTGCGCGGTTGATCGACAGCCGCAAGCAGGGACGCTGGATGTATTACCGCCTGGCCGACCCGGCGGGCGCATCCCGCCATATTATCGGGGCGCTGGATTGGACGGTTCGGTCGGTTGCGGCAACCGACCAGTTTGTTTGGGACAATGAGCGGATGGAAGCGATTCTTGCAATCGATCCGGAAATCCTTTGCAGCCGGCAGCATTGATCCGGTGCCTGTGAAAACGGAAGCTGATGGGAAAGCTTGTATGAAAAAAGCGCCAAGCTCAAAGCGTCAAGCTGAAAGGGTAACTGCTTCAAGTCAACCCCTAAGTGCCGAGCTCAAAGCGTTAAGCTGAAAGGGTGGGCTGCTTAAAGGCAACTTCTAAGCGCCAAGCTCAAAGCGTCAAGCTGAAAGGGTGACTGCTTCTAGGCAACTACTAAGCGACAAGCTCAAATCGTCGCCATGCCTGCCGCAGTCGGCGGTTTTGCTGAAACCTTAAAATAATCAAGTCATCATGAAACAAACGCTGAACATCCTGTTCTTGTGCACCGGCAATTCCTGCCGCAGCCAGATGGCCGAAGGGTGGACCCATCACCTGAAAGACGACGTGATCAACTGCCGGTCGGCCGGCATCGAGACCCACGGGCTCAATCCGCTGGCGGTCAAGGCCATGGCCGAGGCAGGGGTGGACATTGCCCACCACACGTCCCAACTTGTCGACGAATATCTTGATGAGGCGTGGGATTTTGTCGTCACGGTGTGCGGCCATGCCCATGAAACCTGCCCCATGTTTCCGGGCAAAGCCCAGGTCATTCATGTGGGGTTCGACGATCCCCCGGCCCTGGCCAGGGACGAAGCCACCGAAGAGGGCGCCATGGCCCACTACCGCCGGGTGCGGGACGAGATCCGTGCCTTTGTGGAATCCCTGCCCGGGTCGCTGCCCGACAACCCCAAACCCAATGGAACCGAACCATGAGCACAGAGGCTGGCAATACCAACGAACGTAAAATGACCAGTATCTTCGAGCGCTACCTTTCCGTCTGGGTGCTCTTGTGCATCGGCGGCGGCATCCTGCTGGGCAAGATCGCTCCGGGTGTGGCCCGGGCCCTGGACGGCATGGACATCACCGTGAACGGCGCACCCGTGGTGTCGATCCCCATTGCAGTGTGCCTTTTCTTCATGATGTATCCCATCATGGTGAAGATCGATTTCGGCGAGGTCATCAAGGCGGGCAGGAGCGGCAAGCCGGTATTCCTGACCCTGTTCATCAACTGGGCCATCAAGCCCTTTACCATGTACGGCATTGCGTTGTTTTTCCTGGGCACGCTGTTTTACGGCTTCATCGGCCCGGAGGCAGTGGATCAGGTGAAAATGCCCTTTGGCCTGGATCTTCCCGTGGGCGCGATCCATGGCTCCGGCACCGTGGTGCTGGTGGACGGTCTCAAGATGCTGGAGGTGCCCTTGTGGCGCAGCTACCTGGCCGGCTGCATCCTCCTGGGGATCGCCCCCTGCACGGCCATGGTGCTGGTGTGGGGCTACCTCTCACGGGGCAATGACGGCCTTACCCTGGTGATGGTGGCCATCAATTCGCTGACCATGCTGCTGCTGTACGGCGTTTTGGGCGGTTTTCTGCTGGGGGTCGGAAGACTTCCCGTGCCCTGGCAGGCGCTGCTGCTGTCCATCGGCGTCTACGTGGCCCTGCCGTTGTTCGCCGGGTACTTGTCGCGCCGCTGGATCATCGCCGCCAAAGGGGAGGCGTGGTTCCGGGAGCGGTTTCTGCACGTGCTGACGCCCATCACCATCGTGGCCCTGCTGATCACCCTGGTGCTGCTCTTCTCCTTCAAGGGCGAGGTCATTTTGGGCAACCCCCTGACCATCCTGTGGATCGCCGTGCCCCTGTTCATCCAGACCGTCCTCATTTTCGGCCTGGGATACGCCCTGGCCAGGTTTTTCAAACTGCGCTACGCGGACGCGGCCCCCGCCGCCATGATCGGCGCGTCGAACCATTTCGAGGTGGCCATCGCCACATCGACCATGCTCTTCGGCCTGAGCTCCGGCGCCGCGCTGGCCACGGTGGTGGGGGTTCTCATCGAAGTGCCGGTCATGCTCATGCTGGTGAAGATCTGCCTCAATACGCAGTCCTGGTTCCGTTACGAGGGTCATGGAAGCTGATTTCGAAACAATCATCCGCAGCGTGATGGAAGCCTGCGCGGACTGCGACACCTGCCGGTTTCTCATGCACGAGGACTGCCTCTTTTTCCCGGAGCTGTACCGGCTTGTGGACCAGGAGAAGGAAGATGGAAAGCCCGCCGGCGACCGTCAGTTGCAAAAGCTGGTGGCCTTGTGCACGCTCTGCGGGTTGTGCCCCTGCCCGGATATCCGCAACGATGTGATCCGCGCGAAAGCGGCGCGTGTTCGAAAAAACGGCCTGCCCTTGGGCCATCGCCTGCTGGCGGATGTCCAGCGATTCGGACGCACCTGCGGCATGGCGCCGCATCTGATGAATGCCGCCTTGTCCAACAGTGCTTTCAAAGGGATCGCTAAACAGGTCGCAGGCATCCACCCGGCCAGGGATTTGCCGAAGCTGCCTGCCGAGGATTTTTTCTCCTGGGCCAAGGCGCGTGGCTTGTGCGAGACGCGGGCCAACGGGGAGGGCGTTGCCTATTTCGCCGGCTGCACGGCGGGCTATCTTTATCCCGAGGTGGCCCGGGCCGCGGTGGCCGTGCTGGAGAAAAACCATGTAAGGGTCGTCGTGCCCCCGCAACAATGCTGCGGCATGCCGACCCTGGTCGAAGGCGATCTTGGCACGACCCTGAAACGCGCCCAGTCCAACCTGGATGCGATGACAGCGGTCCAGGAAATGGGTTTCGAGCCTGTCAGTTCCTGCCCCACGTGCGGATTCCTGATGAAGGTGCTGCTCAAGGAGGGGGCTTATCATTCGGAAGCTTACCAGCAGTCGATTGGCGCGGGTGACGATGAGATCAGGATCCCGGATAACCGGGGAGCCGGCCAATTCACCGCTTTGAAAAAATCAACCTACGGCAACATTCTCAAGGATGACGGATTGCTCAGTGCGTTGAACCCGCTGGATCGGATCGGGGTGTCGGACGGCTTTCGCGATATCGGGGAATACCTTGGCCGGATGCTCGATCAAAACAAGTTTGACGACCGGTTCCGCACGGTCGCCCAACGGATGGTTTATTATGCGCCCTGCCACCAGCGGGAGCAAAAAATCGGCAGCCCCTATGTGCGCCTTCTGGCCCTGATCCCCGGCCTTGAAATGGAACCGGTCGGCGGGGCCATGGATTGCTGCGGGATGGGGGGAAGCCTGGGCTACAAAACGGAATTCCACGAAACCGCCCTATCCCTCGGCGCATCGATTGCCGCTAAAATCCGCGACAGCGCGCCCGATATGGTGGTCACCGATTGCCTGAGCTGCCGCCTTCAGTTTCAACACCTGCTCCCTTTCCCGGTGTACCACCCCCTTGAGATACTGGCCGATGCGTATGGTCAAAGTTGATGGTTGAAAAGCCATGCATCCAAGAACCCACCGGCTGCGATACCATCCAAAATCAACTCATTTGGGCAATCTCTTGATTTTTTAACCATTCTATAATACCTGATTGTTCAGGCATTTCAGACACATCCCTCCCCAAGCCGGCATAGAATTAAAAAAATCAAAAATAGCACCGGGCCATTAAGCCTTCGATGTTGTGCATTGTTGTGTGCAGTGCAATGCAATGAAGCTTCGCGCCCTATTATCAATAGGGAGAAAGGTGGGTGTCATAGGATAGGCTGTATAAGAATGGTTCCTATCTGGTTGTGATTCCTTGACTTTTCTTGATTGATTTGATTAGACGAGCAATAATAGTATATGCTCAAAATTGCATAGCAAAGAGTCTTTAAACCGATTTAACCATTCATTTTGTCGATAGATACGAATGTAGTTCATGATTTTGCTGCTGTTTTCTTCACACTGGAGAAACACCATGGCGGAATTTCAGTCTACAATCACTTCATTTCTCCCTGTTATCGACGGCCCTTCTATTTCCCAATTGCAATTCCAAAAATTTTTTAATCCAGCCTTAAAGCAAAATATGCCTAAGAATATTCAGGAAGCCCTCGCCCTGAAGTCTGCCCAAGTTGAAAACTACATAGAATATGCCAATGCCACTCGACCTTTAGGTTTTACTGGTGAGGAAACGAAAAGATACCCGATGCAAAAATATGGAAACCGCTCGACGCTAACGTTTTTGTACGCGTTGTCAACAACGTCCCTTAAATGCCCCCGTTGCGGTATCGGTTGGATGGGGTGAGAGTTTTAGTGCACAAATAAAATGAAGGAATCTGATGGGAAATTTCGTCACTGCCCAAATAAAATGAAGGAATCTGATGGGAAATTTCGCTGTTACTTTTTGATATGAATAAGCTGCCTGAGGTTTAAATTATGGTCAAAGTTAATTTAGATGCTTTAATTCAACGAGAAGATTTTGAAGTGATAGAGGGATCAGCAACGTCTCAATTTGGTGCAACATTGCAGATTAGGGATTTAGAGAAAAATTCATTTTTTTTCCCGGTAATAAGAAAACCAGACTTCCAAAGAGAAACAGCAGATTGGAGCCCAGAAAGAATAGTTGATTTTATAAAAAGCTTTATAGACGGAGACTTGATTCCTGCAATTATTTTGTGGCAGGCAGGTTCAAACATTTTTGTTATTGACGGTGCTCATCGGCTAAGCGCACTAATAGCATGGGTTCATGATGATTATGGAGATGGGAAAATATCAAAATTGTTTTTTGATTTGAAGATTTCTGATGAGCAGTTAACAACGGCGGAAAAAACAAGAGTATTAGTAAAAAAAGTGATTGGTACTTATAGAGATATTCAACATGCGATTCAGTATCCTGATAAATCTGAAAGAATGCATGTCGAAAGAGCTAAGAGGTTAAGCTATTTGGCTCTTCAATTGCAGTGGGTGCAGGGAAATGCAGAAAAAGCAGAAGAATCATTTTTCAAAATTAATCAGCATGCTGCACCAATAGATAAAACTGAATTGCGAATTCTTAAAGCAAGAAAAAAACCAAATGCAATATCGGCTAGGGCAATTTTACGATCTGGTAAAGGGCATAAATATTGGTCAAAATTTGACGATGAAACAAGAGAGTATATTGAAGAATTAGCGACTGAAATTGACGATCTTCTTTTCATTCCACGGTTAAGGACTCCAATTAAAACATTAGATTTACCAATAGCTGGAAAAGGCTATTCCTCAAATGCACTTCCTCTTCTTTTGGATTTTATAAATATTGTTAACGATGTTAGCTCTGGGTCAAGACTCAAAGAAGATAAAAATGGCAAAGAAACAGTCTCTTTTTTGCAGAAAACAAAAACTATTTTAAACCTAATGACGGGTACAAGTCCTTCTTCTTTAGGTATACACCCAATTGTATTTTTTTATAGCGCTGCGGGAAGATACCAGCCAACAGCTTTTTTGGCAATGGTCTTCTTTTTAAAAGAACTGGTCGACAGAAATGATATGAAAAATTTTATTAAAATTAGAAAAAATTTTGAAGATCATTTTTTAATATATAAATCAATACCTAATCAGATGAATGTTAAGCTTGGAAGCGGGATGAAAGGCGGCTCAAAAAGACTTGCTGAATATTATAGCTTTATTTTTAATAGCCTCTCTTCCGGTGAAAAAATAGAAAGCCTGCCTGCAATTTCGAAAAGGAACGCAAAATTTTCATTTATAAATTTTGACCCACAGTTTCTTTTAACAGAAAGAGATTCGTTTTCAGAAAAAGTTAAATCGGCAGCATTTATCAAAGAAGCTCTTGAAAATCCAATTAGATGCAAAATTTGCAATGGAATGATTCATACAAAATCAATATCAATAGACCATATCAATAGAAAAAGGAGTGGCGGTAAAGGAATTTTAGAGAATGCACAACTTACACATCCATTCTGTAATAGTACGATAAAAAACTAAAGGAATTTTAAACTTATCCGTTCGCATTCTCAATATCGACAAATGCTACTTTATTTCGATCAAACCCGATTATTCTGAAAAACAGAATTCAACATAATAATTAAGATAGGTTCTAAAGGAAAAACAATGGTGGCGACAACTGAATCAACAAATCCTGATGCATATGGGCGTCTTGATGTTACAGTTCGCGAAGCGTCTTTCGAAGCGGGCAAAATATCGCCTGTAACAATTATCCTGCGGAATCCATTCGATGTACCAGTCGAAGTTATTGAAATTCAAGGGCCTCGTTCATATCACCTGCACGAAATAGACAAGGCAAGAACGCCATCTCTAACTGGAGTAGACAGTGATCAGTTTCAAGGTTCGTCACCTGCACCTAAAGAAAGCTTTGTACGAAGGTTACTCAGAGATATAGGTAAAATTCAGGTTGCGGAAATAAGTATGGGACCAATTACCGCCCACTTGCCAACAGCTGAGAGATCATTCAACATTAAAGCTGATCCACAATCTGAAATTGTTATTGACAGAGATGTTTCCACCTATGAGTCAGTGAACGTCAAGGCATCAGAGGGTGCAAAAGTACATTTCACTAGATATGAGGTGGAAGAAGATTCACCTCATCTATATTCGGAACAGCCTGATAATAAGAAAACATTCATTATTGAGCCTCATTGTGAGACTGTTGCTTATTTTGAAATATCAACTACTGGGTGGTTGTTTTTCACACCCTCTCGACAGTCACTTAGCACACTGGTGAAGTACCGTATTGGCGGACGTGAAAAAACACAGGTAACAACTTCCGAATTTGAGGTTAAGCCACCTTTAGCGGCCATGGTGATAGGTGCAATTATTGGCGCAGTTTTGGGCAGTTTGGCGAAGGTTTTGAACTCCAGTGGTTCTCTAGAATGGCAACCAGTTTTAGTCGCTGTTGGTGGCTCGGTCGTAATGAGCCTAATTGCCGCAATAGCTTTGTCGAGAAAAACTGGAACTCAAGGATTTATTACAGTAGAGGACTTTTTTGGCGGCTTTGTCATTGGAGCATTGATCGGATACGGTGGGTCTGAGTATTTCGAAAAAACCATCGTGTCCCCTGATATCCCCAAAGTTTCTGGGTAATCTGAACCTAAACACGGCATTGAGAGCGACGACAAAAGCGCCGCGCCTCAAGCAGACCCACCGGTTTCAATAAATAGTATATTTGAGTATTGAAACGGAATAAATCATGAAGAATAAATATGATAAAAAATCGCGTCAAATGAGGATGGACCCTATTCTATCTGGCCTTCTAATTTTTGGATCTATTGTTGTTGCAGCTGTTTTTGCTGTTGTTTCATCTGACAGGCCTTTGACGAACCTTGAAGCTGTTCTCCTACAATCATTCGGTTTAGGCGCTGGTCTTATCGGGTCATTCATTTTTGGGAGGCAATCCACCCAAAAAGCTGCTGTTGAGTTGGTTAAACCTCATGCTCGTTCTGCATTTCGTCGTTTATGGTCACTTTATCAAAGTCTTTCAAGACTTGCTGAGGTGGTCCAATCGGCACAAAGGGCACGTTTTGATAATGAAAACAGCGAAAAACAAATTAGCAACAATGAATGCATTGCAGTTATTGAGGCCATAATTTCTGAACAATTATCAACTGCTGATGATGCGTTAGAAGATTGGAGAGACCTAATACCTGAAGATATTGAGGTCCTTGAACAAAGAATGAACACTCGGCAAAATAATAAAAATAGGATGAAAGGTAATGAATAATAACGACGGATTAATTCGTGGTAAGGTTGCTCGGATTTTATCATCCAGGCAATTAGTAATTAACGTTGGTTCAGAAAATGGGGTTGTGAACGGAATGAAATTTGACGTTCTTGACCCTAAAGGCGATGATATAAAAGATCCTGATTCTGGGGAAATTTTAGGTTCAGTAAATAGGCCGAAAGTTAGGGTTGAAATAATAGAGGTTCAAGAGAGACTTTCAGTCGCACAAACGTATAAAAAAAGAACTGTAAATGTTGGTGGTACAGCCGGATATTTTGGCCATACAATTTCAGATATGCTTAAACCACCCAAATATATCGAGCGATATGAAACTTTAAAGACAACTGAAAAAACCTGGGAAGACATTGATGAAAGCGAGAGCTATGTAAAGACAGGTGATCCAGTTGTTCAAGTTTCAGTCAGTAAAGCTGAACGGTAAAAATAGAAAGACATATAGAAACCTAAGAATAATCGCATCTTAATTATTATCTATCCGGACGATCAAGGATTTTGAAAATAAAAGTAGGTTGGGCATGCAACTGAGATGAAACCCTAATGAAGAGGAGAATTGAATATGGAACAACCGTTGATTGAAATTGTTCCAGCGCAACCTGGATTTTTTACTGTATATGAATTCGAAAAAAATAAAGAATTTGAAGTGGGAGAACCAGTTATAGCTTGGAGAATTAAAACAGTAATAAGAGATTACAGTTCTGAGGCATTCTCTTCATGCTTTCCTATTACTGCAGACGGTGATGCTGCAGACAACTGTGTTGGTGTACAGAATCCAGATATGACAGTCACGATTTTTGATCATACTACGTATGGATCAATAAAAGAAGCTCAGGAGGATAAATACTCAAAAACGTAAGAGAATCTTGATAGGGCCATATCTTAACTCTTAACTGTTAGTATAAGGGGTCAAACAAGGGGTCAAGTCTACATTTGACCGTAGCTTATCTATCAACAGCGAATAGGTGGGCTATGTTATTATACTTTTCTATCTTTTTGTGAAAGTGGGCTCTAACTGTGACTCATGATGATGTTAAAACTGCTGGTTTACAAAGGCTTTTTCAAAAAGGTGCCTATAATTTCGTACTCTTACACAAGAGTGGAAACGCTGTTGCCTTCCGATTAGATCAAAATGGGGATGTAGCGATCGTGGATCGTCAAACTGACGTAAGCTTCAGATCGACGGGTCTCCTATTGATCGATGATGGTTGGAAATGTGTCGGGCCTGGATTGGAATACAGCTGGCTGTTTGAATGACACAGTCGGTTTATAAACGGATAAGAGATTTTTAGACCAAAAAAACAGACTATTTAAAGGTATCTTCAGTTTGGAACCGGGAAAGAGGCCTATGTTTCGGGCAATTGCGCCAGTTCCTCTCTGACCCCGTCGGGTGCCAGCAGAGTTCCCAGGCGTTCAAAGATTTTCAGAGCGCGGTTCAGATAATCACGGGCCGCAGCAACGTCTCCCTTATTCCCATAGCAACGGCCTAAACCCGCATAGGCCAGGGCCAGGAGATTCTCCGCCTTGATTTCGCTAAAAATGGCGATGGCTTTTTCAAAGCAAGTGTCTGCGGATGGCTTCTTTTCCTGGGCCGGGTCAGCTTCCAGCGAAATTGAGCCCAATAAAAGGTGGTGACATGCGGCATTATATTTCATTCCCCTTTTTTCGGCGAGTTTTAAAACCTCTTCAAGCTCTTCTTGAGCTTTATCAAACTGATGGTTCAGCCGATAGCCATCAGCGAGCAAAGTACCAAAAGTTACCGAAAAAGCATGCGCACCCGTCATTCGAAACCCCGTAACACCTTCGACAAGATAGTCGAGGCCCTTTTCCGGCTCACCTGAGTGACATAATGCCCAACCCAGAGCAGATCGAGCCCATAGATATTCAAGAGGACTGGATGCTTTTGCGACAGCCAGTTGGGCCAGTTCAACCGCCCGCGCCATGTCGCCTTTCATGACATAAGCGAAACTTATTTCCATGGCGGAGAAGGATGAAAGGCTCAGGTCAGAATGCGCATCGGCGGCTTTAAGCGCATGCTCTCCCTCCTTGACCGCGGCATTCCAATGGCCCATATAGGCATAGGCTTGTGAAACCGTACAGAATGACATTACGTAGGGTCGCAAGGAAAAGGCTTTTTGATGTGCTTGAATGACCTTTTCTCTTAGCGCCAGCACCGCTTCAAAGTTTCCTTTCCATAGCTGGGCCCACTGACAGACCATATAGGCGTACCCTGCGTAAAATTCATTGCCGCAGGCCTCGCACAAACGGATTGCCTCCCCGGCGGTTTCAAGGGATTCGTCAATGCGTCCAAATTGCCATTCGCAGAGCCCTTTTCGGGCATAAAAGCCGCCCAGAAGGCCGGGATTGTCCAGATCGACGGCCACGGGCTCGTATTTCAGCAGCAGGGCATAATAATCTGGAAATTTGTCCAGCAGCTGAAAGGCAAGGGCATTTTCGACCAGCATGGATATACGCAGCCGCCGGTGTTGGGGGGTATCCGGCAGGGTGTCCAACAGCCCCATGGCCGTCTCGAAATACCCCATAGCATCCACAAGTGCATATAGTTTTATGGCTTTGCGGTTGGCCAGAACGAGGTATTCAATGGCTTTTTCCTTATCGTCGCTGCGGCCGTAGTGGTAGGTCAGCATTTCGTAGAACTCTTCCAGGTTGCCGGCATAAAGCTCTTCGATGGCCTGGCCGATTTGCTGGTGAATCTCTTTGCGTCGGGCAGAAAGCAGGCTGTTGTAGGCGACCTCCTGGACCAGGGCGTGCTTGAAAATGTACTCCAGCTCGGGAAACAGGCTTTTTTCATAGATGAATTCCAGGCCCTGGAGGTTCAAAAGCTGATGTTTCAGGTCTTCACGCATGCCGCTGATGGCCTGCAGCAATCGGAACGCAAATTCCCTGCCGATCACGGCGGCCACCTGCATGATCCGCTTCAGGCTCTCTTCCAGGCGGTCGATGCGCGCGGCAATGATCCCCTGAACCGTGTCGGGCACCTTAAGGTCCGTAGAAGCCCGGCGGAGAACATAGCGTTGGTCTTTGATTTCGATGGTGCCGTTTTCCAAAAGCGAATGGGTCAGCTCCTCCATGAAGAGCGGGTTGCCGGCGGCCCGGTTCAAGATGAGCTCACTTAGCTCCGGGGCCGTCTCGCTGCCTTCGAGAATGGACTTGACCAGCTCGGCGCTGGATTTGAGGGTAAGCTGGTTCACCCCGATGCGGTTAAAATAGGATTTGCCGCCCCACTGGTGGGTGTACTCCGGCCGGTAGAGCAAAATCAGCATGACCCTGGCGGTGGCCAGCCAGCCGATGAAATAGTCCAAAAACGCCTCGCTGGTCTTGTCGACCCAGTGAAGGTCATCAACCGCCAGAATCAGAGGCCGCTGTTGGCTGCCCCGGACGATCAGGTTGCGCAGGGCTTCAAAAAGCTTTTCCCTTTTGACCCGCGGATCGAGCCTGAGGTAGGTTTCATCCGTCACCTTGAGTGATAAAAGATCGAAAATCGGCGGCAGGACGCCTTGAAGCTTTTCGTCAAGGGCCATTATCTTTTCGCTGACCTGCTTTCTGATGGCAGGTTCGCTGCCACCCTCCGTGATCTCAAAAAAGGAATTTAAAATGTCAAGGATGGGCAGATAGGGAATGGCGCTGCCAAAGTGAATGCAGCGGCCTTCGAGATACCCGAATTCGCCCCTTGGAAGTCGCTTCATGAACTCCAACAGCAACCGCGATTTGCCCACGCCGGCCTCGCCGACCACGCCCACCACCTGGCCGGTGCCGGATTTAACTTTCTCGTAGGCCTCCATGAAAGCCGCCATGGAGTTTTTGCGGCCCACGAATCGGGTAAGGCCCTTGGCTGCGGCGGCCTCGATGCGGGTGGCCGCGCCGCCGGCACCTAAAAGCTCAAAAACCTCCTGGGGTTCTTCTTTGCCTTTCACCGGCAGCTGGCCCAGCGCTTTTAGATCGAAATAGTCTTTGACCAGCCGCTGGGTATTGCGGGAGATCAGCACCGTTCCGGGGTGCGCCAGGCTTTCCATGCGCGCGGCCAGGTTGGTGGTGTCTCCCACGGCCGTGTAATCCATGCGCAGGTCGTCGCCGATGGCCCCCACGATCACCGGCCCGGAGTTGAGACCCAGGCGCATCTTAAACGCGATCCCGTAATCACGGCTTACCTTTTCGCCAAAGCGCCTTACAGCCTGCTGGATGGCAAGGGCCGCGTGGCAGGCCCTCTGGGCATGGTCCTCGTGGGCCAGGGGGGCGCCGAAGAGCGCCATCACCCCGTCGCCGGTAAACTGGTTGATCGTGCCCTCATGCTTGTGGATCTCGTCCATCAGGATCTTGAAACAGCCGTCCATGATTTCATGGATCTGCTCCGGGTCGAGTTTTTCGGCAAGTCGGGTGAAGCCGGCCACGTCGGCAAACAGAACGCTCACCAGCTTGCGCTCGCCCTCGATCGCAGATCGCATGGTAAGGATTTTCTCTGCCAGGTGCCTTGGGGTGTAGGTCTGGGGTTGCTCATAGCTAACCGATTTAAGATCTTTTGATTTCCGCAAGTCATGACCGCATTCACTGCAGAATTTACTGCCAACCGGGTTCATTTTTCTGCATTCCGGGCATTCAAGCTCTAACTTGTTGCCGCATTCGCTGCAGAACTTGGCATTCTCCAAATTATCAAATTGGCATTTCGGGCATTTCATAAGCATGGCCCCCCTATTTGAATTTAGGGGACAAAGGCGGGACGTCCGTTGATATGTAAATTGCTAATTGGTTAGCCCGAACATTTCATGAAATTTTTTCTACGCATTAAATTTTATGCAAATATTCAGGGGTATCAAAGCTATTCGGGATCTAATTTTCAGGTGACACTTTGTACCCTTGGTCGATTTCCAAAAAGGCAGAAAAAATTTCACCCTGCGGGCGCGTCCGAGATGCCCATTGGCCGCGTTATCAGGAGCTTGCGGTACAGGCGTACAGCGGCGCCCCTGATGCCTTGCCAATGAACATCGCGAACGCGTGAAATATCCGGGTTAGCAAGTAAATCAATTGCGCAGCGAAGATGTGGGGTGCCCATAATTTCATACTCTTACACAAGAGTGGACATGCTGTTGCCTTCCAATTAGATCAAAATGGGGATGTTACGATCGTGGATCGTCAAACTGACGTAAGTTTCAGATCGACAGGTCTCCTATTGATTGATGATGGCTGGAAATGTGTTGGGCCTGGAAGGCCCGTTCCTGAGCTTAACCCGAACATTTCATGAAATATCCAGGTTAATCCTCGATATCGTTATTTTCTATTGGGCTACGTGGCAAGATATACACGCCCGCAGGCTTAATATACCCACCAGCGCCGTCCCTCATAACCGATCCCTCAGGCGTGTCATAGCCCCCTTGGTCGTTTGGTGTGGCCATAAGACCTGAATTCTTGCTATTCGCCGCGCTGCCACCTCCTTCTTGCGGCGTGTAATGGCCGCTTGGGCAATACCAACCACCCGCACCATCCGGGCTGCAAATTCCTCCACCCGGCAGGCGTATGCGGCCATCGGGAAGGGGGATAATCGCGCCCTCATTGGTATCCCACCCGCCGCCGGGCCTTATGTGTTGCCGGCTTTGCTCCGCATTTACCGGGGATAATGTTAAAAGCCCCATAATTAAGCTCAAGCCCATAATGCAGACAAATAATGTAACGGCCGTATGTGGAATAATAGTCTTCATCCCGTCACCTTTACCTTCCGGACCTTAAATGGGCGCAATGGGTTGGGCGTCCATTGGGTCCTACGAAGTCCGTGCGTCCTGATGTCGCCCGAAACAATCACTAGAAGCCATCTCAAAATTAGGGTTTTCGTTCGAGATCAAGGCGTGGCCGAGTATTTCCGTAAAGCGGGACTTCCCGTCTAATCGATTCCGATCGGTGGGTGTCAACCGGAGGAATAGTAGGCTATTTCGAGGATTGAAAACGAGCGAGAACGCCGCAAGGGCCGAAAGATGCCATTTGTGGATGGAGACCAGGTAGCTCATCGTAGAGGCGGTTGGAATCGTAGCGGAGAAGGCAGGCAGTTAATCCGATGTGGAGGGTGGAAGTCACTACAGAAAGTTGCTTCAACGTTACAGTGATGCCACTGTGATCGCTTATTCAATAACAATAATCATGCAAAGCTGATTCGCAATATTGGCCCCACTTGTTGTCACCCCTCATCACAAGCATGACGTTGGCGTGTTGTAGTACCACTCATCGATACAATTGAAATATTGCCCCAGGGCTTCGGGGGTGTGGGAATCAGAACTCAACACGATCGGTATGCCCATTGCGGCGGCTTCGTGGACGATCCAGGGACTGGGATAGGGGGCGTTGACGGGATGGTTGATACCCGCTGGGAAACAAGGTCGGGACGTCTACATTATTATGCTTTCCTATCTTTCTATGAAAGTAGGATCCAACTGTGACTCAGGATGATTGTAAAAATGCTGGTTTACAAAGGCTTTTTCAAAAAGGTGCCCATAATTTCGTCCTCTTGCACAAGCGTGGAAACGCTATTGCCTTCCAATTAGATCAAAATGGGGACGTTGCTATCCTGGATCGTCAAACTGACGTAAGTTTCCGATCGACGGGTCTCTTATTGATTGATGAAGGTTGGAAATGTGTTGGGCCGGGATTGGAATACAGCTGGTTGTTTGAATGACACTCCTTCTACTGCGTGTTCAAAAGATAGTTGATGACCTCCTGGTTGCTTAAAATCCGGCTTGCGGCATCGGCAATCGCTGCATCTACCGCTTTTTCAATAGAGGTCGACCACTTGGCATTCGTGGCGAGGCCAAGTCTCTGTCCATTAATCCCGATCACCATATCGATATCGCAGCGTGGCATTTTGGGCCAAGCCATCGCTACGTCAATGACTTCGATTTGGATCACTTTCTCGGCCTGCGGGGAGATCTGGAAGCCATTCTTGACGAACTCATGCTCAAGTGTGGACGTTATCGCTTCACCGAAAGCGGATAATTTAGCCTTGTAGATTTTATCTGTGCACGGACTAGTGATTATAAGATCCTTGTCGGTGACATCCTCAATGCGGATCGGCTCGAAGACGCCAGACTTGCCATCGAAATGATAGGGTGCGGCCGGAATATCGGTGGGTGGTTGGTGAGCCACCTGCTTGCTGCAGCCAGCTAATAGCAGGGCCGTTGCCAGCATCAGTAATGCAGCGATCATCCGTCTGCTCATTTTACACCTCCTCTGCTTCGGTGTTGAAGAGCCCCAATAGAGCCTCCTGAACCATAATTTGAACAGACTTGCGCGCCAGGCTCGTTCGGACCGACTGACCACGAGCAATCAAGATATTGTTCGAGGCATCTCGAAACTGGACCTTGAACATTAAGAGGTAGTTGGTGATGTCCCACATCCAGCGGTCTTCAAACAAGACGATTACATCCGTGTCATCCGGCATGTCCTGCTCAAACCCGGATGTAACATTGGCCAGACCCATGGCATTCATTTCTTCGACGAGGGTCAAGTCGATATGGCGCGCATCATCTTCATGACACAACACGAAGTAATTTTTTTCTGGGCTGATGGCGGCATTCGGCATAATTCGCGAGGAGGTGTATTTTATTGAGCATCCCATCGTGACAGTAAGCGCCGGCACCAGAAAAAATAAAGTGAAAAAGTTGCGTTTCATCTCTCCTCCCCCTGCAAGATGGTAATCGCACTATTGAAATGTTATAATCCAACTTTTTGGACTGCTAAGTTTGCATAAACAAAGAGGCACATACAGCCATGGCAATACCTCCAGAAACACAAGGAGGCATGGCGTGATATCGATCCATCATTATCGATACGAATTCCTATTCAATCCCCAGCAAAATTGACAATCGGCAGGACTGCATATGAGGAATAATACTTTTTTACCGCTTTAGCTACTTTTAGTAGATGGCTATGTTTAATTTTTGCGTTTGTCACCAGCAAGATCGCATTTTTAGTTTTCGGATCGACATAAACTTGTGCTGTAAATGACGTTCCTTGTCCATGGTGCCAAAGTAAATAATGCCCATCATTTTCCTTTTTCGTATTCCAGCCTAAAGCATAATTCAAAGCATCAGCGTCCAAATGATAATGTAACTTGAAAAGCAACCTACTGAAATTACCGAGATTAGATACCCAATTCCAATTTGCTGAATTGGGTGGCCTATGCATTCGGTTAAGTGTGTTTGATTCTATCAAGGTCATGCTGGTTACTTGATAAGCCTTAAGGTGAAAAAGAACGAATTTGGACCAATCATCTATAGTGATAGCCACATTACCCATCGGAGCAATAAAATCTGGTAAGTCCTGCCTTATTGCTTCAAAAGTGTCGTTCTTCAAGTGGCCATAAGGTTGCGAAATTGGGTCTTTTGCAGCTGGTGATCCATATCCGGCACTATGTAGCTTCAATGGGTGAAATAGTTTTGCTTCCATGAGGTCCTCAAATGCTTGGTTCTCTATCTTTTCAAGCATTACCCCGGCTATTAAAAATCCGCTATTCGAGTAGACGACTCGTTTGTCAGGAGGATGAGTTGGTTCATGATGAATAGCACGTTTCAAATAGAGAAACCGTATATCCATAGGAAGGCTTTTGGAAATCAATAAATCTTCAAGTTCTTCCGAGGGAAGCCCCGATGTCTCTTTATCATCAACGTAGCCCGACCTGTTCGATAACAATTGCCGGATGGATATATTCTCCCATTTGGCATCCATTTCAAGGTCAGGAAAAACGTTCCGGACAGTTGAATCCCACTTTAAGTTTCCCTTTTCAATTAATATGGCTGCCAGGGTCGCCGTGAACGCTTTTCCACATGATCCGATCAAAAATTTATCATCGACTGTCACCCAATTATCGGTTCCATATACTCGGGTCCCAACAGCGGCTTTAGAATAGATTTCTCCATTGATGATTACAGACGCAAATATAGCTGGCAATTGTTCTTTTTGGCGAATTTTTTCTAAAAAAATCGCAAAATCAGCGTCACCGGACCTATTAGTTACCGGAGCTGGGGTTGTGGCACATCCTAAGAAGGATAGCCATGAAAATACGAATCCCAGATAGACAAGAACAAATCTCTTTTTGGTTTTATGCATTTTTTTATTATTAAGATGCCGTTATAAACTGCGGGATGTTTAGAATAGAAGCTATCTCAAAAAAGTCTTTTTGCCCGATATCGGCGTTGTGTCCTCGTCTCAAGTCCTCGACATACTTGAGTATGTACCCCAAGGGTACTTCCTTCGGGGCGCCTACGGTATTGATTCTCGGCCACGCCTTGATCTCGAACAAAAAGCCTAATTTTGAGATGGCTTCTAGCCTATACCGCAAGAACAGGATAATATTACGACAGCGAACCGGTCTTTAAAAATTCAACCTGGCAGTCTTGTCGGTTGGCTGCCTAAATCTGCGGTTATCATTTGTCTGAAACAACGTACATTTATTGGCAACAAGTTTGCTATTTTCGCCACGCCACTGGAGTAACGTGGCATATCTTGTATTGATTAATCTGTCGCAGGCATGTGGCGCTGTAGAAACTCACCAACGAGACGAATGGACTCACGGCCCTCCTTGAGGATTCGGGCTGCAAGTTGGAAATCATGGATCATGCCCTCCCATTCGTATAATTCTGCATCTATGCCTGCACTCTGAGCGCTTTCGGACAAACGCTTTGCGTCATCAAACAACATTTCCTCTGTTCCAATATGAATCTGCAAAGGTGGATAGCCTGATAAATCAGCGAAAAGGGGTGATGCGTCGGGGTCTTTTCCCGAATGGTCTCTCAGATACATTTGCACCGCAGATTCGAGGGCCTGTCGACGAAATAACGGATCACGACCTGCTCTCTCCTCTATACTTCTACCACTTAGGGTCAGGTCAACCATGGGGGACAACAAAACCCCAGCAACAGGCAGAGCCAATTCTGAGTCTGTCCGCATGATTGCCATTGCCAGACCTGCGCCCGCAGAGTCCCCTATAACGGCTGTTCGATCGTAGATACTATTGATATGCGTGAAGGCAGCTCGTGCATCTTCAACTGCTGCCGGGAACGGATTTTCCGGTGCCAGCCGATAATCAACGGAATAGATAGGACAATTACATGCAACGGATAGTCTTGCTACCATCTCTCGGTAGTCGTGCGGTCGGCCGCCGACATACAGTCCGCCATGATAATAGACAGCGGCACAGTTTTGCAACGGATCGACAGGATAGAAGTGCATGGCCCTGGTATTTCCGAAATCGACGGTCTCTACTGTAATTCCTTTTGGAATACGCGCAAACATTCCGAGGCTCTTCATGAATGTACGCCACCCATTGAGATCAAAGCCACCTGCATGAGCTTTACGCACCTGGAATCGGATAGCCGTTTTCACCAACCAATTGGCGAACATATACCTTGTCCCTTTTCTTTTCGCATGTTCAGGCCACTCGGGATCGCACCATTTCGGAATATGTGACTTATGGGGGCGTCAGGTAGGAAAAGTAGTATAAGTGGTGAAGGAGCAGCGTCTCAGATAAATGCCAATAATAAGCATGGGGGCGGCTCAGATCGGGTATCTGGCTCTAAGAATAATACAAGCTACCAAGGCAAAACACGTATTGTCAAGATTTTAAGTATGTTACAGCGAAATAAGAGAGGTTGATTGCGATTGACTGATTTAATTGGAGATATCCTATCTATGGATTCATGTTATGGTGTCATTTCTCCTGAGTCAAACCTGCCGTACCACTCATCGATACAATTGAAATATTGCCCCAGGGCTTCGGTGGTGTGCGGGTAAGAGGGGGACGTTGTTGGCAAGCTACACCAACTTGTCCTTCGGAGAATCTGACAGATTCCCGATGCAAAAATATGGAAACCGCTCGACGAATATGTTTTTGTGCGTGTTGTCAACAACGTCCCTTAAATGGCATCTTTTTTTCACCCACCGGAACCACGCAAAAGGTATTGGAAAGCATCGCGAAAGGCATTGCCGTTGAAAATGTCGGGCAGGTGAACCTGACACTCCCGGAAGGCACGCAGCAAACCACCCCTCCTTTTTCAGATGAACTGGTGATTATCGGGGCGCCTGTTTACGGGGGGGCGTCTGTCGGTTGATGCCGTCAAGCGGTTCAAGCAGCTGAAAGCCAACCGAACCCTGGCAATTATCATCGTTGTCTACGGTAACCGGGAGTTTGAAGATGCCTTGCTGGAATTGAAAAATCTGGCCAAAGAATTGGGCTTTAATCCGATTGCCGGTGGTGCCTTCATCGGGGAGCACTCTTTTGCCACCGAGGATATCCCCATTGCCAATGGCCGTCCGGATCGCCAGGATGTTGAAATGGCAATGGAATTCGGTGCCAAGATCAGGGCCAAAGTCGCGGCGCTGTCATCTCAGGATGCGCATACGGATTTGGAAATCCCCGGTCGTTTCCCCTACGAATCAGGCGGCGCGGGTCCCATGAAGGTTGCTCCCGTGACCAACGAGGACACCTGCACGGTCTGCGGCACCTGCGCCAGTGTATGCCCAACAGCGGCCATTTCGATCAACGGCAGTGTGGCAACCGATATCCCGCTGTGCATCCGCTGTTGCGCCTGTGTCAAAAACTGCCCCACCGGCGCACGGGTGTGGGAAGACAGCAAGATGAAGGAAATTGCCAACTGGCTGAATGAAAAATGCCGTGCCCGGAAAGAGCTTCAGCTTTTCGGGATCGGCTTGTAGGGTCCGGCGATGTGCCAAGAAGAGACCTCGCTACTGAATGGTTACGGGGTCCTCCTTCCTGAAGCTTATACGCAGGTTGCTATTTCCTGAACTTTCTCCGACCAAAACCAGCTAAACCAACAAGACCCAATCCCATGAGGACGATAGTGGAGGGCTCGAAAACAGGGCTCGAGTCTCCGTTGCGAAGAGCCCATGCTTTGAACTCAGGTAATGGACCGCCTGGTAGAATAGCTATTATATACTCGCGTCCGTCACTAAAGTCGAAAGCAGTGTAACCTCCATTATTGAGCCAGAATAAATCCGGAGTCAAACCCGTAAAATCTCTCACTTCCCCGCTGGAACTGTCTGTAAAGGACGTGCCTGGAAAACTATATTCAACTCCACCAAGATTATTATAAAACATGTAATCAAGTTCGTAATCATTCGGCGTCTCGTCTCCTGGCATTATTACAACGCTAAATGACGTGTTTGGGAGACGCCAGTCATCATATCCCTGAAAAACCAGCGACTCAGCCCAGTCATTTGCGTTATCCCAAGACATAAGACCGTCACTGTTCGATAGCCCATCGTCGTATACAGACCCGGCACCGTAGTTAGCATTTTGAAGCCACGTGACATCTAAAACATCATCATAGATTAGCCCCCCACCACGGTCCCATAATGTGGCATTGGCCACTCCCAACATTCCCAAAACAACTAACAGGATACATGAAAAAGATAAAAAAATTTTCATATTTAATCCCCCTCTCCCCGCTTCTTAAACTTTTTCCTCCCAAATACTGCAAGTCCTGCAAGTCCAGCACCTAAAAGGAAAAGGGTGGCAGGTTCGGGAACTGGATTCACGGACAGCGATTCAATACTTAAACCATACAAGGACATAGCGCTTCCGCCTACATAACCGTCGACACCGGTCCATTCGTTCGCTGCCACTGATACGGGAAAATCAAACGGTAATGTATCCGTGAGGCCGGGGCCGTACGGGGGCACCCCACCCAATTCGAACCTCACATATGGCGCATACTCTTGCACGGTGAACGTCATGCCGATGCCTTGGCTGACAAATGTTCCTTGTGTTGTATTGATAGTGCGGTAAACCGTGATACCTCCATGCGTGTTTGATATGGGGACGTCAACACCATCCAATGTCAACGAAACGTTATCCCACAGGTATTGAGTGTACTCAGTTAGATAGATGTCTACAGAGCCACCCGGTTGCGGATAGCCCGTGGAATAATCTCCTGTGTAGCTATACTCTTTCTCCGAATCAATTAGGGCATGTATCGTAAAGTCCGAATTCAACCAACCCAAGCCATCGTAGGTATATCCTGGAAACAGCTCGACGACTTGCCCTTCTGCGTGATAATCTACCAAAATGGCATAAGCAGGAGTTGTGCAAAAAAAGACACATAACAAACCTATAGTAACGAAATTAAGTTTCTTCATTAGTCCTCCTTTCTGAAGCTTATATGCATATCGCTATTTCCAGGACTTTCTCCGGCAAAAACCAGCCAAACCAACAAGACCCAATACCATAAGGACGATTGTTGACGGCTCCGGAACTGGAGTACTTTCGCCAATGATGCTCTCTGAAAACGCATTGGCTAAACTGATATTCGCCGATGTGATAGTTGGGACCCCATTCTCTTCAACATTCGGTAAAGTGATATTGAAGTACAGGCCGTAGTATCTGAGCTTTGGGTTATTCTGGTCGCCAGCAGCAAAAATATTGTATTGAGCCGTGTCCGTTCCGTTCGAAACACCCGTGTCAAATACCCCCGTACCTGATATTGGATCTCCGTACATATCGGTTAGGTACATTATTTGAGTGCCCACGATCGGACGCTGAAAGGGAACACAGTCCGGCGAATTGCAGAAATCTGCTCCAAAGTCTAGCATCAGATTGGCTGCTGATTTTTTGCTGTCTGCAGAAAACGGATTAGTTAACTCTACATACTTCATGTCAGTGAAGATAAATTGCCACTCGACGGTTTGACCATCCGCAGGAAGGCCGAGAATTTCTGTAGATGTAATGCTCAAGACACCTGCCGGATCACCCACATTGCCTGGATTAATTTCGATAATAGTGGCTCCGGATGGTGTGACGGCGAGTGCCAGCGTAGCGCAGACCACTAAAAAGAGAAACTTTCTCATTTTTTCCTCCTCCTTTTCTTTTAAATAAAAAAACCGAGCTAAACCGTATGTGACCTTGACGATGTCACACTCGGCAGCTCGGCTATCTATTCCAAAACCAGTTGAGTTTTAGAGGATTCTAAATAACAAGAAAATCAGTCCGCGCTTTTAGACCCGCGGCTTTCCGCCCCCTTAAAGCGGGTTGGCTTTACACACAATTTTGATTGGGAAATGATATAAGTTATGCAAAAATTATGCATAAAGTTACGATTTCAAAAAGTTGCATAATTCTAGTGAGATGTAAATTGGGGAAATTTTTTTTTGGGGCGATTCGGCAATAAGTTGCCCAATTTTTTAATGCATCGAGTGCCTATTGGGAAAATCAGGTAACAGTTGCCGGTAACGCACACGAGTTGAAATCAATTGATTTATCCCATCATCGGAGTAGCCCTGAAATAGAGTAGCGAATATGCAAATCCTCCAGAGCCCGATGACAGGTATATTGAGATAATTCCACCGAAATTGAACCTGGCAAAACTTGCGATTACGGGATCATACCTGCCGATCCATCATTTTCGAAGGTCCGTACCACCCGCTGATTGAGATAGTCTGTACAAAACAGCATTGGGAACGGAATTGGGGCTAGCTGGAGGTATCTGTAACGTATTGTCGAGAATTTAGCCTTCTCTAATACCGCTTTCATTGATGCACTTCTGGGAATCGGGTGTGATATCAATAAAGGCTCTTCGGACGGGGGAGTTGAACTACAGTTCTTTTCTGTAACTTAATGAAAATGTACAGGACTAGGCCGCTACCATAATCGAGCCCTCCAAAATATATTCAGTCAGTTCTTCTGGCAGAACATGCCAGAACGAATCTCTGTATTCTTTTTTGATGTATTTTAAAAAATTTTCGTAAAATTTCGCAGAATATTCCTCTGAGCCTAAACGGTCTCCGCTGAAATTCATATAATCTGGGTGGGTATTTAACAGAGCCATGCCTCCCTTGGAGGCAACCCAATCAAGTTTATTTTTCCATATATCGATGTTTTTTTCCTTCATGATAACAAACAATGTGAAATCTTGAGGGAGGGTATACGGAAGTTCTAACCAGCCTTTTTCTGAGTGACCATTTTGCACATAAAATGGGAAAATGGTTCCTGCCGCATCGGGTTGAGGTTCAAAGGGATCCGTATCAAAGGTGGATATACAGTGTGTAGCATTAAGAATATGCATCCATCCAAAATTATGATGCATCGCAGGTGAAGTAAACCCACTGGCATTCCATTGTTTCAGATACAAATTAATTTTTTGTGCTCTCTGGTCGAAAATTTGTTTCGACCAAAACAACTTTCCATCATGGTGTAACCCATGCACACCAACTTCAAAATCTTTAGCCTGGATCATTTTTATTAAATTTGCTGATACATTGCCATACCGTTCTGGTACAAAATTAAAGCATGATCGAAACCCGAGTTGTTCTTCGAGCTGGATTAACTTTTCGGCCTGATCATGCCCCTTTTTTGTGTCAACATCATGGGAAAGTACCAAGGCGAACTTTTTGCCATCCGGCCAACCCTTCCACCCTTCAGGAGGGGTGGCCGCTTTCGGATCAATGGGCCATACATCAGTGTACTTTGCACGTTTGTAAGAAGCAATTTTTCTTCTAAGAATGAGTTGTGTCCATCTAGGAATAAGAGGCTTAAGCGCGTAAAATAGATATTTTTTTAGCATTGGTCTCCGCACAGTAAATGGATGAGATAGTATGTCATCTGCGTGTAAATTGTTAAGGCCGACTATACCAAGTTTTCTAAGAAATTAGCAAAAAATAGACCAAACCCTAAAAAGGCAATGCATTTTATAAATATGCTGTAATTAATATAGGATACAGATGATCCAAATAAGTTTTAGAGATCCTATGTATGAAATATATTAAATAACTCACAGTAGTTTTCTGGGAATTCTGATGCCCAAAGAGAAATGAGTTCATTTTTCTAAGCCACTGACCGACCTGATTGGGAAGTTTATGCGGGGAACGCGGGGATGTCGACTGAAGATGGAAAGGAATGCCTATTATCTTACAAAATTCGATTTATAGTACAACAAAGAGGGTGACGGATTCCTTCAGATAACTACCAGACCAACAGTTCTATTTCGATTTGTGATACATTGAGATAATCCCACGAAAAGCGAACTCATAAAAGTTTGGGGTTAGTGCCACTATTTTGCATTTGGTGAATTCGTGCAATTACGAATGGGTAGTTTAATTTGAAAGACCAATTTCTGGTTGCTCTTTTTACGGAAAAGATCCAAGTGATTATGGTGCCATTGATTCTGAGTCAAACCTGCCGTACCACTCATCGATACAATTGAAATATTGCCCCAGGGCTCCGGGGGTGTGGGAATCAGAACCCAACACGATCGGTATGCCCATTGCGGCTGCTTCGTGGACGATCCAGGGACTGGGATAGGGGGCGTTGACGGGATGCCTCGACCTTTGTCCGTGGCATGGCATAGCGTGTATCGAAGGGAAGGGGCATATGGTCGGTGATCGTGACCTGCGACAGCCCTTTGTCTGCGGCTGAGCGGGCCATAGCATCAATAGGCGCATCGCCATCTGAATAAACGGAGTGGATGTGATAGTCGCTGGTTTTGTCGATCTGCAAGGCGTATCCTTTAACATGTATTCATCAAAGGGGACCGATTAAGATAAAATTGATAGGAAACGATTAGGATCTTTCTTAAAGAAGCCTGTCCATCATGGCATCTTAATGGGCACGTTTTAACCCGAACATTTCATGAAATTTTTCCTACACAATAAATTTTATTCAAATTTGCAAGTGCATAAGCGCTATTCGGGGTATGGTTTTCAGGTGACACTTTGTAATCTGCGCTGATTTCCAAGAACGCAGAAAAAATGTCACCCTACGGGTGCGCCCGAGATGTCCATTGACTGCCTTATCAGGGGCTTGCGGTAGCAATCGTACAGCCGCGCCCCTCATGTCTTGTCAATGAACATCGCGAACGTGTGAAATATCCGGGCTGAGACAAGGGGCAAACGTAGATTTGATTCCTTTTTTGTGTTTGTGCTGTCCGAGTGCATGATAGCAATCTTCAGTATTAAATTTATGAACCAATTCCGGTCGAACCACCTTATCAAAAGCTGTACAAAATGACTCAAGGTTAATGTTTCCTAACATAGGCCCGAGTTTTTTGTATAGGTATTTGCTATCTTCAGTTATTCTCGGATAACGCATTAAGGTTACGGGTATACTTGTATCTGAAAGTGCAAACACAAGTTTATATATTTGACTTAGAAGCACTTCTTCCTGCTTTTCTGGTTTGCTGGATTTCGTGTGCCACAACCCCCCCGCAAAAACTTTTGGCTTAATCATGTGTTTTAATTTCTTAACAAGGGGCAGTTTTTTTGCACTCATTTTTGATACATACCGTCTACTTTCAGAAGCTGCATGCAGATTCCTTATTGGAACAAAGACATGTTTGATTTCAATATCATCTCGGCGTATTATCTCTTTCGCATAATCACAGAAATGGGGACTCTTTACAACAAATGGACAGTCATTTTTTCTTAAGTCATGCTCTAACCCTGCACGGGCTTCTTGATGCTTTTTATTTGCCATATTGTCTACACTAAAACCTGTATCCAGTCCTAAATGCGTGAGAAGCTCAACCAAAAACGTGGTTCCAGCTCGCCCAGTCCCAGTGATAATTACATGATGTTTCGATGGCATAATTTCTCCTGATTGCTAAATTGGGCGTGATCGCCATTCTTGAATATTTTCTCCCCGAGTTTGCGATGAAGATAGGGGAAGGATGTAAAGGTTTGTTGATGATAAGGGTTTTTTTTGTGAAGAAATTGTAAAGTCGATTTGGCTTGGAAGGTGACCGTAAACTTGCCACTTCAAAAGCGTGAACCGGCAAAAATGTCAATTCTGATTGTGGATGGTGAACAGAAGCTGTGCGAACTTTGGTCGGATAATCTTAAATGATCAGGGTATAATGGAATCTTATTTGACACGTTTCAATTGCCTGCGCGCTTGACAAACGAGGGGGCAACCGGTAATGGTTCGCATACGAAGGGAATGGGTATGAACAAGACCACCAAACCGATGCCGGATTGCACGATTTTCCTGCTGGCCAAGGCCTACCAGAGGGCCCACGGGCGTTTCAAGGAAGTGCTGAAGCCTTACGGGCTGACCAACCTGCAGCATCTTGTGCTGGAGGGGCTCTGGTATGAATCCGGGCAGACCGCGGCGGAACTGGGCAAGCTGCTCGTGATGGACAAGGCCACGCTGTCCGGCGTGCTGGACCGCATGAGCGATGCCGGGTGGATCGAAAAGCGTCGCGACCCTGAGGACCGCCGGGTGGTGCGGCTGTTTACGGCCGCTCGCGCGGACGACCAGAAGGCCGAGCTGATCGAACTTCGCCGAAAGGCCAACCAGGATCTGCTGGCAGGCTTCAGCGCCGAGGAGCAGGTGCTGCTCAAACGCATGCTCATGGACCTGATGGAATTGGGAGCCGCCTAAAAAATTTTAGGATAAATGTTCGTATACGAATATAAATGAAATGGGATTCCATTTATATAATGGGAAGGGCGGGGAGATTTAAAAAAGATTCGAGGGTAAAAAACATAGGGGCCGAGGATTCAGGGATTCAAGGGTTCAAGTGAGGAAAAAACAAGGATTCAAGGGTTCAAGTGTAACTTGTATGAAAAAAGCGCCAAGCTCAAAGCGTCAAGCTGAAAGCGAGAGGCCGAAGAGAAGGTCAGCGTCCCTGGGAATGTTAAAAGGTTTTTCGTTTTTGATTTTTACTGGACCCCTTGGCCCTGGAATCCTGGAACCCTGTCGGTCTTGACCCCTGGAACCCTATAGTTTCTGAAAAACCACTTTTTCACCCGATAACCGCGACAAAAATAAAAATTGACGCATAAACGCCAAGGAGGATGCCACATGATTTTCAACCCCCGAAAGGAAACATTCGATCACCTGGATGCGCGTTCCAAGGAGATCATGACCAAGACCATCGAATTTTTTGAGGCCAAGGGCAAGGCCGGGCTCAAGGAAGACGACCACGAACGCCGCTGGTATGCGGATTTTCTTGATTTCGTCAAGGAAAACAAAGTGTTTGCCACCCTGCTGACCCCGCCCGAGTTTGCCGGGGGCGACAAGGACGCCCGCTGGGACACCTACCGCAACTGCGTTTTCAACGAGATCCTGGGATTCTACGGCCTGGCCTACTGGTACACCTGGCAGGTGACCATCCTGGGGCTGGGGCCCCTCTGGATGAGCCCCAACAAGGAAATCAAGGAAAAAACCGGCCAGCTCCTGCGCGACGGCGGCATTTTCGGCTTCGGTCTTTCTGAAAAAGCCCACGGTGCGGACCTGTATTCCTCCGATATGATGCTGACGCCCCTGGGTGACGGCAAATACGTGGCCGACGGTGGCAAGTACTACATCGGCAACGGCAACAAGGCCGCGCTGCTCTCCACCTTCGGCAAGAATTCCGATACCGACGAATACGTCTGGTTTGCGGTAGAGACCGACCACGACAATTTCGAATTGGTCAAAAATATCGTCAACTCCCAGATGTACGTGGCCGAGTATGGCCTGAACAGCTACCCCATCACCGATGCCGAGGTGCTCTCCACAGGCCAGGAAGCCTGGGACGCGGCGCTCAACACGGTCAACGTGGGCAAGTTCAACCTGGGCTGGGCCTCCATCGGGATCTGCACCCATGCCTTCTACGAAGCCATCAACCATGCGGCCCACCGCAACCTGTACGGCAAGTTCGTGACCGATTTCCCCCACATCCAGCAGATGTTCACCGACGCCTATGCGCGCCTGGCGGCCATGCGCATCTTCTCCGCCCGGTCCATAGACTACATGCGCTCCGCGTCTGCGGAAGACCGGCGCTACCTGCTCTACAACCCCATGGTGAAGATGAAGGTCACCACCCAGGGCGAGGAAGTGATCAACCTGCTGTGGGACGTGATCGCGGCCCGCGGCTTCGAGAAGGACACCTACTTCGAAATGGCGGCCCGCGACATCCGGGCGCTGCCCAAGCTGGAAGGCACGGTGCACGTCAACATGGCCCTGATCGTGAAGTTCATGGCCAACTATCTGTTCAACCCGGGCGAATTCCCGGAGATCCCCTTCCGGGCGGACGCGACTCACGACGACTTCCTGTTCAACCAGGGCGCGACCCGGGGCCTGGGCAAGATTCAGTTCCACGACTACATGAAAGCCTACAACCAGGTGGACTTGCCCAACGTGAACATCTTCAAGGAACAGATCGAAGCCCTCAAGGCCGTGCTCATGTCTGCTCCCCCTACCAAGGAGCAAACCAAGAATATCGATTTCCTCCTTTGCCTGGGCGAGCTGTTCACCCTGGTGGCCTACGGCCAGTTGATCATCGAGAAGGCCAAGATGGACGGCATGGGCGACGACATGATGGAGCAGATCTTCGACTTCATGGTGCGGGATTTCTCCAAGTTCGCCCTGCAGCTCTACTCCAAGACCAGCAGCACCGAGGCCCAGATGGAAGGCTGCCTGAAGATGATCCGCAAACCGGTGGTGGACGAGGAACGGTTCCAGCGGGTGTGGCAGAACGAGGTGCTTACCCTGACGGATACCTTTGAAATGAATCCCTGATACCCGCCCGCAAATGCGGCCGGCTATGGAAAAGGGCACACCTGCAAGATGTGCCCTTTTTTGTATTGATCATAGATCTCAATCCCTCGTGAAGAGACCGGGAAAGCTTTACTGCCAAACCAAGATGCTTTTCTTTTATGTGTTCATTTTTTTCCTCGCCGAAGAAAACGAACCAAAAGAAGGCGCCCGGTGTCACGAGCCCTTCGGGTTCGCCTGCGCGTCGCGGTTACGGGCGGACGCGCCGAAACTCGCCCGCCTTCGCTTTGGCTACGGCGGGCTCAAACAGTCGCCGCGTCTTTATCGCCCGTACCCCCGATGCTCGGCCTCGTGACAATGGGGTAAAATCAACTGCAAAAAACTTTTAACCTCTGTTACAACGATTAATTGAAGCCTTCTATACTGCGGGAGGAATTCTTCATTTTAGACGATTTTTGTAAAGGTTTCGAGACCAAGGCTTGCGAAGCCCGAGGAATGAAGCGTAACACCGGTATCTACTTATTTGCGAGGTCGTCACTTTTTTCCGCCAAGCTTGACGATGGCATCGAATTCCTTTTTCGTCACGGGCATGACGGACAGGCGGTTGCCGCGGCGTAGCAGGATCATGTCTTTCAAGGCCGGGACCTCGCGGAGTGACTTGAGGGGGAGGGGGGCGGCGAACTCCGATTCGAATTTGATGTCCACCATGTACCAGATGGGATTTTCCGGGGAGCTTTTGGGATCGAAGTGGTTGTTTGTGGGGTCCCAGGCCGTGTGGTCCGGGTAGCCGGTGCGCACGATGCGGGCGGTGCCGACGGCTGCCGGCTTCTTGCCGCTGTGGTAGAAGAGGACCCGGTCGCCTTTCTGCATGTCGTCGCGCATGAAGTTGCGGGCCTGGTAGTTGCGCACCCCGTCCCAGTGGTCGGTCTGGTCCGGTTCGTTCTTGAGGTCTTCCAGGGCGTACTCCCCGGGTTCGGATTTCATGAGCCAGTATTTGGTTGGCATGGGGGATTCCTTTCGATTAGAGGGTTCAAGGATTCGAAGGGGCAAGAACGACAGGGTTCCAGGGTTCCAGGGTTCAAGGGGCCAAGGGGCGAGAAGAACAGGGGTCAAGGAACCAAGGGACCATGGGGTCGAGAACCGCAGGATTCCAGAGACCAAGGGGCCAAGGGGGCAAGTGAAAATCAAATACGAAAAACCTTTTAACATTCCAGGGACGCTGACCTTCTTTTCGGCCTCTCGCTTTCAGCTTGGCGCTTTGAGCTTGGCGCTTTTTTCATACAAGTTACACTTGAACCCTTGAATCCTTGTTTTTTCCTCACTTGAACCCTTGAATCCCTGAATCCTCGGCCCCTCGAATCCCTGTTTTTCCCCACTTGAATCCTTGACCCCCTGAATCCTCGCCCCCTTATTTTAGAACCTTCTCGTAGACCCGCATGAAATTTCCCCCCAGCACCTTGAGAATATCTTCGTCGCTGTAGCCCCGCTGGATCATCCCGGCGGTGAAGTCCGGCATGTGGTGATGGCCGGGCAGGACATCATAGGTTTCCAGGGCATGAGGGAGGGAGAGGTAATCCTTGAAGCCGCTGCAGAAATCCAGGCCGATGCCGATGTGATCGATGCCCACGAGCTTTACGATATAATCGACGTGGTTCAGGAGATCCTCGACCCCAAGCTTGCGGGAACCGTTGCCCACAAAGGCGCTGATGGCATTCATGCCCATGACGCCACCCCGCTCGGCCAAGGCCCTGATCTGGTCGTCGGTGAGGTTGCGCGGGGTATCGACCAGGGCGCGGCAGTTGGAATGGGAGGCGATGACAGGTCCGGTGGCCGTTTCCATGACATCCCAGAACCCGGCCTCGTTCATGTGGCTGACGTCGATCAGCATGCCAAGCTGGTCGGCCTTGTTCACGAGGGCGCGTCCGAAATCGGTCAGGCCGCAGGGTCGCACTTTGGCATCATTGGAGAACGCACAGCCGTCGGCGGCATAGTTGCGCCGGCTCCAGGTCAGGCCGAGCCCCCGGACGCCCAGGTCATAGAAGACCCGCAGCAGGCTCAGGTCGTTTTGCAGGGGATCGGCTCCCTCCAGGGAGAGCAGCAGCCCCACGTGCCCGTTTTCTCGCGCCTGACGGATGTCTTCCATGCTGCGGCAGAGGCGCATTTGTTCGGCCAAACCGTCCAACTCTTCCGCCAGCCGGCTGATCTGCCCCAGGGCCTTGCGCAGGCCCATTTCCGGGAGGAAGTAGTTTTCAATGAAAATAGCGGAAACGATCAGGTCGAACCCGCCTTGCCTGAAACGGTCGAGGTACTGGGAGGCGATGACCTCCTTCTGGCCGCGATCCCGCTGGTTGGCCACATCCCAGGGCAGGTCGAAATGGGCATCGATGATGAAGGCCTGCTGGTGCAGGTCGGCGACCCGGCGGGCCAGGTTGGTGTCCATGATGGTTCTCCTGTTTAGCGTTACGTATAGTTGGGGCCAAGAACAACAGGATTCCAAGGTTCAAGGGGTCGAGGGGGCCGAGAACGGCAGGGGGCCAGGATTCAAGGGGTCAAGGAATCCAGTGAAAATCTAAAGCAACAAACTTAGCATTCCCAGGGACGCCCGCTTTTTTTGTTTCTTTCTGCCCGTCACACTTGACCCCTCGAACCCCTGAATCCTCGGACCCTATGTTTTTTTCTTCACTTGCCCCCTTGAATCCTCTGATCCTATGGTTTTCTTCACTTGAACCCTCGAATTCCTGAACCCTTGGATCCTATACGCCCCCCTCAAATTCTTCCATCGTTGCGACGGCTTCGCGATTGTACCCGATGCTGGCGTCGAGCAGCTGGCGTGTGTAGGGGTGCTCCGGAGCGCGGCGGCGCAGGGTTTCCACGCCCAGCTCTTCTACGATAACACCGCGGTTCATGACCGCAATGCGGCGGCACATGTGGGCCACCACGGCCAGGTCGTGGCTGACCAGGATATAGGTCAGGTTCCGGCGACGCTGCAGGCCCGTAAGAAGATTGAGCACTTCGGCCTGCACCGAGACATCCAAGGCGGAGGTGGGTTCGTCCAGCAGCAGGATACGGGGCTCCAGAATCAGAGCCCGGGCCACGGCCACCCGCTGGCGCTGGCCGCCGGACAGCTGATGCGGATAACGGAATCGGAATTCAGGTCCCAGCCCGACTTCCTCGAGGGCCCGCAGCACCCGGTCTTCCGCCTGGCCCAGGCCGTGGATGGCCACGGGTTCGGAAAGGATGCGGTCCACGGTATGGCGCGGGTGCAGCGATCCGTAGGGGTCCTGGAACACCATCTGGACTTTTTTATGGAAATCCTGGTCCCGCCGTTGGCCCTGGCGTTCGCCGTCGATGGTGACGGTGCCGTTCCAGCGCCGGTTCAGTCCGCTGAGAACATTCAAAATGGTCGATTTGCCGGAGCCCGACTCGCCCACGATGCCGTATACCCCGCCGGCTTCGACCTCGAAGGAGGCATCCGCAACCGCCCGGAGTGCGCGGTGGCCGCGGCCGAAGACCACATCGAGACCATTGACGCTGATCATGAGACACCGTCCCGCCAGGCCGGATCCCGCTCCAGAACCGGAAGTTCGCCGGGGGGCGTGTCGATCTGCGGCAGGCAGTTGAGAAGCCCCCGGGTGTAGGGATGCCGGGCCTGGTGGAGATCGGCGGCCGAGCAGACTTCCATGATGCGTCCGGCATACATGATGACGATGCGGTCGCAGAACGAGGCCACCAGGTTGAGGTCGTGGCTGATGAAAATGAGCCCCATGCCGCGCTCCTGCACCAGGTCGTCCATAATCGCCAATAACTGGAGCTGGACGGTAACGTCCAGAGCGGAGGTGGGCTCGTCGGCAATCAGGAGATCCGGGCCCGGAATCAGCATCATGGCGATCATGATGCGCTGCCCCATGCCGCCGGATACTTCGTGGGGGTAGCTTGCATAGACCTGCTCCGGCCGGCGGATTTTTACGGCTTCGAGCATCTCGATGGTTTTGCGGCGTGCTTCCGCCCTGGAAGCACGGGCATGAATGCGGTAGGCCTCGGCAATTTGCTCGCCCACCGTCATGACCGGGTTCAGGGAATACTTGGGATCCTGCATGACCATGGCAATCCGGCGGCCCCGGATGCCCTGCATGGTACGGGCGTCGTTTTGCTCCAGTTCGGCCCCGTCGAAAACCAGCCGGTCGGCGGTCACCTTGCCCGGCGGCCGGACCAGGCCCAGCAGGGCCCGGCAGGTGACGGACTTGCCGGATCCGGATTCCCCCACGATGCCCAGTTTCTCGCGTCCCATGGTGAAGCTGACCCCGCGGACCGCTTCGATGGTCTCCTTGCGGGTGGCAAAGGTCACGTGCAGGTTGTCGACTTCCAGCAAGGCGGTCATCTAACGGCCCTCCGCTTTGGGATCCAAAACGTCCCGCAGTCCGTCGCCCAGGAGATTGAACCCCAGGCTGACCACGAAAATGGCCACCCCGGGCATGGCGGCCACCCACCACTGGTCGAGCATGAATTTGCGTCCGCTGGAGATCATGGCCCCCCACTCGGGCAGGGGGGGCTGGGCCCCCAGCCCCAGGAATCCCAGGCCAGCCGCCGTAAGGATGATTCCGGCCATGTCCAGGGTGACGCGCACGATCAGGGAGGACAGGCACAGGGGCATGACATGCCCCCAGATCAGCCGGATCGGTCCGGCGCCCTGCAGGCGGGCGGCCTTGATGAAATCGGCCTTGCGGATGGTGATGGTCTCCGCCCGTGCGATGCGGGCGTAGGGGGGCCAGGCCGTGATGGCAATGGCGATGATGGCGTTTTCGATGCCCGGCCCCAGGGCCGACACGAAGGCCAGGGCCAGGATGAGCTTGGGAAAGGCCAGGAAGATGTCCGTGACGCGCATCAGCACCACATCCAGCCAGCCCCCGATATAGCCCGCCACCGTGCCGATGAGGAGGCCCACCGGGGCGGCGATGATGGCCACCAGGACGATGACGTAGAGGGTCAGACGCGACCCGTGGATGATGCGGGAGAGGATGTCGCGGCCCAGCTCGTCGGTCCCCAGCCAGTGGGCCGAAGACATGGGCATCAGCCGTTCGGCCAGGTTGGGGGCGTTGGGTGCGTAGGGGGCGATGATCGGGGCCAGGGCGGCCGCGGCCACCAGCACGATGATGATGCCCAGTCCGATCATGGCCAGGCGGTTCTCGATAAAGGTCAACCAGGCGATATAAGCGCGGCCCAATCGGGCCTGGCGCCGGGATCGGGGGGCCGTGGACAGGAGCCATTGCCGCAGGCGGTCGTGCCGATGAGTTGCGATGCTGTTGGCGGAAGATGTTGTCATCGTGCGCGGGGATCCATGAGACGGTACAAGGCGTCCGAAAGCAGGTTGATACCGATGAACACCGCGCCCACCACGATGGTGCCGCCCAGGACGGCATTCATGTCCGCGCTGAGCAGGGACTGGGTGAGGTAGAACCCCAGCCCGGGCCAGGCAAAGACCGTTTCCGTGAGCACGGAACCTTCCAGGAGATTACCGTAGCTCAGGGCGATGACGGTGACCAGGGGGATGCGCACGTTGCCCAGGGCATGGCGCCAGACCACGGCGCGTTCGCTGACCCCCTTGACCCGGGCTGTGGTGATATACTCCTGGTTGAGCTGCTCCAGCATGAAGCTGCGGGTCATGCGGCTGATGTAGGCCAGGCTGAAATAGCCGAGAATGGCGGCCGGCAGGGTGATATGGGCCAGGGCGTTGCGGAAGATGTCCCATTCCCCGGCCAGGGCGCTGTCGATCAGAATGACCCCGGTGACCGGATCCAGCAGGCCTTCGTAGAAGACATCCAGCCGGCCCGGGCCCGGCGCCCAGTCCAACCGTCCGTAAAACAAGAGAAGCCCCATCAACCCCAGCCAGAAGACCGGCACGGAATAACCGAAGAGGCCCACCACCCGCAGCAACTGGTCCGGCCAGCGTCCCTGGTGCACGGCCGCCAGGACGCCCATGGGAATGCCCAGTACGATGCCGAACAGGGTGGCGGCCGTGGCCAGCTCCAGGGTGGCCGGGAACACCCGGGCGATGTCGGTGGTGACGGCGTTGGCGGTCAGCACCGACTGCCCGAGATCCCCCTGGAGAACTTTGCCGATGTAGACCAGGAACTGCTGGTAGAGGGGCAGATGCAGGCCCAGTTCGATCCTGACGCGTTCATAGACTTCGGCCGGGGCACGGTCGCCCACCGCGGCCAGAACCGGGTCGATGGGCACCACCCGGCCGATCAGGAATGTGACAAACAGCAGACCGATAAAGGTCAGGGCAACCGTGGCGGCCAGCGCCGACAGCTTGCGGCCGTAATGCCAGACCCGGCTGCCCTGCGGGGATGTACCCGAATCCTGCCCCATCGCTTATTTGGTGACGCCCCGGTAGAAGTTGCTGTCGAAGCTGGGGCCGAGGACGAAGCCCTTCACGTTTGCGCGCTCGGCCGCCACTTCGATCTCCTGGAACATGATCACGAAGGGCGATGTCGCCTGGTGTTCGCGCTGGATCTCCAGGTACATCTGGGCCCGCTTTTGGGAATCCCTTTCTTTGACGGCGGCATCCGTCTTCTTGCTCATTTCCGGGATGTCCCAGGCATTGCGCCAGGCCAGGGGCTTGGCCTTGGCGTCGTCGGCGTTGTCGATGTTTTTGGCAAAGGTGTCGGCATTGGTGTGGGGATCCTGGTAGTCGGGTCCCCAGCGGCCGATGTAGATTTCATGGTTGCGGGCCCGGTACTTGGTCAGGGCCTGCTTGCCGTCCATGGGTATGATTTCCAGTTTGACCCCGCCCTGGGCGAAGGTGGACTGGATGGCCTGGGCCATGTCCAGGGTCGGGAAATTGTTGCGGGTGTCCATGGTCAGGGTCAGGCCGTTGGGATAGCCGGCTTCGGCCAGCAGCTGTTTGGCTTTGGCCGGATCCAGCTTGAAGGGCTTGTCTTCCAGGGCGCCCAGAAAGCCCTTGGGCAGGAAGGCCTGATGGGTAACCATGCTGCCCTTGAGAATCGTATCGGCGATGCCGTCGTAGTCCACGAGATACTTCAGGGCCTGTCGGACCTGGGGTTTTTTAAGGGCCTCGTGCTTCTGGTTGAGGCCGAGGTAGAAGAGGCCGCCTTTGGGTGAAGGATGGATGCGGATGTCGGGATTGCCTTCCAGGCCCCTGATCTGGTCGGGTCCTAAATTGCGGGCGATGTCGATGTCGCCTTTCTCCAGTAGCAGGCGCTGGGTGGCTTGTTCGGCAATATGCCGGATGATCACGCGTTTCAGGGCCGGGGCGCCGTCCCAGTAGGTTTTGTTGGCGTCCAGGATCAGGATTTCGCTGGCTTTCCACTTGTTATAGCGAAAAGGTCCCGAACCGGCATAGTTGGTGCGCAGCCAGGCATGGCCCAGGTCGCCGTCTTTCTCATGCGCCATGACTTCCTTCTTATCCACCACCGAGCCCACCGTGGATGTCAGGCAGTATAAGACCAAGGTTGGCGCGTAGGCTTTGTCGGTTTCAAGGGTGACGGTGTGGGCATCTACCGCTTTGATGCGGTCGCGTACATTTTTAGTGTGGAATCCGAACTGACCCAGGATGAAGGCCGGGGATTTGTCCAGAATGACAGCTCGCTGCAGCGAGAAAACGACATCCTCGGCGGTCAGCGGATTGCCCGAAGCAAACGTGATGCCCTTGCGGATCTTGAAGGTATAGGTTTTACCGTCGGGGGATACATCCCAGCTTTCCGCAGCTACGCCGTAAATTTTGCTGACGTCCTCTACATCGTAACTGATCAGGCGATCATATGTGTTCGCCGCATATTCAGCTGCCGAAAATTCAAAAATTTCTGCCGGGTCCAGGCTGATGATGTCATCGAACTGCCACGCCATGACCAACGTGTCGGCCGGTGTGGCGGCGAGAGCCGGGGTGGAAAACACGATCACCAGAGCCATAACGATTAAGGACCATCTTTGCATGGCAAACCTCCTGAGGATAAAGGTTATCGATTCCGGATCGCCGGACGCCCGGGGGTGGGGCATGAATGGGGGGAACAGCGTCGGCTTGAAAAACAATACTAATACAACGTTCGATCATATCGCTGTCAAGCATGAAAAAAGGGCGCCTTGTTGCCCGCAGGCGGGCGAAATGGATGGGTCAATGAAAAAAGTAAAAAGTAACCTATTGATTTTATATCAGGTTTAATTATTATAGAATTATGGCCTTGAAAATAGCGCGGGCCGATTCACCACCGGGAATGCTCGCGGAGCAAGACGGTGCCTGCCGGGCAGCAGGCGGTTGTCGTTTCTCAATCGGTTTCTACCCTGCCTTGAAGGCGATCCGATGGTTTAAGACCACTTATTGGGATCCGCATCACCAACGGAGGGCGATACGATGGATCACGACCCCTATGAGACGTCACAGGAAGCCAAAAAAGACGAATTCCGAAAAGCCGACGATCTAGGCGGACGGCGCCGCAAAGCCGACCGGCGCGGCCGTACGACGGCGGGTATTTTCCCCGAACGCCGCTGGCTTCGGCACCGGCGTGAGGGGGGCGACCGCCGCAGTTTCCCTTTTTTCGGCCCCCGCCGGAACCGGGAGCGCCGGGAGGCGTTCAGGGAAACGGAACCGGAAGATAACAGCTGATGGTGTTTTCCTCGCGATTCCCTTGGATCATATCGGCCCGTGGGAAACTATCTCCCGCGTGCACGGGCCGCCTTGCGCGACAGGTGGCGCCGGTCGCCCTGCCGCCGTGCTCCCCGAAACGGTAGACCATCCCGCCGAAACTGCACCCCTATCCTTTAAATGTGTCTGCCCCCATGCGCACCGCAAGGCAGAGGCCATCATGTTCCGGTGAATGCTCCGGCAAAAACGCAAAGAGACTGACTTCCCGCCAGGCGGGATCTTCGTGCAGGGCGCGGTTGAAGGGGGCGGCATCCGCGAAGGCCACATTGTCGGCCAGCAAAAGACCGCCCGGCCGCAGTAAACGGGCACAATGGGCCAGGGCCGGCAGATAGTCTTCCTTTTCGATATCCATGAAAATAAAATCGAAGTGCTCCGTTGATGCTGCGATGGTTTCCAGGGCATTGACGCATTTCACATCGGCCCATGCCGAGAGACCGGCTTTCTCCAGATTGGCGGCAGCACGGCGGGCCATGGCATCGTCCCATTCCAGCGCCGTAAGTCGGCCGCCGGTTTCGGCGCAGGCCTGGGCCAGGAAGATGGCCGAGTATCCGGTGGCCGTCCCCAGTTCCAGGATTTTTTGGGCCCCGGTGGCCCGTGCCAGGATGTAAAGCAACTCCCCCACCAGGGGGCCCACGATGGGGATGTCTTCCCGGCGGGCTTCCTCCTCCAGCGCCAGGAGCAGGTCGCTGCGTTCGGGGACCAGATTGCGAAAATAGGTCTCGGGATGGGCGATTATTTCGGACATGGCGCAGTCCTCCTTAAGATTTTTTCCCATATGAGTTGATGGAAAAGGGGCCAAGGATTCGAGGATTCAAGGGCTCAAGTGTAACTTGTATAAAAAAAGCGCCAAGCTCAAAGCGTCAAGCTGAAAGCGAGAGGCCGAAGAGAAGGGCAGCGTCACTGGGAATTTTAAATAGTGTCCATCCATAAATGGCATCTTTCGGCCCCGGGCGGCGTTTTCGCTCTTTTGAAATCCTCGAAATAGTTCATTTATCGTGTCCGTCCGGAAGAGGCATCTTTTGGCAGGCCGGGCAGATGTGCGTGCTGCGCTGGCCCACCACCATGCGCACGATGGTGGCACGGCAGCGCGGGCATGGCATTCCGTGACGGCGGAAGACTTTCAGCTCGTCCTTGTTCCGACCGCGATTGCCGGCCACGGAATAGAATGTGGTTTCCCCGGTTCCCAGGGTCGTGCCCATGTTGCGCAGGCCGCGACGGAGCACCTTGCGGATGGACCGGTGAAGCCGGCGGATTTCCGACTTGCCCAGGTCAGCCGACGACCGGGTGGGATGGAGACCGGCATCCCACAGGGCCTCGTCCACGTAGATGTTGCCCAGCCCGGCAAGGAACTGCTGGTCCAGCAGAAGCGGTTTGAGGTGACGGCGGCGGGTGGTCAGGCGCTGTCCGAAGCGCCGGGCGGTGAATTGCCGCGACAGGGGCTCCGGCCCCAGGCGTGCGAGCATCGTGTCGCTGTTCGCTATATAGAACCGGCCGAACTTGCGCGTATCATGATAACGCAACTGCTGCTGCCCGTCGAAGCTGAAGGCGACATGGTCATGTCTGCCGAAGGCCGTATCCCGATTTGCCAGGTAGAAACGTCCGGTCATGCGGAGATGGGTCAGCATGGTCAGGCCCTCATCCAGGTGCCAGACAATGAATTTGGCCCGCCGGGTGATGTTGTCGATCCGGCGGCCCGCCAGCGTCCGCCGGAAAGCTTTGGGCGCCAGCGCGGCGATGCTGCCCGGCCAGCGGACATGGACATCCGTGATGGTTTGGCCTGCAAGGCCGGTGGCGATAAGGTCGTCGACAACGGTTTGGACTTCGGGGAGTTCGGGCATGGTTTTTCTTTCGGGATGAGCCTCACGGGCATCATATGCGCAGGTATTCATGCGGCGCCGCATGGTCGGTTTGAGCCGTTCTGTAGCGTCCGGCTGGTACCGAAGATAACCTAGTGTTCGTCCAGTAATGGTAGATTTTGGTTCCGAGCAAGGTCTGAGCGATTTGGAAACCGCAGGAATAGTGGACTATTTCGAGGATTTCAAAAGAGCGAAAACGCCGCTCGGGACCAAAAGATGCTATTTATGGATGGACACTAACCTAAATGCCAGGAGAGGGCAGGTCAAGGACGGTCAGCCGGCTGATGTTAAAAAATCCGGTGACCAGCTGGCCTGGGGCGGGAGTTCTTTTTTAGCCTATGGCGACCCGGATGAGGGCAAAGGCCGCGATGAGCAACCCGATCAGGTCGAAGTTGTCAATGGTGTGGTGCATCGCAAAGCCGCTTTCGTTTGGGGTTGAAAATTTAAAAGCTACAAAGCAATTCCTGTGCCGAAACCATGTATATTTTTAACATACCGAAAAAGCTACTAAAGTCAATAACCCAACGATGGTGTGTAAATGGATTTGAGATTATTTTTTAATATAAATAGGAAATGAATTGCCTAATTGCGGCGATTGGGCGTTGGTTCAGGGCAGTACCTCGATGCCCCAAAAAAAACCCCGCCTGTCAAAGCCGGCAGATGACAGGCGGGGCGGAAGAATACGCGGAGAGGTGTTGGGCGTATCCTTCAGGAGGGCGGTTAAGGGACTTTCCCCTTGTATTGTTGGAATGGGTCAAACGGTCCCAGCAACCCTGTGGCGCTTAGACGTAGCATAATCGATGCCAGTTTTTTATTATTTCTCATCATCGTCAAATTTTACTTGGATTGGTAAAAACATCAATAATTCAGCGGGATAAACAACAGGCGCGGATGGACTGCAATTTCCTTCGGGTCTATCGCCTGTCAATGATGTTGATATATCTGCAGGGGTGCTGTAAACTTCATAGACATTGTTTTGAAGCCTGTTTGTGCCCTAATCCCGATGGTACCCTAAAAAGAGGTTTGTCTGTCATTCCGGATTTCGAAAAGCGCCCGGGGCAGGCATTTATCCGGAGTCTCTAACACCTGGATATCAATAGATCCCGGCTTTCGTTGGAATGACGCCGAAGCGGGAAATACGACATGTAACGGTCCATCTATCCTGGACCCAAAACGTTGGGAACGCCTATGCCATCCGTCCTGCCCGAGGAATCCTTTTCCGGCCGCGAACTCGAACTCCTCCATGAGGTTTCCGCCTCGATCCAGGCCTTTTCCGATTTGAACGATCTGCTTCGGCATATCATGCGCCAGATCAAAAATGCCTTCGGGATCGAAGGGGCTTCCATCGCCCTGCATGATCCTGAAAAGGAGGAGTTCTACTTTATCCGAACCGTAGAGGAATTAAACGGCCGCGATTCGGACGAAGAGGCACCCATGCGTTTCCCGGACGACTATGGCGTGGGCGGCTGGGTGTTCCGTGAAAACAGCACGGTCATTATCCCGGATGTGGCCAATGACGAACGCTTTGCCAACACCTTGAATCTTCAGCAGTCTTTCCAGACACGCTCCATGATCTGTATCCCGCTGAATACCAGCAAGGCCCGGATCGGCGTTTTCTATGCCTTGAACAAAACCGAGGGAATCTTCACGGATCACGAAGCGCGGTTGCTGGAGGTCCTGGCGGGACCCATTGCTGTTTCCATCGAGAATGCCCGTCTTTACGGTGCGTTGAAGCAACATGCCGATCAACTGGCCTCTGAAAATGTCCGCTTGAAAGCCGAGGTCCAAAACCGGTTCAATCTGCAGGGTGTTATCGGTTCCTGTCCTGCCATGGAAAAGGTGTTCAACCTGGTTGAGAAGGTTATCGACAATACGACATCGGTGCTGATCCAGGGCGATACCGGTACGGGCAAAGAAATGATTGCCCGTGTCATTCACTACAGCGGCCCGCTGCGGGACAAACCTTTTGTGGCCGAAAATTGCGGTGCCCTTTCAGAAAATCTTCTGGAAAGCGAATTGTTTGGCCATGTCAAAGGGGCTTTTACCGGCGCGGTGTCCGATAAAAAGGGCCTGTTCGAGATGGCCGATGGCGGGACCGTATTCCTGGATGAAATTGCCGATATGCCGCCGGCCATGCAGATCAAGCTGCTGCGCGTACTGCAGGAAGGCCAGGTGCGGCCTGTGGGCGGGTCCAGCATTATCCAGGTCAATTTCCGCCTGATTGCCTCCTCCAACCGTGATCTCCACCAGGAAGTGGTCAAGGGGCGTTTTCGGGATGATCTGTTTTACCGCATCCAGGTTTTCCCCATCATACTGCCTCCCTTGAAAGACCGACGGGAAGATATCCCACTGCTGGCCACGCATTTCCTGGACAAGTGCGCCCGGAAATTCAAGATGCCGGTAGGCCGTATGAAACCCACCGCCATGGAAATGCTGTCCCGCTTTGATTGGCCGGGCAACATCCGGGAACTGGAAAACGAAATCGAGCGGGCCGTATGCCTGGCCGGCCAGGATCAGGAGATCGGCATCGACTGTCTTTCAGAGAAAATTACGGCCATTGCAGCGGACGAGCCGCTGGAAACCCTGAAGGATGCCACCTTGCAGCAGACGGTGGCGCGGCTCGAGAAGAAAATGATCATCGACGCCCTGCGCAAATCGGGCGGCAACCGGTCCCAGGCCGCCCGGACGCTGGGACTGACGCGCCAGGGGCTTTTGAACAAAATTGGGCGCTACGAAATCGATCTGTAGCCGCCGACACGACGGAAAGAGAAAAACATGGACGATAGGCTGACGGTGGGCAATGTGACCGCCGAACCGGGGACGATCCAATATGGCCGCTGGGAGGCCCTGGCCCACCCCACCGGCCACATGGAGTTTTTTCCCGTCATTCTGGCCCGGGGGGCGGCACCAGGGCCCTGCCTCTGGTTGACCGCCGGCATTCACGGGAACGAGCAGGCCGGCCCCCTGGCCCTCTACCGACTCATCAGCGAAGACCTGGTTCGCCGTTTAAAGGGCACCATCGTCGCCATGCCGGCCCTCAACCCCGCCGGGCTTCGCACCATGCAGCGCGCCCCTTATCATGCCAATGCGGATCCCAACCGGTTCTGGCCGGAAATGAAAGGCACTCCGGCAGCCGATCCGGACCGCGATCCGCCTTCATCCCTGGAGCAGGCCTATCAGCGCCTGTATGATGAAATCGTTGCTTCGGCGGATTACTTCATTGATTTCCACAACGCCTGGATCGGCTCGCTCTCCTTCGCCCTGCGGGATCGCATTCTCTACCAGGCCGGTGATGAGGCGGACCAACGGCGGGCCCGCGAACTGGCCGACCGCCTGGATCAGATGGTCAACGCCTACGGGCATACCGTTGTCAACGAGTACCCCGCCGAAACCTATATCCGCGAAAATCTTCACCGGACGGCATCCGGTTCCGTGCTTCAAAAAAGCCGCATTCCGGCTTTTACCGCCGAATTGGGCACTGGGCTGGTGCCGGACCCGGCCATCATCCAGGCGGCCTGTGCCGGCACCCGCAATGTCATGCGCTGGGCCGGTATGCTCGATGACGAAAACGAAGCCATCGAAGACACCCGGGTCATCCGGCCGGGATATCCCGTCCGCCGCATGCGCACCCCACGGGTGCCGGAAGCCTGTATCGTCCATCATCTGGTGGATGCGGGCATGCGGGTCGGCAAGGGGGATGTGGTGGCGGAAATGCGTGATGTCTGGGGCCGGCCGGTGGGCAACGGCGTCATTCGTTCTTCCCATGAAGGGATTGTGCTGGGGCGCACCCACGGGGTCTATTTCTATCCGGGCCAGCCGATTCTGACCATGGCGGTGCGGGACGACGGCACGCTGATTGCACCCTATCCGGATACCTACGGAAAACTCTGACCGCCCCGCCGATGCTCGGCGCGGGACAAAGGGAAAGCAAGCCCCAAAAGGACAAACCATTTTAAAGTCCCTTCAAAGGATGCTGCCGGATGCATCCCGCTAGGCGGGAGGCATTTCAAGATTTCTTTTCCGGGCAAGAAAAGAAATCTATCCGGATGTAATGCGGGTGCCGGCGCGGCCTTGAACGGCCTTCTCGATGGTATCCAGGGATGTGATCACCGCTTCCTTGCCCCCCTGACCCACAAACTGCAAGGCCGCCTCGATTTTGGGCTGCATCGTGCCGGGGGGGAATTGATCGTCGCGCAGGTGGGCGGCCAGTTCATCAGTCGTAACGTCTTCCAGATACCGCTCCCGGGGGGTGTTGAAATTTATGGCCGCGCCGGGGACATCGGTGGCCATGATGAAGCGGTGGGCGCCGATCTCCCGGGCCAGGGTGGAACTGACCAGGTCCTTGTCGATGACGGCGTCCACCCCGTGAAAGGAGCGCCCCTCCCGGGTGACGGGAATGCCCCCGCCGCCGCCGCAGATCACGATAAATCCCATATCCACCAGTTTGCGGATCTCCCGTTTTTCCACGACCGTAACCGGACGCGGGGAGGCCACCACCCGGCGGTGGCCTTTGGCGGTCAAACGGGTGGGGAAGGGGCTTTCGGCCGCCTGGGATTCGGAAAGGACGGGCCCGATCGGTTTGGTTGGGGATGCAAAGGCCGGGTCCTTTTCATCGACGACCACATAGGTGATGACCGTGATAAACGGTTGGTGAAAATGGATGCCGAGCTCCATGAGGGCGGTATCCAGGGTGGACTCGATCATGTACCCGATCTGCCCCTGGGTTTGCGCCACCAGAATCTCCAGCGGCAGTCGGGGCACCTGCTCGCAGCACTCCTGCTGGAGGAGCAGATTGCCCACCTGGGGCCCGTTGCCGTGGGTGATGATGATACGGTAGCGGCGGGAAAGACGGGCGATCTGACGGGTGGGACCTTTCAGGTTTTTAAACTGCTCTCCGATCGTGCCGGCCTGGCCCTTGCGGATCAGGGCGTTGCCGCCCAGGGCGATTAAAAGTGTTTCGGTTGGTGTGGATGGCGCCATGGGGTTACCCCTTGCTTTCACGCAGGTCATTTCAGTTAACGGTTCTCTGCAAAGCTCCAGTCAACAAGAATTTACCACGAAGAGCACGAAGAAAAACCGGCCAGCGCAGATGAATTTCATCCTGCGCATCGTCGGTGCGGCCGGAGCACGCGGAAACTCGCCCCGCTTTCAGCGGGGCTCAGACAGTCCGTGCGCTTGTTCCCGTCCGCCCCGTCGATGCTCGGCGCGGGACAATGGGAAAACCAAAACCAAGAAATCAAAAACAGTTTTCAAGCTTCTTTTCAAATGTTCGGGCTAAAGTGTTTTTGATAAACACACTTCCGGGTGGATACACTTCACTAGAAGCCATCTCAAAATTAGGGTTTTCGTTCGAGATACGGCGTGGCCGAGAATTCCCGTAAAGCGGGACTTCCCATCTGATCAAGCCCTCAACGGTGGGTGCAACCCGTAGGCGCCCCGAAGGAAGTGCCCTTGGGGTACATACTGTAGTATGTCGAGGACTTGAGACGAGGACACAACGCCGATATCGGGTGAAAAAACTTTTTTGAGATAGCTTCTAAAGGTTCAGCCGCCGGGTGAGGACTTCTTCCAGTTGTGGTCCCTGGGGCGCATCCTGGTACTCGTAGCGCACTCTCAGGGTCGGTTTGTCGATTTGCAGCAGCCGGGGCAGATCGATGGGCGTGGCACACAGGACCAGGTCGCAGTCGGCCTTGCGGATGGTCGCTTCCAGGTCGGCCACCTGCTGCCGGCCGTATCCCATGGCAGGCAGCACCTGACGGATCTGGGGATAACGGTCATAGGTATCCCGAATGCTCCCCACGGCAAAGTCGGCGGCTTCCACGATTTCAGAGGCTTTGTAGCGGCGGGCCGCGATGGTGCCGGCCCCGAAGGACATCTCACCATGGGTCAGGGTGGGGCCGTCTTCCACCACCAGCACCCGTTTCCCTTCGATTTGTTCGGGTTCCGCCGCCAGAATGGCGGACTCCGCCAGCACGATATCGGCTTCGGGGGCGTGGGCGGCGATATTGCTGCGCACCATTTCGATCTGGTCGGCCGCGGCACTGTCGACCTTGTTGATGACGGCGATGTCCGCCATGATCATGTTGGTCTCACCGGGGTAGTAGCGGCATTCGTGGCCGGCGCGGTGCGGGTCGAAGACGACGATGTGAACGTCGGGGTGATAAAAGGGGGTGTCATTGTTACCCCCGTCCCAGACGATGATATCGGCCTCTTTTTCGGCTTCATCGAGTATCGCCTGGTAATCGATGCCGGCGTAAACCACGATGCCCTGGTCGACAAGGGGTTCGTATTCTTCTCTTTCCTCGATGGTGCAATGATGGCGGTCGAAGTCCGCGTGGGTTGCGAAGCGTTGGACGACCTGCTGGGTCAGGTCGCCATAGGGCATGGGGTGACGAACGGCGACGACGCGGCGCCCCCTGTTTTTGGCGATACGGCAGACTTTGCGGGTGGTCTGGGACTTGCCGCAGCCCGTGCGCACAGCGCAGACGGCCACAACCGGCTTGTTGGAACGGAGCATGGTATAGGTGGCGCCGATCAAGATGAAGTCCGCCCCCTCGGCCATGGCCAGGGAGGCTTTGTGCATCACTTCCGTGTGGGGGACATCGCTGTAGGAGAACGCCACCAGGTCCACTTTGTGCTCCCGGATCAAGTGCCCCAGTTCTTTTTCATGATAAATCGGCACCCCCTGGGGATAGAGTTCGCCGGCCAGTGCCGGCGGGTAGAGACGATCGTCGATATCGGGGATCTGGTTGGCTGTAAACGCCACCACCCGGTAGCGCGGCTTGTTCTTGAAGTAGATGTTGAAGTTGTGGAAATCGCGACCGGCGGCCCCCATGATGATGACGTTCTCTACCATACCCAACCCTTTCCTCGAACGGATCTCAAAATGTTGAGATGCGTCCGGTTTGCGTGGTTAACATTTTCCGGCCAGGAACAGCATAATGGCGTTCTGGACATGCATCCGGTTTTCCGCCTGGTCGAAGACGATCGAAGCGGGGGATTCCATGACGGCATCCGTCACTTCGATATCCCTTTGGGCCGGCAGGCAGTGCATGAATACCGCCGAAGGGCCGGCGGCGGCCATCAGGGCCTCGTTGACCTGGAAATTGGCAAAATGGGGGCGGCGTTCTTCCAATTCGTGTTTCTGCCCCATGGAGGCCCAGACATCCGTGTACACGACGTCGGCATCCCGGACAGCGTGCATCGGGTCGTGGTCGATGGCGATGGTGGAAAGGCCGGCCTCCCGGGCAAGGGCGACGGTGGCTTCCTCCGGCGTGTAGCGTTCCGGACAGGCGCACACGAAGTGGAAGGGCAGGCGGGCGGCCAGACGCAGCCAGGAGTGCACGATGTTGTTGCCATCGCCCACATAGACGATTTTCAGGTCGTCGAGATTGCCCCGTTTTTCCCGGATGGTGAAGATGTCCGCCATGATCTGGCAGGGGTGGTTGTAATCCGTCAGGGCGTTGATCACGGGCACCGTGGCATAGGCGGCCAGTTCCTCGATATGGGCGTGGTCGAACAGGCGCGCCATGATCAGGTCGTTGTAGCGGCTGACCACCCGGGCAATGTCTTTGACCGCCTCGCGCTTGCCGATTTCGATATCCTGGGGGGTGAGGTAGATGGCATGGCCGCCCAGGCGATAGAAGCCGGTTTCAAAGGAAACACGAGTGCGGGCCGATTGCTTGTTGAAGATCATGGCCAGGGAGTGATTCCGGAAGGGTCTGTAATCTTCTCTGCGTTGGAACCGGGCCTTGACGTCACGGGCCAGTTCTAGCACCTGCCAGATCTCTTCGGTGGACAGGTCGTCCACATGGAGAAAGTCGCGTTTCACGGTATTGCCTTTCTTGTTGAACGGGTTATCGAAAGTTGCCGGGCGGTGTCTCCGACGCCATGCTGTCCGGTCACCTGGCCGCAGGCATGTTCCCGTTTCTAATCGGCTCCCAGAACTTTTGCAATCCTTTCCATGGCCCAGTCGATGTCATTCCGTGTAATCACCAGGGGGGGGGCAATGCGGATAATATGGTCATGGGTTTCCTTGCAGAGCATGCCCTCGGCCATGAGCTTTTCGCAATATTGACGGGCCCCGCCCACTTCCGGATGAAATTCGATGCCGATCATCAACCCCTTGCCCCGAATTTCTTTGATTTTGGGGTCGCCGAGCGCGCGCAGGGCATTGACGAAATAGTCGCCCAGGCGGGCGGCGTTTTCGACCATGCCTTCTTCCACCAGGACTCGCAGGGCCGTGCGGGCAATGGCGCAGGCCAGGGGGTTGCCGCCGAAGGTGCTGCCATGTTCGCCCGGACGAAGCACGTCCATGACCTCCTTGTTCGACAGCACGGCGGATATGGGATAGAAGCCCCCGGAAAGCGCCTTGCCCACAAGGGTCAGGTCCGCCTCGATGCCTTCGTGCTCTTCGGCCAGGATTTTGCCCGTGCGGCCCAGGCCGGTTTGAATCTCGTCCAGAATCAGCACCACATTATGGTCTTCGCAGATTTTTTTGGCCTGCCGCAGGTAGCCTTCGGGCGGGATGATGACCCCGGCTTCACCCTGGATCGGTTCCACCATAAACCCCACTGTTTGCGGCGTGATGGCCTTTTCAAGCGCTTCGGCATCGCCGAAAGGGACGGTCTTGAATCCGGGCGTAAACGGTCCGAACCCGTCGCGTGAGCCCGGATCCGTGCTGAAGCCGACAATCGTGATGGTGCGGCCGTGAAAATTGTCGCTGCAGACAATGATTTCCGCCTGGTCGTCCGGGACCCCCTTGACCTTGTAGCCCCATTTTCTGACCGCCTTGATGACGGTTTCGACCGCTTCGGCCCCGCTGTTCATGGGCAGCATTTTATGGGAGCGGGTCAATTCGCACACCTCTTTGTAGAAAAGACCCAGTTGATCGTTGCGAAAAGCCCGCGACGTCAGGGTCAGCTGATGGGCCTGGTCCACCATGGCCTGCATGATGGCCGGATGACAGTGCCCCTGGTTCACGGCGGAATAGGCCGACAGGCAGTCCATGTAGCGGTTGCCGTCCACATCCCATACCCAGATGCCTTCACCGCGCTTCAATACCACATCCAGCGGTTTGTAATTGTGAGCACCGTAGCGGTTTTCCAGATCGATATAATCCTGTGATTTCATGATGCCTCCCCCCTCCTGATAGGTGCCGGCCTTTGCGGCTCATTTTTCATATGCTGGTTGAAACGCCGTACGTGGTCGAGGGCCAATTCCCGCGCTTTTTCAGATCGGCCCGCCTTCACGGCGGTCACGATCGACTGGAGATCCCGATAGTTTTCTTCCAGAACCGCCTGTCGGCGAAACGTGAAGCGGTCGTATAATCCGAGGATGGTTTCATGGACCATCCGGGTTACCGCCACAAAAACCGGATTGCCCGCAATCTCGGCCAAAGCGATGTGCAGGCGGATGTCCATGCGGATGAAATCATAGGGCGTACGATCCGATTCGCGGAGAATGGCCCCGGCCCGGGCAAGGAGGTTCTCCAGGTGTTCGATATCGGTGCTGTTGGCCCGGAGGCTTGCCAAGGCGGCCACATCCCCCTCGATGCTTTCCCGGAATTCGGTCAGATGATCCAGGGAAACCTGCTGCTGCTGGAGCAACAGCATCAGCCCGTCGGTAAGGGGTTCGGTGCCGGCGGTTTTGATGATGGCCCCGCCGCTGACCCCGAGCTTGACTTCGATAAGCCCTTTCTGTTCCAGCACCCGCAGGGCCTCTCGGATGGAAGCCCGGCTGGTCTGGAACATGTCCACCAGTTCTCTCTGGGAGGGCAGTTTGTCACCGGGTTTGAGGCGGCCGTCGACAATGGCGTCCTGGATCTGATCGACAAGATCCTGGAAGACGCGGTTGTGTTGGGTTTTACGGAACATGATATGGGGTGGGGATCGATTTGGATCGAATCCGGTCGGTTCCCTTTCCTGTCGGTAATGGTTGGAAGGAATTAAGTGCAATTGTTAAAATGGGTAACCCATTTGTAAATTGAGGGCCTTCCAATGTCAACCCCCAAATCAAGAACAGTGGTCCAAGCATTTTTTTTAAGTGGCACTTGCATGTCATTCGATTCGTGACCACCTATTAATCTGTTTTGCAAAAATGGGGCGCAAATGAGGGGGGCGATGGAGAAAAGGACTTTTTGCCCGTCGTTTTGAGAATCGAATCATAATGGGCCGCCTGTTGCAAAAACGTCAAAATCATGACGGAGAACTTACAAAAATGTGATGAATTCCGGCCTGGCCCTGGCAAGTGTGAATCGGTCAAAAAGTCGGACGGATCTCAAACTGTTTGTAAATATATACAATAAAGCTGTTTGGCAGAGATTTCGGGGCCTCTGGCACAGGAATTGTAAAGAAACTGCGAAAGGTACCGATAATACTGTTTAACAGCTAACGATAAAGAAAGTTCAGAATATCATGATGTATGAAAAGCCCAATTTGCCCAGTTTGCCTCGAACGGTCGATGAAGTGGCCGATTTGTTGATTTCCGACCTGCCTCCCAAAGAGATGGCGACACTATCCAGCATGGACGAAAACGAATTCCTGCGGTTGTACAACACCGTGGCCCAATACGTCCTGGACGAATTCAAAATCTGGACCGGCAATGACGATTTGCTGCAGTCCTGCCTGTCCAGGGTCTCCGGCAGCGATGAAGAAACGGATCCGGCCATGGTCATTCTCCGCTGTGTCTGGCAGAAACTGAATGATCTGCCGGAGATTCTCATTATTACCTGAAATTCCCATCCCGAAAATGCATGAAATTTTCGGAACGGCGGTTTGAATGCAGGGGGGATACGTGGCCGTGATTCAAGCTCCGGTTCGCTGTATTCTCCCTTGTCATTGATCTGATCCATCCCACTATCCCGGATATTTCACGCGCCCGCAGGGTGAAACTTTTTCTATGATTCTGGAAATCGTCGAAAGGTACAGCGTGTCATCTGAAAACCATACCCCGAATAGCGTCGTACTTTTGAATATTTACATAAAATCCATTATGTAGAAAAAATTGCATGAAATATTCGGGTTAGGGTCTTTCCTGTCCCCTGATGCCGTTATGCCATTAGCAGCGACGGCATCGGCGTGCCGCCCTTCCGGGTGAGATGACGGTTCGATCCGTTCCTCGCTTCCGGCCAAGAATATCCATCCGTGCCTTGACGGCAGGCCTTCAAATGTCCGATAAAAACTTGCTGGTATGGCACTACCCCTCCCATGAAAGGATGTTACGATGACGGAACTCCAGAAGACCGTATTGCATGATGTTCATCAAGAACTTGGCGCAACCATGGTGGATTTCGGCGGCTGGCACATGCCGGTCCAGTATCCCGACGGCATTCTGCAGGAACATCTGATGACCCGTTGCGGGGCAGGGATTTTTGACGTGTCGCATATGGGACGATTTGTTTTCAGCGGAACCGGGGCGTTGGCTTTTTTGCAGAGGGTACTGACCAACAACGCGGCCGCCCTCGATGGGGGGCAAAGCCAATACACCATGATTCCCGATGCCGACGGCGGGGCTATCGACGATGCCTACCTCTACCGCTTTCGGGAGGAGGAATACCTCCTGGTGGTGAATGCCGCCAATCGTGAAAAAGACTGGGACCATCTGCGGCACAGCATATCGCAATTCAGTGACGTACAGATGGAGGATCGATCGGCGGATTTGGCTATGATCAGCCTCCAGGGGCCCCAGGCCAAGGTGCTGCTGCAGGCACTTTTGACCGGAGGCGCTTTGCCGGAACCGGAGAAGAACGCCCTCAGCCTGGGCTTGATCGGCCCAACCGAGGTGTGGCTGGCCCGAACGGGATATACCGGAGAGCCGCTGGGATTCGAGCTGTTTGTGCCGTCGGCCCAGGCCGCGTCCGTCTGGCAGGCCCTGGTGGACAAAGGGGCCACGCCGGTGGGGCTTGGCGCCCGGGATACCCTCCGGCTGGAGGCCGGACTGCCCCTCTACGGCCATGAACTCGGCCAGGATATCGATGACCGGACGATTCCGATTTATGCCTGCGGTCTGGCCCGGTTTGCGGTCAGCTTTTCAGAGGTGAAGGGCGATTTCATCGGGCGCGAGGCCCTTGCCAAACAGTTTGAGGCCTGGGAGGGCATCCGGAAACAGGATTATACACGCGTGGCCGACCTGCCGCGCATGGTGATGCCCATCGCCATGACGGGGAAGGGCATCGCCCGGGCCGGCAACCTGGTTTACCGCGGCGACAAACCGGTGGGCTATGTCACCAGCGGAACCATGGTGCCCTACTGGCTTTTCGAGGGGCAGGGCATTGCCTCCCGCAGGACCGATCAAAAGGGGCGGCGGGCCATCGGGTTGGCCCTGATCGACAGTGATTTGCAGGAAGGGGATGAACTGACCGTGGATGTCCGCGGGAAGCGCTATCCGGCCCTGGTGGTGCCGTATCACATGCGGGCTGAAGCCCCTCCCCTGGCGCGGCCGATTCTTTACGCCCATCTGCACCCGGAATACAAACAGCCCTATGACATTTCCGAGGGGCAGCGCAAAGCCCGCCGGCTGCTGGAGAAAGCCCTGGCCAACGACGCCTGGCGGCAGCGGGAGTGCATCAACCTGATTCCGTCTGAACAGACGGCGTCGCGGTTGACACGGCTGCTTTCCATCCTGGATCCGGCCGGACGGTATGCCGAGCACAAGTCCGTGGCCGCCCTGGCCGAGGCGGATGTTTTTTATTACCAGGGTACGGCGTTTATCGCGGAAACGGAAGCCTTGCTGGCCAGTGAAATGCAGCGCTATCTGGGCTGCAGCGAAGTCGAAACCCGGCTGATTTCGGGACAGATGGCCAATACCGCCGTTTTCAGCGCCATGGTCGATTACGTCAACCGGACGGACCGTCGACGCGAACCCCGCCGCCTGCGCCGGGTGATGAATCATCACATTATCAAAGGCGGGCATCTCAGTGCCCAGCCCATGGGCGCCCTGCGGGATTTTGTGGCCCGTGATCCGCGCACCGAGAAACCGGCCGTCATCAATTTCCCGGTTTTGGAGGACAACCCCTACCAGGTGGATGTCGAAGCATGTCGGGAGCTTCTGGAGATTTATCGTCCGGAACTGGTGATATTCGGCCGGAGCATGACCCTCTGTCGGGAGCCGGTGCGCGCCATCCGTGCGATGGTGGACGAGATGGGACTGGACACTATTTTGATGTACGATATGGCCCATGTCCTGGGATTGGCCGGACCCCATTTCCAGGAGCCTTTCGAGGAAGGGGCCGATCTGGTGACTGGCTCGACCCACAAAACGTTTTTCGGCACCCAGCGGGGCATCGTGGCGGCGAATGTCACCCGGCAGGACACCACCTGGCCCCTGTGGGAAGCGATCGAGCGGCGGGCCTTTCCCGGAAGCGTGAGCAACCACCACCTGGGCACGCTCGTGGGGTTGCTGATGGCCGCCTATGAAATGAATGCCTTCAAAAACGACTACCAGCGCCAGGTTCTGGCCAATGCCAGGGCGCTGGCCAGGGCTTTGAAAGATGTCGGGCTTGACATTGCCGGGGATGCAGCCACGGGGTTTACGGAAACCCACCAGGTCATCATCCAGGTGGGATATGCCCGGGGGCCTGAAATCGCCCAGCGTCTGGAAGACAACAACATTATCGTCAACTATCAGGCCGGACCCACCGAAGAGGGGTTTACGGCCTCCGGCGCCCTGCGCCTGGGGCTGGCAGAGATGACCCGTTTCGGCATGAAGGAGGCGGATATGGGCCCCCTGGCCCAGTTTTTCCACGACGTGATCATGGGGGGGCACGGCATCAAAGACGAAGTGACCGCCTTCCGGAAACAGTTTCAGGATTTGCACTTCTGTTTTTCGGACGACGTTATCGATGAGCTCTTGGAGGGGCTGATCCGGCAGATTTGATTCGCCGGCTGATTTATTCCCGGGAATCGGGCTCGGTCTTTTTACCGGGGGGGACCAGACTGGCCTTGCTGATAAAGCCGCGCCCGAATTTTTCGTTGATGGCATCCACGGTGTGGTCGACTTTTTCCCAATTTTTGGACCCTTCGACCGTATCCCCGAACAAATCCATCTGGATCGGCGTGTCCGCGGTTATGAAATGGGATGCCCCGACACCGATGAGGCGCACTTTGCGGGTCAGGGAATATTGATCCAGCAAGTCCTCCGCGAGTTTGAAAATCGATTCGGCACTCTGGATCGGGCGCGTGACGGTTTTGCTCCGTGTCACCTGCTGAAAATCCGCGTGTTTGATTTTAAGGGTAACGGTGCGCGCCTTGAGATGGTGGCGCCGCAGCTGGCGGCCCACGTCTTCGGCATGATGCCGCAGGATGGTATGCAAAAGGGCCGCGTCGCGGGTGTCCCGGGACAGGGTATTTTCGGAACTGACGGATTTTACATCGGAAGAGGGGGTAACCGGCGTGGGGTCTTCGCCCCGGGCGAGCGCCACCAGTCGGTGGCCGAATTTTCCCAATCGGTTGACCAGCAAGTCTGGTGGATATTGTCGGACATCGCCGAGGGTGATCAGATTCATCCGTGCCAGCTTTTCGTGGGTGACTTTGCCAACGCCCGGTATTTTGCCTACCGGAAGCCGGTCGATGAAAGCAGGTACCGCTGCCTGGGAGATGATGGTCAGCCCATCGGGCTTCTCCATATCGGAGGCAATCTTAGCCAAAAAACGCAAAGGGGCGACGCCGATGGAGCAGGTCAATCCGGTGGCTTGCATAACGCGATGTTTGATGCTGCGGGCGATCTGTTCCGGGGGGCCGAAGAGGCGCTTCCCGCCGCTGATGTCCAGATAGGCCTCATCGATGGACACCGGTTCGACAAGGGGTGTGAAAGCCCGCAGTTGATCCATGATCTGGCGTGAAACCGCCTTATAGCGGTGCATGCGCCCCGGCACGATAATGGCGTGCGGACAGCGCCGGCGGGCTTCGAACATGGGCATGGCCGAGCGGACGCCATAGCGGCGGGCTTCATAACTGGCGGTGGTCACCACGCCCCGCTCGGAGCTCCCCCCCACGACCACGCATTTCCCCCTTAACTCCGGGCGATCCCGCTGTTCCACCGAAGCGAAAAAGGCGTCCATATCAATGTGGAGTATCATTCCCCGTCCGACTTCCCGTCGTTCGTACTGTTATCCCGGATATTTCACGCGTTGGCGATGAACATTCAGGATAGGGTCTTTCATCCCTGATAGCATGGGAGGCTTGCCGGTAATGGAAATTACCACCATGCCGCCGTTTCTCTTTGCCTGGAAACTGGTTTTAATCGATTCGTCCCGTCGGGGCAATGGCCCTTTCTGCTTGGGTTGGTTGATCGGGGCGCTAACGTCAAAAAGGTTGCCATGCGGCCGGTCGTGATTATCAATACAGGAGTCAGCACGAATTTGATGGTCTGAATGGCCTTAACATGATCTGGAGATTTAAAATGGACAGGAAAGCACCGCTTGGCAGGTTTAGACGTTGCCTGGCAAGGGTTATGGGCTTTGGCATTGCTCTTCTGTTGCTGCTGCCGGGCAGCAGCAATGCCTTTCCCGTTTTCTGCATGGATATCATCAAAGCCCCGGATCGGGTGATTACCGGGTGTCGAACAGAAGCCGAGGATTCGCCGGCGAGGGTGGATGCCCCTGATTCCGTGCCGAGAGAAGCAGATGAGGACCTCAGCCCGGTGGATGCGCTTTTAACGCCCAAACCTGTCAACAAGCAACTGTTCCAGGTCGGTCGTCATGGGCTTGCCAGCGATGCCCAAAACCAAGGCGACAAGGCAACGCCGGACGGTGGCGGTGTCAAATCGGACCGGATATCCGCCGAGGACAAGGCCATTGCCGCCGGTAAACTGATGGATACTGTAACGTACGATGAGCGCTGGTATTACATGTCGATCGACAAGGATGGCACCTATCTGTTTGTCGGAGACGTGTTTGATGCGGAGGATCCGATCACAGACTCGGGCGGCGACGATTATCTGCCGGATGGGGTCGGCATCGGTAAGAAATGGACGTTCTGAAACGCTTCGGTCTGTACCGGGCGAGTTTGCGGCATTTGGATTTCGAAAGAGGCCCTTGTGGCGGTCCCCGTCAAGTGCTTGGCAGGGCTTGGCCGGCTAATTTTTTCAGGCGGGTTTCGACGCTCCGATAATTACGATCCAGATCATGATGCCGGCTGATGTGGTGCTGGGCCGCAATGCCCATGCGCTGGCGCAATGCATCGTTCACCAACAGATGTCGGATGTGCCGTTCAAACGCCTCCCAATCCCCCGGGGGGCACAGCAGTCCGGTTGCATCGTGCCGTACGACCTCGGAGGCCCCCCACCCCTGGCAGGCGACAACGGGCAATCCCGCTGCCTGGGCCTCCAGGTACACCATTCCCAATCCCTCCTGAATGCCGGGGAAAACAAACAGGTCGGCCTGGCGGTAACAATCGGGCATTTGATTTCGCGGGACCCGTCCGGTAAAAAAAACATTTTCTCCCAGACATTTTTGGGCGAGCTGTTGCAAGTCTTTGCGTTTTTCCCCATCACCGCAGATGACCAGGCGGAAGCGATACCCCTTTTCAGATAGACGACCACAGGCCCGAATAACCCGGGCAACACCATCGGCTTTGACGCCGGGTCGGAACATGGCCGCGGTCAGAATCACGGGACGTTGATCGTGACGCCATTCCGGCCGCAACGGTCTTAGAGGTGTTCGGTCCTTGCGGAAGTGGTCTACGTGAATTCCGGGCGCGATATAGTGCAGGCGGTGGTCCGGCACCAGGCGCCGCAGATTGATCTGGTCACGGCGTTTGTTGGTGAATACGGCGCTGGCCTGTTTCAGGGAGAAGCGGTTCAGATAAAATCCCGGTTTGGTTTTCCACTGCCGGCGGTACTTGGTGGCGTACACCCCCTGGAAGATCGCATAGGGGATTCCGGCAGCCGGGGCGCATGTGGTGCCCAGCACATCCGGGGCTTTATAATAGGCGTGGTAGGTCAGCCAGACATGCGGCCGGAACTGCTGGAGCATTCGCCGGGCCCGTGCCATCTCAAGGAGGAGGTGTGCCCACAGCCAGGGCTTCCAATAGATCCAGCGCGCCCGAAGGCGACTGACGAGCCGTATGTCATGACCGCGATCGCGCAGGAACCGGTGCAACTCGGTGCCGATCACCAAATCCCCGGAAGGGTGGGGATGATCCAGTGGTTTGAACGGCATGTAGAAGGCAATACGCACCGGCAATTCCTGTCGCCCGAGATAAATACGATTGATATTTAGGGTATTCCCCATTAAAAGTAAACCGTTATGAAACGACTGGATCTTTTGATTTATGCGCACGACGGCCGCGGCTTGGGGCATGCCAGCCGGAGTGTTGCCATCGGCCTGGCCGTCAGGCGGCTGTTTCCTGAGTTGCGCGTATTGTTCGTTTCCGGCCTGAAACAAAGCGCCAGTCTTATCGGCGGCGGCCGGTTAGACTGGGTAAAGCTTCCATCATACGAGACGCGGGTTGTGGATGGGATATCCAGAGGGTGGACCGGCAACAGTAATTTCAGCGACCGGGAACTCGGTGCCATTCGTTCCGGCATGCTTAAGGACATCGTTGGCCGGTTGAAGCCCCGCTGCGTCCTGAGTGACCATATGCCCCAGGGAAAACATCGCGAATTGCTACCGGCTCTGGAAGTTGCCGGTTCCGAAGACAATGCCTATTGGATTTTGGGGATGCGGGGGGTAATCGGCGATGTGGCCGGGGTATGGTCGGATGAGGCCGTAGCGATTTTTCAACGGTTCTACAAGGATATCCTCTGGTATGGGGATCAAAACGTGCTGGGCGCAGAAAGCCCCGATAGAATTGCCCGACGCTTCGATACAGTACCCTTGGCGACCGGATACGTTTCCCGCCTGATGGAATGGCAGCGTATGGCGGCGCCCAGCCGTGCGTCTCAACCATCGCTGACCGCTTCGGTTTCGATCCCCTGGATCGGGGAACACACCCTGGCGTTTATCGATGCTCTGGCCGGTGTCGTGGAGCACATCGGATCGGCGGCCGGTGAATGGCACCTTTTCCTTGATTCCCAGGCATTCGGAGACAATGTCCCCGGGGTGGTTGACCGACTTCGACGTTTACCCCACTGCCGTCTGTTCAAACCGGGGGCGGCATATTTCAGTTCGCTGATGCGGTCCCGCATGGCCATCATCTACGGCGGCTACAACAGCCTGACCGATCTTCTCTATGCCGGTGTTCCCGGTCTTGTCATCCTGCGTGACATGGCCGATCAGGAACAGCAGAAGCACCTGCACTGCCTGCAATACAGGTTCCCAAACCAGTTGTCTTCAATGCATGAGAAGCAATGCTCACAGGACAATCTGGCGGAAAATGTGAAAAGGATGATGGAAATGCCTTCTGAGAAAGGTCTGGAAATCCGTTTGGACGGGGCGGAAACTGCTGCGCGACATCTGCACCAAACTATTGTCGACCACCGAAACCGCTTTTCATGATGCAAAAGGCGATTACCTTCCATGGTGGTCGAGAGATGCCAGCCGGTATCAAGCGCATTTCCGCATAGGCCGTGCCAATCAGGATCAGCATAAACAGCAGCATACTCATAACGATAAAAAATTTCCTCATGATAATAGCTCCATAGCGGTGCGAATAGCGATTAAGGTTTTATTCGGGAGTTCTTTCGAATATTCTAACGCTGGCTTGGGTCTGAGAAGACTGCGAAAGGAAGGACGGTATGGCAATCAAGACGATTCTGTTGATGGCGCAAACGCTGGACGGAAAAATCGCCAGACACGCCGATCATTTTCCGGATTGGACCGGTAAAGCCGACAAGCAGCTTTTCGTACGCCTGACACGTCGTGCCGGGGCGATCATCATGGGATCCAAAACCTATGACACCATCGGCAAACCCCTGCCCGGGCGCAGAAACATCGTCATGACGCGCAACCCCAGCCGGGTTTCCCAATGGGAGAATCTCATTTATACCAGCCAGTCGCCCCAGGTTATTCTGGAGGGATTAGAGGATGAGGGTTTCAATGAGGTTGTTCTGGCGGGCGGGGCGCGCATCAATACGCTTTTTGCCGAAAACGGGCTCATCGATGAAGTAATGGTGACCATTACGCCCATGATTTTCGGCTCCGGGATCGCGATGTTTGAAAAGGGTGTGGGGGGCCGACTCTCTCTCCTGCGGGTCATTCCAATCGACCCTGAACGGGTTTGCCTGCACTATCGGTTTATAGACACCACACAGGAAACGGGTTGATTCTCCTCTGAGATCGGCGGACCGGATTGCTGAACCAGGAGCGTTTCGCCATCCAATTGATTCTTACATGGTTCCGGGACAGGCTATGAATTTTTTAATGCGACGACCCGCCCCTAAACCCTGATAGTACGCACTTGGTTTAGGAACCTGCTTTGCGGAAGGCCAAATAGACATTCGCCGCAAAGATGAGCAGAGCACCCGCCCACCCCCGGACCGTCAACGCCGGATCCATTGCGATAAGAGGACCTGCGAAAGCGGCAATCAGAATACGCGTGGAGGAAAGGATACTGCCCTCCACCGCTGTGACATACCGGAAACCAAGCGTTATAAGGTACTGCCCGGCAATACCGAACCCGCCGCACAGGGTAAGATAGATGATATCGGCGCCTTTCTTGATGACCATGCGATCATGGAACCCGGTGAAGATCAAAAGGCTGCCAAGGCCGAACATGTAGAACAAGATGGTCTCGGAATCGTGTGCCCGTCGGCTGAGGTTTAAGTAGATAATGGCCAGGGCGGCGCTGATGCCCGAGGCCAGTCCCCAGAAATGCTGGATGTCGATGGCCAAATTACCCGGGTGGAGGATGAGGACAATGCCGGCAAAAGCGATCATAAGGGCCAGCGACGTCCGCCATTCCCGCTGGTTGGGGAGAAAAGCCCATGTCATCAAAGCCACGAAAAGCGGATACGTCATGTTGAGGATGTTGGCATGGGCCACCGAAGTTGTCTGGACGGCTTTGTAGAAGCAATAGACGGCAATACAGTTGGCAACCGTTCGCCCGACCAATAGATGATAGCTGATGGGACGTGGCGGTCGCTTCTGGTGCATCAGGATGCCGGCGATGACCACAAAGCCAAGCAAAAAACGCACCAATACGTAGAAGGCGGGGTCAGGGTTGATATCCTGTATCTGTGCCCATCGGATTGTGGCGGTGGACAGGTAGAAGCAGAGGGCCGAGGCCAGGACGGCAGCGCTGCCGGCCATCGCCTGGATGCGCGCTTTGGATCGGGTCACCATTTTGAATTTTACCGCCCGCTTTTCCTGGCGCAACGACCAGGGTTACGCAACGGGCGCGTCCTTTTCGCAGATCACGAACCGCTGCAAGAGAGGGCCTTTGTCGCTATTTGACGGACTATCGGTCAGTCACCAATGGTTTTACTCAAGTTGGGCAGGGTTTCCGGTTTGTCTCGAACGACATAGCGACTGTCGCCATCCCGTGCCGTTACATTTTCATACACGCCATCATCCCGTTTAACCAATTTGGTAAATCCCAGGTCTTTAAGCTCGGCATTGGAGCGCGTCGTGCTGATATTGGTGTGTGAAATCAGTTTTCTGATCGGTTGACCGCACTCGGGGCAACACGTGAGGGGGGCGTCATGAATGGACTGTCGGACTTCAAAGGTCGTTCCCAGGGAGCATGCTTGTTTGGTGTGCTCATATTCGTAAACCGGCATGGTGTTATTCTTTCCTTCCTTCAGATTCGCCGATCGCTCAGGATGACACAAGGGGCATTTGGGGCCCACTTGCTTAAACTTAGCAATTTGGGCGAGGGGTATTCAACCCTTTTCCCATTGAGTTGTCATTTAACCTGATCGTGTAAACTACCTTTTTGAGTATGGTTATATTGAACGTTAATATTTTTGCAACGCATACTCAATTTTCCCTATTACCTCTTCAGGGGTGATTAAGCGCATTCTGTCTTTTTTGGTTTTTCGGGTGATTGCCCCTTTTTTCTCGCCCGGCAGATGGTACTTGTTGATCAGAAGATCCTGGAAACGACGGTATGGTCCGCATCGCCTGGGGTCTGAATAGCCATAAAGAGCAACTGTGGGAATGTTTAGGGCCACGGCCATGTGCATAGGACCGGTATCCGGTGCCACCACAACACGGGAACCAGCCAGCTGTAGCAAGGTATTGCGAACCGGCTTTTCAAGGGCCACCAGGGGCGTGCAGCGGCATAGGCCAAGAATCTTATCCGCAAGGCGTCTTTCCCGCTCGCTTGGCCCGCCCACAATCATGGGCTGAAGGCCCAGGCAATCGTTAACCTTGTCCATGACCCGAGCGTAGCCCTTTGCATGCCAGTCTTTTTCAATCTTAGACGATGCGATCACAAAGGAGACCACCGGGCGATCTATCAATTTAAAGAATTCGGTCTGGTAGGCCCGTTCTTCATCAGTGATATGGATGCCCCAGTCAAGGGGAGTGTCGGGCATGTTCGAAGCATCGAGGAACTCGAAAAACTGGGTCAGGACATGTCCGGACGGCCGGTGGGGTATACGTCGGTTTGAAAAGAACCACTGGAGTTCCCTTGATCGTCTAATATCATATCCCAATTTCACCTTACCCTTGGCGGCCAGGGAGATTATGCTGGCCTTGAAGCTGACTTGGAGCATGAATACGAGATCGAAAGGCTCATTCCCCAATTCCTCGGAAATTTTTTTTAAGGCGCCGAGTCCGCTTTTTGGGGAAAAAATGACAAAATGGTCCACATTATTTTGATGCTTCACCAAATCGTAGGTGAGGGGTTTCAGAATCCAGGTAATGTGGGCACGGGGCCGCGCCTTTCTAAGCCGATTCACAAAGGCCAGGGTATGGGCCACGTCCCCCAGGGCCGAGAATCGGATGATCAGAATTCGTTCACTGCTCATTAGCTTTCCTTTCAGATGCAGCAATCAATAAACTTACAAAAAATTAAACTTACCACAGAGAGTACGGAAGGGAAAAATGATCTTTGAGGGGCTATTGCCGGTAGGTTTGCATATTAAAAACTTGTTACCATAAGACGTTGACTGTTGGATGCTCGATGTTCATGCGGTTTCTCTGCCCTCTGTTGTGGGAATAATTTCTTGTGGAATTTGTCCCTCCGACCTAATCCTTGACACCTTCGCCCAGGTAAAATATTTTTGGCTACAGTGCAATAGATTTAAACTTTAACCCGAATCACAGGATCATACCCATTGAAAATCGATATTTCCATAGGGGAGTTGGTAGACAAGGTCAGCATTCTTGCCATCAAGCTTGAGAAAATTTCGGACCCGTCGAAGGTAAAAAACATTCGGAAAGAATACGAATTACTGCTGAAACCCATGATAGATTGCGGTATCGAAACCGACTCCGAAGCGTTCCTGGCCCTCAAGAACATCAATGTCAAGTTATGGGAGATTGAAGACGAGATTCGAATCAAGGAGGCGGAGAAGGTTTTTGACAGCGAGTTCATCGAACTTGCAAGGAGCGTTTATTTTACGAACGATGATCGAGCGGCGGTAAAAAAACGTATCAATCTGGACACCGGGTCCGAATTGGTTGAAGAAAAGGAATACGTGGAATACAAGGGTAAGTCTAAAAGCACCCCGTAAATGTATATGCTCTCCATACAATTAAGCAATTTGTTACCTAATCGCAACTTAGGTCCGACTACAGATAGATTGAGATAGGACGCAGCCGTTACGCGGCAGCTCACCATCCTGGCCATCTTTTGTTGTTTACCCACCGTGCCATTCACGTCTTATTTTCCAGTACCTGATCCTATAAACGGCTTGCTAATTGAGCAGGGTGAAAACATTAAATACATCCAAACTCTCAACTTGGGCACTCAAGCCCGGCCGTCACTTTGAACGTTTATGCCCACCTCATGAAAAGCATCAATCAGGGTGCTGCCAAGGGTCTCGAAACAGCGGTTTTGGGGGTAAATGGAGACCAAATGGAGACCAAAACGCAACAAGGGGCTACGGCATGTGCCGTAACCCCTTGATATGACTGGTGGGCGGTACTGGGATTGAACCAGTGACTTCTACCGTGTGAAGGTAGCACTCTCCCGCTGAGTTAACCGCCCGTTATATCGATATATCCACCATCTCTTTGAGCTCTTTGCCAACCTTGAAAAAAGGCAGCTTTTTGGACGGGACGCGGATTTTTTCGCCGGTCTTTGGATTTCGGCCGGTGTAGGATTTGTATCCGTTGACCGTAAAACTTCCAAAGCCCCTGATTTCAACCCGTCCCCCCTGGCCAAGGGCATCTTCAATGGATTGAAAGAACACATTCACAATTTTTTCGGCTTCCTGACGACTTAGGTTGGCGGTTTCCTTGAGAGCCATCATCAAATCGGACTTGTTCATTAAGACTCCTTTGGTTATCCGACCCCGCGTTTTTGAAGACGAAAACAAGTTGGCTTTATACTCTTGGCGGGGTTTTCAAGTCAAGATTTTTTTCCATCGAAATTGTTCGCTTTTGCATCTTTCCCGAATGCCGGTGCGCTACGGGGCGATTCCTGATCATCAGACGCGGCTTCGGTTCCCGTGGGGTTTGTTTCCCCCGATGGATCCTTTTCCCGGGATGGATCGGTAGGCAGTGACGGTCGGCCCTCCGGTGCGGGGGTCGGTTTAATGTCCGCCGGGGAATCAGAATCCGTTTTAAGGCTATTGGCCGCCGGGTTAGCTTCTGGGGGCCGGTCAAGCATGGCATCCCGAGGCTCCGGATGTTCGGCGCCGTCTGCCGCCGGGTGCCCCAGGGATGCCTCTTCCGGTGGCGACTGAATCGTACCTTCCTCTTCGGGTAAACTGTATTTTTCAGCTTCGTCCGTTCCCAGGGATTCGATTTCCTTGGGAGAGGGGAGGTCCCGGAGATCTTTCAAATTGAAGACCTCGAGGAACTGCCGGGTCGTTCCATAGATCATGGGGCGGCCGGGTATGTCCTTGCGGCCGAGGACACGGATGAGTTTTTTTTCGAGGAGCATCCGCAGAACACCGCCGCAATCCACACCGCGGATATGCTCCACATCCGCACGGATGATCGGTTGTTTATAGGCAATGATGGCCAACGTTTCCAGTGCCGCGCGACTCAATTTGGCGGGGGACGGTTTTAGAAACTTCTTGACCCATTCACTGTATTCCGAGCGGGTACGGAACTGGTACCCCCCGGCGATGTGCCGCAATTCGAATCCGCCGCCGCGGTGATCGTATTCCTGCGCCAGTTCTTCTACTGCCTTGCGGATCGCAACTGTATCCTCCGTTTCGATCAGGGCCTTCAGCTGCTGGATGGAGACGGGCTCATCCGCAACAAATAAGAGACTTTCTATAATGAATTTCAGTGGCATTCTCATTGGTAGAACATCCGGATCACCCCGGTCTGAACATGCTGGGTGATTCTCAGGAGGCTAAGTTTGACCATTTCCAGTACGGCCAGAAACGTTACGATGATATCGGCGCGGTGTCGACGCTCGACAAACAGTTCCTCAAATGCCACCGAGCCCTTTTTCTCCAGTATATCAATAATTTCGTTGATGCGTTCCTTTACGGATATGCGTTCGGTATGAAGATCCACACGATGTTCACCGGATACGTCATCTAAAATTTTCCGGAAGGCGTCGATCAGTTCGAAGAGACCCACGTGAATTTCTTTTTCTTCGATCGCAAAAGCGGACGTCTGGGGCGAGGGGGAACGAACAAATATCTTATCACCCAAGAGGTCGCGGTTGGCCAATTGCTGGGCGGCATTTTTCATCTGCAGGTATTCGATCAGGGGGCGCGAAATGGCATTGCGGGGATCCTCGTCATCCTCTTCCTGACCGTCGTAAGCCGGCAGAAGCATGCGCGATTTGATCTGGGCGAGGGTTGCCGCCATGACAATGAAGTCGCCGGCGAACTCAATGTTCATGGCCTTCATCCATTCCAGATATCCCAGGTATTGGCGGGTGATCAAGGCAATGGGAATGTCGTAAATATCCACCTCATTCTTCTTGATAAGGTGGAGAAGGAGGTCCATGGGGCCCTCAAAGACATCCTCCAACTGGATTTGATAGCCGTCTGTCATGGATGATGATGCTTATAATTGGGATATTATCGCCCTCGTTAGTACGATGCTTACGCAAGGGCGGCAACACCGATTGCCTGTCGAATCTGTCGGAGAAATGGTCGACTGTACTCCCGGGCCTTGCGGGCACCCTCTTGAAGCACCTTTTCAATATCCTGCGGGTGCTCAATGAGATCCGCATAACGTTCACGCGGCGCCTTGAGGTGATCGTTCAGATATTCAAATAAATACTGCTTCATCTCGCCCCAGCCAATTCCCTCGGCATAACGCTGCCGCAAGGCGTTGGTTTCGTCGGGCTTGGCAAACGCCTGGAAAATTTGAAAAAGGGTACATGTTTCCGGATCCTTGGGTGCTTCCGGAGGCAGGGAATTGGTTTTGATTTTCATGATCAGCTTGCGAAGCTTTTTTTCAGGGATGAAGAGGGGGATCGTATTGTTGTAGCTTTTACTCATTTTCCGCCCGTCCAGCCCTTGCAGAACAGCGGTTTTATCGTCCGTGACCGCTTCCGGCAGAACAAATGTCGTCCCATACAGATGATTGAAGCGGGCAGCAATGTCCCGGGCCATTTCAAGATGTTGGATCTGATCTTTTCCCACCGGGATCCGGGAGGCTTTGAACATGAGAATGTCGGCTGCCATGAGGATGGGATAACTGAAAAGCCCCATGGTGATGCCCTTGTCCGGATCCTTGGCCTTGATGGCTTCGTTTTCCTGTACCGCGGCTTTGTAGGCATGGGCGCGGTTCATTAATCCTTTGGCGGTCATGCAGGTCAAGATCCACGTGAGCTCGGGGATCTCGGGGATATCGGTTTGCCGATAGAAAATGCATGTTTCGGTATCCAGGCCCAGTGCCAGCCAGGTGGCGGCCACTTCCAGGGTTGACCGGCTTAAGATGTCAGGGTCTTGGCATTTTATGAGAGCATGGTAGTCGGCCAAGAAATAAAAAGACAGGACGTCAGGATTGCGACTGGCATCAATTGCCGGTCGAATGGCGCCGACGTAATTTCCGATATGAGGGGTGCCGGTGGTGGTGATGCCGGTCAACACGATATTTCGATTCATATGCGCCCTTTGTCTCCGTTTAAACCGTCCTAATGGACGGGTTGGCGGGTTATGCAGTTAACGGATCGATAAGGCGCCGGGCAAATTCCATCTCTTCTTTGCGGGTTTCCAGGTGCCCGTTCAGCTTTTGATCCCGAATGGCATCCAGAATATGGCGGTAACGCGGCCCCGGAGGCAAACCTAAGGCGCGCAAATCCCTGCCCTTCAATAAAGGCTCCACGAATCTGAGGTGCACACAATAGTGGGATATCGCCTTGCGCACGCGCTCCGTTCGGGCCGCCGCCATCATATAAAGCACCAGCTCGATACGAAAAGGCGCGAGTTCGCGGTAAATGAGGCTGTTGTCCAGCCGGGATTTACGCTCCAGCGCAGCCAGGCTTCTTTCCGCAGCGAATCGCTCTTTGCTGAAAATGGTCGTTAAGCTCGGCGCCAGTTCAAACCGTCGGCAAATATCTCGCGTGGTTTGCGTGCCGCACGGTTGGATCAAGCCCATGAAATAAACGGCCCACTTCATATAGGATTCTTCAAGAAAAAGCAAATCATACCAGGAAACAACCTTTTTGATCGACGTGAACAAAAGGACCAGCGGGTCCGTCAGTTCGATGGATGGATGGATGACTTTCAACAGGTCAAAATCCTTGAGGCGCACAATGGCAGGGGTGGGATTTTCCTCCGTCAGGATTTGCCGCAGTTCTGAAAATACCCGTTTGCCGCTCAAGCGCTGAAAAAAATCCATTCGAACGGCATTCCGGATCAGGTTGGCCGTAAGTTTGCCGATGCTGAAACCAAAACGCTGTTCAAAACGAATGGCCCTGAAAGCGCGTGTCGGGTCTTCGACGAAACTCAGATTGTGGAGGACACGAACGGTTTTTTCCTTCAGGTCTTTTTGAGCGGTGAAAAAATCGATCAAGGTGCCGAATTTGTCCGGATTCAGTTGGATGCAAAGGGTGTTGATGGTAAAATCACGCCGGAAAAGGTCCAGTTTCAGCGAACTCATTTCTACGGTGGGCAGGGCGGCAGGGAATTTATAATATTCCATTCGGGCGGAAGCGACATCGATTTTAAAACCATCCGGGAAGATGACGACGGCGGTACCGAATTTTTCGTGGGTATGCACCCGGGTGCCCATCTCTTTTGAGAATCGCCGAGCGAAAGCAATACCATCGCCTTCGATGACCACATCGATATCTTCATTGGAGCGGTAGAGAAAAAGATCCCGTACAAATCCGCCGATGACGTAGGCATTATAATTGAAGGCTTCGGCAGTTTTCCCGATTTTCTGCAATAGGCCCATTAGCCGTTCGCTCAACCGCTCGCGCATGAATTTCAGGATTACCCGGGTGCGGGCATGCACTGTGTGGGCTTGCGGATCGTCGGTTCGCCCGTTTTTTCGGCTGTAGCTTCGCACAATGAGGTTTAACAGATCGGTGCGGGTTATCACGCCCATCACGCCGGAAGGGTCCACGACAGGGAGAATACGCTGCTTGTTTTCGATAATTTTTTCTTGAATTTCATCAAGGTCGGCGTCGGGAGCCACTTGGGCAATATCGGTGGTCATGTATTCGCTGACCTGCACCGCGTCCAAATGGTGATAGAGCGCCTTTTCGATGACCTGGCGTGTTATATACCCCATCAGTTTTGGATGATTGCGAATGGTTTGGATGACGAGCAGAGCATTGATATTGTATCGGTTCAACAATTCGGCAGCCTGGGCACATGACCGATCGGCATCAACGAAAATGGGTGGCGCCGACATAACATCAGACGCTTTGCGTTTTGGCTTAACGCGGGCATAGAGTGTGTCAACCAATTCGTGCTCAGTCTGGGCCAGCGCCTTTTTTTTCACCGATGCGGCGGCGGCATAGGCATGGCCCCCGCCACCAAACTCGGACAAAACCAAACCGGCATTTACCTCGGGGACACGACTGCGGGCCACGATATGAATCTTGTTGTCCATGCGCGCGATGGCAAAGATGGCATCGATGTCCTCCATACGCATCATTTTATGAACCAGAAATGCGAAATCGGGCATGTAATGCGGTGTCGAAACGCTGGTGACCACCACTTCAATGCCATGGATGTGGTGACGGATGGCCCTCTGGAAGAGATCATTGAGTAAGCTAACTTGTTCCGAGGTAATCTCGCGGGTGATCAAATTGGTAATGATGTTGAGATTGGCACCTTTGGAAAGAAGCCAGGCTGCCGCCCTGAAATCTCGCTCCGTGGTCGATGGAAAGGTGAAAGAGCCTGTATCCTCATAGAGGCCAAGCCCCATGATCGTCGCTTCGTCCGCTGTTACGGATAGCCCTTTCTCTCTCAGTTTTTCCACCAGCAATGTGATATTGGCGCCTGTTGGTTCATGAACGATATAATGCCCCTCGATGTCGTTCGAGGCCGAGGGGTGATGATCGTAGATATGGATTTCCAGGCCGGGCCGCTTCAAAAGGTCGGCCATTTTCCCAATACGTTTGGCCTGTCGTGTGTCGACGAGAACAAGGCGCTTGACCTGGTCAAAATCAATCGCCTTGATATTGGCCATGTTAAAAAGATAAACCATTGAATCTACGAAGAAGTTTCTTAAATTTCTTTCCTGTGAACCGGGGAATACGACCACGGCTTCAGGATATAACTTCTGGGCGGCCAGCAAGGATGCCATCGCATCAAAATCAGCATTGATATGGGTGGTGATTACCGTAAGGTGCTGCTCGGGTTGGGTGCTTTGATCAGCCACGGTTTAAGTCCGATCCGATGGATGTCTTGAGGCCTTTTAAAGCAGGAGGACGTCGTACAGAAGTCCGCGTGCGCTTAAATGGAAATGTGACATAGAAAGAGCACTGAATCAAGGCGGTCGTGTGAAATCATCGTTATTTCTAAGGTGATACAAAGCGTATCGGCACCGTAAAAGTCGCCGATCGGAACGGGATAGAAAACGATGGGCGTGTTAAATCGCGAGGCGGATGGAGATGGGAATGGCATTTGCTATGCTGTATTCGGCTGTGGTCGAGCTTAAAGTTGGTTTGTATGGACATTTTGAGGAGAGAATTGACAAACCCTATAAAATTTTACTATTTTAGGAACTTACTATGGTTGCAGGGAGGGGTTCAATCCCACGGCGTCCAAACGCGTGGCCGGTGAGAACCGCCATCGCATAAGTTATATTGAGGTTCGATGATTTGTTCAAAAGGGATAGGGACAACCTGTTGACGCGGAATGATAGCGACGATATCGACTTGTTTCTCAATGTCATGAGGAGGGTATAGGTATGCCGGTCTATCTTTGGACGGGAAAAAACAGAAAAGGCGAAACCCAGAAAGGGGAGATGGATGCGGCGAATGAAAACGCGGTTCGAAATCACCTGACGCGCATCAAGGTAACGCCCATCAGGATCAAGAAAAAACCCAAAGACCTCTTTGAAAATGTAGCCTTTCTGCAACCAGGCGTCAAACAGAATGATGTCATTCTTTTCTGCCGGCAGTTTTCGACGATGATCGATGCCGGGCTGCCGATCATCCAGTGCCTTGATATCCTCCATAGCCAGCAGGAAAATCCCACGTTTAAAAAGATGTTAAAGACGATCAAGGAGAATGTCGAAAGCGGCAGCACCCTGGCCGAAGCACTAAAGGCATATCCCAAACAATTCGATGACCTGTTTGTGAACATGGTCCATGCCGGGGAAATGGGCGGGATTCTGGATACGATTCTCAGACGGTTGTCGGCGTATATGGAAAAGGCGGCCAATTTAAAGCGTAAGGTCAAAGGCGCCATGACATATCCCATCGTAACGCTTGTTATTGCGTTTGTCGTTTTGGCCGTTATTTTGATTTTCGTTATCCCTGTATTTCAGGAAATGTTTGCGGATTTCGGTTCCCAATTGCCGGTACCGACCCAGATTGTCGTGGCCATGAGTGAATTTGCCAAAGCCAATATCGGCTATACGATTTTAGCGCTGATATTGTTCGGATTTGCCTTCCGTCGATTTTACCGCACCGAGAAAGGGCGTTCCTTTGTTGATCGATCGGTGTTGCGGTTGCCTGTTTTTGGCGATTTGTTGCGCAAAGTTGCCGTCGCCAAGTTTACGCGAACCATGGGAACCATGTTGACCAGCGGGGTCGCCATTCTCGAAGCGCTTGATATTGTCGGTAAAACGTCCGGCAACAAGACGATCGAAGAGGCCATCATGAAAACGCGCAGTGGTATTTCGGAAGGACGCACGATGGCGGATCCCCTGACCGAAAGCGGTGTTTTCCCTTCGATGGTTTGCCAAATGATATCCGTGGGTGAGGCCACGGGGGCGTTGGACGCCATGCTGGGTAAAATTGCCGATTTCTACGATGAAGAAGTCGACCAGGCCGTCGAAAACCTAACGGCTTTGATAGAGCCCTTTATGTTGGTATTCCTGGGTGTAACCATCGGCGGTTTGGTAGTTGCCATGTACCTGCCGATTTTCAAGATGGCGGGAGCCATTTCCTAACCCCCATCCCGGAGACGAAGGCTGTACGGCGGACCCATCGACAATGAATAAAAACGCCTGTGAGGCGGAATAAACTCACCCGGATAGCATGCCGTTTCTGGATGGGCTGCCACCGGGGACCGTTCCCGATTTTTGCATATCTTAAATGAATTTGTCCCCCGAACCCCGGAACGAATTGCAGCAGAAACTGCAATGGTTGATTTTTTCAAGAGCCATTTTTACGGCGCTTTTGTTCGGGTCGACCATTTTTATCCATATCAACCGCCTTGATGCCACCTTTGATTTTTCCCTTTTTATCCTTTACGGCATAATTGTTGCGTTATTTGTTCTGTCCTTCTTCTATGCTTTTTTCCGGCCGCGCGTCCGGCGCGAAGTGCTGTTTGCCTACATCCAGATAGTCATCGACAGTATCGTGGTGACCCTTGTGATTTTTGTGACCGGAAGTTTCGACAGTATCTTCTCTTTTCTTTATCTTGTCATCATTATCTATACCAGCATGCTGCTCTACAGGCGGGGCAGTTTATTTATCGCCGGGTTGTGCAGCCTGTTTTACTTCGCATTGGTGGAAATGGAGTATTGGGGGTGGATACGGCCGTTTGATTTCGGCAGTAAGATCAACACACCGAATTATGACTGGCAATATGTTTTGTACAAAGTTGTTATAACAAGTGTGGCATGTTTTGCGGTGGCCTTTTTAAGCAGCCTCCTGGCGGAACAGGCACGGCGAACCCGCAAAGAATTGCAGGCCATGGGGGCCCGTGTCCGAAGGGTTGAAAAAATGGCTGCCGTTGGTGAGATGGGGGCTGGCCTGGCCCATGAAATTAAAAATCCTCTCGCCTCCATTTCAGGTTCTATTCAGCTCTTGCGCGAAGAAATGCCCTATGATGTAGGGCGCGATAAGCTCATGCGGATAATCCTGCGGGAAGCGGATCGTTTGAGTGCGCTGGTTGGCAATTTTCTTCTGTTTGCCCGCCCCCCATCGGGCAAAAACAAGCCGATTTCGCTAGACCAAGCCATCCCGGAGACAGTTAGTCTGTTTCAAAAGGACAAACGCTGTCGGGGACGAATTCAAATTCACCAAGGAGGGCAAAAAGGCTTGTGGGTGGCAATGGATCCCGACCATTTTCGCCAGGTCTTATGGAACCTGCTGTTGAACGCCGTTGAAGCCATTGATGGGGAAGGGTGGATTGGCGTCCAGGTCGAGTCGGAAAAAACCCGCCAAGTCAGCATAATGATTAAAGATAGTGGCTGCGGCATCCCAGAAAAGAATATCAACCATATCTTTGACCCTTTTTTTACCAGCAAGCCGGATGGGACGGGATTAGGCTTATCCATCGTTCATTCAATCCTTGAATCCTATAACGGCTGGCTGGAGGTGGATAGCGGGGCTGACGAGGGGACCACATTCACTATAAAACTTGATCGAATGGCGTCCCCGCCTGCGCCTTGACTCTTGGCTTAAAATAGTCTAATTTGCACGATCTCATCCCATTTTTGCAATGAAATTCAACGCATTGTAATGATGGGATTTTTTGTGACAATACGTTTGCCCGGACCGACTGGTTTGTTACGCATATCCACGTGCTGTCTGACGGGGAGGATAACGCATATTTGAAAGGTGCAGACACGCAAGAGCCAATGAATATGATCTGATTGACCAGGTGTAGCGTATCCCCTATAACGATATGGCATGGATCATTATCGTTGCGGGAAAACGTGGATATTAATCCAATAGAGATTTGCCTGATTTTGCGCATTCCCCAGCTATGAATTTAGAACTACGGTAATCGTAAGCTGTGCAGGCCGGGCTTGATTAACTGGGGAATGGTTTTTTCTATAGAATAGGTGATGATATCCGGATGGGTTTCGAGTTTTTTATAGGGCGGCGCTATCTCCGAGCCCGGAGAAAACAGGCGTTTATTTCGCTGATCAGTATCCTTTCCACGGCAGGTGTGACCGTCGGCGTCATGGCGCTTATTGTTGTTATCGCGGTCATGGCAGGTGCCCAAACGGAATTCCGATCCCGAATTCTGGGGGTCGATTCGCACGCCATTCTCATGCGTTATGGTGGCGAAATTTCCAACTATCGTGACCTCATTGAAAAAGTCCGGCGTGAAGAGGGGGTACTGTCGGTTCGACCCTTTATATATGCCCAGTCCATGCTGCGATCTTCGTCTGGGGCATCAGGTGTGGTACTTAAAGGTATTGATCCGCCCTCTGAAGTGGAGGACGGTATCGATGGTTTAGGGGAAGCTTTTCGGAAACTTTATGCCGTCCCCCAGGGGGGCAACCAAGGAAACCATAGCGCACCGATTGTACTTGGTAAAGAGCTCGGTCGAAAGCTTAATGTGGCGGAAGGGGATACGGTTTATCTTATCTCTTTTAGGGGAATGGTTTCCCCCATTGGCCATGTGCCGGCCATGAAACGATACCGGGTGGCCGGTTTCTTTGCTTCAGGAATGTATCAGTTCGATGAAGCCTATGCATTTGTGCAGCTGCCCGATGCCCAGAGCATGCTAAAACTTGGAGATGCCGTCAGTGGCCTTGAAATAAGAGTCAACGATATCTATCAGGCGGACAGCGTGGCTGAGCGAATACAGAATCATCTGGGATTTCCTTACTGGACGAAAGACTGGATGCAAATGAACGCCAATCTTTTTTTCGCCCTCAAACTTGAAAAAACGGCCATGTTTGTCATTTTGACGCTTATCGTTCTGGTGGCGGCATTCAATATCGCCAGTACACTTATTATGATGGTGATGAAAAAAACGAAAGATATCGCGATACTGAAAGCAATGGGGGCCACGGATGGCATTATCATGCGTATTTTTGTCATCAAGGGGATGGTCATTGGCGGAATCGGTACGCTGCTTGGTGTCATCTTTGGGATCGTCATTTGTTTTGTTTTAAAGCATTATCCTTTCATCAAGCTGCCCGGCAATATTTATTATTTCACTACGTTGCCGGTCCAGCTTCAGGTTGCGGATGTGGCTACGATAGCACTGGCTGCCATCGGAATTTGCTTTATTGCGACATTGTACCCGGCCAGGCAGGCTGCGCGTCTTAATCCCGTGGATGCTATTCGGTATGGTTAGGGATGCCAGAACCGTGACGGAGCAACCGATGGTGCATATTGATGCCCTTTCGAAAAGCTATCCCGCTGCGGCGGGGAGCAGGATCGAAATTCTCAAGGGAATCGATCTGACGCTATCCCCTGGGGATTCGCTTGCTGTCGTGGGGGCTTCAGGAATTGGTAAATCGACCCTTTTGCAAATATTGGGAACGCTTGATCGCCCGGACAGCGGGCGACTGTATTTCAAGGGCGTCGATGTGTTCAAAATGAACAATGACAGCCTGGCAAAGTTCCGGAATCAATCGGTCGGATTCGTTTTCCAGTTTCATCACCTTCTGCCGGAGTTTACCGCGGTGGAAAATGTGATGATGCCGGTTCTCATCCGGGGTGATAAGCGGCAGACGGCGCGTCGGCAGGCGGTTAAATTTCTGGAACGGGTAGGATTGGCCCAACGCTTGGAACACCGTGTAACGGATTTGTCTGGCGGTGAGCAACAGCGTGTCGCTCTGGCGCGAGCCTTGATTTTAAGACCCGCTATTTTGTTGGCGGATGAGCCGACGGGGAACTTGGATAAACAGACCGGCAAGCGGATGCACCAGTTGCTTATTGAGTTAAACCGGGAGATGCAGATGACGTTGGTTGTCGTGACCCACAATCCGGATTTAGCGGCCATGATGGGACGACGAATTACGATCGCGGATGGCAAACTCGTTGAGTTGGAGTGAGGAGCAGGGAATGGCCGGACGTCTGGTATGGTTTTTCGTGATCATTTTACCGATTTTTTTTTCGCCGGGTTGGGCACGCGGTGAAATTCGTGTGATGGTATTACCATTTGAGATTAATGCCTTGCAGGATCTGTCCCACCTGGAGTTGGAGATCCCCAAAATCATCCAGGAAAACCTGGCGGCCGAGGGGGCGGCGATCGTAGCACCACCCATCCGGTCTGTATTGATGGATGAGGACCAGATTCGTGAAATGGGGGCCGCAAATGGTGTCGATTATATCATCTGGGGTAGTTTGACATGGATTGATCCTCTTTTCAGCATGGATGTCCGCCTGTTGTCACCCATAGAGGAGGCACCGGCCGAAACCCTTACCATGGAGGGCAAAGGGATTGAAACGCTTTCCGTAAAGATCGGCGATCTTTCCCAGAAATTGGTGGTCCGGCTTTTTGATTTGCAAGAAGTGGTGGACCTTCGCATCGAAGGTAACGAGCGCATCGAGGACGCTGCGATAAGGCCCAACATCAGCACCGCCATCGGTGACACATTTATCCCCAAAACCATTTCAGAAGATCTCAAGGCGGTTTATCGAATGGGGGTCTTTGACGATGTGCGCATTAGGGCGACCGATGTTGCCGAAGGGAAAATTGTCATTTTCCAGGTCAAGGAAAAACCGACCATTTTAGGTATTGGGATCAGCGGCAATACGGTTTTTGATAACGATGAAATTCGAGAAAATATTACCCTCAAATCCGGGGCGGTGCTAAATCCTGCAAGAGTTCGCACCAATGTCCAGGTTATTGAAGATCTATACAGAGAGAAAAATTTCCACAACGTCAATGTGGCGTATGAAATCAATACCGTCGATAATAACCAGGCCAATGTGGAGTTCATCATAACCGAGGGCGAAAAAATCAGTGTCGAGACCATCCGGTTCGTCGGCAATCAGACCTTTGACGAGGATGATCTGAAGGATATCATGCGCACCCAGGAAAAAGACTGGCTGTCCTGGATAACCGGTTCCGGGGAGTTGGATCTGGAGAAACTTAACCAGGATGTCATTTCCATCTCATCCTTTTACCAGAATAATGGCTTCATCAATGTCAAAGTTTCCGATCCGGGGGTGGAATTTAAAGAAGATGAAATTGAGATTACCATTAAAATTGCCGAAGGCGATCGCTATAAACTGGGGCAGGTGGACATTGACGGGGACCTGATCCAGCCCAAGGAAACCCTTCTGGATGAACTAAAAATAACGCAGGAAGAGTATTTTAATCGGAGTCTGCTGGAAAAGGATGTGATTCGTCTCTCGGATGTTTACGGCGATGAAGGGTACGCCTATGCAGGGGTCACCCCCCGAACCGTCCCGGATCCCCGAACACTGACGGTTGCGGTAACCTATATGATCGAAAAACGGCAATTGGTCTATTTTGACGAGATCATCATTGGGGGGAATACGGTCACAAGGGATAAGGTCATCCGGCGGGAACTGAAAATTATTGAGCAGGAGTTGTATAACCGAACCAACCTCAAAAAAGGTATCCAGCGACTGCACGGACTAGACTATTTTGAAGATGTTAAGGTGAATACACTGAGGGGCAATACCGATGAGGAGATGATCCTTAAGATCGATGTGACCGAAAAACCTACAGGACAGTTGACTTTTGGTGGCGGTTTCGGGAGTGAGGACGGACTTTTTGGCGTGCTTTCGGTGGATGAAAAAAATCTATGGGGGCTGGGCCATAAAATTAAGGCGGCCATTAATCTCGGTGGTGAATCCACCCGCTTTGATATCACCTATACCGATCCCTGGCTGTTCGATATCCCCCTTACGGGTTGGGTCAACATCTACAAATGGGACAAGGAGTGGGATGATTACGGATACGACAAGGACAGCTATGGCGTAAAGGTCGGTGTCAGTTATCCGATTTTCCATCGTACCCGAATTTCACTGGCCTACCTTTTCGACATATCGGACATTACGATCACTGATGAGGATGAAGCCTCCAGCAATATTGAAAGATTAGAGGGCGAAAACACGACAAGCAGTATCACAACGGCCCTGGTCTATGATTCCCGCGACCGTGCTTTCAATACGACCAAGGGATCCGTGAACCGGGCTGAAATTGAATATGCCGGGATTGGGGGCGATTTCGATTTCGTAAAGTACACGGTACAGACGGGCTGGTATTGGCCTTTGTTCTGGAAACTCGTCGGCGTTACCAAGGCCCAGGGGGGGTATATTACGGGGGATGATATCCCGGACTATGAAAGGTTTTTTATCGGTGGCGTGAACACTATCCGGGGCGTCGAGAGAGAGGACGTGAGCAGGCGCGAAGACCCGAACGATCCGGATTCACCCCTGGTCGGGGGCGAATCCTATGCCGTTTTTAACGCCGAGTTGACATTCCCCATCGGTGAAGAAATGGGTTTGTACGGGGTGGCTTTTTACGATACCGGTAATGTCTGGGAAGAGGATGAAGATCCTGATTTCGGCAATCTGGTGAGCACCGCCGGTGGTGGCGTGCGCTGGCAGTCGCCCTTTGGCGCTTTGCGCTTGGAATACGGTTTTGTTATTGATGCCGGGGATACGGATGCTTCGGGCGGTAAATTGGAGTTTACAATGGGGTCGACATTCTAGCGTTTGGAAGTAATGAATAGCGATGTTGCGATGTGAAGACCGTGGATGCTATAGATATTACCGATAATGAATTATTAAGACTTTTACGAAAATAGGGGGAAAGATGCGATTGACGAAACCCGCTTTTATGGTTGTCTTGATTCTGCTTTTGAATTGTCCGGCGTTTATCAATGCGACCGAAATCAAAATTGGTATGGTCGATTTCCAACAGGTTGTCGAGAAATCCGAACCGGGCCAGAAGATTGAAGCCAGTCTTAAAAAGGAAGGCGAGCGCATGGAGGCGGAACTCAACAAAGACAAAGATGAGTTGAAAAGCCTCAAAGAAAAGTTGGAACGAGAGGCCATGGTGATGAGCCGTGAGGCCCGGGAGGAAAAAGAGATTGAATTCCGTGTCAAAGCGCGCAATCTGCAGGAAAAAGAAAAGCGCTACCGGGCGGAATTTGTTGGTAAACAACGCCAGGAGGTCGACAAAATAAGAAAAGTGGTTTTGGAAATCGCCCAAGACGTCGGTAAGAAAGAAGGCTTTACCATTATTGTCAGCAAAGTTGGTGTACTGTATCACGATTCGTCTGTTGACCTTACCGATAAGGTCGTGAAGGCATTGAATCAGCGCCTGGCCGGAAAAGGGAGTCAATAATCGAGATAATTCGGAACCTGTGCAGCCATGCCGCCAATCTCAAAAAGGTGGTTTTTATATGCCCGAAAAGGCTTTATGCAGGAGATAGTCAGGAATGAAGAAGACACTGGCTGAGTTGGCTGAATTTGTCGGCGGATGTGTCATTGGCGACGCCGATCAAATCATTTCCGATGCCGCGCCATTTGAAAACGCCGGCCCCGAGGCCATTACTTTAGCACGCACGGCCAAATACCTGAACCGCATTGATCGGCTTCAGGCCGGCGCGGTCATTGTCCCGGAAGATTTCAACCGGCCGGGGATCAATTTGCTGCAAACGTCAAACCCCTACGCTGCCTTCGCACGCATATCGGCCCTTTACCATCCGGCGGAAAAGCTGCCGTTAGGTATCCATCCCTCGGCGGTGATGGGCGCGCATACCGAGTGCGGTGACGATGCGGCCATCGGCCCGATGACCGTTGTGGGCAATCATGTACGTATCGGCAAACGGGCCACCATCTATCCCGGTGTCGTTATCGGTGACCATGTCACGATTGGTGACGATGTACGGCTGTATCCCAATGTGACGATTTTGGCACGATGCCGACTGGGGCACCGCGTGACGATTCACGCGGGTTCGGTTATTGGCAGTGATGGTTTTGGATTCGCACCGGATGGAGAGCAGTATCAAAAAATTCCTCACACGGGCATCGTTGCCATTGATGATGATGTGGAGATCGGCGCATCCAATACCATCGATCGCGGTACCTTTGGCAAGACCCACATCAAAAGTGGTGTCAAAACGGATAACCTGGTCCATATCGCCCATAATGTCACCGTGGGCGAAAACACGGTCCTCGTTGCTCAAGTGGGTATATCGGGCAGTACGACCCTTGGCCGTCACGTGGTTCTAGCCGGTAAGGTGGGGGTCGCCGGGCATATCCATGTCGGTGATTATGTGATGGTGGGCGGCCAATCCGGCATTGCCGGTGATATTCCGGCAGGGCAAGTTGTCTCCGGTTCACCGAGCATGCCGCACAAAACATGGCTCAGGGTGCAACGGATTATCCCGCGGTTGCCTGAATTGAGGAAAAAAATAACATCGTTGGAAAAGCGGTTTCGCCGGCTGGAGGGCGAGGAAGACGGATCGAAATAGAAAACGCATCCGAATGATGGATACACGGGGCCAAACCGGGGGCATGACCATGGAAGCCGTTAAGCAAATTCGCGATATTATGAAACATTTGCCGCACCGTTATCCCTTTGTCATGGTGGATCGGGTGGTGGAACTTGATCCGGGGCATCGGATCGTTACCCTAAAAAATGTCACGATCAACGAACCTTTTTTCCAGGGGCATTTCCCGGGCAACCCGATCATGCCCGGTGTGCTGATCCTCGAGGCGATGGCCCAATCCGCCGGTGTCCTGACATTTGAATCGTTGCCCCCTGAGAAACGGAACATCCTTGTTTATTTCATGGGGATTGATCGGGCCCGGTTTCGCCGGATGGTTATACCCGGTGATCAATTGATCATGGAAATTACCCTTAAAAAGCTTAAAACGAAGGCTGTCAAAGCAACCGGCCAGGCACGTGTGGATGGCAACCTGGTGGCCGAGGCGGAATTGATGGCATCGATTGGAGAAAAACAATGATTCACCCGACGGCCCTTGTCAGCGCAAAGGCTGAGATTGATTCGAATGTTGAAATTGGCCCCTATACCATTATTGGAGACAACGTTACCATCGGTTCCGGTGCCATCATCGGTCCGCATGTCACGATTGACCCGTATGTTGAGATCGGTCCCGAATGCCACATCTTCCAGTTTGCTTCCATCGGCGCTTTGCCGCAGGCAATCAAATTCGAAGGCGAAGAGACCCATGTCAAAATCGGACGGCGGACCGTTGTTCGGGAGTTTACCACAATAAACCGGGGCACGGGATTTGGTGGCGGCCTTACCGAGGTGGGGGAAGAAAACCTTCTGATGGCCTATACCCACGTGGCCCATGATTGTAAAACCGGGCGTGGCGTCATCCTGGCCAACAATGCGACCCTAGCTGGTCATATCACGGTTGAAGATTATGCCACCATCGGCGGTTTGACGGCCCTTCACCAATTCGTTCGCATTGGCAAGCATGCCTATATCGGCGGGAAGTCGGCGGTCGTCAAAGATGTTCCCCCTTTTGTGATTGCGGCCGGCGATCGGGCGAAGCTGCACGGTCTGAACCGTGTCGGCCTGAAGCGGCATGGATTTTCCCCTGATGCCATTGCCATGTTGAAGAAAACCTACCGGTTGATATTTCGCATCGGTTTGACCCTCAACGAGGCCATCGAGCGGGTGCGGGCCGAGGTCGACCAAATTCCTGAAGTCGAATATTTGATCGACTTCATCAAGGCCTCCGAACGGGGAATGACGCGTTAGCAATAGGAAGATAGCGGGCGATGTCATCGAATATCTGTTCAAAAAGAGCTCGGGTCGGGGTTATCGGGGCCGGTTATCTCGGTCAATTCCATGCCGAAAAATATGCCCAGATGGAGGGTGTGGATTTGGTCGGCATTGTCGATGTCGATGCCGATCGGGCGGCCGAGATTGCGCAACGCAACAAAACACAGGCCTGCGCCGATTTCAGGGATTTAATCGGGCGTGTGGACGCGGTCAGCATTGTGACCCCCACCCCGCTGCATTTCACCATCGGCAAGGCGATGCTCGAAGCCGGAATTCATGTCCTGATCGAAAAGCCCATCACTACGATTCTGGCAGAGGCGCATGCCTTGATTGACCTGGCGGAATCCCGCAAGCTTGTCCTGCAGGTCGGCCATCTTGAGCGTTTTAATCCGGCCGTGCTTGCGGTTCAGAATATCATCGACAACCCCATGTTTATCGAGTCCCACCGGCTGAGCATTTACCAGGGGCGCTCAACCGATGTCAGTGTCGTACTGGATTTGATGATTCATGACATCGATATCATCCTCAATTTCGTTGGTTCCGAGGTTAAGAGCATCCATGCCTCCGGTGCCGCCGTTGTGTCCGATCACTGTGACATCGCCAATGCCCGCATCGAATTCAAGAGCGGTTGCGTCGCTAATATTACCGCCAGTCGGATATCCACCAAGAACCAGCGCAAAGTGCGGCTTTTCCAGAAAAACGCCTATATTGCCGTCGATTTTGCCAAGCGCGAAATCATGCACATCGAGAAGACCGATGATTCGAATGACGCGCTTATTCCGGGGATGAAAGTCCACCAGTCCAGTTTCGCGGATGGGGATGCGCTTGAGAGTGAATTGCGTTCATTTGTCAATGCGGTCACCGAATGCCATGAGCCCGTTGTCACAGGGCGTATGGGATATCAGGCTTTGTCCGTTGCCCTGGACGTGATGGCTCAAATCGATGAAGCGGCCCTGCGTTTCGGTGATGGCTAACATGTCGCCCCACCGCAGGATAATGATTGTGTCGGGTGAAGCTTCCGGTGACATGCACGGCGCCAAGTTGGCGAATTCCCTTCATGCGCAGGACGATCGACTGATTCTCTTTGGTATTGGCGGGGAACGCATGCAAGCCGCCGGCGTTCGCATCGATGTTGACGCCCATCGTTTGTCCGTGGTGGGCATCACGGAGGTTTTCGCCAAACTGCCCCAGATCCTCGATGGCATGCGTACCGCCAAGCGGTTGCTGGTCGAGAACAAACCCGATCTTCTGATTCTGATCGATTTCCCTGATTTCAATCTGCATCTGGCTTCGCATGCCAAAAAACACGGCATTCCGGTTTTGTACTATATCAGCCCGCAAATTTGGGCCTGGCGGCGAGGACGGGTCAGAAAAATAAAGCGGCTGGTCGATCACATGGCCGTCATTCTCCCCTTTGAAGAGATTTTTTATCGGCAGCATGGCGTGCCGGTAACCTTTGTCGGGCACCCGCTGATGGATCAATACAGCACTGCGCCAAAGCAGCCGAAACGATCGTCTGAAGACAATACCGTGACCGTCGGCCTGCTTCCCGGATCCCGCGACAGTGAAGTCACGAAACTTTTGCCGTCCATGCTCGCCGCGGCAAAACGGATTCATCAGCAGAAGCCCAATACCCGCTTTTTGCTCTCCCGGGCGCGCAGTGTCGCGTCAAGCCCTGTAGAACGCATGGTCAAGGAAAGTGGCGTGAAGGTCATCCTTCACGATGGTTCGACAGACGCACTTCTGGAACAGGCAACTGTTGTTATTGTCGCCTCCGGTACCACCACTCTGGAAGCGGCCATCCATGAAACGCCCATGATCATTGTTTATCGTATATCTCCGCTGAGCTATCGCCTTGGCAAAGCCTTGATTCGCGTGCCCCATATCGGCCTGGTCAATTTAATTGCCGACAAACGCGTGGTGCCTGAACTTATCCAGCACGAGGCTTCGCCTGAACAAATAGCGCAGCACACCCTTGCCATACTGAAGGATACCACCCGAGCAAAACGGACAAGGATGGAACTTGCTGAAGTGAGGCGACGTTTGGGGGCCGCCGGCGCATCGAGAAAAGTTGCTGAAATTGCCATGCGCCTGATAAACCAATTTGCTCCCAACTCCTACTCCTCCCCCATTTGAGTTAGAGAAAAGCATGAACCTTAAATTCAATTTTGATCTCAAGCCCCGTCATCGTCAATTGATAGAGATAATCCGATCGCACTGGGGCGCGCTGGTATTGGCCGGTATCTGCATGCTAATCATGGCGGGCGGCGAAGCGGCCACTGCCTGGTTGATGAAACCAGCCGTTGACGATGTTATCATCGACCGTGACCGCACGATGCTGCTTATTATTCCGATCGTTATTTTAGTCGTCTATCTCGTCAAGGGTACGGCCATGTATTTTCAGGGCTATTTGATGAATCGTGTCGGACGATCCATTATCCGCGAGTTCCGCAACAAGCTTTATGACCATATCCATGACCTGCCGCTGTCGTTTTTCCACAGTGAAAAGACGGGGGTGTTGATGTCGCGCATCATCAATGATGTGAATATCATCAAGTCCATGGTTTCCAATGCGGTTACGGGATCGCTCAGGGATGCCTGCTCAGTTATTGCCTTGACGACAACCACCTTCATGCTGGACTGGAAGATGGCGTCTTTCACCTTTCTGGTATTGCCCGCTGCCTTTTATCCGATTCACGCATTCGGTCGGCGTATTCGAAAAATCAGCACCCGTGGCCAAATTGCGATGGCCGAATTGAGCACGTTTCTGCATGAGACTTTCGCCGGCGCCAAAATTATCAAAGCCTTCGGTATGGAAGATTATGAGAAAGCCCGCTTTTTCAATAAGACAAAAAATCTTTACAAAATTGAAATGAAGGAAGTGAAAGTTGACGAATTGTCTTCCCCGGTAATGGAGCTTATCGGTGGAATCGGCATCGCGGTAGGAATCTACTATGGCGGGTACCGCATTTTCCATAACACCCTTACCCCCGGGACATTCTTTGCATTTATTTCAGCAACGGCAATGCTTTACCGTCCGGTCCGCAAACTCAACAAACTCAATATTTATATCCAACGTGGACTGGCTGCTACAGACCGCATCTACGATATCCTGGAACGCGAGTCGGAGATCGTTGAAAAAGAAACGCCCATTCCCATTCCATCCGGATCACACCATGTCGTTTTTGAGAACGTCTGCTTTCATTATGACCAGGATGGCGACAACAAGGAGCTGGTTCTCGACCACGTCAGTCTGGATGCGCAACCCGGCGAAGTTGTTGCTTTGGTGGGGATGAGCGGTGGAGGAAAAACGACACTGGTCAACCTGCTGCCACGCTTCTACGATATATCCGCCGGTGCGATCCTTATCGACGGTATCGATATCAGGGATGCCGATATCGCTTCTCTTCGGCGGCAGATCGCCATCGTGACCCAAGAACCCATTCTTTTTAACGAATCGGTTCGCAACAATATTGCCTATGGAAATGCCGAAGCTTCCGACGAAGCAATCGAACAGGCAGCCCGCGATGCATATGCCTATGATTTTATAAAAAATATGCCGGAAGGATTCGAGACGCCAATTGGCGAATTGGGCAATCGCCTTTCCGGTGGTGAGAAACAACGTCTCTGTATTGCCCGTGCTCTGCTAAAAGATGCCCCTATCCTTATTCTTGACGAAGCGACATCGGCACTGGACTCGGAAGCTGAAGTTGTCGTCCAGAAAGCCCTTGAAAACCTGATGAAGGGGCGGACCACATTTGTCATTGCCCATCGGCTTTCTACCATTACCCATGCCCATCGTATCCTTGTCCTGGTCAAAGGGCGTATTGTCGAAAAAGGCACCCATGAAGAACTGTTGAACCGGGATGGCGCTTATCGGAAACTTTATAACATGCAGTTTGGCAATAGCTGATTTGTGGCCAAGTCCAAAAAAATTCTTTGGTGATGCCCACCTGGCCGAGGATGCCGGACTTTGCGATACCAACCCCAGAAATGGAAATTTTTTTCGCATCGCATAACCAATGCTGATTATTCACCGATACATCTTTAGGGGATTGATTTCACCGTTTTCAATCAATCTTTTGTTCCTTACCGTGGTCTTCCTCATGACCCGGATGCTCCAGATCACCAAGCTGATTGTCAATTATAACGTCAGTTTGAGCGCCATCGCCTTGATTTTGGTCTATTCCATTCCTCATTTTTTGGTATTCGTGCTCCCCATGTCGGTCATGATGGCCATATTATTGACGTTGATGAATATGTCGGGGAACAATGAAATCACTGCTTTAAAATCCGGTGGCGTCAGTTTGTACCGGTTGTTGCCGCCGGTCGTCGCGCTTGCATGTGCCGGCTTTCTGGCAACACTCTTCATGACGGTCTACGGTATGCCCAGGGGCAAACACGCCATCACCCAGCTGACCTATCGGATGCTGGCCTCCAACACCGATATCGGGCTCAAAGCCCGAACCTTCAACGACCGCTTCGATGGGGTCACCCTTTATGTCAATGAGGTGGATCTAAAAACAAAAAAAATGAAGGATGTTTTCATCGAAGACCGCCGGAATCCACGTGCCATCAGCACCATTGTGGCGCCTGAAGGCCTGGTGATGAAAGATATTCAAGGACGATCGGCCCGGCTACGCTTGTTTAACGGCATGATCAACCAGGTTGAGCGTGAAAAACGATCTGCCAACGCGATTTACTTCACGACCTACGATGTCAATCTCAACATGGCACAAATTGCGAGACTGGGACGCTTTTCACGTAAAGACGAAGACGAAATGTCACTCTCGGAATTGGGGGCCTATATCCATAAAGTCAAAGACAACCCCAAAAAATATTATGACGCCCTGATTGAATTCCACCAAAAATTCTCCATTCCGGCGGCATGTCTGGCACTGGGTATCCTGGCGGTCCCGCTGGGTGTGGAACTCAAGTCCACCAGACGATCGGCCGGGCTGGGAATGGGGATGTTCGTTTTTATTCTCTACTATGTATTGATGACCGCCGGACGCGTATTCGGCGAGATGGGAATTTTTCATCCCGCCATAGGGTTGTGGGCGCCGAATGCACTTGTCGGCATTGGCGGTGCCATCTTGCTGCTACGGACTGCCAATGAGAAACCCAATTATGTGATCGGCTTTATGCGGTTTCTGGGCCGTCAGATCCGTGAGTGCGTCTTAAAATGCTTGCCGCACGTTGGCCGACGGTAGTTTGATCTACCCGGCAGGATACGTTTGATGACCATATTAGACCGATATATCAGCCAACAGATCATCCGGTATTTCGGGGCAACCTTCGCCCTGGTTACCGTGATTTACATGATTGCCGATTTTTTCGAGAAAGTTGACAAACTGATTGAATCCGGTTTGTCTTTCCCGAAAGCGGCGCTGTATTTTATCTCGCGAATTCCGCTCGAGCACCTGATTCCTGCCAGCACGCTGCTTTCGGTATTGGTGGTGTTCGGCATGATGAACAAGCATAACGAAATTACGGCTTTGAAAACCGGGGGGGTCAGTATTTACCGTCTGTTAAAGGCACCGTTCGCCCTCGGTGTCATTTTCAGTCTGCTCCTGCTGATGTTTTCCGAAATATTACTGCCGATTGTGCGATCCAATGCCAACCGTATCTGGATGGAAGAAGTCAAAAAGGTCCAGACCACTTCCAGGCGAAAGAATATTTGGCTGAAAGGGCATCGATCCATCTATCACATTCAATTTTTTGATCCGGTGCGATTGAAGGCCTTTGATGTGAGCCTGAATTTCTTCGATGACGATTTCCGACTGACGCGTCGTATCGATGCGCGTGAAGGTGAATATACGGAAGGACACTGGGTATTCCGGGAAATCATGGAGCAGGTTCGCAACTCGGATGACGGTTCTTATGTGGTGCGGCATCGCGATCAGATGTCCGTGCCATTGGATTTCGAACCGCTGGACTTGAAGCGCGTGGCCAAAGCGTCCGATGAAATGAGTCTGCCGGAATTGGCCGACTACATCCAAACTGCCGAATCGGAAGGCTATGACACCACAACCTACCGGGTCGATTTCCATGCCAAGATCGCCTATCCGCTGGTATGTCTGATCCTCTCTGCTATTGCCGTGGCCATTGCGGGAAGGGGGAAAAGAGGAGAGAATCTTGCCATCGTGGTGGTCACCGGCATCGGTTTGGCCTTTTGCTTTTGGGTGCTGCACGGCTTCAGCCTGTCGCTGGGCTATGCCGGGATGCTGCCACCATTGGTGGCGGCCTGGCTGCCGAATCTGACCTATTTTTTTACGGCGGTCGTCCTATTGCTGAGGGCCGAATAATTGAAACCCTCCCTGCGGCAAAAGAAATCCGACCGCTTCAACCGTTTGCGGGAATCCGTTGAAACGGTCATGCATGATCAATATGGCGGGCGTTCGGTTTTAGCCAGCGTTTTAAAAGGCGCTGCCGGGGTTTATGGCGCGGCGGTTCGCTTTCGGGCGAAACGCTTTCGTCAACAGCGGCTGTTGTCTCATCGATTGCCCTGCCGGGTGATCTCGGTGGGCAACATTACATTGGGCGGCACGGGGAAAACCCCGATGAGCATTTATCTGGCCCAATTGCTTCACGCTGCCGGTCATCGTGTGGCGGTCGTCAGTCGCGGCTACAAAGGGCTTTCCGAAAAGAAGGGGGGCATTGTAAGCGATGGCCAGCGTCTTCTCATGGCACCTTCCGTGGCCGGGGACGAGCCCTATTTGATGGCCCGGCGCCTGTTGTCCTGCGGCATACCGGTTATCGTCGGACAGAATCGGGTTCGCTCGGGCTTGCTGGCGATCCGGCGCTTTCATACCGAAGTCGTTGTACTGGATGATGGGTTTCAGCATCTGCGCCTGCAACGGGACATTGACATCGTTCTGCTGGATGCCATGAACCCCTTTGGCAATGGCTATCTTCTGCCCCGTGGCACATTGCGGGAGCCTCCTTCCGCTTTGTCGCGGGCCGACATTTGTTTGTTGACACGGTGTCCGCCGACAGTTCTCGAACGGGGCGCGTCAGCGCCTCCCGGATCCTTGGAAGTCCAGGCCGCCGGTAACATCGGACGACCGATTTTTGCCGCTGCCCATACCCCGTTCCTTCAGGAGTGCCTTGGGGGCGAATGGGATAATCGGCCAGACGACAAACCTCATATGGAAGACCGTGCCGGAGAACCCGTTTTTGCTTTTTCGGGCCTTGCCCGCAATGACGCCTTTCAAAATACCTTGCGCGATATGGGCTTTGACCTCAAGGGCAGCCTGGCATTCTCCGACCACCATGTCTATTCCCGGAGCGAGATTGAGGCGATCGCCTCCCGGGCGGATCGCAAAGACGCCCGGTGGCTGGTGACCACTGAAAAAGACCGGGTCAAGATCGATCCGGACTGGATACACACCATGCCATTATTGGTCGTCGGAATCCGGATGGATCTGGGGGCTCGAACAAAAACTTTTGAGCGGTTGGTGATGCAGAAGCTTTTTCCATCGTCTCGTTGATGGGCTGATCTAACCTTTTGGCATCTGGACTTGTTTTGAACGATGACGGGCTTGCAATCTCCCGATGGATTGGATAGAGAAACGCACGCGCGATGTGACTAATCAGGGGAGCAAATTGTAATGAATATACTTGGATTATCGGGCTCTTTGACGCATGACCCTTCGGCGGCTCTTTTCATAGACGGACAACTCGTGGCTGCCGTTGAGGAGGAACGCTTTCTGCGCGACAAGCACGCCAAGCGTCAATGGCCTTATCATTCCGCCCGCTATTGCCTCGAGTCCGCCGGTATTGCACCGGAGGATGTCGATGCCGTGGCGTTTCCCTTTACATCCTTCGGGTTCCGCTATCCCGGTCGCTGGCATTTTGCCAAACGCTACTGGTATGCGCCTGACCGGGCCGTCAACGCCCTTTTTAACGGTAATCGTTTGTTCCGCCGCAATCGCAGGGCGATTTTAAACCTGATGCGGCGTCTTTCCATCGATCCGGATAAAACGCCCTTTGTGCCGGTGGCTCATCACCTGGCCCATGCCAGCAGTGCCTATCACCTGAGCGGTTATGACGGCAAAGTGGCCATTCTCGGTATCGATGGCAAAGGTGAATATGCCACGACCTTTTTTGGATATGGTGACAAGGGCCGCATCCATTGTATCAAGGAATTTTACGATCCGGATTCCCTGGGCGGCGTCTACGGGGCACTCACCCAATACCTTGGGTTCGAGATGCTGGACGGCGAGTTCAAGGTTATGGGCATGGCACCATACGGCGATCCCGCCAAATATGACTTCTCCCCCCTGATATCGTGTGATGGCCGCTCCTTCAGCGTGGATACCACCCTTGTCAATACCGTGGGCCTGCGCCGTTACAAGCAGGACGGCCTGGGCTTCTATTTCAGTCCCAAATTGGTGGACTGGCTGGGGCCCAAGCGGGAGGGAGACGAGATTGATGATCCGTATGTGGATTATGCCGCCAGCATGCAGAAGCTGCTGGAGGATGTGTCCCTGCAGCTGATCGAAACTTATCTGGGAGATGTCCTGCGCGAGACCGGCAGGCTTTGTTTTGCCGGAGGCGTGGCCCTGAACGTCAAATTGAACCAGCGGATTATCGACCTGCCGCATGTCGACGAATTGTTTGTCCAGCCGGCTGCCAGTGATGCCGGAACAGCAGTTGGCGCGGCATCCTATGTTGCCCATGAAATGGGGGACGTGATACGAAAGCAGGAGCACGTCTACCTGGGGCCGTCCTATTCGACGGAAGACTGCCGCCGGGCCTGCGAATCCCACCCGGAAAAGCCGGCCTTCGAGCAGGTGGCCGATGCCCCCCAGGCGGCGGCTCGTCTGCTGGCCGAAGGGCACCCGGTGGCCTGGTTCCAGGGACGCATGGAATTCGGTCCGCGGGCATTGGGCAACCGCAGCATTCTAGGCGATCCCAGCCGACCCGGGATTGCTGACCGCATCAACGAGCAGATCAAGTATCGTGAACGCTGGCGTCCTTTCTGCCCCAGCATTCTGGATCGGGCGGCCGAGGATATCCTGCAGACCGGTCACCCGGCACCCTACATGACCTTTGCCTTCACCGTGGCCGAACACTGGAAGGCACGTATCCCGGAGGTGGTCCATATGGACGGGACAGCCCGCGCCCAGGTGGTGACCCGGGCCACCAACCCGCGCTATTATGCGTTGATCGAAGAACTGGAGAAGCTTCGCGGTGTGCCGGTGGTCCTGAATACCTCGCTCAACCGACGCGGGGAGCCCATCGTGTGTACGCCCACCGATGCCTTGAACATGTTTTACGGTTCGGACCTACAGTATCTTTTCCTGGAAAATTTGCTGGTACGCAAGGTCTCCTGAAGTCGCGCATCCGAGGTCAGAACAACCGGCCTGCTGCCAGGGCCTGAATCAATTTGGGCATGACCAGGTCGGCCGTGATCGCTTCCATGCAATTGACGCCACCGAAGCGACACGACTTTTTGTAGCAGCCGATACATTCCTGGTTTGCCTGGACCACCCACGGACGGCACCGATAGGGCGCCACCCGGTCCGGTTCGGTGGGGCCGAACAGGGCGACATACGGTGTGCCCACGGCAGCGGCAAGATGCCCCGGACCGGAGTCAGGGCCGACACAGGCGGCTGATTTTTTCAGCACGGCCGTAAGTTCCAGAAGCGATGTCCGACCGGTGATATTCAACAGGCGTTCCGACCCCAGAGCCTTCTCAAGCCGATCGGCCGGCCTCTGTTGGGAGGCATCACCCACCAGCACGACCCCATGCGTCCCGTTTCCAAGAATACGCTCCACCAGGTCCCGATAGCCCTCGTGCGTCCAATCTTTCGAGACCCAGGACGATCCCATCACCACCGTAATATAGTCTTGCCGCCGTGTTGCCTTCAATGAAGGCGGGAGGTGATCGTCGTCAAGGGCTGCAAAACCGAAATCGGGCTCGGTGGAGGGACGAATCCCTATGTATTCTATGAATTTCAGGTAATGATCGAGTTTGGGCTGTTTGTCACTGAAATTGGCAATCTGTCGGTTGTTGAAAATCCAGTTGAATTCCTTGGCATTGCGCGGATGGACGCCGATTCGACATTGCGCTCCCGACAGGAAAGAAAAAAGACCGCTTTTGAAATGGCATTGGAGATCCAAGGTGATGTCGAAGCTTCGGCTTTTAAGTTCCCGGTGCAGGTCGCGGACGGCGGCGATACCCCGGGGCCGGTCGAAAACAATCACTTCGTCAATCAGCGGATGAAAATTGACCAGGGTTTGCCAGCTGGGCTCCACCAGCCATGTGACGGTGGCGGTCGGCCACTGCCGCTTGATATGGCCGGGGAGGCAGAGACCACGGACGAGGTCGCCGAGTGATCCCATCAGGATGATCAGGATCGACGCCGGCGCCGGGAACGAATCGGGAGATAGATTGGATGCCATCTTGGCAATCACGATAAAGTCGTTGTCATGCCATCAATCGGCCAGGGCCGCCTTGGGACCAGGTCCTTACAATAACCTATGTCTGTTTGAGGATATCTCATGAGCCCAAAGCCTCTCTTGTCAGGATCGCCGCCAATGCAGGGGGGAGACCGTGTTTGGCGATGGCACGCTGCCAGCGCTTGATGTAAAGCGACGTCAAACGGTCTCGATTTTTTAAATAGCGGGCCTTGTCGAAATCAATGATATGGGCCGTGCCTTTTTCGTCCACCAGAACGTTGCCCGGGTGCAGATCCCGATGCCAGATGCCATGGTGAATCAGAATTCGGATTTGCGCTACCACGCCCTCATAAACGGACTGGCGATGATCGCTTTTTTCCTGGGTGATTTGGATCAATGAACGCTGGCGGGGGATGGTCGTCATAACCAGCCAGCATGGTCCCATGCATTGGCCCTTGTATGCAAATGCAACCGGGCGAGGGGCCGCAAGACCGATCGCCCGGGCGACTTCCAGCCATTGGAACTCTTTTTCGCCACGGGACTGCGGCCAGTGAACATAGGTGCGGTTGTTGACATGCCGGATCAGGCCGCCCCTGGCGTAATGTTTGACCGCAACAGATCCGAATCCCTTCAAAGAAGCGATGGTAACACCCTGCCGACCGGCCAGGACGTCATTGGCCGGCGGGGGCGGGTTTTCGATGAGCAAGTGCAATTGCTGCACCTGATCGCTGGTCAATTCCCGAAACGCACCCAGGTGGTATCCATGATAATGATGGCGGTAAAAAGGACTCATGCTGATTTCAGGACCTTTTCCGCGGCTGCAATGATTTCTGCGGGCAGCAGGGCCTCCATGCAGGCACGCGTTCCCGTGGGGCAAGTCTTCCCCCCATGGCGCGCACAGGGTTTACAGGGCAAATTCTGTTTTTCCACAACGACAGCGTTGGGATTCTGCCAGGGGCCGAATCCGAAAGAAGGACAGGTGGCACAGAAAATGGCAACGCAGGGGGTTTTAAACGCCGACGCCATATGGAGCGCCATGCTGTCGTTGCAGATCATGATCGCGGCGTTCCGGGCGATGGCCAGGGCCTCGGCCACGGATGTCTTGCCGGCCAGATCGGTTACGTCCAGCTGATCAGCCACCCGCTGGTTGACGTCCCGGTCGCCTGCCCCCCCCAGAAGGGCAACCGCATACCCTTGTTCCCGAAAATGGGCGGCAACCGTTCGATAATGCGCCCAATGCCACATTTTCGTGGGCCAGGCACTGCCGGGAACCAGCAGTGCAATCGGTCTGTCCTGGGCCAGGAGGCTTTGGGCGTCAGGGCCGAGATCTTTGCGCGGAGGGGGGTATAATCGCAGCCGCCAATCGAATTCCTCCAGGGAGGCTTCATGGCCTAAAATCGATAGATTTCGCAGAACGTCGTGGTCGGCAGCTTGCCGGGCCTGTCTGGTGTGAAAGACAAAAGAAAGCTTGGCATTGTCAAACCCCGTGCGATGGGGGATGCCGCTGGCCAATAGCATCAGGGCGGTGCGATAGGAGCGCTGCAGGGCGTAGACCCTGGCGAACCCCATTTTACGCAAATCGTGTCCCATCCGGATCAAACCCGATAGCCCGGCGGCGCGATTGCGCTTGTCAAACGCGATGACGCCCTTTAAAAGCGGATCCCGCTCCACGATCCCGGTGCCGGCCGGTGTGGTCATCATCCACAGTTCGGCTTCAGGGTAGAGCTTGTGGACACCGGCGATTACCGGTGTCGATAGGATCGTGTCACCGAGATAGCTCGTTTGAATGATTAGGATACGCGTCAACTTGTCTGCCCCTGTCTTACCACGTCGCGATCTGCCGGACACTGCGGTTCTAACAGTTGTTCGATGGCCTGGACAGCCATGGCCGTGCCGCCCTGGCGTTCGGCTACATAGCGCTGAAGGGTGTCGATTACAGTTTGCGGCGGCGGCGGTGCTTCGATGGCTTTCAGCAAATGATCACCGGCCTGGCGCCAGTCCTCGGCGACATGGACAAGCCCCTGGCTAAAGATTTCCGGTCCGACCCATTCAAATGTTTTCCAGGAGGGACCAATGGTGGGAATAATGCCACAGGTCAACGGTTCCAGAAAATTCTGCCCGCCCAGCGGGGCCAGCGACCCCCCCACAAACGCGCTGGTCGCGGCGGCATACCCGCTGGTCAGTTCACCGAAAACATCCCATAGGATAACCCCGCCGGGATTCACGGGCGCATCGATGCGGGAACGCAGATGGCAGGTGATACCGGCGGCCTTAAGTCGTTTCTGCCATGGTGCGGTGCGGTGCATGTGCCGGGGAAAAAGGCCGATCAGGATGCCCGGTCGCCGGTCAAGGAGATAGCCGATCAATTGGTCGACGGCAGCCTCCTCTTCCTGTCGTACCGATCCGAGAACGACAAACGGCGTTCCTGCCGGGATTAACCGCCTCACATGGTCAGGTTGCTCAGTCTTAGGGCTCGTACTGACCCGATCGAACTTCATATTCGGCATGACCGACACCCGCGAAGTGCCGTAAAGACAGACGTAGCGATCCGCGTCTGCCGGGCTGACGGCCATAATGCGGTCGGGTCCCAGTGCATGCCAGAATCGGGGCCAAAGCTGGTAGTGACGCAAACTTTTGGCCTGCATGCGCCCATTGACGATGATCATCGGAATGCCCTTAACCTTTATGGCGTTCATGAGCCCCGGCCAGATTTCCGTTTCGAGAAGTACCATGATGCGGGGCTGGATGGCGTCCACGGCCTTTTGCATAAGCGACGGCCGATCGAACGGGAAGAATGCCGAGGCCCATTGGTCGCGCTTGCTGGCCGAACGCAGCCGTTGCATGACGGCATCGAGGATGTCTTTTCCCTGGCGCGTATTGGTCGTGACCAGGATGCGGTAAGGGGTGTCCTCACCCAGCGTGTCGAGAATCATGCCGGCCAGGTAGGATTCACCGGCCGAAGCCGCCTGTATCCAGATATCCATGGGATCGATAGGGAAAGACCGGCCCAGGCGTTGGGGTAAACCGTCGCGCAACCGATGGTTGCGGCCAAGAAAAGGTGTGGCACCACGCCAGAGCCACTCATAGGTATGCAAAGCCAACCGTATCGTACCAGAACGTTTCACTGTCGTGGATTACCCCTTTAAAAGACCTTCAAGATTGATTCCGCGCGTCATGATTACAATAACATATTGAAACGGCGATACTATTTAAATGGGGTGCGGCTGTCAATTTAAAAGGGATTGCGCATTTCCCCTGAATATACAACAGCGGCGGCTCTGTGGAGTCGTTGTTGAAGGCGGGGGGGGATTATGCTATGAACATTGGGTTTAAAAACGGCGAAGCCCTGACAAACCGGGGACCTTCGCCATTGACCCGTTAATTGTTCAGCAGGACAATGCCGACAGCCTCCAATGCATACGGGAGGGGCATTGAAAGGAGAACTATGACAGCCCAACACCTTGTGTCGGTTGGCCCTGTGACGTGCGGTGCGGAGAAGCTTTTTTTAATTTCCGGACCTTGCGTGATCGAAGATGAGTCCATCATGATGCATACGGCGGAACAACTGAAGTTGATCGCCGAGCGTCTTGATCTGCCGCTGATCTTCAAATCATCGTTTATGAAAGATAATCGCAGCGCCATGACCCATTATCATGGGCCGGGTCTGGATGAAGGGCTTGCACTGCTGGCCAAGATCCGGGAAACCTTCGAGGTGCCCATCATCACGGACGTGCATTTCCCCGAACAAGTCCAATCGACGGCCGAGGTGGCCGATATCATTCAGATTCCAGCCTATCTCTGCATGCAGACGGCCCTGGTGACAACGGCGGCTCAAACCGGTCGTGCCATTAACATCAAGCATGGCCAGTTTCTGGCACCGGCGAATATGATCAAACCGGTTCAGAAAATCGAAAGCCTCGGTTACCATGATATCCTGTTGACGGAACGAGGTTATACATTCGGCTACAACGATCTGATCGTCGATCCCCGCAGCTTTTACGAACTGCGCCAGATCGGATACCCGGTTGTCTTTGACATCACCCACAGTATCCGCCGCTACGGAATCCCCAGCAAGGATCCCCGTGGCAGCAGTCGCGAATACCTGACAACCATTGCCCGTGCCGGGGTTGCCGCCGGCGTCGATGGCATCTTCGTGGAAGCCCATCCAAACCCCCCGGAGGCGTTGTGCGACGCGGCCAGTCAGCTGGCCCTGGATCAAGCCGAAGACTTTTTTAAACCCCTGATCGACATTCACAATCTCGTCAAAGAACAGCGCGATTGATACGACGGCCTTAAGCGGACATCATACCGTTGGCAATGGCTTGTCGCCAATTTGTTAGAAAAAGCATCGCATCGAATGAAGAGCGTCATCCGGTGCAAAGAAAGGACTGACTATGGATTTGTATCTTGATTCGGCGGACTTCAAGGAAATCGAGGAAGCGTTTCAACTGGGTTTCATCAAGGGACTTACGACGACGCCGACATTCATGCACCGCCACGGCATTACCGACATTGACGGTGCCATCGTCAAACTGTCCGGGATGGTGCCGGAGCTTCAGGTGGAAGCGCTGGGTGAAAAACACGATGAAATCGTTACCGAGGCCCATCGCCTTCTTGAACTTCCATTGGCCAAAGAACCTGTTTTTAAGGTACCGGTTTCTCTGGAAGGGTTGCGGGCATGTAAAACCCTGACGGACGAGGGGCACCGCGTCAACGTGCATTTGATCTATACCCTCAACCAGGCTTACATGGCCATGGCGGCTGGCGCGGCTTTCGTATGTCCGCTGGCCGGACGTTTGCAGGACCAGGGGCACGAAGCAATTCTGCTTTACGAGCAGTGCGTCGATCTGGTGGAACGCTATGGCTATTCCACCAAAATCATGTTTTCTTCCGTACGCTATCCGGACCATATCCGCCAGGCGGCTCTCGCCGGTGTCCATGTCTGTACGGTTCCCTGGGGCGTGATGAAGCGACTGTGCGACAATTCCCTGACCAAGGTCGGCACGGAACAGTTTTTCGAACATACGCGTCTGATGACCGTCAAGGTCAAAGACGTCATTCGGGAAAACAACCCTATCTGCCGTCTTGCGGAAACCGTGAAAGACGCCCTGGTGAAAATGACCGCATCGCGTATTGGCGCGGTGACCCTCGTCAATGATGCCGGCGAATTGGCGGGTGTTTTTACCGATGGTGACGTGCGCCGCCGCCTCCAGGAGAATGGTGAGGGTATCCTGGATAAACAGATGAAGGATGCGGGCTACACACCGGATCCCTTTACCGTCAATGCGGATGCGCTTCTGTATGAAGCCGTCAACGTTTTCAATGCGCACCAGATCGACAATATCATCGTTCTGGAAGACAACCTACCCGTCGGGATCCTGGATATCCAGGACCTGGTGAAAATGGGTCTTTTGGGATAACGGCCATGACCACCAGCGGTTCCTTCCTGGCCCCCTGGGTGGCGGCCTTCCAAAAGGCCGGCGCCCAGTTCGTGATATCGCCGGAAGCGTTGCAGAAGAAGCTGGCCCGGGTGCGCGCCCTGATATTCGATTGGGATGGCGTTTTCAATACAGGGCAAAAAGGCGAAGGGGTGACCAGCCATTTTACCGAACCGGATTCCATGGGCAGCAACATGCTGCGTTTCGGGCTCTGGCTGCCCCAGGAATCCATGCCGATTGTCGCCGTGATTACCGGAGTGGATAACCGGTCGGCCATGCATCTGGCCCGGCGTGAGCATTTCCATGACGTCTACTTCAGCATTCGCAACAAGCGCGTCGCCGTGGAGCACCTCTGCTCGGCCCATGGCCTTCGGGCCGATCAGGTGGCTTGCCTTTTCGATGATATCAACGATCTTGAAATGGCGCAGATTTGCGGCGTGCGATGTCTTCTCCCACGGACTGCAAGCCCCATGTTTACCCATTATGTCGTCCGTCGCGGTTTGGCGGACTATGTTACGGGCTGTGGCCCGGGTGAACACGGCGTGCGTGAATTCTCCGAGATGGTTTTGGCCGCATTGGGTCGCTACGAGCAAATTGTTGCCGCCCGGATGACCTGGAATAACCAGTACCAGGCCTATTTTACCCAGAGGCAGGCCATCCTGACGAATTTTTACACCCAAAAAGCCGATCAGATTCGACCGGCCTCCAATATTTCTTGAGGCCGAAGGTGGGATTTTTAATTAGGGTATGCCGTTTGTTGCCCCGTGCGGGAAAAAGCCAGGGGGGATGCTGTTGAAGCCGATTGCGGGGTTGATGGGGCGTTTATCGGTATCCGCCATTGAGGCCATCGGCGGTCTTGTCGGCTGGTTGGCGTACACGCTCGACATCCGGCATCGCCGCATCATCCTCCAGAATCTGACCTTCATCTACCCGGACTTGAATGGGCGCCAGACCCGAATTTTGGCCAAGCGCATTTTCCGGCATTTTGCTATCGTTCTGTTTGAAATTTTTCAATTACCGTTCGTATCGAAAAAAAAATTGATTGAACGGGTCCGTTGCGAGGGGCTGGAAACCTTAGTCGAGGCCATGCATCATCCCCGTGGTTGCCTGATCTATTCAGCCCATATGGGGAATTGGGAATTGGGATTTCTGTCGCTTTCGGCCCGATTGAATCATTCGGTCCTGACGGTGGCCAAACCCATCAAGTGGCAGTTGGCCCATCAGTGGCTGACAACCCTACGATCCCGTTTTGGAAACCGGGTGGTTTTCAAAGAAGGGGCGATGCCCTTTATGATCCAATCCTTGCGCGCGGGGCATACGGTTGCGGTTCTCATTGATCAAGGGGTGCGCCGCACCGAAGCGGTGGAAGTGACCTTTATGGGGAAGCGCACCATGGCAACGCCGGCCGCGGCATTGCTGGCCCTGCGCTGCCGCATGCCCGTGGTGCCTATTTTTTGCGTGAGACAGTCAGATGGGCACTATCTCATCCGCGTTGAGCCCCCCGTGGCCATCGAACGCACGGCATCGTTACGCGACGATATCAACACGTATACCCACAGCCTCATGCAGGTCCTGGAGACCGCAATAAGGAAGCACCCCGAGCAATGGTTCTGGTTCCACAAACGGTGGAAAAGAACTTATCCGGAAATTTACCCCCAGTATCAAGTCCTGCGGCGGCGGAAACGGATCAAAAAGGGACGGGAGGTTTAATGCCTCAATCCCACGCAATAGAAGCATTTTCAGAATCGCTTCCGCTTTTTGGGAGCGTCCGATGGCATCGGGTGCTTCGGTGAACGAATATATTCATCCCGAATGGCGATCAACGTTAATCGACAACGGGCTAACCGATTTCGATGCGTTCTGGAACATGGACCTGCCGCTGCTGGATGCGCCCAACACGAGCCGAGGAGGCTTCAGCTCGGTGGCGCGGATGGATCTGATGAGCAACGAAGGCTACCATTGCCCCCTGATTCTCAAACGTCAGCAGAATCACAACAGCCGGACTTGGCGGCATCCTCTGCGGGGTCTGCCGACAGTCCAGAAAGAGTTTATCAATATCTGCCGATTCAGGAAACGGGGCCTGGAAACGGTCACACCCGTTTTTTTTGCTCGGCGGAGGGTTCCCGATGGCGTGCAGGCCATCCTGGCCACGGAGTATCTAAGGGATTATCTTTCGTTTGAAGACGTGCTGGCGCAATGTGGAACTGCGCCGAAAAACAATCTGACAGGCAAACGGCGGGCGCTTCGCCTGAGCGCCGATTGGGTGCGCGGTATGCATAAAGCTGGCTTTCAGCACAATTGCCTGTATACCAAACACCTTTTTATCAATCTGGAAAACAGCCAAGTGCCGGTGAGGGGGATTGATCTTGAAAAGGCCCGTTGGCAGCCACGGGCCTCCAAACGCTGGCGCCATGACTTGGGTGCTTTATTCAGGCGCGCAAAAAGCATGAACAGGACCGACCGCCTTCGGTTTCTGAAATGTTATTTTGGAGCCGACACTGTGAATCCGGAAGTCCGGCGGGCCTGGTACCGCATTCATCAAGCCCTATACCACAAAAAGAAACGATAGGTAGGCGAAGACTAAATTGCTTGATCAAGGGAACGGTCAATGCTGTTGGAAATACGTTTCAAAACACCGGCGCAGACGGTTCTCTTGACGGTGGCCTAATTGCGTTGTTTGGCAATAGGTGTCGATAAAAATATGACGTACTGGCGCCATGCAGTCGATATCGGCATCATATCGAAAAAGATGGCGCAGATTTCGGATTCGCAACCCCGTATTGAGGGGGCCTCCGCGGAAACGCATATCGACCACATCAATCAAACCGAAGCGGCCGTCAGGGGTAAGCACCACATTGCCGAAGTGGATTGAGCGGAAGTAAACACCCTTTTCGTGGAGAGAAGCAAAAAAGCGTCCGAATCGTTTGGCGAGATGAGCATCCATTGCTGTCTGGCAGTATTCCCGAAGCGTCAAACCGGTTAGAAAACGGTAGTGCACGGCTGTCCGCTTGATTGCCGGTATCTGATAAACGGCCTTCAGGCTTACGGTGGAAATGCCAAGGGCGTCAAGGCGCGCAACATTGTTTTTAAACCGCCGCGTGTGAGGATAAATGCGAGCTGAAGTCAGCACTCTTTTCAGGCGAAACAATTTCAGTATGCTGCGATCCGGCAGTTGCAGCACTTTATGGGTAATCTGGCCATCGACCAATTCGCAGACCAAAGGTGTTGCCTGCGCGATCAGGCCGTTATACTCTGATAATGAAAGCGTTTCCATGTGAAATGATTCCTGGCTCGTGCGGCATGCATTTCGATATCGGATCCAGACAGGCCGCTGGTATATCGCTTTAAATGTGAGGGGTTGCCGAGCTGTTGGTCACCCGGTTTGTCTACACTCTCCTTGATAAGTGCGTTGGGCCCTCATCCACTTGAGGAGAAAGCCGAAGGATTCTTAGCATATTTTGGTGGTAAACACGAAATGGTTTGTTGAGTCCCTGCGATAAGGCATGTGGAAAGGCAGCGAAGTCCAATGTCGGTTGCTTTCGTGCCCTTCAATGGCAACCGCATGTATTGGAAGTATCGTCGCGCCAAAGCGAGATGTGGCAGGGACGTTTATCAAAGGGTTATCCGTCATGACCAGTTTTTGCGATGTCTGGCACCCATTGGCTCTGGATAACGCCATTACCAAAGAGGCTGATCAACGATGCGGAAAAATCAATACCGACGTTTGTTTGGGCGGAAGAAACCAAGCTTGCAAGAACGTTATCCTCAGCACGACATTGGCAAATGGAGCTATGGGAGCCCCAAGATTCGCAGTTGGGGCGAGGGCGCTTCTTTGCGAATCGGCGCTTTTTGCTCTATCGCGGATGGGGTCAAAATTTACCTGGGCGGAGAACATCGTATGGATTGGGTCACCACTTTCCCTTTCAGTGTTCTCTGGGAGTCGGCCCGAGGCATTGAAGGCCATCCTGCAACGAAAGGGGATGTGATTATTGGCAATGACGTCTGGATCGGTGCTGACTGCACAATCCTTTCCGGGGTCACCATAGGGGATGGTGCTGTCGTAGGTGCCAGGGCCGTGGTTGCACATGATATCCCCCCGTATGCGATCGTAACCGGCAACCCAGCCCAAATCCTACGGAAACGATTCGATGATCAGACGATTGACCGTTTGTTGCAAGCCAAGTGGTGGACTTGGAAGGATGACAGAATTGAAAAGGCCCTGCCCATGCTTCTCAACAATGATATCCATCGTTTTTTGAACCATGCGGAAACATTTTCAACTTCGAATTCGACGATATGAAATCCATAGGTAACAACATGACAATCTGCCCGGTATGCGGTGCCGGCGGCACTTTTTCATTCGAGAGCCGTGATATGATGTACGACAAGCAGGAGGCCCACTGCTATCATGTCTGCCGCAATTGTCGGTCAGAATATCAGACGCCCATGCCAAACGCCGCCCGGATCGCGTCATTCTATCCCGATGACTATGATCAGTATGTACCCCTTGGCGAATTGAATCGACCTAGCCATGCCAAAACGGCCGTATTGAAATACCATTATGGTTACGTCCATTTACCGGCACCACCCTTTCCGTATCGGTTGATTTCCCGTGCGGTTGCCGCCGTCAGATACAAGGATGAACTGCCCTATATCGCCGCCGGCCGTGCCCTGGATATTGGGTGCGGCAATGGTCGCTTTATCCGGAACATGAATGCGCTCGGATGGAACTGCGAGGGGGTGGAATTTAACCTAACGGCGGTCAATGTCTGCCGACAGGCCGGCTTGAAAGTATTTCACGGCGATCTCCATCAAGCCAAGTATGAAAGCGCCAGCTTCGATCTGGTTACAGCCCGGCATTTGATTGAGCATGTTCCTGAACCCGACGCCCTTGTAGCGGAGATTTCCAGAATACTCAAACCGGGAGGACAGGTTGCGATTGAAACCCCCAACAATTGTTCTTGGGGTAGAAAAATGTTCGGCAGACGTTGGTTTGCCAATGAAGTGCCCCGCCATCTTGTCCTTTTCAATACAGCGAGTTTAACACGGCTGTTGAACCACCATGGTTTCCGGTTGCGGCAGCACCAAACCTCAGCATCGCCCAAGATTATCTTAAACAGCTGGGATTACGTTATCGGCAACAGGGGGGTACCGTCGCGCAAGAAAAAGTTGCGTCGTATTTTGGCGCGCCCCATATCCTTTTGGGCAGCGCTTTTTAATAAGGGGGACATCCTTTTTGCCGTCTATGAGAAGACCTAAGTTGAAGACGATCCTGTTTGTATCCAAGGAGGAGTCAGCCCCTTCCACCCGCTATCGCGCACTTGCTTATTTTGACCGGTTGCGTTCGGATGGCTGGAACCCGGTGCATCTTCCGGCCCCTCGGTCCCTATTTGCACGGCTGCGAATTCTGAAGGCCGCCCGAAAAGCAGATGTTGTTGTTCTTCTGCGCAAAACGTTTGGGCGCGGGTACATTCGGTTGCTGCGAAAATATTCCCGGCGGCTGATCCTTGATTTTGACGATGCCGTATTTTGCAGAAGCAATGGCGGTTATTCTAAAACTAGACGATGCCGTTTTGAACGCTCGGTCAGCCTGTGTGATGGCATATGGGCCGGCAATCGCTTTCTATGTGATGCCGCCAAGGCGCATCATTCGAAAGTGTTTGTTTTACCCACTGCGTTGGACATCTCCAAATACGATGAAGAATCGATCAAACCGGATGACAAACTTGTTTTCGTCTGGATCGGCAGCCATTCGACACGGAAATACCTGGAGGCCGAACTGCCGACGCTGGAAAAAGTCGCGGAGCGTTTGGGCACCATTGAACTAAAAATTGTTGCGGACTTTACCCTTGAATCCGGTCGTCTGTCGATTTCAGCTGTCCCCTGGAGTGCCGAAACGGAAGCCAGGGAGTTGCGGTCCGCCCACATCGGTATTGCCCCCATGCCGGATAATGACTGGACCAAAGGGAAGTGTGGGCTGAAAGTCCTCCAGTATATGGCGGCCGGACTGCCTGTGATATCGACGCCATCGGGAGTTAACGCGGAAATCATAGAAAATGGCATGACCGGATTCCTGCCGCGCAATGATGAAGAGTGGTATCAGGTGACCAAAAAGCTCTCGGAAGACCCCGAATTGCGCGAACGGTTGGGAGAGGCAGGACGAGAAAAGGTTTGCCGGATGTACAGTGTGGATGTTGTCTATCAGGAGATGAAACGCTCACTGGATGAGATCCAGCAGGCTAGTTGCAAAAGCGAAAGACCGCCTGTCATCCGATAAATTGTTTCAGACGTTTCAAAAGAGGTTGATTGACAAGAGGAAGGTTTTGCCAATTGCGCAGCAGACGTTTCAAGTCCTTGTGAAAAGCTTTCCTGAACGATGCCTGAGAGCGATGAGCCCGCATTCCGTCCAAATCCGCCAGATAGAGACGGCCGGCGGAAAGGAGGAAATTGGTTGCTTTGAAATCGCCATGACTGATGCGCGCGGTGGCAAGTTGTTCCAATAGGGCTACTAATTCATCAAGACGCCCCTCTATGGCCTGTCGATCACGAACCTCTTCATGAAATGTCTGATCCAGTGTAACCCCCTCAATGTGCGCCATGATAAAGTAGGCCCGTTGGCGCAGATATCCCCAACGCCTTTCGATGACGGCAAGGGGGCGTGGCGTATTGATGCCAAGAAACCTTAACCGGTGAGCATTTTCCCAGGATACCATGGCGCGACTGGGGCGAAAACAGCGACGCAATGCATGTCCGGCATCTTTGATATTGTACCGCTTGACCACAACCGTCTGAGAGTCGATTGTGACTTTGGCCACGGTGGCGCTATTGCCGGCCTTCAGGATGGTGCCGCTTTCGATGAAGTTATCTGGATTTTCGATCAGCGGTTGCCATGTCGGTGTATACCAATCCCGATCCCAGATGATGAAACGTCGCCAGTTTTTCACCGCGTGAAACGCCGTGCAGGAACGTTTCGTTTTCGGTAAAAATTTTTTGAGGCGCCAATTACGCCAACGTTTGGTTTCGCCTCGGACACAATTTTGCCAATGTTGCGAAACCGTCCAATTGCGACTTGCCCCATATACTGTGACGAGATCCGGCAACAGGGTATCGAACGAAGGGTAAAACTGGGCAAGAAACAGGGCCAAATTGGAAAGACTTTCCTTTTGTGGAAGGGGGGCGGCCCCCGCGGCTTCGATATCGTCACCATCGATAATCATGACGTCCCCGGCCGACAAGAGAAAATTACCGGGATGAATGTCCCTCTGTTTGAGACCCGCAATGTGCAAGCGGGCTATGGCCTGGACGGCACGGCTGAGGGCGTCAAAGTGATTTTCGGCACTGGCGGTGCTTGCCAGGTACTTGGAGAGGTCGGTGTGTGCCGTCATGTGCCGGAACAGAAGTACGGGCGCATGGCCTTCAGCCAATTTTCCCTTGAACAGGAGCTCAGGCGTTGGAATCCGGGCCGCTTGTAAAGCTTTAATGCCGCTCAATTCACGCTGATAATGCCGTTCGCAACCCGATGGGTCCAGGAAAATTTTTGCGACGCAAGGGCGGTGGTGGTTGCGGTGCCCGGTGCACACCAGTCGCTTGCCTGGGAGATGACGCAAAATAGCGGTGCATGTCAGATTACGACAGCTCGGCGCCGCATCCAGAACCAATTGAAATGGGGGTGAAAGCTCTCGTCCTATAAGACGAAGCCCTTGGGCGTCATAGTGGCGCATGAATCGATTTCCCCAGGCCAACGTGGCGATCGCCGCAAGGGGATTATTCCCTCCCGTGGAAGAACCGCAAGATTTTGCGAATTTTGTGTTTGTCCCTCTCCCCCAGCCGTTGGATACGCTCGTAATTCATGAAAAATTTAAGCCGCTGGGTGCGGGACAGCCGCATTTTCGCCACTTTGTCCAGGCATGCGATATCCTTGATGAACCACCTTGTCGCGTTGGGTCCGCGGCGTATCTGGCCGGCCGGGCAGTCGAAAAAAGAGACTCGGGGGGTGTCTTGTAGGGATACCAGTATATTGCGCCATTTGAGATCCAGATGACCGAATCGCTTTTGGTGCAGCCGGCGCGTGTGCCGGGCGATTTGGTGGCTCACCGCCGCCACCCAATGCCGGTCTTTTAAAATGGGATGATCTTCAAGGTGCAGGGTATTAAGGTCCCTGCTATCTTGCAACTCGGCCGTCACAAGGGCTGCCCGTTTGAAAAGCCCTCCCCAGGTTTCCTGCCCATAGGCCACCAAAGGGGGGGTCGGGATGTCGAGTTGTTCAAAAAAAAAGAGGTTCTCCCATTCGGCCCGGGCCCGACTGCGGCCGAACCAGCGTCGCAGGCTTTTCCCACCTCGGGTATACGTTTTGATGTAAACGGCCTTGCCTTGGATCTCGGTGCGGATAACGCGGCTGATCGGGCTGGACGTTACATACTGACCTGCGGTGTCAAAGGCCGCGGCCAAAGTAGGCAAAAAGTTTGCTATCGGTGTATCACGATAAGCAGGGGTTATTTCCCAGAAAGTTGACATAGACTTTCGATGCCGCATTTTAATGGCCCTACCTAGAGGCCGCCTGTGGTTGGATCGGAATCCCTATCGTTAAAGTTCATCGGGCCGACTCCCGAAACAACTCCGGGTTCTTTCGCTTGAATTCGCGATAGCCGGCATGACCACGACGTTTCACTTTTTCCCAGAACTTGGTTTCTTTACGAAGGGCTTCCCGCCAGTGGCATTGCCTATATTCCTCAATGAATCGCAATAGATCTCTTTTTGTCAACCCGATATCCATGCTGGAAAAATAAAGCCCGGCCACGTCCTTGATGCGCCAGCGCTCTTTGAGATGCCGGTGCTGCTCGGCACGATGCAGATCGATTAGGTATAGCTGCGGTTCCCCGGAATTGAATTGACCGGGTGATGGCGTGGTGTCTAAAAGAAAATGGCACAGGTAAAAATCGCGATGCATGATTCCGTTGGCATGCAATGTCCTGGCGATTTGGGCCACGCTTTGGATCAAGGCGCGTTTCCACCGGGGGGACGGCGGGTTCACATTCCAATCGCGGCAGTAATCTTCCAGGCTAATCGTCGGTTTCAGCTCCTCGGTGATAAGAAAGGACTGGATTCGTGCCGGGTTGACCCCGCGTCGTCCATACCCTGCCAACTGCATGGTAGCGATGCCGATTCGCGTGAGGTTTTCGATGGCCTTTTTTTCATTTTCGGCGCTGACAATCGGTTTGCGGAATTTAAACAGACAGGCCAAAAGTGTTTTCCAGCCGACACCCATGAAGACCTTGGCGAAATAACTCTTGTCGGCCACCGCAAATCGAAAAGTCCGACGCCCTTCCTTTTCACGGTAAACCTCTCCGTCCAGCTGCATGAGCAGCTTATAGACATCCTGGCCCTGCCAGGCGGTTGCCAGGGATTTCTCAAGTGTTAGCATGGGCGGACTCCCTCGATAATTTCAGCGGCTTTTTCCGGCATGCTGAAGACATCGTTGCGGTTGACATAGCGCCAACCGTTTTCGCCCCATTTGGTCCGTTGGGGATCCGTCAGCATGTCAGCCAGCATCTGATTCAGGGTTTCCTGATGAAACGGCGTGGGAATCAACCGGCCGGCATCGGCCCTGGTGATATAGCCGGCATAACCGCATACGTCGGTTGCCAGAACGGGAAGGCGTGCGGCCATGGCTTCAATCAAGACCGTTCCTGTGTTTTCCCGATAAGCGGGGTGCAGGAGGATATCGGCACTGAAAAGAAAGCGCGGGATATCGTCCCTTCCATGGAAAAACGTGATCTGATCAACAATGCCAAGGCGGCGGGCCAACCGGTGGAAAGGGCGAAAATTGTCCCTGCCGATGATAACCAAAACCGCCTGGCGGCGAATTGTCTCGGGCAGCGCGGCGAAAGCCCGCATGGCGCGATCGGTTCCTTTGGTTCGGAACCCGGAGCCCACCATGAGGATCATATGGGTGTCGACGGGGATGCCCAGTTCGCGCCGCAATTGATGCCGGGTTTCCCGGAGGTCGGGCGGTGCCAGCCTATCGCGGGCAATGCCGGGCGGCAATACGTGAAAGCGATCCGAGGGGGTCGCATAGAAGTGTTGATAAACCTCGCGATCCTTTTCGGTGAGGAGTAATATTTGCGTGTGCGAGCCGGGGGCAAAAACGGCTTTTTCCAAGGCCAGATAGGCCCGGCCCCGGCCGGTAATGGCATACCAGAATGGCTTGCTTTGCACCCGCTCGGCAAAGCAGCTGTCCGCAGCGTAATAATAGTCGAGGCCTGCCATTTTACTGAAACCCACCACGGCGTCATAGCGGTTGTTGCGGGACCGCCGTCGTACTTCCCGGGCCAGGGCCAACCGTCGCCCATGGTTGCTCAGGGCCTTGAGCTTTAGTACCGTGACATTCAGCTTCTCGGGTATCTCGCCCTGCCAGTAGGGGGTAAACACATCCACTTCATGTCCGTGTTTCAGGCAGGTTTCGGCAATACGCATAAAATCCCTTTGCAGACCGCCGAAAGGAAAATATTTGATTAGGGTGAAGGCAAACTTCATCCGTGCTCCGTTATATGAGCAAATCGTCGATCGTGCCGTGTCATTTTTATTTCGCCAAGCGCGAAGGGGTATCGGCACGGAGGATAAACGATCTCATTTTGCGTTGGCAATCGTTCAGCAACACCTCGAAGGGCATCGGGTCTAATTTTGATTGGGTTCTATTAATCCAACCCCTGCCGGAATGCAAGCGTCGGCACCGAAAGAGGCCGGATTTCCAGTGCCCACGTCTTGCCAAAGAGAGGTAAGACTGATAACCATGTGCGCGTTCGGCCTAAATAGCTTTATCGAACCTTGTCGTGAAACGGAGCGATACATTATGAGCCTGAATAAAGCCTTGTTGGATATTTTGGTTTGTCCCCAATGCAAGGGGGAGCTGCAACTGGAAGAGGATGAGAGCGGGCTGCGTTGTGAAGCCTGTCGGCTGCTTTATGCCATTCGGGATGATATCCCCATCATGCTGGTGGATGAAGCCCAAGCACTGGATTCATGAGTGTCCCAGCCCCTCCCCGGCCGGCCAAACTGGTGGTGGGTTTTTTCCTGGTCCGTCGGGATATGGCCGAAGGGATCCTGGCTCGCCTGGAAGATCTCTTCGGACCGATCGATCTTGTCAGCCGCTGGCTTCCGTTCGACTACACGGATTATTATACCCGGGAGATGGGAGGCCCGCTTTATCGCAGGCTGGCCGCTTTTAAACACCTGATCGACCAGGAACAGCTGCCGGACATCAAACACAGCACCAATGCCCTCGAGGCCGCGTATGCCGCCCGGGGAAGCCGGGGGGTCAATATCGATCCGGGCTATCTGCTGCTGGAGCGTCTGGTGTTGGCGACCGGCAAGAATTTTTCCCACCGCATTTATCTGCGCCGTGGTATTTATGCCGACCTGACCCTGGTTTATCGCAAGGGACGCTTCGAGTCGCTGCCATGGACGTATCCGGACTATGCCGATGCCCGGCTGCAGGATTTTCTTTATAAGGTTCGCGACAGGTATGCCCTTGACCTGAAGGCGGACCACAACGATCGGTAGGAAACGATGCTAAAAAGTATGACCGCCTATGCCCGGGCTGAAAATCGATCCGAGCCCTATGAAGCCGTTGCCGAGATTCGCAGCTACAACAGCAAAAATCTGGATATCGCCCTGCACCTGGCCCGACCCTTCCTGCCCCTGGAAGAGCGCATCAAAGCCGCTGTGGCGGCGGCGATTCATCGCGGACGGATTGATATTCGCATCGATATCAAGGAAAGCGGGGACGCGGGGCAGGCTTTTGAAATCGACTGGCCCCGGGCCAAGGCTTATCGCGATGCCCTGGAAGAACTGCAACACGAGTTGAATCTCCCGGGCGGCATATCGCTTGAATTGCTGGTCAGTGCCGGTGGCATCATTAAACCGGCGGAAAAAGAACGGGATCTCGAGCCGGTTTGGTCGACGGTCGAGGTGTGCCTGCGGGCGGCGCTGTCGGCCCTGGATGATATGCGACAGAGGGAAGGCGAAGCCCTGGGCGCTGATTTCCGGCGTCGTCTGGACGATATTGATCGTCAGCTGACGATGATCGAACAGGCCAGTGAGGGCTTGCTGGCGGTTTACCAAACCAAGCTTCTGGAGCGTATTCAGTCCCTGACCCAGGGGCAGGTGGAAATCGACCCCGGCCGTATCGCCCAAGAGGCTGCTTTTCTGGCGGATCGCAGCGACATTTCCGAAGAGATCGTGCGGGTCTACAGCCATCTGGAACAGTTCCGGCACATAATGGATACCGAGGAGCCTGCCGGGCGCAAACTGAATTTCCTGTTGCAGGAGTTTAACCGGGAATTCAATACGATGGGCGCCAAGACGTCACGTACCGAAATCGCCCATCAGGTGGTCGCGCTCAAATCCGAGCTGGAAAAGATACGGGAGCAAGTTCAGAATATCGAGTAGGTGGCAGCGGCCCCTTTGTTGGCCCTGTTGCTAGGAAGGAAAAGATCAGATGGAAACGAATTTGCTGAATATCGGATTTGGCAGCACGGCGGTGGCGGAACGGGTCGTGGCCATTGTTTCTCCCAATTCAGCCCCCATGAAGCGGCTCAAGGACGAAGCCAAGAAGGATCAACGCCTGATCGATGCCACCCATGGTCGCCGGACCCGTTCGATCATTATCATGGACAGCAATCACGTCATTCTTTCAGCGATCCAGGCCGAGACGATTTCCCAGCGGTTTGCCATGCTCAAGGAAGGCAACTGAAAAGGACACGCCAACAGCAATGACGTTATCCGATCCCCAGGGCCGACTGTTCATCATCTCGGCACCCTCAGGCGCCGGCAAATCGACCCTGTGCCGTTTATTGATGGCGCGTGTGCCGGATTTACGCTACTCCGTTTCCACCACGACCCGGGCACCACGCCAAGGTGAGGTGGACGGCAAGGATTATTGGTTCACGGACCCGGAAACATTCGAGACCGGCATAAAGACCGACCGCTGGGCGGAGTGGGCGGAAGTACATGGCAACTATTACGGCACCTCGGCGACCTTTATCGACCAGCAGCGGGCTGACGGGCATGATGTGTTGCTGGATATCGACGTCCAGGGGGCGGCCCAGATCCAGACCAAGTACCCGCATGCCATTACCATTTTTATCATGCCGCCTTCCATGGCGGTCTTACGGCAGCGTCTGGAACAAAGAGGGACAGACACCCCTGCCACCATTGAGAAGCGCCTCGCCAATGCCCGTATAGAGATGGCACAGGGAGCCTCCTATCGGCATACCGTCGTGAACGATCATCTGGAAGAGGCTGTGGGGACGCTAATCGATATCGTCCAGCGGTATCGGAATGGGTAATGTAATGCCCACCCTCTGTTATAGGGCGGACGATTGCCGGGGTGGGATGCGCCGCAGGGCGCAATCATGGAGATGATGCGGTATGGCCCGCCCCAAAACAGAAATTTTGTATGGATTTCACCCTGTCTGCGAAGCGCTTCGCGCCAATCGGCGTGCGTTGCATGCGGTGCTGGTCCGCCGGGGACGTCAGGGTGGGCGTATGGCCACGCTCAGACAGCTGGCCGGTCCTCAGAATATTAGAATCGAAACGGTCGACGAATCCCGGCTTACGGAAGTGACGGGGCATGACGAGCACCAGGGGATTTGTGCCCGGGTGGCCCCTTTACCCTTTTCCGATTTGCCCGATGTTGTCGGGGCGGCCGAGGGCGCTGGTCGCAAAGCCTTTTTCGTCCTGCTTGACAATGTGCAGGATCCCCGCAACCTGGGAGCAATTATACGGACGGCCTATTGTGCCGGTGTCGACGGTCTCGTGATACCGCGCGATCGGTCCGCAGGTCCGACGCCGCTAGTTTCCAAGGCTTCGGCCGGCGCATTGGAACACCTTCCGATCATAAGGGTTGCCAACCTGGTCCAGGCCGTCCAGCAGTTGCAAAAAATGGGATTATGGATTGTCGGGCTGGAGGGAGGGGCCGACCAGTCCCTTTACGCCTGTGATTTGAAAATGCCGTTGGGGCTGATTGTCGGCGGCGAGGAAAAGGGGTTGCGCCCCCTGGTGAAACGGCAGTGTGACTTCCTCGTGTCCATCCCCCATGCGCGGGTCTTTAACTCCCTGAACGCTTCCGTGGCGGCGGCCCTGGCGATATTTGAGGCCCGCCGGCAACGCTTGCCGGCGGAACAGACGACAGGGGGCGGTGGTGCTTAACATCGCCTGTGGGAATACGCTGGCCGGAGAAATCACCTGTATCACCTGAATGCGCAAAAACAGCCACATCGCCTCTGGGGTCACCTGGCTGCGCTGGTGGTTTATATCGTGCGAATCGTTGTTGAGGCCGCCTTTCCACGGAAATGCCGTGCCTGCAACCGTTACTGGCTGCCCGGTGACACCCCTGTCGAGGGGACTTATCGGCAGTGGGAGGGCGACGCTCCGGACGCGGGAATGGCCACCCTTTTTCAACGGGTGGCCAGTCCGTTTATCTGCCCGGAATGCCTCACGGATTTTGAGCCGATGGCGTCGCCACTATGCCGTCGCTGCGGTGTGATGTTCGGAAGCCGGATCGGTGAAGACCATTTGTGCGGCGACTGTCTGCAGCATCCCGGCCATTTCCGGCGCGCCCGATCGGCAGGTGCGTATGACGGGGCGCTCATGGCCCTGATTCATCAGTTAAAATACCGGGCCTGCCTGGCGCTGGATTATCCCTTGGCACGGCTTCTCCAGCAGGCGTTTGTCCGGGATTGGCAGATGGATGAAATCGATTTGGTGTTGCCGGTACCCCTGCATGCGCGGCGGTTGCGACAGCGGGGATTCAACCAGGCTCAAATGCTGGTGAGGGCCTGGAAAAAAATGGATAAAGGGCTCATGGCCGGGGCCCGTTTTGCACGATCCCGGGATATCATGCTACGCTCCAAGCCCACGGTTCCTCAGACCGGATTGGGTAGAAAAGAACGCCGTCGCAACATCCGGGGGGCTTTCAAGGTAGTCGATCACCACCGGGTTGAGGGGAAGCGTATCCTTTTGGTGGATGATGTTTTTACCACCGGGGCAACGGCTGATGAGGCGGCCCGGGAGCTTAAAAAATGCGGTGCCGATTGCGTGGATGTCCTCACGGTGGCCCGCACCATGCCCCGTTCCTGGTAGTGGGGCCCCGGCTAAAATGGTGACGAACTTGGAAGGCATGCGATGAACAACGTCCCTAAACAGATGTCCCGGGAAGCGGCCGTGGCTGTCGTCCGGTCAGCTCACCAGGCCGGGCGGCGCGTGGCCTTCACCAACGGCTGCTTCGATATTTTACATGCCGGGCATGTCCGCTATCTCACCGCCGCACGGTCCACCGCCGATATGCTGGTGGTGGGCCTGAATGCCGATATCTCCGTCCGAAAAATCAAAGACCCCCATCGGCCCATCAATCCCGAAGCCCTGCGGGCCGAGGTCCTTGCCGGGCTGGCATGCGTGGATGTGGTAATCCTCTTTGAGGAACCGGATCCGCTGGAACTGATCCGGTCGTTGGAACCGGATGTCCTGGTGAAAGGGGCTGACTGGGCGGAAGTTGACATTATTGGCGCCGACTTTGTCAAACAGCGGGGCGGACAGGTCGAACGGGTCGAACTGGTTCCGGATATTTCCACATCGGCACTGATTGAGACCATCAGGGAACGGTATTGTTGAATCTGTCCGCGTCCCTGGCCTATTTTTTTCGTATGGTGGTTGGTGGCATTGTTTTGAATCGAAATCCTTTACTTCCAGTGGAGACTTCGGAAGGGGTTGACCGGTTGATGGGGTGTTCCCGAGCATGAAAATTGCGCACAACAACGGAATTCCTTTGTATTTCTTTCATAACCTGTCCGTCTTTCCGCAGCTTTATCACGGCGTCACCACCCGCCAGGGCGGGGTGAGTGCGCCGCCGTTCGACAGCCTCAATATGGCCCGGCACGTTGGCGACGCCGATCGCCAGGTAGCCGTCAACCGGCAACGGGTATGGTCCCGGTTTAGCGGCACCGATCCGGTTTGCATCCATCAGGTGCACGGCAACACAGTTGTCGTGCTCGATGGTGCCGCGGTAAAGGGGGCGGCCCCGTTGCCGGCTGAAGCCGATGCCATGGTGACCGATCGGCCCGGACAATTGTTGACCATTCTCGTGGCCGACTGCCAGGCGGTCATGCTCTTCGACCCGTCGCGTGCGGTCATCGCCAACATTCATTCCGGCTGGCGGGGCAGTATCGCCAATATCATCGGCCGAACCGTGGCCGTCATGCGGGATCGCTTCGGATGCGATCCGACCGGGATCCAGGCGGGGATCGGACCGTCCCTGGGACCCTGCTGTGCGGAATTCGTCAATTACAAGGAGGAAATACCCGCAGCCCTGTGGTCCTATCGAGTGTCGGAAAACCATTTTGATTTTTGGGCTTTAAGCCGGGATCAACTGGTGCGCGCCGGGCTTTCCGAAGATCATATTGAAACCGCCCGGATGTGTACCCGTTGCCGGAGTGATCTGTTTTTTTCCTATCGCGCCAGCAGGAGGACCGGTCGCATGGCGGCGGTTATCGGTATGATGCCGCGGCAATGAGTGTGTTCGGTAGGTGAGGAAATCATGATCCAAGATCGAGCTGAAATCCTATCCAATGCGAGCGTTGCACCGGGATATCGCACCCTGACGCTGCGGTGCGGCAAGGCCTTTGGTGCGGCCCGCCCCGGACAGTTTGTCATGCTGTCCGTCGGTGACGGCCCAACCCCGCTGCTGCGCCGCCCTTTTTCCATTCACCGAATGGTGGCGCAGGGGGCGGGGGAGGTGACCATGGCGCTGCTTTACAAAATCGTGGGTGAAGGCACCGCCATGATGGCCCGCCTGCCTGCCGGCACAACGGTGGACATTCTGGGGCCGCTGGGCCGGGGATTCACCCTGCAAGAGGATTACCGGCGGATCTATCTGGCTGCCGGCGGCATCGGTGCCGCTCCCATGGTCTTTCTGCTGGAAACCCTCCGGCAACAGCATCGACAGGGTGAATACCATGTCTTCCTGGGGGGGCGGACCCGAGACGATCTGCTGTGCCGTGAGATCTTTGAAGGCCTGGCCCATAAGGTTCATTACACCACGGATGACGGCAGTGAGGGCGCCCAGTGTTTTCTGACCAGCCCTTTGGAGAATGAAACACGGCGCCGGCCGCCGGATGTGATCATGGCCTGTGGCCCGATGGATATGCTGGCCTGTGTCGCTGGTATCGCTGCAGGGTTGAAGATTCCCTGCCAGCTTTCCATCGAGTCGGTCATGGCCTGTGGCATGGGGGCCTGTCTGGGATGTGCCGTCCGGGCGGCGGATGACAAGAGCGGTTATCTGCATGTCTGCAAGGATGGGCCGGTTTTCGATGCCCGCTCCTTGCGGCTTTGAAGGGGGGGCGACGCAAGGCTTTTTCGTTGACTTCACCCGGGAGCTATGTTAGATGCTCTTGACTCTAACAGGGCGGAAACCGTCCTGGTTTTGGTCGATACGTCGATTCTGCCCATGAAAAGAGAAACCCGGCGAGCCATCAGGGAGCTTGCATATTACAGCAGTCTGGGGCTGCAAGTCGCCCTGTCCATATTCATCGGACTCTTTCTGGGGCTTTATTTTGATCGGCGTCTGGGCATAACGCCCTGGTTGACCCTTATCGGCCTGGGTATGGGCATTGTGGCGGGTTATCGCAACATCGGGCTTGCGATTAAAAAGAGCCGCAAACTCTGAACGTCATCACGGCTACCGAATCAAGGACGAACAGGACCAACTTGGACATTCAGACGCGAATACTCCGCTTCATTACCCGCGCCAACTGGATTTTATTTGCGGCGGCCCTCCTGATCGGGTTGATCGCCTTCAAACATGATTTTGCTTTAGGGATTTTTGCCGGCGGTCTGATTGTTACCATCAACTTCCACCTGCTGGCGCGAACCCTTAAAAAATCCCTGACGCCCCCTCATCTCGTCTCCCATAATGTCATTATCGCCAAATACTACGTCCGCTTCATTGCCAGCGGCGTTATTATATTCTTCCTGATTTCCGGCCACTATGTCGACCCGCTGGGATTGTTCGTCGGGTTGTCGATCGTGGTTGCCAGTATTGTTGTCGCGACCCTGCGCGAGTTGAAAAATCTTATTTTCAAGGAGGCGTTTTAAGGATGGAACACCCGTGGCTGTTTCTAGTTAAATTTTGCGAGATGCTTGGTCCGGGCCCGGCCCACTTTGCCCATGAATATCCTCACGTCCTCTATACTTGGCTGGTGATGCTGTTTCTGATAGCCTTGGCTATCCTGGGCGCCAAGAGCATCAAAATGATTCCGGGCAAAGCCCAGAATTTTTTTGAGGTGGTTGTCAGTGGCATTGAAGAATTCATGGTCGATGTTACCGGGGAGGAAGGTCGCTGGCTGTTACCATTGGCGGCAACGATATTCATTTTTATTTTTATCAGCAATCTGGCGGGGATGGTACCGACCTGTTTCCCTCCCACGGCAGACCTGAATACGACATTGGGTTGTGCCCTGGTCGTGGTCATCTTTACGCACATAATCGGTGTAAAGTACCACGGTGCTGGTTACATCAAGCATTTCCTGGGACCGGTATGGTGGATGGTTCCGATCATTTTCCCGATTGAGTTGATTGGACATTTCGCACGGATTCTTTCCCTCACATTTCGTCTTTTTGGAAATATGATGGGGCATGAACTGGTGTTGACGATCCTGTTCGGTCTGGCGGGCGCCTTTTTTGCGCCTTTGCCGATCATGGCCCTGGGGGTTTTTGTGGCCCTGGTGCAAGCCTTTGTGTTTTTCCTGCTGTCGATTATGTATTTTACCGGTGCCATGGAACACGCCCATTGAAGGGTGTGGATTTACCGGAAAATAATTATTCAGCCTGTTATGCCTTTAATGGGGGCATTGGAAGAAGCCTAAATTAACTTTTTAACAAGGAGGTAGTGTAAGTATGGAAGCTGAAGCTCTAAAATTCTTTATCGCTTGTGTAACGGCAGCTGGGTTCGGAATCGCCATCGCCGCGTTCGGTTGCGGCATCGGCCAGGGCCTCGGCCTCAAGTCGGCCGTTGAGGGTATTGCCCGCAATCCGGAATCCTCCGGTAAAGTAACCGTTACGATGCTGATCGGTCTGGCCATGATCGAGTCTCTCTGTATTTACGCCCTGGTTATCTCGCTGATTTTGATCTATGCGACACCCATGGCAGGTATCGTGGAAGGCCTGTTGAAGTAAAGCGCTTTTCGATTTACCCCAAAAGCCCGGCTTTCGGCCGGGCTTTTTTTATGGTTCGGCGGATGTGGCTATCGATGGTGTTGTCTTGGCAATTACCTGGCCCAGAAAGTGGGCTGTGTGGGAATCCGTAGTCCGGACAAACCTTTCCGGTGATCCGCAACCCAGCAGTTGCCCTCCATCTTCCCCGCCTTCCGGGCCGAGATCGATGATATAGTCGGCCGTTTTCACCAGATCCATATTGTGTTCGATAACAATAACGGTATTGCCGGCGTCAACCAGTCGATGCAGGACCTCCAGTAATTTGCGGGTGTCTTCAAAGTGCAGACCGGTTGTCGGTTCGTCCAGGATATAGATGGTCCGCCCCGTATCCTTGCGGCTGAGTTCCTTGGCCAGTTTGACGCGCTGGGATTCACCGCCCGACAAGGTGATGGCGGACTGGCCCAACCGGATGTAGCCCAACCCGACGTCAATCAGGGTTTCCAGTTTGCTCCGAATTTTCCCCAGGCGGTTGAAAAACCGGTAGGCCTGATTCACGGTCATGTCCAGAATATCCACGATATTCCGGCCGCGGTATTTGATTTCAAGGGTTTCCCGGTTGTAGCGCAGCCCCTGGCAGGCATCACAGGTGACGAAGATGTCCGGCAGGAAATGCATTTCGATTTTGATGATCCCGTCGCCACGGCATGCTTCGCAACGGCCGCCCTTGACATTGAAACTGAAGCGGCCGGGTTTATAGCCGCGTGCCCGCGCCTCGGGGGTGCGGGCGAACAGCTCCCGTATCAGGGTGAACAGGCCCGAATAGGTGCCGGGATTGGATCGGGGCGTCTTGCCGATGGGGGACTGGTCGATGTGGACGATTTTATCCAGATGATGGAAGCCTTCGAGACATGCATGCTTACCGGCGGTGGTGCCGGTCCGATGAAGTTTCTGGAGGAGGGCAGGGTAAAGGGTCTCCAGGATCAAGGTTGATTTGCCGGAACCGGAAACGCCGGTGACACAGATGAAACAACCTAAGGGAAAATGGACGTCGATATGCCGAAGGTTGTTTTGGGCGGCACCCGTTAAATGCAGTGCCAAACCATTGCCGGCGCGTCGCTGGCGGGGCGTGGGAATTTGTTTGCGTCCGGACAGGTAATCGGCGGTCAGGGAGAGCTCGGCCCGCATCAGACTTTCCGGATTGCCGCTGAAAACCACCTCGCCGCCCTGAATGCCGGCGCCGGGGCCCATATCTACGATATAGTCGGCACTGAGAATGGTTTCGGCATCGTGCTCCACCACCAGGACGGTGTTGCCCGTATCTCGCATGGCTTTAAGGGATTTCAGCAAACGACGGTTGTCCCGCGGATGGAGCCCTATGCTCGGCTCGTCGAGTACATAGAGGACACCGGTCAGTTTAGAGCCGATCTGCGTGGCCAGCCGGATTCGCTGGCTTTCCCCACCGGAAAGGGTGGCGGCACGACGGTCGAGGGTCAGGTAGGGCAGGCCGACGTCAACGATGAATTGCAACCGCTGTGTGATTTCCGTCAGAACCTTTTCGGCGATGACATGCTCTTGACCAGATAGGGACAGATGTTCGATCCATTCCAGGGCGGATGCGGCGCTGAGAGAGGACAATTCGGCGATGGTTTTATCCCCGATCCGCACGGCACTGGACGATGGATTCAAGCGGGTTCCGCCGCATGCCGGGCAGGGTTGATCCTGCATATAGCGGCGGATTTCTTCGCGCGATGTGCTCGACTCGGATTCGCGATAGCGGCGCAGCAGGTAAGGGATGACGCCTTCAAAGGGCTTGCGGTAGGTATGGCGGCGCCCTTTTTCAAAGAAAAATTCGATCTCTTCTTCGCCGGAACCGTTGAGAAGGACGTGTTGAAACCGCTCCGGGAGGTCTTTGTATGGGGTATAAATATCACTGCTGTAGTGAGCGGCCAGGGCGGTCATGAACTCACTGAAATGAACGGAATGCCGGTGCGACCAGGGGGCGATGGCCCCCTCCCTCAGGGAAAGCCCGGGGTCGGGCACAATCCGATCCGGATCTAACGCGGTTGTGACGCCAAGGCCGTCGCATGTGTGGCAGGCCCCCTGGGGGGAATTAAAGGAAAAGCTGGCCGGTGTGAATTGGGGATGGCCAATATGACAGACAGGGCAGACGGCCTCTTCGCTATAGGCATGGCCAGGGCCGTCGATTTCTTCCACCAAAACCCGATCTCCGGACAGGGCCAGGGCCAACTCAAGAGAGTCGGCCAGACGGTTGCGGATTTTGGCCCTTACGATCAGGCGATCAACCACCACTTCCATGGGAGGTGAAACCTTTTCCCGTGATGCCGGGATATCCTCCATTTCATAGATTGTCCCGTCTATTCGGACGCGTGCAAAGCCCTCCCGCCGCAATTTCCGAATGCGATCATTGCGGGAAATGGAGGGCAGAGCGGCTAAAGGGGCGAAGATGATCAAGCGCGTACCTTCGTCCATAGACAGGATTTGGTCGATAAACTGGTCCAGTGTCTGGGACTCGATGGGACGGCCGCAACGATGGCAATGGGGGCGGCCAACGCGAGCATATAAGAGGCGCAGGAAATCGTGGATTTCGGTAATCGTTCCGACGGTTGAACGCGGATTGTGGCCGGAGGATTTTTGTTCGATAGCGATGGCCGGTGACAGGCCGTCAATGCGTTCGACTTCGGGTTTGGCCATCCGTTCCAGGAATTGCCGGGCATAGGTCGAAAGCGATTCGACGTAGCGGCGCTGGCCTTCCGCATAAAGCGTATCAAACGCCAACGTGGATTTCCCGGAACCGGACAGCCCGGTGATAACGATCAAACGGTCCCGGGGCAGGTCCAAATCGATATTTTTAAGATTGTGGTGCCGGGCACCCCTGATTTTAATGATACGGGTTTTCATCATACCGACAGTTTATTTGGTCCAGAAAACATGGTCCTGTGGGCCAGGTCAGAGATAATTGGCTCCGCCGTAATCGTCGTCTATGAATTCAGGAGCCAGAATCCAGAAGTCAGAATAAGGTTTTCGCCTTCGGCGCATTCGATCTTTTTCAAAAGACGGAGCGAAGCGACATCAAAATCCTTCTGGCTCCTGAATTCTGTCTTCTGACGCCTATTGCCTCTCGTGATTGGAGCATCCCCCCCTTCCAGGGGGAACCCAAAGCCGGGTCCTCCGGGCCCGGATATATACTTTAATATGCTTTGCTATCTGTGTCACGCGGCCCCGGTCCCAACCGAACAGGGCGCAATAGTTTTGGTTTCTGACCCATGGGCGCAGATTTGTTTATAGAATTGCGGAGCCCAGATATCAAACCAAAAGGTAAGCAGCGGTCAACCGTGTCGACCGATGTCCCATTCTGCGACAATGCAAGGCAATGTGTGGTTTGCAAGCCGGTTAGACGGTCCCCGGACGATTCGGCGCATTGCCTTCATCTTCCCGGGCGGAAGGAGTGAATGATTTTCATTAATTAGAATTTTATTTGAGATATGTTAAAATGGTAGAAAATAGGAGGAAATAAAAGATAATCGCAGATCGAAAAAATGTTAATAACTGGCTGGCAGGCGTGGATATCCTTAAAATTCCTACAAAAATTTACCACATCAAAAATGATCGTATTTCAAGACATTTGGGATGCAGTAACGATAAAAAATCAATGAAAACAGATATATGCTATTTGTTGATAACGGGGTCCGGAATTATGAAAAACCTCATATGATTCGGTTTGACTTTGATCGGCCTTTCCCATAAACAGGTCCCTGTTTTTCTCACATGTTTTTCTGATAATCAAATGTAAATATCCAAAAACGACTGTTATCATTTTCATTTTTATTAGCGTTGCGCTAGCGGCGGCCTGATTCAGACGATCATTGCCTGCCGTATAAGGATGACGATAGAAGATCACATGGGCAATATCTGGAAGCGGGTCAAGTCAGCAATTGAAGTTCAAGTTCCTTCACATTGTTTTCGCATGTGGATTGACCCGATCACGGGCAACGAAACCGACGACGGTATTCTGGTCCTGACCTGCCCCAATGCCTTTTCCTGCCGACGCGTTCAGGAACATTACGGGGCCCTCATTCACCAGACGATTCTTGGACATGGGGGCCGGGATTGCCGCTTTGTAGCAAAAAACGGTTCCAAAACCGAATCGGATAAACCGCTTGCCGTCAACGGGACCCAGATGGCCATTCCGGAATTGGCCTCGAAACCGACGGCGGGTCGTTTTTTGCACAAAGATTTCACGTTCGACCAGTTCATTGTGGGACGCAGTAATGATTTTGCCTACTCGGCCTCTCTTTCGATGGCCTCACGCCGCCGATCCGATCAGAGCTGTTTGTTCCTGATGTCCAAAACCGGATTGGGAAAGAGCCATTTGGCCCAGGCGATTGGCCACCATATTATTCAGGAATACCCGCACGAGCGTGTCTATTATGTGACGGCTGAAGATTTCAGCAACGAGATGGTCGCATCGTTTCGAAACGACTGTTTTGACCAGTTCAAGGGCAAGTATCGCCGCCAGTGCGATGTCCTGTTGCTGGAAGATGTGCATTGCCTGGGCGGCAAGGATCGCACCCAGCAGGAGTTGGCCTCAACATTGGACTCGCTTTATGATGCGGGTAAAAAAATTATTTTTTCGAGCTGTTATCGCCCCACTGAAATACCCCGTCTGAACGACAAATTACGGTCCCGCTTTTCCTATGGCCTGGTGTCCACCATCGAACCGCCGGATTTCAAGACGCGTGTTCGCATTTTGAATCAAAAAGCCAAGGCTAAAAAGGTAGCGATCCCCAGAGACGTTGCGCACTATCTCGCCGGTGAACTGACCGAAGATATCCGGCAACTGGAAAGCGGCGTCATCCAGGTGGCCGCCAAGTCGTCCCTGCTGGGAATGCCCATCGACAATCAACTGGCCGAGAGCGTCATCCGCAACATCATCTGCAGCCGCAAGGCGATCACGGTGGATGTTATCAAAAAAATGGTTTGCCGCCATTACAATGTCTCCCTCAAAGACCTTGTATCCCGGTCACGCAAACAGGCCATCGTGAGACCCCGCCAGATGGCCATATTTTTATCCCGGCGATATACGGATGCCCCTTTGCAGGCCATCGGGAAAGCGTTCAACCGTTATCATGCCACCGCTCTGCATTCCATCAATGCCATTGAAAAAGGGGTTCACAAGAGCGCGGCGTTGCGCAAGCAGTTGGACTATTTGACCGAAAAACTCGATCGCGGAGATTTCTAAACAGAGAGGGTCATGCCTGGAAGGCACGATCGGTCCAGTGGGAACCCCGGCCGTATTTGCGGAAGGATTGTTGGGGGTAACGACCGGGGTACGATCCGCATTATTGCATTTTCATGGTATATCCGTCTGAGGCGATGAGATCTTCCAGGAGTTCCATGCGGGAATGATGATCTTTCTCGATGGCACATCGCAGGTTTAACGCACAATGTTTTTGACAGATGGGGTCTTCGCCTGAATAACTCCCGTAGCATCCCAGGTATTGGTCGAGGTTCTTGCCATCTAGGCCATCTTTTTTCATTCTGATCCCTTCAAATCCAGCAGGTTGATCATTCTATCGTGAATGTGGCCATTCGAAGCCAGAATAGATTTCATTTCAGGCGTAAATAACCGGTTGTCAAAATCGGTAACGCGTCCGCCCGCCTCCATGACGATCAGGTGCCCGGCGGCCGTGTCCCACGGATGAAGCTGCTCTTCCCAAAAGGCTTCAAAACGCCCTGCGGCGACATAGCAGAGATCCAAAGCCGCAGAGCCCAGCCGGCGGACTCCCTGTGAAGCGGTCAGGCAGCGGGTCAGGCGCTGCATGACAGGGGCCAGGATTTCTTTGACATTATAAGGGAACCCTGTCACCAGCAGGCTGTCGTGCACCTGGTCGATGGCGGAAACCGACAGGCGGCGTCCATTGAGAAAGGCCCCCCCGCCTCTGGCGGCTGAGAACAGTTCCGCAGTGAAAGGATTCCACACGATGCCCACAAGGGGCTGCCCATCCAGCACCAGTGCTATGGATACGCAACACGCTGTCATTCCGTGGGCAAAATTAGTGGTGCCATCCAACGGGTCGATGATCCACTGATATTCACTTGGACCACCGGAAAGACCGCATTCTTCCGAAAGAATGGCATGGCTTGGGAAGCTGGCCCGTATGGTCTCGATAATTCGCTTCTCGGAGCCCAGGTCCGCCTCGGTGACCAGGTCGATGTCACCCTTGTGTTCGATCCGCCGGGTGCGATCCTGTCTGCTTAGGATATAATTCCCGCCGCTGTATGCCGCTGCCAGGGCCACTGCCCTTAGATGATTCAAATCCATAAGATTACAAGTTTATATTAGAGTTCCTCTGGTTGTCAAATTGAAACCGGGAATTTGGGGTGGTGGTTTTCAAGGTGATGAAACCGGTACGATTCCGGTTTTCCTGTCCCCTGTCTGAATCTGGCCGGTGGCGAAATAATGATCCATCGCATCGATCAGGGGATGCAAGGTCGCACGATCGATGGCGGCAATGGGAATTCCCTGAAGGCTGTTGACGCGTTGGGCCAGATCGGCGGGGGGGACGCAATCCTGCTTGTTCAGGACGCGCAGGGTGGGTAGGTGGGCGAGCCCGAGTTCCTCCAGGATCCGCTCCACGGATTGCACCTGGTTTTGGTATTGGGCATGGCCGATATCGATGACGTGAAGCAACAGGTCGGCATTGGCAAGCTCTTCCAGGGTGGCCCGAAAGGCCGTCATCAGTTCCTGCGGCAGGTCCCGGATAAACCCCACGGTATCGGTGATGATAACTTCGGCATCGCGCGGGAACTTCATGCGGCGACTGGAAGGGTCCAGGGTCGCAAAAAGGCGATTTTCGGCTTTGACGCGGCTGCGTGTCAGGTTGTTGAGCAGCGTCGATTTGCCGGCATTGGTGTACCCAATGATGGATACGACCGGCAGGTGGCGCTTGCTGCGGCGGGCACGCTGCTGTTTGCGCTGCTTCTGGACATCCTGCAAGGCCTTCTCCAGGCGGTTGAGGCGATCACGGGTCAACCGTCGGTTGAGCTCGAGTTTGGTTTCGCCGGGGCCCCGTCCGCCGATGCCGCCGGTCAACCGTGACATGGCTGTATTTTTGGTCACCAGACGCGGCAGCAAATATTTGAGTTGGGCCAGCTCGACCTGCAGTTTGCCTTCGCGGGTTTGGGCGCGTTGGGCGAAGATATCCAGGATCAATTGGGTGCGGTCGATGACCTTGAGTTCCACCTGGTCGGTAATGGACTTGATCTGGGACGGGTTGAGTTCCTGGTCGAACACCAGCATGGAGACGTGCCGCTGCATGGCCGTAATGGCGAGGTCGCGGAGCTTACCGGAACCCAGTAAAATGCGCGGGTCGATCCGCGTTCGCTGCTGCAAAATAGTGTCGACCACCTCGATGCCTGCCGAACTGGCGAGTTGTTGCAACTCGTGGAGGGACTCCAGCGCTTCACGGCGGGGGGCGGTGGTAACGCTGACCAGCAGGACGCGTTCCTTCCCACCACCGGCGTCCCGCAAGGCCTGCTGCTGGGCCATCTCGTTTTCAAGGGCCAGAATCGTTTCCAGGCAGAAACGATCCGGGTGGTGCGGATCGATGGGCGGCATCAATTCAGAGGCTTCACCCTTTTGATCGCCGGGCAGGATGTGGGCGGCATGGATTTGATCCGGTCGCCCGTCAGCGGTCATGGTAATACTGGCCATCATGTCGAGACGCAACAGGACGAGATCGGTCAGGTCGTCCTGGGACAGGGGCTCCGGTTTGAGGTGGGTATGGATGCAGCGTAAACCGCTCAGCCGTCCCGGTGCCACGCGCTGGGCCACGAAGCCGGGGATAAAGATGCGGTGGTGGTCGCCCACGATGACGCACGCGACCTTGCCCTTGCGGTTGATCAGGAGCCCCACTTGCCGCCGGATTTCGCTGGAAATCCGCGCCACGTCACGGGTGAGTTCCGGGGAAATGAGAATCGCCGGCGATACACGGCGCCCGGTGATGCGTTCGAGCCGTTTCAGCTGACTGGGCTTGAGACCGGTCAGGTTTCCGTAGAGTCGTTTCATAGGTCAGGACACCTTCAACGGGATGATCCCTGCCAGGTCATGCCTGAATTCATGGTTGGAGCGATTGCCGAAATGAACAGGTCGCCTTGCCAAAAGATGTGGTTTAAGGGTGAGAATTGCCACAGGTGATCAAAATGCTGCGGTAAGGCCCGGCAGCCGCTAATCGGGTTCGGGCACGAATGTATCCCGGGCCAGGTTTTCAAAGCGTGTATACGCATGGATGAAGGCCAAATTCACGTCGCCCGTCGGCCCGTTGCGATGCTTGGCGACGATAATCTCGGCTTTGCCGATATTGGGATTGTTTTCCTCGCGGTTGTAGACTTCATCACGGTAAATAAACATGACAACGTCCGCATCCTGTTCCAAGGCCCCGGATTCGCGCAAGTCGGAAAGCTTGGGGCGCTTATCGGTCCGTTCTTCAAGCTTGCGGTTGAGCTGGGAAAGGGCAATGACCGGTACGTCCAGTTCTTTGGCCAGGCCCTTCAGGGACCGGGAGATCTCCGATATTTCAAGGTCGCGGCGTTCGATATTCTGCCGTCCCTGCATCAACTGCAGGTAATCAATAATAATCAGTCCCAGCTTGTTGTCCATTTTCAGGCGTCGGGCTTTGGCCCGGACGTCTATGGATGTCAGGTCCGGTGAATCATCTATAAAGATTGGGGCTTCAGACAGTACGCTGGCCGCATGGGTCAGGTTGCCCCAGTCATCGTTGCTCAAAAAGCCGCCCCGCAGCCGATGGGAATCGACCCGCGCCTCGGCACAGAGCATGCGCATGGAAAGCTGCTCCTTGGACATTTCCAGCGAGAACAAGGCGACCGCCGTATTGGTTTCCACGGCGGTATTGCGCGCCATGTTCAGCGCGAAAGCGGTTTTACCCATACTGGGGCGCGCCGCCAGAATGATCAGGTCGGAGGGTTGAAATCCCGAAGTCAGGTAGTCAAGATCCGTGAACCCGGTGGGCACACCGGTAATGAGGGCCTTGTTGCCTTGCCGTTCTTCGAGTTTGTCGATATTTTTTTCGATGAGAGAACTGATGGGATGAAAGGTTTTGCGGGATTTGTTCTCGGCGATTTCGAAGACGGACTGTTCGGCAAAATCGAGAAGATCGTCCACATTGCCGCGATCTTCAAAACATTTTTGAACGATTTGGTTCGACTTGGCGATCAGGCGCCTCACACTGGCCTTATCGTGGACAATTTTGGCATAGTGGGCGGCATTGATAGCCACGGGGGCGGTATCCACCAGTTTGGAGAGAAAAGCGGCGCCCCCGATATCCTCCAGATACCCTTTTTCTTTTAAGACATTGGCCAGTGTAACGAGGTCGACCGGTTCGCTGCGGGCAAAAAGGTCGGTAATCCCTTCGAATATGCGCTGATGGGCCGATCGATAGAAATCTTCCGGGGAAAGGATTTCGAGGATGTCCAGCAACGCGGTATTGTCGATCAGAATGGCGCTGATCAGGGAGGCCTCCGCCTCCAGGTTCTGGGGTGGCAGATGATGAAGGGATGGATCTTTAACAGACGGTGTCGGCGTCGCGGCCATGGGGCAATGCCTATCGTTCGGTTTGCGCGGGTCCGGTGGTGTCGCGAAGGCCTCGGGTCACCGTCCTGCTGTTTTCAGAAAGGTGACCAGAGGCCTCGTTTGGCAGGTTGGGTGCAGGCGTTAGGCTGTTTCTTCTTCCGGTTCCACATGAACCGTAATTTCCGGTTCGACATCCCGGTACACCCGGATCGGCACCTGGTAAGTCCCAATCGCTTTGATGGGCTCTTTGAGAAGGACCACCCGTCGTTCAACCTGTACATCCTGTTTGGCAAGGGCGTCAACAATATCACGCACGGTGACCGAGCCATAAAGCCGTTCTTCATCGGCTGTCTTGGCCTTGATGGTACAGGTGACACCGTCCAGGCGCTGAGCCATTTCTTCCGCCATGGATTTCTCTTTAGCAATCTGCAGATCGAATTTGGCCTTTTCCTGTTCGAGCATGCGGCGATTCTGCGGCGTTGCCTTGACGGCCTTGCCTTGTGGGAATAGATAATTGCGCGCATAGCCGTCGGCCACTTCCACCTCACTCCCGATAATGCCCAGGGATTCGATGGTTTCTTTTAAAATGATTCGCATAACGATAAACCTCCGAAAAACGCAATGAGCCGTGAACTCGTCACGAATGCCAACCCGGTGGATGGAGAATCGCCGCGGCATCCGAATGTGAATGCCTGCACCTTTCAGGCGCCGTCGAATGACGGCGGGATCCTCCGCGGGTTGCTTATGGTTTTACTTGAAATCGAGCGTTCCCACATAGGGCAACAGTGCAATCATGCGCGCCCGCTTGATGGCCAGGGTCAATTTGCGCTGGTGTTTGGCGCAGGCCCCGGAAATGCGCCGAGGGATGATCTTGCCGCGCTCGGTCGTGAAATTCCGCAGCGTTCGGGGTTCCTTGTAATCGATGACCAGACTGCGATCCGCGCAGAAACGGCAGACTTTACGGCGATGATAAACGCGTCTTCTTCTTTTACGGGGACGGGGACGGGCATGTGCCATTTTACACTTCCTCCTTCTTGGCTTCGGATTCGGTCGGTTCAGGGGCTGTTTCCGGCTCGGCTTCCGCCGGTTTCTCCTCGGCGGTTGCCTCGGCCGGTGCTTCCGGCGCTTCTACCGCCTCGGTTTCCGTCGCCGTTTCGGCTTCGGCCTCAGATTCTGACATTGCCTCCTGGATGCGTTCCATATCCGCTTCCTTGTCAAGAAGAACCGTCATGTATTTCATGACACGGTCATCGATGCGGAACTGCCGTTCCATCTCGCTGACAAGATCGCCGCCACCGCAATAGTCAACACGCACATAGTAGCCGCGTTGTTTCTTTTTGATCTCATAGGCCAGTTTACGGCCTCCCCATTCGTCAAACTCCACCAGCAGACCCCCCTTCTGGGGAATCAGCTCGCGAATCCGGTCGAACACGGGACCGCGCTGCTCTTCGCCGAGGTCCGGATCGACGATCACGATTGTTTCATATCTACGCATACGTCCTCCTTGTGGATGTAAAGCCCCGGGAGCGACCCGGAGCAAGGATCAGGCCGATGGATATCGGCCAATAAATAAAACAGATCTTTTAATCCCTTTTTTTGAATTTTGTCAATAAAATATTTCACCATTCTCGGCCTTCAGGACGGGGAATGGGTCCGGGTACGATAATGGTATGGATATTCCAAATAAAAAGGGGCGGATCCCCCAAGGATTCTGCCCCTTATATTGCAATTGTGGTGGGCCGTGAAGGAATCTAACCTTCAACCTACGGAGTAAGCGTATGCCCTAATTACGTACTGGCCCCGACGCGGTCGCAGACTGTTGATTGCCCCTGTCATGGAATGAGGACAATTTTTGCGGCTGCCGTCCGGCCTTTGTCCAAATCACGAAAAGCTTGCGCACCCTCCGAAAGGGGGCGGGTTTCCACCCAGGTCAAATCGCCGAGCTGCCCGCTGGCAAGGCTTCGTGCCGCAGCCCGCACATCCTCCGGGGTGTAGCAATAGACACCGAGCAGGGTAATTTCGAAAAGGGTGAGTTTGCGGATATCCAGTTCGCCGGCCGCATCCATCAGGCCGATATGAACAAAAATTCCTCCGGGTTTGATGGCGGCCATGGCCGTTTTGCGGGTGACCCCGCCGCCCACGGCGTCGACCGCCAAGTCGAAGGAATCATTTTCCAGGGCCGGGTCGTTGATCGGGTCGTGGACCCGGCATCCCGCATGCGCCGCCAGGCTTTCCCGGCGCAGCGGGTTGGTTTCCGATACAACAAGGCGTTTACAGCCATAGGCCCGCAGCAACAGTGCGGCCAGAAACCCAACGGCACCACCGCCGATGACCAGCGTGTTGAGTTCCGCTAACGGGCGGTGCGACGCCTTGCGGGCCAGGTTCAATGCATGCAGGGCCGTCGCCGTCGGTTCGGTCAAGGATGCATGTACGGCATTCATGGAATCCGGTATAGCGATGATATTGGTGGATGGAATGATGACGTACTCGGCATAAGCTCCGGCCAGCCGCATGCCGATCAATTCACGGTCGGCGCACAGGTGGGAACGCCCTGTGTCACAATAGGCACATCGGCCGCAGGTGATCAGCGGATTGATAACGATTCGCGTGCCGGCATCCGTTCCGGAAACCACACTGCCAGCGACTTCATGGCCGAGAATCAGCGGCGGCACCCGACGCGGATCCTTGCCGTGAAAGGCGTGCATGTCGGAACCGCAGATTCCCGTCGCCTCAACCTTGACCAGCACATCATCCGGCCCGGGAACCGGGTCCGGCTCGTCCCGGTAAACAATCCGGTTCGTATCAGTGTACACCAATGCTTTCATGAAATATCACTCCATTCGAATTTTATACGGTGCGGATGCCGCACAAGGTTATTTAGCTGTCCAGCCACCGTCGATAAATATGGTCTGGCCGGTAATATAGTCCGAGGCTGGCGAAGACAGGAAGATCGTCAACCCGTCAATATCCTCCACCACGCCCGTTCGCCCTGTGATCGTCTGTCGGGCAAGGGCCCGGATCACGTCCTCTTTTTCGTAAAGCGGCGCGGTGAGGCCGGTCTTAAAGAAACCGGGAGCAATGGCATTGCAGGTGATACCGCTGTGATCGGCCGACCAGGACTCAGCCATGGCCCGGGTCAACTGCATGACGCCGCCTTTGGACGTCCCATAGGCCAATCCGTTTTTAAAGGCCCGCACCGACTGTAGCGAGGCAATGTTGACAATTTTGCCCCACCCCTTGGCCAGCATGCCGGGAACCACCAGTTTGGCCAGGAAAAAAGGCGCACCCAGGTTGAGGGCCATGGTATCGTGCCATATTTCTTTGGTAATCTCCTGCCAGGGCCGCCGGGGGTTTACGCCGGCGGCATTGATCAGGATGTCGACCGGCCCGAAGCAGGTCTCTGCCTGTCTGGCCAAGTCATCCAATTCGCCAATACGACCGACATCATAAGCCACATGGTCGGCCCGGCCGCCGGTTTCACGGACAGCGTTCACCGCCTCCCGCAGGGCGTCTTCGCTTCGGGCCACGTGAACGACGGCAGCGCCGGCAGCCGCCAGTGCCCGGGCCATGCCTTTTCCGATTCCGGAACTGGCACCGGTCACCAATGCAACTTTGCCGTCAAGACGAAATAGCTTTTCGATCATCGTCATTTTCCGTTCTGTATGTAAGCTGGTTTACGCGCCTGATCCACCAGGGTCTTAAAAATCCCATTTAATTTCAAAGGGAACGATCCTAAGCGCACCGGACCAGCCGCGTTTCGGCGACGGCGCCGGGAAACTGTCTCATCGGCTTCAGGGCCGAACGAACCGCAGCGCCCGGACCGTTCCTCGTCCCGGCGCCGCTGTTGCTCAGCCCGACAGCTTACTCAATGACCTTGTAGACAGCATTGCAGTCATCACCGCCAAATCCCGCGGCATTGGCCTGCTTGAAGTAATCAAGCGCTACTTTCATCAGTCTCGGATCCTTATTCCACTGATTGGCCATCTCGCAGCCTAACCGAACATCCTTCAGGGCCAAATCCAGGCCAAAGCGCGGGGCAAAGTCACCATTGGCAATCCAGGGGGCGCGCAACGCCGACTGAAAACTCTTGCCACCGGTCTCTTCAATCAGTTCGGCCATCAGGGACGGCGCAATGCCCGCCTTTTCACCCAACCGGATTCCCTCGGCAATCACCGCAACATTCGTCATGCCCATCATGTTGGAAATCAACTTGAAGGCCTGAGACGCTTCGACTTCTCCCATGTAGTAGACCGGGTCGCCCACGATCTGGAGGATTTCCTTGAGTTCTTCGTAGGTCTCTTTTTTCCCACCCGCGAATATCGGTTCCTCGGCCTTTTCGGCGGCGGCGGGGTTTTTCCCCAGCGGGCAGGCAAGAAAACGGATGCTGAGCGCCTCGCAGGCATTGGACACTTTGCGCGCGGACTGCGGATCGATGGTGCTGACATCGATATAGGCCGCGCCGGTCTTCATGGCTGCCAGCAAACCGTCCGGCCCGAGCATCACCTGTTCGATGTGGGATGGCAGCGGCAACGAGGTAAAAACGACATCTGCATCGGCCAGATCTTCCACGGCGCCAGCGGCTTTGCCGGAAGTCCCGGCCGCCAGTGTCTTTTCGATAGCTTCCTGGCTCAGGTCATAAGCCAGAACATCTTTACCGGCCCGAATCAGGTTCCGTGCCAGTCCTCCACCCATGTTTCCCAATCCGATAAATCCGAAAAGCATAGTTTTCACTCCTTAGTTGTTTTCCGTTATGAAATTGAAATGTCGTTGCCGAGCCGGCAACGAAACGCATTCGGTCTCCCCGGGGCTTGAATTCCATGCCCGGCGCATATCATCTATCCACCGCCAATGGGCGGTATCATCGTAACCGTGTCTCCTTCGGTCAATATCCGGTCGAAAGTGGCACTGCGACCGTTGACCGCCAGGATGCCGACTTCGATTTCGTTGAGTGCCAGATGGCCAAGCAGGTCCCGAACAGTGGATCCGTCGTCGATGTCGATCATGTTCGGCGATATGCCCGGTTCCTTTTCACAAACAGCAAAACGTTTAACTGTGACTCTCATTGACCAACCATTCCAGGTTCAGTTCGATCAGTTTGCCGCGGGTCGGTCGCCCCTGCTTATCCCAGCCCGACATTTCGTAATAAAGGTCGATGGCCTCCCGAAACACCACCGGATCAATAAGCTGCCCCTTGATGGGGCCGTTGGGCATTGGCTGGTGCCACCTGCGAATCACCCGGTCGTCCTTTGGCTTAAATCCTTCCCGGTTATTGAACACCCGGGCCATGACCGTCCCCCGTTCCGAAACCTTAATCATATCGTGAAGGCTGGTGTCCCAACCGGTGATCGCCCTGACTGAATCCACCAGTTTCTCGAAGGTCATGGCGTGGATCGGGACCGAGCAAAAATTGCAGATCCCATAGCAATTGTTGATCTGCCAGGCCTTCTGCCCGTTGACGAAAAAGCGGACTTTTTCGGCGTTGGTCTCCAGCGGTTTGACCGGATCGAAAATCCCGAGGGGATGCAGTTTGCTCACCCCCTCGCCCTGAAAGGCGACGTCGTGGGGTGTTTCGATATGGTCGGCCCCGGTGGGGCACAGCGCAAACCCCATGCCCATGCCGGTCTTTCCGCGGCCGTCGTGCAAGGGCAGTTCCTGGCCCTTGATGTGGAAGGCGTATTTTTCGGCTCCCTTGCCGAGGATTTCGGCGGCCTTTTTCACACCCATGGAAAGGATCTCTCCGATCCCACTGCAATGGGCTATCTCCTCGATCAGCCAGATCATGGCGTCGGCATCCCCCCAGTTCAGCGACCGGCCGCCCGTGTGCTTTTCGGTGATAATCCCGTGTTCAAAACACTCGAAGGCAAAAGCGATGACGCAGCCGGTGGAGATGGTATCCAGCCCGTATAGATTGCATAGCTGGTTACCTCGGGCCACGGCCGGCAGGTTATCGATGTCGCACAGGGAACCCAGTGCCGCCAGGGTCTCGTATTCCGCGCCGCCAAAACGTTTATCCAGAGGGTATTTGTCGTTGTCCAGGGTGACCCGCCGCTTGCAACGGACCGCACAGGAATAGCAGGTACTGGCCGAATGGAAGATGGTGTCGTGGTATGCTTCGTGACCGATCTTGTCTGCGCCCTCGAAAACCCCATCCCGAAAATTGTGGGTGGTCAGAATACCAGTATCGTTGAGGGCCTTGACTAGCACCGTGGTGCCAACCTTGGACAAGCCGACGTTGGGCGGATGCACCTTGATCCGGGCATTGTGCCACTTGCGCAGCGCCTTGACTTTTTCCGGATCGGCCATCTCTGTCTTCTTCCGTCCACGGGCCGCAACGGCCTTCAGGTTCTTGGATCCCATCACCGCACCCATACCGCAGCGGCCGTTATAATGTTCCATGTCGTTCTGGACACAGGCATAGGGGATCCTGCGCTCACCGGCGGGCCCGATGGAGGCCACCCGAACCATTTTCTCTCCGGTATCTTCACGAATGCGCTCCAGGGTCCTCCAGTTGTCCTGCCCCCAGATGGCGGCGGCATCCCGGATCTCCACATCACCGTCTTTCAAGTAGAGATAAACCGGTTTGGGAGCACGCCCCTGCACAACGATGGCGTCGAACCCGGCAAACTTCAGTTCGGGCCCGAAGTACCCGCCGGCTTCGGTACGCCCGAAGGCCCCGGTCAGCGGCGATTTGGCGGCTATCGAATAGCGGCTGTACCCGGACAGGGGAGCACCGGTCACCACCGAGCAGGCAAACACCAGAACATTTTCAGCGGAGAGCGGATCGACGCCCGGTTTCAAGAGTTTGAGCAGGTAATAGGCGGCCAATGACGATCCCCCGATGTATGTCCGGTACCAGTTTTCGCCTGGTTCTTCTATCTCCCAGGTGCTGTCCGTCAAATTGACGTGCAGTATTTTCCCGTTGTATCCAAAAGGCATGATATCACCTCATCATTAAATCTTATCAGTTCTGGTGGCTGCCAAAACGCTGAAAGAGGCCAGCCGGCACTTGGTATCATAGCAACGAAAGTGAAAGTGGCGGGACAAAGGCCAGTAACATCAGGATCATCAGCATCGTCACCACAAAAATAATGGCGTGACGGGATATCGCCAGAACGGATGTCCCGGTAACGCCGGATACCACAAACAGGTTGAGCCCGAGGGGCGGCGTAATGAACCCGATACCCAGCGCCGTGATCATGAAGATGCAAAAATGGACTTCATTCATCCCGATCTCCTGGGCTAGGGGCAGGAGCAGCGGCGAAAGGATCACGATGTTGGGCGTGGTTTCCATCACGCAGCCGGCGATCATCAGGATGATTACCATGATCAGAACGATCAGGACCTTGTTGGTGGTCAGAGCCGTCATCGAATATACGAAGAACTGCGGCACCTGGAGCGATGCAAGGGTCTGTGCCAACGGCAGAGACATGGCAATAATCGGAACGATGACACCGTTGACCTTGGCCGAAGTCTCTAGCATCTCCGGAAAATCGGCCAATTTCAGCGTCCCCTGACAAAACCCGATGATAATGGTAGTGACCACGGCCACCGCGGCCGATTCGGTTGGGGTAAACAGTCCGGAATAGATTCCACCCAAGATGATAAACGGGATCAACAGCGCGAAGCGCGCCCCATAAACAGTCTTGAGCCAATACTGGAAATTAAAACCGATGTCCGAGGCTTCGTAACCCTTGACCCGGTTTACCAGGGTGTTGGTAATCATCACCGATGACAGGATCAAGACGCCTGGTACCGCAGCGGCCAGGAATAGGGTCGAGGCTGAAATCCCGAGTATAAGACCGATGATGATGTATGATATCGACGGAGGGATAAGCACACCGGTACAGGCGCCGGCCGCCACCAGTGCACAGGCATATCCTTTGGGGTAACCCCTCTCGACAAGTCGGTGGATGGTAATACGACTTATGGCGGCGGCATCCGCAGCGTCAGACCCAGAGATACAGGCAAAAAATCCGCAGCCGAGCACAGTGGATGTCCCCAGGCCCGCTCGTTGCCACCCCATGGTGGCCTCGGCCACATCGAGAAGTTTGTTGGACAGTCCCGTTCGCACCAGAACATCACCGGTAAGGATAAAAAGCGGCACGGCGATGAGTGCAAAGGAATCTACACCGTCGAACAACGCTTCTCCCATCAGCGTCGGAGGAAGGACCCCGGTTGTCAGTAGCATTATGAGCGAACCGAGCCCGACGACCACCCAGATGCGGACGGCCAGCAGAATCATAATCACCATGCCAATCAGCGGCAGATAAAAATCCCAGCCGAGGCTCAGCGTCTGTTGCTGCATCATGTATTGATACATTGTTTCGTCAGCTCCTAATCAAAAAGTTTGTTACCCTCAAACACCGGTCGACCCGCTTTCAGGTCCTTCCAGTCACGCCGCATGGACTGCAGCAGGCGGACGACCATCATGCAAAAACCGAGGGGAACGGCGGCGAGAAACCATGCCTGGCTGATTCTTAGCCCATGGGTGACCGAACCGAAATGGATGGATGTCAGCACCGATTCCATGGACCAGTAAATGGCCAAAACGGCAAGGATCAACGTGACGATATCGCCGAAAAAGAAAAGAACGCCGCGCATCCGCTCGGAAAAAAGTGGAAGGATGACATCGATACGGATATGCGCTCGCTCTTTGATGGCGGACGAGGCACCGATCCAGGCCACATAGATAAACGCATATCGGGCAATTTCCTCCGCCCAGATCGATGAATAGGAGAGCAGGCTTCGCCGTAGAACCTCCATGAAAACCGTGATCACAATCATGGCGTAGAGCGGTAGCAACAGGTAGCGTTCGCCATTTTCGTCTATTTGTTTTACCACTTTGTTGAATTGCATATACCATCCTCGGATCGCGTCATCGTCGGCGGGACGTCACCGTGCGTGCCATCGGTGGCCTCCCGCCGACAGGTTACGGGCGGCTATATATCGTGGACATAAAAATTGTTGAAGGTATTGGCCGCTTCTTCCAGCCTGGCGAAATTGGCCTGGGAGCCGACCAGTTCCTTCTTGATTTCATCCCATGCTGGGAGCTGCGCGCCGGCTTTGGCCACCCACATCTCCTTTTCCCCGGGAGTCGGCGCGTAAAACTCGACCCCTGCCCGGCCCAACTCCGCCATGGCATACGCACGGGCGGCCGGAACCTTGGCCAAGTTCTGGCGACTGGTCAATTCACTGGCAAACTCGATCCCCTCCTGGACATCCTTAGGCAGGCTCTTGAACCACTTCAGGTTACAGGAATAGACTTGGGAATCGGGTACGGCGGCATTGAAGGTAACGCTGGAGAGAATTTCCTTGAAGCCGAACACCAGAAGGGCCTCCACACTCGGATCGAGGGCATCGGCCACGCCCTGTTTGATGGCCGAGGAGGTTTCGCCCCAGGCCACGGGCGTGGGGTTGGCACCTACCAACTGATAGAACTTCTGGAGAATTTTGGAGCCGGGAACACGGAACTTGATGCCTCTCAACTGCTCCGGAGTTTTAATCGGCCCTTTGACCCCATTGCGAATGGCAACCGTCCGGGGATCGATGCACACATACCAGAGCGCCTTGAATCCCTTGGCTTCGATCTTTGGGTTGATCTCGTTCTTCCAGGCATCTGAGGTGACCAGGTTGATGAACTTCTGGTTTTCACCGCACCAGTAGGGAACGTTGATCACGTCAGCCGCCGGGGCAAAGGGGGCGAAGTTGGAAATCGAATGTTGAGCCGCCTGGATCGTTCCGGCCTGAACCTTCTGCACAAGGGCACTGCCGGCGCCAAGCTGTCCTCCCGGCGCAAGTTTGACATACACCTTCCCGTGGGTGGCATTTTGGATGTTTTCCTTGAAATCCAGTTGCATGATTGGATAGGTACGCGAAGCTCCAAGGATGTATGCCGTGGCGACGTTCATGGTGTACTTGGATCTCTTCTGACGGTCCTTTTCCTCGTTGGCCGTCATAGCCATGGCCTCTTTGGATCCAATCGCTCCTGTTGTCAGCGCAACGGCGGCGGCGGTAAAGCCGAATTTGGCGCTAGCCGCCATGAAATGACGACGTTCTTCGGATTTAAGGCCTTTGAGTTCCTTCTTTTCCATCATGGTTCCCTCCTAATTTTTTGTCTGGAGTTCGGGTCAACTTCTTCACCGCCTCACGATGCAACGCGGCGACGATAAACGCTACAGAGGCGGCAAGCAGGATCAGGAATTCGCCGACGTTCCCGATGTGGTAGGTCTTCCATCCGAAAACGATCGTTGCTTTTCCGAGCAATACGTTAACGATGTATGATCCGAAAAAAACACCGAATAGCGTCACTGCGATTCGATCACCCCTGCTGAAAGCGGTGGTATTTTGCTGATTCATCATCAGTTTGCTCACCCCTCGTTGAATGGCCTTGGGGGGGGCGGCGTATCCCCCTGATATTAGTTATGGGTTGATCGGTGAACCGGCCCGGGCTACGACCGGTCGGTGTGGACCGGACCGGCAGATGTCAATATTCACCGTAGTATTTGCCGCTCAACCAGCGATCAACGGCACACCGGCTAGGCACCAGGTGCTTGGCGTCATTTATGCGCTTTCGTACAGTTTGGTCAGCACGAATTCCTCGTGGCCGAGCACTTCCTGGGCCGTCAGGCGGCCTTCACAGGTGCGAATCAGCATATTGAGGAGGCTGTCGCCGGACGCATCCAGGGTCATTTCACCTTTGAGAATGGCAGAACAATCGTAGTCGATGTGCTCGACCATATCGGAAACGGTGCGCGGATTGGCAGACAGTTTGATTACCGGTTCGATCGGGTTGCCGATGATGTTACCTTGGCCCGTGGGGAAGAAATGGGCCACGAAGCCGGCTGCTGCCCACAGTGTCACCGCCTCTGCAGCGGCGCTGGAGGTATCCATGTACCAGAGTCCCTTTCCTGTGGGGGCTTCGGCTTTGTCCAGAACGCCCACGTAATTGATGGTCTTGCCGATCTTCTGCAGGTTGCCGAACGCTTTTTCCTCGATGGTGGTCAGGCCGCCGGCAATATTTCCCTTGGTCGGCTGGGAGCCGGACAGGTCATCGGTTTTGTTGCGATCAATCATGTCCTGGTATTTGTTGAAAACAGCCATGAATTGCTCGCCCACCTCAGGGGTTGCCGCTCGCTCCTTGCAGACCATCTCGGCGCCGGTAATTTCACTGGTCTCACCGAAGCAGCAGGTGGATCCCATCCCCACTAGTTTTTCTAAGGCGTTGCCCACGGTGGGATTGGAAGCCAAACCGCTGGTTGTATCCGATTCTCCACACTTAACGCTGACCCAGATCTCATTCAGGTCGCACGCTTCACGTTTCAATTCGCTGGCCCACTGCATGTATTCTTTGGCTTTCCAACTGGCCTGTTCAACCGTTTTGATTTCACCTTGTCGCTCTATAGAAAAACCGGTGACAGGTTTGCCTGTCTCGGCTATGCCGTCCACAATGACATGGGTCCAATCCGGTTCGATACCAACGACCACAACAGCCGCTACGTTGGGGTTTGAGCCTATGCCGATCAGGGTGCGAAAGAACAATTGGAGGTCCTCTCCAAACTGAAGTCGACCGTAAGCATGGGGCAATGCTTTGCAGCCTTTGACGTTAAATGCGATTTTTTCGCAGGCAGAGTTGCTCAAGTCATCCAGCGGCAGGATGATGACGTGGTTGCGAATACCGACGCGTCCGTTTTCACGACGATAAGCCATAACTTTCGGATTGCTCATGATTACCACCTCCTGGTTTTTAAGTTGTGTGTGTGCACATGTTCGCCGGCTTTGATTTCGTCCACAACCCGCCCGATATCAGATCCGTATTTAATGACCGCAGCATCCGTCTCAATATCTGCGAGAGCGATTTTATGCCCCAGCGGGATATCGTTCTGGGTTTTCATCTTCAGATCTTCCTGGCTGTCCATATACAGCCCCTGGGCCACTTCACCGCTTTTGATATCTACGGTGGCAACGCCAACGTTATCGGTCTTTTCGTGAACCAAAAATTGAATCATGTCAGGTCTCCTATCTTTGAGTAGATGATCCCATGGGAAGCATTAAGGTCGCCATGGGGGTTGAAAAAGAAATCGTCAAAAGGCATCAGGGATGCCAATGGGTAGCAAACTGTTCTTTTGGCCAAAGCAAAATAAATGCCAAAGAACAAAAATTTGATATCGCTATAGATTACGGAGTGTTGAGAAGTAATCCATTGCGAATCTAACGGATTACGAATGCCGACTATTGAGCTTTGTGCTCAATAATCGGCGCACATCCGTTAGAATAGTAGTTGATGGTGGAATACCAATTGGTTAGGAGGGCACGAAGGCGAGTTAGAACTTCAGATCTAAGTGTTTCTTGGTATAATCCTGCCATAGAAACGCAGTGTTTTAGGTGTTCCATCGCTGTGCTTAATAATGGGCACTCTAAGCCGGGGTCATGTAATGCTCTACTGCAGCCGATAGGGCTCTGTGTCTCTTTTTCGCTGTCGGCAAACAAAGAGAAGAAAATGAAAAGAGCTACTTTACTTTTACGGCAATGTTTACAGGTGGATAAACAAAGGACGATAGTCTGGTTGAGGTCAGAGCAAAAAGGATTGATTATCCCGGGTTAATTCGACCAACACAAGGCCGGGTAAATGGCCGGAGAACTGGCATATAATTTGCTAAGTTTCCACAATAAATATTGAACCTTGAAAAAATCACTGGGTCTGAAAATGCTAAAAATTGATGAGACTTTGGCACATAGACGAGTCTGCCGCGCAGTAATTTTGATGTGTGCAAAAAAGGCCGGCGCTAACTGTAAAAAAAACTGACACTTCCCCAAAAAAATTGACATCAAATAGCCAAAAGTTTTTGAAGCTACGGAAGAAGTCCCTCTCTTGGGTACCCGTTGCAATCAGGATTTGAAAATGAACAGATTATGAAACTGGAGAAAGTTCATAATAGAGAAAAAAGTGGCATGCAATGGGATGCCGCAACGCGATACAAATTACTCTTGCGGCTCAACAACGACATTGTTTCTGCCTGCACTAGGCACGATGTTTTTTTGGCAATCGCGAATTCATTGAAAGAAATTTTCCATTTTGATCGATTGAGCATCCACATTTTTGAAGAAAAGACGAATACTCTCAGCTATTTTGCCGAAGCGGAGGGTGTAGCGCCTATAGAAATCAGCGAAGATATCAGGCCTCTGGCTAACTGTGCCATTGCCAGCACGGTTATACGTTCCGGACAGCCTTTTATTATTCCGGATCTCGCAACCCGCAATTATTGGCAATCGGTAAAAGCATTGCAGGCCGCCGGGTTGCATACCACGATGGCCTTTCCGCTAGTCGTTCGAAATCAGGTCAAGGGAACCCTGCACATAAGCTACGTCCGAGAACCCGAGCATTTTGAGGAAATAGTTGCGTTTTTAACCGAGGTCTCTTCGCGCATTGCGATCGCAGTAGACCACATGATGATCTATACCCGGATAAGAGATAGTAATAAACGGCTCAGGAGGCAGAAAGAGTTTTTAGAATCTCAATCAATATTCGGCCAAAAATTAGGAGAATTTATCTATTCAAGCCAAGCTATGGCTGCGGTGATCCAAAAGGCCAGAATGGTGGCTAATTCAGATATCTCCGTCGCCCTCAATGGTGAAACCGGAACCGGTAAAGGAATGATTGCGCAGTTTATCCATAAGTTATCAAATCGAAATGGCGCTCTTTTTGTTAAAGTAAACTGCCCGGCCTTGAACAGCGCGCTTTTTGAAAGCGAACTTTTCGGTCATTCCAAAGGTGCTTTCACCGGCGCACAGACAAGTCGGGTAGGCAGATTCGAGATGGCCGACCAAGGCACAATTTTTCTGGATGAAATTGGTGAATTAAGTATCCATCTCCAGGCGAAGCTGCTTCAAGTCCTTCAGGACAAGATGATTGAAAAGGTGGGTGAAAGTCATCCGAAAAACCTGGATTTCAGGTTGATATCGGCGACGAACAAGAACCTTGAGAAAGCTATCCAGGAAGGCTTTTTTCGTTCGGACCTCTATTATCGATTGAACACGTTGACAATCAGAATTCCGCCGTTGCGTGAACGCAAAGATGACATTCCTTTACTGGTGGAGAAACTATCTGCAGATCAATCGGCGGAAACAAATCTATCGCCGCCAAAATTTTCAGAGTCCTGCATGAGAGTCATGACAAATTACCCCTGGCCGGGCAACGTCAGAGAACTCAAGAATGTTGTAAAAAGGTTGATTATTCTTCGTCCCGGAGAGGTAATAACCGGAACTGAAATAAATAAGCAACTCAGTGGACTGCGCAATACTGCCTGCCCGAAGCAGATGACACTGGCAGAAGTAGAACGCCAGCACATCATTACCACGCTGAAGAGTACCCGGGGTGTCGTTGGCGGTCCCGAAGGAGCCGCTGCTATTTTGGGCGTTCCTCGGCAAACACTGCAATATAGAATGCGCAAGCACAACATCTTGGCGGGCAGTTTGGATAAGGATAAAACAAGTTTGTCGCCAATGCATGTCTGACTATTTTTAAACTATTCCCAACCCTTCTATTGGTCTTGCGACGTTTTTGGGAAAACCGTCAGTTTATCGAGGGCTGGCAATGCTGCAAAATATACTTTTTCCTATTTGTTTCCTTGTTGCTCTGGGAGCCCTTCTCAGGAAAACCGGCTTCATCAATGCGCAATTTGTTAAATCGGGCACTGAATTCATGTACCGTCTCTTGCTGCCGGCATATTTTTTCTTGATCATTGCCGGAGGAAGAAAATTTACACTATTTGACTGGAGAGTATATACAGCGGCGGCGACTTCAATAATGATTATTTTTTTGGCAGCCCACCTGTTAAATTACATTTGTAAAATTCCGGATGAGCTATCTTTTGCTTTTACAAACAGCTGTTACCGATTTAATGTGTTCCTTGGCATTGCATTTATCTTCTATGTGTTTAATGAAACAGTGATGCATCAGTTTTGCATTTTCCTTCTATTCATAATTCCAGTCACTGATATTTTTACAGTGATCGGCGCGAGGATTACACGCAAGGAGTCCGCGATAAACGGCCTGAAATTAGGTTTATATTTTAAGTTGATATTTTTGAATCCTATACTATTAGCAGGGTATTTAGGATTATTGGCATCATGTTTAGGCATTTCATTTGGCGGCTATTTAAATCAAAGTATTAAAATGCTTGCTGCAATCATTTCCCCCATGGCCTTAATTCTTACTGGTGGGGCGTTGATCCACCCTCAGGTTAAGAGTCTGAGTGAATTATCTGTAGTTGGAGTCGGGTTGAAAACGATCGTTTTGCCCGTATTGGTCTATTTGTTCTTACAGCTTTTAAATTCCAAAGCTGCCGTGTTTCGAACAGTGGTTCCTTTTTTTGCCTTGCCGTTGATGTTAGATAGGCCGATTGTTAAGTCGGCACATACCCTCCGGCATGACAATACCCTACCATTCAGTATATTGTCTGTAGTCATTTCCTTTATGAGCATTTCGCTTTGGTTGATTTTATTGCCAGGGTAGAACGATGCGGCGCCATCCGATACAGCGCGAATTAAAAATACGTACCTATAATTGTGACTTGTGAAGGACAAGCAACGGGCCTTGCGATATGCCCCGCCTGACCATACACAACAATTATTTGACGATTCTTACGGACCGGGTGCGGATGGCCCGTTTCCAACACCACTGCATATAGAGATCTTTTAGCTTAAACAGACAAGCTAAAGTTTCCATGTTTCTTTTATGAATAGGGAATCCTTAATCATTAAAAAGAAATATTCTATTCAAATATTCTCAGTACAGAAATGGAGAGAGTGGAATGGTTTTCTCACAGGTCGAAGAAAACAAAAGAATATAACATGAGCGGGATGTTGGGCAGAAAGTCCAACATCCCGCTCTTGATATGTCTAATTGGTGGGCCGTGAAGGAATCGAACCTTCAACCTACTGATTAAGAGTCAGGTGCTCTGCCTAGTTGAGCTAACGGCCCAAATGATTGCCGGTAGGCAACCGGGTGTGCTTCGTAACAGCTTTGCCGGGGGATGTCAAACGGTTTTTCTTTTCCGTCTGTTTGTCATTAGACGGGTTTGTCGCGGCGTTCTTTCCAGCGGCGCGCTTTCCGGCGTTCCTTCTTCCAATCCTTGGCGCCAGGCTTGCGGCCCCCGGCTTTTCCGGACCCAGGACCCTGCGTCAGGCGTTCCATATCCACCGTGAAACTTCCGGGTGTTCGGGGCGGTGATGGCGGGGACGCAGCGGTTGTGCCCTCCGGTTCGCGGCGCCTGATGGATTTGGGCACTTTGGGCAGGCGGCAGCAGTCGGGCGGCACTTCGGCCGTGAGAAAGACGCGATCACCGAATTGTTGGAACCCATGTCCCCGCTGGAGGGTATTTTGGACATGCACCGTGACGATGACGGGTTCGGTATCCCGCCGCTGTCCGACTCTCTGGGCAAGGTCCCGGGTGGCCAACAGGACCACCCGGCCGGTGTGTCCCTGGGGACGCAATCCATATTTTTGCGTGGTTTCGTAAGCCCGCCGGCGGACAGGGGTGTAGAGCAATTTGGGGCAATCGGCTGTTTCCCGGAATCCATCCAGCTGGGACCGGTCTGCGGCCCGCATGAGGTGCCCCTGTATCTCAAGGACAGGTTTTCTCAAGTGGTAGGACAAGTTTTCCAGGTGATGGCCCCGGACGGCATGCCAACCCTCTTCATGCAATGCCTTGAGCACATCGGCGGTGGGGATATAGCCTTGGGCATTGGTGACCAGACCGAATTCATCGGGATGGCGCCCCGTCAGGTAGTGAATGAAACGCGCCAGTTGTTCGGTTTTCTTGAGATCCATGGTGTCTCTTTCGGTGGCATGAATCGAAAAAGCAGGCTATGCCAAGGGGTCGCTTGACCCTGCGGTGTCGATTTGTTAAATTTTTATGCTTATTTATACAATGCGCAGCCTTCGACTGACCGATGATGCCGGTCCTGTTTGATAATGCCAAGCGCCATCGGCAGCGTTACTGAACATCCGGTGATACGTCCATGTCAAGAATCATTTCCGAATGCGGTCCTTGGATTTGGCTGGCAAATCACCGCCGAAGGGACGGACGGAGGCCCATGGCGGGGGCAGGCGTGATTCATTTTCCGGAAGAAAGGGATTTCCAACCATGAAAACCGATCGTTCGACGACGCTGTTTCAGCGTTCCCAAGCATTCATCCCGGGGGGGGTCAACAGCCCGGTCCGGGCCTGTAAGTCCGTTGGCAGTCTTCCCCGGTTTATCGACCGGGCCGAAGGGTGTCGCCTGGTCGATGCGGATGGCAATACCTATATCGATTATGTGGGCTCCTGGGGGCCGATGATACTGGGGCACCGCCACCCGGCCGTGGTCCAGGCCATTTCCGATGTGCTCGCGCGGGGCACCAGTTTCGGCGCTCCCACCGACCTCGAACTGGAACTCGCGCGCCGGGTGACCGAAGCGGTTCCTTCAGTCGAGATGGTCCGGATGGTCAATTCGGGCACCGAAGCCACCATGAGCGCCATCCGCCTGGCCCGGGGCGTGACCGGGCGGGACATTGTGATTAAATTCGACGGCTGCTATCATGGCCATGCCGACACCCTTCTGGTGGACGCCGGATCGGGCGTCGCCACCTTGAATATCCCGGGCAGTCCCGGCGTCCCGGCGTCCGTTGTCCAGCACACCCTGTCGCTGCCCTATAACAGCCCGGAGGCGGTCCAAGCCGTCATGGCGGAAAAAGGCGGGGATGTGGCGGCCATTATCGTGGAGCCTGTGGCCGGCAATATGGGCATGGTGGCGCCCAAGCCCGGTTTTCTGGAAACCCTGCGGGAGGTGACGGCGCAAAACGGCAGTCTGTTGATCTTCGATGAAGTCATGTGCGGGTTCCGCGTGGCTTACGGCGGCGCCCAAAGCCTGTACGATATTCGCCCGGACCTGACCTGCTTTGGCAAAATCATCGGCGGGGGCATGCCGGTGGGGGCCTATGGCGGGCGGCAGGATATCATGGGCCAGATTGCGCCGGAAGGGGCGATTTATCAGGCGGGAACCCTTTCCGGCAACCCCGTGGCCATGGCTGCGGGGCTGGCCACCCTGGAACAGTTGCGAAAGCCCGGTGCCTACGAAACGTTGGAGAACCGCTCGCGACGCCTGGCCGAGGGGTTGGCCGAAGCCGCCCGGCGCAACAGGATACCGGTGTCATTCAACCGGGTGGGCTCCATGTTGGGCATGTTTTTTACGGATCAGCCGGTTGTGGATTTCGCATCTGCCAAAATGAGTGATCTGGACCGTTTCGGGCGTTACTACCGGCACATGCTGGATGCCGGTATCTATCTGGCGCCGTCCCAGTTCGAAGCCGGTTTTGTATCCCTGGCCCATGATGACGACGCCATAGCGCAAACGCTTGAAGCTGCTGACGCCGCGCTGGCGACCCTTTCCGCGTAAGGGGAGGGCGGTTATCTCCAATGATGGGAGAAAATGAAATGGGCGTAAGGAGTTGGTTCCAAAAACTGTCGCTCGGCCAGAAGGATCTTTACTATCGCATGATTCTGGCCTTCGGCCTGTTTTTTCTGTCGCCGCTGGTGGGATTCCTTTACTTTGCCTACACGTACGATCTCCTTCAGAATCCTTACACCCTTTATTTTTTGCTGAGTTTTTTCGTGTTGTCGCTGGCCGGGTTTTTCATGCTGCGGCGTCTTTTCGACCAGATCCACAATGTCTCCCGCGATGTTGCCCGCAAGGTGGTGACCGGTTTCCACGTCGACCAGTTGACCACCGGTAAAAACGAACTGCAGAACATTGTCCAGTCGGTCAACGCCATCGAAAACCAGTTTGGGCGAACCTTGCATCAACTGGAGATGAAAGCTTCGGAAATGGCCATCCTCAAGGAGCTTTCCGAGCTTTGCTATGTGACGTTCGATCCGGAAGAGATTCTCTATGTCACCCTTGAACGGGCCCTTTCCCTGACCAAGTCCGATATCGGCTCGGTGCTGGTTCTGGAAAAAGCCGATGCGCGCTATTTTACGGTCAAAGCCAGTATCGGCACCGGCCGGCATATCAAAATCGGTGACCGCATTGATTTCGAAACCAGCATCGCCAAATATGCCGTCATCAACAAATCCCCCCTGGTTGTGGAGGACGTGGAGAAAGACAGCCGTTTTGGCCGGGCCAACCTGGCCCAATACGGTACGAAATCTTTTATCTGCATGCCCATCAAAACCAGCAAGGAAATCGTCGGCGTGGTGACGATTTCCCGACGGGATGGCGCCCGAACCTACACCCATGATGATGTGGAGGCCCTGACGCCTTTGCTGAGCAACGCCGCCTTTTCCTATGAAAATCTTCAATTGATTCAGCAGAACGAGGAGAACGGCAGGCAGTTGAAGACGATTGAAAAAGTCTTTCGTATCATCAATTCCAGTTTTCGCGATGCGGAGTTGCTGCATGCCATTATGGCGGAAATCAAGGCCATCATTCCGTTCACCATGGCGACCGTGATGACCCTGAGCGAAAACAGGGCGGGGCACCTGACGATTTATGAAGTCCTGTCGTCAGGACCGAACCGGATTGCGCGCGGCAGCAGTTTCCCGTTGCAGGGGACTGTTTTCGAGCGTGTCATCCGGCAGGACGCCCTGGTCTTCGTCGATGACTTCCGTCAATTGCAGCATCCCGCCGAGCGCCGGCTCATGGGGCCTGAAGGCAGTCGTGCCGGCGTGGCGGCCCCCTTGCGGATGGAGGGGGAGGTCAAAGGGGTCTTGGCCATGGCCGGGCCTGACGATGCCCTTTTCCGTGAGCGCAAGGAACTCATCGGTTGGATGGCCAATACCCTGGCCCTGGCCATCGAGCGCAGCAACCTTTCGGCCGCTGTTTTCAAAAGGGACCGGGAGTTGGGCAGCATCAAACAAATCGGAAGCGCCCTGGCGTCCTCCACCTTTGAAATGAAGCAGGTGCTCAAGTACACCATGGATATGATCCGCGTGATCATGAATGTGGAGGCGGGTTCGCTGTTGTTCCTCAAAGGGGATGAACTTAAATTTGCCGTGGCCTTCAATACCAAGGTGAAATCCAACATGACCCACCCCATTCGTCTGGGGCAGGGGATTGCCGGCTATGTGGCTGCCAAGGGCAAGGCCATCATCGTGAATGACACCAACCGTTCGCCGCATTTTTTTTCCGGTGTCGATCGTTCGACCGGATTCAGCACCCGTTCGGCGCTGTGTGTGCCCATGATTTCCAAGGGGCGGGTGATCGGTGTCATCGAAGTTCTCAACAAGATCAACGGTGATTTTACGGCCGGCGATGAAGATTTGCTCCAGTCGATTGCTTCCTCGGTGAGCATTGCCATCGAAAATGCGCGGCTGTACCGTGAGACTGTTTCCATGGCCGATCACGAGCGCAGCATGCGGCGCATGTTCCAGAAATTCGTGCCCAAAGAAGTCCTGGACCGCATCCTGCACGGATCGGAAACCGAAAAAACCGTTATCGAGGAGTTGCGAACCCTCACCCTGCTGAACCTGGACATCCGTGGATTTTCACTTTTATCCAAGAATATCGGCCCCCAGAAGACCGTCTCCCTGCTGAACCGGTTTTTTACCCTCATGGGGGACATTGTTTTCAAACATCACGGCATCGTGGATAAATATCTGGGGGATGGATTCCTGGCCATCTTCGGGGCTCCGGTTGCCAGCACGCGGGATGCGGACAATGCGCTGACCGCGGCCCTTGAGATGCGGCGGGCCCTTAAACGGGCCAACCAGATTTTTCGCAAAGAATTCGGAACCGCCATTAATATCGGCACCAGCATCCTGACCGGCGAGGTGGTGGTGGGGAATATCGGTTTCGAAAAAAAGATGGACTACACGGTGATCGGCGATGCGGTCAACGCCGTTTTCCGTCTCCAGGATTTGACCCGCTTTTACCCCGATGGGATTTTGCTTGGGGAAACCACCCGCCGTGCCTGCCGTTCCACCTTCAACCTCATGCGCATTGACGAAATGCTCGGCGATTTGAAGCTCTATGCGCTGCTGGATGAAACCAACGAAGAAACCGCCCGGGGAAAACTGGTGGAGTTGGCCCAGCCGGGCCGGTCCTGACCCATCATGCGACCGCGGCCAGGACCAGTCGAAGATCCATGACGTTGGTGTTGGTGGGGCCGGTCAGCAGCAAATCACCCAGCCGTTCAAACAGGGGATAGGCGTCGTTCTCGACCAGGTGGCGTCGGGGATCCATACCGCAGCTGCGGGCGCGGGAGGTGGTATGACCGTCCGCGATCGCTCCGGCGGCATCGGTCGGGCCGTCCGTGCCGTCCGTCCCGCCGCTGAGAATCACGATATTTTTCGCCCCCGCGATGTCCAGCGCGGCCGACAGGGCAAACTCCTGGTTGCGCCCCCCGCGGCCGCCGCCCTTCAGCGTCACGGTTGTTTCGCCTCCCGAAATGAGGCAGGCCGGGACCGGGGCCGGGTGGCCCGTGGCCAGGATCTCCCGCCCCATGGCACCATGTACCCGGGCCACATCCCGTGTTTCCCCTTCCATCAGCGATGACAGGATCAGGGTGTGGTAACCGCGGGCTTCAGCTTCCTTGCGCGCGGCCTGGACACATTGGCGGTTGCTGCCGACGATGAGATTCTGGGTGCGCGCGAAGCACGCGGCCGAGGCTTTGGGGGATTCCGGGATTTCCCCGGCGACCCCCCGGCGCAGGTGATGGATGACACGCTCCGGCAGGCGGTCCCGGATGCCGTAATGGTCGACAATGGCCATGGCATCCTGGAAGGTGCCGGGGTCGGGCACGGTGGGACCGGAGGCAATGATGTCCAGATCGTCGCCCACCACATCGGAGAGAATGAGGGTGCAGAGATCGGCCGGATGGACGGCCGCGGCCAGGCGTCCGCCTTTGATGGCGGAAAGATGTTTGCGAATCGTATTCATCTCATGGATGGAAGCTCCGCAGGACAGGAGCACCCGGCTGGCCGCCTGTTTGTCGGCCAGCGTCAGTCCCTGATCCGGCAGGGGCAGCAGGGCGGATCCGCCGCCGGATATCAGACAGAAGACAAGATCACGCGGACCGGATTCACGGGCCATGGCCAGTATCTGTTGGGCGCCGTCGCAGCCGTTTGCGTCCGGGACGGGATGCCCCGCTTCAATAAGGCGTACGTTGCGAAGGGGCGCCAGGTGGTCGTACTTAACGGTGACCAAACCGTCTTCCGCCCGATCTTCCAAAAGCGCTTCCAGGGTCCGGGCCATTTCCGCCGCGGCCTTGCCGGTGCCGATGATGCGAATTTTTTCATAACGGGACAATTCGTAGACTTTGGATCCCACGTGCAGGCGATCGCCGTCCCGGCGGCAATGGGCTCGTATGGCCGGATCGGGGGCCACGGCGGCAAGTCCGGACTGAAAGATGGCAAGGGCGTCGGCACGCATATCCTGAAGGGATTTGACCGGCATGGTGATTTTCTCCGTTGGGTTCAAGGCTCAGGGCATCTAAACGGATCTGTCGGGCAACCTATCAACCTGAAGGGGGTTTGACAATGGACGGGAAATGATTTCGCCAGACCGCCACGTATGCAAGATGGGGCTAGTTCTTGACATCCCCCACGCTTCCACGTATGGCCATACCATGATGTTAATTCAAGGGCTTGGGTAGGCAGCAAACGCCCATCCTGCCGATTGATTGCTTGTTGTGAAAGAGAATCGCCTGATGACAGACTACCCCGAATCGCTGAAAGGCCAGTTTCTCATGGCCATGCCGGGTTTGCTGGATCCGAATTTTCATCAAACCGTTATTTGCCTCTCGGAGCATACCCGCGAGGGTGCCGTCGGTATCGTGATCAACCGGGCCCACCCCTCCCTGCGGGCCGAAACCATTTTCAGCGAGCTGGATATGGCGCATCAGACCGACATCGGGCAGGCCCCGGTCTATCTGGGGGGGCCCGTGCATGCCAGTGAAGTTTTCATCCTCCATGGCCGCCCCTTCGACGCGGCGGTCAGCCTGGAAATTACCCCCCACCTGGCCATGAGCACCACCCGGGAGGTGCTGTCGCGCATCGCCATGGGCAAGGGGCCGGAAGCCTTTATGATCAGCCTGGGATGTGCCGGCTGGGGACCCGGTCAGCTCGAGGCCGAAATTCAGCAAAACGCATGGCTGACAAGTGATATCGACGAGGCCATCTTGTTTGAGACACCTGTCGGAGACCGTTGGGAGCGTGCCATGCGGAAGTTGGGGATTGACCCGACCCTGTTGATCGATGCGGCCGGGCATGCGTGAATTGGGGTATACGGCCAGGCGGTGCAGAACGCGTTATTTTTTCTGGGATTTGGTTTTGTTTTTGGGCTTCTTTTTTTTGAGACAGGTTTTATCCTTACGGACAAAGGCACACAGCTTCGGATTGTAGTATTCCTTGCAGTTGAGAGGATTATACAGAGGACATTCCGGATGCTTTTCAGACATGGGGTCGATTCCCTTTGAGCTTCTGGTGTTTTCAGCAGTCAGCGTCGTTTTGGTAACATAAAATCGTTGATTTTACAAGCGCTTATGTTTTTCTCCATATACAATGGGCCCTTTTTCAGCCGTTTATCTTGCCGTGTAAATCGTTTTGACAATCACCTTAAGACATTGTAATCATTGGCCGCGCCGGGACAATCGCCGCCCACCGGACGATGGATGGGGCGGTGCTCATCCCTGCGGTCTCGTTTCCATGGATTTCAGCAACCACATTAAAGGCAAACGGCCATTCCGGCTGTTGGTGACACCGATACAGCATGCAAGCATACGACGATCTTAAAAACGAACTGATCGATCTCACTCAGGAATTTGCCGCCTTGATCGAAAGGGCCGGCACAACCAACGGCCTGGCCGGGGAATCGCTTCAGAAAAGCCTGGCCTCCTGTCAAACGATCAAGCGGCAGTTGGATGAAGAAACCATCCGGGTCGCGGTGGTCGGCCCCATCAAGTCCGGCAAGAGTTCCTTTGCCAATGCGCTTCTCGGCGGCGACTACCTGAAACGGGGCGCCGGGGTCGTGACGTCTTTCGTCACCCGGGTTCATTGCGGCACAGATCTCAAAGCCGAGTTGCAGTTCAAGACCTGGGATGAAATCAACGAGGATATCGAACACGCCCTGGTGTTGTTTCCCTCCCTGGACTGGCATGCGGAGGAGGGCGGCTTCGACATCCGCCGGGATGCGGAGCGCCGCGCCCTGCAGCAGGCCCTGGATGCGCTCAACCCCGATCAATTGCTTTCCCGCGATGCCCGTAATGCCAACAGCGTTCTGCTGTCCTCCTACCTGAAGGGCTTTGAGCGCGTAAAGGACATTCTGTCGTCGACCCACGAAACCATCTGTTACGAGGCCGACCGGTTTGCCGAACACCGGGATTTTGCCGGCGACGATGCCCTGGCCGTCTATTTGAACGACATTCGCCTGGAAATCGACAGCCCTCATCTAAAACCCCACATGGAACTGGCAGACTGCCAGGGCAGTGATTCGCCGAATCCACTGCACCTGGCCATGATCCAGGATTATCTCCTGCAGACCCATCTCCTGGTCTATGTCATCAGCAGCCGCACCGGGCTGCGGCGCGCCGATATCCGTTTTCTCTCCATCATCAAGAAGATGGGGATCATCGACAATATGCTGTTCATCCTGAACATCGATTTCAGTGAACATGATTCCCTGGAGGATCTGGAGCAGCTCGAGCGCAAAGTCGCCGATGAACTGGCCCTCCTGCGCCCGGAGCCCCAGATATTTTCCCTCTCCGCCCTGTTGAATCTCTTCCGGGCCCAGCCCGATCAATTGTCCGCCAAGGATCGCCAGCGTCTGGAACAGTGGGAAAAAGACCCGGACCTGAAGGCCTACTCCGATGGGGAGACCAAGCGTTTCCTGGCGGCCCTGAAGGACAAGCTGATCAATGAATCCCTCACCCTGCTGTTGCGCAATCACGTGGAGCGCCTGCTGGTCATGACCGCCGATTTGAGCAATATGGTGGGGGTGAAACGCGAACTGCTGCTGGCGGACGAATCCAAGGCGGTGGAGATCGTGGCCCGCATCATGCGCAACCAGGATCAGATGGCCCGCATCCGATCGGTGATCCGGAGCACCCTGGAGGGCAGCATCCGGAAGATTCGCAAGGAGCTGCGCAGCGATGTGGACCGCTTCTTCGATCCCCGCTCCGGCGACATCATGACGGCGGTGGTGGATTTCATCCGTCGCTACAACGTGCCGTCCTGGCAGGAGCATCTGGACGGCCTGACGGCGTCCGGATTTGCGAACACCCTCTATCAGGTCTTCCAGGAATTCAAGCAGGCCCTGGACGGGTTTATCGCCGAGTCCGTGAACCCGGAAATCTTTCATTTCGTGCGCGAACGTGAACAGCGGATTGTGGACTATATGCACGATGTGGCCGGTCCCTACGGGGCCATGGTGGAAGATGCCGTCCATGATTTCCAGAAGACGGCGGAAGATCTCGAAATTTCCCAGCCGGTGAACAACGTGCGCCACCAACCGGCCCTGCCGGGGCTGGAAACCATTCGTCAGGCGGCCGGCCTGAAACTGCCGCCGGCCGGTGCCGCCATGCGCTATTCGGCCAAGGTTAAAACCGAAGCCATCATGCGCCTGGGGGCCTACAAACTCCTGCGGGGGTTCCGGAAGCTGATCCGCAAGCCGGTGGCTGCCGATCGGCGGGAAGAAATCCAGGCCCTCAAAGACGGCGTCGAACGGATGAAGAAGGAAACCGAGCGTTCCGTGCTTTTCCACTTCAAAGACTACCGCGAAAACATAAAATTCAGATATATTTTTCAAATGGTGGAGTCAGTTGCCACGCAGATCTCGGACGCCCTTCTGGACCGGTTCCAGACGTACGAGGACGATCTGACCCAGATGGCCGAATCGATCGATGCAACCCAGGCGGACAAGAGTTCCCGGGCGGATGCCCTGCGGGAATTTGCCGCCGGCACGGATCTTCTCTACCAGCGGGCCCAACGCCTGCGGGATGCCGTCGTGCCGCATTGAAGGGGCGGGGTTGCGCCTAAACGCCCACCCGTCGCCACCCGGCCGCAATGCTGTTGGCAGACCTGACCTGCCGCAAAATCAAGGGAGGTGTGTGCATGGCGTCCAGGAAGACACGCAAGATCGCGGTAGCCAATGAAAAGGGCGGCGTCGGGAAAACGGCCACCATCGTCAATTTGGGGGCCGCCCTGGCAAAAGGGGGCCAAAACGTCCTGATCGTGGACATGGATCCCCAGTTCAATGCCACCCAGGGCTTGGGGGTTGCACTGGAAGATGTCACCCATTCGGTCTATGACCTGCTGCAGGACGCCCCGGAGATCGATTCCCGCGATGCCATCGTGCCGACCCCGTGGCAAGGGCTCGATTTATTGCCCTCGGTCCCCGACCTGGCCGGTGCGGAAGTCGAACTGGTGGATGCGGAAGGGCGCGAGAACCGCCTCAAGGAGGGGGTGGCCGGCATCGACGGCCGTTACGATTTTATTCTGCTGGATACCCCGCCGAGCCTGTCCCTGCTGACCGTCAATGTGTTCGCCTACGCCGATGAGGTGCTGGTGCCCTGCCAGACCCATCCCTATGCCTTCGGAGCCCTCAACGAGCTTTTCGATACCATCGGTGCCATCCGCCGGGGAATCAATCCGAAGCTCAAAACCACCGGTGTGGTGGCCACCTTTTACGACCAGCGCACCCGGGTCAGCAACAACACCCTGGAACGCCTCAAATCGGATGAGCGCTACGGGCCGTTGCTCTTCGATACGGTGATCCGGTCCAACACCACCGTGGCGGAGAGTGCCGACGTGGGCAAACCGGTGGTTTTCTACCGTCCGGGCAGCTACGGCGCCCGGGATTATATCCAGCTGGCCGAGGAACTGGCAGGCTGACGTTTGACCGACCCGGGGTGATGTCTCCAATTATTTCTTCATAGCCGAACGGGCACAAAAGGAATAGGGCCATCGGATCGGGGCGGATCCGTGGCCCTCTGTTTTTGGTTCTCAGCCCGAATAGTTCACGCGTTTGCGAGGTCCATTGGGTGGCATCAGGGGCGCTGCTGTACGAATGCTCCCGAAAGCCCCTGATAACGCGGGCAAGGGGCATCTCGGGCGCGCCCGCAGGGTGAAATGTCCGGGTTAGCGGCGCTGTCAGGATAGGTCGGTGCCGGTCAAGCGGGCCAGGTTGTCCCGGGCGAAGCCGATGCCCGGATCGATTTCCAGGGCCATGCGATAGTAGCGGATGGCCTCGTCGTTCCGGCCCAGATCCCGGTAGTTGGAGGCGATATTGGCGTAGTCGATGGCAGAGCCGGGGTCCAGGCGGATGACGGCCTCGAAACTTTTAATGGCTTCCTCGTGCTCCTTGAGCTGGAAATGGCAGAACCCCATCAGGTTGTGGAGGTCCGTGCGTTCGTCGTCCACCGCCACCCCATGCTGCAGGACTTCCAGCGCTTCCCGGTAGCGGCCGAGGTCTTTCAGGCACACCCCCATATAGGATAAAATACTGGCCCTGTCCTCCGCCATGGGCTCCAGCTCCAGGGCGCGCAGCAGGTGGGGCAGGGCAGCGTCCGGGCGGCCGGCGTTCAGGTGGCACAACCCCATGTAAAACTTGAGATAATAGCGATCCGGCAGGAGGGCATCGAATTTCGCCAATTCGGAAAGGGCCTGTTCCGGCGGCTGGTTTTCCACCACCAGTTTGGCGGAAAACATACCCACGCTGGTCCCCTCGGCCCGCTCCCGGAAATGGGTTCCCGGCACGATGGTGTAGAAGGCCGGTATGCCCAGCCGGGGGTGCATGGTGTTGATCACCAGGACTTCCAGGCCCCTGCGGTCGAGGGCGGATACCAGGTTTTCCACTTCCACGCGGATATTGTCGTCGGAAAGATCAGGCAGGGTGGCGATATCGACGCTCGTGGCCGGATTGATGAGAAATCCGGCCTGATCCAGGCGGGTGTATTTGGGCAGGCCGCTGGCCACGTAGTTGGCATTGGAATTGAAATCACCTGCCAGCTGGGCCACTTCGGTCAGGGCCCGGCTCAAGGCCTTTTCAGGACCGGGGGTGGTGCCGGCCGTCCACACCAGTTCGCTGGATTCGGGAAATGTGGTCGGATCGTATGCCATTACCCCCACCGTGGGAATCCCCATGTCCATGGTCATATCCTGCACGTAAAGCTGTATGCCGTTTTTTTGGTATTTCTGCAGCATCTCCCGCACCATGGCATCGTCGGCTGATTCGGGACGAATACCGGGCATCGGGGGCGGTTGGCGGCTGGCCAGGGAAGACACGTGCCGCTCGACGATTTCGCAGATCCCCTGGCTCAGGGCCTCTTCCTGGCAGTTGCCGGCGGAGGGCCCGTTGAATTCGTTGATGGCGTAGAACCAGTCGAAGGGCACCAGGACCTCCCGACCGGCGGTCAGGTTCCAGGCCCGGGTCCAACGCATGGGGATGGTCTCGAAAACCCTGCAGGCCGCGTCCTGATCTCCGGTGGTGTCGTGGACCGACAGCGCGATGGCGTCGAAGGGCAGGGCGTCTTTTTTGAGATTGGCAAAGGTGTCGACAATGAAATGGGACGGATCTTTGCAAAAGCTGAAGAAGCTGAAACGCTCCGCCAGTTCCATGATGGCGCTGGCTTCGGCCTGGGCCGGGCTGGCCCCCTTGCCCATCTGTTTTTTGTTGCCGATGATTTCCCGGGCATCCTTGCCGCAGACGCTGAAAAATACCGGAATATCGAGCCGGCCGTTGTCGATCCGGACGGTATGATCCAGGATGTCCAGCTGGGCGCCTTGCAGCCGGTCCCGGTAGGTGGCGATGGTTTCCTCCGGGGACATGATTTTGTCCTGGTCGTAGGTGGAGGTTTTATAAGCGTCCTGCAGGGTGATTTTGACGTCCGTCATCGATGGGACTCCTTTTAATTGGTCCAGAAAACCTGGTCCTCTGGGCCAGGTCAGAGATAATTGGCTCCGCCGTAATCGTCGTATAGGAATTCAGGAGCCAGAATCCAGAAGTCAGAATAAGGTTTTCGCCTTCGGCGCATTCGATCTTTTTTAAAAGACGGAGCGAAGCGACATCAAAATCCTTCTGGCTCCTGAATTCTGACTCCTGACTCCTGACTCCTGACGCCTATTGTCTCTCGTGATTGGAGCATCCCCCCTTTCCAGGGGGAACCCAAAACCGAGTCCTCCGGGCCTGGATATATACTTGATAACGATGCTGCGCTCGAATCATTAACAGCTGCAATACTGTCAGCCCGAGGGCTTCAAGGGCTGCCGGGGCCAATCCTGACGCCGATATACCGCCGTGCAAAAGGCCCATAGGGATGCCCTAAAAGGTTGCGCGGGTGTGTAAATCAAAAACCTTGGCCTGACAAGGTTTTTTTTGAATTGATTCCTGCGGTTGGATCTGCTAAGACAAGCCCCGTTTCCCGTGGGGATGTAGCTCAGCTGGGAGAGCGCAGCGTTCGCAACGCTGAGGTCGAGGGTTCGAATCCCTTCATCTCCACCATCAATCGTATAGCCTAAGGCCGATCCATCAAGGGTCGGCTTTTTTTATTTTCCGCTCACGAATCGCGGTTTGAAGACAAGTTGGCGATAATAGAGCCGCATTTCTCATCCATAGAAAACAGCGAAGGCGTACCAAGTTTCTTAAGGCGAGTTTCATTGCGAAGAAGAACGATTAGTGGGGCATGTCGCATCCGCCATGGACCGCTGCGTCCATGTTGGCGAGGAAATCTGCTGCCGCAATGTCCAACTGAGGGGGATTAACCCGGATATTTCATGAAATTTTTTCTACGCAATAAATTTTATGCCAATATTCAGGGGTATCAAAACTATATGGCGAATGATTTTCAGGTGACACGTTGTACCCTTCGTCGATTTTCGAAATCATCGATAAAGTTTCACCCTGCGGGCGCGCCCGAGATGCCCATTGACCGCGTTATCAGGCGCTTGCGGTACATGCGTACAGCGGCACCCCTGATGCCTTGTCAATGAACATCGCGAACGCGTGAAATATCCGGGTTAGCGGGGTTTGGGGGGTTGGTCTATATTCTAAAGGTGGCGGGTGGCTACCAAACCGGATGACCGCCTGCCCGGTTTTGATATCCGTTTTCGTAAGCGCTCAAACACCAAGCCATTGCCGGGCTTCCTCGACACGCCTGAAGGTTTGAACCTCAAAGGGCATATTCTCCATTTCCGAATAGGCCTGGAACATTCTGCCAATGCCATACTCAAGCGGCTGGTCATAAACAAAGGCGGTTTTGCCACCCCGGCGGACTTCGGATATCCGACTCACGATAGCTGCAATTTCCTTGAGTTGGTCGCCCTGGATTGCAGAAAGATCGGCTTTGGTGACATCCCAAAGGATATGAGACGTTATCTGCCCCTCGTAATACTTGACGCCCCAATCTTTCAAATCGTCGGCGGTTATCGCCCCCGATACCGTTACGAGGGTCAGGTCTTTATCCGTTTCAAAGATTGCCGAAATGGTTCCCATGGTGTCCATTCGTGAAATTATGGGGTTGATCGGAACGCTCTGGGCACTGCGTTAGCCCTTTTAAACCGTATGGGGCGTGCCGGTCAATGAACAGGACAAAAATCATTTATGGACGGACACTATTTAAAGCCCTGACCGGGCCGATGTTTAATCTTCTGCGGAAAGCCATGCAACGGCGGCATCGTAGTCGAAAAACTGTTCGAGCCGGAAACCCTGGACATCCATGCAGGTCCTGAAGCGTCTGGCCACTTCGATTCGTTCGGCCGTGTTCGGGATGAGGATGGCGATCTTCTTGTCGAAACCGGATTTGTATTGGCCGCATTCCGCCGCAAAGGCCATCAGATCCTGCATGTCGGATTGAACGGCGGCATCCCGCAGGTCGACCAGGATGTGGCGGCCCTCGTGGGAATGGACGGCGATGGACAGCTCATGGATAAGGTTGAGGGTGCGGGTGCGATCCAGCCGTCCGCTTTCGGTTTTCTGGATGCATCCGCCGATTTTGTAGATGGTGGACCCGGTGACCATTTGATCGTTGACGCCGAGCCATTCCTTGGCTTTGGCAAGATCGCGGAAAAGGCGGATTTCGAGGGCCAGTCCGGTCATTTCCAGGTAGGTTTCGAACATTCGCCCCAATCCGTAGTCAAAGGTCTCCTTGAAAACGAAGGCGGTCCGGCCCTGTTCGCGTACTTGGGCCAACCGGCTGGCATAGCGGGCCAGATGGCTGATATCATCGGTGCTGATCGCGGATACGTCGGATTCGGTGAAATCCCACAGCGTCAGGGGGGTGACGCCGCTTTCGTAGTAGCTATCCAGGCAATCCTGGAAATCGGCCGCCCGCATATGGCCGACCACCTTGAAATAGGTCAGGTCGCGGGGGTGGTCGTAATTGGTCTCAATTTTTCCCATGGTTTTCCAGTGCCGCCTCAGGGTCTCCGGTAGAACGCAGAATTAGTATACCAGTTGATAAGCCTTAATCCTATCAGTTTTTACCGCCGATCGCTTGAGGGTGAAACCAAAATCCCGGCTTGCGGTTCTGTGAAGATTCGGTGATAGTGGTGGCGTTGAGCAGACAATAAGAGACCATTCCAGGATACCATGGGCATTAAGGCGGATTTCATTGCGGCGGAGCGGTTCATCGATCGGCTGCGCCCTGCCGACCGGCAAAAGCTGCATCGGATCTGCGGAGAAATCCAGGCGGCCGAGACCGAATTATTGAACCAGGCGGGGCCTGCCATGGATCGCTGCATCAACGGCTGCGAGGGGATCTGCTGCCGCAATGTCCAGCTGGGGGCGATCATCGGGGTCTGGGATCTGGTCTACATTCTCACGGCGGCGCCGGATTACCGCGAGCGGATGGCGGCCTGCCTGGCGAAGGAAGTTCCCCTGTTTGCCGCCGACTGCATTTTTCTCGCAAACGGGGTGGGGCCCTGTATCCTGCCGGCCACCGCCCGGGCGGAGGTCTGTCTGACCACCTTCTGCAGTTCCACGGACGTCATCGCCCCGGAGATCCGGCAGGTCAAACGGAAATTCTATAAACTCGGCTGGTTCATAGCCTCCCGGAAGCCCCGAATGGCGTGGGATAGTCTGCTGCGGCTGTTGAGGCGATGGCTTAAAAATCCGTAGAGACGGTCCCCTTCGGTGTGGAGGCTTTATATGGGTTTATCCCTCCGGCAAAGTCGCTTGCATGGGGCCGCTCTTTCTGTCAATGATGGGCATTCACAATGGGTTCACTTTATAATCAGGGAGGAGGGCGCGCATGTCACGATTCGATCAAACCGCGTGTATCTGGCCGCTGCTGGTTTTTGCCGTCAAAAACCGTCGGGTGCTGACCTATGCGACGCTCGGCAAGCTGATTGGCGTGCCGCCTGCCGATCTTGGACGGCTGCTGGAGCCGATCCAGTCCCATTGTATCCTCAAGGGATTGCCGCCGTTGACCAGCATCGTGGTGGACGCCCGGACAGGATTGCCAGGGGAGGGGTTTATCGCGGCCGACAACGTGCCCCAAGCCCAGGCCGAGACCTTTCGTTTCGACTGGTATGGGGTGCCGGTGCCGTCCCGGGAGGATTACCGCGACGCCGTGCAGCAGCTGCCCAGCCTGGGGCTTTCCCTGGCCGCCCTGATGCGCCAGTCCGATTCCCGGGAACCGGCCTGAACCATATCGCGTTTCCCACCGAAAAGTTCGGTTCTTCTCCCAATTAGTTGGGAGAAAGGGTCCAAGGGGTATAGGATTCAAGTGGCCAAGGGTTTGTTCTCTGGAGATTTAATCAGAGCTTTCAGCATTCGCTCGATTGGCCCAATTTTCACTGCTAATTTTGGAAAACGTTTCGATACGTTATATAGATGCAAACAAAGCGCATATGTTTTTTGCCATACTTGCCATTCTTTGTAATTTTTTAGTATTTCACCTGGATCCTTGACCCCTTGACGCCTGGAACCCTTATGATCCCGAGATGCCCAAGCGGTAATACCCTGTGACCCAATTGCTCATTTGCACCAACTATTCGGGAGAAGACCCAAAAGCTCTAACTGGAGACATCCACCGCGCCGGATATGCGACGCACGGTGGCTTCCACATAGGCTGGATCCTCAACTTCCAGTGTGATCGCCCCTGACGGGCACACCGACACGCACCGGCCGCAGCCGCGGCATTCCGGCCCGATAACCGCCCGCCCGTCTTCGAACCCAATCGCATCCACGAAGCAGACATCCTGCCGGCATTTGCCGCAGCCGGTGCATTGGTCGCGGACCACGTGCACGGAAACGCCGGGCATGCGTGTCAATTTGGCGCTGATATGCGGCGTGATGTCGGGCAGGATTTTCCACAGGCAGCAGCAGGGGCAGCAGTTGCAGACGGTCAACAGACGGTCCGGCGGGCCCACGTTGAGCCAGACACTGTCGAGCTTGTTGCGGCCGATCAGGTGCACCAGACCCAGTTCGCGGCAGCGGCGGGTATGGGCCAGGGCTTCCGCCTTGCTGACACGCCGCCCGAATTTGGGGTTGATGTCCCGGGCCGCTTCCCCCATGAACAGGCAGCCCAGTTCCACGGGATAGGTCCGGCAATGGGAAGCGTCCCGGCAGATGCAGAAATGCATGATCCAGTGATAGCTGGCCTTTTCGATGAAGTAGTCCAGCACCTGGGAGGGAACGGCTAAATCCTCCCGGGGGGCGAGGCGTCGGTTGACGGGGATGACGGTGTCCCGGGGAAGGTACATGATGTCGTCCCCATCGAAAAGCATACGATCGATCAGTCGGCCGATGATCGGTTGGTGGGACAGGCGGGCCAGGGCGAAGCGTTGGGCAAAGGTGCGGCGGATGAGGGTCTTGATGCCGTAAGGACTGGCCATGGGCGGTTTCCGATTCTCCCGGATCATGGTGCGGGCTTAGTGGCAGCGAATCGTTGACGTGCGGGCCGGGTTTCGATTATAGCGCTATCATGCCAACCATCGAATATACCTGTCAACACTGCGGCCACCGGTTTACCCGCGTTGCCCTGCGGGGGGAGGAGATCCCGCCGCTGCCGTGCCCCCAGTGCCGCACCCCGGATGCCCGGCCGGCCAAAGACGCCGCCAGCCTTTTCGACGGCATTGCGCCCTTCAGCAGCCTGGCCAAAGATACCAACTGAACGCGCTGACCCGCGGCCGGTCCGGCCGCCTCATTCCTAAGGCGAATGAACGCCGAGTATATATCCGGGCCCGGAGGACCCGGCTTTGGGTTCGCCCTGGAAGGGGGGATGCTCCAATCACGAGAGACAATAGGCGTCAGAAGACAGAATTCAGGAGCCAGAAGGATTTTGATGTCGCTTCGCTCCGTCTTTTGAAAAAAATCGAATGCGCCGAAGGCGAAAACCTTATTCTGAATTCTGGATTCAGGCTCCTGAATTCCTATACGACGATTACGGCGGAGCCAATTATCTCTGACCTGGCACAGAGGATCAGGTTTCCTGGACCAAATAAACAGAGGGCCGCTCGGATTACCGAACGGCCCTCTGTTGAATGCCCCGGTGATTTCAAGCCGGGGCGGCCTTTATCAGGCGGCCTTCTCCAGGATGGCGATCTCCTGCGGGTCGAACACCCGGTCGATATCCAGGAGGATTTTGACGGTTTCATCCATATTGGCCATACCCAGGATGTAGTCGGTGGAAACCTGCGCCCCGAAGGACGGGGCCGGCTCGATTTCATCCTCCTGCACGTTGAGCACCTCGGAGACTTCGTCCACGATGACGCCCATGCGGGTGGTGGCCTCGGTCCCCCGGATATCCACAACGATGATGCAGGTGCGGTCGTTGTAGTCGATGGCCTCGATCCCGAAGCGCAGGCGCAGGTCGCTCACCGGAATCACCTGGCCCCGCAGGTTGATGACCCCCTTGACGTAATCGGGGGTCTGGGGAACGGCGGTGACGGGCAGCATGCCGATGATCTCCTTGACCTGCAGCAGGGGGATGCCATAGTCCTCCCCGGCCAGGCGAAAGGTGAGGTATTTGCCGGTCAGATCGGTTTTCATGGTGACTCCTTTCTCCTGGGGCTTGGTTAAAAGTCGGAAAACTGGTCATCGTCCATAGGAATGACCGCCTCGGGGGCTTGTGCCGCCTGGGGATGGGCGGTGTGGGCCGGTGCCTTCCGCGGAACGGCCTTGGCTGCTTTCAGCTTGCCGATCACTTTGGCGTGGGCCGGCGGGGCGCTGTGGGCCTGTTGATCCGATCCGCCGATGATGGCCACCAATTCCAGGACCACGGCTTTCATCTGTTCGGCCTGGGCGTTCATCTCCTCGGAGGCCGAGGCCGACTCTTCCGCATTGGCTGCATTCTGCTGGACCACCTGATCCATTTCGGAAACCGCCTTGTTGACCTGCTCGATTCCCTGGGCCTGTTCGCTGGAGGCGGCACTGATTTCGGCCACCAGGTCGGCCACCTTGCTGGAGCTCTGGGCTACGTTGTCGAAAGCGCTGTTGGTGGTCTCCACCAGTTCGGAGCCTTCCTTGATGCGCTTGACGGAGTCATCGATCAGGGTGGAGGTGTTCTTGGCGGCTTCGGCTGCCCGGATGGCCAGGTTGCGGACCTCATCGGCCACCACGGCGAATCCGGCCCCGGCCTCGCCCGCCCGGGCCGCTTCCACGGCTGCGTTCAATGCCAGCAGGTTGGTCTGGAAGGCGATTTCGTCGATGGTCTTGACGATCTTCTGGGTTTCTTCGCTGGTTTGGGTGATCTGCTCCATGGAGGTGGTCATCTGATCCATGGACTGGTTGGCCTCGTCGATGACCTGTTTGGCATTTTTCATCAACTGGTCGGCCTGGTTGGCGTTGTCCGCGTTCTGGCGGGTCATGGAGGCCATTTCTTCCAGGGAGGAGGAGGTTTCCTCAAGGGCGGCGGCCTGCTCGGAGGACCCTTCGGCCAGGGACTGGCTGGCGGCCGAGACCTGGCCCGAGGCCGAGGCCACTTCATCCGCGCCGGAGTTCATCATGGACACCACCCGGTTGATGGGCATAGTGATGGACCTGGCAAACCAGAGCACGGCCAGGATGGTGATGGTCAAAAAGGCCAAACCCACCGCCAGGATGACGTTGCGGATGGACCGGGAGGCGGCCATGAATTCGTCGCTGTCCTGGGTGGCGGCCACGCTCCAGCCGGCGGCCTTGACCGGGGCGAAGCCCGCGATTTTGTCGACGCCCTTAAACGTATAGCCTTCCACACCAGCTTTTCCGTCCATCATGTTCTGGGTGATTGCTTCCATGCCGTTCAGGCTGCTCAGATCAAGCTCCAGAACGTGATCCGCCTTGGGATGGGCCACCACAAGCCCCTTGTCGTTGGCCATGAAAGCATAGCCGGTGGTGCCGATCTTCTTTTTGGAGATGGTCTCGATCAGGAAGTCGATCTTGAGGGCCAGCCCGACCATGCCGACGGTTTGTCCGGAGGATGACTGCAGGGGTGCGGCCGCGAAAAGCGTCGGTTCGCCGGTTCTCTTGGACCGCAGGGCATCACTCAGCACGGGCTTGCCGTTGGCCATGGCATTCTTGAAATAGTCCCGATCCTTGATGTCGAGGCCCTTGTAGTCGGTTTCGCCGTTGTAGCGCGTGCCGCAAAAGATCATGCCGTCCCGGCCGGCCAGAAAAAGACCGGCGTAATTCGGCCCCAATCCTTTGAGCACGTCGTGGATCTGGCGGTTGATTGCTGTTTCTTCAATCTCCGTGAGCAGGCCGTTGGCCGCCGCATCACGGAAAGCGTGGATCGCCGACAGACTGGCCGCTGTCTGGAGTTGTTCCTCCAGCACCAGGTTGACAGCCTCGGCCAGATCGGTGGCGATATTCAAGGCCTGGCTCTTGGAAGCATCCGCCAGGGAGGTGGAGGCCTTGTTTACGGAAAAAAGCCCTACGACCAGCAGGGGGATCAGCACGGCGGCGATGCCGCCGGTAACCAGTTTAAAGCCTAACGTTCTCTTTTTCATGGGCCTCTCCTTTAATTCCTATGCCTGTTTAGTGGAAACGTGTGAAACGATGGATATGAGTTCGTGGATATTCAGCGGCTTGATGAGGTAGCAGATGACCCCCAGCTGCCGGACCTGCTGCTCCAGGGTCAGACTGTTGCGGGCGGTCATGGCCACCACCGGCAGGTCAGGGTGATTCCGTCGCAGGGCCGGCAGCAGTTGCAAGACGTCGGCATCCCGCAGTTGGGCACTCAGGATCAGCAGCTCATAGGCATTCTTTTCCAGACGGTGCTGCGCTTCCGGTCCCGTGCAGGCCCAGGTGGGTGTATGCCCTAAATTTTCGACCAGACGCTGGATGGCGTCGGCGGTGGTGAATTCATCTTCGGCGATCAGAACATTCATGGGTCATTCCTTGGCTGGCATCCTTGCCGTTTGTTTGCGACCCGTATTTCTGCAATGGCAGTGCCAAACCAAGGGGGAAGGTCAGAAAAAGTTATAAATATTTGATATAATTATTGAAAATATTTTGCGTGTTTTGAAATCATTCTGGCTGAAGATGGGAATGAACGGCCCCAAAGATGTGGATAGTGATTATAAACTACTAAAAACATAGTGCAAATTAAGATTGGGAGCGATCGTTCCCCTACCGGGGTCAGTTGAGGTCATGCTGCTTCATTTTTTTGAAAAGGGTGCGGCGATTGATGCCCAGGCTTTCCGCGGCCTGGGTACGGTGCCAGCGGTTGCGCTGCAAAGCCAGCGAGATGATCTTTCTCTCGTACGCCTTGAGCATGGCCTGGAGATCGCTTTCTTCGATATTAGATTCGGGCACCGGGGCCGCTGTTGTCGCGGTGTCAGGTGAGGGCTCGGAGGCAATCAGGTCCAGATGCCCCAGGGCGACATATTGCCGCAGGGCATTTTGAAGTTCGCGTACATTGCCCGGCCAGGTGTGGTTCATCAGCCGGTCCATAACGTCGGTCGTGATGGGGCGGGTTTTGCGGGGGTCGATCTCGGCCATGAAGTGGTCGATCAGCAGCGGCAGGTCCCCGGAGCGCTCCCGCAAGGGCGGGAGATGGATCGGGATGACATGGATGCGGTAGAAAAAGTCGGCCCGCATGCGGCCGGCCGCCACCATCTGCTGCAAATCACGGTTGGTGGCCGCAATGATGCGGACATCCGGCTGCTTGAGGGTTTCTCCGCCCACCGGGGTATAGCCGCCGCCTTCGATGGCCCGCAGGAGCTTGGGCTGGAGGGCCATTTCGATTTCGCCGATCTCATCCAGGAAGAGGGTGCCTTGATCCGCCACTTCCAGATGCCCCTTTTTGATGCGGTCGGCCCCGGTAAAGGCCCCGGGCACATGTCCGAAAAACTCGCTTTCCAGCAGATTGCCCGGAATGGCGCCGCAATTGACGGCAATAAAGGCCTCCTGTTGGCGGTCGCTCATCTCATGGATGGCACGGGCCACGAGCTCCTTGCCGGTGCCGGATTCGCCGGTGATGATGACCGGCGAATCGGTGGCCGCAGCCTGCAGGATGCGCTGATAGACTTCCTGCATGCGAGGGCATTTTCCGATAATCCGCCCGAACCGTCGGCGGTTCTCGACCGAGTTCCTGAGGATCGCATTTTCCTTTTGGAGCTTTTCTTCGGCCTGTTTCCTGTCCGTAATATCGATGATCACCGATTGTTTTTTGACCACCCGGCCGTTTTCGAAAACCGGGGCATTGACGGAATAGTACCAGCGGTTGTCCTGGGGACTCTGGACTTCCCAGCGCACGGTTTCACCGGCAAAGACCCGGTGGTTGACACAGAAATCGCAGGGTGCGTCCAGGCCGTGAAGGACTTTGTGGCATAAATGGCCGGTGCCGTCGTATCCGGTCCGTTCGATCAGGCGCCGGTTCATGAAAGTGACCCGGTAGTCGGCCGCGCAGGCGTAAACGAAACCGTCGATAACGTCGATGATTTCCCGGATGTTGCGGTTGCTTTGCTTGAGGCCGCGCTCGGCTTCCTTGCGGGCGGTGATGTCCATGAAGGACAGGATGCTCTGCCGGGTACCGGGGATCATGCCGACCTTCATGGCGATGTCATGCCGCAATCCCTGTCCATTGATGACCTGGCACTCGTATTCGGTGGGCGGCTCACCCTCTCCTGAGCGCCGGGCGATGTGAAACCCTTTCATCATGTCCACATAATCCGGATGAATGAATTCCGTCCATCGCTTCAGGCCTTCGATTTCGGCGCGTCCGTAACCGGTCAGCTCTTCGAATTTGGCATTGGCTTTGACGATGGTCATGTCTTCGGCGACGATGATGGTGGCCGTGCCCGTGTTTTCGAAAATGCTGCGGTAGGTGGCATCCATTCGGGGTGGCTGCTTTTTGTCGGCGGCCGGTTCCGGTCGTTTGTCATCCAATACGGGTATGGGCAGGAACATGTTGTTTCTCACCTTACATCCAATGGCGCGATCAAGCGCATCATCCGGACGGGAATTCCCTGAGCCTGATGCCAGAGAACCCGTCCTGTTATGGTTGAGCCGTCAACAGCGTTATCGTCCTTAATCAAAAAAACTTAAGATTTTCAGTATCAAATAGGATGATAAAACGCCTGGAGGGGGTGCCGGCAACCATCCTGCCTCAATTGGTGTAATAAACGCTAAAGTTATGCGCCGGTTGACCGATAGAGGGTATAGGAAACCCGTTGTCTCGTACCATGGCAGAAAATTGCCAAGGGACATGGTTGCCATTATTTGTCGGAAAGGTTTTCCGCGGAAGATTTGCTCATGAATGCCAACCGAAGGAGTCGATCCGATGATGACCGGTCTAAACAGCGCGTTATCTTCCCTCAAAGCCCATGACCGCAAAATGGCGGTCAATGCCAACAATATCGCCAATGTGAACACCAATGGCTTTAAACGGGATCAGGCCGTTTTGGAGGAAGCCGGGGAAGGCGACGTCCGTGTGACCCTGCGCAAGGACCGGTCCCCGGCGCCCGAAGACCCATTGGCGCCGGATGCCCCGAATGTGGAAAAGGAATTGTCCAACGTCGATCTGGCCGATGAAATGACCGGCATGATTCCCACCGAAATCGGGTATAAAGCCAATCTCAAGACCATTCAGGCACGCGACGAGATGGTCGGCACCTTGCTGAATACCCTGGCGTGAACAGCTGCCCGGCGTCTATAAACGGCAGCCATGAACGCTGTCTCACGATATGGCACCACTCTAAAAGCGTTGACTTTTTTTTTACACAATCGGTAAGTTAAGCATCCCAATACGATCACGAGCAGGTATACATGGCCGATGCACCAGCGCTTTACAACAGCCGACTGATCAAAAATTACCTTGAGTACCTCGAAAATCATTATCCTGCCGTTGACCTGGACAGCCTCCTGGCGGCCAGCCGAATCGGACGTGCCGAGGTGGAAGATCCCGGCCATTGGCTGACCCAAAATCAGATCAATCGATTTCACGAAGCCCTGCAGCAGGCCGCCAATGATCCCCAGATCGCCCGTGATGCCGGCCGTTTTGCCCAGGAGGCCCGTACATCGGGCATGCTGAAGCATTACGCCCTCGGTTTCCTGACCCCCATGATGGCCTACCGCGCGATAAGCAGACTGGCCTCCGAGTATACCCGGGCCGCCGACATCACGACCCATCCGCTGGGACCCAGCAGCATCGCCCTGTCCGTAACGCCCCGGGCCGGGGTGAAGGAAAAACCCTTCCAGTGCGCCAACCGGATCGGCATGTTCGAGGCCGTCGCCAAACTGTTCACCGGTCAGTTTGCCCGGGTGGAACACCCCACCTGCCTGCACCGGGGCGGAGCTTACTGCGATTATCACATATCCTGGCAACTGCCGCGTTCCAGCTTGTGGAAACGCAGGCTGCGCCTCGGCATAGTGGGAGCGGCCGTTGCGCTCATGGGCACGGTTGGGTTCTGGCCTGCCGGTCAATGGTTGTGGCAGCTGGGCGGTTGGGTGGCCCTGCTGGGGCTAGGCTGGGCGGCGACGGTGCTTCTGGAAAATCAGGAACTCCGGCGGTCCCTTGCCCAGAAAGGGGAAGCCGCGGATCAACATCTCAATGAAGTCCGGCATCGCTATGCCAGTGTCTTTCTGATTCAGGAGATCGGCAAAGCCGCATCGGCCCTGCATTCACCGGAAGCCTTTCGCGATGCGATCTTGTCGATTCTTGAAAAGCGTCTGGATTACAAGGGCGGAATGATCTGGCTGATGTCTGATGACACTCCGGAACGTCTCCAAGGCAACGGATTCGGATTGCCGACCGAACCGTTGCGATCGGTTCGTACGATAACCCTTGATGATCCCGGTGAAGTCTTTGGCCGTCTGCTCGAAGATGTCGTTCGCAAGGGGAGCATGGTGGTGGCCGACGACCCACGGGAAATCGATCAGCAGTTTCCCGGCGGCGGCGAAGGAATGGCGCGGTTGGGCATCCGTTCCCTGGTGGCGTTACCCCTTCAGCATGAAGCGAGGATTCTGGGGGCCCTGATGGTCTTTAACGATGGGGACCGGGAGAGAATTTCTTTCAGCGATATCAATCTGATATCGGGGGTTGCTTCCCAGGTGGCCCTGGGTCTGGCCGGCGCACGCACTTATCACCTGCTGCAGGCCAGGGAGGCCACCTACCGGCTGTTGGTGGAAAACCAGACCGATATGGTGGTCAAAGTGGATCCGGAGGGACGCTTTCTTTTCGTTAGCCCCTCCTACTGCCGGACGTTTGGTAAAACCGAGGCGGAACTCCTGGGCCGTACGTTCATGCCCCTGGTGCACGAAGACGACCGTGAGAGCACTGCACGCGCCATGGACGCGCTCTATCATCCGCCCCATACGGCCTTTCTGGAACAGCGGGCCCGCACCAAGGAGGGCTGGCGCTGGCTGGCCTGGGCCGATACCGGGCTAGTGGACGACAACGGGAATGTAACGGCTATTATCGGCGTCGGGCGGGATATCACCGAGCGCAAACAGGCCGAAGCGGCCCTGAAGGAGAGCCGGGACCTGTTCGATGCCTTCATGGGACATCTGCCGGCCCTGGCTTTTATCAAAGATCGTCAGGGCCGCTATATCTACACGAACCAGGCCTACGAAACGTTTTTTGGCGAACCCCGGGCGCGCCGGCTGGGCAAAAACGATCTGGAAATCTGGCCGGAGGCCGTGGCCCGGGAATTGATGGCCAATGATCGCCGGGTTCTGGATGAAGGCCACATCGTTCACACCGTAGAGACCACCCATACGGATGATGCCCTCCGCTACTGGCAGGTCTCCAAGTTCCCCCTCAATATGGGCGGGGAGGCGGCGTACCTGGGCGGGGTGGCCTTTGACATCTCGGACCGCATGGAGGCCGAGGAGGCCAAGCAGGAGCTGGAGTTCCAGCTGCTGCAAACCCAGAAGATGGAGGCCATCGGCACCCTGGCCGGCGGCATTGCCCACGATTTCAACAATATCCTTTCGGCCATCATCGGGTTTACCGAGATGAGCCTCCTGGATGTCCCGCCGGAGACCGAGTTGCAGCAAAACCTGCAGAAAGTATTGCAGGCCGGCGGTCGTGCCCGGGACCTGGTGAAGCAGATCCTGACCTTCAGCCGGCAGAGCCAGATGGACCCCAAACCCATTCAATTGCAGCCCATTGTCAAGGAGGCCTTGAAGCTGCTGCGGGCATCCCTGCCGACGACCGTCAAGATGGATGCCCTCGTTACATCCACCGATACGGTCATGGCCGATCCGACCCAGATTCACCAGTTGATCATGAACCTGTGTACCAATGCCCGGGATGCGATGGAGAATATTGATGGCACTCTCACCGTCATCCTGGAATCGGCTACCATGGGCGCGGATGAGGCCGCGCGCTATCCGCGCCTGGTGCCCGGGAGGTTTTGCAAACTGACGGTTTGCGATACCGGACAGGGCATTCCCTCTCACAATATGGAAAAAATTTTCGAGCCTTTTTTCACCACCAAGGGCGAGGGACGTGGCACGGGTATGGGCCTCGCGGTGGTGCACGGCATCGTCGAACGCATCGGCGGTGCGATTACGGTGGACAGCAAACCCGGGGAGGGTGCCTGTTTCGTCATTTTCCTGCCGGTCATTGCGGACCAACCGCCGGATGTCCTGCCGGCATCTTTGAAGGTGCCTGGCGGCACCGAACGGATCCTCTTTGTGGATGACGAGCCGTTTCAAACGGATCTGGGCCGGCAGATGCTGGGCCGTCTGGGATATCGTGTCGGTGCGCATACCCGCAGCCTGGATGCCTGGAAGGCCTTCCAGGCCGATCCGGAGGCCTATGATCTGGTGATTACCGATATGACCATGCCGGAAATGACCGGCGATGAACTGGCCCGCCGCATCCTGAGCCTTCGTCCCGATCTGCCGGTGATTCTCTGTACCGGCTACAGCGAGCGGGTGAGTGAAGAGGCTGCCGAGGCTCTGGGCATTCGGGGCTTTGTGATGAAACCGGTGGTCATCCGGGAACTGGCCCTTCTCCTGCGTAAAATCCTGGATCCTTCCCCATCGGCCTGAACGCCTTCAACTTCTTTTCCAAAGAGAAAAATGGAACCATAAAATCGCCTTTCCCGCCAAAAGGTCCTTCCGGCGGAAGCCGGAATCTGTTGCATCATCATGTCATATCGCCCGTGTCCCATCTATCCTGCGCCTCACCAAATCGCTTTTGGCCCTTTTCCATGCAAAGGCTGCCAGGGGCTTTCCATGCCTGTCAGGCGTGTTTTCAGGCAATTCATTATTAAATTAAAAAAAATAAAAAAGTAATAAAAATAATTTGACATGGTCGAAATTCAAATTATTATTCTTGTCAGGAATGATCGAAAACGATTGGTTAACAAAAATTGCATCAGGAGGTGCTACTATGCAACTGGTTAAATGGAATCCCTGGCGGGAAATGAACAGTCTGGATCGCCACTTCAACTCACTGTGGGATGATGTTTTCTATCCCGGCTTACGCCATGGCCTGAAAGAGCGGAACTGGCATCCGGCGGTGGATGTCTACGAGAATGAATCCCATATCATCCTCAAGGCCGAATTGCCGGGTATTGACAAGGATGACGTGAGCCTCGACGTCAAGGGGCGTGTGTTGAGCCTCAGCGGTGAACGGCGGGAAAACGCGGATGCGGACAAGGATTGTGCTCAGCGCCGGGAACGCTTTTTCGGGCGATTTGAGCGCGTTTTCACCCTGCCGGCCGAAGTGAATGCCGACAAAATTCGCGCGGAATATAAAGATGGGGTTTTGACCGTCGAAGTTCCCAAGCCTGAAAAGGAGCTGCCCAGACAGATAACGATCCACTAGTGTCCGTCGATAAATAGCATCTTTCGACCCCATCTCAAAGGGCGCCCGCGGGCGCCCTTTCATTTTAGGATGGTGGAAGCCATCGCCGGCTCTGTGCCGAATGAACGGCCGCGCGTCCGTAGTTCTCCCTCCAAGCGGCATGATCTGCATTGCATTCGCCGTATGTGGATGCTATCTCTATTTGGTCCAGAAAACTTGGTCCTCTGGGCCAGGTCAGAGATAATAGGCTCCGCCGTAATCGTCGTATAGGAATTCAGGCGTCAGAATCCAGAATTCAGAATAAGGTTTTCGCCTTCGGCTCCTTCGATCTTTTTCAAAAGACGGAGCGAAGCGACATCAAAATTATACTGACTCCTGACTCCTGACTCCTGACTCCTGTCTTCTGACGCCTATTGTCTCTCGTGATTGGAGCATCCCCCCCTTCCAGGGGGAACCCAAAGCCGGGTCCTGCGGGCCCGGATATATACTTTAACGCCACCAACCAACTGAAAAATAAAGCAATAGGACCACCTGTCCCATGCCTTGCGGGTGATAGTGACACGATAGGATTTTCTGCCGCAAGCCTGGATATTTCACGCGCGGGAGATGCGTCCATGACTTCGATCGTTCGCGCCATCCTTGTGCTGGCCATTGCCTGGCCGGCAACGGGCCGCACAGCCTTGCGGATGAATGACTTCGCCTATGGGCTGCGTATTGCCACGTCTGAAAAGACCCCTTTGGTAAAATTGGCCGTTCCGAAATCGGTCTATCGCCATCTTGCCCGGGCCGATGCCGGCGATATCCGCGTGTTTTCGATGGACGGGCGCATGATACCGCATCTCCTGAAACGGCCTGCCCTGGACGACCAAACGCCTGATGGACAAAACCTGCCGCTGTTTCCGCTTTACAGCGAATCCACCGCCACCGGAAGCCACGATGTGCGCATCCACACGGATCCCAGCGGAGCCGTGCTGCGGATTACGCCGCCGCCGGCCGCATCAACCCCGCGACCACCACCGGTCTACCTGATCGATGCAAGTCAGTTGGAACGCAGGCTTGAGCGGTTGATCCTGACCTGGGAGCGCCTGCGACCAGACGTTTTGGTTGAAGCGCGCCTGGAAGCCAGCAATGATCTGGTGCAGTGGCATCCGGTACTTTCTACGGTGACCCTGGCGGACATCCGGCATGGCCAACGCCGGGTGCAGAACCGGACGATCCCGTGGCCTCCGGAGAAAGACCCGGCGGCGTATCTTCGGTTGTCCTGGTTAAGCGGAGGAGAAGCCATACGGGTTGAGCGGGTGGAGGGCCTGCTGCGCCCTGAAGGAGAGCTGCCGCAACGATTCTGGATCCGGGCAGCCTACCGGACAGACCGTGAAATGCCCGGCAGCATGCAATTCGACAGCGGCGGGGTTTTTCCTGTCGATCGAATCGACCTGAAATTGCCCCAGGGCAACAGTCTGTTGACCGGTACGGTGAAATCCCGGGAAAATGAGCGTGCTGTCTGGCGGGTTCATTTCCGGGGGCCGTTTTACCATTTGAAGGTGAGCGATACGACACTGCACAACGATCCGGTGAGGGTCGCGGAGACCACCGACCGCTTCTGGAAGTTGGATATCGATAGCCCCCAAAGCGGACTGGGTACCAGTGTTCCCCGATTGATGCTGGGCGGGCGCACCCATGACATTTTTTTTGCTCCTGATGGCGGCGGCACTTACATCCTGGCCTTCGGAAGCCAAAGGGCCCCGGTGCTGGACCCCCCGCCTGATCTGGTGGAAAAGGTTGCATCGGGAGAAAGCGTTACCCGCGTCGACATCGGACGGCGTATCGAATTAGGCGGGGCCGCGCGCTTGGCCCAAACGCCAAGCGGCCCTTCCGGACGTATGCTGTCCCTGTCCACCTGGCTGTTGGCCTGTGTTTTACTGGTGGCCTTTTTGGCCTGGTGGGTGGTGCGGCGCCTGTTACATCGCTATTGAATTTCTTCTTTGTCCGTTTGAGATGACGGGTTGATTCACTCCGAAGGTCTGTCACCAATCTGCGGAGAAAGGGTTTCCATGTTATCTCCCCAAACACCCAACGGCGGCAAGCCGACCAACCCCCTGGCGATTGTCGTGCCGGCCTTGGTGGTCATCCTGGGGTTTATTCTTGTTGTCTTTACTGGCGCCCTGCCCTTGGTGGAAGATCGTCTGCTGGCCCACAAGAAGGAGATGATTAGAGATCTGGTCCGGACATCCCTGCAGACCCTGGCACATTACCATGAAAAGGAGCAACAGGGTATGCTGTCCCGTGCCGAAGCTCAGCAGGAGGTCATCCGTCTGGTGCAGGCCATGCGCTACGGGCCGGAAGACAAAGACTACTTCTGGATCAATGATTTCGGTCCGCAAATGATCATGCATCCCTATCGCACCGATCTCGTCGGTCAGGACGTGTCGGAGTACGCCGACCCCGACGGCATGTTGCTTTTCCGCGAGTTCGTGCGGGTGGCGCGCGCTGAAGGCGGCGGCTACGTGGATTACAAGTGGCAATGGCAGGACGACTCCTCCCGCGTCGTGCCGAAAATATCCTATGTCGAAACATTTCAGCCCTGGAACTGGATTGTCGGGACGGGTATCTACATCGAGGACGTCCGGGCGGAAATCAGGACCCTGCAGCGGCGTTTGGCCATTCCCAGCGGGGTTATTCTTCTGCTGATCATCATCTTTTCAGGATATTATATTTGCCAGTGGACCCGAACGGAGCGCCGGCGGCGCCATGCGTGGCGGGCCCTGACCGAAAGCAGGGAAAAATACATGGCGGTTCTGGCCTCCAGCCCCAATCCGGTGGTGGTCTATGACCAGAAGGGGCGGGTCCTTTATGTCAACCCTGCCTTTACGCGTGTGTTCGGTTGGGAACTGGCCGAACTGACGGGCAAACCGGTCGACTTCGTCCCGGAGGCGTCCCGGGGCGAAACCGGGGAGGCGATCAAGGCGGCCTACCGCGACGGGTCTTTTGCCTTCGAGACCCAGCGCCGTCGCAAAGACGGTACGGTCATCTTTGTGCGCATCAATGCCGCCACCTACCGCCTGAGCGACGGCACCACAGGCGGGATGGTGGTGAATCTGGAAGATATCTCCGAACGCAAAGAGGCGGAGATCCAACTGCGGGAAAGCGAGGCGCGCTTCCGGCGTATGCATGAAGCCTCCGTCGGTGCCATTGGCATTCATATTGACGGACGGATTGAGGATGTCAACCTGGCTCTCAGCCGGTTGACAGGCTTCCGTGAAAACGAGTTGATTGGCATGGACGGCCTGCAGCTCATTGCCCCGGAATGGCGGGATGCGGTTCGGCAGCACATCCAGGCCGGGAACGAAGCGCCTTATGAAGTGGTGGGATTGCGCAAGGACGGCGGCACTTACCCTCTGGAGATCCAGGGCAGGAATATCCATTTGGACGATCGCATGGCGCGAATCACCGAATTCCGGGACCTGTCCGAGCGGCGGCGGGCCGAAGAAGAACTGAGGGAAAGCCAGGAGATGTTCCGGGCCATTGGGTATGCGGCCCGCGATGCCATCGTCATGATCGACAACGACGGTCGGGTGGCCTATTGGAGCCGGGCCGGCGAAGATATACTAGGCTACCGGCCGGAAGACGTAATGGGGCGGCGGTTGCATAGGATGCTCTCCCCCGAACGCTATATGGCGGATATTGCGCGGGCTTTTGAAGACTTTCAGAAAACCGGTTCAGGGGCGGTCATAGGTCGCACCATCGAACTTGCGGCCCGGCACCGCGATGGCCTGGAAATTCCTGTGGAGCTTTCCCTGGCTTCGGTTCGGTTGAAGGGCCGCTGGCATGCGGTCGGCATTATGCGCGATATTTCCGATCGACGGAAAACCGAGCAAGCCCTGCGGGAGAGCGAAGAAAAGTACCGCCTGCTGACGGAAAGCATCACGGAAACCATCTGGACCATGGATCTGGACCAGAATTTTACTTACGTCAGCCCTACCTGTATCGATATTCAAGGCTGGACCGCGGAAGAAATCATGGGCATGCGCGTCGACCAACTCATGCCAGCGGCCGAAGCCGAAAAAGTTCTGGCGGCGTTTGCACAGGTCATGGCGGAGGGTGCGCGTACCGGAAACTATCGGCGCTCACGCACCATGGAGGTGGAGCTCTACCATAAAAATGGCAGCCGGGTCTGGTCCGAAGTGACGGCCACGATTATGGTGGACGATCAGGGCCAGCCCGCTACCATTTTGGGGGTGACCCGTGATGTGACCGAGCGTAAAAAGGCGGAGGCCGAGAAAATCGAGCTGCTCGAAAAACTTGCCCGCTCCAAGAAAATGGAAGCCTTGGGCCTGCTGGCCGGCGGTGTGGCCCATGATCTCAATAATGTGCTTTCCGGCATCGTGAGTTACCCGGATCTGATCCTGATGGACTTGCCGGCCGACAGTTCCCTGATGGAGCCGGTCGCGACCATCAAGGATTCCGGACTCAAAGCCGCGGCCATCGTGCAGGACCTGCTTACCCTGGCACGCCGGGGGGTTACGGCTTTTGAGGTGCTCAGTCTCAACGACATGGTTGCGGATGTCATCCGGTCGCCTGAGCACCAGGCCCTGGCCGCCTACCACCCCGATGTGGACTTTGTGGCCCGGTGCGAACCGGAGCTGCCGGATATGGAAGGCTCAGCGGTTCATTTGAAAAAGACCATCATGAACCTGATTGCCAATGCGGCCGAAGCCCAACCCGGGGGTGGGCAAGTGACTATTTTCACCGAAAGCCGCTATGTGGACCGGCCCCTGTCCGGTTATGACACCGTGGCCGAAGGGGAGTATATCGTGCTGCGCGTCGAAGACCGCGGCCAGGGTATCGCCGCGGATGATCTCGCACGCATCTTTGAGCCTTTTTATACCAAAAAAGTCATGGGCCGCAGCGGCACCGGGCTTGGCATGGCTGTGGTTTGGGGGACCGTACAGGACCACCGGGGTTATATTGATATCCAAAGCGAAGAAAAGGTCGGTACAGTTTTCGAGCTCTACTTCCCCATGACCCGGAAATCTCGCCGGGAGGTGCCGGAAATCTCTCTCGACGCCATCCGCGGCCGTAACGAAACGATTCTGGTGGTGGATGACATCCGCGAACAGCGGGAAATCGCTTCCCGGATCCTGGCCCGTTTGAACTATGTCGTGACCACGGCCTCAAGCGGCGAAAAAGCGCTGGCCTTCCTGGAAGTGAACGATGTGGATCTGGTGATTCTCGATATGATCATGGATCCCGGCCTGGATGGTCTGGACACTTACCGGGAAATGATCGCCATCAAACCGGACCAGAGGGTTATCATCGCCAGTGGCTACGCCGAAACGGACCGGGTCAAAACTGCTTTGGACATGGGGGCTGGTCAGTATCTGAAGAAGCCCTATACCCTGGATAAAATCGGACAAGCCGTCCGCGAGGAGTTGGATCGCAAGCTTTCACGCGCCTAGAGTCGGTCTTTGAATTTGCGCATCAATCCTCGCAATTGATCGTAGGTCAGCCCAAGGAGGGCGGCGGCCCGGCGTTGATTGAAGCGGGCCTGTTGGAGGGCTTGCCGCAGGCGTAGCAACTGCAGGTGGCCCACGGCATCCTTCAACGGCAGGGTTTCCAGGGGATTGCTGGCGGTCAAGGCCGAGGAGGGCTCCGCCGGCGTTGCGGCAGTTGCTGCGGAAGGCGTTGCCGCACCGAAGGGATCAAAACGGATTTCTTCAATCCGGTCGCCCGTTGTGCGGTAGACGGCCCGTTCGACCACATTTTTAAGCTCACGTATGTTGCCGGGCCAGCCATACCCCTCCAGGGCTTGCATGGCTGCCGGCAGGAATACGGGCATGTTTTTCCGGCCTAACTCCAGCGCCATGCGCCCGGCGAAATGCCGGGCAAGAAGCGGGATGTCGCCCCGGCGTTCCCGCAGGGGCGGCAGGTGCAGCACTTCAAAGGCCAGCCGATCCAAAAGGTCCTGTTTGAAGCTCCCCGCCCGGGCCATCCGGGGCAGGTCGGCATGGGTGGCCCCGATAATGCGGACGTCCACATCCACCGGGGCGGCGCTGCCCACCCGCTCGAATACGCCGTATTCCACCACGCGGAGGATTTTTTCCTGGACCTCCATGGGGATGGTGCCGATTTCATCCAGAAAAAGCGTGCCCTGGTCGGCGGCTTCGAAACGTCCCATCCGGCGCTGCTGCGCACCGGTGAAGGCGCCCCTTTCGTGTCCGAAAAGCTCGGCTTCGATCAGCGACGGGGTCAGGGCCGCGCAATTCAAGGTAATGAAGGCGTTCTGCCAGCGTTGGGAGAGGAAATGCAGGCGGCTGGCCGCCAATTCTTTCCCGGTGCCCCGTTCCCCGATCAGCAGGACCGGTCGATCCACCGGTGCCACCCGGGACAACTGTTCCTGGAAATTCAGGAAAGCCTCGGATTGGCCTAAAGCTTCGCCTTGTTGAGGCCCTGCGGCCGTCGCTATGGTCATGTTACGCCTTTCGTCGGGATCCAAGCGTTTGTCATCCGGGTCTTTCATCCGGGGTGGAAAGCCCGCAGGGATCTTCCCGTTTTACGTTAATCCTAAATTGACGGTCTCGTAAAAAGCCTTTTATCTGTCATTCCGGACTTGATCCGGAATCTTTAACTGTCTGATACCAAAAGATTCCGGCTTCCGCCGGAATGACGTCTAAACGGGGAATTCGACTTTTTACGAGAACATCAAAATTACCGATGTGAAGGAAACAATTCATAGAGAAAATGTCGAAATAGCCATATCTTGGCCAAAATAACCAACATATGGTTTTTTATTATAGGGCCGCCATGGGGGTTGTCAATGGCTATCTGTCTGAAATAATGTCAAATCATATCCATGGGCCGGTTTGGCATCAATCCTGCTCATTACCCGGGTAAACCATACCGGGAGGCAATCATGGGAATTTTTACACGTTTCAGGGATATTGTCAGTGCCAACATCAACGCCATGCTGGATCGGGCCGAAGATCCGGAAAAACTGATCAAACTGATGATCCGGGAAATGGAGGACACCTTGGTGGAGCTCAAGGCGGCCTGCGCCGGTGTGATTGCCGATCATAAAAAGACCGGCCGGCGCCTGGCCGAAGTCCGGGACCGGGAGCGCCACTGGGATGAGCGTGCGCAGCTGGCCGTGCGCAAGGGGCGCGACGACCTGGCCCGGGAGGCCCTGGTCGAGAAGCGGCGCTTCACCCGCATGGCCGAAGGGCTCGAAGGCGAACGGGTGGAGCAGGACGAATTGATCAATCAGTACCATGATGATATCCAGCAGTTGGAAAACAAGCTGCATACCGCCCGTGAGAAGCAGCGCATGCTGGTCCACCGGCATGCCCGGGCCCAGAATGCCCGGCGTGCCCGGGAAGAAATCCGGCGGGCGGGCAACCACGAGACCATCGCCAAATTCGAAGAGCTTGAGCGCCGCATCGACCGCATGGAAGCCGAGGCCGATCTGGTCTCCTACGGCGCCGGTCCCACCCTGGACCAGGCCTTCGAGGAGCTGGTCACGGACGATGATATTGAAAACGAGCTGGCGGCCATGAAGTCCCGTTCGGATACGCCGGACAAACCAGCGGCATCATGACCGGTCGACCCGGGGCGGCAACCCACGGGTTGAAAAACCATTTCCGGGAGCAAAACCCTTATGACGGCAGTGTGGATCATCATGGTCATTTTCGGCAGCCTGGTTGTTTTGCTGGGCACCATTTGCGGCACGATTCTTCTGGCCATGAAAATCAAGCATGGGGGGCTTTCCGCCCGCAGCCGGGAAGCCCAGGGCGAAGAAACCCGCATGATCCAGGAAATCTACCAGGGGCTGTCACGCATGGAGGCGCGGGTGGAAGCGCTGGAAACCATTTTAATGGAACGCAAGGAGAAGCGTCATGACGATCAGGGCTAAACGACGCCATCGACGGCTGAACGGTTTATATCGATCGCGAGACGGCGTGCTGTTCGGCGTTTGCCGCGGCCTGGCCGACTATTTTGACCTGAGTGTTTTCTGGATTCGGTTCCTGGCCGTTGTTGTGCTGGTGATGACCGGGCTGTGGCCCATGGTGGGTATTTATCTGGTGGCCGCTTTGATCATGAAGCCGGAGCCGGTGCGGCCCATCGAGAATGATGACGAAAGGGAATTTTATCACAGCTATGTGCACTCCCGCGAAGGCGCGGCCCAGCGCATCCGGCGGCGGGCCCGGGATCTGGAACGGCGCATTCGCCGCCTGGAGGACAGCGTCACTTCCCGGGAGTTTGACTGGGACCAGCGTATCCATGAATAGCACTTTCGTGCCCATCCCGGCAGCCCGCGCCATTTCGATCTTGACGCGCTGCCGGGTTTCCTTCACGACTCCCCGAAAGGGCCGTTCAGGCTCTGCCTTCATCCTTACACCATTTTTCTGATCTCAAAGGGAAGTTTATCCCGGGAAAAAGCGGACCATGACGCGCGTGGCATCGAACAGCCCCCCCGGCGGCGGTGTTCAGCCCCCACGGTTCCAGGCGAGCTTGGCGCGTGCCTTGCGGACCGAGAGCAACTCCATGCGGGCGCCCGCCAGGCGGAAGCCGCGGCTGGCTTCATCCAGGGCGATGGCATGGTGATAGGCATACTGGGGATCCAGCTCCCGGACGTAGACATCCAGGCGTATTTTGCGGTCTTGCACACCGCGGTAAACGATGTCCAGGTTGCCGACACGCTGGCGGGTATCCCGCTTCAGAGTGACCAGGACGCGCGGTTCATCCGGGTAGGGCAGGGTGTTGACCGCCGAGGCTACATTGACCGGCACGGGATCGGGAGGCGCGGCCGCCCCGGCTGTGATGAGATACAGCGACGTGCCGAAGACGACCCCCGAAACCGAAAAGAACAGGATCGAGAGCCATTTATGTTTGCGCTTGTTTTCCATAACCTAATGAATAAGACACGTTTGGGGTTGGTGCCAACATGCGAATGCCGCCTTAGTCTATTTTTCCCGGGCCGTCAACCGGACGGCGGACTCATCTGCGGGGCCTTGTTCCGGTTTGTGCTTGAAATGTCTATATGTACCACAAAAATACTCAAAATAACATAAAAATGTACAAAATATAATTTTAGTGTCAGTCTATAGAACCGTTCGTATATTCAACTATTCTACTACTCTCCTTTCTTGGTGGCGCCAGACGTCGGGCCGGGGGCGACCGGAACACTTGACCATCATTTGCCTTTCCGTAATGGGGGCGGCGATCAAGAGGAGAATTGCGACCCTGTGTCGGCCCTGCAGAGGGTTATCGGCCCCCAACTGAAAAAATGGAGTGGATTCTAACCGTTTTCTCGGATTGCTATGGACAAAAGCGGTGCAATACCATATAGGCCCTCTTTCGCCGGTGGCGATAGTGAAAGGCATCCCGAAACAACCGCCTGAAACCTTGCCGGCCCCATGGCCGCGCTGCATGCTGGCGGTCATTCCGGCCGCCCCGGGAGAGCCAATACAACAAGACCCATCATGAGGATGAGCGTAACCCATGTGTGAACGTATTTCGTCGAATGCAACCCTCCGCAATATCGCCATTATCGCCCACGTCGATCACGGCAAAACCACCCTGGTGGATGCCATGTTTCGCCAGAGCGGCCTTTTTCGGGAAAACCAGGACGTGGACGAGCGGGTCATGGACAGTATGGACCTGGAGCGGGAGCGGGGAATTACCATCGCCGCCAAAAACTGTTCCGTTGTCTGGCAGGGGGTCAAAATCAACATCATCGATACCCCGGGCCATGCCGATTTCGGCGGCGAGGTGGAGCGGGCCCTTTCCATGGCCGATGGCGCCCTGCTTCTGGTGGACGCCTCCGAAGGCCCGTTGCCCCAGACCCGTTTCGTACTGGAGAAGACCCTGGCCGCCGGCCTGCCCGTTATCGTGGTGATCAACAAGATCGACCGCCACGACGCCCGTCCGGAAGAAATTCTGGACAAGGTTTACGACCTGTTTATCGATTTGGACGCCAGCGAGGAGCAGCTTGATTTTCCTTACCTATACGCCATCGGCCGCGACGGGGTGGCCCAGGAATCCCCGGAGGAGAAAGGGGAGAACCTGCACCCCTTGCTGGACCTGATTATCCAGGCGATTCCGGCGCCGGCTTTCGACCCCGAAGCCCCGTTCCAGATGCTGGTGTCCGATCTGGGGTATTCCGATTATCTGGGGCGCCTGGCCATCGGAAAAGTGGTCAACGGCCGGGCCCGCCACAAGGACAGCCTGGTCTGCATCGGGGCCGGTGATGCCCAGCGCCCCCTGAAGGTCTCCCGGCTGCAAACTTATGAAGGGCTGGCCCTCCAGGACGTGGAGACCGCCGAAGCCGGTAATATCATCGTGCTGTCCGGGATCGAAGATGTCCAGATCGGGGATACCATTGCCACCCGGGAGCGGCCCAGAGCCCTGCCCCGCATCAGTGTGGACGAACCCACCGTGGCCATGCGGTTCACCATCAATTCGTCCCCCCTGGCCGGGCGGGAGGGCAAAATCGTGCAGTCCAGCAAGATCCGGGAGCGCCTGATCAAGGAAACCCTGCGCAACGTGGCCATCCAGATGGAAGAGACCGGAAACCGGGAAGTCTTTCTGGTCAAGGGCCGCGGCGAATTCCAGATGGCCATTCTCATCGAAACCATGCGCCGGGAAGGGTTCGAGCTCACAGTGGGGCGGCCCGAGGTGATCTACAAATACAAGGACGGCCAGCGGCTCGAACCCATCGAACATCTTTTTATCGATTGCGACGAAGCGTTTCTCGGTATCGTTACGGAAAAGATCTCCGCCCGCAAAGGGCAGATGGTCAACATGATCAACCATGGCAGCGGACGCGTGCGGGTGGAATTCACCATCCCTTCCCGGGCCCTGATCGGCTACCGGGACGAATTCCTGACCGACACCAAAGGGACGGGGATTCTGAATACCTATTTTTCCGGTTACGACGCCTATCGGGGGGATTTTCCCAGTCGTTTCACCGGTTCCATCGTTTCCGATCGCGCGGGCCAGGCCGTGGCCTATGCCCTGTTCAACCTGGAGCCCCGGGGGCAGCTTTTCATCGAACCCGGGGATCCGGCCTACGAGGGCATGATTTTCGGGGAGCACAACCGGGCCAACGACATCAACGCCAATCCCTGCAAAGAAAAAAAGCTGACCAACATGCGCGCCTCGGGGCGTGATGAAAATGTCATCCTGTCGCCGGTCAAGGCCATGACCCTGGAGCGCGCCATCCACTTTATCCGGGAAGACGAGATGGTGGAAGTCACCCCGTGTTCCATCCGTTTGCGCAAAACCGTGCTGTCCGCCCAGAAACGCTACCGCCAGCGTCCCCGCGATTGAGTTTCTCTCCATCAATAGCATTGTGATTCAACGTCCGATTCGTTATAGTCATTGATTAAACGACGTAACGGCAACCACTCATATGGAAGGAGCCCCTGTCATGTCCCTGCTGACGGTCGATCAAGAACGTTGCCACCGTGACGGTATCTGCGCCGATGTCTGTCCGGCCATGGTCATTACCCTGGAAGAAGATCACGGCTATCCGACCCTGTTGGAAGACGGCGCCGAACGCTGCATTCGCTGTGGGCACTGTGTAGCCGTCTGTCCCCACGGAGCCCTGAGCCACGCGGCCATGACAGCCGAAGACTGCCCCGCCGTGGAAAAGGCCAAATTGCCCGAAGCCGCCCAGGTGGAACACTTTCTGCGGGCCCGGCGATCCATCCGGCGCTATAAAAAAGAACCCCTGGACCGGGAGACCCTGACGCGCATCATCGACCTGGCCCGCTATGCCCCCTCCGGTCACAACTTTCAGCCGGTGCAGTGGATGGTGGTGGAATCACCAATCGAGGTCCAGCGTTTGGCCGGCCTGGTGGTGGACTGGATGCGGCATCTCATCGCCGAAGAAAACCCCATGGCGGCGGCCATGCACATGGACAAGGTTGTGGACGCCTGGGAAGACGGCCACGACCGCATCTGCCGAAGCGCCCCCCACCTCATCGTGGCCCACGCGGCCAAGGCCAACCCCACATCACCGGCGGCCGCCACCATTGCCGTGGCGTATCTGGAACTGGCAGCGGCCTCTCTGGGACTGGGGGCCTGCTGGGCGGGCTATTTCAACGTGGCGGCCAATTTCTGGCCGCCGCTCAAAGAAGCCCTGGCCCTGCCCGAAGGCCATGCACCTTACGGGGCCATGCTGGTGGGGCGGCCCCAATACCGTTATCAACGCCTGCCCCTCCGGAATGAACCGCAGATTACCTGGCGCTGATGAAAGATTATTATTGTCGCCATTATCGGGACTACTATACGGAAACCGCCGCCATCGACCCGGAACCTTTTCTGGGGCCCTTTGCCGCGCATTTGGTATCCGGCGACCGCGTGCTGGACGTGGGCTGCGGATCGGGTCGGGACCTGCTTTGGCTGAAGCGCCAGGGCATGCGGGTAACCGGTTTCGAAGGCTCTCCGGGGCTGGCCGGGCTGGCCCGGAAGCATGCGGACTGCCGGGTTGTCGAAGGGGATTTCATATCCTTTGATTTCGCCGCCCTGGCCGTGGATGCGGTGCTGATGTGCGGGGCTCTGGTCCATGTGCCCCACGAATTGTTATCATCTGTTTTGGGCAACATCTGCCGTGCATTGCATATTGATTCGCAACGCCGTATTGCCTATCTTTCCCTGAAAGAAGGTGACGGCCGCCGCATGGACCACCGCGGCCGCATGTTTTACGACTGGCGCCCCGCCGATCTGGATCCGCTTCTGCGGGATGGCGGTATGACGATTCTGGATTTCAGACGGGGGGCGGCCGCGGATGGATCGGGACAGCCCTGGTTGGGCTATGTCCTGTACTGCGGCGGATCCGGCCCCTAAAACGCGACAACCTTGGCCGCGCCCGGCATACGGGGCGTTCCCGCGCGAGGAGAAAAACGAACGTGAGTCAGGATACCAAAAAAGTCATCTACTCGATGATCAAGGTCAGCAAGTATTACGACAAGAAGCCGGTGCTGAAGGATATCTCCCTCTCCTATTTCCATGGTGCCAAAATCGGGGTGCTGGGCCTGAACGGGGCCGGCAAGAGTTCGCTGTTGCGCATCATGGCAGGCGTCGACACGGAATTCAACGGCGAGACGATTCTGTCGGATGGTTTCACGGTGGGTTATCTCGAACAGGAACCCCTGGTGGACGTGGATAAGACCGTGCGTGAAGTGGTGGCGGAAGGGGTTCAGGAAACCGTCGATCTGCTCGAGGAATTCGAGGCCATCAATCTGCAATTCGGCGAGCCCATGGACGATGACGCCATGGACAAGCTGATTCAGCGGCAAGGCGACGTCCAGGAAAAACTGGATGTTCTGGATGCCTGGGACCTGGATGCCCGGTTGGAGATGGCCATGGATGCCCTGCGATGCCCGCCGCCGGACACCCCGGTCAACGTGCTCTCCGGCGGCGAGAAACGCCGGGTGGCCCTCTGCCGTCTCCTGTTGCAAACCCCCGACATCCTGCTGCTGGACGAGCCCACCAACCACCTCGATGCGGAAAGCGTGGCCTGGCTGGAGCACCACCTGCAGCAGTATGCCGGCACGGTGATCGCGGTGACCCATGATCGCTACTTCCTGGACAATGTGGCCGGCTGGATTCTGGAGCTCGACCGGGGCGTGGGGATTCCCTGGAAGGGCAATTACTCCAGCTGGCTGGAACAGAAGCAGGAGCGGCTGCGTCGCGAAGAAAAAGCGGAAAGTGTCCGGCAGAAAACCCTGGCCCGGGAACTGGAGTGGATTCGCATGTCGCCCAAAGGGCGCCATGCCAAGAGCCAGGCGCGCATCAACGCTTATGACGACCTGCTGTCCCAGGAGGCCGAGACCCGGGAGAAAGAACTGGAACTTTTCATTCCACCCGGACCGCGCTTGGGGGACATGGTCATTTCGGCCGATCACGTGCGCAAGGCCTACGGCGAGCGGATGCTGGTGGAGGATATGTGCTTCAGTCTGCCGCCGGGCGGCATCGTCGGTGTTATCGGCCCCAACGGGGCCGGCAAGACCACCCTGTTCAAGATGATCACCGGCTTGGAAAAGGCGGACAGCGGCAATATTCGCCTGGGGGACACGGTCAAACTGGCCTACGTGGATCAGAGCCGTGAGCTGGACGGGACCAAGAGCATCTGGGAAGAAATCACCGGCGGCGACGAACAGATCGAGCTCGGCCAGCGACGGGTCAACTCCCGTGCCTACGTGGCCCGCTTCAATTTCTCCGGCCAGGAACAGCAGAAAAAAGTGGCCATGCTCTCCGGCGGCCAGCGCAACCGTGTGCACCTGGCCAAGATGCTGCGGGAGGGCGCCAACGTTCTGCTCCTGGACGAACCCACCAACGATCTGGACGTGAACACCCTGCGGGCCCTGGAAGAGGCCCTGGAGAACTTCGGTGGCTGCGCGGTCGTGATCAGCCATGACCGCTGGTTCCTGGACCGCCTGGCCACCCACATCCTGGCCTTCGAGGGCGACAGCCAGGTGGTCTTCTTCCAGGGCAACTGGTCGGCCTACGAAGCCGATCGCCGGCAGCGCCTGGGAGATGATGCCGCCGTGCCCAAGCGGATTCGCTATCGTCAGCTCACCCGCTAGCGGCCGTGACCGACAGGCATCCCTGCTGGGGACATCGCGGACCTTGCGGCCCCAGCCAAAATTGGAATGGAAACAGTGCCCGGAGAAGGGGATGGAACTCGACGCACAGTTTGCCGGAACCCTGCTGAAGCCCTATCAAACGCATATTGACGGGCGCCACACCATGAACTACGCGGCGGCCGTGAGTGATGCCAATCCGATTTACTTTGATGACGAGCGCGAGAACGGCATCATGGGCCCCCCCATGTTCGCCACGGCGGTGACCTGGCCGATTCTGGGCCACATTGCCGATTATATACCGGAGGGAACCTTTCCCCGGGATTTGCTCCTGACCCAGGTCCACCACACCGAGCATTTGCAGTTTCACCGCCCCATGATCCCGGGCGACGATCTAACCCTCGCGGGACGCATCGCCGCGATCCTGCCCCACCGGGCCGGCACCCGGGTGGTGATCGGCCTCGAGGCCCGGGATGGGGACGGCCGGGCGGTGTTCACCGAACACCTGGGCACCATCCTGCGGGGGGTGAACTGCCGTGGTCCCGGCCGGGGGGAAGACCAACTGCCCGTCGTGCCAAATCCCCCCGAAAGTACGGACAAAGGTTGGGCGGTAGAGGTGTTTATCGAACCCGAACGGCCCCATCTGTACGATGGGTGCACGGGTATTGTCTTCCCCATTCACACCTCCCGCCGGTTTGCCCGCCAGGTGGGGCTGCCGGGCATCATCCTGCAGGGAACGGCCACCCTGGCCCTCGCGGCCCGTGAGCTCGTGAATCGCGAGGCCTCCGGCAACCCCAGCCGGCTGGAAGGACTGGCCTGCCGTTTCAGCGGCATGGTGCGGCCGGGAACCACGATCCGTGTCCGCCTGCGGGCGCAAGCGGCCGGCCAACGGGGCCGCGATCTTTTTTTCGACGTCCTGGGGGAGGACGGACAGCCCGTCATCAAAAACGGATGGGCTTTTGTTCGCCATGCCGAAAGCAACGGGACATCATGATCCGGGTGTAATGGTTTCAGTCTATACGCGCCACCTCTGGATGGGGACTCCGGAAGGTTTGACTGATTTACTGGGAATGATTTTCTTATTCTTTTTCTTTTCCGGAAAAGAAAAGGAATCAAATCTGTAGATGTAACGTTTGCTTTTTTAGAAAGTGTCCGTCCATAAAGGGTAGATTTTGGTTCCTGGCAAGGCCCGAGCGCGTTTTCCCGCTCCGCGGGATATGATCCCGCTAGACGGGACTTCCCGTCTAATCGATTCCGGTCGGTGGGTGTCAACCGGAGGAATAGTCCGCTATTTCGAGGGTTGAAAACGCGCGAGAACGCCGCCAGGGGCCGAAAAATGCCATTTATGGATGGGCACTAGAAAGGATTTTCCATGCCCGTTCCGACCTTTATTCGCCTCCCGCGCCTCAATGATTACATCCGTCACTGGGCCCGGGAAAAACCCAACCATCCGGCCATGATCCAGCATGAAGACGGCAAAACCCTTTCCTATAAGCAGTTTGACAGCCTGATCGACTTTTTTGCCCTGCGGCTTCTGGATATGGGCATTGGCAACGGCGACCGGGTGGCCACCCAGCTCGTTCTGGTGCCGGAGCACATGGCGCTCATGTATGCCTGTTTCAAAATCGGGGCCATCCTGGCGCCTCTGGACGTGCGCCTCCAGGATGCCGAAGTGGTGCGGGACGTCAACAAGATCGCCCCCAAGGCCTTTTTCTTTCTGGGGGAAACCCCGGTGCGGGATTTCCGCACGGCCGGAAAGGCGGTGCGGGAACAGTGTGACGGTGTCGACTGGCTGGTGCAGTTCACGGCCGATCCCCAGCCGGGGGACATCCTGCCGGGAGCGGTGGGCATCACCCAGCTGATGGACAAAAAACGACTGGTCTGGCTGAAGGTGAAAGACCTTGTCACGCGTCATCTGGAAAAGGCTTATGCCGACATAACCCCCAACACGCCGGCCCTGATCATCTACACCACGGGCACCACCGGCGAGCCCAAGCCCGCCATGCTGAGCCATGCCAATATCATCGTCCAGAACGAGGTTCTCGCCCGGGGCATGCATCCCCTGGAGGATCCCCGCATTCTCATCAATCTGCCCCCCAGCCATGTGGGCTGCGTCACCGAATGCTTTATGTCCACCATGTTCATGGGGGGCACGACCGTGCTGCTGCGCATCTTTGACGTGAAACTGACCCTGGAAGCCATCGCGCGCCATCGGGTCAACGCCTTGGGCCAGATTCCCACCCAGTACCGCATGCTCTGGCAGCATCCCGACTACGACCGCTATGACCTGAGCAGCCTGGCGTTCGTGGTCTACGGCGGCTCGGCGGTGGACATCCCCTTTCTGAACAAACTATCCCGGATGGCGCCTCATTTCGGCACCGGGATCGGCATGACCGAAAACGCCGGATTTGCCACCTTTACCCCCCGGGGCATTGCCATCGAGGAAATGGTGGGGCAGGTGGGAGAAGCCTATCCGGATCTGGCCGAGGTCTCCATCCGCGGCCCCATGCAACCGGATGGCCAGGCCGGGCCGGAATTGCCGGATGGCGAAGTGGGGGAAATTTGCTACCATCCCCCCATTGTTTTTCTGGGCTATTACAACATGCCCGACGAAACCGCCAAAGCGATTTCCCGGGAGGGGATTCTCTACACCGGTGACCTGGGATGCTTCAAGGACATGGGCGCCTACCGGGCGCTTTATCTTTCGGGTCGGCGCAAGTTCATGATCAAGCAGAAGGGCTACAACGTCTTTCCCGACGAGATCGAAAACCATATCGCCGAACTGCCGGGGGTGGATATGGTGGCCGTGGTGGGCATGCAACACCGGTTGTTCGATGAGGGGGTTTTTGCCTTTGTGCGGCCCGAGGCCGGGGTTGACCTCACCCCGGAGGCGGTCTTGACCCATTGCCGCAAGATCGCCTCCTACAAGCGGCCCCAGCATGTGGCGCTATGGCCGGTCACGGAGGAATTTCCCATCACCCGCAGCACCAAGGTGGACAAGCTGGCGATCCAAACGCTGGCCGCCGAGCGGATCGAACTGTTGCGGCAACAGGGTGGCTGGGACGCCTGATTCCGTCCGGGGAAGGGCCGCTTCGCCGGGCTGCGCGCATGCCTCTATGCCGCGGGAGCCGTTTCTTTGGCCGGCGGAATGGTCACCACGGGTACAGTGGCATTTTTGACCACTTTTTCGGCGATGCTGCCGAAGCGAAAATGGGCCTTGGCCCCCCGGGTGGACATGACCACCATGTCGATGTTTTCTTTGGCGACCAGCTTGAGGATTTCCTGGGCCGGATCACCGATGGCGATATGGCGGACATAATAGGGACATCCCTCAAGCTGCTCACTGCAAATGCGATCCAACCGCTGTTTGGCTTTTTGGTTTTGCCAGGCCAGCATTTTTTCGATGTGGTCCGCTTCGAAATCGCCGTACCACTCCGGATGGTTCAGGAGGGGATTGTCGATGACGTAGAGAACGTGAATTTCCGCTTCGTACTTGCGGGTCAGGGATCGGACATAATCGAGGGCTTGTTTGGCGCGGTCGGAGAAATCGGTGGGCCAGAGAATTTTTTGCAAGGTCATGGCATCCTCCTTTTTGCGGCCGTGGCCGCGGTTCATGGAGCATGATGGGTGATTGACCTCTTATAAAGTTAATATGGCCATTTACGGTGAAATAACAAGGTCCGGAGCGATGCCGCAGCATGGGCTGGCACGGACCCGCAAGCGGTCCGTCCCCAATGTGACTGTTGCCGCGCATGCACGATAGACATTGTGTTCATTGCCTTGGATTGTATTCGGTTCGTGGTGTCGGGCATCAACCATCAACCGGGTCGCATGGAAGCCCCCCGGAGTGGGCTTCCAAAGGGTTAGACCCGCGGCTGCCGATGGTTCGATGCGGTAGACCAACACATTCCCCAACCGGTCCGTGGGACCAGAAAAGGAGGCCGTCATGAAAGCACGCGTTACCGAACAGTGTATGGGCGATCGCAACTGCAACAAACTCTGCCCGGAAGTCTTCGCCTACGATGAAGATCAGCTTTTGTCCGTGGTCCAGTTCGACGTGATACCGGAAAAATATGAAGCCGTCGTGCGGCAGGCCGCCCAGGAGTGCGGGGCGGATGCGATCATCATTGAAGAATGACGGGTGAAGATTCCATCGTTGCGGCCGGCGGACCTGCCCGACGTTGTCCTGATTCCTGCCCGCCGTGGTCCTGAAATCCCCCGCGCGTCGGACGCGGGCGCGGTCTGCCGGTCGTATGTATATTAATACCGATACGTTATTCGTTCTGGTTGTGACGCGCTACCTGTGAAGAGGGGCCGGAGAAATTTGACCCATCCAGAGAAATTCAATTCTTTATTCCTTTTCTTTTCCGGAAAAGAAAAGGAATCAATCACGCCTTTCATGAAAACGGCGTGACAGGCTTCAACCGCCCGTGCCCCGCTTCATCCTGCGCGTCGTCGGTGCGGCCGGAGCACGCGGAAACTCACCCGCCTGCGCTTGGGCTACGGCGGGCTCAGACAGTCCGCGTGCTTTAATCCGTCCGCCCCGCCGATGCTCGGCGCGGGACAAAGGGACAACCAAAAACAACAAACCCCTTCTATATCCAATCAAAGGCGTTAACTTAGGCCCTCCGCTTTTGGGAGGGAGATCCACGACTTTCCACGCCCGTTCCAGGAGGATCGTAATGGCCAAATTTCGTGACAGTCAAACGGCACGTAACCTGCTGGCATCCTTTGCCGGTGAGTCCCAGGCGCGCAATCGCTATACCTATTTTGCCCGCCGGGCGGCGGAGGAGGGGTTCCGGCAGATTGCCGCCATCTTCGAAGAAACCGCGGATCATGAGTGTGAACACGCCCTGCGGTTTTTCAAGTTCTTCAATGGGGGCGAACTGGAAATTACCGGCAGCTATCCGGCCGGTGTCATCGGCACCACCTACGACAACCTCGTGGCGGCGGCCGACGGCGAGCGCTTTGAACACAGTGAGCTCTACCCCGGGTTTGCCCGCACGGCCCGTGAGGAAGGCTTTGCGAGGGCCGCGGATACCTGGGAGGCCATAAGCGTTTCCGAAAAGCAGCACGAAAAACGCTATCGGGCGTTGGCTGCCAATCTTATGGCGGATCGAGTGTTTGCCCGGGACCAGGAAACCGTATGGCGCTGCCGCAACTGCGGTTATCTGCACACCGGCAGGAACGCGCCGGAAAAATGCCCCGCCTGCGTCAAGCCCCGCGCTTATTTTGAACTGCTGGCGGAAAACTGGTAGCCCTTCCCGGAAGCGGCCCTGTGAGCCTGGGGTGTCAGGGGACCGGCGCCACGGCAAAGATAAACGCACTCCAGAGAGAATGGGAGACGACCACCGGTGCCAGATGCTGCCAGCGCCAGTAGAGCAGGCCCCAGAAGGCGCCGGCCACGGCGGCGGCGCCGATGAGCATGAAATTGAAAGACCAGATGTGGACGCCGGCATAGATGACCGTGCCCAGCAGCCAGCCGCGCCAGTGGCCGTAGCGCAGCATCAACTGCCGTTGCAGGAACCCCCGCCAGTAGATTTCCTCGCAGGGGCCCGTGATCAACAGCAGGAGGGCAAAGACCACAGGCAGGGGGACATGGGCGCCCTTGCCGTAGATGGCGCCGATCTGGTGTGCGGCAAAGGGAAAGATGGCCGTGGCGATGATTTTGCCCAGCCAGAAAATGCCGTAAAGTGCCACCGCCGATAAAAATCCCCGGAGAAGGGCTTGGCGGTCCAGCCCCAACTGGCCGCGGTAGTCGGGTTGCAGGCGGAAGGCCAGCAGGGCCAGCAGGGCGGCCGAGCAGCTGATCTTGATCCAGAAATTGGACCAGGTCAGGAAAAAAGTGACAAACCAGAGAATTGCCGCCAGGCCGACCGTACCCCATATCGCCGTGGGATTTACCCGTTGGTCTTTCATCCGACGACCCCCTCGAGAATCAAGGCGGCCACCAGCAGCAGGCCGAAAGCCGTGTCCAGCTTGGCGGTCATGGCGTCGGCATTGGCCGGAATGGCCCGGGTCATCTGGCGGAGTAATTTGATGGCCAGGGGCAGGGAGATGAAAATGATCAGGCCCCAGAGGGTCAGCACACCGGCAAGGGCCAGGGCCAGAATACCGGCATAGGCCAGGACCACCAGGGCCAGATAGGTTTGCAGACCCATGCGGCGTCCCAGCAGGATAGCCAGGGTGCGGATACCGCGCTGACGGTCGTGATCGATGTCACGGATGTTGTTGGCCAGGAGAACCAGGGCCACCAGCACGCCGAAAGGCAACGACACCCAGAGGGCCTGGAGGCTCAGGCTCTGGCGCTGCACGAAATAGGCCCCCTCCACCATGAACGGACCCCACATGAGAAATACCGACACCTCCCCCAGCGCCACGTATTTGTATTTGAGGGGCGGGGCTGTATAGGTCAGGCCGGCCAGAAGCCCCGCCAAACCGATTCCCAGCACGACCCATCCGCAAACCAGCGTCAGATAGATGCCGATGGCGGCGGCCAAACCGAACAGGCCGTAGGCCGCCCAGCGAACCTGTTCCAGGGGCAGTCGGCCCTCCACCAGGGGGTGCGGACGATACTGGGCCGTGGCCGCCTTGACCGTATCGACACCGTTGACCACATCATAATAATCGTTGATCAGGTTGGTGGCGGCATGCAGCAAAACGGCGCTCAGGAGCGCCAGCAGGCCCAGCAGCACGTCAAAGGGACCATCTAGGGCGGCCAGGGCACTGCCGACACTGACCGATATGGCTGTCATGGTAAAGGACCAGGGGCGGCTGGCCAGAAACCAGTTGCGATAAATTTCCATCGAAATTCCTTTGCTGAGGCGATTGAACCGGCACTCTTTTCAGGCATCGGCCGGAATTGGAAATGGTGCAATTTAGGCAATCGCCACCGGCATGTCAAATCCTTCCCTGGTTGGACTCCCGGGCCGCCATTGCAATGAAGCGCCCAACCTGATAACAGTTAGGACCACGCTCACCATGACGTGTCTATTTGGTCCAGAAAACCTGGTCCTCTGGGCCAGGTCAGAGATAATTGGCTCCGCCGTAATCGTCGTATAGGAATTCAGGAGCCAGAATCCAGAATTCAGAATAAGGTTTTCGCCTTCGGCTCCTTCGATTTTTTTCAAAAGACGGAGCGAAGCGACATCAAAATCCCTCTGGCTCCTGAATTCTGTCTTCTGACGCCTATTGTTTCTCGTGATTGGAGCCCCCGCCTTCCAGGGGGGAACCCAAAGCCGGGTCCTCCGGGCCCGGATATATACTGAAGTGGATTCAAAGCCCCATCTGACGCCCGATGGCGGTCTTGGCCGCGTGGCGGCATTTCTTGTCTGACGATGGCACCCTTTTCCCAATCGATGCTGTTCCGCCCCGGCCAGAAGACGGTTTGGCGTTTTCGCCCCGCAAGCGGCCCAACACGCCCGAATCCATCCGGAGGAATGCTATATGTCTTTTGCTATTGACTTTGTGCGCCGCCAATATCCGGTTTTCCAGGCCCCTGAAACCGCTCCCTGGGCCTTTCTGGAGAACGCCGGCGGGTCCTATGTGCCGCGTCAGGTGGTCGATCGCCTGACCCATTTTTTCGAATACACCAAGGTGCAGCCCTACGGCCCTTTCCCCGCCTCCCGCGCAGCCGGGGAGGCCATGGATGCCGGCTACCGTGCCATGGCCGGCCTGCTCAATGCCGATGCGGCGGATGTGACCCTGGGGCCGTCCACCACCATGAACTGCTACGTGCTGGCCCAGGCCATCCGTCCCCTGTTGCAGCCGGGAGATGAAATCGTTGTCACCAATCAGGATCACGAAGCCAATATCGGCTGCTGGCGACGGCTGGCGGAATTCGGTATCCGGATCCGCGAGTGGGGAATCGATCCGGATAGCGGGGAATTGAACATCGAAGACCTCCGGCGCCTGGTCAATGCCCGCACGCGATGGGTATGTTTCACCTTGTGTTCCAACATCGTCGGCACCATGAACGATGTCGACGCCATCTGCGACGTGGCCCGCGAGGTGGGGGCCCATACCATCGGCGACGGGGTTTCCTTTGCCCCCCATCAGCTTTTGGACGTGCGGTCCACCAAACTCGATATCTACCTGTTCAGCGCCTACAAAACGTTCGGCACCCACGTGGGGGTGATGTGGGGGCGCCCCGAGGTGATGACGCAACTCCGGCCCCAGGGGCATTATTTCAACGACGACCAGGCCCATTACCGCCTGAACCCTGCCGGCCCGCTGCATGCCGAGATCGCCGCCCTGGCGGGGATCGCTGAATACCTGGACACCCTGTACAATCATCACTTCGGTGAAACCGATGCGGTTTTCCACGCCAGGGCCCGCCGGGTATTCGAGCTTTTTGCCCATCATGAAACCCATCTCGCCAACCGGGTGCTCGGCGCACTGGGCCGCATGCCGGGGGTGCGGATTATCGGATGCCCGGCGGCGGAAACGGGTCGGCGGGCGGCCACGATTTCTTTCGTCCAACGCGACAGGTCACCGGCGGACATAACGCGCCGCCTGGCGGATCAAAAGATCGCTGTACGCCATGGGCACTTCTATGCCTTGCGCTGCCTGGAGGCGTTGGGGATCGACGATCCGGAGACAGCGGGCGTGGTCCGCGTGAGCCTGGTGCACTACAATACCGAGAATGAGGTCACGCGACTGATCAAGGCCCTGCAAGTATTGTCGTAAGGATCTAAAACCATAACGGCTGATTTTGACGTTAAAGGTACCGCTTCGGTCCGGGCTCTGGTATACTGCACCGACAAAACCGGCAACCACGATCCGTTCCGCGGAGGCGAACCATGACGTCTTTTTCCAGCGCAGACCTTCAAACCTTTATCGAAGCCAACCGCATCGCAGCGACTATTCTGCCGATGGACGGCCACACCCCAACCGTCAGCGATGCCGCCCGGGAACTGGGGGTCGAAACCGACCAGATCATCAAATCCCTCGTGTTTATGGCCGACGGCGATCCCCTCCTGGTCATCAACAACGGTCTGGCCCGGGTGGACCGTAAAAAACTGGCGGCCCTTCTGGGCCTGGGGCGCAAGAAAGTCAAATTTGCCACGGCTGATCAAGCCTTGGAGATCACCGGCTTTGTGGTGGGCAGCATGCCCCCCTTCGGACACCGGCAACGGTTACGCACCCTGGTGGACCCCGCCGTGACGGCCCTGGATACCCTTTACGGTGGTGGCGGCAATATCGACGCCATGATGCGCCTGACATCCCGGGAATTGATCCGGGTGACCGCCGCCGAGGTGGTTGCGCTGGCGGAAGCGCCAACGCCTTGATCCGTCCGCCCCGCCGATGCTCGACGCGGGACAATAAGAAACCCGAAACAAAAGAATCCATTGGCACATGTATCGTATGGTCCATGATATCCATGCAACCGGATGACCAAGGAGGATGCGCGCATGGCATTGAACAAGGACGAATACCTGAAGAAAATGAAAGCGCAGTACGACGACCTGAACTACCGCTGGAACATCGAGCGCAACAAACTGGAGGCCATGACCCAGAAAGTCTCGGCTGAAGCCAGGGAGAAGATCGAAAAGGAATGGGAGGAGCTGGGGCGCCTGCGACAGGCCATGAAGGAGAAAATCATCGATCTGGAAGTCGCCGGTGAAAATGCCTGGGATGAATTCAAGGATGGGGCCGAAGATGCCTGGGACGATGTTCGCGATGGCACCGAGAAGGCCTGGCAGGCCTTCAGCGAGGGGTTGAAGAAGGCCGTCTCCCGCTTCAAGTAGTGCCCGTTCAGAAATGGTCTTTTTTGCCCTGATCAGCGTTCTCCGCAGCCTAAAACCTTTGTGCGGCCTTGATCAGAACAAAAAATCCTCATTTCTGAATCGGTCCCTTTTAAACTGGCTTCCCGCAAGCCTTTTGACCCTCGACGACATTAGCGCTTCAATGACGATGGATCCTACCGTCTCGGTGGTATGCAATGAAACAACCTCTTAGCATCCTGATGATAGGCCTGCTGGCCGTACTGGTGCCCCTGGGCGCTGTCGCGGGTGAATCACGGTTTTTCCACAGCGGCGACGGCCGGTTGCGAATGCTCGGCGAAAAGAACGGGCAGGTGTTCGACGGGGTCTATTGGCGTTCCGGAGGGGGGTACGACCCATCGGCGCTGGCCGCCATTCATCGTGTTTTCGGTGCGCCTTATGACCCTGCCTTCCCCAGGGTCTCCCTGCGCCTGATCGCCTATCTCGATTTTCTGGAAGACCGCCTGGGGCCGGGTGCCCTGATTACGATTACATCGGGCTACCGCAGCCCGGCCTACAACACCGGCGTGCGCGCCCGGGGCGGCCTGGCGGCCAAGGCCAGTCTGCACCAATACGGTATGGCGGCCGATTTTGTCATGGCCGGGGTTCCTTCCGAAAAGGTCTGGCAGACGGTCAAATCCCTCGGCTTCGGGGGGACGGGCTATTATCACGGCCGCACCGTGCACGTGGATGTGGGGCCGGCCCGCTACTGGGATGAAACGACATCGGGGGTAGGCACCGGGATTTCGGATGACAACAAATTGATCGGTATCGTGACGGATTTTGATGTCTATCGGCCGGGCGACACCCTCTTGTTGCGCTTTATCCGCATGACGGCCTTTCCCATCGGGGTGAGTCCGGTTTTTTCCCTGGAAAGCCGATCCTTGGACGGCAGCGCCGGCAAGCCGATCACCCTCAGGCCGACCTTTGCGATTTCTGTCGAAGGCGATTGCCCGCAATTTGCCGATATCGACCAGATGGCGGCCGTTCGCTGGCGGTTGCCGTCGAATATGCCGCCCGGTCGCTATGCTGTCCGCGCTCGTTTTTGCAGCCCCCGGTGGGAAGCTATGCCGGCGGTCGTGGAAACCCCGGCCTTTGAAGTCGAAACCCCATGATGAGGTGAGCGCAGCGCTGCGCGTGTGGGAGGGGATCGATGCACGTCCTTTTGATCTCGGCCAATACGGAAACCATCAACATGCCCACCCCGCCCATGGGGCTGGGCAGTATCGCGGCCGCCCTCGATGCGGCCGGCCACGCGGTTGCCTTTCTGGATTTGATGGCCGTGGAGAACTGGCAGCCGATCCTTTCCGAGGCCCTCACCCGGCCGCAGCCCGATCTTATCGGGATTTCCATACGCAACATCGACGATCAGGCGCGGGTGCGGCCCCGTTTTCTGCTGGAGGAGGCCCGGAAAGTGGTGGGGTTCTGCCGGCGGCATGCCAAAGTTCCCGTGGTTTTGGGCGGGGCCGGCTACAGTATTTTCCCGCAAAGCGTGCTGGACTACACCCAGGCCGACATGGGCATCCAGGGCGAAGGGGAAAACGCCATGGCTATCCTGGTGGACCGGCTGCAATCCGGCGGATCGCTGGCATCGGTACCCGGCCTCTATCTGCGCGCCGGGGGGGCGCAGGCCCCGCGGGTTTATGAGCGCCATCTCGACCGGATGCCACTGCCCGGTCCGGAGCGTTTCGATACCCGCCTGGCGGCCGACCCGAACTTTTACCTGCCCATCCAGACCCGCAGGGGATGCCCCTTGGCGTGCAGCTACTGTTCCACCGCCGCCATTGAGGGTCGGCTTATACGCAAGCGCTCCCCGGATGCGGTGGTGGCGGCCCTCTCCCGGTGGCGCCGGGCCGGATTTCGTCGGTTTTTTTTCGTGGACAACATCTTCAACCTCCCCGTCGGCTATGCCCGCACGCTTTGCGCGCGGATCGCCGCGGCCCGGCTGGATATTCACTGGCGTTGCATTCTCTATCCCGGGCAGGTGGATCGGGACCTGGTTCAGGCCATGGCCGCGGCCGGGTGCCGGGAAGTCTCCCTGGGGTTTGAAAGCGGGTGCCAGACGATTCTGGATGCGATGAACAAGCGCTTCGCAACGGATGATATCGTCCGCTCCAGCCGCCTGCTGGCCGAGCACGGCATTCGGCGCATGGGGTTCCTGCTCTTGGGAGGACCCGGAGAAACCCGGGAGACCGTGCACCGGAGCCTGGCGTTCACCGACGCGCTCGACCTGGACGCCGTCAAAGTTACCGTGGGTATACGAATTTATCCCCATACCTCGCTGGCCCGACTTGCGGTGCAGGAAGGGGTCGTAACACCGGAGGATGATCTGCTGCACCCCCGGTTCTACCTGGTCGAGGACCTTGAAGACGGGCTGGAGGATAGGATCCGGGAATGGTTGGCGGACCGGCCGAATTGGATTTTGTGAGCGTCTTCAGGGCTTGCGCAAGGCGGTTGTGCGCGTGGCGAAGCGGGCCATGCGGTTGACCAGGAGCAGGTTGAACAGTCGGATCATGTTGAAGTAGACCGGTCCGGTCCAATGCTTGTAGCGGACCGCCGTAATGATGTAGAAGCGCTTGCGGCCGTCGCCCAGGGGTTGGGCCACTACGGCCAGATCCGCGTCCAGATGACGGTCCCGCGGGCAGCCGGCGATCCAGTAGCGGTCGGCCCGCACCCGGGCGACCGTAAAAAACCAGATGTTGCCACAGGAGAGCATGGGGAAGTCATCCGGTATCCAATCCGCCATGGCCGGGAGAGGATCCTGGTGAAAGCCCAGCAAGCGCACCAGCGGCGCACGTATGCGGTAGAGCATGCGGATGATCCCGGGACGGTAGGAAAAGATCGTCACCAGAAACGTCTCCAGGTCACAATCGGCTTCCACCGCCTTGATGCCGATATAGTCGGCCCCTTTCAGCAGCGTGCGGATCGTATGGATGCTGTTGAGATAATCCAACGGCTTCCTCCGTTGAGCCCGGATATTTCACGCGTTAGCGTTCCTGAGGTTCCTTAATACCTCTCCGAGACATTGGGCGTCAAGAACGGCCGCCTGATCTGCCGTTGTCCGGAAGGGTGGGCTATCCGGCCGGAAGGCGGGCACCGACGGGACGCTTGACGCTTGAACGCTGGTATGAAAAAAGGGCCAAGCGCAAAGCGTCAAGCTGAAAGGGCGACGCAAACCTTACTTCAACCGTGGATATGACCATGTACTTTTCCGAAGAAGATGCCCGGCAGTTGAATGCGCGTATCCGTCAGCTCGAAAAAAATACGGGTGTCGAGCTGGTGGCGGTCGTGGTGGAAAAATGTGATAATTACCCTGAAATTCCCTGGAAAGCCTTTGCCCTCGGGGCTGCCCTGAGTGCCCTCGTGATCCTGCTCCCCACCCTGGCACGCCCGGATTGGCTGTCGACTTACAGTACATTGGTGCATGCCATGGTGATCCTGGGGACCGGGACGATCATGGCGCTCCTGACCGTGGTCTGGCCCGGCGGGGCCCGCCTTTTTCTGGACAAGGCCCGTGCCGAAGGGGAGATGCGTCAATATGCCCAGGCTTATTTTTTGGAAAATGAACTCTTTGCCCTGCCGAACCGCACCGGCATACTGCTCGTGATCGGGCTTTTCGAGCATCAGGTTGTCATCCTGCCCGACAGCGGCGTGGACGGCCGACTGCCGGCCGGGGCGCTCCAGACCGTGATGGCTTCCATGACTTCCGAATTGAAGCGGGGAAATCGTAAAAGGGCGCTTTCATTGGGGGTGGGGGCTCTGGAGGCGAGTCTTCAAACGGCTGGATTTGCTCCGCCGGCCGAGGATACGGACCGCATCCCCGATGCTCTGGTCCAGGAGAAGGGGGGTGGAGATGATTAGGGGATGGACTGTTTTTCTCACCCTTGTCGCGCTGGCCGGGGGATGGGGGACCGCCCCCCTTCATGCCGCCGAGGTGCCCTATCTCCAGGGGCGGGTCACCGACGACGCCGAAATCATCAGTTCGGAGGTTCGCAGCCGCCTCGGCGACATGCTGGAAGCCCACGAAGACCGCACGACCGATCAGGTGGCGGTGCTGACGATTCCCTCGCTGGGCGGAGAGAGTATCGAAGATTTCGCCCTGCGCGTTTTCGAGGCCTGGCAGTTGGGCCAGCGGGATAGAGACAACGGTGTGCTGCTGGTGATCGCCCCCCAGGACCGCCGTATGCGCATCGAGGTGGGATACGGCCTGGAGGGCAGCCTCACCGATCTGGAGGCGGGCCGGATCATTCGCAATGTCATGGCCCCGCGGTTCAAGGCCGGCGATTTTGACGGCGGCATCGAACAGGGGGTTTCCGCCGTCCTGGGCCAACTGCAGGACGCGGATGCCCCGGTGCCCCAGGCGGCGGCCGGCGGCGCCAAAAGCCGGGACACCTTTTTCCAGGGGCCGGATCTCGGCATTGTCGAGCGCATCCTGATCGGCGCCTTTATTTTCGGCATTATCGGCCTTTTTACCGTTCTGGGGGTGGTCACCCCGGGCATGGGATGGTTTCTCTACTTTTTCCTGATCCCATTCTGGGCCATGTTTCCCATCGTGGTGGTGGGCACCACCGGGGCCTTCATGCTGTTGGCGCTTTACCTGGTCTGCTTCCCGGTGGCCAAGGTGATTGTCTCCCGGCGCCCGTGGTACGGCAAGGCTAAAAAAGATCTCAAACGCAAGGGCCGGGCCTCCATCGGAGGCTGGACCCTGACCTCCGGCGGCGGATCGTGGCGTTCCTCCAGCGGTGGTTTTTCAGGGGGCGGGGGTTTTTCCGGCGGGGGCGGCAGTTCGGGGGGGGGCGGCGCATCCGGCAGCTGGTAGAAGTGTTTTAAAAAAGTCTTTTGATTCCATCTCTGCGTTGGAAGCTAATTCCAAGTCCTCGAAATACGAATGTATTCCTCCGGCTTGAAATCAGCTTCCGCCTTGACCTGAAATCAAAATCCAATTTTTAAAATCACTTCTATCGCCTGCAAGGAAGGCCTTTTCATAAAAATAGTCCATAACACATCAGGAACGGTTATGCTGGACGGAAGACAACAGGAGCGGTTCGAGCGGCAGGGCGAGATGCTGGCCAACCGGGTGAAGAAACGCTTCAAGCACCTGCACAAACGGTTTGCACGCGAAGACATCGACGTCTTCCGGCTCTACGACGGTGATATTCCGGAGATTCGGGCGGCGGTGGACTGGTACGCGGGGCACCTGGTGGTGGCCGAATATGTACGCCGGCAGTCGGTTCCGGAGTGGCTGCCCATCATGGGGGCAGCGGTGGCGCGTGGTTTGGCGGTGCCGGCGGACAAGGTGCACCTGAAAAATCGCCAGACGGGAAAGCAGGATGGCAAACGCTACGAACGCCTGGCCCGCACCGATCAGAAGATCGCGGTGAAGGAGAGAGATTTCACGTTCCAGGTGAATCTCAACGATTACGTGGACACCGGTCTTTTTTCCGATCACCGCAATACCCGCCAGATGGTGCGCGATATGGCGGCCGGCCGGGATTTCCTGAATCTCTACTGCTACACCGGCACGTTTTCCTGTTATGCGGCCCGCGGCGGGGCCCGCACGACGGTTTCGGTGGACCGCTCCCGGACAGCCCTTGACTGGGCCCGCCAGAACATGGGCCTTAACGCGATTCCCGAAGAAGGCCACCCGTTGGTGCAATCCGGCACCCTGGCGTATTTGGAAGACGCCCGCGCGGCCGGCCGCACCTTCGACCTGGCGGTGGTGGATCCGCCGTCCTATTCCTCCGATCGTGCGGGAAACCGCGATTTCGATATCGCCCGGGACCATCCCCGCCTTCTGGCCGCGGTCCTCCAAGTGATGCGCCCGGGGGGCACCCTGATTTTTTCCACCAACCACCAGGGGTTCGAACTCCGCCTGGAAGGTTTCGCATTCTCCCAGGCTGCGGAAATCACCGCCCGCACCATTCCGGAAGACTACCGGTGCAAACATAAAACCATCCATCGCTGCTGGCGGCTGGAAATCTGACTGCAAAGCCGTCATCCCCATCAAAAATTAAATGGATTGTGTCGGCAGGAAAGTAAAAACATGAAGGCAACATTCAAAACCAGAATCAACCGGCAAGATCTGCTCATTGGGACCATCCAAACCCTTCCATCACCGGAAATCGCCGAAGTTCTCTGCGGGGCCGGGTTCAGCTGGTTATTTATCGACCTGGAACACGGGGCCATGGGCATCCGGGATGCGCAGGCCATTCTGCAGGCCGCCGCCCCCCAGGTTCCCTGTCTGGTGCGTGTCCCCCTCAATGATGAAATCTGGATCAAAAAGGCGCTGGATATCGGTGCCGCGGGAATCATCGTGCCCCAGGTGCGTACGGCCGAAGAAGCGGAACAGGCCGTTGGCCGCTGCCAATATCCCCCCGATGGGTTGCGGAGTGTCGGCATTGCGCGGGCCCACGGATACGGCGATCGATTCCAGGACTACATGGCAGCGGCCAACGATGAGGTCGTTGTGGTCATCCAGATCGAGCACGTCGATGCCCTGGAAAACCTGCCGGCGATCCTTGACGTAGCGGGGGTCGATGGCATTTTCGTCGGGCCCTATGACCTCGCGGCGAGCATGGGGAAGATGGGGCAGCCGGGCGATGCCGATGTCCAAAAAGCGATTGATAGGATTACGGCAGGTGCCAAACAGCACAACATGCCGCTCGGGATATTCGGCGCCACCGCGGACGCCGTGAAACCCTATATCGATCAGGGCTATGCCTTGATTGCCGTCGGTATGGACACCCTCCTTCTGGGCCGCGCGGCTAAAGATATCACTGCCGCGTTGACGTGATCGTTCGGCCGTTATGACACGCGGAAGGGCTGGGGCCTTCACCGGGAACCGGCATCAGCGGCGGCTTCAATGGCCAGCCTGACTTCCTCCTGCAGCAATTCGTTCTTATTCACCTTGAATCCCTGAAGGGCCTGCCTCGCCGTCTCACCACCGACACGGCCGAGGGCCCAGGCGGCCATGGCCCGGACGCGATCGTCACCGCTCGATTCCAGGGCCCGGGCCAGCTCGGGTACGTAGCGGCGGTCCCGGGTGTTCCCCATGGCCCGGGCCACGTTCATCTTCCAGCGCCACAGGTCATCCGTTGCCATGTAGAACATGTGCGGCCACACACGGTTTTCGAAATAGGGCGCATCCATGGCCAGCAGCGCCGCCAGATCGAAATCGGGCGTTTTTTGAACAACCTTCTGGTTCAGGGGAAGATCGGCGGCCAGCCAGGCCGCATTGCGCGGGCACACGTTCTGGCAGCGGTCGCAGCCGTAGATGTATAGCCCCATGGGTTCTCTCAGGTCCCTCGGCGTCAGCCCTTCGCCGAAATAGGTCAGGAAGGAAATGCACCGACGCGGATCGATGGTGCCGTCGCCCTTCAGGGCCCGGGTGGGGCAGGCGGCGATGCAGGCGTTGCGGCACCAGTCCGGGCACCCCATTTCGATCGTGGGCGTACCCGGGGTAAAGGGATGGTCCACCACCACCGCGATGGGCAGGACCCACGAGCTGTGGCGGGCGACGCGATTGGAGTAGAACAGGCAGTTTTTGCCGAACGTGCCCATGCCCGCACGGGCGGCGGCCACCCGATGGGGGAGATTGAAAGGCACTTTGGAATCGATGCCGTGGTCGCGCAAATGGCTGCGAAAGGCTTTGATGCGACGGGCCAGCCCATCTTTGGTGATCCGGTCGTCATCCAGATAGCAGCGGCCGAAGTGGCCTTCCATCACACGGGGGTAGGCCTCCCGGAAATAGACTTCCATCAGGATGATGATGCTTTGGGCGGTGGGCATGATGGCCCGGGGATCGGTGCCCTGCATCAATTCGAGCCCGACCGCCGCGGCCCAACCGTATTCGGCCTGTCGTCCTTGCAGGAATTCACGATGGGATTCAAAAGGTTCGGCGGTGGTGAATCCTACATCTTCGAATCCGTTGGCATGGGCAGCCTGACGAATATCATTTTGTGATAGCATGGTTGTTCTCTTTTCCTGATGGCCTGGTTGGGGGGGGAAAACGTCGCCACGGTTCCCTTTCATATCGTGGATGCCCATTCAGCATAATGAATTACGGCAGGAAGCGCAATGATGGCGGGAGGAGGGTAAAGCGTTTCGTGGGGATGATTTCCATGCTCGGGCGCGCTCTCAGAAGGGAATGCGTGCCCATCGTGTGCGCATGCCGACGGTCATGAAGATGCCGGGTGGCTCGGACGGTCCAATTCCTCGCGTACCACAAGCCCGAGTTGTTCAAAGCTATAGGGCTTTTTGATGTACGGCCCGGCACCCAGTCGTTGGGCTTCGGCAACGGATTTGTTTTCGGAAAATCCGCTGGCGATGACGGCTTTCTGGCCGGGGGACTGGGCAATGATGCGGCGATAGGTCGCCAGGCCGTCGATGCCCGGCGGCATGATCATGTCGAGGAGCAGGATGTCGGCCGGATGGTTTTGTAAATAGGATACCGCCGCCTCGCCGCTGGGAACATGCGTCACCTCATAGCCAAGCCGCAATAGGATCTGTGTGGCAATATCCCGCTGCTCCTTTACGTCATCGATCACCAGCACACGCTCTCCCCGCCCCCGGTACTGCTCCGGCGGGATTGTTTTATCGACTTCAGGGAGGTGGCCGTTGCGGCTCATGGGGAAGTAGAGGGTAAACGTCGTCCCCTTGCCGGGGGTGCTTTCCACGTCGATGTAACCGTGGTGATCCTTGACCGTGCCCCAGACGACGGCCATGCCCAACCCGGTGCCGGAGCGTCCCATTTGTTTCTTGGTGAAGAAGGGCTCAAAAATTTTTTCCATATCCTCCGGCGCGATACCTTCGCCGGTATCACTGACCTTGAGTTTCAGGTATTCCCCCTCGTTCACGTCGTCATAACCGCAGACCGTATCGTCGATATAGGCCTGGGCCGTTGTGATGTCGATCACCCCGCCATCCGGCATGGCCTCCGCGGCATTGGACACCAGGTTCATGATCGTTTTGGAAAGATGAACCTGGGACCCGTTTATCAGTCCCAGATCGGAGGCGAATCGGGTCTGGATGCGAACCGCCGGATGATAGAAAAGAATTTTTTTACATTCCGGACTGTCGACGAATTGGGAGACCAGGGTGTTCAGGTCAACGGGATCATGGACGGGGATGCCCCGGCGGGCCAGCGTTAACAGGTCCTGGACGATGGCGGCGGCTTTTTCACCGGAGGATTTAATGGTCATCACCGAGTCGCGCAATGGATGATCCGGCGGCAGATCCATGAGAATAAGCTCCGGATAGCTGATAATGCCCGACAGGATGTTGTTCAGGTCGTGGGCAACGCCGCCGGCCAGCGTGCCGATGGCCTCCATTTTCTCGGCGCGGCTGAGCTTGATTTCCAGTTCCTGGCGCTTTTCTTCGTGGGCGATGCGGTCCTGGATCTCGGCGAGCAGCTTTTGGTTGAGCTGGGACAGTTCACTGGTGCGTTCGGCAACCCTGTCTTCCAACAGGTTGCGGGATTCCTCCAGTTTGACAACCTGGCGGTTGATAGTGTCGGCCATGGCATTCAATGCCGTGTATATGGTTTGAAACTCGATAAAGTCAGATGGCCGCACGGGTATTTGATACGTCAGGTCGTTTTGAATCCGCTTGGTTTCGCCGATGGTCTGGCGGAAGGCCCGGATCATGCGCCGGGCCGAAAACAGAAGGAAAGCGAGAATGAAAACGTTCACCAGCAACGAGAATTTCTGAAGGTTGGCGATCTGCTTTTTGAGTTTATGGTAGGCGGTTTCGATGTCTTCTTTGGCGGTATTCAGTTGACCCATGATGAGGGCCTGGTTGGTCTCTTTTTCTGTTGAAAGCTGGAGAATGCGATGCTCGATATCCAGGAAACGTGTAAAACTGTTCTCGAAAGTGCGTCCGTTGAGGAGCAGTTCTTCCACCAGCAAGCCATCCTGGGCATCCAGCGAGTAATCTTCGAGTGTGTTGATCATTCGGTAGAACGTATGGATTCGTTCATCGAATTCCATGCTGATGGCGGTGGGCGGAATGCCGTGTTCGAGTTTGGCGAACGTTTCGAAAATATCCAGCATACTGGTCTGGATGGCAACCGCGGCCTGGATGATGTCGAGTTCGGGGGCCGATCTTACCGGACTGCGCGCGAAATCTTTTTCGGTATCATAGTCCTGGTCTGTTTTGCCCCTTGAAAGGCTGTTTTTCAGATAGGCGATGTGGTGTTCATGGATGTAGCGGACGCTGGAGGTCAATGATGGCAGGAGGCCGTTCAAATGGTCATGCAGACGCTGACGCTCGAGCACCAGATCGGTAAGCTGGACAACGAGATGATAACGTCTGTCAAAGATGTCCGGATCCAGAGCCTGCTCCAGGCTTTGGGCCGTGGTGCCTAAAGTTTGGTAATGGCGGACCAGGGTACGGCCGTCGCCGGCTTGCTCCAGGGCCCTGGTTTCCTCGGCCATCGTTTCCAGAAAGGCGCGCTTGCTATCCAGAATGGCATGGTGGGTTACTTCCGACAGATTGACACGGTGTCGAAAGTGATAATCGAGCGCGATGACACCCGCCTCGACCAGAATGGCGGCAATCAGGATATAGAGGGTTTTTTTAAGGGACTTGATGGGCATGGTTCAGTCGGCAACCGAGCTGTTTTCGGTGGGGTAGTCCAATTTGATCCATCCGCGCATCCCAAACTGAAGCCCTTTGATGTTGGTCAACCCAAACTGGCTGAGATAGCGCGTAACATAGGCGTCGCGATTGCCCGTTTCGGTGATGGTTACCACCAGACCGGTTCTGGGTATCGCGGCCCGAACAGCCGGATCCTGAAGATCGTCCAACCGCAGTATTTGGGTATGGCAATTGGACCGAATGCGCAGCGGCGGATTGTCCGGGCGCAAATGGTTTTCGTTGCGAAAATCCAGAATCGTCACGATGGGATTGCCATGGCTATCGACGCATCCCTGAGTTAGGGCGTCATCCAGTTTTTTCTGCAGCGTATCGGCCGCGATGAATTCCGTATCGATTTCCGGCAGGGGGTTGATCGATTCCAAAGGCAGCCCTGACTTGCGCCAATCCTTGATGCCGCCGTTATAGATGCGGATGTTGCGATAGCCGAGGTTTTTAACGGCAACTGCCGTCTTGTAGGAAAAAACTCACCGGTAGCCCATGCAATAGGTGATGATCAAGCGTTCCCGGTCGGCTCCCAGACGATCCGCCAAATCGGGAACCCGGCTCCAGGGTATGTTGATCGAGCCCGGAATGGAATGATGTTCGTAAATGAGGCCATCCAGCGTGTTGACCAGGATAAAGTCCAGTTCCCCGGCCTCCCGTTCCGCCAACAGGTGGTGAAGCTCCTGGGTTGTCATGATTTCAAAGCGTTCCATGCCCGCGGCAGGCGAAAGCAAACCTGTCAGTATCCAGATCATGGCGGTTATCGATAGCTGTTTGAACATGTCATTGCTCCTGGTCCGGTTCCAAAGGATTCCGGAGGACCACCGGAAAAATAGTGCTGCTAAGGGCGCACCTGTAAGCTGCTGGTCGGATTGTTATCGGCCGATCCTGCCAATGGTTTAGGTTAAAATCGAACCTCGGCAGCGGCAGGGGTGACAGCATAAAGACCCCCCCTCCGGATCGCCAAGAATCCCGGCAGAGGTCTTGGATCACCGGTTCAAACCCTGCCCTGCGCCCGGATCACCAGCGGACAAGGGCATCCGACAGGGCCTCCTTCCATGATTTTGGATATGCGGTCCTGCTGCTTTAAGGCGTACCCGGTCTGGCCAGGCCGAAGGAGAGCTTCTTAGCTTCATCAGGGGTTACGACCATCATCCTTTTGTCGCAACACTTCAAATCACCTTCGCCGCCTTTCATGACGGAGATGATGCAACCGCAATCCGGGCATTTATGGACATCGGCCTTCTTGGTCATGACGGACCTCCTTGGGAATCGGTTAGCCCATACGCCAGGGATGATGTCCGCGGGCTGAAGGGGACCGGCCTGATCGTGGGAGAGGGGGGAAGGGGCGGTGCGTGGCGTTACAAATGAGAGGGGATGGTTATCTTGCGGTTAAGCGCTCGCTGCTGCATTGGCTGCTTTTATAGGATCTTTGGCGGGCAGTCACCACTGCCGCTGATCGTATAATCTACATTAAGCATCCGGATACCTTCTGTCGATTCCGCTTTCCAACCCGCTGCATAAAAAGATCCTTTTTCGATTCCCGACCCATGTAAAGGCGGCATTGTTGACCGTCGGGCCGTATCGTCACCCCAGGGATGCAAGGCAATACCATGACCATCGAGGTCCGTTCATCGCAAATCTGTCGTGTCTGCGGATTGTCCGGCGCAAAGGTGGCTGAAGCGCTGGGGGTTTGTTGCCGCTGCCTGCGCCGCCGCCCGGATGAGGCCCTGCCCCCGGCCATGGCCGTCCACGGCCGCATCCGCAGCCGGCTGGCCCTGCCCGCGGATCCACCCCGTGATCCCGCCGGCGTGTCCTGCAGGCTTTGCGTGCATACCTGCCGCATGGCCAAAAACGCCGTGGGATATTGCGGCCTGCGGCGCACACCCGGCCCGGCACGGGACCATGTCGGGGCCGGCCGCGGCAAGCTGTCCTGGTATCATGATCCCCTGCCGACCAACTGCGTGGCCGACTGGGTCTGTGCCGGCGGTACTGGCACAGGCTATCCGGATTATGCCCATTGCCGGGGTGCCGAAAGGGGCTACCGCAATCTGGCCGTTTTTTTCCACGGCTGTTCGTTCAACTGCCTCTACTGCCAGAACTGGGATCATAAACAGCGTGCCGCCGAGCCGGAAATCCGCTCGGCCCGGGAGCTGGCGGCTGCCGTGGACCGGCGTACAAGCTGCATCTGCTTTTTCGGCGGCGACCCGTCCCCCCAGCTGCCATTTTCCATCCGGGCGGCCCGAATCGCCCGGGCAAACACCAATAGCCGCATTCTACGCTTTTGCTGGGAAACCAACGGGTCGATGCATCCAGGCCTGCTCGACCGGATCATGGACCTGGCCATTGACAGCGGCGGCGGCGTCAAATTCGACCTCAAAACCTGGGATGAAAACCTGCACAAAGCCCTCACCGGTGTGACCAACCGGCGGACGCTTGCCAATTTCCGGCGGGCCGGGCGTCGCATTCCGGAACGGCCTGTACCGCCGCCCCTGATTGCATCGACCCTGCTGGTGCCCGGCTACGTGGATGTTGAAGAAATCCACCAGTTGGCGCGCTTCATTGCCGGGATCAACCCCGCCATTCCCTATGCCCTGCTGGCGTTTCACCCCCAATTCGCCATGGCCGGTCATTCCCTGCCCACCAGGGCCTACGCCCACGCATGCCGCCAGGCCGCATACCAAGCCGGGCTGGAGACGGTCCGCATCGGGAATCGACATCTTTTAATTTCGTGATGGATGGGTAAGACGGACGGGCCTACCAGAGGACGAGAATAAGCCAGAGCAGGGTCAGGAGTCCGAACGGCAGCCAAACAGTTTTTGGGGGTGTCATTGCCAGCTCCTTTTTCATTTGGATTGGTACTGCTCTGATACTGGTGACGCTTAAGGCAATGTCAACAGTTCACGCCATCAGGCCGCGGGTGGCCCAGGCAACGATCAGGTAACGCGCGGCTTTGCCGGCGGCCACCAGGATGATGAAGCGCGGCAGGGGCACCTTCATCAGGCCACCCACCAGGCACAGGGGGTCGCCCACGATGGGCGTCCAGGCCAGGAGCAGGGACCAGCTGCCCCATCTGGCATACCATTGCTCCGCGCGCCGGCGGTCGGCATCGCTGATGCGCAGCCAGCGGCGCATGATCCACACGCCCCCCCAAACCCCCACGGCCCAGGTGGTAACGGCCCCCAGGGTGTTGCCCAGGGTGGCCACGGCCACGGCCGCTGTCAGATCCACCTGCCGGGCCACCAGGGCGGCCAGGAGCCACTCGGACGCAATGGGCAGCACGGTGGCGGCCAGGAAACTGATGCCGAAGAGGGCCGGCAGGCCCCAGTCGATAAGAAGGGAATCCATGGTTTTGGTCTTTTAGGCGGATGGCGCTGGGCTGTCAATGGAATGCACCGAACGCACAGCGGGTAGACTTGAGTGTCTAATAGCCCGCGGGTCGGACCCTCTGTAAAACCAAACGGACGGCTGTCGACGAAATCGCTTACGCCTTGACAAAGCTTTCAATACAAAGTAAATGTTGCCTCTTTGTTTTCTCAGACATTAACAAAATCCAAACGATTTAAGCGTAAACGGCGATTTGATATTGCTGTTTCGATCATTTTTTTCGTTTGAAGTAATAATAATTTTTTGAATATCATCTGGCCCGGTTACGGGCCATTTGTTTGCTGCGAGGGCCCATCCGATCGTTGGTCTTGGGTTGCCATAGGCTTGTAAAGCCCGGGGAGAGGGATATTTATGGAAAAGATAAGGGTTGAAAACCTGACCAAAATTTTTGGTCACCAACCGAAAGCCGCCCTGCGGATGCTCAAGGAGGGGGCCGGCAAGGACAAGATATTCGCCAAGACCCGCAATACGGTGGCCGTCAACAACGCCTCTTTTTCGGTCAACGAAGGGGAGATCATCGTGATCATGGGGCTTTCCGGCAGCGGCAAGTCCACATTGGTGCGTTGTCTGAATCGGCTGATCGAACCCACCAGCGGTAACATCATCATCGACGGCGTAAACGTGCTGGATTTGGATGAAAACGCTCTGCGCCATTTTCGCCAGCAGCACCTGGGCATGGTGTTTCAGAATTTTGCCCTGTTTCCGCACCGGACCGTCTGTGAAAATGTCGAATTCGGGCTGGAAGTCCGGAATACGGATCCGGCCGAGCGTCACGGACGGGCGCTCAAGGCTCTGGAGCAGGTTGGCCTCAAGGGCCAGGAGGATCAAATGCCGGCCCAACTTTCCGGCGGGATGCAGCAGCGTGTGGGGTTGGCACGGGCCCTGGCCCTGGATCCGGACATCATGCTGATGGACGAGGCCTTTTCGGCGCTCGACCCCCTGATCCGCCGCGACATGCAGGATGAACTGCTGACGCTGCAGGACGAGATGCAGAAGACCATCGTCTTTATCAGCCACGATTTGGATGAGGCCATCAAACTCGGCGACCGCATCGTTTTGATGAAGGACGGCGCCATCGTGCAGGTGGGCACGGCCGAAGAAATTCTGACCAACCCGGCCGACGATTACGTGGCGCGCTTTGTCGAAGACGTCGACATGACCAAGGTCATCAATGCCGAATCGGTGATGAAAAAGGTCGAGATCATGGCCTATTACAAGACCGATGGCCCCAAGGCGGCCCTGCGCAAGATGCAGAAGGCCGGCATCACCAAGATTTTCGTCCGCAAGGGCCAACGGGTGGTCGGTCTCGTGACCGCCGACAATGCCGTGCGGGCGGCGAAACGCGGTGACAAGACCCTGGATAGCATTATCGATTCCAATATCCGGACCGTGAGTTCCGACACCTCGGCCATTGAGTTGTTTCCCCTCCTGGCCGAGTCCAACGACCCGGTGGCCGTGATCGATGAGAACGAACGCATGCAGGGCATCGTCAACCGCGCCACCCTGCTGGGGGCCATTGCCGATACCCTGCAAATTGAAGAAAACGGCGGCCAGGACGCCCCGCCGACGGAGGAAATTTACGCATGAACGCCTACAAAATCCCGATTGGCGACGCCATTGAAGCGCTGATCGATTTTTTTGTCACCAATTTTTCATTTGCCACCAAAGCATTCTCCGGGCTGACGGAAAACGGCATTGACCTGCTGGTCAATCTCATGATGCTGCCGCCGCCACCCGTTTTGATTGCGATTTTTGCAGGACTGGCCTGGCTGTTGAGCCGTCAGAGAAGTATTGCGCTCTTTGCCCTGGCAGGGCTTGTGCTGATCTGGAACATGGGGCTATGGGCCCCCACCGTCAGCACCATCGCCCTGGTGCTGATCGCCACGCTTTTTGCGGTCTGCACCGGGGTGCCGCTGGGCATTTTAGCGGCCCTGAACGAAACCGCCCACCGGATCATTACCCCGATTCTGGATTTCATGCAGACCATGCCGGCCTTTGTCTACCTGATTCCGGCGATTCCTTTTTTCGGACTCGGTCCGGTGGCGGCGATTTTTTCCACGGTGATTTTCAGTATGCCCCCGGTGATCCGACTGACCGACCTCGGCATCCGCCAGACGCCCAAGGAACTGGTGGAGGCGGCGGATGCCTTCGGCTGCAACCGTCGGCAGAAGCTGTTCAAGCTCCAACTGCCCATCGCCATGCCGACCATCATGGCCGGCATCAACCAGACGATCATGCTGGCCCTTTCCATGGTGGTCATTGCCGCCATGATCGGCGCCAAGGGGCTTGGGGGCGAAGTCTGGAAGGCGATCCAGCGCCTTCAGCCGGGGCGTGGCTTCGAGGCCGGCATCGGCATCGTCATCGTGGCCATCATTCTGGACCGCATCATGCAGAAAGTTGGCAATAAAGCCAAAACCTGACCGACAATGCCATCGGGCACCTTAATTCAACCTCAATAAAGGAGTGTTTTGTGAAGAAATTTTCAGTTATTCTATCGGCTGTTCTGATGCTGAGTCTCATAACCTGGACCCCGTCCGCCCTGGCCGGTAAGGACAAGGTGGAGCTCGTTTACGTGGAATGGTCCTGTGCCACGGCGAGCACCAACGTCGTCAAAGCGGTTCTGCAGGAAAAGCTCGGTTATGATGTGGAAATCACGCCGGTCAGCGCTGCCGCCATGTGGCAGGCCCTGGCCACCGGGGACGTGGACGGCATGACCACCGCGTGGCTGCCGGTGACCCACGGCCATTACCTGGAGAAAGTGGCGGACAAGGTCGAGAACCTGGGCGAGAACTGTGCCGGTGCCGGCATCGGCATGGTGGTGCCCCAGTATGTGACCATCAGCAGCATCGACGAACTCAATGCCCATGCGAATAAGTTCGACGGCAAGATCATCGGGATCGATCCCGGGGCCGGCATCATGAGCAAAACCGAAAAAGCCATTGAAACCTACGGCTTGAAAATGAAGCTCATGGACAGCAGCGGTGCCATGATGACCGCCACCTTGGGCAACCGTATCAAAGACAACCAATGGGTGGTGGTCACGGGCTGGACCCCCCACTGGAAGTTCGCCCGCTGGGACCTCAAATACCTCAAGGACCCCAAGGGCGTTTATGGCGGCAGTGAGCACATTGCCACCGTGGTGCGCAAGGGGCTCAAAGCGGACAAGCCCGAAGTTTACAAGGTTCTGGACAATTTCCACTGGACCCTGGCGGAAATCGGCCAGGTCCAGGGCTGGAACGCCGAAGGGGCCGACCCCTACGAATCCGCCAAGCGCTGGATCAAGGAAAATCCCGCCAAAGTGGCCGAGTGGATCGGCCAATAATCTTCAAGATGCCGGCATTGGCCGTAGGTCCGGTGCCGGCATTATCTTTCGTCCCCTGAAGGATGATCCCCTGTCTGACCCAAGGGTGAGCCATTCCGTGTCTTGCCCACCATCGCCGCCCTGATGGGGTGGTGTATGACCGCCGTGCCGTCCTGGCGACACGTTGTACCTTTCATCGATTGCCAAAGTCATCGATAAAATTTCACCCTGCGGGCGCGCCCGTGATGCCCATTGCCTGCGTTATCCGGGGCTTGCAATAGCATTTGTGCAGCGATGCCCCTGATGGCTTCAAATGAACATCTCGAACGCGTGAAATATCCAGGCCAGGGTGTTGGAAAAACATCTTGATATTAATGTTTCATAAATATAGTTTGTATGAAACAAATGGTTCATGGTGTCTCAGGTTCTCTCGGGCAAATTTTTTAAGGGAAGGGAAAGGCATGAAAATCGAAGACCTGACATGGGGAATGGTTGAATCTTTAATAAAAAAAGAAAAACGGGCCGTCCTGCCGCTTGGCAGCGTGGAGCAGCACGGCAAGCTCAGCCTGGGAACCGACATGATCCTGGCGCGGAAGGTGGCCTTGGAAGCCGCCGAGCCATTGGGCGTGCCGGTCTATCCGGTTCTGGCCTACGGTGTGGCGCCCTATTTTGCAGCCTACCCGGGAACCGTAAGCCTGAAGATGGGCACCTATCTCAAAGTGGTGGAAGATATTCTGGAGAGCCTTTATCAGTCCGGTCACCGGAAGATCCTCATTGTCAACGGCCATGGGGGCAACGCTTTTGCGGGGGGCTTGGCCCAGGAATGGCTCGGGACCCATGAGGATGCAAGGGTGAGGCTCCATAACTGGTGGGCTGCCCCCCGAACCTGGGAACGGGTCCAGGCTGCGGAAAAGGGCTCCTCCCACGCCTCATGGATGGAAAACTTCCCCTGGACCGAAGTGGACGGTGTGGCCTACGAGACGCAAAAATCAAAGCCGCCTCTGGATCTGGAGATTCTTCGTCAGAAAGGTCCCCGGGCGGTCCGCGCCTTTGTCGGGGACGGCAACTTCGGGGGGACGGAAAAGCGGGATGCCGCGCTCATGGAGGAGATCTGGGATATTGCCGTCAAAGAGACCCGGGACATTCTGGAAAACGGATGGGCCGACTGATCATGGCGCGGGTAAAAAAACTCACGCCCATCATGTGCAATACCCTGGGACCCGATGACGTCCGCATTGCTGAGGCGCTGCTGGCCAGCCCCGATGCCTGGGATGATCCGGCCCCGGTCCGGGAAGCCGAAAACTGGCTGGCCGCGTGGCTGGGCCTGGATCAGGCCTTCGGGTTCATGGGGGGGCGAGCGGCCCTCTATGCCATTGCCAGGGCTCTGAATCTTTCCCAGGGCGACGAAGTCATCGTGCCCGGCCTGACCTGCCAGGTGGTGGTCAATGCCTTTGAATACAACGGCGCCACCTGCGTCCATGCCGATATCGAAGAAGAGACCTTCAACATGGACAGCCGGCAGCTGGCCGCCAAGCTAACCCCCAGGACCCGGGCCGTTCTGCTTCAGCACACCTTCGGGGTTCCGGCCCGTGACACCCGGGCCATCGTGGCCCTGGCCCGCAAACACAACATCACCATTATCGAAGACGTGGCCCACGGTTTGGGGGGCCGGCTGCAAGGGCGGAAGCTGGGGACTTTCGGGGACGTCTCTTTTTTCTCGACCGAACGGACCAAGATGATCAATACCATCCACGGCGGTTTTGCGGCCACCTCGGACCCGGCGATCCGGAAGGGGCTGGCTGATATCCAAAACCAATCACCATTCCCGCCGACCGAAAAAATCAGGGATATCCTCACCACCCTTTTGTTTTGCTACTACACCAAAGTCCACCCGGATCGGGTCAGCCGCTTTGACTGGGCGATGAAGAAATACGGCCACAGCCTGATTGCCCAGATGACCGACCTGGAGTTCAAAGGACTCTTCGAGCCCATGTACGGCTGCCGAATGTCCGGCCCCATCGGGACACTGGCACTGAATCAACTCCAGAAATTCGAACCCTTTATCCCCTTGCGACAGGCGGCCGCCCGCAAATGGGAAACCTGGGCCCGGGGCAGGGGATATGGCACATCGCACCCCGGCCCGGACGCTTACTGCACCTGGTTGAGGTTCCCGGTCATCGTGCCGGAACCGCTCAAGGCCGACACCACCTGGATCGAAGATGAACTCGGCATGGAACCCGGGGTCTGGTTTCAGAGCCCCTGCCATCCGCAGGAAAGAGTGATTCCCGGCATTCCCACCGGATGGAAAATTGCCCGGACCGTGATCAACCTGCCCACGGGACTGTGGGTCGAATAAAAGGAAAAACAAAATGGACCAACGCAATGAACACGTCATCTGGGGCACCGGCGCCATGGGGGGCATCATTGCCGCCTATTGGGCCCGGCAGGGCCTGTCGGTGACCTGTGTGGACACCAACCAGGACCATGTGAATGCCGTGGCTGAAAACGGCCTGTCCATCACCGGCCCGATCGAGGCCTTTAACCAGGCCCTTGCCATCATTACGCCGGATCGGGTCAAGGGGCCCCTGAAAAGGGTCTACCTGGCCACCAAATCCATCCACACGGCCGGGGCGATCCGGCAGATTGCCCCCTTCCTGGCGGAGGACGGGTACGTGGTATCCTGGCAGAACGGGCTCAACGAGCATGAAATCGCATCCGTGGTGGGCAAGGAACGGACCATCGGGGCGTTTATCAATTTCAGTGCCGATCTGGCCGATCCCGGGGTTATCCATTTCGGGGGCATGGGCGCCACCGTTGTGGGGGAGTTGGACGGCAGGGCGACGCCCCGCATCCAGGAGATCCACGCCCACATGAAGATTTTCAACCCGGAGGCCATCATCACGGACAATATTTATGGATACCTGTGGAGTAAGCTCGGCTACGGGGCCATGCTCTTTGCCGAGGCCACCTCGAACCGGGGCATCACGGAAATGTTTGAAATGGAAAAATGGCATGATCTGCTCATTGAACTGGGCCGGGAGATCGTATCCGTGGCCCGGGCCGAAGGAATTCCGTTGAAATCTTTCAACGGGTTTGATCCGGGCGCCTTTGAAGCCCATGCCGGCCGGGCACAAGGCCAAGCCTCCCTTTTGGCCCTGGCCGAACACAACCGGCCCCACACCAAGACCCACAGCGGCGTATGGCGGGATCTGGCCGTTCACCGGCGGAAAACCGAAGTGGATACCATCATGGGAGCCGTCATCCCCGTGGCGGAAAAGCACGGTATCGCCATCCCCCTGACCCGACAGGTCATCCAGGCCATCCATGCCATTGAATCGGGCCGGGATGTTCAGGGCGACCACCACATGGACCGGATGGCCGCCGGGCTGACGCCCCAATGAAATCCGAAAAAAGAGTTGAAAAATTTGTTTCATAAGGGTAACTAACCTGGAACAAATGATTCAGTTCCGGTTCGGCGCATCATTTCCAACAGGACAGGAAACGTCTTATGGGCAACAGCAAGAGCAGGGAGAATACCACGGTTATCGACCGGATTGCGGCCCAGATGAAACATTTTTCCCTCACCAATAAGAAGATTGCGGACTTTGTTATCCATAACAAGCATGAAATTGGTTTTGCTTCGGTCACGTCCTTAAGCCAGCAGGTCAACGTGAGCAAGGCCTCTGTTGTCCGGTTTGCCCAGGCCGTGGGATTTGAAGGCTTCAATGAGTTCAAGCAGGCCATCCAGAAGGAACTCATGCAGCAGTTGAGTCCCTACTCCAAAGTGCTGTGCAATGATCTGGACATGCTGTCCAAGGAAAAGCAGCTCAAAAAACTGGTGGACAACGAAATCGCCAACCTGGGCAAAACCCTGAATGCCCTGGATGTGACCATTGTGATGGATATCGTGGAGCACATGGGCAAGGCCGGAAAGATCTTCGTGAGCGGGTTCGGGCGCAACGGCCCCATGGCCAAAAAGTTCATCCACTCCTTGAGGATCATCACGGACAAACGCATCGAGCAGATCACCGGCGCCGTATCGGATTTTTCTCCGGCCCTGTCCTCGCTGGCCAAGGGGGATATCGTCTTCATCATGACCCTGCCCAGTTATTCGGCGGAAGTCTTCCCCCTGGCCGAGTATGTCAAAAAGCAGAAAGGATTTCTCTGTCTGCTCACCGATTCGCCCCGATGCCCCATCTACGATTTTGCCGATGCGGTTCTTCTGTGTGAGAGCAACTCGATAACCCTGGCCAACTCCTATGTGGCGATCATGGCGGTGACGCAGGTGATTACGGACATGTTCTTTTTGTACTGCAAGAAAGAGGGGGTCCGAAGTGTCCGAACCATCTGGAAGATGGAAGAAAAGGGATATGATTTCCAATAGTGCAGCGGCTTGCCCGAAAAAGCAGGTCATATTAACCCGGCGATTAATCATGCCAAGGTTGTCATTCCGGCGAAAGCCGGAATCTATTGGCCAATGGGCGGCTTGCATGGAGATCCCGGCTTTCGCCGGGATGACGTGAATTTGTAGATTTTGTTGCCAGGTTAATAACGAATCCAATTATTCAGGAGACATCCATTTGAAGCAGGTATTGGTTATCCACGGAGGGGCCGGGGTTATTCCCCAGACCTTTCCGCCTGAAAAAATCGCGGCCTATAAACAGGGGCTTGCAAGGGCGCTGGGGAAAGGGTTTCTGGTTTTAAAGAATGGCGGAAGCGCGCTGGATGCGGCCATGAATGCGATCCTCGAGTTCGAGCGGGATCCTTTGTTCAACGCCGGCCGGGGCGCAGTCTATACGGCCGATGAAACCCATGAAATGGATGCGGCCATTATGAACGGCCGGACCCTTGATTTTGGCGCGGTCTGCACGGTTCGCCATGTCAAGCACCCCATTCGCCTGGCCCGGGCCGTTATGGAACAAAGCCCCCACCTGTTTTTGTCGGCGGACGGGGCTGAAACCTTTGCCCGGGAAAAAGGGCTGGAATTTGTCGACAACCGCTTTTTCGACGATGCCTACAGGTACCAGCAGCTCCTGGAAGCCAAAGAGGCCGGCGCCATTGTAAGGGACCACGATATCGAAGCGGCCAAGCCCATGGGCACGGTCGGGGCCGTGGCCCTGGATGCGAGCGGCAACCTGGCGGCGGCCACATCCACGGGCGGGACCACCAACAAGGCCTGCGGCCGGGTGGGCGATACCCCCATTCCGGGAGCGGGCACCTATGCGGACAACCGGACCTGTGCCGTCTCCTGCACCGGGTTCGGGGAAGAGTTCATGATCAAAGCGGCCGCCTACGACGTGCATGCCCGGATGATCTACCAGGGGCTTTCCCTGGAGCAGGCCGCGCGGAAAGTGACTTTCGAGCACCTGGAACCGGGGTCGGGGGGCCTGATCGCTTTGGATCGGCACGGCAATTTTGCCCTGCCATTCAATACGCCGGGCATGTTCCGGGGGGTCCAGACCAACGATTCCGAACCCCGCGTCAACATATGGGAGTAGATGTGAATTGCTTTAATTCGGTGCGGTTTACCCGAACATATCATGAAATGTTCGGGTTCATTTGCCAATACCAACTTCAGCAAAGGAGAACGAAATGAAAAAACTGTTAACCGGCTTGGTCATCCTATGCATTGCCGCGGCGTTCAGCCTGCCCAGTGCCATGGCCAAAGACAACACCCTGACCATCGGCCGACCCTCCGATGCCATTTCCCTGGACTCCAACACCGAGACGACCGCTCCCGGGGCCATCGTCTACGGCAACATTATCGAGCCGCTCATTCTCATTGACGCCAATGGCGCCATCCAACCCAACCTGGCTGAAAAATATGAAGTCGTTTCTCCGGACCGGATCCGTTTTTCGATCCGCAAGGGGATCAAGTTCCACGACGGCACCGACCTGGATGCCAAAGCGGTCAAGTTCACCTTTGATCGGGCCATCAATCAACCGGCCCGCTGGAAAGCCCTGTTCGGCCCCATCGAGGCCGCGGAAGTCGTGGACGATTTCACCGTGGACATCGTAACCAGCGTGCCCTACGGACCGCTGATGGCCTCCATGGCCATGGTCTATACCGGCATCGTAAGCCCCACCGCCGTGGAAAAATACGGGGACGACTACGGCCGTCATCCTGTGGGCACCGGTCCGTTCAAGTTCCTGGAGTGGAAAACCAAAGACCACATCACCCTGGTGAAAAACGAGAACTACTGGGGCACACAAGCCAAACTGGACAAGGTCGTCTTCAAGGTCATCCCCGAAGCCGGCGCACGCATGATGGCCCTTCGCACCGGTGACATTGACATGGCCATGCAGCCCACGCCGGCCGAGCTCGGGATGTTCCGGGCCGACAAGAATTTCACCGTGGCCGAAACCATGGGCCTGCGGGTTTTTTACCTTGGCTTTCACAATGAAAAGTTCCCCACCGACGATCCCAAGGTCCGCCAGGCCCTGGCCATGTCCGTCGATGTCAAGGGCATCGTCGAGAACATCATGGAAGGCGCGGCCGTGCCCCCCAAAGGCTATCTTGCACCGGCCGTTTTCGGGTTCAAGGACATGGAACTGGATAAGCGTTTCCCCTACAACCCCGAGAAAGCCAAAGCCCTCCTGGCGGAAGCCGGATGGAAAGACACGGACAATGACGGCATTCTGGACAAGAACGGCAAGAAGTTGACCATCAACTTCCTGGGGGCCAAAGGGCGCTATCTCATGGACGCCGAGGTCTGCGAAGCGGCCCAGGCCATGTTCAAGGACATCGGCGTGGATGCCAAACTCGACTTTTTTGAATGGGCCACCACGTTCACGGCCCTGAGAAAAGCCGATCTGGAATACAACCTGTTCACGCTGGGCTGGCTGACCACCAATGCGGACGCGGATTATTCCCTCTACGCCATGTTCCACTCCAGCCAGTTTTCCCCCAAGGGCTGGAACAACGACCGGTTCAAGGATGCCCGGGTGGACGAACTCCTGGACAAGGCCCGCTCATCCCAGGACCGGGCCGAGCGCCTCAAGCTCTATGACGAGGCCCAGGAAATCATCGCCCAGTCGGCCACCTGGATTCCGGTCTACAACACCAAGGAGATCTTCGTGCTCAACAGCCGGGTGAAGGGGTTTGAACCCAATCCCAGCGAATACCTGCTGCTCCTGAAGGATGTCAGTGTTGACTAGAAGCATCTCAAATTTTGAGATAGCTTTTAAATCATAGTGAGCACACGATGATCGTATTCATTGTCAAACGCATCCTGGCATCGGTGGCCGTGATCCTGAGCATGGCCTTTCTGGTCATGCTCATCATGGATATCATCCCCGGGGATCCGGCCGCCATGATGCTGGGGGAAAACGCCACACCGGAGATGATCCGGGAGCTGCGCAGCCAGATGGGCCTGGACCAGCCCCTGCCGGTCCGGTACGTCAACTATGTCTGGAATGTGGCCCACGGGGACCTGGGCCGGTCTGTCCGGGAGATGGCGCCGGTGGCCAAGCTCATTGGCGATACATTGCCCAACACCCTGCTGTTGACCGCCGCGGGCATGTTTCTGACCCTGGTCATCGGTATCCCTTTGGGGCTGATTTCCGGGGCCCGGGCCGGTTCCTGGGTGGACCACCTGTCCCGCATCACTTCTCTGCTGGGGCTTTGCATGCCTGTCTTCTGGATCGGGCTGATCATGATCTATGTGTTCAGCTTCCGCCTGGGCTGGTTTCCGGTGGGCGGAACCGGTTCTTTGGCCCACCTGGTGCTGCCGGCCGTTACCCTGGCCGCCTACACCATGGCGGCCATCGCGCGGATGTCCCGTTCCAGCCTCATGGAGGTCCTGACCGAGGATTACATCCGAACGGCCCGGGCCAAGGGACTGGGCTTCTGGCTGGTGGTCTGGCACCACGGGTTCCGCAACGCCCTGATTCCCATCATCACGGTATTCGGCATGCAGGTGGGCAACCTTATGGGAGGGGCCATTTTAACCGAGACCGTGTTTGCCTGGCCCGGTCTCGGACGGCTCATGATGGGGGCGATCATGGATCGGGACTATCTGCTTCTGCAGGGCACCATCCTGGTTTTTGCCGCGGCGTATATCTTCATCAACCTGCTGGTGGATTTGTCCTATGGGCTGATCGATCCGCGCATTGTGGAATCCTGACGCCATGACGGACGAGAAAAAGTTTTTAGACCGGCACAAGGCCTTGAAGCGGTTTCTTAAAAACCCTTTGTCCGTGGTGGGCCTGGTGCTGGTGGTCACCATCACGGTCTGTGCCCTGGCCGCCCCGGTCCTGGCCCCCCACGACCCGGCCGAGCAGCACCTGTTTGACAAGCGCTCCAAACCATTCGGCAAGTATGTGTTGGGGGCGGATCAGTTCGGACGGGACATCCTTTCCCGGCTCATCTATGGGGCCCGGGTCAGCTTGATCGTGGCCGTGGGCTCGATTGTCATCGCCCTGGCCGGGGGAATTCTTGTGGGCGTGGTGTCCGGATATGCCGGCGGGTTTTGCGATTCCGCCCTCATGCGCCTGATGGATCTTCTCCTCTCTTTTCCTTATTTACTACTGGCCATTGTCCTGGTGACCGCCTTCGGCTCCGGTGTTTTCAATACCACCCTGGCCATCGGGATCTGGGCCCTGCCCACCTTTGCCCGGATGGTACGGGTATCGGTGATGTCCCTGAAGAACAGAGAGTTCGTGACCTCGGCCCGGGCCGCGGGCGCATCGTCCGCACGCATCATTTTTTCTCACATCATTCCCAATTTTGTCTCCCCGGTCATTGTCTACGCCACCCTGTTCATGGCCAATGCCATTATGATGGAGGCGGCCCTGTCCTTTCTCGGGTTGGGTGTCCAGCCCCCGACCCCTTCCTGGGGGGAGATGATCAGCTCCGGCCGCAATTTTCTCATGGTGGCCCCCCATGTCTCCACCATTCCCGGGTTTGCCATCATGGTGGCCGTCCTGGGTTTCAACCTCCTGGGAGACGGTCTGCGGGACGCCCTGGACCCGAAAATGAAGGTGAATGGATGACCACGCTGCTCGATATCCGGAATCTCCACGTGACCTTTAAGACCGACGAAGGACTGGTGCGGGCGGTCAACGGGGTGAGTCTCTCGGTGAGCCCCGGGGAAACCCTTGGGGTGGTGGGGGAGTCGGGCTGCGGCAAGAGCGTCACGTCCCTTGCCGTCATGGGGCTGATTCCCATGCCGCCGGGCAAGATTGAACAGGGGCGCATTCTTTTTGAGGGCACCAACCTGCTGGACCTGTCGGAAAAGCAATACCGGCAGGTGCGGGGCAACCGGATTTCCATGATTTTCCAGGAGCCCATGACCTCCCTGAACCCCCTTCACCGCATTGGCCGGCAGATCGAAGAGGCCCTGGTGCTCCACGACAAGGCTTCGCGTAAAACCGCTCCGGAGTTGACGGTTGCCATGCTGGGCAAGGTGAGGATCCCGGATCCGGCGCGCCGGGCCCGTGAATTTCCGCACCAGCTGTCCGGCGGCATGCGCCAGCGGGTCATGATCGCCATGGCCCTGGCCTGTGCCCCTGAGCTTCTCATTGCCGATGAACCGACAACGGCCTTGGACGTGACCATCCAGGCCCAGATCCTGGCCCTGATGAACGACCTCAAAGAGGATCTGGGAACCGCCATCATGCTCATCACCCACGACCTGGGGGTGGTGGCCGAAACCGCGGACAAGGTGGCGGTGATGTATGCGGGACGGGTGATCGAGTCCTGTGCGGTCGACACGATGTTTTCCAATCCACTTCACCCTTATACCCAGGGACTTATGGCCTCGGTGCCCCAACTGGACCGGCCGGTTCCCGAAGACAAACTGCTGACGGCCATACCCGGCATGGTGCCAAGCCTCACGGACCTGCCCCGGGGCTGTCCTTTTCAGGACCGGTGCGCCCATGTCTTCGCGCCCTGTAAAGAATCCGTTCCGGATCTAAAGGATGTGGGGGGCAACCATTTTGTAAGGTGTTTCCTCTATGAAAAATAAGCCCCTGCTCAGCATCCGGCAGCTGACCAAATATTATCCCGCGTCCAGGAAAGGATGGCTGCATAAGACCGCCGGCCAGGTCAAGGCCGTGGACGGGGTGGACCTGGACTTGTATCCCGGAGAGACCTTCGGGCTGGTCGGGGAATCCGGCTGCGGCAAATCAACCCTGGGCCGGTGTATCCTGAGACTGGAAGCGCCCACAGCGGGGGGGATTCGTTTCAAGGACCAGGATGTCCTTGCCCTGGAAGGCCATGCCCTGCGGGCCCTGCGCCAGAACATGCAGATGGTGTTTCAGGATCCTTATTCTTCCCAGAACCCCCGGCACACCATTCGCCATATTGTGGGCGAACCCTTGAAAATCCACGGCATGGGCAGCAACGCGGAGCAGGAAGCGCGCATTCAGTCCCTTATAAAGACGGTGGGCATGCAGCCGGAACATCTGGACCGCTATCCCCACGAATTCTCCGGGGGGCAGCGCCAGCGCATCTGCATTGCGCGGGCCCTGGCGCTCAATCCCCAACTGATTATTGCCGACGAACCGGTCTCCGCCCTGGACGTGTCCATCCAGGCGCAGATTCTCAACCTGTTGGTGACGCTCCAGGAAGAATTTCAGCTGACCTATCTTTTCATCTCCCATGACCTGAGTGTGGTCCGCCATCTTTGCGATCGGATCGGGGTCATGTATCTGGGCAAGCTTGTCGAAATTGCCCCCCGACGCGAATTGTACACCGCGCCGGCCCACCCTTATACCCGGGCGCTGCTCGGCGCCATCCCCACCATTACCGCAAGCCGCCGCAAGCGGCTCGATCCCCTGCCCGGTGACATGCCCAGCCCCCTCAACCCGCCGCCGGGCTGCCCCTTCCATCCCCGATGCGCATTCAAGCAGGACCGCTGCACGCGGGAAAAACCGGCGCTGGTCCCCACATCCGATGGGCGGTCCGTGGCCTGCCATTTTCCACTGTCTGAATTTTCAGCAGGATAATACGGATAAGCCGATGCTGCATCTGTGGGAATCAGCACTGATCTGTGTCCCATCAGGTTCTAAGTGTTTTGCCGTTTCGCGAAGCGACGAACAGGTGCCGTGCAAATCAGTGTCCATCAGTGTAAATCAGTGGCTGAAAATTGCTTTTGCCCTTATGAAGTTAGGCTGTTGCGCGAAGCGCCGAATACTTGCCGTTAAATCCGTGTTCACCCGTGTTCATCCGTGTCCGAATTGGGGTGTTTGGTTTTCGGCTGTTAAGGTGTTTCGCGAAGCGCCGAACAGCTGCCGTGCAAATCAGTGTCTATCAGTGAAGATCTGTGGCGGCATAACGCCGTTAAGCGGGTAAACCGGTGGCCCGAGCTCGACGTGCATTGACCTTAGATGCCGGCAGGGGTATATAGACTGGCGGTGATCGTGGCCTTCGACTGAATTATGATGAACTGCAAACCGCCATCCATAATACCATCACGCAAGCGCCGGCGTTGGATCGTCGGCGCTGTTTTGCTGGGCCTTCTGCTGCTGCCGCTGCCGGTGTTGCAGGCCCACCCCCATGTCTTCGTCAACCAGCGCCTGTCCCTCGTATTTGACGACAAGGGACTGGCCGGGATCAAGGTGTGGTGGCAGTTCGACGACATGTTCGCCAGCATGATCGCGGAAGACCATGATCGCGACCAGAACGGCCGGCTGGAACCGGCGGAGGTGCAGGCGGTCAGGGAAAACGCCTTTGCTTTCATCAAGACCTACAGCTATTTCACCTTTGTCAAAATCGACGGCCGTCCTTTTGAGGTGAAGTTTGTCCAAGATTTTAACGCCATCCTCGAGGACAACCGGCTGGTGTATGAATTCTTTATTCCCTGCCATGTCACCGCCGTGGATACGCCCAAAAAACTGACCATCGCCACCTACGATCCTTCCTACTACACGGCAATTTATTTTACGGAGAAAACCCCGGTTTCGCTGACGGCGGCGGAACCCTTCGAGGTCCGCACCGCCGTGCGGGAAGACCCGGACACGTCCATCTACTACGATATGGTGCACCCCTGGACCCTTTTCCTGGAGTTTCGTAAAAAAGCATGAGACGCCTGTGGATTGCGATCCTCCTTGTTGCTGTGTGCGGGACGGTCCTTTCACCGGCCTGGGCGCAGAACCCGTTCACCCACAAATCCGAAACCCTCCAGAAAGCCCCCGCACCGCCCATCAAAAGCCGTTTTTTTGTCAAGATCATTCTCTGGCAGCACCAGTTGAAAGCCAAGATGGCGGATCTCATCCGCCAGACACACCAAGACGGATCACTCCTGGCCCTGATGCTGCTCATGGGGCTTGCCTATGCCTATGGTGCCGTTCATGCGGCCGGGCCCGGGCACGGCAAAGCGATTGCCACGACCTATGTCTTATCGCACAACGTTCCGATGCTGAACGGCATCCTGTTCGGTGTTTGCATTGCGATGATCCACGCTATGTCCGGTGTGGTCGGGGTGGTGGGATTGCGCTATGTTATCGAGGCGAGTGTCAGCCAAACCCTGGCGGATGCGACCACGATCACGCAACTGGTGAGCTTCGGCCTCATTGCGGTGCTCGGGTTGGCCCTGGTGGTGCAATACGGCCATGCGCTTTTCTTTGCCAGGACGCCGGCCCCCAATACGTCTCCGCAGGCTTCCCGGAAGTCGCTTTTACCATGGGCTGCGGCCGTCGGATTGGTGCCCTGCCCGGCGGTGGTCATGGTGATGCTCTTTTGCATCTCCATGGAAGTGATGGCGCTCGGCCTGGTGCTGGCCGCCTGCATTGCCCTGGGCATGGGCACCACCATTGCCGTCGTTGTAACCGCCGTATTGATGGGGAAGGGCGGTTTGCTGAAGCTTGTTCCCGAAAGACGGCTGCAAACGTTTCAGGGGGTTATCGGTCTGGCTGCAGGGGGCGGGATTGCGACGTTTGGTATTCTCTTCCTGTTGGCGACGCTAACGACGGCGTATTACTGAAGCACGCGAAACCAGGGTTCTTTACAAGACAGGACCGGGATGGCTTCCAACTGGAACGTCGTCCCACTTTTTTTCGGCATCCCTTTTGATGCAGCAGGCGGCATGATTCCACACCACATCATGGGCATAATCGGGAAAGATTCCCTTGATAAATTTCCAAAACAGTTTGCCGGCAAAGGTTCGGCCGCGTTTGAAATCAAAAGCAGTGTAGATGACCAGACGGTTGTTTCCGTCTTTGGTCGGTGCAATATCAAAAATCAGTTTCCCGTTTTGTGAAAAGAGTTCGCCGGGCTTATAGAGCAGCGATCTGCCCGGGATGGACCTCGCCAGGCGGATATCCATGGCAAGAGGCATATTCTTCAAGCGGTACCTGATAACGGCGCCCACTGCATTTGGCGAACCTGAAATGCGTTTGACCTCGAAAAACCGGAGATTAAGAAACCGGGTGCCGATCTCTCCGAACTTACCCAGTTCGTCGAATATCAAGTTGGCCGGGGCTCGAATTTTTATCGCATACATCCGTTCCATTTCCGGGGCGGCATCCAGAGTGATATCCAATGGCGCAGCGATCTTTTGTTTAAAAAAGTCCCGTTTCTCTTTCAAGATGACGGTGGGGTATCTGCCGGTGTCCTCCCAGCTTAAACCGAAGAAGAGCTCCGTAAGAATATTGCGAATGGTCAAAGCCGTCCCCCTGAAAATGGAGAGGAACACCGGCTTTCGGGTCAGGTTTTTAAAGACATCGGCATAGTCGTTAACACCGCTTCCGAAATCCAGGAGGACTTTTCCTAGGGGCCTTTGTTCACGGTCTTTGCGTTTCATTTCCGTGGCCAATGTTTGGTAGAGGATCCGGCTCAAAAAAGGGGATTTCAAAACGGTCCGGATACAACCGATGACCCGTTCGGCGTACATCGAATCGGTTTTCAGCCAATGGATGACCCCGTCATATCCGCCGGCCAGGCTTTTTCTGTCCACCCCTTTATAGATCACGCTTTCGGCAAGGGCTTCGGCACTGACAAAGGCGGCGTAAAGGCCGTCCCGGTAAAGCCGCGAGCCCAGGGCATCCCCCAGAACGGCAATGCGGTCGCAAATCGGACCCTTGGCGGGGGCGGTCGCCATATAAGGCGTGCAGCTGCAGGCCACCGGGGTATTCTGGAGGGTGATATGCGGCAATATGGTTCGACAATGGGGCAGGGCAAGAAACGCATGGATAATGTCACGGGTGTCTCGGGGGAAGGATGCGTCGTCTATGTGGTCTCCAACCAGGGCCACGGTAAGATAATCCCCCTTGGGAACCAGGGAGATGTGGTCAAGGCGCATTTTTTTCGATCCGGATACAAAAAAGTAGATCTCTTGGTTCATATATTTTTTGAGGTAGGCGCGGCCAGGTTTCAACTCAAAGATCAATGCCGGTCTGATCTTTGGAGGCGAAAACCCGGGATTGATGCGCTTGAACGACTTGAAGACCGGGTTGTGTTCGCGCGTATTGCCTTGGAAGGGATTTATCCCCGTGGCAATGGCGACAAAATCCGCTTCAACGGTTGTTTCTTTTCCGGAATCGTCGGCCACTGTCACGCAGGGCTTTTTTAACGCGCTATAGTGGATATCGGTGACCTCCCCAGGCATGACGGCCGCCCCCCGGTTTCGGGCCTGGTCTATCAGAAAACCGTCAAGCCCATCCATGCCTTGCTGCCGGTCAGGGGGTAGAGATCCTCTGAACAGGCTAAACATGTGTTGTTGTCGCGGCAGTTTTAGCGGGAAGTTCTTCCAGCGCCCATGGATCCAGATGTGGCTGAATTCTTCACAAATTAGTTCCCTGGGCAGTGAGATGCCACTTTTTATCAAGGCGCTGTTGAGTCTGGGCGAGATGATACCTGCGCAATAATTGCATCCCTCGAGTCTACAAGGCTCGTTCTCGGGGTGCTTAACGACTTTCTTGTCAATAATGGTGACGGTGATGTCCAGGCTGGCCTGTTCCGAATGCAAGAGCAGGTGGAAGGCCAATAATGCGCCGGCAGGTCCGCCGCCAAGAATCAAAATATGGCTGCCATTTTCTATCTGCATTGTATCCAGGCCACCGGGGGGTTTTAAGACGTGGTCACCTTTCAATAAGTGCTTGTTTTTTATCTTTGGGTATGTCCGCCCGATGCTTGGGCGGCAATCGTCTTGTCGTTACAGGGCGTTCGCTTCATTCCCATGCCTGTGGATATTCATGGCCACTGGGTTCCGGGGCAGGGCAGGGGCATTCAGGTGCGGCTTTAGGTGGGTTTTACCGGCGACAACGAAGGAACGGTTGCACAACGAACATATCATCGCATACCCAGGCAAAAATGAAAAGCGATTTCAGTAAGCTACAGAAATCGCTTTGTAAATGAAACGATGTCGCCGAAGGCCGGAGTAGAGATATGAGCTATAAAAACAATAAGTGTATTTGAGTTCGTTTTTGCACAGTCCTGGCCGCACAACCGTACCTGAAGGAAAACGCATAGGGATACTGCCAATCCAAATACCCGCGTGTTCCTACTTGACGGTCATCACCGGACAGGAGGCATTGAGAATGACGTATTGAGCATTGGAGCCGAATACAAGTTTTCCCACCTTTGAACGTCTCTTGATCCCGAGGAAAACGGCATCGACCTCATTCTCATTGGAAAAATTCACAATGTCCTCGCCAGGCGTCATTCCTCTTACCAGGAGATGGCTTTTGGCTGAGATGCCATTTTCATGAAGAAAATTTTCGGCATAATCGAGATGTTGGCGTGCTTGCTGAATTTCATCATCTTCCGTGCTTTTTCCACCCTCTTTAGAAACGATTACATCGACAGCGGCATTGAGGGGTTTTGCGTATTGAGCAACGACCTCAAGAGCTTCTTTGGCTGAATTAGAACCATCGTATCCAAGTACGAATTTCATAAAAACCCCCTTCTATTTGGTGATTTGGTTGGTTACATCGTATGCCTGAAAGAAGTTGACGAATCTTTACGGGTCTCCACGGCACGGAATAACGCCAAGGCCGGGCATTCGGTTGCCAATTGGTTAAAGGGGCGATACGGATGCAAGCGGTTATGCTTCGGTCAAGACCTTGATGGAAATTTTTTCAATGAGATCTTTAACGCTTTCGCGATAGGCTTGCATGTGGGGCGTTGAAAGGTGTGCTGTCAAATCCTCCAAACTTTTCCACTTTTCAATAATCGTCACCACATTGGGGTCCAACTCCTGAGGCGGAAGGCTTGCAGGGAGGTCGATCGTCGGTAAATATTCTATACAGCCCTCTTCATCCATAACATTTGGAATGTTCGATTTGAAAATTTCAATATACTCGGAGAGTCGTCCTTCTTTGAGGTAGATGGAGGCAATTACATGGACCATTCTTCAATTCCTTTTTGCTGGTGATATCGGATTTCAGTCATATTTCGTCGAACCCATTTGCTTCGCATTTTTAACCTAATACACCTAACGTCAGACGGCTGTTTCTTTCTCAAGGGCAATGCCGAGGAATGCTTCGGGATGTTCGTCATAAACGTCTGACAGAAGCTTTTCCAGCGGTTCATTTGCCAAATCAAATCCGATAAAATTCGGCAGGCAAGTCGTCAGTTGCCTGGCGATCGTACTGAGGGCTATGGATTTTCCAGAAATTTGGGCCATCGACGTCATGCTGCGAGGACCAAGTCCGCACGGATTAATGAGATCAAAGTGGGAAAGATTGGGGGTGCAATTGAGGGCGAATCCATGAAATGTTATGCCACCTTTTACGCCAATGCCAATGGACGCGATCTTGTGATGGTCAACCCAGACACCCCTATGCGCATCAGATTGCTCAGCCGCTATGCCGTGTTCTGTCAATACGGCGATAATGGCCCTTTCGATGAGGTCAACAAGCTGGCTTGGCCCTATATGATTTCGCTTTAGATCAAACAGGAGGTAGCCAACCAATTGGCCGGGCCCGTGATAGGTTGCCATGCCTCCCCGTTCGACGTGATGAACATCGATTCCTCTGTTTTTCAGCATTCTGATGGGACAACGGATTTCTTTTTCAGTGGCGCGCCGTCCTAAGGTAATGACCGGGGGATGTTCCAGCAGCAATACGATGTCCGGCCAGGGTTTACGCCTTTTGATACAAACAATGGCATCCATTAAAGACAATGCAAATGCATAATCCAGAGTCCCCGCGTGAACGACGATGCCTTTTTCGCCTGACATTTTTCGAGTTGCTCCCCACGTTTTATTCAATACCGAATTCACGCATTTTTCGATAAAGGGTACTGCGTGCAATTTTTAGCTCGCGTGCGGCCTTCGATATATTCCCGTTATTATGATTCAAGGCCGAGATGATGGTGTTTTTGTATTGGTCCTTAATCGTTTTTGTTTGTAGATGGGGGGGCGAAATTGCGCGTCGATGCCTGATCAATAGGTGATCCTTTTTGATGCTTTTGCCCTGGCATAACAGCATGGCACGCTCAATGATGTTTTCGAGTTCTCTCACATTGCCGGGGAAATCATAAGCTTTTAGATGACTGAGGGCCTTGGGGGTTATATCAGGTTTGGGTATGTTTAATTTTTTGCTTTGGTGTGACAGAATGTGATCAATCAACTGTTCGATATCACTCATGCGTGCGCGGAGTGGCGGAATAATAATTTCCATAACATTTAATCGATAATACAGATCTTCCCTAAAGCTACCATGCTCGACCTCTTCCACCAAATCAGTGTTGCTTGCCGCAATGACTCTTACGTCAACCGGGATGTTGCGGTTGTCGCCAATACGCATGATTTCATTTTGCTGCAATACCCGCAGTAGTTTACCTTGTAATTGCAGTGGAAGACCATTTATTTCATCGAGAAAAAGGGTGCCCCCATTGGCCAATTCGAATTTTCCGATCATTCCTTTGCTGCGGGCGCCCGTGAAGGCGCCCCCTTTGTAGCCAAACAATTCGGATTCGATCAAATCTCTCGGAATGGCTGCGCATGAGATGGCCACAAAGGGTCCTTTGTTGCGGTGGCTATGGCTATGGATCGATTGGGCAAACAATTCTTTCCCCGTCCCGCTTTCCCCCATAATCAAAACCCGTGAATTTGTTTTAGCGGCCACCTGGGCCATCTTGACCTGGTGTAAAAAATTCTTGTTATGACCGATGATGTCCGTAAATTCATATTTTGAATAGTTGCCGCCGATCTGTTTCGCTATGGTGATCATCTTCTGCGGCTCAGCCATGGTTACAATACTGCCAAGGAGTTTAAAAACTTTCGAATGGATAGGGTCGATATTACATATAAAGGACTTAATTCCTGAAGATATGCGGAAGTTGATTTCGGTTGCATTGATGTTTTCGCCATTTTCAATCGAAGATAAAAGCCCCTCGTCGGACAAAATCAATCTGTGAAAAGATTTCCCTATGATCGCGTCGTCATCGATTCCAATCATCTTCTTCGCGGCGGCGTTTAAGTGGGTGATGTCAAAATTATGATCCATGGCAATGATGCCGTCGGAAACCGAATTGTAAATTGACGTAAGCATATAATTGAGGCGCTGGGACTGCTCCATCAATTCCCTTTCGCGAAGCTGGCTTTCAATGTTGGCGGCCGCGGCCTTGACGAGCGCGAGCGTGTGCTCGTGCTTGCGTGAAAAGCCGCCTGACAACGTAATGGAGGCCAGAATATTCCCTTCACGGTCCCGCACCGGTGCGGACGAGCACGTCCAATTGTGGTGATTGATGTTGTAATGCTCGGCGCCCGTCAACTGGATGGGTATCCCTTTTTCTATGGCCAGACTAATCGCATTCGTGCCAGCGTGCTGGGATGAACGTAAGCAACCGGGCAGATAGTAATTCCGCTGAGCCATTGCCAATACATCATGGTCCCCCTGGGCAATGAGAACATATCCGTTTTTTTCGGTAAGCGTTGCGATGAAACCGGTTCCTCGAACGGATATTTCCAGCATTTCCATTGCCGGTTTGGCGACCTGAATAAGTTCGTTGTTGCGCTCAAGGAGTTTCGTTAACTGGGATTTGCTGAGGATTTTGGGTTGCGGCGGCGTTAGAGGATCAACGCCTAACGTCAGGCACTTGTGCCATGACTCCAGGATTTCCTTTCGTACCGGAATCTTGGATGGCTTACGATCTAATACGATGGCCTGCCAGGCCTTTTTGATCTGATCAAGGACGACCGTGCCTTCAACGGTCGATTTTAATTTATTATTGGCCATGTAGCATTCTATCTGAAAGTGGTTTTAGGGACGCTCACTCATGCACGCCCTGGGATGCATCGCGAAATGGCTGCGCATTGTCTGAGATGTGTAGCATTTTAGTACAGTTCGGTTTTCGGTTCAAATTATTATTTTCCCGGGTTTCCTCTTGGTGACGAATGGCTTGCGCATAAAGCTCCTCGGCGCGGTAGGAGCTTCGCACCAAGGGCCCGCTGGCAACCCCAACGAATCCCAGCCTCAAAGCCTCCTCACGGTATGCATCGAACTCCTGCGGATCAATGTATTTTGCGACAGGGAGATGCTTTTTCGATGGCGCCAGGTATTGTCCCATGGTCAGGACCTGGCATCCGGCGCTACGCAAATCGCTCATTGTCGCTATAATTTCCTTCCGTGTTTCGCCAAGCCCTAGCATCATCCCGGATTTGGTGGTGGTCGATGGGGATGTTTTAGCGACTTCCGCAAGCAGTGACAATGAGCGCGCATAGATCGCCTGGGGCCTTACCTTGGGATAAAGCCGTTCTACCGTTTCAATATTATGGTTCAAGACGGCGGGCTTTGTCTGCAGAACCTTTGTCAGGGCGCCACCACTTCCGGATAAATCAGAAATCAGGAGTTCTATATTAATTTCAGGCGTTTTTGTGCGTATTGTCTTAACGGTCCTTTCAATATGAAATGCGCCGCCATCGTTTAAATCGTCTCGGGTGACCATGGTCAGCACACAATATTTAAGGCCTAATTCGCTGATGGCTTCGGCCACCAGAAAGGGTTCTCGGGGATCAGGGGCGGCAACCCGGCCTTTCTCAACCGCACAGAAAGCGCAGTTTCTCGTACAGACAGGCCCTAACAGCATAAAGGTTGCGGTTCCTCTGTTAAAACATTCCATTTGATTCGGGCATTGGGCTTCCACGCAAACCGTACATAAAGCGTTTTGCCTGATTTTTTGGATTGTTTCGAATGAGCTTCGGTCCGAGGGGACCTTGACTCTGAGCCATTCCGGTTTTTTAGGAGGTTTTATCGTCATCCTTGAAGTCCTGCGGTTTAAATTTCATTTCGATAAATTCCTGAAAATGCTGAACAAGACCACAGCAAAATTTGTACCAATTTAATACAAAAAATATTCGTAAAAATACCGTAGTTTTAAGGCTTGAGGTGGATTTTGTCTTGTTTTCAACTGTAGCGATATGAAGCAGTTGGCTTAAACTGAGACAGCCATCAGGGCACCTGCCACCATCGAAATCATACCCCTCTAAAAAATTGTTCGCAAATAACTAACTGAAACAATTAGTACAATATAATCCGAGTTTGATTTTAAACCTTCCGTTAGGCCTGATGGCATCCCATTTGCTAATTTTCCCCGTCACTATTTGCAATCAATCGCATTTGTCTCGATGGCGAGAAACTAAAACGCAGAAGTGCTCGGAGGGTATATGGACCCAACAAAGGATCAATTGATTTCGCTGTATAGAACGATGCAGACCATCCGGCTTTTCGAAGAACGAATCGTCGATCTATATGCCCGTGGTGAGGTGCCCGGACTCGCCCATCTTTATATCGGTGAAGAAGCGGTGGCCGCTGGGGTCTGCGCGGTCCTTACCGATGATGATTACATCACAAGTACCCATCGTGGTCACGGCCACGTGATTGCCAAGGGAACGGAGCTGGAGCCGATGATGGCCGAACTTTTCGGGAAGAAAACCGGCTGCTGCAAAGGGAAGGGCGGATCCATGCACATTGCCGACATGGACAGGGGGATTCTAGGGGCTAACGGCATCGCGGGGGGCGGATTACCCATCGCGGTCGGTGCTGCCTGGTCTTCGAAATGGCGGGCAACAAATCAGGTTACAGCCTGTTTTTTCGGTGATGATTCTTCCAGCAACGGCACCTTCCACGAAAGCCTTAATCTGGCTTCGCTCCATAAACTGCCGGTAGTTTTCGTATGTGAGAATAACGGCTACGGCATATCGGTCTGCCAGGCCAAATGTACCCCGGTCACGGATGTCGCCTCGCGGGCGGTCGCTTATGAAATGCCCGGTGTGGTGGTCGACGGCAACAACGTGCTGGAAGTCTACGAAGCCGCTGCCAAAGCCGTCAAAAGAGCCCGGGCCGGTGAGGGGCCAACCCTTATCGAATGCAAGACGTACCGGTGGCGCGGCCATCATGAGGGCGATCCGAATCAAGGCGCCCGATACCGTACCAAAGAGGAAATTCAGGCATGGAAGGAAAAGTGCCCGATCGAGCGCTTCAGAAAGAAAATGCTGAAGGACCGCATCACGACGAAGAAATCACTGGGGAAAATTGATGACGACATCAGTGAGGCCATTTCGGAGGCTGTGAAATTTGCTCAAGAAAGTGATTTTCCAGCTGTCGAAGAGATGTACGACGACATCTATGTGTAACAGGGGAGAAGCCCAATGAGAGAAATAACCTATTGCGACGCCCTTAACGAAGCGCTCAGACAATGTATGCAGGAAGATGACAGAGTCGTCGTTCTCGGAGAAGATATTGGATGCTACGGCGGCATTTTTCAGGTGACCAAAGGTTTGCTGGATGAATTCGGACCGGATCGCATTGTGGACACACCGATTGCCGAAGCGGGTTTCGTCGGCGCATGTGTCGGCGCGGCTTTGACGGGAATGCGGCCGGTCGCCGAAATCATGTTTATCGATTTTACCACGGTATGCATGGACATGATCGTAAACCAGATGGCCAAGATGCATTACATGTTTGGCGGCAAGGGGCGCGTGCCCATGGTGTTGCGTACCAACATCGGTGCCGGTCGGGGAACGGCCGCCCAGCACTCCCAGAGTTTTCACTCCTTTTTTGCCCACATGCCGGGGCTTGTCGTCGCCGCCCCCGCAACGCCCTACGATGCCAAAGGTCTCCTCACCGAGGCGATTAAAAATGACAACCCCGTCATATTTGTCGAACACAAACGGCTGTATATCTCGAAAGGACCCGTTCCGGAAGAAAGCTACACGATTCCTTTTGGAAAGGCGGAAATTAAACGAGAAGGGCGGGATGTTACCATTGTCGCCACGCACGCCCTGGTGGGGTCCGCGCTGGAAGCGGCGGAACAGGCCTCCAAGGAGGGTATTGAGGCCGAAGTCATCGACCCCAGGACACTATCCCCGCTGGATAAAGATACCATTCTAAATTCCGTTCAAAAGACGGGTCGCCTGCTCGTTGCCGACGAAGACAACAAAACGTACGGTTTCGCGGCCGAAATTTCGGCGATTGTTGCCGAGGAGGCGATTTACTATCTTAAGGCCCCGATCATCAGAAACGCGTCGCCGGACACACCGGTTCCGTTTTCTCCACCCCTGGAAAAAGCCTATATGTTTGGCAAAGAGGCGCTCATGGAATCGATCCGGCGCCTGATGGCATATGCGTAAGGTAAGAAAGGAGGCTGGCGTGGCAGTTGAGGTTGTCATTCCCATGCTGGGCGTCACCGTTGAGAACGGCAAAATCGTCGAGTGGCTGAAAACCGAAGGGGACCCTGTCGAAAAAGGGGAAAGCCTTTTCATCGTTGAAGCTGACAAAGTGACCACGGAAGTCGAGTCGCCGGCAACCGGCATTCTGGCAAAGATTCTGCTGCCAGAAGGGGAAGAGGTGCCCGTCCTCACGGTTGTCGGTCTGATTACCGAACCGGGGGAGGCAATACCGGACGCCTACCTGCCGCCGGGCGCATCAGGCGGGGTGCCGTCGAAGGGTTCCAAAGCGACGGAAACCGGCGAACAGGTCGATTTTGCTGAAGATGCCCCGGCAACCCAAACGGCGTTATCCGGTCCCGTCCGAATCGTTCCGGCGGCACGCAAACTTGCCCAGGATCGTGGCCTTGATCTTCATTCCCTTTTGCCAAGTGGACCGGAGAATGTCATTACCTATGACGATGTGGTGAAAGCGGATGCTCCGAGCGATGATGCTGTTCCACAGAGAATTTCTACGTTGGCGCGGCGTCAGGCGGAGGCGCATGGTGTATCGACAGACGCGATCAAGGGGACCGGCGTGCGCGGCCGCATCATGCGTTCCGATGTCACGGCCGCTGCCGACACGGTAAGGCTGGAAAGAAAGGTTTCGCGGTCTGCTGCCGAGGTCGATGCCACATTTGGTTCGGTCATACCGATGGACAGCATGCGCCAGACGATTGCACGCCGGCTGGCAGGCAGCGCCTTTACGGCACCCCATGTAGCCTTCTACACCGATGTCCACATGGATCCGCTGCTCCAATACCGCAAGAGCATTCTCAATGCCTTTGAGAAGCACTACGATCTGCGGCCCTCAATAAACGATTTCCTGATCAAAGCCGTGGCCCTGACCATTCGGGAGTTCCCCCTTTTAAACGGAATGCTGAAGGACGACGGCATTCACGTTTTACCGAATATCAATGTCGGTCTGGCCGTGGCGATCCCCAACGGGTTGGTGGTCCCTGCCATTACCGATGCCGATCAATGCGGGCTTAAGGGGATCGTGCAGCAGCGCAGCGATCTCGTAGGGCGTGCCCTCAAGGGCCAGTTGAGCATGGACGAGATGGAACGGGGGACTTTTACCATCTCCAGTCTGGCGCAATTCGATATTACCTTCTTCACGTCCATCCTCAACCCCCCTCAAAGCGGCATCCTGTCAGTGGGCAAGACGCGCGATGAACTGTATCTCGTGGACGGGGAAGTAAAGGTCCGGCATGTCGCCACCATGGGATTGGCCGTGGATCATCGCATCATCGATGGCGCCATGGCGGCCGGTTTTGTGCAGGGCCTCAAGGAAAAACTGGAAACGCCGGCGTTTACGTTCATGCACACCTAAAGAAAAATGATCGTCCGGTCGGCGTGAAATGACCGGGGCGCTTAAGGAGTTGTTCATGGCAATCACAACGGAGGGAAATTACGACTATGACGTGGCGATTGTCGGCGGGGGACCCGGCGGATATACGGCGGCGATTTGCGCGGCCCGCGGCGGGCTCAGGACGGTTTTAATTGAAAGAGATGCACTGGGCGGCACCTGCCTCAACCGGGGCTGCATTCCAACCAAAAGCTATATCTACGATACGAAGCTTTTCCGGTCGGTCCGTGATACCCCGGTAATCCGCGGAGGAGAGAAAGTCCAGCTGGATTTGGCGGCATTACTGGCGCGTAAACGTCATGTGGTCGATACACTGGTTTCCGGGGTCCAGGGGCTGCTCCGGAGTAACGGTGCGGACGTTATAAGGGGCGAGGCGCGATTGATTGGCGCCAACTGCATCCAGATTGCCAAATCGAACGGTGAGCTTGCGGAGCTTAATGTCAGGCACGTCGTGCTTGCCAACGGATCCAGGCCGGCTGTTCCGCCGTTTATCAAGGTCGACGGTCGATTGGTCCAAACCACGGATGAGCTTCTGGATACCCCTGAATTCAGCGGCAAGGTTCTCATTATCGGAGGCGGGGTCATCGGTATTGAGATGGCAACGATTTTCCTCAATGCCGGTGCGGATGTCACCATCATCGAAATGCTGCCGGACATTCTGGCAACGGAAGACAAAGACATCCGCCGTGAGATGAAAAGGCAATTAAAAAAACGCAAGGCCGCCGTTCTGGTGGCAACGTCCGTCAAGGAGATTGCCATTCAGGGCGACCAGGCCCGGGTCACTTTTCAGGCACAAGGGCGTGAGCAGGCGAAAACCGTTACGGTGGACAAGGTGCTGGTGGCAACGGGCCGCATGCCGGTTCTCGATGGTATCGACTCGAACAAGCTCGGGCTAGAAACCAATGGCCCCTACCTAAAGGTCAATGAACGGCTGGAGACGAACCTGCCGGGCGTTTTCGCGATCGGGGATTTGATTGGTGGCATGATGCTGGCCCATAAGGCTTCCGCCGATGCCGAAACCGTGGTGGACAATATCCTGGGCGCGGACAAAAGCGTTGAATCTCACTTGATCCCAAGATGCATCTGGGGCTTGCTTGAAATTGGCGCCGTCGGATTGAGCGAAGAGGAGGCCATTGCCGCGGGCCGCAAGATCAGGGTCGGCAAATTCCCTTTTGCCGCCAGCGGGGCCGCGCGTGCCATGGGCCATCCTGAAGGTTTCGTCAAAGTTGTCGGAGACGATGCCACTGGAGAAATTGTAGGGCTTCACATTATCGGCGAGCATGCCACCGACCTGATTGCCGAGGCGGTTTCCGTTATAAAAATGGAAGGCGCCGTGGAAGACTTGTCCGAAGCCATCAAACCGCACCCGACTCTGAGCGAAGCCGTCATGGAGGCGGCTTTGGATTGGAACGGGCAGGCCGTTCATTTGCCCAGAAAGTCGAAGCGATAGGGAGCTATGGAAGCGTTATCGATCATACCCGTTCAGTTCCTTCATGGTCTGGTATACGGCATGTTGCTTTTTCTGGTGGCCTCGGGCTTGACACTCATCTTCGGCATGATGGGCGTGCTCAACTTCGCCCACGGCGCACTCTACATGCTTGGGGCGTATTTTTCTTTCAGTATCCTGCGCTGGACCGGTCAATTCTGGCTTTGCATGATTGTGGCCCCGCTTTTGGTGGGGGCTTTCGGTATTCTGATGGAGCGGTTCCTTCTGCGGCAAGTGCATCGCTACGGACATGCCCATGAGCTGTTGCTGACATTTGGACTGGCCTACATTATCGAGGAACTGGTCAAGTGGATCTGGGGTAATCAGCCGCTGCATGTTGAAATACCCGCAATGCTTGCCGGTTCAGTCCAGTTTTTGGGCATCACTTATCCGACCTACCGCCTGTTCATTTTGTTGATTTCGGCCATCGTTTTTGCGGTCCTTTTCTTGATTCTTTACAAGACGCGTGCGGGCATCATCGTCACGGCGGCTGTATCGCGGGCCGAAATGGTTAACGCTTTAGGCATCAACGTGCCGCTTGTCTTTATGCTTCTATTTGGTGTGGGGGGGGCTCTGGCAGGACTTGCCGGGGTCATCGGCGGCCCCTATCTCATTACCAATCCTGGTATGGCAAGCACCATCATCATTGATTTGTTCGTGGTTGTTGTTGTGGGAGGGCTGGGATCCCTTCCGGGAGCACTTCTGGCATCGTTTTTAATCGGCGAACTTCAATCTTTCGGCATCCTGCTTATCCCGCAGATGGCCATCGCGCTGGAGTTCCTGCTGATGGCCGTCGTGCTCATTGTCAAACCTGAAGGGCTTCTGGGAGATAAAGCCTAATGCACCGGTCCCGTTTCACTTGGCTGCAGATCGTCGTGGTCATCCTGCTGCTGCTGGTATTGCCCAAGCTTATTTCCGAGTATCGATTGAATCTGGTTATCACCATGATGATCTATTCCATCTTTGCCTTGAGCTATAACATGTTATTCGGACAAGGCGGTCTGCTTTCTTTCGGCCATGCGGCCTATTTTGGCTTCGGCGCTTATACCACCGTTATTTTAATCAAACAGTTGGAGGTGTCCCTGCCGCTTGGCATCATGCTCGGGGGGCTGGCCGGCGCTTTTTTGGGATGTGCCTTCGGCGTGTTCGTGGTTCGCTTGCGCGGCGTCGCCTTTGCCCTGCTGACGCTGGCCTTCAACCAGCTGATTTACGTTACGGCTGAAAAATGGCGGTCCGTAACCGGAGGAGAGGACGGCATCGCCTTCATGCGACCCAATCTCTTTCTGGGCGGCTGGGAAATTGATCTGTGGGCCACTTTGAATTGGTACTATTTCGTCCTCATTGTGACCGTCTTCTCGATCGGCTGTCTTTGGTACTTGACGTTGACGCCTTTGGGGCGCCTCAATCTTTGCATGCGCGAGAACGAGGAGCGCGCTCGTTTCATTGGATACAATACTTACGCCAGCAGGTTGCTTATCTACACCCTGGCCGGCTTTTTTGCCGGTATCGCCGGGGGCCTTGCAGCGTCATTTCAGGAATTTGTGACAACGACCTTCATTAATCTGGACAAGGCCACGGACGTTTTGATGATGACGTTTATTGGCGGCGGTGGCACCTTCTTCGGTCCTGTCATCGGCGCTTGTGCCTTGACGCTGATCAATGACCTGCTCAGTAGTTGGTTGGAGCGATGGGCCATCGTACAAGGGGGGTTGTTCATTCTGTTGGTGCTCTACGCACCTAATGGACTGTCCGGCCTCTATATGAGCATACGCGAACGATGGGATGCACAAAAGAGAGGGAATACACGGTCATGAACACAACGAGCAAGCTGCTCGATATCCATGGGCTTTACAAAGATTTTCGCGGCGTGGAAGTGATCAAGGATCTTTCCCTCAGCGTTTGCCAGGGCGAACGCCATGCCATTATCGGACCCAACGGCGCAGGCAAGACCACCTTTTTCAATCTTATCACGGGGCGCTACACACCGAGCAAGGGTGATATTTATTTCGAGGGACGTAAGATTTCCGGAATGACCCCCCATCGCATCAACCGCATGGGGATTTCGCGTTCTTTTCAGATTACCAATATATTCCCTGGGATGACCGTCTTTGAGAATATTCGTTCCGCCATTTTTTCAAAGAAAGGCATTCGTTGGTCCTTCCGGCAGCGGGTCAGCACAATGAACGATGTCAACCAGGAGACAGAAGATATACTGAAATTGATCGGACTCGATTCCCAGCACCACCTGCTGGCGGGATCCCTTGATTATGGGGCCCAGCGCGCTTTGGAAATCGGGATTACCCTGGCGACCGATCCGAAGATGATCATGCTCGACGAGCCAACGGCAGGTATGTCCATCGAGGAAACCAGGGAAATCGTGGCCATGATCGATCGCACGACGCAAGGCAAGGCATTGCTGATCATTGAGCATGACATGGAAGTGGTTTTCTCCCTGGCGGACACCATTTCGGTCATCCATTACGGAACCGTGTTGGCCTCCGGCCCCCCGGAGGACATCCGGAACGATGCCACGGTCAAGGAGGCTTACCTGGGAGAGGGCAGCACATGCTAGAACTGAACGATATCAATACCTATTACGACAACAGCCATGTACTGCACAATGTTTCCCTGGATGTGAAAGCCGGCGAAACCGTCGCTCTGCTGGGCCGAAACGGTGTCGGGAAAACCACGACCATGCGAACGATCATGGGCTTGACCCCTGCCCGCATGGGAGAAATCAAGTTTAAGGGAACAGACATCGTCCGCTGGAAACCTTATCAGATTGCCCGGGCAGGCCTTGGCTTTGTTCCGGAAGAGCGATGGATTTTCCCGACATTGACCGTTCATCAGAATCTCCTGATCGGCCAAAAGAATGTGGCCGATCCAGGTGGGCCTGCGGCCGGCAGGTGGACACTGGAGAAATGCTATGAAGCGTTTCCGTCATTGAAAAAACGACAGTACGCCAAAGGGGGAACGCTCTCGGGCGGCGAACAACAGATGCTCACGATTGCACGGACACTGGTGGGAAATCCGGAGATGATTCTCATTGACGAACCCACCGAGGGGCTGGCCCCTAAAATCGTGGAGGTGGTGGCCGACATCATAAGGGATATTGCGGAGCAGGGCATGACGGTGTTGCTTGTGGAACAGAAGCTCGCCATCGCCTTGGATCTGGCCGACAGAATATACGTTATCAGCAAAGGGATGATTCAATGGTACGGGTCGCCGGAAGAATTGCGCGCCAACGACTCGGTCAGGAAAGCGTACCTGGAGGTTTGAACGGGTATTGCATGCGTCGACATCTTATCGGGTTGGGGAGAAACAAAAAACCTAAAGGAGGGCTTGGGATGAAACGAAAACTATGGATAGGAACGATTGTAATGGTGGTTGTCACGCTTCTTGCGGCACCAGCGGCCTGGAGTGCGGAAACCGTCAATTTCGGAGTTTGCGAGATACGTTCGGGCGCTTTCAAGACCAACGGGGATCGAACCATTTGGGGGATTGAGGCGGCCGTAAAAGAGGCCAACAGCCAGGGCGGATTGCTCGGCAAACAAATTAATCTGGTTATCGAAGATAATCAGGGCAAGGGTGAGATCGGCGTCCAAAAAACGAAAAAGCTGGTCATGCAGGACAAGTGTGTCGTTGTCATCCAGGGATCCTCCAGCGGGGTGGGCGGCGCCATCGGACAAGCGATGCCCAGGCTCAAACGGATATACCTGGACACCAACGCCGAAGCCATGGGCATTACTGGGGAGAACTTCAATCCCTATGTCTTCCGCACGTGTCTGAATGCCGGTATGCATGTTAAAGCGCTGGCCACATACTTCGGAACCAAAACCAAATTGCGTAAAGTATTCCTGATCAACCAGGATTACTCCTGGGGATATGATGTCGCCAAGTATTATGAAAAAGCCATTAAAGAAATTGCCCCTGACACCGAAATCGTCGGGAAAGAGTTCCACCCGGTGTTCAATAAAGACTTTGCCCCTTACGTAAGTAAAATTGCCGCTTCGGGAGCGGACTATGTCATCAGCGGTAACTGGGGGACGGATTTGACCCAGCTTATCGTGCAGGGCCGCAAACTTGGAATGAAACTCCCCATCGGGACCACCTTTCTTGATGACGATGGCGTGATGAGTATCGCCCGAGAGTCGGCTGAGGGATGCATCCAGGCGAATATGTACATTCTTGGCATCGATACCGACAAGGCCAGGGCATTCGAAAACACGTTCCATAAATATTCGGACGGGAAATGGCCGTCATTCGTGATCATGGAAGCCTATATCGGCACGAAGATGTTTATCGAAGCCGTTCGAAAAGCCGGTTCCTTCGATACCGAAAAAATCATCAAGGCCTTTGAAGGCATGACCTGGGAAGGGCCCATTGGTCCGATCACCATGCGTCCTGAAGACCACCAGGCGCAGAATCCGGCGGTTATCGCCGAATATGCGGCTCAGACCAAGTATTACGATTTTCCTTATCTGAAGCCGATAATGACGATACCGGCAAGCGACATATCGTTGTCTTTGGAAGACAGTGGATGGAAACCCTATAAACGCTGACCAGCGGTTGCCTGCGGATTTTGCCCGGTTGCAGAATCCGCAGGCTCAATAAGTCAAAATCCGCCCCGAGGGCTGAAAACGTCGTTTGGAGCACGAAAGAAATGGATGATGGTTTCCACCATATCGCCATCTCAGTCAAGAAGATGGCGCCCATGGTCCAGTTTTATTGCGACTTGATGGGGTTTACCGTCCAATGGGACATGGACCATCGGGGCGGGAAAGAAATGGCCGCAGTTGTGGGCATGCCGGAGGCAGAGGCGCATATGGTAATGCTCGAGGGCTACGGGATGCATCTGGAATTATTCCATTACTACCAACCTTCCGGACATGGAGACCGCCTGGCGCGCCAGTGTGATTTCGGACTGACCCATTTCGCCCTTCAGGTAAAGGACATACACGACCACTACCAACGGTTGGCTCAAAACGGGGTTCACTTCAACTGTCCGCCCAAGAATCTGAGATCGGGTGTGTGGGCAACCTATATGCATGACCCTGAAGGCAACACAATAGAGCTAATTCAATACGACGGTTAGGGGGAGACATGGTTCTTGAGGACAAAATCGCAATCGTTACGGGTGCCGGGGCTGGACTTGGACGTTGCATGGCCTTGGAACTTGCGCGGGAAGGTGCGGATGTCGCGATTTGGGACGTCCATGGCGATTCCGCCACGGATACACAGATTGAGGTCGAAAAATTGGGACGCCGGGCCTTGGCGATGGCCGTCGATGTCGCCGATGGTGATGCCGTACAGGCATCTGTCGAAAAAGTTATAGCGGATTGGGGGCGGATCGATATTCTCATCAACAATGCCGGTATCTGTCAGAAAGAAGCGATTGAAGCGATCAGTGAAGACCAGTGGGATCGGATCATGGCGGTCAACCTCAAAGGAACGTTTCTGTGCAGTCGCGCGGTCATGCCCATTATGAAGCTTCAGCGAGAAGGCCGAATCATAAACATGGGATCGGTCTCTGGTAAGATTGGCGGCATTGCCGCCGGTGCCCATTACGCGGCATCCAAGGCGGGAGTTATGTGTTTCACGAAGTCCCTTGCCAGAGAACTGGCACCGTTCAGCGTCACCGCGAACGGGATTGCTCCCGGCGTCGTCGAAACCGACATGACACGAGACCTTTCATGCGGCGAATGGGAAGACTACCTGGATGGTATTCCCCTAAACCGTATTGGCGAAGCGAAGGATGTGGCGCGGGTGGCGGTTTTTCTGGCATCTCCCGATGCGGCCTATCTGACCGGCGAAATTATCGATGTCAATGGGGGGCAGTTTATGGACTGAAGATTACCGCCCCCAAAAAAGTTCTTCTATATGGACTCCATCCGAAAGGCTTTAACAATGAATAATTATTTGGATGTATTTTCTCTGCAGGGAAAAGTCAGCCTTGTGACCGGCGGTGGCCGCGGCATCGGGTTGGGGATCGCCAGGGCCTTGGCGGGTGCCGGGTCGGACTTAATGATGTTAGCCCGAACGGAATCCCAGCTAAAGGAAGCTGCCGATGCCATAACACGGGATTTTGGCCGCAAGGTGGAAGTCATGGCGGTGGATCTGACCCAGGTGGACAATTTCCCCGGGATCATCGACCAAACACTTGAACGTTTCGGACGCCTCGATGTTTTCGTTAACAATGCCGGCAGCAATATTCGCAAGCCCTTTCTTGAAGTAACCGCCGAGGATTACAGCCAGGTCATGGAGATCCAACTCCGGTCGGCCTACTTCATGGCCCAAGCCGTCGCCCAGGTGTTGGTCCGGGGCGGAGGGGGGAAAATTATCAACCTGGCATCCCTCACGAGCAAGATTGCCGTCCCCAATATATCCATTTACGGTGCCGCCAAGGGTGGGATTTTTTCATTGACCAAAGCCATGGCCCTGGAATTGGCACCCCACAATATCAATGTCAATGCCGTTGCCCCCGGTTACGTGCGTACGGCAATGACGGAAGCTGCCTTTAAAGACAAAGACCGCAGCGCATGGATGCTTTCAAGAATTCCGCTGGCACGATTTGGTACAGCCGAAGACATCGGCAACACGGTGCTTTTTCTGGCATCTCCGGCGTCGGACTACCTGACCGGAGAAGTGATTTTTGTCGATGGCGGATGGATGGCGGCTTGATCGAATTATCACAATAGTCAAACAGTTCGACGCCTCTCAAAAGGACGGTACGACAACTGATGAAAGCGCTGCGCAAAATAGGAAAAGGGCCCGGCAATGTCAAAGTGGTCGAAGTGCCGGCACCGGAACCGCAGGCCGATCAGGTACGGCTAAATGTTGCCTATGCCGGCATTTGCGGAACGGATCTACACATCTATCACGGAAAATTCGACAAAGTGCGGCCGCCGGTCACCCTCGGACACGAATTGTCCGGTATCGTCGAATCGGTCGGTCCCGGTGTTACGAACTGGCAACCTGGTGAACGGGTGACCGTCGAAAGCGAAGCCCATGTATGCGGTCGATGTGCGCATTGCCGAAACGGACAGACCAACTTGTGCAATGAACGTCTTGCGTTGGGATATGGCGTTGATGGCGGATTTGCTGAGGCCATCGTCGTAAGACAGAGTGCGCTCCACCGATTGCCTGAAGAGGTCTCTTTAGAGGAAGGCGCACTGTGTGAACCGTTGAGTGTCGCCGTCCACGCCGTGAACGAACGAAGCCGCTTGCAAGATGGCGATTGGGCGCTGGTCACAGGCCCTGGGCCGATTGGGTTGCTGGTAATGCAGGTGGCCCGCGCCGCCGGAGGGCATGTGATCGTGACGGGAACCTCTCATGATGCCGATCGACTCCAGCGGGCCGAAAAGCTGGGCGCCTCAGCCGCGGTGCAGGTCGATAAGGAGAATCTCCGGGAACGTGTTGCGCATCTCACCGGCGGGAAGGGCGTCGTCGCGGCCTTTGAATGTTCCGGTGTAACGGCGGCGATGAACGACTGTTTAGATTGTGTGCAAAGCGGCGGTGAGATCATCCAGGTCGGACTCTACGGGAGCAGGGTCCCGGTAAGTGTGGATCAATTCGCCATGCGTGAGATCACCCTTAAGGGCGCCTTTGTGCATACCCATGAAACCTGGAAGAAAGCCATCACGCTCATGGCGGGGAACGCCGTCAATCTCAAAGAGATGATATCGGGGCGCTATTCGATGGCGCATTGGAAGGAGGCCTTTCGACTTTCCGAGTCGGCACAAGGAATTAAATATCTTCTTTATCCCAGGGAGCTTGAATAAAACAGTAGTTAAGGATCTCTTTGGACGATTAGAGATCAGTGGATGATCATTTGGGGAGGAAAACTATGATTTCGTTTGAAAGTGCTAACGTCGGCGCATGTCTTTCACCACGGCAAATTTTTATTGGCGACGGTGCGGCGGAACAAATCAAGGAGATGCTCGGCAACTGGCAAGTTAACGAAGGCCGGATACTGATTGTGGCCGACAAGGAGGTTGCCCGACTTGGCCTGATGGATAAAGTTCGTGAACCGCTTGCGGCGCATTTTGACGTCGATTGTTTTGACGAAATCGTCGGGGAACCGACATTGGCTATCGCCGAAAGTCTCGTAGACGCATCGCGTGCACAAGCTTATGCCGCCGTGATCGGCGTTGGCGGCGGGAGTGCGGTCGATATGTCCAAGTTGGCCGCGGCGTTTGCTGCCAATAAAGGCGACGTCACGGAGCATGTCGGGATGACCCAATTCAAGAACGCACCTCTGCCGCTGATCGCGGTTCCCACGACAGCCGGAACCGGCGCCGAGGCAACGGCAGTCTCCATGCTATCGATCGACGAGAAAAAGTCGATCGTTTTGAGTCCACAACTCGTCCCCCTTGCCGCGGTTTTAGACCCTCTGCTCACGGTCAGCCTGCCGCCTAATATTACGGCTGCAACGGGACTGGATGCCCTCAGCCATGCACTGGAAGCCTTTATGTCCATAAAGGCAAACCCCTTTACCGATACGCAGGCAATTGCCACGATGACGGTCATCGCCCGATGGCTGAAGAGAGCTTATGCGGATGGAAGCAATCTTGAAGCCCGGCGTGCCATGATCTACGCCGCCTACACGGGCGGATTGTGCCTGAATGCAGGGGTCGTGCTTGGCCATTCCGTGGCCTATACCATCTCCAACAGGGCCCATGTCCCCCACGGTGTATCCTGCGCAATGGCCCTGCCTTACACGATTGCCTTCAATCAGACGGCTTTGGCTGCTCGGCTCGGTGTTGCCGCGGGCCAGGTTTTGGAACAGGCTGATGCTGAAGGAGAGGATCTTATCCTGTGGGCTGGCGATCTGGTAAATGAGCTGGGTATGCCAGGTACGCTGCAGGATGTCGGCATTCGTGAAAGCGACCTGGAAGCCATGGCCGACGAATGCCTGAACAAGTATCCGCGCCCGACAAACCCGACTCCCATCGTCAAGGAACGCCTCATGGTGTTTTACGAAAAGATGTACGAAGGAGATCTCAGAGGCTGTATCAACGCCTTCCGCTCAGTCTAGCCGGCAACCAACAGGAAGTTTTATTGCATTTGAGCGGAATTGCGGAACCGGGGAAAAATGCAACCCCCACATCAATCAGGGAGGGAAAAGGAATGAAAAAGAAAGTGTTGATTTTCGGAATGAGCCTTTTGCTGCTGTTAACAGGTGCTACAGGTGTTTTCAGTGCGGAAAAGCTAGAAATCGGTGCTCTCTATCCGATTTCCGGCAGCCTCGCACTTCTGGGAGAAGAAAGCTGGCGAGGTGCCGAAATCGCCCGTCTCATGCGTAACGAGGCTGGTGGCATCGCCGGCAAAGAAATCGTTTTTGTCAAGGGGGATGCCAGCACGGTTTCCGCAGCTCGGTCCGAGGCTGAGCGTCTGATCGAGCAGCAGAAAGTGCCTGCTATCCTGGGTACTTATTCGAGTTCACGCTGCATGGCAGCATCAGAAGTGGCGGCACGAAAAGGGGTTGCTTATTTTGAACTGGGCGCTATCGCCAATGCCATCACAACACGGGGCTACAATACCATCTGGCGAACCAACCCCACGGCCGCGGATTTCAGTAAAGCACAAATTGCTTTCATCACCGAGTGGTATGCCCCCAAACTGGGTAAAAAACCCTCCGAGATGCGTGTTTCGATTGCCCATGAGGACTCCGACTACGGTACCTCGGTGGCGGACAGCTTCTCGAAAATGGCTGAAGGCGCGGGCGTCAAAATTGTTTCGGTCGAGCCCTATGCCGCCAATACTAGCGACTTGTCCTCGGTGATTTTCCGGCTTCGTAAGGCGAAACCCGACATTGTCATGGCAGTTTCCTATGCCAACGACGCCATCCTGCTTTCGCGCCAGGCCTACGAACTGAAACTGAAGGCTCCGATCCTGGGAACAGGCGGCGGACATAGCCTGCAGAGTTTTGTTGATGCGCTTGGTAAGGAAGCCAACGGCGTCCTTAATGTTGACTTTACGCAATATGCCACGAATGAGAATTTCGCTCCGGGTTTGAAAGCGTTTTTAGCGCTTTACAAAAAAACCTTCAATGAGAATCCCCGGTCAGGTCATTCCCTGGCCAATTACATGGGAGCGAATATCGTATTTGATATTATTGAAAAAACAGGGGGAAGCTTTGACGTCCAAAATATTCGCGAGGCTGCAATGGCCATGGACGTCCCGGCGGGAAAGACGCCTACAGGATGGGGAGTTAAATTTGGTGAAGACGGCCAGAACGTCAAAGCCATGCCGCTCGTGACCCAATGGCGTGACGGGAAGCTGGTGACGGTCTGGCCCGAGGGGGCCGCCGTCATGGAACCGATGATCGATCAATAATTCATTTGGTTCGGGAGGATGCTCCTTCTTTGGGGGAGGAGCATCCTGAACTGCACAAAGCCAAAGGAAGCTAACCATGGATCTGTACGCACAGGTGCTCGTATCCGGCCTGCTGTTGGGTGGCGTTTACGCACTCATCAGCATCGGTCTGAACCTGATCTTCGGAGTGGTGCGAATCATCAATTTCGCCCACGGAGAGATGGTTATGCTGTCGATGTATTTGACGTTCTGGTTGAATTATTTTTTCGGTCTCGACCCGTATCTCTCCGCTCTTATCGTACTGCCGGTCATGTTTGCCTTCGGCTTCTTATTCCAACTATTTGTGGTGCAGCCGATTCTGTCTACATCGGCGACAATGAAGATCTTCACGACGGTCGGCATCTCCCTCCTGCTGCAGAATCTGGCCCTGATCATGTGGAAGGGCGACTTTCGATCTGTGCAGACCAGCTACTCCATGAGCTCCATCGAGGTATTCGAGATTATCATCAGTGTGCCCAGACTGGTTGCCTTCGGTGCCGCTCTCGCATCGATCATTTTCCTCTACTGTTTCCTGAAGTATACCTATATGGGCAAAGCCCTGCGGGCCATTGTTGAAGACCACTCCGTAGCGCGCCTGATGGGTGTTTCCGTTGAAAAACACTACCTTTTCGCCTTTGGCCTCGGAACGATGTTCACGGCCTTGGGGGGTGTGCTGCTGGTACCCTTTTCGTCGGTATTTCCCACGGTGGGAATTACCTACACGCTGGTGGCCTTTGTCGTGGTCGTATTAGGCGGGCTTGGCAGTATGAGCGGAACGTTTCTGGCAGGCCTTTTTATCGGTGTCGTTGAATCTTTCGGTGGAACCTTCGTGTCACCGGCACTCAAAGAGGCCATCTACTTCGCTATTTTCATCCTCGTTTTGCTGGTGCGACCGCAAGGTCTCTTCGGACAGGGGAAAGGCACTGAGGAGGTGGGATTAAAGTGATTACCAAAAAACTTTATGTCATAGGCGCCTTCGTATTCCTGTTATTGCTGCTCATACCTCTGTTTTTTGAATCGACTTTCGTTCTGCACATGTATACGCTTATCTTCTTTTATACCGCTCTTACGGCAGCATGGAACATTCCGGCTTTCGGCGGGCAACTCAGTTTAGGTCACGCCTCTTTTTTCGGCATCGGTGCGTATGCGGGAGCTATTCTATACGTAAAGTATGGTGTCTCACCATGGATTGGTATAGCCGCCGCCGGGGCTTTTGCCATGCTTGGCGGCATGGTATTGAGTCTTCCTCTCATTCGCTTAAAGGGTCCGTTTTTTACACTCGCCTCTATCGCCTTCGCCGAAGTATTAAGAATGATTGCAATTGATTGGCGCAGTCTGACCAACGGGTCGGTGGGAATCAATATTCCCTTCAAGCCCGCTTTGATGAATCTGACGTTTCAGAGCGGTAAACCGTTCTATTACATTTCTTTAACGCTTGCCGTCGTGGTTGTCTATCTTACCTACCGAATCCGTTATTCTGCCCTTGGGTTCCATCTCAGGGCCGCGGCCTCCGATGACGAGGCAGCCAAGGCGCTAGGGGTCAATACGTCGCTGGCGCACTTTGTGGCTCTGATGTGGAGTTCCGCTATCACCGGCGTCCTGGGGTTGTTTTATGTGTTTTATATTTATGTTCTCGAACCGCAAACCATATTTTCCCTGGATCTCTTCTCCCTTCAACCGGCGCTTAATGGCATTATCGGTGGCATGGGTACCGTATGGGGGCCGGTTATCGGAGCGGTGTTAATGACGCCTCTGGGTGAGTTCCTGCGGTTTTATCTGGGTACGATTCAGCAAGGTCTCAATTATGTTGTGTACGGTCTTGTTCTTGTGGCGACCGTGCGGTTTATTCCCGGGGGCATTGTATCGTTGCTCGCACCAATGATGAAACGAAAAAGTGCCGAAAAGGCAGCCAAACCTGCCATAGAGAAGGAGGCGCGCTGATGTCTCTTTTAGAGGTAAAACAGTTGACCAAGCGGTTCGGTGGATTGGTTGCCGTCAACAAAATGACTTTTGAAATAAATAAAGGAGAGATTGTCGGATTGATCGGACCGAACGGGGCTGGGAAGACCACCGTATTTAATCTGATATCAGGCATCTTCCCTGCTTCGGAGGGCAATATTTTATTGAATGGGCGCGAGTTGAAACGCATGCCGGCGCACAGACGCAGCCTGGCAGGCATCGGACGCACCTTTCAAGTCGTTCGCCCTTTTGAAATGACCGTGTTGGAAAATGTGATGGTCCCGGCATTGGCCCGAAACAAAAGCACCAAACTGGCGCGGCAGAAGGCTGAAAAAGTGCTTGAAATGATGGGGTTGGATCAGTTGTCGGATAGCGAACCCGGCAATTTGACGCTGGCCCAACGAAAGCGTATCGAAGTGGCCCGGGCGCTTGCTACGGATCCGGAACTCCTCCTGCTTGATGAAGTGCTGGCCGGATTAAACCCTACGGAAGTCGCAGAGAATTTGCCCATCATACGTCAAGTCCGTGACAGCGGTGTAACGATCATCTTTATCGAACATTTGATGGATGCAATGATGTCCGTATCCGAAAGAGTGCTGGTAATGGATCAGGGCGCGTTGATATCCAGCGGGACACCTGCTGAAGTAACCCAGGACGCATGTGTCATTAAAGCGTATCTCGGAGAGGAGGATCCGCAGTGCTGAAAATAGAAAATATTGATTGCTTCTATGGGGATTTCCAGGCCCTGCGTGATGTTTCCTTGTCGGTTGCGGAAGGCGAAATCGTCGCCCTTTTAGGGCCAAACGCGGCGGGAAAATCGACGACCCTGGCCGCCATCAGCGGTGTATTGGGATATCGCAAGGGACAGATTTCTTTCAGGGGGCGCGAGCTCAACGGGGTGAAGGCCGAGAAAATTGTGGAAATGGGCATCGCGCATGTACCGGAGGGGCGTAAATTGTTCAAAACCCTTACCGTAAAAGAAAATTTGGAAATGGGGGCTTATGTCAAGCATGCCAGAGACCACGTGCCTGAAACCTTGAAACAAGTCTACGATCTTTTTCCCATCCTTAAGGATCGCACCAACCAGATGGCCGGATCGTTATCCGGCGGTGAGCAGCAGATGTGTGCGATTGCCCGTGGGCTAATGGCCAAACCTAAATTGCTGATGATCGATGAAATGTCTTTAGGCCTCTCCCCGCTGCTGGCCAAACAGATGTTCCAGATGGTTCAGCAGATTGCAGATATCGGCATTACCATCCTTTTGGTAGAGCAGCAGGTAAACCATACCATGAAGATTGCCCACACGGCTTACATCATGGAAAAAGGCCACATTGTCATGTCCGGGCCTACATCCGAACTTGCCGGTAACGAGCATGTAAAGAAGGCTTATTTGGGCATGTAAGAAAACCCGCAATAGGGAATATAGCTTGATGCGCTGGACGTGCTGTCAGCCAATTGTCGCTTGCGTCGGTAACCAGGCAGTCTTGATATCTATTTGCGCACGAAAAGGCCTGTGATTCCGATAAGGCGCTCAACTTCACTATACCCGGAATATACCTTCTTGCACTTCCCTGTTGAATAAAGAGCGTCCGTCGCTTTCCGTAAACGATAATGCCAAATTCGGCCGGTGAATTTCTATGAACCTCTATGAGAAACGAACCTACTCAGTCCGTATCGGCCAGATGGCCGAAGTTATACGTCTGTATCAAGATGAGGGATATCCAGTGCTGGAATCCGAAGGGTTTTCAAATCACCTTGTAGGGTATTTTGTCAGTGATACGGGGCGCCTTCATCAACTTATCCACCTCTGGCGGTTTGATGATGACCAAGCCCGAAGGGCACATTGGAAGAGATTGTATGCAAGTGACAGATTCATGGGTTTTGTGGCTAAACTCAGGCCGCTGGTCGATACCCAGGAGGTTCAGCTGATGACAGCTGCGCCCTGGGGACCGCAACCCTAGCGATTTGGATGGCAGACCCAGGCACTTGTTTGCAAAGACCCGTACTTGATCTTTTAAGCAGAGATGTCGGGGGTGTTTTGAGGTGAGCAATGTCTTGACAACATACCCGAGGGTTGCGGCAACTGAAATTTGTTGCGTCATTGACTAGCGAGGAAACCCTATGCTTGCGTTTGTGAAATATGGGACAGGATCATTTGAGGCCGAGGTTAGAGATATCGCCAAACCGGAACCGAAAGATAACGAGGTGCTGCTGTCCGTTGCCGGGTGCGGTGTCTGCGGCAGCGATCTGCATGCCTATCGGTCATCTAAAGGCTACGAGTGGGTTATACCGCCGGTGACATTGGGACATGAATTTGCAGGAACCATTGTCGCCACTGGCAGATCCGTCCGACATGTGAAAGAGGGCGATCGTGCTGCGGTTATCGGTATTCAAGGATGCGGCCACTGCCCGGTTTGCCGATCGGGCAGTACCAACTTGTGTCTCGAACGCCAAGTCATCGGCTTGAACATGGATGGCGGGATGGCGGCCTATGCCGTTGTGGATGCTGCATACCTGGTGCCTATACCCGATTCCCTCGATCCGGTGATGGGAGCGCTTATCGAGCCGATCTCGGTGGCCGCTCACGCCATGCGTAAACCCGTGATCCGGCCAGGTGATCGGGTGGTCGTGAGTGGTCCCGGACCCATCGGTCTTTTCTGTGGCCTTTTTGCCACTTCAAGCGGTGCCCGCGTTGTCATGGTGGGGGCTGAGGCGGATGCCGAAACCCGCCTTCCATTAGCCCGGCGATTGGGGTTTACAACCGTGAATGTTAATCGGGATGCCTTGGATGCAACGCTTGAAACGGCCTTCGAAGGCAGCCCACCAGATCTATGGGTTGAGGCGTCAGGGGCGCCGCAGGCCTTTATCACAGCCATTGAGAAGGTGCGGGGAGGCGGCAGCTTGGTCATCGTGGGCATGTATGCACAATCGTTTGAATGGAGCCCGACACCGTCTGTGAGAGCTGGTCACAGTGTGTTTTTCAGCTATGCATCGATCAGTCGTGATTACCATTTGGCCCTGGATTTGATTGCCGCCGGTTTCATCGACCCCACGCAGTTCGCCAACGTATACCCATTGGGGGAAGCCGAAATTGCTTTCAAGGCCGCCCTGTCTGGTAAAACCATAAAACCTGTTTTGGTCCCCTGACAGGACGCCAATTAGAGTGATTACAGCATTGCGAGGAAGGTGTATGACGGCAAAAGACTTCTCTGTTGAAGAGATTGAGGTCACCGAGGCAATCATTCGCGTTCTGGAAGAATACGGCATCGATTTTGTTTTTGGTGTTCCGGGTGGGAATTCAATGCATCTTTTTGGCGCCTTGAGCCAATGTCGGGAAGTTATCCGGACTGTTGCCGTTCGCCACGAATCTTTGGCAGGAGTGATGGCCGAGGTCTACGGACGCTTGACGGGCCGCCCCGGTGTGGTGATGGGGCAGGGGCTCTTCATTCTTTCCAATGCCCTGCTGGGCGTCATGGAAGCCAGGATGGGCAGCACGCCGATGCTTGTCATGACAGAGATGTCCGACGGGGCGCCCTTCTCCCACCATGCCCCCTACCAGGCCGGCACGGGTGATTACGGCACCTGGGACGCCCCTAAGAGCTTCGGTGCTGTTTCCAAAGAGACATTTGTCGCCCATGCCCCCATTCAGGCTGTCCAGCACACGCAGACCGCCATTCGAGCAGCCATGCTGGGCCAGGGAGGACCGGTGTCCCTGATCTATCACAGCGAAGCCCTAAAGGGGAAAGTGGACTCGTCCGGTCAACCTCACCTCTACGCCTCGGCATCTTATGGCCAACCGTATTCACCTTGCACCGGATGGGAGAACATCACCAGGGCAATGAAGGCGCTGCAAGGCGCGAAGCAGCCGGTCATCATTGCGGGTAACGGCATCCGGCTCGCGAAGGCCTATTCCCAGATGCAACGGTTGGCCGAACTGACCGGCGCCGGGGTGGTCACAACCTCTGCCGGCAAGGGCGTGTTTCCCGAAGACCACCCTTTGGCTTTGGGCGTTTTCGGCACATTCGGGTTGGCCGCCGCGAATGCATTTGTCGCCGACGCCGACGTCGTTTTGATTGTGGGCAGCAAGATGTCCCCTAGTGATACGGCTTTCGAGAATACCAAACTCATCGACCCTGCCCGCCAGCACCTGATTCAGACTGATATTGAAGGTCGCAACGCTGGATGGACATACCCCTGCGATCAGGTATTGATCGGGGATGCTGCCCGCATTTTGAGGCAGATGAGCGAAACGGCTGAGAATATTGGTTCCGCATTGCGTGACACCTTGAACAACCGGAAGAGCGCCATCGGGGCGGCGCGTGAAAAATTCGGATTTTTTAATGAGCCCGATTATACGTCGGATGAGCTTCCGATGCTTCCCCAGCGTGTGATTAGCGAACTTCACCAAGCCATTGCCGATGATGCCTTTGTCAGTTGTGACGCTGGGGAAAACCGGCTTTTTATGACCCGTTACTTTCAAACCAAGGGTAACGGGAACTTCCTTTCGCCCGCCGCCACTGGTGGCATGGGCTATGCCATCCCCGCCGCGATGGCCGCTAAGCTGCTTTACCCCGAACGCCAGGCGATTGCCGTGTGTGGCGACGGCGGGTTTACCATGTCGATGAACGGCATGCTGACGGCGGCTGAGGAAAACATCCCGATTGTCACCCTGGTTCTCAACAATAGCGCCTACGGTTGGGTAACTCACTACCTCGAGGATAAGGCCATTGCAGCCGAATTCCCTGACATGAAGGCGGCGGACATCGCCCGTGCCATGGGATGCCAGGGGGTTCGGGTGGAAACTCCCGACCAGCTCAAGGAGGCTTTAAGACTGGCTCTGGGGGGCAATCAACCGACCGTGCTGGACGTCATGTGTTCCAAGCGTATTAGCTATCGGGATATTCTTTCACCGTTGGCAAAGGGATAGGCGCATCCTGTGTGTAAGCCACCTTGTATCGGCGAGTATTGGGCGGCGATGGCATCACGATCTTCACATCAATTTCTGATAAAGGCCCCGATTGAGAGAGGTAATCCATGAATCAAGTTATCGAGGTAATGAAACAACACCGCTCCATTCGCAAATTTGAAGAAAAACCCGTGGAAGAAAACCTGATCAGGACGATTCTGGAAGCGGCCCAACATGCTTCCACTTCCAATTTTGTTCAGGCCTACAGCGTCATCAATGTCGTGGACACGTCTAAACGCGCACAGATCGCGGAACTGGCGGGTCCCCAGCCGTGGATCGAGCAGTGTCCCCTGTTTCTGGTTTTTTGTGCGGATCTTAAACGGCACGATAAGGCTTGCGGCATGTGCGGCATGGAAATGGTCAAAGGCTACACAGAGCAGTTCATCATTGCAACGGTGGATGCTGCCTTGGTGGCGCAAAACACGATGCTGGCAGCTGAATCCCTGGGCCTTGGCGGCGTCTACATCGGCGGCATCCGAAATGATCCGGAAAAAGTCTGCCATCTTTTGGATATTCCCGATCTTGTCTATCCGGTCTTTGGCATGTGTCTGGGCTACCCGGCTGAGGATCCGCAACTCAAGCCGCGCCTGCCATTGGACATCGTGCTGAAGGTGGACCGCTATACCGATGCAACAGAACAAGTTCAGCTGTCCTCCTATGATCAAGTGTGCTGCGACTACTACAATCAGCGCGAATGCGCCAATCGGGACGACAACTGGACCCAGCAGATGTCCCGGCTGATGTGCAGGGAGATGCGGCCGCATATGAGGGCTTTTCTCGAAAGCAAAGGGTTTCCCATGAAATGAATCGCTGGCAGAAAGGGAGTTTGTCAATGAAAGGCTATTTTGGAAAGATACTTGTCATCAACCTGTCCGACCGAACCTATCGGGATGAAACGGTCGATGAAGCCGTTTATCGCGATTTTCTTGGCGGCAAGGGGCTTGCCACCCACTTGCTTCTCGAGAAGAATAGGGCGGGGGTCGATCCGTTTTCTCCTGAAAATCATCTCATCTTTGCCCTAGGGCCCATGAATGACACCCGTATTTGGGGGTCGAGCCGCTGGGGTGTCTACACGAAATCGCCCCAGACCGGGATATTTTCGGAATCCTATTCCGGCGGTCGTGTGGCGGAACCCATGAGCCGCACCGGTTACGATGCGTTTATCCTTGAAGGGGCGTCCGAACATCCCGTCTATGTTGAAATTGGCGATGACGGGGTCCGTTTTCATGATGCCGCCGAGATCTGGGGTGCCGATGCCTATACCGCCCAGGACATGGTGGCGGCCAGGGTGGACCGCAAAGATGCCGGGATCCTGGTGATTGGGCCCGCCGGCGAGAAGCTGGTTCGATTTGCAGTGATTGCCAATAACTACTGGCGGCATGCCGGGCGATCCGGAGCAGGCGCTGTCATGGGAAGCAAAAAAGTCAAAGCGCTGGTATTTCACGGATCACAGAAACGTGAAGTGGCTGATCCGGAAGCCGAGAAGGCTTTCGTGAAAGAGTGGGCACAGAAATCCAAAGATCTTCCTGTGACCAAATTTTTTAAGAACCTGGGAACACCCGGAATGGTGGATATGCTGAACGAGGTCAATGCCTTTCCCTCCCGATATTGGTCTCAGGGCTCCGTGGAACACCGCGAGGCCATCAATGCCCACACGCTCAACAGGGACTTCACGGTCAAGCCCAACGCGTGCCATCGATGTTTTATGGCCTGCGGCCGCATGACCACGATACGCGAAGGCCGTTTCAAGGGCTTGAAAATCGAGGGGCCCGAATACGAAACCATCTTTGCGTTCGGAGGATTGTGCATGGTCGAAACCTTGGATGAAATCATGCACTTGAACGATGTATGCGATCGCCTGGGGATGGACACGATTACCGGCGGCAACCTTGCTGCTTTTGCCATAGAGGCCAGTATGCGGGGTAAAATCGAGGAAAAGCTCACTTACGGCGATTCGGATGCGATTGCGGACCTTTTAACCGCCATTGCCAACAGGGAGGGGATTGGCGCTGTGCTGGCGGAGGGTATCCGTCATGCCGCCAAGTCCTGGGACATGGAGGATGTCGCCGTCCATGTGAAGGGCATGGAGCCGGCCGGATATGACCCGCGCGTGTTGAAGAGTATGGCATTGGCCTATGCCACCTCGGACCGAGGCGCCTGCCACGCGCGGACGACGGCTTTCAAGGGTGAATTTGCCGGCCTGGTGGAATTCGACCAGATTGAAGGTAAGGCCGCCATGCTGGTGGATTTCGAGGACCGCCTGACCCTGATGGATGCCATGATCGGCTGTCGCTTTTATCGAGATCTCTATCTATGGGATGAATTCGCTCAGATCATCAAAATCATCACGGGAAGAGAGATGGACAAATCCGGTTTGCAGAAGATCGCGGCGAACATTCGGGATGCCACCCGCACATTCAACCTGCGGGAAGGCATCACCGACAAGGACGACAATTTGCCGGATCGCTTTTTTGAGCAGGGGATCGGACCGGACAATAAGGTACTCGCAAGAGAAGATTTCGCCAAGATGAAGAAAGATTATTACGAACTAAGGGGGTGGAGTGACCGGGGTATCCCCACAATGGCAGAAATTGACTATCAATAATAACAGACCGTTATTGTACGGGAAAATCGAAACATTTGAATCCGGGAATGATGATGCGAACATACGATTTGGTAATTATTGGCGGCGGCATTGTCGGGGTCTCTAGCGCCTGGCAGCTTAAGCAGCGTTATCCTGATGCGGCCATTCTTCTCGTTGAAAAGGAAAACGCTCTCGCTCGACATCAGACGGGACACAACTCCGGGGTAATCCACGCCGGCGTATATTACCAACCTGGCAGCCTGAAAGCAGAATTCTGCAAACGCGGCGCTGTCCAGACCATTGAATTCTGCCAAGCGTACAACTTACCTTTTGAACAGTGCGGGAAGCTCTTGGTTGCCACCGACGCCATCGAGTACGAACGCATGGCCGCATTGGAAGACCGTTGTGTTCAAAACGGCATCGAAATAGAGCGGCTTGATGAAAAGGCGCTCAATGCACGTGAACCAAACATTGTCGGTCTGGGAGCGTTATGGGTGCGGGCGACCGGCATTACGGATTATCTACAAATCACCGAAAAGATGGCCGATCTTTTTACCGCCCAAGGGGGCGAGATAAAGACGGGATCTGCCGTAAAGCGCATCGAGGAAAACCGCCATTCGGTGCATATCCGTATAGGGTCTGAGGCCATTGAAAGCCGGTATCTGCTGGCATGCGGCGGCCTTATGGCGGATCGATTGGCAAAGATGGTCGGTATCGATGTGGATTTTCAGATCATCCCCTTTCGAGGTGAATACTATCGTCTGCCGAAGCGGCTCGATACCATCGTTAAACATTTGATTTACCCGATCCCTGATCCCGAACTGCCGTTCCTGGGTGTTCACCTGACAAGGATGATCGACGGTGCCGTTACGGTTGGCCCCAATGCTGTGCTGGGGTGGAAGCGGGAAGGGTACGGGCGCTTCAACTTTGATTGCAAAGACAGCTGGGACACGTTGACATTCCCGGGGTTCTGGCCGGTCATCCGGGCGAATCTGCTATCGGGCTTGTCCGAAATGAAGGACTCGCTTTTCAAAACCGGTTATCTCAAGCGGGTCAGAAAGTACTGCCCCGGGATTGAACGCGATGATCTTCTCCCGTATCCGCCCGGTATCCGGGCCCAAGCGGTCAAGGCGGACGGCACCCTGGTTCATGATTTTCTGTTTGCCGAGAGTGACCGCTCGTTTCACGTTTGCAATGCCCCTTCACCGGCCGCCACATCGGCCATGCCGATCGGCGAATATATCGCCGATCGTATCGCTGAAAAGTTCGCGATGTGACGTATAATGGAGATGAAATACGTTTGCCTGTCGGGTATCGGGGGCTGACCGAAATCTTCCATGAGGATCCAGTCATCGTGACGATGGCGCTGGGCTCCGCCCTTATGAAAACGAAAGGCGTTTCAGATGACGATGCAGAATGGAATCACCCATCGTAGCAAGGTCCAGGAAGGACTGACAGAAAACCAACATAGATGGTTGTGTGACAGAGCGCAGTTCGTGCGACTGGAAGCGATTCGTTTGATCGAGATCGCCAAAGTGGGGCACTACACATCGGTGTTTTCATGTGCCGAGATTTTGGCCGCGTTGTTCTATGATGTCATGTCGCTTCGCCGCGGTGAACCGCACTGGCAGGATCGCGACCGATTTCTTCTGGGCAAGGGGCACGCCGCGGTCGGACTTTTTCCTATCCTGGCTGATTTCGGTTTCATAACTCGGGAGATGCTCGAAAGCTATACACGACTTGGCAGCCCCCTGGGTGATCATCCGGACATGACGAAAGTACCGGGCATTGATTTCAGTTCCGGATCCCTTGGCCATGCCCTTTCCGTTAGCGCGGGCATGGCGCTCGGCGCTCGCCGCCTTCATAAGGATTTCACGGTTTTTACACTGCTCGGGGATGGCGAAATGCAGGAGGGACAAGTCTGGGAAGCCGCTCTTTTTGCGGCCCATCACCGGTTGGGGCGTCTCATTGCGATTGTCGACCGGAATGGTTTCCAGCTTGACGGGCGGGTGGACGATGTCATCGGCATTGAGCCTTTATCGGCAAAATGGCGGTCCTTCAACTGGGAAGTCCACGAGGTGGATGGCCACAATGTCGCTGATCTCACAAGCCTTCTGCGTCAGCTGAAAGCGGATAAGGTACGTGATAAGCCCGTCTGCGTCATTGCCCAGACGGTTAAGGGCAAAGGCATTCCCTATATGGAAACGGAACCCGGCTGGCATTTAGGCTACTTGGCACCTGAGGATGCCCAGAAAGCAATCAATCATATCAAGGGGCAGGAGGGTTGACCATGGACAAAACTATAAGCTCCGATTCATGGCAATATCGAGCTTTGAACGCCATTACGCCCGGACTGAACTACCTGTCTGATGCATTGATCGATCTCGTCGAGCAGGGCCATCCGGTTATGGCCGGGTCGGCTGATCTCCAGTATTCGAACGGGCTGAACAAGTTTGCGGCATGCTATCCGGAGCGCTACATCCAGTTCGGCATTTCAGAGCAGAATATGGTGTCGGCGGCAGCAGGACTTGCCACAGTGGGGCATATGCCGTTTGTGGCGACATTCGCATCCTTTTTGGGACTGCTATGCTGCGAACAGATTCGAATGGACGTCGCCTACTGCAAGCAGCCGGTTCGCTTAATCGGACATCATACCGGCATTTCTCTGGGGTTTTACGGAACCTCTCACCATGCAACCGAAGATATTTCCACCATGCGTGCTATTTCGGGATTGACGGTGATATCGCCGGCGGACGGCCCCTCTCTTGCGGCGGCCATTCGTGCTTCCGTGGATTGGCCGGAGCCGATTTATTTCCGGATTGGGAGGGGGCGTGAGCCGGATGTTTATGCCCAAGATATGACATTTCAAATCGGTACGGCCATTGAGCATAGCCAGGGCGATGATTTGACCATCATTGCGTGTGGCATGCCGGTAAAAGAAGCTCTCGATGCGGCGAATGTGCTCAGAAGCGATGGCATATCGGTTGGTGTAATGGATATGGCGACCCTCAAACCTCTTGACCGCGAAGCGGTCCTGCGCGCGGCGCAGCGGTCCGGGCTGTTGATGACCGTAGAAGAGCACAACATCATTGGTGGTTTAGGGGCTGCTGTTGCGGAGGTGCTGGCCGAGGAGGGATGTGGTACCCGGCTGCTGCGGCATGGTATCCGGGACGAATATAGTTTGATCGCGCCACCCAACCACCTTTATGCTCATTATAAACTTGACGCGGCGGGTATCGAGGCCATGGCCCGAGACGTGTTGAAAAACAGCAGGGTGGGTTCACAACAATCTTGACCCAGATAACCATCAATTAAAGGATATGGCCGTCCTATAGAATTGTTGGAATATCCAATATGGAAATCGGGACTACAATCATTGGCGCCGGTGTCATTGGGCTTGCCATTGCCGCGGAAATTTCGAAACAGGACCGGAATATCTATGTCATAGAGAGCAACGCCAGCTTTGGTAACGAGATCAGTAGCCGCAGTGGAGAGGTCGTGCATGCAGGCGTCTACTATCCCACTGATTCGCTTAAGGCGCGCCTGTGTGTGGAAGGCAACCACCGCTTGCGCAAACTGTGCGAATCCAGGCAGATCCCGCTCCGCTTGTGTGGAAAAATTATCGTGGCCACGAGCGAGGAGGAGGTGCCCCGATTAGAGGCGTTGGCCCGGCGTGCGCGAGACAATGGCGTGAACGGCTTGGATCTTCTCTCGGGGTCCGCGTGCCGCAAACTGGAACCGCAGCTTAATGCTGTGGCCGCCCTTCATGTGACGACCGCCGGAATTATCGACAGTCGACAGCTGATTCGGCATTTCGTTGCGCAGGCCGGTATGAATGCGGTTTCCTTCGTCTACCAGACGCGGATTCTGAGCGTTGTCAAACGTGAACCCGGTCGATACGTCGTCCAAGTCGTCTACCCGGATGGGGAAACGGAAAAATTCGTCACCCAAAGGATCATCAACGCCGCCGGGCTCGATGCGGATCAAATTGCCGCCGGCATGGGGCTCGACATTGATCGCCAGGGCTATCGCCAATATTTTTGGAAGAGTGATTACTACGCCGTTCAATGGCCAAAAGACACGCTCACGCGGCTGATTGATCCTGTCCCCGAACTTCATGTGCCAGGATGCGATGTGAGAACCCTGCCCGATTTAAACGGCCGTCTCAAACTGAGGCCAAGGTCGACCTATATGCCCGAACGCGAGTTGAACTACACCGTCGACCCCATGCGGCTGGACGCCTGTTTCAATGCTGCGCGACGCTACCTGCCAAACCTCAGACGCGAGGATATTCGTCCGGAAATGGTTGGTATCCAACCAAAGCTGCAGCGGCCGGGTGATTCCGAACGTGATTTTGTCATTCAGGAAGAATCGGAGAACGGACTTCCTGGTGTCGTCAATCTGGCCGGTATTGAGTCGCCGGGTCTGACGGCGTGCATGGCCATCGCAAAATATGTCAGCAATCTGATCGCATGAACACAAATTTTAACCCGCAGCATAAGGATTGACCCATGCATGGTTTTCATCAGCGGCTGTTGTCCATCGACATGAACAATCACACATTCTCCATCGAAGCGATTCCGGATGATTTAATAAAAGATACCCTGGGAGGCAAAGGATTGGCGTCTTATCTGCTTCTCAAACATAATCCCCAAGGGGTCGACCCTTTCGATGGCGCGAATCACCTCATTTTTACGCTTGGGCCGGTGACTGACACTGTGGTGTGGGGCGGAAGCCGGTATGGTGTTTATAGCAAATCACCCCAAACAGGATTTTATTCAGAATCCTACTCGGGTGGCAAAGCCGCAGAATATATGTCGCGTTCGGGCTTCGATGCTTTTATGATTTATGGAAAGTCCAAAACACCGGTTTGGCTCGAGATTAATGAAAAAGGTGCCACTTTTCACCATGCGGAAGAGCTTTGGGGCAAAGAAACCTACGAAGCCGAAGATTACGTTAAGGCCTGGATTAAAGAACATCGTCCTCAGGTAAAAGGGTGTGCCGCTTTGACGATCGGACCCGGCGGAGAAAATGGCGTGGCCTTTTCCGTCATTGAAAATGATTACTGGCGGAGTGCGGGAAGAACCGGTGCCGGGGCGGTTATGGGATCCAAAAATATCAAGGCCGTTGGATTCTGGGGCCATCGCAAACGGGAGGTTGCCGATCGTAAGAAATTGTTGGACATGGCCAAGAAATTTTCAAACGAATTTAAAACACATCCCGCCACCGATGCATATAAAAGCATGGGGACACCGATGATGGTCGACATCATGAGTTCAGTGGGCAGCTTCCCAACGCGTTATTGGCACCAGGGAAAAGCTCCACATCAAGACGCGATCAATGCCAAAGCGTTGCATGAAAGGTGCACCGTAAAACCGAACGCTTGCCGCAAGTGTTTTATCGCTTGCGGGAGGCTCTCGACGGTGAAGTCGGGGCGGCATGCCGGTTTGAAAATGGAAGGACCGGAGTATGAGACGATTTATACTTTTGGTGGGTTGTGCATGGTCGACAACATCGAAGATATTGCCTACCTGAACGATATTTGTGATCGACTTGGCATCGACACGATCAGTGCCGGTAATTTGGTCGCAATGACCATCGAAGCGTCTAAACAAGGAAAAACTGATTATGCCATCGATTATGGGCAAACAGATCAAATTGCCGCACTGTTGCATGACATTGCCAACTGCAAAGGGATTGGGAAAATTCTTGCCAAAGGCATAAAATCTGCGGCTATAGAGCTTGGCATGGAGGATCAGGCGATACATGTAAAAGGGTTGGAGCCGGCGGGGTACGATCCGCGGGTACTCAAAGGTATGGGACTTTCGTACGGAACTTCTCCAAGGGGCGCATGCCATCTGCGAACGACGTTTTACAAACCGGAACTTGCCAAAATGATTCCCCCTCAGCAAATTGAAGGCAAAGCCAGGATGCTCGTCGACTGGGAGAACCGGCTCATCATTTTTGACTGTCTGGTTCTTTGTCGTTTTTATCGCGATTTTTACCAATGGGAGTCTCTTGCGGATTTGATTGGCACCATAACCGGAATGGAATGGGACAAGGCGGCATTGTGGGCCGTCGCATCTCGGGTATCCGACAATACCAGGCGGTTTAACCTCAGAGAAGGCCTAAAACAAACGCATGATAAACTGCCCAAGAGATTTTACACCGAGCTTTTGCCGGAAACAGGTGAAGTGATCACTGAAGGTGATATGGATCAATTGCTCGTCGACTACTATGCCGAAAGAGGATGGGATCAAAAGGGGTTGGTGGGATAGGGGGCTTGGTTTTCGGGATGGCAACCTTATCTCCTGTAACCTACGGCAATTTGATGCAAACGCTTCGGCAGCGCGCAGATCATGGAAACGATTTGCACCAGATGCGAAAAGACCTGCATGCCTTTGGCGCGCTGTACCCGCCTCATCCCAATGTCACCATCCAGGCGATGACGGTCGGTGGCCGGCCGACCGAAATGCTCACCCCTGCCGATCATTACAAAAAGCTCGTTCTCTTGTACTTGCATGGCGGTGGTTTTGTGATGGGGTCCATTCAAACCCACCGCCAGTTAGCCTCCCATCTGGCTGCCGCGACGGGTGTAAGGACAATGGTTGCAGAATATCGCCTGGCCCCTGAAAATCCCTTTCCTGCCGCCCTAGAGGATGCCCTGAGCGTCTATACATCACTTTTAAGGAACGGTTTCGATCCCTGCCACATTGGTTTGGCGGGTGATTCAGCCGGCGGCGGCTTATGTGTTTCCCTAATGACGCGTCTCAAGCAGGAAAAGTTACCGCTGCCCCGAGTATGCTGTCTCTTGTCACCCTGGGTAGATCTCTCCATGCGAGGCCCTTCGTGGCATCGCAATGCCGATCAGGACGTTCTGGTAAAAAGCAATGATGCGAAACGAATGGCGGCATTGTATCTGAATGGTAAAGATCCGCTTGATCCCCTGGTCTCGCCCGTTTACGCTGATTTGGAGGGGATCCCTCCTTTACTTATCCACGTAGGATCCGGTGAAGTTTTGCTGGACGACGCGGTCTCCCTGCATAAACGGGCAACTCACTACGGCGTGACCTCCCATCTCGACATCTGGGACGGTATGCCGCATGTCTGGCACTTCATGTCGCCCGTATTGAAGGAAGGCCGAGTGGCATTGCAGCAGGCCGCGGCATTCATCACCGCCCACATGCCGGGAGGGTAATGGGTCGATGGCTTTGGGGCTTCACCAAGCGGAGGCGGACCGTCCGCTTTATATCGTTGCGGTCCAGTCCGCTGAACTCGAACAGTGGCTGTCCCGGGTCGGTATCGAAGCGGGTGATCCTGTTGTCAAATCTACTGTTGCCTCGCCGATTTCATCTGTCTGGGTAACAGGAGAATGGGGACAAATGATCATAAGTCCCGGTGTGGCCGTCGGCATGCTGGTTGAAAACCCTAACGGCCTTACGCTGCCTTTGGATCAATTGCCGGTTGGCATAACGGGAAAATTGGTGGACTATAAGCGCTGTGACGCCAGCAGACGTTTTTGGGATTTCACCAATATTAGGATCGGATCCTGTCTGCATGTCCGGAAAAAAATTGACCGGCTGGATTTTTATCTTTTCGGGGGCGGCAAAAGCCTGCTAATTGATGATGAAACGGCTTTTCATGCTTGGATGAATGAGGGTGGACGGTGGCTTCAACTTGGCGCTTTTCCGATCGGGCGCACCTTCCGCCCGCAGCGATTTACGGGCTGCAGAAATGCCATCCCTGTTTTCGAACGAATCAAATCCATAGCAGTCCCCTCGGTGACCATCGGTAAAATCGCCATGCGCAGCGCTGCAGGGACGGAATTAAACGGCGTTGTGATAAATACACCGACTGGAAGACGGTTGTGGTTGTCCTCAAAAGAGGCCCAAAGAATCAAGGTTCGACTCTGTGATATTTGCTGGTCGTGCGGGATTTGCAGATAGAAACAGCACCATAACGGCTTTATGCGCAGCCCAATAGCTGAATAGCGGCGCGGCAATAAATTTCAACACCTGTCAGCAAAACATCCTCACTGAAATCAAAATGCGGGCTGTGCAGAGGAGCGCCTTCCTCACGTCCTACCCCTAAAAAGAAAAAGCATCCCTTGGAACGCTCCAGGAAGAAAGACATATCTTCACCGCCCATGGTGGGCTCGGGTATAACGACATTTTCTTTTCCCACGACCGACTCGGCAACATACCTTATTTCATCAGTCATCCAAGTATCGTTCTCGGTGACGGGATAGCCGGGCTGGTAGTCCAGAGAGTAGGTAGCACCCATTGCATCACAGATGCCTTTGACGACGGTCTCGATCCGATCCGGCCATGACCGCCATATCTCACGATCAAAGGTCCGGGTCGTTCCACTGAGATGGGCTTCCTCCGGAATAATATTGAAGGTCGTCCCGGCCTTAAACTGCCCAATGGTTATCACTGTTGGGCTTAACGGATTCATTTGGCGGCTTACAATCCGCTGGAGTGCATTGACGATTTGGGTTCCGGCATCCAGCGCATCGACGCACAGGTGGGGCATGGCCCCATGTCCCCCTTTACCTTTAACCGTAAGGTCGAAACGATCCATTGCCGCCATCAATGGCCCTGCCTTTATGCCCACCTGGCCTTGCTTAACCCCAGGCCACAAATGGCACCCCAGCGCATAGTCGACCTTGGGATTGTCCATGATCCCTTCGTCAATCATGGGTTTTGCCCCGCCGGGACCTTCCTCAGCCGGCTGGAAAACAAAATTGATTCGTCCTGACAGCCGATTTGAAAGCTCGGAGATAACCATTGCAGCCCCCAAGACCATCGCCATGTGACCGTCATGCCCGCAGGCATGCATGGCCCCCGTATGGGATGAGGCAAACGGCAGATCCGTCTTTTCGTTCACCGGAAGGGCATCCAATTCACTTCTAAACATGAGTGTTTTCCCAGAATCTGAAAAGCATTTCGACCCTATTACGCCATATTTGGCGATTCCAGTCCTGACCTCCAAACCTATTTTTTTTAAATAATCAGCTACATATGTGGAGGTCTTTGCTTCCGTATAGGCCGTCTCCGGGATTTGGTGCAGGTCCCTTCTTATTTGAATGATTTTATCAGAATGTTTATTCAGGAGATGTTTAATATCGTTCATTTAGGTCCGCTCCCCCAAAAGATTGCGTTGGTGTTTCATCTGCTAACCTATTTTATATTACAGTAGAATCAAGCTCTTGCTGAGTGTTTCATACCTCGTAGGCACCACAGGAATCAATGTTGTTTATAGAAAAAATCATTTGATGAAAATCAATGGCCGAATTGGCCTTTGGGGAGTCAGCCGCAGCTGATGCGACGTGTACGGCAATTGCACCAAATTGCACCAAAAAGAAAAGCGACTTCAGTAAATCACTGAAATCGCTTTAAAAAGAAAGTGATTGGTGCCGAAGGCCGGATTCAACAATAATACTATTAAAATCAGTATGTTATCGAAATATTTGATGAAAATATATGACATTAGATGACATTTTGTACCATTCCGGCAGCATAATCGCATATCGTTTGCACGTTTATTTTTAAGTAGATGTTTTGCACAAAGGTGATTTTATAGTTCAAGCTTGCCTTTAAAACTCCGTGGATCGCTCCCCAGGCCAAAACCCTCATGAGTGCCGTCATCTCGAACACCATCGTTTTTTCCATGTGATATCAAAATATATTCCTTAACAACCTACATTTATTGACAAAAAATTCTGAATCTGCAACGAATATAGACGCCCACCATGTATAACCCACCAATTAAGATACTGGAGTTCGAAGCATGTCCCTCACCAAAGCAGGCATTATCGAGAAAGTTACCCAAGAAACCGGCTTAACGAAACATCAGTCCCGTCACGCTGTTGAACGTGTTTTGGAAATCATGAAAGGCTCCTTGACCTCCGGCGAGGATGTTTTGATCAGCGGATTCGGGAAATTCTGTGTGCGTGAAAAATCAGAGCGGCATGGCCGGAACCCGGCAACAGGAGACTCGCTCATGTTGCCGGCCAGACGGGTCGTGACCTTCAAGTGCTCGGGTAAGCTGCGGTATCGATGTAACGGAGTAGAATGTGGGGTAGGGGATTAGTGCACCCTATCTAGTATATCTTATAATCGCGATAGTGGCACGTTATTCCAGCAATTTTATCCTTAGAAAGATTGCAGGTTACATCAAATCTGGCCATCTCTTCTCAGCCTTGGCAATTAAGATGTTAGCCCTGCGAATAAGAACATGCGGGCCTGATAAATTCGCATTTCAAATCCATATTTATACCTGGTTGGCTCTCAACCTATTCAAGATAGGATCAAATTACAGATTGTAATTCTGCCGGGGGTAATTAGAGGCCCCGGCAGAATGAACAGCGTTTCTTATTCTTTTGGCGTGCCTATCACTTCGGCAAACATTTCCATGTCCCAAACTTTGCGTTCGGCAATATTTTGGCGGAGTTTGATAAAATCAATTGTACTACTACCGGTTATTTTTTTGGTATTGAAGGCCCCGAATCCGAGGAACGCTTCGCCTCCCATGTTGGCGGCCAACCAGTGGCGATTCGGGTTTTTCATGATGTCCCAGAAAAACTTTTTCTTCTGCCGAATACCGTCGATCGATTTGATCAGGCATCCAGGAAAAAGATTTGCGAAGGTCCACACTATTTTTCTGACCTCCTTGTCGAGAAGCTCGAAATCCGAATTTGCTTGATGGGCTTTGACGATAGCCTTAGCTTCTTTGAAGGCCTCTCCGGTTTTATATTCTCCGTAGACGATCTCGCCGTCATCGATATACCTGTCTGTTACAATCATGGGATTGCGCACCCACTTCCCATCGATTTTCAATACGGGGACCACTTTGCTGATTAAATTTTTCATCTTCATTTTGTAAGCGGACCACATCTCACAAGAAATACAGTTCCACATGGCATCTTCTATACCGAGGTACCAAGGCAAAAAATCGGTTGATCCCCCATCCGGAGCACTGCCGTGTTTGGAACCTGCTTGACCGAAGATCGCCAGATCCGAACTTATCGCCAGATCGCAAGCCATACCGATTTCCTGGCCACCCGCGACACGCATCCCGTTGACCCGACAGATCGTTGGCTTTTTACACATTAAAATAGAATCGACCATATGGTTGAATAACTCCATGTACTGGCCATATTCATCGGGTCGACGACTGTAATATTCGCTATATTCCTTTGTGTTACCGCCTGTACAGAACGCATACGGACCGGTTCCGGTAAACACCGCGGCCACCACGCTACGGTCCACTGAGGCGTTTTCAAAACCGGCAATCACGTCTTTAACCATCTGCGTAGTATAGGAGTTGTATTGTTTGGGGTTGTTGAGCCGAATCCAAGCCTCATAGAGGCCGTCGATTACTTTCCCTTCCGGATCGGTGAGGGGGCGTTTTTCATATACGACACACGGATCTTCCTCATCCGTTTTCCATTGTTTTCCAACATGAATAAAATGATCCTTTTGTTCATTTTCCCGTGGCATCCAATCTAAAGCCATTAGATCTACCTCCTTTTGACTGGTATACTGTCAATCGTTAATAATTACTCACTTCATCCTATTTTCATACGTGTTTAAACACTTATATATTTCGGCGTCTTATATTCCGGGCGATGAAAATGGATTTCAGCATTGAAACAAGCAAAATCTATACCACTGGAAAAAGATCCGTACTACGCTGTATTCACATTGTTATTTTTTGTTCTAATAAAGAAATTGAAACACCTTTTCACAAGGATTGAAAGGAGTAGACTATGGCGAAAGAATATTTTGCTTGTGTCTAGGGAAAATCGAAAATAGGTGGTTTGTGACGAAACGGAGTGTTTCAATTCTTCGAGGTGAGCTATATTTGAATATCGTATTTTTGAATTTTCTTTCTTAGCGTCGGGCGGGAAATCTTTAATAAATCACAGGCTTCTCCTTTATTATTCTTTGCTTTTATCAGTGCATTTTCAATGTGCTCTCGTTCCATCTCTTCTAATGATTTAAATTTTCCATCAAGGTCTGAGCGACTACCTTGGTTTTCATTGAAGGTGGAGATATGGTACTCCATTATAACATTGTCTCTCGAAAGTACAATCGCTCTCATCAGCACATTTTCAAGTTCCCGGACATTACCGGGCCAGTCATACTGCATAATTTTATCCATGGCTTTTTCTGAAATATCGATGGACTTTCTGTGCAGTTCTTTACTGATTTTCCCTATGAAAAATTCAACGAGCAAAGGTATATCAGATTTTCTTTCTCTCAGTGGGGGGACATTAATGGTAATTACCTTCAACCGGAAAAAGAGATCTTCCCTGAAACGGTGTTCTCTGACCATCTTAGCTAGATTCCGATTAGTTGCAGCTATTACCCTGGCATTGGAATGAATGGTTTTCTCTCCTCCAACTCTTTCGAACTCCTTTTCTTGGAGAAAACGCAAGATTTTAACCTGTGTGTTGATCGGCGTCTCACCGATTTCATCAAGAAAAATCGTTCCGTTCCCGGCCAGTTCGAATTTTCCTTTCTTGACATCGACGGCATGAGTAAATGCCCCTTTTTCATGGCCGAAAAGTTCGGTCTCCAGTAATGACTCCACCAACGCACTGCAATTAATGGAAATAAAGGGTTCATTTTTCAACATGCCATTATAGTGGATCGCTTTGGCAATTAAATTTTTGCCCGTCCCGCTTTCCCCTTGGATCAGAATCGTCGCCATATTGTTGCAGGTTAGTCCGATCAGTTTGAATATCTGATGAATTTTTTTGCTTTCGCCGATAATGGTATCCATTTTGTAATGGGTTGGTTGTTGGATAGGGTGAATCAAGAGGTTGCTTTTCAGTTTGATCGCCTCTATGGCCTTTTCGACGCAAGCATTGAGCTCCTTGATTTTAATCGGCTTGTGAATGTAGTCGAATGCCCCGAACTTCATGGCCTCAATTGTCGTATCCATCAAACTGAAGGCCGTGATCATGATCACCACAATCATTTCATTGGCTGCTTTGATCTCTTTCAATACCTCAATACCGTTGATGTCCGGCAATTTGATATCAAGAATGACGATGTCCGGTTGCTCGATCTCTATTATTTCAAGCCCCTCTTTTCCGTTTTCGGCTATACTGATTTGGTATCCTTTTTCTGAAAAAAACATACTCAGGGACTCCAATATAGCCGTCTGGTCGTCTATGATTAATATTTTCATACGTTTCAAGGTAGAATTTAATGTGTGATTTCAGTTGGAATGATAAAACTGAAGAATGTTCCTCGCCCCTCTTTACTTTTAATATCGAAATATCCATTATGGGCATCGATAATTCGTTTTACAATCGGCAGACCGAGCCCAACACCGCCTTTCTTTCCTATGGTGACGAACGGCTCGAACATATTTTTTCGGTCCATTACTTTTATCCCTTTTCCGTTGTCCCTGATCGATAACCGAAGGTGCCGTTTCGAATCTACCATCATGTTTCGGGTTGATATTTCAACCCGTTTTTCCTTTTGATCGTCTTCATCAAACGATTCAATGGCATTTTTAAAAACGTTTGCCACTGCTTCTATAATGCGTGCGCGGTCGGCCATGACATAATCGATATCTGTGTCCATTCTGCGACTTACGTTTATGCCAGACTGCCTAATTTTATTTTCGAACAAGTCCATTATATGATTAATTACTTTAGCGACATCGGTCATGGAATAGTCTAATTTTATCGGCTTAGCGAAGCGGAGTATTTCTAAAAGGATGTTTTCGAGTAAAACAGATTGTTCCTGGGCAATCTGGAGGCGTCTTAGATCATTTCCATCGAGATTTAGGTTTTCTTGGAGGATCTCTATGTTCACCTTGATCGCGGAAAGAGGGTTTCGGATTTCATGTGCAATGGAAGTTGTCAATCGGCCGATCAATGCAAGACGATCCTTTTGTTTAATCTTTTCCTCCATCTCAATACGTTGGGTGATGTCGGTACTAAGTCCAAGCACCGCCGGTCTCCCTTTGTATTTAATCAGCTTAATTCTGTTTTCCGTCGGTATCCGCCGACCGTTTTTGTCTTGGCGGCAATAGATGAAAGTGTCGAATCGGTTTTTCCCCTTGAGATGCTGATAAAATCGCTGCATCACCTTATCGCGTGAATCTTCCGAAATGAGATTCTGGCATTCCATGCCGATGATTTCATTCCTTTCATAGGCATGCATCTCACAAAACGCCTTGTTGGCGAATACGATTCTGCCGTTTTGGTTCACGAAACATCCGTCATTTATTTTTTCGAATAATACCTGGTAATTGCTTCGGGATTCCTCCAGTTCACAGGTACGTTTTTGAATCTGCCTTTTCAGCTGAGCAGCGTAATCTTTACACTTTTTTTCCTGGGTTTTATGAAAAAATCCCCATAGATTGGAAAGGCTATGATCGAATAGCTGGTTGGCTTGGGCAATCATTTGAATCAATACCTCCCCATGGTACTTGTGCCCAAGATTCGTTAGAAGCGCGTTTCGCGCCAAGGAAATGACCGATTGGGCGTCCGTCATAGAAACGCCTTCTCCGTTTTCCGAAACTACCAAAATTTCCGTTAACCGGGTTAATTGTTCCAAGTCGTCATTTTCTATCGCTTCGCATAACAGGTCAATGACGCGGCGTCCGATTTGGGTGTGCTGCTCGAGATTCCCGACCGTTTTGGTCTTCTGGAAGCTTTTGTAAAGATTGATCCATTCTTCAGCGATACGTTCTCTGTTTTCTTTTATGTAATGTGCCAACTCGCTTCCCATTGGACATCCCTCTCGATGGCATTCTCGTTGTGAAGGGTTCCCAAAAAGTCGTCCGTGTCGATTTTAGAATCTTATCTATTCATAGTTGCAAATATCTTTCAATATCTTTTTGGTTCGGCCGCCAACCGTAACCATAGAGATCTCGAAATCGTCCGTCTTGGTAACAATCCAGGGCGGTTTGCCCGCATCTAGATCCTCAACCGCCTTCAAGGGAGATTGGCATGTTTTTCGCTTATAAGTATAGATACATTGAACACCTATTGATCGTTTCAGACTTCATCCGTAATCCGACAGACAGACCAAAGAGGAGAAACATTCATGAAGCTGCCTTTACAAGGTATCCGAGTCATCGATTGTGGAATTTATCACGCGGGTCCCGGGGGACCGGCGATTTTGGGAGATCTCGGTGCCGAGGTGATCAAAATCGAGCAGCCCATCGTCGGTGACCCGATCCGCTATCAAAACCGGGTAGGCAGAATCTCCATGGAACTGAAAGCTAACTGCAACCTCTATTATGAAGGTGCCAATCGGAATAAAAAAAGTGTAACTATCAACTTAAAAACCAATGAGGGACAAGAAATCCTTCATCGACTTGTCGGTCAATCCGACGTCTTTTTGACCAACATGCGTCCAAAGGCCGTCAAATCCTTGAATATCGATTATCCGACATTGCGTAAAATCAATCCAGCTCTGGTTTACGCCAAAGTTTCGGCCTTCGGTCCCAAGGGACCGGACCGGGATCGGGGAGGGTTCGATTACCAAGGTCAGGCAAGATCCGGTTTCATGTATTCCATGGGCGAAGAAAATACACCTCCGATGGTATCCCAGTTCGGCGTCCTCGATCAAGCCACGGCCATAATGGCCAGCTACCAGATCATCACCGCTCTTTACATGCGTGAACGCTTCGGCATATCCCAAGAAGTTCATGTCTCGCTTCTCGGTACGTCCACCTTTCTATTGTATTTCAATATCCTCATGGCCCAGGTGGGACGATTCGAACCCCCGCGTCATGAGCGACATCGTGAAAACCCTATGAGAAACTATTACCGTTGTTCGGATGGATGTTGGATTATGATGACCCTGACGCCTGAAGATCGCCATTGGGGACCGCTGTGCCATGCTTTGGGAGTGCCCGAAATTGAAAGCGATACCCGCTTCAGCCATTCCGATGGACGCTTGGCCAATGCAGAGATGTTGGTGTCCATGTTCGATGAAATTTTCGCCACCCGTACGAAGGAAGAATGGCTTTCGATATTTTCCGAACACGATCTTTTCGCTTGCGCGGTGAACCGCCTATCAGATCTTGAGAACGATCCTCAGATCATCGAAAATGAATATCTGGTTGATTTCGAACATCCGGCACTCGGAAAAATCATGATTCCCGGGTTCCCAATACATTTTAGTCGTAGCGTCGCCGGTACCCAAAGCGCCGCCCCCGAACTCGGTGAGCAAACAGAAACCCTGCTGACAACGCTCGCTGGTTACAGTTCGGAGGAGGTCGCTGCCTTCAGAAAAAATGGCATCGTTTGATCCGCCGGTTTTATTGAAGACCTCGAACCATCAACCCCGAATGAAAAGATTCGGGGTCTCCGCTGTCCTGCCCGCCGCTTAATGGATCGGTTTGGGGTGCGCCTGACTCCCCGAACACCGGGGACGCCGACATTGCGCTGCAATTCATCCTGCACATTTGCAGGCCCGAACCGGTGGCCTGGCTCAGATAGGCGATCCCAACACTTTTAAAGTGAACGCTTTACAGGGATCGCCTTGTCGGCTACGAAGGGTTCGATAGTTGCTCTTTAAGGGTGTCCTTTTTGATTTTTCCGACGGCGGTGAGCGGTAAGCTATCGAGAAAAGCGACTTCGCGAGGAATCTTGATGCTGGCCAGTTTTCCCTTGCAATAGCCGATGACCTGTTCCGCATTTAATTGGCTACCCTCTATGGCAACCACACAAGCCTTTCCCACTTCCCCCATTTTGTCGTGAGGCGTTCCGATCACCGCAACCATCATAATGTCCGGATGCTTCTGGAGAACAGCTTCAATTTCGGCGGGATAAATATTTTCTCCACCGCTGATGAACATATCCTTTTTTCTGCCCTTCAACACCAAATAATTGTCTTTGTCCAGGCTGCCGATGTCTCCCGTATAGAGCCATCCGTCTTCATCGATGGCCTTTGCCGTTTCAACGGGATTGTTGTAATACCCCCTGATCCAGGAGGATCGCACAGCGATTTCACCGGTAACATCCAGCGGAACCTCTTTTCTGTCGTCATTGACAATTTTTAACTCGACCCCTGGTATCGGTTTCCCAACGGTTTTCATGGACTGATAGTCGTTTTCTTCGACGCGGTTCAGTGTTACAGCGCCACCATCTTCAGTCAACCCATAGAAATTGATGATTCGCATTCCTCCGAGCTTTGTCTGTACATCGTTGAAAATTTCTTCGGGGAAGACCGACCCTCCGGTAAGACCTATCCGCAGAGAACTCAAATCGTACTGATCCACATCGGGATGGTTGTACTGGTATATGTACATTGTCGGCACCTGGGCCAAAAAGGTAATTTTCTCTTTCTGGATCAATTCCAAGGATTCCTTGGTTTCGTATTCCTCCATCAGTACGATTTTTGCACCCGAGATAAACGATCGGATAATCGTATGCCAGACGTACAGATGAAACAGCGGCAGGTCGACCAGGATCACTTCGGAACGATCTACATTCATTTCGTCCCCCCAGGATTTATCCACGGAGTAGCGCGCCCGATGTGTTACAATCGCCCCTTTTGGGATCCCCGTCGTTCCTCCTGTATAGACGATAAAAGCGATATCATCTTCCTGGATGGCAGCCTGGATTTCCTTGTATCGCTCCCTTTGCTTATCGTATTGGTGTTCAAGCATTTCGTGAAAATCGACGGTTCCTGGATGCACCTTTTCATTGAGCAGGTAAACTTTTTGCAGTCCGGGCGTCATGGAACGGATGTTTTCCAACCTCTTGAGATAGTTGTATTTGGCATAGCGATCAATCATGACGAGGTGTTTTACATCGGCATTCGTCAGTGCATAGGAAATTTCATTATCCGTGTAATGATAATTAATCGGAAGAATTGCTGCGCCGATTTTCCATGCTGCCAAAGAGGTGTAGATGTATTCTATTCTGCTGGGCATCAGGATGCCGACGATATCCGTTTTCTGAACGCCGTTCTCGAGAAATGCCAAGGCAAGGATTTCGGCCTTACGGTTTAGTTCCCCGTAAGTGATTCTTTCATCTTTTAACACCACCGCGATATCTTTTGGATAATCTATCGCGGATTTTTCGACTAATTGGTGCAATAACATATTTTACCCTCCTATTTCATTAAGGATAGAACAAATTTGGAACAAACAATACCAAATCGGGAAAAAGGCTGATAGATAGCAGTACTACCAACAGAATCATGAAAAAGGGTATGATCGATTTGCATATGAATACTACCGATTTGCCGGTAATTGCACTGCCTACGAAGATATTCAAACCCAATGGAGGCGTAATATAACCAATGCCGAGATTCATAATCATGATCAGACCGAAATGAATGGGGTCGATTCCATAGCTTTGCGTGATTGGCAGTAAAATCGGAGCCAAGAGGACAATGGCCGACAATACGTCGATGAAGGTTCCAACGATCAGAAAGATCGCGTTTAACACAAGGATGAACATATATTTGCTGTGAATGAATTGATTGAAAAAATTCAAGATGATTTTCTGGATATTGATCATCGAAAGATATTCGGTAAACGTAGAGGCACCGGCGACGATAACCAGAAAACTTGCAGTGACGATGCTGGATTCGACGATGATCTCGCCCATCTGGGAGAGTCCCAATTCTTTGAATACGAACAATTCGATGACGATGGCATAGACCACCGATACTGCTCCGGCCTCGGTAGGTGAAAAAATACCTCCGAAGATGCCAACAAATATGATCACCGGCAGCATGAGGGCGAGAAACCCTCCTTTGATCGAATCCCAAACCTCCGAAATGCTGAACACATACCGCATTTGACTGATGTTTTTGCCATCGACCATGGTATAGATCGCAAATGCCACCATAATGAGAGAGGCTGGAATGAACCCGGCGGCGAACATTTTTCCCACCGAAACATCCGAGACCATGGCATAGAAAATCATTGGGATGCTCGGAGGAATGATGATGCCGAGCATCGAGCACGAGGTGATCAGTCCCGCGGCGTAATTTTCACTGTATCCTTCCTCTTTGAGCGAAGGGTACAGCAAGCTTCCGATCGCAACAAGGGTGGGCGTCGCCGCTCCGGATATGGCACCGAAGAGTCCGTTGGCGGAAATCGTGGTTATCCCAAGGCCGCCCCGAACCCATCCGACGATTGATTTCGAGAACTGAATAAGTTTCTCTGAAATTTTACCCCTGCCCATGATGTTGCCGGCTATAATGAAAAACAAAACAGCCAAAAGCGTGTAGGAGTTCAGTTTGTTGAACATGTCCTGGCCGATGATGATGATGGGGATATCTTGGTAGACTGTCAGGGCGATGAAGGATACGATAAATAGAGAGATATAGATTGGAACCGATAAAAGAAAGAGAAGGAACAACAAGGCCATTACGCTCAGAATTTCCATAGTTCTTTTCCTTCAACAAGCTAAGCGTAAACGACACGAGCCGATAGTACATGTCATTACGATTTGCCGATCTTGTTTGCCCAATCGACTGTGGCGATTGGGATAAGGATACCATTGGTACAACCGCTTATCGTGCGGTTATGATGTATCTGCGATACCCCTTTTAAACAGATAACGGATAACGCTCATGCTCAACTTGATGGCTAAAGAAAGTACGGACAGGCCGATAGCCAAGCCTACAATCCAGATCGGAATTCCGATAATCATCGACGTTTCCATGATCTGAAATTTGTTATAAGTGAATTGGTAGATGGAAACAAATAAAATTATCGTCCCGAGCAGCGTTATCACATCGGCCAGAAAATTGACGCCTCTTTCGTTTTTTATCACCATGTGCAGAAAATCAATCTTCAACACCCTCTTTCTCGTAAACGAGGCACTCGCACCCATCCACACGATGTATAGCTGCAGATACCGGGATAGCTCATCGGGCCAGGACAGGACGATATTGAACACGTAGCGTAAAACAATACTCGAAAAGACGAAGACGATTATAGCAACCGCAGCAAAAAGGATACTGTAATATTCTAATTTATCGTATATTTTTTTCATATTCTGGACTTGGCATTCTTGTGTCTGGAAACAGAAGGGTACAATCGAAACTTGGCTATGAACGGATGAGGTTTTCCATTGAACCCTTCTGCACCTATTTGACTTTCGACTTCACCGCATGGATTAATTGTTATCGATGAGCTTTTCGACTTTTTCGTAATAATCCTTTCCGATTTGATCTACGAATTTATCCTTGTAGTCGCGCCACATTTCCTTCATTTTATCGATCTCTGTGGACTTCATTTCGGTAATTTCAACGCCGTTGTTGCGAAATTTATTGAGAAGCTGAAGATAGCGGAATTCAGCACGTTCCATCTGCTCCCAAGTCATGCGCCTTCCCGCATCGAGAACGATTGTTTTCAAGTCTTGCGGCAGTTTTTCGACCCATTTTTGATTGGCAACAAAAACCAAATACCCATGATAGAAACCAACCTTGGTGTAATACTTGCAAAGCTCTTCCCATTTTCCTAATGTTATCACATCCGGAGAATTGATAATGCCGTCGAGGATGCCTTGTTTCAATTGGGTGTAAACTTCGGGAAACGGTATAGGTGAAGCTTCAATACCGATGGCCTTAGCGGGGATGACCCCCCATTTCCCTGGATTGCATCTCATCTTCATGCCTTTCAAATCGACGATGCTGTTCACAGGCTTTCTGGTCAAAAAGTCGATTTTTCCGAATGAACAGATACCCAGTATCTTCAAGTTTGCATGGGACAGCGAATCGTAAACGGGGTTTACCAGATCGCTTTTCAAAAATTTCTTGGCATCCTCATAGTCGAAAAACAGAAAGGGAAAATTTAGAATATTGTGCACCGGTTTGGCTAGATTAGCTGTAACCGGGGCTCCGTTGAAGGCACCTTGCAAAACACCTGTCTGGCACTTGTTCAGCACCTCGGCATTTCCCCCCATCGAGCCGCTGTGGAATATTTTTACATCGATCCGGCCACCGGAACGCCCCTCAACCTCTTCCTCGAAATCAAAGATTCCACGAAATCCCGCAAGGGAGGGAGGCGTTGCCATTCCAATTTTCATCATGTATTCGGCATTTGGAAAATCCAGACCCTTTTCCAACTCATGCTTGTACGCATAGGAAGTCCCGGATATCAAAAAAAGTGTAATCACTCCTGCAATAAAGAATTTGGACGGATTTTTCATGCCTTTCCCTTTCGATGAGTATTTTTTTTATAGAGCTTCCCTTTCCAAAACAGACAAACAAAATTGGCTTCAGGACAACTATATCTATCCATTCGGCGGGTTGCATACGGACCCAAATATTTCAATGTGGGCGACCCACTGGATTCCCCATACGGTTATCGCAAGTGCGTATTAATTTTATGTAAATCTGTTTGAGACTCGAGGCTTTGGATGTAGTCGAATAAAAAGTCCGGTACAGATGATGCGATTTCGAATTTCTTTTCCTTGGCGTAGTCGACGGCCTCTAAGAATTTTTGTTGAATATCGCTATATTCCAGGGGGTTTTCGGGGTGTCCCTTGCATTTGAGAATTTCTTTATGAAATTTTTCTCCGGAGGTTAAACCTACCGTTACCCTCGCTTGGAATTTCTTGAGTGATTTGTCCACGCGTGTAGACACTTTTTGGCTCAGCCGCCTGATTTCTTCGTTTTGGATCGTTTTTTCATCGAGAAGTTTCAGCATCGGGGTGTTACTAAATGCACAGGCAACACAAAAGGGATAGCTAAACTTGGCTTGTTCGCTGCTTTTCGGGTTTTGTTTATCTTCAATCGGGGAACCGACGATATTGTAACAAAAGTCGAACATTTCGATATCGACCTTTTCGACATCCCCGATATCGAATAGGTTCGTATTGATGATTTCAATGGCCGCATCGATACCTGCGTGCGTCGCTCTGGATGAAGGGTAGAGTTTGATGCTCGACTTTTTTCCGTAGTAGTTGGCACCCATCTCGGCGGTTATCGCCTTTTTGTTGACATCGGATTCGAAGGCGCTGAAAAAACCGTATTGACCATCGAAAATATCGCGGGTTCCGTGAACATTTCTTTTTGCAAACAGGACAGAGAAAATCGTGTTGATGGCGCTGAATCCACCCGATGCAAGCAAGCATGAAAAAGCGCCTTCCCTCAATCCCTGCAATTCGCCGCTGGCTACACCAAAAGCGATGCCTAGGGCGTTTCGCAGTTCTTCTTCGTTGAATTCGAGCAATTTGGCCACGGCGGCGACGGCGCCGAAAATCTTAAAAAGGTTGTATCGCCCTGAAACCGTGCACGGCTCGTTATTGGCGCTGGCTAAGCGGCAGTTGATATCCGCCCCTACATTCAATGCCGTGATAAACTGTTTGCCTGTGCACGATTCCATCGATTCGGCGGCAACGAAAAGAGGCGGCAAAATGTGACCGTATACCTGTAAAAATCCGTCTTCGTACACGTCGTCCAGATCGGCAGCCCGGGCCAACGTTCCGTTGACAAGCGCGGCAAATGGCTGAATGGTTTTTTCACCAAGGAAATGAATTCTGTAATTACCCTCATCTGCCCACGTTCCGACTTCATCCTTGACCGTTCGACACTCATCGATGCAGTGGCCCGCTAAAACGGAACAAAAATAATCCAGCACGACTTTTTTGGACCACTCTAAATCTTGGGCATCGAGATCTTCGAAAGTGGTGTCAAGTATGTGTTGCACCAAAACATCAACTAAATGTTTTTCTTCTCCACTCATGAGCCCTCCTGCTTTCTACGGATAAATCGGAAAGAAAATTTCCGAAAAGCGTACAAATACCAAATCAATTACTGAATAAAATTCAATGCCAAAAGCATGCCAAAAAGAATACGTTGATTTTACAGGTTTATTTTCATTATTCATTTCAATATTGAAAGTATCTTTCAAATCACCGCCGAGGTGTTTCAACTCGCCAAATACGTTCCAATTCGATTCTGCGACTTTTCGTTCCGTTTCGATCGCAAATTTTAAACGCCTATCGATTGAAAATCGTCCTCCTCAAATTGAAAGTCTCTTTCATTACAGATTTTAAGGAATAAAAATTAAGTATTATTTCAGATGGTTTAGATGTTATTACTTCTGGCATGATTATGGCAGTAGACGAAAATAGAGAAAGCTGAGAAGGAATTTAATCATAATAAAAATTGAAAACATTACTCAAGGAGGAACAGAATGAATTTTAGCGGAAAGGTTGCAATTGTAACTGGTGGCGGCAGCGGTATCGGAAGGGCGACCGCATTGAAATTTGCCAGACTAGGTGCGAAGGTTGCAATCGTAGATATTAACGAGAAAAACGCTGCCGACGTTGTGTCGGAAATCAAAGCCTTAGGCACCGATGCGTTCGCCGTAACAACCGATATCGTCGACTACCAACAGGTTCGAACCATGGCACAACGAGTCATGGACCAATTCCAAAGAATCGATATTTTGGTCAACAACGCCGCCTGGGACAAGGTGCAGCCGTTTATGAAAACCGAGCCGGACCTGTGGTACCGGCTCATTGATATTAACTTGAAAGGGCCGATACATGTCACGCGCGCTGTTCTCGAGCATCTCATCGAACAGGATAATGGTGGGGCTATCATCAACGTTGTCTCGGATGCGGCCAAAGTGGGCAGTACGGGGGAAAGTGTTTATTCAGCCGCCAAAGGTGGGATCTTATCATTTACCAAAACGATTGCTCGGGAAATGGCGCGATACAAGATACGGGTTAACAGTACCTGTCCCGGCCCGACCGATACACCCCTTTTAGGGGAAGTCAAAGAGACGTTGCCTAAGGTGGTCGCCGCCATTGAACGCGCGATTCCGCTAAAAAAGCTGGCGACTCCTGAGCAGCAAGCCAATGCCATTGTTTGGCTGGCCTCCGACGAGGCTGATTATATTACGGGACAATCCTTGAGTGTCAATGGTGGTTTAAATATGTGTTAACGGAGCTATAAATGGAAGAAATTCATATCGCATTTGAAGTTAGCAACGAAATTGGTGTGGCGACGCTGAATCGTAGCCAAAAGGGTAACACCTTCGATTGGCAAACAATAAGCGAGCTTGAGAGCATTCTTTATCAGGTCGAGAACGATGCCGGCATCAAGGGGCTCATCATCACGGGTGCCGGGGATCGATATTTCTGTGTGGGGGCCGATATTAAACTCATGAAATCTGCAGATACGAAAGAATATTCTGAATTTCTTTTCGCCGGTCTGCGAATGAACGAGAAGATTCAACGTTGCCGAAAACCCACCATTGCCGCCATCAACGGAGTCGCTGTAGGTGCAGGTGGAGAAATCGCCATGTCATGCGATATACGAATCGCCTCCACCAGCAGTAAAATCGGTGTTCCGGAGCTTAAGATTGGAATGGTTCCTGGATGGGGTGGTGTTTTCAGACTTGCTCGACTCGTGGGGCAGGCCAAGGCGCTGGAACTGGTTCTAACCGCTTCAAACATTACCGCCGAAAAGGCATATTCAATCGGTCTTGTGAACCACGTTACCGAACATGAAAATCTTATGCATTCAGCACGTGAAATGATGGAACGGATTTTGGCTAATGCGCCAATCGGCATCGCCTTTGCTAAAAGTATTATTCGGTCTGAACCCGAAATGCATTCTCATATCGGGGAATACTTTGAAGCATTGACTAGTATTCTGACGTTTTCGAGTCGCGATGGAAAAGAAGGCATGGAAGCGTTCTTCCAGAAACGTGATCCGACTTGGTCTAATTCGTAACCCATGACTTTCCGTAGGTCCTAATTTCACAAACGAAAGGGGTTCGTTCATGAAAAAGATCAAAGTTCTTGCCATTGTCGGTCTATGCGTAGCCTGCTTCCTTTCTTTTACCTCCAATACCATTGCAGATACCGGCGTTAATAAAAAGGTTATTCTCGTTGGAGGGTCGCTCGATCTGACTGGCCCGGCTGCGTTTATGGGGCAAGGGGTAAAGCGTGGGATCAACCTATATTTTAACAAAGTAAACGCCGAGGGTGGGATTCACGGAAGAAAGCTAAAATATATTGCCGAAGACGATGGATACGTTGTTGCTAAAACCGTTTCCAATTATAAGAAACTAACGCTCAAAAGCAGGGTCTTTTGTTTATTGGGATCAACAGGTAGCGTTGGCCCCAAAGCGCTAAAACCATATCTTGAAGAGGATAAAATTCCTTTAGTCGGTCCTTATGGATACACATCCGCAATGTTTCGGCCGTTTCACACCTACCTTTTCAACATTTATGCAACTTGTGAAGACCAGGCTAAAATTTTTGTGGACTATCTTAAAACTGAATTGAAACTTGAAAATCCAGTAATTGGTTTACTTGCCGAGGATAACGAGATCGGTCAAGATACAATTCGTGGTGCCGAAGCTCAAGTAAAAAAAGTGGGGTGGCAGGCCCCTGTTGTTGAACTTTATAAGCGATCGGCTATCGATTTTAGTTCCCAGGTGTTGAGGTTAAAGGCCAAAAATGTTGATGCCCTGTTTTTCCCTGTGATTTCATCTCATTCCGCCCAGATTTTAAAAGAATGCCAGAAGGCCAACTTTCAACCCCTTCTTTTTGCTACAGCAACTGCTACCGATTTGCGGTTTCTTAAAATGGCCGGTGATTCCGCCTACTTTGGAAAAGGGCTCCGATCCTTCGCAACGCAAATCAACCATCGGGATAACTCGTCCGGCGCCGAGGAATTTCGAGCCGCAATCGCTAAATATGATCCATCCAATAAAGACCCGAACTCTTTCAATCTATTTGGTTACGGAATCGCAAAGATCCTTTGTGAGGGTTTGCAGCAGGCCGGTGCCGATTTAACGAGGGAGAAATTGATCTCCGCTTTGGAAAAAATGGATGGATATGAGACGGGCATTTTCGCACCGATGACCTATGGTCCCAACAACCGTCAAGGAACAGATTCAGTACGTATCCTTCGCGCCGATCACAATAAAAAAGATTTTGTCATAGAAACTGGATGGCTGCATCCTGAGTAATTTAAAGCAGGATATCCCGCTATTCCCGATATTTTAAAAAATCTGTCAATTATAGTCCGAGACGTTGTCTTGTCGACGATTCATTCCAGCAGGCAGGCACTTCTGCCTGCTGGTCTCCAACTTAATCGGGATGAATCAAAATGATTATCGACGGCCTCATCAATGGAATCGCATTGGGTTGTATTTATGCATTGGTCGCTCTCGGTTTTGTTCTCATATACAAGGCTACTCATGTCATCAACTTCGCCCAAGGTGAAATCATGATGTTCTGCTCCTACATTTGTTACGCCGGGAGTACAACGTTTCATTTTAATTTTATTCTTTCCTTTTTTTTCGCAGTTATTGCGGGATTTCTTTTAGGAGCATTGCTTGAACGACTATTCATACGACCGCTTATCGGCTATCCGATATTGCCTGTGGTAATAGCTACTATTGGAATTGCAATGGTCTTGCAATCGGTGGCTGCCCTGATCTGGACATTCGAACCTCAGAAGTTAGATCCCTTTTCCGGTTCTCCTTACCAGCTATGGAAGGTCTCCATCAGCCCGGTTCATCTGTGGACAATCATCATTACATTTATATTGATCTTCCTGTTTAGCCTATTCTTCAGACATTCCCTGGTTGGGATAAAACTTCGGGCCATTGCCGAAGACCTTATCGGGTCGATGGCCAGCGGAATTCCGGTTCGGAGGATGTATAATTTTACTTGGGGGTTGGCCGGTGCCATAGGGGCTGTTGCTGGCATTCTGGTTGCCCCGGTGATCTTTATCCATCCACATATGGGTTCGATCGGGTTAAGAGCGCTACCGGCAGCCGTACTCGGTAGTTTCGGGAGTATTCCCGGTGCCGTTGTCGGTGGAATTGTTCTCGGCGTTTCGGAAACAATTGCCGGCCTTTATTTACCAAAGGAAATAAAGGATGTTTTTCCATGGCTCCTTCTGTTTTTGGTTCTCCTCATTCGCCCTGAAGGTATTTTTTATACTTATGAACAGAAAAAGGTCTGATCTATGAGGACTTTTTCAGTAAAAATAGGATCGAGACGCATTACGTTATCCGATCGTATGATTCAGGAAAACGATTATCGTAAATGGTGGATCATACCTGTTGTTGCAGGCGTCTACCTGCTTCCTTTATTTCTGAACGAATATTCAATCTATTTAATGAATATGTTAGCCGCAACTATTATTGGGGCCGTTGCCTTGGATATCCTTTGTGGTTTCTGCGGTCAGCTTTCCCTTGGTCACGCAGCCTTTATTGGAATCGGGGCCTATAGTTACGGCATCTGTCATATGACGTTAGCAATCAATCCGATATTTTCACTATTTATCGCTGGCTTTACAGGCGCTTTTGTCAGCCTTCTGATTGGCATTCCCTCCCTTCGGCTTAAAGGACTCTATCTTGCCATTGCGACGATGGGCTTCACATTTATCACTGACGAGGCCGTTCGTTTTCTAAGAGCCTGGACTAACGGCGTAGAAGGATTCAAAATTTCACGTATTATAGATATCGGATTTGTCCAACTTAATTCCGGGGATGCCGGGTTTTACTATTTCATATATACCTTGGTAATCGTGGCGGTAATTTTTTCGCGACTTCTATTGGAAAGCAAAATAGGAAGGGCGTTCACATCGATTCGAGACAGCGATGTAGCCGCTGAAGTCAGCGGCATCAATATTCTTTTGTACAAAGTACTTTGTTTTGCCATTAGTTCCTTTTTCGCTTCTCTTTCGGGGGCGTTAATGGGGATTATCATCGGGATGATCAGTCCCGAGGACATCAATATCATGCAATCGATCAATTACCTGATCATGCTGGTAATTGGAGGAATGGGGGTTGTATACGGTGCTGTTATCGGAGCTGTATTGATTACCTTTTTGCCTGAATGGATATCGATGTTGAGTAACAGTTTTCTACCCATGACTGTGGATCTTTCTATTCTTCAATATTTGATTTTCGGGTTGCTGATTCTGTTTTTCATCGTTTTCGAACCGAACGGTGTATACGGCCGATGGACGGTCGTTAAGGGATATTTTAAGACATTCCCGTTCAATGAACGAAAAGTCGGCAGAATCGCTTGGATATATCGCTGGAGGTAGGCTTGAAAATACTACAGGTGACTGACCTCTTCATGTCCTTTCGTGGCCTTGTTGCATTAAACGGAATTGGGTTTTCTGTTGAAAAAGGCGAAATCTTCGGGCTGATCGGCACCAATGGATCAGGCAAAAGCACTTTTTTCAATTGTGTCAACCACCTGTATCAGCCGCAAAGAGGAAAAATCACTTATAAGGGCAAGCATGACCTACTATCCAAACGGAGTCACCAAATTGCAAAAATGGGTATTGCCCGTACTTTTCAGAATCTGGAACTTTTTCATTACACGCGAGTCCTTGAAAATATAATGGTCGGGCTTCACCCAAGGCTCGATATGCGAAGGTATCTTAGAAAATTTACCCTAAAAGCGCTTATGTCCGAATGGGAAGCGGATAAGAACGAAGCATTCAAAATTCTAAATTTTTTAGGTATCACCCGCTTTCATTCCCGCCTGGTCACAGACCTGCCTTACGGCCTTCAGAAATTGATCGAATTGGGCCGAGCGCTGGCAGCTCAACCCGATTTGTTACTGCTCGATGAGCCGTCTGCAGGGATGAATGAATCCGAGTCCAAAGAAGTGGCCCGACTGATTAAATCGATACGAGACGATTTTGGCTGCACAATCCTCCTGGTTGAGCACGATATGAATTTGGTACAATCCATCTGCGACCGATTGTGTGTGCTCGATTCAGGTGAAATTGTAACCATTGGCAGGCCCGATGAAATCGTAAAGGATCCCAAGGTTATTAGAATTTTCCTTGGGGAGGAAAGCGATGCTTAAATTAAGCAGAATCGAAACCTACTATGGCCGTGTCAAAGCGCTTCAAGGAATATCCATAGAAGTGAACGAAGGTGAGATTGTGGCCATTCTCGGATCGAATGGCGCTGGTAAAAGTACGATTCTGAAGGCAATTTCCGGTTTTATCCTGGTCGACTATGGGCAAATCAAATTTCGTTCCAAGCGAATTGAAAATATGGATAGCCACAAAATCGTGAGGCTTGGCATCAGTCACGTTCCTGAAGGCCGCCATACCTTTGACGATCTCACAGTTGAGGAAAATCTAAAGGCGGGATCGGCGATGGTCAGGAGTAAAGCTCTAATTTGTAAACGACTTGACCGGGTCTACCGAATGTTTCCCTTTCTATCCGAAAGAAAGCGCCAGATTGCAAAATATATGTCCGGCGGCGAAAGACAGATGGTTGCCATCGGTCGGGCGCTGATATCGAATCCGGAACTCCTTTTGCTTGATGAGCCGTCTTTAGGGTTATCCCCCCTTTTGGTCAAAGAAATCATTCGTATGATACAACAGATCAACGATCAAGGTGTGACGATTGTCATGGTAGAACAAAACCTATCTTTGGCGCTTAAAGTTGCGTCCAGAGGTTATGTGATTCAAAACGGCAGAGTCGAACGATACGGATCATCCGAAACACTTCTTGCCGATGAGGAGATTAGAAGTGCTTATCTCGGTGAAGGCAAATACGTCGATAAGAAGGAGCTTTGGTCGGGTAAAATACGGGTCAAAAAATGATGAATAAAAGGATCAACGATTCTTTAAAAATGGATGCCGCCAACAACAACCTCCCAGATAAAAACTGGCGCGTCTGGAAAAATGTTGGTGACATGTGGCGAGGTCAGGTCAATCATTTCAGGGACAGGGTCATGGCCGTTGCAAAAGTCGACGGTCGCTGGAAAGACATCAGCTGGAACGAAGTCGACCTTAAAGCCAAGTCCATTTGCTCAGGGCTTTTGGCCTTGAATATGGCACAAGGTGAATCCGTTGCCATTTTTTCCAAAACACGAATCGAATGGATTTATGCCGCTATCGGCCTCATTCAGGCCGGTGGGAGATTGGTATGTATATACCATACCGACAGTCCCTCTCAGTGCGAGCACATCATTAGAAATTCAGATACCACAATTTGTTTTGTGGAAGAGCAGGAGCAGCTTGATAAGATCCTTGAAATTCGAGGCAACTGTCCGACACTGAGAAATATTGTTTGTTTTGAAAAATTCGACCCCCCTGCGATTAACGATGTTTGCCTGTTAGAAGCGTTTCTGGAGCTTGGCAGCAACCGAATAAACAATGACATCCTGCAGGAAATCAATGATCGTGTTCAGCGGCCAGGTCTCGACACGGAGCTGGCGCTGATTTATACCTCCGGAACCACTGGGTTCCCAAAAGGAGCAGTCATCACCCACGGCAATACACTGTTTTGCTGCTGGGCGTTTACCAGGGTCTTTCCGATAAACGAAAACGATCTTTCTTTTTGTTTCCTGCCTCTGGCTCATGCCGGCGGCTTAACCCTGACGCTGTTCAGTTCCATTTCCGCAGGATGTCCCATCGCCGTAGCCGAGGATATGATGAACACGGCGATGGAAGACATGTACGAAACGGAACCGACATGGATGTTCTGTACACCCAGACTGTATGAAAAGATCTACAATAAAATCATTGGAATCATTGACGAAGCACCTTGGTTCCGAAAATATCTTATCCAAAGTGCCATCGATACGGGAATTAAAGTTTCGGGTTTGCATCAGGAAAATAAGGGTGTCCCGTTTCATCTCCGACTTTTGTATTTAGCATACAATTTCCTTGTGTTTCGCAAAATCAAAGATATGTTCGGTGGCCGAATGGCGGTTCCCTTCACGGGTGGCGCGCCGATTGCACCAAAGGTTATAGAATTTTTCGCCGCAATCGGAATGCCGCTTATCGAAGTGTTCGGACAGACCGAAACCAGCAGTATTATCATGTGCAACCGTATAGATAATTACAGGATTGGTACGGTCGGCAAACCGATTCCCGGAATCAATGTACGGCTTGCAGAAGATGGTGAGATCCAGGTGCTTGCGCCATGGCTCGTCTGCCATGGTTACAATAAAGATCCGGAAGCTTCGAAAGCAATTTTTACTGAAGATGGGTGGATGAAAACCGGTGATATCGGAAAAATAGACGAAGATGGGTACTTCTCGGTCATTGATCGAAAAAAATATATTTTAATAACCGCCGCAGGCAAAAACGTAGCGCCTCAGCATATAGAAAACATACTCAAAACCCATCGATTTATTAGTCAGGCGATCGTTTATGGGGAGGCCAAACCCTACTTGGTTTGTTTGTTCACCCTTGATGAAACTGAAGTCATTCGTTTTGCACGGGATCAAAGAATTATTTATCAGGATTTTCGTTCTTTGACAAAAAACAGTAAGATTTTGGAAAAAGTATTGCAAATCGTCAATGAAAAAAACCAGGAACTGGCAAGGGTGGAGCAAATTAAAAAGTTTTATATTCTTGAAGAGGAGTTGTTTCAAGACGATGAGGAGGTGACGCCGACCATGAAGGTTAAAAAAAGCGTCATCGAAAAAAGATACGGCGAGATTATAAACAAGCTATACAAGCTCCCAAAATCCGAATTCACCCTCCATCCAAGATCCGAATAATAAAGATTTTACGATTGCCCGCCTTGTGGATCAATCGAAAACGATGTGAAGGATGCATTGATTTGAGACCCTCTATTATCATTGTCGATATGTTGGAAGATAACATTATGCCGTTCTCGCTTAAAATTGTTCCGGCGATTAATCGGCTTACCCGATGGGCCAGGGGACATTCCATCCCTGTTGTTTTTGCCATGGATAGCTTCCTACCCGGAGATTTCATATTCGGGGGGAAAATGAAGGAGCACTCTATACGAGGCACCCACGGAGCTGGGGTTATGGCGCAACTGGAGCAAACCGCTCAGGATCTTTATCTCCCAAAACGCCGGTTCAGCGTATTTTTCAAGACCGATCTCGACCAGACGCTCCGTCTACACAATATAGATACGGTAGCAATAGCGGGAATTAATACACACTGGTGCGTCCTGAATTCTGCATTCGATGCATTGGCGAATGATTTTCGTACCTATATCCTCACCGATTGCTGTACATCCAACCATATAGAATGCCATGAGTCGACATTGAAAACATATCAAAGAAATGCACTTTACCCGTTATTTAAATTAATCGAATCCGATACGTTTATTACTGAATACGAAAAAGGTTCGATCACGTAGCGGCTTCGTCCAACAAAGAAAGAGAGTCATACATGCTGCTTGAAGGAAAAAATGCCATCGTCACCGGAGGGTCTCAGGGGATTGGCACGGCGACATCGTTGATGCTGGCCGAGGAAGGCGCAAATGTCTGCCTGACCTACCGCAGCCACAAGGAAGAGGCCGAGGTGGTGGTCAAACGGATCGAGAACATGGGCCTTAAGGCACTTGCCGTGAAATGCGATATCTCCTCGTTTACGGAAGCCGAGTCGGTGGTTAAGGCCGGCCTGGAGGCCTTCGGGAAAATTGATATCTTGGTTAACAACGCCGGGATGAACTGGGACGGTGTCTGCTGGAAAATGGCAGAGGAGCAGTGGGACCGGGTCCTGGAGGTAAACCTGAAGGGGTATTTTAACTTCACCCGCCACACTGCGCCCCTGTTCAAGGAACAAAAATCCGGACGCATCGTCAACGTTACGTCCATCAACGGCATGCGGGGCAAATTCGGCCAGACCAACTACTCGGCTTCCAAAGCCGGTATTATCGGCTACACCAAGGCCGTTGCCAAGGAGTTGGGCGCCTTCGGAGTGACGGTCAATGCCGTGGCCCCGGGGCTGATCGAGACTGCCATGCTGAGAGAATCCGATGCCCGGGATAAGATCATCGATTTAGCCATGGCAGAAATCGTACTCAAACGGGTGGGGCAACCTGAGGATCTGGCCAATGTGATCGCGTTTCTTGCCTCGGATAAAGCGAAACACGTTACCGGAGAGGTGATCAAGATTGACGGAGGACAGTACATTTAATTTTTGATCATAACGCATCTTTCGGCCCACAACGGTTTTCTGGGCTGTTGAAACCTTCAACGTAGCGCTGCTACACCTGCGGTTTCAACAGCCCGGCGGCTTTGCCCTGAGCCCCAATTTACACGTTATGATCAAAAATTTGGATTAAAATCATTCCAAAGCAATATCAATGTGGCATTACCAAAAGGAATCCATCATGTTAAAAGCAGCCGTTATCGGAGTGGGGCAAAGCGCATTTGTGCGCAGCTATCCGGGCTCGATTCGTGAGTTGGCGTTCGAAGGCTTTAAAGAGGCGATCAGCGACGCAGGCATATCCGCAAAGGATATTGATGCGTCTGTTTTTTGCTCTGCCCCGGAATATGACAAGCAGCGATCACCGTCGGCCGTGGTCGCTGAATATCTGGGGCTCAACCCGCAGCCGACCTTTTATGTGGAATCACTATGTTCGTCGTCCAGTACGGGTCTTAAACTGGCCTACAGCATGGTGGCTTCTGGCGTCCACGACGTCGTGGCGGTCATCGGACTGCAGAAAATGTCGGAAATTTCTTCAGCCGAAAGCCAGGAGCGCATGGGGCGTGGCGCCGACATCCAATGGGAGAGTCCTTTCGGTACCATGATGCCGGCGTATTACGCCTTGCACGCCAAGGCGCACATGGACAAGTACGGCACCACCCTGGAGGATCTGGCGGCCGTGCGGGTCAAGGCGGCTACCTACGGCCAGATCAATGAGCGAGCGGTTTATCGCAAGGCGGTGACCCCGGATATGTTCTCCGACCCGGAGAACATGATGTCCAGTCCGGTCTCTTCCCCCTTGCGCGTGGGGGATTGTTGCGCCAATGCCGACGGCACCTCCTGCCTGATCGTTGCTAATGAGGAAAAGGCGAAGTTGTTCAGCAAGAAACCGGTTTGGATCCTGGGGGTGGGCGCGGCCAGTGCCAGCGTCAACCTCACTGGCCGGGACAAACTGCACGGTCTCAAATCTGCAGAGCTGGCGGCCCGGCAGGCATACGCCATGGCCGGTTTAGGGCCCAAGGATATCGACGTTGCCGAAGTTCACGACTGCTTCACCATTGCAGAATTGCTGGCCTATGAAGCCTTGGGCTTCGCCGAACCCGGTGGCGCCAAAGAGCTGATCCAAAGCAAGGAAACATTTAAGGATGGCAGTATCCCTGTCAATGTGGATGGTGGACTTCTCTCCAAGGGCCATCCTATCGGCGCCACCGGCGGGAGCCAGGTGCGTACGATCGTCCTGCAGCTGCGCGGTGAAGCCGGTGACATGCAGGTCAAGGATCCGACGATCGGACTGGTACATAACATTGGTGGCGTTGGCATATATGGCAACGTGACCATTTTTGGCAACGAGTAAACGGGAGGATGAAATGGGCAAAAAGCCAGAAGATGTCCGCTTCGCAAAGTTCGGCACGGTCAGCTTTACCAAAACGACGCGGGTCAACGATTTCATCGATTATCTTGAAGACAGCAAGGTAATGTACACGCACTGCAAAAAATGCGGGGCGGAATTTTTTCCGCCAAGGGCCGACTGTGCTGGTTGCCTGTCCAGCGACATGGCATGGCGCGAAGTGAGCGGAACCGGCAGGCTGGTATCCTACAGCCAGCTCAAATACGCCCCGGTTGGATTCGATGGCGACTTGCCTTATAGTATCGCCATGCTGGATTACGGCGATTATCAGGTCTTCGGCCGGTTGGACGGAGATTTAAGTTTGGCCGAGGTCAAGATCGGCATGCCCATGGTTACCGTCGTCAATGAACTGCCCAATGGACAACTCAATTACATTTTCAAAAAAGCATGAATGACGGCCAGCCGGTCCTCATTTTATAAAGGAATTAAGAATCCATGGATTTTACCCTTTCCAAAGAGCTACAGATGCTGCAAAAGGCCGTGCGCGAATTCGCCAACAAGAAGATCGCCCCCAATGTGGAAGAGTGGGACAAGACCCATTACTTCCCCTACGAAGAAATCATGAAGCCCATGGGCGAGCTGGGGTTCTGGGGGACGGTGATTCCCGAGGAGTACGGTGGAGAAGACATGGGATTCCTCGCCGCCATGATCGTGACCGAAGAACTGGCCAGAGTCTGCAGCTCGCTGCGCGTCCAGGTGAACATGCAGGTGCTGGGATGCGCCTACACCATCTTCCGGTACGGCACCGAGGAAGTGAAGAAAAAATACATTGAAGGGCTGTGCGCCGGCGAGTTGATCGGCGGCTTCGGCATTACAGAACCGGATGCGGGCTCGGATGTCATGGCCATGGCCAGCACGGCCGAAGACAAGGGCGACCACTGGCTGCTCAACGGCAACAAGACCTGGATTTCCAACGCCCAGGTGGCCGACGTGCTGATTTACTATGCCTATACGGACAAGGACGCCGGCTCAAAGGGGCTTTCCGCCTTCGTGATCGAGCCCAAGCATTTCAACGGCGTCAAGACCACTGCATTGGATAAGCTGGGTTCCTTGAGTTCGCCCACAGGCGAGGTTTTCCTGGACGACACCCGGGTGCCCAAGGAGAATATTCTGGGCAAACCCGGCGACGGCGCCAAGATCGTTTTTAGCTCGTTGAACCAGACCCGGCTGTCCGCCGCCGCCGGTGCCGTGGGGGTGGCCCAGTCCTGCCTGGACGTCGTGACCAAGTACTGCAACGACCGCAAACAGTTCGGCAAGTCCATCGGGCAGTTCCAGATGAACCAAGACATGGTGGCCCAGATGGCCACCGAGATCGACTGCTCCCGATATCTGGTATACCGCGCCGCGGCGGAGAAAGACAACGGCAAGCTCAACAACGGGCTTGACGTGGCCAAGGCAAAGTATTTCGCCGGCGAAACGGTCAGCAAATGCGCCAACTACGCCATGCGCATCCTTGGAGCATATGGCTATTCCACCGAGTATCCGATTGCGCGCATCTACAGAGACACACCCACCTACTACATGGTGGAGGGGTCGGCCAATATTTGCAAGTGGATTATTGCGTTAGATCAACTCGGTTACCGCAAAGCCAACCGGTAGAGGAAAAAGCATTCGCTTAAAATCGGCGTTGTACGGCGCTCTTCGGCGCTGCGGCGTACATAAGTACGCCTCGCTTATCTGAGCTTGTACGCCTTGATCTTGAACGAATGCTTCCCCCGCTGCTATTGGATAAGCAAGGCTTCTCAACAGGTTCAGGTAGCCCCGAAAAAGCGCGTTTGATAACGGTTTTATATAATTTTAATTTTCCCATTGTCACTCGTGCTGCCCAATAGAAAGGATTCGACCCCATGACAGACGACCTGATCGAAAAAACCAAGAAGACAGCGGCGCTGTATTTCCAGGGGGTCGAAGATGAAAAGCCGTTTGAGCTCTGGAAGGCCTTTGATCCGGGACTTGCAAAGGATCTCTCGCTGTTCATTACGGGCAGGATGTACGCCCGCGAAAAACTGCCCCACCCCACCCGCCAACTGATCACCGTGGCCGCCCTGACGGTGTTGGGGCGTACGGACGAGCTCAAGCTGCACATCCAGGCGGCCTTGAACGTGGGCTGTCCCGTGGCTGACATTGCCGAAACCATTTTCCAGACGGCGATCTACGGCGGCGTGCCGGCCACCAACAACGCCTTGAAGACCCTGCGCAGCGTACTCGATGAAAAGGGCGACTGGCCGCTGGAGAAGACATCATGAACGAAGCCCTGCAAATATTCATGGCCGGACTGGGGGGTGTCTTTATCGGCATGACCCTGCTTTATGTCACCATACGCCTGACCAGTCTGGCGGCCGACCACCTGTCGAAAGGCGGTCCCAATGACAAATGATGTTCTGGCCATCTTTCAAACGGCCGGCGTTTTCCATCTCACGCCGGGCATGATCCTGATGTGGCTGGTGGGCGGCACCCTGATCTACCTGGCCATCGCCAAACAATACGAACCCCTGCTCCTGCTGCCAATCGGCTTCGGCATCCTGCTGGCCAACCTGCCCCTCGCCGGCCTGATGGAACCTGAAGAAGGCCTGCTGTGGCGGTTTTACCACTACGGCATCCAGTGGGAGATCATTCCGCCCCTGATTTTTCTCGGGCTGGGCGCCCTGACCGACTTCGGCCCCCTGCTTGCCAAGCCGGTCCTGATTTTCCTCGGGGCCGGGGCCCAGGCCGGCGTCTACCTGACCTTTTTCGCGGCCACGGCCCTGGGGTTTGACCTCAAAGAAGCGGCCACTATGGGCATCATCGGGGGGGCCGACGGCCCCACGACTATTTTCCTGGCCGCCAAGCTGGCCCCCCACATGCTCGGCAGCTGCGCCGTGGCGGCCTATTCCTATATGGCCCTCGTGCCCATCATCCAGCCGCCCATCATGCGCCTGTTGACCACGTCCCAAGAGCGCACCATCCGCATGAAGAAGGGCCGCAAGGTCAGCCAACTGGAAAAGATTGTTTTCCCCATCGTGGCGACCCTGGTCATAATCCTGCTGGTGCCGGCGGCCGCTCCGCTGATTGCCATGTTCATGCTGGGCAACCTGTTCCGGGAGGCCAAAGTCGTGGAGCGCCTGACCAACGCCGCCCAGAACGAACTG
>CAJXSL010000002.1 GCA_913060875.1 uncultured Desulfobacteraceae bacterium
ACTCAATCAGTTTGTCATCCTCTTTGGTGACCGGGTGACCGTGTGAAAAACAGTTACACAGTTAACTTGACACCCTCAATTTTAGTGGCACTCTATGGAATTGATTTCATTGATGGATCTATTATCAGCAAGGGGGTTTGCTAAAAGAGATTATTGAGCGCCCTCAGGACACGACCACTGACCTTACCATGCCGCATAACATAGCTCCTGCTAACAAAACCGTTGGGGACCATCGTTTATTTGACAGCCTTCAACAACGCGTTATTTTTATATTTATCAACCTCCTTCTGCATTCAGTGCTAAAGTCGAAACACTGAACCACACACCTTATCCCACGCCAGTTGTTCAGACCCTAACACGCGGAACCATCCAAACCATTCCCCAAGCCGGCACAATTTGTCTCAACCATGGATAGGGCCATGATACGAAGGCACCTGAAACTGCCATTGTATTGCCTCTAGGGCAGGTCTATTGATGCGCTGAGTTCCTTCGCCGTTGAAGCATCGTCGTTTAGTTTTGATGCCATCGTGTTTCCCTATACCTACTTTTTGCCACAAGCATCCAATATCTGGCCTACTCCAGGCATTGTTGGCGAACTATCATCACCTAACAAACCCGTGTCTGCTCGACTGAATAACGATTGCAGAATCAAATTGCGATCTTTCTCGTCCACCTTTCCATCTTTTATTAAAGAAAGATATACGTATGTTAGTTGTCGCCGTTCTTCCGCATCACGTTGCAGATGAAATGAACTAAATGTCATCCGAGCACACACCCTTGCCATATAGGCCATAAAGGAAATTAAAGATGCAAAGAGAATAATTCCTTTGATAGCTTCTTGTTCAAGCTTAAACAAGTTATGATGAAATGCTTCAGGGGTTTCGTAAATTAATACCATTAATATCGCCACTATTATGCTAATGACCCCTGCCAAACACAAAGTCCATATCCTCCCTTGGCATCTATAATGATCAGCCCTTACTTTCCAAAATTTCGCAGGCGCTTTTAATCTTAATAGCTCTTTGTATGTTTGTTCGAGCTGATTAAGTGTTTCCTCTCTTTTGCTATAAAATTCACCTAATTCCTCATTATTCGTATTTTGCCAAGCTAAATGACCTTCTCTAACCTTCTTAGACCAATCATCCATCTGTTTCTTGAGAGCCTCGAACTCACTGACTGTGACGTTCGTTGTTTGTTCAAACTCGTTTCTCAATGACTCGAAAGTTTTCGTTTCAAGTTTTCGCCTGCTGACTATCTCAGATTCCCCTTGCATTAAGAATTCATAGGCCTTCATAAAGCCAAAGTATCGATCAGGGATGTTATTCAAATTGTATTGCTTTTTTGTTATTGCGTTAAATGCTGCAAATGCTTGCTCTGTATTCGTTTCAGCTAAATTGAATAGAAACTTGCCGTACGGGTCTTCAGAATAGAATACTTCGTTTCCATTGTTAGTCCGATTATTAATAATTTGGTTCTTAGCATTGTTCCAATGTTGATTAAGTGAATTGAGATCAGTAAAGCTATTGTTTTGACTGTCTATCTTTTCCAATATCCCCAGAATTCTGGTAAAATATTCTATATAATCGCTGATTATACCCTGATGGTTTTTGCAACCTTCCCAATAGTTCTTTTCTTTCTGAATGAGGTTTCGAATAGCTTTGAACCCTTTATACGGTACATTATATCCGCTTATAGAATTATGAATCTCAACTTCAAGATCATTCAAAGCCTTCTGATAATCAAAAGCCTGTTCTTCTGCCATTATTATGCACCCTTAAGCTTAGTTGGTTTTATATTCTGCTCTTCGTGGAGAAAGTATCCTATCCATAGGATTAGGCTTGAATCTATTCCCATAAACCAAGATCTATCAACTCCTGCTTCAGAGTTTCTTGCTCTTTAAGCATTATAGCACTCCATCTATTGAAATCATCCGAGTTATCGATTAGTTTCTTAGCTTGCTTTTCAGGGTCTTCTTCCTGGTTTAAATCTGCAACACTTATCCCTTTATCTGTTTCTCCAACCCCATCTTGCCAATCTGCCAGCATGATAAATGCGGCTTTAAGATGCTCTTTCATCTGAGCGTCTTCAGTGCTTTTTATCGCAGCTATTAAGGCTGTCTTTATTGTGGATTTCGGGTAAGGGAGTTTGCTGACGTCGGCAACAGTACCGGGAGCGGGTTTTGAAGTTTGAAGGACATCTCCATAGACCTGCACCACATCATTCAGGTCGTATCCATCCTGCTTTGCACCTTGCGAATCGTCCTGCCCTAAATCCTTTAACCGCGTTGCAACCATTGATGCGCTAATGCTTTGCAATGCTGTATATACACCAATTGCGAATGGAATAAGCGCCCAAGTCGAACTTATGAAATACCAAACGAATCCTGCAATAATTAGATATAACCACGTCGCATTAGCATGCTTCTGAGCGGCTTTTGAAAAGTCAGCCGATCCTTTCCCCTGTAAAGTAGCGCGATAAGCCATTTTATCGTGCAATGACATGATCCCTCCTTTTGATCAGGTGAGATTGGGATAGACTGGAGCAATAATTTGATTCTGTAGGTGGTGTTTTCGGCATACCAGTCCTGTAACGTCCTGATGTGTGTCCCTAGCGGGACTTTATGTTTATGCCGACTTCGAGGTGGGATTCAGATATTGAGCATATACTAATTTCTTTAGGTTATCAAGAATCAACCAAAAAGTGTAAATGTGGTATTAAATATTGCTTGACACACAATATATCGTATGCGACGTTTTATACGTCGGTTGTACTGACCATTTCTTGTCCGAAGCTTTCCCTAAATCGGTAACGTTTTGTGTTAGATCACGGTTTGTGGTCGCATAAACCACAGCTAACCTTTCGTGGTGTTCTTTCACCGCTATGAGCTGTGTGATGCGGTTATAATCGGTGGGGAAAGTCACGTCTGCGCCTTTCCTCAACCAGCGGGGCTCTAAACAATTATTATGAACAAACAATTAACTGCTTTGCCCGTGTTTGTTAAACTAGTTGGAATCGCGGAACTGTACCATATTTTTGGTGCAGAGGGAGTGGTAGTATGTGGTATTGCCTTCGTCGTGCTTAATAGCTCTGCGTCATTCCGAGGCAAAAACTTTAGGTGGTCGTTTCGTAATTCGCTTGAGAAATGATTGAGGACAATTCAGGATGAACCTTTAGACCTTACAACCTTGAGGTGTTTAGATGAACTATGACGAGATTAAGCGTGTGCAAGACGATTTCACGAAAAGTCCTAAGAAAACTGTTATTACCATAGCCATCTTTATAGTTATCAGCGTGATTACTTTCATATTTCGCGAAAGCATAATAGGGGTTTTCACAAACGACACTCCTAATGTAACTCAATCATCTTCGGGAAACCAAAGTCCCAATCTTAATATATCTGGAAATGTTTCAGGCGATGTTAATATATCAATCAATGATTTAAACAATCAGATTAAAGATCTTGAAGCCGTACGAAACACCACTCCAGAGGGAAAGACCTATACAACTCAGGAACTTTTAAATCGAATGCAGGAAATACGACTAGCGCGATCATTTGGGTCTGCTCAAAAGGAAGCTCAATCTGATGCAACCAACTTTCTCGACACCTTGCCACTTAGGTTAGAGGCATCAGAACAGAAAAGGCAGGACTACAAAAGCTTTTTGGAAGCGCTTCCTCAAGGATGCAATATCGTTTTTAATGACTTCCTGATTCCATATATTGACAATTATTTCGGGGAATTCAAAGATGACCCGATTGCTCTCGAACATGGATTGGATCATGTAGAGATTGAAAAGCTTGCTGATATCGATCCTATGTTTGCTGAATCAAACAACGGCTATCCGATCAGGTTAATTAAATTCCCAAACGGCTGCTATATCAAAATCAATTTCAACCCTGGAGTGATCGGCGAAGGTAGATTAAGTCGCTATCCGTCGATGCGTATTGTTGGCTTTGATATCGAGAATAAATCTATTGAAAATGCTAAGTTTGATGTTGAAAACTCTGTCGCTACTATGGTGTTTGGAGGAGGTAATTCTGTTGGGTATCCAACTCCAAGTAAAAATGGAGCTATCGGAGACGATTTCTATAAAGGGCTTAACCCTCTTAAATCCAACTTCCAAAAACATTTCGAATCTATAATCCTTAGAATAGTCGAATATGATCAGCAGTAGACTACAACATACAAAAGGAAAAGCCGCCACACCCAGGCACCGGTTACCCTTCACGATTTGCGCTACTCTTATGTGTGGGCCAACGAACAGGCTGGGATTCCGCGCAAGGACACCATGGCCTACACTGGCCACCAGACGGAATCGATGTACCAATATTACAGTATTTCTAACGAGGAGTCGCAAGAAAACTTGAACAAAAAACGAAAGGAGTATATAAACAGCCTAAAATAATTTGTGGCAATATTGTGGCAAATTGAGGTAATTGGTGATTGTCACATTTTCGAAGCACATCTTAACAGTCTGTCTTTCCTAAATATTGCCCCCGTAGCTCAGTGGATAGAGCATTGGATTCCTAATCCATGTGCCGCAAGTTCGATTCTTGCCGGGGGCACCAAATCTTACCTAATTATTTCGTATACTTAAGCAAATTTACAACTTTCCCATTTTTTAGGTGCTTCTGGTACTGTGTGGAACTTTGTGTGGGGTTTTTCCCTTGCACGTTCGAAAGCGTCCATCGCCTCTCGTTCTGATTCTCCAACACTGTGAAGGTAGATCTCGGTCGTGGTTCAATTCTTATGGCCGAGTATCCATTGATCTTATAGTAATCCTCAATGTCCCGGAACTCCTTGACATCAACAACATGGTTCACTGCGCTACCCGGTCCTTTCGTAAAAGAAGTGTAACGTTAAGGGAATCTATTGAGTTCCATGGCCTTGGACAAATAGAATGCCGAATATACTTTCGATCAACACGCCCTTCAACCATTGAGGATAATGGATTAGATCCATGGAAAAGAGATTCAACCGCTATAGTCTCGGGGAAGAGATCGCCAACAGCATTACGCATGGCATCGGCATCCTGCTGGCCATTGCCGCGCTGTGTATCCTAACCGTATTTGCGAGTCGCTACGGTAATGCCTGGCATGTTGTCAGCGTTAGTGTTTACGGTGCGACGTTGATCATGCTTTATACGGCGTCCACCCTTTACCACAGTATCCAAAACCAACGCGTAAAGGGTTTTTTCCAGAATCTGGATCATGCCGCTATCTACCTGCTAATCGCCGGAACCTATACGCCATTTACGCTGGTGAGCCTTCGCGGCCCCTGGGGATGGGGGCTTTTCGGGGTGGTTTGGGGGTTGGCGGTGCTCGGCATCGTGCTGCAATTCGTGCCGATGGGGCATCGGAAATCCATCTCCATGATGTTATACATCGGCATGGGCTGGGCTATTATTGCGGCGATCAAACCGCTCATCCGATCGGTTGAAGCCGGCGGTATCCTTTTTCTCGTTTTGGGGGGATTGGCCTACACGATCGGTATTCTCTTTTATGTCTGGAAAAAACAAAATTACAGCCATGCTGTGTGGCATCTTTTCGTCCTGGCCGGCAGCGTCCTTCATTTCTTTGCCGTGTTGTTATACGTCGTCCCGAATTCTCGATAAAAGTTCGGTTCTTCTCCCAATTAGTTGGGAGAAAGGGTCCAAGGGGTATAGGATTCAAGTGGCCAAGGGTTTGTTCTCTGGAGATTTAATCAGAGCTTTCAGCATTCGCTCGATTGGCCACATTTTCACTGCTAATTTTGGAAAACGTTGCGATACATTATATCGATGCAAACAACGCGCATATGCTTTTTGCCACCCTTGCCATTCTTTGTAATTTTTTAGTATTTCACTTGGATCCTTGACCCCTTGACTCCTGGAACCCTTATGATCCCGAGATGCCCAAGCGGTAATACCCTGTGACCCAATTGCTCATTTGCACCAACTATTCGGGTTTATTGTCTGATGGTCCATCGTGTGGTATGCGAACGTCGATTCTAGCCTGAATATTTCATGAAATTTTTCTGCGAAATGAATTTTATGTTAATATATCGAAGGTATAAACGCTATTCGAAGTGCGATTTCCCGGTAACCGTTTGTAACCGGCACCGATTTCCGGGAACGCAGAAAAAATTCACCCTGCGGGCGCGCCCGAGATGTCCATTGGCTGCGTTATTAGGGGCTTGCGGTAGCAGAAGTACAGCGGCGCCCCTGATGCCTTCCCCATGAACATCTCAAGCGCGTGAAATATCCGGGATAGTTATGAATGGATTTAATGCGGGATTTCGTATCGCTCACCTAAAACACCACATTCCCCTCAATGACACACATGAAAAACGGATCGGAACACATTCTCGAACAAGCGGCTCTGGCCCACGAAGAAGGTCGGCTTGCCGATGCGGAAAAAGCCTATCTGGCAATATTGAGCAAGGAGCCGGATTCGGGATCGGTGCTGAACGCGCTCGGCACGGTCTTTTTGGATCAGGGCCAGCCGGACAAGGCCAGGAAGTATTTTAGGAAAGCGGCCAACTTAAAGCCGTCGTCGCTATCGGCATGCTATAACCTTGGCCGCCTCAAGCAGATGGAGGGCGACGACAAGGGGGCTATAAAGATTTACAGGACCATCGTCAAGCAGGAGCCCCGGTTTGGTTTGGCGTGGAACAATATGGGGGTGGCTTACCGGGAAATCGGCGAGCCGGAGGAAGCCATCTCCTGTTTTCGGAGGGCGGTTGCCTTTGCGCCTGACATGGCGGAGGCATGGAACAACCTGGGGGTGGCGCAGGATGAGTTCCAGATGACGGAAAACGCCTCCAAGTCATACCAAAAGGCCATTGAGATACAGCCGGATTACACGTCCGCCCACCTCAACCTCGGCCTCTCCCTGCATAAACTCAAGCGATTCAAGGAAGCCGAGGAGCATTACAACAAAGCGCTGGCGATTAAGCCGGACGATGAAACCGCCCAATTTATGCTCCAGAGCCTGGGGACATCAACCATACCCGACGCCGCCCCGGCCGAGCATGTCCGCAGGATTTTCGATCAGTGCGCCGGGACTTTTGAAAAAATCCTGGTCAACGATCTGGCATACAAGACCCCGGAGCTCCTGTTCAACCTTGCGAAACCGCATTTAAAGCAAGATCTGACGGTCCTGGACCTCGGCTGCGGTACCGGTTTGGGTTCCAAATTCTACCGACCCTATGCAAAATCACTGATCGGTGTCGATGTGTCGCCCAAGATGCTTCAAAAGGCTTCGGAGAAAAAGATCTACGACGATCTCATCGTGTTTGACATCCTTCAAGACTGGTCGTTTTCACAACCTTTCGATCTCATCTACAGCTCGGACGTGTTTGTCTATTTCGGGAATCTGGATCCCATCATCCGATCGGCATCGTCTTATCTTGTCCGCGGAGGAATCCTCGCATTTTCGGTGGAACGACTGGAAGACGACAGCACCGGGTATCAGCTCTTTCCCAGCGGACGCTACGCCCATTCCCTCCCGTACATAAAAGACTGCTTGAAACATCATGGCTTAGCCCCCATAGAGGAGACCGACGCCGTTATCCGCAAGCAGTCGGGGGACGAAGTCAGAGGATTATTGATTGTGGCCGAAAAGGGCTGAAATAGATACAGTGGTGCCCATTGGCCGCGTTAAATATCCGGACTAGTTTGAAGGATTAATGACGAAATTTGACGGCGCGCTAATTGGCGCCTCAGCATTACCCGGTTCGCCACCATCGACAAATTGTTCACACAATTCGTTTAAGGAATCGTTTGGCCAATAGGCGAAGTGAACACCGCAATAGGCGGCCTGGTCGCCATAATAAACCATAAAATCGTCAACCCTAAAAAATTCTTGATTGGCGCTTGAAGGGTTGTAATAGCCAAGGCCCGCCTGGTTTTGCTCCGTATCTTCGTATAGCCGGTTCAGGAATACGACGTGGCCCTCGCCATGATGATTGCCCAGTGTGGTCAAAACAGGGCCACCCGCTAAAAGGGGTCTCCATCCTTCGATTGCCGGCCTGTAATCCTTAACCGTCTTCATTCCTAAAATTTGGTACAATTGGAATAGTTCATCGCAGGATAAAGCCTGGTTGCTTTGGTACGACGATAAATAGGTACCCCCGGCTCTCTGCAAAACACTATCGATATCCGGACAGCGATCCTCCTTCCATGCCACCATCATGGCCGCTCCGGCCGCCCAACCCGTTTGATAGCTGGTCTGCAATACCGGACAGTTATCGAATTTATAGCTCAAACTGATGTGCTTCTTTGTTTGCTGCGCAAAAAGTGCGATGGGTAAGAAGTAAATCCCGAGCAATGCTAAGATGAAAAGTTTTTTTATCATTGCGAAAGCCTCCTTTATGAAATGCGGTTATCCGGAAAGACCAAGTTTGGTTAAATGCAACAACTTGAACTCCGAAGATCACGAAGGACATGAAGGGGTTCAACTGCTCTGGCCGGTTTTTCTTCGTGCTCTTCGTGCTCTTCGTGGTAAATTCTTGTTGACGGGAGCTTTGCAGAAAACCGTTTTATGCAACTATTCAGGGGCATCAAAGCCATATTCGGATGACAGGGCAGGATCGCTTCTTGCGTGCTTGCGTGGACGGCTCGATATCCGATCGACATTATGAACAGCAGGATTTATGCCGAAAAGAAGACCTTTACCATTAACAAACCTTAACCACATGAAATCAGGTTAAATGTTTGTTGACAGGCAAAATATCGAAATATCCGATAGACCGGCTATTTGCATAGAGGGTTGGCAACTGGGAGCAGCAGCAGGCAAGCTGCTTGACGATTAGGTGACGTCAATGCCGTGCAACTTCGTTTGTTTATTTGGAGCTTTAATCGGCAAACGAAGCATTGAAGAGATACAACTTGGGGCAGTGTTTCTTTTCCGCGAAATGGACGACCATGGTCTCGGAGGGTTTCAGGCGGGCTTTTATGGTGTCTCCGGATTCCGACGGGGTCAAACCGCCGTCCATTTCGTTCGCTATATAGAAATAAGCTTGAATGGTTTTGTGGGAATGTCGATTCGTGGCGCTCACGCGAATGTAATCGGGAAGCGGGTACTCGCTGTAATGGAGGTCCAGATAGCTGTCAGGCCTGGGGGCGATATGTTCCAATACTTCGAAGTTTCTAACGAACGTCGCCTTTGTTTTCGGCTTTACTTTGACCGCGGCTTGCTCCTGCATTGTGCCTCCCCTTGCGTGAAATGTTCGGGTTAGGATGATATACGGGAAGGCATTACACTTTTTGTGCCAGACATTCGGCCGTTACCAATGGCAGTTATAACAATTTGGATTTTTTGATATTAGAACACATTTCGAATTGTTCATGACGTTAAATAAGGTGGGATGACTGTAAACTCGATAGACATCTTATTATGCAGGCAAATAAAATTTGTATAGATTTTTTACATGCAGAAAATCAGGCCACGGTAATGCCGGCCAACCCATCAGCCGAGATTGAATCCGCATATCTCATGCAATCTTTTTTACCGTCCGCATAACCCGAACATTTCATCGGTGGGCGGCCCTTATATAGTGTCCATCCATAAATGGTAGATTTTGGTTCCTGGCAAGGCCCGAGCGCGTTTTCAACCGGAGGAATAGTCCGCTATTTCGAGGATTGGAAACGAGCGAGAACGCCGCCAGGGGCCGAAAGATGTTATTTATGGATGGACACTAAATAGCGCCGGTACAAATACTGGTAGGCTGGCTCCTTTTTAAATTTCCTCAATGTATTCGAAAACCTTTCCACAAATGCTTCCGATACTTCACGCTTGCTGAAGATAATATAGAGGCCATCCGTTTTTACCGGGTTGTGGCCCAGCGGCACAATGGTGTCGATGCGGAGCTGATTGAGGATATAGGCCCCGTTTCGCTTCTCAGCCAGCACAAAGTCGAGATTCCCGCCATTCAGCTTCTTGAAATTGTTCACATCGGATGCCACCAACTCATGAAGACGGTGCTTTTTAACGAATTCCCAGAAGCTGGGCGTATAGCTGTAGCCATTCACCAGTCCGACGCGCTTGCCGATAAGGTCCTCGAAGGAATCGAAGCGATTGCCGGATTCCTTTTGGACCCACATGACCCATGGCGTTTCAACCAGCGGTTCGGATGGATAGTGAGCGTAGCGGGATCTTTCCGGGGTATAATTAACCGAGAAAAGCGCGTCGGCCTCGCCCCTTTCCATCATCTTGATGGCGCGCTTCCAGGGGTATCCTTTCAGGGCCAGGAATTTGACCCCCATGCGGTTGAATACGGCTCTGACCGTTTGCGTGCTGAAGCCGTGAATGCGCTCATTTTCAACAATCTGGTAAGGCGGCCATGCGTCGCAAATCACATTGACGGCCGACCGTCCTGCGAGGACGGTCGGGGAGGCCGCTGCCACTATCGCGGCAGACAGCAGGATGAGCATGGGAATCCTTGCCGCGTATCGCTCACATTTTCTCATCGATGTTCCTGTTTCAATCAGGCCCGCTGCGCTTACGGGAAAGACAATCGGGGCGTCAACGTGTCGATGCCCCATACAAAGCGACACCGTCATCACGGAATTTTAGTTTAATTCCAGACAGAAGAAGGCGACAAAATACACGCGCAATGAAATTTTTCAAGGGAAAAAGGTCATAACCCGAATATTGATGGCGTCACAAAAAGTCGCGGTTCCTGTTATGACGTCATTCCGGTGGAAGCCGGAATCTCTTGATATCAACAAGTTAGAGATTCCGGATCAAGTCCGGAATGACAGATTGAAGACTTTTTAGGAGACCATCAATATTTGCTTAAAAATTTTTTGAAATGCATGGGTTAGTGGCAGATAGGTTTGTGCAGGCTTTTAATGCCGGCCCTTATATTTCATGAAACATACGGGTTAAGGAACCATTGCCGGGCCATATCACAATCCAAGAAAAGTCCGGCAAAAATCCCGCGGGACTCCGCCATGCAACAAAACATGCGGATCAATCCGAAGATCAAGGTGTCCTTATGGGCCACAAGGGCCCAGCGGCTTTGCCGGAATTCATCGAATTTTCAATACGTAATCACGGTTCCGGAACCATATGGGCGAACGACCTCCTGGCCGTATTTCGTCCGGAAAATATCCATGGCGTGTTTGCCGGTGCAATGCCCCCCATAAATGGTAAAATTGTTGGTTTTCACCCTGTCCGTATAGGCCATGAATTCTTCCAGAATCTTCTCGTTGGCCGATTGCAAATGCAGCCCACCGACCAGAGAAAGAATTTTTTTGTCCGGAAATTTTTCCTCGATGGCTTTCAGAATGTTGATATACCCCGCGTGACTGCAACCGCATATGGCGACAATGCCCTCGGGCGTATCGATGGCCACGGTGGCATCGTCCGTCCCTTCCCAGGGGCCGACCCCGTCTTCATTGTAGAATTTCCCGTGGGTCGGGCAGTAACTGCCCGGCTCCTGCCTGACATCGGTAAAGAAATACATGCCGTCGTCGAGTTGGGTTACATTGTGCAGCGGTTTGAAATGTGGACTTGCATAGCGCCGCGCAAGGTAAGGAATGCCGCAGATTCTCAGCGGCTCGCCCGTCTTGATCTGATACTGTTTGACCCAGATCAGGGGATGCCCAAATACCGTGGGTTCGCCGCCAAGGCGCGGATAAAACGTCAAGCCGCCCCCATGATCATCATGCCCGTGGCTGATCATAATGCCTTCGAGGTTGTCCAGGCGTTCCCCCATGATTTGGGCGTTTTCCATAAACACATCCGTCGTGCCGGTGTCGAAGAGCCAGCGGTGCCCGTTGGGAAGCTTGATAAGAATGGAAAGACCGTGCTCCTTTTCAAATTTTTCCGAGACAGCCGCATCGTCACAAAGTACACACAGTTCCAACTTGTTCATATTACCTCCACAAAAACTTCAAAAAAGCTATCAGGGGCTTGCGGTAGCAGGCGTACAGCGGCCCCCTGATGCCTTGCCGATAAACATCGCGAATGCGCACACTATTCGGGTTAATTGCCTGTTTTCAACAGAACGTAACGCGAAACCACGACCGCACCATTATTGGCTTATGCTCATTATGTCAATATTTTTCTTGCGTATATCCGCCGCCGAAGCAGCTGGGTTCTGCCGAAGATAACCACGTGGCGGAATTTGCCTCGTCAGCCAGGACCTGCATGGGCCCCCAGCGTTGATCCATCACCAGTAAAAACAATTTCACGGCGTTTTTTGACCCAGATCAATTTCTGTACATCTGAGTTCCGATAAGATCAGAATACCCGAATTTAAGTGTTCAAAGGGGTCAGATCGTTTAACGAGCGCAGATAGGGCGGATTTTGTCGGCGTTTTGATTCCCGGATTCATGACGTGCACATAAAAAACACTACGAAACGGCCGAAATGCAAATGGACATGGTTCTGAACAAAACCGAGATATTTAAAGGCTTGACCAGCGAACAGTTTTCGGTGCTCCTGGGGAAAGGTCGTCCCAAGGGACTTCGCCCCAAAAGCGTTCTTTTTCATCAGGGCGATGCAGCGCAAAGCTGTTTCCTGGTAACGCGCGGCCGCCTTAAACTGACCAAACTCAACGAACAGGGCAAAGAAGTCATTCTTCGCTATATCGGCTGCGGCGAATCGACCGCCGCCATTGCCGTTCTCAAAAATTGGATGTATCCGGTCACGGCCGAATCCATTGGAGAAACCGACGTTGTCGGCTGGGACAAACCGGCCATGATGGCGTTGATGGGCCAATATCCGGATATCGCCATCAATCTGCTGGGTATCGTTTTAGAGCGCATCGACGACGTCCAGCACCGCTACCTCGAGGTTTGCACCGAGCATGTGGATCAGCGCATCGCACGCTCCCTTCTGCGCCTGATGCGACGGGCCGGATCGAAGACCCCGCACGGAATCCGCATCGACATCCCCCTGAGCCGCCAGAATATTGCCGACTATTCAGGAACGACCCTCTACACGGTCAGCCGCACGCTGAGTGCCTGGGAAAAATCGGGCTGGGTGCAGTCCGGTCGCGAAAAAATCATCGTGACCGATCCCCACGCCCTGGTTCTATTCTCGGAAACCGGCTGATTGCCATACGGGTCTCAACCACCTTGGCAACAATCTTAAAAAATTCCCCCCTTATTTGCGGTAGCGCAAAGACAGGTACGCCATGCAAGGCTATCCTCGCTTCACTATTGACCAGCTTTATGGGGTTGACGACGCGGTATTGCTGCGGGGCAACCGAATTAATCGAAAAGGAAACCATTGCCGTCGTGAAATCATCTTTGCCATCGGACATCACGGTCAAGGAACTGTTGGACCGGTATCCGCAGCTTCTGCAACTGTTCATTGATCTTGGCCTGTTGTGTCCGGGCTGTCCGGCCGAGGCCTTCCATACTTTGCCGGACGTCGCCCGGGAATACCAGCTCGACTGGAACGAATTCATTCGTCGCATCGATCGCTTTCTTGAAGCGCAAAAATACCGTGAAAACGGTTCGGCAGGATAACGGGCGCCAATTTAAATGGAGCCCCTTTCAATCGGCCTACACAACCACACCAAAAGGAGAATCGCTCATGTTCTGTTTTCAATGTCAGGAAACCGCCAAGAACACCGGCTGCACCGTAAAAGGCGTTTGCGGCAAGCCCGAGCAAACCGCCAATCTGCAGGATCTGTTGATCTTCGTCCTCAGAGGCATTGCCGTGTATGAAGAAAAGCTCAAAGAACTCGGGGCGGCCGACCGCACCAACGATGATTTCGTCGACCAGGGCCTGTTTGCCACCATCACCAACGCCAACTGGGACGACGCCCGCTTTACCGCCATGATCACCGAAGGCCTGCAGCGGCGGGATCAGGTCCGGGCCAAGTTCCTGGCCGCGTACAAAGCGCAAAACGGTCGCGATTTCGACGCCGCCCTGCCCGAAGCCGCCACCTGGTCGGGCGATCCGTCCACTTATGCCGAAAAGGCCAAAACCGTGGGGGTATTGGCAACGGAAAACGAAGATGTGCGCTCCCTGCGCGAACTGTTGATCATCGGCCTGAAAGGGGTCGCCGCCTATGCCGACCATGCCGCCATCCTGGGATATCAGAAAGACGACATCAACGATTTCATCATGGAGGCGATGGCCTCCACCACCAAAGACCTGTCCGTAGACGACATGATCGCCCTGGTAATGAAGGCCGGCGATACGGCGGTCAACACCATGGCCCTGCTGGACGAAGCCAACACCACGGCCTACGGCAACCCGGAGATCACCGAAGTGAACATCGGTGTGGGCCGAAACCCGGGCATCCTGATCACCGGCCACGACTTGAAGGATATGGAGGAGCTGCTCCAGCAGACCGAAGGTACGGGGATCGACGTCTACACCCACGGCGAGATGCTGCCGGCCAACTATTATCCGGCCTTTAAGAAATACGATCATTTCGTGGGCAACTACGGTGGTTCCTGGCCACACCAGAACAAGGAGTTCGAGTCCTTTAACGGCCCCATTCTGCTGACCACCAACTGCCTGGTGCCATTGAAAAAGGACAATACGTACCTGGACCGGCTCTTTACCACCGGTGTGGTCGGCTATGAAGGCGCCGTGCATATCGCCGACCGACCCGAGGGCGGCGCCAAGGATTTTTCCGCCCTCGTCGAAAAGGCCAAGACCTGCATGCCGCCCAGTGAAATCGAGACGGGTGCCATCGTCGGCGGTTTCGCCCACAACCAGGTCCTGGCCCTGGCCGACAAGGTGGTGGATGCGGTGAAATCCGGCGCCATCAAGCGCTTCGTGGTCATGGCCGGCTGCGACGGCCGCCAGAAAGGCCGCAGCTATTACACGGAAGTGGCTGAAAACCTGCCCCAGGACACGGTGATCCTCACCGCCGGCTGCGCCAAGTATCGCTACAACAAGCTCAACCTGGGGGACATCGGCGGAATTCCCCGGGTCCTGGATGCCGGCCAGTGCAACGACTGCTATTCTCTGGCCGTCATCGCCCTGAAGCTGAAGGAAGTCTTCGGTCTGGAGGATATCAACGACCTGCCGATCTCCTACGACATTGCCTGGTACGAACAGAAGGCCGTGGCCGTACTCCTGGCCCTGCTGTTCCTGGGCGTCAAAGGGATCCGGCTGGGGCCGACCCTGCCGGCTTTTCTCTCCCCCAACGTGGCCAAGGTGCTGGTGGAAAAATTCGACATCAAGCCCATCGGCACGGTTGAGGAAGACATTGCGGCCATGATGGCCGGGGAGTAAAGCCTTCAATGGCCTTCCCGAAGGTCTTTTCAGCTGAACGACACGATTGATTCTGAACAGCGGTTAAGTGGGGTCCTGTATCTTGTATTGAAAAGGCACGGAGCCCCACTGTTTTCGACGCAAATATCAGTACAAAAAGCGGATTCCGGGGACAAATTTATCGCTGATGCCGACCCAATTATGGTATGCATCGTTTTCACTGTTGCGGCATGGCATCCACTTTTCAGAAAAGGAATGAATGTGACGGAACTCTCATTGCTAAAGGCGATTCTCGACAGCATCCACCACCGCATCGTCTTCGTCGATAACGACCACGTCATCCGCTATTTGAACCGCCGGGCCCGGGAGTGGTTCTATGGCAAGCGCGGGTACGCCGACCTGATCGGAAAATCTATTTTCGCGTGCCACAATTCGGACTCCGTTGCGCACCTGCGCAAGTTCTACCAGCGGTTGGCGCAGGGCGAAGACGAGGTGTTTGTAAAAATCACCGCCCAAAAGGAAAAGGCCTCCATGGTGGCGGTGCGCGATAGCGAAGGCCGCCTGATCGGCTACTTCGAGCGCTTCGAAGCCCTATCGCCGGAGATTCCGCCCGGGGCCGCGCAAGATAAAGTTTAATTCCTTGCCAACTAAGGACTTGGATGTCGTGATTGGCGGGAACGCTGTCCACAACCTTGAAAATTTTTATGGGCTGATGCGCTAACCCCACGGGCAGGTGTAATACACATCCAAGGATAACAGCATGGAGGGCTTATTTGGTTACAACCGGGGTTGGAGCGCCGAAATACCGGGTAAGGATGCCGTCAATCGTCCCATCCGTCTGCATGGTCTTGATCACCTCGTTGAAGCGCGGCAGCAGGTCCCTGTAGGTTGATTTTTTACTGATCAGCAAGTGAAAGGGCATGGCGTCCAAGGCTACCGCCGTTTCTACGATGCGATTTTCCAGCCCCAGATCCCGGATATCCGGGTAGGCCCCCTGGGGCCATTCAATGACCAGGTCCCCTCTTTTCGCAGCCAGCATCCGCCAGACATTGCGGACAATCGGCGTTTCGTGGGTGGGCACGCCAAGGCTGGCCAAATGCCTCTTGTGCCAGCCGTTGCCGCTGTAAGTTATCACCGAATACCCGCCTCTTCTGATATCCGACAGGGTTTGGATGGCAACAATCGCATTCAGCCGCGCGTGGCCCGCATAGGTGAACAATTTGAGCTCTTTCAGGTAGAACGGATCCGGGTGGGTTTCGGAATAGGCGCCGCGCTCCCGGGTGGGGACCGTGATCATGGCGTCGAACTCGCCTGACTTGACGTATTCCTGGCATCGTTTCCACGGCAGGGCTGTCCAGGCGGTCTCAAGCCCCATGCGCTTTTCAAGCGCTTCGGTGACGATATCGTAAAAAAAGCCCTGCACCTCCCCCTTTTCGGATTCGGCAAAAAACGGTTGAAACTCGGGGTAGGCAATCCGGATGGCATCCCTGGCCTGGGCGGAAACGGTCGCCGCCAGCATAACCCCTATCCACACCGAACAGACAATCATGCAGCGCAGCGCATCCCTTTTGTGTCGGAGCCCGAACATTTCATGAAATATTTTCTGCACAATAATTTTTATCTCCTGAGAGGGTTGGAAGCGTTTACATCATCATTTAATGTCTTTTTCGCGATGTGGCAAATGCCGTCCAATACGCCATCACCCTAACGGATGATTCCCAACCCTTCACAAGGTCACGTCGATACTCACCGGGAAATGATCCGAAGCCGCCAGCAGATCTTTCTTGGAGATAGCTTCTAAGCATATAGTGTGCCCTCTGACGGCCCCCGTTGGTGGTTTGCGCCTAATGGCCTGAAATATCTTTTATATTTATTTCCAATGAAGATGAATGATGGTTAACGGCTTCCTGAAATTGTCAAACCGGTTGCCACCACGGCAGGTGACCTGGTGAAAGGCTTTACAGTTGGGTTCTCTTCACGGGCTATTCTTGCGAAGGGAGCGTTACCACAGCGGGAAATCGCCGACTTCGACGGACACACAGCGGCGGTCCATGGCATGCGGCCGGTCAGCGGTTCAACAAAGGTTATCGATAGGCGATGTGCGAAGTAGACGGACCACATCCGCAACAATGGAAGTATGCGATGACATAAGTGCCAGGCGGGGTATGCTTATACGGTGACAGTTTGCAGCCTGCGCCGATTTCCAGGAAGGCCGAAAAATTTTCACCCGACAAGCGCGCCCGCGATGTCCATTGGCCGCGTTACCAGGGGCTTGCGTTAGCCGTCCTGAAGCGGTGCCCCTGATGTCGTCCAATAAACATCGCGAACGCGTGAAAACTTCGGGCTAACCAGCGGCGTTCGCCACGATGGCGGCGATCCCCTGACCGCCGCCGCCGCAGATGGTTTCCAGACCGTAGCGGGCCTTGCGCCGACGCAGCTCATGGACCAGGGTCACCAGCCGCATGGTGCCGGTGGCGGCAATGGGATGCCCCAGGGAAATCCCGGACCCGTTCACGTTGACCTTGGTTTCGCACGCCTCCGGGGAAAGTCCCATGAGTTTGGCATCGGCCAGCACCTGGGCGGCAAAAGCCTCCTGGATCTCGATCAAATCCATGTCTCCGATGGCCAGGCCGGCCCGGGACAGGGCTTTGTCGACCGAGGCCGGCACGGCCGGATAGGTCAGGGTCGGATCCGCGGCCGCCACGGCGAAGGACTTAAGGATGGCCAGGGGGGTTAAGCCCAAGGCGTCGGCCCGGCTGGCGGCCATCAGCACCACCGCGGCCGCACCGTCGTTTTCCGTGGAGGAATTGCCGGCCGTGCAAATCCCGTCGGAGTAGACGGTGCGCAAACGGGCCAGTTTTTCCATCGAGGTGTCCCGGCGGGGCGGTTCATCCCGATCGATGACCACCGGATCGCCCTTGGGGCGCGGCACTGTAACCGGAACGATTTCATCGTCGAACCGATGGGCATCGATGGCTTCACAGGCTTTCCGGTGACTGCGCTCGGCCCAGGCGTCGGCTGCTTCCCGGGTGATGCCCTCTTCCCGGGCGGCGGTTTCGGCCCAGGACATCATGGAATTGAGCTCCCCGAAGCGTTCCACCGGCTGGCTCATGACCCGGGCTCTTGAAATACGGTCGAAAAAGGGAAGCCCCCACATGGACAGGGAACCGTGCCCTTTGGGCATCACCCCCCATTTGGGATCGATGCGGCCGCCCATGCCCCACTTGACGAATTCGCCGGGCAGATAGAACTCGGTCCGGCTCATGCTCTCCACCCCGCCGGCGACGACGACATCCGACAGGCCGCACATGATCTTCATGGCGCCGTAGCTGACGGCGTCCAGCCCTGAACAGCAGCGCCGGTCAAGGGTTATGCCGGGTATCTCCACGGGCCATCCGGCCGCCAGCAGCGCGGTACGGGCCACATTGACCGACTCCCCGTTCTGGTAGGACTGCCCCATGACGACTTCATCCACATCTTCCGGGGCCAGCCCGGCCTTTTCCAGCGCAGCATTGAGCACCCGCGCGCCCAGTTCATAGGCCGCCACATCCCGCAGTCCGCCGATGTAACTCCCGATCGGCGTGCGCATGCCGGCAACGATGACCACATCTTCCATGCTTTCTTCTCCTTTGGTGTCCGCGGGGGCGGACGGTCCGGGGTTTACAACCCCAGGTAGGCCCGACGGATATCCTGGTCGGCCATGAGTTCCTCCGATCGCCCGCTGCGGGTGATCCGCCCGCTCTCGACGATATAAGCCCGCTGGGAGTTCTTCAGGGCCATTTCGACATTCTGTTCCACCAGTAACACAGTGGTCTCCGACCCCAGGCCCGAAAGAGCCTGGTAGATTTCTTTGGTGATCCGGGGTGCCAGCCCCAGGGAAAGCTCGTCGATCAGCAGGAGTTCGGGGCGGCTCATGAGCGCCCGGCCGATGGCCAGCATCTGCTGCTCCCCCCCCGAAAGGGTGCCGCCGGACTGGCGGCGGCGCTCCTGCAGCACCGGGAAGATATCGAACACGTTGTCCATACTCTGCTTGATATGACGACGTCCGCGTTTCGGATAACCGCCCATCTCCAGATTCTCCCAGACCGACATATCCTTGTAGACCCGACGCCCCTCCGGAACCAGAGCAATCCCCATCTGGGTCACCTGGTAGGGTTTGGCGCCGGCGATGGCTTGCCCCTGAAAGTCGATTCGGCCGCGGGAGGGCGGCAGGGCCCCGGTAAGGGCGCCCATCAGGGATGATTTGCCGGCGCCGTTGCTCCCCAGTATCGCCACCCTTTCACCCGGATGAACGTCCAGTGATACATCCCACAGCACCTGGGTCTCGCCGCGGTATACGTCGATGTTTGAAACGCTGAGCATGCTAGTCTCCCAAATAGGCGTGGATGACCCTGGAATCGTTGACCACCTCTTCGGGACTGCCGTTCATGAGAATGCGCCCCTGATCCAGGACGATCACCTTTTCGGTGGCCTGCATGATCGCCCCCATGACATGTTCGATCCAGAGAATGGTCAAGCCCAGTTGATCCCGCAGGTTGCGGATGAAGGTAATGGCGTCCTGGATCTCCTGGGAATTGAGTCCCCCGAGAACCTCGTCCAGCATAAGAAGTTTCGGCCCGGTGGCAAGGGCCCGGGCGATTTCAAGTTTTTTCTTCTGCACCACATTCAAATGCCGCGCCTCGGTAGATTCAAACCCTTCCAGCCCCACGATCCTGAGGCATTCGACGGCGCGTTGCGTCCAGACAGCGCGGCTGGCGTCCGGCTGATGGTTCACCACGCCGACGGCCACGTTTTCCACGCACGACATCTCCCCGAAAGGCCGGGTCACCTGAAAAGTACGGGCCACACCGCGGCGGCAGATTTTATAGGCCGGCAGGCCGGTGATGTCGACGCCCTCGAAATGGACCGTTCCGGAAGTCGGCGGGAATGCGCCCGCCACAATGTTGAAGAGGGTGGTCTTGCCGGCGCCGTTGGGGCCGATAAGACCGACGATGGTTCCCTGCTCCACCTTGAAATCAACGCCTGACAAGGCTTTAACCCCGCCGAAATGTTTTGTGATGCCAACCCCTTTGATCAGTTCCAAATCATCCTCCGCATCAACATGATTAGGCGGTCGCCGCCCGATATTTTCCGCGCCAGGCCTTGTAGATGCCGACAATTCCCTTGGGAGCGAACCGGGCCACAAATAAGGCCACAAGGCCGAAAACCAGCACGTGGTATTCGCCCCAGGCCCGGATGTATTCCGACAGGATTTCAAGGCTGAAAGCCCCGATGACCGGCCCCACGAAAGACCCCAGGCCGCCGATGACCGTCATCGACAGCACCAGGAATTGCTGGTCCAGCGAAGGGAGATGCGGCGTGATCAGCAGCATGTAGTGCCCGTACAAGGCACCGGCCATCCCGGCAAGGGCGCTCGATACAGTGAACGCCAGGAGCCGGGTCCGCACCACATCCACCCCCAGGGCCGATGCGGCCCGCTCGTCGTTCTGGACGGCCCGGAAATTCAGTCCGGCATTGGAATGGACCAGCCGGTAGACAACGGCCAGGGTAATCAGCGCCCCGGCCAGGAAAATATAGAAGTAGGCGATTTTCGAATAATTTTCGATCAATCCCGGCACCTGGAGCCCCATGGTGCCCCGGGTGATCTCATACTCGTTGTTGATGACGATGTGCAAAATCTCCGAAAACCCCAGCGTGGTCAAGGAGAGGTAAATCCCCCCCATGCGCAGACAGAGCAGCCCCACCAGGAATCCGAACGCCGCGGCGCAGAGGGTGCCGATGACCACCCCGCCCCAGGGATTGAGGCCCGCCTTGACAACCAGGATGCCGGAAACATAGGCGCCGATGCCGGCAAAGGCGGCATGTCCGAAGGAAACCTGACCGGTGTAGCCGGCCAGCAGATTCCAGGAAGCGGCCATCATGGTGTAGAAAAGGCAGACGATGAGCACGTGCTGGTTGTACACCCCCATGGTCCACGGCAGGAGGGCAAAGACAGCCAGACCGGCCAGGCATAACAGGATTTTTGGTGTGCTTTTCAAACGCGACTCCCCGAGTGAGATTGTCAATTAAGCCTCCTTGCGACCGAACAGGCCCGATGGGCGAATGGCCAGCACCATGATGAGAATCACAAACCCGAAGACGTGCTTGTATCCGGTGGACAGATAGGCCGCTCCGAGGTTTTCCACCAGGCCGAGGATCAGCCCGCCGATGATACATCCCCACATGGACCCCATTCCCCCCAGCACCACCACCACGAAGGCGGTGAGCGCCACCGGCACGCCGGCCGTGGGGGTCACCGGAAACACGGGAGCCAGAATAACACCGGCGGCCGCAGCCAGCGCACAGCCGAGACCAAAGCTGAGCATGTTGAGCCGCGTGGTATTGACACCGTTCAATTCGGCCATTCCCCGGTCCTGTGAGGCGGCCCGGATGATGCGCCCGAACCAGGTCAGCTTGATCATGGCAAACACCACGACGATAACCGCGATACCGGCGACCAGGGCGGCCATGCGCTGATTGCCGTAGAAAAAGAGATCAAAGATATTCGTGGCGCCTTTGATCCATCCGGGGGGTTTGTTGGGATAGGGGCCGAAAATGAACAGGTAGGCGTTCTGCAGCACGATCGACAGGATGAATGTCAGGATGAGCGAATACATATCATCGCCGTAGGTCGGCCGGATAAGGGTGTACTCCACCAGAAGCCCGAAGACGAACACGAGCGCCACCGCCAGCCCCATGGCGGCGATGATCGGCATCCCCAGCGCATTGGCGAAAAGAAATGAAAAGTAACCGGCCAGGATATAGAATTCACCGTGGGCGAAATTCACCACGTTCATGATGCCCACGACCAAAGAGACGCCTAAAGCGGTAAGGGCGTAAATGACGCCGATGACAAGACCGTTCATCGAGGCTATGGCAAACATGAGGCTCCATTTCGGCGGTGCCGGGCGACGTGGCCCGACACCGCTTCGTCGATTAGCGTTTCAGTTTTCCCGTGGCCCCTTCGGCCGGAAAAAGAACCACCTGCTCCTTGTCCTGCCACTGGATGACCAGCATGGGCGGCATCCAATGGTGGTACTCGGGCCCACCCTTTTCGGTACCGAAACGGGCCGTACCGCGGGTGACCGTCAGTTCCGTCTTTTCCAGGGCGTCGACCAGTTTTTCGGCATCCACCGATCCGGCCCGGTTGATGGCATCCGCCGCAATCAGGATGGCATCGAACATGGAACGCGACTTGTAGTCCGTGGGGTTTTTCCCGAAGGCCTTTACATAGGATTTGCGGAACTCGGTGGCCAGCGGGGTCAGTTCGACCTTTTCATGCATGGAAGAAACAAAGCACTCCAGGTTGCCGTAGTCGCCCACATTCGGCCAGAAATCAGGCCACAGGCTCGGAGGACCGGCACCGTCCAGGATCACGGCTTTCGGGGTCAGGCCGACTTCCCCGGCCTGGGCCACGAAATAGTGGAGACCGGTCCCGTAGACAAAGGCCAGAACGGCATCCGGATCAAAGGACTTGATCTTGGTCAGCTCCATGTAGTGATCCTGGCTTTTGCGCTCGGTGACCAGAGACTGGTTTTCCACCCCCGCGGCGTCCAGCGCCGTCTTGCAGAGTTCGGCGATCCCCAGGCCCCAGTCCGTGTTTTCCGCCACGATGGCGACTTTTTTGAATTTTTCGGCGGCTACCCATTGTGCGATGGTGGATTTTACCACCCCTGAATTGGAGGGGCCGGCCCGGAAAACATAGCGGTAGTTTTTGGCCGTAATGGGATCGGCCCAGGCTTCCACCACCATGAAAGGCACCTTGAGCCTGTTGGCCACTTCGATTTCGGCCAGGGCGGCGGAAGAGTGGCTCTCGCCCAGCACCATGACCACTTTGTCCCGTGTGGCCAGACGCTCGAATCCACTGGCCGCCTTGTCCGGCGCGCCGGCCGTGTCTTCGAAAACGATTTCGATCTTTTTACCCAGCACCCCGCCGTTGGCATTGACATAGTCCGTGGCCAGCTGGATGCCTTCTTCAAACGCCTTTCCGGTGGCCGCCGCGCCGCCGGTGCGCGGACCGACAACCCCCACCTTGATGGTATCCGAGGCCCAGGCAGGACCGGTTGCCATACATGCGATGGCAAACGCCAGCACCAAGAAACAACAGATTCTTCTCATCGTTCTCCTCCTTGTTTGCGTTAATCCAGCGACAGGCATGGTGACCTACCAGTTCCACTGCCGCACGGGGTTGCCGGGCGCCCTGTTTCAGGGCAGCCCGAGGGCTTCCAGCTTGTCGGGCCCGGGGATGCCGTTTTCATCCCATCCCCGCAGCCGGTAATATTCGCCGAGCATTTCATCCAGCCGGCAGACCATGCCCTTGGCAGGCCCGTCGGGCAGAGGCTCCTTGAGGATGCGGTCCGGCAGGGTGTCCTCCCTGGCGGTAAAACCGGCCCGGTTGAGGAACACGCGCTCGGCGTTCCAGATCCGCTCCCCGGCGGCCGACAGCTCGTCGAGGGTATAGTCGGCTCCGGTGGCGGCATTGAGCAGTTCCAGAATGCCTTCCGGACGGATCTCTTCATCGGGCGACATAAGATTGCGGACGGAGAAGAAAACGCACAGCCCGGCGGCATCGATGACGGCAAAATGGTCCTGCCATTGCATCACCAGTTTGGCCTTGCCTTCCCGCTTCAGCGGATCGATGATTTTGGGAACGCCCAGGATTTCGATATAGGCGGGATCGCCGCGCATGTGGGACGCGCCGATGGGCGAAGTGGCATAGGCCAGTCCCATGCCCTGTTCGCCGCGGGGGTCGTAGCCGGCAAATTCCTGGCCTTTGGCCACGATGGCCAGCTCCGGATGGCCATAGCGGGTTGCCAAACGCAGGCTGCCTTCCGCCAGCAGGCGCCCGAAGCCCTCTCGGCTGGCTGTCATCCGGGTGAGCTCCACCAGGGCATCAGCGTCGCCGAAGCGCAGGGGACGGCCAAGCCCCACATCGGATTCGGGGATATAGCCCTTTTCGCACATTTCCATGGCGCAGGCGATGGTGCTGCCCATGGTAATGGTGTCCATCCCCTGTTCGTTGCAGATATAGTTGGCCTTGGTCAGGGCGCCCAGGTTGTCGATCCCGCAGTTGGAGCCCATGGCATAGATGGTCTCGTATTCGGGGCCCTCACCCTCCCCTTCGTAGCCGGGGTCGTCCACCTTGGTGCTGCGCCCGCAGGCAATGGGGCAGGCATGGCAGGCCTTGGGGCTTTTCAGGTATTTTTCCGTCAGGGTCTGGCCGTTGATGGCTTCCCATTTCTCAAAGGTGCCCTGCTGAAAGTTACGCGTGGGCAGGGCCCCGACGGTCTGGGTGCCCGTGATGGTGGCCGCCGTGCCGTACAGCCGCAGCCCCGAAGGCTGTCCCTGCAAACCGTCCTTGAACCGCTGGAGGGCTTTTTTAACGGCCTTTTTGAAGGCCTCCGGGTCATGAATCGGCACGGGAGCGTCCCCGCGTACGGCAACGGCTTTGAGGCGCTTGGCCCCCATGACCGCCCCCACCCCCGAGCGGCCGGCGGCACGGTCCTTGTCGTTCATGATGCTGGCGAAGCGCACCCCGTTTTCACCGGCCGGTCCGATACAGGCCACACGGATGTCTTGATGGGTTTCAATGCGCAGGGCGGTATCGGTTTCAGCGGCGTCCTTGCCCCAGAGGTGATCCGCCGGCCGCAATTCGGCCTGCCCCCGGTCGATCCACAAGTAGACCGGCTCCGGCGAACATCCGCTGAAGACAATCATGTCGATCCCGGCCTTCTTCAGGGTGGTCGGGAATTCACCACCCGAGTTGGAGCACGTCACGGCCCCGGTCAACGGCGATTTGGTCATCACCATATAGCGGGCACCGGTGGGCGCAATCGTGCCGGTAAGGGGTCCGTTGGCCATGATCAGCAGGTTTTCGGGCCCCAGCGGATCGCATTTCGGATCCATTTCATCCAGCATGGTGCGGATTCCCAGACCGCGGCCCCCGATGTAGGCCCGGGCCGTTGCGGGATCGAGGGCTTCGGTCGTGACCTTTCCGGCTGTCAGATCAACCCGCAAGATCTTGCCTTGCCATCCAAATAGTTCCGCCATAGGCTATCCTCCTTCCAATCGATCCAGCCGCCGGGATTCCGGAGCCTTCGGCCCGGTCATACCCGGCGGCGATTCACCGCGGAACCACCTGGTCCAGCGCCGCGGCCAGTTCTTCCACGACCCGATGAATATCTTCCTCGGTCATCGTAAAGGGAGGGCCGAGAACCATCGCATCGCCATGGGTTCCGGCCAGTCCGATGCTCTTGTAGAGCAGGATTCCCCGGTCATAAAGTTGCTGCCAGATCCGCTCGGTTACCTTTGCCTGCCTTGGGAAAGGGGTGCGGGTCGCACGGTCCTGAACGAATTCGACCCCCCACATGAATCCGACGCCGCGGATATCCCCGACGTGGGGATGCTCACCCAGCCGCTCCCGCAGGGCGGCTCCTATTTCGGGTCCCAGCCGGGCCACCCTTTCCACCAGCCGTTCTTTTTCGAGAATGGCAATCACGGCCCGACCGGCGGCGCAGGCCACCTGGTGATGGGAAAAGGTTCCGCCGTGGGCAAAGGCACCCGACCCCTGACGGATACAGTCAAAGTGCGCCTGCCGGATGCCCACGGCCGAAAGCCCCATGGCCCCGCCGGAGAGCCCCTTGCCGAGCGTGACGATGTCGGGCTCCACCGCATGCGCCTCGGAGGCGAACCAGTGTCCGGTGCGCCCCAGGCCGCAGAAGACTTCGTCCTGGATCAGCAGGATGTCGTACTTGTCGCATATCGCGCGGATTGCGGACCAGTATCCCGGGGGGGGCACCGCCGCCGCAATGGTGGCCCCGGAAACGGTTTCGGCCAGGAAAGCGGAAACCGTTTCCGGACCGATATTTTCAATCGCCTCCTCCAACGCCCGGGCACAGTGCAGCCCGCAGTCCGGATAGCGTTTTCCGAAACTGCAGCGGTAACAATAGGGCGCTTCGATGTGCGCGGTTTCCGGCAGCAAGGGGGCGAAGGGTTTCCGGAAGCTCGTGCGTCCGGTGGCGGAGAGAGCCCCCAAGGTCAGCCCGTGGTAGGATTTCCACCGGGAAATCAAACGGAACCGCTGGGGCCGTCCCTGCTCCAGATGAATCTGACGGGCCAGTTTAACAGCGGTTTCGACGGCTTCGGAGCCGCTGTTCATAAAATAAAACCGTTCGATTCCCGGCGGGGCGTGCCGGGCCAGATCGGAGGCCAGGCTTTCTACCGGTTCGCCGGTAAACATGGTGGGATGCACATAGTCGCATTTCACAATCTGATCGTGCACCGCCTGGGCGATCTCCGGCCGGGCGTGCCCGACATTGACCACCAGCGGACCTCCCGAAGCGTCCAGGAATCGCCGTCCGTCAGCGTCTTCGATCCAGCATCCGTTGGCAGCAACGGCCGCCGCCAGGGGCCGGCCGAGTTGCCGGGGGAAAACATGGCCGGGAATATCTTCATGTTCCTTCATGCGAGCTGTCCTCAATGACTGTGGTTCGTATCCGAAACGGGGCGTTGTTTGTCCGGGCAAGTAACATCGCAATAGTTATGCCAGGCCGCACGCAGGACCGGGAGGCCCCTCCGGCAGGCAAAAAGGCCCTTTTCATGCGTCAGGCGAGCTCCGGCCAGCGGATTTTCGCTTGATGTTTTTGGGTCGTTTAGGATAATTAACATCCTTAATTTTTCCTAAACGGAAAGGCCGCCATGAACCGCACCCCCAAGAAGCTCCTGATCCTGTCTTTGGACAAGCGGGTCAACAAATTCCTGTGCAACACCATCCACAACATCATCGGCCAAGAGGTGAAGGTATCCGGCGCCTGCGTGGATGCCATTGCCGACATGCCGACATGCGACCTCATCATGACGTCCGGGGACAGCATGCTGCCCTACGTACGCAAGATATTCCCCGAACAGGAGATCTTCTCCCCACGACGGATCATCACCGGATACAACCTGGAAAAGGTGCTGATGCTTCCCAAGGGCGCCCGGGTGCTGGTGGTCAACCATCCCCGCTACGCCACCGACGAAACCATTGAATCCCTGAAAGACCTGGGCATCACCCACCTGAACTATGTGCCCTACTGGAAAAGCCTGGACGTCCGCATTGATCTGAGCACGATCCATGCAGCCATCTCGCCCGGCATGACCCACCTGTGCCCTTCCGGCATCGCGCCCGTCATCGATATCGGACCACGGCTGATCAGCATCCAATCCTTCTCGGAACTGATCCTGGCGCTGGGTCTCAGTCAGACGTACCTTGAAAATTATGCCAACAACTACCATTTCTTCCTCATGGCTTCGAGCCGCAAGCTCTCTGAAACATTGGCACATGCGAAACTGCTGCAAAAGCGCAGCGAGGTCATCCTGGACGAGTTCGAAGACGGGGTGGTATCGGTCAATCAGTACGACCGGGTCAACCTGGCCAATAAATCGGCTTTAGAAATTCTCGGGCAAGACGAAAACAAGTTCCTGCATTCACGGTTCCATGAAACCATCCGGAATTTTAAAAAAGTGGCCGACCTGATCGAAGAGACCCATCCGGAAGACAAATCCGCCGGCATCTACAATTATCACGGCAAACAGCTGGTGCTCAGCAAAATCCCGGTGGTCGGCACACCGACGGAAAACCACATCTACACCTTCCGCGAAATCGCACGCATCCAGCGCTTTGAAAAAAGCGTGCGGGCCAAGCTGGCTGCCAAAGGTTATGTCACCAAGTACGATTTCCACGATATCTGGGGCCAAAGCGCCAAGCTCAGGGACTTGATCGAAAAAGCGGAGCGTTTTGCCCGAACCGAACGCAGTATTCTCATCACGGGCCAGAGCGGCACCGGCAAAGAGCTTTTTGCCCATGCCATCCACCATAGCTCCATGCGCCGGGACGGCCCTTTCGTGGCGGTCAATTTTGCCGGCATTTCCGAAAACCTTATCGAAAGCGAGCTTTTCGGTTATGCCGACGGCGCCTTCACCGGCGCCAGAAAAGGGGGTAAGACCGGCCTTTTCGAGCAGGCCCACGGCGGCACCATTTTTCTCGATGAAATCGGCGACGCCTCCCCATCGGTCCAGTCGCGCCTGCTGCGTGTCCTGCAAGAGCGGGAGGTCATGAAGGTGGGGGGCTCCAAGATCGTCCCGGTGGATGTTCGGGTCGTGGCGGCCACCAATGCCGATCTGGGGCAAGCCATAGAACAGGGGCGCTTCCGCAGGGATCTCTACTACCGCCTGAACACCCTCCCCCTCACCATCCCGTCCCTGAGGGAACGCAGCGCCGATGTCCTGTATATCTTCAATCGCCACCTCGTACAGACCTACAACATCAAGAAAGCCATTTCGTCCAACGCCCGGGCCGCCCTGGAGGGCTTCGACTGGCCCGGCAACATCCGGGAACTGATCAACACCGCCGAGTATGCCTTTATCGCCTCCCAGGGCAGCGCCGTCATGCGCCTGGCCCATCTCCCTGAAAACGTGGTGCAGCACTTTAACCGCTCCCATCCGCTTTCGACCGGGGAGGCCCATGGAGATTTCGAACCTCTCCTGGCCCGTCTGGAAGCCGTCCGCCTGGACCGTTACATACTGTACCGGATACTGAAAATCCTGGCGGACCGCACCGGGCAGGTCACGGGCCGCAATACGCTCTGCCGGCGGCTCCGGTCCCGGGGCATCCTGGTGACCGAAGGCCGCATGAAAACCTATCTGAAACACCTTCGCGCCAACGAACTGATCGAAGTGGGCGCCACCAAACAGGGAACCGGCCTGAGTGCCCCGGGAAGGGCCTTGCTGGAATTCCTGGCCGACGCCCTGCAATTAGGATAATTAGGATGGATTGCGGCGGCGGAAGTTTCTGAAAGGTTCCTATTCCGGCCGTATTCTGACCGCTTTCCGGCGGGTTTCCCGCTTTCCGCACATGCCGGCCGACGGCCGGGGCTCGTCCCGCCCGACTTGGCACAGGTCCTGCTTTGCCTCTCTCACAAACACTGACAATACCGATTCAAGGATGCTTCCATGCCAAGAAAATCAAAAGTCGTAACCATGGATCAGGCCGTGGCCGCCATCCGTTCCGGAGACCGGATCATGGTGGGCAGCTTCGGCAATTCCGGCTATCCCGAAAGCCTCGTGGAGGCGATGACGGCCAGCGGGCTTAAAGATTTGACAATCATATCCAATGATTTGGGTTCGCCCGGCATCGGGCTGGGTAAGTTCCTGACCAATGGTCAGGTCCGGGCCCTGATCGGCAACTACTACAATTGGAACCCCGAAGTGGCCCAAGCCTACAACGCCGGCCAAATCGATGTCACCCTGGTTCCCCAGGGATCGTTTGCCGAAGCCATCAGGGCTGCCGGGGTGGGCATCGCAGCCTTTTATACGCCCACGGCCGCCGGCACCGAACTGGGGAAAGGCAAAGAGACCCGGGAGTTCAACGGCCGTTCCTACGTCCTGGAGCAAGCCATCCATGCGGATGTCGCCCTGGTCAAAGCAAGCAAGGCCGATGAACTGGGCAACCTCGTCTATTACAAGACCGCCCGCAACTTCAATCCGCTCATGGCCATGGCCGCAACCCTCACCATCGCCGAGGTGGACGAGGTCGTACCGGTGGGCCGCCTGGATCCGGAGTGCGTTGTCACCCCGCATCTGTTCGTTAACATGATCATCAACAGGGGGGCCCAATGAAGGAAATCATCCCCGCCGAACAAGCCCGGACGCGTATTGCCCGTCGCATCGCCCGGGAATTCATGGAACGGGACGAAACCCTGATCATCAATCTGGGGGTTGGGATCCCCACCATGGTGGCCAACTACATCCAGGGTGACAGCATCTTCATCCAGGCGGAAAACGGCATGATGGGCGTGGGGCCCAAAGCGGACGGGGATTCGGCCGATCGCCGTCTGATCAATGCCGGCCGGGAGCCGGTGACCGAAACCCCGGGATGCAGCTATTTCGACAGCGCGGCCTCTTTCGGGATGATCCGGGGCGGGCATGTGGATGCCACCGTCATCGGGGCCTTCGAGGTAGACGAAGCCGGCAGCATCGCCAACTGGATCATACCCAACGGACGCCAACTGGGGGTCGGCGGCGCCATGGACCTCGTTTCCGGCGCCCGCCAGGTGATCGTGGCCATGCGGCATAACGGGCGTGACGGCCGGCCCAAGCTCGTGAGATCCTGTTCGCTTCCCGTTACCGGATTCCACGAGGCCGATCTGGTGGTCACCGAGTTGGGCGTCTTCCGTTTCATCGACGGCGTGATGACCCTGACCGAAATCGCCCCCGAGACGGACCCGGCCCGATTGGCCGATCTCACAGACGCGGCTTTCGTCACCAGCACCGGCATCAGAACCATGGACACTTGATATGCGCATCACGGCCCGCGGCCATCATGTTTACCGACGCTACACGGCCCATCTGCCCGAGGGCGGCCGCATGGAAGTCGCGGACGGCGCCACCGTGGGCCAGGTGCTCGCTCAACTCGAAATCCCCGCCGGAGAACGCCCCCCCCTGCTCGTCTTTGTCAACGGGCGGCCGGCCGGTCCGGACAGGATTCTGAAGGCGGAAGACGAACTGGTATTCTTCTCTCCCCTGGAGGGCGGCTGACCGAACTTTGCCCGTTAGGGGCTTGCGGTAGAGGCATACAGCGGCAGCCCTGATGCCTTGCCGATGGACATCTCGAACGCGTGAAATATCCGGGCTGAGTGGCACCGCGGCGGAACCTACCCGTTTATAGGGTGTCTTCATCTCCTGTCCCGTTGCCGAACACCGTTTGGACCACTTCGGCGATGCGGTCATAGGGAAACGGCGATGCGGCAATATGGCCTGCGGCGTCCTCCAATATTCGCTCCGGATCTCCCCACGATGCGTATAGCGTGAACTTCTCTTCGCGGTGTATGCCCAGGGCCGCGGCCACGAGATTGACATAGCTGGTCACGCTGAAATCATAATCCCCGGCATGGGCGGCAAAAGTCTCGTTGCAATAATGGCACACGGTCACCATCCGGTCGGCGCCGGTTTGGGCCGCTTCCGCCAGCCGTTCTTCCCGAATCCGGTCGCAGCTTTCCGGAAACCAGCAAATGGCCCCGCTGCCGCAGCAGGCCGTTTCCCGGCCGTGGCGGGCCATTTCCACGAGGCTGACGCCCGGCAACTGGCGCAAAACCGCCCGGGGCCCATCGAGGTCCACCCCGGTGTAGGCTGATTTACAGGCTTCGTGCAGGGTGATGGTGCCGCCGGCCGCATGGTTCAGGGGCAATTTGGCCATATTGGCCGCCAGGTACTGGGGAAACGACAGCACCTTGAAGGGTAGGTCCATGGCCGGTTCTATGGTTTGGGTGAAGCGGCAATGACAAGTCGGACACCAGAGCACCACCGTCTCCGGTCGATACCGGGCCAGGGCCTCCACAAGGGCTTCCGCCGTTGCGGCGCCGGCATCGATCTCACCCGTAAACAGATGCCGGTCCCCGCAGCAATAATCCAGCCCGGGCAGAAAAGCCCAGTCATCCCCGATGGCATCGAAGATATCCATGGTGTTTAGAACTTTTTCCGGCTGGAAATAAACGTTGCAGCCCGGAAAGAAAACATACCGGGCCGACGGCTTGGGGCTGGCGGTGGTGATGCGCCGGTAGGCTTCAGCGGACACCTGGATGCTGGCCAGGACCCGGTGCGCACTGGCGTTCTCGCCGGCGCTGCTGCCGGCCTTTTGGGCCAGGCCTTTGGCAATGTAATCGTGCTTGATCCATTCATTGACCAGCATGGGATCGAGCCCCTCGGGACACACATCCGCGGTGCACTTGAAGCACTCCATGCAGGCAAAAGCCTTGGTGTAGGCCAGCGGGTTGGGCCCACCGCCGGAAACGAACGCATGCACACCTTTCTGGATATTCTGCGGGGAATCAGCACCGGCATCCGTCAAGGGTAGAATCGGACAGCATTGGGCGCACAATCCACATTGGGTGCAGTCATCGAGGTAGCGCTGTCGTTCCTTTTCATAGTACCGGCGCATGCTTATCCTTTCTCCACTGGAAGGGCGCCGCCGGCGGGGGCCGGTTTAACCCTAAGATTTCATGAATGGGCTTCAGGAGCGGATGAAATTCGGTCGGCAGGAAGATACCGGGATTCGGCAAAAGGGGTCCTGCTGGCTGAAATTGCTCCAAATCAGCCGGGAGCGTGCTTCCTCGATATCGCTGTAGGCCCGCATGTCGACGCCCCGAAAATCCGAGCAGGTGCAGATCATCCGGGCGATCTCGAAAAGGCAGCGGTCGGAACTGGCCACGATGGCCCAGTGAGGAATGAAACATTGCCTGATTTCGGCAAATAGACGCCCTTCGTCGGCGGCCGTCATGGCGGCAGGTTCCGTCGCGGCGCCACGGGCGTCAATGAGCGCCCTCATCGGAGCCTGGAAAGCGCCATCCTCCATCCCCTTCTGCCAGGCATCGAAAACCGCATCGCAGGAGAAATCATCTTCGATGATAACAGTGAAAATATCGTTTTTAATTGTCGTGTGAACAGCCATTACGCCTGCCATTGTGGTACGATAAAGGTTAATGTCGCCGGCAACCGTGCCAAAGGTCGATCCTGAAGCAGCCCTTGCCAATCCCCGCACCGGCTAATTGTAGTAGTCGTGTCCGTGCAAAGTGGCCACCACGTGATCAAAATCCGGCCGGTTTTCCGCGTACCGGTCTTCCGGACAGGTCAGCATGACAATGGTCTGGCAGGAACGGTTCTTCTGACAGGGAAACAGGAACCACTCGAAGCACATCTGCTTTTTTTCCTTGAAATCGACAAAGCGGGCCTCCACCCCAAAAACTTTTTGCGGTTTGAACGCTCGCTGGCTTTCAAAATAGTTCCGCTGGGTGGTAATCAGGTTGCCCCTGGAGATCTGGTAATCGTAGCTGGCCACATCCACGGCGGATTCCAGACGCGCCTTCATCTCCTCGATCCGGTACTCCCAGTAGGGTTCGTCCAAGTCCATATAGCGGGGGTAGGCCAGATCCTGCTTCTGGTTCAGGACGGCAATGAGCCCCCGATCGTCTTCGTGGATCAACACCAGGCTGGCCATATCCTCATCGACCCAGCGGGCATGTTGCGCCAGGGCGTCCGACGGGTCTTCCGCCGGCATCCAGCCATGGGGCAAATCCAGCGAAAATTCATAATCGAAATTTGTATAGGTGTTCCCGACAATAAGGGGCGAGGGAATCGTCGAACACCCTCCCATCAGGGTCAACATGGCCGTGGCCATCCATAAAAGCAAGCGGAGCCCTCTTTTGCCCGCCATCTTTACCAGGGTCATATCTTTCCTCAACTTAAACGCCATTCCATTGTCTTGCACGTGCACCCCCAAAATAAGGGCATAATTCGGATTCCAGAGGGATCTAAAAGAACAAAAGCGCTGGCCGCCCCTCACGGGTTGGTCGACGCAGCAGCGCTCGAATCGTTTTAAATCGCCCGTAACCCCAAAACAAGGACGCAGTCCATGAACACGATATTGACACGAACCATATCCGTCTTGGCGCATCTCTTGATTATGATGGTTTCCCCGGTCCAGTCAATGGCAATGACAAGCGTGACGCCATTTTTTACTTGTACGATGCCTGGTCAACCGCTATTCTTTCAATACACCACACGGCAAGGAGGCAGACATGACACTGTTGGTCAGTTCGCGGCAAAAAGCCCTGGGGGCGTACGTTGTCCATTTGACGGGAGAGATTAACGGGCAGACTTACCCGGTTATGGAAAACAAGATGGATCAACTGCTGGCGGAGAAACCGACCCTCATCGTTCTCGACATGGCAGAAGTCTCATATCTGAGCAGCGCCGGCATCCGGGTAATCCTGAAAACCAAAAAAGCGCTTGCGTCCAACGCCGGCAAGCTGGTGTTCATGAATCTTCAACCCCAGGTCAAAAAGGTCTTCGAAATCATCAATGCCCTTCCGAGCATGCGGGTCTTCAAAGATCTGCGGGAAATGGACGCGTATCTGGACCGTATGCAGCGCCGGGTTAGCGGCGGAGCCGAAGAAGAAGATTAGACGCTATCTCAAAAAAGTTTTTTCGCCCGATATCGGCGTTGTGCCCTCGTCTCAAGTCCTCGACATACTTGAGTATGTACCCCAAGGGTACTTCCTTCGGGGCGCCTATGCGGGCGGCACCCACCGTTGAAGGCTTGATCAGATGGGAAGTCCCGCTTTACGGGAATTCTCGGCCACGCCGTATCTCGAACGAAAACCCTAATTTTGAGATGGCTTATATAAGCTTCTAATTTTTAATGGGAGGGGTCGTCGCCCATGGTGGCGGCAATCTCCCTGAAATCGGCTTGCCGCGCCAGAAATGCCGCCACCACACGGGGATCGAAATGCTTCCCGGCCCCCTCCTGGATGAGGCGGCTGGCCTCCTCGTGGGAAAGCCCCGGTTTATAAACCCGCTTGCTCACGAGGGCATCGTAAACATCCGCCACCGCCACCAAACGTGCGGATAGGGCAATCCCCTCCCCCTTGATGCCGAAGGGATAGCCGCTGCCATCCCATTTTTCATGATGCCCCAGGGTGATCTCGATCGCACGGGACAGGAAAGGGCCCCCGCCCCCCATTTCTTCGCGCAGTTCCAGAAGCGTATCCCCCCCGATGGCCGGATGGTTTTCCATAATCTCCCGTTCCTGGGTGGTGAGCCGACCTTTTTTGAGCAAAATGCCGTCCGGGATGCCGACTTTGCCGATATCGTGAAGGGCGGCGGTTTTGACCACGGTCCGGATCCAGCGCTCGTCGATCGACGCATCGGTTTTGGCCAGTTCACGCGCCAGCACTTCCACGTACCGGCAAATCCGTTCGAGGTGCTTGCCGGTGTCGTCATCGCGGGCTTCCGTCATTTTGGCCATGGCAAAAATAATGGCGTCCCGGCTTTGCAACAGCTCCTGGCTGCGTTCTTCGACTTTTTTCTCCAGATTCTGGTTCAGCTCTTTGAGCTCCGCGTTGGTCTGCTGCAGCTGCCGCTGCAGACAGCGCAGGGTCAGGTGGGTATTGACCCGGGCAATCACTTCCTCAGGTTGAAAGGGTTTGGTAATGTAGTCCACGGCCCCCATTTCCAGCCCTTTGACCTTGTCTTCGGTCTGACCCAGGGCGGACAGGAAAATCACCGGAATTTCATAGGTCGCGGGATCGGATTTCAGGCGGCGGCACACCTCATACCCGTCCATTTCCGGCATCATGATGTCGAGCAGAATCAAATCTGGTTGGGCTTTGGCCGTCACGGCCAATGCACTAACGCCGTCCCGGGCCGCCAGCAGACGATATCCCCGGCCCTCCAGAGTGGCCTGCAATACCTGTAGATTGGTGGCATTGTCATCCACCATGAGGACCTTGTCCGGTTCTTCCCGCTGTTGACAGGTCATGTCGTTCTCCGGCGCCATGATCTTCTTCCGCCCATGGTCTCAGCAGAAAAATTTCACTCTGCGGAAGCGTCCGTGATGTCCATTGGCTGGGCTATCAGGAGTTTGCCGTACAAGCGTACAGCGGCGCCCCGGATGCTTTGCCAATGAACATCGCGAACACGTGAAATATCCAGGTTAGTGTTCGGCTTCCCCGGAAGGCGTTTCCTCCGACTTGGGCTTGACCGGCTCGCCATAGATCACAAAGGCGCCCTGCTCGCCGGTGATGAGCCCCGAACCGGGTTTGATCTCATTGTCGGATTGGTAGTCGAAGGGTTCCGGCGATGTAGCGCAGGCACCGATCAACAGACAAAACATCAATCCCGCTGCCGCCATGACGTTCTTCAGGGCCTTCATACCGTCGGTCTCCCTAAAATTTAACCCGCACCCCGGTCATCAAAGCATTGATGTCGTCGAAATCCTCCAGATCGCGATCCAGCTCATGCCAGCGATAACCGAGGTAGTATTCCGAACCCCATTCCGGGAAATCCTGGACCACTTGAAAGCCCACCGTCTTGGCTTCGTCGCCGTCCTGGGCCAAATCTTCCACATATTGATAGTCAACCGAAAAGCGTGTCTCGCCGATCTCGAACAGGTTGGCGCGATAACCCGCCTTGGCATAATAGAACGTCGGGTCGTCGCGGGAAGCGTCTTCAAGCTCCCGCAGACCGGCGGCAACCGTAAAGTTGAGTCCGCTGCTGTGTAATACGGACGCACTGCCGTTATACTGGTCGTCGATGGTATCGGAAATCGCCTGGGCATTGGCATAGGCCGCCGCAGCGGCAAACTTCCAGTCTTCACCCCACTTGGCCGCATACTTCAGCGCCACGTCGCCACCATCCGACAGAAGCGAGCCGGATAGTGTAAAACCCCAGAATTCCGGACTGTCGTAGCGAATCCGGTTGCGCCGGCTCAAACCGTCGAAGTTGCTGAAGACATCCCCGATCGCGGTGGTCGAACGCGCATTGGCATTGTCATCGTAAAAGAGTATCCCGCCGGCCATATCCACGATACCGGAATACCCCACAACGCTGGTGCCGGAAAGATCGACTTCCGAAGTGCCGTCCGACGCCGTGCTGCCCTTGCCAAGGTAAAGCTTGCCAAAGCGCTTGGAAGTAATCTGGGCGTCGATCCAGCGATCGTCGAAGCTGGATCCATCCGGGTTTTTATCGTCCTGATTGACCAGATTGCTGGCATTGGACTGATACTCGAATTCCATGCGCGTGCCCACCGTAATATCGTCATTGACTTTAGCTTCACCCAGCAAGCCGACCCGCGACGAGGAATTGTCGTTGTCCACAAAGTAGTAGTCCGAGCTGTCCCCGTCATCCGCCGCCAGAAAGGCCCGGTTGACATGCCCGTAGATCTGCACTTTGACCTTGTCCCCCCCCTTGGCGCGAATGATATCCGGTGATACCGCCGTATTCTGAATTTCGGCCTTGGCCGCCGCGGTGGCTTCCTTGACCGCGTTTTCGGAAAGGGCATCCACCTGCTGCTGAAGCTTTTCCAGAGCCTGGGCCTGGGCTTCGATCTGGGCCTGCTGCTGCTTGATGATCTGCTCCATGCGCTCCAGCATCTGTTCGTCCACCGCCCCGGCCGTGCCCGCCAGACCGAGCACCACACAACCGACGACGAAGGGTATGACGACCCAAAAGCGCATCCATCTGAAGGCTGTCATGGGCATCCTCCTTTGTTGGGTGTTTTGATTGCGATCATTCTAATACCAGAAAGAATCAAGGGTTGAATCTTCCGGGCCGGCCGCTCATGGCCCGGGAGGTGTTCTGACAAGCGTTTCCACGAAACAGTTGTGGAAAAGGCTCTGTTCCGTTTCAGAAAAATGAGTAGAATTGTGTTTCAGGGGAAAAAGACAATCTCAGCGTGAAGCGATTTTAATTTACCCGTGATGCAAAACGAATGCAACCTGTTTTTACCTTCGAAGGACCAGCAGAAGCGTTCGGTAACAGATAAAGGGCCATCCCCAAAAGGCGGGCTAGCGTGTAAGGTCTTCCAGTACCGCCACTGTCAACCGGCTGTAATCCAGCAGCAGGCGACTCAGGGATGCCACCACGGCATCATCGCCATCGCCCGCCAGCGGGACGCGCAGGACCGAATGCTTTCGCCCCATGAGGGGCTTGCCGCCGCGGTCCATCCATTCCCAGCGCACCGCCAGGACGGCCTCCCCGCCCCGGTCGGCATCGAACCGGGAAACGTCCATCTGCAACTGGTAGGCCGGGGCCCAAGCGGCCCGCCAGGGATAGGTGTAGACCGCTTCGGTTTGCGTCAGAACGGTTATGTTGTCCGCCAGGACGCGCATGACATTTTGCTGGAGGGGCTCGGCCCAGTTGGCAAAGGGGGCCGTCTGCAATTCACGGCCGCCCACACGGGTGACGATCAGGGGGCGATTCAGGTATTCCGGAAAGGCCAGCGGTCCGATGCCGATGGCGATATCACGATCCGCGATTCCGGATGCCGTTTCCGAGGCGGATGCCATGGCCGCGAGCAGATAGAGGCGCGGCAGACGTTCGGTCCCCTTGCCCAGGTTGACGCATCCGTAAAACGCACCGGCAATGAGTATCAGGGCAACAATAATCGGGCTGCCATTTTTTCCCAGCATCACTGGCCTCCAGGGTTGCCCTTGCCCCGGAGCAGGGCATCGGGCTGTTGTTGCAGCATATCGGTAAGCGCCCTGAGGGAGCGCGCCGCGGCGGCAATTTCCCGCAGGGCATGGGACACTTCGTAGCGAAAGGCCGAACGTTCCGTATACCCCGCGGCCAGGGTATCGATGGATTTCAGGGCCTGGTCGGCCTGCACCATGGCCGCCTGGACGGCGGCAAGGGCCTCCCTGGCATCCGTTGCCACTGGATCGACTTGCTGGTTTATATCCCGAACGAGCGTCTCCGCCCCGTCCGAAGTCCGTTTGAGGCTCTGGAGCACCGGCCTGACATCATCATTCAAATTCCTGGCCAGAAGCGCCATGTCGTCCGCCGCCTTCTGCAGGCTGCCCAGCAGGGTTTCAAACTTGTTTTTGTCCAGCATTTGGCCGAACTGGTTCACCGCCTGGTTAATGTTGTCCACCAGTTCTTTAAATGAAATTTCTTCGAGAGCCTGGGCCAGACGCTCGAAGCTGGATGGAATGGTGGGAATTTCAGGGATGTCACCGTTCCCCCGGATGCGGGCCGGTTGATCAGGGAAGATATCCGTTTGAATCATCAGCTGCCCGGTCACGATACTCTGGAGCGATAGTTGCGCGCGCAAGCCTCTATCGATCAGCGCCCTGAGGCTTTTCTCGCTGCCTTCCTCAGCTTGTCGCGGACCGACTTCTTGAATGCGGTTAGGATCGATTTCGACCATAACGGGTACCGTAAACTTGAGCGTATCGGGTTCTACATAAACGGAAATATTCGTGACCTGCCCGACCCGTACGCCACGAAAAGCCACGGGGGCCCCCACTGTCAGTCCCTTCAGGTCGCCGTCAAAATACATCACATAGGTGTCGGTGTCACGAAACAGGGCTCCGGAGCCAAAGGCCAGAACCCCCACCACGCCCAACACGATGGCCCCCACAACGAAAGCGCCGATAACGGCTTTATTGCCTTGTTTGCTCATGCCGAACTCCAAGCTCTTATGAAAAAAGCGCCAATCTCAAAGCGTCAAGCTGAAAGGGAGCACGCTTCGCGTCGACCGTGAACCGACTCCAAGCCCGCCCTGGAGCAACAGACGCCTGTTACATGTGAGATAATTTCGAGAATCATACGGTAAACGTATCCCCGCGCGTCAGGAAACGCTGAACCCCCTCATCCGGCGACGACGAGGCCATTTGTCTGGGGTCGCCGGAAGCGATCATGGTTTTCGACGCCGTATCCAGAAAAACGGCGTTGTTCCCAATGGCAAAAATGCTGGCCAGTTCATGGGTCACCACCACAATCGTCGCCCCCATGCTGTCGCGAATCTCAAGAATTAAATCATCGAGCCGTTTGGCACTGATCGGATCCAAGCCGGCCGAGGGCTCGTCAAAATACAAAATTTCCGGATCCAGCGCCATGGCCCGCGCCAGGCCGGCCCGTTTGCGCATGCCGCCGCTGATCTCCGAGGGATAATAGTCCTCGAAACCGGCCAGGCCCACCAGGGCCAGTTTGAGCGCCACGACCTCACGGATCTGGGCGTCGTTCAACCGGGTGTATTCCCGCAACGGCAGGGCTACATTCTCCGCCAGCGTCATGGAACTCCACAGGGCCCCGCTCTGATACAGGATGCCCATGCGGTGCATGAGGTCTTCCCGCTCCATCTCGGAAGCGCCCCAGAAATCGATCGCGTCGAAAAAAACCCGCCCCCGGGAAGGCGCCTTGAGGCCCACCAGAATCCTCAGCAGCGTACTTTTCCCACAGCCGCTGCCTCCCATAATGATGAAGATATCCCCCCGGTTGATGCAGAAATTGAGATCCTGCTGAATCACGAAATCCCCATAGGCCATGGTGAGATCCTCGACGACGATATGGGGTTGTTTTTCTTCCATCATCTTTCTCTGGTGGAACCGTAAAAAGTCGCGATTCCCGTTTTGACCTCATTCCGGCGGAAGCCGGAATCTATTGGTATCCGTATGTTAGAGATTCCGGATCAAGTCCGGAATGACAGACAAACCACTTTTTACGGCCCTATATTTCTCTCCATCGCGAGCATCTTAAGGCATGATGCCAGCAATCGGAAACGAGAGGATTTCTCCACAAACCGATTAGACGCCGAGGATGTCGCAAATAACGGTGATGATGGCATCGGCCACTACAATATAGATGATGCCGGTCACGACCGCGCTCGTGGCCGCCCCCCCCACGGCGGTGGCGCTGCGGCCGCTCTGCATCCCGCGCAGGCATCCGGCCAAGGCCACAATGACCCCGAAAATGGCGCTTTTCACGAGCCCCACCATGAAATGGTTCAGGGCCACGGCGTTCTGGGTCTGCACCAGATACTGCTTAAAAGGCAGATCCAGCATACCGACACCGACGATAAAGCCTCCGGCAATGCCCATCAAATTGGCATACAGGCACAGCAGCGGCATCATCAGCACCAGCGCCAACATACGCGGAAGCACCAGAAACTCGATGGGGGAAATGCCCAGGGTGGCCAGGGCATCGATCTCCTCGTTGACCTGCATGGTGCCTAATTGGGCGGCAAAAGCGGCCCCGGTGCGCCCGGCCATGATGACCGCGGCCATCATGGCCCCCATTTCCCTGGCCATGCCCAGTCCCACCAGGTTGGCGACGTATATCTGCGCGCCGAACATTTGCAGTTGTACGGCACCGACAAAGGCCAGGATAAGCCCCACGAGGACACTGATCAGTGAAACGATGGGCAGGGCCCGGGCCCCGCAATCCTGCACCAGCACCCCGAAATCCCGATAAGGAAAACGGGCCCGGCCGGTAACAAGCCGCCCCAGGGCCGTAACCACCTCGCCCAGAAAGGCCAGCATATCTTTTGTTGCGGCGATATAGGCGATGGTCGAACCGCCCAACCGCGCCAACCATCCTGTTCGTCGGGCTTCGCGACGTGCGCCCTGCCGTTCGGGAACCGCTGTAGCCAATTGGAGGAGACGTCGGGCCCCCTCCGGCAAGCCTTCCACCTGCACTGCTATCTGCTTGGATTGGCAATGGACCATCAATTTCCGTAAAAAGGTCAGAAACCCGCTGTCCCACGCCTTAAGTTCTCGGGAATCGAAGGTAATCCCGGCAGCCGGCCGCAGGGACTCGATGCGACGCACGAGGTCGGCAAAGGAGGGGAGGTCGGCATGGATCCGCCAGTCACCTTCGAATCGGATTTCAGCCAACCCGTCGGCTTTATGATCAACATGGCAGCTGGCCGATCCTGCGGGATCTCTCATGGCGGCTCGCTTATAAGCTGGTTTGGTCAGGCCTGCGGACGGCCATATCAGGTTGTACGGATCGCTGAACAGAGGGGTGGAACAGCACTAAAAGCAATAGATCATACCCAGCATGACCATGTCCAATCCCGGGTTTTCGCTGTACAATCCGGCATTGGACATGTGCTGCAACCGGGCCATCAGGCTCAATTCGTCCATTAGCCAGTAATACAGGCTGATATGGTGGGTAAACTGCACGGGCCCGCCGAAATCGTCATCGCCGTATTCGTGTTCGCTGATCAACGTCAGGGCCGAACCGGCCCGAATTTCAACCGGGCGCTTATTGATGGCGCTGCCGAATACGAACGCGAAGCCCAACTGGCCTACGAGGCCGGCATCGTCCCCGCCCTCCAGAACGCCCACCGAGGTGGTCAGATGGGTATCCACCTGAATGGAACGCCCCCACTGCCAACTCCAGGGCAACCCGTAGCTAAGGGCCATATCGTACTGATTGAAGGATTCATCCTTTTCATCGATACTCGCCCCGGCGCGTAATCCGGCCTCCCATGAGGTAGGACCGGACCATGCTGTGCAGGGGAACAGGTACCCGATCGATAGCAAAAACAATGTCGCCAGATGAACCGGCAGTGAAGGAGAAAATCGCCGCAATTTTTTTTGAGTTCCTTTTAATTCGAAGGGCAGCGGGTACGGCGGTGGTTCCGCCCGCCAACCGAATGGGATGTCTCGAATCCGTGCCTGACATTTTATTCATAGCATATCATATTAGAGTTGCAAGACCTGCGCTTCTTGCCATTTCAACGTAAATTAGCGGATGGTTTTGTCAAAAAGCATCCGCCGGTTCAAGTTTCGTTAAAATTTGACTTGTTATGAGCATATACCTATTATAAGCTTGACAAACAAACTTTGATGTGACAATGCGCCTTCTTTCGTCCGGATCTTGGCATTTCGGGGTCTGGCGAAAATCAATCGACCACTAAATGAATTGGAGTTCGCAAAAAAATGGCTGACAACCTTTATATTACCTCTGTGGCCCCGCGCAGCGGCAAGGCCCTCATCAGTCTGGGCATCATGGAAATGCTGTCCCGCCGTATCCGCAAAATAGGGTTTTTCCGCCCCATCATTCCCGAAGGCGACAAAGACAACAGCATCGAGCTTATTGCCAAGCGCTACAATTTGGATCTTCCCTACGAGTCCATGTATGCCTATACCCATGAAGAAGCCCAGGAGATATTCACCCGCGGCGAGTCCGACGAGCTTGTCAAGGGCATCGTGACCAAATACAAGGCCCTCGAGCAGCACTGTAAATTCATTTTGTGCGAAGGAACGGATTACACCGGCGTCCCGTCGGCCTTTGAATTCGATTTCAATGCGGTGGTGGCCAACAATCTCGGCGCGCCCATCCTGCCCATCGTCAACGGAAGGGGCAAAACCATCGACGAAGTTCAGGATGCCGTCCATATCACGGAGGAAGCCTTTGTCAATCAGGGCTGCGCCGTCCTGGCCACCATCGTCAACCGCTATACCGATCCGGACCGGGACCTTCTGCTGCAACGCTTTGCAAGCGGCCCGGCGACACGCCCCCCCGTCTACGTGATTCCCAATGATGACATCCTGAGCAAATGCACGGTGGGTGAAATCGCCCGCGCCCTGATCGGCAGCTGTATTCAATGCGAACCGGACGGCATGAACCGCGAGGTGCAGCACGTGGTGGTGGCCGCCATGCAGCTGCGCAATTTCCTCGACCGCATCGAAGAAGGCTCCCTGATCATCACCCCGGGCGACCGGGCCGACATCATCCTCGGCACACTGGCAACCTTTTTTTCCGAAACCTACCCCAATATTGCCGGCATTGTGCTCACGGGCGGTCTGGCCCCGGAGTCACCGGTACAGCGCCTGATCGACGGTTTGCGCAGCACCCGGGTCTCCCGGCTGCCCACCCCGGTCATCAGTGTCGAGAGCGACACCTATCAGACGGCTACCAACGCCCATACCGTCCGATCGTCACTGGTGCCGGGCAACAACCGTAAAATCGCCACGGCCCTGGGGTTGTTCGAGTCCCATGTCAACCTGGAAACCCTTGAGAAGCGCATCGCAGCAACCTATTCCGCCCGCATCACGCCGATCATGTTCCAATACCAACTCATCGAACGGGCCAAAACCGACCGCCGGCGCATCGTCCTGCCGGAGGGCGTCGAGGAGCGTATCCTGCGCGCCGCTGAAATTCTGTCACGACGCGAGGTCGCCGATCTGACCCTTCTGGGGGATGCCCGTAAAATCGAACAGAAAGTCACCAATCTCGGCCTGCAGCTTAAAAACGTCGACATCATCGATCCCCTGAACTCCGACCTGCGGGATGAATATGCGGCAATCTACCACGATTTGCGCAAGCACAAGGGCCTTAACGCGGAAATGGCCCGAGACGCCATGACCGACGTAAGCTATTTCGGCACCATGATGGTGCACCAGGGCCATGCCGACGGCATGGTTTCGGGTTCCATCCACACCACGGCTCACACCATCCGACCAGCCTTTGAATTCATTCGCACCCAGCCAGACTGTTCCATTGTCTCCAGCGTCTTCTTCATGTGCCTGCGCGACCGCGTCCTGGTCTACGGCGACTGTGCCATCAACCCCAACCCCACGGCGGAGCAACTGGCGGACATTGCGGTCAGCTCGGCCGAAACGGCCGCCCAGTTCGGGGTCGAACCGCGGGTGGCCATGCTGTCCTATTCCACCGGGATTTCCGGCAAGGGGGCGGACGTGGACACGGTGCGCGCCGCCACGGAACTGGCCCGGGATCGCCGGCCGGACCTGAAAATCGAAGGGCCGATCCAATATGACGCCGCCATCGACGACAGTGTGGCCCGCACCAAAATGCCCAACAGCGAAGTGGCCGGCAAAGCCACCGTCTTTATCTTTCCGGACCTCAATACGGGCAACAACACTTATAAAGCGGTGCAGCGCTCGGCCCGCGCCATTGCCGTCGGCCCGGTTCTGCAGGGCCTCAACAAGCCGGTCAATGACCTCAGCCGGGGGTGCCTGGTGGAAGATATCGTCAATACCGTGGCCATCACTGCCATACAGGCCCAGGGTATATAGGATAGTGTCCGTCCATAAATGGCATCTTTCGGCTCATGGCGGCGTTCTTGCTTGTTCTCAATCCTCGGAATAGCGTGCTATTCCTCCGGTTGACACCCACCGACCGAAATCGATTAAACGGGAAATCCCGTCTAACGGGATAATATTCCGTCAAGCGGGATAATATCCCGCGGAGCAGGAAAACGCGCTCGGACCTTGCCAGGAACCAAAATCTACCATTTATGGACGGACACGAAGTAACAATATCCCGGACCTCTAAAATCGCTCCGAGGCCTCCACTAAGGGTGGCGGGAGTAAATCAAAACGAACTTATCAACATATATAGGAAAATCCTCTTATGAAAATCATGGTGCTCAACTCCGGCAGTTCATCGATCAAATATCAAATTTTCGACATGCGGGACCGATCCGTCCTGGCCTCCGGTCTCCTGGAAAAAATCGGCGAGCCCGACAGCCGTCTGACCCACCAGACCCGAAATCAGGAAGGCCGGTTCGAAACCGTCGCGAAAACCACCGCCGTGGCCGACCACACCCAGGGGTTCGACCTGATCAATTCCGTGCTCAGGGAAACCGGGGCGCTGACGGACATGACCGAACTGGCCGGTATCGGCCACCGGGCGGTGCATGGCGGCGAGGCCTTCACCCGGCCCACCCTGATCAATCAGGATGTCATCGACACCATTCGCGACCTGATTCCCCTGGCCCCGCTCCACAATCCGGCTAACCTGACCGGAATTGAAGTGGCCATGGCCGGCGCACCGGAGGTTCCCCAGGTGGCCATCTTCGACACGGCTTTTCATCAGACGCTTCCGCCCCATGCCTTCCACTATGCCCTGCCCCAGGAGCTGTACCGCAAACACGCCATCCGGCGGTACGGGTTCCATGGAACTTCCCATTTCTTTGTGGCCAAAAAAACGGCCCGGATCCTTGAGCGCCCCCTCGACGAACTGAGTCTGATCACCCTGCACCTGGGCAACGGGGCCAGCGCCGCAGCGGTGCAGAACGGCGGCAGCGTGGATACGTCCATGGGGCTGACGCCCCTCGAGGGCCTGATCATGGGAACCCGTTGCGGCGATTTGGATCCGGCCATCATCTTCTATCTGGCGCGCGAAACCGACCGATCATTCGAAGCCATCGACGCCCTTCTCAACAAGGCAAGCGGCCTTCGCGGCATCTGCGGCGTCAACGATATGCGCGAAATATCCCGCCTGGCCGCAGAGGGCAATGCGGATGCCCAGCTGGCCATTCGCATGTATGTGTACCGGCTGCGCAAATACATCGGCAGCTATGCCGCGGTTCTGGGCCGACTGGACGCCCTGGTCTTCACCGGCGGCATCGGTGAGAATGCCGCCCAGATCCGCTACGAAACCTGCCGCAACCTGGATTTTTTCGGTATTGTCATCGACGAAGCCAAAAACAATCAGCCCTCCCGCGAAGCCCGGGAAATCCAAAGTCCTGAGAGCCGGGTCAGGATACTGGTCGTTCCCACCAACGAAGAACTTGAAATTGCCGACCAGACCACGTTAGTATTGCAAAAAGAAAATCTGGTCTGAATCTCCCGACAGGAGGCCTGCATCATGACCCCACTGACCCCGCTGAATTCCTTCTCCGGCCCTCAGGGTCCGGTCGTTCTCCTCATCATGGATGGCGTCGGCATCGGTAAATACGCCGACGGGGACATGGTGCGCCAGGCCCACACACCGGTGATGGACTGGCTGGCCGCCAACAGCCTCACCACCCGGCTCAAGGCCCATGGCCGCGCGGTGGGGATGCCCTCGGACAAGGACATGGGCAACAGTGAAGTCGGCCACAACGCCATCGGCTGCGGCCGGGTTTTCGACCAGGGGGCGGCCCTGGTTAATACGTCCATCGCCGACGGTGACCTTTTCCGGGGCGATGTGTGGCGGGACCTGGCGGCCAATGCCGGCCGCGACGGTCAAGGTCTTCATCTGATCGGCCTGCTCTCCGACGGCAATGTCCACAGCCACATCGATCACCTGGAGGCCCTCCTAAAGGCGGCGCAAAACAGCGGCGTCGCAACCGCCCGCGTTCACGTTCTTCTGGACGGCCGCGATGTTCCCTCCACATCGGCCCTGACCTACATCGATCGCCTGGAAGCCTTTCTGGCCGAACGCAACCAGACCGGGGGCCTGGATTACGCCATCGCCTCCGGCGGCGGCCGGATGCAGATCACCATGGACCGTTACGAAGCGGATTGGGACATGGTGGCGCGTGGCTGGCAAACCCATGTGGGCGGGGTGGGCCGCGCATTTGCGTCCAGCCGGGAGGCCATCGAAACCTATCGCGGCGAGCACGCGGGCATTATCGACCAGGACCTGCCGCCCTTCGTGATCCATCGCGACGGACGGCCCATCGGGCCGATCAAAGACGGCGACAGCGTGATCTTCTTCAATTTCCGGGGCGACCGGGCCATTGAAATCAGCAAGGCCTTCGAATCCGAGGCCTTCCCCTATTTCGAACGCACCCCCTTCCCCAAGGTCGCCTATGCCGGCATGATGCAGTATGACGGTGACGCTCTTATCCCGTCCCGCTACCTCGTGGCCCCGCCGGGCATCGACCGGACCCTGGGGGAATACCTGGCAAGCTCCGGCGTTAAACAGCTGGCCATCAGCGAAACCCAGAAATTCGGCCATGTCACCTATTTCTTCAACGGCAACCGAACGGGAAAATTCGACCAAGCCCTGGAGGACTACATCGAAATTCCTTCGGACCGCGTGCCCTTCGAGGAGCGGCCCTGGATGAAGGCGGCCGAGATAACGGACCGGGTGGTGGCGGCCATCCGGGCCAACCAGCATCGCTTCATCCGTCTGAACTATGCCAACGGGGACATGGTGGGGCACACCGGCATCCTGCCGGCCGTCGAAATTGCCGTAGAAACGGTGGATCTCTGTCTGGGGCGGGTTGTCGCGGCCATCCGGGAAACCGGCGGTATGCTGATCGTCACGGCGGACCACGGCAATTCGGACGACATGTTCGAACGGAACAAAAAAACCGGCGACATCATCATGGACGCCGCAACCGGAAAGCCCAAGACCAAAACCGCCCATTCGCTCAACCCGGTTCCGGTCTTTATTTACGATCCCACCGGTGATGTCCCCATGCGGCTTTCCGATCTCACGGATCCGGGCATCAGCAGTCTGGCGGCCACGTCCCTGACCCTGCTGGGTTTCGAGCCGCCGGAAGGGTACAGCCCGAGTCTTGTCACGATCGGCTGAGAACCGGCCACTATCATACCATCATCATTGTTGCTTTAGGGAGGCGAACCATGAACAAGCTGACGGTGGACGATCTTCCTGTTGAGGGCCGCAGGGTCCTGATGCGCGTGGATTTCAACGTACCGCTAAAAAACGGCCAGGTGGCCGACGATAAACGCATACGGGCGGCCCTGCCGACCATTCAAGCGATCCTGGCGCGGGGCGGCCGGCTGGCCTTGATGTCCCACCTGGGGCGTCCCAAGGGGAAACGGGTACCGGAAATGTCGCTGGAACCCTGCGCCCGGGCCCTGCAGGATCTCCTTCAGCAGCCGGTCACCTTTGTGGAGGACTGCATTGGACCGGCCCCCCAGGCAACGGTCGACCTAATGACCGACGGGGAAATCATCCTCCTCGAAAATCTCCGCTACCATCCGGAAGAGACGGCCAACGATCCCGGATTCGCCGGTGATCTGGCGCGCTTGGGCGATGTCTACGTCAACGATGCCTTTGGCACCGCCCACCGTGCCCATGCCTCCACCCAGGGGATAACCCGCCACATCGATCAATGCGGGGCCGGCTACCTGATGGTGAAGGAACTGACCTACCTGGGCAACGTGATCCAATCACCCGAGAAACCCTTTGTGGCCGTGCTGGGGGGGGCCAAAATATCAGGGAAGATCGACGTCATCGCGCATCTCCTGGACAAGGTCGACCACATTCTCATCGGCGGCGGCATGGCCTACACCTTTTTCAAGGCCATGGGGCATGCCATCGGCACGTCCCTGCTGGAGGAAGACCGCCTCGACCTGGCCCGGGATCTGCTGGCCAGAAGGGGCGCTAAAATCGTCCTGCCGGTGGACAACATCCTGGCCGATCGCCTCGACATCCAGCAGGGCGCCATCGGCAGCCTCCGGACAACCCCGGTGGACGCCATCCCGGACGGCTGGTGCGGGGTAGATATCGGGCCCCGGACCCTGGATCGGTTCGCAGGAATTCTGCGAGGCGCCCGCACGGTGGTGTGGAACGGTCCCATGGGCGTCTTTGAACTGTCGGCGGCCGCTGAAGGCACCTTTGCCCTGGCCAGACTGATGGCCGCTATCACGGCCGGCGGCGCCACCACCGTCATCGGAGGCGGCGATTCGGCCCGGGCCGTGGCGGACGCCGGGGTGGCCGACCAGGTTTCCCATGTATCCACCGGCGGCGGGGCCTCCCTCGAGATGCTGGAGGGCAAGATTCTGCCCGGCGTGGCCGCCCTGACTGATAAATAGTGTCCATCCAGAGATGGCATCTTTTGGCCCCGAGCGGCGTTTTCGCTCTTTGGAAATCCTCGCAATAGGCCACTATTCCTGCGGTTTCCAAATCGCTCAGGCCTTGCTCGGAACCAAAATCGACCATCTCTGGACGAACACTAAATAATCCCATTATTATGAGAGGATTTCCGATGGCTGCCACCGACACCCTTTTGAAGTGCGCCCGCGAGGGTTTTCAACGCCTGGATATCGCCAGTCAATACAGGGAAAACGCCCTGGAATGGCTCACCCGCTGGTTGACCGAGCCGGCCTTCCAGGACTACGTGCCCCAGATCGACTATCTGATCACCGGCGAGCGCTGGCGCTTTCTGCTGGATGCCTTCTACCAGGTCATTCCGTTCGGCACGGGCGGCCGTCGGGGCCTCGTGGGGATCGGCCCCAACCGGATCAACCCCTGGACCATCCAGTCCTCGGCCCAGGGCCATGCCCAATACCTGATCCGGCAGTTTGGGGATGAAGCCCGCGAACGCGGCATTGTGCTGACCTATGATGTCCGTCGTTTCACCGCCACCGGGGATTACGCCGACGACCGGCCCAACCCGGTCAAGGATCTGGACGGACGCCGCCTGGCCCTGGCGGCCGCCGAAGTTTACACGGCCAACGGCATCCGCGTCTATCTCTACGACGACGTGCGCAGCACCCCCCAGCTGTCGTTCACCATCCGGCATCTCAACTGCATTTCCGGCGATATGTTCAGCGCCAGCCACAACCTGCCCACTGACAACGGGAAAAAAGTCTATGACCAGTACGGCGGCCAATTGATCCCGCCCCACGACCAGGCCCTGGTGGATGAGGTCACCGGCCATGTGGACGCGATCCTGACCCTGCCCTACCAGGAGGCGACCGACCGCGGCCTTGTCACGGTTGTCGGGGAAGCTGTGGATCAGGCCTACTACCGCGCCGCAGGCGCCCTGAGCCTATCCCAAACCCGTGATATTAAAATCCTCTATGCCCCGCTGCACGGCACCGGTCTGACCTCGGTCTATCCCATCCTGCAGCAGGCGGGTTTCGATATCGCCCTGGATCCGGCCACCGCCAACCTGAGCGGGGCCTTTGAAAATGTAACCTTCACCATCCCCAATCCGGAAGTGCGCCAATCCTTCGATACGGCCCTGTCCCACGGCGATACGATCCAGGCCGATTTGATCTTCAGCACCGATCCCGATGCCGACCGCATCGGGGTTCTCGTCCGTCACCGCGGCCGCTGGGAATTCCTGAGCGGCAACGAGATCGGCATTCTTCTGGCCCATTACGGCATTCGTCAGTTCAAAGCCCAGGGGCGGCTGACACCCGATCACACCATCATCAAAACCGATGTCACAACGTCCCTGATTGCCCGTATGGCTGAAGCCCATGGGGTGCAGTGCATCGGGGATCTTCTGGTGGGCTTCAAGTACATCGGCGAGGAGATGAACCGCCTCGATGCGGCCGGCCGCATGGAAGGGTTCATCCTGGGCACGGAGGAAAGCCACGGCTACCTCATGGGCAACTACGCCCGGGATAAGGATGCCGCCGGGGCGGCCATCTGGATGGCCGAGTACGCTGCCGAGCTCAAGCAGTCCGGCCAAACCCTGGTGGACCAGCTGGATCGGATCTATGCCGAGCACGGTTACTGCCATAACCACCTGACGGAAATCCGCCTGCTGGGCGCCGCCGGCATGGAGCAAATCCGCCAGATCATGGATCACCTGCGCGCACAAACGGTGGACGCTTTCGGCGCTTTTGCGGTTCAGCGCAAGCGGGATCGCTGGGAAGGTCCGCCCCAGCCGCACCTCTCCCGTACGGATACGTCTGCGCGGAATGTGGTCGTTTTCGAGATGGCGCCGCCGGCGTCGGTCGCCGGCATGCGCGTCACCATACGCCCGTCGGGCACCGAACCGAAAGTCAAAATGTATTTCGAGGTGGTGGGCCGTCCCTGTCCGGCCGATGCCGTCGCCGCCGCCAGGGCGAAGGTTCAAAAAGTCGGCGACCGCCTCGAAAAAGCCGTCATGCAGTACTGCTATCAGGTACTGGGTGTCGATTTTCCCGAACGGGGTTTTCTGCTCTTCTGGCAGCTGCCGCTGACCGACAAGCTGCACTATTTCGAGATCGAGGAAAAGATTGCCGCCCTCCAGGCCCTGACAGACCGGAAAGAGCGTCAGGCGCAACTTGAAGCCCTGCTTGCCTTTCTAGGCGCCAATCCCATTGAAAAAATCGATGCCGCTTTCCAGGCCCGCTACGCGCAGGGCATTCGTGGCTACCTGGACCTCGAGGCCTGACGTTCCCCCGGTCATCATAAAATAGTTGCATCCGGGCGTTTATGTCATTAGTATGAAGGGTCAACAGCGGAAAACGCACCGTCAACCCGGTGCAACACGATGTGTTTTACACCCGAGCATAGCCTGACGTCTGCCCGTCACACCGCTGGGATCAGACGCAGGCGCGATACCCCTTTTCACTAGCGCGACCATTACAGAACTGAAGATCATCTTTCCCTTATGCACCATCCCCAGCTTAGGCCGGGGACGAAACGGCGCTGAACTGTCTACCGACACAACATATATATGGCGTAAATCAGATATGCTTTAGCTTTTTCCGGCGAAAGGAATATGCCATGGAAGAACGCCGCAAGCGTTTTCAATCCCGCAACATCGGCATTATATCCACCCGCATTGCCGGAACGGATGGGGTCTCCCTCGAAATCGAAAAATGGGCGGACGTTCTTGAAAAAGAGGCGTTCCGCTGTTTCTATCTGGCCGGCGAACTGGACCGGCCCCCGGAACAGAGCTACCTTGTAGCAGAAGCCCATTTCACCCATCCGGACGTCCAGGATATCTACACCAACTGTTTCGATGTGGAAATCCGCCAGCGCCGCACCACCGACAAACTCCACCAGGTCAAAAACCAACTCAAGGATCACCTGGAAAAATTTGTGGCGCAATTTGACATCAGCATACTGTTGATCGAGAATGCCCTGACCATCCCCCTCAACCTGCCCCTGGGGGTGGCCCTTACGGAATTCATCATGGAGACGGGCATTCCCACCATCGCCCATCACCACGATTTCTACTGGGAACGCGACCGGTTCACCAACAACGCGGTGGCCGACTATCTGAGTCTGGCGTTCCCCCCCAACCTTCCCAGCATCCGGCACGTGGTCATCAACTCCCATGCCGATGCCCAGTTGAGCCTGCGCACCGGAATTTCCTCCCTGGTATGCCCGAACGTCATGGACTTCGCCAACCCGCCCGATCCTCCCGACGCCTATGCCGCCGATGTGCGCCAGGCCCTGGGCCTCGATAACGACGAGCTGCTGATCCTCCAGCCAACGCGGGTAGTCCAGCGCAAAGGCATCGAGCATGCCATTGAACTGGTCCACCGTCTGGGACGTAAAGCGCGTCTGGTCATTTCACACGCCTCGGGCGACGAGGGCTGGGACTATGAGCAGCGCCTGCGCGAATACTCCAAACTCATGGGCGTCAATACACTGTTTGTATCGGATATCATCAACGAGCACCGCGGCACGACCGAAGACGGGCGCAAGATCTACACCCTGGAGGACATCTACCCCCATGCGGATCTGGTGACCTATCCGTCCACCTTCGAAGGGTTCGGCAACGCTTTCCTGGAAGCGATTTACTTCCGCAAACCCATCGTGGTGAACAACTATTCCATTTATCACAAAGACATTAAACCCAAAGGCTTCCAGGTGATCGAAATCGACGGCTATGTCACTGAAGAGGCCGTTCAGAAAACCAGCTGGGTCCTCAATGACAAGCGCATGTGCAAACGCATGGTGGACCACAATTATGAGCTGGGGCAGCAATACTTTTCCTACGAAGTCCTGCACACGCAATTAAAGGCGTTCATGATGGTCAACCGGATGGCGGTGGCGTAAACCTGAACCGCTGTCGGTCAAATCCATCGACCGGCTGTTTTTCAGCCGATGGCACCGCCTGACGTCTTTTTCAAAAGGAGAGCGCCCATGTTCTTTGCCCCTCGTCGCTTCAACCGATCGCGCACCCATCGGCGACCATACCATGGCCTTGGTCTGAACGTCCTGACGGTTCTGATCTTTTTTCTGCTGCAGGGTTGCCTGGCCGTGGGCCCCGACTACGAACCACCGGATTACAGCGCCCCGGATGCCTGGCAATCGGAACTGGTGGAAGGGGTGGCCAGCGGGGAAGCCTCCTTGCAGGCCTGGTGGAAGATATTCAACGACCCTGTCCTGGACGGCATTATGGACCGGGCCGTGGACGGCAATCTGGATCTGCGGGAAGCCTATGCCCGCATCAAGGAAGCCCGCGCCATCCGCGGCATCGCCCGGGGGGAACGCTACCCGGACATCAACGGGAGCGGCGATGTTGCCCGACAACGCCAAAGCGAAGATTTCGGTCCGGTCAGTCCCATCGACGGCGACCAGACCGACTGGGTTTACAGTGCCGGGGTGGGCGGCACCTGGGAAATCGATTTCTGGGGCCGCATCTCCCGCAGCATCGCCTCGGCGGATGCCGACTTCCAGGCGACCATCGAGGACTACCGGGATATCCTGGTGCTGCTCTACAGCGAGATTGCCCGCAACTATGTAAATGTGCGCACCCTGCAGGAGCGCATCAAGGTGACCGAAACCAATGTGGAAACCCAGCGCGGTTCCCTCGATATTACCCAGGCCCGCTTCAAGGCCGAGATTTCACCGGAACTGGACGTGCGCCAGGCCGAGCTCAACCTGGCCCGCACCGAGTCGCTCATCCCGGCCCTGCGCCAGGAGGCGGCCCGCGCCGTACACCGGCTGGGGGTTTTAATCGGTGACAATCCCGGGGCCCTTTATGCTGATCTGTCGCCCCCAAAGCTCATCCCGCACCCCCCGGAAGAGGTCCTGGTCAGTGTGCCGGCCAACCTGGTACGCCAGCGGCCGGACATCCGCAGTGCCGAACGGCGGCTGGCAGCCCAGAGTGAACGCATCGGGATCGCCACGGCCGACCTTTACCCAAGCTTTTTTCTTCTGGGCGATTTTGGCTATCTGGCCACCTCGGATCTTTTCGACTATCGCAAACGCGTATGGAGCTTCGGGCCCACCTTTCGCTGGAACATGTTCGACGGCGGCCGGGTGCGCAACCGTATCGCGGCGGAAGATGCCCGCACCGAGCAGGCCCTGGCCCGCTATGAAAACACGGTGCTGGGGGCTCTGGAGGAAGTGGAAAATGCCATCGTGGCCTATACCGAGGAAACCAAACGCCGGGAATCTCTGCTGCGCTCGGTGAACGCCGCCAAGAAATCGGTGGAACTGGTGCAGGTCCTTTACAAATCCGGTCTGACCGATTTCCAGAACGTGCTCGACTCGGAGCGTTCCCTGGCGGAGCAGGAAGATGCCTACGTGGCCAGCGTAGGGCTGGTGACCCAAAACCTGATTGCCATCTACCGGGCCCTGGGGGGCGGCTGGCAGCCGGATCCGGCGGTGGTTAAAGTGGAAATCCAGGATGCCGCCATGAACGGGGAACCCATTTTCTGACCGAAAGATCCATCGCAATAGTATATATCCTGGCCCGCAGGACCCGGCTTTGGGTTCCCCCTGGAAGGGGGATGCTCCAATCACGAGAAGCAATAGGCGTCAGAAGACAGAATTCAGGAGCCAGAAGGATTTTGATGTCGCTTCGCTCCGTCTTTTGAAAAAAATCGAATGCGCCGAAGGCGAAAACCTTATTCTGACTTCTGGATTCTGGCTCCTGAATTCATAGACGACGATTACGGCGGAGCCAATTATCTCCGACCTGGCACAGAGGATCAGGTTTTCTGGACCGAACAAATAAAGGTAAAAACCCATGCGGCGAATGTTTATCATCATAAAGCTATTACTGATAACGGGAGCAACCCTCTCGATCGTGGGATGCGACAGATCCGAACCGTCCAAGGAATATATCCGCCCGGTTAAAGCGATCAAGCTCGGTGATTATCAGGAGCTGACGCAGCGCACGTTTCCAGGCAAAGCGGAGCCGGTGGAAGAAGTCAATCTGGGATTCGAGGTGCCCGGTATCGTCATCGAGCGCCCGGTCAACAAGGGCGACAAGGTCAAGATGGGGCAGCTATTGGCCCGCCTGGACCCCAGGGACTTTCAAAATGAAATCAACGCCAGCATTGCCGAACGCAATCGCGCGCGGGCCTATCGCGACCGCATTGCCGAAGCGCTGAAAGCCAACGCCGTGGCCAAACAGGAATTGACCGATGCCCAGGCGCGCCTCGACCAGGCCCAGGCGGCCCTTAAGATCAAGCAGAAAGCCCTGGAAGACGCCAACATTGTAGCCCCCTTCGACGGTGTGATTGCGGCCACTTTCGTTGAAAATTTCCAGCGCGTGGCAGCAAAGCAGGAAGTGGTTCGCCTGTTGGATATCTCTCAGATAGAAATGACCGTGGATGTGCCGGAAAGCCTGATATCGATGGCCCCGCTGATCGACGAGGTAAAAATCGTCTTCGATGCCTTTCCGAATAAAACGATTCCGGGCCGCATCAAGGAAATCGGCACCGAAGCGTCCCAGACCACACGGACCTACCCTGTCACGCTTATTATGGATCAGCCGGACGATATCGAAATTCTGCCGGGGATGGCGGCCAACGTCAGTGGCAAACGGCCCGCGGCCGCCCTGGTGGATGCCACCCGATTCAATATTCCGGTATCGGCGGTTTTCGAAGCGGAGGGCAAATCCTTCGTCTGGGTGATCGATGAAGAAAACATGACGGTGCACCGACGTGCGATCGAAACCGACAGCTTGACCAATGCCGGTGTGCAGGTATCCCAAGGTCTCAAAGCCGGCGAATGGATTGCGACCGCCGGCGTCCATTTTTTACGGGAAGGCCAGAAAATCCGGTTCATGCCCCCTGCCCCCCAGGAGACGTCGTCATGAACCTCGCTGCGGTCGCCATAAAAAACCGCAACGTGACCTATTTCACCGTCTTCCTGCTGGTGGTCGGGGGAATGGCCAGTTTTTTTGCTCTGGGGCAACTGGAGGACCCGGAGTACACCGTTAAAACCGCCGTCATTACAACGGATTATCCGGGCGGCAGCCCGGAAGAAGTTGAACTCGAAATCACCGACCGCATCGAATTGGCCTTGCAGGAACTCCCCCAGGTCAAATACCTCGAGTCTTTCTCAAGGGCCGGCTTCTCCCTCGTCAAAGTGGAAATCAAATCGGAGTACTGGTCGGACCAAATGCCCCAGGTTTGGGATGAGATGCGGCGCAAAGTTCGTGATATCGAAGACCTGCTGCCGCCGGGTGCCGGCCGGCCGGATATCTCCGATGATTTCGGCGATGTCTTCGGCTTCCAACTGGCACTTGTGGGCGATGGTTTTACGTATGCCGAAATGGAGCGGTGGGCCAAGGATCTCAAGAAAGAACTCGGCGTCGTCGAAGGGGTCGCCCGTGTGGATCTCTGGGGCATCCAGCACAAAATCATTTACTTCGACATTTCCCAGACCCAGCTTTCTTCACTTGGCCTGACCGATGCCAGCATCGTCGCCACCCTCAACCGCCAGAACATGGTCGTGGACGCCGGCAGCGTCGACCACCAGACCCGGCGGTTTCGGATTGCACCGACCGGTACCTTTAAGGATCCCACAGATATCGCCAATCTGAACGTGCGGGCCTCCTTGGCCGATGAACTGGCCAACCTGCTGGTGGAAGTCAACCGTCGGATGGGAACCAGCCGAACGAGCGAACTGGTGCGCCTGGGGGATATCGGTGAGATCAGGCGCGGATACCTTGAGCCGCCCTTCACCCTTATGCGGTTCAATGGAAGACCGGCCATCGGTCTGTCCATCACCAATCGCGCCGGTATCAACGTGGTGGATGTCGGGCGCAGGATCGATCAGCGTCTGGATGAAATCATGCCCCATCTGCCGGTGGGCATTGAATTGTCTAAAGTCCATTGGCAGTCCGACATCGTGGCCGAAGCGGTCAACGGATTTCTGGTCAATTTTGCCCAGGCCGTTGCCATCGTCCTGATCGTTCTGACCCTGGCCATGGGCTGGCGCATGGGGCTCATTATCGGGACGGCCTTGATCTTAACCATCCTGGCCAGTTTCATCCTCATGGCCATCTGGGAAATCGATCTGCAGCGGATGTCGCTTGGCGCCCTGGTGATTGCGCTCGGTATGATGGTGGACAATGCCATCGTGGTGGCCGACGGAATGTCCGTGCGACTGCAGCGCGGCATGGGCCGTAAACAGGCCGCTATCGAAGCCGCCTCCCAGCCGGCCATACCGCTTTTGGGCGCCACCGTCATCGCCGTGATGGCGTTTTACCCCATTTTTGCCTCGGTGGAAGGGGCGGGCGAATACTGCCGCAGCCTCTTCCAGGTGGTGGGTATTTCGCTCCTGGCCAGTTGGGTGATTTCGGTCACGGTCACACCGGTGCAGTGCATCGACATGCTGCCGGCACCCAAAACAAGCGAAAATGACGATCCTTACGCCGGCAAACTTTTTCAGCAATTTCGCACCCTGCTCAGCTGGGCCATCGGCAAACGCCTGCTGTTTCTTGGCAGCATGGCCGGGGTGTTGGTGATGGCCCTGGTGGGTTTCGGCCAGGTGCGCCAGTTGTTTTTCCCGGACTCGTCCATGCCGAAATTCATGATCGACTACTGGGCGCCCGAAGGCACGCGCATAGAAGAAGTGGCCCGCGATATCCGGCGGGCCGAGGCTCATTTGCGAAACGACGACCGGGTGGCAGCGGTAAGCACGTTTATCGGATCCGGGCCGCCGCGGTTCTATCTGCCGGTGGAGCCGGAGCTGCCGTATGCCTCGTACGCCCAGTTCATCGTCAATGTCCACGATTACAAGGACGTCATCCCCCTGCTTGAGGATTTACAGCCCTGGTTTGACGACACCTATCCCCAGGCCCTGGTGGCCCTTCGACAGTACGGGGTCGGTCCCAGCAACACATGGAAACTGGAGCTGCGTATCAGCGGGCCGGCCGTGGCCGATGCGGACGTGCTCCGGGACATTGCCGGCCAGGCGGTCGCCATTCTGGAAAATGATCCTGTTACAGCTTATGCCCGCACGAACTGGCGGCAGCGGGTCCAGCGGATCGACGTTCTGTACAACGAGGAGCGGTCGCGCTGGGCGGCGGTCACCCGTGAAGACATCGGCAACAGCACCAAACGCGCCTACGACGGGTTGAGCGTGGGGCTGTATCGCGAGCAGGACGATCTCATCCCCATCATCATCCGGTTTACGGAAAAAGAACGTCAGGATGTTGAAAATTTCGATATCCTGCAGATTCAGCCCTACCTCCGGACCACAACGGTCCCTCTCGCCCAGGTGATCGACGGACTCGATCTGGCATGGGAAGACCCGTTGATCTGGCGCCGGGACCGTCGCCGGACCATTACGGTCCAGGCCAACCCGATCCTCGGGGAAACATTCCCCACCCTCATGGCCAACGTGGCGGAACAGATCAACCAGATCGAACTGCCGCCGGAATACACCATGACGTGGGGCGGCGAATACGAAGACACCGAGGATTCCCAGGCGTCGCTGATTCCCGGTGTCATTCCGGCCGGGGCCGTCATGGCGTTTATCATCGTGGCCCTTTTCAACGCTTTCCGTCCGCCGCTGGTCATCCTGCTCACGATCCCTTTCGCCGTGATCGGCATCACCATCGGCTTGCTGACCTTTGACGTGCCCTTTGGCTTTCTGGCCCTTCTGGGGGCCATGAGCCTGGTGGGCATGATGATTAAAAACGCCATCGTCCTGCTGGACGAGGTCAATATTCTTCTGGCAGCCGGGCAGACGCCTTATGATGCTGTCATCGGGGCCGCTTTGTCACGTTTGCGTCCGGTGGTACTGGCGGCGGCCACAACTGTCTTGGGCGTCATTCCCCTGCTCCAGGATGCGTTCTGGATCGGTATGGCCGTTACGGTTATGGCAGGTCTGGCGTTTGGAACGGGGCTTACCATGGTGGTGGTGCCCGTCCTGTATGCGACGCTCCACAAAATCCCTGCGCCCGACGGCAAGTCGTGACGATCAGCCCGGGAATAAGAATCGACATCTCTGCTGCGGAAAGGATTACTTCAATGCGAATTACGCCAAAAAAGTTGATACTTGCTCTCAGTGTGGCCTTGCTTTTGGTGGCCTGCGGCAAGGAGCCGCCGGCACCAGTGGAGCGTATCCGCGCCATCAAGACCATTACGGTGGAGGAGAGGGCCAGCGGCCAGGTGCGCAAGTATTCCGGTGTGGTGGAGCCGGTGGACAAATCCAGCCTGAGTTTCGAGGTAGCCGGCAACGTCAAGGATGTCAACGTCGATGTGGGCGAGGAAATCACCAAAGACCAGGTGATCGCCACCCTCGACACCCAGACCTTCGAACTGGACGTGGAAGCGGCCCAGGCCAACTTGCGGCGGGCACGTGCGCAGCTGACGGAAAAAGAGGCCGAATACAACCGCTATCGCACGGTAAACGAAGAAAGCCCCGGGGCCGTCAGTCAGTCCTCCGTGGACCAGGCCCAGGCCGCCTTTGAAAGCGCCCGTGAGAATGTCAGCTATGCGGTAAGCCAGTTAAACCTGACAAAGCGAGATCTGAAGAAAACCGAATTGAAGGCCCCTTTCGACGGCGTGATCGCCAAGCGTCACGTGGAGCCGTTTTTCGAGGTGAAACGCGGCGACCCGATCTTCGATGTTTTTATCGAAGCCGCCATGGACGTGGCCACCAGCATCCCGGAAACGGATATCGAGGGTATCTATCTGGGGCAAAGCTGCGATATCGTCTTTCCCAGCGATCCGGGTCAGGTCTTCAAAGGCGTCGTTTCGGAGATCGGCCGCATGGCCGAGTCGGCCAACGCGTTTCCGGTAAAAGTCAACATCCTGACAAGCGATCCCAATCTGCGACCCGGCATGACCGCCGAATTATCCTTCCAGATCACCGAAGCCGGTTTCCAGAAAGCGTTCCTGGTGCCCGTATCCGCCCTCTCCCCCGGAGCCGAACCCAAGCGGGGCTATGTATTTGTCTATGACAAAGCAACGTCGACGGTCCAGCGCATGGCCGTCCGTGGGCTCGGCGCCGTTGTGGGCAACCAGATCATGATTACCGAAGGATTGGAAGGCGGTGAAATTATTGCGATTGCCGGTGTCAGCTTCCTCGAAGACGGCCAGAAGGTCAAACTGATGCAGCCCGCTGATGCTGAAGGTCAATAGCGGAACCCGAGCTGACAACAACAATGAAATGAAACGGTACGGATAATAAACCATGTCGCTTATTACACGTTTTGCCCTCGACACCCAGCGCCTGACCATCGTTTTTATCGTGACGGTTGTCATCTTCGGCCTTCTGCAGTTTCTGGATTTTCCGCGCCAGGAGGATCCCCCCATCGTTATTCGCGAGATCGTGGTAACGGCCTTTTTTCCCGGCATGGAACCGGCCGACATGGAGGACCTGATCACGCGCAAGCTGGAGGAACAAATCCGCACCTTGCCCGAAATCGATGAAATCTGGTCTGACTCCAAAACCGGCTCGTGCATCATCCACGCCGAAACCCGCGACGAATATGAAAACCTCGACGTCATCTGGCAGAAAGTCCGCAACAAGATGTCGGATATCAAACCGCAACTGCCGGAGGGCACCATCGGTCCCTTTGTCAACGACGAATTCGGCCTTACGGCCGTGGCCACCATCGCCTTGTGGTCCGACGGCTTCAGCATGGCCGAAATGCGGCTGGTGGCCCGGGATATCCGTGACCGATTGTATGAGCTCGAAGGCATTCGCAAAGTCGAGCTTTACGGGGTTCAGGAAGAACAGGTTTTTCTGCACTATTCCACGACCAAACTGGATCAGTTCGGCATCAAAGGTACGGATATCTACAACACGCTGGTTCAGCAAAACGTGGTTCTACCCAGTGGCCGCATTGACGCCGCCGGCCAGGACATCGTGGTGGAGCCCACCGGCAACTTTAACAAGATTGAGGACATCGAGAATCTGCTCATCACCATTCCCAACACCGAGCAGACCATCAAATTGAAAGATATCCTCACCGTCGTCAGGGGATATGAAGACCCGCCCCAAAGCCTGGCCTACTACAATGGCCACCCGTCCATCGTCATCAGCGTATCCATCACACCCGGCGTAAACTCGGTTGATTTCGGCCATCGTCTCACGGCCAAGGTAAAGGCTCTGGAAGACGAGCTGCCCATCGGCTACGTGATGGAGTTCGCCACCTTTCAGCCGGACCTGGTGGAAGTGGCCGTCAACGGCGCGCTCAGCAATGTCTACCAGACCCTCGTCATCGTACTGGTGGTGGTCATGCTGTTTTTGGGATTGCGCACCGGCATGATCGTAGGGTCCTTCGTTCCCCTGACCATGATGCTGGGCATGATCATCATGTATGGTTTCGGTATCGAGCTGGAGCGGGTGTCCATTGCCTCGGCCATCATAGCGTTAGGCATGCTGGTAGACAACGGCATCGTCATTGCCGAAGACATCCGCTCCCGCATGGAACGGGGCGAGGACAAGCGGGAGGCCTGCCTGGCTTCCGGTAAAACCCTGGCCATCCCACTGCTGACTTCTTCCTTGACTACGATTCTGGCCTTCGTTCCCATGCTGCTCATCGACGGTCAGACCGGCGAATATGCCTATTCGCTGCCCATGGTGGTGATTATCCTGCTGTTGTCCTCCTGGTTTCTGTCCATGTACATGACCCCCTGCATGTGTTTCTGGTTCATGAAGGTCGACACAAAGAAAAATACCGGCAGCAAGCAGGCCGATGAAAAAGACCCCTATGCCGGAAAATTCTACCGGATCTATCGGGGTCTGCTGACCCTGATATTGCGTATGCGCTATGTGGTGGTGATCGCCGGGGCAGCGGTCCTGGTGATCGGCGGTATCGTGGGCAGCCTGTTGACCAAGGAATTCTTCGGCCCCAGCGAGCGCAACCAGTTCCTGGTCTACCTTGACATGCCGGCCGGCACCCGGATCGGCGCCACCGATCAGGCGGTTCAGCAACTGTCTGCCTGGCTGGCGGACGATGAGACGAATCCGGAAATCACCAGCACCATCGCCTATGTCGGTACCGGGGGGCCCCGCTTCTTTCTGGTATTGTCCCCCGTGGACCCGGATCCCAACGTGGCCTTTCTGGTGGTGAATACCGAAACCCCCGACCAGGTACCGCCGCTGGTGGGAAAAACGCGCACCTATATCGCCGACCACATTCCCGGCGCGAATGGGCGGGTCAAACGCATGTGGATGGGTTCGGAAGAACCCGGCTTTCTCGAAATTCGCCTGAAAGGCCTGGATCCTGAAACACTATACGCCAAAGGCAACCAGCTGACCGCGGCCGTCAAAGCCCTGCCCGGCAGCTTGGATGTGCGCAGCAACTGGTGGAACAAAGTCTTCAAGGTTCGCATTCTGGTGGACCAGACCCGGGCCCGGCGCGCCGGGGTGACGTCCGAGGACATTGCTTTGTCGTTGCAGGGCCACATGGACGGCCTCAAAGTCACCGAATACCGGGAAGGCGATCTGGCCATCCCGGTAATGGCCCGCTCCATGGCCGAGGAGCGCGAAACCCTAAACGACCTTTGGAATCTCAGCGTCGGCTCCCGGACGACCGGCAATCGTGTGCCCCTCACCCAGATCGCAGACATCCGCGCGGAATGGGATTTCAACCGCATTGCCCGACGCAATCAGGAGCGCACCCTGACGGTGGAAGCCAAACATGAGACCCTCAAGGCCGAAGAACTGCTGGAGGCCGTCAAGCCCATGATTGCCGCCCTGGATCTGGGCGAGGGCTACCGCTGGAAAGTGGGCGGTGAAATCGAATCCCGTGAAGAGACCATGGGCAAGCTGACCCGTTTTCTGCCGACCTGTATCTTCGGCATCGTTGTGCTGCTGATATGGCAGTTCAATTCGTTCCGGCGCCCGGCCATTATTTTCCTGACCATTCCCCTGGCCTTCACCGGGGCCTTCTTAGGGCTGGTCATCATGCGCGCCCCCTTTGATTTCTTCGGTATGCTGGGGCTGCTCAGTCTGGCCGGTGTCATCATCAACAACGGCATCGTTTTGATCGACAAGATCGATTCGGAACGCAAGTCCGGCGCGGAACCTTACGATGCGATCATGACGGCCGCCATATCCCGGTTCCGGCCGATCCTGATGACCACCGTGACCACCGTATTGGGGGTCATGCCTCTGATCATTTCCGTGGATCCGCTCTTTTATGCCATGGCGGTGATCCTGGGCGCCGGTCTGATTTTTGGTACGCTGTTGACCCTGGGGCTGGTTCCCGCGTTATACGCCGTGTTTTTTCGGGTGCGGCCGTCCGATTCGATGCGTGCATAAAAATGCTTGCTCACGACACTCGAGCTTATACGTGCACCCCGGAAGCACGCCGCATTCCCTATAATTTTCTGCAGAATGGCAACTGACCGGTTTGCGATTGGGTCCGTGACGATTATCGCGGATGCACGTGCCCTGCAACCGGGACCCAATTCAGTCGGGAAATTGAAACGCATCTTTTAACAACGGAAAGAAGGAAAGGAGCATTCAATGGCATTACGCAACAAAACCCTTTACGGCCTTCTGGCGATAATCTTGTTGGCACTGGCAATAGGCACGGCCCAGGCGGTCGAAGTCAAAACCGAAGAGGTTGTCACCGGGGTCGACATGGTCATCGTGGACAAATACATCCGCACGGCCGACAACTTCATCATCATGTACGATGCCTCCGGCAGCATGGGGCGTCCCTACGGCGACACCGGCATGACCATGATCCAGGCCGCCGAAAAGGCCCTGAAGGAAAAAAACACCCTTATGCCGGACCTGGGATTCAATGCCGGCCTGTATCTGTACACCCCCTGGCAAGTGTTTTATGAAATGCAGCCTTACGACAAAGACAAATTTGGCGCTGCCATCGACAGTTTGCCTGATACGCAAACCGCCGGTTCCTTCAAGGGCCAGCCGACCCCCCTGGTTGAAGGTCTGGAAAAACTCGACCCCATCCTGGCTAAAGTTTCCGGCCGGACCGTGGTTTTTCTGTTTTCCGACGGCACTTTCAAGCTGCCGGTTTCCAAAAAACGTCCCCTGGAGGTGGTCAAGGCCCTCTCGGCCAAGTATGACGTTTCCTTCTATGTCATGAGCACGGCCGAACGCGACCAGAATGTCCAGATGCTGCGGCGCCTGGTGGGCGTCAACCCCCGTTCACGGGTGATCCCCTTCGAATGGCTGCTCGGTCACCCCTACCGTACCACAGGCGCCCTGTATACGGTCCGATCAGTCGCTTTTGTTACGCCCAAAACAGAAACCCAAGTGACCGAAGTCACGGTCCAGAATATCACGTTTAATTTCGACGAACCCAACATCCGCACGGAAGACCGCGAGCGCCTTCAGGCACTGGGGGAACTTTTAAAGGCCAACCCCCAGGCCGATGTCCTGCTGGAGGGATTTACGGATGGGACCGGTGCGGAGGACTACAACCTGCATCTGTCCCGCCGTCGGGCCTTTCGGGTGGCGCAATACCTCATGGATGAATTTCAGATTCCGCGCGAACGGATCGTTATTCAATGGTACGGCATGATCAACCCGATTGCCGACAATGCCACTCCGGAGGGACGCGCCCAGAACCGGCGGGTGGAAGTTCAAGTGGTCGGCCTCAAATAGCAGCCTCGAGGGGCTCAGCCCGAATATTTCATGAAATATTCAGGGTAGAAATTATGGAGGACTGGCGATTCTCCGACAACCAGGCCTGCCTTTAAAGCCTTTGAGCGGGAATCGGTGATCCCGGCCGGTTCCCGCTTGCTTTCCCCAAGTCGCCGGGCACGCAATCTTACGTCTCCAGGGCACGCTTAACGACATCCGCCAGCACGCTCCGCCCGACCGGCTTATAGATGAAGTACGGAATGCCGATTTGTCGCGCCCGTTCCTCATTGATATGCTCATTGAACCCCGTGCAGAGAATGATTGGGATATCCGGAACTATTTGGCGCAGAGCCATTGCAAGTTCCTCTCCGGTGAGTTCCGGCATGGTCATATCGGTAATGACCAGATCGAACTGGTGGGGGCCTTCTTCAAACGCCTGCAGGGCATCACGGCTGCGGGTATGGGCGATCACATGGTAGTCGAAAGACTCCAGCATCAACTTCAGGACATGGGCGATCTGGGGTTCGTCGTCCACCACCAATATCGTTTCGCGGTTTCCGGTAGTGGCATCGTTGGCGACCCGTTCGGCGGGTTCGATTTCAGCAATTTTTTTAGCCGGAAAGATAATATTGAAATCCGTGCCCTGACCCGGCGTGCTGTCCACCTGAATATGCCCCCCACAACTCTTGACAATACCATGCACGACGGACAAGCCCATCCCCGTGCCTTTGCCCTTGCCCTTGGTGGTAAAATAGGGATCAAAAATACGGTCTAACAACGCTTCCTCGATTCCATTGCCGGTATCCCTGACGGTCAGTTGCAAAAACGGTCCGTCGGCGATTAAGCCGGCCGCTTTCTTCCGGTGCTCTTCGAGTTCAACGTCCTCCAAAGAAATCGTCAAGCTGCCGCCGCCGGGATCCATAGCATGGGCGGCATTGGTGGCCAAGTTCATGACCACCTGGTGCAGTTGGGTCGGATCGGCCATCACCGTGGCATGGGAATGCAGTTCTTCGTGAATGGTAATGGTGGTGGGAATAGAAGCGCGGAGCAGTTTGACCGCATCCCGAACGATACTGCTGATCCGGACGGGTTTCGGCGCGACCGCGGCCTGCCGGCTAAAGGTCAAAATTTGCTGGGTGAGTTCCTTGGCACGATGAGCGGCTTTGAGAATCTCCCCTAAATAACCATTGATAGGGGGCTGGCCGCGATAATCCTCCATAGCGATTTCGGCAAAACCTAAAATCGCCGCCAAGATATTGTTGAAGTCATGGGCAATTCCGCCGGCCAAGGTTCCGATGGCTTCCATTTTCTGGGCCTGGCGCAATTGGGTCTCCAGTTCAAGCTTTTCTTCCTGAATCCGGGTCAGATCCGTTATATCCATTGCGATTTGCAACCGCACCAGGCGTTCGTCGATCCAGTCGATGGCGCGGTCGAAATGCAAATACCGTCGACCGGTTACCGGATTTTCACCTTCCCACACGTACAACCCGGTCGCTTCTCCGGAAGCGTCGACAATGGCGGCACTTTGACAGGTTTCACAGGGTCGAAGCCGCCCCTGAAATGCTTCCCAGCACTTCTTGCCCGTGTAGTCACCGCCATAGCTTTCCTGCATATGCCGGTTCATCAACAACACTTCATGGGTTTCGATATCGGCGACAAAAACGTCGGCATCGATGCTGTCCAAAACCGTCACCAGGATTTCATGGGACCGTTTGATCTCGGCTTCCGCCCGGCGCCTTTCGGCAAATTCCTGCCTCAAGTTTTCATTGGCGCTCTGCAGCTCATGATGTTTTTCTTCAAGCGAACGCCGGGTTGCTTGCTGCTGTTTCAGCAAAGATTTGAGACCCCTCAGCAAAACGGCAATGGACAACGTGACCACCGTATCCAGAAGAAGAAAGTTGGCTCCGATCACCCACCATTTGTTCACCATGTTGTACGGCAGGGATTGTAGCGTGACCCACTCGGCCATCAGCGCCACACCGAACATGACAACCGTTGTTGCGTTAAGCGCCAAAGCACCCACCGCCGGTCCTAACCCAAACAAAAGGCTGGTCATTACGGGAAAGGTAAAAAGCCAGATCGGTCCGGCCGCAAAAGGTCCGAGTTGAATCAGGAGAGCCAGGCCCAGGATGTAGATAAAGGCTATCAGGCATGCCGCCCGAAGGACAAATGTGATCCGTTTTGAAAAAGCGGCCCAGACAAACCACGCATAGCCGGCCGTGTTAAAAATAGCCAGCCACCATATCTCCTCGATCACAGACAAATAGACGCTCGGGAGGTAGGCAATTCCGCCCAAAAGGGCCACTGTCCGGTAAATGACATCGATAATGCGATCACGCCAATAGGCAACGCTGTCGCCGGTCGTCTGTTCCGTTCGCCCGCTTTCGTTGTAGAGGACGCGCATGCTTTCCCGGAAGGCCTCCCTGAGATTCATAGCGGCATCACCTTCGTGATCAGAAAATTTCTGGCAATCGTTTGTCTCTTGATTTTGTTATCATAACTGCTAATTTAGTGGTGTACCCTTCAGACACGCATTCCCAACCATCATATGGCGGGAGGTTCCAATGAACACCAAGTGGGTTTATGTCATTGTTGCATTGTCTTTATTCTTGGCGGGGCAATTGTACGCCGGGTCGGTTTATTTCTGGACGGATGAAAACGGTGTCCGCCATTTTAGCAATACCGGCATCCCCGACAGCGTTCAAGAAGCGGACGTTCGCCCTGAAGAATCATCCGCCCCCGAACCTTCGGCATCAATTGGTGAATCCGAACCGGATTCCGACCGGAAAAAATCGCCAACCGCCCCCCTGGATAAAGAAGCCGGGCAAACGGCTCCGGGTTCCGGTGGTGAAGAACAGGTTGACGAACGCTTGGCTGCCAAAGTGGAAATAGAACGCCAACGCCTGGAAGCCGAGATTAAGCGTATCGAAGGCCGGTCCATGTCGAAAACGTATACCCAAGGTATGAAAGATGCCCAACTCGCGCCGTTGAAGGAGCAGCTGGCGCTGCTCAACGCCGATCCCGAGCGCTATTTTCGAATGAAACGTCAAGGTGCCTTCAAATCATCATCCGGGTCCGGATCGGCAACCGGAACAATGCCCACACAGGATCCCCTGGGTGGTCGGCTTTCCTCCCAAAGCGGCCGATCTTCAGCATCCGGCGGACAAGGCGAGAGAAGTCCTGCTGCCCCGGATGACACACAGGGAGACGCTTCCACGGAAAAGGCCTCAGGAGACGAAGAGCAATCCCGCAGATCACGTTCCGGCGGATCGGCGGCATCCACACTCTTCCCGGAAAACGACTAGAAGCGATCTCAAAAAAGTCTTTTCGCCCGATATCGGCGTTGTGCCCTCGTCTCAAGTCCTCGACATACTTGAGTATGTACCCCAAGGGTACTTCCTTCGGGGCGCCTATGCGGATTGCACCCACCGTTGAAGGCTCAATCAGATGGGAAGTCCCGCTTTACGGGAATACCCGCTCCCGCCTTGATCTCGAACGAAAATCCTAATGTTGAGATGGCTTCTTGAAGTTAACCTCGATGGGATTCTATTTCCAGGCGTGAGGTTAACGTTCCGGACGCCCTGATTTTCTTCAGGGCAGATCCTGAAGGACTTTCTTTACGGTATTGCCGTCCGCGCTGCTGCCGAAGTGACGCATGATATCGCCCATGGCCTGCATTTTGTTCTTGTAGCTCTGCAAGTCGATGTTGGCCCGAATCCATTCGGCAATCTCGGTTTCCGATGCCATGGCCGGCAGATAAGTTTCCAGAACCTTCATGTAGGGCGAGGCCTCCTGTTGGCCCTGCTGGCGCATGACTTCTTTTTCGGATTTGATCAATTTTTTCAGAACCTGCAATACGTCCTCATCCGAAAGTTCTTTCGCGGCAAGCCTGCCAAACTCGCCAATGACCACCCGCAAAGCCTCTTTTTTCGCGGCATCCTGATTTTTCATGGCCGCTTTCAAATCTTCCTTAATCTGCCCCTGAAGTGTCATTTCGGTTATCCCTCGATTACGATAATGGATGACCTTACGATACTGCGTAGGATTTTAAAGTCAAGCCGTTGCATACCGGCCGGATATAGCTTATATGGAAACCGCTTTTAAGGTAAACGCCAACATTGGAAATGCTGCGAGCCAAATAATGACCGCCTCGATGCACCCCGTCGAATTGCTGGCCCCGGCCGGTAATTTTGAAAAGTTGAAAACCGCCATCCATTTCGGAGCTGACGCCGTTTATCTTTCCGGTCAGCATTTCAGCCTACGTAATTTCTCCGGGAATTTCAGTATGGATGAACTCGAAGCGGCGGTTTCCCTTGGCCGTTCCCAAGGTGTAAAAATCTATGTCGCCTGTAATATCTATTCACGCAACCACGAACAGGATGCGTTGCGCCAGTATCTCAAACGACTTGGGAAAATCCGACCGGATGCCCTCATCGTTGCGGATCCCGCCATTTTCGTGGCCGCCAGGGAACTAGTCCCGGACATCCCGCTTCACATCAGCACCCAGACCAATACCACCAATTATGCCACGGCCAATTTCTGGCACCAGTTAGGTGCCGATCGCATCATCGCCGCACGCGAACTGAGCCTGCCGGAGATAAAAGAGATTACGGCCAAAGGCCGTATTGCCGTCGAAGTGTTCGTTCATGGCGCCATGTGTATGGCCTATTCCGGTCGCTGCCTGCTCAGCAGCTTTCTGGCCGGCCGCGACAGCAACCGGGGCCGCTGCGCCCACCCCTGCCGCTGGAACTATGCCGTTGTCGAAGAAAAACGACCGGGTCAGTACATGCCTGTCCTTGAAGACGCCCGCGGCACCTATATCTTCAACGCGCGTGACCTCTGCATGATCGACCATATCCCGGCCCTTATCGAAAGCGGAGTGACCGCCCTGAAAATTGAGGGGCGCATGAAGGGCATCCACTACGTCGCCTCCACGGTCAAAGCTTATCGGGAAGCCATCGACACCTATTACCGCAACCCGGGCAGCTACGTTGTAAAACAGGACTGGACGGATCTTCTGGAGAGCGTCAATCAACGCGGCTACTGTACGGGATTCTACATGGGAGACCCCTCCCAGACGGAACCGAACCTGGCGTTGACCCGCAAGGCATATGAACACCGCCTGGTGGGCAAAATCGTATCCGTTCCGGCTCCCGGGAAGGTTGTGGTGGATGTTCGCAACCGCCTGGAGTCCGGTGAGAACGTTGAAATATTGTCACCGTTCCAGCCAATCCAGCGCCGGGTCATTGCCCCCATGGTGAACCTCGATGGAGAACCGATCGAGGTCGCCCATGCCGGGCATCAGGTTCAAATGGAATTGCGGGGAGACTGGCAGCCCGATGATGTGATCCGCCGACGCGACGCCCCTTCTCCGGGCTCCCGCCAGCGCTAACCCGAATATTCCCGGAAATTTTTCTACCCAATGATTTTTGTGCAACTATTCATAAGGATAAGCGCTATCCACGGTATGATTTTAGTGGGATACAATGAACAGCGTGAACGCGTGAAATATTGGGGTCTAACCCCCGTCCGCTGACCGGGAGAGCTACCTGCCATGCGACTCATCGCCGATAATTTACAGATAACCCGTCAATCCATTGCCACAGCGATACGGGAGCATGACCCTGTCCCGCTCCAGTGCATGGTCCGGGAACTGGAATCCGCCGGTGCCGAAGCCATCGACTTGAATACCGGGCCACTGGGGCGCAACGCCGCCCGGGATATGGCGTTCTGCATGGAGGCCGTGCAATCCGCAACGGAGTTGCCCATCCTGATCGACACGGCCAACCCTGCCGCCATGCAAGCCGGCCTCGCGGCCAATCGCAAAGTTGCCATCATCAACGGCATCTCGCTGGAGCCGCAGAAGCTGGAAGCCATTCTGCCGCTGGCCATCGCCTATGATGTGGAGGTCGTCGGCTATCTTCTGGATGAACACAGTCAGATGCCACAGGCCCTGGATGACCGCATGGCCCTCGCCCTGTCCCTTTTTCAACAGGTATCCGCTGCCGGATTACGGCCCGATCAATTGATTATCGATCCGGTGGTCGCGCCCCTGATCTGGTCGGACGGCCTCCAGCGCAATCGCGATCTTCTGGAAATTGTCCGTCGCCTGCCGGAGTTGCTTGATTTTCCGGTGCGAACGGTGGCGGGGCTGTCCAATCTGACCACCGGCAAGGGCCCGCCAAAGGCCAAACGCCGGATCGAGCAAACCTTTTTGATCATGCTGGCTTCCGCCGGGCTTTCCGGGGTGCTGCTCGATATCCACCACCACGACACCGTCGTTTCGTCCCGAATCGGTCAAAAACTGCTTGAGGAAACCGTTTTTGCGTGGGAGGCATTCGACGTTTAGGCAACGACCAACCGCCCGATGCAGCCGAAAGGCCCATGGCGATGGCTACCGCTCGTAGGGCCTAGATCGGTTTTCGTCTGACCCGTGAAATATTCGGGTTAGTCGTTGATCGCATCTGCAGCGGCCGCAAACTCCCTGCTGACCGCCTGGGTCAAATCCGCTGCCGCGCGCAGGCGTTCGGCCGTAACGGTCAACCCCAGGCTATCGGCTTTCTGTGCCCAATCGGTGTAATTGGCGGCATGATCATCATTGTGCTTGATCCAGTGCTGGAGAAGCTTGCCTATTTTCTGGGTTTCGGTGAGATTCCCGTCGGCATGGTCGTGGGCCTGCCCATGGTCATGGTGATGGGTGTGCCCATGATCGTGGTGATGGTCGTGGTGATGGTCGTGGTCGTGGGGATCGCTCATGGTGATTCACTCCTTGATTTATTGCACAAGGGAGGACAATACACCCGTGACGGTTCAGCGTCAAGACAGCGTCTGCCCGGGAAACCGTCCGGTTCGGCGGGGGAATGCCGAACGGCATTCGTCAGGAATAAATGATGTTATACGGCAGAGGGGGATACTTCCAGACCCCGGGTTTGGGCAGAATGTGCTGACCGGTGACCGTCAGCCACGACAAATCGGGTTTGATCTCCCTCAATTTACCGTCGTCGGGGGGACGGGCCTGATCGGTCGGCAGATAGGTGGCCTGGAAAATACAGACGCTTTCGCTGCGGGTTCGGAAAACCACATAGTTCTTCGTAAACGTCTGCAGGGAAATATGGTTGGCGGCCGCCAGGCTTTGCATTTCGTCCCGGGTCAACTGCATCAAAACGGCTTTGGATACCCCGCGTTCGGAAATCCGGATCAGGCCGCGTGTTTCGCTGCTTCCCGCATATACTGTCGAAATACAGGCCAATTTTCGCAAATACTGAGCGGCGACAATGGCGGCGGTGCGGCGGCCACCCGCCATAAGCGGTAAACCGTAAAATTCAAAAAATTTTTTTTGCAGATCTTCGGCGTATTTGTCACCGCGTTCAAAAATATCCTTGGAAATATAGCGCAGGTCTCGGGCCAGGCTTTCCGCAGCTTCGATGATGGGCCAGTCAACCCTGACATGAAAATGCGTCAGACTGTATCGGTTGCGGGCCTTGCTGGCGGGATCGCGCTGAATCAGGAGCGCGTAATCCACGGGCAAAAGGGTCTTGATGAAAGACGGGAACTGGAGGGATTCCAAATACTTCTGGTTGCGGTCAAATTTATTGGACAGCGGCAGTGTTTTGGAAGTCAGAAGGTTGGCCTTGGTGGTTTTGTTGAGATCGAAAAACCGGATATATTTCTTGTGCTCCGGTGGTATCGTATCTTCCACAAACATGACCAGGAAGGCATTTTGACATTCATATTCCACGTCGGGAATCCTGGCCCGCGGTTTCAATTCTCTTTTTTCGACAAAAGGAAATGGCACCTTGCTGCACTGAAAACGCGTATACGAATCAATGAGTGCGTATTGCAGCATCAGCGCATCCACCTCATCACGCAGGAGTTCGTAGTAGGAACGTCTTAACCGATTTTCTCCGCTAAGCTCTTCTCTGACTTTCCAAAAGGTCAATGGACTCACCCGTCTTGTGGAAGGAGCATCCGGGCCCAAGAAAGAAGGATCCGTTCCGCAATTGTCGTCATGTGATGGAAAACGTAATGACTGGCAAGGATAACGTACTGCTATCAATACCATTATTTTGATAGGAGGTCAACGGTCGGAGGAGTTGGAAACGTCCATTTTTTCAATCCAGTGATAAAGTCGTTCCCGATAACGGTAAGCCAGAAGCATACCCAGACCGCAAATGCCAAGAATAATGGCAAACAAACCGTACATGCGTTCGAAAAGCATGGCACCCTGCAGACTCAACATGAGGGTGCCGGGCATCCTGCCAAACGTCGCCATGATAAGAAAGAGTTTCAGCGGCATGGCGGTAATACCCAGGAACAGGCACAAATAGTCTTTGGGAAACCCCGGGAAGACAAAGAGGAGCAAAACCACCAGGACCCCCTGATGCGTGATGGCCCGATCCATTCGCGCACGTTTCTCCACCGGTATGATCCGGCGCACCCATCGTTTTCCGAGAAACCGCCCAATCATGAAATTGATCCATGATCCAACGGCTAAACTGAGGCTGGAATAAGCAAAACCCTGGGCCGCACCGAAAAGATACCCGCCGACAAATCCGGTGGCTTCCCCGGGGATAGGCGCCAGAATAACCTGCAGCAACTGAACGGTCATGAAAACCAAAGGCGCCCAGTGTCCGGAACGATTGATGAAGGCTTCGGTCTTCTCGCGGTCGATCAGCAGTTGATACCCTTGGCTGAGCCAATTTGTCAGGGAATCCCGAAACACGAACACCAGCAATCCCGTAAGCAGCAGGGTGACGATCAAAGCAGTCAAGCGCAAGGCGCGGTAGCGGGCAGAAGTTTGACGATTGGGTGTATCGGTTGATTGGCGGCCTTGGTGCGGACCTCTCATATCAGAAGCCCTCCGGGATGAGCCCTGCCGTATGCATGGCTCAGCCATCGGTATCGGTGTCAGGATTTGACGGTTGCTTTCGTTGGTGATGCAGGGCTTTCTTGCGCGACCACCGTTCCAGAAACCCCATCATACCGGCCGCATAAGCCCGATCGACTTTCTCTTCTTTCACCTGAACAGCGTCGTTCGTCTGCATCGCCGCACGCAGACATTCCGTCTTACAGTAGCAAACCATGCATGATTCCGGCGTTTCCCGCAGGCCATCGGGTCCCATGGGAAAAACACAATCCAGTTTGCCAAAACAATAAGGTCGTTCTTCACGGGTCATTCGGCTGCATCCTGTTGACGTTTAATGGCGCCCCTGTTGCATCGTCCATCACACCCCCCTTAAAACGCCGCCCCCCAGAGGGCTTGCTGTGGTCATGGGTCATGCCGTCGTTGCAGGCTTACGGCGGCATGATTTTTTTGATCTTCGGCCGATCAATCGGCATCGACGGACACCTGTTCCGCCACGTTTGTCATGGCGGCTATTTTCCCGCTGTCGGCATAGCTGAAATAGTCTCCCCGGCCCACAATAATATGCTCATGCACCGTCAAGTCCACCGTGCGGCAGGCCATGATCAGCTTACGGGTCAATGCCGTGTCCTCCGGAGAGGGTCGGGGGTCGCCGGAAGGATGGTTATGGGCGAAAATAAGCGCGGCGGCGTGATGGTCAAGCGCCGCACGCACCACCTCTCGCGGATAGACGCTGCTGGAGGTCAATGTGCCCTCGAAAAGGGTCTTAATGGCAAGCACCCGATTTTTGGCATCCAGGAAAAGCACTTTGAATTGCTCACGCTTTTTGTCCTGCATGCTCTGGTGGAGATAATCGAACAAGGCCTGTGAATTGTGTACGATCGGCTCTGAGCGAAGACGGTTTTCAAGGAAGCGTTCACAAACCGCGGGGATCAGCTTGATGCCAAAAAGGTTGTGGGGGCCGATGCCGTCGACTTCGCAAAGTTCCCGCGGGGATGCTTCCAAAACCGCGGCAAGGGTGCCAAAGCGCTCCAGGGCGGCTTTGGCCGCCGGTTTGCAGTCCTTACGGGGAGTGCCCAGGGTCAGCAGGAGTTCCAGAACCTCGTAGTCATGGAATCCTTTCAGGCCCGCGGTTAAAAATTTTTCCCGCAGACGACGCCGATGGCCTTCTGCCGGTTGCCGGGTGGTTTTTTTTTCGGCCATGGTCCGTCATTATCCATTTGTGCCGAAGACCAGGGATCATTCAAGCTCCTGTTTCAGATCGCGGGTCATCAACCGGTAAACAGCCTCCTGGGGCGAGGCGTCTTCATACAAAATATGGTACATTTCATGACAGATGGGCATCTCCACATCGACCTTGCGGGACAGATTGTAAACCGACTTGGCGGTTTTGACCCCCTCCGCCACCATCCGCATCTCCGCCAGGATTTCCTTGAGATGGAGCCCCTCGCCGATCTTTTTGCCCACCGTATGGTTGCGGCTGAGATCGCCCGTGCATGTCAAAATCAGGTCGCCGACACCGGCAATGCCGGCCAGGGTCCGCTGGTCCGCGCCCAGCCGCTTCCCAAGGCGCTGGATTTCCGCCAGCCCGCGGGTAATCAGGGCGGCGCGGGTGTTCAATCCGAGCCCCAGGCCGTCGATAACGCCGGCGGCGATGGCGATGACGTTTTTGACCGCTCCGCCGAGTTCCACCCCGATCATGTCCTGATTGGAATAAACCCGGAAATAAGGTGTGGCAAATACATGCTGGACTTTTTCGGCGGTGGACAGGTTTTGACTGGCGACGGTCACCACCGTGGGGGATTTGCGGGCCACTTCCCGGGCAAAGCTCGGTCCGGATAAAACCGCCAGGTTGTCGGCCGAAAGCCCCGTAAGCGTCTCACCGATGACACCGGACATGGTCAGGTGTGTTTTGTTTTCAATACCCTTGGAGGCGGAAACCACGATCGTGTCGGCGCCGATGGCCGCCGCCATCTGACGTGTGGTTTCCCGCATGACATGGGAGGGAACGACCACCAATACAAGATCCTTGTCGCTCACCACCGCTTGCAGGTCATTGCTGGGATGCAGATTGGGAGACAGGGTGACGCCCGGCAGGAAAACCTTGTTTTCACGCTGCTTGGCGATCTGCCGGCAGACGTCTTGCTCGAACACCCACCAATCCAGCGGATATCCCTTGCAGCCCAGCAGATTGGCCAATGCCGTACCCCAGCTGCCGGCACCGACCACACCGATTTTCAGGTCCTGTTCAACCACCGTTTCCATAGAGCTAGTCCTCTTCTTTTTCCTCCAGGCGAGCAGCACCGATGACGCGTTCATCCGATGATATTTCGATCAGTTTAACGCCCTGAGTGTTGCGTCCGATAACCGAAATGCCGCCGGTGGCCATACGGATCAGTTTGCCGGAGTTGGTGATCAGCATCAAGTCGTCATCTTCACCCACCAGCAGGATATTCACCACCTGCCCATTACGGGCGTTGGTCTTGATGGTGATAACCCCTTTGCCGCCACGTTTCTGTACGGGATATTCATCGATGGAGGTACGCTTGCCATAGCCGTTTTCCGTGACCGAAATCACGGTCTGGCCATGGGAAAGAACTTCCATGCCCACCACCTGATCACCGGCCCCCCGATTGATACCGCGCACACCACGTGCAATGCGGCCGGCGGGACGAACATCGGTTTCGTGAAAACGAATGGCTTTTCCATTCGCCGTTCCCAGAAAAACGTTAAGCGTGCCATCGGTGATGCGGGTGCTGATCAATTCGTCGCCCGGCATCAGGTTGAGGGCGATGATCCCCCCAGCTCGCGGACGGCTGTAGGCCATCAGGTCGGTTTTCTTGATAATGCCGTTTTTGGTGGCCATCAAAATGAAATGTCCCGGCTCAAAACGGGGCACGGCAAGAACGGTTGTCAAGCGCTCATCTTTATCGAAATTCATCAGGTTGACGATGGCCTTGCCGATGCCGGTCCGGCCGGCCTGAGGAATTTCGTAAACCTTGCGCCAGTAGACCCTGCCGAGATTGGTGAAAAACAAAAACGTATGATGGGTCGATGCCACAAAGAGGTGTTTGACAAAATCTTCGCTTTTCGTCCCCATGGCGGTCTTGCCTTTACCGCCGCGCTGCTGGCTGTGATAAAGACTCAGGGGCGCCCGCTTGATGTATCCCCGCTGGGACACGGTTACCACCATATCCTCCTCGACAATCATGTCTTCGAGGGTGATTTCCCGTGATGTGGCCACGATTTCAGAACGGCGCGCATCCCCGTAGCCCTCACGAATTTCCATCAACTCGTTCTTGATAATGTCAAGCACCATGCGTTCGCTGGACAGAACCTCGTTGTAGTAAGCAATATCTTTGAGGGTATTGTTGTAATCGTCTATAATCTTGTCCCGTTCCATGGCGGTCAATCGTTGCAGCCGGAGGTCCAATATCGCCTGAGCCTGGATAGCGCTCAGTTCAAAGGCCGTCATCAAACGCTCCTTGGCCTCCGCCGGTGATTTGGATTGGCGGATCATGGCCACGACGGCATCGAGATTGTCCAGGGCGATTTTGTAGCCCTCCAGGATGTGGGCTTTCTCTTCCGCTTTCCTGAGGTCGTACCGCGTCCGGCGGACCACGATTTCCTTGCGGTGCCGAATGAAATGCTGCAGCATGCCCTTGAGGTTCAGCAGTTCGGGGCGGTTGTCCACGATCGCCAGGAAAATGACCCCGAAACTGTTTTCCATGCGGGTGTGCTTGTAGAGTTGATTGATGATCACATCGGCAAACTGGTCTTTCTTCAAACCGATGGCAATTCGCATGCCGTCCTTGTCCGATTCGTCCCGCACAAAACGAATACCCTCGATGGTTTTGTGCCGAACCAGTTCGGCGATCTTTTCCACCAGACGGGCCTTGTTGACCTGGTAGGGCAGTTCCGACACGACAATGGTTTCGGCCCCATCCTGTTTGGTCGTTTCCACCGCCACCTTGGCCCGTACGCGCATGATGCCACGCCCGGTTTCATAGGCTTCGCGAATACCGTTTAGCCCGTAAATGGTGCCACCGGTCGGAAAATCCGGTCCCGGGATGATGTCCATCAATTCAGTCACCGAAAGCTCGGGCGTATCGATGAGTGCCACGGCCCCGTCGATGACCTCACACAGGTTATGGGGCGGGATATTGGTCGCCATACCGACGGCGATACCGGCGGAACCGTTGATCAGCAAGCTGGGAATTTTGGTCGGCAGAACATTGGGTTCCAGCAGGGTTTCATCATAGTTGGGAACAAAGTCCACCGTCTCCTTTTCGAGATCATCCATCATATGATGGGCCAACCGCATCATGCGCACTTCCGTATAACGCATGGCGGCCGGCGGATCCCCGTCGATGGAGCCGAAGTTACCCTGGCCATTGACCAATGGATAACGCATGGAAAAATCCTGCGCCATCCGTACGATGGTATCGTAGACAGCCGTATCGCCATGGGGGTGGTATTTACCGATCACATCCCCCACCACACGGGCCGATTTTTTATACGGTTTGTTCCAATCGTTCTTCAGATCCCGCATGGCGAAAAGCACCCGTCGATGGACCGGCTTGAGCCCGTCACGCACGTCCGGGAGAGCACGCCCGATGATAACGCTCATGGCATAGTCGAGGTAGGATTTCTTCATCTCATGCTCGATACTGATGCCAGGCAAGTTGTCGCTGCTCATGTTCGTTCCTTGATCACAGTTGGTTCAGATTATTGAAAGGCAACCTTAAGGGGAAGGCACGGGGAAAGGTTCCGGCCGGCGCACCGCTTCCGGTCGCCGTGGCAACCGCTGCCGACCGACTTTTACGGGCTTATATACCGTGTAACGGCTAAAAAACAACCACGCCCGCCTGGTTATAGCCAGAGAGCTCAAACAGGCGGTCGTGGCTCATTCATGATGTGTCACGATGATGGCTATATAAACCGGCTCACTTGCTGATAAACGCGCCGAAAAGAAACAACAGAATCATTTCGTAAATGGCTACCGCCATATACGATCCGCCGCTGAGCGCGTAAACAATACCGCCGCCGACGATGACGGGTACACCAGAAAAAACCATGATCCCTAGTTTTCGGGCAATGTCCATTCCGGCCAGTCTCCTTGGATTGCGTGTCTTTTATTTAGGGTCGCAACAGCAATTGGTGCGGTTGCCTGATGGCGCATCCTGAAGCGTTGCTGCCTGCCCCTTGTTTACGATCGTTTGAAACGATAAATTTTTAGCAGAATAGCCCTCAAAAGTAAAGTGAAAAAAGCGATCCGAAGCCGCGCTTCTTTCGATCATGACACCCTGTTTTTATTATATTTTCAACCCATCGACACCCACGTTCAGGCACCGGTCCATCAACGCCCGATCAGCATGGCCATCCCCATCCCGCCGCCAATACACATGCTGATCAGACCGGAGGCATACTGCTTGCGTTGCATCTGGTGAATGGCAGTGACCATCTGGCGCGCCCCGGTGCATCCGATAGGGTGGCCGATGGAAATACCACTGCCAAGCTCATTGGGACGCTCTTCGGGCAGGTTCAGTTCGCGGCAGCAGGCAATGGCCTGGGACGCAAAAGCCTCATTGAGTTCGATCATATCGATATCGCTTATGGCCATTCCGGTCTGTTGCAGCACCTTGCGCACGGCCGGAACAGGCCCCAACCCCATATAGGCCGGATCCAAGCCACCGGAGGCAAAGGCCTTGATTTCCGCCAGGGGCTCCAGTCCAAGCGCTACGGCTTTTTTGCGGCTCATGAGCAATACCGCAGCGGCGGCGTCATTGATGCCGGACGCGTTGCCGGCCGTGACCGTGCCATCCTTCTTGAACACCGGCCGGAGCCGTGCCATCTTTTCCACGGTCGTATCCATGGGGCGTTCGTCGATATTGAAAACGACATCGCCTTTCCGCGTTTTCGTTACAATCGGCAGGATTTCCGCTTCAAAAAGTCCCGCTTCGATGGCCTTCCGGGCCCGGGAATGGCTCATCGCCCCCAGAGTATCCTGTTCCTCGCGGGAAATGCCGTAGCGGGCCGCAATATTTTCGGCGGTCATGCCCATGTGGTAGCCATAGAAAATCTCGTAAAGACCGTCGAAAACCATGAGATCCGTTACCTCTCCGACACCGCTGACCTCCATGCGGTGCCCCCAGCGCGCCTTGGGCAAAGCCATGGGGACCTGGCTCATGTTTTCCATCCCGCCGGCAACGATTACCTCAGCCTGCCCGGTGGCGATACTGGCCGCTCCTACCGCAATCGCCTTCAATCCCGATCCGCAAACCTTGTTGATGGTAAAAGCAGGGGTTTCTTTGGGCAGTCCGGCCCGAATCATGGCCTGACGGGTGGTATTCTGCCCCTGACCCGCCTGGAGAACATTTCCCATGACCACCTCATCCACCGTGATGGCGCGGGCTTCTGTGGCCCAGTCCTGGTAGCGTTTCTCCAGTTCGATAAGCCCATCGTCCTGCAGTTTATCCGGTGCCAGTGCGCCCATTGCGGAGCTGACCACCGGTTTGAGGCCCTGCCGCTGCAATACCGCCTTGATAACGGCCGCCCCGAGATCCACCACGGGCGTGTCCTTGAGTGCGCCGCCAAAATTTCCCACGGCCGTCCTGACACCGCTAACAATCACAACATCTTGCATGAATTGCCTCCTTGCTTGAATTATCCATCCGTTTGCCGTACTTTTGAGCCTGAAGAGTCACTTCAAATACCACTCCTCCAGAATGCGGGTCAACGGAAAGTCATCATGTGCCTTATTGTTTTCGCCTATCGCGTCCATCCGGATTTTCCCATCATCATCGCTGCCAACCGGGATGAATTCTATGCCCGTCCGACCCGCCCCCTGTCTGCATGGACGGACGGATCGGACATCGTGGCCGGACGCGACCTCAAAGGCGGGGGCACATGGATGGGGATCACCCGGCGTGGCCGCCTGGCGGCTTTGACCAACTATCGCGAACCGGGCCTCCAGGTGGCGGAAGCCCCCTCACGTGGGCACTTGGTGAAGGATTTTTTGACGGGTTCGGAAAGCTTAAACGATTACATTAAAAAAATGACCCGAACAGGTCAACGATACAATGGATTCAATATGATTCTATCGGCGGGCAATCAGTGGATTTACTATTCCAACCGGAATAAGGGTACCCAGACGCTGCCGCCCGGGGTTCATGGGTTGAGCAATCACCTGCTCAATACGCCCTGGCCTAAAGTGGTGCGCAGCTGCCGGGCCGTGGAAACGCTTCTGGCCCGGAAGGGGCCACCGGATGTGGAAAACTTGATGCAAATTCTCCAGGACCGCACCATTCCCCCGGATGGGGACCTGCCCGACACCGGCATTGGCATGGAATGGGAGCGCCGATTGGGATCCATCTTCATTCAGAGCGAGATTTACGGCACCCGCTCGTCCACGGTGCTGCTTGCCGCCGCAGACGGCAGCGTCCGGATCCGCGAACGCACTTTTGAGCCCGACGGATCCACTGGGGACGTCGAATGGAAGCTCCGCATCCCGATCAACCCGGCGTAGTCATTTCAGACGATTAGGCATCGTCCTCGCGGACAATCATCACCGAACAGGCGGCCTTCTGGGAGACCCTTTTGGTCACACTGCCGAAAAGCACCAGCCCCATTCCAGACAGGCCATAGGACCCCATGACCACCAAATCGACCCCCCGTTCTTCGAGAAAGGCCAGTATCTCCGTGGACACATGCCCGTCGAGCACCACAAACTGCGGCGTGACATTGGGCGTGGTGTTTCCGTAACGCTCACGCATACGTTCCTGAAGCTGCATCAGGATGGTTTCGCGGGGTGCTTCTTCCGGAGGAATCCATTCCGCTTCGGTCAATACCGGGTTAACCACCGGGGGCAGCACATGAAGGATGAAAAGGGTTGCCCCGAAACGATTGGCCAAATCCCCTGCGGCCGCCACGGCCTTGTCGGCATTGTCGGAAAAATCCGTGCAGCATGCAATGGTTCGAATCGTCATACCCCCTCCTTGTACAAGTGTCGGTCAGGCCTCTGACGGCCCGGACATAAGGGTGCGCAGCATGTCTTCCTTGCCGATAATTCCCACCAGCTTTTTTTGATCCACCACCGGCAGGGTATGCAGTTTCTTTTCCACCATCAGGGAGGCAATTTCTTCGAGCGGGGTGTCGGGCCCCACCGTGACCGGACCGACCGACATGGCCTGCTCGACGCGCGTCGCCGCTATTTTCTGGACTTCCTTTTCGAACTGTTTGGCCGAAGTCAGGGAAATGTAGCCATCCAACAGCGTAAACAGCGATGGCAGGGGAATCCGCTTCTGCTGGGCGATCATGTCGCTCTGGCAGACAATCCCCACCAGTTTCTGCTGGTCATCCACCACCGGCAGGCCGTTGATACGATGTTCCAGCAGGATCCGGGTGGCATGGGTGATGTCCGTGTCCGGGGTGACGGTAATGACGTCGCGGGTCATGATGTCTTGGGCGGTTCGCATGTCGACCTCTTTCGCTGGAAGGGTGGTTGGAAACGTAACGGTCCCGGTTGTGACATCCGGAACAAACAATTTAATGCTCACTAAAAAAATAGGGCCGCATTCCCCTTCTGTCAAGACGTTTCGGCACCCCGCCGCCCTTCGGGACGTCGTTTCTTTTTGGTCAGCCGCCGCCAGCGGTCCAAACGCTGCTTGACCGCTTTTTCGTAGCCGCGTTCCGACGGACGGTAATAGAGATGGCTCTCGATTTCCGGGGGCAGATAGGACTGGGCCACGAAAGCATCTTCGTAGTCGTGGGCATAGCGATAGTCGGCACCATATCCCAAGTCTTTCATCAGTCCGGTGGGCGCGTTGCGGATGTGCAGGGGAACCGCCAGACTGCCATGGCGACGCGCGGCTTCCCGGGCCCCCTTGTAGGCGGTGTAGACGGCATTGCTTTTCGGGGCGGTGGCCAGATGGACCGCCACCTGGGCCAGCGCCAGTTCACCTTCGGGGGGCCCTAAAAACCGAAAGGCCTCGACGCCGTTGAGGGCCACGCTAAGGGCCTGGGGATCGGCCAGCCCAATGTCCTCGGAGGCAAAGCGCACCATGCGGCGGGCAATGTAGAGGGGATCCTCGCCGGCGGCCAGCATGCGCGCCAGCCAATAAAGGGCGGCATCGGGGTCACTGCCCCGGAGGCTCTTGTGCAGGGCGGAAATCAGGTTGAAGTGCTCTTCCCCGGATTTATCGTAGCGCAGGGCTTTTTTTTGCAGAACCGTTTCCAGGTCGGCCAGGCGAATCACCGGTGCATCGTTCTCCGCCCCCTGCGTTTCCCGGCGCATGCACAGGGCCACGGCCATTTCCAGGTTATTGAGGGCGCTGCGGGCGTCCCCGTCGGCAACCCGCACCAGAAAATCAAGGGCCTGGGGGTCGATGCGGCAGTTCATGCGGCCCACCCCCCTCTCCTCATCGGCAAGCGCCTGACGGATAATGGCGGTGAGAGATTCCGGATTATGAGGCTGTAGGACCACCACACGGCAGCGGGACATGAGGGCCGGGATGACTTCAAAGGACGGGTTTTCAGTGGTGGCGCCAATCAGGGTAATCAGGCCGGTTTCCACGTGGTGTAAAAAGGCGTCCTGCTGGGCCTTGTTGAAGCGGTGGATTTCATCGACGAAAAGAAGAGTCCGCCGGTGATGATGGTCGCGCAGCTGCCGGGCCTCCTGGATCACCTGGCGGATGTCCTTGACCCCGCTCAAGACCGCTGAAAATTCAACAAAACGGGCCTCGGAAGCCCGGGCGATCAGCCGGGCGAGCGTTGTCTTGCCGCACCCCGGCGGCCCCCAGAGAATCATGGAAAACAGCCTTCGGGCCGCTATGGCCTGCCGGATCAGGCTCCCCTCACCCGCTGCTTCGCTCTGCCCGATAAAATCGTCCAAGGTCCGGGGGCGCATGCGATCGGCGAGGGGGGCTTCAACCGCCATCTTGGTTTTGGCATTGTATTCAAAAAGGTCCACGGTCGATTCCCTTGCCGGTTGCGTGAAGCGGTCGCTGCGGGACCATGACGTGAGCGGCGCCCTACCTGCGTTTGGAGGATGACCGCCGTTTGCGCCCTATGCGTTTTTTCTCCCGCTTGGCCGGTCGATCTTTGAATTCCATACGGCCGGAGCGCTGACGCAGCAACAGCCGTATCGGTGCCTTATCCAGGCCGGTGGAACGGCGAATCTGGTTGAGAAGGTAGCGGCGGTAGGAAAAATGAACGGCTTCCGGATAATTGACAAAAAGGACGAACGTGGGCGGCTGGGATGACGCCTGGGTGGCATAGTAAAATTTGATGCGCCGGCCGCGATGCAGCGAAGGTTCGTTTTCGACCATAGCCTTTTCGAGAATCCTGTTGAGCCGCCCGGTGGGAACACGTGCCGTGTATTGGTCGTAAACCTCTTTCACCATTTCAAAAATCCGCTGCACCCGCTGGCCCGTGAGAGCGGAAATGGTCATGACCGGTGCGAAGGCCAGAAATTTGGCTTCCTGGTGCAGCCGTTCATTGTAGATCTTGACCGTACGATGGTCTTTAGCGACAAGATCCCACTTGTTGAGCAGAAAAATACACCCGCAGCCCCGATCATGGGCGTATCCGGCCACGCTGATATCCTGGTCGGTAATCCCTTCCGACGCGTCGATCAGAATCAGGGCGACATCGCAGCGCTCCAGACTGCGCAAGGCTTTCAGGACGGAAAACTTTTCAAGCTTCTCGGAAACCCGTCCTTTACGCCGGATACCGGCCGTATCGATAAGGCGGTACTGTTTGCCATAATAAGTGATGACCGAATCGACGGCATCCCGGGTGGTCCCGGGGGTGTCGCTCACCAGGTGACGCTGCTTGCCGGTCAGCCGGTTGATCAGGGAGGATTTGCCCACATTGGGTCGCCCCACCACGGCGAGTTTGATCTCGTCCCGAGGTGATTCGGTGGATGGTTTGAAGGTCGCCACCAGGGCGTCCAGCAAATCGATCAGACCATGCCGGTGCTCGGCGGAAAGGGGGTAAAGCGTTTCGAGCCCCAGCCGGTAAAAATCCACCAGGGCGTTTTCCTGTTCCGGGGCATCGATTTTGTTGACCGTGTAGAAGACGGGTTTTTCGGCGTTGCGCAGGTGATCGACGATGTCCCGGTCGTAGGGGGACAGACCGTGCTTGCCGTCCATCATCATGATCACCGCATCGGCGTCTTCGATGGCCTGGAACACCTGCCCGCGGATGGCGTCGGCAAACTGATCATCCACCTGCCCGGAAAACCCGCCCGTATCGACAACGGTAAAAAGCCGGCCTTCCCATTCGGCATCCCCGTAATTGCGGTCACGGGTGACCCCCGGCAAATCATCCACCAGAGCGTCACGACTGCGGGTCAGGCGATTGAAAAGCGTGGACTTGCCCACATTGGGGCGTCCCACCAGAGCGACGATGGGTTTCATGATGGTTATAGCCTGTCCTGGGTTGAATTTCTTGGCATTGCACGGGGGCCAAACAGCTTCAGGGGTGTGGGTATATCCCAGACCGGCCGATATTGTCAATTGGATGAAGACCTTGTCGGTCAATGGTTGGGGCGGGTGAGCCCCGCATTCCCGTTTGACAATGCCCCCCATCTTCATTAAAATTGTGGGGAATTAACAAGGACACTACCCGAAGCGAACAGGACCCGAAGGTCCGGAACGTCATGCTGATAACGCAAAAACATAAATACGCCCTGCGGGCGATTTACGAACTGGGCAAACGCCAGGACACCGGCCCGGTCAAACTGGCCTTGATTGCCAAAGCCCAGGCGATCCCCCTGCGTTTCCTGGAAGTGATCATGGCCGAACTCAAGCCTTCCGGCATGGTGGCCTCCAAGCGGGGCTATTACGGCGGCTACACCCTCCTGCAGTCGCCCCGGGACATCTCCGTTGGTGATATCTTCCGTTTTCTGGATGATGCCCAGTCCCAGGACCGTTGCAACGCCTGTGACGCCAAGGAGAACTGCCCCCTGCACGGCGAATGCGCCTTCATGCCCATGTGGAACCGGGTCCAGGACGCGATCTACGATGTCTACAATCAGACCACCATCCAGGATCTTCTCAACAACGAAAACGATCTCCAAATGATCACGGCGTCGACACCGCAACAGTCCGCGATCGGCACTTGAACATGACCACACCGTCTTCACCCGCAACCTCCGCCACCTCGAACGGGGAATCGTTGGACACCGCCGCTGACCAGGAAGGCTATCTCTGCCAGGTTAACACCCATGTTTCCTGCGGGGCCTGCTGCGGGCTCTATAATGTTCGGGTGGCGTCCCGCGACGCTCTGGTGTCCATCCTCAGGGCACGCACCGAACAGTTCCGGAAAATCCCGCGTACGGTGGACGCCATTTTCGACTTCAAGAAAAACGTCGAAACGCGTGAAGGCCTGGAACGCCCCATGCCGGAGTTTCACCATTGCCCCTTCCTGGGTCTTATCGGTCCGGAACACGCTACGGTGGGGTGCCTGCTGCATCCTCAGGGAGAGGGCAACAACGGCATGGATTTCAGGAGCGTCAGCTATTACGGGGGCATGACCTGCCATATCTACTACTGTCCTTCAACCCGACTGCTCCCGTTGCGCTACCGCCAAATCATTCGCAGTGTGATGGACGACTGGTACCTTTACGGCTTGATCGTAACGGAAACCAAACTGCTCCAGGCGTTTTTCGAAGAGCTGGAAGACCGGATGAACCGTCCGCTTTATGCCCAGGATTTCACCACCTGCCATGCCAGCCGGGAAGCCCTGAAACACCTTTTCCTGCTGCGGGTCAGTTGGCCGTTTCGATCCCCCGACAACCATCGTGTGGCCAACTATTTTTTTAACGACCATCTCTATACCCGGCCGTCCCTCGCCGTCCATTGGAAAGGCCGGGGAATATCCCGTTACCGCCTGATTCTTGAGGAATTGGAAACCGACCCGGTTTGCGAACACGCCCTGCGTCAGGCCGAACTGTATCTTGACGACCGGTTCAAACAAGTCCAGCATGCCCTGGAAACGGCATGATCCCCCCAGCAACCGAAAGCTTTGCGCCATGACACCCCATCCTAAAAAAATCGCTGCCGTTGGACCCAATCAGCGGTTGTTCTGCTATGGCACCCTGCAAATCCCCGCCGTGCTCGAGGCGGTTATCGGGCGGCCATTGCACGGGGTTCGCGCCTACCTGCCCGGATACGCCCCGTTTCAAGTCCGTCAGGCGGAATATCCCGGTCTCGTCCGGTCTCCCGGCCACGTCACCCCCGGAAGACTTTATCGCGATACCACCGCCGCCGAAATCGCCATACTCGATCGTTTTGAAGGCCGCCTGTACCGGCGCCGGGATCAAGTCGTCGTGATGGAAAACGGGTTGCGAACCCAGGCGTGGGTCTACATGGTGGCCGCCGGACGGGACAAACAGGTTACGGCGACCCCGTGGCGGCTGGAACATTTCCTGCGCACCGTATACCCCCGGTTCATGAAACGCTTCGTGGAGGATCGTCGCGAACAGTTTGAGCCGGAACCGTCATGACGATCTGCGATTGAAACGCACCCGAAGTTGCCGTCATCACCCGTCCGGGAGCGCCCGGCAGCGCGGCGAAGAACAAACCATTGCATCCGTTTTGTCCGCTTACCGCCCCCTGAAGGCGATCGCGCCACCAAACGCACGGGATGGCGCATTGGCCTGCCTTTCCATCCGCCTATAGCCGTTAATCGACAGACGCCGATCTTGCTTTTCACCTGAACGATCTTAGGTTAGACCCAATTCAATCGTGGTTTCCAATTGTAGTCCCGTGAATAGCGAGAAGAATCCGGCCGCTCCGGCTCGGCGGGCACAATGGAAGTTGTCGGTCCCTGACAATCACCAATTGTTCCACCGAAAAAATTCAACTCGTACGAAAGGAGTTTCAGCCATGAAAGAAAAACGCAATTTACACCTTAAAGTACAGGAATTGTGCGACTGCTATACAACCACCGACCCCCTGCAGGAAATGTCACGCCTGCCGGATGACCAAGACAAGGAAGAGAGCGCCCTGAAGTGGCTGGCCCTGACGGCCCTCCATGGCATCAACAACAATGCCAGTAAAATTACGATGCGCCGGTCCCCGGAAGGAAGCGTAACCGTCACGGCGGAGTATCGACGGTCCGAGCTGCCGTCACCGGGCACTGAAGTGGGTGACCATATTTTCAAGGCCGTGCGCGAAATTACCCATATCGATGCGGCCAAGGGCAAAACCCAACTGGCGCTGGGCGTACGGGACAGCAGTGTCGATCTTCGGGTCAAGTTGAAATCCAAGGACGGGCAGGAGAAAATTTCAATCAAGTTTCCGGAATAATGTCTCCTGTATCGCCATACGAAAAATTCGCAGCAGGTTTTAGGGATTCCTTCACGTCATACCGGATGGTATCCTCCGGAATGGATCAAAGCACAAGCGACAGGAGGCATTATGCGGCCTGACAGCCATTGGGCATCCGTTATCATTCCTTTGAGTCTGGTTCTTTTTCTGGTGACCGGATGTGCGACATCACCGACGCATGACGGTTTCGTGCAACCACCGCAGCCTTCACAGTCTTTGGATACGTCATTCCTCAAGCCGGGGTTGGCGGTCCTGTACTTCAAACATGCTTTTGTCCGGGATCTGGACAATCTGCCCCAGGGCGAAAAGGCGCGTGAAAAGGGATGGTCGGGAGATCCCATCCCTTACCTGAACCACCAGTTCGGCCGCAGTTTCATATTCGACAGCGGCACCAACCGCGGCATCGCCATGGAAATGAGCGGTTTCATCCGCCTCGACAAACCCGGCACCTATGGTTTCCAGGCCAACACCAACGATGGCTTCCGGCTTTACATCGATGGCCGCCGTCTGATCGATGATCCGAGCTGGCATTCCGACCGACTCTCTCCCGTGGCCCAACTTGTCATCGCTAAACCGGGCTGGTATTCGCTGCGTCTGCGTTATTTTCAACGTAAAGGAACGGCATCCCTTCAACTGTACTGGTCGCCCCCCGGCCAGGACACCTTTGCCATTGTCCCCGCCGAAGTGCTTGCACATCAGCAGGCCTATTGATATAGCTGCTGACCGTCTTAAAACGCAAACCGGGGATTATGATGCATCGCTACCGACTTATCTTCGACGGCCACATTCAGCCCCAGGCGTCCCCTGGGGACGTCCGTCAGCAACTTGCCGACCTGTTTAAGGTCGAAGCGGCACAAATCGAAGCGCTTTTTTCCAAGCCTCCGGTGGTGCTCAAGGAAAATCTGACATACGAGGCGGCGCTCAAGGATAAATCCGAATTTGAAGCGACCGGCGCTCTCTGCCGTCTCGAGCCCCAATCCCCGCCTGCCGCTGCTTCCGCATGGGAGCGCCTATCCCGATCCACCCGGCAGGCCGCAGGAGAGAAGACAGGGACAGGTTCCGCCGAACGCCGATTCGGCCTCTTGCATCCCTATGGTCTGGCTTTTTTTTCACGCCCGTTCTATGCGGACGTCATCGCCCACTGGCGTGGGGTGGCGTTCGTCCACCTGCTGGTTGTTCTCCTGTTTTCCTCCGTCGCTTATATGGTCCATTTCCAGAGGCTGATCACGGTCCTCATCACGGAGGAGGCGCCGGCCCTTATCGACCAGATTCCCGATATCGTCATCCAGGACGGCCGTGTCCGGGTGAATGTGGATGAGCCCTACACCATCCGTCGGCCGGGCGGCGGGGAGGTCTTTGCGATCATTGACACCACCGGTGAAATCACCTCCCTCCGTCAGACCGAGGCGATGCTTCTGCTGACCGAATCCCGTCTGGCTGCCCGGATGAGCGCCCGGGATATCCGGGTACTGGATTTGCGTCAGATCGAATCGCTCCAGATCAACCGGGAAGATGTCACCCAGTGGCTGCAGGAAGCCCGGAAGTGGTCGCCCTTTGTTCTCTTCCCGATAGCGCTGGGTTTTTCTTTTGTCCTGCGAAGCATCCAGGCGTTGTTTTATGGCGGACTTGGACTGGTCGTGGCTTCCATGCATCAGGTTCGGCTCTCCTACAGCGCCACCGTCAGTGTCGCCATCATGGCCATGACCCCGTTTCTTCTCCTGGATGCCCTGTTGGTCCTGATGGATCTGTACCCTCCGCTGTGGAGCATCGTCGGTTTTTTCCTGACCATGGGATATCTTGTTTTCGGTATACGGTCCGCTGTAAGGAATCAATAAAACGTCCCGGGCCACCCTACGGGATCAGTGGATCGCATTAGGGCCTATTGGCCTTGGGACGTAAACACCGGCCGGGAGTCGTTCGCATCGTGGATCACTACCGTCATTTCAGCCAACTTCGCCAGCATGAGACGGAAGGTTGCGACTATATCATCCTGCACCGGACCGGAATTTCAGGTATTCTGGTAATGGCGCCGCACGGCGGCGGCATCGAACCCGGCACCGGTGATATCGCGGATGCCGTCGCCGGTCAGCACCACGCTTTTTATTGTTTCAAGGGTATCAAAAAGGCCGGCAACCGCATTCTCCATATCACCAGCAACCGCTTCGACGAACCCCTGGCGGCGGCCATGGCCCGGGAAGCTTCCTGGGTGTTGACCCTGCACGGCTGCCGGGACACGTCCCCTGTCATTTGGGTGGGAGGCCGCGCCCTATCCCAGGGCGACCACATCATCGACAGCCTGCAGCAAGCCGGATTCCCGGCCCACCGTTGTGATCGCCCCGGATTGCGGGGCCTGCACCCGGACAATATCTGCAATCGCGGCCGCCGCGAAGCCGGCGTCCAACTGGAAATCAGCGCCGGTCTGCGGAACATGTTGTTTGCCGACCTCTATAAACGCCGCATAAGGGGACGTACGCCGCTGTTCCATCGTTTCGTGGATACCCTGGCAAAAACGCTGCCGGAATGTGGCACCCCGAATTGACAAAACCTCTCCGGCTCGCCCAGGTGCCGACCTCCTTGGATTGCAATTTAATCCCGGGGCGGCGTCGAAATAGGGTTGACCAACCCGTCCGGCTACGATAGCGCTGTAGATCAGCACCAACCGCACAAAACCAAATCGTCTTCATCGCACACCATCCACAGACAGGAGCACGCCCATGCCCAATGAATTGGATAGCCGTATGAAGATGGCCATGGCGGCCGAATCCGCTTCGGCCGCCCGCAACCGCCTCTATGCCGCCAAAGCCAAAAAAGACGGGCAGGGTCAACTGGCCAAGCTCATGACCGCCATGGCAACGGGGGAGCAGATCAGCGCCCGGCGGGCCCTGATATACCTGCGGGGCAAAATCGGCCAGTCAGACCGCCACCTGGAATTCCTGCGTCAGCAAAAACAGGCTGCCGCCGCCCGGGAATACCCCGCCGCTCGTGAGGCCGCCGCCTCTGCCGGCGACCGCTCCGCTGGGGCCGCATTCGAACAATTCGAAAAAGTAAGTTACAATCATGCTTCGGTATTGGAAGATCCCGATATCGCCGGCGCCGAACACGAATTCTACGTCTGCCAGGTCTGCGGCTTCATCGCCGTGGATGTGGTCCCCGAAAAATGCCCGATTTGCGGCGCGGTTACGGGACGCTTCAAACAGGCCGCCCTTTAGAACCACGCGGCCCGACGTATCGGTGCGAAAGCCCCCCGCGATGACCCGGGCCGCCCTTGGATTCAACCCTATCCCCAGAGATGAGGACCCCATGGACATTCGAACCCATCATTTGATCGATCCGGAACTGTGCGGCCACCCGGTCGAACTGCGGCCGGGCTTCTGCCGGGTAAGCTTTACCGCCACAGAACGCATGGCCGCCGATGACAAAGGGTTGGTGCATGGCGGTTTTATCTTCGGCCTGGCGGACTACGCCGCCATGCTGGCGGTGAATGACCCCCATGTCGTTCTTGGGGCTGCCGAAGTGAAGTTTCTAAAACCGGTCGGCATCGGTGAAATCCTTTCCGCCTGTGCCACGGTCACTGCGGGGGCCGGAAAAAAACAAACCGTAGAGGTGGCCGTCGATCGTGAAGGACGCGCTGTTTTCGAGGGGACCTTCACGTGCTTTGTTCTGGATCGACATATCATGTCAAAGCAGGAACCGGCGTGACGCCGGCTCCGCTAAACCCATTGGCCGCATCGTCTTTACCAGGGGCTTGCGGTACAGGCGTACCGCAGCGCCCCTATGCCTTGCCAATGAACGTCTCGAACGCGTGAAATATCCGGGCTATAAACGCTTCCACAGCAGCGTTTGGATGGCCACGGCTTTTAACTTTTGAACGCGCGTCATTGCGTCTCATCCCTCCCGCTAACGCCAGCGGGCCTTTCCACAATCGTGTACATGACTCCGTGCGGCCTATTTTTCGGGTCAACAACAACCCCGCAGTGAGGTTCTTCCCAGAAGGGCAGGCCTCGGGTCCTCCTCTCTTTAAGGGCGTTGATATCCCGTTTTGAGCTTTAGCCCGAATATTTCATCGCGAACGCGTGAGATATCCGGGTCAGGTTCCCTGGTCCCGCTCCGGGTACTGGCGGGTATGGACGGCATGAATCGCATCGTACGGGAAAGCCGGCCATGGGTCTTCACCAGGGGTGAATTGTTGGGCCAATGTTGAAATTAGATTAAAGATTAACGCGTATTGGTCGATAACTCAAAACAGCAAGGCCGGCAAATACTCAAAATGAAAAGGGCGTCGCGAAATAAAGACACCTTAATATCAAAACAATTTTCTATCACAAAAGTCACACCGATCGCGATGTAAAAAGCTGTGTATCTTTGGATAAAACTTCCAGACAGGGCCATTGTTGCGGAGGGTGATATGATCGACAGACAAAGGGGATGGCGCATGACCAGCGCCGCTGCCGTCGGCGCAGTCATCATTGCCACCATCATTGGCGGACCCCAGTTGGGTTCGGCCGAAGTCAGGACCTATGTGGGTGTTGAGGCCTGCATGGAATGTCACGAAGAAGAATATCAAAGCTACATATCCTATTCTAAAAAAGCACACTCCTACGACAGCGTCGACGTAATGCGCAAGGGGTTGTCCGAGAAGGAATACCTCGAATGCCTCCAATGCCACGCCACCGGATATGGCCAGCCCGGTGGTTTCGTCTCGGTGGCGGAAACCCCGCATCTTCAGAACTTGGGCTGTGAGTCATGTCATGGACCCGGCAGTGATCATATCGACTCCGGGGACCCCGATGACATTATCGCCAACCTTTCGGTGGCTGACTGCGAGCGCTGCCACAACTCGGAACGGGTGGCCAATTTCAAATTCAAGCCGCTACTTTTCGGCGGGGCCCACTAAAAACGACTGGAGGCCATGATGAAGACCCTTCTCCAAGCGATCCGACACCACCTGTGGGCCAAGGTCATGCTGGCGCTATTGCCGTTCGTCCTGTTGGTGGTTGGTTTTATGATTTACAGCAATATCCAGGCCCAAAACGAAATGCTCGACGATCAGACCGCGGCCAATGCCAACCTGACGGCCACGGCCATCGAAGGCGGCATGTTCGACGCCCTGGCCATCGGCAATAACGACACCGTCCGCGCCCAGTTCGCTCGCCTGAATGAAAAGGTGCCCGATCTGGAAGTCCATATCTTTGATTTCAACGGCGACATCGCCTTCGCCACCCGGGCCGAACGGGCCGGCGAAAACATCGCGGTGCATACTTTCAGTGAAAAGAGCCCCCCGGCCCTCGCAGCTCTGCTTGGAAAAGGCAGGATACCGGAACAGGCCTTTACCGAAACCATCGACGGCAAGCCCTACCTGAGCATCTACCGCCCGATTTTAAACGAAGCCCGCTGCTATCACTGCCATGGTCAGTCGCGCAAGGTGCTGGGGGGTATCCACGTGCGCACCAGCACTGAAGATACGCATCTGGTCGCCGGTAGCATGCGCAACCGCAGCATTCTGATTGGCGCCGCGTCCGCTGCCCTGATGACCGTGCTGATCTACTTTCTGTTTCACCGTCTGGTCAATCGTCCGATTCGCCAAGTGCTGGCAGTGGCCGGCAGCATGCGCCAAGGCGATCTGACCCATCGCATCGAGGTGAGGGGCCTCGATGAAATCAGCCACATGAGCGCCCGCATGAACCTGGTCAATGACAACCTGCGGGAGATGATCGGCGAAATCGCCCTCGCTTCCCAGAGCGTGGCCGCATCCGCTTCCCAGCAGGCTGCCGCCCTCCAGGAAACCAGCGCCTCGCTGGAGGAACTTACGGCCATGGCCAGTCAAAACAGCGCGCACGCCAACCAGGCGAACCAGCTCATGACCGCGGCCATCGGCCAGGCCCAAAATGCCGGACGCTCCATGGACCGGCTTTCACAGGCCATACAGCGCATTACCGACGCCAGCAGCAAAATCGCCAACATTGTCGGTACCATCGACGAAATCGCCTTCCAAACCAATCTGCTGGCCCTGAACGCGGCCGTCGAAGCCGCCCGCGCCGGAGAAGCCGGGGCCGGCTTTGCCGTGGTGGCCGACGAAGTCCGCAGCCTGGCCATACGGGCAGCGGAGGCCGCCCGCGAAACCGCCGATCTTGTCGATGGCACCGTCAAAACCATCCAGGACGGCAACGCACTGGTCGGCAACACGGCCCAGGCTTTCAGCGAAGTGGTCGCCAATGCCAACAAAGTGGCCGCCTTCATGAATGAAATCGCCAGCGCGTCCCAGGAGCAAACCGACGGTATCCGTCAGATCAACGTGTCAGTCACCGAAATGGACCGGGGCACTCAGCAAAATGCCGCCACGGCGCAGCAGCTAACCGCCTCCACCGGGAGCTTCAAAGTGCACTGAGCCCTGATGCGGGCACCCCATCCGTGCCGTCGTGATGCGGCCTCTGCCCCGGAAGGGGCAAGGCCGCAACGCGTTTAGCCGAAGGCATCGGGAAACCGCTTGCTTCGGCCCGGCCATCCTGCCCGACCCCGCGCTTGTCATACCCGCCCAGACGCATTAGCATTAATCCTTAAGGAGAAACCGCATCTTGAAACAACTTCCCGCTGTATTTATCTCGCATGGCATGCCCTCGATGGCGCTCGCGCCCGGCCCGACCGGACGCTTTCTGGCTTCCCTGCCCAAGCACATGGCCCGCCCCCGGGCCATCCTCTGCATCTCGGCCCACCTGGAAGGCACCCGTGCCCTGCTGACCGCGGACAGCCAGCCGGAAACCCTGCACGACTACGGCGGTTTCGGCACGGCGCTGCATGCCATGCGCTACCCGGCACCCGGCCATCCCAAGCTGGCCGAGCGCATCGTGACGCTCCTGCGGACGTCCGGAATCCCGGCCGATCCCCTGCCGGATCGCGGATTCGACCACGGCGCCTGGGTCCCGCTTTCGCTCATGTATCCGGAAGCCGACATTCCGGTGATCCAGCTTTCAATCCAGACCGGCGAACCCCCTTCCTATCATGTTGCATTAGGTCGCGCATTGGCCCCTTTGCGGGCGGAAGGCCTTTTGATTCTGGCCAGTGGCGGCGCGACTCACGATCTATCCGCCATGCCCGATCATCCGCGCACAGCCCCTCCGGAACCCTATGCCGAAGCTTTCGACGATTGGCTGGAAAACGTCATTACGGCCGGAGATGTCGACATCTTGCAGCATTACCGCCAGTCCGCGCCCCATGCCGAACGAAATCATCCTTACCCCCACGAGCATTTCCTGCCGCTTCTGATCGCTGCCGGCGCAGCCGCCCCGTCCACCGCAGGCCGCCGATTGCACCGGCATTTCGAATACGGCGTCCTTTCCCTGGCAGCCTACCGCTGGGATTAACCCGAACATCGCGAACGCGTGACATATTCGGATTAAAGCCGTTGACCGTGGCATTCGCTTCTCTGGTTCCGGTTGGCCTTGTGGCTAAAGTCTGGTATTATGGCATTTGCCTCGCATTGGAAGTCATCGCCCTCTATTTCCTCATTTCCAGTGTCTGGTTCTGGATGATGTCAACACGGTCGGATGATCATTCGAAGGAGTGTAAAAGGTCTATGAAAATTTACACCGGGGGTGGGGACCGCGGCCGGACCAGCCTGTTCAGCGGCGAGCGTATTGCCAAAGACGACGCACGGGTGGAAGCTTACGGCGATGTGGATGAGTTGAATTCTCTCCTGGGTGCTCTCATCGCCGCGCTGCCCGAAGACTGCGACGACAGGATCCGGGAACTCCAGCAGATCCAGGGGGATCTTTTCCGTGTGGGCGCCTGCCTGGCCACCTCCGGAGACGATCCCTCCTTTGAAACCACCCGGGATCTGCCCCTGGAAAGCGCGCGTTTCCTGGAAGAAGCCATCGATCGAATGGACGACCAACTGCCCCGGCTGAACCGTTTCATCCTGCCGGGAGGGCATCCGGCCGCCTGCTGGAGCCATGTGGCGCGTTGCGTCTGCCGGCGCGCCGAACGCCATGCCGTCCGGATCGTCCGTCAATCCGCCGCCGACAGCCAGCCGTATACCGGAACCCTGACCTATCTGAACCGGCTTTCCGATTATCTCTTCGTGCTGGCCCGTTTTTGCAATCAGGCCACCCACACATCCGATATCTCCTGGACCCCCTGATGACCAACGTTCATGCTTCTCCAGCCGGCCGTGTGCATACCAGCCGGATAACGCGGCGGGCCTGGCTTACCGAGGACACCTTCATCCTGGGGCTCGAACGACCTCACCCATTCGAATTCCAGGCCGGTCAGCACATATGCCTATTCCATGGCCAGACGACGCGGGACTACTCCCTCATCCCCGGGCGGCGCCACAACGAACTGACTCTTCTGATTCGTCGGGTGTCGGAAGGCCTTGTCTCGAATCAACTGAGCCGCTCCCCAGAAGACAGTCCAATTCAGTTTTCAGGCCCTCATGGATATTTTACTTTTCGTCCCTCCCCACGCCATCCGGTCCTGGTGGCTACGGGCACAGGGATTGCCCCTTTTGCCGCCATGTGCTTTTCAGGCCTGACCGGATTCACCCTTCTCCACGGCGTACGGCATCCCGGGGAGCTCTATTTCCGGAACCGCCTGGCACCGGCGGCGCGGCTTTACATGCCTTGCCTGACCTGCCATGGGGAAGACCTGCCCCAGGGAACCTTTCCGGGGCGTGTCACCGCTTATCTGGCAGATAAAATGGCGGTCGGCGAATATGATTTCTACCTGTCCGGTCGGCGGGAGATGATTGCCGAGGCCATCGCGATTATAGACCGTCGGTTTCCATCCTCTCGAATTTATTCAGAAACTTTTTTCTGACAACCAAATGAACCTTGACAAATACCCATGGTCCTTTTAAGACCTCGGGACGTCGTTGAAGGCTTTTTCTACCGCATTACCCAAGAAGGAGAGGCGCGCATGAAGCACCGACAAATCACCTTGCCGGCCGATGAAATGCCCCGCCAATGGTACAACATTCTGGCGGACATCCAGATGAATCCTCCCCTGGGACCGGACGGCAATCCCATTGCCCCGGACGACCTGGCACCGGTTTTTCCCATGAATCTGATCGAGCAGGAAGTCAGTACGGAACGCTGGATCGATATACCGGAACCCGTCATGGACGTCCTCAGCATCTGGCGGCCCTCTCCTCTGATGCGCGCCTATGGTTTTGAAAAAGCGCTTGGTACACCGGCCAAAATCTACTACAAAAACGAGGGTGTCAGTCCCCCGGGCAGTCACAAACCCAACACGGCCATTCCGCAGGCCTACTACAACAAAATTTTCGGCATCGAACGCATGACCACGGAAACCGGGGCCGGCCAGTGGGGCAGCGCCCTGTCCTTTGCCTGCTCGCAATTCGGACTGGAATGCCGGGTCTATATGGTGCGCATCAGCTTCGACCAGAAACCTTACCGTAAAGCCATGATGGAAGCCTGGGGCGGCCGGTGCGTGCCGAGCCCCAGCACGGAAACCAAGGCCGGCCGGGATGCCCTGGCCATCGATCCGGATACACCCGGCAGCCTCGGCATTGCCATCAGCGAAGCCATCGAAGCGGCCGTGGCCGATACCAGCGGCAAGACCCGCTATTCTTTAGGCAGCGTTCTGAACCATGTCATGCTGCACCAGACCGTCATCGGCCTGGAGGCCAAGAAACAATTCAACCTGATCGGTGATTATCCGGATATCGTCATCGGCTGCGCCGGCGGCGGGAGCAATTTCGCCGGTCTGGCCTTCCCTTTCGTGTACGACAAGATCCATGGCCGCGACGTGGCCATCTACCCGGTGGAACCCATGGCCTGTCCCACCATGACGCGGGCGCCCTTTGTCTATGATCACGGTGACACGGCCGGCTACACCCCGCTTCTGCCCATGCACAGCCTGGGGCATGCCTTCGTGCCGCCGCCGATCCACGCCGGCGGACTGCGCTACCACGGTATGGCCCCCACCGTCAGCCAGTTGATCTCGGAAGGCCTGTGCGCGCCAAGAGCGGTGACCCAGACCGAAGCCTACGAAGCCGGCGTATTGTGGGCCCGTACCGAAGGGTTTATCCCGGCCCCGGAAACCACCAACGCCCTGGCCCAGGTGGTCAAGGAAGCCCGCCAGGCCAAAGAAGAAGGCCAGGCGAAAACCATTGTGGTCAGCTGGAGTGGCCACGGGTTGCTGGATTTGGGGGCTTACGACCGTTTTTTGGCCGGCGAGTTGAACGACGTTGCCATGCCGGACGAGGACTTGCGGCGTTCCCAGGAAGTTTTTGCCGATTTCCCCAAACCCAGCGAATTGAAGAGCACGCCCTAACCCTGATGTATGCTAACGGGGCCGGTGAGAAGCCAATCTGTTTCCGCACCGGCCTCCATCCACGCCCGAGGAAAGGCCGCCATTGGACGCCCCAAAACACCCCCCAGAGCCGCAAACCGGGACACTCCAGGGCAAAGAAATCCGCTGCCCCCGACTGGGGGGACCGGTTGCCTTCCGTTATTGTGAACGGTCGGGACCCGAAGGAAAACCCTGCTTCAAGATCGCGGACTGCTGGTGGCAGCACTTCGACGTGATCGGGTATCTGCGGAAGCGGCTGACCACCGAAGAACTCCGTCAGGTTCTGGTGCAACGCCCCCGGCCGAAAGTAACCAGCCTTGTCGAAATGATCGCCCGGGCCCGACAGAATCTGTCTGCGGATCACAATGAGGGATAGGCCTCAGCAAACCGAATCGTCACTTGATTTTAGCCGTTTGCAAACGACCACGTTTTCATGTAGGGTAACATCATCCCACCAGCAGGATTCCCCATAACATAAGGAGGCCCGTTATGCGTCTATCCCGAAAGGTTTTGGCCCTTACCCTGATGATGCTGATTGTTTTTCTGGGACCAGCCTATGGCATCGAGCCCATTCCCACGGAATCGGGGTTCAGCGGTTTTCTTTCCATCGGCGGGGGATACAGCAATGTCAAAAGCAATATGATCTCGGGCAACGCCTTTGGCGACGTGGGGGACCGCACCATCGACTCCCTGACGGACAGCCCGGATTCCAACAGCTCCGGATCGATGCAGTTCAACTACGACCTGCGCTACACCTTTGCCAGCACCCGCACCCAGGTCTTCCTGGGGAACTCGCTGGAAGATACCCTGCGGTACGATTTTGCCACCCAGTTGGGTGTTTCCCAGGAACTGCCCGGCAAAAACCTGGTGGCCCTGAGCTTTCTTTTCTCCTCCATTCCCACCGAGGTCTGGGAAGACCCCTACGTCACCAACTTGCGGCGCTCCCGCACCGATCGCGACTCCAAAGGCTTCCGGCTGGCCTGGGACCGCATCTTCGGCTCCGAACTCCAGATCCAGTACTCCTACCGCGAAATCGAGCTCGACGACGAATTGAGCGGCATCTTTCTGGGATTGCCTGCTGCCCAGCGCAACCTGCTGGATCGCGAGGGTGACCACCACAAGGCCGAAGTGCTGTACCGCTTCTTCTTCGACGGGAAAAAACACGCCATCATCCCGGCCATTACCTATTTCAACTACGACCTGGATGGCGATGCCATGGCCAATGACGGGGTGGATTTCCAGATTTCCTATGGCTACAACGGAGAGCGATTCTCGGCGGTGGTGAACGCCTTTATCGGTTACGCCGACTATGACAAGCGCAACCCCATTTACGGCAAGACGCAGGACGAAGACCGTTACGGTGCCGGTCTGATCGGCTTTTACCACGAGCCCTTTGGCTGGAGCGTGCCGTTTTTCAAAAAGACCAGTCTCTACATCAAGACAGACTATTTCGAAAGCGATGCCAACATCGATTTCTACGACACGGAGATATTTACGGCAGGGGCCGGGTTCTTTTTCCGGTTTTAAGCCACCGGTATCTTAAGCTGACCCACAATAAAGAGGCGGCCCATGCAGGCCGCCTCTTTATTGTGGGCAAATTATTCTGGAAGCCCCCTGGTCGTCTCAGTGGCAGTGGTGGGCCCCCTGTATCACCGGAATGCCGGTTTTGTTTTCGATAATGGCCGCCATTTCAAAATAAACCGGACACATCCTGACTGCGGAAGAGGTTCAAAGCGTCCTGGCTGTCTTCGAACTCGAGGGAATGATGCTTGCATCCATTGCGGGTGCATACCTTGATGATCCCGCCGACTTTCAAATCCAGACCGATAACGGCAGCTTGGCAGTTCCCACAGGCCTGATGAACCGGAAACGGGCGATAGCAAAGCGGACAGGAGCATTCCACGACCGCGTCGGGGATATCGTCGACGTTTTCAAAAATTTTTGTATAACTGCCGTAAATCTGACTGAGGTAAAGATGCCCGATGCGATTGCCGATTTTCACCAGAAACTGAATCGAATCCAGATTGTCGACCTTGGGATGGGATGTCATCAACGACATGTGGCAATGGGGACACTGGACATGAATCTGAATACCGTGGGCCATAGCGGTCGCCTCCTTCTCAGCGCATAGGTTTGTTGGCGTTTCACATCGCGTGCCGAACCTCTCCGGGACCTCTCCTACGGGTGGAGGGTTTGGATCAAAACGTACCCACCTCCTGGAGTCCCAGGGCATAAGGTTCGATCCGCTCCGAACCGGTCATGATCTTTTCCAGTTCCACCGTAAATTCGCTGCGTTGACTGCTAGTGTACCATCGGTTCCATGCTTCCGGGGACTGCCACATGGACACCACCGTAATGTTGTTGGGATCGTGGAGATCACGCCAGGTTTCCGAGGCAATGTAGCCGTCCATCTTCATGGCTTCATACCGTGCACGGATCAGGATCTTGGATACCTGATCAAGGTGCTCCGGTTTGAATTGCCGTTTAATCAATACTTTGATCGCCATGTTTGCCTCCTTTCCTCAAGCAGCCCTTTGCAAGGGCCACCAGCACGGCGGGGCCCGTTCCGCATGACAGGGAAATGGGTTACCCGGGGAACAGGCCTCCCGACCGATCATGATTTCTGGTCAAACCATATCGTCGATGGTGTAACCACAACGGCGATACGCAATCGACGGAACCGGGAAAATAGCAACCTTGGAATCTGAGGTGAAAGGGAATGGAAGCCCTACGGAAACGCAGTCATACGGCGTGAGAACTGGCCCGCTGCAAGTGTCGACTGAAGACGAAACATAAGATGATATCAAAAATTAAGGCGTTAACAGGGATCTGTCAAAACCGGCGATGTTGTCCAGATAAGGCCGTTTGGGGTTGGTCCGAAGACCGTTCAGGCCAGATAAAAACGCAGCAGAATGAAATAGAGGCAACCACCGCCCAACAAAATCACCAAAGGCACCGCCATACGGCGGTAGACCGGCATGAGGGAAGTCTGGAAATAGGCATTGGACAAGAGCAGACACAGGTGGAGCGGCGACAGCAGGACGCCCGTAAAACCGCTGACCAGCGCCAGGGCAAGATAAGGCAATAACAGCGGGCTCTCTCCCAACGCGTGGATAAGGGTAATCAGGATGGGAAAGGTGGTACCCACAAAGGCGATGGTAATACCCCCGACAACACCCACGATAAAAGGCAGAACCACGGCAATGGCCATCAGGGGAATCTGCCAGTGCATGATTTCCCGGCTGAGTTCCGCAACCGCCCCGCTGTCTTCCAACATGCCCTTGAAAATGAGGATGGCGGTCACCATGTAGATCATCTTCAGCATAGCGGGCTGGACCAGGATTCCCCAGCGGGCCTTCGCCGGCATCCGGTTCATTTGCCAGACCCACCCGATGCCGATACAAAGGGCGGCAATCAGGCCGGCTTCCTTGGTGAGGGCACGGGATTCCAGCGGCAAAAGAGCGAACAGGCCTTGCCCCATTCCCAGGCCTCCCACGATGACAATGAGGATAGGGGTCAGTTCCCTGACAAACTGTCCCACACGTCTCTCCCCGCTGTTGTCGGCAGCGCCTATCCGCCCCCTCAGCGGCCAATACCCCGCAAGGATCGCCACCAACGTGAGCGGCAGGGTGACCAAGACCAGCTGCCAAATGTCGATGCCTGCCAGGGCCGTGGTCAGGAGGATCCCCGGATACAATGGCCACCAGTACTCCCAGATGTGCCGATACCAGTAGTTGATAAAACTCAAGGTAGCGCCAGGCAGGTGATGGGATTTTCCCAGGGTCTTGACCATGGGGGCTGAAAAAATGGCCCCGCCCGGCATGGGCAGCAGGCCGATCAGCGCCGGAAAGACCACCAGGTTCAATTTCGGCCAGCGGACCATGCCCTTGTAGGCATCCAGCAGGCGGCTCATCTGCCCTGTTTTCTCCAGGCTGTGGCTGAGGGCCAGAATCAGGCTGACGATGATGGTCAGGCAGAGGGTTCGGGGATCCAGCGTGGCGGCCAGGACCGACCTGGCCATGGGACCGGGCGTCATGCCGAACACGAGACCCAGGCTTACGGCTCCCAGGATAAATGCGTGGCCCAGCGCCCACTTGCGTTTGATCACCAGCAGGATCAGGGCAAAGACCAGAAGAATGCGCAACATGGCCGGCATGGTTTCAACCAGGGGAATCATCGGGATAGCGGCGGTCCTTTTCGCAATGGGTATGAATGGTTGACGGACATGGCCGTTCAGGCATGCTGCCCATAGCACCTCGGGCGGACCGGAGGCAAACCCTTTTCGGTCCGTGATGCATCGATCACGCACTTAACGCATGACCGCCAATGCCGCAACCGTCGCGCCCCTGCCCCGATCGATGCCCCTGCCAAGACGGCCTCCGGCATAGCGCCGCCCGTTCTCTGCACCATTGGTCTTATAGATCAGGCCGTGGATCGGCGAAAGGACGCCAGGTGATCGGCAATCCGGTCCACATGGTCATCCAGCAGCTTTTCCGCCCGGTGCAGCTCTTCCTCTGAACGGAACCCCGATTCCAGTTCTCTGAAAATGATCTGATAGGACTGACGCGGCCGGTAGGCTCCGGGCCAACTTACCGGAGGCCTGGAATAAAGCCCGTTTTCGAAAGGAAAATGGCACAGGCCCGAAGCGTTCGCACGACGGTAAGGCCAGGATCGCTTGACGTCGAGCAGTTCCAGCAGGCAGGCCGACGCTTCCCGATCGGGACGGAAATCTTCGGGCCCGATCATTCGACCGACCTTTTCTTCCAAAACTTCGAAAATGGCCCTAACCAGTTGGTGCTCGGTAATGATGAGACCATAAAAATACCAATCCTCCAGGATGGTCTGAAGGATTTGTCCAAAGCGCACCGGCAGTGCCCCAGTGGAAGGACAAAAATAGGACCGGCAGGCTTGGGCGCCGTAATAGCTCAGGTAGCGTAAATCATGCCCTCCGTTGCCGGGCGCATCCGGATGAAGCAGACAGCCCACGCGCGTGTGGCCGGAACCGATCAGCCCCAGGAAAGGACAATGGTGGAACTGGGGAAAGGGTCGATCCTCCGGCGTCCACCCTTCGATCGCCTGACGGAACGCCTCGATCCCGTCTTCCGTCCGGGGTGTTTTGGCAAAACGCGCCGTTCTGCGGGCCAGGCGTTCCAGAAGGGCGCTCCGGCTGGGATCGGCAACGTTATATAGCCCGCAGCAGGCCCCGCATGAGACCGTTTCGTTTACCTGGCAGAGGTAGAGTTTGGGGGGGCTGTGATTGTCCATTGGGATCGAGGTGTTATAATTTCAAATCAGAAGTCAGGAGACAGAAGTCAGAATTCAGGAGAAAAGCATTAAAGCGACAAGCTCAAAGCTGAAAGCAACAGCAACCCCACCGACCTCTAACCGCCAACGAACCGTGCAACGCTCCTGCTTTCAGCTTGAGGGAATTTCCTTTAAGATCCAGTTATAGCGAAGGCAACCCTTGCCCCCGGATGCGCTTAATCCAACATCTCCTTCACCAACGCTTCCCATTCCGCTTTCAGGGAGATATCCGGCCGCATTCCATATGCGGGCAGCTTATACGGGCGCCAGCAGTTTTTCCAGGGATAGAATATTGGCGGCCCGTCCCACGACAACCACGGTATCATTGGCGTCCAGGATGGTTCCGGCATCGGGATTGAATACCATGCGGCCATCTTCCTTTTTTATGGAAATGATCATCACATCGAATTTCGCCCGGATCTCGGACTCGTAAAGTGTCCGGCGCACCACTTTGGAATTGGGCCGAATGGAGAGTTCTTCCACTTCCACATCCACGTTCTCGTCGGCAAAGGCCATCTCCAGGAATTCAATCACCGTGGGACGCAAAATGGCATGGGCCATACGGCGGGCGCCGAGGTCGTAGGGCGACACCACCCGGTTGGCGCCGGCTGCGGTCAGGGTCCGTTTGGCTGAATTCTGGATCGACCGGGCCACGATGAAAATATCCGGATTCATCTGGCGGGCCAGAAGCACCAGGAAAACATTGTCGGCATCGTTGCCCACCACCGTGATCAGTCCACGGGCCCTTTCGATGCCGGCGCGCATCAGCAGCGACTCATCCGTGGCCGATCCCAGCAGATAGAGGATGCCGTCTTCCTCCATTATCGAGGTGCGGGCTTCTTTCTGTTCGATCACCACCACATCCAGATAGCGTTGGATCAGAAACCGGGCCAGAGCCCGCCCCATACGCCCATAGCCGCAGATGATATAATGCTCTTTGAGCTTATTGATTTGCCGATCCAATTTGCGTCTCCCCAGGACATGACGGATACGTCCTTCAACCAGGAATTGGATAAAATTGCCCACGACATAGAGAAAATAGCCGACCCCCAGGAAAATGAGGACCAAGGTGAACATGCGGCCGACCTGGCTTACGATGTGAACTTCACCGTAGCCGACCGTCGCAATGGTGATAACCGTCATATACAGGGCGTCGAAAAAATTCCACCCCTCGATGGCCATGTAGCCACCGGATCCCAGAGCCAGAAGGGCAATGAAAAGAACGACCGATATGAGGGTCTTGTACCCGTGATCCACCATCGACCTCAGTGTTCCCGATTGGGCGATTGAGCGCGTGGGTGCGGCCCGCCCTTGGCTGTTCAACCATTATGAAATACATAGCGTATAAACAGATTATATCTATCATGTTTTCCCTCAAAAAAACAGAATGGGGAAACGATCGTGTCCGAATACCCCGCGGGACGGATGAAGTTCGCCCTAACACCGTGCCGACAGGCGTTGATTATTGAACGGCAGCGCGTTAAAGACAAATGACCTTACCAGGGCGGAGAGGGATGGGTTGCCGCAGACAGGGAGACAGACATGCCGAACCTTCCGGAACTTCAAAAACGCCTCGAGAAACTTGAGGCGGAAATCGCCGAAGCCAAACAGCGTCTTCCGGCACACTCCGTCAAACCGGCGGTCATGCACATGCTGCTGGATCTGGAAGATGAATACGACGCCATCCTGCAGCAGATCGCGCGATTGAAAAAAGCCGGGCAACCATGACCCCGTCATAAGCGGTAGAAAGAAAAAATGCCATGTCAGCAAAAGCGGCTGTATTTGAAACGACCTACCGGCATTACCTGGATCGGATCGCGGGCATTGATTATCTGGAACGGGCCGATCGGCTCGGCGCCGAAGTGGTGGACGGTGCCCTGGAAATCAAGCTTTTCGGACGGGCCTACCGCATTTCCCGGGAGGGCGTCAGCGGCCCCGACGACAAGCCGGTCAGTTTTGGCGTACGGGTGGTGCTGTGCTGCTATATTCTCCAGTGTCCGGAATCTGTTCCGCCGAGCGGCGACTGGATGACCTACCGGGAATTTCGCGACGCCGGCCCCCTGGTGGGCTATTTCCAGGCCAATACCCACAAAATCATCGAAACCGCTTTTGCCGGCAATTCAGACGGTCTTATCAGGGCCTGCCAACGGCTGGGGGGAAAACCATTTGATGACGGGGGGGCTTATGATGCCTCCCTGACCTTTCCCTTTCTGCCACGTATCCCGGTCCTCCTGCGCTTCAACGACCGGGACGAAGAGTTTCCGGCGCAATGCGCCGTCATGTTTCCCCGGTCCGCCGAGGCGTTTCTCGATATGGAATGCATGGCCATCGGCGGCACCCTCCTGGCCGGAACCCTGGTAGGTTCCCTTCAGGACTGACAGCAGGCGCGTGTTGTGCTCCGTTGGAGGCTATATGGAAGGGCTGCCGTTCCTTCCAGCTTTGAGCTTGGCGCTTTCAGCTTCCATTACCGACGGCTGTCTCCTGACTTCTGACTCCTGACTCCTTTCTCTTGGCTCCTGACGACTGTCTCCCCCTTCACGCCTCGGATACCACCCGCGCAAACAGCTTGTCGGCTTTCCGGACCCAGCGCCGGAAGGCCTGAGGGTCCCATTTTTCAGGGTATTGACTGTAGTGGCAAAAAATCTTGCGGCCCATGGTGGTCGCCCGGTTAAGTTTCAGGAGCAATCCCGGCCGCGAGATTCCCCGGATCAACGTCATCAGGGTCGCCTTGAGGTCCGGTGTTTCAAACAGTCCGTTGATGGACGGCGTCAGCATCTCACCGCTGAGAATGTCCTTGCGCATCAGGAAGGCCAATTCCCCATGGCTCAGGTCCTGAAGAATCTCCTTGAGGGCCGCCAGGGCCGCAAAATGACGGCCCCGGCCGGGACCACCAAACCACATGCGGTTGTATGGCCAGAGACCGTCAATATGTGTGTTGCCCGCCTCCAGCGCGTTGGCAATGGTGCGGGCGGCCAGCATGCCCCCCACCAGAGCCCCGCCCACACCGCACCCGGTGGTGGGAATGACCTGTCCGGCGGCATCGCCCACGGCCAGGAAACCGGAAGCCGCAAGGCTGTAGGGCGACCGGCCCACCAGAACCGTTCCGCCGCCGCCGCGCAATGTTTCCGCCCGGATGGAGGGTCGCTGCCGAATCATCTCCTCCACGATGGCGCGCGGATCGACGCGGCCCGGCGCATCCTTGACGCCGCCCCCCACATCGATCACGTCCGCATGGTGTCGATGGGTCCAGAAATAACCGCGGTAGGCACCGTAGCGGTAATGATCCGTTAAATCGTCTTCATCAGCCCGGTCCATATCCAGACGCCTGACCGTCCGATGGACCACAGCCAGGTCGCCCTTGGAAAAGGGGCGATTGATGGGCGACGCGCCCTGGAGACCGGTGCGCAGCGCCGCGCGGTATCCGGTGGCATCCACGGTCACATCGGCACCGACATCAAACGTCTGCTCGCTCTGCCCTTCGGTTACCCGCATCCCTTCGACGACCACATCGCCCAGGGCCGCACCGGTGTTCCCAAGGAGTCCGTCAACCCGGTGGCCATATACGATGCGTGCGCCGGCATCGACGGCCTGCTGCCGCAGCAGGCGGTTCAGAACCACACGATCGGTGGTAATATAGCGAAAATCCACATCGTTGCGGGTCCGGCCGGAAAGATCCGGCGCCCTGATCTGCAATTGTTTCATGACGTGAGGCTCGAACAGGTTGGCATCCAACTCGTCTTTTTTAACCAGAGGCCCTTCATAGCCGTCCGGCCCCATGGTGGGCAGATCAAATCCGGCGGCTTCCAAAGCATTTTTTTCAACCGCGTCCGACCAGTTGTGGCACGCCTCGGTTTCGTCCCCGTTTTCAAATACAACGACCCCGACACCGGCCCGCGCCAAATCGCGGGCCAGAACAGTGCCACCCGGCCCACCTCCGGCCACCACCACCTGATATCGATCCACCAACGAATCCCCCTCTCGCCTTCTGCTACCTTATTTGGTTTTCCAACGTCATCGTCTCAACAACCGGATCCAGCGCCAAACGTTCAGCAGGCCCACAAGTGCGCCGGCAACATAGGTCAGGGCACAGGCCAGCAGGATTTTGCGGGCCGCCGGTATGTCTTCGGGCGGAATATAACGTCCCTCCTCAAGAAGGGGCAATGCCCGCCGAAAACTGGCGTCAAGCTCGGTCGGCAGGGTCAGCAGGTGAATCCCCAGGGGAATGCACAAGGTCCCCAGCCCCCCGAGGAAGATTAGCACACCCGTGGCCGGAACCCTCGTTATCAGTGCCATCAGGGGGACGGCCATCATGACAAATGCGCCGAGTCGCTCCAGGCGTGCGGCCAGCCCCACCAAACGCGTGCGGGTTCGCAGGGGCGGGTAGCCCTGCTGGTCCTGAATGGCATGACCGACCTCGTGCGCGGCCACCACAGCGGCGGTAAGCGTTCGCCGTCCGCACCGGGCGCGGGTGAGACCGACCCTTTTTCTTTCCGGATCGTAATGGTCTCCGACCGGCGTTTCGGTCACAGGCACCGCACCGAGATCATGTCGATCCAGGATCAGCCGGGCCAGATCGAAGCCGTTACCGGAAAAGTATTCCTCCCGGTCGTAGCGGTTTAAAACCCACCGGGCCCACCCGTAGGGACCGTAGAGTACGACAAGAACCACAATGACAAGAATGATGACCATAACCATCTGCGCTCACAAGAAATAACCATCATCATGCGTTGCGCCCGGACGCCTGACAGGTCAGGATTGTTTTGACTTGTCTATACCATAGGCGATAGCTTTGGGCGAATTGAAATGCCGGGCGATGGCATGATCATTTCGGCCGCCCCGCAACAGGAGAATGTCACATGCTGGAAATCGGACGCTACAATACCCTCGTGGTGCAAAGAGAAGTGGATTTTGGTCTTTACCTCAACCCCAAGGCGGAAGAAGTTCTGCTGCCATCCAAATACGTGCCCCGTAACGTGCGCCCCGGCGACACCCTGCGGGTTTTCGTGTACACGGATTCCGAGGATCGCCCCGTGGCCACCACCCTCACGCCCAAGGCGGTGGTCGGTGAGGTCGCCTATCTCAGGGTCAAGGACATTTCACCGATCGGCTGTTTCATGGACTGGGGCCTGGAAAAGGATCTTCTGGTCCCCAAAAACGAGCAGCAGGGCAAAATGCAGGTCGGACGACGCTATGTCGTCAAAGTCCTGTTGGATCCGAAAACCAACCGCGTCTACGGTTCCACCCGTATCGCCCGCCATTGCGCTAAAGCCGACCAGGAGCTTCGCACGGGCCAGCAGGTCAGTCTGATGATCATCCAGTTTTCCAAGCTCGGCACACTGGCCGTGGTGGATAATCAGTATCTGGGGATGATCTACCACAGCGATACGTATGAAGTCCTCAAAATCGGCAGTCGGCGGCCTGGCTATATCCGCAAAATCCGCAGCGACGGTAAAATCGATCTTACCCTGAAAAAACCCGGGCCCGTTTCGCTTTCCGATTCCGGCCGGCGCATCATGGAAGCCCTGGAGAAGGCCGGCGGCTTTCTCCCCTTACATGACAAAAGCAGCCCCGGGGAAATCACCGAACACTTCCAGATGAGCAAAAAAGAGTTCAAACGGGCCATTGGCGGCCTCTATAAAAAAAGGCTGATCGAAATTACAAACCAAGGCATCCGTCTTGTTAAGTGAGTCCCTTCCCCCTAAAGGAGGCCTCAGATCGATACTAATCGCCCGCCAGAAGCACCGCCCGTCCACCCTTGTCGGATGGGCTTCCGACCCTTTTCAGCCCTGCATCGACGGCTTTTGCAACCATGGCGCGGAAAGACGATCGGCTGACATGCAGCTTGGGTTCGACCACCAGGAGTTTGCCGCCCGGCGCCAACATGGACTGGATCTCCGTGAAAAAGAATTGCGGGTCGGGCGTTTCGTGGACCATATAAAAGGCCAGGATGAAATTGGCCTGACATTCCAGGCCGATCCCGTTCGCACGGCACTGGTGATACACGATTCGATCGGCAACGCCATGACGATGGGCTTTTTTCCGAACACGCCCCAGCATGTCGGCCTGCAGGTCGACGGCAATGACCTGTCCGGAAGCCCCGACCAGTTTAGCCATATCGATGGTGAAAAATCCCGGACCGCACCCCACGTCCACCGCCGTATCTCCCGGCTGAATATAGTCACCAACCAGCTTGGTCGGATTCTGGAGCCAACGTCGAACCCAATTATCAAGCATGAAGGCCATTTGATAAGGGCAAACCCGCCCCCCTTGATGGGGGTCACCAATCAAGTTTGACGCCATTTCATCCCCCTAAGGTGTTTAGATAATATACACTAATAATAAATTTTTTAGTCGAGCGTTTTTTTGAGAAACGCTTCCAGTTTTTCCAGGAATTCGATAAGGAAATCGATACGCTTTTTATCCAGATTCATGAAATATGCTTTGAATCCGCCATCCATGGTTTCATGCCAATGCCTATGGGCATAGTAAGCGGTTTTCCCCTTGCTGGTCAGTTTGACGATGGCCCGCGAGCTGTTCTGCGGATCGGTAATTTTTGCTGTAAGTCCTTTTTTTTCCATCCTTTTCAGATTCTGTGAGATGGCCCCTTTGGTCACCCCAAGAAGCTTTGACAAATCCGTCACACTGGCGGCTTCATCTTGATCGCCCACAATTTCGACCAAATGAATTTCCGTGCTTGTGAGGTATTCGTCCGTACCGAAACGGCGTGGCACCTGCTCCAATTTCACGGCCAGCGCCACCACCGCCTGGAACCGTTCATGCAGGGCATGGATTGATCTTGGATTCATGCCTTAAGCGTATATCTACTTAACACCATTGTCAACCTGCGCTAGGGCCAAAGGACCTTCAGATCCCGCAGCATTCGGCTGACCACCATACCGTGTTCGGCCAAAAAAATGGTCAGTTCCTCCAGGGCCTCCTCTTCGATGCTGACGCCGCCCGATAGAATAAGCTCGGCCAGGCTGGCGGCTGCGTCCAGCATACGATCATAGGCGTCGGCGTCTTTTTTGAGCATCGGGGACATTATCGATCCTTCGGCAGCATTATGTCCTTTGCCGCATCACGGACGGTGTTTCACCGTCGACGGCGCGGACGGGGCAGACACGATGTCCGGAAATTCGTTACGCCGGACCAAACATCCCGACCACAGGGCGTTCGGGGTCGGCCGGCTCTCTCACGGGCGTTCCTTATTTGGACTGCCGCTTGGCCTTGCCGGTTTTGGCCGCTTTCGTTTCAGTGGTTGGGGAGGATTTCTCAGGCACGGTTTCCGAGGGCGACATGATCGGCTTGATGCCTTTGAGGATTTTGACCACCTCGGGACCGTTTTTGGCCAGATGGATCGCAATGGCATCGACGGTCGCGTCTTCGATCACCACGTCAAGTTCGCTGGATTTGATGAACCCCGCCAGGTTCTCAGCGGCATCGAGCATTTTATCATAGGCTTCCGCCTCTTTTTTAACGTCAAATACCTTGTCGAGTTCAACACCGTTGCGTACCACGACATATCGTGTAATCACCGCCATATAGAGGTTCTCCTTCTGCTTGGGGTTGTGCGTTTGACTTGCTCCGTTCTCAGGGCGCCAGTACCATCCCGGATTGGGCATGGGATCGAATGGCGCTGTCGCTGAACCACCAGTACTGCTTTGCTCCGTTGATAAAGGGTTCGATCTGGTCCCCGGCATGGGGATGAAACACACGCCCGCTGACACCGCCGGGGATGACGGCCACCACTTTGTCCGTGTCACCGAGGTCTGCTACCATGCGCAGGGACGCGGAAAAAGAAACCGCAAAGGTGTCGTTGAAGTCGTATAGCCCGCGGCGCAGCGTTTCCCCGGATCCGCTGACGCCGTGCTTGCCACCGCCCAAAAACCCTTTCCCGAAACCGTTCCGGCGAATCGGACTGACGAACTCGATGGTGTGGGCCTTGCGCCATTGCCACTGGCCCATGTCCGTGCCAAATCGGGCAACAAGATCAGCAAATGCCTCGCGCGCCGCTACGTACAGGTTATCGTCCAGGGTTTCCTGCCTGTCCGATGTGGCGATATCGTCAAACCACGACGACTGCCCCTTTGCCACCATGTTCTGGAAGCGCTCCTGCCAGAAGTACCAGGTGGCCAGCATGTGGCGGGTCAGGGACTCACCCAACTCGTCCTGAAATACCGTTATGGCCCAGTGGTTATAAATGGTGTGGAAGATGGTGGGCGCCACCAGGTCGGCATCATCTTCAAATTCCCATTGTGCCAGGATAATTCCCATGTCCCGGGTATCCTCGTGGGCCTTCAACACCGGGACCATAATGGGCACGAGTGCTTCCGCGAGAAGGTTGCGGGTGTCGCGCTGGAACTGCCAATGGTCGTCTGCGGAGATGGAGGGGGTGGCTTCCAGCAAGGCTTTTAATCGCCGGTATCGGTAGGAAGACGCAAAATAGGAGGAATAATAGTAGGGATAGTCCGCCCCTACGGTTTTATGATTGCAGGTGCCCACCCACCCCTTTTCCGGGTTGCTGGCCTGGGGCATGTCGTCGAAAGGAATCCAGTCGGACCAGTTGTCCCGGCCTGCACCGACGCGGTAAGGCACCGTTCCGTCGCCACGGATTCGCCGGGGCAGTGTTCCCGAAACATGCCAGCCGATGTTGCCCTGGCGGTCGGCGAAAACAAAATTGAGCTGAATCGTGTTCCAGTTGCGCAGGGCCTTGCGGAACCCTTCCGCAGAGGTCGCCTGCATGGTCCGTACAAATTGGATGTCGGGTGCCATGACTTCGGCCATGGCCCATCGCAGGGACAGGACCTTGTCGGTTTCCAATTGAGGGAAGACATCCGATATGACCGGTCCCCGCCTGGTGAGGCGAATCGTGAATTTCTCTTCGCCGAAGCCCCGCGGATCGGCATCATCTTTAAACCGCAAGGTCTCCTCGATAACTTCGAAGGGAATTGATCGGTCGCCCTCCAGGTACCGCCCGGTATCCGATGGGTCCAGGGTTTCCACATAGAGGTCCTGAACATCACCATAGGCGTTGGTAATACCGGCAGCCACATGATCGTTGCGAAAGATGGGCATGCTGGGCAAGCCGGGAATATGAACCCCCACGACCCTAAGCTCCGGCGTTATCAGGCCACAGGGGTACCAGGGCCCGGGCAGGATACGCGCATCCAGGTGGGGATCGTTGGCCAGGATGGGTTTGTCGTTCGGTGACAGCCCCGGACCGGCAGCCCAATTATTGCTGCCCATGGTCATGGGCTGGTCTTCCAGGTAGGCCAGAAGATCCTGCTGGGCCGCAAGACCGAGGCGGATTCCCGAAGCGGGCGGTGGAGGGTTCGATACAAGCCCCCCCTCGTCTTCATCGGGATTGATGTTCAGGGGAAACAGCTCGACGGCTTTCTCCGGCCCCAGCTTGTCAATCAGCATCTGGGCAATGATTTCGGTCTTGATATTGGCCGACGTGCTCCAGCTCATGTAGTACATGATGGCCAGTGCATCGCTCAGTGACCAGGGCGCGGGTTGAAGTCCGGCCAGATCGAATTCCAGATGATGATCTTCCGGACAGGTTTGGATAAACGCATTGATCCCTTCGATGTACGCATTCAACAGTCCGGTAACGTCATTTTGCAGCAGGCGTGCATGGCGTTCGGCCAGGCGCCGGACGCCGATGGTTCGCATGCGCCGGTCCAGGGGCAGCGCCTTGGCGCCCACCAGTTCGGATATGCGGCCGGATGCCACCATGCGGGTGAGTTCCATCTGGAACAAACGATCCTGGGCCGTGACAAATCCCATGGCCCGGAAAGCATCCGGCAGGTTGTCCGCGTAGATGTAGGGCATGCCCTTTTCATCACGCAGCACCTCGACCGGTTGCCGTAACCCTGTCATCACAAGGGTTCCCGAATCCTGATAAGAATTTAATGAAGCGCATCCATAAAGGAGCCCGGTCATCATGAGAACGATCAGCACAGGACGGAACAATGGCATGGTGTTTTCCCTTTAGCGTCAATCACATGCTGTAGCACACTTGGGGTGAGGGTTGTTTGATGAAGGAACGTCAGTCATCCTGCTTCGAAGAATCGGAGGTGTCGGCTTTGCCGGCATCGCTCGGGTCTGTATCCTTCTTGAAAAAACGCCCCGATGCCGGTACGGCAAGATAGTAGAAGGCGGCTGCAAAGCAAACCATATTGGCAATGGAAAGCCACATGGCGGAAGCATTTTTACCGGCAAATAGAAACGCGAAAAAACCACCGTAGAGCACAATAAAAATACTGGAAAGCATGGCCATGACCCGGGCCCAGCGTCTGCCCTTGTAAAGAAACGTGCAGACGATCCCCCCGGCAATGGCAAACTTGATGAAAGAATTGGGATCGTAATAGGCGTAGGTCGTAAAAAGAAAACAGCACCACCCGGCAAACGTCAGCAGCACCGCACGTTGGACGGGTTGGGGCATCAACTCCAGTTCCGGAAGGGGTATCAGCATGGGCAATTCCTTTCGGATCGACAAATGGGGTTAGCAATCTTCGATTTATATCGTGTGCAGTATACACGGATTGCCGAAGTGCCGCCAGACGAAAATCCCCGGGAGGCATCCGTCAGGCAGAGCGCCTATCGGATCCGTCTCCGCAAACCGACGCGATTTTGCCAAGATGCCGATCTCAGATATAACGCCGTGCGCCGGCATAACGGCTTTTAAAATAGCCGTTCGACAACGATGCCATGCGGATGGTTTTGCCACGCCCGGGAGCATGAATAAACTGTCCATTGCCGCTGTAAAGCCCCACATGGGAAACACGTGAGCGGCTTCCAGTGGCAAAAAAAACCAGATCCCCCGGTTGCAGGGCGCTGCGGGACACCGGCCGACCGGTCTGGAATTGGGCCCGGGAGTTGCGTGGCAATTCCATCCCGTTGAGGCGATAGACCGTCATGGTCAGCCCGCTGCAGTCGAATCCGTAGCGGGCTGAAGTCCCCCCCCAGCGGTAGGGGGTTCCGATAAAACGGTGCGCGGTATGGACGAGGTCTTCCCGGAGGTGTGACCGCGCACTCTGGGCGCGGCCGGGCCGAACCACGTAAAAGTCATCGATAACCCCGCGCGCCTGCAATTCGACAGCCCGCTCGCGCGCCCTGCTTTTGGTATCGAACCTGTCGAACCGCACCTTACAGAGGCCGTCCAAATCAATAAAATAATAGGTATCGAGTCCATGAGCGGCCAGACGATCGGCATACATGGCCGCCCGTTCGGTAGTGGAAAACGCCCCCACCTGAATGGTGAAGGCGATGGAAGGCAGCAACGATTCAACAGGCGGCGGATACGGAACGGGAGTTGTCGCTTGTGGCGGCATGCCCACCGATGAACGGCATCCCGCCAGAAGAAGGATCAGCAGCAAGGCGTATCGGTGGGCACCGATCAAGGCCGGCCCTCCACGAACGGATCGATCAGGGGATCGCCGAGGCCCAAGAATCCATCGGCCGCCACGAGACGCGCCAGCTCCGGCCCCATGGCGGCCACCCCGCCGGCATCCGGTGGCGGAACAGGCAAAGGCCGGCGCAGGAAAAAGCGGCGGGGCACAAATTTCTGCAACATGGTGACGAAGTGCTGATAGTCCTCGAAATCTTCTTTGGGGTAGCTTTTGATTTCCACGTACCGCTTCCGGGACAATAGAAAGTAGGTATAACGTTCAACGTCGGCCAGACAGCCGAAAATGCCCCGCCGGTATGCCTTGTAGCCAATGAGGTGCATGCCATGCCTCATAACTAAAAAAAGTTAGCAACCTCCCGAATCCCGGGCTCCTATTGGGCATCGTCCAATTGCTTGAGGCGATCCGCCTGCTGGGTCTGAATCTGTTTAAGATCTTCTTTCATCGCCTTCATCTGGTCGACATGCTTCTTTCCGGCCAGTTCTTCAACCGTATCGTCCACCTGGCTTCTTGTTTCGGTGCCCTCGCACCCCGTGGTCATAAGAAAGGCCGAAAACAGGATCCCAGTAAAAACGAATGCCCCTATACCATGGCGCCATCTCTTCATAGTACCCTCTTGGAGGTTCCTCCCGCAGAGCGGGAAGCCCCAGGCAGCCCCTCGGAAGGGACTTGAAAATGGTTTTAGGCTTTGGTTTTGGTTTTCCCATTGTCCCGCGCCGAGCATCGGCGGGGCGGACGGGAAAAAGCGCGCGGACTGTCTGAGCCCGCCTTAGCCAAAGCGAAGGCGGGTGAGTTTCCGCGCGCTCCGGCCGCACCGACGACGCGCAGGGTTAAGCGGGACACGGGCGTCTTCTTTTGCTTCGTTTTCTTCCACGTGGAAGAAAATGAAGAAACAATTTCAAAATAGCACACCAGATCGGTTGAGACTTTCGGGGTCCTTTACCAGAGGTGTAGGGTTTAAATCGAAAAAGTTATTTTATTCCTCTGCCAACGTACAAGAAAGGTCGGCTCCGGTCAATCCGGATGCGGCCAGGGGCTGTCATCGCTTGCTTCGGCAAAATAGCAAAAACGGTTCCATTCGAATTCGCGTTTTGAAATGGGGCAACGCAGTTTGACCTTGCGATCGCTTACCCCGATGACTTCCCAGTCCCCATGGCGGGGCCCCGCCTCGATGTAGATCTTCTGCCCGACCTCAAACGGATAAGGGCGAAAAATGACGATGGTCTCTTTTCCCATGATGCCTCCTTGATGGCGCATTGTCCGATGCAACCGGTATAGGGCAAATGATTATACCAGCTCCGGTGGGGGTTCGTACAGACCTGTCACCCATCGATCGGGAAAGGCTTGGATGCCTCCATCAGCGCCAAAAAAGGCGCCCAGCAAGGCCCCCCGATGCGCATTGTCCCCGCCCAAATGGGCATTGGCGATCATACCCGTTGCGGGGTCGTGCGCATATTTCCAGGCCAGGTATATCACGGCCGGCAAGGCATCTTCGACATAGCAGGCGGGGCTTAAGTGACGGCCGATCACGATGGCGTCCGGAAACTTTTGCCATTGCCGAAACGGGTGACCGTAGTAGGGGCTACGCTGGGATATCATTCCCTCTTCCAGCACATCGCGCAGGGCTTGTCCGCCTATCACCCTTAGGAGGATTTCAATAACCACAGCGGCGGCCGAAGACATGCGCTCGCCGCGGTGGGTCAGGTTCAAATGCACCTGAGCCTGGGTCGATGCCAGGGATAAATCCTCGCGGTAGAAGGCAACCAAGGGTACAATTCCAACCAGCCCACCGATGTGTTTTTCCGGGACCCCGCAGCGATGCGGCGGCAGCCCCCCGGCCAACCGGGTGAAAAAATGGCGGTGATACTCCTCGACATAGGTATCGCGGTGGTTTCCCGGTGTTGTCATGAACGCGATGTAGCGCGCCAGGAAGTCTTCGGCATCGTATCCATTACCATGCCGCAAAGAGTTGATTAACAATCGCGCACACTGGAGATTGAGCGTGTTTTCACCAGCGGCCAGAAATTGATGGTAGTGGATGCCCCGCTGCCCCCAGAAAGGTCGCTGGTCGTGCAGGATATCATAGCCGGCTCCCGGGGAAATGAATTGAGATCGCCAGAGGATGCTATCCGGGTGGGGATTGTGTGGTGCCAGATAGTCGCGGATTGTTCCGTAGTCCCGCTGCAGGGCATTACGATCGTAGTACCAATGGACCGGCATGGATAGGGCGTCCCCGATAAAAAGCCCCCACAGCGCCCCGTGCGCGCGAATGTCAGGGGAGCCATTCATGTTTCCTGCTCCGGCCGCATCGGTATTTCACCGACCAGGGCCACGTGAAAGGTCTCGAGGGTTTCACACCAGTGCAACCCCATCTCGCTTAAAGCAAAACGCAGTTCAGGCGGTGCCTGGCCACCGGCATAGAGGGACAGGTCTGCGGATAGAAGGCGTCTCAAATTTAGGCATTCCCTCCTCAGCTGTTCGCCGTTGGTGGTGCCAACCAGACTGATGGCCACGGCCCGGGCACAATTGTACACAGCAGCCGCCGCGATTTCTTCGGCCGGTAAATTCGATCCGAGGTAGAGCGGCTGCCATCCGGCATCGGAGGCGGTCAGGGCCACAGCAAGAGCGCCCAGGTCATGACGCTGGCCACTGGGGGTCGCAATGATGGCGGTGTCGCCGGCTTCCCGATTTTCGGCATCGCGCAGTAATCCGCCCAGAAATGTCTGGATAACGGCACTGGCCATATGTTCATGGGCAATTCGAAGTGTGCCGGTTACCCAGGCGTCACCGACTTTACCCAACAAAGGCACAATGATGCCTTCGATCACACGACGGCGGGAAAAATGCACCAGAGACTGCTGTAAGGTGCGTTCGAGCAGTCTGGTATCGAACCCGGTGATGGCATGGAATCCCAAGCGGACATAATCCTCCTCGTCAATTGCGTCCAGGCCGGATGCCCGGGATGGGCGGGGAGATACCGCCAAACGCTGGGGATCGGCAAGTTCGACCAAATCCTCGAGAGACAGGCGGGCGACCTTGGCGATGCGATGCCCGCTTTCGACCGCCCGGCGAAGAAGCTGCAAGCGCTGGATATCCAGATCGGAAAAGATCCGCCGGCGGCTCGTCGTACGCGCCGGCATTACCGCCATGTAACGTCGTTCCCAGGCGCGAATCCGATGCGGACTCAATCCGGTGCACCGGGAGACGTATTGGATTTCATGGGTTTTAGTTTCCATTCTGAAATGATGGCACGCTGTCTTGACATTGTCAAATGTTTGTATAGCATTTGTCTAATTCTAAGACCAGCCAACGCACACGGACGACGGCGATGACAAACGACAACAACATATCGGGACAGGGCGGCATGCGAAATATTCTAAGAACGACTGCCCGCTGGGAACAACAAACCGTTGGCCAGCTGCAGGCAGCATACTGGTAGACTGGGTTGCCATCCGGACGGCCGGCATACCCAAACAGGCTTTCCGATCCAGAAAATACACCTGCTGCCGATAACACGATGAGGCGATACCATGTTCGATACACTCGATCCAATTCTTATGGCCCGCATCCAGTTTGCTTTCACCATATCTTTCCATATTATTTTTCCGGCCTTCACCATTGGTCTGGCCAGCTGGCTGGCCGTTCTGGAATGGCGCTGGCTCAAAACCGGCAATGCGATCTACGCCGAAATCTACCGCATGTGGGTCAAGATCTTTGCGGTGGCTTTCGGAATGGGTGTGGTGTCCGGGGTTGTCATGTCCTTCCAGTTCGGCACGAACTGGTCGGTTTTTTCCGATAAAGCCGGCAACGTCATGGGACCACTCCTGGGCTATGAGGTGCTGACGGCCTTCTTCCTGGAGGCGTCCTTTTTGGGCGTTATGCTGTTCGGCTGGAACCGCGTCAGCCCCAGGATGCATTTTGCCTCGACGGTAATTGTTGCCCTGGGAACCATCATCTCCGCGTTCTGGATCCTTTCGGCCAACAGCTGGATGCAGACCCCCCAGGGTTTTCGCGTGGGCGCCGATGGCCTGCTCTACCCCACCGACTGGCTGGCGATCGTATTCAACCCTTCCTTCCCGTTTCGTTTTACGCACATGATTATCGCCGCCTATTTGACCACGGCCTTTGTGGTGGCAGGGATCGGCGCTTTTTACCTTTTCCGTCGGCGCCACGTCCGCCATGCCCGCGTCATGGTGGGCATGGCCATGATCATGGCTGTTTTTGTGGCACCGACCCAATTGCTCGTGGGCGACCTGCACGGCCTCAATACCCTGGAACACCAACCGGCCAAGGTGGCGGCCATGGAGGGGCTGTGGGAAACACAGCGCGGCGCACCGCTGGTCCTTTTCGGCTGGCCCGACCAGGAGCGCCAGGAAACGCGCTTTGCCCTGGAGATCCCCAAGCTCTCCAGCCTGATTCTGACCCACGATCTCGACGGCGAGGTCAAAGGCCTCAAGGAATGGCCCCGGGACGAGCAGCCCCCCGTGGCCTGGGTGTTCTGGTCGTTTCGGATCATGGTGGGCATCGGCATGCTGATGATCCTGACCGGCCTGATGGCCGCCGTGCTGTTTCTTCGCAAGCGCCTATTCGACACACGCTGGTTCCAGTATTGGTGCATGGCCCTCACCCCTTCCGGTTTCGTGGCCGTCCTGGCCGGCTGGTTCGTGACCGAAATCGGCCGACAACCCTGGATCATTTACAACGTGATGCGAACAGCCGAAGCCGCTTCGCCGGTCGGGGCGCAGCCCATCGCATTGTCCCTGGCGGCGTTTGTGGTCACCTACGCCGTGGTGTTCGGCGCCGGAATCTACTATATCGGACGCCTGATCGCCAAAGGACCCGGCGACCTTGAAGAAGCCTACGGCGCGCACGGTGTCAAGCGGCCGCCGCTGGTTGCACCCCAGGTCGCCGACGAAGGAGGATCACATGTTTAGCCTGGAAGCCTTTATCGATCTGCCCATGATCTGGTACGGCCTGATCATCACGGCCGTCATGCTCTATGTGATTCTCGACGGTTTCGACCTCGGTGTGGGCATTCTCTTTCCCTTCGCCCCCTCGGAAAAGTGCCGGGACCGAATGATGAATTCCATCGCGCCTTTCTGGGACGGCAACGAAACCTGGCTGGTGCTGGGCGGCGGCGGCCTGTTTGCGGCCTTTCCGCTGGCTTATGCCATCCTGATGCCGGCCCTCTATATCCCGGTCACACTCATGCTGCTGGGATTGATCTTCAGGGGCGTCGCCTTCGAGTTTCGCTTCAAGGCCCGGAAGTCCCGCCGGATTTGGGACTACAGCTTTCACGGTGGCTCTCTCCTGGCCACGGTAATGCAAGGCATGATCCTGGGCGCATTGGTGCAAGGCGTAACCGTTTCAGGACGCAGTTTTGCCGGCGGGACGTTCGATTGGATCAATGCCTACAGCGTGATGACGGGTGTGGCCCTGGTGTTCGGCTATGCCCTGCTGGGCAGTACCTGGCTGGTGATGAAAACCGATGGGATTACCCAGTCCTGGGCGCGCCGGAGCGCTTCTTATGTCCTGGGTTACGTGGGCTTGTTCATTGCGGTCGTGAGCATCAGCATGCCCCTGATGAAAGATACGATACGAGGCTTGTGGTTTAGCCTGCCGAATTTCTTCTACCTGTTGCCGGTGCCGTTGATGACGGCATTGCTTTTCATCCTGATCTGGCGGGATCTCCACATCGGCCGCGAATACCGGCCGTTCTTCATGAGTATCGGCATTTTTCTGTTGGGCTACCTCGGTCTGGGGATCAGCCTGTGGCCCTGGATCGTGCCCCACGCCGTCAGTTTTCGCCAGGCGGCCGCGGCGCCGGAGTCCCAGTCGCTGCTGCTGGTGGGCACAGCGGTAATGCTGCCGGTGGTGCTCGCCTACACCGCCTATTGCTACTACGTCTTCCGGGGGAAAGCGTCGCATGAATCGGGTTACTGAAAAAAAACGTCAATGGCTGTGGTTCGCGGCGCTGTGGTGCGGCGGACTGGCCGCTACCGCAATCGTGTCCTATGTCTTTCGCTGGATTGTGTTCAACATGTAACCAGGGTCGCGCTCCGTGCGGGCCTTGTTGAAAGGAGTCGGATATGAGTGACGATAAAGAAAAAACACTTTGCGCCTTGCAGGAAGAGGGTTTTATTGAATCCAACCCCGAGGTCTTCGTCAAACTGATCCAGCCCGCGCGTTTCTATTGCGGAAACTGCGGACGATCGGCTGTGGCGGAGAAAAATCTATGTAATCCGCAACCGCTATAACCACCATTCGGGATGGGGTTACCCAACCCCATCCCATCGCAAATAAGCGAGGCCGGCACCCCATGGTTGCCGGCCTCGCTTGGTTGACGACTCTGAGTTACACCACCTGGAGCATCATACAATCGCTTCGTGATACGCTTGCAGCGATTTGACCTGCGGCGCCCCTTCCCGGCGCGCGGCAATGCCCTTGGCCGCCGCGATGGCGGCCGCCGTGGTGGTGATGTAGGGAATTTTGTATCGAATGGCGGCCTTGCGCACCTCGGAGTTGTCTTCCGCGCTGCGTTTGCCGCTGGGGGTATTCACCAGCAGTTGGACTTCACCGCTCTTGATGGCATCCACCAGGTTGGGCCGACCAAACCCCAGTTTGCGCACCGGAACGGTGTCGATACCGTTTTCCTTGAGGAATCGATAGGTCCCCTGGGTGGTCATGATGCGGAAGCCCATCTCCCGGAACAAGCGTACCGGTTCCAGAGCCGCGGACTTGTCCCGGTCGGCGATGGTAAACAGGACGGTGCCCTCGAAAGGCAGCGCGGTCTGGGTGGCCTCCTGGGATTTGAAGTAGGCGCGGCCGTAGGAATCCGAAAGGCCCAGGACTTCGCCCGTGGACCGCATCTCGGGTCCCAGGATGGGATCCACCTCATGAAACATGTTGAAGGGAAACACCGCCTCCTTGACACCCCAGTGGGAAATGCCCCGCTGGCGGATTTCCAGGTCAGCCAGGCGCTTTCCGAGCATGATGTCGGTGGCCAGTTTGGCCATGGCCACATTGCAGACCTTGGACACCAGCGGCACGGTGCGCGATGCGCGGGGATTGGCCTCCAGGACATAGACGGTGTTGTCGTAGATGGCGTACTGGATATTCATCAATCCCACGACCTTCAGGGCCACAGCAATCTTGCGGGTATATTCGCTGATGGTTTCGATGTGTTTGGGGGCGATACTGACCGGCGGGATGACGCAGGCGGAATCCCCGGAATGAATGCCGGCCAGCTCGATGTGCTCCATGACCGCCGGCACGAAGGCATCCGTTCCGTCGGCAATGGCATCGGCTTCGGCCTCGATGGCATTGTCGAGAAATTTGTCGATCAAAATCGGTCGCTCGGGCGACAGGGCCACAGCGGCTTCGACATAGCGCGCCAGCATTTGGTCATCCCGGATGATCTCCATGCCGCGACCACCCAGCACATAGGAAGGCCGCACCATGAGGGGATAGCCGATCTCGGCGGCGATCTGACGCGCCTCGGCCAGGCTGCTGGCCATTCCCGAAGCCGGCTGGGGAATGCCCAACTCGCGCATGATCACCCGAAAGCGGTCCCGATCCTCCGCCAGATCAATGGTGTCCGGCAACGTCCCCAGGATATTCACACCCGCCCGGGCCAGCTCGGCGGCAATATTGAGGGGCGTCTGTCCGCCGAACTGGACCACGACGCCCTCGGGCTTTTCCTTGCCATAAATGCTCAGGACATCTTCAACCGTCAGGGGCTCGAAATAGAGCTTGTCGGAGGTGTCGTAGTCCGTCGAAACGGTTTCCGGGTTGCAGTTGACCATGATGGATTCGAAACCGGCTTCCCGGATGGCCATGGCCGCATGGACGCAGCAGTAATCGAACTCGATACCCTGCCCGATGCGGTTAGGCCCGCCCCCCAGCACCATGATCTTCCGGCGGCTGCTCACCGGCACCCGGTCCGGGGCGTTGTAGGTGGAGTAATAATAGGCGGCGTCATCGACACCGCTGACCGGCACCGGTTCCCAGGCCTCCTCGATACCGAGCCGTTGTCGTTGCGTGCGGATGTCAGATTCGGCAATGTTCAGCAAGCCGGCCAGATACCGATCGGCAAAGCCGTCCTGTTTGGCGCGGGCCAGCAGCTCGTCCGTAAGCTCCCCGCCACGGCAGGCCAGCACTTCTTCTTCCAGCTTCACCAGTTCCTGCATCTGCTCGATAAACCAGGCTTTGATCCTGGTCAAATCGTGAAGCGTCTGAATATCAGCCCCTTTGCGCAAGGCCTCGTACATCTGGAACTGCCGCTCGCTGTTGGGGGTCCGGATCATGCGCAGCAGGTTTTCCAGGGACTGTTGGTTAAAATCCCGTGCAAATCCAAGCCCGTAGCGACCAATTTCCAGGCTCCGGATGGCTTTCTGGAAGGCCTCTTTGTAGTTGCGGCCCAAGCTCATGACCTCCCCCACGGCCCGCATCTGGGTGCCGAGCTCATCGCTGACCCCTTCAAATTTCTCGAAGGCCCATCGGGCGAACTTGACCACCACGTATTCCCCGGACGGCGTATATTTCTCCAGGGTACCGTCCCGCCAGTAAGGGATCTCGTCCAGGGTCAGCCCACCGGCCAGCAGGGCCGATATGCGGGCGATGGGAAAGCCCGTGGCCTTGGAGGCCAGGGCCGAAGATCGCGAGGTGCGCGGGTTGATTTCGATGACCACCACACGGCCGGTGGCCGGATCGTGGGCAAACTGGATATTGGTGCCCCCGATGACTTCGATCGCCTCCACGATGGCGTAAGAATAGCGCTGGAGACGCTCCTGGAGTTCGGGGGCGATGGTCAGCATGGGCGCCGTGCAATAGCTGTCGCCCGTATGGACCCCCATGGGATCCACGTTTTCAATGAAGCAGACCGTGATGATCTGGTTTTTGGCATCCCGCACCACCTCGAGTTCCAGTTCTTCCCAGCCGAGAACGGATTCTTCCACCAGCACCTGGTTGACCCGGCTGGCCGCCAGCCCGCGGGCCGTGACCGTACGCAGCTCTTCGAGGTTGTACACCAGGCCGCCTCCGGTGCCGCCCATGGTGTAGGCCGGCCGGATCACCACCGGAAAGCCCAATTCTTCTGCCACACGCTCGGCATCCGCCACGGTGGTGACAATTTCGCTGGCCGCCATCTCGATCCCCAGACGATCCATGGTTTCTTTGAAAACCAGACGATCTTCCCCCCGCTCGATGGTGTCCACGTTGACGCCGATGAGGCTTACCCCATACTGGTCGAGCACCCCGAGCTGATGCAGTTCCGAGGACAGATTCAATCCGCTCTGCCCGCCCAGATTCGGCAACAGGGCATCCGGCCGCTCTTTGGCAATGATTTCGGTCAGCACTTTGGCATTGAGCGGCTCGATATAGGTCGCATCCGCTGTTCCCGGGTCCGTCATGATGGTGGCCGGATTGGAGTTGACCAGAACAACCTCGTAACCCAGGGATCGCAAGGCCTTGCAGGCCTGGGTCCCGGAATAGTCGAATTCGCAGGCCTGGCCGATGACAATGGGGCCGGATCCGATGATGAGTACCTTGTGAATGTCGTCACGTCTGGGCATGCGTGCTCCTCCATATGGGCTTGGGTGGGTGTGGTCGGCCAAAGGCCGCATGAGGGTATTCGAAATTGAGGGATATTAGACCCACTTAAAAAAAATGTAAATAGGGCCGTGTGCCCGTGGTGATTTCTCGATATTGAGCGATTCCCGTCCTTAAAAACGAACGGCTGTTGACATGCTGATTCCGGGCTGGTTGAATAAACGGCCTGTCGCACCAATGGAAGTGGTCCGTCCTGCCGGGAAGCATTAAGCCGAACTAATTCGGACGGCAAGTTGGTCGGGCCATCTTGAACCGCATCGGCATCCATCGGAGAGGGGAATCTTATGGGCGGGGTATTCGGAACGGTTTCGCGAAACGACTGCGTCAAGGACCTGTTTTACGGCATTGACTATCATTTCCACCTGGGAACCAAACGCGGCGGCATGGCCGTTTGGAACGGCAATCAGTTCGTCCGGACCATCCACAGCATCGAAAGCGATTACTTCCGCTCCAAGTTCGAGCCCGATCTCGAAAAATTCCAGGGCAGGTTGGGCATCGGGGTCATCAGCGACAACGATTCCCAACCCCTGGTGATCGGCAGCCATCTGGGTACTTTTGCCATTGTCACCGTGGCCCGCATCACCAATATGGCGGATCTGACCCGACGCGCTTATGGCCGACACCAGCAGTTTTCCGAATCCACCAGCGGCGCCATCAACCCCACGGAACTGGTGGCGGCCCTGATCAACCAGGCGGATACCTTTGAAGACGGCATCCGGCAGGCCCAGGAACAAATCCAGGGTTCCTGCACCCTGCTGCTCCTGACCGCAGATGGCATTTATGCGGCCCGGGATCGGCGCGGGCGCACCCCCCTTACCATCGGACAAAAAGCGGACGGATTCGCCGTGGCCTCGGAATCCTGTGCCTTTCCCAACCTGGATTTTGAAGCCAGGCAGGAAGTCGGTCCCGGCGAGATCGTGTTCATGGCGCCGGACGGCATCGAACAACGGCTACCGCCGCTGGATAACCAGCAGGTGTGCAGTTTTCTATGGATCTATTACGGGTATCCCGCCTCCAGCTACGAAGGCATCAATGTCGAAACGGTGCGCTATCGCTGCGGTTGCGCACTGGCCCACAACGATGATGTCACGCCGGATTACGTAGCCGGCATTCCGGATTCGGGCATCGGACATGCCCTGGGATATGCCCACTGCAAACAGATTCCCTACAAACGCCCCTATGTCAAATACACGCCTACCTGGCCACGCAGTTTCATGCCCCAAAATCAGAAAATGCGGGACCTGGTGGCCAATATGAAGTTGATCCCGCTTAAAAGCCTCATCAAGGATCAGCGCATTCTCTTTTGTGATGACAGCATCGTGCGCGGCACCCAACTCAAAGACAATGTGGAAGACCTTTTTGCCGGCGGCGCAGCCGAAGTCCACATGCGCATTGCCTGTCCGACCCTGATCTTTCCCTGCGATTTTCTCAATTTTTCGACATCCCGTTCCACCCTCGATCTCGCCGGCCGGCGGGCCATCACCGCCCTGGAGGGCATCGAAGAGCCGTCTCCGGATGTCTTACGCGAATATGCCACCACCGGGACAGCGCGCCATCAAGCCATGGTCGACCATATTCGCGAGCATCTGCATTTGACCTCCCTGAAATACCAGGCCATGGACGATCTTGTCGAAGCCATCGGTCTGCCCAAGGAAAAACTCTGCACCCACTGCTGGGATGGCAGCAGTTATTTCTAATATCCCAAAGCGCGTGCGGACATGAGGCTTCCCGCCATTTCTGGTATTCGATGCGATCGATGCTTATGATGGATAGAGAAACCATCGACAACCCTGCATCGTCCCATTCACGCCACCGTCATGATTGAATCGAGGCTTTTCTTTAAATACGCAACGCCACATGACTTTCCGCTGATCCTCTGATTGCCTGATTGCCGATCTTTCCCGAGACCCCTTTTGGGAATGGGTTGATCATGGTGCCGACAGGAGGATCTATGCCCGACAAGAATCCGCATTCACGTTTCCGCGCCCCCGAAACCGCAGCCCGCGCAAATCGTCCGGAGGGCAATCATATCCTTATGGAGACCATTCTGGATACCATTCCCAATCCGGTCTTCTACAAGGATCGGGCAGGACGGTATCAGGGCTGTAACGCGGCGTTCGCCCGACAGATTCTCGGTCTTCCCAAAGAAGCGATAATCGGCCGGACCCTCTTCGAGCTGCCGCAGGTAATCCCCGGGCATCTCGCCGAAGTTTATGCCCGGCAGGATGCGGTGCTGTTACGCGAATCCGGCACCCAATTCTACGAATCAGAGGTCCAATGCGCGGATGGGGTCCGCCGTCATTTTTTTTTCAACAAAGCGACCTTTATGGATACCAAAGGCCATCCGGCCGGCATTGTCGGCGTCATGCTGAACATCACCGAGCGCAAACAGGCTGAAGAAGCGCTGCGTAAAAGCGAAGAGCGCTTCCGCCGTTTTTTCGAGGATGTCGATCTGGGGATCTTCCAGTCCACCGAAGAAGGCGTCATACTGAACGTCAATCCGGCTTTCGCCCGCATGTTCGGGTATGCCACACCGTCAGAGCTGCTGGCCGCCGCAGGACACGACGCCACCGTGCTTTATGTCAATACGGCAGACAGGGCCCGCAATCTCCGACGGATCGCAGCCAGCTCAGGCCCCGTCAAAATCGAAACCCTTTTTCGTCGTCGGGACGGCGCGCCTTTCGCCGGTGAATTTCATGCCTGGAACGTGAAGGATCATGAAGGGCGTTTTCTCTACCTGGAGGGATTTATCGATGATATTACCGAACGCAAACACTTTGAAGAATCATTGCGTGAATCCGAAACCCGTCTGCATTTTCTCTCCTCCAAACTGCTGGTCACCCAGGAAGAAGAGCGCCGGCGCATCTCCATGGAACTCCATGACGACTTCGGGCAGAATCTGGCGGCCCTGAAACTGCAAATGTTGTCCATGGCCAGGCAACTGTCGGCGCGACAAACGCACCTCAAGGAGGAATGTCATAACGCTCTGGCATTTATCGACCGCATCATTGCCGGCATCCGACGCCTATCCCGGGCGTTGAGCCCTTCGGTCATCCAGGATCTGAAACTCTGCGGTACGATTCAGTGGATGCTGCGGGATTTTCAGAAATATGCCGCGATTGAAACGCACCTGAAAATGGATGATGTCGATCCGCTGTTCTCGTCTGATCAGCAAATCACAATCTATCGCATCCTCCAGGAGGCGCTTCACAATATCCACAAACATGCCGGGGCCCGGTCGGTGGCGCTCACCATCAAACGCAGCGCGCGCCATGTCCGCATCCAAATCCGTGACGACGGCCGGGGCTTCGATGTCGATCGCGCCCTGAACCGGCACGTCGCCGACCGTGGTCTCGGTTTGGCCGCGCTGGAAGAACGCAGCCATATGCTGGGAGGTGAGCTTGCCATCATCTCGACAGAAGGAAACGGGACATGCGTCGACCTGACCATTCCCATTAGCGGACAGGAAGGTGTCCTTTGAAGACCTACAGAATCATTCTGGCGGACGACCATGTGATCCTCCGGGAAGGGATCAAAAAAATCATCAACGACACCGCGACATTGGAAGTTGTCGGTGAAGCCTCCAATGGAATGGCCCTTCTGGCATTGGTGCAACGTGCGGCACCGGACATGGTGATTTTAGACGTGGCCATGCCGAAGCTCAGGGGGATTGAAGCCGCCCTGGAAATTCAAAGGCAATATCCCCACGTGGCCATCCTCTTCCTCAGCATGCATAAAAGCCGCGAATACCTTGAAAAGGCGCTTGCCTCCGGGGCCAAAGGCTACGTGGTCAAAGAAGATTCAGGCCACGAACTCATCCATGCCATCCAAACCATTCAGCGGGGCGGCAGCTACCTTTCACCCATGATGATGAAAGAGCTTTCCGATGATCCGATCGGGATCTGCCGCGGCCGAAGCCGCGGGACCCAGGACCCCCTGACGCCCCGGGAGCGGCAGGTTCTTCAGTTGATTGCCGACGGCAAAACCAGTAAGGAAATCGCCCAACTCCTTTTCATCAGCATCCACACCGTCCACAACCACCGTAAAAACATCAAACACAAACTGGCCGTCCGAAAAAACACCGAACTGGTCAAATACGCCCTGAAACATGGCTATGCCGTTTGACTTTCCGGACGGTCAAGCCCCTCTTTCGGGATAGCCCAAAGTGGCTATTTAGCCGTACTAAAATAACTACTTCGGGCGATTGTTCGGCGACGCGGTCTGCGGTAAAAATGCCCTAACGATCGCGACATCCCCTCAAGGCTCTCCGTCTTTCCCCTGATCACCGACTTCTCAAGGGCGATCGCAGACCAGCAACCATGTCATCGACAGGCAACACACCCCGCTGGAGGGCACTATCATGGCATCCAATTTTTCGATTCGACACCGTCGAGGAAAAGACGGCCTTTTTCTGAAGCTCAGCGGTGATTTTGACGGTTCATCCGCTTTTGAACTGCATCACTGTCTGCAGGCGGTATTGACAGAGAATCGGCGGGTCATCATCGACACGGAAAGCGTGTCGAGCCTGCCGGCTTTCGGCCGGGACGTCTTCCAAAAGCAATTCGGCACACAAAAGCGCACCGCCAAACGGGTGGTGTTCACCGGTGCACGGGCCACCGACCTAGCACCGGAAGGATGTCGAACGCAGGGGTGAGGGACACCCTTTGCTGAAAACCAGGCTATACCTCCAAGGAGAAACCATGGAAAAAAGATCCCAACTCCGATTTACCGACCCGGGATCGGTAATCTGCAACCATTTCAATGTCAAAGAAACCTGTGACGGCTTGATATTGAACTTCAGCCAGAACGGCATGTGTATTCGCACCCCACAATATTACAAGCCTGGCACGGCCGTACAGATCCGGCTCCGCCAATGCCCCCGAAACAAAGCGGTCCGGCAGGAAGACGGCGGTATCCGTACGGTTACGTTGGCCAAAGTTCAATGGAGTCGGGACAACAAAGATCTTCCAGGCCCACGGTATACCAGCGGCCTGCAATATTTCTAAAAGGAGATCCTATGGCCGTTCTCATCAACGAACATCGTGTTATCCAGCCATTCGCTTCAGCAGATTTTCCATGGGGTCACACCGCCCACAGCCGAGGCGCGGCCAAACCCCGCCTACGACCGCTGCCATCACCCAACGACCAGGGCGGCCGTCAATCCCTTGCAATGCCATCACGACTGTTGGGCCTACCCTTTTTCTTCGGGTTGGCGATCCGACGCCGGCTAGCGGCACTTGTTGACCGGTATTTGGCTTTCCCTGTTTTTTGACATCCGGATCGCCCCCAGCGAACCATGGCAGGTAACATCGATGCCACGGTCCTTTGCTCCAGGAGCCGTCCGCCCATGATTCAGATCCGTAGGCGTGCATGGATGCGCTGAAGCGAAATCCCTCCCATACGGCAGCTTCGCGCTTTTCGCTATCCGGTCAAAAGACTTCCCGGCCAGCCCGCCATACCCTCGCTCTGGTTTTATCACCGCAAGCGCTCATTTTGTCAGCTTGAGCGCTAATCAACGACTGGAAACCATGAGAACCGAAATCATCTTTTCGCATGGCCATTGAAATACGCCGAAACGATTTTATGGTAGTTCCATGCGAAACGCCATCTTGATCATGTTCATTTTTCTGACCGTCACGGCCTGCGGACCGCGCTGGTACTACCCCCATCTCGACTGGCTGTTGCCGTGGTACGTGAAGGACTACATTTCACTCAATACGCGCCAGAGGGGCGAACTCGCAACCCGTCTGGCCCGTCATCTGCTTTGGCACTGCCAGACGCAGGTTCCCACCTATGCCGCCTTTCTGAGGGGAATCAAATCGGATCTCCAAAATCCGCCGGGCACGCTTACAAGTGATCATATCTGGGGTTATGCCGCAGCCCTAAAGGCCTACTGGAAGGATCTCATGCGGCGTATTGGCCCCGATGTCGCCGCAATTCTGGCTACCGCCAGCGACGATCAGATCGCTGAACTTTACAAAAATATCGAGCAGGATAACCGCGAACTCGAGTACACGTATGTCGATCCCCCCGTGGAAGAAATTTTTAAAAACCGCACCGCACGCATGGCTGATCGCCTGGAGCACTGGATTGGCACACTGGGAGACGATCAGATGAAGGCCGTTCAGCGGTGGAGTTATCAGCTGGGGAACACCGCGGACCAGTGGATAGCCAATCGACGGCGGGTTCAACAGGCCTTTGGGGAAATCCTGGCCAGACGCCATGAAGATCCAGCATACCGACAGGGGTTCATCCGCCTGCTGACATGGCCCGAAACCCGACGCACCGAACGTTATCAGCGCCTCCACGACCGGCGCACGCACTTGACCGTCGCGTTGCTGGCTGAGATCGGAGCGATGCTGACCCCCGCTCAGCGCGCCCATTTTTTGGATGAGCTCGAGGCGCTGGCTGAAGATTTTGATGCGCTGACGTGCCGCCCCCCCAATCGGGCCCTCTAAAACAGCTGGACAACGGCCACGAGGAGGAGCCTGATCTAAGGCTTGTCAACACGCCGCTACCCATCGATCGTTTCTACCGAATACCCAAATTGTCCACCCCGAAAGGGCTAAAATACGAAAAGGTTAGATTTTGAATGATTTTGGCCATTATTGAGAGAATGCACAAAAGCGGTTGCAATGGTCCCTAGCCTGTTTTTGCCAGGCCTGCCCGGGTGAATACGGACCGGACACAAAACCCTTTGTCAGCGTCCGTCATGACCCAAAATCATTGAAATTTAAGCAGTCACCAATAAAAACCCTTTGCCACTCCCAGTCGGAATACGCAACATATCTCTTTATCATCTCACCATCTGCGCGCACAAGGCATGTTCACCGTTCGAAACGGCCTAAATCACAGGCGGCCACAGGAACCTCCCGCATTGCTCTGCCGATGGCGAAACTGCGTCTAATCCCAGAGATTCCGGCTTGGTTTAGCGCCATCCCGTTTGACGCTGGAACGGATATCCAATAGCTAATCTTTTTTTGTTTCGGCAGTGGTGATCTCTATATTTTACTTATTGATGCGAAGACTTAGAACGAGGAGGAATTGAAAATGGCCTACGTTGATCCGACGACTGAAAACGTGGAAGACTTGAAAATTACGTATGAGGAGATCCGCAACCTGTGGATCATGAACCTGCGCCTGGATTTCGACCCGGTGGGCATTCGCTTTATTTTCGACGAAGCGGAAATCGACAAACTGCCGGTCACCCATACGCCCAACGCCAAAATCACCTATTGCCAGTTTCTGGCGGCTGCTCGCCAGGAGCGCTACGCCCTGTTCATGAAACCGGAAAAACTGCTTTGCCAGAATGCCTACCCGGTATTCGGCTTCCGGGAACTGGAGAAAGAAGCGGATACCAAACGGCATACCAAATATCTGGTGGATGAAGAGGTGGCCTGGCTGGCACCCCAGCAGAAAGCCCGTCTGGAAGTGGGTGCCTGCAAAGGGATCTACATGGCGCCGCTGGACACGTTCGACAAGCTTGACGTCGAACCAAGTGTGGCCTTCATGGTCTGCGTTCCCTACCAGGCCTATCATTTGCTCAATGACTACATGGGGGCCACGAAACGGGCCAACCTGAACTTCTTTCACACCCCCAATTCAGCGGTCTGCTCCGGCAGTGTGTGGGCCTACAACAACAAAACCGCCAACATGACCACCATGTGCGCCGGATCGAAAACATCCGGGAAAACCGAAATGAGCTACGTAAACGTATTCATTCCCGGACAGCACATCAAACCCATGGCCTCGCAACTGGCCATGCGGGTGGAAAAAGGCGGATCTTCGGTGCTGGGCAAGGGTTACAAACCTTGGCCGGGCATGGACGCCTGCAAGGGCTGCCCGCTGTTCAAGTTCAAAGAAGTCACCGACTAACACGGTTGATGCCCCTTACCGTCAGCCGATGGTAATCATCCCGTGACATTCTCCATTGGCGGGTTCTCAGCAAAAGGAATCCGCCAATGGAGTGGGACGCTTCCGATCACCCCTCCAGAATCCTCTGCACAATAGCATCACCAATGGCGGACGTACCGACGGCATGGGCCTTGCCCTGTGCGATATCCGCCGTGAGACACCCTGATTCCAATGTGTCGGCCACCGCCTTTTCGATGGCCTGGGCCGCATCATCCCGACCGAAACTGTATTTCAGCAGCATGGCAGCCGAAAGAATCTGGGCCACGGGATTGGCCACTCCCTTTCCGGCAATATCCGGAGCCGAGCCCCCGGCCGGTTCGTATAAACCGAAACGGCTTTCGTTAAGGCTGGCGGAGGGCAGCAAGCCCATCGAACCGGTGAGCATGGCGCACTCGTCGGAAATAATATCACCAAACATATTCCCGCAGAGCAGGACATCGAACCGCTGGGGGTCGACAAGCAGCTGCATGGTGGCATTGTCGATATAGAGATGGTCCAGGGTCACATCCGGGTAGGCCTGAGCCACTTCATTCACCACGTCACGCCAAAGCACCATCACCGTCAGGACATTGGCCTTGTCGATGGAAGTGACTTTTTTGTGCCTCAGACGGGCAATCTCAAATGCGGTCCGGGCAATACGCTCGATCTCGGCGCGGGTGTAGACCATGGTATCATACGCTTTTTCATCCGGGCCCTGCCCTTCCCGTCCTTTGGGGGCCCCGAAATAAATCCCGCCGGTCAATTCACGCACACAGAGAATATCGAATCCGTCCGCCACGATCTCGGGCTTCAGCGGGCTCATGGCCGCCAGGGCTTTGAAAACCCGGGCGGGACGCAAATTGCAGAACAGGCGAAAATGCTTCCGCAGGGGAAGCAGGGCCGCGCGCTCCGGCTGTTGCTCAGCCGGCAGGGATTCCCATCGGGGGCCGCCCACGGAGCCGAACAAAATGGCGTCGCTGGCTTCGCAAAGCGCCAGCGTTTCCGGCGGCAAGGCTTGGCCATGGCGATCGATGGCACAGCCCCCCACATCCGCTTCCTGATATTCGAACGCAAAATCATACTCGTTTTTCACAGCCTCAAGCACCTTGAGTGCCTCCTGCATTACTTCCGGCCCAATGCCGTCGCCCGGTAAAACCGCAATTTTTTTCATCGCACCATCCTGTCCGTGATTCGTCGACTAACATCACCCATTCAGTTGATCGTATGCAAACGACGCCTTACCCCAGCACATGTACCCGGATGGGGTTGCACAACCTTTCCAGGCAGCATCCACCAGGTTTCAGGCAGTGGGTCCTACTATAATCGCCCTGGGAAATCAAAGCGTTTCGCCTGACAAGCCCCAGGACCCTTCATTCCGGATCCCCGGACGCGCCTCTCTGCGGCAACCGCCAGCACAGAAAAAAACAAAGGACCGCCGCGGCCAGAACGGTCCAAAATACGGCTGTGACCCCCTCTCCGACGCATTCCTGAACCACCGCCCGTATCTCCGGCGGCAGCGCCGTCAAAACGTCGGGGCGCAGCAACTCCCCGAGTTGATGCGGTCCTTGCGCCGTAACCCCGACGGGCAGTTGCGCCCAAAATCCCTGATCACGGATGGCATCCTCCAGCGCGCTGAAACGGGCAACGATCAGACTGCCCCCGACGCCGACCCCCACCGTGCCGCCCAGGGTTCGGGCAAACTGGTTCGATCCCGTGGCAACACCGAGCGCATGCGCCGGCACGGCCGACTGTACCGCCAGCAGCGTGGCCAGGGCAACGAAGCCCATGCCGATGCCGATGACAAAAAAACTGGTGAAACTGTATAATGTGCCCGTTTCCGGAGAAAAGGCCAATGTCATGGCACTTCCGGCAACAAGGCACACGGCACCGCCAAGGGCGGCCGACTTGCGCCCCATCCGGTCGATGAACTGCCCCAGGCCGATCGATCCCAGGGACCAGCCCAGGCTTAGGGACAGCATGGCAACACCAACCTCCATGGGGGACTTGCCCTGGACCCCCTGGATGAACAGCGGCGCATAGGCGAACATGGAAAAAATGGCAAAACTGCTGAGAAAGACAGCCGCATTGCCGGTGCTGAATCCCCGATCGCGGAAGAACCCCATCGGCAGGATGGGATCCCGGGCGCGCTTTTCCACCATAATAAAAACGATGGTGCCGATCCCAAACAGGGCCAGCAGACCCAAGATGGGGAGTGAATCCCATGGGTAGGTCCGCCCCCCCAGAAGAAAAGCGAATAAAAAGGCCAGGATTGACGTCGACAGGGTGGCAACCCCCAGAAAATCCAGCGACACCTCCGCCTTTTTCGATCGAAGTTCGACAAGATAGGTGCCGATGCCCCACAGAGAAAGGGCCCCTAACGGCAGGTTGACGAAAAAAATCCACCGCCACGAAAAATAGGTCACGATGAATCCCCCCAGCGTCGGCCCGAGCACACTGGCAATGCCCCAGATGGAGCTTGCCAGGGAAAGGGTGCGTCCCCGCTTTTCCGGTGGGGCCACATCCGCCAGGACGATATAGACCAGTGCGAAGATCCCGCCGGCACCGACGCCCTGAACCACCCGGGCCATAATCAGAAACACCATGTTCACGGCGCAGCCTGCGGCCGCCGAGGACAGGCTGAACAAGACGATGGCCCCCATGAAAAGACGGCGATTGTTGTAGAGGTCCGCCAGTTTCCCGAATATGGGTAACGAAACCGCCCGGGCCAGGAAATAAGCCGAATAAACCCAGCTGTATAGCTGCAGGCCACCCAGCTCGGCGACAATCGTCGGCATGGCGGCCGACATGACCAGCGCGTCCAGGGCCCCCAAAAAGAGCGCCAGAAGAGCCGCCCCGGTAATGGTCATCCGTTGTGCCGGTGTAATCGTCAACGCAGGGCGTCCCTTTCTCATCAAGATTCAATTCATGGTTTGCCGGTGTCTGGCGATCCACGGCCAAACGGGCCCGGCTTCGTTCTTAGCATTTCTATCAGAACCCGCACCAACTGCCAATCCGTCTCTTTCCCTGACGGTCGCACAATGCTATGGTGAGCGCAGGTTGCCCCATTGGAGGGTGTGGTCCGGAGCTATCCCGGATATTTCATGAAAATATTCATAGATATAAGATCTATGCAGAGTTTGATTATCAGGTAGCACTTTGCAATCTGCGCCGATTTTCAAGAACGCAGAAAAAATGTCACCCTACGGGCCCGCCCAGGAGCACGTTGTCATGTCACTGATGAAACTATTTTCCGGCCCGTCAGCGGAAAAACTCGAAGCACGGGGCGATATCCTTATGGCATCCGGTCAATGGGGGCAGGCGCAACTGGTTTATGAACGTGCGCTCCACAAACGTGAAAAAAACACCCCGCCCGATGGTCATCGATGCCGGTCCCTCCAGGCAAAGCTCCAAAAGGCAAGGGAGGCCCTGGCCCGGGAGCATTACCAAACGGCCCGGGACTACCACGACGGCGGTTATGACGACGAAGCCCGCGAAGCCCTGCATCTGGCCATGGACATGAGCCGCGACCCGGCTTTCCTGGAAACGTTGGCCCGGGAAATAGCCGACCTGGACAGCCAGCCCGGATCAAACGCCGCTGCGGCCCCGGCCAGCACGGCGCCCCCCATTCCCCATGAGGTGGAAACGCCCCCATCGGCTCACACCGTTTCCGAAGAAGAATATTTCCGGGCCCTCTGTCATACGCTGCCCGAGGATGTGGGGCGCGTCTATCAAAACTATGGCAAGGACTTCGTCACCGGCTATGTGGCCTTGAACACGGGGCAGTTCCCCATCGCCATCACGCACCTGGAACGCGCCCTGGCAGCCGCCTCCCGGCCGGACAGTTATATTCCCCTGGAGCTGGCCACCGCCTATGCCAACAGCGGCCGCATGAAAGATGCCCGAGAGCTTCTGGAGCCGTTTCTGGTCCACCACCCGGATGCCCTCCCCGCCTATCAACTCCTGTGCGAGATTTATTGGGCCGAGGGGAACTTTTCCCGGGTGGATACACTGCTGGCCTCACTGCCCCCGGAGTTGGCGGCCTCCCGGGCCGGTATGCAGTTGCGGGGGGAAACCCTCTACCGTGCCGGTCATTTCAACCAGGCCCGTGATTTCTATCGCCGCGTCCTCGCAACCTATGGCTGGCATGACGCCATGGCGATGCAACTTGCCAAAACGCTGGAAGCTCTGAACGCGTTTTCCGAAGCCCGATCCGTATACGCAGACATCATGGAACGCTGCCGCGGCTGCCGCACCCGGATCGATCCCCAGATCAAGCACCAATATGCCGAACTCTCTTTCGCCGAGGGCCATCGGGGGGCAAACCTCCTGGAGCTTTATCTGGCCCTGGCCCGGGAACGCCCGGATGCTGCCGCACTCTATTTCGACCGTGTCAGTCAGATATATTTTTCCCAGGGTAATGACCATGAGGGAGAACGCTTCCGTGCGTTTGCCTCACGGGCGCGTTCCGAACACAACCCATCCCCATGACGAGAGACCTTTTGGTAATGACAACGGCCGCCCCCCCAAACCGCTGGAAAAAATGGATCGCCATCCTTTTAATCGTATTGGTTGCCCTTATCGGGGCCAGCTATCTGGTCTACACGCAACTCGAGAGCGGACGGGTGCCGCCTCTGGCCCTGTTGATCCTGGCGGCGGTCATCTCCCTGGCAATCCCCATGGTCCGCTCTAATTTTTTTCCCAGTGTACGGGATTGCGAAACGGAATATGCCTTTCATGAGCAGCGCCTGGAAAGAGAAATATCCGACTGCATCAACGACGCGCTGGGGCCGGAACCCCTCCAGGGGCTTTTTTCCGGATCCGCAGACCAGAGGGCTTCAACCAGCGCCCACGTGAATCAATTGCTGGCACAGGAACAATGCCGCCAAAGCCCTGACCTGCATTTTGCGCTGCTGTTTTCCATGGCCCGGTTCCATGAAAAAGCCGGTGACCCTGTCGCCAGTATTGCCTATCTAAAGCAGGCGTTGGATATCCGGCCGGAGCATTTCATCGCCCGAATGCACCTGGCCGGAAATCTTGAATGGACGGGGGACACGGCCGCGGCCCATCGGCACTACCAGAAGCTTCTGGAAAACAGGGATAATCTATCCAGGGCCATGGTAAAGCTGGCCACCGCCAAAATAAATGCCGTTGCCGGTGGGCCAAAGTGATAACATCTTTGCATTCGCTCTAATCCGGCCTTAACTTATTCAACATGAATGCCAAACCAACCCATGATAGGGTTGCCGACCAGTCAAACCAGTGAACGGGGTAAACCCATGAATCATTTTTGCCGGCTCATGCAAATACCGAAATGGTTGCGCTTATTCCTGGCCTGGATCCTGATCGGCATCGGTCTGCCCCTTTTCCTGACACCCATACCCGGCGGCTTTTTAATTGCTGCGGCAGGCGGCATGCTGCTTTTCTGTGCATCCCCTGCCCTGCGAAACCGGTTGCAGAACGCGGTCGAGCGTTTTCCGAAACTGGCGCGCCGCTTAGCCCCCATGTTCCGCACCTGCGATTCCTGCCCCAACGTTTGCCGGGACCTCCCCCCCCCAATTGGGGTCACCCCCATCACCATTCCGGGTGAAAGATCCCGCAGCCAGGTTTCATCCACCCTGCCGCCCCCATCGGACACCACCAGGCCATTGTGATATGCGGTTATCCGAAAAAGCCACGTTTGGCTAAGTGCAACCGCTTGAACCACGAAGGTTATGAAGGACACGAAGGGATTCATCTGCTCTGGCCGGTTTTTCTTCGTGCTCTTCGTGCTCTTCGTGGTAAATTCTTGTTGACGGGAGCTTGGCAGAGAACCGTTTTGTGATCACAGCCCTTAAGCGGCAGCCATAAGGACCGGCCGTTCAGAGCCACCCCGGGTCCTCCCCCGTTTTGAAATTCGCCTTAAAGTCTGTCGGGAAAATGCCGATAATCTATTTCCTGGGACAATCCTTTTTTTGAAACTGCGTCCTATAGTTGAGCCCGAACACCATGGATAAAGAATATATTCCCGTCAGAAACTCCCATTTGCATTACTACCGGGCGGTTCCCCTTTACTACCAGAATAAAGACCACACTTTCGGCCTGTACAAACCTCCGGGGAAAACGTTGGATGACATGCGTCTTGAAAAAGCGCATCACCCCCGGCGGCTTTTTATCAAGCACCTTGATAAGATTAAGAGCATCAACGAAGTTCAACGCGCCTTCAACCGACAACTGGAAGACCATATCAAATCCGGAGACCCGGAAGGCGTCAAAAATATTCTGGTCGATATTGTCGAAGAAACGTTTACGGAACCCCGAAGCGGTAGTGTGGAAGGCCTTTCGGAAACGGTCAACATTATTGTCAGTGATTGCACGAACGAATCCGACATCCTCAATCGGATTTTAGGATTGTCTCGAAACGACTACACGTCCGCCTTGCATTCGGTCAACGTCATGGCGCTGGCGATCAGCTATGCCGCGCACACCGACATGAGCCTGCAGGACAAAAAACGCCTGGGGTTGAGTGCACTCTTGCACGATATCGGCAAAACACGGATCAATGCCGATATCTTATCGGCCCCGCGGAAATTATCCAACGAGGAATTCAACCGCATCAAGGCGCATACGACCATTGGCTACAACATTCTGGACACCTGCCGATTCCCCCAAGCCGAGATCAAACTCTGCGCCCTTCAACATCACGAAAAAGCCGATGGAAGCGGCTATCCCCGGGGACTGACGCGCATCAACCCCGTGGCCGAAATCATCGGCCTGATCGACTGTTACGAGGCGCTTACCAATGACGACCGCCCCTATCGGAACGCCATGGATCCGCTCAAGGCACTTACGATTATCAAGGACGATGTGGTGGCCGGCAAATTCAACCGGAAGATCTTCGAGCAGTTCGCCTACAGTCTGCTCTAAGCATTTGAAAATGAAATATTCGGTCTAGGCGGCAAACAAATAAAAGCCGATGGCCTTGGCATTGGGATCAGCCGGGTCCGTCGGGGAAAATTCCGCCCCCAGATCAGCGCCATCAATCCTCCGGACCACGCTCTCCTGCCGTATTCGGGATTGTTTGCGGTCGTTCAGGCGGAACTCGACCACGAGCTTATCCCCGATGCGCATGGGCGTGCTTTCTTTAAGACGCAGTCTCACCCCGGTCCGGGACAAATCGAGGATGGCCATATCCCCTCTGCCCACATGACGGCCACCGGGAACCTGGGAATAGAACCCTTCAAAATTGACAGTCTTGCGGAAATGACGCCGCCGCTCCAGCTGCGCCGGGTATTGATGACCGCAGGGGCACTTGATCCTGATTTTAACGATCTGCTTCAGGGCCATATACGGCGAGGCATCAATGCACTTGCTCCGTTCACATGCCGGACAGGCCAACGTGGCTTTGTTATCACGGGTTATGAATATCTTATGCATGGCGTTCACTTTGCTCTTTTATCGGTTGAAGCGACCCATCATCGGCGCGATAACGGAAAAGAGTAAGGCGCATCCTGACCAATGAGGGCTTCGCATCCACTCCGTCAACCGTTTCGGGCCGCATCGGCGTGAAATGTGTTAAATTCAATTATCGACCGCTGGAAAAAATTCTTAAGCAGAGAAATGCGGGAGGGGGGGAAACAGTTCGGATTGACGCTTCCGATCGCGCCTGGGTTATTGGCCACCATACAACCACCCGCGAGAGCAGGTCATGCCGACGGGTCAAGGCCTGGTGGTGTCATTCTAATGTTTCTAAACGGGGGAAGTCTATTCCTGCACCACACGGTTGCGGCCGGTGCGTTTGGCCGTATAAAGGGCATTATCGGCGCGCCGGATCATGGTTTCGAGGGCAACATCCTCATCATGAAGACCGGTTAACCCGATACTCACGGTAAAGCGGATGAGGTCCTTGCCGGGACGGGCTTCGACATGGCTGTTCATCACCCGATCCCTCAACCGCTCAGCCACAAGAACGGCCTTGGCCGCATCGGTTTCCGGCAAAACAGCAGAAAACTCTTCGCCCCCGGTTCGTCCGAAAACATCGGTAACGCGAAAGACACTCTGGCATGTCTCCACAAATGTCTTCAGAACGGCATCACCGACGGGATGGCCATGGGTATCGTTGATTTTCTTGAAGTGGTCCATATCCATCAGCAGCACACTGAAGGGGTGACCGTAGCGGTGGTGCCGCAAAAATTCCTGCCGCGCTTTTTGGAAGAAACGGCGACGGTTGAATGCTCCGGTAAGGGGATCGGTGGTTGCCAGGCGCCTCAGTTCCGCCTCCATATGACGTCGCCCGGTAATGTCGTTGCCAACGCTGAGGATCTCCACAATGCGGCCGTCATTGTCCGTAATGGCACGGTTGGTCCAATAAATCCACACCCGCTTGCCTTCCCGGGTAATGTTTTCGTTCTCATTCTTGCGAAAACGATCCGGGTCATTCTGGACTTCGAGCATTAAATCGGTAAGATTGCGTTTGGAGATACTCTCACGCTCCGGAACGATGGTGCCGATGACGCTTTGCCCAATGAGGTCCTGAGCGTCGTATCCGAAAAACTTCAGTCCGTAGGGATTCATAAAAATGATGCGGCCCTCGGCATCCCAGCGCAGGATGATGCTGTTCACGCTTTCCACGAGATCCCGGTAGTTCTTCTCACTGGATCGGAGCGCCACCTCCACCTCCCGGCGTTCGGTGATTTCGGTTTGCAGGCGGCGATTGGTGGCAATTAGTTCGGCGGTCCGCTCACGCACACGCGAATCCAGTTCATCCCGTGCTTTTTTAACCGCTTTTTCCGCTTTGTCTTTTTCATTCAGCAGATCGTCCATCTCGGACTTGATCACCTTGATGGCGTCGTAAATCGGGGACAGGGGGCTGGATATCATATCCTGTTGGGTGGGATTGCTGACGCCGTCCCTCTCCCAATCGATGCTGCCGATGAATTCCAGCAAGTGTTCCACCGCCCCGGAGGACAGCGCCTCCTGTTCCGACGGTTGAACCCGATGGTTCTTGTCTCGGGTGGCCAGGTCTTTCTCTCGGGCCAGGATCAGTGCGCTGTCCAGATCTTTCGCCACCGCGACCGGAAAGGGCAGGACAAACCGTGAAAAATTGACCACGGCCTCCATAAACGGGTCCAGACCATAAACAATATAGCGCTTCAGGGGGGCTTTGCGATGCCAGGCCGTGATCGCATCCAGATAGTATTTGCGCGCCCGGCGATCCACACCATGTAAATCCTCAAACCCGCCAACGATGGTGCTGGGGCCCGCCACACTGGCCAATGAACGAGAGATGCGATCCCTTAGGGAGATCAATGGCGCCAGGTGGATGTCCCGGAAATGCCCTTCCGATATCGAATGCAGGATATGCCCATCGATGACCTCAAACCGGACACGGAAACCCTCCATGTCAAGCTCCCAGTCATCACGACGCAGGATCGTATGCGACACACCGTCCGGGGACCGGTAATGGTCTGCCGGATGGCTTGTCGGCAACCCCGCAGCGGAGCCGTCTTGGGCGTAGGCTGCTTTGAGAAGCGCCATCGACATGGTCACGGCATCCTCGTAACCATCGGCGATATGGACGTTGAAAGGGACCATATTGAGCCGCTTGCCCAGTTTGGTGCTCATGCGCAGCAAGGGAGACAGGCCGTAGAATATGACCCCAACAAGATGACGGCGCTGAAGCATGCGTCGGATAAAAAACCGGCGCCCTTCCAGACTGGTGCCCTCCAGGTTGGAATAATCCAGGATATGGATGTAGGGATGCCCGGAAAGATGGTCTGCGATAATGGCTTCCGTAAAATCAAAGGCTTTGTGGACACCTTCGACCGATGCCCGCCCGTGGTTGTGAGTGATCAGGACAGACCCACCAATGATTTCGGCGGTAATTTTGAACCCTGGTTCAAACGTTATGCCGGTCCATTCCGGGCGTCTCTGGACCCCCCAGCCGGAAATCGGGCAAATGCGGTCGGGTTCTCCGGTTGAAAAGCCGTCGTTGGTCTTGGTGCCTTTGGCGCCTTCATCCGGCCCTTTCGGATCGGCTTCTGTCGGTGCATCACACATATGGTATGGCTTTGCGCTCTCTGGTATGGATCCGATCTATCTCAGGCGGATCCACAGCAACCAGACGTGATTCGAAACATTATGGATGGACACTACTTAGCACAATTCCGATGTCACCTCCAGTCAGGCTTGGCGACTTAAAATCCCGCTTGACCCGTCTACGGGTTAACAGTGTACGCCATCAGCATCACTTTTTAACGGACGGAAAAGGAGAGCATCATGGAAAACTTTCAATCAAAACGCAGTACGCAGACGGGTATGATGAACTTGGAGGCTTCCCCGCGCGACGTTTTTCCCCTGCTCTGCCCCCGCAGGGAGTACGAATGGATACCGATCTGGCAATGCCGCATGATCTACTCGGAATCAGGTTACGCCGAAGACAACGGCATTTTCTACACCGATTTTCGCCAGGACCGGGGGCCGGAATGGTGGGTTGTCACACGCTACGAACCCTGCCGCGCCATCGCTTTCGTACGCCTGGCCCCGAATATCCGTATAACCCGGCTGGACATCCATCTGGCCGCCGACGGCCCCAAACGGACCATCGCCACCTGGACCCAAACCATGACGGCCCTCAGCCCGGAGGGCAATGCTTATATTGAACGTTACCCGGAATCGGCCTATGCTGAAGAAATTGGCCATCTCGAGAGAATGCTCAATCATTTCCTGAAGACCGGCACCATGCTTGAAAATCCCGGGCATATGCCCAAGCCATCCGTTCAACAGGAGTGAGCCTCCCTCCTCAAAGCGGGCGGCTTCAGGCTGCTACCTTAAACAGATAGAAGGCAGAGGATCATGATCACCGTTAGCCGACTGGCCGGGCAATTTGACCTGTCCCGCAGCACCTTGCTTTATTATGACCGCATCGGCCTTTTGAGACCCTCGGGCCGCAGCCCGTCCAACTATCGGCTTTACACGGCAGCCGATCAACAACGGCTGGAAAAAATCTGCCACTACCGGGGAATGGGGCTGTCCCTCAAAGCGATTCAACGCATTCTCGATGCTTCGGATGAGACGACCGGTGCCGCCCTGGAACAGCGCCTGCTGGAAATCGAGGGGCAAATCGAGGTTCTTCGCCGCCAGCAGGACGTCATCCGCAGCGTTTTGGGCAGCCCGGCCCTGACTAACTTGCCTGCGGGGATGAATCGCAAGAAATGGACCGCCCTGCTGCGGGCCGCCGGTATGAGCGACCAGGATATGCTCCAGTGGCACATCGAATTCGAGCGCCTGTTTCCGGAAGACCATCACACATTTCTGGAATCCCTGGGCATTCCGCCCCGGGAAATCGATGCCATCCGCGCTTTTTCGCGACAGGATAAGGATTGAGGGATGCGGCCCTAGCCGATTTATCGGATATCGGCGCGCCTAACATCTCAGCACGCCATGCACGCTGCCCGGTCCCCTATCAGCCATCTGTTTCCCGGGTTTTATCATCCGGGGCGCCGACATATGCCGTGCCGTAGTGCCCGGTGGCTTCCATGGGGTCGCCGACGAGGATCATCCCCTAAATCATCAGGGCCTGGATGATGGAGAACATGGTGGTATCCTTGCCGCCGGCGGCATCCCCCGCCGTGGCAAAAACCCCTCCGGCCTTGTTTTCCATTCCCGTCCTAATGCTTCCGACAAAACCGCCGATAAAAATTTCAGGAAGAATTCCTAATACAATGGAGGTCAGAATGACTGCTGCGATTGCACCACCCCATACCCTTGAGTCTTATCCGTCCCCCCCCACCCGCCTTGCGGGCCGGGAAATCGAAGCTACCCATAGCCTGCACCTGGCAGCCGTTTCGGAATCCCGCCAGGATATTGTCTTGCACACCAGGGAGGGCGATACCGTCACACTTTCAATGGACAGGGAAACCGTGGCCGTCTATGGCCGCGACGCCCGCCTGGCCATCAGCCAGCGGTATTTGGCCAATGCCGAAGTGGATCTTTTGGCCGAAAAGCATCTGGCCGGTGAGCATCAGGAATGGTTCGGCCTGGAAACAAACCGGGAGATAAGCCTATCCATTGAAGGAGACCTCAGCGAGGATGAGATGCGGGATATCCGCAAAGCCCTGCACCGCATCGACCGGTTGATCGGACGATCGTTCGGGGCCGCTTCCGGTGCTTCCGGTCATGGTATGGCGAACCGCCAGGCCGGCCTGGCCGGGTTGAACACCCTATCCGGTATCGAAGTGGATATCCAGCATTCCCGAACGATTGTGGCGTCCCGTGCCACGAGCATTTCCAGTACGACCTACGGCGCTGACGGGCGGTCGGTCGCCGTCCCCGGGCAGCCGTCTGAGAGTACGGCGCCGCTATGGCAGGCGGCCGCTGATGAAGCCACCGGCATTGTAGAAGAAACCGGTATCGACCCGGACCATTTTATCGATCCATTAGGCGACCTGTTCGATCACTGGCGCCAGAACATGCCGCAAAAAGCTGAGGGTTCCCGGACACTTTTAGAGATGATGGCAGCGACTGTCATGGATCGGCTGGAAACGATGCACGCAACGCATCGCCACATGGACCATCAGGTCAATCTTCCGAGGCCTGATGAATGTCGATGATCTTGGCATGCCGTCCGTAGTCCACCGTTTTGTAGCGGGTGATTTTCTGTAGTTTGCCGGTGATGTCGGCGATGCGTTCCACCTGCTCGAGGACCTGCTCAGCGAGCTTATGGTGGGCATCGCCTTCATTCAGCTCGACCATCATGAGCTCGGCATAGCCCGAAATCACCTGGAGGGGCTGGTTCAACTCGTGGCACACCGCACCGGCGGTCTCCAGGACACCCTGGAATTTTTCCTTCTGGGCCCTGTCCCGAGCCGCGTGATTTTTCTCGGTGAGATCCTGCATCATACCAACGCTGCCGCCATTTTCCTTTCCGTCGCCGGCCACCCTGGCAATCGTGAAAAGGAAATCGCGGCGGCGGCCGTCCGCACATGGAATTTCCGCCTCAAAGGCGCGGGCGTTCACGCCGCTGCGCTTCAGGCAGGCCACCAGATCATCCGGTACTTCCGGGCTCAGTTCCTCAGCCTGGCGCCCAATGATATGATCTCTTGTCAGGCCCAGGATGTTTTGGGCAAAAGCCTGGTTGCAGCCCCGGAAAGTGCCGCCGGCGTCCTTGAAAAAAATGGGACTGGGGATGGTGTTGATGAGGGTATCCATCAGGCGCAAATAGCCCCGCAGGTTCTCTTCGGTACGCTGCCGAAGATCGGACTCGTCTTTATGGTGACACTCAAGGTTTTGATAATATTTGTGTTTGGATTGAGCGGTATGGCTCAATCGCTTAAGTCTCGCCTGCAGACGAAGCGTCTGCTGAAACAACAACAAGGCAACGGCTGTCAGCAAAAGAACCAGCAAGCCTAGCACCCAGGCATTCATCGTCATACCCATTTCACATCGGTTGTTGTTGGTAACCATAGGCGGCCGGTTTGCATGTGCCGCGAAGGTCCGGAAATGTCGCACCATGGCTATCAAAACGCAGCCGCCTTGTAAACCAAATGAAATTTCAATGCCAAGGCGGGACGACCCGGCGTCGCTCCCGCCTGGGCCGTTTGCGGCGGACGTTCATCTGGGGTTTGAGGGGCGGGTCAGCGGGGCCGCACCCGCGCCGTCGGCGTGGCCTGCAGGGGGTCGTCCGGCCAGTAATGTTTGGGATAACGCCCCTTCAATTCTTTTTTGACGGCGGCATAGCTGTTGTCCCAAAACCCGGCCAGATCCTGCGTAATCTGGGCCGGACGCCCGGCCGGGGACAGCAGATGGAGCCGCAGGGGCTGACGTCCTCCGGCAATGGCCGGCGTATCGCGGGCGCCGAACATCTCCTGGATGCGCACCGCCAGAACCGGGATTTCACCACGATAATCGATGGGACGCCGGGATCCGCTCGGAACCACCAGGTGAGTAGGGGCCAGTTCGTCCATCCGCTGCCGCTGGGGCCAGGGCAGCAGGGTGTTCAAAGCCGCGGACAAATCCACCCGACGCAGCTCCTTGAGGCGGATGCAGCCTTCAACAAACGGCCCCAGCCAAGATTCCAGATTGTCCATCAAGCCGTCGTCGGAAACATCCGGCCACATGTCATCGTCTTTCATGACCCGGCGCAAGAACATGATCCGTGCCTGCCAGGTCCGCAATCCCTTGGTCCATGGCAGGCAGTCCAGTCCGGCCATTCGTATGCCTTTCAACAGGGCGTGCGTCAGGCTTGCCCCCACCACACGGTCCAGCGGCTCGGTTTTGAGACACAGGACGCCCAGCATCAGTTGCCGTTGCACCTGAACCGCCTCCCGGCCGACGTCCCACGCCACCCGTTCGATCCATTGCATCCGGGATGCAAAGTGGGTGTAAAGATCGGCAACATCAATTGCCGCCCCCTGGAAAATCCGCGCTTCCCGGCGTTCGCCGTCCAGGGTCGCCGCCACCAGGTAATCGACGGCCGCCAGCGGCTCCAACGGATCCAAAAAAGCCCCGCGGCCGCCGGATAAACGGAAACGCCCCTGACCGCCCGGTCTCCTCTGGGCAATACGGTCAGGAAAAGCCCATGCCAGTAAAATGCCTGCCATCCGGCGGTCGTCGCAATGGTCATGGCAGTCCAGGCGCCGGCCTAAATCGTGCGCCACCCGCAAAACCCTGCGGCAGGCCGCACGATCCAATGGCCCGGCCGGGCCCGGGGGATATCCATCCTGGCGGCAAGCGGCCATTATCTCCAGACGGGTATGCAAGTCGGCATCGCGTTCCTCCCGGCCGGGCCACAAAATGTCCCGCTCGCTCAGCAGGGCAGCCAGATCACAGGCCAGAGCGCCGACCCCTTCCGCCATGGCCAAAAGGACCATGTGGGCCAGACGGGGATGCAGAGGCAACGCCGCCATTTGCCGGCCATGGGGTGTGATGCGGCCTCCGGGATCGAACGCCGCCAGGTCCGTCAGGAGACGATGGGCCTGTTGCAGGGCCGCTTCCGGGGGCGGATCGAGCCATTGAAGCTGTCGGGCATCCCGGACGCCCCATATGGCCAGCTCCAGCACCAAGGGCGCCAAATCGGCCTCCAAAATGGCAGGCCGCGCATGGGCGCTCAGTCCGTTGTGATGTTCGCGGGACCACAGTCGATAACAGCGCCCCGGCCCCAGACGACCGGCCCGTCCCCGCCGTTGATCAGCCGAGGCCCGCGTCACGGGCAGGGTCACGAGTCGGCTCATCCCGCTGCCGGCATCAAATCGGGGGGTCCGGCTCAGGCCGCTGTCCACGACAACGCGAATGCCTTCGATGGTCAGACTGGTTTCGGCAATGGACGTGGCCAGAACGATTTTGGACCGACCGGGCCCGGTCGGTGCGATGGCTTGCTGCTGCTGCTCACGGGACAGGTTTCCGTACAACGGGGCGACACGCCAATCCGGTCCGAGCCCGGCCATTTCCAGTTGGCGGGCCACCCGCCGGATTTCTGAAGCCCCGGGCAGAAAGACGAGTATGCTGCCCTCACCCTGTGCGGCCGTCTCTATAATGGTTGCCGTAACCGCCTTCAACACGGGTTGGTTCGGTTGTCGCGAACGATAAATGGTTTCCACCGGAAAAGATCGCCCGGAGCAGGTCAAAACCGGCGCCCGGCCCAGCAACCGTGCCACCGGGGCCGCATCGAGGGTGGCCGACATGACCAAAAGCCGCAGGTCCTCGTTAAGGGCACCCCGGATGTCGAGGCAGAGGGCCAGGGCCAGATCCGCCTCGAGGCTGCGCTCGTGGTATTCGTCCAGAATGACCAGGCCCACACCGTCAAGGGTCGGATCTTTTTGCAGACGGCGTGTCAGCACCCCTTCGGTCACCACTTCGATTCGGCTGTGGGGCCCCACCCGGCTGTCCATGCGCATCCGGTATCCCACCGTCCGGCCCACCGGCTCTTTCAGCATGTCGGCCATGCGATAGGCGGCCGCACGGGTGGCCAGCCGGCGCGGCTCGAGCATCATTATTTTGCGATCTTGCAACCAAGGGGCATCCATCAGGGCCAGGGGCACACCGGTGGTTTTCCCGGCCCCCGGGGGGGCCTGGAGAACAGCAGCCGTATTCTGGTGGAGGGTTTCGCGCAGGGAATCGATGATTGCGTCAATCGGCAGGGCGTCCATCAGATTCTATCTCACCGGCGCGGTTGGGCATGGAGAATTGAACATAACCGGGGTATCCGGACCAAAACCGTTTTCGAAGGCATGATCGCAAAAAGAAATATTGTCACGGGGCAAGTTTTTCCAGTTCGATGACGCACCATTCCAGATCCGGTCGCACATTGATGTCGGCCACATGGATGGCCCGCAAGATCCCCGCCTTGTCGATGACAAAGAGCGCGCGTTCCGAAACGCCATCGGAACGAAGGACACCATAGCGATCGGCCACTTTCCCATGGGGCCAGAAATCCGAAAGCACAGGGAACCACAGGTCGCCCATCTGTCGGGTCCAGGCGTACAAGGTGGGAATATTGTCCACCGTTATCCCGAGCAGGATGGCCTCGTTGTCTTCAAACAGGCTCTGGACAATATTGTACCCCGGCCACTGATCGGAGCAAACCGGTGTCCAGGCCGCCGGCACGAAGGAAATAACGACATTTTTCCGGCCCCTAAACTGCCGGAGGGTAACTGTCTCGCCGGTTACCGACGGCAGGGAAAAATCCGGAGCGTTCTCCCCCACCTTGACTTTCAGGGTGCTGTCAATCGGTTTGAGTTGTCCGGGATCGAAAATGTCCGCCTTGACTGGTTCGGAGAAACCCCATGCCGTCCCACAGCCCCCGAGACAAAGGAGTAAGCTGATCCAGAGCACACGCCTAACCGTTCGCATGAAGATCTCCTGTCGTATTAGCCCGGATATATACATTATTGATATATTAACATAAATTTTATTTTAAAAAATTTCATGAAATATTCGGGTTAGGTCACCGGGGTCTGTTGGCCTGTATGGCAAAAAATATCAGGAAGAATTTGGCCCTCCGTTTTGGGTAGTCCATGACACGATCTTTTGCAATCCCGCAACGCTTGGAAGCGCAACCCCGGCGTGTCAGCCGGACGACGGGGGATTTGCCCGCCATGATGATATCTGTTAAAAGGCACCAACATCCCCCAGACCGAACCGAAAGTGATCGCCCATGAAGGAAGAATATCATACGCTGACCATGCTGGTGGAAAACGAACCAGGGGTGACCGCCCGGGTTTCAGGCCTCTTTGCCAGCCGGAATTACAACATTGAAACCATTTGCGGGGCCCCCACGGCCAATCCCCGCATGTCCCGCATCACGATCACCACCCGGACAAACCCGGATCAGCTGGAACAGATCATGAAACAATTGCGTCGCCTGGTCAATGTCATCAAGGTGCGCGACATGACCGGAGAGGCATCCGTGCGGCGGGAAATGGCCCTTATCTGCGTCAAGGCCGATCCCGCGGAGCGACCCGAAATCCGCAGCATCGTGGAAACCTTTCGCGCTCGCATCGTCGATACCGGCAAAACCCACTATATTATTGAAGCCACGGGGGGCCAGGAAAAAATCAATGCGCTGACCCGCCTGCTGGAACCCATGGGCATCAAAAAACTGGCCCGCTCCGGCATCCTGGCCTTATACCGCGAAACCGAGTAAAGCAGATCCCGCAGAGCGGGAGGTTTCAGGTAGCCCCCTCGAAGGGGGTTTGAAATGGTTTGCGGTTTTTGGTTTTCCCATTGTCCCGCGCCGAGCATCGGCGGGGCGGACGGATTAAAGCGCGCGGCCTGTTTATCCGCCGAAGGTTGACCGCAGGCGGGTCTGAACCCGCCATCCAAGCCGCGCGGCGCCTGCCCCCCATGTCCGATGTCCCCGGATCAAGCCACCCCGTCCGTGTAAAACAATTGTAAAATGCCAGTTGGCCATTTCCCCAATGGATGATTTCGCATAGAACGGCACCACCTTAGACCGCATACAAAGGGGAATACCATGACCATACATGAAACCATCATCATTCGAACCTTCATGCGCGGACTGGCCTGGCTCATCTTGAAAGGAACCGGGTGGAAGGCGGAAGGCGCCCGACCGGAAGCGGACCGCTACGTTATCATCGCAGCCCCGCACACATCCAACTGGGATTTCATTTATACCCTCTGTTTTGCCTTTATTTACCGGATTCGCCCCCAGATCATGATGAAAGATGCCTGGTTCCGCTGGCCGTTAGGGCCCTTGTTCCGCTGGCTGGGGGCCCTGCCCATCGACCGGAGCCGCTCCCGCAACGTGGTGGCCCAATCCATCGAGGCGTTTCAGAACCATGAGCGCATGGTGCTGGTGGTGCCGCCCTCGGGCACGCGCCGGCGGGTCCAGTACTGGAAGACCGGATTCTATCACATCGCCAACGGCGCCGGTGTCCCGATTGCGCTGGGTTTTCTGGACTACGAGCGCAAAGTCGGCGGTTTCGGTCCGCTGTTTCATCCCACCGGTGATATTGAAAGCGATATGGTGACCATTCGGGAATTCTACGCCCCCATCAGCGGCAAATATCCCAAGCAGGAGAGCCACGTTCTGGTGCGCCCCGAGTTGAAGCCGCCCTGCGGATAGAGGCGCTTCAGGCCGGAATCGTATCCATGGCAGCAAATTTAGGCTCATGCAGCGGGATCAGGATGTCGGCCATGTCTTTCACCTTCCGCATGATATCGTAGGCCCGATAGACATTGACCGGTGTTCCCGGGGGAATCACGTCCATCTCCATGGCGCGGATTTCCTTGGGCGGGAAAAAATTCTCTTCGATGACGCAAAACCCGGTAATCACAGCCCGTCCACCCTCTGTGTCGACAATGACGCTGAGCCCGCCCTCGGTGTGCACCGGCGTGTGCATCACACGGATTCCCGGCAGCACTTCGCCATCCTCGGCAATGATCCGGACCTGTCCGGCGTCTTCCACATCTTCGATATAGTCCTCCAGATAACGAAAATCGAGGGGATGGGGATCGTGAATGTGTTCCAGCTCACGCGGATGAACATAGAAAACGGCATTCCGGCATTTATAGTCGTTTTCACAGTGGTCGTTGTGCAAGTGGGTATGAATCACCACGTCGATATCGTCCGGAGCAAGTCCCCACTTGGCCAAACCTTCCTCAAACGTGTAAATCCGGCCGCCGATGGCGGCTTCCCGATCCGAGGACCGGATCGGGCTCATCTCCCCGGTGTCCACCAGGACTTTTTTATCGCCCCCCTCGAGGTACCAGGCATAAATGGGAATGACGTATTCCTTCCCGTATTCATGCTGATATGTCATCATGCCCTTGTCGAACACCTTGGTACCCAATACAATGGGATGGATCTTATAGTGCGTTGGCATAAGCTTTTCACTCCTTTTATCCTAAACCCCTCAGACAACTTAGTGTCCGTCCATAAAGGGTAGATTTTGGTTCCTGGCAAGGCCCGAGCGCGTTTGCAACCGGAGGAATAGTCCGCTATTGCGAGGATTGAAAACGAGCGAGAACGCCGCCAGGGGCCTAAAGATGCCTTTTATGGATGGGCACTACTTAAAACAATTGAAAATCCTCGTCAAACAATCGCGGTCAAGGTCTTTTGTCAGAAGGCTGTAAGGCGGCGCGCTATTGACCCGCCCCGCGTCCACAGCACGGGGGATTCCCTTGGCATGTATCTGAAGGATTGCCAAATATGAGCAAAAATGCAATTCTTAACCCGAACATTTCATGAAACATTCGGGTTAACCGGAACCAACCCCAACTGAAGAGGAAGGTCCTGTCATGTCGGATAACGATGGATGGCGCATCGTACTGATCGATGATGAGGAAGGGATTCGCCGTGTAACCCGCATCACGCTTGAAGATGCCGGCTATTCCGTGCACACCGCCGACAACGGCCGAAGCGGTTTGGACCTTTGCGCCAAGGTGGTTCCGCAAATCGTGATCACCGATGTTCGTATGCCGATCATGGACGGCATTTCGGTTCTGGCAAAACTCAAACAGACGCATCCTGAAATCGAAGTCATCGTGGCCACTGCGTTTGGCGAAATGGACCTGGCCATTCGGGCCCTGCAACTGGACGCATCGGATTTCATCACCAAGCCCCTGCATAGCGAGGCCCTGTCGGTAGCCCTGGAAAGGGCCAAAACCCGCTACACCGACCGCAAACAGCTGAAAGATTACACCACTTTCCTGGAGGAGGGGTGGAACGAAACCACGCGGGAACTCATCGCGTCCTTCACGTTTCAAAACAACCTCATTGAAAGCTCCATGGACGGCATTATCGGCTGCAACGCCGACGATGTCGTCGTGACGTTCAATCAAAGCGCCCAGGCCATGCTGGGATTTGACAAAGCCGATGTCATCCACCGGGAGCGCCTGGGACGCTTTCTGCTGCCCGAAGAAGCAGAGCGTATAAAAACTGCCCTGCGATGCAATGACAATGGAAACGACGGCTGTCTGCCCCTGTTGGAAACCACGTTGTGCGGCAAGAACGGCCTGCGCGTTCCGGTGCAGATGACGGTATCCCCTGTGGCCATCCCGGACGAAGCCCCCGGGACGGTCTGTTTTGTCAGGGACCTGCGTGAAATCCGGCGCCTGGAAAGGGAAGTGGAAGACCAGGCTCGTATTCTGCACCAGGACAAGATGATGTCCCTGGGCCGCCTGGCCGCCAGTGTCGTTCACGAAATCAACAACCCTCTGGCGGGCATTTTGAATTACAGCCGTCTGATGTTGCGCATCCTCCAGCGCGGCGAGGCGTCCGCCAGCCAGATGGAAAAATTCACGCGTTATCTCGATCTGGTGGAAAAAGAGACCAGCCGGTGTTCCCAGATCGTATCCAGCCTGTTGACCTTTTCACGCAAATCACCCGCCGAGTTCGGTGCTGTGTCCGTGGCTGACCTGATCGACCGCAGCAGTCTGCTCTGCCAGCACAAACTAACGTTGAGCAACATCCGCCTCGAGATCCGCATGGATGAAGATCTTCCTGATATCAAAGGTGATTTTAATCAATTACAGCAGTGCATCATCAATCTCGTCTTCAATGCCGCCGATGCCATGCCCGATGGGGGCACGCTCACCCTGTCCGCCACACGCCGCCATCCGTCAACTGAGGTTTGCCTGCAGGTGGCGGATACCGGCACCGGCATCGCGGAAAGCGACCTGCCCCACATTTTCGAACCCTTTTTCACCACCAAAGACGAGGGCTATGGCGTAGGACTGGGCCTGTCGACCGTTTACGGCATTATCCAAAACCATCAGGGCAATGTTCAGGTGGAAAGCCAAAAGGGCCAGGGGACCACCTTTACACTGTGCCTGCCCGCGGCCTGATGCCGCGGCCTTCTCATCAGACGCTTTCCGTACGCCCGCAACAGTACCCTTTCCCACTAAAACCAATTGTTGCATTGCAACGCTATGTTGCGCAACACTTGCTACATTGCAACATTTTGGTTTCATCGTGATTGCCTTTAGCATCAATACATTGCATGTGATTGTTTCACCAAATCACCATTTCTTTCGACGCCTCCTCTGTTTTTGATATAACCCTTTATTATTTTTACGCTTTCTAACTTTTTTACGGTTTTGGCATGTTTTATGCTGGAGCTAATCGTTGATGAACCGGCTATTGCCATGAGCGCATTCTGCAACTTGATCGCCACACGATAGCACCTCGTTTTCGAATTTGAGCAACTGCCGGAAACAGATTCAACAGTATGGGTTGCAGGTCGTTAACTTATTTGATGATCCAACAATAGATCAGACTTGTTCAGAGGGATTCGCTTTGTCCACCAGCCGCGCCAAAAAACGGGTTTTAATTGTCGATGATGACAAAAACCAGGCGCTGCTGCTGCGATCCCTCATGCAGGCCAATGGGTTCAAGCCTTTGCTGGCCGGCAGCAAACCGGAAGGCGTCCGCATGGCCGAACGGGAAAATCCCAGCTGCATCATCCTCAACTGCATGATGTGCGGCGAAGAAGGCTTTTGCCTCTATCGGCACTTCAAATCCGAGGCGGCCTTTCGGGATGTGCCGGTTATCATGCTCTCCTCGGTGAGCCGGGACCTTCTTTTTGGCTACCGCACCCTGGCCGGTGCCTTCGGCGGCGGCCAGGCGCCCGAACCGGAAGCTTTTCTCAAAAGTCCGATGGACGTGGACGAACTGGTGGACACGGTGGAACGTTTAACCGGATCCGAGCAACGACCCCGGGTAAAAGGGGCGGACGGCGAACAGGGCGCGTCATCAACGTCACCCTCGCCGACGGATCCATCAACGTCTTCGTTCTGATGCCGATAGCACAGCGTTAGAACACAGGCGATACAACGCGACGATTAGGAACGGAGAGACGTCTATGGCACTTCGAATCGGATTTTACATTTGCCATTGCGGCATCAACATCGCCTACAAGGTTCGTGTTGAAGAAGTTGCGGACTTTGTCCGCCAGCTTCCCGACGTGGCGGTATCCCGGGACTACAAATTCATGTGTTCGGATCCGGGTCAGGAGATGATTGAAAAGGACATTGCCGCCTTCAATCTCAACCGGGTGGTGGTGGCCTCCTGTTCACCGCGCATGCATGAAAAAACCTTCCAGGGCGCCTGTCAGCGGGCGGGCATCAACCCGTATCTTTTCCAGATGGCGTCGGTGCGCGAGCAGGTCTCCTGGGTGACCCTGGACGAGGATGAGGCCACCCTGAAAGCCAAAACCCTGGCAGCGGCGGCGGTCAACCGGGTGCGCTACCATCACGAACTGGAAAGCCGCGAGGTTTCGGTCCATCCCGACATCATGGTGGTGGGGGGCGGTATTGCCGGCATGCAAGCCGCCCTGGATATCGGCGCATCCGGGCACCAGGCCTATCTCGTGGAGAAAAGCACCACCATCGGCGGCCATATGCTCCAGTTTGACAAGACCTTTCCCACCCTGGACTGCGCGGCCTGTATCGGCACCCCCAAAATGGTGGATGTGGCCCAGAACCCCAACATCCATCTGCTCTCCTACAGCGAAGTCAAGGAGGTCTCCGGCTATATCGGCAACTATACCGTCAAGATCGAACGCAAGCCCCGCTACATCAAAGAAGGCGTCTGCACGGGTTGCGGCGAGTGCACCAAGGTGTGCCCGGTATCGATGCCCAGTGAGTGGGACGAGGGCTTGGGGGATCGCAAGGCCATCTACCGCGCTTTTCCCCAGGCGGTGCCCATCACCTTCTGCATCGACAAGCTGGACCGCGCGCCCTGCGTGTCCGCCTGCCCGGCCCACGCCAATGTTCAAGGCTACGTCCAGCTCATTAAAATGGGCAAATACAAGGAAGCCCTGCAGCTCATCATGGAAAAAATCCCCCTGCCCGGGGTCCTCGGGCGGGTCTGCCCCCACCCTTGCGAAAGCCAGTGCCGGCGCCAGGACGTTGACGCCGCCATCGCCATCCGCGACCTGAAACGTTTTGCCGCCGACCAGGTGGACTTTGCGACATTGGAGCTGCCCCCCATCGAGGAAAAAGACAAGAAGGTGGCCGTCATCGGGTCCGGACCGGCCGGCTTGACCGCAGCCTTCGACCTGCGCAAAGCCGGCTACCAGGTGACGATCTTCGAAGCCCAGGAGCAGCTGGGCGGCATGCTGCGGGTGGGAATACCCGACTACCGGCTGCCGCCGGAGGTGCTGGACCGCGAAATCGGCTATATCCTGCGCATGGGGGTTGAAACACGTACCGGGGTGAATTTCGGCACCGACATCACGCTGGAATCCCTTCAGTCCGACGGCTATGACGCCGTCTTTCTGGGCATCGGGGCCCAGGAATGCATGAAACTCAACATCCCGGGAGAAAACGAGGCCGAACAGGTGGTGGATGCCGTGTGTTTTCTGCGGGAAGCCAATCTCTCCCGCACCCCCAGCCCGGGCCGCAACGTGGTGGTGATCGGCGGCGGCAACGTTGCCATCGATGCCGTGCGGGTGGCCAAACGCCTGGGGGCCGAAAAGGTCACCCTGGTCTACCGCCGGACCGAGGCCGAAATGCCCGCCGAAGAAGAGGAAATCAAAGGTGCCCGGGAAGAAGGCATCGCGTTTCATTTTCTCACCTCGCCTGTGGAAGTCATCCAGGAAAACGGCCGTGTCACCGGTATCCGCTGTATCGTCAACGAACTGGGCGAACCCGATGCCAGCGGCCGCCGCCGTCCCGTGCCCGTGGACGGCAGCGAGTTTGTGCTGGAATGCGATGCCGTCATCCCGGCCATCGGCCAGCGTGTGGACCTTTCCTGGCAGGATCCGGTCTGCAGCCTGGAATGCACGCCGCGCAACCTGATCGTGGCGGACCCGGCAACCCTGCAGACCAGCCAGCCGCATATTTTCGCCGCCGGCGACGCGGTCAGCGGACCGGCCACCGTGGTGGAAGCCATCGGTGCCACCCATCGGGCCGTGGAGAGCATGGTCCGGGATCTGGAGGGGCGCCTGGAGGCTGATGCGAATCGTCCTGGCCCGGAGCCGGCCGCCGCGCCGGTTGGCGGCGCCAAACCGGCCGGCGAATGCACGTGGAACGATATACCGACGGAATGCGATCCCCAGCCGCGGGAAACCATCACCCACCTGGACTGGGCCGTGCGGGTGGCCGGTTTCGAGGAAGAATCCATCGGGCTGACCGAAGACCAGGCCCGGCGTGAAGCCGAACGCTGTCTGAACTGCGGGGTCTGTTCGGAGTGCATGGAGTGCGTCAAAGTCTGTGAAGCCAAAGCCATCGACCACACCCAGAAACCTGAAGAAATCGAAGTCAAAGTGGGCAGCATCATCCTGGCCACGGGCTACGATCTGCTTGATCCCAGCCCCATGAAGCAGTACGGCTACGGCCGCCTGCCCAACGTCTTCACCAGTCTCGAGTTCGAACGTCTGAGCAACGCCACCGGCCCCACCGGCGGCAAAATCATGATGCGGGACGAGAATGGGGATTTCAGCCGCCCGCCCGAGAGTGTGGCTCTGGTTCACTGCGTCGGCAGCCGGGATGTCAACTACCATGAATACTGTTCCCGGGTCTGCTGCATGTACGCCCTGAAATACTCCCATCTGATCAAGGAAAAAGTGGGCCACCATACCAAGGTTTACGACTTCTACATCGACATGCGCTGTTTCGGTGAAGGCTACGAAGAATTTTACCGGCGCTGTCAGGAAGAGGGCACCACCTTCATCCGGGGCAAAGTGGCTGAAATCAGCGACCAGCCCCAGTCGCCCGAGGAGGAAGGCAAACTGGTGGCCATTGCCGAAGACACCCTGCTGGGCAAGCGGCTGCGGCTGCCGGTGGACATGGTCGTGCTGTGTTCGGCCATTCAGGCCCGCAGCGATGCCGTCGATGTGGGACGCATTTTTGGCGTGAATATCGGATCGGACGGTTTCTTTCTGGAAGAGCACCCCAAGCTGGGCCCCCTCAACACGGCCACCGACGGGGTGTTTCTGGCCGGGGTCTGCCAGTCCCCCAAGGATATTCCGGACACGGTGTCCCAAGCCTCCGGCGCTGCGGCCAAAGCGCTCTCCCTGGCAACAAAGGGCGAGGTGGCCGTTCCGTCGACCATCTCCTGGATCGACCCCGACATTTGCGCCGGCTGCCAGACCTGTATCGGACTGTGCCCCTACGGCGCCATCGAATTCGACGAACGGCGCGGTGTATCCGTGGTGAACGAGGCCGTCTGCAAAGGGTGCGGGAGTTGTTCGGGCTTCTGCCCCAGCGGTGCGGCGCAGGTCGCCCATTTCAATAAAGAAGAAATTTTTGCTGAATTCGAGGGGCTGATGGATGCACTGCAAACCGTCGGTCAATAGGCTGCGCATCCGAATTCCCGGAGAAATTATTTAATTGGAGGAACGCATGGAAAATTTTGAGCCCGTACTCGTCGCGTTTGTCTGCAACTGGTGCACTTACACGGCGGCCGATCTCGCCGGCACCTCACGGCTGAGCTATCCCAAAAACGTGCGGCTGATCCGGGTCATGTGTACCGGGATGGTCGACCCACAGTATGTGATCAAAGCCCTGCTGGAGGGTGCCGACGGCGTTTTGGTCAGCGGCTGCCATCCGGGCGACTGCCACTACATCAACGGCAATTACAAGGCCAGACGGCGCATCAAGCTGCTCAAAGAAATCCTGCCCCAGTTCGGTTTCGAGCCGGAACGCCTGCGGCTGACCTGGATCGGTGCCAGCGATGGTATCGAATTTGCCGAAATCATGCAGGAACTTGTCAAGGAGCTCAAAGCCCTGGGACCGAGCCAGGCCAAAATGAAAATGGTGGTTTAAACCGGCGGGTTCCATGGGCGGCGCAACCGTTCGCCCCCCCGCAACGCGAGCATGGAGGAGCCATGGCGATCACGGCAACCATTGAAGTTAACCAACAGGACTTATTGACAAGTTTGAAGGCCTTCTGCACCAAGCTGCTCGAGCAGGACGCCATCAGCGCCATTCTGGTGCCCCAGCGGCTACCCATGAAAAGCATGGTGATGCCCACCCTGGTGACCGAAGCCGATCATTTGGATGGGGTCGATCCGCTGTCCCCCGCCTTTCCCATGAACGGCGCCAAGGTGCTGGCCAAGCTCACCCGCCGGCCTTCCGGCGGCAAGATTGCGGCCATCATGCGCCCCTGTGAAATTCGGGCTTTCATTGAACTCGTCAAGCTCAAGCAGGCCCGCACCGAAGATGTGGTGCTGATCGGCATGGACTGTCTGGGGGCCTACGGCAACACCGACTATTTTCGGTTTGCCGGAGAGGATGCCGAAGCGGCCACCCGCCGGTTTTATGAATCCGTACTCGCCGGAAAAGGTGCGGCCCTGGACGGTGTGGACTTGACCACCGCCTGCCAGGCCTGCGAAGCCCCCTTCCCCACCAGCGCGGACATCGCCATCGGCCTGCATGGGGTCGATACCGGCCGCCATCTCCTGGTTCTGGGCCAAACCCCCGCCGGAGATGACCTGCTCCAGCAAATGGGGCTGCCCTCGAGCGAGGTACCGACGGAGCGCCAGGCCATCATGGACCAGCTGCGCACATCACGGGAAAAGTACCGGGACGACATGTTTGCCGCCACGGCCGCCGCTACCGACAACATCGACAAACTGAACACGTATCTGGCCAACTGCGTCAACTGCTACAACTGCCGGGTGGCCTGTCCGGTCTGCTACTGCAAGGAATGCGTTTTCGTGACGGACGTTTTCAATCACGACCCCTCCCAGTACCTGCGCTGGGCCAAACGCAAAGGGGCTGTAAAAATGCCCACGGACACGGTCTTCTATCACCTGACCCGACTGACCCATATGAGCACGGCCTGTGTGGGATGCGGTCAGTGCAGCAATGCCTGCCCCAACGATATCCCGGTCATGGAACTCTTCCGGATGGTGGCGCACAACACCCAGCGGGCCTTTGCTTATGAAGCCGGAAATAGCGTCGACGAGAAACCACCGCTGTCCGAATTCAAGGAAGACGAGTTCCAGGAAGTGGTCGGACTATAAAAGAAAGCGCCCCCGGATGTGTCCGGGACGCGCCGCCGACGGCTTTCCTGGAGGAACCGGCGGGGGCCAGGTGCAGCAACCGCTCACCTGGCGTGAACACCGGCACCACCCGCGCCGGAACAGCAACAACCGGTTGAGAGGTCATCTATGCAGACGAAAATCGGCAAGGCACTCGTGATTGGCGCCGGCATCAGCGGTATTCGTGCCGCCTTGGACCTTGCGGAATTCGGATATGGGGTCACCCTCATCGAGCGCTCACCGCATATTGGCGGCATCCTGAGTCAACTGGATTACCAGTTCCCCACCGATCGCTGCGGCATGTGTAAAATGCTGCCCCTTGTGGAACGGGACGCCGGCTCGCAATTCTGTCTGCGCAAGGGTCTGTTCCACGACAATATCGACATCAAACTTTCCACGGAACTGGCTTCCGTGGAGGGCGAACCCGGCGATTTCAAAGTGACCCTGCGCCAGGAGCCCAATCCCGTGGATGCCGCCCGCTGCATCGGCTGCGGCAAATGTGTCGATGTATGTCCGGTCACTGTGGCCGATGAATTCAATGCCGGCCTTACCACACGCAAGGCCATCTATCTGCCGGTGCCCCACACCATCCCCAATCCCTATCGTATCGACACCGCCGCCTGCACCCAGTGCGGGGCCTGTCAGGAGGTTTGCCCCACGGAGGCCATTCGCCTGGTGGACGAGGGGCGCAAGGATTTCAATATCCTGGTGGTGGATGACGAGCTGATTGTGCGGGACTCCCTCAAGGAATGGCTGGAGGAGGAGGGCGGCTTCCACGTGTCCATGGCGGAAAGCGGCCAGGAGGCCCTGCAGCACCTTAAAACCGAAACCTGCCACCTCATGCTGCTGGATATCAAGATGCCCGGCATGGACGGGGTGGAGGTGCTCGAAAAAGCCAAGGAACTCTTTCCCGATCTCCCGGTGGTCATGATGACCGCCTATGCCACCGTGGAAACCGCGGTGGAAGCCATGAAGATCGGCGCCCGGGACTATCTGATCAAGCCTTTTGACACCGATGCCCTGATTCCCAAGGTCATCCAGATATACCAGACCCTGAGCACGCCGCCCGGCCCCGAACTGGAAGTCGGCGCGATTGTAATGAGTGGCGGTACCAGCTACTACAACCCCGCCGATGGAAAGGACACTTACAGCTATGGCAGCCTGCCGGACGTGGTCACCAGCCTGGAGTTCGAACGCCTGTTCAGCGGCACCGGCCCCAACGGCGGCCAACTTCTGCGACCATCCGACGGGCGCCCCATTCGCCGCATCGCCTGGCTCCAGTGCGTCGGGTCCCGGGACATGCAGAGCAACGCGGATTTCTGTTCGAACATCTGCTGCATGTATGCCATCAAAGAGGCCAATGTGGCCCGGGAGCGCGCCGCGCGGGCGGGCACCGAACTGGAAACATCCATCTATTATATGGACATGCGCACCTTCGGCAAAAGCTTTCAACGCTACCGGGACCGCTCGGAGGCCTCCGGGGTGGCTTTCAAACGCGGCCGCGTCCATTCGGTGGAGCCCGACCTGCAGGCCAACGATCTCCAGCTCCGATGGGCGGATATTGACGGCAACGTTGCGGTCGACCACGTGGATCTGGTGGTACTGAGCGTGGGCCAGCGCCCGGCCGAGGGGACCCAGGCGCTCACCGAAACCCTGGGCATCGGTCTGAATCCGTGGGGGTTCCCCCAAACGGAGCCGTTTTCCCTGACCCGCACGGAACGCGACGGCATCGTGGCGGCCGGCTCCTTCGCCGGTCTCAAAGACATCAGTGAATCGGTTACCCAGGCCAGCGCGGCGGCATTGGCCGCCTCCACGACCATCCACAACGCCGGCGGCAGTATCGGTCTTAAGGACCAGCCGGAAGCAATCTACGCGGATGTCTCCCGCGAGACGCCCCGTATCCTGGTGACCGTCTGCACCTGCAGCGAGGCCGTTACCCAGGGGGTGGACCAGAAGGCCCTCACCCACCACCTCAAAAGCGATCCGGCCGTCGACCGGGTGGAATTTCTTGACGGCACCTGCACGGCCGAAGGGTGGGACAAACTCGTTGCCCTGGTCAAACAGCACCGGCCCAACCGCCTGCTGATCGGCGCCTGCCTGCCGTATGTCTACGCCCGGAAATTGAAAGCCCTGGGGACCGAAGTGGGACTGGACCCGCGCCTGATGGAGGTGGTGGATATCCGCACACCTGTTTTCCAGGCGGCGCGTGAGGATGCCCCGGAAGGTACCGAGCCATCGGCCGTAACGGTCCAGCGGCTTTTGGCCATGGCGGTGGCCCGGTTGCGCCGCATCAGCCCTGCCCCTGTGGCCACCGTCCCGGTCTTTCAGCAGACCCTGGTGGTCGGCGGCGGCATCGCCGGCATGACGGCCGCCCTGGCGATCGCCGATCATGGCTTCACCGTGGACCTTGTGGAAAAAGACAAAGCGCTCGGCGGCAATCTGCAATGGCTGAGCAAAACCATCGACGGCCAGGACATCCGTGCGTTTTTGGAAGACACCCGCAATCGCGTGACCGGCCATCCGCAGATCAATCTCCATCTCGACACCCGGGTGATCGCCGCCTTCGGACAGGCCGGGACGTTCTACAGCACCCTCGAGGACGGCGACGGCAATGCCGTGCAGGTCAATCATGGGGCCACCATCCTGGCCACCGGCGGCCACGAAGCCGCCACAACGGCTTACGGGTTTGGCACCAGCCCCCGGATCGTCACCCAGCAGAATCTCGAAGCTCAACTCCATGACGGCACCCTCGATCCGACACAATTGCATACGGTGGCCATGATTCAGTGCGTGGACTCCCGCGAGGAGCCCCGCAACTACTGCAGTCGCGTCTGCTGCAGCACATCGCTGAAACATGCCCAGGCCCTGAAAGCCGCCAATCCATCCCTGCGCATCGTGGTCTTCTACCGGGACATGATGAGCTACGGCTTTATGGAGTCCTATTTTACCGAGGCCCGCAAATCCGGCATCACCTTCATCCCCTACACGCTTGACCGCCGTCCTGCCGTGGCCGCCGATGGAACCGACGGCGATCGGGTCACGGTTTCGGGTTATGAACCCATCATCGGACAGCCGGTTGAAATGACCGCCGACCTGGTGGTTCTGGCCACGGGCATCGTACCCGAGCTACCCGGGGAACTGGCCGACGCCTACGGTGTCGCGCGGGATGAGGACAACTTTTTCCAGGAAGCCGAGTCCAAGTGGCGACCGGTGGACGCCCTCAAGGAAGGCGTCTTCGCCTGCGGCATCTGCCAGGCACCACGCAACATTCATGAATCCATCGCCACCGCCGAAGCGGCGGCCGAGCGGGCGCTGCGGATCCTTGGCCGCGAGCGTCTGCCGTCCGGTACCATCGTGGCCCGCATCCATGAAAGCCTGTGTTCCCTGTGCGAACGCTGCGTCGAGGCCTGCCCTTATGGCGCCCGCAGCCTTGACCCTGAGAATGAACGCATTGTCGTCAATCCGGCCATGTGCCAGGGATGCGGCGCCTGCGCGGCGACCTGCCCCAACAACGCGGCCTATATCGAGGGTTTCGATGCGGAACAGTTGATGGACGTCATCGACGCCGCCTTGAACTAGGGCGGCCCAAAGCGCGAGATCAATTATCGCAGTTATTTTTAACGGCCGGCACGGCCTTGTGAAAAGGAGTTCCCATGACCGCGGTTGCGACCCAAAACCGACCGGGTACGGAATCGGCCCCCGGGCCGGATGCCCTGAAGGCCATCCAGGACAAAATCAAGTCCTGCATTCAGTGCGGCACCTGTACCGCTTCCTGTCCCAATGAATTCGCCATGGACCTCACCCCGCGCCACCTCTGGCGCATGGTCCTGATGGGGGATACCGAAGACATCTTCGCCAGCCAAACCTTCACCCTCTGCTCGGCGTGCTACACGTGCAGCCTGCGCTGTCCGCGCGGGCTGCCGCTCACCGAAGCCATGCACGACCTCAAACAGCTTGCGGCCAAGCACAAGCTTCCCCGCTACAAGGCCAGCACCGCATTTTACGGGCATTTCATGGACACGGTGCGGCGGCATGGGCGCATCCGTGAAACCGAGTTCATCTCCCGTTATTTTATGACGATGACCCCCAGCAAACCCTTGATGCCGTTGAAATACACCAGTATGGGCCTCAAGTTGCTCCGCAAGGGCAAACTGCACATCGAAAATCCCTTTGCGGCACCCGGCAAGCAATCGCTGGAGGCCATCTTCCAAAAAGTGGAATCCATGGAGGAACGGGCATGAAATATCTTTACTACCCCGGCTGTTCGCTTCAGGGCACGGCGCAGGAGTACAACCAGTCCACCCGTGCCATGATGGCGGCACTGGACATTGAGCTGACAGAAATTGATGATTGGACCTGTTGCGGCGCCAGCGCGGCCGAATCGGTGAGCGAATTGCTGGCTTTGGCGCTGCCGGCCATCAACCTGGCCATTGCCGAGGCTATGGACGCCGATCAGGATATTCTCGTGCCCTGCAGCGCCTGTTACCTGAACCTTCGCAAGGTGGTTGAAACGGTTCGCCAGGACGAGACCGCCCTTGCGCGTGTCAACGAAGTCCTGGCGGAGAAGGAACTTCATCTGAAAGGGGGGGCGAAGGTGCGCCACCTTCTGGATGTCATGGCCACGGACCTCGACCCGGAGGCCCTCCGCCAGCGTGTTCAGGTGGACCTGTCGCATCTGACGATTGCCCCCTATTACGGCTGCCAATGCCTGCGCCCCTACCCGGTATTCGACGACCCCGAGGAACCCCGCAGTATGGAGCCGCTGATCAGGGCGACCGGCGCTGCCGTACACCCCTGGAGCATGGGATCCAAATGTTGCGGCGCCTCCCACATGAACACCAAAATGGAGGTTGCATTGGAACTCGTCCATGGTATTCTAAAAGGTGCCCAGGGGGCCGATGCCATCGTGACGGTTTGCCCCATGTGTCAGATGAACCTGGAAGCCTACCAGGATAAAATCGTTCAGCACTACCGCGATGTCCAACCTGTCACGATATTGTATCTGCCCCAGCTTATCGGCATGGCCTTCGGTCTTCCGGACGACCAGCTGGGTTTGAACCTGAACCTGGAAATCCGTAGCGATTTCCGCAACAAACGAACCGCCGTGCCCGCTTGATAACCGGCCCGACGGGTGTCGTTAACCCTGTAATCATTAAAGGAGAGCACCATGGGTGAAGCCGCTATAGATCTTGGGGAGGAACGCCCCAGCGTCTTCATGGAAAAAGTTAAGGAGATTCTACCGGATGGCGGCAATCTGGACCTCTGCCTGACCTGCGGCGCCTGCGCCTCGGGTTGCCCGGCCAGTGGCCTGCACGGTATGGACCCACGCAAATTCCTGCGCATGGCCGCATTGGGACTGGATGAAGAAGTGACCAGTACCCCCTGGGTCTGGTTGTGCAGCATGTGTCAGCGCTGCATCTATGTCTGCCCGATGCAGATCGATATCCCGGCCCTGGTTTATCAGGCCCGCTCCATGTGGCCCCGGGAAGAACGACCCAAGGGCATTCTGGGCTCCTGCGACATGGCCCTGCGCAATGACAGTTGCAGCGCCATGGGCGCCTCACCGGAAGATTTCCAGTTTGTGGTGGAAGACGTTCTGGAAGAAGTCCGCGAAAGCCAGCCCGGTTTCGAAGACCTGCAAGCCCCCATCGATAAACAGGGCGCTCACTTCTTCCTGAACCAGAACTCCCGGGAACCGGTCACCGAGCCGGATGAAATGATCCCCCTCTGGAAAATTCTCCACCACGTGGGGGCCGATTGGACTTACGGCAGCAAGGGCTGGGGCGGTGAAAACTACTGCATGTTCCTGGCGGATGACGACAGCTGGAAAAAAACGGTGGCCACCAGTATTGGCCATGCCCATGAGTTGGGCTGCAAGGTCTATCTCAACACCGAATGAGGTCACGTGACCTACGCAGTCCGGGCCGGACTGCAAAAATTCGACATCGCCACGGATCTCGAAATCGCCAGCATCTATCAATACTATGCCCGCTGGATCCGGGAAGGCAAACTCAAAGTCAGCAGCGACTGGAACAAGGATCTTAAGATCAAGTTTACGGCACAGGATCCCTGCCAGATCGTCCGCAAGAGCTACGGCGATGCGGTGGCCGATGACCTGCGTTACGTCGTCAAAGCCGTGGTGGGGGAAGAAAATTTTGTCGACATGTACCCCAACAAGTCCAACAATTACTGCTGCGGCGGCGGGGGCGGCTTCCTGCAATCGGGGTACAACGACGAGCGGCGCGAATACGGCCGCCTTAAACTGGATCAAATCCTGGCCACCGGCGCCGATTATTGCATCGCCGCCTGCCACAACTGCCATGCCCAAATTCATGACCTGGCCGAGCACTACGAGGCCCCCTATCATACCGTTCATTTGTGGACCCTCATTTGCCTCTCCATGGGCATTCTGGGCGAAAACGAACGGGAATACCTGGGACCGGACCTGGCTGAAGTGGGCCTTTAAACAACTCCAGGGCCATGCCATAGAAAGGGAAAGGACGTACGCCGTGTCGTCATCTCACATTGACGAACCTTAAACGCCACACCTTTAAAGCAGTTCCTTAGATGTCGCTCCAGGCCCGGTTGTCGCGTGAAGATGACAACGGCGCGTTTTTCCAGCGCCTTAAAGCGCACAACCGGGTTTGTTTTGCCAATGCCGGGGGCAGCTTGCAACCGGACGGGAGAGGGTCATGCTGGATCGAGTCCACAAACTTCGCAACATGCTTGTGGTCAAGCTCATCGTTGCCGTGGGATTGACCTTCCTGGTAAGCATCGCGGTCTGGGCCTATTTCAACATCCGCTACCAGAACAACAGACTCACCCAGCATATTCTCAACGAAACCGCCCGCTTCGGCAACACCATCAAGCTGGGCACCCACTACGCCATGATGAGCAACTCCCGGGACGATATCAATCAAATCATCCTGAATATCGCCCGCCAGAAAGATATCGAAACCATCCGCATCTACAACAAAGCCGGCCAGATCAAATTCTCCAACTTGGCGGACGAAGTCGATCAGATCACCAATATCAAAGCGGAAGCCTGCGATGTCTGCCACCACTGGGATCCCCCCCTGGTAACCCTCGAACCCGAGCAAGGCACACGCTTTTTCACCGATTCCTCCGGCCAGCGGGTCATCGGGGTCATCACACCGATCCTCAACGAGCCGGGCTGTGCGGAAGCCTGCCACTTCCATCCGGTGGACAAGAAAGTGCTCGGAGCGCTCGACGTGGTCTTTTCTCTGGAGAGGGTCCAGGCGGAAATGCAGCACTTCAAACGCGGCATCCTGATGCTGGCGGCATTTGTCTTTCTGGTCACGTCGGCCATTATCATGGCGGTCATGCTGCGTTTTGTAAATCGCCCCATTCGAGGCCTGATCAACAGGACTCAGCAAATCGCCAAGGGAGACTACAGTTCCAAGGTTCCGGTGGACGGCGAGGATGAAATCAACCAACTGGCCGTGGCCGTCAACCGCATGGGCGACGAAATCGCCCGCAGTCAGACCGATTTGCAGCGCCAACGCAATGAATACCAGAATCTCTTTGAAAATGTTCCCTGCGAAATCGCCGTTCTCGACAGGGATTACCGTCTGGTCAACTTCAACCAAAGGTATTTGAACAAATTCAACCCGGTCATGGGAGACTTTTGCTATAAAGCCTACAAAGGCCGGGATTCCAAATGCCGGGATTGCCTGGTGGAAAAAACTTTCGAGGGTGCCGGCCCGCAGTTGGGCGAAGAAACCGGATACGACAAAAACGGCCAGCCGGCCCATTGGCTGGTGGTCACGTCTCCGCTGGCGGACGACACCGGCCAGATCACCGGCGCCATGGAAATGAATCTGGACCTCACGGACATGAAGGTCCTGGAAGACAAACTGCGCCAATCCGAAAAAAAATACCATGCTTTTTTCAACAACATCCCCAACCCGGTATTCGTGCTGGATGCCGACAGTCTCGACATCCTGGATTGCAACGCCAGTGTCAAGGCGGTTTACGGTTATGAAAAATTTGAATTGTTGGGGATGTCTTTTCTGAATTTTTTCGTGGACGAGGAGAAAGAGGCCTACGCCGAAGCAATTTCGAGTGTATCGGTCATGAACCGGGTCAAGCATGTCAAGAAATCGGGGATACCGCTCTTCGTCAACATTCGTATTTCCCCTTCCAACGATGAAGGTCATAAGGTTTTTCTCGTCACCACCAGCGATATCACCAAGCGGCTCGAAGTCGAACAGCAGTTGATTCAGGCCAGCAAAATGGCCACCTTGGGCGAGATGGCCACCGGTGTGGCCCATGAATTGAACCAACCGTTGTCCGTCATCAAAACCGCCAGCAGCTTCCTGCTCAAAAAAGTCCGCAACCAGGAACCCATTGCCGACGATATCATGCAGACCATGACCGAAGAAATCGGCAGCCACATCAACCGCGCCACCAAAATTATCACGCATATGCGCGAGTTTGGACGCAAATCGGACATGGATATCGTGGCCGTGCCGCTCAATGACATCATCGAGCGGGCCTTTGAAATTTTCAGCCAGCAGTTGAAAGTGCGCGGGATCGATGTCCATTGGGACCTGGCAAAGGATCTGCCGCCCATCGAAGCCGATCCCAGTTGCCTGGAACAGGTGTTTATCAACCTGCTGGTCAATGCACGTGATGCCATTGAATCCGTCTGGGAGGCGGTTCCCGCCACCTCCCTGGAAGCGCCTTCCGATCCGCCGGTCAAACAGATCATCATCCGCACCCGCTGTCAGGACGATCGTGTCATCGCCGAAGTGGAAGACAGTGGCAGTGGCATTCCCGAGGCCATTCGGGAAAAAATCTTCGAACCTTTTTTCACCACCAAAGAGGTGGGCAAGGGAACCGGATTGGGGCTTTCCATCAGCTATGGCATTGTCAAAGATTGCCGGGGAACCATCCGGGCGGATACGATTCCGGGCAAGGGCGCACGGTTCACGGTATCCTTCCCTGCGGCCTGCCCCGGCGAAAACGGCGGCCTTTTCCTGGCACCTGACACGCATGCCGATGGAAACGCTAACTGGGGATAAAACCATGTTATTGCGCTATGAACAGATTGGCGAAATTTTTGACCTCCTGTCTCTTGGCGTTATTGTGCTGTCGCCGGAACGCCGGATCGTGTCATTGAACCATGCCGCTGAAGCCCTGACCGGGAAAAAAGCCAGTGAGGTGCTGGGGAAAAACTGCTACGAAATCTTTCTGGATTATCTGTGCGCCGGCAAATGCAAATACCTCGATGACCCTGATGCGGAAATCGAAACCCATGTCAATGAAATCGACTTCGTCGACCACAACCAGCGTCAGTGCAGCCTGACCAAAATCGAAACCCCGGTTTTCGATGCCAATCACCGTTTGATAGGCTGCATCGAGGTTTTTCAGGACCATTCGGCCTTCCGGGACCTGATCAAACGCATCCGCTTCGAAGATCTGCGGCTTAAGATCATTCTGGACAATCTCGACATAGGCGTGCTGACCGTCGATCGCGGCAATCATATTTCTTTTTTCAATACCATGGCCGAAAAGATTACCGGATATTCCCGGAGCGAACTTCTGGGAAAATCCTGTGGCAGGGTTTTCGGCCCCCGTTTCGGCAATGATTTTCAAAATGACCCCCATTCTCTGGAGGACGACAACGGCCACATCCGGGTTGAAACCGATCTGGCCACCCGCGAAGGCCAACGCATTCCCGTCAAGGCCAACTATGTCCCTTTGAAAAATGAAGAGGGCTCTGTTGTCGGGGGGCTCACCACCATTTCCGATCTCTCCCTCCATTACCATTACAAAAGCGCCATCCAGGGGCAGTACACGTATTACGATATGGTGGGCCGCCACCCCGAGATGCAGAAAATATTCGAGATTCTGCCGGTCATCGCTTCCAGTGATGCCACCGTTCTCATCGAGGGACCCACCGGCACCGGCAAGGATCTTCTGGCGAAAATCATTCACAACACCAGTGAGCGTGCGGATCGCAAGCTGATCAAGGTGAATTGTGCCTCGCTGCCCGACAACCTGTTGGAATCGGAAATGTTCGGTTATGTCAAAGGCGCCTTCACCGGTGCGGATCGCGATAAACCCGGACGATTTCAACTGGCGGACGGCGGCACCATTTTTCTGGATGAGATCGGCGACTTGCCGCTGCCCCTGCAGGCCAAACTGCTGCGCGTCATCGAAGACCGCGAATTTTATGCCCTGGGCAGCCGCCAGACCACCCAAGTCGATGTACGCATCATCTCCGCCACCAATCAAAATCTGAAACACATGGTGGACGAAAAAAAATTCCGTGAAGACCTCTACTATCGTCTCAACGTGATGCGGCTGGAGATACCGGCATTGAAAGACCGCAAAAGCGACCTGCCGCTGCTGATCGAGCATATTCTCAAACGCATCTGTACGACGAAGCATACCGACATCAGCCGCATCGACGAATCCGCCATGGAAGTTCTGCTCAATTACGACTATCCCGGAAACGTCCGCGAGCTTGAAAACATCCTCGAGCATGCCCTCATCATTTGCCGCGGCGATGTCATCGAAAGAAACCATTTTCCGTTGTGGCTGCTCAAAAATGTAACCGACGAGGCCTCGGACGAAGGGAACGCCCGATCGGCACGGCGCGTGTGGGACGAAAAGGAACGCATCATCGACACCCTCCGACGCTATCGCTGGAACAAAAGCCATACGGCCCGCGCCCTGAACATGGACCGGACCACGTTATGGCGCAAAATGAAAAAATACCAGATCGGACAAAACTGATGCCACGGCCGCCCGGATTCGGAAAGCACGGCGAAGGACATCGGATATGACAAAAGAAACCATACTCATCGTCGACGATGAAGAAGGGATCCGCAAGGTCCTGGGCATTTCCCTGGCAGATCGCGGCTATACGGTCCTGACGGCGGCGGATGCCTCGGATGCTTTGACGATCTTTTCCCGGGAACATCCGGAAATTGTTCTGACGGACATCAAGATGCCGGGAATGGACGGCATCGAACTGCTGCGACGCCTGAAGCAGGCCGATCCCGATACCGAAGTGGTGGTCATCACCGGTCACGGCGACATGGATCTGGCCATCAAAAGTCTCAAATACGAAGCCACGGACTTTATTACCAAACCCATCGATGACACCGATCTGGACCGGGCCTTGCAGAAATCCAGGGAGCGTATCGCCCTGCGCTCTCAGTTGCGGCAATATACGGAAAACCTCGAAGATCTTCTGCTGCAAAAGACAGAAAGCCTGGCCGTGCAAACACCGGAGGAGGTGCAGCAAAATCTTTTTGAATCCCTGCCCGGTTATGTCACCGTCCACAATGCCGATTGGCGGATTACATCGGCCAATCGACGCTTTAAGAACGACTTCGCTTTCGACCCGCAAACCGGTGCAACCTGCTACGAACTGGTCCGTGGGCGGCGTGCCCCCTGCGAAGACTGCCCGGTGGCCCAAACCTTCAGCGACGGCAAATCCCATCAGTGCGAGTTGAGCTACAAAACAAAGGCCGGCGACGATTGCCACCTCTTTGCATGGACCACCCCCCTGCGGGAAAGCAGCGGCAATGTGGGCGCCGTCATGCTGATGGCCACCGACATTTCACCCATCCTGGACATGCGTGATCACCTGTCATCTTTAGGACTGATGATCGGTTCCGTCTCCCACAGCATCAAGGGACTACTGACCGGGCTGGACGGTGGCGTCTACATGCTGGACAAAGGCTTTGCCAAGGAAGACACCAACCAGATCGGAGAGGGGCTGGACATCGTCAAAATGATGGTGGGGCGCATCAAAAACATGGTTCTGGATGTGCTTTACTATGCCAAGGAACGCGAACTGACCCTCACCGCCTGCAACGTCAAAGCCTTTGCCGAGGAAACCGCCGCCGTCATTCAACCGCGGCTGGCGTCCCCACCCATCGAAATGGTCTGCGATTTCTCGCCCGCATTGGCCGACCAGCTTTTCCCAATCGATCCCGACCAGTTGCGCTCCGCCCTGGTCAACGTCCTTGAAAATGCCGTGGATGCCTGCCGCGAGAACCCCGATGCCGACCTGCGACGCATCGATTTCCACGTCTACCCCGAAGACGATGCCATCGTGTTCGAAATCAAGGACACCGGCATCGGCATGAACGATGACGTTCAATCGCAAATCTTTACCCTCTTTTTTTCCTCCAAAGCCACCCAGGGAACCGGTATCGGGCTTTTCATCACACGCAAAATCATTCACCAGCACGGGGGCACCATCGAGGTCGCGTCTCGGCCCGGTGACGGCACCCTTTTCACAGTGCGCATCCCTGCGCCGCCTTCCCCCGTCCCGGCCGCCTGATCTCACCGGTCAGGCGAACGCCACAGCCACCGATGCATCTCCGGACGGAACCGTAAGAACCACATCACGATCACCCTACGAACGCGCCTTAGACATCCCCTGCATGCATTATCGCGAACTAACCCGAATATTTCGTGAAATTTTTTCTACACAATAAATTTTATCCAACGAATCAAATTGATAAGTGTTATTCGGGGGTATGATTTCCTGGTGACAGTTTGCAACCTGCGTCGATTTGCAGAAACGCAGAAAAAATTCCACCCTGCGGACGCGTCCGAGATGTCCATTGGCGGCGTTATCAGGGGCTTGCGGTAGCATTCGTACAGCGGCGCCCCTGATGCCTTACCAATGCACATCTCGAACACGTGAAATATCCGGGTTAGTCGAAGCATGCGACCGGCGGCGTTTCTGAATGCCTTGTCAATGGATGCCTCAAGCGCTTGAAATATCCGGGTTAGCGGCGATGTTATGAATATTATTCATTTATTAAATTCTTATCGATTTTATATTGACAACTTATGCTACTTTCTATACCCTGCCTAGCGACGTTCATCATTCAGCCGGCAAACAAACCATATCATCACCCGTACTTGGCTTTCCGGAAATCACCACCATGGATATGAAACGGGATTATTACGAGGACGTCCAGCTCTTCACCTCGGGTGTCGTCGTCTTCTGGATGGCCATCATGCTGGCCGCACTGGCGATTTTTCCTTTCCTGGCGACATCGTATTACATTTACATGGCCAACTTCCTGGCCATCAACGTCATCGTCGTCATCGGGCTCAATATCCTGGTAGGCTACGCCGGCCAGGTTTCCCTGGGGCATGCCGGTTTTTTCGCCATCGGGGCCTATGGCACCGTCATCCTCATGACCGAAGTTCACCTGCCATTTTTGGTGGCGTTGCCCCTGGCGGGCCTGATCGCCGCCGGCTTCGGTTTCCTCCTGGGCCTGCCGTCCCTGCGCCTGGAAGGTCCCTACCTGGCCATCGCCACCCTCGGCTTCGGCCTGACCATCACCCAGATCATCGGGCGCATCGAGCTTTTCGGCGGCCGCCAGGGGCTGCACACGCCCGAACTGTTCATCGGCCCCTGGCATCTGGAAAGCGATCGGGACTTCTATTTTCTTCTGATCCCCCTCACCATCCTGCTGGCCCTGACCGCCCGCAACCTGATCAAAACCAAGGTCGGGCGGGCGCTGATCGCGATCCGTGATGCCGAAATCGCCGCCGAAACCCTGGGGGTCAACCTGATGGGCTACAAAACCCTGGCCTTTGCCATCAGCGCTTTCTATGCCGGTGTCGGCGGTGGGCTGTACGCGTTTGTATTGCGCTTTATCGAACCGGAAATATTTACCCTGCTCATGTCCATCATGTTTTTGGCCATGGTGGTGGTGGGCGGCCTGGGCTCCATCATGGGGTCCATCACCGGGGCCTGTCTGCTCAGCTGGCTGGATCTCCAGTTGCGCAACATCCTTAGCATCCCCTACCTGGGAAAATGGCTGGAGGCACTCTCCCAGGAATGGTTTTCCATCACCGGGGTATCCAATATCCAATTGATCGTTTTCGGCGCCATCCTGGTGCTCATCATGCTCTTCGAGCCCCTGGGCATTTTCGGATTCTGGATCCGCGCTAAAAAATACTGGAAAACCTGGCCGTTCTGAGGGGGAGAGCGACCCCTAACGCGCTGGGGCACAGGCCCCACGGTAAACCGCAACAGGCGGAAAAATGATCGCAATCGGGATCGCTATCGTAGTCGTCTTTTGTCGTTTTCAAGGGAATTACCGATGGGCCTATCCGATTTCGATCCCGATGGCGATTTCGATGAAAACCCATTAGGTTAAGGAATTTTGGCCGATATGATCGACTTCATCCAGATGCTGATCAACGGAATCGCCGCCGGCAGTTCCTATGCCCTCATCGGTCTCGCCATGGTCATCATCTACAAAACCTCGGAGGTACCCAATTTTGCCCAAGGCGAAATGGCGCTGATTTCAACCTACGTGGCCTATATGCTGCTGGAACAGCATCAATTCCCGAGCTACCTGGCCTTCCCCCTTTCCCTCGTGTTTGCGGTAGTGCTGGGTTGTATCCTCGAATTTACCATCCTGCGACGGGCCAAGGAGCCCAATGTATTGGGCATGATCATCATCACCATCGGGATCGAAATGATCCTGATGGGACTGGTGTCCTGGAAGTTCGGCGCCGAGCAAAAGAGCATGCCTTTTCCCATTTCGCCTTACGACAGCGTGATGATCGGCGACTTTTTCGTGAGCACCCTGGAAGTGCTGACCTTGGTGGTGGCCCTCTGTACCATGATCGTTCTCTTCCTGTTCTTCCGCTACTCGCGATTGGGCATGGCCATGAAAGCCACCCAGCAGAACCCCATGGCCGCCCGTATCATGGGCATCCGCACCCGGCGTATCCTGATGGCCACATGGGGCATCTCCTCGCTGGTGGGTGCTTCCGCCGGGTTACTGCTCTCACCGGTCATCATGCAGCCCTACATGATGTGGGATCCCATGTTGAAAGGATTTGCCGCCGCCGTCATGGGCGGTATGACCTCCCTGCCGGGAGCTGTTTTCGGAGCGTATCTTTTGGGAATCATCGAAAACCTTTTCGGCGGCTATATTTCGATTGAATTCAAATCGGTGGTGGCCTTTGCCGTGATCGTCCTGATGCTCTGCATCCGGCCGAGCGGGTTGTTTGCCCGCCACTACGTGAAGAAAGTGTAATTATAAAATCAGTATTCAGAATTCAGGAGTCAGAATTCAGGAGATAAGAGACAGGATTCAGGAGTCAGAAGTTATAAAATGGCGCGCCTTCAGCGCATCCGCTTTTATTCTGGTTCCTGTCTCCTGACTCCTGAATTCTGATCCTTTGCAATTTTTTGTCAACAACCCCGATGGGCGGATTTTCCCCCATCGCAGTCAGACAAAGGAGGCGACCATGAAACGGCAAGGATGGGTGCTTTTACTGGCAGGCGTCATGCTCCTGATAGGTCTCGTGGCCGGAGTCGGCGCGGAAGAGGGTGTCACGGCAACGGAAATTCACATCGGCCAATGGGGCCCCCAGACCGGACCGGCGGCCGCCTGGGGCTCTGTTGCCCGGGGCACGGACGCCTACTTCAAAATGATCAATGAACGGGGCGGCATCAACGGTCGCAAATTGATCCATCACATGTTCGACGATGCCTACAACCCGGCCAAAACCAAGGCCGGCGTCAAGGAACTGCAGGAAGGCACCGGCATGTTTGCCTGGGTTTCCGGCGTGGGTACGGCCCCCGGCCTGGCGGTGCGGGACTATCTGATGGAACGCGGCGTGCCTTGGGTGGGGCCCTCGGCCGGCTCCCTCCACTGGGTCGACCCGCCCCATAAATACCTTTTTGCGGTCTACCCCCTCTACGCCCTGGAAGCCCGGGCCCTGTGCCGCTACGCTGTCGCCAATATGGGCAAACAAAAAATCGCCATTATCTACCAGAACGACGACTACGGGAAAAATGGCCTGAAAGGCGCCCGGGAGGAACTGGCCCGCCACGGCATTGAGCTGGTGGCCGAGGTGCCGGTGAATGTCACGGACAGCGATCTCAAACCCCATGTGATGAAACTGAAAAAATCCAATGCGGAAGTCGTGCTGCTCTGGACCACGGTAAGGCATGCCGTCATGACAGTGGGCATCAGCAAGGCCATGCGATTCCAGACCCAGTTCATGAGCACCAGCACCTGCTCCGACTTCCCCCTCATGATGCACATCAGCAAAGGGGCCTGGGAGGGCGTCATCGCCGCCACCTTTGCCGAACTTCCGGATTCCGGCTATCCGCTGCTGCAGACCTACAAGCAGGAAGCCTTCGACCAGTACGCCGCCAAGGGTGAACGCTGGGGCCTGTTCTATTATGCCGGCATTGTCTTTGCCGAACCCCTGGTGGAAGCCATTCGCCGTTGCGGCGACGACGTCACGCGGGAACGCCTCGTCCAAGAACTGGAGAGCCTCAAGGATTTCAAGGGCATCAGCGGCAAAATCAGCTACAAGCCCTTCGATCCCAACGATCCCAGCTGCCGCCAGGGCCAGAGCCAGACTTTCCTGGTGCAGTGCATGGCCGGCGGCAAGGCCAAGCAGCTGACGGACTGGGCGACAATAGATTGAAAGACAGGAGTCAGGAGTCAGGAGTCAGGAGTCAGGAGTCAGGAGTCAGGAGTCAGGAGTCAGGAGTCAGGAGTCAGGAGTCAGGAAAAAAGACACACCATTAGCTTGAATGCAATACTTTTCTATAAAAATTTGCGCCGCAGGCGATTCCTTTCTTCTGACTTCTGTATTCTGTCTCCTGAATTCTTCTTCATCGATCAACGGTCGTCACGTTCCAAAACGCGGTCTCTTTAAAAGAAACGTATAGCAACGGTTTATTTCCCCATGACCTTTTTTTCTATCGACAATCTCGCCATTGCCTTCGGGGGCCTGCAGGCTCTTCAGGATATCCGCTTCGACGTGCAGGCCGGGGAAGTCTTCGCCATCATCGGCCCTAATGGAGCCGGCAAGACCACCCTCTTCAACTGCATCAACGGCATTTACCGTCCGGACGCGGGTAACATCCGCTTCGACGGCCGCAACATCCAGGGCCTGCGGCCCGACCAGGTTGCCCGGCTCGGGATCGCCCGCACCTTTCAGAATATCGAGCTCTTCGCCAACATGACCACCATGGAAAACATCATGCTGGGGCGCCACGTATTCATGCGCACCGGCCTGTTCCGGGGTGCGGCCATGTGGGGTCCCCGATCTTTTGCCGGGCGGGAAGAACGGGATCACCGCCGGCAGGTAGAAAAGATCATCGATCTCCTGCGGCTGCAGGCAGTCCGCGGCAAACTGGTGGGTGCCCTTCCCTACGGCACCCAAAAGATGGTGGAACTGGCCCGGGCCCTGGCCCTGGAACCGAAACTGCTGCTGCTGGACGAACCCTGCGCCGGCATGACGGCCGAAGAAAAACAGGACATGATTTTCTGGATCAAGGACATCCAGAACGATCTCGGCATCACGATCCTGTTGATCGAACACGATATGCGCATGGTCATGGATATTTCCGACCGCATCCTGGCCATCAATTTCGGCCAGCCCATCACCATCGGCACGGCCGACGAGGTTCGCCGGCATCCCGAAGTTCTCAAGGCCTATCTTGGAGAAGAAGACCATCGTGAATCCGCTGCTTGAAATCCGGAATATCGAAACCTATTACGACCTCATCTACGCCATCCGGGGCGCTTCCCTGACCGTGGCGGCCGGCAGTGTGACCGCCATCCTGGGCAACAACGGGGCGGGCAAATCCACCATTCTCAAAACCCTTATGGGCTTGATCGAAGACCAGCCCGACAAAGGCACCATCCTCTTCGAGGGCAACCGCATCGACGGACGCGATACGGAAGACATCGTATGCCGGGGCATTTCCTACGTACCCGAAGGGCGTGAGGTCTTCGAGGAGTTGAGCGTCCGCGAGAACCTTCTCATGGGCGCCTATACCCGTCGGGACCGCGACGGCGTTCGGCGCGATTTCGAGCGGATCTACGATTATTTCCCCATCCTGGCCGACCGCACCCATCAGTGGGCCGGCACGCTTTCCGGCGGCGAGCAGCAGATGCTGGCCATCGGCCGCGCCCTGATGAGCCGCCCCAAACTGCTCTGCCTGGATGAACCCTCCCTGGGCCTGTCCCCTATTCTGGTCAAGGAAATCTTCCGCATCATCACCCAGATCAACGGGGAAGGCGTGACGATTCTGCTGGTGGAGCAAAATGCCCGCATGGCCCTCAATATTGCCGACACGGGCCTGATTCTGGAAAACGGCCGCTTTGTCATGAAAGGCCCATCCCGGGACTTGATGGATGACCCGAACGTACAGGAGTTCTACCTCGGCATGCAGTCCGAGACATCCGCCAAGGGGTATCAACGATGGAAACGCAAGCGTCGATGGAGGTGACATGACGGCGGTCGAAACGACCCCCCAAGTTTTTCAACAGACCGTGGAACGGTATCGGGAGCGGGTGGCTCTGCGCCAGAAAACCCTCGGCCTCTGGCATGATATCTCCTGGCGGACTTACTTCGAACGTGTTCAGCAGCTGGGGGCAGCCCTGATCGCCATGGGGCTCGAGCCCGGCCAGTGTGTGGGCATCATCGGTGACAACTGCCCCGAGTGGGTTTTGGCCGACATGGCGGTGCAGTGCGCCGGCGGCGTGTCGGTGGGTATTTACGCCACCAATGCCTGGGAGCAGGTACAGTATATCGTCAACCATGCCGATACGGCTTTTCTTTTCGTGGAAAACGAAGAACAACTGGACAAATGGCTCATGTTCCGGGATGCGGCCCCATCCCTGCGCAGGGTCATCGTCTGGGATCTGGAGGGGTTGCAGCGGTTTGAAGATCCCATGGTGTCGACCTTCGCGGCCCTCCTGGAAGAAGGCCGGCAGACCACCCCGCAGCTGCGGGAGGACCTCCTCCGGCGCATGCAACAGGTGCAACCCGACGACCTGGCCGTTCTTATCTACACCTCGGGCACCACGGGCCCGCCCAAGGGCGCCATGTTGACCCACCGCAACGTGACCTGGATGGCCCGGGCCGTTACCCAGGACAACCCGATCGGGCTCGAAGACGAGGTTCTCTCCTTCCTGCCCCTGTGCCATATCTTCGAACGCCTCTTCTCGGTATTCGTGCATATCACCCAGGGCTACGTGGTCAACTTCGTGGAAAAGCCCGACACCGTGGGAGACAACATGATCGAGGTGTCCCCCACCGTGGGCTATGCCGTGCCGCGGGTCTGGGAAAAATACGCCTCGGCGGCCACCATCCGCATGTCGGACGCCACCTGGTTCAAACGCCTGGCCTATCATTTGGCCCTGACCGTGGGCAAAAAACGGGCCGACGGCATTATGCATTTCAAACCTCTGCCCGCCCACCTGCGTTTCCTGTTCGGCCTGGCCCATTTTGCCGTGCTGCGCAAGCTCAAAAAACGCATGGGGTTGGACCGCATCCGGATCGCCTATTCCGGGGCCGCCCCCATCGCCCCTGACGTCCTGCACTTTTTCCAGTCCATCGGGGTCAATCTGGTGGAGGGCTACGGCCAGACCGAAGGCACGGGGGTCACCTGCATCTCCAAGGCCGAAAAGGTCAAATTCGGCATGGTGGGCCCGCCTCTGCCCGGCGCCGAGGTGCGCATCGCCGAGGACGGCGAAATCCTGGTCAAATCCCCAGGGGTGTTCAAGGGCTATTACAAGAATGAGGCCGCCACTGCGGAAGCCCTGCAGGACGGCTGGCTCTACTCCGGAGACGTAGGGGAACTGGACGAAGACGGCTACCTGCGCATCACCGATCGGAAAAAGGACATCATCGTCACGGCCGGTGGCAAGAATATCACCCCCCAGTACATCGAGAACAAGCTCAAGGCCAGCCCCTATATCAACGATGCCGTGGTGATCGGTGACCGTCGCAAATACCTCACCGCCCTCATCATGATCGACGAAGACAACGTGGTCAAATTCGCCCAGGACCACAAAATCCAGTTTGCCACTTACAAGGATCTGACCCTGGATGCGGAAATCCGCAAACTGATCCAGACCGAGGTGGACCAGGTCAATACCCAGGTGGCCCGGGTCGAAAATGTGCGCAAGTTTACCATCCTGCCCAAAAAACTCTACGAAGAAGACGGGGAAGTCACCCCCACCATGAAAGTCAAACGCAAATACGTCCACAAAGCTTTCCAAGATCTTATCGAGGCGATGTATACCTAAGGGGCCTCCACCCGAGGCGGAAAATGGGGATCACCACCATTTGTCCACCATACCATAGCCTTCGCACCAATCGTGATTATCATGATAGTATGCCGCCATCCTTCAACACCCGAAGGCAGGCCAACGGACGGTGCAAGCCTCCACCGGTCATTTTTAGTGTAAGGAAGGGAATGGCGGCATTTCCATGGGGTTGGGAGAACCGAACCCCGGCCGCGGAAGCCCTCAAACCCCGGGCTTGCGTTGCGGCGGTCCCCTCTGCCGGACGCGCCCCCATTGGTGAACGCCGCGTCGCTTTCGGCATTGCAAAATATCGTGGTCTGTGGCTTGATGATGCTGTGAAAGGTCAAACTCTGGACCGGTTTACAGCGCACGCGTGATCATCGCCAGCATCCGCCCCTGGCCGGCCCCTTCAGCTGGTTATCGAACGCCATTCTGCCGCGCCCTTCTGGAGCTGACACAGCATTTCCGAGCCATTATCGTAAAACGGTCCTCAGCCGCTAGATCAGGCCCCAGGGGAGTACCCGGATATGGACATCCAAACCCTCGTGACGGGATTGGCCGTCAATATTGCCCTGCTGATTTCCCTGACACTGCTGTGCAACCTGGTCCGAACCAATTTGCCCAGAATCCGTCCATTCTACATGCGGCTTGCTTACGGGGTCGTCTTTGGCGGCATCGCCGTCCTGGGCATGATGATGCGCCTGACAATCCTGCCCGGCATCATCATCGACGGCCGGGTCGTCATAGCTGGCCTTGCCGGGGCTTTTGCCGGTCCCTTGGCGGGCGTAACCACCGGTGTGATCATTGCCGGCTACCGTCTCGCTATCGGTGGTATCGGCACCATGGCCGGGATCGGCGCCATTCTGACCGCTACCGGTTTCGGCATCCTCCTTTTTTACCGGTTGCGTGCCTCCCGTCGCGCCTATCACCCCCTGGCATTGCTGGGATTCGGTCTTGCCCTGGCACTGCAGGGGCTGTTATGGACCGTGGCCTTACCGGTCGATGTCGCCTGGCGTGCCTTCAAGATCTACGCCTTTCCCGTTATGCTTTTCTACCCTCTGGGAACCCTTCTTATCGGTTCCCTGCTGGCCAGTGATCATCGCCATCACCAGACCCGCAAGGCGCTGGAAGCCAGCGAAGAGCGGCTGCGCAACGTCTACAACACAGCCCCCCTGGCGTTTATGGTGTGGGATGTCGAAACTCGCCTTCTGGACTGGAATCAAAAAGCAGAAGACATTTTCGGCTGGTCTAAGGAAGACGTCATCGGTCATCGTTTTTATAACGTCATCGTGCCGGAAAAGGCACGCTCCCAGGCGTCCGAGGCCCGGGCGCTTCTCAAGAATGGCACGTTTGTGAACCATACCATCGATGAAAATATCACCAAGGACGGCCGCACCATCATCTGCGAATGGAACCACTCCCTGTTCCGGGACAATGCGGGCCGGATCAGCGGAGGGCTTTCCATCGGGCTTGATATCACGGATAAGCTGCACGCCGACGCCGCTCTGCATAAAAGTGAACAGCAGGTGCGTGAAGCCTTCGAATTATCCCGCGACGCACTGTATAAACGCGACCTCGCAACACAGGCCTTTATCTGGGTGAGTCCGGCCATCGAAAACCTAACCGGCCTTCCGGTTGAGCAGTGGCTGCATACCGACGGAAAACAACTGGCTGGGATAATCCATCCCGGCGACCGGCAAAAAACAGCGGACCACATCCAACATCTGGTCGATACGACCATCACCGAGGCCCAGGAATTCTCCATCGAATACCGGCTTCTCAAGCCGGATCAAACCTACACCTGGGTGCTGGATCGCCACATTGTCCTCTTTGACCGGCGAGGCAAAGCCCAGTTTGTGGTCGGCAACGCCCAGGATATCACCCACCGCAAGGAAGCCCAGAAAATGCTGGAAAATTACAAACACATCATTTCCAGCACCAAAGATCTGATGGCCCTGGTCAGCCGGGACGCAATCTACCAGGCGGTCAACACGCCCTATGCGGCCGCCTTTCATACCGCCCCGGAACACCTGGTGGGCAAACACGTGGACGATGTCTTGGGAGAGGATATCCTGGGATTTTCCAAACCCCTGACCGAACGCTGCCTGGCCGGAGAAGAAGTCCATGGCCGCTCATGGGTGACTTATCCCGGCGGCGAGAAGCGCTTTGCCGATGCAAGCTATTACCCGCACTACGAGAAAGGAACCGGGAAGGTGGCAGGCTACGTGGTCAGCGTCAAGGACATGACCGACTACAAGCAGTTGGAAGGCAAACTGCTGCAATCCTACAAGATGGAGGCCATCGGCACCCTGGCCGGCGGCATCGCCCATGATTTCAACAATATTCTGGCCGCTGTGATGGGGTATGCCGATCTGGCTATGACCATGACGGAGAACACGCATGTTCGCAGCAACCTGCTCAAACTGCGCACGGCCGGGGAGCGGGCCACCGAACTGGTCAAACAAATCCTGACCTTCAGCCGTCAGGGGGAACAGGAAGCCAAACCGCTCCTGATCAAACTGGTGGTCAAAGAGGCCCTGAAACTGCTCCGGGCCTCCCTGCCCTCCTCCATCCGCATCGCGCAGACCCTCACCGCCTCGAGCTATGTCATGGCCGACCCCACCCAGATTCACCAGATCGTCATGAACCTGTGCACCAATGCCAGCTATGCCATGAAAGCGGACGGCGGCGTTCTGGAGGTCACTCTGACCGACGTGGACATCGATGCCGACGCCATGTCCGAATTTTCCGGATTCAGCCATCCGGGCCGCTATGTGCGTCTCAGCGTTTCCGACACCGGCACCGGTATTCCCCCGGAGATCCTTGGCCGGATCTTCGACCCCTTCTTTACCACCAAACCCGAGGGCGAAGGCACGGGCATGGGGCTTTCGACGATTCACGGCATTATCAAAAGCAGCAAAGGGGATATATCGGTTTACAGCCGGGTAGGTCAGGGCACGGCCGTCCGGGTGTTCCTCCCCGCCATCGACCGTCCCGGCCAGGACGAAAAGCCGGCGGATATGCGGCCCATTCCCACCGGAACGGAAAGGATCCTTTTTGTCGACGATGAAAACGCACTGGTGGAAATCGGCGAACGGATGCTCACCCGATTAGGCTATCGGGTGACGGGCCGGACCAGCAGCGTCGATGCGTTAAAACTGTTCGGTGAAACCCCTCACGGGTTCGATCTCGTCATCACCGACCTCACCATGCCCAATCTTACCGGCGACAAACTGGCACGGGAACTCCTGTCCCTGCGTGCGGATATTCCCATCATCATCGTGACCGGATTCAGTGAACAGATGCAGGAGGAGGAAATGAAACGCATGGGCATCAAAAAGGTGATCCTGAAACCCATTATAACCCGGGACATTGCCCGGGCCATTCGCGAAATCCTGGACCACCGCCCGATCGGCTAATGCCGCTACGGCAGTGGCTTTTCCGATCGGGGCCCCCGTCGCCTACATGGTCAGATAGATGAAGATGAAGGTGCCGTCGTTGACGTCGATGGTCAGATTGCCGCCCCGGGAATCAGCAAACACCTGCCAGGGCGGGCGATCTCCGGAACCGCAGTCATAGTCCGGAAACCCTTGTCCGGTCTGACCATTGTACCAGGCCAGTTGCATGGCGTTGCGGTTGACCGCAAGTGCTTCGACCTTGGCCCGGTCCCGGGCCGTGTTGAAATCCAGGTCGGGTTCATCGATGGTCAGTTTGATGGTCTCGTGGGCGTCCCGGCCCGGCTCGGTATTGATTTGTACCATGGGATGCGGTCCTTTCAGAGGGGGGTTCGTATGGCGTATCTGGATGAGACCGCCGCGCTGGCGCTCATGCCGTGTCGGATAGCATAAGACCACTTCAGGCGAATGGCAAATCCAGTCGAAGGCGCCATCATGCCTGGTTTGTAAAGACGGCAGAGGGTGTAAGCGCAATGCCTTGGTGAACGTCTTTGATCAACGGCGCTGAGGGATTCGGGTGTTGCGAGGCTCCAGGGGGTTGGGATGTCGCTCGAACCCCCGGATTTTCAGTGCCCGTCAACGTTTTCCGCAATCCGCTGCCGCACCATTTCCGCCGTATCCTCCACACTCAGATGGGCAAAAGCATCGTAGGGAATCTCGCCCAGGACTTCGATCCGGATACGGTGTCGGCCGTGGAAATTCACGCTGTGTTTGGGCAGTGCGTTTTTGGTGCCGTTGATGGCAATGGCCAGAATCGGCAGCTTCATCTGATGCGCCAGAATGAAGGCTCCCGGCTTGAAAGTCCTGAGTTTGCCCGTCTTGGAACGGGTCCCTTCAGGGAAGAAAAAAACCGAGCATCCCCGGGCCAGGGCTCTTTCGCAAGCCGCCATCATGTGGCGGATGCTCTCCTTGTCCCCCCGCTTGAGGCGGATATAGCGGTTTAGGGCCATGTTCCAGCCGATGAGGGGCAGTTTGAAAACCTCGGCTTTGGACACCCACTTGAAAGGGAAAAACAGGCGGAAGGCCACAAGGATGTCCAGTTGGGATTGATGGTTGGAAACGACGATGCAGTTGGCTCCGAACCTTATCTTTTCGCGGCCGACCGCTGTTACGGACCAGGCCGGCATGGCCCACAGATATAAACAGGCCCAGAAAGAGGTAAACATGTGCAGCACCACCAGGCGCCGGTCAAACAGGACGGTCAGCAGCCAGATGGTCAGTGCCAGGACAAAAAAAAAGTGGAGGTTACCGCGATAAAGGTCAGAAACAGGATGGAAATGAGTCGGTTGGTCATGGTCGGTCGTTTAGAAATCGGTCCGCTTCAATATGCGTGTCTTGATCTGCCGTTTCAAGAGCTACGGCAGAGTCTGTCTCTATTGAATTTGACATACGTTGTCAATCCCTACCAGCGCACTTTCTGTCATCACCCGAAGAGATTTGGCCCAGGGTGGAGCTTTAAAGATTGAAGCGGACAGCAAACCCCTGGGCATCCAGTCGAACGATTCTGCCGTAGCGTTTGACATCGCTTCGGTCCTCGGCAAAGGGGCCGGCCACCACCACCTCCTGCCCGATCACGAAACGTCCCTTGCTCTGGATATAGGTTCCCCCGGCGCTCAGGTTTTTGATTCGTCCCTCGAAAAGCCTGCGGTTGGCGGCAAAATGGGTATCTTCGGAACACGGGGTGCGGGCATGTTGGCGTACCTGTTTATTTTGTGAGCGACGCAAGCGTCTGCCATCGCGCGGTTTGACCTGGCGCATCGTCACGCCTCCTGGCGGTTTGATTAATCTTCAGGATACAATGTCCCATACGGACATTATGGTTTTGTTAGCAAAACGGCCTTCGGGTCAATAAGGCAGCATACCCTGTTGTACATTCCCTTTTTGGGAAGCAGGTCTCACAGGCGGGAAAACGCAGGAAAGAACGGAGTGGAGTTTCAACACGATTGTAGCCTGGCTGCCATCGCAGTCAATCCGTCAGGATGGCCTGCACTCTTTTAGTAGCATTAAAGCGTGTTGACAATCAAGCCCCGAAACAGGCCGCGCCAATACCGTCACAGAGCTTGAATTGTCGCTAGCGGGACCGACGCCGCGCAACCGCCGCCACCCGCTGTTCCTTGAGACTGCCCCGCATCAGCCTCAGAATAATGACATAAACCAAGCAAGCGCCGATAATGCCGGCATCCTGGATACTCTGGAACAATACCGCGTGGGTCACGGACCCCCAGTCACTGATCCCGGGTGACCAATAGACGTGCAGGGGCCATAACAAGGAAACCGGCGCCGCAGTGAGAACCATGTCTGCCAGAACATGCGAAAAAACCAGACTGAAACAGAGAAGGAAGCTCATCCGGGGCACCCGTGTGGACAAGCGCCAGATATGCGAAGCAAGGGCGCCGGCCAGCAGGGCAAAAAGAAGGCTGTGGGTCGGACCGCGGTGAAACAGATTGCCGTTGCCCTGGAGCAAAAGCCCCAGGATGACATCCACGTCCGGCAAATTGGCCAGAATGACGATGAAAACAAACATTCCCCAGCGGGAAGAACTGTGCTCGTTAGCCCCCATGGTCTCGCAAGTTGCCAGACCGATGGCGGCATGTCCTAAAGGCAATGGCATGAGGGATTCCTTAGATATCGGTGCCAAGCAGCTGCTTGGACACATGTGTTTGAGTAGGAGGCATAACGGTACCTGTCGGCTAAGCACATTGCATGCCATGCACAATGACAAGCCGGTCAAGGCAATGCCAATGAATCCCGGAAAGCCTGCCAGGCGGGCATCCACAGTTTATGGGCCGTCCATTGGACTCCGGCGCGTCCCGATAAGAAGCCGGGCCGATGTGTGAATTTTTTTGCCCAATTGAGCACCGCGAGTGGGCAACAGGGGGCTTATATGATGAGAAACCGGTTAAAAATGGAACGCCGGGTTGCCAAGTGGAAGAAAGGCCTTATGTTTCATTCTTTTTGTGCATTGAGCAAAACCACCGGCTGGGGTGGGTTTGATGTCTTCGTATGAGAGCTTTTTACTGTTTTCCAAATTTCTATTTTTCTATTTTTGATTTAAGGAGAGCTGTTATGACCGACAATTCCAAATTCACTCTTTACAGCGGCGGCCACCGGGGAACCGAAACCGAGTTCGGTAAGCTGGCCGAACGTTGGGGAATCAACGAGGTTAACTTCGCGTTCGAGGGCCACCCCTCTGAACGCACACGTGGGATTCGGGTGCTCGATGAGGCTGATCTGGCACGCGGTGATATCAGCATGGAGATCGTATCGTCCCGGATGGGACGCACCTATGCCCGGGCCGAAAAAATCCGCAAAGTCATCCAGTCCATCTTCCACATGGTGAACAACGGCTATCACGTCATTGCCGTCGGATGGATCCAGCCGGACGAAACCGTCAAGGGGGGTACCGGTTGGGGGGTCGAGCTGGCCAAGCTGTTCAACCGCCCGATCAACGTATACGATCAGGACAAAAACCGTTGGTTCGCCTGGAAAAACAAACAATGGGTGGAAGAAACACCCGTCATCACGGATAAAACGTTTGCCGGCACCGGCACCCGCAATCTTAGCGACCAGGGACGTGCCGCCCTGGAAGAGCTCTTCGAGCGCTCCTTCGGTCCGGCCTGAAGCTGAACCGTCGGCAACGATTCAGCAAGAACGCCGATAGGGGCCGAAAGATGCCATTTATGGATGGGCACTAACCCGGATGTTTCACGCGTTCGCGATGTTCATTGACAAGGCATCAGGGGCGCCGCTGTACGCCTGTACCACAAGCGCCTGATAACGCAGTCAATGGGCATCTCGGGCGCGCCCGCAGGGTGAAACTTTTTCTGTGATTCTGGAAATCGGGGATGGGTACAACGTATCACCTGAAAATCATACCCCGAATACCGTTTATACCCTTGAATATTTGCAAAAAAGTTATTGTGTAGGAAAAATTTCATGAAATGTTCGGGTTAATTCACGATGGCGGGCCGCATGATGGTTTCCAGATCGCGCCGCTGGGCCTCGAAAAGGTCCGCGTCAGTGGTTGGTTCGCATTGGATCATGGTGTCGAAGCGCAGCACGACCTTGGAAAAGGGCTTGGGGAGCATGAACCGGTCCCAGCTGTTGAAATACCAGGCCTTTTCAGCCAGAACATAAAAGGGGACGATCGCCGCGCCGGTGGCGTGGGCCATGCGGATCACCCCCGCTTTGACCTGACCGGCCGGGCCGCGGGGGCCATCCACGATGTGCCCGGCCAGGCGGGCGCTTTGCAGGCCGCCGATGACGTCATGCATGGCTTCGCGCCCGCCGCGCGATGAGGAACCCCGCACCGGGTGCCAGCCGGTACGCTGGGCGACACCGGCAATCATCTCCCCGTCTTTGCTGCGGCTGATCATGATATGGGGATTGAAGCGCCGGTATGTCCGGAAATGACGTATGGCCGCAAAAAACTGCTGGTGCCAGGCGCACAGCAGAACGGAGCCCCCCTTTTCCACGTGCGCAACCCAGTCCTGCTCGTTTTCCACCGTCAGCCGAAACGTTCCGGCATACAAGCGGATAAATCGATAAAGAAACCCGATGAACCATCGGGACGTCAACAGATCCTTTTTAATTCCCACGAATAGCATCTCCCGTAAAACAGAGGCCTCCCCGGTTCTGCGGGGTTCCTTCTTTTTGACAAAGGGTACAACGTGTCATCTGAAAATTATATCCCGAATAACTGTATACCCCTGAATATTGGCATAAAATTTATTGTGTAGAAAAAATTTCATGAAATGTTCGGCCTATAGCACATGCCGCCAGGTTAGGACAGTCTGTCGATTCAGCCCATGGGGCCACTCGTGCCCAGATCCAATTTAACCAACCGGAATATTGACGTATTTTAAAATCCATGCCCAACAAAAGGCTTGAAGAAAAAAGGGTTTTCGATATCATGGAAGTATATATCCGGGCCCGGGGGACCCGGCTTTGGGTTCCCCCTGGAAGAGGGGGATGCTCCAATCACGAGAGACAATAGGCGTCAGAAGACAGGAGTCAGGAGTCAGGATGATTTTGATGTCGCTTCGCTCCGTCTTTTAAAAAAGATCGAATGCGCCGAAGGCGAAAACCTTATTCTGACTTCTGGATTCTGGCTCCTGAATTCCTATACGACGATTACGGCGGAGCCAATTATCTCTGACCTGGCCCAGAGGACCAGGTTTTCTGGACCAAATAAATGAGCAGGTTTTTTTTATGTGTCTGACACCGTAACGAGAGGGGCTTATGACATCCCGGAAAAAAGTGGGGTTGGTTCTCGGCAGCGGATCGTCACGCGGCTGGGCGCACATCGGGGCCATCGAAGCATTGGAAGCCTCCGGCATCCCCATCGATGTCATTGTCGGCTGCAGCGTGGGGTCTTACGTGGGAGCGCTTTTTGCCAGCGGAAGCCTGGCAAGTCTCAAAGAGTTCGTCCTGCGCATGAATGGGAAAAAGGTCTTTTCCTATTTCGATGTGGTGTTTCCCCGCTCCGGACTACTGGACGGCACCCGCAAGGTCAAAGAGCTTTTCTCCATGCATACCCCGAAGGAGCTGTTCGAGGAATTGAGCCTTCCCGTGGCCATGGTGGCCACCGACCTCAAACGGGGCCGCAAGGTGGTTCTGCGATCCGGCAGCATCATGAAAGCGCTCCAGGCCACCATGTCCATTCCCGGGTTGTTTGCGCCGGTCCAGATCAACGGGCGCTGGCTCGTGGACGGCGGACTGCTCGATCCGGTGCCGGTGGGGGTGGCCAAAGCCATGGCCGCCGACGTGGTGATTGCGGTGGACCTGAATTCCGGGTTGATATCGCGGCGGGAGGTGCGCAAGCAGGCGCACAAGGCGGAAGCCGACAACGGCCAGGAACCCGAATACAAGTATGAATTGCTGCAAAAGCTGTCGGACTATTACGAAAGCGCGGAAGCGAGCTTCAAGTCCAGAATCAACGACCTTTTCCGCAAAGAAGAGGAAACCCCGGACATCATCGACACGGTCATGACCTCGATCAACATCATGCAGGAGCGCATCACCCGGGTCAATCTGGCCGTGGAACCGCCGGATATTCTGGTGCAGCCCCGCCTGGGGGATCTTAGAATGATGGATTTCGACCGGGTGGACCACGCCATCGAAGAAGGTTACCTGGGGGTCATGGAGCGCATGGACGATATCAAGGCGCTGCTGGCCAAGCCTTGAATCGCATGCCCTCAAAACGCGTACTTCAATCCGAGGCACACATAAAGCGATCGTTTCAGGGAGCGGTCTCGGCAAGGCGTGCTTCGATGTCTTCCAGCCATTCTCGCTGGGCACGCGGATCGAAAAAAAGCGAGGTGTCTTCGTCAAAATCCGTATGCTCCTCGAAACTGGTTTCCATGGCGGCTCGGGCCATGGAAGCCAGCTTGGCGGCCAGTTCCGCCTGCACTTCCCGGTAGCTGTCATTGATGGCCAGGTAATCTTTCAATTCCTCCCGGGCCTCCCGGGTCAGTTTGCGCGCGGACAACTCCGCCAGGGCAAAGTGAATCTGCTCGTGCTGGAGGACATAAGCTTTTCTCCGCTCGGGGACCTCCGGGCTCCACCAGGAGCAGCCCGGCACAAAGACCGCTTCAAATATGATCTTCGGAATGCTGCCCATATAAAAAGATTGTCCCTGATAAACTCCCTGGGTGATGCGCGCCTGGGTATCCGGTGCAGGTCGAATGCTGATGCAGGAATGGGCGTTGATATGGTGATCGAAACGGTCGTACTCCGGCGGCAACGATACCGCCTTGAAATCCTCGATCGTCAGTGGTCGATAGGTGAAGCCCTCCCCGCCACCGGACATTGCGCTCCCAGGGGCACGAAATTGCGGCCGGGCATATTCCGGCAGTTGGGCACAACCGGCCAGCAGCCCCACCAGGAGCACCAAAGCCATTCGCTTCAATCGCCGGCGAAAGCAAAATTTGTAATTTTTTTGTAATCGCGGATCCACCGGTATTCTTCTCCTGCCGAGTGTAATTGTTTTGTCAAACCCAATTCTACTCTGTTAACGCAGGCCCTCAGGCATTAGATTGCATCTTAAAAATCCTGGCCAGTATCGTGTTCTTCTTCGCGAGGGTCAAACTTCGCGTGCTTCGTTTTCTTTTCAGGGAAAAGATAATGAAGAAACATTTTTCAAACAGGAGATAGACATGCCAACCATCCCGACGCCGCACCCCAAAGCCACCCGCGCCAGGGTATTACTTGCCAGCGTCTTCGGCCCCTATGCCTGTGACGACGGCTACGGCAGTCGTGCCGTCAATCCTATGGAACTCTACCAGAACCAGGTTACCCGAGTCCAGGGGGGCTTTTCCCTGCGTATGTTCCACCGCTCGTTCGCTTTGCTCATGCTCCAGGCCAATATCGATGCCCCCTGCACCGTGCTGGATTTTGCCTCGCGTGACCGTTTTATAAAAGAACTCCTCGACGAAACCTACGACATTATCGGCATCAGTGCCATTATTCCGAATATCGAAAAAGTTAAGGCGATGTGCCGCCTGATTCGCCGCCACCAACCCCGGGCCACCATCGTGGTGGGCGGCCACATTGCCAATTACCGCGAACTGGAACAGGCCATCGATGCCGACCATATCGTCCGGGGAGACGGCATTGCCTGGCTGCGCCGGTTTCTGGGTCAACCCGTCGATCAACCGGTCAAGCACCCGGCGTCCACTTCAGCCTTCGGGGCGCGCATCCTGGGCATCGATCTGCCCGACAAGCCCGGCGATACGGCAGCGATTCTCATCCCATCCGTGGGCTGCCCGGTGGGCTGTAACTTCTGCTCCACCTCCGCCCTTTTCGGGGGCAAAGGCCAATTTATCAATTTCTACGAAACCGGTGATGAACTCTTTGCAGTGATGTGCCATCTTGAAAAAGCCCTGCATGTTCAGTCCTTTTTCGTTCTGGATGAGAATTTTCTTCTGCACCGCAAACGCGCCCTGCGGCTGCTTGAATTGATGCAGGCCCACGATAAACACTGGTCCCTTAACGTCTTCAGTTCGGCCAGGGTCCTGCAGTCCTACACCATGGAACAAATCGTGGGGCTCGGCATCGGCTGGGTCTGGATGGGCATCGAAGGGGCCAACAGCAGCTACCGCAAGCTCGAGAAGGTCAATACCCATCGCCTGGTGAAACGCCTCCAGTCCCACGGCATTCGGGTGCTGGGCTCGTCAATTCTCGGCCTGGAGGATCACACACCGGGAAATATCGACCAGGTGATCGACCATGCCATCAGCCACCGGACGGATTTCCACCAGTTCATGCTCTATACCCCGATACCGGGCACCCCGCTTTATGAACGTCATAAAAAGGCTGGGACTCTGCTGGACGAAAAGGCCTTTCCCCATGCCGATGCGCACGGTCAGTACCGTTTCAACTACCGACATGCCCACATCAAATCCGGCCAGGAAGAAGGGTTTCTCCTGCGGGCCTTCAAACGCGATTTTCATCAAAACGGGCCTAGCCTGGCCCGCTTGATCCGCACCCTTTTGACCGGCTGGCAGCGCTATAAAAATCATCCGGATGCGCGCTTGAGAGATCGCTATGCCCGTGAAGTCGCCCCCCTGCGATCAGGCTATGCCGGGGCCGTATGGGCCATGAAGCAGTACTATCGCGACACACCCGCAACGTTCAGCCGAATGCAGCGTCTTCTGGCCGATATCTATAAAGAATTCGGATGGAAAACCCGCCTGGCAGCCCCGTTGATCGGTCTCTATGTCTATCTGAAAATGTTGCAGGAAGAGCGCCGTCTGGTCCGGGGCTGGCGATATGAACCGGCCACGTTTTACGAAAAAAATGCCGCCGCACAGTTGCTGGCGTCACGCGGCAGGCTTGAATCAGCGCCGCCGCCCTGCAATCCAGGTGCGCTCTTCACCCCGCCGGAACCGGTCTTGAAACAAAGATGATCCCGGCCGCTAAACCGGCCGTCCGTTCTCACCATTGGCATGGACCTGGGCCTGGGCCACGGTGGTGGCGATCAGGTCCACGACGCTCTCCACATCCGCATTGCGCTGGAGCACGTTGAAGGGCCGGTCGATACCCATCAGCAGGGGCCCGACCACTTTGGCGCCCCCGATCCGGTCCATCAGCTTGTAGGCGATGTTGCCCGAGGTCAAATCCGGAAAGACAAGGACGTTGGCGGCCCGGCCCAACCGGTTGAATGCAAATTCCTCCGCCAGGATACGGCCATCCACGGCCGTATCGGCCTGGACTTCGCCCTCCACGATCAGCGCGGGAGCTCTTTCCCGGGTCAGCTCCACCGCCCGGGCCATTCTGCGGGTATCCGCATTGCGGACGCTGCCGAAATTGGAATAGGACAGCATGGCCACCCGGGGTTCCATGTCGAAGAACGCCGCCATATCGGCCGCCAGCACGGCGATCTCCGCAAGGTCTTCCGGCGTCGGATGGATGTTGACCGTGGCATCGGCAAACAGCAGGGTGCGGTTTTTGAGGATGACGAGATAGAGTCCGGCAACAAGGCCTACGCCTGCACGGCGGGGAATCACCTGCAGTACCGGACGGATGGCGTTGGGGTAGGACTGGGCGATGCCGTGGACCTGGCCGTCTACCAAGCCTTCCCGCACCAGCATGGCCCCGAATATGTATGGGTTGTTCAATTGAAACCGCGTTTCGGTCAGGGACCACCCCTTGCGCTGCCGCAGGCGGAAGAGTTTGTCGGTGAAGGCTTCCAGGTGCGAATTGCGGCGATGATCCATGATGTCGATGTTGTCCAGGGGGATATGCAATGCTTCGGCCTGGGACCGGACGACCCCCGGGTCTCCCAGGAGCAGCGGCCGGGCCAGACCTTCCTTGGCGGCCTGGTGGGCGGCGCGGATGATAACCGGATGATCCCCTTCGGGCAGGACAATGCGCTTGGGCGCTTGCTGGGCACGAAACATGATCTTGCGCATGATCTCGCGCTCGGGTCCCAGGGTGGCTTCCAGACGCTGGATATAGGCGGCCCGCTCGGGCATGGGGCCGCGGGCGGCGCCGCTGGCCACCGCCGCTTCGGCCACGGCCGGCACCACCTTGAGCAAGGCACGGGTGTCCAACGGCTTGGGAATGATGTATTCGGTGCCAAACCGGATCGGCTGCCCCCCATAGGCGCGTATGACGGCATCCGGAACGTCTTCCCGGGCCATTTCGGCCAAAGCCTTGACCGCGGCCACCTTCATCGCTTCGTTGATTTCCCTGGCCCGCACGTCCAGCGCGCCCCGAAAGATAAACGGAAATCCCAGGACATTGTTGACCTGGTTGGGATAATCGGAACGCCCCGTGGCAATGATGGCATCCGGTCGCGCGGCTTTGGCGACATGGTAATCGATTTCCGGATCAGGATTGGCCAGGGCGAAGATGATCGGAGCGGCATTCATCTTCTTCAGGAGTTCCGGCGTAAAGGCGCCTTTGACCGAAAGCCCCAGCAGCAGGTCGGCGCCCGTCACGGCGTCTTCCAGTGTTCGGGCCGGTGTCTCGCAGGCCATTTCTTCTTTGTAAGGATTCATGCCCTGCGTGCGTCCCTTGTAAATCACGCCGCGGGAATCCACCATGATCAGGTTGCGGGGCGACACCCCCAGTTGGATATACAGTTTGCCGCTGGCGATGCCGGCCGCGCCGGCCCCGTTGATGACCACGCGCAGGTCCTCCAGGCGTCGCTTCGTAAGGGCCGCCGCATTGAGCATGGCCGCTGCGGATATAATGGCCGTGCCGTGCTGATCGTCGTGGAATACGGGTATCCCCATCCGGGCTTTCAGTTGTTCTTCGATATAGAAGCAGTCCGGGGCTTTGATATCTTCCAGGTTGATGCCCCCGAATGTGGGCTCCATCAGTTCGACCGTGCGGATGAATTCGTCCGGATCGGTGGTGTCCACTTCGATGTCGAAAACATCGATATTGGCAAACCGCTTGAAGAGCACGGCCTTGCCTTCCATCACCGGTTTGCCGGCCAGGGAACCGATGTGGCCCAGACCCAGTACGGCCGTACCGTTGGTGATCACGGCAATCAGGTTGCCGCGATTGGTGTAGTCATAGGATGTGTCCGGCGCTTCCTCGATGACGCGACAGGGTGCGGCCACCCCGGGCGTGTAGGCTAGGCTGAGGTCGGACTGGCTGTAAAAGGGTTTGGTGGGAACGACTTCGATTTTGCCGGGTTGGGGATCACGATGGTATCGCAGGGCCTCTTCGTCGTGGGACATGTATTATCTCCTTCACCAATAATACGGATTGGGATTAATAGGGTGTCAGATTGTCACAGGGGGAAAATCGGATCGAAAACGCGAGCTATTCGTGAGCCCTATATCATGCAGTCCAAAACATGATTCGGAAGGCATCGTTTGTCAACGCATGCAGCCCTATGATTGGGATTGCAGAGGTGCACGATCGGTTGCGCCGCCTGTCGGCTTATCTGGCAAGATGCCGCTGGTATATAGGCTGCCCCGGCACATGTCAATGACCATATCCATCACCCGCCGGAAGTCCTGTTCCCGGAGAAAAAGCGACCGGTGCCGGGAGCCGGGCACGGTGTGAAGACGTCTGGCTTTGGCCGTCGTTGCGGATTGATAGATTTTTTCCGTCACTTCGACCGGTATGACCGCGTCGGATTCCGCCGCGACGATCAAGAGGTTGCCCCGGAAGGCGGACAGGATGTTGAAAGCGTCCGAGTTCCGCCAACTGCCGGGCGAACGGATGGCGGCCGAAAACGCGGGCCCGAAAGCCAGATCGTAGGCCTCCGGGGTGTAGACCGCCGGGACCAGCAATATCAGATTGTCCACCGCGAATGTTTCCGTGAGCCGTATCGCCGTGTAGCCGCTCATGCTGGCACCAATCAGGGTCAGTGGTTCCGCACAGGCATAGTCGATGACGGCCGAAGCCTGATCCGTCCTGTCATGCAGGGAGGATTCCCCCAGGCGTCCGCCGGTGGCGCCATGCCCGATGAAATCGAAGCTGACCGTGGGAAGCCCGTTGGCGTTTAAAAACGTCCTCAGCCTTGAAAAACGATGGCGCGACGATTTGCCGGCCCCATGCAGCACGATGGCCCGGCATCGTTTTCCATAGGCATCGCCTTGCAATACATGGTGGCCAAAAGGCAGTTTGAACTCGGTTAAGGCGTTGGACACGGCAATCCCCCTATCCCATTCTGATCGAATCGGCCCTAAATCGGGGAGATCATCCCTATCTCTCCAGATTCCGGCAGCCTTTTTCAGTGCCATCTCTGCCCATTTTTTTCCTTTTGTTTTCAATCGCACCCTATACGCCTGGCCCCTCGGCCCCTTAAAATTGCACCAACTGTTTGGGAAATCCCCCTGACACTATAGCCCCATATCTTCGTTGACGATGATCACCTTTATGCGGCCCTTGGGATAGGATTTTTCGGTGATGCTCCAGGTGTTGCAGATCCTGTCGGGACTTTTGCAATCCATACAGCAGGATGTCTTCACACAGGGCGTCTTCCAGCCGGGATGCCGTATGGCATTCAAAGGGGCCGCGTAATGTTTAATTCTTTCCATGGCCTCTTTCACCCCGGCCACGATCTTATTCCGGCCGACCACAATGATGACCGTTTTCGGACCGAACATGATACCGGCGATGCGGTTGCCGACCATGTCGAGGTTCACCAGCTGGCCGGACTCCGTGATGGCATTGCTCCCGGTCAAGAACACATCCACCAGGAGGGCCTGCCGCCGGCGTTCGATGATTTCCGCGCGGGGCACTCCGTCTTCGAAGGTTTTGATAAGTCTGATGTCGGGCCGGTTTTCAATGTCTTGCAGGATTCCGGTCGCGAGCATGGACAGGGAATCACCCCAGGAAACGCTGCGGACGTTCAATTTTGAAAGGATATCGTCCCGTATCAGCCTTTTCACATCATCTTGGCGGTCCGCCGTATAGACGTCAAAATGATTCTGTACAAGTGCTTCCCGGCACTTCTCGATCTTCTTTTGCCAATAGGTTTCCATAGGGTTTGGCATCGTGTGACCTGCTTGTTTCGCGTTAGAAACGATAGCCATCGCTACCAGCCTTTATTGGTTCTGCACAACAGCGCTGGCGTCCGGATCAAACGGATTGGTACGAACCGCCAAGGAAAATAAATAGCCATAACTCTTTTGCAAATAACGGATGTAGCGAAGCCATTCAAAGAGCAATAATTTATAGACGCGCGCCATATCCCCCTCAAGATGATTACGGTCGGGATCCGTCAGTGAATCCAAATCACGCCGGTTCAAGAGTTCATCGCGCAAATGGAATAACGCCCGGAGAAGCTCTGTAAATTGCTCATGTTCCTGGATGTTCGGATTCTCAATCAATCGCAAGAGCAAGTCAGCCTTGCTTTGCAGATAGTCCATGAATGCCGGCATATCCCCTGGGTGCGAATGGATGGCAAACCGATGACGGGCAAAAAATTGGCCGGCCTTGTCATAATCCCCTTTTTGCCATTCCTCTGAAATCTTCAGCCTAGCGTTCAGCTGTTCTACGCCCGAATCCAGACGGACAAATCGTCTCAGCAGACCGGTCCCCATTTCACTGAAAAACAACCCGGTTATCATATCCACTTTTTGTTGTCGGATGGCTTCCTCGCGACGATTGACAAACAGGTCCGTAATACTGGCAACAACGCCGAGAAACGTCCCCACGCCCCCGATGATAATGATCAGCGCAAGAAGTTTACCGATCATTGTGTGGGGGCTGATGTCGCCATAGCCCACGGTTGCCATGGTCACAATTGAAAAATAGATCGCATTCGTCAATGACATCTTTTCAAAAAACATGAAGCCGACAATGCCAACCAACATCAAAATCGTGAAAACAGTGATGTATATTCGGAGACGCAATTTGGCAGTAGATTTCATCCGGTGACCTTTTTACCGTCGGCTGAATATTCCTGTTCAGCCAGTGGATCGCTATATTCCATTTAAATACCCCGACATCTATATCCCGGGGATCATTGATTTGGATAGTTCAATTACAATTTCCATGCGTTATCATGGTCGAAGGCGATTCCGGCCGACCTGTCACGGCTATGCGGGTATGGCCACAGCCGTGCCTGCGACGATGATGCCCCCGGTTTCAGGAATCGTGACCGCGAGGCTGCTCGGCCTGCCCATGGCTTCGCCTTGTTGGATACGAATTGTCACCGGGACCGGCACGAGTTTCTTTTCGCGCAGATAACCGCCCAATGCGGCTGCCGCAGCTCCCGTGGCCGGATCCTCGATGACGCCACCGACCGGAAAAGGGTTGCGCGAATGGAATACATGCTCGGATTCACGCCACACCAGTTGCAGCGTCGTGAATTCTTCGCGTTCCATAATGGATTTGAGCGCATCAAAATCGTACGTCAATTGGTTCAGCCGTTCAAGTCGATTCACCGCCAGCACCAGGTGCCATGCACCGGCATAGGCGCGCATGGGGGGAATTGCGGCACTGAGATCGCCCTGTCGCCAGTCCAGGGTTCTCAACACCTCATCAACCAGGTGGGCCCCAGCCGCTGCTGTTTTGGGCTCCACGGATGTGAGCGCCGCGCGGTATTGCCCCTTTTTCGCATCGACCGATACGCGGATATCACCAACCAGAGTAGAAAATGTATACGTACCGGCCCCTTCGGTGCGCCCAAGCGCCACGCCGGCAGCGATGGTGGCATGTCCACAAAATGACACTTCAATCTCCGGACTGTAATAACGGACCGTTCGGTCGAATCCCGTGGTGGGTGCAATGAAGGCGGTTTCGGAATACCCCACCTGCCGTGCAATGGCCTGCATTTTTTCCTTGGGCGGAAGCTTGTTTCCAATCCAGATACCGGCGGGATTGCCACCGTTTGGATTTGTAGCGAAAGCAGAATACCGCAACAATTTGCTGTGTGCCATCGTGGCCTCACTTAACCGTAACGTGATTACATGAAATTTTCGGGCTGCTAGGGTTGCTGCGCATGGCGTCCGCTTCAGCGATGTCAGGTGGCAAGCTGTTGCCCCCGGTAGAGGCGCCATGTCGCGCAACAACTACTGGTTGACGGACGCCATGCCATCGGGGTCGTACCGATCCCCGCGCACCTGTCCGGCCAATGGGTCGAGCACGCCGATGTCTTCTGCGTCAAGCCGGCAGTCCAGCGCACCCAGGTTGGACGCCAAATTGGCAAGTTTGGTGGTGCCTGGAATGGCGACAACATGATCCCCCCGGGCCAACACCCAGGCCAAGGCCACCTGGGCGGCCTCGCATCCCTTTTGGGTCGCAATCGCCTTGATCGCCTCCACCAGTTCGAGGTTTGACGCGATATTTTCCGGTTGAAACCGCGGCTGCATCATAGCCCGGAAATCATCTTCGCGGGTGGGACGATCGCCGCTGGAGGTGTAGCGTCCGGTCAGCATGCCCCGGCCCAATGGCGCGTAAGCGACCAGGCTGATGCCAAGTTTTACACATGTGGGCATGATGTCCTTCTCGATATCACGGCTAAATATCGAGTACTCGGTCTGGAGGGCGGCAACGGGATGAACCGCATGGGCCCGCGCAAGCGTGCTGGCCGATGCCTCTGACAACCCAACCGCCCCGATCTTGCCTTCTTGAACCAACTTGGCCATCTCGCCCACCGTCTCCTCGATGGGGGTGGCCGGGTCCACACGGTGGAGATAGTACAGGTCAATCTTTTCGGTACCGAGACGTTGAAGGCTCTTTTCGCAGGAACGCCGGACATTGGCCGGCGAGCCGTCAATCCCCACGAAGGCGCCTGTGGCGGGATCCCGCTGTGGGCCGAACTTGGTGGCCAGGACAACCTGGTCCCAACGCCCGGCAAACGCCCTGCCTAATAACTGCTCATTGCGTCCCTGGCCGTAGATTTCCGCGGTATCAAAATGAGTGACACCCAGATCCACGGCCTTGTGGAGCAGATCGATGGCTTCCGCTTCTTGTGCGGGCGGGCCATAGAACTCGGAAAGCCCCATGCATCCAAGTCCAATGGCCGATACGGATACCCCTGACAGACCAAGATTTCTTGATATCATGTCGCCTCCTTTCCCTATTCCCTTACCTCGTCTATTTTAAGCATTTGAGGCCCTCTTATGCTGCGTCCCCAACAAGGTACAAAGAGAAAATCGACAAGCGTGCCTGGCACCCAGCAGCGCGAAATCAGGAAGGCACCTCTGTAGCACGAAACACAAAGAAGGCTCCTGCCGTAATCAACCCAAAACCCAATAAATGCTGCATAGAAAATTTTTGTTTAAAAACAAAAGCCACGACTACAGCAAACAAAAACAATGTTAAGGCAATTCGAATCGTTTCCAACTCAGGTAAAGAAAAAACCTTCGAGCCCATGCGAATTGCGGGAATTGCAATGGCGTATTCCAATAGTGCGATTCCCCAGGACATCAATATAGCCGAAAAAATTGACAAGTTTTCGACCTTTAAGTGGAAATACCAAGCGAAAGTGATAATTATGCTAGCAACTGCAAGCAAGCAAATCGGTAAGATATAGGCCATTGGACGCCGCTCCTTCGCATAAGAATAACGCATTATATTTACTAATCGCTGGCGCAGAGTTTGTTTCGCCATGTAGACGAAAGGTAGCGCGCGCTCGGGTCTTGTAGCAGAGATGACACCGCCTAACGGCAGAACTGTGAGGCGGCGATGTAAGAGCCGTCCTGCACCAGTGACATGTTGCGTGAAAAAAGTTGGGTTGACATAGACGCAACTTTGTTGTACATTTTGTTGTACATGTACAGGGAGGAGCACCATGGAAGCCATTACATATACAAATGCCAGGCAGAATCTTGCGAAAACGATGGAAAAGGTCTGCCAGGACCACTCGCCGGTCATTATAACCAGAAAAAAGAACGACTCCGTAGTCATTATGTCTCTTGAGGATTATAAATCCCTTGAAGAGACTGCTTATCTTTTACGTTCACCTAAAAATATGAGACGCTTGATTGAATCCATATCCCAACTCGAAAATGGAAACGGGACTGAAAGGTCTCTCATAGATTGAAACCCATTTTCTCCGATCATGCATGGGATGATTATCTGTTTTGGCAAAAAACCGATAAAAAAATTCTACGTCGGATTAATTCCCTCATCAAGGAAACAAAACGAAATCCATTTGAGGGTATTGGGAAGCCTGAACCTCTTAAACATGCACTTTCGGGTTATTGGTCCCGCCGGATCAATGACGAACATCGTTTCGTATATAAAGTTACCGAAGATTCTATTCATATAGCCCAACTTCGATATCACTACTAATTCACCCACCTTTTCTTAAACCCAGCATTTTCGTGTCGATTTCTTCAGCGATATGTTATAATTGCCTCTCTTCAATAATTTTTAAAGCTTTACCTTTAAACAAATAGACGATTGCCATAGAAACGCCAATCAGTAAAAAAAGATATTGCAATTGTTCAAATAAGCTTCCTAAAAATCGACTGGATAGAATAATCATTAACACGATACAGGCCGCACTTAATCCATACGTTCCCTTTTTCCAGATTCGAAAATAGGAGAGTGATAGTAGGATACTCACGAAAAGCGTAAATATAATATTCATAATATCTGGTGGCTTTATAACGCTCATAGATAAAAATGCAGTGATACCTACAAATGCAATCCAAGGTGATCGCTGTATTGCTTTTAGCCCGTTGGTTTTTATGTATTTGATTTCATCTTCTCTTACAGTTCGTCGTCCTATTTCATTAGATAGTTCAAGGGCTTCATGAGGTGATTTGGTTTTATCCAAAGCACCAAGTTTCTGTCTTAATTCCTCAAGTGTTAGGCTTTTTAGATCCATTTTCAATTATAACGCTAAACTCACCTGATCCGTGGGCTGATAGGCCCTTGGATCAGATGGAGTGACAGGTTCTGCTCCCCTTACCATTACAATATAGGTTCAGGTATTGGCACTGGTTTATAAGGCTTAAATGGTCCAGCTCTCATACCAGCAAAAAGTATTTCATTACCATCATAGAGAAATATGTCTAAGCTGGGGTCAAACTCCGAGTATTTATATTTGAAGATAAAATTGCCATTTTTGATTCGTTGTATCTTCTCTTTAATTCCAGGCCATTCCTCTGGTTCAGCGCATCTTTGAAAAATTGAAATATGAAATTCTTTTTTACCATTTATTGCTTTCTTCTTTACCCTGACATCGCAAAATGTGTAATAGCTCCCAGAGGCGTAGAATTCTATTACAACCGTTTCATCCTTTGGCAAATAGTAATACTGAAGTGTATCAAAATGGCGAACCTTTTGAGGTGTTTTTAGTATCCAACTACAATTCTGTATTACAATTAGCACCAGTCCAATGATAATTATCCGTAAGCAATATCTGTCAGACATTTTTTTAGGTCTCACAAAAAATGTGTATTCAATTGTAGAACGCCCGGCGCGAGCAGCGCCACATAGGTATTTATGGGTAGAGCACATTTTTCTCGCCGTCTGCTCAGGGCCGATGTTAGATAGTTGAAATTTTTTTTGGTATTTTATGAATGTGTAATATCGGATTTCGTTTCAAGCGCTACAGCGATTCTTTCTCCAATTCGAATAATCTGCTTTAGGCATTGATAGTATAAAACATAAAATATGATGCTTATCATAAAAGGAAACCACGATAATAACAGACTGACATAAAATGGGGTTTCCTCTTCCTGCGACAGCGAACTTGCAGCAACATCGTGATTATTTGTATTTGAGAAAATTTTGTACATCATAATGAAAAGAAGAATCGAAACCAGTATCAACAAAAAGGTTTTAGTATTTTTATTCATAAATTGTTTCCTTCAGGCCTTTTATGTTCATTAAATCTAACGCTCTGGCTTACTGGCGAAGGCCGCGAAGTGGCCCGAATCCTATACAGACGGATGTTATACCGTATTTGTTTTATCAATTAGTGCTTTTATGATTTCGGCCCTATCGTTCTTTGTAAAGAACTGCAAAACCAACCTTAATTTCTCATCACCAATACATAGTTTCGTATTGTTCGGACCAAAACCTTTGTGTTCGATCGATTTTATTTCACTATAAGAAATCTTCTTTTGCTTATGGCCGCGAATCAATTTTAGGACGAAATGGTCATCCGCGAACTCAATGAAGGTGATTGTTGGACCTGCATAGGTAAACGCTAAATAGGTTAACAGCATCATTAGAGCGAAAAATGTTATTGATATGATAATTCCACGAGGATTCTGAAATAATTCTGGCGCGAAAAAAAAGTTAATTAAAATTTGAAGTGCAGCGGCACCTACCAACATAGAAAATATGTCGCATAGAATCTTTGCTTTGCATATTTGGTAAATTTTCATTTTAGATTATTGAGGATATAACGCCAAGCTTAGTAGCAGACAGGGCAATACGGAATTCAAGCCTGTTGCGAGTGCGCCGCCCTGACTGTCTACTACAGTGACAGGTTAAGGAGAAGTCACCTTCGGTGATGACTCCACATGCACGCTTTCAATCATTTGTTTTGCATCCGCTGGCAATATACCTTCAAATAATTCAATGGGGCCTCGTTCAGAGAACCCTATATCAACTACTCGACCTTGAAATGTTGGATGTACGCACATAAAGCCGATGTAGGAGATTTGGTAAGGTTGTCCATTATTATTAAGCAATGTCTTGTCCTGCCCACGGATATCATAATCGATACAAATACCGGCGAACTTATCCCTTGGTTTTATATCCTTCTTCTTAATCTCAATCCGTTCTGTTGTCCTGTACTGACTTGAAAGCATCTGGATAAGATCGTCAACATTCTCTATATCGGCGGTTGCGGTGGATAAGCTCACATCGACAAAAATTGAATGCTCAGAAGAAGATGTATCACGACGGATAATGCAATTTTCAGCATACTGCTCAGAGACAATGGCGTACCAATCGTTGTTCTGAGGTTTGGCAATAGAAAATCCCCTATACTGTAACCTTTCCTCCATATGATATGGACGAACTTTATTCGGTCCAAAATATCCTGGTGCACTTACACATCCCCCAATAAATACGAAAAAAATAAGAGCAATAATGACCTTAATTTTCAATATTGGCTCCTTAACGGTTAGCTTGAGAAAAACATATGAAGCATGGCGAAGTATGTATCCTCCTCAAAGCTTAGGTTAGATGTTGTGTTTTCATTTATGGAGCGAACCATCCTTGAGGCGTATAAAATACAGAGGTTTCCAATTGGCATTCATCAAACGATTTATTTAGTTCGGATAACAATGATCCGGTTAATGATTTTGTGAATTCAGTTTCTCTTTTTGATCCGGCTATATCTTTCACGTTAAATCTAACAATTTTATAATCTGTACTGACGGAAAGCTTTACAAAAACAGGTGTTTCAAATAGTTTTGTAGATCTTGAGTAAGTGGCGATATTTTTATACTCTATACCGTCAATTTCATAATAAAAAAAACCCCTTTCATCCTTTCTCATCCCATATTTTTCTGCAATTTTATCTATGGCTTTTAATGCGTCGTAAAAAGCTGAATATTTTGTTTCATCGATTTCAGAGATATCGGTCTTTTCACAAAATAGAGAAGTATCTATTGTTATCAAATTATGATGATACCAAGTTAGCGCACAACTGTAAGTCGCAGATAGAATAAAAAAAAATAAAACAAATCTAATGAAATAATAATTCATTATAAGCCGACCATTTAGGCGATCTATCATATGAAGTACTCTATGGTATGGCAGTAGGGAGTGTTCGAATCAGCATAATTCCAGTTGCATCAACTTTGAACTTCTTAGTGCTATGGAATCTAGCGTCTAAGTTGAGGCGTGGGAAACGCGTGAGCGTTTCCCCGTCGGATTTCCAGCTCCAGGTTATACCACGTCTTTATTGTTTCGTTGGCTTCTTAAATATTTGGATCCCGAAATATCTCGCTAAGACCTCATATGATAAAAGCAGGATAAGAAATACAAAGGTTCCCTCTAATAGCCAATCAGCCAACTCTATCCAATTAAATGCTCCTATTTTTCTGTATGGCACATCAGTTTCATTCAAGTATGTTTACAGATTAATTTTAGAACTGAAAAAATGTCCAAAGATAAAAAGTCCACCCATGAAACTACCGGCCCCAACAAAATAATTTGGGAGATTATATTCGATAGGGTTAGAGCAGTATTTACATTTACTTGGGCGCATTCCTGGACCAAAACCCATAAAAAAGGTTCTCAGAAAGGAAGCCGCCTTTTTATTGCAGTATGGGCATCTTACAGCCTGCATTTTTACACCATGAGGTATAACGACCGAGCTGAGACGCGCGGGTTTTGCGCGTCGGATTCTCAAGCGAAATGTTATGTAAAAAGTCCTATTTATTTTGATATAACTATTTTATTCCATGGGACCAAGATACTATATGGAAGTTTCTCATTGCTATATTTTTGGATTTTATTTTCCAATTTCTCGCACAAGCATTTCATTAATTCAACACCACTTGGTTGTAGCAGCAAGCATAGGATCAATATGCGCTCTTCGTTCAGAAAAAGAACTATCGCGTTTTCCCGTGCAATCAAATTCAATCTTCCAAGGTCGTGAATGTTAAAAATATTAAATATCTTTTTTGATTTATAAGAGGTTGGAAGTCCAACAACTATTTTCCGTATAGAATCGAATGGAATCTCAATATTTCTATTTTTACCTCCCAGTAATTTGTCATGGGTAAGATACCAGTAGTATTTATTAAATACGTGGGAACAAAATGTCACACTAAGGATTGCTGTAACAATAAAGCATGCAAGAAATACCTGTATATTTAACTCTTGCTGAATATTCTCAATACCTGAAGTTCCAAGCAGGCCGAGTATCACATTACAGGTTATTCCACCGAAAACTAATCCACCAAATAAAATAGCAATTCCGTAGGTGAGATACATTTCTTTATTTGATGGTTTGACTTGAATAGGTATCATCATATAATAGTATTAAGATACATAACGTTTCTGATTACCTATCGATATGAAGCACAGCGAAATATCGATTATGGTGAAGCAGGTTGTTCTGCAAGACCTAACCTTTCAATCTCTAATATCTTTATTAGCCATGCTTTAGTTTCATTGCCACCAGAATGATTTCGACGTAGTACAAATTTTACAATAGCAGAATTCGTTCTATAGAATGCGGTGTAGCCTTCTCTTCCGAATTCCATTTGTAACCTATCTCCGTACGCATCGATAATATCTTGTAAATTTGAATCGGCGTTAATTCCGTTGCTAAAAGACCAATCAATTTCACTAAACACAATATTGGATGGCAAATTGTTTGTTACATATAAATCGATTATTACTGGGTGTCCTATTCTGACACCAGAAAGTCTATGCTTGTAAAAGAAAAAAAGGTGCGTTTGGCCATACAGCATTGCAGTAGATGTACTGCTAAATCTAAAGTATCCATTTGGCTCCCCGAACATCTGCTTGAATTTCGATTCATTGGTTCCAATCGGAATATCATAAATATGCAAATCGGGATCAATTAAATTGGTATCTAACTCTGTCTTTTTTAAATTAGAATTGAATTCTGTATTGCGGGTTACAGAACTCCCAAAGGTTGGAAATATCAGTAAGCTGGAAATTATAAATAAATTTATTACAAATGATTTATATACTCTCATATTCGCTAATTATTCATTTGCAGAACGATTGAATTAAGGGGTTGGGCGTGCTTTTGCCCAATCCCTCTTAAATAATTTGTTATCCGAACTCTCTAAAATATTGACATTTTCCGCATAGTGTGTATTGTTACACATCATGGATAGCCGGTCAATTATCAAAATTCTCAAACAGAATGGGTGGCAAAAAATCGCAACCTCTGGATCTCACACACAATTTCGGCATCCAAAAATAAAGGGCCGGGTGACAGTACCTCACCCTAAAAAGGACATACCGATTGGTACTCTAAAAAGTATCGAACGCCAATCGGGCATTAAGTTTAATTGAGGTGCGATATGGCAAACTATTTAGCAATCGTTCACAAAGATTCCGATAGCGATTTTGGTGTTTCTTTTCCAGACTTTCCAGGTTGTGTAACAGCCGGCCAGAACATCGATCAAGCTAAAGACATGGCACAAGAGGCTATCATCCTCCATATCCAGGGTATGCTCGAAGATGGAGAGCGATTACCAGTTGCCTCTAAACTTGAAGAAATTATGGCCGATAGTGATTTCTCTGATGCAGTGGCATATTTAGTCGTTAGCGTTCCTGACGCTAAGCCTCGCACAGTTCGGGTTAATATCACTCTTCCCGAAATGACCCTTAAACAAATTGACGCTGTCGCGAAACGGCGTGGTATGTCCCGGTCTTCATTTTTAGTTCACGCTGCTCAAAACGCGATCCAGTCAAACCATTCAGAAGCATCAGTATAATTTCTTTCGGATAACGACCAAGCTGAGACGCGCAAAACGCGCTAGCGTTTTCGCGTCGATTCCAGTGCAAGGTTAGCGGGTCATATTTTATAATTTATGCCGAACTCATACCCACCCATAGTTTGACCGTTAAAATATTCTTCAGAAACTCGTAACAGTTTAAGTGCTGGAATCAATTCTCCTGCAACCGCTTTATCTCTATAGAGGTATAATACCACTACAAATAGGCCTGCTACGGCATTCAAAGCATTTTTCAAATTTCCATTGTGATAGTGGGTATGTCGTTGGTGCTTGATCTTGATTTTGGGTCTAATTTTTTGCAAATTTGTTTACATACAACATCAACTTCTGCCGATGCTGCCATTAGTAATCGCGAAATCTCAATAGAAAAACACTGAAAGTTATCTTTGTGCAACTCGACAAATCGAGAAACGGTTTCTAAATCATTCTCAATTGATAAAAGGTAGTTCCAGTGCGTTTCGATTTTTTCAGAATGAATTCCCATTATTTTTACTCGCTAACGCCTTGGCTTACTGGGGAGGGCCGCGAAGTGGCCCGAATCCAATACAGCCAAAGGTTATGTTTTCCTGATGGATTTTAATTCTGGGTTTCTTTCATAAAAACCATGTAGTTCTTCTAATTTGTTGCTGCATTTTGGACAAACATCACTTTTTAATGTTGTCCTTAAGTAAGTTTCTAAGCACTTACCACAGATTAAATAATCATTAGCAGATTTTTTATTTCTATTTTTCAATGTAATTGTAAGGTGAAATACGCCGATTAGAACGAGTAATATTCCAGCAATTTTTGGGACAGAAAATCCATATAGGTAAGTCCATCCAATTTTGTAAAAGTGGTAACCACCCCAAATGACCCCAAGGCCCATAATGATATTAAGAAATATTTTCATTGGAACATAACGTTCGGCTTATGCGACGCCGAGGCAATGAGCCGAATAGGCCATTGCCGAAGGTGTTCGTATCAAGCCGTTGTTATTGGGGCACCGCCAAAATTAAACTCTCACTTTGAGTGTGCGCCATGTTCGCCTTTTGTTTGGTTCATCCAAATTCAAATCTACTTTGAACATGTAAAAGCGCCAAGCTAATTAATTACTCATGTAATGTATTACCCAAAATCACATCTTTCACATTCACACAGAAAATGAGCAATGAACAAAAAACACTTGGCGGTTACTGTACTCGACATTCCCGAACCAAACCTTAGCGAACATTGTAACAACAACAGCAAATCGAATCTCAACATTACAGAGGCTCTGACATTCTCACATACTAATCACTGATGCATCCGAATACCAAATTTCAAAAGAGATTTGTTTGCGCCATGTTCTGTCTTTAGCCGTGGCCTCTCTTGGCGGTGAACGCCCAATAACGCCCAGGCTTATTGGTGAGGGCCGCGAAGTGGCCCGAGTCCTATACAGCCTGATTTTCTGTTTTCATATTAAACTAACCCCAAAAGCCAAAACGACGAAAAAATACGCAAAAATGTAAAATCTGTCAGTCTTTAAGACTTCAGTTATGAAGTTCCTTGGTAACCCACTTGAAGCAAGTAGGTTTTTTGAACGGAAATGATAAATTACGCTTGAAATCAAGCCATACGAAAAAAATATAAGGAAAAATAATCTATCCAGTTCATTGTAAAAAAATAGGCCAATGATTAATAGAACTAATAGAAAATAGCCGATGGCAGAATGCCCTTTTTTTGCGGTTTGGTTAATCATCAAGGCATTTTCTTTTTGGGATAGATTAAGACCACCCATCGCATTTTTATATTTGGTTTTTCCAAATACAAATATTCCAAACAATATAATGAATGATAAAAATACCAGTTTCATATTTTTAGAAACAGAACGTCCAAGCTCAGTTGGCGGGTCTGGATGGCGCGGTGCTTGCCCCGCAAGTGCCGTGACAGCCAGGTCCGTCGACTGCAGCGCCTTGTTCGGTGTTCCCATATTCCTTGTTTAGGTCCAATATCCGATGACCTTTTACAATTCCTTTTTTTAAATCCACTACAATGACGAGGAAAACGTTCTTCGTCGTTGTCATGAACAGCACATGATCGTGTTTGCCGTCAGAGCTTCGATAAACACACTCAACGAATCGCTCGTGAAGCGTGAATGAAGCCATATCCTTTGTGGGTATCGCATCCACATATGGGAGAACATCAATAACGCCTCCCGGTGAGACGATATCCTCTCTGTTAGTAATATCCAGCATCTTGTCGCTGAATGATTTCTTGTAGTCATGCTCTGAAAGTAAATTTGTTTTCAATTCTTTTTCACCGAACGCCTAAGCTGAGGCGCGCCGCAGTATGCGCGTCGATTTCTCAAGCGACAAGTTATGCTAATCAGTTTTTATTTCCCTTAAATAATCTTGGTAGCGATCTTCCCAAAAGAACCACTCTATTTCAGCGAGCACTAGTCCCAATACAATTCCGAAAAATAGATTTGATAAAACAATATCTTCAAATGCGGTAAAAGGTATAGAATTGCTATGATAATATTTAAAAAACAATTCGCCAATGCTTACGGGACCCAAACATACAAGTGCAAATGCTATTAGCTTGCTTAATCTATGCTTTCCTTTTCCTTTTTCTCTAATTTTTTCATATTCTTCAGCGTAAAACCTATGCCTTTCCATCTTTCTTTTTATGGATCTATTCTCAAGATACTTTTTTATAATGGATAGCATAAATAGTACCAATCTATGGTTGGCATAACGGTTGAGCTGTGGGGCGGTAAATGCGACAGCATTTATCCGTCACACACAAGTGATTTGTTATGCCCTGCTCAATTTAATGTTTCTTTGACAGACTCTCTCATTAATAAATGAATCCAGAAATAGAACCACAAACAAATAAGTGGAAATCCCAAATAGGCGATTGGTGGTGGAGAAAATATTAAGAAGGCCCAAACAGAGAGCACAAGGCTGAAAATAAAGTCAATGCACAATATGATGATCCCGATTTGCTGAGCCCATATTTTTCGGAGAATCAGTGTTACTGCGGGTATGAGATAAAAAACAAGATAGATTTTTTTCAGATAAAAAATCGAATAAAATAATCCGGAATTACCGCCGATCTCGGAAATGTTAGGGATTGGATCAAATAGTAGTGAATAAAAACCAATCAAGCCTTCAATACTAAAATAAATGATTAATGGTATTATGCAAAACGGGATTCTTGATTGGTTAGCGAGGCTATTTTCCATTTTCCCTTTCCGATTTGGAGGCATAACGCCCCGGCTTACTGGTGAGGGCCGCTTGGCGGCCCGAATCCAATACAGCCGGATGTTATATGCCAGAATTCGTTTTTTTATATTCAACTACATCGTTTCTAAACAATAACCCACCACAATGCTGGCACCTTTGGGTACTACCATCCACAATAAACTCTTGTACTCCACACTCTGGGTGGCACACAGCATGTGCAATGTGAATTTTGTTAGGAAATTCTATTCCGGTACTTTCGGGATAATCATTTGGCTCATTATTCCATCGTGCCAATGATTTTAGATTAAGTATGAAGGATTCCCGATCGCGCGAGTTTTTTAACTCTGAAAATCGATTCTCAATATCTCTAAAGTATTTTTGCAGTTCTATTTTCATTTTTTATAAGAGCATATAACGTCCAAGCTGAGACGCGGAAAACGCGCCAGCGTTTTCGCGTCGATTCCAGCGCCAGGTTATGCTTAATTATCTATATTCTTTACCCTCCTATAGATTTCTATAGGCAAAATACTTACAATAACTAAAATAATGGCTATATATCCGGGCATACCATGGCCATAAAAATGAGGCCAACCCATAATTGCCGAACCTCCTGTGAACAATATGCCGTAGGTTGTAAACCACCAACCCCAATAGTAACCAGACGCTTTGAACATATAAAATGTCATAATCCAGGTAGCAATTGACCAAGTAGCGAATGAGCACATCAGAAACAAATTTATAGATATTCTCCAACGTTCAATTAACAATTTGTCAAATAGTAAAACGATGGCAATACAGATAGCCATATATATTAAGCCAGCCCATACATAGGTCGAGACTATTTTTCTTTCTGTATCTTTATCCATAGGCATAACGTTGCAAATAACCGGTGCAAATGGAGCGCAGCGGAATTTGCATCCGAGTTAATTTGCTTTGTTAGGTGCTATATATCTATTGTTGGGACCAATACCTCTTTCACAAACCCAACCTTCTTGAAGAAATGATCGGTAGTAATCATCAAATTCCGATGCATCTTCGTCTTCAAAGGAATACATCCTATTATCTATATTTTCTAATAGATCTGTCATGATTTCTATTTCGCCAGATTCCCTATAAGTGACATCTATAACTTTGAATCCGAAATAATCTCCCATCTCAGTGTTCTTGAATTTCACATACTCACCAATTCTTGGCACTACGGGCATGTCGATTATTTTGGTCAAATGTGCCCATTTCGATTTAGTCGAAAGATAGATATTGAAACGAATTTTCATTATAATTCCTGACACCTAACGGTTAAACTTATCATTCGCTGAAAGCGATCTGGTACAGTGATTTGTTATGCCGTTTTTGCCGTTATTCTTTGAATTTAAAAAGTCTCGGTATGAATTCTTTTTCCACAATTTTTACATACCGGCGATGTAAAATAGAGTAGTACCAATACGAACAAAATCATCCACATAAAGTCGATCAAAAGAAGACCTATGATTATGACGAGGCCCACGATGAAAGCGAGAAACCCAACTGCTGTCGATAATAGCGAAAGCGGCCTCTTATTAGGTTGATACGACCCACAAAAAGGACAGATAGCAATTTCACATTTTCTGCAATGATTTTTGTGCTTCAACTTCTCGCCACAACCTGGGCACAGGCTTGGCAAACAATCGTTACAAAGGAATTTCGATGGACCATGAACTAAAAAAACATATACGCCGAGTCCAGCTATTGAAATCATGGAAATTCCGAATAAATAGACCAAAGGAATAGTCAATCCAAAAAGAATATAGGCCGCGGTATTGCCGTTCAATCCGTCGGTTATTTTTTTACATTTGCTACACGTGACCTTCACGGATCTATCCGGTTTCCATTTCAGTTGTTAATTATTTAGCGGCATAACGACCAAGCTGAGACGCGGAAAACGCGCCAGCGTTTTCCCGTCGATTTCTCAAGCGCCTTGTTCTGCTCTTTCTTGAATTATTTTTCCAAGCCTGCAACACAACCAACTTCCATCGGGCAAAAATAGTGTCCAATCAGGTTGCCCCTTATATGAGTTAAATGAAGCAACTCTTAAATTTGGTGTGAGAGAAATCACCAATTCAGGTAGTTTCCCTATAAATTCTATATTTTTAACACTTTCACCAATCAAATGTTTTATTTGGTTCTCAATACGTTGGTAGCTACAAAAGCTTCCGAACCAGATTGATCTTGGCTTTTCAACCCTCCAATCACAATCCAACATTAAAGAAAACTCTCCTTGTGGGTGATTTTTTCCACGTAGTTTTTTCAATTTACCAAATTCTAAAAACAATGCGCTGCCATGCCCACGCCAAACATAACTAATAGGAAGGCCAATCATTGGCTCATACAAATATTTCAAGTGTGTATGATCTGATTTTTTCATGAAGCAGAACGCTCTGACTTACAGGTGAGGGCCACGTAGTGGCCCGAATCCTTTACAGGCAGTTGTTATGTTTTTAAGACTTTAATTTTGCATGACAGTAAGGACATTTTTTGGGCACAGCCATTAAAAGATTTAGAATGGGTTTTTCACAATTTGGGCATTTAACTTTTCGCAAACTCATGCTCCAGTACATACCATTCCCAACCGCAATGACTAAAAGAAGCCAAAAAATATATATCGGCATTCCAATTTTCGCATAAATCCCAGGTAAGATCATAAATGCGGCACCTGATATGCAAAAATATTTTATCCTTTTCAGGATATCTGGAATCACTTGCCTTTCCACAGTTTCAGTACAATCAGGTGGATAAGGAGAATAATTCATCCTTTAAATTTCTCGTTTCATTTGTGGGTGCTATATTTCTGCAGAAAAATAATTTAAAACATAACGCCTAAGCTGAGACGCGGAAAGCGCGCCAGTGTTTTTGCGTCGATTCCAGCGCAAGGTTAGACAAATTCCAAAATATTTTAATTAATGCTAATGGAATTGATGATGCTCTCGAGCTTGTTTAAGTCAGAATCATTTGAATATTTCAAACCAAATATAAGCGCATATCCATTCAAAATAGAAACATACTGCTTTGATCTGTAAATATCACTTCCAAATATGATTTCCGTTTCTAGTACATCAAATTTTATACTATCAATTTGTACCTCGTAAATTTCGTTTGGAAATGAAAATTCATATTTACTTAATTCCATCATTTTTTTTGTATGATAATGGTAATCTTCCCCTTTCACTATGCCGGGGAAGTGGCTAACATTTTCAGCTACAATTAAAAAATGAGGATTCGATGAGACTGGAGATCCTGGAGGATGCTCAGATAATGAAAACAACTTCAAATTCTTAACATCCACATCATCCACAGCAGCTTGTAGATTTTCATTGTTTTTAAAGGCCATTTTCAACCATTTTTTACTTTCTTCTGCACGACTTCTCTCATCAATAACATACCAAGAGCCAGGAAATGGGACCTTTAAATTAAAATAGGTATTGGTATAGACATTTTGGTTTATATTCCCAAAATCGATCGCTTTTTTTTGTTTGTTAGCGCAACCCAAAAAATTTAAAATTATTACTGAACAAACTAATATTGACGCCGTTCTCCTTACCATCTCACCCCCTTCATTCCTAATATGTTCACATGTCTAACGACTTGGCTTTGTGGAGAGGGAACCGAATCCACAACAGCCAAAGGTTAGATTGTGGATTTTAAATGCTCTCGTATAATTTGTTCAATATGATCCCACTCTTTTGAGTATTTCTCAGCTGGATACGATTCAAGAAATATTGGTTTAATTAGTTTTGCTGCCCAGGAGTCTGCATCTTTTTGTTCCTTTTTAAATTTTGGGCGTCTAACTATTTTTTGCCCCCTGATTCGGTGGTGGTATACTTCATGGGCCAAGGCTCTTAAAATTCGCCATGCAATATACATGAGGCTCTTTTTAGCCTCATCTGGCAAATCAGATAATGAATCAAGATAAAATTCTATATTGGCATGTTTAGTTCCATTAATAGGAATATACCTTGCAAAAGCCTTCGTCTCATTATCTTTATGATAGTCATTGTCGAGAAGAACAATTTTCTTTATCCCTATAAAATGTTTTTGATTAATCTTGGGAATAAACTCTTCTAAAATAGGTATAGCAGGCACCCATTTAGAATTCTCTCGATTATCTTCAAATTTTACCATTGGAATCTAACGCCAAGGCTTTGCGGCAAGGGAACCGCGTCCGCAACAGCCGCAGGTTATCGGCTATTTTATTGATCTGATTTCGGTGGCTTCAAGTTTAGCAAGCAATTCTCTGGCTTTTCGCGTGTCGCCATTTTTTTCATTCAAATATTTTTCCAATGCTTTCAATAATTCCATTTTTAAATTGAAAAGTTCTTGGCTACGCTTGCCAGTATAATCCGTTAAGAGTGCATAAGGCAGACCTTCAATCCACGCATCGAATTGGACTGGCTCTCTCTGAAACCAGGCAAAGGTTAAATGGGGACGATGAATAAAGGCTAAGGCAATGCTAGGAGCAACTTCAGAGCCAATTGCACCATCACGATATTTCCAGATTTCACAAAGAGTATTTACAACAGGTACAGCTTCGAATTCTGAGCCGTTTTTTAGAACAGATTCAATTTGCTCAGTATTTTTCAAGTACCATTCGAAATTAGTACTAATGATATTTTCGTCAGCGGCAAAACAAGTGCTCGAAAATATCATGATTGCCGATATGATAATTAAGATTCTTTTCATTATTTATTACCGATAACGTTGAACTGTGTGGCGTGATTTTAACGTCCGCACCAGTGACAGGTTATAAGTATTTATGATAGAGACATTAAACTATTTGCCTCTATAGAAATCAAATTGAGCCAAATCGATTTCTTGATTAATAGCGATTTCACAAAAGTTCGTTTCAAATTCCATGTCAGGCCAATTAGTTGTAACTTTATGAACCAAATAAGACTGAACATCTATCCAAAGATGATACTCTGTACCAGTTCGAGGATTAACGTCTTTAATATGGTAACAGTTGTGTCCCCGGATCTCTTCGTTACCTATGATTACAGGCTGATTAGGATTACCAACTAACCATCCATCCGGCTCATCCATCAACAAACTTCCTACAATATAGGCAGCCATCAAAGAACTGCCGGTTGCTTTAGAAACTGCCGTGCCTAAACTTTTCTCAATTTCAATTTCACTGCCTGCCTTATCGTAAGTGCTTTTAGTATAGACGCCATCACTGTTCGACCAAATTACAGCATAATCGGAAAAATCAATCTCCTCTTTTTTTTGGTTTTGGGCAGGTCCCCATTTAAAAAGGAACCTGTCTGGATTAACAAAGAGCGTATAGAATATAACTTTTTTATTATCAGTTTCTACTACTCCCCAATCTTGGTAAGATTTAATCGTAGAATAGATTGTATCAACTTGTTCAAGGATTTTTTCAGCAGATAGTTCTCTGGCATTCTCAGAATGGGCACTTGTACTAATTAAACATAGTATGAATAGAAATGCGAAAGTATGTTTGAGATGGCGTAAATGTTTCATAGTTTCATATAACGTTGCTTTTCAGCGGGCGCGCGCTTTTTGCGCTCCGCTGCAAAAGCCTTGTTAGGAATTTTTCATTTTTTTCCAAGTAGTTGTTCCAGATACAATAAGGCCCTGTTGGTCCACTTGATTCCAAAGGCCTTCGAAGATATCTCTTTCTACATTCAGCTTTGTGATTCCGCTTCCAGTAAGTTGATTTCTTCCAATTCCTTGAAATGTGAAGGTTAAAAAATTGGATCTTTGGATATAACCGTTCAACAACCAATCTCCTATTCCAGGTGTATTTGCACGACCAGTTATTCGTGATCCATTGGTTTTATATATTTCGATCACATCTCTTAGAGCATCGGGGTGATTACCATCGGATTTTTCAACATCCCAAATACAATCCCATTTACCAATCAAATCTTTGTTGTTGATTTTTTCCGATGAAAATAATCTTTTTAAATCATCAGTATATGCTTGAATAAGCGCCCCAATAATAGCACCAGCAAACCCTATGAGCGCAGCATAGATAGCTGTATCCATCTTCTATTCCTATTCCTAACTTTAATATTATGTGGAAAGCATCATTTTAACGAAAAATACTAACTTGAGACGATTTTTTACATATTTTTTTACTGCCTCGATGGATATGCGTATACAATAACATATCAACACTTTATTTTAACAATTACATATTTTGTAGATTCTGAAAAGGCATCTTTTCCACCGAATTATCGTTCTTATGGTGCAGCACCATAAGAACGGGAAATAATTATTCTCGAGACATTATCAGTCTAACGGACTTACAACACCATGCCTATTTTTGCTTACTACATGCGTATAGATCATTACTTTTGTAACAAAAGGGGCCAAGGATTAATGGGTTCAAGGGGCCGAGGATTTAGTTTCTAAAGCTTTGATGAGTGCTTTTAACATCCTCTCGACATCTCCAATATCTTTTTTAAAAATATCTAAATCATCCTTAGCTATGAAACCTAAATCCCCTGCTAATAAAATCTGGGTTTCCAACTCGCAAACCGAACCGTATGAGATGTATAGCATCCTTGTGTAATCAGCTGTTGTCTTCCTTCCATAGCCTTCCGCAATGTTTGAAGGGATAGAAACAGCCGATCGTTTGATTTGCGAAGTAAGACCATATTTTTTTTGGTTTGGAAATTTTGCAGCTATTCCAAAAATAACCAAACAAAGTTTGTACGATTTTTGCCACACACGTAAATCTTTGTAGGATTTAAGCATTTCCCTTGAATCCTTGAACCCACGACCCCGTAAAAAATTACATTTTTTACTCAACACGCCTGTATAGTAGATACAATTTGAAATCTTGCATGACCTTGGCCAATGGCAAGAACCATACCATCCTCAGCATGTCGTGAATTCAGCGGGTTACGAACCAACAAATCGCACGTTTGCACATTTTTCTGTGCACCGCGCCCTGTATCCTTGGCAGTCACACCGATGATATAGTTTCCGTATTTTCCGTATAACGGTTCTCTGCAAAGCTATAGTCAACAAGAATTGACCACGAAGAGCACGAAGCACACGAAGAAAAACCAGCCAGAGCATATGAATCCCTTTGTGCCCTTCGTGGTTCGAGCTGTTGCACTTATCCAAACAAGGCTTTTTCAGTAACCGCATTGCACGGTAGGGGGGCGGGACCGGCTTTCAAGAAATAACTCATTTTACGTTATCAGAAATGGGATTAAAGCACAAAGCAAAAAGGGTAAGGCCGTATCGTCATCACGCCGGCAATGCTTCAGGCCGAACGCGATTCCCAATCGGTAATCGCCGTGATGAACTGGTCCCCGTAGCGGTCGGCCTTGGTCTCGCCGACACCGGATACTTGCAGCAAGTCCTCGCGGGTGGCGGGGCGCTGCACCGCCATTTCTTTGAGGGTTTTATCGTGAAAGATCACGTAGGCCGGCACCTCCAGGCCCTGGGCGATCTCGTGCCGCAGCTTGCGCAGGTGCTCCCACAGGTCGGATGCCGTTGGATCCAGGTCCATCTCCGGACGCTTTTCACGTTTAGATTTTTTCGGTGCGGCATCTTTGCGGAACTGCACGTCCTGCTCGCCGCGCAGCACGGGCCAGCTCTTGTCCGTCAGCACAAAACCGGCCCGCCGGTCCATCTCCACCGTCAAAAATCCCAGGGCAATCAACTGGCGGAAGACGGAACGCCACTCTTTGGCGGTCAATTCGCCCCCCACGCCGAAGGTCTTGATCCGGTCATGGCCGAACCGCTGCATGCGCTCGTCTTCCTGGCCGAGCAGGACCTTGATAAGATACTGGGCCCCGAAACGCTGGCCGGTGCGGTAGACTGCCGAGAGGGCTTTCTGGGCGGCCACGGTGCCGTCCCAGGCGTCGGCGCCGCCGCTGCGGCAGGTGCCGCAGTTGCCGCAGGCCTCATCCCGCACTTCCCCGAAATAGCGCAGGAGCACCTGGCGGCGGCAGGCCATGGTTTCGCAGTAGCCCAGCAGGGCGTCCAATTTGCGCTGCTGGATCAGCTTGAAGGTTTCGTCGCCTTCGGAGCGCATCAGCATTTGCCGGGCGGCCACCACATCTCCCAGGGAGTAGATCATCCAGGCGTCGGCCGGCTCGCCGTCGCGTCCGGCCCGACCGGTTTCCTGGTAATAGGCCTCCATGCTCATGGGGATATCGAAATGGGCCACAAAGCGCACGTCGGGGCGATCGATGCCCAGCCCGAAGGCGATGGTAGCCACCACCACGATGCCCTCCTCACGGGCGAAACGCTTCTGCGCGGTCAAACGCTTCTCCGGCGCCAAACCGGCGTGGTAAGCCACCGCGTTGATCCCCTGCTCTTCAAGCCAAAGCGCGACCTCTTCCACCCGGCGCCGGGTGCGGCAGTAGACGATGCCGGTTTCGCCCGCATGCTCGTCCCGGATAAAGCCCCGCAACTGGCGTTTGCCGTTGTCTTTGAGCCGGACGCGATAGCAGATATTGGGCCGGTCGAAACTGGAGATGAACTGCCGGGCCTCGGTCAGCTCCAGCTTCCGGAGGATTTCCCGGCGGGTGACATCGTCGGCCGTGGCCGTCATGGCGACACGGGGCACCTTGGGAAACTGGCGGGTCACATCCGCGATCCGGAGGTACTCCGGCCGGAAGTCATGCCCCCACTGGGAGACGCAGTGGGCCTCGTCGATGGCGAAAAGGGCAATGTTCATATCGTCGAGCAGCCGGCGGCACCGGGGGGTGAACAACCGCTCCGGGGCGACATACAGGATATCGGTCTGCGCGGATCGTACCTTCTCTTCCACCCGGGCCGCATCGTCCGCGGACAGACTCGAATTGAGATACTCCGCCCGGATGCCGTTTTCCCGCAACCCGGCCACCTGATCGTGCATCAGGGCGATCAGCGGCGATATGACCACCCCCACCCCTTTGCGGATCACTGCCGGGATCTGGTAGCACAGGGATTTCCCGCTGCCTGTGGGCATCAAAACAAAAGCGTCGGAACCGGCCACCAGCCGTTCGATCACGTCCTGCTGGTGTTCACGAAAGGCATCGTAGCCGAAATAAGTCTGCAAAACTTCCTGAGGCGTCAAAACGATTCTGTTCTCCGTTTGGTTTACCAGTAAAGGCTTCACCCAGAGGTCTTGAAATCTGGTTTGGACCTTATGGTTTTGTTCTTTCCCATTGTCCCGCGATGACGCGCAAGGTTAAGCGGGGCACGCGTGTTTTAAGCCTGTAACGCTGTTTTAAGGAGAAGCGCGGTTGCTTCGTTTTCTGGATGGAACCTTAGAAAGCCGCGATTTCCTTTAGCACGTCATTCCGGCGGAAGCCGGAATCTCTTGATATCTTAAAGTTATAGATTCCGGATCAAGTCCGGAATGACAGATAAAATACTTTTTACGAAACCATCTTCTCTGTCACGCGAAAGAAAATGAAGAAATCAATTAAGAACCTCAAATCGTGTCAGAAGAAGCCACGCTTAATAAGGAAACAGAACACATACAATCATATATGTAGCTTTCTGAAAAGACTTCAGCGCACTTATGGGGTGATAGATGAGTTTTGGAAACCATTCTTACTCAAACCGCAGATACCCGAAACATCGGGGCAAATGAAAATTGAGGGCATCCACCGGGCGCCAGGCCGCCCAGTGGGGGTGGGAGGTCGCATCGCCGCATTTATAGAAGTTCGCCCGCCAGACATCCCCCTCGTCCGCCCGCAAGGCGCCGGTGTATGGCCGCAAAATATCAAACGGGATCCGGAAAACGAGCTGCCAGGTCCCGGGTTCCGCCATCTCCGGATCGACCACCGCGGGCATGGAAGGCCATACGCCGACGCGGCGCCCCTCTTCAGGGGCCAACGGCTGCCAGGCCTTGAATCCCGTCTCCGTGCGGGTGGGGTCGGTAATGTAGGAGGCCAGCAGGGCCCCGCCGCAGTTGAACTCGAAATTGAAATACCCCCGGTCCGGACGGGGCTGCACGAAGAATTCGACACAGCTGTCTTCATAGACCGGCGATTGAAAATGGGTATGCACGCAGCGGATATAGCGGTCTTCCACCGTGAAGGCGCCCCAGAGGGCCGCGTCGTCCCACAGCAGTTTGGCAATGGTGCGCGGCCGGTGGTCGCTGCTTTCCGGCCGGAAACGATCCACGTTAAGGTGCGGTGCCCGCCGCCAGTCATCGCTTGTCCAAGGGGTATGCCCATCGATATCGCCATCCACACGTCGCACCGTATAGCAATCCCCGGACGGTGGTGCTGCTGGCGTCTTGTCTGTCATGGCATGAGCCCCCTCCCCGTCGTTATCCTGTCTACCCGCCTCACCCCTTCATCCCCCGTTGGCAGCGGTTTTGGATAAATCTTTTCCGCCGAATTTCCACCACCCCGGTGTCAGAAAATTTTCCTTCAAAGGCGCCGGGCATTTTCATTTTTGGATTTTGCTGCTACGATAGACGTCAATTCCTACGCCTGCGACATCTAATCACAAGCAATTGCGGACTGCAATGCGACGCATCGATTCGGCCGTATCCGAGGGAGGCTTCGGCATCCAGATGATGGTGGCGCAGGCCTTTCAGCTCGAGCCCGAACATTTCATGCTGATATTTATACGAATTTTCTTTGATGGTCATATTCAGTATCTTAAATGAGGATTCCGGCAAAAAGGATTTCGTCTGATGGAACGCAGCACCGTGAACAAATCTGTCCTGCTTATCGTGGTATTGTTTATCTCCGCGGTCTTCCTGTCCATGATCCGCGCTTTCCTGATGGCCATCTTCCTGGCCGGCCTCTTCAGCGCCCTGGTCCATCCGCTTTACCGGCGCTTCGTGGGCTGGACCGGCGGACGGCGGGCCATCGCCTCCCTGACCACCATCCTGCTCATCACCCTCTTCATCCTGCTGCCCCTGGCCGGGCTGATGGGCATCGTCACGGCCCAGGCCATCAAGGTGGGGGAGTCGGTCAAACCCTGGGTACAGCAGCAGATCGCTTCGCCGAGCACCCTGTTTGCCAAGCTCGAAGCCCTGCCTTTTTACGACAAGGTGCTGCCCTACCGCGATTTCATCTTCCAGAAGGCCGGCGAAATGGTGGGCAAAATCAGCGCCTTTCTCATCGACAGCCTGAGTTCGGCGGCCATGGGCGGCGTCAATTTCCTGTTCATGACGCTGGTCCTGCTCTACACCATGTTCTTCTTCCTGATGGACGGCGACCAGCTCATCCGCAAGATTCTCTATTACCTGCCCCTGGAGGACGACGACGAACAGCGCATGCTCAACCGCTTCACTTCCGTGGCCCGGGCCACGTTGAAGGGCACGGCCGTCATCGGCGTGCTGCAGGGGGGGCTGGCCGGCCTGGCCTTTGCGGTGGTGGGCATCCCCAGCGCCGTGTTCTGGAGCGTGCTCATGGTCCTGCTCTCCATCCTGCCCGGCATCGGCACGGCCCTTATCTGGATCCCGGCCGCCGGCATCCTGGCGGCCAAGGGCCTCTGGCCCCAGGCCATTGGGCTGGTGATCTTCTGCGGTGCCGTGGTTGGCAGTCTGGACAATGTCCTGCGGCCCCGGCTGGTGGGCAAAGACACCCAGATGCACGAACTCTTGATTTTTTTCGGCACCTTGGGAGGCATCATGATGTTCGGCTTCGTCGGCTTTATCATCGGCCCCATCGTTGCGGCTCTTTTTACGACCATCTGGGATATCTATGGTATGGCGTTCCAGGATGTCCTGCCGGAAACCGGTGATGCCCCGGCCGTTGTAATGCCGGAACCCGCGCCGCCGGATAATGAAAACCCTCCGGTGGAAAAACCACCGGAATGATCATGCCATCGTCATGGCCAGCCGGTGCGTTTTCTCATTCGCAAACCATGACACCCGGCCTTGCGTGTGTTAGGGTATGGACATTGTCACAGGTGGCGACAGCCTGTAGCTTCAACCATTATCAGGGAGGGAAAAAATGACGGAATATGAAATCATTGCCGACCCCAAAGAATATGGTATCGAGGCCCTGGTGGACGGACTGAACAGCAACCCCATCGATTTTCCGCCGGAAGAGCGGGAGCAGTGGGCCCGGGAAGTGGGTGACTTCGCCCACCGCATAAACGAGCTCGGCGACAAGGCCAAAAGCCTCCAAAGCTGGCTGGCCGGCGATGCGGCCATCAAATCGACACCGGCCAGCCTCAAGACCCTGAAAATCCAGCTTTTCAAAATAAACGATGCCCTGGCCAACTCCATCGACCTGGTCAATCGGCTGGAGTGTGATATTGTGCCGGCGATCACAGAAAAAAACTAGAAGCATCTCAAAAAAGTCTTTTCGCCCGATATCGGCGTTGGGCCCTCGGCTCCAATCCTCGACATACATGAGTATGCCTGCGGTTTGATCCTCGGCCCCGCCTTGATCTCGAACCAAAATCCTGATTTTGAGATGCTTCTACGCTCCTCCTTAAAAAAGTCTTTTGGCTCCATATCGGCGTTGGGTGCTCGTTCATCGTCCTCGAAATACCGATGTATTCCTCCGGCTATGAACTCACACCCGCCTTGAGCTGAAGCCAAAATCCAAATTTTGTGAAGGTTTCTTAGAATATCCGGGGGTCTTGTCGCCCGATCTGTACTGCCGGTCGCACCTGCTTTCCGCTGCGGCGTACCGGCGCACACCTTACCGAACATGTCCTTGGAGATTAACCCGGATATTTCAAGCGTTCGAGATGTTCATTTACAAGGCATCAGGGGCGCCGCTGTACTTCTGCTACCGCAAGCCCCTAATAACGCGGTCAATAGATATCTCGGGCGCGCCTGCAGGGTGAAATGTTCGGGTTAAACACTTGACTCCTTGACCCCTTGAATCCTTGGATCCTTTTGAGGCTAATCGTCAGGTAAATCTCCACCAAGACACTCATTCCCCGCCTAACAGCACCTGCTCGAATGTCTCCAGGAAGCCGTCGATGTCGGCGGTTTCAATGGTGAGGCTGGGATCGAGCCGCAGGACGTTGAGGCCCGGCCGCTTGCCCAGGATATAACCCCGCCGCACCAGGTCGCGATGGCAGCGGGTTGTCCGGGAGGCCTGGTCGTCGTCCTGCAATTCAACTGCGACCATCAATCCCCGCCCGCGCAAGGCGGCAATGCCATCCGTGCGCGACTGGATGCCTTCCAGACCGGCCATCAGCCGAGCGGCAATGTCTCGGCCCCGCTCGATGAGACCTTCCTGCGCGATGACGGTCAGCACCGTGTGCGCCAGGGCGGCGCCCAGGGGGTCGTTCATGTGAGATTGCGCGTAGGGGACGGGCTGGTCCGCCAGCCGATCGGCCACCCGGGGCGCGATGGCTGTAACACTGACGGGATAGCCGTTGCCGATGCCCTTGCCCATGGCCGCGATATCCGGCGACACCCCGTAATGCTGGTAGCCGAACCATTCGCCGGTGCGGCCCACGCCGGTGGTCACCTCGTTGACCAGAAACAGGCCGCCGGCATCCTTGATTTTGGCGGCAATGCCCCGGATGAGCTTGTCGGGCGGAAACCGCACGAGCCCGGACGAGCTGCCGGGCTCGAAAAGGAAGCCGCCGATTTTCTCGAAGGGAATGGCCGCCCAGCGGGGGCAGGCCGGGCGGCACTCCCCGGTCAGGGGACAGTCGGCGCATTCCATCCAGTCGAAAAGGAACCACTGGTCCTTTTCCTTGCGGTAGGCCGATCCATAGACCCCGAAATACGAGTCGGTCATGGTCATCAGGAGAGGCTTGGGGCTGACCGTCTGGGCCACGCGCACCCCGTATTCGACGGCCTCGCTGCCCGAACACAGAAAAACGCATTGACCGCCCGTCATGGCATGCAGGTCCAGAACCTTGGCAGCGGCCTGTTCCACCACCCCGCTGCCGTAGCAGAAACCGGTGTGGCCAATCCGGGCCGCCTGGTCCGCCATAACCCGGCGGGTTTCCGGGTGACCGTGGCCGATGGGGGTGCACCAGACCCCCGACTCCAAGTCCACATAGCGTTTACCGTCCGCGTCGTACAGGCTGCAGTTGTCCGCCCGGACCATGTCGTCCACCAGCCGTTCGTGGCCGGACATCCAGATAATGTTCGTCATGGGGTTTTCCGTTCTGCGTCAAAGGTATGTGGCATGCGAAATTCGATCTTTAAATTTTCAACTTTGGAGAAAACCTCATTCGAGTAACCGTCGTTTCAGACGTGGCAAAAAACGCCCGGTTTGGGCGGCATAACTGCGATAGGTCTCCCCGAAAATACGCGCCATGGCACCTTCTTCCCGGCGCACGAGCACGTGCCAGACAGGGTGCAGGGCCACCATCCCGAAAACGAAAGCCCAGCGGTTGAGGATCAGGACCACGCCGGGGACGATCAGGCTTATCCAGGCCGCGTACATGGGATGGCGCACATAGCGAAATGGCCCCCGCGTGCAAAGACGGTCGTTGCGCCACCAGTCCCGCAAGGTCAGGAAAGACCAACTGTGCAGTCCCAGCCCCAGCAGAACAAGCAGACCGCCGGCCAGGCGCAGGGCCAGGACATGGCCGCTGATGGCGCCGAAGCCAGCGAACCTATCGATCCAGGCCGCCACCGCCAGAAGCACCAGGCTGATCAGGGCACCCAGGGGGCCGATACCGAATATTTTCTGCAAACTCGGAAGTGGCATAAGCGTTCGTTCGACAGTGCCTATGGTTAACTTTGGAGCCATATCTTTATAGGACCGCAATCGCAGCGTCAATAAATGTATCGACACGGTTCAGTAGGCCGGACCTTTCGTATAGTGAATCGCCTTGGCCGCCGCCTGGGTCTTGATGCAGCGGTAGATTTGGGCATCCAAACTCTTCCCCCCGCTGCCTTCCGCCTTTACTTTGGCTTCGATAAATTCCTGCCGCTGTTTGCCCAGTGCCGCGATCTTGTTTTGCAAAACCTGGCGGTCAGCGGCCCTTTCAGCAACATAGGCTTTGCGCTCTGCCGGACTCATGGCCTGCAATTCTTCCGGCAATTTCTCGGTCGCGACCGTTGCCATATCGACACGGCCGGATTCAACATCCGCCACCAGTTCCTGGGAACCGAGAAAATTTTTGACACCGGCCTTGCTGGCGTTGAAGACGGTCCGTTTGGCCACCGTCGACGGGGCCGCAGCGTCATAGATAGACTCGGCTTCGCGCTTGCGCGCCTCCATGGCTGCGCGCTGCCTGGTATCGCCGTAGTAAATCCGGGTGGCGTCCAGTTTGGCGGAAAGGGCCGCGATGCGGTCGTCATAGGGGGTTTCGTACAGAACAGCGCTGCCGGACTGGGCCACCTGGAAATACCGGCCCTCGGCCAGCCGGGCAATTTGCCGCCAAAACGGTGTCGTTTCCTCCAGGTTGCCGCACTGGATCGTATTGACGACGATATCCCCCTCGGTGGCCAGACGGCAGCTCTCCTTGTATTGAACGTCATCCTGGTAGTCCATGTGCGGCGGGGCGTCACCCACCAGGAAAACGACCCGATAGGTCCGGGTGTCGCGGCTCCATTCCGGCCGGGTGACCGCTTCGTAGAGCGCCTGGTTGACGCTTTCAGGTCCGTCGCCGCCGCCCTCGGCCCGGTACTGCATGAGATGGGTGTAGACCGCATCCAGATCGTCGGACAAGGGCGTGAACACCGTGATATAGCGATCGCCCCGGTCGCGGTAGCCCACGAGGCCCATCCGGATGCGCGGGGCCGGTTCGGCGGTGGCCAGGGTATTGGCGATGGACCATATTTTTTCTTTGGCCGCGGCGATCAATCCCCCCATACTGCCCGTGGTATCCAGCACGAACATCACTTCCACGGCCGGTCTTTTGGATGCCAGGGCAGCCCGGGATTCCCCGATCGTCTCCTCGGCAGCAAAAGACCGGCTTGCAGCGGTTAGCAAAACGGCCGCCATCAGGCCGTACGAAACAGCTTTTAGTTTGGGAAAATAAGTCGTCATGCCAGGCTCCTTTCTCTGTGGTAGTAGAACACCCTCGTCTGCTCGGAAGTGTAGCGAAGCCCGGTCATAAGGCAATGCAAACAAATGCAAAATAAACCGCTATGAGATTTACGCTATTTTTGCATGGGGAATCATACCCGGTGTCAATTCACCCCCGGGAAACGACAGGTGAGCGTCATGCGCAATGCTGCTCAAACAACGATGAGGACCGCGCCTGGTCCAAGGGTCCCACCGCCAGCGGCCTTCTCAGGACTTATCTTCGGTGGGTTGTCGCATGGTTGATATTTCCGTATGCATCCAGGCACCTAAAATTGACTTTCTGCGGGACATCCTTATCAGTATATAGCCGGGCCCGGAGGACCCGGCTTTGGGTTCCCCCTGGAAGGGGGGATGCTCCAATCACGAAAAACAATAGGCATCAGAAGACAGAATTCAGGAGCCAGAAGGATTTTGATGTCGCTTCGCTCCGTCTTTTGAAAAAGATCGAATGCGCCGAAGGCGAAAACCTTATTCTGACTTCTGGATTCTGACGCCTGAATTCCTATACGACGATTACAGCGGAGCCAATTATCTCTGACCCTGGCCCAAAGGACCAGGTTTTCTGGACCAAATAGAATGAATCGTTAAGCGTAAACTTAATGGCAGATTGTTCTGTCTGAAATTATACCAACCAAGGAGTGAGCGATGAACCGAAAACCACTGGACGACATCATTGAAAATATCAGCAGCACTTACAGCGACAATATTATGGACGGATCTCGTTTCTACGTCGAAGTGAACATTGGGAAACAGGCCGAAGCGCTTGGCCATCACGACATCAGCCGAAAATACAAGGACGCCTATGCCGTGGTGCCGCTCAAAGGGGCCGTTCCGGGCATGAAGGTCCGCATCGACGGCCGCACATTTGTCAACTATGCTCAGTTCGATTCCGGTATCGCTGTCCCCGGCTACGTGACACGCGACACCGGGCTGCCGTACCGTACCTTCATCCCCAACGACAGCATGATTCTAAACTGTGCCTGACGGCCGCTCCGTCAGAGGGATACGGCCGGTTGCCGCCCTGTAATCGCCCAGGGAGGCGGTTCCGGCCTTGTACTCTGCCGAACGGTTATCGAAAGGATCCATCATGACCGGTTCATCCGATTTTTTCAAAATCTTCGACCATGACAAAAATTTCCTCGAAATTATGAAAATACTCCTGGAATCTTCCCTGGAATTGTCGTTCAACGGCATCATGATCACCGAGGCGTCCCCCGGCTACCCCATTCTATATATCAACCCGGCTTTCTGCGAGATGACCGGGTATGGGCCCCAGGAACTTCTGATGAAATCCCCATCTGTCCTCCAGGGCCCCAAAACCGATCCCGAAGTGCTGGATCGCTTAAGCCGCACGATTAAAGCCGGGCAATTGTTCCATGGCCGAACTGTCAACTACCGCAAAGACGGCTCCGAATTCATGATGGAGTGGAAAATCGCGCCGATTCGCAATGCCCTGGGCACCATCAGTCACTATCTCGCCATTCAGAAAGATGTTTCCCACGCGTATTGACCCAGCCCCGAGGCCTGCCCCGCGGAGTAATTCTGAAGGTTCTTCGTTTCCGGCCCATTGATTGGCAGGCCCCCCCCTCGCCCCATGATATCCACCGACCTGTTCTTGTAAAGAAAGCGCCCAGCCCAATGCGCCAACCATAAATCCCTATTCTTTTCGGTCGGTTAAACATGGCAACCGTTCGCTTGGGGCTGCAAAAGCGTCTGATAGCCGAGCTAACGGTTGACATCAGGCTATACATATTATTATATGTTCATATGTTTAATTCTTTATATAAGGAGCACCATGCCCACCATCACCGATCCGACCAAGTCGTCGAACACGCTGGAAACCTGCATGACCAAGGGGATCCATCGCGACATCATACGCGCCGTCAGGAAGGCCATGCCGGACCCCATCCATCTCTATGACCTGGCGGATCTGTTCAAGCTCTTCGGCGACAGCACGCGCCTGGGGATTCTCTGGGCCCTGAGCGAATCGGAGATGTGCGTCTGCGACCTTTGCGCCCTGCTCCAGATGAAGCAGCCGGCCGTGTCCCATCAGCTCAAGAATCTCAAGCAGTCGCGGGTGGTCAAGGCCCGCCGGGACGGCAAAGTCGTCTACTATTCGCTGGACGATGAACACATTCGCAAGCTGTTGAACCTGGGGATGGAACACTTGCTGGAAGTTTAACCCGAACATTTCATGAAATATTCAGGTTAAACAGGAAAAACCATGACGGCCGACGTATTGCCCATGCAAAAACTGCATATCAAAAACCTGGACTGCGCCGCCTGTGCCGCCAAACTCGAACGCGCTCTCAAAAAGAGCGAGGGGGTGGAAGACGCGGTGGTGGATTTTGTCAATCAGCTTCTTTTTGTCGAGGCCCGGGACATGGACCGCGTGCGCGACGCTGTGCGGGCCATCGACCCGCAGGTTGAACTTGTGCCGGCAACACGGACCGCGACCCATGATGCCCGGGAGGGCGCGCCCGGCGTCAACTTCAAAAAAGAAATTGCCCTCCTGTCCGCTGCCGCCACGCTATTTCTCTGGCTGCTGGTTTCAGGCAGCGGATGGGTCTCCCCCCTTTCTTTCCGGTGGCAACTGCTGATCGTGATGGCTGCCTACCTCATGGCGGGGGGGAACGTTCTCGCTGGAGCCTACCGAACCATCCGGCAAGGCCTTTTCTTCGACGAGAACGTCCTCATGGTCATCGCCACGGCCGGCGCCCTCGCCATCCAGGCCCACGCCGAAGCCGTGGGGGTCATGATCTTTTTCAAGGTCGGCGAGCTGCTTCAGGAAAAGGCGGTATACCATTCGCGCCGCTCCATTCGTTCCCTGCTGGCCGCCCAGCCGGATCAGGCCTTCCTGAAAACCCTGGAAGGCCTGCGCCCGGTGCCGCCCAAATCCGTTCAAGTCGGCGACACCATCGTTGTCAAGCCGGGGCAGAAGATCCCCCTGGACGGCCAGGTCCTGGAGGGTGAATCGCAGCTTGACACGTCCATGCTGACCGGGGAGCCCGTACCGTTGGCGACCCAACCCGGCGACACGGTCATGGCCGGCCAGATCAGCACCACCGGGGCGCTGACCATCGAGGTAACCCGGCCCTTCCAGGAATCCTCCATCGCCCGGGTGATGGACCTGGTGGAACATGCCGCCGTCCGGAAAGCCCGGACCGAAAAATTTATCACCGTCTTTGCCCGCTACTATACCCCGCTGGTGGTGGCGGCGGCCGCCGGCATCGCCTTCCTGCCGCCTCTTTTGACCGGTGCTTCCTATCAGGATTGGATCTACCGCGCCCTCGTGCTTCTGGTCATCTCCTGCCCCTGCGCTTTGGTGATCAGCATTCCCCTGGGCTATTTCGCCGGCATCGGCCTGGCTTCCCGCCACGGCATCCTGGTCAAGGGCTCCAACTTCATCGATGCCCTGGCGGCCGTCCGGACCGTCGTCTTCGACAAGACCGGCACGCTTACCCGCGGCGTCTTTGCGGTGAAAAAGATCGACAGCCGGAATGGTTTTTCCCGGGAACAACTCCTGGAACTGGCCGGCGCCGCCGAATACCAGTCCAACCACCCCATCGCCCGTTCCATCCAGATCGCCTTCGAAAAGCAGGGAGGCCGGATCGATGCGGCCCGCTTATCGGCGCACACCGTCCACGCCGGCCTGGGGGTCAGCGCCCGCTATGACGGGCAATCCATCCTGGTGGGAAATGAGAACTTCATGCAGCGCCACGCCATCCCCCACAGCCGCAGCGATGTTGACGGCACAGTGCTCCACATCGCCGTGGACGGCCGCTATGCCGGCGCCATAGTCATCGGGGACGCGATAAGGCCTGAATCCCTCGAGGCGGTTCACGCCCTGCGCGATCAGGGTGTCGACCATATCGCCATGCTGACGGGTGACAATGCCCGCACGGCCGCCATGATCGCAGCGGATCTGGGCCTGGACAACTACCATGCCGGCCTTCTCCCGGAAGAGAAAGTCAGGGCCCTGGAAAAAATCGAACAGAAACGACCGAACGGAAAAATCGCCTATGTGGGGGATGGGATCAATGACGCACCGGTTATTGCGCGATCTGATGTGGGGCTTGCCATGGGTGCCATGGGCAGCGATGCGGCCGTGGAAACAGCCGATGTCGTCATCATGACGGATTCACCGATGAAAATGGCGGAAGCCCTGTCCATTGCACGGGCCACCCGGCGCATCGTCTGGCAAAATATTTTCCTGGCCTTCACGGTCAAGGGAATCTTTATCGCGTTTGGGGCGTTCGGATTGGCGACCATGTGGGAAGCCGTATTTGCGGATGTGGGCACGGCCCTGCTGGCGGTGGCCAATGCCGCACGAATCCTCAGGGGCTGAAAAAGACGCCCTTCATGCGTTTGGCTATACCGGCTGGGTAAATTTGACGGCAATGCCCCGGCCATCAGAGCGGACCACGGCGCCTTTGAGTTTGCTTTCCTGTCCGCCGCCTTCAAAAGGCCCCGCAACCGTGACTTCCTGTCCGGGAAAGAAATAGCCGTCGGTTTCGATATAGGTGCCGCCCCGACTGAAGTTCTTGATGACGCCTTCGTAAAGCCGTCGGCGGGCCAGAAAATGCGTCCCTTCCGAGCAGGGTGTGCGATTGAAATGCCGATTTTCTTTGCGGATGTCTTCCCCTTCAGGCGATCCGCCGGCAATGTTTTGGTCCCGCATGCCTCACCTCTTCATGATGGTTATCCATTTTTAAAACAGGGCTGCGCCACCATCTATCGATGGCCGCCATTGGGAAGCCGGCCGGCAAGTTCCGACATCGTTTCAACAGGAGAATAAAGCCGAATGGTCATCCCGAGCCGGGATCATTCTGCTGCTTCCGTCCTTCTAAAATCGAACGAAGATATCCCACTGTGGCATGGATTATTTAATTTGTCAATGAATCAGGAATGTTAGAATAATGAGAGTCAACGCTCGAGGTTCTTCCGCCGGAACGGAGAGCCCCAGACCGCCCTTTTCAGATGCGTTCCAAAAGGTTTCCATACCCGGCAATTTTTCATCGTTTTACGGTCTTCTCTGCCGGTGCCTCAAAAAGACACGGCACCGGCAGAATCGATTATCCGTCAGGCTTTAGTACCGCCAACCCAGAAACCCCATGGCCACCACATTGGCGACAATCGCGATACCGTAAAGCGAAGATACGGTGATCACCTTGGCCCGCATGGTTTGCATGCCGATTACCAGGAGGGCCGCCACATAAAAGTGAAAATAGCCGAAGAAGAAGATCAACCACACGCCGGCAAAGGAGCGGTTCCACCAGGGATATTCCCAGACCAGGTGCCCGCCGATGTTCAACAGGCACTCCACGAAGACACAGAAAATCGAATAGCCGATGGCCCAGAACCACCGGTCGGGGATGCCCAGGATCCTGTCCTTGGGATTATCGGAAAGGGTGTAGTAGTAGATAATGCCGGAAATGAGAAACATGAAAATAATTTCGATATTCCATCCCACCATGGTCCGCAGGGCGGTATCGCCGGGAGCGGTCCAGAAGGCGGAGCGCTGGGTGAGGTGGAAAACCCACCCGTTCCATGTCTCGTTGATGAAATCCATACCGAAAATGGTCAACCCGGCCAGGACGGCGTTCCAGTTGCCCGAACGGCGGGCTTTGTGGATTTCCACGGCATAGATGTAGAAGACAATGGCCAGCAGGGGAATGACATACCATTTCAACATGGTCAGATCGCGAAGTCCTTCGAGGGCCTGTAGGGATGCCGGGGTCATCACTTATTCTCCTTTCGTAGTTCTGCTGCGTGTTTCCATTAAGCGCTGCAGAAGTAGGCTTGAATATGATTTTGCAGTTCTGGTTTTGCAGTTCCCATTGTCCCGCGCCGAGCATCGGCGGGGCGGACGGAAAAAAGCGCGCGGACTGTCTGAGCCCGCCGTAGCCCAAGCGAAGGCGGGTGAGTTTCCGCGTGCGCCGTCCGCACCGACGACGCGCAGGATGAAGCGGGGCACGGGCGGTTTCTTTTGCTTCGTTTTCTTTCACGGGAAAGAAAATGAAGAAAGCATTTCAGAAAATCTTCATCGATCTTTAAGATCTATCATGTCCATCTATCCGAAAGTGGAGCGTACAAGTCTAATGTATCTATCTCCCAAAACGATCCCGCACCAACCGCTCCATTTCATCCCTGCGATGGCAGGCGACCCGGTGGCCATCGGAGAAGGTTTTCAGAACGGGTTCTTCCGCCCGGCAGCGGTCGATCACGAAGGGGCAGCGGGTGTGAAAGCGACACCCGGTTGGCGGATTCAGGGGGCTGGGCACATCACCCTGAAGCAGGATACGGCGGCTGCGGCGGCCCGTGTCCGGAATGGGGATGCCGGATAAAAGCGCATGGGTGTACGGGTGACGCGCCCGGTTGAAGAGCACCGCGGTGGACGCGATTTCCACCACCTTGCCCAGATACATCACGGCCAGCCGGTTGCTGATGTATTTCACCACCAGCAAATGATGGGTGACGAATAAATAGGTCAGTTCGAGCTTTTCCCGCAAGGTGTGGAGCAGGTTCAGGATCTGGGCCTGGACCGAAACGTCCAGGGCGGACGTGGGCTCGTCCAGAACCAGAAATTCCGGGTGGGTGGCGATGGCCCGGGCCACGGCGATGCGCTGGCGCTGCCCGCCGGAGAATTCGTGCGGATAGCGCAGGTAGTGGTCTTTGGTCAGCCCCACCATGCTGAGCAATTCCAGGATCCGGGTCTCCAATTCGCGGCTGCCCATGGAGGACTGCTCACGCAGGGGTTCGGCAATGATGTTCTTCACCAGCATGCGGGGATTGAGGGACGTGGTGGGATCCTGGAACACCATCTGGAGACGCCCCCGGATCCTTTCGCGTTTGAGAGCGCTGGCGGGCAGGCCGGCAATATCCACCGGCGCCCCGCCGTTGCCCCGGTGGTAGATGATCTTGCCGCCGGTGGGACGATGCAGCCGGATGATGGCCTTGCCCGTGGTGGTTTTGCCGCAGCCGGATTCCCCCACCAGGCCGAGGCATTCGCCTCTGTGGATATCCAGATCGATGCCGTCCAGGGCTTTTACGGAAGCCACCTGATGACGGAAAACACCCCCGCGCACCGGGTAGTGTTTTTGCAGGCCGCGCAACTGGAGCAGCGTGCTCATGCAGCCCCCTCCCCTCGCGGCCGGTCGGTATACAGATAACAGGCCACCGAATGATCCCCGCCGAGATGCACGGTTTCCGGAAAATGCTTCCGGCAAATCGCCCGGGCTTCCGGACAGCGGGGATGGAAACGGCAGCCGGCCGGCGGGTTCACCAGATTGGGAACCGCCCCCTCGATGCTGCGCAGGGGGCCGTCCTGATGAAGCCGGGGGACGGCCTCGAGCAGGGCCCGGGTGTAGGGATGCCGGGGGGCATTGAAAAGATCGGTCACATTGGCCACTTCGCAAAGATTGCCGGCATACATGACCCCCACCCGGTCGCAGGTTTCGGCCACCACACCCAGGTCGTGGGTAATCAAAAGAATGGAGGCGATTTCCGTCTCTTTAAGATGGCGCAGAAGGTCCAGGATCTGGGCCTGGATGGTGACGTCCAGGTTGGAGGTGGCCTCGTCGGCAATGAGCAGCAGCGGGCTACAGGCCAAAGCGATGGCAATGACGATGCGCTGTTTCATGCCGCCGGACAGATTGTGCGGATAGAGCCGGGCCACGGCTTCCGGATTGGGAATCCCCAGTTTGCCGATAATTTCCACCGAACGCCGCAGGGCTTCCCGTCGCAGCCGCATCTGCCAGCGCCGCACCAGGGGCAAGCGCCCCGTCAGGGCAACCAGGGGATCACGGGGGCTGACCGCGGTCCGTGCATACAGGGCGCGCTGGAAAGCCCCCAGGGGCCAGGGCGGCCTGCCGTTCTCCCGGTCCATGGCCGCCAGCACGGCGGCAGCCATTTCTTTCTTCTTGTGGAAAAGGAAGCTTTCGGCCACCTGGTCGCCAATGCTCATGATGGGATTCAGGGCGGCGTTGGGCTCCTGGAAAATCATGGAGATCTGATCCCCCCGCAGGTGCTCCATATAGGCCTCGGACTGTTGCAGCAGATCGATGCCCCGGCGCTTGTCCCGGGGGTCGAAAAAGGCCACCACCCTGCCCCCTTCCACGCGCCCCGGTTCCTGGATGATGCGCATCATGGAGCGCACGGCCACACTCTTGCCGCATCCGGACTCCCCCACCAGCCCGAAAGTGGTGCCGTGATCCACCACCAGGCTGACCCCGTTGAGGGCCCGCACCACCCCCTCGTAGGTGTAAAAATTGGTCACCAGGTTTTCCGTCCGGATCAGGGGCGTCATCTTCGGGAATTTATCTCCGTATGCGTCTTTTTCAAATCGTGGCGTTAGTGGGTTCTGTTTCGGCCGTTCTCCAAATTATGCTGCTAAAAGGGGTCCAGCATTCCCGGTTTCAAGGGTTCAAGTTTGGTGCTGTTGCCGCATTTCACTCGACGCCTTGGACCCTCGGCCCCTCGAATCCTTGAATCTTCCGCCCCCTCCCTAATCACCGCCGTCGCAGCTTGGGATCGAACGCATCCCGCAGGGCATCGCCGATCAGATTCCAGGCCAGGACAAACAGGATGATGCAGGCCCCCGGAATCGCGATGGTATACCAGAACCGCAGGGGGTCGTCCGGGGGCCCCACGATATAGTTGCGGGCCAGGGCCACCATCTGGCCCCAGTCGGCATATCCCTTGGGCGACCCCAGCCCGACAAAGCTCATGAACGAGGCCGTGATGACCATGGACCCCATGTCCATGGAGGCCATAATCAGGACCGGATAGATGGCATTGGGCAGGATATGGCGCCGGATGATCTTGAAATCGGACACGCCCATGACCCGGGCCGCCTGGACGAAATCCTGATCCCGCAAGGTTAAAATTTCCGAACGGATGACCCGCACGTACCAGCGCCACTGAATCAGCGCCAGGGCGATCATGACCTTGTCGAGACCCCGGCCGAAGGCCACCACGATGGCCATGGCCAGCACCAGGGTGGGGATGGCCCACATGATATCGGTCACCCGCATGAGGGCTTCGTCCAGCCACCCGCCGTAATACCCGGAAACCGCCCCCAGCCCCACCCCGAAAAGGCCGGAAATGACCACCACGAACAGGCCGATCTTGAAGGCCGTACGGGTGCCCCACACAACGCCGTAGTAGATGTCGTACTGGCCCGACGTGGTGCCGAAAATGGCCTTTTCACTCGGCGGTTTGGGCGTCGGTGAGAATCCCTTGTGGGGCATCTGGTAGGGGTTGTGGGCATATTTGGGCGGCGCCAGCACGGGGGCCAGCACGGCCACCCCGATGAAGAACACCAGCAGGGTGAACCCGATGATGGCCGACGGGTTCCGGAATATCCGGTAGAGGGTGTATTTCAGTTCGCGCAGGCGCGGATGGGTGTTATCCATGGTATCCCGTGCTCAATTCAACCGAATGCGTGGATCGATATAGGCGTAGAGAATGTCGATGGTCAGGTTGGTGACCACGAAGACCACGCCCATGAAGAGGCAGATGCACATCAGCACCGGCATGTCCAGCTGCGTGGCGGATTCGGCCAGCCACCAGCCGATGCCCTGCCGGTTATAGACGACTTCCACGGCAATACTGCCCTCCATGGACATGGCCACCAGTTGTCCGGCCACGGTCACCACCGGCAGGAGGGCATTGCGCCGGGCGTGCCTGTAGTGAATCGTCCGGCGGTCGGCCCCTTTGGCCCGGGCGGTCAGCACGTAGTCCTTGGACAATTCCTCTATGATGCCGGAGCGCATGACCCGCATGTTGAGGGCCACCACCACGATCACATAGGTCAGTATCGGCAAAACGAGGTGATGCAGGGCATCCAGGGCGATATCCAGCCGGCCGTTCAGCAGGCCGTCGATGGTCAGCATGCCGGTGTAGGCCGTGTACTGGTCCGGGTGATCGATGATGGACATGGCCAGTGCGTCACTCAGCACTCCGGGGGAGAACATCTGGAAATACCCGTAGAAGACCATCAACAGCACCAGGGCGAAGAGAAAGGTGGGCAGGGACCAGCCGATGATGGCGAATATGCGTGTACTGTGATCGATCCAGCTGTCCCGGTGAATGCCCGAGACGGAACCCAGCCATATCCCCAGGAAAATGACGATGGGGGCGGCGTAGAGGTTCATCTCCAGGGTGATGGGAAAATAGCGCCAGAAGGCCTCCCCCACCGGGCGGGCCGCCACCAGGGACCAGCCCATGTTGCCCCGGCTGACTTCCTTGATCCAGCGCACGTACTGGACGTAAAACGGATCGTCCAGGCCGAACTGCTGGATGATCCGGGGGATATCTTTGGCCTGCTGGGGCGTGGTGACATAGGCGGCCGCCCGGCGCTCGGGGCTGAAAGTCATCAAAATGCCGAACAGCAGCACCGACACGCCGAAAAGCACGAAGGTCAGAAAGAAAAACCGCCTGAGAATGTAGGTGAGCATAGGCTCCCGTAATAAACGGTTTTGAGGCTTTTGGTCTTGATTCTCCCATTGTCCCGCGCCGAGCATCGGCGGGACGGACGGATTAAAGCGCGCGGACTGTCTGAGCCCGCCGTAGCCTAAGCGAAGGCGAGCGAGTTTCCGCGCGCTCCGGCCGTCTCGACGACGCGCAGGATCAAGCGGGGCACGGGCGGTTTCTTTTGGTTACTTTTCTTTCCCGTGAAAGAAAAGTAACAAACCCATTTATCAGTGGGTCGACAGAGAACTTACCCAACCGAAAAAATCCGTCGTCGGTCGAATGCATCTCCCGGTCCAACGGACCTCCTTACTCTTTCCAAACCTCCATCAACATCTCGTTGGCATCCATCAGCATGGGGTTGGGGGTGTAGCCCTTGACCCAGTCCCGATAGGCCCGCACCACGATCTGCTGGTAGAGGGGCACCGCAATGGCTTCCTCGTAGAAGAGATCCTGCAGCCGGGCGTAAACGTTGCCCCGCTGGGCCGGATCGATGGTGGCGATGCCCTCGTCGCACAGGCGATCCACCTCGTCGTTCTGGTAGGCCATGTAGCGGCCGTAGACGCCTTTGGAATGCATAAAGGTATAGACGAAGTTGTGCGGATCGGCATAATCCGCGCCCCACCCGATCAGGAAGAGCGGATACATGTAGTTGCGGTATTTGACCAGGTAGTCTTTCCACTCCACGTTGCGGACCTCGATCCGGAACTTGGGATTGAGGGACATGATGTTTTCCGCAAGCATGATGGCCGCCGCTTCGCGCATCTCGTTGCCCGTGTTGTGGGTGATGATCATCTTGAAGCCCTTCTCCCACAACTGGCCGCCAAAGGCTTTCTGCATGTATGCCGCGGATTGGGTCAGGTCGAAGGCGTAGACCGGCACGTCCTTGTGAAACGCCAGGCCCTCGATATTCGGACTCGTGGGCATGACCACCAGGCCGTTGAACACATCCTCGGCATAGGTGGCCCGGTCGAAGGCGTGCAGAAACGCCTTGCGCACGTTGATATCGCTGAAGAAGTCCGGCGGGATGCCGTCGCCGTCCAGTTTGCCGCTGCCGATATTGGGATTGCCGGTGGGATTGATCTTCTGGCAGAAAAAGGCCATGGTCACGGAAAGCTGCGGTATTTCAAAAAAGGTCAGCCCCTTCATGGCCTTGACCTCGGGCACGTAGGGATTGTCCACGGTCACCCGGTCGGCGTCGCCGTTCTGCAGCATGAGCTTGCGCGTGCTCCACTCCTTGACGTACTTGACGATGGCGGTCTTGATCTTGGCCGGTTCCCCCCAGTAGCCGTCGAAACGCTCGAAAACGAACTGCTTGTTGGGCTCCCAGGACTTCATTTTGTAGGCATTGGTGCCGTTGGTGATTTTCAGCAGGGGCTCGTGCCCCGGCGCCGGATTGTTGAACTTGGCCGCCGTGGCCAGGGTGCCGTCCCAGCAGCCGTTGGCAACGCACCATGCCTTGCTCATCACTACCGAGGAGGAATAGGCCAGAATCCCCATGAAGGGCGGGTAGGGGTTGGGCAGTTGAAAGATCACCTGGTCGCCCTTGGCCGCCACGCACTGGTCGATCTTCTCCATGATGCCGGGGATCAGTTTGCCGTCCTTGTCGCGGGTGGAGCCTTCCCCGGTCAGCGCTTCCAGCAGCATCCACATGGGCCCCCCGTCCGGATCGGCCATCATGTTGCGCTTGAAGCTGTAGACCACGTCCTCGGGGGTCAGGGTCTGCCCCTCATGGAATTTGACCCCTTTGCGGATGGTGAACGTATACGTCTTGCCGTCGGCCGAGATGCCGCCGTTCTCGAGGGAAGGCACCGCCGTGGCCAGGAGAGGTTTGAACTTGTCCGTATGGCCGCCATCGAAAAAAATCAGCGGCTCGTAGATGTTCCAGAGCCGCTGGGAGGAGGTGGTGTCATAGGCCACGCAAGGATCCAGGGTGCGCAGGGTACCATAGGTGGCGAAAACAAAGGTGTCCGGATTTTTAGGGGCAGCCGCCGTAAGTTGCTCAATTTTTTTCTGAAGATCAAGAACCTGTCGTTTCAGATCTTCGTTTTCTTGCTTCAATTGGGCTATCGTTTCTTCAAGCTCGGCAACCTTTGTATCCGATGGTTTTTCTGCACAAGATGATAGAACGGTTAGGAGCACAAACAAGATAAAAAGTGGGAAGACTTTCTTCTTCATAGCGCCTCCTTTTGGGTTATGGGCTTCCTTCGCGGCCTCTGCCGTCAATCCCTTTGTCCCGCGCCGAGCATCGGCGGGGCGGACGGAAAAAGCGCGCGGACTGTCTGAGCCCGCCGAAGCCCAAGCGAAGGCAGGCGAGTTTCCGCGCGCTCCGGCCGCTCCGACGACGCGCAGGGTCAAGCGGGGCACGGGCGGTTTCTTTTGGTTACTTTTCTTTCCCGTGAAAGAAAAGTAACGCCTTTGAAGACAATCGGTTGGAACGGAGGAACCTTCTCCGGCCCCTCGATTCTGAGGGTTTCGGTTCGGCTCTTGAACTATGTGTATGACATGACCGGGTTAAACTGAATTTCAACTTAAAAGCTGACAATCCCGGTATAATTCCAGGGGGTAATGGCTTTGAGCTCGTCTTTGAGATCCGCCCCGATGTCCAGCCCGTCGATGAAAGCGGTCAGGGCGGCCTGATCGATGTGGACATTGGTGCGGGTCAGATCCCGCAAGGCTTCGTAGGGTTGGGGATAGCCCTCCCGGCGGAGCACGGTCTGGATGGCCTCGGCCACCACGGCCCAGTTGGCTTCCAGGTCGGCCCGGATGGCCGCGTCGTCCAGGAGCAGTTTGTCCAGTCCCCGCAGCAGCGACTTGGCGGCAATGACGATATGGGCCAGTGGGACACCGATATTGCGGGTCACGGTGGAATCGGTGAGATCCCGCTGCAGGCGTGAAATGGGCAGTTTGGCGGCCAGGTGCTCCAAGAGGGCATTGGCCACGCCCAGATTGCCCTCGGAATTCTCGAAATCGATGGGGTTGACCTTGTGGGGCATGGTGGAGGAACCCACCTCGCCGGCCTTGATCTTCTGACGGAAATAATTCATCGAGATGTAGGTCCAGACATCCCGATCGAAATCCAGCAGGATGGTGTTGAGGCGCTTCAGGCCGTCACAGAAGGCCGCCAGATTGTCGTAGTGTTCGATCTGGGTGGTGACCCGGCAGCGATTCAGCCCCAGGACGTCATTGACCAGGCGATCGGCGAAGGCCGCCCAGTCCACATCCGGATAGGCGATATGATGGGCATTGAAATTGCCGGTGGCGCCGCCGAATTTGGCCCCGAAGGGTACGGCCGCAAGCAGGCCCATCTGGCGCTCCAGACGCTCGACGAAGACATAGATCTCCTTGCCCAGCCGTGTGGGCGATGCCGGCTGGCCGTGGGTGCGGGCCAGCATGGACACGCCCCGCCATTCCTCGGCCCGTGCTTTCAAACCGTCGATCACCTGCTGATAGAGGGGCTGCACCACGGCCTCCCAGGCCTCTTTCAAGGCCAGGGGGGCGGCCGTGTTGTTGATGTCCTGGGAGGTCAGGCCGAAGTGGATGAATTCTTTGCTGGCATCCAGGCCCCGGGCTTCGAATTGATCCTTTAGAAAATATTCCACCGCCTTGACGTCGTGATTGGTCTTCCGCTCGATCCCCTTGATGGCTTCGGCATCCTCCAGGCGGAAATCACGGTAGATTCCCCGCAAGCCCTCAAACTGCCCCGCATCGACCCCGGCCAAAGGCGGCAGGGGCAGCTGGCACAGGGCGATGAAATACTCGATTTCCACGCGCACCCGATACCGGATGAGAGCGCTTTCCGAAAAGAAAGCGGACAAGTCCTGAACTGCCCGGCGATAGCGGCCGTCCACGGGTGAAATGGCTTCCAGGGGAGAAAATTCCATGCTATGGTTCACTATTCCTGTTCAAGAGGGTGGCGAAGCGGCGGCCTGCCGCTTCCTGAAACGAGACGCCGCCCATCGACGGATGGCGTCATCTGACGTCCCCGCTATAGACGACTCATCACCAAAGTGTCAAGTCGGCCGTTGAGGCCGCAAGGAGAAACCATGACCGCACGCACCATCCCCGACCGCAGCGCCATACCGCAGGAGCACAAATGGGACCTGACCCCCCTTTTCGGCGACGACACCGCCTGGCAGGCCCTTTATGATCGCCTGGAGTCGGAATTGTCCGGCTACGACACCTTCCGGGGACGCCTGGGGGAATCCCTGGAGACCCTCAAGGCCGCCGTCACCTTCGATCTGGATCTCTCCCGCCGGCTCGAACGCCTCTACACCTACGCCCACCTGAAAAATGACGAAGACAAGTCCAACCAGGTCTATCTGGCCATGTACCAGCGGGCCGTGAGCATCTACACCCGGGCCTCGGAACTCTCCAGCTTCATGCGGCCGGAAATCATGGCCATTCCCGAAGAAACCATGCAGGCCTATAGGGACAGCGCCGACCTCGCCGACTATCGCTTCCATCTGGAAAAAATCCTGCGTCACCGGCCCCATACCCTGACCGGCCCCATGGAGGAAATGCTGGCCATGAGCCGCGAAATGGCCCAGACCGCCTCCCAGGTGTTCGGCCAGCTCGACAACGTGGACCTCTCCTTCGGCACCATCACCGATGAGGCCAAAGGTGACATCGAGCTGAGCCACGGCAACTTTACCACCTTTCTGCAGCATCCCGAGCGCGATATGCGGCGCAAGGCCTTTTTCCAGTATTACGCGGCCTACGAAAACCACCGGAATACCATCGCGGCCGCTTTGGCCGGTTCGGTCAAAGCCGACCTGTTCTACGCCCGCAGCCGCAACCACCCGACCTGCCGCGATGCCGCCCTGTTCGGGGACGACATCCCCCTGGCGGTCTATGACAACCTGCTGGATACCGTCAAAACCAACCAGGCCCCCCTCTTTGCCTATCTCGATTTTCGCCGGGAAGCCCTGGGCCTCGAGGACCTGCATTTTTACGACACCTACGTTCCCATCGTCGGAGACGTGTCCTTTGACATGCCCTATGAAGAAGCAGTGGCGACCTGCATCGAGGCGCTGGCACCCCTGGGAACGGCCTACACCAGCGTCCTGGAGAAAGGTCTGTCGGGCGGATGGGTGGACCGCTACGAAAACCGGGGCAAGCGCAGCGAGGCCTATTCATCCGGGTGCTATGATTCGCCCCCCTATATCCTCCTGAACTACGACCGCGAAAATATCAACAGCCTGTATACCCTGATTCACGAAGCCGGCCACTCCATGCACTCCCACCTGTCCTGCCGCAACCAGCCCTATGTGTATCACGGCTACACCATTTTCGTGGCGGAAGTGGCGTCGACCTTCAACGAAACCCTGCTGAGCGCCCACCTGCTGAAACGCTACCGGGACGATGCACGCATGCGGGCCTATATCCTCAACCGGGAAATCGACAATATCCGGGGCACCCTCTTCCGCCAGACCATGTTCGCCGAGTTCGAACGGCGGGTCCATGCCATGGCCGAAGCCCATGAGCCCCTGACGCTGCAGGCGCTCACCGGCACCTACCGGGAGCTTCTGGAAATCCATTTCGGAGACCATCTGGTCATCGACGAGGCCCTGACGCTGGAATGCCTGCGCATCCCCCATTTTTATTCGGCCTTCTATGTCTATAAATACGCCACGGGGATTTCGGCGGCCATTGCCCTGGCCAACCGGGTGATGGGGGGTGAAGAAGGGGCCTGCGAGGACTACCTGCGTTTCCTGACCCTGGGGGGCAGCCGCTTTCCCCTGGACGAACTGGCGGAGGCCGGCGTGGACATGCGCTCCCCGGAACCGGTGGCCCAGGCCATCACCCATTTCGGACGGCTGGTGGAAGATCTGAAAGAAACCTACCGCGCCCTTTAGCCGGGCTAAGCTAGGGCGCGGCATCATCCCGGATAGGATACGCCTACAGAAATGGTATCCTCAGGTAGCCCCCACGAAAGGTTTGCAATCCGTTGGTAGCTTTTGATTTTGGTTTTCCCATTGTCCCGCGCCGAGCATCGGCGGGGCGGATCCGCCTGCGGTCAACCTTCAGCGGACAAGCGAGTCCGGCTGCTTCAACCGACCGATGCAGCAAGCATCATGCTGCCAGGCAAGGCATCACGTGAAGCGAGGCGCGCAGTCCCGCTGACGGCGGGATGAGCACCCGAGCAAACGTTATAACGCCGCATGGCGGCATGAGGCGTCGCTTCATTGGCCGGTTGGACGACGCGCAGGATACGCGGGGCACGGGCGTTTGAAGCCTGTCACGCCGATTTACGGATAGGCGTGATTGCTTCGTTTTCTTTTCACGAGAAAGAAAATGAAGAAGCCCTTTGAGAAAAATATCTCTGAGCACCCGAGTGATTAAAACCTTAGCAGGTTCTAGTAAGACGCCAGCAGCCGGGCCAAAAACACGTAAACCTTCCCAACGGAAGTCACATTGAGTTTTTCGTCCGGCGAATGGGGGTGGCGCAGGTCGGGACCGATGGAAATCATCTCCATCCCCGGCACCTTGTCGCCGATCAGGCCGCATTCCAGACCGGCGTGGATGACTTCTACCACGGCCTCCCTGTTGAACAGGTCACGGTACACCTCGCGGCAGCGCGCCAGCAGGGTGGACGCCATATCCGGCGCCCAGGCCGGATGATGGTTCATCCGGGTGGCCGATGCACCCGCCAGTTCCGCCACCGCGGTAACCCGCGCCGTCAATTCGTCAAGCCGCGACATGGCGCTGCTGCGCTGGCTGCTGATCACCTCGAACGCATCTTTTTTGATCCGGATGATGGCCAGGTTGCAGGACGTTTCCACCAACCCGGCCACCCGGGTGGACATGCCGTGAACCCCATGGGGCAGGGCATTCAACAGCCGCACCATCTTGGCGGCGCTGTCGGCGACCAGCATGCGCCCGGCGGGCACTTCCTGGGAATCTTCATAGCGAACCAGGAGATTGGGTTCGACAGCGTCATGCTCTTCCTTAAAAATCCGTTCACAATCCGTGACCACGCCACGGACTTCCGATTCCCTCGCCGGGTGATAGGCCAGAAAAGCGGCGGCATCCCGCGGAATCGCATTGTGAGCCGACCCGCCCGAACAGGAAATCAAAGCAACATCTTTTAACGCCAAAAGAGGCCTCAGCAGGCGCCCCAGAAGGCGATTGGCATTGGCCCGCGGCTTGTGGATATCCACACCGGAGTGCCCCCCGCGCAGCCCCCCGATGGTGATCCGGGCGTATTTGAACTCCGGCGGCAACGCGTCGTAGGCCACGGGCAGGCGCATGAGGGTCTCTTCGCCGCCGGCGCAGCCAATGGTGAAAACCCCCTCGTCTTCGGAGTCGATATTGATCAGAATGCGCCCTTCGATCAGCGCGGCATCGAGCTTGTTGGCGCCGATCAGGCCGCTTTCCTCATCCACGGTAAAAAGAAGTTCCAGGGGGGGATGATCGATGGTGTCATCCTCGGCCAGCACCATTGCCATGGCCAGCGCAATTCCGTTGTCGGCCCCCAGCGTCGTGCCGTCGGCGTGAACCCAATCCCCGTCACGAATGACCCGAATCGGATCCCGCTCGAAATCATGCGTCGATTCCGGTGTTTTCTCGCAAACCATGTCCATGTGACCCTGCAGGATCACCACGGGGCGATCTTCCCGACCCGGGGAAGCCGGCACCTGGACCACCAGATTGCCGGCCGGGTCACTGCGATGGGCATAGCCCTTGTCCCGGGCCCAGTCCATCAACCAGGCGGCCACTTGGGCTTCGTTTTTGGAACAGCGTGGAATGGTGTTAAGGGCCTCGAATCGGTCGAGAACGGCACTGACTTGTTCATCCATGAATCGGTTGAATCCTTTCTGTTTCCCAGGCTGACGCTCAACAGGCCAGGCAGGATGACGTTTGGGCGCTGAAGGCGCACGGTTGCCCATGGCGCGCCCGTCTTTTGAATCCGGGCGATAATATGGTAAAAGGCAGGGTAAGTCAAAACACGCCATGATGGGCATTTTTTACCACGGACGGATTTTGACATGCTGACGACATGGACGTCTCACCTCAAAGCATGCGCCATTACGACGGTGATCGCCGCCAACACCCTCTTCTGGGGCACGCCCATCCACCTGCTGGCCCTGGTCAAGCTGTGCGCAAGGCCGGCGGCCTGGAAAACCGCTTGCACCAGAGGGCTGATCCGCCTGGTGAAAGGCTGGATCCGGGGCGTACTATTGATTCAGGACCGCTTCCTGAACATTGCCTGGGACATCCGGCAGACCGGCGAACTGAGTCGCGAGCAGTGGTACCTCGTCACCATCAACCACCGGTCCTGGGCCGATATCCCGGTCCTGCTGAAGGCGCTGACCGATCGGGTTTCTTTTCCGGTGGTGTTTGCCAAACAGCAAATGTTCTGGGTGCCCATTATCGGCACGGCCCTCTGGGCCCTGGACTACCCCATCATGAAACGGTTTTCCCGACGGCATCTCGCCCGTCACCCCGAAAAGCGCGGCATCGATCTTGAGACCACGCGCCAGTCCTGCCGAAAATACCGGTTTCGGCCGGTGGCCATCTGGAACTTCATCGAAGGCACCCGTTTTACCCCGGAAAAGCACCATCGGCAGAGCGCCCCTTTTCGTCACCTCCTGCGGCCGAAAAGCGGCGGCCTGGCGCTGGCCATCGATGCCATGGAAGGTCGCATCGACCGGGTCCTGGACGTGACCATTGTCTATCCCGAAGGTATCACCAACTTCTGGGCCTATCTGGGCGGCAAGGTCAAGCGGGTTACCGTGCACATCCGGGAGGATACGGTCCCGGGGCACCTGATCCATGGCCGCTATGCCGACGATCCGCAATACCGCCGGGACTTCCAGGAATGGGTCCACGCTTTCTGGCATGAGAAAGACGCCCTGATTGACCGGATGCTTACCCGCCAAACACGCTAGCCCGAACATCTCATGAAATATCCGGGTTAGGGGGCGCGGACATGACGCTAATCCACACAAAATGATTGACCTTGTCCGCCGGGACCCTTATCCTAATAGGGCCTGAAAACGGTGCGCCTCCTCTGGGCGCACCCAGGTTTACTTCCCCTGATAACGCCATAGGAAATCGGTCATACTGTCTGTCGCTGGTATGGGTGTACCCCCCCCGGGCCGACATCGTACCCGTGTCATCCCATGAAAAGATTTAACGCCCCATGCCGCAACGATCCGTATTGAACGCAAACAGCGCTTCGGCATTTATTTAAATGTAGGTTATGACCAAAGGAGGCAAAGCATGCGTGTTTCATTCCTGACCATCATTTCCACGTGTCTCGTCATCCTGGCAATCGGTCCCCTCGCGGCCCAGGAGTTGATCGTATTTCCGGCCCAGGGTCAGAGCAATGACCAGATGGAGCAGGACAAGTTTTCCTGCTACAACTGGGCCAAAAATGAAACGGGGTTCGACCCCATGGCACCGCCCACGGCCACGGCACCGCCGCCTAAGAAGGAAGCGCCCCAGGGCGGCGTGGTGCAGGGAGCGGCCCGCGGGGCCCTGGTGGGGGTTGCCGCCGGCGCCATCGCGGGTGATGCCGGCAAAGGGGCGGCCATTGGGGCCGCATCCGGCGGTCTTTTAGGCGGCATGCGGCGTGGTGACCAACGCCGGCGGGAGGAACACAACCAGAAACAGTGGGAGCAGGACCAGGCCCGCCAGTATTCCCAGAGCCGCAGCGCCTATAACCGTGCCTATTCGGCCTGTCTCGAAGGCAAAGGCTACACCGTCAAATAGTTTCCAACGCGCGTCCTGTTCCCGGACGGACGCCCAATGGAATCCAAAACAAATGATTCAGGCTGAAAGGAGTACACGATGACGTCTCGAAATATTCTTGCGTTTGGTCTTATCGCCCTTGCCGCCCTGATGGTGCCCACCGCCGGCATGGCCGCGGATTTTGACGGCAGCCGCCCCCTGCTGATCGCGATTATCGATGTGATCGAGTGCCACCCCGGTGGCGACTGCGAGAAAGTGTCGCCGCGGGATGCACGCATCCCCCGATTTTTTGAAGTCGATTTCAAGGCAAAAGAGATCAGTGAAATCGGTGATGCCGAAGAAGAGCGGCGCTCCGAGATCCAGCGTATGACCCGGCAGGAAGGTCTTCTGATTCTGCAGGGCGCCCAGAACGGGCGCGGCTGGTCGGTCAGCATCACCGAGGCCAATGGCGACGCCGTGATTGCGGTTTCCGACCCGTTGAGCGGTTTTGTCCTGTTCGGCGCCTGTACACCGCGGTAGGTCACTGTTCGACCCGGCATAAGGCTTTTTTTTGTATTGATCCCGGGTGTTGCACCCTGTAGAAGGGACGGCTGCGGTTTTACCGCAAGGAATTCGGTACTGCCGCCCGGCCACCGGCCGGCGGCCGACACACTAACGGTCTTTTGCCAATCAGCATCTGGCAGAACATTCAATCGCGGGTTTCGCCCCACGACAAAGGCGGTATGGCAAACGGGATGGTTATCCAAAAACGACTGCAAACCTACACGATACCCTGGAACCTTTTTCTGATAACGGCCGGATCTTTCATTTTTGCGGTTGGCGTCAAGGCCGTGGCCCTGCCCCACGAGTTTATCTCCGGCGGCATGACCGGCCTCTGCCTCCTGCTGTACTACTGGACCAATTGGCTCACGCCCGGCATCTGGTATTTCATCATCAATGTTCCCATCTTTATTGTCGGCTGGTTGTTTATCAGCCGGCGTTTTTTTCTCTACAGCATTTACGGCATGGCAACGCTCTCCGTGGCCATCGACTTGATACCCTTTACCTTCCCCGTCCACGATCACATGCTGGCGGCCATCGCCGGAGGGGCCATTATCGGCACAGGCGCCGGTGTAACCCTGCATTCACTGGGGTCCTCCGGTGGCAACGATGTCATTGCCGTATTCCTGAACCAAAAATTCAATCTCCGCATGGGAACTTTTTTTTTCGGATTCAATCTGGTGCTGTTCGGTTTCAGCCTGGGCATTATCGAGGTCGACCGGGTGCTCTATTCCCTGGTGATGAGTTTCGTAACCGCCCAGGTCCTGGACCATGTCCTGACGATTTTCAACCAGCGCAAAATCGTCTTCATCATCTCCGAAGCCTCCCAGGCGATTGCCGCGGCCGTCAACACGCGGCTCCGACGCGGCGGGACGTTTCTATACGGACGCGGAACCTATACCCGCAAACGCCGCAAAATTGTCATGACGGTGCTGAACAATTTTGAGCTGAAACGCCTGGAAGAAATCGTTTTCGATATTGACCCGGACGCCTTCGTTATCATTGAAAGAACATTCAACGTATTGGGGCGGGGATTTTCACACCGTAAAGTCTACTAAAACAGAAGGAAGGCGAATTTATGGCCCAAGCGCATCATTCAACCGAAGACCTTCTGCCCAAGGAACCCATCGACAGCATCGTCGATCCCCTGAAGCGCTTTTTGCACATCGAAGCCGCCAGCGGCGTTGTTCTGCTGACGGCAACGGTGGTGGCCCTGACCCTGGCTAATCTGCCTACGGCCGAGAGCTTCCTGGGAATCTGGAAGACCCGCCTGTCCTTCGGCCTGGGTGGCTTCCAGATGGACCATTCCCTGCAGCACTGGATCAACGATGGGTTGATGGCAATCTTCTTTTTCGTCATCGGCCTGGAAGTCAAACGTGAGCTGGTGATGGGCGAACTCCAAGACCTGCGACAGGCGGTGCTGCCCATCAGCGCCGCCATCGGCGGCATGGTGGTTCCGGCCGGTGTCTACCTGGCCCTGCAGTGGGGGGAGCCGGGCGCACGGGGATGGGGTATCCCCATGGCCACGGACATTGCTTTCGTGGTGGGATGCCTGGCGGTATTGGGCCAAAGGATTCCCGGCAGCCTGCGCGTTCTGCTGCTGTCCCTGGCCATTGCCGACGATATTGGCGCCATTCTGGTCATCGCCATCGGATATACCGAAAGCCTCAACATGATCGCCCTCGGACTGGGGGCCCTTGGCATCGCCGCCCTTCCGCTGATGATGAAAGTCGGTATCCGCACCCAACCCCTCTATTACGCCGTGATGGTATTGACCTGGTTGGCCTTTCACGAATCCGGCATCCATGCCACGATTGCCGGTGTGATCTTCGGTCTACTGATGCCCACCCAGTCCTGGATCAGCGAAAGCCGCCTGGAAACCATCGTCAGCAAGACGCGTCACTTTCTGATGGGCGATGGATGGAGTTCGGGCCAGCGCTACGCCATGCTGCGCCAGATGGAGCAGGCCACCCGCAAAAGCCTATCCCCCCTGGAACGCCACGAGACGGACCTGCATCCCTGGGTGGGGTTTCTGATCATGCCGGTGTTCGCCCTGGCCAACGCCGGTGTGCCGGTCCAACTCGCCGATATCCTCAACCCTGTGGCGGTGGCCACGGCGCTGGGCTTGTTTGTGGGCAAACCGGTAGGCATTCTACTCTTCAGCTGGCTCGCGGTTAAAGCCGGTATCGCCCGTCTCCCCGAGGGCGTCAACTGGGGCGCCATCCTGGGCGGCGGCTTCCTGGCCGGCATCGGCTTTACCATGGCGTTGTTCATTTCCAGCCTGGCATTGAGCGGCGATATCCTGGATGCCGCCAAGGTCGGGGTCATGGCCGGATCGGCTCTCAGCGCGGTATGCGGCGTGACCCTGCTGATCGTTTTTCTGCCCAAGCCGTCTTCATAATGGGCCTGGTCCGCAACCTCTAACTTACCGATTTCATTAGCGTCCAGCTTACGTCGGAATTGCGAGTATATATCCGGGCCCGGAGGACCCGGCTTTGGGTTGCCCCTGGAAGGGGGGATGCTGCAATCACGAGAAACAATAGGCGTCAGAAGACAGAATTCAGGAGCCAGAAGGATTTTGATGTCGCTTCGCTCCGTCTTTTGAAAAAGATCGAATGCGCCGAAGGCGAAAACCTTATTCTGACTTCTGGATTCTGACGCCTGAATTCCTATACGACGATTACGGCGGAGCCAATTATCTCTGACCTGCCCCAGAGGACCAGGTTTTCTGGACCAAATAAAACATAGCACCCGCTCCGTATCACCGAAGCGGGTGCTCTTTTCAATCACGCGGTTAGCGGTCCACCGCTATTCCTTCTGTTCGTACTCCAGCGTCACCGTCACCGTCCGGTTCAGGGCCCGGTTTTCCGGCAGCCCGTTTCCGTAGAGCGGGTCAAAAGGCCCCATTCCCATGTGGGTAACAGTCTCCGAGGGATCATCCCCCAAAGCCGCCATGATCTGGTCGTAAACTGCTTGGGCACGGCGTTCGGACAGCTTGAGATTGTACGCTTCCTTGCCGATGTTATCCGTATGGCCGACAATGCCCACTTTGGCCTCGGGGAATTGGCGAATGCGGTCGACAATGGTTGCCACCACCGAGGCGTTGCGCTCCTTGATGGTGTCGCTGTCGAAGTCAAACAGGATCAGGGCATATTTTTCCTGTACACGATACCCCAGGTTGCGGGCCTGCTGGGTTTCCCTCTGGATGAACTCGATGGTCAGGGGCCCGGATGTCAGCGTCAGGGCCTGGTTTTCCACATCCACCACTTCCAGTTCGGCGGTCAGCTGGCCATACTGTGACAGGGCCGTCGGTGTCAGGGCCTCGTCCGCGAGAATCATTTCTGCGTCGAGGGCACCATTCCCCTTCTGGGTGAAAATCGGCTGGCCGTCGGCCAGAACGGCCAGGCGCCAGCTTTCAATGCCATGCTCGGATGCCACGACGGGCTGAACGGTCAATCCTTCCTGATCGCTGTGCGCCTCCACATAGGTGCTGCGGACCACGTCCAGGATAGCGTCATCTTCGGATCGGATTTCCACCCGCTGGTTTTCCTCCCGTCCTTCCGGGCTGCGGCCCGAAGTGGGTACTTCCGGCAGGTTGCGTGCCTCCACTGCCATGCGGGCCGGATCGATGCCCCATATGTACTGCAAGTAAGCTTTAACTTTCTCGGCACGGGCCCGGGAGAGATCCTTGCGCCCTTTTTCGTCGCCGTAATTGGCGTTGCACCCCACCAGCGTAATCTGGGCCTCCGGGTTGGCACGCAACCGCAAACCAATGATATTCAAAAGATTGGCATATTTCTCCTTAGTGCCCCGCAACGCCTCCTCTTTGAAAGATTGGGTCTGCCCCTGATCCTGAAACCGCATGTAGCGTGCGTCGATGCTGCTTTCCCCCTCTGCAAAATACACATAGTTCAACAGGGGGGCGCTGTCGATGGTGGTGATCTCTTCGATGCGCATGGTGTCCGCGCCCATGGCGAGACGGCCGGTGGGCGGAAACAGAAACTGGTAGTCCACCACATAGCGGTAGAGCAATTTGGATGAAACGGCCTGAAAGATCGGCTCAAGTTCGGCGGCAGTAGTGGCTTTCCAGGTTTTACCGTCATGATCTTGTGTAAATGATTTCAGGAAGGGATCCATCCGGCTGCCGGGCATGTAGTCGATGCCATACACCTCGAGCTTGGCAATATCCTGGGCCGCTTTGCGAACCGCATCTTCCGGGTAGGCACTGTTGATATCTTCCCCGTCGGTGAAAATCACCATGAATTTGTGGCTTTCTTCCGGCATCCGGCCAATCAGGTCCAGGCCGGCCAGCATGCCTTCGTAAAGGACGGTTTTGGCGGTCAGCCCGCTGTCGAAACTCGCTTCGAGGAAGGCCCTCAGTTCATCGGGTTGGTTGGACTGCTTTACGGTGACGTGCAGGGGTTTGCCGCCGAAGTCCCGGGTTTTGTCATCGTTGAAAACGATCATGGTGATGTTGTCGATGGGCCGCATGATGGTGTAGATATTCTCCATGGCTTTGAGAATGGATTGCACGGCCCGCCGCTGTTTCATGCTGGCGGAGTTGTCCACCACCAGCACGATATTGAGACTGACGTCCTGGCTGGTTTCGAGGGTTTCGACCCCGAGGATTTTGGCCGGCTTGCCCTTGCGCAGGAAGACAAAATCTTCGGCCGTGAGATCCCGCAAGGGTTCGCCCCCATTGTCCGAAGCCGAAATGAGCAGTTTCCCCGGCGCGATGAATTGATACGAAAAGTCTGCCGCCTTCTCCGGTTTCTGAATTTCGATCGACTCCTGGCAAAAACCCGGATTCACATAGATCAACAGGAATAAAAGTCCGACAAACAACGCGCACAATTTCTTCATTTTTCCTCCTGGCTTAGGAATGTTAACGCGAAGGCACAACGCCGATAGCGGGCGAAAAGGCTTTTTTGAGATGGTTTCTGGTGAGAGGGACATTAACCCAACTTTTTTTCCTTTTCAACCATCACCTATATTTTGGGTTCCGACAATAAGATGTTAACCGTAAGCGGCATGATCACCACCGGGCCTTACCGCTATGCCCATACGATGATTGACAATGATCCTCGATATCGATAAATTTAATCCTACGGAGATAACTTTTCCAACACGATTCCTCCCGGATCCGATATCTTCTTCCTGACACGGATTGAAACCGGCAACCCATGCCTGCATCTGTTTTCCGAATCCTCGTCATTACCGGACACAACCTGCTGCGGAGCGCGTAAAATGGCGTTTTCAAAGAATCGCAGGACATTCTTTCGACAAGCTTTGCGCTGCTGCACCACCATCGGGATTTTACCTGTTTGCTGGCGTCAAACCGGTGCTGCTGCTGAAACGACAAAGCAACAGGAGGCCTTTATGCAATTGCCCCAACCGCGCTTGGAGGGACCCGTTTCGGTGGAGAAGGCCGTCCAACGCCGCAGGACCATCCGGGCCTATGCAGACCGGCCCCTGGGAATCGACACGCTGGCGCAGCTTCTTTGGGCTGCCGGCGGTATTACGGAAGACCGCGGCTTCAAGCGCGCCGCCCCTTCCGCCGGAGCCCTCTACCCCATGGACATCTATGTCGTGACGGGGTCGAACAGCATCGCGTCACGGCACGCCGGCGTTTATCACTACCAGCCGACAGGCCACTCGCTGTCTGCGACCGCATCGGGAGACCGCCGAATTCAACTTGCCAGGACATCCCTTGGCCAAATGTGGATGGCCGAGGCACCGATCAGTCTCGTCCTGACCGCTGAATACAGCCGGATCACCGGCAAGTACGGCGATCGCGGCGTTCGCTACGCCTGGATCGAAGCCGGCCATATGGGCCAGAATATTTTTCTCCAGGCCGAAGCCCTGGGCCTCAAAGCCGGCATTGTAGGGGCGTTTCACGATCAGCAACTCGCCCGGGACCTGGCATTGCCCCCTGCCCGTGTTCCCTTGCTGGTGATGCCGGTAGGCTATCCGAAATAGGATTTTCAATCGATTGTGTTGCGAATCGATGCAACCCATGTTCAGCTCAAACCCGAATATTTCACGCGTTCGAGCTGTTCATTGGCAAGCCATCAGGGGCGCCGCTGTACACCTGTACCGCAAGCCCCTGTTAACGCGGCCAATGGGCACATCTCGGGCGCGCCCGTAAAGTGAAATATTCGGGATAGGGTGCCACTGAACAAAGAAGCATTCGCCTGACCCGGGCGGTCTGGTTGGCCATCCGCGCGGTGGGCAGGCAAAGGGGCCGGCCATGGCTCGTATCAACGGTCAAAAAATCGCCAAACGTGCAATTGCGCTGGGCGCCTCACGCATCGGGCTCGTCTCCATCACAGCACTGGGGGAGGCCCCTTCACACCGGGTTCAGCCATTAAATCTAAAAGGGATCAGCACTGGCACGGTGGTCGTCCTGGCCTTGGCGCACCCCGCGCGCCAGCCTGAAATGGACTGGTGGGACAACTGGCATGGTGGGACCCTGGGCAACCGTCGGCTCATCAACATCAGTCTTCGACTGGTGAAGTGGATTCGCAAAAAGTATGCGGTGGAAGCCTCTGAAGTGCCCTATCACGTCGAGCGCAGCGGTGTATTCCTCAAGGATGCCGCCATCCTGTCGGGGATGGGGGTGATGGGACGCAACAATCTTCTGATCACGCCCCAATTCGGCCCACGGGTGCGCCTGAGGGCCCTGCTGTTGGATTTTCCCGTGGCGGGAACCGGGCCATTGGAAGGATTTGATCCCTGCAAGGGGTGCGGCGCCCCGTGCCTGAGTGCCTGCCCCCGTGAAGCCTTCGGCAGTGGGGCCTACCAACGCGACCACTGCCAATTGCAGATGAGAGCGGACGAGGCCAACCCCATCGCCCTGCGGTCGCCCGTGATGGGTACGGCGACCAAGTTCAAAGTCCCCTATTGCCGCCTGTGCGAACTGTCCTGCCCGGTGGGCGACGATACCCTCAATTGGGCGTATCCCCGTAAATAAAAATCTCCCGCTGGGTGGAATTTCCCGTATAGGCCGACACCCGGTGCAAATCGACCCCCCACTGAACCGGCAGCCCCCGTCTGAAGGAAAGACCGCTGCCCAGGATGTAGCCCAAGCCACGGGACCAGTCCGGATCGTGTTCAAAGGAAAACCCGCCGCAGGCCATCACCCCCATCTCTCTTGAATAAGGCAGGATGACGATCTGGTCCGGACCTGGTTTGATTTTCGGGGCGATCCCCTCAGCCTTGAGCAGTTGGACAAACGCCTGTCCCACTGCGGGCTCGGGGTTGATCAGCAGGATCGAATCGATGGCGGCCGCCGGCAGGCTGAGCAACAGATCGGCCTTGGCCCTGAGGAAAACCAGATTAGAGGGCGCATCCTGCTGGGTCGGCAGCTGACGTGCGCACCAGAGTCGCGCGATCTTGCTGTAATAGGAACCATTGGCCGGATCACGCCCGCAGTCGTAAAGGTCAGTGGCAATGACCCCCATGTCGGGATTCTGCTGGGCAATACGTCGTGCCGCCTCACCGCTGCCGCAACCCACTTCCAGCAGGACCCGCGGCATCCGCAAGATATCATTGACCTTGCTGATATCGCCGATGTGATTGCCATGACGCGTAAGATAGCGAAACAGTTCGGATGGATCCGGTTGCGGGGTATCTTGAATGTCACAAAGGGGGACGAGTCTCGGGCATAAGTCCGGCGGGACCGTAATCTTGGACCGGCAACAGGATGGATCCTGGCGACGGCAATGGGATCGGATGGGTTGCAGAGCGCCATGCCGGCGCTCAGGTATTGGTGATGGGCCCACGGAATAACCAAGCAACATCCGCAGGATGGGCATGACCCGAAACCAGGCCTTGCGGCCTGCTGCAGAGACACGATTTTTCACCCCGGTCGTTCTCCCTGAATCGAAATCCGGTTTCGTTCAGTTCCCTTCATATAACTTAGACAGCTGCGAGGGAATGTGGTGTCCCTGCACATATAAAGCTAAATACGCTTCGCGTTGGATTGTCAATGCAATTGTTTATCATTTCATTGACCTCTAGCGCGAACATTTCATGAATTTTTTTCTACGCAATAACTTTTATGCAAATATTCAGGGCTATCAAAGCGATAGGGGGAATGATTTTCAGGTGACACGTTGCACCCTGCGTCTATTTCCAAAATCATCGCTAAAAATTTCACACTGCTGTCCCGCCAGAGATGCTCATTAGCAGCATTATCAAGGGCTTGCGGAAGCATTCCTACAGCGGCGCCCCTGATGCCGTCCAATGAACATCTCGAATGCGTGAAAGGTCCTGGATGGCCCCTGCCAACGACGTCATTTTATCAGGGTAACTCTGAAATCGACCGGCAGCTTACGGTAGTCCCGCACAAATCAAGGCGATAAATAGTGGCGCCATCATTCAAAGTGTGGCTTCAGTGTATTACAAGATAAAGAGATCTTTAGTAGAGAAATTCGGGTCGCTCGTGAGGTTCACGCCGAGTCGTCGCAATCCGGCTTCGTCCCCGGGTGTAGGGATATACGTCATATGAACCTCACACCCGTGGAGTTGATCCAATTTCCCCATGGCCAGCTTGGCCGCAGGGTTGACGGTCGCACTGATGCTGAGGGCGATTAACGTTTCCATCAGGTCAAGACTAAGCGTCTTTTCATTGAGCACGTTGGTTTTGAGATTTAGAACCGAATCGACGATGTTGGACGGTAGCAGTTTTATCTTATCGGGGATTTCGGCCAAATGCTTGATGGCGTGCAGGATAAGACTTGAGGCCGCGTGAAACTGTTTTGAATTGTCGCCGGTCACGATGGTGCCGTTTCCGAGGTCTATGGCGGCACCGCAAAAAATGCCTTCGTTGCCCCGACCTTTCTCCTGCCCCTTTATGGCGGCCGTGCGCGCCGGCTCAACCACCCGCCGGTATTCAAGTTCCAAATTTAAATCCCGGATTAAAAGTTCCACCCGCTGAACCGTTTCCTTGTCGGTCAATCCCATGACATATTCGCATCGATAGCGGAAATACCGCCGAATGAGTTCCTGTTTGGCCGCTTCACGGGTGGCGTCATCGTCCATAATGGCAAAACCGACGCGATTGACGCCCATATCGGTGGGGGACTTGTAAAACGATTTTCCACCGATAATCTTTTTCAATATTCGTTTTAGAACAGGGAACACCTCCACATCGCGATTGTAGTTGACCGCCTTATGATTATAAGCCTCCAGGTGAAAAGGGTCTATCAGGTTAAAATCCTTGATATCGGCAGTGGCGGCTTCATAGGCAATATTTACCGGGTGCTTTAGCGGCAGATTCCAGATCGGAAAAGTTTCGAACTTGGCATATCCGGCAAAAACACCGCGTTTGTATTCATGATAGACTTGGGAAAGGGACGTCGCCAGTTTTCCACTGCAAGGGCCAGGGCCGGTCACAATAACCAAAGGCTTATCGGTTTCGATAAATTCATTGGCACCGTAGCCTTCATCACTGACGATCGAATCCACATCCGTAGGGTATCCCTTCGTGTATTGGTGTGTGTATACCCGGAGGCCTCTTCTCTCCAATTTGGATTTAAATTGGAGGGCCGACGGTTGGTTTTCAAACCGGGTAATGACAACGCCTAAAATGTCGATCCCCCAGCCACGTAGATCGTCGATGAGTTTAAGGGCATCGGAATCATATGTGATCCCAAAATCAGCCCGCATTTTTTTCCGCTCGATATCTCCGGCATAGATACAAAGGAGGATATCGGCATTGTCTTTTAATGCCTGGAGAAGCCTCATTTTAACATTGGGATCATAACCCGGCAGCACACGGGCGGCATGATAGTCAAACATGAGTTTGCCACCGAATTCGAGGTAGAGTTTATTGCTGAATTTTTTGGCGCGCTCAAGGATACCGTTTTTTTGCTCTTGGATATATTTCTCATTGTCAAAGGCCAACTTCGCAGTCATGCTCATTCCTTTATTCAATTTGCGGCCGATTCGCATCAACGTGGTTAAAGGATAGTTTTCTCTTATGCTAGATATATTTTCGCCACTGTCTTACGTGAAAGAAATACTAAAATCAAGATTGGGAAACTGAGGCGGATTGAATAAAATGCACGACCACTGGAATTGCGGCCTGGTGGCCCAAGCGCAACTGACGGCACTTGGCAAGCTTTAACGCTTTCCCTTGGCGGGCAATGCATTTAAGGCGTACAGGGGAAAAATACAGAAAAGGTTGTTCCGTGGCCAGGTTCACTTTCGACACGGATCAAGCCATGATGGGCGTCCACAATACTTTTGACAATCGGCAACCCCAGACCGGTACCAATGACAAACCGCGTCTTGTCATTTTTGACCCTGTAAAAAGGGTCAAAAATCCGTTCAAGCTCTTCTTCAGCAATACCAACGCCTGTGTCTGTTACCCGGACACAAAGATAATCGCCCTCCACTTCGGCGTCGATTATGATTTTGCCTTTCTCGGGGGTGTAGTTGATGGCATTGCCGATAAGATTCGAGAAAACTTCTTCCAGATTGAGTCGGTTGGCCATTAGCGCCGGTAATTCCGGCAGATCCTCAAGGGATAATTGAATCGATTTGGCCTGGGCCTGAGCCTGGTGAAAGGCCACCTGATCCTCAAGCAATTGGGCCATCTGTATTTCTTCGCGCTCCCGGGTAATCAGCCCGGATTCAATTTTGGCCAGATCCAGCAATTCAGAAGCGAGGCGGATTAAGGCGGCAATCTTTTCGGATGCTCTGCCCAGGATGTCTCTTTGTTTCTGGGTCGTTTCACCAGCCAGGCCGTCCAAAACCACTTTCAGTTGCGTCAGCACCGAATTCATCGGACTGCGAATTTCGTGCGAAACCATGGAGACAAAATCGGACTTCAGCTTGTCAATTCTTTTCGACGCCGTGATGTCATGCAGGACAGTGATGGTTCCCAGATTGCGTCCAAGGCGATCCCTGAAGGGCACGCACTGGGCGCCAAGGACGGTTTCCGCATTTTGGGCATCCTGTTCCAGGCACACTTCTTCAGTCACTTCGATGGATTCTTCTTCCGGGGCGTCCAATACCCGGTCGATCATATCGTTAAGCGATTTAATGCCCACAATCTCGTCAGCGGTCCGACCGATGGGGCGTGGTCCGTGATATCCGATCATCTTTAAAAAAGCCGGGTTGGCCTGGGCGATCCGTTTCTGGTTATCAGTGGTCATCACCCCGTCGGCCAGCTTATTGATCATCACCCGCATGCGGGACTTTTCGGTGGCGATATCCTTAAGCGTACTGATATGTTCGACGGCTCTATTGATCACGACACGCAGGTCACCGGGGGAAAACGGTTTGGATAGAAAATCGAAAGCCCCTTTTTTCATGGCTTCAATGGAGTGCTCCAGGGTGGCATACCCGGTAATCACAATGACCACCGTGTCAGGATGCGCGGTGCGAATTTGCACCAGCGCATCAATCCCTGAAATACCGGGCATCATCAGATCCAGCAGGATGATGTCGAAGTGCCTGTTTTTGACCATCCGCAGCCCGATCTCGGCGGTTTCAGCAACACCGACCTCATGACCGTCACCGGCAAGCATTTTCGCGCATACATCACGAATGCGCTTTTCATCGTCGACGACCAGGACACTCGGCCTGGAAAAAAGGGCTGATCGACCTTCGCCCGGCGGTTTCATCACAGGGTCCGATTGGGACAAAGTAGCTCTCCTTGGTTGCAGGCAAGGTAGGGGGTGAAAGGGGTTCTAACCCAAACCTTTCATGTTTTTTATACAAATACCGCGGTGTATAAAAGCTGTTCGGGAAAGGTGACAATGACGGATGCCGCCCTTAAGATCCCCGCCTGTCAGGCTCTATTTCCAGAAGAAGGGGCAATTCCACCCGGAACGTCGTCCCCTTTTCACTGGTCTGCTTGACTTCAATTGAGCCTTTGTTTTCCTGAATAAGTCCATATACCGTGCTTAATCCCAGCCCGGTGCCCTCGCCATGTTTTTTGGTCGTGAAAAACGGATCGAATATCCGAGGTAAATGTTCTTTGGATATGCCGCACCCGCTGTCTTCAATCTCCATCACGGCTTTCTGCCGCGCCGCATCACGATACGTACGAAAGACCAGCCTGCCGGAGCCTTTCATGGAGGATACGGCATTCATTACCAGGTTGATAACGACCCGGCAGATCTGGTTTCGATCCACGTGAACCATCATTTTTTCGGCGTAGATTTCTTTGACAATTTCAATATTCATCAACGCTTTCGGGTCGCGAATAAGCGCCAGGCTCTGGTCGATAACCTCGTTGAGCTGGATGATCTCTTTCTTCGGGTTTGACTGACGGCTGTAGGCGAGCAGATTTTTGACAATATCCCGACAACGGTTCACGTCTTCGATAACCGCCGCGACCTCTCCCCGTTCCGGGTCGTCCCCCGTCAACTCGGCTTGCTTCATTTCAGCGTAGAACAGAATCCCGGTCAGCGGATTGTTGATTTCGTGGGCGACGCCTGCGGCCAGCTGGCCGATGGACGCCATCTTTTCCGACTGTGCCAATCTCGCCCTGGTATCTCTCAGTTTTTTTTCCACAGCCTGCTTGTCCCGCAGGTCGTTGTAAAGAAAGACTACCGCAATCTCCTCTTCATCTTCATAGATTACGGAAGCCGTTAACTCAACCGGGATTTCTTCACCATCTGACTTCAAAATGGTGGTGTTCATACTCCGCAGTATGCCTTGGCCCCCGAACTTGTCGTCTTTAAGGTTCGCTTGGATTTCTGCGGCGACCCCCTCGGGATAAAGTTTGGCCGCGCTGACATTTGTAGTGGCTTCCAGGCGGGAATACCCAAAGAGTTCCTGGGCGGCGGGGTTCATCAACAGGATATTGCCGTAGCGGTCGTCGACCACAATCGCAATGGGCGACGCGGTGATAATCTTTTCCAAAAATGCTTCGGTCTCCTTGAGCGCAATCTCCAGGTTTTTTACCCGGGTGACGTCCCGCACGCTCTCGAGAATATAAGCTACCTCGCCGTCATCACCGAGAATGGGTGAAAAAACCCGATCCTCCCAAATTTTTTTTCGGGACTTGGTGGTGACGGTGTAGAGCATGCTCTGCCCCTTGCGTTCCGCCATCACCGTGGGCAGCGGGCATTGCTTATTCGGGCATTGGCCGGCATTGTAAAAGACTTCGTGGCAGGTTTTTCCAACGATATCGTCGAGGGTGGTTTTAAATTTATCAAAGAAGACCTGGTTGCCGGATACAATAATTTTATCGGGCGTCATCACCAGCGTCGGGTAGGACAGCGAATCAAAAACCTTCATCCGCCAGTCTATTTCCTTGAGAAACTTCTCGTTCATATTCGTTCAGCCCGGTATTCGGAAAGCAGCGGCCAGTCGCGTTCGGGTGTCGTCCGCCGCCCCTTCGGGTAAAATCAAGTAAATAGAATGACATGCGAAAACCGTTGCCAGTAACAGGTCCGACTTTTCCTGAAGGGCTTGGTAGGTAAAATCCGCGATGCCAAAACGGTCACCGAAATGGGGTCCCTGGAAACAAATCATCTCAACCGGGACAGTGACTTGGAGCCGGTCATCGGCCGCCGGTATTTCAGCCGCTATCCGGCGAGCCATGCAAACGCCTTGCTCCGGTTCGCAAAGCAACCGCAAATTAAGTTCCAATGACGTCGTCAGCTGGGTGTACAATAGATGGAAACGATTTGGCTCATCCTCGATGCGCTGGATCGCACGCGTCCATTCCGCCGGCAGATCAGCGGGCACGCTATATTTATAGAAAGCCAGGTTCTTTACAACCTGGAAGCCGTATGTCTTAATCTCCGGCTCCCAGTACATAACAATGGTCTCCATTCCCTCAACCCGGATCTTTCACGCGTTCGCGATGACCATTGGCAAGCCCCTGATAACGCTGCCAATGGGCATCTCGCGCGTGCCCATAGGATGATTTTTTGGGCCGCCTTAAAACGCAACGCCAATGACAAACAGCCACCGGAAAATCATAACATACATAGCATTTATATTGTCGATATATTGGAATAAAATTTATTGTGTAGAAAAAATTGCAATATTCGGGTTAACCCTTGCCCCCGGGCCGTCGCTTGGTCCCCTGCGCAACCGCAAATTCCGCCTTGAAAGGTGCATGATTTCGGGAAAGTTTACAACATGCCTGTATGGCTGCGGCCGCTTGATCGAGTCGGGCATAGTCGAGCACATACGTCAGAGCCCCGACCGAGGACGCTGTTGCGTAAATCCGCAGGCCGGCCTGCGCCAGTGTGCGTAACGACAAACCAAACAGCTTCAGGCGCGACTGATGTGGAAACAGCGTCAGTAACCCGACGCCCGCTGTATATTCGGCGCGTTCCTGCAGCACCGGGGCAGCGTTAAGCAATCTTTTTAGCATGGGCTGATGCGCGGCATCCACACAGCAGATCGTCTGGATGCCGCCGGCCCGGTATTCGGCTGATAAAAACGGTATGTTTACCTGGCTGCCGGCCAGCAGATTGCAAAAGGCCGGCATCAGATTGCTGCCACGGGATGTCGCGCGCAGACGCACCAGGCAAAGCTCTTCGCTCATTTTCAACCCGTTGATGCCGACCATTGCCATATCAGCCGTAATTACAGATTATCTTTAACGATTTCCATCAAATTATCCAGATTGATAGGTTTGGGAATGAAATCATCCGCCAGGGTGGTCTTTCCATCCATATGCGTATAGGTTGTGTACGGTATCGCATCCGCCACCGCCGTCAAAAGAAGGACCGTGATATCCTTGAAGTTGTCATCTTTTTTGAGCTCATCACAGAGTTCATAGCCGTTCTTACGGGGCATCATGACATCCAGGATCAGCATCTGCGGTCTTGCGTCTTTGATCCGATCCCACGCTTCCACGCCGTCATAGGCTTTGGCGACCTGGAAACCTTCGCTTTCCAATCTCATGGAGACCGACTCCACCAAATCGGGATCATCGTCTACCACCAGTATTAACGTATCGTTACTCATTGCCTTTCTCCTTATGCACAGTAATGGCTATTTTAAAACCGACCCGCGCACCGAGCACTCCCCGGCGGTTATACCTGCGGCCGTGGATAAAGGCCGGCCCGCTTCACGATCTCGGGCACTTTCTCTTCCCACTCGATGGCCATGATATGGAACCCGGAAACCCCTTCAATCTGGCGCAGGCGTTCAATGGATTCGATGCAGATATCGATCCCCTCCTGGGCCTGCTTGTCTTTGGGCACACCGGCCATCCGTTTAACCATTTCATCCGGAACATCTATCCCCGGAACCCTGTTTTTCATGTACCGGGCCATGCCGGCGGATTTCATCGGGGTAACACCGGCCATGATGTAGACTTGCTCATGCAGGCCGCGCTCACGGACACCTTCCATCCACGTCTCAAACTTGTCGATATTGTAGATGCACTGGGTCTGCACGAAATCGACCCCGGCTTTCACCTTCTTGGCCAGACGGGCAACCCGCAACTCGAAGGGATCCGCAAAGGGGTTGGCCGCCGCGCCGATGAACATTTTAGGCGGATTCTTGATCTCCGCCCCGCCCTGAAACAGGCCCTCATCCCGCATACCCCGGACGGTCTGGATCAATTGCAGGGAGTCCAGGTCATGGACGTTGGCAGCCATGGCATGGTCGCCGAATTTGGGATGGTCGCCGGAAAGACAAAGCATGGTATTGATGCCGTGCGAATACGCGCCGATGATATCGCCTTGGATGGCCAGTCGGTTGCGGTCCCGGGTAACCATCTGAAAAACCGGATGCAGATCCATCTGCCGCAGGAAGACACTAGCCGCAAAACTGGACATGCGAACCATGGCCGTCTGGTTATCCGTTACATTGACCGCATCCACATAGCCCTTGAGCATGGCGGCTTTTTCTTGAACAACTTCAGGCAGTGCCCCCCGCGGCGGACCGCATTCTCCGGTTACCGCCAGTTCACCCGATGCCAATACTTTTTCCAGTACACTTTCTGTTTTCATTATGCCAAATCCTCTCTGAGAATTTTACGGGGGCCGTTGCCCCGGCCGGTTCGCCAATCTTTGGCTGCAATGACGTCTTCGTAACGATCTTCGATCCCCAGCTCTTTCATGCGCTCCCAGATAAGATGCCAGGCACAATCCACGTCATTACCGATTTCACATTTGCCGTTGGTTGAACCGCCGCAGGGTCCGTTCATCAACCGTTTGGCGCAACGCGCGATGGGACAGATCCCGCCGGTAAGTCCCAGCAGGCAATCGCCGCAGCCCTGGCACCGCTCGGCCCAGATTCCCGGTCCTTCGGAAGCCCCCATGAACTTGGTATTCAAAGCAGGGTACACGGGCGTCTTTTTGAACCGCCGGGCCACTTCCTGTACACCGCAGCCACAGGCCATCGACACCACGGCGTCTACCTGGTCGATATGAGGCGCGAGTTCTTCGACGTATTCCGGATCACACTGCCGCTCCAGGGTCATCTCGCGGACATCCAGCGCCCGCCCCTTTTTCATCGAAGCCATCTGCAGACCCGCGGCCAGCAGAGCGACTTCCTTGCGCCCGCCGGCCGCGCAGACCGTCACACACTCATTGCAGCCCACCAGTAAAATCCGGCCGCAACCGTCAATCATTCCCATGATTTCATCCATCGGTTTTCGTTCAGCTGTGATCATTGTTGTTTATCTCCTTACAGTAGTGGGCTAGGACGCCGCCAAACGGGATCCGCCCGCGTTTACGGGATTGGGTCCCAGCTCTCTGATTTTTTCCGTGAATTCGGTGGTAATTCTGGCAAACCGGCCTCCCATGCCCGCTGACATGGTCACCATCTGTACGCGTTCAGCCTCGATCCCGATCTCTTCCAGATAACCCTGAAGGTACGTCACCCGCTGCAAAGCCTTGACGTTGCCGGTTTTGAAGTGACAATCCCCTTCCAGGCAACCGGCTACGAGAACACCGTCGGCCCCTTTTTCCAGCGCTTTCATGATATGGAGGGTATCGACTTTGCCGCTGCAAGGCACCCGAATGATCTTGACGTTCGGTGGATATACGAGGCGCATACTGCCCGCCATATCCGCGGCCGTGTAAGCACAGTAGTGGCAGCAGAAGGCCACAATTGTCGGTTCAAACTGTTCCATCAGGCACTCCTTTCAAGCAGGCCTTCAAGGCGCGCCATGATCGGCGCATCCTCAAATCGGGTAAGCTCGATCGCCTTGGCCGGACATTCGGCCGCGCAAGTGCCGCAGCCGTGACACTTAGCCGGGTCAATCTCTGAATAGCGATCTTCGTTTATAAAGGGGACCCCGTACGGGCAAGCCCGCACACAGACCAGGCAGGTGGCACACTTTTCAGGATCGACCCGGGCAACCGTGGCACCCAGGTTGATCGTATCCTTGGACAGCATGGATAGGACCCGGCTGGCCGCGGCCTGGGCTTGGGCGATGCACTCTTTGATATTCTTGGGCGCATGCGCACTACCGGCCACGAAAAACCCGGGAATGGAAAGATCCGTAGGCCGCAATTTGATATGCTCCTCCAGAAAAGAGCCGTCCAGGGACCTGTTCAGATGAAAAATCGTGGCCAGGTCTTCCGTCGCCTCTTCATTGACGGCCATACCGGTGCTCAGCGCCAGACAATCCGCAGTGACCGCAAGTTTGCGGCCGATAATCGGGTCGGCAAAAGCAATCTTCACCTTATCCCCGTCCGGCGTCACTTCCGGCGGCGTATCCGTCTCATACCGCACAAATATCACCCCGCGGCGCCGGGCTTCGGCATAGTAATCTTCGGAAAACCCGTAAGTGCGCATATCCCGATAAAGAATGAACACCCGCATGTCGGGGTTGAGGTCGAGCGCGCGAAGGGCATTTTTGATGGCACTCTGGCAGCAAATGCGCGAACAGTTGGGGTTTTCAGGAACCCGGGATCCGACGCACTGGATCATGACCAGTTGCCCCCAGTCCTTGACCCGTTCCGGCTGGTCCTCGATCACGCTGTCCAGCTCGATCTGGGTCGTGACCGCAGCATGCTCTCCAAGGCTGTACGCTCTGGGAACGTTGTGTGTTGCACCGGTTGCCAGTACGGTCGCGCCGTGCTCAATTTGCCGGTAGTACATCCGGGGGCCGATTTGAAATCCGGTCTTATACATTCCGGGCATGCCGAAATGATCTACTACAATGGCCTGGGTGATCACTTCGATCAGCGCGTGCTGGGAGACCTTTTCAATCAGGTCAGCCATGTAGCTCGGGACATCATCGCCTTCCAGGGTCTTGCGCACCGCCAGGGCCATTCCACCCAGATGCCCGGCCTGCTCGGCCAGGTATACCCGGTGCCCCTGGTCGGCCAGCTCGAGGGCCGCGTTCATACCGGACACCCCGCCGCCAAGAACCAGGACATCTTTGTTCATGGGCAGCGTATTGTCCTTCAGGGCCTGGGCCTGGGCCACACCGGCAACCGCCATACGAATCAGGTCTTTGGCCTTGGTCATGGCCATTTCCGGATAGTTCATGTGGACCCAGGTATCCTGGTCACGGATATTGGCCATCTCCACCAGGTACTTGTTGAGCCCGGCTTCGCGCAGGGTATTCTGGAAAAGATTTTCGTGGGTCCGCGGTGAACAGCCGCCGATGACGACCCGGTTGAGGTTCTGTTCGACGATGGCTGCTTTTATTTTTTCAAGCGCTTCCCGGCTGCAACCGTGGCCGGCGCTCTGTGACAGGACCACCCCGGGCAGCTTGCCGGCGTAGGCGGCCAGTGCATCCACATCCACGGCACCGCCGATATTCTGCTCGCAGTCACAAACGAACACACCGATGCGCGGTTCTTCGCCGCTGACATCCCGCTCCGGCGGCAACTCTGCTTCACCGTTGCCGGCGGCAACGGGAACCAGATTTTTAGAAGCGAGACAGGCCGCTGCACTGGCTTGCATCATGGTTTCGGGAATGTCCTTGGGGCTCTCAAAAACACCGCACACGTATACCCCCGGTCGTGAAGTGGCCACCGGGCTGAAACTTTGGGTGCGGGCAAAATTATGTTCGTTGAGTTCGATACCCAGGACCCTGGCCAGTTGGCAGGCATTTTCCGTAACGCGGAATCCCGTGGAGAGAACCACCATGTCAAACTTTTCGGTCGTCAGTGCGGAGGAGGCGTCCGTGGCGTAGGAAATGGTCAGTTGTCCGGACGCAGCATCCGATATAATCGAATGGGGCCGGCAACGCTCAAGACGCACGCCGTATGTTTTTTTGGCGCGGTCGTAGTAAAGCTCGTAATCCTTGCCGTAGGTGCGCATATCCATGTAGAAAATTGTTGCTTCGATATCATCCTGGAAACGCTCCTTGGTAACGATGGCCTCTTTCAGGGCATACATGCAGCAAACCCCGGAACAGTAGGAAACATCCTCCCGGTTGATGCCGCGGGAGCCCACGCACTGGATCCAGGCCACCCGCTGCGGCGGCTTACCGTTGCTGGGGCGAACCAATTCACCACCGGTGGGTCCGGAAGCCGACATGATCCGCTCGTATTCGAGGCCGGTAACCACATCGGGGTAGACCCCGTAACCGAAGTTCTCAAGCCCGCTGGGATCGAAGAGTTCCGCCCCGATGGCCAGCACTACCGCCCCTACCTGTCGTTCTTCGGTCCGTTCACCATCGTCCGGGTTGATGGCGCCGGCCGGGCAGGCGTTGACCAGGGCGGCTGTGTCTTCACATTTTTCCATGTCAATGGAAAAGGCCTGGGGGGTTGCCTGGGGGTAACGCATGCATGTCGGTGCCCGGTGATCCAGCCCGGGTTCAAAGCGAACACATTCCGGGAAAGCCTTGTGGCATTCCCCACAGGCGGTACATTTTTCCATGTCGATATACCGCGGAGCCCGTGTCAGGGTGGCGGTAAAGTCGCCCGCTTGCCCTTGCAGTGCGCTCACCTGTGTCAGCGGCAGCACTTCAATGTGTTTATCACGGGCATTTTCGGAAAGGTTGGGCGCAATGGTACATAAATCACAATTGTTGGTGGGAAAGGTGCGGTCAAGACGGGTCATCAAACCGCCGATGGATGCCGCCTGGTCGATCAGAACAACATCCCGGCCTGCTTCAGACAAATCCATGGCCGCCTTCATCCCGCCGACGCCGCTGCCGATTACCAGAACTGTATTGTTTTGATTTGGCATATTGATATCCTAGCTGTCTGCTTGAATGGTTGTTTGTTTAGAGCCCCGCAAATCCCAGGATAGTGGGCAGTTTATGCTCCCAGCCCTGGGTTTCGATCTTGACACCCTGTACGCGTTTTTTAAGTTGGGCGATGGTTTCACCGGCGATACGCAGGCATTCCATTTCCCTGTCCGGAGCCTTGCGTATTCTTTTGATCATCTCTTCGGAAATATGCGCTCCCGGCTCATTCAGGGACATATAACGGGCAATGCCCACCGACTTGAGCAAAAAAACCGAGGCGATTACCGGAACATTCAAGGCCGCGATCTTCTCCAGGCTGGCAGCAAATCGCTCCACGTCGAATACGGGCGGGGTGACCACGAAACTGGCACCGGCCGCCACCTTCTTTTCAAGATCGGCCAATTCGGCGTCCAGCGTCTTTTCGTCCGCAAATGCCCCCAGTGTGCAGCCCGTGGTGAACTCCGGGGTGCCGTCCAGAGAAAAGCCTGACATGTCCACACCATTTTGGAGCGCCTTGATCGCACCGATAAGTTCCACCTCATCCAGGTCATTGACCACGGCCGCATCGCGATGGTCGCCATTGGCCATCTCCTCACCGGACACGACGAGAAGATTTTGGATACCGAGAAAATTGGCAGCGAGAACATCGCCCTGCAGGGCCATCCGGTTGCGGTCCCGGCAATAGAGATGAATAATCGCCTCCATGCCTTGCTGGTGGATAAGGGCCCCGCCCGCAAGGGCGCTCATCCGCATGACGCCGTTATCCATATCCGGGACGATAACCGCGTCAACCCGCCCTTTGATTTTGCGGGCGTTGGCAACCAACGCCGATACGTTGACGCCCTTGGGTGTGTTCATTTCCGCCAGAACTACAAATTCGCCTGATGTCAGTCGTCTTTGAAAGCTCATGAATTCACTCTTCCTTTTGCCCGTTTTTGGCAATTGTACGGGGTTACATTTCCGTTTCGGGGTGAAACACGGCGACTTCCTTGAGATCATCCCCCAGGTATTCGCGTTCGTTGGGTCCCAGGATGCCAAGTGACAGGGCAAGCAGGGTCCACAGGTGAACCACCGGGTAATTGCTGCCGTAATGTTCGCTGAGCTCGTGGATTTGGGCGTGGCAGTTGTGGCATGCCGCGATGCAATAGTCCGCCCCGGTGGCCTTGATCTGTTCGTCTTTCAGTTTCCCGTACGCCAACCGCTGTTCCTTGAAGCCGGACTGGAGAAAACCACCCCCGCCGCCGCAACAGTAGTTGTTCGACTTATTGGGTGTCATGTCGACAAAGTTCTCTTCGCCCACGACGGATTTGACCACGAACCGCAGATCGTCGGCAATGGGGTCTCCGTAGGACTTGCGTACGATCTGGCAGGGATCCTGGACGGTGAACTTGATCTTCAGGTCCTTGTTCCAGTCGGAGTTGGGCTTGAGTTTGCCCTCCCGGATCCATTTGGCGTAGTATTCGTAAATGTTCTTGACTTGGAATTTGTGTTCGACGTTGAATTTTTTCAGTCCTGCCAGGACTGAGTAGGTGACGTGCCCTCACTCGGTGTTGAGAAACGTCTTGCACCCCAAGGCATCCGCCTGACCGGCGGTCTGCCGCACGAGATGTTCCCAGGCCTCATCGTCGGCCAGGAACATGCAGTAGTTTTCACCGCCCCACCCCTTGCTGCCATAGGTCCAGTCGACACCGGCCAGGTGCAGGATCTTCCATAATGGTACCATTTCATCCGGCTCGGTCACCGGCTCTCTCGAATTCTGGTTCAGAAAGAATTCGGCCCCCTCTTTGTCGATGGGCGCCTGCATTTCGGCGAATTCGGGCTGCGCCTCCTGATACTCTTCAAGCACATCCCCAACCACGAATTCAAAATCCTCGGGCGAGGTCCCCATGGCACTGCCGCTTTCGTTGCGCAGGGCCATGTCGCAGGAGCCCAGGGTACCCTTGGGCCGCTTTTCGCGCGGAACCTGGGCCCGGGCGTTATAGACCAGCTGGGGAATGTCGATTTTCATGGGGCAGACATAGATGCACCGCTGGCACATGGAACACATCCATATCCAGTCGCTGCTTAAAATCTCCTCATCCATTCCCAGGGCCGCCATGCGCAGGAATTTGCGCGGATCCATTCCCTCCAGACCCGTGGCCGGGCAGCCCGACGTACAGGCACCGCAGGTCAGGCAGAGGTTGAGGTTGCCGCCCTCAGGAAGAAGCTCTTTGACTTTGTCGATAAACAGACCCTTCTTTTCTTCACTCAGTTCAATTACTGCTTCAGGCATTGGTTACTCCTTTTCCTAAAGATACGTATGCGATTGGCTAGTTCTCTTTTTTTATATGGATGCTGCAAAATTCACCGTCCTGTTCTTCTTCATAGGCAAACTCACATGAAAGGGCCGACAAAACCTTAAAAAGATCACTGCGCGTGTCCGGATCCAGCCCCACGATCCTCACAACCTCGTCGCGTTTCATCCCCCGGAACACATGGGTCAGTTTGAGCAGGGTCAGGGACTCGATGGCCCCTCTGAAATCCACGATATAATCCGCTGTTTTTTCCAAAATCAGTGCATCCCTCTATTTTTCCAGGTGCTCTTAGTGGCAACTATTGTGCCAACCAACGACCACTTCTCCCTGCACAAAAGTTTTGCATTAAATTTCAGGTTATTAGATCTCATTTCGCAAGAAATTTTCAAAAGCTATTGCCCCAATACTGTTAAAGTGCTAAATGAATTTTTTTTAACAGGTGTTAAATTTTAGCAGGTAACTTAAATGTTTAAACACGAACTTGACAGATACTGGCACACGGTGGCCAACACCATCAGCGACGGCATCATGGTCGTGGATGAGCAGGGCATCATCATCTATGTCAACGAGGCTTTTGAGGGCATCACCGGATTTTCAAAAGATGAAATGGTCGGCAAGGACTGCTCGGTTTTGAACTGCGACATCTGCCAGCAAGCGCGGGAAAACCAGAGCTGCCATTGGTGCGCCCTTTTTCAAGACGGCAATATGCGACGGCGACGCTGCATTTTTCGCCATAAGGACGGTCGCTCGATCCACGCGCTTAAAAACGCTTCTGTCTTTCATGACGACCATGGCAATGTCATCGGGGCGGTGGAAACGGTCACGGACATCACGGACCTGATTGAAAAGGACAACCGCATCGCCGAATACCAGCGCGAGCTGCGTTCTGCGGACAAGTTTCAGGACATCATCGGCACATCGGCGCACATGCAGAAAGTCTTCGATCTTATCACCAACGCCTCGCGCTCGGATGCACCGGTAATTATCTATGGTGAAAGCGGGACCGGCAAAGAACTGGTGGCCAGAGCAATTCACCGGCTGAGTGAAAGATTCCGGGGGCCTTATGTCAAAGTCAATTGTGCCGCACTGACGGAATCTTTACTGGAAAGTGAGCTGTTCGGTCATGTCAAGGGGGCTTATACGGGAGCCGTCAAAGACCGGTCCGGACGATTTGAAACAGCGCACGGGGGAAATATTTTCCTGGATGAGATCGGCGACTTGCCGTTGAGCACCCAGGTAAAGCTACTGCGGGTTCTTGAAGAGAAAATCATTGAACGGGTGGGGGCCAACGCGTCAATTCCCGTGGACGTAAGGATCATCTCGGCCACGAACCGGGATCTTATGAAACTTATCGAAACGGGCACTTTCCGGAAAGATTTATATTTTCGTATTAACGTTATTCCGGTCCATCTCCCGCCGCTGCGCGAAAGGATCGAAGACATCCCGCTGTTGGCGGATGCTTTTTTTCATAAAATTCGGCTGAAACTCAACAAGGAATTCACCGGCATTTCCAGGGAAACAATGGCGGCCCTGATGAATTACAACTGGCCCGGCAACGTACGCGAGTTGAAAAGCGCTTTCGAATACGCCTGCGTCACCTGCCAGGGGGGAACGATTCAACCCGAGCACCTGCCGACCAATATACTCACCGAAAAAAAGACCGCCGGACCCGCCAAACGGTTATCCATCAACCGGGAACAAATAAAAAAAAGGGAGCTCATCGAAATTCTGGAAGAGACCGGTGGCAACCAGTCTGCCGCCGCTAAGCTGCTGGGCGTAACCCGGGTTACGATCTGGAACAGAATGAAGCGTTACGGGATCAGTTCCAAGAAGAACATCACCGCGAATTGAAACCCCGCCACTTATTTTTCCTCAGGGAAAAATATGCAAGCAAACAGGCGTTTCACTTAGTAGATGTCGGTTTACAACCATCTCAAGCCAACGCCGCCGGCCCGATTTCGCCGTTCTTCCTAAGCAACGTTTTAAAATGACCGCCCAGCCAGGGAATATCGTCAAGCATCCAGGAAAGCGTCAAACGCAGTGTGGTATCCGGAACTGTCGCGGGGCGAAAGTGCAATATCAGGTTGTTCAAATAACGGCGCCGGCCGGGAGGCCGGGCCTTCTCTGCCCGCTTGAAGGTCAGGGAGGCGCAAAGACGCTGTCTTAGGCGAACCCAATCTGTCTGCATGGAATGAATTTAGCAGCCGCCATCCAATTGATCAACGGCCAAAAGGGCGGGGCGATTATTCGATTGCATTCCATGCCATATCGGCTTAAACATTTAGCATAAAGATCATGTCTTGAAGAATTTTCATTCATCCGTCTCGAGTGGGGTGTCAATCAATACCCGCAGGATGCTTCCTATGAACGCGGCATTAAAAATGAAGCCCTTGCGGTAATGGTGTTTTTCGGTTACGACAAAATCTCGAGCGGCCATTTTCTGATACCCAACACCCCCTATTTCCTGACGCTTTTTCTCGGTAACGAATCGAATTTCTGGAATGAGGTTCCGCCCGCAGAGCGGGAGGTCTCAGGTAGCCCCCTCGAAGGGGGTAAAATAGGAGATAATCGATGACACACACGCAAACCATACGGAACCGCATGATGGCGTCAACGGCAACGGCGGTATTGCTTTTGTCGGCGCTGGTCAGCCCGGCATGGGGGGAAAGCCTCCTTTCCCGGGGCCAGTCCCTCTATGTCCCGGTGTACTCGCATATCTACAGCGGCGACAAGGAACGCCCCGTCTACCTGGCCGTCACCGTCAGCATCCGCAATACCGACCCGTCCGCAGCCATCCAGCTGACGGCCGTGGATTACTACAATTCCAAGGGCGAGCAAATCCAGCGCTATCTGGACAAGCCCATTACACTGCCCCCCATGGCCACGACCCGTTATGTGGTCAAGGAATCGGATAAGGCCGGCGGCTCGGGCGCCAATTTTATCGTACGCTGGCAATCCGACACCCCTGTCAATCCGCCCCTGGTCGAAAGCATCATGATCAGCACCGCCTCCCAGCTGGGTATCTCGTTTGTCTCCCGAGGCGTGCCGATTAAGGCAACCAAGCCCTAATCTTTACGGAGGAAGCGTCTTTGGACCCTTTATGGATTTCGGCAGCGTTTCTTTTCGGTTTTGCCGTCCGGCAGCTCGGCCTGCCGCCGCTGGTCGGCTTTCTCATGGCCGGCTTCGTGCTCAACGCCATGGGTATCGAAGGCGGGCCCATGCTGGAAAATGTCGCCGACATGGGGGTGACCCTGCTGCTTTTCAGCATCGGTCTGAAGCTGCGCATCAAAAGTCTCCTGAAGCCGGAAGTATGGGCCGGCGCCAGCATTCACATGGCCATCACGGTGCTGCTCTTTGGCGCGGCCATGTACGGTCTGACCATCGCCGGCCTGACGATCTTCGGTCCGCTGGATTTTCAGCTGGCCCTGCTGGTGGCTTTCGCCTTGAGCTTTTCCAGCACGGTTTTCGCCGTCAAAGTACTGGAAGAGCGGGGCGAGATGACGTCATTCCACGGCCGGGTAGCCATCGGCATCCTGATCGTGCAGGATCTGCTGGCCGTCGTTTTTCTGACCGCCTCCACCGGGAAACTGCCTTCCCCCTGGTCCCTCCTGGCCGTGCCGGCCCTCTTCCTGATCCGCCCGGTCCTGAAGCATTTGATGGATCGCAGCGGCCACGGTGAATTGATGATCCTCTGCGGGTTCCTCATGGCCCTGGTCTTCGGAGCCGGCCTCTTCGAGCTGGTGGGCCTCAAAGCCGATCTCGGCGCCCTCTTCGTGGGCATCCTGCTGGCCCCGCACCCCAAGGCCTCGGAGATGGCCAAACACCTGATGGGGTTTAAAGATTTCTTCCTGATCGGATTTTTCCTGAGCATCGGCCTGTCGGGAACGCCTGCCCTGGAAACCTTTGGGGTGGCCCTTCTGCTGGTGGCCGTGGTGCCGTTCAAGGTAGCCCTTTTCTTTGTCCTGCTGACCCGCTTCCGGCTGCGAGCCCGCACGGCGGTCCTGGCCTCGCTGAGCCTGGCCAACTACAGCGAATTCGGTCTTATCGTGGGTTCCATCGCCGCGGCCAATGGCTGGATCGGCGCGGAATGGCTGGTGACCATCGCCATTGCCCTGTCCATCACCTTCGTGCTGGCGGCGCCGCTCAACACCCATGCCGACCGGATCTACCAGCGGTTCGCCCGTTTCCTGAAACGCTTCGAGACCCAAACCCGGCATCCCACGGATGCCCCGATCGATGCCGGTGACGCGGAAATCGCTATTTTCGGCATGGGGCGTGTCGGCACCTGTGCTTATGATGCCATGCTGGAACGGTATGGCGAGGTGGTCATCGGGGTTGATTTCGATCACGAATCCGTGCAGCGGCATCAAGATGTCGGGCGTCGGGTGGTGTTCGGGGATCCCACCGATCCCGATTTCTGGGCCCGGGCCTGGCCTGCCGGGAAAATGCGTCTGTCCCTGCTGACCATGCCCAAGCAACCCGCCAACCTTGCCGCGGCCCAGCAAATCCGCTCGAAGGGCTATACGGGCCTTATCGCGGCGACAGCCTTTTTCGACGACGAAATTCCGGACCTGGAGGCCGCCGGTGTGGATGCGGCGTTCAATTTTTATAACGAGGCCGGGTTGGGTTTTGCCGAGCACGCCAACGAGTTGCTGGAAAAGCGGCTGCTCAAGCCCTATCGCCCCGCCCAATAACAGGCCTGCCGGAGAAAGGCCATGCCGCAGAAAGTGATTCTGGATATCGACAATGCCCTGGGCATCCCGGCCCAGGACACGGATGACGCCCTGGCCCTGGCCCTGGCTCTGGTATCCCCGGAACTGGAGGTGTTGGGCTGCACCACCTGCGCGGGCAACTGCCGCACGCCCCAGTCGACGCACAACACGTTAAGACTTCTTCAGGCGGGTGGGGTCAAGGCCCTTCCGGTGGCCGAAGGGCCCTCCTCCGCCTTGGACCGGGACCGCGAAGCGCATTTTCGCTATCTGGAAGCCAAAACCAACGGCCCCGGAGGCCGCTACTGGGAGAACCTGCCGGAACCGCCGGCCCTCGCCGGAGCGGCCGACGCCCTGGCCGCCCCGGCCTTTATTGCCCATACGGCCCGCCAGTATCCTGGCGAGGTCATCTTTGTGGCCCTGGGGGCGTTGACCAACCTGGCCCTGGCCCTGCTGGAAGACCCCGATCTGGCCGCCCTGATCCAGGGCGTCGTTCACATGGGGGGCAGCTTCGATCCGGCCGAAGGCCCGCCCTTTGTATGGCACACCCCGGACATCCCCGACGACATCTGGCGCACGACCCTGCGTTTCAACACGGTTTTCGATCCGGAGGCCTCCGCCGTGGTCTTCCGGTCCGGCATTCCCGTGACCCTGGTGCCGGCCAATGTAACCGCCCTTGTTTTCCAGCGGCCCGTCCACCTGGAGCGATTGGCGGCGGTGGATACGCCCTGGCACCGCTACCTGGCCACCTATGCAGGCCCCTGGGTCGAGTGGTCCGTCCACGAACGCGGCCTGCCGGGGGCCCACATGCACGACCCTCTGACCGTCGCCCAGGTCATCGACCCTACTTTCTGCCACATCACGTCCATGGACCTGAGCGTGCCGGCCCTCTTGCTGGGCAAAGGATCCTGGCTGACCCCCGACGGCGGCGGTCTGCCGGTCAAAGCCGCCACGGCGGTGGACACGCCCCGATTCGAAGGCTGGCTGGCGGAACGCCTGTGCCGTCCGGTCCTGGAGTGCTATACCACTGCGCCCGACGCCGCGGAATGATCTCAAATTCTCCAAGACGCTTGCCATCGCGGCACCGCGAATTTCACACCGTTCGGTCCAGGCGGCAGGCCCGGGCATAGGTCTTCGTCACCTGGCCGATCCGGTCCAACACGATGGCGCCGGGGTCGTTGTCGAGACGGCCGGTACCGATCTTGTCACCGGCCGCGGGCAGGCATTCCCGAACCACGCTCAGGGGAGGCGGATAGCGCCTCAGGTTGGCAAACAATTGCTGCCGGGCGGCCTCGGCCTCGGGGCGCGCCCAGTAATAGCGAATCCGGTCCGACAGGGCGTGTTGCCGCAGGTGGGCCTGCTCCCCCTCCGACCCCTGGTAGTACGTCTGCCAGAAACCGGGTTCGGCCACCATCAGGCGCTCCATTACCTCCGGCAGTCGGGAACAGGTCACGTCTTTGCGTGCCCCCAGGGTTCGCCTCTCCATTTCCGCCAGGGCGAACAGAGCCTCCCGCAGGGCATAGGTCAGTGCCGGGCCCACCTTGAGGACTCCGCAATGATCCTTCACCATGGCGGCCAGATCCTCCTCGGTTTGAAAATCCGTGGAATGGGCTTCCAGCACCCGACTTTTATCCCGGCTTATTAAGGCCGTCAGGGGTTTCAAGCGGTCGGATGAATAGGGTTGCACCATTAGCGGGGAAAAGGCAGCCCCGGTGTGCACCACCACTGCATAAACCCGTTCCCAGGCCGGCATCAGTTCCATGCTTTCGAAGGCACGGCGGCAGGCGGACAAAAAATCGCGCAGTCGGCCGGGATCGGTAACGGATGGGGGGCCAGCCGCCCCAATCTCCCCCCCGGGCGGGGGCACATCGGAACCAATCACGTAAACCGGTGGGGAGATTTTTGCCTTTTCCGCCGCTTGTTCGGCCACACGGCCAAGTTCGGCGGTTCGGCGACAGACCAGCTCGAGCGGCAGGCTGCCGTCGGCCAATAGGGGATCGTCACCGCATGGGGAAACGGGATCCAGATGGATTTTCCGATAGCCCGCCGCAACGCAGGCCGCCGTAAGCGCTGCCGCCTTTTGCATGGCCTGCCCCGCAGGCATTCGACGCCAGAGGTGGGGGCCGATATGATCACCGCCCAGAATGACCTGCCCGGGCGCCACGCCCATGCCGGCGGCCATCTGCAGCACCTGGCGACGGAAAAGGTCCGGTGTCAAACCGCTGTAGCCCCCGGAGAGATTCACCTGACCGGCTGTGGATTCAACCAGGGCTGGCGTACCATCTTGCCGTGCCCGCCGCAAAACCGCCTGGATGGCAAAGCCATTGGCGGTGCAGGCCGCATAGAGGGCCCGGGGGCGCCCCTTTTTCTGATGACCCAGGACTTCCGCCAGTTCCGATGCAGGGTCATGTGATCGTCCGGGAGGCATGTTGTTTTCCTTGGACCGGCAGGACCGCCGGCATCGGGTTCGTCTTGCGGGAGCCTTGCCGGTTCCCAGCTTGACACCCCCGGGGCTTTCTTCTAAAATCTTTTAATTTGTACTGCCAACGTAAGCGCTGCTAAACATGAAAGCCGTATCCGAGCCTATATGAAACAACCAAACGATACCAGCCTTCCAACCAAACGACACCGTCTTTCCGGAAAAGTTGCCGCCCTTCTCGTCTACAGTCGCCCCGGACTCGTTTTCGGCGGCATGCTCTGTGCCCTGGCGGTCATGTGGAAACAGGACCCACGGGTCTACACCCTGGGTGTCAGCCTGCTGCTCCTGTCCATGACGTTCGATCTCGTCGACGGATGGTTTGCCGCCCGCTTCCGCCCGGATGCGCCCCTGGCCCACCTGGCCGACCGCCTGATGGACAAACTGGTCTATTCCATTATTTTCCCGGTCATCGCCGTGGGCATGATGTGGCGTCTTCTGGTCATTACGCCGGACCACACCAAAGGTCAATTGCTGCATGCGGTTTTTGTCCTGCTTCTCTGTGTAACCGTTCTCATCCGTGACAATTTCGCCGCTTTCATGCGGGGGTTCGCCATTCGGCAGGGCACCGAACCGGCCCTCAGTGAATACAACCGGCTGCGCACCATCGTGGCCGCACCGGTAAGCGCCCTGCTCTACGCCTATGCCTTTTACATCCCGGAAGGCCCGCCTTCCTGGCTTTACTTCAAAATTACCTGGCTGGCCAATTTTCCCCTGCGGGGCCTCTTTTTTATCGAGATCCTTTTCATGATCATCAATTTCGGCTCCATTGCCGGTTATTGCCGCAAATACGGTACCCTTTGCCTGGATGAGTTGTGCCTGGGAGATCCGGTGCTGCGCCGTCGAATCCTGGCGTTTTTTCCCAATGCCCTCACGGTCATGAACGCCATGATGGGATTGATCGCCGTGTTTTTCGCCTACCAGGGGCGCATCCGCGAATCCTACCTGATGATCATCGGGGCCGCGACATTCGACAAGTTGGACGGGATGGTGGCCCGGCGCCTGGGGCTAACGGAACCCCTGCCGGAGGAAATCGGCCAGCGCAAAGTCAACCTCGGCAATCTCATGGATGATTTTGCCGATGCGGTCAGCTTCTGCATCGTCCCGGGATGGATCTTCTATATCTGCCTGCGGGAAATAGGCCCGGAACAGTTTCTCCATCTGCCGGTGGGCCTTGCAGCCCTGCTGTATGTCGGCCTAGGGTTGAGCCGCCTGGTCTACTTTACAATCGACAAGACACCGATTCCAGGCTTTTTCAAAGGCCTTCCGACACCGGCCGGTGCCATGCTGGTCCTGGCGCCCCTGATCACCTTCAGTCAGGCGGTCAACGATGCCTCCCCCTGGCTCCCCTTCTGGGGCTATTTTTCCTTTGGCCTGATGATCTTCACGGCGCTTATGATGAACTGTTATTTCATCCGGTATCTGCACATGGGACGCTTCATGAGCCGCAATCCCTGGATGACGCGCATCAGTCTCGTTCTCCTGATGACCGTGGTTACCCCCTATTTCGGTCTGGTCTGCTTTGGCTACATGTTCCTTTACGTGCTGTCCCCCCTGGTCACCTGGCGCATCGATCCCGAAGAAGCGGCCCGGGAAACCCGAGCGCCTTCCTCCTGAGCGTCAGGCCGGTTTGGTGATCCTGCCCCGGCCGCTTTACCCTTGACTATCCCGACATGACCCTTTATGACGGCTGCTTAAAACATCCAGGAGGAGAATTTCCATGACCCCTTGCCCCTGTGGATCGGAAAAAGACTACAGCACGTGCTGTGAACCCCTGATCATGGGAAACCAGAAAGCCGAAACCGCCGAAGCGCTCATGCGGGCGCGTTACAGCGCCTACGTCAAAGAGGACGTGGCGTTCATCCTGCAGACGACCCATCCGTCGCAACGGGACCAGTATACCGAAAACGGCATCCGCCGTTGGGCCCGCAACAGCGAATGGCTCGGACTTACGATCATCGGTACCGAAAACGGCACGGCCGCTGATGACCGGGGTACCGTCGAATTCGTGGCGGAATATTTCGAAAAAGGGCGTCGCAACCGCCATCACGAAATTGCCCAGTTCCGGCGCGAAGAAGACGGGTGGTATTTCTACGACGGCCAGGCCCCCACCCCACAGACCGTGGTGCGCAACGCGCCGAAGGTGGGCCGCAATGATCCCTGTCCCTGCGGCAGCGGAAAGAAATACAAAAAATGTTGCGGGGCCTGATCCGAATCACGCCGCCGAAATGACAAGGCGCCGTATCTCCGGCCAAGGCCGGGATCTATTGTCACACCCCCGATGGATAGCGATGGACATCTTGCCCCGCCCTTGGCCGGGCAGTCGCTGCGCGGGGAATTAAGTGAGGGGCTATGTTCGAGGAACTGATTCAAAAACGTCGCAGTATCCGCCGTTTTCAGGACCGTTCGGTGGAACCGGAAAAAATCGATCGACTCATGGAAGCGGCCCTGCGGGCGCCCTCGTCCCGCAGCCTGAATCCGTGGGAGTTTGTGGTGGTTGACGATCGCGCCCTGTTGACGTCACTGGCCGCCTGTAAACCCCATGGTGCCAGCTTTCTGGCCAGCGCCCCACTGGGTATCGTCGTGTGCGCCGACCCGGCACGCTGCGATGTCTGGGTGGAGGATTGCTCGATCGCCGTGACTTTCGTCCAGTTGATGGCCGTCTCTCTCGATCTGGGGAGCTGTTGGATCCAGGTCCGCAAGCGGGAGCACGCCAGCGGCCGCCCGGCACGGGATGAAATTGCCCCTCACCTTGCTTTGCCGGGCCATCTGGAGGTGGCGGCCATAGTAGCCGTTGGTTACCCGGAGAGACCCAAGGTCGGCCATGCCCGGGACACTCTCCTCTTCGACCGGGTGCATTTTAATCGCTTCGGCACACCCTATCGCTTTGAACCAAAGGCCTGAAAATGCGGACTCGGTACAACATCCCCCCGGTCGGCAAATCGGCCGCCGCTATCACAAAATCATGACATGCAATTTTCTATTATTTTGTTTGGTTTAAATAACTTATAGCCCACCTTGCATACAAACAAGCCTCTAAATTTGTCGATCGTCGAATTTTTTATTAAAGCTCCGGCCCTGTGAACCGATAAGATATCTAAGGGCACTGCCGGACGCGCTGCCCGACAGCAGTGGGGCCGGCTAAATCTTCATAACCTTCCTTTGTTCCACCAGGGTGGCCTCGGTCACCCTGGTGTTCTTTTTTATGTTCGGCCCCCCCCGGCCGCCTTCCCATCCGAACGGCACCCGCTTTATCTAAAGAGATAACACCAAAATCACAATAACTGGAAACAGGATGAGCGGATTCCGGCAAAAACCCTAAAGTTTTTTCATGTTTTTCCCAATATAACATTCGGAGAGCACAAAACACATTCCGGAATTTTTCTGTGCAGTACAACCATTGCTGCCGTGTTCGGTAGGTTAACCCCTTTCGAATAACGGACAAGAGGGACGTGCCATGAACAATGGGGCTGATCTGGAAGCAATTCTAAGCTATAAAAAACGGTTGCCGACCCTCCCCGGGATTGCCATGAAGATTCTGGAAGCTGTTCAGCGGGAGCGTCCGGATCTTAAAGAGATCGGGGAAATTCTGGCCACCGATCCGCCTCTCAGTGCCGAAGTTCTGCGCCTTATCAATTCATCCCTCTATGGTCTGCCCCGCAAGGTGACTTCCGTATTCCATGCCGTCAACATGCTGGGGATCAATACGGTTAAAAACCTGGCCCTCAGTTTTGCCCTGGTTAAACAGAACCCGCGGAAGGACGGCGATGACTTCAATTACCCCCAGTTCTGGAAAAACTCCCTGACGGCCGCCGTGGCTTCCCGCCAGATAGCCGAATGCGTCGCACCGGGAATTGCCGAGGATATGTTTTTCATCGGATTGCTGCACGACATGGGACAACTTGCCCTGGCCTGCTGCCTGCCGGATCAGTATGCCCTGGTGATGGTGGAAACAGACCAAAGCCAATGTGCGCAACAGGATGCGGAAAACCAGATCCTGGGATTCGATCATATGGCGGCCGGCCGTCATCTCTTCGAAACCTGGGGCCTGCCCGACTATTTCGGTCGGCCGGTGTCCTGTCATCACGACCCGGGCAAACTGGAAGCCGGTGATGCCGCCTCGGTGCAAATGAGCCACATCCTGCACCTGGCGACCCTTTATATGGAATTGTTCCAGGACGACCACCAAAGCGCCCAATTGGGACTGATCGACCACTACACCCGCATGTATGGGTTTGCGGATATTCTTGATGTGGACGGGGTAGGTGCCCATATTCTGGACAAGACACGGCAGATCTTTCCCTTTTTCGACCTGACATTGGAAAACGAAAAACAGCACCTGGAAATCATCGATCGGGCCAGGGCCGAATTGATTCACGTGTCCAACAATTTCATCGATCAACTGTTGGAACAGCAGCAGCAAATCCAGCAACTGCGTCGCCAGGCCACCCACGATGGGTTGACCCAACTCGTCAACTATCAGTCTTTTCACGAAGCACTGGCACGGGAAATGGCACGTACCCGGAGAAGTAAAACACCTCTAACCGTCATGATGGCCGACATCGACCGCTTCAAAAGCATCAACGATACTTTTGGCCATCTGGCGGGGGATCAGGCCCTGCAAACCGTTGCGGGTATTCTGAAAAACGGTCTGCGGGAGACCGATCTCATCGCCCGCTACGGCGGGGAAGAATTTGCCGCCATTTTTTACAATATCCCACCCGACGAGACCATCGCCGTCGCCGACCGGCTCCGTCAAAAAATCTGCGAAACATCCATCAGGTATGACCGTCAGGCCTTTTCGCTCTCCATGAGCTTCGGCATCGCCACCTATTACCCTGAAGATAACGTAACCAAAGAAGAACTTATCGACCGGGCCGACCGGGCCCTCTACCAGGCCAAAGCCGAAGGGCGCAATTGCTGCCGGATCTATCAGCACCGCCTGAAATGCACCGCAGCATAAACCTGAGCGACATGAAAACTTGACCGCCTATTTCCCGTCCTTAGGTTATTAAATCCGGATATTTCACGCGTCTGCGTCATCCATTTACAAGGCATTCAGGAGCGCTGCTGTTCGCATGCTACCGCAAGCTCCTGATAACGTCGTAAAAGGATGTTTCAGGTGCGCCCGCAGGGTAAAAATAGATAGGGAATATCCGGTTTGAACGACTGGCGCAGCCAGGGCAGCCTGGATCTGGAGGCCCTATAAAGCTGCCGTCTACCATTATAATCGAATGGGAGGGCAACGTGACAATGAGGAACCCGGACGGAAATCGGTCGCTGAGATGGTTGGGTATACTGGTGGGTCTGCTGGTATGGGTTGGTATCGGGACCCAGGCCCTAGCCGCCCCTGTTTCCGGCCGGCTGGTCAACGGCCTGCGCTATTTGCCGGTTGCCTCCGAAGTCGGCCCCCTTCATTACACCGTATACCGTGGCGATTACATCAAATTTGAACTGCCGCCGAACAGCGGCCCCTCTCTTTTGACCATTCCGGATCTCGATATACAGCATCCGCTTCCAAGCGATATGGCTTCGGCACCTTATTTCAAGATGCGGCAGACCGGTCGTTTTGCATTTACCCTTGGTGACCGCATGGGCGTCATCACGGTGGTGAACTTCCGACCGGCCAACTATCGTGAGTTGACCGCAAGCCAGGCCGCCTCTTTTGTGCGCCAGAGCAAGCCCCTTATCCTGGATGTCCGCACCCCCGGAGAGTTCAAACGCGGCCATCTGGCAGATGCCGTACTGATTCCCGTGCAGGAACTCCAACGTCGAATAACCGAACTATCCGCCTATCGGGACCGGGACATCCTTGTCTACTGTGCCACCGGGAATCGCAGCACGGTCGCCTCCAAAATCATGATCGACCGGGGATTCAGCCATATCGCCAATCTGCGCTACGGTATCGTTGACTGGCAGCGGCGCAACTACCCGGTGGTTCGTTAAAGGATGTCTCATTTTTTGAGGGCAACCGACGGTTATTTGGTGCCGACCACCAGCCCGGAGTCGTTGGGGGCGTCGAGGGGCAGCCGTTCAACGTTCTTCAGGCCCGCCTCCCTGAGCATGGTTTCAACCTGCTCCTGGGCGTAGGCCTGCCCCCCGTCGGTCCCTAAAAGCATGTTCAGGGCAAAAAGGGCTGGAAACAGGGGGCCGTCCATGGTGTCGTTGAGGAGGAAATCATGCACGATCAGGATACCGCCGGTCTCCAGGGCCTGAACAGCTTTGAGGATGAGGCGTCGGCAGGTTTCCGGATTTTCCGCGTGCAGGATGTGGGACAGCCAAACCGTATCGAAGCGACCGGGCAGCGGGTCCTTGTGATAATCGCCGGCCGCAAATTCGACCCGCTCCGCCAACCCGAAGCGCGCCATGGTTTGCTCGGCAAAGGGGCGGGTTCCGGGCAGGTCGAAAACCACGGCATGCAGGTCCGGATGCGCCTGGCAGAAATGAATGGCGTAGGTTCCGGGACCGCCGCCGAGATCCAGCAGCCTGCGACGGCCCGACAAATCAAGGACACGCACCACATGCGGCGCCAAGCCCATGGCAATGTTGAACATCCCCATCAAAAAGTGCTTGCGCACGGTCTCGTCTTCAAAGGAAGCCCGGCCTCGCACAGGACGCCCTGATCTAACGGCCTCGTCCAGACGGGACCAGGACGCCATCAGCTGATGGTGGTGCATGATGATATGCCCCTGGTATGCGCTGGAAGCGGCGTCCAGGAACAACGCGCTTTCCTCGCTATTGCGGTAACGCGTGTCCTCCTTGACCAGCAACCCCATGGCCACCAGAGCATTCAACAGCATGGCGGTGGCCCGTTCCTCGGTTTGGATCGCCTCTGAAACCGTTTGCACCGTGCATGCCTCCCGCCCGATCGCGGTAAACAAATCGAGTTTAACCCCGGTGTGCAGGACGCAGGTCTGCCAATAGGATCCGGATATGGCCAGCAGGCGTCCGGGAGTGGGCGTTGTCGTCATGGTCTTACCCCTGTTGGATTCGTGTGGATCAGCTCAGGCCTGAACCGACCGGTGTGTGTCGGCAATGTCGCTTCAGCGGTCATCCTTTGTACAAACTATTCGCCCGGTCGGCCGGCGTCAACCGCATCACGAAGATCCGGTTGATTTATTCCGGGGGGCTGATTATGGTTTTTGGGCAGTGACTTTAGCGCGGCCCGCAGGCGCTTGGTGTTGCCGGCGGCCATCGATTCTAAACCGAGGCCTCTCAAAAGGCAGGCCTTCAGCAGGAGCACCCCATGTCAAAAAACACCGCACCCGCCAGGGCCTATGTCAGCAAACAAACCCTAATGACATCCGTCGTTCTGGCCCTCATGGTCGGATTCTTCGGAGGGCTTGTTTTCGGCATCTATAAATCAAGCGGGATTCTGCCGACAGGCCCAGGCGGCAGTGACCGCATGACCGAAGAACAGGGACGCGCCCAGATGCTCCAGGCCTTGATGGACAAAGTACGGCAGGATCCCAATGACACCGCCGCATGGATCCAGCTCGGCCATCTGCATTTCGACCGCAATGCCGTTCCCGAAGCCATCGAGGCCTATGAAAAGGCCCTTGCCCTGGAGCCGAACAATGCACTGGTCCGCACGGACCTCGGCATCATGTACCGACGCGCCAACCGCCCCGAGGATGCGGTTCGGGAATTCGACCGCGCCATCGCCATCGACCCGAAACTGGAAAATCCGCACTTTAACAAGGGTATCGTTCTGCTGCACGACCTGGAGGATCGCGAAGGCGCCATCCGGGCGTGGGAGGAATTGCTGCGCCTCAATCCGACGGCCATGGCACCCAACGGCCAGTCCGTGGATCAGTTGATCATGCATTACCGCGAACACGAACAACCGTGACCGTCGTAAGACGTCCGGTCTGAGAATTTAGCCGATTTTATGGCAGGCCAGATTCTTGTCGCGGCATTCCTCCAGCTTGAGGATATGCTGCTCTTCGTCGGCAATAATGCCGTCCAGACAGGCCTGTTCGGACTTGTCCGTCAAAAACGTTCGGAAAAGATCATAAAAGGTGATGGTGTCCTTTTCGAACGTGATCATGATCTTCAGCAGGTCGTTGACTTCTTCGACCCTTGAAAAGTCCACGTCCTCCAGGGAAAAACTGCGGTTGCCCACGATGCTTTCCAGCATGAGTTTGCCCAGTTCATCCATCAGGGCGTTTTCCCCGGCCTGGGTCAATTTTTCGCGGATCTCGCTGAAATAGCCGGCATGCCGCGCCTCTTCATCCGCCATCCAGGCCAGCATTTCCACCAGCTCCGGTGTATCGGTCCGGGCCAGGGCGTTGCGGTAAATGGCTTCACCGTTTCGCTCGATCTGGATTGCCATGTCAAGTACGTCTCGCAGGGTAAACATCTCACCTCTTTCGTTGGGTGGGAGTAGGTATTGAAGGCCGGATCTGCCAACCACGGCTTAATATAGAAGGAAAATCCAAATGTTGCGATGGCTCTAATCTAAATTTAGGGCAGGTTCCAGTAACACCAGTCATAAACCGGCTTGACAACCGGCGGCCAACCTTTTATCGTAATTTTACGATTAAACAGAAATGAGCACTGATGTCAACGGGTAATCCTGTCATTCCATCGCACCGGGCCATCGCTCCCGACACGCCGGTCTCCCTATCAAGGGATGGCATGGCGCGTATTTGCAAAGCCATGGGGCATCCCGTGCGCCTGCAGATTATCGAATTCCTCAAAAAAGAACGCCAATGCTTCTGCGGCCAGATCGTGAATCGCCTGCCATTGGCCCAGTCCACGGTCAGTCAGCATTTGAAGCGTCTCAAAGATGTCGGTGTCATCATTGGGGAAGTTGAAGGATCGGGAACCTGTTACTGCCTCAACCGCCCTCTTCTGAGACAATTCAACAAAAGCCTGACAGGTTTTCTCGATGAAGAATGACCACAAGGCCGCCATGAGCGGGGAACGTCTCCGCCTAACCCCCGGCATCAAGGATACCCGACCGCATTTACCTTACCGGGCAGTGCCGGGAATCCTGCCGGAAGTACCGCGGGAGAAAACCGATGCCTGTTGCGGGACACCATCCGGCCTGATGACGCCCCCGTCTTTAACGTCGGGGGATGCCCCCTACGGACATTGCCTCCAAGGCCATGTGCCTTCACCAGTGGGTCCGGTACCCCGGCTGAGCACCCGCCTGACCGCCCGGGATTATTGGGGCGGGTTGAAGGTTCGGCTGGGGCTGGGCCGCGACCGCTACGCAATGCCGGCAGGGCTGTATGCCGTGGGCCGGCCGGGTCCCCGGTCGCCGGTTCTGGTCACCGCCAATTACAAACTGACGGTGGATGCCCTCCGCACGGAACTGAGCACTCACGACGCCTGGATACTGGCCCTGGACACCAACGGGATCAATGTCTGGTGCGCCGCGGGTAAAGGTACGTTCGCCACCGATGAGCTGGTTCACCGGTTGAAGGCAAGCCGACTGGATCAGGTGGTGACCCACCGGAAACTCGTGCTTCCGCAGCTGGGTGCCAGCGGTGTTGCCGGACACCGGGTCAAGCAGCGGACCGGTTTTCAGGTAATCTGGGGCCCGATACGGGCCCGTGATCTGCCGGCATTTCTCAAAAACCCGCAAAAAACCCCGCCCTCCATGCGGCGCATGAGTTTCACGCTGAAAGAACGGATTACGTTGGTCCCGGTCGAAATAAGCGCAGCTTTCAGACCTGCGGCCTGGAGCCTCGGCATGGCCATGCTGATGGCGTTGCTGCTGGGCATGGCCGGTCCGGCGCCGTTTAAAACGGTCCTGCATACCATGCTGCTGGGCGTTACGGCCACCGTCGTGGGGTTGCTCAGCGGGGCGGTCCTGACGCCGATCCTGCTGCCGTGGATTCCCGGAAGAGCATTTGCGCTGAAGGGCGCCTTTCTCGGCCTGGCGGCCGCTTTCATCAGCCTGCTGGCCGTTTATCCAGACATGACCGTTGAAACCAGTATCGCCCTAACCATGATGACCATTGCCACCAGCTCTTTTTTGGCCATGAATTTTACCGGTGCCACCCCCTTTACGTCACCCTCGGGTGTCGAGCGTGAAATGCGATGGGCGATACCCGCCCAGGCGCTTGTCGTCACCATCGGTTTGATCGGATGGCTGCAGGCGGTTTGGGCGGGATAATTCAGGAGACGTAACCGCCATGCGTAACATGACCTATCTACCGGGTGTCAGCACCCTGACCCTGGACACCTCTCGCTGCAACGGCTGCCGTACATGCACGCTCGTTTGCCCACATGCAGTCCTTAAAATGGCCAACGGGCACGCCGTCATCGGCAACCGGGATGACTGCATGGAATGCGGCGCCTGCGCGCTCAACTGCCCCCAGGAGGCATTGCGGGTCACACCCGGGGTCGGATGCGCCGCTTACGTCCTGCAGACGTGGTTCAAGGGGAAAGAAGCCGCCTGCTGCGGGGAATCAGGATGTTGCTGACCGTGTCGGTTCGCTTTGAAACCGAATCGGCGAAACGGGCCTTTGCCATTGCGGCAAGGCTGGTAATCGGTCTTTTCCTGATCGGTAGTATGTATCCCGGCCGGCAAGCCCTGGCGGGCGACCAAAGGCGCCCTACCGTCTTGAAGGTTTATGACGGTGACACGATCCTGGTGGCCGGTCCGGGAGGCCGCAAGCTGATCCGCCTGCTGGGGATCGATGCGCCTGAAACCTCCAAGGGCAAGGGAAAGCCCGGCCAACCCTACAGCCGGAAAGCCCGACGGCATCTGGCCGATCTGATCCTTAAACGCACCATAACCCTGACCGCCTACGGCGAAGATCGCTACCAGCGGACGCTGGCCGTGGTGTCTTGCGAGGGCCGGGATATCAACCTGGCCATGATCGAAGCGGGTCTGGCGGAAGCCTACCGGGGACGCACCCCCGAGGGTTTCGACAAAACGCCCTATCTCGAAGCCGAAGCCCTGGCCCGTCAATCCATGGCAGGCATGTGGCGGCAGGGAGCCGCCTATGTGTCACCCAACCGCTGGAAGCATCCCCACTGAACCCTGCGGGGGTATTGTTCCGCCCCATCCATGCACGGCCGTTTTTCGCCCAACAACAGGTTCCGTCAGGCCATGTGCCCCCCTGCACGAAACGCTTCGACGGTTTCCGCAAGGATGCGAATGGCCCCCCTTTCCCGTGTGAACGCCAGGGCGCCGTTATCGAGAAGTTGATAAATCATTTTCCGTCCGACACCCAGATAGCGGGCGGCTTCCGGCACGGACATAAACGCGGATGTATTGAAATGATCCCTGCGGCTCATTTGATCGTTCCTTTTCTTGATAGCATTTATCGGAATTCGGGGAAAAGGATAAGATCGCGTTTATGAAATGCAACCGACGGGGAGAAAACCCTTTGGAAGGTCCAGCCGGGCATCCTCAGTCAACCCGGGCTTTCTTGGCCCAGATTCCCCAGTCGACAATATAGGACTCGAGAGGAACGCCCTCGGTCGGCAGGGCGTGCAGTTCCTTTCCACGAATGGATATACCGGCAGCATGGACCGCGTCCGGATCACCGGAAACGAGGGGATGCCACTCGGGCAGGGGCTTGTCCTCCAGCAGCAACCGATAGGCGCAGGTACGGGGCAGCCATCGGCAGGAGGGCAGATTGCGGGGCGTCAGCTGCAGGCAGTTGGGAACATGGCGGCGACGATCACGATAATCCCGGCATTGGCAGGAGGCGGGATCCAGCAGCGGGCAGGCGATCGAGGTATAATAGACTTTACCGTTGCGGCGATTCGTCAGTTTTTCCAGGCAACAGCGACCGCACCGGTCACACAGGGCTTCCCATTGCACGGTAGTCATCCGGTGCAGGGGCGTCACTTCCCAGAATGGTTGCGACGCCATTTGCTAGTACCCAAGATCCGCGCCCACCAGAACGACCGCGATATCGGTCATCATGGGGCAACGGTGGAGGATCGTTGTGATCCGGCAAATGCGCTGGGGAGAATGACAATCCGCACATTCACCGGTTTCCGCACAAGGCGTATCCATGCCGAGGCTTTTGGCCCGCATGGGGCCGGCAATCTGGCGAACACGCTGAAGGGCCTGGTCCAGATCCGGCATAATTTTGTTGATGCCGGCGGCAATGACCACTTTGCGGGGGCCATACGTCATGGCCGCCACACGGTTGCCGATACCGTCCACATTGACAATTTCACCCCGGGCCGAGATCGCGTTGGCACTGCATAGAAAACAGTCGCAACGGCCCTGGGCCAGCCGTGCCGCTTGAACCTCGTCCGGGCTCAATTCCGAGGCCCAGTGGTCGTGGATCGTCTTGCCCATACCTGTGAGTTCGGGAATGATACCGATTTGCCGAATCGTTTCCGAGCCCCCGATACCGAACGTTTCATATTCGGAGATAAGGCCAAGAATCTCCCGGCAGGCAGCCTCCGGCGCCTGGACAAAGCGGGCATCAAAACCGTTTCGATTGAGGTTTTTTACACATCGCTCCACTGTTTTGCGTTCAAGCCAGCGGCGGTATCGTTCTACCAATTTAAGGCACCTCCCTTTGCAAGTTGGGCCATTGGATAGAAGGGGTGTCAGGAAAAGTCAAGTCCATTCACAAATCGACACCTGCCGGTAAGTTGACAGGCTCCCGGGATTGGGCCATACTGCCATCCGCCTGTCCATCCGACGCCAACCCCCGTAATCGACGCACCGGTACTTGACACAACCCGGCCAGGTGTCGGCGACACCCATCACCACCATTTAGGAGAACATCGATGAAAAACGGCAGCTGCCCCAAATGTGGTTCTTCCGAGGTTTATGCCGGCACCGAAGTGTTTCCCAAAAGCGGTCCGTTCACCTGCAATGCCATTCCCGTCAGCCTGACGGCGATGGCCCCACTGGATAATTATGTCTGCACCGCCTGCGGTTATGTGGAAAGCTACATCAGCCAGGAAGAAGATATCGACCGCATACGCCAAAAATGGCCTCCGGTCCAACCATCGAACGAAAGTACCGCACAGGATGAAGACGAATAAGGTTGGTTTCCAATCCTTGGCCAACCTAACCGGTGGAAAGTGGATGCCGCATGCAACCGCACCGCCATGCCCGCTCGGTGACAAGGCGGCAACAAGAAGAATAGGAGCGCTATGAATCGCACTCGCGGGAACAGAATTACCGGCGCCTGGCGATTTTTGACCATTTCCCGAACACTGATCAAATACGGTCTGGCCGATATCTGGGCGCGTTTTTTCCGTAAAGATCTTCCGGCGGGTGAATCTCACGAACCGGTACCCGAAGGAATGCTGCGAATACCCTCCCCCGGGCGCATCCGCCAGGCCCTGGAAGACCTGGGGCCCAGCTTCATCAAATTGGGTCAGCTGATGAGCACCCGGGCGGATATCTTCCCCCCGGCCTATATCGACGAATTCCGCAAGCTGCAGGACAGTGTCGCCCCGTTTCCTTTCCGCCAGGCGCGCCGCGTAGTGGAAACCGAGCTGAAACGCCCCCTTTCGGAAGTTTTCGCCGACTTCGACCCCGAACCCCAGGGGGCGGCTTCCGTGGCTCAGGTGCACAAAGCCCGCCTGTACAGCGGCGAAAGCGTTGCGGTAAAAATTATACGCCCCGGCATCGACCGGACCATCCAGAAGGATATCCGATTGATGTACTATTTTGCCGGCAAACTCGAAAAATGGTTCGATGTCGCCCGCCTGCTCGGGGCCGTCAATCTGGTCCAGGAGTTTGAACGCACCATCTTCCGCGAACTCGACATGTACATCGAAGCCGGCAGCATCGAGAAATTCGTCTCGCTTTTCGAGGACTCCGAAGAAATTCACATTCCCCGGGTTCATTGGGACTATACGACCCGGGCCGTGCTGGTGATGGAGCACATCGACGGCTGCAAAATGGACCAGATCGAAGCCATCACCGCCTATGGCATCGATCCCCGGGAAATCGCCATGATCGGCCTGCGGTCGTTCTCACGCCAGTTGATGGAGTTCGGTTTTTTTCACGCCGATCCCCATCCGGCCAACACCATCGTCATGCCCGACGGCCGGGTGAGTCTGGTGGATTTCGGGATTACCGGGTACATCGACGAAGCGATGATGCATCAGATTGCCAACCTTTTCCTGGGGTATGCGGAACATGATTACGACCTTATCATGGAGGCCCTGGAGGCGGCTGGACTCTTCGGCGGTCTGTCCCTGGATCAGGATGCCTTCCGGCGGGATCTCATGGAAATCAGCGAACCTTTCTACGGCCGCAGCCTGCAATCGGTATCGGTCCGCGACGTCTACGACCAGGTCATCCATCTGGTGCTGACCTACCGCATTCGACTGCCGCGCAATCTCCTGCTGCTTTTGAAAACCTTTATCCAGGCCGAAGCCCTGGGGAAGATCCTGAACAGCAATGCCAACATCCTGGAAGTAACCCGCCCCTATGCCGAAGAACTGGTGCAGAAGGGGTATGACACCCAGAAGCTGTTCAAGTCCCTGGGAAGAGAGACGCGCACGCTGGGGCAGTATGCCCGCCGTATGCCGCGTTATGTCAACGACATCCTGCGCCAGGCGGCCAGTGGGGAATATCAACTGGAGTTCCGTCATCGCGGCTTCGAAAATTTCGACCGGAAACTCGAGCGGGGGATCAATCGCCTGACAGTGGGCGCCGTCATTTCCGCGTCCACCATTGCGGCCTCGTTGATCCTGAACAGCAGCCAGAAGGTCATGGAATTCGAATTGCCCTTTTTCGGGCACCCCACCCTTTCCATCACATCCGTTCTAGGCATCACGGGGTATGTCATTGCCACCATTCTGGGGATATGGCTGATCGTGTCCATTTTCCGGTCCGGACGTATGTAGTAAGATAGCCCCATAGGTATGGCGCCGCCCGCAGATCCGGAGACATCAGGCAGCCCTCTTGAGGAGGCTACGAAAGAGATCATTTTAGAAAAAGCGGCCTGGATCGGTCGAACATCTACCGGGTATGCCACCAGAGGTGGCGGGCTCTAACCAAAACTAAGCGCGTCCGTCCTGATCGTCCCGCCGAAACGCCAGCATGGTAATGTCGTCGAACTGCTCAGCCTCGCCGGTATGGGCGGCGACCTGACCGGCAATCGCCGCCACCAGGTCGGCCGCCGAGCCTGAATTGGCCTTCAATAACCCCCGGAGGCGCTTGCGCCCAAAAAATTCACCCGTGTCGGAAGCTGCCTCGGGAACGCCGTCCGTGTAGCTCAAAAGAATCTGCCCGGGTTTTATCGTGCTGTGGCGCACCGTAAACATCGCATCGACATTGATCCCGACGGCGGGACCGGTGGCGACCAGTTCCGTATGACCGCTCCCCCCGGCATCGAGCATGAAAAGCGGATCATGCCCGGCATTGATGTAGGACAGCCGGCCGGTTGCCGGATCAAGGACGCCGAAGAAAAGGGTCGCGAACATCCCCAAGTCGCCATGATTGCTGGCCACATAGCGATTGGTGTGGACCACGGCCTGCAACACTTCCAGGTCCAGACGTTCCGCACTGAAATCTTCCACCGCATCCGAGATAATCTCCACGGGCAGGTTACGCCCAGGGCAACTGCCCCCGTTCACCTCGAACTGTCCGGAGAAAATGCGAATAAGGCTCCTGAAAAGGGCCATGAACAGGGCCGCCCCCACCCCCTTGTCACACACATCCGCGATCACCATTCCCACCCGGTTGCCCGGCAGGTGGAAAGCGTCGTAATAATCACCGGCCACCTGGCGGGCCGGTTTGAAATAGGCCGCGAGTTCCCACCCCGGCAAGTCCATCAAACGGCCGGGAAGGAAATTCTTCTGAATCTCCCGCCCCTTTTCGAGTTCCTTCCTGAGGACCTGAGAATAATCCTCCAACTGGTGCAAGGTTTCCCTGAGTTGTCCTTCGGCGGCCTTGCGATGGTTGATGGCCTCGTCAATCTGGCCATACATGCGTTGAAAGGCATCGATGACCTCGCCCAGTTCATCGGACCGCCGGTCCTGGGCGGAAAAAAAAGTCGGTGCCGGCGCATCCCGGCGGACGGCGTCTCCCGCGGCCAGCAGGTCCCGGCGCAATTTTAGAATGGGCGCAACAACGATGGGTCCCAGGGCCATCATGGCTCCCAGGGTGACCACCACCGAAATAATGACCACAAGTCCGGCGATGCGCATGAAAAAAGCGTATAGTTCCTGGCGTACCGTGCGGGTGTCGTGCCGAACCACCAGGACATCCATTTTGCGCTCTCCCTGCCCCAGACAGGCCACATCATAACGGTTACCCAAACGGTCGACCCGATCCAGCAGGTGGGCGGTGGATTCGGTATATACCAGTTCCGGGGGTTCCCCCACGGCACCGATCCGCGATCCGTCCAGTCGATACAGGGCGGCTCCGATGATGATGTCATCGAGCAGAAGTTCCTGGACGCGTGTCAGGAATTCCTGCCCTGACTGATGGGTCGGGGCCGTTTTCATCATGACCGCTATTTTGGCGGCGGAAAGGTTTTTGATCTGGGTCAGCAGCTCACGCTCCCGATTCCGCAGGGATGGGAAAAAAATAATGGCCTCGATGGCAATCACGCTGATAAACACCCAAAAAACGATGCGGCGCGACAAAACGGCGGTAAAAAATTTGGACAGGCTGTGGATGGCCTTTTGCATAGGCGTTCTTACCCCGAAATCCTTAAATGGGGCTGCGGTCACCCCTTCCGTGAAAATCGAACCCGATGGGGAAAATCATCGGGACTGATCATTCCGTTCTGATAAGTCGTTCGCGGTTCCATTGGCTTACGGTACGGTTCTGGCCGGTTAAAAACCAATAACGTTCCGGATTGGAAAAAAGTCGCCAATACCAGCCTGAATCCGAATATTGACAATCATCATAGGACGTTGCAACATTAAGGAACATCCCCAAGAGACTCCCGATACCCGTTTTCGGGGGCTGGCGGCCCCTACCGCAATATCGATAAGCCCAAAGCTAAGGACATCCACGGCATCGGCAAGTCAGCAGACCCGCCTGCATGTCCACCAACGAAACAAAGGACACCTTATGACCACCAGGGAACGTACCGATAGGATGGAACTGCATTTTACCCCGACCAATGGACCGGCCGACGACGCCATCGATCAACTGATCCATCTGGTGGGTGGCATACGACAACCGGACCTGGTCAGGGAGCTGATTCTGGCAGCGCTCAAGGCTGGTCAGGAAAATGAGGACAAAGCGGATCTGAAACTGATGAACTCCTCCCTAAAAGAGATGCGCTTCACAGCCAAGATCTTCGGACCCTACCGCCACATCCGCAAGGTGTCCGTTTTCGGTTCGGCCCGGGCCGGCGTCGACACCCCGGCCTACCGTATGGCCAGGGATCTCGGCCGGCAATTGGCGGATCGGGGGTATATGGTCATCACCGGCGGCGGGCCGGGCATCATGCAGGCCGTCAACGAGGGGGCCGGACCGGAGCATTCCTTCGGCATCAATATTCGTCTGCCTTTCGAGCAGAAACCCAACCCCGTGGTCGCAGGGAATCCCCGGCATATCAACTACAAATACTTTTTCAACCGCAAAGTGGCCTTTTTAAAGGAGGCGGATGCCGTTGTGGTATTCCCCGGCGGATTCGGCACACTGGATGAGGGCCTGGAAACCCTGACCCTGTCCCAGACCGGCAAACACAACCCGCTGCCGGTCATCATGGTCGATGTCCCCGGAAGCCGCTACTGGCGGGATTGGCAGGGCTTTATAAAAAAACATCTGGTTTCGGATGGGTTTATACGTTCTGAAGATCTCGATTTGTTCGATATCACCGAAGACGTTCCCCGGGTTGTCGATACGATCGATCGTTTCTACCGGCGCTATCACAGCCTGCGCTACGTCGACCAGGAACTGGTCATACGAATGCATCGGCGGCTCGCCCCCCGGGCCATGCAGCGTATCAGTTCTGAATTCAATGATTTGCTGATACAAGGAGGCACGTTCAGACAGGGGGAGGCGCTACCCCAGGAGGCTGACGATCCGGATTTAGCCCATCTGCCACGCCTCATCCTGGATTTCAACCGCAGCGCCTTCGCCCGGTTGAAGGCCCTGATCGACGTCATCAACGACGCCTGAGGCGGGCAGGCGTTCCGCACCAATAACGATGCCGTGTCGCGCCCCCTCGGCGCAAGACACGGCATGGATGGTTCGAAATATGGAAAGGCCGCAGCGTTTTAACAAGGGCCATCATTTTCAGACACCGCCGGATGATTGTCCGATGGGATGTGCCCCCACCCCGTCAACTTGACCGCGGTGAGAAAAGACGGCCCTCCAGCAGCGGTATTATTCCTCAAGGACAAGGGTGCGCACACGCCTGTTCTTAGCGCGCACTTCTTCCCCTTCACCCGTTGCAACCGGTCTTTCCTTGCCATAGCTTATGGCCGTGAGTCTTTCCCGCGCGATACCGCGTCGCAGAAAAAAGCTTTTCACCTCTCCCGCCCTTCTGGCCCCCAAAGCCAGATTGTCTTCGGGTTTTCCGCCTTCATCGCAGTGGCCCTCGATAACCACATTGACGTCCGGATAGGCCAGCAGCCAGGCCGCTTTCCATTCCAGTTCTCTTTCGGCCCGTTCCGTCAAACGGTATCGGTTTCTCTCGAAAAAAATATCTTCATAGATGAAACGATTGCGTTCCGTCTCAAACTGCCGTAGGGCGGCTTCTTCCTGGAGTTGCTGTTCTTCCAGTGCCTGCTGGCGGGCCAGGGCCTCTTCGCTGGTTGTTTCCGCGCCCTGCGGGGTCGATGGATCGTCCGCCGTGGCCGGGGCGGCCGTTTGTCTGCTGGCGCAGGCGCTCAGAAGGAACAACAACAATCCGGCAACAAGCATCATCCGCCAAGCCAGTAATGTTCTGCGCATCTTTCCCCCTTTGGTCATTGTCGCATTCGAAGATAGAGATGGCCGGCAAAGGCTCTTTCAGCTTATAATTCTTTCATTTTCATATGCTTAAAGCTCCCAACAGTCAACCCGAAAAGCGCTTGCAGTCCTGAAGAAAATGACCTATAGAGCGCCATTTCCTTTTCACCGGAGGGCCGGGCAACCATGCGGCACCATTTTCCCCATGCCACGGGACGCTTTTTCCGTGTGTCCTCGTTCCAAATCCTGGCCATGTTCCGTCGGGGGATGTTCTACGCCTATCTTTCCGTTTATCTGCGATATTTTTTAAATCTAAGCGTTACCGAGACCACATTGTTCGCCACGCTTCCCATGCTGGCCAACATTATCTTCCAGGCCACCCTTTGGGGACGCCTTTCAGACCGCTACCAGTTGCGCCGCACGCTGATTATATGGGGTGAAATCCTGGGTGGTTTCGGCACCCTCGCCGTTTGGTACGCCCACACACTACCGGTGGGGTTGCGCACCAAGGCCTACGTTATCATTGTCGGCCTGACGGTGGTGGAAGCCTTCTGGTCCATGTCCAACATCGGCTGGAGCGCCTTGATATCGGATCTCTACCCGCCCGAGGAACGCGGTGCGATCCAGGGCAAACTGACCAGCGCCGGCGGCATCGGACGCATTGCGGGGGTATGGATCGGCGGCCTTCTCTACGATGGACTGGGTCGCTTTTACGAGGGATGGGGTTTTGAGCAAGGAGCGCTTTTCTTCGTGGCCGCCGGCGTCATGTTCGTATCGACCCTTCCGTTGTTGACCCTGCCCGAAGGGGGCGTCACCGAAGACAGCGTTATCAACTCCACCAGGGACCCGTTGCGGCATGACCGATCGGCCAGCTGGTTTGCAATTTTTTTGACCGCCATGGCCTTGATCAATTTCGGGCGTAACGCGGTGGTGATCATTCAGCCCCAATATCTGTTTCTGGACACGGGTTTTGCCGTCTCCAGCCAGGCCCTAAGCACGATCGTCAATACCGAATCCGTCGCCATGATTCTCGGTGGCCTGGTCGTCGGTGGCATCGTTTTGAGGATCGGCAATGGCAACGCCGTGCTGCTGGGCACCCTCATCAGTATGGCCTACCTGGTCCTGTTTGCCACCACCACCCAGTTGGCCATGATCTATCTTGGCAGCTTCCTCAAAGGCTGTGCCGAGAGCATCGTGGTGGCCTCATCCTACGCGTTTGGATCGCTGCTCATTCCGCCGGAGAAGAGAGGACGGCGTTTCGGCCTGTTCAATGCCACCTTTTTTCTCAGTTGGGGGCTGGCCGGCACCCTTATTGCCGGCCCGCTCGTGGATGCCCTTCTGAACGCCGGCCACACGGCCGAAATGGCCTACCGTTCGGCTTATTGGGCCGGCGTCATCATCACCCTGGCCGGGTTTATTCTCCTGGCCGTACTGGTGTATGTGTTGATGCCGCGCAAACCATCCGCAGACAGACCACCCGCCCAACGCTGACCCCCCTGAGCGACCTCAGGTTTTCGACCAACGCCATTAAAACCGGCGAAACGGGATGAAACGCGCGGCCACAGGTGGGAAAGCGGATCGTCAGCCGGCCGATTCCGTGCGGCCAGGATCTTTTTTTTCCGCTTCAACCTGGTAGAGGGTGGCACCTACAGGCGCAAAGGAAAGCAACAGGATATTGACGAGCGGAATTAACAACGGAAGACCGAACCCCAGATGGAACAACAGTTGCCGACGGAACATCCGGAAGCGTTCCTTGAAGGGATAAAGGCGTCGGGCCGGTAGGAGATCCGTATTGTCCCAGGCCAGAAACATGACGGCCACCACCGGGCCGATAAACGTCAGCAGCGGCCCCAGCGGGGTCAGCCACCCAACGCCCATCACCAGCAAAGTGGCGAGCACAGGGATAATGGCGCGGGGGGTTTCCTGTTTGACAAGAAAAACCAGTTGGGCCGGGAAGGACATCCCGGCAGGTTTCTTTTCCTGGCCGGTTACCATACGCTCCGTGATACGTGACATCTGCTCCATGATCACCACACAAAACAAAATTTGACACAGGAAATAGCCCAACACGGATGTCAGAGCCAGGAGAACCAATGACAGCAGCCAGGAAGCAAGATACCAAAGCCACAGAATCCAGAGACTTTCGGGCCGGGTCCAGATCAATTGCATCATGTCCTGGTGGTAGGCGAAAAACACAGCCGCAGCCCCCACGCCAATCAGGAGAACGATTACAAAACGAAGCAGGCCAAGCATAAGCAGACTTGGGGTACGAAGGCCCAGAAGTAATCCGCGAAAATTGGTCCGGATGCCGCGAAGTATATCCATGCGTGTTCCCCCTTTGGAATCTTCCGTTGGGATCTCCCCTGCTGTCAGGGCAACAGCCGTTTGAGACGTTCACGCCACCGCACGAGCAAAGGCCGGGCGATCTCGACACGCAGATAAAGATCTCCCGACGGGCCGCCGCCCTGCCCTTTATCGCCCATACCGGTTAATCGTATGCGCTGCCCCTCACGAACACCGGGAGGAATTTTGACCACCAGTTTTTTCTTCTGCCGGCGATGGTAATAAGCGTACGGGCCGCCCTGACGGGCCTTTTCGGGCGAAAGCCGAATCAGATCCTCGGTATCATCACCCGCCCGGGGCAGGGGCACACCGGTCAGCCGCTCCATCATGTGTCGGGCCAGCCGGCCAAACCCGCGCCCGCCGCACATGCCGGGTCGACCGCCCATCGGCCCCCTTCCCGTGAAACCATAGCTTTTGAAAACCATGCCGCGGCGCCGGCCACGGAAAGACCGATAGCCAGGGCCATAAAACTCCCTGAAAATATCGTCGGATTGCCGGAAACCGTGCATCCGGGTCATTTCTTCAAAAATTCGGAAAATGTCCGACCCGGAGAAGATATCCTGATCCGAATAATGCTGGCGAAACTGGCTGTGGGCGGAAGCACCATATTGCTGGCGCATGCTATCATACGCGCGTCGTTTGTCCGCGTCGGACAAAACGGCATAAGCTTCATTGACGGCCTTCATTTGGTTGACCGCCTCCGGGTTGTCTTGATTGCGGTCGGGGTGATATTTGAAGGCCAGTTCCCGATAGGCGTCTTTGATGGCTTTCTCGCCGGCATCTCTGTCGACATTGAGGACTTTGTAATAGTCTTGTGCTTGCATTGTCACTGCGATTTCGTGAAAGGGTTTGCGTCACCATGCCTATGCGCTGAAAGCGGCTTGGCGCCAAGCCATTCTGGCGCGTTAGGATTCCCGCTGTCACCGCGTCAGCTCCCATAAATTCATTTCAGGAGAACGTAGGAATGTTTCTATAACAGGCACACACGGACAACAAGAAAAACCTTGAAGGAAATTATGTCACGCCGCCACCGCAAAGTCGCCGTACAGCGTTTGCCGTGACGTGTCGTCAATCCCGGTCGGTGGGGTCGCATCCATGGCGAAGGGGTGGGAATCCGTGTGATCAGGCAGCTTGACGCTGCAAGGCAGCATCCTTGACCTCGGCTGAGACCACTGTGACATTATCCGTACCGCCACGCTGCAGGGCCAATTGCACCAGGTTAGCGCAGACCTGACCGAAGGGTTTGGAAAGAAGGATATCCCGAATTTCATGATCGCGGACCAGATCGCTCAATCCGTCCGAACAGATTAAAAACAGGTCGCCGCCGTTCAGATCATCCACACCGGACTGGATGCGACGCAAGCGGGGCAAAGCGCCCACGGCCTGCATGAGGACATGGCCACTGGGATGCCCAATCGCCTCCTCCGGCGACAGTTTTCCGTTTTGCACCAGATAGTCCCGTAGGGTCTGATCATCGGTAAGACGCGTCAGCCGGCCTTCCCGCAGCCGATAAATACGCGAATCCCCGACATGGGCCACAACAATTTTATCTTCCAGAAAAAGCAGGGCGGAAACGGTGGTCCCCATGCCCTTGTATTGCGGGTGATCACGCGAAAAATCGCGCACCTTGACATTGGCCATCTGGATCATGCGTTCCAGTCGTTTGCGGTTGGTCCCCGCGTTAAACGGCTTGATCCCGTTACGATAGACCGGAAAATCAAAAAACGTTTCACAAACGATGTGGCTGGCAATTTCCCCTCCGGCGACGCCCCCCATGCCGTCACAGACGACGGCCAGCGCACCGCTGTATTCATCCCCATGGATAACCGCATAGGTATCTTCATTGGTGTCACGCACCAGGCCGGTCACCGATTGGTGGTCAAAATTGATGTTAAACATGAAACCTCCGTCGATTTGATCCGGGGCAGCCAGGTTTTGATGCGGCCCGGCGGAATCCGGCACGTCGTTTGAAAGCGGGCATCGGGTTTGGTAATGACCGCAATCATCGTAACGGGCAGAAATATTATGCCTGTAAGCCTTATCGGCCAACGGTGGGAATTGCTTGAGTAAATGATGGTGAGATGTCTGTACCTGCCGCACTCCCGCATCTATCGTGCCGCTTGGCCCCTGATTCGATGGTTCAGGAACGGCCGGATCTGGCCGTGGGAATGCCTCTGGCAGTCATCGGTCGGCCCTTCGGTGCAGGGAATGCGGTGCTCACCCCTGCCTGAAATGCGTCAGTTCCCATTGTTCCGACCGGGTGTCATGGCGAATGATCCACTGGGCGCCATCCGCGGTTCGGAATTTAAAATACCGGTGTTGCGGTGCCAGCCAACGGTCAAGGATCTCCGCAACCTCCAAACGGTATTCACCAATCTGGACCCGTCGCGGCGTTTCCTCGCCGCGATATCCAGCGTAGCATTCCACCTGAATACGCATGCCCCTCTCACCTTGGCGATGCCTTTCCACCCAACGGCCAGGAACCGCCAACGCGGTCGGCGCCATGAACCCGCCATCAAATCGGAAAAAGCGACGATCCCCGAGGATCTGCCCGGCGCTTGCGAAGGTTTGTCGCTTGCATCCCGGCCTGATTTGGCCTATCCAATAATGAGGCCTCGGGGATGCAAAATCAATCCCGCTAAACGACCCGTCACCAAGGGAGGCTGTCTATATGAAACGCTGGCGCTGTATTGTCTGCGGCTATCTTCACGATGGCGATCGCCCCCCCTATCGCTGCCCTGTGTGTGCGGCACCGGCGGCATTGTTTGAACTTCTGGAACCTCCGGCCCCGGTGTGACCGTTGCGACAGGATCCGGGGATCTGCCTTCGCCCGGGGATAAAACGCATGGCGTGGTTCGTCTGGCCGTGGGGTGGTTGCAGGGGGATTATATCCTGGCGTTAAAGCGTGTGGATGGTGACAGGATTTTTGCTATTTGTAGGAGGAATGACAAACAGAATCGCGAACCCGTTGCCACAAATCAATGTAATCAAAGGGTTTGACACGAAAAAAACCGAGCTCCGCTTCGATGGCGCGAAACCGATCCTTTTCCGCGTCATATCCGGGCGCGACAGCCAGTTCGATCCGCCCCTGCCATTCCGACCCCGTGGACAAATCAATGCCGCCACGGCCACCGAGATGGACATTGGAAAATATCCGCTCACCGCCGCATCGGATGCGTATATAGTCCAGGGCTTTTTCGGCACCGGAAAAGCTTACGGCATGGCAGTGATCATCCGTGGCGAAATGTTCGATCAGAATCTGTCGGATCACCCAATCGTTTTCCAAAAAGAGAACATGCATTTTCCGGTATAAAGGAACAACGTTATCCATCGGCTGTCCTCTCGACTGCTGACCCGTAAGTGAAACCTCAAACGTTCTTGACACGGGTTGACGATTACCGACGTTCCTGACACGACCTCACCTGCCGGGGATGATGGCCGCCTGAATGCCTGCTCGTATGGTAAGCAAATATCATGCAAACCATATCTTGTTTCACACCCGACGCAGATGCACAACATGGAGTATATTTGTGGCAATTTTTTTTCTTATTGGGAACTATCTTTCTCATCGGCAAGATCAGCTAATGGCCGGGGCGGGTTGGACACGGTGACCGGATAGAGGTGATGCGATCAAGGGTCACCCAAGGGGCACAAACGGTTTTGGTATGGCATCAATACGTATCCAGGGATCCCGGCCTTCAGCTGACAGCATCAGGGGTTAGGCCCTGCCACCCATGTGTATATATCCGGGCCCGGAGGACCCGGCTTTGGGTTCCCCCTGGAAGGCGGGATGTTGCAATCACGAGAGACAATAGGCGTCAGAAGACAGAATTCAGGAGCCAGAAGGATTTTGATGTCGCTTCGCTCCGTCTTTTGAAAAAAATCGATTGCGCCGAAGGCGAAAACCTTATTCTGACTTCTGGATTCTGACGCCTGAATTCCTATACGACGATTACGGCGGAGCCAATTAATTGACCTGGCCTACAGGACCAGGTTTTCTGGACCAAACAAAATAAAGACTCCATTTTTTCATTCCCGCGTGCTATGATTTTTTGTTGACCAAGTTCGGGCGGTTTCATGGCGATGCCAACCATGACCTCAAGCCCCTCTCATCGCAGCTTAATCGCCTGCCAGGCAGACCATATGGATTGGACACCGCCATGCGGTGGCCTGAAAAAAGGCGTCTCTTGCGCCGGTTTGCGGAGACTGCGTTATGCGTTTGGCCGATAACCTGCTGATCACCGGTCCACCGGGCATCGGCAAAAGCACCCTCATTCGCAGAGTTTGCGACGCCCTCGGCGACCGCCCAATCGCCGGCTTTTCAACGCGCGAAATTTGCCGCAACGGCGAACGACTGGGTTTCGAACTGGTCGGTCTGGAGGGACAAACCGCCATCCTGTCACATGTGGATGTCCAAAGCCCCTTTCGGGTTGGAAAATACGGGGTTGACATCGGGGCGTTCGAAAATTTCCTGAAAACCATTCGTTTTATTGAACCCGGCATCGAATTGATCGTCATTGATGAGATCGGCAAAATGGAATGCTTCTCAGCCCTATTTCGCGAAATGACGCAATCGGCCCTGACGTCGGATAAAAAAGTCGTCGCGACCGTGGCCCATCGCGGGGGGGGATTTATCGCCGAGGTCAAAGAACGCTGGGATGTCCACCTGCAGACATTGACATGGGAAAACCGGGACCACATCCTCACCGATATCATCAGCCAGCTGGTATGACCATTGAATCTGACCACAATCACCAACCGCCTGATCAGGGATCTTGAAAAACTAAGTTTCGCCCCTCCGGTGGCGCATGTCTACAATCCTCTGCGCTACGCCCGGAAGCCTTACGATCTATATCTGAAACGTTACGGGCAGCGACCGGTGGACATTGTTCTTGTGGGCATGAATCCGGGGCCATGGGGCATGGCGCAGACCGGTATCCCTTTTGGTGAAATTGCCGCCGTCAGGGAATGGATGGGGATCGAGGCACCCGTGGCAAAACCCGCCCGTGAACATCCCAAACGGCCGATCGAGGGATTCAACTGCACCCGCAGCGAAGTCAGCGGCCGTCGTCTGTGGGGGTGGGCACGTGAGACCTACGGAAGTCCAAAAGCCTTTTTCAGGCGCTTTTTCGTGCTCAACTACTGCCCGCTTTTGTTCATGGAAGCGGAAGGCCGGAACCGCACGCCCGACAAACTGCCTGCGGCGGAGCGCGCGCCCCTGCTGGAGGCCTGCAACCGGGCACTGGGCGATACCCTCGCCTTGCTGGCGCCGCGCTTTGCGATCGGCATCGGGGCCTTTGCCGCCAGGCAAGTGAAGGTGGTGGTTGGCGATATGGCCATCACGACCGGCCGTATCAGCCATCCAAGCCCTGCCAATCCCCGGGCCAATCGCGGCTGGAGCCGGTTGATCGAAGAAGAACTCCGCCAGATGGGCATCGATCTGTAAAATCAAGCGTTGATCATTTTTTGAAGCATTTCCCGGCTGCGGACGAGATCGCTGCGCTCAGGCGTAAAAATTTCCAGCGTCATGGTTTCGTCATAATCGATGTTGCGAAGGGCTTTGATGAGGGCTTTGAAATCGATGCCGCCGTCTCCAACCGCCAGGTGTTCGTCACGCTGGCCCCCATTGTCGCTGATGTGGACATGTTGAATCCGCTTGCCGAACCGGCGGATAAACGCCAGGATGCACGCCATGCCACGGCCGTCGATAAAGGCATGGCCCACATCCAGCGTCATGGCCAGCTGCGGCCACCGCTCAAATACCACGTCAAAATCATCCGGGGTGGTAAACGGGGTCAGACGTGCGAAGAGGTTTTCCAGGCAAATGCGACATTTACTCTTCTCCCCTCGAAGAGCTACCGCCGCGATGCTTTCCATGGCGTAACGCCGGGCCATTTCCGGCACGCTGCGGGCCAGGCCGCCCACAAAACTGGGGTGCAGGACGACTTTCCGGGCGCCGAGTTCCTGGGCGACGGCAAACGAATTCAGCAGTTCTTCCCGTGAGGCCTGACGGATACTTGGCGTCAGATCCGCCGTGTGGATAAAGGTGGGCAGGTGGCAGATCAAATCCATGCCGTAGTGATCGAGTGTCTGGCGAATGGCTGAATGCTGCTCCCTGAGGCCTGTATAATGTGCTTCCGGAGCGTCCATGGCCAGTTCCAGGTAATCAAACCCCAGCGAACCGATGGCATGGATTTCATCGATCACCGGACGAATCGGAAAATTCATAGCACCGTAGCGCATCGGTAAAAACCCCTTTCATGCCGGATAATGACAAACCTGCTGCTGTTGAGTAGCCCAAATTGCCCTGACGTGCCTTTGGATCCAGTATAAGCCATCTCAAAATTAGGGTTATCGTTCGAGATCAAGGCGTGGCCGAAGGTCAACCTCGCAGACATACTCAAGTAGGTCGAGGACTTGAGACAAGGGCACAACGCCGATATCGGGCGAAAAAGCTTTTTTGAGATAGCTTCTAATCTTTTCCGGAGAGATAGTCGGCCCCCAAATGCTTCTCGACGACAGTTCCCATTTCCGGATCGGGTGGCACAAACCCGAAGACACGCTGAAGAAAACTCATGGTAATGCGATAGGTCGCCCCCCAAAGAAATTCAGTCCCCTGAAACGTATGACACCGAAAGGCGGGGAAAAGGCCCATATCGCCCCCATCTTCCCCATGGGCGCCCTGGGATTTGATTTTCAACTGCAGCCCGAGATAGTTGGCGGGCGCCAGCAAATCCCGCAGGGGAATTCGGACAACCTCGGCCACTTCCCAGTTGGGGAAAAAATGCCGCTGCCGCCCGACCCACCCCACCAAGGGGTAAATGATGCGCCGGAACATCACCAGGCGTTCGGGCGGTAAAACGCCCTGGAAGCCAACCCCCAGGGGATTCAGCCGCATTTCTTCGAGACCTTCCCGCAGGGCCGTGGCCAACAGGAGTCGCAAACGCGGCAGGCTCCGAGGGGCCTGACGTTGCCAAAATGGGCGATATTCCCAATACTGCATGGGCCCCAGGGGTAGCCCCAGCAAGCCTGCCAGCAAACGATCGATACGGGGCGCGATCCCGCCCCCGGGGCAGCAAATATCGCCGGGCTGAAGAACTTTGGCGGAACGTTTGTTGAGAATGACGCAGGGCTCCAAAGGACGGCCGGAAGCGGTACGCTGCATCCCCAGTAAAAAAAAGACAACGGACAAACCATTGTTAATGGGGTGGCCATCTTCCCATAGGGGCTGCGGATTGGCCGCTGCATGCAAAGAATGTTGAATGTGGTGTTGAAGACCTTTGGGATCATCCAGAAGGGCATTCAGCGATAAGGGCGGTGACGGTTGAAGCATCATCAGGATTGTATTTCCCGGCCGTGTCGTTTTAAAAGTTGGCAGGCTTTCGTGAATCCCAGGCGGCAGGCCGCCTCGGCATCCTGGAAGGCCTCATCCACATGTCCCTTTTGGAAGAGGATCCGCCCCCGGTTGTAGAGGGCCCAGCCGTTTTCAGGTCTCAAGGCCAGTGATTGGTTGAGGTATTCCAGGCTGGTTTCGTATTGGTTGCGGCGCAAATAGATCCACCCCAGGTTGTCGTAGGCATAACTGTAGCGGGGATTCAGCTCAATGGTGGTTTCGAAAGCCCGGATGGCTTCCGCCTCCCGGCCGGTTTTCACTAAAGCCCGGCCCCGCCAGAAATGGGCTTCGTAACTGTCCGGGCGGGCGGCGATGGCTTTATCCAGTTCACGCAGGGCTTCGGCGTAGGCTTCCTTTTTCACCAGAGATCGGCCCCGCCGCAAATGCCGGTCTTTTTCCGCCCGCGAGGAAAAAGGACCGCCGGCCAGGTAGCGGGCCACCGCATCTTCGATTTTTTCGATAACAGGGGCCAGGCGCAAACCGGACCAATCGATGGTGGCCGAGCGCATCCCGGTCACCAGCGACACCCCCCCGACACCGATCGCAACGATACAGACAATCACAAATACGGCGGCCAGGGTATCGCGCCCGGTTGACAGCCGGGGTTCAAAAAAAGCCTTGCCTGCAGTGGCGCCCTGCGGATACCGCTCCGCAGGAGTTTTACGGGGTTGCGCCTGTTTACGGTCCGGCATCAACCGCCCTGTGTATTGATCGAGCACCACCGTACGGTTGCAGTGGGTGCAGGTCAGCCGCCGGGGCGATGTTGTCGGCGGACCGGGCTCGACAGGCATTTCTTTATGGCAAAAAGGACACTCAAGCAACATGGCAAGTCCATCGATTAAAAAGAGAATATCGGTTTCTGTCCTTGCAATCAGGTCTTTAAGTATACCTATCCGGATCCAGTTTGTCACCATTGTGTGCGGCTGGGGATTTTGTATATATCCGGGCCCGGAGGACCCGGCTTTGGGTTCCCCCTAGAAGGGGGGATGCTCCAATCGCGAGAAACAATAGGCGTCAGAAGACAGAATTCAGGAGCCAGGAGGATTTTGATGTCGCTTCGCTCCGTCTTTTGAAAAAGATCGAAGGAGCCGAAGGCGAAAACCTTATTCTGACTTCTGGATTCTGACGCCTGAATTCCTAGACGACGATTACGGCCGAGCCAATTATCTCTGACCTGGCCCAGAGGACCAGGTTTTCTGGACCAAATAAATATTGTCCGTCCATAAATGGTAGGTTTTGGTTCCCGGCAAGGCCCGACCGCGTTTTACCGCTCCGCGGGATATTATCCCGCTTGACAGGATATTATCCCGCTTGACGGGATATTATCCCGATAGACGGGATTTCCCGTCTGATCTATTCCGAACGGAGGGTGTCAACCGGAGGAATAGTCCGCTATTGCGAGGATTGAAAACGAGGAAGAACGCCGCCAGGGGCCGAAAGATGCCATTTGTGGATGGGCACTCAATAATTCCGCCAATGACGCTGCATGTAAAAAGCAAACGGCCGTTGGACCGAGGCACACGCCGCTTGTCCATTAGAAATCGCTGACGGCAAAATCGCTTGACAAAAGGCATCATACTCCATAAAAAAAGGACCGGTCGGTATTTTTTAACAAGGAGCGCAAACAGCCATGCCGGACAAAGGTGCCCGAACCCGTCGCAAAATCACCCACGCCGCCCTGCAGCTGTTTTCCATCAAGGGATATTTCCACACGTCCATCAGCGACATCCTCAACGCCACGGCTTTGACCAAAGGCGGACTCTACTGCCATTTCAACAGCAAAGAAGACATCTGGTATGCGGTCTATGATGAAGCCGTGGGCATCTGGCGGGATATCGTATTCGAAGACATGCGGGGCATCGAAAATCCCCTGAACCGTATTGACCGGACCTGCGACAATGTTCTCCAGCGCTACCTGGCCGAGGATACCTTTGACGGCGGCTGTTTTTTCGTCAATATGCTGGTGGAATTGTCCGGGCAGTCCGCCAGCATGAGCCGGCATATCCGTAAGGGGTTCATTGGTTTTTCCAAGTTGTTCCAATCCTGGCTGGCCGAAGCCGAGCAATGCGGGTTGTTGCGGCAGGGCCTGGATTTCAAGGATGTGGCCAACTTCCTGGTGATTGCTCTCAACGGGGCCGCAACCCTCTACGTATCCAGCCGGGATAAAACCGTATTGCAGCAAACCGCCGGCCAGCTTCAGTTTTACATTCAACAGTTGCAAAGCACTTAGGGCCGGCAAGAACCCAATGGAAAACGGGTGGTTTAAAAAAATACCAACCGGTCTTTATTAAAAAGGAGTCGCCATGAGATTCGCACATCTTCTCGCCAGCCGCACCCGGCACATGTCGCGCAGTGCCATTCGGGAAATCCTTAAAGTTGCCTCCCAGCCGGGGATTGTTTCCCTGGCGGGCGGGATTCCGGCCCCGGCCAGCTTCCCCCTGGACCTGATCGAAGATTTGTGCCAGCGGGTCATGCGCCAATACGGTGATCAGGCTTTTCAATACGGTCTGACCGAGGGCTTCATGCCTTTGCGGCAGGCACTGGCACCCCATCTTGCCGGTCGCGGCATTCATACATCAGGCGAAACGATCCTTATCACCAGCGGCTCCCAGGGCGTGCTGGATGCCATCGGCAAAATCCTGATCTCCCCCGGGGAAACCGTGGCGCTGGAATCACCGACTTACCTGGGGGCCCTGCAGGCCTTTACCCCCTATCAACCACGGTATGCGGCGATCGATTGCGATGACCAGGGTGTGAAACCGGAAGCATTGGAACGGGTGCTGACCGAAAACCACGTAAAATTTGTTTACCTGGTTCCCACCTTTCAGAATCCCTCCGGCCGCACCCTGCCCCTGGAAAGGCGGCAGGCCATCGCCCGTCTGCTCAGACGACATGAGGCGCTCTTGATCGAAGACGACCCTTACAGCGATCTGCGCTATGAAGGCCAGGCCCTGCCGCCCATCAAATCGCTGGCACCCGAACACGTTGTCTACATCGGAACCCTTTCCAAGGTGTTTGCCCCCGGCCTGCGCATTGGCTATTGCGTTGCGCCGGAACCCATCCGCAATTGGCTGGTCCTCGTGAAGCAGGGCGTCGACCTTCATACCAGTACCTTCAACCAGGCCCTGGCCGCCGCTTATCTGGAAGGCGGCCATCTGGAGCGTCACCTGCCCCGTATACTCTCGTTATACAAACCTCGAAAGGAAACCATGCTGGCGGCGCTGGAACGGTATCTGCCATCGGATTTCCACTGGTCACGACCGGAGGGCGGCATGTTTGTGTGGGTCGAGGGGCCGCCCGGCAGCGATATGGCGGAAATTTATCGGAAGGCCGTGAATCGAAAGGTGGCTTTCGTGCCCGGGCATTTCTTTTTTGCCCAATCCGAGAAGGGCCTGCAGACCATGCGGCTCAACTTCACCATGCCCGATGCGCTGGAAATCGATTGGGCGATCCGGACCCTGGGCGAAATCATGGCTGAAAACGCCGTTCGGCCGCAGGTGTTGTCGTCAGGGGGCCGCAAAGGGCGCCAGGATGCGCCCCGTGCTGGCGTCGAGGTTTTTTAAGGTCTGGCGGAGCCCGACCCGGGCCAGTGCCAGGCGGCTTTGGGCCTGATTCAAATCCCGCTGGGCCTCGTTCAGCCGCACCAGGGAAGCCTGACCGGCCTGGTATTCCTTTTCCACCAAGTCCCGGTTCTCCAGCACCAGGGCCGCGTTCCGGCGTTGCAGTTCAAGCTCGTACTGGGCGGTTTTGACATTGGTCACGGCCTCCTGGACATCAGCAGATGCCTGAATCTTCACCGCCGCCAGATTTTCCGCCGCCTCCTTCTGCTGGAACCTGGATTCCGCCAGCTGAGCCCGGCGTTCGCCACCGGAATAAAGGCGATAGGTCAGATAAAGCCCCACCGTGTTGCCAAAGTCATCCCCTCCGAAACGGGCGGAATTGGCCCGTTCGCCATCCACGGACCCGGCCAGCTGCATGGTGGGATAGAACTGCGAACGGGCAATACCGACACCGGCTTCGGTCTGATTGAGGACCGATTCGCTTTGCTGGATATCCGGCCGATTTTTCAAGGCATAGTCCAGATGCACCACCGGGTCCGGCGGTGCCATCTCCTTTTCGGTCTCCCGTTCCAGGCTGGCCAGATCGATCCCGGGCGGCAGGACGGCATCCGGGACCCCCATCAGGGCGGCCAGACCGACCAGGGCAAGCTGATATTCCCGCTGGAAATCGTTGCGTGAAGACCGTGCCGCGTTGACCAGGATTTCAAAATTCAGCATATCGCTCAAGGATCCGGTCCCCACCCGGTAGCGAGCTTTGGCTTCTTCCAGCTGACGCTGGTTGAAGGCTTCATCGGCATCGGCAATGGCGATGTTCTTGCGTGCCAGTTGGGCGATGTAGTAGCTGTCCGCCACCGAAGAGAGCAGAAGCCGCCGGGACTCGAGCAGTGCGGCCTGGCTGGCATCTTCGCCATAGGTTGCCAGTGCATTGTTGAAATGCCGACGAAAACCGTCAAACACGATCCATCGGGCCACCAGACTGGCGCGGTAGTAATCTTCCGGGTTGTCCACGGAGGCATTGGGATCGAAAAGACGCAGCTGGTCCAATTGGGCTTCTTCCGCACTGTTGGACAAGTCCACGCGTGAGGCCGACCCTTCGGCATCCAGGGTCGGCCAATAGGCGGCTTCGGCCTGACGCACCCTTTCACTGGCCTGACGAACCCGCTCGGCCGCGGCCATCAGGCTGGGGCTGCTGGCCAGAGCAATGCGTTGCGCGGTTTCCAGGTCCAGCACCTCAAGTTGCGGAAGCATCGCCACATCAAACGTTTCCGCTACAACCGGATCTGTTTCGGCGAGGCTTTCTACCGTGGAAACAAATAGGGTCAAACAGACAATGATTGCATAGGCCATAAACGTTCGCATAGTTCCTCGACATTCCATCGGTTTAGGGTTTGCGATCAAAGTGAGGCGCCTCCTGCAGAGGTGGCGTGTTCAAATCGGAGCTAAAAAGCTCAGTTGGCCATTAACGGCAGGCTTTTTTCCGGTGGATGATCTTCAAGCTTCCGTCGGGGGTTTTGAATCGTGTCCCGATTCTTCGGCATCGAGTACCTGTTTGATGCGCTTGAGCACCTCACACCACATAAGTGTCGTCTCCTCGCCGGCTTTTTCCACCAGATTCTCGAATGCGGCCAGCAGGTCTTCGTTGAGGCGCTCAAAATCCTTTTGCACCGCCGGCGCGATACGCACATCCATGCGGCGGCGGTCCCTTGGGTTGGGCTCCCGTGTAAGGGCGCCCTTCTCCACCAGCCGCTCCACCATGGCCGAAGCCGAAGGGGCCGACACACCCAAGAGAGCCGCCAGTTCCGAAATGGACACCTGACCGCGTTTTTGAATCAGCATAAGGGCATGCATCTGATTAACCGACAACTCTCCGCAGATGCTGTTTTTCCCTTCAGCGGCCAGTACCTGAGCCACATTACGGTCGACAAAATCACGGATCGACCGTCCGGTAGTAAATATATAGCGGGCCTGTTCCGCCAGGGTGTATTGTACCATCAAAGATAGTCCTGTTAAATGTTTGGATTATTAAATTTTAGTCTTATTAATATTTAGCTTGCCTAACTAATAATCCCCGACATGCTTGTCAACTGTTTTTGAAAATCGCAAATATTTGGTCAACCTGCCGGATCAGGCTGGCAAACTGCTCCGGCAAAAGCGATTGGGCGCCGTCGCTCAGGGCTTGATCCGGCTGGTGGTGAACCTCGACCATCAAGCCATCGGCGCCCACTGCAGCGGCGGCCCGCGCCAGCGGGATGACCTGATCCCGTCGCCCGGCCGCATGACTGGGATCGATGATGATCGGTAAATGGCTTTCCCGACGGACATAGGGGACCGCCGACAAATCAAGGGTGTTGCGACTGTGATGGACAAACGTCCTGACCCCCCGTTCACAAAGAATCACATCGGTATTGCCCCCTTCCATGATGTACTCGGCCGCCATAAGCCACTCGTCGATGGTGGCGGCCAACCCACGTTTGAGCAATACCGGTCGTTTGGAACGCCCCGCTTGGCGCAGGAGGCTGAAATTCTGCATGTTGCGCGTCCCGATCTGGATCACGTCCGCATACGCTTCCACCTGGTCGAAGGTTTCCGTATCCATGACTTCAGTGACCACCGGCATGCCGGTCTCCTGGCGCACTTTGGCCAATATCTTCAGCCCTTCCAGGCCCAGCCCCTGAAAAGAGTACGGCGATGTCCGGGGCTTGAAAGCCCCTCCCCGGAAAAGATGGGCACCGGCTGACTTCACGTGACGGGCGATGATCAGGGCCTGTTCTTCACTCTCGATGGCGCAGGGTCCGGCAATGACCACCGGATGACCGTTGCCGATGGCGATGCCGCCGACATGCACAATGGTGTCTTCCGGCCGTGTTTCCCGGCTGACGAGCTTGTAGGGCCGGGTAACCGGTATGACATCCTTCACGCCCGCCAAACCGACAAAGAGCGCGGCATCGACAGCGCCTTTATTGCGCAGGACACCAATAGACATCCTTTCCCCGCCCGGAATGGGCCGCGCTTCGTATCCGCGGGCCTTCACGGCCGCTTCGACGGCTTTGATCTGGTCGGGGGTTGCTTGGGCTTCCATCACAATCAACATGGTTTCATCTCCTTGGTTAAATGGCAATTAGGGGATCAGCCCCTGTTTCCGTTCCACGATGGATGGCTTCTTCCGGGCAAACATGCACATCCGTCATCCATAAAAAAAGGGCGGTGGCCTGTCGCCACCGCCCCTTTAAAACGAAAAGACCGTGGCATTGGGGTGGCCACGGTCTTTTTTATTGCCTATTATCGCTGGTTCAGGCGGTCAATTCCGGCAGGCGCACCCCTCTCGTTTGAATTGCCACCACCACCAGCAAAATTGGATTTGATTTTTCACGGACATTTTATGTAATCCTCAACCGATGTTTCTATGAGTCTACCGGAAGCCTTCCGCGCTTGTCAAGCGCAAGGGATGTTCACCTAAAGCCGCTTCCCGGTCAGGCTGCCAAAGCCGTGACGATGTGACGATGCCAAGCATTGCGTGAATTCACCAAGTTGTTATAATCATCCTGTCTTTACCAAAAGCATATATCAACCTATCGGAGGCCTGCGCATGACGGAATGGATTCCTTTTGAAGAAGGTGAATACTGGGTGGAAAACGCTTACCTTTTGGCCGCTGACAAAAACGCCATCGCCATGGAGAGCCCGATTATCGAGATAGCCAAAACCCCGCAGGGAAAGCGCTATCTCAAAGGCCAGGGCATGGTCAACAATCTCATGGTGATCGAGTTGCTGGAGAAAAACGATACACTGGACGTCCTGCTGGATCTTGGCGGAGAATTCAAATACTTTCTCCAGGCACCGCAGATCAATGCGGGCAAGTTTTTTGCTCCGGATGTTAAATCGACCCTTCAGTTTGCTCCGGCCAGGCCCTGGCACCAGCTTTCGGAAGAAGAATTTTCCGTCACGGTCGAAGCCCTAAAACGCATCGACACATAGAGGATGGACTCGATAGCATTGTTGTGTTAAGAATGATGAGTTAAAGCAGTAAATTGTCCGCTTGTGTCGTCGTGGAAGTCCCTTGGGCGCTTCCAGTCCTGTGAATAGGATGCGCCCGCAGAAAGGATTGAGATGCGAATCAGGGTATGGGGATCCAGAGGGTCCATTCCTGTCTCCGGCCGCGAGTACCTCCGCTATGGTGGCGATACCACATGCCTTGAAATCCGGACCAAAAGCGATGATATCTTCATCGTTGATGCCGGCACCGGTATTCGCAGACTTGGCAACCAGCTCATTGAAGACGAACGCTACACCTATCATTTCCTGATTACCCATGGGCATTGGGACCACCTGATGGGCTGGCCCTTCTTCAAACCGCTTTATCTCGACCATGTCACCATACGGGTCCATCGATGCCCGTTCCCCAAAAAATTTGTTGAAAATATGGTTTCCAAAGTCATGACGCCACCCAATTTCCCCATTCGCCCTTCAGAGTTGAGGGCCAAAATCGTCTACGAAGACGGTAATCCCACCCGCTTTGAAGTCGGCTCGATGGCGGTGGAGCCCATCCCTTTGAGCCACCCCAATATGGGCAGCGGCTACAAGTTTATCGAAGACGGGAAAACCTTCGTTTTTCTGACCGACAACGAACTGGGTTTTGTACATCCCGGCGGGCTGCCTATGGACCGTTATGTCGACTTTGCCTATGGTGCGGACCTACTTTTTCACGATGCCGAATACACACCCGAGGAATACGAATCCAAGGTCCTTTGGGGGCATTCTTCTTATATGGAAGCCGTTGATCTGGCCCTTCAGGCCGGTGCCAAAACACTCGGTCTGTTCCACCATAGCCAGGAACGCGATGACGACGCCATCGATACAATTGTAGCCGACTGCCGGAAGGTCATTGCCGCCGAAGGCCACACCATGGACTGCTTTGCCGTGGCCGCCGACATGTATTTCGAGCTGTAGCCCGAATTGATTCGTTTTTTCCCGGTCACTTCCGGTCAAATCACCATCTGAATGTTCCGATGTATTTTTTCAAACCTATCAAAACGCCATCCGGTATCGCTGGAAATCTACTGTAAATCGGAGGGCAAAAGGAGTCTTGCGTATGCCGACGGCCACCGTAAAATGGGTTGACGGGTTGCAGTTTGTAGGCACGGATTCGGGCGGGCACAGCGTGGTGCTTTCGGGTGATGATCAGCAAAGCGGGGTCAGACCGTCAGAAATGCTCCTGGTGGCCCTGGCTTCCTGTTCGGCCGTAGACGTCGTTGAAATCATGAAAAAAAAGCGCAAACCGCTCACCAGCCTGGAAGTGGTCATTGCCGGCGAGCGTGATCCCGAGCCCCCCTGGTCTTATCGCATGATCAAGCTGACCTATCATGCCCGGGGCCATGGACTGACCGAAAAAGCGTTGTCCCAGGCCATCCAATTATCCACCGAAAAGTATTGTTCCGTCGCCGCCACCGTGAGTGGCGTGGCGGATATCCAGACCCATTACGAAATCATACCCGCGCCTTAATCCACCGCGGCCTCGCCGCACTCGGCCGTCAGCCTGCCTCTCGGCAAGGCTCCGGAGCAGATACGATGCGACCTTATTGCCGGCAGGCATCACAGAAAGCACGGAACAACGCCGCCATGGGAGGATCACCATCAAGCAGCCATTCCGGGTGCCATTGCACACCAACGACCCAGCGGGCGTCGGTTCCCTCAACAGCCTCGATAATCCCGTCCGGTGCCCAGGCCACGGGACGAATCCCCTGCCCCAGTTGGTCAATGGCCTGGTGGTGAATGCTGTTGACCGCGATGGCCTCCGTACCGACCATTTCGGCCAGCCGGCTTCCCGCAAGCGGCTGTATCTCATGCGCCAGGAAATCTTCCGGATAACCGGGGTGATAATCATGCTTCAGGGCCTGTGGCTGCTGGGAGGCAATATCCTGCCAGAGCGTTCCCCCCGAGGCCACGTTTAAAACCTGAATACCGCGGCAAATCGCCAAAATGGGCAAATCGGATGCCAGTGCCCATTCCGCCACCAGCAATTCCATCCTGTCCCGTGCGGGCGTTACCTTCCGAAGCCCCGGCAGAGGCGCTTGATTGAAATGGATCGGCTCCAGATCAGGGCCACCGATCAACAACAAACCATCGATCATCCGGAAAAGGTCTTCCAGAATGATACCCGTTGGCATCACGGGTATGATGAGCGGAATCGCCCCCACCTTCAGCAATGCCCGGAGATAACTGTCCGGAACGGCCGTTGCCTGGCGGCCGAGGATGGCATCACTTTCGTGCCAATACCCGGGAACGCCAATCACGGGGTTTGCAGAATTGACAGGTTTTGGCTTGGGCAGGGTCATTGCAGGGTCCTTTTTCAACCGACAAATTGAATTCAAACAGCGCTTTCAGGCCCATCTATTTAGTGTCCGTCCAGAAATGGTGGATTTTGGTTTCGAGCAAGGCCTGAGCAATTTGGAAACCGCAGGAATAGTCGACTATTTCGAGGATTTCCAAAGAGCGAAAACGCCGCTCGGGGCCAAAAGATGCCGTTTATGGATGGGCACTATTTAACATACCTTCCCCTAACGGAAAAGCGCACAACCCCTCTTTTTTCGAAAATGGACCTGACGAAATCATCTGGATTTCGCATCGGCAGAAGACGTCAGTCCCCCGTATCGTCCTGCCTAAAATAGAAATAAACGGATGGAAAACGGACGAACGTCTTCCGGATCATTCCGTGTTGCCTTTCTGTTTTTTTTATCCGGCGCTGGTAAGTTACGGATTCAGGAGGGTCGATCGGATGTTGAGGAAGGTTTGTCCCGTAACATCAGGACACACAACGAACGGAATCCCGCAAAATGTTTTGGACATCCTCGGGGACCTCTTCGTAGGTCAGCAGTCCCAGGGCAAGGGCGCGTTCAATGGCCTTGTTCGGTTCCAGACGGTCGTATAAACGCCAAATTTCATCCGATGTTTCGCGGTAAAGCTTAAACTTGACATCGTGCAGATTAAAAAACTTGCTTTCCCGCTCACGATACAGATCGATATGGCGCTGAACGCGGGACAATTCATGATGCAGCTCACGTTCGTACGCTAAATTGGCCAAATTCAAGAGCTTTGCTTGCATTTCCTTGGCATCCAAATATCATGGGATTTTTTTCGATTTACCGTATAGACAGCAATACACATGCCAGCAGCGATCAATACCGGCTGCACTTCCAGGGATTTCCCCTCAAAAATTGATGATATCAATATACGGCAAGATAAATGGTGGTAAAATGCAAAGACGAGCTTTTAGTTTTATTAAAAGTTTAAATAAGTTGCAATCTTAACAAATTAGTCCAAGCGTGATGGCGTCCATTTCAGCGCCTGCACTTAATTTTTATCCCATAGCGCTGTCATCCAACAGAATATGTTGCGTCAACTCCAAATCATGAAAAAGTTGTCCACACTATAATGGACGAGTGCCAAGCATGTAGACAGGTCTATCCATTTTTTTTAATGATGCCCCACCACGGCCATCGGCAGGCGCGTTCACCATTTGTTTCTGGCTGTAAGGAGGCCCACAAGGAAGGAGGAAGGCCAGTCATTCGGTTAAGACTTCAGCGGTCTCGACAGGCATGATCAGTTCAAGCTCGATCAGTGACTTCACTGCTTTTTGGAAATCACTCATGCTCATTCCGGATAAAAAAGCGATGCTTGCCAAACTTCTCTGGCCATCCATCACGTTCAAAATCTTATGCATATGGTGATCGATACGAGGATCATTCTTTGAAACGTCTTGTGCACATCGGAAAACATGCATCTTGAGTTTGTCTTGTGCTTTTGTCATCAACACTCCTGGTCGCACGCTGTACATTCAAAGCTGTTGGGCTTCAAAATGGTTTCAAAAAAATCGACGCCGGGGCAAATTCCGCTGCCATAGGAATTCGACATCCAAAATCGCATCGTCGGCGGGTTTCCGGTCTTCGGCTGCCAAAGCGATTGCCATGGTCACTTTGCATATTCCATACCATGCGACCGCGTGACCCTTGACGCTCGATTTTCCTATTAATTTCAACAGCTACTATTAAAAACGATCACTTGGATTTGACGGATTTTGTCATGGCTGTCAAAATCCGTCACTTTCCCCCCTCCAAACCCCTGCGGTATTGATGACAAAGGGAGCAATGCTTACGATTCTTACGAATAACCGCATAAACAAATCTTAGAGGGACATTCCCCATTGAATACCTATGGTTGCAAGACATGGAAAGGCCTTGCCATGACCCGTCGTCACTTTATCCGGAAAATGATACAGGGGGCCTTCAGCGCGGTTTTATTTAGCACGCCAGGCGCATGCGCGTCGTCTGCCCTGGCCGACAGAGAAAATCAAGACAGCCCGCCTGCTTATCGGCCCCTCGACGGAAAGTTGATGCGGGAGTTGGCCCAACGCAAAACCCATCACGGCAATGGGGTGTTTATCAATCCGTTCAGCAATGTCCCCAAGGGACGCCTGAGCCGTGTATTGCAATGGAAATGGTTTTCACAAAATCATTTCAAGGCGTTCTACCAGGATGAAAAAATCACACCGGTCACGCTCGACCCCAAACGGCTGATAGGAGGCCCCGGTCTTGAAATCACGTTTATCAAACACGCCGGCATCCTGATCAAAGACGTGGATGCCTATATCTTGGTTGATCCGGTATTCGACGATCTGTTTTGGTTTATTGAAGATTTTTCGCCGCTGTCCTTCGACCCCGCCATCTTACCGCAGCCCCGCCACATTTTGATCACCCATGGTCACTACGATCACCTTGATATCCCCTCTTTGGGCACGTGGGGCAACCAAACCCAAGTTATTTGTCCGCTGGGCTATGCCGATCTGTTCAATGATATCGGTATGACCAGGCGTGTGCATCTCGATTGGTATGATCGCCATTATGAAGATGGTCGCGAGATCATTTTCCTGCCGTGCAACCATTGGACCATGCGCAATCCTCTGGTGGGGCCTAATACGGGGCTGTGGGGATCGTATATCATTCGCACCAAAGCGGGGGCCACCGTGTTCATTTCCGGTGACACGGGGTTTTTCGACGGGTTTGAACAAATTGGACAGGAGTTTGCTATCGATCTCGCAATTTTCAATCTCGGCGCCTATGAACCCCGCTGGTTTATGGCGCCCAGCCACACCAATCCGGAAGAAACCGTGAGGGCGTACCGTGATCTGCAGGCCCGCCATCTGGCCATTGTGCACTGGGGAACATTCCGCCTGGGGGATGAACCGGTTCATTTCCCCCCATTGGCCATCCGTAGGGTCCTGCAGCAGGAAAACCTTGAAAACCGTTTCCTCGAATTCAACCACGGACATACCATTGTCTATAAATGATGGCCGTCAGTGGGTGCTACAACCGCCTGGCGTTACGACATTTGGCCTCAATCTGCTCACAGACCAGCCGAATCGTTTTGTGGGATAAGCGGTGGCCCTGGAAACGTTTGATGGCCTCGCCAATGGCGGCCGGTTCCGTGACCATAACGGTCGTTGGCTGCAAGGTCTTTATCTGCCATCCCGGAATCGTCAGGATCGATTGAACGGCAAGCGCCTCCCCGGTGGCTGTCAACAGCCATTTGGCCAGCCAGGTAGCCTGAAAAGTGGCGTAGGAGACAATGCGGGTATCATCCTTTTTCCCGAAACGAATCTGCGCTCCATCCACGGTCAGCCATTTATCCCGGCCTTGGCCAAATTGGGGCATAACTTTGGTGGTGACGGTAAAAACGCCGTTGGGCCCGATAATGATCTGGTCGATATGAAATCGATCCGTGGGAAAATCATAATAGATCCGGTAGCCTTCCGGCGCCAGACGACTGACTTCCTGGGCAACGGCCATCTGGCCTTCGTAGGCCATGTAAAGTCGGCGTTGCCGCGCTTTCAGCCGTTTGATCTTGTTTGTCACGTACAGGATAAAACCGGCACTGATAACACCGAAATAAACGGTATCCATCCAGTTTAATTCCAGAAACAGGAAGTGGACGTAGGAAAGTAGCGCGGCATAAAGGGCCAGGGGAATCGCGCCCAGGGCAGCGCCATAGGCCCCGATTTCGCCCGTGGTCCGGTCAATACGCCGGCGCATGGATTCACCCGGGCTGCGCAGAGCGGGAATATTCAGATAGCGCCTCCGGGCGTTCGCACGTACGTCCACCAGATGGTGATGCAAGGTCGCCAGCATCAGTACCAGCAAACCAAAAAGCAGCACCAACGGCAACAGCCAGCTCATTTTTTCAATCAAAGCGATCATCTGATTCATCTACCACGATTACCATAGCATACCGAGAACCCCGAACGGGAAACAGCCCTGCCGCCACCGGATCACACGTCCAGACGGCCTGGGCGGCCAAAAGCCGTCCGGGGCTGGCCTGCACAGCCCCATGATCGATGCCGACAACAGGCACACAAATGTTTGACATGTCAGGTCATTTAGCCTATTCTGCTCAAAAGTGCTATTGATTTCTTACATTTGGCCGGCCATAGAATGAATTCGCCTGATTTTGAAAAATACAAAACCATATGCATGCGCATCGGTTTAAACATCCCGACGGCTAACCAATGGGCGTGGGACGAAAAATTCAATCATGCGCTTGTGGTATTCGAAAAAGAAGATTTGGAACTGATCCTCCTGCCCATTGCCCTCGAATTCGAGCAGACATGGGATTTTGCAACCATTGACGATTCTTCCCGCCTTGTCTATGACTTTATCCAGTCGGGATTCGGGCTGATGCCGGGTCAAAACCTATTCATTGCAGCCGATGACAAAGCCGCCGGCATGCTGCTTTATGCCACATGCTGGCCTTGGGGAGATGGCGACAAATTTTCCCTGAGGGTCGGCATGTTCAGCGAAAGTCAAAATTCCCCGGATCCTCAGACCACCAAAGCGCTGTTAAGCGAATGGTTCGACATCCGCTCGATATAGCCTAACCGACTCTCATCGTTCATTAAACAGGTCCTGCCGAACGATCTTGTCACTGAAGCGTTTCAACGGTCCCCGGCGTTCACGGGCATAATCAACAACCCGCTGCCACCAATCAGCTCCCAGTAAAACCTGGTGCACGGCGTAGTCCCGCTGGTCCTCCCGGCCATCGATTTCTATCTGCTCGATGCCAAACGACCGATAATTGGCACCCAGCAGCAGGCAGGCAGCGACGACACGACCGGCACGCCGTTCGATCAACTGGTTTCCATAAAGTTTGGAAAGCGCCACGGGCCGGCTGTCATAGCGCAGGGAGCGGGCAATTTCGGTCAGGGTATGCACACGCATCCGCGTTATTTCGGTGGGGTAGTCATAGTTTCTGCTTTCAAAAATTTGTGGCGTCTGATCTCCCACCACCAGCAAGTCAATGTCTTTGGGCGCCCCAGCCACGGGAATCCCGGCCCGCATGCGCGCCGTCGATCCAAAGAGCAGCACCGCACGCGGACGAAATTCTTCCAGATCCCCCACAATCCGGGACAGAATTGTATCGATGTCAGGCGAATTGCCCACCATGACCCGTTCCCGTCAGGTTTGTCTTTCTTGGATCTCCCGTTTGCTTGGAAAAAGAAAATCGGTTTTCAAAGACGGCAAAAAGCGCTTCTTGATGAGGGTCGCCCCGGCCTCAACTGTAACATTTTGTACACATAACATCCCGAGTTGTTTAGGATCGATCCCCTTAATACCTAAAAACGACAGCACTTTATTGGTTAAAATCCTTGATGTCATAGGGCCGGCACACAGGGTATGGTTTTTGCTTTCTATCCTCCGGACATGCTGCCCGGTCCCGTTACGTGATGGATCCGGTGTCAACATTGTTCCTTGCGGAGGAGGGAAAATGACAAAGCCGCGTCGCTGGCGCACGATATTAGGAATCCTGGTGTTGACCGGCACGCTTGTGGGTCTGCTCACACCGGGGCCTTGTCCCGCCGAAACCTTTCCGATCCCTGTGGAGATTCAGCCGGCGGTACAGTTCTGGCTGTCCATATATACGCGCTACGATTTGACGCAGGGCGTGGTGCATGACAGCCGGCATCCGGAAATCATTTACGGTGTGATTGAACTGGAACACCCGGACGCCCCCAATGCGCACCGCATCAATCGCCGTCGTATGCGCGACGCACGTCAAACCTACAGGCGGATCCTGGATCGATTGATCGCATCTCCCGCCCGTGATGACCCGCATCTCCGCCAAATCGCCGCATTGTTCCCTGAAGCCACGCCCGATTTCCTCCAGCGGGCCAAACGCCGCATTCGATGTCAAGTCGGTCAGCGCGACCGCTTTCATGACGGGCTGGCAAGGGCCGCACCCTATATCGATACCATTCGCACCATATTCCGCAACGCCGGGCTGCCGGAAGATCTTGCTTGCCTGCCGCACGTGGAATCTTCTTTTAACACCCGCGCTTACAGCAAATACGGAGCCGCCGGTATCTGGCAGTTTACCCGAAAAACAGGCCGCCACTTTTTGCAGATCAATCACGCGATAGACGAACGGTTGGATCCCGAACGTTCCTCTGAAGCAGCCGCTCGGTTGCTTAAAATCAATTTTGATAAACTTGGGAGCTGGCCGTTGGCCATTACCGCCTACAATCACGGTATTGCCGGTATGCGGCGCGCCAAACGCCGCCACAGAACGTATGCCGCCATCTTTCAGAATTACCGCAGTCGCCGGTTTCGCTTTGCTTCCCGTAATTTCTACCCGGAATTCCTTGCTGCCCGTCAAGCGGCCGTCAATGCCCACCTTTATTTTGACGATCTGCCCTCGGCTGGAGCGCGTCCAACCATTGCGATGCCACTTGACGGTTTTGTATCATTCGCAGCCGTTCGGCATCATTTCCAGATGGAAGCGGATCTTCTTCGCCAGCTCAACCCCGCCTTGAGGCCTTCTGTCTTGAAGGGGCTTCAATACATCCCCCGGGGCTATCGCCTGCGTCTTCCCGCCCATGAGTGGCAAAACCGGCTGGCTTACAATTCACGCCTCCCGGACGGCCTCCTGAAGCGCCGGCAAAAGGCCAGCCCGATCTACCGGGTGCGCCGAGGCGACACCCTCACGACCATAGCCAACCGCCACAACCTGAAAGTCGCCGATCTCATCGCGGCCAACAATCTGCCCAAACGCGGCAATCGCATTTATGTCAATCAGAAACTAAGGCTGCCCATTGGGGATAATCGGTTATGATGGCTGAGGTGGTTCGGGTGGGATCTTAGCCTTGCGCAAGGCCTTTTTCAAGTAATTTGGTCGCATTGCATCCAGGCGGGTGGCCTTGGTCATTCCAGCGGGAGCATGGATGGGTTGGATCGTGGACGATAACGGTTACGCTTCCCGGCAGAAATCAGGCGCGATGGTGTGCGGGCGCAGACGCCGTTGCCGGGGCCGTTCTCCGATCCCGGAAGGGGTAGCGGTTCTAGCCCGGATATTTCAGGCGTTCGCGATGTTCATGGGCAAGGCATCCGGGCTAGTTCGGCAATAGACAGGCTTCCGGTGCCCGGCGAAGGGTTCGGGAGGCAACCGGGCGGCCGAAGCCGATGCGAAACAGCATGACATGACCTTCCGGGCTGTCGGGCGCCACATCGAATATGTCGTGATACGATTGCCAGAGGGAACAGAGCATGCGTTTCTGCTTGGCGTCGAATGCATCCAGTTGCCTCATCCGCCAACGCATCCAGAACAAGGTAATCGCCGTCATGGGCTGGAAAGAGAGCCCCATTCGTGTGGCTGTCAGCCACAGCCGTTCTAAAGCACGGCCGCCCTCGACAATGGTTGTGGAGCGGGTATCCGGACATTTGAGCAACCCCACCAATGGGGCTTGCACAATCCCCTGATAGGAAATCAGGGGCACAATGCGGGACAGCCCCAAGCGGTTGAAGACACGCATGGCCGACCACGTCCGGGTCATCCGCAAGAACCACTCCCCCCCCCTTCCGGCCTCGAGGTTCTTCAGCGGAAAGCCGTCTCGTGCCTGGCTTGCCGCTTTATCGTCAAACCGGATCATCCGTATGAGATGTTCATGCAAGGCACGCGTTTCCACCCGGATCCGGTCCGCCCGATAGACCAGTCCGGCAATGGTACGGATAGCCTCTTTGGTGTGGTAAAGCTTCAGTTCCATCTCCGGATAACAATCCAGACTCCGGATAAGACCGATCATCCATTCCGGCGGCAAACCGCGCCGCCGGTAGCGGGTCCGGTTGGTATGACGCTCCCAGATAAACCGCTGCAAGGGGTCTTCTTCATTGTCCGACCGGTGAAAACGAACGGTCGCCAGGCAATCTGGGGATTTTCCTTCCGGTCGATAGGCCACTTCGCCTTCCAGGCCATAACGGCTGGCCGCCAGCAAAAGGTTTTCCAGGGCCGCACCACAGGCAATTTTCGACGCCACCTGATTGACATTGAAAAGCGAGTTGTCCGCATCCGGCCGCAGCAGCACATCGATGCGGTTCTTCCCGGTGATGAAATTCCACGGCTGGCAGTTGTCACCCGATGGCGCCTGGATGGCCGCACGCAGGATATAATCCATAACGGCATCGGGAATGTCCCCCCCCGCATCCGTGACCAGGGGCGATCGGGGCGGCTCGGCGGCAACTGCGTTCGACCCTTTGCGCAGCGCCCTTTTCATGGCCTTGAGTTTGAGCCTCTGCAGCGGGTTGCGATTGCCGAAAGGTAAATATCCCTGGTGGAAACGGCGGGCATAGGGATCATATTGAGCATAGTGGGGGACCGGACGCATGCCTTCATGTCCCAGCAAAATGCGCAGCACTTCGGCAGCCGCGGTCGCGGCACAGTTTTCACAGCCGGCCCCCAGGGAAGGGCCCTGACGCTTGGCCCAATCGATGGAACGGGGATCAATATAGCGCCGATGCGTCGCCCGGGGCGCCAGTCCGGCCATGAAGGCCAGCAGTTGCTCGTCCAGGGTCATGTCATCGTGGATATCGAAATAGTCATCAAAGCGCATGCCGCGATCGGGCGCGAACACCAGCATGGCCGCGCTATAGCCCAGAGGACCGGCCGTGACCACAGGTATGCGCTTTGTCCGGGCCTGATTGAATACCATACGGCGGATCTCAAAGTTAAAAAAATCAATACCGTCCACGACAATGTCGACGCCATCCAGAAAGGCATGCACATTCTGTTGGGCAACCCCTTGGGGAAACGCCTGGATCTCAAGATAGGGGTTGATGTTCATGGCTTCTTCCATCATCACATCGAGTTTGGAACGGCCCAGATGGCTGGTTTTGGCGCCATACTGCCGGTTCAGATTGACGGGCTCGAAAACATCAAAATCCGCCAGATGAAAACAGCCGATCCCCAGTCGGGCCAGGGTCACCAGGTGGGCGCCACCGACCCCGCCCAATCCGGGAATAGCCACTGTGGCATTCATCAGACGGTCCTGTTCCGCGGCGGTAATGAAACCGATATTGCGTGACAAGGCCTCCTCGAGGTAGTGGTATTTATTTTGGTAGCCAAGTGCCCGCAATTTAGCGACATGGGCGAGATGATCCATGGCAGCACGGTCTCCCTCTGTAGACTCCGTTTATCCTAGTGCCCATCCATAAGTGGCATCTTTCGGCCCCTGGCGGCGTTCTCGCTCGTTTTCAATCCTCGCAATAGCGGACTATTCCTCCGGTTGACACCCACCGACCGGAATCGATTAGATGGGAAGTCCCGTCAAGCGGGATTATATCCCGCGGAGCGGGAAATCGCGCTCGGGCCTTGCCAGGAACCAAAACCTACCATTTATGGACGGATCCTATCCTAACAAGACGAATGGGCAGAAAAAGCCCCATCTGCGCCCCGTTAGCCAGCCCCCTTTTCCTTCAGGGGGCTCCAATCTGGGCCAGAAGCCTCTCCTGATTACTCACGGCCAGGGACCCGCTGTCGTGATCGGCAGTTATCCATTGCGCCTGTTCCCAGGCCGACATGATATCCTGAAAGGCATGGCCCCCGATGCCGCATTGGCGGCTCAGCCATTGCATATCCACGGGGAGTTTACCGCGGTGAGAGCTGTCCACCAGAATACGGGCCGCCAGAGAGGCGGGCGGATTGATGTGGCGCCCTTCGATTTGGTGCCGCAAACGGGTGCCCAGCAATTCCAGCACACGCAAGGCGCGCTCCTGGTTCGAACGCAGTTGCTGCAACAGTTCTTTGCGGGTCCAAACCATCACATCGGCCTCAACGGAGTTGGCGACCACCGTGGATGTCCGCGGTCCGCCATCCAGCAGCGAAAGTTCGCCGAATATCTGCCCCGGTCCGAACATGGTGCTCATGGCCGACGGGGCACCGACGGGGCCTTCCTCCATCACGCGAACCGATCCCCGCATCATTAAAAAGGCCTCCTCGCCGATTTCGCCCTTCCGGATGATGACTTCATCCTTGCGGTAAATGCGGCGCTCGTTGGAATCGGCCAGGATCATGCCGGAAGGATCATCAAATGTCTCCCGGCTTCCGGGAGGCAGCTTGCTAAGATCGACGTGGACGGGCAGCATGGCCACTTGTAGTGCCTCGCATTGGAATTCAGGCCCGATGGCATGCGCCCCCACGATTCGCGAAAGCATGGGCAGGACGGGTGGGTGCAGGGTTGCCAGGACGTGGCGGGCGCCATTTTTGCGCATTTCCCGAAAGCACATCTTGATGAGACCAATCACCAGACCGGGATGCCGTCGGTATTTCCGCGTGCAGCATAGCCATCCGATGCACGCACAGGGGTCGTTCAGAGTCTGGCGAAAGGGGGTAAAATCGTAAAAATCGTCCGCCGGAAAGCCCACATGATTTTCCATGATCACCCGAATGCTGCCAATGGGTTGGGAATCATCGTAGGCCAGAACATTGATGGTCTCCGCAAAACTGTCGTACTGATCTATGATGTGATCGTCCGAACTTTGAAAACGCCGCTCTTCTTCCACAAACACCTGGTGGCGGAAACGATAAACTTCAGCCTTCGCGGCGCTCGACTGTGCAATTTTCAATCGAATCGGCATGGATTGATCCTCCTCTGACCAGCATTCCCGATAAACAGCCCGCCACCTGCGCCCACCCACAATGGACCTTCGTAAGAGGTGCAAGCTGCAAAATTTGCGCCTGATACAGCATTGTGCTTTTGGGTCGGCCCAAAAGGGCCCGGCCGGTTGTTTGATCCGCCAAATGCTTCACTTTTTTATGTACGGTGCAGGCTGAAACAAGGAGGTCGGCCGATGGGGTGGTATTGGCATCATTCCCGGCAGGTATGGCTGTCCTGAAAGTGTATATCAATGTATACAACGTGCGATTTTTTTTACAGGGACGGGCAGTGTTCTATCGGCATGGTATGGAAGGCTTGTGCGCCCGGCAGACAGCGGCAAAATCCTCAGGATAGTGACCGTTGATCCAGCGCAACTGGGCTTCGCTGAAGGCGCCGGGAGACTCCGGCAGCCGCGGCAGAAAACTGTACAAAAGATGCTGCCCGGTATGACCGGCGTCAAATCGTTTGGCATACTCGATGGTGGTAACCATCCGGGCACCCATTTTGCCCAGTGTCTGCACCGCAATCAGCAGCGCCCGGTCCAGGGCCCCCCGCACGGCTTTATCCGCTTCAAGGATATTGCCCACCGGCGCCAGGGTGACCAGTTGCAGTTCCCACTGCGAGGTCTGGGCTTTGGGGACAAACAGCATCACGTTTTCATCGCAATGGACCACAAGGTCACGATCGCCTTCGTTGCAACCGTCGGTGCGCTTGTTGTTTTGTACGGCCTGAATATAGGCGGTGAAAAAATCCACCCCTGTGGCGTCCCGATAGGTCTGGATAAATTCATGAATAAGATCGCCGCAGGCGTAGGCGGACGGCATGGCGGATCCTTCGGTCGTCGCCTCCGCGGCAGGGGCTTGCCGGGGGATGAGGGCATACTGCTGGTGGACCTGTTGGTGCGAAGCATGCAGGCGGTATCGGCTGGGGGCGAAGTCAAAACCGAAATTCCACCCCCACAAGGTACTGTTCAACGGCAGTCGACCGGGGTGCCCGGATGCGCCAAGCCCCTCGAGAATGCGGTGCCGCAAAGACTCCAGTTCTTCCGGCCCCCGTCTCCGCTGTTGCCCTTCAGGCGCCAACTGCAGCATCTCGGCCAGACGAAGATAAGTGCGTTGATAATAGAGGTGACGCATCCCGGTCATATCCTCCGGGGTCAGAGCCTCGGGGGTATAGCGAACGGCATCGTTGGCCATGTTGGCGGCATAATGTCCCCAGGGAATATAACTGTTGCGCCGAAGATATTCGAATACATGGCTGCCGCTATCGGTCTCCCACTCGCCGACGATTTCACTGTCACCTTGCACACCGGGTCGCAGGACCATGGTCTCCTTATAAGCATCCGGCAAATGAGGATTATTGGCCACCGCTTCGAAAAGAACGTGGTTGTGAATCTTCGGCCGCATGGTTCCTTCGGCATTGGCCGTAAATCGTAATCCGACCGGGTGCCCCGTGTCGCCGGCATGGATAAATTCGCCGGCCTCTTCAGCCAGCAGGACAAGATCTTCCGGATCGGTGGAGGTAACGGCCAGGGCCAATTGGACGGGTTCGGGCAACGTTTTTATCAATGCCGTAACGCGAGCCGCCCCTGACATCCCCGGGCCGACATGACGTCGGAACCACTGGGACATGGACACTTCCGGCGGTGATGGCAAACAGATGGTCGACGGGTCGCGATGTTTGGCATCGGCCCAGGCTTTGCCGATATAAGTGGTGCCCCGAAACGGAAACGGATTGGCAATCTCATACACGCCGTCGGCGTCCGGAACATCCACCGGACCTTCCGGAAAGTTGAGGCGATTGTCCACTGGTTGCCCGTCCGGAAACTGACCCAGCGCACACACATTTTCCCGGGCCCGCAGGTTGGCCACCCGATAGGCGGGCCGATGACATGCAACGATAAAACGGCCCTCGGGATGCACTGATGTTCGCAAATTACGCGTCGTCTGATCCTGTTGTTTGCAATCCGATGTCATTCATTCTCCGCATCAATCCAGGCAATACTGAAAAGCAGCATTCCGCGAAACACCCGGAAGGGCGCTCAACGCCACGTGGGTTCATTTTGAATGGGCCGGTAATGGTCCATGCCGGCTTTTTAACGAAGGGCTTCGGATGGAAGAAACTCCGCCGCCCCATAACACGATCCCGGGAATCAACCCCCTTGATCGAGGCTGCGGCAGCTTAACATGGGCTTGACGTGGGAATCAACCAAGGGCAGCGGCCCGGTCGCTCCATCGGTGAAGGATGAGACGGAGACATCGTTGGTTACGGCGATACGACTGCCAACGGTTCGATATATTGGCGGGTCAACTCTTCGACGATCCAGGCGGTATCGACATCGTTTTCATGGGACCCTTCTCTGAAAACGGATGTGATGTTCTGAGCCATGACGGCGGCCTTTCCATGAACCGCACGAATGACCTGAGCAACGGCCCGCCAGTCGTCATCATATAGGAAAGCTTTGACAGTGGAACGGATTTCCGGAAAAAGTTGTTTGCCGAGGCCGCCCAGAAACGCGGCATAAAAGCCCAATGCCGCCCGATGCCGGGTTCGTACGATATGCGGCAGGGTCCCCTCTGGGCCTGTGTCCGCCAGCATGTCTTTAACCGTGCGCGCCAGCAATTCCACCGGCGTATGCGGCAACGCGGCGATAATTTCACGCCATACCCCGGGGTCGAAGCACGTATCGGTCAATTCGCCAATCTCATGGTAAAGAAACGTGTCCTGCAGAGCGGCGGCAACCTTCGGCAGGCAATGCTTCGGCGAACCCGCCGCTTGGGGCGAAAGGCCGCAGGCCGCCAGGGCAAATTCATAGAAAGGCCTTCCGGATCGATTCAAATACAGTATTTGATCCCAGACATATAGCCCAATGGCCGCCTGTCGAATCAATATGGTGCGGTCTTGAACCAACGCGGGCAGGGTCAGCAGGTCGCGGGCCAGTTCTGATGATAGAAAAACAACCGAATGCCCGTTTACAATGGTCTTAGTGCCAACGGCAGCCAGCAGGAAAGATGGCTTCAGGCTATGCGCATAACCTGCGCTATAAAAAAGATTCCGGGGTGCAATCAGGGGGTTGATGCTTTCGGTATCGAAAGGATCGAAGGTTTGGCCATCGATAACCAGGTCCTCAAAGTCAATATGCTGCAGATTATCCCACAATGCCTCTTTCTGTCCGATCCATGCCAGAACCTGAGAGGCATCGTGTTCTTCGTAAGGGGGCAGGGAATGTTCCCACTTGTACAAATCCCGCAGCCGCATGGCCAACCCGCAAACCGAGTAGGATCCGGCAAAACGAGCGTCGGAGACCGTACAGTTCCGGCGCACCTGCCGGACCAGTGAGCGGTGTTCGGTCATGGCATCCTTCCAATCCCAAGGAGGCTCAATAGGCGGAACGAATGTCGGCCTGCCGCCGCAGCGCGTCAACATAGCCCTGTACGGCCTGAGCGCGCTTCAACTGCATGAGGGTCTCGTGGATATCCGCACGGGCCTCCGAGAAAGAAACCACCCCGGCCGGTTTACGGTCGGTTACGCGAATCAGGTGAAATCCATGCCCGCTGGCCACGATGGGGCTGGTCTCCCCCACTGGCAGGTCAAAAGCCACCGCTTCGATTTCAGGAATCACCTGGCCGCGCTGGATATAGCCCATGTCGCCGGCCTGGTCGCGCGCGGGCTCTTCGCTGAATTGCCTGGCCAGCACCGCGAAGTCTTCCCCCCGGGCAATTTTATCCCGGATCGTTTCGATCTTTCGGCGCGCGGCGGCATCCTGCCCTGGTTCGCTGCCCGGCTGGCTGCGAATCAAAATATGACGCACGCGAATTTTTTCGGGGGTTTTAAACCGTTGCGGGTTGGCGTCGTAAAAGCGGCGGATATCGTCTTCCGTCGCTGCAATCGATGGCATCAATTGGCGAGTGACAAGCCGATCGATGGCCTGTTGGCGGTGGAGCTTGCGCCGGTACCGGGCATCATCCATATACCGGCCGGCCAGTTCTTTTGAAAAGGCTTCATCGTCCTTGAAACGGGCACGGGCCGCGGCAACGGCGGCGTCGACCTCCCTGGCGGTCACCACAATGCCCTGCCGCCGGCTTTCCTGGAATAGCAGCTCCTCTGCAATCATCTGACGCATTACGGCGCGTCGCACCGGGGCAATGTAGGCTTCATTGATCGGCTGTCCTTCCCGGGCATGCCGGTCCACGGCCTGGCGGTATTCCACCTGAAAATCGCGACGGGTAATGACCACGCCATTCACCCGTGCGATTTCGTCACGCCCGCGGTCAGCGGCGATGGACGGCACCGTCATGGCCGCTCCCCCGCTCAGCAAGATCAGCAGCGCCAGAAGCCAGGCGGGCCATGTCTTGCTCATGGGATTCATCCCGCTTGCCCTGATCTTCCATCGGCTAACGGGATCGCGGCCGCAGCCATATCTACCGAGGGGTCGCATGCTCATCATAATCCTATCCCCATGCCCATTTGGGGCTCATTCCATTGGCGCCAGACGATATCCGCGATAAATTTCTTCCGCCGCAACCGGCAAAATACATCCCATGGTCAGGACCAGGACGACCGGGCCCGTATATATCCAGGCCCGGAGGACCCGGCTTTGGGTTCCCCCTGGAAGGGGGGATGCTCCAATCACGAGAAACAATAGGCGTCAGAAGACAGAATTCAGGAGCCAGAAGGATTTTGATGTCGCTTCGCTCCGTCTTTTGAAAAAAGATCGAATCAGCCGAAGGCGAAAACCTTATTCTGACTTCTGGATTCTGACGTCTGAATTCCTATACGACGATTACGGCGGAGCCTATTATCTCTGACCTGGCCCAGAGGACCAGGTTTTCTGGACCAAATAAAAAATTCGATGGGCACGTCGATTTGGCCGACCCCGCATCAGTCTGGCAACGTGATCACGCCCAGGAAAGAAGGGCGGTCCCCAGCACGAGGGTGATGATTCCGGCCAGTCGGTAGGTTTGATCGGCAGCTTCTTCCAGCCACCACCCCAAGGTTTTTTCGTATAGTCGGTTGGGGTTCCAGAAAAAAACCGCGCCTTTGGCCACGGCCAGGAGCCCGATCAGGACGATCACACCGGCGTGCAGACTCCCCCGGGCCGCAATCACCAGTAAAATCCCAATGGCCGCCGCGGTCACCGCCATGGGCACCCGCCCCATGCGCTGAAACGCCTTGCCGATGAGCTCGCGGCATTGATCGGTATACAATATAAGAAACACACCACAGGCGACCCATACCGTGCTGAACAGATAGATGAACCACTTCATGTGCGTCCCCCTCCATCATTTAAAGTTATGATCGTTAAGGCTTCGGGTTCCGTCATGCGTCGGGTGGAATGGCATTCGCGTCCGGCAATGTCACATTATCGTGCTGAGGGATCGCCGTTTGTTTGCCTTGCATCGTCAAGAAACAGCCCCCCTCCTCGTGGGTGAAAAAGCGACTGATTTTCAACATGCTGGATTGGTTGAATTTGATCACTTCGTCGCCGTTGCGGACGTAGAGGCAGTCATCGCGGATAAAAAGACTTTCGGGATCAAGGGTCAGATGCTGGCGCGTGTTGAGAACGAGCGTCATGCCGTTCTCCGTGAGCACATCGAAAACGAAAAGGGCTGTATCTTCGTAGCGAAAATAGACCTTTTCGAGGACCTTGCCGTTGATCTGGGAAACGTAATAGCCCTGTTCGTCCCGCGCAATGGCGGCGTGAAAATAGTCGATGATTTTCTTGTGTTGAAAACGACCGTGAGCATTGCACCAATGGCCCCAGCGGTCCATCCAGAAAACCGCATCTTCGGGTGCGATGACGAGTTCGGTCACGACCTCCGCGTTCATTTCCCTGTCCATTATCCATCCTGTTGAAATAGTCTCTTGTATGAAAAGATTGTATGCCACCCAAAGGCCTGTTGGCAATACCATTACAGGAATTTAGGTTAACCGTTGTGTCGGAGGCGGCCCTGCCCCTTCGGCCGCCCCGGCCTGTTCACGCCGGATAAGCCCGCCCAGGGTGCGAATACCGTTTTCCACGGCCCCGGTAAAGGGGAACCCGTAGCTCAGGCGGATACAATTACGATAACGCGATGTTGTCGAACAGATCAGCCCCGGCAATATGGCAATGCGGTGACGCCGGGCTTCGTTAAAAATTGCCAGGCTGTCCACATGCGGGTTGAGGTCGATCCACAGGGTCAATCCCCCCTGGGGCGATGTGACACACGTGCCCTCCGGGAAATAACGGGCCACAGCCCGGGCCATGTCACTGGCCTGGTTTTTCAGGGCGGTGCGCAAACGCCGCAGATGGCGTTCGTAAGCGCCGGTCTGAAGGAAGGCGCCGATCAAATGCTGATTGAGAACGGGCGAGGCGATGGTCAGGTTCAGCTTCAGACGGCGCACCGCTTCCCGGAAACGTCCCGGCAGCGTCCACCCGATCCGCAAACCAGGCGCCAGGGTTTTGGAGAAGGAGGAACAGTAAAGCACTAACCCTTTTTCATCAAAGGCTTTCAACGGCAAAGGGCGCCGATCGTTGAAATACAGGTCGCCATGGATGTCGTCCTCAATGATGGGGATGTCCCGGGCGCTCATCATGCGCACCAGGGCTCGTTTGTTTGCGATGGACATTTCCAGGCCCAATGGGTTTTGGAAATTGGGCACCAGCAGGCACACTTTGACACGATTTTCCGAAACGGCTTTCTCCAGCAGCGGCAGGTCGATGCCGTCGACCGGATCCGTCGTTACCTCCAGCGCAAAAAGGTTGAGATCTTCGATGATCTGGAGAAACCAGGGATAGGTCGGCGATTCCACCACCACGGTGTCCCCCGGTTCGGTCACAGCCTGCAGGCAGAGACTGATAGCCTCGATACAGCCGCTGGTGATAACCAGGTCATCGCTGTCCACGGGTTTAGGGAAATCCAGCAGGCGCTGGGCAATCTGGCGCCGGAGCTCCGGCTCCCCGGAAGGGTCGGCATACGTGGTGAACATGGTTTCGACCCGGTCGCGCGAAAAGGTCCGCAGGCAGCGTTGCAGCTGACGGGTCGGCAGAAGTTCCGGCGCAGTCAGAGTGCCGCCGAGTTGCAGGATCTCGCTGTTCCCCATAGCCTCGACAACGGAACGCGCCAGGGCATTGACAGAAACACGGTGGGGCACGGCCGGTGCCTGCTTACAGGCCGGACCCGGCAGCCGGCAATGGCTGGCCGGCCGAACAAAATAGCCGGATTTGGGGCGGGCTTCCACCAGCCCGCGTTTTTCCAGTTCGATAAACGCCCGATAGGCCGTGGTCATGCTAAAGCCCGTCTGCATCTGAAGCTTCCGGATGGAGGGAAGCTTCTCGCCGGCCTTGTAAACCCCTTTTTTAATTTTGATTTCCAAATCAACGGCCAGGCGGTGGTAACGAAACGCGCCGCCCGGCTTTTCAGCCTGCCGATCACCCACGGGGCCCCATCCAATCTGTTATGGTTAAATTTATTATTTTCTGTTTCTGTTATTATTTACGGGAAATATGCTAACAATGCAATCCATGTTCAAAACGGCCTGCGGATCAAAATTGAAAAGGACCACCAGCATGTTTCATCCTGACTTTCAGCGCGGTTTTCGCGCCAATCTGCCCATTGCCTTCAGTGTGGCCGCCTACGGCAGCGTATTAGGCGTTCTGGCCGCCCAGAATCAAATCGGCTGGCTCGTGCTGCTGGTGATGGACCTTTTCATTTTTGCCGGTTCCGCGCAGTTCGTCATGGTGGACATGTGGTCATCTCCCCTACCCGTTGGGGAAATGGTGGTCGGGGTGGCCGTTATCAACCTGCGCTATCTCCTCATCGGCGCATCGCTCGAACCGGTTTTCAAAAGCAAATCGATCCGGCATAAAGCCGCTGTCATGCATCTGGTGGCCGATGAAAACTGGGCCATTACCATGGCAGCCCAACGGCGGGGCGCGGCATCGAGTGAATTTCTCCTGGGGGGCGGATGTTGCCTGTTATTGGCCTGGTGTCTGGGCACCATGACCGGCCACCAGTTGGGCAGCTTCATTCGCCACCCCGAAGCACTGGCCCTGGATTTCGCCTTTACAGCTGTTTTTACGGCCCTCACCATCGGCCTGTGGCGCGGCCCAAAGGATTTGGCGCCCTGGATCACGGCAGCGGTACTGGCCGTATCCGCTGAGGCACTCCTGCCGGGCAAGTGGTACATCGTGGTCGGTGGCGTGGGCGGGGCCCTGGTGCCGGCCGTGCGCAGCCTGATTCAGGAACCCCGGCGAAACCACCGACAAGCAAAGGAGGAACCGCATGCCCTTAACTGATGCCCCGATCCTGAGAACAGTTATGACGCTCGGCGGCGCTATCGGGGTAACCTACGGATTGCGCCTGGGAGGCCTGCTGCTGTCGGAACGCCTGCCCCGCTCCCCGGTGTTTCGTACTTTTATGGAAGCCCTGCCCGGAACGATCCTGCTCGCCCTGGTCGCCCCCGGGATTGTGGCGGCGGGCCCCTGGGGATGTACCGCCGCCCTTGTGACCGTGTTGACGGCCTTGAAAACACGGCAGACCCTGCTGGCCATGCTGGCGGGTATGCTGGTGATCATTCTCCAGCGCCACTGGCTGTAAGCCTGCCCGGTGTCAATGGAAACGCTATTGGTCGACACCCCTGACGATCCCGTCAGAAGTAATTCATCTGTTCTTCCGGATTACGGATCGGTGTCCGGGACAGGCTTCGATCCGGAATCGCTGACCTTTTGACTTCAATAACGTCCGGTTTTCGCCGGAATGACCTCAAAACGGTAATCTTGACGTTTACCGCTACCGCCATCCTTGCAAAGCGTATAGCGCCATATTCCCTCGCTGCGATTGGGTCACCGTCAGCATTCCATTCAAGAAAGGCGTTGACAAGAAGGCCTGACCTTCAGGAAAATGACGTATACTCACGTCAACGCAGCCGAATGCGGACTACCCATGCCCCTATCCAACACCAGGCCGAATGATAAAGCCACCCTTTCCAGCCTGCCCGCCACCTCCGCTGCCCGGTCGGAAGCCGCCATCCGTTACCAGAATATACTGACGCCCCACAGGAAAGCCATGGCCCTCATGGCGGAGTGGGAACGTATCGAGAACAGCCGTGAAGCGGTCAACATGGATGCCGTCAAGCGTCTTTACGATCGCTTGCAATTGATGGTCCAAAAAATGATCGTCGCTTTAGGCGATATCGGGGACGATCGCAGCGGCCATCTTCTAAAGGCGCACCAGCAACTGGACCGACAAACAACCCCGCTTTTCGAACCGGCCCTCAGTCGGCCCTCCCATCCCGTTCTGGTTTCCCTGGAAGACGTCCGGTCGGATATGGCACCCTTTGTGGGGCACAAAGCCGCCCAGTTGGCGGTGATCGGTCAAACCTTGAACCTTCCGGTGCCCCGGGGATTTGTCCTCACGGCCAGTGCCTTTGACCGCTTCATGGCAAAAAACGAACTGTCCGGGATGATCAAGGCCTACCTGCACGACCTTACGGTGACGCAGCCCGGACGCATCGAGGAGCGCTGCGAAACCATCCGCCGGCTTATTCTTGAGGCGCGTATCCCGGAAGACATACGGGCGGCAACGGAGTCTCAATTAAATCAATGGTACCAGCATCAGGGCGAACCCCTTTTTACCGCCGTGCGCAGCACGGCCATCGGCGAAGACGGTGAAATATCCTTTGCCGGACAATTCGCGACCCTCCTGAACATACCGGCCCAGGGCGTCCTGGATGCCTACAAGGAAGTCCTGGCCAGCAAGTACAGCCCGGGGGCCGTTCTTTACCGGATGCGCTACGGACTGGAAGACCGGTCCACCCCCATGGCGGTCATGGTCATGGCCATGGTTCCCGCGCAGGCCAGCGGGGTCCTTTATACCCGCAATCCCTCCCGGCCCGACCAGATCGATCTACAGGTCAGCGCCATTCGCGGGCTGGGGGAATACCTGATGAGCGGCGACATTGCTCCCCACGTCCTCCGTATCGGGCGTCGAACCGGACGTGTCCGGGTCCGACATACCGCCCGGCAATCCCAATGGATCGTCGCGTGTCCGGAAGGCGGAACCCGTCTGGAAGATATTCCTCCGGAATCCGCGGACGAAAAACCGATTTCGGACACATCGGCGCGCTGCCTGGCCGACTGGGGCGAACGTCTTGAAAAAGCTTTTGGCACCCCCCAGGATGTCGAGTGGGCCATCGGTGACGACCAGCGGCTCTATATATTGCAATCCCGGCCCCTCGGTCTGGATGGACCGTCCCCGTCTGAAAACGCCCCCCCCATTTCAATGGGAAACCGGCCGATCCTCTCGGCGGGAGGCCGCAAAGCTTGCAGCGGTCTGGTCAGCGGTCGGATTTTTCACGCGGACCAGGCCATTTCCCGCGGGATACCAGCCGACAGTATTCTTGTCATTCCGAAAGCCGCACCGGAATACGCCCCCACAATCGCCCTTGTCCGGGGCGTCGTAGCGGCAAAAGGCAGTGAAGCCAGCCATTTGGCCTCGGTGGCACGCGAATTCGGTGTACCGATGATTGTGGATGCCGGCCCCTGCGATGACCGCTGGACCCAGGGAAAATGGGTTACCCTGTACGCGGATAAGGCAACGATTTACGAAGGCCGCGCGCCCGCCACAGAGGGAGAGCCGGTGCATCATCTGGCCGACCCGTTTGAATCACCGGTTCGCCGACGGTTGCGGGCCTTGTCCAACCGCATCACCCGTCGCCGTCTGAGATCGGCAGACGCAGCCGAATCGGATGCGCCACCCTCCCGGAGTTTTCATGACCTCCTGTGGCAAGCCCACCGGTTTGCCATGGAAATATTGCATTCCCGTCAGCCTGATACAGACAGCTCGATCAGGGTCATTCACTGGACGGGCGACAACGCCGCCGGGGATTTCGGGTTTCAAACGCCAGCGAACCATCCCCACCAACCGCTGGGCCAACAATTTTTACAATCGCTTTGGGCCGGCATGTCCGGCTATCGCATCAACCAGGCACCGGGGAACACCTTCGGCATGGAGGGGTGTGCGCTCGTTGGCCATCGATCGATTTATGCCGCCCTGCCCTTGGGGCCGCAACAGGCCACCATCGACGCCTGCCAGCCCGCGGCATCGACGACAACGCGAATCAGAATTTGTGTCATGGGCGGCGCCGGTCCGTATTATCAACGCTGCCTGCGTACCTGGTTGGTGGCGAGCATACTTGACAACCTTGGCTTTACCCTGCGCATCGACGGTGCCCATCTGGAGGCTTCGATTGCATTGTCAGCACCGGCAGACCTCCATGCCATCCTGAATCAAGTCGGTCGGCTGCTTGCGTTTAACAGCCATACGGATCACCCCTTGATCGGCCCCTGGGTTCTGGAGGATGTACGCAACGCTTTCCTGACATCCAATCATCCGCCTGCGTTCACGCCGGTCGACCTCCCCAAAGCCTTCCGCCCCCTTTTCGGCAATTGGCGCCAGGCAACGCTGAACAATCGTCCGGTGGTTGTTCTGGATGGATCGGCCGTCAGCGATACCCCCATGCCACCTTTAGAGCAAATGGAGAAAAACCGTCCTGGCGGCTACCAGGCTTTTCTGCAACAACTCTACCGGGACCATTTTTTTCCCATGGCCATTGCCAAGGCATCGCATATCAGCGAAGGGCAAGTCGACCTGGCCGTCAACCTGCTGGGGGGCCATCATGCCTGTACCGGCGGCATCGTCTTCGGGTTCCGTGACCCCAGCCGCCATTTCATGCTTGGACTGGACGCCGTTCAAAAAAGAATCGTCCTGTATGAAATTATCCATGGCCGCCGGTTCAAGCGTTTACGTAAGCGCTACCCGGTCGCCCAAGACCTCTGGTATGACATAACCTTAAGAATATCAGGTCTATCCATCCATATATACCTCAACGGCGTGCCGACCATGGCCTATACTGCCGATCATCCCCCGGGAGGCCAGGTTGGTCTGTGGGCCTGGGCCGACACCCTGATCGTATTCGACCGTTTGGCCCTGATGTCGGGAAGCCGGCAGGAAATCGCCTTTTGAGGCCGGAAGCCGAAGCCCCTTATGCGGCGCGGCCGTCGTATCCTATGCGGTTTAGGGTGTGCCCCGATCGTTTCCGGCCGCCACAGCAAGTGCCCTGTGCCCGGACGGCGACATTGTGAACTTGCGTTGATCGCGGGGCAAAGCTTGGCGGGATCTGGACAATCTCCCGGGGGCTATGCTAAACAGACGATTTTTTTAAATCACAAGCACCGATACCAACGAATGCGGGTGGCGAGGGATCGCCTCGCACACCCCGGGAGCCACAGTACAGATGGGCGATTTCTCCAATACAACCGGCAAGAATGATGACGACAGCCACCCACCCGATACGGCTGCCAATGCGATCAGCCAGCACATCTATGAAGCCATTGTCCATGCCATACCGGACATGATCATCCGCATCAGCCGGAACGGCGTTTTCAAAAGCTTCGAGGGGGCCACGGCGGAATTGTATTGGCCGGCGGATGCCTATATCGGCAAACACCTCCGGGAGGTCCTGCCGGCCGACACGGCCGCTTTGTTCCTGAACAAAATCACCCAGGCCTTTCAAACCCAAAAAGTCCAATACCTGGAATACAGCCTGCGGTTTGACGGCTCCCTGCGGTTCTATGAATCCCGCATGATCCAGTGCAGCAGAAATGAAGCGTTGGTCATTGTTCGCAACGTGACCGACACAAAACATACAGAAGCCGAACTGCACCGCTACCACGAAGATCTGGAAGCCCTGGTGAAAGCGCGCACGGCCGAACTCTACCGGGCCGAAAAAAAGTACCGCCGGATTTTCAACCATTCGGGCTCGCCGTCCATCATCGTGGAACAGGATTTTACGATATCCATGGCCAATCCGAAATTCGAGGAACTGACCGGCTATCGGCAGGCGGATATCGAGGGCCGCATGCTGTGGATCAGCTTCATTGCCGAGAGTGATCGCGAGCGGGTGACACGCTACCACTACGCCCGGCGCAGCAGTGGCCAGGCCCCATCCGAATACGAATGCCAGATTGTCGACCGCCAGGGAAAGGTAAAAGATATTTTTATCAAGGTGGGCATGCTGCCGGAACCCGGGCGCAGCATTGCCTCGCTGATCGACATCACCTCCCTCAAGGCGACGGAGAACCACCTCCGGGAGCGCGAGGCGCTGTACAGCGCCATGCTGGAAGGCTACGAAGGCCAGTTATACTTTATTTCCAAAGACTATCGCATCAAGTTCATGAACGAAAACGTGGTGCGGTTCATCGGCCGCAATGCCACCGGCGAAATATGCTATGAGGCCCTTCACAACCGGCAGTCGAAATGTCCCTGGTGCGTCAGCGAACAGGTCTTCGAAGGGGAATGCGTCCGCTTTGAAATCAAAAACCCCAACGATAAAAAATGGTATTACAGCGTCAATGTGCCCATCCGCATGGCCGATGGCACGGTTTACTGCCAGTCAATGATCCGGGATATCGATGAGCGTAAACGCATGGAAGAAACCCTGCGGGACAGTGAGGCCCATCTGCGCCGGGAAAATTTGAGACTCCGTTCCACCATCCAGCAACGCAATAAATTCGGGGATATGGTCGGCTCCAGCCAGGCCATGCAGGAAATCTATGAACTCATGCTCATGGCGGCCGCCTCGGATGCCAATATTATCCTTTACGGGGAGTCCGGTACGGGCAAGGAACTGGCTGCCAGCGCAATTCACAATATGAGCGATCGCCGCAACGGGCGTTTCGTTCCGGTCAACTGCGGGGCCATTCCGGAAAACCTGCTGGAAAGGGAATTCTTCGGTCATCGCAAAGGGGCCTTCACCGGGGCGAGCCAAGATAAGCCCGGCTACCTGGACGATGCCGACGGGGGCAGCCTTTTTCTGGATGAAATCGGTGAAATCAAGCCGGATCTCCAGGTCAAGCTCCTGCGCGCCATCGAGGGCGGGGGCTATACACCCATCGGCGGCAATGAAATCAAAAAGCCCCATTTCCGGATCATCGCCGCCACCAGCCGCAACCTAACGGAACTGGTGCAAAAAGGCATGATGCGCAGCGACTTTTTCTACCGCGTGCACGTCATTCCCATCCACTTGCCGCCCCTTCGCAAACGCAAGGAGGATATTCCCCTGCTGATCGATCATTTTCTCAAAGCCTACGACCGCAAGATGTGGCCCCAGTTCAGTGATCAGGTCATGGAAACGCTGCTGGCATACGACTGGCCCGGCAATGTCCGTGAGTTGCAAAACGTCCTAAACCGCTTCGTTACCCTGAAACGGCTCGACCTCACCGGCGAAACTATGCCGCCTGCCGACACCCTGCCGGCGCCCGGCGAGATGGCGAATGCGCTCGACCTTCCGGAACAGGGCACGCTGCCATCAGCGGTTGCGCAATACGAAAAACGATTGATCACCGCCAGCCTGGCGCGCTGCCGCTGGAATCGAACCCATACCGCCAAAACCCTCGGCATCGGGTTGCGAACATTGCAGCGAAAAATGAAGGCCCTGGGCATTCAATAACAGGGCCATATTTGTCATGTTATGCGCCATAATTGGCGCATATAAAATTTCAATGTAAAATCAGGAGTATATGCCGACACAAGGAAGAAGTGCGCCATATTTGACGTGCAACCCGCGTTCTATCCACCTCAAAACGAACTTTCAACACCACATCCTTTTTATTTTTAATCTATAATTTCAAATATTTATCAATATAGCAGGCCCATACGGAATGCTTTGGCACACTCTTTGTTATAAGAGAGCGCAGTTCGTTTGGATGACTGTACTTAAAACGCCATTTTTGATGACGACTGACAACCTGAGGAGGAGAGCGTTATGCGTTCGCGAATTGCTTCCATTTATGACCAGAATCCGGCCCGTATCCAGCTAGTTGCCAACCGCCGCCATAACAATGGCAAGCCTGTTTTCCAGGCTTTCATCGGCATCCAGTTGCTGTTCGGTTTGGCCGCCGTCTATTTCTGGAATTATCTGCCGCTTTAATTACACCCCAGCGGCGACAAGCGATTTTTTATGCAAATTCCCATAGCCTGAGGCCAACCGCCTTACACCGGGCGGTTGGCCGTGATACCCACCTTCAATTTCATTTCGCCGCTGGCGCGGGTCGCTTGATCTCGGCCTTCGCGCGCAGCCCTTCGATATATTCCCTGATTTTCCGACGGCTTTTCTCCTGCTTCAATCGTTCTTCAATTTGCGCCCGGGCACTTTCATAAGCCACCACGGTGGCCGGCCGACGATCAGTAACTTTGATAATGTGATAGCCGAACTGGGTTTCAACGACCTCGCTGACGGACCCGGTCTCCAGGGCAAAGGCGGCATCTTCAAAGGGCTTCACCATCTGCCCGCGGCTGAAATACCCCAGGTCACCCCCTTTGGCACTGCTGGGGCCTTCAGAATATTCGCTGGCCAGCGCTGAGAACTCGGCGCCATCCATTACTTTTTGACGGACCGCGTCGATTTTCCCACGGGCCTCGGCTTTCTGTTCGGCCGTGAAATCCTCCGCCGTCTTGATCAGGATATGGCGCGCCTGGACTTGTTCCGGCCGCTTGAACATATCGGTATTCTGATCGTAGAAGGCACGGCTTTCAGTATCATCCACCCCAATGTCCTGGACGACATGCTCCTTGATCAGCTGCTCGATGGCCACGCCGCGCGTGATTTTTTGGGCCAGATCCGCCTCCTTCATATCGATGCCGGCCAGGGCGTCCTTGTATTCCTTTTCGCTGGGAAACCGCTTCTTGATGGCATCCAATTCCGCCGTCACGCGTGAATCCGGCACCGTAATGGCCTCGGCCTGGCTGGCCTGGTAAAGGAGTTCCTCTTCAACCATCCGGGATAAGACCTCCTCCCGCACCATCGGCATATTCTTTTCATCAGGCACACGGCCCTGGCGGGCCATCTGTTCGACCATCCGCTGGGTTTCGAATTCCAGCGCTTTCTGGGTAATCGTCGTTCCATTGACAACCGCCGCCGGGTCATCGGAAGCCGGTTGGTCATCCGCCCGCACCCCATCCGCAAAAAACAATAGGCTGACGCAAATTAAAATCATCATGGACCGAGTAATGGTCTTCATAACTGAACTTCTCCTTTGGTTGGCTTGGAAAAAGGCGAGGGTTGCCGAAATCATTGCAGGTGACCGGCAGGTCGATTGGGGGTCTGGCATTCAACTGCGGTAATTTGGAATGCAGCGGCGTGATACCCCGGCGCCATCATTTCGGAGGCACCATAGCGTCAACAGGTCTCGGTGGCAAGACAATTCCGAATTGGTTGACCCCCACCGGGGCACCTGTTAAGATTGAATTCAGAGTGCACACCACTTATGCGCCCCAATATGCCGAATCGCCCCCTTAAATCTTCTGCCGAAGCGCTGACCGGCACCGATGTCCTGACAGGTCACGACCCGCTCGGTTTGGCCCGACAGCTGCCCGATCGCTACCGCATTCAAACAACCAACAGTGATGCGTTCATCCAATGCACGGATGCACCCAACCTCAAGGTGCAGGTCAGCCGAGACCTGTCCATATCGGCCTCGGCCGCCCGCAAGGCCACGGCCGGGACCATATTTCTGGACGGCGTCGCCCGCTGCGAACCGTTCATGGACCACGAACGGCAGATCTACAATCTCGATCATCATGAAGGTTGCGTGCGTGCATTTACCCTGTCGACCTGCGAGCAGGCCCTCGTGCTCAGTTTGAAAGGGCTGGATCTACGGGAACGCGAATGGACCATTCTGGCCAATGAACCGGATCTCGATACCGTCCTGGCCATCTGGATTCTGTTGAACCATCGCCGCATCCAGGACCGAAAATTTGCCAACCGCCAACGTCTGTTGACCCTTGTGCGTCTGGAAGGCACGATCGACGCCCTGGGGCTGGAATTAAAGGAGTTCAGCGGCCTGCCGCCCGATCTCATCAAGGCCATGCAGGGGCTGGTCGACCACCTGCGGCGCGAAGAAATTCGGCTGAAAAAAGATGCCCTTTGGGATGAAATTGACTTCTTTCAATACACGGCCGACCTCCTGCACCGGATCGACCGGATGATCTACCGTCCAAGCGATTTTTCTGATTTTCAGGAAATCAAAGAATTGGCCCGGGCGGATATCAATGGCAAGCGGATTGCCATTGCCGTCGAGGCCGATATGGGCATCTACGAACTCGAGCCGCGCCTGAAAAACATCTATGGCGATCGCCTGGGGTGGGTCGTTTTGAAAAAAGGACACAATGCCTACACCCTTCGCCAGATGGACATTTTCATGCCGGTCACGCTCGAGCGGGTGTATGAACGGCTCAACTTCATCGATCCGGCGGTCAAATACCGCCAGAATCAAAATCTGTGGGGCGGTTCCGTTGAAATCGGGGGATCACCACGGGAGAGTGGCACGCGGTTACGCCCCACCGAGATCGTCAATGCGTGTCGGGATGCGGTCCAGAGCTTGGGCGTTTACCGCCAAATAATCCGCTTTTTGGGGATCAGCAGCCTGGTGGCGGTGATCGCCGCCGCCGCCATGGTCGGACGGCACTTCTGGCCGCCCATGGCATGGCTGGCCGGTATCGGGCGTGATCAGGTGCTGGCCAGCCCCGCGTTCGGCATGCACCTGACGTTTATACTGGCCACCTTGCTTGCCTTGGTGCCCATCGCATCCCGCCGCCCCTGGCAATATGGTCTGGTTCTGCCCGTCGGAAAAATCTGGTGGGCACTGCTTCCCCTGGCAATCCTGGCGGGTCTGGCCGGCGGCATTCCCCCTTCCCCGCTGCCGCCGACCCTCAAACCGCAATGGGGTTCATGGGCCTTGCGTCTTGTCATGGCGCCCATTGCGCTTGAACTGGCTTTTCGCAGCCTGGCCCACGGTTTTCTGGCCCAGTACGCCCGCATCGGCCGCCCCAAAAGCCAATTGGTGCTGTCATGGCCACTGGTGGGCGCAGCCCTCTTGTTTGCCGCTTACATCCTGTGGCAGACCGCCGCCGGGGTACCCTGGACCGTCTTATGGGAAGCCCCGCGCCCCTATTTGCTGTCGACGCTCGGCGCATTTCTACTGGGACTGGTTCTCGGTATCGTTCGGGAGCGCTCCCAGAGTATCGTCGTTCCAATCCTGTTCCATACGATCGCCGCCGCAACCGTTCTGGCGACCCTCTCCCTGATGTTCTGATGTCTTGTCAATGAACATCGCGAACCCGTGAGATATCCGGGTTAGTCTTTGCTTTTCGAAAACCCGGGAATCAGGGTCTTGGTCGTGACCACCCCGGCCAGCTGGCGGACCTTTTCGTGCACGAAATGCGATATCATCTCGGCATCGGAACTCAATAGATCACGCGTGAGCTTGACCTTGACCAACAGATCGACATCCCCATGCACGGAATGAATTTCCCGTACCTCTTCCAGGCCAAAAAGTTTTTCGACGATTTTATCCTCCCGCTTGGCCTGGACATTCATGAGGATAAACGCGGTAATGCCCCGCTGCATTTCCGGATAGCCGCATTCTTTCATATCCGCCATTTTCGTTCGGAACGCCTCCATGTCTTTAGGAATCAATTTGTCGATGCCGATGCCGTATTGCCGTCGTCGCCCGATCTGCCACTGATGTTGGGAAATATAGAGGTAAAGATCGGCAATGGTGCGCTCGGGAAAGGATTCGATCAACCGCCCCCGCTGGATGATGGCACACAGGGGGCGGTAAATGGAATCATACCAATCCCGTGCGGCGGCCTCCCGGGTAACGTCCGTCTGCCCCTCGGCTTCTAAATGGCGCCAATGCTGCCGGATTTGGTCCATCAAGAGGTCGTATTGACCGATCTCGGTGAGTTTGATTTCCCGAGGCAGCTGGGTGTCATCGGCAAAAGCCGCCCTTTCGCGGTAAAGAACGTTCTGCAGCTTGTTTTCCGAAGGGATGAATTCCACGATATCGGCCAGGATTTCGTCATGCCCAAGTTCCTTGGCCGCAGCAATCCGGTGGTTGCCATCCAGGACGTAAAAGGCGTCCTTTATCTGGTAGAGTTTCACCGGCGGCAAGGGGCGTCCCTCGCGCATCGCCTTTTTGACCCACTGCAATCGTTCCGACGGGGCTTTCTGTTTAAGTCGGAAATGGTTGTCAAAATCCCGATAGCGACCGACACTGCCGACGATCTGCTCCAAAGGGATGGTGCGCACCCCCCGAACCCGGCTGTCGTAGGCGGCCTCGATCTCCTGGTCGTGTTTGAAGCTTTTGACCTCGTTGGCCGATGCCGCCGTCGACCAGTCCCGCATGCGCTCCAGGAGCCGTTTGAATTTAGATTTCAATGGTATGATAGCCATAAGTATTGATGACCCGCGTGCCATCGATGATGCTCGTTCGGTCGGAATCATCCTGAAAGTTGACGTGGATGTGGCCGTGCAGAAAAAAACGCGGCCGGTATTTCCGGATAAGCCAACGGTAACATGCAAAGCCCTGGTGGCAAAGGTCTTTCCCGTCATGAACCCCAAGCGGCGGTGCATGGGTGACGACGATATCGATCCCCTTGCGCCACCAGATGGCCGGGCGCAAGCGCCGGATATGGGTTTTCATCTGTTTTTCGGTATATTGATTGGGCCCGCCGTTATACCACATGGAACCCTCCAGGCCTAAAAAACGTACCCCCTGAAAGGAAAGAACCCGTCCGTTGATATCGGTGCACCCCCGAGGCGGATAATCCTCAAAACGGATGTCGTGGTTGCCCTTGACGAAAAACAGGGGCACGTTGAAGGCGTGGGCCAGGTAGCTGAGATATTCGGGCGGCAGGTCGCCGCAGGCCACGATCAGGTCGACAGGCCCCAGCGATTCACGATCGGACACCGGATAGAGCGGCGACGCGACGATGTCCGAGACGGTCATTACGTGCATAGCGTTGTCCTGTTGTAACACGGGGTGAACACCTGTCCCCCTGGCGGCAGCGAACGGGTGCGAGGAGCATTTGGGGCATCCTGAGTAAAAGCCCCATGAGCCGCCGCAGAGCCGTAACAAATTTGCTCCGGTTTGTAAACAAGGCCCCCCGAATGCCGGAAACCGGGTGCGTAGAAAAGTGCTTATCCTCGCAGGCATCGGGTTGTTTTAGACCATTTGATCCTTACGTTCATAGTGTAGCCCAAGACCGTTGGAGAGGCATTAACCCCGAATGGACCTCTCCCCGCAACCACAAGCAGCGGCCCGCCTCGGGCCCGAGGGCAAACACGTGGCGCGCGGCGTGTTTGCCGCCTGGATCCGCGACAAGTTGCGGCCTGTGAGAGGCAGGAGGTCATGCCGATGCAAGCCCATTGTCAGGACGATATGCTTCAGGCCATGGCGTCCCCGGCATTTTATCCCCACCTGGCCGATCATGTCCAAAAACAGGAAACCCACATATCCACGGTATTTCTCACCGGCGATTGGGTCTATAAAGTTAAAAAGCCCGTCGATTTTGGATTTCTCGATTTTTCCACCATCGCCAAACGCTGCCATTATTGTCGGCGTGAATGCGAATTGAACCGCCGTTTGACCACCGATGTCTATCACGGTGTCGTTCCCCTAACCTTTTCCGATGGCCGGTATCATCTGGACGGGCCGGGCACCATCGTGGATTATGCCGTCCGCATGCGACAACTTCCGGAAAGCCGGTCCCTGCAACACCGTTTAAAGACGGCCGATCTCCATCCGGATTTTCTGAGGGAGCTTGTCAGCCACCTGACCGCGTTTTATACCCGGCAGGGCGCCTGCCCCCCCGACCAGGCTGCGGCGGCCATCAAAAACCTGCGCTCCGCCTGTGAAAATAATTTCCAGCAGATCCTCCCCTTTGTGGGCCCCCATCTCGACAAACACATGTATGCGATCGTGCGCTCGGCCACACGGTCCTTCCTCAATCGCCGGGGCAGACTGTTTGACCAGCGGGCCAAAAGGGGATGGATCCGGGACGGTCATGGCGACCTGCGGACGTGTCACATCTACCAGCTTCCCCAAACCGGCATTCAAGTCATCGACTGTATCGAATTTGATGACCGCCTGCGGCAAATTGATATCATTTCCGATCTGGCCTTCCTGGCCATGGACTTCGACTTTGCAGGCCAGCCCCAACTCGGCAGCCGGTTGATGGATATCTACTCCCGCTTGACGCCGGATCCGAATGCGTTTTTGGTGCTGCCCCTCTATAAATGTTATCGGGCCATGGTACGCTGCAAAGTGAGTTGTCTCCAGTTTGAAACGGCCGGGCCGGGGCACGCTCGGCCGGATGCCATTGAAGAAGCCAGGCGTTATCTTAAACTCGCCTACCGCTATGCCGTGTCTTTCTCGCGGCCGAAAATATGGGCGTTCAGCGGATTGCCCGCCTCCGGGAAAAGTACGGTGGCCCGCGCCTTGGCCCAGGCCCTCGAAGCGCCCCACCTCCGTTCCGATAGCGTCCGCCATACGCTCTTCAGATCCCATCCGTCGGCACGACAGCCGCAGACCTTCAATGCGGGCATCTATGGCCAGGTCGCCAAACGACTGACGTACGGTACGCTCCTGGGCAAAACCCAGGCGGCGATCAACTGCGGCCGTTCCGTCATCGTCGATGCCACTTTCAACCGTCCGGAATACCGGCGCGAAATCAAGCGCCTGGCACGGGATCGCCACCTCCGTCTGACCTTCATCGAATGCCGGGCGCCCCTGTCCATCATCAAATCACGCCTGCGTCAACGGGAAGAGCACCCCTCCCTGTCCCAGGCGCGCGTGAAGGACCTGGATGCCTTCCAGCAAGGCTTCGTCCCGGTTGGGGGCGCCGGCCTGACCGCCCATGTGGTGATCGATACGACCTGTTCGCCGGATGAGTGCGTCCGGCACATCCTGGCTGAAGACAACCGGGTTTCAACCGCCAGCATGGTTTCATCCCTGGAATCACGCACCGAAAACTGAATGAAAGGGGGCCGTCATGTTCACATCGATTCTGGCTGCAACCGACCGGATCATCGGCCGCGACCCCGTGGTGATTTCCGCCGCGCGGATGGCCCAGGCCCTCCGGATTCCATGGTCCATCGTCCATGTGTTGGAATCCGCCTCTCTCAGCAACCGGCAACGGGTCCTGCATTTCCGCACCGGTGATGAACAGGAGGCCACCGATACATATCGCGCCGAGGTTCGCCGCTGTATACGGCAAGCCTACAGCGATCTGCTGGCCTGGGCGCCGCCCTGCGAAGTTCAAATTGCCACAGGGTTCCCCTGGAAGGAAATCGGACGTCAGGCCATGGCGACCAGGGCCGATCTGATCATCATGGGCCCCCATGCCGGCATTCGCAGCCCAAAGGAGGCATTGCGGTCCCTGGGACACATCGGCAGCACGGTCGAAGGCGTCATCACCCGGGAGCGCTGTCCCGTCTTGATCGTCAACCAGCACCCCTGTCGCCCCAAGCCATCCTTCAAACGCATTCTGGTGGGCGTCGATTTTTCCGCATCCTGCGAATGTGCTCTCCGTTTCGCAGCCGCCCTGGCGCGGTTTTACCAGGCGCATGTCGACCTGTTCCACATGCTGCCAATTCCCCCCTACCCAAAATACTCACGGGAGGATTATAACGCCGACCTGGCCAAAAGCCGTGCGCGTATGACCGCTTTCGCCCAGCCCTGTTTGGAGGATATTCCTCACCGCTTCTGGCTCTGGGGGGGCGCCCTGCCTTATCGGGAACTCTTCAAATGTGCGGAAAGGTGCCAGGCGGATGCCATTGTTCTGGGATCCCATACCAAGGAGAAAGAGGGCAAGTGGTATGCCGGCAGCACCGTTGAAAAAATCAGCTTCCAGGCCTTGTGCCCGGTCTTCGTATTGACCGATTCGCGCACCCTGCCCGCCTGGGCCGGGCACACCGCCGAAGAGCTGTCCGCGTCAAAGGGTGACCACACGGTTCACGTCTTCGGCAAGCGCCATGCGGACGCCGACAGCCCCTGAAATCCAGTGGCGCCTCACCGATTTTCCTGAAGATCTTCGATCTTGATGATCACCAGAGTGATATCGTCTTCGGGTTTATACCCGCGGCTGAATCGATTGAGGGCGTTGTACACGCTATCGAGAATCTGCCGCGCCGGCCGGCCGGCTTCGCGCCGGATGATCTGTTTGAAGCGCTCCTTGCCGAACATTTCGTCTCCCGGACCGCGCGCTTCCCAAATACCGTCGGTCCCCACAGCAATGACGGTTCCGGGCGGAAGCCGGTTGGTCTGGCTTTCCGGGAAAAAGCCCTTGCCTGAAATGCCCAGCGGCAGGCCGTCACCCCCCAGGGCTTCGAACACGTCTTCCGACGGGTAGTATACCAGGGCCGGGTCATGACCAGCCCGGACCCAACGCATGGATCCGTCGCGCCGGTCGATCTGGAGGGCAAAAAGGGTCATGAACCGATCGGTCGTATTGAAATCATCCAACAGGGATCGATTCAGATCGCCCACGACCTCGGCGAGACTTCCGGGAGAAGCGAAGCGGTCCCGTATGGCCGCCCGCGCGGTGGCCATCAACAGGGCGGAATCCACCCCATGACCGGCAATGTCGGCGACGGTAACGGCCACAAGATCGTTATCGTCGGTGCGCAGCACTTTGCGCGTCATGAAATCGTAGTAGTCGCCGCCGATTTCTTCACAGGGGATGCTCCGGCCGGCAATGTCCAGTCCGGCCACGCGGGGCGCCTGCTTGGGCAGCAGGTTTTTCTGGACCTCGCCCGCCAGCATGAGCGATCGTTTCTGTTCGCTAAGATCGGTCACGAAATCCACAAAGCCCAATTGCTGACCGCTTTCGTCGTACAGGGTATTGCCGTGGATCAGCACGGGTACGACATGGCCGTCCCGGGCATGATAGGAGCCTTCGAAAATCCGGTGTTTGGCATTCTTGAGACGCTCGTCATTGGACTTCAGGAAACGTTCAAAATTCTTCGTTGCCAGCGCATGCGGGGTCATGCCCATCAGGTCGTCCCGGTCATAGCCCAGCATGCGGCAATAGGCGTCGTTGACATCCACAATACGCATTTTTTCGTCCATCAGGACGAATCCTTCCGCGGCCGTGGCCAGGATGCGGCGAAACTTGGCTTCGCTGCGACTGAGCTCTTCTTCGGCCAGCTTGCGTTCGGTGATGTCGACCACGATGCCCTGGTAGTGCATGATTTTGCCGTCCGCATCGCGCTCGGTGGTGGTGGTATCCTCAACCCAGCGCGTTTCCCCGTCACGGGTGACAATGCGATAGACCTGGGTGTAGTCGCCGATATCCTGTCGGGCATAGTCTTCGATTTCCTGGCGAAGACGTTCCTTGTCACCCTCGTGGACGATGTCGGCGAAAAGGACCCTTTCTTCCAAAAAGTCTTCCGCGCTGTAGCCGGTCCGGTTGATGTTCTCCGAAACATACACAAGACGCGGTTCCGGATCGGGAAGTCGGCGAAAAAGGATGACAGGGCTTTTTTCCACGATTTTCATCGACAGACGCAGTCTTTCCCTGATTTCGGCCCGATCACAGGTATTTAGATCAAAATCTTGCATCGTAAGTCCTCTGGCGCTTTTCTTAGGGGTAATCTCAGCCTTGTAACACGATAGGGCGTGAACCGGGCAATGGCAACCAGGGCGCCTGAATGGGGCTGGGTCATCATGCCTCCTGATGGTTCCAATCGCCTTATTCCCATGGTACATATTGTTTTAATTGATATTTTTTGCTATAAATTGAATACATATCGATCTACTGCCGCCGTCATGTGGCATCCTTGCCGTTCACAAGGTAATGGTAGCCGGCCGCGCCGGGACCGTCCAACGGAAATCAAACCATGGGGAGGGGTTCATGCCGAATAAAAAGGTATTACGCGTTGCCACCGGTCTCATCCTGATCTTTTTGACCTCATGGCCGGCCGGCGTCCTGGGAGCGGACCCAAACGAGGCCCTGTATGTCGCGGCCACCCAGGGCGATCTGGAAACCATACGCCAATTGCTGGACAGCGGTGCGGCTGTCGACGGAAAAAACGCCGCCGGGTGGACGGCCTTGATGAAAGCGTCCATGGAAGGTCATCAGCCGGTGGTGGAAGAATTGATCAAACGGGGGGCGGACGTCAACACCCAGGGGCGGGCCGGATGGACCGCACTCATGCAGGCGGCCCAATTCGGCCATCTTGGCATCGTTAAGGTGCTGGTCGCAAAAGGCGCCGCCCTCAACGGCCAGAGTGTCAACGGTTCCACCGGTCTGATGTTTGCCGCCAATAACGGCCACCTGGAAACCGTCAGCTACCTTCTGGACAAAGGCGCGGAAGTAAACCTCCAGGACAAACTGGGACGTACCGCCCTTATCCTGGCAGCTTCCGAAGGCCATGAAGCCATGGTCAAATTGCTGCTTGAAAAAGGTGCCAATAAAACGCTGGCCAATTCTTCCGGTCGGACGGCCAAAGACATTGCCGAACGGGAGGGATTCTCGTCCATTGTGACCCTTCTGAAGGGGTCTTGAGGTCACCGTCGAACAACTCCTGAATTTCGTCATCCTTCAATCCGGTGGTCAACACTTGACCCGTATGCAGCGAACCATTGGCTGACACGCACCGCATGATCGACAATCGTATCCGCTGAGCTTCGCGATTGTCAGATCATGGGGGACGTGATAGTGTCCTTTTCCCGTTGGCGAAAATCGTGCTTACATACCGGCCGTGCGCCTTGACGGTTCGCGTTAAACCTTACCCACCTTCATATCCGCCCCATCCGGCCTTTAAATTATTTAAAGCAAAATCTCATAATTTTCTTGACAAGACCGGCCACCGCGACTATTTTATTAATGAGCATATGCTCATTTAACATTAACCGCTGGAGTAAAGAATGAAAAAAATTGCTGTTACCGCTGAAGGGCCCGATCTGGATGGCCGCGTCGATCCACGCTTTGGACGCGCCGCCGGTTTTATTATCGTAGATCCCGAGACCATGGCTTTCGATTACGTCGACAACGGCTCCTCACAGGCCATGGCCCAGGGCGCCGGCATCCAGGCGGCCGAAAACGTTGTGGCCACCGGCGCAGGCGTTCTCCTGACGGGTTTCGTGGGCCCCAAAGCCTTCCAGGCCCTGAACACCGCCGGTATCGATATCGGCCAGAACGTTGACAACCTCACGGTCCGGGAAGCGATCCAAAAATTCAAGGACGGCCAGGTGCCTTTGGCCGCCACTCCCAACAGTCGGGGCCATCGGTCATGATTATTGCCGTAGCAAGTGGAAAGGGCGGCACGGGAAAGACCACTCTAACGTCATCACTGGTATCGGTCTGGCCGTCGCCGGTAGTGGCGGTGGATCTGGACGTGGAGGAGCCCAATTTACATCTTTTCCTCCAACCCGAGGTTGATAGCGAAACCTCCGCCTATATGGAAATACCGGAAATCGATGATGAACGCTGCAACCGCTGTCGGGCCTGTACCGACATCTGTCAGTTCAAAGCCATTGGTATCTTTGGCAAGGTGGTTATGACCTTCCCGGAGATGTGCCATGGTTGCGGCGCCTGCTGGACCATCTGCCCGGAAAAAGCCATCACCCCGGGACGACGCGAACTGGGCCACATCGTGACCGGACGATTCAGGACCTCGGACTTTGCCATGGGCCGCCTGCGGGTGGGCGAAGCCATGAGCCCCCCGCTTATGCGGGCGGTTAAACATCATCTGAACAGCACGCATGGTCAACCGTCCCGGGATATGATCATCGATGCCCCGCCAGGGGTCTCCTGCCCGGCCATCAATGCCGTGATGGATGCCGACGTGATCGTCCTGGTCACCGAACCGACCCCCTTCGGCCTCTATGACCTGGCCCTGGCCCAAAAAGCGTTTGCACCGATCGGCAAACCCATGGGTGTTGTCATCAACCGTGCGGACATCGGCACACGGGAGGTCCATCGGCATTGCGAAGAAACAGGATTGCCGATTCTGGCCGAAATTCCCTATCAGCGCGATATTGCCGAAGCTTACGCCCGTGGGCAGATCATTGCGGAAGCGGTCCCGTCCGCGCGTCCCCTGTTTGACGCCCTGGTGGAACGCATTACCGCTTTGGGCAAAACCGCTAACCCCAGCGAGGAGGTCTGTCATGCGTGAAATCCTCATTCTCAGCGGCAAGGGCGGTACCGGAAAAACCACGCTGACAGCGGCCTTTGCCCACCTGGCATCCAACCATGTGATCTGCGACCTCGATGTGGACGCCCCGGACCTTCATCTGATCCTGCAGCCGGACACCCATTCGGTCGAGCCGTTTGAATCCGGCCACGAGGCCATTATTCGACCGGAGGACTGCGAGCGCTGCGGCACATGCCTCGACGCCTGCCGCTACGATGCGATCCAGGGCGAGGACCCGCCGGTGGTCAATCCCCTGAAATGTGAAGGCTGCAAACTCTGCGTGGCTTTGTGCCCGGCCGATGCCATTACCTGGTCGCCCAATCATTGCGGCGACTGGTATCAATCCGATAGCCGGTTCGGCCCCATGGTTCACGCCCAGTTGTTCCCGGCCGAGGAAAACTCCGGACTCCTGGTGGCCCTCCTCCGCAAGCAGGCGCGGGCCCTGGCCGAAGCCAAGGGGCTGGACCTCATCCTGTCCGATGGCCCCCCCGGCATCGGCTGCCCGGTTATTGCCGCCCTCTCGGGCACCGATATGGCCGTCATCGTGACCGAACCGACCGTATCCGGTCGCCACGATCTGGAACGCGTACTGGAATTATGCCACCATTTCAAAATCCGGACCGGGGTCATTATCAACAAATGTGACTTGAATCTTGATCAGGCTAACGCTATTAAGGCCTATTGTCAGGCTCATCAGCTGCCCCTTATCGGCGAGTTGCCCCATGACCGGGTGTTTACCGAAGCCATGATCCAGGGCCAGACCGTCACGGAATTCCAGCCTGAAGGTGCTGGAGCAGCCGTTGAAGCCATTTGGAACAACCTGTTGAAGCTGGGTGCGGAACCTGCGCCCGCCGAGGAACTGGCCGCCATCGGCTGATCCGCCGGGTTAATCCGATAATATGATAGAACCGCAATAGGATTGAAAGGAGTTTGTGTCAATGAGTACAATTGTAGCGATCCCATCTTCCCACCCCGGTGGGCTGGAAGCCATGTTGGGGGCCCATTTCGGCCACTGTGACCTCTACACACTGGTCACGGTGGAAGACAAGACGATCAAATCCGTGGATGTCATCCCCAATGTGCCGCATGAGCAGGGCGGATGCATGGCGCCGGTTCAATACCTCGCCGACAACGGCACCAAGGCCCTCATCGCCGGCGGCATGGGCTTTCGCCCCCTGATGGGTTTCAATCAGGTCGGCATCTCCGTCTATTTTGGCGGCGATGCGCAAAACGTCGGGGAAGCCGTCAACGCGTTTATCGAAGACAAACTGCCCGAATTCCGTCAGGAGCATACCTGCGGTGGTGGCGGTGGTGCCCATTAAAGCCCCTAAGGGCAAGGGCTCGCACCTCGCTTTTTAATTCGCTAAGCAGAGGAAAACGACATGCCGATCTACGATATCCAGTGCCAGGCCTGCGGGCATAGCGCCGAGGTCATCGTAACGGCCAGTGATGCGCCACTGGTGTGCCCGGAATGCGGATCGAGCGACACGGCCAAAATCATGTCCGCTACGAGTTCGCTGACAGGCCGCAACGCAACGTCCCTGCCCGGTCCTTCCGACACGGGCTGTTGCGGTAACCATCCCGGTCATGCCGGTTGTGCCGGCCCGGGCACCTGCTGTGGCAAGGCTTCGTATTGATCCCCCCCTGGCATTCGGATTACGGACGGCAACCTGTCCAACGCCACCAAGCGGGCGAATCCCGGCCGATTGACACCGCGGGATGGGGCCTAACCGTCGGCAAGCCAAACCAGGGGGTTTGATCGCGGCCGGTCAGGTCGCGTTACAGGAGTGAGAGGGCCGCCATGCCCTCGAGGAGGCGTTATGCCGCAGGTATTGCTGGTAGCCAACCGACCCGACGCGTTCGAGGAGTTGGCCCAGGCACTGCAGAACAAAGGGACCCTTGACGTAACATGGGCCCACGACGAAGAAACCGCCTTGGAAAAGGCGGCCGCCGACAAGCCGGCCCTGGTCATCGTCGATGACTATATCGGAAAAACCACCGGCCTGGAATGGATCCAGCGTCTGATGGGCGTCAATGCGTTCATCCAGACGGCGGCCGTCAGCAGCATGACCCAGGACGCCTTCCACGAGGCATCCGAGGGGCTCGGCATCATGGTCCAGTTGCCCCCCCGACCGGGGAAGGAGGAAGCCGAAAGGATTCTGGAAATGCTCAAAGGATTACCGGGCATGTGATCGGCCCCTTGGGGACCCGAACAATTCCCGCTTGGGCGCCAGCCACCCTGCCTGGGAACGGCGGCCCCAAACGGGTCTCGGAAAATTACTCGAAGCAAAAAGGCCAACCCTGTACTTAACGCAGGGTTGGCCTTTTTGTGGGTGCCGCCGGTGAACCGTTGCTTACGGCTCCGTTCGATCATGCCCCAACGCCGCATACACGTCATGGGGGAAAACCGATCCAGCGTATCGCTGGTTGAGATGGTAGGCGACACGATCGGCGTTCAGGGGCGCCTTTTTTTCCATCAGATAGCGAATCATGTCGGTGCGGTTGGATTGCAGGAAAGCGCCTTTGACCGTCGCTCGTATGGCGCTATGTCGAATTTGGGCACTGCTGGAATCCAGCAGGTCGGCCTTGGCCTCGCATTTCTGGATATAGGTGTCCACCAAAGCGCCGTAAATGACGACCCGTGGGACCTCTTCCACCTCGCCGCAGAAGCCGCTCAACGCCCCGCCACATACCATAAACAATGTACCAATGATTACGATCAAAACCGTGCGTTTCATATTGCCCTCCTTTTGCTTGCCGTCTTTTTGGTTACCCGTCTGTTGATAGCCGTTTGCCGGAAAGGTTTTCCTGCTGTTGACCATTCGTAGAGCACGGTCCATGCCAACGGCGACGGAGGGCATTGATAGAAGGCGCGACTTTTTACTTTCATATCTTTAAAACTCTGTATTAATTACAATAAATTATTTTTTGCATTTTTAACAAAGTAACAAGGCGGCGCCCCTCAGAATGCCCCGGATATTGACGATTTACATTTATTTCAAAGGGTTAAGCAGTTTTAAGCCGCAGTTTTGGGCGCAGGAGCGGGCTAATGGCGGGAAGGGGCAGGGCCGTCCATCGACACAGGGATATTTTTATGTAACGATTTAATTTATTTTGATTTTATTATGATGTGCAAGAATGCCCCATCTATGTGCAAATCTGCTACGCGGGTGCTTTGGGACGTTCTTCCCGCTAATAATTGTGGTCTTCTTTACGGGCAAGTTGGTATTTTTGCATTTTACGTTGCAGGGTCCAGCGGGATATTTTTAACAGGTCAGCCGCTTTGCCCCGATTCCACATGGTTTTTTGCAGGCTATCCATTATGAGCCGACATTCCAGCGTATCCAGGGCCCCGTTTAACCCATCGGACGGCAGGGCGGCCTCGTTTTCTTCCGTCACGGAAACGGAATGTTTTCCCGGTAAGGCGATTTGATGGGTGGCCAGGAAGCGTTGAATCGTATTTTGGAGTTCGCGGACGTTGCCGGGCCATTCATAATGCGATAAAGTATCCAGCATTTTACCGGTCAAACGCGGCGATTTACCGTCCGGTGCAAAACGCGCCATAAAGGACTCCGCAAGAAGGGGTATATCTTCCCGCCGTTCTCTCAGCGGAGGCAGTTCGATGTCGATGACATGGATACGGTAGAAGAGATCTTCCCGGAAAGTCCCCTGCCGTACCATCGCGGCCAAATCCTGGTTGGTGGCACTGATAATCCGGGCGTCCGCGGTTTTGGCCTTCGTTCCGCCCACAGGGATATATTCACCGTTTTCCAATACGCGCAAAAGCTTCACCTGCATGGACGGTTTTAACTCGCCCACTTCGTCCAGGAACAGCGTTCCCCTGTGCGCCTCGTCGAAGAAACCAGGTTTTTCCCGATCGGCCCCGGTAAAACTCCCTTTGAGGTGACCGAAAAATTCCCTTTCAAAAAGGCCTTCCGCGATGGCGCTGCAGTTGACCGCCACGAAGGCGTTATCGTTTCGGCGGCTTAATTCATAGATGGTCCTGGCAACCAATTCTTTACCGGTCCCTGACGCACCGGTGATAATGACATGGAAGTCGGACGCGGCCGCCTGGGATACGAGTTCGTAGACGCGCTTCATCGCTGAACTTCGCCCGACAATATTCCCGAATTTATAGCGTTCCTCCAGGCTGGCCTTCAAAACGCGATTTTCATCCTGCAGCGCCGCTTTTTCGTTTTCAATGCTTTTTTGAACCGACATGTCCCGGATGGCGGTCACACTGGCCGCGTGCGCCCTTTCGTCAAGGTGTTTGGTCCTGATTTCAACGGGGATAACGTCACCCTGAAAATTCTCGAGTTCGCCCTCATAGGGGCGGTCCGTTTCATCGAGAATCGCGCTTTGGCAATTTTCCGGCAGGCGGTTGAGCAGATTCTGGCCCACCAGCTGGTCGGGCTCGCAATTAAAAACGCGCACAGCCTCACTGTTGACGTCGACAATTTCCCCTTGGTCGTGAATAATGATGCCTTCAAACGACGCTTCGGCAAGGGTTTTGAACCGCGCGTATTGACGGGCCAGGCGCCGATGCAGGTTACGATTTTCGATATGGTTTTTTACTCTGGCAAGAACTTCCTCACCTTGAAATGGCTTGGTAATATAGTCAACCCCTCCGGCTTCGAACCCCTTGGTCTTGGTCTCGACTTCATCGAGGGCGCTCAGGAAAACCACCGGTATATCCCGGGTACGGGGATCCTGTTTGAATTGGCGGCAGACTTCAAAACCGCCCATGCCCGGCATCAACACATCCAATAGGATCAGGTCGGGCTGGGGGGCGGACCGGGCGATCTGCATCCCTTCCTGTCCGCTCAAGGCGATAAGGATCTTATACGTTTCCGACAACAAGCCGACGATGGCATGCAGGTAAATCTCTTCATCATCAATGGCCAGTATGCGTGTCTGCCGTTGCTGTGGGGGCATATTGCTCCTTTGATCTGTGAATGCCAATTTTTCTTTCGGCGGTGACCTGTTCCCTCCCTTGCATATCCGCAAATGACCGCATAGCGGCTACCCGCAGGGTCGTTAAAGCGTCAGCTCTTCAAGCGTGTGCGCAAGGGTTTCTTTGGCTTGCGCAAATTTGAAGCTGTTGACTTGAGATTCCAGGGTCAAAAATCGGCGGGTGATTTTGGCCGGTCCCAACAGTGTTTTGATCTCGGAGACAAGTGTAAGTGCATCCGCATCACGTTCATCGATAAGATCGGATAATGCCTGGAATAATGCCTTGCACCGGGATACTTCCGGTTCAGCAGCCCCCCTCTTCTCGGTATCACCGCTGCTGTCGTCGCCAGCGCTCCGGCCCGCAGAATCTTCTGTTTTTAAAGTGTCCAGAGACCTCATGATGCGACCGACTTCCCCATCAAAATGTTTCCAAAGCAATGGCAGGCGATTGCGGGCGCCTGTCTTGAAGGCGGTTTCAAGTTGAAACGAAATGTCGGCCAGTCTTTTCGCACCAATGGTCCCCGAAACGCCTTTGATCGTGTGTGCCAATCGTTGCGCTTCACTCAGATTCCCCCCATCGAACGTCCGCTTGATGCGGGCGGCAATATCCCGATGGCGATATCGAAAGCGGGCCAGCAGGTTGACATACAAGTCCCGATCGCCGTTCACGGCTCTCAATCCCACAAGGGCATCAATGCCTTCCAGTTTGGCCAGGTCATCGGCAACGCTAATTTCGACGTTTTCACACGTCCCGGCCTTTTGAAAACTGCCGTTTAGGTCGACATCCGGCCGAAGGCTGTGGACCAGGGTTCGATATAAAATTTCAGGCTTGATCGGTTTCGCGATATGATCATTCATGCCGGCGGCAATACATTCTTCGCGATCCGTGGACATGGCATTGGCCGTCATGGCCAGAATCGGCAGTTCCTGTGGGGACGATTGTCTGCGAATTTCCCGTGTCGCCGTCAATCCGTCCATAACCGGCATTTGCAAATCCATCAGGATACCATCAAACCGCCCTGTAGCGGCATGTTCCACGGCCTCCAGCCCGTTGCCGGCCGTGACCACTTCGATACCGATCTGCTCCACCAATTCACGGGCGACCTGTAGATTGGTTTCATTATCTTCAACAATGAGGATACGACGGTTGGCAAGCCATTCTCTGGCAGTTTCCTTGGGTATCCCCTTGATCGTATCGATATCCTCGCACTCGGCTTTTGTTAAGCGCACCTCGAAAGCAAATCGGCTGCCGGCACCAGGGGTGCTGTGCACGTGAATCGTACCGCCCATCATCTCGATCAATCGCTTGCAGATGGTCAGTCCCAAACCCGTCCCGCCGTATTTGCGCGTAACGGAAAAATCAGCCTGTTGAAAGGGCTGAAAAAGCTGCTCGATCTGCTCCGCGCGCATACCGATGCCCGTATCGCTGACGATAAATCTCAAAACGGCATCGCGTTCGGATTCTTCGAGCCGTTCAACGGCCACCGCCACCTCGCCTCGGGATGTGAATTTGACCGCATTGGTGGTCAGGTTGATCAGCACCTGTTCGAGACGCAAGGCATCGCCCCTAAAATATGGGGGTATGTTTTCCGGCACCCTAAGCCTGAAACGCAGCCCCTTTTCGTTGCTTTTTACGCTGATCATGGAAGAGACGCGTTCCAGGACTTCTCTGAGGTTGAAGCTGTGTATTTCGAGATCGAGCTTACCGGCTTCAATTTTGGAAAAATCCAAAATATCGTCGATCAGCCTGAGAAGATTGTAGGCGGACGCATGGATTTTTTTCTGGTAGTCCGCCTGCTGTGGCGTCAATGTTGTTTCCATGGCCAAATGGCTGAAACCGATAATGGCATCCATGGGCGTCCTGATCTCGTGGCTCATATTCGCCAGAAAATCACTCTTGGCCCGGGTGGCTTTTTCGGCGATCATTTTGGCCTTTTTAAGTTCCTTCTCGGCATTTTTCTGGGTGGAAATATCCCGGTAAATAGCGTAAACACCGGCGTCTTGGCCATTGATGAAAATCGGCATGCCGGTCACCGACACATCCAGCACCTGACCGTTTTTGCGCTGCCGCACCGTTTCAAGAAAAATATGCCGCCCCTTTTTTATCTCAATTTTGACGTGTTTGCCTTCATCGCGGCGTTCAGCGGGAATGATGGTTTCATCCAGGGACTTGCCGATGACATCCGCATTGGTAAATCCGAATATTTCGGTAAATTTGCTGTTGATCCGTTCAACCCGGTCTTTTTCATTGATAAAGGCGATCGCCTCGGTGGAAGCCTCAAACAGTTGTTCCAGATAGGCCTTCTGGGTGGCGATTTCCACTTCGGCGTGTTTCTGATGCGAAATATCGCGGTAGATGGCATAAATTCCGGCGTTTTTTCCTTCGATGGTAATCGGCATACCGGTAACCGACACATCCACTATTCGTCCGTCTTTGCGTTGCCGCACCGTTTCGAGGAATATGGGATGGCCCTTTTTGATCTGGCGGGTAACGGTTTGGCCTTCTTCCCTGCAAGCAGCGGGGATAATGGTGTCATCGAGGGCTCGGCCGACGACTTCGTCGGGTGAGAATCCAAAAATCGCACTAAACTGGCTGTTAATCCTTTCGACAAGTCCATTTGCCCCAATAAAGGCGATCGCTTCGGTGGAAGCCTCAAACAACTGCTCCAGATAAGCCTTCTGTATCCTGATTTCCCGTTCTACCCTTTTGCGTTCGGTAATGTCCTGGATAATGGATAGAACGCCCGATATGGCGCCCTTGGTGTTGATCAGGCCCGTATTGTGCCATTCGCAGGTAATGGTCCGGCCAGCCTTGGTAAAATTTTCATTGATGGAATACGTCCCCCCCTGCTGGTCAATCAAGTCCTGCCAAATTTGATTGACGACCGGGCGAACCTCCTCGGGAACGATCAGTTCCGTTGCGTGCTGCCCCAGAGCTTCCTTGGCCGTGTACCCGAACATCTTTTCCGCGGCCAGATTCCATTTGACAACCTCCAAACCAAGGTTCCACTCGATGACGGCAAGCGGAGACTGTTCCACCATCAAGGCAAGCCGCTGCTCGGAAGCCCACAATTCCGCTCGCCTGCGCTCTTTTTGTTCTTTCTTGAGAATAACGATTTGGGAAATCAGGCTGGCAAATATCTCCAGGGGTCTCACCGTTTCCGCGCTCGGCTGCATCCCGGATTTGGACTCGTCGACCGAAATTACACCAATTGTATCGCCATTTTCATCCATCATCCTGACGAAAAGATTGTCTTCCGGATGCCAGCTGTTTTTCTGTCCGGGCGCCGGCCCGCGGCCGTAAACTGTCGCCTCCTGGTTAAGGATGTCCTTTTTGGTGTAGGGGATATAATAACTATGCCGTCCGATAAAATTTCCCTTTACAAAAACGCCATCATACCAACGCTTCGGCATTTCCACCTTTCGCAGTTTATCGACGACATCTTTTTCCACCCCTGCAAAGGCGATGATATCCCTGAAGGGGGCCGCATCTTTAAACAGAGAAATGAGAACGCGTCGGTAATCCGAAAAATCGACAATGGCTTGGCTGATTTTGCTGAAAAATTCCTTTTCATCTTTTATGGAGATCATGGAGGCCGCGGCCAAGCTGAATTGCTCGGTCTGGTTCGACAGTTCGGACAGTCTTTTCTCACTTTCCCGAAGTCCGTCTTCGGATCGCTTACGATGAATTGCAATGGCAATTTGATCTGAAATCGCGGCAAGGATTTCTAAATCTTCGCTACTGTACAGATCGGCATCCAAATAGCTTTGAACCGCGACCACGCCGATCACTTCATCTTTGATCATCAGGGGAGCGCCCATCCACGTGAGCGGCAACGGCCCCCACACGCCATTGTGCTTTTGCCGTTCGATAAGTTCTTCCCTGTTGAGTAAAATGGGTTTGCCCCGGCAGACCACCAAACCGGTCAATGAATCGCCGGCATCAAAATTGGTGATCGATGAAAAATCGTCATCCACGGTATCGACAAAATAGGGAAAATGCAGCGAGCGTTCTTTATTGTCGACGATGGCGATAAAAAAGTTGGCGACATCGATGATCCGTTTCAGAATATGATGAATTCTTGCAAACAAATCCGGTAAATTTTCAGAACGGTGCACCGCACTGGTAATATCGAGAAGCACTTGCCGAATCGTATCACTTTTCTTATGGGCGATTTCGATCTGTTTTCGATCAATCGACGCGGCAATGAATTCGGCCACTGATTTTAAGAAGGCCAAATCACTTTTTGTAAAGGCATCCGCGGCACGATAACGCCATACCATGAGCGCCCCCAAAGTCCGGTCTTTGGTCTTGAGGGGGGCGCCGGCAAACAACTTACACGCCGGATGATCGGGTGTCGCGTCCACCTGTTTGGACACCTTCACGATGTCTTCTTCATGCAACAGAATGGGCGCCTCCGCCTGGATCACCCTCCTCGTCAGGGATGGATCTTTTCTCAGATCAAGCTGCGGCTCGCCATGCTCACGCCGTTCATCCACGCACAAAAAAAAGTCCCGTGCGTCTTTGTTTTCCTTGCAGATGGCAATGGCCATATTCTCCCGAACGAAAATGTTGCCAAGGGATGCATGAATGGACGCGTATAGTTCATCCAAGCTGTCTGAATTGTTAACGGCATGCGATATCTCAAACAATGCCGCCACGGTTGCGGCCTCATCCGTTTTCAATTTTTTACCCATGGATACCATCTTGTTGCCTGGCCATCGTTTGTATTTACCAGGAGATTTCACACGCTCGTAGCGTGTAATTTTTTCTGCCTTTTTGGAAATCGGCGGGGGTTACCAACTGTCAGTTGAACACGGATGTAGTGGCGGTGCCAGAGGATCCGGACGCGGTAGAACCGAGGCGATCGATCGTACGAGGTCGATTTGGAGGCGGTCAGAAGTCAGCCGGTATGCGGTTCGGCCTAAAGTCATGCTATTATGGGAAAAAACCTATCAACCCATTCAAGATATTGTCAATGTTTTTTAATAGTTATTAGAAGCCATCTCAAAATCAGGGTTTTTGGACCGTGAAACCCCTTGTCATTTTTCTTCGATTTGAATCTGCCGGTATTTCAGGTAGATGTAACGCACGAGCTCATACTCGAAAGGGGATCCCGTCTCGTAGTAGCGGAAGGGAATCCCCGCCCGGGTGCTGAGGGCGTATAGCCCCGTCCATCCCCAGTAAAGTTTGTCCCGGTCCCCGCTGTTCGAATAAATTTCATTCACCACAAAGCTTGCCCAAACCGTACCGACAACGGCATCGACGCCGGTGCCGATGCCGTCGCGCACGCTGGATGGACCCAGTAACGGCAGCACGAGATAAGGCCCCGGCCCCATCCCCCAGACCCCCAGCGTCTGGCCGAAATCTTCTTCCCTTTTGGTAAACCCCATGGGGGTCGCAGGGTCCAGCAGGCCGGCGATCCCCAATGTGGTGTTGAAGACGATGCGGGCGGTGGAATTGACGGTTCCCTCGGCGTTGCCCTGCAGCAGGTTGTTGAACACATTTTCGATCTCGTAGAGGTTGTCGAAAAAATTGCTGATCCCGTTCCGGACCACCTCCGGCAGGAGGAATCGGTACGTCTTTACCGCCGGCAGAAAAACATATTTATCAAACCCATAGTTGAATTTGTACACGCTCCGGTTGAAACCCTCCCATGGGTCATAATTTTCGATGGGATCCTCGTAGCCGGGGGCGTTGGGATCCGTGAACTTGAGCGGGCCGGCCTTCGTCTCTTCGGCATGCGCAGAGCAGACCAACCACAGGCCTATCATGACCATTATTGCCAGGGCCGCCCGCGATCGGCCTCTTGTCCTAAAGGGATTCCGCATGTCAGCGTTCCTTATTCCTTGAAATAGTCGACGATGAACGCCACGACATCCTTCTGTTCCATATTGCCGCAGTGTCCGCCGGTGGGCCAGATGGTCGCCCGGGTGCCGAACGTATCCCTCAAAAATTCAATCTCTCCCGGCGCCAGGATGAGTTCGTCGTTGTTGGTCATCATCGCGATTTTATCCGCGCCGCGCAGATAATCCGCAATGCTGTTCAGGGTCATCTGGTATTTCAGTTGCCCGGAGGTCAGTGAAGGGGTGCGGGCTTTGTAAAACGGGTAAAAATAGTCGTTGAAGTAGTCCTGAAAGCTGATGCGCAGAGTTGTCGCGAAATAGTCGATCAGCGGCGTGGTCTGCTTTAGCTCCCGGCCCGGGGGGACGATCATCCCGTATTGGCTCATGACGTCCGAGGTGAAGATCATGTTGCTGGATGATATCCGGAAGGAAAACCCGATCAGGCTTTCCAGCTTGGCTTCGGTGGGGATCTTTTTTTTGTAGACCCGGTAGAGGAAATCCTCGTTGAAATCCAGCGGCTCGTCCCGGCTGAAAACGGTGGCAAAGGAACGAATGACCCGTCCCATATAGCTGTTGAAGGCGCCGGGCGCATGCCCGATGGTGTTGGCCAGCATGTTGTCGATGATGCCCACGGAATGGAACAGGCTTACCGCCGGGTTGATCAGCAATACCCTTTGGAAATTGAAGACGCGCCGCTCGTCGTCCAAGCGGGCCAAAAAGGCGGACTGGGTGCCGCCCAGGCTGTAACCGGTCAGGTAGAATGCGGACACCTCCAGCCGGGAGGCTACTTTGGCATAGGCTTTCTCCAAGACCCGATAGAGGTCCTGGGTATCATAGATGATATGACCGGGAACTTTAGTGGTGGAAGCGTTGACGATAAAATTCATATGCGTGGGCGAAGAAATCGAGATAACGCTGAAACCGGCCTGGTAGAAGGCCCGTTGCAGCCCGACCACTTTAGGGGACTTATAGCTGGCGCCGGTGCCGGCAATTACGAATATGAGGGGGGCACGTTGCGGTTGGGGTACCAGGGAAAACTTCAGCCCTTCACTGTACCAGAAAACGGGCGGTATCACGCGATCTTCGAATACCACCAACTCATATTCCCGGACCGGCACCTCGGTTGGAAGATCCGCACGATAAAGAGACGGCGTGCCGACAACGGTCGCTTCGTAGGCGTTGACGAAGGGGTAATTATAGGCCCCGGTGGTCGTCGCCGCAGGGGCGATCGCCGCCGGGCAGAGCAGCAGCAACAGGATCGTCAGATGCAGCCGCTTCATGAAGTATCCTTTCTTCTCAAGGGTTAACGGGTGTTTCGTTTTGAGATGGCTTCCAGTGTCCGTCCATAAATGGTAGATTTTGGTTCCTGGCAAGGCCCGAGCGCGAACACCGCCAGGGGCCGAAAGAGGCCTTTTATGGATGGACACTATTTAGTGTCCAGAGAGTCTTTCCACAACGTCCCGGCCAGCTTCAGAATTCCTTCCATGTCGAAATTATCCACCATGGCGATGATCTCCCGGCTGATGGGCAGCCCTTCCGCCGCCGGGGACGCCAGCCCCTCGGCGATGGCACGCAAAGCGGCAATATCGCCGACCTCGGCGGCATTTTGCAGGCGTGTGGCCGTTTCCCGGGCCAAGTCCGGGGGCATCGTCGCGGCCGGCGCGGCCCCGCTGTCGGTTTCAAGGATCCCGCTTAGCGTTTCCGGCCACCGGTTCTGGACAACGCGAACGGCATGGTCGAGGGTCTGCACCAAAATAGTGAGCGCCGCATCGAGCGCCTGGGGGTCCGGTAGATCTCCGGCCGCAGCTGCCCGGACCATCTTTTCCACCGGTTGGGTCGCCGCCAGCAGGGAACGGGCCTCGAGATTACCGGCAACACCTTTCAGGCTGTGAGCACGTTCATGGGCCTGCGCAAATTGCCCGGCCCCGACGCTTGCCTGAATGAGCGGCCCCGCATTGGCGTAACGCCGCGCGAAATCCATCAGCAGGTTGCGGTAAAGCTTCCGGTTGCCCTGGAGACGTTTCAGCCCCAACGGAATTTCAAAACCGGGAAGGGCCTCCGGCAGGCTTGCCGCCCTATCGACCTCCGGTTCCGGACCGGGAACGGACACCCCATCGACATCGGCCCCTGCCGGCGCAATGGCCTCCTCCGGCCGGACCCAGCGGTGGAGGGCCGTGAACAGGCGCTGGGGATCGATGGGCTTGGTGATGTGGTCCTGCATGCCGGCGTCCAGGCTTTTCTGGGCGTCCCCGGCCATGGCGTGGGCTGTCATGGCGATGATCGGCAGGTCCTTGAAGCGTTCATCGCTGCGGATTTCCCGGGTGGCCGTGTAGCCATCCATCAGCGGCATCTGGACGTCCATCAACACGGCATCATAATGTCCGGCCTGCACGGCTGCCACGGCCGTCTGGCCGTTGGCGGCCAGATCGACATGCAAACCGGCACTTTCAAGAATTTCCTGCGCCACCTGCTGGTTGATCGCATTATCCTCCACCACCAGCAATCGCGCGCCCCGGATATCCCGGATCAGATTTACCGCCTGGCGCGAGCGGGCCGGTTTCAACCGCTCATCCCGGCTTTCCGTCTCGTAGGCCTCGCAAATGGCATTGAACAGGCTGGAGGGGGACACGGGTTTGATCAGCAGGCCATCCAGCTGCGCCCTCTGCATTTCCCGGGCCGCGGCGTCCTGATCATAGGCCGTCACCAGGATGATCCTGGGCCATTGGTGAACATCCGTATCCGCCCTCAGTCGCAGACTGGTTTCGATACCGTCCATGTGGGGCATTTTCCAATCCATCAAAATGAGGTCATAAGGGGCTGCCCCCCGGGACCGGCCTGCCATCTGGAGCCCCTCTTCGCCCGAGGAGGCCTGATCCACGTCATAACCGAAGGCGTGAAGCATTTCTTCGAAAATCTGTCGGGCGGTGGGGTTGTCGTCCACCACCAGCACCTTCAGCTGCTGGAGATCGTTCCGAAAGACCGGAGCAGCCGCGCCGGTTTCTGATTCGACTCCGAACCGGGCGGTAAAAAAGAATTCACTGCCTTTCCCGGGAGCGCTTGCAACCCATATGGTGCCGCCCATCAAGTCGACAAGCCGCCGGCTGATGGTCAACCCCAGACCGGTTCCGCCGAATTTGCGGGTGGTGGAGGCATCGGCCTGGTTGAAGGCCTGAAAAAGGCTGGCCTGCTGTTCTTCCGTCATGCCGATCCCCGTATCCCGGAGGGAGAACCTCAACGTCGCCTCGTTTTCCGTTCGGGTTTCGAGATCGACATTGAGGACGATTTCACCCGCCTCGGTAAACTTGACGGCATTATTGCCCAGGTTGATCAATACCTGCCCCAGGCGCAGCGGGTCTCCCACCAGGTTCCTGGGCACCCGGGGATCGACGCGGAACAGCACCTCCAAACGTTCGCGCTCATGGGCCTTTACACTGATCATGCCGGCCACGCTATCGAGGGTTTCCATCAGGTCAAACGCCACGGCCTCGATATCCAGTTTCCCTGCTTCGATCTTGGAGAAATCGAGAATGTCGTTGATGATCCCCAGCAGGGACTGGGCGGAATGGGCAATCTTTTGCAGGTAATCGTTTTGTTTGGGCGTCAGGTCGGTTTTAAGGGCCAGATGGGACAGGCCGATGACCGCGTTCATGGGGGTCCGGATTTCGTGGCTCATGTTGGCCAGAAATGCGCTTTTGGCCCGGGTGGCGTCTTCCGCTTTCTCTTTGGCCTGGCGGAGTTCGTCTTCGGCAATCTGCCGTGTCAGGAAAGCGCCGATGATGTCGGCCGTCGTTCCCAGCAGGGCGACATCCGAAATCGTCCAGTCCCGCCGCAGGTAGGTGTCATCCAACCCCACGAAACCGAACCAGGCGCCGTGCACCTGTAATGGCAGAATCAGCACGGACAGCACTTTTTGGGGGGCAAGCAGGGCCTGTTCTTCTTCGGGGAAGCGATCCACCGGTCCCATGATGGGTTGGCCCGCGCCCAGGGCTGCCTGCCACCGCGGCAGATCCTGGTTGTAGGACCACGCCTTTAGCGCCGCGTCACCGCAGCAGGAACTGATGCCGGGAGCGCAGACTTCGAATCGCATGCGGGCGCAGAGCCCTTTTTCCGGATCGTCGAAATTTTCGTAAACGTAGACCCGGTCCACCTGCACGGCCGCCACCAGTTGCTGCAGGGCCTTCTCGAGGGTTTCCGTGTCGGTGCCGGAACTCAGCAGGGCCTGCGAAATGGACGCCAGGGCCTTTTCCGACCGCAGCCGGCGGGCCTGCTCCACTTCCGCCCGCTTTCGCTCGGTGATATCGGTCACCGTTGTGACGGCCGCCAAAAATTCCCCGTCCTCATTGCGAATCGGGGCCAGGCAGATATCCGCCCAACGCCATTCCCTGTCCTTGCGGACCAGACGGCTTTCCAGGCGAACCTCGCCCTCCCCGCCGGCGGCGACCCGGTCCATGGTTTCCCGGACTTCGGTGGTGTAATCCGGATGAATGATATCGATCAGGTTTAATGCCAGGAGTTCATTACGCGTGTAGCCGATATACCCCACAAAGGTTTCGTTCACCCGCGTAAACCGTCCCTGCCGATCCGTGCTGATGATGCCCACCCCGGCAGTGGCAAACACCGCCCGAAACGATGCTTCCCGTTCCCGCAAGGCCATTTCCATCTGTTTCAGCGCCGTAACGTCCCGGATGGTCTCGATGGCGCCATCCGGCCGGTTTTCCCCGTCCAGAAGCATGCGTGCCGCAGCCGAAAGATAGATGCCGCCTTTGAGATTCGGGTGGAAGGAAAGGGATGTGAGCATGCCTTCCCCCGCTTTGCTGATCTGGATATAGCGGTCCTCGATGGAAGCATCCCATTCGCGGACCAGATCGATCAGAACCGGGCGCCGCTCGCCGTAGAAGGGCAAGGCGTATTCAAAGTCGCCCTTGCCGACAATGTCCGCCGCATCGATGCCGGTCAGCTCGGCCATGGCCCGGTTCCAGGCGATCACCCGACCGTCGCAATCGACGACGAAGGTCGGGTCGGGTAAAAAATTGATGATCTGGATCTGGCGGCGCTGGGAGTTTTTAATGGCCTCTTCGGCCCGCTTGCGTTCCACAATCTCGTGCGCCAGGCGACGGTTCCAGAAAATGATCACGGTCACCAGCACACCGGCGACCAGGACGACAATGAGCACCGCACGCCAGACATAGCCCCAGTCCACCGTCCGTTCGATGACCAGATTGATCCACCGGTCATGAATTCGGGCCCGTTCCTCCTTGCCGATGGCAGCGAGGCCCTTTTCCAAAATCGGCACCAGGGCCGCCCAGTCCTTGCGCACCCCGAAGGCCAGGTCGAACATGTATTCGGTGGTCGAGGCCACCCGCACGGCATCCATCCCCATGCGTTTGATGGCGAATGTTATGGAGGCCAGGTTATCCACAAATGCATCGATATCCCCTTTGGCCAGGGCGTTGAGCCCCTCCTCCACACTGGGGAAGGGTTTCAGCACGATAGCCGGATAATCCCGGCCAATCATTTCGTGGGTCACATACCCTTTGACCACCCCCACCGCCTGACCGGAGAGATCGGCCAGACCGCTCAGGAAGGGGGCGCCTTTCCGGGTCACGATCACGGACTGGAAACGCAGATAGGGTTTGGTGAAAAGAAGATATTTCTCCCGCTCGGGGGAACGGGCGATGCAGGGAATGACGTCGATGTCGCCCTGTTTGACGCCTTGGAGAACTTCTTCCCAGGTCAAGCCGGCAACCGGTTCCATGGCGGTTCCCAGGCGTTCGTTCAGCAGATCGACATAGTCCGAAGCGATACCGGCATAGTCCCCCTGGGCATCGGTTTGTTCGAAGGGCGGCCAGGTGGGATCCACCCCCAGCCGAATGGTCGGGTGGGCCGCCAGCCAGGCTTGCTCTTCCGGGCTCAGCCGCACCGCATGGGGGCCGCCCTCCGGCTGTGCCGACCGGCGCTCATGAAGCGTATCATCGTCCTGGCGGGCAACCTGTGCGATGGCCGTGGGCGTGGCTACCGCGAAAATAATCAGGACCAGAGCTGCCCAACGGAAAATCCGGGAAAGCGTCATGGTGGTTTCCTTGTTCGCAATGGACTTGCCAAACTTGCAGGAAGAATCCTGATATCATCGCTATATTAGCATAAAATTTATTCCGCAGAAAAATTTCATGAAATCTTCGGGTTAGAGGGAAGAAATAAGCATTGCGAGAAGGGTTTTAGCGCCGTATGGCAAGGCGCACGCAGCTTTCAGCGAAGCCGCCGGCTGGTGCCGGTTTAATCTTTCATGGAAACAGCGCCTGCCGCAGTGACCGCGTCTGGTATTTCGGTGTCGACGCGAAGCGTCGCCCTTTCAGCTTGACGCTTTGAGCCTGGCCCTTTCTGCATACAAGCCGTCTGTGACGTCCGGATACATGTGTTTCAATAGCACATGCGCTGGGAATTCAAAACCTTGTCACGCGGATGCCAGCAGGACGGCGCGAACAGGCGCCGGATACCCCTCGACCGTCAGGCCCGGATTGGCGGGATCGAGAAAGGCGTCCAGGGACTCGGAATTGATCCATTCCGTGGGACGCTGTTCATCCAACGTCGTGGGTGTGACGTCCACGCAGCGTACCTGCCGGTAACCGACGGCGCCCAGCCATGCCGCCAGGCGGGTTACACTGGGAATGGCATGGACATTGTTCATCTTGGCGTAGCGTCCCCGGGGTTCGAGCACCGTGTCGTCGTCATCCGCCAGGATCAACGTCTCCAGGACCAGTTCGCCGCCGGGCCGCAACAGCCGGCGCACTTTGGACAGGGCCGCACGCGGGTCGCGCCGGTGGTACAAAATCCCCATGCAGAAAATGGTATCGAAAAAAGCGGGCATGTCCGGGAATTCCTCCAGCCGCAGGGGCAGCGTGAACAGGCGTTCCGCACGGATATAACGCTGCAGCAGCTGGAACTGGAAATAGAAGGTCAGGTAAGGCTCGATCCCCAGCATGAGCGCCGGCGCCTCCGGACACATGCGAAAAAGATAATAGCCGCAAGAGGAGCCGATGTCGAGAATACGGCGCCCCGCCAACGGCGCCAGGTGGGGCCGCACCCGGTCCCACTTGAGCGAGGATACCCATTCGCTGTCCACCCGGATGCCGAAAACCTCGAAGGGCCCTTTGCGCCAGGGGATCACGGTCCGCAGGGCGTGCCGCAGGGCCCGCCGCTCCTCCGGGCCGACATCTCCAGCCTGCCCGATCCGGATGCAGCCCCGGTCCAGATCCATATCCACCGGCGCCAGATGGGGCAGGCGGTCCAGCATCGCCAGGTAGGGGCGGGCCTTGCGGTCCTGGCCGTAGATGCGTCTTGCAACCGGCGCCAGTCGTTCCTGGAACGCCGACGCATAGGCGTCCAATCCCAAACAGGGTAGCTGCTCTAAAAAGGGATGCCTCATTTCTGGCATATCCAGGAGCAGAAATTGAACCACTTCAACCAGATGTCCAGGCGTTTGAATCCGGCTCCCGAGACACGTTTCAAATGATCCGCCACCGTCTCGGGGATCAGGACGTTCTCCAGGGCTTCCCGTTTCTGGGCGATGGCCAGATCGGAATAGCCGTTTTCCCGCTTGAAGCCGTAGTAAAAATCCTGCTGCAAGTCGCTGAACGCATCGTCGGCATGCACGATCTTTTCCGAGAACAGCAACACCCCTCCCGGCCGCAGGCCCTTGTAGACACGATCCACCACCCGATCCCGGTCCGCCAGCGACAGGAACTGCAGCGTGAAGTTGATGACGACGATGCCGGCGTCTTCGACGCGAAACCGGGCCACATCGGCGTTGACCAGTTCGATCCGCTCGCCGCCGGGCAGGTGCTGCCGCCGCTCGTCATAAACCTTCAGCATGGCGGCGGAATTGTCCACCGCGATCATCCGAAAGGGCGTATCCGCCATGACCCGGCAGGCTGCGACGCCCAGGTTGCCGGTGGAGCAGCCCAGGTCATAAATGCGGGATTGTTCCTGGTGGAACCGCCGGATCAGCTGGGCCTGGCGCTGGATGATCTCCCCGTAGAGGGGAACCGAGCGCTGGATCATGTCGTCGAAAACCGTCGCCACCCGGTCGTCAAAGGTAAAGGGCGGCACCGGCCGCCGGGGATCGTCGTAAATGGTGTCATGCGGCATGGTATCGTCTGCCTTGTTTTGCGTCAGCGCATTTGCATTGAATTTGTTGTTTAAAATAAGGTTCTTCTCCCAATTAGTTGGGAGAAAGGGTCCAAGGGGTTTAGGATTCAAGTGGCCAAGGGTTTGTTCTCTGGAGATTTAATCAGAGTTTTCAGCAATCGCTCAATTGGCCCAATTTCCACTGCTAATTTTGGAAAACGTTTCGATACATTATATAGATGCAAACAAAGCGCATATGCTTTTTGCCACACTTGCCATTCTTTGTAATTTTTTAGTATTTCACTTGGATCCTTGACCCCTTGACTCCTGGAACCCTTATGATCCCGAGATGCCCGAGAGGTAATACCCTGTGACCCAATTGCTCATTTGCACCAACTATTCGGGAGATGAACCAAAAATATTTTCATGCAATAGTCAGGTTAGCGAATGCGCCCAAGGGCATGCAACCGACGTCGCCTCAATCCGGGTAGGGCGCATGGGAAGGCATGGCGGGCGCCGAAGCATCCGGGCGGCCCAAATCCACCTGGGCGGCAGGGCCACCCGAAAAATCCGTTCGCCAGACGCATAGCATGGTGCCGGCAATCAGCAGCGCCGCCATCCCCAGCATCAGACGGTAGGCATCCCCCCCCAGCCAGGCCATGCGATCCAGGAAATGGCCGCAGGCCAGGGGCATCCCCATGGCCAGGGGCAGCGTCAGAACAGGGGCTACGGCGAAATAGGGCGTCGCATCGGGCAGACCGGAGAGCTTTTTCACCGCCGGCGCAAAAACGATCATGCGGGTGCCCCGGGAAGCCCCCAGCAGGAAACTGGCCCCATAGAAACTGACCGGGGTAGACCACAGGGCCATCAGCAGGACCGCCCCCAGGGAACAGACCTTGGATGCCAGGGCCTTGTGTTTCAGGGTCAGCCACCCCAGGGCCCCCAGAAATACGTTGGCGAGAATAGCCCCGGTATAGATGAGTCCCACGAAAACGCCCGCCGCCACGGCCGGGGCCACGCCCCCGAATTCGGTGGCATAGGCGGCATAGAACGAGATGACCGTCACCACGATATAGAGCTCGAGATCGCTTCCCAGGAACATCAGAAAATTCCGGTTCCGGAACATGTGCCGCCGGGTGTTGCGGATAAAATGCCTGAACGATGCACGCGCCGGCCGCCCGACCACCACGTCCCGCGATTCCCGGGTGAGAAAGAAAAACAGGGAGCCCAGCACGAAGAGGAGCCCCACCACCATGAAAATGACGGCCGCGGCCGCCGGTGCAAAGGCGTAGTGCGCCACCACTTTGAGGATAATCAGGCTGCTGATGAGTTTGGCGGCGTTCTGGGCGATCATCATATAGGCCAGGCCGGAAGTCGATTTTTCTTCCGATAGGATTTTCACCAGGTAATTCAGCCAGACCGGCTGGGTCATGCCGATGCAGACCGAAAAAACAGCGTAGCAGACAAAGAACAGCAGCAGAATGTCATCCGTTTGTTCAAGCAAAGCCAGCAAGCCGCCGAACACCAGGAGGGCCATGCCGGACACCAGATGCAGGATCACCACCGCGCGCCGTTTGAATACCATCCCCTCGGTCAAATAGCTCGACAGCAGGGCGAACACCGACATGCCGATAAAAAAGAAAAAGGGAATCATGCCCAGGGCGAAACTGGAGGCCCCCAGGTTCTTGAGAAACAACTGGAGAAACGTGCTCTCCACCACCACCGGCAACCCCAGCCCCCAGAGAAACTCCACCAGGGAAATGCCGACGACGTTGCGTGTGTAGTAGTGATCTTTGGTTTTGGATTCCATCGCCATGCCTCGATGAGCTTTGCGGCAATGCCGCCCCACCCCATCCAATTGAACGCCCTCCCCGGCAGCCGCGCCAACATCAAAACACGTCCGCCGAACAAGCAGCAAGTCACTCGCGCAGGCACTCTAAAGGGATAACGCCCCCCTGTCAACGCACCTCGTAATATTGAAATGGCTTCTAAACACCTGCCAATCGACGGAGTCGACGAATTGGGTGCTTGACGCTGTCCGGCGGCCGCATTAAGTTGACAGGGCATACCGTAGACCGTCAAACGACAACACCCGACCAACTAAGGAGTGTCCGTCCATAAATGGTGGATTTTGGTTCCTGGCAAGGCCCGAGTGAATTTTCAACCGGAGGAATAGCCCGCTATTTCGAGGATTGAAAACTCGCGAGAACGCCGCCAGGGGCCGAAAGATGCCTTTTAGGGATGGGCGCTAAGGAGGATCAATGGACAAGTGGGAATGCCCCTGCGGCTACATCTACGACCCGATGGAAGGCGATATCGAAAACAATGTCCAGGCGGAAACTGCTTTTGAAGACCTTCCGGACGACTGGGTCTGCCCCCTGTGCGGCGCCGAAAAGGAATACTTCGAAAAACTGGATTGATCCGGCATGAGGGAATGGCTGATCGTTGGTGGCGGAATCCACGGGACCTATCTGGCCAACCTGCTGCTCGACCAGCCGGGCCTGCCCGCTGAAAACATCGACATAATCGATCCCCACGATCACCTGCTGGAAGCCTGGGATCGCATGACCGCCAACTGCGGCATGCGATACCTGCGTTCACCGGCCACCCATCATATCGATCTTCCCATCCTCTCCATCTACCAGTTTGCCAAGACACCCGCAGGGCGGTCCTTCGCAGGGTTTATCCCGCCCTACAACCGCCCTGCCCTGGGCCTCTTTCGGGAACACAGCCGTCATGTGATCGCGCGCAGCCATCTTGACGAACGTCATATCCAGGGCCGGGGGCTGGCCCTGCACCGCGACGGCCCCGCATACGTGGTGGAGACCACCGCAGGTGACCTGCGGACCCGTCGCGTCCTCCTGGCCATCGGCATGAGCGAACAACCCTGCTGGCCTGCCTGGGCGCAGGACCTTCGCCGTCAAGGGGCCAGCGTCACCCATGTGTTCGATCCGGATTTCAAGCGTGATGCGGTTGCCCCGGCAGGCGCCACACTGGTGGTGGGCGGCGGCATCACGGCGGTCCAGACGGCGCTGGCCCTGGCGGCCGTCCCCGAAGCCGACGTCACGCTGGTGGCCCGCCGCCCCCTGCAGGAAAGCCAGTTCGATTTCAACCCCTGCTGGATCGGCCCCAAGTGCCTGCGGCGGTTTTATCAGGAAGACTATGCGGCGCGACGCGCCACCATCGACGAAGTCCGCCTGCCCGGCAGTCTGCCGGGAGAAGTCATGCAGGAATTCCAGGCGGCCCTCGACCCGTCGCATCTCACATTTCGGCAGGCCGCCATTCAGAAGGCTTCCTATGACCGGGACACCATCCGGCTCCAGACGGACGAGGGGCCCCTGATCGCCCGGCGCATCGTCCTGGCCACCGGATTCCGCCAGGAACGCCCCGGCGGCCGTTTCGTCGACCGTCTGATCCAAGATTTCGACCTGCCCTGCAACCCCTGCGGCTACCCCATCGTGGGCCCTGACCTGCAATGGGGGCCAAATATCTTTGTCACCGGCCCCCTGGCCGAACTCCAGGTCGGCCCCTGCGCCCGCAATATCGTAGGGGCCCGCAATGCCGGCCGCATGCTGCTGGCCGGTCTGGAACAGAAGCGATAGGGTCTTCCCGCAGAGCTAAATCGTCCCGTCGCCCTCAAAGGAGGGCTTAAAAAGGGGCATTTCCCGCTTGAACATCATTCCACCGGAAACCGGAATCTATTGATGTCAGAGGTTAGAGATTCCGGATCAAAGTGGGAATCGCCGCGTCCCATCCCATACGGTTCAGGATGCGGGAAAAATCAGGATCGATTCTGGCGGTCAACCGGGTGGTCTCCCGGCTGCGGGGATGGGGAAACTGGATTTCGGTGGCCGCCAGCAGCAGGCGCCGGCAGCCGATTTCCTCACTGAAAAAACGGTTGTGCTTGTTGTCGCCGTATTGGCGGTCGTTGATGATCGGGTGGCGCAGGTGGCGCATATGCCGGCGGATCTGATGCATGCGCCCGGTGGCCGGCATGGCCTGAATCAGGGAATAGCGCGCGGTGGCATACCGCCCGACAGGTACCGGCAGCTCTACCGTGTCCAGACGGAGAAAGCGCGTCACCGCCGGCCGGGGGGGCTTGTCAAAGGCCTCGCCGGTTTCGCTGCGTTCCAGGGGGTAATCCACCTCGCCGGCTTCCGCAATGAAGCCCCGCACCACCGCCAGATAGGTTTTCTGCACCTGGCGTCGGGCAAACGATTTGGCCAGGGACCGCGCCGCCCCCGGATTGAGGGCGAACACCAGGATGCCCGAGGTGGGTTTGTCCAGACGATGGACCGGGTACAGATGCCGCCCCACCTGGTCCCGCACCAGTTGCAGGGCAAAACGCTCCCGGCGCGCATCGAATGCGCCGCGATGCACCTTGATGCCGGAGGGTTTGTTGACGGCAACGATATCGTCGTCCTGATGAATGATTTCCAGCATTTGATCTGTCATGGGCACTTGACCCGAATTTTTCACGCGTTCGCAGGGTGAAATTTTATTCGGTCCAGAAAACCTGGTCCTGTAGGCCAGGTCAAATAATTGGCTCCGCCGTAATCGTCGTATAGGAATTCAGGCGTCAGGATCCAGAAGTCAGAATAAGGTTTTCGCCTTCGGCGCATTCGATCTTTTTCAAAAGACAGAGCGAAGCGACATCATAATCCTTCTGGCACCTGAATTCTGTCTTCTGACGCCTATTGTTTCTCGCGATTGGAGCATCCCCCCTTCCAGGGGGAACCCAAAGCCGGGGCCTCCGGGCCCGGATATATACAGGATAGAAAAAAATTCATACCGTCAGCCGTATTAGCACACCCGTCCGTTTGACAATAGCCCGCGTCCCCATCGCGGACGCGCCCGATACCTGAGTAACGCCCTAAATTTATGAAATAATTTAAGATACGGATATTGACAGCCCCATAGCCTTTCGCTATGGTAGCTTTCGGAATAACGTTCCGGACATTTCTGAACAGGCGCATCCGATCCCGTCAACGCCTGGTTTGGCGGTATCGTCGGCGCGCCCACGCATCTCCCCATAAAAGCACCCCTGGATCGGGGTAGAAAAGTGAATCGTGTTGCGGAATCTGTTTCTCGGCGGGCTTATTTTCCTGGTGGTTTGCCAGGCGGGATGCATCACGCGTGAGCGGTATGCCTATGATGCCATCCAGCAGGACGTTCTGGCCGAGGGCAATCACCGCATCCGGGGGTTGGCCCATCCGGAAAAAATACTTCCCGACGGTCCTTTGGCCCTGAAAGAGGCCATCCACATCGCCGTTGTCAACAACCCCGACCGGCAGATGGCCGCCGCCCGGATACGCCAGACCGAAGCCCTCATCGCCAAATCCCGGGCCGCCTTCTACCCTGCTTTGAATTTCTATACCGAGTACCTGCGGGGCAATGCGCCCTCGGCTTACCTATTCAAACGGCTTGATCAACGGGAGTTCAATTTTGCCGAGGATTTCAACGATCCGGATGTCTTCGACAATTTCGAATCCGGCCTGAACGCCCGCTGGAATATCTACCAGGGCGGTCGCGATCAGCTCGACCATCAAATGGCGGCCGCCGGCCGGGAGATATCCCTTCAGGATCACCAGGCGGTCATCAACGCCCTGGTGGCCTCGGTGATCCAGACCTATTACGACTACCTCACCGCCGAAGCCTTTCTGGCCATTGCCCGGGACTCGGTGGCCACGGTGGATGACCAGCTGCGGGTCATGACGGTGCGCTACCAGGAAGGCGGCGCGCTCAAATCCGATGTGCTCTCCCTCCAGGTGCGGCGGTCCGAAGCCCGGGAAGAAGAAGTCCGCAGCCGCAACCGCATGGAACTGGCCCGCACCGCCCTGGCCAATATCCTGGGCATCGGCATCCGCCAGCCCCTGACGCTGAAAGAGACGGACGGTGCGGCGCTGGAAATCCCCGACCAGTTCGAGGCCGGGCTGGCCTATGCCCTGCAGGCACGGCCGGAGATTCGCGGCCTGCATGAAAAAGTCCGTCAAAGCCGCATGGCGGTGGACAAGGCCAAGACCGGCTATATCCCGAGCATCGACGCCTTCGGCCGCCTCTATTACGATGATGAGGATATGGACTACGATTGGGACGAAGACAACTGGACCGCCGGTATCCTGTTCAACTGGGAGTTCTTCCGGGGGTTCAGCACCCGGGCCCAGACCCATGAAGCCCAGGCCGTTTTCGAAGAAATGCTTCACCGGGACCGCAAGACCACCCTGGCCGTCGAACTGGAGGTCAAGACCGCCTACCTTGCCCTGGAGGAGGCCCGGGCCCGCCTGGAAGTGGCCCGCAACCGGGTGGCCAATGCCGATGAGAGCCTCAAACTGGTGGGGCACCAGTACAAAGGCGGCTCTGCCACCATTACGCGCTATCTCGAGGCGGAGCTGGCCCGCAACCAGGCCCACATGAGCCAGGCGGCCGCCTTTTACGATCGCGAAAAAGCGATTGCCGATATTGCCCGGGCCATCGGCTACCTGGCCGCGGCCTATCCTGCCAACGACAACCCGGGGACAACACCATGACGAGGAAAGTCACCGCCGGTGCCGCGCTCCTGATCATCGCCGTCGCAGCGGGAGCCTATTGGGCCGGCCGCGCCACCGCTCCCGCCCCTGGACCGCCGCCGGCCCCTTTGTCCACCGCAGTTACGTCGCCGCCGGCCCAGACCGTTCAGGCGGCCCGCAAAACCGTGACGGAATGGTACGAGGCCGTGGGCACCATCCGCCCCCGGGTGGAAAGCCGCATCAGCGCCCAGGTCACCGCGCAGGTGCTGGCGGTCAATGTCACCCCCGGGACCCGGGTTCAGAAAGACCAGGTATTGATCACCCTGGACAGCCGCCAGTTCGCCTCCCGCCTGGACGCTGCCAGGCAGACCGCCGTGGCCGCCCGCGCCGAATTGACGCGGGCCCGGTCCGAATACGACCGTATCAGGAAATACCTTGCCGCCGAAGCCGCCACCGCCCAGGAAATGGAACGCGCCCAGGAATCTTTGACCCGGGCCCGGGCCGGCCTGCGGCGGGCGGAAGAGCAGGTCCGGGAGGCCCAAACCGCTCTCGGCTACACGACCCTCCGGGCCCCCCAGGCAGGGGAGGTGCTCCAGCGGCTGGTGGAACCGGGCGATCTGGCCCTGCCCGGCAAAGCCTTGCTGGTGCTGCAAACCGAAGGGGCCCTGCGCCTGGAATCCCGCGTGCGCGAGGGGCTGATTCGCAAGGTCAGCCCCGGCCACACCCTGCCGGTGGTGGTGGACGCCCTGGACCTCCGGACCGAAGCGCTGGTGGAGGAAATCGTACCCTATGCCGATCCCCGTTCCCGAACCTTTCTGGTCAAGGCCGCCCTGCCCGATACCACGGCTCTGTTTCCAGGCATGTATGGCAAGATGCTGATCCCCGTCACGGAAAACCAGGTGGTCATGATCCCCCGCCGGGCAGTTCGCCGCATCGGCCAGCTGGAACTGGTGGACGTGCAAACGGGTGACCGCTGGCAGCGCCGCCTGATCCAGACCGGCCAAGCCATGGACGACCAGGTGGAAGTGCTCTCCGGGCTGGAAGGCCATGAAACCATCGGGATGCCAAATTAATGCACAGCCAATCGCCATCGACATCCCCGGGCCTGATCACCCGAATCGTTCACCAGTTCCTGACCTCCCAGCTGTCGATCATCCTGATCGTGGCCGCCCTGTGCATGGGAATTGCCGCCATCCTGGCAACCCCCCGGGAAGAAGAACCACAAATCGTCGTCCCCCTGGCGGATGTCTTCGTGCACGCCCCGGGCGCCAACCCCGAAGAAGTCGAAAAACTCGTGGCCACGCCGCTGGAACGCCTGCTCTGGCAGATCGACGGGGTCGAGTATGTCTACTCCATGTCCCGCCAGGACACGGCCGTGGTCACGGTGCGGTTTTTCGTGGGGCAGGACCGGGAAAAATCCCTGATCAAGCTTCACAACAAGATCACCATGAACATCGATCTGGTCCCGCCCATCGTCAGCGGCTGGGTCATCAAGCCGGTGGAAATCGACGATGTCTCCATCGTGAATGCCACCCTCTACTCCGCATCCCACAGCGACTATGAGCTGCGGCGCATCGGCGAAGAAGTGCTGGAGCGGCTTTCCGCCGTCAAGGACCTCTCCCGCACCGAAATCGTGGGCGGGCGGCGGCGGGAAATCCGGGTCGAACTCCAGCCCGAACGCATGACCGCCCATGAAGTCACCCTGCTGGAAACCGTGCGGGCCCTGCAGGGGGCCGACGCGTCGGTCACCGCCGGGGAGTTCAACCGCTTCAACCGGGCGTTCAACGTCACCAGCAATGCCTTTTTTACCTCGGCCGATGAAGTGGCCGCCCTGATGGTGGGGGTCCACCACGACCGGCCGGTCTACCTGCGGGACATCGCCGCGGTCCGCGACGGTCCGGAAGAAGTCCGGCACTACACCCGCATCCGTTTTTCCGAAACCTACCGGACCGCCCAAGGCCTGCCGCCCGCCCCGGAAGGCTACCCCGCGGTGACCCTGGCCCTGGCCAAGAAAAAAGGCACCAATGCCGTCGATGTGGCCCGCAATGTCCTGGGGGAACTGGAAAAGCTCCAGGCCACCGTCATCCCCCACGGTGTCGGAGTGGAAATCACCCGCAACTATGGCCAAACCGCCCAGCAGAAGGTCAACGGCCTGCTGAGTTCGCTGGCCTTTGCGGTGGCCAGCGTCGTCGTGCTGCTGGCGCTGACCCTGGGCTGGCGCGAAGCCCTCGTGGTGGCCCTGGCCGTACCGGTCAGCTTCGCCCTGGCCCTGTTCGTGAATTTTCTATTAGGCTACACCATCAACCGGGTTACCCTCTTCGCCCTGATTTTATCGCTGGGCCTGGTGGTGGACGATCCTATCACCAACGTGGACAACATCCAGCGCCACATCGGGATGGGACGCCTGAAGCCCGCGGCCGCCACCCTGGCCGCCGTCAACGAGGTCCTGCCCCCGGTGATCATGTCCACCCTGGCCATCATCATCTGTTTCACCCCCCTTTTCTTCATCACCGGCATGATGGGGCCTTACATGGCGCCCATGGCGGCCAACGTGCCGGTCACCGTGATTTTCTCCACCTTTTGCGCCCTGACCATCGTGCCCTGGCTGGCCCACCACCTGTTAAAAAACATGGCGCCCGCTCAGGGCAGCGGTGATACGCCCGCCGCACCCGGCCCCATCGACCGCATCTACCGCCGGGTGGTCAACCCCTTTCTGGATTCGCGTCGCAATCGCTACCTGCTGCTGTTGGTCATTCTGCTCCTCCTTGCGGCCCCGGTCCTGCTGGCCCTTTTTCGGCTGGTGCCGCTCAAGATGCTGCCCTTCGACAACAAAAACGAATTCCAGATCGTGGTGGACATGCCCGAAGGCACCACCCTGGAGCACACCGACCAGGTTGTGCAGGCCCTGGAAACCTATCTGGAAAACGTTCCCGAAGTCACCAGCATCGTCAGCTATACAGGCATTGCCGCCCCCATGGACTTCAACGGCCTGGTGCGCCACTACTACCTGCGCCGGGGGGGCCACGTGGCAGACATGCGGGTCAACCTCCTGGACAAAGCCCAGCGCGACCAGCAGAGCCACGCCATCGTATTGCGGCTGCGATCGGATCTTGAAGCCGTGGCGGCCCGGACCGGCGCGCGCATCAAGATCGTGGAGGTGCCCCCCGGCCCGCCGGTGCTCTCCACCATCGTGGCGGAGCTCTACGGGCCGCCGGACATGCCCTATGACCGGCTCGTGGCCGCCTCGGACCATATCCAGGACATCATGGCCGCCGAGCCCTTTGTCGTGGATATCGACGACCTGGCGGAAGCCCACCGGACCAAGATCGACTTTCTGATCGACAAGGAGAAAGCCGCCCTGCACGGCATCGCACCGGAGGTCATCACCCGGTCCCTGCATACGGCCCTCAGCGGCGTCACACCGGCCACGGTGCACATGCCGGGCGAGCGCCAGCCCCTGGCGGTCCGCACCATCCTGCCGCGGGACAAACGCTCAGGCATGGCGGCTCTGGCCCGGATTCAAGTGAAGACCCCCGAGGGCGGTCTGGTGCCCCTGGCCGAGCTGACCCGGGCCGTGTCCGTACCGGAGCCCCAACCCATCTATCACAAAAACCTGGAGCGGGTCGTCTACGTGCTGGCGGAAATGGCCGGTCGCGCTCCGGCCGAAGCTGTCCTGGACATGCAGAAACGGCTGGCCGACCAGCCGGCGCCAAAGGACGTCCGGGTGCAGTGGGCCGGTGAAGGCGAATGGAAGATCACCCTGCGGGTGTTCCGGGACATGGGCCTTGCCTTTGCCGCGGCCCTGATGGGCATCTACATCCTAATGATCATCGAAACGGGCTCCTTTTCCATGCCGCTTTTGATCATGATGGCCATTCCCCTCACCCTGATCGGCGCCATGCCCGGCTTCTGGCTCTTGAACCTGGTCACCGGGCATCCGGTGGGCGGTTTCGACAACCCGGTCTTTTTTACCGCCACCGGCATGATCGGCATGATCGCCCTGGGGGGCATCGTGATCCGCAACGCCCTGGTGCTCATCGAATTCATCCAGGAAGCGGTCAAGGAAGGACTGCCGCTGAAAGAGGCCATCCTGCAAAGCGGGGCCATCCGCATGCGCCCCATTTTGCTCACGGCCACCACCACCGCCATCGGGGCCTGGCCCATCACCCTGGATCCGGTGTTCTCCGGGCTGGCCTGGACCCTGATTTTCGGCCTGCTGGCCTCCACCCTGTTCACCCTGCTGGTCATTCCGGTAACCTATTACGCCCTGTACCGTCCGAAATCCGAGGGGCCGCAAACCTGACCCTATCCCCTCCCCTTTCGTCGCAAGAATCGGGTTGCGCCCGTTCCGGTATCTTCTTAAAATGACATCATCCTTTTCTTTTCCGGAAAAGAAAAGGAATCATAATATCAATAACTCCGGATGAGTTTAACCTCTCAGAGTTTTCCGCCAGAGGGAGAGGACTTAGCCCGAATATTTAATGAAATGTTCGGGTTAGGTCGATACCAGGAAAGGATACCGGCCATGACCGATTACCAGAACCTGTGCCGCGATTATGCCCGGGTGGAGGCCACCATCCGTTTTCTCGAAACCCGTCACCAGGACCAGCCCGGACTGGCCGACATTGCCGCGGCGGCCGGATTGAGCGAATACCACTTTCAAAAACTCTTCAGCCGCTGGGTGGGCATCAGTCCCAAGCGGTTTCTGCAGTTCCTCACCAAGGAACACGCCAAGAAACTGATCGAGGGTTCCGGCACGGTGCTGGACACCACCTACGACAGCGGCCTTTCCAGCCCCGGCCGCCTGCACGACCTCTTTGTCACCTGCGAGGCCGTGACCCCCGGGGAGTATAAAAAAAGGGGCGCCGGCCTGGACATCCGTTACGGCTTCCACGCCTCCCCCTTTGGCGAGTGCCTCCTGGCCGTGACCGACCGGGGCCTCTGCGCCCTCACCTTCGTGCAGGACGGCAATCGACGCCGGCCCGTGACCGACCTCGAACGCCAGTGGCCCCAGGCCCGCATCCGCCAAGACCCGGCCGCCTCGGCCGGCCTGCTGGACAGCATCTTCGGGTTCCCCCACGACCACCCGCCCGCCCCGCTTTATCTTTTCGTCAAGGGCACCAACTTCCAGATCAAGGTCTGGGAGGCCCTCCTGAAAATCCCACTGGGCCGGGCCGTGACCTATGAAGATATCGCCCGGCATATCGGCATGCCCAACGCCCAGCGGGCCGTTGGCAATGCGGTGGGGCGCAACCCCATCCCCTTCCTGATCCCCTGCCACCGCGTCCTCCGTAAAATGGGGGCCTTTGGTTATTACGGCGGCGGTCCGTCCCGCAAAAAGGCCATGCTGGGATGGGAGTCGACCCTGGCCCGCAATGTTGGATGAACGCCGGTCCGCTTTCGCAGGCCCGCACCTTGTCATTGCCGACCGAGTGGTATATGTAACACTCTTTATTTTTCCGGAGGGCGTCTTTACGGATGCCACCGTGGAAATCCGCCAATCAATCCGACCTGTCTTTACCGGGGGACGCACATGATCACACTACTCGACTACGGCGCCGGCAATGTCCGCAGTGTCGTCAACGCCATCGAAAGCCTGGGGGAGACCGTCCGCCCGGTGGAAACCCCGGAAGACATTCTCAAGGCCGAACGCCTGGTCTTCCCCGGCGTGGGCGCTTTCGGTGCCATGATGGAAATCCTGCAGGCCCGGGGCTATGTGGCGCCCCTGAAAAGCTACCTGCAGTCCGGACGCCCCTTTTTGGGCATCTGCCTGGGCATGCACGCCCTCTTCGAGGAAAGCGAAGAAGCCCCGGGCCTCCCCGGACTGGGCCTTCTGAAAGGCAAGGTCAAGCGCTTTACCATCGACCGCGCTGTTCCCCACATCGGCTGGAACGGCATCAAGGCCCGCCAGGCCTCCCCCCTGTTCAACGGGCTGACGGGAAACGAAAAATTTTATTTCGTACACTCCTACCACGTGGCCCCGAAAGATCCGGAAGTGGTTCTGACGGCCACGGACTACGGCTACGAGTTCGCCAGCGCAGTGCAGCAGGGCCCGGTCATGGGCACCCAGTTTCACCCCGAGAAAAGCGGGATTCACGGCCGCCGCATATTGGAAAACTTCCTGGCGGCCGATACCCCGGCGGTAACGCCGGCCCATGTGCCGGAGACCACCCAACTGGCCAAACGCATCATCGCCTGCCTGGACGTGCGCGCCAACGACCAGGGCGACCTGGTGGTCACCAAGGGCGACCAGTACGACGTGCGCGAAGAGGGCCAGGTGCGCAATCTGGGCCTGCCGGTGGAGCTGGCCGAACGCTATTACCGGGAAGGGGCCGACGAGATCACCTTTCTCAACATCACCGGTTTCCGGGATTTTCCCCTGGAAGACATGCCCATGCTGGAAGTGCTCAAGCAGACTTCGCGCAACGTCTTCGTGCCCCTGACCATCGGCGGCGGCATCCGCAACTACACCGACAAGAACGGCCGGACCTACTCGGCCCTCGAAGTGGCCGCCGAATACTTCCGCTCGGGCGCGGACAAAGTGTCCATCGGCAGCGACGCGGTCATAATCGCCGAGGCCTATTTGAATTCCGGCCAGATGACCGGTAAAAGTGCCATCGAAGAAATCTCACGCGTCTACGGCAGCCAGGCGGTGGTCATTTCGGTGGATCCCCGGCGCGTGTACGTGGCCGATCCCGGGGACGTGCCCCACGAGACCATCGCAACCGCCGATCCCGGCCCCAACGGGGAACACTACTGCTGGTACCAGTGCACCATCAAAGGCGGCCGCGAAGGCCGGGAGCTGGACGCCGTGACCCTGGCCAAGACCTGCGAAAAGCTCGGCGCCGGCGAAATCCTGTTGAATTGCATCGACCGTGACGGCACCAATGCCGGCTTCGACCTGGAACTGGTCAACGCGGTCAAAGGGGCCGTGTCCATCCCGGTGATCGCCTCCAGCGGGGCCGGCTGCGAAGCCCATTTCCACGAAGTTTTCACCCGGACCGAGGCGGAATCCGCCCTGGCGGCCGGCATTTTCCACCGCCGCGAAGTGCCCATCGGAGATGTCAAAGCCCACCTCCAGGGCAAGGTGGAGATTCGACCCAATCCCGATGCCGTCGGCCACGCGTGAAATACGGGATGCCAAGAGAATAACGACGGATGATATTGGTTTAAGTTGTAGTCTTCTCCCTTTGTCCCGCGCCGAGCATCGGCGGGGCGGACGGAAAAAAGCGCGCGGACTGTCTGAACCCGCCGTAGCCTATGCGAAGGCGGGTGAGTTTCCGCGTGCTCCGGCCGCCGCGACGACGCGCAGGGAAGTGCGAAGCACCGCGGGACACGGGCGGTTTCTTTTGGTTACTTTTCTTATCCCGTGAAAGAAAAGTAACGATTTAAATTAATGCAACAAATAATCTATGGTGCTACTGTTCCTACGGCTGCCATAGAAGGCTTCGATCCCAATAAGATTAAAGGATACCCCCATACCCATGCTCCGCATCAACGCCGCCATCACCATCCCGGAAAGCGAACTCACTTTCAGCTTTGTCCGGGCCGACGGTCCCGGGGGGCAGCATGTGAACAAGACCGCCACGGCGGTCCAGCTGCGCTTCGATGCCCGGCACAGCCCTTCCCTGCCCGACGATGTCCGGCAGCGCCTCATGGGCCTGGCCGGCCGCCGCATGACCGCCGAGGGTATCCTGGTGATCGACGCCCGCAGTCAGCGCTCCCAGAAGCAGAACCGCGAGGAGGCCCTGGACCGCCTGAAAAAACTGATCCTGGCCGCCGCGACACCGCCGCGCCCGCGGCGTCCCACCCGCCCCACCAAGGCTTCCCGCCAACGCCGGCTGGAGAACAAACGCCACCAGGCCCGCCTGAAGCGCTCCCGCCAGGCGGTCAGGGATATGGATTAAAGACGTTCTTTTTCAGAAACTGAAAAGCGGAGTTTAGGAAAAGCAGGGAGAACTTATGGCCGCGCCGCCCCCCGAAAAATCGAGCAGGGATTATGCGCCCGACGGTTCGCACCTCAAACCGAACGCCGTTCTGTGGGAGGATCTCGAAAAACGATCGCTGGATGAACTGGCCAACCTGACCCTGGCCCTGCCCCTGCCGGACCACCGCCTGCAGTTCCGTTTCCTCGATGCCGACATCCGTGTTGACATTCCCAACCAGCGCCTTGTGTACGATGACGGTTCGGGGTGGATCCCCCTGGAAGATCCCCTGCTGGAAATGGTGACCCTGGTTTACCTCAATCAGGTCAATGCCGTCTTCCCCCTGGACCGCGATATCGTGGGGCTGCAGGACCTTAAGGAGTCCCATTTCTTCGTGGGCCCCCATGAATTACGTACGGCAGGCGTTCTGGAACGCTACGGCACCGACCCCGACGGATTCAAGCAGGCCGTCATGGCGCTTGGTGGTCAACCGGTAGACATGGCCGATGCGGCCGGGCGCCTCCTGCCCTTCCCGCGAATCCCCCTGTATTTTCTCATGTGGTTCGCGGACGAAGAATTTCCCGCCCGGCTGCGGGTCCTATTCGACCGCTCCATCGAAGCGTTCCTGCCCGCGGATGCCATTTGGGCCCTGGTCAACCGCGTGGCTACGGCCTTGAAGAACGGAACAGCTTTTGGTGATTAACCTTTATCTCCGAAAAGGGAACCTCACTTCTTGTGGAGTCTTGAACAGCCACGTTTTTAGGCAGGAGGTTTTTAGGAAACGACTGAAGCGCTTTACCGTTTACCAAATAGCCCGTTTTACCTTTTCCTTTGAAGACACCGTCCGGGCCATAGCTCCCCCACTGTTTCCAGTAAAAATGGACATTTTGTATCTGGCACTGACGGTGCAGAGATTCCACCCAGCTTAATTCCGCTTTGCGTGCCTTGTTACCGCTTTCGCCGCCACCAACGACTAGGCGTATTCCTGTCAAATCGATATCTTCAAGATCTTCCAGCAAAGGTTCGCAGCAGATATGTTTATTGACCGTTTCAATCGTTTGGAGGTCTTTGAGTCTGGGGAAACCATCTTTTTTATTTTCAACTGTCACACCTATCCACAAGTTGTCAGGAACAGCTTTATTCTTAAAATAGCCTTTCATTCTTTCGCTGCGTTTGGTGAGCATGTAAAAATTGTGCCAATGAGCCTTCTTAACAATATTTAAAATCTGATCGATACTTTCCTCATCGGCGTCTTCATGAAAGGTATCGCTCATGTTGTTGATAAAATAGAGGGTCGGCTTTTTGCGTTTTAACGGGACCGCTTTTTCCAACCTGTCCCGATGTACGGTAAATTGGAATTTGTTTTCGTATCCCGCGGTTCCCCATTTGTGGAGTTTTAATGCCAACCCTTCTGCATAACAGTTTTTGCAGGCAGGCGATATCTTTGTGCAGCCCGTAAAGGGGTTCCAGGACGTGGCCTCTAATTTTTTTCTTACTTTAACCATATTGGACTTCCCATTCCGCAAAATCACCTGTCCTAAACTGGACGTAGTCCCAGTGGCCATACCCCTTGGTGAAATCGAGGACGCAGCCCATTTCCGGCCTGAGGCGATAGACCGCGACACCAGAGCCTGGATAAGCAGTATCTTCTTCGTACGCCGCAAACTGTTTCATGTGAGGGAGTCGCTTTAGAAACAGGTGGTAGAGATCACCGATTTCCGCCTTGTCGGTTACTTTTTCAGCATGAGCTGCCATGGTGAGCCCCTGCATTTCTCCAAAGTCCTTGAAAGATGGGGTAAGCGTCAGTGAAACGCGGGAATCCCGTTCAATATTCTGTACCTTGGACGAGGCTTCATAAGACTGAAAATAAAGCATCAAACCCAGATTCCAGATGTCGACAACGTTGGCTTGCGGCCAACCATCGGCCCGTACTGTGGCGAGAGATATTTCACTTTGGCGCTCGTACATACCAAGTATCGTTCTGCGCAGCGCATCATTCAAAAACTGCGGGCTGGATGTTGGATTCCAATTGGCCATGATCTCGGACATTTCGGCCTTGAAATCTCTTTCTCTGAGGTTCTGTTTGGTCATAATTTTTTACCCTATTATGAATTATTTTATTGCTCCATCTTCGACCACGACGAAGTCGGCATGGCCGAACCCTTTCTCGAAATCTAAAATGGAGATCACGGTGGGCCGGATACGATATCGGATGGTATGGGGATCGGGGAAGACCGCATCGCCGTCATTATAGGTAATATCTGCCAGCTCCGGCATTTTTTCCAGCAAGAGTCGGTGGAATTCACTGGCCGTCTCCTCGTCTGTAACCTCTTCGGCATATCCCCCGATTGAGACACCGGAACCATTGGCTACATTCTCATAATACGGCCAGATGGCAAGGGAGACACGGTTGTCCCTGGCGATATTCTTTGCCTTTGATGTGGTTTTAAAGGTTTCAAAATAAACGTCCTCACCCATATTTACGAAGCCCACGGTGTTGACCTGGGGCCACCCGTCTTCACGAAGGGTGGAAATGGCCATATCCTTGCACGATTCGAGGATTTCGATCATCTTGGCCCGCAGTTCTTCGGTCATTTCTGTGGCACCGTTGCCGTAGATCCTTTTTTTGATCACGTCATCCATTTCATTTTCAGCCTGGGTTAATTTGGCGTTCAGCTCGCTCATGATGCTTTCCTTTTCATTCTCAGGATAATTTTTGTTCAGCACAGCTTTCTGTCTGATGCGTATCTATGCGGCCTCGTTCAGTATCTCCATTGCAATCCGGTAAGCCGTGTCGACGGCTGGAGCGCAGACGTTTTGGGGAATGTCGGAGTTCGCGTATTCTTCAAAATTTTCCGGTTTTGACAGATCGACCCCGGTCAATTCACGGCAGTTCATGGTGTTCATCTCTTTCTCGAAACGGCGGCGCAGTTCTTTTGCCAGGGGCATGGTTTGCAGAAATTCCTGCACATTGGCGACAGGCCCCTTGATGAGCCCGATGGCCATCACAGCTCCGGAAACAGCACCGCAAACAGCGCCTGTTAAACCAATCCCACCGCCAAAGCACATGGCCATGTGAGGACTGATTTCATTTTCAATTTTAAATTCCTGGCTCACGGCCATGAGCACGGATTCTGCTCACGTGTATCCTTCACTCAGGAATCGGGTGGCTCGGTTTGGATCCATTGGTGTCTCCTTCCAATTTGGTTTTCGTAAACATTCACAGGGCATCACGCCCATGCGTGACAGCGTTCCCGGGCATTTGGAGTACGATATGGTACGTCTGCATTCCCGGCGCCGCCATCTACGGCACCCTGTAAACGCTTACCTTAAGAGGGTTTTGGAATTCATTGAACATCACCCTGTGGCCAGATACGTTTTGCCAGTTGCGCTAACCAGCATCTTGGACACAGCGTCAATTTTTCGCGGAAATTATCAGTTGTCTTTCTCTGACAGAAGTGGCATATACGGCATTAAAATGTTCGAATGCGTCAATTTGGAGGAATATGAGAAAAATCACGATATTTTTGCATGACAATGTCATGCTGTCATCTCTCGCCATCCCGCTGGATGTTTTCAATGCCGCCGGTGTTTTCTGGAATATGCTCAATGAAAAAGCGCCCACGCCGTTTTTCGATGTCAAAACCGCCTCCTTCGACGGCCAACCGGTAAAGACCTATTTCGGGCATGAATTGAAACCGGACGCGTCCATTCAGGATTCGGCGGACAGTGACACCATCATTATTCCGCCGTCCGATGCAGACGAAACGTTAGCACCTGACGTCCTTTCCTGGCTCATGCAATCCCATGAAAAAGGTGCGCATATCGCCAGTTTCTGCCTGGGCACCTTCCTGCTGGCGCAAACCGGCCTTCTGGACAACAAAAGCGCAACGACGCACTGGGGATATCTAAACCGGTTCCGGAAACAATATCCCAGGGTCAACGTAAAACCGCACAAACTCATAACCGATGAGGGGGATCTTTTTACGGCCGGGGGGGCCAATGCCGGGGGCGACCTGGCTTTGTATCTCATTGCAAAATACGCCGGCAAGGAAGCCGCTTTTCAGACGGCAAGAATCATGGTGATGGATATGGACAGGAAATCCCAGTCTCCGTATTTGTTGCTACGGTTTGAAAAGGCCCATGGGGACCAGGATGTATTGAACATTCAGAACTGGCTGGAAAAAAACTTCCATGATGAGATCAAAGTGAACCTGCTTGCCGACAAAGCAGGGATGAGCCGGCGGACATTTGAACGGCGGTTCAAGAATGCCACCGGTGATTCACCCCTGCGGTACCTTCAGCGGATCAGAATTGAAAATGCCAAGCAGCTCCTTGAAAAAGGCGGAAAAACATTTGATGAGATCACCTACATGGTGGGCTATGAAGACAGCAGCACTTTCAGCAGGATTTTCAAGAAAACCACCGGGCTGTCCCCCAATTTATATAGAAAGAAGTACAGTTTTGCTGCCTGAGAAAATGATCTATTGACACAACGACCTTTCCGATCTGCTCCTTGGCCCAGCCGACGAGGTCCTCCTCACTCAGGTTTTCCCCCTTCAGAATTAGTTGCCTGCCCAAACCTTGTTGGTGTTACAGTGACCGGGCCACGGCCTGGAATCCCCGATGCCGGCCCATTCCTTGGCGATACCCATACGGTAGTCCAGATCGTAAAGGGAGCGGACCAGGATCTTGCCGGTGTGGGGGGAGCCCGAGGCGTTGACGCCCCAGCCCATGTAATAACCGGTGAACTCCGTGGCGGCCAGTTCCCGGCACAGGTAAAGCGCGCGTATCCTCTCCTCGGATGAGTATTTGTCATTGCCGGCCAGGGTAAAATCCAGCAGCTTTTTCAGCCGGGGATCCCGATAGTCCTTTTCCGTGGGCATGGTCACGATGGCGCCGCCACCGATGTCGTGAAGCATCTGGATGTGCTCGCCGGTCAGGTCCTTGATGTAGTTGAGCCCGGCGTTGACCTTGAGGGGATCGGGCATGAAGACCCCGCTGGGATGCAGCTTACCGGCGGCCCCCGCTCCGAAGGCGCAGGCCTGGGCGACCTCGGCCATCTGGGCGCAGTGGGTCAGTTTGTCCTGGATGTGGGATTTGCCCAGAACACCGTTGACGTCGGCCACCAGGGCGGCGATGCCGGCCACCAGGTCGCTGTGCCCGGCCAGGCAGCTGCACTTGCTCTGGCGCTGAATGGTGCCGAAATAATGGGGATACAATCCGGCCATATCATACTCGCCGCAGAGGAAGACCTGCTCCCAGGGAACGAAGACGTCTTCGAAAAAGGTGGTCCCCTCCACAACGCCGAAGGCGTTGCTCATGGGGCACTGCATGGGCAAATCAATGTGGTCCGCATTGGGTGACGGTTTGGCGATCTGGCTGATGCCCGGTGTGTCGGTGCGGATCCAGAATGAAACGGCAAAATCCTTGTCCTCCTCGGTCATGGCCCGACACGGCATGATGGTCATGATCGGACAGCAGGGGCCGTAGGACGTGTGTACTTTGCATCCGCTGACGGTGATTCCTTTGGCGTCCTTTTTCACCACCCGAACGCCCGGGTAATTCTTCTGTTGGGCCGGCCGGACACTCCGGTCCCCTTTGGCGTCCATTTTGGCAAGGGAGGAATCCCAGTCGTTTTTCTGGGACAACTCGACGTAGCGTTTGAGCCGCTGGTGATATTCCGTGCCGTATTTCCGGTCGGTCTCCCAGGTGGCGACCCAGACCAGGGAGATGACGTTGGTGCCGCACCAGGCGCAGATACGGCGGTTGGCGATGTCCCGGGTCAGGTCCAGCTTGAGCAACGAATCCTGCATGGTGGTCTGGACATGGTTGGTAATACGCCGGATCGGCTCGTTTACCTGGGGAGACTGGACGATGGCGACATCCTTGTGGGCTTCTTCGAAAACGAAATCATGGTTCATGGCCAGGATTTTTTGGGTGGATTCGAACCGGGGGTCCTCCCAGATGTTGTCTACTTTCTCGCCGTTCATGTAGACGTTGGGTCGGGTTGCCTTCAATTCCTCCAGGTATTGCTTGCCGGTTTTAGTCGCCATTGCACGTCTCCTTTCTTATGAGTGCCATCCATGCGTCGACAATTTGCCTGTTGCCTAGTGTCCGTCCAGAGCTCAACATTTTATCCTCATGATGTTTATCATCATGAATGAAAGGACCAGTGAATGGTATCGGCACGCGGCTGAAATTTTTGTCGTCAAACGGGAAGGCTTTTGTAAGAATCTGGATGACAAGAACCTTGTTTCCACTTGAGGGGTATGGTAGGCAAGTGCCATGGACCCATCACGACAAAAGTTCGCCGCTGTTCTTTTCGATGCCCTGGACGAAGCGGCCCAGAGCATTTTCTACGTGATCCAGGACGGGCATTTCGTCTACGGCAACAAGAGCGGATGCCGGATCACCGGCCTGGATCCTGTCAAGGACGTTCAAGGCAAACCAGCCCTGACCTACGTTCATCCGGACGACAAACCATTGCTTATCCGCATGACCCGCCGGGCCATGCAGGGCGAACGCATCGAGCCGTTCGAGTGGCGCCTGCACACCGTGGACGGCGGGATCGTCTGGGTGATGGGACTGCTGATGAAGATCGAGTTCGAGGGAAGGCCGGCCCTGCTGGGCAACTATATCGATATCACCCCGGTCAAACAGACCCGCCAGGAACTGCGGCGCACCTCGGCAAAACTGGAAGAGATGGCCATCGACCTGGAGTCGATCCGCCAGGAAGAGCGGGCCCAGATCGGCTGGGAACTCAAGGAAAACCTGGGGCAAACCCTGGCGGCCCTGCGGGAGGACATCGCCGCCGAGGCAGACGATGCGGACAAAAACGACCGGGGCCGGGAGCGGCGGGTTCACAAGGTGGATGCGGCCCTGGACACGATCGCACGGATCAGCGCTCATCTTGTGCCCCCGGAGCCGCCCCATCATGACCTGATCGAGGCGATCCGCCGGTATGCCACGGAATTCAGGGACAAAACAGGAACCGTCCTGAAGCTGGCATCCACAAAAGGCGGGTTAGATCTGACCAGAAAACAGGGCCAGGACATGTTCCACCTCTTCCAGGAAATGGTCAAAACCTTAGCCGCCTTGGGACGCTTTCCGGCCATGGCGGTTCGGCTTAGACAAAACCGGCAGCAGTTCGAACTGGGGGTGTCCGGCAAAGCCGAAGCGCTGGAACCGGATCTGGATCTCGGCGGACCGACCGATCCCTTTGCCCCCCTGTCCGAGCGCATCAAGGTGAGAAAGGGCCGCCTGGAGGTCCGCCAAAAAGGAACCCGGATCGATCTGACCGCCCTATGCGATCCAGGCGTCGGCTCGAGCGCCCACGCGACCCGCATCCTGTTCGCCGGCGCCCAGCCGATTCTGATGGAGGGGATAAGCCGAATGCTTTCCGGCCTGCCGGATCTCTTCATCTCCGATCAGGCCGCAACCTTCCTGGAACTGATGGAAAAGATACGATCCCCTGAGGTGGACATGGTATTGTTGGACACCCTCATCCTGGGCGACCGTACAACGGACAACCTGAAAAAGTTGAAAGAAGCCGCCCCGCATCTGCCGATCCTTGTGTTTCACACCACGGGGGATGACGACGATCTGGCCATCCGGATGCTCCGCCGGGGCGCCTCGGGCTATCTCTCCCGTTCCAGCAGCACCAACGAATTGATCGCCGCCATCCACAAGGTGGCCGGCGGAAGAAAACACATCAGCAACCGCATCGCCGAAAAACTGGCTTTCGAAGTGGATCTCTACGCCCCCAAACCCTTTCACCACAGGCTCTCGGACCGCGAACGCCAGGTGATGTTCATGATCGCCGAAGGCCAGACCATGCGGGAAATCGCCGAAGTTCTCAACCTCAGCTACAAAACCATCGCCACCTACCGAACCCGAATCTTCGAGAAAATGAACATGCATACGGACAATGAAATTGTCCGCTACGTGGTATCCAAAGGTTTGATTTAAAAAAAACATTTCATGAAATATTCAGGTTAATCGCTTTGGGGCAGTAACCGGGCCAAGCATTTTCGGCCGGGCGCCTCTTGCCCTCCCTGCGAATATCCCTGTATTTTCTGACGTAGTTCGCGAACGAAACGTTTCCATCAGAGCTGCGAGTTCTATTCGACTGCTTGATAGAAAAAGCCTTGCCTGCTGATGCCATTTGGACTTTTATCAACCGGGTGGCCAGGCCCCTTGTCAATAGGCCGGCGTTCGGGAGATAAACGCTATATCATAAAAATGCCCTACTCGGTTCACCGAGTAGGGCTCTCCTGTAATTCATCTGCTTTAACAGCGGTCTGTATAGACAAACCTTTGTTGCTGTAGGTTAATTACAGATAATCTCTGACTATCAATTTCCCTTTATATTCGGGACAGCTGCCCATTAATAGCAGCTATACAATATCAGACATTTTGCAGATCTGTCAGCGTTATTGAAACTGCCATTAGCGCAGTCCCGCATCACAATCTCCATCAAAGACCAGAAGCGCCCTAGCGCGGGCTTCTTCCAGGACAGTCTTCAAGGGTACCTTTTGATCGACGGCAGCGCGCTTGCATTCTTCATATTCCGGCATCACATTGACCAGCTCATTGTTTTGGGTTGCGGTTTTGCAAGAGATCTCGCCGAAGCGCGTTTTTACTCTCATGAAATCGCGCTCCAAGGTAAATCTGTTTTCCAGCCGCCAGCGCAGACCGATGGTGGTGGTTTCACGAAAAAGCAATTCGGCGAGGGATGTCACCCGCTCGGGCCTGCAGAGAATGGTAACCTTCGTTCCTCTTCGGTTTTTCTTCATCTGTACCGTTGTACAAAAAATGTCCAGAGCTCCCATTTGAAGCACTCTTTCGATGAGATAGTCATAAATCTGAGGATTCATATCATCGATGGTCGCCTCGATGGCGGCCGTTTGCTCTACCGCAAACGTATTACCGGGTGGGGGGGGCTCACCAATAAAAACCCGCATCATGTTGGTAATGGGTCGATCGGCCGTCCCCGCACCATTGCCAATATGATCGACCGTCATAGGCGGTAGAGGTCCGAAATCATGTGCCATGGCGGTTAAAATTGCGGCACCGGTTGGGGTTAGCAGTTCTCCCTGGACACCGGTGGCATAAACCGGTTTGCCCCGGACAAGTTCGGCCGTTACCGGGGCTGGCACCGGCAAAGTGACATGGGCGCATTCCACAGTGCCAGTGCCCACATTCAGTGGTGAACAGGTAATGGTACCGACACCCAACGTATGGAGGCCGATGACACTGCCAACCACATCGATGACGGCATTCATTGCATCTGTTTCATGGAAGTGAATTCTTTCCGGGGACGTATTGTGAACCTTGGCCTTGGCTTCGGCCAAGCGCATGAATATCCGGATGCTGTCTTTTTTTATGGCCGCTGCCAGGGTACTTTTTTCAATTATCGATAGGATTTCTGACAGCTGGTGATGATGGTGCTGGTGGCTCAGCGCCACATGCACTATAGCCTGGCTGCAACTGATCCCGTTTTTGACCCTAGCGGTTTTGGTAACATCGTAATGCGACAGCCTCAGTTTGCCCAATTCCTGCTTTAAATGCTTCAAAGACAGGCCGGCATCCAATAAAGCCCCTAAAATCATGTCGCCGCTGGCCCCTGCAAAACAATCAAAATAGGCAATTTTCATAGTAATTCCATTATTTTTGAGCGTTATGACCTTTTCTCTGGAGATGCTTTCTTCTCCGCTTGCCGGTTGTGAAATCAGGGTCGTCTTTGTTTTAAATTCAGAAGAAAACAGAGTGCCTTCACCGATAAGTCAGCAAAGCCTCATCGCCTGCCATTTCAAGATGTGTAATATCGTTAAATCCTGCCAGGGCGATTTTATCTCCTTTATATTCCATGCGCGTTACAGATGCGTTCATCACTTGCCATGACAATGCCATGGTTTTCTCGTCCGATATATTCAGTGCCTGCCGAATGGCAAGTGCCACCGGTCCTCCGGATGTGAATACGGCAACCCTGCTTCCGCTTCCATGTTTTTTACCAAGGTCGTCGACACCCTCTGCAACGCGCTTTGTGAAATCCTTCCACCGTGGCCCCCCGTCCTCTTCGTATTTTCCCGATACCCAGCTAAACATAAGTCGGGAAAAAACCTTTTGAAAAATCTTCGGATCCGTTCGGATGCGGTCCATTTGGTTTTCAAGGGTGGGGTCTTCTCTTATCAGACGCGGCAGATATGCATTCCAGACAGCAGTGGCATCGCACTCATTAAATGCGCTGGATATCTTCGGCGTAGGGATATCGCGTCCGAATTTTTCGTAGCAGTCGATGACGGTTTCAGCCGTCTGCCGTTGGCGGTCAAGGGTACCATGGTAGATTGTGTCAAACGTCAGGCCTATCCTCACCCAATGCTCACCGAGATGTCTGGCCTGTCGGAACCCGATGGCGGAAAGTTGATCATAGTTTTCTTCATTGAATGATGCCTGGCCATGCCTGATGAAATAAAAGATACCCATACCTTACCGCCAAAAATCAAAAATTTTATGATGCGTTTCAGAATTCCTCAACGTGATCATCAATCGTCCAAAATTAAACGATTGAGGCTCCCCCGAATGTATCCTTGCAGATCGACAGTCACATAATCGAAGCCAATGGATTTAAAATAAGTTGTCAGCGGATTGCGCACCTCGGCGGACGTCAAAATGCTGATTTCCTCAGGATCCACTTCCAACCGGGCAGTCGGACCGTGATGCCGCACGCGGATGTCTCCCATAAGGTTCAATCCGCGCAAATAGCGTTCGCCCGCTTCAACCTGTTTCAGCTTTTCAGCAGTAATCGTTTGGTGGTAGGCAATGCGTGAAGCCAGACAGGCCAGGGCCGGCTTATCCCATGTCGGCAGGCCGAACGACCGCGATAACTGACGAATTTCATCCTTGTTAAGGCCCACTTCACACAGGGGGCTGATGATGCCCTGTTCCCTGTTCGCCTGCATCCCGGGTCGATAGTCCCCGAGGTCGTCATGGTTGGCGCCATCCACCACCGTTTCGAACCCCCTGTCCCGGGCCCATTCCCGGATCAGGCGGAAACGCGCATTTTTGCAATGATAGCAACGGTTTTCGGGGTTTGCCACAAACAATGGATTGGCAAGCTCGTCACCGGTAATTTTAAGATGTTCGACCCCAATGGACTGGGCCAGGCGGACCGACTCCTCCTGTTCATTGCGCGGGAATAATTCGGATACGACGGTTACCGCCAGAAGGTTATCTCCCAGCACCTCCCTGGCGAGTTTCAGCAGCAGGGTACTGTCCACACCGCCGGAAAAGCACACGACCATCTTCTTCAAATCGGTTATTCGCGCTCTGAGCGCCTTCAATTTTTGCATTGCTGTCTTCTCCGGGACCTCCCAAAAAAGAAGAAATCTCCGCTGCCTGCCAAACCGTCGGCCCGGTTAACAGGGGAGACAATCGTTCTGGTCCAGCCAGTTCACGGCGTAGTAGAGGGAACTCACATGCATGGCCTGCATGAATTCCCTCCGTTGCAGCATCGCCAGGGCATCCGCCCAAGGCACCAGAACGGTTTCGATTTCTTCGGTATCGTCGAGTTGAGGGGGCTGCACCCACTCAAGATCACGGGCCAGAAAACAATAGGCCCGATTGTTGTGGTTGGACGGATTGGGGGAAACGATCCCGGTCTGGACGAAGGCGTCTCCCGCATAGCCGGTTTCTTCCAGCAACTCACGTCTGGCAGCGTCCTGGGGCGATTGGTCCTGGCTTTCGACCGTACCGCTGGGCAATTCAACCACTGTCTTTCCAAGCCCGTGCCGATACTGACGCACCAAAACAACATCTTTTTTCACCGTGATGCCGACCACATTGATCCAGTCCGGATATTCCAGGACATAATACGGCGCCACGATCCGCCCACCGGGCATGCGGCATCGATCGGAGCGGACCTTCAGCCACTTGTCATCAAAAACAATTTCCGATTTTTCAACTTCCCATTGCATGGCGATATTCCTATCTTTTTCAACCGGTCCTGTCCATACCGCTTTACGGTAGACATGGGCATACGAGGGCGGTATAACGCTCAAGTTCTTAGGACCGATGTGTTACCCCAGCCCGAATCGTGACGTATAATTCCCGTCACCAGGAGATCGGCAATGAAACTACTGATCAGCATTGCAGACACCAAGGAAATACCGGCCGCCCTGCAGGGCGGTGCGGATATCATCGATGTTAAAAACCCGGCCGAGGGAGCCCTTGGGGCCAATTTCCCTCATGTCATCCGTCAGGCGGTCGCGGCAACACCGCCCCCGATTCCCGTCAGTGCGGCCATCGGCGATGTGCCGAACCTTCCCGGAATGGTTTCACTGGCAGCCCTGGGGGCCGCCACCTGCGGCGTCCATTATGTCAAGGCCGGCCTGTATGGCGTGCGAACGGCAAACGATGCCGTCAAATTGCTTCGGGCCGTTTGCCAAGCCGTGCGTGCCCACGACGCCGGCATCCGGATCATTGCCACCGCCTACGCTGATGCCAGGCATTTCAATGCATTGCCGCCGCTGGAACTTCCACAAGTGGCCGCGGATGCCGGCGTTGACGGTTGCCTGCTGGACACGGCCGGCAAAGGCACCGGATCCCTGCTTACGAATCTGACCGAGAGCCAGCTTCTTTCCTTTGTATCCCAGTGCCGTGCAAACCAATTGTTGAGTGCGTTGGCCGGTTCCCTTCAGGCGGAAGATATCGACCGCATACGCCCGACAGGCACTGACATCGTTGGGTTTCGAACCGCCGCCTGCCGCGATGGCCACCGCCAGGGGATCATCGATCCCCAGCGTGTAAAACGCCTCAAAGCCCTGGTCGATCCAGACAAGTCCCCGTCGTCTGCCCTGTGGACAGCAGCATCTCAACCCGCTGGGGTTCCAGACCGTTGACGATCCATAACGGGAATGTCACCGTTTCCATCAGGCGGGCCAGATATGGGTCTACGCCGCCATTCGCGGCCAGTTGTTCCAGCCGGATGGCTTTTAACAACCGCCGGCGTTGATTTTCCAATCCGGGTGATGCGTCGTACAGGCCATCGACATCCTTCACCAGCACCAGCATGGCAGCCCTTAACTGACGTGCAAACCAGGCGGCAATCGCATCGGAGGTAACCGACCAGCTATGCGGCAGGGGATCTTGACGGCAGATCATTTCAAACGGGAGCCATACGGGAATAAGCCGCCCTGCCAAAGCCGTCCGGATTTCTTCAATGGTGTGTACCCTTCGGCTACCGGGCATTCGGTCGGCAATCAGGTAGCCATACTGGTTCATGGCCAAAATGGCCATCCAGTGGGCAGCCTCGTCGGAAAGGTGATGGTTACGGTCGGCCTGGCGAACCGCATCGGCAAAAGAACCGCCGCCGGGTACGATCAGCATGGAATGGCGGGCCGCCATTCCAGATAGGCGCGCACACAGGGCGTCAAGCCCTCCGGCCCGCATCATGCTGCCTCCGATCTTGATCACCGTGAGGCTTATGTCGCCATTTTCTCCCATTGCATTCCCATCAGCGCCGCCACAGCCAGGCATGGGAAAGCCTTGGCGGTCTCTCCCCCCACCTCCTCATCCAGTGCAATGACATGGAGGCCGGCCCGCCGACCGGTTTCCGCCGCCAGGAAATCCCCCGAACCGGCCGCCAGCAAAGGCCCTTGGTCACCGTCAGGTTGGGCGGACCGGACTTGCCACAAGGCATCGGTCATCACCTGCAATTGCTTTTCCGCGAGATATCCCGCCATCTTAACCAATTCATGGCCATCCAATTGCCGGGTATCGGCACATACCAGCCGTGCCAGGCGTTCCATCGCGGCGGCCGGCGATTTGGCACGCCCGTCAGGCGTGCCGCAAGTATAGTCTTCGGTTGTCAAACGGCCCAGGAGTAGATAAACATCTCCCATATTGCAAAAGTACTCGGCCGCCGTCCGACAGGGGCGCCCCTGCACCGGGACCCATGGGGCCACGGTGTTGGGGTTGGATCGCATCACGCCGGTATACACCAGTTCGCCGGACGCCAGCCGCTCGGTGTCGTTGTACCCGACGGCCGCCACATGCCCATTTCTGACCGGGATAATGTCGGTGGTCGTGCTGCCCACATCCATGAAGATGAAATCGGAACGCCGACGGGCCAGATACTGCACACTTGCCAACCAGTTGGTGGCCGCCAGATCGACCGGGTCGATGACCGCCTCCGGCAGGACCAGATTGGCGTTGACATCAATATAATAAATCGGAACATGGGGAAATGCCCGTGCAAGGGCATCCTGCACGAACCGCACCCCTTCCCGTTTGTTTCGAAACGCATCGGCAAGTTCTGCCGTCATGGTCACAGCCATGGCCGTAGGCGTTTCAAGTCCCAGCGCCGCCCCCATTTCGCGCAGCGTTTCCGTGAGCGCATCGTAGGCATTCCACATCTCAAATGTTTGGGTAACAACCGTTTGGTTAACAGCCTCTCCATGATGCCATTCAATGCAACACCCCTTCAAATTGGCGCCCCCTATATCCCAGCCAATAAAGCAGCAGTTGTCAGGCATTTATCAATTTCTCCTTGTTAAAAATAATCTTTTTGTCTAACGTCACAGGGGCTTGGATTTCACCTTTGCGGCACGCCCGCCATATGGCTTCCGCGAGGTTTACCGTGACGGCTTGGCGCAACCCGACGTAAGCGGTCGTAATCCGGGGATTGATCTCGATCACATACCATTTACCCCCGGACAGGACCATATCGACGCCCACCCAGCCCCTGAGACCCGGCACAATCGAAACCGCACGTCGGGCTGTTTCTGCGGCGGGATTCCCCTGGAGGCTTGTTTCGAGAATGCGCCCGCCCTGGTAGGCAAAAGAGGTTCCGATATGGATATGCTGCTCGTTCAGGCTCAGGGCGACGGCTTCTTCATGTGACACGAGCAGGGAAACACTAAAATGCCGGCCATCGAGGTAACGCTGCAAGAGGAAGCTGCGATCCTTCAATATGGCGTTTTGCATGGCCCGGGTAAGGCTCGAAGGATCTTTGACCAGACCGACCCCTTCGCTGCCGGCGCCGTCAATCGGTTTAATGACAAGGGGAAACCCGGCCTCCCCGGCCACCCTGTGGGCCGTTTCGGCATTGGCGCGCCAGGTGGATGGTGTCGGTATACCGGCATTCGTCAATACCCGGTGACATTCCCATTTATCGCCGGCAATATCCGCACCGTTTGACAGCGCCCCCAACAACGGCACCTCTGCTTGCTCGCAAAGCCTGCTCAGGGAGGATAGGATACCATCGTTCTCCGGGGCCACCAGCAGAACAAACCGGCTTTGGGCGATAAGGGCCGCCAGTGTATCCTGATACCCGACATGGTCGACCCGGACAACACGGTCTGCCGGGAGGCCGATATTTTGCAACCGGGCATCCAGCGTCGTCAGGGTGCGAAAGCGCCCCCAGCGGCGAAAATCCGACAGCAATGCCGTTAACATCGCCAGGCCTTCGCCGGCGATGTCCGGCGGTATGGTTGGTTCCTGACAACCACCGCCCGAAAAAAATTCATGTACCAGAACAGATGGAGAATTCCACCTCATGCGTATCATTCCAGTTCTCGACTTAATGAAAGGAAGCGTCGTCCATGGGATCAAGGGCGAACGCCACCGTTACCAGCCGGTGAAAAGCTGCCTGACCCCCAGTTCCGACCCCCTGGATGTCGCCCTGGCCCTGCAGACCGAAACCGATTGCCACGAGATGTATATTGCCGATTTGGACGCCCTCCAAAGCACCGGGGATCATTGCGGTCAGATCAGCCGGTTGGCCAGTCGATTGTCTGCGGAACTCTGGGTCGATATGGGCATTGCCAGTGCCGACGACGCACATAAATGTATCGCCTGCGGCACCGGCAAAATCATCCTGGGGTCAGAGACCCTGCCGGATCTGGCCGTACTCGAAGCAATTGAAACGGAAATTCCTGATCGGTGCAGGGTATTCAGTTTAGACATCGTCAACGGCCAGGTGTGGTCCCAGGCATCCTTTCTGAGGTTGCGCTCGCCCCTCGAAGCAATTGCGTTCATTGCCAGCCGTGGATGGACCAGCATCATTCTTCTGGCGTTGGATCATGTCGGCACCGGAGCCGGGCCGGATTGGCAGATGCTGGAAAAAGCCCGTAGCCATTTCCCCCGGCTGTCGCTTTTTGCCGGCGGCGGGGTCCACAATCAGGATGATATTGAAAGGCTTTCATCCCTTGCCATCGACGGTGCGCTGGTTGCCACGGCACTCCACCAGGGCTGGATCCAGGTTCACAAGATGACGGATGGGAAGTGACCGGATTCGACCGGACAACCAAACGAAAAGGGCGGCCGCGATAAGATCGGCCGTCGTACCTGGATTGAGACGGTGGGCGGCATCGCGCAGGCGGGCGTCAAAGGCTTTGATCGCGGCGCGCCCGGGTGGTGTCATAATGCCGCCGGCATCCAGAACCGTCCGGGCCTGCATGGATATCTTTTCGGCCACAGGCATGCCGTTTTTTCGGGCAATCAGGGTATCGGGAACCCGGGACAGTAATGTGAGAAAGGTCTGTACGACAGCATCATTCACGTTCAGTCCCTGATCTAACGATTGAACCAGGGCCGGATAGGTGATGTCAAATGTAATCTTGAAATCCGTTCCATACTCGCGGGCCACCGCGTCGCGATCCATAGCGGCCTGCATGGCCTCCAGAAGGGTAAGGGTGACGTCGGACTCCTCAACGTCATGCTGATCAACCCGCCCGAGTCCCCCGGGACACGCCAATCGAATGCCGGCATAGGCATGGCGGGCATCTCCGACATCCAGGGTTTGCAGAACATGGGCCACTGCGGGCTGAAGCCCCCCGGCATGTCCAATGCTTGCCGCCTTGGCCAACGGTGCCAGCAGTAGAATCATCCCCAGGTTGGTGTTCGTTTCCGTGCGCCGGCGGGTGGCCTGAACCGCATGAAGTACCGTTTCGCCAACGGATGCACGGTCAATATTCTTGAAAACCGGCCCGATGGCTTCGGCACTGGCCATGAAATCATCGAAGGTTGCATCGTGAAACGCGTGGTGGCGCGTCACGTTGCCGGGTTTGTCTGCACAAACCTCCAGGCGGCAGGCCGCTTGGCAGGCCCATGCGATCTTCTGGCAGGATAACGGATTCAAGAAGCCCCCAACAGTAGGTAATCGACCAGAGCATCCGCCGCATTGATACCGGTCGCCGCATAAAGGCCGCGCCAGGCCGGGATTCCATTGACTTCGATAAACCGGTATCCGCCGCCTTCCATCGGCAGTATATCGACGCCCGCATAGTCCGCCCCAAGCACTTTGGCCGCGCGGATGCTCAGTGCGCAAAGGGCTTCGTCCACTATGGCTTTTTCGCCCTTGGCGCCATTGGCGATATTGGTCTTCCACCCTTTCGAACGACGCGTCATGGCGGCCACGACCCGGCCACCGACAACAAAAACGCGCAAATCATGACAACCGTGGGGAATAAACTCCTGGAGACAGTAGATATAGCGTCCCAGCTCGAGTGCCCGGAAAACACGGTAGGCGGTATCGCGATCACTGACACGCACCATGCCCCGGCCTTCGGAGCCGAACAGGGGTTTGACGACGATATCTTCCCCGAGTTCGGAAAAACCCTCCATGGCGGTTTCGAAATGTTCCGTCACCAGGGTCTTCGGCACGGGCAGCCCCTCCCTTTCCAGCAGGGAGAGGGTATAGTATTTATCAACGGTTTTTTCGATAGCGCCCGGCGGATTTAAAATCCGGATGCCCTGATTTTCCATCGCATGCAAGGCATCCACACGATAAATGATTTGCTCCAGAGATCCACCGGGAATGGCCCTCACGAACAGGGCATCATAATCATCGAGCACTTCCCGTCCGATGCAGATCTGCGGTGAAGTCGACTGGCGGGCTGCCATGGCCGTTATCGGGAAACTGCCGGCTTTTATGCCGTGGCGTTCCAGCGCTTTCTGCAGGGATCTCTCATGCCAACCACCGCGTTGTCCTAAAATACCAACTTTCATGTTCTACCGCCAACCCGGACCCAGGGATTTACCCATCAACAAATTCAGGATGTCCGCCTGATAGTGGGACGATTCGCCTGTATCTGCCTTCCCGTCAAAAGAATTCAGCCCCCGCCTGACTAGGGCATCAGGATGGATGCAACCAGACGGTCATCGATCCGACCGGCACGATACGTCTTGCCGCTGGCCATATTGTTGATACTCACCTGGGCAGGACTGAACAGCAATGGATCGATTTTGTAGAAATCACCGTCATAGCGTTTGAACAAATCGTAAAAGGAAACCCCGTAGTCGCTGGATGCCGAAGACGGCAGGCGATCGATGACCGAGGTAATCGCATCGTCCTCGGTTCGCACCGTGTACCAGGCCTGGCCGCCATATAATACCGTATCATTCGTTCGACCGATGGCCTTCATATCTTTTTTGGCAATCGCCGCCAGCGGACAGGTTCCATACCCGGAAAGTATCGTATTGATGTCGAAACCAACTTCATGCATTTTGTGCAGGCCGGTTTCCACCACCCGGGCCGCCACCTGAATCGATCCGGCCAGGCTGGCCGTCGGCGCCGCCAGCAAATACACTTGATCGCTGGCGACACCGCACTTTTCCGCTACCCGTTCCGCCACCCGTTCATCGGGCAGTTTGCGACTCTCCAGCGCCAGTACGGCAATATCCGCCTGGTCCCGGTAGCCGATAGCGTCAAAAATGGCCTCCTTGGCGTAAAGCGCCCTGGCCGGACCGGACCCCATGGCAAAATAAGTATCCGCTTTCTCCTCGCCCTTCACTTTAAGGGCCCATCCGGCATATTGAGATCCCATGCAGGATACGGTCGGATGATCCACGGCCACACTTACACCGGGAAGCGTCTCCTCGCCGAAATTCAAATTGCAGAAATTAATCCGGGCCAGCCCTCCCAGGCAGACAGCCGCAAACAGTCGCCCGGCCTCTAAGCTGCCGGGCACGTTTATCCCGGTATCGATGACCGTCGCGCCGTTCTGCAATGATTTGACTTCGATCGACAAGGCCGTTGCATCTCCCATCATACGGCGAACTATGGTCATCGCCCTTTGATTCACGCTAATCATGGATTAGAATCTCCCCTTTGTTCAATGCGGTGACATCGCCGGAAAATCGCCGGAAAGACCCCTTCAGCAAATCGTCCGACACCGCAATGCCCCATTTGCGAATTTGTCTCAGATACACGCCGAGAAAACCGAATTGGGCGCGACACTGGTACTGATAGGTTGGCAACATGGGCGCTGTTTCACCCAACGCCACGATGGAACCCCGCTTGTTGCCGGCCCCCGCCCGGGCCCCCAGTTTCCCAAAAACGAACACCGACCCCGCAATCATACCGGCGCCCGTGCATTCTCCCGTATGGCCCTCGACAACAATAAGCCCGCGCCGCATCCGGGCACCGGTTTCATTGCCCACATCGCCATGGACGATAATCGTTCCACGATTGACGCCCCGGATTTCCCCGGGATAGGCCGCCCCCGTAAAATGCCCGGCATTACCCCGGATCCGGATCATCCCGCCCGTCATATGGGCGCCGGTCCAGTCCCGGGTGTTACCCTCAACGCATATCTCACCGCCCTTCATGTAGGCCCCGATATGCATGCCGCCGTCCCCCCTCAGGGTCAGGCGGCCGCGGGACATCCCCTGGCCGATGCGTTTGAAATGCGTCAAATCCCCTTCAACGGTAATCCGGTCTGAAGCCTCTCCGCTGACCGAAAAAATATCTCCCAGCATCTTTCGCCGCCGACCGCAGAAAACCGGAAGGGCCAGGATCTCGGATTGTTGACAACCGACAAAACAATCCGGACAGATGCTTTCGGCTTCGACGGGAAGCGTTATCGGTGCTTTCAGACGAAGCGTCACACCGTCATCATTGATAGAAACTGCTGTCGTTTTCTCCGAATTCAATTGACTGCCCAAGGCTCACTTCCTCCCGCAGTTTGCGGTTCATGCCATAATTTGTTTCAAATGGAACTGAAACTGTCCAAGCGTACCGCCATAGTTGCCTGCCGATATGCGGACCACCCCCGGTTGACAAGCTGCGGCAATGCCGTAGCGCATGGCCTCGGCAATGGCCCCTTCGGTGAGTCCGTCAATAACAATTTCCATTACACTGTTGACACCTTCCGGGAGAACGGATTCGACCTGTTGCCGGATGGTGGGACAGTAGGCCGTATTGGTCGAGGCGGTCATACCTTTGTAGATAGAACTCGTTTTACTGCCGCTCCTGACAATCCCGCCGGGAAAGGGCATAATGATGTCAGGGACCTGGCGCATGGCGGCAACCGCCTGTTCCGAGGCTTCCAGAGCGGCCGTCTGGCTTTCCGCCAGAATTAAAAAATTGCCGCCGCCCACGGATTTTTGCATGCCGAATTCTTCCTCGATCACGAACTCGCCGTCCATCACCGGTACACGCCAAAACCGACGCCCATCGATTAGTTTACTGCTCTGGAAACCGTCCCCGAAATAGCGCAGCTTGCCACCGACCGCCACCGTTTTTTCCGCTGCAAGACCATTAAAGCAAGCAGATGTCGGGGCGGTCATAATACACTGTCCGACACGAACCAGAAGAACGGGTGCGATACTTTTTTTGGATGTGGTAAAAAAAAGCACTTCGACCCCCGGACGGCCATCCGGCGTCTGATCCACCCCAAGAACCCGCCCGATCCCGGCCTCACACCCACACCCGATAATCGACGTTCCAAAACCCGTTGCGGCCTGTGCTGTTGTCATCGCCCATTGTTCGGTCGCTGCCGTGATGATCAGGCGACTTCCCCACATTTTAAAGGCTTCTGCAAAGGTGTCTTCTATTGTAACACCATTAATCTCCATCTTGCCTCCCCACCCGTGTCTCGCCTGCGCTCAACGAAGAACCATCAGGACCATCCGGTAACGTATCATCGTTCCCACCCACCAGGTATCCCCACCGCAGATCGTTATCCTGGCTGTAGCGCTTTTTCAGGCGCACCGCCAGATAAGCACGTTCCAATTCACGCCCCAGATAAAAGGCGTGGGCAGCATCCAGCGGCTCAATCTTCGGTAAAATGCCCCGGGGATGGGTGTCTTTGATGAAACAGTTGCTGTTAAACACATAAATATAGTTTTCATCCGTAAAGATGCGGTAATTCTTATCCTTCAATTCCTGCTGCATTGCCCGCAATTCCCCTTCACTGTAGAACTCAAAGGGGGGATCCTTGATCGTGATCAGTCGATCGTCGATCCGTTTGGGAACCGTCTGGCGTCTTTGGGCGTAAAACATCAGCTGCCGGGCCAGATCGAACTCCCGCACGGCATGGCGGGCCCAGGATATCACTTCGGTCGTGAGCACATAGTCGATGCCGAGCTCCGTCACAATCCCGGCCATGACCGCATTGATGCCGGTACTGTCGGCATCGGTCATCTCCGTCAAATTTCCGATGCCCATCATCATCTCGGCTTCCGGATGCCGCTGCCGAACCGTATGGTAACGCTGGAGGGAATCCGTAAACCCCAGCCCCAGTGGATTCAGGATTGGATCCAGGACATAGGATACGCCGGCTTTTTCAAGCTTGCGGGCATTTTCTTCCAGAGAACGAATACCTTGATCCGGATCCGGAATGGCAACCACCTTGCATCGCAAATGGGATGCCAGATCGATGTTGGTTGAGTTAATACTCAGGAGTAAATCGATCCCGGCCCGGTCGGCCAGACGAATGGTGTCCGGATCGAAGCTGTCCAGGCTGACATTGAAATCCCTCGATTTCAACTTGCGCACGATGCGGTCGACGCCCTCGAACGTCCCCATGGCGGGACCGCCCAGATCGATGATATCGGCACCGCTTCGCCGGTAGTATTCCGCCATTTCGATAACCGCTTCATCACTCATCTGGTAGGCTTCGGTAATTTCAGCAATGATCTTGACCCGGTATTGACCGTAGTCTTTCCGATCCTGCTCACCGCCGAAAAAAACCGGGAGATCTTTAAGGTCCTTGGGGCCACGGACGGCAAGGACCCCGCTCTGCGATTGAATTTCCGACAATCGCCCTTTACAGTCTCCGGGGATGACGATTTGCTTGCACCCTTCCGGAACGATCGGGGATACATGCCTGGCAATCCATGCCGTATTCATCAGCGCGGCTACCGAGATATTCAGAATCTCGATCCGATAGGTAAAACTCGGCGCCATGTTTTCAAGCACCGCCTGAAGAGCGTTTGCGGCAAGCTTACCGGTTATGAAAAGATATTCGGACAATGGCTAATATCGACTGACGGGCCGTTGCACGCCGGCACGGGGTACCCGTCCTGCTTGGTGACGGACTACTTTCGCAGCCAATCCTCCATGGTTGTCTGGTGAACGGCAGAGCCGGTGCTGTAAATCTCACTTCGAATTTCGCCGAACGTTCCATACCGCTCGGCAAACGCATTATGCTGGTGAATCCCTTCGAAGTTCTCCTGTTTGGCCATGACAAAAGCCGTTTCCGGCAAATCCGGATAAATCTCCACGACATTCTGCAGCATTTCGCGAACGACATCTTCAACAAATCGCGGATTCCGGTGCGCCTTGTTCACCACGAAAAATTCATCCGGCCGTTTCAGCAGTTCATAGGTTTCCGAGCTCATCGAAGCTTCGACGATGTGGACCAGGTGTTCCGCCCTGACGCGCTCGTCCGCACCGATCAGGAGTGTTCCCCGACCGCGTTGGTTATGGGAGACAACCGGCAGTAAATCAACAATGCGCTCCGCCTCGCTCTCACGGTAACCTTCATCCCGCAGTAGCCGAATCGAGTGATTCCTCACCATTTCCTGGGCGCAGGGGCAGGCGGTCATGCCCTGTGTTTCCACGCCGACGATATAGCGGGTCCGTTCGTTCGAACTGGCGGCAATGCCGATCAGCGTATACATCTCCTCCACGCGTTTACCGGTTACCGGGGTCCTCTTCACCATGGGCGATTGCGCCCGGATGTGCACTTCCGAGCAAACAGCGCCCTGGGTACGAACGACCTGCTGGGCCAGCCGGGCGGCAAGGGATTCAATATTCGGGGAGGGTTCAAGCGACAACTCCTCGGTCATGGTTTCAAGCACATCGGAAAAACGGGACATGTGAACGCCGCACTGGCTTGCATCCAAATCGGCAAACAAATCAATTCGGGCGGAAAATAACGCCTCCTGCCCCCCCTGGTTGATGCGGATATTCCGTTTCAGCCGGGTCACCCCGACGCGGCTGAGACTGACATGCACCGTCGGCTGGGAGGCCTGGATGTCGTTGTCGAGCCGAACTTTGAGGCTCCGGTCAACCTTCTCCACGCCGCGATGGTCGGACCGATTGAGCAAGACCTGGAGGGGTTTGTTCAATCCCGGATGAATTTCTGAAGCGGCGATCTCCACCAGGGGCTTTAAATAAAACGGGCTTTTATCGAGTCCCGGATAGGGAATGATAACACCACCGCCGTTGGATACGATCCCGTCATATAGAAGGATGTCGATGTTGATGGGGCGCGGTGCGTTTTTTTCCAATTGCCCGCGGCCCATGCGGCTCTCGATCCCCTTGACAAAACGGTCCAACTCGTCGAGCGTCAGCTCGGACTCGAGTTCGCATACCGCATTGAGGTAGCGCGGCTGGCTGGGGTCGCCAACGGCAGGGGATTCGTAGAACGATGAAACTTTGGATACCATCGATCGCGTCTGAATATACTGGATAGCCTGGAGAATATTATCCTGGGCATGCCCGAGGTTGGCGCCCAGCCCCAGGAAGATCTTGTGCAACTGTTTCACTGACCTTAAGGCTTGCATGCGACTTGCCTTCCGTTGGATAATTCTTTTTCACTGACAGCATAATGCTCGAAGGCAATGGTATAGTTGTCCTCGATATGCCGCCGAACCTCTTTTTCAATCGCGGTGTCATAGTCCGGCGAGACATAGACGGTCTGGCCCGGCCGCTCGCAGACGATTTGGCCGTCCCGGGCCACCAGGACGCCATCCTTGAAAACGTATCGGGGGCGAGCAAACATGGCCTCGCGATCTTCCATATCGGCATAAACGGTGATGTCGGCATCGGCGCCGACCCCCAGATGCCCCTTCCAGTCGAGACCGATGCGCTTCGCCGTCCCGGCCCTTGTAATGATCGCGATCTCGTACAACGAATACTCCCGGTCCAATTCCGGCAAAAGGGCGTTCTTGCGGGCCAGTTTGCTGATGCCCTCGAAGGCCTGCATGCGGAAATCACGGTCCATCAACATCCTGATGACCTGGGGATAGCAGGTAAACGGACCGCCGTTGGGATGATCCGTCGTGAGATAAACACGCCAGGGATCCTCGATCAGCAGGAACAGCTCCAGTCCCACCAGCCATTGAACAGCATTGAAGGGATTCGATTTGCGATAGACGCAAGGCGTGACCCCGCCGCCGGTTTCCGCCTCGACATCATCGTTGAACCATTTGTTGCCGGTCAAGGCATGCAGGCGGTATTGAACCGGACCGTCGGCCGTCATCGTCGTGGTGTCGCCAAAAACAACCTGGCCCACGTCCACGGTGATGTTTGGGTTAGCGTTGACGACCCGGGCCGTGACTTCGGCCGCCGAACGGACCGGTTTTCCCATTTCGCCGCCGTAACTCATGAACTGCAGATGGGTGAAATGGGCCTCGCGTCCCGTCATGGCTATCAGGGTTTCCGCCGTTATATCCGCATTCCCGTTCAACCCCAGGTTGAGGCCGTGGATGTGGGGCACATGGGGCAGCCCCAGCTCATCATTGATCCAGCTCAGGGTTTCAAGAATTCGACGGGGGGTAACGTCAAACCCGATGACCTTGTCGTCCAGATCGGTGACATTTTGCTTGTACTTGAAATTCTCGACCCCCCCGGGGTTGACGATCTTGATGCCAAAACCTTTGGTGGCACCCAGCAGCCAGGCCACATAATCCCGGGCTTTCTCTTTTTCGTTCCGCCGGATGCAATCCATGATAAAATGGTTGTTGCCCATGAGGATATAGCCGCCCTTGTCCAAAATCGGAATATCCTCAAATTCCTCGTGGGTGTGGCGGGCCATCAAGGGCGGCGAGGCCCCTTCCATAACCGTCGTATACCCCATCTCGACATAGTCGTAGGCCGTCTTGAAGGTGGACGCCACCGACCGTCCGGTCCCCGACCGGGTATATACACGGGGCGACTGCGACAGCTCTCGGCTGGGGCGCTCATGGCCCCTGGAATCGTCAGGCCGCATCTTGCGGCCGGCATTGACCTTGCCGCCGGCGATATGGCTGTGGATATCCACCCCGCCGGGCATCACGACCATACCGTCAGCATCGATGATATCCGCAGCGGAACGGTCCACCTCCGCCGGCGATACGATCCGGCCGTCTTTAACCCAGATATCGCGGACCTTGCCGTCTATTCCGTTGCAGGGGTCGTACACTCGTCCATTAATAATGCCGATCATGTTTGCATCGCCTCCATGATATCTTGCAGAATGTCCTGGTCCGTGGGACGCCCGGATGCAACGACGGCTTGCGCATGAATCGAAATGTTGTCCATCCGGTAAAACGTGCCGGAGGCATCGATCCCCGCACAAGCGGTTGGCAGAAAAATCTCGGCCGTCCGAGCGGTTAAATTTTCCTCGGGATCCAGAACAATTGTCGGTATGGTTTCCAGGTAAGCGGCTGCTTTCCGGGGAAAATGGGCCGCCGGATCTGAAGCAATAATGAGCGCAGCATCGGCCTCCTTGCGGGCCAACACATCCACAGCGGTGAATTCGCCGGGCCCGTAGACCGGGTACCCCTTGGCGAAACTGACCGCAAACGGATAACCGGTTTGCCAGGTCATAACCTGATCGGCGCCGGCCACATTGGAATGCCCTCGCATCGGTACCACCGAGAAACGGGTCTGACTGTTCAGGTCGGCCACCAGCGCAAACAACTCCCGGACGTTGAGATCCCGCCCTCTTGTCATGGTGAGCCCCATCCCCATGCAGACCGCCCCGAAACGACAGGTCTTCATGGCGTGGGCCAGTTCCGTCAGTTGCGTCAACGGAACGCCGCCGATCTGCTCGGCCTCGATGCGGTATCCTTTCAGCATCGCCCGCAGGGTTGTCAGCACTTCGTAGTCGCTGCCCGGATCGATCTGGATAAAGTGGTCGACCATGCGCGAGGTTTTGGTGGGACGGACATCGACCCCCCACACGGTACGGTCCTTGCGCCCTTCAGGCACCAAGCGCCCTTTGGGTGTCAAGGAATAACGTGAAAAGTGGCGCATATGGGCTTCCGCGGGATTGCATCCCCAAAAAATAACGAGGTCCGCGCGGTTGGCAACCTCGCCCAGCGTGCAGGTCGCCTCGCCAAGAGCCTGCATGGCCAGCCCCGTAGGACCGTGACAGACGGATGAGGTGGTATCGATCATCGCCCCGATGCGATCCGCCAAGGCGACCGTCTTTTTCTGGGCTTCGGTTGACGTGGAACTCAACCCGTAGATCAGGGGGCTTTCGGCATCATCGAGAATGCGGGCGCACGCTTTCACCGCCTGCTTCCAGGAAACCGCCTTTCCGGCAACCCGCGGTTTGCGGGGCGTGGGATCATAATCCATAAACATTCCGCGCCCGTTGGCACAAGCACGCTTGGCCTTGACAATCCGGTCGTTCTCGATCTCCACACGAATGTCGTCGCACAAACACCCGCAAAATGTACAAACGGCATTTTCAACGGTTGTCGTCATATTGTCTCGACCTCCACCTTCTGCCCCTTGTAGGATGGCATTCCTTTGCCCTGGGTGTCGGTGCCTATCAGCCGGTTCGCCTCCGGCCCCATGGGGATAAAAAGCATGCCGTCGGGAAGATTGGCCATGAACACCGGCATCTCCACCCGGCCGCTATCGTTTACAATCCTTACGCATTGACCTTCCGACAATCCCAGCCGCTCCATGTCAGGACCGCTCATTTCAGCGCGAACAACAGCCTGCCGGTAGGTTTCGCTGTGTTTGCCCTTGTGCATGCCTATCGCCTGTTTGCTGGTGCGCCCGGTAATCAATATGAATTGGTTCAGCAAGGTTCACGTCCCTCCAGTTTATCGCCGGCATCCATTCGAACGGCATCCGCCGCCGTCTGGAGTCGGTGCAAACAACTTTTTCGGCTGTCTCCCCATGCGAAAACAGAACAAATCGGCGCCCCCGCCGCGACCCGGTCACCGGGAAAGGGGATGTCACGCCGCTGGCGGTCAATCCATCCATCCGTCTGCTGGATCGTCAGGTTCCTTCGGGCAAAAACAATTCCTTTGGCAGAATAGGCCTTGGGACGATGAAGGGTGGGCGATACGGTCGGTAGGACACCGTCCGCACCCGCGATATGGAGAGAAAAGATATTAATGTTGCAGGCCTGCTCCAGCAGTTCCATAGCCGCCGTGTAGCGTGGATTGACTTCTAAAAAATAGACGGGCTTTTCAGCCGACATTCGATCCACCATGAAATCAATGCCGTTAACACCGCGCAGGCCAAATCGCTTTACAAAAGAAGAAACCATTGTTTCAAGATATCGCCGCAGGGGGCCGCCATCATGCGCATCCATCGAAACCAGGTTACCGCACCAGCGGTAGGGGGCATCGCAAAAATGGGGCCGCCCGATCAACTGCTCCGTAACCCCCAGGATGCGACTTTTCTTTCCGTCCGCCACGAAAAGGATCGAGGCCGGCTGCCCGTCCACCGCTTCCTGAAGAATATGGCCTTCCTGAAGGGACTTCCCTTGCCACGGGCGGATACCATGGCCGCCACCGCTATGCTCGGATTTCACCAGCCATTTGGTATCACCGCCGGCGAGGTTTTCCTCTCCCGGGAGGAGCGTCCTCGGAGTCCGTATACGGTTCTCGGCACAAAACCGGCGCAGAATCCCCCAACTACGGACCGCCTGGAGGCTTTGCGGTGAATTGCCCAGCACGTTGCCGTTTCGATCGAAGGCCGCGACCACCTCGGGATAATTTTCCAGATTCGAGGTATAAACAACCGACTGATAATCGATCTTACGGCTGGCGAGCAATAGATTGGCCGGGCTGAAATCGAGCCCCCAGTCACGTTTCAGAGAATAACCGGGGGCTCCCCCGGGCTTATCCCGGTCGCCAAAATAATCCAGAGCCACCACACGATGATTGCCGGCCACAGCAGAATCCGCCAGAGCCCGCGTGCTGATGCCGATAAGCAGTGTTCGCCTATTGGCCGATCTCTTTTTTGGCCGTTGCAAAAATTTCCTCGGCTTCCAGCGCAAGATCGTTGCGCTCGAAGAGCCGCGCCACGCAGGCACGGTGAATTTTCATCTTCAAACCGCCGATGCCGAGCGCGCCGAAAATGATCTTGCCGTGCTTTTCCTTGCCATTCCAATTGGGTTTTATGCCCTCAATCCCGGTAGGCGGCACCGCATTGACATCGGCCAGCACCTTAAGGCTGGCATGCTCTGTCCAGACGGCTTGAGGCACCAACAACACACCGGCAGCCCCTGCGCAAAGCACGCCGTAGGCATCTTCCAGAATGGCGGCATTGGCATCCGCATCCGGGGCCGCCATCGGAGTGACTTCCTTATCAAACCGTTTTTTAATGGAAGCACAGGCCGCTTCCGCCCTGTCCAGACGGCGGGAGGTCAGGCATACCTGGGCGCCCTCCTGCGCCAGCATGGCCGCCGCACGAAGTCCCACCGGACCGGTACCGGACAGAACCGCAATTTTCTTCCCGGTCACATCGCCCACCGAAAGGATCTTGGCCACCGCGGCGGCAGCGGTCGTATTGCAGCCGTTGGAATCCAGCATCACCGATACGCTGACCGGACCGAAAAATGATTTTTTGGCCTTCTTAAACATGGCCTCGCCCACGGCGACATCCGATCCGCCGACAAAGACCGCAGAATTTTTCAAGTCTTCTCCACCACGGGTAAACATGGCGCCATAAACCAGATTCTGTACGTCGTCCGGTTGAATGCCCCCATATTGCAGAATCCGGTCCACGCCGGCATCATAGGCTGTCACTGCATCAAACACGCTGGCAAATTTATCACTGTCCAACTGCACCAGTATCTTTTTCATGACTTCTGATCTCCCCTGTAGATGGCCTCGATGTCCCCGAGCGATCGGTCGGCGCAGGCCAGAGCAGCCTGCTCCGCCAATCCCTTCAATGCGGTAAACGCCAGGGTCTCATGGAGGCCGTCTTCCCTGATGAATTTCAGGGAAGACTGAATATCTTCATAGTCTGCTTTCGCGGAAACCGTCTCTCCGTTGGCATTGATGACCTTTTTCACCCGAACGTCCAGCCGTCGATCGATGTCGGAACCCGCAACGCGCAGCCGAACCATTTCAATCCTATACTGGAAGGCAATATGGCGCGTTTCGAGGATCCGCATCCCGATGGTGCCCAGTTCCCGGGCCAAATAGGCGCCCAGAACGTCGATCAAATCCTCCCGGGTGTCGACGTAAAACAGGTATTCCGGGCGCCCCTTCTTGGTGATGGCCGGCACGACGTGAACACTTTCCGCACCGATGGCCATCAATTCGTCAATCACATGGGCAATCGTCTCGCCCGACACATCATCGACATTGACCATCAACAGCATATTCGACCATCACTCTTGGCTGTGGTGGCGGGCCGGCCACAAGGCCGTGCCCCCCACCGGTTTATCTATCATCTTGCCAGTTTCAACCGTGCAATCGCACGGGCTTACAGATCCTTGAGCAAGCGTTGGGCCAGTTGGGCCGTCTCAAGCGCTTTTTCTTTGGCGCCGGGGATGGCACGGGTCAATTCCGCGCCCTTGGTGGCGTACTTGGCCGCATCCTTCACGGACAGTTTTCCCATCGCCGCCGCCATGGTCGCCGGCACGATGATGTTGATGGCGCAGGCGCCCACATACATGAGTTCCTGGACAACTGCCGAAGCCACTGTGATGGGCAGGGAAAGCTCCGCCTTTTTATTCAGGACCGCGTCGGGAACGACTTTATGGGCCAGCCCCTCGAACACGACTTTCTCTCCGTCCACCGTCACCTCGGCATCTATGTCGGCATCAAAGCCCCAGAACTTCTTGGCGAACTTATGATTCCGCCGGGCGCCACCGGTGAGTTTGGTAAACTTGATGGTAATGGTTTTGCCAAAGAAACCGCTGAGGATATTGCCGGCGTCTTTTTCGACCCGGGCCTGGCGTTCCAAGTCGAGGGCCAGGCAGATGTCCTTCAGGTCTTTGCCGGCGTTGAGATCGTCATAGGTGCGTTGGGCTCTCTGGACAATGGCATTGGTCCGAACACCCTCGGTGGCCTTGATGATGGTTTCGGACACCGGGCCGCGCCGCAGTTGCTCGGACTTCCGCGCCACGGTATTGGTGGCAAACGCCGCCAATTCGCCGTCCATCCATTGGGTCGCCTTCATTTCCCTGATGACGTCCGCAGAAGCCTCGATGTCGCCGCCGTTTTCCAGCAGCAGGTTCATGGCCACCACGCCATCGGCACACAAATGGGCCAACGGAGGGCTGACGGGGCCTGCGCCAAAACCGGCACCGATCATGGGCCCCTCGGCAAACGCGGCCAGGATTTCATTGAAGGTCATCATGCCGACCACCGTGGGCGCGCCGACATCTTTCAGAATCATGCCCAGGTCCCCGACCAGTTGTGCGGTGTCATACTCTTTGTTCGTACCGCGCAAATGGAGTTTTTCAGGCAGACCCGCCGCTTCGGCGGCTCCCTTACCGGCCAGATAACCGGTCCCCTGCATAAAAAACTCGCCGTGTTCTTCACCGATCATGCCGTCGGGGTTGAGAACCTCCAACGCCGCGGCCGCGCCCAGTGTGGCACACATGATGGGGCTGGGCAGAATGCCGGCGCCGCGATAGGCCTTAATCATTCCTTCCACCGCGACTTTGGCCCCTTTCATGCACATATCGACATACACCATATCTTCACCAAGAACGCTGTGTCCGTAGATCGCACCACCGGCCACAAAGGCCGGTACATCCATGCCGTCCACCCGCACTACCTCGCCCTTGGCCATGGCATCATAAAGGGCCTGAACTGCAGCGAATCCGGAAATCTTGAATGTGGTTTTACTTGTCGGCACAGCCTGCACGCCGGCCCGCTCGGCACCGGCTTTCATACGCGCCATGGCACCCAGTTTACGGTTGCCCGCAGGCACACCCGCGCGTGACCCCGTCCCGGCGATATTAAGCAGCACGGCCGCAATCAGAGCCGCATTGGCCGGTGCCGCACCGCCCTCCATCGCCGCCTTGATACCGCAGTCCATCACATAATCCAATTCCAGATCCACCATGTTTTCGTCATTGATGCTCGTACGACGACCCCGCAACATTTCAACGGCCATGGCGTTTTCCGCCGCCATGGCGGCCAGGTTCAACATGCCATGGCCCTTGGTCAGTGCTTCGATTTTATCCGCCGTGGAATACTCCACGTTGGACGTGACGGCCGTCAAAGTCGCAATCATCTCTTTTTGCATTTTTCACCCTCCCCTGTTTGCAGGTTTTTTATAAAACCCGTGTTGATTCATACGGCACAACCGCGTGCCGAAATCGAGCCGTTCCCATTCACGTCGTTTCCGGGGGCATTACCTCTCCACCCGTTGCCTCCTGCATTCAACCAAACGGTTGCCCATGCCAGATGAACCGAATGAAGCGGCCGGTTTTCTGAAATGGCGCCCATTGGCTGCGTGCCGGAATGAGCTCTGCAGGTTGTAAACATACCTCTAAATTATCCGGGATTGAGTTCTTATGGTGTACCGCCGGAATCATGCCGATTTTAATGATCCACCTCGCTGTCAGCCGCAGGGATACCCTTGGGGGAAGAGTCGCAATAAGTCAGCGATGCGGTGGCTGTTTATCGGCGCCTTAAAATATTATGAGACATATATCATATCAAAATTTTCCTCTGTCAAGTATTTTTTCAACTTTCCGAATGCCCCTCCGGCACTGAGTGGTGGTGATGGTGGTGGTGGTGGCCTGTCGTCGATTCCCTATCCAAGGCCTCGCCCACCGTGACCCTGAGCAGGTTGGGTATTTTCGTTTCCAGAGAACCGGCGCCGTAGCCAATCGCCTCAATCCGCATGGGCGGCATAGGGCCGAAGCCGACGGCCTGCGTGGTCAGAATGGCCGCCCCGGTTGGCGTCAGCAACTCGCCCGTTCCCTCGGTGGCGTAGGCCGGCGCGCCACTGATCAGTTCAGCCGTCGCCGGTGCCGGAACTGGTAAAAGGCCGTGGGCACACTGGACCATGCCGCTGCCGACATTGAACGCCGAACAATAGATGTTTTCAACGCCCAACAGGGATAGTCCCGAGACCGCCCCAACCACATCGATGATGGTGTCCATCGCGCCCACTTCGTGAAAATGAATATCTTCGATGGTGGTGCGATGCACTTTGGCTTCGGCCTCGGCCAGACGGGTAAAAATGGCGATACTCTTTGTCTTGATCGCATCGTCGATTTCGCTGCCTTCGATGATTTCCTTGATATCACTGAGCTTACGGTGATAATGGCCGTGATGTTCCTGATCGACGGCAATCAGCGCTTTGCTGCCGCCGATGGCGCCTTTGATGACCGGCTCAACGTCAAGTTGATAATGGCTGAGATTGAGCTTGGACAGTTCATTCTTGAGCGCCTCCAGGTCCAACCCACTGTCCAGCAGCGCCCCAATGATCATGTCACCACTGGCGCCTGAAAAACAATCAAAGTAGGCAATCTTCATGATTGCGGTTCTCCCTTCCTGTAAAGCCTTCACATCGAACGTTTTAGTCTCTTGCGGCAATTGGCCGGATTAAAAACGAGAAGTGCCGGTTTCCCTGACCTTTCTCATGTCCTGAGGCCCTTGACGGCGAGCTTATTGATCAGGCTGGCCTGACATCCCGCACCGAAGCCATTGTCGATATTGACGACGGATACACCCGAGGCACAGCTATTGAGCATGCTCAGCAGCGCCGCAATACCGCCAAAACTGGCCCCATAACCTATACTGGTCGGGACACCGATGACTGGCACAGCAACCAGCCCCCCAACAACACTTGCCAAAGCCCCCTCCATACCGGCAATGACGATCACCACATTGGCTTTGTATATTTCTTCACAAGAAGCCAAGAGTCGATGCAGGCCGGCAACACCGACATCGTAATGGCGAGACACCTCGTTCCCCATGGTTTCCGCTGTAATGCACGCCTCTTCAGCCACCGGGATATCGGAAGTCCCGGCGCACACCACGGCAATTTGGCCGACCTTTTCGATCGGCCGGGGATAGAAGAGAACAATCTGGGCCGCTTCATGATACCGGCAGTCCTCAATCTCCAGCTGGATCCTGGCAAACATGTCCGGGCTGACCCTTGTTCCCATGATATTGGTATGGTTCTGCGACATTGTTTTAACAATGCCCACCACTTGGCTGACCGTCTTTCCGGCGCAGTAGATCACCTCCGGGAAGCCGGTCCTGAGGCATCGGTGATTGTCGATCTTGGCGAACTCGAGGTTGTCGAAGGGCAGGGTTTTCAGCTTTGCGAGGACCGTATCCAGATCCGTATGACCGTCTTTGAATTGCCCCAAAAGCTGTTTCAGATTTTCTTTGTCCATCGTTATTTCCTCTTGTGTTTCGTATCAATCGTTTGACGGATTCTTCCGGAAGCATACGGACGTCAAAACGGTCGTCCTCTCCATGCCCGCCGCATACAAACATTTTAGCGGGTGCTTAAAAAAGCTTTTAAAGCTCAACTGATCCGGGATTGAGTTCTTATGGTGTGCCGCCGAATATCGCAGGGAGAGCCGATGACAGATGGTTTGGAAACCCATCCAGTCCATCGGAATTGAATTTTGAAGAGAAGCACTACCTGCCCATAAAGGCGATGTCAACAATTATTAATTCGCATGGTCCAAATTGCATTTGCGTGACGGCTGTCGGTGCCCGGGTCGCACGATCCGGCGTTCGAAACGCTCCGGCGGCGGGTGGCACGCCATCAAATTCATTGACAAATGAACAAATAATCCTAATATTCCATCGCATTTCGTTGGTCGTCATACCAATGCAAACATATTCATAACATTGATCATTTAAACCATGTAACCAAGGACACCTTCCATGCCCTTTAAAATGGTCTGGGCGATCACCGGTGCCGGGGATCTGATCCGTGAAACCACCGCCATTATGGAAAAAATAGCACGGCAACATCCCATTGAAATTACGCTGGCCCTCTCCAAAGCAGGGCTAGAAGTCGTCACCTGGTACGGTCTGATGGATCGCCTGAACGGGCTCGGGGGTAAAGTCTTTATCGAGAAAAGCGCGAATAAACCCTTCATCGCCGGCCCGCTTCAGGCCGGGAAATACGGGTGTCTTCTGGTGGCGCCGGCAACGGCCAACACAGTGGCCAAAGTGGTGAGGGGGATTGCCGACAGCCTGGTGACGAACGCAGTTGCGCAGGCCAATAAAACAAACATGCCCATATTGATTTTACCGGTTGACCGGCAAGTGGGAACCACGACGACGACGCTCCCGAACGGAAAGAAATTGACCCTGGCGGTCCGGCAGGTGGACGCGGATAATTTTGACCGGCTGCAGCGCATGGCGGGCATCCGGACTCTGGAAGCGCTCGACGAGATCCCGGAGCGGATTGGCCAACTGGCGTCAGCGGCGAGGTAACGGTACGATGGTGCATGGCGACGAAATAGCAAGAGTAGCGACCAACAGCCGTCTGCACTTCGGTTTTGTTGACATGCAGGGATCCATGAACCGGCTGTACGGAAGCCTTGGCGTTGCCCTGCAGTCACCCCGAACTGTCCTGACGGCACGCAAAAGTACACAGCTGACCGTGGAAAACGGAAACGTCGCCAAAGTGACGGAATTCGTCCGGCGGTTTTCACAGCATTTCCGGATCGAGGCAACCGCCCTGTTCCGATTTGAGCAGCAGATACCCGAACATATCGGATTGGGCACCGGCACGCAGCTTGGCATGGCGGTAGGTTCGGCGCTTGCCAAACTCTACCGCGTCGATACCGATAATCGGGAGATAGCGGTCGCCATGAACCGAGGAAAACGTTCGGGCATTGGCATTGCGGGTTTTACAAAAGGCGGTTTTTTTATCGATTCCGGCATCAAAACCGATTCTTCCGAAGGGTTTCAACCGCCATCAGTCGTATTTCATCACCCATTCCCGGAAGAATGGTGTTTTGTGATTGCCGTGCCCAAAGCCGACAAGGGGCTGTCGGGAAAAAGAGAATACCAGGCGATCCAGTCCGTCAAGCCCTCGGAAAAAATCGCAGGCGAAATAAGCCACCTCACACTGATGAAACTGATGCCGTCCCTCATCGAGAAGGATATCGAGGCCTTTGGCAGTGCCCTTATGGACATCGACCAGAAAAATGGCCTCTATTTCCAAAACTCCCAGGGGGGCATTTTTAAAGAGGCCATAGCGGAATCCATCATTCGGCACATGATGGAGGCCGGGTCTTTTGGCGCAGGGCAAAGTTCATGGGGGCCGGCGTTATACGGTCTTGCGAAATCCGACGATGCGGAAAACATCGCGCAAGGTACCCGGGCATTTTTCAAGCGACAGGGCATCACCGGTTGTGTAACGGTGTCCGCCTGCAGCAACCACGGTGCAAGCGTTTGCCTGGATAAGACAAATCCGGAATGCCCACAGAAGATGTCGGCAACGGGAATGTAGGAAAAACGTGTCGGCTAGCAGGGCAGACCCAGCTTTTTCTGCATGGACTCCGCCATGGTCTGAAAATCCGAATCAGGGGCCACCTTTCGGATCACCCGCAGGTTTTCGTTTAAACGGGCCTCCGCGACCGTCGGGCTCATGTGATGAATGCGTGTTGCCATAACAAGGCTTTCCATCACCAAACTCTGAGCCCGGTTAAAAAGGCAAACACCTTCCCCCATCCGGGAATGGACGACAGACCCCTCTATCACGAATGATGTTTCCTTTTCTTCGATCCCTTTAACCGTCAACTCCAAACATGCCGCCGAATGATCCATCACAGGCGCATCGATTTTCCGGGAACGCAAAAAGGCCATCTGCTCTTCTTCAAACAAGGCCGTATAGAAAGGCCGTGTATCCCGCGGCAGATTGACGGCATAATTCCGAAAAGACAAAATATTATCTAACGTTTTGGATCCTTTATAAAAATTGGATTTGATGGTGATGTAATCATCGGTCCAGATGCCAAAGGGGGCGGCATGCGGCAAACGGTAGCGACCGGTTGAGATAATCGTCTCATAAACCCATCCCTGCTTCATTCCCAGCCGTTCAAGTTTTTTCACCTTTTGATTTTCCTCTACCCCCCGGTTCAAACGGTTTCCGAGGCGTCGCTCAGGGACGGCTCCCCACCGCAATACCGCGTCATTACGATAGCCACCCACTTTTTCAATGGATCAAACAGGCCGGATATATTCCCGGCGGCATTGACTTGCCGCACCCACAATCAGTCTTCCCGGTTTGCCATCGATGGTTTCAACCTGACCGGCCGCTTCGATTCGACACCCCTCATCCGCAATGTCGCAAAACAGCCCCTCGTGGGAAACAATTTCAGCAATTTGGGTCGCATCCGCCTGTCCGAACAAAACCTCGACATTGTCCACACCGTAGGTCGCCGGAAGAAAAATAGCGTCATCCTTCCGCACCACCATCGCCCTTATCGTCGCTTCGCCGACGCTGCGATAGATATGGTCGCCATATTGCTCGGAAACCTCCGCATCCGACCGAACCGGGTGGATTGAAAAATAGCGCTTCCCGAAATAGCCATAGTTCCATCTTCCTCCGGAGATCGCCCAGGCCTCGTCAACGGACAGCGGGAATCTTTCCGCTACCCGCCGGGACCATTTCAAGCGCTGTTCGTAATCCGGTTGGCCGATGGGGGCTACCCCCTGGTTACGAATAATAGCCTGCTTCAACAAACGCGCGTTGTCCCGTCCATAAACCAGCAGATCGATATCCGACCACTCTAGGTTGTGCATCCCGATAAGAATAGAGCCGGTCAGTCCAAAGGCATCCCGTCGAATCGATGCCAGTTCACTCAAATGGCCGACCAGTTCAGCGGCTTCCTGTTCCAAGGCGTCCCCGGGGTTTTTCATGATTGATGCCAATCGGCTCTGGGGGTCGTAATACGCAACAACGGATGACCGGGGGATCAGTGAAAAACGGATTCCCCTTACCGGACAGTCAGCCACGTAATCGGGGAAGTTCGCCTGAAGGTATTCCAGCGTATGGGCCACATTGCGGACGTGGTAATAGGGCAACTCACGGCGATAGGCCACCGCACCGTTTTGCCACTTACCCCTGGAATCCGGTGAATATTTCAGATAGGCCGTGTACCGTTCCGGCGAATGCAAATGACCGGCAACACAGAAAAACATCCCCTCCCGGGTACGGAAAAAGTCACGATCCCCCGGTCGGTTACACTTGTCAGGCAAAGGCCCCTTGGCCGTATGGCTGGCCTCTTGCGAAACCGAGCCGGCATTCTTGTCATTCATCCTGTAATGTCCCTTATGTCAATCGTCGGAACGCATCAAATAATCACCAACGGTGCCGCCAATCACCACCCTGCTGTAGGCCGGGCCGGAATGCGGCGTCACCCGTTCAAGACTGCCGCGGGCCGTTGCCCGTTCTCCGATATGAACCTGGTCGGTAAACCGGCCGCGGAAAGACACAATCTCTTTCAAGCATGCTGTTTGCTTGCCTTGAACAAAATCAACCTGGTCGATGCCATAGGTGCAGGGGGTAAAAATCGCATCCCGGTCATCGACTACCCTGGCGCGAATCGTGACCGACCCAAGTTGCTGGAAACAGGCGTCGCCATAACGCTGGCCGGCCTCTTCAGGGGTTTTGATAAACCGGATAAAATAGGGCATTCCCCGGTACGTCCCCTCATTGACCTTCCGGTTTTGCTGCATTGCAAACGTTGCAAAACTCAGGGGCGTATCCTTCGCGTGGGCCTCGTGCAGACGGGTCAGTTCCTCCTGACGCAATCGGCGCACCGCGTCTTGAGACCGGTTGTCTAAAACGAGCGTCAATGCCTTGTGCAACATCCGGGAGGGTTTATCCCCATAGACGACAAAATCGAGATCGGATTCGGGGCGATGCAAGGCAAAAAGCGCCGATCCCGATATACCGAGATGGCCTTTGGAAATACCGGCTGTCTTCTGGAGCCAGCCACCAAAATCGACAACAGCCTCCTCGACCGTATCCCGGGGCTGCGTGGCTGTCATGTCGGCCAGGCGCTGAACCGGGTCATAGATTTTTTTAACCCGTTTTTTTTCAACCCATTGGACGGCTATACCAAGGCAGGGATCCTCTCCAAGGTACCAGGGGTAGTGCCGGGACAAAATGGTGTTCTGGTCGGCGAACTGGTAAATGCGCCGATAGACCATGCCGTTGCGGCGGCGATCACCCGACTGGTCCGGCAGATAACGAAGGTAGGCAAACCACCGATCTTCCGGATGGACACACCCCTTAACCGTGAAAATCAACCCTTCCTGGGTTTCAAGGGCAAACCCCTCTGTAACAGAATGATCCTCCATGCCGATCAGTGGCTCCGTTTCCCGGCGATAAATGCTTCCGTCATATCATAGGCTTGATCGTCCGTGTATTGCTGCGGAGGATGCTTCATAAAATATGCCGAGGGTGAGGAGAGAACCCCGCCCTGCCCGCGGTCGAGGGCGAGTTTACAGCATCGGATCGCATCGATAACAACGCCGCTTGAATTTGGAGAATCTTCGACAGACAGTCGCATTTCAATATTAACCGGTGATTCGCCGAACAGTCGCCCTTCCATACGGATAAAGCAGACTTTGTTGTCCTTTTGCCATGGAACCCAATCGCTGGGTCCAATGTGGATATCGTCATCAGGTAATTGTTCGCCGGTTATCTGCGACTGGACGGATTCCGTTTTGGATATTTTTTTCAATACCAACCGGCTGCGGTCCAGCATGTTCAGAAAATCCGTGTTGCCCCCGGTGTTCAATTGGTAGGTTCGATCCAGTTTGACGCCCCGGCGTTGGAAAAGATTGGTCAACACCCGATGGACAATCGTAGCACCAAGCTGGGATTTAATATCGTCCCCGATCAACGGTATGTTCCGATCGGCAAACCGCTGGCCCCATTCAGGATTGCTGGCGATAAAAACGGGCATATTATTGATGAAGCCGATTCCGGCCATGAGGGCGCATTCGGCATAAAATGCGGTAGCTTTTTCCGAACCGACCGGCATATAGTTGAGCAGCATGTCAGCACCCGACGCTTTGAGAATCTCGGCAACTGCCTCTTTGGAAGGTTCGGCATGCGCCGCGGGCACACAACGAACCTTCTCCTCATACTGCATCATATGGCTGCTAAAGCCATCCAAGACAGGTCCCATGTTCACGACGGTCCCGCAATGCGGAATGTCCGGACAAAAAATTGTCGTACAGTTGGGTGGTTGAAAAATTGCCTCGGCAACATCCAACCCCACTTTGCGCTGGTCAATGTCGAAAGCGGCAACGACCTCTATGTCACAGGGCCTGTACCCGCCAATCTCCCAATGCATAAACCCGTCAGCTTGGCCGGCAGGCTTATGCTTGTAATATTCAATTCCTTGTATCAAAGAACTCGCGCAATTACCGACCCCGGCAATGGCAATTCTTATATTGCGCATTGAATAGCCTCCTAAAATTTATCAAGTCGTTTCAAACACTTGCCAAGTAGCGCCTTGTGGCGCTACGGCACTGTAATAGTTCAATAAACATCCACCCTTTTCGGGGTATCGCAGAATAACGGATTCCAATGACAAATTCATCGCTAAAAATCAACTTATTATTTTGTGCTATATTTCGTAAAAAAATGATGCGAGGACCAGGGGGGAACGCATGAGTTCATACGTTTCGTGAGGATGGCCATCGGCCCTTAACCTGAGATGGCAATAAATATCAGATCCGGGACCGCGTTCGTGTCAAACCACTCTGCTTTTTTCACACAAAATTTCCCGAGGCTGTTCATCAGCAGCTCCTCCCCGGCAGCAAGGGTGCCTTTTTTGAATCCGAAAAGCTAATTGGCAGCGCAGGAAGTTTGATTTTCGACAGGCTCGATTCCTTCGCGATATTCTGTATAAGGCCGGCTTTGGTAATGAAGTACAGTCGAAAATGGTCCAAAGACAGAGTTATGAAAAAATAGGTTGGATGACGGCTATTTTTTTCCGGATGGAATGCCTATTCCGACTGGGCAAATTGCAGATAAGGACTGACAATCACATCATTCTCAAGCCAATAAAAGAGAGCAAGGATTCCATTCGGTAATCCTCACCCTTTTGAATTTTCCATACCCGAGCACTACTGGTCGTAGTTCACATATCTAAATCAAGCCGAAAAATATTGACCGGGAGTTTTACCGAGTGCTTTTTTGAACATGGAAATAAATGCACTCGGACTGTCATAACCCAGATCCAAAGCGACTGTCGTCACAGGATCATTCACAGCCAGCCGCCGGAGAGATTCAAGAATCCGGATCTGCTGCCGCCACTGCCCGAAGCTCATCCCGATTTCTGAATGAAAAAGCCGCGTCAATGTCCGCCGCGTGGCCCCCACCAACTTGCCCCACTCTTCAAGTGTTCTTTTGTTCCCCGGGTTTTCGGATAACTCCCGAAAAATTTTATTGAGTCGGGGCTCCTTTGGGATTGCCAGGCTCAATGGCTTTACGTCCAAATGCTGAATTTGATCTAAAATGACGCGCATGATGCGTTCTTCCGGACTATCCAGGGGGTAATCGGTCGGCATCTTGACGGCGTGTAAAATGAGTTCTTTCAATAAAGGCGAGACGGTAACCACACAACAATGCTCCGGTGTTCCATCGCAATGCTCAGGGTCAATGTATAGCGTCCGCATTGACAAATTTCCGGACGCTTTGATTTGGTGCTGCGTTTGAGCCGGTATCCATACGGCCCGAAGCGGCGGAACGACCCAAATGCCCTCATCTGTCATTACGGTCATGACCCCGGTGGAGGCATACAACAGTTGCGATCGCGTATGCCGATGTGACGCGATAAGATACCCCGAGGGGAATTCTTTGGCCAGTCCCACAACGGGGCGAGTGGCGTTCATCATATCTTGAGGGTCAGAATCCACACCCCTTGTCCCATTCTCGATATTTTTTGTCCTCATAACGCAAGATATATCTATATTTTCGTATTACCGTCAATAAACACTGAGACCAATCAATTTTGGATGCTGCCATGAAGAACAGATCAATCTGGATATTGTCGTTAGGCCACCTGATAACGGATATCAATCAGGGCGCGCTGCCCGCCATGCTGCCATTCTTTATAGCCGCTTATGATCTTTCTTATACGGCCGCGGCAAGTATTGTGTTTGCCGCTAATTTAGCATCGAGTATTATCCAGCCGTTGTTCGGCTATGCCGCCGACCGCTTTTCAAAACCCTGGCTTCTGTCCATTGGTTTTATACTGGCCGGGGTTGGTCTGGGCCTGACAGGGTTATGCAAAAGCTACCAGCTGATAATGGTGCTGGCGGTTACCAGTGGCATTGGCATCGCCGCTTATCATCCAGAAGCCGCACGCCTGGTAAATTTTGAAGCGGGAAACCAAAAAAATACGGCCATGAGCATTTTTGGTGTTGGCGGAACCATAGGTTTTGCAATCGGTCCTTTTCTGATTACGGCGGCACTTATTCAGTGGGATTTGAAAGGTACAATTATCCTTATTTTGCCGGTTTCAGTCATGGCCGTATTTATGACAACCCAGTATCCGAACTTTAAATCGATTGTCCGAAAAAACAATTTCAGGAATTACAGCTTTTCAGGAAAGGAAGCCAAAGAAAATTGGTGGGCCTTTATGCGGTTGACCGTTGTTATCATCGGCCGATCCATAATATTTTATGGTTTAAACACGTTTATACCGATTTACTGGATCAGTTATTTGCATCAATCCAAAATGATGGGATCGATTGCGCTCACGACTTTTGCCGCATCGGGAATACTCGGCAACCTGATTGGCGGTAGTCTTGCGGATAAATATGGGCCCAAAAAGATACTCTTATTCGGCTTTTCAGGATTGGCGGTGCTTTTACCGATCTTCTGCCTGGTCAATAGCGCCCTTATATCCTTACTTCTTATGTTTCCTATCGGGCTGATTCTATATGCTTCATACAGTCCGTCTATTGTCCTGGGACAAAGTTATCTTCCGAATCGGGTTGGATTATCTTCTGGTATCACCTTGGGCGTTGCCATTTCGATTGGGGGCGCAGCTACCCCGATAATCGGGAAAATTGCTGACATTTATGGAATATGGACCGGAGTCATTACGGTTGCATGTTTACCTATGATATTTTTTCTAGTTGCCGCTGGCCTGCCTGATCTTCATTCAGGTGTCGAGAAGCAAAAAAAGATACAACTTCAGAACCGGGAAAAGTCGTATTCTGCTAAGCAAAAAAGTACGACCAAACACTTGAGGTATTCATATCGGGATCGACATGTTTTGATACTGAAGCTAATGGCCAAACGATAGCCCACTACGGACTGTTGCCAATAGAAGCCATCTCAAAAAAGTCTTTTCGCCCGATATCGGCGTTGTGCCCTCGTCTCAAGGCCTCGACATATATGCGTATGTACCCCATAGGCACTTCCTTCGGGAGCCTATGCGCGTTGCACCCACCGCTGAAGGCTCAATCAGATGGGAAGTCCCGCTTTGCGGGAATACCCGGCCACGCCTTGATCTCAGTCGAAAAATCCTAATTTTGAGGTTGTGCAATCTCATCCTGGATTCTGCTGACAATTCAGCATTCTGGATTAACAAGTTATTCTGATCTTATTTTAATTGACCTAAATCAATGCCTGTTCCCGCTCCGGTTGCTATGATGTATTCTGGCAACCCATAAATAGTGTTAATCCTATTCGTAAAATGGACCGATAGCCTATTTATCCCGTTGCGATATGCTTGTCGATATATCGGATGAGCAAAAGCAGGCAGGGCAATCATACCGCCTGTAGGCATCCTTTCCGTCTGTTTAATGCCGCCCTGCTATCGATAGGCGATGCATAGCACCCGTTGCGCCGAAATATTTTTTGTGAGAAAAAGGATTAATGTCAAAGCCGGCATTTCCCTTGCTAAAAAAACGCTGCATCGATTATAACCCTTCCGAATATTTGCAAAAATGACAAATGCAAATCATAATGTATTGCGTACTTTTCGAGCCATGCCGTGGGTTCTTGTTTTTTTGGCGGCCCTGATTGCTGTTAATCCCCACCTGGTTTGTGCCGAATCTAACCCTCGAATTGCGTTGACCCCGGCAGAGCAGGCCTGGATTGCCAAAAAGCATGCCATTCGCGTCCGCGTTGTTCATTTTCCGCCCTTTTTCATTGTTAAAAATGACCGGCAGCCCACCGGCGTGTGTTTCGACTACCTTCAATTGATAGCCGAGCGCACCGGTGTCAATTTCCAATACGACATTACAACCCAGCCTTTTACCGAGGCATTGGAAGGATTGAAACAGCATCGGGGCCCTGATTTAATTGCAACGATGATGCGCACGCCGGAACGCGCAATGGCGATTGCTTTTACGAATGAATATAACCGGACACCCCGCGTCATTTTCACCAGGGATGATGGCCCGTTTATTTCAGACGTGAGGGATTTGTCAGGTAAAGTCGTTTCACTTCAGAGAGGAAGTGTGGTTCATCAGGAAATCAAACAGAACCATGCTGATATAAGTCTGCTGCCTTTCGCTACGGACGCGGAATCCCTTAACGCGGTTTCAATGGGCGAGGCCGATGCTTACATCGGCAACTTGGCGGTAGGCTCTTATCTTATCCTGCAAAACGGATTGCTCAATCTCAGGGTTGCGGCACCCTCTAAAATGGAAGATCACGTGTTTTCCATGGGGATCCGAAACGACTGGCCCGAATTGAGCCGTATTTTAAACAAAGGGCTCGCTTCCATTTCCCCTGATGAGAGATTAAGGATCCGCAATAAATATCTTGCGGTGAGGTACGAACACGGAATTCGTGCGGTCGATATCGTCAAATGGGTTCTCGGTGTATCAAGCGTATTAACGATCATAATCCTGCTATTCTATTACGCCAATCGAAAATTGAAAACGGAAATCGCCGGACGGGAAATCGCCGAAGACAACTTTAAAAAGAGTGAAGATACGGCTGTCGCGCTTCTCAATGCCACAACTGAATCCGCCTTTCTGATCAAACCGGATGGTACGATCATCACAATGAATGACGTCACGGCCGAAAGACTAGGCGAGCCGATCGAGAAACTCATCGGTAAACGCAGCTATGACTTGGTCCCCCCCGACCTTGCAAGGTCAAGGAAAAAAATCATTGACGAAGCCATTCGCAGCAAAAAGGCGATTCGATTTGAGGATGAACGTTCAGGGATCATTCTCGACAACAATGTCTATCCTATTGTTGATCCGGATGGAAACGTTTCCCGTATCGCTGTCTTCGCCAGGGACATTACCAAACAAAAACAGGCAGAAGCGGCCATTCGGGAAAATGAGCGTTTTCTGGCGTCTATTTTAGATTCGATTCAAGACGGCATATGCGTGCTTAATCCCGATTTGACCATCGTACACGCCAACAAAACCATGCAAACCATGTATGCCCCCCATGTACCGATAGAAAATAAAAAGTGTTACGAAATCTATCGCGGTATTCAACAACCCTGCAAGGACTGCCCAACCCTTCAATCTATCCATACCCGCAAGCTCGAAATGCAGGAAGTTCCGTATGTTAAGGACGGAAAGGAAATCGGGGTACTGGAAGTTTACGCCTTTCCTTTGTTCGATGAGGACAATAATTTGAAAGGGGCCGTGGAATATATCCGTGACATATCATTGCGCAAGCAGGCCGAGGAAGCGCTCAAGGAAAGTGAAAATCGCTTGAAGAGCTTTTACCATGCGGCCTTTGAAGGTATCGCGATAACCGAGCAAGGCAAGATTGTCGATTATAATCGCCAATTTGCCGATATTTTTGGCTATACGAATGATGAATTGATTGGCAAAGAAACCATCGAACTGGTGGCTGAGGAGGACCGAGCCCTTGTATCGGAAAATATTCGCTCTGGATACGAAAAGCCTTACGATCACAAGGCGCTCACAAAGGATGGCGCCGTAATTTATGTTGAAGTACATGGTCAACCGATTCAATACGAGGGACGCCCGGCCAGAGTGACCGCAATTCACGATCTCACTGAAAAAAAGATTGCCGAGGAGGCTTTACAGAAAAGTGAACGGAATATGTCCTCCGTATTGAACAATACACAGGATGCTGTTGTCAGAATCGATAAACATCTTCGACATATTTTTGCGAATCCCGCCCTTTACGAGGCCACGGGCTTTTCCCCCGATCAGTATTTGGGAAAGACAAATGAAGAGATCGGTATGCCGGAGGATTTATGCGCTTTCTGGCGCGAAAAGCATGAAAGCGTTTTCCGGAACAAAGCCCCGCAGACGTTTGAATTCAATTTTCGCACAGCAAACAAAGGCGAAAGGGTTTATCAAGCGGTCGTTACGCCTGAATTCGACAAGAGCGATGCGGTGGAAACAATCGTTAGCTTTATGCGGGACATCACGGATTTAAAAGACGCCGAGTCGGAGAAGAATGCCATAATTGCCAAACTTGAGAGCGCTTTGGCTGAGATCAAAACGCTACGGGGTTTTATTCCGATTTGCGCCCAATGCAAAAACATCCGGGATGACAAGGGGTACTGGCAGCAGATCGAGGAATATATACAGGACCGGTCCGATGCCCAATTCAGTCATAGCCTGTGCCCGAAATGTGCCCGGGAATTATATCCTGATATGGAGTTTCCTGACGATAGGGATGGTTGACCGGCACGACTATTACCGCTTAAAATCACTATCTGGGCGCTCAAAGCACCCTCTGAGAATCCTAAACATCATGACTGGACTGCATGGGAACCATTGAAACGACATACGACCTCACCAAGGACCTGACCGTCGTCAAAGCAACTGGCAAGATGGCTGAGGACGATTTCAGGGAATGGAGGACAAGTTACTACGCTGGTGAGCCTACCAAACTAATCCTGTGGGATATCAGTGAAACAGACCTTTCAGAGATCCCAAGTAAAAGCGTTGCGACTCATGCCAGTCTCATAAAAAAAACCTTTCTGACAGACGACGAGAAGGCGGCAAAACTGCTGTAGTGGTAGGTGACAACGTCCTTGCGAAGGGGTTAGCCCGAATGCGAGAAACTTATGGTGAAATTGAGGATACGCCCATATCGATTAAAACATTTACCAATATCGACGAAGCCAAACAATGGCTTGATTTTACGGGATGATGGCATTGGATATCAAGATCGACGACGACAACAAAATCATCCATCGGACCGTGGTTGGTGGACTCTACACGGAACGCTCACTCAAACTGGTCCGTGAGTTGGCATGGTCTGTCAGTACCCACAAGAGTTACAATATCCTTATGGACATGAGAGAAACGGAAACCAAACCCGAGATGCTCGACCTGATGCAAATCGCATCGACATGTGCGACCCTCAGGTCCAATTTCGATAACAAAATCGCTTTCCTCATACCGAATTCGGAAGAGCGTGTCCGGTTCGCCCAACTTTTCAAATCTTGCATGGAAGCCCAAGGCTTCCGGTTCAAGCAGTTTTTCGACTATGATGCCGCTATTGAATGGCTGACGGTGGAGGAATAACCTGCAATGGGAACCATCGAAACAACGTTCTACCTTGATAAAAACCTGACCGTTTTCAAAGCACAGGGAAAGCTGATTCGGAATGATTTCAAGGAATGGCGAACAAATTATTATGCCGGAACAGTCACGTCACTGCATCTCTGGGATCTCTATGATGCGGATCTATCCGAGATTACAGCTGATCTCATTCAGTTGGACACCCAACGGACCAAACAGATCGCAGGGATGCGAGCGGGGGGCAAGACAGCGTTCGTAGCAGATAAGGATTTGGCGTTCGGCCTGAGTAGGATGAGAGAAATCTACTCCGAGATAGAAGAGCTGCAAATCGAATACAGGACGTTTCACAACATCGCCGAAGCCAAAGAATGGCTCGGCGTTTGAGGTGGACGGCAACTTTGCTATCAAGCCAGCCCCCGGCTGGCAATGAAATGCTTCATCGCTGACCGAAACCTCCATAGCTCCGGGCATGTTGCACAAGGGGGATCAGGTCGGATTGGAGCGTGCCATGCCCTTTTTCTATATAAGCGTTTTTGGTATCAAAAATAAGATTATAGGGCCTATATCAAGGTGAATATAGTCAATAATATAGAGCTCTTGTCGATGGTCCGGCATTCGGGGGACATACGCCCTTCCATAAAAATATCTTACTCATTTCACCGAGTAAGGCTCTCCTGTAAATCATCTGCTTGAGTAGCGGTATTTTCAGATAAACATTTGTTGCTGTGGGTAAATAGCAGATAAGTTCTGCCTATCAATTTGCATTCATAGTCAGAGGCAGTTACGCATTAATAGCAGCTATACGTAATCGAGCCGGATTGCAGGTAGGTTGGAGGTATCCAAATATTTTTGCGAAGCATATAGCCATCGATTTATAGCATTAGTTTATCTGTCACGGCTCTTCCAATCAGGCGAGTTCTAAAAAGCTAATTAGTACGAAGGAATAGACTTCGGGTTTGGATCATGACCCGTGCCATAAAGCTCCTGCAACAGATTAAATCCAACATAAGGGCCGTAACTCGCCGGGATGTAATTTGATTCCGCTGGAATCGCAATCCAGAAGTCGAGGGTCGCTGGTGAAAAAATAATGGATTGACGGTTATGAGAAAATGGATTCCAGCGGCAGCTGATTCTGGAGGTTCTGGCAAGTTGGATCGCTTTTTCAATATCCATATCTTCCAAATTTTCTTTCAAAAACTGATTTGCAAAGTCTAATCTTTTCTCCGAATGAGATCTAATGTTTTTAGAAGGGATCATGCAGGCATGATTGGCCATTGCCAAATAACCGTTTTTCATATTGATGCTTGCGATTTCCTTGTTGGCAAATTCAAAGATTGATGCGCTTTTTTTGCTTGAGACAAAAATTAGCTTTGCAGGATACGTCTTTTGATTTCTTAAAATCATTCCAACATCATCGATTGATTTTGAATATTGCAACAATTTTCTCGATAGCTGATCAATGGGCATTACATCCCATTGGGTTTGTTGAATATGGATATTATTTTCCGAGACAGTGATCCCCTTTTCATTCATTCCAGTTTCGCCGGAAACCCATCCTGGATTCAACAGTGCTGCAAATCCGTAACCGTTTTGCGGTTTAATTATGTATAGGATCATCTTCTTCCACAAGGGGATCCTATTGCTGATATCAATTTGCCTAACGGTGATAATGTTTGATTCTGTCTGATTAAACGAAAATGCAAAACACTTACTGTGTTCAGAAATAGTTACAAGCGTATTTAAAAAGAGAATTTTGTCATATTCAATACCTGCACCGTCAGCGATTCCCTTCATTTCAGCAATGTATTCTTCAGGAATATATTTCTCTAAGCTTCTTGATAATGGGAGCCATTTTCCATCTGGAGTGTTTTTAAGCTTATCATATGCATCCCAACAATAGCGGTTGAAATTTATAATCTCATCTTTACATAATTTGCCATGAGCGAAACCTATATCATAAGGCGTACCCGTTAAATAAACAAAAGTAATCCCGGCCTTAATGTATTTTTTACTTTGATTAAAATTACCCGCATTCTTAACAGGTTGATTAAGTAAATCTTGAACATTTATTTTTTTCCCACCACACCCATATGCAACAAGTATAAATGCGCCAAATAGAATGGAAATGAATAATGCATTATTTTTTTTGAATTTCATCGGTGAGCCATAGAGTTCAATGGTAATAGATTGAGACTAGTCCACGAAAAGCGATCCGATTAAAGTTTGGGATTACGTGCCATAACCACCTCAATCTGTTCTTTACTGGAATATACCAATTACAATTGATAACTCAACAGTATTGTCGATTTATCAAAATAGGTACCAAAGGCCAAGTTTGGACGAATAGAAGATTCACATCCTGAAAACTTAGCTCCTCGCGTATCCTTCCCGGACAGCGTTTTCCATACGGGTCAACTCGTCGTCGGTTAGAACAGCGAAATGCGATTCCCTCTTCCTCGCAGAAAGACGACCATTGTTTTGCAGGCAGAGCTGAATAAAAAGATCGATGAGACGGTCAGGCATATCAACGATTTCCTGAATAGCCTGCTTCGTCCTGTCGTATTTCGCCAGAAAATCGAGTTCTTCCACCAGCTCTTGTTCGATTGTAAGTTTAACGAAATCGTACAGCGACTCCGCCTGAGCGGTCATGTCGATATACCGGTACAGGCGCCCGGTCTCGCCCTGAACGGTCATTTCGCCAAGATGGTCCAGGTCGTATTCGATCATTCGCATTAGCGAGTTTGAGAACGACTCCAGGGAGTGACCATAAAGTGCCGGGTTTTTTTGCATGGCGGCCGATACCGGGAACATGAGCCCTTTCGGGATCGCCCCGTGTAGGAACAGAATGTTGTGGATGAGAAAACGGTGAATACGGCCGTTGCCGTCCTCGAACGGATGTATGAAGACGAAGCCGTAGGAAACGGCGGCGGCATGGATGATGGAGGGGACAGCGGCCTCCTTCATTATCTGGTGGGCTGTGATCAGTCCCGCCATCAGCTCAGGGAGATCGTCAGGCTTCGGGCAGACATAATGAACGAGCTGTTTCTGGTAGGCAATCGTCTGACCGACGTAGTTCTGGTTGGCCCGATAGTCCGCGTCCCGGAACCGGGGATCGACGATGAGGTTCTGCACGTCGATCAGGAGAGGTTTCTCGCAAAAGTCTTTGTGTTCGGCAATCTCCAGCAAACCGATAAATTTCTCCGTCCGGGAGGCACTTGGCTTGATGTTTTCGATCTCGAATGAGGATTTGGTCTCTTTGTTATAAAGATAGCTCAGTGCTCGCCTGAGAAGCTCTGGTGGATAGGAGGTCACGACCTCTTCGCATCGTTTCCGCAGGTCGATTCCCTCCATGGCAACAAGTTTTTCGGTGCGTCGGATAATGGGACAAAAATCTTTCCCGCCCAGCAGATTGTCGATGACCCTCTGACGCCGCATCCGGCGACCGGGCGTTGCGGTGTAGTAGCGGTCCGATTCCAGTAGTTCTACGTAATTCCCCTTGGTCAGATTCGTCAGTGGGAGCTCCCGTCCGGACAGAAATTCATACAGGAACCAGATCTTGCGGGCGTATTTTCCGGTCGGTTTCGAGCTGATCCAGGCCACTATTTCGTCTACCGGGGCCACATCGAAAAGGGCCGACAACGTTCCTAAGTTGATGCCATCATATTTGAGGGCGAACTCCAGGTGATCGCCCGTTCCTTCTCCAGGCCAATAGGATTGGGGATAGATAGATTCCACCTGCCCATCCTGAATGGTCGATCGCAGTGTCCCTGTCGAGCTGACGTAGGACGAGTGCCAGTTCGGCAGAGCGCTCAAGTCGTACTGCTCGATCAGATACGCATAGCCCGCCGGCCGGTTCTGTGCCGTTTCCAAAGTTATTGCACCTCAAAAAATGGTTACAAGGCTCAAAAATAGATTATAAAATAGCCTTTATTTCAAAATATAGTTATAAATTGGAATTTTATCAAGAAAATTGAATATTGAATTATAATACACGCAAAATGAGGGCTGTTTTCCAAAAAATGTGTATATAGCTCAAAAAACGGTTAAAAATCCGCATTCAAAACTAAAAACAGTTTCAACCATCGAAAGACCAGCGGATTACCAACCATGATCCGCCAGCATGCGGCGATAAAGCGGCATCAGTTCCTTCTTCTGCTCGATGCCTATGCCGGGTACATCCGCCAATTCTACTCGTCCCCTCTTTATATGGGTGTCGTCAGCGAAGCCTCCGAATGGGAAGAATAGACCAGGGTAGGATTCATTTCCGCCCAGCCCCAATCCTGCGGCCAGATGGAGGGAAAACTGGTGCCCGCCATGGGGAATACAGCTGCGATGGGACCAGCCGTTATCCGTGAGCATCCTTAAAAAACGAAGGTATTCAACGAGGCCGTAACTCAGCGCCGGATCGACTTGCAGAATGTCACGCTCAGGCTGCAAGCCGCCGTAGCGGATAAGATTGCGGGCGTCTTGCATGGAAAACAAATTCTCGCCGGTGGCGATGGGATTGCGGCTTGCAGCGGCGACCTCGGCAAGGAGTTCAAAGTCGAGGGGATCCCCCGGTTCCTCAAACCATTTGAGGTCATACCGGTTCAACGCTTGGGTATATTCCAATGCCAGGGCCAGATCAAAGCGCCCGTTGGCGTCCACGGCGAGCGTTTGACCGGATTCAAGCAAAGCGAGCACGGCCTCGATGCGGCGGCAATCCTCGGCAAGCATCGCGCCGCCGATTTTTATCTTGACGGTGTCATACCCAAGGTCCAGATAGCCCTGCATCTCCTCGGTCAGGCCTTCGATCCCCTTCTCGGGATAGTAATACCCGCCGGCAGCGTACACATATACGCTGTCGTCGCTGATCCCGTCACGGTATTGCTCAGCCAGCAATCGATAGAGGGGTTTGCCTTCCAGTTTCGCGGCAAGGTCCCACATGGCCATATCCAAGGTTCCCACGGCCACCGATCTTTCACCGTGACCCCCCGGTTTTTCGTTGGCCATCATCACCTGCCAGGCTTTAAAGGGATCGACGTTGGTGCCTTCGGCGTTCAGAAATCCCTGCGCGCCGGCTTGATTAAGGCGTTTGATCATGCGGGAGCGCAGTATCCCCTGCTGATCGTACCGACCGTTGGAATGGAATCCAAACCCAACCACGCGCTCCCCGTTGCGAAACTGATCGGTCACCACGGCCACCGCCGAGCACGTCATTTCGGCAAAGGAAATATAGGCATTTTCTATGGCCGAAGAGATGGGGAAGACGCCGTCGATGATATCCAGAATTTTCATGGGAGATCCTCCGCCAATTGTCTGGCTATTTGATGAATTTCACTTGTTCGCAAATCTTTTCGACAATGGGGCCTTTTCTCTCATTGTAGATGGCCTTGTTCCTGTCGAAAAGATTATTGCCGTGGGTGTCTATGGATATAATCAGCGGGCCGAAATTCTTGACCTTCGTAACCCACAAGGCTTCCGGCATTCCCAAATCCAGCCACTCGACGCGCTCGATTTTTTCAACCCGGCTGGCTGCGAGTACGGCACATCCGCCGGGGAAAACCGCGTGCACCGCCTTGTGGGCCGCACATCCCGCCACGGTTTCCGGCCCCATGCCGCCTTTGCCGACCACCAGCTTGACACCGGTCTGTCTGATGAACTCCTTTTCGTGAACCTCCATGCGCATACTCGTGGTCGGACCGATGGATACGATCTTCCAGCCGTCACCGTCTTTGGCCACGATAGGGCCCGCATGCAGGATCGCCAACCCCTCGAGTTCCACCGGCAACTCCATCCCCATATCGATCAGCCGACGATGCGCCATGTCGCGACACGTCACCAGATAGCCGTCAAGAAACACAATGTCGCCGATCTTCAGATTTTCGACGTCTTCGCTCTGAATAGGCGTTTTCAAAATTTTATTCACAACGTCACCCCCTTGTGGGAAAGAATCTCATAGCTCATGTCGGCGTTGATGCGTATCGCGCCGCGCCGGTGCGCCCAGCACCCCACCGATACCGCGACACTGATGGTTGATGGATGCCTGGCCGCCTTCTCGATATGCACCCCCATGACGGAATCCGTACCGGACACCCCCTGGGGGCCAATACCGATCTCGTTGAGCCCGTCTTCAATCAATCGCTCCATCTCCGCTCCCCGGGGATCCGGATGCCGCGAACCAATGGGGCGAAACAGGGCCTTTTTGGAGAGGTTGGCAGCAACTTCAATGGAACCGCCGATTCCGATGCCCACCAAAAGGGGCGGACAGGCGTTGACCCCATAGGAGGTCATGACGTCGAAAACAAACTGGACCACTCCCTCGTAGCCGGCAGCCGGCATGAGAGTTTTACCCTGCCCCGGCAGGCTGCAGCCCCCACCGGCCATGTAGACGTCCAGGTGGATGCCCGAGTCGTTGGGAACGATCTCCCAGTCAATCCAGGGGATGCGTTCTCCGGTGTTATTGCCGGTATTCTTTTCCTCGAAAATCTCCACCGCGTTGTGCCGCAGGGGCGCGGCCCGGGTCGCCCGGCGAACGGCCTCGTCAAGGATTTCTCTGACGTCCGATAAGAGCGGAAAATCGGCACCCGCCTTGATGAAAAACTGGATCACGCCGGTATCCTGACAGCAGGGACGGTCTAGGGCGTCCGCCTGGGCCAGATTCTCGAACATGGAATCATAGACCACTTTGGCCAGCGGCTTCTCCTCGGCGGATCGCAGTTGACCCAGTTTCGCCATGATGTCGTCAGGAAGATGTTTCCCGAGGTAGTTGGTGAAGTTCGCCATAATGTCCGTCATGGCCGTCACCATATCGTCGCGTTGCATGTGAGACTCCTCGTGCATTTTAAGTTATATTTGAATCGCACCGCCAAAGGCCGATACCGGCATTTTCTGATCAATATCTGGCTGCACCCATCTTGCCGCAGCCCCCCGTTTATGGCCGTAAGTGTTTAGGTCGGGGCGCATTCCACCCGCTTCGGATGACGGGACGCATCCTGGTGAAGGTTACGATTCTCTGAAAATTTTTATGATGGTTTTTCTATCGCCTAAAAGAACATCCCTTCCGGAAGCGGTACATATAGAACCTTTGTAAAGATGAGGTAGAAAAAGGTTACTTCCGCTATGACGATGGGAATCCAGACCATGAACTTGCCGATGGTCACCCGGGAACGTGCCCGCGCCAGGTAGCCAACGATGATGGTCATGAACACGACCGTACTCACGAAAAAGCCGAGCACGGGCATGAAAAGCACCCATGCAAAGAAAAGAACACCGGTCACCATCCATCTCACATTGGAGCCGACATGAAAGATACGATCCCGAGACGGTTTGATTATCCCCCTTACGACCAGAGCCAAGGCGATAAGGGCCATGATATAGACCAACGTCTTGGGGAACAGGATGCTCATCCAGGAGATATCTTCCAACGCGAAGAAAAACACCGCCGACAGGATCAACCCGACGACACCGCTCGCGATTTCCGTATTGATTTCTCTATTCATGCCGACCCTCCCTTCTTGCTCATGATTCGCCGCTTGAGGGCCGCCAGGTAGGGCCATGCCGCCGAAAATACAATCATGCCGATTAGAATGTGCGACAATCCGTTTTCGAAGAGTTTCAACGCCGGGTATTGGGAGGCCTGCCCGCTCAACATCGTCTGGACATATCCCATTTCAGCGATAGTCCCCAGAATAAGCCCCAGTACAATAGGGGCCGGGGCAATCCCGATCTGCTTGAAGAGATACCCCATGGTGCCGAGGATCAGCATGATGATCACGTCCGTGTGGCTGTTGCGCACCGCATAGGTTCCCAGCATGGTCGCCATGGCGATGGTGGGCACGAGAAAGTAAACGGGCGTTCTAAAGATCACTTTGTAAATTAAACGGCCACCTAGCAATCCCACGGGAACCATGGCGATGGCCGCCAATCCCATCGAGATGATAAAACCATAGGTCAATTTGCCGCTGGTGGTAAACAGTTCGATGCCCGGTCTGAGACCATGAAGCATCATGACACCTAAAATCACCGCATCGGGTGGTGCTCCCGGAATGCCTAAGGTCAACAGGGGCACCATGCTGCCGGCCACGGTGACGTTGTTGCTGGATTCGGTGGCCACCAGGCCTTCCGGCAAACCGGTGCCGAATTTTTCAGGATGCTTGGAGGCCCTTTTGGCCTCGTTGTAGGCTACCAGGTTGGCGACATTGCCCCCTGCACCGGGGATGATGGCGACAATTTCACCAATAATGCAGGACCGAATAAGGTTGCCGGGCATGGAGAAAACCGTTTTGGTCACACGCCAGAACGAACTTCGCGCCTTGGAATCGACTTCCACTGCCGTCAGGGCCGTCTTGCCCTTGGCCGCCATGGTGTAAAGCTCGGGAAGGACGAAGAGGCCGATCAGGGCGACAATCATGGCCACCCCGCCCTGAAGCACCGGCATGCCAAAAGTAAAGCGCGTCTCGCCGCCGATGGGCGCGACACCCATGGTGCCGATGATCATGCCGAGGGCGCCGCCCATCATCCCTTTCGTACTCGATCCTTCGGAAAGACTGGCGATCAGGGTCAAACCGAGGATGGCGACCCAGAAGTACTCCGCGGGACCAAAGCGAAGGGAGAGCTTCGCCAGCGGGGGCGAAAGAAGCAGTAAAAAGAGGGAGCCAGCGATACCGCCGATGGCCGATGCGACGGTAGCGATGCTGAGGGCTTCCAGGGCCCGGCCCTGCTTGGACATGGGGTAACCTTCAAAGGCAGTGGCGATGGAGGAAGGCGTACCCGGGGTGTTCACCAGTATAGCGGCGAAGGAACCGCCATAGATGGCGCCCATGTAGACGGCGCCCAAGGCCACCAGGCCGTGGAGTGGGGGCAGGGTGAAGGTAAAGGGCAGCAGCACGGCCAGGGCCATGGTGGCGGTAAGGCCTGGCATCGCCCCCACGAACAGGCCGGCTGAGACACCGGCGAAGATGGAAAGAATGATCACCGGGTCGAGCAGCGTCATGAACGTTTCGAAAACCATAACAGCGATTGACCTTTCAAATTAATGACGTTTGATCCTGTCGCCTGATGAGGCGAATACGATCTATTTTCAATCCGCCTCACCGGCAGCAGGGGGGTGTTTATGGTTTAACAGCCTGTTGCGTCAAAAGCGTGTTACTTCTTTTTCTTGATATCGGCTAATACGTCACCGTAGGCTTTGCGCATTGTGCCGATCAGCGCTACGGCGTCATCACCGGTGGCATATTTCATGACGAAACCCAGATCCAACTGTTTCTTGGCGATTTGCTTGTTTGCTGCTGTATAGGCCTCGGCCAGTTTATCGACGACCGGTTGGGGGGTGCCCAGGGGGACAGCCACACCACGGAAGGCACCGCCGACGATATCATAGCCCAGTTCCTTGAAGGTGGGGACGTCCGGCAGGGCCGGGACGCGTTCTTCAGCGGCAACGGCAAGGGTCCGGAATTTGTCTTTGTAGTTCACGCTCACCGGGGTATAGGTCATGGCGCCCTTGAGGTGCCCGCCCATCAACGCCGGGATCACGGGCCCGGTTCCGGTGTAGGGCACGTATGTCAGTTCGATACCCGCGGCTTTCATGAATCGAATCGTCTCCAGATGATTCGCGCTGTAGGTGCCGCTGCCGCCTACTGTACCGACATAGGGTTTTTTCTTGGCGAACTGGATGAAGTCATCCAGGGTTTTAAACTCACTGTCTTTGCTGACCACCAGGGCGTTCGGCGTGAAGTGGAACCACATGACGACTTTCATACCGTCGGTTTCATATCCGGCGTCCTTGCGGATCATCGGCTGGCCGATGATGTGGGGGATATTGCATCCCACGACACTGTAGCCGTCAGGCTTGGCGGTACGCTGGAATTCACTCCAGGCCACGGCCCCGCCGCCACCGGGTTTGTGGGTCACATTGACGGCCACACCGAGGTACTTTTCCAGCTCGGGCTCCTGCAGGCGGGCCGTAATATCCGATTCGCCTCCCGGATTGAACGGAATCGTATAGGTGATCGGTTTTTCCGGAAATTCGGCCATGCTGATGCCGGGAATGACAAGGACGACGGCCAAGACTGCCAGTAACGTACTCTTGGTCAAAAGTTTCATTCTTCCCTCCTTTAAGGATTAACGTTGGTGATAAAAATAGGCCCGCAAGCAAATTGAGGTCATCATCAGCCCACAGTACCCGCAAGCATTCTGATGCGCGTACAGACCGCTTCGGTGACCTCGCGGGTATTGGCGCGACCGCCAATATCGGCGGTCGTCATACCGGCTGCGAGCGTATCGGTGAGAGCCTGCATGACCAGTTCCCCACCATCCGCAAAGCCGAGGTGATCGAGCATCATGGCGCCGCACCAGATCTGCCCCATGGGGTTGGCGATCCCCTTTCCGGCGATATCGGGGGCTGACCCATGGACCGGCTCGAACATCGAGGGGAATTCCTTGGTGGGATTGATATTGGCCGAGGGGGCCACGCCGATGCTTCCGGCGACGGCCGGGCCCAGATCGGTGAGGATGTCCCCGAAGAGGTTGCTGCCGACAACCACCTCAAAATCCTGGGGGTGGGTAACAAAGCGGGCGCACAACGCATCGATATGGAACTGGTTTCTTGTGATGTCGGGATAGGCTTTGCCGACTTCCGCAAACACTTCGTCCCAGAACGGCATGGTAAAGTTGATCCCGTTTGACTTGGTGGCCGAGGTGACCTTTTTGCGGCCTGTTTTTACCGCGAGGTCAAATGCATAGCGTATCACCCGCTCGACCCCGTAACGGGTAAATACCGTATTCTGGATAACGACTTCCCGCTCGGTGCCCTCATAAAGCCGGCCCCCCATGTTCGAATACTCACCTTCATTGTTTTCGCGCACGACGAGGAAATCGATGTCTTCGGGTTCGCGGTCGGCCAGCGGGGTTTTCACACCGGGCAGCAACTTCACCGGTCGAAGATTGATGTACTGCTGGAATGTGCGCCGAATCGGCAACAAAAGTCCCCACAGCGAAACATGATCGGGAACCCCGGGGAACCCCACGGCGCCAAGATAAACCGCATCACAGGGCCGCAGGATATCCAGCCCGTCGTCCGGCATCATCTGGCCGTGTTCGAGGTAATACGCGCAGCTCCAGTCAAGATCGAGATATTCCAAGCGCAGCCCGTCATGAACCTCGCACAAGGTATCCAGCACCTGACGGCCGGCAGACACCGTCTCCTTGCCGATGCCGTCTCCGGGTACAGATGCGATTTGAAATATTTTCATCCGGTCACCTCTTTTCTCAGAAAAATCGAAACGGAAAATGATGGGGGGCTTACAGCCATTTCATCTGGCCAAGGGCTTGCAGAGTAGCGTTATCGCTAACCATTGCCACATTTATGCCAAAAAAAATAATCAATAATTTATGGTGGTTATGATTTTTTAATTGAAACAACAGCTTTTTCGTTGCATATTTGTTTCAATATTATTCATTTTGTTGCGATGGGAGTCAGATATGTCCATCATTGCCTGTATTCTGCCCGCTTCCTCCCTCGAGGACCAAGCAAGGCTTGCGTTTCAAGACAGACATGACGATATCCGCATCGAAGTCGGCCTGATGGAAGAAGGCATAAGACAGGCGGAGAAGCTTGCAGGGGAGGGTTTTGAGGTATTTATCAGCCGGGGAAGGACCGCATTCCTGATCAAGAACGCCAACCCCGAGTGGTCTGTGGTGGAGATCCCCTTCACGGTTCTCGATGTGTTCCAGACGATCAAACGAGCCAAGCTACACGGTAAAAACATCGGGGTCATCGCTTTCGCCCCGATGATATCCGGACTGGACTACTTCAACACCATGATGGGCTCATCGATCCGATTTTATCCCCTGCGAAATGAAAACGAAATCGAGCCCAAAGTACGTGCGGCCATCGCGGATAAGGTCGATATCATCGTTGGAGGGGCGATCACAGGTTCGGTGGCCAACCGGCACAACATCCCCTTTGCGGTTATCGAGAACAGCCTCGAGAGTATGCGGCAATCCGCCCAGGAGGCCAAGAACATCGCCATGGCCAAACATAGGGAAAAAACCAAAGGCAACCTTTTTAAAGCGGTCATAGACTACGCTTACGATGGTATTATTTCGGTCGATGACAAGGGGCTGATCAACATCTTCAACCCTGTTGCGGAAAGGGTCACCCGAATTCCCGCCTCGAAGGCGATTGGCCACAGCATCCAGGAGGTCTGGCCTGATCTCGAGGTCCACAGGGCCCTGTGCTCGACCAAGGAAGACCTGGCCCAACTGCTGAACATCAACAATGAGCAGGTGGTCTGCAACAAGGTTTCCATATGCGTTGACAACAAGATCGTTGGCGTGGTCATCAATTTCCAGGATGTGACCAAGCTGCAACAGATGGAGGCCAAAGTCAGAAGGCGTCTTTTTTCAACAGGACACGTGGCCGGCATGTGCTTTGACGACATCATCGGCACCAGCGACCAGCTAAAAAAGTCCGTCTCGCTTGCCAGAGATTTTGCCTTAACGGAATCTGCCATCCTGATCCTGGGGGAAACGGGAACCGGCAAGGAAGTTTTCGCGCAAAGCATCCACAATGGCAGCGACCGGAGTCAAGGCCCCTTCGTGGCCCTGAACTGCGCCGCCCTGCCGGAACAGATCCTCGAAAGCGAGCTGTTCGGCTATGTCGGCGGCGCCTTCACCGGGGCCAGCCAGAAAGGCAAGGCCGGTCTTTTCGAGGTCGCCCACGGGGGGACCCTTTTTCTCGATGAAATCGGGGAACTGACAACCATGACCCAAGGGAAGCTGCTGCGTGTGTTGCAGGAAAAGCAGGTGATGCGCCTGGGAAGCGACCGCGTGACGCCAATCGATGTCCGCATAATTGCCGCCACAAACAGACCCCTAAAGCGTTTGGTCAACGAAAAGAAATTTCGGGCGGACCTCTACTACCGCCTTAATGTATTGCAGTTGCGCCTTTATCCTTTGCGGGAACGCAATGAGGATGTCATTGCCCTGGCCCGTTTTTTTCTCGACAAATATGCCGCCAAAATGAACCGCAAACTAAAATTCACGCCCACAGCGCTGAAGGAGTTAACCCGGCACAACTGGCCCGGAAACATCCGGGAACTCCAAAACGTCGTCGAGAGAATCCTGGCGACTTTAAAAGGTCCCAAGATTGACACGGAGATAGTCCGTGCCCATCTGGAAGATCAGTTTGAAAGCGAAATTCACATGCAACTGCGCAGTGCCGAGATGGAAGACATCAGGCGGGCTTTAGTGCTGAGCCGGGGCAAGCATTCCGAAGCGGCCAAGATTCTTGGTATCAGCCGGTCAACCCTGTGGCGCAGGCTCAAAAGAATGAACGTATAGGTGGAGATGTCCTTTGGAACAAAATGATCGGGTCTACATCAGGCTGCAGCAGCACCTGGACCGCCAGGCGGTGGGGTTTCCGGCGTCCAGGTCCGGGGCCGAGCTGAAAATCCTGCGCCATATTTTCACGCCCCGGGAGGCTGAGATAGCGACCTTCCTGGATTTTCGCGGTGAACCGCTGGAGGCCATTTATCCCCGCGTTCAGCACCTGGTGGCCTCCCCGTCGGAACTGGCGGACGTGCTCGACGGCATCCTTAAAAAAGGCGGGATCGAAGCCAGGCGTGAAAACAGCCATCTCGTTTACGCCAATTCCCCCCTGGTGGTGGGGATGTACGAGCTGCAGACGGATCGCCTGACCCCCACATTTATAAGCGATTTCAAGGCCTATACCGACGACAAACGCTTCGGACTGGCCTTTCTGGGCACCCGGCTGCCCCAGATGCGCACGATCCCCGTGGCCAAGAGCATCACGCCCCGGCATCAGGTCAGCACCTACGATGAAGTCACCGCGCTGATAGAGACAGCGGAAGGGCCTTTCGTTATCCTCGAGTGCATCTGCCGCAAGAAAAAGGCCATGGAGGGTGAGCCCTGCCGGATGACCACGCGTCGGGAGACCTGCCTGGGGATGGGCAGCATTGCCGAAACCGTGCTGCTGAGCGGCAACGGCCGGGAGATCGACCGGGCAGAGGCCCTGGCCATCCTCAAGGCCAATCAGGAGGACGGCCTGATCCTGCAGCCCTCCAACACGGCCCAGGCCGCTTTCGTCTGCTCCTGCTGCGGGTGCTGCTGCGGCATGCTCCAGATGCACAAAAGCCTGCCCATACCGGTCGACTTCTGGGCCGCCAATTACTTCGCCCGGGTGGATCCCCACACCTGCAACGGCTGCGGCATCTGCGCCCGGCGCTGCCAGGCCGGCGCTCTGACCGTGTCCGGTCCCAAAAAGCCGGCACGGATCGAACTGAACCGCTGCCTGGGCTGCGGTCAATGTGTCACGGTCTGTCCCCAGGAGGCCATCACTCTCCACAAAAAAGCCGCGGCAACCGAACCGCCGGAAACACGCGCGACACTCCTGGAAATTCTCAAGGCCCATCGCCAGGGCCCCCTGGGAACGGCCCGGCTCATCGGCAAACTGGTGATCGACATGCTCCGGACCGGCAACTTTGACTTGATTAAATAAAACGGGGCGATGAGCTCCGGGCCGACGGCCTGCACTTCCGGCCCGGAGCCGGTCATTTGCTTACGCCGCCGTTTTCATCCCACGGCCACGGCCTCTGATGGCGGTAACGGCTTCGTCTGTGGTCCAGACCGTATTGGCCATATAGCGAAAGTTGACCACCGCGGCCTGATAACCGTCGCCCTCGGGCAGTCTGGCCGCTGCGGTGGCATCTTTGACCACGGCCACCTCGAAACCCTGCTCCAACAGTTCCCGCATATGGGATTCCACGCACAGGTTGGCCGACATGCCGGCCAGGATGACCTTGCCGATGCCCCGTTTGCGCAGCTGCAAAACAAGATCGTTGGATTCAGGCCCGTAGACTTTGTGCGGACTGACCACCACGGTGGAACCGTTTTCGATATAGGGTTTGTAGCGCTCGAGCCAGTCGGCACCCGAGCCTTCGAAACCGTCAAGGTTCAGCGGATCTTTGCGGTCGAACATGCCGATGTTGTGCATCAGCGCTTCCAGGGTTCCCTCAAACTGCCAGCCGTGGTCCGCCGGGTAATAATAATGGGGGGAAACGAATACAGGCAGCCCGGCCTCCTCGGCGGTGCGAAAGAGGCGCTCGATATTGTCCACCGTGTTGTTTTCCGTAACGCTCTCACCCACCACACCCCAGGTGACGCCTTCAGGACTCAGAAAGTCATTCTGGGGATCGATGATGACCATTGCCGTACGATGGATGCCTATTTTCATTCCGGGATTGGGAAGTGCCATGTCAGCCTCCTGTTGGTTTTTGAAGTTGCCGATTATCTCGGTGGTTTGAACGCACGTGGATGTTTCCGTACGCGTTGGATCGACACAATTACAAAATGCGTTCCAGTTTTCCAAAAAACCCTAACTAACTGTTATTCTATATATTTTTATTTTTTTAACTGAAATGGCATTGCAACGAAATTTCGTTTTTTACGATTTTTCGTTGTCTAACAACGATTTTTCGTTTAATTGTATCGTATGGAATCGAACCACGACGACGCACCGGATTACGGGCCGCTCAAAACACTCCTGCTGGAAATGGCCCAGGAACACGGCGTTGCCGCACTTCTGGCCATGATCGTTCGCCAACTGGCCCGGCGTCCCCATGTTGCACTGGCGCGCATATGGCTGATCCAGGAAGGCGGCTGCCCTTGTCCGGCGCTGGCGGCATCATGCGACGACAACACGAAATGCCTGCACCTGGCGGCAAGCCAAGGTCGCTCCTTGACGGACAAGAGGGCCGACTGGTCCCGCCTGAATGGCGAATTCAGCCGGTTTCCGCTGGGAAGCCGCAAGGTCGGGTGGATTGCCGCCACCGGCAAACCCGTGGAAGTAAACGACATCCAAAAAGACGCCCAATGGATCGCCAAGCCCGACTGGGCCAAACGGGAAAAAATTAGGGGCTTCGGGGGCCAGCCGCTGCTTTACAAAGGTGAGGTTCTGGGTGTTCTGGCGGTATTCACCCGCTATCGGCTGAATCATGAAGAGCTGATCTGGATGCGGATGATTGCGGATCACGCCGCCACCGCCATTGTCAATGCAAGGGCTTTTGAAAAGATCCAGCGGCTGCAGGAGCAGCTGGAGCTGGAATGTTCCTACTTGCGGGAAGAGGTGCAGGAAGCGCGGGCCTTCGGCGACATCGTGGGGCAAAGCGATGCCCTGCAAAGTGTCCTGGAACAAGTTGATTTGGTGGCCCCAACCGATGCCAACGTCATCATCCTGGGTGAATCCGGAACGGGCAAGGAGCTAATCGCCCGGGAAATCCACCAGCGCAGTCAGCGGCACGACCGCCCGCTTATCAAAGTCAACTGTGCTTCCATCAGCAGGGAACTGTATGAAAGTGAATTTTTCGGTCATGTCAAGGGGGCGTTCAGTGGTGCGATAAAAGACCGGGCGGGAAGGTTCGAAGCCGCCGACGGCGGGACGCTTTTTCTCGACGAAGTCGGTGAAATTCCGATTGACCTGCAAAGCAAACTCCTGCGCGTACTGCAGGAGGGCCAATACGAACGCGTCGGCGAGGAGAAGACACGGCAAGTGGATGTGCGGATCATCGCGGCCACCAACCGCGATCTGAAAAGGGAGGTTGCCAGGAGACGTTTCCGTCAGGACCTGTATTACCGCTTGAATGTTTTTCCCATCGAAGTGGCCCCGCTTCGGCTTCGCAAGGAAGATATTCCCCTGCTGGCCGAACATTTTTTGGCATTAATCCAGAAGCGAATCAACCGCAAGCTGCCGCCCTTGGCGGGGGCCCGCCTCAGGCAGCTTCAGAGATATGCCTGGCCGGGAAATGTCCGCGAACTCCAGAATGTCATCGAACGGGCGGCGATCGCCTCCCAGGGCCGCGCGCTGCGATTTGTCCTGCCCAATGATGACGGCCCCGGCAATGGACAACCGGCGGCCGCCGTCGAAATGGATCCCTCGGAGGAGTGGGTGATGCTTCCCGAATCCGAGATGAGACGGCGGGAACGACAGAACATCATCGCCGCTTTGAAAAAAAGCCACTGGAAAATCTACGGTCCGGGGGGCGCCGCGCAGTTACTCGGCATCAAGCCCACGACGCTGGCTTCACGAATAAAGAAAATGAAGATTATGAAACCGCCGGTAGAGTCACCCATGTAAATTGGGGGAAGTTTTGCCGCCCGATTGGTCACCGGCGCTTCTTCCTTCGGTTTCCAATCCTTGGGAAAGCTTTTTCGCAATGTATCATCAGCAAGCAAACGCAGCCATAAAGACAAATTAAGGCTTTATCGAAAAAAGCGCGACGGTTATAACCATTCAGACGGCAATGCCAACCAACCTTCCAAAGGAAACAGGGGGCAGCCCCAGTATGCCCAAATTCCACCGCAGCCTTCTCCCTTTCCTCACCCTTGGTATACTGACCTGGGTTCCGTCCCCGGCATGGGCCCATATGGTCAATACGGAAGTGGGGCCTTTCTATGCGGGCATGCTGCATCCCCTGATGTCCAACGAGCACCTGCTCCCCATGCTGGCCCTGGCCCTGGTGGTGAGCCAGGAGGATACCATCGCCGTTGTCGGATCGCTGATCCTTTTTCCGGCAACACTGGTCCTGGGCATACTGTGGGGCGGTTCCCTGCCGGTTCTGGACAATGGGTTTCGCCTGGCCAATCAGGCCGGCCTTGTCGTCCTGGGCGGCCTGCTCCTGTTCGCCGGCCGCCCGTCACGTTTCCTCGCGATGGCGGCCGTTCCCCTGACCGGACTGGTCCTGGGATTCCGCAGCGGGATCGATTGGCAGGCCTCCGGGGTAGGATACGGTTTCATGCCGGGTCTGGCCCTCACCGGCCTGGTGGTCATGGCCCTGTTTGCCGGCGGCTTTCCCCGGGCAAGCGATCGATTCACCCGCGGCGCCCGCACTTTATGCGGACTCTTTTTTGCCATCATTGGCCTGGCCATGCTCTCGGGCTACTGGGTGACGGACAGCGGCCCGATGATTCGGGGCGTCGGGCTGCCTTCGGAGGCCGATCTAACCGCCATGGTGAGGACAGCCCCCCTGCGCCCGGCCCTGCTGACGGGCGCCCTGTTCGGCGCATTCCTGTGGGGCGCCGGGCATGCCCTGACACCCGGTCACGGCAAAGCCATCGTAGGCGCCTACCTGATCGGGGCCCGCAGCACCGCCCGCCATGCCGTTTATCTCGGATTGACGGTCACGGTAACCCACACCCTGGGCGTCTTCATCCTGGGGGCCATTGCCCTTTTCGCCTCCCGCTACATCCAGCCCGAGCAGCTCTATCCCTGGCTGGGAACAGCCTCCGGTCTGATCGTCCTGATCCTGGGGGCCGTCATGCTCTACCGGCGCCTGGACGAATTTCGGAAAGGGAAAAGCCACGCCCATGATGGGCACCCCCATCCCGCAACCGACCACAACCATGATCGGAGACCCCACAATGGCCATGATCACGGCCACGATCATTTCTCCCGCGACCATCGTCACGCGCATTCCCACCATCGGCCGGGAGACGACGGTGCGCCCATTACCTGGCGGTCTCTGATCAGCCTGGGAATTTCCGGCGGTCTGCTGCCCTGCCCGTCAGCCCTGGTGCTGCTGCTGGCCGCGGTGTCCATCCAGCGAACAGGCATCGGCATGGTCCTGGTGCTGGCCTTCAGCCTGGGGCTGGCCGGTGTCCTCACCACGGTGGGGCTGCTGTTCGTGCGGGGCCGGCTGCTGCTCGGCCGCCACCCCGCCACCGCCGAATTGGGCCGCTACCTGCCTGCGGCCAGCGCCATCGTCATTCTGATCCTCGGCATGATCCTGACCGGCGCCGCCCTCCGGCAAATCCTGATGATTTAGTGTTCGTCCAGAGAGGGTCGATTTTGGGTTCCGAGCAAGGCCTGAGCGATTTTTCCCGCTTCGCGGGATCATATCCCGCCTGATTTATTCTCTGCGGTGGGGGGAAACCGCAGGAATAGGGGACTATTGCGATGATTTCAAAAAAGCGAAAACGCCGCTCGGGGCCAAAAGATGCCATTTATGGATGGACACTACTTAAGGAAAAAGAGGCTCAACTGGGGCCAGTAGGTGATGACGATAACAGCCGCCAGCAGCACCAGCATAAACGGGATCGTTGCCCGATAGAGCTCGGCCACCGGCTTTTCAAACCGATAGCTGGCAATAAAGAGGTTCATGCCCACCGGTGGGGTGAAATAGCCGATCTGCATGTTGGCCAGAAAAATGATGCCGAGATGAACGGGATTGACCCCGTAGCTGACCGCCACCGGGAGGATCAGGGGTATCATGATCACCAGGGCGGAAAAGATGTCCAGGATGGCCCCCAGCAGCAGCAGCAAAATATTGAGCAGGATGAGGAAGAGGATTTTGTCGCTGACCAGCCGTTGGATCAGGTTGAAAAGACGCATGGGAACTTCGGCGTCGATCAGGTAATTGGTAAAGGCCAGCGATACCCCCAGGATGAGCAGGATGCCGCCCACCATCACCATGGAATCCCGCATGATGGCGGGAAGCTGGCTGATGCGAATTTCCCGGTACACGAAAACCTCCACCACCACGACGTATGCGGCAGTGATGACGGCGGCTTCCGATATGGCCAGATAACCGCTGTAAATTCCGGCCAGCAGAAAAATCGGCAGCGGCAGCTCCCAGATGGCGGCACGCAGGGCGGCAAACGCTTCCCGGACGGAAAAGGCCTCCCGTGAACGCGTCATGCCGCGATTCGTCCAGAGACTCCAGCAGGACAGCATCACCAGCATGAGAAGCCCCGGCAGCAATCCGGCCCAGAACAGGTCCTCGATGGCAAAAACCGGTCCGACCCCCAACTGCTGGGCGATGACGCCGTACAGAATCAGGGGGACGGAGGGCGGGAAAAGGAGCCCCAGGCTCCCCGAGGAGGTGACGAGCCCCAGGCTGAAACGCTCATGGTAGCCGTCCCGGGTCAGGGCCGGGTAAAGCAGCGCGCCCAGGGCCACGATCGTGACCCCGGAAGCACCGGTAAAGGCGGTGAACAGCGCGCAGGCCACCAGGGAAACCACCGCCAGGCCGCCGGGCATCCATCCCAGGAAAACCCGGGTCAGCCGCACCAGGCGCTCCGATGTCCGGCTGCTCCCCACGACATAACCGGCAAAGGCAAAAAACGGCAGGGCCAGCAGCAGGGGCATATCGGCAATGCGGTAAATCTCGATGGCCACCGCCGAGAGATCGATGCCCTGGGAATAAAAGCCCACCATGGCCACCGCCAGGAGAACGGTAAAAAGGGGGGCGCCCAGAATGGCCAATAGGATCAGCAGAAACGACAGGAGGATGGCGGTCACGGCACCGCCTTCCGCCCCGGGGCAAGGGTCATCAGAAACTGGGTGAAATAACGCGCGGCAATGATGAAAAAGGCCAGTGGCAATACCGACTCACAGACCCAGTAGGGCACCCGGGCAAAAGCCAGACCACCGGCATTGTATTCCATGATGACAAATTGCAGGCAATAGTAGGCGGCGGCGATACAAACGCCCCCGGCAAAAAGAGTGGTCAGGCTCTCCGCCGCCCGCCGCCACCCGGGCGAGAGAAAACGGGTCACCAGATCCACACTGATGTGCTTGCGCTGCCGGGTGGCCACCATGGACCCGGCCATGCCGAGCCACAGCACCATCAGGCGCACCAGGATATCGCCCCACACGAGACCGGTGCCCAAGAGGTTGCGCAAAACGATCTGGTAAAGGGCCAGCCCCATGGTCGCCGTCAGCATCAGCGCGATCAGCAGGTCCTCCACCCGATGAATCACCAGCAGGGCCAGTTTCAGGCGGGATGCCGTGGGACCGTTAGTCATGCTTGCGGGCCTGTTGGGATCGATAGTCGTCAAGATGGGATTCCAGCATCTCCACCATGGCGGGACTGATAAAGCCCCCGTCGATGATCTGCTGATTGACGGAGGCGGCCAGCTCATACCAGGCCGCAAGACTCTCCTTGCCGGGTTCGATGAATTGAATCCCCTGGGACCGGATCGCTTCCAGCGCCTTGGTGTTGTCCGCCCGGTTCATGGCGTCCATCTCGCGCCAGGCCTGCCCCATGACTGCCCGCACAATGGCCTGGTCTTCCGGAGCGATACGGGCAAAGGCCTTACGGTCGATGGCCAGGATGCCGTAGATATAGACGATGGGGATCTGGGTGAGGTATTTTACCTGGGTGTGCCACTGCAGCACGATGGCCCCCACCGGGCTGATGGCCACCGTGTCGATCAATCCGGTCTGCAATCCCGTGCGCACGTCGGCGATGGGCAGGGAAATGGGATTGATGCCGAATCCCTCCATCGCCTTCATGATCATCTTGTCGTGGGCCGGAATCCAGATCTTGAGCTGTTTGAGGGTGTCCACATCCGTCACCGGTTCATTGGACAGGATATAGGAAAAACCGCCGTCGGCCATGCCGAATGTGACAAAACCGTTTTCCTCCAGACCTTTCAGGATGATCGGGTCCATCTGCCGGCGGACATAATCCACTTCCTCCATGGACTTGAATTTGAGGGGCATGGCATAGATCTGGGTGTCGGGATAGTAGCCCGACAGGGTCCCACCGGAAAAAGCGCCGCCCTGCAACTGGCCAACCCGGATTTTGCGCAGCACCGCCTGGTCGTTGCCCATGACACCGCCGGGGTAGAATTTGAAGCGCACGCGGTTTTCGGTCGCCTGGGCGACCTTGTCGGCGCCTTCCCGCATCTTCTGCATCCAGCCGGAGCCTTCCGGGGACAGGGTTGCAATTTTAAGGCGGGCCGCCTGGGATGGCCCGGTGAGCATCAGCGCAAGGATTGTCGCCGTAAGGCACAGCCAATTCAAACGAAGCATGATTCATCCTTCCCGTTTTTCACATTCCCACTGCATGAAACATCGGCGGATTGGTGTTCTTCTTTAGAAATAATCATCGGCTCCGGCCATCAATACGCGCGCCCGTTCCTGGGCCAACGTGTTCTGGAGAACCAGTTCGGGCACGCGGGGATCGGCCGCCAGGACCTCGCGAAGCAGTCGATCGTGAAGGTCACGGTCGTACATCATACGGGCGTACTGCTGGGCATAGACCACCTTGGCCATCAGGTTGGCGCCCTGTGAAATGTCGATGGCGCGGTCGAAATGCTGCCGGGCCACCTCGGGTTTGCCCCCCAGGGCCGGCGGCACCAGAATGGCAAACGTGCCCATGTAAAGGTGAGCACTGCCCTGCTGATAGGTTTCGTCGATGTCGACGACCCGCTGCATGATGGCTTCCACCCGTGCGAGCTCGGCCACGGCTTCGAGGTCGTCCTTATGGGCCTGGATCCAGCCGGCCCAGGCCGACCCCAGCGTGAAAAAAACCGGCACATCATCCGTTTTCATCTCATGGATACGGGCTTCGAAAACCTCGAATTCGCTCTGCCGCAGACCGCAGTCCTCCGGATAGCGGACACACAGGGCGCGCTCGGCATAATCGAGGGCCCGCGCGGAAAGTTTGCGGGCCCGCTCCGGCGTTTCCACAAACGCTGCGCTGTAGGTGCTGTAGAGCTTGGCCGCCTTGATCAGCAGCGTTTCATTTTCAGGGTCGTTGTGAATCATGCCGTCCAGCATCAGCAGATAGGCCGGCCCGCCGGCCTTGACCGTATCGGGGTCATCGTTGTTGGCAATGGCCTGGGAAAGACTGTCAGCCAGATCGCCGGCGGCCATGGAAACGATACGACTGCAACCCGGCAGCAGAAAAAGGGTCAACAACAACAGGACAGTCAGCCCCGGGTCGATCCAGCGTCGACATGCCGATGTGGTCTTGTTTCGCATCAGGATGATTTCCTCAAAAACGCCATTCTTCGTCCGTCGAAAGAGGTGGGTCAGCATGACAGCGCGTCGCCCGCCCCGTCTGGGTCCGTTCGTTCAGGAGTTCCATAAAGCAAATCGACGAAAATTGCAAAACCGTAGCGGGATTACGTTAGGAAACGATTTGGATGCTCATCCAGGCAGGACGGCGGACTTGAATGGCTAGGATTCCGCCGCTTATCCGGATATTTCACGAGTTCGAGATGTTCATTGGTGTAGAAAAAATTTCATGCAATGTTCGGGCTAGTCGTTGGTCACCGCACCGGGGTCGCCGGCGTCGGTTTTTTCAATGAGGGGAATCATCAATTTCTGACGGATCTGCAAAGCGGCCAGGTCCGCCTCCATGTTGTAGTGTTTGAGAAGCCACATGGGCACGTCGAATTTTTCCCGGCAAAGGGTCCAATAGTTGTCACCGCTTTGGACCCGGTATACCTCCAGTTCCCCCACCCGATAGACCGCGAAGAAATCCTCCTGGAGCCGCTTATGGTATTCATAGCGCTGTTCTTCGAATTCGCCCGCGCTGATCTTGTCCAGCGGGATCTTCACCTTTTGATGCAGGTGCAGGGTTCGGCCGTAGCGCAGGCCGTTCAGACGTCGGATCTCCTGGGTACGCACCCCGGCCCACTCGGCAAAGTGGCCCAGTGTCTCTTCCACTTCCACCTGAAGGACTCCCACGGGCCGCTGGTCGATCCGGGTCTTCCGGTGAAAGCGCACATCGACGGACACGATTTCGGGGTTGGCGATGATTGCATCGGTTTTCGCAGCTGACGCCGATGCTTCGGCCGCAAGCGGCCCTGCCGCCGCGGTCAGAATTGGCTGTGTTTCGTCCGGGACGGTCGGGTGGGATGCTGATTTGGGCTGCTGCCGGGATACCGTTTCGCCGGTCGTGGATGGAGGCGATGGGACCTCGGGCGCAGACGTCGCGGGCTCCGGCAGCACCGGCATTGCGTCCGATACAGAAGCCGAAGTCCCCGGCGCTGCCGACGTTTTTGGCGGTACGTCAGTCTGGGCCACCGGCACTGCCGGTGCCGCCTCGGGAGATGCTTTCAGGGGAGCCGGAACGAAACCGGCCTGCTCGGGCTGGATGCCCCCAGGGACCGCCGTCGTTTGGTCGGATGCATTCTTCTTATGGGAGGCAGCCTCCGAATCCGCTGTTTCCTGGTCGACAGATGCCACCAGGACCGGTGCCTGGGGCTTGGGCGGTGCGACTTTTTCGCCCGGAAGCGGTATGCGCAGGGTCTGCTTGGGATAGATGGTGGCCCGGGATCCCAGGTTGTTGGCAAGGATCAGGTCCGACAGGCGGACGCCGTGGTGGCGGGCGATCCGCCCGGCGGTATCCCCCCGCTGGACCGTGTAGAACCGGCTGGGTTTCTGGGCTGATTTGAATAAAGAGGATGGGATGGCGGCCAGGGTCACGGCATCGCGACCATCGCTGTGCGGCAACCGCAAGGAATAGCCTTGGGGGACATATTTCTGGTCGTTGAAAACCGGTGATCGGAGGGCCGGATTCAGTTTCCGGACGGTTTCCGGTGAAATGCCGTAGTGTTTGGATAAATCCTGCAGGCGGATATAGCCCGCCATGGTCACCGTCCGGGATGGCTTGGGGTCGTCCAGGCGCAGTTCTCCGAAATAAGTGGTGTAATCGGCGGCCACCTGCCGGGCCGCCAGGAATTCCGCATAAAAATTACGTGAAGCGAATTTGAAGGTGCGGCCGCGGTAAGACTTGAATATGGCTGGATAGTCACCGTGCTTCTGCCGGCCACGGGCCATGCCGGCAGCCCCATGGTTGTAGGCCGTGATGGCCAGTGGCCAGCTACCGAGTTTGGCGTGGTTTTCGCGCAACAACTGCGCGGCGGCGTGGGTGGCCCGGATGGGGTCGCGCCGTTCGTCCAGCACGTAGCCCACCTGCATGTACCGCCGGCCCGTGGACCGGGTGAACTGCCATATGCCGGCGGCCCCGAATTTACTGTAGGCGCTGGGATTGAAAGAGGATTCGACATGGGGCAGGTACGCCAAATCTTCTGGCACGCCGTAGGATCGAAGGATGGACCGGATTTCATCCAGGTAGGCGCCGGATCGGATCAGGCCGGCCCGGAAGCGGTCCTTCTGACCGAGCTGGCTGCGCACCTGTCGGCTCGCCCGGCGAAACGTCTGGGCGTCGGCGCCAGGGCCGAAAAGCCGGGCCACCCGTTGGCAGTCTTCATCCGCGCTTTGGGGATTGGCCGCCAGGCGCTGGAGGATATCCCGGTATTGGGCCTTGGCGCGTTTCGTCCGGCTGCGGTTGATTTTGCGGGCCCCCGGCGCATCGTAGGGTTTGACCGCAATCACATCGTAGACGATGCCCAGGTCGTGACTGTCATGGATGACCACCTGGGTGGTGGGATACTGGGCGTAAATCTTGACCCAGAAATCCACGTTGGGTTCGATAACCTCAAACCGGGGAAAAATGTCAGCGGCCGCCAGGGGGAGGGACGTCCCCAGCAATATGAGGGTACTGATGACGAGATGATGCAGGGCGTTGCGTGACCGATGCATAACCATCCTCTTTCGCTCCGAAAAAAAGGGTACCGGTTCAGGGCGTTTGATGGAACAATCTTCTTTTGCCGTGGGGCATTATCGGCTGCCGTGCGCAACGGGTAAAGGCCGCCTCAAGATAACACGCTCGAATAGGGGCCTAACCCGGACATTTCAAGAAATATTCGGGCTGACAGCCGCAGGGCGCCATCAGTCGAGGGGCCGGAACCGCTGCAGCGCCTGGGCGATGCTGTCCCTGCGGTCTTCGGCCAGATCACGAATCGGGACCACGGCCTAGGTATCGTCATTGCGGACGATGTAGTACCAGGCCCCGTCATCCCAGATGCGGATCAAATCATCGGGGTTGCCCCCCACCTCGTCCCGGTATACCTGTTTTATTTTCTGCCCCAGTTGATAAATGCGTTTATTGTCCATAGGGTTACCTCCAGGGGGGATCATGTTATGCCTTTTCTTGATGTAACCGTAGAAAGTTTTTTATCTGTCATTCCGGACTTGATCCGGAATCCCCAACTCTCTGATATCAATAGATTCCGGCTTCCGCCGGAATGACGTTCAAACGGGAAGTGGTACTTTTTACAGTTTCATATTTTCTTTTCCGGAAAAGAAAAAGAATAATAGAATTATCATCCCGGATCGACACCATCGCTCCAGGCCCTTCGCCAGAAAAGGCGATCGTTTGATGTATATATCCGGGCCCGGAGGACCCGGCTTTGGGTTCCCCCTGGAAGGGGGGATGCTCCAATCGCGAGAAACAATAGGCGTCAGAAGACAGAATTCAGGAGCCAGAAGGATTTTGATGTCGCTTCGCTCCGTCTTTTGAAAAAAATCGAATGCGCCGAAGGCGAAAACCTTATTCTGAATTCTGGATTCAGGCTCCTGAATTCCTATACGACGATTACGGCGGAGCCAATTATCTCTGACTTGGCCCGGAGGACCAGGTTTTCTGAACCAAATAAATCAACGGCCAATAAATGGGAATGAATGATCCCATCGTCAAGTGAAGGTAAAAAACAACAGTCGGACATCCGCCTTCCCAACCCCTCTAACAAGGAGGCCCACCATGATCATTGAACAGCTCGAAGTCGGCCATATGGATAATTTCTGTTACATTGTCGGTTGCGAGGCCACCCGTAAAGCCCTGGTCATCGACCCCGGGCCCGATGCCGGCCAAATCGTGGCCGCCGCTGAGAACGCAGAGCTGGTGATCGAGATGATTGTCAACACCCATACCCACGGTGACCATACGGCCGGGAATGCCGCCCTGAAAGCCATGACCGGTGCGCCCATCATCCTGCATGCGCGCGAAGCCGACGGCTACCCCCAGGCGGATGTCCTGCTGACCGATGAGGAATCCCTTCAGCTCGGTGACATCACGCTGGAGATCATTCCGACCCCCGGCCACACGCCCGGCGGCATCTGTCTCTATGCCCGGGGCAACCTCTTCACGGGTGACACCCTTTTTGTCGGCGACAGCGGGCGCACCGATCTCCCCGGCGGCGACCGCCCGACCCTCGGCGCATCCATCCGCCGTCTGATGCAACTGCCGGATGACACGGTGGTCTGGCCCGGGCATGACTACGGCCCCACCCCGTCGTCCACCATCGGGTGGGAAAAACGCCATAACGTCAACGCCCGGGAGTACGGGTACTACGTGGCGGATTGATCTTCCGTCCGAATAGGGTATGATAGGCGCCCCATTGCATGACAAATGGCCGGACCGAAGTCTATCCCGAATATTTCATGAAATATTCAGGCGATTCGCTTAATCAGTGCCACACTAAACGCCATGAAATACGCCAAAATTCTTTTGACGCTGTGCTTTTTCCTTTTCTGGGTCGGCTTGGCCGGGTGCAGCCGTGACAGCTCGGTGGAAGGCATTCGGCAGTCCGGAAATCTTGTGGTCATCACGGACAACAACGCCCATTGCTACTATACCTACCGGGGCCAGGCCATGGGATTCGAATACGATCTGGCCAAGGCGTTGGCCGATTACCTGGGTGTGGATCTCGAGGTGCTGACCCCCGGCTGGGACGGATTGTTTCCGGCACTGCGCAAAGGCAAGGGGGATCTTGTCGCCGCCAGCCTGACCATCACGGATCAACGCAAGTCCGCAGTGGATTTCTCGGCCCCCTACCTGGCGATCCGTCAGCATATCCTCTACAACCGCAGCGACCCTGCCCCGCGCACCATCGCCGATCTGGCCGGCCGCACGATTCATGTGCGACGCGGATCGTCGTATCAAGAGCGCCTGGAGCAGTTGCAGGCGGACGGCATCGCCCTGGACCTGGTTCTGTACCCGAACGTTCCCACCGAGGAGTTCATCCGCCAGGTGGCCGACGGGGAGATCGCCCTCACCGTAGCGGACACCAATGTGGCCAAACTGAACCGACGCTACTACCCGGCCGTTGCCGTCGGTTTGGCGATTGCGGACGAAGAATCCCTGGCCTGGGCGGTTCGCAAGGGCAATACCGCCCTGAGGGATGAGATCGATGTTTTTTGGAAGACCATCAAGGCCGACGGCACCTTCGATAAAATCTACCGCAAGTACTACACGGGCGTGCAAAACTTCGACTACGTCGATGTGATCAGCTTCCACAATGCCGTGGAAGAACGCCTGCCCCGCTATGAAAATTTAATCCGCCGGGAAGCCAGGCGCCACGGCTTTGACTGGCGCCTGATCGCAGCCACCATCTATCAGGAGTCCCATTTCAATCCCAGGGCCCGCAGTCACACCGGCGTACGCGGCCTGATGCAGCTGACACTCGAGACGGCCGCCGAGATGGGCGTTGAAGACCGCCTCGATCCCGAGGCGAGCATCCGGGGCGGCGTCCAATACCTGGCAGGCATCTACACCCGCTTCGACGACATTCAGGGCCTGGACCGCATGCTTTTCACCCTGGCCAGCTACAATGTGGGCTACGGCCACGTTCGGGACGCCCAGCAAATTGCCCGCGACATGGACCTGCCGCCCGGTAAATGGTCCTCCCTCAAAAAAACCCTGCCCCTTCTGCGCCAGCGCAAATACTACCGCAAAACCCAGTACGGTTATGCCCGCGGCCTGGAGCCGGTACGCTTCGTCAGCCGTATCCTGAATTACTATGACATCCTGCGCAACCAGTCCCGGTCTTGATGGCTATCCCACGATTGCGGCCGGGGAAGCGGCCCTGCCAGATATGGATTCCCGCCGATCAGGGACTTCCCTGGAAATCACCCCGAAGGCGGCCACGTCCATTTTCTGCCGACACACCTTGCATCCCGCCGCCTTTAATATACACAAAAAGATACACAACCCGTTATCCTAATCTGCTCGTAAAAGATGTGTCGAACATTCAATATTCAAGACAGATCATGCCAGTAAAGGGATTGGAGGGAAGGTACATTTCGGCATGCGATTTGCTTTAGTACAACCAAACACCGGCAATTCTCACATTTATCATCGATTGGGCTGATCATTGGGGAATGAGATGGCCGCAATCGTCAATTGCCGGACTTCATAACCTCATCTCTTTATCTTGGGGGACGGATCTTTCAATCCGCCCCCCAAGATTGTTTTCGAGGCAACGGATTGTCACACCAGCCGCATGGGTAAAGGTCCATCCGGGCTATAGGCGGCAGCTGCCCAACAGCGTGCAAAGCATGTCGCAGGCCTTCTCCACTTCGATCTGCGCCATGTTGAACACCACGTGATAGTGGTCGGTCTGGTCGTAGTCCACGATGCCGAATTTGCGGTAGAGATTCACGCGCCGCTTGTCCTCCATGGCCACCGCCAGCATCGCCTGCTTGGGGACCAGGTCGTACTGCTCCTGGACATAGTTGACCCGATAGTCCAGGTCCGCTACGAGCAGGATGTGATAGGTATCCGGGCGCCCCTCCAGGATGTACTGGCCGCCCCGCCCGAGGATGACGGCATCGCCGGCATCGGCAATGGCCGTGATAATGTGGTGCAGCATGTCGGTGTAGATTTCTTCATCCAGATAGCCGCGCTCGGAATCGAGAATTTTATCCACCAGGCTTTTGGGCACCAGGGTGGACATGAGCTTCTGGAATTTACCGCCGGCCTCCTTCTCCATGGACTCGACCCAGTCGGTTGAGACCTTGGCCTTTTTGGCGACCATCTGGATCAACTCGTTGTGGTAAAAGGTGTAGCCCAGGCGCTTGGAAATCAGTTCACCCAATGCTTCCGCGCCGGTTCCAAACATTCGCGAAATGGTGAGGACAGCCATGGCAACCTCCTGTTGTAACGTTGGGTTTTCGTTGCCAGCAGCAACATAGCGAGGGGATGAGGCCATGGGATGGGGGGGAATAATCGCTGACGCGTAAATAGCGCAGGGCCGGGGGCAGCTGATGGCTTGTCCGGCATCTATACTAAATTCCTGAACATTTGACAAATGGCGCAAAGCCATTTAAAAAATGAAGGACACTTATTCCACCCCCTTCGGATACACGTTTCGTTCGAAACAGACTGGCTGCGCGACCTCGTTCTCACACCCGATCAATAACCATCCTATGAACGGCACAGGCGATCGTTATGGTACCCGACTATCGGAAGCACCGGCCGTGGGCCGAAAGCCTGTCCATTGTCCTGCAAATCGGATTGACCATGGCAGGCTGCATCCTGTGCTGTTTTTTCGCCGGCCGCTATCTGGACCGCTGGTTGGGCGGCAATGGTGTTCTGACCGTCGTGCTGACCCTTTTCGGGATCATCGGTGGCGGTGTGGTCAGCTATCGGCAGATCATGGAAATTCTTACCGACAACTCATCAGAGAATTCCGGTAACGGGTATGGAAGCGGTTAAGCCTTTTCAGAAACGCTATTGCGGGGGCGCCCTGTCGCTTGCGGTCGTCCTAGCCCTCGTCGCCTACCTGGCGGGCTGGCCTGCCGTCACCCGGGGGCTGCTTCTGGGCGCCCTGTTCAGCGCGCTTAATTTCGCCCTTCTGGGGCAAACAATGACCCGGAAACTGACCGGTAGCCATCGGCGCCCGCCCCTCATCGCGCTTGCAGCCCAGCTGGGCCGCTACCTTCTTTGGGGGGTGCCGGTGATCGTGGCGATAAAAACACCCTTGGTGGACCTGCCGGCCGCGATTGCCGGTCTTTTCATGGTCCCCGTATGTATCATTGCGGATTCGATTATCCATCTTCTCCGTGGCAATAAATCACCCCTTTTCTGAACAGGAACAGGCCATGGATCGTTTGGGGGAAATTCATCAGCTGCTGATTCCTTTGTCCGGATACACCATCACCATCAATCTGGAAGTTCTGGTGATGACCGGTATCGTCTTTCTTCTCGCCCTGACGTTTGGATTTGTCGCCAGCCGACAAAAAAAAATACTGCCCGGTAAACTGCAACTCATCGGTGAGCTGATCGTGCTGACGTTCTTCGGTCTCACGGAAGAAGCCCTGGGCCGGACCCACGCCAGAACCTACGCGCCGCTGATTTGCGCCCTTTTCATCTTTCTTCTGATCTCCAACTGGCTCGGTATCCTGCCCCATCTCGAAGAGCCCACGCGCGACCTGAATACGCCCTTGAGCCTCGGCATTCTCGGTTTTGTCGTGGCCCACTATGTGGGCATCCGGAACAAGGGCTTCAAGGTCTATATCAAATCCTATTTCGAACCGGTCTTCTTTTTGATGCCGCTGAACGTCATTGGCGAACTGGCCAAGATCGTGTCCATCTCCTTTCGCCTTTTCGGCAATATCATGGGGGGGGCCATTATCATCCTGGTGGTCTCTTACCTGACTTACAGTATCCTGCTGCCGCCCTTTTTAAACATCTTTTTCGGACTATTCGTCGGAACGATCCAGGCGTTCGTATTTACCATGCTAACTGTGGTCTACATCTCGGTACAGTTGAAATGACCTTATTGGGATTGGACAACCTGACCCTCACGCAAACCGCGGCCTATGTCGGCGGCGCCGCCGCCATGGGACTGGGGGCCATCGGTGCGGCCACCGGGGAAGGCTTTACGGCCAGCCGGGCCTCGGAAGCCATTGCCCGCAACGAGGAACATGCCGGCGATATCATCAAAAATATGCTGGTGGGACAGGCCATTTCCGAATCAGCATCCATTTTCTCCCTGGTCATTGCGATTCTGCTCCTGTTCATGGACATGCCCGATCCGGGCATCGTCAAAGCCGCATCCCTCCTGGCGGCGGGATTGTGCATGGGCTTCGGGGCCATCGGCTCCGGTGTCGGCGCGGGGCTTCCGGCAGGACGTTCCTGCCTGGCCATTGCGCGCCAGCCGGCTGTTTCCGGCCGCATCACCACCAATATGCTGATCGGCACCGCCGTCTGCCAGACCCCGGCGATATTTGCCATGGTGGTGGCCCTGATCCTGCTGTTCAAACCGGCCGGCGGGGCGGCGGCATTTCCCACCAGTGCGGCCCTGATCGGGGCCGGCCTCAGCACGGGACTGGCCGCCATCGGTTCCGGCTACGGCGGCGGTATGGCGGCCGGCGCCAGTTGCGAGGGGGTCGCGCGTCAACCCGAGACCACGACCGCGGTAACGACCACCATGCTGGTGGGCCAGGCCGTGGCCCAGACACCGTCTGTTTTCGGCCTCCTGGTCAGTTTTGTCCTGATGTTCCGATCGTTTCCCGAATCGACGGCATTGAGCGCCTCGGTCGGGTTGTTGAGCGCCGGTTTGTGCATGGGGCTGGGCGGTATCGGCCCCGGCATCGGCAATGGCATGACGGCGGAAGGCGCCGTGCGCTGGGTGGCCCGACGGGTCGACTACTCCGGTGATTTGATGCGGATCATGCTGGTGGGCCAGGCCGTTTCCCAATCCACCGCCATTTACGCCATGGTGGTCAGCCTTGTCCTCATCTTTGTCGTTTAACAAAGGAGAATGCGATGGCTATCGAAGGTGCAGAACTGGTAAAAGCAGCCGCCCTACTGGGAGCAGGACTATCCATGGGACTTGGCGCCATCGGCCCCGGCGTCGGTGAAGGCATGGCGGCCGCGAAGGCCTGCGAGGCGATCGGTCAGAACCCCAAGGAAGCCGGCCTGCTGACGCGGACCATGCTGGTGGGCCAGGCGGTGGCCGAGTCCACCGGCATTTATTCCCTGGTGATCGCGCTATTGCTCCTGTTTGTCGTCTAGCCCGAACATTTCATGAAATTTTTTCTACAAAATAAATTTTATGCAACTATTCCAGAGTATAAACGCTATTCGGGGTATAATTTTCAGGTGACACTTTGTGCCCTTCGTGGATTTCCAGAATCATGGAAAAAGTTTCACCCTGCGGGCGCGCCCGAGATGCCCATTGACCGCGTTATCAGGGGCTTGCGGTAGCAGGCGTACAGCGGCACCCCGGATGCCTTGTCAATGAACATCTCGATCGCGTGAAATATCCGGGATAGGTTTAGCGGTAGCGCCATGGAAATCATCAAAACAACAGCCTTGATCACCATCAACGAGACCCTCTGGGTCCAGCTGATCCTTTTCCTGATCTTTCTCTTTCTGATCAACCGGATCATGTTTCGACCGGTACGACGCAACATGGCGGACAGGGAAGCCCATTTTTTATCCCTGCGACAGGATATTCATTTGCTTGAGGAAGAAATGGATGCCCTTGTCGATCAGACGGAAGCCGAAGAGCATCGGCTGCGCTCGATGGCACGACGTGCCAGTGAGCAACTGCGCGAGGAGGGATTGGAAGAAGCCCGCCGCCTGATGGAAAATGCCCGGGAGGAAATGAAATCCCTTCAGAAGGCGGCCGAGGCGCAGGTGGACGCTGCCCTGGCCGGCGCCCGGCAGCAGGTCAAAGGTGAAGCGGAGAGACTGGCCGTGTCCATCATTCAACAGCTTCTGGCCCGGAGGCAAGCCTCATGACGCTCCTTACGCCCCGAAGGACCCATTTGAAGGCGGCGCTATTGGCCCTGGCGGTGCCCCTGTGGTTTCCGCTGCAGGCACTGGCCGCCAATACCGGCGGCAGTTGGCGTTCCACCTACGACGTGGTGATGATGTGGGTCAATTTCGCCATTCTGGTGGCGCTGCTGGTCAAGTTTCTCCGCAAACCCCTGGGCCGCCTTTTGAAAAATCAGCAGGATGCCATCCAAAACACGCTGGGTCAGTTTGAAGCCCGCAAGGGACGAATCGAGAATGAGATTCAGTCGTTACGGGAATCCCTTGAAACGCGCCGGCAAAAAGCCGAAGATCGGCACGCGCGTATTCTCCGGTGGGCCCAAAGGGAACGCCTCGAAATCATCGCGACCGCCCGGCAGGAAGCGGAAAGACGCTTGCGCCAGGCCCGCCAGCTTATCGATGCCCGTCACCGCGAGGCCTGCCAGACCCTGCGAAACGACATCGTCGATGCAGCCGTCACCAAAGTCCTGCAGGATCTTCCCGGGCACATGACCGCAGATTTGGAAAAGGACTTGACGGACCGGTTTTTAGCGTCCATTACGAAACCCGAGACCTAAAAACGCGGGCGGTTGAATCCTGTCACGCCGTTTTCATGAAAGGCGTGATTGATTCCTTTTCTGATGGACCCGTAAAAAATCGCAACTCCCGTCTTGACGTCATTCCGGCGAAAGCCGGAATCTATAGGTATCAAGGCGTTAGAGATTCCGGATCAAGTCCGGAATGACAAATAAAGCACTTTTTCGAGACTATCTTTTCTTTCCCGGGAAAGAAAAGAAATGATAATATCAATCACTCCGGATCAGCAGAACCTTTCCGGGTCCGCCACCAGAGGTGGAGGGCTTGGACCAAAGCACAGGGATGACCGTAATGCTTTCAGCCCAGGACCTTATGGACGCACCGGGATTGCTTGCCCAGGCAAAGGAAGACCTGTCCATTATCGAAAAAAGTGAACTGATCGACGCCACCCGCTGGTCGGTGGAGTTCAGTTTCGAACAGATCAAAAAGCTCGCCCGCTACATGAGCACCTACACTGTTGCCCAGGACACGGTTCTGTTCTGTGAAGGCCAGAAGGCCGCTTACATGGTCCTGATCGTCAAAGGGCGCGTCGATGTGATCAAATTCGACTCCAACCGCACCCCCAGGAAAATGACCGCCCTGGGGCCGGGTAAAACCATCGGGGAGATGTCCATCATCGATGGCGAACCCCGCTCGGCCTCGGCCGTGACCGGCTCCGATGCCATATTGTTCGTCATGACGGCCGACCAATTCAACGATCTCAACCAGGCCCTGCCCGGCATCGGGATCACCCTGGTCCTCAAGATTGCCAAACAGATGAGCCAGTACCTCCGCCAGACCAGCGGACGACTGATCGACCATTTGGACGGTTGAACCGCGGCTCCCCCCGCAGCGGTCAATTGGCAGCCGGTTTCTCTCATCGCTGCCCTCCAGACACACCCGCCACATCCGCTCCAAATCAGCATCGCCCCCTAAATATGTTGTAATTCTACAACTTTAAACTTTCAAAGCAAAATACCTATCATCTTTATATCATTATATAATCTATACGCTATGGGGTTTTTACCGAATTGACGCATAATTCCCTTGACAAATTTTATCTATTTGTCGTAGATTTTCTACAAATCAGCCTTCACGGTCTTATTTCCCCAATTTCTGGAGATTGACTACCTTATGAATGATATCCTCTCGATTATTCAAACATCGATGTCGAGCCTGCGGAATTCAGAAAAAAAGGTAGCGGAATACGTCCTCAGCCGTCCTGAACTTGTCATTCAAAGCTCCATTACCGACATCGCCGAAAAGGCCGGCATCAGCGAACCGACCGTTATTCGCTTTTGTCGGCAAATCAAGCTCAAGGGGTTTATGGACCTGAAGCTTTGTCTGGCCCGCGACATGCCGCACGGTCAGCAAATTCTGGAAAATGTCGATTTTGAGGACTCCGTTCCGGAAATCGCCAACAAAGTCTTCACGTCGTCCAAGGATGCCATCAACAAGACCCTTCGGCGTCTTAGCATGGACGACATGGAACGTGCCGTGGAGGCCCTCTCCCAGGCGGAACGGATCGAATTCTATGGTGTCGGCGGATCAGGCGTGCTGGCCCTGGATGCCCATCACAAATTCTTCCGTTTAGGCATACCCTGCATTGCCTATACCGACGCCCACATGCAGTCCATGTCGGCGGCGCTTTTGAATGCCAACCACGTCGTCATCGCCATTTCCCACAGCGGCGCCAGTAAGGATATCATCGAAAGCGCCCGGATCGCCCAGGAAAACGGCGCAACCGTCATCGGCATTCAAGGGGAGAAAAAAACCCCGCTTTCAAAATACTGCACGTTGGTGCTGTCTTCCAACTCGAAGGAAGTCGCCCTGAAACTGGCGCCCATGTCTTCGCGACTGGCCCAGCTTGCGATCCTGGATGCTCTTTTCGTCGCCGTTGCGCTCAGCGGGGGCGAGACGGTGAGCCGCAAGCTTGAAAAAGTCAAAGATTCACTGGCAGACAAACGGTATTGACGGCATGGGACCGACACCCTCCGAACCGGCAGGTGATCGCTGAACAAAGAATGGTTTTTCCTGGCGGGAATATATTCCGCCAGATCAACGAACCGGCGGACCCGGTAAGTTCTTTTCTCATTAACGCAGAGGTCAAAGGAGAATGGCAATGAAAAAAAGCTGGCTGACAATCGTACCGTTACTTCTCGCGCTATTGTTGGTAAATGGAACGGCTATCGCGGGTGACGATCAGGATGCCCTGGACGCTATCATGCAGCGCGGCAAGCTCGTTGTGGCAACAGAACTGGGAACACCGCCATGGGCTTACAAAGATCCCAAAACAGGTGAAATAACAGGTTTTACGATCGAATTGGCCCAGCTGTTGGCGGAAGAACTGGGCGTCGAACTGGAAATTAAAACCTATGAATGGGCCGGTATCATTCCGTCGCTTCTAACCCAAAAAGTCGACATGCTGACGGCATGCCTGACCCGTACGGTGCCGCGCTCCGCCAAACTCATGTATACCGAACCCTACGTCAACATGCCGGGGCAGGTGCTTGTTCGCAAGGGCGAGTTCAAGACCCTCGAGGAACTCAACAACAAAAAAGTCGTGCTGACGTGCACCACCGGATCGGTCTGGGAACAGATTGCGGAAAAACGCCTGGCCGGAGCGACCATCCGGACCAACCCCACCAATGCCGACAATGCCATTGCCCTGCAGACGAAACGCGCTGACGGCTATTTGAATGACAAGCTGCAGTTGGTGTCGGCGATGAACATGTATCCCGGACAGTTTGAACTGGTGCCGGCGCCGCTGGCATGGGATTCCTTTGCCTTTGCCGTACGCTACGATTCCTTCAAACTGTGGAACACGACCAATCTTTTCATGCGGCTTATCAAAATGGACGGCCGCTACGGTGCGTTGTTCGAAAAATACATGGGGTACGAATGGGTGCCGACGGTTGAGTCGGCCAGTTAATTAAACTTCTTACGTAGACATCCGGGGATTCCCGCACGGGAATCCCCGGATTGAAGCGGAATCGGTTGAACCGCGGGAAAACGCAATGGATTTCAGTTGGCATATCATAACACAGTGGTGGCCCAACATCCTGCAGGCACTTGGCGTCACGGTCATCATTTTTATCGTGGCCGGCTTGTTGTCTGTCCTGCTGGGGCTGATTGTGGGGGCCCTCCCCTCCTTCAACAATCCTGTGCTAACCGCCGCTTCACGCATCTATGTTTCCATTTTTCGCAATACACCGCTTCTCGTCCAACTCTTTTTCCTTTTCTATGGCCTGCCGGCCGTGGGCATCCGGATGTCACCGTTCGTCACCGGTGTCCTTGGCATCACCCTGAACGAAGGCGCCTTCATGGCGGAAATATTTCGGGGCAATATCCAATCGATAAACCGGGGCGATTGGGAGGCGGCCAAGAGTTTAGGACTTTCGCATTTCCAGGTGCTGGCCTTTGTCATCCTGCCCCAGGCCGTCCGGGATGCATTGCCCGCTGTAACAGGTCAGCTTTCGATCGTCATCAAGGACACCTCCTTGTTGTCCCTGATTATGATTGTAGAACTGACCAGGGTCTCGAACCAGATTTACACCCGTTTATTCGATTTGACCGGGTTTAGCGTGGCCCTGATTTTATACGTCACCCTCAATATTTTGATGACGGGGCTTTCCGAAATGCTGGCACGTCGCGTCCAGGTCAGGAGATAACATGGCGGGATACGATGTCATTTTCCATTTTTTAGGAACTGGCCTGATCGAGGTCATACGGCTGGTACCCATCTGCGTCGTTCTCTCCCTGATAGCCGGCGCATTGATCGGCATCGTCCAAACGGTTCGGATACCGGTCGTCAACCAATTGATATCGGTCTATCTCGTCTTCATGCGCGGTGTTCCCCCGCTGCTGCTTTTGCTGGTGGTTTTCTTTGTCGCGGGTTTCGAAAGCGCCCGTTTATCGGCCGTTTTTACACTGAGTATCTACCACGCGGCCTATATCGCCGAAATTTTTCGCGGCGGGATTCAAGCGATTCCGCTGGGCCAGTTCGAAGCGGCCGATACGCTGGCGCTGCGCTTCCACCGTAAAATGATCGACGTGATCATCCCCCAGGTCTGGCGCGCCATTCTACCGGCGCTCACGGGCCAATATATCATTCTGATCAAAGATACCGCTTTGGTCTCCGCCATTGGCGTCATGGAAATTCTCTACAATGCCCGCCAGGCGATGCAGGTGGTTTACAAGCCCATTTTGATTTATGCCATCGTGGGCTTGCTGTTTTACATTCTGTGTTTTTCGCTCGAACGCCTGTCGGCCTATTTCGAAAGACATTTGCAGACCATGCAAGGGGTTCAATAATGAATACCATCGTTGAGTTTGACAGGGTTACCAAACGGTTTGGCGACAATGTCGTTATCGATGATCTGTCCGTCCCGTTTTACGAAGGCGAAACCCATGTCGTTTGCGGACGCAGCGGGGCCGGCAAAAGCACGCTGATCCGCTGCATCAACTTCCTGGAAACGATTGAAGAGGGGTGCATACGTTTCAAGGGAACGGTGGTCGACAAAAAAAATGTCCGCAGCATCCGCAAACGGGTGGCGATGGTATTTCAGAACTTCAACCTCTTCCCCCACCTCAGTGTCATCGACAACCTCACGCTGGGTCCGGTAAGGTCTCTGGGAATTCCGCGCCGGGAAGCCGAAGACCAGGCCATGCATTTTCTCAAGCAGGTCGGCTTGGAAGATAAACGGCAGGCGCATCCGTATCAACTCTCGGGCGGACAAAAACAGCGTGTGGCCATTGTACGCTCCCTGGCGATGAAGCCGGACCTCATCCTTTTCGACGAACCGACCTCGGCGCTGGATCCCGAAATGATCGGCGAAGTTCTGGAGGTGATGAAAAAGCTATCCCTGGATGGGCGCAGCATGATCGTGGTGACGCATGAAATGGGCTTCGCCCGTGAGGCCGCGGATCGGATTTCGTTCATGAGCGACGGCAAACTGGTCGAAACCCAGGCACCGAAAGCTTTTTTCAGCAACCCCCTTCACGACAGCACACGACAATTTTTAAGCCAGATCCTCTAGCGGCCTGGCCACATGATGTTTACCCAAACGATTGCGGGCGGCAACGATGTCGCTCGTCATCGCCAAAAACCGTCAGGGAGTGGATGTTAATGAAAGGTTACCGTTTGATGATTCCCGGCCCGGTGGAAGTCGCGCCGGAAGTTCTGGCCCCCATGAACGAGGCCATGGAGCCGCACTACGGCCCGGACTGGACAGCCTACTACAACGAAACCCTTTCTTTGCTCAGGAAGGTTTTCCGAACGGAAGGGGATATTTTCCTGATTCCGGGTACGGGCAGCGCGGCCATCGAAGCCTGTCTGGCAACCGCGGTGGGCGGCGGGGGACGTGTTCTGATCCCCAACAACGGTTTTTTTGGCGACCGTCTGGAGGCCATTGCCCGTTCCTACACCGCCGAAGTCGAGGTCTTGAAGTATGCCATCGGCGCCCCCCTGGACCTGGTGCAGATCGAGAAAGCCCTTGCGACCGGCCGCTACGACCTGCTGGCGGTCACCCATTGCGAGACGTCGATCGGGATCTTAAATCCCATTCGCGACATTGGCGCCGTCTGCCGGCGGCATGGGGTTCGGTTCATGGTGGATGCGGTTTCGTCCCTGGGCGTCGATCGGCTTGAAATGGATGCCTGGGGCATCGATCTATGTGCGACCGCGTCGCAAAAGGGCCTGGAATCACCTCCCGGGCTGGGGATCGTGGCCGTCGGGCCGGAAGCCTGGGCGTTTCTCAAACGGCAGGAAAGCCCGGGTTGGTATCTCAATTTGACGCTCTGGCAACACTACGCCGATGACTGGGCCGATTGGCACCCCTTTCCCATCACCATGGCGGTCAACAATGTGAAGGCCTTGCGGGCAGGGATCGAACGCATCCTGACGGAAGGGATGAGCGCGCGTGAGGAAAGGCATCGCCAGGTATGCATGCACCTGCGTCGCAAACTGGAGGGCATGGGATTCGCAATGTGCCTGACGGATGAGCACACCGCCCACGGTTTGACCGCCGTACAGGCCCATCCGGAAGTGCCTGTGGCCGACCTGCTCCAGGCCGTCAAGGAAAACGATAAAATCCTGATGGCCGGCAGCCTGGGCGCTTTGAAAGGCAAAATTTTCCGGATTGGCCACATGGGCCCGTCCGCCACGGTCGCGACGATGGACGAAGCCGTGGAGGCCTTGTCGCGTTCACTCAAAAACCTGCTTTAAGGGCACGGATAGCAGCGCTTCCGGGCGCTGACCCGATCCAATCTCATTCGCGACAGATCGAAAAAGAGGTGTACGATGCCAGCCAAGTTCAAAGTCGTCATAACGGATTATGAATATCCCCATATTGAAATCGAGCGCCAGCTGGTGGAATCCGGCGGCGCCGAACTCGTCGCCGGGCAATGCCTGTCCGAAGCCGATTTGATCGCCCTCACCCGGGATGCCGATGCCGTCATCAACCAGTATGCCCTCATGACACCGGCCGTCATGGCGGCCATGGAACGCTGCCGGGTGATCGTACGCTACGGCATCGGGCTGGACACGATCGATATACCGGCCGCCAGCCGGGCGGGCATCATGGTGTGCAATGTCACCACCTACGGGATTCACGAGGTCTCGGATCACACCATCGCCATGTTTCTGGCCTGCGTCCGCAAGCTGGACATGATGAACCGCCGGGTGAAAAGCGGGACATGGGACTGCAATTTGGCCCGACCGATCACACGGATCCACGGAACGACTTTCGGCCTGATGGGATTCGGCAACATTCCCCGTATGGTCGCGGCCAAGCTGAAACCCTGGGGAATGCGCATGATGGCCTGTGATCCGTATGCCGACCCATCGGTTTTCGCCGACCTTGGGGTGGAGCGCGTCACCATGGATCAACTGCTGACCGCAAGCGATTACCTCTCCTGCCATGTTCCCCTGACCGAAGAGACCCATCATCTGTGCGACTACGATCTTTTCCGCCGCATGAAACCGGGCGCCTATTTCATCAACACGTCCCGCGGACCGGTGGTGGACGAAGCCGGCCTGCATCGGGCGCTGTCCGAGGGGTGCCTGGGAGGGGCGGCATTGGACGTGATGGAAAACGAGCCGGCACCGGCTTCCCATCCGCTTTACGCATGCGAAAATGTGATGATTACACCCCATATGGCCTGGTATTCCGAAGAATCGGGCAAGGATCTCCAGCGGATGGCGGCCGAAGAGGCCATGCGTGTCCTGAATGGCGAGGCACCGCTGTCCTGTGTCAACAGGGAGGCCTTGACGTGATGGCAGCGCGGTGCTTGACCCATCCGACCGGTTGGACGGACGCCCCGTCCGCCAGCGGAATCGGCCGGACGAGCCACGGAAATCAACGGGTATATATCCGGGCCCGGAGGACCCGGCTTTGGGTTCTCCCTGGAAGGGGGGATGCTCCAATCGCGAGAAGCAATAGGCGTCAGAAGACAGAATTCAGGAGCCAGAAGGATTTTGATGTCGCTTCGCTCCGTCTTTTGAAAAAGATCGAATGCGCCGAAGGCGAAAACCTTATTCTGACTTCTGGATTCTGACGCCTGAATTCCTATACGACGATTACGGCGGAGCCAATTATCTCTGACCTGGCCTACAGGACCAGGTTTTCTGGACCAAATATAGACAGGGGGATGGCATGTATGACGTGGTTGCTTTTGGGGAGGGCCTGGTAAGGCTTTCGCCCGCTCATTTCCAGCGGCTCGAGCAGGCCGGCCGTGTCGACCTGCACATCGGCGGGGCGGAACTGAATGTGGCCGTGGGGGTCAGCCGCCTGGGGCTGCGTACGGCCTGGGTTTCCAAACTCCCGGACAACCCGCTTGGCCGTATGATTCGCAACAAGGCCCGTGAACAAGGTGTTGTCACCGATCATATTTGCTGGAGTGAGGAGGGGCGCGCCGGGCTCTACTTTTTGGAGTTGGGAGCGACGCCGCGGCCCACGTCCGTGACGTACGACCGCACAGGCTCGGCCTTCTGCTCCCTGAAACCCGGTGAAATCGACTGGGAAACGATTCTGGGAACGGCCAAATGTCTGCACCTGACCGGCATTACGCCGGCGGTCAGCACCTCGGCGGCGGAAGCGACGTTCGAAGCCCTCGAGGCAGCGCGGGCCCAATCCTGCAAGGTCAGCCTGGATCTCAACTACCGTGCCAAACTCTGGGATCCTGAATCCGCCGGCCGGACGCTCGGGGCGATGATGCCCTACGTCGACATTCTGATTACGACGGCCGGCGACACCCGCACCATTCTCGGCCTTACGGCCGCCGACGACGCGGAATTGGCCGGCGTGCTGGCGGAGCGCTACCCCTGCGAGGTGGTGGCCGTGACGCATCGCGAAGGGGCCTCGGTCTGGAAATGCCGTTGGAGCGGCCTGGTCCGGGCCAAAGGCCAAACGGTCACGTCCAAGGTCTACGAGGTGGATATTGTGGATCAGGTGGGACGCGGAGACGCATTTGCGGCCGGCTTCCTGGCCGGCTATCTGCCGGCCGAAGATATTGCCCGGGGCCTGGATGTCGGCATTGCCTTTTCCGCGCTGAAGCACTCGATGCCGGGCGACATTAACTGGTGCGATCAGCGGGACGTGGACGCCTTGCTGGCCGGGCCTGCGCCCGGCGTCAGCCGATAGACTTCACTGCGGAAGGGCGTTTCGACAGGGATACGAAAATCGATACCAACGACAAAGGGGAGAGAATGTTTTCCAAAAAAGAGATTCTGGACCGGATATTCGAATACGGCCTGATACCGGTCATCCGAACGGACGATAGCCACCATGCCATGGCGCTGGCCGAAGCGATTTTCAATGGTGGTCTGCCGACCATCGAAGTCACCATGACCGTCCCCGGCGTCCTGGGGGTGATCGAAAAACTGTGCAGCCTGTTTGGCGACAAGGCGCTGGTCGGTGCCGGAACCGTACTGGATGCCGACACGGCCCGTATGGCCATCCTGGCGGGAGCCGAGTACATCGTGACGCCATGCCTGGATGCGGAAACCATCGCCGTCTGCCATCGCTACTCCAAACCGGCCATACCCGGGGCGATGACACCCACCGAAATTTTGCAGGCCTGGAATTTGGGTGCCGATTTGGTCAAGGTATTCCCGGCGGATTTGTTTGGCGGTCCCCGCTTTATCAAGGCGTTGCAGGGTCCCTTGCCTCAGGTGGAAGTCATGCCTTCCGGCGGCATTACGCTGGAGAGTGCCTCCGGGTTCATCCAGGCCGGGGCATCGGTTCTGTCCGTGGGGGGAGGATTGATCGACCGGCAGATTATGCGCGAGAAGAACTACAGCGCCTTGACGCAGAAAACCGAAACATTCCTGGAGATCATTTACGAGGCCCGCAAGGACACGTCGACGGTCCCGTCGCAATAGAAGGAGACATCATTGTGAGAGCAATTGCCTACATGGGGCCGGACGATATTCGGACCATAGCGGCCGACACCCCTTCCTGCGGCCCTGGTCAGCTCAAAATCCGTGTCCACTACGCCGGTATTTGCGGCACCGATATGGCGATCGCCGCCGGAAAACATCCGCGCGCCAAGGCGCCCTTGATCATGGGGCATGAATTCGCCGGCGAAGTGGTGGAAATCAATCCGGGAGACGCACCGCCTCCCGATGTTGCGATCGGCGACCGGGTGACGATCTATCCCCTGTTGAGCTGCGGGCAGTGTCATGCCTGCCGAACCGGCCACCCGCATGTCTGCCGGGACCTGCGCCTGATCGGGATCGACCGGGATGGCGGCTTTGCCGAATATGTATGCGTTCCCGCGGAAATGGTTGTCAAACTGCCGGCCGATATGGCTTTCGATACGGGTGCCCTGATAGAGCCGCTGGCCGTCGGCATGCATGCCGTGGCCATGGCGGATGAGGGTGCCACCCGGAATGCAATCGTTCTCGGTGCCGGCCCGATCGGCCTGATGGTTGCCCTGGCCCTTCGGTCCAGCGGCGTGGCGGATATCGTGCTCACCGATATCAATGCTTCGCGCCTGGAACGCGCCGGGGACATGGGCTTCACGGTACTGGACAGCAATACCTGCGACGTATCCGCTGCGATTTTGGACAGGACTGCCGGCGAGGGCGCCGATGTTTTATATGAATGCGCCGGTTCGGAATCAGCGGCCGGCCAAATGTGTGAACTGGTGCGCGGTCGCGGCAAAATCGTCATGGTGGGCGTGCACAAGGCGCCCCATGCCGTGGACCTGCGAACACTGAATTTCCGTGAAATTACCATGGTGGGCGCGCGGGTATACACACGGGCCGACTATCAACGGGCCGTCGACGCGGCCCAACAGATCCCGGCGGAAAACATCATCTCCCATCGGCTGGACCTGGACAACGCCGTCCAGGGCTTCGACCTGATGAAACATCCGGATGGGGCCTGCAAGGTCCTGTTTCAACTATAGCCTTCCGCGCCACAGGGGGTGCAATGATGTCGAATTTCAGATTGGATGATAAACGCGTGCTGGTAACCGGCGCCTCGAACGGCATCGGGCTGGCCATTGCCCGCGCCATGGCCGAAGCCGGAGCCGATGTCGTGCTGGTCGCCAGGGGGCAGACGCGGTTGGACAAGGCCCGGGAATACGTGGGGACTGCGGGACACAAGGTGTGGCGCTTCACCCATGACATGGCAGACATTGACGGGATCGCCGCGCTTTACGAAAAAATTCTTGCCGCGACCGGCGGCATCGACATTCTGGTCAACAATGCCGGCGGTACGCGGCGCGGTCCGGCCGAAAGCATTTCCACCGAAGACTGGGATTTTGTCCTGGACCTGAACGTCAAATCGGTGTTTGCCATGTGCCAGGCGTTTGCCCGGGAGCGCATCGCCGCCCAAAAGCCGGGCAAGATCGTCAATATCGCCTCCCTGATGAGCGAGACCGTTCGTGAGAACAATGCGCCCTATGCCGCTTCGAAAGGCGCTATCCGGCAGCTGACCAAAGCGCTGGCCGTCGATTGGGCCCGCTACAACATCAACGTCAACTGCTTCGGCCCCGGGTATATCCACACCGACCTGACCCGCCCCCTCTGGGAAGATGACGCGTTCGATGCCTGGATCAAGAAGCGCACCCCCATGGGACGCTGGGGAACCCCCGAGGACCTCGCCCCCACCGCCGTTTTCCTGGCCTCCCCGGCCGCGGATTTTATCACCGGCCAGATCTTCTTTGTCGACGGCGGTTTTCTCAGTACCTTTTAGAGAGGCTTCTCCCGCAAAACGGTAGGCAAGAACAAGCCCCTCGAAAGGGGCTTAAAAATGCTTTTGAAGCTTCTGGTTTTGGTTTTCCCTTTGTCCCGCGCCGAGCATCGGCGGGGCGGACGGAAAAAAGCGCGCGGACTGTCTGAACCCGCCGTAGCCCAAGCGCAGGCGGGTGAGTTTCCGCGTGCTCCGGCCGCACCGACGACGCGCAGGATCAAGCGGGGCACGGGCGGTTTCTTTTGATTCCTTTTCTTTTCCGGAAAAGAAAAGGAATAAGTAAACGCATTGGCATGGATCGGTGGGACTTCTCCAGGTCTTCGGCCATGGGCGTCGGAACAGATCCAATCTCAGCGATCGACCTCCCGTCCGCCCTCGTCATTGAGCAGCGCCAACACCTCTTCACGGCCGGACGTAAAATAGTCTCCCCGAATCCCGAGTTTGAGGGCCGCCATGGCCGCGGCGTAGTCCATCCCTGCCTGGATATCGTTTTCCAGATAGCCGCACAGAAACCCGGCCGTAAAACAGTCACCGGCCCCCAGCCGGTCGATCACGTCCACGGTATAGGCCCGGCTGTGGTAGAGTTTCTGCCCGTCGAAAGCAATGCCTCCCTCGTCACCAAGCGTAAGGACACTGATGTGCGGATGATAGCGGCGGTGGACCGCCTGGACCATCTCTTCGGGTGAACCGCCGAAACCGAACAGGCCGGTGGCATCCTCCCGGGTCATGAACAACAGATCGGCCATTTCCATAAGCGGTGCCAGAATGGCTGCTGCTTGTTCGGCCCCCCAAAGGCCTTTGCGGTAGTTGACGTCAAATGAAGTCACGATGCCGGCCGACCGGGCCTGCTGCAGGGCGCTGGCCAGCGTTTCCCGACAGGTTTCCGACAATGCCGGAAAGATCCCGGTCCCGTGGAAAATGCGAGTGTCGAAAAGATAATCCCGGTCGACATCGTCGAAGCGCATCCGGGTGACGGCGGCATCCCGGCGGTCGTAAATCACCTGGATCTTGCGCGGCCGCGCCCCGTATTCGACAAAAAAGGTTTCATTGCGCTGTCCCTCGACCCACCGTACGCGGGAGACGTCCACCTTGTAGGCGCCGATGTCGCGGGTAATCCGGTGCCCCAGGGCGTTTTCACCGAGCCGGGATACCCAGGCACAACGGCGCCCCATGCGCGCCAGCGCCGCCATGGTGTTGGATTCTGTTCCGGCGGTGTGGACCTGGAACGCCCCGGCCGTTTCCAGACGTTCACCGGCCGGCACGGATAGCCGAAGCATGGTGGATCCGATCGTGGTCACATCAAAACGTTTGGCACTATCCATATTATCTCCTGTCATAACCTTAACGGCTGCCATCTTCCCGGAGTCTTTATTCCGGCCGGAATTCCAACGATGAAAACGAAGCGGTTCTATCCGGCATGCGGATTCCCAAAATGCGTATGACACAGAAACGCATAGAAAAAAAGCATTAAAGGCCTTCTTTATAATCATCTAGGCCTTGACAAATGGCATGGTTTATCAGATTTAATATTTGATCAAATTTTTTATCTAAATTAGGATTACATCTTGGCACAAAGACCAGCCAAAACCACCGCCGATGCCATGGGCCATACCCGCAAAGCCTATCTGGGCATCCGCAACATGATGCTGCACAACGAGCTGGCGCCCGGCCAGAAAATCGCTTATCGGGATCTGGCCGAACGCCTGGGCATGAGCCAGACCCCCATCATCCAGGCCCTCAAATGGCTCGAATTCCAGCAGTTGGTGCGCCACGAGGCCAACCGGGGCTATTTCACGGCCCCCATCGATATCAAGGAAGTGGAAGAAATCTACGAGATGCGGGAAACGCTGGAATTAAGCCAGCTGCCGTCCATTATCCGACGGATCGACAACAAGGGCATCAAGGTCCTGCGGAGCGCCCTGGACGCCCATCTCAAGGCGTCACGGGAAATCTACCTGGCCGAACGGCTCAAACGCGATATGGCGTTTCACCTTACCCTGGCACAACTCTCGGGGAACAAGGTTCACTGTAGAATCCTGGGTGACCTTTTTGATCTGCTGTACCTGAAATACAGCGGCAACGTGCTCTTTTCCACCTCCATGGAATCGGCCGATGCCGACCACCAGGCGCTGTTCGACAGCATCGCCAATGGTGACCTGAAAACCGCCCGGCGTATCCTGTCGCGCCATATCCGACGGGTCCGGGACCACGTCCTCAAGGGACTCAGGCAAATTACCAACGCCCGCAACCAGGCGGGTATTTAAACCGACACGGGAGGAAACCGCGCCATGGCGCTGACACTGATGGAAGGCAACGAGGCCATTGCCTGGGGGGCCCGGTTGGCCGGATGCCGATTCTTCGCCGGCTACCCGATCACACCGGCCACGACGGTATACAATGCCATGCTCAGGCACCTGCCCCCCGAGGGCGGTGTCTGCATGCAGGGGGAAGATGAAATTGCCTCCATCGGCTTTTGTTTAGGCGCCAGCATGGCCGACTGGAAGGCCATGACAGCCACCTCGGGCCCTGGCATCAGCCTTTACAGCGAACAGATATCCTTTGCCATCGGCAGTGAAATTCCCGTCGTGATCGTGGATGTCCAGCGCCTGGGACCGTCCACCGGATCCGCCACCAAAGGTGCGGACGGCGACATCCAGTTTCTCCAGTGGGGGAACAGCGGTGGTCTCCCCGTCATCGTGCTGGCCCCGGTGGGTGTAGAAGACTGTATCGTCCTGACCATGCAGGCCTTCAACCTGGCCGAAACGTACCGCTGCCCGGTCTTCATCGCTGCCAACAAGGAAATTTCCATGACCCGGGAAACCGTGGATCTGGGCGCCATTCACCTGCCGGAGATCGTCCAGCGCCGCACGGCCGATCCGGAGACCTCCTTTTTACCTTTCGGGGCCTCCAACGATCGCTCGGCGCCTGATTTTCTGCCCATCGGCGGCGATCGCCCGGTGCGGCAGACGTCCTCGACCCACGGGCCGGACGGCTATATCACCACCGATCCGGACGTGATCGCCCGGAACCAGTCCCGCCTGCAGCAGAAAATCATAGCGGACGTCCATAGCTTCACCTATTTCGAAGAAGTGACCACGCCGGGGGCCGACACCCTCATCATCGCCTACGGCATCACCGCCCGCGCTGCTCGAACGGCCGCGGAAACCTTGCGGGAAACCGGCGCGCCGGCGTCCCTGCTGACCCTGAAAACCCTGTGGCCGGTCCCCGAGGATTTGCTGCGGCAAAAAGCAGCGGATTACGACCGCATCGTCGTTGTGGAAATGAACCTCGGCCAGTACGTTCGCGAAATCCAGCGGGTCCTGCCGGACAAGGACATCCGGTTCCTGGGCCAGATGAACGGGGAATTGATCAAACCTAACCAGATCCGGGAGGTGGTGCGTCATGGATAGTCTTCTCAATCACGATCGCCCGCCCGTTTTCTGCCCGGGCTGCGCCCATGACCGGGTCGTCAGCGCGTTGGACAAAACCTTTCAGAAGATGGGCTTGAAAGGTGAAGAGGTCGTCATCGTATCGGATATCGGCTGCTCGGGCCTGTTCGACACCTTCTTCCACACCCACGCCTTTCACGGCCTGCACGGGCGCGCCCTGACCTATGCCACCGGGCTTAAAATGGCCCGCCCCGACCTGCATGTGGTGGTCACCATGGGGGATGGGGGGCTTGGCATCGGCGGGGCCCACCTGCTGAGCACCTGCCGGCGGAACATCGATCTGACCCTGCTCGTTCTGAACAACTTCAATTACGGCATGACCGGCGGGCAGTGTTCCTCCACTACACCGCCGGAAGCCCACGTGGGGTCTGGGTTTCTCAATCAACTGGAAAAACCCATCGATGTCTGCCAGGTGGCCGGCGCCGCCGGAGCAGCCCACCTGACCCGTGCGTCGGCCTACGACAAAGGCCTGCCCGCTATGCTGGAAGCGGCCCTTCGCTACGACGGTTTCGCCCTGCTGGACATCTGGGGGGTCTGTCCGGGCCGTTACACCAAGCGCAACAAACTGTCCCCCCAATCCATTGCCGCCGCCCTTGGCAATCTGCCGCCCCTTGACCATTTCAGGGGGGCCAACGACCGGCAGGAATACGGGCAGCACTATCGTGAGACAGCCGGGGCCTTGCCATCGACACCGCCTCCGGAGAGGATTGAAGCGATCAACACGCCGCTCACGGAAGGCCGCCGGGAAGTGGTTCTCCTGGGCAGCGCCGGGCAGCGCATCGTCACCGCCGGCGAACTGCTCTGTCTGGCCGGCGCCTCGGCCGGGCTGCATGCCTCCCAGAAAAACGACTACCCCATCACGGTGCTGCGGGGCCACTCGGTGAGCGAAGTCATCCTGTCCAGAGACAGCATCGGCTTTACCGGCATCGACCGCCCGGCCGTGGTGCTGGCCCTGGCGCAAGAGGGCGTGGCCCGTCGCCGACAGATGCTGGCCGACCTCCCCGAAGATGCCCTCGTGGTCCGGGCGGCCGGCATCGATGTGCCGGCCAGCCGGGCCGACATCGCCACGTTCGATTTCAAAGCCGCCGGCATCCGGGAACCGGACTGGGCCCTGGCCGCCCTGGCCCTGATGGCCACCCGGAACGCAACCATCGACACGGCCATGCTGCAGTCGGCCCTGGACCTCCGCTTCAGGGGCAACGTCCGCGAGCTGGCCCAGGGCGTCGTTGATAAAATGATCACATGATCATTGCCGGCGGAAGCGGTATGTCCACGTTTTCTGGCCTTGTTTTTGTCGGTCTCCTTTTAACACGAGGCCGTCTTTTCTTCCGCGTGGAAGAAAATGAACATTGGAAATAATAAATTGGAATCGATCGTATCTTGATGCGATATTCCGCAGGGAGCAGCAGACATCAACTCTATTAATTAGGAGTACACCGTGGACTTTGCCCTATCCAAAGATTTGGAAATGCTGAGAAAAGCCGTCCGGGAATTCGCCACCAAACAACTGGCCCCCCATGTGGACGAATGGGATGCGAACCACCACTTTCCCTACAAGGAGGCCGTGCTGCCCATGGCCGAACTGGGACTGTTCGGCACGGTCATCCCCGAGAAGTACGACGGCGAGGACATGGGCTGGCTGTCGGCCATGATCGTCACCGAAGAAATCGCCCGGGTGTCCAGCTCCCTGCGGGTGCAGATCAACATGCAGACCCTGGGGTGCGCCTACACCATCTATCAATACGGCAGCGAGGAACTGGCGGCCAAATACGTTCCCAAGCTCGTGCGGGCAGAGTATGTGGGGGGCTTCGGCATCACCGAGCCCGATGCCGGCTCGGATGTCATGGCCATGACGTCCACGGCCGAAGACAAGGGCGACCACTGGCTCCTGAACGGCTCCAAGACCTGGATTTCCAACGCCCCGGTGGGCGATGTGACCATCTACTATGCCTACACGGATAAGGCCAAGGGCGCCAAAGGGCTGTCCGCCTTTGTGGTGGAGCTTAAAAACTTCAACGGGGTCAAGACCACCACGCTGGAAAAGATGGGGTCGCACTCCTCGCCCACGGGTGAAATCTTCCTCAGTGACACGCGGGTGCCCAAAGAAAACATCATCGGAAAGCCCGGGGACGGGACCAAAATCGTATTCGGCTCCCTCAACCAGACCCGCCTTTCCGCCGCGGCCGGCGCCGTGGGCGTGGCCCAGGGCTGCCTGGAAACCGTCCTGAAATACTGCAACGAACGCAAGCAGTTCGGCAAACCCATCGGCGATTACCAGATGAACCAGGACATGATCGCCCAGATGGCCACCGAAATCGAAGCCTCGCGCCTCCTGGTCTACAAGGCGGCCTGGGCCAAGGACCAGGGACGGCTCAACAACGGCCTGGATGTGGCCATGGCCAAATACCTGGCCGGCGAAACGGCGGTGAAATGCGCTAATTACGCCATGCGGCTACTGGGTGCTTACGGGTATTCCACCGAATATCCGGTGGCACGCTTTTACCGGGACGCCCCCACCTACACCATGGTGGAGGGCTCCTCGAATATCTGCAAGTGGATTATTGCGTTGGATCAGCTCGGCTACCGCAAGGCCAACCGCTAGGACGAAGGCCGTATTCGCCCAATCTCGGCGTTGACCTGCATCCCTCGTTGTTGCGGCGTACCGATGTACGCCTCACGCCTCGGGGTTTGCGCGCCTTGATCTTGGGCAAATGCTTCTCCCGCTACGGCTATAAAATTGAAGCTCCTTTACCTTTAGCGAAGCCGAAGGCAGGCACCTCCTTCGAAGAGGGCTTGAAAAAGGATGTACATACAAGCAATAAAGCGTTTCCTGTTTCTCAAGGGATGGATAGTGTTAAGATCAAAACGAATCTTGCTGAACAGAAACGGATAGAAAGGATTCGACCCCATGACAGACGATCTGATCGCAAAAACCAAGAAGACGGCGGCGCTGTATTTCCAGGGGGTCGAAGATGAAAAGCCGTTTGAGCTCTGGAAGGCCTTCGATCCGGGACTTGCAAAGGATCTTTCCCTTTTTATCACGGGCAGGATGTACGCGCGGGAAAAACTGCCCCACCCCACCCGCCAGCTGATCACCGTGGCCGCCCTGACCGTACTGGGGCGCACGGACGAACTCAAGCTGCACATCCAGGCAGCCTTGAACGTGGGCTGTCCCGTGGCCGATATTGCCGAAACCATTTTTCAGACGGCGATCTACGGCGGCGTGCCGGCCACCAACAATGCGTTGAAGACCCTGCGCAGCGTGCTCGAGGAAAAGGGCGACTGGCCCCTGGAGAAGCCATCATGAACGAAGCCCTGCAAATCTTCATGGCCGGACTGGGGGGCGTCTTTATCGGCATGACCCTGCTTTATGTCACCATACGCCTGACCAGCATAGCGGCCGACCACCTGTCGAAAGGCGGTCCCAATGACAAATGACGTTATGGCCATCTTTCAAACGGCCGGATTTTTCCATCTCACGCCGGGCATGGTCCTGATGTGGCTGGTGGGCGGCACCCTGATCTACCTGGCCATCGCCAAACAATACGAACCCCTGCTCCTGCTGCCCATCGGCTTCGGCATCCTGCTGGCCAACCTGCCGCTTGCCGGCCTGATGACGCCGCACGAAGGCCTGCTGTGGCGGTTTTACCACTACGGCATCCAGTGGGAGATCATTCCGCCCCTGATTTTTCTCGGACTGGGTGCCCTGACCGACTTCGGCCCCCTGCTCGCCAAGCCGGTCCTGATTTTCCTGGGGGCCGGAGCCCAGGCCGGCGTCTACCTGACCTTTTTCGCGGCCACGGCCCTGGGGTTCGATCTCAAGGAAGCCGCCACCATGGGCATCATCGGGGGCGCCGACGGACCCACGACCATTTTTCTGGCCGCCAAACTGGCCCCCCACATGCTCGGCAGCTGTGCCGTGGCGGCCTATTCCTATATGGCGCTGGTGCCCATTATCCAGCCGCCCATCATGCGCCTTTTGACCACCTCCCAAGAGCGCACCATTCGCATGAAAAAAGGCCGCAAGGTCAGCCAACTGGAGAAAATTATTTTCCCCATCGTGGCCACCCTGGTCATCATTCTGCTGGTACCGGCGGCGGCCCCGCTGATATCCATGTTCATGCTGGGCAACCTGTTCCGGGAGGCCAAAGTCGTGGAGCGCCTGACCAACGCCGCCCAGAACGAACTG
>CAJXSL010000003.1 GCA_913060875.1 uncultured Desulfobacteraceae bacterium
TCTACCGCGATGCCAAGATCTGCGAAATCTACGAGGGCACCAAGGAAATCCAGAAAAATACCATCGCCAGCGCCCTGTTGGGAAAAATGAAATAGAGTCCGTCCCTAAATGGTAGCTTTTGGTTCCTGGCAAGTTCCGAGCGCGTTTTCCCTCTCCGTGGGATATGATCCCGATAGACGGGACTTCCCATTTCATCGATTCCGAACGGAGGGTGTAAACCGGAGGAATAGCCCGCTATTGCGAGGATTGAAAACGAGCCGGAACGCCGCCAGGGGCCGAAAGATGCCATTGGTGGATGGACACGAAATAACAACAACTCAGGAGGAGGACACAGGACATGCCGGACGTCTTGGATATCACCAAACGCGCTTTGTTGACGGGCATCGGCCTGGCACTGACCGCCAAGGACGAAGCCGAAGATCTGGCCAAGGAGCTGGAGAAAAAATTAAACCTGAATGAAGAAGAGGGGAAAAAGTTCCTCAAAGACATTCGCAAACGTTACGATGAAACCCAAAGCAAACTCGAGGATCGTGTCGAAAAATCCGTGAAAGAGTTTCTTAAAAAAGCCGACATCGTCACGTCCGACGAACTTAAAGCGCTTAAAAAGGAAATTCGCGACCTTAAACAAACCATCAATAAAACCGCTGGTGGCACTGAAGACTGAACGCCGGCCATGGTCTGATCCTCCATTGATGTCTCCACGGTGCCCCCGACGGGCGGCGCGGCTGGCAACCTTTCGGTCCTGCTTCAAGGTGACGACAGCATGCTGAGCATACGAAAAATCGGCGTCATCGGCCGCACCTACCGCCACCTGACACGTTATCGGCAAATCCTGGCCGTTTTCTTCCGCTACGGCTTCGGTGACCTGGTCGATCTCCTGAAAATCGACCAGTACATCGAAATCGGGCTGCAAATGATATCGCGCAACCGCCGGGAACGCCTCGAGAGGCTTTCCCGGGCCGAGCGGGTACGCATGGCCCTGGAAGAGCTCGGTCCCACCTATGTCAAACTGGGACAGGTCCTGTCCACCCGGCCGGACCTGATCCCGGTAGATTTTCTTACCGAACTGGCCAAACTACAGGATGAAGTGCCGCCGTTTGACACCGGCGAGGTGGACCGGATCGTCACGGCCGAGTTAGGCGCTCCGCCGGATACAATTTTCACCGCTTTTGATCGCACACCGGTCGCTTCGGCCTCCATTGGCCAGGTCCACAGCGCCATCCTGGCGGACGGTGAGCAGGTCGCCGTCAAAATTCAGCGGCCCGGCATCCAAAAGATCATCGAGGTCGATCTGGAAATCATGCTCCATATGGCCACCCTGATGGAACGCCATGTGGAGGAGATGGCCTTTTTCCGGCCCGTCAAAATTGTCGAAGAATTTGCCAAAGTCCTCGAACGCGAAATCGACTATACCTTTGAAGCCGTCAATATGGAGCGCATGGCCGGACAGTTTCTGGCCGATCCGACCGTTTACATCCCCAAGGTCTATCGGGACCTGACCACGGCGCGGGTGTTGACCGCCGAGTTTATCGACGGCATAAAAATTTCGGAACTCGACAAGCTGGAAGCGGCCGGCCTGGACCGCCGTCGAATCACCCAACGCGGCAGCCAGATTCTCCTGCGCCAGATTTTCGATTTCGGTTTCTTCCATGGCGACCCGCACCCCGGCAACCTGTTCGTGCTGCCCGAAGATGTGATCTGTTTGTTGGATTTCGGCATGGTCGGGACGGTGGACCGCCAGACACGGGAAGACTTCGTCGACCTGGTGGATGCCGTGGTCCATCGGCAGGAAACCCGTACCGCCCAGATTTTGCTCAAAATCACCCTCTGGGAGGAAAGGCCGCGCATGCGCGATTTCGAACGCGCCGTGGCCGAATTCATGGGCCGGCACCTCTATCGCCCCTTGAAAGAAATTCAGGTCGGCCTGCTGTTGCAGCATCTCCTGGAACTGGCCGCGAGCCATCAATTGGTCATCCCGCCCGATATATTCCTGATGATGAAAACCCTGACCGCCGTCGAAGGCGTGGCCTTGAGCCTGGATCCGGAATTCGATATTTTTGCCGCCGCCGCCCCCTTTATCAAACGGGTCAAAATGGAGCGCTATCACCCCCGGCGGCTGACCGATGATGTCGTGCGCCTGGGGGCGGATTTCATCGGCTTCATGCAGCAGTTTCCCAATGAGCTCCTCGATATTACACGTCAAATCCGCCAGCGCAAACTGACTGTGAATGTGGAGCTGGAAAGCCTCAGAACCATGCTGGAAACCCACGACCAGATCAGCAACCGGGTTTCTTTCGCCATCATCATCGCCGGGCTGATCATCGGTTCTTCCATCATCGTGGTTTCCGGCGTGCCCCCCCTGTTTTACGGTATTTCCCTGATCGGCATCATTATTTTCATTACCGGCGCCGTCATGGGGCTGTGGTTGCTGGTGGCCATTATCAAAAAAGGCCGTCTCTGACCCTCTGGCCCGAACATTTCGCTTTATTGGCCTTCGTCCGCCCTGCCGCCGTCCGAGACGGGATCTCACCAACAACATTTTTGTTCAAAACAGTTGCTTTCCATTACAATATTGTTATAAAAGTTCCGGCTTGTATCCATCAGGCAAGAGGACCATCCTTGGCAACCGCCTGATCACCAATATTGCAGGGAGGCGACCCCACAATGAAAAAAATTGAAGAAGCCTCGTTTTTTTATGAAATCAGCGAAACCCTGAACGAACACCTCGAGCTGAAAAAATCACTCTACAAGGTGCTCGATATCCTCTTCAATTCCCTGGATATGGCGCGGGGCACCATCACCCTTTTGGACCCCGTACGCAATGAAATTCGCATCGAGGTGGCCCACGGCATCACCCGCAGGGCCATACAGCAGGTTAAATACAAACTGGGGGAGGGGATTACCGGCCGGGTCATCCAGTCCGGCAAGGCCGTATCCATTCCCAAGATCAGCGAAGAGCCCAAGTTTCTCAACCGTACCGTATCCCGCCGGACCAAACAGGACCTGGATTTGTCGTTTATCTGCGTGCCGATCAAAAAGGGCCGCCAGGTCATCGGTGCCCTGAGCGTGGACAGGCCCTACGAGGCGTCCTATTCCCTCAAAAAAGCGGAAAAACTCCTGGCCGTGGTGGCCACCATGGTGGCCCGTCATGTGATCAACCTGGAAACGATCCGCCTGGAAAAGCAAACCCTGCGGGAAGAAAACCGGCGTCTGTTGCAGGAGCTGGAAAACAAATACCGCATCAACAATATCGTCGGGAACAGCAACAAGATGCGGGAGGTCTTCCAAATGGTCTCCCAGGTGTCCAAAAGCAACGCCACCGTTTTGGTGCGCGGTGAAAGCGGCACCGGCAAAGAGCTTGTGGCCAATTCCGTGCACTACAACAGCCATCGGGCCCAGCAACCCTTTGTCAAAATCAACTGTGCCGCCATACCGGCCAATCTGATCGAAAGCGAACTATTCGGTCATGAGAAAGGCGCCTTTACCGGCGCCATCAACCAGAAGCTGGGCAAATTTGAACTGGCCAACCGGGGCACCCTCTTTCTGGATGAGATCGGGTCCATCGGGCTCGACGTACAGGTCAACCTGCTGCGGGTGCTGCAGGAAAGGGAATTCGAAAGGGTCGGCGGCCAGCGGACCATCAAGGTGGATGTCCGCATCATTGCCGCCACCAATAAGAATCTGGAGCAAGCCGTTGAAGAAGGCACCTTTCGGGGCGACCTGTATTACCGGCTCAATGTCTTCCCCATCTACATGCCGCCCCTGCGCGAGCGCAAAACCGATATTTTGCTGCTGGCCGACCATTTCTTGGAAAAATACGCCCGGGAAAACAACAAGGATATTCGCCGCTTTTCCACCCCGGCCATCGACATGCTGATGGCGTATCACTGGCCGGGCAACGTGCGCGAACTGGAAAACTGTATCGAACGAGCCGTTTTGCTTTGTGAAGAAGGCGTGATTCACAGTTATCATCTCCCGCCCACATTGCAGACCGGATCGGAGTCCGACACCCTTCCGGCCTTGTCGCTTGAGGAGGCGGTGGCCAATCTCGAACGGGAGATGCTGATCGATGCCCTCAAGAATGCACGCGGCAACATTACCCAGGCGGCCAAAATCCTGAAAACCACCGTACGCAAATTTGCCTACAAAGCCCAGAAATTCGGGATAAGCTACAAACACTACCGCTAAGCCGGCCAGGCCCTTCCTGCCCATGGCAGGCAGCGGCCTCACGCCTCGGAGGAATCGTTCAGATTATGACCGTTGTTCAAGCCGTGCTCTTGGGTATCGTCCAGGGACTGACCGAATTTCTGCCCATCAGCAGTTCCGGACATCTTGTCCTGGTGCAGCATCTTTTCGGTCTGCACGGGGCGGAGCTGTCGTTCGATGTCAGCGTTCATGTGGGCACCCTGGCGGCGGTAATACTCTATTTCCGCAAGGACATTCTCGGCATCCTCGGCGGGGCAACCCGGGCCCTTCAGGTTACCCTTGCCCGCCGCGCCATCAGTGCTGACGACCACGCCCAGGTCCGCCTGGCCGGCCTCATCGTCCTGGGTTCCATCCCCACCGCCGCCATCGGGTTGGGTTTGCACGGGATTGCCGACCGCCTGTTCGCATCCCCTCTCCTGACCGGTTTCATGCTGCTCCTGACCGGCGGACTCCTTTTGGCCACCCGCACAAGCCGATGCGCCGTCGGGACGGAGGGCCGTACGCTCCAACAGCTAACCCGCACCGACGCCCTGGTGATGGGGCTGGTCCAGGGCCTGGCGATCATGCCGGGTATTTCCCGCTCCGGATCCACCATTGCCGTAGGGATATTGACCGGCATCCGCCATGAAACCGCTGCCCGCTTTTCCTTTCTCCTCTCCATCCCCGCTGTCGCCGGGGCGGCCCTGCTGGTGCTCAAAGACGCCCTCCACGCCGGCGATGTGCATCTGCCAACCTGCCTGCTGGGTGGCCTGACGGCTTTCGTTGTCGGCTATGCCGCTTTGGCTATACTGGTGTTCCTGGTGCAAAAGGGCCGCCTCTACCTGTTTGCACCCTATTGCTGGATCATCGGGGGCCTTGCCATTGCCGCCAGTCTGTGAAACCCGTTCGGGGCAATCCTTCCGGGATAAAAACCCGGTTGAGCCCGGTCCGTCCAGGTGATATGACCCGTCGGAACGGAAGCCCCACATGAATCCCAGAGAAATCAAAATTTTCTGCATCCTTTTTGTTGCGGTCCTGGCCGCCCTGACCGGCGTTGGCATCGTTGTGCCCCTGCTGCCTGTTTACGCTCGGGATCTCGGTGCCGGCGGATTCGCCATCGGTATGATTTTCGGCATTTTCTCCATCTCCCGGACCGCGTTTATACCTTATTTCGGGCGCACTTCCGACCGCCGGGGGCGCAAGCCGTTCATTGTCGCCGGCCTGCTCGGCTACGCCGCCGTGGCCCTTGCTCTTTATTACACCACCAACATCATGGCGCTGATCGGCATCCGGTTTTTTCAAGGCATCTTCTCGGCCATGATGATGCCGGTGCTCCAGGCCTATGTGGGCGACATTACCCCGGACGGACGGGAGGGGTTCACCATGGGCCTTTTCAACCTGGCAACCTTTGTCGGCATGGGAATGGGGCCTTTCATGGGAGGCGTGATCAGCGACCACTGGGGACTGCAGGCTGCTTTTGCCAGCATGGGGGTGTTGGCCCTGACCGGGTTTTCATTGAGCGCGATGGGGCTTCCGTCCGCCGAAAAGGAGATTGCCTTGCGCCACTACGCCGCCCCGCTGGCCTGGCGGCAGCTCCTGAAAGACCGGGAAATCCTCGGGTTGTTCATTTTCCGCACGGCCTATACGACCTGTATCGGCGTCATCTGGGGGTTCCTGCCCATTTTTGCCGACCAGTCCCTGCATCTGAGCCGTTCCGCCATCGGCGCCCTCATCATGACGGGCGTCATGGTGAGCGGTGTGTTTCATGTTCCCATGGGCTATCTGTCCGATCGCGTGAAAAAGCCCCGGATGGTGGTCGTGGGCGGTCTTTTGGCCGGCATGGGGGTTCTGACCTTTATCTGGGGCCAGACCTTTATCCACATGTTGCTCAGCAGCGGGTTGTTCGGTCTGGGGGGCGGCATCGCCATGCCGGCCCTCATGGGCATGGCGGTCAGCAAGGGCAGCCGGTCCGGGGGCATGGGCTCCGTCATGGCCATCCTGACCCTCGGCCACAGCCTGGGAATGATGACCGGCGCCCTCGTGGCCGGGTTGTTCATGGACCAGTTTCAGCTCAAATGGGCCTTTCCCTTTGGCGGACTCGTGATGATTATCGGCGTCTTCAGCTTCCAGAGGCTGACTGCTGGAACCGAGTTTTTACCGGCGGCTTCGGAGCTTCCCGTCATCAATGACCACTGAGACTGACCGCCAATGGCAGGTCCACGACCGGAATCGATTGACATTTTTAGAATTTGCTTTACATTTACGCCACATTTGGGAGTCTGCCATAACTGTTTAAGCGCTCCGGAAGCCCTTGTGAATTATTGAAATTGCAGGACATAGGGGCCAATTGAGTTTAGACCAATAAAACCAATATGACGATGCCATTTATCAATAGCCTCGAAAAGCGGATGTGTCCATGAGCAACAAAAGGGATTACTACGAAGTCCTCAACGTTGACCGCAATGCCAGTGATGCCGACCTAAAAAAAGCCTACCGTAAACTGGCCCTTCAATATCACCCCGATCGCAACCCCGGTGACGCCGCGGCGGAAGAGAAGTTCAAGGAAGCCGCCGAAGCCTATGACGTGCTTTCCGATGCGCAAAAACGCCAGCTATATGACCGCTTCGGGCACCAGGGCCTGGAGGGATCCGGTTTCTCCGGCTTCTCGGGCTTCGAGGATATTTTTTCCAGTTTCGGCGACATCTTCGAGGACTTTTTCGGCCTGGGCGGTGGACGGGGTTCCCGCAGCCGGCACCAGCGCGGGGCAGATCTGCGCTATGACCTCTCGCTGGATTTCCTGGAAGCGGCTTTCGGGGTGGAAAAAGAACTCACCCTCGATAAAATGGACACCTGCCAGACTTGCGAAGGCAATGGCTGTGAGCCCGGCAGTCAGCCGGAAACCTGCAATTTCTGCCGGGGTACCGGTCAGATGGCCCGCAGCCAGGGTTTCTTTACAGTACGCACCACCTGCCCCCACTGCCGCGGCACCGGCCAGATGATCAGCAATCCCTGCCATGAATGCCGGGGCACCGGTCAGATCAAGACCCGCAAAACCGTGTCGGTCAAAATTCCGGCCGGTGTCGATACCGGCTCGCGCCTGCGGTTGACCAACGAGGGGGAAGCCGGACGCCAGGGCGGTCCCCGGGGGGATCTCTACGTCTTCATCCATGTGGAACCCCACGACTTTTTCGAGCGCGACAATTCCGACGTCATCTGCCGGGTGCCGCTCTCCTTTGTCCAGGCCGCCCTGGGGGATACCATCAATGTCCCCACCCTGGACGGGGAAAAGAAACTGCGCATCCCCAAAGGCACCCAGTACGGTGACGTTTTCCGCTTCAACGGCGAGGGCATTCCTTCCCTGCGCAACGGACGTCGGGGTGACCAGATCATTCAGGTCATCATTAAAACCCCCACCAGCCTGAACAAAAAACAGGAATCCCTCTTAAAGGAATTCGCCAAGCTGGAATCCGGCAAGATCTCCAAACGGATTAAAAACATTCTGCGGGGTGAGTCGGTCGGCACCTGACCCGAAAATCGACGACCGTCCGCCACCGCTGAGGACTCTTTATGTTTGAACTACGCGTAGTCACCCGTTTTGCGGCCGCCCACCAATTGACCATGGTCGGCACCAAATGTGAAAACCTGCACGGGCATAACTGGAAGATCGAGGTCTACGTCCAGGGGGAATCCCTCGACAAGGGTGGTGTTCTTGTGGATTTTGGCGTTATCAAACGCCATGTGCGGGAACTGATGGAAACCCTGGACCACAAGTTCCTCAATGAGCTGGATTATTTCCGCAACGGCACGCCGCCGTCATCGGAAAACATTGCCTGCTATATAGGGGACAGCCTGGCCGCCCGCCTGGAAAATCCCGGCATCCGCGTCTCCCGGGTAACCGCCTGGGAATCCGACGACGCCTCCGCCACCTATATTCCGACCTGATCGCCCTGAGACATCCTGGATGCTGTAAACAGCGGTCGTGCCAAGCGCCTCCTCCCAAAAGCGTCAGGATTGAAATCGATCTTTGCGCTTTTGGCTTTGGGGATCCCTTTGTCCCGCGCCGAGCGGTGGCGGGTCAAGCCGACCCTTCCACATGGGCCATCAAATCGTCCCGCGTAATAACGGCCGTTACATCCGCCACGTGTTCGCGGATATTCTCAAGTCCACCTTCCTGACGATCCACAAGGATGACCGCTTTGACCACCTTGAGGCCTTCTTCCCGGGCCCGTTCAATGGCCTTGATGGTGGAGCCCCCGGTGGTGGCGACATCATCGATGATGGCGACCGACGCCCCGGGCTGGAGATCCCCCTCCACCCAGCGGATGATGCCATGGTCCTTGCGGGTTTTGCGAATGGAGAAGGCCTGGATGGGCTGCTGCTGCAGCTCCGAGGCAAAAGCCGTGGCCACGGCAATCGGATCGGCACCGAACGTCAACCCTCCAACGCCCTGGACATCACAGGCCTTGATGGCATCAAAGACCAGATGGCCGGCCAGAAACATGCCCCGGGGACTCAGGGTCGTCGGTTTGCAGTTGACATAAAAGCGACTGAGCCGCCCCGATACGAGTTTGAATTTCGGCTCACGACTATACTGAAACGACTTGGCACACAAAAGGGCAATCAGTTCTTCTTGATAGGTCATACCCGCCATCCGTTCTTGCTGCAGGGCCCCCCGCTGTGTCCATCTTTTCCACAGCGTGACACCCTTATGGTTAACCAGTTGATTTTGAACCGCAATTTGGATATAAAAAAAGCCTCCACTAATTTGGAAGAAGCCTGTTTAATGGGTTATAGTGGAGGCTTGAGCAAGGAAAACCGGGGACGGCACTCCCTGAACTCGAGGCCAGACTTACCAGTTAATCAGATCCGGGTCAATCGTCGAAAGGATGGTCGCTGCACAACGGCCGACGCGTATCATGTCCGTAGAAGAAGGTAACGCCGCATTAATCCGACTTTTTCATGTGCACCGGCATTTTCACGCCACACGGGCCTTGACCGACGTCACCCTGGATATTTACCGCAACGAATTCCTGTTCGTCACCGGCGCCAGCGGCGCCGGCAAAACCACCCTGCTCAAACTGCTCTACCGGGGAGAAGTCGCCTCCCAGGGCCAGATCCTGGTGGACGGCATGAACCTGGCCCGCATTCCCCGCCGACAGATTCATCTTCTGCGCCGGAAATTCGGCATCATCTTTCAGGATTACAAACTGATCCCCACCCGTACCGTCTATGACAATGTCGCCCTGGTCCTGGAAGCCGCCGGCCGCAAACCCAGTTATATTCGCAAAAAGGTCAACAGCGTGCTCAGGACCGTGGGCATGGAAAATCGGCACAATGCCCTGCCCCCAAGCCTTTCCGGCGGCGAACAGCAGCGGGTGGCCGTGGCCCGGGCCGTGGTGGGCGATCCCACCATTGTCCTGGCAGACGAACCCACCGGCAGTCTGGACACGGAATCCGCCGGTTTGATCATGAATTTCCTCAAAACCTTTCACACCCGGGGGGCCACCGTGGTCGTGGCCACCCATGACCGGGAGTTGATCCGCAGCATTCCCGGCCGCATCATCTATCTCCAGGAAGGACGCCTCACCGGCGCCCCGACGGTATGAGCACCGAGGAGCCCTGAGCATGCCGATCCTCAAACTGCACCTGAGACGCGCCCTGCAGGACATCCGCAGCAATCGCACCCTGAGCCTGGTCACCACCAGCACGTTTGCACTCTCCATCCTCATCGTGAGCGCCGCCCTTCTCTTCTTCGTCAACATGGGTGATCTCATCGACGGCTGGCGGCAGGGCATCCGCATCATGACCTATCTTCAGGATGGTTTGACCGCCACCGACCGCAGCCATCTTAGAGCCCGCATGGAAAACCTCTACGGGGTGCAGCGGGCCGCTTTCATTCCCAAAGACCAGGCGCTTTCGCGCCTAGAGAACCAAATGGGACGCCAGGCTTCGATCCTGGAAAATCTGGACCGCAATCCCCTCCCGGATGCTTTCGAGATCCAGATGATCGCCGCCCATCAATCCTGGGAAAAGGTGGAGGAGCTGGCCGGAACCCTGGAAAAACTCGAAGGTGTCAGCGAGGTTGAATACGGTCAGCGCTGGATTAAACGCATCATCAATGTCTTCAACCTGTTTCAACTGACGGGCACCATCATGGGGGCCCTGTTTTTCATGGCGGCCATCTTTATCGTGGGCAACACCGTCCGACTGGTGCTCTATTCCCGACGGGAGGAGGTTGAAATCATGCGGTTGGTGGGGGCCACGGAGCGTTTTATCCTGGCGCCGTTTTACTTCCAGAGCCTGATCCAGGCCGCCCTGGGGGGCGTGGCGGGTCTTGTGATCCTCTATGTCATGTATCGGTTAATCCAGTCCCGTATCGCGACAGACATGGCCGCGTCGGTACTCCAGCTCCGTTTCCTGTCGCCGGCGACAATGCTGGGTATCGTGGTCTGCGGTATGCTGGTGGGTTGGTTGGGATGCCATTTATCAGTCAAACAATACGTCCGTATCTGATTGTTGCGGTTTGTCTCCTCCTTGCCGGATGGAGCGGGTCGGGCCTGGCCCTGGCCAAGGGACCGCGCGAGGTGACGGTGCGGGTAAACCGCCTGAATTTGCGGGCCCAGCCGGGAACGAACAGCGCCAGCCTGCGCCAGCTCGACCGGGGCAGCCGCCTGACCGTTCTGGAAAGCAGAGCGGATTGGCTCAAGGTGCGCTACAAGGACACCATCGGCTATGTGCGCAACCGCGAACGCTATCTGGACACGTCTCCGGCCGTGGACAGGGTTCGGGAAGAACGTGCATCCATCGACCGGGAACTGGCCACCCATCGTGAAGCCCTGGACGGTATCCAGGGGCATGAAAGTGATTTGCTGGACCGACTGGACGCCCTTAACCGCAACATCCAGACCACTCGCAAGGAAGCCGGAGAAATCCGACAGAAAATCAAGGCCATTGAAAAACGCATTGCCGACGCCGAAACCGAACGGCAGGAAGTGAAAAAGCGTATCGAGGCGCAGGAGCGCCATGTGGCCCGCCGGCTCGTCGCGCTGTATAAACTCAACTGGCTGGGCAACCTCAATGTGCTGGCATCCGCGGAATCCATCAACGGCATGGTGCAGCGCAAGGCGGCTCTGGAACGCATCCTCACCGTGGACAACATCGAGCGGGAAGCGTTGCTGCAGAACTACGAACGCTGGTCGTTTCTCCAGATCGATCTTGAAAACAGCCGCAAAGAGGAGCTGGCCCTGGAAGCCGGGTATGAAAACCGCATTCGCAAACTGGATCGCGAAAGAGCCGTCCGGGCCGCCCTGCTGGATGATGTGCGCAGCCAGAAGGACCTGGAAACGGCCGCCATCGCCGCGCTGAAAAATGCGGCCGGTGAGCTCGACGCGGTCATGGCCTCGTTGAGCCACGGTCATATGCCTGATATGGCGCCGCCGCCACCAGGCTCCCTCGGTGCGTTAAAGGGGTTGCTAGATGCCCCTGTTAAAGGTAAAATTATTAATTTTTTCGGACCCTTTAAAAATACGCGCTACAATGTTATGAATTTTCGCAGCGGGATCGACATCCAGTCCGACCGGGGCGAACCGGTCCAGGCCGTATTTTCCGGCAAAGTACTTTTTGCCGACTGGTTCAAAGGCTATGGCAACATGGTGATCATCGACCATGGCCACAGCTATTGCACCCTATACGCCCATATCGAAGAGCTTTTCAAACAAAAGGGCGATACGGTGGAGGGCGGCGAAGTGATCGCCACCGTAGGCGACTCCGGAACCTTGTCCGGCCCCGGCCTGTATTTTGAGGTGCGCCACCACGGCAAACCGGAAGATCCCCAGGCGTGGCTTAAAAAGCGGCCTTGAGGAGCCTGCCGATTCCGGCGGTGCGGCACCCGCGAGACGTTGGCGGAATGAATACGCATGAAGGAGATTGACATGACAGTTAAACGCAACGGCAGCATCAAACTCTGGATGATTCTGGCCACTGCCGTCATCTTCTGGACGGTGGGCACCGGATTCCTGAAAGATCTCTCCGCCAGCAGCGACGAGACCTACCAGGGCTTGAAACTCTTTACCGACGTCCTTGAAATCGTTACCGAAAAATATGTGGACGAAGTGGACACGGGCGAACTGATCGAAAAAGCCATCCAGGGCATGGTCCACAGCCTGGACCCCCATTCCAGCCTTTTGGCACCGGAAGCCTATGAGGATCTGCGCATCGACACCAAGGGCAATTTTACCGGCATCGGCATTCACATCACTCTGCGCAACGGTTTTGTCACCGTGATTTCCCCCATTGAAGGCACCCCGGCCTTCAAGGCCGGCATCCAGGCCCAGGACCGCATCGTCAAAGTCGACGACACCCCGGTGGAAGACCTGCGGCAGGCGGTCAACATGATGCGCGGCCCCAAGGGCACACCGGTCAAGGTCACCATTTTGCGCAAGGGCGAACAAGACCCCCTGGAGTTTGACCTGATTCGGGATGTCATCCCGGTCAAAAGCATCAAAGCCCAGTCCCTCAAACCCGGTTACGGTTACATCTGGATTACGAACTTCACCGGGAATACCACCGAAGATTTTCTTGATGCCCTCGAGAAGCTCGAAAGCGAAAACGCCCCCATGAAAGGTCTCGTTCTGGATTTGCGCAATAACGGAGGGGGGCTCCTGGAAGAATCCCTGCGCGTCTCCGATATCTTTATCGACGAAGGCATCATCCTGTCCATCAAGGGACGCGGTGAGGGCAACGCCAAGGACTTCCCGGCCAAAGCCGCTTCGGTCAAACGCGACTATCCCATCGTGCTGCTGATCAACGGCGGGAGCGCCAGCGCGTCGGAAATCGTTGCCGGTGCCCTGCAGGACCACAAGCGCGCCCTTATTCTGGGAACGACCTCTTTTGGCAAAGGTTCGGTCCAGACCGTGGAATCGTTGCGGGATGGCTACGGCCTGAAGCTGACCATTGCCCGTTATTACACCCCGAGCGGGCGCTCCATCCAGGCCAAGGGCATCGAGCCGGACATCATCGTGCCCTTCAAGCCGCTGGAGGAACCGGACGATGCCAATGGCGACGACGGCTTTGTCAAGGAAAGCGACCTCAAGAATCACCTCGAGCGGCAAACCAAAGAAAAGGAAAAACCCGAGGCGGACAAGAAACAGGATCGCCCCCTGAAGGATCCTGAGTCCCGGGTCAACCCGCTGGAGCTCAACAATCTGAAGCGGGACAATCAGGTCATGCGGGCCCTGGATATCCTGATCTCCTACGACTTGTTCAAAAATCTGGATTCCTGATGGGGCGCTGTAGCCGCCGAGCCCTGCCTTGCATTGAGGCTCGGCGGTACGGCCCAACGCCATCGGTTCAACCCCATCCGGCCCCTTTTCAACGGCCGCCCGCGGCCCCATAGAGACCACCCTGGATGAGCACCCCCAAGAAGAAGAAAAAGAAAACGACCCCCAAGCGGCGCCGCAAGACCAAACCCCAGGCCATTCCCAAAGGAACAGGGCTCAAGATTGCCGTTGCCCTGACCCTGCTGATCGGCATCGTCGTGGGGGCCGGTCTGCTGCTTCACCGCTATCTGCCGCCCGCACCGGGATCGCCCCCGACCGCGGTGCGACCCCAAACCCCTGTGGCCGTCACAAAAAAGCCGCCGAAACCGAAAGCACCAAAGCCGCACAAAACCGCCAAACCTTCCCGGAAAGCACCCGCCCCGGTTAAGCCGCCGGTGTATGAAGTTTATCCGGATCACCAGGTGGCCGGCCCCCACCGGACCCCCCTGAGGCCGGCGGTACCGGTTACCGGCCAGCCCCGGGTGGCCATTGTCATCGATGACATCGGTTACGACCGGGGACTGACACGCCAGTTCCTGGCCCTCAAGGTCCCCCTGACCTTTTCCGTGCTGCCCGAAAGCCCCTTCGGTGACCGCCTGGTCAAGGAAATCAAGGCCCAGGGCCATGAGTTGATGCTTCATCAACCCATGGAGCCCCGTGAATATCCCAAGGTGAACCCCGGTCCCGGGGCCCTGCTGTCGGCCATGTCGGCCGATGAACTTATCGCTCAACTGGAACGCAATCTGGACCATTTTCCCGGCGTGCGGGGCGTCAACAACCATATGGGCTCCCAGCTCACCACCGAGTCCGCCCGCATGTACCAGGTTTTTTCCGTTCTCAAAAAACGCGGACTCTACTTTATCGACAGCCGCTCCACGGCCGACACCATTTGTCGCCCCTCGGCCCGTATGTTTCAGGTGCCGTTTGCCGAGCGTAATATCTTTCTGGATCACTTTCAGGAAGCCGCGTTTATACGCAAGCAGTTTCGCCTGCTGGCCAAGGAAGCCCGCAAACACGGCCAGGCCGTTGCTATTGCCCACCCCCACCCCCTGACCGTGAAAATTTTCCAGGAAATGCTGCCGGATCTCCAACAGCAGGTGCAACTGGTGCCGGCTTCGGCAATTGTCCACCTCATCGGTTGAGGCCCGGCCGGCCAGGCACCGGGCCAATAAGACAGGAGGCCTCATGGAAGAACACGGTGGCACCCTTGTGGCCCGCTTTCTGGCCGAACGCCAGGTGCCCTTTCTGTTTACCCTCTGCGGCGGCCATATTTCCCCGATCCTGGTGGCCGCCCAAGCAGCCGGGATTCGCATCGTGGACCTGCGCCACGAGGCCAATGCCGTATTTGCCGCCGATGCCGTCGCCCGCCTGACCGGCCGGCCCGGCGTGGCGGCGGTAACAGCCGGACCCGGTGTTACCAACGCGGTGACCGCCCTGAAGAACGCCGCCATGGCCCAGTCGCCGGTGATGCTCATCGGCGGCGCCGCCCCGACGGTGCTGAAGGGCCGCGGCGCCTTGCAGGACATCGACCAGATGAATCTGCTGCGGACCGTGGTCAAGCAGGCCGTCACCATCAAACGCAACTGCGACATCCTGCCAATGCTGACCAGGGCCTACGAGACAGCCGCCTCGGGGGTGCCGGGACCGGTGTTCGTGGAGTGCCCCATCGACCTGCTCTACCCGGAAAGCCTGGTACGGACGTGGTATGGCGGCAAGCAGCAGGAGACCCCGGCCCGCGGCCTGCGTGAGCGCCTGCTCCAGGCCTACCTGCGCCGCCACGTGGACCGCATGTTCGCCTGCAGCTTTGAAACCATGGAAGCCGAACCCTGGACCATGGAAGAAGACACGGCCGATCCGGCCGTCGTTGCCCAAGCCGCCCAGATCCTGCGCCAAAGCCGTCAGCCCGTCGCCATTATCGGCAGTCAGGCCGTCCTGCGGCCGGCACGGGCCGCCGCCCTGGCTGAAAATCTGGCACAGATCGGCATTCCCCTCTATCTCACCGGAACGGCCCGGGGGCTCATGGGCCGCGAACACCCCCTGGTCTTTCGCCAACAGCGCCGCCGGGCGCTCCAGGCGGCCGACACGGTCCTGATCGCCGGCATGCCCTGTGATTTCCGCCTGGATTACGGACGGGCCATTGCCCGCGCCGCCACCGTCATCGGCATCAATCGCAGCCGTCGCGACCTGAAGCTGAACCGGTCGCCCCAGCTGGCCGCGGCGGCCGACCCCGGCACCTTCCTGGCCGCCCTTGCCCAGGCCGGCTCCTTCCCGGCCGAACGATGGTCGCCCTGGCGGGCAACCCTGCAAGCAAACGAAGCCGAGCGGGAAGCCGCCATCCGTTCTCAGGCGTCCGAAACGGTGACCGGCGTCAACCCACTTCAGTTTCTGCTGGCCCTGGAGGATTTTCTGGACGAGCGGGCCCTTCTGGTGGCCGACGGCGGTGATTTCGTGGCTTCGGCCGCCTACACCCTGCGGCCACGGAGCCCCTTGTCCTGGCTCGATCCGGGGGTTTTCGGCACCCTGGGGGTGGGCGCCGGGTTTGCGGCCGGGGCCAAGCTCTGCCGCCCGGATGCCGAAGTCTGGCTGATTTACGGCGATGGTTCGGCCGGCTATACCTTGACCGAATTTGATTCCTTCGTACGCCACCGGCTGCCGGTTATCGCCGTGGTGGGCAACGACGCCGGCTGGTCCCAGATCGCCCGGGACCAGGTCACCTACCTGAAGGACGATGTCGCCACCGTGCTGGCGCCCACCGCCTATGAGCGGGTGGTGGAAGGTTTTGGAGCCAAAGGGATTCGCATCGAACACTCGGAGGAGATCAAACCGGCCTTGGAAGAAGCCCGCAGGGCAGCCGCACAGGGCCGGCCCGTCCTGATCAATGTCCTCATCGGCCGCACCGGCTTCCGCGAGGGGTCCATTTCCATGTAGCCGCTATTTAGTGTCTATCCATAAATGGCATCTTTCGGCCCCTGGCGGCGTTCTCGCTCGTTTTCAATCCTCGAAATAGTGCACTATTCCTCCGGTCGAAAACTCGCTCGGGCCTTGCCAGAGACCAAAACCTACCACTTCTGGATGGACACTATTTAACCTGCTAAGGGTTAAGGCTTGACACCTTCTTTAAATTCATGGCAATATCCATGCAAAACATAAAAGATAGTTGTTGATATGCATGGATATGTATCAAGATTGATTGAAAAGGAACTCGGCCGGGCGCTGGCCCGTTCACCCGCCGTTGCCATCCTGGGACCTCGGCAGAGCGGGAAAACAACGGCTGCCAGAGAATCGCTCAAAAAGATCCCTTCCGTATACCTCGACTTACAAAATCGGGTTGATCGCAATAAGCTGACAGAACCGGAACTCTTCTTCGACGCCTACCGAGACAAACTCATCTGCCTGGATGAAATCCAGCTTCTTCCGGATTTTTTTTCCACACTTCGGTCGGAGATCGATAATGACCGCCGGCCAGGGAGGTTTTTGATTTTAGGTTCCGCTTCCCGTGATCTGATCAAACAGTCGTCGGAGTCGCTGGCCGGCCGCATTGCCTATCTCGATTTAACGCCCTTTTTAATCCAGGAAGTTAGCGGCCTCGTTCCCTGGACGGATCTCTGGCTCAGGGGTGGTTTCCCGGAAAGCACCCTTGCGGCCAATCCGACGGATAGTTTTGACTGGCGTCTCGATTTTATCCGAACCTTTATGGAGCGGGACATTCCGGCCCTGGGTTTTGCCATTCCCGTTCCCGTGATCGAGCGGCTATGGCTGCTTCTGGCTCATTATCATGGCCAAACCATAAATTACCATAAACTGGCAGCCGCTGCAGATATTTCAATTCCCACTCTGAAAAAGTATCTTGCCATTCTGGAACAAACCTACATGATCCGATTGCTGCCTCCGGCAGCCTCAAACCTTAAAAAAAGGCTAATCAAGTCACCGAAAGTCTATTTACGGGACAGTGGCATTCTCCACACACTTCTCGATATCGAGGCGTATGATTCCCTCCTGGCCAACCCTGTTGCCGGCGCCTCCTGGGAAGGATTCGTGATCGAAAATATCGTTGCCCGCTATGACAAGTGGAGACCATCCTATCTGCGCACCTCCAATGGGGCTGAAATTGATTTGGTCCTTGAACGTGCCGGGCAACTTCATCTTTTCGAATGCAAACTCTCAAAAGCCCCCAAGCCTTCACGCGGGTTTTATAGTCTGGTTGAAACCATCCAGCCGGCATCCGCCCATGTTATTGCTCCGGTCGATGAACCCTATGAAATAAAAAAGGGCGTCGTTGTCCGCCCGCTGGAACAGCTGGGGAAATTTGGGATCAAGCCCTGACTGCGGTGCTTTGGCCTGGCGTTGTTTCAGCTTTCCATCGAAAACAACTGTTTCCAATTTTGAGCACAGGACATATAAGAATTGAGCCATAACGATAGTGAGACGGGTAAACCACCACAAGAAGAGCTTTAGCGTACCGCCGGAAATAAAGAAGGAAGGCATCATCATGCACAGCAATTTCTACGGACGTAAAACAACCGTCACCATCCTGGGGTTGGCGATAATGCTGGCGACCCTCTTTGCCCGACCGATATACGCCCAAGCAGCCCAGACAACCCTCAAAATCGCCATCATCCCCCATCGCTCCACAATGGGCAACGACCGGGCCTACGGCATGCTCATCAATGCGTTGGAAAGGGAAACGGGGATTTCGTTTCAATGGACGGGCGGCAGGACTTACAGCGACGTCATCGAAAAAATCGGGACCAACCAGGCCGCTATCGGTTATGTGGGGGCTTTCGGCTATATCGAAGCGCGCGAAAAATACGGTGTCCGGTTGATCGCCCGCACCTATGGTAAAAACAAACAGGAATCCTATTACAGCATGATCATCGCAAGGCAAGATTCCGGCCTGAATTCGCTGCAAGATCTTAAAGGAAAAAGTTTCGTCTTCAACGATCCCAAATCCACTTCCGGCTTCCTGTTCCCGATGGTGGGGCTGCAGAAGGCCGGCGTCAGGATCGCGGATTTTTCCGAGGTGCGGCATGTGACCCGACACGCCAATTCCCTCTTGGCGGTTTACAACAACCATGTGGATGCCGGCGCCATATCGAGCACGGCCCAGGTAAAGGTCGATATCGATTTAAATAAAATTAAGGTCTTGTGGAAATCCGGGCCAATATTCCGCGGCCCCTGGATTGCCAGCAAAGATCTTCCGGAGGAACAATATCAACGGATCCAGAGTGCGCTGTTGCGGATAAGCAACGATCAAGATGCGCCGCGCATCTTCAGTGAATTGGGTACGAAGGGATTTACCAAGGGGACGGATGGAGATTATGACAACATCCGTGAAATCCGCAGGCTAAAGCAGGAATTATCGCCGCCCGAGTAACTTTTTCAGGCTTTATTTTTGGTTTCGGAACAATCGATTATGCCCGTATCGCGTTTCAATATCCGTCTGAAGCTCATTCTGCTATTATCCCTGCTGGTTCTCAGCATTATCTTCATTTCGACCTTCGTGTCCTATTTTCGCGACCATCAAAATCTACAGGCGGAAATTCAGAAGTATGGGACGGCCGTGACGGAAACGTTCACGCAAATGGCCGCCACCTACATCTTCGAAATGGATTTCGTTACGGTGCTGGAGAATGCCGAACGCCTGATCGACAGTAGCGATGTTCAATCCGTCACGATTATCGATGGGAACGGTCGCGTCTGGATCAGCACGCAAAAAAACGAGTTGAACGCGGCCGCCATCAGGTCCTTCTGGGAGGAGACCGCCGGACACGGAGGCCTTACGCATCGAAAAATCCAAAAAGACGGTGAAGAAATCCTGGAATTTGTCAATCCCGTAACGGTATTGGGCAAAGTCTCGCATCTGGTAATTATCGAAATTTCCCTTAAGAGCATGCGGACGCAATTGTCGGCCAGGATACAGAATATCCTCGTCCTTTCCTTTGTTTTGACCGGCATCGCCGTCATACTGGCGATTGTTTTTTCCAGGCTGCTGACGGACCCCATCAAGAAACTGGTCAGCGGTACCAATGAAATCGCGCAAGGCCATTGGGACTATCGCATCAAGGTTGGCTCCCGGGATGAAATCGGCGAATTGTCCAAATCCTTCAACCTGATGGCCGACAACCTGCAAGAGGAATTATCCAAACGCAAACGGGCCCAGGAAGCGCTGCAGCATCACCGGGATCAGCTCGAAGTGCTGGTAACGGAGCGCACCGCTAAACTGGAGAAGGCCAACCAGGAGATGGCCCAGGAAATCAAAGACCGCAAACAGGCCCAGAAAGCACTGCGGGAGAGTGAAGAAAAGCTTGCCCGGGCCGAGAAAATGAATGCCCTGGGATTATTGGCGGGCGGGGTGGCCCACGACCTGAACAATGTCCTTTCCGGCATCGTCAGTTATCCGGACCTCCTCCTGAGGGACCTGCCGACGGACAGTCCCTTCCGAAAACCCATTACCACCATGCAGGCGTCGGGGCTCAGGGCCGCGGCGATCGTTCAGGACCTGTTGACCGTGGCCCGGGGGGTGGCGACGGCCAAGATGCCGATACAGTTGAATGATATTCTCAAAGAATATCTGGATTCCCCCGAATTCGAAAAACATGCCATGTATCACCCTGCTACCACCATCTACACCGAGATCGACCCGGATCTTCTCAACATCATCGGTTCTGGGGTTCATATCCGCAAGGCGCTGATGAATCTGGTGTCCAATGCCCTGGAAGCCATCGAGGGCCGCGGCCATGTGACCATCGCGACCATGAACTGCACCGTCGACAGGCCGATCAGGGGCTATGACGATGTCGCCATCGGTGATTATGCGGTTCTGTCGGTATCGGACAATGGCCCGGGCATCTCGGCAACCGATCTTCAACGAATATTTGAACCGTTTTACACCAAAAAGATCATGGGCCGGAGCGGTACCGGGCTGGGCCTGGCGGTTGTGTGGAACGTTGTCCAGGATCACAAGGGCTACATCGATATCGACTCCGGTGAGCACGGTACGACGTTTAAACTATACTTCCCCGGCACAAGAGAAAAACGCGCCAGGAACCGTCAGACCGTCAATGTCGATGATTGCCTGGGCAACGGCGAAACGATCCTAGTGGTCGACGACGTCGACAACCAGAGGGAAATATCCTGTGAAATGCTGGATTCTCTGGGATACAAAACCAGGGCCCAAGCCAGTGGTGAGGAAGCCGTCGAATACCTTAAAGAGCATTCGGTGGATTTAATTTTGCTCGATATGATCATGGATCCGGGCATCAATGGTCGTGAGACCTACGAACGCATCGTCAAGCTGCACCCCAACCAGAAAGCCATTATCTTCAGCGGGTTCGCCGAAACCGATGAGGTCAGGGCCGCCCAGAAACTCGGGGCCGGCCAGTTTCTCAAAAAACCGGTTATCCTGGAAAAGCTGGCGGTCGCCGTGAAAGAAGAGCTGGCCAAATAGCCGTTGTCTCACAAAGATTTTGCGCCCGCCATCAGCATCTGTTGCTGTACGGGCGCCCTTGCCATAGGGCCCGTTACCGGTGCATCGGGTCGGCAATCCCCCCATCCTCCAGGGTCATGTGGTGCGACCGCCAGACATTGTTCTCTTCGGCGTAGTCCGCCACATTTTTTTCCGTAATCAGGGTGAACTGTTCGATGTCATCCCGGGCTTTATCATGGGCCCCCAAGCGCGTGTAGACGGCGGAACGGCTGTAATAGGCGGCGCCGTAATTGGGATCCCGCTCGATGGCCCGGGTGAAATCTTCCAGCGCCGCCTGGGTATGCCCCTGACGGTCATGGATGAGACCGCGCAGATGAAAAGGTTTCGCCGATCGGGTGTCGATGGCGATGGCCCGGTCGAGATCAGCCTGGGCTTCCGGCAATTTCATCAGTTGAAGATAGGCCGCCCCCCGGCTTACAAGGGCCAGCCGGTTTTGCGGGTCTTGGCCGATTACACGGGAAAAAGCGGTGGTGCTTTCCTCGAAAGCCTTGTTGATAAACGCGTGCATTCCAACCGAGAAATCATCCTGAAAATGATCTTTCTGTGCCATGATTCACCTCGCAGTATAAGAAACGTCTGCTTCCAGACGGTTGTCAGTTGAATACGGTTTGCAAAAACCAACTTGGCCGGAAAGTAGGGGCCGGAGGGAAAAAGTCAAGAAAGAGCCGCGCCATGCCCGACCGCATCCAGAAAAGCGGATTCCATGGCGGCGCGCAGCGATTTGATACGGGTCCGCAGTTCGTCAGCCTGGAATCCGCCGCCGGGGATATCGCGTTCCAAAACCTGCCGCTGGAGGGGGCAGATATACCAGGTGCAGATCCAGGGGCGTGACCGCCGCGTCAGGCGGCAGCCTTCACGGCCCAGATAGCGGCAGGGCTCGTGAAGATTGCGGCGCAGTTGGTGGGGCGGCAGGGGCTCCCGGATGAGATGCAGGAACAGCAGGTCCTTGAAATCAAGCCAGACTTTGGCGTGGCCGCAGCAGGGATCCGGGCAGACCGCACAAGTGGCGGGGGTCAGTTCATCGAACAGGTCGGCCAGGCGATCGAGGCCGTGGGCAATGGCTTCGGCATGCCGGCGGGCCGGGCCCAGCCGGGCCGCGTTCCGAACCAGGCTGCGGCCCAAGGCCGCCCGGGCTTCCGCCCACAGGCGATCCGTGGGCCAGGGCACCAGCTCCGGAGCGGCCGTCAATCGGCTGTGCGCCCGCGCGAACGCCCCGCGTTCGTCCATCCTAGCGACGCCCGGCCCGCACCCGGGAGACGGGCACCGGCTGCACCCAGCGGTTGGTTTCCCCGTCATAGAACCATTTGTCGGGGAACCCGCGCCGACGCGTGAAGGAGGGGTTCTCGGCCCAGCCCATCAGGGATTCATAGGCCTTCTGAAGGCGCCGGAAGGCCTCGGGCCGCCCGCCGCGATCCGGATGATGGCGCAGGGCCTGCTGGCGATAGGCCTTTTTGACCACCCGGTCCAGATTGGGCGCATCCAGGTCCTTACGATCGATTTTCAATTGGGTCAAAAAATTATCCTTGATCACGGCCCGGCGTTCTTCGGCCGGCATGACCGAACGGATATCGCCATTGCCCTGCCGGGCCGTGCGCAGGAGATGCTGGGAGGCCCGGTATTTTTTATGGGTGCGGCGCCGCTCGGCCCACCAGTCGTTGCCCAGCACGTTGGCCATGCAGCTGAAATCATCGGCCGGCGTCACCCCGGGTCGGCGGGCAAATATGAAGCTGTAGATTTCCTGGGTGCCGTAAGGCAGGATGTCCAGCACGATCACCCGATCATCGAAATAAAAGGTCGCGTAGCGGGTCTGCAGGGCCCGCAGCAGGCCGGTGCGCACCTGGAGCTTGTAGCGCAGGCGCTGGCGGCATTCCACTGAACAGTATTTGCGGCGGAGCATGTTCTCCCGCGTGCCGCAGGACAGACAGGCGTTCCCCTCCGGTTTGGGGGATATGGCACGGGTTGCGGAAGCGGATGTCACGGGATCACGACCTCTTTCAGTTTATGGGCCACCAAGGCTTTTTTTTCACCGGGTGATGGTTATTATGATCACTGGCTGCGTTCCGGGCCGTAAACCTCCCGGGACCGATGAGATCCATTTTACCCATCCGAATACGCATCCGGGAAACGACTGCCACGACCATGTTAAAAATGAATGATCCTGCCATCAAAATCAAGGGGGCCTGCCAGCACAATCTCAAAAATCTCGACCTGGACATCCCCCTGCACCGCTTCACCGTGGTAACGGGGGTCAGCGGCTCCGGGAAATCCTCTCTGGCCCTGGACACCCTCTACGCCGAAGGCCAGCGCCGCTACGTGGAAACCTTTTCACCCTACGCCCGGCAGTTCATGGACCGCATGGACCGCCCCCGGGTGGCCAGCATCACGGGCATCCCCCCGGCCATCGCCATCGACCGCAAAGACCCGGTGCGCACCTCCCGCTCCACCGTGGGCACCATGACCGAGGTCACCGACTACGTCAAAATCCTCTATGCCCGCCTGGGGGTCCTGCACTGCGCATCCTGCGGTGAGGCGGTGATTCCCGAAACGCCCCAGGTGATCTGGAACCGCCTCCAGGATCTGCCCCGGGAGAGCCGGCTCGTGCTGACCTTTCCCTTCGATGCCGACCGGTTCGTCGAACCGCCCGACGGCAATGGGTCGCCGGCCCCCGACCAGGTGCGGCAGACCCTGCGCCGGCTGGGCTTCGACCGCCTTTACGTGGACGGGAAAACCAAAGACATCGACGCCTGGGAACCCGGAGCATCCAATCGCCGGCCGGAAATCGTGGCCGACCGGGTGGTCCTGCGGCCCGACCGCCGCCAGCGCATTCTGGATTCGCTCGAGACGGCCGCCCGCTTCGGCAACGGACGTCTCAGCGTGCATACCGCTAGCGACCGCCTCGATTTCAGCGCCGCGCGGCACTGCGCCCGCTGTGACCGGTCCTATGCCGCCCCCCTGCCCAACCTGTTTTCCTTCAACAGCCCCATCGGCGCCTGCGACACCTGCCGCGGCTTCGGGCGGGTGATCGACATCGACCTGGACCTGATCATCCCCGATAAAGGCCGCTCCCTGGAAGACGGTGCCGTGAAACCATGGGGGGGCTTCGACGAGGGCGGCAACCACCGCATGGAGTTCGACGACCTGATGGCCTTCTGCCGCCAGGCCGGCATCCCCACCGACGTGCCTTTCCGCCGCCTGAAAAAACGCCAGCAGCAGGCCATCATCGACGGCCGGGGCGACTGGTACGGCATCCGGGGGTTTTTCCAGTGGCTGGAAACCAAGACCTATAAAATGCCGGTGCGGGTCTTTCTCTCCCGCTACCGCAGCTACGACATCTGCCCGGATTGCAAGGGCGCGCGCTTCCAGCCCGCCACCCTGCTCTATCGGCTGAACGGGCTCGACATCGCCGCCGTCTACGCCATGAACATCGACGCGGCCATGCTGTTCTTCAATGGCCTGGAAGACACGATCCGCAACGAAGCCGACCGCCTGGTCTGGGACGAGGTCCGCCAGCGCCTGCGCTACCTCCAGGACGTGGGGCTGGGCTACCTGACCCTGGACCGCCAGTCCCGCACCCTCTCCGGCGGCGAGGTCCAGCGGGTGAGCCTGGCCTCGGCCCTCGGTTCCTCCCTGGTGAACACCCTTTACGTGCTGGACGAACCCAGCATCGGCCTGCACCCCCGGGACAACCACCGCCTGATCCGCATCCTCAAGGGCCTGCGCCACCTGGGCAACACCGTGGTGGTGGTGGAGCACGACCCCGACATCATCCGGGCCAGCGACTACCTTTTGGATCTCGGCCCCCGGGCGGGCGAGCAGGGGGGTGAAATCCAGTACTTCGGCCCCACGAGCAGCGTCAACGGGTCGCTGACCGGCCAGTACCTGCGGGGCCAGCGCGCGATCCCCACGCCGGACCAACGGCGAGCGCCGGCCGCCCAAAACCGGCTCCGGATCAAGGGCGCCGGCGAACACAACCTCCAGGACATCGATGTGGAGATCCCCCTGGGGCTCCTGGTTTGTTTGACCGGCGTGTCCGGATCGGGCAAGTCCACCCTGGCGGAAGAGATACTCTTTCGCGCCCTGAAAAAAGAGCTGGGTGACCCCCAGGGCAAGCCCGGCCGTCACAAGAACCTCAGCGGCGCCAAGCTCCTGGCGGACGTGGTCCTGGTGGATCAGCGTCCCATCGGCCGCACCCCCCGGGCCAACGCCCTGACCTACACCAAGGCCATGGATCCCATCCGGCGCCTCCTGGCCCAGACCCCCGACGCCAGGGCCATGGGGTTCGGGCCGGGCCATTTCTCTTTCAACGTGGACGGAGGCCGCTGCCCCACCTGCAAGGGGGACGGGTTCGAAAAAATCGAGATGCAGTTCCTGTCGGACGTCTATGTGGCCTGCCCCCAGTGCCACGGCCGGCGGTTCACCGATGAGATCCTGGCCGTGCGCTACCAGGACCGCAACGTGGATGACATCCTGAGAATGACGGTGGATCAGGCCCTGGCCTTTTTTGCCGACCGTCGCAAGATCGTCGCCTCCCTGGCACCCCTGGCCGAAGTGGGGCTGGGTTACCTGCGCCTGGGGCAGCCCTTGAACACCCTTTCGGGCGGGGAGGCCCAGCGCCTCAAGCTCTCCCGCTTCCTGGCGCCCGCCCGGGCACGGGATGACGGGCGGGGCCGCCTGCTCATCTTCGACGAACCCACTACGGGCCTGCATTTCGAGGATATCCGCATTCTCCTGAAGGCGCTCCAGTCCCTGGTGGATCGGGGCCACAGCGTCCTGGTGATCGAACACAACCTGGATGTCATCAAGGCGGCCGACTGGATTATCGATCTCGGCCCCGAGGGCGGCGACCGGGGGGGGCAGGTGGTGGCGGCCGGACCGCCGGAGACCATCGTTCGCAACCCCAAATCCCACACGGGCCGCTATCTGAAGCCATCCCTTACATCGCAGAAAACCGTCACGGGCAAACCCCGCGCCAACCGGACCAGGGAAACCCGTTCGGTTTACGAAGGCGGGCAGGCGGCGGATACGGTTCACATCCGGGGGGCGCGGGAGCACAACCTCCGCAATATCGATGTCACCATTCCGCACAAGGAGCTGGTGGTGCTGACCGGGGTCTCCGGGTCGGGCAAATCCACCCTGGCCTTCGACATCCTGTTTGCCGAAGGCCAGCGCCGCTATCTGGAGAGCCTGGCGCCCTATGTGCGCCAGTACATGAAAATCCTGGAGCGGCCGGACGTGGATCTCGTCACCGGCCTGGCCCCCACCGTGGCCATCGAGCAGCGGGTCAGCCACGCCAGCCGACGTTCCACCGTGGCCACCCTGACGGAAATCTACCACTTCCTGCGCCTGCTCTTCAGCAAACTGGGCGTGCCCCACTGCGCCGGCTGCCACCGGCCTCTCACGGCCCAGTCCGAAAAAGACATCCTGAACCAGCTGAACACCCGCTATCCCAAGGGCGCCGGCTGGATCCTGGCCCCCAAGATTGCCGGCCGCAAGGGCTTTCACAAGGATGTGTTCAAGCTGGCCCTGAAAAAGGGCATCCAACGCGCCCGGGTGGACGGACAACTGGTGGCGATCGAACCGGACATGGCCCTCAGCCGCTACCACGAGCACACCATCGACCTGGTGATGGGCAGCCTCTCCGCCCAAGATCGCGAGGGGATCGTGGCCCGGGCCCTCAAGGAGGGGGACGGCAGCCTGATCGTCATCCGGGGCAAACGCGAGGAGATCTTCAGCCGGCACGGCATCTGCCCGGCCTGCGGCATCGGGGTGGAAAAACCCGATCCGCGCCTTTTTTCCTTCAACAGCAAGCAGGGCGCCTGCCCCCAGTGCCACGGACTGGGCGTCCAGGGCAGTGAGGACGATGACCGGCCGGCCAGCATCTGCATGGCCTGCCACGGCACACGGCTGCGCCCCGAGGCCCTGGCCGTCAAAATCAACCGCCAGTCCATCGGCGACCTGGTGCAGCAGCCGGCTCAAAGCCTGGAGAAAACCCTCGCCAAATGGCGCTTCCCGGACCACCAGGCCGCCGTGGCCGATCCGGTCATGACCGAAATCAGGTCCCGTCTGCGGCTTTTGAACCACCTCGGGCTGGGCTATCTGGCCCTGGGCCGCAGCGGCGAGACCCTGTCCGGCGGCGAGGCCCAGCGGGTGCGCCTGGCCGCCCAGCTGGGCTCCAATCTCACCGGCGTCACCTACGTGCTGGACGAGCCCACCATCGGGCTGCACCCCAGGGACAACGGCATCCTGGTCCAGGCCCTGAAAGACCTGCGGGACCGGGGCAACACCATCGTGGTGGTGGAGCACGACGAGGAAACCATCCAGGCCGCGGATACCCTCATCGACCTGGGCCCCGGGGCCGGCGCCCAGGGGGGGGACATCGTGGCCCAGGGCAGCCTCGAGGATCTTCGCCAGGCCCCGGAATCGATCACGGGCGCCTTTATCGGAACGGTTGCGAGCGAGAGCGGATCCCGTCGGCGCCCCTACCGGAAACACCCCCAAATAAAGGTCCGCCGGGCTGCGGCCAACAACCTCAGGGGGGTCACGGTGGACTTTCCCCTGGGATGCCTCATCGGTGTCACCGGGGTGTCCGGATCGGGCAAATCCTCCCTGCTCAAGGAGGTGCTTTACAAGAACCTGGCCAATCGCCTGCATGACCGGGAGGATCCCGCCGGCCCCTGCCAGAGGATCGAGGGATGGCAGCATATCGACCGGGTGCTGGAGGTGGACCACAGCCCCATCGGCCGCACCCCCCGTTCGGTGCCGGCCTCCTACGTGGGCTTTCTGGCCGATATCCGCCAGCTTTTCGCCCGCACCCCCGAGGCCCGCTCCCGGGGATACGCCCCGGGGCGCTTTTCCTTCAATCTCACCGGCGGCCGCTGCGAGGCCTGCCAGGGCCAGGGACACCCCAAGGTGGCCATGAGCTTCCTGCCGGATGTCTACGTGCCCTGCGAGATCTGCCGGGGGTCGCGCTTCAATCCCGAAACCCTGGCCGTCACCTATCGGGGCAAGACCATCGGCGAGGTGCTGGACATGACCTTTGCCGAAGCCCTCCAGTTTTTTAGCGCCATACCGTCCATCCGCACGGCGGTCCAGTTCGTGTGCGACATCGGGCTGGGCTACCTCAAACTGGGCCAGCCCAGCCCGACCCTGTCCGGTGGCGAGGCCCAGCGCATCAAGCTGGCCCGCCAGCTTGCCAAACCCGGTCGCGGCAAAACCTTCTTCATCCTGGACGAGCCCACCACCGGCCTGCACCTGGCCGACGTCACCCGGCTGCTGGACGTGCTCCAGAGCCTGGTGGACCAGGGCCACACCGTGGCCGTGATCGAACACAATCTGGAATTCATCCGGGCGGCGGACTACCTCATCGATTTGGGGCCTGACGGCGGGGACCAGGGCGGCCGCATCGTGGCCAAAGGCGCCCCGGAGGAGTGGCTGAAAAAGGACGTCGCCACCCACACCGCCCGGGCGCTGCGGAAAATGGTGGAGGCCAAACCGCCGGTCTAAAGATCCTGAGTCTAGAATCGAGGCTAAACGGATAGGGGTAAAGTATCTTTCGCGCTTTTAAGTGCGATGGCGATATGAGTTAGATAGTGTCCATCCATAAATGGCATCTCTGGACGGACACTAGATAGCGACTTCTTGGGCTTTCCTGGATGCGGTTCTCCGGAAAGACCAAGTTTGGTTAAATGCAACAGCTTGAACCACGAAGAGCACGAAGGACACGAAGGGGTTCAACTGCTCTGGCCGGTTTTTCTTCGTGCTCTTCGTGGTCAATTCTTGTTGACTGGAGCTTTGCAGAGACCCGTTTTCCTGGAGATACCCTTTCACGCCCGGCGCAGGTCGTGAACCGCCTTCTCTCGTGCCGCCACAAAGGCCCGCACCGACCGGGTAATGTCCGCCTCGGTGGTGGCCCAGGAGCAGACACTGATACGGATCACCGTCTTGCCCTGCCAGTTGGCGCCACCCGCCCAGCACTCCCCCGAAGCCTGCATGTGCCGCATGGTTTCCGCCGTGATGGCGTCACTGTCACAGGCAACCAGCACCTGGTTGAACACCACGTCGTTTAAAATCTGAAAGCCTTCCGCGGCGAGCTCCCGCGCCACCTGCACCGCCCGCTGGTGCAGGCCATACACCAGTGCATCCACGCCTTCCTGGCCCAGGTATTTCAAGGCGGCCCAAAGCTCCACCGCCCTGGCCCGGCGGGACATTTCCGGGGTGTAGAGCATGCCGTCCCGGTTTTCGCTGTAGGCGATGTAGGAGCCGGAGGCGTGCAGGGCGTGGGTCAGGGCCTCTTTGTCCCGGCACAGCACGATGCCGCTGTCGTAGGGGGCGTTCAAGGTTTTATGCCCGTCCACCGAAAAGGAGTCGGCTTTGGCCATGCCTTTCGTAAGGTGCTCCAGCCGTTTAGAGGCCGCGGCCCAAAGCCCGAAGGCGCCGTCGATATGCACCCAGGCCCTGGCCTTGTTGGCTTTTTCACAAATCGCGTCAAAAGGATCGAAGGCCCCGGAGCTGACATTGCCGGCCTGCAGGATCAGGAGGGTGCCGGCATCGAGTTCGGGAACAGCGGACGGGATAATCCGGCCCTGATCGTCGACATCCACCCATTCGATGTTGTCGATACCGAACCCCAGCAGGGCGATGGCTTTGACAACGGTGCCATGGGCCTGGCGCCCGGCCACGACCCTGACCCGCGGCGCCCCGGAAAACCCCTTTTTGTTAATGTCCCAGCCAAGGTTCTGCAAAATCCGGTAGCGCGCGGCCGCCAGGCCGCAGAAGATCGCCAGCGAAGAACCGCTCACAAAACCGGCCACGGTATTCTCCGGCAGGCCGAACAGCTCCCGCAGCCACGCTTCGCTGACTTCCTCGAGCTTGGCCGCAATGGGCGAGATGACATAAAGGGCGGTATTCTGATCCCAGAAATCCGACAGCCAGCGTGCAGCCAGCGCAGCCGGGATGACCCCGCCGTTGACGAAGCCGAAATAGCGGCCGCCGGTCTGGGCCACGCTGGCCGGCGAGCCATACTGCTGCAATTGCTTTATGATCGCTTCGGCATTGCCCGTGGACGGGGGAAGTTCTTCGACAAACCGCTCCAGGTCGGCGATGGCCTCCGGCGTGGGAAAAACATTGCGCTCCTGAACCCCATCGGCATAGTCAAAGGCCCATTCCTGCGCCTGCCTGAAAATCGCTTTTTGTTCCATTTCACGGAACATTTTCTTCTGCAGATCGTTGGGCATGAATTCACCTTAAAAAAAAGCGCCGTTCTTGTTCGGCGCAATGTATCGACGTCATCATTTTCAGGCAACCGCCTGTTGGCCACCTTCGTCAGCCCGGATATTTCACGCGCCCGCATGGTGAAATGTTCGGGTTAGGCCATCACCCCAGCTCCGGGTAAAGTTTTTTGGCACACTCCGGGCACAGACCGTGGCTGAACTCCACATCCGAGCGGTCCCTGATGTAGGATTCAAGCACCTCCCAACTGCCTTGGTCATCTCGTATCTTTTTGCAGTTGGCACATATCGGCAGGATGCCGCGGAGGGTTTTGATTTCCTCGAGCGCATTTTGCAGCTTTTCCCGCTGTAGAAACGCCCCCAGAATATTGGCCCCGGCCTTGAGCGCATCGAGCTCCTGGCTTTGCCAGACCCTTTCCCGGGTGCAATCGTCAAATCCCATGTACCCCCACGGATCGCTGCCGATAAAAATCGGTACCAGCACGATGGAAACAATGCCCTGCATCTTATACAACAATGTAAATTTCGGTTCCGGCAGATTTTTCGTCAGGGCCACCACCGAGCGGCCCGAGGCCAAGGCCTGCATCCAGTCCGCCACCCCGGCATCCTCCACCGGCAGGTTCTGAAGATCCGCATTGTCTATCTGGGGCGCGACCCCGGGCTTGGCCCATTCATACCGCTGGCTGGTAAGCGCTACCCCATCGGACGACCGGTGGTTTTCAAACACATATACCCGGTCCACAGCCGTCGCCTGCCCGAGATGTTCCAGCACCTGGGGCAGCCGCGCCGCCCAACTTTCCTCCCGGAGGCCTTCGGCCGCAAACGAAACCGCCCGCAGTATTTCATTCAACCTTGGCATATTGCGTGTGCTTTCCTGTTAGAGGCTATTTCATTTGGCAATATCATAATCCGCCCAATGGTTAAATGCTGGGATGTGCCCCCCGATTACTGTACCGGATTCAATGCTGGCTGACCTACCTTGAGATTCCCTATGAAATGAGCCCGACCCCCAGGACGTGCCTTATGGCCGAGCAGGGCAGTTGCCAGGGCCGCTTTACGTGTGAGTTCACCTGAACAGGTAACGTAAAAAATCACTGGCGCTAAGAACGAGCAGCCGATGCATCCGAATGATTTTGGGATTTTGTTTCTTCGGAATCGAAATCGGGATCGGCATCGAAATCGATTTCCTCAAACCCATAGCCCGCGGCGTCTTCCTTCACACAATACCCAGGCAACATAGCTGATTGAAAGGCGGTAGACATCGAGTTTTTCGTGTCCCAGTGTCATTTTTGTTTTCTTTCGATGGGGATTTCGATTTGGATTTCGATACCGATAGCGATTTGGATTATTCCGACACCATTCTTAATCAGTTGATTAGAGGTTGTTTCAAAATTCCAGATCGCGTTTAAGGGCAAGGCGCCGCTTGATGAAAAAGCGGAGCATATTCAATCATATGTGAGCATTTTGAAGAAGGGGTGACTCACCTTTGCGCCTCTGATCAGAAGAGGAATGCCGCGCAGGCGGCCAACGCCGACATTGAACGTTAGATGGGATTTTCAAATAGCCGCTAGGTTTGCCAGGGGAGTTCATCAGGAGCGGCATTGCGCCATTCCTCGATGATTCTATTGGCTTCAGAAAGGTCCTTCTCGGAAACAAGAATGCGTCCCCAGCCATATTGAGCCTGGAAAAGGCCGTCATAAGCCGTGTCATGGAATGATTTTATTTCAGCATAGATTCCATGTTCCTCTAAAACGGATTTGATGACATTTGCCTCTGCTTGGTTCTCAGGCTTGATTAATGTTTTCAAATTTGGGTCTTCTCCCGAATAGCTGGTGCAAATGAGCAATTGGGTCACAGGGTATTACCGCTTGGGCATCTCGGGATCATAAGGGTTCCAGGCGTCAAGGGGTCAAGGATCCAGGTGAAATACTAAAAAATTACAAAGAATGGCAAAAAGCATATGCGCTTTGTTTGCATCTATATAAGGTATCGAAACGTTTTCCAAAATTAGCAGTGAAAATGGGGCCAATCGAGCGAATGCTGAAAGCTCTGATTAAATCTCCAGAGAACAACCCTTGGCCACTTGAATCCTAAACCCCTTGGACCCTTTCTCCCAACTAATTGGGAGAAGAACCTCAAATTTTAATGTCCCGTACTGTGAGAGGAAAGGTCGTCCCCATGTTTCACCCTGGTAAGGTTTTCGCATAACACCTAAACAAAAATATCCAGCGCCTGCTCCAAATCCGAAATCAAATCTTCCGCATTCTCGATACCGGTCGAGTAGCGTATCAACCCCTCCGGTATGCCGAGCTTGGCGCGTTCTTCTTGGGTACATTCCACATGACTGGTGGTCGCCGGCGGCCCTACGATTGTCTCAACCGCTCCCAAATTGGCGGCGGCATGGGCAAAACGCAGTCGGGTTATAAAACGGCCTACCGCTTCAAGCGTATTCTCTTTCAGCATAAAACTCATCATGCCGCCAAAACCACGCATTTGTTGTTTGGCAATCTGATGGCCTTCATGCGAAGGAAGACCGGGATAATAAACACGCTCGATCGCTGAATGCGATTCCAGATACCGGGCTATCCTTAGCGCGCTTTCGTTTTGTCTCTGAATCCTCAATTCAAGCGTCTTCATACCGCGCAGAATCAGATAAGCGGACATGGGGTGCAACGTTGCACCATTGATTTCGCGATAGTGATATACCTGATCGATTAAATCCTTTTTGCCGCAAACAACGCCGCCCAATGCGTCCGCATGACCGCCAAGGAATTTGGTGGCACTGTGCAGGACCAGATCCGCGCCCAATTGAATGGGGTTCTGGTTGATGGGGGTTGCGAAGGTATTATCGACCACGACGATGGCACCGACAGCCTTCGCCGCCTTCACCAAACGCGGGATATCGGTCACTTTTGTTGTGGGGTTGGTGGGGCTTTCCAAGTAAAGCACTTTAGAGCCGCGGGATACTTCTTTTTCGATTTGTTCATGATCCGTCGTATCGCACAATTTTACCTTGATTTGAAATCTTGGCAAAAATTCATTGAAAATCACATTGGTGCCGCCATAGGTGTCTTTAACCGTGACCACACGATCTTCCGCAGAAAGTAATCCAAACAATGTGCTGCTGATGATACCCATGCCGGTTGCGGCACTTGTGGCCGCTTCCGCATCTTCCAGATTGCGAACTTTCTCCTCGAAAACCTGAACGGTTGGATTCGTGTTGCGACTGTAGATATGACCTTCTTTCCGCCCCAAGGCGACCTGCAGCCATTCATCCAAATCGCGATAACCAAATGACACACTATGGACAACGGGCACCTGGGTGGCACCCTGCATCAAATATTCTTCTTCGCCTGCCCAAACCGTGCGTGTTCCCAGCCGTGGATTTTCACTCATTATTTTTGTCCATTCTTTTTACACGTTCATTCAATATAGGGCGGTTGCCTGACATATCCCTATAAAATCAAATTGTCGATCTGGACCACCATGGTCACAATTTGACCGCCGGAATCCGCTCTATACCCCGTTTGTCCCGCATTGCCCACCTGTAAGCTCCGATGCGCCTGGTGTCATACCTGACCGGTGGATAAAATGCCGATGAGGGCGTGCAATGATTACGGATTCTGTATAACGCCGATTTCGAGGTCAAAAATGCAGTTATAGGGGCATAATAATGGTGGTTTTAGGAATAATCATGCATGAAATCTATTCGTTGGCTTGGGTGACCCGGCGCGTCCCTTTCAAAAAAATCTCGTGACCTGATTTTGCACGGCGTCAGAATTCTTTGTAAATCCTCGCCAGCGGGTGTCCCGGCGCCTCCATGGTCAGGTCGTTGAAGTAGCCGTACGGGGTCTGAATCGGCTCGTACCCGGCGGCTTCGAGCCTTGTGTGCACCCGGTCGATGAGGTCCCTGGCCGCCTCCGGGTCCGCCTTGCGCTCTCCCAGGTGGGTAAAGGAGTGCAGGATGACCTTTTGCGTCTCCCATTTCCGGGCCGCCCATTTGGCGTTTTTCACCAGCTTGGTTTCGGCCGAGCTGCCCTCATCGACGTCGTGCGGTTCCATGTGAATGAAGACCACGACCGCCTTCTCGTGGGTCATGGGACGCGCCTCCGGGGCATCCTCCAGGGTCTTCATGGCCGGGTTCCATCCAAAGCGGTCACAATACCAGATCAGCAAACGCATGGCACACACACCCTTCTTGAGGCAGCGGCAGCTTGCCCCTGAGCGAAAAAATCAACCCAGATTATTCGTTCAAAAATGCAATTATAGAGATCATTTTATGGTGGTTTTAGAAACAATTACAAGTGAAATCTATTAGTTGGCTTGGGCTGGCCCGATTGAACCGACCGATTGATCCTATTGTAAATCGTTTTCATATACGAAACGCTTAGAAATGGTTTGCGAAAAGCTTATATTTTATAGGCGACCTGAACTCCACCCCTGTTGTTGAATGTTGAGAGGCGCCCCTTACGTTTCCTTTCTTAGGCTTTAACGCCTCCAAGCTTCTCTTTCTTCAGAAATCTCCGCTCTATCAATTTCACCGTCAGCGACTCCGATCTCATGCTTTATCCAGTTAACAACCTGAGACTCATAACCCTTGCTAAGCCAATTTCTGAGTAATGTTCGTTTTTTGCGAAGATACTGGCTCATCGGACCAGTCCATCCTCCTGAGTGAAATGTTGCGCTTATACCGGAATTAACTCCATCAATGTCAGAATATTTTTCGAGCAGATGACGGGTAACCGCTCCTCCATTCTCATCTTCCAAGCTTCCTGGAACAGCGTGTGCCATCATTGGTGCACGAGTTTCTGGATTTTCCGCAATCCATTTAAAAATCTTTTCCGATGGAAATACTGCAAGTGGAGAAAGAGTTTCTTTTTCTCCGAAAAACCCTAATCCGCCTTTCATCCAATTTAGTACATCATTACGCCATTTTGGCGCTGCACTGAGTAAATGTTTTTCCACTATCTCCCAAGCTTCATCTGGTCGGCTGTTACAGAGTTTTATCATCAATGGTGCCGTGTAGTGGTCGTAGCTTATACTATAATTCGTCCTCATCTGTTCAAGCAACACATCCAGCAAGAGTATGGCCTTTTGTTGATCTACAGCGACCATTTTGTCACAGACATTGTTCCAGTGATAGTTGTGCATATGATCCAGTCCATCCTGAAAATTTATAGGGGACGTAACGATCTGGAAGAGCAAGTCAGAGTCAATATGCCAACTGTCATCCATAAGAATCCAGTCTAACAATTCGACCATGATACCTGCAACTTCTCGATCGTTATGTCGCAGCATCAATTCAAGAAGTCGGGTAATCTTTTCCGGGGTCAAATACTGCCATGTTTTTCCGAATGTTAGAGTTTTCAAATAATTAGCTTTAAACCAGCCTCGTTCGAAGCTTTGCAAAAAAACGTCGAAAACTTGGTCATTAAAACCGGAGCCCCAAACGAGTTCAGCGCCACGAGTGGCAGTTTCTTCATGGTGCAAAAGGTGCTGGATCTTGTCTTGCCATAGTTCGGGGTTAAGCCTCCTGAGAGCGCTAAAGTAGCCGCGTACGGCCTGTGAGTGTTCGTGGCTACTCCAGTGGGCAAATAGGGCATCCAAGCAGCGAAAATCTTGATCAGCTTTGCATATTTCCTCGCCAAATACAAAGAGGGCTCCGGTATCAGATGTGCTTGATGCAATCAGCGCCACAAGGCTTTCGAAGGTCTCACGGTTTCTCGCAATACGGCCGGCCAAGGCCCGCAAGAGCTTTGCTGGTCTTGAGTTTTTCTGGTTATCTATTCCATAATCACCCCATTCATCCCAGGTAGTGTCCAAGACATAGCGCCGAAACCGGGTCTGAAGGTTTTGTCTGGAAAGTCTTCCATCTAAGCGTCGAAGCCGGTGGAATATTTCTTGATTGTCCTTATCTCTGAAGCGGCCCACATGGCGGATTATAAAATGATTGAGTTCTCGGCGATCAGTGGCTGTGTCTTCGGCCAACCTTTCAATTATATTTAACACAGGCTCAACCTGGGGTTTTACACGGAATTGTTTTCCCGCAGCCTTTAAAATAGCGGAATTTGCTTCGCTCCTAAGATCATCAGCCCATTGACGAGTTTCGTCAATCAGACAGTTCCAATAGAGCCGATACCCATCAAACCAATCGCCATAGGTTACAGGCTTCCAGAGATTGGCACGCTCCCTGATTCCTTGATACTCGGGACCGATAGTACGAAAGCCACCATAAGTATTTAATGCCGCAACCGCTACCTTAAGCCCAAGGCGTTGCATCTCAAGATCTTTTGAACGGAGCATTTCCAGTAGAACAGGGAGCCTTTCCTCAGGGCTAGCCTCAGTCGCTGCCCATTCGTAACCGATTCTAAACAGTGAGAAAAGTGTACCAGCGGCATTGTTGACGTTATTGCTTTTCTCAAACAAAGCTATTTTGGCAAGCAATCTGAGAGCACCGAACAGGGTGGGACGCCACACTGCTAATTTTTCCAATATCCAGACGTATTTCTGGTGAATGGCCCTCCTGGCCACCAATTCTTCGGGCGACCACTTGCCGAGAGTACGCTCCAGCAACTCAAGTACACCATCCGGTTCGGCTTCGGCGAGTGCATCTAGAAGGGAGGCGCCTTTCTCGGAGCCTAAAAATTCACGGTTTGAAAAAATGCCGTCTGGGCGAAGAATGTCCTTAATGATCCGTTTGGCCTCTGAATCGTGGGCGTAACGAAACATCTCCATAAACCATCCGTGGAGCGTTTCCGGCATTTCGGTAAAGGTTACTACAAAGTCGAAGCCACAGCCATGCCAACGCCAAAATTCGCGCCACAGATGGATATGAAGCGCTCTTGGGACGACGAACAGGGTGTGGCTGCCCTGTAATATTCTGCGGTCACGCATGGTTTGGACGATCTCCTGGAAAATTGCCCAAGTCACGGCGTGGTCGGCCTTCTCAACCAGTTTAGCAATATATGCAGCTTCGTTGCTTACCGGGTTTTCGAAACCGAATCGCGCAAATAGGGCGAGATGTCGCATCACTCTAGCTGTTTGCTGGGCCTCAAGGCTGGCATGCCGAGCGTAGCCGTGCAGAAAACGCTCCCAAACCGGTACCGTGGCAGGTGTCCGGAGTATATCGCCCGGGTTTGCGGCCAGGTTCTCCCCCACCGCCAGGGCCACGCGCGGGGAGCCTTCACAGACCTCAACCCAACGCGATAGTTCATGGCGGTCGCCGACATGGCTGGCGAGAATGGCACGAATGGTCTGGTCCGGTAGACTTGGAGCTTTGATGATTTGGATCTCCGAATCATGGCTGCGATCAGGGCCATGATCAATGCTGATCAATTTCAGGGCACCGCCAATATGTTTGAGGTGCGCCCAAATTTCCGCCAACTCCCGTGAAGGGAGTTCATCTATAACAATGACGAGCGGGTAGTCGATGCCGGATCGAATGATTTCATTGAACAGGCCGGATTTGGAAAATTCCTCACCATGTTTTACATAAATAGAGTCTGGAGAAATATCTTCAACCCTTACAGCCTCCAATATCAACCGGGTCTTGCCGATACCAGGTTCGCCTAATATGCGAAGGTGTTTAGTGTCGCCGCGCAGGTGCTCCCTAATTTGATCCATGAGCTTGGTTTGCTCTTCGGATGGGAGAAACTCATTACACATGTGGGCGTGTTGTGACCAGGCTTCGACAGAAAGGAAAAGGTCGTCGATGCCGTCCATAAGGGTTAAGCGCAAAGAAGGATAGCGCTGAATATATCCGGCGATTTGGGCCTGGCCAAACACCTCTACGCGTGAAGCAACGTTGCCGAAACCAAATTCGGCCAGAGTTCCGACGATGTGGCTGTGAATATCATTGCGTTGTTCAGGGCTGAAGTCATGACCGAAACAGAGTAGACTATATGTGCCACCATCTCGTATGGTCCTTCGAACCTCGGATTCCAATTCCCCTGTTGGAGTTAACAATTCATTCTTCATTGCCTGCTGTTGCCATGGCTTGAAAGATGTGCCAGTTTTGATTTGGAAGCCGGTCCGCCCAGAGCGGAGAAAGGTGTCAGTTGGCAAATCGCCTGACCAATTGAATTGGGCATCAATCCCACCGTCAGGATCGTTGATCCTGGTCGAAATGGTTATAGCATCCGCTCTGATTCGAGCGTGGCGCGCCTCACAGTAAAGCAGTTCTCTGAAGGTTTCGACCGCTTGTATGGCTGTTAACCTGCCAAGAATTTCAGGCTTTAAAGGACCTACTATAGGCATAGCTCCATCCTATTTGAGGAAACCCGCTCCTAATCAGGATAAAAATCTGATTCAACACCACCATACTTTCTCTTCTGTCAAACGAATTTAGGGGTTTTATAGGAGCGTCTTTAATCAATTAAATAAATGGCGTATCTATTGAAAACGTGCGCAGGGCGCGCACACAAGCATGCGGGATGTTGGCCGGCTAAACTGCAGAGGAACTAATGAGACATAGCTAACATGTTCGGTACTACTTGTAAAGCATACCTGCCGGATATTCTATATTATTGTGATGACTTACACCTTTATTTCATTCTGGGCTATCGCTTTCACGGGCATGATGGTCTGGGGCTTTTTACGAACCTACCAGATGCCGAGCCCCAGGAACTTTTGTTCGAAACGACGGTATTTCAGGTCGCGCCAGAAATAATGGTTGGGTCTCAGCCTCTAACCTGCACATTTCATGAAATTTTTTCTACACAATAAATTTTATGTAACTATCCAAGGGTATAAACGCTATTCGGAGTATGATTTTCAGGTGACCCTTTGTACCTTTCGCCGATTTCCAGAATCATAGAAAAAGTTTCACCCTGCGGGCGCGCCCGAAATGCCCATTGACCGCGTTATCAGCGGCTTGCGGTACAGGCGTACAGCGGCGCCACAGATGCCTTGTCAATGAACATCGCGAACACTTTAAATATCCGGGATAGAAATCGCTATCAAAATCGGGGTCGGGATCGAGCTTTTAAATATTTCGATTACGATTGCGATCCCGATAGCGATTTCGATTTCGATTTGCAAAATTGATGGATTCGTAAAAGGTTCGAGATCAAGGCTTGCGAATTTCGAGGAAGGAGGCGTACTAATCGTACGCCGCAGTGACGAGAGATACGCGTAACACAGATGTCGGACCTTTTACGAAATCGTCAAGATTGACAACGCCCTGCGGCGGGTGTATTGTACCCCCATCTTTAACCGCTGTTCCTGGAAAACAAACGACATCATCGTAAAGCTCCGGAATGCATCCGGGGCTTTTTTTATTGGAAGCCCGCACAAAATTTTTGAGTAGGCTTCTGTGCGGAACGCGACAACCAAAGGAATACCTTTTTGAGTACTTTCGATTCATTTGACCTTCACCCCCGTGTGGTCGCCGGCATCAAGGCCGCTGGCTACACCACCCCCACCCCCATCCAGACCGAGGCCATCCCCACGGTCATGGAAGGCCGGGACGTCATGGGCCTGGCCCAGACCGGCACCGGCAAGACCGCAGCTTTCGTGCTGCCGATTTTAAACCGCCTGATAGGCGGCCCGCGCGGTACCCTGCGGGCCCTGATCGTGGCCCCCACGCGCGAACTGGCTGAGCAGATCCACGAGGCCATCCGCCTCCTGGGACGCAAGACCGGGCTTAAAAGCGCCACGGCCTATGGCGGGGTCAGCATCAATCCCCAGATCAACCGCTTCCGGCAGGGCATCGACATCCTGGTGGCCTGCCCCGGCCGCCTGCTGGACCATATGGAACGGAAAACCGTACGCCTTAAAAAGCTCGAAGTGCTGGTGCTGGACGAGGCCGACCAGATGTTCGACATGGGATTTTTCCCGGACATCCGGCGCATCGTCGCCCAGGTGCCCCGTGAGCGCCAGACCCTGCTCTTTTCCGCCACCATGCCCCCTGAAATCCGACGGCTGACCAAAGAGGTCCTCACCCGACCGGTGACCGTCCAGGTGGGGCGCACCGCTCCGGCGGAGACCGTCAACCACGCCCTCTATCCGGTGGCCCAACACCTCAAGACCGCCATGCTGATGAACCTCCTGCACGGCACGGACGCAAAATCGGTGCTGATCTTTACCCGCACCAAGCACCGCGCCAAACAGCTTGGCGTCAAACTGGGCAAGGCCGGCTACCGCTCCGCTTCACTACAGGGCAATTTGTCCCAGAACCGGCGCAAGGCCGCCATGGACGGCTTCCGGGACGGCACCTTCCAGATCCTGGTGGCCACCGACATCGCCGCCCGGGGCATCGACGTGACCCGGGTCTCCCATGTGATCAACTACGACATCCCGGACACGCCCGAGGCCTATATCCACCGCATCGGCCGGACCGGGCGGGCCACCCGCACCGGGGACGCCTTCACCCTGGCCACCCAGGAAGATAAAGGCATGGTGCGCAGCATCGAACGCCTCCTGGGAAGCCCCCTGGAGCGCCGCCACCTGGATGATTTCGACTACCAGGCCCCGGCGCCTAAACGGAATAAAGAATTCGCCCGTCCCCCGCGCCCGGCCAGCCGCAACCGCCGCCCCGCCGGGGCCGCTAAAAGTCGCAAACCCTGGCCCCAGCGCAAGCCATCCGCGACGAGCACAGCGAACCGCCGTTCGCACGCACGCCGCCGACCGGCCGTAGCGGCCTGACAGATCCTTTTGCCATAGTACGAACAGACAAAGGGCGGTCTTCGGACCGCCCTTTTCATGTTTCGAGGGGAGCTTTTGTACGCTTTTGAAAGGTTTGGGGATTTCTTCTCTTTGACGCGCGGGGACATGAAAGTTTCTAAGTTTCTCTATTTGGGAAAGTATTTTACACCGTCGATGTCTTGAAAATCGGCGTCCTGCGTCCAGATGGTACACCCATATGCTTGCGCCGTTGCCAAAATGATGCTGTCGGCCATGGGCAGATCGTGGCGCAGGCTCAGCTTCGAAGCTTCCATCGCCAGTTTAGCGGTAAGGTCGACGATCCGCCCTTTTTGCATCGCGGCAACCGCCTGGAGGGCACTATTTTCGGAAGACTCCCTGAGAACGACCTTGAAAACCTCGTAAATGGTTATGGCGGGAACGACTAGAGACGGCGGATCATTCAGGGGCGGCAGGTAACAGTTTGCATTGGGTCCGTCGGAAAAATATTCCAACCAGCCGGAAGAATCGATGATATTCATAGCCGGTCTTTCTCGCGCTCCAAGCGCGTGTCGATACCTTTGAGAAATCCTCTGAGTTCAGCAATATCCCGATCCGGTATCAGCTCGATGCGTCCATCATACGCCATCACGCGCATTTTCTGCCCGGGCCGAAGTTTCAATGCTTCCCGGATATTTTTCGGTATAACCACTTGATATTTTGGAGAAACGATAACTGTTTGCATACGACACCTCCATCGATAGATCTTTGGTATTACAATAACACGATCGATAAAGATGTCAATTTCCTGCTGTCAATGCGCGAATTATCCGGGCGGTTATTGGCGTTCTACGGTAAGGACTTTCTGGCAAGGGAGGCTGCTCAGCCCGAATATTTCATGAGGTGTTCGGGTTTACATATTCCATCGCCAGAAAGGGTATTAACGACGGATCGTCATCAGACTGCTTTTTTTGTGCGGAAAGAAGCGAGGAAAAAGGCGCTGCGTCGGTGCAGCTCTCACCGACGCTTCCGAAACCCCGCCATCACCCAAACCACCCCCCACCCGACTATCACCGGGGCGGCACCCAGGCCGACGAAAAGGTTCTGGTTGCCCACCCAGGGCTGCAGCCACAGGGCCGTGGCCGCCAGCCAGACCACCGAGGCCAGGATGGCCAGGCGCCAGCGGCCGGACAGTTTCTTCAGAAGGGGTTGCGGCGGGGCCTTGCGCACGGCCGGGGCGGACCGGGACACCATGCGGGGGAGAAAAAACAGCACGACGATGATCAGCAAAATCAGCAGTATTTCGGTCAGTCCCGACAATCGGCCCTCCCTATGAACAGGATTGGATGCGCCACAGTTGATCGAAGGGAATTTAGCCCAGGGGTTCTAAATTCTCAACCCCCGAATCCTCTTATCCAATTGAGATTCCTCCCGCAGATTGGTTGGCCTCAAGTGCCTTCCTAAAATTGGTCTTACCCTTGACCCCTTGAATCCTTGACCCCTCGCCCCCTCGAGGCCCCACCAGCGCTATGGAAGACGCTCTTTATTTAAATACCAACGCCACCCACTCCTCACGCTCCAGCGCCTCCACCAGATCCAATCCACATTTCCGGGCTTCGGCCGTCACGTCCTCCTGCTGGCTCTGGAGAATGCCCGAGCAGATAAAGCGGCCGCCCGGGGCCAGGAGCCCGGGTATATCCGGCAGCAGACCGATAATCACCTCCGCCAGAATATTGGCCACCACGAGATCGTAGCGCGAGGTCACGCTGGCCACCCGATCCCCGGCCCAGACCCGGCTGGCATCGGCCGGCAAGTTGTTGAGCGCCAGATTCCGGCGGGCGACCTCCACCGCCACCGGGTCGTTGTCGATGCCGTGCACCGCGGCGGCCCCCAGCAGCGAAGCCGCCACCATGAGAATGCCCGACCCCGTGCCCACATCCAGCAGGCGTTCTCCCGCCTGCAGGTGCTTTTCCATAAGCTGAATGCACAACGCCGTGGTGGGGTGGGTGCCGGTCCCGAAGGCCATGCCCGGATCGATTTCGAGCACTTTTTCATCGCCGGCCGGCTGATAGTCCCGCCAGGTGGGTTTGACCACGATGGTCGCAGACACTTTATCCGGCCAGAAAAAGGCTTTCCAGGACTCGGCCCAATCCTCCTCGTTGAGGGAACGGTAAAAAATACGATGGCGCATGCTTATCTGCCGGCTCAGCGCCTTCAATTCTTTCTCAAACCCCTGCCGCTGCGCCTGGTCGAAGGTCGCGGCCGGGAAATACCCGCCCACGGCGTTGACCGTCGGCCGCACCTCATCTTCGATGATCACGTCGTCCCCGATCGGTGCCTCCATGGTGGGATCGTCCACCACCACGCCCTTGACCCCGAAGCGGTAGAACACGTCGGCAATCAGTTCTTCGGCGGCCACCGAGGTGGGGGCATCGAAATCGACCTTGGCTTCGATCCATTCCATAGGTGCGCTCCTGTGAGTGATCTGCCACAGGCGGCATCTTGCGCCCCCTGGCGGCGTTCTTGCTCGTTTTCAATCCTCGAAATAGTGCACTATTCCTCCGGTTGAAAAATCGCTCGGGCCTTGCCAGGGAACGCAATCTACCGTCTGTTGCAGATCACCGTTCTGTTATGAAGCATCGTCGTAATCGCCTTTTTCTGTAACTACGCACAGTATTCGTCCAAAAAGGGTAGATTTTGGTTTCGGCCAAGGCCGCAGTTCTTTGGAAACCACAGGCGTAGATAAACTACGTCGAGGATTTCCAAAGAGCGAGAACGCCGGCCGGGGCCGCAAGGTACGCTTTCTGGACGGATACTATTTCAAGGCTGGGTTAAAGTACCCAAACTTCAATTCCGGAAATCGCCGGTGGATCTTGCGCAGCAGCGCCGACACGCCCATGGGTTCGCCATGTTCCGCCGCGGCCTTCATCGCCGCGTAATACCGCAGGGGGTCGTAGTTCAGGTTGCGCCACTGGATCAGGTGGATGGGGCGTTCGGTCAGAAAGGCCGCCAGAGCCGCGTACTCTTCCGGCGTGTCCGTAAAGCCCGGCAGGTTGAGATAGTTCAGGGCTACGTGCCCGCCGCGGGCCAGGGCCTGGTCCACACTTGCCATCACGTCGCTGAACCGGTAGCCATGGGGGCGAAAATAGCCCAAGTAGCAGGCCTCTTGCAAACTGTTGATGCTTACCCGCATGCTGTCAAGGCCGGCGTCGAAAAGAGCCGCCACCGTGTCCGGCAGGCTGGCGTTGGAGTTCAGATTGATGGTGCCCCGATCGGTTTGCCGTCGGATCCGGCGGATGGCCGGCTCGATGGATGCGGCCGCCAGCAGGGGATCGCCCTCGCAGCCCTGGCCGAAGCTGACCACGCCGTCCGGCACCCGCTCGAAATGGGCCAGGGCCACTTCGGCAATTTCTTCCGGGCTCGGCATGAAATCGATGCGGTCCTGGCTGCAGGGGACGGGCGAATCCTTTTGCAGGGACAGGCACCCCAGGCAGCGGGCATTGCACCGGGGGGAGCTGGGCAGGGGCGCTTCGCAGCGACCGATAAAAAAATTCTTGGCCGCCGGGCAGCCATACTCCAGGGCGCATTTCTCCAGGTGCTTGCGCAGGCGGTTGCCGGCCATCGTCTTCTGGAAATGCCGGACCCCGCCCCGGACCTTTTCCAGGGGCATCAGCCGCAGATCCTGGCGCCGCTCCTTGTCCACCTGCTGCACGGCCGTGAAAAACGCGCCGTCGTGCCAGCCCACCGCCCCGTAGGAAAACAGGGGCAGGCAATTCGCGTCCGGCGTTTCTTCGTAGGCGCACAGTTGCGTGATGATGTACCCCGGCGAGTTGAAGGCCGCCACGGGAAACACCGGCTCGCCCGGGGCAAACGGATTTTCCTCCACGATCACCAGCGCATCGCTCTCCAGGTCGTACACCACAGGCCGCCGGTCCGGCAGGAACATGAACTCACTGCCGTGGGGCATCTTCCGGGTGGTGCGGGTGGTGAGGGGCGCCAGCAGGGGGCCGTCCATGCCCACGGCGGCAAAGCCCTCCAGGTCGATGATCTCCCCCTTGGCATTGGCCACCAGGGCGGTCAGTATTTTCTCCGGTGATCGCGAAGACCGGGAATGATGGTTGCGGCGTCTGGTCATGAATAAAGCGGCTTTCGAAAAAAGTTACCAAGCATGGGCCTGTGTGTAGGTATTGGAAACTTAACGCAATCTCAAGGTAAATCTTAGACGGTTTTGTAAAAAGCCCGAGCCACCAGAAGCGGATAAATATCGGGGTTACGCTTCTTCGTCCCCACGTCTGCAGCATTCCTCGTCATTCCGGCACAAGCGCATGCGTCAAACGACGATAAAATAATCCCTTTTTGTCTGTCATGCCGGACACGATCCGGCATCTCGTGTATCACACGGTATGAAATGAAAGAGATTCCGGATCAAGCCCGGAATGACAGATTAAAAACTTTTCACGTGACCATCAATCTTAGCCCAATGACGCTTTTAGATTCGGGATCAGAGCCTCATCCGGAAAAAGGCCGCATGGTTGGAGGTAAAAAACGGGGGATCATTTTGCAGGATGGTGCGGATGGGCGCCGGTTTCTTGAACTCCCCGGACAGGAAACGCCGCACCTGATCCCGCTGCCAGCCTTGCGGGTGCGCGAACTCCCGGTAAAGGGAGAGGTCGCCGTCGTAAAAGGGCACGGTCGGGAGGGCGGCGGCCTCCTCACTGTAGGCCGGCAGGTTGAAGACGGCCAGGTTGAGAAAATCGATGGCGTGGGCGTGGGCCAGGGTGAAGTCCAGGGTCCGGCGGGCGCGCGCCAAATCTTCGGCCGGCGTGCCGAAAAGCAGATACACATAGGTGGCGATGCCGGCGGTTTTGAGATTGTTCAGCACCGCGGACACGGTGGCGATGTCCACCCCTTTGGAGAGGGCATCCAAAACGTCCTGGTCGCCGGACTCCACCCCCAGCTTGAGCATGACACAGCCCGCGGCCCTGAGACCGGCGGCAAAATCCGGATCGGCCAGATGCGGGGTGACCCGCACGAATCCATACCAGGGCGCGCCGGGCGGATTGTCGATCAGGTGCGCCAGCAGGCGGGGCGACAGGGCATTGTCCAAAAAATGGATGAGGGGCCGCGATGCCCCGGCCAGAACCGCCAGGTCGTCGGCAACAGCGGCGGGTGCCATGGGTCGGTAGTCACTTTTTTCGGCTTTTTCAGGGCAGAAGGCGCACTTGCGCCAGTAGCAGCCCCGGGAGGTGCTGTAGGGCAGCACCGGCCGCGGCGCCAGGTAACGCGCCCGGTCGAAGGCGGCATAATCGTAGGACGGACCGGTATCGGTTCCCGGCGGATGGCCGCCGGCCATGGTTAGCAGCGCCGCTTCCCCCGGCCCGGCAACCAGGTCGTCCACCAGGCCCTGGAACGGATTGCCCACGCCGGGAATGTGCATCCACGAAGTCACCAAACCGCCGCCGCACACGATGCGGGTGGCGGGAAAACGGGAGCGAATGAATCCGATCATGGCAAAGGCGCACAGGGCCTGGCTCATGAAATTGATGGAAAAACCTACGATGGCCGGCTCCCGGTCCCGGAACAACGCTGTCAATTTATTGGAAAAGGAGGGGAAGAACGGATTGGCCTCAAACGTTTCGGCCGCCCGCAGCAGGTCCCGGCTGCGCACGGGCGAAAGATCCTTCGACCCGTAATTGGCCAGAGAAATCGCGACCCCGGCGGGCTGTCCCGCCAGCTGAAGGGCCCGGTTGACATCCATGACGGCCCGCTTGTAGCGATCCGCCTGACGATACAGGTCCGGGGACCGCAGGGCCGCCAGGTGGTCTTCCCGGTGGATCAACGCCCGGTGTGACCAGGTGTCTTCCGCTTCCAGGGGGAGCTGCAGCAGCGCCAGAAGGCCATCCTGACTGGCATCGTAGACCCGGCAGTCCACGCCCCCGGCGCGCAGCACCCGGGCCAGACGGGCCACGCCGGCCGGCGGCTCGCAGGGCTTGGCCACGGGGGGATAGATGAGCAGGATTGAGGGGTTGTTCGCCATATGTCCTTAACCCGGATATTTCATGAAATACCTATATTAACATGCTGCCATTCCCTATCATTGCGCAACAACGACGGGTGGTTGAGTTCGATGCCCGGATCGTATAAAACCGAATCAGCCCGATACCGCCGCCGCACACCTTGTGCCCCGGAAACACGGCGTTGTCAACGACGCACCTGATCGGCCGGCCGAACCGGCCCCGAATATCGTGCAATCGAACGAATCTATCGGTTCCACACGATCGGCTTCGCGCTTCAATGCTTCCATGGTCTAAAGGGTTTCCATGCACAACCAACCAATGACGTAAAAAAGAAAAGGGCAGCCGGCATGTTCGATGCGATCCTGATCTCTCCCCACTACGACTACACCCCAGAGGGCCAACCCATTCCCGGCCCCGACACCGGGGAGGTTCAGGACCTGTCCATGATCATCCCCCTGGGGATCATCCATATCGCCCAGTATTTGCATGATCGCGGCCTGAACGTGCGCGTGGTTCATCTCCCGCATGAAATGCAGGCCCTGCAGCGCCTGGGGCTTTCCATCGATACGCTGAACAATCCGATCGAAACCGTATTGACCCACTATCCGGCCCGGGTGTGCGGAATCCAGTCGCATTTTTATCTTTACACCGCCGGCGCAGCGCGCATCGCCGACATCTACCGCCATCTCTTCCCCGACAGCACGATTCTGGCGGGGGGCTACATGGCGAGTGCCTGCTGGCAGGAAATCCTGACTGCCGTTCCCAGCATCGATGGTGTCGTCCTGGGGGAGGGTGAAAAAACCATCGAAACCATCGTCGCCAAAGCCAAAACACCAAACCATGGTTTCCTGAACACCGTTCCCGGGGTGGCCAGCCGAGACCCCGGGGGCGGGCCGGTTTGCAACCCGCCGCGTCCCGAAAACCTGCTGGCGCTCGATGAAATGCCGGTCATCAACCCGGATGCGCCCCCTTTTGGCCGGGTGGCCTGGTCCCGGCGCAGCTTCATGAATATCTCCCGGGGGCTTTGCCCGCAGACCTGCGCCTTTTGTGTAGCCAACAACCGGACCATCAACCCCAGGGCGTTTCAGACGATGACAATCGACCGGATTCTGGAGCAGCTGAACGTCTACCGGGCCCATGGCATCCAGAGCGTCTTTCTCGGGGAAAACCATTTTCTGGACACGGCCTTCATGCGGGAGCTGATCGAAGGGATCATGGGCGAAAATCTTGATATGGCCTTCGAGCTGGAAACCCATCCCGTTCTCTTTGCGGACAAAAACCTGCTCCGTAAAATGGTGGCGGCAGGCTTTTATCGCTTTACCATGGGGTGCGAAAGCGGCTCCAACGCCGTGTTGCAGCGTGTCGGACGACAGGCCCCCACCCGCCGGTTCCTGCAAAGTGTCAAAGCGGTTGCCGATGCCGGCGCACTGGCCGTAACGTCCTGGATCTGCAATCTGCCGGGCGAAACGGCGGACGAGTTCGAGGAAACCCAGGAGATGCTGCGCCAGGTGGTCGCGGCCGGGGGTTTTATCTACTGGATCGAAAACCTGCATCTGCTGCCCGGCAGCGCGCTGCATTGCCATCCGGAAAAGTGGCGGATCAAACTTCTGTTGAATGACCTGGAGGATTGGTTCCGCTGGTCCCTCGATTCCAAGACCTACGTCGACCCCGATGACGCCCTCCGGTCGCCCCGGCGTTATTTAACCCACCTCAACCACAATACCGGTGCACGGGAGATGATGAAGCGCTTCTTCGATCATCGCCGCCTGGCGCGCCGACTGGTTCCGGATATGCAGCGCAATCTTGCGGAGCGTGCGCCCCGCCTGCCGCCGGAACTGGTCCGCGCGGAAATGCAAACACTGGACTGGTATCAGGCCCGGGGGTGGCAATTGCTGCTGTTTTAAGGCGTGAGACCTCCGGCGTGTAAATTTCCGCCGGCCTATAGGCGCACCAACACCGATAGCATTAGGAGAAGCGTGGTATGGCCCATATCAGATCGTTAGAGGCGCAGGGGCTTTCGGAGACGTTCGATCTTGCCCGGCACGGCACGAAACCCATCGTCACGTTCACCTTCAAGGACAGCACCATCAGGCTGTCCTATGTGTTTCCCGGTTTCAGCTTTGCCGATCGGACCGTCGCCATGCCCCCCGAGGAAGACCCGTTCGAATCCGCCTTTCACCATGAAATCGGCATTGCCGGCGCCGGTTTTATCTCGGAAAGCGGCAAGCCGCTGCTGCCGTCCTTCGGGCGCTTTCTCCAGATTCCGGCCGGATACCGTTACACGGTTCAGGTGGAAGCGGCCGGACTTCAAAAGCATGACGACATCCACATCAAACCCGCCCAGGAAAACGATCGGGACCAGAATGCCTGGGTCTACGAATTCAACCGGGCCACCTATGACGACGATAAATTCTATCCGGCTGAAACCGTCGCCATCAGCCCGCCGCTCTATATGGACGGCTACCGGGTCCTCGGCATTCACGTCCGGCCGATGCAGTACAACCCGGTACGCAAGCGGTTGCATGGCTACAGCAATATTGTCGTTTCGATCGAACTGTCCGCCGAAACGGCAACCGGCCAAGACCGAACCAAGACCGGCGAAGTACCCGCATGGTGCTATCAGGACCGCGCCCATGACCTGGAGGGTTTCGGCAATTTTCTTTTCAATCCGGGGCGCACATATTTCGAAAAACGCGCCTTGCCGCTCATGCCGATGGACACACCGGCACACCGGCCTGCTATTCCGGAATTTTTGATCATTTGCGGGGATGTGTTTGAAGGCCCGGCGCGCAGATTACAGGCCTGGAAGCAGAAATGCGGCCTGGAAACAGCGGTGGTCCCCCTATCGAAAATTATCGCGACTGGAAATGCCGACACCCCCCGGGCAGAACAGGTGGCCCGGCTCAAAGCCTATATCCGCTCGCAACGCAAGGTCCCCTTGTCACCCCTGCGATACGTTCTGCTCTTCGGCGATATCAGCGTCATTCCCACCGAAGAGCGGCAGCGTCCCGGCACTTCCGCAACCCCCCAGTTCGATACCACCGACTTTTACTACTTTACCCATCGGGATGCCCGGGGGGCGGAATGCCTGCTGCCCTGGATTGCCGGCGGCCGCATCGCCGCCGCCGAAGAAAGCGAAGGCTGGCAGGTGGTGGAGCAAATCATCCGCTATGAACAAACCCCTCCGGACGATCCGCAATACTACGATCGCATGGCCGTGGCCGCCTATTTCGAAGATCGCGATGACGGGGGCTGCCAGGACGGATGCGCCAACAAGGCCTATCTGAAAACCATGGAGACGGTTCGCGGGCACATGGCGTCAAAGGGGTTCGACGTCAGCTGCGTTTATGTATCCAACACGCGCACACCCCGGACGTACTGTGACGGCACCCCCGTGCCGCCGCGCGTCAGGGAAAAACTGATATACAAAGCGGATGCCGCCGTTGCCACCGGGGAGCTCATCCGTTTGATCGATGAAGGTCAGCTGGTCATTGGGCACAGGGGGCACGGCGATCGCTTCGGTTGGCTTAATCCGCCGCTGAAAACAGCCGATCTTACCCGCGTCCAGGTCCCCAGCCCGTCTGTTTTTTTCAGCATCAACTGTCGCACGGGCAGCTTTGACGGCGGCCGGGAATGCTTTGCCGAAGAGATACTGGCCTTGAATGGGGGCGCGCCAACCCTGATCGCCGCCACCGAACTGTCAGGGGCGTGGCGCAATGACAGCATGATCAAGGCCCTGTTCGACGCCGCCTGGCCGGGTATCATCCGTTGCTTCCCCGCAACGACTACCGGGTTCCCGGTAAAATACAGCCGTATCGGCGACATCATGAATTATGCCAAAGCCTATCTCCTGCTGGCCCACGGGTTCAACGCCAACACGCAGAAGCATTTGGAAATCTATCACGTCGTCGGCGACCCGACCCTGCCCGTCTGGACACATGCGCCCGAGAAACTGACGCTGCAAACGCACCTGGCCCAAAATCAGCTGAACGTCAGCATGCATCCATGTCCACCGGGGGCGGTTCTGTCGGTTTGGGATGAGGCGTCCTGCCTGTTGAAAACGGAGCCGACGGGCTCAACGCTGGCAATTCCGCTTACGGAACTGACGGGTCTGCCGAACGGCCATGGGGGAACCCTTCCAAACGGTCCCCGCCGGTTATCCATTTTTTTTACGGCGCCGGGCCACCGGCCGGCTGAAGCCAACCTGTGTTTTAAAAATCAACCACCGGAAGACCTCCTGTGACCCGGTTCGGCTGCGTTAGTAATCGACGTTGGGCGGGACGTTGAAGTCCCGTTTAATATTCTCCCGCTGGGCCAGGATCTTGTCGACGTCCGCCGGCGTCACATCGCTGTAATTGCGGGCGGCAAAAAAATCCGCAAGATCCTGCTGGGTGCAGTCGGGACTCGTTACGATACGGACAAATTCTCCTGATAAGTCACGATCACCACCGACATCCGTCAAAAAATCCAGAATACCTGCCATTTTCTTCTCCTTTTCTGTGGGGGCCATGCCCCGTTGAGGATAATTGGAACACACGTTATTCTTGGAAACCACGTGCATCCCATGGTTGCCGCAGCCGATGGCCGCGTTGTTGATCGATGAGGGCCAGCGCCCGTTGGCAATAAAACGGCTCCCCGACCATATCCAAGGCTTCATTGGGGGGTTGCGGCATACCGTTTTCACGGCAGTGCGCAACAAATCGACAGGTCGGACAGTCAACCGTATCCGGAGCGACTGCCTTTGCGTAGCGGTTGTCGGACAGGACGGCACCGATCATGCCCGCCGTATACGTTCCAAAACGCTTCCCGGTTGAATGGGCCAGGGTCATGTCGCCATTGGCCCGAACCATCAGTTTACCCGGACGGCAAAGCGGGTAGGAGCGTGGTATCATGGGCAGCCCCAACCGAGCCGCCGCCACATTGACCAGAGGATTGTTGAGCACATGGATATGATAGCCGCAGATATTGAACGCCGAAACCATCCGAATGAGTCGAAGAAAAGCCTCTGGCGTCAACAACTCCCGACACAAATCGAGCGGCGCTTCCTTGACCGCGATCATCTGGATCAACGTCAACCGTTCGATAGCGCCAAATTTTGCGTATACATCCGCAACAAACGCGGGCAACAGGGGTAACAGGGTGCGGCCGATGGCGGTAAAAAGGGACAGTCTCAGCCCCGCCTCCAGCCCCACCGCTATTCCCCGGCACGCCCCTCGGTAGGCCCCTCTGCCACGCATGCGGTCATGCAGCGTTTCCGGACCCTGCAAGCTCACCGACAGCGCCAGGCCGGGATATTGCGCCAGATGCCGTGCCACGGCGTCGGTCAGCAGCATGCCATTGGAGTTTAAAAAAACGGATTGGTACCCCAGGGTGAAAACATGGTCCAGAAGGTCCATGAGATATGGCCACAGCAGGGGCTCGCCCCCCGTCAAATGCAGCTGCCGATAGCCTTCCCGGTATCCTTCGGCACAAATTGCCCGGGCGAGATCCGGTGCCAAACAGGCTTCCTCCGCCCAACCGGCCCGGGCAAAACAGTGGGTGCACGCGCTGTTGCAGCGTGTCGTCAATTCGATACCGAGAGGCTTTGCCCTGTAGGCCGGGTCGTGTCGGGTCTCCGCAACGGCATTCATCAGCGTATCGATTCCATTATGAGGGGCGTGGCCAGGCTACGAATTTCTTCGGCGAGGCCTTCCAGCCGAAGACGAGCCATCTTCGATGCCGCCGAGGTCAATTCACTGCAAATTCTATCCCGTATCATCTCCTGGATGCCGTGGTCACGGACAACCGATCGGATGTGGGTATCGTGGGCCTGGTCCTGATCCCGGGGCGCAAGATCCCACAACCCACGGCTTGCCATCGGCAAACCGAAGTAAATGGCAGAATGGCTCCCGCTGGCCATATCGCTCTCGAAATCCTGCAGATCGTCCATCAACCGCCAGGCAATACCGAAGGAAGCGTAGGCATCCAGCAAGGTGGTGACGAAATCATCGTCACGCCCCAGCTTGCTTCCCAAAAGGGATGGGGCGATGAGCCCCGTGGCCATTTGCGCACGGAAATGGCCACAGTAGCCGTCTATCGTCTCGTCCGCAGGCGTAGATCCGATGGCGGCATAATAGGCATCCAATAAATTGGCCACCCGTCTTTCGCCATCCGCAATCCCGGCCGCCAGCCGGGCGGCGGCCAGGTTCATCCGCATCCAGGCCTGACTGCGAATGAGCACGTTCAGGTGGCTCGCCGGCAGTTGGCCATCATTGAGGTGATCGTCGAGAGGATGCATGAAAAGGGCCATGGCATGAATTGTATTTGCGTCACGAAGATCCTGGGGTGCCGGTCTGGTAGCGTGGTTGTACTCCCGATGAAGCCAATACAGAAGGGACCAGGATGGCGCATAGTAGTTGCGAAAATAGTCGAATCGCGGGAAACAGGGCGTCCCGAAATGTCGCATCAGGAAAACAACGGTATCCGTATGCACCGTTTCCGGCAACGACCGCAGCAGGGCCATGATTTCCGCATTCATTTCATGGCGAAAGGACTTCAAGGCCTCATTCAAGACGATTGGGCCGAAGCGAATCGAAGGGCCGGCGTCGGCCTTCGCTATGCCTGTGCTTTTTGCCATTTGGTTCGGTGGATTCAGGGTGTATGGTGTTGCGTCAGCATTACCCGGTCGCTGCCTGTATCGAGCGGGCGGGCGTATCGCTACCTGACCGGAGCGAACGTAACAACTGCAAATCCCACTCAAGCCCCAATTCGCGGAAAAGCGTGTCCGCTTTTTCCAAAAAGTCTTGGGAACGGATACCGTCCAACATGGTAACCGGGGTGTTTTCCTCCGACAGGCGCCGTCCGATTTCACAATAGGTCCGCGACAATTGGAGCCGTGCCCCCAATTGTTCCCCGACCCTTATGGATTTACGCCACCACTTCAGGGCGGGCCGGGGTCTGCGTGTCAACCAGTAGTAAGTTCCCATCAAGCGGCAGGCCTCGGTGCGGTGCTGGGCCACTTTGCGGGTCTGCCGCATCAATGCCCGGCAGGTCGTGCGGGCCTTCAGGCGCTGCTTTAACATCTCACCGTCGCCGTTGGATGCGACGGCCCCATGCAAACGATAGAGGGCCAACTCGGCTTGGCTGCGACAGAAAACAGACAGCATCCAGGGCACGGTTTCCTGCTCGCGCTGAAGGGCATCCGCTTTTGCCAGGGCTTCTTCCGCCGCCGGACGATTCCCCAGCAAGAGATAAATCTGGGCTTGGCATCCGTAGAAATGGACCAAAGACAATCCGGAACGATTTTTCTTGGCGACATCGATCCCCGCCGCAATTTCTTCCAGGGCCTCCGGGAATCGCCGGGTTTCCATCAGCAGGGCGGCATTCAACAATTGCTTGAACGACAGCGAAAAGTCATTTTCGTATATTTCCGAAATGGTATCCAGGCGCCCTATGCAATGTCGTACCCCGTCCAGATTGCCCTGGAAAAGCAGGGGAAAACCATGCCAGTAAAAGTGCATCGAGGCGGCCCAGAAATCGCCCATGTCAAGGCAGGCTTCGGCCAGTTGGTCATTGGGGCGGTCGATCGCCCCCCAGTTTCCCGAGAAATAATACAGCGTTGTCTGGATAAGATCGTAGGTGATCTTCTGGCGGGGATCTTCGGTAGCCAAACGGCTTTGCACCACGGACAGGATGCGCCGGCCCAAGCGGAAGGAAATACCTGTAAAAGTAAACATGGCGCTGGCACTCACGAGAACACCTGCCCCATTGGGGATCCTGGCAAAGTTGAACTTCGTAAAATGCCGGTAGAAGTAAAAAGACTCAATGAACCAGCGGCGTGGGTAGATAACGATCAGAGCCTGGCACTTCTTATAGTAGATGTCGATGACGTCGCGTTCATCCGTAGTCGGTATCTTTTTAAATTTTAGAATCGGCAGATAAAGGGCCACCAGCAAATGGATGAAACTGCTGGTGAAGCGCAGGCATGATGTCGCGATATTCCGGGGCGTCCTACCCAGGAAGACGTCAAGTGACCGATCGAAATATTGAATGGCTTCTTCATACTGCCCGCGATTATAGAAGGCCAAGGCAATGTTTTTCTCCAGAAGCGCCACCTTGGCCGCATCGGCCGACCGGCCCGATTTTTGCCGATAAAGGTTGAGGGCTTCCAGATAATAGTGCAGCGCCTCACTCGAGGCGGACGACTTGAGCGCCTCCTCGCCGGCCTTGATCAAAGCGTCTTCGGCCTTTTCCAGGTCCTCTGCGCGGCTGTAGTGGTATGCCAACATGCCGTAGAAGGCGTAGAGTTTCTCCGCAAATACCGTTTCAATCGCCTGGGCGACTTTCAAGTGCAGGGCCTTGCGCTTCTGGGGAAGAATGGCGGCATAGGCCGCCTCCTGGGTCAGGGCATGTTTGAATTGGTATTCCAGCTCATCACGCCGCTCTCTTTCATAGATAAGCTGGGTTTCTTTAAGGTAGGATAAACGCTCATCCACCCGATGCGCCGAACCGGTCACCTCCACGAGCACCCGATAGAAAAAATTGCGGCCGATGACCGCGGCGATTTTGAGCAACTCCCGCGCATCTTCTTCCAAACGATCGATACGGGCCATCAGCACATCATTGATGGTGTTGGGTATGGTCATGCGGCCGAACTTGTCCGTAATCTTGAACTGACCGTCCCGCAGGATGACCGCCCCTTCGTCGACGAAGGAACGGACGACCTCCTCGATAAAATAGGGATTGCCGCCGGCACGCTCGACGATCTGCTTCACAACCGCATGGTTGAACCCCTTCAGATCCAGCATGTCGGTGATCATGGTCGCGCTCATGCCGCCATCCAGGGGTTCCAGTTGGATATCGACCTGGTAAACCGCAAGATGTTCCTGAAGCGTATTTAAAACCCGCTGCCCTGTTTCCTCGTAGCCGGGCCGGAATAGATTGATGAAAAGAATGCGTGCTTGCTTGACCAGGCGGAAGAGAAATTCCAGCAGATCGACGGTACTGCTGTCGGCCCAATGCAGATCGTCGACGACGACCATCAGCGGCCGCCTTTCACTCAGCCGGATCAAAAACTCCCGCAAACTTTTACGAATCAGTTTTTCCAGCGCCTCGCCTTCGATTCCCTTTAACCGATCGCTGTAGGGAACGTGCAGGCTCATGCCCATCAGGGTTGCCAGAAAAGGCAGCACCTCCCCGATCTTTCCCGGAAAGAGCGGTTGCAGGGCGGCCTCCAGTTTGGTAAGCGCCACCCGCCGGCCATCCTCATCCCCGATGCCGGCCCACTGCTTGAGGATGTCGACAACCGGGTGAAACGGCAGGTTGCGTCCCATGGATATGGCCCGGCCTTCCAATACGTTGACCTGCCGCATTGATGTCCGCTGCCTGAGTTCGGCCATGAGCCGTGATTTGCCGATACCGGCCTCGCCGATAATATTGACAATCGCGCCTTCACCACCGGTCATTTTCACCACGTGCCGCTCCAGCAGTTCCAGCTTGCTGTCACGGCCCACCATCTTGGAAAAAATCAAACGTTCGGAACCCAATTGCGGACGGTGAATGTCCTGATGGCCGGGCAGCACCTTGTAGACGGGAATGTTCTCACCCCAGCCCTTGACCACCTTACGCCCAAGATTTTCGAACTCAAACAACCCGCGGGTCAGTTTGAACACCTCACGGGTCACGCACGTGGTTCCCGGTTCGGCCAGCCTCTCCATGCGGGAGGCCAGGTTGACCGTATCCCCCACCGCCTTGAACTCCACCCGCAGGTCGTTGCCCAGGGTTCCCACCACCACCGGCCCGGAATGAACCCCGATCCGCATGCGAATGGTATTCGCGTCCATCTTGGTCTTGTTGAATAAAGCCATTTCCCTGTGGATGGCACGGGCTGCCCACAGGGCGCGCTGGGGCGCCTCCTCCAGGGCGATGGGGGCCCCGAACAAGGCCATGATCCCGTCCCCGGTCATTTCATTGACGGTGCCCTCGTAATCGTTAACCTGTCGGATGAGGATCTCGTAAACCTGATCCATGAACAGATAGGCCAATTCGGCGCCGAGATGCTCCACCAGAGGTGTGAAGCCCTCCATGTCGCAAAACATGACCGTAACAAGCCGACGCTCACCCTCGATCCGGTCACGCTGGCTCAGAATCTTCTTGGTCAGCCCCTGAGGCAGGTAGCGTTGAATTTTGGCAAGGTTGTCGTCAAACACATGGAAGGAGAAATCGTCACAGGCCGTCTTTTCCAACGGATAACCGCACTGATTGCAGAACCTGGCATTGTCCAGATTCGCAGACCGGCAGTGAGCGCATTCCATAAAGGTACCCTTAAGGAGCCGAGATATTCGACTTCAAATTCCATCGTGCAGGTCCGGCGCAATTATCGAAAGGCTTGCGTGCACGCCATGTATGATTCGGCCGTCGGCCAAGAATGGTAATTGCGGGATCGTCAACTTTTTGGACGTGTCCTGATTTTTGTCAAGAAAACAGGCGGTTGTCAAGTGCGGACTTCCAAATGAGAGAGAAGGGTTCCCTATCCCTTTTGCTTCTGGCCATTAAAACCACCCGGAATGCCTGCAAGGCGACCGAAGAAGATTTCAGACACCTGAAACAGAAAGGCGGCACGGAAGAGAAAATTTTTGAAGACGTATGGCCGCCCTGTTCAACGACATGAATTGCATGCTGGACGCTCCGGGCGCCTCGGTGGAAGGATTATAGGACATGACGACCCGAACGGTGCCGGGCTGACCTTGTGATGTCTATTGGCTTGCCAAATTGATGAATGAGGGCAACCCGCAAATGCCCGGCTTTCCTTTATTACACTATGCCGGGCATTGGTTGATGCGCCATCTTTCGGTAACCGCTAGAGCGCCTTCTTAAGCGCCTCAAGGACCTGGGCCGTAGCGGATCCTTTCGGCTCCAGGTCATTTTCACGCTGGAAGGCCTGGATGGCAGCGCGCGTCTTGCTGCCGTAGAGGCCGTCGATGGGGCCGGGCTCGTAACCCAGATCCGTCAGGATCTGCTGAATCTCGCGCACCAGTTTTTGCCGGGCCAGGGCGTTACGGCGCGCCTGGGCGGCACCCCGGTTGACCTCCCGTTTGTAGGCCTGGATGCCGGAAATGGACAGGAACCGTTCTTCCACCCGCACCCCTTGGGCCTTTGCCAGTCGAAACCATCGCAGGGCCTCCAGGTCGCTCTGTTCAACTCCGGTGCCGCTCGCATACATCAGGCCGAGCATATGCATCGAAGCCCCATGTTCTGCACGGGCCGCTGTTTCGAAATACCCTACGGCCAAACCTGCATCGGAGGAAATGTAGGCCATTCCCATCAAATAGTTGGCCGGCGGATAGCCGCGGTCCGCCGATTGCTCCATCCAATAGAGGTAGCGCTTCAGATCACGTTTGCCCCCCTCTCCGGCCAGGCACATGTTCGCCAGCATGAACTGGCCGTAGGCGCCACCCGCCTCGGCCGCCGTTCGGTATTCCCTCCTTGCCGCGGCAAAATTTTTGACCTGGTAAAAATGGTCGCCGCGGGTCTCGGCCGAACTGGCTTTAAAATAATTGGTGGTTTTGGACATGCCCGACTGGACCGACTCCATAAACCCGGCGCAACCTGTCAGTACCAACAGAAGCAGCAGTAAAACCAGCGATAGGTGTAAGCGATGATTCGGCATGATCGACACTCCAATGGTCAAATACGATGGTTGGGGTTTAGATAGACGATGGATTATTTTGCGCCACCGCCTCCGCCGCTTGAATTGTGGACCAGATAGCGATCGCCATCGGAGGTTACCACATAGAAATTATGGGTGTCGTCAACCTGCATGTTGTGCAAAATCCGGTCTTCTTGACGATAGTCGATGCCGGTTATGCTCATCATGCGCCCATCCACGTAGACCGCATCACCCACTTTCAGATTGCGTACCCGCTCCCATCCGTCCGGCGTCAGCAACCGCTCGCCCCCCGTCGTACTGAATACACCGTTGATCGTGTACAGATGGTTGGCTTCCACCGTATAAAGGGAGAGTACAGGCCGGCTCACCACCTGATCATAGCCGATATCATAGGTCAGCACCCTGTCGCCCGGCACAACCTGCTCGAACCGTTTGAAAGATCCATCGTCCATCTGCACCAGCGTATCGGGGGGAAAGCAGCCCCGGGACTCGTTGAGAATGGCCTGCTTCTCCTTTTCCACCCGGGCCAGCTCCCTTTCGAGCCGCTGGACTTCTTTTTCCGCCGCCGCGGCCTGTCCATAAGCCTGGTCGGCCAGATCTTCATAAGTGGGTTTGCCATCCCCTTTGATCCATCCCCTGGATTTATGGTTCTGCACGTCGTTGATGACAGCAATCTGGCGCTGCTGGTTCTCGAATTCTTTCATGTCCTCGATTTTTTGCTTGAGTCGATGAATGTCCGCATCCACTTCATCGACCGTCCTCAGGGCCGGTGTCGGTGGCGGCGGGTCATCCGGCGGTGGTGAAGAAACCTCGTAAGCATCGTAAAGGCAACCTGTCAGAAACAAAGCAAGGATGAAAGCAAGTGACAGTGGGAAATGCATCCGGTGGAGCAGGCGCTGTTTATTCATCGTCTTCCTCGTTGCAATGGCCGTCGTTGAATTGAAAGCGGCCAGCATAGCGGCGCCGCTCGTTTGCATACCGACATCGATACAGGTAGGTTAACGCAGCCGCATCTATTATAGTAATCACATAAGGGAGTCAAAATAAAAAAGATTGGCTTGGCAACCGTTTGCTTTCGGTCTGATGTTTTGTATTATTGGTCGGTTTGATGAAAGCTTGAGAAGAAAATCGCCTGTCACGGAGACATTCCCATGATCAATGATGTTTGCCTCACCCCGCTTTTTCTCGACCATCCCGTACCCGGCCTGGAAGCCCTGGTGGAACCGGGCTGGACCGTCCACCAGCCGATACTGTCCGCATCCGACTGCTTGAAAAGGATGTCTGCGGTGCACCAAAGCCTTGCCGGATGGGTTGAAAAGACCGTCGGCCAGGGCCGGCGGCCGGTCAGCATTGCGGGGGACTGCTGTACGGCCATCGGCGTACTGGCCGGGCTGCAGCGGTCCGGTATCGATCCGGCCCTGATCTGGTTCGACGCCCATGGCGATTTCAACACCCCGGAAACAACCCCCAGCGGCTTTCTGGGCGGCATGCCCCTGGCCATGATGGTGGGCCGGGGCGACCTCACCCTGCCGGAGGCGGTGGGACTGGTTCTGCTGCCTGAAAACCAGGTCATCCTGACGGACGCACGGGATCTGGATCCCGGAGAAGCAGACGCACTGGCCCAATCAGAGGTGACCTTGCTGGCAGACCCCGGCGACCTCCTGGCATACGACCTGCCCGACGGTCCGCTCTATGTTCATTTCGATGTGGATGTGGTGGCTCTGGAAGAATCGCCGGCCCAGAACTACCCGGCCGCCGGGGGACCGACGGCCGCATGCCTACACGCCGTCTTCGGACACCTGGCAAAAACCGGGCGCGTCGCGGCGGTGTCCGTATCCACCTGGAATCCCGATCTGGATCGGGACCGCAGGAGCGAAACCGTCAGTATGGACTTGCTGCGAACGCTGATAGGGCGCAAAGGCACCAAAAGCATAGAAGGCGCTTGAGGGTTGAAAAGGAGAGAATCAGCGGGCCATGACCACCTGGTCCCGGCCCCGGTCCTTGGCTTCATAAAGGGCCGTATCGGCCTTCTTCATGATCTGTTCCAGCGAAAGACCGCCCTGATCCATCGAAGCCAGGCCGATGCTGACGGTGAATCGAATCTCACCCCCGGAGGTTGAAACCGTCAGCGCTTTCAGGGCTCTGCGCAGCCGTTCCGCAGCCAGGACAGCCTGTTCGGGCAGGGTGTGGGTGAGGATGGCGGCAAACTCTTCGCCGCCCAGCCGGTAGAACGGATCCGACCCGCGCAGCAGGGTCTGGCTTTCGGACACCATCTGTTTGAGCACGTCATCGCCGGCGTCGTGGCCATAAGTATCGTTGACGGATTTGAAATGATCGATGTCGATCATCAGAAGGGTCAGGGGGGTGTGGTAACGTTTACTCCGATCGATTTCCTCCTGGGCGCGCCGCATGAATTCCCGGCGGTTGAAGGCTCCGGTAAGGGGATCGGTGGTCGCCATTCGGCGAAGGTCTTCTTCGATCAATTTCCGGTCGGTGATATTCCTGTAGGTTGCCACGACCCCGGTCGTTTCCGCGGTCAGATCCAGCAGGGGCTGGGCACTGACAATAAACGTCTGCTTGCCCCCCTCGGCGGTGACCACCTCAATTTCTTCCTCGACCCGATCCTGGTCTTCCTGGAGAATGCGTTCCATGAGGCATCGGTCGGTGCCGCAAAGGTCATGCCCAAAGACAGCGGCACAGTTGCCTTTGCGCATCTCAAAGCCCATGCGGGCCATCATGTCCTGCAGGGTGCGATTGAACCTGGATATCTGCTGGTCTTTGTGGATAACGCAGATGCCATCCGAGGTGGCGTTGAAAATCTGGTTCATCTCGAGGGAGGCCACCTCGGCTTCCATGGCCATGGTATTGACACGGCTCAGGGCGTCCTCTAGCTGTTCTTGTGAACTTTCCGCCGAGTCCAGGGCCGCGCGGATTTCGTTTTCGACCTTTTTCCGTTCGGTCACGTCACGGTACAAGGCCATGATCACATTTTCGCTGATGCGCTTGACACTCTGCTCGAAGCAAATGTAGCCCCCATCTTTGCGGTGCAGCCGGCGTTCGATGGTAACGGCCTCGCCGGCCAGCAGCCGTTTGATCTGGGATGGCAATTTTTCAAGGTCGTCGGGATGAATCAGGTCGGTAACTTTTCGGCCCTGGATGTCTTCGAAGCGGTACCCCAGCATCCGGAGAAAGGTGGGGTTGGCGTTGAAAATGATTTCACGGTCGTCAAACAGGACGATACCGTCCGAAGCCTTGTCGTAGAGGCTGCGATAAACAACCTTAAACGCCTCGAGCTTCTTTTCGGCATCCCTGCGCCGCTGGGTCTCTTGTTCCAGTGCTGCGGATGGATTCTCCATGAGCATTTCATCAATTTTGGTTCTCATCGCGGCCCCGCCAACCATTTGATCTGAACTGGCATACAATAGATCCCCATGACGATCAATCATTCCTTTGCCGTTCTGAAGCGCCCACAAGATTGCGCGTACGCGCATGTTTAGGCCAAACCGGTACGCCGCTTACATCATGCGGCCCGTTGGGATTCGTCGCGTTCGAAAAATTCTATCGTTTTTTAGGGCCGTTGTGGTGGAGGGAATTCGCAGGGCACCAAAATTTTGGCAAGATGGCGGCGTGTTAAATTTCAAGACGCAAAACGATCTTAGATGCCGCAGTGCCTGGATCACAAAAAGAAGGCGTTCCGAACGACACGAGCACTTGGATTTTTCTATACCGTCAGATCGAAATGATCACGCCATGCCCATCGATGGATGGCGTCCCGAAGGTAATTTTCCTCGCCTTCCCGCCGCCGTCGAAAAACTGGAGGGGCAATGGGGCCAGGAGCGCACACGCCCGCAGGGCATATACGCCACCTTCATTCAGAATGATGACGCTTCGCATAAACCGTTTCAGCTATTTCCGCAGCACTCTTACCCTCGGTTTCAATGCCGAGAGCTTCCACTTCCTCGTCGATAAAACTGGCGTACTCCGATACCAGGGGATAGCTGGAGGTGTATGAGTCGAAATAGGCGGCTTCGGAAGCCCCCTGCCGATAGGCGCTGCAGACCTCACCCGCCAGTTTGGCAGCATTGCGCAGGGCGAATTTTTTTAGAAAATTGCGTCGTTTCGGATTCATCGTCTCTCTCGCGGACTAACTAATGGTCGTGGTAGCAGCACATATGCCCCTCTGCTCCATGGGGGGGTGTGAAGATCCGGTCCCTTATGGACCACCAAAATGGATTGACAAATACAGAAGCGGAATGGTCGGGGTCGGTCACCGTTTCCGCAATACGCCATCCCTCCGATTTCAGGCGTTGGCCGGCATCCTCGCATGTCATGTCGGCAAGCCTGCGCTTATCAGCACCAGACGTAAGCGGCAACCCCACGCACATAAGATGCGTTGCCGCCTCCGGATCTGGAATGGGACGGCCTTGCCGCCTTCCGATAACTTCCTGCTGCCAGGCAGGACGATTCGCATCGATGGCAAAGCATGGGGAACTGCCATACGCATGACAGAGGCTGCAGAGCAGCTTGTCATAGAACAGGAATGTCAGCTCCCAGCCAGGCACGTTGCGGTCGAAGCCACCGGGGGCAACCACTTCCACAGGTGTCTCCCCTTCGTTGCCGAGGTATAACCCTTCAGGGCGGATTTCACGCCACCGGTCCTGGGATATGCCGGCTATTTCGATGAAGCCGCGATCCGGAGCGATCCGGACATCCACATACCCCACCACAAACAAATCCCTATGCAGCTGTTTTTGTCCGGCCGGCGTCGGGGTTCCGGTGGCATCGAACAATGGGCCCAGTCGAGCCAGATTTTCGATGGCGGAAAACCTGTCCAGGACTGTTTCGTCCATCGCAGGAAAATATCGTACCATCCACCGCCCTGTTATCCATTCTGGCGAGTCTTGATTTCCAGACGACCCACAATCGGCAGAGATCAGAGACATCTGGAAGGCCCCGGCGCGGCTGTCGAACCATAAATGCCATCCAGGCAAACCATCGGAGAGACTGAAGGCATTGATGTGGTCAAAACCGAAATGCGACCGGGCGCCCTCATTATGAAACAGGCGGTGCAGAGCGGTATAAAATACTTCCTCGATCACCCGCGCCGGGTCCAAATGAGGGCATGAAGTCATCTCTGGAGATCCTCCGGCGCCACCAGACGATAGCCTGGCCATTTATCCATAAAGGCGTCATGAATGTTCAGCAGGACAATCAGCAGCACCAGAAAGGCCGACGGGTTTTCGGACGGATGAGATACGCCCTCACAAACACCGAGCAGCACCGGCGCCCAAGCATAATATGCCCATGCGAAAAGCAGCCCCAGGATGACCGACAGCACACTCATCGTCAGCCCGCGAAGCCAAGGCGCCAAACGGGAAAATGCCTCGCCGAAATAGGTGCCAAGAATGATGGCCGGCACCAGAATGAAGTTGCCCATGGTAACCGTGTGGCTGTAGCGCCAGCCGTAGTTATATTCATTCTGGCCGCCGATATAGGCCTCGTCCCAAAGATAGTCCATGACAGCCAATTGAATCTTGAAAAACAGGAACCCCAGCAACAAACCGCCGACAACAACAGCGATAAACTTCCAGGGCTGCCCTTTCACCAGATTCCAGGGACGACCTTCCCAAAGCTGCAGCGTAATGAAAATCACAATCACGCTGCAGAACAGAATGCCCAGGCCGTACTCCGCACTATTCGTTCCCGCGATCTCTTTCCACCAGGGGGGTACGGCTGCGTATACCTGGGCTGGATAAAACATCGAACCGATATGGGGATGGAAAAACACCAGGTAAAGCGGAACGGAAAGCAGCCCCATCAGCAACCAGTTGGCCAGACCCTGACCGGGCTGCAGACTGTCAGGCCAGGCGGTTTTGTCCCCTCCGACCATCAAAACGGTTGTCAGCCATAAAAAGGGAACCGACAGACAAATAAAAGCCCAGGAAGTCGTTTCACGGGTCGACATGACATCCTGCCCCAGTTCCCCATATTGGGTCAGGCTGTTCCAGTTGAAATAGGTAATGCCGTAACGCCCAATGATGTAGAACATGATGCCGAAAATAAAAACGAAATAGACCCCGAGAGCAATGCCGGTCAGGATACCCCCCTTCTGCAACGGATGCGCTGCGTCCAGATAAGGTCTTTTGAGGGGCCAGTAATCGAAATATTCCGTCTGCCAAATGATCACCAGCAATACCCAGATCACAAGGGAAAACCCCAACAGGGGCGTGTAAAGTTTCAGCGGACCGCCATTTGAAAAAAAGATCCACCACACCACCATTGCGGTAACGGCGAGAACCACCAGATTCAGCAAACCCGACGCCCATACATTCCAGCGGGGGGCCAGTTGTCTTTCAGCTAACCAACCTTGCCTGATATTTTGCGTGCCCATGTATCCAGCCTTTCCAATGCTTCATGTTGACGGAAGGCGACGGACAGCCACCTGGCCGGTCCGCCGCCACAGAGCCCGGAACCGATCGCCCCGGTCAGCCCTGTCGTCAAAAAACAACCGTATCCCCATTTCCGGTATAAACATTCGATGTATTCGCTTTGGCCAGGGTGCCGACCTTCTTGTAGGATAGAAATTTATCGGTGCCCGGCACGATGGGCAGACCGGCTTTGACCGCCTTTTCAGCCCAAATCCAGCCGGTGCAGTGGTTACAGGCAATTTTCTGCATGTCGTATTGTTTGACCCCGGCGATGATGTCATCCATTTTCGGATCCCAGTTTTCAAACGGCGAAATGTGGAGTCCACCGTAGCACCCGTAATTTTTCTTGCCGTCCTTGAAATTACGGCGGGCGTAATTGATCAGGGTCAGGATGCCAGGATGGCAGCAACCCGTCACCGTCACATAGCCCTTATCTTTGATTTTGAAATACATGACGTTTTCACCCCGGACCTGAAGGGTCGCCGGCGCATCGAAAAACACCACCGCAGCGCCATCCTGCAATTTGTAGAGTTGGTCCGGTTTGGTAACGATGAGCTCGCCCGTGTGGGGGTGCGCATTTTTCGGGCAGCCCGGTGTGCTGGAAAAATCAGCGCCCTTCAGCAATTCAAAGCTTTTCTTCATCGACGTGGAGGGGAAATACATCTTGATGTCCGGCTGATGCTTCAGCGTACTCTCGATACCGAAATAATGATCGATATGATCGTGGGAAATCACCATGGTATCGATTTCTTTGTTCTGTAGCATTTTATCGACACCGCTTTTCTGGAAGACATAATCCATCCAATCGTTGCTCCAGCCGCTGTCCAGCAAATATTTGGTTTTTTTACCATCCAGGGCTTCGACCTCGATCAGCGCCGCATAACCGCCGAGGTTTTCCTCGTTATAGGTCACATCATACTGATTGGTGTTAATGCCGCCGGCAGCCTTGATGTCCTTGCCCAGCGTGGGGTTGTCGAACCAGCTGGTTTCTGAAATACATTCGACTTTAAGGCTCTTGATTTCCCCGAAATCCTGCTTCTTGCGTTTCGCGTATGCATTGCGCGGCACCGCCCCCATACCGCTGGTGAGGGCCAGGCCGGCCGATGTGGTTGCCAGACGTTTGAGAAATGTTCTGCGCTGCATGAGCTGCCTCCTTGAAGTTTTGATGTTTATCTCATTAATCGCTCAAACAATTTTATCCGTAATGCACCACCGCCATGGTGGTCATGAATCTCCTAATTTTTTGTATCGCTATTTCTTAAAGGGGGAGGAATGTGATGGACGATACTTGTTTTCGACAATGAATTCGTAGCAATTTTGATACATGTTGAATATTTGAGCCACATAATCTTGGTTTCCTTGGTTAGGAAAAGCCCCTATGGACGCAATAAGTTTTTGGCATGCCAGCCAACCGCGGCAACCATTTCAGAAAAGGTTTGCGGTCGAATGTCAAATGCATCGCATGCATCCTGCCACGGACAGGGCCATTCGAACGGTCCCATATAGCTTAAGCGCAAGTGTTGTTCCTTATTGCGCGCCCCCCAAAGTTGCAAGATATATTCCAATATTTGCTGTTTGCTGATTTTCGTTGCCGTGATCGCCGAAACCCCTTCGACGGGAAAAAGGGCCGGGCATGGATTCCTGATCCGTGCCCGGCCCGATGGTTTTTATTGGGTCTGTAAAAGGTGCGTTGTTCCGACAGGTGTTAAACGCCAAACGCGTTTAACACCGTTCAGTTCCCATAGACGACCGCCGGCAGCCAGACCACCAGTTGCGGCCAGATGGCTATCAGGACCAGTCCCGTCAACTGTAGAATGATAAACGGGACAACGCCTTTGTAGATGTCGACCAGTTGGACGCCCGGTGGGCAGACGCCTTTGAGGTAAAAAAGGGCAAACCCGACGGGAGGCGTCAAAAAGGAGGTCTGCAGGGTAACGGCGATCAAAATGACAAACCACAGCAGCTCGGGATTCGATATGACGCCGTAGCCGTTGACCTCGAAGCCCAGGGACGAAACCACCGGCGCAATCAGGGGCAAAACGATCAAAGTTATCTCGATCCAGTCCAGGAAAAAACCCAGCATGAATACCACCCCCAGGATAACCGCCATGACGCCGTAAGGCCCAAACGGAATGCCGGTAAGGGCGCGTTCGATAAACTCGTCGCCGCCGAGCATGCGGAGCACGAGCGCAAATGTCGTCGCCCCCAGGAAAATCGCAAAAATGTAAGCGGTGGTATTGAAACAGCTTTTCATGACCTCCACGATTACCTTGAAGTTCAGCTTGCGGTTTACGGCAGCCAGGATGGTGGCGCCCAGAGCCCCGACACCGCTGGCTTCCGTCGGTGTCGTGATGCCGGCAAAAATGGAGCCGAGGACCGCTACAATCAAAATGGCGGGTGGCATGATCGTTCTCAGCACGTCCAGCACCATGCGCCACTCGACCGGGCGTCGGTCCGGGTCCACCGGCGCGGCCTCCGGTTTGATCCAGCAGAAAATCAAAATGAAGCTGATGTATAATGCCCCCAGAATCGTACCGGGCAACACCGCCCCCATGAACAAATCCCCGACGGAAAGGCCCAGTTGGTCGGCCATGATGACCAGCATGATGCTGGGCGGAATCAATATGCCCAGGGTTCCCGAACTGGCAACCGTCCCCAGGGCAAGGGTCTTGGAGTATCCCTGCCTGTTCATGGCCGGAAGGGAAAGCAGCCCCAGAAGCACGACAGAAGCACCGATGATGCCCGTGGAAGCCGCCAGGATAATGCCGATCAGCGTCACCGTGATCGCCAGGCCGCCGTGGACTTTGCCGAACAATTCCTGCATCGATTTCATCATCTTTTCGGCAATGCCGGATCGGTCCAGCATCAAGCCCATGAAAATGAACATGGGCAGGGCCACCAGGACCCAGTTGTCCATATACTTATAGATACGGTTGACCGACATGCCGAGGGTAAGATAGTCGAGCCCGATCATGGTGTTGAACCAGGTGTCGGCAATCATCGCAATAAACGTAAAAATCACGGCAACGCCGCCGAGCACCCAGGCCACCGGAAACCCCGTGAAAAGAAGACCGATAAATGAAAGAAACATGGCGATGACAAAATAGTCGTTGATCTCCATCGATACCTTATCCTTTCCTCAGGGCGGCAAAAATACGAACTGCCCGCGAAACCGTGGCAATGATCAGCAGCCCGAAACTCACCGGCACCACCCCCTTGATCGCCCACCTGAACGGCAGCCCCAGGGGCGCATCCGAACTCTCGTTGACACGAAACGATTCGTAAACGAAATCCAGACTCTGGTGGAAGATGACAATCAGGAAAGGCAGCAGCAGAACAATGATGCCGAACAGATCCCATCGTTTTTTCCAAAGCGGCGATAGTCTGGAATGGATGATATCCACCCGGATATGGGTGTCGGTGATCTGCGCGTAAGAAGCCCCGAACATGATGCCGATGCCGTACAGATGCCACTGCAATTCTTCCAGCTTGACCATCCCGTGGCCGAAACCGTACCGCAGGACGACCTGCAGGATAATCACCAGGATAAGGATGCCGTTGCACCACATCACGACGTGGCCGATCCCCATTATAAAATTGTCGATGGTGTCGCAAAACCGATTGGACGGTTCTTTCGTCTCTAACGCCATGTTGACTGTCTCCGATAATCAGGAGGTGCTAGCCTTGAAGCCCAACACCCCCTTTGATTTGATCGCCCGAAGTCAATTTTCCAGCCGATCTGCCAGAGGCAAACCGCTCCTCCGGCCTGACGGCAGATCGTCGGTGAAGTCTCCGGGCTGATTTCACTACGCGAAGGCCCGCTGTTATCAGCAAGCCTTCGCGCGTTTTGCATAACCGCCTACTTGTCGAGACCGCGCGGCAGAAATGCGTGGTTTTCCCACAGATTGTAGGTTTCCCGGAAAGCGCTCAAATCTTCCCAGGATTTCTTGAACATGGGACTTTCGGCGGAAAGTTCTTTAGCGACCTCCATCCAGGCGCCCTCAAAGGCCGCCAGGAGCTCCTTGGAATAATAGAGGTTTTGCACGCCGTGCTTTTCAACATTCTCTTTCATTACGTTGGCCTGAATGGACTCCGTGTAAGCAAAAGCATCCAGGGTCGCCGCCTTGCAGAGAACTTCGAGAACCATCTGCTGGTGTTCACTCATCGCGTTCCAGGTGTCTTTGTTGATAAGAAGTTCGAAAAGAGTCGCCTGCTGATGCCAGCCGGGGAAATAATTATATTTTGCGATTTTATAAAAACCCAGACGGGTATCGATGGCCGGCATGGAGAACTCCGTGGCCTCGATGGCGTTCTTTTCCAGCGCCGGAAAAATTTCGCCGCCGGGTATCAGGCTGACGGAGGCACCCAGTTTCTGGAGGACTTTACCCCCCAGGCCGTAATAGCGAATTTTCAGGCCTTTCAGGTCATCCACCGAGTTGATCGGTTTTTTGAACCATCCGCCGGTTTCCGGAGCAATGATCCCGCAGGGAATCACATGGACGTTATAGCCACCCGTGTCATACATCTCCTGATAGAGCTTGCGCCCGTTGCCATGATACATCCAGGCGAGAAATTCGCCGGCTTCAGGACCGAAGGGGACGGTGGAGAAAATCGAGGATCCCGGCATTTTCCCTTCCCAGTAACCGGAAATGCTGTAACCGGCATTGACCTTGCCCTCGGAAACCGCATCCAGGATCTCAAACGGCGCGATCAGCTTGCCCGGTTCATACACTTTCATTTTCAGACTGCCGTTACTGGCCGTCTGAATCCGTTCGGCGACCCAGGTCGTGGTGGTCCCCAACCCCGGAAGCGCAGAAGAATAGGTGCTCGGAACCTTCAACAAAACGGGTTTTTCCTTTTTCGCAAAGGCCGGTCCGCTGATGGACACCATCAGAAATACAGCGACCACGAGATAAACGATTGCCAATGTAGACCTTCTCATAACTGCCTCCCTTATTGAATTAACGTTCCCCAAAACATTGCAAATATATGGACAACGGCGGCGCGGTGCCGCCGGCTATGATCAGCACGCCCGGATACGGGCACGTATCAATTTCAACGGCTTCTGGCCCTACCGTGCCGCGCTTCGCCGGAACTGAAAAACGCTCCCGCAAATCGGGAAAGTCCGAACATAATCAAATTGGCGGCGTCCATGGCCTCCGGCAAGGCCGCGGCCATGTCGGAACGCATGCTCAGGTTGAAATACCGGATGCCGCCCCTTCCCTCCGCTTGATGCGCCGGATAAAAAGTCGGCGCCTGAACAGGGCTGTTCGCGAGCAGCCCTTGCCCCGCTTGGATTTCCTGCCAGAAGATGTTCCCGATAACACCGGTTTGGCTTTGCGTTGCCAGCATCCTGTCGGTGACCCGCCGGCTGAACAAAAAAGGGGCCCGGTAGAGGCGCCGGCTGATATCGTCGTATTGTTCTATGGTGGCGACCGCCGTGGTGCGGACCGATGGGGGAATGTTGGCGAGATAGCGAATCTGGCCGATTTTGGCAGCCTCGGAAAGAGCATACTCAACCTGACGGTCCCGGGTTGGATCGATGGTTAGGTATATCATCTGGCCACCCATTTCGCGGGCGATCTGTTGCGTCATTTTGCCTTCCTGCTCGTCAGCATCCAGACCTACCGTCATTAGGTTGTTGACGGCCGCCGCAATGGCGGTGGCCCGACCAATACCGGCCGCCGCACCGGTTACGATGCAGACATTGTCCGGATTGAAGGCGCGGTCATCGAGCAGCAGGATTTGCTCCCTGTCGATCTTCTCGGATTGGCGCTTGATTTTTTGGCGTATCCTGATGGCTATCTGCTCCCGGTTAGTCGATCGTTCCAGCTAAAAAGCAACTTTGGTGCCAATCAATTTCATGCCTCGGGGGTGATGGTAGGAGACTGGCTTTCTGAACGGCGGCGTTTGATCCGAAGAAAAACAGACCAGGTCGGTGGCTTCTCCCAGCACGTTAAAAACAACTTGCATTTACAGGGGAGATATGTATCAAATATTCTACATGACGCTACTATGATACGGGGAACACGACAAAATGAAGACAATGCGTTCCAATCCAAATACCTCTGATGTCGTCCAGGCCCTGACAAGGGACCTGGACCGCTTTAATCTCATCTTCGACAGCATACGTGACGGCGCTCTGGTTACCGACCAAGACGGCATCATCACACATTTCAACCAGCCATACGGTAAATTTCTGGGTATAGAGCCGGAATTGGCGATTGGCAAACACTGCACTGAAATTGTGGAAAACACCCGGATGCATATCGTTGCTAAAACCGGCAAACCCGAAATCAATCGGGCCCAAAAAATCAAGGGGCAGGAGATGATCGTCCAGCGCATTCCTATCCGCAAGGATGGCCGGATTGCCGCCGTGTACGGTCAGGTCGTCTTCAAGGATGTCAGAGATATCAAGCAGTTGGTTAAAAAGCTTTCACTCCTCGAGTCCAAGGTAAAGCTCTATGAACAGGAACTCATCAACCTGCGCTCCACCCGATACAAGCTGGACAGTATTGTTGGCGTTAGCCCGGCCATCGATAGATTGAAAAAAGAAGCGCTAAAAGCCACGTCCAATCATTTTCCGGTTCTGATCACCGGGGAAAGCGGCACAGGGAAAGAACTGTTTGCCCAGGCCATACACCACGCCAGCCCCCGCAACCTGCACCCGTTTGTAAGAATCAACTGCGCCGCTATTCCCCGCGAATTGCTGGAGTCCGAACTCTTTGGGTACGAGAAGGGGGCCTTTACCGGCGCCAAGCCGGGAGGCAAGCCGGGTAAATTCGAACTGGCCCATAAGGGGTCTTTTTTTCTTGATGAAATCGGCGAGCTGCCTATCGAAATGCAACCAAAACTCTTGCGGGTTCTCGAAGAGAAAGAATTCGAACACGTTGGCGGCAACAAAATCATCCGTTCTAATTTTCGACTTATTGCTGCAACCAATCGGGATCTGGAAACAATGATGCGCAATGGTCTTTTTCGCAGAGATCTCTTTTACCGCCTGAATGTCATTTCCATCGATATCCCTCCCTTACGCAAGCGCCGGGAAGACATCATTCCCCTTTCCCGTCACCTGCTGAAAAATATGGCCGATGAATTTTTGATCGGAGAAAAAGAATTGACCGCGGAAGCAGAAAAAATCCTTCGAAATCATCATTGGCCGGGCAACGTACGAGAACTGACCAACGTTCTGGAACGGGCCCTTTCGACCATGGAAGGCGACAGTATTACCCTTGACGATCTACCGTTTTATCTCCGGCAGACCGGCAACCAATCGGCAACGTCTCCATCCACCCTCAAGCAGGCTCAAATGCGCGCCGAAAAGGATGCCATACAAAAGGCACTGAGTGAGTCCGGCAACAATAAGGCTCTGGCAGCCCGTATCCTTGGCATCCACCGTACCCTTTTATACAAAAAAATGAAGCGCTACCGGATTGGCAACGATAGCAAAAAATATGTGTAGAACATTTGATACATTGCTTTCGCGCGCTCGGCATTGACCTGCAGAGCCTCCAATTCAAGCACGCAAAAAAAGCCGGACAAAAATCCCGAGTCCCCTGTTAATGGGCATCGGGATTTGTTGTCCGGCTTAGCGTGCCGGCCAAGCGGCTTTTCGTCCAGAAGAAAACCGTTTAAGCAAAGGTGGTTGCGATTCCCATGGGTTCGGCCTTGAAGATACGCGAATCCATGAAAGCCGGATCCGACGGGATCACGGGCGTAAAATCCATAAGGGCCAGAATATCCTTTTCAATATCAACGCCCGGGGCGATTTCGATAAGTTCCATGCCGCCCTCGGTCAGTCTGAAAACACAGCGCTCGGTAACGTAAAGGACCGTCTGCCCGCTTTTCAAGGCATATTCGCCGCTGAAGGTGATGTGCTCCACGCTTTCCAAGAATTTCTTGAAGCGTCCTTCTTTTTCAATACACAACCGGCCGTCGCGGAAAGCGACCTGGAGCCCGCCCGCCGTAAAGGTCCCCATGAATATGACCCGTTTGGCATTCTGGGTGATATCGATAAACCCCCCGGCTCCCGCAAGCTTCGGGCCGAACTTGCTGACATTCAGATTGCCCTGCTGGTCCGCCTGGGCCAACCCCAGGAAAGCCACATCCAGGCCGCCGCCATGATAAAAATCAAACTGCGCCGGCTGACCGATGATAGCCTGGGTATTCGTCGCGGCGCCAAAATTGAGCCCGCCGGCCGGCAGCCCCCCGATAACGCCGGGTTCCGCCGTCAGCGTGAACCGGTCAAGCACCCCCTCCTCATTGGCCACAGGGGCCACACCTTCCGACATGCCGATGCCCAGGTTGACGATGTCGCCATCCTGGAGCTCGAAAACGGCCCGCCGGGCAATAATTTTGCGTTCCGTCATCGCCATGGGAGCCAGGTTTTCCATGGGCACCTTGACCTCCCCGCTGAAAGAGGGGTCGTATTGCACGGCAAACGTCTGCCAGTGATTTTCCGGTTTCGAAACCACCACATGATCCACCAGGACGCCGGGAATCTTCACCTGCTTGGGATGCAGGGTTCCGGCCTGGGCGATGCGCTCCACAGCAACGATCACGATGCCGCCGCTGTTGTGGGCCGCCGTGGCAATCTCGAGGGATTCCAGTGTCAGGGCCTCTTTCTCGGTGGTGATATTGCCGTCCTCATCCGCCGTTGTTCCTCTGAGGATCGCAACGTCGATCGGAAAGGTTCGGTAAGCAAGGTATTCCTTTCCGTCGAACTCGATCAAATCGACGATCTCTTCGGTGGTTCGGGAATTGATCTTTCCACCCGTGTTGCGCGGATCGACAAAAGTTCCCAAGCCCACATGGCTGATGGTGCGGGGCTTGTGTGCGGCGATGTCCCGGTACATGTGGGAAATAATGCCCTGGGGAAGATTGTAGCCGATAACCTTATTTTCAATGGCCAGCTTGGCCAGGTTCGGTGCCAGGCCCCAATGACCGCCGATTACCCTTGCCACCAGACCCTCATGACCAAAGTGATTTAATCCTCGGGTCGCGCTGTCCCCCTGACCGGCGGCATACATGATGGTCAGATTATTCGGCCGCGCCTGGGACAGGAAGGACGCTTCGATGGCAGCAAAAATTTCTTCCGGAATGGCGGTCGCCACAAAGCCGCCGAAGGCAATGGTGTCACCGTCCTTGATAAGTTCGACAGCCGTTTCGGCTGAAATAATTTTTCCGCTTTGCTTCGATGGACTGGCCATTCCTTTACTCCTCTCTTATCTTGAAAACAATTATCGGAAGAGACTTCCGCCACCACCGGCAACATACAAAATTTATACCAGCCCATTCCTGTCCACCCAATTGTCGCAGACGACGGCCGGCAAAAATGGCCTGCAAATTGCAGGCGCTTCGATGCCGTTTAGAAGAGCAACCATTCCATCTTCATCCAAGAATAAGGAGAAATTAAAATGCTTGAAATTAAGGATTCGGTCGCCGTCATCACAGGCGGAAGCGGCGGTATTGGCTTGGCCCTGGCCAACTATTGGGTATCCAAAGGCGGAAAAGTTGTTTTGGCCGACATCGCGGAAGAAGCCCTGGCCAATGCCAAGAAGCAACTTGGCGGCGAGGTGGAGACCATGGTCTGTGACGTTACCCGGGAAGAAGACTGCGGCGCTCTCGCCGACAAGGCCATCGAGGCGTTTGGAAAGATCAACCTGGTGGCGCCGTTTGCCGGGATCATCATGGACGGCCTGATGCTCGCAACGGACCGGGAAACCGGCAAGGTTAAAAACAAAATGGCGCTGGAAAAATTCCAGAAGGTGGTGGACATCAACCTGACAGGCGTTTTTCTCACCGTGCGGGAATGTGCCGAAAGAATGGTGAACAACGGCTGCAAAGGGCTTGTCTGCTTAATTTCCTCCACCGGCAGTCTGGGGACGGCGGGCCAGATCAACTACGCCTCCACCAAAGCCGCCATGTCGGTAATGCCCAAAGTCATCACGGCCGAATTTTTCCGGCGGGGCTTGTCCGGCAACATTCGTTGCGCCGCCGTGGCCCCCGGTTACGTGGGCACGCCCATGGTTAAAAACATGAACCAGAAGGCGCTGGACAAGATTTTGAATGACGTGCCGATCGGCCGCCTGATCGAGCCGGAGGAGGTCGTTTCCCTGGTGGCTGAGATCTACCGGAACGAAGCCCTGGCCGGCGACACCTATTTTATCCATGGCGGCCTGCGGCTGGGCTCGCGGGGTTAAACTGTTCAACGATATCGAAAAAAGGAAGAAGCCATGAAAGACGTTGTGATTGTAAGCGGTACCCGTACCGCCGTTGGGTCCTTCGGCGGAACGTTGAAAACGGTTCCGGTGGTGGACCTGGGCGCCGTGGTAATGAAGGCCGTTCTGAAAAAAGTCGGTCTGCGTCCTGCTGTAAGCGAAGCCATGGAGCTCGCCGGACCGGACAGACTTAAAGACCAGGGAATGATCGGATTGGAAAAGGATGCGGCCGACTGGCATGACGACGCCACGCCGGTGACCGTCGACGAAGTCATCATGGGCAATGTTCTGCAGGCCGCCCAGGGGCAGAATACAGCCCGCCAGGCCATGATACGCGCCGGGCTGCCCAAGGAAACGCCCGCCGTGACCATCAACAAGATCTGCGGATCGGGCCTCAAGGCCATTGCCATGGGAACGGCCGCCATCATGACCGGCCAGGCGGAGGTGGTCCTGGCCGGCGGCCAGGAAAGCATGAGCATGGCGCCCATGGCCCTTCCCAAAGCTCGATGGGGGCACCGGATGGAAGTCACCGGCCAGGGCGAAGTTTATGATTTAATGGTCTTTGATGGTCTTTATGAAATTTTCTACGGCTACCACATGGGCATGACCGCGGAAAACATCGCCGAACTTTATGGCATCAGCCGTGAGGAGCAGGACGAACTGGGGGTCTTGAGCCACAACCGCGCCATGGCGGCGATCCATAATGGGCTTTTTACCGAGGAAATCACGCCGGTCACGATAAAATCCCGCAAAGGCGATATCGTTTTCGATACGGATGAGCGCCCCATGGAGACCAACCTTGAAAAAATGAGCCGGTTGCGCCCGGTTTTCAAGAAAGATGGCACCGTAACGGCCGGCAATGCTTCCGGCATCAATGACGGGGCCGCGGCGGTGCTGCTCATGAGCGCAGACAAGGCCGCCGAAATGGGTCTGGCTCCGATCGTCAGGATCCGCGCCTTTGCCTCCGGCGGTCTCGACCCAGCCTATATGGGGCTTGGTCCGGTACCGGCCATAAGGAAAAATCTGAAAGCCGCCGGCATGCAGATAGACGACATCCAGATGATCGAGCTCAACGAAGCCTTTGCCTCCCAGGCCATCGGCTGTTTCCGGGAACTGGGTATCGCCGCGGACCGGGCCAACGAACTCGGCAGTGGGATTTCCCTGGGGCATCCCATCGGCTGCACGGGTGCACGCCAGATGGTCAGCGGTATCCACCAGATGCAGCGGCGGGACTTCACCACCGGCCTGATTTCCATGTGTATCGGCGGCGGCATGGGAATGTCCATGATTATTGAACGCTGATCTTAAAGGCCGCAATTCCATCATCTTCAGGAGTCATCATGCTCAAGGCCTTTACGGCAAACCATACGGCGACCTTACGCCCGCTGAAATTCGAAATGACGCGCTGGTCCATTTTCTCTATCCTGATCGCGACGTACATTCTGGTTTATTTTCACCGCATGGCCCCTGGCGTCGTGGCGGGCGACCTGATGGCCGCGTTCGGAACCAGTGGAACCGCGCTGGGGTCTTTGGCTGCCATCTACTTTTTTGTCTATGCCGGAATGCAGCTGCCGTCAGGGGTGCTGGCCGATACACTGGGCACGCGTACGGCTGTGGTGAGCGGCAATCTGGCCGCGGGGGCGGGCGCCTTGCTTTTCGGGCTGGCCCCCACTTTCAGCATGGCATGTGCCGGTCGCTTTCTCGTCGGCCTCGGTGTTTCGGTCGTGTTCGTCAGTATCATGAAAAACAACGCCATGTGGTTCAGCGAGCGGCAATTCGGTTTCATGAGCGGTATAACCCTGCTGATCGGAAACCTGGGTTCTGTCTTGGCGGCCGGACCGTTGGCCGCCATGCTGGCTTTCACCTCATGGCGAACCGTCTTTATCGGCATCGGTCTGACATCGCTCCTCCTGTCGGCTTTGGCCTTCTTTTTCGTCCGCAACCGCCCTCAGGATTTCGGATTCCCATCCATCGAAGAGCTGTATGGAAGCGCACCGGCCATGCCCCGGCAACAACACTGGACGCGTGATCTGGCGGGGGTTGTCCGCCAGATCCGCGTGTGGCCGGGCTTCTGGGTTCAACTGGGTCTGACGGGAAGCCTCTATGCCTTCATGGGCTTATGGGGGATGCCTTATCTCAGTGACGTCCATGGTCTCGATCGCGGCGTAGCCGCCCGTTACCTGACCCTGATGCTGCTGGCCTTCGCCATAGGATCCCTTTTCTTCGGGTGGTTCTCCGATCGTCTCGGAAAGCGCAAACCGGTCTTGCTGGGATCCGCCATGGCCTATGCCCTGGGCTGGTTATTTCTGATTGCACTGCCCTGGTCGCCGGGCCCTTCCGGATATGTCTTGTTTACCTGGCTCGGGTTTTCAGGGGGCGGTTTCGTCATCACCTTCGCCGCCGCCAAGGAGATCATCCATCCGGCCCTGGCCGGAATGGCCGTCAGTGTCGTGAACACTGGCGCATTCCTGGGGACGACCCTGATTCAGCCCTTGTTCGGCCGGATGCTGGATTTAACCTGGAACGGTCAAATGGTCGGGGGTCTCCGGGTATATACATCGTCCGACTATCGCAACGGACTTTACCTGTTGTTTGTTTTTGCCGTCATCGGCGTGTTGGGGGCCTGGCGCGTTCGCGAAACCGGCTGCCGGAATATCTCGGGCGGGTAGGCTCCCTATAGGCGTGCTGCGGCTCAGACCCTCGGCTACGTGGGCGTGTGGCTCAGCGGCGGTCTAAATGAGCCCTGGCTTTGGCCAGGCGATGCTGGCGCGCGGTTTCGGCAACGTCCAGAATCGGGCGGTCTCTGTGCCACCATTCCCGGACCTGCTCCCCGGCCGTTTGCCACAAAGGCTCGTTCGCCTCCAGCCAGATGCGCATCTGGGCCAACAGCCCCCCCAGGGCGAGGTGGTTCTGCGGTTCGTGGGGCGATGCCAGGGATAGACTGCGCACGGTCACGATAAGGGCCAGCAGGGTCTCGAGCGCTTCGGCCGGCCAGCCGGCGCGGCGTCCGACACCGAAGATCCAGGCCAGAAAAGCGCCGGTCACGTGAAGGTCTTCCAGCGTGCGGAAAGGCTTTACAGCCTCCGTGTAGCCATCACCGGGCAGCAGGGCCGCATCGTCAATGGCCACCGCCTGAAAACGGACCTGGCCGTGGGGGATTTCCGGCACCATGGCCAGGGGCGGCAGGGGCATGACGCTCACTCCTTTGCTGTCGGCCGGAACCGATACCATGCGCAGCAGATTACGGCCTTCCGAACTGGAGCCGGTGGAAGCTGCCACCAGCAGGATTTCCGCTTCCCCGGCCCCGGAAACAAAGGCTTTGTCACCATCCAGGCGCCAACCGGACCCATCAGCCGATGCTGTCAGGCGGCATTTGATCCGGGCCGGATGGGGGCCGCCCTTTTCAGTGATGCAGATGGCTGCGATCCGGTCTTTGGGGCAAAACGGTGCCAGGCACTGAATGGCGGCCTGGTAGCCGGCCGCAAAAGCCCAGGCCGGCCGGTCGGCGGCCAAGCCGCCCGCCAGGGCCCGGTCCACGGGATGATCCCAGCGGGATACGATTGCCTGCCAGATCGGCTTCCATTCGGTCAAGGCGGTAATGGTGGCCGGCACTCCGACCGGCGCCTGCAGCAGGTGGCGAACCACAGAAAGATCATCCATACTCATAAAACCAGTTCCTGGATGAACGCCGCCAGTTGGTTCAGATTCCAGCAGGCCCTCACCTCGTTGCAATAGACTTCGTAGGTGCGCATTTCACTGTCGCCGGAGTTCCAGAACTGCTCGGTTTCCGGGTTGAGCCAGATCACACGGCGGCTGCGGTCACGTATCGCCTCCAGGAGGCCTTCTTCAGGGTTGCCGTAATTGGTGCGGCCGTCCCCGATGACGATCACCGTGGTCTTCTTGGTGATGGTGTCCATGTGCCGGTCTTTGAAAAGGCGCAGGGTCCGCCCGTAGTCCGTGGAGGCGCCGTAGGCAATGTCCGGACAGTGCAAAATTTCCTCCAGGGCCCGCTCGATATCGAAATCGTCGAAATAACGGGTAACCTCCACGGGTTCATCGATGAAGACATAACTTTTCACACGATCGAAGCAGTCTTGCAGGGCGTAGAGCATGGAAAGCATGAAACGGGCCGAAGACCAGACCGATCCGGACACGTCGCAGAGCACCACAATGCGCCCCTTGCGCGGCGGCTTGCGGCGGAACCGCAACCCGATGGGGATGCCCTGGGTGCGGGCGGCGGCCCGCAGGGTGCGCTTGACATCAAGGATGCCCCGGGAGCGGGCCGCATAGCGCAAACTGACCATGTCCCGCAGTTTGCGCACCAGTTGCGCAATGACGTCCCGCAGGCGCATCAGTTCACCCGGGGAGAGGTTGGCGAAGGGCTGTTGGCCCAACTGACCGTGGATATCCGTTGCCGTTGTCCGATTGGCCTCGACCGTCATCAGGGGAGGGCCGTTGTCGGCCAGCAGGCGACGGGCCGTTTCCAGGCGCCGCTCCACGTGCCGCTTCAAATCATGGCGGGTTTCCCAGTGGATCTTATCCCAGTTGGCCTGCAGAAAATCTTCCACCGCCTCCCGCGCCCGGTGCAGGGCGCGCAGCACCGGCAGACGCCGCACCAGGCTGCCCAGGTTGGATCCCGCCCCCCGGGGGCCGTCCCCGGCGCTGTTGCCCTCGGACTGCATCTCCTGCAACATTTGCAGGTAGGCGGCCGGCTCGGCCGCCAGGAAGTCGGCAATGGCCACCATGGCCGGCATCTGGGGTTCGATGGCCAGAAGGACCTCCTGGATGGTTTCCATATGCCCGGCCAGGCTGGCCGAGGCCGGGTCCAAATCTTCCCTGATTTCATGGAAAAACAGCTGGTAGAGATGGTCGAAGCGGGCCCGCTCCAGGCGACTTTTGGCAAAATTGGCCCGCAGCACCGTGATAAACTGGTTTTCGTCCAGGACGTCCACCCGGGGCAGCTGGGCCAGGCAGTCCATGGTTTCGGCCGTGGAGATGCGCATCCCGGCCGCCCGGGCCGCGGCGACAAATTTGAGAATCATCGCTTCCATGCCGTCCCCCGTATGGGTGCGAAAACTTCAGATTTAACCTATTGGAAATTAACCACCTGATCGATCTCCCGACGCACTTGCTCGGCATCTTCCCGGTATTTGCAGATCACGTTCAGCGTGGCCATCACGGCTTCCGGCGAGAGGCTCTCCAGCTGCAGGCTGATCAGGGCGCTGGCCCAGTCGAGGGTTTCAGAAATGCTGGGCTTCTTTTTCAGGTCCAGGCACCGAATGCGCGCCATGGCCGCAATCATCTGGTCAGCCAGACGGCCCGGCAACTGCGGCAGACGCCGGCAGACGATTTCCCGCTCGATCTCCGGCCCCGGGTAGTCGATGTAGAGATGCAGGCAACGGCGCTTGAGGGCATCGCTCATATCGCGAAAGCTGTTGGAGGTCAGCAGCACGAAGGGAATATGGGTGGCCCGGCGGGTGCCGAGTTCGGGAATCGTCACCTGGAAGTCGCTCAGCAGTTCCAGGAGAAAGGCTTCAAACTCGGGATCGGCCTTGTCGATCTCGTCCACCAGCAGCACCACCGGTTCCGGCGCGCTGATGGCTTGCAGCAGGGGGCGCGGGAGCAGGAAACGCTCCGAAAAAAAAGCGTCCGCCTGGGCGGCAATGCCGTCCACGGCCTCGCTCAGGGTGCGGGCGTCCGCCACCACGTTGCTGATCTTGTCCCGCACGATCTGGGTGTAGAGCAGCTGTTTGGCATACTCCCACTCGTAGAGGGCCTTGGCCTCGTCCAGCCCTTCGTAGCATTGCAGGCGGATGAGTTCGCGCCCCAGTCCGCAGGCGACGGCTTTGGCCAGTTCGGTCTTGCCCACACCGGCCGGCCCTTCCACCAGGACCGGTTTATCGGCCGCCGCCGCCAGAAAGACCACCGTGGCAATCTCCGTGGTGCAGACATAGCCGGCCCCTTCCAGGATCGTCCGGGTATTTTCCACATCGGTAAAACGCATACCGTAATCACTCCTTGTTCGGATGGGATGGCCGCACACCGGCGGCCTGTGCCGTCAGGGTGCTGTTACCGGCATAGGTATGCAATAATGGGCGTAATCTCAAGGGGAATCTTTACAGGGATAGGATTTCCGGATAGGTATCGGCCCCTGGACCGCCGACATTTATTTGTTGATGGCCCTGCGGCGTCCGGATATCTGGCCGCGCGGCGATCTCACTTTAAAATCCGCCCTGCGGGCGGTCAAACGTTTGCCGGCCATACCCACCGATGCCCAATGCGATGCCATCGGCAGCGACTGGCGGCCCTGGCGCGCCGTCGCGGCCCGGATCTTATGGCACGCCTACCTCTCGTCGCGCGGTGGGCTACCCGCCGAATGGGCCGGACCCGGATATTTCGAGGATTGAAAACGAGCGAGAACGCCGCCAGGGGCCGAAAGATGCCATTTATGGATGGGCACTAACTAATTGACAGTCGTCGAACCAAGTGGCAAAACAGCACTATCTCTCGTGATCACTGCTGCTTACCATCAACCTATCCAAGGAGCCTGCCGATGAAAACGCGAATTGCCCTTCTTGCTGTCCTGACCCTTTGCCTGATGGTCGTGCTTTCCGCCTGCGCCACCCATTCATCTCCGAAAAAAGCGGAACCCGCTGCCCAAGCACCCTCCACCACCGTTCCGCCCACCTCCAAGTTTGCCAAACTCGAACTCGGGATGGCCCGCCCGGAAGTCCATGAAAAAATCGGGGCTTCCAGTGACTTCAAGGTGATCGCTTCGGGTAAAGCCTGGATTCCCTTCTATTACGGAAGCGACCGGACCCGGACCATTGACTACTACAAAAAAGAAGGCCGCCTGGTATATTCGGGTGGCAATAATCGCCTGATCGACATTGTCTACGACCCCGACGAAGACGGCTATCGGGATTGATAACGCGGCCCACACCATCAGAGTAGCACTTCCGCCGCCAAACCGATAGCGACAGGGCAGCGCCATGGCAACACCCCAACGAATGGAAGGTCCCCCCATGCGACTGGCCTGGCTGGTCTGGGGGATCGGTGCCTCGTTTTACCTGATGGCCTTTTTCCAGCGCGTGGCCCCGGCCGTGATGACGGACGCCCTGATGCGGGAATTTCAAATCGGGGCGGCCGCCCTGGGCAACCTCTCAGCCCTCTATTTTTACAGCTACGTGGCCATGCAGATTCCCACCGGCATTATTGCAGACCGCTGGGGACCCCGGCGCCTGCTGAGCGCCGGGGCCCTGGTGGCCGGGATCGGGGCGCTTCTCTTCGGATTGGCACCCGGCATGCTCCTGATCGGCATCGGACGGCTTCTGATCGGCGGCTCGGTGGCGGTGGCCTTCGTCGGGCTGCTCCAGCTCACCAACAACTGGTTCCCGCCCCGCTACTATGCCATGGCTGCCGGCATGGCGCTGTTCGTGGGGATCGTCGGGGCGGTCTGCGCCGGACCGCCGCTGCGCTTTCTGGTGGACCACTACGGTTGGCGGTTCACGGTCCTGGTTTCCAGCCTGGCGACCTTTGTCATTGCAGCGGCCATCTGGCTTCAGGTGCGCGACCACCCGCAGGAAAAAGGGTATACCGATGGCGGCGCTTCCGACCCCGACCAACCCGTGGCCGAACGCTTGTCCATCCTGGCGGGTTTAGGGCAAGTCCTGCGATACCGCAATACCCTCCTGCTCTTCCTGATACCGGGCGGTATCGTGGGGCCCGTTCTGACGTTTTCCGGCCTTTGGGGTGTTCCCTATCTGACCACCCACCATGGATTGAGCCCCACCCTGGCATCGCTATTCACGACAACCGTCCTAGTGGCATGGGCCCTGGGCGGTCCCCTTTTCGGCTGGCTGTCCGACCATTTGGGGCGGCGCAAGCCCCTCTATATCGGGGGGTGCGCCCTGACTCTGGTCGGTTGGACGGCCGCTGTCTATATCGAAAACCTGTCCCTCCCGGTGCTTGCAGCCATTCTGGTGCTCACGGGTTTTTGCTCCGGCTGCATGATCGTCAGCTTCGCCTACGTCAAGGAATCCGTGCCGGCCAGCTTGTCCGGCACGGCCACGGGCGTGGCCAATATGGGCGTCATGTCGGGCCCGATGCTGTTACAGCCCCTGGTGGGATGGATGCTCGACCTGCGCTGGGACGATCAGCTCGCGGACGGGGTGCGGATTTATGGATTGGACGCCTATCAGGCCGGTTTCGGGCTGATGATCGCCTGGACCGTGCTGGCCCTCTTACTGCTGGGCTTCACGCGCGAAACACACTGCCGCCCCCTGGCTGACAGGTGACGCCAGCCGGCATCAATAACAGAGAGAGCCAAAATCACGGCGGACCCCATGTTCTGTATGACCATTCCATTGGGAACCGTGCTGAAGTCATTGGAGAGACATCCCCCCACCGAGTGAGGCTTCTTTTCTCGGAACCGTTGGACCTTTCCGGATTTTCTTCGCCGGCGGTAACGAATTTCGATCAAACCGATAGCCGCACACTGCACCAAGTCCTTGCAGGTATTTTCAGCCGACACCTTTACGGCACACGTTCATGCCTTAGTTTCTCGACGGAGGCTATCAACATGATCGACACGCGCCACCGTGCGGCGGCATATCAGCGACCTGCGCCAGGAAGGTGCCCGTTGACCATCCGACGACCATTGATTTTCCTGATGCTTCTCTTTGCGGCCACGACCGCGCCGGGCCGTGCGATGGATCCGTCCAGCGGCTTGACGCCGGTCGATGCGCTCCACGGTGGCGGCCGCGTTCTGATGATCCGCCACGCCCTGGCTCCGGGAACCGGCGATCCGGAAAATTTTGTCTTGGACGATTGCGCTACCCAGCGGAATCTAAACCAGCAGGGACGGGACCAGGCCCGTGCCATCGGAGCGTTTCTTCGCCGGCAGGGGATTGCCAGGGCCCGTGTCTACGCCAGCCAGTGGTGCCGCTGTCTGGAAACCGCCCGACTTATGGAAATGGGGACGGTACAACCCCTGGCCGCCCTCAATTCATTTTACGCCCGCCCCGAGGAAAGGCCTATACGCATCAAGGCGTTGCGATCCTTTCTGGACCGCCAGCCGCGGGACGGCCCCCTCATTATCATGGTGACCCATTTCGTCACCATCAATGCCATGACCGGGGAAGGGGTATCTTCGGGAGAAGGGGTCGTACTGCATCTCGAGGCCACCGGCCCGAAGGTATTGGGACGTCTGACGTTTAATGAAGACAAACACTGACCTGAAAGATCGCACCATGACCGAAGATGAACGAAAGGTCCTATCCCTGTTACGGATGGAATGGGATGGGAAAGGCCCCCCGGGAATTCTGGATATCAGCGACATCGTCGCGGCGCTGCCGCTGGCCCCCAGTGACACGCTGGCCGCGCTGAAACGGCTTTACACGGCCGGCCTTACGGACATGAATTCTCTTAAAACCAGCGTCTTCCTGACACCGGAAGGCTATGATGCCGCCACCCCTTAGACGGTCAGAAAAAGATAGAACACGACCGACGCCCTGTATCGGCTCTGACACTGCAGCGAATAATGCCAATTTACCTTTTTCAAGAAAAAGGGGTTGAAGTTTTCTGGAAAGGCATTAATATGAGTTAATGCTCATTACAATCGTTTGTCTTGAGCTTGACTCTCTCCTCCAGACGCGGCATTGAACGCTTTGGCGGGTTGTCAGCCATTACGGCCTCCAGGTGTTCATGCCGTGTTCTCCCTTCAGGAAGACCCCGATGCGGTGATCAAATGCAGCATGGCACGCATGGATAATCGGTAGTATACTATATCGACACATACCCTATCGCTATCTTGGGTTCACCCCTTAAAGGAAATCGTCGCCATGAAAACCATCGGCCTTTTGGGCGGAATGAGTTGGGAAAGCACCACGGATTATTATCGCGCCATCAACAAGGGCGTCAAACAGGCGCTGGGGGGCCTGCATTCAGCCGAAATCGTTCTTTACAGTGTGGATTTCGCCCCCATCGAAGCGTGTCAGAACCGCGGTGATTGGGACACCACGGCGGAGATACTGGTGGATGCCGCCCGCCGCATCCAGCGGGCCGGGGCCGACTTTCTTCTGATGGGCACCAACACCATGCACAAGGTGGCCCCTGCCATTGAACTGGCGATTTCCATTCCCTTGCTGCACATCGCCGACGCCACGGGCGAAGCCCTCGTCAAGGACGGTGTCAAAACCGTCGGTCTGCTGGGCACCGCTTTCACCATGGAGCAGAAATTCTACCGCGGACGCCTGGCCGACCGTTTCGGCCTGGAAGTTCTCGTACCGGGAAAAGAGGCCCGGCAAGACGTTCACAACATTATCTACGACGAACTCTGCCGGGGTAAGATCCTGGGATCTTCGCGCCAGCGTTACATCGAAATCGTCGACCAGCTGGCCCGTGCCGGGGCCGAAGCCGTCATCCTGGGATGCACCGAAATCGGCATGCTCATCAAACCGGAAGACACCCCGGTGCGCCTGTATGACACAACGGCCATCCATGCCGCCCGGGCCGTGGAATGGGCCCTGGCGGATGGTGAATAGGAGATTTTGCTCACTTCATTGTAAAAGCATATCAAGGTCTCGTCTGCCCTCCTGCTCCCGTGACGGCAAAATTGCTTCCCAGCCGACCCGGATCTTTGACCGCGCGCTTGGAGGATCAATCCGTCGGTGCAGCGAAACATTCAACCCACAACCGAAGAATCCGCGCCGCAAGGCAATGCCCTTACCGCTTTGGCTTTCCGTGTTCTAACCGTTCCGTCAAAGTCCCCGAACCAAGCCCTGCAGGCAACAACAGCGGGAGGACTTCGCCCCCCCCCGTGGCAATACATTTTAAGCTAACGGCGCGTGTTCCGACCCATGACGGATCCCCATTAACGGGTCATTATCCGCTTGTTAGAATTCCATGAGAAGTGCGGGCGTTTGACTTTGTCCGTTTGATGACGCATCATTAATCTCCAACTTTCCACCACGAATCACCTCACGACCGGATCACGATCATGAAAAAGAAACTCTTTCTCGCCCTTGTCGGGATCGTGCTGCTGGCCGGTGTGCTGGGCGGCATCAAAATGCTGCAATTTGACCGCATGGCGGCCCAGGGCAATTTCAGCCCGCCGCCGGCAGTGGTGACCACCGCCGCCGTGGAAAGCACGGCCTGGGAGTCGCGGCTGACCGCCGTCGGTTCCCTCGAGGCGGTCCAGGGGGTGACCGTCACGGCGGAGCTGAACGGCAAGGTCGTGGACATTGCCTTTGAACCCGGAGCCTTCGTCCAGGCCGGGGATCTTCTCGTGCAGCAGGATGTCTCCTCGGAGACGGCCCAGCTCCGGGCGGACGAGGCCACGCTGGCACTCCGGAAAGCCAATTACGACCGTGCCCGGGAACTGCTGGCCCAGAAGGTGGTCACCCAGGCCGCCTTCGACCAGGCCCTGGCCGAGTACAAACAAGCCCGCGCGGCAATCGACAATATCCGCTCGGTGATGGCCAAGAAGACCATCCGGGCCCCTTTTGCCGGACGTCTCGGGATCCGTCTGGTCAACCTGGGGCAAATTCTCGATGGAGGCGAACCCATCGTCTCTCTCCAGTCCCTGGATCCCATTTTCGTCAATTTTCTGCTGCCCCAGCACCAGATCGCCAATCTCCGGATAGGCCTCACGGTGCGCATCACGTCCGACGCCCTGCCCGGTGAATCGGTCGAAGGCCGCATCACCGCCATCAATCCCCAGGTGGAGGAGGACACCCGCAATATCCGCATCCAGGCCACCGCCAACAATCTCAAGGAGCACCTGCGCCCCGGCATGTTCGTCAATGTGGCGATCATCCTGCCGGAAGAACAAGAGGTCCTGGTGATTCCGGCCACGGCCGTCTTGTATGCACCCTACAGTGATTCGGTGTTTGTGGTGGAAAAGGCGACGGCCGGTGACGACGGTCCGGCCGGATTGCAGCTGCGGCAGCAATTCGTGCGGCTGGGGGCCCAGCGCGGCGACTACATGGCCGTGATCTCCGGGCTCAACGCGGGAGAGCAGGTGGTCAGTACGGGGGTCTTCAAGTACCGCAACGGACAGGCCGTGAGGGTGGACAATTCCCTGGCGCCCGCATTCAGCCCGTCACCCGAGCCGGAAGACCGGTGAGACCCTGAGCTTACGGAAATCAGAGCTGGCGCCGATTTCGCCGGCTTATTCGCAGGAACCCGTTCCCAGGCGCAGAACGTTATGAAGTTTACCGACATCTTTATCCGCCGGCCGGTGCTGGCGCTGGTTATCAACCTGCTGATCATCATTGCCGGCCTGCAGGCCATCCGGTCCCTCAACGTGCGCCAGTTCCCCCGCAGCGACAATGCGTCGGTCACGGTGACCACCATCTATGTCGGCGCCAGTGCGGACCTGGTGCGCGGCTTCATTACCACGCCCCTGGAGCGGGCCATCGCCGCGGCCGACGGCATCGATTACATCAAGTCCGAAAGCCGCCTGGGGCTTTCCACCATTACGGTGCGGCTCAAGCTCAATTACGATCCCATCAAGGCCCTCTCCGAAATCAGTTCCAAGGTTGACCAGGTACGCAGCGACCTGCCACCCGAAGCGGAAGTCCCGGTCATCAATGTGGAATCCGCCGACAGTGAATTCGCCTCGGCGTACCTCAGTTTCACCTCGGATGTGCTCAAGCAGAACGAGATAACGGACTACCTCGTGCGCGTGGTCCAGCCCCAGTTGTCGGCCCTCGAGGGCGTTCAGCGGGCGGACATCCTGGGAGCCCGTACCTTTGCCATGCGCATCTGGCTGAAGCCCGAGCGCATGGCCGCCTACACCATCAGCCCGGTGGAGGTCCGCCAGGCCCTGGCGGCCAACAATTTCCTGGCCGCCGTGGGCCAGACCAAGGGCGCCCTGGTCCAGGTCAACCTGATTGCCAACACCGACCTGCGCTCGGTGGAGGAATTCAAGCAGCTTGTCATCCGGCAGCAGGAAGGCGCCATCGTGCGCCTGCAGGATATCGCCGACATCGAACTGGGGGCCGAAGACTACGACGCCGAGGTGCGCTTCTCCGGCCAGACCGCGGTCTTCATGGGAATCTGGGCGCTTCCCAACGCCAACGCCCTGGACGTGATCAGCCGGGTCCGCACGGCCATGGACGCCGTTCAAAAACAGCTTCCCAGCGGCATGCAGGCCCGCATCGCCTATGATGCCACCAACTACATCCGCAACGCCATCCGGGAAGTCATCAAAACCCTGAGTGAAACCCTGCTCATCGTGGTGATCATCATTTTCCTGTTTCTGGGCTCCCTGCGCTCGGCCATCATCCCGGTGGTGGCCATTCCCCTCTCCCTGATCGGCGGGGTCTTCCTGATGCAGGTTTTCGGGTTCACCGTCAACCTGCTGACCCTGCTGGCCATCGTGCTGTCCGTGGGGCTGGTGGTGGACGACGCCATCGTCGTGGTGGAAAACGTGGAACGCCATCTCTCCGAAGGCCAGTCGCCGCGTATGGCGGCCCTCCTGGGGGCACGCGAGCTGGTCGGTCCCCTGATCTCGATGACTATCACCCTGGCGGCGGTCTATGCCCCCATCGGGCTCCAGGGAGGTCTTACCGGCGCCCTTTTTCGCGAGTTCGCCTTTACCCTGGCCGGGGCCGTGGTCATTTCCGGCATCGTGGCCGTCACCCTCTCGCCCATGATGGCCGCCAACCTGCTGGTGGAAGGCATGGAAGAAAGGGGCTTTGCCGGACGGATCGCCCGGGGCTTCGACCGTCTGCGGCGGCGCTATGGCCGGTGGCTGACGGCCACCCTCGACGCCCGGCCGGCCGTCTATCTGGTATGGTTTGCCATCAGCCTGTTGGCCATCCCCATGTACACCATGTCCGCCAAAGAGCTGGCCCCCACCGAAGACCAGGGCATTATTTTCGGCATCATCGAAGCCGCGGCCAACGCTACCCTGGACCAGACCAGCCTCTATGCTGCCGCGGCCAATGACGCCTTCTTCAACACGCCGGAAACCGATTTTTCGTTTCAGGTGACCTTTCCCTCGTCCGGATTTGCCGGCATGGTGGTCAAGCCCTGGGATGAACGGGAGCGCACCGTTTTCGAAATCCTGCCGGAGGTGCAGCAGAAACTGTCAGCCATACCGGGGATGCGCATGTTCGGGGTGACCCCGGCGGCCTTGCCTGGCGGCGGCCAGTTCCCGGTGGAATTTGTCCTGGCCTCCACCGCCGAGCTAGACCAGATCCTCGCCTTTGCCCGTCAGATCCAGATGAAAGCCATGCAGAGCGGCATGTTCGCCTTCCCGCCCATTATCGATGTCAAAATCGATCAGCCCCAATCGGAACTGGTCATCGATCGGGACAAGGCGGCCGTACTGGACCTCAGCCTCCAGCAGGTGGGCAACGATCTCGCTTCCATGGTCGGGGGCAATTACGTCAACCGGTTCAACATCGACGGGCGCAGCTACAAGGTGATCCCCCAGATCAAGCGTGTCGGCCGTCTCAACCCGGAGCAGCTGCAAAATATCTACGTGACCGGCCCCAAGGGCCAGCTGGTGCCCCTGAGCACCATCGCCACCATCCGTAACCGCACCGTGCCCCGCGCCCTCAACCGCTTTCAGCAGCTCAATGCCGTGACCATCAGCGGGGTTCCCCTGCGCCCCCTGGACGAGGCCCTGCGTTTCCTGGAAGACGAGGCCGTCCGTATCCTGCCCCAGGGCTATGTGCTGGACTACACCGGCGAGTCCCGTCAGCTGCGCACCGAAGGCAATACTTTCATCCAGGCCTTCACCCTGGCGGTCATCCTGATCTTCCTGGTGCTGGCGGCCCAGTTCAACAGCTTCCGGGACCCCTTCGTCATCCTGGCCGGGTCAGTGCCCCTGGCCATGTTCGGCGCCCTGGTCTTCACATTCCTGCGGATACCCGATCCGAATGTGCCCTTCTGGACCAGCGGCTGGACCACCACCCTCAACATCTACTCCCAGGTGGGGCTGGTGACCCTGGTGGGGCTGGTGTCGAAAAACGGCATCCTGATCGTGGAATTCGCCAACAAACTCCAAGAACAGGGGCTTGCCAAACAGGAGGCCGTATACCAGGCGGCCCTTACGCGCCTGCGGCCCATCCTCATGACCACCGGCGCAACCATTGCCGGCCACTTCCCCCTGGTCCTGGTCACCGGGGCCGGCGCCGAAGCCCGCAACTCCATCGGGCTGGTCCTGGTGGGGGGCATCGCCATCGGGACCCTGTTTACCCTGTTCGTCATCCCTTCGATTTACATGCTGATCGCCAAAGACCACTCCCGGACGGCGGCATAACGAGAACCCCGGCAAGTAGGTTTGTCTGCTTATTCAGAGCGGAGGACCGCAGGTGGTCCGCTCTGAAGAATTTGGAGGCGGGTTACTGGGGTGACGCACCCCGGGAATTCAGCGGATCGAGGCGAATCTTTTCCGAGCTCACCGCCGGGCCCGTGAAATGCACCAGCCGGAAGATGCTGGCCCCCACCATGACGTCGTCCTTGAAGGCCTGCACCTGCCAGCAGTAGGGCGAGCCCAGGAGGATGTCGTCCCGGTCGAAGGCTGTCAGGTCGTAGTGGGCTGCCTTGGTCACCGCCGAAAGCTCCGGTTTCTGGTAGGCAAACGCCAGCGGAGCGCGGGAATCGAAGGTCGCCGCCGAATCCAGTCGATAGAGGCGGAAACGGTACAACGCGCCTTCCCCGGCTGCCCGCCAGGAGAATCGCGGAAACTGCTTGGAGGAAAACAAAACATACGCCCGCTCCAGGGGCTCCACCAGTTTGAGGGATCCCAGGGGGGCCCCCGTATAGGCTTCGGTGACGAAATAATAGATGATGGGCTCGTCAAATCCGGGCACCGGATCCAGGATCTCGAATTCCACCTTGTGCAGACCTGTGCCGTAGGTGGGAAAGGATGGGTTCAGGGGGCTGGGAATGGTGACCTCGCGCAATCCCCGGTTGAGCTGCCGGGTGACGATGCCCAGGATCTGGCCGTCCACTTTCCACTGGCCCCGCAGGGTGCCGCCGCCGTTGTAGGTCAGGGTGGCGAACGCCCGCAGCCCCTTTGTGAAACGGGGCACGGTGATCCGCCCCCCGGAAGACGGGCGCGTAGCAGCGGTCTCCATCGGCTGGTTGAACTCCAGGGTCATGCGCACCAGGTTGAAGGCCCCGGCCGATGAAGGCACGACGGGCAGCGTGACCAGAACGGATTCCACTTCATTATTGATATCCAGAAAATCCCGCTGATAACCAATACGGCTCTGTTTGAGCTTGAGGGCCTCAGCGATGACCCCGGCCGGAATGGTCAGCAATTCAACCACGCTGCCCCGGGAATTCACGATGGGCATTGTCAGGCCCCGGTTCACGCGCCCCAGCACGCGGCCGTCTTCGGTGATAAATCGCCCCTGGGCCGAGGTACTGGTAAAATTCGGATCAAGGAGATCGACGCCGTTATATCGAAGCTGGGCGGTGTTGTTCAATCCCGGAACAATGTTGACGGTAGCAGGAGTGACGCTGACGTCAAGCGCCTGGCCCAACTCAGGGATTCCGACAATCAAAATGATCCAGAATCCCAGGCGAATCCACGCGGCGGTCCACGATTTCAAACGGCCCATTGTAAAATAGAGATGACGCATCTGTTGCTCCTGAAATTACCTCAGACTAGGGATAGGACAGGGGGATGCCGATACTGAGCACCAGGTATACCGTGTAATCCTCGTCCGTAGTGTCGAAAATTTTATCTTCCGTCCGGCTGTACTGCCCCCTGAGGGACAGGGTCTTCTGCACGCTTTCCAGGAAGGGTGTGGCGATATGCCAGTTGTGCTGTCCGATCAGGTAGTAGGTCCGGGTGTGGAAGGAATCGTCATCGGCCTGAGTGTCCGTGGCGGACAGGGTCCAGTTCAGGTTGTGGGCGTCGTTGAACATGCACATGCCGGCCAGGGTGCCCTGCCAGGTCTCGGTGACCACGTCGTCGAAATCCGTCTTGGTGCGGGTGTAGGAGGCCGACGGGGTAAAGGACAACATGTCGATGGGCTGCCAGCCGGCGTTGAGGCTCATCTGATGGGTCCGGCTGTCGGCATCGGTCGGGGTGTCGTCGTCAAAATTCGTAAAATAATAACTCGGGGACAGGTTCCATCTTTCGCGGGCCAGGGAAAACCCGCCCCCGACGGTATCCGTGCGGTTTTCAATGGGGTCGGTGGTATCGGGTTCACGGGAACTGTCCTGCCAGCCGACATTGCCGCTCAGGAAAAACGTGGGCCAATCCGTGGGGTAACAATTGAAAGACAGACCGGCATTCGTATTGTCGATCACCGGCAACGCATCATTTTTTTCGACGTTGTCGCGGGTGTGGATGACGTTGGCGGTAAGGTTGGCGACTGGGAAGGTTTTCGTTCCATACAGCGAATACGCCGCCTGATTGTTCACTGCCGTGGGCGTAACCACACTCTGGAATTCTTCGCTCAAATATTTGTAGCCGCCGCCATAGTCATAGCTGCCGGCACGGCCTGAAAAACGCAACAGCCAGGCATCGTCCCAGTCGGCATCGATATCGTCCGAGACGTCCTCATCGAAATCGCTCATGCCGTACTCGGCCGTCAGGTTCAGCATCTCGTTGAAAAGGCTGCTGGTGGCCTGGATGCTGTAAATCGTGCCCTCATGCCCGGCGGCCAGGGTGCTGGCGTTGTAATCGTCAGGCTCTTCGTTGTCGCCGGTAACCACGGTGCCCTTCAGGGTCAGGCGCTTGTCGCTCAGGATATCACTTTCCAGGGAGCCGCCCTCCAGGCGGTTGGCGCTGTCATCAATGCCGATCATGTCGTCGAAGCCGGTCAGGTAGTCGCTGCTCAGCATGAAACCCTGGGCTGTGAAGCCGGGTGCGTTCAGCGTCACAACGCCCCCCCGTCGGGAAATGGTTTCGCTCACCAGTTCCGTGCCGGTGACATTGACGTCCCCAAAAGCCAAGTGCTGGTTCCGGTATTCCAATTGCACCAGGTAATTGTTCAGATTGAAATCATCCTCCAGAGGGTCCGGCCCGTCCTGCGTGATATACCAGGTGTTCGCTTCCAGAGACGCTCGAAAGCCTTCTTTTTCCATGCTGGCAAGGAGGGTCTGGTTGGACTGCACGGTCCAGTCCGGCTCGGGGCTGTCGTCTTTCTGGTAAACCTCGTGAGCGACTTCCGTATCCACTCGCATCTCCACCGCAACCTGATCGAACAACTCCGAATGGGGGATGATGAAGGTCCATTCCCGGGGCGGCAGAATATTGCCGGCCGCATCCATGACCTCGAGGGTCACCCGGTGGTTCCCGAACGCGAGATCCCACTCCGGCGTAAAAGCGATGGCGTCCGTGGCGATAAGGGCGATAGGCGTCACGTCCGTGTCATCCAGCAACAGCCGGACCGAAGCCCACTGGGGCGGCAGCCCGGTGTCGGCAAACCGGATGGTGACGCTGGGACGACGCTCCCGGATGCGCTGATTATTCATGGCCGGGAAAACGATGCCGGCGGGTCGGGGCCGATCCAAAGCGACCTCGATCCGCAGCGGGTTGCGGCGGGGATCGTTTTGGGGCTGGGTAACCCGCCGGCCCTGGCCATCTTCCACCTCAAAAAAGTATTCGATGCCGGGCGGTAAAACCCAATCCTGTTCGATCATGCCGGAAAATTCAATCTCGGTATCCTGCTTCATGGGCAGGGCGCGGTAGGTGGAAGTACCGATGCTGCGGTAATGCAGGGTGGCCTGGAGGGGCAGTATAAATTCCTGGGCGCGGATCCGGAAAACAATGCTTTGGCCGGCGAAAACCGGTCCATGGGGGGCAACAAGAACAATGCGACTTTCCGCCTTTACGGCTGGCGGCGGCAGCAGGAAAAGAAAAACTCCAGGCAAGACCAGGGCAAGCAAGAAGACGCGTCGTATCATAGCCGTATTTCGCTCATGTCCGAAGGAATAGCGTGCTAGCGATAATCTACTTGTCTAATGTAATGAGGATTCTATTTTCGTCTTCGCAAAACCTTCCTAACGTGTATGGCGTGCAAGTCGTTCGACAGCCGGTGCCGTCAGGGTTTAGCGGCCGGATCGAGACCGGAACGTTTTACCGCCTGTAACGCATTGGTTTGGGGATGGCGCTTGCGTCACACCGTAAGAGCCGCGCTCCTACAAAAGCCCCATGGCACTTAAGTCATGGGGCTTGTCTTTGTAAAAGCCAGCAAAAAAACGTTACCGTATTGATACAATGCTTACATACAAGCCTGCCCGGCAGGTGTCAAACAGTAATTCCGGTATTGGCCGACTCCGAAAAAGAACTATCCCGAACATTGCATGCAATATTCGGACTAGAGGAAGTAAAATCCGATGGCGGCATCGTAATGGTCCGTGCCGTAAAACTGGCAGCCGACGGTGTTGCCGACCACGGATTTCACAACCACGGTTTTCTTGATGAGGGTTTGATTGGCGTTGTCCAGGTTGAAGCGAACCTGCAGGCGGTCGTTACGGCGAAGCTGACCGGCGTTGCCGCAGGTAAATTGCAGGCCGGCCCGGGAGAGATTCTTTACCACCATCGGTCCCCAGACATCCCCGGAAGCCAGCTTGTTGCCGCTTCCCAGGGCCTGGGCAAAATACCCGTCCAGGCGAACAGCCTTGCGATAGGCGGCCCGCAGTTCCCGGATAATCCGGAAACGATGGCCGCAGGGACATTGGACCCGCACGGCGGAACCCATTTTTTCAAACAGACGGCCGGAGACGGCATCCTGGAAACCGCATTGCGGGCAGGACATCAGGTAGCGGCCGTCATCGCCGACAAAGACAGGGCTCCGGTTGGCGTCCCCCGGTCGGGGGTCCATGGCAAATTTCATGCGCGCCTTGGCGCTGGGCGGCCCTTGATCCTGGCCCGCTTTCCGGGACCCGGGGGGAACGGGCGCCCTGACCGCAGGGGACTCTTCAATGATCTCAATGTCGGCAATATCGATGGTTTCCACCGGCTCCGCATTCGGCTCGGGGCCGGGCCGCACCTTTATGCGGGACGCCTGGGCACGCGGTTGAATCAGCGCCGGGCCGGGCCGGACAAAGGGCAGGGCTTCGGCCATCAGGCGGCCGGCCAGCTTCACCAGCGAGGTGGCATGGCGGGGCCACCGCGTGGGGCGGGCGGTCGCCACGCCAATAACCCCCATCGGGGTTTTGCGCCGAAAAATCGTATGGCACAGGACAGCGCCCACATCCTGTTGAAGCCATTCATGCAGGACTTTGCGTTCAAGATCGGAAAGGCTTTCCGTATCGTTGATAATGAACTGGCGGTCGCGCACAAGGGTATCGAAAAGGCGGGGCATCAGGGCGACCGGCATGGCGTGTGGCGGCGGGCGGTCGTCCGGATTCGGTTCGAGCCGCCAGACAAAATCCGTGGTCAGGCACTTTTCCTTGACGTCGATCAGGCTGATAAAGCCGTACTCGGCGGCGCTGAACAGACCCACCTTTTCCAGAACGCTGCCAATGGTCTTGTCACGCCCATTTTCCCGGCCCGGTTGGAATTCATCGACCCAGGAGAAGATCAGATGGATAAGATCCTCCAAAACCTGGGCGTCCTGCATGGCCATCCGCAGGTCGGTAACATCGGACAACGCCATGTGAATGCGCGGCGCTTGCCCTTCCTTGCCCCGCAGTTGGCCCATTTCGACCTGGGCATGCCGTGTCACCCCCGGCGACGGATGCAGCTCGATCTCGACACTCTGGCGTTTGGCCGAGCGCATCAGTTCGTTCCAGTGGGAATAGAAAATGACCAGATCGTCGACATTGATAAAAAGCGAAAAGGGCTTGCCCTTGACCGTAGCGGCCTTCTGGCCGACAAGGCCCAGGGCCGTGGCATCGGCGGCCAAAATGAGGCCGGCGCGATCCAGCAGGAGATGCCCCACATCCACCAGGTTGCGCCCGCACTGGCCGCAGTATTTGAAAAAGGGGGGATTGACAGTGCTGCAACCGGGGCAGGTGTTCTTCAACTGTGCCCCGCAACCACCGCAATAGTTCTGGCCTTTGGCCGTTTCAGCACCACATTTCGGGCAGGTCATGGCGTAATGTATAGCTCAATAACTCACCGGGAATCAAGGATATGGGGACCAACGCCCGAAGCGTTCGGTCGGAATGGAAGGGCCCGAGGGGTCGAGGGGCCAAGGAGCCAAGTAAAATTCTAAAGCATTACAAATCGTTGCATATCCCTCAGACACCATGCGGGTTTCGTCTATCGATCGATGTCGATGCACCCGTTAAGGATAAAAAGAAGATCGTACGGATGTCTTCGATCAAACCTGAGCGGCCCGGGTTCTATAATCCAATATCGATTGCGGATGATGGTCTTCCAAAATCCTGATTTGACAGTTTCCGTTTGCAAAGGTTAGAGGATTCGTCACGGCATCGCTCCGGGGGCTGGCTTCTCTCGTGTGCAACACGGTCAAAAGACCAAACCGATGGAACGCTGCCAGCTGAAAACCTTAAGGAAGGAGTTGCGTCATGAAAACGGATACCCGCTGTGTCCACAGCGGCAGCTATTTCGAAAAGACCACCGGCGGCATCAATACGCCCATTTTCACCTCGTCGGCCTTTGACTATCTCGACCGCGAGGATATCCCCTATCCGCGCTATTTCAACACCGTGAACCAGGACGCCGTGGTGCAAAAAATCGCCGCCCTGGAAAAGGCCGAGAGCGGGGTACTCTTCAGCTCAGGCATGGCCGCCATGAGCACCGCCATCCTGGCTTTTGCCGGGGCCGGGGACCATGTGGTGCTCATGGACGAGCTCTACGGGGGCACCCACGCCTTTGCCACCGACACCTTCGCGCGCCTGGGCATCGCGCATACATTCGCCGCGTCCACCGCGGAGGCCATCGGTGCGGCGGTCAACGACCGCACCCGGGTGATCGTCATCGAATCCCCCACCAACCCCCTGCTCTCCGTCGTGGATATTGCCCGGATCGTCGACATCGCGCGGGCGCGAGACATCACCACGATTATCGACAACACCTTTGCCACCCCCATCAACCAGAAGCCCCTGAATCTGGGCATCGACATCGTCGTGCACAGCGGCACCAAATACCTGGGAGGCCACAGCGATCTTTGCTGCGGCGTCGCCGTGACATCGCAGGACCGGACGGAAAGCATCCTCCACGTGGCCCGCCACCTGGGGGGCAGCCTGAACGCCATGACCTGCTACCTGCTGGAACGCAGCCTCAAGACGCTGGCCCTGCGGGTGACCCGCCAGACCGCCAACGCCCAGGCGCTGGCCGACTTTCTCCACCGGCACCCCCGCGTCAACCAGGTCTACTACCCGGGACTGGCCGATGCGCCCGGCCATGCCACGGCCAGAGCCCAGATGTCCGGCTTCGGCGCCATGCTGTCCTTCGAGCTGGAGGGCGCCACGGCCGACACCGACGCTTTTCTTCGCAAATTGGCCCTCATCCGCCCGGCCGTCAGCCTGGGCGGCGTGGAGACCACCATCTGTGCGCCGGCCGTAACCTCCCATGAAAAAATGTCCCCCGAAGAACGGCAGCGCGTGGGCGTGACGGACGGCCTGCTGCGCCTGTCCGTGGGCATCGAGCATGCGGATGACCTGATCGACGATCTGGACCGGGCCTTAAAGCCGTCCGCCAGTTGAATCTCTCCGGAGAACAGAAGGCCTAAGTCCCCCATAGAAAGGGGCTTGAACAAAATATTTGACCTGCTGCCTTGATTACCATAATATCCATCTCTTTACGGTGGACCGACAACGCCTTCCCTCGCCCGGAAGGCGTTGCCGTATGGAACGACCCCGGCCCGGCAGCGCCGGCGGCATGACCCTAGATTAGTGTCCGTCCATAAATGGTAGATTTTGGTTCTTGGCAAGGCCCGAGCGCGTTTTCCCGCTCCGCGGGACATTATCCCGCTAGACGGGACTTCCCGTCCAATCGATTCCGGTCGGAGGGTGTAAACCGGAGGAATAGCCCGCTATTTCGAGGATTGAAAACAAGCGAGAACGCTGGCAGGGGCCGAAAGATGCCATTTATGGATGGACACTAGATTAGCAACAGGAGGATGAGACGATGACCGACAAAGTGGGGGCCCGAATTGCCAAGTACATGGCCCAGAACGACATCACCATCGACACCTTGGCCGAACGGACCGGCCTATCCATCAGCCTGCTGACCGCCATCCGGGACGAGGATGTCTATCCCTCCCTGGGCCCCCTGGTGAAAATCGCCCGCGCCCTGGGCGTGCGGCTGGGCACCTTCCTGGACGATCAGGACAGCATCGATCCCCTGATCGTGCGCCGCACCGCGCGCCGCAGCGCCCTCAGCACCCTGCGGGCCAAGGACCGGCCCGTGGAGACCAAATTCTACTCCCTCGGAAGGGGTAAGACCGACCGCCACATGGAACCCTTTTATGTGGAGCTGCTGCCTGAATCCAGCCAGGATAAGGCCCTCTCCAGCCACGAGGGCGAGGAATTCATCGTCGTGTTGGAAGGCCAGGTGGAGGTGGTCTACGGCCAGGAAACCCACCGGCTCGATACGGGCGACAGCATCTACTACAACTCCATCGTGCCCCATCACGTCGGGTGCGTCGGCGACGAACCGGCCGCCATCTATGCCGTGCTGTACTTTCCCGAATAGAAGAGGACAAGATGACCGACCAGGAATTGAAACAGGCCACCTTGGGCCAACTGCTCGACCAGGCCATTGCAGCCTATCCGGACAACGATGCCGTGGTCTATGCCGACCGCGATTTCCGTCTCACCTACCGGGAATTCGGTGACGTCGTGGACCGCCTGGCCAAGGGGCTCATGGCCCTGGGCGTGGAAAAAGGCGAAAAGGTGGCGGTCTGGGCCACCAACGTGCCCTACTGGGTGGCCCTCCAGTTTGCCACCGCCAAGATCGGGGCCATCCTGCTGACCGTCAACACCAACTACAAAAGCGCCGAACTGGACTACCTGCTGCGCCAGTCGGAGACCGAGAACATCTTCATCATCGACGGCCTGCGGGACACCGACTACGTCCAGACCCTCTACGAGCTCGTGCCGGAGCTCAAGACCCAGGAGCGGGGCTACCTGAAGAGCAAGACCTTTCCCCATTTGAAACGCGTCTGCTTCCTGGGCCCCGAAAAGCACCGGGGCATGTACGCCATTCCCGAAATCATGGCCCTGCACGTCATGGTGGACGATGCCGCCTACCAGGAGCGCCAGGCCTGCCTCGACCCCCACGACGTGGTGAACATGCAGTACACCTCGGGCACCACCGGGTTTCCCAAGGGCGTCATGCTCACCCACTACAACATCGGCAACAACGGCTACTGGATCGGTGAAAACCAGAATTTCACCCAGGCCGACCGGATCTGCATCCCGGTGCCCCTCTTCCACTGCTTCGGGTGCGTGCTGGGGGTCCTGGCGGCCGTCACCCACGCCGCCACCATGGTGTTCCTGGAAAGCTTCGACCCGGTGGATGTCATGGCCTCGGTGGAGGAGGAGCGTTGCACCGCCCTTTACGGCGTACCCACCATGTTCATCGCAGTCCTCCAGCACAAGCTGTTCAAAAAATTCGATTTCAGCACCCTGCGCACCGGCATCATGGCCGGCTCGCCCTGCCCCATCGAGGTCATGCGCCAGGTCATCGACATCATGAACATGCACGAGATCACCATCTGCTACGGCCTCACCGAGGCCTCGCCCGTGATCACCCAGACCCGGGCCGACGACGACATCCGCCTGCGGGTGGAATCCGTGGGCCGGGCCATGCCGGGCATCGAGGTCAAGATCGTGAACCCCGATACCCACGAACTGCTCCCGGCCGGCCAGCAGGGCGAGGTCTGCTGCCGGGGCTACAATGTCATGAAGGGCTACTACAACATGCCCGAGGCCACATCCGAGGCCATCGACGCCGACGGCTGGCTGCACTCGGGCGATCTCGGCGTCATGGATGAAAACGGTTATCTGGCCATCACCGGCCGTCACAAGGACATGATCATCCGCGGCGGGGAGAACATCTACCCCCGCGAGATCGAGGAATTCCTCTACCGCCTCGAAGGCATCGCCGACGTCCAGGTGGCCGGCGTGCCCAGCCCTAAATACGGAGAAGAGGTGGGGGCATTCGTCTTACTCAAGGAAGGCCACGCCTACGAGCCCGAAGACATCAAGGACTTCTGCCGCGGCCAGATCAGCCACTACAAGATCCCCAAGTACGTGGCCTTTGTGGAGGACTATCCCATGACGGCCAGCGGCAAGATTCAGAAATATAAACTGCGGGAAATGGCGGAGGCGTTGTTCCCGGATAGAATATAGAGCTGTCGTTATCAGCCCGATTTCTTAAAACCGCAGGGGCACGGCGCGCCGTGCCCCTACCGCAACCACTGGTAGCCCTGCACATCGATATTGCTGAGCCCCAGTTGCCGTGCCCGTTCCACCACCCGCCGATACTCTTTACCGGTAATCCGCCGGGACAGTTCCCGATAATCAAAGGCCTTATAGGCCGGGTGATACTGGGCCATGATATTGACATAGGTGTCTTTGGGCAGCGTTTCAGCGATCCAGGCCATGATATCCTCGGAGCCGCTTGTATTGTTGGGCATCACCAGATGCCGGATCATCAGTCCCCGCTGGATCAGCCCCTTTGAATCGGGCCTGGCAACCCCGACCTGGCGGTGCATCTCGCGAATGGCTGCGCGCGTCAGGGCGGGATAGCTCTCCGCCCCGGGGGAATATTTCGCCGACAGGTCAGCATCCCAGTACTTGAAATCCGGCAGATAGATATCGACGATGCCATCCAGAAGCGCAATGATCTCAACACGCTCCCAGCCGCTGGTGTTGTAGACGATCGGCAGCCGCAACCCCTTCGCCGCGGCAATGTCCAGCGCTTTCAGGATGTGGGCGGCATAATGGGTCGGGGTCACGAAATTGAGATTGTGGCACCCGATCTTTTGCAGTTTCAGCATCATCCGGGCCATATCCGCGATGCTCTTCCGGGCGCCCCGGCCGAGCTGGCTGATTTCCCAGTTCTGGCAGAAGACGCACCGCAAGTTGCAATGGGTCAGAAAGATGGTTCCCGATCCGCCGCGTCCCACCAGCGGGCGCTCTTCACCGAAATGCGGCTGAAAGGCCGACACCACCAGATCGTCACCCGGCGCCCGGCAGAAGCCCTCCTCCCCTTCCAGGCGATTCACACCGCAGCTTCGCGGACAGAGCTCGCAGGCCTCCATGAGCGCCCAGAGTTCCTCGGCGCGGCGACCGAGTTCGCCGGTCCGGTGCCGTTCCAGATAGGCCGGCTCAAAGAACGGCTCTTTGTCGGCGGAGGGCTGATCAGCAGCCGTCGCAGCATGGCTGCGGCCCGCGGCCAGGACGTTGTCCAGCAGGATGGCCGACAGCCCGACGTTGAAGCACAGTCTGATGGTGCCATTCAGAAAGCATCTTCGGGAACAGAGTCTATCCAAAAACGGTTTCATCGTTGACCTCCTCATGCAAGCCGGTAGGACCGGTCGGCGAGGACGATGACGCTCGTTAATTTCAGCAGCGCCACGGTGATGCCGGTGCCGACCAGGCCCAGCACCGGCAGGAGCACGACAGCGCCGAAGATGCCGCCCAGCCACCCGCCCAGCAGGTCGGCCGCGTACAGCAGCCCGGCGGACCGGCTTAAACTGGGGGACGTCTCCAGGTAGATCTTGTTGGCGAGAGGAAATTGAGCGCCGATGAGGATTCCGCTGATAAAGGCAACCACCAGGAAAAGCATCCTGAGCGCCATGAAACGTCCTGATCCGACCAGGCTTGCATGGGCTGCATCAAACAGAACGGGGCCGGCAAGGGCAAAAGCGATAATGAGGAGGTCGATCTTCAGGAACCATCGGACATCATGCGTTATGCGATTCAAATTGATCGTCATGAGGGTGGCCCCGCAAGCCGTGCCGGCCATGAACGCCGCCACCAATAGGCCGATCCATGAAAATACATAGCCATAAATCGATTGAAAGGTAAAGATGATCATGAGGTCGAAGAGCATGCCGGCAAACCCCGTGGTAATGATGGACAGGGGTACGCCCGTTCCGACAAGATCCGCCTTTAGCGTTCGGAATATGACGTAGACCAGAAGAAGCAAGACGGTCGAAAGCACCATCGCCTTCACGCTGATCATTTCGAATGTTTTGAAGATCCCGCAGAGCGACGGGGCAAAGAGGGCGTTCCAGTGGGCGATGCTGTAGAACAACCCCATCGGCCTGAAATCGGAATTGATTTTCCGGCTGCTATCCTCGATCAACCGCGCGAACCAACCCGGCCAGCCGTCATGCAGCTTGTTTTCGATATGCCAGGGCAGCATCGCTTCCGTCTGGAGTTTCCGCTGGTCCAGCCGCGCGACAACTTGGTTTCGTCCGATGGTCAGAATGCCGGGCGCAGCCGATGCGATGAACAGGTTCCGGCCGTCGCCCGGAACGATCCGGATATGATCGAAGACTCTTTTCAGGGTGTGAAAGACGCAGCCGTTCAGATCCTTCAATTCATCATTCAGGTAGGTCATGGAGCCGGGCAGCCCGATGACCAGCAATCCGTCGTCCTGAAGCCTTTGCCGGGCGAGGGCAAAAAACTCCCGGGTAAACAATCGGTTGGTCTGCAAATTCGACGGCGCCATGATCCCGATGAAAATCGCATCGAACCGCTCAGGGGAGGTCTCCAGCAGCAGGCGGCCGTCCATCGATTTGACGGTCACCTTGGGATGGGTCAGTTCGGCTTCGGTCAGGGGGGTCGGATATTTCCGGATGAGGTCCGGCAGCAGGGGGTCGAGTTCGGCATACACGATGGCGGTCACGGAGGGATGTTTCAAGGCGGCATCGATCATACCGCCGGCCCCGCCGCTCAGGATGAAGAGGTTGGCGGGGTCCGGATGGATCAAAAGGGGCAGGTGAACGAACGCCTCCACAAAGGCCATGTCCGGAACCGGGGTGATGATGGTGGGGCTGCCGTCCTGAAAGAAAATATACTGCCCCTGGTTTTCAAGAATACAGATATTGCCGTAGGGGGAGTTCTGGTAATGAACGATCTGCTGGTTCTTCCATTGCGCCTGAATGGTATTCCGATGCAGCCGGCCCGCCTGGCCGGTCAGCCCGGCCCAGCCCAGGATCACGATCAGCCCGCCCAGAAGCCTTGCAAGCATCTTCGGATATCGACCGGTTTTCCGGATGGCGGCTGTTAAAACCAGACAGGCTACCACGTTCAGCATGGCGAGTCCCCAGGCGGTCTGAAAGGCGTCAAGGTAGGGGATCAGCAGATAGGTGCAGGCCAAGCCTCCGATGATGGTGCCCACGGTCTCAAAAATGTAGACCTTGCCCACCGCAGCGGCCTCCCGGCCTGAAACTCCGGCATAGATCCGGCAGCCGAAGGTAAACAAGGCGCCATGCAGCACGCTGACCGGCAAAAGGATGAGGAAGGCGGCATAGAGCATCGCCAAGAAGCCGATGCCTTCACCAATGGAAATGCCAAGGGCGTTTTTAAGAAGGCGAATTCCCAGAATCGACAGGAACAGCGACAGGGAAAAAAGGAGGGTGATGACGGTAAAGGCTTCGATGCGGTGCTTGATCTTTTCGACGGTGCCGCCGAGGACAAAGCTCCCAAAGGCCTCGAGAACCAGCCAGTTGGCAAGGATGACGCCGATGCAAAGCTCGTTGCCGGCAAAAACGATCAGAAATTCCCTCAGAAGGACGATCTCGGCCACCAGGCCGCTCAATCCCATGACCACGATGGCGATGCGGAACCGAACGTTCATGACGCATAACCCGAACAGCGCTTATGTCCTTGATATTCGGAAACACCAAAACCAAATCCGTAGACGCAAACAGCAGGCAGTGGACGAGGAAAAATTAAATTCAGAGGAAGGCGATTCGAGACAATAAATCGATTCTAAAGGAAGGCCCTGCCAAACTCAAATGGTTTTCATCAGGGACAGGAAAGCCGTAGGGGCACGGCGCGCCGTGCCCCTAGATTGTCCGGCCCCCTGCCAGGCAGATCGCATTATACCCTACCAGGTTTCCGGATTTTGCAAGAATATTCATTTGATTTACGTTTGTTTTTGCGTTTATTTTCCTGCCCGGCAGGAAAATAAAATTCTATGTTATCGGCTATCTCAAAATCAGGATTTTGGTCGAGGGACAGCGGTTAAACACACGCAATAAAGGAATCGTGGCATGGAGTTCTTTTTTAACCCGCGTGGCATTGCAGTCATCGGGGCAACGGCGGATCAGCGCAAAGGCGGCAACATCATCATATCCAATCTACAGAAAGGCTATGATGGAAGAATCTATCCGGTCACCCCCCGTTATGAGGAAGTCAACGGGCTTGCTTGCTATGCCAGCGTTTTGGATGTGCCGGACCCGGTGGATATGGCCATTGTATATGTGAGCGCCAAGTTGGTACCGCAAATAATCGCGGATTGCGGCCAACGGGGCATCGGCGGCGCGATGCTGGAATCCGCGGGCTTTTCCGAGGCTGGTCCTGAAGGAGCGGCCCTTCAGGAGGAAACCGCAAAAATCGCCCGGAAGACCGGGGTCAGACTCTGGGGCCCCAATTGCATGGGGTTGGTGGACGCTGTCAATCGCAATGTCTTCTCAACCGTGGCCCCTTCCATCTGGAGCGCCGGGATGACGCCCGGCAACGTCTCGCTCATCGCGCAGAGCGGCATGCTGGCGGGTGCCTTTCTCATCGACATCATGACCCACGGGGCCGCCGGCATCAGCAAAGTCTGTTCCATCGGCAATAAAATGGACGTCCATGAAGGCGACCTCCTGGAATACCTGCTGGATGATCCGCTCACCGGTGCCATTGGCATGTACCTCGAGTCCATCGTAGACGGCCCGCGTTTCATGGCCCTATGCCGAAAATCCACCAAGCCCATTGTGGTGCTGAAAGGCGGAAAAAGCGCCCAAGGGGCTGAGGCAGCCTTGAGCCATACCGCCAGCATGGCCGGGCAAGGCGCCGTGGTCAGCGGCGCCTTGCGTCAAGCCGGTGTGGTGGAGGCCAATGACTTCTACCAGATGATGGATTTGTGCCGCGCCCTGGGGGCCTATCCGGACCTGCCGGCCGACACGCAAAACCGGGTGGCCGTCTTGACCTACAGCGGCGGCGCCGGGATTGTCTCAACCGATTTTCTGGAATCCCAGGGCCTTGTGCTGGGCGACCTAGGCTCTGGATCCATTGACATTCTCCAGTCGGTCTACCCGGAATGGATGCCACCGAAAAATCCCATGGATCTTTGGCCGGGCATCATCGGCAATGGGACGGTAAAAGTTTACAACGAAGCCGTGCGGGCTGCTTGCGCCGACCACGGGATCGACGGCATTTTGGCCCATTGCTTTGTGGGCGGCTTTGGCCTGGAACCGGACCTTCCCACCATGGCCCGCCTGGCCAGGGAAGCCGGAAAGCCTCTGGTCTGCTGGATTTCAGGGGAGCGGAAAGCCGTTCATGATTTCCAGGTGCAAGCCCAAAAGCTACACGTGCCGGTGTTCCGGGAGGTATTCCGATCGGTGGAATGCCTGGGTGCGATCCTGAACAATCCCCAAAAAGGTTTATCCGTGCCTGAAAGCGTGGGGGCGCCTTTAGACCGTGAGAGGCTGGCCTCCCTGCTCGCGGGATGCAGCGGCAGCCTGGATGAATTTCAGTCGACGCAGATCCTGGCGGCCATGGGAATCCCTGTTCTGGATGAAACGTTGACGGCATCCGCCGGCGAAGCCTGCCGGGCCGCCGAAGCGATGGGGTTTCCCGTGGTGATGAAAGGCGTCGACCCCAAGATCATCCACAAGACCGAGGCCAACCTGGTCCGATTGGATATCGCGTCGTCGCAGGAGGTGAAACGCGTGTTTGGCGAACTGGCCGCCGCCATGGGGGACCAGGGCAAGGTCCTGGTTCAAGCCCAGATAAAAGATGGCCTGGAGCTGATTGTGGGGTTGGTGCGCGATCCCCAGTTCGGCCCCTGCGTGATGTGCGGATTGGGCGGCGTTATGGCGGAGCTGCTGGAAGACCGGGTATTTGCCGCAGCCCCGCTTACCCATCAAGATGCCCTGGCCCTCATCGGCCGGCTCAAATCCCAAGCGCTGATCGATGGTTTCAGGGGGGGCCAAGCGGTGGACAGGGATGCCCTGGCGGCCATTTTAGTCCGCTTGGCCCAGCTGGGGCTTGCCAGTCCCCAAGTTTTGGAAATAGACATCAATCCATTGATCGTCGCCGATGGGCGGCCCGTGGCCGTGGATGCGACCATTGTATTGCAAAAAGCGTCCCACCTTTTTGGGCAACTATCGTGATATGTAAAATTCAATTCCGCTACGGGGAGATTCAGGTGTGTATCATCGAATATTAAACATATTTATTGCAACACAGAATCCTCAGCTTGAGACGCTGCTTCGGGACACCCCACCGATTGATAGATTCTCATATCAGTTTTCCTGTCATCCGGATGTCGATGAAGCTGACCTGAAAGGGTGTAGGGTCATCGTTCTCGATTTCGAAGACGACAACCCCATATCCCTGGAAAACATTCTCGCAGCCAAAGATGAGCAGGCCGTTGTTATCGGTTGTTTTTCAGCCGATAGCTTTCCAGTCCTGGCAGAAAATTACCCGCTATTCGACCAGATCTGGATCAAGCCATTTGTTGAAGATAAGGTCCGGTCTTCTTTCACCGGGATACTGAATCGTATGAAAGAAAAGGAGGATTCGGTACTTACCCGAAAATATCTGGACACGCTGATAGACAGCCTGCCCGACTTGATCTGGTTCAAGGATGCCAAGGGAGCTCATTTTAAAGTCAACAACAGCTTCTGCCGGGCTGTAAATAAAACAAAGGCCCAGATTCAAGGCCGTGGGCATTACTATATCTGGGATCTTGAGCCGGATGAATATGCCCAGGGGGAATATGTTTGCCTGGAATCAGAAGAGGTTGTTCTCAACAAAAAGGAAACCTGCCTTTTCGACGAAACCGTGAAATGCGGTAATGAACTCCGCAAGTTCAAAACGTACAAATCACCCATCTTCGACACCGATGGCCGCGTTATTGGCACTGTCGGATTTGCCCATGATGTGACCGACCTGCAAAACCTGCTGATTGAATTGAATATCCTGATTGAAAGCCTGCCGTTTGCCGTCATGATCACGGACAAGGACAGAACAATTACCAGCGTCAATCAGAGATTTATTGACAATTTTATGCTAGACCGCGCAGAAGTGGTCGGTAAGCCGGTCGATTCTCTCCTTGATGAGGAGACCAGGACCTTCACCCGGAGCAAAAGATGGATTGTCGAGCGGGAAAAAGAAAGCATCCGGCTCCTTTCTGAAGACAGGGTCCTGAAAATTCACGAAGAGAAGCTTCTGGATGTATTCGGCATACTGGCTGGCTATATCCAACTTTTTATGGACATCACCCTTGAACATCGGCTGCGTGAAGAAAAAACGAAGCTCGAAGAGGCGCTTGCCGAAATAAAAAAATTGAGCGGGATGCTCCCCATTTGCGCTTCCTGTAAAAAGATCCGGGATGATAAAGGGTACTGGACACAGATAGAATCCTATATCAGCCAACACTCCGACACACAATTCAGTCACGGAATCTGCCCCGACTGCGCTAAGAAGCTTTATGGCGACCTGTATCAAGAGGCCGCTTCGAGCAGAGGCGCGAGCCAGACCGAGGATGACGGATCGTAATCAAAGATCAGGGTCGGACCAAACTAACCCATTGCCACAACAGTAAAATATCGAAAAACTTGGCCTCAAAGCGTCCTTAGAAGTGTTGTTCTACCCATCAAACTGCAAATCTAACAGATAGCCTGTGGAAGCAAGATATTCGTGGAAAAGGTAAAAGGACAATTGAAGGGCCGCGCACTTGGCAGGCGAACCATGGAAGTCAACGATTCAGGGGTTCCATTGAAAGGGGGGAGTATACCTTAGACGGGTGATTTTCGCCTCAAAACCAGCCGTCTAAGCAATAAAACATAGGGAAATTTTGTAATTTACAACACGATTTCAGCAACTTGATCTGGTCCGACCCAATTATCCACCCAATTATCCAAGGATGACGCCGATGCAAAGCTCGTTGCCGGCAAAAACGATTCGATCAATCCGATGCGAATCAAGCCAAGCTCCCCAAAAAGGCCAATTTATAATATGATATCGGTTAGCATATGCCATACGATGCGTGACCTGTCCCTATAAAAAAACAGGCAGCATCCCATGATAGTTTGTCTGGTGGAGGCCATGTCAACGACCTGTTACTGACCGTAGAATCAAAGGCCATTCAGATGCATATTAATCCACACCGTATCCCCCTTCGCTACTGGATTTTGATGAGCGTGTTCCTGTTCTGCTGGAATGCGGCATCGCCCATTGAGGCTAATCAGGGCATGGATATCCGGCAGGCCGTATACTTGATTGAAAGTGGCAAACCAAGCGAAGCTATCGAGCTGCTGTCGCGAATGATCGATGAAAATGACCAAAGGCTTGACACCTATACGATTAGAGGTGCCGCTTATTATGAGATGGGAGGCTTCACCAAGGCCATCCAGGATTTTACTCGTGCCATCGAACTAAACTCCCGTTGCGCAAAATGCTATTACGCCCGCTGCCGAGCATACGAGAGGTTGAACGACCTGCAGAAAGCGTATGAAGATATTTCACAGGCCATCAAAATCGAACCGAAAGCATCCGAACTCTATTTCAAAAGAGGTTGGATTGCCCTGATGAAAAACCCTTCTTCCGGTGAGAGCGTTGAGGATATTTCCAAAGCCATGGAGTTGGATCCCGACCAGACCCTGCGGGGCCTGCGTGCCCGTGGTATGGCGTTTGAATTTAGCGGTAATTATAATTCGGCCTTGAAAGATTATATGGAAATCGAGCGCCTGGGTCAGGCGGATACGAATTTATATTTCAAGATTGCCAGTCTGAGTCGTTTTACTCAAAATAAATCTCAAGAAGTACTGTACTTCGAAAAAGGAATGGCGAGTTTTGCAAAAGCTGAAACGGCAGGACGAACGGAGGTGGCACATTACATTGATATTGGCCAACACTTTCAGAATGAGGAAGAAGATATTGAGAAGGCCTTGGAATACTACAAAAGGGGACTCAGGCATTATCCCGAGGACGCCATGCTCCACATTCTAATTGCAAAAGCATATGCAGCTAAGGGTGATAAGCCAAATGCCCTCACGCATATTGAAAAAGCAAAAGCAATCCACATATCGGCTGTAGAATTCATCCGGAGTGTGATAAATGATTCCGCTTGGGATAGCATCCGTGATACAGATGAATTTAAGGACCTACTCGACCTATAATAGGTATTTTTAAAGAGGACTGCTTCTGTTCTAATCCATGATCGCTGAATCGAAAAGCAAGAGGCCAAGGTTTTTTACTTATCCCTTGACCCTTTATTTCATCCCAGCATCATCCCTCTCCTTGAGCAGCGTCCTGTAAAGAACGATCGCGAACAGGCCGAGGAAGGGGGTTTATGTTTTTATGCTTTTCTAATCCTGCCTGAATTACGCACCTTCAATCATACCCACCAATCCAGCATGGGGGTAGAGGGAACATGCTATGGTCCCTCCGGTTCCTATACGCCTTCATGCCCTATCGCTGCCCCAGGCCCAATCCGTCCTCACCTTTTCGACCTGTGCGACGGTAGCGGCCGACAGCAACTGCCGGGCATACTCTTCGGCCTTGGTTACCGACATGGCGCGGATGGTTCGTTGCAGGGCGGGTAGGAATTGGGGGTCCACGCTTAACCGCCGGAGGCCGACGCCGATCAGGAACGGCACGAAATCCTTCTGGTGGGCCACTTCACCGCATACGGAGACCGGCACCTGGTGATCCGCCGCCCGTTGAATGATGCGGGCCAGGGCGCGCAGGACGGATGGGTGGTAGGGCTGGTAGTAGGCCGCAACGTGTTTGTTCGCGCGGTCGGCCGCCAGCATGTACTGGGTGAAGTCGTTGGTGCCGATGGAGAGAAAATCAACCTCCCGGGCAAGTTCATCGATGATCTCGACCATGGCGGGCAATTCGATCATGGCGCCCAGCTTGGGTTCGCGATGATGCGGCAGTTTCTCATTGGTCAGCGCCGCAATGGCCTGCCGGACGGTCTGACGCGCGGTCCGGAATTCATCGATGGAGGAAACCATGGGGAACATGATGCCCAATGATGGGGCGTGCACGCCGGCCCGCAAAATGGCCCGGATTTGTTGGTCGAAGATCTCGCGGTGTCTCAATGAGAATCGAATGGAGCGCAATCCGAGCTCCGGGTTGTCTTCCTGGAGCATATCCAGATAGGGGAGTATTTTGTCACCGCCCACATCCAGCGTTCTTATCCAGACCGGGCGCTGGGCCATCTTGTTGAACAGCCGCTCATAGACCAGCCGCTGCTCTTCTTCCGAGGGCAGGTCGGAACGGACGATAAACGGAAATTCCGACCGATATAGGCCGATGCCTTCGGCTTTCAGCTCCAGGGCCAGGTCGAGCTCGCTCAGCAGGTTGATATTGGCCATCAGGTGGACACGCGCGTTGTCCCGGGTCCGGGTTTCAGGGACCATCTTGACCCCGCGGCCGGCGGTTTTCCGGAGGGCCCGGTTGCGCTGGTCGTACTGCCGGCGGACTTCCTCGGAAGGATCGACATACAAGGTCCCGACATCGGCATCCATGAGAACCAGGGTGTTATCGGGGACCTTCAGTAAATTGGCATACATGGCGATGATGGTGGGAATATTCAGGGAACGGGCAATGATGGCGACATGGGAGGTGACGCCGCCCCCGGCCAGGATAAGGCCGGCCACCGACTCGGAGGCCAGCTTGAGAATATCCGAGGGATAAAGCTGGGTGGCGATGACGATGCGGCCATCCATGGGGCTCTGGCCTGTCGTCGGGTTCTTGCGCAGGTTGAACAGCAGCCGCCGCACCAGGTCTTCGACATCTTTTGATTTCTCCCGGATATAGGCGTTGGGGCTTTTTTCGAACAAGTCGATGACATGGCGGGCCGCATGGCGAATTGCCGCCGGTGCGGGCAGCCCGTCGGTGATGAGCTGCGTGATCTGTTGAACGAACCGGGTATCCTTCAGAATCATGTGGTGGGCCTCGAAGATCAACACCGCGCTTTCCGGCAGCCGTTGAACCATTTGTTCCTGAAGCTGCCTGAGCTGGCCGATGGTTTTGGCCATGGCGGCGCGGAAATCCTCGAGCCCGGCATTGAATTGGTCATCGGCCACATCTTCCATCAGGGGGTCGGAGGAACGCATGGTCATGGCCGGTGCCAGGGCAAACCCATTGACGGCGGCTTCGCCTTTAAACATTTGCATGCCTTCGGGCATGGTTGGGGCGTCGGCCGGAGTGGCCGCATGGTTGAGCGTCATCATCATGCGCGCATTGGCAATGGTGCCGGCCAATTGGGCGGCGATGGCTTTGAGCGCCATCACATCCGCCGGGTTGAAGTAATTGGCGTCGGTGTGCTGGACAACGAGAACACCCGTTTTTTCAGAGCCGTAGCTGATGGGAACCGACAGGAAGGATTGGAAGCGCTCCTCCTTGGAAGTTTCAAAATATTTGAAGCGCGGGTTGCGGCTGGCCTCACCTTCGCAAACCGGCGCCATTTGTTCGAGGGTCCAGCCCACCAACCCCTCGCCGATTTCCATCCGCACCCGCCCCACCGAATCGGGATGCAGCCCCACCGTGGCTTTGAGTACCAAAGTGCCCGAGTTGGCTTCCAAGAGGTAGATAGATCCAACATCGGCGTTCAAGTGCGAAGCCACGAGGTGAACCACCTGCTGCAGAAAGTTGTCGATGTCTTTGCTTTCCGACATCAGGTTGGACAGTTCGCTGATGTCGCAAATCAAGCTCAGGTGCTCTCTTTTGGGATTCGCCATGCATCGCTCTTTCAGTGGTTCGCCGCCCGTTGGGCCAGTGAGGGGTTTCTAAGGTTTTATGATTTGGTCATCAAGCTTGAAAGGCTCATCGCCCTTATACCCCACCACGCCGGCAAAGGAAACGAAGTGGTTAGTATCGGCCGGGGGTCAACTTGAGAAGACGGCCGCCGGAACCGTCTTCGAGCACGTACAACGCCCCGTCGGGTCCCTGCTCCACCTCGCGGATGCGCTCGCCCCATTTGAAGCGTTCGGCTTCTTGGGCCGTGTCGCCGTTTAACGCCACATGGATGAGAGCCCGGGATACCAGCCCGCCTATCAGCGCATCGCCTTGCCAATCGGTAAACAGGTCGCCATCGTAGATCACCAGGCCGGACGGGGCGATGGAGGGCACCCAATACGCCCGGGGGGCTTCGAATTCCGGGCGAGTGTCATGGTCGGGTATCCGCCTGCCCGAGTAGTGATCGCCGTTGGATACGATGGGCCAGCCGTAGTTTTCGCCGGCCACGATCAGGTTCAACTCGTCGCCGTGGCGCGGCCCCATCTCGTGGACCCACAACCGGCCGTCGGCATCAAAGGCGATGCCCAGCATGTTGCGGTGACCCACGGTCCAGAATTGCCGGGCGATGGCACCCCGATCCTGCCAGGGATTGTCAGCGGGCACACTGCCGTCGTCGTTCAAACGCAGCAGCTTGCCCAGATGGCCGTCAAAATCCTGGGCCGGGTCCAATTTCTGGCGGTCGCCGGAGGTGACGAACATTTTACCGTTGGGACCGAAGGCAATGCGATGGCTGTAGTGCCCCTTTCCGGTAACTTTAGGCTTCTGTTCCCAGAGTCTTTCTACGGACGCCAGAGTGGGCGGGCTGGTTTGCAGATCGAGCCTGGCGCGCACCACCACCGCACCCCTTGTGCGTTTATCTTTACCGAATTCGGCATAGGACAGATAGACCCAGGCATTGCGTTCAAAATCCGGATGCAGCACCACATCGCCCAGGCCGCCCTGGCCGCCATAGGCGACCTTCCACATGCCCTGCACCTCTGTTTTCGATCCGTCGGGGGCCACATGCCACAGTACCCCGGGTTTCTCGGTCACCAGAAGGGTGCCGTCGGGCAGGAAGGTCATGGCCCAAGGCTTGTCGAAGGCTGCGATCCGCGCGGCCACAAGTTTGGTACCCTCCGTGCCCTTGATGGTAAAATCTTCGGCGGCAACCGGCATCGCAAGTGTTAGGATCGTCAGGAAAAATGTAATTATGCGCATAGAAGTATTCCCCTTCTTTTTAAAAAAAATTTGAGAATGGGATCCAAGGCGTCCAGGGTTCAAGGATTCAAGTGTTTATCCTTCAAGGGATTGCCCGGCACTTGGAGACGCAAGCGAGGCCGCCGGCTGGTACCAGTTTTTTTCTTTCAGGAAAATAGCGCCTGCCGCGCTGGTCTCGTTTGGTATTTCGATGTCGACGCCAAGCGTCGCCTTTTCCGCTTGACGCTTTGAGCTTGGGGTTTGCCCTTGAGTTGTTCACTCGACCCCATGAATCCTTGGTCCCTCGGACCCATTCAAGACAAACTAGGGTGCCGGATGAACCCTGTCAAACCTTTCGCTTTCCCTGCTTGACGGCTCTTCCTTACCCTTCAAGTTCGACGGCTTCCACCAGCACTCGGGCGGTACCTTTGGCGTAAAATCCGAGCTTTTTGGCGGCGCCGGCGCTCAAGTCGATAATCCGGCCCTCGACGAAGGGGCCGCGATCGTTGACCCGCACGATGATTTCGCGATTGTTCTCCAGATTGACGACGCGCACGAAGGTGGGCAGGGGCAGGCGCTTGTGGGCGGCATTCAGGCCGCGGGGGTCGAAAGCCTCGCCGTTGGCGGTCATGTGCCCGCCATCCTGGTGGTAGGTTTCGTAACCGTACCAGGAGGCAATGCCGGTCTCCCGATACGTCCGGGCTTTCCTGACACTCATGGGCACGTAGCGCTTACCCTTGACCACGTAGGGTGATGTCTTGACCCGTCCCTGGCGGATAGCTTCTTTGGGCGGCAAGCCGTCGATGGTTTCGATGTCGTCGTTCGTCAGGGGCCAGCTCAAGGGGGCCATGACCACCGTATAGGTGAATCGGCCCACCTGGTAAACGGTCTTGCCGGCGAATTTGGTGACGGTATAACCCAGCTTCAATGTACCGACGGTAACATCGTACGTGGTTTCGATGATGCTGCAGGAAAGCAGGCCGAGGAAGGCGGCTATCAGGATGAGTCGGGGCATTGGCACGGTGACGGTTCCCGGTTCCAGAAGCTGACGCAACAGCTTTTTTAATTTCATATCATAGTTTCGCCGATTGTGCATAAGCGGCCAAAGGTTTTAGATTCGGTCGTCTGTAGACCGGAAAACACCGTCATACGGGGCATGCCTGCTTGTAATTTCCTGATTTTCGGTCCATAGAACGCGTTTGCCTATTTTCCAGATCGGATTCAGCGGGCTGGCGACAGCGGCGATTCCGAAGGTAAAATTTTACTTGTGCGAATGGAACCGGCAATGTTATAAGCATATGCCCAATACATGAACTTTAAGATTTAAGGGGATCTACCCGTGGATAAGTTCGATCAGTTTGTGAATGAATTGCAGGAAAAAATTTTTGATGACGCCCGGGAGGCCTATGGCGACAAGGGCTTTGACCGCTGGCGCAACCCCCGGCACAACGGCCGGATGGATGCGGCCGACAGTTCGGCCCGTGTCACCGGCGACTGCGGCGACAGCATCGAAATCTTTCTGAAGATCGAAAACGACCGGGTCCAGGACGCCTCCTATGTTACGGACGGATGCGGAACCAGCAGCATCTGCGGATCGTTTGCCGCCGAGCTGGCCATCGGGAAGGATCTCGACGCCGTGACCGACATCAACGGGGATGCCGTCGAAAACGCCATCGGCCGCCTTCCGGACGACGACCGGCACTGTGCGGATCTTGCCGCCGCCGCCCTGCAGGAGGCGTTGAGCCGATACATGCAGCGCACGGTTTCCGGAGAATGAGCACCCCGCGACCCTAACCCGAATGTCTCATGAATTTTTTTCTACGCAATAAATTTTATGCAAATATTCAGGGGTATCAAAGCTAAATGGGGAATGATTTTAAGGTGACAAATTGTACCCTTGGCCGATTTCCAAAATCATCGATAAAATTTCACCCTGCAAGCGCGCCCGAGATGTCCATTGGCCGCGTTATCAGAGACTTGCGGTACAGGCTGTACAGCAGCGCCCCTGATGTCTTGCCAATGGACATCTCGAATGCGTGAAATATCCGGGTTAACCGGAAGGAAAGGAGTGAGCCATGACCAAAGTAGCCATTATCCGTTGTGAAAAAAACGAGGAACGCTGCCCCCTGACAGGTTGTATCAATTGCCTGATGGCGGGGAAGGAAGGGTTTGCCGAATACCAGGACGCCGTACCCGCCGGTGTGTTTACCTGCCGGTGCCCGGGCGACAATGTGGCGAACCTGGCCAAGATCCTCAAATCCAAGGGAGCCGAGGCCATTCATTTTTGCACCTGCACCTTTGCCGCTAAAACCGAGAACGGCTGGAAAATGGAAAACGGCGGATTCTGCGATCACGTCGATGCGCTGATGGAACAGGTTCATGAAGCCACCGGCCTTCCCTGTGTAAAAGGCTCGGCCCACCTGCCGGAGGGGTATGTCCCGGAAAAACTTTAGAATCTATCTCAAAAAAGTTTTTTCGCCCGATTTCGGCGTTGTGCCCTCGTCTCAAGTCCTCGACATACTATAGTATGTACCCCAAGAGTACTTCCTTCGGTGCGCCTATGCGGGTTGCACCCACCGTTGAGGGCTTGATCAGATGGGAAGTCCCGCTTTACGGGAATTCTCGGTCACGCCGTATCTCGAACGAAAACCTTAATTTTAAGATGGCTTCTAGTCAGTTCATATGAGCCGATTTCCGGCACGCCGTCCCATCTTCCGTAGAAATGGTTTTGGCTTGCCCATTGTCCCGCGCCGCGCATCGGCGGGACGGACGGATTAAAACACCCCGGAACGGTCGAACCTCTCCGGAGCCGCCACCAGTGGTGTCTCTTGTTGACAAAGAGCAACCATATCAGCCCGAATATTTCATGAAATATTCGGACTGACCGGAAAGGGGCCTCCTTTCGGCCCCCCTCCCTCTTGACCTTCGGGATTTTCATCCCAACGTTTGCAAAAACGATCCCAAAACGTCTTTTCGCCCGATATCGGCGTTGATACCTCGCCTATATTTTGGACATAAATCCAATTTTTGAGATGCTTTTTTCCTGTGGTGGACTGGAGAGGATGCCATGACGTCCAGCAGCAAACCCAACCGCCCCGACGCCGGGTGGCACTTCGATAACAGTTATGCGCGGTTGCCGGCGGCGTTCCATGTCCGGATGAATCCCGTGCCGGTACGCACACCGAAACGGGTGATTTTCAACGAGGCGCTGGCGCAATCCCTGGGGCTGAACCCCGAGGCCCTGAAGGGCGAGGAGGGGGCCGCCATTTTCGCGGGCAACAAAGTTCCCGAGGGCGCCGAGCCGCTGGCCCAGGCCTATGCCGGGCATCAATTCGGCCACTTCACCATGCTGGGCGACGGGCGGGCCATCCTGCTGGGCGAGCAGGTCACCCCGCAGGGAGCGCGTTTCGACATCCAGTTCAAGGGATCCGGCCGGACGCCCTTTTCACGAAATGGGGACGGACGGGCGGCCCTGGGGCCGATGCTGCGGGAATACATCATCAGCGAGGCCCTGCACGCCCTGGGCATACCGACCACCCGCAGCCTGGCAGTGGTGACCACGGGGGAGCCGGTGTTCCGTGAGACCCCGCTTGAAGGGGCGATTCTCACCCGTACGGCGGCCAGCCACATCCGCGTGGGCACGTTCGAGTATGCGGCGGCCCGCGGCAACCCCGACGACCTTCGGGCCTTGGCCGATTACACCCTCCGCCGCCACTTTCCCGATCTGGCCGCCACCGAAAACCCCTATCTTGCCCTGCTTGAAGCTGTCATGGAGCGGCAGGCTTCCCTGGTGGCCCGCTGGCTGCTGGTGGGCTTCATCCACGGCGTCATGAACACGGACAACGTGGCCCTTGGCGGGGAGACCATCGACTACGGCCCCTGCGCGTTCATGGACGCCTACGACCCGGATACCGTCTTCAGCTCCATCGACCACCATGGCCGCTACGCCTACGGCCGGCAGCCGCAGATCGCCCAGTGGAACCTGGCCCGTTTGGCCGAGACCCTGCTTTCCCTCATCCACGAAGACCACCAGGCGGCCGTATCCATGGCCACCGGGGCCATCACTGGATTTCCCGATACCTTTCGCCAATACTGGCTGGCGGGTATGCGGGCCAAACTGGGTTTGTCGAACCAGGAGGCGGACGACGGCGCCCTGGTGGAGGACCTGCTGAGTTGCATGCACCGGCACGGGGCGGATTTTACCAACACCTTCCGCGATCTCGCATCCGGTTCCCAGCCGGAGGCCTCGGTATTCCAGGCCCCGGATTTCCAGCAGTGGTTCGCGCGCTGGCAGGCCCGGCTGAAACGCCAACCCGACGCCTGGGAAACCGCTCGCCAGTGCATGAACACCCACAACCCGGCGGTCATCCCCCGCAACCATCGGGTGGAAGAGGCCCTGGCTGCGGCCGTGGAGCGGGCCGACCTATCGGTGATGGAAAACCTGCTGGATGTTCTCGCCCGCCCCTACGACGATCCGCCGGAAGAGAGCGGCTACCACCTGCCGGCGCCCCCTTCGGCGGAGCCCTACCGTACCTTCTGCGGAACATAAGGACGGTTTCCACCCTGAACAGACAACCCGTTGGAAGCCGTCTTCAGCGGGGCAGCACCCCCCTTCCCCCCCCTTGATGCAGGGAAGAAAAACGGGCTTTTCCTGCGCCTTCCGCCTATGCCACCTGTCCGCTGCGCAGCCGCGGCGGCAGAACGAAGACTTTACGCAAGCCCTCCTTAAGCGAAATCGCCTCTTCCGGGCAGAAGCGGGCGCAGACCCCGCAGCCCAGGCAGGAGGCTTCATCCCGCACGGCCAGTCCGTCGTCATCCAGGGCGATCGCATCGGTGGGGCACCAGTCCACGCAGGTGCCGCAGCCGGTGCAGGCATCGGCATCGATCACGGAGAGATGATAGGTGGAGTTGACCAAGGGCAGGGTGCCGTCGCGCCACAGGCGAAACGTATCGCAGCAGTCCTTGCAGCAGTTGCAGATGCTGGTCTCGAGGGCTGATTCCCGCGCCCCCGGGTGAAAGGCCTTGTGGACCAGGCCGGCCTCCTCGGCCTCTTTGAGGATCTTGAGGGCCTCATCGCGGGTAACCGGCCGGGCAAAGCCCTGGGCCACGGTGTGACGGGCCGATTTGCCGAAAGTGAAGCAGTTTTGGACCGGCGCCTGGGTGCGGCAGGGTTCGCCCAGAAGATTCCGCCGCTGGCGGCAGAAGCAGTAGCCCACCGCAATGTCGTCAAATTTGGCGATGATCTCTTCCACCGTCTGGCTGGGGAGAACGAATTCCTCGCCGCCCTCGATCGGTTTGTCCACCGGGATGACACGGATGGCCTGACCGTCGGTCGTGCTGCCACCCGGCACGGTGCGGTCGATGGCCGGTGCGGCCTTGAAGAGGGGCATCAGGGCCTCGTAATTGCCCTGGGTCTGCTCCCGGAGATCGGCCAGCATCTTTTCGAACAGCCGGGCGAGCTCTTTCTCCTCGTCGCTGCCGGTCAGCTCCCCCATGAACTTGTATTCCATCAACCCCACCATCATGAGGGGCAGGAGCCGGTAGACCATGACGCCCTTTGAGTTGGGCTGATTGAACACCAACCCTTTTTGGGCCAGGCTGTCCGCCAGGGCCCCGGCCTTTTCCGCCGGGAACCCGCTCGAAGCCGCGAGCTGCTCCAGGGTCTGGGAGGGTTGTTCGCGGAAGGCATGGATCAGGTCCAACTCGTCTTCAACGTCACCCACCGCACGCTGAATAATGGCCACCGCCGTCGGTGAAACCGGAAACTGAACCATCCCCTGCCGGCAGATGACCCCGGCTGAGCGTTCGAACTTTTCCTGCAAGGTGATCTCGGTCATGGTGTTGTCGCTCCTCGGAAGTGAGTTGTGAAAAGACAGATCAAACCGTCATGGGGGCTGTTTGTCAAGCTTGGGAAGCGAAACCCAGATAAATTGGTGCGTTTCCATTTCGCGTGGCCGAAAATAAAGAAACCATTTCCGGACGATCACAGTATACGATATATAAGACGCCTTTGCGGAAAACTTATGGTTTGCCAAACTGGACGGAAGCCATGATCGACATCATCGACCATCTGCCCGAAGCCCATATCCAAGCTGCCGTGCGTCTTTACTACACCGGCCTGGAGGCCAAGCTGGCGCCGGTTTTCGGGCCCCTGGACTCCGCCCTGGCCGTGCTGCCCCGCAGCATTCATCCCACCCGCTGCCTCACGGCCTTTACAAAGGGCCGGCTGGCGGGCATCCTCGGCCTCCACGACCAGCAGGGCAGCTTCCTGGAGCCGTCTTACGGCGCCATGGTCCGGCACTACGGACAGGTTGCCGGCACATTTCGGACCATGCTGCTCATGCTGCTGGACCACAAGCAGCCCCCCGGAGATCTCTATCTGGACGGCATCGTGGTCGATCCTTCCCTTAGGGGGCAGGGCATCGGCAGCGCTCTTTTGGCGGCTTTCGAGAACCTGGCCCGGGACAACGGCTTTGCCACCGTCTCCCTGGAGGTCATTGACACCAACTCCCGAGCCTGTCACCTCTATGCACGCCGGGGTTACCGCAAAATTGCCACCCACACCATGGGACCCTTCAGCCGCCTTTTCGGGTTTCGCACCACGTTCCGGATGACCAAGGCCGTTGGCGCATCGCTTTCTTGAATCGATCGCTTTTTCGATTGACAAATCATTACCCTGAATATATTTGTATGTACAAACAAGAAAGCATGTAATGACCGAATCCAAATCGATACTGAACCACTGTCTCTATTTCACGGCCAACGCCCTTTCCCGGGTGATCACCCGCATGGCCGAGGAGGAGTTCAGGCCCACAGGCCTGTCGCCGTCCCACGCTTTTCTGATGATGCAGGTCATCGACCAGCCCGGCATCACCCAGAAAGCCCTCGGCGCGGAGCTGCACCTGGCGCCTTCCACGGTCACACGCTTCGTGGACGCCCTGGTTCACAAAGGCTATCTGGAAAGGGCGGTGGACGGTAAAACCACCCGGATCACGGCCACAGAAACGGGGCGGCGCCTGCACGAGCCCATCAGGGCGGCCTGGAAAAGCCTGCACATGCGCTACGCAGCCATTTTGGGCCTGAAAAAGGGCGACGCCCTCACGCGGGTAATCGACCGGGCTGGAACCCTGCTGGAAGAAAATCTTTAAACTTTGACGGTTTCGTAAAAAGTCCGATTCCCCTGGGGGGGACTAAAGATCGGCGTTACGCTTCATCCCTCGTCACTGCGGCGTACGATAAGTACGCTGCCTGCAACACCCGCGACAGCGGTATTCCTCGGGATTCGCAAGCCGTATCTCGAACGTTTTACGAAACCATCAACTTTAGGAATAGGAAGCCAACCGGGTGGCACCGGGAGGCGAATGACGAATCAAGCTTGTTGTATGTACATACAAAAAAGGAGGCTTAAAATGCAACCGATCGGCCCGATAAACGCCCTCTATCCCACCCCCACCACCCTGGTGGGCGCGGTGGTCAACGGCAAACCCAACTTCATCACCATCGCCCACATCGGCATCATGACCTTGAACCACATCTCCCTGGGCATCCACAAATCCCACTACACGAATGCCGGGATCAAGGAAAACGAGGCCTTCAGCGTCTGCCTGCCCTCGGAAGCGCTCATGGTGCAAACCGACTACTGCGGCATCATGACCGGTAAAAAAACCGACAAGGCCGCCATTTTCGATGTCTTCTACGGTGAGCTCGAAACCGCTCCCATGATCCGGGAATGCCCGGTCTGCATGGAATGCCGTCTGGAGCGGATCGTGGACTTCGCGGAGCATGACGTGTTCGTGGGCGAAGTGGTGCAGACCCATGTTCACCCGGACGTGCTGAAAGAGGGCAAGATCGACATCGCCCGGGTCAACCCCCTGCTCTTCGACATGGCCAGCAAACACTACTGGGCATTGGGAGAGCGTTTGGGGCAATGCTGGGGGGAAGGGAAGAAGTTGAAAAGAAAAACAGAACTTAGGGGAAACAACTGAGTCAGGAGTCAGGAGTCAGGAGTCAGGAGTCAGGAGTCAGGAGTCAGGAGTCAGGAGTCAGGAAAAAATAACGTCGCCATTGTTGGAGACAAGGCGCTGATGTTGTAATTTTTTTGATTGTTCCGCGGACCCGGGAATCCTTGACCCCTTGACCCCTCGGCATTACTATCCACCCTTCGATGCCATCGGAGACCAACGCAAAAGGGCCTGTAAATGCCAAAGGAAACCTGTCTCATGCCCCCTGTTAAAACCATCGCCATTCTCGGCGCCGGCGCCATGGGCGGCGCCTATGCCGCCATGCTGAATTCCAATGAAGCGCTCAAAACCATGTTCGTGGCCAGCGGCCCGCGCGCCGAACGCCTCGCCCGGGAGGGGCTGGTGGTCAACGGCACACCTTTGAAACTTCCCGTGGTGGGTCCGGACGACCCGGCGGCGCCCGCCGATCTCATCATCGTGGCGCTGAAGCATCACCACCTCCAGGCGGCCCTGCCCGATCTGGCCCCCCTGGTGGGCGAGGAGACCACCATCCTCTCCATCATGAACGGCCTGGAAAGCGAGACGGTTATCGGGGCGCACTATGGCGCGGAGAAGCTGGTGCTGGCCATCTCCGTGGGCATCGATGCCCTGCGGGAGGGCCGACACATCACCTACTCAAACCCCGGCAAGCTCATTTTCGGCGAGCCCGCCAATGCAAACACCAGCCCCCGAGTCCGGAAGCTACAGGACACTTTCTCCCGGGCCGGCATCCCTCATGCAACACCCGAAGACATGGTCCGCACCATGTGGTGGAAATTCATGATCAACGTGGGCATGAACCAGGCCTCGGCCGTGATGGGGGCGCCCTACGGTGTCTTTCAGACGTCGGAAGATGCCCGGGCGCTCATGAACGCCCTCATGGACGAGGTCATCGCCCTGGCCCGGGCCTCAGACGTGAATCTCTCTGAAAAGGATGTGGACGACTGGCTTGAAATCCTGCCCACCCTATCTTCCGACGGGAAAACCTCCATGCTCCAGGACATCGAGGCCGGCCGCCGCACCGAAGTGGATGTCTTCGGGGGTAAAGTGGTCGCCCTGGGCCGGGAACTCGGCATCGCCACCCCGGTCAATGCAGCCCTGCTCAATATCATTCGCGTGCTGGAAGCGCGTATGGCCTGACGCTGTATGAATGGACACTTCTTAGCGTTTCCGCCTTTCTTTGTTCATGGCTTTGATTTTCACGGCGACATCCTTCCAGCGCTCTTTTTCCACCCGGTCGGCACTCTTGCTCTGCCGGTCGGACAGGTAGGCCAGCTCGCGTTTCAATTTTTGGTAGCTTTCCAGCCGGCCCGGGGAAACCCGTCCTTCCGCGACGGCCTGCAGCACCCGGCAGCCTGGTTCGTGTGTGTGGCTGCAATCGGAAAAGCGGCAGGCACCGGCCAGCTCCTCGATCTCCGGGAAAGCGTTCCCAACGCCTTCGCCCGTGTCCCAGAAGGCAATCTCCCGGATGCCCGGGTTGTCGATCACCATTCCCCCCTGGGGCATCACGATCAGATCCCGTGTGGTTGTGGTATGCCGGCCCTTGCCCCCATGTGCGCTGACCGAAGCGGTCGCCTGCACATCCCGGCCGCAGAGCCGATTCACCAGGGTGGACTTGCCGGCACCGGAAGAGCCTACCATGGTGGCGGTCTGGCCTGGTGCCAGATAAGGCGCCAGGGCGGTCAGCCCGGCGTCGTCCAATGCCGAGACCAGGTGGACCGGAACCCCGAAGGCAACACTTTCGACGTCACCTACGAAAGCGTCCGGATTCCGGTGAAGGTCCGCTTTGGTGAGAATGATGACAGGATTCAGGCCGCAGTTGTAGACCAGGGTCAAATAGCGTTCGATGCGACGCAGGTTGAAATCCCGGTCCAGACCGCAAACGATAAAGACGGTATCGAGATTGGCGGCGATAATTTGTTCTTTCCGGGGCTGGGCATCCTGTCTGCTGCGGGTCCCCGCCGCCCCGCGGGACAAGGCATTTTGGCGGGCCAGCACTTTCACGATCATGGAATCCGTCACGAGGACCCAGTCCCCTGTGACCGGAAACGTGCCATCGACACCGTGCCCGATCCGGCCCGCCACGGTCGCCAGCCATTCTGACTTTCCGTTGCTGACCTGAAAGGTGTTTTTCCCAACCCCGGCGACTCTGGCCGGGATCCATCCGTCCTGGCCCACCGTTTCCAGTTGGGCCTGAAAATGCTGCGACCATCCCATCTTAAAAAGATGCGGGTTGGAATTGTAATTATTTATCTTGTCTCCATGCGGATTGGTGATCATGGTTGTGCTCCCTTTGTGGCTATCCTAAAGCGGTGTGGCTGGCACATGCCGCCCTATACGTGCGCACGGGCCACCGGTAATCGCAATAATCGAATAATTTTATAGTTGAGGAAGCGTTGCCGAGGGAGAAAACACCGCTAGTGGCGGCCCACCACAGGGGGGCCGTTGGGGAACAAACCAGGCAAAACCGGTCTGCTTTAAAACGGAAAAACTTGCAGGACCTGAGGCGGTGCTGCGATCAATCAGCCACCGGCGGGTTGGTTCCCTTGTCGGCAACGATTGACACAATATCCATTGATGTTCTGAACAAAAAAACCCCTTTCACGTGTTTTAAACCAAGACGGCTTTCATAGGCAATTCAACTAGGCGCTGTCAAGCGCCTTTCCCTCGGGGAAGGCTTGAAAACCGTTTGGGTGCTTTTGGTTGTGGGCTTTCTATTTGTTCCGCAGAGACGAACGCGAGTCCCTATCCTTTTTCTCCTTGCTTTTCCCTCCTCCTTGTCACTATAACCTCCCCTGACATATGGGTTATATCCCATTTTTTAACGTTGATACACAATGAAGGATCCGGGTGTTGGCGTGAAATGCTAAACCAATTTAAAAAGGGGCTGACATGGCCGCAAAAACCAACATTGGCATCATCATCTGTGACCGCTACCGCCGGTGTGCCGGCGGGAAATGTTTCCGATCGTTGCGCAACCGCGAGGGGGCTTTTTCCCGCTACATGGATGTAGACGTGGCAGTTGTCGGGTATACGACATGCGATGGTTGCCCGGGTGGCAATGTGGAATATGCCGTGGATGAAATGAAGGGTAACGGCGCCGAGGTGATCCATCTTGCCACGGGACTCGTGGTAGGGTATCCCCCCTGTCCTCATATCACCTATTTTCACGACTTCATTACCAAACGATACGGGCTTGAAGTCGTTTACGGCACGCATCCCATACCGGAAAAATATCTCGAGATGCATGATCAGCTGGGAACATGGGATAATCCCCAGTGGCAAAAAATCATTCGACCGACATTGGCGGATGAAAAGGTGCGGGTATCCTATAACTAGTGTCCATCCATAAATGGTAGATTTTGGTTCCTGGCAAGGCCCGAGCGCGTTTTCAACCGGAGGAATAGCCCGCTATTTCGAGGATTGAAAACGAGCGAGAACGCCGCCAGGGGCCGAAAGATGCCGTTTATGGATGGGCACTAACTAGCCGACAAACCGATTAAACATGACATCGCCCCTGAGTCTACGGGGCGCCAGACACACAAAACCATGAAAAACGCTAAAGCCCACGCCAAACGCAGAAAACGATGCCCATGCTGGTGGACGGGATCGTAATCCTTTCTTTCAATCCCATATCCATATTCCTGTCGCTATAATCGCTAAACACCTAGTTGTCCGAATTCAGACGAATTCGTAGACATTCGGAATACGGCTGCCGACGGCCTGGGCGTCCTGTTATCGGGGGTGCTCTGCGCGGCGTACCATGATGGCGCAGCCATACCATCGCACGCAACCGAACGCCGCTATCAGGCCGTTGACGACACCGTCTGCATTGAAAGAAAGGATGCTTCATAATGGAAATTGGTTCAGCTCAAATCATCGCCCTCCTGGTCACCGGCATCGGTGTTGGCTTCGCTTCCGGGCTATTGGGGGTCGGCGGATGCTTTATCATGGTGCCCGTGCAATTCTGGGCCCTTACCTCCATCGGCATCGATCCGACGATTGCCATCCGGATCGCCTTTGGGACCAACCTGGCTGTCGTGCTCCCCACGGCCATCAGCGGGTCTGCAGGGCACCACCGCAAAAAGGCCGTTTTATGGAAAGCAGGTGTTGTCCTGGGATTGTCAGGACTTGTCGGTGCCTTTATAGGCGGCTTTTTTGCGGCCCACCTGCCTGGCCAGCTGCTTAAAATCGGATTTGGCCTGGCCATTCTGGCCGGCGCCGTCCGGATGCTGACGGCCAAACCGCCCAAGATCGAAAAAGACCCCGTGGAGAATAATCTGGTCTACGTCCTGTGGGGCTTTCCCCTGGGCATCGTCTCGGGCATTATCGGCATCGGTGGCGGGGTCCTGATGATTCCCGTCATGGTCCTGGCCCTGCGGTTCAAGATGCATCAAGCCGTGGGAACGGCAACGGCCCTGATGATCTTTGCCGCCTTCGGCGGGACACTTTCCTACCTGTTCAACGGCCTGCATGTGGCCGGATTGCCGCCCTACTCCATCGGCTATGTCAACCTGCTGCAATGGGTTTTACTGGCCGGCACCAGCGTCCCCATGGCCCAGGTCGGGGCCCGGGCCGCCCACAAACTGCCGGCCAAGCAGCTCAAAAACATCTTTATCGCCGTGATGATCTACATGGGCCTGAAAATGACGGGCGTTTTCGCCTGGCTGCATCTGCCGCTCTAGGATAGTTTCTGAAAGCCTCTAACCGGCATTTGATGATCCCTCGTTCCCATTCCGGCGCCGGCCGGGTTCCCCTGACAACCAAACGGTTGGCTGGAAGATCCCGGCTGGCGGGATTGTGACAAAATGTAGCGACAACAAATCCCAAAGCTTTCATCATTCCGGATGCGAGATGGAATCTCTCACGATTCCATCTCGTTGAACCACGAGATGCCGGATCAGATCCGGCATGACAGGCAAAAAAGGGATGCTTTGCCGCACTGTAACGAATCCTCTTCCGCCGGGATGGCCCGGAGGTGAACCGTTCGTTGCCGTATTGATGTATTCCAATCAATGGGCGTATCGGCGTTGACGCCGCCGATGTGTGCTATAGACTTTCAATAGGCCCGCCCATGCCTTCCACAGACCATCCAGGCCACGGCGCTTACCATGAAGCGTAAGAAAGGCGCGTCTGTTTTGGACGGGTAAACCGTCGTGTCCTTCCTGGCGGCTTCACGTTCACATAAACCTGACACAGGTGAGGAGAAAATGATGGAACTCAAGGGAAAGAAAATCATTATCCTGATCGAAAATATGTATAACGAATTCGAATACTGGTATCCCTACTACCGCCTGAAGGAGGCCGGGGCCGAGGTGGTCACGGCCGGGACCGGGAGCCGGCAGTACACCAGCAAATCCGGTCTGCCGGCCAAGGCGGATGCCGATGCGAAAAACCTGACCGCCGCCGATTTTGACGGCATCGTCATTCCCGGAGGCTATGCGCCGGATCTCATGCGCCGCAACCCTGACATGGTGCGGCTGGTCAAAGACACCTTCGATGCCGGGAAAATCGTGGCCGCCATCTGCCACGCCGGCTGGATGCTGGCCTCCGCCAAAATTCTGGCCAACCGGCGCGTCACCTCCTTTTTTGCCATCAAGGACGATCTGATTCACGCCGGAGCGGACTGGACGGATGCGGAAGTCGTCATCGACGGCAATCTCATCACAAGCCGGACGCCGGATGACCTGCCCGCTTTCATGAAAGCGGTGATTGCCGCCTTGGCAGGGTGATCGTCCGACACACGGTTCGAATTGCCCTATCCCGTCGCATTGACAGGTAAACCTGCCGCCGTCATCCCGGCGAAAGCCGGGATCTCCTTGCCAACCCCATTCTTTTTTTATTACATTCCTGATCATGTCCGGAATGACAGATAACAGGCCTTACACCAGGCCGTCTTTTCTTTCCACGTGAAAGAAAACGAAAAAAACCAAAACTTCCATCCGTCCATCCGAATTTAAAAAGCAACTGTGTTGATTTACGGGCCTCGATCAGGAAGGAGCACATCCCCATGTCACGGTTTCAAAAACGGCACTCCCTCTACCTGGTGTTATGCATCGGTATCGCCTTGCTCGACTTCACCTGGATCAACAAAGCCAACCAGACCTATGCCAAGGACTATCTCAACGAAAGCATTGCCCTATCGGCCGCGACATACGCCACCTGCCGCATCATCAACGGCGGTGTGTCTTCCATCCAGGAGTCGAGCATCAACATCAGTCCCTGGGGGATCGGGCTCGAATACGAGGCCGGACAGATTCTCGATCCCATTAACGACGCCACCGAGCGCTTGAGCGATGCCTGCGTCAAGTCCATGGCATTGCTCGGCGTTCAGCGCCTGCTGCTCTCGGCCATCAACACCTACACCATCGTCCCCTTCTATGGACTGCTCGCCTTGCTCTTTGTTTCGTTATGCTTCCGGAAAACGACCGAGATGACCTATCTCCTGAGCCGCGGCGCAGTACTGCTTCTCTTGATTCGCCTGGCCACGCCGGTGATGTGCTGCGTGGGCACCCAGGTCAACGACGCCTATTTCATCCCCCAAATGGATGCGCAGCAGGCCCGCCTCGTCATGGTCAAAGAAATTGCCATGGCAGAATTCGAGGCTGAAATCCCGGCGGTTTCCCTGGAGGACCATGAGGCCGACGGGGTCCTGGAATCCATTTCCCAGTTTTTCATCTATTTCAAGAACAAGCTCGTGGAATTCTCCGCCCTCACCCGGCACCGCGCCGCCTCCCTGGCCAGCGCCGTGGTGTACCTGAAGACCCACTTTGTCGACATTACCGAAAGCTTGGCGTTTCTTTTCGTCCTGGTCATCGAAAAGATCATTCTGCACGTTTTTCTGATCCCTTTATTGCTGTTCGGATCCCTGTACAAAATATTCGGCTATCTTGCGGGGGAGCGCTTTGAAAAGCTTGTTGTGCAACTCAAGGGCGCATAGTTGTTGTGCTGGATGCCGACATTGATGACGATCAAAATCGTAGGTTTTTTCCCGATGGTATTTGAATCGCCTTAGAGGGAGATCATCATGGCTAAACTGGAAACACGGCTCAAATCCCTGGCGGCCCGCCTGGGGGCCGACCTGGTGGGCATTACCACCCGGGACACTATGGCGGACGGGCCGCCGTCCGCCGACCCGCGCTACCTCCTCCCGTCGGCCCGATCGGTGATTGCCTTCGCACGCGCCCTGGACAGGGACGCCGTGGCGGACTTCATCCGCAAAAAACGCTGGCAGCCCCATTGCGACAACCGCAAAACCGTTGTCCGGGACCTGTATACCATCGGCGACGGACTGGCCGAACAGTTGCGCTCCGAGGGGCACGACGCCGTCAACGTCGACATCAACAACAACTACCGGCCTGAAGAAAGGGCCGCCGACGTGACGGAGATGACCGCCTTCCACCCGGAATTCGCCCACCGCTATGCCGCCCTGGCCGGCGGCATCGGACGCCTGGGCTGGAGCGGCAACCTCCTCACCCGGGAATTTGGCGCCCTGGTGGAGCTGGGCAGTGTCCTGACCTCCGCCGAACTGATGCCGGACAGCCCCATTCCGGACGAAGCGCACCCCTGCGATCGCTGCAAGATGTGCACCCTGGTATGCCCCGTGGAAATGATTCACCCCCGGGACGAAACCCGGGTGACCGTTGCCGGCATCACCGAAACCATCGCCCGCAAGCAGCCCAACACCTGCTGCTGGATCGGCTGCAGCGGCTACGAGGGGTTGGACCGGTCCGGCGCCTGGTCCAACTGGAGCCCCTACCGACTCGGCCGCCCGCTGCCCAAAGAAAAACACGAACTCGACGCCCTCTGCATCCGCCTGCAGAAAGCCGACCCCCAGATGCAGGCCGACATCAGCGGTTTTGCCGACTACCGGCAGGCGGTCTTCGATCCGGGCTGGTTCTATTACACCGTCTGCGGGTTCTGCCGCTGCGTCTGCATGCCCCGGCGGGAAGACCGCCTTGCCAACCGCAAGGCCATCGTCAATTCAGGCACGGTTGCGTTGAGACGCGACGGCGCCCACACGGTGGCCGACGCAACCGCCATGGAGGTGCCAACGCCCTTTAACCTGAACGTGGTGGTCCCGCGGAATGAATTTTCCAGGGAGAAATCCGGGATCCGGCCATGGCCGGACCAGTTTCCCCTCGACCGTGAAGTGATCGCCTATCTGGACCGGCAGGCCCATGCATCGGAGGGATAAAATGACCATTGTCAGCACCCGCCCGGAAGACGCTGATCGTATCGCCGCGATCATCCGGGCATCCCATCAGGATGTGGCGCAGATGTTCCACATCACCCGGGACAATAACCCCAAACACCCCTCCTTCTGCACCCGGGACTGGGTGCTGGCCGATTTTGAGCGGGGAGAAGAATATTTCCTTTACGAAACCGGAAGCAGAACGGCCGGCTGTGTCGCCTTCGAACAACCTGATTCGGAAACGGCCTACTTGAACCGGCTTTCCGTATTGCCGTCCTGCCGCCAAAGGGGCATCGGCGCCGCCCTGGTCCGGTTCATCATCGACTACGCCCGGTCGAAACGGGTGCGGACCATCAGTATCGGCATCATCGCGGCCCATGCGGCCTTGAAAAACTGGTATGCCGGGTTAGGATTTATTGAAAAAGAAACCCGCCAATTCAACCATCTGCCGTTTGATGTGACCTACATGCACTTATGTCTTAACGAACGTGCAATATAGTCGATTACCCTCCAAGACGCTGTATTTGTCTGTAAATTTGCAAAAATAAATATAATCGCTTGCTTTATGCCCCAGGAAAGCCTATCGTTATGCAAATCAACAAGGTTCATCCGCCTGGGTGAACCAGGAGCATTCTGAAGGAACACCCCATTGATCCAGATGGCATCCTCCAGCAGGCGACGTTGAAAATTTTAAGAAAGGAGGATGGTATCATGGCCAATGGCACAGTAAAGTGGTTCAACGATCAAAAAGGATTCGGATTCATCGAGCAGGAAGACGGACCGGACGTATTCGTCCATCATTCCGCCATCAATGCGACCGGATTCAAATCCCTCAGCGAGGGCGACCAGGTAACATTTGACGTCCAGCAGGGCCCCAAGGGCCCGGCAGCCGCCAATGTAACAGTCGTCTAGTTAGACCCCTGATACAGAAGAGGCATTTCTTCGTCTAGCGGAGAAATGCCTCTTTTATTTTTACCCCTGTATCGCAATCCGATGGAAAAGGAGGCCCTCCTGTGGCCAAAAGTCATTTCTCGTTCAAAAAACGTCAGAAGGAACTGGCACGCCAGAAAAAGCAGGAAGAAAAACGGCAGCGCCGCCTGGCCAAAAAGGCCGGGGATCAAGAAGATGATTCAATAGAAGCCGAGGAAATCGACGCCAATGGCGCTCCGGCGGAACCGCTGGAAACCAGCGAAGAGCCGGAGACCGGTCCGGACAATCCAGTGGCTTCCTAAACTGGACACAGCACCCCGCGGCCATGGGTTGCGGGCCGCTTGGCGGTAAACCCCGTGCAACGCCGCACCATAGCATCTTTTCCGGCGGTGGACCAATTCGGTTGGATGCCGTTGCGGCCAGGGGTTGCCATCCGGCCGGCATGGTTCATCTTGGTATTGATGGTCATTCCCATCCACACGCCTTCCACACGATCAAAAATAGTTCCGCCATTCCCTGGCATGATCCCAGCCACAGCTATTCCCGTAACGGTCGTCTGGCCGATAAAACAGGCTTTGGTCTTATAAGCAATCGCCCTTACCGTGCCTCAGCCAGCACCTGGACCTGCCGCCACTTGGAAGGGACCGCCATCTGCGCTCCTCCGGGAAAAGGTGACAGACCCCGGGAAATTGTCTAGGTAAACCGTTTCAGGGTCTTCAGGTAGCCGGGATAACAGGACAGATAAAACGACAGGACCCGGGCGAAATCCCGGCCGAGCACGCCGTCGATGAACATCTGGCTGATGTCGCGCTGGCGCTGGAGCGTCATCTGGGACGTGATGAAAATATGGCGCTCCTCTTCCGTCAGGGTGGCCAAAAGCTGCACGAGGGCGCTGCGGGCGCGGGGCTGGTACATCCAGAAATACAGCAGGTCGAGCGCATGAATCATCAGGATCTTTTCCAGGTCACGGGCTTCGGCATTGGCCCGCTCGCGAAACCGGGCCGGCTTCTCGAGAATTTCCATGGTGCGGGATTCCGGAAAAAGCAGTTCAAGCTGGGCATGGATGTTGAACAGGGCCGCGAATATTTTACGGTAAGCCCGTGAGCGCATCTGGATATTCTTGAAACGGTCCGCCGTGCCCTCGATGATGCCCGCCACCAAGTCGGAAGCGAGTTTGCTGATCACGGCCGCCCATTTCTGAAGCACCAGAGCCGGGGCGGCCACCCCCGCGAAGGCCAGGAGGCTCCCTATTGCCAAATTGAAAAGAATGGCGATGGGAATGGAAAGAACGCTTCGGAAGAAGTTCCCCAGGACGGCCCCCCGTGGAAGGCCCCGGAATGCATTGTGGCTGGAGAGATAAAGGCCGTTGGTGAGCGCCATGAAACTGTAGAGGGCCACCGGCTGGGTAGCGGCATTGATGTTGAAACCCTGGTCGAGAATCACCGTTTTGGCTAGATAGTCCAACAGCGGTACGGAAAACCCGGTAAAGAGCAGCGAATCGGCAATCCGGCCCCAGTTGACATAGGCCTTCCAATGCAGAAGGGGTGAGCGTCGCAGGCCGCCCCCGCCCAGCACGGATTGAAGGATATTGCGCAGCCCGGTAATGCCGAACCAGATAAATGCGCCCCCGTAGGCCAGCAGCCACCAATCTTTGGTCAGGGCAAAGGTGGCAAATGCCGGAATGAAGCCCACCAGCACCTTGATGAAGTTGCACAGGTTGGAATTGAGGTAGGTCCAGGACAGCCGGGGCCGCTGGGTTTTGTCGGCCGGGGCGGTCAACCGCAACTGATTGTCCACCGCCTTTGCGACCCCGCCCAGGGTTACGATATTGCCTTCCGATGCCATGCGGGCCGCATCCCCCTGGACCGCCCAATCGACCATACGGTCGTGGCCGAGATGCCGCAAACCGGGCAGCCAGGCACTCAGGCGATAGGCGGACCGCCCCTGCAAGGTGGTGGCCCTGCGGGGAATCAGGGTAAGTCGTTTGAGAACCGGAATCCGCATGGGAATCAAGGCCCGGCCCACCCCGATCTCCCGTTTGATGGACTTCCAGGCCCTGTTGGACAGACTGTCGATGACGGCCAATCCCATCCCGTGAACGCCCCGGGTCTGGCCGGTGGAGTCCGATCCGATCCGGGCCTTGAGGGGTTTTTCTTTGTAGAAGGCCTGCAGTCCGATGATGTCGTGCAAAATATAGGTCAGTTTTTCGACCTGGCTGGCCCGGTGGTCGGGATGGCCCTGCCCCTGCTCCACCGACGCAATGATGTCAAGTATCAATCCCTTCAGGGCCATCGGATTCTGTTCGTTGACGGCTTCCTGAAGGCGGCTGATGGCTTCGATATGCTCGGTCTGGGAACGGGCCCAATCTTTCAGGTTGAAAAGCTCCAGGCGCGTGATCATGCCCTCGCAGTCGTAGATCAGCTCAAGCACGTCTTCCGGCCGCAACCCTGTCAGGTTGAGGGTCACCCGATAACCGGACTGCAACCCGGCCAGGCGGTCCAGCAGGGCTTTGGGCGACTGGATCAGATCGGCAAGCGTCTTGTCGGATTGGCCGGGCACCGACGGATTGGGGATCCCCGGGTTGCGGGCGGGGTTCAGGTAGTTCGCCACCAGCTTCTCCAGGTCCATGCCATTCCATTTGTGGAACCATTGGGCAATGCGCTCCTGCTCCTCGGGAGCGGCCGAGGGATATTGGGATCGCAGCGCTTCGGCGCGGGTCTGCAGGACAGCGAGAATCTTCTGCTCGATAAACTTCACCAGATGGAGGGGCGCCCGTTGGCCCATACCGACAAAATCGAGAAATTCCCCCATTTCGATGGGCGCCAGGTCGATATCGTATTCCCGCCTGAGGTGGTCCCGGTGGGTGCGGTTGAAGGCTTCCAGCAGGGCGGAAACATAGGCCTGCTTGTAGCGCGAGAGCAGCCGTCCCTCCCGCATCATCCGGCGGACGGACGGCTCTTCCAGAAAACAGAGAAAATCCTGGGCATCGGCAAAACCGCGCGGCGTCCAAATCAATTGAATGTAGCGGCCCCGGAAGCGGGCCGGAAATTCAATGCCGATACGCACATCGATGGCCATGATGTCGGCCGCCTCCAACAGTTCGGCGGCAAAACGCGGCTCGATATAATTGTAATGCACCACCCGAAGCCGCCGGATGCCCTTGATCCAGGCATCCATGATCAGGTGGGTGGAAGACTTGCGCCCCTTGGTGTTGACATCGTGGACATGGTCGTCGAAAGTCACCTGGTTCCAGTCTTCCGGCATCTCCAGCAGATGATAGCGTGCCAGCTGGCGGCGCACCATGCGGGGCCGCCCCGAGACCGTCATTCGGAAATCGTGGGCCAGCGCCAGCTGGCGGTAGGCATCGCCCCGGGCCCGCACGAGTTCCTTCATGATCTGCAGGAGCACCCGGGCCGTGTTTTTGGGCATGGGACCTTCGGCCGTATCCAGCACCTCGTCTTTCAGGGAGCGCAGGGCGCTGAGGCGCTGATCCATGCGGCCGACCTCGAGGGACGTGAGCAGATGCACCATGGCGTAGGCAATCCGCAGACTTCGGGATTCCGCCAATTCCTTGATGCCCTCGGGATGAAAATAGCCGTAGTACTCCCGTCGGGCATAGCTCAGGTCTTCATCCTGCCGCATCACGGCCCCGATGATGTTGATCAGTTCATGGTCCCGCCGGTCGAAAAGCAAGGGGGAGATGGGAGGTTTGTCGTCTATCGAAATATTTTGGCGATGCATAGGGTCCCTGAATCCCGGCGGCAACCATTTCCCGGGATGCCCAAAAAAGATGTTTCTCCAACCGCCATGAAAGAGGCGCAAAATTAAGACTAACAATTTCCTAACATTTCGACAAGGCGATGATGGCTTCACCCGCAAGCCTCACCGCCGGCCCCTTGACGCCACCCCCCCGAGAGGTCATATTGCCGGAGTAAAATCCTGCTGTTATCGGAAACCGTCGGCATAATGCCGACGCTCAGCCCTTTGGCAGCCAATCCGCATGCCCCCTTCACCTACTGAGGAGAAACGTGTGACCGACCCCCAACCTCGTGGCCGTTTCATTCCCTTCCGCAAATCCGACCTGGTCGCCATGTGCCGGCAAGCCGGACTGGTGCCGCAACAGGCCCAAAGCGACTTCAACGACTTCCGCCGCATTCTGGAAGCCTTGCTGCATTTCGAATACCACCACCTGCTGGAATCCCTCAAGGACGCCTACGCCCCCTTCAACCCCGATGCCGACACCCGACCCATTCGTCCCCCTGAACCGGCAGCCCTCCAGGCCCACCAGAAGGCCTTTGTTCAGAAAATGAACGCCTTGCTGGATGCCGCCAATTTCGAGCCCATCACCCAAAACGATTTGAAGGAGGCCCTGTCGGAGGAATCCCTTTTCAAGATCCGTCTGGAAGTAGACTTCGACGACTTCGAAGAAGTCCTCTTTTTCCGGCGGGGGGAACGCCGGAAAGCGGAAACTATTGTCTCCTGGGCCGGTCTGAAAAAAACGCCCCTAACCTTTACCAACTACGATCGGGTGGTGGTCTATATCAAATTCAAGGATGCGGCCTATTTTACCGCCGCCGGCCGGCGCGACCTTCCCTACCAGCCCGGCGCGACCCTGATCAAACTTTTCCAGAACGTGCCCAAGGCCGACCTGGAAATGCTCTTTCCCAACAGCGAAGTGCGCATGAAAACCATCGACAAGCTGATCATCGGGATTCCGGCCGCGGTAAGCGGGGCGGTTGTGGTGGTCTCCAAGCTGGGGGCCTCCCTGGCACTGGTGGGCTCCCTGGTGGCATTCTGGCTGGGATTGCGGGAAACCACGGTGGATATTGATCAAAAACATCTGGTGGCCCTGGGCCTGGGGCTGGTGGCCCTGGGGGGCTTTCTGTTCAAACAAATCAATAAATTCAAAAACCGTAAAATCCGCTTTATGAAAGCCCTGGCTGAAAATCTCTATTTCAAGAACCTGGACAACAACGCCGGGGTTTTCCACCACCTGATCGACGCTGCCGAAGAAGAGGAATTCAAAGAGGCTCTGTTGGCCTATCTTTTTCTGGCGCAACACGAAGCGGGACTCACCCGCCAGGCACTGGACGACGCCGTGGAAAGCTGGCTGGAGAAAGACTGGGACTGCGCCATCGACTTCGAGGTGGACGACGCTCTGGACAAGCTGGAGCGCTGGGGGCTCGTTCAGCACCAGGGCGACCGCCTCACAGCCCTGCCCCTGGCCGAGGCCAAAACCTGCCTGGACCATACCTGGGACAACTTCTTCACCTATCAGCAGGCATAAGGGCTAAAGGATCCGGGGATTCCAGGGGTCAATAATCCCAGGGTGAATGCCCACACCCCCCTACACCCAACGCATCTTGATCAGCACCTTGAACATTCTCTCGAACGTCTTGCCATAGGGCGGATAAAGGAACGCCGCCCCGAGAGGCTTGGCCGCCTGGCGGAAGACCGGGCGCAGCTTGGAGAACTCGGCAAAGCCTTCGTAGCCGTGATACTGCCCCATCCCGCTGTTGCCGATGCCGCCGAAGGGCATGTCATGCTGGGCCACGTGCATGGCGCAGTCGTTGATGCTGACCCCGCCGGACATGGTGCGGGCGATGACGGTATCCTGCACCCCGCGGTCGTTGGTGAAAAGGTAAAGCGCCAGGGGGCGTTCGTGGGCATTGATGTAGTCAATGACCTCGTCCAGGCTCTGGTAGGTCTTGATGGGCAGCAGGGGGCCGAAAATCTCGTGCTGCATCACCGCCATTTCATCCGTGACATCCCGCAGGATGGTGGGCGGAATCTTGCACAAATCCGCATCCGGAGCCGCGCCATCGATCAAATGGTCGATCGCGGCCCCTTTGGAGCGGGCGTCTTCGATCACGCCGGTCAACCGCTGGAAGCTCCTTGCGTTGATAATGGCGGTAAAATCCGGCGTGTCCAGCCGGGGATAGCGGGCCCGGACGATTCGCCGCGCCGCTGCCACGAAGGCCTCGACCTTGTGGGCCGGCATCATCAGGTAGTCCGGCGCCACGCAGGTCTGACCGGCATTCATGTACTTGACGTGTAAAATCCGCTCGGCTGCCGTCCGGATGTCAAAATCATCGGCAATAATGGTGGGAGATTTGCCGCCCAGCTCCAGGGTCACCGGGGTCAGGTTGTCGCTGGCGGTCTTCATCACGGTGCGTCCGGAGGCCGGCGAACCGGTAAATACCAGATGGTCGAAGGGCAGGGGGGTAAAGTCCCGCGCGCTGACACCGGGCAGAATCGCCAGCAGGTCCTCGGAGAATTCCGGCGCCAGGATGTCATGCAGGAGATGGCTGAGCCGCTGGGCATTGGCGGCCATCTTGACCATGCAGCGGTTCCCGGCGGCCAGGGCGCTGGTCAGCGGGCTGATGACCAGGAACAGGGGATAGTTCCAGGGGGCGATCATGCCGACCACCCCTTTGGGCTGGGGGATGACCTGGTTGCGGGCGCCTTTGAACCACAGGGACACATGACGCTTTTGGGGTTTCATCCATTTTTTGAGTTTCCGCCGGGTGTCGCGCAGCCCGTCGATGGCCGGGAAAAGCTCCAGGATCTTGGTCTCCTGGATCGAACGGTTGCCGAAATCCCGGGAAACCGCCTCGGCAATGGCATCCTGATGCTTGATCAGTACGTTTTCCAGCTTTTGCAAAATGGCCCGCCGCCCTTCCACGGACGAAGGCGGATTGTTCAGGCAGGCGGCTTTCTGGCGCTCGAAAATTTCCTGGGCTCGGCTGGCGGCATCCCCGATCGGGACCACCTGGGCGGCTGGGTTCATAAGGTCATCCTCCGAATTTTTAGTTATTGCCTTAATTCATAAGACCGTTTGAGGGCCCGATCAAGACATAGACCGTTAAATTCAACGGATAGCTCAAACTTAATTTTGGTTGATCACGACCATTTTAATGGTGGTCATGTCCTCGATGGCAAAGCGGACCCCCTCGCGGCCCAGTCCGCTACGTTTGTTGCCGCCGTAAGGGAAATGATCCAGTCGAAAGGTCGGCGTGTCATTGATCATGACACCCCCCACATCCAGGGTTCGTACGGCCTGCATGGCTTTGCGGATGTCATTGGTGTAGATGCCGGCCTGCAGCCCGAAGGCCGAGGCATTGACGCTGGCCAGGGCCGCGTCGAAATTCTCATAGGAGACGATGGAGACCACCGGCGCAAAGATCTCCAGGCACATGACCTTCATGGATTCGGTCACCCCGGTGAGGACCGTGGGCATGTAGACCCGTTCGCGGGCCTCCCCGCCCACGGCGACGGCAGCCCCCTGGGCCACGGCTTCGCGGACCCAGGCATCAATCCGGCGGACTTCCCGGGGGGCGATCATGGGCCCCACGTCGCAGCCGGGCTCCAGGGGATCGCCCACCTTCAAGCCCTTGACCTTGTCCACGAAAATCCGGGTAAACGCCTCGGCACAGTCCCGGTGTACGTAGATCCGCTGCAGGGAAATGCACACCTGGCCGGCATTGGCAAATGCGCTCACCACGCAGCGTTCGGCCGCCTTGTCCAGATCCGCGTCCGGCTCGATCAGGGTGGCCGAATTGTTGCCCAGCTCCAGGGTCACCTTCTTGATCCCCGCTTTGCGGATGATCTGCTCCCCCACGTCCGGGGAGCCGGTGAAGGTGATTTTCCGGCAGTCCGGATGGGTAACGATGGCATCCCCGACAACCGCACCTTCGCCTACCACGATGTTCAGCACCCCACGGGGCAGCCCGGCCTCCATGAGAAGTTCCCCCAGCTTGAGCGCTGATAAAGGCGTGGCCGAGGCGGGCTTCAAAACCACGGTGTTGCCGGCGGCCAAGGCCGGGGCCACCTTGTGCGCCACCAGGTTGAGGGGAAAGTTAAAGGGCGTAATGGCGCCGATCACTCCCACCGGTTCCCGGAGATAGTAGCCGAAACGGTTATCCCCGAAACGGCTGGCATCCAGAGGAATGGTTTCGCCGTGGATGCGTTTGGCCTCTTCGGCGGCAAACTTGAAGGTTTCCGAGCTCCGCTGGACTTCGTTCAGGGAAAACTTCAACGCCTTGCCGGTTTCCCGGGTGATGACTTCGGCCAGGGCCTCCGCCCCTTGCCAGAGGCTGTCCGCCACGGCCTCCAAAAGCGCAGCGCGCCGGTGGGCCGGCACCTGCCGGTAATCCGGGAAGGCATGCGCCGCCGCTTCGACAGCACGCCGGGCGGTGGCCGCATCCGCCAGCGGCACGTTAGCCGCCACCTCACCCGTGAATTTGTTCAACACCGGCAACTCCCGGCCGGTTTCCACCCACTGTCCGTCGATCAGTGTTTTATATGATTCAGGCATGATCCATCCTCGCAAATCGTTTGAGTTCGCCCCGGCAAGAGCCGTTGCGGTTCCGTGTCGTCCCTATCATGGTGACCAGCACCCGGATTTCAAGGCGTTCCCATTGGTTTCCAACAATCACAGCCGAGAAGGACACAGGGCTAAACTTTTTCAACCCGCACCGCACAGGCCTTGTACTCCGCCGTCATGGTCACCGGATCGAACACGGGATTGGTCAGCCAGTTGGCATTGGCCTCCCGGAAATGAAAGGCCATCCAGACCATCCCCCGGGGAACGCGATCCGTCACCCGGGCCTTGGCGCACACCGCTCCCCGCCGGGATCGTACCCGCACGGTTTCGCCCTGGGCTATCGCCAGGCCGGCGGCATCATGGGGCGACATATCCACGGTTTCCTCCCCCAGGATGTCATTCATGCCGTCACAGCGCCCGGTCTGGGTGCGGGTGTGGTAATGAGCCAACCGGCGTCCCGTGCTGAGGACCAGCGGATAGTCTTCACAGGGTTGTTCGGCCGGGGGCGTCCAGTCCACGGGCGTGAAAACCCCCAGTCCGCAGGTAAAGTCCCCGTCCTTGTGAAGAAAGCAAGTGCCCGGATGGGCCTCGTCCGGGCAGGGCCACTGCAGGCCGTCGCCGTCCAGGCGTCCGTATTGGATCCCGCCGAACTGGGGGGCCAGGACGGCGATTTCATTGTCCCAGATCGCCTGGGCGCTGTCCGACGCCCATTCGTGGCCCAGCCGCCGGGCAATCTCCCTGAAAATCCACCAATTGGGCCGCGCCAGTCCGGGGGCCGGACTGGCTGTACGCACCCGGCTTACCCGGCGTTCGCTGTTGGTAAACGTTCCCTCGTTTTCGCTCCAGGCCGCGGCCGGCAGGACAACATGGGCAAAACGCGTGGTCTCGTTAGGGAAGATGTCCTGGCAGACCAGAAATTCAGCCGAAGCCAGTTCGTGTTCCACCTTGCGAATGTCGGGCTCGGTATTGGCCAGGTTTTCCCCAAAAATATAAAACGCCCGCACGCTTTTATCCACCAGCCCTTCCATCATTTGGGGGATCATAAGGCCATTTTGATCCGGCAGCCGGTCGACCCCCCAGGCGGTAGCGAATTTCTCCCGGGCCTCGGGATTGATGACCGGCTGATAACCCGGGAAGACATTGGGCAGGGCCCCCATGTCGCAGGCCCCCTGGACATTGTTCTGGCCGCGCAGGGGGTTCACCCCGCCGCATGCCACCCCCATGTTGCCCAGCAGCATCTGGAGGTTGGCCACGGCCAGAACGTTGTTGCGCCCGCAGGTATGCTCGGTGATACCCAGGGTGTAGCAGAGCATCATGGGTTTCACCGCACTGATGCGCCGGGCCACCTCGCGGATCAGATCCGCATCGAGGCCGCAGATGGCGGCCGCCGTTTCCGGGGGATAGGCCTGGACCTTTTCCTTGAGGTCTTCGAATCCCACCGTGCAGGAGGCCACAAATCCCTGGTCGTAAAGTTTTTCCTCAATCAGCACCTGCACGACACTGTTCAAAAAGGCGATGTCCGATCCCACCCGCAGGGGCACATGCAGATCGGCGTGGTCCGCCAGGGCATGCCGCCGGGGATCCACCACGATCAGCCGAGCGCCCTTGGCCACCGCATTTTTCACATAGGTGGCCGCCACGGAGTGCGCCTCGGTCATGTTGGAACCGATCACCATGAACATTTTGGCCCGGGCGAATTCGTTGAAGGAATTCGTCATGGCCCCACTACCGAATGCTGCCGCCAGACCGGCGACGGTGGGCGCATGTCATGTGCGCGCGCAATGATCGATATTGTTCGTACCGATCGCTGCGCGAAACAGTTTCTGCATCTGGTAAGAGTCTTCATTGATGCTGCGGGCACAACTGACCCCGGCGATGGCATCGGGCCCGTGCGTGTCCATGACGGCCTTGAAGCGCGTCGCCACCAGGTCCAGGGCCTCCTCCCAGGACGCCTCACGGAAATCGTCGCCCTCCCGGATGAGGGGCGTCTTCAGGCGCTCTTCAGAGTAGATGAAATCGTAACCGAAACGCCCCTTGACGCATAGCCGGCCCCGGTTGGGTTCGGCGTCTTCCACCCCGGAGACTTTGACGATCCGCCCGTCCTGAACGTGCAGCCACTGCTGGCAGCCTACGCCGCAATAGGGGCAGGTGGTGCGAATTTTGTGGTCTTTCCAGGGCCGCCAGGTATAGCGTGCTTTTTTTTCCACCAGGGCGCCCACCGGGCAGGCCTGGATGCATTCCCCGCAGAAAACGCAGTCGGAATCCGCCAGGGGACGGTCACCGGCCGCCACGATTTTGCTGTCCGCACCCCGGTAGCCATAGCTGATGGCGCGATTGACCTGCACCTCGTTGCAGGCCTGCACACATCGGCCGCAAAGAATGCAGCGCGAAAAATCCCTCACAATCATCGGATTGGCCAGCTCGGGCGGTAAACCGGCTTTGGCCGTGCGCGGGTAGCGATCGCTCCGGGCCTGGTAGGCATAGGCCAGCTCCTGGAGCTTGCAGTCGCCCCAGGCCGGGCACAGATCATCGGTCTGGTCAGCAGCCTGGACCCGCAGTTGGAATTCGGTCCAGTCGCCGTTCTCTTCTGAGGGAACGGCGCAATTGTGATTGCCGGAAGCCAGCAGCAATTCCAGTATGGTCCGGCGGGCGGCCACGACCCGCCGCGATTCGGTCTGCACCACCATGTGGGCCGCCGCCGGTGTACTGCAGGCCGGCAGAAGGGTGCGGGCCCCTTCCACTTCCACCACGCAGACCCGGCACGCCCCCGTGGGGCTCGTGCCCTTGAGATGGCACAGGGTGGGGATGGGGATGCCATGGGCCTCGGCCACCTCAAGCAGGGTCTGTCCGGTCCGAAATGCCAGGGACTGGCCGTTCATGATGAGGGTTTCTTGTTTTTCCGACATGCTTTCTCTCCGTTCTCGATCAGCGCCACCATCAGCGCCGAAGGCTTCAGGCAGCGGCTTTGCGTACCGTCACGTAGTGGTCCTGCATGGCCAGAGCGCCACCGGCCCGATCCCACTTTTGCAGTCCGCCGCACATCAGACGCTGTTCGGCCAACCCCTTGCCGAAGGCACGACTTTCCACCGGCAGGGTATGGCCAAAGCCGTGCAGCAGAAACACGGCTTCCGGGTGAATCATATCCGTCAGCTTGACGGCGATCATGCCGGAGGCACCGTTGGCAGCCACTTCCGCCATATCGCCGTCGGCCAGGCCCAATGATTCCGCCGCAGCCCTGTGCATCCAAAGCGTATTTTCCGAAACCTGCTCGAAAAGCAGGGGATTGTTGACCGTATGCCCCTGGGTGTGGACCCCGCAGCGGCCAAAGGTGATCCGGAACTGACCTTGGGGCGGATGGTCGCTTTCATAAGGTTTGAGCGACGGCAGCCCCTGATCTTCCCATGCAGGTGCAATCATTTCGATTTTGCCCGATGCGGTCTTGAACCCGAGATTGTCCGGGGAACGATAACGGGGGCCGCCGGCCAGGGGAACGAATCCCCGCGCGTCGAAATCCTCCGAGGTCACGCCTGTGTCCTGAAGCTGGTAGTCCCAGATGTCCTCGATGGCGTCGAACGCCAGGGCATCAAGCCCCATCCGTTTGGACAGGCCGCTGATAATCTCCCAGTCGGCACGGGTATCGTAGCGGGGTTTCACGGCCCGGCGACGCAGGAAGAAATAGGGGGTCAGGCCGTTTTTGCAGGCAATGATGGATTCCCGCTCCAGATAGGGCGACAGGGGCAGGACCACATCGGAATACCAGGCCGTATCCGACCAGCTGAATGTGACCGACAAGAGGAAATCCAGCTTATCCCAAATCTTTTTGAGGGCTTCGGGATCGGGGAACCCCATCAGGGGATCGTGCCGGTAGGCCACATAGGCTTTCACCGGATAAGGATCTTCGCTTTGAATGGCATCGAACCCCAGATGCAGCAGTCCCGGCCCTTGGTCGAACTGCGGATGACGCCAACCCACCCCGTCGGCCCGTTTCTCCTCGGGCGGCGGAAAGAGATTCACCAGGGCTTGCAGTCCTTTGCCTCCCACATCGGCGGGCGTATTGGCCCGGGGCAAACCGCCCTTGGCCCCGATGGACCCCAGAAGGGCGTTGATGATGTAAATGGAGCGGGACATGTAAAAGGAATCGCGGTAACGGGCCGTCATCCATCCCGGGTGCCAGAGCACGGCCGGTTTGGCGGTGGCCAGTTCGCGGACGAAACGGACGAGCTCCGCAGCCGGCACCCCGGTTTCCGTCTGGGCCCATTCCGGCGTATAGGGTTTGACAAAGGCATGCAGCCTCTCGAGGTCTTTGATCCAGCGATTTGCAAACCCCTTGTCGTAGAGCCCATGGTTCAAAAGAACATGGATCACCGCCAGGTTGAAGGCATAGTCGGTACCCGGTCGGAGCATGAAAAACCGATGCGCCTTGGTGGCCGATACCGTGGCCCGAATGTCGATCACGGTCAGGCGGCAGCCCTGATCCAGGGCGTTCATCAGGTCGTTCACCTCTTTGACGTTGATGGCTTCGAACATGTTGCGGGTCTGGAGCACGACGTGGCGTGCATTTTTCAGGTCATAGACCACGCCTTTGCGCCCGAACCCGAAAAGCGAAAGGGCCGCATGGTGGACATTGCGGGCGCAGGACGCATCGTGGTTAGACCAGTTGGGAGAGCCCAACCCCCGCACAAAAGCCCGGTGCAAATCACGGAACGGGCCGCCCCGGTCGGAGAACAGAATGCTGCGCCCGCCATGCGCATCGATGACCTTCTGCAATTTTTCAGCGGTATGATCCAGGGCCTCATCCCAGCTCACCGCCTGCCACTTGCCCTCCCCCCGGGCCCCTTTGCGGATCATGGGTCCCTGGGGGCGCTCGGGATCTTCAATCAGGGCCTTGCCCGCCGCTCCCCGGCCGCACAGTGAACCGGCAATGCCCTTGATATGGGGATTGCCCTGAATGAAACGGATCCGGTCGTTTTCCGTAGCCACCTGGATCGGGCAGCGTACGGTGCACATGCCGCACACGCTATAGACGTTTTCGATAGCCATAGGTTCCTCCTCGGGATCGCGCGGGCAGAAGCGCCCACCCGCAACATAGCCGTCTAACGGCGGTTATTTCCCAAAACCACACTTCGGAAAGGTGCAGACTTTGCACCCCAGGCAAAAAGCGCCTTCCGCCAGCCGGGCAAGATCCCGTCGCGTCACCGCGATACCGGCCAGCAACCGGGGAAGCAGCAGGTCGAAACTGGTGGCTTTGTGATAGAGGGCGCAGGCCGGCACACCGATGATCTGGGTGTCACCGATTTGGGCCAGAAAAAGCATGGCCCCGGGAAGTACCGGCGCACCGTAACGCACATTTTCGGCCCCGGCGTCGAGCAGGCCCAGCCGGGTCACATCATCCGGGTCCACGGACAGGCCTGCCGTGGTCACCAGCATATCGGCGCCGGCGCACCGGCCCTCGGCCACAGCCCGGGCAATCGCCTTCCGGTCATCGGGAACGATCTTCTCCCAAACCACCCGGGATCCCAACTGCTGAACCTTATGACGGATGATCGGCGCGAAACCGTCCAAGATGCGTTTTTCAAACACCTCGGTGCCCGTGACCAGGATGGCGACACGGGCCCGGCGCAGGGGTTGCACGCGGAAAAGCGGCCCTCCATCCAACACGGCCATAGCCCGTGTCAATTGACGTGCCGGGAGATAAAGGGGGATCGCCCGCGTGGCCGCCACAGGGCGCCCGGCCTGCACCACGCTATGGTTCTGTCGGGTAGCACACATAACCCCTTCGAGCAGATTGAAGGCTTCCAGACGGTTCTGGTCGATCATCAACAAACCGTCCCGGCCGGCCGTAAAGGTGATCTTGCCCTCCCGGGGCATCTTATTGTGTACGACACCATCTCCCGCCATGGCATCGGCAAAGGCAACGGCGGCATCATCTTCGTGAATCCATTCCTTCTCCGACAGACTGTCGGGGGCGACATACAGATAACGGCGCCCCATGCGCTGGAGGTGGCAGATATCCCCCCCATCGATGACCTGACCGCGCCGGAAAGCCGGCCCTTTGGAACGTCCCGGTTCGATCCGGGTCAGGTCATGCAACAGGGGCAGGCCCACGGCATTGTTCAACGCGACCGCCTCGACCAGGGGCATGGGCAGAAGCGACGAACCGGTGCCGTCGGTTTCCCCATAAGGCGCTTCCCCCTGGCATCCCCGGCAAATGGCCCCATGGCGCACAGGGTAGCCTTCGCCGCAAACAGGACAGGGGGCCATAGCCCCCCGGTTGGTTTTGCCGCAAAGCCGCGCGGAGACCCGAACAGCTGCAAAACTGCAGACCGTCGCGCCGGCGGCTTCGATTTCTCCTAGTAAACGCGACTTGTCCTGTTCTATTTTGGGCCGGCGTTTGTAATACCACTCCCGGATCGTCGGCCAATCCGTCAGCTTGGCGGAATCAACGAAGGCGCGCACGCCCTGGCCGTTTTCTTTATTGTATAAGGTCACGGCGTAGCGCCCCAGGTCGATGACCTTGAGCCAGCCGTTGCCCGTCGTGCAGGGGGTCAACAGTTGGACCGCATCCGGCAGGCAGGCCGGTGTTTCACACAGAGCGTCATGCAGTCCGTTGGCCGGCAGTTGCCGCTGGAGCGCCGTCACCATGTAGCCCCCCAGGAGAATGCCGGGCGCAACGCTGCCATGAAAGGATTTGGCCAGGGCGGCAAACTCATCCCATGAATAGGATCCGATGGACATGCGCTAAGACGTCCTTTTTCGTCACCGGCGCTTTCAGGCGGTCAAGGGCCGGAACATGGTTTCAGCCATGGCGACCGCCGATGCCTCGGGGAACCCGTGAAAAACCAAAAAAGTACTCTGATACGTCGGGTCGTTGCAGGTGCGCACAACCTCGCATCCCATTCGATGGGCATGCCCGGCATCAACGCCGCATGAGAGCTCGCCAACGTCTCCGGCCGGAATCCGGTCCCCGGCAACCATGGCAAACCGCATGGCATCCGCCACCTGGCGCATACGCATGCGAAAGCTTTGCAAATAATCTTCCGACAGGAATCCGGATTTGGCGAGACGGGCCTCCAAGTCCGGCAGCAGCGCAGGCTCGACCACCTGGGCCAGGACATTGCGTTTGCACCAGTCGATAACCCCGCCAGCGATCGGCTGTTCAATCTCGAGTTGCGCGGATAGGCGGCCATGGCGCTTTTTGACGATTGGCCGCATGGCTCCTTTCATGTGAACGAGGGTGTGCCGCGGATTGATCATCAGGTCGCCGGCAGCCGTGATCTCACCGCAGGCGGCATAATTGCCGGCGCAAAAAAGGGCCATTTCAGCCAGGCGGGCCATCAGCAACCAGTAGCAAGGCTGGCCGGGATGGCCTTGGCGGTCAAGCGTATCGCGTAAATCCACCAGGATGGTTTCGTTGGGGCTGTAGGGAGCATGCCCATCGAGACGTTCGTTGAACTGTCTGTAAAACGGGAGTGTTTGCCGCGATTCAAACGCGGAAGGGAAGGAAAGGTCGCTCATCGTGTCCTTGCCGAGGACAAGCTCTCCGAACGGTTATCGATATCAAACCGTATACCAATTCGTGGCTTGTTCCGAATTGTGGTTGAAGATAAAATTTATGAAATGTCGGTCAGTAAGAGGATCATGAACACGATCGGCTATTTAACCCATCGCCTAATATATGTCAATTATGATACTGTTAGAATCGGTTTTTTCGGGTCGTGGACGGTCACTTTGTTCCTGTGCCGCGACCGGACTTACCTGTAGGGCCACACAAGCAGGATTGCCTGGTCCGTCAGGGTCTGGTAGGAATAGAGGGAAAAATCAGAGCAAAGGCGGAAAGCATGACGGAAAAGGAAGGAGATTTCCAGATCCGGTCCAAACTCTGGATCGAAGATGCCGAAGGCAATGTGGTTTTCGGTCTGGGCCGCTATCGCATCCTCGAAGCGATCGATCGCCTGGGGTCGCTGCATGCGGCGGCCAAAGACCTTCACATGAGCTATCGGGCGGTATGGTGCCGGGTCAGGGCCTCGGAAGAGCGCCTCGGGAAACCGCTTGTCACCCGTCAGGGCCGCGGCTCTGCGTTAACGCCCTTGGCCTTGAGGCTGATGAAACAGTTCCGGCGCATCCAGTCCGTCGTCGAAAAGGAATCCGACGACATCTATGACGATTTGATGTCGAACCACCTCTCCTGATAGGCAAAACTGCGGGCGGCCCAGGACTTTTTCGGATCTGACCGGCGACATCGGGGCTGCCGGGCATCCACTTCGTTCTTGACGCGCCAAACAAATCTGATATTGTACTCCCTACAATATTGCGGATTCAAAACTGAGTTATGCCATAGGCCAACGCCACCCAGACTCATCGGGGTGGCGTTTTTATTTGGGGAGGAAGGGTTCATGGCGTCCCGCCTGCTGGTCATCGACAACTATGACTCTTTCACGTACAACCTGGTCCAGATGTTTCTGCAATACGACCTGGACATCATGGTGTTCCGCAGCGACAAGCTGGTCCTGGATCAGGTGTCCGATTTACGGCCGGACTATCTGTTGGTCAGCCCGGGGCCGAAAGATCCCGCCCATGCCGGCATTTCCATACCCATCATCCACCATTGGCATCGCCGCATCCCGACGCTGGGCGTCTGCCTGGGCATGCAGTGCATCAATGAAATCTTCGGGGGTAAAACCGTGCGCGCCCCGCTGCCCCGGCATGGCAAGGTAAGCCCTGTACATCATGAGGGTCGGACCCTGTTCAGGGGGCTGCCGCGCCCTTTTGCCGCCGCCCGCTACCACTCCCTGATGGTGGACGTCCGGTCTCCGCTACTGGAAGTGACCGCCCACAGCGAGGACGGGGTCATCATGGGGCTGTCCCACCCGGAATTCCCTTTGCATGGTGTCCAGTTCCATCCCGAGAGTTTTATGACGGAAGCCGGTTTTGACCTCCTGGAAAATTTTCTGCGTCTGGGGCCGCTCAACCTACCGATTCGCCAGGCAACCCGGGCCGCGGCCCAACTGGTGATCCATTGACACGGCAACCGTAAAACATGACGGCATCCATCAATCCCATACTGAAAGCCGGCGGGTATATCGAACGGATCCGCTCCCGGGAAATAACGCCAGCCATCCCCCTGATGGACCTGGCCGCCCGCCTCGCCGATACGGAGGGCACCGTCCTGCTCATGAGCGGCGGCGACCTGGACAGCGCCCGCTACCATATCCTGGGCTTCGATCCCTGGCTGACCCTGAAAGGATGCGGCCGCAACCTCCGGTTGACCATCGACCAAGAAGAACATGTTCTCTCCACGCATCCGCTGGATGGCCTGCGGGCGGTAATGCAGCACTTTCAGTGCCGCCCCGGCAGCATCGCCGCCGGTTCCCCCCTGGCGGGCGGTCTCATGGGCTATCTCGCCTATGACCTGAAAGATGTGCTGGAAGAACTGCCGCGCACATCGCTGGACCGCTGGCAACTGCCCCACCTGTGCTTTTATGCGCCATCCATCATCCTGGTCCATGACCGCCAGCAGCAGCGGACCCACCTGCATGAAATGGTGCGCCGCAAAGGGTATCGCAAACTGGAACCCGATGGCCGCGCGCGGATGGCCGCTCTGGAGAAAACCCGGCCGCCGGACGAGGGCTTCATGGTGGACCGCGACGGCCTGCAGTCCAATTTCAATCGGCCGGACTATGAGGCCGCCGTAAACCGCATCCGCGACTATATCGCCGCCGGCGACGTCTATCAGGTGAACCTCTCCCAACGCTTTGAAACGCGTTTCCAGGGCAGCGCCTTCGGGTTTTTCCGCGCCCTGTACGAAAAAAACCCGGCCCCCTTTTTCGCCTTCCTGAACGCCGGCAACCACCAGCTGGTATCCACATCCCCGGAGCGCTTCCTGAAGCAGACGGGTCGGGATGTGGAAACCCGCCCCATCAAGGGCACCCGCCCCCGCCGGAGCGACCCCCGTGAGGATCGGGCCATGCGGGAGGCCCTCGTGACCAGCCCCAAAGACGATGCCGAGCTTTCCATGATCGTGGACCTGCTGCGCAACGATATCGGCCGCGTCTGCCAGGGCGGCTCGGTCCGGGTGACCGCCCATAAAGCTGTCGAGGCCTACGATAACGTCTATCACCTGGTCAGCATTGTAGAGGGAACCCTGGCCCGGAACCGGGACGGTATCGATCTCATCCAGGCCGCCTTTCCGGGAGGGTCCATAACCGGCTGTCCGAAAATCCGATCGATGGAGATCATCGATGAGCTCGAACCCGACCGCCGTCATGTCTACACCGGTTCCATCGGCTACATCAGCTTTCACGACACCCTGGATTTTTCCATCGCCATCCGCACAGCGGTGGTGCATCAGGGCCGGATGGCCTTTTCCGTCGGCGGCGGCATTGTCTACGATTCGGACCCCGCCGACGAGTACGATGAGACCCTGCACAAGGGCCGCACCCTGGTCAGTATCTGCCGGGAATGCCCGCCCCTGGCCACCGCACCGGAAACCGTCTGGCTGGACGGCCGCATCTGCCCCGCCACCGACGCTTGTCTTTCCGTTGCCGACGAGGGCATCCGGTACGGGTACGGATTTTTTGAAACCATCCGTGCCCAAGACGGCAAGAGCCCCCTCCTGGACCGCCACCAGGCACGCTGGGAGAAAACCTGGCGGACCCTGTGGAAAAAAGAACCGCCGGACATCACCTGGGCAACGGTCATCCGGCAGGTGCTGGCGGCCAATCAGTTGGCCGACACCACCGCCGCCGTTCGCCTGACCGCCACCAAAAGCCGGGCAGGGGCGCTGCCGGACTACCACCTGTTCGTGACGGCCCACCCCTATCGCCACCGTTTGGACGTCCTGGACGCTGCAGGCCTGAGGCTTTACGCCTATCCCGAACCGCGCCAGACACCCCTCGCCGATCATAAAACACTGAATTATCTGTTTTATCGACAGGCCGGCCTGTGGGCCCGGGCCAGGGACGCCGACGAGGCGATCATCGTCAACCCCGACGGCACGATTTCCGAAACCAATACCGCCAACCTTTTGGTAGTCCGCGGTGGAACCGTGCTGCGCCCGCGCTCCGCCCATGTTTTACCGGGGGTCATGGAAGCCTGTGTCCTGGAAAAGATGGCGGCCATGGGGTTTCGCCTGCGGCACAGGCCGATTTATCCGGGCGAACTTTATGAGGCCGACCAGGTGCTGCTCACCAATGCCCTGATGGGCTGCGTCCCGGCCGTCGCTCTGGATGGCCGGACCCTAAACACACCGGACGATCTCGCGCAGAAAATCAACGACCTTGTTTTCGGTACCATACAGGCGGGAAATTTTGACACCGGTTGACGTCAACCGGTAAGGGCATGTTTGACGAGATGGCCCAGTTCCGGAAAAATCAGGGCCTTGCAGGCCAGTTTACAGGCATTGAGGCTCCCGGGCATGCAGAACACCAGGGTTTGGTCCACCAAACCGGCCGTGGCTCTGGAAAGCAGGGCGGCGGAATCGATTTCTTCATAGCTCAATTGGGCAAACAGCGGGCCGAAAGCGGTCAGTTCTTTGTGCAGCAGAGGGCGCACCGCCTCAATGGTGACATCGGCCGGACCGATACCGGTGCCGCCGGTGATCAGGAGGGCATGGGGCCGGAAGGCCTGCACAACCTCTTGAAGCTGGGCCACGATGGCCACGGCATCATCCGTCACCACGCGGTGATCCACCAGTTCATGACCCTCCCGTTTGGTTTGCCGGGCCATCCACTGCCCGCTTTTATCTTCCTTGAGGCTCCGGCTGGTGGAAACCGTCAGAATGGCCACTCTCACATGCCGCGGCGCTGACTTTTTATGGTCGTGAGTCCCCATCGCTAGCTCCGTTCTTCCAACAGGACCTTGTCTTCACCGTCGTTTTCACGCAAGCAGACATTGATCATCTCGGACCGGCGGGTTTCGATAAACCGTCCCACATAGTCGGCTTGGATGGGCAGTTCGCGATGCCCCCGGTCCACCAGGACCGCCAGCTCGATGCGGTCGGGGCGACCGAAATCCATGATGGCGTCCATGGCGGCCCGGGTCGTGCGGCCTGTAAACAGCACATCGTCCACCAGAAGGATCTGCTTGCCGTCCACGGAAAAAAGAATGTCCGTGGCCTGGACCACCGGATGATGGCTGATGCGGGTCCAGTCGTCCCGATAAAGGGTGATGTCCATATCACCGGTGGCTACGGTGGTGCCCTCGATACTGCGGATATTGTCCTGAATACGCTTGGCCAGGTAAACCCCCCGGGTCTGGATGCCGATCAGGGTAAGATCGGCCGCCCCTTTGTGGACCTCCAGAATACGGTGCGTCATGCGCGTGATCGTCCGGTCGATATCCTTGGCATCCATCACCATTTCACTTTTTGTCATGAAGGTCTCCCGTGGGGCTGTGAGATGCGTTGCGGCCAGGACCCTCAGCCGTTGCGATCGCCTCGATGCAGGCGCTCCATTATCCTATCTCGTGTCCGTCCATAAATGGTAGATTTTGGTTCCTGGCAAGGCCCGAGCGCGTTTTCAACCGGAGGAATAGCGCGCTATTTCGAGGATTGAAAACACGCGAGAACGCCGCCAGGGGCCGAAAGATGCCGTTTATGGATGGGCACTATCTCGCTTATACCATCCATCAAAGGGAGATCAAGCCCCTTGTCACGCCTCCGGGGCCCGAATCGCCTTGCCATGCCACCCCGTTTCCTCTATGATGGCGCCTTCCGAATCATTGATAACGCTATAATAATACGATCTTATCGCGGGGAGAATCCCCGGCTCGAGGAACTGCATGGCAAACGCTCCGGCCACCAAATGCTCCGGGGTCATCTTGGCCGGTGGCCTGGGCAAACGCTTCGACGGCCGCAACAAGGCCCTGATGAAATGGGACGGACGCCCGTTGCTGGACCACATCCGTCAGGCCTTCGACGGTTTTTTTGACGAAACCATCCTGGTCACCAATGCACCCGCACGGTTTGCGGCTTGGGATATGACCCTGGTGACGGACCTCTTTGACGTGCGCAGCTCTTTGACCGGCATTCATGCCGGCCTTTTCTACGCCCGCCAGCCCTTAGCTTTCGTGACCGCCTGCGACACACCCTTTCTGCAACCGGCTATGATCCGCCTGCTGCTGGACCACGCCGACAGCGATACGGACGTGGTCATCCCCCAAACGGAAATGGGGCTCGAACCCCTGTGTGCGGTTTATTCCCAGCGCTGCCTGCAGCCTATCACCCACCGGTTGCAGCAGGGCGACTTTCGGATCCGCTCCTTTTTCCGGCAGATGCGGGTACGGCGCGTGCCGGCCGAACGCTTGCGGCAGGCGGATCCGGACTTAAGATCTTTCTACAACATCAACACCCCGGCCGACCTCGAAAAGGCCCGTCAGCAGTTTCTTGGGTCGCCGGGCAAGCCTGAATCCGAACAAAAGGGAGGTTTAGCCTCATGAATGCCGCTGATATGCTGCAAGCTGTCAAATCGCATCCCGACTACCACCGGGCCGGTATGATTCTGTGCCATAACGGTGTGGTGCGGGCCACATCCCGGGACGGGCGCCGGGTGTCAGGCCTCAGCGTCGCGGTCGACCACCCGCGTCTGGAGGCCATTCTTCAGGAAGCCCGTCAGACACCGGGAATCGTCGATGTACAGGTGGCCATTGCCGAAAACCGGGATCTTTCCGTAGGGGACGATGTCATGGTGCTGGTGGTGGCCGGCGATATCCGGGAAAATGTCATCGGCACCCTGGAACGCACGTTGAACGCCATCAAGACCACCGTGACGTCGAAAACCGAATTCTTCGTCGACGAGACGGAATAGAGAAGGAGGATCACATCGTGGGCTCATTCACCCATCTCGATGAGGAGGGGCGGGTGCGTATGGTGGATGTCGGTCATAAACCACCCACCGATCGCCGGGCCGTGGCCCAAGCCGTCGTTGTCATGCAGCCGGAAACCTTCACGCGCATTACCGACCAGCGCATCAAGAAAGGCAATGTGCTCGAAACGGCCCGCATTGCCGGCGTGATGGCGGCCAAGAAAACGGCCGACCTGATCCCCATGTGCCATCCGCTTAACCTGCGACATGTGGCCGTGGACTTCTTCCCGGAACCCGATACCCACCGGATTCGGATCGAAGCCGCCGTGCGCGTCATCGATCAGACCGGTGTGGAAATGGAAGCGTTGACGGCGGCTTCGGTGGCAGCGCTGACCATCTACGACATGTGCAAATCCTATGACCGGGGCATGGCCATCGTCGACACCTGGCTGCTTTCCAAATCCGGCGGGAAAAGCGGTGATTTTAGCCGCGGAAACCCGGAAGGAGAGGGATGACCGTCCTTCCCGAGCATACCGGACCGCCATCATGACCATCGACAGCCATGTTCTTCAGCTGGCGGCAGCCTTCGCAGCGGGGCTGGTGCTGGCCTGGGGCGCCACCCGCTGGCGCCAGGCCCGCCGGCTGGCCCACGCCCGGGAAAGCGCCCGCGATCAGCTGGAAAAATGCCGGCAGGAAATCGTTGGCCTGACCGCGGAAAGTGCCTCGGCCCGCACCCGCTCCGAACAGGTGCCGGCATTCGAAGCCCTTCTCCAGGAGCGCGACGGCCAGCTTCGGGATCTGCAGGGGCAGCTTGCCGAAGCATCCCAGCGCGGGGCACGCCTGGAAACCATCATCCGCCGGGATCGCCAGGCCATGCGGGAACAACGCGCTTTCATGGAGGACTGGCAGGCCCGCATGGCCGATGCCTATAAAGCGTTGTCCGCCACGGCCTTGAAAGAAAACAATCAGATTTTTCTCGACCTGGCCCAGTCGACCCTGGCCCGCCAGGTGGATGCCGCCCGCAATGATCTGGGCCAACGTTCCAAAGCTGTGGAAACCATGCTGCACCCCCTCCGGGAGGCCCTGGACCGCTATGATCGGCACACCCTCTCCCTGGAGCGGGCCCGGGAAAAGGCCTATGGCGAACTGAGCCAGCAGCTACAGGCGCTGGCCGAAACCCAAAACCTGTTTCACAAAGAAACCGGTCGCCTGGTCAAAGCCCTGCGCGTTCCCCATGTCCGGGGCCGCTGGGGAGAGATCACCCTCCGGCGGGTGGCCGAAATCGCCGGTATGCAAGCCTACTGTGATTTCTACGAGCAACCCTCGGCATCCCATGACCAGCACCGCCTGCGGCCGGATATGCTGGTGCGTCTGCCCGGGGGGCGCCTTCTCCTGGTGGATGCCAAAGTCCCCTTGTCCGCCTACCTGGATGCTCTGGAGGCGCCTTCGGATGAGGAGCGGGACACCCATCTGGACCGCCACGCCCGTCAGGTCGCCAATCATATCCAGCAGTTGTCGGCCAAGTCCTATTGGGCTCACTTCGAGCCTACGCCGGACTTTGTGGTCTTATTCATCCCGGGAGAAAATTTTTTCTCGGCCGCTCTGTCCCAAAACCCGAACCTTATCGAAACCGGCATCCGGAAAAATGTCATCCTGGCCACACCCACCACCCTGATCGCGCTTCTGAAGGCCGTTTCCTACGGCTGGCGGCAGGAACAGGCCGCCGCCAATGCCGCAACCGTCACCAGTCTGGGCAAGGACCTTTACGAGCGCCTGCAGGTCATGGCCCGCCATGTGGACCAGATGGGCAAATCCCTGGAAGGATGCGTTCAGCATTACAACCGGATGTCCGGATCCCTGGAACGACGGGTGCTGACTGCGGCCCGACGGTTTGAAGAATTAGGGGTGGTGGCGGGTGAAACGCAAACCCTGGAAGCACCGCGGTCGATCGCCCAAACCCCGCGCCGCAGCAATATGAAGGAACCCCAAGAATGATAGCGACCATAGTGTCCCGCCCGGCCACACGGGCAGCCCTTGTGATCGGCACCCTTTTCTTCTTGTCCGGCTGCGTGCCTACGGTCCCTGAAAAACCACCGGTTGCGCCTGGTGTTCTAACACGCATCAGAGCCGAAGAATTCCCTTTTTTTGCCGATGATATGGACTACGACGGCCTGGCCACGGCCATCCAGCAAAGCCTCACCTACTACAGCCGTGTGCCGGATGACCGTCGTTTTGGATTCGGGCCCTTAGAGGTCGAAAAATCCCGCATGGTCCGTTCCCTGGAGTTGTTTCAGAATTTCATTGCCGAACGGCCCGACCGCGATCAGCTCAACCGATTTGTTCGCGAGCACTATCACGTCTACCGTTCCATCGGCCGCCCGCCGGACCACGACGTCCTGTTTACCGGCTACTTCGAACCCCTCTATGCCGGTAGCCTGACCCCCTCGCCGGATTACCCGGTACCCGTCTATGGACGGCCGAAAGACCTGGTCACCGTCAACCTGGGGGATTTTTCCCCGGACTGGGCCGGCAAACGCCTCGTGGGGCGCCTCGCGGAACGCCGACTGGTCCCCTATTTCACCCGCAAGGAAATCCTGAGTGGCGGCGCCCTCCGGAATACCGCACCGATCATTGCCTGGATGCGGGACCCGGTGGACCTCTATTTCATTCAGGTACAGGGCTCCGGGCGCATCCAGACCCCCGACGGACGGAAAGTGAGCATCCTCTATGCGGCCCAGAACGGCCACACGGCCGACCTGGTGGGGCGGCATTTAATCCGGGAAGGCAAGGTGCCCCTGGCGGAAATGTCCATGCAGCGCATCCGCCGCTATTTCCGCGAGCATCCCGAAGACATCGAGCCCATGCTGCACCAGGATCCCAGCTACGTCTTTTTTCGCATCGGCACCACCGGCCCCCTGGGCAACCTGGGCGTCGAGGTCACCCCCGGCCGCAGCATCGCCACCGACCGCCGCATATTTCCACCCGGAGCCCTGGCCTATGTGGACACGCGCAAACCCCTGGTGTCCGGGCAGCGGAAAATCGGCCAGTGGGCCCCTCTGAAACGGTTCGTTCTTAACCAGGATACAGGGGGCGCCATCAAGGGGCCGGGCCGGGCCGACCTGTTCTGGGGCAGCGGGGAATATGCGGAAACCGCCGCCGGTCATCTGAAACATCCGGGCGAGCTGTTTTTTCTGGTGTTGAAACCCGACACAGCGCCAACCTCACCTTGACGGACGCAGCGAAACGAAGTAAAGATGCAAGTTTGACGCGTCCTCGAGGAGGATGCGGGACCATAATCACAGGACCGTCGGGGTTTACGACGATCCTGACCGAGGAGATCCTTCATGTTCGGTATCGGCATGCCGGAAATGATACTGCTTCTGGCCATCGCGCTGATCGTGATCGGCCCCAAAAAGCTGCCCGATCTGGCCAAATCGCTGGGGCGCGCCATGAACGAATTCAAAAAGGCCACCCGCGAAATCAAGGAATCCATGGATATCGAAGGGGACCTGAAAGAGGTCAAACAATCCTTCGATGATCTCAATAAGGATGTCAAAGACGCGGTGGACAACAACCCCCTGAAATCCGCCCCGGCGGATGCCTCGCCCCCCCAGGACACCCCGGCCGAAACACCACCGGATGCGCCTTCGGCTGATTCACCGACCGCAAAAACCGCCGAGGATCCCCCGCGCCATGACTGAAGACGATAAAATACCCTTTACTTCCCACTTGGAGGAGCTGCGCCGCCGCCTCGTCATCGCTTTTATCGCCATCGCCATTGGATTCGTGGCCTCCTACGGGTTCAAGGAATACCTGTTCGAAATCCTGGTCCGCCCCCTGAAACTTGTCATGGCGGAGGGGGATACCCTTATTTTCACCAACCTGCCGGAAGCCTTCTTTACCTACCTGAAAGTCGCATTTTTGACCGGCATCGGTTTGGCCTCACCAGTGATTCTCTATCAATTCTGGATGTTTGTGGCCCCTGGTCTCTACGACAAAGAAAAACGCCTCCTGTTGCCGATCGTGTTTCTCTCAACGCTCTTTTTTGTCGGGGGCGCCCTGTTCGGCTACTTCATCGTCTTTCCCTACGGATTCGAATTCTTCCTGGGCTTTGCCACCGAAACCATCCGCCCCATGCCGTCCATGAAGGAATACCTGGCCTTTGCGGCCAAACTTCTCCTCGCTTTCGGTATTGTCTTTGAACTTCCCCTGGTCATCACCTTTATGGCCAAGCTGGGGCTTGTGACGGTCCCGTTTCTCAAACGAAACCGCAAATATGCGATTCTTCTGTTTTTCGCCGGATCCGCCATTCTGACCCCCCCCGACGTGGTCACCCAAGTGATGATGGCGCTGCCTCTCATGCTGCTCTACGAAATCAGTATTTTCGGGGCCCGGATATTCGGCCGCAAACCGCTTGAAACCGGAGACGCCGACGACCCGGAAGCCGGTGAAAGCGCCCAGGCCGAATAAACAGCCGCGCGGCACAGGAACACTCGCCCATGACATGCCCAGACGCACCCGACCCTGCGGAGAAATCCTGTTCGGTGACCTATACCCTGCGTCTGGTGGAAACCCAGGCGGCCACAGGCTTTTTCATGCCGGTTCCCGATGACGAGCCGGATTTCACAGCCGTGCGAACCTACCTGCGGGATCACCCCTACGATGAATTCATGCACCGTTATGCCCTGGAGCTATTGGGGCGCATACCCCTGGACGACGTTCGCCGGTTGCTGATCTCCGAGGACCAGGAGCCTTGGCTGACGGCCCTGCTGCTGGAAGCGATCCTCACCCACGCATCTCTGGCGGCCCTGCGGAATCAGCTTGGCCCACAGAAAATTGCCACATACCGGAACGATTCCCCGTTACTCGTCTTGCGCTCTGAAAGTCTGCCCGACCAGGCCCGTCACCGGCAGTGGGCGGCACACCTCAAAAAAAACCTGCTGCAGCACCAGCCCCTGGCGCAGCTGGCCGGAACCAAACCGCCCCCTCTGGATGTGAATCCCGCGTCCCAGTTTCGTATTCCCCTAGACAAGGTGCCCACCCCTGCTGGCGACAGCGGCCTGCCAGCTCCGTCTCGGTCCTTCGAGGCGGTTGTCGCTACCGCCCTGGAAAGGCTGGAGCGCCACGGCATCCTGGCGGAACAGGAGATGCGCCATGAAAGCTCCCTCAGCCCTATTGCCCTCTTGCGCCGCTGGCACATGCAGATCCATGTCCAGCAGGATCGCCACCAGTACCACTTCCAAGGATTGCAGACCGCCTATGGCAAGGGATTGAGCCTGGAACGCGCCCGGGCATCCTGCCTGATGGAAATCGTTGAGCGCTGCTCCGCCTTCGCCCGGGTTGAGGACGGTCGGTTGCCGGACACGGCCCGGGAACTGACCCTCCGACGCGGACGTCTGTCCGAATTGCAACAGAAGGATTGTGCCGTCCTGGATCCCGCGACCCTCGGGCTGGAAGCCCCTTATGAGGACCAGTCGCTGTACTGGGTTACAGGCACTCAAGCTGGCGGGCAGGAAATATGGGTTCCTTTTCAGGCCGTCTATCTGTTCGCCAACCTGGATGAAATCTGCCTCTTCAGCGGCCTAGGCTCCACCGGATTGGCCGCCGGGGGCAGTCTGGATCAGGCCAAATTCCACGCTCTTCTGGAATGCGCCGAGCGGGATGCCGAAGCGGTTCAGCCCTTTGACGCAAGACGCTGTTTTCGCCTGGCCACGCGGGATACAGCCGTGGATGGCCTGCTGGCCGACTACCGCCGGCGGGGCATCGACGTCGTCTTCCAGGACTGCACAGGCGGCTTGGGCATCCCCTGTTACAAATGCTTTGTCTACGGTCCCGGACCCGACGAACTTGCCAAGGGCACCAGCGCTCATTTTGCCGGCTGGCAAGCCGCACTGGCCGCCCTGACCGAAACGCCCTATCCTTATCCCAACGGTCCGGCCTCGCGTTCCGGCCCCCCGGAGCTGCCCATGCGCTTTCTGGAAGAGCTGCCCGATTACACTTCCGGCAACCCGACGAGCGATTTGCACCGGCTTGAATCCCTTCTGGCGGCCAATCATATCCAGCCCGTCTACGTGGAATTGACCCGCCGGGACCTTGATATTCCCGTGGTGCGGGCATTGATTCCCGGGTTTGAGCTGATGGCCGATTTCGACCGCTTCACCCGAATCAGCCCAAGGCTTTACAGGAATTATCGACAACAAAGCGGTGCTCTTACCCCGGACGCGAACGGTTAGCCGCTTTCCTGCCCGTGGCCTACGCCATGTCCTGCGATCCGCCCGGCAGCCTTGCCAAAAAAATTTGCTTTGCCTTTTTGGACCCTGTGTCATAGCCTGACAAGTCGATCATCCGATCCACTAGGGGAGCGCCCTCTTCATGAAACACCCGATTATCGATGACCGTTTTATCATCCTCAAGGACCATCTGGAACGGTTTCTCAAGGATCTGCATGCCTATACCCACGATCTGGGCAGCCCGAACCTGCCGTCCATCGTCAGTGAGCTTCGCTCCGGGCTGAACGAACCCTTTCTTTTTGTGGTGGTAGGAGAGGTCAAATCCGGGAAAAGCAGTTTTATCAACGCGCTTCTCGGGGAAAATATCTGCCCGGTGGACGCGGCTCCCTGTACGGATGTCATCCAGGAGATCGTCCATTCGGAAACCCCTTACGAGGATGCGATACGGCCATTTCTGAAAAAGGTTGGACGACCTTTGGAGATCCTCAAAACCATTGCCATTGTCGACACCCCCGGCACCAACACGGTCATTGAAAACCATCAGGAGATCACCCGCAACTTTATCCCCAATAGCGATCTCGTCTTGATGGTCTTCCAGGCAAAAAACCCCTATACCCAGTCCGCCTGGGATTTGCTGGACTACATCCGGGAAGACTGGCGCAAACGCACCGTCTTCATCCTTCAGCAGGCGGACCTGGCCCGTCCCGATGAAATCGAAACCAACATGACCCGGGTCCGGGAGCTGGCCATCCAAAAAGGCATCGAACAGCCCCGCATTTTTGCCACCTCCGCGGAACGCGAGCTTCAGCAACAACCCGACAGCGGCTTTGACCAGGTGCGCCGCTTCATCCGGCAGACAGTCACCGGAGGGCGCCACTACCACCTCAAGCTGTCCTCCATTCTCGAAAGCGCCTCCCAGGTACTGGAACAGGTGGATCTGGCTTTGGCCCAGCGCCGGGAGCAATTCCAGTCCGACGAGGCCGTTGTGGCCACTATTCGCACGCGCCTGGAGAGCGGTCATCAGCAATCAGCTTATGAACTGCGCACCCTGATTCAGCGCCTGACGGAAGCCTACGATGCCGCTGCCCACCAGGCCACCGACCGGTTCAGCCAGGGACTGGCCATCGGCAAGTTGTTTGGAAAATCCATCCGCTCCACGCTGGGACGCAAAACATCGATCAAAAACTGGCTGACAGGTATCCAAAACGACTTCGAAAAGGCGCTCCAAGCCAAAATCGACGCACTGGCCGAAGAGGGGGCCGACCATTTTCTCGAGGGATTGCATCAACTCCTTAGGTATCTGCTGGATGAACTGGATGAGGTAGAAGGGCATCGGCTGAAGGGTGACGACCTGCTCCTCAGGATCGACCGACGGCGTATGGACGTCATTGCCACGGTACGGGCCAAAATGGCCGAATCCGTCATGGAAGAGCACTTTGCCACCGATGTGGTCAAAGATTCGGACAACATGGCCCCGTCCCTGGTAGGGGGCAGTGCCCTGACCGCCCTGGGCGCCTTTCTGCTGACCGTCACCCACGGACTATTTTTTGACATCACCGGGGGGCTCTTAACCGGTGTCGGTCTCTTTTTGGCCGGCGGGGTGCTGTTTGTCCGCAAGGGCCGTTTGATCCAGCAGTTCCAGGAAAGCCTGGCCGAAGGGAAAGCCCGATTCGAAGCCGAACTGACTGACCGCCTGTCCCAGCGGTTGAGTCTGATCTATGACGACATTGACCGCAATTTTTTGCCGCTCTACGAATATGTGGACCAGGAAAAAAATCGTATTGCGCCGTTGTTGGCACAGCTGGACGACTTCCGCGCCCAGCATCAAACCATCGCCACCAAGGTCGGCACGGAACTCAAAATCAACTGACCCGTCAATCGGCCACTTTTTTAGATTCCTGCGTCGACAAAACCGGTGGGGCATTCGTCCTTATGCTGTAAAAGGACTATTGGGAAGAGACGAATACGCTTCAAATCCCCGCCCCGTATGGCTTGCAACATTGACAGCCATACCCGAATCTGATAGGGGAGACAGCTTGGGGAAGAAGGAAAATTAACCTTTTGCAAGGAGGTATCAGGGTCCTATGAAGCTCAAAAAGCTGTTGTTCACACTCACACTAGTCGGTATTGCCTGTGTCTTCATGGCAGGGGGACTGCAGGCCGCCACCGAAGTGGCCGACGTCATTACGATGCAAAACCCGGCCTATGAAAAACACACCAAGGGTATCGTCGAATTTACCCACAAAAAACACGCAACCGATTACGGTGCCGCCTGCGGCGACTGCCACCACGACGACAAGGGTCAGCCGCTCACCTCGCTCAAAGAAGGTGACGACGTCAAAGCTTGCATCGAGTGCCACAGCAAACCCGGCCAGGTGCCCAAAGAACTGAAAAAGGAATGGCGGGCCAAAAAACTCAAAAAGACCGAAACCGATAAGCTGGCGCGGGAATACCATGCCGAGGCTGTCCATGACAACTGCATCGGCTGCCACAAGAAATGGAACAAGGAAAACAAGTCCAAGGCAGCACCCGCATCCTGCTCCAAGTGCCATCCCAAGACCAAAAAGTAAGTCCGTCTTAGCTGTTTAAATTTCAAGGCGGGGAAACGTTTCCCCGCCTTTTTCTATTTGCAGAAATCAAATAAAGAAACGGCAGGGCGCGACATCTCTATTTTCCGGATTGGTATTCCCGGGCTTTGGCCACCAGGGCAGGGGCCCATTCCGGAGTACCGGAAGCGTGCAGATGGGTGTAGGTGGCGAGGACGTTTTTGTAGCACAGGCCGTCCTTGCCGTTGACCAGGCCGGCCCCGCGGGTCATGGTGTAGGCCAGGTCGTCTGCAGATCCTCTCCATTCCAATGCACTGGAATAATGGAACTCGTGTCCCTTCAGGGTGATGCCCCGGGGGAAATAGGGGTTTTTGCCGGTCACCTCCAAAACGGTATAGCCGTGACCCTGGGGGCGCTTGGAAAACCCGAAGGTTACCGGCAGAATACCGGTCATGGTATAGGTCCTGTCCTCGAGCGTCAGACTTTCCCCCAAAAACATCAAACCGCCGCACTCCGCATAAATCGGCAGGCCGTCATCCGCCAGGTCCTTAAGACGATCGCGAAACCTCTGATTGCCCGCTAATTCGACCGCATGGGTTTCGGGAAATCCGCCCCCGATATACATGGCATCGATATCCGGGATAGCGTCGTTTCCCAGAGGGCTGAGATATACCAGCCGGGCCCCGGCGGCTTCCAACGCCTCCAGGTTCTCCGGATAATAGAATTGAAACGCACTATCCCGCAATACCGCGATGGTGGGTGCCTTGGCGTTGGAAGCCACAACCTGCTTTTCCGGTGCGGCGCCAGATTCCGGCGCTGTCTCCAAAGGCGTCGCGTCTTGCGCCATGCGGATCACCGCTTCGAGATCGATGTGGTTGCGGGCCACTTCCGCCGCCGCCGCAATGGCGGGTAAGGCCCATTCATGCTCCGGCGTGGGGACCAGCCCCATATGGCGTTCGGGAAAGCGTTGCTGGCGCAACTTGGGGATGGCGCCCAGAACCGGTATACCGCAATGTTCTTCGATGCTGCGCCGCAGGATCCCTTCGTGGCGTGCTCCGGCAATGCGGTTGAGGATGACCCCGCCGATGTGCACGGAGGGGTCGAATTGGCTGCACCCGGCCACCACGGCCGCCATGGTGCGAGTGGTTTTGGTACCATCGATAATCAGCAGGATGGGCAGCCCCAACAGCTTGGACAATTCCGCCGTGCTGGTTCCGCCACTTGTGTTGATGCAGTCGTAAATGCCGCGATTGCCCTCGATAACGGCCATGTCGCAGTTGCGGCTGTGCTGGGTGTAGGTCTGCAGGATGCGGCGTTCGTCAATCAGATAGGTATCCAGATTGTAGCAGGGGCGTGCCTGTGCTGCCATGGACAGCCAGCCGGCATCGATATAATCCGGCCCTTTTTTGAAGGGGGCCACACGGTGTCCCGAGGATGAAAGGGCCGCAATCAGACCGATGGACACGATGGTTTTGCCGGAGCCGCCCCGCAGGGCACCGACCACGACACCCGGGGTGTTGTTGTGAGGGTCAGCCATAGGTTAACCTTACGACCTCGCAATGAAGGCCTATCGTTATGCCGCTTTAGCAAGCACAAAGGCGAAAAGCAGGAGCCGTTTTATGGAACGCCCCACCTTTCGCCCTGAGTGTATAAATCATCGCATTCCGTTACCCCGGTGATAGCGTAACGGTTTATCAAATCAATGCTATAAATCGACCGGCGATGGCTTAGTCTTCGTGTTCGGCACCGGCCTGCTTGCCGGTACCCGGCAAACCGTACATGGAGGTGCTGCCGCTGGACCAGTATTCCAGGACGCCGTCCGTAACGAGCTTGTTGACGATCTTTTTGGCCTCACGGGGCTTCATTTCGAGAATTTTGGATATATCGTTGAAGTAGAACTTGCTTTTGGATTTGAGCTTCTTGGTCAGACCTTCGACTACTTTGGTTTTCGCCTCTTCATAGTCCATAGCCATGAGGTACCTTCTTTCCTAAGTTGCCGGGGCATGCAATTGAAACCATGCCCCGGCCATTAGTATGCATCCCTGAAGCCGGTCTAGAACTTGAACTGGCTCGTCTGACGCCAGGTGTAGTACGCCGGATCACGGAAGTCGTCGATCAGGTGGTGGGTAAAGGGCAGGTCACATTTCTCGAAGAAACGCTCCCAGCCAATCCGTTCAGCCCACTCGCCCAGACGTTCGTACTTGTTGGCGTCGGCCGCATAGACCTCGATGATGTGCTTGATGGTTTCGGTCATTTCCGGCCAGCGCGGGGTGTTGTTGGGCTGGAAGGCCACAACGACCTTGGAGAACTTCGGCGCGCTGATGCGGTTGGAGACCTTGCCACCCACCATCAGGACGATGCCGTCACCTTCCTTGTCGGAAAGCGGCATGGAGGGGCACATGGTGTAGCAGTTGCCGCAGAACATGCAGCGTTCTTCTTTCACGGCCACACTGTTGACCTTTTCGCCATTGATTTCCACCTTGGCCGGTTTGATGGCGGCGGTGGGGCAGGCGGCGATGGCCAGCGGAATTTCACACATCTTGTCCAGATATTCATGATCCAGCATGGGCGGTTTGCGGTGGTAGCCCAGGATGGCGATATCCGAGCAGTGCACGGCGCCGCACATGTTCAGGCAGCAGGCCATGGAGATGCGCAGGTGGGCCGGCATGCGGTGGTTCTGGAAGTCGGCAAAGACCTCGTCCATGGTCGCCTTGACCGTACCGGAAGCGTCCGTGGCCGGGGTGTGGCAATGGATCCAGCCTTGGGTGTGGATGATGTTGGTGATACCGGAACCGGTGCCGCCCACCGGGAACTTGAAGCTGCCGCCGTCAAACTTGCGGCTTTCCAGATCCTGGAGCAGTGGCTCGACTTTGTCCTTGCTGTCCACCATGAACTCGATGTTGTTGCGCGTGGTGAAGCGCAGGTGGCCGTCGCAGTGCTTTTCGGCGATCTCGCAGATTTCACGGATGTGGGTGGTGCTCATGAGGCGGGCCCCGCCGCAGCGGACCGTGTAGACCTCGTCCCCGGATTCGGCCACGTGGACCAGGACACCCGGTTTCAGGTATTCATGATACAGCCATTTGCCTTTGTTCTTGGCGACGACGGCCGGATAGAACTGATCGTATTTTTTCGGACCAATATCGGTGATCCGGTTTTCCATCGGTTTGTCAGGATTGTAACCTGAAGAAACAAATGCCATGGTGCGTCCCCCTTATCTCTGATGGTGTTTACGGTACTCGTTGATGTCACGGTCCCAGCCGCCTTCCACCTCGTCTTCTTTCCAGAAGATGTAGGGGTTGGTGCGCGGTTCTTTAACATGCTGCGGCACCGGGTCGATTCCGGTGGCTTCGAGCAGTTTCTGGAAGCCCTGACGTTTCATGAGCTCACCGAGACGTTCGCGGTTCTTGCCTTCTTCCATCCACCAGTCCCAGATGTTTTCGATAACTTCCTTGATGTCGTCATAGGGATCTTCCACCTTGACGAAAGGCACCAGCAGGGAACCCATTTGGGCGCCATCGAGGATGGGGGCCTTGGCACCCGCCAGGATGGACACGCCGCGGTCGTCGCCGATCCGCAGGGCGCGCGGCATGACGTTGATGCAGTGCATGCAGCGGGTACATTCTTTGTTGTCGATCTTCAGTTTGCCGTCTTCCATCCACATGCAGTCAGTGGGGCACAGGTCGATGACCTCTTTCTGGATGTCGAAGGGGCCCCAATCACGGCCGGAATGCGCCCCGGCGTTGGGTGGGAACTCGCCGCCGATGTAAGCCTGAACCGCTTCCTGGTCGATTTTGATGTCGTCTTTCCAGGTACCGATAAAGGACAGGTCGGCCCGGGCGATAGAGGCCACGCAGCAGTTGGGGCAACCGTCAAACTTGAATTTGAACTTGTAGGGGAAGGCCGGACGATGGAGTTCGTCCTGGTATTCCTGGGTCAGGGTGTAGCACAGCGCCTGGGTGTCGTAGCAGGCATATTCACAGCGGGCCTGGCCCACACAGTCAGCCGGGGTCCGCAGGTTGGAGCCGGAGCCGCCCAGGTCCTGGTTAAAATTGTGGGTCAGTTCATAAAACACTTCTTCCAGCTGCGGGGTGGTGGTCCCCAGGAAGATGATGTCGCCGGTGGAGCCGTGCATGTTGGTGATCCCGCTGCCACGGAAATCCCAAAGGTCACAGAGCTGGCGCAGATACTCGGTGGTGTAGAATTTGCCGCCGGGTTGGTTCACGCGCATGGTGTGAAAATGGGCCACACCGGGGAAATTGTCCGGCTGGTCACAGTACCGGCCGATGACGCCGCCGCCGTAACCGAAAACGCCCACGATGCCGCCATGCTTCCAGTGGGTGGTGCCGTCTGCATAAGAGAGTTCCAGAATACCCAGCAGGTCTTCCACCACGTCCTGGGGAATCTGAAATTCAATGTTCTCCGCGTTTTTGGCGCGAACTTCGGCCTGCTGCTTCAAGTCGGACACGAAGCTGGGCCACGGCCCAGTTTCCAGCTGGTCCAACAAAGGCGTTGCGTGTTTTGCCATCGTCATACCTCCAGTTATGAAATTATTTAACTACCTGGACTTCATTGAAATCGATTTCCATTCATCCAAAATTCGGTTTACTTCACCTCCTCTCAATATCGATTTATCGTATATGGCAATGCGTTTCTAGGGCATATTCGGGCAAACCATTAAGTCGTTTGATATAGAATTAAACGGTATTCTTGTCAATAAAAAAGCATGGTTTCACGGGGTTAAGGGCGCTATCCCACCAGAATCCATTTATCTTGTGAATCCTATCCACTCAACCCCCCTATCTTGTGGTTTTTCGACGAACCAACCCGACTCGCCACCGTTCCAGAAAAGGCCTCTGAAATCGGGGCTCACAATCACCTTAGAGCCACTCCTGAAGCACTTCGTGCAGCCGGTTACCATGGGCTTCCAGGTGGGCTTCGAGCAAATCACTTTCCATCGGCATAAGGCGATAACGCTCCGCCACATGTGCAAGGACCGCCACCAGTTCCCCGGCACGATGCGCTCCCATAAGGGCCTTGATTTCAGTTGCCAGCCCCCCGTCCAAGGCGTCAAAGAAACCACGCACCGTTGCCGGCAGGGCCCTTTCCCCGGCCCAGGCCGGCTGGCCGGTGCCGTCCAAACGGTCGATCCGGTTGCGCAGGGTCAGATTCAGAAAGAAGACGAACAGCGCCATCAGCCGCGTTTCCTGATCCGGGTCACCGTCAGGCCCTTCCAGGGTCGGGGCATACTGGCGGGTGGTAATAAGCCGTACCTCGGGGTCCGCCCCCTGGATCCGGGCCACAAAATCGCCCGCCGCGTGGTGCCAGGGATAAATCTGCTCGGTTGTCGCGGGATCAAACGCACGGGTCAACAAATAGGCCGTCTGCCGATGGATTTCGTCCTCTTGCCCCGGGGAGAGGAAATAGGGCGCGGCCGTCGTATCCCAGACCACCATTCCTTGACGCCCATCCCGGGGATCGATGGACAGGTGGAATTCATGAAAATCGTCAAACCAGTCCGCCATAAACATCTCGATGGACAGGCCGCCGGGCCCCGGAACCGCGGCGTGACCGTAGACCGTGGGCAGGCGGCCCGGAGGGAGTCGGGGAGACACCCGCCGGAGAGCGTCCCGTTCACTGGTCATACAAACACCACCGATCGGGGTCACGGCAACATTCAACACCAGCGAAATGGCGTTCCCGCCGACCGGGATGGTGATGCGCGCCGGATGATAGAACTCACCATGCTTCTCGAGCGTGACCGTCACGGCGCTGGGGGCAGATGCGGTATCCGGGGTGACGTGCGCGGCGAGGGCCTGGTGGAGGTGGGCACGGCCGGTACCATCAAGATAGGCGTGCACCGCCTGAAAATAGTCGGCGTGGGTGACGATGGGCGGTTCCGCCCCGGGGGCGGAACCGTCTCCAGAAACTGTTTTGCGAATAGCCGGCAGCGGACTGGGCCACAAGGCGTGGTCCGGGTCGATGAACCCTGCATAGCCGGTAATGCGATAACGGATCTCGATGGCATTTCCCCTGGTCATGCCGGGTCCGTTCCGGCCCCGGCCTATCAAGATTGGCGATAAGGTTTCAATTCGTCCAGAATTTGCGGGGCAACCTCATACCCAAGGGCCGCCGCCCGATCGATATGCTCGATGGCCTTGTCAAAATCCCCTTTTTCCATATAAGCAATGCCCAGATTGTTGTGCGCGATGGGAAAATCCGGCTCGATCTTCAGGGCCTGCTGATTGGCCTCGATGCTTTCTTCCACCTCGCCCTTCATCAGGTGGGCCGTGGCCAGGGAAGCGAAGGCCTGGACGTAGCGGAAATTGAAATGCGTGGCGCGTTTCAGGGAGACAATGGCGTCATCGACATTCCCCATCTGCAAATGCACGAAGCCGATGTTGCCGTGCCCTTCGGAAAATCCCGGTCTCATTTTGACCGCCTGCTGGTTCCATTTCAGGCAGCCCTCCATGTCGCCCCGACGCAGGCACAGCGCCCCCAACTGGACATAGCCTTCGGCCAGGCTGGGGCTGCAATCGATCGCCGCCAGCAGTTCCGTTTCCGCTTCCTTAAATTCCTCTATGCCCATGAGGGCCACGGCCAAATTGTAGTGGGAGGTTCCACAATCCGGGTTCGCGGCAATGGCCTGACGCTGTTGGGCAATATATTCTTGTGCATTCCGAGCTTTATCCATTTTGGCAACCTCATCATGATCGAATCGCCGAATCGAGCGCTTCGTGAAAACCGCGTCCATTCGAGTAAAAATGGCACCGGTAATACGCCATACCCTTTCCTGTCAAGCAAAAAGGCCGAATTCTACCATCAAAACAAAGCCTTCACCGCGCTTTTTGCTTGACACGACCTCTACATTTCTTTACCTCTCGGGGACTTGGACCTTTTCAGGCAATCGACTCTATCGTATCCACCCACCAACGGTAGGTTTTGGTTTCGAGCAAGGCCTGAGCGATTTGTCCCGTCTGATCTATTCCTTGCGGTGGGTGGAAACCGCAGGAATAGTGGACTATTGCGAGGATTTCAAAAGAGTGAAAACCCCGCTCGGGGCCCAAAGATGCCGATTATGGATGGATACGCTTAAACCTCATTGAATCAAGGAGGCTATCATGCAATCAGGTTGTTATACCGCCATTATCACCCCCTTCAGCGGCGATGGGGTGGACTATGACGGGCTGGAAAGGCTGGTCGATTTCCAGATCACCAGCGGCATCACGGGGGTTCTGGCCGTCGGAACCACCGGGGAAAGCCCGGCCTTGTCATGGAATGAACACAACCAGATTGTCGAACGCATCGCCAAGCAGACCAAAGGCAAGAGCCTCTGTATCGCCGGCACCGGCAGCAACAATACCCGGGAAGCACTGGAAGCCACGCGGCACGCGGCCGATGCCGGTGTCGATGCCGTCCTCTTGGTGGATCCTTATTATAATGGACCCAGTTCCATGGAAATCCGTCGGGAATACGTGGCACCCATTGCAGCCGCCTATCCGGACCTGCAGGTGATCCCCTACGTGATCCCGGGCCGCACCGGAACCCAATTGCTCCCCGAAGACCTGGGGCTCCTGAGCCAGCAATACCAGAACGTTTGCTGCGTCAAGGAAGCCACCGGCAACCTTGCCAATATGAAACGCACCCGTACCTGCTGCGGACCGGATTTCACCATTTTATCCGGTGACGACGGCATGACGTTCGACATGATGACAGATCCCGACATCCATGCCGCCGGGGTGATCTCCGTCATCTCCAATGTGGCCCCCGCCGCAGTCACCCAGCTCGTGCAGCTGCTGGCGTCGCAAAAAAAGGATCAGGCCGAAGCGCTTTGTCATGACCTCATGCCGCTTTTCGGTCTGGTTACGGTATCGACCACCGAAAAAACACCCTTTGGCACGGTGACCGCCCGTTTCCGCAACCCCAGTGCCATCAAGGCCCTGATGGCCATTCTGGGCATGCCCTGCGGCGGCTGCCGGCAGCCTCTGGGCCGGTTGACCCCCAATGCCGTGGCCATTGTCCTTGACGCCGCCCGCAAGGTGCAGGCCGTCAATGCGGATATTTTCAAGCCTTGTGCCGATTTTTTCAATGTGGATATCGAAGCCCGCCTGAACGATCCCCAAAACTGGCAGGATCTGGTCTATTCGGAATACTGAAAACCTTCTATCAGGGATACAAAAGCGGGCTACAGCATGATCTGTAGCCCGCTTTTTTTGATGATAAGGCTCTACAACGGCAGCCGAAATCAACCTGCGGTGCCGTGCATCCTTACTATTTGACCCGTCCCGCCCGCCAGGCTTCGATCAGCTTGTCGTAATCGACGGTTTCGCCCTGGGGTTTTTCATTGGCCAGTTTGGCCTTGGGCGATCCGGGCTTGTTCAACCAATAAGATTCATCCTTTTGGGGATTCAGCTTGGGGCCGCACTCGCCCTGGGTTTTGGAACGGGCAATGCGCTGCAGCACCCTGTCCATCTCTTTGGCCAGATTGTCCATGGCGGTATCCACGGTAACCTCGCCGGAGACGGCCTCGCCGATATTCTGCCACCACAGCTGAGCCAGCTTGGGATAGTCGGGCACATTGACGCCGGTGGGGGTCCAGGCCACCCGGGCCGGGCTGCGGTAGAATTCCACCAGGCCGCCCAGTTTGGGGGCCCGCTCGGTGAAGGATTCATGACGGATATCGCTGTCCCGGATGGGCGTCAGCCCGACATGGGCCTTTTTGAGGGAGGTGGTCTTGGCCACGCAGAACTGGGCAAAAAGCCAAGCCGCCTTGCGGCGTTCCAGAGGCGTGCTCTTCATGAACGTCCATGAACCGCAATCCTGGTAGCCCAGCTTCATGCCCTCTTCCCAATACGGGCCATGGGGAGAAGGCGCCATGCGCCATTTAGGCGTTCCGTCTTCATTGACCGTTGGGCCGGGTTCGACCATGCTGGGCAGAAAAGCCGTGTACCAGAAGATCTGCTGGGCCACACTGCCGTTGGCCAGGAAGGGCAGGTAAGTGTAGAAATCCATGCCAAGACTGCCCGGAGGGGCATATTTTCTCAGCCATTCCATGTATTTACGCAGAGCATATTTTGCTGCCGGGCCGTTGGCGGCACCCCCGCGCGCCACAGTGGCGCCCACGGGCACGCATCCTTCCATCCGGATACCCCATTCATCGACGGGCTTGCCATTGGGAATCCCTTTGTCACCGGCCCCGGCCATGGACAGCCAGGCATCCGTAAAACGCCAGCCCAGATCCGGTGCTTTTTTGCCGTAGTCGTTGTGACCGAAGACCGCCTTGCCGTCGATTTCACGAACATGTTCGGTGAAAAACTCGGCAATGTCTTCATAGGCCGACCAGTTCACCGGGACGCCCAGGTCATACCCATAGATCTTCTTGAACTCTTTGCGAAAATCTTCGCGTTTGAACCAGTCATAACGGAACCAGTAGAGGTTGGCAAACTGTTGGTCCGGCAACTGGTAAAGCTTGCCATCCGGCCCGGTGGTGAACGACTTGCCCATGAAATCATCCACATCCAGGGTCGGCAGGGTCACATCTTTGCCCTCGTCGGCCATAAAATCGCTCAGGGGCACCACATAACCGTAGCGGGCGTGGGTACCGATGAGGTCCGAATCGTTGATCCAGGCATCGTAGATATTCTGGCCCGAAGCCCACTGGGTCTGTAACTTTTCAATGACGTCGCCTTCCTGGATCAAGTCGAAGGAGACGCGGATGCCCGTAATCTCTTCAAAGGCCTTGGCCAACACCTTGGCCTCGTATTCATGGGTCGGAATGGTCTCGGAAACGACCTTGATGTTCATGCCTTTAAACGGCGTGGCCGCCTTCATGAACCACTCCATCTCCTTCATCTGTTCCGCTTTGGATAGGGTCGATGGCTGAAATTCCTCGTCCACCCACTTCTTGGCGGCATCCATGCTCGCCATGGCCGGACCCGCTGCCACAGCGAACACCAGTGCCAATGCCATTGCCAGCAGCATTGTCTTTTGCAGTTGCACTTTCATGGGGTTCCTCCTTTATGCCTTCAAGCGGTAGGAATGTGACTTTCGGGACGGTATCGCCAGCGCGAAGGCTCTAGTCGCCGGACGATAGAAATTCGTCCTCAAGGCTGAAACCGGTTGAAACAACAATGGATCACTGGGGAATCATCCGGACCGGTAGCAGGGCCGGCGCGGTGGGTTAGCCCCAGCGCATCACAACAAACATCCAAACAGCAGAGATGGGAAGCGCAACCCAAAGGCTCGCATCCGTCAGGCCGAGCCAGGCCAGATGAATGTAGGCGGCGCCCAACAGTCCGATAAAGAAACGCGTGCCCCGGGTGATCGGAACTCTCAGGAAACCACGACGCTCGACGGTGGGTGATACCAGTTCCCAGATGAACATGCCGGTGATCATCAAAAAAATGGTGATAAAAAAGATCGCCGTCGGGACCGTCCAGTACATCCATTCGAAACGCATGGTGATTTCCTTTTAGACACGACCGAGCGCAAAACCCTTGGCCAGATGATTGCGCACGAACCAAATGACCAGGGCACCCGGAACAATGGTAAGGATGCCGTTGGCGGCCAGCAGTCCCCAGTCCAGACCGGTGGCACTGATGGTGCGGGTCATGGTGGCGACAATCGGCTTGGCCTCGGTGACCGTAAGGGTCCGGGCAAACAGCAGCTCGACCCAGCTGAACATGAAACAGAAAAAGGCGGTGACACCAACGCCCGCCCTAATCAACGGTATAAACAGGGTGAAGAAAAACCGCGGAAAAGAATAGCCGTCAATGAAGGCGGTTTCATCGATCTCCTTGGGGATGCCGGACATGAATCCCTCCAGAATCCACACCGCCAGGGGCACGTTGAAAAGGCAATGGGCCAGCGCCACCGCGATATGGGTATCGATCAGGTTCACCGTGGAGTAGAGCTGAAAATAGGGCAGCAGAAAAACCGCCGGCGGCGCCATGCGATTGGTCAGCAGCCAGAAAAACATCTGCCCGTCACCAAGAAATTTATAGCGCGAAAAAGCATAGGCGGCCGGCAGCGCAAAGGCCAGGGACATGAGGGTATTCAGGGTGACATAGATAATGGCGTTGATATACCCCGAGTACCAGGTGGGATCGGTAAACACCTTGATGTAGTTTTTAAAGGTCAGGTGGGAAGGGTAGAGGGAGAAGGTGCCCAGGATATCGGCATTGCTGCGCAGGGACATGTTGAGCATCCAGTAAATCGGCACGACGAGCACCAGAAAATAGAAAAATAGGGCGATATAGCGTTTGCGCACTCTCATGAGGCTTTTTCTCCTTTGCCAACGTTCAGCAGGGCCTGGTAAAAAATGAAACTGAACAGGAGAACGATCAGAAAATAGATTAGGGAAAAGGCGGCGGCCGGCCCCAGATCGAATTGGCCGGTCGCCAGTTTGACCAGATAGATGGACAGAAAGGTGGTCGAGTTGCCGGGACCGCCACCGGTCAGGGCGAAAGGCTCCGCGTAGATAAGAAAGCTGTCCATCCAGCGGAGGAGCACCGCAATGGTGAGCACCCCCCTCATCTTGGGCAGTTGGATGTAGCGGAAGACCGCCCAGGCCGAAGCCCCGTCAATTTTGGCCGCCTGATAATACGCCTCCGGAATGGCGCGCAACCCGGCATAGCAAAGCAGCGCCACCAAAGGTGTCCAGTGCCACACCTCCATGGCCATCAGGGTGACCCAAGCGTAAGATGGACGGGCGGTATGGTCAAAGGGCACCTCCAGGAGATCCAAACTGTTGATCCCCACCCCAAACAACCCGATGTCCGGCCGGGTAAAAATGATCCAGATGGTGCCGATCACGTTCCAGGGGATGAGCAGGGGGATGGCCAGGGTGACCAGACTGGCGGAAACCCCCCAGCCCTTTTTGGGCATGGCCAGGGCAATGAGGATACCAAGGGGGATTTCAATCAGAAGAACCAAGCCGGAAAATAAAAACTGGCGCCACAGGGCATCGTGCAGGCGATGATCCGTCAGCATCTGCTCGAACCATTCCGTCCCCACGAAGACGGCATTGCCCGGGCCGAAAATGTCCTGGACGGAATAGTTGACGACGGTCATCAAGGGTATGATGGCACTGAAGGCCACGACCACAAACACCGGCAGAACCAGGAACCATGCCTTGTTATCGGCCCATTTTTCCATGGCGTAATCTCCCTATACCACCAGCCGTTCTTCCGCAAAAAGTTTGGTCCGTTCAGGCGGAAACCTCAGCCAGGCCTGAGTTTCCGGCACCGGACGGCCTTCCGGCAAACGCGCCCGCACCGTGTGGCCATTGAGCATGGCCGTCAGAATCCTGAAGCTGCCCTGATCCTCCACGGATTTCACTGTGACCGGTACCCCGCCGTCCACGGCCGCCCCATGGACCTCCAGGTGCATGGGGCGGATACCCACCTCCAACTCGCCCTCGGCCTTGGCCCCCAGGGCCGCCGTTTCCGGGGACAAAGCGATGGTCACCCCGCCGACCCTGGCCTGCCGGCCTTCAAGGGAACACGGCAGGAAATTCATGCCGGGACTTCCAATGAAATAGCCCACGAATTTGTGCCGAGGGTTTTCAAAAAGCTCCTCCGGCGTACCGATCTGCACGATTTCCCCCTCATACATCACAATAACCTGGTCGGCGAAGGTGAGGGCTTCCACCTGGTCGTGGGTGACATACACCAGGGTCAGCTTGAGCTGTTCATGAATTTCTTTGAGTTTGCAGCGCAGCTGCCATTTCAACTGGGGATCGATGACCGTCAGGGGCTCGTCGAACAGGATGGCCGCCACGTCGCTGCGCACCAGCCCCCGCCCCAGGGAAATTTTCTGCTTGGCATCGGCCGTCAGGCCGGCGGCCCGCTTATCAAGAAAGGGCGTCAAGTCCAGGATATCGGCGATCTCCCGCACCCGCGGGGTAATCTCGGCCATCTTGAAGCCTCTGTTTTTCAGCGGAAAGGCCAGGTTGTCGAACACCGTCATGGTGTCGTAGAGCACCGGAAACTGAAAGACCTGGGCAATGTTGCGCTTTTCCGGGGGCAGATCGGTCACGTCGCGACCATCGTAAAGCACCCGCCCTTCGCTGGGGGTCAGCAGCCCGGAGATAATATTGAGCAGCGTGGTTTTGCCGCAGCCGGAAGGTCCCAGCAGCGCATAGGCGCCCCCCTCCTCCCAGGTGGAGTGAATATGTTTGAGGGCATAGTCCCCGGGCTCTTTGGGTTTGGCATGATAACTGTGAGCGATGTTCTTGAGATCGATGCGCGCCATTTATGCGTCTCCAAGTTGGAACATGACAACGGGCGTCAGCGATCGGGCGAGTCCACCAGCATGCCCGCTTCGTCGTAAACAAAAAACCGGTCCGGGTTCACATAAATCTTGATAGCGCTTCCGATTTTAAATTTATGGACCCCGTTTTCCTGGACCACGAGCGGTGCGTCGTCGTAGGTCACATGTAGAAACGTCTCAGAGCCGTTGATTTCAGATAGGGTTACCTTCGCCTGGATTTCAATGTCACGCTCGCCGGTCGGCCTGAGAAAGAGATGGTGGGAGCGAACGCCAAAACGATATGGACCATCCGGAAGAGACCTGGTAATACCTTGGACGGGTTCATCGGAACCGGACCCCAGATAAACAGCATTGTCATGGATCCGCCCGCTCAGATAATTGATCGGCGGGTCGCTGAACACTTCCGCCACGCGCAGGGTGGCCGGATGACGATAGACCTCGGGGGTGGGACCCGCCTGCAGGACGCAGCCCTCGTCCAGGACGACGATGTCGCCGCCCAGCATCAGGGCTTCCGCCGGCTCGGTGGTGGTATAGACCACGATGGCCTCGCGCTGCCTGAAAATATCCTGCAATTCTTCCCGCAGCTCTTCCCGCAGCTTATAATCCAGATTGACCAGGGGTTCGTCCAGGAGGAGCAGTTTGGCATCTTTGACCAACGCCCGGGCGATGGCCGTGCGCTGCTGCTGACCGCCGGACAGCTCGGCCGGCAACCGCTCCAGAAGATCTTCAAGATGAAGAATTTCGGCGGTTTCGCGCACGCGCCGATCGATGTCCGCTTTCTTCATGCCGCTGCGCAACAGCGGCGAAGCGATGTTCTTGTAAACGGTGAGGGAAGGGTAGTTGATAAACTGCTGGTAGACCATGGCTACGCCGCGCTTGCGCACCGAAACACCGGTAACATCCACATCGTCCACCAGGATTTGGCCCCGGGTGGGACGGTCCAGCCCGGCAAGGATGCGCAGCAGAGACGTCTTGCCGGCCAGGGTACGGCCCAGAAAAACGTTGCGGGATCCGGTTTCGAAGGCGAGGTTGATTCCCTTGAGATGGGTTTCGCCGTCGACGACTTTATCGACGTTTCGAAGCACCAAGCCCATAAACGCTCCCTTTGCTGGCGGTTGTCTGTTTCAGCCCTGCCGGGCACAAACGCGGTGCACAGGATGCCCAATCTGCAACGACATTAAGCGCTTATGCTCATTTAGCACAGGCGATATGTTTTCGCAAGTGAAAATACATTTTCACTTTTTCCCTATCCAAACGAATTATTCCCATTCTCCAAGGGGGTGCTCGGGCCGGCCACATGCAGTTCCACTGCCCCGGCATTCAAAACCTCCACCAGCGATTCCGTCGGCTGACGATCGGTAAATAGGGCATCGATCTCGCTGATGCTGCCCAAACGCACCATGGCATTGCGACCGAACTTGGTGTGATCGGCCGCCAGGAAAACTTTGCGGGAATTGTCGATGATGGCCCGGGCGGCCCGGACTTCACGATAGTCGAAATCCAGCAGGGTTCCGTCCAGGTCGACGCCACTGATACCGATGATGCCGAAATCCACCCGGAACTGCTGGATGAAATCAATGGTCAGGGGCCCCACGATACCACCGTCCCGGGGGCGCACCAGTCCGCCGGCCACGATAATCTCGAAGTTTTCGTTGCCGGCCAGAATCGATGCGACGTTCAAGCTGTTGGTAATGACCCGCAGCCGTTCGTGGCCGCAGAGGAGTTTGGCGATTTCTTCGGTGGTGGTGCCGATATTGATGAACAAAGAAGCGTGATCCGGTATATGGGCCGCCACCATGCGGGCAATCTGCTCTTTCTCCTTGAGACAGAGCACTTTGCGCTGGGTATAGGCCACATTCTCGGTGCTGGGAGGCAGGCCTGCGCCGCCATGATAGCGGTGAATGGCACCCTCACGGCTCAGAAGATTGATATCCCGGCGAATGGTCTGGGGGGTGACCTCGAAGTGGGCGGCCAGCTGTTCAATGCTGACAAACCCCTTGGCTCTCACCAACTGCTGGATTTTATTGTGTCTTTCACGTACCGGAGCGGTTGTGCCGTTGCGGGTGGCTTGATCCTGGTCAGGGTGGGTTGGGGGCATAACGTCAACACTCTCCAGCAAATCGAAACAGTTGGCTATTTTCGCTTTAGAAAAAAACGAGCCCTAATTGTCGTTTTATGAAAAATTACGTGACAAATCTAGGTGTCTTTGTTACCATCGACGCCATCTTAATGAGACAGGTTGCATTATAGCCGATATTAAACGCCGTAACACGACCGATTTTTTTTCGCAAGAGAAAACACCCTAACGATATTGTCGCTATTTGAAAAAAACGATTCAGAAACCTTTGACTCGAGGCCCGTATTGGAAACCCAAGTGCTCATTATCGGCGGCGGTGTTACCGGGACTGGTCTGGCCCGCGATTTGGCCCTTAGGGGCATCGAATGTATCCTGGTGGAAAAACAGGACATCAACGCCGGCGCTTCGGGGGCCAATCACGGCCTGCTGCACAGCGGTGCCCGCTATATTGCCTCCGACCCGGCGGCGGCCGCCGAATGCCACCGGGAAAACCGCCTGCTGAAACAGCTGGCCCCCCACTGTATCGAAGACACCGGCGGCCTTTTTGCCGCCGTGGCCGGCGACGACGAAACCTACATCGCCGATTTTCCTGCGCTGTGCCAGGCCAGCGGCATACCCTGCAAAGCGTTGACGCCTGCCGAGGCCCGGGAGATGGAGCCGTGCCTTTCCGATCGCCTGATCGCCGCCTATGCCGTGGACGACGCGGCCATCGATCCCTTCAAACTGTCGCTGGACCATATGGCCCAGGCATTAAGGCACGGCGGCCGGCTGATACGGTTTTCCCAGGTGGTCGACTTCCGGATCAAGGCCGGGCGCATCGTTGCGGTGATGCTGCGCAACAACCTGACCGGCCGGATATCAGAGGTGCATGCCGATGTGGTGGTCAACGCCGCCGGCGCCTGGGCCGGCCAGGTGGCGGACCTGGCCGGGATCCCCATCAGGATGCGCTATTCCAAGGGCAGTCTGCTCGTCACCCATCATCGTATGGGGCGCCGGGTCATCAACCGCCTGCGCAAGGCCTCGAACGGCGACATCCTGGTGCCCGGCGGAACCGTCTCCATTTTGGGAACCACATCGGAGCGCTGCGAATCCCCGGATATCATTTATCCGGAAATCCAAGAGGTGGACCACATTATCGATGAGGGGGCCGCCATGATTCCGGACCTGGCAACCACGCGCTATATCCGTGCCTACTGCGGCGTACGCCCCCTGGTCAGCTCCGGGGAGGACGGCGACGATCGCAGTGTCAGCCGCGGTTTTTCCCTGATCGATCATGCCGACCAGGATCCCGGACTGGAGAATTTCATTACCATTACCGGGGGCAAGCTCACCACCTTCCGCCTGATGGCCGAAAAAACGGCCGACCGGGTGTGTCGGCGGCTCGGAATTTGTCGCCCCTGCCGTACCCACAGCGATCCCCTGCCACAGACGATGGACGCTCGCTGGACCGAACCGGGATTGACCCCCAGCCTTTGGGTTCGAAAAAACGACCCCGATGATATGCTGGTGTGTGAATGCGAAATGGTCTCCCAGAGCATTGTCGATCAGATCGTGGAATCGATCCGCCACCAGAACGGCGAACCCAGCCTCAACGCCATCGGCCTGCGCAGCCGGATCGGCAAAGGCCCCTGCCAGGGCACGTTTTGCAGTCAGCGACTGGCGGCCTATTTATATGACCGGGGCGAACTAACGGGTGATGCGGGGTTGCGGGATCTGCGCACCTTTCTGGAAAAACGCTGGCGAGGCCAACAGCCCCTGCTGTGGGACATCTCCCTGGCCCAGGCCGAACTTCTGGAAGCCATGCACAGCGGCCTTTTCGGGCTGGAAACTGTCGATGCGACCCCACAGGAACCCTAACCCCAATAACCCTGCCCCGTGAGAGCTTATGAGCACCACCCGACCGGAAATACATTGTGAATTGCTGGTGATCGGCACAGGCATGGCCGGCATGGCCGCCACGCTTTTTGCCGCCCGACGCGGGATCGATACGGTGCAGGTGGGCATGACCGGTGAAATCAACTTTGCCAGCGGACTGTTGGATCTTCTCGGTGTCCACCCGGTGGCGGCGGGTCAGACCTGGACCAACCCATGGGAAGGCATTCGCCAGCTCATCGCCGACCAACCCCTGCACCCCTACGCGCGCATCGGCATCGACGCCATCCAGGCCGCCATGGCGGAATTCATCGATTTCCTGAACGATGCCGGCTTGCCGTATCGTTATGAACCCCGAAAAAATGCCCGGGTCATTACCCCCGTAGGCACCCTGAAAACCACTTATGCCCGCCCCGCTACCATGGCCGCGGTGGACCGGGCCCTGGCCGAAAACCCACCGGGTCTGCTGGTGGATTTCCCCGGACTCAAAGGGTTCAGCGCCCGCCAGATCCGTGCCGCCCTGGAGGCGCAATGGCCCGGGCTGCGGGTGGTGCGTCTGCCCTTTCCAGGCCTTGAGGGCGAATTGCAGCCCGAACGCATGGGCCGACGACTCGAAGTGCCCGCCGCCCGGCAGCAGCTGGCCGATACCATCCGCGCCCATCTGGGGGATGCCCGCATCGTAGGGCTTCCGGCTGTTTTGGGAATCGCCCGCACCCCCCAGGTGTGGGCCGACATCCAGAAAGCCGTTGGCGTACCCGTGTTCGAAATCCCCACCATGCTGCCATCCATCACGGGATTGCGTCTGCGGGAGTGTTTCGAACAACATTTTCCGCAAATGGGTGTCAAATCCCACTATCAAAAAAAAATTCTTGCCATGCCCCGGCGCCTCGACCAGTCTTTTATCGCCTCGGTGGGCGGAAAATCCCACGAGTTGAGTGTACGGGCCAAGGCGGTCGTTCTGGCCAGCGGCCGTTTTTTCGGCCAGGGGCTGCATGCCGACCGCCACGCCATTCGGGAAACCATTTTCAATCTGCCTGTCTACCAGCCGGCCGATCGCTCCCGTTGGCATCGCAAGGCGTTGTTTCACAAGGACGGGCATCCCATCCATCACGCCGGGTTGGCCGTCGACAACCGGATGCGCCCCGCCGATACGACGGGCCGGTTCGTTTACCCCAACCTGTTTGCCGCCGGCTCCATTCTGGCCCATCAGGACTGGATTCGCCAGAAATGCGGCTGCGGGCTCGCGATCGCCAGTGCCTATGCGGCCGTGCGAGCTGGCCGGGATTGGTTGCGGTCAGGCCGGTCAACACAACCATGATAACGAATCCATGCCAATAACGGCCATCCTGATGGTCTGTATATGCTATAATGCTTGCGCATCGATGCATTTTCTTTAACGTCGGAAGAAAGGAGTGCCGCCATGGGCAGCTATATCGGCGCGGTTGACCTGGGAACCACCAGCAACCGGTTCATCATCTTCGATCGACAGGGGCGCATTGTCGGCCTGGACCAGAAAGAGCACGAGCAGATTTTTCCCCAACCGGGCTGGGTGGAGCATGATCCCATGGAAATCTGGCAGAACACCCAGGCGGTCATCCGGGGAGCCCTTGGCAAAAGCGGTATCAAAGGCAGTGAACTGGCCGGTATCGGCATCACCAATCAGCGCGAAACCACGGTGGTCTGGGACCGAAACACCGGAAAGCCCCTTTATAACGCCATCGTCTGGCAGTGCACGCGCACCGACGGCATCTGCAACACACTCATGGCTGACGGGGGGCAGGATCGGTTCCGGGCGCAGACCGGGCTTCCCATTGCGACCTATTTTTCCGGGCCGAAAATCAAATGGATCCTGAACAACGTCCCCGACGCCCGTGCGGCGGCCGACAAGGGCGATGCCCTCTTCGGCACCATTGAAACCTGGATGATCTGGTGGCTGACCGGGGGGCCCAAGGGCGGCGCCCATGTCACGGACGTGACCAACGCCAGCCGCACGCTGATGATGGATCTGCAGACCCTGTCATGGGATGACGAAATCCTGAAGATCCTGGAGATTCCAAGCCAGATGCTGCCCCGTATCGTTCCGTCGATCGACCACGACACTTGGGGGCATACCCTTTTGGATGGGCCCTTCAAAGCCACGGTGCCGGTTTGCGGCGCCCTGGGGGATCAGCAGGCCGCCCTGGTGGGTCAAACCTGTTTTGATGTGGGTGAAGCCAAAAACACCTATGGAACGGGTTGCTTCCTGCTGCTGAACACCGGCCACGTGCCGGTGGCCTCCCGGCACGGACTGCTGACCACCCTGGGCTACCAGGTAAGCGGCGAGAAACCCGTCTACTGCCTGGAAGGATCCATCGCCATTGCCGGGGCGCTGGTCCAGTGGTTCCGCGACAATTTGGACCTCATCGACCAGGCGCCGGAGATCGAACAGCTGGCCCTCTCGGTGGACGACAACGGCGGCGCCTATATCGTACCCGCCTTCTCGGGACTTTTCGCCCCGTATTGGCGTTCGGATGCCCGCGGGGCCATCGTGGGTCTGACCCGTTTCGTCAATAAGGGCCACCTGGCCCGGGCGGTATTGGAAGCCAACGCCTTCCAGACCCGTGACATCGTGGAGGCCATGAACAAGGATTCCGGCGTGGACCTCACCAGCCTCAAGGTGGACGGCGGCATGGTGGGCAACAACCTGCTCATGCAGTTCCAGTCCGACATTCTCAATGTCCCGGTCATCCGACCGACCGTCACGGAGACCACCGCCCTGGGCGCGGCCTATGCCGCGGGTCTGGCCGTGGGATACTGGTCCGGTCAGGATGAACTGCGGAAAAACTGGTCCGTGGACAAGACATGGGAGCCCGACATGGCGTCAAGCGCGCGGGAGAAGGCGTACCGGAACTGGCAGAAAGCCGTCGAGCGAACCTTCGATTGGGTGTGACCGGGGCGGTCAACAACGGCGCCGCAGCGGTTGGAAGGCTGCGGCGCAATGGACGACCCGATGGGAACGCGTATTACCGTCAGGCGTTCGTCTGCGGTGATTTCACTTTGAAATCGCCGATCTTATAAAGGATGAACTTCAGCCAGCGCATACCGAAATTCAACAGCTCCACCTCATCGTTCTTGATTTTGGCCTGGGTGGCCGCATCGATATCGTAGCGGTCCAAAAAGGTGCTGCTGAAAACGAACTCCCGAAACTTGTCGATATTGTAGCTGGCCAGAAAGAACATCTGCTTGCTCTGTTCGGTCAGTTTGATGTTCTGGGGAAAAGAGCGCTTGCGCACCACCAGATCGGTCCACTCCGCGTTGATCTCGTCATGGCGGTCCACGCCCTGGTCTTTGCGCCACTCCGCCACCGTCTGGGTCTTGTCTTCCTCAAATCCCCGGCAGTGGGCCTCGTCAACGAAAAAATAAAACCCATCGTCGTCCGCCCCTTCCTTGTGGGTCAGGGACGCTACACCCAGCGGGTAATAGCGGCAGGTCGTGGGACGGTCCTCATAAACGATGCAGCCGTCATCCCGGACGAACGGGCAGGACTTCTGTTCGTCTTCCAGCAGCTTCAGGGTGACCACCGGCAGATCCGTCTTTTCCATGATATGGGGTTCCGTATAAATGGCCAGAAACTCCTCCGAGGTCAAACCCAAGCGGTTCTTCAACCGGATAATGTCATAAGGTGTCAGAATAATATTGATCCCCCGGCAGCACTTCGTAAAACAAGATACACCGGGATGGCATTTGAATTTAAAGCGGTTTTTAAGACCCACCTGCTCCGGGGTAATTTGGGCCATATTCTCGTTATCTGTCATCGTGGTTGCTCGACCTCCACCGCATCGCGGTTCTCACTGCATTGATTAACAATATCCATTCTCATTAGCCGCCAAAACATCCCCTCCATAGCGGAGTTGCCGGGGGAAGTCAAACCGGCGACCCGGGCACCGACGCGTCGAAAATGGCCGGAATGCACCGGCCGGACAACTTAAAGCTTGATTTAAGATGACAACATGCTATGAATTTTTGGTAATTAATTAAACGGTTAGTATTCTTTGGAATTCGGGATAATGGGGGCATGGCGGCATTACCGGCCGGGAAGACGCTTTCTGGGGCGTCTGAACGGTGATGAAGACCTCATCCAGGCGGTAACCGCTGTAGGCATCAGGGAACAAATCCTAACGGCCACCGTGACCGTGACCGGTCGCATCTCACGCCTGACGGTCGGCACTTTCGATCCCCGCCAGCAGGTTTACGTCACCCGCACGGAAAAACGCCCCATGGAGATCGTTGCCTGTCATGGGGTGCTGACGACCGGGGGGGCTGGACCCTTTTTGCATGCCCACATCATGCTGGCGGACGAGGAAACCATCATCGGGGGCCGGCTGTTTGCACCAACCCTTGTTGCTGAAGCCGAATGCGTAGTCGCGGAGCTTACCGGCCCGCCGGCGTATCGCAGCTACGACACCCGTACCGGTCAGCTTGCCCTGGCCTTTCACCCAACCGCACCGGATGACAGCGGCCTGTAACCCGGTCGTCGATGCAAGATCTTAGAAGGAGAACGTTATGGAAATCGCCATCACCAAAGCCGCTTCGTTAAAATCTAAACCTGAAGCCGACCGGCTGGGATTCGGTACGCTTTTTACAGATCATATGTTCAATATGGACTACGACCCTGAAAATGGATGGCATCATCCCCGTATCGAACCCTACGATGCGATACCGATGGATCCGTCCACCATGGTCCTCCATTACGGCCAGGGCGTGTTTGAGGGCCTGAAAGCCTACCGTACAGCGGAGGGCAACATCCAACTGTTTCGGCCCCAGGAAAATTTCAAGCGTCTGAACAACTCCTGCCGATTGCTGTGCATCCCTGAATTCGATGAGACCTTCATGCTGGCCGCGCTGAAACGTCTGCTGGAGATCGAAAAAGACTGGGTCCCCAACGCGCCGGAAACCTCGCTTTATATCCGGCCCACCATTATTGCCATGGACCCCTTTCTGGGGGTGCGCGCCTCGCACACCTACCGCTATTTTATTATTCTATCGCCCGTGGGGGCCTATTATCCGGAGGGGTTCAACCCCATAAAAATCCTGGTCACCCGGGAACACGTCCGGGCGGTGCGGGGGGGCGTTGGCGAAGCCAAAACCCTGGGCAACTACGCGGCCAGCCTGCTGGCCGGCGACAAGGCCCACCAGGCCGGTTATACCCAGGTACTTTGGCTGGACGGCGTGGAGCTGAAATATGTGGAAGAGGTGGGCTCCATGAACATCTTCTTCGTCATCGGTGACGAATTGATCACCCCGGCCCTGAACGGCAGCATTTTGCCCGGCATCACCCGGGATTCGGTGCTGGATCTGGGCCGCAAGTGGGGCCTCAAGGTTTCCGAACGCCTGATCAGCATCGACGAAGTGGTCAACGCCCACGAGGCCGGCCAGCTCAAGGAAATCTTCGGTTCGGGGACCGCCGCCGTCATCTCGCCCGTGGGCGAGCTGAACTATGACGGCCGCATCCTTAGCGTGGGCGACGGAAACGTCGGCCCCCTGTCGCAAAAACTCTACAAGGCGATTACGGAAATCCAGTACGGCACCGCCGAAGACGCCATGGGGTGGGTCGAGCACATTTAACCCCAGGTTGCTTTTATCGGCAACCGCAAAAACTGTTCCGTGGGGAAAAAAGGATGACAACAATGGACCTGCAACGGAACGACCATTTCGACCAATTCGAAGCAAAAATGTCCGCCGCCGGGCTCGATGCCATGGTGATCGACACTTTCGGCGCCTATTACCGCCAGGTAATGACCGGCCAGAAAGGGATCATCCCGGATGACACCATTCGCCCCCCCCGGGAAGACGAGGTCATCCCGGCGGCGTCCCTCGAAGCCTATGCCGAGGCTGGGCATATCGCCCTCGGGCAGGCGGTCCGGATTACCCTGAACGGCGGCCTGGGCACCAGCATGGGGCTGACCGGCCCCAAATCCCTGCTCACCGTAAAAGACCAGAATACGTTTCTGGACATCATTGTGGCACAGTCGGCGCGGCTGAACATCAAGCAGGTCTTCATGAACAGCTTCAGCACCCAGGAGGCCACCGAAGCCGCCCTCCACCGTATGGCACCCGCCACGCCGCCGATGATGTTCATGCAGAACCGGTTTCCGAAGATCCTGCAGGCAAATCTGGCGCCGGCAACATGGCCGGCCAATCCCGCTCTGGAATGGAACCCGCCGGGCCATGGGGACATTTACACTGCCATGGCCACTTCCGGCATCCTGGATCGACTGCTGGACCAGGGAATCCAGTACGCGCTGATCTGCAATTCCGACAATCTCGGCGCCACCATGGACGAATGGATTCTGGGCTATTTTGCCCGCCATAACCTCCCGTTTCTCATGGAGGTCGCCCGCCGCACGGCTGCCGACGCCAAGGGCGGTCACTTGGCCGTCAATCCCGCCGGAGGGCTACTCCTGCGGGAATCGGCCCAATTCCCCCCCCAAAGCCAGGGGCGGGAAATCGGCATCTATTCCTATTTCAACACCAACAACCTGTGGGTCAATCTGGCCGCCCTGAAAGCACTGGTCGTCCAAGACACGACCCTGCCACTGCCGCTGATTCTGAATTCCAAAACCCTCGACCCCCGGGATGCCCGCAGTCCGGCCGTCTACCAGGTGGAAACGGCCATGGGGGCGGCCATCGCCCTTTTCGAGGACGCCCGCGCGATTCAGGTCCCCCGGACCCGGTTCTTTCCGGTCAAAACCTGCAACGACCTGCTGGCGGTCCGCTCGGATGCTTTCCGATTGAATGCCCAAATGGTGTTGGAGCCTGACCCGGCCTTGACGCCCCCCGGCCCACAAATTGATCTGGATCCACGCTTTTATCGTAAAATCGACATGTTCGACGACCGCTTTCCCAGCGGTGCACCGTCGCTTCTCCGTTGCAGGCTTCTTCGGGTTGTGGGCGATGTACGTTTTGAAGGTAACGTGACCATTACCGGCAATGTCACCATCACCAACACCCGAAATCGTCAGGTGACCATTAAGGCCGGCACCAGCATCGACCAGGACTTGCAACTTTAATTCCCGGACCTACTATTCACTGGATTGAAAGAGACCATAGATGCGGTCAATGCGCAGCGTCGGCCCGGGACACACCCACCCGATCCGCTGAGCAGGTGCCGCCGACCAGTCCGGGCCCGCCCTTTTGAAGGGGGAAAACCACCGTCTGCCCGACGGAAAAAGGATCATGTCACCCATCAGTCAAACAACATCGAAAAACATCGGATTCGTGGCCACACGCTTCGCCGGTACGGACGGCGTGTCCCTGGAAGCGGCCAAATGGGCGGAAGTATTGAGCGAGGGCGGCCACCGCTGCTTCTGGTTGGCCGGCGAGCTGGACAAGCCACCGGAAATCAGCGAACTGGTGCCTGAAGCCCATTTCCAGACCACCCGTAACCAGGACATCTCACGGGCGGTGTTTGGTCACAAGGCCCGCCCGCCCGCCGTGACCGACGCGATCCATGACCTGCGCCATGTTCTGAGAAAACGCCTGCACAATTTTATCCGACGTTTCGATCTGGACATGCTTATCGTTCAAAATGCTCTTACCATTCCCATGCAGATTCCGCTGGGCCTGGCCCTGTCCGAGGTGATCGCGGAAACCATGATTCCCACCATCGCCCACCACCACGATTTTTACTGGGAACGGGTGCGTTTCTCGCTCAATGCCGTGGGGGACTACCTGCGCATGGCCTTCCCCCCCCGCCTGAACAATGTCGAGCATGTCGTCATCAACTCCACCGCCCAGGAGGATCTGGCCCATCGCAAGGGCTTGTCCTCGGTCATCATCCCCAATGTTCTCGATTTCGCCCACCCGCCGAATTCGCATGTGTCGTGCAGCAGCACCCTGCGTGAAAGCATCGGTTTGGGTTGCGACGACATCATGATTCTGCAACCGACCCGGGTGGTGCAGCGCAAGGGCATCGAACATGCCATTGAACTGGTCAAAGAACTCAAAGATCCGCGCTGCAAACTGGTCATATCCCATGCTGCCGGCGACGAGGGCTACGATTACGCGGAATGGCTCCAGGAAGACGCCCGCAAAAGGGGCGTCGACCTGCGATTTCTGGAAGCCCCGACGACCCAGGCGAGCCCGCCGGCCCATGAGGTGTTCCGGCACCTTTCCCTCTGGGATATCTACCCCCACTCCGATTTCATTACCTATCCCAGCCTGTATGAAGGCTTCGGCAACGCCTTCCTGGAGGCGGTCTATTTCAAAAAACCGCTGTTGATCAACCGCTATGCCACCTTTGTCAAAGACATCGAACCCCAGGGGTTCGACCTGGTTGTCATGGACGGGTATCTCACCGGCCAAAACGTGCGCGCCGTTCGGGCCATTCTGGATTCACCGGAAAGACGCGATGCAATGGTGAACCATAACTATCACGTGGCAATGCGGCATTACTCTTATGGTATTCTGCGCGAACGCCTGGGCAGCCTGATGCTGAATTTTTTCGGGATAGGCAACTGATATGCCTGACACCCGCTACAACCGGCATCGATCGACCTGCAACCCTGAATGGAAACCATGAGCATAACACTGCAACAGGAGCCGGTCCCCGACCAGCGGCTGCTGATGAGCCGGGGCGATACCGTGGTCTTTACACTGACGCTTTCCCTGCCGCTGCAAGGGAAAGCCTGGCTGCGGTCCAATCTTGGCCATGCTGAAACCATGCGGGAAGAATTGGTTCGCCAGGCAGAACACGACGAAACCCCGCTGGGCCGGGACTGGTATGACCGGCCCATGACAGCCGTGGACGATACCTGTTTCCGCATCGCGGTGCCCCTGCAACAGGTCGGGCATTTCGAAGCCAAATGTTATTTTCTGGAGACGGGCAGCCAAACACCGCTTTGGCCGGCCGGTAAAAATACCGTTATCAATGTCGAACCGGCCTGGAGTTGCGCCGCCAATATCATCTACAACGCCTTTGTGCGCCAGTTCGGTCCCAACAAGGAGGGCCGCGTCGGCCCCCAGTGGCACAATGAAACCATTGACGCTTTGGATCGCCAACAGTTTACGGTCATTCCGCCGTCCGGCACCTTTCGGGATTTGATCGACCACCTGGATTTCATCATCGGCGATCTCGGTTGCACCATTATCCAACTGCTGCCCATCCATCCGACCCCCACCACCTACGCCCGCATGGGTCGTTTCGGCAGCCCTTACGCGGCCCTGAGTTTTTTGGATGTGGATCCAGCCCTGGCCCGTTTCGATCCCGCCGCCACCCCCTTGGAGCAATTCGGCGAACTGGTGGATGCCATCCACGCCCGGGGAGCCCGGATTTTTCTGGACATTGCCATAAACCACACCGGTTGGGCGGCACGCATGCACGCCATGCACCCGGAATGGCTGGCCCGGGATGACGGCGGTCGTATCGAGGTGCCCGGTGCCTGGGGGGTCCAATGGGAAGACCTGACCCGCCTCGATTATACCAACCGCGGCCTTTGGCATTTCATGGCGGACACGTTTCTTACCTGGTGCCGGCGCGGCGTGGACGGCTTTCGCTGTGATGCCGGCTACATGATTCCCCTGCCGGCCTGGCGCTATATGGTAGCCAAAGTCCGGCAGCAGTTTCCGGACACCATCTTTTTCCTGGAAGGCCTGGGGGGAAAGATTGCGGTAACCCGCGACCTTCTGAATCGGGCCAATTTCAACTGGGCCTACTCCGAGCTGTTTCAAAATTACGATCGCGGTCAGATCGAATCTTATCTCCCGGAGGCCATTGACATCGCCCACACCGACGGTCTCACGGTCAACTATGCTGAAACCCACGACAATCTCCGACTGGCCGCTCGTTCCCGGCGCTGGGCGGCCATGCGCACCGCACTCTGCGCCCTTTTCGCCCCCCAGGGGGCGTTTGGCTTTGCCAACGGGGTCGAGTGGTTCGCCACGGAAAAAATCAATGTGCACGAATCCCCCTCATTGAACTGGGGTGCCGAACCCAACCAGGTGGCGGCCATTCGACGGATTACCGATCTGCTCAAACACCATCCCTGCTTTCATGACCGGGCCCGTCTGCAACTGATTCAGGCCGACGGCGGCAATGTGGCCGTGATGCTGCGCCACCACGAACCAACCGACCAACGCGTGGCGGTAGTGGCCAACCTGGACGATGCAAACCGGGACACAGCCAGTTGGCCCTCGGCCGCGATGTCCCCGTTGCCGGTGGAATACAAAGACCTTCTGACCGACCGGATATTGGAACTTGCCGAAGAAGGAGGCGTTATCCGCTGTCCACTGGATCCCGGCGAGGTGCTCTGCCTGGCGCCGGCGGATCGGCCGTTTGCTATGCCGGCGGCGGACGACAATTCCCAGGCCGCTCGCGTACCCCGGGTCGAACACCAGCGGCGGCGGGCCAAAGTGCTGGATCTGGTGGCCCACTGGAACGGCGAACAGTGCGATCATCTGGATATCGATGCCCTGGCGGAGCTCCTGGCCAGGGATCCCATGGCCCTCTGCCGCCGCCTGAAACCATCCGGGGGAGAACCTGGCGTCACCCCGTTTCATTGGCCCCATGACAGCCGACGCCAGGTGATGATCCCGCCCGGGCACCTGCTTCTGGTGACAGCCCCCCACCCCTTTCACGCCCGTGTGACGCGAAAGCAAAACGTGGTCGGCGCGGAACAGTCTCTGGCCACCCGGGACGGCCGCCATGTGGCCCTTTTCACCCTGGCTGAAAACCATACGGCAACGGTGCCGCTGTGCTTGGACCTTTTTTTATATAGCCCCGGGGCAACAGAGCGCGCCCGTGCGGACCTGTTGCTCCTCGGACCACCGGAGGCGCTTCGGGTGCGGCCCCTTTGGCGGCGAACCGAAATGCCGGATGACCGTCTCATTTGGCTGGGCACCAATGGCTGTGGGGCCATGGTGCACACGCCGATTCAGTGGGGGGATCTGTACAGCCGCTATGACGCCCTGCTGGCCGCCAACCTGGACCCGGAGGTGCCGGAAGACCGCTGGATCATGCTGACAAGGCTGCGGGCCTGGGTGGTATTCCAGGGCTACTCCCAGGAAATTCGCAACGATTGCCTGACCGCTTTTCATTACGACCGCCAGGGCCAGGCTGGCTGGCATTTTCGGATGCCCACCGGCCAGGGTCAATCCATACGGCTGAGCGTTTCCATGCAGATGCCGGCAGGCGAAAATACGCTGCGCGTCACGTTCCGCCGGTCGCCGGCCGGCCACGTTCCCGACAGCCTGCCGGATGACCAGCCCATCCGCCTGATTGTACGCCCGGACATCGAAGACCGCAATTTTCACACGACGACCAAGGCTTATCTGGGCCCCGAAGAACACTTCCCCCGCGCCGTGACGCCCATGGAAGACGGCTTCGCTTTCCAGCCGGACCCCCGGCGTCAACTGCGCCTGACGGCTTCCCGGGGCGAATACGTTCACGAGCCGGAGTGGACTTACATGGTCCACCGCGAACTGGAAGGGGAAAGGGGACTGGAGGCGGATTCGGATCTGTTCAGCCCGGGCTATATCGCCGCGGAGATCACCGGGAGTGCGGCGCTGATGCTAACCGCCAGGGTCATTACGGACGCGGACCATCGGAACCAGGAGGCCGAAGGGTCCTCCGGGGCGAAAGGAGAACCCGCGGACAAGCCGGAAAACCACTTGGCACCCGAAATCGCCCTCCGTCGGGCCATGGACCAGTTCATTGTCAAACGGGGGGCGTTTGCCACCGTCATCGCCGGCTATCCCTGGTTTCTGGACTGGGGGCGGGATACGCTGATTTTCTGCCGGGGCATGATCGCCGCCGGCATGACGGACACGGCGGTGGACATTCTGCGCCAATTTGCCACCTTTGAACACGCAGGCACACTGCCCAACATGATCCGGGGCAACGATGCCACCAACCGCAATACGTCCGATGCGCCCCTGTGGCTGTTTTTGGCCTGCCGGGACCTGCTCCGCGCGGGACACAGAGACTTTCTGGACATGCCCTGCGGGCGACGGCGCCTGCAAGATGTCCTCATCGATCTCGGGGACGCCCTGTGCCGCGGGGCGTCCAACGGCATTTACCTGGATGCGGCATCCGGCCTGCTCTACAGCCCGTCCCACTTCACCTGGATGGATACCAACCACCCGGCCGGAAGCCCGCGGGAAGGCTATCCCATCGAAATCCAGGCCCTGTGGTTTGCCGCCCTGGATTTACTGGCGGAAATTGAAACGCCGGAGAAAAGCCCCCGCTGGCGCGCTTTGGCAGCAAAGGTTGAAGGGTCGATTCATGACCTGTATTTTCAGGAGCACCTGGGCTATTGCGCCGACTGTTTGCATGGGCCGCCCGGTCGACCGGCCCGGGCGTGCCGGCCCGATGACGCCCTGCGCCCCAATCAATTGTTTGCCATCACCATGGGGGCCATAACCGACCCGAAGCGCTCGCAGCAGATCCTCCAGGCCTGTGAGAAGTTGATTGTGCCGGGAGCGATTCGCAGCCTGGCCGATCAGCCGGTCGAGGCCCCCCTGGCCGTCTATCACCAGGAACGCCTGCTGAACGATCCCCATAACCCCTACCAGGGACGTTACCAGGGTGACGAGGACACTTGCCGCAAACCCGCCTATCATAACGGTACGGCCTGGACATGGGTGTTTCCATCGTTTTGCGAAGCCCGGGCCATGGTGTACGGCGAAAGCAGCCGGTCCGCCGCCCACGCCCTCTTGGCAACGGCCCTGGACCACCTGAATACCGGCTGCCTGGGGCATATTCCGGAAATCCTGGATGGCGACGCCCCGCACCGGCCGCGGGGCTGCGACGCTCAGGCCTGGTCGGTGAGTGAAGTCTATCGGGTCTGGCAAATACTTTCGTAACCTGTGCACTTTAAAAAGCCTTATGGTAAGATCAGCAGCCAAACCAACCCAAACCAGGTGACCCCTTGGCAACCTGTGAACATAACGGAGGCAGTTCATGCGCAATATTCAAACATTTCAGGTTTTCCCATTTATTCCGGAGTCCCTGTCGTTTCTGGAGACATTGACCCGCAATCTGTGGTGGTGCTGGCAGCGGGACGCCTTTGAGCTGTTTCGCCGCATCCACCCGGGTCTATGGCATGACTGCCAGGGGAACCCGATCCTCTTTTTCACCCGTATCCCTCAGGAGCGTCTGGAAGAATTGACCCGGGATAAAGGGTTTCTCGCCCACATGGCCAGGGTGCGCGACCTGTTCGAATCCCAGGTCAAAAGTCCGCTGCCCCCCAACGCCCCCTATGCCTCCGATACGACGATTGCCTATTTTTCCATGGAATTCGGCATGCATGAGAGTGTGCCGCTCTACTCCGGGGGGTTGGGCATCCTGGCCGGGGACCATCTCAAGGCCGCCTCGGATCTCAAACTGCCCCTGGTGGGCATCGGCCTTTTTTACCGGCAGGGTTACTTCCGGCAATTTCTGAATGATGACGGCTGGCAGCAGGAAGCCTACCCCGAAACCGATATCTACATGCTGCCCATTGAAAGGGCCCATACCCCCGACGGCCAGGAGGTGCTGGTGACCGTGGACGGTCCCGACGGCCCGATCCACGCCATGGTCTGGGAAATTCGCGTGGGCCGCGTTCCCCTTTACCTTCTGGATACCAATGTGCGCGAAAACCCACCGGCCCTGCGGGATATTACCGCCCGGCTATACTCCGGCGGCAGCCGGCGGCGCCTGGCCCAGGAACTTGTTCTGGGGATTGGCGGCATGCGTGCCCTGGCGGCACTCGGCCGCTCCCCCCAGGTTGTCCATATGAATGAGGGGCATTCCGCCTTTGCCAGCCTGGAGCGCCTGGCCCAGCTTGTCCATTCCAGGGGGCTCGCCCTGAAAACCGCCCTGCAAGTCTTGCCGCGCAGCACGGTCTTCACCACCCACACACCCGTGGCCGCCGGCCATGACGATTTCCCGGTGGATATGGTGGCTCCCTGCCTGGAGCCGTTTGCGGAAAAGCTCGGCACCAGCACCAAAGCCATTATCCGCTGGGGCCAACCCCAGGACAGTGCGCCGGAAACGCCGCTTTCCATGTTCATTCTCGGCAAGCGCATGTCGGCCCACTGCAACGGTGTCAGCGAACTCCACGGCGCGGTGGCCCGTCGCATGTGGCAGCATCTCTGGCCCGGCATTCCCGAGGACGAGGTGCCCATCACCCACGTGACCAACGGCGTCCATATTCCCAGTTGGACATCTTCGGAAACCAGCCTCTTGTTCGAACGCTATATCGGCCCGGATTGGCACACGGCCACCGGCCGGGGGGATAACAGCCACCGTCTGGACGAAATGTATGACGAAGAACTCTGGCACGCCCACGAAATCAACCGGGCCCGGCTCATCCGTGCCTGCCGCCGGCGCATGACCCATCAATACGGTCGGCGCAACGCCCCGATCACGATCATGAAGGAAGTGGAATCGGTTCTGGACCAGGATGTGCTGACCATCGCTTTCGCGCGTCGGTTTGCCACCTATAAGCGGGCCAACCTCCTGTTGCAGGACACCGACCGCCTGGAGGCCCTCATCAATTCAAAAGACCATCCGGTGCAGTTCATTTTTGCCGGCAAAGCCCACCCCCAGGACAACGAGGGCAAAGAACTCATTCGCAAACTGGTGGAGTTCGGTCGTCGCCCCAGCGTGCGGCACCGTTTCATCTTCATCGAAGACTACGATATGCAGATCGCAAGGCGTCTCATCCAGGGCGCCGATGTCTGGCTGAATACCCCCCGCCGGCCGTTCGAGGCCTGCGGAACCTCCGGCATGAAGGCCGCCGTCAATGGGGTCCTCAACGTGAGTGTCCTTGACGGCTGGTGGTGCGAGGGTTACAGCGAGGAACGCGGCTGGCGCATCGGCAACGGTGAGGAAACGGAAGATGCCGACTATCAGGATCGCATCGAGGGTCAGGCCCTGTACAACGTTCTCGAGAATGAGGTCATCCCCTGTTACTACGACCGTGAAAGCGGCGGCCTGCCCCTGCGCTGGCTCCGAAAAATGAAAGCCACCATGAAAATGGCCATCCATGAATTCAGCGCCCAGCGCATGGTCGGACAATATGGCGAGCGCTTCTACCAGGCGGCCGTGCAGAAACACGAAGATCTCCTGGCGGATCAGGGCCGCACGGCCGAAGAGATGAGTCATTTCATCGAACGCCTGGGGCACCTTTGGAAAAACGTCGTGATCGACTTTCCGGTGCTGCAAAACGAGGGGCCCTTGCGGGTTGGCGACCAGATCCAGATCAGCGTGCTGGTCAATCTGGGGGAAATCAGACCCGAGGAGGTCGAGGTGGAGCTCTGTTTCGGTCCACCCAAAACCGTGGATCGGCTGGAAGCAACCTACCGTGAAACCATGACGGTTGTGGAAGAGCTCAGCGGCAACCGCTACCTCTATGGGTGCCGGTTACCGTGCGACACGGCCGGACGCTACGGCTTTACCGCGCGGGTGACCCCCAAAGGCGATCTCTGGACCCGTTATACACCCGGACTGATCTTATGGGCATGATGGGACACCCCGGAATCGACCCGCTTTGACCCCACGGATCCACAGGTCCTGTTCCGCCGGCCGGCATGGCCGGCACAAAATAAAGGGAGACATCCATGCCGACGCCTTTAAGCAATCCCACCGTGCTGGTGGTGACCCCAGAAGTCACCTATCTTCCCGAGGGCATGGGCAATATGTCCAACCACCTCACCGCCAAGGCGGGGGGGTTGGCCGATGTTTCCGCCGCGCTGATCAGCGCCCTTTTTGATCAGGGGGCCGATGTCCATGTGGCCCTGCCGGATTATCGCGAAATCTTTGCCGCCCATACGGCCCCCGTCCTGAAAAGCGAATTCGGGCGCATTCGCGACAAAATGCCGGATGAACGCATCCACCTGGCCGAGGACCGTGCCTTCTTCTACACCACCACCGTCTATTCCCATTACGGCTCGGACAATATTAAAATCGCCTTGGCCTTCCAGCGGGAAATCATCAACAACATCATGCCCCGGGTCAAACCCGATCTCATTCACTGCAATGACTGGATGACCGGCCTGATTCCGGCCGCCGCCCGCCAAATGGGCATTCCCTGCCTGTTCACGATTCACAACATTCATACCGTCAAGGCGCTTCTGGCCTCCATCGAGGACCGGGGCATCGACGCGGCCTATTTCTGGCACCATCTCTATTATGAAAAGATGGCCGAGGAATACGAGGCAACGCGCGAGAGCAATCCGGTCGACTTCCTGGTCAGCGGCGTTTTCGCCGCTCATTTTGTCAACACGGTCAGTCCCACCTTTCTGAATGAAATCGTGGCAAGCCGCCATGATTTTGTCGAGGCGCCCCTCCGTCAGGAGTTGACCAACAAATTCCATGCCGATTGTGCCGCCGGCATTCTGAATGCCCCCGACCCCTCCTACCACCCCGAAACGGACGAGGCCCTGGTCCAAACCTATTCCGCCGACAATCACACGGAGGGTAAACGGCAGAACAAACACCATCTGCAGCGCAGCTTAGGCCTTTTGCAGGACGACCGGGCGCCGGTGTTTTTCTGGCCCCACCGCCTGGACCCGGTGCAGAAGGGATGCCAGCTCCTGGCGGAAATCCTCTACCGGGTCGTATCCAAATACTGGGAGCAGCACCTGCAAATCGTTTTTGTGGCCAACGGTGAATACAAGGACGTTTTCCACAACATCGTGGCCTTCCACCAGATCTACGACCGGGTGGCCGTCTGCGGCTTCGACGAAGCGCTGGCCCGCGTGGCTTACGGTGGTTCCGATTTCATTCTGATGCCGTCACGCTTCGAACCCTGCGGTCTCCCCCAGATGATCGGGCCGCTGTACGGATGCCTGCCGGTGGCCCACAATACCGGCGGTATCCACGATACGGTGGTTCATCTCGCGCCCGATAGGGATACGGGCAATGGGTTCCTTTTCGACATCTACGACAGCACGGGGCTCATGTGGGCCATGGATCAGGCCATGCACTTTCACGGATCGCCCACAGAAAACCGGCAGCGGCAAATCCGGCGCATCATGCGGGAGAGTGCGGAGACGTTCAACCATGACGTGACGGCCCGCCACTACATGAACCTCTATGAAAAAATGCTTGAACGTCCCCTGATCGCCGCCTGTCCCCTATGAGATGACGTTGCTGAACTTGATGACATGGGCCTGTCCGGACGGTGGTGAACGCAAGATGCTTCGGTTGACAGAATAAACCTTTGAGAGATGCGCCTATGGCCTCCGAGCAACCGACCAAAGCCACCCCGTGGCTTGACAAGCTGCTGGACCTGGACCCCTGGCTGGGGCCCTTCAGGGATGCGCTGCGAAATCGCCGGCAACGCGTTGACGCCACCCGCCGGCGACTGATCGAAACCGTTGCATCGCTGACCGACGCCGCCGGCAACCATACCGATTTAGGCCTGCACCGGGTTCCGGACGGGTGGGTTTTCCGGGAATGGGCCCCCAACGCCCGGTCCATCCACCTGGTGGGGACCTTCAATGCCTGGGAAGAAACCCCGCACCATGCCCTGCAGCCTGTGGCGGGTCGCGACGGGGTATGGGAAATACGCCTGCCCGCAGATCGACTCCGTCACGGTGATCTTTACCGTCTGCGGCTGCATTGGTCGGACGGCGGCGGCGACCGCCTGCCGGCCTACGCCCGCCGGGTGGTCCAGGACCCCCACACCCAGATCTTCAACGCCCAGGTCTGGGATCCACCGAGTGCGTATCGCTGGACCCACGCCGCGCCAAGGCCGCCCCATCCGATCCTGATTTATGAAACCCACGTGGGAATGGCCCAGGAAAAAGAAGGTGTCGGCACCTATCGGGAATTCGCCGACCAGCTGCTGCCGCGCATTCAGCGTGCCGGTTACAATACCATTCAGCTGATGGCCATCCAGGAGCACCCCTATTACGGATCCTTCGGCTACCAGGTTTCTAATTTTTTTGCCGCTTCTTCCCGCTTCGGCACGCCTGAGGATCTCAAATATCTGGTGGATACCGCCCACGGCGCCGGCCTGCGGGTGGTCATGGATCTGGTGCACTCCCATGGCGTCTCCAACGAGGTGGAGGGCCTGAGCCGCTTCGACGGCACGCTCTATCAGTATTTTCACGACGGGCCCCGGGGTACCCATCCGGCCTGGGACTCCCGGTGTTTCGATTACGCCAAGACGGAAGTTCTGCGCTTTCTCCTGTCCAACTGCCGCTTCTGGCTGGAAGAATATCACCTTGACGGCTTCCGCTTCGACGGCATTACCAGCATGCTCTACCTTGATCACGGCCTGGGCAAGGCCTTTACGTCCTACGAAGATTATTTCGGTGCCAACGTGGACGAGGATGCCGTCGCCTATCTGACCCTGGCCAATGAACTGATCCACACCCTCAATCCCCGGGCCGTCACCATCGCCGAAGACATCAGCGGACTACCGGGACTGGCCCTGCCCCAGGCGCAGGGCGGTGTCGGCTTCGATTACCGCTTTGCCATGGGGATCCCCGACAACTGGATACGACTGACCAAGGATGTTCCCGATGAAAACTGGCATGTGGGCGGCCTATGGCACGAACTCACCAACCGTCGCCCCCATGAAAAATCCATCAGCTATGCCGAGTGTCACGACCAGGCCTTGGTGGGGGATAAAACGATCATCTTCCGGCTGGCCGATGCCGCCATGTATCACCACATGCACCGGGACGATCCGGATATGACCATGGACCGGGCCATGGCCCTGCACAAGATGATCCGGCTGATCACCCTGGCAACGGCCGGAGACGGGTATTTGACCTTCATGGGAAACGAGTTCGGCCATCCTGAATGGATTGATTTCCCGCGGGAGGGGAACAACTGGTCCTATCAATACGCCCGTCGCCAGTGGCACCTGGCCGACCACCCGGACTTGAAATATGGCCAATTGGCTGCCTTTGACCGGGCCATGCTGGCGCTGAGTGAACAGCACGGCATTTTTAAGACGCGTGACGCCCATTGGATCCATGAACACATTGAAGATCAGGTTTTGGTGTTCAAGCGCCGCGACCTCACCTTGGTATTCGGATTTCACCCGAACCGCTCGCTGCAGGACTATGGCGTCCGGACGGAACCCGGGAAATACCAACTGGTCTTGGACAGTGACGAGATCCGGTTCGGCGGACACAACCGTCTGCATCCGCGGCAGATCCATTTTACCGCCCCGGTCGACGACAGCGAGGGAGCAACAGGCCTTTTGCGGTTGTACATCCCCAGCCGGACGGCCCAGGTGCTGGTCAGGGTGGACTGATAAGAAGGGGGTTTTTAGCGGTACGAACCGTGTGGCTGCAATGGGTGAGAGGAATCAGGCGCTGTTCTTGTACTGGCGGTAAAAGCGCATCACCTTTTCGACATATCGCTCGGTCTCGGGAATGGGAGGAATGCGCTTATAGCGGTCCACAATGGTGGGGCCGGCGTTGTAAGCGGAAAGCGACAAAGCCAGTTTGCCATTGTAGCGATCGTAGAGTTTACGGAAATAACGGGTACCGCCCATGATGTTCTGACGCGGATCAAAGGGATCCTTGATATTCAGAGCGGGATAGTTTTGCGGCATGATCTGCATCAGTCCCCGGGCGCCCTTTTTGGATATAGCGTGGGGGTTGAAGCTCGACTCGGCCTGGATGATGGCTTTGAGAAGGTAAAAATCCACACCATGGCGACGGGATGCTTCTTTAATGATGCGATCGTATTTGCGGACATTGGTCGGTTTGGTAAAGCGGGGTTTGTGGCTGCGGATATAGATGCGATATTCCGGCGACGACGGTGTGTTGGTAAAGTGCATCACGCCATCGGCATCTCGATACATGTAAATATCAGCCAGAACGGGTGGCGCGGCAAGCACCACCAGCAGCAGCCACAGGCATAGCCCTGTCCACAAGTATGTTTCGGTTTCTGCTCTCATAGCCTCGCGGTAAATCGCTCCTGACATCCCCAACCGAATCTCAATGGTGGTCTGCTGCGGATTATTATATTTTATTTCTCCCAGAACACAAGTCCCGCCCCCTAACGAGGGGGGCAGAGGCCGTGCCCACTATCAATATCGCCCCATTCCGCCGTCAACTTGAGCTGTTGAACAGCATTGGGGGCTGTTTCGAACGGGATGCCCGCGGCGCAAACCCCATCCGCTTGAGACACACTTTCAGTCAGGATCTTGCCGGCTGTCTGCCGCAGCCGCCTGCCAGGCCTGCTGTTGCCGGACATCCCGGATTTGTTTCTGGATAAAGCGGACTGGAAAGGCCGGGGTGGAAAGATAGGGTACGGTATTGCGGATAAACGCATCCTTGAACCGGTTGATAAGATTCTGCTTGTCTTCATTGGAAACAAAAACACGTTCCATACGGCTTGTATAGGTAACGGTTTCACCCAGGAGGTTTCGAACCGTTTCCAGGGATAGATCGCCCATGAGATCGGCCGGAAGACAATCGCCCCGGGTCGGTATACGGACACGGGCCTCCAAAACCACGATCCAGCGATCGGCCGCCTGTCGTCGCGAGGCATCGCAAAGCGTAAGGGTGGCCCCATTTGCAAGGGTCCGGGTTTCAAGAATGGAATCGCTCATGGCTTGGCTCCTGGAGAGGTCGGTATGGTCACGATGGCGTGGATTTCACGGCAAGGGCAACACAGATCAACTGATGGGCAGCATGTAGTCCGCCAGACGGCTGGACGTTTTCCGCAGGTTGTTGCTGAGCAGGATGGCAACGCCCTTCAGCAGCTTGATGCCGATGTTGGCATGGCGTGTCATGATAAGGTCAAAGGCCGCCTGGGAGAGAATGAACAGCTTGGCATTATCGCGGGCCTTGATGGTCGCCGACCGCGGCAGGTTTTCAATCACCGACATCTCGCCGATGGATTGCCCCTTGCGCAGGGTGGTAATGACGATTTCCTGGTCGGCGGCGATGGGCTGCTTGATGACATCCAGCGTCCCATGGGCAATAAAACACATAAAATTGCCGCGATCGGCTTCCTGGAAAAGAATTTCGCCCTGCTGCAGCTCGATCACATTCATATGTTTCGCCACCAGCTTGATTTCTTCCGCATTCATGCGACTGAACAGGGGGATGCCCATAAAAAAATCGATGATGGCTTTTGACAGATTGGGATCCATGATCTAAAACGCTCACGTCAGATGGTCGTTTCGTCTGGCACGCACGATTCTTCATTAATATCAAAATTTTAAACGTAAATGAAGTCTTTCTTGCCTGCGAACCCACAAAAGGAGACCTGCCATGACCAACCCGCTCCCCACGCGCGATGACGCCTGGAACCTGCTGACGACCTACAATCAGAGTGACAGCCTGCGAAAACACGCTTTGGCGGTCGAGGGTGTCATGCGCTATTTCGCCCGCCAATACGGGGAGGACGAAACGGTCTGGGGCATTATCGGATTGATCCATGACCTGGATTATGAACAGTTTCCGGATCAGCACTGCGTCAAAACCGAGGAAATTCTGCGGGAAAACGGCTGGCCCGAAGACTATATCCGGGCCGTGATCAGCCACGGGTATGGCATCTGCACGGATGTGGAACCCCGCTCCACCATGGAAAAGGTCCTTTTTGCCGTGGATGAATTGACCGGCCTGGTGGCCACCACAGCGCTGGTGCGCCCCTCCAAAAGCGTGATGGATTTGAAGGCCAAATCCGTTAAGAAAAAATGGAAAGACAAGCGTTTTGCCGCCGGGGTGGATCGCGGCATCATTGAGAAGGGGGCCGCCATGCTGGGGGTCGAGGTGGGGGAACTGATTACCGGCACGATCACGGGCATGCGCGAGGTTGCCGAAGCCATCGGACTCGGTGAGCAAACCGCCTGATCCGGAAATACATCACCCAGGAATGCGTTTTGGCGCCGCCCCCGATTTAACGGGGGCGGCGCTTCGTTTAGGCCACTTCTTCAAACTCGGCGTCCACCACATCGTCCTTTGAGGCGCCTCCGGTCGCGCTCTGCCCCGGCGCCGCCGAACCGGCCGGGCCCTGACCCTGGGCGTAGACCGTCGACGCCACCTGCTGGGCCATACGCTTGAGATCCTCGCTCAACCGGCGGATTTCGGCCACGTCTTCCCCCTGCATGGCGGTTTTGAGCGCCTCGACGGCGCTGGCGGCCTGGGTCCGGGAGGCCTCGTCCAGGCCTTCCCCCAAATCCGCCAGGGTTTTTTCGGTGGTATAGACCAGGGCGTCCGCTTCGTTGCGGGCCTCCACCAACCCCTTTTTGCGGCGGTCGGTATCCGCGTTCATTTCCGCTTCACGAACCAACCGATCGATTTCCGCCTTGTCCAGTCCGCTGGAAGCGGTAATCCGGATGGACTGTTCCTTGCCGGTGGCCTGGTCCTTGGCCGCAACACTCACGATACCGTTGGCATCGATATCAAAGGTCACCTCGATCTGGGGCAGGCCTCTGGGTGCCGGTGCAATGCCCGTCAGTTCGAAGCGCCCCAGCGTCTTGTTGTCCGCTGCCATTTCCCGTTCGCCCTGGAGGACATGAACCGTGACAGCCGGTTGATTGTCCTCGGCCGTGGAAAACACCTGGCTCTGGCGGGCCGGGATGGTGGTGTTGCGTTCGATCAGACGGGTCATCACGCCGCCCAGGGTCTCGATGCCCAGTGACAGCGGCGTCACGTCCAGCAGCAGCACGTCCTTTATGTCGCCTGTCAGCACCGCACCCTGAATGGCGGCCCCCATGGCAACAACTTCATCCGGATTGACACTTTTACCCGGTTCCCGGCCGAAAATCGCCTGCACCTTGGCCTGAACCGCCGGCATGCGGGTCATGCCCCCCACCAGCACCACATCACTGATGTCGGCGGGATTCAATCCGGCATCCTGCATGGCCTGGCGGCAGGGGCCCTCCAATTTATCCAGCAAGTCTGCCACCAGGGCCTCCAGTTTGGCCCGTGAAACGCTGATGTTCATATGCTTGGGCCCGCTGCCATCCGCTGTGATAAAGGGCAGGTTGATCTCGGTCGTTGTCGACGTGGACAACTCCATTTTAGCCTTCTCAGCGGCTTCCTTGAGGCGCTGGAGGGCCATTTTGTCGGTCCGCACATCGATGCCCTGCTCTTTGCGGAAGGTGTCGGCCAGATAGTCGATCAACCGCAGGTCAAAATCTTCACCGCCGAGGTGCGTGTCGCCGTTGGTGGCTTTGACCTCGAAAACACCGTCGCCGATTTCGAGAATGGAAATATCAAAGGTACCGCCGCCGAGATCGAACACGGCGATTTTCTGATCTTTTTTACCCTCCAACCCGTAGGCCAGGGATGCGGCCGTGGGTTCGTTGATGATGCGCAATACATTGAGTCCGGCAATTTTGCCCGCATCCTTGGTGGCCTGACGCTGGCTGTCATCAAAATAAGCCGGCACCGTAATCACGGCATCGGTCACTTTCTCCCCGAGATAATCCTCGGCCGCCTTGCGAATGGCGCCAAGTATAAAAGAGGATATTTCCGCCGGGCTGTAAGCTTTATTTTTGAGGCGAATGCGGACATCGCCGTTGTCCGCCCCCTCGATTTGGTAAGGCAGCACCGGAACGTCCTGCTGGACCTCGGGTGCCGTGAATTTCCGGCCGATCAACCGCTTGACTCCGAATACCGTGTTTTCCGGATTGGTAACAGCCTGCCGTTTGGCAATCTGGCCCACCAGCCGCTCACCGCCATCGTTGATCGCGACGATGGATGGCGTGGTGCGGCCGCCCTCGGCATTCGTAATCACCTGAACCTCTTTGTTTTCCATAATGGCCACACATGAATTGGTGGTTCCTAGATCAATACCGATAACTTTTCCCATGACGACCTCCTGATTATGTATATTAGAATATATTACTAAATAAAATTTAAGCACAAAGTAATGATATAATGGTTGTCGTCAAGGGGGTTTTTCATCCATTTTCTGGCGTTCCCCAGGTGCGCCGGCCTGATACCGGCCACGGGGGCCTCCCCGACCGCCTTGACCCGCGCTGCCCCCACAGGCCTCTGCGATTCACACCGCCACCCACAGATACACTTGGATCGGTTGGACATTTCAAACGAATTGGTTTAGATTTTCTCCGGCAATAGCCCATGATCGGCCGAGCATTACCGGCCTTCGTGTCAAAACCTAAACGGCCAAAGCGCAAGACAGGACGCATACCATGACAAACAACGCACTACACGGAAAACGCATCGGGTTTATCGGCGCCGGCAATATGGCCGAAGCCATTATTCGGGGCCTTTTGGAAAGCCGAACCGTGCCGGCGGAGCACATCACGGCCTCCGACGTGATCCCGGAACGGCTGGCATTCATGCAAACCACCTATGGGATTGAAACCACCGATGACAACGTGGCCCTGGTGTCGGCTGCGGACGTCCTGGTCCTGGCCGTCAAACCCCAGGTGGTAAATCAGGCACTGGCCCCCATCCACCCTCATACCGATGGCGCCAAGCTGGTCATATCCATCGTGGCCGGTTTGACGGTAGCTGCCATGGCAAACGCTCTGGGTTCCGGCACCCGCATCATCCGCACGGTTCCCAATACACCGGTTTTTGTGGGCGAGGGCATGGTGGCACTGGCTTCGGACGGTCCGGCCACAGGGGAAGACTATGCGATTGCCGAGGCCATCTTCGACCCCGTCGCCCGCATCGTCTCGATCGAGGAAAAATTCATGGACGCGGCCATCGGCGTTGCCGGATCCGGTCCTGCCTACGGGTTTCTCATAATCGAAGCCCTTGCGGACGGGGGTGTGAAAATGGGGCTGCCGCGACCCGTGGCGCTTGAAATGGCCGCCCAGACCCTTCTTGGCGCGGCCAAAATGTGTCTCGAATCCGGTCGTCACACCGGTCAGTTGAAAGACATGGTAACGTCCCCGGGGGGCACCACCATCGCCGCCTTGCATAAAATGGAGGCCGCCGGCGTGCGGTCCGCTCTGATGGATGCGGTCGAAGCCGCCACGCGCCGGTCGGAAGAACTGGGGCGGAAAAACTGATACCGCCCCACCCGCCTGAGGATATAGTACGATGACCAGTGTACCGCTTATCGTGCAGCGGGAAATCGAAGCCAACCTGGCGGTGGCCCTGATCCAGCGCTATGCCGATGCTCTGGGGCAAGCGAAAGCCGTTGCCCTGGCCCGCGAATCCATTCAGAGTCTGGCGCAAAATGCCGGCCGGAAGCTTGCCGACCAACTTGGGAGCAATACTCTGGAGGACTTGGCAGGGGTGGTGCGGGAGGTATGGGCGCGGGAAGACGCCCTCGGCATCACTTTTCACACGGTCTCCCGGGATCGGCTTGATTTTGACGTTCATCGCTGCCGCTACGCTGAATTGTATGACCGTCTCGGCATCCGGGATATGGGAGTCCACCTTTCCTGCTGCCGCGACGCCGCTTTCGCCCGGGGGTTCAATGCCGCCATCCGCATGCAGCGCCGTCAGACCATCATGGAGGGGGCACCATGTTGCGATTTTCGGTTTACGCTCGCATCACCCCCCTAATACCGTTCGTGTAGGCCTGTCGGCAAATTTCCAGGATCAACCAAGGGGGTCTTACCATGAATCGCTTTTTTAAAATCATTTTGCACTGCATGGTTTTCGCCATTGGCCTGCCGGCCGTTGGATTCAGCCATTTTTGGGATTGGGAGCTTCTGCGGGGAATGATCCTGCCGGTGGTGGCCACCGGATTCCTGATCTACCTGGTGTTGTTCATTCTGCTGGGCGGCTACCGGGCCTTCCAATCATCGTCATCTTAAGGTGGACGCCATGACGGACCGAAATCGTCTGGAAATCTTCTCGGACTACATCTGACCCTGGAGCTATTTCATTACCGGGCGTATTGATGTAGCTTTATAGTGAATTAATTACATTAGAAGTTTTTACTATTACACACCGATAGGGGCACTAATGGGGAACTATATTGGGGAACTACGAGCCTTCCTTCCCAAATGGATCGAAAGTTATTTATCCCTATTCACCTGGAGTCCAATCGACCAAATCTTGCCCCGCATAACGTCTACCAGCAAATCAAATATCCCCTCTAAACCTTTCCTACCATCGGCCGATAAGGTACAAGGTAATCACTTGTATTTTTATCCAGTTCCATAGCCACCAACTCAAAAATACCGAGGGCGCTATGACAGCCAAGCCCCAAAATGCCGTTACGCCACTAAATGCCAACCACTTCACCATCATTGATAGGTCCACCGACATTCTACTTATCGCCCCCCATGCTTGTATCCGCCACGGTGAGCACAAGAACGACGAAAACACCGGCCCTATTACCGAATTGGTGGCAATGTAAATACCATCAGGGCAAGGGCCTGGGCTGAAAGTTCCGCTACGATTTCCTGAAACGGATCTTGGCAAGATTTGAGATTATCTTTGATAATGTGATGTGCCGAATGGGCTACTTCGTAGAAAAAGACACATTCCTGCTTGGTAGCGATGGCTATTTCTTTACGATCCCAGGAATAGTAGCCGTAATTGCTGTAATTACCTAGAACCGCTTTCACAGAAATGCACCTACATCAAGGCATAGGTAGCCACTCTCACACCCGGAGCAGATCTTGAAAATCGAGGACTACGATGGGATGGTAGGTGATGAAATGAAGGTAGTCAGTTTCACTATGGGTATTTGAATACCCATTATAGGAACAAGGGTTGTGAAACTGGTTTCATATTTAGTTATACCTAAAACATTTAGTTGCTCTTTATCCATCTGCAAACATATTAAATTCCGATATTCGATAAGGCAATAGAATCACGGCGTATTTTTTGCATATAAGATGCTCCTAATCCTTCCTTGAGCTGCAATGGCTCGCTGCCGGCACAAATAATTATCCATAGGTTTTTGATGGATGCATGGCATCGGCATTCACATGTTTCAATTCGACCAACTATCCTACCCAAGGGAGGCCCCATGTCTAAGCGGCTATTCTTATGCGTTTTGATCTTGTTATTTGGGTTTTTATCGAATTCATATGGAGTGCCACAATACTATACTTTTGAAGGATCCGTTCATTCATTTACTGACGGGAACTTCAATCCCACCGCTATTGACAGTTCATACTTCAATACGGCTACTGGGTCAGATTTTGAAGTTAATGATTCACTTTCTTTTACTTTTATGCTCGATGCTGACCGCCCTGGGGAATACACAACTCACTACAGTGATGGCCAACCACCACAGACATATCAGTATAGTTCTCCCAACATAGGTTATTCTGAATACGTAGGTGGCTCGTTGCAACAAAACATGTCAAATATTTACCATTCGGGTATTAGTCAGCCTTACACCTATCGAGAGAATAATTATTATTTGGAAGGCAGCCCTTATTCAATATTCGGGGGAACATCATACAATTCATTTATATTGCAACCTGAAAACGGAGCTTTAAATTTCCAACTCGGGCAATCATTTTCTGGAAAACAAACTGCCATAGATGAAACAGGCACCTACTTTCGTCTGGATTTAAACTTTGATGTTACTCTTAACAGCATATCCGACACAAATCCTTTTGATGTTCCCCCCGTCGTGAACGAACCGCGAATGTATGGGCTGTTTATAGGTGTTTATGATACCGCACTAAACAACACAACAAATGAAGAAGTAGACTTTTTTGGTAATCTTGCTATCCAAAATTTATCAGGAACGTTTTCTTCATTACCAAATACTGCATTCTATGATGTTTTGGCTGGAAACGCCGCTGTAGATGGGCAAGGGTTAAATTATAGTGACATCGAGGGTAAAATAAATGAAATATACGCTATGATGAATCCCGAAGACACTTTAATGCTATATTTTACGTCTCATGGTGAAACCCTGTCCAATGGAGATGAGTTTTTAGATTTAGGAGATTCATATTTTACTGATGATAATTTATTCCAAATATTACGCGACAAGGAAGATATCAATAAATGGGTAATAATGGATGCATGCCACAGTGGTGGTTTTTGGGATACAGATTTGCTTGATTTGGGGGAAAATGAAGGAGGGCTGGAAGAACTTTCAAAAATTGGATTTATAGCATCTGCTACGGATAGCTCCGCTTCCTATTTTAACGCCGATGGGTATCCATTCTTGTATGCTGCCCTTGAGTGGGCCTTCTGGGAACAAAGTAACGGCTATTTAATGGGAGACATGAATAACGATGGTACTCTTGAGTTTGAAGAATTAACTGAATTTGTCGCCTATTTTAAGACTTCAATAGCCCCCGATTGGGAGAACCAGATAGTCTATGAAATGGGCTTTGGAGATAGTATCATTTATAGTTCAGAAATCTGGGAGCCGTTTTTTGCTCAGACAGATGATTTGGGCGGATATATAGCTTACAACTCAAATTCTGCTGCCCCAGTCCCAGAGCCATCCACCATTGTGCTTATGAGCTTGGGTCTTGTAGGTCTGGCAGGACTCGGCCGCAAGAAATTTAAAAAATAGTCGCCGGCAAAAACAGGCTTCAGGAGGAAGAACCCCGTTACCATTTGATAATGGGGTTTCTTTTTTCATTTTGCAAAATAGAACAAGATTTCGGAATGGGTAAAGCGGGGAGCCCCTCAGCTCTGTAGGATATTCAAGTTCGATTATGTGGGCACGTGGCTCAAAAATGAGCGGCCGGGGAGGCATATCAAAAAAGGCAGGGCAAAAAGTGACCCTGCCTAAATTGATATAGAAAACAACCTGACCTGCTATTTTTTAAATCTCTTTCTACCAAAACCAGAAAGACCAGCAAGGCCTAACCCCATGAAAACGATGGTAGAGGGTTCGGGTACGGGGGCTGTTGGAGTTGTTACCTGTGCCCAAAGGTTGGTTACATTTTGCTGTGTTTCAATGGTACTAAATTGGTCAATAATCTCATTGGGGTTGTCGCCAAAGCCAATCAGCCTGAGAGTATATGCAACATTATTAATTGAAAAAGTTTCGTTGGCGTATGCTGTGGGGAATCCAACAAAATCGTTATTAGCTGGATTTGTTTCCGGTGAAGCACTGTTTGTAGTCTCATCAAGAGTAAAAGTGAATCCAAGAGTATCATTTAATCCAGATGGATCGCTAAATGATAGATAAACAGATAGATCCGCAGACGCTAATGAAGCTCCAGTTACATATGTAGGAAAATTAAAATGAGTGAACTGTCCTAAGGAAAAAGTTTCGCCTATGTCAAATGTATTGGGAGCATTACCATCAAACCTAAATCCACTTTGATATTGATATACCGGATCACCCCACCGAACTTCATTTGTTCCTATACCATTTACGTTTGTGCCGCCGACAACACTGGTCCAGGTACCAGTAACAGCATCAACTGTTAAGGCGTTTCCAGTTCCTACCAATCCAAGAATTAAAAAGCACGCAAATGAAATAACTGTAACTTTTCTCACCTTAGCCTCCTCAAAGATCAATTAGTAGATTCAAAAAAACATGTTATTCTTTACCGCCTGGCTTAATCACCCCCTTTCTATATTTGTCTTTGACAAACACTATTTTTGTAAATTCCATTCATCATAAGATCTACTAACAGAAGAAATCATGTGTGTTATGACAAGAGAAGGCATGGAGATTTTTAGTTGAACCAACAATTTTTTAGGATAACAAGCAAGGTTAGTGCCATCTTGGCATAGAAAGGTTTAGAACGAATTTATGACATATTTACCATGAGATATAGCTCTATTCTGTTAATCCTATCGTATAATTTATATAGACAATCTGGTTAAAATATTTCCCATTAAGAATCTAATTACATACCATTCGCTCCGTATTAACTACCATAGACACCCACTCGATCCCACTCACTCTTTCCGAGCCCCCGTAGTCACCGATCAAATTGACCTTCATCATGGCTTTCTACTCTCTTGTTGCTATTGGTTTCTAAACGCAAAAAGCCCGACCACTTTTCGATGATTTGGCTTCTATTATTCTTGAATATATCGGGTTTTTCGGTGGGTTTACGGGGTGTTTTTAGAGTATCTTGACCGGATCTTTAAACCCAATGGTATTATATTTTACAGTCGAATTTGTTCGTTATATCATTCTGTAATTACTACGGTTTTACTCTTTCCAGCGTTTTGTGACACTTTATAGGGAACAGTGTAATTACAGTGTCAAGGGTCCGGCTCAGCATGAAGATTATCTGCGTCAGGTAATGATGGAAGAATACGTAAGGGTGATGGGTTTAGAGCCCATTGTTGGAAACGCATAACCTTCACGATGTTCAACTTGCCACTGCTCACAAGGACCTGTCATCGGTCAGACACTATGCCAAGATTGACCTGTCTGCCCGCAGGAACGCACTTGACAAGAAGTTGAAAGTGGGGAACGAAAAAAAATTTTGGGGTACTATTTTTTTCGGAATTTCAGGATGACTGCGAAGGCAACAGATGACACAACTTATTGAAAATAATACATTAGAAATCTTCTCGGACTACATCTGACCCTGGTGCTATTTCATTACCGGGCGTATTGAAAGACTGCAGCAGGCTTACGACATCCATATCCACTGGACGGCGTTTCCCCTTCATCCCGAAACCCCTGATGAGGGCCGGAGTCTCGAAGAGCTGTTTGCCGGCCAGTTCGTTGACATTCCGGAGATGCTGGCCCATCTCAGCAAAACGGCCGAACAAATGGGGTTACCCTTTGGCGAGCGCCTCATGACCTTCAACAGCCGAAGGGCCCAGGAGCTGGGCAAATGGGCCGAAACATGCGGCCGGGGGGAAGTGTTTCACCATGCGGTCTTCCATGCCTATTTTGCCGAAGGGCGCAACATTGCCCAAATTCCGGTTTTGACCCATATCGCCGACGCTGTCGGCCTGGACCCGGACGAGGCCCGGACCGTTCTCCTGGAGCGCTCCTTTCGGGAACCCGTGGACCGGGACTGGCAGCGCGCCCGCAACCAGGGCATCACGGCCGTCCCGACATTTGTGACCAACGGCCGGCGCCTGGTAGGCGCCCAAACCTACCAGGATCTGACCCGCTTGATTGAAGCGGAGGATTGATGGCCGTCCATCTACCATCCCCCCTGTTTCCGAACCCATCGAAAACAGGGCGTCTGGTTTCTTCCGCACTAGAAGAGTTTGAGCTGAACCTGCTGGGATTGGCGTCCTTTGGATAAATGGGGCGTCTGGTGTTTTAACAGCTCGCGCTCGATGTCGCCCACAAAGGGGGAAAGATCCCGAACCGTCTGGCGGCCGTAGATGCGGCGTTTGCGCGACCATGTCAGGTAGAGTTGGTCCTGCGCACGGGTCAGGGCCACATAGAACAGGCGGCGCTCCTCATCCAGATCGGAAGGCTCCCGCCCTTGCCGGCGCAGCGGAATCAACCCATCTTCGCAACCCACCACAAAAACCACCGGAAACTCCAGGCCCTTGGCCGCATGCATGGTCGAGAGCGTGACTTTTTCGGCCCGCTCTTTGATCATGTCCGCATCGCTCTGAAGGGTCAGGTTGGCTAAAAACAGGCTCAGATTACCCTGGCACGACCGGGCTTGGGCCACCAGGCGCTCCACGGCGTCCCGGATCTGATCGGCATCCGGGTCGTCCTGTCCATCGGCGGGCCCAATGGAAACCAGTTGGCGAACACCATCTTCCAGAGACAATGACTTAAATCGGTTGATGTGGTGCTCCAAATCCTGCAATGCCTCTTGCAACCGTCGGCGTCGGGAAGGCGCTAGTTCCGGGAAGGGGGACAACGTTGCCTGGTCCAGGGCCTGATTCAGGGTCAACCCCCGGGATTCCATACCGTCCAGAAAGGCCAATACCGTTTCTTTGTCCAGCGCGGGTTCCAGAAACGCGGCAATTTGATTCAAATCATAGGCCCCGCCGGTATGGTCCATGATGCGTAAGAGCGCCAGAAAGGCTTCGACACGGGGGTGCTCATAATAGGTGCGCCGGCTGGCGGCCTGAAAAGGGATACCCGCTTTCATGAAGACGTCCTCCAGGATATCCGCCTGGGCCGCCGTGCGGTAGAGAACGGCAAAATCGGCAAAGCTGTAATCATGCACCAATGCGGCATCCACCTTACCGGCATCGATGGCCAAAAACCCGGTGCCGCCCACCGCCTTTTCAATGGTTTGTCCCACGGCCACGGCCTCGGCCTTTTCCGAGGGCAGTTCCACCACGGCCACCTGGGGCGCGCCCTGCAGATGGGAATAGAGCCGGGAGCCCAGCACACCGATGCCCGATGCCGTATCGGGCCGTTGCCGAATCACCTGCCAGGAGGCCTCAAGTATTGTTTCGGCCGACCGGTAATTGTGGGTGAGATGGATCACCCGGGTGCTGGGATAGTCTTCCACAAAACGATTGAAAAAGGCGACATCCGAACCCCTGAAACCGTAGATGGCCTGATCCGGATCCCCGATGACGCATAGATTGCCCGTGGAAGGTGCCAAATTGCGAATCAGCCGGTACTGCCCGAAATTTAAATCCTGATACTCATCCACAAAGATATGGGCAAAACGATCTTGGCAGGTGTCGCGATAGGTTGAATCCGAAGCCAGCCGGTCCGCCACACTGAAAATCAAATCTTCGAAATCCAGAAGATGCTGCTCTTCCATGATGGCCTGATAGGCCTTATAGGCCCGTGCAAACTGACTGGTGGGGGCATCCGGCGCCACGGACTCGGCATAGGTTTCCGGACCCTGTAATTGCTGTTTGGCCGCGACAATGCGCTCCAGAATATCTCCCGGGGCGAGGTCGACCGCATGCCCCGCGTTTCCCAGGCGACGCAAAATGCGTTTCAGCAAAAACAGACGCTCGCCATCGTCAACGATACGAAAGGCAATATCCGGCTGCTCATCCCGGATCAGCATCCAGCATAGGGCATGAAACGTTGCGGTCAGAGGCAGGGGAGCCCCTTTGTCCAGCAGATGGGTCAGTCGGGTCCGCATTTCATCGGCGGCCTTTTCCGTGAACGTCACGGCCAGGATGTTATCCGCCGACTCGCCGCGCTCCTGAATCAAATGGGCGATGCGGTGGGTCAGGGTGCGGGTTTTGCCGGTTCCCGGTCCGGCCACGATCAACAGGGGACCCTGTTCATGATCGATGGCCGCCTGCTGTTCGGGATTCGACCGGTTCACATGGTCGGAGGAAGACCGTACCGGAACCGGCATCTTCTCGATGGGGTTTTTAACGCCAGGATCAAGCTCCGGATCCGTGCTGGTTCCGTTCCGCGGGGTTTTCGGGGATTGTTGCGGAGGACTTGCCATACCCGGGAAAAGACGCCGCTGACCCAACAGGCGGCGCTTTTCACCATCGCTGAAAATGCGAATCCGCCCATACTCGCCGTCATACCCCGCCTGGATATCCACCTGTCCCGATCGCATGCGGCGAATCGCTTCACCCAGGAGGGGAATACCCGTGGCATCGATTTGCTCCGGCAAGGCCTCCCGCAAGATATGCAGTTCGTTTCCGATGGATGACAAAACCAGGGCATAGGCCCGCCCCACCGTCTTGGTGGCCGGTCCCACCTGCAACACCTCGGCCAGCATTTCCGGCAGGGGAATCAGGCTCTCAAAGGGCTTCTGCCCTTCGGGGATATCTTCGGGGTTGCGGTCGGCCAGAACATGAATCCGGTTGGACACCCCGACCGTCAACGGACGTCCACATACCGGACACTTTCCATCCAGAGCCTGGGTTTCTTCAGGGGTCAGTCGGACGCCGCATTTGCGGTGTCCATCCAGATGATATTTGCCCTCTTCCGGATAAAATTCAATCGTCCCGCCGAACCCTTCGGAAGCAGGTTCTTCCAGGGCCGACCGTATGGCATCGTAGCCGGGCTGGCCGTTGAAAATATTGGCCTCGCGGGCCAGTTTGGAAGGCGAGTGGGCATCGGAATTGGAAACCAGGGTCAGCCGATCCAGACCGGATACAAGCCGGTTCATGGCCGGATCGGAAGACAGACCTGTCTCAGCAGCGAAAATATGCCCGGAAAGGTCGTCAAAACATTCTTCCAGGCTGTCAAACCCCGATTTGGATCCCAACATGGAAAACCAGGGTGTCCAGATATGGGCCGGTATCAGAAAAGCACGCGCATCAGTTTCCAGCAGGATCTCGAGTAAATCACGGGCATCGAGGCCGAGGATAGGGCGCCCGTCCGATCGAATATTGCCGATGTCGTCCAGACGCCGGTTGAAACGTTCGGCGGCTTCCAGGGTTGGCAGAAAAACCAGATTGTGGTTTTTGCGGGTTTTGCCATTTTTTTTGTAGATATTACTGATTTCCGACACCAGCATGAAATGCACCGGCCCGTGGCATTGGGTCGGCACCTCCTGCCGGCAGGCGGCCGCCAGGTCGTCATTCAACCGCAACAAACCGTTTTCCGTCGGCACCAGCTTCGATTTAATTTCTGCAAACCAGCCGGGGTGGGTGGCATCCCCGGTACCGACGACCGTAATCCCTTTCATCTGAGCGGCGATATAGAGATGCTCCAAATCAAGCTTTTTCGATGTCGCCCGTGAAAAGCGTGAATGCACATGCAAATCGGCTAAGAAGGTCATAATAGTGAGGTCCCGATCATTCGTAAACCACCTGCAGCTCCTGTATTAGCGTATGAAAATGGCTGTGGTGGCAAACAACCACCAAATCCCTTAAAAACCTTGTATTTTTTAGGCAATCAGGCTATATATTTCTACTTTTTTGGAATGGCTACACTATATATTGTATTTTAGCCTTAAAATCAGATGATCATCAATGGGTTTGTGACCAAATGGGCCTTTTATCAACGAGTGTATCGATCACCCAATATCGCGTCGAGGGCGAGTTGCCTTCACCGGTCAATGAAAATGTAACGGCCGCGCTTAAAAAACATACCATCAACGAAATCGACAACGATGCCAGCGAACAGGCCGTTGGATGGACATCTTTCGACAATCCCTATCAACCCGATTTCGAAGGATCCCGTTTTGTCATCGATACCGCATGGGTGTTTTCCCTGCGCATCGATAAAAAAAGCATACCGGCCAAAGTTTTAAAAAAACATTATAACATCGAAGTCGCCAGACGCCTGGTCGAATCCGGACGGGACTATCTTTCCAAAACGGAAAAAAAACAACTGAAGGATCATGTCATCACGGTGCTCAGCACCCGCATCCCCGCAACGCCCAATATTTACGACATTGTCTGGAAATATGAAGAGGGGCGGTTATGGTTTTTCTCCAATTTAAAAGCGGCCAATGAAGAACTGGAAACTCTTTTTACACGATCGTTCAAGTTGAGTCTGATTCGCCTGTTTCCGTATACCGCCGGTTTGGATGCCGGTTTAAAAGGACCGGAGAAGGATTGCCTGGATCAGTTAAAGCCAACCCTTTTTATGGATTAGAAAATGTTGGATATCGCCGTTGCATACCGCCGTTACCAGTTTATCGGCGATGAATTTCTTACCTGGCTTTGGTTTGTTATCGAACAGGACGCCCCTCTTCTCCGTCGTCTCGACAACGAACTGGCATCGCTGGAAATCGGCAACCGCATGGTGTTTGAAAACCGCTATCGTAAAGACAGCGGCGAAACCGTCACGATAAAGGGGGATGAAGCCAATATGGACGAAGGCCTCCTGGCCCTTAAAAAGGGTGCTATGGTGGCTGAAGTCAATCTGGTCTATCGTGCCGGCGACCATGAATGGCGCTTCAATCTTAAAGGTGAAAGCCTCAATTTTTCCAGTCTGAAGGTACCGGAGACAGGCAAAATTGAAACCAGTGACGATATCGAAGGCGCCGTGATCGAAAAGGTGTACCTGTGCGAAAAAATCACCAACCTCATCAACGCTCTCTTTGCTCACTTTATCAAACTGAGGGTTTCCAACGAATGGTCTGCCCAAACCGTCCCGTCCATTCGCAAATGGATCGGTTCGGCATCGGATGTTTAAAAGGCATGCAAACATTGTCGATAACAGGTAAGTTATGAACATCATCAGCTCAACGGTTCACAATCGGGTGGATCTCAACTTGTTCTCAACGCGTTATCAACAATTAAATTTAAAATAATTTTTTGAAAATTCAAATAGTTATATTTTTAATAAACATATTGACAACGTATTATCTCCTTTATTCTCTAATCTTGTATAAAGGAAAAAATCTATGAAATTTACGATAAAAAAAGCAGACATTCAGGATGTGTTGGCGAAGGTTCAGGGATTGGCTGGCCGCAAAACCAATTTGGCCATTACCACGAATGTGCTGATTCGATCGGAGGGATCGGATATCGGCATTACCGCCACCGATCTGGAAACCGGTTTTGAAGGTCATTATCCGGCCCATGTCGAAACGTCCGGTAGTATTGCGATCAACGCCAAAAAACTGTTTGAAATTATCAAAGAGTTTCCCACCGATGAAATTTCACTCCATGAAACGGAAAACCAATGGATTGAAATCAGCAATCAGAACGTTGAATTTCATATCATGGGAATGAATCCGGATGAATTTCCCGACAATCCCGCTGTCGATGATGCCGAACTATTCGAAGTCGATTCAGGGGCTTTGGGCAAAATGATCGAGAAAACGATTTTCGTGACCGGCGCGGGAGATGACCGTCGGGCCCATATCACCGGTGCGCTGATGGAGGTTTTGCCTTCGGAAACGCCGCCCTTGTTCCGGATGGTGGCTACGGATGGAAGCCGTCTGACCAAGGTGGACTATCTTTTTGAAGAGGGCGTCTCGCTGCCCCAAATTGAAGCGACGATCATTCCCAAAAAAGGCTTGAGTGAAATCGCCAAATTTCTGGAACCCGGTGGCAATGTTCAACTGGGCATCAAAAATAATAATTTTATTGTCAAAAAAGCCAATGAAATCATTATTGTAAGGCTTCTTGAAGGTGAATTTCCACAATACCAGGATATTATCGTTAAGCCGGACACGGCGCACGATATCCCTATCCCCAAAATCGCTTTTTTAAAAACATTACGGCGGATGTCGATTCTGTCGTCGGAAAACTACAAAGGCGTTATTTTTAAATTTGACACGGATCGCCTTGAAATAAGAGCCAACAACCCGGAGCTTGGGGAGTCCAAGGAGGATCTTCCGATAGAATTTTCCGGGGAGATGATTGAAGGCGCTTTCAACCCGCGTTATTTTATTGAAACCCTCGGGGTCATCGACGATGACAAGGTGATGATCCATGTCGTGGATGGAGAACGCCCCTGTTTGCTGAAGGGGGCTGAAGATCAATCTTTTCTTAGCGTTATCATGCCGATGAGAATATGAATACACACGTAGATAGAACATACAACGAAGACAATATTAAAATACTGGAAGGCCTGGAAGCTGTTCGCAAACGACCTTCCATGTATATCGGGAATATCGACGTGGCCGGTTTGCACCACCTTGTTTACGAGGTGGTGGACAACAGCATTGACGAGGCCATGGCTGGACATTGTTCCCTCATTAAAGTGATCATTCACACCGACAACAGCATCAGTGTCGAGGACAACGGCCGCGGTATTCCGGTTGGGATCCATAAAACCGAACAAATTCCAGCTGTTGAAGTCGTCATGACCCGGCTCCACGCCGGCGGTAAATTTGATGACCATTCCTATAAGGTATCCGGCGGGCTGCACGGCGTGGGGGTTTCGGTGGTCAACGCCCTTTCGGAATCCCTGGAAGTGGAAATTTATTCCGACGGCAAGATTCACCACCAGACCTACGCCCGGGGTGCCAAATCATCCGAACTGAATGTGGTGGGCACCACCGACAAGCGCGGAACGCGGGTCTATTTCAAGCCGGACGCGGAAATTTTCACGACCACCGAGTACAGCTACGACATACTGGTCAAACGTCTGCGGGAACTGGCTTTTCTCAATAAAGGGGTCCGCATCGCGATTGAAGATGAACGCGATGATCTCAAAGATGAATTTCATTACGAGGGGGGGCTGGTCCATTTTGTGGAATATCTGAACCGGCGCAAAAATGCCCTCCATGAACCGGTCTTTATCGAAGGCACCCGCAGTGAAGTTCAGATTGAACTGGCCATCCAGTACAATGACAGTTTTACGGAAAAGCTTTTTTCATTCGCTAATAATATTAATACGATAGAGGGTGGTTTTCATCTCAGTGGTTTTAAAGCGGCGCTGACGCGAACCATTAATCAATATGCGGCGAATGGGAATCTGCCCAAAAACCTGCAGGCCAAAATTACCGGCGATGACGTCCGCGAGGGGTTGACGGCTGTTATCAGTGTGCGCATCAAATCCCCCCAGTTCGAGGGGCAAACCAAGACCAAACTGGGCAACAGTGAAGTCAAGGGGTTGGTGGAATCCCTGGTAAACGAAAAACTGGCCGCTTTTTTCGAAGAAAACCCATCTGTTGCGCGCAAGATCATCGCCAAAGGCGTGGAAGCCGCCCGTGCAAGGGATGCGGCCAAGCGCGCCCGCGATTTAGCCCGCAGCAAAGGCGCTTTGGTGGATGCCACCCTGCCCGGAAAACTGGCCGACTGTCAATCCCGTGATCCCGATGAACGCGAATTGTTTCTGGTGGAGGGGGATTCTGCCGGCGGATCAGCCAAACAGGGGCGTAATCGCAAATTCCAGGCGATTTTGCCCCTGAAAGGGAAAATCCTCAACGTGGAGAAAGCACGCCTCGACAAAATTATCCGCAGCGAGGAAATCAAAAACATTTTGACTGCTCTGGGGACCGGCGCCGGCACAGATGAATATGATATTCAAAAAATACGTTATAAAAAAGTCATTATCATGACCGACGCGGATGTGGATGGTTCCCATATTCGCACGCTGTTGCTGACCTTTTTCTACCGTCAGATGCAGGAAATCATTGAACAGGGGTATCTCTATATTGCCCAGCCGCCTCTGTTCAAGGTGGGGAAGGGGAAGAAAGCGAACTATCTCAAGGACGAAGGCGAATTGGATGATTTTGTGGTCCGTCGCCTTTGTGACATGCTGAAAGTCACGTATGGCCCCTCCCAGCAACTGGTGGAAGGGCACGATCTTTATCTGATGATCGGCAACCTTGCGGAATACAGCGCCGTATTGGGTCGGATGGAAAACAAGTTGATTCCTTCTGAACTCATTGAACTGTTGCTGCGTTTCGGCGTGAAGGATAAGGCGTTCCTTCAGGACGAAACCAAGGTTGCGGCTCTGAAGGAGCATCTCAGCGAAAAAGGCTTCACCATGGACGAACCTCTGTGGCATGAGGAAAAGCGACTGTTCGAGATGACGGTCAGATCCCGGAATATCGATGCCGGCAGTTTAGAGGCGGGTGCCGATATCATCGAGCGGAGTTTCTCGCCCGTGCGGATCGGACGCGGGCTGATCCACTCCAAGGATTATCAGAAATGCGTTGTTCTGGCGGAAAATTTGTTTGCTTATGACCAGCCGCCTTTCGAGATTATCGACAAAGAAGGCAAAGCGCTCCGCAGCCAGGTGACCGATAAGCAGGACTTGCTGCATTACCTGATCGAAGAAGGCAAAAAAGGGCTTTCCATCCAGCGCTACAAAGGTCTCGGTGAAATGAACCCCGATCAGTTGTGGGAAACCACCATGGACCCTGACAATCGTCTGCTGTTGCAGGTGACCATCGAAGATGTACTGGATACCGATGAAATTTTTACGGTCCTTATGGGCGAGGAAGTGGAACCCCGGCGGGAGTTCATCCAGAACAATGCCTTGGAAGTGACCATGCTGGACATCTGACACACTCACCGTGCCGTGGCATCTTTCGATTCCCTGCGGGGTTGCCCGGAATCGAAAGCGCCCCTTGCACGGCGCCAGCAATAGAAAATCTTAACGGTTTAGCATTCGTTCATAAAGGGACAGCTTATGTACATTCACCGGGTCGAGGCGCGGGATTTGCCGGATCTCTGGTTTCAGGCGGTGCACGATATTCTGGATCACGGTCGCCGTTTTACCATCGACAAAGGATCCTATGCCGGGCAGACGCGTCTGGAGTATGATTATTTCACCGGACTCGTCAACTTCCCCGGCACGCAACCGCTGATACCCGACATCCCTCCTTCCTGCGGCATCCCCAACCCCGTGGAACACGACTATATCTACGGCGGTCAGGGATATGATCGGTCCTACATCGAATATCTCATGACGCCCCATAAAGAGCCGGGAGAATCCTATACCTACGGCGAACGGCTGACCCGGGCGCCCATCAGCGGCGACAAACTGGCCTGGTGGGAAGCGGGCAACGACGAAATCATCGACAAACGGGAGGTGGATGGCAAAGCGGTGTTTGAGGAGAACGGAAGCCTTTACCTCAACCAGATCGAGTGGATCATCCACACTTATAAACAGTTTGGGCACCGCAACAACCAGATGGTGCTGCAGGTGGCCCATCCCTCGGATCTGGCCCTGGCGGATCCCCCTTGCCTGCGGTCCATCGACACCCGCATCCAGGATGAAACGCTGCATTTTTTCGTATATTTTCGCAGTTGGGATCTCTGGGGCGGGTTGCCTGCCAATCTGGCCGGTATTCAGAATCTCAAGGAATACATGGCTGCGGAAATCGGGGTCAAAGACGGCAAGATGATCGTGGAGAGCAAGGGGCTCCACCTCTACGGCTACGCCGAAGACCTGGCCAAACTGCGCTGTTTGAAGGATTGATAAAAAAAGAAAAACCGTGTTGGCTTGCTTTAGGTAAATCTAAAGATAGGCACAACACGGCTAGTCTGAATAGTCTGATGATACTTCTTTTTTACATTATGTCAATAATTTTTGAGAAGGATTTTTGAGATGTTCCTCCAAAGGGGAGGGACCATTCTTTAATCGATTCGATTGATTCGGCACAACATGGCTAGTCTGAATAACCAGCTAAAATCACGCCGTATTCATTTCGAATCAATAACAAAAGGAGAGCTTATGACTCTTTTTTCGTTTTTGGTTGCAGCTGTTGCCAAGATCAGTAGCTTTATGAAGCGGCTGCCAAAGAAAATCGAAGTCGTCATGCGGATCATCATCGAGCGTTAGCGACTTCCAACATCCAAGGCCCTTCCGGCGAATTGCCGGTGAGGGCCTTTTTAATTTTTAGGCGCCGCCTAAAAATCGATGGACCCCGGGGTGCGGGGAAACGGAATCACGTCCCGGATGTTGCTGATACCCGTTATCAGCATCAGCAGGCGCTCGAACCCCAGACCGAACCCGCTGTGGGGTACACTGCCGTACATGCGCGATTCCAGGTACCACCAGTAGGGTTCTTTTTCCATGTTCATCTCGTTCATACGGGCCTCCACCACCGCAAGCCGCTCTTCTCGTTGGCTTCCGCCGATGATTTCCCCGATGCTGGGCACCAGGATATCCATGGCCGCCACGGTTTCCTGGTCGTCGTTGACCCGCATGTAAAAGGGTTTGATGGATTTGGGATAATCGTAGAGTATGACGGGTTTTTTAAAATGCTGTTCGGTCAGGAAACGCTCGTGTTCGGTCTGCAGATCGAGACCGAAGCTGACGGGATAGGTGAATTTACGTCCGGATTTTTCCAGGATGGCGATGGCTTCCCGATAAGGCAGACGCACAAAACTCGAGTTGACGATATTATCCAGGGTTCCCCTTAGTTTCTTATCGACGAAACGGGCAAAAAGTTCTAAGTCATCGGGGCAATGATCCATAATAAAGCCGATCAGGTGCTTGATAAGGTCTTCGCCCAAATCCATGTTGCCCTCGAGGTCACAGAAGGCCATTTCGGGTTCGATCATCCAGAATTCGGCGGCATGCCGGCGGGTGTTGGAGTTCTCGGCCCGGAAGGTTGGGCCGAACGTGTAGACATCCCCCAGGGAAAGGGCAAACATTTCCGCCGATAGCTGACCGGAAACCGTCAGGTTGGCTTCGGTGCCGAAAAAATCTGCTGAATAATCGGTGTGTTTATCGATAACCGGGACGGCGGCCAGATCCATGGTGGTGACCCGGAACATTTCCCCGGCCCCTTCGCAATCCGATCCGGTCAGGATCGGTGTGTGAATGTACCTAAAGCCCCGTTCCCGGAAATAATGATGGACGGCGTAGGATAATTCCGACCGAATCCGAAAGGCGGCCCCATATTTATTGGTGCGGGGCCGCAAGTGGGCAATGGTCCTCAAAAACTCGTCGGTATGACGTTTTTTCTGGAGGGGGTAGCTTTCGGGCGCCAGGCTGATGATTTCCACCTGCTTGGCCTGGATTTCCCATTTTTGTCCCCCGCCCTGGGAAGGCGCCAGAACACCCCGTATCGCCACGGCCGAACCGGTGGAAAGCTTACGGATGTCATCGTAATTGGGCAGCGTGGCGTCAGCGATAACCTGAATATTTTTCAGTGCCGAGCCATCGTTGATCTCGATAAAGGAGAAGGTTTTAGCATCCCGCCGGGTACGCACCCATCCATTGACGAGAACGTCTTCAAGTCCGGCATCCCGTTCCAGTAGAAGATTGATCTTGGTTCGTTTCATAGGATTTTCCTTGGTTTTGCAGATCGATCATCTGGTTTTTGCAATTGGTGATCAGCGACGCAGGGGCACCGTAATATAGTACCGCTGGGAGGAACGCTGAAGAAGGAGAACGACGGATTCCTGCTCACGGTATTTGACAACCGCTTTATGGAAATCGATGGGTTCCCGTATAAGGAATTCATTCACCTGGCGGACGACATCGCCGGGTCGAACACCGGTGCGGTCCAGGAAACCGCCCTTTCTGACCATGGCCACCACCGCGCCGGACTTGGATTGCGGTTTTACCTTCAAACCCAGCAGATTGTAGGCCATCTCCGGTGCCCGATCCATGGGAAAGGCACTTGTTTTTATCTTGATGGCCGATGTTTTACCATTATTCCATATGGTCATTACAATGTCGTCATTGACTCCATAGTTCTTCATACGGGCCCGATAATCCTGCACCGAAACCACCTTGCGGCCATCCATGGCCAGAATAACCAGACCCTCACGCAGACCGGCCTTATGGGCAGGGCTATCCGGGTCCACCGAAGCCACCAGCACGCCCTGTTTTTTGGGCAGATTGAAATAGCGGGTCAGATTGCCGTCCAGATCCTGGACCCACAGACCGATCCAGGCATCGATGACTTCACCGTGGGTGATCAGGTCGTCGATGATGCGGCGGGCCTTGTTGATGGGGATCGCAAAACCGATTCCCTGGGCACCGGCATAAATGGCCGTATTGATACCGATGAGCTCACCATTGATATTCAGCAGCGGTCCGCCGCTGTTACCGGGATTGATGGAAGCATCGGTCTGAATAAAATCGTGGAAAACACGGTCTTTGGTGCGAAAGCTGCGGTTGGTGGCGCTGATGACACCCGTGGTAACGGTGTTGGAAAATCCGAAGGGATTGCCGATGGCGATGACGGTTTCGCCGATGAAAAGGTCGCCGCTGTCTCCCATATCAATAGAGGGCAACGGATCGTCGGACTGGATATGTAACACGGCAAGATCGGAATCCGGATCGACACCGATAATTTCGGCGCCATATTCCCGCTCGTCATTCAGGGTGATTGTGACGGTGCCTGTTTTTTCAACGACGTGGGCATTGGTCAGGATATAGCCGCGGCGACCGTCGATGATGACGCCCGAACCCAAACTGGTGCGTTTATACTGGCTTCCAAAACCGGGATCGAAAAAATCCTTGAAGAATTCTTCGAACAGCGGATTGGAAAATTCTGAAAAGGGACTGATGCGTTTGCGAATTTCATATTCCAGGCTTATGTTGACGACGGCCGGACTGACCGCTCGAACCGCTTCCACAATGGCATTGCGACGGGGATATGTCTCGGCCTTTATTGCGGAAGGAAAAAGAAAACCAAGGGCGAGACAAAAACCAGATACCATGACGAACAATTGTTTATGGTTGATTTGCAAACCAAAATTTGTCATTTGAGCTCCCACCCCATGGTCGCTTGAGGGCCCCTACCGGTGCTATACCGACGCTGCAATATGGCAACGGGCAGCCTGTTGGCGATCCAATCAATAAAAAAGGAAGTGCATTACCTAACATGAGGTCGAGACACATTCAAGATATCCTGCCTCTGGTGGAGGCGCCCAGCCGTTATCTGGGCAGTGAAATCAACACGATCCAAAAAGACCTGGGTGCCGCCAAGCTGAAATTTGCCCTGGCGTTTCCGGATTTATACGAAATCGGAACCTCCCATTTCGGGCTTCAGATTCTCTACCACATTCTAAACCAGCGTGACGATATAGCGGCCGAACGGGTTTTCGCTCCGGCTCCGGATATGCAGGCTTATTTGCGCGAAATGGATATACCCCTGCAATCACTTGAAAGCGGGGTTCCGATTGGGGATTTTGATATAGTGGGCTTTAGCCTGCTGTATGAATTGAATTACACCAATGTGCTGGGGATGCTCGACCTGGCCGGCATTCCGTTTAAAAGCCAAGATCGCGACCACACCCATCCGATGATCATTGCCGGCGGTCCCTGTACCTGCAACCCGGAACCGGTAGCGGCTTTTTTCGACGCCATTGTCGTTGGGGACGGTGAGGAAGTGGTCCTGCAGATGGCCCAAGCCTGGATGGATTGGAAAAAACAGGATGGACGTTCCCGCAATGCCCTTTTGAAAGCCTGGTCGCGTCTGAAGGGTATCTATATTCCGGCGTTTTATGATTTGCCTGTTGACGGTGGTGTTCAAAGGGTGGTGGAGAGGGCGGTCTTAGCCGATCTGGACGGGGCCTCTTTTCCTTCGGCGCCCATCGTACCCTATGGGCGTCCGGTCCACGACCGTTTGCGCCTGGAACTTGCCCGTGGCTGTACGCGGGGTTGCCGCTTTTGCCAGGCCGGCATGATCTATCGACCGGTGCGGGAAAGAAACCCCAACACGGTGTTGCGACAGTGTGACCAGGCCCTGAAGACCACCGGCTATGACGACATCTCCCTCCTTTCGCTCAGCACCGGGGATTACCGTTGCATCGGCCCGCTGATGGAACAACTCATCCAGCGCTATGCCTGCGACCACGTGGCCATATCCCTACCCTCGCTGCGCGCCGGAACCCTGACGCCGGAACTGATGCAGCACATCAAATCCGTTCGCAAGACAGGCTTTACGATTGCCCCCGAAGCGGGCAGTCAGCGCCTGCGCGACCTCATCAACAAGAACGTCACGGCCCGGGATATCCACCGCACGGTAGAGGATGCCTTTGCTCTGGGGTGGAAAGTCATCAAACTCTATTTCATGGTCGGGCTGCCCACCGAGACCCGGGAAGATTTGGAAGATTTGGTGGCGCTGGTGCGGGAATTAGGCCGCATTAAAGGCCCGGGGGGCAAGCGGAGCCAGATCAATGTGAGTGTCGCGACAATGATTCCCAAACCCCACACACCGTTTCAATGGGCGCCCCAGATCAGCATTGAAGAGGGTTGGGAAAAAATCAACTGGCTCAAACGGCAGTTGCGCTCCCCGCGGTTTCGATTGAAATGGCAGAACCCGGAAGTCAGCTATATCGAAGGTCTCATGGCGCGGGGTGACCGGCAATTGAGCGATTTGATTGTCGCGGCCTACAAAAGGGGATGCCGTTTGGATGGTTGGAGCGATCATTTTCGATTTGATCTTTGGGAAGACAGTATTCGCGACATGGGGCTGGATGCCGATAAGATTGTGCGCCGCGGCCGTGAAGTGGACGAAACGTTTCCCTGGGATCACATTGATCTGAAAGTGAAACGGTCTTTTTTATGGGATGAATGGCAAAAGGCGCTCAAGGGCGATGTTACCGACGACTGCCGGGATGGGGCTTGTCAGGATTGCGGGGTCTGTAATTTTACCACCATCAAACCCCGTGTTTTTCCAATTGGGAGCGATATTTCACCCCCTGCAACCCCGTCTTCCCCAACGGCAAACGATTTTCAGGAATATTGGGTTTCTTTTGCCAAAACAGGTGCCGGAAGATATTGGGGGCATCTCGAGATGGTCAATATTTTTGTCCGTGCTTTGCGGCGGGCGGGCATCGCGCTCAAGTTCAGTGAAGGGTTTCACCCCAAGCCGAAAATGGCTTTTGACGATGCCCTGCCCATTGGGTTGGAAAGCCTTTGTGAAACCATGCGGATTACCATTGGCGATAGGATCTCGGCCGAAACGATGGTGGCTAAAATCAATCAAGAATTACCGGAGGGGCTGCACGTCACCGACTGTAAAAGGTATTGTCCGTCCGAGGGCGGTAACGACCAGGTGGTGGCTTATCGGATCACCCTTAATGAAGGGCAATTCGATCCCGGCGCATTGCAGGAATTCCATGAGGCCGCGAATTATATATTTGAGCGCACAAACCGCAAAGGAAAGTTGAAAAAGATCGATCTCAAGGATATGATACGCCACATTCACACGGTTAAACCGGATACACTGGAAATGGCCATTCTCCATCGCCCAGAGGCCCTGATTCGCCCGGAAGCTGTTCTGCGTAACGTTTTTAAAATGCGCAATGAAGCCATCCGGAAGGCGCGTATGATAAAAATTGGATATCAGCGGTACGACGCCAAGGTTCCCTCCCTAAAAAATTGAGCCTAATGATCGGTTGTTGCCATGTTTAAAGAAATCATCATCAACGTCACCGAGCGCGAGACAAGGGTAGCACTTCTTGAAGATGGCACGATTGTCGAAGTCTTTATCGAAAGAGGCGATTTAGTCGATATTACCGGGAATATTTATAAGGGCCGTGTGCAGCGTGTTCTCCCTGGAATCCAGGCGGCCTTTATCGACATCGGATTGAGTCAGGCGGCGTTTATTTATGTGGACGACGTCATTCGCAACGGATTTCGCGATGTGGAGCGTGAATTGGTCGGGTCATCCTCCGAGGAAGATACGATCGATGATTTTATGGATTCGCTGCGCTCATCCGAACGCGAGTGCCCAATCGAAGAATTACTGGTGGAGGGCCAGGAAATCCTCGTCCACGTTGCCAAGGCCCCCATGGGCACGAAGGGGCCAAGGGTCACATCCTACGTATCATTGCCCGGACATTATCTGGTACTGATGCCCTTTTCGAACCACATCGGCGTTTCGAGACGCATTGATGATGAAACGGAACGTCAGCGGTTGAAAACAATGGTTGCTGACATGCGCGACAACGAATTCGGCTACATCGTTCGTACGGCAGCCGAAGGTATTGACGTGGAACGCATGCTTCATGAAAAACAGTTTCTCGTGAATTTATGGGATACCATTGGCCGAAAATACAAATCAGCACCCACCCCGAGTCTCGTACATCAAGAACTATCGCTCAGCCTGCGGGCCGTACGCGATTTGCTGGTTCATGATGCCGACCGACTGGTTATCGATTCCATTGACGAATATGAGACCATTCGGAATTTCCTGGAAGCCTTTATGCCCAATCTGAACAGGCGGGTTGAGCTTTATGACGGCCGGGAACCCATTTTTGACGCCTATAATCTGGAAGGGGATATTTCAAGGGCTTTAAAGCGCAAAGTGTGGCTCAAATCAGGTGGATATATCATTATTGAACATACCGAAGCGCTGGTGGCAATTGATGTGAATACCGGGCGTTACGTCGGAAAGCATAATCTGGAAGAAACCATTTTAAAAACCAATCTGGAAGCTGTCAAAGAAATCGCCTATCAGGTCCGCCTACGTGACATCGGCGGGCTGATAATTATCGATTTTATCGATATGCAGAAAAAATCCAATCAGGATAAAGTCTACAATGCGCTTAAGGATGCGCTCGTAAAGGATCGGAGCAAGACCCATGTGCTTCCCATATCCGACATGGGGTTGATCCAAATGACCCGGAAGCGCAACAAAGAGCCGCTGACACGCATCATGTGCGAGCCCTGCGTTTACTGCGAAGGGGAGGGGTCCATGATTTCACGGCAATCCATTTGTTATAATGTTTACCGTGAAATCTTACGGGAAAGGCAAGATATTACCGGCGAACGTCTGGCGGTCAAAGTAAATCCTGAAGTGGCGGATTTGCTGCACGGTGAAGAGAACCAACTGATCAGTGCTTTAGAAAAGGTCATTGGTCGCCAGATCGTCATTTATCCCAACCCGCAGTTTCATATGGAGGAGATCGAAATTATCGAAATATTGAAGGCGTAAATCCACGGGGTCGGAGTCGGTGGATAACAAACAAGTTGTTGACAAATTTAAATTGATGTGGTTCTCTGCCACGGTTATGGATATATGATGGCCGGAATGGATATTCCGGCTTGTTTTTTTATTGGCAAGAGCGAAAATGCCACCCAGAGAAGAAAAAGGTTAAACGAATGAAACGAACATATCAACCCAGTCGTATTAAACGTGCCAGAACCCATGGTTTTCGTAAACGGATGTCCACCAAGGGGGGGCGCAGCGTTATCAATCGTCGTCGGGCCAAAGGTCGCAAACGGCTGGCGGTAAAATATTAATACGATAGCAATGCCAGAAAATGGACGCCTGTCAGGGGTTAGCCGGTTCACTTAAACGGAGCTTCTTTGGCTGGCGCTAACGGAAGCGTGTGCCACACCGTTATCAGAAACAGGACCGACTTCGTAAGCGGCCTGAGTACCTGGAACTGTCAGAAGAAGGCCAGCGGCTATTCAGTCGCTATTTCATTGTCGTATATGCGGCCGGTAAACATTCGGTTTCGCGACTGGGTATAACGGTGACGAAAAAGATCGGTCCCGCAGTGCTGCGGAACCGGCTAAAGCGGGTGTGCCGCGAATATTTTCGCTTCCACCGAGATGAATTAGGCGCGGTGGTGGACATCAACATCATCGCGCGCCGCGCCGCTGCACAGGCGGCAAATGATGAACTTACTAAAAGCCTTGAAAAGCTTTTCTCGCAAATTGAATGAGGGCTCGCAGGGGCAGAACAGTATCAGTGCCGGGATTGTCCTGCTGCTGATAAGAGGATATCAACTCGTTCTGTCCCCGTTGCTAGGCCCTCGATGCCGATTTTATCCAACCTGCTCGCAGTACGCCATCGAAGCCATTTCCCGATACGGAATCCTCAAGGGTGCGATCCTCAGTTTCAAAAGGCTTTTAAAATGCCATCCGTTTCACCCGGGCGGCGTAGATCCCGTTCCATGAAATTTAGACGGTAAGGGGTGGGTTTGAACGCGGCACATCGACCAATTGTACGGCAGACCTGATTATTTGCAGAAAGGTCAGGGACGGGAAATCGGCACACCGGTCGTCAAAGACACAGGAGATTGAAATCAAATGGAACAAATGCGTTTACTTTTAGCCGTCGTTTTATCGTTTCTTGTTTTTGTTGTTTGGCAATGGCTGGTTGTCGAGCCTGAAATGGCGAAGCAGGCGCAGGAAAATGCGATCGTGGCTGAAAAAACCGCATCCTCCGATAACGCTACCCAAGAAACGGAGACCGCTCCGGCTCAAGTTAGGGAAGAGCCGGCACCTGCTCCCGCACCGGCCCAACCGATACGGCCAATGGATACAGGGCGCACGGCCCGCACGATATCCGTCGAAACGCCGCTTTATTCGGCAACCCTCAGCGAAAAGGGGGGCGTGGTGGATTCGCTGGTACTGAAACAGTATCGGGAAAATTCGAATGCCGACAGCCCGCTGAAAAACATGATTTTGGAGAAAGCGCGGGGCATCAATATGACCTCCGGTTGGGCCGGCCAAAGTGTGGCCGGAATGGAAGACGCGCTTTATGCTCTTGATACGCAAGATGAAAAAATTCTCATCAATGATGACAACAAGACCATCACCTTTCAATGGCTCAATCAGGATGGCGTCAGGGTTGAAAAACAGTATCTGTTTCATCCGGACAGTTATTTGATTGAGCTTAAAATGACTGTTTCCAATAATAGCAGCACAACCATTAAGGACCGACCGGTTGTGACGGTCGCTCAGGTCATCAGTGACCCTGAAAGCCGTCTGGCCTTCGAGGGGCCCATGGCTTTGATGGGAAATCATCTTGAGGAGATCAAGGTCAAGGATATCGAAGAAAAACCTGAAATATCCGGTAACTTTCGCTGGGTTGGTCTTACGGATCGTTATTTCATGACCGTTTTGATTCCGGAAATGGCCGTTGACGGTGGCACGCTCAAGATGGAGAAAATAGGTGATGATATGGTCATATCATCGCTGGTTATGCCGGAAATGGAAATTGCGCCTGGTAAGTCGCATGTGTTTGATTATAAAGCGTTTATAGGTCCTAAAGATACGGAAACGCTTAAAATTGCGAACTATGACCTCAGTGAAGCCGTTAATTTTGGCATGTTCGATATTCTGGCCAAACCTTTTTTGTGGATCATGAATCAGATCTACAAGGTCTTGCCCAACTATGGCATCGCCATCATTATTCTAACCCTTATTACCAAAATAATTCTCTGGCCGTTGGGCAATAAAAGTTACAAATCCATGAATGACATGAAGCGGATGCAGCCGCTCATGGCTGAAATTCGCGAAAAACACAAAGACGATAAGAAGAAGATGAACGAAGAAACCATGGCGCTCTACCGCACCTACAAGATCAATCCCATGGGGGGGTGTTTGCCAATGGTTGTACAACTACCTGTATTCTTTGCTCTTTACCGCATGTTGTACCAGGCGATTGAATTGCGGCATGCGCCGTTTTTCGGATGGATCAACGACCTGTCCGCCCCGGATCGTCTTTTTGAATTCGGCTTTAGCATTCCCTTTATGGAACCTCCCTACGGGATTCCTGTGTTGACCATCGTCATGGGTGCGACGATGTTCCTGCAACAGAAAATGTCGCCGCCGCCAGGTGATCCCACCCAGGCTAAAATGATGATGTTTATGCCGCTGATTTTTACCTTTATTTTTATCAATTTCTCGTCAGGGCTGGTGCTGTACTGGTTGATCAATAATGTTTTCTCGATTGGGCAACAGTATTATATTCAGAAGAAATTCGCCTGAGCCGGAGGAATTTATGATGGAAGAGATGGAGTTCAGGGGAAGAAGCGTTAAAAAGGCGTTGCAAATCGCGGCCAAGACGTTAGGGGTCGATGCTGATGACCTCCAATATGACGTCCTATCCTTTGGATCGACGGGGATTTTTGGGTTGGCCGGAGTAAAAAAGGCCCGCATCAAAGTCAAATCGATACCGACCGAGTCATCATGGGATGCTAGCGACGGGAATGATTTAGACGAAAAAGAGGTATCCGATGCGGTTGAAAAAGCGCAGGAGGCCGACCGTGCCGAGGAACTGACCCTCAATGAGGCGGAAAAGGTTGGCAAGGCGGTTCTTAGGCGAATGGTGGATGCCATATCATCGGAGTCGACCATTAAGGTCAATAAATCCGGGAAGCAGTTACGCATGAGCATCGAGGGAGGGCAGTCCGGCATCTTGATCGGCAAGCGGGGACAGACCTTGGAGGCGATGCAGCTTATCGTCGACAAAGCGGTTAGGCGACTTAATGGAAATGATACCCGAGTGAAGATCGATGTGGAAGGGTATTTGGAAAAGAAAAAGGCCGGACTCGTCAATTCCGCCGAGCGCTTGGCTCGTAAGGTTGTTTCCAAAGGTCGTCCGGCCAGTATTGGTTACCTGAATGCCCAGGACCGGCGCATCGTTCATTTGGCGCTTAAAAATGATCGGAAGGTCAACACGAAGAGCGTTGGTGAGGGTGCTGTGCGTAAGCTGATGATTTATCCGCGGAAAAAAACGAAAAAGCAAATTTAGCGGATTTTGTGGTAGCTGTGCATCGCCTTTTTATGATTGAAGCCGCTCGATGCAGCGGCTTCCGTTTTTTGATCCGTCCTTATTAGTATGATGGAATACGACACAATAGCCGCCATCGCTACCCCCATTGGAACAGCCGGGATTTCCATTGTAAAAATATCCGGTCCCGGTGCGATTGAAGCCCTTGAGAGGGTGTTCCGAGCCAAAAATCCCAAACGTGATATCCATCATATTTCCAGCCAGAGCATGGTTTACGGACACGTATATGATCCTGGAAGTGGCGAACTTGTTGATGAAGTTTTGGCTTCCGTTCTACGGGGGCCAAACAGTTTCACCGGGGAAGACGTGGTGGAAATTAACTGTCACGGCGGGATTCAGGTTACCAAAGCCGTTTTAGAAATTCTTATGAGGGGCGGGCTCCGGATGGCGGATCCCGGGGAGTTTACCCGGCGCGCCTTTCTCAACGGCCGTATCGATTTAACCCAGGTGGAAGGCACCATCGATTTAATTCATGCAAGGACGCGTCGTGCGGCACAGCTTGGAAGTCAAATGCTGGCGCACGGCATTGGTGACGAAATCCGCAGATTAGGAGTGTGCCTAAAAGAGGTGCGAACGCTCGTCGAGGCCGATATTGATTTCTGCGATGACCTCGAAGAGGAATGCGCCTCCCCCCAGATCCTCAAAAGAATTGAAGATGAATTGATTCCCGGGGTGGCGAACCTCGTTATGAGATACCATGATGGACGTATTCTCAGAGAGGGGTTACGGGTTGTTTTGACGGGCAAACCCAATGTTGGTAAATCCAGCCTGATGAATAAACTGCTGGACCAGGAACGGGTTATCGTCACCGATATTCCCGGAACCACGCGGGATATCATTGAAGAGGGGATCGTGTTAGATGGTATGCCCATTATGCTATGCGATACCGCCGGTTTGCATAACAGCGATGATCCCATTGATCGGATTGGGCAATCCAAAACCAAGGAAGCCCTCCAGAGAGCCGAATTAATTTTGTTCATGATGGATGGCAGCCAGGCTACCGATGGCATCGATCGGGAAATCTTTGATTCCATACGGGGTCGGGAATATGTTGTGTTGCGCAATAAAGTCGATCTTGTACCGGATTCGGCCAGGCGTTCTATCCTTGACGAAATGGCGGTTGAGGAGTACCTGGATATTTCGGCGCTTAACGGGACCGGATTGGAACGTCTGAAAGAGCGAATAAAAACCGCTGCCCATATCGATGAAAGCGCGGAGGCCGAAGCATTGCTTCCCAACCAACGGCAATGGGGATTGCTGACGAAAGGGTTGTCTTCACTTAAGGCCGCTATTCAGTTCGAAAAAGGGATGCAATGTCTGGATATTGTCGCCTTTGAACTAGGGGAATGTGAACGCTGTTTTAACCAAATTCTCGGGGAAAATGTTGAAACGGATGTGCTGGATGATATTTTCAGGCGTTTCTGCATCGGAAAATAATGTTTCACGTGAAACATTCCGGGTTCCAGGAGGACAGGATTAAAAGGAGTGCATGATGGATTTAGAACCGTATTTCATGAAATATGAGGCCTTATCCAAAGCGACCGATCAGGTTTTTGAGCGGGTCAGGCAGGAGTATCCGGATTGTGTGCAGTGCAAAGCTGAATGTTCCGATTGCTGCTATGCGCTATTTGACCTCACCTTGATTGAGGCCCTTTACTTGAATGAGAAATTCAAAGCGAAATTCAAAGACCAAGACCGGGACCGTTTGCTGGAGAGGGCGAACCGCGCTGATCGCACGATCCATAAAATAAAACGGGAGGCCTATCGCGAATTAAAGGCGGGCAAGTCAGAGGATGAAATCCTGACGGAATTGGGGAGCGTGCGCGTGCGGTGCCCTCTGTTGAACGATCAAGATCTGTGCGATCTGTATGAACACCGCCCCATCACCTGCAGACTATACGGAATTCCCACATCCATCGGTGGCAAGGGGCGCACCTGCAGCCTGTCCAAATTCAAAGATGGCACGGCTTATCCAACCGCTGATCTCGACAAAATACTTGGACGCCTCCAGGAAATTTCAGCGGAGTTGTTGCGGGATATCCAGTCGGCCAATATCAAGCTGGCCGATATTCTGATGCCGTTGTCCATGGCCATGCTGACGGAGTTTGATGATAACTTCATGGGCATCGGTGATTCATCATCAAAAGAGGAGACCGCCTGAGATGAGTGTGTCCAGAGAGGAAGCCGAAGAAAGAAAGCGGCTGATTTATGATAGTCTTTCAGTCCGCAACCGGCGCTATATCGATCGTATCGGCTACGAGAAGTGGGACCCCTTCGAAGAACCCAAAGATCCCATCGAAATTCGGCGGGACAGCACCAAACGCACCAGTCAGCAACTTGTCCGTGAATTTCTGCAATCCCGCAGCTTCGAAGACGGTTACAGCAATGCCTATGGGCGGGGGGTTTTGGACATGTGCATCGGGATCATCAACGATGATGACCGCTATCTGGCCATGCTGGATTTCGCCACCTGGTACAATGAGTTGCTTCAGCGCGAAGGGAAGCCAAACGATTGATGCCCGAAGGTAGGGACCAACCCTTTGTCGATGCGGCCGTGTCGTCTGGACGCCTCCACAAAGCCCTGCAGGAGGGGCTGGAGAACGCCACCTGCCGCCTGACCGCGCATGATCTTGAAGGCCTTGTCGCTCGTCAAAATGGATGGCCCCGGCGTCGTGTGCGCCAGGCTATTCGGGATCTCATCGTCCAGGGGGTCCTCGAATACATTTACATTTTCGGACAAACCTATCTGGAACTGTCCTTTCATCATCCCGTGGATGTCAGTCCACGCTTTACAATTGTCCCGCCGACCACCACTATCGCATCTGACCAAACGGATCGACATTACCTTACCATAGCACCGGGCGCCTCTTTTGGCTGTGGCCGTCATGCGACGACACGTTTGGCCCTGCATGCCCTTGAGACGGCCTGGGATTGTCTTCAGGGATTCCAATGGAAAACGCCGCCGGCGGTGATTGATATTGGAACCGGTTCGGGAATCCTGGCCATTGCGGCGGCCTGCCTTGGGGCCGCGCCGGTTGTGGCCTTGGATATTGATACCTGTGCACGTTCGGAAGCGCGCCAGAACATCCACATGAATGCCAAGGCGGCGGCCATCACTGTATCGGGGCAGTCCCTGGAATCAGTGCATAGAGAATTCAATATGGTGATGGCCAATCTCCGGCTCCCAACCCTAGTCTCCTATGCCGGTTGGATGCGGGTACACTTGCGCCCTCCGGGGTGTGCGGTGGTCAGTGGATTCCGAAAAGAAGAGTGGATGCGCTTGCAAAAGGTGTTTGAGCAACAGGGCTTTGATACTCTCGGATACCTGGATAGACAAGGATGGGCGGCGGCTGCTTTTAGTTGTTTGACCTGAATCCGGGCGGCGTCGACCGCACGCTCTATTGGGTGCTTTGCCATGACAGCCCCTCCAGAGGCTTAAATTTCAAAAATGATCAAAACACAATATGTGGTGTGGCTGAACCTATAAAGATCGAATATGTAGGATTTGACGCGGCCGCTCTCTCAGCCCTTGTGGCACAAGGGTTTGCGAGGGCGTATCATTAAAAAATCCCCCGATTCTCTGGTCAACCAGGAAAAGGAGGATTTTTAGGGCAGGGTGCACTCGATTGGTCAGCGATCTTTTATTGAGGGGGTCGAAAGACCAGCTTACCTCCCAGCCATCCGGCCACCCCGGCCACGATCAGCATGATGACATGCAGCAGAAGATAAAAGGCCCCGGGGTTGCGGGCTGATTCGGGGGAGAACAATCCCCAAAAGAAAAGGATAAAAGCCAGCCCGGACACAATGGCGCCGCAGATGATTTTCCACCTGAACAGGTCGGTCATGTTGCCCCCGAATTTATACTGCCAATGCAAGTATCCGGTGAGCAGGACGACGGGCATGGAAAGCAGAATAAACCCCATATTGTACACGCTGGCCTGCCCGACCATGGGCCAGTCAAAAAGGGCGGCTAGGAACACCATGCCGACGGCAACAGGCAGCACGCCGTTGGGGATGTGCACGGCAATGGGATGGGCGTGATATTCGATGGCCAGATCGATCCAGCGGCGATAGCGCTCTAAGGAGGATGGCGGCGATGAACCCTCATCCTGTGAAACGGATGCCGCAGTGGGTTCGGCGTCACCTGCTTCTTTGGCGATGGAATCGGAAGGCTCATCCAGAAGGACAAACTTCGACCGGTCGGCTCCGCAGACCGGACAAATATCAGGGGGCTCCGGACCCGTGTGGATATAGCCGCAGATCGTGCATTGCCAGCGCGCATCCTCAGGGGGGCTGACTTCCGTATCGTCCGCAGGCATTGTTGGCGCCGGTATCGAAGAGGTCTGAACAGCGGCAAAAAGAGATTGTTCGGCGCCACAGACCGGGCATTTTTCCGGCGCCTGGGCACCTTCGCGGGCTGCACCGCAAACGGTACATTGCCATTTTGGGGCAATTTCGACCGGTGCTTCGGATTGATCCGCGGGCGGAGGAGCGTCCTCGCCATTCGGTGCTTCGAGCGAGACGAACCTGCTTCGGTCGGCGCCACAGACCGGACATTGCTCAGGAGGCTCTGCGCCTTCGTGAATATACCCGCAAACCTTGCATTGCCACTTCGCCATCACATCTCCTCCAGGGCCGGCGCTATCAGCCCATCATATTAAATGACCAAAGCACCCCGGCCGCAATCGCGGAGCCGATCACCCCGGATGAATTGCACGCCATGGCGTGCATCAGCAAATAGTTGGTCGGGTCTTCATGCTGCCCCATCAAGTGCACCTCGCGCGCTGAGCCGGGAACAGCGGAAACCCCGGCCGCTCCGAGAAGGGGATTGATTTTTTTCTTCAGGAAAAGATTCATGATTTTGCCAAAGATAAGGCCGGAGGCCGTGGCGAGAGAAAAGGCAACGGCACCCAAAGCGAAAATCAACAAGGATTTCGGGGTGAGGAAAACATCGGCCTGGGTGCTCATGCCGACACAGAAACCGAGAAAAATGGTGGCTGTATCGATAATGGCGCTACGCGCGGTACTGGCCAGGCGATCCACCACGCCGCACTCTTTCATCAGATTGCCGAAGAATAACATGCCCAGAAGCGGCAGGGCCGTCGGCGCAAGCAGGCAGCAGAGCAGGACCCCCAAGATCGGAAAAATCAGGCGCTCGGTGCGGGACACCTCTCGGGGTTCTTCCATGCGAATCAAGCGCTCTTCGCGAGTGGTCAGCAACCGCATAATTGGCGGCTGAATGACCGGAATCAGCGCCATGTAGGAGTAGGCGGCAATGGCGATCGGACCGATCAGGTGCGGGGCCAACTTGGCGGTCAGAAAAATGGAAGTCGGGCCGTCGGCACCGCCGATAATCGCTATGGAAGCCGCCTCTTTGGGCAGAAAGCCCAGAAAAAGGGCGCCGACCAGGGTGAAGAAAACCCCCATTTGGGCAGCAGCCCCCAACAGCATCAACTTGGGTTGGGCCAGCAGGGATGAAAAGTCAGTCATGGCGCCCAGGCCCAAAAAGACGATCGAAGGATACAAGCCGGTGGTCACGCCGAAGTAAAGATAGTGAAAAACACTGTTGTCCTCGTAGATTCCAAGGCCAAAACCTTTAAAAAACGGTATGTTACCAACCACTATGCCGAACGCGATGGGTACCAGCAAAAGCGGTTCGTATTGCTTGGCGATCCCCAGGTAGAGAAAAACACACCCCACAGCAATCATAATCAGGTAGCGAATGTCCTGGGAAATAAAAAAATAGCCGGTATTGGTGAGAAACGACATGAGCAGATCAAACATAACAAGCCTCTTTCAGGATTTTGTTCGGCAGGTTATTGATTCCAACTGAAAAAGCCGTCGCCTTGGGGGATGAGGATATGGGCATCCCGCAAGCATTTAATGGTAAAGTGCGGATGGGGCAAATCGAATTGAGCGGCGCGTTGGTAGAGTTCCCTGAGCTCAAAGGTCGTGCCCAATTGGGCCACGATGGGGCGGTAAAGGTCAGCCACCTGGTTGATATCGGCCGGGCACTGGTCGGGCACCTCCAGGGTAAGTCCGCTCACGGTGGTTGCGGTTCCGGCGGGCGCCGTGGCAGGTTCGGGTTCCGCCTTTTGGCCCCGTTTTTCCCAGAAGTCAACCAGCTTATGAATCTGGGAAATTGCGATCGAAAGGATCACCAAACCGGTCATGACGATGGAAGCCCCGAGCAGCGCTTGGGACCAACCGTTGTTCAAGGCGATGTTATCCAAACCCATCAGAAAATCCTCCCAGGAAAGTCATGGCAGAATCCTGCCGCAGCTTGTGGGTGGAGGCAAGCGAAAGGTCAGGATTTTGCCGATTTTGGTGCAGGACAAAAGCGAACTTAGTTCATAGATAGGAAAGAATGTCAATAAAATAGTGAATGGGATTAAGCGTCTGGTATAGCACTCCGTGCGGTTTCGGTCACACCGGCCATCATCAAACCGATGGCGTCGATTTTGGCCCGGTCGTCAGCGTCAAATGTATCGACAATGCGGCCGTCGAACATCACCGCCAGTCGGTCGGAAAGGGAAAGCGCTTCGGCCAGATCGCCGGTCACCAGCAAGATTCCGGCGCGGGAGCGGGCTTTGAGCAGGACTCCCCATACATCCTCGGTTGCGGCAATGTCGAGACCCTGGGTGGGTTGCTCGGCGACGATCAAGCGTGGCCGTCGGAAAAATTCTCTGGCCAGGACCATTTTCTGAAGATTACCGCCGGATAGCTGGCGGGCTTGGGACAGGGGATCGGGGGGGTGAATATCGAAGGTCTGGATCAGTTCCCGAAGGCGCTTCTCGGCCGCCGGACGTTGCAGCCAGGGACCCCGGCTAAAGCCCTGACGGGTGGTCAATAAAAAATTTTCCGTCAGGGAAAGATTGCGGCAGGTGGCCAGACCCTGACGGTCTTCCGGTACGTAGGAAAGGTTGCCGTCCCAGCGGCGTTTCCGAAAGAATCGGGACCAGTTTTGACCCATCAGGCGTACGTGGCCGGTGCCGGGTGCCCGCAGGCCGCAGATGGTTTCCACCAGGGGTTTCTGCCCGTTGCCGGCCACGCCCACCAATCCAAGGATTTCGCCCTGGCGAACGGTGAGGTTCACATCTTTCAGGGGGGCGTCATTCAGACCCCTAACCCTTAAAACGGTCTGGCGCGTTTCCACCGGCTCGCGATCGACCTGGAGAATCACTTCGCGCCCGACCATCAACCGGGCCAGCGCTTCTTTGGTCTGAACCCTGTCGGCGGTCATGTCAGCCACGACTTCCCCTTTGCGAAGAACAGCGATTTCATCGGAAAGATCCAGGACTTCGTCTAGCTTGTGGCTGATAAAGACGATGGCTTTGTCCTGGCGGGCCATTTCACGCAGGGCCTCGAAAAGTTGTTTGGATTCCTGGGGGGTCAAAACAGCGGTGGGCTCGTCAAAAATCAGAACGCGGTTGCGGCGAAATAGCAGTTTCAGGATTTCGACCCGTTGTTTTTCTCCCATGGATAAATCGGCAATACGGGCGCGCGGATCGATCTCCAGGCGGACTTGCCGGGCCAACGCCTCAACCTGACGCTCCATGGCATCCTGTTGGAGCAAGATGCCCCCGGGGTGGCCCAGAAAAATGTTCTCGGCCACGGTCATGGCGTCCACCAGCATGAAATGCTGATAAACCATGCCAATGCCTTCCGAAATTGCGTCCCGGGCCGAACTAAAATGGCGGGGTCGGCCTTCGATCAAAATCCGGCCGCCATCCGGGCGCAACCGCCCGGCCAGCATGCCCATGAGGGTGCTTTTGCCGGCCCCGTTTTCACCCAACAAGGATTTGATCCGGCCGGCGCGAATATCCAAAGTGATGTCACGATTGGCGTAGAGAGGCCCAAATTTTTTGGTGAGGCCCTCCAGCCGGATGAGCGGATGGTCGTGGCTCACACGCGCTCCTGGGTTTGTCCGATAATGGGTTGGACAAACTGGGATTCGGAATCCCAGGGAAAAAGAATCCAAGTGTCCTGGCTCACCTCGGTCACAAATGTGTCCACCAGCGGTCGCCCGGCGGGCTTGGCGTAAATGGTGGCAAAGTGGGCCTGGGGCAGCATCTTGCGGACGACCTCGGCGGTGCGGCCGGTGTCCACCAGGTCGTCGATAATCAGCCAGCCACGGCCGTCGTGATCGATGGCCTTGAGCACCTCGACGTCCCCCTTCTGATCTTTCCAGGCATAACTGGAAACACACACGGTATCCACCAGGCGGATGTCGAGTTCTCGGGCAATGATGGCCGCGGGAACCAGCCCCCCTCGGGTAATGGCAATAATGCCCTGATAAAAATCATGATCCAACAGACGCCAGGCTAGCGCTTTGGCATCCCGATGAAGCTGATCCCAGGAAATCGGATAAGTTTTTCGGTAGCGGGCCGAAGTCATAACGAAAACTCCTGATATTAGTCGTTAGGTTCGAAGTTGACACCCAGGGCTGCCGGAGCGTCGGTTTGTCGGCTTTTCCAGGAGGAAAACACCAGAACGAGCACGGTAAGGAAATAGGGCAGCATGAGCAAAAGCGAAGAGGGCAAATGGGTGCCTACGGCCTGAAGGCGCAATTGAAAGGCCATGACACCTCCGAAAAGATAAGCGCCTAACAGCGCGCGTCCGGGGCGCCAGAAAGCGAAGATGACCAGAGCCACGGCAATCCATCCCCGCCCGCCGGTGAGATTGCTGGTCCACAAATGGGTGTACGCCAGGGACAGATAAGCCCCGCCAAAACCCGCCAGACAACCGCCTCCCAGAATGCCGATCCAGCGATAACGCAGCACGTTGATACCCGCAGCGGCGGCCGCTTCCGGATGTTCGCCGACCGCCCGCAGATTCAACCCCCAACGGCACTTTTCCAGAAAGAACCAAACCAACGGAACCATTATAATGGCCGTGTAGACCAGGATATCCTGCTGAAACACAATAGGGCCGAGAACCGGTATGCCGTGAACCAGGGGCAGCGCCAGTTTGTCGAAACCCGGTGCGGTTTGTCCAATGAGCGGGGTCCCGAGGTAGTCCGCCAGTCCCAGCCCAAAAATCGTCAACGCCAGTCCGGAAACCACTTGATTGCCGAGAAACCACAGACACACAAGGGCGTGTATCCCACCCACAACGGCACCCACCAGGCCCGCCATGAGAAAAGCGAGGGCGGGGTGGCCCGTAACCTGGGCCGTTACAAACGCAGCCAGGGCACCGGTAATCATCATGCCTTCCACGCCGAGATTGAGAACGCCGGCTTTCTCGGTCAGTATCTCACCGAGCGTGGCATAGAGGATCGGGGTGCCGGACTGGATGGCGGCCGCCAGCAGAGGTATTATCAGCTCGGCGTTCATGATCTTCTCCTCAGGCGGAACCCGAATTCATTGAAATAGCTGCCAGCCAGAACAGTCAACAGGATCATACCTTCCATGATGCCGCCAAAGGCGGCCGGCACCTGAAGCTCGAGCTGCAAATTTTCAATGCCAACTCGCAGGGCTGCAAGTAGAAAAGAGGCGATCCCGATGGTCAAAGGGTTCAACCGTGCCAGCCAGGCCACGACGATGGCGGTATAGCCATAACCCACCATGATACTGGGTTGCAGGCGGTTGATGGTGGCGGAGGCCTCTATGAATCCTGCCCAGCCGGCCAGCGCCCCGCTGGTAATCATGACAAAGCAGACCAGTTTTTCATAGGGCAACCCGGCATAGCGGGTGGCGTTGAGGTTTTCGCCCGCAACCTTCAGTTCGAACCCCTTGCGGGTAAACCGAAAGAAAACCCACATGACCATGCCGCAAATCAGGCAAAGACCCAACCCCCAGTTGATTTCGGTGCCTGTTATTTTGGGCACGATAGCGGTTGCCGAAAATGTTTTGGTCATGGGAAAGCCGAAACTGCCGGGGTCTTTCCAGCGGCCATACACAAGGTAGTCCAAAAGGAGAATGGCGATATAGTTGAGCATGAGGGTGACAATGATTTCATTGGCCCGCATGCGCAGTTTCAATAGGGCCGGAACCAGGCCCCACAAACCGCCGGCAACAAAGGCCATAACAGCCATCAGCGGCAGAAGCAGATAGGCGGGTTGATCCGGAAACGTCAGGGCGGCCCAGGTGGCTCCGATGGCCCCCAGGGCGAATTGCCCCTCGGCCCCGATATTCCAGATTTGAAGACGGAAGGCAATGGCGACGCCTAATGAGCACAGGAAGATGGGAATGGCCTTGATCAGGCAGTCTTCGATGGACCAGCGGGATCCGAGAGCACCGCGAAACAGGAGTTCGATGCCCTGGAGGGCCGGCTTGCCCTGAAGTTTGAGCAGGATGGCGCTGACAGCCAGGGACAGCAGCACGGCCGCCAAAAAGACAAGACAGGAGCTCCACGGATGAGGCTCCTGTCTTTTATAGGCAGTTAGATTCAACATGAATTACCACGTCGTGCCGGCGGCCGCTGGCAGGGCTGCGGCCGCAACCCAAGGCCTATTCGGTGGTGCCGATGACACCCTGGATAAAATAGTCCATTCCCAGCAAGGCGCCGTCGTCGGCCGTTTGCCCGGCAGGAACGCGTTCTTTGCCGGCCTGGTCCTTGATCGGACCCACAAAGATTTTAGCCTGGCCGGACGTTATGGCTTCTTTCTTGGCCAGAACGGCTTTTTGAACATCCGCGGGCACCATGTCGCTCATGGGGCTCAGGTCCACGATGCCGTGTTCCATACCGAACCAGACCGCTTCCGGTTTGAAAGTGCCCGCACGGACCGCATCCACCACTTCTTTGTAATACGGTCCCCAGTTCCAGACGGGGGCGCACAGGTGGGATTTCGGTGCAAAGGACGACATATCGGAGTTGTAGCCGATGGAATAAACGCCTTTTTCCTGGGCCGCTTCCTGGGGTCCGGGGGAGTCCTGATGCTGGGCGATGACGTCGGCCCCGACATCCAGCAGGCTCTTGGCCGCTTCCTTTTCCGTGGCCGGGTCATACCAGGTTTTGGTCCAGACCACCCGCACCTGCACGTCGGGGTTCACCGCCTGGGCGCCCAGGGTAAAGGCATTGATGCCGCGGATGACTTCGGGGATGGGAAAGGCGGCCGCGTAGCCCAGAATATTGGATTTGGTCATGGACCCGGCGACCATTCCGGAAAGATAACGGGCTTGGTACATGCGCCCGAAGTAGTTGCCCATGTTGTCAGCGGTTTTGTAGCCGGAGCAATGCATGAAGGTGGTTTTAGGGAACTTCTTGGCGACCTTCAGCATGGGGTCCATATAGCCGAAGCTGGTGGCGAAGATCAGATCGTAGTTCTTACGGGCCATGTTGAGCATGACACGCTCGGAGTCGGGTCCCTCGGGCACGGCCTCCACATAAGACGTGGTCACGCCGTCCAGCTTGTCAATGTACAAACGGCCCTGATCATGGGCGTAGGACCAACCCGCATCGCCGATGGGCGATACGTACACGAAGCCTACTTGCAAGTCTTTGGCCATTGTCGGCGCGGCGCTCAGCACCAGCAACAGGCAACATAGAACCCCTACGATTCTCCGGCTCATAACGTACCTCCTGAAAGGTTTTAAATTGTAAAAGAATTCACCGCTTATAGCTTGCTTTGGGGTGATTGGCAATAGATTTTGGTTTCCGGTGGAACCCCTGAAGCTTGCCGTCAGGATTGGCTTTTGAGGTATTCGATATAGGTCTCCCATTCCATTGGCAACAGGCTTTTTTTGCGGTTGTTGCAATCCTTGCAGGCCGGCACGACGTTGCCCTTGGTCGTGCGCCCCCCCCGGGCCAGGGGTACGATGTGGTCCATGGTCAGCTCGCGGGCCGGGGTGGGGCGACCGCAGTAGAAGCAGATGCCTTTGGCGCAGCGGCGTTGCCACCACGGGGTCTGGCGCAATTCGCGGGCCTTGCGCCGCTCGCGGTTCAGGGCGGCGTCATCCACAGGCATATCGAAGTATTCGCTCATTTTATTTGCCTTTCCGGCTTGATGGCCTGGGTGTCGCCATTCCGGAGCCAATGGCCGATGGCCCGGATCAAGCGTCGGTAGTAGGCTTCCGATCCGCCCAGACCCCGCCGGCCGAAGAAATAATTGATTTCGAGGAAAAGCGGGGTATCTTTATCTGCCACGGACGGGTCGGTGCTGAAGAGGATGTCAAAGCCGGCCAGATTGACAGCGGTTTGGCGACAGAACGCCGCCACGGCGGATTCGGCCGCCCGGATCAGGTGACGGTCGCTGCTGCGGTCGATGTGGCCACCGCGGGCCAGGCTGACCGTTCCGGCCTCATCTGTGGGGGCGATACGCCAGTAGGCCTCCAGCAGGTGGCCGGTGACCACGACCCGCAACGCGCGGCCGCCGGTCGGGATCCATTGCTGGACGATAAAACCCCGTTGACCGGTGGTCTCGATAGCCTGCAAGCGTTTAAGCACGTCTGCCAGGTCGCGGTCATGGGACACCGGGAAGACGCCATCGCCTTCCCCCCCCCAGTCCAACTTGATGACAGCCGGCAGGCCAAAGGGGCTGTCGCCTTCGGGGTGGCGCCGGATAAAATCGACCGTGTCGGCATAACGCAAGCTTACGGGGTGGGGGACACCGGCCTTTTCAAATAGTCGGCTTTGGCCAATTTTGCCTGGATAAGCGAAACGGGCGTCATAATTCGGAAAGATCCGGTTGCCATAGCGGATGGCCGCCTGGTAGAGGGAGGCCCGGCAGCCCTGGGGCAGGATAACGGCCTCGGCCCGCTTGATGGCGGCCAGATCCTCATTATCGGGATCGCGCCCGGCGCACAGTCGATTGTGATCCCCTTGAAAAATGGGGTGAAAGGACAAAACGTTCGCCATGGTCAATAGCCGAATTTACGCAAAGCGCGCGTGTCGCGCGTCCAGTTTTTCTGGACCCGCACGAACAATTCCAAAAAGACCCGCACGCCCAGCAACTTTTCGATATCCTCGCGGGCGGCCTGGCCGATCTGCTTCAGCTTTTTCCCGCCCCGGCCGATAACCATTCCCTTTTGCGAATCCCGCTCGACGTGGATGGTGGCGGTTAGGCGCACCATTTTCCCCTTCCGGGTTTCCTTGAACGCATCGACGGTCACCGCCGTGGCATACGGGATTTCCTCTCCCGTGAGGCGAAAGACCTTTTCCCGAATCATTTCCGCCACGATAAACCGTTCGGCACTGTCGGTCAGCATGTCTTCGGCAAAAAAAGGGGGTCCGGCGGGCAGCAGGGATTCCATGACCTGCAGCAGTTGGTCCACCTGGGTCCCCTGGAGGGCTGAAATCGGTACGATCTGCCGGAAGGCCATCCGCCGGGACCATCCGTCAAGGATTTCAATTAGTTGATCCGGTCCGACCCGATCAATCTTATTAACGGCCAGAACCACCGGTTTACTTGCTTCGGCCAGTCTTGCCAGCAGAAAATTTTCGGCGGTACGTTCCGGGCGCAGGGGGTCGGCCAGCAAAAGGACCAGATCGACATCGCCCAGAGTGGACAGGGCGGTATCGACGATGCGCACGTTCAGCGGTTGGTTGGTCTTGTGCACACCAGGCGTGTCGATAAAAACCAGTTGGGATTGGGGGCGATGAACCACGCCCAGGATGCGGTTGCGCGTCGTCTGGGGTTTGCGGGAGGTAATGGATATTTTTTCCCCGAGCATGCGGTTCAGCAAGGTGGACTTGCCGGCATTGGGGGTACCCACCAGGGCGATGAAACCGGCGTGAAAGTTTTTGTAATCGTCGGGAGGCTTCAGGCTCATGAGGAAACTATAATCATCGTATCCAGGGCGCGCCACAGGCCTTCCAGGCCGAGTCCGGTTTTGGCGGAGAAGAGCAGCAGGTCGTCCCGGTTGCAGGCGAATTGCTCCGCGATGATCCGCAGGGGACGCACCTGTTTGTTGCGCGAAAGTTTGTCGGCCTTGGTAACGACGATCCGGTACGGCCGCCGGTGGTGGTCCAGCCAGCGTATCAGATCGTGTTCCTCCTGACCGGGCACCCGGCGAATGTCCACGATCAATACGACGCCCACCAGCGTTGGGCGGGAGGCCAGATAGGTTTCGATCATGGGGCCCCATTTCCGCTTCACCGCCATGGGGACCCGCGCGTAGCCGTAACCCGGCAGATCCACGAAAGACACGGCGTTGTTGATCCGGAAGAAATTGATGAGCTGGGTGCGACCGGGGGTGTTGCTGGTTTTCACCAGGTGCCGGCGGTTGACGAGCTTGTTGATAAGGGACGATTTGCCCACATTGGAGCGTCCGGCAAAAGCGATTTCCGGATAATCCGGAGGCGGGTAGTGCTGGGGCTTGACGGCGCTGGTGATGAATTCGGCGGTTTTGACGATCATGACACGTCAGCGGGCCGCTGGTGGTCGGCCCGATCCTTTGTGGCGCCCTTCAGGCGCATGGCGTCGCCGGTTTGCTGGGGCCACATCCTAATCCCGCTGTTTGAGATAGCGTTCCAGCCGGTCCATACCTTCGGCGATGTTTTCCAGCGAGTTGGCATAAGAAAACCGCAGGTAGCCTTCCGCATGGGGGCCGAAGTCGATGCCGGGGGTGACCCCCACGCGCGCTTTTTCCAGGATGTCGAAGGCCAGCCGATAGGAGTCGTTGCTGATGTGGCGGGCATTGGCAAAAACGTAGAACGCGCCCGTGGGCTCAACGGTAATGCCGAAACCCAACTCGCGCAGGCGGCGGATCATGAACACCCGGCGTTCGTTGTAAATGGTTTTCATGCGGGCCGTATCGTTGTCGGCTTCGGTCAGGGCCGCAATCCCCGCTTTCTGGACCATGGTGTTGGCGGAAATGAAAAAATTCTGCACCAGTTTTTGAATCGGCCGGACATATTCCGGCGGGGCGATCAGATAGCCCAGGCGGAATCCCGTCATGGCGAACAGTTTGGAAAATCCGTTCAGGACAAAGGCCTGATCGGTAAATTCCAGGATGCTGTGCTCCTGCCCCTCATATACCAGACCATGGTAGATTTCATCGGATACGACATAGGGTTCCAGCTGGCTGATGGCCTTCATCCGTTCGGCCGAAAGCAGGTTGCCGGTGGGGTTCGAGGGGGAATTGATGAATACGGCCCGGGTGCGGTCCGTTATTTTCGCCGCGATGGCATCCGGTCGATACTGGAAACCGTCTTCCTCATATACCGGTACCCTCACCACCCGGCCCTGGACGAATTTGATGAAGTTGGGATAGCAGGCATAGTGCGGATCGGAAATAATCACCTCGTCCCCGGGCTCCAGCAGAGCGGCAAACAACAGGAACATGGCCGGTGACGTGCCCGGGGTGACAATGATCTGGCCGGGGTCCACCGTTACATGATACGTCCGCTGATAGTAGGCGCCGATGGCCTCGCGCAGCTCGGGCAGGCCCAGGCTGTGGCAATAGTGGGTGTGGCCTTCGTCCATGGCCCGGCTGAGGGCCTCCTTGATGCACGGAGGGGTGTCGAAATCCGGCTCGCCGACTTCGAGATGGATTACGTCCTGGCCACAGCTTTCCATCTCGCAGGCGCGTTCCAGAACGTCCATGACAATGAAGGAACTGATTTCTTCGGTGCGTTTGGCTACCATGCGCTACCCTTTTTGGGTTGAGGGGGATGGCCGGGCGCTAAGGACCGGCCACGGACAACAACTTTATACCACTTTATTCAGCGGGTATTCAATAATGCCCTCGGCCCCGCTTTTCAGAAGCTCGGGGATCAGGTCCCGCACCGTGCTGGCATCCACCACGGTTTCCACGGAAAACCAGGTGGACTGGTAAAGCGAGGCCACCGTCGGCGCGTTCAGGCTGGGCAACAGGTTGACCACGGTATCCAGGCGGTCCTGGGGCACGTTCATTTTCAACCCCACCAGTTTATCGCCCAGGAGCGCCCCCTTCAGCAACAGGGCGATCTGCTCGATTTTTTCCTTTTTGAACGGATCCTGCCAGGCGGTGTGATTGACGATGAGCTGGGTGTTGGTCTGCATGAGTTCGTGGATGATCCGCAGGCCGTGGGCCTTGATGGTGCTTTCGGTTTCCGTCACTTCGACAATGGCGTCGGCCAGCTTGGAAACCACCTTGGCTTCGGTGGCGCCCCAGGAAAATTCAATGTCCACATCAATCTTGCGCTCCTGGAAATAGCGCCGGGTAAAGGCCACCAGCTCGGTGGCAATTTTTTTGCCCCGGAGTTCTTCCAGGGTGTTGATGTCGGAATCATACGGAACCGCAAGCACCCAGCGGGCGGGTCGGGCGCTGACCTTGGAATAGACCAGGTCGCTGACCACGTGGATGTCCGAAGCGTTTTCCGCAATCCAGTCTTTGCCGGTCAACCCCGCGTCCAGGGTGCCGTTTTCAACATAGCGCGACATTTCCTGTGCTCGGCAGATAGCGCAGTCGATGGAGCTGTCGTTGATTTCAGGGAAATAACTCCGGCCGTTGACGTTGATTTTCCACCCGGAGCGTTTGAACAGGGCAATGGTGGCATCCTGCAGGCTTCCCTTGGGGATGCCCAATTTCAGTATTTCCGTCATCTTATTTATAGACCTCCTTGGGGTCAAAGACGGGTTCCGCATCGATCTGAACCGCGCCATCGACAATTTTTCGGTAAAAGCAGCTTCGGTAGCCTTTATGACAGGCGGCACCGCCGATTTGATCGACCCGCACCAGGATGGCGTCCTGATCGCAGTCGATGTAAACGGCCTTGACCATTTGGAGATGACCGGAGGTTTTCCCCTTGACCCACAGCTCGTTGCGGCTGCGGCTGTAAAAGGTGGCATGCCCCGTTTCCAGTGTGGCCTGAAAGGCTTCGGCATTCATATAGGCCAGCATCAAAACATCGCCGCTGGCATCATCCTGCACGATGGCCGGTATCAATCCGCCCATTTTTTCAAAATCCAAATCTACCATGGTTTCCCTTTCCCTGCACCAACCACGTTGTTATCGTTGCCGTCGGCAAGGCCGGTATTCTTTTCCGCTGCCTTGGGCCGCTAACACATAAATCGGGTATTTTAACGATATTGAATGCTTAAGTCAATTCTTTTCGAACTCGGTATGCTTGCATTGTAGCAGACCTTCTGTTAGATTTATATTTTTGTCTGATGAATGCTGCCCTTTCCCGACAGGACCGACGGGCATTGCTCTGGAAACGACACTCAACGCAGGAAACCGATAAAGATGACTGAAGAAAACAGCCCCGCGCAGTCCGCCCAAAAGCGGGTCCGTCAACCGCCCCGCCACTGGGGCCGGCGCCTTTTACTCTGGCTTTTCGGGATCGTTCTGTTGGTCGGCCTGGCCGGTATGTTGGCCGGCATCGGCTTTTTTTTCTATCTGATCGAGGATCTCCCCCAGATTGCCTCGCTGGCGGATTACCGGCCCTCCACGGTGACCACGGTCTACGCCGACGATGACGAAAAAATAGCGGAGTTCTACAAGGAACGCCGGCTGGTGGTGCCACTGACCGACATTCCCCACATGCTGGTGGAGGCCTTTATCGCCGCCGAAGATTCCCGTTTTTATGAGCATGCGGGCATTGATCTGAAAAGTATCCTGCGGGCCTTTTTCAAGAATCTGGAAGCCGGCACCATCGTGCAGGGTGGCAGCACCATTACCCAGCAAGTCACCAAATCCTTTTTTCTGACCCCGGAACGCAGTTACAAGCGCAAACTCAAGGAGGCCGTCCTGGCCTACCGCATCAGTGAACATTTCTCCAAAGAGGAAGTTCTGTTTCTCTATTTGAACCAGATTTACCTCGGGCACGGTGCTTATGGCGTTCAGGCCGCGGCCCAGAACTATTTCGACAAACCCGTCCAGGAGCTGACGTTGGCGGAGTGCGCCATCCTGGCCGGGCTGCCCCAAGCCCCCAGCCGCTATTCGCCTCATCGTTTCCCGGAGCGTGCCCGGCAGCGACAGCTCTACGTGCTCAAACGTATGGTGGAGGAGGGCTACATTACCGCCCCACAGGCAGAAAACGCCCGCAACGAAGCCTGGGATATCAAGCCCAAGCGGAACTGGTTCGTGGAGAAAGCGCCTTTTTACACCGAGCATGTTCGTCGCTATGTGGCCCAGAAATATGGTGAAGAGGCCCTTTACCAGGAAGGCCTCAATATTTATACGGCGGTCAATCTGGCAATGCAGACCGCCGCCCGGGAGGAGATCCAGAAGGGGTTGCGGGAGCTGGACAAGCGCCAGGGCTATCGCGGCCCCCGGAATACCATTGCGCCTGAGGAGCGCGAAGCCTTTCTGGCCGATTTGGCAATTGAACAGGCTGCAAATATGGTTCCCGAAGCCATCGTTCGGGGCCTCGTGACAGCGGTCGACGACCGCCAAAAGCGCGTGGCCGTGAATTTGGGGCCTGCGAAGGGCGTTCTTCGGCTGGAAGACATGGTTTGGGCCCGTAAACCCAATCCCGAGGTGATTTATTGGGCGGCCAAGGTCACCCGCCCCAGCCGGGTGCTGACGGTAGGCGATGTGATCGATGTGCGCCTGAAAGCAAAGAAGGCGGATCAGAACACGTGGCCCCTGGCGCTGGAGCAGACGCCCAAAGCCCAATCCGCTCTGTTGAGCATCGAGGCGGAAACCGGTTTTGTCAAAGCCATGGTGGGAGGCCGTGATTTCCAGGACAGCCAGTTCAACCGGGCCATCCAGTCCCGGCGGCAGCCCGGTTCCGCCTTCAAGCCCATCATCTATGCCGCGGCCATCGACAAGGGCTATACGCCCGCCACGGTCATCCTGGATTCCCCGATCGTTTTCGAGGATACCGAGCGGGATTTCACATGGAAGCCCAAAAACTACGCGGAAAAGTTTTATGGCCCCACCTTGTTGCGGCAGGCCCTGGCCAAATCCCGCAACGTGGTCACCGTCAAGATTTTGAAGGATATCGGTATCGACTATGCCATTGACTATGCCCGCAAAGTTGGTATTCATTCCCATCTGAACCGGGATCTATCCATCGCCCTGGGTTCATCGGGGGTTTCGCTGCTGGAAATTGTGAACGCCTACTCGGTGTTCGCCAACCAGGGGTATCGGGTGAACCCTATATTTGTCACCCGCATCACGGACCGCGACGGCAATGTGCTGGAAGAAAATCTTCCCGAACGGGAGAAAGTGATCGAAGAAACCACGGCGTTCATCGTGAACAGTCTGTTGGAGAGCGTGGTCAAAAGCGGTACCGGACAGCGGGTCAAGGCGCTTAACCGACCGGTGGCCGGCAAGACCGGCACCACGAACAACCTCTATGATGCCTGGTTTGTGGGTTATACGCCGGATGTCATCACCGGGGTCTGGGTCGGCCTCGATGAAGAAGGGTCCATGGGGCGGGGGGAGACCGGTTCCCGGGCCGCCAGCCCCATTTGGCTGGGTTTCATGCAGCGGGCCATGGCCGGCCGGCCGGTCAAGGTTTTCGAGGTGCCCGAGGGCATTGTTTTCAGCCGGATCGATGCCGAAACCGGTTTGCTGCCCATCCCCGAGTCCACGGAAACCATCTTTGAATGCTTCAAGGACGGCTCGGTGCCCACCGAATATACCAAAGCGCCCGATACCATTGCCGAACCGGAAGATTTTTTCAAGGTCGGCATGTAACGGTTCGGTACAACGCCATTAAAAAGCCGCTGCTCAATGAGCAGCGGCTTTTTTGGGGGAGATCCGTGGGGTGGGGCAACGCACAAACGCCCTGCGGATCCGGCGAAGTCCTATTGCGGCAGACGAACCGTCAAGACGGGGATTTTCGAGCGGCGACTCACCCGGCTGGTGGTGCTGCCCATCATGGTATCCATCAAAGCGCTCCGGCCATGGGTGCCCATGACGATCAGATCACAGCGCTTTTCCTCAGCCGTGGCCAGAATCTGGGCCACGGGATTGCCGCCTTTGATGACGGTTTCATCCACGGCCGCTTCATGGTCGTCGGTGCCGGGCCGCAGATTCTGGCAGAAACGATCCAGCACTTCGCGCACCATCGCGTTATCCCGCTTTTTGCCAATCAAAACCTCGCGGGTTTCATCCACGTTGCGTTTTTTAATATCGTCCCACTCGCTGGCTTCAATGTAACCCGCCACATGGGCATCGACGTATTCAGGGGTCTCGTCGATGACGTGCAGGATAATGATCTGAGCTCCGTAAGCATTGGCCAGGCTCACAGCATAACTCATGGCATAGCGTGCATTTGCGGACAGATCCGTAGCGTAGAGGATTCGCTTGATGCTGACCGGTGGTAGATCGACGTTCATGGTAAGCTCCCTTGAAGATGTATACCGGCAAGTTTATTCGGCCGAAACCGTTTTTTTGCCGAAAAGGTTCCGGATATGCTTGATCCAGATACCGCTCAATAAGTAGGCGTAAATATAGGTGCCGATGGTAATCAGGATATAGGCCTTGGCAATGTCCATTCCGCTGCCGTTCAGGGAGAAACCGGGCACGTAGCCGAAAAGGAAGGGGCCCAGGTAGAGAAACTTGGCGAACTTGAAGGACGCAAAGGCCGTGCGCCACATGTTGGCCTTGGCAATGGTGGCTCCCGCAAAGGCGGCGATACATACGGGCGGCGTGATGTTGGAGTCCTGGGAGAGCCAGTAGACGATCATGTGGGCGGCGATTTCATTGACGCCCAGATGCGTCAGGGCCGGAACGGCCACCACCGCCGTGATCAGGTAGGCCGCTGTCACCGGAACGCCCATTCCCAGGATCAGGGAGGCCAGGGCGATGAGCAGAATGGTCAGGGGCAGGGAGCCGCCGGCCAGTTCGATCACGATGTCCGCAAACGTCAGTACCAGGCCGCTGTAGGTCAGCACGCCGATGATGATGCCGATGACGCCTACCGTGGCCCCGATCTTGAGGCTGTTTTCCGTGCCGCTGCGGGCGGCGTGGCAAAAGCGGACCAGTTCAGTTTTGATGTCCGCGCCGTTTTTGCGACGGTAGAGCGCTACCGCCACGGAGATGGCCAGGCCGAGGATCACCATGTAGCGGGGGCGGATGACTTTGGCGAGGGATTTGATGGTGTTTTCATCCGCCACCATTCCCAGGCCGCTCAGCAACCAGCCGCCCAGCAGTACCAGCGCCATGACAAAGCCAACGCTGGGGTCGATGCGCGTGTCATGGGTTTTGTGGCTGATGGCCACGCATGTGGCCAAGCCCAGAATGGCCGAATAGCCGGGTGAATAGCCGGTCAGCATGAAGATCGTGATGACGATCAGCGGCGTGGTGTAAAGCCATTCCCGCTTGAGGATGGTGGTGGCGCTTTCCGGGTACTTTTCCCCGACGACGTCATAGGCTTTGGCTTCCCAGTGGACCATCATATAGACACTGAAAAAATACATGACGGCCGGAAAAATGGCCACCAGCATGATGTGGGAGTACTGAACCCCAGTGAGCTCGGCCATGATAAAGCCGCCGGCGCCCATGATGGGCGGCATGAACATGCCGCCGATGGAAGCGGCCGGTTCGATCCCGCCGGCGATGTGGGGCCGGAATCCGGCCTTTTTCATCATGGGGATGGTAAAGGTGCCCGTGGAGACGGTGTTGGCGATGGCGCTGCCGGAAATGGAACCGAACAGTCCGCTGGCGATGACCGACACCTTGGCCGGCCCGCCGACATGGTGGCCGACCGCCGCCAGGGGCCAGTCGATAAAAAATTTCTGGGCCCCGCATTTTTCAAGATAGGCGCCGAAGAGCACGAACAGGAGCACGTAAGTGGCCAGCACGTTGGCCATGATGCCGAACACCCCGTCGGCCCGGTAGAAGATGCTGGTGCAGAGTCCGGGCAGGGTGTCGCCGGCATGGGCGATCAGGTCCGGCATCACATCCCCGTACATGCCGTAAATCAAGAAAATGGTGCCCAGGATGACGAAGACATTGCCCACCACCCGCCGGGCCAGCTCCACTCCCACCAGAACCCCCACGACCGCCATCCACTGATCCACCTGGTTTTCCGCCCCGGTGCGGTAGTTGATGGCCTCGAAGTTGTACATCCAGTAGCCGATGGTGACGATGGAGGCGATGATCAGGAGGTAATCCACCGTCCGCATGATCTTGCTTTTGGACTGGTAGAGCAGGAAGCACAGGATGTAGGTGATGATGACGTAGATGCCCCGGTGAAACTGGGTGGCGGCCGGTTCGATCACGGCCGACCAAGAATAGTAAAGCACCAGGAAAACCGCAAAAGCATCGAAGAGTATTTTTTCGTAGTTTTTAAGTTTGTCGTACACGGTATACCTGCCTGGAGGTTGGGTTAATGCCCATCCCTAAGTGGTTTTTCGCATGCCTTGAGAGCGCCCCCTGCCTTCAAAGAGCCACTTACGGTCGGGCATTAAGGTGAAAAGAAACCGTTGGGCGGGGCCATGCCGCAGCACGGCCCCGCCGAGACGTCGACATCAGGTATTGTTCAGCGTCCATCCATCAGCAGCATCTTTTGGCCCCGTGCGGTGGCAAAAATAATGCCGGCCTTGCCCGAAGCCAAAATCAACCCTTTCTGGATCAATCCTATTTCAGGACGCCTTTTTCTTTCCAGAATTTTTCCGCCCCGGGATGCAGCGGGGTGGCAATGCCCTTGACACCCTTTTCAACCGCCATGGCCTTGAAGGTTTTCTTCTGGGAGATCATCCAGGCCAGGCCTTCTTCGGTGAAAATTTCTTTGAGCATACCGTAGACCAGGTCTTCCGGTGCTTTGGGATTGGCCACCAGCAGGGTGGTGTCCACCCAGGAGCCGACATTTTTGTCGAGACCGCGGTAACGGCCGTCGCTGAGCGGAATTTCCCAGGCGACGAAGTTCTTGTACTTGTCATAGAAACCGTACTTTTTGGCATCGGCATCCAAGTCCACCAGCTCGATTTCGTTCATGGTGGCGGCTTGAATGACAGCGGGGCTGGGATAGGCCGTGAACAGCCAGAAGGCGTCGAGCTGCTTGTTTCCAAAAGCATCGGCCGCGGCATTGTAGCCCATGGCATTGCGTTCAATTTTGTCCCAGACACCCAGATGGGTGAAGAACTGTTCACAGTAGGCATAGGCGCCTGACCCGGCGTTGCCCACGCCGACCTTCTTGCCTTCCAGATCCTTGACACTCTTGATGCCGGAGCCCTTGCGCACGACGAGCTGGGCCGGTGCTTCATAGAGGTAGGCCACGGCCAGGACGTTTTCATATTTTTTGGGGTCATTCACCATCAGGCCGTTGCGGCCGGCATAAACGTGGCCGGAATAGACCGTACCGAAATGGGCTTTGCCGCTGTTGACCTTGCGCAGATTTTCAGTGGAGCCGCCGGAGGACTGGACTTTGATGTTGTAGTCCATGGCCTTGACGGGTTTGTAGGTGGATATGGCCTGGGCCACCACCTGGAAGGTGCCGCCGGCCGGCCCACCGGCAAAAATAATCAGTTTCTTGGCGGCGACATTGCCCGCAAAGGTCATCGAAAGAATCAGCATGACGCTGACAGCCAGAATTACGGGTAACCATTTTTTCCTCATAGAGGGCCTCCTTGAACGAGAATAGTTAACACAACCTCCGAAGGGTGTGCGCCTCCCTCTTTCCCGAGTTCCGGCATTCGTAAAATGCCGCCATGATCGAAGGTTGCAATGGGCTCTCGAAACACTAAACCGTGTTCAGTCAATAGGTTCGGGTCAGAGTATGCGCACCCTAACAATCGGAGGGTCAACGGTCAATCAGGGGATCTCGGATTTTTATGTAAGGAATTTTCTTACAAAATCAGGGGGTGAACCTTTTTTCTCAGGGTTCGATGAGGCTGTTCTGAATAGCGAACCGAATCAGTTCGGCGTTGTTCCGAAGATCGAGCTTTTTCAGCAGGCGGGCCCGGTAGGTGTCTACGGTCTTGATGCTGAGGCTGTAGGCATGGGCAATTTCCCGATTGGTGTGCCCCATGGCGAGACGGCGCAGCACCTGCAACTCCCGCATGGACAGGGAGTCGAGGGGGGTTTTATGGCGGGAACCCCGGGCAATGCGCAGGGCCAGGGCCTCGGTGGCTTCGTCGGTCATATAGCGATGGCCGCTGTAGACGCGGCGAATGGCGGTCACAAGCTGCTCCGGTGCGGATTGCTTGGTCAGATACCCCATAGCGCCGGCTTCGATGGCGCGCACAATGTACTGGGCCTCTTCATGCATGGTCAGGATCAGAACCGGCAGCTTGGGGTGGGAGTCTTTGAGGCGGCTGACGACTTCCAGCCCGTCCAGGCCGGGCATGGAGATATCCACCACGGCGACGTCCGGCGTGACGTCCCTGACCTGGTGGAGGGCTTCACGGCCGTCGGCGGCTTCGGCCACCACTTCCATGGCGCCGCTTTCTTCAACAATGCGCCGCAAACCTTCGCGGACGATACTGTGATCGTCTGCCAACAGCACTCGGATCATGAGGCCTCCTTGTTGATTTCGGCGAGGGGTACTTCCAGACGAATGTCGGTTCCCCTGCCTGGAGCGGAATGGACGCGCAGGCGGCCACCCACCAGATTGGCCCGCTCTTTCATGCCGGCGACCCCCAGCCCCTCAGACGCGGTCAGGGCATCCACATCGAATCCCCGGCCGTCATCGCGCACCCGCAATACCAAGAGGTGGTCCGTCGCTTTGAGCGTTACCTCGACCTTGGAGGCCCGGCCATGACGCACAACGTTGGTCAGAGCCTCTTGGGCGATGCGGTAGGCCGCCGTGGCCACCGCGTCGTTAATCGCCGGTATCGGCTCATGCTCGAAGGAACAGAGGGTTTCGGAGCGCCGTTCGATATCGGTGGTGAACCACTCCAGGGCATCCACGAGCCCTAAATCGTCCAGGACGCCGGGCCGCAGCCGGATGGCCATGCTACGTACGTCTTCGATATTTTTATCGATCAACCGGCACATGTCCCGAGCGCGTCGGGCGGCCTGGGGATCCTTACGGGCCAGTCGCCGGGACATCCACACCGAATCCATCCGCAAAGCGGTCAACACCTGACCCAACTCGTCATGCAGTTCCCGGGCGATGGCAGCGCGTTCATTTTCCTGACCGGCCATGATGCTGGCGGAAAGGCGTCGCAACTGGTCCTGAGCTTTTTGGACTTCGGTGATATCGGTGGAAATTTCGCAAACGCCGTTGGCCTCGCCAACCGCGTCGTAAACAGGAAATTTCACCGAAAGATAGAAATGGGTTGTACCGTCCCGGTGGGGCATGTTTTCTTCAAACTGAAAGGAGCGCCTTTCCCGCAGCACCTTCAGGTCGTTGGTCCGAAACTGACGCGCCACCGCTGCCGGGAAAAGGTCGGCATCGCTTTTTCCGCGCACCTCTTCGCTGGAGCAGCCCAGAATTTTTTCGAAACACGTGTTGATCAAGGTATAGCGGCCATCCCGGTCTTTGATGGAGACCACGTCGGGGGTGTAGCGCAAGATGCTGTCGATTTCCCGTGTACGTTCCTGAACCTGTTTTTCAAGTCCCCGGGTATAGCGGTCGAGATCTTCCTGGGCCACTTGCAGGGCCCGCTGGGCCTTGTTGCGTTCCGTCACATCAATCGAAACGGCCAGGGAGCGTACCGGCCGCCCCTCGGCATCACGCTCCGCCACGGCCGAAAGCAGTATATCGATCACCTCGCCGCCGCCCGTCTGGAACTGATAGGGGATGTCCCGACAAATTCCGGTACGGAAAAATTCCGGGAAAACAACTTCTTCCGCGTATTCCCGGGATGATTCAGTGAAAAACGTGGTCAGATCTTTTCCGATGACGTCTTCGCGCCGATACCCCATAACATCCAGCCAATAATCGCTGACACTTATAATGCATCCTTCCCGATCGATGGAATGCAGCATGGCCGGGGTGTGGTTGTAGAGGGATCGGTAGCGTGTTTCGCTTTCCTCAAGCGCTTTTTGAATGGCCTTGCGTTGCAGAATTTCCTGGCTGGCCCTTTGGTAGAGGAAAAACACCGCCAGCCCCACCAGGACCGTGATAGTGAAAACCACCGGCGCGGTAATGCGCAACATGGGTTCGGAAACCACCTTGGCAATGGCGTCCAAGGGTCTCAGGTGGATGATATTCCAGCCGGGATAGTTGTCGATCTGGGTGCGGTTCATCAGGTAGCGCTGGTTATCCTGGTCGACCAGATACTTGTCGTCCCAGAGCTTCATGCCGGTCCAGTGCCAGGGGCCGGGGCCGAACTGGCGGGAGGCCTCGATACGCTCGATTTCTTCCCGGCTGAGGTCCCACAGCAGATGATAGCGCCAGTCTTCACGGGTGGAGATGAAAATAACCCCTACGGGATTGGTGACCAGAAGAATATCTTCCGGTCCCAGGCCCAGCTCTTCTTCGACCTTGTCGATGGAGGTTTTGATCACCACGACGCCGGACGGGGTGTTCGTACGGGTGGTGTATACCGGGCTGCCGCAATAGGCCCCGCGCTTGCCCGAGGTCGTTCCCAGGGCCAGATAAGATGTCGGCTGGTGTTTCATGGCACTTTTGAAATAGGGCCGAAAACTGAAATTGTACCCCACGAAGCTGTCGGGATCGTGACGATTGCTGGAAGCAATGGTTAGGCCCTGCCGGTCCATCAGATAGCAGACGTCCGCATTGAGGTTGTTGCGAAAATGATCAAGAATCGCGTTGGCTTGGGCGATATTGGCCGGTTGGGCGTCTTCCAGGGCGTGGGCAATGCCGGGAATTCCGGCCAGGACTTTGGCCGGCTGAATATTGGCGGAAATCACGGCCGAAAGGTTGATCCGGAGCATCTCGACGCGCACTTCGGCCTGCTGCTCGGCTTCCTGAAAAGCCGACTCCTTCAGGGAGTGATAATAAAGGTAGCCTCCGATCGTCGTTGAAAGAAACGCCAAGAGCGACAAGACGAGGAGGATCAGGCGCAATCTCATAAAACGCTATCTCCGGTCGTGTTATCGCAATCTAGATGCTATAGGGCTTGGGGCATTGTCAACTTCCAAATGGTGGGGCGCCATGGCAGGGTTGGCCTGCACGGAAAGCGTCTCGATCTGAAAACGGGCTTTCAGGCGGGTGATATTGGCGCGGCCGGTGCCGATCATGCGGGAAAGATGTCGGGGATGAACTTCGATAACCGGGGCGCCCGTGCCGTTTGGATGCAGGGCAATGGCAGCTTCTGCCAGATGGTAAAAGATGCGGCTGTACACCTGTTCCCCCAGGGCCGGGTGATAGGGACCGGCCAGGATGGTACCGGCCGACGACAGGGCGTCGTCGGCTTGCAGCCCCATGCGGATGACCCGGATACCGGCGGCCGTAAATTTCAGGAACAGGCGGCTGACGAGTTCGATGGTGGCTTCCATGGTTGCAGGGGTGAAGGCTCCGTGGCGGAACTGGCCGGCCAGAGGGCTGTTCTTCAATACGAGGGTCGGGTAAATACGAACAAAATCAGGTGCCAGGGCCATGATGCCCTCGGCCGTTTGCAGGGTGCCGGCGGGTGTGTCGCCGGGCAGGCCTGTCATCATTTGGAGGCCCAGACGATAACCGGCCGCTTTGACCATCCGGGCCGCCTGGACCGTGCGGGCCGCGTCGTGGCCCCGCCGGGTCAGTTCCAAAACCCGATCGTTCAGGGATTGGACACCCAATTCAATGGTTTCCACCGGAAAATCTCCAACAGTGGCCAGGGTGTGGGACGAAATCGTGTCGGGACGGGTGGAAAAGCGTATGCTCGCAACGTCGCCCCGGGTGATGGGGACCGCGGCGGCCTCCAGGAGCTCATGCACCGCCGGCGCGGGTAATCCCAGGAAATTACCGCCGTAAAACGCGATCTGAACCGGTCGGGAGGGGTGGCGTTTCAAAGGCAGGAAAGTTTTCAGGGCCTCTTCCACGAGAGACCGCTCGGGTGTCCGGGATCGAATGCCGGTGATGGCCGTCTGATTGCAAAAAGTGCAGCGGTGCGGGCAGCCGGACATGGGCAGAAAGACCGGAATGATAAAGGGCGTTGCGGTTTTCTGTCCACCGGGGGGCAGGCCATCGATGGCGGCCAGGGTCCGGCCGTCGACATGGCGAATAAGGAACGATTCAATCATTGCCGCCCAGACGTTTCAGGGCTTCGTAGGCCGCCTGTTGTTCGGCCGCTTTCTTGTTGCGGCCCATGCCCAAGGTTTTAAGATGTTTCAGGGTGAGTTCGACCACAAATGTCTTGTCGTGGTCCGGCCCGCTTTCTTCCACCACACGGTAGGCGGGCACGGTTTTTTCACGGTTTTGGGCATATTCCTGCAAGCGGCTTTTAAAGTCGGTCATTTCGGCCGGCTGCTGTAATGCATCGAACGGGAAATCCAGGCGGTTGCCAATGACATCGAAGGCGGCCTGAAAACCGCCATCCAAATAGACGGCGGCAATGACCGCCTCCAGCGTATCGGACAGGATGGAGGGCTTGTCGCGCCCGCCGGTCTGTGCTTCGCCGCGTCCAAGCGCGATGCAGGGGCCCAGACTTAATGACCGGGCGACCCGGGCCAGATGGGTTTCATTGACAAGGTGCGCCCGGGTGCGGGACAGATGCCCCTCGGTCATCTCCGGAAACTTACGCATCAGAATATGGCTGACCACCAGACTGAGAACGGCATCGCCCAGAAATTCCAATCGTTCATTGTCACGGCCATCGCTTTGGGGATGCTCGTTGATATAGGACCGATGGCAAAGCGCCTCTTTCAGCAGGTGCGGGTTGTTAAAACGGTAGGCCAGGGCTTTTTCCAAGGATTTGTAGCAGGCCTCGGCGGTTGATGAAGGCAAATCGACGTTCTCCTCTTTTAGCCGTCTGCGCCCCCCTTGTCGGGGGCGGGGGCATGATCCGTCCTTTATACGGTAGGCATTGAAAGCCGGGCGGCAAGCTGCGCGTAGAGATCAAAAGGAACGGAAAAGCCACCTTGGGCCCGTCCCAATTCGACGTTGGGTTTGAGGGCGCCGTGGAAATCGGTGCCCCCGGTCATCAATAAGTCATGGTGTCGGGCCAGGGCTTGGAACCGGCGTGTTTCCGCTTCGGAGTGCTCGGGATAGTAAACCTCCAAACCTTGCAAACCACGGGATTTGAGGGTCGCAATAAGGCTATCGAGCGACCAGTTGCGGGTGGGGTGAATCAATGCGGGATGGGCCAGAACCGGGATCCCACCGGCCTGCCGGATGATGTGGATGGCGCGTCGACAGTCAATACGGTATTTGTCGACATAGGCGGGCCCGTCATTACCCAGAAACCGGTCAAAGGCTTCGTCAAAACTGGTAACAATACCTTTTTCCACCAGAAGCATGGCGATGTGCGGCCGGCCGGTCTGACGCTGGCCATCCGGCGTATCCAGTTCATCAACCGTGATGGCGATCCCGAGGGCCTGCAGCTTGGCTATGATTTCCGGATTGCGGTTGCGGCGGGCATCCTGCAGTTTTTGGAGTTCCCGGGCTAATTCCGGATCGTCAGGCCGGAAACCGTAGCCCAACAGATGCAGACTGCCCCGGCACGAAAATCCGGGCGGTGGCGAGGTGCTGAGTTCCACACCGCTCAAAAACTGGATGTCAGAGGGGATGCCGTTGCGCAGGATTTGGTGAACGCCGTCCACCGTGTCATGGTCGGTGATGGCAATGGCCGCCAACCCGAGTTTGCGTGCGTGTGCGACAATTTCACGCGGCGTCAGTGTGCCGTCGGAGGCCGTGGAGTGAATGTGAAGATCGATGCTCACATGCGGATCATAAGCCCAGCGCTTTTTCTTGGGCTTCTTCCTTGGTCTTGCAGTCGATGCACTGGGTGGTCACCGGGCGGGCCTTGAGGCGCTCAATGGAAATATCTTCTCCGCATGAATCACAGATACCGAAGGTACCGTTTTCGATCCGATCCAGCGCCTTCTTGATTTTTTTAATCAGTTTGTGTTCCCGGTCCCGAATTCGAAGCATGAAATTGCGATCTGCTTCGAGGGATGCCCTGTCGGTAGGATCGGGAAAATTTTCCTTCTGGGCCGTCATGCCGGAGACCGTACTATCGGCCTGGCTGAGTAGCTCCTCGAGCCTTTCGGATAAAAGTGCCTTAAAATATTCGATATCTTTCTTTTTCATATGGCAGCCCTTATCAGCTATAATTTATTCCTAGGATAAGAAATAGAGACGAATACCACAACCGTTTCCTTCTGTAAAGTAATATCTGAAACGGTATTGTGCCACCATGCCAGGGAGGTTTTTTTGAGCATTGGCCGATCCTGATGAAATGGCGGACATAACGGCGCTAGGCATGAACACGGGGTTGAAAGGGAAACCCCGTTGCAATTTGTTGGGGGGTGTATTATGTGTCTGCAATGTTGTTGTGGTGCCTTTCGTTTGGCGAAGGGTGAAAAGGGAATACGGTGTAAATCCGTAGCGTTGGACCAGCGCTGTAAGCAGGGACTGATGCCGCAAAAGGCCACTGCCCGGCCAGCATCCGGGTGGGAAGGCGTGGCGTCGGATGGATCTGCGAGCCAGAAGACCTGCCCGGCAACTCATAAAGGAAGGATGGTGTCCGCTGAATTCCGTGTATCGCGCCCGGGTGCGATGCGCGGTTTTTTTTGCCGCGACGCCCCGGTTGCGCCTGATTTAGAACGCCAGAAAACCAGGGAGGTTATGGCAGATGCAGACGCAACTTGAATTGGCTCGAGCGGGCCACATCACCCCACAGATCCAAACCGTGGCCAAACAGGAAAACGAATCGCCGGAGGTTATTTGCCGCCGGGTGGCTAACGGCCAAATCGTCATCCCGGTCCATCCGGGCCGACCGGACCAGAAAGTCGTCGGCATTGGCAAGGGCCTGCGCACCAAAGTCAATGCTTCCATTGGCACCTCATCCGACATTATCGATCTCGATCTGGAGATCCGCAAAGCCCGCATTGCGGAAGAGGAAGGCGCGGACACGCTGATGGAGCTGTCCACCGGTGGCGACCTCAATCGCATCCGGCGCGAAATTCTTGCCCATACACGGCTTCCGGTCGGCAATGTTCCCCTCTACCAGGCGTTTTGCGAAGCTGCCCGGCGCTATCGCAATCCCAACCGGCTCGACCCGGAATTTCTTTTCGATCTGATCGAACAGCAGTTGGCGGATGGCATTTCGTTCATGGCCATCCACTGCGGCATAAACCAATACACCATCGAGCGGCTGCGGAACCAGGGTTTCCGATATGGAGGCCTGGTGTCCAAAGGGGGAACCTTCATGGTGTCGTGGATGGAATACAATCGGCAGGAAAATCCGCTCTACGAACAGTTCGAGCGGGTCTGTACCTTGATGAAACGCTATGATGCCGTGCTTTCCCTGGGCAATGGCATTCGGGCGGGCGCTATCCACGACAGCCATGACCGGGCCCAGATGGCGGAAATGATCATCAATTGCGAACTGGCGGAACGGGGACGGGCTCTGGGGTGCCAGACCATGGTGGAAGGCCCCGGCCACGTTCCCCTGGATGAGATCGAAGGTAATATCATGCTGGAAAAACGCATGAGCGGCGAGGCCCCTTATTACGTCCTGGGTCCGTTGCCGGCGGACAGCGGGGCGGGTTATGATCATGTCACGGCGGCCATCGGAGCAGCCAATTCGGCCCGCTATGGGGCCGACCTGGTTTGCTATATAACGCCGGCCGAGCATCTGGCCCTGCCCAATGAAGACGACGTCCGCGAAGGTGTTCGCGTGACCCGGCTGGCGACACGCATCGGCGATATCGCCAAATTCCCGGAGCGGCGGGAGGTGGAAAAGCAAGTGGCTCTGGCGCGGCGGGATAGCCGCTGGGAAGATCATTTCAAGCTGCTTATGTTCCCGGACCGCGCCCGGGAAATCCGTGCTGAGCGAACCCCGGAAAACCAGAAAACATGCACCATGTGCGGCGATTTCTGCGCCATGGAAAGAGGGGCGGCCCTGTTTGCGGCGGCCACCAGTCCTGAAAAACGTGCCGGGCGTCCGGCCGATCAGCCCCAATGAAGGGAAAGGAGTCATCATGAAACGCATCAATGCAGTCCTTGACAGGATCGTCCCTCCGAGTGCCGAATGGCGGGAAAAAGCCAATGAACGCCTGCGGCAGCAGGCCCGGCCGGCCGGCAGCCTGGGGGTTTTGGAGGATGTCAGCGCCCGGCTGGCCGGTATCGCCCGGACACTGGATGTACGCCTAGAACGAAAAATGATTGTGACCTGTGCAGGTGACCATGGTATCTGCGACGAAGGCGTCAGCCTTTTTCCCGCCGAGGTCACCCCGCAAATGGTTTACAATTTTATAAACGGCGGGGCTTCGATCAATGTGCTGGCGCGCCACGCCGGGGCCGCGGTCAAAGTGGCCGATCTGGGGGTGAACTGGGACTTCGAGCCGGATTTACCGATTTTCCATACTAAAATTCGCAAAGGCACTGACAATTTCGCCCGGGGACCGGCCATGTCCCGGGACGAAGCCATCCAGAGCATCATGGCCGGTATCGACATCGTGGACCAGCTGCACGCCGAGGCGCCTGTCGATTTGCTGGGCACCGGCGACATGGGTATCGGCAATACGACGCCATCCACCGCCATCATTGCCGCTTTTTCAGGCCTGCCGCTGGATCAGCTGACCGGTCGGGGAACCGGCATCGATGATGAGGGGCTGCAGCGCAAGGTGGCCGCGATTGAAAAAGGACTGGCTGTCAACCAACCCGATCCCCGCGACGCCCTGGATGTGCTCGCCAAGGTGGGCGGGTTTGAAATCGGGGGACTGGCCGGCTTGGTGATCGGTGCGGCGGCCAACGGCATTCCCGTGGTATGCGACGGGTTTATTGCCACGGCCGGCGCCTTGGTGGCCTGTGAACTGGCACCCCCGGCCCGGGATTTTCTCTTTACCAGCCACTATTCCGTGGAAGTGGGGCACCGTTACATGCTCAGCCGTCTGGATCGGGAACCGCTGCTGGATCTCAAATTTCGACTCGGCGAGGGCACCGGTGCGGCCGCGGCCATGGAATTGATCGACATGGCTACCCGCGTACTGGCGGATATCAAAACGTTCGAGGAGGTGGCGATTCAGGATGCTCAGGGATAAAAGGTTTAAACACCCACATCCCCGGCAAAATGGCAGGCCGCCTGGTGTCCAGGTTTGATTTCCTTTAGTTCAGGCTCTTTTTCGGAGCAGATGGGCTGGGCGTAGAGACAGCGGGTATGAAACCGGCAACCCGGCGGCGGATCGATCGGGCTGGGCACGTCACCCTTGAGCAGGATGCGTTTGCGTTTCAGGCCGGGGTCGGGCATGGGCGAGGCACTCAGCAATGCCTGGGTGTAGGGATGCAACGGAGCCCCGTAAATGACCTTGCTGCTGGCCACCTCGACGATTTTGCCCAGGTACATGACGGCCACGCGGTCGCTGATATGTTCCACCACGTGCAGGTCGTGGGAGATGAAAAGATAGGTCAGCTGGAATTCGTCCTGGAGGTCCTTGAGCAGGTTGAGTACCTGGGCCTGGATGGAGACGTCCAGGGCGGAAACCGCCTCGTCGCAAACCACGAGATTGGGATTCAGGGCCAGCGCCCGGGCGACCCCGATCCGCTGCCGCTGGCCCCCTGAAAACATGTGGGGATAACGCCGCATGTGCTCTTTGCTGAGCCCTACCACCTGGAGCAGCTCCTGGACTCGAGCATCGCGCTCCCGGCGGTTTTTCATGCCATGGATCAACAGTGGTTCGCCCACAATGGACGCTACAGGTTTGCGGGGGTTCAAGGATGAAAAGGGGTCCTGGAAGATAATCTGCATTTTTTTGCGCAGGGCCCGGAGCTGTTCGCCGTCATAGGTGAGAATGTTGTCGCCGTCATACCAGACTTCCCCTGAGGTGGGTTCTTCAAGACGCATGATGGCCCGGCCGAATGTGGATTTGCCGCATCCGGATTCACCGACCAGCCCCAAGGTTTCACCCTGGTGAATTGACAGGCTGACATTATCCACGGCTTTGACCGCAGCAATTTCTTTCATGAATACGCCGCCGCGGATAGGATAATACTTGACCAGGCGGCGAGCGTCGAGCAGGGGTTTCATTTCAGACATATTTCAGACACCGTACAATGTGGTTGGGCCCAACCGAAACCATTTCGGGCGCGACTTGGCGACATTCATCGAAAGCATCCGGACAGCGGTCACTGAACAGGCACCCTTTGGGCAGGCTGAAGAGGGAGGGCACCACCCCTTTAATGGTGCTCAGGCGCCCTTCGGCCGTTTTCTGACCCAGAATCGGAATGGATTGCAGCAGACCCACCGTATAGGGGTGTTTCGGGGCGTTGAACAAGGTTTTGACATCGGTGTATTCCACCATGCGACCGGCGTACATGACCGCCACATGCTGGGCCATTTCAGCAATCACCCCCAGGTCATGGGTGATGAACAATATGGACGCGCCGGTATCGGCTTTGAGCTGATTCATGAGATCCAGAATCTGGGCCTGAATGGTGACATCCAGGGCCGTGGTGGGCTCGTCTGCGATCATGAGGCGGGGATTGCAGGCCAGGGCCATGGCGATCATCACACGCTGGCGCATGCCGCCGCTCATCTGGTGGGGGAAATCGTCCAGGCGGGTTTCAGGCGCCGGAATACCGACCTGTTGGAAAATATCCAGCACCCTCTGGCGGGTGTCCTGACGGTTCATCCTCTGGTGCAGACGGAGCACCTCGCCCACTTGGTCTCCGACCGTGAACACAGGATTCAGGGAGGTCATGGGTTCCTGAAAAATCATGGAAATCCGGTTGCCCCGGATTTTGCGCATGTCGGCTTCCGACAATTGGAGGAGGTCCTGGCCATCGAAAACGATTTGGCCATCCACGATTTTACCGGGCGGGTCGGGAATCAGCTGGATAATGGAATGAGCCGTAACGCTTTTGCCGCAGCCGGATTCTCCCACCAATCCGAGTGTTTCCCCTGGCAGGATGGACAGGCTGACGTCATCCACGGCTTTGGCCACTTGACCCTTGACGTAGAAATAGGTTTTCAGGTTTTCAATGCTCAGCAGGGGTTGTGCTTCCATACAGATGCCGTTTTTTTTACCTTTGGTTAAGCGGTTTTAATCTCTCAGCCGGGGATCCAGAGCGTCCCGCAGGCCATCCCCCAGCAGGTTGAACCCCAGCACCGCCATCAAAATCGCAATACCCGGGAAGGTCATGACCCAGGATGCTCTCAGAATAAGGGCCCGGCTGCGGGCGATCATGCCGCCCCACTCCGGTGTAGGGGGCTGGGCACCGAGGCCCAGAAAGCTCAAGGCGGCGGCATCCAGGATGGCGGAGGCCATGCTCAGGGTGGTCTGGACAATGAGCGGCCCCAGGCAGTTGGGCAGTATGCCGATAAAGATAATGCGCCAATCCCGGGCACCGACCGCGCGTGCGGCCATGACATAATCTTTTTCACATTCTTCCAGTACACTGCCGCGCACGATGCGGGCAAACCGTGGGACATAGGTAATGCCGATGGCCATCATGGCGTTTTGAAGGCTGGGGCCGAGATAGGCAACCACCACGATGGCCAGAAGCAGATAGGGAAACGCGAGGATCATGTCCATGATACGCATGATCAAACCATCCCAAAACCCCTTGTAATAACCTGAAATACACCCCAAAAGGGTCCCCAGGGTAAACGCGATGCCCACGCTGACCACGGCGACGGTCAGGGAAACCCGGGCACCGTAAATGATGCGGGAAAGGGTATCACGCCCCAGTTCATCCGTACCCAGGATGTTTTGCCATGTTCCGGTTTCATGCCAGACTGGCGGCTTGAGCTGGTCGTAGAGAGAGGTTGCCAGGGGGTCGTGGGGGCTGAGAAGCGGCGCGAAAATCGCCACCAGAAAAAACACTGTGATGATGACCAGGCCGATAATGGCGGTTTTATTCCGCCAGAGTTGACTGATCTGCTCGAAAAAGGGGTGACGATCGTAAGGATTTTTTGGATTGCCCATACAAACTCTTAAACGGTTGGTAGAATTGTCGTCAGCGTACTACACCCCATTGTCTTTCAGCACCCTACTGGATGCTGATTCGCGGGTTGATGACCGCATAGAGCACATCCACGCAGAGGTTGATGACCACGAACAGGCCGGCAATAAATAATGTGCCGCCCTGAATGACCATATAGTCCCGCTGCATGACGGCGTCGTACATCCATTTGCCGACCCCGGGCCAGGCAAAAATGGTTTCGGTCAGAATCGCCCCCCCCAGCAGAACCCCGAATTGCAGGCCGATGGTGGTGACCACGGGGATCATGGCGTTGCGAAGCGCATGTTTGAAAATCACCTTCAACTGCGAAAGGCCTTTGGCCTTGGCTGTTTTGATATAATCCTGGCGGAGCACGTCCAGCATGGCCGAGCGGGTCATGCGGGCCACGATGGCGGTGGGAATCGTGCTCAGGGTAACGGCGGGCATGATGATGTGCCAGACGGCATCTTTGAAGGCCGGCCAGTTTCCCGTAAGAACGGCATCTAGAATATAAAAATTGGTGATGACCTCGAGGTCTACGCCGATACTGAGGCGGCCGGAGAGCGGCAGCCAGCCCAGATTGAGTGAGAAGATCAGCATGAAAACCAGTCCCAGCCAGAAAATGGGCATGCTGACCCCGGCCAGGGCGCCGATCATGCTGGCGTAGTCAAAAAGCGAATATTGCTTGGTGGCGGAAATGATGCCCAGGATCATGCCGGCAAAACAGCTGATGAACAGGGCTACGAGGGACAGCTCGATAGTGGCGGGGAAGCGCTGTTTGACCTCGGTCCACACTTTCTGGCGCGTCCAGATGGTTTCGCCCAGATCTCCCTTGAGCAGACGCGAGAGAAACATGCCGTACTGCACGTGCAGCGGTTCGTTCAGCCCCAGGTGCTCCCGCAATTGTTCCAAGGATTCGGTGGTGGCCCGTTCGCCCAGCAACAGTTCGGCCGGATCGCCGGGCGTGGCGTGCAGCATCAAAAACACGATGACGGTTACCCCCAACAGGGTGGGGATCATGATCATGATGCGTCGAAGGATATAGGCTAACATATTGTTATTTAGGAAACCTTGAGCATAATTGTTTGGGGGAATCAGCTAAACATTGTATGGAAATGCAAGGGGGGAAGGTCAATCCTTCGCCCCCTTGGGTTTAATGCTCTATCAGCCTTCGATATCGACGTTTTTCAGCCGAACCGATCCTGTTGGATGTAATTTGAAGTCTTTAACCGTCTTTTGGGCGGGCCAGATGACGGTAGAATGAGCAACGGCGATGGCAGGGCATTCGTCAAAGAAGATTTGCAGAGCCTTCTGATAGATTTGATCCCGCTCAGCCTGATCGATGGTCTCACGACCCTTAACCATCAGGTCGTGGTATTCATCATGGATCCACTGGGTCCGAATGGCTGTGGACGCCTTGCCGTCGAACAGAACCGCCAGGAAGTTGTCCGGGTCACCGTTGTCACCGGTCCAACCTAGCTGGAACAGGTCCATGTCTTCGGGTTGCTCCCGCTGCCGCTTGAGGTAGGTGCCCCATTCAAACGTCACGACTTTGGCTTTGATACCGATTTGGGCCAAATCCGCTGACATGGCTTCCCCGATTTTGACGCCGTCGGGGTTGTAGGGGCGCGGCACCGGCATGGACCACAGATTGATTTCGCCCAAGCCCTCACCGTTGGGGAAGCCGGCTTTCTCTAAGTATTCTTTGGCCTTGGCCGGATCGTAAGCATAGCCGGGGACGCTTTCATTGTAGCCCCACATGGTGGGCGGAATGGGGTTTTTGGCCACCTGCCCCATGCCCTGATAGAGATTGTCAACAATTGCATTGCGATTGATGGCATGGCCGATGGCCTTGCGCAGGTCGACGTTGCTCTTCCAAGGTTCTTTGGTGTGGTTGAAGGACAGGTAGCCCACGTTCATGCCCGGTTGGGTGGGCAGGATCAGGTTGCTGTCTTCTTTTGCCAATTTTATATCCTGCGGATTGGGGAACTGGCAGATATGGATGTTACCGGTTTTAAGCTCCAGAAAGCGAACCGAGTTTTCCGGAATGGACCGGAAAATCACTTTGTCCAGATAAGGTCCGCCTGATTCATCCCAATAGTCTTCGTTTTTGCTTAAAATGATACGGTCGTCCTTGACCCACTGAACAAATTTGAACGGTCCGGTGCCGACTGGATTGCGCAGAAATTCTTTCGGATTTTTCAAAAAAGCCGCAGGGCTGATGATGTCGGCGAAATCCATGCCCAGATTGGCCAAAAAGGGAGCATTTACCTGTTTCAACTTGAAGACAACCGTATATTCATCGACGGCCTCGATGCTGCCGACGATATCGTCCATTTCCATGGAAACCCAATACTCCGGGGGCCTTTCCTGGGCCGGGATTTCATAGCCATCGCCCAGAAACTTGACGTTGCGGTCTTTCATCATGCGGCCGATGGAAAAGACGACGGCGTTGGCATCCATGGCGGTGCCGTCATGGAACTTGACGCCTTTGCGCAGGTGAAACGTGTAGGTCTTGCCGTCTTCGGAAATATCCCAGGATTCGGCCAGCCCGGGCTCTAGTGCCGTGGATTCGTCGGCGTAAAAAACCAGGGCCTCGAAAATGTTATCGCAGACCTGAAAAGAGTTGCCGTCGGTTTCATAGGCTGGGTCCAACCCTACACTGTCGCCGCCGCGGCCGAAAACAAGAACCTTCTCTTTTGCCGGGGCCGGGGCTTCGGCTTTTTCCGCAGTAGCTTCTTTGGGGGCTTCGGCTTTTTCCTCCTTTTGACCGCAACCCGTTAATCCAATGGCCAGCAAAAAGGCAAGAATGCATACAACACCCAAAACGGAGAGTTTTTTACTTCTTTTCATTTTTCCTCCTTGAGACGGCTTTCACTGGTGGGTTAGTGTTGGTGTAGATTAGGGCACGGGCTAAAAACGTTTATTTTGTATTAGAATGGATAACAAATGTCAAAAAAATTCATCATAATATATAGTTTAGCTATGATTATACCCAGTTTTTTGGGGGGGTGTGGCCTCATTGGGAGATTGTCACAACTCCCCGAATACGAAACGCAAAAGCGGATTGTCTGGCAAGGCAAGATATGGATTGAAAATGAATCGGGTGGAATGGCTGGCTGGGCCATCTTTTTTGGTTACGATCGTAACCATGACTACGCTGTCAATGGCGCGTTTTTGCCCTGTAAAGGTGTTGACCTTATAGAATTTAAGCGTGTTTTGCCAAAGGGGCACTGGGCATACGATTCTTTTCTGATATTAAGCGATGACAACTATGACTGCCATGCTGATCGTGGCTGGTTGGACTGTGATCAGGATGGAATTCCAGAACCCCTATCTGGACTGCCTTCCGAACCAATAGTGCTGGAAAAAATCAATGGTGAGCAAATACGCCATTTATACCGGCTGTGCCCTTGAGGATTCTGATTCCCTCAGGATTATTTTAAGTGGCTGATAAATTGAAAGAAATAGGCTCTATCAAGCTATATGGGGTAAGGAAAGGGGTTGACTTGAAAGCCTGAAAAAGTTTATGGGGTTCATGCTCTGAACCCGGTTTATTGGTTGAGAGGCTACGGCCGCTTGCTTTGGATCCACGAGTTCTCTGCTGGAGGTTGAATTTCTTGCCTGTGAATGAAGCACCTGCAAATCGATCGGAACGTCGAGTCCCTGCTACTCCTTCCCCAGCCACCCGCCCCAAACGCTCTCCCTTGCCTTATATTTTGACATTTTGCGTTTGTATGGTGACTTGGGTTGTATTGTCCGGTAAGTTTGATGTGTTTCACCTGACTCTGGGGGTCATTTCCTGCGCCATCGTCTCGTTTGCCTCCGGTGATATGCTGTTTTCGGCCAAAAACGTGAGCCGCGTGCCCGGGCAATGGCTGCGTTTCATCCTTTATGTGCCCTGGCTGCTTTATCAGATCTTCCGCGCCAACATGCATGTTATGCGGCTGGTTTTTCATCCGCGCATGATGGAACTGATCAATCCGCAAATGGTCAAATACAAAACGCGCCTGGATAGCGAAATGGCGCGCTTCATTTATGCCAATTCCATTACGTTAACGCCCGGGACCATAACCGTTTATGTTTCGTTATATGGCAGCTACACGGTTCACGCCATCGATGACCTTTCGGCGGAAGGCCTGCCCGGGGAGATGGAAATGCGTGTGGCCGCGATTTTTGGTGAGTAAATCATGCAAGATGTCTTTCTATATAGCAGCATTTTTCTGTGCGGCGTGATGGTGTTGTCACTTTATCGCGCGGTTTTCGGCCCAACCGTGCTGGACCGCTTGATCGGTGTCAATGCCATCGGCAGTAAAACCACGGTTCTGCTGATCCTGATCGGTCTTATCTATGAGCGTGTCGACATGTTCGTCGATATTGCCCTGGCCTATGCTACCCTCAACTTTATCGCGGTCCTGGCGGCATCCCGCTATTTTCAGAAAAAGAAAGGGCTTTATGATGAGATGGGGGGCAAATAGGGTGCTGAAGGCCACCGGCAGACAGCCGTTTCCGTGGTTATCGGGCGGACCGGCGAGGAGATAGGCATGGGGTTTTTGAATGTGGTCGTCATTTTTCTGCTGGCCTGCGGGCTGTTTTTCTTTTTTGCCGGTGCGGTGGGGATTCTCCGTTTTCCGGACTTTTATTCCCGTCTGCACCCGGCCGGCAAGCTGGACACCATGGGGCTGTTTACCTCGATGATCGCCATGGCGCTGTGGGTTGCCCACGAGTGGCATCTGGGGGATATTTTGACAGCGCTTAAAATTCTGCTGATCGTCGCCTTCGTTTTTATCACCAGTCCGACAGCCACCCATGCCATTGTCGATGCGGGGGTGCGGGCCGGGCTGCTGCCGTGGACCAAAGATAGCAGCGAGGACAAATCATGATCTGGCCGGTGGACCTCATCATTATGGTGCTTGTCATGATTTGCGGCATCGGGGCGATCATGGTGCGTGATCTGTTGGGGGCCGGGATCCTTTTCGGCGCCTACAGTTTTATGATGTGCCTGCTCTGGGCCATCATGGGGGCGGTGGACGTGGCGTTCACGGAAGCTTCCGTGGGGGCGGGCGTGAGCACGGTCTTTCTGGTGGCCGCCGTGTTTCGGACCTCCCGGAGGACCAAAGATTGAGATTCCTGGCGCTGATAACCATTCTGATGGTGGGTGGGCTTCTTTTTTACGGCACGCCGGATTTTCCCGCCTGGGGCGATCCGGAATCCCCCGCCAGCCTGCATGTTTCCCCCTACTACATCGAGCACGCGGTCGAGGATACGGCCGTTCCCAATATCGTTACCGCTGTTCTGGCGGATTACCGGGGTTACGATACGATGTTCGAAACCGCGGTTATTTTTTCCGCGGGCATCGCCTGTCTCTTTCTGTTGCGGATCTATCGGCGCAAATCGACCACGACACGGCTCTACCGCCACAATCTCACCGGCATCACCCTGCGGATCGCCAAAGGGGGTAAACTGCCGGAGGGATCGGCCGAGTTCGAACGCATCGACTCCCTCTGGGTTCCATACGACATGATCATCAAAGTGACCAGCCGCCTGGTGGTTCCCTTTGTGCAGTTGTTTGCCCTGTATGTCATTGCCCATGGCCATCACAGCCCGGGAGGCGGCTTTCAGGGCGGGGTCATTTTTGGTGCCGCGATTATTCTCTATGCCATATCCAACGATTTGCGCCGGGCGTTTCGCCGCTTGAACGAGAAGGCCGCGCTGCTGGCCAGTGCCGCAGGTGTTTTGCTGTATGCCGGTACCGGCCTGATGTGTCTGCTGCTGGGCGGGAATTTTCTGGATTACAGCAAGCTGGCGGATCTCCTGTATACCGATGCCATCATGGCCCGTTCCCACGGGATCCTCATCGTGGAGATCGGCGTCGGGCTTGCGGTCATGGCGGTCATGGTATCGCTTTACTACAATTTGTCCTCTGCCGGACGGCACGACGAGGGGTTGTAAGCCATGGAAAGCCTGCTGGCCAATTTTTTAGCGAAGTACAACTACTGGGCCTATATTGGTCTGGTGATGATCGGAATGTATGCCATGATTGCCAAGCGCAATCTGGTGAAGAAAATCATCGGCATGAATATCGTCCAGACGGCGGTCATCCTTTTTTATGTTTCCATCGCTGCCAAAAAAGGCAAAACCATCCCGATCATCGCCCATGGGCACGAGGATACCGGGCATCATGCGGTACAGGCTTTGGACTACATCAGCCCCCTTCCCCATGTGCTCATGCTGACCGCCATTGTCGTCTCGGTGGCCACTCTGGGCGTCGCCCTGGCCCTGGCCATCAAGGTCTATCGGCAATACGGCACCCTGGAGGAAGATGAAATCGCGATGCGGATAGAGGAGCAATGAGCGCACATTTTCCCGGCCTGGTTATCATCATTCCGCTGGTGGCGGCCTTTCTCATCCTGATTGGTGCCCTGCTGGACAGGCGGTTGGCATTTCCGTTGACAGCCCTGGCGCTTCTGGGGTCCCTGTTGACCGCCATCGGCCTGCTGGGCAAAGTCATCCAGACCGGCGTGGTGGAATATCACCTGGCGGGGTGGGCCCCGCCGGTGGGCATTGCCTATCGGGTGGACCACCTGAACGCGCTTGTGCTGGTGGCGGTGGCGACGGTTGCCTTTGTCAATTTGATGGGAACCCGGGAGCTCGTCAAAGGGCTTTTCGAGGATCGACTGGGCCCCTTTTATACCCTTTACATCCTGCTGATCGCCGGTTTGCAGGGTATCGTGGTGACCGGCGACGCCTTCAACCTTTACGTTCTGCTGGAAATTGCCGCTCTGACCGGCTACGCCCTGGTGGGCATGAGTGAGGGACGGGCCCCTCTTTCCAGCCTGAACTACATTTTCATCGGAACGGTGGGGGCCAGTTTATATCTGCTCGGCGTGGGGTATCTGTACCTTGTCACCGGTACGCTGAATATGGCCGATCTGGCGGTTCGCCTTCCGGCGTTGTACCCATCCAAGGTGGTGGTTTCCGCTTTTGTCATCTGCCTGGTGGGGCTCTGCATCAAGATGGGATTTTTCCCCATGCACGCCTGGCTGCCCAACGCCTATTCCCACGCACCGGATCCGGTCAGCAGCCTGGTGGCGCCGCTCGTGACCAAAGTCATGATCTACGTGATGATCCGGATGATGCTTTTTGTGTTTACCCCGGCCTTTGCCTTTGACCAGATGGCGATCAGCGAACCCATGGTATGGCTGGCCATCGCGGCCATTGTGGCCGGTTCCTTCATGGCCCTGTCGACACGGCGTCTGAAACGTATGTTGACCTACATTATCGTGGCCGAGGTGGGCTATATGGTGGGCGGTTTCTGGCTGGGCAACCGGCTGGGCATTTCCGGTGCGATTCTGCATATCGTGAACGATGCCATCATGACCCTATGCGTGTTTCTTTCCGCGGCCGCCATCATTTCCAAAGTGGGCAGTGACGCCATTGACGACATGCAGGGGCTGTTCAAGAAAATGCCTGTGACCATGGGGGTTTTCGTGGTGGCGGGCTTGTCCATTATCGGTGTGCCGCCCACCTGCGGATTTTTCAGTAAATGGTATCTGATTTCAGGCGCTGTGGCCGCCGGCCAGTATGGATTTATGGCCGCGCTTTTGCTCAGCAGTCTGATCAATCTTGTGTTGTTTTTCCGTATATTTGAAATTGCCTATTTCGAACCCTTCCATGACCACCATGGGGACCATGGCCATTTTGTTTCCGCGGTTCAGGAAGCCCCTTTCGAAATGCTTGTGACACTGGTCGTGACCGCTGTTCTTCTGTTTGCGCTGGGGATCTATGCCGGAGATATCGTCAGCCAGATTATTGATCATGCCATTCCGGTGGGGATCACCTGACCCATGGACACCTTGATTTCGGTCAAACCGCTTATTGCCGTTCTTGTCTCGCTGCTTGCGATACCGCTGATCGGGTTCAGCCGTTCGCCCAATGTGCGTGAAGGCTGGACTTTTCTGGCGGCGGTGATCAAATTTGCTCTTGTGGCTTCCATGCTGCCGGCTGTTTTGCATGGTAAGGAGATTATCTGCCAGGTTGTCGAGGTTTTGCCGGGGTTGAGTCTGGCCTTCCGTGTGGATGCCTTCGGGATGCTTTTCGCACTGGTGGCTTCCTTTCTGTGGATTATCACGTCCGCCTACTCCATCGGCTATATGCGGGGGCTGGACGAACATGCCCAGACCCGTTATTTTTGTTTTTTCGCCGTTTCCCTGAGTGCGGCCATCGGGGTGGCGTTTTCAGCCAACCTGCTGACCATGTATCTGTTTTACGAGATGCTCTCGCTGGCCACCTATCCTCTGGTCACCCACCATCAGGATGAGGAAGCCCGGACTTCCGGTCGGAAATATCTGCTGTATACGGTGGGTGCCTCCATCGGCTTGGTGCTGCCGGCCATGCTGGTGACCTATCATTTCACAGGCAACCTGGACTTCAGCCCCCAGGGGGTTCTGGCGGGAACCGCCTCCCGTGGCACGGTGGCCCTCCTCCTGTTCATGTTTGTCTTTGGATTTGCCAAAGCGGCTGTCATGCCGCTGCATTCATGGCTGCCGGCGGCCATGGTGGCACCGACGCCGGTCAGCGCCCTGTTGCACGCGGTGGCGGTGGTCAAGGTCGGGGTGTTCAGCATCGTTCGTGTCATCACCGGTATTTTCGGTACCGACATGCTACAGGCCTTCGATCTGAGCACACCTTTATTGTTCGTGGCCTCCACCACCATACTGGTGGGGTCTTTTATTGCCCTGTCCCAGGACAATCTCAAACGGATGCTGGCGTTTTCCACCATTGCGCAGCTTTCCTATATCGTTCTGGGTGCGGCCATGCTGTCGCCCAAAGGGGTTACCGGCGGCATGGTCCATATCGCCATGCACGCTTTCGGCAAAATCACCCTCTTTTTCTGCGCCGGGGCCATTTTCGTCGCCACGGGCAAAAAGAACATCAGCGAAATGACGGGCATCGGACGTCGGATGCCCGTGACCATGACGGCCTTTTTCATCGGGGCCCTCAGTATCATCGGGATGCCGCCCTGCGGCGGATTCCTGAGCAAATGGACATTGGTGCTGGGCGCGCTGGAGGCCGACCAGATCGCAATCCTGGCGGTTTTGCTTTTCAGTTCATTGCTGAATGCCGCTTATTTCATGCCGGTGGTCTACCGGGCGTTTTTCTGCCCGCCGGAGGACGCGCTTTTCGAAGCCCGGGTCCAGGAGGCCCCGCTTTTCTGTGTGGTCCCGCTGGCCATCACCGCCGTGATATCCCTGGTGCTGCTGGTCTACCCGCAACCGTTCATGCAACTGGCCGTCATGTCGGCGGCGAAAGTCACCGGATTGTAAGTCATGCACGAAGACCATGAAGAACTGATGGAACTGAAACACGACCCCGTCCCGGGCTACCGGCCGATTTTCTTTGTGGCCATTACGGTTGGCCTGGTTTATCTGGGCGTTATTTTTTTCAACACCCTGTAGTACGGCAGGTATCGGTGCGGGCCGTTAGGCCCGTCGCTGTTGTTTTCCCAAAAGGCCTGCCCGGAGGTTCTATATATGCACCCAAAGTCGCCGGATGAAAAAACCTATCTGTTCGACAAGCCCAAAAACGTCAAACGGGTGTTCCTTTTTTTCTATTCCGCGCTCGTTTTGCTTCTGATCGCCGAGTTTTTTGTGCATAAACACCCCCATTTTCCGTGGGAGGGATGGTGGGGGTTTTATGCGGTCTACGGTTTCGTGGCCTGTGTATTGCTGGTGCTGGTGGCCAAGTATATCCTGCGGCCCCTGGTCAAACGCGGGGAGGATTATTATGATTAGCTCCCTGCCACCGGCAGCGCCCTTCATGCTCGGCGCCCTGCTCCTGCCGTTTTTGCGAGGGCACGTGCGGCGTGCGGTGATGCTGGCGCTCCCCGTGCTGGCCTTTATCAACCTGATCCATCTGCCCACCGGAGACAGCTGGACCCTGTCGTTTTTAGGGCAGGAGTTGGTGCTGGCGCGGATCGATCGTCTGTCCCTGGTGTTCGGCTATATTTTTATCCTGATTGGCTTGATCACCACTATTTATGCCCTGCATGTGGAAGAGACCGTACAGAACGTATCCGGCATGCTCTATACCGGCAGCGCGCTCGGGGTCGTTTTTGCCGGCGACTTTTTCACTTTTTTCATATTCTGGGAACTGCTCACGGTTTTCTGTGTCCAGCTGATCTGGGCCCGCCGCACCCGCCAATCCATGGGGGCCGGGTTTCGCTATCTCATGTTTCATGTGGCCGGCGGGTTGATTCTTCTGGCCGGGATCGTCCTGCGGGTGCACCATACCGGTTCCATTGAATTCGGTTTGATTGGTCTGGATGGACCAGGATCACACCTCATATTTCTAGGACTTGGGATCAATTGCGCCTGGCCGCTGCTCCATACCTGGCTGTCGGACGCCTACCCTGAAGCCACCATCACCGGCACGATTTTTTTGAGCGCGTTTACCACCAAAACGGCCGTGTATGCCCTGGCCCGGGCTTATCCGGGCACCGAGGCCCTGATCTGGATCGGGGCCGCCATGGCGGGTTTTCCGATTTTCTTTGCGGTGATTGAAAACGACCTGCGGCGGGTTCTGGCCTACAGCCTGATCAACCAGGTGGGCTTCATGGTCTGCGGTATCGGTATCGGCACCCAACTGGCCATCAACGGCGCCGTGGCCCATGCCTTTAACGATATTCTGTTTAAGGGTTTGCTGTTCATGACCATGGGGGCCGTCATGTACCGCACGGGGAAGATCAACGCCACGGATATCGGGGGGCTCTACCGTACCATGCCCCTGACGTGCATTTTCTGTATCGTCGGGGCGGCTTCGATATCCGCGTTTCCGCTGTTCAGCGGATTTGTCAGCAAGTCCATGGTGATGGACGCGGCCGGCAGCGGACACATGCGATGGATCTGGTTTATTTTGCTGTTTGCTTCGGCGGGTGTGTTTCACCATGCCGGCATCAAGATTCCCTATTTCGCTTTCTTCTCCCACGACTCCGGGCTGCGGCCCAAGGAAGCGCCCCCGCATATGCTGCTGGCTATGGGGATAACGGCGTTTCTTTGTATTTTTATCGGGTCCTTCCCGCAGTATTTGTACAGCATGCTGCCCTATCAGCCGGTGGGGTACGAACCCTACACCGTACCGCATGTGGTGGCCCAGCTGCAGATCCTGTTTTTTTCGGCGTTGGCCTTTGCCCTGCTGCTGCTGTCCGGCATCTACCCGGCCGAGATCCGCTGTGTCAATTTGGATGCGGACTGGTTTTATCGCAAAGGGGCGCGTCTTTTCTACGGGGCGATGGACAGATGCTTCAATCGCCTGAACCAGGTGTGTGACCAATGGCTGGCCCGGGGATTGACCGGTGCCGTCAATCGGTTTTGCCGCAATGCCCCGGCGCGCGTCAGCAGCTGGTTCTTGCTGCCGTTCCATCGCCTGGTCAAAGCGGGGGATGGCAATCCCCGTAGCTTGGGCCAGTCGATTCAGGAGGCGTTTGACAAGGGCGTAATCCCGGTGGGTTTGAGTGCGGCCGTCTCCGGACTCTTTTTGGTGCTGCTTTTTTTCCTAAAATAATCTGCTGCCGGTGACAGGCGTTGAGGCCTCGAGCCTTCAGAGGTGAAACATGCTTTCCTACGATGAAGTAAGAGATATCATCATTTTGAGCAATTTGAGCGACGCGATGCTGGATACGGTGATACCCCACCTGGACATCCTGCAGTTTGAAGAAGACGATATCATTTTCCAGGAGGGCGATCCGGCGGAGCGCATGTATTTTCTCAAGCGGGGCAAAATCCTGCTTGAAAAACGGATTTCCGATAAAATTTCGTTCGCCATCGGCGCCGTGAAACCGGGTTATTCGTTTGGATGGTCGGCGGTGATGGGCGGGGGCATGATGTACACGTCCACCACGCTTTGTGCGGAACCCTGCCAGGTATATTCCATAAGGTCGGAAAAAATTCGCAATTTGCTCAAGAGCGATTATGCGATGGCCTATCTGTTCCAGCAACGTCTTCTGTGGATTGTCAAAAGCCGGCTGGATCACCGTACGAGCCAGTTTGTCACGGTTCTGCGCAACCACCCGGATATCGAAAGCCTGATATAAGGCATCGGTCGCCCTGTGGGCGCTTTCGGGTTGCGTCGTTACGGCCGCTTCACTCGAGCCCATCCAATCGTTTCCTCCTGTCACGCCGGCGTGGCATCATCGATGTTCGCCATGGGGGCGTCCCCTTTGATGCCGGCATGGGAAGGCCAAATGCCCGGTTGACTTTTAGCAAGGGCTACCATAAGACACGGTTTGTTTTAACGTTAGTTGGTATGGAGGCCAACCCATCGAAATTATTTCCACGATTGAAGAAATGCAGCATCGGTCACGAGCGTTGCGGCAGGCGGGCCGAACCCTGGCTTTCGTGCCCACCATGGGCTACCTGCACGATGGCCACCTGGCCCTGATGCGCGAGGGGCGTCGTCTGGCCGATGTCCTGGTGGCCAGTATTTACGTGAACCCCACCCAATTCGCTCCCGGCGAGGATTTTGAAGCCTATCCCCGCGACATGGCCAAGGATTGCCGTCTGGCCGAAACCATCCCGGTGGACATCCTTTTTACGCCTGACGACCGGGCGATTTATGCCGATGGATGTCAGACGTTTGTGACCCCTCAGGACCTTGCGCAACGGATGTGCGGGCTGTCGCGCCCGATTTTTTTCCGCGGTGTGGCCACCGTGGTGACCAAGCTATTTCATATCGTCGCGCCCCACGTGGCGCTTTTTGGCGAAAAGGATTTTCAGCAGTTGACCATCATCCGGCGGATGGTCAGGGATCTCAATTTTGCCGTTGACATCGTGGGGGTTCCGACGGTGCGCGAACCGGACGGGCTGGCCATGAGCTCGCGCAATGCCTATTTGAAACCCGACCAGCGCCAGGCGGCGCTGAGCCTGAGCCAATCCCTGCAGGAGGCCCGGAAGCAGGTCGCCAATGGCGAAACCCGTGCGGACCGGATTATTGCCGCAACCACAGCACGCATTGAGGCCCACCCTGAAACCGCTATCGATTATATCGTGATCGTCGACCCCGACACCCTTGAGAACGTGAACGTGATCGACCGCCCCGTTCGCATGGCGCTGGCAGTCAAAGTTGGTACGACACGATTGATCGACAATATGCCGCTGGATCCCAACACCTAATTAAATATGGATGCGTAAACAGCGACCTGTACGCATTGAGGAGATTAAATCACATGGGTAATGAACAGTTTTTTTTCACATCCGAATCTGTAACCGAAGGACATCCCGACAAAGTTGCGGACCAGATCTCGGACGCCATTCTGGACGCCATCATCGCAAAGGATAAAGGCTGCCGGGTGGCCTGCGAAACGCTGGTCACCACGGGCCTCGCCTTCGTGGCGGGCGAAATCACCACGGAATGCTATGTCGACATTCCCCACATTATTCGCGAGACCATCCGTGAGATCGGTTATTGTTCTTCCCAGATGGGTTTCGACTGCCAGACCTGCTCGGTGGTAACCAGTATCGACCATCAGTCACCGGACATCGCCCAGGGGGTCAATGTGGGTGAGGGCCTGTTCAAGGACCAGGGGGCTGGCGACCAGGGGTTGATGTTCGGTTTTGCCACGGATGAAACACCGGAATTGATGCCCATGCCCATCATGTATGCCCATAAATTGACCCAGCGGCTGGCCACGGTCCGCAAAAACGGCGCGATTGATTTTTTGCGGCCGGACGGTAAATCCCAGGTCACCATCGAATATGAAAACGGAACGCCCAAACGGGTGGATACCATCGTTGTGTCAAGTCAACACAAGCCCGACGTTACCCATGAAACCATCCGCGAGGCGGTTATCGAAGAGGTGATCAAAAAAGTCATTCCGTCGGATATGATCGACGGCGATACGAAATATTTTATCAATCCGACCGGAAAATTTGTCGTGGGCGGCCCCATGGGAGATTGCGGTCTGACCGGGCGCAAGATCATCGTCGATACCTATGGCGGCCAGGGCAGCCACGGGGGGGGCTGCTTTTCCGGCAAGGATCCTTCCAAAGTCGACCGCAGTGCTTCCTACATGGGACGCCATATCGCTAAAAATGTGGTGGCTGCCGGCCTGGCCAAAAAATGCGAGGTTCAGGTGGCCTACGCCATCGGTGTGGCCGAACCGGTGTCCGTGATGGTGGACCTGATGGGCACCGGCGTGATGCCCAAAAAACGGGTCAAGGAGATCATCCGTGAAGTGTTCGATCTCCGGCCGGCGGCGATTATTGAATACCTGGATTTGCTGAACCCCATTTACCGACCCACGGCCGCTTATGGCCATTTTGGCCGTTCGGAAAAGACCTTCACCTGGGAAAGCACATCCCGTGTGGATGAAATTCGGAATTTGGCCGGTATTTAACGGATGTTTTTAAAGAAAACGGCCCTTTGGGCCGAAATAGAGCTGACAAGGACCTTCGCGGGACCTATAGTCAGGGAAACAATGGTAAAATCCCGTGGCGGACAATCACGGGGACGAACATCATTATCGTAACAAGGAGTTTTACATGACTGTTATTCGCATGAAAGATGCGCCTGGAGGGCTCATGGCGCTGGATCTTGCGTTGCCCCATAAAGTGGCCGACCTGTCCCTGGCGGAGTTCGGCAACAAGGAGATGAAGCTGGCCGAAAACGAAATGCCGGGACTTATGGCGGTGCGGGAAAAGTATGGTCCGGATCAACCCCTCAAGGGGCTGAAGGTTACCGGCAGCCTCCACATGACGATCCAGACGGCGATGCTGATCGAGACCCTCAAAGTTCTGGGGGCTGATATCCGTTGGGCCAGCTGCAATATTTTTTCCACCCAGGACCATGCGGCCGCGGCCATCGCCCAAAACGGATCGGCGGCCGTTTTTGCCTGGAAAGAAGAAACACTGGAAGAATACTGGTGGTGCACGGAAATGGCCTTGACCTGGCCGGACGGCAGTGGGCCGGATTTGATTGTCGACGACGGCGGGGACGCCACCCTGATGATCCACCAGGGGGTTCGGGTGGAGCAGAACCCCGAACTGCTGGAAAAAGATTACGACAATCCGGACATGCACTATCTCATGGCACGGCTCAAGGCGTCTTACGAAAGCGACCCTAAGCGCTGGAGCACCATCGCGGACAAGGTCCGGGGGGTTTCCGAAGAAACCACCACGGGTGTTCACCGTCTCTACCAGTTGGCCCGGGACGGAAAACTGCTGTTTCCTGCCATCAACGTCAACGATTCGGTGACCAAATCGAAATTTGACAATCTTTATGGCTGCCGCGAATCCCTTGCCGACGGCATCAAGCGGGCCACGGATATCATGATGGCGGGTAAAATCGTCGTGGTCTGCGGTTATGGCGATGTCGGCAAAGGCTGTGCCCGCTCCATGCGTGGATACGGTGCCCGCGTGCTGGTTACGGAAATCGACCCCATTTGCGCGCTGCAGGCGGCCATGGAAGGCTTTGAAGTCGTGACCATGGAAGACGCCAGCCCCATGGGTGATATATTCGTTACGGCGACGGGCAATTATCTTGTGGTGACCGGGGCGCACATGGAGCAGATGAAAAACGAGGCCATCATCTGCAACATCGGGCATTTCGACAATGAAATCGATATGGGCTACCTGGAGAAGAATCCGGTCTGCCAAAAGGAAACCATTAAGCCCCAGGTTGACAAGTGGACCTTGGCCTCCGGGCGTTCGATCATTGTTTTGGCCGAGGGACGCCTTGTGAATTTGGGCTGTGCGACGGGACATCCCAGTTTCGTGATGAGCAACAGCTTTACCAACCAATGTCTGGCCCAGATTGAACTGGCGTCCGGCAAGCTGGAAAAAGAGGTGTATACGCTGCCCAAAAAATTGGATGAGGAGGTGGCCCGGCTGCATCTGGACCGGCTCGGTGTCCGTCTTTCTAAATTGACACAGGAACAGGCCGACTATATCGGCGTCGAGGTGGCGGGGCCGTTCAAGCCGGATCATTATCGTTATTAGGACTGGGACGAGAAGGGGGGCATCGAACCAAGACGCCGTTTGGTTCTGAGCCCTTGCCGCCTTATTTAAGAAAAAGTAAATGACCGGCAGGTTGCACGATTTGATCTGCCGGTTTTTTGTTGGGCGGGATCTGCGTGGTGCGGCAACGTGTGAATCAGGCCCGGCCTCCGCTCCAGCTCAGTTTGGCTTTGAGAACGTCGAAGTATTCACCGTCGGGCACCTGGATCATATAGACCGGGTGAGGGCTTTTTTCGATCAGGACGGCATCGCCATGATGGATTTCCAGGCCGGCCTGGCCGTCCAGTGTGAGGGTCAATTGGGGCGATTGCTCCTCAGGTTTGATCAGAATGCGGGTGCTGTCCGGCACGACAAGGGGGCGGTTGGTTAAGGTAAACGGGCAAATCGGCGTCATGACGATGCCCGGCACCTGGGGGTGGACAACCGGACCGCCCGCCGCCAGGGAATAGGCGGTGGACCCGGTGGGGGTCGAAACGATCAGGCCGTCGGCCCGGAAAGTGGTCAGATAGTGATCGTTGATATAGGTGGGGATAAGGGCCAGGCGTGCCAGGGTGCCCGTATTCATGACCACATCGTTTAAAACCGTTTCGCGGTAGTGGGTTTGGCCGTCCCGGACGACGGTGGCAACCAGTCGCATACGATGCTCAATTTGAAAATTGTTTGTCAAAACTGCTTCGGCGGCCGCAAACAGGTCGTCGGCAGCGATTTCCGCCAAAAAGCCAACTTCCCCGAACTTGACGCCCAGGATCGGTATGGGCGCATCACCAATCCAGCGGACCGCGCTTAGAAACGTACCATCGCCCCCAAGAACGAAAACACACGCCAACCGGCGGGTGGCGGCGTTGTCATTGGTGGCGCTGCTGATGGCATCGGGGCGGATGCGGTTGACACCAACTCCGTGGTCCTTGAGCCAGGCCTCCAGACGATCCGCCGTCTTCTGGGCTTCCGGTACCGTTTTGACGACTAGGGCAATCGGATCCACCGTATTGTCTCCCATATATAATGTGGGTGTCTGCCGTTGAGATTAGTTGCCAGCCAGGCCGTTGGGCATGCCTTACTGCATTCGTACCCGGGGGTCAAGATGCCAGCACGTTTGTCAGCGGGGAAACAAAGCCCCCATTGTTTGTGGACGGCCTGGTCGGCCAAGGGCCTATAGGTTTGGCATGCCGGGCGGATATGCACATTTCGGAGCACCGTATTTTATCCTTCTGGGTGCTGAAATAGGGGGTGTTCTGTGATAAGCTTTTCCACCGTAATGCCCGCGGATGGAAAGGCGCCGCATCCCAACAGGGCTTGGCAAGCGCACTTCACCCCATAACCTTAGGAGAGGTAATTATGGACGTCAAAAACTATAAAGATTGCGAAGAAAAGTTTATCGACCAATTTCCCTTCAAAGGGGTTATGCGGGATGTTATGGGAACCAGTATCCGCTGGCTTTCCAGCTGTGGTGACGATGGCACTGGTCATCCCGAATATGGCTTGCGTTTTTTTACGATTCAGCCGGGCGGGCAGATTCCGATTCACAATCATTTCTACCATCAGACCATGTACATCCTCAGCGGCCAGTTCGAATGCTGGCAGTTCGATACAGAAACCGAGGAAATCGTCGAACAGGTGGTGGTAGGTCCCGGGGATGTTGTCTATGTGCCCGGCATGGAAGCCCACGGGATGCGCAACCGGAGCGATACCGAGCCAGGAACCTTTCTTTGCTGCATTGCCAATGTGTATGCGGACCGTAAACGCTAAACCTCCTAATGCCAGGGGCGTCGCCGGTGATGCCAGGCGGGCAAGATGCATTGCGGTGCCGATTGATCCTGCCGAATGCCGGGTATCAGTGATTTAGACCTATAAGCCGGCACGGTCCGACGCTCGGCGGGCCGCCTTCAAATGGTGCCGGATGTAATTTCTATCTTGACGGGAGCTTGTCAGATGTCTATAAAATAGCGGATTCACAGGATGGTAAGCTCCCATTTTTGTTACTTTTTCAAGGAGGAAGGGATGATGAGGAAACACTTCGGAAGATATTTTGCGCTGATCGCACTTTTTGCCCTGGCAGGTTTGATCCTTTTTGCCTGCGGCCAACAGCAGGAAAAATCCGCCGAGGCCACGAAAGAAGCTGCGCCGGTGGAAAAGGCAATTGAGCCTGTCAAATTGGGTGTTGCCGGTGCCCACAGTGGCGACCTGGCTTCTTACGGCATTCCGACCGTGCGTGCGGCCGAGCTCATCGTCAAAAAGCGCAATGCCATGAGCGGGGCTTGTGGCCGCCAGATCGAACTCCTGGTGGAAGACGACGTCTGTAAACCGGAAGTGGCTACCAATACGGCCACCAAGCTGGTAACCGACGGCGCGAATGTCGTGGTCGGCCATATTTGCAGTGGCGCCACGAAAGCGGCTCTGGGGATTTACAAGGAGTCGGGCATCATCGCCATGAGTCCTTCCGCCACCAATCCGGCCTTGACCCAGAGCGGGGACTATCCGAACTTCTACCGGACCATTGCTTCCGACGATGCCCAGGCCCGCCTGGAAGTGGACTTTGCCCTGGATGTTTTGAAATTCAAGAAGATCGCGGTCTTGCATGACAAAGGCGACTATGGCAAGGGCCTGGCAGAGTTCGCCAAGGGTTTTCTGGAGAACGACAGCCGGGCGGAAGTGGTTCTTTACGAAGGCATTACGCCTGGTGCCGTGGATTACTCCGCCGTGGTTCAGAAAATCAAACGCTCCGAAGCCGAAGCGGTCATTTTCGGCGGTTATCATCCGGAAGCCTCCAAGCTTGTCCAGCAGATGCGCAACAAGGCCATGGATACAGTCTTTATCTCCGATGACGGGGTGAAAGACGATACCTTTATCAAGGTTGCCGGTGAGTTTGCCGAGGGCGTCTACGCCACCGGTCCGGTGGACACCTCCAGCAATCCCATTGCCATTGAGGCCGTGGAAATGCATAAAAAAGAATACGGTGAAGAGCCGGGCGCCTTTTTCCTGAACGCCTATGCGGCCACTTTGGCCCTCTTGAACGCGGTCGAAAAGAGCGGCTCCACCGATTACGATGTGTTGACCAAAACCCTGCAATCCGAATGGGTGGCTACACCGCTGGGCATCATCAAATTCGATGAAAAGGGTGATGCCATCGGCGTGGGTTTTGCGATGTACCAGGTCCAGAACGGTCAGTATGTGACCGTGGAATTCTAAACACAAGCAATGGCAGGCATCAGGGGTCGCGCCGCAGGGCGATGACCCCTGATGTGTTTATGGCAGATTATTTTTAGGGAAGACTATATAACCGCTTCAATGCGGACGGGGTTGGGAATCGTATCCGATGGATTATTTTCTTGAACTGTTCCTCGGAGGTCTGACCCGTGGCAGCATCTATGCTCTGATCGCACTAGGGTATACGATGGTCTACGGGATTATTGAGCTCATCAATTTTGCCCATGGTGAAATATACATGATCGGCGCATTTACGGGCCTGATCGTCATCAGCGTATTGACCATGTTGGGCTGGAATTCCATCGCGATTATCATTCTGGCCGCATTGATCGCCATGCTGTATTCGGCGGCTTATGGTTTTACCATCGAAAAAATCGCCTATAAGCCCTTGCGCGGGTCCCAGCGGCTTTCAGCCCTCATCAGTGCCATCGGGATGTCCCTTTTTCTACAAAACTATGTTCTGCTGGCCCAGACCTCGAATTTCCTGCCCTACCCCAACCTGATCCCGACCTGGGATTTCTTAAAGCCCGTTGGACACATCGTCCGCTCCACCGAAATTGTCATTTATATCGCGGCCGCCCTGGTGATGGTAGCGTTGACCTACCTGATCAAGTTTACCCGGATGGGCAAGGCCATGCGGGCGGTGGCCCAGGATCGCGATATGTCCATGCTGGTGGGGGTGGATGTCAACCGGGTTATTTCCTTTACGTTTATCATCGGGTCGTCCATTGCCGCCCTTGGAGGTGTGCTGGTGGCGTCGCACATCGGGCAGGTCAACTTTTACGTCGGCTTCATTGCCGGCATCAAGGCTTTCGTGGCCGCTGTTCTGGGGGGCATTGGCAGCATGCCCGGCGCCGTTCTGGGCAGTCTCGTGCTGGGATGGACGGAAAGCTTTTTCACGGGCTATATCTCCAGTGATTATGAAGATGTCTTCGCCTTCGTTTTTCTGGTGCTCATCCTGATTTTTCGGCCGGCGGGTATCCTCGGCCGGTCGGATACCGACAAAGTATAATCTCGATCATCCCTCGCCGGCGGGAAACTGGGCAAACCATGCTGGCAGCCCGGCGGTAAAAGGTTACGCAGCGAATTATGACGATATATCAAGAAATCAAGAAGTCCTTGCTGGTATCGCTTTGGTTTATGTTCCTCACCTTTCCCATCATGGTGATCAAAGTGAACACCATCGAGCAAACCATCGATTGGCACTGGTGGCGCTTGGCGGGTGTCGGCGTGGGGGTTTTTTTCCTGTCATTTCTCTGGCGCTATGCCATCGCACGTAAGGAAGCCGGTAAAAAGAAAGCGGAAATCAGCGGTGAGGAAAAAGTTGCCCTGATCCCCAGGCTTATGGGTAATCCGCGGTTTTATATACCGGGATTGATTGCCGCTTTGATTTTGGTGGTGGCGTTCCCCTTTGTTTTTTCCATGTACCAGACCAACATTTTGATCACCGCGTTGATTTATGTCGTGGTGGGGTTGGGGCTGAACATCGTGGTCGGATTGGCAGGCCTGTTGGACCTGGGCTATGTGGCTTTCTATGCGGTTGGCGCCTACAGCTATGCCCTGCTCAATTACCATTTTGGGGTGACCTTCTGGATGGCCCTGCCCATCGGTGCGCTGCTGGCCTTTATCTTCGGGATCATTCTTGGTTTTCCGGTACTGCGGTTGCGGGGCGACTACCTGGCCATCGTCACGCTGGGATTCGGCGAAATCATCCGCCTGGTACTGGAAAACTGGAATGAATTTTCTTTCGGTCCCAGCGGCATTGCCAATATTCCCAAACCGAGCCTTTTCGGGCTCCAGCTATCCCTGCAGCAATCCTCCATCTTCATCTATTTTCTGATGATCGGCCTGGCGCTGATGACCATATTCGTCGTCCGACGTCTCCAGGATTCGCGCATCGGGCGGGCCTGGATCGCTTTGCGGGAAGACGAAGTGGCCTGCCAGGCCATGGGCATCGATAAAACCCGCACCAAATTGTCCGCTTTTGCCCTCGGGGCCACCTGGGCCGGCATGGGCGGTGTCGTTTTTGCTGCCAAGACGACGTTCATCAACCCCACCAGTTTCACCATCTGGGAGTCCATCATCATCCTCTGCGTCGTGGTACTAGGGGGTATGGGCTCCATCCTGGGAGTGATTGTCGGGGCGCTGATCCTGATCCTCCTTCCGGAATACCTGCGTGCTTTCTCCGAATACCGCATGTTGGTTTTCGGGGTGATACTCGTGCTGATGATGGTATTTCGGCCCGGCGGTATTATCAGCGGGGTGCGGCGCATCTATAAATTTGAAGGACAGAATACAATAGCGGAAAACAATAACGCATGAAACCGGTTTTAGATGTCAACCAGCTGACCATGGATTTCGGGGGGCTACGGGCCCTCGATCATATCGATCTTCAAGTGAAACCCGGTGAGATTGTTGCCCTGATCGGACCCAACGGGGCGGGCAAGACCACCTTTTTCAACTGTATTACCGGGATCTATTCCCCGACCAAGGGCGATATGCTCCTGACACGACCGGAGGGAGATTCCTCCCGGTTGAACGGACTCAAGCCCAATCGGGTGACCGAGCGCGGTATGGCCCGTACTTTCCAGAATATCCGCTTGTTTCAGAACATGACGGTGTTGGAGAATGTCATGATCGGGCGCCACTGCCGGCTGCGTTCAGGGATACCGGGGGCTATTTTACGACCGCCGGCCAATCGTCGGGAAGAAAAACAGGTGGTGGACGACAGCTATCGTATGCTGGAGAAAATCGGCCTGGCCCGCTATGTCAACGAGTTTGCCAAAAACCTGCCCTATGGTGCGCAACGGCGACTTGAAATTGCCCGGGCCCTGGCAACCGAACCTTTCCTGCTGCTGCTCGATGAACCGGCGGCCGGGATGAATGCCCAGGAAACTAAAGAACTTGATGATCTGATCATTCGCCTGCGCGCGGAAATGGGGGTTTCGATTCTTCTGATCGAACACGACATGAAGCTTGTCATGAGTTTATCCGACCGGATCTACGTGGTCGATTATGGCAAAAAAATTGCCGAGGGAAACCCAGAGGAGATTAAAAGCAATCCGGCCGTGATCAAGGCTTACCTCGGAGAAGATATCGATGCTTAAGCTCCAGAACATTGAAACCTTTTATGGCAACATTCAGGCCCTGAAATCCATCAGCATGGACATCGCCGAGGGGGAAATCGTGACCCTCATCGGTGCCAATGGTGCCGGTAAATCGACGACCCTCATGTCCATTAGCGGCGTCGTGCCACCACGTGCGGGCGAGATTCTCTTTCAGGATCAGCCCATCCACGGGCTGCCCCCCAACACCATCGTTTCCATGGGCATTTCCCAGGTGCCGGAGGGGCGACGGATTTTTCCCTATTTGACCGTGCTCGAGAATCTGGATATGGGGGCCTTTCTGCGTGATGACAAGGACGAGATAAAAAACGATATCGCGTATATATTTGAACTTTTTCCGATTTTAGCCGAGCGCCGCAACCAGCCCGGCGGCACTCTCAGTGGCGGGGAGCAGCAGATGCTGGCCATATCCCGGGCGCTGATGGCCAGGCCGCGCCTGTTGTTGCTGGACGAACCGTCTCTGGGACTGGCGCCTCTGGTGGTCAAGCGGATTTTCGATATCGTCCGCAAGATCAACACCGAAAACAACACCACGGTTTTTCTGGTGGAGCAAAACGCCAACCTGGCACTCAAGACGGCGCATCGCGGCTACGTAATGGAAAACGGCCGCATCATCATGGCGGATGCCGCCGATAAGCTGCTGGCCAATGAGGATGTGCGGAAGGCCTATCTCGGCATTTAATGGCCGTCCCTCTCGTTTTCAATCCTCGAGAAATCCAACGATACCGTCGGCTGCCACCATCATGCCTGAAGGGCTTGAAGCCGGGTACTGGTATGAACAGGGTAGGCGATATATTCGTGAATGGTTTTATAGCGCGGATCGAGAAGCGCAAATTGCCTGTCAAAGTTTTTGCGAATATCGTCTAAAGCGGTGGGCGGGTTGAGTCGCCGCCCTCCGGCCATAACCGGTTCGATGAGGGGTTCGGCATTGTCGACGGTCTCCTCCCGACAGGCGATAATGTCTTCCCGGTACAATCCTGCGGCGTTACGACAGCGAAAAATTTGTTTCTTTCCAGCCAGGGTGACCTTGCCCGGGCTCAGTTTGCGGATATCCCGCGGTCCCAATCGAACCAGCTTATAGACGATATCCAGGTACGGCGCATCGGCTGAAACCCCCACACGGGTGCCGACACCGAAAGCATCGATGGGCGCGCCGGCCCTGAGGGTTGCATCGATTTTCTCTTCGTCAAAGCTGCTGCTGGCGTAGATTTTCATGTCCGGCAGCCCGGCCTGGTCCAGGATCCGGCGAACCTCCCGGCTCAAGGCCACCATGTCCCCGCTGTCCAGACGTACGCCGATCGCGGTATGCCCGCGGGCCTGCATTTCCAGCGCCACGGTTGCCGCGTTACGGGCGCCGGCCAGGGTATCATAAGTATCGATCAGAAAGATCGTGTGATGGGGGAAGGTGGCGGCATAGGCCCGGAATGCCGCCAGTTCGGACGGAAAAGCGGTTACGAAGGCGTGGGCCATGGTGCCGGACACGGGAATCCCGAAGCGTTGACCGGCCCGCAAATTGCTGGTTCCTCCGAAACCGGCAATGTAAGTACTGCGCGCGACCTGATCGCCGGCATCCGCCCCGTGGGTGCGCCGCAGGGCGAAATCGACCAGTGGTCGGCCCCCGGCGGCGTGGATACAGCGGGCAGCCTTGGTGGCGATAAGGGTTGCAATGCCGATGGTGTTCAGGACAAGGGTTTCGATCAACTGCGCCTCGATGATGGGGGCCGTGATCTCAAGAAGGGGCTCTTCCGGAAAAAAGAGGGTGCCTTCCGGCAGGGCATGCACATCGCCGGTAAACCGCAGCCGTTGGAGGGCATCGAGAAAACCGGGTTCAAAAAGTTGCAGGCTCTGCAGGTAGGTGAGATCTCCATCCTGGAACCGATAGGATTCCAGCTCCTGGAGGAGCGTTTCCAGACCGGCAGCGACGAAGTAATTGCGTTTTTTTTCCGGGTTCCGGGCGAAGACGGAAAAAGTGGCCCGGTCCCGGATGTCATATCGCCAATATCCGGCGGCCATGGTGATTTCATAAAGGTCTGTCAAAAGAGGACCGGCGAGCGAAGATGGGGTCATGGCATATTTATCCTGAGCGCATGCGTTGCCGCGTGCATTCTAGTTTCCAAAAGCCGGCCATTCATGCATGGGAACCGTCGATTGCACCAGGTGCATGCCGGCGTCGGCAAATTTGCGGAAGGCCTGGTCCGCCTGTTCCGTATAGTCCATCACATCGGGGATCACGACTGGCGTCGTACAGTCCTCCAGCAGATAGACTTTTTCTGCCAGCGGTTGTCCCGTGGCCCGGATTTCATTCAACAGATCTTCAATGGTCCAGGCGACACAGTGACTTTTGGCCTGACCGGCGATGATGACCGCATCGAAATTCAGCAGCTTCCGTATGAATTTGAGGTTTTTGGCGTCAACAGGCTCGCCTGCCGGGCCGGTGGTCACTTCGGGCCGCAGCACCGAGTAGTTTTCTGTCAGGGGATTTTGCCCCTTGACCTGAAAATCCGGCTGACTGAGACGACAGATGCCGTGGAAGAAAACCGCTTCTTCAACAGCCGATACCAAGGCGTGGCCGATGCCGCCGAGCATGGCATGATAGGGCCAGATGGTCAGTTCATATTTACCGCGGGACTGCAGCTCCCTGGCATAGTGTTCGATATGCCGTTGCCCCTCTTCCGCGGTAAGATTCAATCCGGGGGCCAGTGCGGCGTTGAACCGCCACACCCCTTTTTTTAAATCCTGCAGAGAAATGGTGGTATAGGGCTCCGGGTGATCGCCGACCTCGTTTACCAGAAAGAGGCTGTGAAATATCTGACCGGCTTGGTGGGTGTCCATGGTGGGGCAGATTTCGGTGATGCCATTGAGGTTTCGGTAGATAAACTCGCACAATCGCCGATTGTCATCCACGGCGCCCGTGCCGCTGCGCCCACCGACATAAAGCTCAAAACCGGGCTGGCAGAAGGTGTTTTGGATATCGACAAGCAATAAAGAGACCCGCAAGGCGTCCTGCGCGGCGGACGGGATTTGGTGTCGGCGTCGCCAGTCCCGAGCTTCATTAGCACGTTGCTGATAGGGGACCTGCCAGATGGTTGGCACCGTTGCGGGGTCAAAGAAGGGCGGAATGGGAAGCATGCTCATGACCTTATCTGTTCTTTTGTACTGGATGAAAATGAATAATTTTATGTGGTTACCAGCGCAAGACTATTATGGTGAATAACCAACAGCCTGTCAACGCGATAGCGAGCAAACTGGCCAAACCGCGGTCGTTTTCTTTTTGACATCACCGAAGGCACCCCTTACCATAGAAAACTTTGCGGCATTTCGGCACCCGGGTTCATTCGGAAAGGGTTGCATGGATTTCATCAATATTTTCGCCCTCGCAGTCGCCCTGGCCATGGATGCTTTCGCTGTGGCCATCGCCACCGGTGTACGCTTGAAGCGGGTGTCATTGCGTCAGTTTTTCCGCCTTGCCTGGCATTTCGGTCTTTTTCAGGCGCTGATGCCGATAATCGGTTGGGCGGCCGGTCTGACGGTACGTGACCAGATCGAACGCTTCGACCACTGGATTGCCTTCGGCCTTCTGACGTTTGTGGGGGTCAATATGATCCGGGAGGCGTGCAAGCTGGAAGAAGACGCCAAAGAAAAGCATGATCCCACCAGGGGTTTGACCCTGGTGATGCTTTCCGTAGCCACCAGCATCGATGCCTTGGCCGTGGGGTTAACCATTTCCATGCTGCAGGTTTCCATCTGGCTGCCGGCCATCATCATCGGCTTGGTGGCGGGCGCCTTTACCGTGGTGGGGCTGCATCTGGGAAAGTCGGTGGGGTCAGCGGAGCGGCTGAGCCCGGTGGCCGGGGTACTGGGTGGCGTGGTGCTATTGGGTATCGGGGTCAAGATCCTGATCGAGCACAAGGCGCTGGCCTTTCTATTCTGATCCCACGGCAGTTCCCTCCACAAAAAAACTGACCCGCCCCTGCATCGGCAGGCGGCGGGTCAGCCGCTTATGGTTCTATTCTGTTGATTGCGGTGTTACAATTCCGACCGGTCTCCCAAATTCCCGTAGCGATGATAGGTGTCACAGATACTCTGGTTTTGACAGTAATGGAGCAGTTCGATTCTACCTTCCATGAGCACGGGTGACCGGGCAATGTAATAGCCTTTTTGGGCGGCGGCCGCCAAAACCGCTGCGGGCACCCGGTCAGGGGCCGCATAGCGGATGCGCTGGACGACGGCCATGGAGGCCGTCAGTTCTTCATCGGACTGGCGGCGAATCAGTGCGCCGAGGGTGATCTGGCGGCCTTCAACGGTGGATAGGAACCCGGTTACCGCATTGTCCAAATCGGTGGGTATACTGACAACAGGAACGTTACCGGCAATCCGGGCGGCAGCCAAGCGGGCCAGTGCATCAAAGAGGCTGTCGTCGGGATGCAGCCGGATAGCCACCGTGCCCAGAGGCTGGTAGCGGTGGATATTGTCCTGGCCCCGCAGGTGGAAATAATCTTTCTCCCTGCCAAATTCCTGCTCGGCATGGTAGAGATAGCTTTTAATGGCCCGGATGGTTTTGGTCAGATCATCCTGGAATTCACCCAGGTGGCCCCATAAAAGTTTGCGGCGCCATTCCAGGGCCATGCGAAGCAGGGCATGTTCCTGTTCGAGGGGGCCGACAGCGGGAAACCCGTTTTCCTCGAAACACATGAACTGGCTGACGTAATTGGGGCCGCCCGCCTTGATGGCCGGTCCCAGGGCGGATTTACCCATGCCGCCGAAAGGCTGGCGCAGCGTAATCGCCCCGGTGGTGCCGCGGTTGATGTAGAGGTTGCCGGCCCGGATTTTTTCTTTCCAGATGGCCTGCTCCCGCGGGTCGAGACTTTCGATGCCGGAGGTGAGCCCGAAGCCGGTCATGTTCACCAGCTCGATGGCCGCGTCCAGATTGTCCGTTGGCATTACCCCCAGCAGTGCGCCGAAAAATTCAGTGTTGTGGGTGAAGGATCCGGGTTGGACACCGTATTTGATGCCCGGGGTCCACATATGGGGATTGTTGTCGACCATCTCAGGTGGCAGGGCCCAGCTTTCCCCGGGTTCCAGGGATGTCATGGCTTTTTTCAGATCACCCTTGGGGGGATGGATCAGGGCGCCCATTTTGTTGGTGAAATTCCAGGCCGAACCCACTTTGAAACTGCGGGCGGCATCCGCCAGCTGGCGTTTGAAATTTTCGTCGTCGTAAATCTCCCGCTCCAGGATCAGCAGGGAGGTGGCCGAGCATTTTTGACCGCTGTTGCCGAAGGCCGAGTAAATCACATTCTTGATGGCCTGGTCCCGATCGGCCATGGCGGTGACGATGGTGGCGTTTTTCCCACCGGTTTCCGCGGAAAGGTGAATCGTCGGTTTTTGACTCAGCATGGCCATGCCGGTTTCGGTCCCGCCGGTCAGAATCACGAAGTCCACGTCGTCATGGCCGATCAGGTGCGCGCCGGTGCTGCCGCCGGAGCAAGGCAGAAACTGGAGCGTATTGCGGGATATGCCGGCGCGCCAGATGGCCTGGCAGAGGGTCCAGGCCACGAGGACGGCATCCGAAGCCGGTTTGAAAATGACCGTGTTGCCGGCGGCCAGCGACGCCATGATCCCTCCACAGGGGATGGCAATCGGAAAATTCCAGGGCGAAATGACCGCCCCCACGCCTTTGCCCGTTGCCCGGATGTTTTCCAGACCAGTAAACGTTCGGGTCGAATAGGGGTAATATTCTGCGAAATCAATGGCTTCCGACACTTCCACATCCGCTTCGGTAAACACCTTGCCGGTATTGGCCGCTGCCGCGCCGATGAGATCACCGCGGGCATGCCGCAATTCCATGGCGACCCTTGCGAGGGCCTGGTGGCGTTCGGCCGCTGAAAGACGGCGCCAGCCGTCCGGATCTTTTTGGGCCACAGCCACGGCCCGGTCAGCATCCTCGGTCGTGGCCAGGCGATAGCTGGCTACCGTGACCTCGACGGGCATCTGGTTGGGATCCAGGCAGGTTCGCGTGTCGCGATCTTCCAGGATTTCCTCGTTGCCGATCACCAGGGGAATCTGGATGGGCGCGTCTTCGGCTGTTTTTTGCCATTTTTCCCGGATGGCTTCCGCCCATTGACGATTGGCGGCCAGGGACCAGTCCGTGTCCGGTTCGTTGTTGAATTCCCTTTCGTAGCAGGTTCCCATCTTATCCGGGAAAACTTCCTGATTGCGGTCCTGAATCCGGTTGGGCGTGCTGGGGGCCTGGTCCCGATGAACGCAGGCGGCCTCGAACTGTTTCTGGAGGAAACACCATTCTTCCGATCCTGTTTTCAGGTCGGGGGAGTAGCGCAGGAAATTCTCTTCACCGGTGTTTTCGTCCAGGCGGCGCACGAGATAGGCGATGGCGTTGATGAATTCCTCCCGTGCGGCCACGGGTGCGTAGAGCAGTACCTCACCGGTCATCTCCGAGATGGCGCGCCGGACGTGGTTGGCCATGCCCTCCAGCATTTCAAAGGAGAAGCCGTCCGTCACCTGGTTGCGTTCGGCCAGCTTGTAGGCATAGGCCAGTTCAAAAAGGTTATGGGAAGCAATGCCCAAATGAACGGCCTGCATGTTGTCCGGCTGCATACCGAAGTGCACCATACGTTTGTAGTTGGCATCCACATCCCGCTTATTGTCATAGGTGGCCAGGGGCCAGTTGAACAGGGCCGATTCCACCAGCTCCATTTCCAGGTTGGCCCCCTTCACGATACGAATTTTGATGGGCGCGCCGCCGTTGGCGACGCGTTCGCGGGCCCACGTGGTCAGGGTCTGCTGGATGGCAAAGGAATCGGGCAGATAGGCCTGCAGGACGATGCCGGCACCATGGTGTTTGAATTCATCCTGGTCCAGGGTACGGGTGAAGGCGGCGGTCGTGATGTCGAGATCACGGTATTCTTCCATGTCAAGATTCACGAATTTGGGCACCCGCTGACCGTCGGGGCGCTCGAACTCATGGGCAGCCGCCGTCCGGTAGAGCTTGGCCAGGCGCTCCATGAGGACACTGACCGTATGTTCGAAAGCCAGGGACTGAATCTGGGAATAGATGGTCGAAATCTTGACCGAGATGTATTCGATGCTCGGGTTCTTTAAATCGTCAATATAGGTTTGCAGACGATGACGGGCTTCTTCCTCACCGAGCACGGCCTCCCCGAGGTGGTTGATGTTCATGCGGATGCCCTGGCTTTTACGTTTCTGCAGATGCCCCAGAAGCACATCCGATTCCCCGGGAATAATGGCCCGATTGCTGTCGGCCCGCATTTTTTCAATCATTTTGGGTACGGATATGCCCGGAATCAGGCGTCCGACATTGAGAAACAGGTGCATCAGGATTTTTTCAGTGGGTGAGAAAAACCCGGGGATGCCGCGGCGTTTGAGAAGGCTGGTCACCTGGTCCGCCACCCGGCGGTAGTTTTCGCTGCGGAAGCTTTGATCGATCATCTGGGTCAGGGTAATCTTGTCTTCCGGGTGGGTCAGCAGGTGCTTGATCTGCTTCTGGGACTGTTTTTCTTCGCTTTTCAACAAGGCATCGGCCCGATTTTGCCAAGCCTCGGCAAGTTTGATGGCCTCATTTTGCAGGGAGTCGTCCATGGCCGTTTTCATGGTGTCTTCCTTTCCTCAACAAATAATTCTTTTATAGTGGCTCCGATGAGATTGTAATGGTTTAACCATTTATATGCATTAACATGCGAGCCTGCCAGTACTGCTTCTATTTGTCACCTCAAAACGGTAACGTCGCGGCCGGGCCGCTGGTTTTCCAAATCGGTGCTGAGCGTTTCGCCCTAAGCGCTATTGACGTTTAGTGCTTGCCTCCCAAATAGGCGTTTTGCACTTCAGCGTTAGAGAGCAGGTTTTCGGCCGTGTCCTCCAGAACAATGTTGCCCACTTCCATAACATAGCCGCGATGGGCCAGCTTCAGTGCGGCCCGTGCGTTTTGTTCCACCAGAACCACGGTCACGCCGGCCTGGTTGATTTCGCGAATGGTGTCGAAGATGGCTTTCACCAGAATGGGCGCCAGGCCTAGACTGGGTTCGTCCAGTAAAAGAATTTTGGGCGTTGCCATGAGGGCGCGAGCGATGGCCAGCATTTGCTGTTCGCCGCCGCTGAGGGTGCCGGCCAGTTGTCCCGATCGTTCCTGAAGGCGGGGGAACAGATCGAAAATCCATTTCAGGTTTTTGCGGTTGCGTTCCGGGTCATTGGATGTGTAGGCGCCCAGGTTGAGATTCTCCTGCACCGTCAATGTGCCGAAAACGCGTCGTCCCTCGGGCACCTGGGCAACGCCACGGGTGACAATCCCATGGGCCGGCAGCTTATGAATGGCCTCCCCTTCAAACTGAATCGCGCCTTGCGAGGCTTTTGCCAGGCCGCTGATGGCCATCAGGGTCGTGGACTTGCCGGCACCGTTGGCGCCCAAAATCGTGACGATTTCTCCCTTCTTTACATTAAGGGTAATGCCGTGCAGCGCCTCAACGTTGCCGTACTTCACGTGCAGATTTTCCACATTCAGAATCATGGGCTATTCCTCGTCGGTTCCCAGATAGGCTTCGATCACTTTCGGGTCGTTCTGGATGGCCTGGGGCGTGCCCTCGGCGATTTTCGCCCCGTTTTCGATCACCACAAGGTGTTCGCAGGCTTCCATCACAAGGCTCATATCGTGTTCGATCAGCAATACCGTGATACCCCGGTCGCGAATTTTGCGAATGGTTTCGATAAGGGCGGCGGTTTCCTGGTTGTTCATGCCGCCGGCGGGTTCGTCCAGAATAATAAACCGGGGCTGGGTGGCGAGCGCCCTTGCTATCTCGAGCAGGCGCTGGTTGCCGTAGGAAAGGTTTTCGGCCAACTGCTCGGCATCGTCGTGCAGCCCCACAAATTGCAGTTCCTGCAACGCCGTCTCCAGGGCTTGGCGTTCCTCCCGGCGCTGGGCCGGGGGCCGGAACATACCGGCCAGCGAGCCGGCTTTCATGCGGCAGTGGCATCCGGCCAGGACATTTTCTATGGCGCTGAGTTTCTGAAACAGGCGGATGGTCTGGAACGTCCGGGAAATGCCCAGGGAGACAATTTGGTGGGTGGGGAGGTTTTTGATGGAGCGGTCTTCAAACACGACCTCCCCTTCATCCGGTCGGTAATTGCCGGTGATCAGGTTGAAGACCGTGGTTTTACCGGCCCCGTTCGGCCCGATCAGGCCCACAATGGAGCCGGTTTCCACATCGAAGCTGACATGATCCACGGCCACCAGGCCGCCGAAGCGTTTGGTCAGGTTTTTCAGGCTCAGCAAGGTGCTCATACACTTCCCTCCCGACCCAGCACTTTGGCGATGGGGTATTTACGCGGTAGTGGCGGCAGGATGCCCTCAGTCCGGAAAATCATCATAACGACCATGAAAGCGCCGAAGATCAGCATGCGGGCGGTGGCAAACTGCCGGAAAATCTCGGGCAGTCCCAGCACCAGAAAGGATCCCAGGATGACCCCCGGTATGCTGCCGCGGCCGCCCAGCAGAACAATCATGAACAGGACCACCGATTCCCAAAAGTTGAAGGATTCCGGTGCAATGATGGTCATTTTGGCGGCAAAGATATTGCCCACCATGCCGGCCCAGAAGGCGCCAATCACAAAGGCGATCAACTTGTAATGGGCGGTGTTGATGCCGCTGCCTTCGGCGGCTACGTCATCCTCGCGCAGATAATTCAGGGCCCGCCCGAAGCGGGATTTCTCCAGGCGGTCAAACAGGAAGATGGTCACGGCGGCAAACCCCCAGATGAGGTAGAAGAACTCCCAGGGTTTGTTGATCTTCCACCCGAGTAGCACGGGACGTGAAATACCGAAGATCCCATTGCTGCCGCCGGTGATGCCAAACACATTGTTGACCAGGGCAATGCGAATGATTTCCACGAGTCCGATGGTGACGATCAGGAGATAGTCCCCGCGGAGATGGATAATTGGACGGGCTACCACCAGGGCGGCCAGTCCGGCCACCAGTCCGCTGACCGGCAGCAGCCAGAGGATCGGGATATGATAGGTGGTGTTGATAATGGCCGTGGTGTAGGCACCCAGGGCATAAAAGGCGGCATGCCCCATGTGGAACAGCCCGGCGTGCCCCAAAATGATGTTTAGGCTTAAGGCCAGAATAGTGTAGAGCCCGACGTTGTTCAGGACATCCACCCAATAGGCATTCAGAAAAGACGGGGACAACAGGAGGATCACTCCGAAAGCCACATAAATGACGATGCGTTTGTTTTTCATATTTTTTCCGCGACCCGTTCCCCCAATAGACCGGTGGGGCGAACGATGAGAATGAGAATCAGCACGCAAAAGGCAATGGCGTCTTTCCAGGCAATGGAAATGTAAGCCGCCCCCATGGCCTCGATGACCCCCAGCAGCAGCCCCCCGACCATGGCGCCGGGTATATTGCCGATGCCGCCCAGGATAGCGGCGGTAAAGGCTTTAAGCCCGTAAAGCCATCCCATGGTAAAATTGATCTGGCCGTAGTAGAGGCCAACCATCAGGCCGGCAGCACCACCGAGGGCCGGGCCGATGAGAAAAACGATCATGATGACGCGGTCCACATTGATGCCCATCAGTTTGGCGGCCCCCTGGTCGATGGCCGCCGCCCGGATAGCCGTTCCGATTTTGGTACGCTGGATGAAGAGGTAGAGGCCGATCATCATGACGATTGAGGTCAACAGGATCAGCAGACGAATCAAGGGGATATCCAGTCCAAAAACATGGATGGCCGTTCGCGGCAGGATGTCGTGGGGGTAGACTTTGTAACGGGCGCCGTAGATCAGCATGACGGCATTCTGGAAAAAAATGGAGGCGCCCAGGGCTGAGACCACAGCTGAAAGCCGGTGCGATGTTCGCAAAGGGCGGTAGGCCACGCGTTCCAGGGCGGCCCCTACGATAGCCACCAGGCCCATGACCATCAAGGCCAGGACGATGACGACCCCGAAAGGCCCCAGATAGTTGGTCAGGCCCAAGGTGGTGAGCAAAGTCAGGCCGAGGTAGGCGCCGATTGTAAACAGATCGCCATGGGCGAAATTGATGAGTTTGAGGACTCCGTAGACCATAGTGTAGCCGAGAGCGATCAGGGCGTAAATGCCCCCAACCGCCAGTCCGTTGGTCAGCTGCTGGATAAAGAGCTCCATCCGGCTCTCCGTTTCGATGGGGAATTACAAAAAAGGCACCGATCGACAACCAAGGCGACGTGCGCCTCTATCGCAAGGTGGGGCCGCCCGGAGACGGGCGGCCCCAATTTTAACACGTCACCTGGCGAAACGCCGGTGGCTACTGCATGATGAACTTGCCGTTGTTGTCCACTTTGTAGACCCGGTAAAGGTCGCCGACCCGGTCACCCTTGTCGTTGAATGAAATCTGACCGGTGAGGCCGGGGAAATTGTCCATCTTGGTTTTCAGGTATGCTACCAGCTTGTCCTGTTCCGTGGAGCCAGTGGCTTTGATGGCTTCGGCCACAACGCGCAGGCCGTCGCCGGACAGGACCGCCCATACGGAGCCTGGCTCGGCATTGTATTTTTTCTTGTAGGCGGTCATGAAGGCTTTGGCTTCCTGAGAATCCAGATCCTGGGGAACCGGCGGGCTGAGGAACATGAAGCCGGCCGCGGCATCGTTGCCGGCAATTTTCACCAGGTCGGGATTGTTGGTGGCATCGCCGCCCAGGAAGGGCACATTCCAGTTCATTTCCATTTTCTGGCGCAGCAGCAGGCCAGCTTCGCCATAATATCCGGTAAAGAAGACGACATCCGGTTTGGCGGCTTTCATTTTGGTCAGGATGGCGGAGTAGTCGTTTTCCTTGGGGGTCAGGGCATCGTAGAAGACGATGTTGGCGCCGTCTTTTTCCAGCAGGGCTTTGGCTTCGTCGGCCAGGCCTTTGGCATAGCTGGAGTTGTCGTGCAGGATGGCAATGCTCTTGTAGCCGCCGCTTTTCAGGGTCTTGAAGGCCACCAGCCCCTGCTCGTCGTCTCGCGGGCAGGTGCGCATGAAATACTTGAGGCCTTTTTCCGACAGGCGGATCGCCGTGGATCCGTTGGCCACCTGGATGAGGCCGGCTTCATCGTAAATACCCTGAGAAGCTTCCGTCACGGCGGAGCCATAGGTGCCGATGACCGCCACGATGCCTTGGGTGGAAAGACGCTGGGCCGCCAGGGCCGCTGTACGGGGATCGCCCCCGTCGTCTTCGGTAAGAATTTCGATTTTTTGGCCGTTGATCCCGCCGGCCGCATTGATTTCTTCGGCCAGTAATTCGACGATTTGCTGCATATCCTGGCCTTCACTGGCCCAGGCCCCGGTAATGGGCGCCATCAGTCCGATCTTGATCGTGCCGGCCGAGACGGCCGTACCTGCCATCAGGCAGAGAATGAGCGCGAAAAATAAAACCTTTTTCATGCGAGCCTCCTTTGAGAATGGTTGGTGTGCTGGTTAATAGCGTGTTTACGGCTAAACGGTGTGCTCTTAACAAAGAACGCGAAACACTGTCAATGCGGCGGCTGGGATCATCATTCAAGGACTTTCCGCTGCCACGCTGCGCTCTTTTTCTTTTTCGATCATATATTCCCCGAACCGCCTTACATGCCGGCGGGCCCTGGCACTGGCCTGCTCCGCATCCCCTGTCTTGATCAAGGCCACAATACGGCAGAGGTCGTCCAGGTTTTCCTGGAGCCGGGTTTGGGTCCAGGGTAGAAATTGTTCATAATACCGTTGGATATTGTCATGGACCATCTGGTGAATGACGATATACATGGGATTGCCGGTGATCCCAGCCAGGGCCTGGTGGATCCGACCGTCGATTTCCACGAATTGCCGCCACTCGGAAACCCCCTTGGCCACATAATGGCGCGCTTTTTCCAGCAAGACTTCCAGTTTGGCAATATCCCGCTCTGTGGCACGCTGGGAAGCGGTCGCGGCGACGTTGCCCTCGACGCCTTCCCGGAATTCGGCCAGGTGGCGCAACGATATCTGTTGAAACCGCACCAGCAGGTCGAGACTGTCGCAAACCTGTTCCATGGGGGCCGCCTTGACCACAGAGCCACCCCCCACCCCCAGCTTGATTTCGATCAGGCCTTTTTGCTCCAGCACCCGCAACGCTTCCCGTAGGGTGCCGCGGCTGGTCTGAAAAAGATCTTTCATCTCTCTTTCAGATGGCAGCATGTCCCCTGGCTGCAACTTGCCGTCTATGATAGCCTCTTCGATCTGGTCGACGACATCCTGAAAAATGCGATTTTGTTTGGCGGCTCGAAACATGCGTGTGTCTACGATGGTTGTATAATGGTTCGACCTTTAGTAGTGGCTTTTGAATTTTCTGTCAACATTAAAAAAAGGATGGGGTTTCAAAGCCTAAATGGCCTTCAGTTTTGGTGGATTTTCCGTACGGGCGGGAGGATTATAAGCAAGGTATATCAGCAGGTCAGATGAAAGCCGGCCGCTGTTCGGTGGGAGGCTTGCAGGGCATTGAAACGGGCGGCCGCCCTATCGGTACGGTCCGCTACCAGATCGATGCCGCGTGCCTTCAGGGCGGAAGTCAGCCCGGGTTCCGGCACCAATCGTCCATAGACACCGGTGCCGATCACGATGATTTCGGGTTGGGCGGCTAGCAGGGGGGCGAGGTCCGCGAGCGTAAGCCGGTGGCCGTGTTGACGCCACCAGTTGTCGGCGACACGGCCGTCCGGATAAATAAGGATGTCGGTGGTGTATTTTTCCCCGCTGACCTGGATCGACCCAAATGAACTGGTGCTAATCATGGGGATCTCTCCTCTCAAGAGGCGAAAGGTTGTCGGCCATGTCGATAGCCAAGGCGTCCCGCAATTGGTGAATAATTTGGTGGCCGACATCCATGGGAAAACCGTCTTCCGTGGCGGTTGCTTTGGCCGTAACGCCATCCAGACCGCCATTGGACATAAGGTACGACAAAACCTCGCGAGGTTTGATAGCGGCGAGAAGATCCTGACCCAACAGCCGGCTCAATTCGGCCATGACACCATAGACGCCCCAGTTGGATACCGTGGCGATCACGAGCTCGTCGCATGTTGTGACGGCGGGTGTAATGGGCAAATCGGTCAGCAGATGGTTGACGTTGCCCATGCCGATTTCATTCCCGCCATCCCCAAAGGCTATCGTCGGGCAATTGCCGAGGTCGAAAAAGAGGTCGAATTTGGCGGTGAAAGCGCTGATATCATGTCCGTGCATGCTGTAATAGCGGCCTGAAGCGGTGACGCCGGGCCTTTCGATAGACATGATCAGGGCCGGCTGCAGCTTGGCAAGCCCTTCTTTGACCACCGGCTTGCTTGCCTGCCAATCCAGTATCGGAATTTCATAAACAGTGAAACGTCCGTCAAGAACGCGTGAAAGGGGAGGACCGCATACAAAGACCGGGCGATAGCCCAGTTCCTGCAGTACGTCATACATGGCGATGGCCCCGATGGGACCGTCCGTTTCAAAAGTGCCTTTCACCGGAAATCCGGTTCCGATGAGAACGGTGCCCGGATTGTCCCGGATCAGTCGGGCCGCCCTCCGGCAATAGCCTCGGAGAATGGCTTCTGAAAGGCGCACCATACCCCGTGTATTGAATTGGAGTATGATTTTTTCGATGTGATGGGAAAACGCATCCATTCCCGGGTTGTCCTCTGCGGCTGGCTGAAAAATTGTTACGGGAGAACCGAATCCTTCCCGGGACGCATGGTTTTCTTTTTAGAACAATGGCGATACAGGGTGGTGAAACTACCGTTATCCTTATCAGGGTTGCGGCGGAACTCCCAAAACATACGCTTCATACTGGGTCGGCCCCTCCTGATACATCTCCAGCATGGTTTCGAATTCCTTGCGGCGCGGATTGCCCTTCCAGGCCAGCCAGCTTTCCATGTTCTGCCACGTGCCGATGACCAACACGTTCTGGGGATCCTCGTGGGACACCAAAGTCTCCCCGGAAACATAGCCGGCCTGGGTCATGGCACCGGAGCGAAAATCCCGGAGCAGGGCATTGATTTCTTTGACTTTGCCCGATTTAAAGCGTCTCTTGATGAAGATTTTGACCAGCATGGCAGTCCTCCTTTTCCGTAAGGGTGCCGAGGTCCAGTAGCGGAGGGGTCAAGATCACGATGAGCGAGAGCAGGCAGGCGGGGGCGGCACCGTGATTTCGATATGACGTTAAGATAATGCCTTATGGGAGACTTAGCAAAGGTGGCTAGCAGGCGTCAACCGGAGGATTGCATCATGCGGTACGAAGTCGCACCATCACCGGCCCATGGCGTGCAACCGCCGGGGCAGCACCCATTCTAAAAAATCCACGTAGACCTCCCAGGCGGCATGACCATATCCTCCGGACATCAATCCCGCCTGGGGGATGCGGCGTGCATCGAGAAAGCGGTAGATCAACTGGTTGCGGGCCAGCATTTCCGCCCGCGTGAGGCGCAGACCCTGGGTCGACGGCAATTCGTCCTTTTCATATGGGTCGGCACCGGACACCACCACGGCCAGGTCCGGCTTGGCCATGCCCTCCAGTTGCCCGAGGCCTTCCAGCAGGCGGTCGTTGTAGGCATGTTCCTCACCGGGGGCGATGGGGATGTCGATATCGCTGGGAATAAAAGAGGGGTTGGGCTGACCGGCGGCATCCACCGGGGTTTCATCCAGGGGCCAGCCCCGGGCCATGTGGACACTCAGGGTGCGGATCGTGTCGTCGCCCCGGGTCAGGGCGGCCGTACCATCCCCCTTATGGGCGTCGACATCGATCACCCAGGCGGTCTGGATGCACTTTTCCGCCTGCAGTTTACGCAGGCAGATGACGATGTCGTTCAGCAGGCAGAAACCTTTGCCGTAATCGTGCTGGGCATGGTGCATTCCCCCGCCAAAATAAAAACAAAACCCGGTTTCCAGGGCCAGGCGATAGCATTGGGCAGTGCCGGCCACGCGCCGAAGAATGCGGTCGAAGAGGTGGGCCAAGGGTTGCGAGGCCTCTTTGGGGTTGTAGCGGTAGTAGCGACCCTGATCGTCGATCAGCTCGTAGGTGCGGATGATTTCCCTCTCGAGAGCGTCGGCAAGCAGGCGATCCACATAGCCGCGGCTGTGCACCCGCGCGAGATCTCCCCGGGTAAGGTTTTCCGTGATCTGCGTCTGATGCCATTTTTCGACCTGAGGTGCCAGTTCAGGGTTCTGGACGAGGGCCTCAAAGGTTTTGGTCACCTTGCTGTCCAGAATGGGAATCTGAATGCCGAATTCAAAAAATCCCATACGGTCGTTTGGGTCGTAAAGAATCATGGCCGATAGTCCCTGCCCTGAGGAAATACGAGAGGAGCGCCGGCGTTCAGACGGGATTGGAAACGGGTGCTGACCCATATGGCCAATGGACGGGCACCGTCCAGCGCCAACCGGCGGAGACGCGCTGCCATGGGATGGGGGGATGCGCCCAGTGTTAGACGCACATTGCCGGGACCATGCAGCCGGCCAGCGCCCCGGGTCTGAATGATGGTGCGTCGGTCCTGATCCCCCCCACACTCGAAAGTGACCAGGTCCAGTGCCGGACTCGGCAGGCCGAATCCCAGTTTCCCGCAGAAGGTCAGGATGGTGTCGTGTTGTCCGGGATCATGCACGCAGCCGTGCAATTGTTTTTTTTGCAGCGAGACATCGATGGGCGTTACAAATTTGGGATAACCCCACAGCTCCCGCCCGGCCGCATAGGCCCTTTCGGTGGTTACGGGGAGATCCACGATGTGGAAGCCCACCCGGCGCGTATACGCGCTGCGCAACAAATCGATGGCCGGACATGGCGGTATCGGCCCTTTTTGCCAGAGAACCGGGACCGCCAGCCCCACTTCGTTATAGGTGCCAATGCTAGTGGCACGGTATTCGAAAAAGGCCAGGCCCACGATGGCATGGGAGCCCCATGTCAGTGCCGGGAGGATGCGTTCGTTGGGCAGAATCGTTTCGACAGACTTGCGATTACATTTGAAAAACGCCAGCACCGTGGTGCTGTCAAAGTACAAGATCGGCAGTGCCACATCGCCCTGACGGGTGGCGTGGACCGAACGCGGGACACAGAAAAATGGGTCGCGATACAGATTCATTGCAGGTCAATCCTTTTCGGCTGGATCGGAATATCGGGTGGACGACCACACTTAAATCTATTTCAAAAAATCTAAACACCTGTGTTGTTTGTTGCAACCTGTTTCAGGTTTCTACCATCCGGCGACGGCCTATCCGTGGCAGCAGCAGCCAGACACCCAGCAGGACACCTCCGGCGCCGGTGCCCAACAGACCGATCATTTGAATTTTGTCGGGCCAGTCCAGGGAGATCAGCCACATGGCAAAAGCGCCCAGCATGAAATAGATAAAAATGAGCAGTGATGAGGCGGCCCCCGCATGCCGATCGACCTGTTCCAAGACCAGATTGTTGCTGGGCGGGCGGCTGAGGCCGAAACAAAAAGAGATCATCGTCATGGGCAGCGCCAGACCCCAGGGATCCGGCACCCAGCGCACCAGCATGAGCAGCCCGCCGATAAGCACCCCGGCAAACCCAACGGTCATGAGCCGGCGCGATCCGATAAGGTCCAGCAGCCGTGAACAGGCCAACGATCCGGCCATGATGGCGGCGGCGTTTAGCGCAAAGAAGTAACCAAAAGTTTGTTCCGACAGCCCCATCCGGGTGATGTAGATATGGGCCGAGCCACCGATAAAGGCGAAGTGCGGCAGCACGATAACAGATACCAGAAGGGCGTAGCCCAGATACCGCCGGTTATGGAAGAGCCCCAGGTAAATACCGGCGGTTTGTAGGGCACTCATGGTTTGCGGTTTTTTCAGGGTCTCCGGCATTCGCCAGACACCGAGCCAGGCTATCATGGCGACAGTGGCCTGGGACACGAAGATCCATCGCCAGGAGAACCAGGTCAGGATCCAACCCCCGAAAACCGGCGCCAGCATAGGCGCCAGGGCCATGATGACGCCGATATAGGCCAGGATCCGCTCCCGGTCGCGTCCGTCATAGATGTCCTTGCTGATGGCCAGGGCCAGGGTGGCGGCCGAAGCGGCCCCGGCGGCTTGCAGCACCCGGAAGACGATCATACTGATGACGCTGCCGGCCAGAGCGCAGAGGAGGCTGGCCAGGATAAAGAGACCGATGCCGGCCAGCAGAAGGGGGCGTCGTCCGTAACGATCCGAGAGCGGACCGTAAAATAACAGAAAGAAGCAGTAGCTGATGAAAAAAAAGACCAGCGTCAGGTTGACCAGGGCCAGGGGTTGTTGCCATATTTTAACAAGCAGCGGAATGGCCGGGAGATACATATCCGTGGACAAAGGCGGAAAGGCCGACAGCAGGGCCAGCAGGAGCAACATGCGGGTTTTGTTCATGGTCCATTCGCAAAGATAAAAAGGTTAGCCGCCTTGCGGCGGGAATAAATTGGCGCTACAGATCAATGGCAAATGGTGGTGGATAACAGAACCGGCCGGCAACATCAAACCAAACGTTCAGGACAGGCATGCCAAACGATTCCATTCAAATTATTGAGGCCGATTATCGCGACGAAGCGCACCGGGAGGCCATCCCTTATTTGTTGAATGCATATGCCCGGGATTTGCTGGGGTTTCGCAAACCCCTGGACGATACCGTTTTGCAGCATCTCGTCAGCGGACTGGCCCAATTTCCCACCGCCCTGGTGCTGCTGGCCCGCACCGAGGGCCGCTATGTGGGAATGGCCATCTGCTTCCTGGGATTCTCCACCTTCAGTGCCCGGCCCCTCATCAACATCCACGATTTCATGGTGCTCCCGGACTACCAGAAACGCGGCATCGGCAATGCCCTTCTCCAGGAAGTGGAACGGATTGCCCGGGAGCGGGGCTGCTGTAAAATCACGCTGGAAGTGCAGATGAAGAACACGGCGGCCCGGCGGATCTACCAGTCCTTCGGTTTCAAGGCGTCCTTTCTGGACCCGGAAGCCGGCGAGCAGCTGTCTCTGACCAAAACATTGTCACCACCGGAAGATGCCGCCTCCGGAAATGGGGATGGTCGCGGCGTCATCCAACCTTCCGAGGCATGAGCCGGCCGTGAATCGGGAAAACTTTTTCATAGACGAGCGTTTGCCCTTTGCCGAAGGCCGCTTTACGCAGGACAGCCGACGGTTGTTCAAACCGCATATGCATCGGCGTTTCAGCATCGGCGCCGTCGATACCGGTGAAGTGATTTTCCAGGTGGAGGATCAGGCGATATGCCTTCGTCCCGGTGCATTGGCCCTCATCAATCCGGAAACCCTCCACAGCTGCAACCCCTCAAGCGCAAGGGCCCGGAGCTATTTCATGCTTTACCTGAAGACGGACTGGTGCCTTCAGGTTCAACAATCCCTCTGGGAAACGGAGGTTTTTCTTCCGGTGGACACCAGCCTCGTGGAAGATGAGGGCCTTCATCGCCGGTTTTTGGACACCATGGCCGGCCTGATGGGAGATACCCACTTGATGGCCAAAGAGCAGCTTCTGGCGGACATGGCTGCCGCCCTGTTCCAGCGGTGCTGCCAGACCGGCAGGGCGGCGGCCGCATCCGCGCCGCATATCGCACACCTCAAGCACTGCCTGGCCGGCGACCTGGAGGAAGACCTGACCCTTGCTGAACTGGCCGGGTACCTGGCTGCCAACCCATACACCCTGCTGCGTCAGTTCAAACAGGCCACCGGGATCACGCCCCACGCCTACCGGATGAACTGCCGCATCGAGCGAGCCCGCACCTTGTTGCAAAAAGGTATGGAGATCAGCGAGGTGGCCCTGGCCTGCGGGTTTTTTGACCAGAGCCATTTCCACCGCCATTTCAAGACCATGACCACGGTGACACCCCGCGAATACCAGCTCAATTTTGTACAATAATTGTTTGCTTTCAGGGCCTATACTCCATCCCCGTGAAAGGGGGACCCATGGAGTTTATACTGATTGCGTCGGCCCATTTCCTGGCCCTGCTCAGCCCGGGCCCGGATTTTTTCCTCATCCTGCAGGCGACCCTGCGGTTGCCCCTGCGCTATGCTTTTATGGTCTGCGCGGGCATCGCTGCGGCCAACGGGATCTACCTGGCCGTTGCCGTTCTGGGGTTGGAGACCGTGCGGGAGATGAATACGTTGATGATGGTGCTCAAATGGCTGGGCGGCGGCTATCTTACCTATGTGGGCCTTATGCTGTTGCGCGCCCCCCGGCGTTCTCTGGATACCGGGGCCCCGGTGAACGCCTTGCATGCGCCGGCATTGGGCCGGCAGTTTGTGGTGGGATTCCTGTCGGCCATTTTCAATCCCAAAAACGCCATCTTCTACCTGTCTTTGTTTACGGCCATGGTTTCGGCAGAAACCCCATTGGGGACGCGCATCCTCTATGCCCTGTGGATGGTGACAGTGGTCCTCGTCTGGGATGCGGGGGTGGCGATAGCCTTCGGACAGGTGCGGGTGAAACGGATGCTGGGGCAATGGGTATTCCGTATCGAAAAAGTGTCCGGTTTGTTATTGGCGGTTTTTGGGATTCTCCTGGCGGTGGATTGAACGGCACGAGGCGAGTAGGACAACAATGACCGCGAGAATGTTCGCCCGATAACTACCGGATTAACCCTTGGAATAATGTTATGTTGCACCCGAGGGGTTGAACCTTGACTGGATTAGGGGGTACCCATGGATAGGCGAATGACGAGAGGGTGTTCAGATTGAAAAGACCTTCGATCCGGGAACGGTTGCCTTCACCATTAAGGCCCGCCGGTGAAACCATTTCGCCAATGGCACTATAAAGCGCGCCCGTGATTTAAACGGCGGCCCTTTTTACGGTTCGTGCAAAATCGGCAAAGGCCATGCGGGTATCGTACTGGTAAGCAAAGCTTGTTTCGCTGACAAGCTTGTCTGAAGAGACGATCCAGGGATAGCGCATGATATTCAGCGCCGGGCTGGGGAACTCGGTCAGCCAGGTCATACGCAGGCGCCACGCTATATGGTTGATCGGGGCCATGACCGCCGCTGGCAGCGGGCAGTAGATATTGCCCAGCATCCGCACCATTTCAGCCATTGCCAGCGTGCCTTCCCCCGCCACGTTGTAGACCCCACCTGCCACCTGCTTTTCCAGGCACAACAGAATGATGCGCACAAGGTCGTCTTCATGGACGAACTGCATGGGGGATGACGGACTGGGGCAGAGCACCACTTTCTTTTTCAGGTGAGTGGCCAAAGGGTTGGCAAAACCCGGCCCCACTACAAAGCAGGGCCGCAGAATCGTTATGGCCAGGGAGGGGGTATTCCCCATGACTTCCTGGAAGATGAATTCGATCTCTTTTTTGTTTTTGCTGTAGGTGAAATCGTCATTGCCCCGCAAGGGGCTGTCCTCGGTCAGGGGGATGGGGTTGTCCGGGTGAAAGCCATAGGCCGTGGCCGAACTGGTGTAGAGGAGATGGTCCACGCCGGTATCACGGCAGGCCGCAATGACATTGCGGGTGCCGCTGACGTTGATGTCCTCCATCAGGGCCCGGTCGTGGATGGGGGGCAACACATAGGCGGCATGGATGACCGTGTCGATCCCATGGCGGCGGAACAGATCCGCCATGGGCGTGCGGACATCGTGCTGATGAAAGATCAGGCCGTTCAGCGGGGTCCGGGGCGGTTGGATGTCGATGCCCACAAGCGTCGCCACATCTGCATGCTGGGCCAGCGCCTTGGCAATTTTTCCGCCGATGTAACCGGACACACCGGTGATTAATACATTTTTCATGGTCCCCCTATTTGCTGTGATCGAGTGGTTTTTTGCCGTCCGGGTAAACGACCCGACGGCCCGGTGGCGCTACGCGTTGCCATTGCCGAACGCCAGGGTTTTTACCAGGAAGCGCCGGGCAAAGGGCAGCGCCCACATGCCGAACATCAGCATCCGGATGGTGGCGCCCACCTTCCAGTGCAGTTTCCGGCCATGGGCCGCCCGCCAGACCGCATCCGCTACGGTTTTGGGCCCCACGTGGACTCCCATGCGGCGCACGCTGGTGGCCTGGACGCCGGCGTCCGTGATCATGGGCGTGGCCACATAGGGCACCATGATGTCGCAGACCCCGATGTCCAGGGGTTCGAATTCGATATCCAGGGCTTCGGTAAGCCCCCGCACCGCGAACTTGGTGGCGGAATAGACGGCCAGTTCCGGCCCGCCGTAGACCGCCGAGGCCGAGGACATGTTGATGATCCTGGCTCCGGGGGTTTTTTTAAGCAGCGGCAGCCCGGCCTGAATGCCGTGCAGCACACCGTTCAGATTAACGGCCACGGTCCGGGTCTGTTCTTCGATGGGGATGGACCGATGGGGCCCCATGCGAAGGATACCGGCACAGTTGAACAGGACGTCCATGCGGCCGCCGGTGTGGCGGCTGAAAGTCTCCACGGCGGCCAGAAGGCTCTCCGGACAGGCCACGTCGGTCTCCAGGCAGCAGGCCTGATCGATGCCGAGTTCCCGGTGGAGAGCTGTCAGGGCTCGTTTGTTGATATCGCTTAGCCCCACAAACCAACCCCGCCGGCTGAATAGGCGGGCGGCGGCCTCACCGATACCCGAGGCCGCTCCCGTGATAAAGATGCTCTTTTGCGTGGTCATGGGCGTCTACACTTTTTCGAGGATATGAATGCACATGGCGGCCTCTTCCACGCCGATATTGCCGCCGCCGTTTTCAGCCAGCCCCAGCCGGGCGCCTTCGACCTGACGCGGGCCGGCCTCACCGCGCAACTGAACCCCGATTTCATAGATCTGGGCCAGGCCGGAGGCGCCGATGGGATGGCCGCGGCATTCCAGCCCGCCACTGGTGTTGACCGGCTGCTGGCCGCCCAGCTTGGTGGCCCCCGATTCAGCCCAGGGGCCGCCTTCTCCCACGGGGCAGAAGCCCATGGCCTCGGTCTGGTGCAGCTCACCATAAGACGTGGCGTCGTGCAGTTCGGCCAGACTGATGTCCCGGGGCCCCACCCCGGCGATGTCGTACGCCTGTTTCGACAGGCGCTCGCCGATGTCGACACCGTCCAGGTCCCGGTCGGTTCCGGAGCCCAGCACCGAAGCGCGGATTTTGATGGGCCGTGCGGCGGCAAGTTTTTTCAGGTAGGCTTCGGAACAGACGATGGCCGCCGCGGCCCCGTCGCCCACCGGCGCGCACATGGAGCGGGTCAGGGGGTAGGCAATGGGTTTGTCGGCCAGCACCTCGTCCACGGTCATGTCCTGCTGATACTGGGCCATGGGATTGAGGGAGCCGTGCCAGTGGTTCTTGGCGCAAATGGCGGCCAGTTGGCGCTGGGTGCTGCCGAAGCGGTCCATATGCCACTTGGCCCCCATGGCGTAGGCATCCATAAAGATGCTGCGCCCGTCGCCGGGAGGGGCCTGGTCCGGAGGGATTTCCACGCTGAAGGTCTTGTTGAGTTCCATCATCATGTTGATGTGGCTCTCGAAATTGTCCACATCCATGCAGGTGGCGTAGGCCGTCAGGGACTTCACTTTATCCGGGTCGGTAATCTTTTCGGAACCCACTGCCAGGGCCAGGTCGACCATGCCCGCCCGGACACTTGTGTAGGCCAGATGCAGGGCTGTGGACGCCCCGGCACAGGCATTCTCCACGTTGGTCACCGGGATGCCGTCGATCCCCATGGATCGGAGGGCCACCTGCCCGCGTATGGAATGCTGGTTGGCGAACATGCCCCAGAAGGTGTTGGAAAAATAAGCCGCCTGCAACGCCGTCTTGTCGAGACCGGCATCCTTCAACGCCAGGTTCGTCACCTCATGGGCCATGTCCCGGACGGTACGGTCCGGGTATTTGTTGAATCGGATCATGCCGAGTCCGATAATGAAGACATCTGTCATGGATTCGTTTTCCTTTCTGTCCACGTGTTCAAAGATGATGGGCCCCGGTGATCATCAGGCTGTCATTGGCCCCGTCCTCGATCATGCCGGCCCGGGCGTCCCGGAAGAACTTCTCCACCGGATATTCCCGCGCCAGGCCGTTGCCGCCGAAGATCTGGATGGCCTCGCTGGCCACCTCATAGGCGGTCTGGGTGCAGAAGACTTTGGAGGCGATGGAATATTCTACGTTGGGCGGGGTGTTGTTGTAATTGTAGATCATGGCCGCCCGGGAGAGCGCTCGGGCGGCTTCGATCTTGGTGAACATGTTGAACAGTTTGTGCTTGATCATCTGGTGCTCGAAGAGGGGTTGGCCGCCCTGGACCCGCTGTTTGGCATATTGGAGGGCCTCTTCATAGGCGGCCCGGGCCACACCGGTAAACATGGCCCCCATGGCCGCGTTGGCCGTGGACAGGGTGATGTCGAGCATGGCGCCGTAGCTTTCCTGATCCACCAGCATGTATTCCCTGGGCACGCGCACCTTGTCGAAGAAGATCTCCCCCTGGTTCAGGGCCCGCTGGCCCATCTTGTCCAGAGGTCGGCCTCTGCGCACGCCGGGCAGATCCAGCGGCACGATGCAGATGCCGCCCCCGGCCATCCCCATGGATGGATCGATGGTGAGGTAGGCCAGGGCGTGGGTGGCGATGGTGCCGTTGGAGACCCAGGCCGATTTCTGCCCTTCGATGATGTAGGCGTCGCCGTCCAGCCGGGCGGTGAGCTGGCCCGAGATTTCCGGATCTTCGAACTGGGGGGTAAAAGGGCAGAGGGTGTCGGTGCCGTGTTCCGGCTCGGTAATGGCCCAGCAGCCGATGATGGAGGCGTCTTCGTTTTCGCAGAAAGGGGTGATGATCTCATCGGCCAGTTTGTCGTTGGGCACCATGGTGGCGAAAAAGGCGGGAAAACAGGACACGCCGATGCCGACGGCAAAGTCCACGCTGCCCCAGGCCAACTCTTCCAGGACGATGTGGGTTTCCAGGGGGTCGGTTCCAAGTCCGCCCCAGGTATCCGGTACGAAGATGGTATGGTAGCCGAGCTCGTAGCCCTTTTTGAAGGCGTTTCGAAATGTATCGCTGTTCATCACGTCGGCCGGGTCGTGGAGTTTGTCCAGTTCCAGGCTGGCCGGCCGCAGGACCTCTTTGGCAAACCGGTGGGTTTCATCCTTGATGGCGATCTGCTCGTCGGTCAGATCGATATTGAGATCGGTATAAAGTGCCATGCCGTTTCTCCTTAATTAGTAGTCGTCGCTTCGATAGACATTTTTGGCTTCAGGGGCGAACTGCTCCCGGAGCACCCGATCCAGGGCCTTTTCGGAAATGGTCTTGGGGATGGCCTCCACCACCTGCAGGTAGGAGGGTACGAAGTTGGGCTCCAGATCCCGGCGGCATTTTGCAACCATGGTCTTCGGGTCGATGGCCTGGCCGTCAAAGGGGGCCAGGGCCGCCACCAGGTCACTCTCGCCGGGGGCCCCGGAGGCCGCTGGAATGCCGTAGACGCAGACTTCGCTTACTTCAGGGCAGGCGCCGATTACCCGCTCGATGTGATCGGGCTGGATAAAATCCCCGGACCGGCGCAATTCGCTGCCTTTGCGGTGGTCGAAATAATACCAGCCGGCATCGTCCCGGTGCACGATGTCGCCGGTGCGCAGCCATCCGCCGCGGGTTTTCTCCTCCGAAGCCTCGGGTTTGCCAAGATAGTCCACCTTGGTTTCCCCCTTGGTCATCCGCACGATCAGTTCGCCGCGATCGCCATGGGGCACTTCGGTGTCGGCGTCGTCCACCACCTTGAATTCCATCATGCCCGGGAGGGGCTTGCCGAATGAGCCGACCGGACCTTTGCCCGGCGGCTTGTAGGCAAAACCACCTTCGACCGCACCGTACCATTCCAGGATTTTAAGGTTGAAACGCTCCTCGAAGGCTTCCCAGATGGCGGCCGGGGTTCCGGCGCTGATGACGGTTTTGACCGGGTTGTCCCGGTCGTTGTCCCGGGGCGGTTCGTTGAAGATGCCGCTCATCATACCCCCCAGGAGCGAAAAGGAGGTGCAGCCGTATTGGCGGCAGATATCCCAGATGCGGCTCTTGGTGAACCGGGCACTGAACACGGCCTTGGTCCCGGTGCCGATGGCCGGAAAGAGCGTCACGGCCTGGGCGTTGCCGTGGGTCAGGGACAAACCGGAATAAAGCACGTCGCTGGGTTTGTACTTCCACACCAGCCGGGTCACGATGTTGAAGATCCCGAAGCGATTGTTGCGGATCATGACGCCCTTGGGATCCCCGGTGGTGCCGGAGGTGTAAATGATCTGCATGGGGTGGCGCACCTCCATGATGCGTTGGTCCACGCGCTCCCAGCGGTCCTTTTCGAGGGTTTCGTTCAGGGTCGGGTAGTCCGGCGACACGGCGATTTCTTGCTCGGGACGGTAGGCCACAAATACGTGGCGAACATTGGGCACCTGGTCGGCAATTTCCTGCAGAAAGGGCAGGTTTTCTCCGGAGACGATGATCGCCTTGGCCTTGGAGTTTTCCAGCAGGAAGCGCAGCCGGTCCCCGCGGCTGCGGGGATCGATGGGTACCATGATGGCGCCCACTACCGGGCCGGCCAGCATGCTGTAGACAAATTCGGGATGGTTGCGCATGAAAACGGCATAGGTATCGCCCTTGCCGATGTCGTTTTGCAGAAAAAGCCGGGCCATTTTGTTGGCGTTTTCATACAGCGCCCGATAGGTGAGGATGTCCTCCCCGGCGGCCCCGTTTTCGAACACCAGGACTTCCTTGTCCGGCTTGGCGTCGGCCTTCATTTCCAGGAAATGGGAGACGATGGCCTGATTGAGATGGGCTTTGGAGCTCATGGTAACTCCCTTTACTAAGCAATGGTGAAGGTTTTCGAAACGATACCGTCCGCTTGGGCAGGTCGTGACCGTTGGCGACAGACGCCCGGGCAACGACCGGCAGCGGGGTCATTCTTCGACGGCACCGATAAAGCCCCGGTTGAACGGCGGGAACTCCTTGTCGAAAATCTCGTCCCAGTGATCTTTGGTCCAGAACTCGTGCCGGTCGAAATAGGGGTTCTTTTTGGCGACACTCACGGATACGCACACGCACAGGTCCACATCCTCGATCATCTCCAAGGCCAGAGCGCTGAATCCCAGGGTGGAGAAGATCCGGCAGTGCAGCCCCAGGCGGTGGGCCATGCTGGCGGCCGCATTGGCGGCCATGTTCATGTTGATGTTTTTGAACATGCAGCTGGGACCGTTGGCCGTGAGGGACTCCACTTCTTCGGCGGCGTTCATTTCGGCGCAGGTGCGGTAGCCGCAGGCCCCGCAATTGTAGTTGAAGTCGGATTTGCGTTTGTCGCCGATGAGCAGCAGCGAGCAGGGCTCTTTCATCAATTGGACCAGGTGGCGGCCGTCCCGGGCGGCCAGGGGCGACATGTCGCCCAGGGAAAAACAATACTCGGCGATCTGCTCCAGATCCTCGCCGTCGATGGCCCGCATCCGGATCGTGTTGCGATCGTTGAAGCGGAAACTGTTGTGGGCGGCCACGGCCATGAGTTCCACCGAACGGGCCAGCCCGTTGCTGATGAGATCCGGCATTTCGATAATGGGCATGGTTGACCTCCTCTAGCTGTAGATGGAACGGAACTGCGGCCAGAGCCGGTTGATCATCCGGTCGTTCATGGTCCGCTGGTTGATGTCGGCATAGCGCTTGGGGACATCCCGGAAGGGGCTCTTCTCGGTGATGGAGATGGCCACGGCCAGGGCGAAGCCGGTGTCACGGGGCAGGATGCCCATGCGCATGGCAGCGGCGCCGGCCGACCAGTAGACCCCGTAGTCGATGCCCAGGTTGCGGGCCTGGGAAACCATGCCGTCGATGGCATAGGCGATGTTGTTGGCCCTGAAGATGCAAAGGCATCCGGTGAAGGCCACATCCGGATCGGGTGGCAGCTTGTCCTCCTCCTTGAGGTATTCACAGACCAGCTTGCCGCACATGTTGCAGTTGATGTCGGCCGGATCGGTCAGGCTGCGCAGGGAGGTGGAAATCAGAACCGCGTCGGCATCCCGAAGCATGGCGGCATCGCGTTTGAAAAACTGCCAGCTTTTCTTGATATCCGCCATGCGTTCCACCTCCTGGCACAGGTCCTCGATGTCGCAGTCATCGTCCAGGACGTGGATGGTGCACTCCCCGACCCCGCCCACCCGCGGCGAAGTGGTACCCGAGGCCAGGATCAGCCGGGCCGCCAGGCGGACGGCTTCTTTGCGGTCGGTCTCGTATTGTTTCATGCTGCGTTCCATGGTGTCCTCCTCTCGGGTCAGGCGATGGGAAGGCCGTGGGATTGGGCCCAGTCCGGATAGGCGGCATAGGCGGGTTTGAGCAGGGGCAGCAGTTTGAGCACTTTGGGCATGGGGCCCTTGGCTTTGATGAGCCCCTTGGCCAGGGCGATGGGCATGGAAATCTGCTGGAGCCAGAACTTGTGGCAGGTGTCGCCGCTCAATGTCATCTCCACGGTGGGCTTGATGTCCTGTTTGCCCCAGAGGACCTCGCCGCCGGAGCCGTGGTCCGGCGTCACCCAGAGTTCGGCGTTGGGCTCGGTGATGTTGAACTTGATGATGATGTCGGCTTTGACGAACTTGGGACCGAAATCGGGATCGCCCAAAAGCTTTTCGAACAATCCCCCCAAAATTTCCTGCATCTTCTCCGTGGTTTCAAAAACCGGCATGGGTGCCTCCTCTTTAGGTTCAGGGTTGCGTGAGATAGGGCCGCATCAGTCCTTCGATGGCCTGCCGGAAGGACGTCAGGGCCCAGTCGGTGGTGTGGGATTCCGGGTCCAGGTACCAGCGGGTGGCCGTGCCCTGGTAAATGGCGGATATCGTCCGGGCCGTGGCCTCGGGATTCAGTTGCTTAAAGTGCCCCTTTGCCAATCCTTTCCGCAGGGCACCTTCAAGCAGGACGACCCAGTTGTCGATCCAATCATGGAAGATCCGGCGGTAGTCCTCGTCATGGGCGGCCAGGGACATGACGTCGAAAAGCAGGGGGTAGCCGATGTTGAGATCGGGATCGTCCAGGTTATAGAGCCAGTCGAAGGAGAGCAGCTGCCCCATGGGGTCGTCGACCGCCTGCATGGTTTCCTGGCTGCGGTGGAAGATGCGGTCAAAAAAGGCCTTGAAAGCTGCTTTGAAGAGGTCGTTTTTGGATTTGAAGTAATGGGCCAGGCCGCCCTTGGAGAGCCCGGCCGCTTTGCAGATGTCATCCATGGTGACATTGGCATGGCCGTTGGCGGCAATGGTTTGCAGGGCGGCATCGAGAATCTGTGTCTTGCGGATGGCTTCCAACTCCGGGATGGCAGGCATGGTTGGTCCGTCCTTTCGCCACGAGGTGTTTTCGTGCGGCGGTGCGGTTGCGTCGGGTGTGACCTTCCTGTCGTTACCACCGGTGACCGGCGACTGCCTTGAGGACCATAAGCCCTAAGGGGTGGCAAGGTGGAAACCGACCGGACGTCCGGTAAACCGACTGTCTGGTCGGTTTTTCATATAGCGCCCATTCTTTGGAACGTCAAGAAAAATATTGGCATCATATTTTATTTGAATACAATTTAGTTTACGGGTGCAATTCGGGTGGAATGGGGAGGAGCTTCTCCTGCCCTGCCCGGCGGTGTTTGTCAACGTTGCCGGAGGTCTGGATTTTCCCTCGAACATGTGTTGCAACTGGTGGCCGACAGGCCGCTGCCGGTATGGGCGCCAGCTGAGCAGGGCCACCGGCAATGACGGGAAGTTACAAGGGTTGTTTGGAAAACCCTATCCTGGATCGGTCGCCTTGGCCGGCATCCGGTAGACGTAGATGGGATCGTTGGTGAGGCTGTTGCCGGGGCGCAGAATGTGTGCCGGGGCGAGCCCCGGCAGAGGGAAATTGCAGGAGACGACCATCGCGCCCGGCTTGAGCTCGCGCTGTATTTTGCGGGCCAGACGGTTCATCACGTCCGGGAACAGGTAGCAAAAGACGACATCGGCGCTGGACAGGTCGACGTTCCAGAAGTTTTTCAGGCGAACCCTGACGCGTGAACGCCCCAGGCATAGCAGGCGGGCCTTGAGGAAGGCCAGGGGGTTGAGTTCGTAGCCCTCGGCCCGCACCGGACAGCGGCGGCAGGCAGCGCGCAGCACCCGGCCGTCGCCGCAGCCGAGATCCACCAGGCGCTGTCCCGGCTGAAGATCCACCGCGTCCAGGAAAGCCTTAACCCGCCGCCGGGCCGTGGATACATAAAGGGCGCCGCGGGTTGCCGGCAGCACCAGGGCAATGCTGAATCCGTAAATCGCTTTGGCGGCAAACAGGGCGCCGGTGATACCGATGAAAAGCCAGATGCCGAAGGGGATGCTGCTCATTTTACCAGACGCGGCAAAGCAGGCCTTTGAGATAATGACCTTCCGGAAAATTGAGGGATGTCGGGTGGTCCGCGGCCTGGCTCATACGCTGGATGATCTGGGTGTCCCGTCCGGCATCCAGGGCGGCATCCGAAACGATTTTCTGGAAGAGGCTGGGCTCCATGAGGCCCGAGCAGGAAAAGGTGAATACATATCCACCGGAACGGAGCAGCTTGATGGCCAGCAGGTTGATGTCCTTGTAGCCGCGGCTGGCCCGCTCCAACTGCTGCCGGGAATCGGCAAATTTAGGGGGATCGAGGACGATGACATCGAACTGGCGGGCGGCGTCACGAAAAGAGCGCAGCTGCTTGAAGACATCGGCCTGGAGATAGGTCACCCGTTCGGAGTCCAGGTCGTTGAGGGCCATGTTCTCGCGGGCCAGGTCCAGGGCGCCGGCCGAAATATCGACATTGGTGACGGTTCGGGCGCCGGCGGCCATGGCCGCCACACCGAATCCGCCGGTGTAACAAAAGCAGTTCAGCACATCGCGGTCGGAGGCATAGTGGCCCACTTGCCGGCGATTGTCCCGCTGATCCAGATAAAAGCCGGTCTTGTGCCCATTGCGGACATCCACCAGATAGCGGAAGTCGCCCTCCTGGATGGCGATCCTGTCCGGCGGCGCCTTGCCGGCCAGGGGCCCGACGCTGTGCGTCAGCCCCTCCTTGCCGAGCACCGGGCTGTCGGAACGTTCGAAGATACCGTCCGCGATAATCAGATCCTGCAATTCTTCGACGATGACCGGCTTCCAGGCGTGCACCCCGACCGTCAGGAACTGACAAACCAGAAAGCGGTCGTACTGGTCGATGATCAAACCCGGCAGGCCGTCTGATTCGGCATTGACCAATCGTAACGCATTGAGGCGGCCCCCTTTTTTCAAATCGTGGCGGTTGGCGATGGCCCGTTTGAGCCGATGGCGGAAAAAAGCCCGGTCCACAGGTTCATTCGGGTCGAAGGTCCATATCCGGACCGCAATCTGCGACGTGGGAGAGTAGGCACCCCGCCCCAGCCAGCTTCCCCGGGTGTCGACCACATCGACAGTGTCTCCGGCTGCGGCATGGCCTTTCTTTTTGGCCAGGGCGCCGCTGAATATCCAGGGATGTTTGCGCTTCAGAGATTTGTCGCGTTTGGGTTTGATGATCACAAAAGCCATTAGGGCATCACCATCCTGTGATAAAGGTTGTTGATCAATCGGAGGCCGTTTTTACCTATTGCCCATCCATAAAAGGCATCTTTCGGCCCCTGGCGGCGTTTTCGCTCGTTTTCAATCCTCGAAATAGCGGGCTATTCCTCCGGTTGAAAACGCGCTCAGGCCTTGCCAGGAACCAAAATCTACCATTTATGGACGGACACTACCTATAAAACATCACCACGCTTGTCCATCCCGGAAATTTGGGGATGCCGATATGGTTCCGGGGAATGGACAAGTTTCACAATATCGTGTCGCACCTGTTGTTAGCGGCCTGACACCCTGTAAGCCAGTACGCGTGCCTGCAGGGTGGAGTCCGCATCGGGCCAGGACCGGTATGGGGGCGACCATGCTAGTTTTTGCCATTGGGCTTCCTTCTCCAGTCGACGGATCAGGGAAAGAAAGGCCTTTTCGAATGTGCCGTCCCACTTGAGGCTGAAAATGATCCAACCGCCGGGTTTAACGATGCGGCCCAGTTCGACCATGGTCTCGGGGGGCGCGTGCCCCGGCGTAAACACGCCGGCGGCCAGTACGGCATCGAAGCAATGGTCCGGCATTCCCAGGGGGCGGCCCAGCATCATCCGGCACAAGCATTGGTAGACACCCTTGCCGGACGCCTGAACCAGCATGCCATGGGAACAGTCCAGCCCGGTCAGACATCGGAATCCCCGAAGATACAGTTCCTCTCCCAGCAGCCCCGTGCCGGCGCCGACATCGAGCAGATGAAGATTCCCATGGGGTAAAAATCGGCGGGCGGCTGCGGCAATCGCATGGGGCGTGGCGCAGCCCATCCGGCGGACATCCCGGTCGTAATCCGCCGACCAGGCATCATAGCCCCGGACCAGGGTCTCGTGGTCCGTATTGTTGAAGAGGAGGTGCTGCATCGCAGGACGGCCTCATGTTCGTCAGGGATGGGTTCAGATCATCGTCAGCAGAATCAACGTAGGCCTGAAACGCATTTTCGTCAGATTCTCAATGACAGTCAGGTTCCGGCGGCGACGTGGCGGATAATGTACCAGGCTGGTCTTGATGGCGCGCGTGGTTGGGCACCCGTACCGGCTCTTGTGAGAGTGACGGCAGTATAGCACATAATCCATGCACCGAAAAGGCGTTGGCGGACGCAGCCCGGGAAAGACTGCCGATGGCCTTGGACGGATGATAACGCTTTGAGCTGAGCGCCGTTTTCATAAGAGGTTTCGCTTGACAGGTCGAAGGCCCTGTGGCAGCTATTAATATGTATCGTAATGCCCACGAAAATAGGACATTCCAGCGATATCTCCTTCTTAACCGGCAATCTTCAGGCTGTCAGCGGCGGTGCATCTGATTTTCTCTTCCTTTGCTGGAGTTTCCTTCGCGTACTTCCATTGAACTCGCCCGCCAGCGGGAACTGTTCTCCGGCCACTGATTATCGTCAATCCTGATCCATTGCGCCCGGGAAAGGAGGAGACCCATGGATGCCCAGAGAATTCTGCTGCCGTACAATTTCTCGCAAAACGATCAGAAAGCACTGGCCTTCGTCATACGGACCTTTGGACCGCTGGAGAATTCCGAACTGACCATTTTTCATGCCTTCACCCCCATTTCCGAGATCGAGGCCTCCGATCACCAATCCGCCACCGCCAAACTGAAGCGCCGCCTTTCGTATCTCACCCAGGAGCTGACGGAGCGCGAAATGGCGCTCCAGGAGGTTCGTCAGTACTTGATCAGTAAAGGTTTTCACCGGGACAAGGTTCGCTATATCTTCAAATCACGCAAAAGCGAAATATCCGCGGCCATTATCGAACAGACCAAAGAAGAAGACTACGATGTCATCGTGCTGAACCATAAGCCGGGCAAAGTGACGCGTTTTTTTACCGGCACGGTATTCAGCAAGGTCGTCACCGCCCTGCGGGATATCACCGTCTGTATCGTGTCGTGAAACCAGCGGTGAAGTTACTAGCCCCAGCTGAATGCTATAAGACGAGTCGATGAGGAGGGATCCCATGCATACGGAAGACAGAATCAACATCGAAATCTTCAAGGTTGTCACCCGGGCGATCGCTGAATCCAATAATCTTGAAATCATGGCCAAGCACCTGGCCCAACTGCTGGTGGGGGCCCTGGAAATCAAGGGGTCTACCATTTTTGCCACCAATGTGGAAACCAAAGAGCTCGAGGTGCTGGGCAGTTTCGGCCTCAGCATCCGCTACATGAACAAGGGCCCGATCTACATCAGCCGCAGCATCAAAAGCGTCGAGAAGCATAAGGCCGTGGTGGTCAAGGACGTTAAAGATTCCAATATGCTGCAATATGCTTCGGATGCCATCCAGGAAGGCATCGGGGCGATCGTTTCCGTGCCGATTGCCTTCAGCGGCCGGGAGATCGGCGTGTTGCGGCTTTACCACCATGATACCTGGGATATTTCGGAGCGGGATCTCGATTCCCTGTTTGTTCTGGCGGAAATCATCGGCCTGGCCATGATGTACGCGCGCATGAACGTCGCCATCTCCGAGGTCAAGAATATTGTCGGTGATGTGCACGAAGCCTGGCTGGAATGACGGTTTTGCCGCTCGCGCAATGTCGGGGTGATTGTGACGCGATCATGATCGCCTGAGATGCGACAGGCTTATGAACGCCGGACCCTTGAGGGGTTCCGGCGTTTTTTATGGATGGTGCGATGCGGTATCATGGGGCTGGCGGGGCAAGCCGGTGGATATCGCGGCGGTGGATTCCGTAAAACATCACCATGGCGGCAATGGCACCCAGGCCGTCGGCCAGCATGTCTTTCTGGGCATCCCAGACATCGCCCTGGGAGCCCAGTACGGCGGCACCGGCGGTGGGGTCGGCGGAAACGGCGTAGAGCCATTCAAAAATTTCATAGACGCCGGCCACAGCCAGAATAAAACAGATCGGGAACATGAAGAGGACGAAACGGGAGGCCACCAGACGCTTGCGCAGCATTAGTTCGGCCAGGGGGTAGGCATAAAACCCCACGGTAAAATGGGCCATGCGGTCATAATGGTTGCGTTCGAAGCCGAAAAACGACGTTACCCAGTCGAAGGGCACCCGCTCGAAGGTGAAATGGCCGCCGATGGTATGGAGCACCACCAGGCAGGCCATCAGCAGATAGGCGGTATTGGAAAAGGCGAACCACGGCCGGCTGACAACCAAGGCGGCAACGATAAGTACGATGGGAAGATTTTCGGCAAACCATACCGCCCGGTCGTAAGGATTGATTGCCAGCAGGGAAAACAACACCAGATAGAAAATGAGAAGCAGCAGGGGTACGCGTTGCGACATGGTCATATCCTTTTCCCAGATGATGTTATCGCCATTACCCTTGTGGGAGCGCCGTCCGACCCGGTCAAATGGAGGGGCAGACAACACAATTGGCCGAAGCGGCCCGTCGGCAGACGATCGAGATGGGCCAGGTTTTCGATGACCAAAAGATCATTTCCCAATAGGATGTGGTGCACGGGGAATTCGGTGGTGTCCGCCGCATCCACGGAGAGGGTATCCATGCCGATGCCTTTGAGATCGAATGCGGTCAGGTGTTCGGCGGCATCGGGGGAGAGCGACGGATATCCCTGATCATAGTCGGGTGTTCCCCAGTGGCGCCCCCACCCAGTGCGCAGCAGCACGAAGTCGCTGATGGCGAAATCCTTTTCAAAGGTGTGCAGGAATTCCCATTCGATCCGACCGGGACCGGCTGCGGTGGTATCGATGCATAATCCGTTTCCCATAAAGCCGTCGGGCGGGAATTGGTCCAATGTTTTGCCGCGGGGCAAAAGGTGGGCCGGTGCATCCATGTGGGTTCCGGTGTGGGAACACAAGGTCAGTTGCCGCTCCCGAAAGCCGTCTTTTTCAAAAGTGGCAATGGTGCGGATTTCCGGTGCCGGGGTTCCCGGATAGACCGGCATGTCGGGTGTCAAGGGGTAGGTCAAATCAATAACCTGCATGGTGAAGTTCCTCGTGTTGCTGGATGGCCCTGGCGCCGTGGTGTTTATCCGGCGGGATTTTTGGCATTTTCCCCGGACAGGAACTGGTTGATGGCCTCCCAATAGCGCGGGGCCAGCTGAACATCATTGTGGCCGACACCTTCGATGGTGACGGTTTCGACCGGCCCTCCCCAAAGCTCGGCCAGTCGGTTGGACCGCTTGTTGGGAATGATCGTGTCCTCCCGGCCGATCAAAAACAGGGCCGGTATTTTAATGGCCGGCGCCAGGGCGGCGGAATCGAAGGGGTGCTTCAGGAGCAGCCGAACCGGCAGGAGGGGATAGTGGTGGCGGGCCACGTTCAAGAGGCTGTCAAAGGGCGTCACCAGGATCACTCCGCGCACCGGGCGTTGCGAGGCCACGTACACCGCCACGCCCGACCCGAGGCTGCGTCCCATGAGGACAATGTGATCCATGGGAATGCTGTCCCGGGCGGCGAGCGTGTCCAGGATATGGAGGGCATCCCGGCAGAGGGTTTTCTGGGACGGTTTGCCCTGGCTGTCCCCGTAGCCCCGATAATTCATGAACAGATAGGCACCGGCCTGCAGGCGCGCCAGATCCCAGAGATTGCCGGAGACCTCCTCGGCATTGCCCCCGTAGTAAACGACCAATGGGCGGGTTTTCGATACGGCTCCGGGGATATGCCAGCCGTGCAGCGTTTTGCCCTCGTGATTCACGCTGAAGGCATGGGCGGCAAATTGCTCCCGGTGCGGGGACGGCGTGGGTTGGGGGAAAAAAATCAAGGCGTCCTGGAAGACATAGAGCAGCGCGACGCCGATGATGACGAGGGGGATCAGGACTTTCATGGTTTCGATCATGGCACCGATCCTAAGATTTGGCCCGTAACATGAGCTTGGCATCCAGGATCATCCATCCTTGCGTTGTCCAGACGATGGGATTCAGATCCAGCTGGTCGAAGGCCGGTCCCAGGGCATCCACCAACCGGCTAACGGTGACCAGCAGCCCGGCCAGGCCGGCCGCATCCAGACCCAGTCCGCGAAATCCCTGGAAAACAGGGTAAATTTTCAGTTCTGCCAGCATGCGGCCGGCTTCGTCATGGTCGAGGGGGGCCAGGCGAAAGGCGACATCCTGGTGGATTTCGGTCAGGATCCCCCCGGCGCCCACCATAACGGCCGGCCCGAGGCCCGGATCGACGATTCCCCCGGCAATCATTTCCGGGCCCTCAAAAGACACCATCTGTTCGATCAGGGTGCACGCCCCGGGAAAGGTTGCGTGCAGGTTCTGAAGGGCCGACACGAGTTCTTCGGGCCCCAGATTCAGATAGACGCCCTGAAGGTCGGTCTTGTGGACGATATCCGGGGAGCAGACTTTGGCCACAAACGGTCCGGCAAAGCCGGGTGCCACGCTGATTTCCCCAGGCGGCAGGCGGCGCCCCGGGGGCACCCGCAGCCTCAGTTCGGCGAGGAGGCACTTGACCTCGTATTCGTCCGGGCGCCCGGCTTCTGTCAGCCCGGCATGCCATTTATCCAGGATGGCGTTCATGGGCGGCCCTCCAGCGCGGCCAGGATACGGGCCCGCTCCACCAGGAAGCGTGCCGCCCGGACCGCCCGGCTTATGGACGGGAAGCCCACGACGCCGGCGTCGTGGAAGCGTCTCAGATAGAGATCGGTGAACGGACCGTATTGGGTGAAGGTGATCACCGGTTTAGGGCTTTTCCGGGCCCGGTCGGCGATCTCCCGGATCAAGCTGTCCGAGATGGCCGGCGGGGCAAAAAAGGCGGTGCAGATGACGATGTCGACCCCGTCGTCCAACAGCAACGCGTCGAGGCTGCGGCCAAACATGGCATCATCGGCACTGGCCGTCAAGTCCACGGGATTTTCGCAGGCGGCAAACGGAAAGGTGGCGTCGCGGATACGGCGCACGGTTTCCGGTTGCAGCCGGGCCATGGTGAGCGGGGTTCCGCGATGGTCGGCCTCGACATAATCGGCGCACATGACTCCGAACCCGCCGGCCGGCGTCAGCACGGCCACCCGTGGGCCCGGTGCCGGCGGCAACATGGACAGGCTTTTGGAGGCATCGCACAGTTCCTCGTCATCCATGACCCGCTGGATGCCGTATTGCCGCAAGGCGCCGCTCACCACGGCATCCATGCCGGCCAGGCGCCCGGTATGGCTGCTGACCGCACGGGCGCCGGAAGGGGTGCGGCCGGCTTTCAACACGATGACCGGTTTGTGCGGGGTTACCTGGCGGGCGCGGTCCAGAAACCGTCGGCCGTGTTCGATGCTTTCGAGATAGAAGGCCAGGCAGGCCGTGTCCGGGTCACGGCCAAAGTAATCGAGAAAATCGAGTTCGTCGAGATCACATTTATTGCCCAGACCTACAAAAGCCCGCATGCCGTAGCCGGTATTGCTGGCCAGTCCGAGCGCTTCCACCCCGACCGATCCGCTCTGGGTGATAAAGGCGACGCCGCCGCCCCGGCTCAGGGCCTTGTCCCCGTGCTCAACGAAGATGGTGTCCAGGCGTTCGGCGGGGATAAAGATGCCCAGGGAATTGGGCCCCAGGATCCGGCTAGCGGAATGCGCCACAACCCGTTTCAAGCGGGCTTCGAGCCGGGCGCCCCCGGTTCCGGTTTCGCCGAACCCGCCGGCCACGATAATCAGGAAGGGGATCCCCCTGGCGGCACAGGCTTCAGTAGCGCTAACGGCCGCCGCGGCCCCGGTGGCCACGATGGCCACGTCGATGCCGTCGGGCAGGGCGGTTACCTCGGAAAAGGCGGCATACCCCATGATATGGGTTTCCCGGGGGTGGACCGGATACAGTTTGCGCAGGGAGGGCATCAACCGTTCGAAGATGATGCCGCCGATATTGCCCGGCCGGTTGCTGGCCCCGATAACCGCAATGGCTTTGGGGTTGAAAAGCCGTTGGAGTTCAGGTGGATCAGCGGTCATTGGCAGTATTGTCCTTCGGCGTTGCCGCCGGATTCAGCCACGGCCGGATATCCTCAAGGGACAGGTGGTTCCCGATATTCCGGCCGTAACAGGCGGTATGGATCGCCAGGTCGGAGCCCTGGAAATCAGTCCCCTATATGGGCTGACGCTGTTGCGCCATGGTTAAGGCGCATGATTGCCGTTTCGGCGCTGGACCCTTGCGGTTTTTCAAGATTCCTTGAGGGCGCGGGCAAATGCGGCTGGTGCATAACCGACAATCGGCCGGCCGTTGATAACGGTTACGGGAACGCCGCCCCGGGGATTGTAGCGTCTGAGACGCCGGGCGGCCGCCCGGTCTTTTTCGATATCATATTCCGTGAACGCAACGCCACGGGAACGGAAATAATTTTTGGTGTCCCGGCAATAGCGGCACCAGCTCGTGGTGTAAATGTCAACGTCGGCCGTTTGTCGGCGGGATTCCGGTGGAGATGAGACCGTGGGCGGTGCCGGGTCGTCTTCATCACCCGCTGCCGGCGGCGGATTGCCGGTAACGGCCTCGCGGGTTTCGATGCTGCCCGTGACATTGTCGGTGTCCGGCGCCTGGTCGGTATAATGCACCACCCCGTTTTCATCGACCCATTTGTAGATGGTGCCCGCCCAGGCCGATACGGCGGCCAACAGAATCAGAAGGATTAGGTGGCACCCGATGGCGCGTTTCATGGGGATAATCCTCCGGAAGGATTCTGGGATGGCGTGCGGTCCAATATGGCCATGGTGATGCGGGCCGTGCAGACGAGACGCTCCTCCTGGTCGTCCTGGATATGGATCTGCCAGACATGGGTGGAACTGCCGATGTGCAGCGGCGCTACGGTGCCGGTGACATAACCATTCCGCACCGCACGCACGTGGTTGGCATTGATTTCCAGGCCCACGGCCATTTTGCGGTCGGGATCGATGCAATGATGCGCTGCGACGCTGCCCAGGGTTTCGGCCAGCACAACCGAGGCGCCCCCGTGGAGAATGCGTGCCGGTTGGACGGTGCGGCTGTCCACCGGCATCCGGGCCGTGATGGTGTCGTCGCCGATGTGGGTGTATTCGATGCCGATATGCGCGACAAGTGTATTGGCCGATCTGGCGTTCAGAGATTCAACGGTTGCCGGTGAGAACCAGATGCCCATGGCGTTTGTTTACCTTTCTGATGCTGATGGTGGCTTTGCAGACTCCGTACCAAGCGTTTTTCCGAGGTGCGCGTCGTTCCAACCCAAACGTGCCGGATGGGGTTTGCAGGTCTAATCAATCCATTTGATTTCGCGCGCGGTTTTCTTTCCGATGACCGTATAGTTCAGATTGGGCGGCATTTGGGATTCCGTTTTCGACAGGGGGATCCGGCTGCCCATGATCTCCGCCACCTGCTGGGGATAGAGCGGCTGGCGATCCGGGTTGGCGTATCCTCCGGGAAAAGAGGGCTGCCGGGTGGCCATATCGTATTTATCCCGGGCGCCGACAGTGTGAAGGATTTCATGGGCGATCACCACCTGGTTTTTGGACTCCTGGCGGGCATCGGCATAGGCATGGACCACACCGAACAATCCCTTGCGAATCCCCAGGGAGTTTTCCAGAGGGTTGGGTACACGGGCATCGTGATAAATCACAAAAATTTTAATATCCGGTGAGGGGCCCTCGCTAAAGGTGTCGTTTTGATGCACCCACAGGCGCATTTTCAGGCTCCACCAGATAACGGCAAGAGGGTTGCGCCCCTGGGGTGGCGCAGGTGGCATTTCCGCCACGGCCGGCGCCAGCCGGATGGTGAAAGGCTCTGCCAGGGGGAGGCCATGGGCTTCCGCTTCCTGAACAAAAAATTCGCCCAAATCAAAAAAGGTATCTTCATCCAACAGTTGGATATAATTGTCAATGTGGTTTTTCTGATCCCCGTTGATGGGGTAGATGCCGACCCACAGGGGCTCATCCCAGTCTGTGGTCCAGCGGCCGGTCATGAACGTATTCATGCCCACGATGAACAAGACCAGCAATAGGATGCTGATGCGGGCGGTTTTCCAGATATTGCGGGACGACCCGGAAGCGCTGTCGGACGACGACACAGGTACTGTGACCTTGGCAATCGGGGCCTGACGGGGCTTTTCCTCCGGTTCGATCAGGAATTCGCCGCACTGAATGCACGTGGTGGAACGGCTTTGTTCAAAGCCGCAATTCGGGCATTTGACCATGGCGGCGCCAGGTCTGGTCGCAGCGGGTGCCGCCGTAGAGGTGTCTCCGGTATGGTCGGGCTTACCGACCGGCTCGAGTTCGAAAACGACACCGCAGGAGGCGGCGGCCTTCTGGTATTTTCGGGCGGTCACCTCGTCGACGTTTTTCCGCAGGGTCACTGTCTGGCCGGAGAAGAGGGTGTCGGCGGTTTGGGGTTTCAGCTTAAAAATTGTGGCCAGTTTTTCTTTGGCTTCGTTAATGTCGTACTCGGGAGAAAACTCTCCGTGGAAAACAACGTTATACAGCATGGTCACATCGTCCTCATCGCTTCGGCATGATTTACCCCAGCATTATCGGCAATTTATGCCCAAGACTTGAGCGTGGTGGTCATTCTTTGGTTGCGCGTTGGCCGTTAAATCCCAACCCGACCGGTTTTAACAATGCAATGTGGCAAAAATTGGTAATTAATTTAAAAGCATACCAAAAGGAATCCAGAGAGGCAAGTACGCTTGGTCCGCGCTCTGCCGGTCGGTTTGGCGAGGATCGTCCGGGACACTAAACGACATGAGGTTTTGGCCGCATTCGAATCACCAGGATGGCAACTTTGTGGTCGGCGGAGCGGAGGATATTGCGGGTAATATCGATATAAAAATCCGACTGCATCATGTTCAGGAACACGCGGTTGGTCTGGCGGATTTCACTGGCCATAAGAATTTCCCCCTCCGGTTTGATCAGTGATCGAAACAGGGCGCTCAGTGCGGAGAAATCCTTTTCGTTGTAAATCAATTCCGAGCCTATAATGCGGTCGAATCGGTTTGTAAGTTCAGGCCGCATCCAGTCGAGGTGCAAAATATCGTCGGGTTGGCAGGCGTTGAGGTGAGCATTGGCATGGATGAAATCAATGGCGTGGGGGTCGTATTCCGTAATCGTGATTTTGTGCCCAAAGGCGGCCGCGGCAAGGCCCACCACGCCGAGACCGGCGCCGAGTTCCAACCAGCGCATGCCATTTTGGGGGGGGGTTGCCGCCACGCGGTGGGCCAGAACGAGAGATGCGTCCCAGATTTTGGTCCAATGGGGGAACTGATTGAAAAGGTCCTCGGGATCAAGGAACGGCTCCAGGCTGATGGGCACCAGGAAGCGAAAAGGGCGTTGGCCGATGACCGATTCCCTCGTTTCGGTTTGGTATTGCTGGTGGAAGGTGCTTATGGAAAACATGGCTGCCGGTCTCCTCTATGGTTGGCGGGAATTTGTCCTGGGCCCGGCTACCATGCCTGCCTCTATTACCACAAGCGAAAAGACGCTTTTTAAAATCATTCTTTGGGTGGATGGTCCGTTGAAGGCGCGGGTGTTGCCAGACCGGCTTCGATCATCGCCACGAAGCATGCGAAAAGGTGGTTGCGGTCCGTGCCGAAGGCCTTTTCGAAATGGGTTTTCCGTATCCGCAGAACCTGCATGACGCCGAAGATCTGTCCCCAAAGAATCAACATGAGCTGACGCGGCGTCAAGGGCGTATGGATGCTGCCGTTCGCCATGCCATCAGCAATGGTGCCGGTAACCAACGCCATTATCGTTTCGGAGGCCTGTTGACAGGCGGCCTGATATTCACCGGAAGCGCGAGTATCATCAGAGCCCTTCAGGTAGTTAAAATGCCGGGCTTCGTAGTCCATAATCAGGCCCAGGTCATCGGGCCGCTCCACGGCAAAATCGAAAAAAGCACGGGCCAGCCCCCGCAGGGTGCCTTCGGAGGCAGCGGCTTCCTGCAACCCCGTGAGCAGAATGTTCAGGGCACGCTGCGCCACGGCCAGATACAGGTCTTCTTTGTCCCGAAAATAAAGATAGAGGGTCCGCCGGTTGTATCCTGCCGCTTCCGCCACGGTCGACAGCGTCGTGCCGTCAAATCCGCGCCGGTGAAATACCTTCTTGGCGATATTGATAATGCGCTCTTTGCGTTGGTTTTTTTCCCAAGCTTTGCGATCGTTGACTTCCAATCTTAACACCCCTGCGGATATTCCTTCGAAGAGAATTGACATCCTGGAGGATGCAATGATATTTCACATGTGTGAATTAAATTTCATTCGCATGTATACACCTTCTTTTCTCAAGAGGTCAAGACCAGCCGAGGGGCCACGATTGTGAGCCGATAAGCGCCTTTGGGTTGTCATTGGCCAATTTTTTAGACGGATTGGCCGGCAACCCTAATGATTCCCTTTCAGGACGGCCCGTTGTCACCTGTTATAACCTGTTTTTGCGAAAGGAAGGACGCGCTATAACCCTAACCGAAGCCGTATCCTCTGTGGATAGCTTAAAAGGATGAGACCATGAAGCCGTTATCAAAATCAGGCATGACCCGGGAAGACGTGTTCTCCCATCTGGAGGCTTTCCGTCGGGAGGACGTCAAATGGCAGGATGGACGGGTGTTCGGTTATGTCTTTGATCCGGGCCGGGAAGTCCAGGCCGTGGCCCAAGAGGCCTATACGATGTTTTTGTCGGAAAACGGTCTGGATTTTTCGGTTTTTCAAAGCCTGTTGAAACTCGAAAAAGCATTGGCCGCCATCGGACGCCGTCATCTGCGGGGCGATAACCAAGTCGTGGGCAATTTTACATCGGGTGGCACGGAGAGCATCATCCTGGCCGTCAAGGCCGCCCGGGATTACTATCGGGCCAAGCGCCCGGATATCCAAGCGCCCGAAATGATTCTCCCCACAACGGCCCATGCCGCCTTCCATAAAGCCGGAGCCTACCTCGACGTCAAGGTGGTTTCCGTACCCGTGAACGGGGAAACTTTTCGGGCCGATCCGGCGGCCATGGCGGCCGCCATCACACCGAATACCATCATGCTGGCGGGGTCGGCACCGTCTTATTCCCACGGGGTTGTCGACCCGATAGCCGACCTGGGGCGTATTGCCCAGGAAAATGATCTCTGGCTCCATAGCGATGCCTGCATGGGCGGTTTCCTGCTGCCCTATTTTCGGCGCCTGGGGGTCGTGGTGCCGGCGTTCGATTTTCAGGTGCCGGGGGTCTCCTCCATCTCCATGGATCTGCACAAATATGCCTACACCCCCAAAGGGGCCTCCCTGGTCATGTACCGCCACAAAGACCTGCGCAAACACCAACTGTTTGCCTGTTCCCACTGGATCGGGTACACGATTGTCAACAACGCGATTCAGAGCAGTAAATCGGGCGGACCCATGGCCGCGGCCTGGGCCGTACTGAATTATATCGGTGACGACGGCTATCTCGAAATTGCGCGCCGGAAGCTCGAAGCAACCCGCAAAATCGCTGCCGGCATCGAGGCCATGGAAGGGTTGCGTTTGCTGACACGGCCGGACATGTGCCTGGTTTCGTTTACGGTGGAGCAGGGGTCGGTCTTTCAACTGGTCGACACCATGAACGCCCGGGGCTGGTATATTCAACCGGCCCTTTCCTACGACAATTCGCCGGCGCACATCCATCTGTCCATCAATGCCTCCAATGTGGGACGGGAAGACGCCCTGCTGGCGGATTTGGAAAAATGTGTGGCGACCGCCCGAACTTTGCCGCCGGGGGATCTGGTCAAGCTGGTGCAGGGCGGTTTGGACGATATGGATCTGGCGCATTTGTCCGACAAGGAGATGGCGGACATGCTGACCCTGGCCGGTATCTCGGAAGACGGCATGCCGGAGCGTATGGCGGACATCAACGGCGTGCTCGATGCCCTGCCGGCGGCCGCCCGCGAGCAGCTCCTGATCGCGTACGTCAACGATTTGTTTGTCTGAAACCAGAGCGTAGCGCCCCTGTGACCCTCAAAGGGGCCCGTGAACACCCCCTGCCCGGCAGGCCGTTCAGGTAAGGAGAAGGACATGCCGCCCCCCTACCCCTTTAGTTTCATGCTGGTTTTTGCATTTCTTTCCGCGATGTTGTTGGCCGGCGTGGCGTTGCGCGCGCGGGTTGGTTGCCTGCAGAAATTTCTTTTTCCCAGTTGCCTCATCGGCGGGGTTCTTGGGCTGGTTTGCCTGCACAGCGGCATGCTGAAAATCGACATCCAAACCGTGGAGGCAATGGCCTATCATTTTTTTAACATTTCTTTCATATCCGTAGGGTTGACCCCGGACGAAAAATTGCCCGGCAGCGACCGGAGGGGGCAGAAATTGAGGGGCGCCGGGTGGATGGCCCTGATGCAGGGCATGACGTTTCCCCTCCAGGCGGTACTGAGTGGCCTGATCGTGATGCTGTTGGGCCTGGCGGGAAGGGAGCTGTTCCCAACCTTTGGATTTCTGGTGCCCCTGGGATTCAACGAAGGGCCGGGCCAGGCCCTTTCCATTGGGAAAGTGTGGGAATCGCTGGGTTTCGCGCATGCCGCCACCATCGGGCTGACATTTGCGGCGGCGGGCTATTTTTGTAGTTTCTTTGTGGGCGTGCCCCTGGTGAACCGGGGCATCCGCAGGGGGCAGACCGCCTATGGCCCTCAGCAGCTGCCACGGGATTTCATCACCGGCATCCTGCCCCGGCAGGCGACCCATGCCTCGGCCGGCCGGCTGACATTGCACAGCGGCAATGCCGACACGTTGGCGTTTCAGATGGCTCTGGCCGGCATTGTCTACGGTATTACCTATGGTCTGGTGCGGTTTTTGGGCGCGCTGATGCCGCCGGATGCCGCCGCCATTTTATGGGGCTTTTTCTTTTTCTTCGGTCTGGGCGTTGCTCTGATGATCAAGACAGGCATGCAGATGCTGGGTGTGGCCCATCTGGTCGACAGCGGTATTCAGCGCCGGATCACGGGCTGGTCGGTGGATTATTTGATTGTTGCAACGGTTGCGGCCATTCAGTTAAAGATCATATGGCAGTATTGGATGCCCATAAGCGTAATCGCGCTGGCCAACGGCATTATGACGACGCTTTTGGTGGTTTGGTGCGGCCGGCGCCTGGATGCCTTTGCCCTGGAGCGGACGGTTGCCATTTACGGCACGGTCACCGGGACGGTGTCCTGCGGTCTGCTGCTGCTGCGCATCAGTGATCCGGAATTCCGTACGCCGGTGGCAATGGAAATCGCGCTGATGAATGTCATGGTGCTGCCGATCGTGGGCGGCTGCACACTTCTGGTCAACGCGCCTTTGTGGTGGGGGTGGAGCCTCGGCTTGACGATCGCGGTTTTTGCCGCCATTTTTGGCGTATCTTTGAGCTTGTTGTGCCTGTTGGGCTATTTCGGCGGCCAACACAAGGCGGACGCTTGAAAGGAGTAGACCTATGGTCAGGATTATTGTCAGGGGAGGCGTAACAACAGTCGTTGTGTTGATGTTGGCAATTCTGCTGGCCTGTGCCCGGAGTGTGCCGGAAGTGCGCCATGTCGTGGTCAATGCCGAATTTACGCTTTTGATTGCCAGTGATGCCAGCCAATTCAAAGACGCCGTTCGCAGTCGCGTGTTTGACCATTATAAGACGTACAGTAATGTTGAGGTGGTAAATATCGGTCGCCTGAAAACCCTCCAGGCGGATGATTTCGATGCCGTGCTGATCATCGATACATGTCTGGGGTGGTCCCGCTTCAACCCCTCCATGAAAGCCTTTCTGGACAGTGCCGGGGATCCCGATCGCGTGGTGCTGGTCCTGACCGTCGATGATACCGATTGGGATTTCACCTATCAGGGGGTTGATGCCATAACGGCGGCTTCCCGAATGGAAGACGAATCTCGATTGGCGGAAAATCTGATCCGCCAACTGGACAACATTTTACAGGCGAAAACCCCTTAGTAGTGCCCATCCATAAATGGCATCTTTTGGTCCCGAGCGGCGTTTTTGCTCTTTTGAAATCCTCGCAATAGTCCACTATTCCTGCAGTTTCCACCCACCGCAGAAAATAGGTCAGACGGGAAGTCCCGTCTAGCGGGATCATATCCCGCGAAGCGGGAAAAATCGCTCAGACCTTGCTTGGAACCAAAATCTACCATCTCTGGACGAACACAAAGTGGTGTCCGTCCACTGCGCCGCGCCGCAAACCATTGCATCCCCATGTAACCTTTTCCGCCTTGCAGGGTCTGAAGGGTAAACGGCTATTGATAAAGGTCGTTTTAATCGAATCCAGACGAATTGATGGGGGAAAATCATGACCATGGAACATATTATTCGCGCCATTGCCGGCACTTTCATTCTTTTGTCTCTCGGTCTGGGGTATCTGATGAGCCCCTACTGGTTCCTCTTTACAGGCTTTGTGGGCTTGAATCTGCTCCAATCCGCTTTCACCGGATGGTGCCCCATGGAAACCTTTCTCGGAAAACTGGGTGTCGTACGCGTCAACCACTGAAGTTGGACGCTGGTCCGTTTTCGACTTGCACCCCCTTTGGGATTTCGCTATCCTCCCATCACAATTATGGGGCCGATGCGCCTGAAACGCCAAGGCCCCTTCCTCCATTAACGCTCCAATCCGATAATGTCATACCGTCAAGATGGTATCCACTGCATTTTCCTGTGAAGGAGGTTTGCCATGCGTATCAATGTTACCTGGTTAAGTCATTCCTGCCTGCTCATCGATACCGGTGATGCCAAACTTCTGGTGGATCCGTTTATCACCGGCAACCCACTGGCGCCTGTCACCCCGGATGAGATCCAGGCCGATTACATCCTGGTGTCACACGGCCACGGCGATCACGTGGGGGATACGGTGGCCATTGCCCGGCGCACGGGGGCCACCGTCATTTCCAATTTTGAAATCCACAACTGGCTATTGGCGCAAGGCGTCGAAAAGGCCCATCCCCAGCACATTGGCGGCGGTTTCGATTATCCCTGGGGGCGCGTCAAGCTGACCATCGCCCACCACGGTTCGGCCCTGCCCGATGGCTCCTACGGCGGGAATCCCTGCGGGTTTCTTTTTTATATCCAGGGGAAGAAAATTTACCATGCCTGCGATACCGGTTTGTTCTACGATATGAAGCTCATCGGTGAAGAGGGTGTCGACCTGGCCGTACTGCCCATCGGCGATAATTTCACCATGGGCCCCGATGACAGCCTGCGGGCGGTCAAGCTGATTGCGCCCACCCGCGTGCTGCCGATCCACTACGATACGTTTGATGTCATTCAGCAGGACCCCATCGCCTGGAAAGAGCGGGTGGAACAGGAAACCCCGGCGAAAGTGTCCGTACTGAAACCGGGAGAAACGCTGTCACTCTGATACCGGGGATGCGGCTTCACCCGAAGCGCTCCGTCGCCCCTGCCGATGGTCGGTTGGAATGGCCTTGGCACCACTTTCAGTGGTTCAAACCGGGGTGGCCGCTGTTCCCAGAAGCTTTTGTCCGAATGCAAGACCCATATGGCCGTCGTCCACCAGGAGGACGGTTCCTCCTCCTGACCGGACAATTTCAGTTTGGGATTTTGCCGGCGCCTTGGTCTTCTTTTGCGCCGGCAGGTAAATAGGAAAGTTGCCCCCGCGCATATTCTCCCGCTTTGAACGCGGATGTGGCCGCTGCGATTGCGCAGAATCCGCATACGAAGGCCAGCCCCTGACCGGCACGTTGCCCGAACCTGTCTCCGAAATCTTGACCTATAGCCCCGGCGCGAGATCCGTCGGACGATCCTCCTCATGAAGATCCAGGGTTTGACAGGGTGGTGTCCCGGGTTTTTGTGAAACGGCACGAAACTCGCAGCATGATCTGGCGAAGGCCTAAAGAACCGATGGTCATGGGCGAAATGGGCGGTGCGTCTGCCGCCGCGCATTGACGCTCATTATTGAGGTGCCTGCGGGGGATGCTTGCCTTTAGGCATGGAATCCACTATTAGGGTCGCACTTAAAATGTGCGCGGCGTTGGTTTCGGGCCGCCGATGTGGGTGGGCTTTTGGGGCACCCCCATAAAGCGTCAACCGTTGCGTCGCCGGCGACATGCCAATCACCGGGGGCGCACAATTTAACCTTTACGTGTATGGAAAAAACGGTCGGTCGACCGTCAAGGAACAACCCATGAATGAACATCACACCACCAAAGCGGCGATTACCGGTATCCACGCCTGGGTACCGGACCATATCCTGACCAATGCGGAATTATCCACCATGGTGGATACCAGTGATGAGTGGATCACGACCCGCACAGGGATCAACGAGCGTCGGATTCTAAAAGGTGAGGACCAAGGTACCTCGGTGATCGGTATTGCGGCGGTCAGAGGCCTTCTGGAAAAAACCGGCACCGATCCGAAGACGGTCGATTTGTTGATTTGTGCCACAACCACTCCGGACATGCAATTTCCCGCCACCGGCAATATCATCGCCAATGCCGTGGGAGCGGCCAATGCCTTCAGCTTCGATCTGCAGGCCGGTTGTTCCGGCTTCATCTTTGGCCTCAGTACGGGGGCCCAGTTTATCGAAACGGGCCGCTGCCGGAAGGTCGTCGTCGTGGGTGCCGACAAAATGTCGTCCATTGTCGATTATGAAGATCGCACCACCTGCATCATTTTCGGTGACGGCGGCGGTGCCGTTCTGCTGGAGCCGGCACGCGACGGGATGGGCATTCTCGACACGATCCTAAAATCCGATGGCTCCGGTGAAACTTTCCTGCACATGAAAGCCGGCGGCAGCCGCCGGCCGGCCACCTTCGAGACGGTCAGCGCCCGTGAGCACTATGTTTATCAGGAGGGTTCGGCCGTATATAAATTTGCGGTCAAGAACATGGCCGATGTGGCCGTGACCATCATGGCGCGCAATCATTTAAAACCCGACGACATTGCTTTTCTCGTGCCCCATCAGGCCAATAAGCGCATCATTGACGCCACGGCGGAAAAAATGGGGATCAGTCCGGATCGGATAATGCTCAACATCCACAAATACGGCAATACCACCAGCGGAACGATTCCCCTGTGCCTTTTTGATTACAAGGATCGTCTGCGCCGGGGCGACCATCTTGTGTTGGCGGCTTTCGGGGCCGGGTTTACCTGGGGGGCCGTTTATCTTAGATGGGCCTATTGACCCTGTCCGTGACGAGCAGATCTTATCCCTTTGGCAATACCGGATAAAAATTGGCTTCATGCAGGCCGTGATGTGGTTCCCGGATGGTGTTCGCCGGGAAGGGGCGTAACATGGGCCGGTCGGCGCCATCCGGGTTAAAGGGGCTACAAATCGAGTCTTTCAATGGCCGCGACTTTGAGATTTTCGCCGAACGTTACAGCCACGCGGTCTCCGGCACCGATGTCACGGAGCGTGGCGCGGCTAAGGCCGTAAAGGGCCAGCACGGAACCGCTGTCCTGATAGATCAGAATATCGCCGGTGGCATAGCCGACCGATAAAATGGTGCCGGTAATGGCATGACGTCTGTCGCTGGTATTCGTCGGTTTTTCATCGGCCGCCGCCGGCAAGGATGCCGTCAAAATTATCGCTATCATTAAAAAAACGATTGGCTTTCCCATAGCGACGCTCCTGTTGGAAGCTGGCGGCACTCAAGGACGCCGTGCCGCATCTGACCGGATGACGCGCGGTTGATTCGCCGGTTGGTTGAGGGGGAACAGGGCGGAAAGACATAGGCGCGTGTGCTGACTGGATGGCAACATCGGCCACCGCCCGGAGCAGATCACTGCGCGTAAAGGGCTTGAGAATTGTTTCGGCGCCATAGTTTGCGTGTTCGCGGTCGAGGTGTTGCTGGTACGGTCCGGGATTCCCGGTCATATAGAGGGTGGCGATGTCGTATTGTTTTTGCCGGATCACCCGCATCATGGACAAACCATCCTGCCAGGGCATTTCAATGTCCGTAATCACCATGTCCGGCAGGATCTTTACGAAGGTGTCATAGCCCTCGTGACCGTCGGAAGCGATAAAAACGGTATGCTGTTCCTGGGTCAGAATGGCTTCGACAACGGACAGGATGATGCGGGTATCATCGACAACAAGAATTTTCATGCCAGACTCCTTCCATGATTGGGCCGATATGGCCGTCCGTCTGTCGCATTTTACAGCAAAAGGCATACCATACGCACAACTTGTCGAAATAATAGTGGTTTTTCATACAGGGTGTTTTTATAAGCGGCATTGGTTGATTGTTTAACCCTACAATCAAGCGGGTCGACGCTTCGGATTTTGGCCTGTATCTAATTGAATATTAATACTATTTGTGTCTATGTAGGGTTTTTCATTCATTGCCTGTGTAGTAAAATTTACATGTGCGTCTCCCGCTTGTTTTTGGCTGCTGGCATTATATGGTGTCTTGCATGGGGCCGAACGTTGGCGTGCGGATTGGATCCATGAAGACCCCGATCGCCAGTTTCCCCAACGTCAGAGCGTTCGCCGCTATCCCCCGATGTGTCTCTCCCCCCAAATGCCCCGCATCATATTCACCTGGAGATCATGTAGGGAAAACCCTTCAGGCGCAATGGTGCCAGGGCACTTTTGCCTATCTTGATATAATAAAGAAAACAGGTAGTTATAAAAAAATCAGGTATTGGCATCAGCTTTGCTTTGATGGAAAGTGCCCGTCAATGCGGAAGGAACCACAGTGGTTTTTTTCGGCAGGCTTCATGGACGTTGAACGCGATCCTGTGGACTGGCCATCCTGAGCCAGCGGGCTTTGAACCTAAACATTCAGAAGGAGGTTTGACAATGAAACGCACAACAATTTGTTTGGTGATTGGTTTGACCTTGGCCTTGCTTTGCGCCGGTACCGGGTGGGCAGCGGGCACGGCTTCCCCGGAAGAGATCGAACTTACCGGTACCGTTCTCAATGGGGGGCGCCTGGTGGATGATCAGGGGCACGAATACCAGATGACCAAAGATGAAGGCGCCCTTGAGCTGGAAGGTCAGGTGGGTCAAAAAATCGAGGTCAAAGGTACTGTCCTGGAAAACAGCGATGGGCAGAAAGTGATCAAAATCAATGATTACAAGGTCGTAACCGAATAGGGTTTGACTGTCGACCATTGGGGAATGGGAGACACCCTGACCCATCGTATGTGCAGAGGGGCGGTTGGCCCCTCTGCACCGATGCCAAACGGAAGGTTTGTTGTACCCCCCTCCCACGGATATTGTTCACCCGTTCGAGACCTGCCTTAATGAACTGTTTATGGCGGATAATTCCTACGGCCCAAGCTGCCGCGGGCTACTTGGTCGTGATTCCCAAGCCGTGGTCGGGTGCGTTACCCGGCCGGTCTGAAATCCGCTGGATTCAGGGCGTATTTTTTCAGGAGAGCATAAAGATCGGCCCGATATTTTCCGGCCAGTTTGGCGGCTTGGCTGATGTTTCCCCGGGTCAGCTCCATCAGTTGGACCAGATATCTGCGTTCAAAGGCTTCTTTGGCGTCTTTGAAGGGCTTCAGGCTGTCATCGGCGCCGGAATGCATGGGATTGCGCAGCACAACGCCGTCTTCGATGAGATTGGCATCCGACATGGCCACGGCGCATTCGACGGTGTTTTCGAGTTCGCGCACGTTGCCGGGCCAGTCGTACGCCATCATTTTTTCCAGGGCGGCGGCCGTAAACCCTTCGATGGCCTTATTCATTTCCCGGTTGAATTTATCCAGAAAATGATTGGCCAGGAGGGGAATGTCTTCCTTGCGTTCCTTGAGGGCGGGGAGTCTGATCGGAATGACATGAATGCGGTAATACAGGTCTTCCCGGAAGTTGCCGGCATTGATTTCCGTTTCCAGCGATTTGTTGGAGGCCGCGATAAGGCGAATATCCACCCGGACCGTCTCCCTTCCACCCAGGGGAAAAAAGGATCGCTCCTCCAGGGCCCGGAGCAGTTTGACCTGCATGGACGGTGGCATTTCCGATATTTCATCCAGAAAAAATGTTCCGCCATCGGCTTCGGATAGCAGGCCCTTTTTGGCGCGGTTGGCGCCGGTGAATGCACCTTTCGCATGGCCGAACAGTTCGCTTTCGAGCAAGGTTTCCGGTATGGCGGCGCAGTTGATGGCGATGAAAGGCCCCTCACGCCGCGGGCTCGACAAATGGAGGGTTTTAGCAATGAGTTCTTTGCCCGTGCCGCTTTTGCCCTCGATGTAAACACTGGATTCACTATTGGCCGCCTGGGAAACCTGCTCCAGCACTTCCTGAAACGCCGCGCTGTTGCCGATCATGTTGTCAAACCGGTAGCTGTCCCGGACAAGGTTGCGCAGCCGTTTGACCTCCGAGGATAACTGGCCCTGGGCAAGGGCCTTGTCCACCTGGGCGAGAAGCGCCTGGCCGTCGAAGGGTTTGGTCAGATAGTTGTAGGCGCCCCGCTTCATGGCGGCCACAGCCGTGTCGATGGAGCCGTAGGCGGTCAGGATGATGACGGGCAAGCCGGGACTCTGATGGCGGATTTCCTCCATCAGGGTCATGCCATTTTCAGGGCCCAATTTGAGATCGATAAGCGCCAGATCCAATTGGCCCGTTCGGCACTGATGCAGCGCTGCGGCCGAATCGGTTGCCATGGCGACATGATGCCCTTGGCTTTCCAGGCGCATGCGCAGCACCTGAAGGATGTTGTTATCGTCGTCCACCACCAGTATATGGGCCATAATTATCCTTTTCAGAAGTGCGGTGATGTGCCGCAAAGGTCATTGCAGATCCAGATCGATCGCTTTCATTTGTTGTAACCGCTCTTCCAGCTGGATGCGCCGGTTTTCTGCGCTTTTAAGCTGCTGCTGCAATGCCAGCGATGTGGTTTCCATTTGTTCCTTTAGCTGTCGGTGTTCTTCCAAATCGGCAATCACCGCCCGCCACGTTCGCGATGCCGCCACGAGGGACGAGTCGGGATATTGATCGATAATGCGGCGATAATACGTGTCCGCCAGTCGTAGATCCTGCCGGGGGTTGTCCGGATGGATCCAGATCATGCCCAAAAGATAGAGTGCCTGATCATCCGCCTGACCATTAAATTGGTCCAGCAGCACACAAGATTCTCTATGGGCAGCGTCATAGTCGCCGTTGCGCAACATGGTTTCGCCCCGGGACAGGTGATGGGCCGCGGATGGGGAGAGGCTGTGGTCCTGCGGCCGGGATAGGCCGGCAACGCAACTCCCCAGAACGAGACAGACCGTCAGGCAACCGGCAAGGTGAAGGCAAAGGTGCTGCCGCTTCCGTTCTGACTTGTTGCCCATATTTTTCCTCCATGTGCCCTGACGATATGCTTGGCAATGGAAAGGCCGAGGCCGGTGCCTCGCTCCGTATCCTGTCCATTGTCGATACGATGGAATTTATCGAAGATGGAGTTCAATTCACTCCGGGGGATACCACAGCCGCTGTCCGTGATTTCAACACGGAGAAAGCCATCCGTTTGGGTATCCGATTGCAGGGTGATGCGCACATCGCCACCGGAATCGGTGTACTTCAGGGCATTGCCCAGCAGATTGTCCATCAACTGACGAAGTCGATCCTCGTCGGCGGTTACGCTTGGCAACCCACTGCAGGGGGTCAGTTCCAGCAGGACATTTTTGGCCATGGCAATGGGGGCCAGCTTCAATACGCAGGTGCGCATGAGCGTCATGATATCGATGGCTTTAAAGGCGTATGCCATCATATGGGCCTCCATGCGTGACAGATCCAGCATGCGATTGATGGAATTGATCAGCCGCTCACATTCGCCATTCACGATGGTCAACAGATGCCTCTGGCGGTCGGGCCGTTCATCGAAGCATCCTTCCAGCAGCATGCTGGACGCTTCGCGGATAGCGGTCAATGGCGTACGCAATTCATGGGAGGCATGGGAGATGAAATCTTCCTTCATGGTGTTGAGCTCTTCCAGGCGGCTGCACATGCAGTTGAAATCGCGGGTCAGCGCTGCGATCTCCGGGGGAGATTCGATGGGCGGCAGGGTGCTGAACCGGCTGTCGGCCACATCATGGGTTTTGGCCTGCAGGCGCTTGATGGCACCATTGATCTGCCGGGCATTGAAAAACGAGATGCTGAGCCCGATCAGCCCTCCCGCCAAAATGGCCACGATGCCGACCCGGATGACATGGACGCGGATGCGGCTGGACAGAAGAATTTTTTCGTCGCGGGCCTGACGGGCCTGCACCATGATCGCCTGGAGGGACAGACGGATCTGTTCCAGGAGGTCGGCTTTGCGGTCATGGTAGATATCCGCTCTGCGGTAATTCCCTTCGCCCATAAGTTCTCTTTCCCGGTCGATCAGCTGGAAATAGGTGGTTACGGTGCGGCCGATCCCGTCCAGGTGGGCCCGCAGACGCTCCGAATCGACATGATTTTGGAGCGTTGCGTGGTTTTCCAGAAAGCGTGCGCGAATTTCCTGAAAACGCGTGAAAAAGGCGCTATCCCCGGTCACCAGGTGTTTTTTTTCAAAACGGGCCAAGGAGCCGGTCATGCTGTCCAGGGTTTCCGCCTGCCGGACGGTTTCGCCGTCCTGCAGGACCACGGCCCGCGTCAGCCGATTCAGATGCTTTAGCTGGAACGAGACATAGCCACCCAGTCCGATCAGCAGGATGACAAAGACGCCGTATCCCAGGGTCAGTCTTTTAAAAATGGTAAGTTGCATGGTGTGACAATTTGGTCTGCAAGGATCAGGCCATGCGAGAAAGAGTAAAATATGTTGTAATATTAAATAGATTTCGTTTGTTAGGGGCAGGTTGGTTGTACGAAGTGTGTATATTTGCATACAGTTGCATGAAGGGGGCAGGACATGCCACCCTGACATTGAATGACTATTCCGGGCCTGGCGGACATCCGCACGCAAAAGGTCTATGACGGAGATGTTTTGGGACGATTACGGATGAACAAATCCTCAGGCATCCTTTGGGTGGCGATCCCCGTGGTCTTGATCCTGATGGGCTGCCCCATGCCGGTATGGCAAGGGGATTCGCCACCCGACGATCGATTGCCGCGGGTGCGTCAGGCCGGTGTTCTTGCCAATCCGGCTTTGGTTGAAACCAGCGGGCTGGTCTCTTCCACACGGGAGCCCGGTCTTCTTTGGGCGGTCAACGACGGGGGGCACCCGCCGGTACTTTATGCGCTGAAAACGGATGGCCGTGATGATGGCCAGATTGCTGTCGAAGGGGCTGCCAATGTCGATTGGGAGGATCTGGCTGTTTTTATCCGGGAAGATAGGGCCTACATCCTGATTGCCGATGTGGGTGACAACAAAGCGGTTCGGGATACGTGTTGTATTTATGTGGTGCCGGAACCGGTGCGCCAGGCCACGGGAAATTTCCGTGCTGCCGTCCGCGTGGCATGGCAGGTTCGCTATCGCTACGAGGACGGCCCCCGGGATTGCGAGGGCGTGGCGGTGGATACCCGAACCAGCCAGATACTGCTGATCACCAAGCGAACGAACCCGCCGCAAATTTACACGCTGCCGCTGCAGCCGCCATCGGATGCCATCGTCACGGCCCGGCGCGCCGGCGAAATCCCTTTTATGCCAGCGTCCACCCTGGAAGACATGATTCGCTATCCCGGTTTTGGCGCCGTGCTGTCCCAGCCCACGTCCTTTGACATCCGCAGGGACAACCGCCTGGCGGTCGTGCTGACCTACAAGGATGCGTATTTATTTCAACGGGACCCGGATGAGTCCTGGGCTTTCGCTCTGGCCCGCAAGCCGTTCGCCTTGCACCTGCCCAGACTCGCTCAGCAGGAAACCGCCTGTTTCAGCTTGGACGGCCGCACCCTTTATATCTCGACTGAAAAGCGGCCGTCCCCTTTGCTGGCAATCGACGTGGCGGGTCTCCCCGGAACGCTTTAACTAGTGTCCGCCCATAAATGGTAGATTTTGGTTCCTGGCAAGGCCCGAGCGCGTTTTCCCGCTAGACGGGACTTCCCTTCTAATCTATTCCGAACGGTGGGTGTCAACCGGAGGAATAGTCGGCTATTGCGAGGATTGAAAACGAGCGAGAACGCCGCCAGGGGCCGAAAGATGCCATTGATGGATGGACACTAACTAAAGTCGATGCCGACATCGGGTATGGGTTTGAGATTTTTTCCGCGGTCCACGCACACCAGATGGATTTCGGCCCGCACAGCCGCTTTGGCCGCTCCCGGCCGCCAGGCTTCCTGCTGCCAGATCAGCCGATAGTCGCTGTCCTTGCGCACGGTCGAAACGATATCCAGGGTGTCGCCGAACTCGGCACCGTCCAGATAGTCGATATTCGCCTTGTAAACCGCAAAACCGAGGCCCTTTTCCTTCCAGAGCGCCACCAGGGCCTCCGGCCCGATCACACCCTCCCGGGCGCGCTCGAAGTATTTGAGATAATTGGCATGATAGACCACACCGGAGTGATCGGTGTCTTCATAGTAGACTTGGACCTGCAAATGATGCCGAAGCGGGGTCATGTGACCGTTTCATCCTTTCATCGTTAGGCGCATGGCCATGTATTTCTGTCGTCAGGTACGCGGTTATTCCAAAAAAGTCTATGAATGTCCGTCCCCGTTGCGGGTGATGACAAAGAGGCCGATATGGGCCAGCAGATTGGCCCCCAGGCGCGCGGCGGGTTGCCGGCGCCATTTGTTCATGATCAAATGGTATTCGGACACGATGCTCAGGTTTTCTTCGGCGCAAAAGGCCCTGAAATCCCGAATGGTCAGCACCCGTATATTGGGGGTGTTGTACCATTCGAAGGGCAGGGCCGGCGACTTGGGCGCCCGACCGCCAAAAAAGATGCCGGCGCGCAAGGACCAATGGCCGAAATTGGGGAAGCCCACGATGCCGAAGCGGCCGATGCGCATCATTTCCCGCAGCACGACCTGGGGATGCTTGACCACCTGGAGGGTCTGATTGAGAATGACATAGTCGTACGCGTTGTCCGCGAAATCGGCCAGGCCGTCGTCCAGATCGCCCTGGTAGACCGGCAATCCCAATGCCATGCCCCCCATCAGCCGTGATCCGTCGATATCCACGCCCCGCCCCTGCACGTTTTTGCGGGCCACGAGTTCTCCCAGCAGAGAACAGTCGCCGCAGCCCAGATCCAGGACGCTGGCCCCCTCCGGTATGATGGCGGCGATCATGTCCCAATCGGTTTGGGTCAGGGTATTGACGTAGTTAACGCGCCGGCGGTTTGGATTCAAGGGGCTGGCTCCTTTGGCTGCCGTCGAGGAAGGCGGAAACGGTTCGTGTGAGCTGGTCGATATCGATCAGGAAGGCGTCGTGGCCATGGGGGGAATCGATATCGACGAAAGATACGTCGCGGTCGCCGGCAATCAAGGCCCGTACGATTTCCCTGGACTGGGCCGTGGGAAAGAGCCAGTCCGAACTGTAGGAGATCACCAGAAAACGTGATTTTTTCCGGGCAAAAGCCTCTTTGAGGGGCCCATAAGTCCGTGTGATATCGAAATAGTCCATGGCCTTGGTGATATAGATGTAGCTGTTGGCATCGAAACGTTCGGTGAAGCGGGTTCCCTGGTGGTTGAGATAGGATTCCACGGCAAATTCGTTGTGAATGTCGTAGCTCAGACGATCGGCCGACTGCAGCCGGCGCCCGAACTTGCGGTTCAGTTTGAGTTCGGAAAGATAGGTGATATGAGCCACCATCCGGGCGCTGGCAAGCCCCCTGACCGGTCCGGCGGTGCCGTAATAATGCCCCCCCTGCCAGTCGGGATCCGTGGTGATGGCATGTCGTCCCACCGCATTGAAAGCGATACCCTGGGTGGATAAATGGGCGCCGGCGGCAATGCAGATAACGGTGTGGACCTGCTCGGGATAGCGCAACGACCATTCCAGGGCCTGGAATCCGCCCATGGAGCCCCCGACCACGCAAAAGAGGCGCTTGATTCCCAGGTGATCCAGCAACCGTTTCTGGGCTGTGACCATATCACCGATGGTGATCAGCGGGAAATCACCGCCATAGGGTTTACCGCTGGCAGGATTTATGGATTGTGGGCCGGTGGAGCCCTTGCAGCCGCCGATGACATTGGCACAGATGACCCAGAAGCGCTCCGTATCGAAGGCCTTGCCCGGGCCGATCATGTTGTCCCACCATCCCACGCGTTTGTCGTGGGGGTCGTGAATGCCGGCCGCATGGGCGTCGCCGGAAAGCGCATGGCAGATCAGAATGGCGTTGGAGCGCTCCGCGTTGGGCTGGCCGTAGGTTTCATAGACGAGCTCGACCGGCCCTATCGTTCGGCCGGAATCCAGCACAAGGGGGGCCTCCGGGCTGCCGAAGGCATATAGCCGGGGTTCCACCAGGCCGACGGAATTCGGTTCCATCAACATCTGCTTCCCTCTCCTCAAATGCGTTCACGACCAACAACGTGGGGCTTCTGCCGCGGGCGCCGGACACTATAACGTGCAGGCCACGCCGGTCTCCAGGGCCTGGTGCAGATCAGCGATGATATCTTCCACATCTTCGATCCCGATGCTCAGGCGGATAAAATCCGATGTCACCCCGGCCGCCCGCTGCTCCTCTTCCGAAAGCTGTTCGTGGGTCGTGGAGGCCGGATGGATGACAAGGGTTTTGGCGTCACCGATGTTGGCCAGATGACTGACCAGCTTAAGACTCTCGATAAACTTGACAGCGGCGGCCTGGCCGCCCTTGATGCCGAAACCCACCAAGGCCCCCTGGCCATTGGGCAGGTAGTGGTCCTTGAGATGATACGTCGGCGATGATTCCAGGCCCGGATAGCGGACCCAGGCGACGCAGGGATGATCCTCCAGAAAGCGGGCGACCGCCAGCGCGTTTTCCGAATGGCGGGCCATGCGCAGATGAAGGGTTTCCATGCCCTGGAGGAACATCCAGGCGTTGAAGGGGCTCAAAGCCGCGCCCATGTCGCGCAGGCCCAGCACCCGCGCCCGCAGGATAAAGGCCATGGTGCCGAAGGTCTCCACGAAACGCAGGCCGTGATAGGCGGGTTCCGGGTTATTGAAAGCCGGAAAACGTCCCGAGGCGTTCCAGTCGAATTTTCCGGAATCCACGATCAGCCCCCCGATGGAGGTGCCGTGGCCACCGATGAACTTGGTGGCGGAATGCACCACCACGGCGGCCCCATGCTCGATCGGACGGCTCAAAAAGGGGGTGGTCACGGTGTTGTCCACCACCAGGGGGATACCGTGCCGCTGCCCCAGGTCCGCAATTTTTTGGATTTCGATGATATCGAGTTTGGGGTTGCCGATGGTTTCCACGAAGAAGGCCTTGGTGCGATCGGTGATGGCGTTTTCCCAGGCCGCGATATCGTTGGGCGGAACATAGGTGACCCCGATGCCCATCTTGCCGAAGGTATGCGTAAAAAGGCTGACCGTTCCCCCGTACAGATCGGTGGAGGCCACGATGTCGTCCCCGTTTCCCGCCAGGGTCAGTATCGCCAGGGTTTCGGCGGCCTGCCCGGAAGCCACGGCCAGGGCACCGACGCCGCCTTCCAGGGCGGCGATGCGCTGCTCCAGGGCGTCGGAGGTGGGGTTCATGATGCGGGTGTAGATATTGCCGAACTGGCGCAGGCCGAACAAATCGGCGGCATGTTGTGTATCTTCAAAGACATAAGATGATGTTTGATAAATCGGCACTGCCCGGGAGAGGGTGTCTCTGTCCGGGGAATGCCCGGCATGAATGGCGCGGGTTCCTAAGCCGTAGGTATGGTCACTCATAGTGGTTTCTCCTTTGGACCGGTAGCGTACCTTTTTCACGATTGAGGACATTCGCAAGTCGTGCGGGCCCGCAAGTATAGCTGGTCCGCCATCCAAGGCCCCCAAAACAAAAAACCTCCCATCGGAGGGAGGTCGCTTTCCATTGGTTCGTTAACCTCATGTTCCCCTTGCGGGCTGGATTTAGCACCTTGTGGATCAGGTTGCCGGGCGGTCGTCAGGCCAGTTCCCTCGCGCCTCTCAGCATGAATATGTTCCGCTTATTCTAAACGTTCTGCCCCCCCTGTCAAGTCCACAAGTTGAATCCTGACGGATTGCAATCGAATTATCCGGTTGTGGATCCAAACGGGTATTAAACCGGCAGGCTCGACTTTTTCTTGACAAATTGAAAGTGTCACGCTACGGAAGTTTAACGTTTAATCATTATAATTCAATTTTATTCATATTATTACATAAATTCAATTTAGCGATTGCTTTAAATGAAAACCCAATATCCTAAAATTTTTGCATAATTCTATATCTATATACAGTTTGATATGAAATTAGTTGGTTAGTTTAACCTAAAAAGAAAGTTTATCGTTAAACTTTTTGGCTGAAAAATGAAAATTTTTACAAGGAGGCAAAAGAAATGAACGGAAAGCTGCTTACCCTCAAATCGGCAAACCTTCTCTTGGCCGGGTATGGCGCCCTGGACCAGATGGGTGTCGAGGCCAAAACGCTGGACATAAAAAAAGCTTTGATGGTGACCGACCAGGGTATTCTGCAGAGCGGTATCGGCGAGAAGGTCAAAGCTGTTCTGGAGGCCAATGACGTTCAGGTGGATCTGTTTGACAGTGTGCAATCCGACCCGGATATTGCTTGCTGCCAGGCGTGCATCGATAAAGCCAAAAGTGGCGTCTATGACCTCATCGTGGGTGTGGGCGGCGGCAGCCCAATGGACATCGCGGCGATTACCTCTGTGATGTGCACCAATGAGGGTACCATACAAGACTATTTCGGGGTCAACCTGTTAAAGAAGCCGGGCATACCGACCTTTCTGGTGGCCACGACGTCCGGTACGGGTGCCGAAGTTACCCCCAACGCCATCCTGACCGACACCGAAGCCAAGCTGAAAAAAGGAATCGTCAGCCCGTTCATTCTTCCCCGGGCCGCGGTGGTGGACCCCATGCTGACCCTATCGATGCCCTCGCGTGTGACATCGTTTACGGGGATGGACGCCCTGACCCATGCCATCGAATCCTTCACATCGATGAACGCGACCCCCCTGACCGATATGTACGCCCGGGAGGCCATCCGGCTTATCGGCCGGAGCTTGCGGACGGCCGTTGCCCGGGGGGACAAGCTGGATGCCCGCTACGACATGTCCATCGGCAGTCTGTACGCCGGGATTTCCCTGGCCAATGCCGGGGTTGGCGCCGTGCATGCCCTGGCCTACCCGCTGGGGGGTGAATTCAATGTTCCGCACGGGATCGCCAACGGTATGCTGCTGCCCTACGTGATGGAGTTCAACATACTGGGGGATATTCCCAAGTTTGCGGAAGTGGCGGCGTTGATGGGCGAGAACGTCGAGGGGCTTTCACAGGTCGAACAGGCCTTGTGCGCGGTGGAGGCGGTCAAAGACCTCGTGGACGATATCGACATGCCCAAAACGTTGGCGGACATCGATATCCCCAAAGAGGCGCTGCCCCGGCTGGCCGAGGCCTCCATCGATGTTACGCGGCTGATGAACAACAACCCGCGAACGGTCAAGACCGAAGATGCCCTGCAAATTTTTGAAAATGCGTATGGGGATTAAGTGTCGACATGCGGTTTGTTTTTTTCGGTCCTTTGAAGAAAATCGCCGGACGAGATGGGATGACGGTCGATTGTGAGAAAACCGTGTCTTTACGGGGGTTGGCCCTCGAGCATCTCTCCGGCCCTCTGGGGAATATTTTCCCCTATGGGAAAGCGACCATCGATGTTCAACTGTTGGCCAATTTGTCGTTCTACCGGGAGGGGAAGGTTCTCAAACTGGACGATATCATACAGGCCGAAGACACCGTAATGGTGATGCTGGCGATTGCCGGCGGGTAGTAAGTAAGGAGGCGTTATGTTCGGGTATCATGGGAAGATGCTGCTGGTCGACCTGACACATGGGCAGGTAGAGGTGCGGCCGGTCGATGAGACCGCCCTGGAACAGTATGGGGGCGGTGCCGGTTTGGCGATCGACATTTTATACGCCAAGACGGGGGTAGAGACGGATCCTCTGGGTCCCGACAATGTTCTGGTGGCCTGCACCGGTCCTTTCACCGGGACGCGGGTGCCTTCCGCCAGCCGGCATCATATTATGGCCCGCTCCCCCCTGACCGGACTGCTGGGCGAATCCAATGTCGGCGGTTCCTGGGGCGTGCATTTCAAGAGCACCGGTTATGACGGCATTGTCGTCACCGGCAAAGCGGACAAGCCGGTCTATTTATGGATTCATGACGAAGGGGTCGAAATTCGGGATGCCGGCGAGATTTGGGGCCAGGACACCATGGACGCGGCGGCTTGGTTAAAGTCCCAGACCAGTGAGAAAGCCTCGGCCGCCGTTATCGGACCGGCCGGTGAAAACCAGGTGCGCTATGCCAGTATCACCCATATCGGTACGATCGCCCGTTCGGCCGGCCGCACGGGCATGGGGGCGGTCATGGGCTCCAAGAATCTAAAGGCCATGGTCGCCTATGGCACGCAAAAAACACCCATTGCCCACCCCGACGCCCTGAAAGCGGATTTGAAGAAGGTCATTCCCCATATCCGCAAAGTGACCGAAGCCTTTGGCAAGTTCGGGACGGCCGGCGGTGTGGACAACTACGAGAAGATCGGCAACTTTCCGATCCAGAACTGGCGCGGCAGCCGCTGGAAAGGGGCGGCCAAGATATCCGGTGCGGCCATGCACGATTCGGTTTTGGTGGGGCGCACGGCCTGCCTGATGTGCCCGATTGCCTGCGGGCGGCACGTCAAAGTCACCGAAGGGAAATGGGCGCCGGTGGACGGCGAGGGGCCCGAGTACGAAACCATGGGCACCATGGGCGGGGAATGCCTGGTCGACGACCTGGCGGCCATTTGCAAGGCCAACGATCTGTGCAACCGCTACGGGCTGGACACCATGTCAACCGGGTCGACCATCGCCTTTGCCATGGAATGTTTCGAGAAGGGCATTTTGACCGTTGAAGACACCGATGGCATCGAACTGACCTGGGGGAATGCCGATGCTTTGGTGGCCATGGTGCACAAGATTGCCAAGCGTGAAGGGGTCGGCAATCTCCTGGCCGAAGGCTCCCAACGGGCGGCTGAAAAGCTGGGCAAAAACGCCATCGAATATGTCGTGGCGGTGAAAGGAATGGAGCCGTCGGCCCACGATCCGCGCCGGTTCTGGAGCCAGGCTCTTTCTTATGCGACAGCGGCGCGGGGGGGTGATCACAATGCCAGCTGGTGCCACGCCTACGAGTTGGCCCTCTACATGGAGGAACTCGGTATCCCCAAACCATATCCGTCCTATTCTTTAGATGACATGAGCCGCTTTGTGGCCACCATGCAAAACTATCAGTGCATGAACGACGCCATGATCATTTGCCGTTTTACCCAGGTGGGTAAAGCGGTGACCGCCACCAATGTCCTGAATTGGTACAACATGATCACCGGCCGCGAGGTGGGGATCGAAGAATTGATGACGGTCGGAGAGCGGATTTTCACCCTCAAGCGGCTTTACAATACGCGTCTGGGCATCAGCCGCAAGGACGATACCCTGCCCCCGCGGTTCCAGACCCTGAACCGCAAGGACCCGGAGCTCACCAACCAGCTGCCGCCCATCGGCCGCATGGTGGGGGATTATTACGAATACCGGCAGTGGTCCGAGGAGGGAATCCCCACGGAGAGTAAATTGTCGGAACTGAACCTGAATCCTTCAGTGTAATTGAGAGGTTAGCATGGAAGAAAAAAAAGAAAAAAGTGCCTTCGATCTGACGGGCAAAGTTGCCCTGGTGACGGGTGCCGGCCGCGGGATGGGCGCCCATATTGCCGAAGCCCTGGCTAAGTACGGGGCCGATGTGATCATTTGCAGCCGGACGGTGTCGGAGTTGGTAGACACCGCCCGCAAGATTGAAAACCATGGGAAAAAGGCCATGGTCTATCCCATTGATCTTACCCGCATCGACGCCATTGAAAAGATGGTTGCCGACGGTGAAGCGGGAATGGGGGCAATCGATATCCTGGTGAACAATGCGGGCATCAACATTCCCCAATGGGCCGAGGAGGTGACCGAGGAGGCTTGGGACAAGGTGATCGCGATTAACCTAAAGGCCCAGTTTTTCTGCGCCCAGGCAGTTGGCCGGAAAATGATCGAACGCAAAGAGGGCAAAATTATCATGGTGTCCTCCCAGGCCGGGAGCGTTGGCTTGATAAAACGGGCGGCCTACTGCAGCAGCAAAGGGGCCATCAACCAATTGACCCGAACCCTGGCCATTGAGTGGGCCAAGCACAACATCAAGGTCAACGCCATTGCTCCAACGTTTGTCGAGGGGCCGTTCACCGAGCCCATGTTCAAGGACAAGGAATTCAAAGACTACGTGCTGGGAAACATACCCCTGGGGCGGATCGGGCAGCCGGAGGATGTTACCGGAGCCGTGGTTTACCTTGCGTCAGATGCCGCCAACCTGGTGACCGGTTCGATTCTGGCCATCGACGGAGGGTGGACGGCGCAATAGGTCGACTTTTGATTGGCCGCTACGGGAGGAAACGGCCGGGGCGAAAATCGCGTGTTTAAACCGTTGTATTCAACGACCATCAAGAGCCACATGAAAAGGGAGAGGTATTATGAGTTTGATCAGTACGGCAGGAAGCAAGTTGTCCGATTTTTCCGAAAGAAACATGCCGAATCCATATCTGTTCGCAATTCTGCTGAGCTTCATTGTTTATTTCGCCGGGATTTTGGCCACTGACAGCGGCCCGTTGCAAATGGTCGTTCATTGGTATGATGGCTTTTGGAAATACCTGAAGTTTTCCATGCAGATGGTTATGATTCTCGTAACCGGGCATGCGCTGGCCATCGCCCCGGGGGTTCGAACCGGTATCAAGCGTCTGGCTGGAACACCAAATTCGTGTTCCCAGGCGATCCTTTTGACCTCCTATGTTTCCTGCATGATCCACTACGTCCACTGGGGTCTTGGCCTAATCGTGTCAGCCTTTTTTGCCCGGGAGGTCGCCAAGGAGGCTCATCGCCGTGGCGTGCTGATCCATTATCCCTTGCTGGTGGCGGCGGCATTTTCAGGCCATATGCTTTGGCACGTCGGTCCTTCGACATCCGCTGGCCTGCTGTCAGCGACCAAGGGGCATGTATTTGAGAGCATTTTCGGTATCGTTCCGATGACCGACAGTGTTTTCAGCATTTATGCCATCATGATCGCCATCATGCTGGGTGGCTTTGTCATTCCGATCACCATGTGGAGAATGACACCGAAGGAATCAGGGACTTATCGTGGCATCGATCAGTACGCGCCACAGTTCCTGAAACCCGAAGACGACGATGCGGGGCCTGTTGAGCGCAGAGGATTGGCCGATATGCTGGAAAACAGCACGCTCATTTCATACGTTATTGGCCTGGCTGGTATCGTTTACGTGATTTACTTCTATGCCACCAAAGGCTTCAAACTCGATTTGAATCTGTTCAATTTTATCTTCCTGATCGCCGGGATTATCCTGCACAAGACACCCATCCGTTACGTACGGGCCATCAATGAGGCCACTGTTGGCGCTTCGGGCATTATCCTCCAGTTCCCATTCTATGCAGGTATCATGGGCATGATGACCTATTCCGGTTTGGCAAGCAGTGTCGCTTCCGGGATTCTCAATGTTGCTACGGCGAACACCTTTCCCGTGATCTGCTGGCTCACCGGCGGCCTAGTCAACGTTTTCATTCCCTCCGGGGGCGGTGAGTGGGGCGTGCTTGGAGGGATCGTTGGCAAGATATCGGTCGAACTTGGTGTGCCGATCGGCAAATCCATCGTGGCTTTCGGATGCGGTGATATGTGGACCAACATGTTCCAGCCTTTCTGGGCCATTGCGTTGCTGGGCATTACGGGGCTTCGCGCTCGGGATATCATGGGGTATTGTATGACCCTTGGCCTGGTGGGCATTCCTTTTTTCTTTATCGCGCTGTATTTTTTTCCTTACTAAGAACAAGAAGGGCTATCTGCAAATTTTCAATCGACTGCGTTCGGTGATCCTGGAACTGTCGCAATGTTGAGAAACAATACGTTTACAATGAATTTTGAGTATGAGAGTATCTATGAATTACCGATCGCAGATGGAAAGAAGTCGAGCCATTAGAAGCCCATAACAAAAAATCTTTTCATTCCTTATCGGCGTTGTGCCTTCGTCTTAAGCCCTCCACATACCTTAGTATGCCCGTGGGTTGACTCTCGGCCTCGCCTTGATTTGGAATGAAAATCTTAATGTTGAGACGGTTCCTATCATTCTCAAAAAGAGTGGCCGGCCCTGACAGGGGCCGGCCTAAATTTATCCATCTTAATCTGCCATAATATTTCTTTATTTTTCCCCCTTCGATGTAATGGAAGATTAATCATGGCGACAAAAAGACATACTTCTCGCGTGCGGCTAAAAGATGTAGCTCAGGTTGCCGGAGTTTCTCCCACAACGGTATCGATTGTGCTCAAGGATCCCGAAACTTCCCGCGTAGGGCGAAAAACGGCCGAGCGCATATTAAAGCTTGCTAAAGAACTCAACTACCGCCCCAACTATTCGGCCCGTTCTCTAGTTACCAGCAGAAGCCATACCATTGGTTTGGTCATTACAACGCTGGACAACCCATTTTATGCCGAGATCGCCCATGACATTATCCAACGCGCAAAAGAGGCCGGCTACAGCGTAATTCTGAGTTCGGCGCCTGGAGGAATTGAGGACGAACGTCATTCGGTCCATGACTTATTGGACCGCGGTGTGGATGGCCTGATCCTCTGCTCGGTCATGCGCCAGGATCCTGTCGTCGATGAGCTTATCGCAGAGGATGTTAATTTTGTGACAGCCCTGCGAACGGTTGAAACGGATCTTTCCTCACCGCCGCTTGATTTTATCGGTGTGGATAATGACCGTGGGGCCTATATGGCCGTGGATCATCTGATTCGTTTGGGGCACCAGCGGATCGCCATTTTAACCGGAGATTTAGATACTTCCACAGGCTTTAATCGTTTGTCGGGCGTTCAGGCGGCGCTCAAGGCAAATGTTATTCAACCTGATCCCAAGCTCATTTTCAAAGGTGATTTCCATCGCAAGACCGGTTATCAACTGACCAAGCAGATATTAGCATTGGAAGCTCTTCCGACAGCGGTGTTCGCCCATAGCGACCATATGGCCATCGGAGTGCTTGAGTGCTTGCGTGACAATGGTGTGAAGGTGCCGCAAGATATGGCGGTGGTGGGTTTCGACGATATCGAGATGGCAGGGTTGCCGGGCGTGGACTTGACGACTGTATCCCAGAAAAAGGCAACCATGGGGCGATTGGCCATGGACCGGCTTGTGGAAAAAATTCACGGGGATTCAGAAAACTTGGTGAAACAGATTTTGCTTGAACCCATCCTGAAAGTCCGCAAAACATGCGGCGCTAATTAGGCATGCTTTTCCCCCTTTGGTCCTCTGTCAGCATTCCGCATCGCTATAGAATTTCCTCGCGATTTGGTTTGAGGCTCTAACTTTATTCAGCCATCAATCGGGCCTGCATTTCCTTGACCAACTCCTGGTGCCGGAAATTGTCCGGATCCTTGTCCAGGGCCTGCTGGCCCCAGTGCAGGGCCATGGCAAAATCTTGCTTCTGGCGGTAATTTTCGGCAATGGCATAGAGCAGGTGCTGCACCGGGGCCCGCCGATGTTTGGCCGGGATGGCCAGGGCTTTTTCAAAATCCGCAATGGCCCGGTCTTGTTGGCCGGTCACCGACAGGCAACTGCCCCGTCCGATCAGGCTTTCCTCATCCCAGGGGTCATTGGCCAGCCCCTGTGAATAGAACGCGATGGCATCCTTGTAACGGCTTTCCACTTCACAGATTTTTCCGAGGTAAAAATAGGGATTGTCCCCGTCGGGATGGCGATAGGCCGGATCCAGATCGATCACCTTTTCCAGCGCCCGCACGGCACCAAGGCCGTCCGGTTTGTGGAAACAGCGCCGGCCTTCTTCGAACAGTGCGGCAATATCGGTTGGTTCATCGGCCATGGTTGGGCTCCGGGGTTGCAGGGGTTGCGGAGGGAAATACCTGGCTCAACCCTAATGGAATTATCCCGCGAAGTCCAATGGTTTTACACGCCCAATTTCGGCGGTGATGCGTATGGCTAAATGGAACCATGCCGTTAGAAAGGGTTTTTGCATTGGGTGACGTTCTTGACGCCGGGTTGGCATCTTTATGCCCGGCCATTAAAGTTTTTGGCTTTAGGGGCGATAACTTCACAGGGGTATGCCATCAACCAGTGTATAGGATGACATGAGGCGCGTGGTACAATGCCCCCAACAGCGTGCCGACTAAGCGAAACCATATGCCATTTGAAACCATTACCATATCATCCGCGGGCTCGATAGCGGTAGCGGTTCTCTGCCTCACATTTGCTCTATTTCAGGGGCTTGTGGCTTGCCGACGGCCGGAATTCACCTGGAACCGCTGGGGGGCGATCCTCTCCTTTCTGACGGCCGTCTATGCGGTGGCGGTCTTTTTTCAATCCAATCTTCACGCCGGGACCGGAACCTGGCTATGCGAAAAAGTCCAGTTTACGGTATTCCCACTCATGGTTTTGGCGATTTATCGGTTTACCGATGGGTTTCTGGGCCGCCGAAATCGCTGGGCATCTGTCGTTCTGACGCCCCTGACAGGACTCTATTTGGTCTTGATTTGCTTTACCGACCTGATCATTGACGTCACGTTTGTCAAACGTTCCTTTCTTTGGAGTTCGCGGCCTTATATTGAACCGGAACTCGGTCCCCTGGGCATCGCTTTTTTTATAATGGTTTTCATCCAGGCGGTGGCGGTTGTTTTTATCTGGTGGCCGGCCGCGCGCCGCAGGGTCGTCGGGGCACGGGCGCTGGTGGCCGGTTTTTTTGTCTGGTTCCTTCTGGCGCTTCACGACATTCTGGCAACCCTCGGCATGCCCACGGTCCAGTTTTTGATGGAATATGGCGTTTTCGGTTTTTCTCTGGCGATGATTTCCATCACCATTCAAAAATATACCCGGTTGATGCAGACGGTTGAAGAAAATGAACAGGCGCTTCAAAAAGCCAAAGAGAATCTGGAACAACGGGTGACGGAACGCACGGCCATCATCGCTCAATCCAATCAGGAACTCAAAGCGGAGATCAATGATCGCAAACGGGTGGAAAGCGCCCTGCGCGAGAGTGACGAAAAATTCCGCACTCTGATTGCCAATATTTCCGATGTCATTGCGATTCTGGATGCAAAGGGCATCATTCGCTACAACAGCCCCAGCATTACGCACCGTTTTGGCTGGAAACCGGAAGTGTTATTGGGAACGGACAGCCTGGATCTCATCCACCCGAAAGATCAAGCCCGTGTCCGCCGGAAAATGAAGCGACTGCTGGAATCTCCGGGTGCATCCCGTACCATCCGCTGCCGCATACGTGCCCAAGATCGCACCCACCGCTATATCGAGATGATCGCGGTCAACATGCTCGATGCGGAGCGCATTAACGGCATCCTGTTGAATTTCCGGGACATCTCGGAACGGATTGCGTCCGAACAAGCCCTCCGGGCCAGCGAACAGCGCTTGCGCAAGGCCCAGGCAATGGCCCATGTGGGCCATTGGGAGTTTGACCCCGCGACCCAAACCATCCGGGGCTCCGAGGAGTGGTTCCGGCTATACGGCCTCGAAAGGAAAGCCGCAACTGTTTCCCTGAAGACCGTACGGTCAATCATTCTGGAGGAGGACCGCGCCCGAATGGGCCAGGCGCTCGATGCCCTGCTGCATCGCAATGTGGAATACGATGTTGTTTTCCGGATTCGGCGAGTTGGCGACAATCCGACCGTATGGCTGCACTCCAAAGCGGAGCTCATATTCAGGGGGGACGGTCATGAACCTCTGGTTTCGGGGGTTGTTCAGGACATCACCGCGTCCAAACGTGCCGAGGAAGAAAAGCTGCAACTCGAAAACCAACTCCGCCAGGCCCAGAAAATGGAATCCATTGGAACTTTAGCCGGCGGCATTGCCCACGATTTCAACAATATTTTGTCGCCGATTATCGGGTTCACCGAGATGACCGCCGGGGAATTGCCTGAAAACAGCCAAACCCGGGCCAACCTGGAAGAAGTTCTTGCGGCTGCCCATCGGGCCAAGGAGATGGTGCGCCATATCCTGACCTTCAGCCGTCAGGGCAGCCAGGAAATGAAGCCCATGAGCCTGCGGCCCGTGGTGCAGGAGTCCATGAAGCTCCTGCGCTCTTCACTGCCGTCGACGATCGATATCCAGGTGCGGCTTGACGATGAGACCGGCTCGGTGATGGGGGATTCCACCCAGATTCACCAGTTGGTGGTCAATCTCTGCACCAACGCCTACCAGGCCATGCGTGAACAGGGCGGGCGGCTTGACGTCACGTTGTCCCAGCAGGTCTTCGACAAGACGACGGAATTGCCGCCCCGGGACGTGCTCCCCGGCGCCTATGTCTGCCTTCGCGTCGAAGATACCGGTCACGGCATCGATCAGGCGATTATCGATCGGATATTCGAGCCCTATTTTACCACCAAGGGGCCGGCCGAAGGTACCGGCATGGGGCTTTCCATGGTGCACGGCATCGTCAAACGCCACCAGGGGCACATCGCGGTCGCCAGTACGCTGGGCCAAGGCACCACCTTTCGTGTGTACTTTCCACGGTTGGAAAGGGTGCACGAAACGACCCTCCATGAAACCACGGACGTCATCCCTTTGGGTCATGAGCATATCCTGCTGGTGGACGACGAGCCGCAGCTTTTGGGCATGCAGAAACAGATATTGGAGCGTCTGGGGTATGACGTCACGGCCATCAACAGCAGTTCCGATGCCCTGGACGCCTTCCGGCAGGCGCCGGATACCTTTGATATGCTCATTACCGATCAGACCATGCCCCATATGACGGGCGCTGAACTGGCCACCGAAGTCCTCAAGCGGCGCCCGGGTCTACCCATCATTCTTTGTACCGGGTTCAGCGAGGCGCTGTCACCAGAGGCGGCGGCGGATATCGGCATCCGACACTACCTCCAAAAACCGGTTTCATTAAAAGCCCTGGCACGAGCCGCCCGGCTGGCCCTGAACGAGGCCTTTGACGCCGCGGATTCGTCCCCTGATCTCCAGAGGGCGGCCGCGTCCTGATTCGTCAGGCACCTGCGGTTACCCTGGTGAACGCCAGGGTGCCACCTATCGTCGGTTCAGGGCGTCGGGCCGGGGAGCGTTTGTCTTTATGGAAAATTGTGCGTCGTTTTACCGACGCCGACGATGACGCCCGCCGTATTCATTACATTATATACATTATATTTACATTTACATTGACATTGAGGGCGCGGCCCCCTATTGTTTGTTAGGCAGGGTTTATGCCAGGGGGAGGCACCATGCGACCGGACTATACCGTAAAACAGCAGCAACTGCTTGATTACCTGGACCAGCAAATCAAACAGCACGGCCGTGCCCCGAGTCTGCGGGAGGCCGCCGCGGATCTCGGCGTCAGTCACGCGGCCGTAGCCCAGACCCTGAAAGCGTTGGAACAGAAAGGCGCCGTGCGACGCGAGGGCCGTTACAGCCGGAATCTGCTGTTGCTGAACCGGGCGCGGGGAATCGCCGGCAGCCAGCGTTGGCGGGAGGTGCCCCTGATCGGACGGATTACAGCCGGTCGGCCCATGTATGCCCAGGAGGAATGGGACGGCAGCGTGGTGATCGATGCGGCCCTGTTCCCAGGGCACGACCTGTTTGCCCTGCGGGTGAAAGGGGACTCGATGCGGAACGCCGGTATTCTGGATGGGGATCTGGTCATTTGCGAACCCCGGCAGTATGCCCGCAACGGTGAAATTGTGGTGGCCCTGATCGATCGGGAGGAAGCCACGGTCAAACGGTTTTTCCTCCACGGGGACCATGTTGAACTGCGGCCGGAGAACAGCGCTTATCCGGTGCTGCGGTACACGTTTAATGAGGTGCTGGTACAGGGCAAGGTGATCGGGCTGCAGCGGGGGCCCGCATCGATTCGTTGAAGAGGAACAGGAAGACCATGCAGCCACGGGAATCCGCCGCCGGCCCTGTGCGGGTGGGCACCAGCGGTTATTCCTATCCGGAATGGGCGGATGCCGGATTTTATCCGCGCGGCACCCGGCCGGGGGGAATGCTGACGTTGTATGCCCAGCGGTTTGCCGCCGCCGAGTTGAACTACACCTGGTACCAGATGCCGAGGGCTCCGGCCATCGATCGCATGCGGCGTCAGGTGCCGGCGGATTTTCGGTTTGCGGTGAAACTGACGCGAACCATGACCCACGAGGTGGATCGCGGCCAGTGGCGCGGGCAGGTGGCCCTTTACCGGGATGGATTGGCGCCCCTGGTTCTGGCCGGGCAGCTGGCGGCGGTTTTGCTGCAACTGCCGGCCTCGTTCGAGCGGACGCACCCGCGCCGCCACTACCTGGCCGCCCTGCTGGACGAACTTGCCGGACTGCCCCTGGCGGTGGAGTTCCGGCATCGTTCGTGGGCCGCGGACCGGGTGTTCGCGGAGTTGGAAAAACGCCGGGTGACCCTCGTGGCCGTGGATGCCCCGCCGCTCCCTCATCTTTTCCCTTCGTTGGATGTGGTCACCAACCCGGAGCTGTTTTACGTGCGGTTTCACGGCCGCAACGCGGCGGGCTGGCGTTCGGGCAACATGCAGAAACAGTTCGACTACTGTTACGGCCTGTCGGAGCTGAAAGACTGGGCGGAAACGCGTTTCGTCGCCATGACCGGACACGCCCGCCGCGGGCTGGTATTTTTCAACAACCACGTACGGGCCCAGGCACCGGCCAACGCCCGACAGCTGACGGCTTTGCTGGCCGAACAGGGCCTGACGGGGGATCCTGCGTGGGTCGACACATCATCCATATAAATGTGGCCGATTTTGCCGTGGCGGTGGAACGTGCTCTGGACCGACGCCTGCGGGAACGCCCGGTTATCGTTGCGCCCGAAGGTGTCGCCCGGGCGGTGGTGTATGACATGAGCGAGGAAGCCTACCAAGCCGGCGTTCGCAAGGGCATGGCCCTGCGCCAAGCGGAACGGTTGTGCGCGGACGCCCATGTTTTGCCGCCCCACCCGGCCCGCTACGAACAGGTCATGCAGGCGCTTGTCCGCCGGGCACAGCCCTATTCGCCGCTGATCGAACCGGGCGAGGCGGACGGTCACCTGTTTATGGACGTTACCGGAACCAGCCGCCTTTTCGGGCCGCCGGTGGATGTGGCCTGGCGTCTGCGCCGTCAGGCCCGGACGGATTTGGGCCTGGAGCCCGTATGGGCTGTCGCGCCCAACAAGCTTGTGGCCAAGGTTGCCACCCGGCTGGTGAAGCCGGATGGAGAATGCATTGTCGACGCCGGTCAGGAGGCGCGGTTGCTGGCCCCGGTGCCCCTTTTGCTGGTGCCGGGCATCGAGCGCCAGGATCTGGTGCGGCTGGGGGATTTCAATTTCCGCCAGGCCGGCCAGGTGGCCGCTCTGGAGCTGGAGGCGTTGCAGGTGCCCTTCGGCCGGCGGGCCTTTGGTCTGTACGAGGCGGTTCGGGGCATTGACCGGTCGCCGGTCCGGCCCGCGGGTCAAAAACCGCCCCGCGTGGTGCGGGATCATGTCTTTGACGAAGATGCCCACGGGGTTCCCGTGATCGAGGGCGCTCTTTATGCCCTGGTGGAAAGCGCCGGGCATACCCTGCGGCGCCGATGCCTTGCAGCCCGGCGGGTGGCTGTCGGGCTGGATTTTTCCGACGGCCGGCGCTGCATCCGTCAGCGTGCGGTGCAGCCGGCCACCGCGAACGACATGAGCCTGTTCGCAACCGCCCGCGCCGTGCTCTATCTGGCCTGGCGCCGCCGGGTACGGATCCGCCACCTGCGATTGATCTGCGACCGGCTGACTTTTCCGCCGGCCCAACGGGAATTGTTTCCGACCGATACCGCCGTGGATGGCCGACAAGCGCAGCTGGTGGCCGCACTGGACAGCATCCGCCAGCGATTCGGGAGGGATGCGGTAAGTGTCGGCCGCACCCTGGCGGCTTCGTAAAATGGCCAATCTCGGCGTTGCACGGCGCTCTTCGTCGCTGCGGCGTACGGATGTACGCCTCACTCCTCAGAGCTTGTGCGCCTTGATCTTGACCATTTTACGAAGCCGCCGAAGTTTTTGCCGAAAGGCGAGAAAGGCGTGTTTCCATGGTGCCGTTGACCGTACGATCCCATTATTCCCTGATGTGGGGCACCGCTTCGGTGGGCCGGCTCGTGCGGGCGGCGCGGCGCATGGGCTATACACGTCTGGCGCTCACGGATACCGACAATCTGTACGGATTGTGGCCTTTTCTGGCGGCCTGTCGGCGGGAAGGCCTTCAACCCATCGTGGGGGCGGAGGTGACGGATCCCGGCCGCCGGGGTCGGGCGGTTTGCCTGGTGGCCAACGCGGTCGGCTACAGCAACCTCTGTCGTCTCCTGACGGCCCGGCACATGGATCGCGGATTTTCGCTGGCGGCCGCTCTGCCGGATCGGGCCGAGGGCCTGGTGGTGCTGACCCGGGATCCCGGCCTTTTGGCGGCCTGGCATGATGCCGGGGTCCGGGTGGCGGCGGCCATGCCGCGGCAACCGCTGGCGACATCCCATCCCTTGCGGCGGCTGGCCCGGCGCCGGGGAGTGCCGGTGGTGGCGACACCGGGGAGTTTTTTCCTGGAGCCGGACACGCATTCCGTCCATCGGCTTCTGCGGGCCATTGACCGGAGAACATCCCTAAGCCGCCTTCCGGCCGATCAGGTTGCGCCGGCCGACGCCTGGCTGGCGCCACCCGAGCGCTACCGGCAGCGGTTTGCCACCTGTCCCGAAGCCCTTGCGGTGACGGCAACCCTGGCCGAGGAACTGTCTTTTACCGGTCCGGAGTTCGGCCTGGTCATGCCGCCCTGGCCGTCCAAGGGTGATCGCCGCATCGATCCGGACGCCGCCTTGCGCCGGGCCGCCTATCGGGGGGCCCGGCGCCGCTACGGCGAGGAATTGTCCGAGCCGGTGGTGGAGCGGCTGGAGCATGAACTGCAGGTGATCGCCCGGATGGGGTTTTCCGCCTATTTTCTCGTGGTGCGCGACATCGTGCGGCCCAGTTCGCGAACCTGCGGCCGGGGCTCGGGGGCGGCTTCGCTGGTGGCTTACTGCCTGGACATCACCAACGTGTGTCCTATCAAGCACAACCTTTATTTCGAGCGCTTCCTGAATCCCGGCCGCAGCGATCCTCCCGATATTGATGTGGACTTCGCCTGGGACGAGCGTGATGCGGTCCAGGCGTCCGTGCTGGCCACCTACGGGCGTCACGCCGCCATGGTGTGCAATCATATCCGCTTTCAGCCCCGCATGGCCGTGCGGGAAACGGCCCGGGTGTATGGTTTGACTGAGGGGGAGATCGGTCGGGTGACCCGCCGCCTGCCCTGGTACTGGCGGGTGGATGGTCCTTCAGAAGCGCTGCTGACCGCGGTTCGGCGCCGGCCGGAGGCCAGGGCGCTGGGGTTTCCGGAACCCTGGCCGGAAATTCTGTCCTATGCCGAGCGTCTTGTGGGCATTCCCCGGTATCTGTCGGTGCACGCCGGCGGAGTGGTGATTACCCCGGAGCGGGTCGACCGTTACGTTCCGGTGCAGCGGGCGGCCAAAGGGGTGCCGATCATCCAGTGGGAAAAGGATGCCACCGAAGACGCCGGTCTGGTCAAAATCGATTTGCTGGGCAACCGTAGCCTGGGGGTGATCCGGGATGCGTTGGCCCATGTCCGGGCCGGTGGGAGCCATTTCGACGAGCGGCAATGGGAACCGGAAGATGATTTTGCCACCCAGGAAGCCGTGGCCCTGGGCAAGACCATGGGCTGTTTTTATATTGAAAGCCCGGCCATGCGGCTTCTGCAAAAAAAAGCGGGGGTGGGCGATTTCGATCATCTCGTCATTCACAGCAGCATCATTCGCCCGGCAGCCAATGAATTCATTCAGGAGTATATCCGACGCCTTCACGGCGGGGCCTGGGATCCCATCCATCCCCTGCTGACCGATGTGTTGGCCGAAACCTTCGGCATCATGGTGTATCAGGAGGACGTATCCCGGGCCGCGGTCGCCCTGGCGGGTTTTTCCCATGCCGAGGCGGATCGCCTGCGCAAGGTGATGTCCAAAAAGGATCGCGCTTACCATCTAAAGGATTTCCGGTCGCGGTTTTTTGCCGGTGCCCGGGCCCGGGGCATCGTCGCTTCCACGACCCAGGCAATATGGGACATGATGATGAGTTTCAGCGGCTATTCGTTCTGCAAACCCCACAGTGCATCCTATGCCCGGGTATCGTTTCAAGCCGCCTATCTCAAGGTGCACCACCCTGCCGAGTTCATGGCGGCGGTCATCAGCAATCAGGGGGGCTATTATGCCACCTTTGCCTATGTGTCCGAGGCGCGGCGGATGGGACTGAACATTCTGCCGCCGGACGTGACCGCGAGTGATCGGCAATGGATCGGCCGGGGGCAGACCGTGCGGGTGGGCCTGCAGGCCGTTGGCGGGCTGGGGATTGCCACGGCAGACCGCATCGTTGCCGCCCGCCGAAGCCGACCGTTTCGCGATATCATGGATTTTCTGATGCGTGTCCGCCCGGACGAAGCCGAGGCCCGGGCCCTGATACGCTGCGGGGCGCTGGATGCCCTGGCGTCGGACGGCGGCCGTGCGGGATTGATGTGGACACTGGCCGAATGGCAGGGCCGTTGTGCGCGGGAGCCGCGGCGGGACGCCCTGTTTGATTTCCCGGCACGGAATGTTCTACCCGACTTGCCGGATGAAGATCCCTTGGCGCGCCTCCGGCGGGAATTTGCCGTTCTGGGCTTTTTGTGCGACCGACACCCCATAACCCTTTACAGCGACATGCTGGCAGCCCGGCAAACCGTCAAAGCCATCGATATGGGCGGCTGGCAAGGGAGCCGGGTCCATTTTGGCGGCTGGTTTGTTGCCGGCAAGGTGGTGCACACCAAGCAGGGTGATCCCATGGAGTTTCTGACGTTCGAGGATGAAACCGATATCATTGAAACCACGTTTTTCCCGGCGGTCTACCGCCGGTTCTGCCACATGCTGGATTGGGGCCGACCCTATCTGCTGACCGGTCGGGTGGAGACGGATTGGGGCGCGTTGACCCTCACCGTGGATCAAGTGGCACCGCTGCCGCCGGTGCGGTCGGTCAGGGATCAACCGTTGGAGGCCTTGCCCTGGCGCACGGAACGATCTAATCTGGTTCATCTGACGGACGGTGCGGCCATTGTGGACACGGAGTTGCCCGCGGCGTCTGCCCTTGACGTTGAAAAGGAGATGCTCACATGCGTGAACAATTGCGGCCAATGAGGTTGGCGTTAGGGGTGGCCCTGGCGCTGTTGTTGGGTGCCTGCGCCACTCCCATCACCCATCCGGTGCAGATGGCGTATCGTGGCGCTGTTCAGCCGGAAACGGATCAAGTGACGTCCGTCGGCATCCAGCCGTTTTATGACCGGCGCAACGAAGCCGATCGCCATGTGATCGGTTATCGTCAATTGGGGCACGGTGAGCGAGAGCGGTATGTGTCGAGTCCGGACGACGTTGCCCGTGCGGTGACCCGCATGGCCACAGAACTCGTCCGGCAGAAGGGCGGTGAACCCGGTGATTTAAAGGGATGGGATTTTTCGCCGGACCGGATGCTGACCCTTTCCGATGCCTTCGATGTCTTTATCGGGGGCGAGATCGAGCGGCTGCGTTGCGATGCCGAAAAACGCCTCATGCATACCCGCATGGTCCTGGAACTGGACATCGTGGTCTATGTGGGCAAGGTTCGGGAAGGGATTGTGCACCGTCGTCCTGTCAGCATGCGCACCGAACGGGTTGCGGCCACCTTCGGTCCCCGCGAGCTGCAGCAGTTTTTGAATGACATGCTGTCCCGGGGGCTCGAAAGGGGCTGCAAAGGCGTTCCCTGAAGTCCGCTACGGGAGTGGTGCCTGAATCAGAGCAATTTTTTCAGGCAGCGATTGACCTGGGCAAAAAGCGCGGTTGGCACGGCAAGCAGATGGATATCGGCGGTCTGGCCATCCAAGTATTCGGCGATGGGGAATTTCGAGCCGTCCAGGCGCATGAAATGCCCGCCGGCCGCTTCCATGATAACCCGCACGGCAGCCAGGTCCTGGTAGGATTCATTGGCGATGAGAGCGGCCTCCGCGCACCCCATGGCCACGTAACAGATATGGGCGGAAGTGCAGCCGAGGTTGAGCTGTTTGCCGGGGAATCCATTCTGGTAGTACTGGTGAAAGCGTGAAAACGTCAGCAGCACACTTTCGTCGTTGATACTCTCCTGGGATGAGACATGAATGGCCTGGGTGCCGCGGAATGCTTCCTGACCGGCTAAAGCGTGGAACAAATCGCCGGTGGCCGGCATATAAAAGGCGCCCAAAACAGGCCACTTGTTGTCCAGCAGTGCAATAGACATGCCCCAAACCGGAATGCCGGCCATAAAGTTGGACATGCCGTCCAGGGGATCGAAAATCCAGACATAGCGTTTGGCTTCGTGCGTGTAAGCTTCGTCCGGGCTTTGGCCTTCATAGAAAGCGTGTTCAGGGAATCGGGCTTTAAGGGCCTGTTGGAAAAGCTGGTTCAGGTGCAGCTCCGCCTTGGTGATGAGCGTTTCGTCGAATTTGACCTGGGGTGCCCCCCGGCCGTAGAATTCAAGGGCTTCCTCCCCGGCCTTCTGGATAAAATCAATCGCAAACGATTTCAGGTCTTCGATTGGCACGTAGTCTTTATCCAATAGCGTCCTCCTCGGTTGATGGTCGACAGGCCCCATGCGGCCCGTATTCACCATAATATATCGTTCTGTTGGGATCAAGCCGGAGAGAAAGGCTCCCCCGGAGACCGTGCACGCCTGAAAACAGTTTGACATCAAGGGATTCAGCTTTAACTTGATCTTTGGGCCGAACTGGTCGATAGTTGCAATTTTTGCTACCGGAGTGAATACTGAATCGGAGGTTTTACAAATGGCATTCGAGACCCGCGAACAAGTGCTCGAGCGCGTGATAAAGTTGAAAAAACCCCTGTGTCCCCACTGCAAGGTTGAGATGAGCCTGTGGGAGGTGCCGCCCATCAATTTCAGTGATGGTCTGGGATGGGGCGAACCGTTCCTGTTTGTGTGCTTCAACGATGAATGCCCGGCCTATGTCAACGGCTGGGAGCATATGGAGGAAACCTATGCCCATCGGGCATCCTACCGCTGCATGAATTACCCGGGCACCGAGGTATTCGAGTTCATGCCGGTCTTCAGCCCCCAAGGGGGCACCGGTCAGATGATCGACGATCAGGTGCTGGCCCAGGAAGAGGCCTTAAAGGCGGCCACCAAGAAAGGGTTCAATATCCTGGCGACCTGCTATGTGGAAAAAGACGGCCCCACCATGTTGCGGTTGCTCTTGGACCCGGCCGAACCGCCGCGGGTGCGCATGAAGGCGGCCGAGATGCTGGGAGATGTCGGCGAGCTTGAAGTCATCGAGCCCCTGCGCAGTTTCAAGGTGGGCAACGAGCTGATCCAGCAGCAGGTCGATGAAAGTGTGGCCAAGATCCACGCCCGTTTTTTTACCCGGGAGTGCCCCTTCTGTGCGGAGATCATCAAACAGCGGGCCAAGGTTTGCAAACATTGCGGGAAAGATGTTGCCGGCGAATAGGCACATTCCCGGGCTGTTTCCTGTGAACAGCATGAAAAAAGCCGATCTGGATTAAGGGTGAATTCCGGGTCGGCTTTTTGTATCGTGTGCTTTGGCCTCTTCCGTGCCTATGGTTTGGCCTCCGGGCGAATGATATTGACATTGTCCAGGTCGTAGGTGCGAAAGATCAGTTTTTCCCGTTTCATTCGGTCTGGCGGATAGGGCGCCGGGGTCATGTCGGCCAGCCTCTTTTCCGCTTCCCGGGGCGCAGGCAAGCTTTTTAAACCGCGAGAAATGGATTTGCCGCTGGCCGTGTCCAGGACAATGGCGTCCTGTCCGTCCGAAACCACGGCCAAAGGAATCGGTGTCGGGCCGAAAATCCTGGCAGCCGCCACAATCTCCCTCTCCCGGGATCCCAGGGAGCCGGCACAGCACTTGAAGGCCATGAACGGCGCCGGTGGATCGCCGGCCTGCACGATCAGATCAATTTTAGCATGATAGGGGCTGCCGGCGATGGTGATACGGATCGGCGCATCCACCCACAAGGTGTTCCGGGCATATCCTTTTTCCTCGACGAGAAACCGGAGCAGGGTTTGGCGGTGGCTTTCGGCCCCCACGTCGGGAATGAGATTGCCGGTGAGGTAATCCTCTATGGTCGGTGGCGGTGATGATGGTGTCATGCGGTCCTTGTCGTCGGGTAAGCGGGTTATTCAAAGGGCCTATCCACGTCGGCCTGCTGCCGATTCCAGTCTTCCAGTGCCGGCGTGCTGATGCGGGGCGCATCCGCCCAGAGGCCTTCGAGATCATAAAAGCTGCGTACCGGGTCGTAGAAAACATGAATGACCACGTTGCCATAGTCCATCAACACCCAATGTCCCTCTTTAAGGCCTTCGATGCTGAGGGGGGCGATGCCCTGCTTTTTCAGATCCGTTCGAACGTGCTCGGCAATGGCGGTAACCTGGCGGTTGGACCGGCCGCTGCAGATGATGAACGTGTCGGCCAGAGACGTAAGGTCTCCGACGTTCAGCATCACGACGCTGAGTGTTTTCTTCCCCAGCACGGCTTTCACGAAGTGGTTCAGTTGGGGATCATGAATGTCACTCATTGGTAGAGTCCTTTAGCCTGGATATACGTACGGACCGTTTCGGGGACGAGGAAGTCGATCGCCTGGCTGTGACGAATCATTTCGCGAATCCGGGTCGATGAGATTTCCATGGCGGTCACGTTATAGACAAATATGGGTTGTTTTTCGCAATGCGTAAAGCAGGGCGTGTCCATGGAACATTCATAGCCCTGCAAGGTGCTATGTTCCAGCAGGGTCGACACGGCATTGCTGACGGACGGTTTTAGCCGGCCCTGATGGTCGGGACGATTGATGACGATCAGGGGGATGATGTGGAGCAGGTCCTGATAGGACTTCCAGGTCTCAATTTCCAAAAAAGCATCCAGGCCCATAATCAGGTAGAGCCAGGCGTCTTCCGACAGATGTTTGCGAAAGGCGCACACCGTGTCGATGGTAAAAGACGGTCCCTGTCGTTTGAGTTCGATATCAGAGACCCGCAGCCCGGCATGACCTTTGATGGCCTGTCGTACCATTTCCATGCGATCACGGGCAGGCGCCAGTTCGGCCGTCCCTTTATGGGGCGGGCTTGCCGAAGGGATCAGGTAGACAGCGTCGAGACCAAATCCGTCGCGAAGTTCAATCGCCGAGCGCAGATGCCCCAGATGAATGGGGTTGAACGTTCCCCCAAAGATACCGATTTTTTTGGTCATAATGGTTTGCCGAAGCGATCAGCCCAATAACTTTCAAGGCTTTCCGGTATCCTGTTCCAGGAAAGCCCTGGTATTAGTTGGTGGTTGTTTCCGTAAGCACCAGGTTGTCCCGGTGTATGACTTCGTCATAGGGCTTTTCGCCCAAGCAGTCCATGATTTGGCTTGTTTTCAACCCCTGGATTTTCCGAATGTCACCGGCGCTGTAGTTGACCAGTCCGTTGCCGAGAATTTGTCCGGCACCGTCTATGAGCTGGACAGGGTCGCCGACACCGAATTCTCCGATAACACGCTCGATGCCACTGGGCAACAGACTCTTGCCCCTTCCTTTGATGGCCTTTGTGGCACCGTCATCGATGATAATGGCCCCTTTGGGTTTCAGCGAAAAGGCCAGCCAGCATTTACGGCTGGAAAGGCGCTCTTGGCGGGGGATGAAAAAGGTTCCGGTCGACGTTCCCCTGAAAAGGCGTTGCAATATCTCGGGATGCGTGCCGTTGGCAATGACCATGGGAATACCGGCGGCCGTCACCTTGCGGGCCGCTTTTATTTTGGTCAGCATGCCGCCAGTGCCGAGGGTGCCGGGGATATCGCCGGCATACCGTTCGATATTCTTTCCGATGGTGTTGACTTCCGGCAGCAGTTCGGCATCGGCAAAGACCCGTGGGTCTTTATCATAGAGGCCATCGATGTCCGTCAGATTGATCAACAGATCGGCATCCATGAGGAGAGCGATAACGGCAGCTAAATTGTCGTTGTCGCCGAACTTGATCTCCTCTACCATCACCGTGTCATTTTCATTGATGACGGGTACGACGCCCCATTCCAAAAGTGTGTTGAGGGTATTGCGGGCATTCAAATAGCGTTTGCGGTTGGTCATATCATCGGCGGTGAGAAGGATCTGGGCGACCTTCATGTCATCCCGGGCGAAAGCCTCTTCATAGGCCAGGATCAATCCGGCCTGGCCCACCGCGGCCGCCGCCTGCCGGGCCGGGATGGCTTCCGGGCGTTTGGCCAGGGCCATTTTGCGCATACCGGCGGCCATGGCGCCGGAGGAGACCAGGATGACTTCGCGGCCGGAATCGATCAACCGGCAGATTTCGTGGCTGATCGATTCGATGACCGGTAGGTTCAAGCCCTGATCCCGCGTGAGAACGTTGCTGCCGATTTTAACGACGACGCGGCGGGCTGCGGTAAAAGGGCGCGTGCGATTCACGGTTCTATTCACTGTCCAGAAGTTGTGTGATTTTGGATTTCAGCTGATCGAGACCCTCCGCATTTTGTGCGGAAATCAACAGGATTTCTCTGTCCGGCAAGGCGTTTCGAAAGCACGCGGCTTTCTGTTCGGCGCCGGGGCGGTCCATTTTACTGAGAACCACGATCTGGGGTTTGCCGCCGAGGGACGCTTTATAGAGGGCCAGCTCCCGATTGACGGTTTCCAGGGCGGCCAGCGGCTGTTCGGGATCAATGCCATCCGCATCAATTAAATGGACGAGAATCCGGGTGCGTTCGATGTGTTTCAGAAAGCGATGACCCAGACCGGCGCCCTGGTGCGCGCCGTCAATCAGGCCGGGAATGTCGGCCACAACAAACGGCTCGGCCCATTCGGTTCGAACGACGCCCAGATGGGGATTCAGCGTGGTAAATGGGTAGTCGGCAGTTTTGGGGCGGGCGGCTGAGATGGCACGGACAAGGGTCGATTTCCCGGCGTTCGGCAAACCGATAATGCCGACATCGGCCAGCAGCTTGAGTTCCAGTTTGATCTTCAGGCATGTGCCGGGTTCACCCGGTTGGGCGTGTCGGGGGGCCCGGTTGGTGGAAGATTTGAACCGCGTATTACCAAGCCCGCCGCGACCGCCCCGGGCAAGAATGAACCGTTCATCCGCCCGGGCCATATCTGTGATCAGCATTCCGGTATCCGCATCCAGTATGAGCGTGCCCGGCGGTATTTCAAGAATGAGGTCGGCGCCGTTGCGGCCGGTTTTTTGGGATCCCTGACCATGGCCACCGTTGGCGGCTTTGAATTGACGTTTGAATCGAAATTGCTGCAGCGTGCGTTTGCGGTGGCTCGTGACCAGAACGACATCGCCACCTTTGCCCCCGTCACCACCGTCCGGTCCGCCGCGGGGAACGAACTTTTCGCGCCGGAAGCTCAGGCATCCGCGCCCCCCGTCCCCGGACTGAACGGTAATGGTTGCTTCGTCAATGAATTTCACGCGTCATAAACGCTGACTTTTTTCCTGGCCCGTCCTAGACGTTCGTAAGCCACAATGCCGTCTATTTTGGCAAACAGGGTATAATCCTTGCCCATCCCCACGTTGTTACCGGGATGAATTTTGGTTCCCAACTGACGAACCAGAATATTGCCGGCCCGAACCTTTTCACCCCCATAACGTTTAATACCGCGCCTTTGGGCGTTACTGTCGCGGCCGTTTTTGGAACTACCACCTGCTTTTTTATGTGCCATGCGTGCTACTCCTTACGCCGAGTCGATTCGATGAAGGACTAATTGGACGTGATGCTGTCGACTTTGACCGCGGTATACTGCTGACGATGTCCCTGCTTACGGCGATACCGTTTACGGCGTTTGTATTTGAAAACGATAACCTTTTTGGCCTGCCCCTGCTCGACAACGGTGCCTTTGACCGTGACATTTTCGAGAGTCGGGGTGCCGACCTGCACATTTTCTCCGTCGGAAAACATCAATACATCGTCGAAAGCGATTTCGGCACCGACTTCACCGGCAAGCTTCTCCACGCGGAGGGTTTCACCTTCCTGGACTTTATATTGTTTTCCGCCTGATTTGACCACAGCGTACATGAACGCCTCCTTTTACCATGCGAGCCGGTACAGGCTCTTCCTCATGCCGGTCGCTTTGTAAAACCGTGCTTCCGGTAAAAATACTTTTTAACGATCTCAAAATCAGGGAATATTACTTTATTCGCGAGTCTTGTCAAGCAAAAAGTGAGATAATCGCGCCCTGTGCAGGGCAATCCAGGTTGAGGCCGCGATTGCGCAGTCGTCGTTGACAATTATCGGACAACAGGCTTAAAACCTCTGGCCATTATGGCTTGCAACGATCCAACGGTTTGGTAAACAGAATTAAAGGAAACATGGCATGTGTCGTTTTGCTGCTTCCACGGTATTGTCTTGGTCATCCGGGACCCGGACGGTCGAATCTGAAAACCTGGAGATGATCGCCGAAGAACCCCTTTCCATTCGGGTGCAGGGCCGTCCTTACGTGGTCATTATGCGGACGCCCGGGGATGAACTGGCCCATGCCGCAGGTCTTTGCCTGGGAGAGGGGCTTGTGCGTGAACCGGCAGATATTGCCCAAATGGCATTCTGTGACGGATCTGATACCAATACCGTCACCGTGACCCTTACGGAAGACGGCGCTCTTCGGCTGGATCAAAAAGGCGATCGGCGGGCTTACATCAGCCAGACGGGCTGCGGCCTGTGCGGCAAAGAGCTCATCCAGGATCTTAACACGGAGATCCGGCCGATGGCCGATGCCGTGCCCCTTCCCATTGCGCGGGCCGCAGAAGCGTTATCCAGCCTTCATCGTCATCAGCCCCTGCGTGACAAGACCAGGGCGGCCCACGCCGCCGCCATTCATGACGGTACTGGCGAACGTCTGGTTGCTGCCGAGGATGTCGGCCGCCATAATGCCCTGGATAAAGCCATCGGCCGGTTGTTTCTCGATCACCGGTTGCCGGAGGCGGCCGTGGTCGTCCTTTCCTCGCGCATCAGTTACGAGCTCGTCCAGAAGGCGGCCTGTGCCCGCATTCCTATTATCGTGGCCATTTCAAGACCGACCGCGCTGGCGGTGGCCCTCGCCGAGAGCCTGAACATGGCCCTGGCGTCACGCAGGCCCGGCGGAGGCCTTTGGATCTATACCGGAGTCCACCGATTTAAGATGGATTAAGATGCCCCCCATGGCTGAAGATGGGGGCTATGGAAAAAAAACGGGCGCCATTCCAAACTGGAATGGCGCCCGCGATGGTTTGTAAATGATGTGAATGTCTAGGCCCGGACTTCTTCCTTTACACCGATGGTTACTTTGTAAAGGATGGTCAGGACAAGGGCACCGATGGCGTAGACACCGATGGTGATCATGACCTCCGGAAAAGTCGGCATGTATTCATTGACCTCGTGCAATGGATTGGGCACGAAGCCAGCCGAGATCAGGCCAAGGCCTTTGTCGATCCAGGCGCCAATGAACAGCATGACGCAGGCCACCGCCAAAACACTTTCGTTATGGCGGGTGATGGGTGGAATCAGCAGAATGAGGGCCAGCACCATCAGAGCCATGGAGGTCCACATCCAGGGCACCAGAACCCCATGGCCATGCATACCGACAAACAGATATTTGATGTGGTCCATATGGCCGGGGATGTTGCTGTAAAACGCGACAAAGATCTCACAGCCGAAGAAAAACAAATTGGCGATGAGGGCATAGGTAATGATTTTAGCCAGCGTCTGGATCTGTTCCCGGCCGGGGTCGAAATTCGACACTTTACGGATAATGAGGCTCAACAGAACCAGCAGGGCCGGTCCGGCCGCAAAAGCCGAGGCCAGAAAACGCGGGGCCAGGATGGCTGTCAGCCAGAAATGGCGTCCGGGCAGGCCGCAGTAAAGAAACGCTGTCACCGTGTGGATGCTGATGGCGAACGGAATGGAAAGGTAAATCAAGGGCGTCACCCATTTGGGATAGTGGGTGCCGTTGCGTTCGGCCTGCAGCACATTCCAGCCGATGACCAGATTCAGAAACAGGTAGCCGTTGAGGACGATCATGTCATAGAACAGCATGGAATGGGGCGAGAAATGGATGATCACGTTAAAAAGCCGCATCGGCTGCCCCAAGTCGACCACAACGCTCAGCATGCAGACGATCAGGGAGGCGATGGCCAGGAATTCACCCAGGATGGTGATGCGGCCAAACGCCTTGTAGTCGTGCAGGTAATAGGGCATCACCACCATCACACCTCCGGCAGCCACACCCACCATATAGGTCAGCTGGGCGATGTAGAAGCCCCAGGAAACATCCCGGCTTAAGCCGGTGATGCCGAGACCGAATTTCAACTGCCACAGATAAAAGCCGAAACCCACTCCGATCAGACCCAGCAGGACGGCGATCCATCCGTAGTATTTTTTGTCGCCTTTTATCGCATATTCAAGCATAGCCACCTCATATGATGTAGTAGACCGCAGGACCGGTCCCGAGGGAGGCCTTGCGGCGAATGGTGTGATGTTCTCTCAGGACTTCCCGGATTTCAGAATGGGGGTCTTCCAGGTCACCGAAGATGATGGCGCCTTCAGAGGCCTCCACACAGGCCGGGGGCTTACCGACGGCCAGCCGTTCCGCACAGAAGTTGCATTTTTCAACGACGCCCTTGGTGCGGGTGGGAAACGCCAGGTTGGTCTCCTTGATGAAGGGCCGGGGATCGCGGAGATTGAAACTGCGTGATCCGTACGGACAGGCCGCCATGCAGAAGCGGCACCCGATGCAGCGGTGAAAGTCCATGATGACGATGCCGTCGGGCCGTTTGAAGGTCGCCTCCGTGGGGCAGGCCTGTACACAGGGCGGCTCTTCACAGTGGTTGCAAAGCACCAGGAAGGGGCGCTCTTCAACTTCTTCACTGATATATTTAGAGGGCTGATCGGTGAAGGCATTGTGGAAGTGGGTTTCCCAGATCCACTTGATCTCGTGCCGAACAGCCGTTTTTTCACCGACCTTTTCGGCGGAGATATCGGGGACATTGTGGGTTTTGTGGCAGGCCTCGACGATGCGCTCGATCTTTTCGTGGTCCAGCTTGGTGGTATCGATGACCAGGCCCCACTGTTTCGCGGTAAGGGCGTCTGCACCCTTGCGAACATGCGGTTGCGCACCATGGCCGCCGGAAGCGGCAACGGCGCTGATCGCCGGAGCTGCACTTAGGCCCACGGCAGCGGTACCGGCAACTTTTAGAAATTGTCTTCTGCTGTCTTCCATCACTTGGTCTCCTTCGGATTATCGATATGGCAATCCCAGCAGTAAGGTTCGATAGATGCATAGTCGTGGCAGCGGTCACAGAATTCGGCCTTGTTGGAATGGCAGTCCAGGCAGGTGTTGGACAGACTCATGTTGAATTCCTTGCCTTCGGCATTGACATAGATCCGTTCCGCCTTGCGCACGACCGTATCCCGCCATTCGTCCAGCAGCTGCATGTGGTTGGCTGTCATGAATTGCGTATCGCGCACACATTTTTCCGCTGCCTTGGCCTTGGGTGTCAGCACCAGTTCGGGCGCCGGACCCTTCTCCAGGAACATATTCAACCAGAAGGGAAACGATGCCACGACGAAAAAGATCACTATTCCCGCGATAATTTTGCCTTTATCATTCATCAGCCTCTTCCTCCATTCCCGGCAGGGGCTCCCCGCGCAGATCGGTCTCTCGCTTCTTTTCACCCGGTAGGATCAGAGCGTTGCCCACCAGTTCGTGAACACCGGTGACGTCCGCCCCGGTTTCCCAGTAGTTCATCAGGTCCGGCAGGGCCGCACGGTCGATGGCGCAGACACAGGCCAGCATGTTGACGTCGAATTTATCGGCGACGTGTTTAACGGCATTGGCCCGCGGAAGGCCGCCGCACATGCGTAGCTCCATGTCTTCACCGGCGTTGAGACCGGATCCGCTGCCGCAACAGAAGGTGTTTTCGCGGATGGTATTGGCGGGCATTTCATAAAAATGGTTGGCCACGTTGTTGATAATATAGCGCGGTTCTTCCAGCAGCCCCATGCCCCGTGCCGGGTTGCAGGAGTCGTGGAAGGTGATTCTCTGATTGTCGTTGCGGCTGGGGTCCAGTTCCAGTTTGCCGTGTTTGATCAAATCGGCCGTAAACTCGGTGATGTGGACCATTTTGGTGGAGGCCGCATTCTCGAATTTTGTTCCGGTGATCGGGTTGACCGGCACTTCCAGGTGATCGGCCGGCCCATTCATGGTATCCATGTACTGATGGATCACGCGCCACATGTGGCCGCATTCACCCCCCAGGATCCATTTGACCCCCAGGCGTTTGGCTTCCGCGTACATCTTGGCGTTCAAGCGCTTCATGGTCTCGTGGGACGTGAAGAAACCAAAGTTACCGCCTTCCGAGGCGTAGGTGCTCCAGGTGACATCCAGCCCGTATTTGTCTTTGAGGTACTTGAACAGGATCATGTACCCCATGCAGGTGTAGGTGCCCGGGTCGGCAAAGACATCCCCCGAAGGGGTGATAAATAGGATGTCCGCCCCTTTTTTATTATAGGTGGGCTCGCAATTGACACCGGTGATATCCTCGATGTCCTCGACGAAGAAATCGAGCATGTCTTTAAAGGCGTGGGGTTGGATACCCAAGTGGTTGCCGGTCATGTAGCAGTTCGACACCGGGGTGGCGATCCAGTCGATGTTGAGGCCGAGCAGGTTGAGCAGTTCACGGCCCATGATGGTGATTTCGGCCGTGTCGATGCCGTAGGGGCAGAACACCGAACAGCGCCGGCATTCCGAGCACTGGAAGAAATAATACCACCACTCCTTGAGTACATCGAGGGTCATCGGGCGGGCGCCGGCCAGGCGGCCAAAGATTTTACCGGCCGTGGTGAAATCGTTGCGGTAGACCGAGCGCAGCAATTCCGCCCGGAGGACCGGCATGTTTTTGGGATCACCGGTGCCGATAAAATAATGGCACTTGTCGGCGCAGGCGCCGCAGCGCACACAGATGTCCATGAACACTTTGAAGGAACGGAATTTTTCAAGACGTTCCTTGATGCCGTTGTGGATGATTTCCTGCCAGTTGTCGGGCAGCAGCCAGTCGTCCTCCATCGGATTCCATTTGCGCGCGTTGGGGGCACTCAGGGTTTCCATGCTTTTGGGGTTGGCCGAGTAACAGTACATCCCCGGGCGGATGTCCACCGGGATGTCCATCCAGTCTTTTCCTTTGGGCGGCCGATGATCTATGTGGGAAAATAGCTCATCGCTTTTGGGCAGATCGCTCATTATGTCTTACTCCTTTTTATCCACAGGCAGTCCAGCCTCGATCATTTTTTCCCTGAAATCATCTTCATACTCTTCGTAGGTATGAACGTTTACCGGGTAATTCCACGGGTTCACATGGCGAACCGCGCGGGAGTTGTTGGCCATATTACGCGTCGGGCTCAGGAAAATGCCGCCCATGTGCATCAGCTTGCTCCAGGGGAAATAGGCCAGCAGTACGCTGACAAAGAATACGTGGATATAGAAAATGCTGCCGATTTCCTGCATCCGGGCCATGGTCGGCAGACTGAAGGACACCAGGCCGTAGGTCAGCTCCTTGGCCGCGACCACGTCGATTTTCGTGAAATAGCGCATCAGGATACCGGTAAGCGCGATGCCGAAAATCAAGAACAGGGGGAAGAAATCCGAGGCCAGGGAGATCATCCGGATATTGGGTAGGTAGACCCGCCTAAAGAACAAAAACAAAACCGTGCCCAGCAATACGAAGCTCGACATGGAAATGATCGGGTGACCGATTTGGATGAAGGTATCGATTTTTTCCAGGATTTCAAAGGGCAGGGGCAGGGGCTCCAGAAAAAAGCGGGCATGGCGCAGAATGACCACCAGGAAGGTGTAATGAAAGGCCAGGGCAAATAGCCACAGCCAGAGCTCCAGGTCGTAGCTGATGCGCCCATCCGGGTTGACCCGCATGCGCGTATTCCGAAATAAGGACCGGAAGGTCACCACTTCGAAAAACATCCGGGCCACCACGGCCCCTGTGGTATACGGGCTGTCAATCTTGTTGGGTTTAATCCATGGCAGGGATTTGGCCTGGCCGGCCGTGGTGGGGATCCGAAACGGCACGGTCGAGCGCGCCCAGTCCATCATGCGGATGAAAAAGCCGACGAAAAAAACTACCACCGCGACGTAGGGCAGGATTACGCCGAAGAGCACTTGCAACCCGAGGAGGTCACATCCCACCCAGGCGATCAGCGCCAGAGCCGCAACGGCTAGAAAGGAATAGAAATACTTAACATTCATTGACCTTTACCTCACTTTAGGGCTCCGGGAAGGGTCTTTATAACGCCTGTTCCAGAAACCGTCATTAAAATTAAAAGGTTATGACATTAAGATGCCCCGGAATCCGGTTTGCTATCCGGATTTTCTCGTACCAGTCCGGCACGTGCAAAAGCGCGATAAAATTTGCTTTGCTCCTCGGTTGCCTTCATGCTGTAGATTTTCTCACGGCAACGCACAAATATATCGAAAGCGATCAATAGCAGTCGGTCGATGCGTTCTTCAAATGCCAGCAACTGCGCATACATATCAGCATCTTGCAGGTCGCTTTTCAGCGTGTTGCGGATGATCTTTTTAAGATCGAGAATGAAGGCGGTGGCTTGAGAGGGGGTAAACATGGTCTGGACGGCGCGGATCCGGATGAGTGGATCCAGTTCGCGGGCAAGGTGTTCCGGCGTGGCATCTTCGAGGAGGCCGTCCAGAACCGCCTCGAGCGTGCGGTGTGATGTTCCGCCCACCGGATTGCTGAACGTATCCTTGACGGATTTAAGGAAACGGGTCGTATCGGGGGGATAGGTGCCGGCCAGGATGGCAAACCAATCATTGGCGATTTGCCGTTTGGATTTTGCTATTCGACGTTCCAGTCTCATCTGAGGGGATGGCTCGGTTTCAAGGGGCCATCCCCTCGAAAACGGCTTGGTTACTCCTTTTGCACCGTTGGTTGGTCAAAGCAGACTCCGGCAGGAGAATGCCCGATTTTGAATCAAAATTCTATAGTCAAGTTGGAAATTTCTGTCAAGGAGATTTGGAGCGATATCGAAGGGTTGTTTTTGGAATTCCAAAATTTATACCGAGTTCCAAAATTTTCTCGGAGCCGAGTCTGGAAACCGTTTGTTGTATACCAATCGAAGGGAAGCGCGCATGAAATCTGTCCGGTTTTGGCAGAGGGCATGAGGGTGGTTGTGGAAACGGGGAACGGCCTTTGATGGGGCTGTGCGTTCACCTGATGGCCAGGCGTTTCCCGAATGGCTTTGCGCTGAATTTCCCCTGAAGGCAGACGCCCCTATTGGTAAAAGCGCGGTAGGACGGTCTCTGCCCGTCAGGCTTTACGCTGATAACAGGCTTTCCAATCCTTGCCGCCGTTTTGACGGTAGGCGGTGAGGGCTTTGTAGAACGCACCGACAGCCAGTTCGGCACAGTGATAGTGGTCTTCCGGCAGTGTCTGGAGGTAATGCGCCACCATGTCGGGGGTGATCTGCCAGGCGGCGTCCAGATCGTGATTTTCGACCATTTCGGCCACAGCGTTGGCGCAGGCATTGGTATGCAAGCATCCATCCAGTTCGTAGGCCACTTCCTGAATCACATTTTCCCGGATCACCACGAACATGGTGATGCTGTCCTGGCAGCTGCCCACGTTGTGCCCCACCCCGGAGGGTTGGGCCGGCCGCTGTTGCCGGTCGGTTCGAAAAGCCATTTCCAGGAAGGTGAGGCTGTGTTCCTGCCAGAAATCATTGGTTTCGTTGTTTGTATCGCCCATGAGGGTTCCGTAGCGAATGGGATTGACGATGAGCAATGGCCGGCCGGTAAGATAAGTGGAACCGACGGGGCTGTCAACAAGGGTTGGTCCGATGCCCGACCCAGGCAGCGTTAGGCCGTGTTGGACGATCTTCAGGCCTGCGGGTGCGGTTTGCGTCGTTGTCGCAGCAGGAAGGCAAGCCCTCGCGGGCTTAGCACGTAGCGATAAAGCTGGTGATACGTCATCTGTCCCAGATAGACGGCCATGTGCTTGGCGCCGATCGTATCCCCATAGCGTTCCAGAATGCGATTGCTCCAGGCCGGGCAGCGGTACAGAAGACGGGCCAGCAGGTCGGCTTTGAGGGTTTCGGCTTCGATTTCGTTTTTCAACAGGCGGTTATAATAATCGCGGATTGACGCGCTGCCCTGCGTTCCCTTTTGAATGGCCCTTGCCGCGATCCGGGCGCTTTTAAGAGCGTAAAAAATGCCTTCACCGGTTACGGGGTCCACCAGCCCCGTCCCGTCCCCAACGATCAAACCGCGCTCATCGGCATACTGATTGCGGCGGTCGGGTCGGCAGGGTATCGGGTGGAGTCGTAGGGGCCGAATGGTATTCCCCGGCGGAAGTCCGTTGGCTTCCAGATAATGCCTCAGAAACGGCTTGAGATCTTTGGCCGGGCGTCGGCGGGCTAAAATGCCGGCGGAGATATGGTTTTTTTTGGGAAAAATCCAGGCGTAGCCACCGGGAATGACGCCAAAGTCGAAGTGAATGGAACCGGCAAAGCGCTTCAGGGTGGTTTCGGGCACGGCCAGTTCGGCCTCGAGAGCCGGCATGACGCGATAGGCCAGGGGAAGCCCAAGGGCCCGCGCCGTCCGGCTGTGAACCCCGTCTGCGCCGACGATCAGGCCTGCCCGCAAGGTACCGGCGGTGGTCTGGATCGTCAGACGGCCCGGGGCACCCTCTACGGACAGGAAGCGGGTTCGATCCCGGAGCAGAGCGCCCGCGGCAATGGCCTGTTCGGCAAGAAAGTGGTCCAAGCGGTCGCGCATGAACAGGTGAACGGCAGGATCAGGCCGGGTTTGCTCAAAAATGGTTCGATGGTGAACCCGTAATCGGATTGTATGGGCACGATCCTCGATCAGCGGGTCCAGATTGAAAGGGATGAGGCTTAATGCCCGCCGGGTCAGACCGCCGCCGCAGGTTTTGTAGCGCGGTAGGTCCTTTTTCTCCAGGAGAACGACAGATCTGCCGGTGCGGGCCAGTTCATAGGCCAACAGGCTCCCGGCCGGCCCGGAACCGACAATAGCGACATCGTAGCGTTGGGAGGGTGTGATCGTCAAAACGAGGCGGTATCCGGTTCTGTGAATTTATGCGGCTTCTATCATGTGGGGCCCTGGCATTGCGGCCCCGCAGACAAAATATTTAGCAGTAAGTCCGTATGGCGGGCAATAGAGGAACGCTCATTTTGACCATGTACGGGCAGAGATGGTAAACGATCTTGCGCAGGCGTGCAAACGAAAACCCAGGCATCAAGCGAAAAGAATGACGTTGATGCCAATCCCTTGTCATGGAGGTCGATGTCATGCCGCGAGACTATGTCCATGGATACACGGAGTCCGAAGCCGTCCGGTTGAACGAACAGGCTCGAACCCTGGCGGATTTGCTGCACCATGACACGCGTTTCCCCGAAGATAGCCGCGTATTGGAAGTGGGCTGCGGCACGGGTGCGCAGACCGAGATTCTGGCTTGCCGCAGTCCCCGGGCTCAAATTACGGCGGTGGATATGTCCGCAGCCTCCCTCAGGGAAGCGGATAAACGTATCCGGGCGAAGGCGATTGGCAATGTGCGATTTGAGCAGGCCGATTGCCGCCGACTGCCCCATGCCGAAAACCATTTTGATCACGCATTCGTTTGCTTCCTGTTGGAGCACCTCGCCAACCCGGATGCTGTGCTCAAAGAGCTTCGACGTGTTTTGAAGCCCGGCGGCACCATGACGGTGATCGAGGGCGACCACGGATCATTCTATTGCTATCCGGAAACCGAGGCGGCCAGGCAGACCGTTCGCTGCCTGATCGACCTCCAGGCCGAAACCGGTGGAAACGCCTTGATCGGTCGGCGTTTGTATCCCCTGCTGAAACAGGCGGGCTTTGAAGATGTGCGGGTCTCACCAAGGGTGGTGTATGCCGATCCCAGCCGACCGGAGTGGGAGCAAGGTTTCTCCCGGGATACATTCATCGCTATGGTAGAAGGTGTGGGGCCCATGGCCGTCCAACGAAAGATGATGACCCTCTCGGCCTGGCAACGGGGCATCGACGATCTCAAGGCCACCATTGGACGAGGCACCTTTCATTATACCTTTTTCAAGGCGGTCGCCCGTAAAGCGAATTGAGGCCGGGCATGTCGATAGGGCTGCGGGCGCCCTGCTGTTTTATTCCACTTTGTGGATCATTTCATGTTTCTGTGACAGGCCTGTACCGGCCATATCCATGGCCAGCATGAAGCCATAAACAGCGACGGCCAAAGCCAGAACGATGCCGGCCGTCTTGAGAAGAGCTTTGGGGCGCAAGCAAATCAGGAGAAAAAGCACAACACCCGCCGCTATGGTAGGGATGGTGTGGTTATAATAGATATTGGTAAGCTGGGCAAAGAGGCTTTCAAGATCAATCGGCATGGTCGGAGAACCTTTCCGGATGGCACCGGCCGAATGGCGTCTTCGGAAGTCGGCCAATTATGGGCCGGATACAAACCCTTGAACGATACGATAGCATGATCCGGGTCGCCTGCCAACGGGCACCCGTCGGGCGTCATTTATGCCAAAGTGCCCAGATTGAAGGGCAGCCAGTTTATATCCATCAAGAAATCAACTATATATCTTTTTCCCCATAACACCAGGGGTTCAGGATTTTTTAATCCCCAGCTCTTTGGTTTTACTCAAGAGGGTGTTGCGATGGATTCCCAGCCGGCGGGCGGCTTCGGTTTTATTGCCATTGGCGGCTTCCAGAGCGCTTTCAATATACTGCTTTTCAAAGGCCTGGGTGGCTTCCCGCAGCGGGCGCTGGTGTTTTGGCGAAGCGATGGCCGCCAGTGGCGGCAGGTTGCCCAATCGAATGGTGCGTTCCGGATTGATGGTGCAAATGCGCTCGACCAGATTCTCCAACTCCCGGACGTTGCCCGGCCAGTCATAGGCGGCCAGATGCTCAATGGCGGCCGGCGTCAACTGCTTGGTGGGGGTTCCATTACGTTTGGCATAGATTTGCAGAAAGTGTTTCAGAAGAAAGGGAATGTCATCCCTGCGTTCCCGCAGCGGGGGCAGCACAATCGGCAGGACATTGAGGCGATAGTAAAGGTCTTGCCGAAATCGATTTTGGGCGACAAGCGCCAGCAGATCCTGGTTCGATGATGCGATAATTCGGATATCCGCTCTAATAAGGCGATGCGTCCCAAGACGTTCAAACTCTTTTTGCTGAATGACCCGCAGGAGTTTGGCCTGCATTTTAATCGAGAGGGAGTCGATATCATCGAGAAAGATCGTGCCCGTGTTGGCGATTTCGAGTTTACCGGGGCAATCTCTGGATGCCCCGGTAAACGCGCCCCGACGATGGCCGAAAAGTTCACTTTCCATAAGGGTAACCGGGATGGCGGCACAATTGATGACGACAAATGGATTTTGGGCGCGGCCGCTTTGGTTGTGGATCGCGCGGGCGACGAGTTCCTTGCCGGTACCGCTTTCGCCCTGGATAAGCACGGTTCCTTCGCTGGGGGCTATGGTGGCAATCATCCGGAAGACTTTTTTTATCTCGGGATTCTGGCCCACCATGGTTTCAAACGGCCGACAATGGCCGATTTCGTGCTTCAGGAGAAAAACTTCTTTCTGCAGGGTTTTCTTCTTGACAGCCCGCGCTACGATGGCTTTGACATTGTCGATATCGAAGGGTTTGACCAAGTAATCTTGGGCGCCGTTTTTCATGGCCTCTATGCCGGATTGGAGATCTTGGAGCGCCGTAACCATTATGATTTCGACGCCTGCGTCAATCGCTTTAAAATCTGGAATCAGCCGACGACCGTCGGTGTCCGGCAGCATAATATCGAGGAGGATGATATCGACCGACCGGGATTCGAAAAATGCCAGTGCTTCGGCACCGTTGCGGGCCATGTGGAGAACGTAATGATCTTCTAAGGCCATCCGAAGTGATTCACGGACATATTTCTCATCGTCGACAATCAAAATTGAAGAACTGTGCCCTCTGGTCATGGGTGCAATCTCTCCGTTACTACCTCTCCCTTTGTTATGATTGAAAATTGCCGGCGGAGAGATTGCACCATATTTTGGAACATTCGTCAAATCCTATGGGCTGGTAGAATGCACAGTTTACTGTGCATCATGCACGAAGTTCTGGGCACATCTACAGCCGATTCAGGGATGCCGCTATGATGCCATCGCGGTCCTGAGGCCGGGACCCCAGACCAAATAGTGGACTTGTCATAACGGCCAAAGTATTCTTATATTATCGTCCGGTTCGACAGTAGAACCCGCCTGTTTGTCTTCTAACGAGATCGGTTGAAGAAAAGGTGAAATGAGAAGCCTTGGGTCTAGTGTGCATATTAATGGGTATTATTATCGGCGGCAATGTGATCTTTCTCACCATTTAACATCGATATTGGATGGATGGAAATGACCCTCAAAGGACGCCAACGTGACGAAGTTTTACAATTGGCCTTTAAAGAATTGGGAAGAATTCAGGTCTCTGACCTGGCGATGCTGACGGCGGGAGGCGTAGAAGAACGACGAGGTGCGATCAGGGCCTTATGTTCGCGCTTGCCAACCATCGATGCTGTCCATGTTCATCTTGTCCATCCGGGTGCGAATCCACAAGCGCATTATAGCGACAAAGCCCCTGGCATCTCGGGTGCTCCGGAACATTCCGAAAACGCATGTGTCCCCTATTCGGCTGGCGACCCTCTGAGGCAGGTGAGAATTTCCGGTCGTTCTCTGTATGTGGATTGCGGGATGGAGGGTGTGCCCGCTGGAAAAGCTGGCCGGGATGGGGATGATCCTATGATGGCGGCCTATTTCGTCCCCCTGGCTGTCCAAAAAAGGGTCATCGGCGTGGTGCAGGCGGCGACGGCCGATCCGCGGGGCATCCCGAGTGCTGTTCGGGAGGTTTTTGATTTGCTGGCGACACCATTTGCATTGGCGATCGAAAATGCTTGGCACCCCCAGGCGCAAACCTCACAGGCTGCAAACGCCTGCAAGGGGCCGGACCCACCGGACCCTGAAGGCACGCCCGAGGGACCCGAATACAACGTGGCGCGTCTGGCCCATGACATAAAAAACGCCATGACAACCATTTCAACCTTCATGCAACTTTTGCCGGAAAAATGGGATGATCTGCATTTTCGCACGACATTTTACCCGATCACCAGTGAAGCCACCCACCAGGTCAATCATCTGATCAGTGCCCTTTTGGATTGTAGCAAAACGTTGCAGATGCGACGGGTGGCTGTTGATATCCGAAAGTTGGTCACGCATCTTGTGGCTTCGAAAGCGCCCCTGGCTGACCAGAGAGGCCTGTTGCTGAAAACACGGTTTTCTCTGACATCAACGCTTACCCGGATCGATGAGACCGCTATAAGTGAGGCCCTGACCAACCTCCTCAATAATGCCCTGGAAGCAACCCCGGATGCCGGCGTGATTACCATTCGTTTGGAAAATATGGTGCTTCCGGCCGGCCGGCCGGCGATCAAACTGGAAATCCAGGACAGCGGACCGGGCATCGATAAGGAAATGCAAGCCACCCTGTTCGAGCCTTACACGACGTCGAAAACCGGTGACCAGATCGCGACGGGGACCGGACTGGGGCTGTACATCGCCCAGCGGCATATTCAGGCCCACGGCGGGCTGATCGAGGTGGAAGATGCCAAGGCGTCAGGAGCGCTTTTCAGGGTGATTTTGCCGGTTGAGAGACGAGGGGCATAGATCCCGCACGGCGGGTAACATGGCCATTGACGCGGTAAGGGTGACCGTTGTATGGCATAGGCCAATGATCCCAGCGGTAGGCCTATGACCAATAAACTGACCATTGCATTCAGCCGCCGGGAGGCCGAACTCTATCGCTCCCACGGCCTTCTGGAAGAGGCGCGTCAGCTCTATCATCAGGTCCTGGAAGAGGCCGGTTCCCTGGGGCCCAGCCTGACATCCTCCCTGCAGGACACGATTGGCAAGCTCGAAGCCGAACTGGCGGAACTGGAAATTGATCTTACCGATGTGGTTTCCGAGCGGGAACTCTGTATTCTGCGGGACGGCTGGGGGGATGCCCAGAGCCCGTCCGATATCCATACCTGTGCGACGGCGTTGGGCAGCATCGGTTTGTATGAGGCGGCGATCGAAGAGTATCGGAGGCTTGTCCGTCTGAAACAGCCCCTGGCCGATTTCCTGGCCGGCCTGACCGATTGCCTGCTGGCCGTCTATTCCCCGGATTCGGTTTTAGCGGCCATCGAGACCATCATCGATCAGGATCAGCCCGAGACAGCCCACCCCAACAGTTTGCGTATCGCCTTTGCCATGGAGCTGGCCCGCCGGGATGCCGATCGTCCCGCTTTGGCTTTGTACAAAGCCGCCCGGCAAATACAACCCTTGCCCCGGCAGGTCGATGCCATGGCCCTGTCCCTTGAAAAACGGATGCAGGCGCGTGCCTCCCGGGATTTGGCCCCCACCGGCACCCCCCGGAGCAATCCCACCCATCAACTCAAGCTACGCCTTGCCAACCGCCTGGCCCGACTGCGCGGTCTGATGCGAAGGCTACGCAAAGCCTGATGGCCAAATCGCCATTTCCGCTTTCGTGCGTCTGCTGAAGATGCTCTCGGTGATGGTTTGGCGCTGGCGGCCCAAAAGGATAACGGTTATCCGCTGTGCGGATAACCGTTAAGGAGGAAAACTTATAAAAAAGGTTAGGTTAGGTTGACATTAGGAATAAGCAATCATCATGCCAAATAAAGCAACCGATAAGATGAAAGTTAATATTGCCTTTAAATTCAAAAGTATAAAGTGCTTTAAGGGCTTGTTTGTTTTGTGGCATTGAAGGCTCTTACCATCTTGTGGGCCCTCCGAAATTCAAAATTATTAACCCATGACGACGTAAAAATATGTATCTATCTGTATATATTGGTAAAGTTAAGATATTTGGAAAGTTTAAAATTTTGAACCGTCCGGGCTATTTCGGTTGTGTATGTATTAACGATTTGAAAATATTGCCTAATATGCTTTTTCAGAATCTGAATGGCCCGATCAATTGGCAGTCCGACGGCCGCTGAGGATGGTCCCATGAAGAAGGTGATCCGGCAGGATCCCATGTATCGTTTCCTGGTTGTGTTGACGGTGGCCTCCGCAATTGGTCTGCAGGGCTGGCGCACCCTCTTCAATAACTTTGCCGTGGAACTGGCCGGTCTCAACGGTAGCCAGGTGGGCATCATTCAGTCCGTGAGGGAAATTCCCGGTTTCCTGGCGCTTTTGGCGGTTTATGTTTTGCTGATTATGCGCGAGCATCGGCTTTCCGCCCTGTCGATTCTTGTCTTAGGCGTTGGCGTGGGGATCACCGGACTGCTGCCCACCATGGGAGGCCTGGTGATTACGACCCTTATCATGAGTTTTGGGTTTCACTACTACGAAACCACCAACCAGTCCCTGACCCTTCAATATTTCGACCAGGAGACGGCGCCGGTGGTATTCGGTCGCCAGCGCAGTTATGCGGCGGCCACCAATATCATCGTGGGCATGGCTATCTTCGGGCTGGCGTCTTTCCTGACCTATAAGGCCATGTATCTGCTGATGGGCATATTGCTCTGTGGTCTGGGGCTGTGGGGCTTTGCGCAAAAGCCGGATCGCCACAACCTGCCGCTTCAGCGCCGGCAGATGGTCCTGCGGCGGCGCTATGGGCTCTATTACCTCTTGACCTTTTTGGCCGGGGCGCGCCGGCAGATTTTCATGGCCTTTGCCGTCTTTCTCATGGTGAAGCGGTTCGATTTCTCCGTCCAGGAAATCACCCTGCTTTTTGTTGTCAACAACGGCATCAACTACTACGTGAGTCCTCTGATCGGGAAAGCCATTGTCCGCTATGGTGAACGCCGTGTCCTGTCCATGGAATATGCCAGCATGGTCCTTATTTTCCTGGCATACGCCCTGGTCCAGTCCAAATGGATGGTGGCCGCCCTGTATATCCTGGATCATATTTTTTTTAATTTTTCCATTGCCATCCGTACCTATTTTCAAAAAGTCAGCGATCCCCGCGACATTGCCCCCAGCATGGCCGTCGGTTTCACCATCAACCATATCGCGGCGGTTGTATTGCCGGCTTTGGGGGGGATGCTGTGGATGGTGGATTATCGCATCCCGTTCGTGGGCGGAGCCGTTTTGGCGTTCTTGTCCCTTCTGTGTGTGCAATTGATTCGCCTGCCCGCCAAAAGCGCCTAAAAAAAGCGCAAGCTCAGAGCGTCAAACTGAAAGGGAGGAGGTTTCTCGGTGACCGCGAATCGATTCGCCAAGCCCGTCTCCGTGCACCGGAATTCGTTTCATGATGTTTTAAACCGGCCCCGGCCAGCTGGGCTAAACGCCGCCCGGAGCACTTGGATTAATAATCAGAATACGTTTCAGAAGATTCCGTCGATAACGTGGTTGCAATAGGCACAGTGATTGGCGTCGATCAGGTTGGTTCGGCTGCGGTACTGGAAGCGGTTGACCACGATGTTGCCGCAACCGGGGCAGATTGTGTTTTCGCCGCTGGCACCGCCGGGGACGTTACCGATGTAAACGTAGCGCAAGCCGGCGGCCATGCCGATTTCCCGGGCCCTGGTCAGGGTATCGACCGGTGTCGGGGGGCAATCGGTCAGGCGGTAAGTCGGGTGAAAGCGGCTGATATGCCAGGGGGTTTCAGGGCCTAAATCCTCCACAAGGAACCGGGCGATGGCCTCCAGTTCGGCTTTGGAATCGTTGCGGCCGGGGATGACCAGGGTGGTGACCTCCACCAGAATCCCCGCTTTTTTCATCCGTTTCAGGGTCTCTTTCACCGGAGCCAGCCGGGCGCCGCAGGTTTGGTGGTAAAAGTCTTCGGAAAAGGATTTCAGGTCAACATTGGCCGCATCCAGGACCGGCAGGAGGATATCCAACGCTTCAGACGTCATGTAACCGTTGGTGACAAAAATATTGCGCAACCCGTCGGCGTGGGCCATACGGGCGACATCCAGGGCAAATTCAAAGAAAACGGTGGGCTCGGTATACGTATAGGCAATACTGTCGCAGCCTTTGGCTATGGCGTCGGCTACGATCGTCTCGGGTGTGGCGTCACTGCCGACGATCGTCCCTTCGTGGTCGGCGGGCATCTGGGCGATATCCGCGTTCTGGCAGAAACGGCATTTGAAATTGCATCCCACGGTGGCGATGGAGTAGGAACGGCTGCCGGGGAGCATGTGAAAGATCGGTTTTTTTTCGATGGGATCGACATGCTGGGCGATCAGTTTGCCATAGACCAGCGAGACCAGGGTGCCGTTCCGGTTCTCCCGCACCTGGCAGATGCCGCGCTTGCCATTCGCGATTTTGCAACGGTGGGCACACAGGGCGCAGCTTACGGCATCATTTTCAAGCGGTGTATACAACAGTGCTTCGATCATAGGGTTTCCTCAAGGATCCAAAGGTGACAGCGGCAGTCCCGGCAAGGGGTGGTTGGCTTTGCCGGCTTTGTAGCGAAGGGTCAGGGGCCTTGTCCTAAATCGCGGCACCAGGGAAACGACGACACCGGCAAAGGTGCCAAACGGGCATCGCTGCACCAGCCGCGAACGCTCCAGACGCGAGAGCAGGCCATTGGGTGTGGCGGGTAGCTGGCACACCGTTCGCCAGGACATGGGGGTGTCGCCCAGATGGGCGCTGAACATCTGTTTGATTTCCCAGACGCTGAAAAAGCGGGCCTTATTGAAAATGGTCGGCGAGAAGATGCCTTTCACACGGCGTTGCAACCCCTTGATGGCGTAGCGGTTCAACACCCCGAGAAAGACGCGGTCCTTCGCGACCCGGCAGGCTTCTTCAATGGCTTTGAGCGGGGTTTCCACGAATTCAAGGGTGGTGACAAGGATGGCATAGTTGAACGAATTGTCACCGAAAGGCAGGTCTTCCGCGAATTCACGATAGAAATCGACCCGGTCCTTAACCTGACCGATGGCGATATCCAGCATATAGGGCGAAGGATCGATGCCGGTGACCTGAAGGCCGAAATCCAGGAAGGGCTTCAGGCTGGCCCCTGTACCGCAACCAATATCGAGCAGGGTTTCACCGGGAAGCGGATTGAGCATGTCGAGCATCAGACGGTTTTCGAGCTCGGCCGCAAATTGACGGTTCGGGCTGTTCAGCCACCGGTCGTAGTCTTTGGCATCGTTGAAGTCGAAAACGTGGCCCATGATGGAAAGGTAGTCAACCCCAAGGAAAGATCAAGGGGGTTTCGCCGGCATATCGTCAGAAGGCCAATCGATCGTCTTCCCGGGTTGATGGATGGGCCTGAGGCCTTAATCCGCGGTTGGCGGTGCTCCGTTTTCCCGCGGTTGGGCCGCATGATCTTCGGACGGTTTTTTTTGCGAAGGCGTGCCCCCGGTTTCAGTTGCCGTCGCGCCCGATTGATCTTTATGCGCCGCCGTCTTTTTCTTGCGCCGCCATCGGCGTCGCTTTTTTTTGGCGGGTTCGGGGCCGGAGGCTTTGACCGTTTCGGGCGGGGTTTCGGCGGTGTCCTCGGGCGGTGCAAATCCGAAAAAGGATCCCGGAAAATAATTGGGCGGCCGGTTTTTTATTTTGGCCAAATAGCGGCTCGCAGCTGTTTTGCGCGGCCCGCGGCCACCGGTTTTGCCATTGCGGGGGCGCGACGGTTTGCGGGCAGCGTGTTTGGGCTTGGCCCGGCGTGACGACTTGACCGGTCCGGCCTTGTCTTCGCTGAACCAGTCATCTTCGGGCCAGATCACCGGTAGTTTATATCCCAGCATATCTTCCAGAGGCTCCAGGTGGAAGACATAGTTTTCGCAGGCCAGCGAAATGGCTTTGCCGGTTTTGCCTGCCCGGGCCGTTCTTCCGATCCGGTGGACATAGCTTTCCGAGTCCTGGGGCAGGTCGTAATTAAAGACGTGGGAGATGTCTTCGACATGAATGCCCCGTGAGGCTACATCCGTGGCGACCAGGATTTTGACCTGGTCGTTTTTGAACTGCTCCATTAATTTAAAGCGTTTGCGTTGGGGCAGGTCTCCGGTGATGCCTTCCGCCGGAAAGCCGTTGCGTTTTAGTTTTTCCGACAGCCATTCCACACCGGCTTTGGTATTGGCAAACACCAGCACCCGGTGCCATTCCTCCCGGTTGAGAAGCCCAAGCAGCAAGGACAATTTGCTTTCCAGGCCAACGTGAATCAGCGATTGGTCGATGCGTTCGACCGTCACCTCTTCCGGCGTCACCGAGATGAATTCCGGGAGATTCATGTATTCGTAGGTCAGTTCCAAAACCCGGTGGGACAGTGTGGCGGAGAACAGCATGGACTGACGTTTTTCATAATGAGGCAGTTTGCGCAGGATAAAGCGCATGTCTTTGGCAAAACCCAGGTCCAGTAAACGGTCGGCTTCATCGATGACCACGATTTTAATGTCGCCCGTCTTGAAAATGCCTTGTTTGAAGTAGTCGATGATGCGGCCCGGTGTGCAGATAACGATATCCACGCCCTTTTTAAGGGTTTCGGCCTGTTTTTGATAGTCCACGCCGCCAACGATCTGGGCGCAGGTGAGACCGGTGTGGCCCCCCAGTAAAAGCGCTTCTTCGTGGATCTGAAAAGCAAGCTCACGGGTGGGGGCTACAATAAGGGCCGCCGGCGTCTGTGGTTTTCGGTCCGTCATTTGGAGCAGGCGTGTAAAAATGGTTACCAGAAAGGCACCGGTTTTCCCGGTGCCGGTCTGCGCCTGTCCGGCAATATCCTTGCCGTCCAGCGCTACCGGCAGGACCTGCGCCTGAATCGGAGTGCACTGTTTGAACTGGGCCTCATCGAGACCGGCCAGTAGGTTTTCCGGCAGATCAAAGCTGCCAAAGGTCGTTTGGGTCAGAAAAGCCGGTTTATCGGCGCGCTCCTGCGGGGTTGGCGCGTCCGGAGTGTCGGTCATAGGATCCTCATTGCCTGCGGTTGATTTTTCATCTGAATTTAGGGGATTATACCCTCTTTTCAAGAATTTGCAAGTAATAGCATGGACAGCCCGAAGGAGGGTGCGCATTGTTTATCCTTCAACGAATTTCAAAGAGGGGTGGCCATAGGCGACGGCCATGGTTTTCCCAAAAAACAGCTTGCGTTTTTAGAAACGTTCGATGGATAAAACCACTTTATGGCCTGCCGAAAACAAAAGCAAGTCGTTCGGATAATATTGAAGGCGTTAATATAACTCTGAAAGATCCATGTTGTGACGACAAGGCGGGTTGGTTCTTGATGGATTCATGGGGGTATGGGAAGCGATGAAAAACTTTTTCAAGGTGGTCGACATCGATACGGTTTTGGCCCATCGGACGGTTTTTCCGGTGGTGGATGTAGAAAGGCTGCCGCTGGCATCCGCCGTGGGGCGCCTTTTGGCCGAAGATGTCACCGCCGACCTTGATATCCCTGGTTTTGCACGGTCCACCATGGATGGTTATGCCGTGCCGGCAACGGCCACTTTTGGGGCTACGGAGAGCAATCCGGGCTATTTGAATGTCGTGGGCTCGGTGGCCATGGGCGAGTCGCCCGGATCCGGGGTCGGTCCCGGGGAGGCCGTGCGGATTGCCACGGGAGGTATGCTGCCCCCGGGCGCCGATGCGGTTATGATGATCGAGCACACCGAAGCGATCGACGACCATACGATTGAGGTCTATAAAAGTGTCGCGCCGGGTCAGCATGTCGTGGCGCAGGGCGAAGATATTGCCAGGGGTGAAACGCTTTTGTTCCGGGGCCAACCCATCCGCCCGCCGGAAGCCGGACTGCTGGCTGCGCTGGGCTGCGAGGTGGTGCCGGTTTTTCGTAAACCCCGGATTGGTATCATATCCACCGGCGATGAAGTGGTGCCCATCGAGGCCACACCGGGTCCGGGGCAGATCAGGGACGTGAATTCCACGACCCTGGCCGCCATGACGATTGCTGCCGGTGGTGAATCCAAAGCCTATGGCATCGTTCAGGACAACGCCGATGTGTTGGAAAAAACATGCGCCCAGGCCCTGGCGGAAAACGACATGGTGCTGGTTTCCGGCGGCAGTTCCGTGGGGATGCGGGATTTTACCATCGAGGCCTTCGAAGCCCAGCCGGATGCCGAGCTCATGGTGCACGGGGTATCCATCAGCCCGGGCAAGCCGACGATTTTAGCCCGCTCCGGCAGCAAACCCCTGTGGGGCATTCCCGGCCACGTGACGTCCGCCATGGTGGTCTTCAAGATTTTGGTGCAGCCCTTTATCACGTATCTGGGCGGGTTGGATGACCGGTTCCGCCGTGTTTTTGCGGTACCCTGCCGCCTGGCGCGCAACCTGCCCTCGGCCCAGGGGCGGGTTGATTTTGTACGGGTGCGCCTGGTGAACCGTGATGGCGAGTTTCTGGCCGAACCCCTGCTGGGGAAATCCGGCCTCATCCACACCATGGTCAAGGCGGACGGGCTGGTGCGCATTGAAGCCCCTGTGGAAGGGCTCGACAAGGGCGACCTTGTGGCCGTGGAAATCATTTAGGACCGTCCGGGACCGCCTTTTCCCGACCCGCCACTTGCCCCCGCAATAGCGTTAACCGTATGGACGGTTAAATTTATCGAATTGAGAATTGAAAACGTCGTGGGGCCGTTCTAAAGCTTCGATCGGCCAAGAATACTTCCGTCAGAAACCGTGTCCCTTCGGTGCGACATCTGAAATTAGGAGCCTGTTGACATGCCCAACCAGCGCAATATCTATCTCAAAATGAAGCCTCTGGAAACCGCCCGCGAAATCGTTTTCAAACGGTTTGCGGCACCTGCATCCCCAGCCATCGAAACGGTGTCCGTGCCGGAGGCCGTCGGACGCGTTCTGGCCGCCCCGGTCTTCGCCCGGCTCTCGTCGCCCAATTTTCACTCGGCGGCCATGGACGGCATTGCCGTAACCGCGGAGCAGACCTTCGGCACCAGTGAAACCAGCCCCCGGCAGTTGCGCATTGATCAGGATGCCTTTTTCGTGAACACGGGCCACGTGCTGCCCGGAGATACCAATGCCGTCATCATGATCGAGCATGTCAACGACCTCGGTGACGGCCGGGTGGAAATCGAAGCGCCGGCCTTCCCCTGGCAGCATGTGCGACGCATGGGGGAGGATATTGTCGCCACCGAACTCCTTTTTCCACGTAACCATGTCGTGACACCCTATTGTGTCGGCGCCCTTCTTTCCGGTGGGATTTTTGACGTCCAGGTCCGCGCCCGCCCACGTGTGCTGATCATTCCCACGGGATCGGAACTGGTGGATTGGCGCACGCCGAATGCTGCCAACCTGAAACCGGGACAGGTTCTGGAGACCAATTCCTTTGTCCTCGGCGGTCTGGTGGAGGCGGCCGGCGGCTGCTTCGAGCGGTACGATATCGTTGTCGATGACCCGGAGCATATCCGGGCGGTCGTCGATCAGGCGGTAAAGGGTGATTTCGACATGGTCATGACGGTGGGCGGGTCTTCGGCCGGATCCGAGGATTATGCCAAACGCGTGGTTTCCGACCTGGGTGAGATCCTGGTTCACGGTGTTACGATTATGCCCGGAAAACCGCTTCTGGTGGGGGATGTGGCCGGGAAACCGGTTTTCGGTATCCCCGGCTATCCGGTCTCCGCGATCATCGCCTTCGAACAGTTCGTGCGGCCCCTCCTGCGGCGCTACATCGACCAGCCGGACATCCAGCCGGAAACCCTGGCCGTGGAAACGGCCCGCAAGATCCCGTCCAAACTGGGTACCGAGGAATTCCTGCGGGTCAAACTGGGCCGGGTGGGCCATCGTGTCGTGGCCGCGCCCCTGCCCCGGGGGGCGGGTTGCATCACCACCATCACCGAGGCGGACGGCATTCTGCGCATCCCCCGTAACGTGGAGGGGCTGCGCGAGGGGGAGCCGGCGACCGCGGAGTTGATTCGGCCATCCGGGTCCATCGACAAGACCCTCATGATTGTTGGCAGCCATGACAACAGCCTGGACATCCTGGCCGACGAGATTCGCCGGGGTGGCTCGGGCCTGACCCTCTCGTCAAGCCATGTGGGCAGCATGGGGGGGCTGATGGCCATCAAACGGGGGGTTTGCCATCTGGCCGGATCCCACCTGCTCGATACCGCCGACGGTTCCTACAACCGTTCGTATATCAAAAAATACTTGCCGGATGAAGATGTCCGCCTTGTTCACCTGGTCATGCGCGATCAGGGCCTTATCGTGCCCAAGAGCAACCCCAAGGGCATTCACGGTCTGGAGGATCTTGTCCGGGAGGACGTGCGCATGATCAATCGCCAGGGGGGGGCGGGGACCCGCATCTTGCTGGATTTCCGTCTGAAGGAACTCGGTATCGACCCGGGCACCATTGCCGGGTATACGGATGAAGAGTTTACGCACATGGCCGTGGCGGTCGCCGTGCTCAGCGGCACCGCCGATGTTGGTTTGGGGATCCAGGCGGCGGCCAACGCCCTGAATCTGGACTTTCTGCCGGTGGTGACGGAACAATACGACCTGGTGATTCCGGGCCATTTTTTTGATGGATTCGGTATCCAGATCCTTCTGGAGACGATCCGGACCGATCGTTTCCGGCAGCGTGTCGAGGCGCTGGGGGGGTACAGCACGGAGATGACCGGCAAGATCCTTCCGGTTTGAGGGGATCAGTTCAGATTCTCTTCCCAAATGCGGTCCGAAGCCGTTTCCGTCGCCATCAGCGGCGGCGATTCCGGGCAGCGGTAGGCCTGGGCCGCGGCCGCCACACTGTAGGCGTGCAGCCAGACGATGTGGGTGGCGCCGGCCATGGCAGCCCGTCGGTATACGCGTTGTTTGACGCCGGTTGTATCCACGTAATGCTTGACGATACCGCCGTCTTCCCGTCCCGGATTGGCGGTTTCGGCGAAGGTGCCGATGCAGTCGCATTCCGCCATCAGGGCGGCATCCGTTTCCACCAGACCGTAATGGCGCGCGCAACCGGCAATGGCCATAAGAGCGGCCGCCAGGACCGCCGCCAGATATCGGGACATACGTCAGTTTCCTTTCCCAACGCGTTAGGGTGACCCTCGTGGTCAGGGTGATTGGGAGGGTTATTGGCCGTTTGGGACAGAAACTTTAGCCCTTTGCTTTACGACGAAGGAGACACCCGGTGAATATCCTGCGGACCGAAAAATTGACCGACTTGCCTCACCTTAACCTTTACCGTACCCGCTATGAAGATCGCAACGGCGATCCGAAGAACTGGGTTTTTGCCTCCCGCCAGGACCCGCCCCGCCTGCTGTCCGGGGCTTGGCAGCAACCTGACGCCGTTGTCATCGTCCCCTTCCACGTAACCCGTCAAAAACTGGTGGTCATCGAGGAGTTCCGGGTGGTTCTCGGCGGCTACCAGTATGGATTCCCGGCCGGCCTGGTGGATCCCGGTGAAACGGTTGAAGATACCTGTGGTCGTGAGCTTTTCGAGGAAACCGGGCTTTCCCTGGCGCGCGTGTTGCGGCAGAGCCCGCCGGTCTATTCTTCTTCGGGGATGACGGACGAATCGGTTTCAATGGTTTACGTGGAATGTGACGGCATGCCGTCCAACGCCGCCAACGAAAGCTCGGAGGACATCCGTACCGTGCTGGTGGATCGAGAGGCGGCTGCGGATTTGTGCATGGCTGCCGATCGACGTATCGATGTCAAAACCTGGTTGGTCTTGTCGCATTTTGCCCGTTTCGGGACCATCTGATGGACCCTTATGACAGGCGCCGTCAGTGTTGACATTGGAACTTTGGGACCTATACTGGGAAACATGTGCAATCGCCGCCAGGCTCGGCGGCGATGTTTGAATAACCATCTATATCTGTGAGGGGTATGCGATTTCTCTTATATAATATTCGATACGGCGCCGGCACCGGTTGGAAAGTCCATTTCCCGGTGCCTTTCAGCGGTTATCTGAAACGCACGGGTGACAATTTTCGCCAGATTGCGGATTTCATCAAATCCGTCAATCCGGACATCACCGGACTTATCGAGATCGACAGCGGTTCTTTTCGGGCGGACCGCAGCAACCAGGCCCGGTTGATTGCCGAAGAAATTCAACATCACCATATTTTCAAAAACAAATACAGCGGAAAATCCATGGTGCGTAAACTGCCCCTGTTCAACAAACAGGGCAATGCCTTCCTGACCAACCAGGATATCCGCAACCTGCAATTCCATTACTTCAACCGCGGTTTCAAGCGGTTGGTGATCGAAGCGGAGTTGAAGGAATTTAAAACGTTTATCGTCCATTTGTCCCTTCAGTACCGCCATCGCCAGGAGCAACTGCGCGACCTGAATGCCCTGGTGTGCGCCTCGGGCAAGCCGGTGATTGTGGCCGGCGACTTCAACGTATTCCGTGGTGAAAAGGAGCTGGAACATTTTCTGGCGGCCACCGGTTTGTTGAACGCCAACGCGGCCGGGGAGCCGTCTTACCCCAGTCGTGCACCCCGGCGTCAGCTGGATTTCATCCTCCACAGCCCGGAAATTCAGGCGCATCGGTTTGAAGCGCCCCGGGTTCCGTTCTCTGACCATATTCCGTTGATCTGGGATTTTGAAATTCGCCATCGCGCCGGCCTTGCGCGTGCCGCCTAGCACAGCACAGTTGACCCAATGTACCACCCCTAAACCGATCCGGAGGGCGGCCATGTCCACATTGGCAAACGGTTACCGAAGAGGAATCGGCCTTGTCGCCGCCGTTATGCTTTGTGTCTGCACAGGGGGTATGACCGGTTGTGTTTCCGGTATATCGGACTATTCGCGCGCCATGGTAACCTACCAGGGCCCATTTGACGATTTGCAGCGAGCGCCCGACCGCCACCGCGGTCAGGTGGCCATCCTGGGGGGGCGGATTGTGGAAACAACCCCGTCGGCCGCAGGGACTGAAATCATGGTCTTGCAACTGCCCCTGGGCACCAGGGATAAACCCGCCCTGGACAAGGCGTCCGAAGGACGATTTCTCATCGTTTCGCCCGAATTCCTTGATCCGGCCGCCTACCGGAAACTGACGCTGATTACCGTCGTCGGCGAGGTTGCCGGTCACGAGGTTCGTCAGGTGGGGGACTATGCCTATACCCTGCCGGTCCTGCAACCGATTGAAATCAAACAATGGGCATCGAATGACGGCGGTGGTGGGCCGGCCGTGCACTTGGGCATCGGCCACGGTACGCGGGGCAGCGGTGGTGGGGCCGGTTTCGGGATATCATTTTAAGAACCGCGGCCACATGGCCGGGGCAGCGGGCCGTCCCGCAGAACTATTCGGTATCGAAACCGTTATTGATCCGCTCTTTGAGGGCTTTGCCGACTTTAAAATTCGGTAATCGCTTGGGGGCAACCTTTACAGCGGTACCGGTTTTGGGATTGCGCCCCACATAACCCTCGTACTGTTTGACCTTGAAGGTGCCGAACCCTCTGATATCGACACGATCGTCCATGGCCAGGGAATTCGACATGCTGTCAAAGATGATATCCACGATTTCTTTGGCCTTCTTCTGTGAAATATCCTCTTCTTGAGCCAGTATCCGGTGTAACTGCTCTCCGGTCAACTGCATGGCTTACAATTCCTCCTGATTGATCTTGGTTGCCGCCCGATTCGCATTACCAAAAGCGAATTTATATAATAATGTCTGTTAGAAGTGTGATCTAGTAGTCGATAATCAGCCATTTTACAATACGGTAAAAAAAACGTAAAAATACCTAGTCTAATTGAGTACTATGTGGAGGTGGTTTTCATGGCCAGTTGGGGTTCAGAATCGCCACCGGGAAAAGAAAAGGCCTCCGTTGCGGGAACGGCGGCCTGGGAAGGATCCGGTCGGCAGTGCGAAACCGCCGACCGGTTTTTATGATTTAGATATCGTAGTACAGAAAAAACTCATGCGGGTGCGGCCGCAGGTTGACGTCGTTGACTTCATTTTCAGTTTTATATTCGATCCAGGTGTCGATGACGTCCTGGGTGAACACATCCCCCTTCAAAAGAAAGGCATGATCCTCTTTGAGGGCTGCCAGGGCTTCCTGGAGGGAGCCGGGGGCGGAGGGCACGTCGGCCAGTTCTTCAGGGGACATGCCGTAGATGTCCTTATCCAGGGGCTCGCCGGGATCGATTTTGTTCTGGATGCCGTCCAGAGCCGCCATGAGCATGGCTGAAAACGCCAGATAGCCGTTGCAGGACGGATCCGGTGTCCGGAACTCGATGCGTTTGGCCTTGGGAGAGGCGGAATACATGGGGATGCGGACCGAAGCACTGCGGTTGCGGCTGGAATAGGCCAGGTTGACAGGGGCTTCGAATCCCGGCACCAGGCGTTTGTAGGAGTTGGTGGTGGGGTTGGTGAAAGCGCACAGGGCGCGGGCATGTTTCAGAATGCCGCCGATGGCGTAGAGCGCCGTTTCGGAGACGCCGGCATAGCCGTCGCCGGCAAAGGTCGGCTCGCCGTCTTTCCAGATGCTGATGTGGGTATGCATGCCGGTGCCGTTGTCCTCGAACAGGGGTTTGGGCATGAACGTCACGGTGTAACCGTTGCGGGCGGCCACGTTTTTCAGGACATATTTGAACCACATGAGCTGATCGCCCATCTGAAGCAGCGGTTTGAAGCGCATATCGATTTCCGCCTGGCCACCGGTGGCCACTTCGTGGTGCTGGCATTCCACATCGATGCCGAGATCTTCCAGAACCAGCAGCATCTCGGTGCGCAGGTCCTGGAATTTGTCCATGGGCGGCACCGGAAAATAGCCTTGCTTGTGGCGGGGTTTGTAGCCCAGGTTCGGCGCTTCATCGCGCCCGGTGTTCCAGATGCCCTCGATGGAGTCGACTTCATAGAAGGCCCGATGGCGGGAGGACTCGAAACGGATTTCATCGAAAATGAAAAATTCCGCTTCCGGCCCGATGAAGGCCGTGTCCCCGATACCGGTGCTTTTCAGGTAGGCCTCGGCTTTCTGAGCGATGAACCGGGGGTCCCGGGTATACGATTCGCGGGTGATGGGATCCACGATGTTGCCGACAATTACAAGGGTCGGAACTTCGAAAAATGGGTCCATTTTGGCGGTGGCCGGGTCGGGGATGACCAGCATGTCGCTGGCGTTGATGGGCTGCCAGCCGCGAATACTGGAACCGTCGAAGCCGTAGCCATCTTCAAAGCTGGATTCATCCAGCTCGCTCATGGGGACGGTGAAATGCTGCCATACGCCCGGGAAATCCAGAAAGCGGATATCCACAACTTTGGCGCCTTTTTCCTTTGCCAAGGCCAATACGTCTTTGGGGGTCATGATGTTCCTCCTTGATTAATTAAGTAAGTATATATGGAATAATGATGGATCATGCTCCAGTGTACACATGATGATAATTCGATTGGCGGTCATGCTGCTGCGGATGGCTACAAAGCATCCACGCCGGTCTCGCCGGTACGCACGCGAACGGCTTCTTCAACGTTGTAAACGAAAATTTTGCCGTCACCGAGTTTGCCGGTGTTGGCGGCTTCCCGGATTTTGGCGACCACGGCGTCGGCCTGGTCGTCGGCCACAACGACTTCCACTTTGACTTTGGGGATGAAGTCCACCACGTACTCGGCGCCGCGATAGATTTCCTTGTGACCTTTCTGGCGGCCATAGCCCTTGACCTCGGTGATGGTCATGCCCTGGATGCCCACGTCGTTCAGGGCTTCCTTGACATCATCGAGCTTGAAGGGCTTCACGATAGCTTCAATTTTTTTCATGCGGTTTCCTCCTGATAGACCGGTTGGGCCTGCCGAAGCCGGCCGTTACATTAGACATTCTGAATTTCAAAAGCGCGTTCGCCGTGTTGGGCATTGTCCAGGCCGACAATTTCTTCTTCATGGTCTACCCGCAGGCCGCCCGTGATCAGTTTGGTGATATAAGCGACGACAAAGGTTCCGACTGCTGAAAAGGCGGCCGTCCCGATGATGGACAGGAACTGGATCCAGACTTGCTTGGGATTGCCGTAAAAGAGCCCGGTGCCGATTTCGTTGACTGCGGGATTGGCGAACAGGCCGGTGGCCAGGGCACCCCAAATTCCGCACAGTCCGTGCACCCCGAAGGCATCCAGGGAATCGTCGTACCCCAGCATGTTTTTCAGTTTGGAAACGCTGACGTAACCCAGCACACCGGCCAGCAAGCCGATGACCAGTGATGCCGGCATGCTGACGAAACCGGCGGCCGGGGTAATGGCCACCAGTCCGGCCACGACACCGGAAGCCAGCCCCAGAACGGTGGGTTTGCGGGTAACGGCCCATTCGGCGAACATCCAGGACAGTGCTCCCATGGCGGCCGAGGTGTTGGTCACCAGGAAGGCCGAGCCGGCCACGCCGTCAGCGGCCAGCTGACTGCCGGCATTGAAGCCAAACCAGCCGAACCACAAAAGGGCGGCACCCAGGGCCGTCAAGGTGATGCTGGACGGAAACATGGCCTCTTTCCCATAGCCGATACGCCGTCCCACCATGAAAGAAAGCACGAGACCGGCCACGCCCGCATTGATATGGACCACGGTGCCGCCGGCAAAATCGAGGGCTCCCATCGATCCCATCCAACCGCCGCCCCAGGCCCAGTGGGCCACCGGGGCATAGATGAAGGTCAGCCAGAGGATCGTAAAGACCACCCAGGACGAAAATTTCATGCGGTCGACGATGGAGCCCAGCACCAGGGCCACGGTAATGCCGGCAAAGGTCATCTGGAACAACAAAAAGACATAGGTGGGGATGGTGCCGGAGAGGCTGTCCACCCCGATGCCGTTGAGAAAGAAAAAGTCGAATCCGCCGAACAGGCCGGCCTTGCTGGGGCCAAAGGCCAGCGTATAGCCCCACATGACCCAGATGATGCTGCCCAGGCAGTAGGCCACCATGGTCATGGCAATGGTATTCAATAAATTTTTATAACGGGACATTCCGCCGTAAAAAAGCGCGAGTCCGGCCGGGGTCATCATCATGACCAGGGCGGTGGAAACAATCATCCAGGCGGTATCGCCGGTATCGAGACCGTCGGCGGCCAGGGCGCTCGCCGGCAGCAGCAGTACAAGTGCCAAAGGATTAAGCAGTTTTGCGATCATGAGATTCAGGTTCCTCCCCTTCCTTGCGAGAAGTTGGTCGGCCGTTTGCCGGCGGTAAAACGGCCTGTATGGTTGCTTTGATGCGGGCGACCTGATCAGGGTCGTCCACTTTCTGGCCGTCGAAATCCCGCACATAAAAGATATCGACGACCTGGTCGACATTGGTGGCGATCTTGGATACCCACACATCGAGATGGCAGCGAAAAAGGGCATCCGTGATGCTGAAAAGCAGGCCGGGAAAATCCTCGGCAAAAACTTCCACGATGGTAAAAAAGCTGGACGTCTGATTGTCGATTTCGATCCGTTGCGGCCGGTCCATGGCGGCGGGCCGGGGCGAGCGATAGTTTTTCATGCGGGGCTGCAGGCGGACGGCCAGGTCCAGGGAGCCTTCCAGGGCCTGGACAAGGTGCTGACGGGTTTTTTCCCATTTTTCCGTCTCGAAGATGGGATCCGGGGGCGGTTCCACCTTGAAAATATCCAGCGCGATGTTGTTGCGCCAGGTAAAGGCCTGGGCATCGAGGATGTTGATGCCGTTGAGGGTGAATACACCGGCAATCCGCGAGAAAAGTCCGGGCTGGTCCTGGGCGCAGATGGTGACGATGCGGGTGTCGGACGTCAGCGAGGGTTCGATTTCCCAAACGAACGGCGCGTTTTCCAGTTGGCGATAGAGTTCAACGTGCGTCTGAATCACTTCCGGAGGAACATTCAGAAGGTAGCGCGGCGACAGGACCCTGAGCAGGGCTTCCAGGTCTTTCTGCCGGCGCTTGGGAGCTTGGGCCAGAAGCGTTTCACGTTTGCGGGCGAAATCAGCCACGGCTTCCCGGGAGGCGAGTTCGCCTTTTTCGAGTACGTTCAGGACTTTGAGAAAGAGATCTTTCAGAAGGGCGGCGGTCCAGCTGTTCCAGGCTTTGGGGCCGGTGGCCATGGAATCGGCCATGGTGAGCAGATAGAGCATTTTCAGCCGTTCCGCATCGTTGATGCGCCGGGCACAGTAAAGCGCCGTTTCTTCGTCGTTGATATCCCGTCGTGTCGCGGTCTTGGCGAGCAGTAAGTGTTCACGCACCAGAAAGGCGACCGTGTCGATGTCGGACGGCCGATACCCTTTTTCGGTCAGAATCTCGGGGACCAGGGCCTCACCTTTGGCGGAGTGGTTGCCGCCGGGCTGACCCTTGCCGATGTCATGCAGGAGAGCGCCCCACAGGAGCAATTTGCGGTTTTTGATCTCGCTATAGAGCTGGCCTGCCAGGTCGCCATCGCCAGCGTTGGCTTCGGCAAATGTTTTCAGGATCTTGACGGTCCGCAGCAGATGCAGGTCAACCGGATAGATGTGGTACTCGTCGTATTGAATGCAATTAACAACGGCATGAAATTCAGGAATAAAGCGCTCCAGCAGCCCGGTGTGAAGCATGGCATTGAGCACGCTGAAGGTCGGTGCCGCGGCCTGGAGTATTTTTTCAAACGAGCGCACGGCACCGCGCGAACTGCGAAGCTCGGCATCGCAAAGATGGCCGAACTCCCGCACAATGCGGCGCGCCTCGGATCCCAGGGGCAGGCGGAGCCGGGCACTCTCTTCGAAGATCTGGAGCAGCAGCAGCGGTGATGCCGATACGAGACGCGGGGATTCGAAATGCAGGGCATCCTTTACGATATCAATCCCGTCGATCCTGGTGACCTTGGCTCGCCGCTTGAGCCGGCGGGAACGCTTTTCATACCCCTGTTCAAACAGGAACATAAGGTGCTGCTGTTTGATGAATTCCATCTGACTATGGAGATCTCCCAGAAACCGCTCCACGGGCTGCTGGCCGTTTTCTTTCCGGTAGCCCAGCGCTTTGGCGATCCGGAGCTGGTTTTCGAAATGCAGCTGATCGTATTTGCGGCCGTTGAGCAGGTGCAGGCGGTTGCGCACGTTGCCGATGAATTCGAGGGCATCGGTCAGCTGTTCGAACTCTTCATGGGACAGGTAGCCCTGATATTCCAGATCGCGCACCTGGGTAAGCCCCGACTTGATGCGCGCAATCCAGAGCATGGTGTGGAAGTCACGGAGACCGCCCTGGCCTTCCTTGAGATTGGGCTCCAGCAGATACGTCGAGTCCCCGAATCGTTCGTGACGGGCCTGGTTGGTTTCCACCAGCCAGTCCACGACTTTACGGGACTGACGCATGACAACTTTTTGCCGCAGTTGCTGGGTCAAGGACATGTACAGGCGGGACATGCCACAGACGAAACGCGCGTCCAGCAGGGGGGTCAGAATCTCAAAGTCCCTGCCGGCCAGCGACAGGCATTCCTTCAACGATCGTGTGGCATGGCCGACATCCAGGCCGATGTCCCACAAGGGATAGACAATTTCCTGGATCAGGCTTTCCGCGCTTTGGGGGACCCGTTTTTCAAAAATGATGAGCAGGTCGATATCGGAATGGGCGCATTGGTCGCCACGGCCGTAACCCCCCAGGGCGATAATGGCATACGGGTTGCGGGTGATATCCATGCGCGGGCCAATGGCGCTGGTTTCGAAGCTGCTTCGAAAATACTCATCCACCAACGCGGACATGCCCTGCATAAAAGCAAAGGCGTGGGTGCGGGGCAGTTCGCGAATCAGGCGATTCCGACCGCGATGGAGTATTTCCGCTGCATTTTGTTTCGTTTTTGGCATGATAGTGTCGTAAATTTCGTGGTGTTACCGTACGGTGGAAACAACCAGCAATTGTTGTGCCAGCGGCTAAAAATCCAAATAAAGTGTTATTTAACAGGTGGTTATGCGAAGCGTTGGCCACGTTGCCATAATAATTTGCTACAAATATGTAACGATCATACCCAATAAAACTACAAATTTGTTCTTATGATAATCATTTTATGAGAGGAAGGTAGGCCCCCGGGTGGTGGCAGCCTCTGGTGAAAGGCGGTGTCGATGCGTGGAGAATAGGGCGGGCCGGATGCTTCGGCGAGGCGTTCGCATCCGGCCCGTGAAATTAGAGCTGGTTTTCAACCGCGCGGATGGCCCGCTTCAGCATGTCGACCATGGTATCGATTTGTTCCTCGTCAATGGTAAAGGGCGGGGCCAGCAAAATATGGTCGCCATGGATGCCGTCCACACCGCCGCTGCCCGGGTAGGTAATCAGGCCCCGCTGAAAGGCCTGACTGGCCACCTGGATATTGATTTTCAAGTCGCGGTCGAACCAGGCGTGGCTGGCTTTGTCGCGGACCAGTTCGATGCCGGCAAACAGGCCCTGTCCCCGAATATCGCCAACGATATCCAAAGCGCTGAGATCCCCAAGTTTATCCATCAGATAGGCTCCCATGTTGCGGGAGCGCTCCACCAGGGCGTTTTCCTGGATGTACCGGAGGACGGCGGCGCCGATGGCTGTCGACAAAGGGTTCTGGCCGTAAGTGTGGCCGTGCACAAAGACCCCCGAGCCGTTTTTGATGGTTTCATGGATATCGTCTTTGACCATGACGGCGCCCAGAGGGGTGTAGCCGGAGCTCAGCCCCTTGGCCATGACGATGAGATCCGGGACCACCCCCCAGAGATCGATACCGAAATTCCGGCCGCAGCGGCCGATTCCGGTCATCACCTCGTCGGCAATCAGTTTGATGTCGTATTGATTACAAATTTGTCGGATGCGCTGCCAGTAGCCGTCCTTGGGTACTACGGCGCCGGCCGTGGCCCCCACCACCGGTTCGGCAATGAAGGCCCCCACGGAATCCGGGCCCTCGTGTTTGATGCAGCGTTCGAGTTCATCCGCACACTGGAGGTCGCAGGTTTCGGGCGTTTCCTTGAACCCGCAGCGGTAGCAGTAGGCCGGTTCGATGTGCGGGGTGTGCTGGAAAATGGGCATATAGTGGCTGCGACGGGCCGTGTGGCCGCCCAGTGCCAGGGCGCCGGTGGTATTGCCGTGGAAACTGGACCAGCGCGAAATCACCTTGTATTTGTCGGGTTGGCCGGCTTCCCGCCAGTATTGGCGTACAAGCTTGACGGCTGACTCAACGGCTTCGGATCCGCCGGAGAGAAAATAGGTGCGGGTAAGGGATTCATCGGGGGCCATCTGGTGCAGCAGGTCGCCCAATTCACAGGCCGCCGGGTTCGTGAAATGGCTGCTGTGAACAAACGGTACGCGCTTGAACTGGGTCTGCATGGCGTTCAGTATTTCCGGAACGCAATGGCCGATGCTCACCACGCAGGCGCCGCCGGATCCATCGATGTATTGCTTGCCATCGGTGTCCCAAATATAGACCCCTTCGGCCCGATCGGCCACGGGGTAAATTTTTCGCAGATTGCGATAAAAAACATGATTGCATGCTTCCATGGGGCGTGTCTTTCACCTCGCTTAATCGATTTGGGCTAAAATGCGATCCTTCCGGTCCGGGTCCAGGGAAAGGATCCGACGGGCTTCCTCCGGAGATGCAAGGTCCCGTCCTATCATACCGGCTATGGCGGCCACCCTTTCCACCAGTTGGACATTGGTGGCCCGTGTCCCGTCGGGCAGGTTGAGATTGTCCTCGATTCCCGCCCGGACATGGCCCCCCATGGCGATGGCGGCGGCGGCCAGGGGAATTTCAGCCTTGCCGATTCCCGCCACGGTCCAGGTGGCCTCGGGGGGTAATGAATCCGCCAGGAAAACTAGATTGCGTACCGTTCCGGGCATGGCGCCGGGGGCGCCAATAACGAAATCGAAATGCAGGGGCGGGGTCAAAAGCCCTTTTTTTACCAGGTGCAGGGCGTTGTTGATCATGCCGGTTTCAAACACTTCGATCTCGGGCTTGACCCCGGTGTCCCGGAACACCTCGGCCAGAAACCGAATAAAGTCCGGCGAATTTTCATAGATGATGCCCGGCAGGTTGTTGGACCCCGTTGTGAAGGAGGCCATTTCAGGGAGCAGCCGCACGGGATTGGCCCGGGCATCCCAGTCTTTGCCCGCCCGGGCCCCGGTGGACAACTGGATAATGACCTCCGGCGCCAAGTCCTTGATCCGGCGTGCGGTTTCCTTGAAAATCGCCAGGTCCAGGGTCGGCTTCCCCTTGGCATCCCGGGCATGGACATGGAAAACGCTGGCGCCGGCTGCAGCGCAGCGCTTGACGTCTTCCGCGATTTCTTTGGGTGTCAGCGGCACATGGGGGGTGTGCTCGCGGGTCGGCACATTGCCCGTCAGGGCTGTCGTAATAATCAGTTTTTCCATAGGCCGTCTAATTGATCATCTTGACGGGGTTGTCAATTGAAATTGCCCGTTCGGGATGAATTTCAGGACGCCCGCGCGAGCAGGCGTCCTGTTCAGGGAGGATCGGGCCGGGGTTGGCTGCCCCCGGCCCGTGGCTTCGATCCGATGTCAGCTCTGGGCATAGGAGGACACCTCGAAGTCGGGATAGGCGTTGCCGCCGTGCTCGCTGAAATCCAAACCTTCGGCTTCTTCCTCGGGCGATACGCGCAGGCCGATGGTTTTGTCGATCAGTTTGAACATGACGAGCGCGACCGGGAAGGTCCACAGAAAGCAGGCCGCAATGCCGAGGAGTTGGACGCCGATGATGCCGGCCGTCGTGCCGCCGATGTTGAAAATGCCGGCGGCCAACGTGCCCCAGGCACCATTCACGCCATGCACGGAAACAGCCCCCACCGGGTCGTCCACCTTGATTTTGTCCAGGAACATGACCGAGAAGACCACCAGGACGCCGGCGACGCAGCCGATGATGACAGCGCTGGCGGGGCTGACATTGGCGCACCCGGCGGTAATGGCCACCAGGCCGGCCAAAGCCCCGTTCAGGCTCATGCTGACTTCCGGCTTGCCGAATTTGAACCAGGAGGTCACCATGGCCAGAATGGCGCCGGCGGCGGCGGCCAGGTTGGTGTTGACGAAGATCATGGCAATGCTTTTGTCGGCCGTCGTGGTGGAGCCGGGATTGAAACCGAACCATCCCAGCCAGAGGATGAAGACCCCCAGGGCGCCAAGCGGCATATTATGCCCGGGGATGGGCCGCATGCTGCCGTCGGGCAGGTATTTGCCGATGCGGGGCCCGAGGACGATGGCACCGGCCAGGGCCGCCCAGCCGCCCACGGAGTGCACCACGGTGGAGCCCGCGAAATCGATGAACCCCAACCCTTCCAGCCAGCCGCTGCCGTTGAAAAGGCTGCCCCAGGCCCAACTGCCGAAAATCGGATAAATCAGGCCGCAGACACCGATGCTGTAGAGCATATAGCCGGTAAATTTGGTGCGTTCGGCCATGGCCCCGGAAACGATGGTGGCGGCCGTGGCGGCAAAGACCACCTGGAACATCCAGAACGCCAGCACCCATGGGTCGCCGTCGGGCGTAAAATCACTCAGAAAAAAACCGGAGGTGCCGAACCAGCCCGTGCCGGAAGCGCCGAACATCAGGCCAAATCCGATGGCCCAGTAGACGATGGATCCCATGGAGAAATCCATCAGGTTTTTCATCAGGATATTGATGGCGTTTTTGGCGCGGGTAAATCCGGCTTCCACCATGGCGAAGCCGGCCTGCATGAAAAAGACCAGGGCGGCGGCAATCAAAGTCCAGAGATAGTTGGCGTGGTCCTGGACCAGTATAATGGCTTCCTTGTTGCTGAGGGCGGTCGGCGTGTCATCGCCGGCCCATGCGTTTACCGCTGTAATGGCGATCAGTGCGATTATATGAATCCATACCTTCACGATGTTTCTCCTTGAATAGGGTGGCGTGGTTGTTGAAATGATCAGATGGCTTCGCGTCCGCTTTCGCCGGTACGGATCCGGACAGCCTCCCCCACCGGCATGACGAAAATCTTGCCGTCGCCGATTTTGCCGGAGGAGGCGCTTTCCTTGATGGTGGCGACCACCTGGTCGCTCATGGCGGCATCCACGACGAGGTCGATTTTGATTTTGGGGACGAAATCCACCTGGTATTCAGCACCCCGATAGGTCTCCTTGTGGCCTTTCTGGCGGCCAAACCCTTTCACTTCACTGATGGTCATCCCTTTGACGCCGATTTTGTTCAAGGCATCTTTTACGTCATCCAGCTTGAAGGGTTTGATGACGGCTTCAATTTTTCTCATGGTGACAGGTCCTTTCATGATTGTTGGGCAATTTTTGCGATGATTTGTTGGAATTCCATTTGGACCGTACCATCAGCAAGGGGCGTGCCATTGGATCTAAAATTAGTTTAACTGTCTGTTATATATATTAATTTTAAATTATTTGGTTTGCTTCTAAAACAACATTTTTGTAGTTATAGAAGTAAATAACAACAAATATGTTGTTATTAATGCTTGAAAACACGATTGTGTGTTTTTTGGGGAAGGGCGTCAGGCGTGGTCGTTTGCGTCCAGATAGTGCTGCCAGGTGCGGATGACATGGTCGCGTTTGGTCTGGAAGGGTTCGGCCGGGAGGACGGTGGGCTGATTCTGCAGGCTGAGCCGGTGGACGGCGGCCCGGTAGGTCAAATAGGCCTCCCGGAGGCGGTAGGCGGTGGTATGGTCCATGAGGCCGCTGTCGATCAGGGTGACCAGAAGACGGACATTGTCGGTCCACCGGGTGAGGTTGGGGTGCTGGCCGGAATAGGCCAGCACCAGGTATTGGACCAGAAATTCGATATCCACGATGCCGCCCCGCCCCTGCTTGAGATCGAAGAGGGTGGGATCCGGTTGGGCATGTTCCGCCAGCAGCCGCCGGCGCATGTCCCGGACGTCGTGCCTGAGTCTGTCGGGGTCGCGCGGGCGCACCAGGACGGCGTTCCGTATTTGCTGGAAGCGCTCCAGGAGGGCGGCATCGCCGCTGATGGCGCGGGATCGGATCAGGGCCTGGTGTTCCCAGGTCCAGGCTGTTTCATCCTGGTAGCGGGCGAACGCGTCGATATGGCTGACGAGGGGACCGGCACTGCCGCTGGGACGCAGCCGCATGTCGGTTTCATAGATGCGTCCGGCCCGGGTGTGGGTGGTCAGCATATGGATGACACGCTGGCCCAGCCGGGCAAAGAACTGGCCGTTGTCGATGGGTTGGGGCCCACCGGTTGTTTGTCCCTTGGCGGCCGCATGTAAAAAGACCAGGTCCAGATCGGACCCATAGCCCAGTTCCAGCCCCCCCAGCTTGCCGTAGGCTACTATGGCGAATCCCGTACGGCAGGGCGTCGCGCCCAGTTGGCAGGTCGGCCGTCCGTGCTTGGCGGCAAGGTTGCGCCAGACCATTGCCACCACCGCCTCGAGGATGACCTCCGCCAGATCGGAAAGGTGGTCGCTGACTTTCATCAAAGGCAGTTCGCCGCTAACGTCCGCCGCAGCCACCCGCAGGGTGTGCACCTGCCGATAGATGCACAGGGACTCGATCAGGAACTCCATTTCGTCGTCGGGCACCTTGCTCAGGGTATGGGCCAGGTCGGCCGCCATTTCCCGGCGATCCGGCGGACTGAAAAGCGTGCGGGGGTCGATGAGCTCGTCGAGCAGGACCGGGCGCCGGGCCAGGAAAGTGGCGATGAAATGGCTTGCCCCGACCAGTCGCACCAGGTGCTGCAGCACGGTGGGGTTTTCGGCCAGCAGCGCCAGGTAAGTGGTGCGCCGGCCGATATTGGCCAGGATGTCGATGATGCGTGCCAGGGTAAGATCGGGTTGCTCCGCCTGGCAGGCTTCCTTGAGAAAAAGGGGCATCAACCGATCCAGGCGCTGTTGTCCTTCGTGGCTGAATTTGTGTTTATCCGCCTGGCGGCGCAAAAAGGCCAGCCGTTCAAGAACGCTTTGGGGGTTGTCAAAACCGGCTTGGGCGAGGATGGCCCGGGTCTGGTCCGCATCGACGGAGGCGTGCCAAACGCGTGACAAGGGATCCGTCTGCAAGGCCGCGGCGGTGGTTTCGGATGGGGCTTCGGTGACCGGTTCCAGCAGGGTGGCGAATTGGTGATGAACCAGGCGCCGGTGCTTTTCCAGGTCCGCCATGAAAGAGGGTGTGTCCGCATAGCCCATGGCCCAGGCCAGGCGCATCCGCGCGGTCGGGTCGTCGGGAAGATCGTGGGTTTGCTGGTCCTGGTAGGCCTGGAGCCGGTGTTCGGTGCGCCTCAAAAAACAATACGCCTCCCGGAGGGCGGCACCGGTATCCGCCTGTAAGGATCCGAACCGGACCAGAAGGTCCAAAACCTTCAGGATGCGACGTTCCTGGAGTTCGGGTTCCACGCCCCCCCGGATCAGCTGGAAAATCTGTCCGAAAAACTCCACTTCCCGAATGCCGCCGGCCCCCAGTTTGATGTTTTTCTCGATGCCCCGGCGTTTGACTTCCATGGCGATTTTCTGCTTCATTTCCCGCAGGGATTCGAATACGCCGTAATCGAGATAGCGCCGGTAAACAAAGGGTCGCAGCAGGGCCAGCAAATCCCGGCCGGCCTGGTCGTCCCCGGCCACCACGCGGGCTTTGACCCAGGCGTAGCGTTCCCACTCCCGGCCCTGGTTCTGGTAGTAGGCTTCCATGGCCCCAAAGCTCATGACCAGGGGGCCGCTTTCGCCGTAAGGGCGCAAGTTGGTATCGATACGAAAGACGAAGCCCTCGGCCGTGACCTGGCCAAGGGTTTTGACCAACTGCCGGCAGAGCCGGGTAAAAAACTCGTCATTGGATACCGATCTGGCCCCGCCCCTGGTGCGACCCGCCGCCGGGAAGGCAAAAATCAGATCCACATCCGATGAAAAATTCAATTCGCCGGCCCCCAATTTGCCCATCCCGATGACCACCAGCTGCTGGGGGGTATCGTCTGCGCCGGTGGGCGTACCCAACTCCAGACACAGCCCCTCGTAAAGCACCCTGAGGGCCCGTTCGATACAGGCATCCGCCAGGGCGGACAGATCGTTCATGGTTTCGTCAAGATCGGCCCGGCCGGCAAGATCCCGCCAGGCGATGCGCACCATTTCACGACGGCGTATGCGCCGCAATTGATCGTCCAGCTGTTGCGCCAAGCTGCCATTGGGATCATCCCCAACCGCTGGCCCGCATGTCGCCAGAACGTTGCGGTAGGTTGCCGGCGCATAGGCCTTGGTGAGATCGCCACTGTGCAGCAGATCGTCGAGCATGTCGGGATGGCGCTGGCAGGTGCGGGCAATGAAATCGCTGCAAGCCAACACCGTTTGCGTTTCGGTATCCGAATCGGCCGGCAGGTCGAGCGGGCATCCGGCCTGGAGAGCCGCGGCCTTCAGGGCTTCAAGCTTGTCCTGGGCTTCATGGGCCAGCGTGTCGGGCAGTTGCGGCATGGGCTCCTCGATGATGCAGTCGTAAAGATTTTGGGTACGAATTAAGGTTTGCGATGTTAATGGCGTAAGCTTTAGCGCGTGATGCGTGCTGATCGGTCGGGCTATGATTTGATTTTGCCCCATTGGACAAGCCGTTGATAGGCGTGTTCGGCTTGGGGCCCCTGATTGACCTGCTTAAGATAAGCGATGTAGAACTCGGACGCTTCCTTCTTCCGGCCGGCGCCTTCCTGGGCATAGCCTTTTAGAAACAGAATTTCAGGATTTTTAGGCAGGCGGACGTCATAGGCTTCGAAATCATTGAAGGCGGCATCGAATCGGCCGATTTTGATGCGTGCAAATCCGGAAACGAGATAACTTTGGGCCTCGCCGGGATAGGTCTGCTTGGCCGTTGCCGCGTAGCGCTCGGTCTGCTTGAATTTCTTTTGGGCAAAGCGGCATTTGGCCATCAGCAGGTTGGCGGTGTAGTCCCGGGGTGCTGATTTCAAGGCCTGCTGGAATTGCGCGGCGGCACTGTCATAGTCCTGGCGGGCCATCTCCTTCTCCCCGTTTTGCATGGCTTCGATGGCTGCCCGCATGCGCCGCAGGCCCGCGGTGTGGTCCATGTAGCGCTCACGATACAGGGACCCCTTGGCCTGGGGGTAGCGGGTGCGGCTGGCATTGACGGCCTGCTGGTAGCGTTCGTCACTCATGGGGTGGGTCGAAAAAAGCATCTGAACGGCATTGGGTTTCTGTTTGTTGAGGGTGCGCAGCATATCCATCAGGCCGACAAAGCCTTTCGGATTATAACCGGCCGCGGCCATATAGCGCAGGCCCAGGTCGTCGGCTTCCCGTTCGTTGTCCCGGCTGTAGGAGGCCAGCAGGGCCCCGGCGCCGATGCTGCCCAACTGGGCCGTCAGGTCGCCCAGCGCACTGCTCTGGCCGCCCACTACCGCGGCCGCGCCACCCACCAGGGCCTGGGTCAGCATGGCCTGGGACATTTGCCGGGCCGTGTGCCGGGCATTGACATGGCCAAGCTCGTGGCCCAGAAGCGAAGCCAGTTCGCCCTCGTCGTTGAGCTTGAGCAGGATGCCGCGCGTGGTGGAAATGGTGCCGCCCGGAAAGGCATAGGCGTTGATGTAGGTGGCGTTGACCACGTTGAAACGATAGGGCATGCGGGGGCGATGGCTCAGGCCGGCCAACCGTTTGCCGGTTTGGTCGATATAGGCCTCCAGCCGGCGATCCTGGGTGATGCCGTAATCCGCCGAAAGCTGGTAGGGGGAATTCTGGCGATCGATCTGGATTTCCTGCTGCTCGGACATCAGCATGAACTGGCTCTCACCGGTTACCGGATTGGTGGCGCAGCCGCTTAACAGTCCGGCTGCGGCCAGGGTGCTCAGGCGGAGAAAGTCCCTGCGGCTCATGCCGGAAAGGGGCGTCATGGCTTTCATTGGAAAGGTCCTTTCAAGATGGTGTTAGAAGCCTTTGCAACTTAAAAAGCGGTATACTGAAAAATTGATGCGAGATCAATTACGGCTTGATTCTTCCATTCGAGATCAGCTATGGTAGCCGCTCGCCTTGTGTGTGGGGTCGCAGCATCTTCCTGAAAATGCACATGAAAATTCGGTACACACCTTATCGACAAAATTGTTATTTGTGGCGCGATAAAATGACAAATTTGTCACAATAAGGGTGCCGCCTATTTGATGCTGCGGCGTTTAAAATATCTAACTATTCAAAATAATAATAAATAATTGCCACTGGCGCCTTATGGCATGGCTGTTGCTTTGCATCACCAAGGCGCATCGATATCCGTATGGCGCGTGCGATCGGTTGCCTCTCTACGGCCCTTGCATCTTGCGATTGCGATGACGGAGGGTGCGTTCATTCCTGCCTTGGGGGCGGGTATTTGCAAGGCATAAGCATTACGGGTGGTCGGTGGTTTCAAGAATGAATTCTGGCAAGGAGGATCAATCCCTATGTGCCGCTTATTTGCCATAACCAGCGAGGATCCCCTTTCCCCGATGGTGGCGCTCCAGGCGCTGGACGTCATGCGGGAAGGTCATGACGGCTCCGGTGTGGGCCTTTTCCTGCGTGATCTGGGGGGGGCGTTCGAAGATATCAAGGACGCTCCCGTCTTATCCGGTATCTTCAGCGAATCCGGCCTGAAGCGTCTGGATGCCTATATGATGGATCTGGGGTTCATGACCAAGTACAAGTTGTCCATCAAAGTGCCCAAATCACCGCCGCCGGGGGTGCCCCGGCGCGATATCTACCTGGTGCGGGCCTATGAATATCCCGAGGACTGGGATGGTCTGCCCCAGAGTGAGCTTTACAACCGGCTCTTGGAAACCCGGCTCACCCTGCGTGCCATGGGTGAAGAACGCGGCGACATGATTGTCTTCTCCTTTTGGCCGGATGTGATCATGATCAAAGAGATCGGCGACCCGTTGCACGTGGCCAAGCATCTGCAGCTGGACCGGAAAGAATTGCAGGCCCGGATCATCATGGCCCAGGGGCGCCAGAACACGAATTATGCCATCAATCTCTATGCCTGCCATCCTTTTTTTATCCAGGGTTTTTCCACCATGACCAACGGGGAGAACACGGCCTTCATCCCCATCCGGGAATACCTGTCTTCACGTGATTTTCCGGGCTATGTCGGCTACCAGTCCGACTCCGAGGTGTTCACCCACATTTTGCATTTCGCGGCCACCCGGCTGGGGCTGGGGGCGGAAGCCTATAAGCACATCATTACCCCCTTGCAGGACGAGGACCTTCGCGTGCATCCCAACCACCAGCTTTTAAAAGGCCTCAAACAGACCTGCCGCAAGCTGATTATCGACGGCCCCAACTGCGTTATCGGGTCTTTACCGGACCACAGCCTGTTCATGGTTCAGGACCGCAAGAAGTTGAGACCCGGCGTGGTGGGGGGCCGGCCGGGGCGTTATGCCTTCTCGTCGGAATTGTGCGGCCTCGATGCGGCTATCCCGGAGCGCGACAAATCCCAGGACTTCCAACCCATGCACTTGGACACCGCGATTGTGAATGCGGATCGTCAGGAGGTTAAGATATGCAGCCAGAAGGACCCATTGCACCTTTCTCACTGAGCATCAAGGATTTGCCCTGGCAGATCGCGTGGGACAAGGACAAGTGCACGCTTTGCGGCCGCTGCACGGCCGCTTGCCCGGTCAATGCCATCGAACTCGGTGTTTTTCGCCAGCGGCAGGTGGCGCCGGCGGTGGGCATCCTGGAAGCGCCCGCCAACGAATACAAGCTCTATTACGGCATTCGCCAGAAAACCGACCCGGCCTATGCCTGTGTTGGTTGTGCCATGTGCAACATGGTCTGCCCCAACGATGCCATCATCCCCATGCACGGCGATGAGATCGACAAACTGCGCATGCATAACAACCGGGGCGGCCAGGCCCGACGGCGGGGCGGCCGCCGCAACGACCCCGGCAGCCTGCTGGACCAGATCAAGTTTATCCGCATCTCCATGCTGACCGACCCGGCTCTGGATGCCGGCCGGCACGAGTTCGAACTGCGCACCCTGTTGGGCCGTGTGCTGCCGCCGGAGCAGAACCTCAAATTCATGGCGGAGAACGGGTGGACTCCCCCGGTGCGGGAAATCTACCCCCTCATGATCGGCGGCATGTCCTTCGGCGCCCTTTCGCCCAACATGTGGGAAGGTTTGCAGATGGGGGTGGCCTATCTGAACGAGGAACTCGGCATGCCGGTGCGCATGTGCACCGGCGAGGGCGGCTGCCCGCCGCGTCTCCTGCGCTCACGCTTTCTCAAATATGTGATTCTGCAAATCGCCAGCGGCTATTTCGGCTGGGACGAAATCATTCATGCCCTTCCCGAAATGAAGGAAGACCCCTGCGCCATCGAGATCAAATACGGCCAGGGCGCCAAGCCGGGGGACGGGGGCCTGCTCATGTGGTACAAGGTCAACAAGCTGATCGCCGCCATTCGGGGTGTTCCCGAGGGTGTCAGCCTGCCCAGCCCCCCGACGCACCAGACCCAGTATTCCATCGAGGAATCCGTGGCCAAGATGATCCAGTCCATGTATATGGCCTGGGGATTCCGTGTGCCGGTTTATCCCAAGATTTCGGCTTCCACCACATCGTTAGCGGTGCTGAACAACCTGACACGCAACCCCTATGCCGGTGCCCTGGCCATCGACGGGGAGGATGGCGGCACCGGGGCGGCCTACAACGTATCCATGAACCACATGGGCCACCCCATCGCCAGCAACATCCGCGATTGCTACCTCAACCTGACCAAAGTCGGCATGCAGAACGAAATTCCGATCATTGCCGGCGGCGGGGTCGGCAAGACCGGCAACATGGCCGCCAATGCCGCCGCCTTGATCATGCTGGGGGCGAGCGCCGTCCAGGTCGGCAAATACATCATGCAGGCGGCCGCCGGGTGTCTGGGTTCCGAAAGCGATCGCTGCAACATCTGCAATATCGGCCTGTGCCCCAAAGGCATCACGTCCCAGGATCCGCGGCTATACCGCCGGCTGGATGTGGACCAGGTGGCCGAGCGGGTGGTGGACGTCTTCCTGGCCTTCGACACCGAGCTGCGGAAGATCCTGGCGCCCCTGGGGCGTTCGACATCCCTGCCCATCGGCATGTCCGATGCCCTGGGTATTGCGAGTAAAGAAGCGGCCGATCGGCTGCAGATCAATTATGTCGTCTGATAACATAAGGGCTGGAGCGGGTTGATCATCAACCCCTGTGGAGATTTTCATGAGCAGTGACGCCAATCAGGAACAGAGTGTGTTTCATATCATCAGCGGTCAGGACAATGGCGAACGCATCGAATCCCGGGTGCTGGAAGAAAAAATCCAGGAAGCGGTGGCCAATGGCGAACGGAGCTTGAAAATCCTGGCCTTTGGCCAGCACGGCATCGGCGGCCGGCTGTGGAAGGCCGGCGACGAAAAGGTGCACATCCGGGTCGAGGGACCGCCGGGACAACGGCTGGGTTCCCTGGGATTTGACAACACCACCATCGAGGTGGACGGGCCGGCATCGGACGATACCGGCTGGCTCAATGCCGGGGCTGAAATCATCGTCCAAGGCAATGCCGGCAACGGGACCTGCAATGGGATGGCCCAGGGGGCTGTACGGGTGGCCGGCAACATCGGTGCCCGCGGCATGACCATGACCAAAAGCAACCCGCGTTTCGCGCCGCCCGAACTATGGGTATTGGGGTCGGTGGGGGATTATTTCGGCGAATTCATGGCCGGCGGCATCGCCGTCATCTGCGGCGTGAATCCGCAAACGCCCGGCAACGTCCTGGGCTACCGGCCCTTTGTGGGTATGGTGGGCGGCAAGGCCTTTTTTCGCGGTCCTCATGGCGGCTATAGCCAGGGGGACGCCAAACTGGAGCCCATCGGTGATGCCGACTGGCAGTGGCTGACGGAAAACGTGCCGGTTTTTCTGCAGCGCATCCAGCGGGAAGAGCTGATGGGTGAATTGACGGACCGCACCCAGTGGCAAATGATCGTGGCCCGCAGCCCCCATGAAAAAAAGACCCGCCGGACCCGTCCAATGGCCGCCTTTCACCAGGACGTTTGGGACCAGGAACTCGGTCGGGGCGGTATTATCGGGGACCTCAGCGACCAGGACCGCAGCCAGATACCGGTGGTCACCACCGGGGATCTGCGGCGTTTCGTGCCGGTCTGGGAAAACCGCAAGTATGCGGCCCCCTGTGAAGCGTCCTGTCCCTCCGGTATTCCGGTGCAGGAACGCTGGCGCCTGGTGCGGGAAGGCAAGATGGACGAGGCCGTCGATCTGGCCCTGAGCTATACGCCGTTTCCCGCCACGGTATGTGGTTATCTTTGCCCCAACCTGTGCATGAGCAGTTGCACCCGGCAGTCGGCTTTTATGGTGCCGGTGAATATCAGGGGGCTGGGACAGGCCAGCGTCAAGGCTGCCATCGGGGAGATGCCGCCCCTGAGCGGCCGTAAAGTTGCCGTGGTCGGTGGCGGCCCGGCCGGTATTTCGGTGGCCTGGCAGCTGCGCCGCAGCGGCCATGAAGCCACGGTCTATGATACCTCCGCTTTACTGGGCGGGAAGATTGCATCGGCCATTCCCAGCAGCCGCATTCCGGAAGACGTGGTTTCGGCGGAACTCGAGCGGGTCCGCAAGGTCATTCCCCATGTCCACCTGCAGCAGGACGTGCAGCAGGACGATATTGTCCAGCTGTGTGAAGATTACGATTTTGTCGTCCTGGCCACCGGCGCCCAGAAGCCGCGGGTGGTGCCGGTGCCCGGCAAAGAACGCCTGATCACGGCCCTGGATTTTCTGACGGACGCCAAGGTGGGACGCGCCCGTGTGGGAAAGCGGGTCGTCATTATCGGGGCCGGCAATGTGGGCTGTGACGTGGCCACCGAGGCGCATCGGCTGGGCGCCGAGGACATCACTTTGATCGACATCCAGGAACCCCTCTCCTTCGGCAAGGAGCGGGAAGAGGCGGAGAAAGTGGGGGCCAAGTTCCGCTTCCCCTGCTTTACCAAGGAAATCACCGAAAAGGGTGTGGTCCTGCAGGACGGGGAACTGCTTCCGGCGGAAACCGTGTTCATCTCCATCGGCGACGCTCCGGATTTGAGCTTCATTCCGGAAGATATTGCCACCGAGCAAGGCTTTGTGGTGGTCAACGAGCATTTTCAGACCACGGACAGCCGTGTTTTCGCCATCGGCGACATGGTCAAACCGGGGCTGCTCACCGATGCCATCGGTGCCGGCCGCAAGGCGGCCGCCGCCATCACGGAAATGCTGGAAGGCCGCCGGCCGGTGAGCGATACGCGCCAGATGATCGACAAGCGAAGGATTTCACTGGAATATTTCGATCCTCGCATTTTGGATTACGACGATATCGACCATTGCGGTTCCCAGTGTTCCTCGTGCGGGTCCTGCCGGGATTGCGGCATTTGCGTGGCGGTCTGTCCGAACAGCGCCATCAGCCGCGCCGAAACCCCCGAGGGGGGTTACGAATATGTCGTGGATGCGGAGCGCTGTATCGGCTGCGGGTTCTGTGCCGGCGCCTGCCCCTGCGGCATCTGGGATCTGGTGGAAAACACGCCGCTTTGACGGTTTTGGGCATGCAACCGCAGCACCAAAAGGCTCCGGCCCCTCCCGACCAAGGGATAGGGGCCGGTTTACCATTGATAAAACGTATCAAGTTCATTACTAGAATTTATTTTCAGGGGTTGCCTCGCAACCCATCACCGGGTGCCTTCTCCTTTTAATGGTCTGGGTGACGGTGCAACGACAACGGAACGGCCAGGCCGAACGGCCGGTTTCAAGTATGATGGGCATGGATTCCATGAAAGCATTGCTTGCGTTAGAAGACGGGCGGACATTTCAATGCCGCTCGTTTACGGGACCGGGGGAATCGCGGGGCGAGGTGGTGTTCAACACCAGCATGACCGGGTATCAGGAGGTGTTGACCGATCCCTCCTACAGTGGCCAGCTGGTGACCATGACCTATCCCCTGGTGGGGAATTACGGCGTCAATCCTGAAGATGTGGAGTCGGCCCGCATTCAGGTGGCGGCTTTTATCATCAAGGAGTACCAGGCTTTTCACAGCAACTATCGGGCCACGGAATCCCTGGCGGACTACCTGCAGGCCCAGGGCGTCATGGGAGTGGAAGACCTGGATACCCGTGCGCTGACCCGCCACATCCGTAAAACCGGCGCCATGCGTGCCTTCCTGTCCACTTCCGTTCTGGAGCCGGATGCCGCTGTGGCCCAGGCCCGTGTCATTCCCGGTATGGCGGGGCAGGATCTGGCCAGCCAGGTCACCACCACAGGGCCTTTTCGCTGGATCGACAACCAGGCGATCCCACTGGATCCGCCCGGCGGCAAGGCGACGGCTTTGAACCAGGATATCTGGCAGGCGCGCGGTCGTCGGCATTCGGTGGTGGCCATGGACTTCGGCATCAAATACAATATCCTGCGTTGCCTCGAACAGGCGGGTTGCGAGGTGGTGGTGGTGCCGGCGGCCACTTCGGCGGACACGATCCGCGCCATGGCGCCCAATGGTATATTTTTATCCAACGGTCCCGGCGATCCCGAACCGGTGCGGTTTGCCATCGACACCATCCGGGACTTGCTGGGCTACCGTCCCATGTTCGGCATCTGCCTGGGGCACCAGTTGATGGGGTTGGCCCTGGGCGGGAAAACCTACAAACTCAAATTCGGCCACCGGGGCGCCAACCAGCCGGTCAAACATCTGCCCAGCGGCCGCATCGAGATTACCTCCCAGAATCATGGGTTTGCGGTTGATCCCGCGTCCCTGTCGGACCGGGAGGTCGACATCACCCATATCAACCTCAACGACAACACCCTGGAGGGCTTTCGCAGCCGTCGCTATCCGGCCTATGCGGTCCAGTATCATCCCGAAGCGTCGCCCGGCCCCCATGACGCCCGTTATCTGTTTGCCGAATTTGACCGGTTGATGAACGACAACCCATCTTGAGGATGGGCCTGACAGCGGTTGCCGAAATTGCCATCATCGGGGCCGTTTATCTGATCGCCAAACTTAACAGAGACCCGAATCCATGCCCAAACGAGACGATATTCAGAAAATTCTCATCATCGGCGCCGGGCCGATCATCATCAGCCAGGCCTGCGAGTTCGACTATTCCGGGACCCAGGCCTGCAAAGCCCTCAAGGAAGAAGGCTACGACGTCGTCCTGGTGAACAGCAATCCGGCCACCATCATGACCGATCCGGAAACGGCCGACTATACCTACATCGAGCCGGTGACGCCGGAAGCGGTGGCGCGCATTATCGAAAAGGAGCGCCCGGATGCCCTTTTGCCTACCCTGGGGGGCCAGACGGGGTTGAACACGGCCGTCAGGGTCGCCGAACGCGGCGTGCTGGAAAAATTCGGTGTGGAAATGATCGGTGCCTCGCTGGGTGCCATCCAGAAAGCCGAGGATCGTGACCTCTTCCGCAAGGCCATGGCCAATATCGGGCTGCGGATCCCCCGCAGCGGTATTGCCAACACCATGACCGACGTGCGCCAGATCGTCGCCGAGATCGGTTTCCCCATCATCATCCGGCCGAGTTTCACACTGGGCGGAACCGGGGGTGGGGTGGCCTACAACCCCGAAGACCTGGAACGCATTGCCAAAAGCGGCCTGGATGCCAGCCTCAACACCCAGGTGATGCTGGAAGAATCCGTTCTGGGCTGGAAAGAGTATGAACTGGAGGTCATGCGCGACCATAACGACAATGTGGTCATTGTCTGTTCCATTGAAAACCTGGATCCCATGGGGGTTCACACGGGTGACAGCATCACCGTGGCGCCCGCCCAGACCCTGAGCGACCGGGAATACCAGGTCATGCGCAACGGCTCCCTGGCCATCATGCGGGAAATCGGGGTGGACACGGGGGGCTCCAACGTTCAATTTGCGATTCATCCCCAAACGGGCGAAATGATCGTCGTGGAAATGAATCCCCGGGTTTCCCGGAGCTCGGCCCTGGCCTCCAAGGCCACCGGGTTCCCGATTGCCAAAATCGCCGCCAAGCTGGCGGTGGGCTACACCCTGGATGAAATTCCCAACGACATCACCGGCGAGACGCTGGCTTCCTTCGAGCCCACCCTGGATTACTGTGTCGTCAAAATCCCGCGCTGGACTTTCGAAAAATTTCCCGAAACGCCGGATTATCTCACCACGGCCATGAAATCGGTGGGGGAGACCATGGCCATCGGGCGGACCTTTAAAGAGGCCCTGCAGAAGGGCCTGCGCTCACTGGAGATCGGCCGCTTCGGTTTTGGGGCCGACGGACGGGATGCGGGCGACGCCCGACACCAGACCGGAAATCCGCTGACCACGGCCGACATCGAGCAGCATCTGGCCACTCCCAATTCCCAGCGTATTTTCTACCTGCGCCATGCCTTGCAGGCGGGGTTTTCCATTGACGCCATCTACGACCTGACCGGCATCGATCCCTGGTTTTTGTACCAGCTGCGCCAGATCGTGGAGATGGAGCAGGCCATCGCCTCCGGCGACCTGGATGACGACCGGTTGGCGCGGGCCAAGTCCTGGGGATTTTCCGATATCCAGATTGCCCACCTGACCGGCCGGAGCGAAGACGCGATTCGCCAGCGGCGGCAACAGTTGGGGCTCAAGCCCGTCTATAAGCTGGTGGATACCTGTGCCGCGGAATTCAAGGCGGCCACCCCCTATTACTACTCCACCTACGAGGAAGAGAACGAAGCCCGCCGGACCGATGGCACCAAAGTCATGATCCTGGGGGGCGGGCCGAACCGCATCGGCCAGGGGATCGAATTCGACTACTGCTGTGTCCATGCCTCCTTTGCCCTGCGGGAAGAAGGGGTGGAGAGCATCATGGTCAACAGCAACCCCGAAACGGTCAGTACGGATTACGACACGTCGGACAAACTGTACTTCGAGCCCCTGACCCGGGAAGATGTGCTGCACATCGTCGAAACCGAAAAACCCACGGGCGTGATCGTCCAGTTCGGCGGCCAGACGCCGCTCAACCTGGCAACGGCCCTTCTGGATGCCGGGGTCCACATCATGGGCACCCATCCCCACAGCATCGACCGGGCGGAAAACCGCGAGCAGTTCCAGGCCATGCTCAAAAAGCTCGATCTGGTGCAGCCGGACAACGGCACCGCCGTGAGCGTGGCGGAGGCCGTGAGCGTGGCGGAGGCCATCGGCTATCCCGTAATCGTGCGGCCTTCCTATGTCCTCGGGGGGCGGGCCATGAAAATCGTTTATCATCAGGAGGCCCTCGAAAATTTTACCCGGCTGGCAATAGCGGCCTCCCCGGAGCATCCGGTGCTCATCGACAAGTTTTTGGAAGACGCCGTGGAAGTGGATGTGGATGCCATCAGTGACGGGCAGCGCACCATCATTGGCGGCATTATGGAGCATGTGGAGGAGGCCGGCATTCATTCGGGCGACTCCGCCTGCATCCTGCCTCCGCAAACCATCCCGGCCCCCGTACTGGAAGAAATTGCCGATGCCACCCGGGCCATGGCCCGGGAGCTGAACGTGGTGGGACTGATGAATGTCCAGTATGCCATCAAGGGCGACCAGGTATTCGTGCTCGAGGTCAATCCCCGGGCCTCCCGGACGATACCCTTTGTCAGCAAAGCGACCGGGGTGCCCCTGGCGAAGCTGGCCACCAAGGTCATGCTGGGAAAAACCCTGGAAGAACTGGGGCTTACCCGGGAAATTATTCCCGACTATGTATCGGTCAAAGAAGCCGTTCTTCCGTTTGATCGCTTTCCGGACGTGGACACCCTTCTGGGACCGGAGATGAAATCCACCGGTGAGGTCATGGGCATCCATACCGATTTCGGTTCCGCGTTCAGCAAGGCCCAGATGGGGGCCGGCCATCACCTGCCATCCGCCGGGACGGTATTCGTCAGTGTGCAGGACCGGGACAAAGCCGCGGTGGTGGACATCGCCCACAGTTTTATCGATCTCGGTTTTGAGATCATGGCCACCCGGGGGACGGCGGATTACCTGGAAGAACAGGGGGTGCCGTCCCGTTTTGTCTACAAGGTTTCCACCGGCCGGCCCCATGTGGTGGACGCCATCAAGAATCGTGAGATTCAACTGGTGATCAATACCGGTTCGGGTGATGAAACCAAACGCGACGGATATGAAATTCGCCGGGCGGCCCTCAAGTTCAACTTGCCGTATGCCACGACGATCGCCGGTGCCCGGGCCATTTGCAGCGGTGTCGGTGCCTTGAAGGCCAAGCGCCTGGAGGTCAAATCCTTGCAGGCGTACCACCGGACCATCGGCCGGGCGGCGGGCGGAGCCACCGGCGCGTGATTTACAGATAAATTTGGGAGACCCCTAACCATGATGATTAATGACGAAAGACCCCGTGAGGCCTGCGGGCTTTTTGGGATTCACGGTCACCCGGATGCCTCCAAGCTCACCTATTTCGGGCTCTATGCCTTGCAGCACCGGGGGCAGGAAAGCGCCGGTATCGCGGTTTGCCAGGACAAAACCATCGTGGGGCACAAGGGGATGGGACTGGTTTCCGACGTGTTTGCCATGTCGCACCTGGAACAGCTGAGCGGTGGCAGTGCTGTGGGCCATGTTCGCTATTCCACCACCGGCAGCTCCATCCTGGGCAATGCCCAGCCGTTTTTCGTCCGCCACCAGCATCGATCGTATGCCCTCGCGCACAACGGCAACCTTGTCAACGCGCATATCCTGAAAGACGAACTGGAGCGGTCCGGTTCCATTTTCCAGACCACCATGGACAGTGAGGTGTTTCTGCACCTTTTTGTCAAAAACCTGAAACATGGTTTTGAAGGCGCCCTTGTCGAAACGGCCAAACGTTTGCAGGGGGCGTTTTCGTTCGTCCTGCTCACCTCGGAAGGCGAGGTCATTGGCATCAAGGACCCCAATGGGTTTCGCCCCCTGTGTCTGGGGCGTCTCAACGGCAGCTATGTCCTGGCATCGGAGAGCTGCGCCCTGGATCTGGTGGAGGCCGAGTTCGTGCGGGAGCTGGACCCGGGTGAAATCGTGATCATCGGTGACGACGGCGTCAAAAGCATCAAGACGCGGCCGGAAGGGGCCAAACGGACGTTCTGCATTTTTGAGTATATCTATTTTGCCCGCCCGGACAGTACGATTTTCGGCCAGAATGTCTACATGACCCGCAAGGCCCACGGGCGGCAACTGGCCCTGGAATCCCCGGCGGAGGCCGACCTGGTCATGCCGTTTCCCGATTCCGGAACCTATGCGGCCCTGGGATTTTCCGAGGCTTCCGGCATCCCGTTTGAAATGGGCATGATCCGCAACCACTATGTCGGGCGGACCTTTATCCAGCCGACCCAGAGCATGCGCGATTTCGGGGTGCGGGTTAAACTGAACCCGGTCAAGGAATTGTTGAAAGGCAAGGATATCGTCATTATCGAGGACTCCATTATTCGGGGCACCACGGCCAAGACCCGTGTCAAAGCCCTGCGCGAACTCGGCGTGCGGCGCGTCCACTTGCGCGTCAGCGGTCCGCCGCACCGTTTCCCCTGTCATTACGGCATCGATTTTTCCACCAAGGGGGAACTGATCGCCGCGCGCATGTCCGTGGAAGAACTGGGTAATTACCTGGGATTGGACTCCCTGGCCTATCTCAGCCTGCCCGGGCTGCTGAAGTCCACAGGGGTGGCCCGGCCCGAAAACTATTTTTGCAAAGCCTGCTTCGACGGCTGTTATCCGGTGGATTTCGATGGCGGCCTTTCCAAAAACTGCATGGAAATGCTATAATCCCCCGTATCAGGATATCGGCCGTAAATTGATACGGAGCGCCTATGCAGGAATCACGCTACCTCAAAGACAATCTGGAGAACATTCAACGCTTGATGGCCATACCGGCCCTGCGCAATTTTGAAACCAGCAATCTCAGCCGGCTGCTGCTCCTGAGCAAAATGCGTGAGTATGAAAGCGGTGAAATCATCATCCAGGAAGGGGACGAAGATCCCTGGCTGTATTTTTTACTGGAAGGCAGTGTCCGCATCACCAAAAAGGATGTCGAAATCAGCGTTATTTCGGAAATCGGCGACGTCTTCGGTGAGATGCGCATCATCGACAGCCAGAGCCGTTCCGCCACGGTGGTGGCCCTGGAACCCACGGTTTGCCTGGCCATCAATACGGCCGCCAAAGAGCGCATGGTGGGTTCGGGCGACCGGGATGAGCAGCTTGATTTCCTTCTTTTGCTTTACCGTATTTTTGCCGAATTTCTCTCCATCCGTCTGCGGCTGACCAACGAAGAGTTGATCAAGGCCAACAAAATCCTCAAGGCACTCGCATAGGCCCATGATTCGCAAGCGTACAGTGGCGTTTTCCCCCCACGCGGTCAATCTTTTCTTCCACATTTTAACCCGCTGCAACCTGAACTGCCGCCATTGCTATATCAATCCCGACCAGCACGGCAGGGCCACCCTGCCGCTGGCGACGATCGAAAGATGGCTCAGGGTGTTTACCGCGATCGGCAAACCGGCCAACCTGATTCTTCTCGGGGGAGAGCCTACGCTGCACCCGGACCTGACTGCGGTGGTCAAGGCCGCCCGCCGTCTGCAGTTTGCCTCGGTCACCATCGACACCAACGGCTATCTGTTTCACGACATCCTGGAGCGCATTACCCCGGAAGAAGTCGATTATTTCAGCTTCAGCCTGGACGGTGCCACCGAGAAGACCAACGATGCCCTGCGGGGGCGAGGCTCTTACGCGGCCTGCCTGGACGGTATCCGCCGGGCCGTGGCCCGGGGGTTCAGCACGAGTCTTATCTATACCGTGAGCTCGGCCAACATCGATGAGTTGGCGCAGATGGGGCCGCTGCTGGAGGATCTCGGCATCGAGCGGTTTTTCATCCAGGTGCTGGGGATTCGGGGCAATCCGGCCCATGCCGCCGATGAGGGGGCATCGGATCCGTTGCTCCAGGTGGATCGGGAGCGTTGGCTGGCCGTGGTTCCGGCCGTGGCCCAGGCCATTGCCGACCAGGGGTTGACCGTGACGTATCCCAAGGTCTTTTTGCCCCCCACGGAAGCGTTTGCCTGTGCCGGACGGGTCGCGGATAATTTCTTCGTTTTCCCCAACGGCCGCGTCTATCGCTGCCCCTTGTGCGAAGATTTTCCGCTGCACTCGCTGCGGATCGAAGACCAGGGCCTGGTGCCCATGCCGGCCATCAATGAAAACGATCTTTTTGCCCTGGACATACCGGAAGGCTGCGTCATGAACCGGCTGGTGCAGCCGGGCAACCTGGCCTATGACGGCGATGGCGCTCCTCTGTATCGGATTGCCTGCTGTCTGCTGAAGGAAGAAATTCTGCCCCCCGGAGCAGCGGCATGATGCCGGAAGAAAATGAGGCCCGCACCGTGCGGCAGGACATGATCGCCCTGCTGCAAACCGAAGCCTGCAGCCTGCGGGACATTTCCCAGGCCCTGCATATCTCCGAAAAAGAGGCGGGCGACCATCTGGCCCATATTCGTCGCAGCTTGTCGACCACCCGGCAGGTTTTGCGCATTCACCCCGCAACATGCCGGGCATGTGATTTTGTCTTCCGGGAGCGGCAGCGGTTTTCCCGCCCGGGGCGATGCCCGCGCTGCCGGGCGACCCGCATATCCCTGCCGCGGTTTTTCATCCGAAGCGGTTAAAGCGGCGCTTTCCCCAGCCGGATTGGTGACAATGACACAGCACGAAACACGACGACCTTATGGCAATATCATCCTCACAGGTTTTATGGGGACGGGCAAGTCATCGGTGGGGCGCCTCCTGGCGGCGCGACTTGGTTTTACGTTCGTGGATACGGATGCGGCCATCGAAAGCCGTTGCGGGCAGACGGTCCACGAGATTTTCCGTGACCGTGGCGAACCGGCCTTCCGTGCCATGGAAGCCGCCTTGGCACAGGAGTTGGGCGCGGGTGATAGACAGGTGATTGCTACGGGGGGGCGCATGATGCTGGACAGCGCCAATGCTGCCGCCCTGTCCCGCCATGGGCTGATTTTTTGTCTGTGGGCAACCCCCGAGGAGATTCTTGAACGGCTTTCCGGCGCATCGACAGCGGTGCGGCCCTTGCTGGAGGGACCCGATCCGGAGGCGCGCATCCGGTTGCTGTACGAAGAACGGCAGGCCGGTTATAAGCAATTTTCGCCGGTGACGACCTCCGGCAAAACCATCACTGCGGTGGTTGAAGAACTGCTCGCGATGCTAAATATTCCCCCGGTCTGACGGGCCCGACACGCTGGTTTCCACCCCCCCGCAGCTATTTCCCACGACCCTTTAAAGCGCTTCGTCTGCCAGAACCGCGCGCAGTTCGGCCAGCGGGATCGGTTCGATTACGGCCCGGCCAATGCCCTCCAATAAAACAAAATGAACGTGATCGCCTTCCCTTTTTTTATCCTTGCCCAAGGCTTCCAAAACGGCCTCCCGTTCAAAGGCCATTCGCACGGGCAGGTTCAACTGCCTGAGAAGCGCCCGCATCCGATCGGTTTCGCCGGCGGTGATCAAACCGCGACGTTGCGAGAGATGGGCTGCCAGCACCATGCCGATACTGACGGCCTGGCCGTGGGGCACGCCGGTCACTTTTTCGATGGCGTGCCCGAAGGTATGGCCGAAATTGAGTTTGCGCCGTTCGCCGGCTTCCTTTTCATCCCGATTGACGACGGCGGATTTGATGACCACCGATTCATAGACCAGCCGTTCGATCACCCCGGTATCCAGCGCCAGGGCCCGGGCGGCATCTTTTTCCAGGGCGTCGAACATCCCGGCGTCGGCGATAAGGGCATGCTTGACGATTTCGGCAAAACCGCACTGCAGCTGCGCTTCGGGCAGGGTGTGTAAAAGCGCCGGATCGCAGATAACGAATCCGGGCTGGTTGAACGTCCCCACCATGTTTTTATAACCGCCGAAATTGACGCCGTTCTTGCCGCCGACACTGGCATCCACCTGGGCCAGCAGGGTGCTGGCCACGAACCCGAAGCGGATGCCCCGCAGATAGGTCGAGGCCACGAAGCCGGCCACATCACAGACAATGCCCCCGCCGATGCCGAGGATCCAGGCGGAACGATCCGCCTCGATCTCCACCAGTTCAGCGTATATCCGGGCAACCGTATCGAGGGTCTTGATGCCTTCGCCGGTTCCGATGGTAATGATAGGGCCGGCCGGGAACTGGTCGGCATATCGCCGGCCAACGTTTTCGTCCGTGATGATGATCGGTGACGCAACCGGCAGATAGCGGCCTAAATTACCGAGTGCTTCACCGACTATAATCGTTGATGGGCCGGAGGCGCCCTGGATCTGGATTTGTTTCATGGTGTCGATCTTTCGCCGGGTAATTGCCCACCGGACCGGGAAACGGCAGGACAGCCGCCCCTTGGTCGCCTTGGTCGGATCACAGGTGGTCGCTTCACGATGCGCGCTCGAGCTGACCACGGGTGCCCACAAGTTTTTCGTGGGCGCTGGTCAGCAATTCTTCGGTGGTTTCCCATGAAATACATTCATCGGTGATGGAAACGCCGTACTTCAAGGCCGCTTTATCTCCGGTGAATTTCTGATTGCCCTCATGCAGGTTGCTTTCCAGCATGAGGCCGATGACGGATTCACTGCCGTTGACGATCTGGTCGACGACATTGCGCCAGACAATGGCCTGGCCCTGGAATTTTTTGTGGGAATTGGCGTGGGAACAGTCCACGATGATGGCCTCGGGAAGCCCTTTGGTAATCAGCATCAGCCGTGCTTCTTCGATGCTGATGGGGTCGTAATTGGGCCGGCTGCCGCCGCGCAGGACGATATGCCCGTAAGGGTTGCCGCCGGTTTGCACGATGCAGGTCTGGCCATCCTGGTCGATTCCCAGGAAGGTCTGAGCGGCATGCGCCGCCACGAGGGCGTTGATGGCGGTGGACAGCTTGCCGTCGGTCCCGTTTTTGAATCCTACCGGCATGGAAAGGCCCGAGGCCATTTCCCGATGGGTTTGAGATTCGGTGGTACGGGCACCGATGGCCGACCAGCAGACCACATCGGCCAGGTACTGCGGTGTAATCGGCTCGAGCATTTCGGTGGCGGTGGGCAGTCCCATTTCGGCGATTTGCATAATCAGGCGGCGGGCTTTGACCAGCCCGGCATTCATGTCGCAACTGCCGTCCAACTCCGGATCGCTGATCAGGCCTTTCCACCCTATCGTGGTGCGCGGTTTTTCAAAATAGACCCGCATGACCAGGAAGAGGGTATCTTTTACCTTTTCCTGCAGGGCAGCCAGGCGTTCGGCATACGCCAGAGCGGCTTTTTCGTCATGGATAGAACACGGACCGATGATGGCCACGATCCGTTTGTCTTCCTTGTTGATGATGCGCTGAATCGTTTCCCGGCCTTCAACGACGGTTTTTTCCGCCTGGGGCGAGAGAGGCAGTTGTTGCTTCAATGCGCGGGGCGGCATCAGTGGCAGATAGTCCTTAATTCTGAGGTCTTCGGTTCGTGGTGCGGGCATGGCTGGTTTCCTTTCGGCACCGTTGCGTGCTCAACAGGGGTGATGCACGGGTTTGGGCAATGGTTTGAATTGTCCTCAACCGGGCCGAACAAAAAGGCCGTGGAGCGATTTATCGCCACGGCCTTTATAAATAAAAAAACCGCGGCATTTGGTCGGCCGGCGGTTTTTGAGGTTTTATGTAAAGGGATTCAGGGCACCGCAGGCAGACCGGCGAAATAAAAATAAAAGCCGAAATAAAAATAATATTTGTCTGCCAAGCTTTGCATGCTGGTTTCCCGTTAATGGTTCAGCAAACGATAACGGTGGAGGAGACGAATGTCAAGAGGCAGCTTCACTTTACGGAGGGGCCCCGGCGGATGGCATCGAACATGGCTTCCACAGGTGCTTCCAGACCGGTCCACATTTGAAAGCCGGCCGCGCCCTGATACACCAGCATCCCGAGACCTTCCACCAACCGACAGCCTTTTTGCCGGGCAATGTCCAAAAGCCGTGTTTGCCGCGGATTGTAGACAATATCGCAGACCGCCAGGCCACCGTGCACCAGGTGATCCGGTAGGGGGCACTCCTCCTCCCGTGGATGCATGCCGACGCTGGTGGTATTGACGAGAATATCGGTGTGGCGCAGCACCGTCTCGAGAGCGGGGGGCTCCATGGGCACGGCGCGACAGCATTCCCGGCCCTGTCGATTGACATCACCGGCCAGCGAATGAGCCTTGGCCTCGGTTCGGTTGGCAATGGCGATGCGAGCCGCCCCCTGCCGGGCCAGGGTCATGGCGATGGCCCGGGCCGCCCCCCCGCCGCCGAGCAGCATGACGGATTGTCCTTTGATGGACAGACGGCCGGCCGCTTCGATGGATCGGACGAATCCGATGCCGTCGGTATTGTATCCGGTGGAGCGGCCGTTCCGGATGGTGACGGTATTGACGGCCCCGATGGCCCGGGCCAGCGGATCGACAGCGTCCAGGCAATCCATGATGCGGATTTTATGGGGGATGGTGACGTTGTAGCCCGCAAAATTCATTTTGGCGATACCGGCCGTCACCGTTTCTAAATCCTCATCCGCCACTTCGATGGGCAGGTAGCAATAGTTCAATCCGAGGATCCGGAAGGCCCGATTGTGCATGACCGGCGACAAACTGTGCCCCAGTGGCTGGCCCAACAGTCCGACAAGGCGGGTCCGTGTGTCGATGGGGGGATGGTGATGTTTATCGGTTTGCATGGCTATAAAGGGTTATCCTTTGCCCGGGCCGCGTCTGTCGAGCAGATGGTTTCATGCCGATGAGGCGCCATGCCAGGGCAGCAGGGACCAGATTTTTTTCAGGTCTTCAATCGGCAGTTGTCCCGGTGCTGAAGTCGCCGCACCGCTTGCAAAGGTAATATCGGAGCCGAAAAGATCGCCGGTGATTCGACTGACGGCCCCTTCGCATCCCATGGAAATGGCGACGAGGGGGATTTTCAGATAGTGGCGACGGGCTTTGCAGGCCGCGGTGAGCAGGGTCAGCACATCGAGACTCTCTTGGGGCATTACAGCGACCTTGGCGATATCGGCCCCGGCCTTTTCGGCCTCACGGAATTTACCCAGCAGGGTTTCGCCATCGGGGGTGTCTTCAAAATTGTGATAGGATAACATCAGGTTCACACCGGCCCGCCGGCACAGGGGCCGCAGCACCTGAATCATCTCGTCGCCACTGGACAGTTCGATATCGATCAAATCCACCTGCTCTGATGTGATGGCCAAACGGTATAACGCCAGCCGGTCCTCAGAGGGCAGGGGGTGTCGGCCCCCCTCAAGCGGGGAGCGGCAGGTAAACAAAAGCGGCAAGCCTCGGCAGGTGGTATGGAGGGCGGCCAGGGCGTCTTTTACCGCATCCGGCCGTGACAGCGGCGTGAAGGCATCCACCCGCCATTCGATCAGGTCCGGGCCGAGGGCTATCGCGGCCCGGGCCTGGTCGACCAGGGTCGCATGATCCGCAGCCATCAAGGGCAGGCAAATCAGAGACCGGGGGCCGCCGATCATTTTGTCCTTGATGTCGATTTTAATCGGGCTCTCGGGTCTCATGATTCTAAAGCCGGGTGTTGCGTTGCCGGCTGTCGACCAGGGGCGGCCGCGGCATGTTAAAGATTGCGGATAAGTTCTTTCAGCGTATCCAGCTGAGACGGGGTCAGGTCGTCGAAAGCGACGTCGATGCCTTTGGGGGTTCGGCCCATGATGATGCCTGACAGCATAAGATTGGTTTGCGTCTTTGGATCGTTGATGGTCAGCATCAGGGTTTCCCCTTTGGAAAAAGGCTCTGATGTTTCCAGAAAGATACCGTCCAGCCGAATCGCCCGTGTCTGGGTGGAATAGGAGGCCTCGTCCGTGTCGTATTCCACCAGCACCTGCGGCGGGTCTTCTTCTGTTGATGCGGTGCCGGAAGTGTCGTCGGCCGGTATTGCCGGGGATGCTTCCACCGGGGGACCCAGTTTGAGCACGATAACGGTAATGTTGTCGTCGCCACCCCGCTCGTTGGCCATGTCCACCAGTTGGCGGCAAGCATCTTCGGGTGAGTTCTGTTCAACGATTTCACAGATTTCTTCAGGAAAGGTCTTGTCACTCAGCCCATCGGAGCAGATGACCAGGATATCGCCTTCCTGGAAGAAGATTTCCGTGGTGTCGGGGTTTACGGTTTCGCCGATCCCCATGGCCCGGGTGATCATGTGGAGATATTGCTGCCCGAGCTTGAGGCCGCCGTCCGGTGCCAGTGCTTCCTGTTCCGCCATAACGGTGTGCATGGTGGAAACAACATCGGCGCGCCCGTCCCGTACCAGATAGATGGGGCTGTCCCCCACATTGCTCACCACGGCATGGGTATCGCTGAAGTAAACGGCGGATACCGTTGAGCCCATACCTTTGCAGCGCTCATCATTCTGGGCGTATTCAAAGGTCTTCAGGTTGGCCCGGCGGATGGCGTAGACCACCTGGTTGGCCTGGGAAGACAGGTTCCGGTCGACACCCACCATCTGGTCGGGGTTGGCCGAAGAAACGAGCTTGTGCATGGTTTTGCCGATGGTTTCAACCACCAGACGGCTGGCAACTTCACCCGCTTTACGCCCGCCCATCCCGTCGGCCACGACATAGAGCTGCAACTGGTCGTCGATGAGAAAAGCGTCTTCGTTGCCCTTGCGCTTTTGACCGACATCCGTTTGTCCGGCGGCGGTTACCGATATCATTCCATGGCCTCGTGACGGGCGGGGCAATCAAAGCCGTGTTTGGCTGGCAGACATCCACATCGTATCATATTATGGCTGGCCTCATTTTGACGTCGCGTTGGTTTTGAGCCCCGAACTCTTTTCCAGTCGATAGGAAAGGGTGCGTGCAAAATTTTTAAAAAAAAGGAGTTGAACCGCCTCGGGCGCCTTGTCCATCAACGTGGCACTGATTTTCATCAAAAGACAATTGGTGTGGGCTGACGCCGAGGCGACACGCGCCTTTCCGGCGATATAGGCCATCTCGCCAAAGCATTCACCCGCCCTGATTTTGGCAATGACCTGGTCGTTCTTGCGGATTTTGACCTTGCCGTTCAACAGGATATAAAACGTATCGTCAATATCGCCTTCGGCCACGATGACTTTGCCTTTCGGCACCTTGATGATGCTGCTGGCCAAGCCCAAGCTTTCGATTTGTTCCCGGGTGAAATTGTGGAAAAAGGGGACCTGGTGGAGCAAGTCGATAATATCTTCGACCTTTTTATCCCCTGTGGGCAGCATAATGCCGCGCAAGGCAACCCGCAGGTCATAGGCCAAATCCATGCAGGAGGCGTAACGTTGCTCCAGGTTTTTGGCCAGGGCTTTCCGCATGATGTCGTCGAATATCTCCGGCAGATCCGGACGAAGCTCCCTGATGGGGGTGGGGTTTTCGCGGGTGATCTTGTAAATGACGGCGAAGTCGTTCTCACCGTTGAAAGTGCGCTGACCGGTAAGCATTTCATACATGACGCATCCCAGTGAGAAGATATCGCTCTGGTGTGTCGTGATCTCTTCCTTCAATTGTTCCGGCGACATGTAGCTGGGGGTTCCCCAGACACCCTTCTCGGACTTCTGTTTGCTGATGCGGGCGATGCCGAAGTCGGTCAGTTTCGGGGTCCCCTGATTGTCCAGCATGATATTGGACGGCTTGATATCCCGGTGAATGACCCCGCGCTGGTGCGCGTAACTGAGGGCGCTGCAAACCTTGAAGACAATTTCGATGCATTGGTCGAGGGGCAGGAGGTTTTCAGGACGGCAATGTCGTCTCAGCGTTTCGCCTTCGACATATTCCATGATGATGTAGCAGAACTCTTTGTAAAGCCCGGTATCGTAGATCGCCAGGATGTTGGGGTGGCTGAGACGGCCGGCCGATTGGGCTTCCAGGAAAAGTTGTTTGCGCGACTGGCTCGATATGCCCTGGGATATCTTGAGGGCGACCTGGCGCTGGATATAGGCATCGCGGGCCAGGTAGACCACACCGGAGCCCCCCTGGCCCAGTTTGCGGATAATTTTGTACCGGCCCATGCTTTGACTGTCCATCAGACCGGATATGAATTTTTTGTGTACGGAGGATTTGGCCACGTGTTATTCCTGTTGTTCCGTCATGGCACTGTCGTCATCATTTACTTAAATTTGTTATTCTACCATAATTCATGACCAATCAACACCTTATTGATAGGCCCCGGGCATTTTTCCAGGGCAGCCAAATACATCCCGTTAAACATTAAAGCGAAAATTGATGATATCGCCATCCTTGACCTCATATTGCTTGCCTTCCAGCCGGGTTGTGCCCTGTTTGCGCGCTTCGGCATAACTGCCGGCCGCCATCAGGTCATCGTAGGCCAGCACCTCCGCACGGATAAACCCCTTCTTGATGTCGGAATGGATCACTTCGGCGGCATCCACGGCCGGGGTTGCACGCCGGATGGTCCAGGCCCGCACCTCATCCTCCCCCACCGTGAAAAAGGATATCAGGCCCAGCAGGGCATAGGAGCGCTGGATGATCCGGTCGGCCGCGGCGGCGCTCACGCCGAATTCGGCCTGGAATTCGGCCGCTTCTTCGGGACTCATGCGGGCCAGTTCCTGTTCGAGTTTGCCCCGGATAACCATGGTGTCCACGGCGTGCAGGTCGGTGGCCGTATCCGGCAACTGGTCATCCTCATCCGTGTTGTTGAACAGGATGAGCTGGGGTTTGGCGGAAAGGAAGGCAAAACCCCGCAGTTTGTGAGCCGTGGCCAGCTCCGGTGTTTCGCGCAAAGCGTGTTCGGCCTCCAGGGACTCACGGCAGCGGACCAGCAGGGCCAGTTCTTCAGGGTCGGGCTTTTTGCCGCGCTTCTGGTCCAGTTCAAGCCGTTCAAGGCGTTTTTCAACGACGATCAGGTCAGCGAAGATCAACTCCTCGTCGAGTTGGCGGTAATCCGCGACAGGGGTGGGCGCCTGCGAGCCGAAAAGGTCGAAATTGCGGACGCAATGGATCAGGGCGTCGCAATCGCGCACCTGGGTCCAGTAGGGCTGTTCACCGGCGCGTTTGTCCCGGCTTTGGGGTTGCCCCGCCGGCAGGAAATATTCCACCTGGGCAAATATGGTTTTGCGCGGCTGGTATATGCCGCTGAGGGTGTCGACCCGATTGTCCGGAACACGAATGGTGCCGATATGGCTCTCGTTTCGGGCGCCGGGGGTTAGGTCGGTTCCGGTCAGGGCTTCAAAAACCGTGGCTTTGCCGGCTTGCTCCAGCCCGATGATTCCCAATTTCATGCTGACTCCTTTGGGGCAAGGGGCGGCCGGCCGAGCCGGCCAAGGGGCCGGGACGGTTGGCGGCGCGCGTCCTGCCAATGATTGCGGTGGTTATTCCGGTGGGCGGATCAGCTTGAGCAGATCCCCCTCGGATTCAAATGACATGCGGTTCAGCCCGGGCATGCCGTCGGCCAGAAATACATGTCCGCGAAGGCTGTAATTCAACTCGAAGTCTTCCGGAGATCCGGTATTGTCGGCCATCAGGCGCACCATCAGTATGATAAAGTCACTGGCGGAGGCGTAGGCGGTCACGGGGTAGACGATGGTGCCCAACTCGGGAAGTTCGGCGGCGGCGTTGGATACGCCGGACGCGATGGTGCTGTCGTTGATTTCAAGCCGGCAGTCGATGCCTTTCAAGTTGATGGGCACATCGTTTGGGTTGATCAGGCGCAGCTCCATTTGAAAAGCGGTTTCCATGCCGGTGGATGGTTGCTGGGTGATATTGACCAGGCTGATGCGCGGGGCTTCCAGGGAAGGCACCAGCGTGGCGCAGCCCGTTAGCAGCATGAGGACCAGGGCGGTTAGGCCGACACGCGATCGGAATTGAGCCGGTAGTGTTTGCATGGGTGGACTCCTTAAGTTATCGGCTGCCATCCGTCCCCTTGCAGTCGGATGGTGTCGGTCTATTTGAAGAGTTCTTTCAAGAGCCCCTTGGCCGTGTCTTCAAGCGGCTTCAAATCTTCATTTTTCTCGAAGACTTCGTCGAGTTTGCCGGATTCGATGAGTTCTTTTTCCACCTGCTGCCGGGCAATGGCTTTGAGATCCGGTGCGAATTGGGGCTGCTGAAAACTTCCGCTGACCAGTACGGGCACCATGATGCCTTTCCGGTTTTCGGTGTCGCCCTGTCCCTTGATGCTGGCCACAAATTTGGGCTCAATTCGAAAATCGAGCTGCTCGGCCACCAGGTCGGCCCGGCCCTGGGCCCCCACCCGAAGCAGGGGCGAGAGCATCCGGGTGGCATCGGTCCCGAAGGTGCCGTTGCGCAGGGTGAAAGGCACCGTGAGTTCGGAGAAATCGGTCTTCGGTTTTTCAGTGACCTGCTCCGCCTGGCCGAAAGCGGCCTGAACATTGCGCACCATGGCCGCCAGATCGATGCCCACCAGGGCGCCGTCGGCAAAGTTGAGCTGCCCGCCGCCGTTCAGTGTCTGTTTGATGCCCGCCGGCGTGTCGCCTTGAAATGCCAATTTGATATCCGATTGCAGAAGGCCCTCGAGAACGTCTTTTTGGGCGACATCCCGGATCATGGGGCCGGCGGCAATGTTTTGCAGCGTTAGCCGCAGGTTCGATCGGGGCTGCTTTGGCCCCACGTCAAAGGTTCCGGTGATGGTCGCCGAACCGCCATACAGTTCACAGGCCAGGGGTTTGATGCGGAATTGGCCGTTGCGGCCGGTGATCTGGAACTGCACGTTTTGCAGATTGGCTTTTCCGGCTTTAAGCTTACCGACCGTTGCGCGACCATCGAGGATCAGGCGCCGCAACGGTTCATAGTCCGGCCCCTTGGCTTGCGGGGTGGATTGGCCCGCGCCGGGCCGGTCGGCCGGCCGATCGGTCTTTTTTGCGGGGGCCGGGAGATAGCGATCGAGGTCAATGGTATCCATACGGACGTCGAAGCGAATATCAGGCCGCTCGAAAGCCTTGGCCGCCATCGTGAAGTCCGTTCGGGTATCGTCCAATACCAGGGTGCCGTCCTCAAGGCGGACTTCAGAGGTGCTGCCGCTTACTTTGGCTTTCAGGGAAACGGTTTCAAGAACGCCGGGATCGGTGGTTTGCACGGGAAAGGGTTGTCCCAGGCGGTCGAAAAGCTTGCGCGGCGAAAAGGCGGCCACTTCGAGCTGCAAATCGAAGGCCGGTCGGGACGTCAGGTTGCGGGCCGAACCCTTCAGTACGGCTTCAAGTTCTTCCAGAGCCCCTATTTTCAGATCGTACGCCAGGGGCTGGCTGGCCGGGGGGCTGCCCAGGGGCCCGACCGTCCCCGCGATCGTTACGGGCTGGCCGTTGAGACGGGTGGAAAAGTCTAAGGTCACCGGGCGCTCCAGGGACACATCTGTCAAGGCCAGGTTGATTTCCGACACCTCATGACGCTTGCCGCCGGCATGATCGATGAAGGTCAGGGTGCCGTTGCGAATGGCAATTTCTTCAGCCGTCAGGGACTGCAGCGCAAACTCCCCGCCTTGGGAGGGCGCCGGCTTTGTTGCGGGAGATGGCGCTGGCTGGGCGGCGGGCATTTTGAAATCCCAGTTGGTCTGCCCCTTTTTGCTTTTGACGAGCACGATTGCAGGGGATTGCAGGACCACGCGTTTGATCTCAACATTTTTGGAAAGCAGGGGGATCAATTTAACCCGGGCCTCGAAATCACCGACTTTGAGCAGATCGGTTTCCTTGAATCCGGTCGGGCTGCCCAGGCGCAGATCACCCAGCGCCAGGCCGACCCAGGGGAAAACCGACAGTTCGATATCCCCTCCGATCTGAAACGTGCGGCCCGTGGCTTCCTGCACCTTGGCCTCGATTTGCGGTTTATACCGATTGACATCCACCAGGAGGGGGATCAGGACAACGGCGGCGATCAGCAGGATCAATAACCCGCCGCCGCCGATCAAAAACCATTTTAAAATGCGATTCATGATCGCCTCCTTTCACCCGGGTGACGGCATGCCAGACACCGGGCCCCTGTTGAACCCCGAGGGCCACACCCTACAGGCGTGGTGAATCCCTGACTATCCCTTTTTGCGAACGATGTCGATGGTCATCATGGGATGGTTTCCCGGCCGTCATCAGCACGGCCCGGGGAAGGTGCCGACTGGGTCATCATTCGATTTGCAAAAATCGCTCTAACTGCTGGAATTCTAATGATAAGCCGCTATCATGTCAAGATGGATAAGCCTAGATCCAACCCCGTCAGGGGTAGCGACTTCGGATGAGGTCCCGGGCCCGGGACCATTCACTGTCCGAATTGAACATGTAGCGGGCAAATCCCAGCGATTCGCTGCCCTTGACCACGGCAACGATGGCGTCGATTTCGATGGTCCGGTCAAACAGGTCCCAGGGGATTGTTTGCCGTGTCTGGCCTTTCTTGATCCGGATATCGTCGGTTTTGAGGACACCGTACCGCTTGACGCAGGCCTTCCGGTAAAGGGCTGCTTTCGATTTGCGGGCCGCATTGTTGATGAACCAGGAGCCACCCGCCATGAACGTTCCCAAAAACACCAGCAGCACGATGGCCAATGTTTTGCCGACGGCCATCTGGGTCAGCACGAAGGCCACGATGGCCAGCGTAACGACGGTGATAATGAAGTGCGGCGGAATCGTCCGCCGGCCCCCGATGGCCTGCTGGACCTTCAAGCTGTCTTCAAACGTCAGATAGCCTTTGAAATGGATACCCTTTTCCATCGAACGTCTTGCACCTTTCATTTCATTTGTCATCGCGTTTGACTTTTTCTGGCCGGTTTGGTCGGGTTAGGGCTGCCCATAAGGCCCGGGTGTTCTGGCCTGGTGCATTTGCCATTGATTCCAGATACAGATGTACAGCAGGATCAGGTTTTCGAATCGCTGGATTTTGATGCGGCGCCCATCGGTCAGTCGGACCAGAATACATAAATAGGACGTTCTTCGGTCGCCGTGGAAACCAAAGGCGACACGCTCTATGCGGCCGTAATCGATGCACCGGGTCGCCACCCAGCTTGTCACCACCAGATTGTCTCCGCCGGGCGTCACGGTGTGGGGCAGCCGGAGGATATAGACCATCATCGGCAGCGTCATGGCGCAAATGAAATACCATGGCATCGTGAAACGCGGGAGATAGACGGAACTGCCCGCGATCAGGAAGGCGAAAAGGCCCAACACAACTGCCCGGTGAACCGCATACGCCTGCTGTCCCTGGAACGTCTGGACCCCCAATTGCTCCCGCCGCAACGCTGCCAGGCGCGTGCAAACAGCGGTCAATAACGAGGCGAAATCCGGGGTGGCGTAGAACAAGGGTACGCTTGGCGTTGGATCAGGGCATACGATTTCCACCTTGAGGCCCGCGATATCCCTCAGGTACTGGATATCTTCCCAGCGGATTTCGATCGGCTTCCGGCCCGGCGGACGATAGATCAGACCATCGGTGCGGATTTCATAGACATGGGCCCGGTGCCGCTCCGGTTCAAAGGTATAGGTTTGCGTTTCAGGCATCATGTTGTTACCGCACGATGGTCATTATCGGCAACCGGTTCCAGATAGGCGATATTATCCGCCAGGTTGTTGGGCCGCCCGAGGGTATCCAGGATCTGGCTGATCAGGGATGCCAAAATTTTTAGCATCGCCTGGTTGGCGCTTTGGTTGTAACGGGCCAGATTAAAAAAGATGTGCTGCGGGCCGTAGTCCGCGGCAGGTGCTCCGTCCGGCATCGTCACCCTCCTTTTGAGGCGCTCAATAAGGTTGCCCAGCGGTTCCACAGATTGAGCCTATGGCATGTTTCATCCGCGAGAGGACCGAAAAAATGACCGCTGCCTCGGTTTACCGGAACGGAAGACCATTGTCTACCCGTGCTTGGTGATGGGCCGGGGTGCCATTCCGAAACGTGGCAAGGTGAATGGAACGGCGGTGCCGTGGCTTTGCGTGGTGTCCCTGGAGAAGCGTTGATCTTTTCGCATGAATTTCCTACTATTTCCGATATCGCTGATAGGCGTCCAGCCGTTTCTTAACTTGAGCGAAGCTGTCGGCTGATGCCGGTATAATCATTCATGAAAATAGTGCCTGACGCACTGGTCGCGTTTGGTATCTCGATGTCGACGCGAAGCGTCGCCCTTTCAGCTTGACGCTTCGAGCTTGGCGTTTTTTTCATAAGAGCGATGGACCTGCCCGGCCAGTGGTATGTCGAAAACCAATAACCCCTATTGAACTGGATTCCCACCCCCATGCTTCGACATCTTGTAAGATGGAGTCTCGTCCTGATTGTGGTTGCTGTCTCCGGCTATGGCATCTGGTGGGCGACCCGGCCCAAGCCGGTCGAGGTGGCGGTCAAACCCGTCACCCGGGGCACGGTGGAGCGGACCGTGGCCAATACCCGCGCCGGAACGGTCAAGGCCTGCCGCCGGGCCAAGCTTTCCCCCAGCACGGCGGGCCAGATCGCCCAGCTGCCCATCCATGAAGGGGATGCGGTCAAAGAAGGGCAGCTCCTGCTGGAGATCTGGAACGAGGATCTGCAAGCCCAGGCGGACCTGGCCGAGCGCCAGATCGCATCGGCCCGCAGCCGGGCCCGTTCGGCCTGCCTGCGGGCCCGTGTGGCCAGGCGCAATGCCGACCGTCTTACCCGATTGCGCCAAGAGGACATCGTGCCCGAAGAACGCCTCGACAATGCGGTGTCCGAGGCGGAGGCTCTTCAGGCTGAGTGCGACGGTGCCAAAATCGAGGTGGCCGTCCGGAAATCGCAGTTGGCCGTGGCAGAGGCCAACCTGGCCCGCACCCGCCTGACCGCGCCCTTTGACGGCGTGATTGCCGAAATCAACGGCGAACGGTTCGAGTTCGTTACCCCTTCGCCCCTTGGCGTGGCCACGCCTCCGGTGGTGGACATTCTCGACAACGCCTGTTTTTACGTCTCGGCACCCATCGACGAGGTGGACGCCGCCGATATCGAAGTGGGCATGCCGGCCCGCATCAGCATGGACGCTTTCCGTGGCCGGCATTTTTCCGGGCGTGTGCGGCGCATTGCGGACTATGTCCTGGACATCGAAAAACAGGCCCGCACCGTGGATGTGGAGGTGGTGTTCGACGCGGTACCGGCCGACACGACCCTCCTGGCCGGCTACAGTGCGGACATCGAGGTCATCCTGGATGTGAGGCCGGATGTGGTCCGGGTGCCCACTGAAGCGGTGATGGACGGCCGGCGCGTTTTTGTTTTTATGTCGGCGACGGGCCGCATCGCAGCGCGCGAGGTGCGCCTGGGCCTGTCCAACTGGGATTGGAGCGAAGTGCTGGAGGGGGTTGCACCCGACGAGCTGGTGGTGGTCAATGTGGACAACCCCGACCTGGCGGACAATGCCGTGGCCGTGCGGCTGGAGGAGATGCCGTGATTCAGCTGGAACAGGTCGAGCGGGTTTTCCAGGTGGGCGAGGAAAAAGTTTACGCCCTGCGGCAGGTCGACCTGACGGTGCAGAAGGGCGAATACGTGTCCATCATGGGGCCCTCCGGATCGGGCAAATCCACGCTGCTCAATATCCTCGGTCTGCTCGACCGTCCCGACCACGGTGTCTATCGCCTGGAGGGCATGGACACCACCGAGCTGAGCGAGCGCCGGCAGGCCCATGTCCGGCGGCATAAAATCGGTTTCATCTTCCAGTTTTTTCACCTGGTCCCCCGCCTTTCCGCTGCGGAAAACGTCGAGCTGCCCCTGGCCCTGGCGGGCATTGAACACCGCCGCCGCAAGGGGCGCGTGGCCGAGGCTCTGGAACGGCTCGGTCTGGCCGACCGGGCGCGGCATCGCCCGGACCAGCTCTCGGGCGGCCAGCGCCAGCGCGTGGCCATTGCCCGGGCCACCATCATGAAGCCGGCCATCATCCTGGCGGATGAGCCCACCGGCAATCTGGACCGGGTTTCGGGCCAGGATGTCATCGCGACGATTGAAGAGCTGAACCGGGACGGCATGACGGTGGTCATTGTCACCCACGACCCGGAGCTGGGACAGCGGACCAACCGCCAGGTGCGGATGCTCGACGGCCGCATCGAAGACGACTGCCGGGGGCCGTCATGACCGTCGGGGATGTTTTCGGCTTTGCCTTCCGCTCCCTGCGCGGCTATCCGCTGCGCACCGGTTTGATGCTCCTGGCCATGGCCATCGGGGTGGCGTCCGTGGTGCTGCTGACGGCCCTGGGGGAAGGGGCCCGGCGCTATGTGACCCGGGAGTTCACCTCCCTGGGGACCCATCTCCTGATCGTACTGCCCGGCCGTTCGGAAACCACCGGCGGGCCGCCGCCCCTGTTGGGCGAAACGCCGCGGGACCTGACCCTGGCGGATGCCCTGGCCCTGGAGCGCAGCCGTGCCGTGCGGCGCGTGGCACCGGTCATGGTGGGCTCGGCCCCCGTGACCCGTGACGGTCTGTCACGCGAGACGGTCATCCTGGGATCGACGGCGGCCATGGCCGAGGTGCGCGGTCTTTCCATGGCCCAGGGCCGCTTCCTGCCGGCCGGGGACGTGTCCCGGGCCGAGGCCGTGTGCGTGCTCGGGCAGAAACTGAAAACGGAGCTGTTCGCCCAAGCATCCCCCCTGGGACGCTTCGTGCGCATCGGGGACCGCCGGTTCCGGGTGATCGGCGTGCTGGCCCGCCGCGGGCAATCCCTGGGCGTGGACATCAGCGACGTGGCCATTATCCCGGTGGCTTCGGCCGCCGCCCTTTTCAATCGATTTTCCCTTTTCCGCATCCTGGTGCAGGCCCGGAACCGGGATGCCATTCCCCGGGCCAAAACCGCAGTTCTCGACATCATCCGGGAACGCCACGAGGGGGAGGACGACATCACCGTCATCACCCAGGATGCCATGCTGGCCACCTTCGACCGTATTTTCCAGACCCTGACGCTGGCCGTGGGCGGGATTGCCGCCATCAGTCTGGCTGTGGCCGGTATCCTGATCATGAACGTGATGCTGATCGCCGTGTCCCAGCGCACGGGCGAAATCGGCCTCCTAAAGGCCCTGGGGGCGCCGGGGGGCCAGATCCTGCGGCTTTTTCTGTCCGAATCGGCCCTCCTGTCGCTGGCAGGGGCGGTGCTGGGGCTTCTGTTGGCCTGGGGGGGGCTGCTGTTGACGACGCGTTTTTTTCCGAATTTTCCCATGGCGGCCCCCCTGTGGGCGCCCCTGGCCGCCGTGGGCGTGGCGTTGTCGGCGGGATTGATTTTCGGGGTGATGCCGGCGCGGCGGGCGGCGCGTTTGGATCCGGTGGCGGCACTGTCCCGCCGCTAGTGTGCCTTCCGGAAAGGGTTCTTTTCGTCCTGAGCATCGTTTTGGTTGCCGGAAGGATTAAAACGTAAAAATTAAGATTTTGGGCCAAGGTCAAGGCGGACATGCATTGAAACCCGCAGGCGTACTTAAGTACGTCGAGGACTTGAAATGGAGGTCCAACACCGAGATTGGCCCAAAAGATAATTTTCTATGCTGATACGTGATGCTTCCAAATACGCCCTCCAGGGCCTGGTGGGCCAGCCCATGCGCAGTTCGCTGACGGCGCTGGGGATTGCCGTGGGCATTGCCGCCGTGGTGCTGTTGACATCGCTGGGTGAGGGCGTCCACCGCTATGTCCTGGGGGAGTTTACCCAGTTCGGCACCAACCTGATCGGCATTGCACCCGGCAAGACCTCCACCACCGGGTTTTCCGGGGCGGTGATCAGCAACGTGCGGCCCATGACGATCGAGGATGCCCTGGCCCTCCGAAGGCTGCCGCGGGTGGTGGCCGCGGTGCCGGTGGTCCAGGGCAATGCGGCGGTCAAATACAGACAGCGCAGCCGCCGGACCTATATTTTCGGGGTCGGCGCGGCTGCGCCCGAGGTCTGGCAGATGCGGGTGGCCCAGGGGCGGTTCCTTCCGGATGACGATCCCCGGGCGGCCCGGGCTTTCGTGGTGCTGGGCAGCAAGGTGCGGACCGAGCTTTTCGGCCGAGACAATCCCCTGGGGCAGCGTGTCCGCATCGGCAGCGAGCACTACCGTGTGCTGGGGGTCATGGAAACCAAAGGCCAGATGCTGGGGTTCGATCTGGACGACGCGGTATTCATTCCGGCGGGTCGCGCCCTGGCGCTTTTCAACCGCGAAAGCCTCATGGAGATCGATCTCCTGCATGCCGAGGGAAGCCTTTCCTCGGAAGTTGCCCGTCGGGCCAGGCAACTCCTGATCGATCGGCACGGGGACGAAGACTTCACCATCGTCACCCAGGACCAGATGCTGGAGGTGCTGGGTTCCATTCTCAACATTCTCACCATGGCGGTGGGCGCCCTGGGGGGGATTTCCCTGCTGGTGGGCGGGGTGGGCATTCTGACCATCATGACCATCGCGGTGAATGAACGCAAAGCGGAGATCGGCCTGCTGCGCGCCCTGGGGGCCGGGCGCCGGCAGATCCTGTCCCTGTTTATCGGCGAGGCCATCGTCCTGGCCAGTCTGGGCGGCCTGGCCGGTTTGATGGTGGGCGCCGGCGGCGCCTGGCTGCTGGAGAAGATCGTGCCGGCCCTGCCGACCCACACCTCCTGGCGCTACGTGCTGCTGGCCGAAGGCCTGGCCTGTCTGATCGGCCTGCTGGCGGGGGTGCTGCCGGCCCACCACGCCGCCCGCCTGGATCCCATCGAGGCCCTGCGGGCGGAATAAGGATCGCATCCATTCTTTTTTTGTGTTTACGCTAACAGGTGGCTCATTTGAAGAGTTTCACATAGTCCCCATAGCCTTCCTTTTCCAGATCGTCTTTGGGGATGAACCGCAGGGCCGCCGAGTTGATGCAGTAGCGCAGTCCCGTGGGTTCGGGCCCGTCGTTGAACAGATGCCCGAGATGGGAGTCGGCGTGTTTGCTGCGCACTTCGGTGCGCACCATGAAAAATTTCGTATCTTTTTTTTCCACGATGTTTTCCCCCACCAGGGGCCGGGTGAAGCTGGGCCAGCCCGTGCCCGAGTCGAACTTGTCCGTAGAGCTGAACAGGGGCTCGCCCGATACCACGTCAACGTAGATGCCGGGTTCGTGGTTGTCCCAGAAGGTATTGTTGAAAGGCGGCTCGGTGGCATCCTGACGCGTGACCTTGTATTGCAGGGGGGTCAGCCGCTGCTGCAATTCCGCATCGTCGGGGATCGTGTAGGGCGTGTTTTCCACGGCGCCGGATGCCTCTGCCGACGTTTCAGGTGTTAGCGCTGCGCCGGGCAGTTCTTTGGCCCAGGCCTCTTCCAGGAACCGGTCCCGTCCGGAGCCTGACCGGTACCATTTGTAACGGATCGGGTTGTTCTTGTAGTAATCCTGGTGATAGTCCTCGGCCGGGTAAAAAGGTCCCAGGGGCAGAATTTCGGTGACGATGGGTTGGGCGAAACGCTTGGTTGCGGCCAGCTTCTGTTTGGAGGCTTCCGCCGCCCGGCGCTCATCATCGCTGGCATAGAAGATGGCACTCCGGTACTGGGGGCCCCGGTCCACGAACTGCCCGCCGCCGTCGGTAGGATTGATATGCCGCCAGAACACATCGAGCAATTCGGTATAGGTGATTTTACCCGGATCGTAGACCACTTGGATGGCCTCCACGTGGCCCGTGCGGCCTGAGGATACCTGCTGGTAGGTGGGGTTTTCTTCCGGGCCGCCGGTGTAGCCCGAGATCGCTTCAATAACGCCGTCCACTTTTTCAAAATCCGATTCCGTGCACCAGAAACAGCCGCCGGCAAAGACGGCCGATCGGGTCGCGGCGGGGATGTCTTTCATATTGTTTTCCTTGGTTTGATTTGTACCGCGGACCGATTGGATGCCCAAGAGGACCGCGCCTGCTGCGACGATGGCGATAATCAGATTGCGCATGGGGAACCTCCGCAATGTATCCATCGGACACGTCCGTTATGGTTAGGGTTGCGGCATAGCCGCGAAGCACGATGGTGCGCGGCCGTATAAGCTATGCCGTATGCCGATCCGCCGGGGGATGGGCTCAGGTATACTGCCGAAAACAAAATCGAAACCTGACACAGCCGCCTGACTCGAATAGTTGCATAAAAACTATCGTGTAGAAAAAATTTCATGAAATATACGGGCCAATCCGTCCGGCCGCGTTACCCGGGATGGTAAGACCGAAATGGGGGGTTGTCCTGCGGGAAAGGGAAAAAAGTAAGGATCCAGGATTGCTGGCCGGGTCGGTTCCGTGGTTTCGTGGGGAGGCAGCACGTCAGGGATGTGTGGCTGCCAGGGTGGCACCGGATGGGGGGATGGGGCCGCTAGAACCGATTCAAAAGGTCAGCCAGGCGGATGACAAATTGTCCCGTGCCTTCCTGGACATGAATGCCGATCTGGGCGATCAGGCGATAGGCCAGGGCGAATTGGGCCAGGGCAAACCCGGCCACGGTGAACTGGCTGATACTGATGAGCCCGATGCCGAACTGGGACAGGGTGAGGCCGCCGCAGGCGAACTGCCCGATGGCAATGACGCCCCTGGCCACCACCGGGGTGCGGTTGGGCCGGTATTTGAAAGAGATGTGCAGCAGGGGCAGCCCGAACAGGGTGGTGTCGGACCTGTATTCGAAACCGTAGCCGTCCCACTTCGCCCGGGCGGGGTAGGGGGCGCCGCAGCCCGGGCAGGCGACGGCGTCGGCGGATACCTGGTGGTGGCATTCGCGGCATTTGCTCATCATGGCAATATGCTTTCAGTATAATTCGTATTTGACCAGGCGGCCGTCGAGGCCGCCTGTGGCCAGCGGTTTTTTCCAGGACGGTTTCAGTCCCAGGCGTTTAATGTAGGCGCGTTCGCCAAAGTAAATGAAGGCTGTGGACCGGCGGCAGCGTTGCTTGAGAAAGTCCCCCAGCTTTTTATAGAACCCGGCCAAATCGTCGTTTCGGCCCATGCGGATGCCGTAAGGAGGGTTGCAGATAATTACCTTGTCTTCGATATCCGGAATGCTGAACGCATCCTGTTGTTCAATGCCGATATGGTGATTCCGGGTAATGGCCGCCGCGTTCGTACGGGTGGCGTTAACCGCTTCCGTGGCGATATCGCTTCCGGCAATGAGGCCCGGCGGCGTAAGCATCCTCTGATTGAGGCCTTCCCGTCTGACCTGTTGCCAAAGGCGTGTGTCAAAGTCGGGCAGGTTTTCAAAGCCAAAGCGCCGGCGCAGGATGCCGGCCGGGGTGCGTGAGGCGGCCAGGTAGGCTTCACACAACAGGGTGCCGGAGCCGCAAAAGGGGTCCACCAGGGGGCGTTGGCCATCCCATTCCGTCAGGTTGATGATGGCTGCGGCCAGGGTTTCCACCATGGGGGCCGCTACGGTCTTTTTGCGGTAGCCGCGCCGATGCAGCGATCCGCCGGACGTGTCCAGGCTGATGGTGGCCCTGTTTTTTTCGATGTGCAGGTTGAACCACACGTCCGGATAGCGGGTGTCGATGGACGGGCGCTTGCCGGTGCGTCGCCGGAAATAGTCCACCACCGCGTCCTTCAGGCGCAGGGCGGCAAATTGCGAGTGGGTGATGGTGCTGTGGGAAACCGTGGCGAAGACGGCCATCGTCCGGGACGGATCCAGGAAATTCTCCCAGGGGATCCCGGCGGCCTGTTGATAAAGGGCCTCGTCCGACGGGCAATGAAAGGACGCAAGCGGCGCCAGCACCCGGCTGATCAGACGGGATTCGAAGTTGACCCGGTAGAGGACCTTCGGTTCGGCCTTGAAATGGAGGCCCCGATAGGCGCCCTCGATCCCGGCGGCCCCGAGGCGTCGGAGCTCCGCGGCGGCCAGGTCTTTGATGTCGTTGGCGACCTGTGCGAAATAGCGGTTTGTCTTCTGATAGATGTGCATCTCGGCTACGCTGGTCCTTTGATCGTGAAGCTTTGTATAAAACCGATGATTTCTCCTTCGATTTTGTACGGCAAAACCGTGACGGCCAGCACCCGTCCGTTGCGTTCGGTCTCGTAATAGACTTCATCTTGACGTCCTGTCCGCAGCTCCGCGAACATTCGGTCGATACGGGTAATGCTGGTTTTCTTTTGATGACAGGCCCGCAGGTCCCGGCCCAGATATTCCGGTTTGCGGTCCACGAACCGGGCGCTGGTCGCATTGTAGTAAAGGATCCGGCCTTCCAGATCGAGCACCGTTATGCCGACGGGTAATTGATCCAGAATTCCAGCCCGTTGGGCCATATCATCCGCCAGATTGATCGGCGTTGTCATTCGTTTTCATCCTTGCCTGGGGTGATAATGACGTTCACCGCTGAGTGCCAAGATGTTTCAAGAGAAAGGCTATAACAGACGGAGGGGCGAGGTGCCAAGCGGATCATGCGCTATCCCGGATATTTCACGCGTTCGATATCGTCGTTGGCTATACTTCGTAGAAGACCCTGTAGGGATGGCGGTATTGGTAGATGTAGGCTACACCGCTCCTGGTTTCGAGCAGGATGCAGTCATATTCAATGTTGTTTTCATCCAGCAGGGCCTTTACAAGATCGTAATTCATATGGGTCAGATCGCTCACCCTGTAGACCAGTTTATAGGGGTGTTCTCGTTTCATGAGATCACCTTCTTTCAACTGAAATATAAGCATCTTTAGGCAGTTATGCACGAAAAAGAGCAGCGGTGGACATGCGGCTGTTTGCCAAACAACCGCCGTTTGCGTGGGGGTCTGTTGCAAGGTGCCAAATTGACGCGTGGGCCGGCTTCTGTTATCGGGAATGAATCCCGGACGTCATGACGACATCCCAAAAAGTGGCGTAGGGAAGGCCTTCGATTTGCGGGAAGAGGTTTGCGGGACTGCCCGCGTCGCAGGGAATGCCCCCCATGGAGGCGCCTGAGATCACCCTATGCGGCATGATCATTACCATCGGACGGCGTGGTGCTATGACACCCTGATCGAGCCCTTCATCCGGTCCCTCCGGCCGACAGCCTTTGGCCTTTTTCGACCGGCGGCCAATGCGGCGATCCTGGAAATCGGTTGCGGCACCGGCACACAGCTGGCCTTCTATCGGGATCAGGGGTGCCGCCCCACGGGCATCGACCTGTCGGCGGCTATGCTGGGCCAGGCCCGCCGCCGTCTGGGCCGCGCAGGCCTTCTTTGCCGGGGCGATGCCGCCCGCCTGCCTTTTCCCGCCCAATCGTTTGATTGGGCCGTGGCAACCCTGGCTCTGCACGAGATGGCAGCGGTGACGCGCGCCGGCGTGATGGCGGAGATGACGCGCATCATCAAGGCCTCCGGACGCCTGGGTTTGGTCGATTATCATCCCCAGCGGGCCGCGACGTTTAACGGATGGGTGACCCGGGGGATCATCCGGTGCATCGAATTCGCGGCCGGCCGGCGGCATTACGCCAACTACCGGCATTTCCTGGCATCCGGAGGGGTTCCGTCCCTGGCCGAGCAACATGGCCTGGTAATGGAACGCCAGAAGTGGGTCACCGGAGGGAATATCGGTATTTATCAGTTGCGGCGGCGTTAGATTTTTTTAGCGTTCATTTTGCTTACAGGAGAAGCCATGGCATCCAAAGTCTATTTTTGGAATTTACGTACTTCAATGAAAATGCCCTATGACAAGCGGATCAAAAAACTGATCAAACGCGCGGGGGTGTTTGCAGCCATCGCGTCCCGGGAGTTGGTGGCGGTCAAGATGCATTTCGGCGAGGCGGGCACTACCGGTTTCATCGCACCGGTCCGGGTGGCACCCATCCTCGCCCTGATCAAAAAAACCGGGGCCCGGCCGTTTCTGGCGGACACCAACACCCTTTACCAGGGCCAGCGCTATGAGGGCGTTTCCCATGCCCTGGTGGCGGCCCGGCACGGTTTCGATCCCAACATCCTGGGAGCGCCGGTGGTCATCGCCGACGGTATAAACAGCGGCAACGCCCGGGAGATTCCCTCCCCGGGCCGGCATTTCGAAACCTGCAGCATAGCCGGTGACATTGCCGATGCGGACGTCCTGGTGACCCTGAATCATTTCAAGGGCCACCTGCTGGCCGGGTTCGGCGGCGCCCTGAAAAATCTGGCCATGGGGTGTGCCACCGTCAAAGGCAAGATGCAGCAGCATTGCGGCCTGGGGCCGAATCTCGTGACCAAGAAATGCACCGGCTGCGGGGAATGTGTGGCCGCCTGTCTCCACGGGGCCCTGTCCCTCAAAAAGAAAAAGGCAGCCATCGACCGGGAGCGCTGCGTGGGCTGCGGGGCCTGCATGCATGCCTGCGCCTACGGGGCATTGATGATCGACTGGAAGGCGGACACCCCTCTTTTCCTGGAGCGCATGACGGAATATGCGGCCGCGGCCCTGGCGCCCCACCGGAAAAGCGCCCATATGACGTTTATCACCCAGGTCAGCCCCGGCTGCGACTGCGAGGGGCATTCGGATGCCCCCATCTGCCCGGATATCGGGGTGCTGGTGTCCGACGACCCGGTGGCCATCGACCAGGCCGCCCTGGACCTGGTGAACCAGGCCCCGCCGTCTTATCCAAGCGCGCTGCCGAAGGGTTTGGCGGTCGGCGACGACAAGTTCAGGGCCCTGTACCCGGATGTCGACGGCTGTCACGCGCTGGCGTATGCCGAGGAACTCGGCCTGGGCCATAGGGATTACGAGCTGGTCAAATCGTGACCGGCCCTTGAAGGAACCATCAACAGAGGGAGGCGACCATGATGGAGACGAACCCGTTGTCCGGTTTTCCGATGATGGCCGGCATGTCTGCCGAAACCCTTGAAGCGATTGCCCGCCAAGCCGAGATTAAAGCCTTCGAAGCCGGGAGCGTTCTCTTCGAAGAAGGTGATCTGGCCACCGACCTCTATGGCCTGGTGGAAGGGGAGGTGGAGTTGAGCATCCTTTTCCGCGATCGGGTGCTCAAGGCGGATGTCCGGCACGAGGAATACGTTCACAAGCGCGTGGAAATCATCGAAACGGAACTGGTGTTCGAGACCCTCGAACCCGGGGAGATTTTCGCCTGGTCCGCCCTGATTCCGCCCCACCAGTTGACGTCCACCGCCCGCTGCACCGCGTCCACCAGGGTCATGGTATTGCCGGCGGAAGCCTTGACCGGCCTTTTCGAACGCGTCCCGCAGGCGGGCCTGGTTTTCATGCAGCGCCTCGCCGAGGTGATCGCCCAGCGGCTGCGCCTGCGCACCGACAAGCTGATTGAAAGCTGGTACCAGGCGTTTGGGGATGAGCGTCTTTAAGCCTGGCGCGGGACATGGCCCGTCGCCGCTTCAGCGGCCCTGCCAGTAAAGGGGTGGTTGAAACCGTTGCTCCGACAGCGATTCAGGCCAGATGGTGGCAAAGTGGCCGCCCGTGATTTGGAGCACGAGGGTGTCGGCCTGGTTCTGCCGCTGGTAGTTGCCATATGCGGTAAAGCGGACCGGGCCGAAGGGGGTTTCCATGTCGATCCGGTCCAGCGCCGCCCGGATCTGTTCCGGCGCGAGGCCTTCGGCGTTGCGCAGGGCTTCGGCCGCCACCAGCACGGCCGTGTAGGCTTCGGCGCCGTGGTAGTCGGGCGTTGTTCCAAATTTCTGCATGTAGGTGCGGTAATAGGCTTCGGCCCCGCGAAATCCCGTTTCCGGGGCCCACAGGGCGGCCGTGACCAGCCGGTCCCCGGAGGTTTTGGCCATTTCAATGAATTTATAATGGGTAAACCCGCCGGCCCCGCCGCATAGGAGGGCATGGAATTTCATGCCCCGGATCTTGGCGACCAATTGCACCGCGTCTTTCAGGTAGCTCACCATGAAGATCACGTCCGGAGAGTGATACTTCAGCGGTGCCAGAATCCGTTCGAAATAGTCGGAACTGGCGCGCTCCTTGAAATAGGGAATGATGGCCATCAGCTCGATGTCGTTTTCCCGGCAAAACCACATCATGTTCATGGCCCCGCCCGTGCCGTATGGGCTGTTCTCGTAGACGATGGCCATGGTGCGGGGCGACACCCGCTCCGTCAGAAAGGCCTGCAGCCCCTTGGTATATTCGCCGGCCGGCGGATTCAGCCGGTAGACATTGATCTGCTCGCGCTGGGTGATGCGGTCGTCGGCGGCCGTGCAGACCAGAAAGGGGCGGTCGAGGCGGTTGGCGGTCCTGGCGGTGTAGAGCGTGTTGGCGCTGGCATAACCGCCGATCAGCATGACGGCGCCCTGCTGTTTGACAAGCTCGGTCACGGCGGTTTCGCCGCCGCGGCGATCGCCCCGATCGTCGGCATAGACCAGCTTGAGGGGGCGCCCTTTGATGCCGCCGGCCCGGTTGATGGATTCGAGCGCCATGGTGTAGGAGTTTTGCATCATTTCGGCGTAGGCGAATTTTTCCCAGTGGACAACCCCGATGACAATGTCCTGGGCCAACAGCTGCCGGGGGCCGATGGCCAGAAGGGCGGCCAGGATGGCCACGGCCGATGTGATGCGTCGCAGTGCGGTGGTCATGGTTCACCTCCTTGAAACCGTGGGACATACGCCGGATGCCGCATCGACAGGACGCTGGCACCCCGGTCGTTACGTGGTTGAAAGCACAGGAACGGCCACTGGCCAGCACCGCAGGTTCGTGAAGCGGGAGAAGGGGGCGGCAGGGAAGCTAAGAGCCATATGGATTGCATCACAGGAAGGAACGCACCATCAGGGCGACCACACAACGGCAAGTGCAGATAGTATAATTTGGGCACACCGATGGAAAAAGTCAATTGACGGCGGTGCAGAAGGCGGGATGGGATGGGGCTTGAACCTGAAGATTATAAAGATCTCCGGCGGGCGGTGGACCTGCTTGAAAAGCGGCGCTTTACGGCCCGCCTGACCCATTACGCGGGGCGTCCCATTGAAAAACTAATGACGACCCTGCCGGCCCGTACTTCGGACCGCGTCCAGCGCGTGGTCCGTTTCACCGTACGCCGGCTACTGGCGGTTGCGGCTAAAACCATGGGCAAAGGCCGGCATCGGCGCGCTTCACTACGTTTTCACAAGATGGCCGGCGGGGTGAGCGGGGCGGTGGGCGGCGCCTTCGGGCTGCCCGCCCTGGCCGTGGAACTGCCTGTTTCGACGACCATCATACTCCGTTCCATCGCCGATATCGCCCGCAGCGAAGGGGAAGATATCACGTCGATTGAATGCCGCCTGGCCTGCCTGGAGGTGTTTGCCCTGGGCGGGCGGGGTACCGCCGCCAACGATGCGGACACGGGCTATTATGCTGTTCGGGCTTCGCTGGCCAAAGCGGTCAGCGAAGCGGCCCAGCATATCGCCCAAAGCGGATTGACGCACAAGGGTGCGCCTGTCCTGGTGCGGTTCATCTCCCAGATTGCCTCCCGCTTGGGCGTACTGGTGTCCGAAAAGGTGGCGGCCCAGGCGATTCCGGTGCTCGGGGCGGCCGGCGGCGCCGGCATCAACCTCGTTTTCATGCGGCATTTCCAGGAGACGGCCCAGGGTCATTTTATTGTCCGCCGCCTGGAGAGGACCTATGGCCAGGAGGTGGTGCGCCAGGCCTACCAGGAACTGCGTCGAACCGGACGGTCGTGACCGGGCGGATACCGCGCTAACCCGAACATTGCATGAAATTTTTTCTACGTTGCGGAAGCCATTTGCTTACCACGTTTCGGTGTGGATGCGCTCCGCCTTGAAGCGGTCTTCACTTTTGATTTTCTGGGCCGGCCAGCCCATGACCACCAGCGCCATGGGAATCACCCGGGGCGGCAGTCCGAAATGGCGGCTGAAGCTGGCGACCCGGTCTTCCATGGGATAGATGCCGGTCCAGACAGTGCCCAGGCCGCGGGCCTGGGCGGCCAGGAGCAGGTTCTGGGTGGCGGCCGCACAGTCCTGGACCCAGAAACCGGGAAATTTTTCCAGATCCAGGTCACCGCAGATCATGATGGCCAGCGGGGCTTCCGCGGCCATACCGGCATGGGGGTTGAAATCTTGCACACGGGCCAGGGTTTCCCGCTCGGTGATGACGATGAACTGCCAGGGCTGGGCATTGCCGGCACTGGGGGCCATCATGGCGGCGGCCAGAATTTCCCGGACCAGTTCTTCCGGTACGGGCTGGTCCGTATATTTGCGAATGCTCCGGCGCTGGTAAATCGCTTCCAATACATCCATGGCATGGTCCTTTTTACGGTCAGGTTGACGATGGCTGTCAAGTGCGGTTCTCTTATGGTACTAAATATCATTTGTAAAGTATGCACTTTTAGGTAATACAATTACCATATGGATACTATTGCAGCCGAAGGGGCAAAGCGGAGGGACCATGGTGAGTGAATGCAGCCTCAAAACCGCAGGCACCAAAACCTATTATTGCGATGTGGAGCTTACCCTCCAGATCATCGGCGGAAAATGGAAACCGATTATCCTGTTTCACCTGGGGGCGGACGGCACCCTGCGTTTCAGCGAAATCCGGCGGATTATCCCCAACATCACGCCCAAGATGCTGACCCAGCAGCTGCGCCAGCTGGAGAGCGACGGCGTGGTCAGCCGGAAAGTATACGCCCAGGTGCCGCCCAGGGTGGAGTATGAGCTGACCGGGCTGGGTAAGAGTGTCATGCCCATCATTCAGCAGCTTTCCCGCTGGGGCAGACAGTATGAAGGCTGGCTGGAGCGGCACCCCAAGTGAAAACCGAACCCTGATAGGGGTTCCTGCCGGGGCTCTTGTGAAAAAAAGCACCAAGCTCAAAGCGTCAAGCTGAAAGGGTGGGGATCGCGGCGACCTCGAATTATTTCGCCGAACCGGTCCAGCGTAACCGGTGCCATTTCAATGGTGGATACAACCGGCAACATGCGGGCGGCTTCGCCGAAAGGAAACACCATGCGCAAAGTCTTTGGAATCATCGTGTTGGTGATGGTGGGGTGTGTCGCCATCCCTTCGGGTATCGAACCGGTGACAGGGTTCGAGCTGGAGCGCTATTTGGGGCGTTGGTATGAGATCGCCCGTCTGGATCATTCCTTCGAGCGCGGGCTCACCCATGTCACCGCCGATTACCGCCGGCAGGAGGACGGCCGGATCCGGGTCGTCAACCGGGGCTATCGGCCGGCCGAGGATCGCTGGGAGACAGCCGAGGGTGTGGCTGTTCCGGTGGGGGCGGCGGATGTGGGGCGCCTCAAGGTATCGTTTTTCGGCCCGTTTTACGGCGGTTACAATATTATCGCGCTGGACAGGGTCGCCTACCGCTATGCCCTCGTGTGCGGCCCCGGCCGGTCCTATCTCTGGATTCTGGCCCGGGAACCCCGTCTGGCGCCGTCGGTGCGTGACGATCTGGTGGCCCGGGCCCGGGCGCTGGGCTTTGCCACCGAAGAACTGATCATGGTGGCACATAAACCGGTCGATCCCGCGTCCGGCGGCGATGGATGATGGCCATGCACGGTAAAAGCAATGATAACGTCCCCTGTGGCGAAGCCCTGCGACGGATGATCACGGATAATTTGCATCGATTCCCGGTACAGGCCGGCAACGGCGTTGGGAACCGGCGGGCCGCCGTGGCCCTGAGGATCGTGGAAACCGCCCACGGACCGGACGTCTACGGCCTGCCGTACCATGACCACTGGGATCCGGGGGCGGCTCTGGTGCTGACCCGGCGGGCGGCAGGCCTGCGCAACCATGCCGGGCAGTGGGCCTTGCCCGGCGGACGCATGGAGGACGGGGAACAGCCGGAAGAAACGGCCCTGCGGGAGCTGGCCGAAGAGGTGGGGCTGTCGCTGACGCCTGATCGCGTCATTGGACGCCTGGATGATTATGCCACCCGTTCCGGATTTGCCATCACCCCGGTGGTGATCTGGGGCGGCGTCGGCGTTGATTTGGCCCCCAACCCGGGCGAGGTGGCCTCGGTGCATCGCATCCCCGTCGGCGAACTGATGCGGGCCGACGCCCCGATTCTGGAAGCCATACCGGAAAGCCGGCATCCGGTGCTCCTCATGCCGGTGGGCAACAGTTGGATTGCGGCCCCCACGGCCGCGATGCTATACCAGTTTCGGGAAGTGGCCATCCGGGGGAACACGACCCGCGTGGCCCATTTCGAGCAGCCCTATTTTGCCTGGCGGTAGCACGCGACCGCGTTGCAGCACAACGGGTCCTATCCGCCCGGCCGGACAAACAGGACGGTGACCGTCATGGGTGATCAGATTACCATCTCCATCTGGGTGTTTGGGCTGCTGGTCGTTCTTGCCCTGGCCGCCGTCCTCGATCGGGTGCTCATCCCCAGCACCCGCTGGTTTCTGCGCCGGCGGATCAACCGGGTCATCGATGAGATCGGCACCCGCCTGGACATCGAAATCCGCCCCTTTCAGCTCACCAAACGCCAGGTGCTCGTCGACCGTCTGGCCTTCGATCCCAAGGTTATCGCGGCGGTCCAGGACTATGCCCGGGCCCATGAGATGCCGTTGGCGGTGGTGCAGAAGAAGGTCATGCGCTATGCGCGCGAAACCGTGCCCTCTTTCAACGCCTATCTGTATTTTCGCATCGGCTACTGGGTGGCCAAGCGCATTGCCAGGCTTTTGTATCGGGTGCGCGTGGGGCTGATCCAGAACGAGCACTACCGTGCCATCGATCCCGATTCCACGGTGGTGTTTGTCATGAATCACCGCTCCAATATGGACTATATCCTGGTGGCCTTCCTGGCGGCCGAGCGGACGACCCTTTCCTATGCCGTGGGGGAGTGGGCCAAGATATGGCCGCTGCACATGCTCATCCGGGCCATGGGGGCCTTTTTTGTCCGGCGCCAGTCCGGCAACACCCTCTACCGGCGGGTGCTGGAACGCTACATTCACATGGCGACCCGCGAGGGCGTGTGCCAGGCGGTTTTCCTGGAAGGCGGCCTGAGCCGGGACGGCCGGCTGCGCGATCCCAAGCTGGGCCTGGTGGACTACATGCTGCGGGGCTTCGATCCGGACAAGGACCGGGATATCGTTTTTATCCCGGTGGGCATCAACTACGACCGCACCCTGGAAGACCGCAGCCTGCTGCGGGCCCTGGACCCCGGGGCCCGGAAGCGCAGTGTCTGGTTCGTGGCGCGGACCACGGCCCGCTTCATCGCCCGCAGCGTGGTCCTCATGGTGCTCAGCCGCTGGCGGCGCTATGGCTATGCCTGCGTCAATTTTGGTGCCCCGGTTTCCGCCCGGGCCTACTGCCGGGAGCAGGATGTGCGCTTTCACGCTCTGCCCCGGCGGGAACGGTTCCCGGAGATCGAGCGGCTGTGCCGGTCCATCATGGGCGCCATTGCGGATGTGGTGCCGGTGTTGCCCATCTCCCTGGTTGCGCATGTTTTTCTGAATGCCATGGACAAGGGGATGGATATTCTGGAAATCGAACGGCGCATCAACGGCGCCCAGGAGGAGCTGGCGGCCCGGGGCGCCCCTGTTTTCGAGGTTCCCCGCAGCACCCGGGCGCGGGTGATTTCCGAAGCCCTGCATATGCTGTTGCTGCGGCGTATGGTAACGGAGCGCAATGGGGTCTACCGGGCGGTGCCCGGGGAGAAGGCCCTCCTGGCCTATTATGCCAACGCCATCAGCCATTGGTGGGTGTCCGCCTCCGTTTCCGGGGCTGCGCAACCTGTCGGCGGGGAGAGAACATGACGGATTTAACCCTTGTCGAGGGCTACCGACCGGGTGCCATCGGTCGGGTGGCCGAACTCCATGGGGACTATTACCACCGGAACTGGGGTTTCGGCCTTTTTTTCGAGGCCAAGGTGGCAACGGAACTGGCCGCCTTTTTCAGCGGCTACGCCGAAGGCCGGGACGGTTTTTGGGCTGTGGTGGCGAATGGGCGCCTCGAAGGCGCCATCGTCATCGATGGCCGGGAGGCCTCCGGGGCCGGCGCCCACCTGCGCTGGTTTATCATGTCCGACGATCTGCGTGGTCAAGGGGCCGGCAACCGATTGATGCAAACCGCCATGGATTTTTGCCGCTGGAAGCGCTACCCTGTGGTCTACCTCTGGACGTTCGAGGGGTTGGCGGCGGCCCACCACCTCTACAAACGGCACGGGTTTTCCCTTGTCGAACAACACCCGGGGGATCAATGGGGCACGACGGTCACCGAACAGCGGTTCGAGTGCCGGCTGGGCCGGTGAACGCTCCGAATCTATCACCACAAGGAAAGATTGGATGCCATTGCCGAACAGGGCAACCCTTTTGGCCGGCCTATGGCTGGTTTTGCTGATCGGCTGCGGATTTTCCAGCAGCCGTGATGCCGCATCGGAAACCATGGGACGCTATTTTACCGCCATCGAGGCCCAGGATTACCCGGCCGCGCTGGCCTGCTATGCGGAAGCCTTTTTTGAGAAAACATCACGGAACGCCTGGGAGCGCAAACTGCGGGGCTACAACCGGCAGCTGGGGAGCCTGGAACGTTTTGAAGCCATGAGCTGGAACGTGAAAAAACATGTGGGCGCCAACGGCGGCACATTCGTTCAGGTGGTGTACAAAACCGCGTATTCCCGGCACCCGGCCACGGAAATGTTCATGCTGCAAAAGGGGGAAGAAGGTTTCCGGATCATTGCCCATCGCCTGGAGGTAAAGGGCGCCCCCAAGCAGGGCGAGACAGAATTCATATAGACGCTGTTTCAAACTAGTCTTTTGGCTCGAAACGATGTTGTGGTGACGGTATTGGTTCGGCCTGAACCATTTGCATCCGGTGGTAAAGCCGAACAGAAACTTTACTGAGTGTCCGTCCATAAGTGGTAGATTTTGGTTCCTGGCAAGGCCCGAGCGCGTTTTAAACCGGAGGAATAGTCAGCTATTTCGAGGATTGAAAACAAGCGAGAACGCCGCCAGGGGCCGAAAGATGCCATTTATGGATGGGCACTAATTAGCGTGCGGGGCAGAGGAGCATTGCGATGACAGCCATGGATTATGCGGCCATCGGCACCATGGTGGTGGCGGCCCTTGTTTCGGCCGTGACCTTCGGGATGATTGCCAATTACCTGTTCGACCACCGCCTGGCCGACCGCGGCGATACGGATGTTTTGGGCATCTACAGGAAATACCGCCGACATATCCGGCAAGCCACCGGCCAGGATTCACCCCTGTTCTGGGTTCATGCGGTGGCGGCCGGGGTGTTTATTCTGGGGGGGATGATCTACTTCGTGGCGCGTTTCGTGTTCAAGTGGACATTCTAGCGGCAAGCACCCTGCGGGCGCGTCCGCGAAACATCCGGGTTAAGGATTATCAAGGGGCCGAGTGAAAAGGTAACTAGTGTTCGTCCAGAGATGGTAGATTTTGGTTTCGAGCAAGGTCTGAGCGATTTTGAAACCGCAGGAATAGTGGACTATTTCGAGGATTTCAAAAGAGCGAAAACGCCGCTCGGGGCCAAAAGATGCCATTTCTGGATGGACACGAGACGAAGAAAGGGTTGTGTTGTCCATGCCAAAAGTTCTCATTACGCCGGCCGACTACGACAGTGTGCGCACGGCCGTGGAGCGTGTTTTTGAATGCTTTCCCCTGCCATTGGCGGGCAAGACGGTTTGCATCAAGCCCAACGTGCTGCGGGCTTCCCAAGCCCACGAGGGGATCGTGACCCACCCGGCCGTTCTCCGGGCGGTGGTGGAAAAGGTCAAATCGCTGAAGCCGGCGGATGTTGTCGTGGGGGACAACCCGGGGCTTTTCAGCTACGGGGCCAATGAGGAGAGCTTCTGGCAGACGGGGCTGATGGAGGCCGCCCGGGGCTGTTACCGCAATATCGGCAACGATGCCGTACGGGTAGCCTTTCCAGCGGAATTTATGCCCAGCGTCAGTATTTCCCGGGCCATCCATGAAGCGGATATCGTGATCAGTCTGCCCAAGTTCAAGACCCATGGCCTGACGGTGATGACCGGCGCCATCAAGAACAGCTACGGTTATCTGCCGGGCGCCCAGAAAGCCCTGTTGCACCGCATCGCCGGCAGCCCCGAGCGGTTCCACGATCTGGTGGTGGAGGTGTTCAAGCTGCGTGTGCCGGACCTGTTCATCATGGATGCGGTGGTGGGCATGGAGGGCAACGGCCCGGCCTCGCCGGATCTGAGGGATATCGGCCTGATCCTGGCCGCCGACAATGCCGTGGCCCTGGATGCGGTCGTGGCCACCATGATGGGGGCGGCCCCGGAGCGCTTGCGTTTTCTTCAGAAAGCCCGGGCGGATGGCCTGGGGGACTATGACATCTCCAAGCTGGACATCCGGGGCGTATTGAAACCGCTGCCGGATTTCAGGCTGCCGCCCCTGGGCGGGTCGGCCATCCAGGACAACCCGGCGGTTCAGGAATTCATCGCGGAACGGGCGCAGCTGCGCCCCCGGGCGGATGCGGATCTCTGCAACGCCTGCGGCACCTGCATCGATCAGTGCCCGGCCGGTGCCCTGGCCATGAACGACGACCTCCCCCTTGTGGATGCCGAGCGCTGCATTACTTGTTTTTGTTGTCAGGAGATCTGTCCGGAAAAGGCCATGACGCTGGTGTAACCGTGAGGATCCAAGGGGTCAGGGGGCCGAGGATGCAAGGCACAAGGACATGAGCCTTGTGATGCCACCGGTGTTGCCATCGCACCCGGGAGCGAGGCTTGGGTCGGACGATACCGATTCGTTTGGGAAAGGAGAGGACGATGCCCGAAGACACCACACCCAAAGGGGTGCCGTTCGATGCTGCGGGCCATGTGGCCTATATCGATGGCGCCGTGGTCAGCAAGACGCTGATCAAAAAAGACTCCGGCACTGTGACCCTGTTTGCCTTCGAGGCCGGGCAGGGGTTGAGCGAGCATACCGCGCCGTTCGACGCCCTGGTCCAGATTCTGGACGGGGAAGCCCGGATTACCATTGGCGGCGAGGACCGGACGGTTGCCGCCGGTGAAATGATCATCATGCCGGCCCACGTGCCCCATGCCCTGCAGGCGGAAAAGGCGTTCAAGATGCTGCTGGTCATGATCCGGGGCCAATAAGGGCGTTCGCCTGGTATGGCGCCACTTTTTATCACTTAGGGTGGTAACTGCCAGGGAAGCCATACGTCCATCAAGATCCGGATCGGATATCGAGATCGAAAAAGAGATGGTCATCAAAATCGCAGCACGCCCCTGGGAAAGAAGACCATCATCAGGCTGACAGGAGATAATTTTTCATGACACGCTGGCTGGCAGCGCTGCTGACGGCGGCCATGGCCTCGCTGACGCCCGCCATGTCCATGGCGCAAGGGAAGATCGTGATCGCCCATCGCGGGGCCAGCGGCTATCTGCCCGAGCACAGCCAGGCCGGCAAGGCCATGGCGCACGCCATGGGGGCCGACTATATCGAGCAGGACCTGGTCATGACCCGGGACAACCGCCTGGTGGTGCTGCACGATCTCACCCTGGACCAGGTCAGTGACGTGGCCCGGGTTTTTCCCCGCCGTTGTCGGGACGATGGCCGTTACTACGTTATCGATTTTACCCTGGAAGAAATCCGGCAACTGACCCTTACAGAACGGCATGAGATCGAAGACGGCCGGCCGATGCCCCGCTTTCCGGGTCGTTTTCCTCCGGGGATGTCAACCTTCCGGGTCAGCACCTTTGAAGAAGAAATCGAACTGATTCAGGGCCTCAACCAAAGCACGGGGCGCACCGTCGGTCTTTACCCCGAGATCAAGTCGCCGGCCTTTCATCGCCATGCCGGCCGGGATATCAGTGCGGCCGTCCTGGACGTGTTGCAAACCTACGGCTACACCCGGCGCAGTGACCGGCTCTATCTGCAGTGTTTCGATCCGGAGGAACTCCGGCGGCTGCGGCGGGAATTGCTGCCCGCCCGGGGCATGGATATCAACCTGGTCCAACTGATGGCCAAGACCGCCTGGGAAACGACGATGGTGTACCGGGGCGACAAACCCGTGCCCTATGATTTTGACTGGATGCTGGCCCCGGGTGCCATGGAGACAATTGCCGCCTATGCCGACGGCGTCGGGCCCTGGATCGGCATGATCGTTACGGAAGGCTCCCCCCGCGGCAGGCTGGTTTTCGCGCCCCTGGTAAAGGAAGCCCACGCGGCCGGGCTCGTGGTGCACCCCTATACCTTGCGTGCCGACATGGGCCACCTGCCGCCCTATGCGGCGGACTTCGAGACCTTGCTGGACATTTTTTTATTCCAGGCCGGGGTCGATGGTGTCTTTACGGATTTCCCGGACCGCGCTGTCAATTATCTTCTCAGGCGACCAACGCCCTGATACCATTGGGATGAATGGGAAAAGGCCATGGCGTCTGGGGGAAAGAGAGGGAAAACATGTCCTTGTTCCGGCGGTATGCTTACCGTTCTCTTGTCATCGGGGCACCGCTCATTCTGATGTGCTGCGCCGGGGCGGCCGTACCCCCGTCCCCCGAACCGCCCGGCCCGCTGCAGCCCTGCCCGTCGTCGCCCAACTGTGTGTCCACCGAAGCCGTCGATCCGGACAAGAAAATGGCGCCTCTGCCCTACCGCGTGGATCGGGCCACCTCCCAAAGCCTGATCGTGTCCATCGTCCGGGACATGCCCAGGACCACCATCGTCACCCGGGCCGACCACTACCTGCATGTGGAATTCCGCTCGCGCCTGTTCGGCTTTGTGGACGATGTCGAGTTCCTGTTCGATGACGCCGCGGCGGTTGTCCGGTTTCGCTCCGCGTCCCGCACCGGCTATTCGGATATGGGGGTCAACCGCAAACGCATGACAGCCATCGGGGAAGCCTATCGCACCGCGGTCCTTGGTGACGTTGCCCGGGCCTTGCCGGCCCGGGAATCCGGGTCATGACCTATAATTTCGATCCGGAGCGATGGTACGATATCGAACGGGCGGCCTTGGAAAAAGCCCGGCGTGAAAAGACACTTGACCGGGCCGCCTATGAGGCCGCGCTGGACCGCCTCCAGCAAAAACTCGACGCCATGTGGGACCGACTGGACGGCAACTATCGGTTGCCTTAGGGCGGTGGCGTATAATAGGAGGGCAGCCTTCGTTTTCCCATCACCGGCCACTATCGCTACGCCCCGGAAGATGAAACCACCGGTCAAGGTCAGGAACCCCCATTTTCGACCGAGGAGGCTTCATGAACGACGCATTGTTCTGGCTCTATCTGACCAATGCCGTGCTGCTGATCAACCATGAAATCGATTCGGCCTACTGGAAGGAGTGGGACCTGTTTCACCTGCCGGGCGGCATCGGGGGATTCCTGCTGCTCCACTTCCCCCTGCTTTTTATGGTGCTCTACGGCATGGCGGCCGTGGCCGGGCAGCGGCCGTCGGCCCCCTGGTTTTCCCTCTTGCTGAGTGCCGGCGGCATCTTTGCCTTCAGCATCCACACCTATTTTCTCAAAAAAGGCCGGCAAGAGTTCGACCATCCCGTCTCCAAGGGGATTCTTTGGGCGACCCTCGTCGTCTCCCTGGCCCAGATGGCGGTGACCGCCCTCCTGCTGACCACGGGAAAGACCGCATGATCACCAACATCTGGATGCGAATACTTCTGGGCGGTCATGTTCTTGGCATCGGTTTCGTGTTGCTGCTCATCCATTACCATCGGCATCATGACAACATATGGGGGCAGTTCTTCCGCCTGGGTCGTGAAACGGACCGGGAGGAGGCCTTTGATCGTGGACGGGCGAAAGTGTATTTCTATCTGGGTTGCATGGCCGTCGCCGCCGGCCTTATGATTTTGCTGATTGGCTTCCGGCCGGCCATGGTGGGGTAGCCCGTTTATTTTGGATTTTCATTTGATAAGAAGATAGTTCAAACAACCGAAAAGAAAGGATGCATCAATGATGATTCGATCCTCTTTGCGCTGGGGCTATCTGCTCGCGGTGTTTTCCTTTTTCGCTATGATGGTGGCATTTTTCTTTTATGGGGGGAACGTTTCCCTGCCGGAGGAGGCCGGGGTCACGTTGTTTTACCGTCTTGGTTTTGTTATTGCCGAACCCCTTGTTCAGGTTTTCAGTATCGAGAGCCTGTTCGCCCATATTATGCTGGCGGGTACGTTGCAGGTGGCGGCATCTTTCTGCATCGGTGTATCCGCCGGGTTTGTATACCACATTCTGCGGTAGGCCTGATGACGGAAGACATTCGCGATAAAACCTCTCTCTGCCATGATGATGTCATCGGTCTGAATTTCATCAAGGCATCCGGCCCCCATGTCTTCCGGCGTCATTTCCGGCAGGGTCTGCGGTCCCACATCATGGAGATCCTGAAACAGGCGGATGTCGCCATCGAAAGCCGCGGCACGATGATCGACGGCACCCGCTGGTTTCCGCGGGCCCGGCCCACGCATATGCTGCGCATCTTCAGGACCAAATTGACGTCGCTTGAAAGCGCCCTTTCCGAGATCAAGCGGGTGAAAGTCATAGAGCGCTACCTGGGTCCTGATTTCATCGCCGAATCCAGCGAGTTTCTCGTGGATTATTACGGGCCTGACGGGCCCTGTATCATGCTCTGCGGTTTCCAGGCCTATGTGCCGGGTGAGATTTTAGACCCCTGGACCCTGCTCGATGGGGATCGCCTGTTCGCTTCCCTCTATGCGAATCTTCAACGGCGCGATGCGTGCTCCGGTGCCCGCTTAACGGAGTGGATCGCTGTGGCCCGGCATAAAGCCGACCGGTTTGTGGGGCAAATTAAACAGATGGTCAGGGATGTCCGGCATATTCCCGACCTGGCCGGTGCCGGCAACCTGGTTCTTAACCGCGAGGGCCAGATCCGGCTTGTGGATATCAACAACATTTCCCCGGTAGCCTTCAACGACGCCATCCCGCTGGACGACAAGGGTTATCCGGTTTGTGACAAGTCCATCGAAGCCCTGTCGCTGATCGAGCGCAAAGTCCTCGGCCGGCCCATCGATTTCCAGGATCCGCTTTACCGGTTTTTTCTGGATCCGGATCGCTTAAAGCGCGTCAATTGTGCAGAGGAACGATTCTATCGGATCCAGACCTGATATTCCTACAGCATCAATAAAAAAAAGCACCGGCCAATGGAAGACCGGTGCTTTTTTTAATCATGAGCCGCTATATTGTCACGGAACGCTTTTTACATAATTCAGGGTTGCCAGGTTCTCGGAATTCGCCGGGGGGACAAAGGGGATTTAGTGTCGTGCGGTCGATCCAAATACCTTGCCAGAAGTTCGATTAACGTCTGACAGACAAATCAAAGGGGAAATCTTGAAGTCAAAATCTGGACCAGTAATTCTTCGTTCCACCACTGTGTTGCTGGATAACATATTGGGATATGGCGAGAGGTGGGTGCGGCTATCATGGATGGGTTAATTTTCGTTTAATCCGTGGCAGGAACGCTTCCTTTTCCATAAGAAGCCAAAGATAGTCATCAGTGACGTTTTTCAGCGCCTGAACCTTACGGCGTTTCCCCAGAATCGTTTTCAGGTCTTTGAACGCGGCGATTTTGGCCTTCAAAAATATCCCTATCTGACCGCCCGCTGCAAGAAAAAGAAAAGCGCCCAAATTATAGAGCAAGTGAAGGGGCAGCGATTTCAAAAATAGACCCGTCGGCATGTTTTTAATGTAAACCCATTCGAGATTGCGATGGCTATAGTATAATGATTTAGGTGAATTTTCGCCAATGGAGTTGCCGTTGCGATGATAGACCAGGGCTTCTGGAACATAAATGCATTTGTAGCCTGCAAGTTGGGCACGAAAGCTCAGGTCGATATCCTCGTAACGAAGAAAAAAGTCCTCATCGAACAGTCCGATTCTCTTAATCATGGCCGTGCGGTAAAGCGCTGCCCCAGCGCAGGCACCAAACACCCATTCCCGCTGCAGGAAAGTATCGGCCGGCTTCCCGCGTCCCCGCAGCAGAGCCGTGCCGGATTGGCAGTAGGTATCCCCGGCCCGATCGATCAGTTCCGGTTGGTCGCAGAGCAGCATGCGGGAAGAGGCAAAGCCCGCTTCGGGCGTCTCCTCCATGGTGCTGACCAGCGACGCCAGCCAATCAGGGCATGCCACTGTGTCGTTGTTCAATAACGCCGTGTATGGAGTATCGACCGACCCGAACCCGATATTGTTGCCCCGGGCAAATCCGGTGTTGCGCCCCAAGGCCATGATTTCCGCCGCCGGAAAAATGCGGGGCACAAGATCAAGCGAGCCATCGGTCGAGGCATTGTCCACCACAATGACCCGGAAGTCCCGGAATGTCTGTTGTTGAAGACTTTCCAGGCAAGCGTCGAGTACATCGCGCCCGTTCCAATTGAGGATGATGATAGTTACGATGGGAGACATCTATTGAATATGATCAACGGGTTTTCGGAGGAATGTATGGGATTCAAAAAGATGGGCTGCAGCCTGGATTTCGCCGATTTTGCACTCTCGAGTTCCCTGGAAGCCAACCGCAGTGTCAAATTCATGACAAAGCCAAGCGGGCACGGTTTACAACAATTACGAAGAACAACCTGGATGCCTGGTTTAGGCAAGTTTACCCTGTTAAATTCGGAGACTATTTAACCGGGGCCGCCTTCAATGTGTTTAGGGGGATGAAAATCCTACCCAAAGCGGTGGGAAAAATGCAGAGATCGAGGCCGGTGTAGTTTTCCGGTCTTGAATATCAAGGCGATCATAGATCATATGAGGTTCATATTGAGGAAATGGCAGGCTCAAACGATCTTTTGCCCTCAAATTTTTAGTCGCATATGCTGAAATCTTAAGAAAATTTTCCCCTAGAGTATAAAATCGAGGATGTGATCAGTTTTTCAAAGGTCTCATAGTGGTTACGCCAATAAATACAATAATACCAATCAGAAAGGGTCCACATGGCTCATGGCAGGATCCTCTCCCAAACTCAAGCCGACATTTGCATCCACACTATAATCGACGCCTCTTTCAGCCGATTCCGTGTAGCCAGTTTGCTGCATCGCAACGGTATTCTAAAACGTAACGGTCACAGCCCGCGAATGCTACTGCAGGCTATTTTCGGTTAGCCGTTTATCGGGCGGAATTTTTTCCGAGGCATTGTTTTGAATCGCTCTCTGCCCTTCGGCAAAGATGCCGCCTACGAACTGATGACAGGCACGCATTACAACTGGCGCCGCCTTTTAATGGGGCGGGCTGTTTGTCTTCTTCAACCGACTGACAGGTGATCAGCGTGAATCGGTGCTCATCATTGACGACAGTCTTTACGATCGCTCCCGCTCCAAGGCCGTTGAACTGCTTTGCGGGGTGCATTACCATAACACCGGGCGCTATACGAAAGGCTTTCGCATGGTCACTGCCTGATTCTCGGATGGGGTCAGCTGCCTGGCGTTGGATTTTGCGCTGCGCTCATCATCAAAAGGCCAGAAACGGCTGCATCGCAATGAAAAGGTTGTGGATAAACGCTGCTTCGCCTACCAGCGGCGACGTGAGGCTACTCAGAAGGCCACCGCTCACCTGGCGGATATGGTGCGTCGCATCTTGGCCACCGGCATCAAGGCCCAGTATGTTCTGATGGACAGTTGGTTTACCCCCCTCGGCCACCGTGACAAAGCTTCGCAAGCAGTTGCCGGTCAACGGCATGGTTAAAAAACGATAAAATTCACTACGGCTACGGCGTGAATGTCTTGATCTCAAGGGGATTTAACGCTGTCTGAAAAAAAACCAGCCGAGCCAGGACCCTGGCCAGCACCGTGGTCACGCTGAAAAAGGGGCCCCCGTCCAAGTTGGTCTTTGTCAGCGACCGCCAGAAGAAAGACTGGCTGGCCCTTTTGCGCACGGATACCGAACTGGCCGAGACAGATGTGGTCTGGGTTTACGGTAAACGCTGGGACATCGAGGTGTTTTTCAAAATGGCCAAGCAGCATCTGAAGCTGGCCAAGGAAATCCAGTGTCGGGACTTCGATGCGCTCATCGCCCATACCAGCATTATGTCCCTTTCCTTTGAGTGCCGCCTGGCCGCAGATCAGAGGACCTTTGGCGATTTGTTATACGCCTGCTGCGAAGGTATGCGCGATCTGACCTTCATGGAATCATTGATGCGTATCATATTCCTGGCGGTGGATCGCATGCGTAAATTAGGAACGTTTTGCCAACATACCTGTCAAGTGATTTTTCATAAGGTGTTCAAGGGTGCGATGGAATGAATCAATTTGCATCGCCAGCGCTCAATCGTGTTCGCCATGAACCCCGAAAGTTGAGTTATAGAGTTATATTTTCCAGCTTATTAGGACATCTATGTATTCTGCATGTATGCCAAGATCAATATTATCAATCATAAAAATGATCGTGGGACATTTTGTTTTTTCTGTAATGTAGCTGGCAATATCATACCCCCAGTGCATTGTTACTAATGCCCCCTGCGGGTCTACCGGGTTTCCATGATATTCAGGATCATGAAGATAGTTAATTTTCCCTTTTTCATCCTTGGTTGCCCTGCATTGACTTCTTTGTTGTTTGTTTACCAAAGGCACAGTAAAAATATGAGCACCACCGGGTTTAAGTACGCGTGCGATTTCTTCGAAGGCTTTTTCAGGGTTGAAAATATGCTCCATAACATCTTGCGTGATAAAAATATCAAATGAATTGTCGGGAAACGAAAGATCCTCCAAGTCTTCACATCGAATGCGACTAATTGGATGCTTGGTACCTTTGGTAATTTCAGGGTAATATTGTGACGAATCGTAATTTGTGCACTCTCTTGCCAATTTCAGGCTGGCACCTCGGTTAACAGGAGATGATTCGTGTATATCAAGGTGTTTATAGTTAGGAAAAAATTCGGATATAGCTTTAAATAATGCTCTTTCCCTTGGTATGGATTTGCATGACGGGCAGATAAAATGATCGCGGAGCCAAAAATGCTTAGAGGTGAATAAGACATTTTTCTCACATATTGGGCAATACCCATTATGTTTAATATAATAATTCTCCATTTTTAAAAAATCCATTTCAGGTTTGGTCCATACTATAAACCCTGGCATCAGGGTGGTGTCAGAGTTCAGGAGCCTTGCCATCTGAACGATCTATTTGCACAAAAAATACGTGATATTTCGTTTCTCGAAGCCTTGATGCGGATACTGACGTTGGCTGTAGAGCAAATGCGCGCCATCGGAGCGTGTTGCCAGAAAACATTCGATGCCTTTTTCTATGTGGCTATGGAGATAGCCCTCAATACTTTGCGCATCGGGAAAAACAGATCTATCAGCTTATCAACGAATCCCGAAAGTTGAGTCAGCTACTTTTAAAGTAGGTGTTTTTGGCAAACCGGACAATAACCAATTACGTATAAGTAGTAAATTATTAACACTCCGATTGAAGGAATAATGATTTGATTTTTTCATTTAAATAGCGATTTGCGAGTTCTGAATTTGATTTGGTGTAAAATTTGTAAATTTCTTTTTTTAAATTTTCATTTATTAGAGAATTGGTAGGTATATTTGGCATATAATTTCCGGTTTTTATGAGTTCATTAATTAGCAAAATACGATTGTCATTATTTATTTTTATATCATCTATTATCTTAATAATATTGGCAAAGGCAGGAGATAGGCTTGGGTTGGAATTAAATTTAGGGAGATTTGTGGCTATTTTGCCTATTCCAATGATTTTAAGAAAATCTTTGCATATATCACTTTCTAAATGCTTATTGTATAAACGAATAATGATATTATCTCTACCAAAGGCCTTTTCCCAATTATTTATCCGCAATAAAAAATCATATGCTTGCTTTGTATGATAGAAAAAACTACAGATATTTTTTTTGTAATCCCAGTTATTTTTCATCCACTCCAGATAAACAGATGGAATTAAATCTTCTTGCCGTCTAATATACATTATAATCTTAGTATCGAAACCATTGAACACTTCTTTATATGCGTCTATTAGTTCAGGTGTAGAAAAACATAGATTTTCTGAGCTTATTATAAGTTTAATGTATTTATTTTTTAAGAAATTGGTTTTAATATTTTTTAAGTTTGATCTAATAAGGGATGTATAGTCTTTTGTTTTTGGTAATTGCGATAAAAGGTGATGGGCCGATTTATATAATCCAATTTTAGGATAATATAACCCGATTGAAGAAAATGTTTCTGAATTATGTAAAAACATATCTTGAATGGATGTTGTGCCCGTTTTCCCAAAACCGATATGGATAAAAATTTTCATTGTTTTAATATTCTATGGTTATTTTAACGTTAAAGGTTAATATTACCGTTTAACAGTAAATTAGGTTTTTCAATGATCTAATCAATATGGAACGGTTACTTTCACAAAAATGAAACGGAAATTTCGAATAGCAGATGCCTTTTCGGGTACTTAATGTAAGCGAGTTTTAAACAAAAAAGTTTTACACCTCAGAGTTTACAGGCCTGCCCCCTAAAATTGACCTTTTGGACATTTTCAGCGAAAAATTAAAGATGCCTATAGATCTCGTTTACACATACGTCAATGCGGTCATCGATACTTCAGCCCTTGGCCTGTCAGTTTATCAAGGGGATGACTTCGTAATATCATTTAAGTGCAACATTTCTTGAAAGAAAGATGATTCCTGAACCAGGGTAAACGCGCAGTTGAAACAATTTACCATTAAAGGTAGGTCAACGATCACCTGAAACTTGCCACATATGATTTAAAAGTATCTCTATTGTAAAAAAGCATATGCTGGATTGAAGAAGTCCCAGTCTTTCCAAGCCCTATACGAATAAAGAACTTAATATTTTTATCTCTCTAAGTATACATTGATACGTACTTCAGAAATAGTGAAAATGTATAAAAGTCGTCGAGCATTCAAAGGCGGAGGGTGATGTTGTTTAAGGGCCTTAAGGTTAAACTAAGGCCTTAGCGATCAAAAATTTTCAAGGAAGAGTGAAACATGTAATAGGTGCTATTACAATTTTCTCAACACGTAGAGGTCTTGGTGTTCCCACCAATATCCCTCTCTATAATATATTAAGTTAACATTGTTTAATCGCTTTATTGCAGAATCAACATATTTCTCTAAACTTATAGTCATTCCATAGTCGTTAATATTCAAATCCGTTTGTTCACTAGTAGGTTTAAACCAAAACCCGTCTTCTCCAATTTCAGGAAACCCAAAATGTTTTTTGCTCAAATTGCCATGCGTTGTAAAAATTAGCAAGCCATCTCTTTTTACGCAATTAAATAGTGACAGCAACCATCGGTCCCATGTAATTTTGGGCATATGTGAAAAGAATGATAGTACAAAAACTACATCATAGTTTTTTGGCAATTGCAAACATTCAGGTTCGGTATGTGATAATATTGCAGGTGTAAAAAGTTGGTTTTCTATGAATTCGATTGCTTTTTCATGTATATCACATGACGTAATATCTACGTTAGGTAGAACGTTTCGAAGGTGTCGAGTCACTGCTCCATAGCCGGATGCAAATTCAAGCAATTCGATTTTATCAAAAGAGACAGTGCTAAAATTCTCAATTATCATGGCGAGTTTTTCCGCAGAATCCCTGCCTTGACTAAAGTAATATTTAATTGCTTGGTTTTTAGTTTTAAAACATTCATTATTTATACAAAATTGAAAAATTAAATCTTCTGGATGAATATGCCGTATAACATTAAAAGAATTAGCTTCTTTTTCGCATGTTTTTTTAAAAGTTTCGACGTCAAAAATTGTTTTCATTCTTCATTAACTCCACAAAGAAATAATTCTCAGTCAATACTGAAATAATATGTACTCACCTACTACTATCGCTTTTTGCATATAAAGCTTATGCGGATTTCCTCATCTCGCTATGAGACCTTTGCAAAACTCATAATGGGAAATCAGTTGGCTCAATCGATTGGTTATCCTCAGATTTTTAGTCGTAGTCGCTGAATATTTCTGAAAATGTTTCCATGGAGTATAAAATCGTAGGCGTGATCTGTTTTTCAAAGATTTCACTCTATCACCTTTCGCAGTATTTTGGTATGAATATTTGCAGGATTAATAAGGATAATCGACGATGAATCTAGTTCTTAGAAATACGAAAATAGCGGTGCAAATATCGAATATATTCTTCCGCCATTGTTAAGGTTCCGGGTGAGGGACATGACAGTTCTTTCGCCTCTGCCTGTGCTTTTTGAACTTCTTCGATGTGATTTATTACGTTATTTTGTGTTGTTACGCTTGTACTGTGTCGGCGATGCAGGTTGAGGGATTTTTTGCAGAAATAAATCTTTCCTCTTTTTAAAACGTGCAAATAGACTATCCAATCACCAGCAATACTGTACTTATACAATTTGTTTCCAAGATTTGAGAGAACTTCTTTAAGAATATTTTTTCGAAAAAGGACAGCGCTTACGTTGGGAATAGTGTTTTTAACGCAAAGAGCTTTCGATATCTCTTCGTCACCGTTATGCATATAATTATTTTGCCAGTCATTAGAAATATCCTCTGTATATCCCAAATAATTAGCTGAAAGGACCTTCCCGTGTTTATCGATTTGCTTCGACTGACTATAGGCCAAAACAACAGTTTTATCTATAAAAGCCCCGCTTAGTTTCTCTATAAGATTACAATAAGCCAAGTCATCAGCTTCGGCTATCCACACTAGATCACCTTTGCTATGGGAAATGCCCTTTGCCCATTGCTTAAACACGGACCCAGAATTTTTTTTGTTAGCAATGACAGTTGCAGTGTTTTCAGTGCAATTAAGATATTCTTTTATGGTTTCAAGACTATTGTCACTTGACCCATCATCAAGGATAATTACCTCATATATAGGATATGATTGGCAGAAAATGCTTTCGAGCCTTTCGATGATATACTGCCCGTAATTGTAGTTTGGTACGATTGCAGAAATTCTAGGAAGTCCATTCAGGTGGTAAAGTAAATCCAATACATATTGCCGAAGAGATCCAACCCTGTTTACTGGTTTAATAAAAGGATTCTCCAATAATTCGATAATATTTCTTGCAAAATCATACTTATCGATCGATTTGGCAACCCGTCCTCCCTGCTCTAATATAAAGTCAGTGGCACCAGATGCCCCTTCAAAAGCAACAACAGGAACCTCAACTTCGGCAGACTCTAAAACAACATTTGGGTAAGGGTCCTCGCGTGAAGTCAGGGCATAAACAGACGAGGCTGCATAGTATACCAAGGGATCAGGATCAAATCCTATAAATAAAACCTTTTCTTGTAGTCCAAGTTCCTTGATATAGGCATTGACGGTTTTCTTCATCTCAGCCTCTGCATGACCAATCCATATAAAAACAGTTTTTGGCAGTTGCTTTAAGACTAAAGCTGCCATTTCAACAAATATGTCAGGGCCTTTGCGATAGTCGATATAAGCGATGCTTAAAACAATTTGGGTATCGGATGGCAAATTATGTTTAGCACATATAATCTTATGAGCTTCAGCTTTACGATTTCTATATGGATTTCTTCGTAACAGCCCTTGAGCTCTAATAACAACCTTTTCTTCAGGTAAAGGAGCAATTTCATTAAAACGTTGGTAAACCATGTCGGCAGGAAAAACCACTTTGTCCGCGTATCGACTTACTAGTTCAGCATTGCTCTCTTGGTTCATTTGCTGAATCACACCGGGAAGTTCGTGGATAAGGCATAAGATACGGAAGCCATAAGAAGATAAGATGGGTGTTAAGCTCCCGCTAACTACTGTGCTGGAAATTACATCGATAGCCCCTTCGGAACGTAATTTTTGTAAAAACCGGCCGAGAGTAAATTTGCCTGCCTGTTTGATATCTATGACTTTTCCAACTTCAGCAAAATCAGAAAAAAGCTTGCCGCCCTTAAGAGCTAAAATGTTTACCTCGAAACCCATCAACTTAAGTTCTTTTGCTATTCCTAGAATCAACATCTGTGCCCCATGTGGATGACAGTCATGGGTAACAAGTAAAACTGTTCTATGTTGGCAGTTCAAAGTATTGGCAAGGGCATCACGTGTCGCCTGAAGCCAAGCATAACCATATCGATCGTCCGGTTCTAAATAAGCGCCTTCAGCCCACTCATTCCATGCATTTATAAAAACTAGTCGCTCATCTTTGTTAGAAAAGCGCCGTCTAGTTTCCTGTATGGCGTTAATCAGCCACTGTTTGTATAGAACCGGAGTGCTATTTGCGAATATAGTAGCATAATTTCTTCGACGTGCCGTGTTATCCCATGAAGGGCAAACGCCTCGAAACATTTTATACGCTTTGTTGAAATCTTTTTTACTCCTATCTACGAATACTTGATAGTCGTATACGGTATGTTCAGCATCCTTTGCTAAAGGGGTGAAGTTTGCGGTAATATCTGGTGGGGAGGAATTGTTTGGTGGAAATTCAATAGCGGCATCGAATCCGTATTGAATAGGGTCAACTGCCTCAAAAGATTGAGTATAAGCAAGGTATATTTCACCTATTTGGTTATTTCTGCACCATTGGCGCCACCGTTTTGCCGTTGATCTTGCAGATGGAAGTAAACTTGGCCTATAAACGACAAGCAGTGGTTTTCCATCGACGCGTATATAGCGTTTATCTTGCATGTACTGTGAAACATGCTGTATAAATGCTATGTCATCTTCCGGAGAATGCTTTTGGGCTATCAACACTTCGTTATCCAAACCATCCCATCTGCGGGTCCAATTTTCATTTGCCCAACACAAACAGAAATTAAGATCAAGGCTATCGTTGTTCAGGTAATTTTCAATGGGGGTTTCCAGTAGGCGTTTGCCTCCAAACCAATAGAAATAAAAACAAAAACCTTCAAGGCCATATAATTTTGCCAACTCAACCTGGCGTTTCTGCACCTTAGGGTCCAGCAAGTTATAATACCCCAACTCACCTGGTTTGCGGGGCTGATAGTGGCCAACAAACTGAGGTAGGGCTGGCTTGACATTGGTCCACTCTGTAAAACCATCGCCCCACCATGAATTGTTTTCGGGAATTGGATGAAACTGTGGCAAATAAAAACATATAATTTTAACAGGCCTTTGATCTAAAGGTTTTTCATCTGTCAATGGTACGTATTCGTCAATTTGTTCTGCTTTATGTGATGTGCATTGGAGGGTTGGGTTTTGCAGTTGCGTGGTTTCCTCATTTGAGGTCGGCCCCAATGGTTCAATGAATTTTTTCCAGCTACGGTATGCTTTTGTCCATCGCAAAAAGAAGAATAAATTGCCAAACAAGAAGTATTTTAATTTCTGTTTGTTTTTAACGGATATTGGTAGACGATACCAGCACCATCGGCTGCAATCAGATAAATATTTACGAAATAAGGAGTAAGGCCGGCTAATAAGGCTTCGACGCAGGAAGCGAAGCGGTTTTGTAATTCCCCACGAGTTACTGCCAATCATCATATCTAATTCAAATCTTAGTTTTTCCCTTTCGTCATTTATGCTACTGATTTTACGATATAGTTCCGTGATGGCCTGGTCCAAGCTTTTGATCTGGCGTTCATGATCATCGGCCGTTTTGTTCATGTTATGAATTTGTGTGTCTCGTTCCGTGATGGCCTGGTTCAAGCTTTTGATCTGGCGTTCACGATCATCGGCCGTTTTGTTCATGTTATGAATTTGTGTGTCTCGTTCCGTGATGGCCTGGTTCAAGCTTTTGATCTGGCGTTCACGATCATCGGCCGT
>CAJXSL010000004.1 GCA_913060875.1 uncultured Desulfobacteraceae bacterium
AAACTTCGGCCTCGACGTACCCGAAGATCTCAAACTGCGCGACCTCAACACCATCGCCAAACTGGCCGACTACCTCGCACAGAAAATGCCCGCGGCAGCCGGTACGGCCGCCACCCGGGAAACCGCACCGGTTGCGGCAACCGCCGGCCCCGACGTCCTGGCCACGGTCAAAACCATTATCGCCGAGCAGACCGGCTACACCATCGACATGCTCGAAGACGGGCTCGACCTGGAAGCCGATCTCGGCATCGACACGGTCAAGCAGGTGGAAATCTTCGGCAAGGTCTCCGAAAACTTCGGCCTCGACGTACCCGAAGATCTCAAACTGCGCGACCTCAACACCATCGCCAAACTGGCCGACTACCTCGGGCAGAAGGTGCCGCCAGCGGCCAGCGTCCCTGCCCGGGAAAGCGCACCGGCCGCCGGGCCGGCCGCAATAGCGCAGGCGGCCGCCCATGATCCGTCCGACGGGCCCGTGAAACGTCTGGTGGTCAACGCAATCCCGGCCGCACGGCCATCCGCCATTGGGGATATGACCGGTCAACGTCTTCTGGTCACCACCAACGGCGGCCCGGCCGCAGCCGTCATGGTGGAGCAGATTGCATTACGGGGCGGCCAGGCCATCACCATCGGAACCGGTGACGGAGTCGCGATTCCCTGCGACTGGGACGATGCCGACAGTGTGGGAAATGCCCTGGACCGGCTGGCGGATAGCGATGATCGCTTCGACGGCATCATCCATATGGTGCCGCTGGAAGATTACGACCCGGCAGGGGCAGTGACACCCGCCCGTGTCGACCGACAACTCAAGTCCTTCTTCCGGCTGATCCAAAGGCTGTACGACCCGCTCGACCGGGAAGGCACCTTGATTGCCATGCCTGCGGTGAATTCAACCGTATTCCCCTACCGGGGAGACGGTGGGCCCATCGATCCGGTCATGGCCGGACTGGCCGGCATGTTCAAGACCCTTAACAAGGAACTGCCCCGCACGCGTGTCAAGGTGGTGGATTTCGCCGCGGACGATCCGGCGGCGGAGATGAACGCGCTTATGACAACCTTTATGGATGAACTGCTCTCGGACGATCCGCGCGTGGAATGCGGGTATGATGGGGGAGACAAATGGGTGCTGCAACTGTCACCCCGGGCGCCCCACGACGGGGAACGCCTGGTGCGCGAAGGCGAGACCCTCCTGGTCACCGGCGGGGCCCGCGGCATCACTTTTGAAATCCTGAAGACGCTGGTATCGAAAGTGGCCGTCAAACTGGTTATCCTGGGCCGCAGCGACCTGGCCGACCTCGATCCGGCCCTGGCCGATCCCACCCTCGAAGCACCGGCCATCATGGCCCTGCTGAAAGAAAAGATGCCGGAGGCCAAGCCCCTGGCCGTCAAACAGGCCCTTGATCGAATGTTGCGCCTGCGCGCCACGGCGATCAATCTCGAGCACCTGCGCACGTTGGGTGCACGTGTGACCTACCACCCCGTGGACGTGACCGATGCCGCTGCCGTTGCCGCCGTTCTGGCCGAGGCCGAACCGGTGGATGTTGTCCTGCATGCCGCCGGCATCGAAGAGAGCCAGGTCATCCCCAAAAAGGCCATGGCCTCCTTCGACCGGGTGTTCGACACCAAGGTCTACGGCCTTCAAAACCTGATCACGGCCCTGGGCGACCACCCGCCCCGCGGCCTGATGACTTTTTCCTCGGTCACCGCCCGCCTGGGCAACGAGGGCCAGGTGGATTATACCGCGGCTAACGACATGATCGGCAAAATGCTCCAGCAATACCGGGTGCTGCATCCCGAAACCATCGTCAAGGTCCTGGACTGGACGGCCTGGGAAGGCGCCGGCATGGCCACCAACGAAACGGTCAACAAGGTCCTCAGGGAGCGCGGCCTGACCTTCCTGCCCCTGCCGGACGGGGTGGCTCATTTCATGCGCGAATTGGCGGATGCCCCCACCACCGAAGTGGTGTTCTCGGGCATCGATCATGCGTTTGACACCGACGGCCTGCTGACTGTAAAGGAAACGACGCCACCGGCACCCAAGGCCCCGTTTATCGATGCGGTGGTAGAGTCTTCCGAAGGCACCCGGGTGTACCGCCGGGTGCTCGACCTGCAGCGCGATCTGTTCCTGCTGGATCACAGCCGGGAGGAGATTCCCATTTTCCTGGGCGCCACCGGCATCGAAGCCATGGCCGAAGCGGCCGCCACCCTGGCGCCGGCGGGCAGCGTGCTGCAGGAGCTGCGCCGGTTCAACATTCCCTACGGCATCAAGATCCTCAAGCAGCGGCCCAAGGAAATCATGGTGGCAGCCGCCCGCCGGGATGCCTCCGCGACGACCCTGGACTGCCGGATCACCTCCCAGTTCCGCAACGCCAAAGGCATTGTCATGGGAGAACCCACCCTGCACTACCAGGGGACCTATCAATTCGGCCCGGAATCGCTGCCGGAGGAGCGCATCGACCTGCCGCCGTTTATACCGGTCGGTTATGACGGCAATGTCCAGGATCTGCTTTACCACCCCTCCCGCCTGTTCATGGACGGTTTGTTCCGCACGGTGGAAGACATCCTCTCCTTCGAACCCCACCGGCTGGTCTCCCGCATTGTCAACGGCAGCGACAAACCGTTCTTTGCAGACGATCCCCGGCCGGATTTTCTCACGGACGTGGCCATCGTGGATGCCATGTTCCAGACCGGCGGTATGCTCGAGGTGATGTCCACCAACGTTATTGTCCTGCCCTATGCCATCGGCCGCATGCGGTTCTACCGGCCGATGGAAAGAAACAGGCCGTATCTGTGCATCACCGAGAAAACCACCCAGGGCAAGGAAACCAACACCTATCAACTGCGCCTGGTGGACGCCGACGGTCGGCTCTATCTGGCCATTGACGACTTTGAAATGGTCCAGGTGGACCGCTTGGCCGAGGAGAACCAGATATTGAATGAACTGCAAACCAGGGAGGCCGCCCGACGTGCTTCCTGACCAACACCCGGCACCGCCGGCAGCCGGAGGAGCAACCGGCCTGCCGGCGGCCGCCGCGGGGAACACCATACCCATGTCCAACACCCATTGCGACCGGAAGGCCATTCCGTTCAGCCTTCGGCGTCCGGGTCCGGGCTATCGCCTGGCCTTCGTCTCGATACCCGTCTTTCTGCAGACCTGTCTGGTCGTGCGCCTGGCGGCGTCCTTTCGAACGGCCCCGCCAGTGGTTTTCCACCGCCGCGACTTTGCCGTCGATATTTTCAGTCCGGACGAACTCGAACGCATCAACCGGTTCAAAGCGCTGAAAAAACAGGTGGAATGGATGACGGGGCGTTATGCCGCCAAACAACTGGCCCGACACTTCCTGAGCGGCCAGCCGCCCCTTCCGGACACCCGGGTGGCCTACCGCGACAAAGGCGCGCCCTATTTCACCAGCGCACCGGCCTTGCCCCTGTCCATTTCCCATTCCTGGGACTACGCCGTGGCCGGCCTGGGCCTTCTGCCGGCATGTGTGCTTGGCCTGGACCTGGAAAAAATCCGACCGGAAAGCCGGGCCACCCTGCTGCGCACCGCCTTTTCGGAGCGCGAAGCCCGCGCGCTGCAATCCAAAGGCGATGACGCGCTCTACCTCAACTGGACCGCCAAGGAAGCCTATCTGAAATACATTGGACAGGGATTCCATGAGAGCCTCAAAAAGGTCGAAATCATCGATGATACCATCCTGCACGACACCCGCCCCGTGCCGTCCCTGACCCTCACCCGCCACCTGCTCCTGCCCGGATACGCTTTTTCCATGGTGTGTTAGTAGCCGGCTGGAAAGGACTCTTTGGTCCTGTCATGCCGGTCCTATGGATTTCCGAAGGCAATGAGGCACTGCCTAATCAGGAGTCAGGAGGCAAAAAAAGTCAATTGACGCCTGTAGACAAAGGGGGACGCCGACGGTTGCGGCAACAGCCATGCCCGGCTCCTGGATTCTGAATTCTGACCCCAGACCTCTCACCCGGCACAATCCGATTTCGAAATCTATGCGGCAACCTCACCCGGGAGGCCAAGCAGCCCGGCCACAATAAAGTATTCACTTAAATTTTATATTGACAGCCACTTTGTCTGTGGTATGCGTCATGCCCATGGTTTTTGACCGAGACGCGCTGTTGGGGAACACCGTCTCCTGAAAACGCCCGTATAAACCGATGATCGGAAAGGACATTGCCGTCCGGCACCGTCCACTGGCCGGCGAGCAGGCTCAGCCGGTCGTCGGCACCCTTAGGGCAAGGAGGATTGTAATGGAAAACCGCCATTTAGCGACCATGATCGCGCAAAGTTGCCAAAAATACGGCAACCGTATCGCCATGCGCTATAAATCCGGGGACGACTGGCAGGAAATCAGCTACCATGAACTTGGCGATCGCATTCAACACCTCACCGCCGCTTTGATCCAAATGGGCGTTCGGGCCGGGGACCGGGTCGGCATCTTCTCCCAGAACTGCGCCGAATGGGCCATTGCGGATTTCGCCATCCTTTCGGTGGACGCTGTTACCGTGCCGATCTATGCCACCAACACCGCTTCCCAGGCTGAATACATCGTGCGGGACGCCGGTCTCGAGGTCATCTTCGTAGGCGATGCGGAACAATACCAAAAAGTGCGAACGTTTGCCGACCAGGATCATCTTATCCGCCACATCATCCCGTTCGAAACGCCGGCCGCGCCTATGCCGGACGGTGATCGTACCGTTGCGTTCGAAGCGCTCCTTAAACAGCGTTTTTCACCGGAAGAAACAAACGCACAGGCGGACAAGCACCCGTCTGACACTTCCCGGCACCTGGCCAGCATCATCTATACGTCCGGCACCACCGGCGACCCCAAGGGGGTCATGCTCAGCCACGGCAATTTCTTTCACCAGATCGACGCCGTCAACGCCAATTTCAAGGTCACCCCGGAAGACCGGTCCATGTGTTTTCTGCCCCTCAGCCATGTCTATGAACGCATCTGGTCGTATATTGTCTTCCACCAGGGCGCCCAGAACAACTACATCAAAAACCCCCGGGAGGTCCTGCCTTATTTTGGCGAAGTCCGACCAACAGCCATGGTCAGCGTGCCACGTCTTTACGAAAAAATCTATGCGGCCATCATGGATCGCATCGAAAAAGCGCCTGTCATCCGCAAGCGGCTTTTCGGATGGGCCATCGGTATCGGGCGCCAATGGGCGGACGCCCGCCGCGCGGGCCGCGCCCCCGGCATGGGGTTGACCCTCCAGCACAAACTGGCCGATGGTCTGGTGCTCCGCAAGATCCGCGACATCGTCGGCGGCACAAAAAACTTCTTCTCCGCCGGCGGAGCCCCCCTGGCCAAGGAGATCGAAGAATTCTTCCTGGATGTGGGGCTCCTGGTCTGCCAGGGCTATGGCCTCACTGAAACGGCCCCCATGATCAGCTACAATACCCCCCAGAACTTCAAATTCGGCACGGTGGGCCGCCCGGCGCCCGGCGTCCGGGTCCGCATCGGTACTGAAGGCGAAATTCAGGTCAAAGGCGCCAACGTCATGGTTGGGTACTATAACAATCCCGAAGCGACCGAAGCGGTCTTGGATGAAGGCTGGTTCCGTACCGGCGATGTGGGCATGATCGATGAAGAAGGTTTTCTCGTCATCACCGACCGGATCAAGGACCTGATCATTACCTCCGGCGGCAAGAACATCGCGCCCCAACGCATCGAAACCGCTGTGGGCAAGGATCACTATATCGAACAGATCACCACCATTGGCGATCGCCGCAAGTTCGTCAGCGCCCTGATCGTGCCGTCCTTTGAGGCGATCGAGAACGTTGCCGCGGAAAAAGGCATTGCCTACCAATCCCGCGAAGATCTGGTCCGGCACCCGGACATCATCGCCTTCTTCCGGGAGCGCATCGATCAGCAGTCCAACGATCTGGCACGCTATGAGACCATCAAGGCCTTTACCCTGCTGCCCCGGGAATTCTCCCAGGACAGCGGCGAGATCACCCCCACCCAGAAAATTCGCCGCAAGGTGATCGAGAAGCATTTCAGCCCGGAAATCGAGGCCATGTATCCCCATGAATGATGATTCCCCCGCGGAGCGGGAGGCATCAGGAAGCCCCCTCGAAGGGGGCTTAAAATGATTTGCAGCTTTTGGTTTTGAAGTTCCCATTGTCCCGCGCCGAGCATCGGCGGGGCGGACGGAAAAAAGCGCGCGGACTGTCTGAACCCGCCGTAGCTAAAGCGTAGGCGGGTGAGTTTCCGCGTGCTCCGGCCGCCACGACGACGCGCAGGGTTAAGCGGGGCACGGGCGTGCTCTTTTGCTTCGGTTTCTGTCACGGAACAGAAAATGAAGAAATCCGTTCATAAAAACTCCCCGGATCGGTCGAACCTCTCCGGGTCCGCCACCAGTGATGGAGGGTTTAGATCAATACTAAATTCCGTTGACACACCCCGAATCCATCTTAGAATTGATTTGAGGACCGACAACGATCCAAATGTCCTCCTTAACGACCTAACCTGAAGGGCGGTTTCCCTGGAAACCGCCCTTTTTGATTTGGGCCTTTCCCGTTAGACAGCGCCCCGCTCATCCTGAAATCCCATCCTTTGTCGACTAAAACAGCCCCTGCCCCGTCTTACCAGTCAAAACCAACCCAAAGCGGAGGGGATACCATGAAAAAGCATCTGATCATCGCAACAGTTATCGTCACCGGGCTCCTGGTATTTTCACAGACGGCCAGCGCCGGCAATCTGAAAAAACGCCTGCATCGGCAGGATCACCGCATCCAGCAGGGCATCCACAGTGGTGAAATCACACCCCGTGAAGCCCGCAAGCTGGACCGGGATCAACGCCAGGTCCGTCAGTTGCGGCGGCACTATCTGTCGGACGGTCATCTTTCCATGCGGGAACGCATAATTCTCAATAGCCGTTTGGATCAATCCAGCAAGCACATCTATCGGTACAAGCACAATCAACGCCATGTTCCGAAAACCCCTTATTATAGGGACTTTTTCGGCTTTTTCGCCTGGCATTGAAGCATCGCGGAGCATGCCGCCGTTGATGGCGGGCGGCGGTATGCGCTCAGGATGCCCCTATAGTGCCCATCCATAAAAGGCATCTTTCGGCCCCTGGCTGCGTTCTCGCTCGTTTTCAATCCTCGCAATAGCCGGCTATTCCTCCGGTTGACACCCACCGACCGGAATCGATTAGATGGGAAGTCCCGTCTAGCGGGATCATATCCCGTCAAGCGGGATTATATCCCGCGGAAAGGGAAAACGCGCTCGGGCCTTGCCAGGAACCAAAATCTACCATTTATGGACGGACACTATTCTAACCGGGACCGCTTGCCTATGCTGTTGGATGCAACGGGCTGGCCGCCAATCACTCCCATTGTGGACAGGAATGACGGGAACCGCTAAGATGCGCCATGGTCGCAACTTCATCCAACCATAATCCTGATCGCGACGGCGAGGTCGGCCGACTTGCCGCCGAGGCCCGTGACGGCAGCCGCTTGGCCTTTCAGCAACTGGCGGCCCAACTGGAGCCCAGGGTGTTTCGGATGATCTATTACCGTACCCGGTCGCGTGAAGATGCCGAGGATATCTGCCAGGACGTATTCCTGACCGCCTTTCGCAGCATCAAAAAGCTCAAGCAGCCGGAACGGTTTGAAAGCTGGTTGTTCCGCATCGCCGTCAACCGCGTTAAAGATTATCACCGCCGGCAAAAGTTCCGCTCGCTCTTCAGTGTGCTGCACGATACGGACAGCGAAGACAACGGGGAACCACCGGCGGATCGAAGCACGGATACCATGGACGCCATCGTTCGCAAGCAATTCTGGCAGAAAGTGCAGACCATGCTGGGGCAGCTTTCCAAGATGGAGCGCGAGGTCTTCTTATTGCGCTTTCTTGACGACCTCGGTATAAAAGAAATTGCCGAAGTCCTCAACAAAAGTGAAAGCACCGTCAAGACTCACCTGTACCGGGCGCTGGGAAAATTCAAGAACGATGCCGCTTTCCGTGCCTTTATCAAGGAGGCCCGACCGTGAGTACGGACGCTGTTCATCATATCCCGGAAAACCGGATCATTCAGATCGTCGCCGACGGCACAGGGCTGACGCCCGAGGAAAACGCGCATCTGGAAGGGTGCGGTTCTTGTCGGAATATGCTGACCGCGCTCGAAGGGGATCTCGACCGGTTGCGCCGACAGGCCGCCCAAGTCGCACCGGCACCGGAGCGCCGCTTCGTTCTGCCGGTCGATCAGTCGGAACACCATCCATGGCGCCGCTGGCGGTTGGGTTGGGCCGCTCTCGGGACCGCGATCTCGGTCGCCCTGCTGGTCCTGTTTTTTAGGGTGGGGGGAGAAAACCGCCTGCCCGGGCTGCCCCCCACAGGACCCACCGTGGCCGCCTGGGTGGATCCGGAAATGGAAGAAGTCAACCGACTGGCGGAAAATGCCCTGCCTGAAGCCTATCTGGCCTTGTCAGAGAGCCTGGAAGGGGGCTATGATGAGGAATTCATTGATTTTCTGATCTCTCCGCTGGACAGCGATCCTGTTTCCTGAGCGGCACGACGAAAGGAGTGAAGGCATGCTGAAGCGCTACATTCCGGGACTCACCCTTATCATCCTGCTGACCCTGGCAGCGCTGGCCATGGGGCAGACCATGCCCGGCGGCAAATGGTGGAAGGACCCCGACATCGCCCGCAAACTCGATCTGACGGCCACGGATGTCAAAAAACTCGACAAGCTCCTTGTCAAAAGCCGGCGGCAATGGATCAATTTGAAAAACCGTGTCGAAAAAGAACAGTTTGAATACGAGAACCTGATGGAATCCGATACTTTGGACGAAGCGGCCATCGATCGGCAACTGGCGAAACTGGAAAAAGCCCGCAGCGATCTCAGCGAAGCGCGCTCGCATTTCGTGGTGGGCGTCCGGAAAATTTTAGGCCGCGACCGTTTTCAAAGACTCCAGCGCATTTATTCCGAATCCCGGTAGACCCAAGGGGAAATGATCCCAGGCCCGGCACCCGGCCGGGTAGGGCTGTTGGCTTGACAACATACCCGATCCCCGCTATGGGTGGTGACTGACGATAATTGGTTTGCCGCCCCTCTCACAGCTTCTCCCTCATCCGCAACGATACCGGTCAACCACTTCCGGCCCTGACTGCTCATCCGCTTTCACTGTCACCCCCTTTGCCAGACAACTTATCCATGTTTTTTGCCGTCATCAGTTGGGTTTCATCATCCATCCCATAACCAAAGGAGGCGCAACATGGCAGACAGCATCTACAAAGTTATCGAACTGGTGGGGACGAGTGCCAATTCATGGGAAGACGCGGCCCGCAGCGCCGTGGAAACGGCCGGTTCCAACCTGCGCGACCTGCGTGTGGCGGAAATCACCAAAATGGACATGAAAATCGAAAACGGGAAGGTGGCCGCCTTTCGGGCCCGGGTCAGCTTGAGCTTTAAATACGAATCCTGAGGTCACAAAACGACCGGCTTGGGCACATGATGCCCAAGCCGGCTGTCAATTTAGGCGTCCTTAGACGCCAACGCCGCCCCCATCATCTCGCCGATGAGCTTGCCGAAGCGGGAGGGGTTTTCCAGTTTGCCCCCCTCGCCGATCACCGCCAGGTCAAATAAGAGCCGGCTATAGTCTTCCAGGCGCGCATCATCCGAATTCTTTTCATAAATCTGCTTGAAATTTTCCATTACCGGATGGGTGGTGTTCAACTCCAGCACCCGTTTGGTGGCGGGAACATCCTGGCCGGAGGATTTCAGGATTTTTTCCATATAGCCGCTCATGTCGTGGTCATCCCCTGAAAGACAGGCCACCGAGTCCAGCAGGCGGGTGGAAGGTTTGACGTCTTTGACATGATCCTGCAGCGTCTTGCGAATATAGCCGAACAAATCCTTGAACTGCTCTTCCTTGTCCTTGGCATCATCCGCATCGATATCCAGATCGCCTTTTTCGGCACTCTTGAGGGATTTACCGTCGTATTCCGTCAGGGACTGCACCACCCACTCATCCACCGGGTCGGTCATAAGAAGCACTTCGTAATTCTGGGCCTTGAGCCGCTCCAGATGAGGGCTGTTCAACAGGGTGGCGGGATTGTCGCCGGTCAGGTAGTAAATGGCGTCCTGGGATTCCGGCATGCGGTCCACGTAGTCTTTAAGCGATACCCAGGTACCATCTGAAGTCGTGGTCTTGAAGCGGGCCAGATCCGCCAGCTTGGTCTTGTTGGCAGGATCCGTGTAGATACCGATTTTGAGGATCGCGCCGAATTCATCGTAGAACTTGTCGTAATCCTCTTTTTCCATACCGTTGAGCAGGTCGAACAGTTTTTTGACCAGGTTTTTGCGGATATTGAGCACCAGGCGGTCCTGTTGCAGGATTTCGCGGCTGATATTCAGGTTGAGATCAGGCGCATCCACGACCCCCTTGACGAAACCGAAGTACTCCGGCAGGAGTTCCTTACAGTCGTCCATGATGAAAACCCGGCGACTGTAGAGGTGAACGCCGTGCTTGTGCTCAGGCTGAAACAGGTCAAAGGGGGCCTTGGACGGCAGGTAGAGCAGGGCCGTGTATTCAGTGGTACCCTCCAGTTTGACATGCAGGTGTTTGAGGGGGGGATTCCAGTCGTGACTGATGTGGGTATAGAATTGTTTGTACTCGTCCTCGCTCACTTCCGCTTTGTTGCGGGCCCAGATGGCCTTCATGGAATTGAGGGTTTCCTCGCGCTCCACCGTCCGGGTGGTTTCACCCACCGGTTTGCCGTCCCCGTCCAGAATCTGTTCATCCTCGGGAATCGGTTCCTGTTTTTCAACGTCCATCACCACGGGGTAGGACACGAAATCCGAATGTTTCTTGATAATCTGCCGAACGGTCCACTCGTCGGTGTAATCCGGCTCGTCCTTACCGGGGGTGCGCAGTTCGAGCAGAATGCTGGTCCCCCGGCCGGGCTTGGTGGTTTCTTCGATGGTGTATTCGCCGTCGCCGGTGGACACCCACCGGGTGGCGGTCGTTTCTCCCGCCGCCCGGGTGGTCAGGGTGACTTTGTCGGCCACGATGAAAGCGCTGTAAAACCCCACGCCGAACTGCCCGATCAGTTCGGGGGTCAGCACCGCATCCTTGTGGTTGAGCGATTCCATGGCTTCCAGGAATGCCGCCGTTCCGCTGCGGGCGATGGTGCCAATGTTTTCGTTGACCTCGTCATAGGTCATCCCGATGCCGTTGTCGGCAATTTCCAGGGTGCGTTTGATGCCGTCCCGGGTGATCTTGATCTTGAATTCCGTGTCATCCCCCAGGAGGTCCGTCTCGGTCTGGGCCTTGAAGCGAAGCTTGTCGATGGCATCGGAAGCATTGGAAACCAGTTCCCGCAGGAATATGTCGCTGTTGGAGTATAGCGAATTGATAATCAGCTTGAGAACCTGCCGGACCTCGGTTTCAAATTGTCGGGTTTCTTTGCGCGCCGTCATGATATCTTTTATTCTCCTTGCCTGTTGATGTTTCGACACACTGCCAAAAAAGACGCCTCCCCGGAAGCAGGAGACGTCATGGCCGGACAACTCATTAAATTTCATCAATAAAATACGTTTTAATCGGCGTTTGTCAACCCCCCCGAACGCTTATAAGGCAGGCTTTCAGGTCGATTTTAAACCGTTTGAGAACGACCTGTAACAGGGCGCTCTGGGAAATGACAGGTGAAACCACCGGGAGGGTGTGAGCGGGAATTTCAACCTGGCAGCTACAGGCACACCCGGAACTCACCAAAACCGGGTGCGCCTCCAGCCGGGAAGGTCATCAGGATCGCATAGCGGGCGCAAAAGCCCATCTATTTTATGTCGCGTACGGCCAGCGCACGATAAGCGCGATAGTGCACCATGCGGTCCGTATAATGGTAGCCGCGATGGAAATTGAAGGCCGCGGCGGTGACGGCGGAAGCCGTATCGGACGTCCATACCCAGCCACAGGTCAGGCGGATGACGGCGGGCACCCGGACAACCTGGCCGCAGTCGGTTTCATACCCGGCATAAGACCGGTCTTCCACGTGCAGGGATTTCAGCTCTTCCAGCGTGGGCAGGCGCCAGTCGTCATAGGACGCCTGAATGGTGTGGGGAAAGGTGAAACGCACCCAGCGTTCGGCCTGCTTCCAACTGATGTCGCCATGATTATCGGTCTGGGACCACATGATGTTGAGCTGATGATCGGTGACGGTGCCGTCGCCGTTGTCGGTGAAACGCTCGCCGGCATCAGCGGGGGTAATTCCGGCCACGAGGCAGAAAAGGACTGTGGCGACCAGCCTGGCGATGAGGCATCTTGCCATAGCGTCCTCCTTTCAGGTGTGGCGGTTGGTTAAGTGTTCATCCATAAATGGCATCTTTCGGCCCCTGGCGGCGTTCTCGCTCGTCTTCAATCCTCGAAATAGTGGGCTTTTCCTCCGGTTGAGAAAACGCGCTCGGGCCTTGCCAGGAACCAAAATCTACCTTTTATGGACGGACACTATATAGCTATCTCGATGACGTTTATGCCGCGGTAGTGCGGGATCCTTCTACTGCAGGCAGGGAATCCGTCAATCAGGGTCGGGCTTGGCGAAACCGTTTGCGCAGGCGTTTGGCGATGGTCTCGTCGCGGTACGAGATAACGGTCGCCGGCGAACGGCGGAATATTTTTTCGGCCACCGAGCCGACTAGAACCTGTTCCAGATCGGTACGGCCCTTGGGCCCCATCACGACCACGTCGACACCTTCCTCGACGATCAGCTTGAGCAATTCTTCCAGGGGGTTGCCCACCAGGTAAATGGTGCGGATACGCTCCCGCGGCAAATCACTGCTAGCGGTAATGCTTTCCAGGATTTTCTCACGCTCCGCCTTGATGCTCTTGACATAGTGTTCGCCGTCGACCTCGTAGCCCATGGCGGAAATCGTACGCACGGATTCCACGTCACGCTCGTTGATGACACTGGTAACGATGAGCTCCGCATCGGAACAATGGGCGAAATCGGCAGCGAACTCAAATGTGCCCTGGGCGTAGTCGGAAAATGCGAGGGCCACAAGCACTTTGCGGACATTTTTCATGGTATGTTCCTCTGGTAAAAAAATCACCCGCCGCCGTCAACCGACGGCGGGTTATGGATTGATTCGGTCACCTGGCATCAAGCCGCCGCAGGCGTCTGCTCCACTTTGGGAATACGGGGCCGCTGCATCAGATAGATCACGCCATAGAGCGCCAGCCCGAGGAGGTACGTATAGTAGCGTTGCTCATGCGGCATGCCGATCAGGGATGCAATCAAGTCGGGCCGCATGAGCGACAAGGTCACCGCCAGCAACAGCGGCAGCTCCCAGATTTTATTTTTGGCCACGAACCAGCCTTGGGTGGCCGACGCAAACGCAAAATTTCCGAAACAAGCCATGATGAATATCAAAATTCCCTGGGGCCAGGAATTGACATTGTGCAAAATGAGATCGGCATTGAAAATGAACATGAACGGCAAAATCGCCGTGCGGATATCGTACATGAACCCCTGGATACCCGTGGGGATGGGCGGCGACTTGGCAATTGCCGCCGCTGCGTAGGCCGCCAGCCCCACCGGTGGCGTATCGTCCGCCAGGATGCCGAAATAGAAGCAGAACAGGTGCGCGGACATCAGGGGCACGATAAAATCGTTCATGGCACCAATTTCCACGATGGCCGGAGCCGTCAGGGAGGCCATAACGATGTAGGTTGCCGTCGTGGGCAGCCCCATTCCGATGACAAGGCTGGTGATCGCCGTGATGACCAGCATAAGGAAGATGTTGCCCCCGGACAGGGTGTCGATGATGGCCGTAATAAGCTGACCCAACCCAAGGGCCACCACGCCAACGATGATCCCGGCCGCGGCCGTGGCCAGGGCCACGGAAACCATGTTGCGCGCTCCGCTGGCCAGGGCCCCGAAAATGTCCTCGAAACTCTGCCTGAGGGCCGGTCCGATCGGCTCTTTACGTGCCATGGCCTGAACGGGTCGCTGGAACAGCATGATCAGGGCCATCACCCAGATGGCATTGAAGGCTGCCAGCTCAGGTGAATGCCGTACCACGATCAATTCCCAGAGCAGCATGCAAATCGGGACAAGAAAATGTGCGCCGGCAAAAAGTGTCTTAAAAAACGGGGGCAGTTCCTTGCGCGGAATGCCACGCAGCCCCAGCTTGGAGGCCTCGATATGGGTGATGAAAAAGAGTGCCGCATAGGAGGCAAAGGCCGGCACGGCCGCCGCCTTGATGACCTCCACGTAGGGCACGTTCACGTACTCGGCAATGATAAAAGCCGCCGCCCCCATGATGGGCGGTGCCAACTGGCCGTCCGTACTGGCGGCCACCTCGACCGCGGCCGCCTTCTTGGCGGGATAACCCACTTTTTTCATCAGTGGAATCGTAAAGGTCCCCGTGGTGACGATGTTGGCGATACTGGAGCCGGACACCAGTCCGGTCAGGCCGCTGCCCATGATGGCCGCCTTGGCCGGGCCGCCCTTGAAACCTCCCAGCAGACTCAGGGCCAGGCGGATGAAGTACTGGCCGGCGCCGGCCTTGTCCAGCATGGCGCCGAAGAGAACAAATAGGAAAACAATGGTGGCGGACACGTCCAGCGGAATGCCGTAAATCCCTTCGGTGGACATGGTCATCTGGCCTACGAACCGGTTCAGGGAAACCCCTTTGAAAGCGATCAGGTCCGGCATGTAGGGGCCCATGAAGGCATAGAAAATAAAGAGACCGGCAATCACGGAAAGCGCCGGGCCGATCACCCGTCGGGCCGCTTCCAGCAGCAGGATCGTCAATATCAGGCCCATGACGATATCGCGCAGGTTGGGCGCCCCGTAACGCTGGGTGATACCAGTGTAATCGATGGCAATGTAGAGGGCGGCCACTCCGGCCACGATGGCCATAATGAAATCAGCAATTGGGATCCGGTCGGTGGCGGACAGAAATTTGAGGCCAAAGCGTGTCTTTTTGAGCAGGGGATAGTTGAGGAAAACGATTACCATGGCAAAACCCAAGTGAATGGCCCGGATATATGTAGAATCGAGTACCATCCAACTGGCAATAGAAAGCTGGAAGAGGCTCCACATCACCCCCACCGTGGGAATAATGTACCGGACCCACCCTTTCGGTCGGCGTCCGACACCTTCCTCTTCTTCAGCCATTCTTTTAGCAAGTTCCAGGCCCTCGTCATTATCCGTCACTTCAAACTTGCTCATGTGCACCACCTAACGTCTGGACAACCGGAGATGGACAATCACCGGGTCTGTTTATAAACAATAGATGATTAAGTTGTCGTTTACTACCTTACACGATGATCATGCTATTGCTGAGTAGAAAAGGAACTGGCGAATTTAATGCTATGCAAATACTATTGTGGCGGACGGCCAATACGAAGGCCGTCTGCCATAATCGCGATACACTCTACTTCATCAAACCAACTTCCTTGTAGTATTTGATGGCACCTGGATGAAGAGGAGCCGAGAGGCCTTCCAGCATGCCCTCTTTGGTCAGGACGGCATAGGCCGGATGGAGTTTCTTGAACTTGTCGAAGTTGTCGAAAACTTCCTTGACGATGGCATAAACCTCTTCGTCCGGCCGGACGGCGGAAGTAACAAAGGTCGCCTTGACACCAAAAGTGGGGACGTCGGCATCGTTGACCGCGCCCGGATAATTTTTCACCGGCACGACAGACTTGGCATAGTAAGTTTTCTTGGCAAACAGCGCTTCCAGCCCAGCACCTTCAACAGGTACAAACATGACTTTGGTCTTGCCGGCGGTAGCTTCTTTTATCGCGCCGTTAGGATGACCCACCGTGTAGAAAAAGGCATCAATACGGCCGTCCTGCAGCAGGCCGGGGGCTTCCGCAGCCTTGACAAATTCGGCTTTAAGATCTTTCTCATAGTCAATACCAACGGCCTCCAGGGCATCTTTCGAGTTACCGAGCTGGCCGGATCCGGGGTTACCGATGTTTACCCTTTTACCTTTCAGATCCATAATGGTTTTGATCCCGGACTCTACGGAGGCGATCAAGGTAACCGATTCGGGATGGATGCTGAAGACGGCCCGCAGGTCTTTTTGAGGTTTGCCGGCCCATTCGGAGCCCTCCTCGCCGTTATAAGCCTGGTACTGGCGGTCGGACTGCACCACGCCGAATTCCAGATCGCCGGACATGATGGCGTTGACATTAAACACCGAACCGCCGGTGGATTCCACCGTGGCACGGATGCCGTACTCTTTGCGTTTGGCATTGACCATCTTGGCGATAGCGCCGCCGGTGGGATAGTAAACACCGGTAATACCGCCGGTGCCGATGGTCACGAAGGTGGTTTTGGCCTGGACATCGGCCGGCGCGCCGCCCATCAGCAGGGCAAGGCCAAATACAACGGCTACAGTCAACATCAGTACTTTTTTCATGGGTCCCTCCTTGGAATTCTTAGCGTTAATGGCCAGTGAAAACTGTGTCGCCAGGTTGGTGTAAGGGGAATGCCTCCTTTCTGGTGATAACCTATGGATAATCAATGCAAAATGAAAGTCGTAAAGAGAGGATCTAACTTTTCTAACAAAACTGTATCCCGAGTGCAACCCCCCTGTTCCGCCCATCGCCAGCGCCATCGGACGTCAACGCCTGTTATAATTGATGTCGCGGAGGTAGCCCATTATTTCAAAATCACGCCAGGGATGGTATTGGAAGGCCAACGCAATCGGACAGGGGAATCGCTCGAACGGAAATAGACGGCTAAGTACGTCAATTCGCCATCCACCATTAAAAATGACAATCGTTATGAACCCGTCAACCCACAACATCCGGGTAACCGTTATCATTCCCACCTACAACCGGGCTTGGTGCCTGCCGGAGGCCATCGATGCCGTCCTGGCCCAGACCTACCGGGATTATGAACTGATCGTCGTGGATGACGGGTCGACGGACGAAACGGCTTCGATCCTGACGGGCTATGACGACAAGATCCGCAGGATCCGCCAGGCCAACCGGGGCGTCAGCGCGGCCCGGAACCTGGGTGTGCAAAAATCCCGTGGTGCACTGATCGCCTTCCTCGATTCGGATGACCTCTGGCAGCCGGGAAAACTGGCCCGGCAGGTAGCGTTTTTCGATCGGCAACCCGAGGCCATGATCTGTCAGACCGAGGAAATCTGGATTCGCCGGGGGAGGCGGGTCAACCCCAAGCAGCGCCACCGCAAACCCTCCGGCTGGATTTTCGAGCCCTCCCTGGCCCTCTGCCTGGTCAGCCCTTCGGCGGTCATGATGCGGCGGGAACTGCTGGAAGAAATGGGAGGCTTCGACGAAACCCTGCCGGCCTGCGAAGACTACGATCTCTGGCTGCGGGTAAGCCTGCGCCACCCCATCCATCTGATCGAAGATCCTCTGGTGGTCAAACGGGGCGGACACGCGGATCAACTGTCCGGCGCCGCCGGCCTGGACCGCTTTCGCATCCGGTCCCTGGATAAAATCCTGGCCCGGGAAAACCTCACGCCGTCCCAAAGACAGGCCGCGGCGGCCATGCTGCGTGAAAAATGCCGCATCTATGCCGCCGGATGCCGCAAACGCGGAAAGACGGGGGAGGCCGATCGATACGATAGGCTAGCGGCGCAATATGATCTTCACGATCAATCCGGATGATCAGCCCCCAAACGGCACAACAGTTAGATCTTGCTTTTTGCCCTAAAGTGTCATTAGACTGTCTACCGTTTTTAGGGCCTTCCCGTCAGACATTCTAAATCCACTATTCATTGATCCAGATCTGTTTCCAGCATACGATGCGCCTGCAGCCTATGTAATACGCCTGTCATTGGCAGCTTTTGGTACTTGAACAGCTATACCAAGCGGAAAACATGAGATCATCTATCGGCCGCAAAAAAGAAACGCCTGTCTCACGATTGTCTTTCAGACTCCTGGTTTTGATGCTCATCCTGCTCTGCGGCTGCACCGCCGTAGGTCCCAACACCATCGAAAGAGACCGCTTCGATTACGTCGCGGCGATTTCGGAATCCTGGAAGCGGCAGACCCTGCTGAACCTGATCAAAACACGCTATATCGATGCCCCCGTCTTTCTGGATATCGCCTCCGTAATCAACCAGTATTCCATGGAGCACGAGTTGAACCTGGGGGTCGAGGGCGAGTTTTACAACCGCAGTGACCCCTCCTTTGTCTCACCGCGCATCGGCACCAGCGGGCGATACGCGGACCGCCCCACAATTACCTACAATCCTCTGATGGGGCAAAAGTTCGCCCGGAGCCTCATGCGGCCGATTCCCCTGGCAGCCATCTTCACGCTCCTCGAATCCGGCTACCCGGCCGATACCGTCATGCGGATTTGTATCCAGAACATCCAGGGGCTTCAAAATTGCCGCAATAGCTTCATTGGAGCTCAAAAAGCCGATCCGGCGTTCTATGAACTGTTGGATTTGCTTCGAAAACTGAAGGATAGCGACGCATTCACCCTGCGAACCCAAAGAACGGGTGGAAGGGCTAACATATCTCTATTTTTCAAGCCACAGGCGGATGCGGCCACTGCGGGTCATTCAAGACGGGTCAGGCAATTGCTCGATCTGGATGAAATGCGCCAGGAATTCCGGATTGTCCGGGGAAGTGTTGCACTCAACAACCAGGAGATCGCCATTCTCAGCCGATCGATCATGCAGGTCATGTTGGAATATGCCGCGTTTATCGATGTGCCGCCAGCGGATATCAGCGAGGGCCGCGTATATGCCATCGATCAAGAGATAGCGCAAACGGATCGCCAGTTACCGCCCCTGATCAGAGTACGTAACAGTGTTGACGAACCGGAGAGGCCATATGTGGCGGTACCCTACCGTGACAGATGGTTCTGGATCGATGACCGGGACATCCACTCCAAGGCCTTGTTCTACTTCTTGATGGTACTGTTCTCTTTTACCGAAAGAGACGACAGCAACCAGGCGACACCGATCATTTCGGTCCCCACGAATTGATGTGGCTTTCAAATGTAAAAGGGCATAACCGGTTGAACACCAAGGGGGGACAGCCATTTCACGACAATCTCGATCACTTCGACGGCCGCAGTTGCCTGGCTTCATCAGGAGGATCGATATGCCCCGTGATGTATCGAAGATGTTCAAGGCCGGTACCGCAACACCCTCCCAGAACCTTCACCCCATAATTCCGATTCAGGTCAATCATCCGTTCGCCCCAATCCTCCAGAGCGTCCATTTGCAGGCCGTCGGAACCGTCCAGCTCGGCATGATCCTGTGACGAGGCGTTGGCCTGGTAGCCCACCAGGCGGTGCATCACCGTGGCGGGTTGGTCGGCCGCATTGAGAAAGGACGGGTAGGCACAATTGATCATGAAGCCCAGTGGAGGGCGTTGGCAAGCGGCGTCGATGGTCCCGATGGCCGTTTCCAGCGATGTGCCGTCCAGAATCAACCCCCGGCGGTCGATAACGAAGCTGATGATGTAGGGAAGACCGGTGCCTTCCATGGCCCGCGCCATGCCGGCGGCTTCCGGCACGGCCGGCAGGGTGGCAGCCATAAGGAAATCCGCCCCGGCGGCGGCCAGTCGGTCCACCTGCCAGGTATGAAAGGCCGTTGCGTCCGCCGTCGAAAGACCTTCTTCCGGCCGGTAGCAATCGTTTCGGCAGCCGATCAGCCCACCGACACCGATCCAGCCCAGCTGCTCAGGCCATTGGGCCTGAACCGCCTTAAGAAACCGGACGGCATCGCCGTTGACGTCGTGCGCGACCTGCGCCTCCGCCAAACGCTGTCGATTGGCCCGCCAGGTAGGCGTTGTGATCAAAATAGGCACGTTGGCCTCTGCGGCCACGCCAATGAACCCGCCGTAGACCTCTGCCATAATGTTGCGCGTCGTGGGGCTGTAGATCAGAAGGGCATTTTCCAAACGGGGGTGCAATGCCACCTGGGGGGAATGCCGGAGGGTTTCGATAACCGCGGCCTCCATCAGCAGGTAATCATTTTCTCGAATAATCGCTTCGGTATCCATTTAAACAAAACCTAGTTTTTGACTTCCTGATCGTAAACAAATAGGGCCAGACCGGCGAAAACCAGAACAACACCGGCCACGGCCATGGCGGTTGGCATCGGCGCCTGCAGCAAAAGGATTTCACCAATCAGGGCGAAAACGACCTCGCTGGACTGGGTAGCATCGACGGCCGCCAGTTCGCTGGCCCGCCGGGATCGGCTACGGGCGTAAAGAAAAAGACTCGTGGCGCAAATGCCTGAGAAAATGGCCACCAGGGCGGTATTCACAACCTGCCCCGTGGACGGAAGGGCAGGAGCCGCCAATCCCACCAGAAGGCACCAAAACGGCAGCGATCCCAGTGACAGTAACAGGACTTTATTGAACGGGTTCTCAAGGTACGGGCTCTGGATACGCGGCAGGTAACGGTTGCCGTTCTGGGCTTCCCAGACCAGTTGGTTGCCGATGGGATAACAAAAGGCCGCCATCAGGACCGGTAACGCCCCCCCCAGGAGGCCTTGCAGATGCCCGGTTTTAAAATGGCTCCAATTGACCATCAAAACACCGGCAAAAACGATCAGCGAAAAAAGCCAGACGCGTTTCGGAAACGAGCGGCCGAAACAGACCAGAACCACAAGGGAGGCAATAATGGTAAGCTGCCAGGTCGTTGCCACGATCCACCCGGGGGCATGATCGGCACTGAAGCACAACAGGGAATAGAACCCGCCGAATCCGATGCTGCCGGAAATCGTCCAAAACAACCAATGGCGGCCGAAGAGGGCCAGAATATTCCTGACCGCGCCCTTGCCCTGGAATAATGGTACCGCCCCCAGGAGCAGAAGAATCATATAGGCGTAGCGCAGGGAAGCCGACCACACCCAGTGACCGCCCTCCAGACTCATCAGCCGATTCAGGATGAAGGTCGTGCTGAAGAACAGACCTGAAAGCAGCCCGATGGCGATCAGTTTAATCATGGGTTACGTCCGATTCCAAATCCTTCTGTATTCTGACTACTGACGCCCGGCACCTGTCTTCTGCCCCCTGACTCCTGAATTCTGACTTCTGACTCCTGACAAATACGATCCTTCTTCGGCTAATCAATAATCGCCAAGGTACTCTGGCGCGTACGATTCACTTCCAGCTTGGTCACGTCCGGGCGGGCATAATGGCCGGCCGGATCGAAGTTCTGCCGCTCTTCCCGCACACGCCGGTGATCGATGGTGGCGATGATCAGTTTTTCTTCGCCGACACAGGGTTCGACCACCCATTCCCCGTCCGGGCCGGCCAGGCAGGATCCGCCGTTGGCCATCACTTCCGGGCAATTGGCCACAATCGTCTGGTAATGCGGGACACCGGGGTCCACATTGCGGTTGCGCATCACGCCGGAGACGGAAAGCACGTAAGATCGCGCTTCCCGGGCAATAAAACGGGTAATCTCGCCGGTGTTGTGAAGGCCTCCGGGCCACACGGCCACGTGCAGGTCCTCGCCCTGGGCATACATGGCGGCACGTGCCAGGGGCATCCAGTTCTCCCAGCAGTTGAGCCCTCCGACGGTAAACGGCGGCAACGGGTGTACCCGCAGGCCGTGCCCGTCGCCGGTCGCCCAGGCAAGCCGTTCCTCGTAGGTGGGTATTAACTTGCGGTGGACGGACCGGATGACGCCTCCGGCATCGATATAGACCAGGGCGCAGTACAAGCTGTGTCCGCCGCGATCATGGGCTCGCTCGATGCAGCCGAGGTAAACGGCCACCCGGGCCTCCGCGGCCGCACGGCACAGGGGATCGAGATCCCCGGCCTCGATCTGGACGGCCTGGGTCATGTAGTGGCTGTGAATCTCTTTTTGAATATCGGAATTGAAGCGGGCGCCATCCGTGTTTTCAATCCAGAAAGGATAGCCCGGCAGCAGGGCCTCGCCAAAGGCCACCAGCCGGCAGCCCTCTTTGCCGGCCTGCTGCACATAGTGGACGATCTTCTCCAACGTCTTGTCACGATGAAGCCAGACCGGTGCGATCTGGGCGATACCGACAGTCAATTGATCGGTTGTTTGATTCGATGTCATTTACAATATTTCCTTATCGTTGTCGGTCAGTCAGGTTGGCCCGGCCAACGAAACCAGGGCTTCGGCATCCAGATCACGGCCAGTCCGGCCGCCAGGATCCAGATCCAGTATCCCATCATCGAGCCGGGATAGCGCAAATTGAACGCAATCGCATTGGCGCTCTCATGAAAAAGAATGGCCGGCAGGATGCTGCCGCGGCATCGGTTGACCAGCACCCCGATGATCAGGGACCAGGCCGTCAGGAGAAGAACGAACAGCATAATCGAATCGCCGTATTGAAAAGACCCCTTCAGCCAGAACAGGGGCAAATGCCAGAGGGCCCAGAGGACACCCAGAACCATATTGCCCCCTGCGGATCCGAAGTGCCGCTGCAGCACAGGCAAGGCCAGGCCCCGCCACCCGATCTCCTCGCCGAACCCGTTGAAAAGCAGGAAGAAAATCAGAAAGCCCGGCCCGAAAGCCGGCACAAACCAGTCGGCGGGTGCCGTGGCCCCCATAAAGACCACGGCCACCGCGCTATTCACGGCATTGACGGCAAATGGAATCAAAATCGCCGCCAGATACCAAAACGGCGAAAATCGCCAGGCCAGGGCGCGCCGCAGCAACACCCCAAGCCCCCTGCGTTTCTCATGGAACGAGATCGCCAGGAAAGCGCTGATGGAAGGCCAGGCCGCTCCGATCAAAAAGAATTTTCCGCCCGGCACCCCCGGGTCCATGGCAAACGGAATCGCCAACCACCGCCCCACACCAAAGAGAAGCCACAGCCCGGCATAGGCCAGCAGCAGAAAAAGGATGAATGATGCGGTCCGGTGGTGTTCTTTTGACAAGAGCGTCTACCCTTTCCCCGATATAGGCGGATATTTCTATGCCGCAGGATTGTCAGGCATCTGGTGCGGCCAAATAGTGCGTCTTTTCTTTCTGCTCAGGATACAAAATATGCTTGTAACTGCCTCACACCAGGAGCAGAGCATCTATTTTGACAAGTGTCCATCCAGAAATGGTAGATTTTGGTTCCGAGCAAGGCCTGAGCAATTATTCCCGCTCCTCGGGACTTCCCGTCTGAACTATTCTCTGCGGTGGGTGTAAACCGGAGATATAGTGGACTATTTCGAGGATTTAAAAATTGCGAAAACGCAGCTCGGGGCCAAAAGATGCCGTTTCTGGGTGGACATCTACTATACCATCCGGCTGATCTCGCCGATGAGCTTCTCCAACCGCTTGGCCGAAACCGGCACGGCGGTCTTGAGTTCCTGGGCGAAAAGGGACACCTTGTATTCCTCGATCAGCCAGAACAAATCTTCCAGGGCGGCCCGCTTGCGACCCGATGTCCGCGGCGTCAACCCGTCCAGGAAGCGCTGCAGGGTTTGGGTGAAACGGGCGACGTCTTCCGCCTTGAGGCGATCGCGGTCGAACTGCTGCAGCGCCCGCTGCGCCCGGAGCCCCACGGCCCGCAGATAGCGGGCCAGGTGCGGTAGGCGCTCCCGGGCATATAGGGCCACGAAGTTTTCCGGGACCAGTTTGTGGACCTCTGCCCGTCGCTGCTGCAAAAATTCCGCCACGGCCCCTTTTCCCCCGGCCTGACGCTCCAACCCGTAAAGAACCTCCCGCACCTCGTCCAGAGCCTTCAGCACGGGAGCAATGGCTTCGAGCAGTTGCTGTCCATCACGGATAAGCGTCTTACCGACTTTAGCGGCATGCGCGTTAAAGGCATCCGCCGTTCGCAGGTTGCAGTGCAGGCGGTCCCTGATCACGCGGTCGTACAACAGGGTTTCCATCTTTTTAGCCCCGCCTGGAAAACGCACCCGGCGGGCCAGGTCCGCCGGCAGGCGCAGTTGCCGCTTGAGATGACGCAAATCGCCGGCCAGGGCGATCGCCAGCAGTGCGGCCACCCCGTCACAATGGTGCTTCAATGCCTCCTGGTGGGTGTTAAAGAGTTGCAGGGCCACGCCGGGCGGACCTTCCTTAGGACGCACCAGGGCCGGGAACAAGGCCAGCCCAGCCGCCTTGTCCGCATCCGCGGCAATGCTTTCCGGCAGATCCCCGAAATCCCAGGCGGTGATCCCTTCCCGTTCCCATTGCCGGCGGACCGCCTCCTGAGCGGCCTCTTGCGGCAGGGCCGGCGCCGCCTGGCGGAGTATCGCCGCATCGCGACCCGTGGCCACCGCCTTGCCGTCCGGACCGGCCACCACAAACCGCATCCTGAGGTGTCCCGGCAAAGCGTCCGTCTGCCAGGCCGTGGCCGGGATATCCACCTTGAAGCGCCGATGAATAAAATCGCCCATGGCCGTGGCCAGGTCTTCTTTGGTGCGCGGCATCTCCCGGGCGAGGATGTCGGCCGTATCGCTCACCGGCACCAGCTTGCGCCGGTAGGCTTTCGGCAGTGCTTTGAGCATGGCCACGATTTTCTCCCGCAGCAGACCGGGCACCAGCCAGTCGGCGTCGGCCGGGTCCACCCGATGGGCGCTGGCCGCCGGCACGGCCACGGTGATGCCGTCGTCATCGGCACCCGGGTCGAATTGGTAGTCGGCTTTGAGCCGGGCCGAACCGAGCCTGATTTCTTCCGGATAAAGGGCCAGTTCGTCGGCATCCGGCTCGACCTGTAAAAGGTCTTCGGGGGCCAGGCGCAAAAAGGCATCGTTGCCCGTCTTTTTCAGCAGGTACGTCAGGGACCGAATATCGGCAATGTCGCCCAACCGGTCGCGGTAAAACTGGTAGAGCACCTCTTCGTCCACCAGCAGGTCGCGACGCCGCAAGCGGTTTTCCATATCGGCCACGTCATCGATCAGCGCCTGGTTGTGCGCCATGAAGTCAAATGGTTTGCGCACGTCGCCGGCGATCAAAGCGCTGCGGACAAAAATCTCCGCCGCCTCATCGGGATCGATCTTGCCGTAGGACACAGGGCGGCGTTCGACAATGGTGAGGCCGAACAGGCTGACCTGTTCGTCGGCCACCACCTCCCCGCGTTTGCGTGACCAGTGGGGCTCCAGATAGGTATAGCGGCATTGCCCCCCGGCCATGGACTCCAGCCAGGCGCTGTCGATATTGGCCGCCATACGGGCAAACAGGCGGGAGGTGAGAACCATTTCAGCCGCCACGATCCACTCGCCGGCACGGTTGAACAAGCCTGACCCCGGGAACAGCATGCATTCCCGCCCCCGGGCGGCCCGGTAGATGTTCTTCTCCTTGCGGTGGCCGATATTGGTCAGAAACCCGCTCAGCACCGACAGATGGATGGCCTTGTAGAGGGCGCCGAAAGTTTCATCACGACCCTCGGCGGCAGCGGCCGGCACCATTGTCTCCGCTTTCGCGCCGGTTTGATCCAGCCCGGCCTCAGCGGCGATGGCGGCCAGCTGGCGATGAATGTCGCGCCATTCCCGCATCCGCCGGAAAGACAAAAAATGCTCCCGGCAGAAACGCTTGAGCGGACCGGTACGCACCGCAGCTCGGGAGCGTTCCCAGATGTTCAGCAGGGTCACGAAATCCGATGCCGGGTCTTTGAAAACAGCATGGGCCTGGTCGGCGGCCTGTTCCTTGTCCACCGGACGCTCCCGGGGATCGTGGATGCTGAGGGCGGCGGCGATGACCAGCATCTGCGGCAGGCACTGCTGCTGGCGGGCTTCGATGAGCATCCGCCCAAGACGCGGGTCGATGGGCATGCGCGCCATAATGCGCCCCTTGTCCGTCAATCGAAACCGCGCGGTGCCTTTGCGCCGGGCATGGTTGTCGGACTTGGCGATGGCCTCCAGTTCCATCAGGAGATTGAGCCCGTCGGTGATGCTGCGGGAATCCGGCCGATCAATAAAGGGAAAGGCGGCAATGTCCCCGAGTTTCAGGCTGATCATGCGCAGGATGACTTCAGCCAGATTGGCGCGCAGGATCTCCGGCGGCGTGAAACGGGGGCGACTTTGATAGTTCTCTTCTTCGTAGAGGCGGATGCAGATCCCATTTTCCACCCGCCCGCAGCGGCCCATGCGCTGGTCGGCACTGCTGCGGGCAATGGGGCTTACCGGCAGGGCCGTGGTACGTGTGCGCGGCGAATAGCGGGGGATGCGGGCCAGGCCCGTGTCCACCACATAGCGGATGCCCGGAATGGTAATCGAGGTTTCGGCTACATTGGTGGCCACAATGATTTTGCACGCCCCGGTGGCGGCAAAAACCCGGCGCTGGTCGGCCGCCGACAGCCGGGCGTAGAGGGGCATGATCGCCGTCTTGGTATGGCCCCGGCCGGCCAGGAGGTCGCAGGTTTCGCGAATGTCCTGCTCGGTGGGCATGAAGACCAGCACGTCACCGCGGGCGCTCTCCCGCGCCAGCGTGTCCACCGCCGCCACGGCCGCTTCGACGTAGGTTTCCTCTTCCCCCGCACCTCCGTCATCATCCACCGGCCGATAGCGCACATCGACGGGATACATGCGCCCCGACACCTCGATGATGGGGGCATCATCGAAGGCCCGGGCGAATTTCTCCGTATCGATGGTGGCCGACGTAATGATGAGCTTGAGGTCCTGTCGGCGCTGGACGAGCTTTTTGAGAATGCCCAGCACGAAATCGATGTTCAGACTACGCTCGTGGGCCTCGTCCACGATCAGGGTGTCGTAGGCGGTCAGGGCCGGATCCCCCTGGGTTTCCGCCAGCAGAATGCCGTCGGTCATGACCTTGATAAAACTGTCCGGGTTGGTGCGGTCCTGAAAACGGATTTTATAGCCCACCGACTGCCCCAGGGGCTGGTTCAGTTCGTCGGCAATCCGCTGGGCCACGGTGGTGGCCGCAATGCGCCGGGGCTGGGTACAGCCGATCAGCCCGCCCAGGCCCCGTCCGGCCGCCAGGCAGAACTTGGGCAGCTGCGTTGTCTTGCCCGAACCGGTCTCACCGGCCACCACGACCACCGGGTGTTCCCGGATGGCCGCAACGATCTCCGCCTGCCAGGCCGTAATCGGCAGGGTCTCGATGGCGTCCCATGGGGGGATCGCCTCCCGGCGCCGAAGACGCGCGGTGGTCGACCGTTCGAGACAGCGATCCATATCCTTCAGGCGCGCCTCCAGCCGCTTCACCTTGCGGCGCTTGCGAATCTGGTGGCGGATGTGACCGATCTCCCGCCCCACGTTATAACGATCCCGTGCCAGGGCGTCCGGCAAGCGGGCCTCCAACCCGCGCAGGCGAACGCCCACGGACGGCGGCCGGTCTTCAGGTCTCTTGATTTTAGAGAGGTTGTCGGCAGTCATGTGTCGAATCGATTTGGATCATGGCCAATAAAATGTTATGGAATAGGGTGCTGACAGGTTGTACCATCACACACGGCAAGATGCCGGCATCCCGGATTCTCGCAAGGGTTCTTTTCGCGGCATATGCCCGCCATAGCCGCCGGCGATTCCGATCTTGACCTTGGTCGGGGCAAACCCTTCGCCGAGACGCCCCTTGAAGGGTTGCTGCCCGGAGCATTCATCCTGTTTGCGACTGCCTATAGCCGTTTGGATCAACGGTTTCAAGGGCTTTATCCGCATGCAACCATCAGCGTTACGCCTTTAACCGACGGGAGGGTTCCATGAAATTCGTCATCATCGGGGGAGATGCGGCCGGCATGAGTGCCGCCAGCCGGGCCAAGCGCCACCAGCCGGACCTCGACGTTACCGTTCTCGAAAAAACCGCTGACGTATCCTACAGCGCCTGCGGCATGCCTTACAACATCGCCGATCCCGACCGGTCCATCGAAGACCTGGTGGTACGCCGGGCCGAAGTATTCCGGGAAAAACAGGGCATCAATCTCTTGACCGGCATGGAAGCGACTGCCATCGATCCGGAGACCCGCACCGTCGACACCCGGGACAGTGAAAGCCAGACCCGTCAATTTGAATACGACAACCTGCTGATTGCCACCGGTGCCGCGCCGATACGTCCCGCTGTTCCCGGTATCGACCTGCCCGGGGTCATGGTTCTCAAAAGCCTGGCCCACGGCCGCGCCATCAAACACTTCATCGACCAGTGGGACGTTAAAAAAACGGTGATCATCGGCATGGGCTACATTGCTCTCGAAATGTGCGAAGCCCTCCGAGAGCGGGGTATTGACGTCGATATGGTCAAACCCCGGGAGACGTTTCTGCCCTGGATGGAAGACCATATGGCCGAACAGGTCAGGACCGAAGTGACATCCAAGGGGGTCGGCCTTTATCCCGGCCATGCGGTCGAAAAAATCGAAAAGGCCAACGGCCGGCTCGCGGTTGTCTGCCCGGACCTCACGCTGGAGGCCGATCTGGTGCTGGTGGCCATCGGCGTCGCGCCGGCCAGCGGTCTGGCTGCCGTCGCCGGGCTGCAAACCTCGGTGGCGGACGCCATCGCCGTGGATGCCCGCCAGCGCACATCGGTGAAAAACATTTTTGCGGCCGGGGACTGTGCCGATGCCTTTCACGTGGTCACCGGCCAACGGACCTGGATCCCGCTGGCCCTGCGGGCCAACCGGGCTGGCTGGGCCGTGGCCGACAATGTCTGCGGCATCGATCGCCGGCTCGCCGGCGTGGCCGGATCGGCGGTTTTCAAGGTTTTCGACTTTCAGGTGGCCCGCACCGGCCTCAATGAAGCCGAAGCACGGGAAGCCGGCCTGGAGCCGGCATCCGTGGTCATCAAGTCCCGCTCCCGGGCCCATGCCCACCCGGGCGCGTCCGATATCTGGGTTCACATGGTGGGGGATCGGGGTTCGGGACGCCTGCTGGGCGTCCAGATGGTCGGTCACGACGGCGTGGCCCACCGCCTGCACGCCCCGGCCGTGGCCCTGCACGCCCACATGACCGTGGAGCAGTTCAGCCTGAGCGATCTGGCCTACGCGCCACCCTTCGGCCCCACCTGGGACCCGATGCTGACGGCGGCCAATCAGTTGCTGAAAAAGCTATAGCCATTTGCGGCGTTTGAAATAAACGAGCATGCCGGCGGTGATGGCACCAAAAAGGCCCCAAACCGCAAAATAGCCCCAGCGCCACTTCAGCTCCGGGATGACCTCGAAGTTCATGCCGTAGATGCCGGCCACGAAGGTAATCGGGATAAAGATCGTGGCAATGATGGTGAGGACCTTCATGACTTCGTTCATACGCTGACCGGTCATGGAGATATAAAGGTCCTGGAGACTCGAGAGGACATCGCGCAGGGAATCGACCACCTCGCTTCCCTGAAGCAAATGATCGTAGACGTCCGCAAAGAACACACGGTTTTTGTCCTGCACCAGGGAATTCTCGCTTTTGTGGAAGCGGCTCAGGGTTTCGCGCAGGGGCCGAATCTGTTTGTGCAGATAGATCATTTCCTGCTTCAGGCGGAAAATGGCCTGCAGCGGATCGGGATCACCAGCGGCGTCGTAGAGTTGCATCTCAAGCGCCTCGATCCTTTCACCCAACTGCTCCAGGACAATGAAATAGTGATCGACGATGCAGTCGATCAGGGCATAGGCAAGGTAGTCGCTGCCGCTGCGCCGGATCCGCCCCCTTCCCTTGCGAATGCGTTCGCGCACGGCATCGAAGACGTCGCCTTCGGCCTCCTGGAATGAAATCAGGAAGTGGTGCCCCAGCACCATGCTGACCTGTTCCGCGACAACCCGATCGGCGGTCTGGTCGTAGCGCAGCATCTTCAGGACCACATAGATGTAATCGTCGAATTCCTCGATCTTGGGACGCTGGGCGGTGTTGACCGCATCCTCCAGCGTCAGGGGATGGATCAGAAAATGCTGGCCCAGTTTTTCGATCACCTCCATGTCATGCACACCATCGATATTGATCCAGGAGGTGGTGGGCGCGTCACGTAATGGGAAAACCGATTCCACGTCATCCGGCACCTGCTCCGCAAATCGCTCGCCTTCGTAGTCCATTACCGTAATGCTTACTTTCTCCTGCTTCTGTTCTCCGATATGGACCAAGCTGCCGGGAGCCATTCCGGCCTTTTTCGACGTCTTTTTGATAAATCGCGGCATATCGACATCCCCCCTGCGGATGCACAACCTATTGGATCGCCAATCGGTCTTAGAAAAGCTTTATACCGATTTTGCCATAATCTTCAATCACCCGATGGGCTTTTCTCCGCGTCCTCCGCTTTTCCTGGTGGGAGAACACCGGCCAGACCGGCCTCCTGCTGGGCCTGCTCCAACTTGGCTTCCAGCTTGAGCGCCCGGCGGCGGCTTTTTTCGGCCTGCCGTTCGGCCTGGCCGACTTCCCGTTCCAGCGTTCTCTTGGCCTGGAGGTCGATGAAACCGGTTTCGGCATTGAGCATATCTGACAAGCGCTCCTGGCAGCGAGCCGCCGCCTCAGCCGTTTTGAGCGACTCCCTGCGCGCTTTCTCCAACCTGCCATGCAAATCTTCCAGGGCGTCACGCATGCCGGCGAGCTCGGCGGCGCGCCCTTCTTCGGGTTCCGCTTCCAGATCAAGATCGCGAGCGGCGGTAATCAACAGGGTGGTGGGAAGGCGATCGAGAAGTTCTTCGATAGGGCTATCCCATTCCAGTTGGATCAGATTGTCGCGAAAATGGAAGGGGAGCAGCAAGAGGGCCGCATCCGCCGTCTGCTGAACCAATTCTTCCTTGTCGCCGTTTGATAAAATCAGGGGATCTCCCTGGATGCGGTAAGCCGCCAGCAAATCCTTCAAAAGACGATTGTCTTCGTCGGGTGTTCCGGGAAGCATTTCGTCGGTGGCGATAACGCGAATGACCCCATCGGACCAATCGCTATGCCGGGTGATGAGATAAGCCAGCAGAAGCATCAGCCGCCCGGTGGCGTCGTCGCGCCACCACACGTCAATGCGGGGAGAATCCGTCATCCGCTGCCCGGTAGCCGGCCATTTGGCTTCTTCGGTCGCCAGAATGACCGTATGACACCCCTGACGAAAGGCTTGCCGCAAATGCCGCCCGAAAAGAATCCCTTGGAATCCCTGGGTATCCGGCAGGCTGGTGCCCTGCCAGTTCACCAGGACGGTATTGGCTTTAAGAGGCCCTATGCCGGCCGCCTGGGCCAGATGGTGGATCCCGACTTCGGTGTCTTCCGAGGTTACCGCCAGCGGGAAGACATTGAAGCCCCCTTCGATAACAGCCGCGCGAAGTTCCTGGAGCGCCGTTTCACGCCGGGCCCGCATTTTCACCCCATCGCCCTCGACAATCTGCACCAGGGTGGTCAGGCCGCTGCCGCCCTCGAGCCAGGCGGCCAGCATCAAGAGACGCTGACGACGTTCGGGCCGGTTGGAAAACGCCAATATGTATGGCCGCCAGTCCCGATCGTGCTCGGGCTCGGCCGCCGCCTTGATTAAATTCTCCCGCACGCGCTGAAGATGGTAGCTGCGGCGGCTGTCGGCCCAGCGGGCCGGGCCGGCGGTGCGCTTGACATACTGATAAATGGCGAAAAGGATGGCAAGCGCCATGACACTGGCCCGCCAGTTCACCGCCACCATGACCGCCAGGCACCCCACCGCGCCGGCCAGGCTGAGCCAGGGGTTGAAAAAGCGAAAGCTGGGCCGGAACGAGGGGCTGGCCGTACGGGCTTCGAAATAGGTGGCGTAGTTCAGCAGGCCGTACGAAATCAGGAAAAACATGGACACCACCGGGGCGATCAGGTTGAGGTTGCCGAGGGCCACGGTGCCATAGGCAATGGCGCAGGAAAGCAGCACGGCCCGGCGCGGGTTGTTGGTGGGTCCGGCGCCCTTGGCAAAATAATTCAGGAACCCGAAAATGCGGTCGCCCGCCAGGGATTGCAGGATGCGCGGCCCTCCCAGGAAAGAGGCCATGGCCGAAGACAGGGTGGCGGCGATCACCCCGGCATCCACCAGAACGCCAAACCGCGCCACGCGTTTCATGGCCGTATTGTCGCCCCGCAACATCTCCTCGGGCAAGACGCCAGCAAACAGGATCGCTACCGAAAAGTAAACCAGGATGGAAATGCCCACCGCCAGGAAGGTTCCCCTGGGGATGCTGCGCCCCGGGTCTTTGAGATCGCCGGACATGCTGACCCCCTGAGTAAAACCGGTGACGGCCGGGAAGAAAATGGCAAACACCATCCAGAAGGGCTGTGCGCCGGCCGGCGCCGACCAGTCCAGGACCAACTGGCCCGCATCCCACTGGCTGAAAGCGCCCGCGTAAAAGGATATCAGGGCCGCAATAAGCAGGGCCATCACCCCGTATTGAAACCGGGTGGCCCAATCGGCCCCCAGCCAGGCCAGGATGAAAAGGGCCGAGACGGCCAGGGCTGCCGCCAGGCGGGGACTCAAGTCCCATTCGGCCGGTACGATAACGCCCAGGGCTTCGCCAAAACCGATGCAGTAGAACGCAATGGACACGGATTGCGCCATGAAGAGGACCAACCCCAGGGCGCCGCCAAATTCCGGTCCCAGCGTGCGCGAAATGACATAGTAGTCGCCGCCGCCTTTGACTTTCAGATTGGTCGCAATGGCCGACAGAGACAGGCTGGTCAGAATGGAAATGGTATTGGCAAAAACAATGATGACCAGGGCCCGCGCCAGGCCGGCTTCGCCCACCACGTAGCCCAGCCGCAGGAAGAGAATGATACCCAGAATCGTCAAGACACTGGGGGTAAAGACACCGGCAAAGGTGCCCAATGTACCCGCTGCCGGAGTTGCGTTCCGACCGGTTCCGCTGTCGCTGTTCATAAAAGCCTGTCCGTTAGAATGTTGAAGACCGGATCTGCTGTCAAAAGGTAGATCACATCTCTTATCAGAATCCAAAAACGCGTCTGGCAATCACAGCATACTTCACCGCAGGGCAAGGGGCAACCGCCTGGTCGGCCGGTCCGTTTCTTCCGTAAAGGGACGCTACAGAGGGGATTTACAGGTGTGGCCGTTCCCTCCAATACCTTTGCAGCCTCAGCCGCCATTTCGGGCGGTTTCAGGTGCTTCAGCCGGAGGGTTCGGGCGGTCTCATCTTTTCCGGCAGCGTGCGGATGTGCAGATCCCGCTGGGGGAAAGCGATCTCGATACCCAGTTCGCGGAAGCGCCGGTCGATATCGAAGCGGATCCGGCTCGGAATGGACCAGTAATCGTCCACGTGGACCCAGATGCGCAGACGAAAGATGAGGGCACTGTCGGCATGATCGATAAACAGGACTTCCGGCTTCGGGTATTTCAAAACCCGGCGCCTGTCTTTCACGATTTCCAGCAGGGTGTTTTCCACCAGGTCGATGTCCGATCCGTAGGCCACGCCGACCTCGATATTGCGGCGCATACGCTTGTCCTTGAAGCTCCAGTTGGTGACCTGCTGACTGATGAAATCCGAATTGGGGATGATGACCGAAGCGTTGTCGAAGGTCTGCACCACCGTGGAACGCACATTGATCTTCTTGACCTCGGCCCAGAGACCGCCCACTTCAACGTAATCTCCCACCTGAATAGGTCGTTCGAACAGCAGGATCAGGCCGCTGATGAAATTGTTGAAAATGTTCTGCAGCCCGAATCCGATCCCGATGCTCAAGGCACCGAAGACTACGGCCAAAGAGGTGGCGTTGACGCCGAGAAGGCCGAGGGCAAGCAAAAGCCCAAACCCCCATCCGAGATAACTCGTGATGGTCAGGATGGAATCTTTGAGGCCCCGCTCCATGGTTTGCTGCTGGAGGATTTTTTCGTCCAATAATGCCCGGCCGAGACGCACGGCCCCGTAGGTGATGAAAAGAATAACGGCCGCCAGCACGACGCCTTTGATGCTGAGATTCAAGCTGCCGACCGTTAAGGTCCAATTGAAAAATTGCCCCAACTGCTCTCTTAAGAAACCCGTGCGGTCCCACGCCCAGAGGAGACCTGCAGCCAGGCCGAGCAGCCAGCCGCCCTTGACCAATTGGATCAGCATCCAGCGCCTCTGGTGGGTGATGGTAAGGGCATGATCGGTGTCGGCGGCCACGGCCAGGGCGCGATGCTCGCTGCGCCATTCCTGGATCCCCCTCAGGCTGATCCAGGCCCAGAAAAGAAGGACCAGCGTCTCGGTCCAGGCGGTGGCCCACTGCCCTGCCAAGGCCCCATAACCGGCCACGGAAAGCACCAGAGTGCCGCCAACGAAAAGATAAAAACCGCCCTTGAGGATACCCATCCACGTCGGGTTGGGTGCGGGTTGGCCTTCACGCCGCCCCGCCTGCAGAGCTGCATTCATATGCTGCCAAAATACCCCGGCCCAGGCCAGAAAAACAGCCGACACAAGAATTCTCACCAGCCAATAGAGCAGGCTGTCACGCCCCAAAATCCATATCAAAAGGATCGAAATGAGGGCTACGATTCGAAAGACCCGAAAAAAGCGGGTCAGGTGCCGTGTGACGACCACGCGCAGAGCGGTATCCGGTCCGCGGAAGCCATGGGCCAGATAATCCAGCCCCCAGCGGGTGATCGCCAGGACCAGAAACGTCCAGGACAGTAAGCGGCCCAGCCCGATATTGAAAAGCGGCATCTGCTGAGAAGTGTAGATACCAAACAGCAAGGCCATGCTGACAAACAACAGCGAATGCCGCAGTAGATAAATTGTCAGTCGGCGGTAATAGCGCTCCGGTGCTTCGCACATGGCTTCAAGGCGCCTTAAAAAGCGCCGCAACCGGCCTTGCAGGGCCAGGACCACGGTGAAAATAGCCAGGAAAAACGTCCAGCGGGCAAAGCCCCCCATTCGAATCTGGGTCCACTGAGTTTGCCAGGTGGCGGCGCTGAAAATCGCTTTGACACGGCTCCAGGCAAGCTGCAGTTCTTCCTTGAAGGCCTTGGCACTCAGGGCGCGAAGGGGGGTGGAGCGCTCTAAAAGAGACTCTTTTTGCCGGCTTTCCAGCTGGGCCGCCAGTTTTGCACCAATAGCCGTTTTTTCCGCCTGGGCGGCCTTCATCTGATCCAGCAAGCCACCGCAGATTTTCAGATAACGTTCACCCAGCTTCTGTTTTTCCTGAAGGACCCCAAGCAGTTTGCGGGTGGTGGCCTCCAGCCTCTTCTGCTGGTCACCCGGGAACTCGGCCTGACGGACATCGGCGACCTGCTTTTGGGCAACATCGATGCGCTCGACAACCTGCTCCAGCTGAATCGATACCGAATCCCAGCGCCCCTGAAAGCTTTTGATCCGCTCCTCCAGCGTTCTCAGGGCCAGGCGATTGTTTTTAAGGGCGTTTTCTAAATCCTCGATGCGCAGCTGCGGCACCAGCAGCAACTGGCCATGGGCCGCATTCTGGGATTCGTAGGCATTGATTTCCGACTGGATCGCATTCTGGAGGGTACCCAACTGCTGCAACTGCGATTGCAGGTCGGCCAGGTCGGCTTTCTGACCTTCCAGGGCATTCTCGAGCGAAACCAGCATGCGCTCGGGCGCGACCATGGCCTCGCTCGTGCCATTAGTGTCCTGCGATCGCAGTGTTTCAGGGAATATCACTCCCGCCCAGACCAGCACCAATGCCAGCACGATGACAAACCGCCTCTTGGGGGGATTCCATTTGCCACAAAGACTGAGAAACAATTGCATGATAAACGAGGCCTCGCCTGATAAACGGAAAATAGACATGTTGACAGGAACTGTGAACAGGTGCCGTGAACACGGTAACGTTCTAAGGAATATTGAATAACGTGGTGAGGATGTCAACTGCCACCATCGCAATGGGGAATGCAATAACCTAAAATCAAATAAGGCGTCCTAACCCGGAAATTTCACGTGTTCGCGATGTTTATTGGACGGCATCTGGGGGGCCGCTGTATGCTTGTTCCGCAAGCCCCGATAACGCGGCCAAGGGCAATTCTCTTTTTTTGGCAGCCATTATGTCTAACAGCCCGGTCACTAGCAAAAGGGCCGTCAGCGTTCGGTGTGTTGGTCATGATGCCGCATGAGATGTGCCAGTTTCTGCAGAGCGCATGTGATCATGCTTTTTTCCCAATCCGGCAATCCGTTGTTGAAATGAGCGACCAGCGGTTCGGGTAGCGGGGACAAATCGGATGCAAGGACGCTGCGCCCTTTGTCGGTCAGGTGGATCAATATCTGCCGCCGGTCATCGGCATTTTTACCCCGGGTGATCAAACCGCCGGCCTCCAGCCGAACCATCGTTCCACTGAGGGTTGCCGCACTGAGATGAATCTTTTGGGATATCTTCGAAGCCGGCAGCGGCGACTCATCCGCCAGCGCCAACAAAACGGAAAGCTGTGTCGCTGTAATGCCGATCTTTTTCTGCAGATATCGCGAGTGGATATCCATGTGCTGCGTAATGGATCGCAGGGCGTCGCTGAGCACCAATAGATCTGTTGAGGCCACGCTTTCACCTCCTATGTTATGTTCAACCGTAACCAACCGCCCTGCACAGCGAAAACCATGCCATTCAAAATTTGCTGCAAATATCTAATGGTTTATGAAATGCAGCATGAAGGCCGGCCCATAACCGGAAACCTCAGTTCCGATTTTTGGTTTCAACTAAAACGATCCGGTCGGGGGAAAAATGCCTGGACACAAGCGCCGGGGCTTGTCCGCGACACGCTTGGCAAAGGGCAGGGAAAACAAACTTGGAAAGCTGGCGCCAGCACGGTGCGAAACATCTTCGGAGAAAGGCATAAGGCGGGCAATCTCACAGAGCGAAAGAGGGAGGCGCACCTCCCCCTTCCCGGTTACGTGTACTCTGATGGCAAGATTAGTACATATCCGCGTCCATTTCATCTGCGGCTGGCACCGTCCCGCTTTTCTTTCTCGGCTTCTCGGCGATCATGGCTTCGGTGGTTATCATCAAACCGGCCACCGAAGCGGCATTCTGCAGCGCAAAGCGTACGACCTTGGTTGGATCGATAACCCCTGAGGCCAACAAGTTCTCATAGGTTTCGCTCTGGGCGTTGAAGCCGTAATCCCCCTTGCCTTCAAGCACCTTGTTGAGCACCACGAAGCCGTCATGATCGGCGTTGCAGGCAATCTGCCGCAGGGGAGCGCTCAGCGCGCGCTTCAAAATGGCAATACCGTGGCGTTCTTCCCCTTTGATGTTTGCCTTGTCCAGCGCATCAATACAGCGAACCAGCGCCACACCGCCACCGGGAACGATACCTTCTTCCACAGCGGCCCGGGTGGCGTTCAAGGCATCTTCCACCCGCGCCTTTTTCTCTTTCATCTCGGTTTCGGTCGCCGCGCCGATATTGATGACCGCCACCCCGCCGATAATCTTGGCCAGACGCTCCTGCAACTTCTCGCGATCGTAGTTCGACGTGGTTTCTTCGATTTGGGCGCGAATCTGCTTGACCCGGCCCTCGATGGCAGCCTTTGTTCCGGCGCCGTCAACAATGGTGGTGTTGTCCTTGTCAATCCGCACGGACTTGCATTTGCCCAGATCCTTGACCGCAATGTTTTTCAGCTTGATACCCAGCTCCTCGGATATGACCTGGCCACCCGTCAGGACGGCGATATCCTGGAGGATGGCCTTGCGGCGGTCGCCAAATCCGGGCGCTTTGACCGCAGCGACGTGCAGGGTGCCCCGCAGCTTGTTGACGATCAGGGTGGCCAGCGCGTCACCCTCCACATCTTCCGCAATGATAAGCAACGGGTTGCCGGATCGGGAAATTTGCTCGAGAAGGGGCAGCAGATCTTTCATTATGCCGATCTTTTTCTCATGGATGAGGATGACGGGTTCTTCCAGAATGACCTCCATCCTCTCGGCGTTGGTGACAAAATAAGGGGACAGATAGCCGCGATCGAACTGCATACCCTCCACAACCTCCAGGGAGGTGTCCATGCTTTTGGCCTCTTCCACCGTAATGACCCCCTCTTGGCCCACTTTCTCCATAGCTTCCGAGATCAGCTTGCCGATGGCTTCGTCGTTGTTTGCGGAGATGGTGCCGACCTGTTCGATTTCTGTTTTGTTCTTGGTCGGCTTGGAAAGGTTTTTCAGCTCCGCCACCACCGCCTTGACGCCTTCATCGATGCCGCGTTTCAACGGCATGGGATTCAAGCCGGCGGCCACGAGTTTCTGGCCTTCGCCGTATATCGCCTGGGCCAGTACAGTGGCGGTGGTGGTGCCGTCTCCGGCCGTATCACTTGTTTTACTGGCCACCTCACGAACCATCTGGGCGCCCATATTCTGGAATTTGTCGCGCAGGTCGATTTCCTTGGCGACAGTCACGCCGTCCTTGGTAACCGTGGGGGATCCCCATGACTTTTCCAGAACCACGTTGTTGCCTTTGGGCCCTAAGGTGACTTTTACAGCATTGGCCAGGGTGTTCACGCCCTGAAGCATGGCTTCGCGGGCTTTGGCCCCATAACAGATCATCTTGGCAGGCATGGTGCATTCCTCCCTATTTAGCTCAGGATAGCCAGGATATCGTCTTCGCGCATGAAGATGCGCTCCTGGCCGTCAATTTTGACCTCGGTGCCGGCGTACTTGGAAAACAGGACACGGTCACCCGCCTTGACTTCCAGTGGGACTCTGTTGCCGTTGTCATCCCGTTTGCCGGGGCCCGCCGCCACGACAATACCCTCCTGCGGCTTTTCCTTGACCGTATCCGGGATAATGATCCCGCCGGCGGTTTTCTGCTCTTCGCTCATGCGGGTGACAAGCACCCGGTCGTTCATCGGCTTGATCTTCATTTTTGATCTCCTCTATCGCTGACGGCGACATCCATGGCAATAAACCCTTAGCAAAGTAAATGCCATGAACCACTCAAAGTGGTGCCAGGTTCAACGACATGCTAATACGCTGAATTGTTATGGAATCCTTGAGTAACAACCTGATTTTAGGCGCCACTGGTTGGCCAGCCCAAATTGAATTCAACGGCAACCCAAGCACCGCCGGTTCTAATTATTACAGAATCGGAACCCCTAATTCCATTTTCATGGCCCCGTTGGCATCTTTACCTCTAGTCGTCATGTGAAAAGGGACATACCCGCCGTCCTGGTTGCCGATCTCAGATGCGTCGATCACAACAATAAACATCGCGCAGCAGGCACCGCATTTCCGGCAGCGATTCTCTTCAACCATGTATCTTGCCTTTGGTAGAGAAGCTAGATGGACGTTTGGTCGAGCCCCCAACCCGGCAAAAAACAAAACGGGGCGCCACCAATTTGGCTGCGCCCCGTACGTCAAGCTGCCGGCATTTGCTGAACGCCTATGATCAATTGACGGCTTTCTTCAACTGGACTCCCGGTGAAAACCGGACCGCACGACGTGCTTTGATTTTGATTTTCTCGCCGGTGCGGGGATTGACGCCCTGGCGCGCCTTGCGCTGCACGCATTTGAATGTCCCCAGACCTCTCAGGGATATGGTCTCCCCCTTTTTGAGGGACTGGGCAATGCCTTCCAGAAGCGAATCCACTGCCACTTTGGCCTGGTCTCGATTGCCGAGCGTTTTTTCAACCAATTCGATAATGTCTGCTTTATTCATGCTTACGCTGCCTTTTCTGTTGTTTTTTCAATAAGTTCTATTTTATGTGTTTTGGTGTTGAACCAGCCTTCAAACAAGATCAGGTCGGCGGCGTCATCAAATGATGCGAAATTTCGCACCGCCACACCAAGGGTATCGGCTCTGCCGGGGCTGAAAATGCGAATATCCTTGATATCCCTGTTTTCTTCCCGGCGGCGCATGACGGCCTTGAGGGTCCAGACCCAGTCCGGGTCCTTCTGCAAATCGACCACCAGATAACGACCGACCGTTTCAGGCAAATCCTTGGGTTTCGTCATACCTCTGGCGTCCTGTGACGCATTGCTCTTCTTCCAAAATTTCCAGTTCATGGCGGTATCCTTTCCCAAAAGGCCCTAAAACCCACTGACAATCTTTTCCCTGCTTTCCAGCTTGGTTTTACAGCGGATACAAAACGTCGTTACCGGTCGGGCGCGAAGGCGGGCCAGGTTGATGTCTTCGCCGCACATCTCACATTCCCCGAACTCCCCATCTTCGATGCGTCGGAGCGCAGCCTTGATTTTACGGATCAGTCTGCTTTCACGATCGCGAATTCGCAGGGTGAAACTGCGATCGGCATCAAGCGCGGAACGATCGATCGGATCGGCACATTGCGCCGAGAATTGCCGCAGTTCACTGACCGTGCCGTCGGCCATCCGCTGAAGCTCCTCCAACTGGCCGATCAGAAGCGCCTTGAAGTATGCCTGATCTTCCGTGCTCAACATGGGGAGTTTCTCCTCGTGCAGCATGGGGTTCGGTGAAATGAATGCAATCACGGCACCACGGGCGCATCGACTGCTTGCGAAACACCTCCGCACATACGCTTCGCTGGTAGAAATGACGCGGGTCGCGGGGACAGCGGATCAAATCATCTTCCATGGATAAGCTTCTCCTGGCGCCCCGCGGCCGGCCCGCTAATGCCGGCAAATGTCCGTTGACCGGCCACCTCACTGATGTCGTTCACCACCAGCAGCGCCTTCGCGTCCACACCCAGAGCGCAGGCTTTGAAGCGGGGCACGTCCGTCAACCGGACCACCGAACAAATGATTTTTTTCTCCCGGCGGGCGAATCCGCCCTCGCCCTGCAGGAAAGTCACCCCACATCTCATTTGCTGCATCAGGGCCAGGGCTATTGCTTCCGAATGGTCGGAAATCACCATAACAATTTTCTGCGGATTGACGCCCACCAGGACGACATCCACAACCCGGGCACAAATGAATATAAAGACAGCCGAATAAAGCGCCGTTTGGAGATCATGAAACCAGGCCCCGGCCAGCAGAATGGCGCCGTTCATGGCGAACCCCAGCGATCCCAGCGAAAAGCCGAATTTCTTCCGCAGGTAGATTGAGATGATGTCCAGGCCGCCGGCCGATCCCTGTGAGCGCAGGATCAAACCGGCCCCCAGGCCGCAGAGCACCCCGGCCCCGATCGCCACCATGATAGGATCGTAGACCGGAAAGGGGCTCGGCGAAATCCATACGGCCGCCAGCGAGAAGAACGTCATGCCAAAGGCCGTGAGCATCATGAAGCGCCGGCCGATATGCCGCCATCCCAGCCATATCAAGGGAATGTTGAGCAGAAAGTACCACCACCCGACATCGAAAAGGGGAAGCGCGTAGTGAAGCAAAAGCGCTGCTCCGGTCAGGCCTCCGGCGATCAATTGATGGGGGATCAGCAGGCCGTTCATGCCGATGGCGAACACAATGCACCCCGCCACGATGTAGGCCGCGTCCACCAGCCAGGCTTCCATTCTTGTGTGCAATGGCCAGCGGGCCGACACGCGGGTCGCAGGGAGCGCAACGGCAACGGCGCCGCCCGCGTTTCCGTTTTTAGAAACCATTTTTCTGGAAACGATCATCCCCATCTTCATTCATCCTCAATCACGCGGAAGGAGTCCACGACGATACTTTTATAGTCGATCTCGTCTTTGACCGTGCCGGTCACTTCCACTTTATAGCCAATGTATTGCAGCACGAGTTCGTTGCCTTTATCCGTATCTTCCACCTCATAGGGATACCCGTCTTCGCTCACAATCCGGAAGCCATCCATCACGGTTCCCACAATCGTTACGTTCTCGGCGGCTATCGCCAAACCGACCGAACCGCTGGATATCAATACGAACGCAGTGACGGACAGAACCAGTTGTTTGATGGTGATGGACATGCCAGCCCCCTTTTTCCGTTTAGCGTTACCCGGTTATCTCCTCGGGACGGGAAATGCCCCCCCCTTTAGCAACAGTTGTGCCTAAACATATATTATTGTTATTGTTAAAGATTTTATTGTTCTATCGTAAAATCGGAATTAAGCGTTCCTCTTTTGCGGAGAACGGGGAGATGAAATGGCCTTAAACGCTTATGAACCTGAGGTAATATTCTGCTATTTTTAGATAAATCCATCAGGAAGTTCCGGTTCCGATTTTTACGAAAAGGGAACAGCGCTTCCGGTTTTGACCTTACAGCCATCCCCAATATCCAATGTCCGTGACGGATCCCGCCAGCCACTGCCGGCGCACTGCTATCCAGCATGCCCATTACCCTCCGATATAACGGCAATAAGAAGCAATCGAGCCCTCATCAAGGAAGGAGAAACCCGCCAGTACGCTTGCGACGGCCTTTGCTCATTTTGGCATTGTCTTTGCTGGTATAGACGGTTTTTGAAGATATCGGAGCATCAAGCCAAAAGAACCTATCTGATGCGGAGAAAAACGATGAAGGACCTGATGCTGTTTTGCGTTCAATGCGACGAACCATTTATATATTCCACCAAGGAACAGATCCGCCACAGTCGACAGGGGTTCGACCCTCCCCGCCGTTGTCCGGCGTGCCGGCAGCACAAGGTGCGCATGGATGAATCCGAGGCCAGCCGTAAAAATCGCCGCAAGCCAATTAATGCGCGGCACCGCTCAACCCACATCGACGAACTGTAGTATGGTGAGTTCGTCTTGCCTGACGGACCTTCACGGATATTTTGCGTATCCAACGGCTAAAGCGTATCTGCGGTCGTACGCGATAGCCGGCCATGTTATCCGCTTTCGACAGGGCGCATGTCTGGCAACTTCCGCAGGGAGCTGACACGAAACATTGGCTGTTGGGGAAAATACCCCAAAAAGAAACGTCAAAAAAACGATGGGGCGACATCAATGGCAGGGTCTGTTTATCGTGAAGGGACCCAGAGGCAAAATTCTACATTCATCATGACAAAGTGATGCTCAATGGCGTGTTTTAAATTCTTCTTTGCGGAATCCATACTTCTTCATGAGCTTGTGCAGCTGGCGGGTGGTGATCCCGGCCTCTTCGGCCGACCGGTTGATGCGCCCCTGGTGGCGTGTCAGCAAATCCTTCAAATAACGCCGCTCGATCTCCTCGACGCCTTCCGACCGCACCTGGGCTAACGTCTGGGAGGTGTCGATGGGCACTTCCGCGGTCAACCATTCCGCCTCGAAAAAATCAGGCGGAAGGCTTTCGGGGGTGAGGGTATCCGACTGCTCCAGAATATAGGCCCGCTCGATCAGGTTCTCGAGTTCACGGATATTGCCGGGCCAGTTGTACCGCTGCAGGGCCTTGGTGACCGTGGGGTGCACCTGACGGATCGTTTTGAGGCCGTAATCGTTGAGCCTGGACAAAAAGCCTTCCACCAGATGGAAAATATCCCGGGAGCGATCCCGCAGGGGCGGCAGATCGATGGGGAAGACGTTCAGGCGGTAAAACAGATCTTTGCGGAAGAGGCCCTCGTCGGCCATAGCCTTCAAATCGGCGTTTGTTGCGGCCACAACACGCACGTCGGTCTTAAGGGTGCTCTCGCCGCCAACCCGTTCGAACAGCCCCTCCTGCAAAACCATTAGGAGCTTGACCTGGGCCGAGGGGGTCAGCGTGCCGACCTCGTCCAGAAAAATCGTCCCGCCGTTGGCAATCTCGAATTTACCCAATTTGCGGCGCACCGCCCCGGTAAACGCCCCCTTTTCATGGCCGAAGAGTTCACTCTCCAATAGGGTATCGGGAATGGCCCCGCAGTGCACGCTGATGAACTGGGCCTCGCGGCGGTTGCTGTGGCGATGGATCAGTTTAGCCAGCAGGCTCTTGCCGGTGCCGGTCTCTCCGGTCAGCATGACGGTGGTGCGTGTCGGCGCCACCGAGCGAACCAGGTCATAGACTTTCTTCATATTGGCGCAGCGGGTACGGACGAACTCGCGCACATCCGCCTCCCAGAACTGTTCCCGCAGGTAGTCGCGTTCCGATTCCAGGATCTGATCTTCATGGATTTCGCGCGAAATCAGGCCAATTTCTTCCGAAGCAAGCGGAAGCTTGAGATAGCTGCGGGCACCTGCTTTTACGGCCAGAACGGCTTCCGGGATGCGCTCCGGAGGGGTGATGATGAAAATGTCGATGGAAGGACGCACCCGCCAAACAGCTTTAAAAAAGGTGTCGAAATCATATTCCGTCACGGGCGCCTTGTCCGTCTTCGGAAAGACGTCCAGGTCGATAAAAAGATAATCCAAAGGCCCTTTTTCGATCCTTTGGATGATGCCCGCGGATCCGACCCGCTCCAGACTGTTGTTCGGATCCATGCCGGCTTGGATCACGGCAACGGCCTCGGCATTTTCACTGCTCACAAGATATTTTTTCTTGGGCATCATGGTATTGCCCCCTGGGAACGGACCACTGCCATCGCCTGCATGGCCCGATCCGAACGCCTTTATCTTGCAGGGATGAACAGGGGAACATCAGTTACCCTGATTTAGGCAAATTAGGCATCAATCTTCAGCGAAAGAAGGGTAGCGAAAATTTATCGCATCAGCATATTGGATCGACGATTTCTAATCTGGCGCTTTCTAAATGATGAATCATGCAATGTCAATTCGTTATGACTGTGGTCGACACGTCCCATATCAATGATGGGACCAGATGGGATCAGCGGTATCCGTTAGTGTTCGTCCAAAGATGGTAGATTTTGGTTCCGAGCCAGGCCTGAGCGATTTTTCCCGCTTCGCGGGATATTATCCCGATAGACGGGACTTCCCGTCTGACCTATTCTCTGCGGTGGGTGGAAACCGCAGGAATAGTTGACGATTTCGAGGATCTCGAAATTGCGCAAACGCGGCTCGGGGCCCAAAGATGCCAGTTATGGATGGACACCAGTTAACCAATGCAGAGGTTGGGGGGGGATGAATCGGGAAGGGATGGAAGCCACCCTAAAAATCGTTTTCGTGGGTGGCTTCCAGGATTGTTTCGTATTCTGTTAGGCGACAGAAAACGGAAAAACCATTTCGATATGAAACCGACTGACTAGCGCTGCGTATCCGTCATGCGACATGCTTCCATCGTGCCGGCCGGTCGGGAATCCCCGAACAGGAGAATCCGGATCCGCTCGCAGGTGTAACCGTAGACATTGCGAACAATGTTCGAAGGCCGCAGCATGCCCCCTTTCTTAAACATTTTCATGTTTTTAAAAGGTGTTGTCGTTTTCAGGGTGCCCACCTGCATGATGTCGTCCCCGCCCGGATAATCGAGACGGGCCAGGCAATAGTCATTGAAGAAGGCTTTGCGGTGCTTGGGAACGGTCTCGGTCGTATCCGGAAACAGGGTGGTGCCGTCGGCCATCAGGCGAAACCCTTTGATGATGAACCGCTCGTCCACCTCGGGGGGCACGCGCATCTGGAATTCTTTCATATAGGAGGCCATCAGCATATCGCGGGCAGCCAGATGAAAGGGCTCCGGTTGGGCGTCGGGGTCGCCGTTGGGGAAAACGTTCTCGTAGGCTTCCGCCACGGCCCCGAAAATTTTGGGCGTATGGGTCAAGCTCGTAATGTAGATCTTCCGGAAACCGGCATGATATTGCATGTAGAGGCTGGACCAATAGTAGAGCAGCTGCATCTGTCCTTTGTTGCCTTCGAGGGAATAGACCGACCCCAGATGGACCACCGGGCGTTTTTTGTACCGGCCGATATACACCATGGCGTTGAAGCAGCGGTCTTCACCATTCAGGGAACAAATCGTAATCAGTTTGTTGTTGAACGATTCCAGATCCGCAAAAAAACCATAATTGGGGCGTGATCCCAGGCGGGCCTCGGCAACGGCGACCAGCCGGCTCTGCAGCGCCTCCAGGGCCTCGGGTGTCATCCACTCGCCGGGACGGTGGTAGAGTTCGTAGGTAAAACTTTTAAACCGAAACTTCAGGTATTTCATGGTATGGCTCCCATCTACATAATTGAACGACAACCGGAATACGGCCTGCACTCGATTTGAGTCGCAGCACCTTTTCCCGGTCATCTTTTAGCCAAAACCATGCCACCCGCGCTATAAATTCAATAACTTATTGATATTATATTATTATTATATAAATAAGTCTCGTTTAAACAAAAAACTGGATGCGGCATTTTCGCCGCATCCAGTTTTGAATGTGATTCTTTTTAGTATAAATTTCAATAATTTATAAATAAGTACGCAAACTGCGACATAATTGCCGCAACCAGTGCCGCTTCCAACACAGTCAACGGGTTCGGCCCGAATTTTTCATGAAATGTTCGGGTTAGCGCCGCAGAAAGGACGCAATGATATTATTCCAGCCGCAAGCGCGCTGGGGATACCCTTTCAGGATGCCGCCGGCGCATTCCCTTCCATACCCGACCACATTTCGGGCGATATTGGAAAGCCGCAGCATCCCTCCTTTCTTGAACAACCTCACGTTCTTGAAGAGCGTGGTCGGCTTCAGGATGCCCACCTGCATGATGTCGTCGCCGCCGGGATAATCGATGGTGTCCAGACAATGGCGATTGTACTGCGGTTTGCGATGTTTGGGTACACTTTCAGTCGTGTCGGGATAAAGGGTCGTTCCGTCTGCCATGAGACGAAAGCCCTTGATGATAAACCGCTCGTCCACCTTGGGGGGAACGCGCATTCGGAATTCCTGCAGGTAGGTTTCCATCAGCATGTCGCGTATCGCCACGTGAAAGGGCTCCGGCCTGGCATTGGCATCCCCGTTGGGAAAAACCTTTTCGTAGGCCTCGGCCACCGCGCCGAATATCTTGGGCGTGTGGGTCAGGCTGGTGATATAGACCCGCCGGAAGCGGGCGTGGTACAATACATACAGACAACTCCAGTAGTATAGCAGCTGCATCTCGCCCTTGTTGCCCTCGAGGGAATAGACCGCCCCCAGGTGAACCACCGGACGTTTTTTGTACCGGCCGATATACGCCATGGCGTTGAAGCAGCGATCCTCCCCGTTGAGGGAACAAATCGTGACCAACTTATTGTTGAACGATTGCCGGTCCACGAAGAAGCCGAAATTCGGACGTGATCCCAGGCGCGCCTCGGCAACGGCGATCAGCCGATGCTGAAGGACCTCGAGGGCTTCAGGTGTCATCCACTCTCCGGGACGGTGGAATATTTCATAGGTATACCGTTTGAATCGGAACTTTACATAATGCATGGTGCGCCTCCTTCGATCTTTGCCCTCTGCATGAAACATGGTTTCTTGGTTATACATGACGTTCCGTGCTGCAAAGACCACCAAAGGTAAGACCGAACCGGTAAATACCAAGGTTAAAATTATGTTACCGCTGCCAAAACGGTTTCATCACCTGACCGCCCCGCGTCCGAGGGCCTGTGCGAGCTAAAACGCCAAGGTTCCTTCTTTTTCGGTTGACAGCCAATGCCGCATGATTAATTAATGAGTAATATTATATAATGATTCTATTATGTTCCATTTCATTTGGACCCTTTTACGACAGAACCACAGGAGGAACCAATGGCCATCATCAAATGGAGTCCGGCACGCGAGATCGCCAGCCTTCAGCAGGGCATCAACCGCCTTTTCGAAGATGTTTTTACACAGCCGGGCAGTTACGACGCCGATACCATGGGTGCCTGGCGCCCCCCCGTGGATATCGTGGACACCCCCGAAGCCATTATAATTTTTTTCGAAATACCCGGTGTAGACAAAAACGAGGTCGATATCGAAGTCAAAGACAATGTCCTGACGATCCAGGGCGAGCGGGTGGTGGACAGCAGCATCGGCAACGGCAGCTATTACCGCAGCGAACGGGTTTTCGGCAAATTCGGACGGTCCTTTGCCCTCCCGGCCATGATCCGCACGGAAAACATTTCCGCCGTTTTCAAAAATGGTGTTCTCAAAATTGCCATCCCCAAGCCCGAAGAGGAAAAACCCCGGCAGGTCAACATCAAAGTTGAATAGCCATCGTCTGCCGTTTCGATTATCGGCTATACCGCACCCAGGAGGGGCAACCGCCAACCGGCAGGTCATGGCGCCGTGCCGCTCAAATTACCTTAGGCGTCATGAGGATCGTTTATGAAAGCACGCGTCACCACCGGCATTCGGGATTTGGACAACCTTTTCGGCGGCCTTTTCGTCGGGGATAACGTCATCTGGTATGACGATGCCGGCAGCCTGGCCGATGTGTTCTACCTCAACCTGATCCGTTCCTCCCTCCAGGATGAGGCCCCCCTGATTTATGTCAGTTTCGACCGCTCCCTGAAAAACCTGATCGAGAAACTGGGGCCCCTTGCCCAGTCACCGGCCCTGACCATTATCGATTGCTTCACCTATGGCAAAGGCAACGGAGCCGATATCTTTGCGGACTACCACAAGCAGATACCCGAAAACTGGCCCGGCACCCTGTTGACGGTCAAACAGCCCCATCACATGGAAGCGGTCGCGAAAACGTTCTATGAACACCATGGCCGCCTGGACGGAACCGTGCGCTTCATTTTCGAGAGCCTCACCGGCATGCAGGAACTCTGGGGCGGCGAAGAGCAGCTGGTCAATTTCTATGTGCGCACCTGCCCGCGCCTGTACGACCTCAACACCATCGCCTACTGGCTGATCGAAAAGGAGGCCCATTCCGGCAAACTGCGGGCCCGGATCAACCAGATCGCCCAGGTGGTGGTGGACCTTGCGGTGCAGCGGGGCAAAACATCCCTGAGGATCATCAAAGCTGAAAACCGGACACCGGACCGGCTCAACCAGCCCCTGCCCTATTTCAGCAAGGAGACATCCATCCGCTTCAGCCCGGAGGATCAATCCACCGGCAAGACCGATCTGGGAACACGCCTGCGGTCCCTGCGCACCCAGGCCCAGCTCTCCCAGACCGAACTGGCCAAACGCGTGGGGGTCACACCCAGCAGCATCTCGCAGATCGAAAGCGGATTGATCTACCCGTCCTTACCCGCCCTCTTCCGTATGGCGGAAGTCTTTTCCGTAAACATGGGCACCTTCTTCCAGACGCCTGACGACCCGCCGCCCGTCGTTTTCCGGCAGACGGATATGCAGGCCGCCGCCCCCCCCGAAATGGCCGCTTCCGGCACTCACTACTGGCGCCTGCCGCAGATGGAAACCCGGGGCCGCCACACCCCCGGCATCATCGAGATCCCGCCGCGAACAACCCTGTCCACGCATTTCTATCAGGGCAAAGGAGATGAAATCGGCTACCTCATCGAAGGGGAACTGGTGATGACCTACCAGGGGAAATCCCATGATGTCGCTGCCGGGGATTTCGTCTTCTTTGACGACGGCTGGCCCTCCGCCTGGGAAAACCCCGGCGAGAAAACAGCCCGCCTCTTGTGGCTGGTAACCGCCCGCCCCTGAATCACTGAGCGCCACATCAAAAACAATGCCGGGCAGCCCATCATGGGCTGCCCGGCATCTGAAGTACTTCGCGTCGCTATCAATCCCCGAAGATATGCATCCTCAGGGGGTCAGGGTCGTCGTCATCCAGTGATCCGTGCGGGTATAGGCGGTCGGCGGTTCCCCCAGGCCATAGGCCGCCGGCGAACCGATCCCGCTGGAGTTGCTGCTGTATTCGCTGACCAGGATGCGCCAGTCGCCGGCCGGAAACGGCACCGGGTAAGAGGGATCGTCCCAATCCGGCCTGAGGTCGTAGTTAAACACGCATCCATTGGCGTTGCCGGCGTAATACTCCGAACTGACCAGGGTGCCGTGGGGATCATATAGGGACACGGTCACCCGTTTGCCGGACGCCAAGCCCGCGTTGGCAACATCGATGCGCACGTTCTTCGGTTCATTGATGCGGATCTTGTAGTAGTCGTTGAAACCCACGTGGGCGCCACTGCTGTTGATGACGTTGCCGAGAAAGGCTCTGCCGGTGCTGAATGTCTTGGCCTGGGCAAAGCTGTCGTTGGCCTCGTAGGCATCATTCAGCTGCCGTTTGGAAATGCGGACCCGGTAGGCGCTGCTTGTGGACCCGGTGGGCCGGACCTCGAAGTAGAAAGGCGTGCTGGGCGCCAGGGCGATCCATACCTTGCGACGGCCCCCGTCCAGATAGGTCCGGGTGGGGCCGTAGAGGTAGAGTTCCGCACTGCCGGAGACCACCTCCACCTGCACCAGGGTGCCGGTGCCGGCAGCCAGGGCCGTCACCCGGCCGAAATCAGCGGCATCGTCGCCGCCCACTTCGCCGTTGACATAGCCGAAGTCCAGCCGGGCCGCGCCGCCGATGGCATTGTTGCCGGGTTCGCTGTCGGCCATGGCGTGGTCGTCCACCGGGACAATCCGCTCATGCATAAGACCGGCGTACCGCGCAAGATTGCAGGGGATGCGGTCCCGCGGGTCCCAACGCATGGGCACGGCCGTGGGGCCCGGTTGGGGCGTAATGCCGAGATAGATGGTGCCCCCGTTGGTCTTGCGAAGGCTCGCGGTGACATCGAACTGCCGGCCGCGGCCGAATGTCTGCAGGACCTTGCCCTTGCTGTCGTATACAACAACCCCCGGCACCGTGCCGGCAAAGGTCATCAAAAGCTTCTTGTTGCCGGACTGGAATCGGGGTTTAGGTTGTTCCCGGGTTCCGGCCGCCTGCCCGGGCCGCTGTAACGCCACGCTGCCCGATGCCATGACCCAGATATTCACCGCACTGCCTTTGGCGGCCGGCGTTTTGGCAGCGGGGCTCTGCTTGATCACCGTCCCCGGACGACCCTTGCCGGCCAGGCTTTGCTGGACCATCCCGATCCGGAAACCGGCCTTCACCAACACTTGCTCGGCATCCGCCCTGGTCTTTCCGATCACCCCCGGCACCGTTACCTTGACTGCCAGGGCCCGGGTCGGATTCACCCGGGGTTGCATCGACGGGACGCTCCTGGCAGGGGCTTCCTGTAAATCGACGACCGGCACTTGTTTCGGCTGGCCAAACGCACTTGCGGAGAGGCTCAAGAGAAACACCAGCGTCAACCCAACCACCTTGTTCGGAACCATCTGAAAACGTGCCATGGGACAACCTCCTTTAGAGTTTCTTTAACCGTTGGTGGTGGAGGCCGCCCAAAAGGTTCAAAAAGATTTTGCCGCTGACGTCCGACGATTGGCGAGACCAAGCATGCCGGCGATGACAGCGTACAGAACGCCCAGAACCAGAAAGCCCATTTTATCATGTCCCGCATCACCGATTATGCCCATGACCATGGGCCCAAAGAAATAGCCCACGCCCCAGAAAAGATAGTAGGCTCCCGAAATGGTTCCCCGGAGATGCACGTCAACCTGATCGTTTAAAAAAGCCAGGGATGCCACGAGAAAAACACCCAGACCGAAAGCGGCAAGAAACAGTGCCGCGAGGGCGTATACGAGCGGCAAGCAGGGAAATACCATCATGCCGAAAGCCATCACCGCAAGGCCGCTGATCATGGGCATGACGCGGCCGGCGCGATCCGCGATCGGACCGGCGATGATTTGGGCCAGGCTGATGGCGACATAGAACACCACAAACGACAGGCCGACCGCAGAGGCCCCGGCCCCTTTGTGCATTAGCAGGAAAGCCGGAATGACGGTGAGAAAAATGCCGTACCCCAGACCGTACAGCATGATGCCGGCACATACAAATAACACGGTTCGGTTCTTGAGAAGCCGGCCGATGTCAGCTGAAGCACCTCCCGGACCAGCCCCGCTCACCGCGCCCCCCGTATCACGCAGGGCCAGCAGGGTCCAGATCCCACCCATCGCACTGACGCCGGCAAACAGTAGAAATGGTTCCGAGCCGGTCCAGACCGCTGACACCAGAACGCCGGCCAGACTGCCGGCCGTCAGCCCCAGGTGGATCGAAGCATTGTACCACCCCATCGCCCGGGCTTTGTTAGAGGGGTACAGAACGGACAGCAGCGCCGGTGCCAAAGCCCATAGCGGCGCCTCACCAAGGCCCTGGATCATGCGGCCGATCATCATCGCCGCCGCCGTTTCGGCCTGGTAATACACCAGCCCCACGATGGCACAGATAAAATAACCGGCGGTCAGAAACCATTGGGTGCCGAAACGATCCGCCAGTTTGCCCAACGGTATTTGGGCCAGGATATAGGAAACCGCAAACGCCGATGCCAGGCCGCCGACCAGGGTGACCGAACCCGAGATCGTCAGGACCTTCTGCGGAAGCAGCGCAACAATCATCCCAACCCCGAACATGAGTAAAAACACGGAGCCATTCAAGGCAACAATCCATTTGACCTTCGCCATTGGAAACACCTTTTCTATGTCATGCGGGTTGAAAGTCGATGAAAGCCTCTGGTTGGGCGCACCCCGCCGGTAAAAACGGGAGATGCAAAAAATTTCCCGATACGCAGGAGTCCCCAAAGGCTTCCTACCTCATTCGTCAATACAGCTTAGCCCGGATATTTCACGCGTTCGAGATGTTCATGGGCAAGGCATCAGGGGCGCCGCTGTACTTCTGCTACCGCAAGCCCCTGATAACGCCGCCAAGGGACATCTCGAACGCGCCTGTAGGGTGAAATTTTATCGATGATTTTGGAAATCGATCAAGGGTACAAAGGGTCACCTAAAAATTATACCCCGAATAGCTTTTAGGCCCCTGAATATTTACATGAAATTTATGGTGTAGAAAAAATTTCATGAAATGTTCGGGCTAGAATGAGGGGGGGGGGGAGGAGGGAGAATGCTATGAATGGTATGTGTCATTAGAATAAATGGTCTGGCAGCTCGAGTTGATGTTCCTGTTAGGGGTAGCGCCTCGCCATTTTTTTTGCAAGCCTTTTCCAGCGATGACCGTCGCTGGACGCTGTGCCGCTTCAGGCAGGCGCCAAATGTCTTTCCAGGATGGCACTGATCTCTCGGCGGCAATCCGGGATTGTGGCATAGCTGTAGCCGGCGATCAGGCGGCCCCGGTCGTAGACATCCACCGCAGGGGTGTGGGGCGGGTGGGCGAAGAGAACGTTGACGATGGTCTGGAAATCATTCCTCCGGCAGGCCAGGAGGATGCCGGCATCCGGGGCGTCCTCCGGCCGCTGCCCGGTGGGCTCCGTTTCGTTCGCCGGGGGACCGCCCATCATCTGCTGGCGTACGCTCGGGGAAATGAAAAGGGCGGTTGCATTGGAGGGCACATCGACTTCCGGATAGAGGGCCTCGAAGAAGGTTTTTTCTTCGGGGGTCAGCGTATGGAACGTGACCAGCCGGCCGGCCGTGAGGTGAGGCGCCATCTTTTCCAGAAGCTCGGCCAGCATCTGCTGCCAGCCGGCCACCAGGTCATTCGCCCCCGCACCGACCCGCTTATCGATGATATCCGCCACCCGGCGGTCGTTTTCCCCGCTTCGATCCGACATGGAATTCCCCCGAATTCTATTGAAGGTTTCAAGATTAACCCACGGACTGTGTTAGGGTAGCGCCTTCTCTGGCGATGTCAAATCCATCCTGACGCTTTTGATCCCATCATCGACACTGCGCAGATGCAGATCCCTTTGCGGAAAGGCGATCTCGATATTTGCTTCCCGAAAACGTCGGTCTATTGCCTGGTGAAGCTCGCTTTGTACTTTTACGCGTTGCTCCGCATCCAACACCCAGACGCGAAGTTCGAAATTTAGTGAGCTTTCCCCGAAACTTAGAAACAGCACTTGCGGAGCAGGTGTTTTCGCCACCGTTGAGCTTGCCTCGGCGCACGCCATCAGCGTCTCCATCACCAGGGTTACGTCCGAACCATAGGCCACGCCCACCGGAATAATAAGCCGTACGCGGCGATTGCTCAGGGTCCAATTGGTCACTTGATTGGTGATCAGATCGGCGTTGGGGATGATGACGTCGGCCTGGTCAAACGTTTGAACGGTAGTGGCCCGCAGCCCTATTTTTTCGATTTCAGCCCAGTTTCCGCCGATTTCGATATAGTCCCCCGTCCTGACCGGGCGTTCAAAAAGCAGAATGAGTCCGCTGACAAAATTATTGACGACCGCTTGCAGACCAAAACCGATGCCGACCCCGAGCGCACTCAATATGATGGTGAGTTTGGTAAACTCGAATCCGAGTGCCAGAAGTGCCAACACGAAGCCGACAAAAATGAGAACATAGTGAACCAGTTTGGCAATTGAAACACGAACCCCCGCTTCCACGCGACGCCTGGCAAGCACTTCATCGACGAGCAATTTTTGAATAATCCAGGATAAGAAAAACGACCCGTAAAGGATACCGGCAGATATAATCACCAGGCCGACACTAATTCGTTGGGACCCCAGGTTGACCCCAAGTGTCAGCAATCCTTTTGTTGCTGCTTCCAGGCTGTTGTATACGCCCCAGATCATCAGAACAGACGGCAGTAAAACAAGCCCGCATATAGCGACGTCGATGAAGCGTGCCACCCGGCGAATGATGGCATCGGGATCCTTATACAGCACTGTCGTTCTCCGCAGAGGCGAGCTGCGGAAGGCCCATTCTAAAGCCCCATTAATCATATAAAGTAACAGCATGAAGACCAGCGCCGTTGCGATCGAATCGATCAAAGACATGAAGATATCCTGGGCCAGCGCGGCTTTGCCCCAAAGCTCCGCAATGATGATGGCAACAAAAATGAGCGCGCCTAATCGAAGCGACCAGGTGTAAAAACCCGAATCCTTTTGACGAATGCTTTCTCCGGCCCACCGAATGCAAAGGATTAGAAAGACCAGTGCTGCTAAAACCGTGTACAATCGGAAAAGGGGGAGCGGAAAGTCGAGCACATCCAAAAGTTCGGTGATGATGTAAACGACCATCAACCCATATAAGCATTGCCGCTTCCATGACGCCTCGACGATGCCTCCGGCAAGCCGGGCAAAGGAGAGACCGGCAATGGTATCAATCAATAGTTTCCATATGGCTGAAGCCCCTCCAAAATAATAAAACCAGATGGTCGTTATCGCGCCATAAAACAATCCCGCCGACAAAGGCCGTGCCGCAAGAAACCGCCAACGCTTGGATTCGTTTAAGGCCCGCCTGTTTCGAAAAACGGTAATGATCACAACAAGCGTGAGGAAACCCTGGAGAAGGAAAATCCCGCCATGACGGGCAAAAAACCGGCCGCCTGACCATGAGATCTCATCCAGTCCCTCTCGAATTGTGTATGACAACTCGCTCGAGACTTGATGAAAATATATAGCGGATAACATTGGAGGCGATGCGTAGAGCAAAGCGTCACGCTGGTCATCCATTATGAGGTTGTCTAATCCGATGGTAAGGGCATCTATTTTGGCCTGAGTAGTGGCCGCTTTTTCCTGTAGAGACAGCAACGCCTCCAGCTCTGGTATGAGGAGACTAAGGGCTGATTCGATGGTGGCATTCGCCTTTGCGAAGGTCGATTTGAGTTGATCGAAGTCCGCATCTTCGAGCACGGCAGATTGCCATTTGTTCCACCGTTGCTTCTCGGTTAGCCACTCCGTTCTCCACGCCCCGAGCTGACGGATGGACTGGTTAAGAGGTTTGCCGGTTTGCTCGAACAATTTATTTTCTTTCCCGACTGCCTCCCTGAGGTCCACAAGATGACGGTACCGGTACTCTCTCGTTTCCTTAAGCCGTTGTACTTTGCCTGTTAGATCTTTCAAACTGGACTCGACTTCGGTATAGCCCTCCTGAACTGCAGAAACATCCCGTAGATCGGCAATCTGATTTTCGAGGACGGCCAGACGGCCGGACAGTTTTGTCCCTAAGGGTATAATGTCTGCCAAATCCGGGACTACTAAGGCTGATTCTTCTCTAACCTCGGGGCCTTGATCGCTCGGGGATGGTTCCTGGGCCAGTAGATGACTTGATGCCAGGAATACGCCCATCAGCTGCACGACACAAAGGGTTTTGGTTATAGAAAGTTTCACAAGCCATCTCCAATCAGGAAAAATGTGTAACTTCTGAATATTTTTTTGATGTCAGCCTATATGGACTTTCTATTTCGATTTTTGCGAGACGTGCATACCCACCAGCCAGGCGACGACGACCACCAGGTAAATTTGCCCAACGAGGGACTCCAGCGTGCTCAATGCGGTGGCCATCTCCGTTATCGGGGTGATGTCGCCATAGCCCAGAGTCGTAATCGTAACCAGACTGAAATACAAAAAAACCTGCGTGTGACCCTCGACCAGACGATCCGGAATATTGAACGCGCCCGGTTGTAAAAGTTCTAAAAGCAGGTAAACCAGTTCCCACATAACGGCCATCAGCAGATAGACAACAATGGCGGCAAAGATAACGTCCTTGGTGACGGCCTCCGATCGATAAATAAACTTTGAAACTTGAACGATGACAAAACCCAAAAAGGCGATCCCGAAGAACTTGCCCAGAACAACGATGCCTTCGCTGACCAGAAAATACTTGGACCACAGCGATAAAAGCATGGGCAATGCCAGGATAACGGCCAGCGCAATGTGATGCTTTTTACGGCTGGCCGCAAACATGGCTATGATGATGGTGATGGATGACAGAATGTCTAATAAAATACGAAGTCGGATGTATGGCTGTAGAAGAGGCGCCACCATAATCTGCAATAAGATGGCAGCAATCAGGTAAAGGTAAACACTTCTAAACCATGGTTGGCTATGGCTTATGCTGGTGTTTTGTTCCAATTCCAGACCACCCTTCATGATTCGGGCTTCGCATGTCGGCACCACTCGGTTCGTCTCTAAAACGACAATCGCGCTCGCAGGCCGTAGACCCAAATATGATCTTCTTCCGGGTTGAGTGCCGGATCGACCAGGAATTGAATATCCGGTGTAATCGAAAATTCCTTTGAGACCTGCACGCGGTAATAGGCTTCCAGCGTGTACTGATCATCCAGATCGGAGCCGAAAAGGGCATCGTTGGGTCGACCCCAGTTGACGCCAAAACCCAGTTGATGGCCGAAACCGGGCGCCCCGATGCCGCCTGGAGCAAACCCACCACCGATGCTGACGGACCGCTCCAGGAGACTGCCGCCGTCTTCCGCGAACCCGCCTCTGGCAAATATCAACCATTTTTCGGCGAAGGTATGCGAAAAAGACAAAAATGCTCCCCAGCCGTCTTCCACGTCGATTTCATCCCGTTCGTCTGCATGCCACAGGGTGAGATGAATGTTGTCGAGATAATACTGATCCCTGGTGGAGGTGACCCAGCCGATCTCGATGTGCTTGAAGTACTCGTGATCGCTGAAAAAGGTTTCAAATCCCTCAAAGGGATCGGTGGGATCCGAGTTCAGGTCCTCAAAACCGGCGATTAGGTAGACGGTCTCTGCCAACCACCCGCCGACCCCAAGTCCCAAAGCGGCATCGTCCGGCAAGTCCATGGTCGCCGCCCCGATACTGAATACGAAGTTATAAAAATCCGTCCAGGGGCTGGTGAGTGCCCAGACATCGACCCAGTCGGTTACGTCGAGAAATCCGGCCGCAAATCCGAAACCATTCTGCCACTCCTGATTCCAGTAAAGGTTGGTCAGATGCCAGCCGTCGTCGGTGAACGGAATTCCAATGAAACCTGTGTAACCAAAGCTTTCCAGAGCAAATTCCCCCGGCAGGTTATCCGTGTATCGATGACGATGCTCGGCCAGGTAGACCAGCGTGCCGCTTGATTTTGAATCTTCAGCGCGCCCCATAAGCTGCCAAAATCCGGAAAAACGCATTACGGCGCTGGCGGCATCATCATCTGTTCCCGGCAGGCTGTCACTGGCTTTGAGATAGATCGGATAGTAATCCAGGGCATAGGTGTAACCATACTTTTCTAAAATTTCGTCTTTCCATTCATAGTAGGGTTTCAGAAACGCGAACTCATAGAGTGTATCCTTATCAACGCGTTCCGATTCGATCCGGTTGGGAACCGTATCCGGCCCCCCGAACTTGGCATGTTGCGACTCCGTTAGCTGTCCGGATGATTGAGCGAATCCGGGGTATACCGACACCAGGACAAGCAGCATAACAAGCAAGCAACCGGACCATTTTCTTGAATCGTATCTGATGGTTTTAACTCTATTCATAGCGTCTTCCATATAGCCTGCGTTTTAAAAAGCAGTGCTGGTTGCCTTGCTTCAGCAACACGGGGTGGGCTTGCAAGAAGCAGGGCGGGCGAGAGCCGCCGGAGCCAGGGCTTCCTCGGCTCGAACCACTGCCCATTTTTCAACGGCAAAGCCAACACCCGGTTGTGCAACGGTCAACCCAGCCGGACGCTTAGGCTTCTTTTACATTTGCTCGCACGTCGTAGCTTTCAGAACCAAACCAGTCCAGCATCCGTACGTTGACGTCGTCCGGGTGATCCAGCATGGACCAATGGCCGCCTTGAATGAATTCAATACGGCACTCAGCATCCACACGTGAAGGCGTATCAATGGCCTGGGTCGGCCACAAGAACATGTCTTGCTCAGGGTAAATCACCATGACCGGCACCTTGACGTTCGGATAGACGTTCGGATCTTTGGCCGTTGCCAGGTAGTCCATGACCATTGGGTTGGCTATGTCATAGTTCAGCCATTCGATACGGCCGGTTTCTTTGATTGCGTTCTTGACCGCTTCTTTTTCAGGATGGGAACAGAAAAAAAGATCGAAGTATTTGAAGTCGTTCGCCATATAGAGTTCTTCCATACCAGCCTGAGTATGATGGTAGGTAAACCAGTTGGTCTTAACGGATTCAAGCATGCGCTCGGGGGTGCCTCGTTCCTGAGTCATGTCGTGGGCCTGGCCAAACACACAGCCCAAGTGGCCAACTGACAAGGAGCAGTATTTTCTGAACAGCTCCGGTTTCTGCATGATCATGGGCCATGTAATGGCAGAGCCCCAGTCATGGCCCACTAAGTTGATATCTTTAAGACCCAGTTTTTCGATAATCTCGAACATATGATCAATGATTTTTTCAACTTTGTAATGCTCAACTTCAACTGGACGGTCAGTGCGACCGTAACCCAGCGTATCTGGGACAATACAGCGGTACCCTGCGTTTAATAATGCCGGTACCTGGTATTTCCAACAGCTGCCGTCATCGGGCATGCCGTGCACCAGCATTACTACTCCTTTGTCGCCGCTTCCTTGATCGCTTACATGATAGTTCCAACCGCCAATTTTCATGGTTTTTCCGGGTAAACTCATTGTTTTCTCCTTTTTCTGTGTTGATGATGGTTTATTCAGACCCTAACCAGTACCTGCGACAATGGTCTCAAGAACATATTCAGACAGCGACAGATTTCACCCCCTCTCACCATATGATCTTGTAGCCACACTCAAGGGATCCATCCACAGGCCGATCTGCACCGATCTGAAAACCGGGGCGCAGGTAGATGCTGTGGCCTTTCGTTCCGAAATACTTGTCGATCATGGTCCCGACTTCAACATCGATATTGAGGAATTCCGTGTTGTTCTCGTAGTCTAGCACACCCGTCGGGTTGAGCAGGACCCAGCGCTGTTTGTCGGACGACATCTTGAGGAAGTAAATGTCGATCAGCCCCTGATGGATGTCGCTGCGGCCGTCATCTTCCTCGATGCTGAACTTGTGCTGGTAGGCCGGTGAGATCAGATCAAACAGGCCCCCGAAAGGCTTGAAGAAAACGGCAAACACTTGCGGGCCCAGGGAGGTGGCGCCGGAACCTAGGCTGTCTTCTTCCGCCGTGTCCAGAAACGCTTCCAGGCCGGTTGCGATCGCGAACTTCTTCTCCATGTTCATGTAAGGCACAATGAGGAAGCGGATGTCCGTGTCCCCGAAACCCGAATCGTCAAGATCGTCGGTTCCGTCGTCATCCAGGTCGGCGCTGATATCGAGATATCGTGCCTTGACGCGGAACTGCAGTTTGCCGTCTAGCAAAGGCGCCCTGAACTCAAACGTAGTGATGTTCTGGTTGCCGTCGCCATCCGTGTTCAGCCACTGGTACTCGTTGTAGATCCTGGCATCGAATGTAAAATTGATAGGATTGGTACCGGTCTTGTCCGCTTTCATGTCCAATTGCGGATCCTCTTCGGCCGCAGCATCGAAAGTTATTGCCACTATCGACAAGATCGCCGCCAAGACGATGCCGCAGCACCTTTGCAGTGGTTTCATTCCGGTCACCTCCAATGCGTGATCATGTCTGCCCACGACGATGAGTGCTCAGCCGGAACTCCGTTTCAACGCCACCCCCTCATAGGTTCCGGGTTCCGGATTCACCGTTCGAAGGGTTGGGTTTCAGCCTTTGAAGCGCTGAACCTGAACGCTTTATCCTTATTCTATTTCACCAACTCTATTTCCCCCGGCCGCCAGGTCAGGTCGATCCAGGGCTGAAGCGGGCCGTACATGCGCAGGGCCAGCCACCAGCTCTTGCCGGGGATGGTCTGCAGCCAGTTTCCTTCCTTGCCTTTGGGCGGTTGCGGTGCGAAGTAGATGTCGTACGAGCCATCGGCGTTTTTCTTCACGCCCTCGGTCTGGCTGCCCAGCGTCGGGAACTGCTGGTCGGTCTGCAGCTGGGAGCGGGTCTGGGTGTCATACAGGGTTAACGCCCAGAAGTCCTTCACCGGGGGATCCGGGGGCAGGTGAAGCTTGTAGGTCTTGGAACCGTTCAGCGGTCGTCTCTCGGAATCCAGCGCGATGAGGCCATAGTCGGAGCCCTTGCCGGCAACGGTCACCGCCATGGCCGGCGACACGCAGATGTAACCGAAGTGGAAGAGCGCCCGCGCGTCGAGATTGTAAGCGCCGTTCTTCTCAAAGGCGGTGTTTTTGCTGGCATAGGCCATCATCCAGGCGCTGTCGTCGCCATAGATCAGGTTTCCCGCCTCGCGCGGAAAGAAGCTGATGGCGCGAGTGGCCGCATTGCCGATGGCGGCGGCATCGGTGAGGATCTTCTGCATGCGCGCATCTGGATTGAAGGGCTTGCCCTTCTCGATACCGATGGCCGCCATCATCCCCTTGGCTTCCGACCCCAGGTAATCGTCGGGTTCGCCCTGAATGAGGTCATGCAGTTTTTCGAAAAAGCTGTCGTCGTTTGGCAAAATCGTGTTCATCTCCTTGCCCGAAACGTTGAAAAATTCCATTGGAGGAGGATTGGTCTTCGCGGTGAACGCGTAGACCTTGAGGTTGTTGCGGATGTTGGCGGATGCCGCCGGGATCGCCTTTTCCAGCGGCAGCGTCTTGTCGAGGTATCCACGCATGAACACCCACACGCCACTGGTTTTCGACGGGACGACAAAATATCCTTGCGGCACATCGCCTTTGTATCCGGGAGGCAGCACCAGATACTTGCCGCCCTTGCCCTTGTCAGGGCCGGCAACGCCCAGGTCGGTCATGTAGCGAAAGGCCATGTCATCCAGAATACCGAGCATCCCGGGTGGCAGATCGATGACCGTGGGACCGTCCTTCAGCAGGTCGAGAAAGCCCACGGCATACATGGTCGAGGTGTTGCCGGTCAGAAGCAGGGTCGTGGAATCCATAAGGTTGTCCCAGATGCAGATCTTGTGACTGGCATCGGCACCAACGCTCGCCTGCCCCTCCCGCAAGGTGTACATCGACATCATCGGGATGGAATTGATAAAAACGTTCACCGCACGCGAGCGATCGAGGTACTCGTACACGGTCGCCACCGTTTTATCGGTTGGTACGCCATCAAAGAAATCGAGGGTGCCGATCGATGTCGACACCGTGTCCGGGGCTGTAATCGAGGCCGGAATATCGGTGGACATCTTCATCTTGGGCGGCTGCGCCGCAAGCGTTGCCATAATGCTGGTTGCTATTAATCCGGCCGTCAGGATGATGATTGATTTCGCATTCATTTTTTTCATTCCTATCTTTCTTCTCCGGAGCTAACGTCAGGGCTTCGATCCCGGAGGCATTTATCAAGATTTGCGTTTCGCGGCCCCCTGAATACCAATGTGCTATTTCACCAACGTCGGGTCCCCCGGCCGCCATGTCTTCTCAAACCAGGGATCAAGGGGACCGTAGAGCCGGAACAGCATGTTCCAGCCCTTTCCGGGAACTGTCTGGATCCAGTTGCTGGCCTTCCCGGCCGGGGCCTCGGGAGCGAAGTAGACATCAAACGAACCATCGGCGTTCTGCTGCATGCCTTCGTCCAGGCTGCTGACACCCGGGAACTGCTGATCAGTCTGAAGCTCGGCGCGCGTCTGATTGTCGTACAGGGTGAAGGACCAGAAATCCTTAGCAGGCACATTGGGCGGCAAATGAACCGTGTAGGTCTTGCCGCCATCTAGGGTGTTGCCCTTGGCATCGGTGTAGGCCATCGCATATTGCGATCCCTTGCCGACCATCTTCGAAGTCATCGCCGGGGTGATGCCGGTCGCATAGAAGTGGAAGTAGGCGCGGCCGTCGAGCACGACGGCGCCGTCTTCAATGAATTCATGACTGCCGCCGGGAAACGGCGTCGCCCAGACGCCCTCGCCGGGATAGTAGTAGAACCTTTCCTCACGCGGGCGTGCCGCGAGGGTGCGCACCGTGGCGGCGCCGACATCGGCGGCCTCGGTCAGGATTTTCTTCATCCGGGCGTCGGGCTTGAATGGCTGGCCCTTCTTGATGCCTATCGATGCCAAAAGGCCGAGAAGTTCCGGGCTCTGGCCCTCGGTAGGTTCGGCCTGCACAACCTCGTTGATCTCCTCGTAGATCCCGTAGTCCATTCGATGAATCGTATTGTGGAACTTGCCGGATACATTAATAAAGTTCATCTTCGGCGGATTGGCCTTCTGAGACAGCGAATACACGCGAAATATCTTCTTGGTTGTATTGACGGCTGGAGCGGTGTCACCGTCCACCTGGAATCCGCGCCAAATGACCCAGTTCCCGTAGGTGTTCGTAGGTGCCACATGGTATCCCTGCAGGACTTCACCCGCATAACCTGGAGGAATAATCAAAAACTTGCCGCCCTTGCCTTTGTCCGGTCCGGCGTTGCCGAAGTCAGCCACATAGTGAAACCAGTGATCGTCAATAATACCAAGCACGTTGGGCGGCGTCTCGATGACCATCGGCTCATCACTCAATTCAAGCCACATCGCCATGTAGATGCTCACCGTGTTCGGTGTCAGCCACAGCGCCTTGGAATCCATGAGGTCTTCAAATAGAAGGACCGTCGTATTCGCCGGCCCAAAGTTTAGAAGACCCTTACGCATACCAGCCATGGATGCGATCGGGATGCTGCTCAAATAAGCCTGTACACCTCGCTGAAAATCCAGGTTGTCATAGACCTTCTGCGCGGTTTTCTCGTCGGGAACGCCATCGAAGAGATTCAGGGTGCCAATGCGTGTCTGCAGTTTGTCCGGTGTGGCGATCCCCGGCGGGATGTCGGTGGTCATCTTCATTTGGGGCGGCGGGGTGGCCACATGGGAGCACGCCATGCCGGCGCTCATGACGAGGACCGCGATCAGAATAAACAAACGTTTGGTTTTCATAATATCTCCTTGGGAGCATAGGTTTCAGACTAAAAGGCGACCACCAGACCGAGAATGGGGCCGTGCAGGGTCACGTCCCACTCGAATTGGTTCACCCCGCTGCCGTCTTCGTAATCCCAGGAAAGGGCGCGGTAACCGCCGATGAATTTGGCATCTTTTTCCCCGAACAGATCAAACCGGAAGCCCACCAACCCGCCGGCGTGCCAGGTGACGTCGGAAGCCACGCCGAACCCACCGATACTGCCTTCCAGAGAGAGGGTCCAGCGCTCCGAGAGATCGAAGAGCGCCCGCAGGCCGACAACCGGATCGAGCCAATCCTGATCGCCGCTGACCTTACTGAAGCCCTTGAAATCGAGCTCGAGGTCGAGATAGGTGTAGCGACCGCCGGCCGTGCCATCGATGCTCACCGAGGGTCCGCCCCGGGCCGGTCCATCGGTAAGCGCCCAGTTGCCGAACCGGTAAAACCCGCCCAGCGACATCACGATCAAATCCATAGAGGGTTCGATCTTGATGCCCTTGGTGTTGGTATCCTGGCCCAGGTTGGCATAGATAACGTTGGAGAGAATCCCCCAGCGATCGTTGCCGGCCTCGAAGGCGATCATGGCGCCGATGTTCATCTCGTCCCAGATATCGCTGAAGTCCATGTCGATGTCCGATGTCCGGCCTTTCATAGTCACATCCCCTTCTAGGGAGACAAACCAGGCATAGGGGGCCACCGCGTAGGTCCATTCGGTGTCACCGATAGCGTCTCCGGCCCAAACGGTCGACGGCCCAAACAGAAGTACAAGGCCAATTGTCATCCGCACGACCATCGTCCCGCCGGATCTCCTTCGGAGTGCCTTCAACACAACACCTTCCTGAAAAAAGCGAGAGCACGCACGGGCATTGCGTTCCCGTATCGAAAAAAGGCCAACACGCCGGGTAGGGGCATCATTTCCGTTATTGGCTCCCACCGTGAACATTGTCGAAAAAGGTTCGAATCCTTTCTGCCCAAAACTTGAACGCCTCTTCCGCAGACCCCCATGCGCTGAAGCGCTCGGTAAAGCCGGCACTGCGCTTGTCTTTGGCCACCGCAATAACCTCCTTGGTCGAGGTGTCCAGAACCATCAGTTCAACACCGGTCTCTCCTGAACCGGCCCAGGCATCGGTGGCGCCTTTCTTAATGATACTGACCCCCAGTCCGACCGGAATGACACTGGAGACGGCACTGATGCCCGGATTGCTCTGCTCGATATCCGTGATGGCAATACGGATGCGGGCAACGCCCGGGCCCGGATCGGACACAACCGGGTAGCGGTCCCTGAGGGCGTTGATCATCTCCAGGTTGAAGGCATCGGTCAGTTCTTTCATTGCGTTGCCGTCGATACCCTTGTTCTCCGATTCCTCGGACAGGTAGAAAACAACGCTGTCCAGCATGAATTTGTCGTAGGTTTTAAAATCGACACCCGGCTTGAGCCAGCGCAGTTTGGCGCCATCGTCGGGACCCGCCTCGAGCTTTTCATAGTAGCCCGCCAGAAAACCAGGCCTGGACGACATCGCTTCGTCTGCCACGTTTTTTCCCGAAGCAGCACACCCCGCCAATGTGAACATCAATCCAATTGCCAGAATGGTCATTCGTTGCATTCCCGTCTCCTTCTCGTTGAGGTTCCGATTCCATGTATTATTCATCGTTTGGCGATTCCGACGAAATGCAGCTCACCGACAAAATCGGCAGATGCAGGTCGTAAAGATGGTTCAACACGCCGGTCAGCTCGCTCTGATCGCGCAACCGTCCGATCAAGGTTGTCACAACGGTATGATCTTTTCGGATTCGACGGGTAATGCGCATACCACCGAGACTGTCCGACCAGGATTCCTGCAGTCTTCCATCGACTTCGATCCGGTAGATTGCCGGCGTCCAAAGCTTTAGACGGGGAGCATTATTCGAAGTTGTCATATGGGATAATCCTTGCCAGGGTTGACCGGTTGATAGCCCATGGGGACGGTGGTGCTAGTGTTGTCTCTATCAGGCTCGGGGGGTGGGATTCATCCCCCGAAAAGGGGGAAAAACGGGGGATGAGGGGATGACGGGCAGAAAAAAATCGAAAAAAACGAGGACGCCGCCGGTCGGTCAGGCGGAGGGGCTCTTCTTCAGCGGTGGGAGAGAATCCCCAGCGCGGTTGCCTTTTCAACCGCCGTCCGGCGGCTGTTGGCGTCAAGCTTCTGGTAGATATTCTTTAAATGAGTTTTAACGGTCGATGGCGACACACCCAATCTGGCCGCAATCTCTTTGTTCTGCAGCCTTTGGGCCAGCAATTCGAGAACATCGAGTTCGCGGTGGGAGAGCGGCTCCACCAGGGGCTGCGATAACGTAGATACGGTGGGGCCCCGCTTGACGTCTGCCGGTGGCCCATTCTCGCCTTGGACGATGGCCATCTTTGCGTGCGCTTCAAGGGCCCCCAGGAGTATATCGACCGGGTTCGCCAACCCTTTCCGGGTCCGCAGCTGCATCAGAAGGTTCTCCATCGACGGGCCCGCTTCGATAAACGGACGGATCCATCCCAGGGGCACGGCCACGGCCACCACTTTTCCCAGCGCTGTCAGGGCCTTCTCAGTAAGGCCCTGTCGTTCCAGAAGCAGGGCTTCTATTAGAGTCACCTCGATGGTTTGGCAGGTAAACCGGCAAGTCTCGCTCTGGTGCCGGATGTCACCCAGCAGACGAACCGCGCTTTCCAGACTCTCGGGGGACCCGTGCGCAACCAGAACCCGAGCCTTCGTGATCGGCGGCGATTCCAACCACATGAACAAATTGCCCGGCATCGGTGTGTCATGGATCATCTGCGTTATTTGGATGGCGGACGTCACGTCCCCCCGCAGCAGAGCGATGCGGGCTTCGCAGGAATGAACCATGGATACGTATTGCGGCGCTTTCAACCCATGGGTGAACGTCGCCAGGCGACCGACCGTCGCCCTTGCGTCATGGCCCAACCCCCTGAGCTGTTGGGTCAGGGCCAACCCCGCCAGCGCATCGAGGGCGGCCATGGGTTCCAGGGCATACCGTTTCGTCTCCGCATCTGCGAAGTATCCCAAGGCAGCCTCGAATGCGCCGGCATGCAGGTGGGCGCATCCGCTCATATAGGCGGCCCACGCCAGGGTGAGCCGCATATTAAAAGCCTCGGCAACTTGCTGGAGGCGCCGGGCTTCCAGGCGGGCTTGGGGCAAATCGCCGCAAATCAGGTGAATGAACGCCAAACCTGCGACCAGGCGCGAAATCAACTGCCCCTCCGACGCATCGGTCGCCTGGATTTTTCGCTTCACATCCCGGACCGTTCGCTCCGTTTGCCCGGCCATGCATCGGGCAAGGCCCAACATGAGCTCGGCTTCCCCTATAAAGGGGCTTTTCTTGCCCGCTAGCTTGGCAATGGCCGCTTCATTGTATTGGATGCAACGTTCGGCCTGCCCCTCCCAGTAAACGACATAGCCGTTGAAAAAAGCCAGTTCGCCCGCCAGCGACGGATCCGCTGTTTGGTGGTTCATAAGCGCTTCCGCTTTCTGAAGGAGCAGCGGGACGCGTTCCATCTGGTGTTGCAGGTTGGCGATCCAGGCTTCGGTCAAAAGCAGCTTCGGGCGTTGTTGTTTGATATCACCCGGCAGCATGGCCATCCAGCGATGAACAGCAAACCACCGGTCCGCGATGAACGCCCCATCACGATGGGTTTCGACGGCCTGGGCGGCCTGCTCCGCATCCCCGGCCGCGAGGGCATGCTCGATCGCCTCGGTGATCAGCCCCTGCGAAGCAAACCAATCTCCGGCAGCGCTATGCAGCGCGATAACGTCATCGGACTTTCTTTGGGCGCGCAGCTGCCGCTCCAGGAGATCCCCGAAAAGATGATGATATCGGAACCAGCGATCTTCCGTATCCAGAGGGATTACAAAGAGGTTGTTCTCGCGCAAAAACTGGATAAAGGCCTGACCGGTCATGCCATTCTTTTCTGTCGTGCCGGGGGTTGAACCTAGCGCCTCACACAGGGGCGCGCAGAAGCGGTGGAGGATGGCCGTATTCAAAAGCAGGCTGCGGATGCCGGGCGGCTGGTTGTCCAAAACCTCGCTGACCAGGTAATCCATCACATATCGCGTGTTGCCCTTCAATTGCAGCAATTGCTGGCTGGAAAGATTTCGCCCGCGCATGGCAAGGGCCGCCAGACGCAAGCCCGTCACCCATCCCTCGGTCTTCTGCGCCCATTCGACCGCCATGGCCTGAGTCCCTTGATGCCCCAGCATCCGCTGCAGGAGTTCAAACGTCTCCTCCGGCGTAAAAAGCAAATCCCGCATGCGAAACTCGCTCAGCAACCCTTTGGCACGCAAGGCGGCAATCGGCAACAGGGGATCGCGCCGGCCCACCAGTACAAGCTGCATGGAGCGTGGTGGATGCTGCAGCAGGCCATTGAGGAATTCGTATATCAATGGGTTTTGAATACAGTGAATATCATCCAGGACGATGATAAACGGGGACGGGATTCGATCCAACTCGTTCAGGAAAGTCACTAACAGCGTCGGTGTTGGCGGAAGCGTCGGTGCGTCGATCAGGTCGGCGGTTTCGTTTAAGGCCTCGGGATATATCGAATGAACGGCGGCGACAACATAGGAAAGAAACAGATGCAGGTCGTTATCTGCTTCGTCCAGGGAAAGCCAGGTGCTTGGTCGGGCGGAGTCTTCCAGCCAGTAACTGACCAGGGTACTTTTGCCATATCCGGCTGGTGCGGTGACCAACGCCACCGGGCGATCGAGATTTTTCTCCAAGCGCGCCTTGAGACGCGTGCGACTCACATGGTCTGCCGGTATCGGCGGCCTGTAGAGCTTCGTTTGCAATAGGGGCATAGAGGGCGCTCATTTCCAATCATGCCAGTCCACGAATGCCATAATGAATGATCGCGCAACCAACTAAATCACGACTAAATTGATCTTTTCATCTTGGCCGTGGATTGGTTTTCCGTTTTTTGGCAAAATAGCGCAAATGTGATTGGCCCACACACAAAAACGGCAGGTAGTCCTTGTCTACAATAAAACCTCCATGCAATTCAAGTTTCGCGTGTTTGGGTGAAATAACGACGTGACCGGATGGTCAGATAAAAAACGCCGGTCGTGCCCGCAGGCATCGACCGGCGCTTGGTGATTTACGCGTGGTGCTTTTTGGCCGCTCCAGATGAACACGGCGGCCGGGGCTTCCTCTTAGACGACTCCCTGGTCCAGCATGGCGTTGACCACCTTCACGAACCCGGCGATGTTGGCGCCCACCATGTAGTTGCCGGCATGGCCGTATTCGGCGGCCGCATCCAGGCAGGTGGAATGGATGCTCTTCATGATGATCTGCAGGCGGCTGTCCACCTCCTCCCGGGGCCAGCTCAGGCGCATGCTGTTCTGGGCCATCTCGAGGCCGGAAACCGCTACCCCGCCGGCATTGGAGGCCTTGCCGGGCGCATAGAGCAGCTTTTTGTCGAGGAACACGTCAATGGCCTCCGGGGTGGAGGGCATGTTGGCCCCTTCACAGACCAGCTTCACCCCGTTTTTCACCAGGTTGGCAGCGTCTTTGCCGTTGATTTCGTTCTGGGTGGCGCTGGGGAAGGCGCAGTCGGCCTTGTGGTCCCACAGGGGATTGTGGTCAAGGGTGCTATCCGCCTCCACGTAGGTGGCCTCGGAGTATTTGTCGAGGTATTCCTTGATGCGGCCCCGGCGGAAATTTTTGAGGCGCATCACGAAATCCAGCTTGCCCCGGTCGATGCCTTCTTCGTCGTAGATGTAGCCGGAGGAATCCGACAGGGTTACCACCTTGCCCCCCAGCTCGATGATCTTCTCGGCCGTGTACTGGGCCACGTTGCCGGAGCCGGACACCAGGCAGACTTTGCCTTCCAGGCTGTCGTTCTGGGTGGCCAGCATTTCCCGGGCGAAATACACCGAGCCGTAGCCGGTGGCTTCCGGCCGGATCAGGCTGCCGCCCCACCCCAGGCTCTTGCCCGTGAGCACGCCCGTGAATTCGTTGCGCAGGCGTTTGTACTGCCCGAAAAGGTACCCGATCTCACGGGCGCCCACCCCGATGTCGCCCGCCGGGATATCCGTGTTGGGGCCGATGTGCCGGGCCAGCTCGGTCATGAAGCTCTGGCAAAACCGCATTACTTCCGCATCCGACTTGCCCTTGGGGTCGAAATCGGATCCGCCTTTGCCGCCGCCCATGGCCAGGGTGGTCAGGGCGTTCTTGAAGACCTGTTCGAAGGCCAGAAATTTAAGGATGCTGAGGTTGACCGACGGGTGAAACCGCAGCCCGCCTTTGTAAGGACCGATAGCGCTGTTCATCTCGATGCGGAAACCGCGGTTGACGTGCACCTGGCCCTGGTCATCCATCCAGGGGACACGAAACAAAATCACCCGTTCGGGCTCGGTGATTCGGTCCATGACTGCGGCTTTGCGGTATTCGGGGCTGCGGTCCAGAACGGGCTTGACCGACTCGACCACTTCATAGACGGCCTGATGGAATTCCCGTTCTCCCGGATCCCGATTCTTGACCAACTGTAAAACGTCCGTCATGTCTGCCTCCTTTTTCGTGTGATGCCGCGCCGGGCGCATCTTTCTGGAAAGAGAGTTGGAATATGGTGCCGGCGGCACCTGCCGCCGCATTAAGCTGGACTAATAAAACCAATTGTCCTGGGGCTACCTACCATGATGAAGGCCGGCCTTCAAGACATAATACCGCCTGCCGTACACGCAACCATTTTTATAAATGACAGCGAGTTAGCCTGGGTCAGGGAATGAAAACCGTCGTCTGGAACCCAATGGAAAAAACATCGCAAGTCCGGTTGGACAGCGACGGGCTCTCCGGGCGGAGCACCCCGCGGCAGCGGGGGCGGCACAGGGCCGCCCCGCTGCCGGGCATTACGGGTGAAACCGAAAATCAGCCGTCGATAACCGCCAGGGCTTCTTCCCGGTAAGCGTCCATGACATAGGGGATTTGGGTGACTTTGGCGCACTCCTCGGTGAGGGAGAAGATATCCTGCCGGCTGATGTAGGGCACCTGCCAGTTGCGGGAGCCCGCCATGATCTGCTGCAGGCCGACCTTGATCTTGTCCACCGCGCTGTAGATGCCGATGGCGCCCAGGGGCAGGTCGTCCACTTCGGAACCGATTTTTTCCTTCAGGACCTCATAGTTCATGAAAATTTCTTCCTTGGTGTCGCCGAAACGGGAGACCGTGGACGGCAGGCCGCCTTCTTCACCGCGCAGCCAGCGCTCGCAGTTTTTTCCCACCATGCCCGGAATCATCAGCGCCCGGCCCATGCAGACGGCTTTGCAATAGGGCGCTCCCAGGGCCAGGGCCTTGAAGACGTGATCTTCCGCGGAAAACCCGCCGGCAAAGGCGATATCCGGCACCGGCCGGCCTTTTTCCCGCAGGCGATCGCACAGCTCGTAGGCCATGGAATGGAGATAAATGGAGGGGATGCCCCATTCGCACATCATGCGCCAGGGGCTCATACCGGTGCCGCCCGGGGCGCCGTCGATGGTCAGCAGATCGATGCCGGCATCCGAGGACCAGCGGATGGCCATGGCCAGCTCGCGCATGGGGTAGGCGCCGGTCTTGAGGGTGATGCGCTTGGCCCCCAGGGCCCGGATGCGCTCCACTTCCTTCATGAAGCCTTCCTGGTCGATGAACCCCAGGCGGGAATGGCGTTCGAACTGTTTCAGGGGGCCGGCCTTGAAGGCCGCCTGATAGGCCGGCATTTCCGGATCCGGGGTGACGATGTAGCCGCGGCTTTTCAAATCCAGGGCGCGTTGGAGGGAGTTGACCTTGATCTCGCCGCCGATGCATTTGGCCCCCTGGCCCCATTTGAGTTCGATGGTCTCGACCCCCAGCTGGTCCAGGACGTACTCGGCCACGCCGTTGCGGGTGTCCTCCACATTCATCTGCACCAGGATATCCCCGTAGCCGTCATGGTAGCGGCGATAGGTCTCCACCCGGCGCTTCATCTCCGGCGATTTCTTGACCAGGCCGTTCCCGTTGAACTCGAGCTCCGGATCGATACCGCAGACGTTCTCGCCGCACACCAGGCAGATGCCGCTGATGGCGGCCCCCACGGCGAAATGCTCCCAGTTCCGGCGGGCGATGTCCGTGCTGCCCAGGGCCCCCGTAAAAATCGGCACCCGCATCTTGATCTTGTCTTTGGTGCCGAATTCGGTCTCCGTGTTCACGGCCGGAAAGGTGGCCTTGTCCGGATCGGCATCGATGCCCTTGGCCCCCAGGGCATACCCCATGATGTTGAGGTGGGAGTAGTCCACCGGATAATCCTTGTCCGCACCGGCGGTCACATAGCCGAAGGGCTCGGGGTAGAGCAGCTCCCGGCCGCGGAAAGTGGCCCGGAAGGTATCGCAGTTGCCTTTGCACCCGTCGATACAGCGGCTGCACAGGCCCGATTGGGGGGCGACATTGCGGGATCGGTTTTTGGTCTGGAGAACATCGTTGGCGTTCGGTCGCTGCAGGTTCATAAACTCCACTCCTTGGCTGTTGGTTGACTTTCTTAACGGGCCAAAGCATCGCATGCACCCCGGCCGGTTTACATTTTATTCTTCCACCCTATTTAGAGGTACGGCTTCGTAAAATGTTCAAGATCAAGGCGTGCAAGTTCCGAGGAGAGAGGCGTACATCGGTACGCCGCAACGACGAGGAACGCCGCACAACGCAGCTATTGGGCATTTTACGAAGCCGTACCCCCAATAAAAAAAGGCGCCCCTTCCCTCAGGAAGCAGACGCCATTGTCTTGCCGATCACCAAATTGTCGTTGCCGGAAAACCGCCCCGGCGGATGTCTAATGCAAACACGTCGTTGTGTTAAGAGGCACTATTAGCAATACTAACAAAACTTGTCAAATCCGGATTTGATCGTCAGCGAAACTTATTTGCGGGGCAGCTTGTCCAGGAGATCCAGGGCGTGGGGAATGCTGGTGTAATGACCGGTTTCAGAGGATAAAATGATGGTTTCCGCCACATCGCGCATGCTCCGGCGGGTGTCCATGCTGCGTTTCTGGATCCAGCGGTAGGCTTCCTCGGCGTTCATGCCGCGCTCGTCCATGAGAATCTCTTTGGCCCGATCGACCCGCTTGCGGGTGTGCAATTCCGCCTTGGCGCGCCGGGTGGCGCCTTGCAAGGCCGTCAGGTGCCAGACCATACCGGCCTGCCGGGCCAGGGCCTCGGCCACCTGAACGTCCAGATCGGAGAAGGCATGCCGATCAGCGGTAAAACCCATCAGGACGCCGGCCGCGGTTGACCCCTGGGCGGCCACCGGCATGCACAACAGGGAAACCAGACCACCCTGGGCGGCAAGGTCGCGTTCCGCGGACGGGGGTGCCGCGGCCAGGTCCGGGACGGTGTGGCAGGTGCCACTCGCCAGGGCCTGCCGGCTGACGCTTCCGGAAAGATTCAGGGTCTGGGGGAAAAAGCGCCGGTCTTTCGCGTCGCCAACCGCGGCCAGCCGGAGCCGGTCCACGGGCGAGGATGTCTCCCGGCGCCACAGGCTGCAGACCGCCAGGGGCAACAGCTTGGTGGCCGCCTTGGCAATCTCCGGCAACAGGGTCTCCGGGTCGTCCCGGGACACGATCTCCCGGTCCAGGTCGTTGAGGGTTTGGAGAATGCGGCGGAAGGCATCGGAGGGTTCGGGGTTCGGCATGGGAAGACGTATTCACCCGTTCGTTGAAGAAGCATTCACGATTAGAACGGCTAATACCACTAGCCATGTCCAGCGTCAAACCGGCCGGCAGGCCCCGGCCCGGGGCCGGAACATTGCGGCCCGGGGAGGATTGTGTTAGAGGCAGACGTCTGCTGCCCATACCGACCGCCCAACATTTGTTCATAAATAGTGTTCGTCCAGAGATGGTAGAGGACACTAACTGACGATAGAGGACCCTATGGCCAATTGCGCTGATGTTTTTGTCGACCGCCTCCGGGACCACGGTGTTCGTTATGCCTTCGGCATACCGGGCGGCCCCTGGATCCCTTACATGGAAGCCATGCGCCGCCGAGAGATGCCCTTCATCCTGGTGGCCCACGAAGCCGCGGCCGGCTTCATGGCCGATGTATGCTATCGCCTCACCGGGGCGCCGGCCCTCTGCCACGGCACCTTCGGCCCCGGCGCCACCAACCTGGCCACCGGTGTGGGCGGCGCCCTTCTGGATCGGTCGGCCCTGATCGCGGCCACCTCCGAGCAGAGCGATGCCATGCGCTACAGGGTCACCCAGATGAATATCGACCACCAGGCCCTTTTTCGTCCCATTACCAAATGGACCACCCGGGCGGAGGCCGGCACCCTGACCGACACCATCGACCGGGCCATGGCCACCGCCTGTGCCGAAGTGCCCGGCCCGGTGCACATCGGCCTGCCGGTGGACCTGGCGGACAAGGCCTGTGCAAGCGACGGCCCGCCACCCAAAACCGGTGCCGAAGCCGAGCTGCCAACCCCCGACGCCATCCAGACCGTCATCGACCGGATCCGGCAGGCCCGACGCCCGCTCATCGCCGTGGGCCTGACCGCCGCGCGCCTGAAATGCCACCACCTCCTGGCCCGCCTGCTGGAAGCCGTCCCGGCCCCGGTGGTGTTGACGCCCATGGCCAAGGGCCTCCTGCCCGAAACCCATCCCTGGTATGCGGGGGTCGTCTTTCACGCCGGCAGCGGCCGGCTGGCCGACATCGCCCGCCAGGCCGATCTCGTCGTCGGATTGGGGTACGATCCGGTGGAGTTCGATTATGAAGCCTGGCTGCCCCAAGCCCCCCTGGTGCATATCGACACCGCCCCGGCAACCTTGTCCGCGCCCTGCGAACTGGCCGCCGAATGCATCAGCGACCTGGGAGCGGCCCTGGAAACCCTTGCCGCCATGGCGCCGCTTGCCACCGAATGGGACCCGGCAATGCTGGCGCAGCACCGGGAAGACCTCTACCGCGCGGTGCGTCCCGGCTCCGGGAATTTCGGGCCGGCCGAAGCCCTGGACATCCTGCGGGATGTCCTGCCCCCCGAGGGCATCCTCACCTGCGACGTGGGGGCCCACACCCACCTGCTCGGACAGCTCTGGCCCACGCCGGCCCCCGGCCGTTTCCTCATGACCAACGGCTGGTCTTCCATGGGATACGGCATCCCGGCCGCCCTGGGGGCTTCGCTGTGCCGCCCGGACACGCCCGTGGTCTGCGTCACCGGGGACGGGGGTTTCAGCATGATGGCCGGCGAACTCGTCACGGCCCGCCGGCTGGGGCTGAATACCGTCATCATGGTCCTGGCCGACCGCATGCTGAGCCTGATCGAGGTCAAGCAGGGCTGGAAGGACTGCCCGGCCGACACGTCACGCCTTTTCTCGGGCGCCTTCCTGGATGCGGACCGCATCTTCGGCGTGCCCGTGCTCAAGGCCGACACCCCGGAAAGCCTGCGCCGGTCTCTGAACCAGGCATTCGCAACCCAAGGCCCGGTGGTCGTGGAGGCCGACATCGACGGCCGCGACTACCACCAACTGATTGCAAGGAGCTATAAATGACCCCCATCCGGATTATCGTCTGCGGTTACGGCAATGTCGGCCGCGCCTTTGTCAACCTGGTCGCCACCAAACAGGCCGATCTTGCAACCCGCTATGGCCTCGCCCCCAAGATTGTCGCCGTGGTGGATATCGGCGGTGCGGCCGTGGACGCAACGGACGGGCTGCCCCTGGATCAGCTGCAGGCCGCTGTCGAAAACGGCCAGGCCATCGAGACCGTGGCCGATTTTGGCCGCCCCGGCCTCTCGGGCAAGGACGTGCTTCAGTCAATGCAGGCCGATGTGCTGGTGGAGGCCACCCCCACCAACCTGACGGACGGGGAGCCGGCCCGCACCCACATCACCGCCGCCCTCACCAACGGCATGGACGTCATCACCGCCAACAAAGGGCCGGTCGTCCTCTTTTATGACGAACTCCGGACACTTGCCCAGTCAAAGGGCGGGCGCCTGTTCATGAGTGCGGCCACGGCGGCCGCCCTGCCCACGCTCGATGTGGGCCGCCTTTGCACGGCCGGCGCCCAAATAACGGCCGTGGAAGGCATTCTCAACGGCACCACCAATTACATCCTGACCCGCATGGGCCAGGAGGGCTGCGACTACGCCACGGCCCTGCAGGCGGCCCAGGACCTGGGCATTGCCGAGACCGACCCGACCCTGGATGTGGAGGGCCTCGACACCCGCAACAAGATCATCCTGATCGCCAACCAATTGTTTGATCAATCCCTGGGGCTTGCGGATGTGGACACCACCGGGATCACCGGCGTCAGCCCGGAGGACATGGACCGCGCCAAGGCAGACGGCAAGGTGATGAAACTGATCGGATCGGCCCGCTGGCAGGACGGGAAACTGGTGGTCAAAGTCGCCCCGGAGGCGCTGGAGGCCAGCCACCCCCTGGCCGGCGTCCATCTTTCCGAAAAAGGCATCAGCTTCGACACCGATTCCATGGGACGCATCACGGTAACCGGCGGCCACAGCTCCCCCACCGGCGCTGCTGCGGCCCTGTTGAAGGATTTAATCCACACACAAATTTTTAGCTCATTCTCGAAAACAAGGAAAAACAAAAAATAATACCGGGGGCAGGTGGTTAAATAGAATAAAAAAAGGCAAGGCCTTGGGGACCTTGCCTGGCAAGTTTAAAGAAATCGGGGATAAGTTATTTATTTCGTCTCCGAAAAACAGCGAGGCCCAGCAAACCGGTGCCCATAAGCAGTAGGGTGGTGGGCTCTGGAACAGGTGTTGTGCCGCCCTCATTGGAGGGAAATTCAACATTCTCTGGATATTCAAAAGGGTTATCAAATGTCGTGAAACCAATTCGCCCCACGTATCGCTTCCGGTCGTTTTTGAAGACCAGCTTGAAGAGTTGATCTTCCAGCCGCCCGGCTACCCAATCGTCCATCCATTCCTGCCGATCCTCTTCAGCCAACAACCCCTTCTGGATCAGCTTGCGGGACCTTTTTTTGGCTTTCCTATCTAATTTTTTGAATTTTCGTGACTTATCGGTATCTATTTGACGGAAAGTTATGCCCTCATTTCCCATTTGATTCGTCAATTGGAAAAAGTCACGTTCCACAGATTGTTTTTTAAATTTGATGCCTTTCAGTTTGATCCTTTTAAGATCAGCTTCTTTGACAACAAGAAAATATTCATCCGTGGCCTGGTTATTTTCAATGTGCTGGGCTACCCAGGCATCCCCGGAAAACTTCAACGCATAAGCGTTACCTGTTAAAACAAATGCCAGCGTAACGAGCAAGGTGGCCAATATTCTTATGATATGAGGCATAGCAACCCCCAGTTTATCTAAGGCGAGTAATTGAAAATACTTAGAAAATGTTGTTTTGCAAAATTCATACCAATATCTGGTAAAAGGTTTACCCCCAAATCGATAAGTTATAATTTTGAATCTTTTCAATGAGTTTTCATACAATTACTTAAAACCGCGACTCTTTTTTTCATTATAGCGCCACTAAATATAGGAAACAGAAGTTCTAACATACAATATATTGTATGTAATTAATTACCCATTTCGAGTGGCGCAATTTTCGTGGCCGCCTTTGCACAACCCTTCAGACGCCCGGCGGATCGGAAGCCCTCAATGGACCGAAGCATCAAAAAATGCTATCAGGACCAACATGACAACACATTTTCACCCGGTCGTCTAAGACACAAAGTTAACGCGATTGAGAGGAGGGCCAGCATGTCCGCAACCATGCCCGCATCGGAACTGCGCCGCCAAATTCGCAGCGGCGAATGGACCACCCCCACCTCCGGGGCCGCCACCGGCTTTCTGCAGGCCAACCTGGTGATGCTGCCGGAGGCCCAGGCTTTTCATTTCCTGCTCTTCTGCACGCGCAACCCCAAGCCCTGCCCGGTGCTGGACGTGTTGGAAGCAGGCGTCAGCGCCCCTTCGATTGCCGCCAAAGCCGACCTGCGGGACGACCTGCCGCGCTACCGGATTTTCGAAAAGGGAGAAATGGCGGAAGAGGTCACCAGCGTGAAAGACCGCTTTCAGCCGGACATGGTCAGCTTTCTGCTGGGGTGCAGCTTTTCTTTTGAAAACGCCATGCTGGCGGCCGGCCTGCCCATCCGCAATATCGAAGAAGACAAAAACGTCTCCATGTACATCACCAACCGCCAATGCCGCCCGGCAGGCCCGTTTACCGCCCCCCTGGTGGTAACCATGCGCCCCATGACGCCGGAGCAGGCCGTGCGGGCCGTCCAGGTGACCACCCGCTTTCACCTGACCCACGGCGCCCCCATTCACATCGGCGATCCGGCGGACCTGGGCATCCGGGATCTGGACCGCCCGGACTTCGGCGATCCTGTCACCATCCGCCCAGGTGAGGTCCCGGTCTTCTGGGCCTGCGGCGTCACGTCGACCCTGGCCGCCATCTCGGCCCGCCTCGACCTGACCATTACCCACGCCCCGGGCCACATGTTCGTCTCGGATCTTAAGGATGAGCACCTGGCTATTTTATAATTCAACAGGGCGGCCTCTTTTCCATATTGAATCTTAGCGGAATTCAGGGCCGCCTAATTAGGTCCCCTGGCACGTTGACCAGCGCAATCCCTCTGTACCCATTGACAAAAACCTGCCCCAGGATATATGAGCATTAGATCAGAACGGGCGCTACCCGCTTCCGCATCAAGCATCACCAGCATTATTCCCCAAGCCGGCATTACGACAATTTGAACGACCAGGGCATTATCCTTCAGGAGGTTGCGCATGGGTTGTATTGGTCCGCAGTATCGGTACATTCGATAGCGTTCAATACTTGCTGACTATTCTGATGAGTTGCACTCATCGGGTGATCAACGGCGATAAGATCGCCTCCAGTTTTCTCAAAAAATGGTTGTTAAATGTTGAGACCTGACCATACCGGTTGATCCTAACGTCGGTTGCCGGTGAATTCCACGTTAGATGCCAAAGGAATGCTTGTATGAAGATTAAATCGGTTACCATCAGTTGCTTTCGCTGTTATGCAGAAACGGTTCAAGTCGACATTGCTGACCTGTGTGTTCTGGTTGGAAAGAATGATATTGGCAAGTCAACTTTTCTTGAGGCCTTGGATATCTTTTTTAATGAAGGTAAGGGATGCATAAAAATAGATAAAGAAGACATTAACAAGAAGGCCCTATCTGAGGGGAATAATTGCGTTGAAATCTCAGTCGAGTTTGAATCCTTACCATCGTCAATAATCATAGATGCAACCAACCAGACGACCTTAGCGGATGAACACCTTCTTACCGATTCCGGTACACTTCATATAGTGAAACGTTATCCAAATGCTGGAAAGGAAAAAGTGTTTATTAAAGCGTTGCATCCAACTAATCCCTTGTGCAAAGATTTGCTTCTGAAGAAAAACACTGAACTAAAGAAGATTCTGCAGGACCAAGGACTTGAATGCGAAGATAAAACAAAGAACGCTGAACTTCGTAAGGCCATATGGCTAGGGCAAAATGAGCTTAAACTTGAGGAATATGAAATCGAGGTCGCGAAAATTGATGCCAAGAGCATTTGGGATCAATTGAAGTCATACATGCCCCTATACACACTATTTCAGTCTGATCGGAAGAATAGCGATGGTGACAGTGAAGTTCAGGATCCAATGCGTTTGGCTGTTAAGGAGATATTAGGGGATGCGCAGATACAGGAAGATCTGGCACAAGTGGCCGAGACTGTAAAAAATCGGTTAGATGAGGTAGCGCATAGAACCCTAGAAAAGCTTAGTGAAATGAATCCGGCTATCGCAAGTTCTCTTGATCCAAAACTACCAGACACAGCAAGCTTGAAATGGGCTGATGTATTCAAGAATGTATCAATTGCAGGTGATGAAGATATTCCAGTAAATAAACGTGGTAGCGGAGTTAAAAGACTCATCCTAATAAACTTCTTTAGAGCAGAAGCCGAACGTCGTCAGCAAGACGAGAATCTCCCCAATATTGTATACGCCATCGAAGAACCTGAAACCTCACAGCACCCTGAACATCAACGATCCCTTGTTGATGCTCTGGTTGCGTTATCAGACACAGAAAATGCACAGGTTCTCATGACAACTCACAGTCCAGAAATTGTAAAAAGGCTTAAATTTGAAAATATTCTCCTTATTGCTGGTCAAGAGCCGGGGCAAATTAATCATGTTCAAGAACATGAATTGCCATACCCGAGCCTCAACGAAGTCAATTATGCGGCCTTTGATGAATTGTCCCTTGAGTATCACAACGAGTTGTATGGTTATATTGAAGCAGAAGGTGCCCTCGGCACCTATAAAGCTGGCAAAACTGTTAGAGATTACAACAGATTAAACCGAGATGGCAGCACATCACAGCAATCCATAGTTCTTACCGAGTATATCCGGCATCAAATCCACCATCCTGAAAATGATAAGAACGTGCGTTTCACTGGCCAGGAACTTAGAGAGTCAATTGAGGCTATGAGGAACTTTATTTCAGGTGGTTCGCGAACATGACAAAATATCTAACCAGTCGCTTCTAATGACCTCGGACACGCCCTCGGCCCCAGAGCTTGTCGTTATCTATAATAAATTTCTATGAACCAGGCCTTACCTCACAATTTTCCACGATCTTTTTGTGGGGTTTGTACATTTCAGTTTTTATTCTGCGATAGAATTCTTTTCTGAATCCCGGGATTCGCGTCAGAAGCCTCACCACGAAATTGGTCAATCGGGATTTGTAGCGTTTGTGGGGAAAATTGAAAGCCCCGTTTTTTTTGTAGTACCGATAGTCAGCCTGGAAGACATGGCGAAGCTTGCCCCAGATATCATCCCGGAAAATTTTTGAGCCACCAACGCCTAAAAAGGTTTGCGGTTGGCAATAGTCGTTTGTTGAAAATGCGATCACTTGCTCGGCCAGTTTTTGAATGCTGGTGTCAATTTCATTGGAATCGCCGATTTCATCGCAAACCATACCGGCGAAATTGGCTTGCTGCGATTCAACAATACCCTGGCAGAAATCGTGCAGATATGGCATTTGACTCACTCGGCCGGAAATAAGATACCCGACCTGTTTAGCCTTTAAATCCGGGACGTGATTCATAAAAAACCGCCTATCGAAATATTCTTTGAATTTTGAAGAGAGGTTTCTGCCCGTCAGCGCCATGGCAAAAATAACAATATCGGCTGGCAGAATTCTGGAATGATAAAAAGAGGAAAATTCGTCTTTGTACATGCAGTTATTGTCATAGCCGCACTTGATGCATCCGGTACACCCACCCTGGATATTAAGCTCCCACAGGTTTACGATGTCGATGCCTTCGGTATAAGCATTCGAGAATCTCTTGATCATTGCCTGAATATTGGCGTCATGCGGTTTGTGGTCTGTAACCAGGACGATTTTCTTGTTCCCGGCATCCATTTTTTTCGCGACGATGGCCGGTTCGTAAGCGTATTCGCTTTGGGTGACGGGTTGATATCTTTTCAGGTGATGGCATTTTTCCCCTGATGATTCAAAATAGTATTGGGCAAACTTGAGGAGTGTTTCCCTGCCGCGGCTTTTTCTGAGATCATCCATTTCAGCTGAAAAATAACCGATATAATTCATCTCGAGATCGTCACAGACGGCATGCATATAGCGGTGCGCGGTGTGGTCATAGAAATGAATCGACGTTGTCATGACAATGGTGGACTTGTTTTTGAACGCCCGGGCAGCGTTTCGTTCATGGATAAGCTCAATGAAGCGCATATATTGGGCCGGCACGAATAATGTGTATACGGGTGTGGACCATATGATGCTGTCACAAGATTCTATGTCGGCAATGATGTCATTAAAGAGATCATCATTCTTTTCGATTTTTTTTATCCGGCTTGAAATGTTGTGAAACAGGTATTCGTGCTGAGGATAATGTTTCTGAATATATTTTACATACTGCATGGTAACGCTGGGTTCACCCTTAGGGCTTCCATTTAAAATGACGATCTTCATAGCGGCCTCCTGTGATAGACATTCTAAAGTTGACAACGTCAACATTTCATATAAACCGCAAAATTGACAGTGTCAACATCAAATGTTAATGAATGGCAATAAGTGAAGATGGTGACGTCTGATTAACCGGGGGACAACATTGGCAACAAAGAAAAGCTACCACCATGGTGATTTGCGTAAAAAACTGCTGGAAACAGCACTTGAAATTATATCCGAGGATGGGCTTGAAAAAGTTTCTATGCGTAAGCTTGGGCAGCGGATAGGGGTGTCTAGGACAGCACCCTACAGGCACTTTGCCGATAAAAGTATGCTGCTATGTGCAATTGCCGAACAAGGGCATATAAAATTAACGACCGTGCTGAAAAACGCCAATCGGCAGCTTATTGATGATCCGTTGACAAGAATTAGGAATACCGGGATTGGCTATGTAGAATTCGCTGTTCGCAACCCGGTACATTACAGGATCATGTTCGGTAATGAGATCCTGGAAAATCAAAGAACCCCCGAACTTGTCCAGGCCGCTGAAACGTCATTTAATGAATTATTATATGCCGTAAAGGCGTGCCAGGAAGAAAAGCTTATCAAGCCAATTAACCCCTATATTATTGCAAACACGTTGTGGTCATTGACCCATGGCACCTCCATGCTCTTGATCGATGGACAGATCCAGTCTGCAAATGCGTTCCGAGGAATGCCGGCAATGCTTCAAACGGATATTGAAGCCGGCGAGATCGATGTGCGAAAGATCTTTGAATATAAAAGCGATATTTTATTCTCCGGTCTTGCTGCAGAATCCTGATGACGCAATATTAACCTGGCAACAAAATATACAAGCGCCCGTCATCCCGGCGCAAGCCGGGATCTCCATGCAAACCGCCCATTTGCCAATAGATTCCGGCTTTCGCCGGAATGACAACCCTGGTGTGATTAATCGCCGGGTTAATAATATAGCCGGCCGCCGTAGCATCGCGAAATAAGATAACCTTAATAAGAAAAGACATTAAGGCCTCAACACTTGACAACTTTATCCTTGTCTTCTGCTCCCTAAAAACTTTGGGTCTTCTCCCGAATAGTTGGTGCAAATGAGCAATTGGGTCACAGGGTATTACCGCTTGGGCATCTCGGGAGCATAAGGGTTCCAGGCGTCAAGGGGTCAAGGATCCAGGTGAAATACTAAAAAATTACAAAGAATGGCAAGTGTGGCAAAAAGCATATGCCCTTTGTTTGCATCTATATAGTGTATCGAAACGTTTTCCAAAATTAGCAGGGAAAATTGGGCCAATCGAGCGAATGCTGAAAGCACTGATTAAATCTCCAGAGAACAAACCCTTGGCCACTTGAATCATAGACCCCTCAGACCCTTTCTCCCAACTAATTGGGAGAAGAACCAAAAATGTTAACTGTTGAGACCTGTCCGTTCCGTTTATATTCTTACCCGGTAGCGTCTGCAAACCTTGCATCCACACTTCCCGCCAAAACAGCCATTACAATTGATTGGGCCGCACCGATTTCCTGATCGGTGACCTGATTTTCCTTAGCATCGCTAAGGCAGTGGTTCATTCATGGATAACACCCGACGGCCATGGAAACGGCAAGGTAGATCAGACGGGTGGTTTTTGGATCCAAAATGTCATTTTGCCGGACAATGCCGGAAAAAGTTTGAAATGCCTGCTTTTGCGGTTCGGGAAGCATGGTGTTTCCTTTCATTTTTGGTTCTTGCGGTTTTGGGTTGACCCTCAAGGCAAATCGTGTTTTTCGATTATTATAGATCTTTAATCGCGTCTAACGATTTATTTCGATGCACTGCATCGCCTTGGCCGATGGAAGGAAACCATGGAAATCCGGCAATTGAAAACGTTTGTCACGGTAGCGGACGTGTTGAGTTTTACCAAGGCGTCGAACCGGCTGAATATGGCCCAGTCGTCGGTATCGGCACAGATCAAGGCGCTGGAGGAGGAACTGGACTTGAAGCTGTTCGACCGCATCGGCCGGCGAGTCGTGCTGACAGAGGCCGGCCGCAGACTGTATGCCTACGCGCGCCGGATGGATGAGATGACCCGCGAAATCAAGTCCGAATTCTCGACCGCCCAGTATGCCCAGGGAGCCCTGACGGTCCGGGTGCCCGAGACCATTGCCAGTGTATACATGCCGTCCGTGGTTGAGCGGTTCCATACGGATCACCCCAAGGTCAAACTGGAACTCATCAACTGTTCGGACGAGCAGCTCAGGGAAGAGCTCAATACCGGACGGATCGATCTGGCCTTTTTGCTCACGGATTCCATCCACTTTAAAGAAGTCAATGTCGTTCCGCTGAAAACAGAAAAGATGGTCTTGGTTTCCGGCCCGTCCCACCCCCTCGCACAGCAGCCTCAGGTTGAATGGGACAACCTGACGGAACAGACCCTGCTTTTACCGAAAACCGATTGAAATTACCCCAAGGCATTCGAGCGGTCGCTCGAAGAAAACAACATCCGGCCGAGAATCCTGAAATTTTCAAGCATCCGGGGGATGAAAGCCTGTCTGAAAAGGGGCATCGGGGTCACCCTCTGCCCCGAAGTCTCCGTTGAAGACGAGCTGAAGCAAAAAAGCCTGGTACGTCTGACGTCCAGGTGGGATGATGATGAAGCCGCGCTCATCATGATCTGGCATTCGGAAAAGTGGTGCTCGCCCCTTTTGAAGCACTTTATGGAATTATCGAAAGCGGTTCTCTGCAAAGCGCCAGTCAAAAATGAATAACCACGAAGGGCACGAAGAAAGACCGACCAGAGCAGATAAATCCCTTTCGTGAATCAAGCTGTTGCACTTTACCAAACTTGGCCTTTTGGGATATCCGCATTATCGGGAGATGTCATTTCATGATTAAAAAGAAAATGATTATTATGATATGCATCTTTATTTCAGGTGCTTGTTTTGCAAGCTGCGGCATCAATAGACTGCAGGTCTTTAAGCATAATTTTCTTGTTTATCCGAACGAAATAAATGAACAAGATATTGATAAAAATAATCCCAGGGAAATCCTTTTTGGCCGTGGATACCTTATCCTTATGATTGAAAATAAGGATGGGGAAATAGTCCCTGTTCAACACTACTGGCCCGAGCATACATTTGGCTTTAGAGTATGGCCGGAAGAAGTCTCCTGGAGCGACCCGTTACGCATATCCAGCAATATTATTGTAGATAATATTTCGGCGCAAAAAAATGGCCTCGCCATAAAAAGAGATGGTAAAGAGCCATGGCGAGTTTATTGGTTTACGGAAGAATCGATTAAAACAATTAAAGGTAACGGAAGGCTCTTTTTACCGCCATACCAGAGCTTTTCGTTGTTAAACGCAAGACATTAGGATCATTAGATGCCTCCAGGCCCCTCAAAAGGAGGCTGTTAATTTTTGGGAAAAGAAACATATGAAAATATCGTTGATCATTGCCCATCCAAATAGAGATAGTTTCAACGCTGCAATTGCAGAACGTTGCCGTGAGACTCTAATTAACAACGGTCATACGGTTCATTTTCATGATCTTTATGAAGAAAAGTTTGATGCCTTACTTCCGGCGCATGAAATTCAACGGTCTGCCCCATTGTCAGGTGAATTAAAAAAACACTGTGATGAAATTTCCAACGTAGACGGGATTATTATCGTTCATCCTAATTGGTGGGGGCAACCGCCTGCAATTTTGAAAGGCTGGATAGATCGCGTTTTGAGGCCTGGCGTTGCCTATGAATTTATAGAAGGTGACGCGGGAGAAGGTGTCCCCGTTGGGCTGCTTAAAGCAAAATCCGCATTGGTTTTTAACACATCGAACACGGAGACGAATCGTGAGATAGGGGTTTTCAAAGATCCTCTTGAAACCATATGGAAGAACTGCATTTTTAATCTTTGCGGCGTCCATGATTTTTATAGAAGAATGTTCAACATTATTGTCACCAGCAGTGAAGAGCAACGTATTCGCTGGCTTTCCGAAGTCTCGGAAACTGTCAATACATATTATCCCAATGGGAAAGTCGCAAAACCCGTGCATTAGCCCGAACAATTCATGATTTTTTTCTACACCATAAATTTTATGCAACTATTCGGTTTAAGAGAATAGCATGATAGCATTTTCAGCCATTTGGTTTCTACTAATCGCTGCCGCAGCACTCTATCCCACGATTGCGCTGCGGAGATACCAACGCATCACCTGGTGGGATTACGTCTACCCATTAACAGGGGTTATCGCATGGTTTCCGCTGTCAGGCGTCGGCTCAACCGTATCCCTCTCCAATTTTGTTGTTGAATTGTTCTGGATTGCCGTCCTTTCGGCTCTGCTTCCGTGGGGGCGCTGGTTGTTGTCCAGAATTGAAAAAGATCAGATCAAAACATTGTCTTTCTTGCTGACCTTCGTGCCAATTCTCGCAGCAGTCGTCATGCGGCTGACAATGCCGACATTGCCGGAATGAAAGAAAACCAACCCAGCTTTTGCACTTTTCAGCACCTGTCGCGCCGAAGGTAACGACAGGCGACCTGTGTGTGAAAAACATGATGTTGACACAGCGTAAAAAATGAAGACAACAACGAACAAAATTTCACATGAGGCCTATGACAAAGGAATTCGCCTGGAAAAAGAGGCGCAATTCGACAAGGCCAGAGTGATTTATGAAGACCTCTTGCGCCATGTTGCCGACGAGACGCTTCTGAAAAAAGTTCGCTGTCGGATGGCGGATATCGACGATCTGATCGCCGAGAAGGCGATTTACCGGCGCATTGACGAAAACGCGAAACGAGTGCTTACGGAAATCGGCATCAACATCACGGAGAATCAAATCCTTATGGATCTTCTTGTTGAAGCCGGTGGCATCGATTTCGACAACGAAACCGCGCTGTTCATCCCCTTGAAGCGGGATTATATCGATCGTTGTCTGGAGATGGTGCCGCGTGAATTCCCCGGCGACCCGGGAATGAACACATTCGGCACCGGGGCGACATCCCCCTTTCTCAAACGAACCGGCGACGATGATCTGCGGCCGGCCAACCGTGAGGAGTATAAGGAAATAGTTCGCACGGCGGGCGAACAGCAAGATATTGTCGGCATTTTCAGTCTGCCGGTTGCCTGCGACAAGAGCACGTCGCTCTTCGAGATCGCCCAGTTGATGGAGAAACATTTTCAGGGGCTCAAGATGACGACAACCAATACCATGGGCGCAAACGAGGCCGCCTTTTTAAAAGGCAAAGATGACTGGGTCGACGGGACCTGTCTGGTTTCCTCCCTGGCGCCGATGAACAACATGGTTGTCCCTTTTTTGAGCAGCGCCCGCATCGGCAACAACCTTTTGATGATCGACCAGAGCCTTGCCGGCATATCGGCTCCCGCGAGCCCGGAGGCTTTCCTGACGCAGGTCCATGCCCAGGTCCTTTTCATGATGGTTGTCGCCCAGACCGTCAACCCGGGTGTATCCTGCATCCACTGCGGCATACCCTGTGTTGTCGACGCCGGCGGCAATCTCGCTTACAGTTCGCCCCGGCAAACATTCATCAATGCCGCCATGGCGCGCGTCAACACCTGGATCACCCATTTTCCCTCCGCCCAGACCGGGGGCAGTACAAGCCTGCCCGATGCCACCCCCCAGGCGCTCTTGGATTCGGAATTGAGCCGCAACACGCTGCGCAAGTACGGCGTGCATATTGTGCGGCACGCCATGGGGGCGTTGGGCAACCTCAACTTCTTCAGCCTGGAAAAATTTTTAGAGGACTGCGAGCGTGAAAGGCGCTCCAAAAAAATCTTCGATGCCATGCCAAAGGATTTGGGCGTCATACCGATGCTCTTCCCCGCTGACGACCTGGCCCTTGAGGGCATCCGGGAGATTGCCGAAAAGGGCAACCCCAAAAATGCGGATCACACCCTGATAAACGTGGATTCATTCCGCCAGTGGGAGGACAGGATCCGGCAGGCAGCTCAAAAGAAGCTATATTATCCACACCTCAACGACACGGTTATCGATCAAAACGCTACGTCTTCTCAATGCTTCCATAAATAGTGCCCATCCATAGATGGTAGATTTTGGTTCCTGGCAAGGCCCGAGCGCGTTTTCCCTCTTCGCGGGATATTATCCCGCTATAAGGGACTTCCCGTCTAATCGATTCCGATCGGTGGGTGTCAACCGGAGGAATAGTCCGCTATTTCGAGGATTGAAAACGAGCGAGAACGCCGCCAGGGGCCAAAAGATGCCATCTATGGATGGGCACTAAATAACATTTTCGTCCTTGCCTTCCGCCTGATATTTTGAGATTACAATAGGTATCCTATCAAAATAGTTGGCCTTTTTGTACTCATTGGGTCTGACACCTGACCAGGAGCATCAAAAATGACCACCCAACCAAGATCGGGGAAGTCGGCAGATGAGATTAAAACGTTAACATCAGCGAATGCCGAACTTACGCGCAAGGTCAAATCGCTTGCCGAGGAAAACCAGCGTTATCGCAACTTTTTCGAGCAGGCCATCGCAAAGGAGACCACCGAGCTCAATTCCGCCCGGAAAGCCCTGCGCGAACGCGATGAGGAGTACCTCACCCTTTTTGACATGGTTTCGGATGCGCTCGCCTTGATCGACATCGAAACCGGGCAAATGCTCGACGTCAACAAAGCGTTTATCGAGCTTTACGGCTACAGCAAACCGCAAGTGCTTCGGATGAAAAACACCGATTTTTCGGCCGAGCCGGAAAAAACCAGGCATGTTACCCATTCGCGCGGCATCTATGTGCCCGTGCGATGGCACAAAAAGAAAGATGGGACGGTCTTCCCCACGGAAATTACCGCCCGAATCCTTAAATACAAAGGCCGCGATGCCCACATGGCCGCCATCCGGGATATTACCGAGCGCCATCGCTACGAAGCCCGGCACCGACGCTCCCAGAAGATGGAATCGCTGGGCCTCCTGGCGGGAGGCGTTGCCCACGACCTCAACAATGTCCTCTCCGGCCTGGTAAGTTATCCGGAATTGCTGCTGCTGGACCTGCCCGACGACAGCCCTCTCCGGCGCCCGATCGAAACCATCCAGAAATCCGGGAAACGCGCGTCGGCCATCGTGGAGGACTTGCTGACCATTGCCAGGGGGGTTGCCATCACCAAGGGGCCCCTTCGCCTGAACGACACTGTAAAAGAGTATTTGGCCTCCCCTGAATTTGAAAAGCTCCGGCATTTCCATCCGGGTGTTGCCGTTGAAACCACTTTGCATGCCGGGCTCAAGAATATTTCCGGCTCCCAGGTTCATATCCGCAAAGCCCTGATGAACCTGGTGTCCAACGCCGCGGAAGCGATCGACGGCAAGGGTACCATCACGATTTCGACGGCCCGTCGCCACGTCGACAAGGATTTAAAAGACGATGAACGTCTGAAGGAAAACACCTATGTGATTTTATCGGTCACCGATGACGGCCCGGGGATCTCGGCCGAAGAATTGGAGCGTATATTCGAACCGTTCTACACCAAAAAAATAATGGGGCGCAGCGGTACCGGATTGGGGCTGGCCGTTGTCTGGAACGTAATGCAGGACCATGGCGGGACCATCGAAGTGACGTCCGGCAGTGCCGGAACGACTTTTCAGCTATACTTCCCGATAACGAAGGAAACCATTCCGGACAGCGACGCGACCGTGCCCTTTGCCGCTTATCAGGGCAAGGGGGAAGCCATACTGGTTGTGGACGACGTGGAACACCAAAGGGAAATCGCCTGCAAGCTGTTAAATCGATTGGGCTATAAAGCCACGGCCGTTGCAAGCGGCGAGGAAGCCGTCGAATTCCTGAAGCACGGTGCGGCGGATCTGGTCCTGCTGGACATGATCATGGAACCCGGCATGAACGGGCATGAAACCTACGAGGCAATCACCGCCTTGCATCCCGCCCAAAAAGCCATTTTGGTGAGTGGTTTTGCCAAAACGGAAGAGGTCCTGAAAGCCCAGCAAATCGGGGCGGGTCGTTTTATAAAGAAACCGTATACGTTAGAGAAAATAGGGGTGGCCATCCGGGATGAATTGCGCACTTGAGATTGCGCGGCCCAACAAGGGTAGCGGATAACCCCACACAATCCATTTACCATGCGGCTCTATCTTGACAGCCGGACCGACATCCAGTAAGTTCCAGCAAATGAACCGCATTCATTTATTTCTTGAATTTTCATACCATCACATCGAAACGAGGGCGCTGAACTGTAGGCGCCCTCGTGCTGCTTCAACCGATGGGGCAGGCGCCCACCGGCAACCCCAACGTTAGACAGGGAGGATCATCATGAAACGATTGCTCCAAGGGACAGCGTTCCTGGCTGCTTTGGCCATCCTCTGCGGCTTGATGGTACCCACTGCGGCATTGGCCGCCAAGGAAATAAAGATCGGCGTCATCTATCCGCTGACCGGCGGCGCTGCGGCGGCGGGCCGGGAACTGCGGGCCGGGGCCGAACTGGCCGCCCAGCTCTGCAACGAAGTCCACGCCGACATCGACATGGCCATGGCCAAAAACGGCGGCATCCAGAGCATGGACGGGGCCAAAATCACCCTGATTTTCAAGGATCATGAGGGCAACCCCACCCTGGGCGCCGACCTGGCCAAGAAATTGATACTGGACGACAAGGTGGACGGCATCCTGGGGTGCTATTTCAGCTCGGTGACCAAAACGGTCAGCGCGGTGTGCGAGCAGTACGGCGTGCCCATGATCAACGGGTCCTCCACCTCGCCCGGCCTGACCGAACGGGGCTTCAAATGGTTCTGGCGCACCACGCCCCACGACCGCTGGTTCACCAAGGACCTCTTCGAACTCCTGGTAGGCCTGACCGAAGGCAAGGTCCGGGGGGTTCCGGCCGTGGACCGCAAGGAACTCAACGCCATATCCTCGGCCTGTGAAAACAGCGAGTGGGGATCTTTTGTCACCCAGGTGATCAAGGAGCTCGCGCCGGAATACAAGTTCAAACTGCGCAAGGCCCTCCTGTATTCGGACAAATCCCCCGACCTGTCCAGCGAGGTCCGCTCCCTGAAGGCGTCCAAGGCCGGCGTGCTGCTGTTCGCCTCCTACACCTCGGATGCCATCCTGATGGTGAAAACCCTCAAGACCCAGCAGGTGCAGCCCAAGATCATCTGGGGCCAGGACGCCGGTTTCGACAAGCCCGAGTTCCGCAGCACCCTGGGGGATGCCATCGAGGGCATCCTGACCCGTTCGGTTTTCCTGCCCCAGGTGGTCCAGATCAAACCGCTGGCCGGCCAGGTGAACGGTCTCTACAAAACCAAGACCGGCAACGACCTGGGGGGGGCTTCCGCCCGGGCCTTCACCGGTTTGCAGACCTGGGTGCACGTGCTGGAAATGGCCGGCTCCACCGACCCGGGGGCCATTCAAAAAGCGGCCAATGCCATCGAAATTCCCGGCAAGGAACTGGTGGTGCCCTGGAAAGGGGTTAAATTCGCCAGCACGGGCAGTGAAATGGGGCAGAACATCTGGGGCTCCGGCCTGATCGGCCAATACCAGAAGGGCGCCGACGGCCAGATGGGGCTGGAAATCGTCTACCCGTTCGACGTGGCGTCGGGGGATATGATTTATCCTTTCCCCAAATGGTAGTCGTGTCCACGCCGAAACGGCATCTTGCGGCCCAGGCCGGCGTTCTCGCGATTTTGCATTCCTCGACGTAGCGCAAGCTACGCCTGCGGGTGCAAAATCGCTGCGGCCTTGGCCTGAACCACAATCCACCCTTTCTGCATGGACACGCGTGCGGCGGCTCACGCAGCAGAAGGAGGACCAAAGCCTGCCAAGGTGATTTAAACGGTTTTTAAGATTTTGGTTTTGATTTTCCCATTGTCCCGCGCCGAGCATCGGCGGAATTGATGGAAAAAAGCTCTTTATTTGTCATTCCGGCGGAAGCCGGAATCTGTTGCATCATCATGTCATTCACTTGAAAAGATGCCGGCTTTCACCGGCATGACAGTTAGACGGAATTTACGACCTTTACGGTATCTTAATTTCTTCACCCAAGGGTATCCATGGAAATATTAGCCAGTTCCATTGTCGCCGGCCTGCTCTTCGGAATGGTGCTTGCCCTGGTGGCGCTGGGGCTCACCATTATCTTCGGCGTCATGGACATTATCAATTTCGCCCACGGCGAATTTTTGATGTTCGGCATGTACACGGCTTTGCTGACCTCCCAGGCACTGGGCATCGATCCCCTGCTCACCCTGCCCCTGGCCGCCCTGGTGGGATTTCTGCTGGGGATCGTCTGCTATCGCGGATTCATCACTTACATCCTGAGGGGCCCCATGATCGCCCAACTGCTGGGGACTTTCGGACTGATGCTGCTGCTGCGCAACATCGCCTTGCTCGTCTTCGGCTCCGAAGACCGGGCGGTTCATCAGGGGCTCCTGGTGGATAAAAGCTTCGAGATGGGCCTGGGCATCATCGTCCCGGCCACCAAACTGGCCGGGGCCGGACTGTCCGTGGTGGCCTTTATCGGTGTCTGGCTGCTCATGACCAAAACCCGCATGGGCAAGGCCCTGACCGCCACCGCTTTGAATCCCCAGGGCGCCCGCTACATGGGGATTTCCACCGAAAAGATGAATGCCTTGGCCTGGGGCATCGGCGGGGCCTCGGTCACCGTGGCCGGCGCCCTGATCGTCAACTTCTGGCCGGTCAACCCCTACGTGGGGCTGCTGTTTACCATGATCGCCTTTGCCATCGTGGCCCTGGGCGGTTTCGGCAGTGTGCCCGGCGCCTTTGCCGCCGCCCTGGTGGTGGGGCTGATCACCGAAATCCCCGGCTTCTGGGACTTTTTGACGTATACACTGGAAATGGACTGGATGTACGACGTGCCCATGACGTCTTTTAAATACATGTGGATCTACGTGGCCTACTTCATCATCATGGTGGTGCGGCCCAGGGGGTTGTTCGGATGGAAGCACTGAAAAACGCTTTCGATTTTTCGGATCAGCCGCGCCTGGACCTGACCATCGCCGCAGGGGTGGCGCTGTTTCTGTTGACCTTCCCGCTGTTGCCCGTTTCGGCCTTCGCCCTGGCCACCATGATCCAGTTTTTTATCTTTTCTCTCTACGGCATGGGCTGGAACACCATCGGCGGCTACGGCGGGCAGGTGGACCTCGGCAAAGCCCAGTATGTCGGCATCGGGGCCTATACCACCACCATTCTGCTCATTCGCTGGGATATCCCCTTCTGGTTTTCCATGCCCATCGGTGTGGTGCTGGCGGTCACCTGGTCCTTTATCATCGGCTATCCCCTCTTCCGCCTGAAGGGCCACTACTTCGCCATCGCCACCATTGCCACCTCGCTGGTGTTGAAAGATATCTTCGAAGTATGGGAATTTGTCGGGGCGGCGCGCGGCCTGGAAATCTCTCCCATCGAATACACACCGCCCGATTTCCTGCGGCTGATCTTCAAGGAAGACATCTACTATTATTATGTGCTTTTCGTCTTCTTCCTCGTGGGCATCCTGTACCTGAACTGGTTCCGCAAATCCCGCCTGGGCTACCAGCTCCGCGCCATCAAGGACAACGAGGACGTGGCCCGCTCCCTGGGCATCAATGTCCACTGGGCCAAAATCAAAACCTATGCCATTGCCACCGCCTATGTCAGCGTGGTGGGCTCCTTCCACGCCTGCTACATCAAGGCCATCGAGCCGGAAGACACCATGAGCCTGGACATCTCCATCCTGATCGCGCTCATGGCCATGCTGGGCGGGGCCGGGAGCCTCTGGGGGCCCATCATCGGCGCGGGCATCCTGATCCCGCTCAAGAGCTACCTCAAGGAGTGGCTGGGGGGCGTGGCCGGGCTGACGGGCATGGACCTCATTCTCTACGCCGTCATCATCATGGTGATATCCGCCAAGGAGCCCCGGGGGGTCTGGGGCATCGTGGAACGTGTGCGGCGAAGGAAACAGACCTGATGGCCTTACTGGAAGTCGATAACCTCTCCAAGGATTTCGGGGGCCTGCGCGCCAACGACAGCATCTCCTTCCGGCTGGCGCCGGGCGAACTGCTGGGACTCATCGGCCCCAACGGGGCCGGGAAAACCACCCTCTTCAACTGTATCGCCGGCAAGTACCCGGTCACCAGCGGCCGCATCGTTTTCGACGGTGAAGACATCACGGCCCTGCGCGCCCACGAAGTGGCCCGCCGCGGCCTGGCCCGCACCTTTCAGGTCTACACCGCCGCCGGCGACCTGACCGTGCGGGAAAACGTCATGGTGGGCTGTTTCATGCGCACCCCTTCCCGCCGCAAGGCCCGGGAGCAGGCCGACGCCATCCTGACGGACCTGAAGCTGGCCGACACCGCGGATTTATTCGTCAGCGAACTGCCGGTGGCCGCCCAGAAAAAGGTCACCATGGCCACGGCCCTGGGAACGCGCCCCAAACTGCTGCTGCTGGACGAAGTGGCGGCCGGGCTCAATCCCGGCGAAATCGAAGACATCATGGCCAGCATCCGCCATATCAACGATCAAATGGGGATTGCGGTCATCCTGATCGAGCACGTCATGGAACTCGTCATGCGCACCAGCGAGCGCCTGATTGTCCTGGACTCCGGCCGCAAAATCGCCGAAGGCCTGCCCGAGGAAATCGCCCGCAACGAGCAGGTGATCAAGGCTTATCTGGGGGAACGCTATGTGCAGGAACACGGCGGGGAGGGCATGTAAGCGATGAGCGCCCGCATTCTCGAAATCGAAGACATCAAGGTGCGCTACTCCGGCATGCCGGTCCTGCAGGGGATCTCCCTGCACGTAGACGCCGGGGAAACCGTGAGCGTACTGGGGGCCAACGGCGCGGGCAAATCCACCCTGCTTCGCGCGGTGATGGGCGCCCAGCCGGCCTTTGCGGGTCGTATCCTGTTCGAGGGACGCGAGATCCAGAAACTGAACACCCCGGACATCGTCAACCTCGGCATCGTCTACGTCCCCGAAGAGAAAATGCTCTTCAGCCCCATCACCGTGGAAGAAAATCTTTTGCTGGGGGCCTACGTGCTGAAAGACGACGAGCGTATCCGCGCCAACCTGGCCTTTGTCTACCGGCTCTTTCCCCGCCTGGAAGAACGCCGGCGGCAGCCCGCCTCCACCCTTTCCGGCGGCGAACAGCAGATGGTGGCCATCGGCCGGGGCCTCATGTCCAACCCCCGCATCCTCATGCTGGACGAGCCCTCGCTGGGCCTGGCGCCGGTCCTGGTGGACGAAGTGCTCGACACGGTGCGCAAACTCAAGGACGAAGGCATGACCATCCTGCTGGTGGAGCAGAACGTGCGCGAAGCCCTCGATCTGGCCGACCGGGGCTATATCCTCCAGACCGGCCGCATTGTCGGCGAAGGCACCGGCGCCGAACTCATGGCCAGCGACGAGGTCAAATCCGCCTTCCTGGGGCTTTAACCCGCAAAATGCCCCCGCACCCAGTCCACGGCCGCTTCCACCCCTTGTAAAAGCTTCCGGGCCTCCGCCAAAACCGTCTTCCGGAAACGCACGGTATCGCCGGGGGCCACCTGCCCCAGCAGCGGCAGGTCGGCCGCGATGACCACGGCGATTTTGCGGTAGCCGCCGGTGACGGTCTCGTTCATCAAAATGATGGGCTTGCCGTCCCCCGGGACCTGGATGGCGCCGCACAGGATGCCTTCGGACAGGATGGAATCGGGCGCCCCGGGCGCCTTGGCGATGGGCGGACCTTCCAGGCGCACCCCGGTGCGGTCCGACGAGCCGCTGACCGTATAGGTGGTCTCGTAGAATTGTTCCCGGCTGGCGACGGGGAACTGGTCTTCCTGGGGGCCGGGAAGCACCCGCAGCACCCCATCGGAGGTCGGCACGGCTTTGAGCGTGTCCGGCAGCGACCGCCCGTCCCGATGCAGATAGTCCTGGGGATCATGGCCCTGCAAGATGTCCCCGGCCTGCAGGGCACGCCCCTCGTAGCCGCCGAACCCGGACCCGATATTGGTGGCCCGGCTGCCCATGACGGCCGGGCAATGGAACCCGCCGCCCACCGCCAGGTAGGCCCGGCAGCCGCTTGCCGGCGCGGGCAGGTCGAGAACATCGCCCGGCGCCGCCCGCCAAACCGTCCACAGGTGGAGCGGCTGACCATTCAGGGTCGCCTGCAAATCCGCCCCGGTCAGGACAAAAGCGGCTTCGGAACGAAAGCGGGCCTGGAACCCCATGAGAGTAATTTCAATGCTGGCGGCATTTTCCAGATTGCCCGCCAGCAGGTTGCCGACGCGGCAGGCATAGCTGTCCGCCGCCCCGCTGGGGGCGACCCCGATCCGGCCGAACCCAAGGCGCCCCGTATCCTGCAGCGAGGCCAGGATTCCGGGCGACAGGAGTTCCAGAACGTCTATCCTGGCCATTGCGCCGCCTCCTCGGCCGTCATCGGAATAAACCGGACTTCGTCGCCCATGCCCAGGAGGGATGGCTTGTCCTGGCGGGGATCGAAGAGTTCCACGGGAGTGCGGCCGATGATCTGCCATCCGCCGGGGCTGACCACCGGGTAGATGCCTGTCTGGCGCTGGGCAATGGCCACCGATCCTTTGGGAATACGGGTGCGGGGGGTTTCCCGCCGGGGGGTATCCAGGGCTTGCGGCAGTTCGCCCATGTAGGGGAATCCGGGGGTAAATCCGATCATGTACACCCGGTAGACCGTGCCGCTGTGCAGGCGAACCACATCGCCGCGGGTCAGCCCGTGGAAAGCGGCCACATCATCGAGGTCCGGGCCGGATTCGCCGCCATAAACCACAGGGATTTCGACAACGCCCGGCGGCTGCTCAGGGTGGCCTATATCGTCGAAATGACACAGCCCCCTGATCTGCCGCTCCAGGGCCTCCGGTGCGGCCCGCAACGGATCGTAGACCACCAGGAGGGAGTTGTAGGCCGGGACGGTTTCCACCACCCCGAAGAGGTTTTCGCGTGCCAGGATCTGATGAAGCTGCTGCACCCGCCGGTTGACGGCCGGATCGATACCGGCCCCCAGTTCCACCAGCAGACCGCGGTCCCCCATGTGTCGAATCTCAGGCTGCATCCCCACTAGTCCTTGAGAAAGGTGCCCACGGGCTGGATGGCGACGCCTTCTTCTTCAAGGGTTTCCCGTATACGCCGCACCAGGGCCAGGGCCGACGGGTTGTCGCCGTGGACACAGACCGTATCGCCGGAAAGGGGAATTTCTTCGCCATTGATGCAAACCACGCGCCCCTCGGTCACCATCTTGAGCACCCGGGCGGCCGCCACATCGTGGTCCTTGATCACCGCGCCGGCCTCCCGCCGCGACACCAGGGAGCCGTCCGTATTGTAGGCCCGGTCGGCAAAAAATTCGCACGCCACCCGGATGCCGACACGCCGGCCCATGGCTTTGAGGTCGTCCCGGTTGCTGCCGCCCAACACGAACAAAATCAGATCCTGGTCGATGGCCGCGATGGCCTCGGCCACGGTCTGCCAGATCCAGGGCGCACCGACGGCCATGGTGTACAGGGCCCCGTGGGGTTTGACATGCTGCAGCTTCCCCCCCTGGGCGTTCACGAAGGCGGTCAGAGCCCCCACCTGGTAAGTGACATAATCGTGAATCTCCTCGGCGGTGACATCCATGTTGCGCCGGCCGAATCCCATGAGGTCCGGGAAGCCGGGGTGGGCGCCGGGGCCGACCCCGCTATCCAGCGCCAGGCGCACCGTCCGCCGCATCACCTGGGGATCGCCGGCGTGAAAGCCGCAGGCGATGTTGGCCGAACTGATCAACGGGATCACGTCTTCGTCCATACCGAGCACGTAATTTCCAAAACTCTCCCCGACATCGGAATTCAGATCGATAACGTTGCGGGCCTGTGGCATGTTGACTCCTTATACGGTGTGCGTTTCGGGCAGAGGCCGGGGCGACGCTGCATTTTTCCGGCCGCGCCGGCAATCCGATTTCAGTGCGCGACCTCACACCCAAAGACCTCCTTAGAGGAAGTCGGGGGGGCTGCAGGGACGCCCTTCCCCGTCAACCCATCGAAAATCTTGCGCAGGGTATGCTTGGGCAGTTCCTCGGCGCGCGCCTGCAAAATGGCATTGAAAATGGCAACCACATCCTCGCTATGCAGCACCTTGACATGGTCTTCATCGAAGCCATACAGCTCCCGGGCCTGCCGCTGGACACGGTAATCCAACTGGCTTTCCAATGTTACCGCACCGTCGTTGTTCTCGTCCATCATGCCCGAGCGGCCGCTGTAGCTGAAAAACAGGTAATGGGGAATCGCGTCGGGCAGTTCGCGGCTGTAGAGGTCGGCGATAAAGTCACTGTCCGGCACCATGTCGCGCCAGGAGGGCACGACGGCCGGGGCGTATCGGACCCCCTTGGCGGCGGCCCGGTGGCCGCCCCAGGGGGTGGAAATGGTAATATAGAGTTTGATGTAATCGTGGTGGTCTTTGTAGACATTGTTTAAAATGGCGTAACGGGACACCAGCCCCCCCATACTGTGGGCCACGATAAACAGCGCATCGAAATCGTACTGCTCGTGAAGCCAGTCCATCGCGCCGTTCAGGGAATTGCCGATAAAGTTGAGGTCGAGACCGGAAGGATAATTGAAAAACCAGGGCTGGAAACGATCCCGGTCGATGTTTTCAAACAGGATCCGCCAGTTCCGGGCATGCCCGGAAGCGCCGTAGACGAACAACACCGGGATCTTGTCCGGATCGTATTCCTCCAGGAAAAACAGCCCGATGCCGACTTCCTTCAAGGTGGCGTAAGGCTGCCAGAGCCCCTTTTCCGCATATTGCGGTGAAAAATAGGGGTGATCGAGGTCGGCCAGCAGCCCCGCCCCGCGGATATAGGCGCTGGCGGAGGATTCCTCCAGGATTTTACGGGACCAGAAATCCGCGTCGATATCCGCTTCGCTGATGTGACGATCCAAGACCAGGTCGAGCCCTTTGATCGTCCCCGCCTCATCAACGGTCACGGGGTCCGGCGCGCCGTAGAGGCCATAAGTTTCCCCCCCATCCGGACGCATATTGCGGTTCTGATCGATAAACGCCGCCACATAGTAGGTTCCCCGGGGCACCATGAAGGCGTAAAGGCCGGGGCCCGCCATTACGGTAAAATCAGCGATATCCTTCCCGCCGTCGTTGGTAAAGAGCATCACCAGGACAGGGGCATCGTCCGTTGGCGTATAGACAACCCGTCCCCTGATCAGGGCAACCTTGGATTCCGCCTGTTTCAGATCTTCGCTCAGCCGCATGAACATGCAGCCCGACAGCCCCATGGTCATCCAGATACATAGCAGCAGACCGGCGACAATCTTACGGTTCTCCATAGCAATGTCTCTCTCCGGGTAGGTTTTAGCCCGAACATTTCATGAAATATCCGGGTTAGATCGCATCCGTCTGCGGGTACATGGGCCCGACGACAAGCATAAAACAATTGAATGAATGCTGCAGGTGGCTTAAAAAGGGTTGAATTTCCAGAACCCCGTCATTTTAAACAAGCGAGGAATTTCGTGCAAGACCAAGTTTCCAACCGCCCTGAACCGCCGTTGACGCTGGCAGACTATCAAACGATGATCGACGACTGGGTCAATACCGTGGGGGTCCGCTATTTTTCCGAACTCACCAACACCGCCATCCTGATGGAAGAAGTGGGCGAGGTGGCCCGAATCATGGCCCGGACCTACGGCGATCAGAGCTTTAAAAAATCCGAGGAACGGATCGACCTGGCCGACGAGCTGGCCGACGTCCTGTTCGTTGTGGGTTGCCTCGCCAACCAGACCGGCATCGATCTGACGGCGGCCGTAAAGAAGAACCTGGCCAAAAAAACCCGCCGGGATTTCGACCGCCACCGCAACAACCCCAAACTGAAGTTTTAAGCCGCTTCCGACAACCACCGCAACCCGGAAGGGACACAGGGGTGGCATTCCATCACGAAGCGCTAGTCCCCAGGCCGCCCCATAGAAAAGAACCCTTAAAAGATTTTGGGTTTTGGTTTCCCATTATCCCGCGCCGAGCATCGGCTGTTTCGACATCATTCCGGCGAAAGCCGGAATCTAATGGTGTCAGTATGTTAGAGATTCCGGATCAAGTCCGGAATGACTGATAAACCACTTTTACCTGACCGTCTTTTCTTTTCCGGAAAAGAAAAGGAATAATAAAATCAATCCCTCTGGATCAGCAAGACCTCTCCGGGCTCCCCACCCGAAATGAAAACCTCAAAGATAGACACAGGCTTACAAGGTCCGGGCGATCTCTTCCCCTTCGGCAATGGCCAGCATCAGGTTGCGGGGCTCCTTGGCATCGCCGATCATATGCACGACGGTCGGGCGATCATTGAATAGCCGGCGATCCGGCCGGATGGGCGTCATGCCTTCCGAGACCACGAGCGCATCCATATCGTCCAGGACGTCGCTCTTCTCCCCCGCCCGGATTCTGGCCCCCCGGGGCAGGAAGGCCTCCACCACGACATTCTTATAGAGGGTGACCTTGTTTCGGTTCAGCCGCTCCCGCAGATAAAAACGGTCGTTGCTGGACATTTCTTCGGCAAAATGCCGGCCGCGGTTCAGAACCGTCACTTCCTTGCCCGCTTCGGCCAGGAAATCCGCCAGCATGAGAGCACTCTGACCGCCCCCCAGCACCAGGACCCGCGCGCCCTCGGGCATGTCCCCTTCCATCACCTCCACCACGGAATAGACCGCCATCCGTGTTTTGGAAAACCCTTTGATAATGGGGGTGTCCGGCAGGCTGCCGGTGGCCAGGATTGCAACGTCCGGAGCCAGCACGTCGATCAGATCCGCCGAGAGCGGCGTTTTCAACCGAATGTCCACCTGCAGCCGCGCGAGTTCCTTTTCGAAGTAGGCGAGGATATCCCCGGCCTCCTGACGCCCCGGCGCCCGGGCGGCCAGCCGGAACAACCCGCCCAGCGCCGGCCCTTCCTCGACCAGGACCACCTCATGACCCCGCAGGGCCGCCATGCGGGCGGCCGCCAGGCCGGCCGGTCCGCCCCCCGCCACCAAAACCCTGCGGCGGACATCGGGAGGGGTTTCATCCTTTAGCAGATACTCCCGCCCCACATCGGGGTTCACCACACAGCCGCCGGGCTCCAGCTGCAGCACGGCGTGAATGCACCCCAGGCAGCAGCCGACACAGGGCCGGATGGCGGCCCCGTTGCTGCGGGCCTTGTTGGGCAGTTCGGGATCGGCCAGAAGGGCCCGGCCCATGGCCACGGCATCGGCCCGGCCTTCCGCGATAATCCGGTCGGCCATGTCGGCATGCTTGATCCGGCCCACAGCCACCACCGGAACGGAAACCACCTTTTTTACGGCTTCGGCCAGGTGAACGAAACAGCCCTGGGGGGCATACAGGGACGGGATGGTCAACTCCCGCGAACCATAGACGCCCGCCGACACATGGAGGTAGGCCGCACCGGCATCTTCCAGGATGGGCGCCAGGCGCAGGGTGTCCTCCAGGGTCCAGCCGTCCCGGATAAAATCATTCCCGTTGATACGGATACCCACCGGGTAATCCGCACCGGCTTTGGCCCGGACATCTTCCAGCAGTTCCATCAAAAACCGGATGCGGTTGTCGAACCCGCCCCCGTAACGATCGTCGCGCTTGTTGCTGTTGAGGGCCATGAACTGGTTGACCAGGTAGCCATGGGCCCCATGGATTTCAATAAAATCGAACCCGGCCTCGCGGCAGCGCCGGGCCGCATCCCCGAAGGCCGCCACCAGTTCGTCGATTTCCGCCGGCTCCAGGGCTTTAGGCGTGCCCTTCACCACCGCCGGGGCTGGAATGGCAGAGGGAGCGACCTTCTGGTCGTGGTAGGACTGACGGCCGCCATGCATGAGCTGGACACCGAAGCAGGTGTCGAAAGGGCGTACGGCCGCCACCATCCGCTCGAGGGAGGGGATGCAGGCATCATTCCAGAGTTTGGGAAGATCGGGCAGTTCCACCCCCGTCGGGTGGACCGCACCGCCGCCCACCAGCAGCATCCCGGCCCCGCCGCGGGCCCGGGCCACGAAATAGTCCGTGAGCTGCTCGGTGACGAAACCCTGGGCATCGACACCGAAGTTGATGCTCATGGCCGGCATGAGCAGGCGGTTTTTGGCTGTCATGGTACCGATCGTGATGGGGCTGAAAAGATGGGCGAGATCCGTCATGGGTAGCCGCCTCCTTTACCGTGGTCGCGCGTCAGAATCCGGATACAGGTGAAATGGTTATACGCGGGAAGGCCCCCGCCGTCAAACATCCGCCCGCCGGCAAGGACATATTCGTCGTCGGCCATAGCGTTGGAGGCACCGATCATGCCGGCGGCATGTCCCGGCGCCCCAATGCGCAGGGCCAAACCAGCCGCGCCAAGCCCCTAATTATCCCTTGACCGCCACCCGGTTTATGGTCATAGTAACGCCATCCCGAACGAACTGATTATTTAGGGCAAAATGGCCTTAATTCATCCGTGACCCTGAACTTCAGGCAACACCGCAGGCTATTGCAGGATCAGCGCATGTCTCATCCCCTGATCGAATTTCGTGACGTCCACAAAACACTGGGTTCCACCCCTGTGCTGCGCGGCACCAACCTCAAGATTCCCAAGGGGCAAATCACCACCATCATCGGCAAAAGCGGCACCGGCAAGAGCGTTTTTTTCAAACATATCATTGGATTGCTCAAACCGGATGCCGGCGACATCATTTGCGACGGCACCCCCATGTCCGCCATGACGCGGTCCGAACTCTGGAAATGGCGCGGCAAATTCAGCTACATGTTCCAGAACATGGCCCTGTTCGACTCCATGACCGTTTACGCCAACGTGGCCCTGCCCCTGGAGCAGGGGACAACCCTTGCCCGCCGCGAGATTCGCAAACGGGTACACGAACGCCTGCGGCAACTGGATCTCGAAGGCATCGACCATAAATACCCCTCGGAGTTGTCGGGCGGCATGCAAAAGCGGGTCGCCATGGCGCGGGCGCTGGTAACCGACCCGGAGATCATTCTGTTTGACGAGCCCACCACCGGGCTGGACCCCATCCGTAAAAATGCGGTCCACAGCATGATTTCCGAATACCAGAGCCGGTACGGTTTTACCGTCATGCTCATCAGCCACGAGATTCCGGACGTCTTCCTGATTACCCAGCAACTGGCCATGTTGGATGAGGGCAAGATTATCTTCCAGGGACCGCCGGAAGATATCCACAATGTCGACGATCCCATGATCCACGCGTTCATCACCGGGCTCCATCATCCCCAGGACGAACTGACCGGCATGGACACGGTCACCCATGGCAAGCAGCACTATCAGGATGCCATGGACCGCCTCCAAAATGAACGCGCCGCTTTTTCCATCATTCTGCTGACCCTGGAAAGCCTGGACACCATCAATGCCCAACTGGGCCACGTCAAAGGCCAGGTGATTCTGAAAAATTTCTCCACCGAAGTCAAAAAACATATTCGTGCGGAAGATTCCTGTTCGCGTCACGGCCTGAGCAAACTGATGATCGTACGGCAAAATGCCGGTGCCCAAAACGCCCGCGACTTCTGTTTCCGGCTTGCCAAAGATCTCAAAGCCGATCATATTGTGAACCACACACTTCCGGAGCTGCCCAGCCTGAACGTCAGCGCCGGATTTGCCCAGGCCGACCAGGGCGCTTCGTTTGAAAACGTGCTGGCCCAGGCCGAATCACGGGAATCCACCTTTTTGGAGTTTAAGATTCACTGATGGCAATGAATGCGCGGCCATGGCCGCCGGCGCTTTTCGGGCGCAACATGCTGACAGGCGAGGGATCATGTCCCGGAAAATGACCGTCATTCTGGAAAACAAACTTGAAGAGCTGAGCGTGCTGACCCAGATGCTGCAGATCTTTTTGCGCCCCTACCGGATGCCCTCGCGCACCCTTTACGCCCTGGAACTCAGCCTGGAAGAAATTCTCGTCAACATCGTTTCCTATGCCTACGAAGACAATGCGCGCCACGAGATCCAGTTCAATGTCAAGGTGGACGACGATATGATCGCCATGAAATTCATCGACGACGGCCGCCCGTTCAACCCCCTGGCCGCCGAAAAAATGACAGCCCATCAGCCCGCCATGGATCACGCGCTGGGAGGGCTGGGGATCAATTTCGTTCGCCAGATGCGCGATATGATGGAATACCAGCGTCAGGACGACAAAAACATCCTGCGCATATGGTTTCAACGCAAAGCCGGCAAGGAGGGCTAAAGGGAACATCCGGATGGCGCAAATGACAACCAACGGTGCGAAACTCCCCAAACCGGCGCATCAGCCGCCGGAGGCGCTCATGAACCGCCTGTTCGACCCCTTTGGCCGACGGGTCATGCGCGTGGTGGACAACCTGGGAGCCGCTGCAATTTTCCTGGCCAAAGCGCTGGTCCTGATATTCGGCCGCAAACAGTTTCCCGCCATTGTCCAACAGGTCAATATCATCGGGGCCCGAACCGTCAACATCGTCGCTCTGGTGGGGCTCTTTACCGGCATGGTCATGGGGCTGCAACTGTATTACACCCTGGTCCAATACGGATCGGTCGGTGTATTGGGCTCGGCTGTCGCCCTCTCCATCATCCGGGAGTTGGGTCCGGTGCTGACCGCCATCATGATCACGGCCCGGGCGGGATCCGCCATGACGGCTGAAATCGGCATCCAGCGAAATTCGGAACAGATCGACGCGCTTTTCACCATGCGGATCGATCCCGTGGGGTATTTGATCAGCCCCAAGATTGCCGCCGCCATCGTGAGCTTCCCCATCCTGACCGCCTTATTTGATTTGATCGGCATCCTGGGCGGGTATATCAGCGGGGTCGTTCTGATGGGGGTCAATGAAGGCGCCTATTTCTATCGCGTCCAGAGCAGTGTCGACATCGCCGATATCAACGGCGGCTTTATCAAATCCCTGGTTTTCGCCCTCATCGTCTCGACCATCTGCTGCTACCAGGGCTATTTCACCCACATGCGTGAAGACAGCTACGGGGCCCGCAGCGTCAGCCGTTCGACGACATCGGCGGTGGTGCTCTGCTGCGTATCCATTCTGGTGGCGGATTACATCGTTACCTCCTTTTTGCTTTAGGGGTATGCCATGAAAAAATATTCCAATGAAACCATCGTCGGCATTTTTGTCGTTCTGGGTCTGGCGGCCATCAGCTTCATGGCCGTACGGCTTGGCAACGTCTCCTTTCTGGGAGACAACACCTACGCGCTGTATGCCCCCTTCAACAGCGTGAGCGGACTGCGGGTCGGCAATTCCATCGAAATGCTGGGAATGGAGGTCGGTCGCGTGGCCGCCTTTAAAATGGATCAGGACAAACAGCAGGCCATCGTGGAACTGCGCATCCAAAAAGGGATCGAGGTCTTTGACGATGCGATCGCCTCTATTAAAACCGCCGGCCTGATCGGCGATAAATACGTCGAAATCGACCCCGGCGGGGGAGGGGACCTCCTGGGCAGCGGCGACACCATTATCGAAACCGAATCCCCGGTGGACATCATGGAACTGGTCAGCAAATACGCATTTGGTGATGTGGGTGAAAACTAAACCGAAGCATAGGAGTGGAGAGCATAAGATGAAGATACTGCGGGGACTGGTTTTGGCGGTTGTTTGGCTGGGGATGGGGACACCGGTATGGAGCGCTGCGACGGTGCCGCTGCCGATCGCCACGGTCCACCCTCCGGAAACCGAATCGATCTACCTTGCCCAGCAGAAAGGCGTCATCCGGGACACTGCGGAGAGAGACCAAAAAAAAGCGGAAGAAAATCTCTGGGATGATGAGGAGGACCTATGGGAAGATGAAGAGGAAGAACTGACCATTGCCGACCCGCTCTACTACTTCAATAAAAGCATCTGGCACTTCAACGACGTTGTCTTCCTCTACATTGGTGAACCGGCGGCCAAGGGCTACAATAAGATCTTCCCTGAAACCATTCGAACCGGGGTGACCAATTTCTTCTCCAACTGGTACACACCCGTGCGGCTTGTCAGCTGCCTGTTGCAGGCCAAATGGGAAGAGGCCGGCACCGAAACCGGACGATTCTTCATCAATACGAGTTTCGGCATCCTGGGGTTTGCCGATCTGGCCAAAGAAGAGGAATGGACGGGCTGGGATGTGGCCGATGAGGATGTGGGACAGGTCTTCGGGGCCTGGGGCATCGGCCATGGCTTCTATCTGGTGCTGCCGCTGGTGGGCCCCTCCTCGGCGCGGGATGGTGTCGGGCGCATCGGCAACGGGTTTCTGGACCCCCTGACCTATCTCGACATCAAATTCTGGGAATATGCAGCCATATGGAGCTATCGTGAATTCGCCAACTATGCTCCCTATGCCGTCGAATACCGAAAATTCCGGGACATGAGCCTGGACCCCTATACCGCCATGCGCGATGCCTATATCCAGCTCCGCGCCCGGCAGGTCCGGGAATAGCGTAACAGAACTTATGCCAGGAGTTTTTGCTGCCCTTCCGCTATAGTGTCCGTGATGGGAAAAATGGATGCAAAGCCGCTCATGTCCAGGATATGGCGGACATCGGAGGTGGGGGCACACATGACAAAACGACCGCCGGTGTGCTGAATCTTCTTCGTGGTGGCCAGCAGGACACGTAAGCCGGCGCTGCTGATATATTCCAAAGATGCCAGATTATAAAGATAGCGGCCCTTCTCTTCAATAGCCGCCATCATGTCCGTTTCAGCCTCATCGGAAGTGACCGCATCCAGACGCCCTTCCATGATGAAAGTGGTAATCCCATCCTTTGGGTTGATTTCAATTTTCATCGATTTTTCTCAGCTCCCTGGACTGACCCCGCCAATCATCACCATGCGACCGCCCAATTTTCTTCTCATCCATATAATGATGATCCCATAAAAAGTAATTTATCTGTCATTCCGGATCCCGGATCGGCGTCCGGGACAGGCGTTGATCCGGAATCTCTAACGTCTTGGTACCAATAGATTCCGGCTTTCGCCGGAATGACGTCTAAACGGGGAATTCGACTTTTTTCGGTTCCATCAAATAAAGAACCCAATGCCCCCCCAGGCCGGTTTGCCGATGTTGCCCACGCGCCCGCTAACAATTGTTTTGTCATTTCTTAATGCCATCCTAATGCCACCATGATGTTCTGATCATCAGATTTTAAATCGGTGCCATGTTCACCAAGCAACCCACAGGATCTTCTGTACCGAAATGACGCTGAATAATCAATCGTTCGATCCGCCTGAGATCTGCAACCGATTAGCGGTGCCTGCCCATCAGGCGCCGTCCGACATCGAACCGCCCTGGCCGGGATTCCTGAACCGGCTACCGGGATATGGCGATTTGCACGCCAATTACACCCGGGCGGCGGCCACATTGGCAGGTGGTGCGTGCCCCTATACCCATTATCTTCATCAATTGAAAGTTCGGGTGGATGTTTCCGAGATCGACCTCCGCCGCCTGCCGCGCCAGGGGCCCCTCCTCGTTATCGCCAACCATCCCTTCGGCGGTTTGGATGGCCTTATGCTGGGCAGTATCCTGGCCCGGGTACGACCGGACGTCAAACTGCTGGGGAACCATTTTTTATCACGGATCGACGGCATGGACGATGCCATCATCCCCGTCGACGTTCTCGGAGGACGGGCCGCCACAGGCGCCAACAGCGGCGCCCTGCGCAAAGCCGTCGCCTGGCTGCGTTCCGGTGGTTGTCTCGGTGTTTTCCCGGCCGGAGAAGTCAGCCGGTTTCGCTGGAAGGAGCTGAACGTCACCGACCGGGAATGGCAGCGGCATGTCGGCGCGATTGTCCGCCTCAGTCAAGCGACTGTGGTCCCGGTGTACTTTCCGGGGCGCAACAGTGCCTTGTTCACCATGGCCAGCCTTTTACACCCTTTTCTGGGCACCGCCCTTTTGCCGTTGGAACTGGCCCGTCGAAAAGGGCAATCTTTTCGGGCCGTCATTGGTGAAGCCCGCACGGCATCACGGCTGCCGTCCATGGGCGACGACCAGGCCCTAATGAACCATCTCCAGCGGCAGACCTATTTCCTGTCCCATCGCATGGCCACCCGTGGCCTGGCCCGAATTCCCATCCCCAAAAAACCGCGGCAATCGCCGGCCCTGAAGAAAATCATCGCGCCCATTCCCCAAAAACGCCTCGAAAACGAAATCCAGTCGCTGCCGCCGGACCAGCAACTGGCTCGTCAGGGCCGCTTTGGGGTCTATTATGCGGAAGCCATCCAGGCCCCCCACCTGGTGAATGAAATCGGACGCTTGCGGGAAACCACCTTTCGCGAAGTCGGTGAAGGTACGGGCCAGCCGGTGGATCTCGATCGGTTCGACCCGCACTACCTGCATTTATTCCTCTGGAACCATGAACACGGCGAGTTGGCTGGCGCCTATCGCCTCGGCCTTACCGATCGGCTTCTCCAAACCTGCGGTCTGGCCGGGCTGTATACGACAACGCTGTTTCGCTTTAAACCGGAACTGCTGCAGGAGCTGACCCCCGCCGTCGAGTTGGGGCGCGCCTTTGTGCGATCCGCCTATCAGCGTCATCATGCCTGCCTTTTTCTCCTGTGGCGCGGCATCGGCCAGTTCATTGTACGGCATCCCCAGTACCACAAGCTGTTCGGCCCGGTGAGCATCAGTCAGGACTACCAGAAACTTTCCCGGGACCTTATGATTCGCTACCTGCGGGCCAACAAAATGGATCAGCGCCTGGCCCGCCTGGTGACGCCGCGCCAACCCGTGCGGATTCGCTCCCGCAGGATTCTCAAAGATCCGACGATCGACAACCGGTGCCACAATCCGGAAGATATCGCCATTCTCGTCTCCGAGCTGGAAGAAGACGGCAAGGGCCTGCCGGTGCTTTTGCGGCAGTACCTCAAACTGGATGCCACCCTGCTCAGCTTCAACCTCGACAAAGCCTTTTCCAATGTGGTCGATGGCCTTGTCTTCCTGGATTTGACCCGAACCGCATCCCCGATGGTCAAACGGGTCATGGGCAAGGAAGGTTACCGGCAATTCTGCGCCTTCCACCGATTAGGCCAGGGCGATCGATTCCGCCAAGCAAGCTGAAGGCGTCTCGGCTCCCCCACCATTTGAATACCTGACAGGTTGAAGGACGACCACCACCGGGGTCTCAATCCGCAACCATCTTCTCCATCACCCGCCAGACCAACATCCGCCGTCTTCTATGAACAATTGACAAACCGAGGATCCGCCTTACCAGTAATTGAAATAATCCGGGCGGCCATCAAGTACGGCCTCGCCCGACTGACGATCAGACAATCCACTCAGCAATACGGAGGTTTCCCATGGCATATACCTGTAAACGCTGTGGCGCAGTGGCCAAAGAACCCGGGCACCTGTGCAACCCCTGCGGCGATCGGCAAAAATGCTCCTTCTGCGGTGAACCGGAAGTCAATCAGGCCCACATGTGCAAAGGCAAACTGACAGTCATGAAATTTGTCTGCGACGGTTGCGGCCGCGTCGCCATGGAAAGCGAACATCTCTGCAAACCTTCGCCCATCGGTTAGCCCGAACATTTCACCCTGCGGGCGCGCCTGAGATGCCGGAATAGAGCCCGTCCCGGACGACGATCCGGGATCCGGCAGGACGGGCCAAAACCCGTTGCCGGCATCTCGACCCGCCAGAAACGGTCGGGAAAATGACAGGTCCATCCATGCCACCCCGAATCGGGTGGTGAGAGGTCAAATCACCCCTTGACAATGCGATGCACGCCCAATAAACTAAATATTATTCATTTTGTTGGGTCGATTCATGCCGGGTTGGGCGCGGATGGGAGCTCATGCGGCTCTTATCCTCCGATCCCCATGCAGCCGTACACGACACACAGGTCCTCGAAACCAGCAACAGAAGGCCGAGCCCTATCGGCCCAGGGAGGACAAGATGAAGCGTGTCATTCCAATCCTGTTGGGATTTTTCTTGCTGGCGGGCAACAGCATGCTTCTGGCGGAGGACCTGGTCGACGTGACCGAACGCATGACCCAGATCCCATCACGTCCCGGCATCCAGAACAAAGTCCTCATCTACCGGCCGGATGCGCCTTTGGCCACGGTCATTCTTTTTCCCGACGGCAATGGCCGCCTGGACATGTCCAACATTTTCAACACACCCTACCTTGGCCGAACAGACGACATCCCCTCGGACCTTATCCATCACCTGCTGCGCCAGAATCTGGCCGTGGTTCTGGTGGATGCCCCCAGCGACCACCGGTCCATGCTCGGGATCAACGGCTGGCACGGCCCGGGCATTTTTCGACTGAGCAACGATCATGCCCGTGACATCGGTGCCGTGGTCGATTACCTCAAACAACAAGATCCCCTGCCCGTCTGGCTGGCGGGCATTCGCATGGGCGCGTTTTCAGCCGCAACAGCCGCCATTCATCTCCAGGACGAAATAACCGGTCTGGTCATTGCCGGCGGTATCACCCAGTGTCCCGAACAGAAAATTTTATTGCAGCTTTGCCCGGAAGGCCTGTTGGGGATGCCGCTTTATGCGATTACCGTTCCCACCTTGATTTTATCGGACGGCAATGCTTTTCCGGAACCCTTGCTTGCCGCGGCCCTGAGCCAGTCCCCTACCATTCGCTATCAGATGTTTCCGGAATTTGTCGGTTTTGAATCCGTGGGCGGGAGGGAAACCGGCAGTGCCGCCATCCCGGGGGTCTCGAATACCCACCTTTGTCGGCAGATAACGGATTTCATTCGCTGGCAGAAGATGACCGATCCGGTATTGCTCTGCGACAACGCCCCCGGCACCCTGTCATCCCTCGAAGTCTATCTGGTGGGCTGCTACTACTAGCCCGAACATTCTATGAAATTTTCAGGCTAAGTGTTGCACCACCGTTGAATAATGGATCAGATGAGAAGAGAAGGGGTCAAGGATTCCGGGATCCAAGGGTCCAGGTGACCAGCATTTCGCTTGAGGAGATGCCGGCTTTCGCCGGCATGACGGGCAAAAACAGGATATCCCGCTGAATTGCGACACGGCCTCGAAAGCCGGGATCTACTGATATCAAAATTACGCATCCCCCTGACGGCCATCATCAAACAAGTACCCCACGGAACGAACACTTTTGAAAAAAACCGGCTTCTTTGGGTTTTTCTCAAAATACTTGCGGAACCGCACGATAAAATTATCGACGGTGCGGGTGGTCATGTCCCCGGTATAGCCCCAGCCGATCTCAAGAATTTTGATGCGTGACAGTGGTCGGCCGCGGTGTCTGATAAAAAGCTTCAGCAATTTGAGTTCCTGTTCGGTGAGGTGTACATCCCCGCTTTGACAGCGGGCCTTTCCGGTATCGAATGATACGGTGTTGGGGCCAAAAGTGAATACGGTCCCGATGGAATTCATTTCCTCCGAATCATTACCATTTTCAGCCCGGCTCCAGGTCGCCCGCTTAATCAGGCGCTCCACACGCAGCTGAAACTCCTCGAGATTGAACGGTTTGGCCAAATAGTCATCCACCCCGTGGGTCAGCCCCCGAATACGGTCATCCGGTGTGGCCTTGGCGGAAAGGATCAGAATCGGCAGTTTTTCGTCTTCCAGCCGTATGCTCTGCAAAACCGAAAAGCCGTCGATACCCGGCAGCATGATGTCCAGAACGATCAGGTCCGGCCGCCAGCTTTTCCACAGCTGCAAAGCGGCCACACCGTCGCCGGCAATCGTGACGTCATAGCCCAGCAGGGAAAGGTTCAGGCGAATACCTTCGGCGATATGCTTCTCATCTTCGACGACCAGAATGCGGGGTTTGGGATCAGTTTTAGCGTTCATATTTTTCCCCTGTTCGAAATTACATTTTCCGTTTGGGTAAAATCAAAGTAAACACCGAACCGGCCGCACCCTCACGGCTTTCGGCTTCCACGCGGCCCTTGTGAAGCCGGGCGATGCTCTGCACCAGGTTCAGCCCCAGCCCGCTGCCCTTGGCCAGTGACCGCCCGGGGCGCCCGGCCTGATAAAACCGCCGGAAAATTTTGCGCGCTTCCCCCTTGCCGATGCCGATGCCGTTGTCTTCGAAAAAAAGCCGCAGATTGCGCCGGTCGCTTTGAAAGCGGATGTCGATGCGGGGCCGATCGGATTTATTGTATTTGACGGCATTGGTCAGCAAGTTCATGACCAGCATGTCGAACAACTGCCGATCCACAGGGTGCCGCCAGTCCCCTCCGGCCGGGGGATGCATGCGGATATCGCATCCCTCGAAAAGCGGTGCATGGATCCTTAAAAGGTCTTCGATGGACTGCACAAGATCGGTAATCCTGAAATCCCCCTGGTAACTTTTGCTTTCAAGCCGGGCCAGGTTCAGGATGCGATTGATATTGTCCGACAGGCGTCCCACGTCCGATAGCATGTAGTGGATATACTTCTCCTGCTCGTCGCGGCCTAAATCGTATTTCAAGAACGTTTCCAGGAAAAGCTTCAGGGACGTTACCGGCGTTTTGAGTTCGTGAGTGAAGTTATTGATAAAATTATGCTGCAGGCGGAAAAGCTGGAGGGTTTTCTGGTTGTAGACGAAAATCGTAAAAATCCCCATCAGGATGATACCCACGAGCATCGACAGCACCAGCACCACCACCCAGGTCTGGGGCGCCAGCACCTGGTCCGGCTCCAGATTGAGTTTGCGGACCATGGCCTCGAGCCCTGTGCTGACCTCTACATACCAATAAATATAGAGAAACAAGGAGAGGACCAGGGCCAACGTCGAAAACGCAAAAATCGATATAGGATGAAAAAACCAGGCTGCACGTCTCATAGCAGGCACCATGTTAGGGTGTTTACCGTCGCCAAGTCAACGGCCCCCTGTCGACTGCCCCCGGGGTCCAGTTGACGGCGTGTAAAATTTTTGTAAAAGCGGGGCCTCGACTGTCATGCCCAGAAAATATCAGCTAATGAATACCACAACTAGCGTTGCTTTTACCATGCGGTCATATGCCATCATCGCGACCCTTTAACAAGGAGCCGTTCCGCACTATGTTGAATATGATTCCCGGACCGATCCGCGGTCTCGTCTCATTGACCGGTTATACCCTGAACACCTTGTTCTGGTGCTTTTTTCTTTTTCTTGCCGCCCTCTTGAAATTCATCGTGCCACTGGCCGGCTGGCGCCGGCAATGCAACCGCGTCCTCAACCTGATCGCCACCCGATGGATTGCGGTCAACAACCTGAACCTGCGGGTCATGAGCAACATCCATTGGGACATTCGCGGGGTCGAAGCCCTGCGGGCCGGCAACTGGTATCTGGTCCTGTCCAACCATCAGTCATGGGTGGACATCCTCGTCTTGCAGCGCATTTTCCACCGCCGCATTCCTTTCTTGAAATTTTTTATCAAGCAGGAACTCATCTGGATGCCGGTTTTAGGATTGGCATGGTGGGCGCTGGATTTCCCCTTTGTGAAACGCTATTCCCGGTCGGTACTGGCGCAAAAACCGCATCTCAAAGGCAAAGACCTCGAGATCACCCGCAAGGCCTGCCGCAAATTCCGCGATATTCCGGTATCCATCATGAATTTTACCGAAGGGACCCGTTTTACCCGGGCCAAGCACCGTCGCCAGAAATCCCCCTACGCCCACCTGCTGCGCCCCCGTTCCGGCGGCATCGCCTTTGTCCTGGGCGCCATGGGGGAGCAGATGACCAGTATCCTGGATGTCACCATCGTCTATCCTCAGGGTGCCATGTCCTTCTGGGATATGCTGTGCGGACGTTTGAAGGAGGTGATCGTGCGGGTACGGGAAATCCCGGTGACGGAGAAATTCCAGGGGGACTATTTCAATGATGAGGCCTATCGCACCTGGTTTCAGGATTGGTTAAACCAGCTGTGGGTTGAAAAAGATGCCCGCATCAAGGCCATAAAAGCCAAAAAAAAGGCCGGGAAAGCCCCGCGCTCGGATATGCTGCGGAAAGCCGCCTGACCAGCCCGGTCGCAACGGTTCCCCGACAATCCACCCGGCCCCGGCTTCCTCAGCCGTGCAGCCGCCCGGAAGGCTGCCGCCGGCGACAACAACGATGACCAAACCCACCCCTTATCGTATCGGCATTGATCTGGGCGGCACCAAGATCGAAGTGGTGCTGCTCGATGGGGACCATCATACCATACTGCGCGAACGCACACCCACGCCCCGCCAGGGCGCAAACCTATACGCCGCCATTCTCGATGCCACGGTTGGACTGGCAAAGCATGCCCTGGCCCAAGTTCCCGGCGGTGAGAGCACCATCGGCATCGGCATCCCGGGCATCATCGATCCGGTCCGTGGTCGGGTCATCAATGCCAATGCCACCAGCCTGATCGACAAGGCCTTTCGAGCGGATATTGCCCAAAGGCTCGACCGCCCCGTGGCCATGGAAAACGATGCCGACTGCTTCACACTGGCCGAAAGCCTGGCAGGCGCCGGGAAAGGTTATGCCATGGTGTTCGGAATCATCATGGGTACCGGCGTCGGGGGAGGGCTGTGCTTCAACAACCAAATCTTTCGGGGGCGACATGGCATTGCCGGCGAATGGGGGCATATCGCCGTCGTCCCGGACGGGCGGCCCTGTTTTTGCGGCAACCGGGGCTGCGTGGAAACACTCCTCAGCGGCACCGGCATGGCGGCCGCCTATCAGCGGGCCCATGGCCGGCCACTCGCCGCCGAAGCCATCGTCGCCGGGGCCCGTCAGGGGGATGCCGACTGCCGGATCATTTTCGACAACTTCCTGGAGGACTTCGGCCGCTGCGTGGGGGGCATCATCTCCCTGCTGGATCCCCATGTCATCATCCTGGGAGGAGGCCTTTCCAACATCGACGAACTCTATGACACAGGGGCGGAGCGGGCCCGCCGTTATGCCTTTCATCCCGACCCCCAAACACCGATCGTGAAGAACCAACTCGGCGATTCCGCCGGGGTATATGGCGCGGCCTGGATCGGAATCTGAATAGAAGCCATCTCAGAAAAGCCTTTTCGCCCGATATCGGCGTTGTGCCCTCGTCTCAGGTCCTCGACATACTCAAGTATGCCTGCGGACTGCACCCACCGCTGAGGAATAGATCAGATGGGAAGTCCCGCTTTACGGGAACACTCGGCCACGCCTTGATCTCGAACGAAAATCCAAATTTTGAAATGGCTTCCAGTGTTCCATCACGGTCTTTCTCCAATCGATTCGAAGAAAAGGGACCAAGGATTCAAGTGGCCGGCATTTCACTTGCTTCTTGGAATCCTCACCCCATTGCCCCGCGCGAGCATCGGCGGGCGGTTAGATTAACACTACATCCAAAATGGTTGGGCCAGGCGGGCGGTTTCTTCGGGGGCGTGGAACGTGGCCATATCTCCCAGCATGGTCTCGAAGCTGGTGTGGTCGTTGCGCACCCAGGGGGCGTAGTTGGAGCGGACCATCAGGACCACCCGCAGTTCCAGGCGGCTATCGTCTTTCTCCACCGCAAGCAGACCCAGATTGTACCCGTTGCGGCAGCAGCTGCGATAAAAACGCTGGGCGTTGAGTACCCCCCGGGCCAGATCTTCCCAGGTCGTGGGGTCCAGCGTCAGCATGGACGTCCGGCCCGGCAGCAGGCCCCAGATTTCGTAAAATCCCTCCGGCGCATAAGCCGCCAGCCATTCCCAGGCACCGGTGCGGCCGATCATCCGGGTGCCGCGGTTTTTCTCATGCTCCAGGTAGTCGGTAAAAAGCCCTTGCCCAGCCGCATTCCAATAGTCCCGGGCGCGCCGGGCCAGGAACCGGTGGTAATTGGGCGCCACGCGGTCGGCATGCACCTGCAGATGCGGATGCAGCAGGGAACCGCCGGCCGACGGCAGGTGGTTCTGGGCAATCCCCATAAAAACCGCCTCGGCATCCGTTTCCCGGACGCGCTGCAAATAGGCGACACAATTCAGGAAACAATCCGTATAAGACGAAACCGACGCCGTGCCGATCGCCACGAAATGCTGATCATCGAACAGGCTGACCGCAGAGTGGGTGGCATAGGGGAAAAGATTGGGGAACAAAACCGAGCGGCCTCGTATCATGCGGCCTGCCGGATAAAAAGCGCCGGGGAAACGTGGGGTCCGGGACGCCCTTTGCCCGGGACAGAAGGGGCATTGTCCGGTCTGCTCGGCATGCGGGGGCGGCGCGGGCAACGCTGCGGCACCGGCCTCCTTCTCGCCCGAACGGCTGAAGGTGATGCGACAGCGCCGGCCGGTCACCGGATGGGTCCGGATTTCAATGGGGCGATCCGTTTCAACCCCATCCGGCGTAATGATCCGTGCCGTGACACGCTCCCGCTGAAACCTCAGCCCTTGCAAAGCCCCCACGGTCCGTCCTCCTTGCGGTTCGGATGGATAGGGATGGCACGTTTTGGGAAAGCCCCGCCGGTTTAAGTAGTGTGCGTCCAGAAATGGTAGATTTTGGTTCCGAGCAAGGCCTGAGCGATTTTGAAACCGCAGGAATAGTTGGCTATTTCGAGGATTTCAAAAAAGCGAAAACGCAGCTCGGGGACAAAAGATGCCATTTATGGATGGACACTAAGAAGCAGCCATCACGTACTTCCGCGCCAGGTCGGTATAGGCTTGAACCTGGGCATCCTGCCAGTTGGCGTCATGCCCCAGTTCGGCCGCCATCACTTCGGCGACGCGCGGGGCCATCGCCATGCTGGTCCGGGCATCCAGCAACAGGGAGCGGGTGCGCCGGGATAGAAAATCTTCGACGGTGCGCGCCATTTCATGCCGCACAGCCCAGACCACTTCGGCCACCGTGGGCTTCAGGCGGGGGTGCAGCTGTTCCGCCAAAACCGGATCGCGGCGTTGAATCTCCCGAATAGCCAGGGCATCCGACCCGTAAACCGCCAGATCTCCGAATTGTTTGGCATTGCGGTGGTAGCCGTGAATATTGAGGTCCTGGGTGGCGCAGGGGCGCTCGTCGAGTTGGGCCACCACGGCTGCCTGGTCCACCGTATCTTCGGCCATCTTGCGGTAGGTGGTCCATTTGCCGCCGGTAACCGTCACCAGACCGGAACTCGAGATGTGAATGGTATGGTCGCGGCTGATGGCCGCCGTGTTCTCACTGTCACCCATGCTGACCAGGGGGCGCAGGCCGGCAAACATACTGAGGACATCCTCCGGCGTTGGATCCTTGGTCAGGTACTGGGCGGCGTGGGTCAACAGGAAGTCGAGTTCTTCTTCCAGGGGAAGCGGTTCCAGGGGCGTGTCGCTGACCGGGGTGTCGGTGGTGCCGACGATGACCCGGTCATGCCACGGGGTGGCAAAAAGCACCCGCCCGTCCTGAGTGTGCGGCACCATGATGGCCCCTTTGCCGGGCAGGAAGGAGCGGTCCAGCACGATGTGCACCCCCTGACTGGGGGCGATCATGGGGGCGGCCTCGGGGGTATCCATGCGCCGGATTTTGTCGGCGAAAACACCGGTGGCATTGACGACAGCCCGGCCCGTGAGCGTGTATTCCCGCTCGTTTTCCCGGTCCACGGCAATGACACCGCGGGTGAAATCATCGGATTTGACCAGATCGGTCACCGCCATGTAATTCAGCACGGCAGCGCCCTGGTCCACGGCGGTCTGGGCCATGTTGACCGCCAGGCGCGCGTCGTCGAACTGGCCGTCGTAATAAATGACGCCCCCGCGCAAGCCCTTGGTCTCAATGGTGGGAATGTAATGGAGCGTCTTCTCGAGGGAAATATTCTTGGATGGTCCGAAGCCGTGCTTGCCGGCCAGAATGTCGTAGAGCCGCAGGCCCACCCCGTAGAAGGGCCCTTCCCACCAGTCGTAGTTGGGCACTACAAAAGCCAGGTTGTGCACCAGGTGCGGCGCGTTGCGCCGCAGCAGGCCGCGCTCCTTCAGGGCTTCCAGCACCAGGGAAACGTTGCCCTGCTGGAGGTAACGCACCCCGCCGTGGACCAGCTTGGTGCTGCGGCTGGAGGTGCCCTGGGCAAAATCACTTTGCTCCAACAAAAGGGTGCTGTAACCCCGAGAAGCGGCATCGATGGCCACGCCAAGGCCGGTGGCCCCGCCCCCGATCACGATAAGGTCCCAGATTCGGCGCTCGGATTCGATCCGGCGCAGCATATCGTCACGATTCATGGCGTATTCCTTATGACACAATCTCTTCTGTCAGAATGAGGTTCAGACAAAATCTATAACCGTTTATGGTTTGATCAATTGTTTCTGCGAATGGTTATTTTGAACGCGTCTGCATCACGGCCAGGGTGACCATCGCTTTGGCCACCAGGCGGCTGTGGTCCGGGGAGCCATCGAAAACCTCGGATTCAGCCACGATCAGGCGCCGGCCGGGCTTCAAAACAGTGCCGACGCAGTGCAGGCACTCGCCCCGGGCCGCCCGCAACAGGTTGATCTTGAACTCGGCTGTCAGCACATAGGCGCCGGCTTCAATCTGGGACGCCCCGGCCGTGCCCGCCGTGTGATCGGCCACGGTGGCCAGCACCCCCGCATGCACCACGCCGTCCTGCTGCAAGTGGCGCTCAGCCAACAGCAGCTTCGTTTCACTACGCCCCGGCGCAATGGAAACCAACGCCATCCCCAGGTCACGGATAAACGGCGCCGTATCAAACAGGCGGCGAATCTCGTCCATATTTTCAACAGGGGAAGAAGGCATCGTCTTCATGCGTGATTGGGATGTGCTGTCAGCCACGGTGACATATCCAATTGGTTGGAAAAAGATGGATTGACCAGTGGGCAAAGCCAACGCCTAAACCATACGATAGGGCCATCGGAATTTCAACTGTCCGCTGATGAAACAAGCGCTGCGAGGACTCGGATTTGGCTTTTGGCCCTATTGCGCTTTGCATCTTGATCTTATCCATGGCCGGCAGATTACCCCTCCAAACATGTAGCCCTGTTTTATTTTGATTGGGCATTTCACCCCCCCACTAATTGGTAATTTTTTCCACAACAACATGGACAATATATTTCATGCTTCAAACAAGGTAACGCCGTTTCTGCCTTCAACTATTCAATAAATCTGCAATTACAAACATTGGCCTGAATATTGCTTTGTCAAAACGTGCCCACAATTGATGTTTCGTTGAATCTCATCCACATTGCAAAAGCCAAACCTGCTGTGAAGCAGGGACGGAAAACCACGGATCTCTCGTCAGACAGCCGGGTTGCTCAGCGGAGTTGCCCGGTTTTTTTATCGGCAGAGGCGGCAATCAAGAACCTTTAGGCACGATGGAGGAATGCTTATGAAAAACAAAAAGTTCGTTTTAACGGTTTTGTTATGCTGTGGGCTTTTGCTTTTAAGCCCTGCGCAAAGCGCATTAGCACTAACCAACTCCGGTACTTGGCTGGGGACATTTAGTGGTAACGACAACGACTTGGAATCGGTCTACAATAATATCATTGCATCAACCTCTTATACAGGAGAGGCCTTTTTATTATCGGATTTTGATTTCTATGCAAAAGTCGATGAGCCTTCGACCACCACCACGGAGGGTAGCGGCAGCCTTACGATCGGGTATGAACCAGACGGATTGTCTGGCACCTGGGAAGCTGGCGTGGCGATTGATTTCTATACCGTAAAAGGCGGCACATCTTACGCTTTATATTGGGAAAATCCGGCAAGCAGTGCAGGGACGTGGAGCACAGAGCACCTGGCTCTGGTCGGTTCGGGAAATATCCCTCAAATTTCTCATTTTAGCGCATTCGTAAAATCATCAACTCCCGTGCCCGAACCCTCCACGATCCTCCTGCTCGGATTGGGCCTGGTTGGTCTGGCCGGTATCGGGCGTAAGAAAATAAAGTCGTAACACCCACATTTAAAAGCTCTCACAACAAAGCGGGTCGATTTGGCCCGCTTTTTTTTCAGCCACAGCATAGATTGGGGAAAACCCACCTCCGGCGGGAGCCGGAATGGATTGCCCAAAAATTCACCATAGATTCCGGATCAAGTCCGGAATGACATCTGCTGGAATGCTTAATACCCTCCGCACCTACTCCCCAGCTTTCCCCTCCGCCAGCCTCTCCCACACCGGCTACCCAAGGAAAGGCCCTTCTATGTTGCCTTCCATTTCTTTGAACATTTTCAGAGGTACAGCAAATGTCATGAGGTGATCACCCGACTGCTGGCGGGATGCAGGTGCGCGGCGAAAGGTCCGTCAGGCCCACAACAGCCAGGATGACCAGGGCCGAGAGATAGTCCGAGCTGGCAAAATTTAATGGAATTGTTCCGCGTTATAGGCCTGGGACGCACGGGCCATGTAATCTTCCATGGAATCGAATACGAAATATTGCTGGACCGTATCCCAGGCCAGGGCCGTGCGCACCCCGGCCACCCAGTCGTTGGCCGAGGCGCCTTCGGCAAAATCGCCGATGATAAAAGGCCGGCCGCCCTGGATTTCAAATCCGGCATGCTGCAGCAGAACGCCATCGTCCGGCGGACGCCCCATGAGATAGACAAGGACGATTTTGTTGGAAAAGTCAGGAAACTGCATCATTGAGGCCATGGGCGCTCCTGGGAATCAAGTTCAGGTTGAGATTACTGTAGCGGAAAAACGCATGTCCGAAAAGGCCAAACTGGTTTCGGCAAAGGCCGCGGACGCCCCCCCCTTTATTCGAAAGCGGTCCGTATCCGTTCCGTGTCCAACCATATTCGATCCGTTTCGGCATAGAGTTCCTGCATACGCTGTTCGACAAATAGCCGTTTCTGTTCGAAAGCGTCGCCATCCAGTTCCGCCGGGATCTCGATGGGTTCCCCGAAACGGATGACTACCCGGGAGAAGGGTTTGGGCACCATGAAGCGGTCCCAGCTGTTGAAGACCCATTTCTTCTCGGCCGAAGTGAGCGTGGGGACAATCGGCTTGCGCTGGGAAAAAAACGTGATTCCGGGAAAGAACCGTTGGTGCCACGAGGCATAGACGAGGCTGCCGCGACGATCAAGGACGCCCTGCTCATTCTCCGGATCGAGAATCCGGATGCGATAGGTTACCGAAAGCGCCTTGACCAACAGCAAACCGCCATAGGGAATGACATAGCGATAGATAAAAATAAGAAATGCCCGTCGCATAGCACTGTCCCGGCAATATAAGATGGAGCAGTGACAGGCAGTCGGACCGCCTTAAAAATTATGCGGGTTCTGCGGAATCCGTGCTCTGGGCCGCCAGTTCTTCCTGAATGATCAGCAACTTTTCGATGTCTCGGGATAACTGCGAACACCAGTCGATAGAGTCGAGCCAGTACTGTCGCAATGCCATGATTTCAAGGGTAAGTTCGCCGGCGGCCATCGCCTTGTCGGCAGCGGCCTGAAGCGCTCGCAGCCGGACCAGCGTCTGCGCTTCGACGTGGCCCGAAGGTGCCAGATTACCTTCCAGCCTGGTGATCAGGGAATGAATTTCCTCTCGAAGACTTTCCATGGAAACGTCGCTTTGCAAAGATCTGGGATTTTGCCCGCCATCGGCAGCCGCTGCTATTTTTGGCCCTTGAGCAGGGATTCGAGGTCGGCAAAAGGCCGGAAACCCGTCGATGCCGGGCCTGATTCCCCGGACGGGGAGTCACCATAGGCCTCGGCCGTCTTATAGCGGGAATGTTCATTGTCATGACAATAGATGCACAATAATTCCCAGTTGCTGCCATCCGGGGGATTGTTGTCATGATTGTGATCTTTATGGTGGACGGTAAGTTCACGCAGCTTTTTCCCGCTGAATTCCCGCCCACAGCGGGCACATATCCAGGGGAATAGCTTCAGCGCCTGTTCGCGATAGGTGTGCTCACGCTGCTCTCTGATCTTCCGGGCTTCCGCAACCACACGATTCCGGCCGTCCTGGCCGGAAGTCGGTTTGTTCGATGTCATACGGCCCTCCTGCCATGTGGAATGCCTGTGGTCTTCAGTATAACACACCGCATCGCTTTTGGTGAAATGATTTAACGCCTAATCGCCAATACAAAATTTTGCCGGGCTTCAACCAAAAGGGCGGTGTGGAAACCCCACACCGCCCTTTTGGTTCGCGTTTTCTTTCGAAATCAGTTTACGGCATCTTTCAAAGCCTTGCCGGGAACAAACTTGGGCACCATGCGCGCGGCAATCTGAATTTCTTCTCCGGTCTGGGGGTTGCGGCCTTTGCGGGCATCCCGTTTGCTGACCTTGAAGCTGCCGAAACCGACAACCTGGACGTTTTCATTTTTCTTCAAAGCCGCCTTGATGGTATCAAAAACACAATCCACTGCTTCCTGTGCTTCTTTCTTGGTTGAAAGTACTTCTGCCACAGCATTGACCAAATCACCTTTATTCATGTCTACGCTCCTTTTCTTCTTTGCATATTATGGGTTGGCCCCTTTGTCTTAACTTGTGCAGAGGGGAGAGATATCCTCGATACGTTCGGTGTCCGTTTCGCATTATAGGTTGAAACGGTTAACAGGACGCGCAGGATATAGGGTTTTTGCCCATTTATGTCAAGAAGTATTCCTTTTTCAAACCTGGAAGAATTTACTACAGGGTGGCCACAATGGAATTGTCATTTTATATACAGGCACCCTGTCGCATAAGATACGAAAAACAATACGCATCCAGCAGGAAGAAAACTGAAACCCGCATTCAATACAACCAACCGATTCCTTTAGGTAATTTCATATTGGCTTCAATCTCTGGCAGGATCATCGGCATCTGATCCAATCCACGGGTAGTGTCAACACGCTTACCACGCCCAACCAGAACCCCTCAATTAATTTAATTGGCCCAATCCCATGGCCAATATCAACGGCGGCTGCGGGCCGGCTTAATATTACGACAAAGACCGCAGCGTTCAAACCGTCCACAGCCTTACGCACACAACCGGAATCGCAAAGCATGATTTCCGCAGGCCCAGCATCCTCGGCTGGAATCACCGAAGGAGAAGTAAAAAACTTTTCCGGCCGAAGACAATCCGCAACCATAATGATGTCGCGCGGCATGATCCGTTTTAAACAGAGTTTCGAAGATTTCTTCTCCCGGCTCCAACCCCATGTCCGTCTTGCACTTAAAACAAAATAGCAATTTAAGGTTGTTTCTAAACGTCTGGAAATTGGCTTTGACACACCACGCAAGCTTGGCTATCCTTAAATGAGCATATGCCAGATATTTATATTGCAGGAGGTTGCCATGCGCTTGCAGGCCCGAACGCTTTTGATCCTTGTCCTATCCTTGCTGCTGCTGGTTGCGGTTTCCAATGCTGACACCCAGAGCGGGGCCATCACCGGCCGGGTTTCCCTGACGACCCCCTCGGGGGATGTGATCTATGGCGACTGGGTGCGGGTATTTCTGACCACCGCCCCCCTCGACATCCCCACCGTAGATCTCGAGTCCGTTGACGTATCCATCGAACGCCGGTCCAGGATCAACACCGGCCACCTGGAATTTTTCCGCCATTTCAGCCGCCAACAGCGCGAAACCGGATATATTTATGACAGCAAATTGACCCGCCCCGATGGCACCTTCGCCTTCCATGGCGTCCCGGTGGGCCAATATTATGTCGTGGTCACATTTCCCACCATGATCGCCGGCTTCAAATGTGCCTGGCAGGCCGGGGTCGCGGTGACCGGCAAACAAGACGTCGTTGTGGAATTGAACAATGAGAATATGGCCCTGCCGGCCTATTGACAGTTTCCGGAACCGAAACCGTTGCGGGGATAAAAAATGGGACGCAGGTCGGTGGCATCATCAAGCCGTCTGTCAAACACCTCTCCGCGTTTGCAAATCCAGTCGTCCCGGCCCATCGGTTGGGGCCCGTGGTGTCCTCCAATGAACACCGGCCGAAATAACCAGTTGCCCGTTGACGGCACATCGCTTTCGCAAGTCGACCCAACGATCCTGCGCCCCATCTCTTAAGCGTTCATACACCGGGCGCAAAGGGCCCGTCCAGCGCTTTTTTCTCCTCCTCCGCCATGTCGACCACCGCTTTCATGCTGACCGCATCCACCGGGCACTCCAACGCACAAAACCGGCAGGCAATACACGCCGTGCGGTTTGCCAACCAGGGATAGGCCTTGCGGTTTTCCGTATCTTCGGTGTAGGCGACGGCCAGGCAGGCCGCCGGGCAGGCATCGATGCAGGCCGCGCACGACATACAGCGGTCATAGTCAAAAAGGGGCTTTTCCCAATTCAGGTTGCGACGCCGGATACGCTCACAGCGTCGGCCCATGTCGTCCAGAACCGCATCATGGGGACAAATCCGGCCGCAGGCGCCGCAGTCGATGCAGCGATCGCGATCCACCGCGTGAAGCTTGCGGGGTTTTCCGGCAATACAGGCCACGGGACAAATTTTGCGGCACATGCCGCAGCCAACACATTTATCGGTGATCCGGTAGGTCATGGCTGCCTCAAACGCCCGGTTTGGTCTTGATGCCCCATCGGTTCAAAACGGCTTCCCCGGGTTTGCCCGTGTCCGGATCCCAGCCGAAATGGCGCCAGTAGGCCCGCATCAGATCTTCGATGGCCACGCTGCGCCCGGCATTCGCACCGGCCGTCTGGGGCGGGCGGCCAAACGTGCGCGGGTTGGCCTGGAAAGATTTCGGTTCGACACCATGCTTGATGTTAAAGGCCTGCTTGAAATTCTGGATGCGCTCGCCCATCGCCATATAATCGGCCGGCGACCGGTTCCAGCCGGTGGCGGCATCGAGCCACTCGAACAGGGGCAGCCGCTCGACCCCCAAAAGGGCGCCGAAAAGACAGGTGCCGGTCCCGTTCAGGACATTCATGAACCGGCTGCAAGCCGCCGCGGCGGCAATCTTCTCATCATCGACATCGTACTTGCTGCCCTTGGTGTACAGCAACCCGACATCCGGCAAATCCGGCATTTTCTCCCAGAGGCGAAACATCTCGTAATACAGCTGGGAACCGATCGTGTGCCGTCCCGGGGTGGGTTCGACACTGTAGTGCAGGGCGAATCCGGGATCATAGCGGCCGTCATGCATGCCCAGCTCCTGTCCGCCGGCGTGCATGGCCAGCCGATCGGCATCGCCCCCGATCTTCCGGGCGGCCGTCCGGGAGCCATCCGCCAGAAGGTCGCCGATTCCCTCGCGCCGGATCATTTTGTCCACCAGGGCCAAAATCGCCGCGCTGTTGCCCCAGGTGAGTTCCAGGCCATCGGTTTCCGCACGCGTCAGGATCCCCTTTTCGTAACACTCCATGGCGAAGGCAACCGTACCCCCGGCGGAAATGGTATCCATGCCGGCCCGGTTCAGCATGTCATTCAATTGATAAATGCTGTCGGCATCATCGTTCATCAAAAGCCCACCCAGGGCCATGACCGATTCATACTCGGGCTTATGGGCCCCGGGCCAGGGGCTCTTTTTGGCCATCAGACCGCCGCACCCCAGGGGGCAGCTGTAGCAATGGTATTTGACCACCATGGGGTCTGTAAATACTTCGGGACTCAGGTTGACGGAACGGTCCCGGTCAAAATCCTCATTGCTGCCGCGCCAGTTCTTGATCGGCGTGTCGCCCACCTCCACCATGATCTGGTTCAAACTGGCGGTGCCGTATTTATCCAGCATGAGCTTGTAGAGCATGCCGTCAAAAGCCATCTGCACCGGCAGCATGCGCATGAGGGAACCGGCATACGCCATCATCATGCCGTTCATGAATGGGGGAGCAAACTGCACGGTTTCGTTGCATTGCCGGCTCAGGGTTTTGACGGCCTCCCGATCGTGGACCGGGATGCGCTGCCCCCCTCCCAAAACGACCGCTTTTAAACGTTTGGCCCCCATGACCGCGCCCAGTCCCGCCCGGGCGGCCATGCGGCCTCCATCGTTGGCAACCCCCGCTATCAGGGAACGGTTTTCACCGGCCGGACCGATGCAGGCCACGCGCATGTGGCGGCCATCTTTCTGCTGCAGGCGCTTTTCCGTCTCGAGGGTATCGCAGCCCCATAAATCACCCGCATCCCGCAATTCGACCTGCCCTTTGTCGGCCCAGAAATACACCGGACGCGGGCTGACACCCGTAAAAAAAATACCGTCGACGCCGCATCGTTTGATGGCCGGCGAAAAATTGCCGCCGCAGTTTGCATCGCCCCAGCCACCGGTCAGGGGGGATTTCCCGGTGACCATCCAACGCCCGGTAAACAAACTGCCGGTACCGGTCAGCAGGCCGGATACGAAGCCAAGGATGTTATCGGGACCGAGGGGATCGGCCCCGGCAGGTATGCGGTCGTATAAAAGATGGGCAGCCAGCCCCACGCCGGACAGAACCTGTTCATATAAGCGATCGGGAATCGGTTCGATGGCGATCGTACCCCGGCCGAGATCGACCCACATGATTTTGCCCATGGTGGCGTGGCCCATGCCGCCTCTCCATCGTGCCTGCAGGGAATATTGGATAGAGGATAGAAAACAATAGCCGACCAGGACGGCCACAACAGGATGTCAGCGGAACAACCCGGTTGATCAACGATGAACAGATGTGAGGTCGCTGGGTCGCCTGGTCGGCTATCGAAATTATGAGCATTAACCCGAATTCAACCGTAGCGGTTTGGTACCGATTTGTCAATCCAATTTCGTTCAAGCCGCTGCCGATATCGTGGTGGTGGGATAAAGAAAAAGAACCGGCATCCATTGCACCGGCTCTTTAGGGGGCCCTTCACGGGGGCGGTGTGTACTTATTACAAAACGTTGGTCGGTCCCTTGGCCTCGCATCGGTTTCCCGGACAAAATACCGCCAACCAGGCGCTCTCTTGTTCGACCCGACGGGCCCTTTTCAATGGAACCGCCAACGATTCTGCCTCAGTCAGACAAGCGCCGCCGGGGCAGAACACCTTAAGCCAGGGATCACGCAGCTTATCATATTTCTCCGTCGTCATGATGTGCCTCCTTTCACATCATAATTCCAGGCTCGATGCCCGGTTATAAGTAGAGGGTAGCCATTCTTAGGGAAGATGCAAGACGGTGGCGCTGTAGCGCAACGACATCCCGATGCACCGTGCCCGGGTGGTGAAAACCACCGGCATGACAATGGAGGAGAATCGATTTCAGAGAAATGCACACCTAGAAGACAAGCAGCGGCATCGCTTCCGGCTTTTTATCGCGTTCGATGGGCAAAAACTGCAGGGACTTTTGCTGATGGGTTTCCGCTTCCTTCTCGTTTACCTTGCTGGCAATGGGCATGTAGTAAAACGCCAACTTCATACGACGATCTTTCTGGTAGAATTTCAACTTCATGCGTATCGTCTTATATTGCCATTTGTATATCGTCTGGTCGCCGGCCACCGACCACGTTATTTTGGGGAAGCCATAACGGCTTTCCATGTAAGTTTTAATGGCGTCAAACGTTTCCATGGAATCAATCAGCAGAAAAGCAGAAAAAAAGTGATCACCATGAGTGCCGTAGATCACCCGGGCGATGTCAAACCCTTTGACGGTCCTGACCGTGTCCGGTTGAATGTAGTAGCGCAAATCCCCCTTCTCATAAAGCAGCTCATAACCGCGCTGGTCACGGATGTCCGCCCCCCAGGGAATTCCCAGGAATTCGCGCTCCAGTGCTTGCCCGCAGGCCGGACCTGCCAAAAGGCTCGCCATAAAAAAAACGACCATTCCAGAAAATATCCGCATGGTTGTTACTCCTTTATCCGGTCTATGACAATGGCAGGAGAAAGGGCGCCGGGACATCACGCGAGGTGGGGGTATTAGGTCAGCCCGGAAACGATTTTCGGAAACAAATTCTCCAGTTGAACTTTCATGTAGAACCAGTTGCCATCGGTCTTGGTAACCCCCATCAAGCGAAGACCGGCAGCCGCTTCGAGTTCCGAGGTGACCAGAAGAATGACACCGCTGCGGGTGTGAAGCGTCAGCGCCTGGCTGCGGTCGAATCCGATCTGACCTGTTGTTTCCTCACTCACCGAATAAATACTGCTGATGCCGATGGCAAGCCGTTCCAGATCGATGTGTTCGTCAAGGATATCCGCCGCCAGGATATCGCCGTCGGCATCCAGTATGGCAACCGCCTGATAGCCTTTAATAGACTTGAACTCACCGATGGAGTGGGACAGGATGGCGCGGCTGGTTTCCTCGTCCAGGAGGGTTTGGCTGGTCGATGTTTCCAGAACCACCCCTTCGCCGGTGGATTCTTCTTCCCGCAGGGCTTCGGTTTCTTCCCGCATCCAGGTGGCACCGGCCATATCCATGAGATGTGTTTTGACACGTGTCCGGGTGCGCCGGCGGGGAAGCTCTGAAAATTTAATGGCAATACGGTCCCATTCGGAAATCGCCAGCGCGGCCTTTTCACCGGTTTTGCCTTTGAGATGGGCGTCGATCAGCACGCCTTCGTCAAAATAGAGATAACCTTTGCCCTTGCCGGCGGATTTGATTTCCATGCGGCAGGTTTTCTGCTCGATCTCGATCAGCGGCAGGATGCTGGCCATGGTCATGCCCTTGTAGTTCATCCCCTCGTCCCGCAGGTTGAGCCCCACAAAAATAGCCGACGCCAGCGCGCCGATTTCGAACGGTTTCTCAAGATGGTAGAGAACCTCCTGCTGGTCCATGCGCTTACGGAACCAGGGCTTGCCGTAATCGGTCATGACGATGCAGGGCGTGTTGGGATGTTCCTGGGTCATGAAGGCCAAAAGCTCCAGGCCGTCAAAGGTGGGCGTGTTGATATCCGTGACGAATACCGCCACTTTTTCATTCGTGAGAAGTTTGATGGCTTCCTCGCCGTCGCTGGCGACCAACACTTCGAACTGGTGCATCTTGTCAAGGCCGTCTTTGAGCGATTTCAGAAAATCGGCACTGCTATCGACGATCAAAACCTTATCCATAGAACCCGTCCTGTGAAAATGCGTTGTCTTTGGTCGCTCCGGAAAGCTGAATTCCCCTTTGCCCAACAACAGTATCGGCCGATACCGCTGTTAAATTTAGCACAGAGTTGCACCAGCACCCGGCAGGAAGTACCCAACACAGCGTAATTTATTGAAACTATATGACATAATTTAAACAAAGGGTCAATAGACCCCTCCGCCGGAAGGGCCCATCGGCAAAGGACCATCAAATAGAATTAAAGCCGCGCTAAAAAAAGCCCGATACCCCCCTTTAAGGCCCGGCATCTCCATCCCGCAAGCCGGCAGCTGTTCGGGATGGTCTTGCAGGTGAAATGGTTCGTTCGACGAACGGACAGACAATATTCGCGGGGAGGCAACCAAATGCTTAACAAGTTCAAACTTTCGACAAGGATTCTTTTGCTCGGCGTGGTTATCGTTATGGCGTTCAGCGGGATTTTCGCCTGGCTGTACCCGAAAATCAAAGGCAATATGTACGACGCCAAATATCTTAAAACACGGCACCTGGTGGAGGCGGCCCACAGCATGGTGGGCTATTATGCCGAACTGGCCGACAAGGGAACCCTCTCGACCGAGGAGGCCCGGGAGCATGCCAAAACCGCCTTGCAGGCCATGCGCTACGAGGGCAATGAATACTTCTGGGTCAACGACATGACGCCGCGCATGATCATGCACCCCATGAAGCCCCAGTTGAATGGCAAAGATGTCTCCGGCTCAAAAGACCCGAACGGCAAACACCTGTTCATGGAAATGGTCAAAGTCTGCAAGCAAAACGGAGCTGGCTTCGTGGATTATATGTGGCCCAAGCCGGGCGTGGACGAACCGCAGCCCAAAATTTCCTATGTAAAACTGTTCCCCCAATGGAATTGGGTGATCGGATCCGGGATTTACGTCGATGACGTCCAAAAAGAAATCGCCGGACTGTTCACCATCATCTTTATCGTGTTGGGCGTCATCATGGTCGCCGCGCTGACCATTTCCTGGCTCATGGCCCGCTCCATCGCCAAGCCCATCGACAACATCATCAAGTCCCTGAACACGGGATCGGACGAGATCGCCTCGGCCTCCAGCCAGGTGTCCTCGGCCAGCCAGTCCCTGGCCGAAGGCGCTTCCGAACAGGCCGCCAGCATCGAAGAAACATCGGCCTCCCTGGAGGAAATGGCCTCCATGACCCAGCAAAACGCCGACAATGCCGGCCAGGCGAACCACCTCATGAAGGATGCCAATGCCGTGGTGGAACACGCTACCGGGGAAATGGCCCAACTGACCCATTCGATGGGGGAAATATCCAAATCCAGCGAAGAAACCCAGAAGATCGTCAAGACCATCGACGAAATCGCCTTCCAGACCAACCTGCTGGCCTTGAATGCAGCGGTGGAGGCCGCCCGGGCCGGTGAGGCCGGCGCCGGATTCGCTGTGGTGGCCGACGAAGTCCGCAATCTGGCCATCCGCGCGGCCGAAGCCGCCCGGAATACATCCGTGCTGATCGAGGACACGTCCAAACGCGTGAAAGACGGATCCCAACTCGTCACCAAGACGAATACGGCCTTCACCGAAGTGGCCGAATCCTCCACCAAGGTGGGGGATCTGGTGGGTGAAATCGCCGCAGCCTCGACCGAACAGGCCCAGGGGGTCGAACAAATCAACAAGGCCGTCACCGAAATGGACAAAGTGGTCCAGCAAAACGCCGCCACGGCAGAAGAATCGGCCTCCGCCTCCGAGGAGATGAACGCCCAGGCCGAGCAGATGAAACACATGGTGCAGGAACTGGTAGTGCTCGTCGAGGGGCAGCGCTCCCGCACCCAAACAACGGCCGCTCCTAAAAAAGTAAGCCGCCCGACCCACAGGAATCCGGCGCCGAAAAACGCAGCCTCCTTGCCTGCGGCCAAAGGGGCTGCTCCGGAGCAGGTCATCCCGTTCGACGACAACGCCGGCGACGCCTTCCAGGATTTTTAATCCCGGGGAAAACACGGCCCATCTGAAACCCTATCGGGGAGGTCGCGCGCATGCGACCTCCCCCAGCCCCTTCTCCTTTGATCCGTTGGGCCGGACGGGGAAAGGGCCCCCCCACGTCCCTTTCCCCCAGTCCCGTTGTGTGCTATAGTGTTTGAAATTAAACTCTTTTTCACATCGGTTGCGATTGTGTAATGCCACTCGCTATATGGTTCGGGGAGCCTATCTGATCGCAAGTCACTGCAGGCCAAAGAACCCCAAACCATAACCAGGTCACCGGTAGTAATCCGGCGATTTTCCGTCGCCTGCATGCCGGCACAACCACGGCGAAAGATCGTCGGCAACCCTAACGGGCCAACCCTCGGGGGAAATGGTGCCATGAGCTTCCAACGACTACGTTCCCACTTGAAGTCCATCCAGATCAAAGAACACATCATTGCGGACCGCAAAGGCAACAAGGAAAACATCAAAAGTAAAATCATCGTCCCCATCTTGCAGACCATGGGGTGGCACCTGTTGCGGGATATGGATTTCGATCACCAGGGCCTCGATATCGTCCTCTTTAAAGACGGCAACCCCACGGTGATCGTGGAAGTCAAATCCTGGGGCGATCCCCTGGAAGAAGACATCAACCAGTATCTGGAATACAGTTTTCGACTGAATTGCCCCTGGATATTCCTCTCCACCGGACAACACATGGCCCTCTATTGCACACTGCTCAACCAGCAGGATCTTTCCGAGGCAGAACCGATCCTTGCGTTTTCCTTTGACGACCTGGTTGGCAAGGAAGGCAACAAAGTCCTGAGCCAATTCGACCTGATGATGGGCAAAAAAAACTTTTTCAAGAAAAACGGCACGCTTTATCTGCACGTCGCCGAACGGCTATCCGGCCAAAGCATTGAAGAGGCCCAGATCGATTTCGTCAAATCCGCCTCCCAGCATGTGCGTGACGACCGTACCCGGCAATTGACCGTGGAAAGCTTTTTATCCCAGCTCCGCCACCATTCCCGACAGGTCTCAGGTGCCCTGGTCTATCTGCATTCCAAAATTGTGAATGCCCAGCAACTTAACAACCGCCTGAGTCTCCGCTACCGCAACAAGGGCGTGGGACTTGAATACGAAAGTGTGGGCAACCCCGGGAACGAAACCCTCAATCTCTTTGACATCTATCCCGAAAGCGCCCGGATCACCTTCGGCCAGGATGGATGGAAAAAATTGAACATCACGGCCGCCACTTTCGATGAAATGAAAACCGTTCCCCGCAAAGCCCAGTCGTTCACATGGGCCCGTGAGGTGGGCAACCTGCTGGAGCGCGCCATCCGGGAAATCAATATCTTCGGATAGGGAGCGCGGCCGGCAGACCTCCGAAGCTCCCCCCCAAGACCGCGCATCAATAGTTAGTGCCCCGTTGGATCCGCACGCGCCTAACCCGAACATTTCATGAAATTTTTCCTACACCATAAATTTTATGCAAATCTTCAAGGGTATAAACGCTATTCGGGGTATGGTTCTCAGGTGACACTTTGTACCCTTTGCCGATTTCCAGAACCATAGAAAAAGTTTCACCCTGCGGACGCGCCCGAGATGCCCATTGACCGCGTTATCAGCCGCTTGCGGTACAGGCGTACAGCGGCGCCCCGGATGTCTTGCCAATGAACATCGCGAACACGTGAAATATCCGGTCTAATGCGCCGTGGCCTTCATGCCCGCCCCGGATGAATCGCCTTCATTTATTTGAAATTATTCACTTATCTATTTAAAATTGAGATTGCAAAAGTGCCCCGGATCTCCTATGAAAAGGCGGTTCTATTGAGAAGCTTCGCAATGTTTACTCAATTTTCAATTCTCTACGGCGGGATGACTTATGTGGCAATATGAGAAACCGGACAACCTGGTCGAATGGTGGGAAAAAAGTGTAAGTAAATTCAGAAGCAATACGCTGTTCTGGGTCAGGAACGAGAAGCAGGGGCTCGATCCGATAACCTATGGCGAAATCGACGACCGTATCAACAATACCCGTGGCGGACTGGCCGCGGCCGGGATCCGGGAGGGGGATTTCGTTGGCATTATTGCCAACAATCGCCCTGAATGGTGCATTTTGTGCTATGCGACCTACGGTCGCAATGCCCGGTTTGTTCCCATGTACGAAAAAGAACGGCCCGAGACTTGGAAATATATTATCACCGACAGCCGGGTCAAAGTTCTGGTGGTCTCCAGTCAGGCCATCTATGACAAAGTTAAAAAGTTCCTGGACGAGATACCAACCCTCGAGGAAATATATATCATCGATACGGATGGCGACAACAGCCTGAAAGCCCTTGAGACGTCAGGGGCTGAAAACCCCGTTGAACCCATCATCCCCAGCCCCGAAGATACCGCTATTCTTATCTATACATCCGGCACAACGGGTGACCCCAAAGGCGTTCTGCTCTCTCACGGCAACCTCACCTATACCCCAAGGGCAGGGTATAAAATTTATCCGGAACTGAATGAATCCCACGTAGGCCTGTCCATTCTTCCCTGGGCGCACTCATACGCTCTTAGCGGGGAATTGAACAACTGGATCCAGTTCGGCGGATCCCTGGGTTTCATGCGCGAGGTGGCAACCCTTGCTGAAGACATGCAATTGGTGCGGCCGACGTATCTGGTCTGCGTCCCCCGGCTGTTCAACAAAATCTATGACGGCATCATGGCCCGCATGGAAGAAGAAGGCGGATTGAAAAAAGCGCTTTTCGATGCGGCCCGTAAAACCGCCAGGAAAAAAAGGAAGCTGAAGGAGCAGGGGCAGTCCAGCCTCATGACCAATCTTCAATTCATGCTTTTCGACAAACTGGTTTTCAGCAAAATACGGGCGGGTTTTGGCGGAAGGCTGCAGGGCGCTCTTACGGCAAGCGCTGTCATGAACCGCGAAATCGGCGAGTTCTTTTTCGACATTGGCGTGCCCGCCTACGATTGTTACGGCTTGAGTGAAACATCTCCGGCCGTCGCCATGAACTGCCGCAATGCCTATCGTCTTGGCAGTGTTGGGAAAGTCCTCGAAGGACAAACAGTGGTTATCGACAAGTCTGTTGTAGAAGACGGTGCCGACGACGGTGAAATCGTCATTTACGGGCCAAACGTCATGAAGGGCTACCATAATAAACCCGAAGAGACTCAGAAGGTCATGACGGAGGATGGTGGATTCCGGAGCGGTGACCGGGGACGGTTTGACCAGGACGGGTTTCTCTACATCACCGGCCGCATCAAAGAGCAGTATAAACTTGAAAACGGCAAGTATGTTTTCCCCCATTCCATCGAAGAGGATATCAAACTGCTACCCAATGTAGCCAATGCGATGGTGTACGGCGAAGGGAGACCCTACAATATCTGTCTTGTTTTTCCGGACTTTGATGTATTGGGTAAATATGCGAAGAAAAATACCCTCCCCTCTGACCCGGAATCCCTTTTGAAAGACAACGCCGTCACGGAAATGCTGGAAGAAGAAATCGTTGGTTACTTAAGAAAAAAATACGGCGGGTATGAGATCCCCAAAAAATTTATCTTTCTTGACGACGATTTTACCCTTGAAAACGGTATGATGACGCAGACCCTGAAACTCAAACGCCGGAATGTTGTCCAGGGGTATCAGGAACTGATTGACGCTGCCTATGGCGAACCGGGTCGGTCTCTTTAACCTTGAAAGAGCATGACAGTGAAAAGGCTGCCGGCAGGAAACGAGAAAGCCGCGTTTCCTGCCGGAGGGCCTGATCATTCTGACACACGCGCTCCGAAACGCGGCACGCTTATGCCGACACCACCTTATTCACCGATAATTTTCACCAGCACCCGCTTTTTTCGCCGACCATCGAACTCACCGTAAAAAATGCGCTCCCAGGTGCCGAAATCCAGCCGTCCATCGGTTATGGCAACCACCACCTCCCGCCCCATGATCTGGCGTTTCATGTGGGCATCGGCATTATCTTCACCCACATTATGGCGGTACTGGTCCACCGGCGCATGAGGGGCCAGTTTCTCCAGCCATACGTCATAATCGTGATGCAGGCCGGACTCATCGTCGTTAATAAAAACGGATGCGGTAATATGCATCGCGTTGACGAGGACAAGTCCTTCGGAAACACCACTATCGTCGATGCACTTTTGAACATCGGGGGTGATGTTGATGAAGGCCCGGCGGGTGGGGACATTGAACCAGAGTTCCTTGCGGTAGCTTTTCATTTCTGACTCCATATCAAACGTTTTTTATATCTTTCTTTAACTTAACCGAGGCCGAAATTAAAGAAAGCCGATTAAGTTTAACTTAGAGAAGGTCGAAAGCATTGCCTATTTCGACAGAAAACAAATATCATCCACCCAAATCTTTCCGGCACGGCTATCGCCCTCTCCCCCGTTGAAGGCCAAAGCCAGCCCCATGGCGCGGCTGGGGTCGAATTTGGCATTGCCGTCTCCTTCCCATTCCGGCTGGATGAATTTTTCCCAGGGAATATCCACGCGCTGCCAGCCGGCCGCCGTTTCCGCCGATGTAAGCACTTTATATTCGAAATGGGACAGGCTGTCCGTCGAAGCCCCCTGGTAAGCCACGATGTGCACCTCCTGCTCCGGTCGTTCCGCCCGCAAATAGAGGGATATCCCCCTTTTCGACCGCCAATCTTGGGGCGCCGGCAAAACCAGGCTGCACGTGGCCCAGCTTTCGGGTGCCACTGAGTAGATGATGCACAGACCGGCCTGCCCCCGAAAGCCTTCGGATACCTCCCGGCGGCAGCTTAATTGGGTAGCGGCATTACCTTCATCGGCAAATACGATCCACTCATTGACGGCCTGCTCGAAATCATCGATCAGGTTCCGTGTGGTTGCGGGTGTTGCCCGCTGGATGGATGGAGAGGCCGGACCGGGTTTAGACAGCGGTGGTTGGGCTTGGGTGATCGATTGCTCCGGAGCCGAAGGCACTCCCGCCGGTTGCGCAGGTTCCTGCCCGGCCAGCCAGCGGTGATAATAGACATTGATCAACGGGACAATTTCCTCAGTGGCTTTCTGATTGCCTCTTGGGGAGGGGTGATCATCCCCGTTGGAGGGATAGTAAAGCGTATCGCGCTTATCGGCGACCACGTGTTCGACACGGCCATTACATAACCTGTGGTGATTGCCCGGACCGGTGAGGACGTTATAAAAGTCGAACACAGCCACGTTGTTTCCCGCATAGCCCTTGAGCCAATCGTTGACAAGCCATCGATTGAAAGCGCGGGCATTGGCGGCGTGGGTTCGGTCCTGGACAGGCGGCGCCGTAATGGCGATGAAGAGCTTGTCCGGGCGGCTGCCGAAATATGTCAAAAGATCGTTGTAGACGGTCTTGGCATTGGCCACCGTGAGCCCGCTCCCTCTGCGCGGCGCATCGCCCGGCCGCCCCTCAAGATTGGAATTGGGAAAACAGGACTTGAACATGACGACCTTGTTCTCACCGCCGGGATCCCTTCTTGTCCGGGTGTAGCCAGAATGCCGGCCGCTCTCGCGGTAGAGCGCTTGGAGATAGACGTCGCGCGCGCTTCCTGTGAACCAGCGGGGCCAGTCCGTAATGTCGGTGCTGTCGCCAATGCCGTGGGGTCCCCAGCCGTAATTGGTGTCGCTGACAAAATAATTGTTTTTGTCAAGGACGCGCCCCAGATTGCCATTATCGTCTGACAACCAGTTCTCCCCACAGGAATGGTGGATAAACACCAGTTTGACGATTTCGGCAGGCGGATTGGCCGTGTCGGCGGCGGCAGGCCAGGCCGACAGCACCAAATATAAGCCGAAGATGAACAGGATCATGCTGGTGTTCCGAATGGTCTGATAACGCCAAACGCGACTTTTCATTTCCGCAACCTCCCCTGGCAATGTCCTGCCCGTTGCAAAACCACCGCGAAATGCTTTCGCCGATTTCCAGAATCATAGAAAAAGTTTCACCCTGCGGGCGCGCCCGTGTAGGCTTCGGTCACGAAATAGTAGATCATGGGTTCGTCGAAGGGGGGCGCCGGCGCCAGGATTTCGAATACCACCTTGTGAAGGCCGGTTCCGTATGTTGGAAGACCCGGAACCGGGGGGCTGGGGATGGTCACTTCGCGCAGGCCCCGGTTGAGCTGGCGGGTGACAATGCCCAGGATCTGGCCGTCCACCTTCCACTGGCCCCGCAGGGTGCCCCCGCCGTTGTAAGCCAGGGTGGCAAAGGCTTGCAGCTCTTTGCTGAAACGCGGCACCGTTATTCGGCCGCCGCTGCTGGGACGGGTGCCGGCCGCCTCCGGCGGCTGATTGAACTGGAGTTCCATCCGGACCAGGCTAAACGTTCCTGCGGAAGCCGGTACAACCGTCAGCATGACATCGACCGTCTCTTCATAGCCCGTCGCATATCCGGAAAAAATACGCCGATACATGATACGGCTCTGTTCGAGTTTGAGGGCTTTGGTAACGACCCCGGCGGGAATGACCAAAGATTCTGCCACCGATCCCCGGGAATTCACGATGGGCATGGTAAGGCTTCGTTTCACGGTCCCCAGCAGACGACCGGCCGGGGTAAAAAATTGTCCTTGCAGGGAAGAACTGGTGAAATCCGGAAACGTCGTTTCAACCCCCGAATAACGAAGCTGTGCTGTAGTGTTTGTCCCGGGTACGATATTTACGCTCGGCGGTGCCGCACTGACCTCAAGGGCATGTCCCGTTTTCGGAAACCCCATGAGAATGGATACCGCGCATGCCAGGAAAAGGGCAAATGCCAGGACGTTTGTCGCATGACCATGTGAGGATCTGATATAAGCCATATTCTTCTCCCGAGTTCGTTTTGCAGGATTGCAATTGGCCCCTTAATCCGCCGCACAAATGGGAACATCCATCAAGTGCTCCAGCCACCGGCAGGTGCTGCCTTCGAAAGGCGGAAGATCTTCGAGCTTCAAATCGGGAGATCGTTCGGCCGCCAGGGCGAGCATGCCGGCCACAATGGCCGAAGACATGGAGGTGCCCGTAAGAAAATTGAACCGCCCATGGGGAATCGTGGTGAAGATATTCTCCGCCGGGGCACACACCCGCGTAAAAGAATCGGCATGGGCATCCGGGTAGGGCCGGCCCTTGGCATCCCGGCCGCCGACCGCGACAACCCATGGGCTCGATGCGGGAAACCAGGCCGTTTTCATGCCCCGTTCATTTCCCACCGGCGCCACGAACAGCACACCGTCGGCAGCGCCTTTTTCCAACAGCATCTCCACCAACCCGTCCGGACGGAGCGCCCCGAAACTCATGTTGACGACTTTGGCCTGCTTGACAAGCGCCCGGTCCAGGGCCTTGACCAGGGCCACGGTATCCCCCCGGCCGCCGGGGTGGTTGGGGGACACTTGCCGGCAGGCCCTCAAGGCCAAAAGTTCCGCCTCGGGGGCAATGCCCTCGATGCCGAACCCGTTGATGGCGGCGCCGATGATCCCTGCCACGGCCGTGCCGTGAATTTCGGGTTGGAACGGGCTGTCGGCCACCATATTTTCACTGACCTGGACACGCGTTTCCAAATCCCGATGAGTGGCGTCAACGCCCGTATCGATGACCGCGACCAGGACGCCACGCCCGCGGCTCCGGGCATGCAGGCCTTCAAAATTGAAACGGCCGGCGATCTGCTGAAAACCGCGTTTCGGGTCACTGAAAGTTCTATAAATCTGGTTGGGATCCGCCTGGAGCACATCGGGATCCCGGCGAATGGATGCCACCAGGTCCTGGATATCGCCATCACTTTCCAGGACATAGGTCCGGAAACCAAGGACACGCACATCGAAGGATTCCACCTGTCGCAACGCAAACTGTTTACACAAGCGATCGATGATCCGGGGGCCCTTCGTCGGCATGACCGTCACCATGATCTGGCGATGGGTTGAATCGTCCAGGGCCATTGACCCGGCTATAACACGGTAGCTGGCCAAGCTCTCCGGCATTGCGGTATTCGCGTTGGTGATCACCAGGCGAACATCATGGCGGCCCGGCTCCGTGGTGGGCAGTTGGGCCTTTTCGGGAAAAGCAATGGAAGCGACCGGTCCCTGGAGGCGTTGGGTAAACAGATGCCGGCGGCCGGTATCCACCTGCCAGTAGCCCCGCACGACCCCCTCGCCCCGCAACCGCACCTGCGCGATCAGCCCGGGGAGGATGGCATTTTGCGCCACAACAATGGAGGCGCCCCGGTTTTCGAAAAAAAGGTGCACACCTTCAAGGGCGAACGTCGCTTGGCGGTGATCGGGAATCGGCCGGTGAAGCGTCGCGTTGTGATTTGGCTGTGCGGCGGGCAAGGCGTTCAAAATGGTCAGATTAAACACATTCTCCCGGGACTGTACTCCTGCAGGGCAGCGGTCATAGGCCAGGATACCAAAACGGTACGGGCCCGCTTCCACGGGCGTCCCGCTGATGATCCCCCTGGAAGTCAGCTGAAGCCCGGGGGGCAGCACAGCGCCTTTCGTCAGCGCATAACTCACGGGTGGGAAACCGCCGGAAGCCGTAATCGTAGCGGTATAAGGCCTGCCGACGGTTCCGGATGGCAGCGTCAGGGGCGTTGCCGATCTCAAGGCGCTGCACGGAGCGGTGGTTTGTCCGGCGGACTGGATTTGGTGGGTCAACGGCGGTGCCGGCTGAGACGATGTCGCGTTTTTGTTGGATATCTCCGGAAGCCCCGCCACCGGCCGGACGGTGGACGCCGAATGCGTCGTGATTGTTTCGGCGGCCCCGGCCAGGTGAGCCGGCGCCCAGAGGGCAAGCGCCCCCAAGAGCAGAAAACCCCAGTGGCGGCATATGATCGTTGTCAGGCGCATGGTCATGCCCTAGTAACTGGGCTCCGCCAGCCGGACCAGCTTCGAGTCGAGCAATACTTTCAGAACGTCCTCGCCCGACCGTTCGGCCGTACGAACCTCGATCACATAAAGTCCATTGGCCATTGGGCCGGCAATGATGTCGGCATCGATTTTTTCTAGCAGCCCACGCATTTCCTTTTCCAGGGCATTTTCGTCAAACACGACGTTGAGTCTCTGGGATGCTGCATTGGTGGACTGACCGGACGACAGGGTCTGGTAGTCCTGCTTGTCCGGCAGCGTTCCCACCAGTGTAATCAGCAGCACCAGTTGGACCCCCGCCACGGCCCAGGCCACCCGGGGGGAGAAAAAAGTGGTCCGGAAAAAATCGGCCAGCTTTGCGAATAGCATGGGCGGATCGGCAGGCGCGGTCTTTTTTTCCTGAGCCTCGATATTGTCCATGATGCGCGCAAATACCTTATCGTCGGAGGGAAAAGGAACCGCTTCCTCCACTTCGGGATAGAGGGCTGCGATCTCTTCAAACTCCGCCAACTCCTGTTTTAGCGCCGCATTATTCGCCAGGGCCTCCTCGAAGGCCGTCTCTTCGCTCTCGGACAAACGGCCGTTGATATAGAGCGGTATCATCTCGCGCAATGTTTCGGTGTCATATTTCATCGTACGCTACCCCAAGCTTTCCGATCGCTTTCCTTAACGCCGATTTGGCATAAAACACGCGGGTTTTAACCGTGTTGACCGATATCGCCAAAATCTCAGCGATCTCCTGGTAGTTCATCTGCTGGAAAAACACCAAATCCAGAACCTCCCGGTGCTTGTCGGACACCATGCCCATGGCCTTTTGCAGCAACCACCTCCGGTCGGCATCGTCCGGATTCGGCTGGTTCTCATCGGCGATATGCTGGTAATCGTCGATGTTGGCATGGTGCCGGTTTTTGCGCAACGCGTTCATGGCCAGGTTCCGGGCAATCCCGAAAACCCATGTCTTCACTTTGGATCGACCGCGGAACCGGGCGGCGCCCTTCCAGACCTGAGTGAAAACTTCCACCTGGACGTCTTCCGCCAGGCTTTCATCACGGAGTATCCGGTAAAGATAAAAATAAACACTCCGAGACATGGATTCGTACAATTCTCTGAAGGCCGCATGGTCGCCCTGGGCCACTTTGGCGAGCAGGCGGGTTTCCGGTGCAGCAGCGATCCCTTTATTCATGTGTCGTTTCCGGTTGTCAAAAGGTTCAAATAATTCCCGGGTTGCCGAAACAAGAAACCCTAGCGGGCAATGGGGAGATGCTGGAACAACCCCGGTTTCTCCCGGGGCCTTGCCCTCTTTCCAATATCCAATGGTGGTCTTTCAGGCGGGCGTCCGCGCTTCAGGGGAATTGGCAAAAGAAAACAGAGGGCATCTTTCCCCAGGCTTTCAGCCCGAACATTGCATGAAGTTTTTTCAACGCAAGAAATTTTAGGCAACGATTCGGGTTAGACAGCGCGCACCAACGCTTCTGAGAGTATGCCAAGAAGACCCGGGAGTGTCAATTGACAGGCGGGCGGCCGGAAAGGAACCCGCCACCGGAGCAGGGCAGGTTATGGTGCGGAACGGGAAAATTGGCGCCACTTGTGGCGGTTGAATGAAGACATAAACGCATCCTATACAGCAGCGACAACCTGGTCAGCGCTAAATGCAGGACACTGCAAACGGATGAGAGGATTCCGCGCCATAACGCGTGAAACCCTCTCCGAGATCGATGGCCTCCGGCCGGCAGTGTCAGTCCGGGCGGAGTCCTTTGGCCATATCATCGCCGCAGGTAGGTAAAGTCCGGATCGGGACGCCCCACGAAGCAGGATCGGGTAAACCCATGTTTGCGGATAATGTGCAGGGTTTGGCGGGCCTCGGCTTCGTTCTGGTCAAAATCGAACAGCCAGTGAGAACCGTCGACAATTTTCCAGTTTCCGTCCTGCCGTCGGACGTCGGCCGGACCACTTCATGGCGGCCTGACGGTAAGCAGCGGGTTGTTGCCCCCATGGCCGGCAAGGTCATGGCAGCCAAAGCGAGAAGGAAAAATACCATCATTTCGATCCATGGTTTGCAGATGTTCATGTCGCCCCCTTGCCTTGCCATCAGGTGAATTGACGTTTTCGATCAGGCTTTAGCAATGGGTAACGCGCAGCGGCCAAATGGTTCAAAAAAAGAAACCATGGCATTTTTTTTGTAACCCATCCTACCGATATGCCTCTCTGATTCCATATGGGGCATTTTTACCCGGTTGCGCTTCATTACCAACCGTCAACTGTTTACAAATGCCCCACAACCCCTAATTTCAAATGCACATATCAATCGTCAGCGGGAACGGCGCCATGCTTAAATCCGATAACCCCGAACGCTTCAAATTTTTCCCATCGCCCTGGATCGTCGTCGCTACGGCATCCATTCTGCTGCTGGTGGTCGTGGCCCTGGCCGTGCGCAATATCAACCGTGAAGCCCAGCACATGTCCCGCATTTTGAATGAAAAGGGCGCGGCGTTGATCAAGGCCTTCGAGGCCGGCGCCCGAACCGGCATGATGGGCATGATGTGGGGGGGGAACCAGGTCCAGCGCCTGCTGGAGGAGACGGCGCGACAGCCGGATATCGTATACCTGATGGTCGTTGACCGCGACGGCCGAATCCTGGCCCACAATGACCGTGCCAAAATCGGGCGCGTGCTGGCCGATCTCCCGGCAGCAGGAGAGGGAGAACGCTGGCGCCTTACAAAACAGGCAAACGGCCCGCAGACCTTTGAGGTCTACCGCCTGTTCAAGCCCCTGCAGGGTGCTGGGCGGGGGAACCGCCGCGGCATGGGGGGACGTCACCAGGACCGGTTCTGCCCCCCCGGCATGTCCGGGCAGGGAAACACGGACTGGTGCTTCCCCGGCGATCCTGCAAATAGTGACCAGATCATCCTGGCCGGCTTTGACATGGCGCCCTTCGAAGACGCCCGCCGGGAGGATATCCGCAACACGATCACCATTTCGGGGGTATTGGTACTGCTGGGGGTTGCGGGATTCATCTCCATCTTCTGGGCGCATCACTACCGTAGCGCCGCGCGATCGCTGCAGGATGCCAGTGCCTTTGCCCGGGAAGTGGTCACCAGCCTGCCGGTGGGACTGATTGCCACCGACCACCAGGGAAAAATCGCCTTTTTCAATGCTGCGGCGGCGAACATCACCGGCATCGGGTTCGACCAGGCGCGGGGCCGCCGTCCGGAAGACGTACTGCCGGCCCACTGGAGCCATCTGCAGGATGCCCTGACCCGGGGCCAAAAAATCATCGAGCAGGAGATGGAATGCCCCTTTGCGCCCGACCGGACCGTCCCTGTGAGTGTCAGCGCCAGCTGCATCGTCAATGAAGACGGACATTTCGTTGGCCACGTCATCATCCTGCGCGATCTGGCTGAAATCAGGCAACTGCAGGCGACCCTGCGGCGCACGGAGAAAATGGCCGCCCTGGGAGGACTGGCCGCCGGTGTGGCCCACGAAATCCGCAACCCCCTGAGCTCCATTAAAGGCATGGCCACTTATTTCGGCAACAAGTTTCCGGAAGGCAGCGAAGACCGGGAAGCCGCCCGGGTGATGACCGGTGAGGTCGACCGGCTGAACCGCGCCATCAGCGCGCTGCTGGATTTCGCTCGTCCATCCGAACTGAACCGGCGGCCGACCGATATCCCGCAACTGCTGTCCCATTGCCTGAAACTGATCGCCCCGGATGCGGCGGCTAAAAGCATTGTTGTCCGGCAGGACATCGACCTCCCCCCCGACTACCGGCCGCTTATGGATAGTGATCGTTTTTCCCAGTGCATCCTGAACCTTTATCTCAACGCCATCCAGGCTATGCCGGCGGGGGGGCGGATCATCATCCGAGCGCGAGTTGACGAAGACGCCGCCCTTCATCTGGATATCCGTGACACCGGGCCGGGCATTGCAGACGAAATGCAGTCCCAGATCTTCGATCCCTATTTCACCACCAAACCCAAGGGAACGGGGCTCGGTCTGGCCATCGTCCACAAGATCGTCGAAGCGCACGGCGGGCGTATTGATGTGCAGAGCCGGCAAGGCGAGGGCGCGCGCTTCCATATTACCCTGCCCCCCTTGCCGGCCGCCAACGCCATCCCCACCAACAGCGAGGTTACCCGTGCCGAATAAAACCCACCTACTGGTCGTCGATGACGACATCGGCCACCTGACGACCCTGAAAACCCTTGTTCGCAGCTGGGGCTATCGTGTGACCGTGGCGGAAGACGGATCGGCTGCGGTCGATGAAGTCAAGACCCAGCCCTTCGACCTGATTCTCATGGATGTCCGCATGACACAGATGGACGGGATCGCGGCGCTCAAGCGGATTAAGGCCCACAATCCCGCCATCCCCGTCCTGATCATGACGGCATATTCATCCGTTCAGACAGCGGTGGACGCCCTGAAAACCGGGGCCTATGATTATCTCACCAAACCCCTGGATTTCGACACGCTTCGTCTTACCGTTGAGCGGGCCATGGAGCACACCCGGCTGAAAAATGAAAACCGCCGGCTCAAGCAAAAACTTCGGGAGGAATTCGACTGGCAGAACATCATCGGCAGCAGCCCGCCCATGCGCGCCCTTATCGATATGGTGGCCATGGTGGCGCCGTCCGAAGCAACGGTTCTGATTACCGGTGAAAGCGGGACCGGGAAAGAACTGATTGCCCGCTCCATTCACTTCAACAGCCCCCGCCGATCCAAACCGTTTGTGGTGGTCAACTGCGCAGCCCTGGCGGACACCCTCCTGGAATCCGAGCTTTTCGGCCACGAAAAAGGCGCTTTTACCGGAGCGGACAAACGCCGGGAGGGGCGTTTCCGCCAGGCCGATGGGGGCACCTTGTTTCTCGACGAAATCGGCGAGACGTCACCCGCCATGCAGGCCAAACTTCTGCGTGTGATCCAGGAGCGCGAATTGCAGCGGGTCGGCGGCGACGAAACCCTGCACGTCGATGTGCGCATCCTGGCCGCCACCAACCGGGATCTGTCCGGGGAAGTCAAGCAGGGAAAATTTCGGGAAGACCTTTTCTACCGGTTGAACGTCGTGACCGTGGACATGCCGCCCCTCAGGGCCCGCCACGCGGATATCCCGTTGCTGGCCCAGCATTTCATGAAACAATTTGCTTCACGCAACCGGAAAGAGATCAAGGGCTTCACCCCTCGGGCCATGGACCTTTTGATCAGGCACGACTGGCCGGGCAATGTACGCGAACTGGAGAATGCCGTCGAACGGGCCGTGATCCTGATCACCGGCGACTATATCACTGAACGCGAACTGCCGTTGAGCATATCGCCCGACCGCGACAGCGCTTCGTCCGAACCAGCGGTGACCGGAGATAGGATGCTCGCCCTGGATGGCATGCAGTCGCTGGAGTCCATCGAAAAAAAAGCGATTAAGGCCACGCTTGCGGAAACCGGCGGCAACAAGAGTGAAACCGCCCGCCGGTTGGGAATCAACCGCAAAACGCTGCATCTCAAACTGAAGCGCTATGGGCTGGCCTGAAGCGTGAAGTCTCCGACGGCCTGCTGTTAACCCGAACATTTCATGAAATTTTTTCTACACAATGAATTTTGGAAAGCGCATGGCATTTTTCGGCCATGCGCCTTTGCGATGATATTCGGGTTGAACCCGGCTGGGCTTACCAGCAGCGGGCGCCACCACCAGCTCCGGGGCAGTTCCCGTAGCCGGGCCCCTTTCCGCCCCTTCCGTAACGGCCACGCCCGGCCTCCGGGTTGATCTTGCGCATGGCCATCATATGGTCGATACGCTTTTCGTCCAATTGCGCTTCCAGTTGGGACAATGCTTTTTGCAAACCTTTCGCCTTGGCGGCATCCGGGGTTTCCTTGGCCAGTTCCCGACGCAAGTCCAGATCTTTCTGGTAAATTTCCTGGCGGAGATCGGCCGTGTCGTCAAAAAACGCCTGGCGCTGGGATTCCATTTGTTTGGTTTGTTCGGGACTCAGGGTGGCCGCACCGTAGCCGCCGCCCCAGCGCCCGCCGGGTCCCCCGCAGCCACCGTAGCCACTGCCGCGGCCCCAACCGGCAAAGGCATTGGCACCGTATCCCAGAATGAACACAACCGCTGCCACGACGATTCCATTGATCAGTGTTTGCTTCTTCATGCTATCCTCCGTTGTAGGGTTAATAAATTTCGCATCATCTTGCGACCCTACACATTTCAAGTGCTGTGCCAACCGTCTTGAAAATTCGCCAAAAACATATAACGCTTTGTTAATTCAGCTAAATTTAGGTCCCCAACCGTCAAACCCGACAACCGGCAACGGTTTTAGCAACACCGATGGGGTATTTTGCCCCACATATAGCGGTATTCCAACCCCACACGGTGCATTTTTACCCATCGCACTCCCTATTGCGGATATTTATGAATACCATTCATCCTTTGGCTCATATTCAAAATGTTACATTTTTTTCAGATAGATATTGTCACTGATCTTCTCTTCATCGCCTTGACACTGGACTGGCGATTGTGCCATATTCGCGAAATTCTAAATGGCAGCGATAGAGAAATGTAATGACCGCGAATGCCTTGAAAACCACAAACACTGTCGAGGAATCTACCGGATCGCACTGGCAACAGAGGACAAATCTATGAGCGAAAGCAATCTTGCCAAAATTCTCAAAGCAGGGCACTTCGCCTTTACCGGCGAACTGGGGCCCCCGCGAGGCGCAAATGTCGAACATGTCCGCGAGAAAGCCGCTCCACTCAAAGGAATGGTGGATTCGGTCAATATCACCGACAACCAGACCGCAATGGTGCGCATGTCCAGTTGGGCCGCCGCGCTGATTGCCATCCAGGAGGGCCTGGAGCCCAACTACCAGATGGTCTGCCGTGACCGGAACCGCCTGGCCATGCAGGCCGACATCCTCGGCGCCTATGCCCACGGCATCCGCAACATGCTCTGCCTTTCCGGCGACCACCAGCAATTCGGCGATCATCCGAATGCCAAGGGCGTGTATGACATCGATTCGATTCAGTTGATCGGTATGACCAAACGCATGCGCGACGAAGGGCTTTTCCTGAGCGGCGCCAAGATGGACGGGTCCCCCCAGATGTTCATCGGCGCGGCCGCCAACCCCTTTGCAGAGCCCTTCGAATGGCGCGTCCACCGCCTGGCCAAGAAGATCGAAGCCGGGGCGGATTTCATCCAGACCCAGTGCATCTATAATATGGACAAAATGCGCGAGTGGGTACGGCAGGCCAACGACATGGGGCTGACTGAAAAAACCTATATCCTGGCCGGCGTAACCCCCATGAAGAGCCTCGGTATGGCCCGCTACATGAAGAGCAAGGTGCCGGGTATGGATGTACCCGATGAGGTCATCAAACGGCTTCAGGGCGTCGACAAGAAAAAACAAGCCGACGAAGGCATCAAGATGGCCTGCGAACAGATCGAAGAATTCAAGGAAATGAAAGGCGTGGCCGGTATCCACCTCATGGCCATCGAATGGGAGCACAAGGTTCCGGAAATTGCGGAACGGGCCGGTGTCCTCCCCCGGCCGGAGGTATAACCGACAGCGCACCGCACCGGCGCCCGGTGCGCCACAGTGTGCGCACTTCATTGCCCGTTCTTGAGGGCGGAATGTTTGGGGAGATGTCCATGTACGATTTTATCAGGGGTCCACTGGTGTGGATCGCTTTCCTGGTTTTCATCCTCGGCACCATTTACCAGGTGGTCCGATTCTATCGCTTGAGCCGACCCAAAGAACGCTACCAGGTGCGCGTACCGTTCGGCAAACCGCCCAAAGAACCTGACGAGTCGCCCGCCGAGCCTGAGCTTACCTGGTGGCAGTGCGTGAAGTTGAGCGTAGTGGGCGTCAACCCGGTGATGGTCTCCGTTACAACGGTGTTCCACCTGGCCCTGGTGCTGACGCCGCTTTTCGTTCTGGGGCACAACGTCCTGCTGGACCTGGCCTGGCACGCGAGTCTGCCCAGCCTGCCGGAAGCGGTGGCCGATGGTCTCACTATGATTGTCATTGCCGGCGGAATTTTCTTCCTGCTGCGCCGGATCTTTGTGGACCGCGTGCGCGCCATCTCAACGGCCTATGATTATGTGGTGCTGCTCATTGCAACGGCGCCATTTATCACCGGGTTTCTGGCCTACCATCATCTTTTCGATTATGACACGGTCATCCTCCTGCATATGCTGGCCGGCGAAATCATGTTGATGGCCGTACCGTTCACCAAACTGGTCCACATGCCCTATTTTTTCATCAACCGGTTCGTGCTGGTACACGAAAACACTCTGGGTACCGGCGGAAGCCGTATCTGGCGCTAAGCGCCGCCATCCAGCGGAGACAGGAATGAGCTCGAACAGTCAAGCGCCCATCAATCATGAAGAAGTCCGGCAAATGCTGGATCACCATCAGGACAAAATGAAAACGGCCCTGCGGGTCTGTGCCCATTGCAGCCTGTGCGCCGACAGCTGTTTTCTGTATCACGTCCATGACAAAGATCCCCGTTACATGCCGTCCCACAAGGTCATCAATTCTCTGGGGAAACTCTATAAGAAAAAGGGCAAGATCGACCGGGCCGGTTTCGAGGAAATCAGCGAAATCGTCTGGCGACGATGCGTTCTGTGCACCCGATGCTATTGCCCCCTGGGCATCGACATCCCGGAAATGATCGCCTTTGCCCGCAGCATCTGCCGCTCCCAGGATGTATACTTCCAGTGGAGCGACCTTGAGCAGCCGGCCGAGTAGGCACCTGTTGCCCCCCGGCTCCGGAACGCCATTGAAGTTGATCAGAAAGGTACTGCGACGGAAATGATTTCAAACAAACGACCCATGGTATTGGCAACGGCCATTTGTCTGGCCTTTATCGGATTAGGCCTGTCAACCATCTCTTTCGCCCAGGACGAAGAAATGCGCCTGAACACGGGCGAAGACATCACGGTTCAGCGGACAGCGGTCCCATTTTCCCACGATTTGCACATGGGGCTCTATGAATGCCTGGATTGCCATCACGACTACAAGGACGGCGCCAACGTCCTGGACGAGGATACGCTCGAAGAAGGCAACCCCGATGTCCGCTGCGCCACCTGCCATAATGACCAGGCCGACCTGGATCGACAAAAAGCGTATCACCGCCAGTGCATGGGGTGTCATATCGATACACGCAAAGCCGGCGAAGCTTCCGGCCCTGAAATGTGCGGGGCCTGCCATTTACCGGAAGATTGAGCGAACATTCGTAATTCATCCACCTTGGAGGTCGCAAGTGGTTAAAGCCAAGAGAAAACCCCTGGAAGAAATCAAGCAGGCGATTCAAGACTATACCCGCGTTCTGAACATCGGCTGCGGCGGCTGTGTATCCGTCTGCCTGGCCGGCGGCCAAAAAGAAGTCAATCTCCTGAATGCCAAACTGAACCTCGTGTTGAAAAATGACAACAAGGCCACCCGCGTAGACGGATTCACCGTCGAGCGCCAGTGCAACGAAGCCTTTCTGGTGGCGTTGGATGCCCGCGTGGCGCGCTACGACTGCCTCATGTCCATGGCCTGTGGCGCGGGCGTGCAGCTTCTGGCCGAACGCTACCCGGACAAACCGGTCTTCCCGGCGGTCAATACCATCGCCATCGGGGTCGATCGTGAAATCGGGGTTTCCGAAGAACGCTGCCGGGCCTGCGGCGAGTGTGTTCTGGGCTACACGGCCGGCATCTGCCCCATCACACGCTGCGCCAAGGGTCTATTCAACGGCCCCTGCGGCGGCACCAACAACGGCAATTGCGAAGTCAGCAACGATATCCCCTGTGCCTGGCAGGATATCTACAACCGTCTGAAAGCCCAAAACCGTTTGGACGACATCAAAAAAATCAAGCCGGCCATGCAATGGCAGAACCAGACCCGCCGGATGATCGTTCAGGACGAATACGCCGCCCGCTACAAGGACAAATAGCCCCAATCCTAATAGCGCCGCATCGATTCCAACAAGAAAGCCCCCGCCCTTTGACAGGCCGGGGGCTTTTCAGTTGAATCGCGGGCGGGAAACGATGACGGTTCAGGATCCGGGCATCAGCTTCACCGCACACACCTTGTATTCGGGAATGCCGGATACGGGATCCAGGGCCGCATTGGTCAGCTTGTTGGCGGCCCCCTGGGCATAATGGAAGGGGATGAAAACCGTTCCGGTGACGGCCTTGCGGGACACCTTCACCTGGGCATCGATCTGTCCCCGGCGGGATGCAATGCTGATGCGATCGCCATCGGCCACACCATAGGTGGCCGCATCCTGGGGCGAAATTTCCACGAAGCTTTCCGGCGCCCGCTCCATCAGGTCCTTCGACCGCATGGTCATTGTGCCGGTATGGTAGTGGTACAGGATACGCCCGGTGGTGAGGTACAGCGGGTAGTCCTGGTCCGTCACCTCGGCCGGCGGCTGCCACTCGATGGCGTGGAACAGCCCCTTGCCCCGGGTAAACTGGGCGCTGTGCAGGACGGGCGTTCCGGGGTGCTCCTCGTTCAGGCAGGGCCAATGCAACCCCTCCCGGTCGATGCGCTGGTAGGTAATCCCGGCGTAGCTCGGCGTCACCTGGCGGATTTCCTCGAAAATGGCCTCGCTGTCGGCATAGTCCATGGGATACCCCAGGCGGTCGGACAGTTCGGTCAAGATTTTCCAGTCGTCCCAGGCCTCCCCCGGGGCCTCCACGGCCCTGCGAACCCGCTGGACACGCCGCTCGGTATTGGAGAAGGTGCCGTCCTTTTCGGCAAAACACCGGCTGGGCAGCACCACGTCGGCCATGCGGGCGGTTTCGGTCATGAAAAGGTCCTGGACCACCATCAGCTCGAGGTGTCCCAGGCAGTCTTCGGCATGGTTGAGATCCGGATCGGACACCAACGGGTTTTCCCCGATGACGTAGAGGGCTTTCAAACGCCCGTCATGGGCGGCCGGGATCATCTCGGTGGCTTTCATGCCGATGCTGGTGGACAATCCGTCCAGGCCCCAGGCCGCTCCCATTTTACGGCTGGCATCCTCGTTGTTCACCGGCTGGTAGGCCGTAAAGACGTTGGGCAGCCCCCCCATGTCGCAAGCGCCCTGGACGTTGTTCTGGCCCCGCAGGGGATTCACCCCGCCGCCCGGCATGCCGAGATTGCCGCAGAGCATGGATAGGTTGGCCAGGGATTTGACATTGTCCGTACCGCAGGTGTGCTGGGTGATCCCCATGCAGTAAAGGATGCTGCCCACACCGGCCTGGGCATAGAGTCGGGCCGCTTCCACGAGTTGCTGGGCCGGGATGCCCGAAATTTCCTCCACATATTCCGGCGTATATTTGGCCACCATGGCCTTCAGCTCTTCGAAGCCCTCGGTGCGCTCGGCCACAAAGGCTTTGTCATGCAGGTCTTCCGCGATGATGACGTGCATCATCCCGTTGATCCAGGCCACATCCGTACCGAGATTGGGACGGAGGTAGTGATCGGCGAATTCCTTGATCTTGATGCGGCGGGGGTCCACCACGATGAGACGGGTCCGGCCGGAGGACACCGCCCGTTTGACGCCGGCGGAAATGACCGGATGGTTCTCCGTTGTATTGGAGCCGGTGATGAGGATGACATCGGCTTTCTCGACACAGGCGATGGTATTCGTCATTGCCCCGCTACCGAATGCTGCGGCCAGACCGGCCACGGTGGAGCTATGTCAGAGACGGGCGCAATGGTCCACGTTGTTGGTCTTGAGCACCGCCCGGGCAAACTTCTGGGCCACGTAGTTTTCTTCGTTGCTGATACGGGCGGATGTCAGCACCCCGATGCTGTCCGGCCCGTGGGCTTCTTTGATGGCGGTCAGCTTGCCGGCAATGAAATCCAGGGCTTCATTCCACTCGACTTCCTGGAATTCGCCCTCCTTCTTAACAAGGGGCCGGGTCAACCGGTCCGGTGCGCCAACGAAATTGTAGCCGAAGCGCCCCTTGACGCACAGGCTGCCATAGTTGGGCGCGACATCTTCCACCCCGGTCACTTTGACCACGCGATTGTCCCGGACGTGCAAATGAATCTGGCAGCCGACACCGCAGTAAGTGCAGGTGGTCCGCACACGCTCGGTTTCCCAGGGTCTGACCGCGTAGCGAACATTCTTTTCCACCAATGCGCCCACCGGGCAAACCTGGACACACTCGCCGCAGAAGACGCAGTCGGAATCCTTCAGCGGCTTGTCGCCGGCGGCAATGATTTTGGTTTCCGATCCCCGGAATCCGAAACTGATAGCCTTGTTGACCTGGACCTCGTTGCAGGCCTGCACGCAGCGGCCGCATAAAATACAGCGGGAAAAATCCCGCACGATAAACGGGTTAACATCCTCCAGGGGATAGTTGACCACCGTGCCGGGCAGACCCTCGCCGGTCACCTGGTAGCGGTAGGCCAGGTCCTGGAGCTGGCAATCCCCCCAGACCGGGCAGAGTTGATCGCTGCGGTCGTCTTCGGCCACGCCCAGCTGGAAGGCGGTCCAGTCCTGTTCGTCCGATCCCCGGGCGGCGCAATTGTGGTTCCCCGAAGCCAGGAGAAGCTTGATGATGGTTCGGCGGGCTTCCACCACTTTGGGCGATTCCGTCTGGATCACCATATTCTTGCCCGCCGGTGTGGCGCAGGCCGGCAACAGCGTCCGGGCCCCTTCCACTTCCACCACGCAGACACGGCAGGCGCCGGTGGGGGTCGTGCCTTTCAGATGGCACAAGGTGGGAATGTCGATGCTGTTGCGCCGGGCCACGTCGAGAATCGTTTCGCCCGGTTCAAAGGTGAATTCGTTCCCGTTCATCACCAACAGGTTCTGATCTGCCATGGTTTTCCCCTTTTCGGTACGGAATCGCTTGAAGCTGCGCTATCCTCGGCCGTGGCCGGTCATATGAGCTTAACCTGGGCACCCCCTCCCCATGGGGCATGCCACGCATGAACCCAATTTTTTATAGAAAACAAGGGGGCTTGTCAACGAGGGAAATCGTCGCTATTGGAGAGCGAGAGACCTGATTTCACCATTTGTCCTTGGCAACTGCCGACAGCCATTGAGATCAATGTGCCGGGCCAATATGACCATCTGCCGGCAAAAGACATAGGGTTAAACCAGGTTTCTCCATAAGTCGTATTGGCTTTGTAAAAGAATACGCTCTGGTAAGCAGGCCCCAGAAAAAGGATCCCACCCTATCCCTGCCTGCTGTTCGATTGGGGCCGCACGGTTAAAAAACAACGCCCCCCTTCCTTTGCGATATTTCACAATAACTTTTGCGCTATTTCGCGATTCCTTCACTCCAGAATCGAAAACTTCAATATTTACAGACATCTTCAAACTGGCACGCATACTGCTTGGAAACAATTCATAAGGTTGCGATGTCATTCGGCCCTTCAGATCAAGGCCGAGTGGATCGATAGGGGTTAGGTATAAGTGTATGGTTTGATCGTTACCCATTAACACCCAAGGAGGAATACGAATGAAGAAGTTTTCGATTCTGGCACTGGCCGCTGTTCTGGTCATTGCCCTGACTGTTCCGGCCGCCGCGTTGGAGAACGAATTCGGTGGTTACTGGCGTACCCGTTTTATGAACCAGGGACACTTCAACGGTGAAGACGACGACGCCACCAACCTGCGCCGGACCGACACCCGGACCCGTCTCTACTACACTGCCAAGCTTAACGACAACCTGAAGTTCGTCAACAAATTCGAGATGGACGCGGTCTGGGGCGACCCAACGGGTTATGGCCGTGTCGGCGCCGACGCGATCGCGGTCGAAGTCAAGAACAGCTATGCGGATTTCAACCTGGGCCCGGTCAACGTCACCGTGGGTGTGCAGCCCTACGCCCTGTTCCGTGAATTCTACATTTCCGACGATGCCTCCGGCATCATCGCCCGCTGGAAAGTGCTGGACAACGTGGTTCTGGCCGGTTCCTGGCTGAAAAACTTCGAAGGCGGCGCCGGCACGGGCAACAACGAAGACATCGACGCCTACACCCTGAGCTCGGCGATCTACTTCAGCGAAAACATCTCCATCAAACCCAGCATTTCCTACTCGCGTTCTTCCGAGCTGAACACCCTCGCCGGTCTCGGCCTCTTTGCCAATGTCCCGGGCACGGCTGTCATCACACCCGGCTTCTGGGGCGAAGTGGAACTGTTCACCTACGGGTTTGATTTCGATGCGTCCTTCGACAACTTCGGCATCTGGGCCACCCTCGTGGGCCAGACCGGTGACGTCGAACAGAATACGGCCGGTCTCAGCGACCTGGATCTCAAAGGCTGGCTGGTCGCCGTCGGCGGCAGCGTCGGCTTCGACATGTTCGACATCCACGGCCAGGTCATGTACACCCCGGGCGACGACGATGCGCTTGACAGCGACATCGACACGTTCTTCTGCCCCAGCGGCTCCTACTACTGGTCGGAAATCATGGGTCTGGGGATCTTCGACAACAACAACCCCGTCAACACCCCGGGCGACCATGTCCAGAACGTAATGGCCGTCAACCTGGGTACCACCATCAAACCCATGGACAAACTGAAAGTGACCGTGGATCTGTGGTATGCCGAACTGGAAGAAGACGTCGTTTTCGCTCCTGGTGTTGAAGAAGACGAACTGGGGACCGAGCTGGACGTCAAGGTCACCTATGAACTCGTGGAAGGCCTGAACCTGGATCTGGTCGGCGCTTACCTGTGGGCCGGCGATGCCATTTCCGCTGATGGCGACAACGACGACGATCCATATGAGTTCGGCGCTCGCCTGAGCCTCAGCTTCTAACGCTCCCGTATCGCCATCACTGCAGCCTCAGCCCCTGTTACGGCCGGGAGAGAACCTTTAACTCTTTCCCGGCCTTTTTTAGGGCGTTGCTTGAACAAATATCGGAGCAATATCCCCTTGTACAGTTTTAAGTGGCCACAAGACTATCGCCGCTACATTATCACCGACAATGGAAAAGGCGTGCCTACATAACCCGGAAACCAGCTTAAGGCGCTGTCTTCCTCACCGTAGATCCATGTGGCGATGACTTCCCGCCACCTCTTCGCAAAGGGCCTTGTCTCATCATGGCGGTCGCCAAAATCCTGGATTGAGAATCAGCTATCATCACGCGGAATTTTTCTGTCTGAAGGGAATACCCAGTTTGATCATACGGCTGCGCAGGGTACTGGGGTTGATGCCCAAGAAATTTGCCGCCCCGTTCGGCCCGTGGATGCGGCCGTTGGTCAGTCGCAGGGCATTGCGTATGTGGTTTGCCATCACGCCCTCCAGGGAGCCGGGCAGGGAATCATCCGGCCCGGGTTCCAACGCCGAGACGGCCCGGTGCTGGGGCTGGGGTAACAGGCCCTGAAATGACAGCCGGGCTCCCCGGGCCAGCAGCAAAGCCCGTTCGACCGCGTTCTCCAACTCCCGCACATTGCCGGGCCAGTCATAGCAAGTGAGGCGGTCAATTTCCTTTTGCGCCACCACAGGGATAGGATGCAGACCCAAATCCCGGCATTTGCGCTCCAGGAAATGCGTGACCAACTGAGGGACGTCGTCAATCCGCTGCCGCAACGGCGGGATGTGGATTGGGAAAACGTTAATCCGAAACCACAGGTCCTGCCGAAAAGTTCCGGCTGTGACCATTTCCGCCAGATCCCGGTGGGTGGCGGCAATCATACGAATATCGATGGGCATGCTTTCCGTACCGCCGACCCGTTCAATCTCACCGGACTCGAGCACCCGCAGCAGTTTGACTTGAGCCTCCGGGGGCAATTCGCCGATTTCATCCAGAAAGATCGTCCCGCCGTGGGCCCGTTCGAACCAGCCCGGCCGACGGCGCAGAGCACCGGTAAAGGCTCCTTTTTCGTGACCGAAGAGCTCGCTGTCGATCAACGAGGCGGGAATTGCCCCGCAGTTGACTTTCTTCATGGGGCCGGCCGCCCGGGGCGATAGCCCGTGGATCGCATCGGCAATGACTTCCTTGCCCACGCCGGTTTCTCCCAGCAGGAGCACCGGCGTGCGGACTCTGGCGACACTGCGGGCCAGCGTCATGACATCCTGAAGGCCGCTATCGGCCCCGACGATCTTATTTCCACCAGAGGCCGGCAGTTGCTCATCGCAGGAGACCAGCGGGGATTCGGACGCCGTATTGTTGATATCGCCCCTATTTTTCATGGCACTGGCCAGAGCTATCTCGAAAGGCTTGCGCAGAAGCGCTAGACGCTCGGCATGAACGGGCTGAAAGATTTCGCTCAAGCCCGCCTCCACGGCCAGCACCCCGAAACCGCCATCTTCCAGTCGTAGCGTCATGCCCAAATAGCCTGCCGGCTGTTTTTCATGGTAGCGGGACCAATCCTGTGCCATCGGATCCCTATCGGGGGCGTTGATAATCCTCTCCCGCAGGTCCAACAGCTCGGTGACCATTTTTCGCCGCGACGCTGCCGAAAGCGGCACACTGTAGGTACAGCGCACACCGCCACCGTTGCCGTCCGCCCGGGCAATCACGTTAATTCGTCCGCGAGAACTATCCAGTGCACTCAGATACAATGATTCTGCCGGCATGTACTGGCGGAGATACTGGAGCGTCTGAAAAAGCGCCTGCTCGATGCGGAAACTGCCGCAAATCAGCAGGGTCGCTTCATGGAAAAAGGCGTCCTGGTCGCTCATCCTTCATTCCTTATTGCGGGTGCGGTCCGTGGTGGGCCGCCTCCAATTTCAACAATCCGGACGGGGGTTGTCCGGGATCATCGATGTAGTTTCCAGATCTTCAAAAAGCCGGTCGAGGCTTTGTTCAACCAGCGGCAAAATCTCCTCCAGACAAACCTGACGCTGGCCAGCCTTGCCGAATAAAATGGGCGCCCCTTCTATGAAGAAGCCAATCATGACAACACACTTTTCCAAATCATGACGCGCGGCCCCTGGAAAGACCCGGGCCAACAAATCCGCCAGCAACTCCCCGGTCGCCGTCCTGGTTTTTGACAGGGCATCGGCGATCAAAGCATCATGACATGCCATGGCCTGTATCTCACGTTTTAAATGCTGGTCGTCCGGTTGCAACTTGTGCCGAATCCCCCGGGTGACAGACGCCATGACCCCCTCCCGGGTGGACTCTGAACCAGCGATGAACGGATCATCCGTGGTTTTGAATTTCTCCAGCAGATCATCAAAAAACGCGTAAACCAGCTCTTCTTTGTTGGAGAAATGGTAGGTGAGGTTGCCGACGCTGATACCGCACTTATCCGCCAGCGTCCGCATGGTCAGACCGCCGTACCCAGATTCGATCAGGATTTCCCGCAATCCGTCCAGAATCCTTTGACGGGTTTTTTCAGAACGTTGCTGCTTAGGATTTTTACCCCTACTTTCAGGTGTCGATATCCTGGCCATCAGAATTTCCTTAATGTGATTAACACCATTAAATAAAGTGCAGTATTATTTTAGTACATTTGTACTATTTTTCAAGATGAATTTCATCTCTCCTCAAGACGCTGACGGTCAGTCTTTTCCTATTCCGGAAAGGAACGCACCGACGGTAAAGAAGGACAGGGCTAAATGACGTGCAAGAAAATCCGATTACCGATTCGTATCAAGTGGAGGAAGGGTTGTATGGAAGGGGTTATTTAACGGGGGGATCCGACCGCCGGCAGCGCCAGGCATAAAACCCGGCCCCGACGAGCGCGCCGAGGGCGTCCGCCACCAGGTCCCACCCGTCGGCCATTCGTTCCGGCACGAAGGACTGGTGCCATTCATCGCTCAGGCCAAACAGGACGGCAAACAGGAAACCGGCCAGGAAAACGGCCGAAGCCCCCTGCAAAACCCGCAGAGTCGCCCCGGCGCGGCAGGCCAGAAACCCCATGACGGCATAGGCCGCCAGATGGGCGAATTTATCCTGCAGGGGCAGATCCGGCCCCATGTCCGGTGACGGCAGGGACGATTGGATGAACATCAGCAGGCAATAACCCGCCAGAAGGGACCAGGCGATGACCGGATGACGCAGGGAGAGGTTCACTTTATTCTTCTTCAAGGGGGCCACAGGCTTCAGGCCCCCTTGCCGTTATCGACAGCCATCAGCGCTAGTCGCCAAAAATGGTGAGATCCAGCTTCCGGTTCCGTATGTGAGCCAGAACAGTATCCAGGAACGCGTCCCGGCTGACGCCGTAGCGCACCTTGCCGTCAAGGGTTCGCACCGCAAGTGTATCGGCCGCCTGTTCCTTGGCACCAATGGTCAGGATCAGCGGAATCTGGCGCAATTGCGACTCCCGCACCTTCTTGTTCAGGCTCTCGGCCCGGTCGTCCAGCTCGACCCGCAGACCGGCGGCGGCCAGGTCGTCCCGCACCGACCCCGCGTAGGGGGCCAGGTCGTCGTTGATGGGCAGCACCACCGCCTGCACCGGAGTCATCCAAAGCGGATACTTGCCGGCAAAATGCTCGATGAGGATGCCAAAAAAGCGTTCGAGGGACCCCAGCACGGTCCGGTGGATCATGATGGGACGCTGGCGCTGGTTGTCACGGTCCACGTAATTCAGGTCGAACCGCTCAGGGAGCGACATGTCCAGTTGGATCGTGCCGCATTGCCAGGTGCGGCCCAGGGCGTCTTTGATATGAATGTCGATTTTAGGGCCGTAGAAGGCGCCGTCCCCTTCGTTCAACTGATAGTCGGCATGGTAGCTCTCCAAAGCCGACCGTAAACCATTGGTGGCGATCTCCCACTGTTCGTCGGTGCCGATGCTTTTTTCCGGGCGGGTGGACAACTCAAGGTGAAACCCGAGCCCGAAGGCGCCGTAAATGATCTCCACCAGACGCAGTACGCCCAGAATTTCCGCTTCGATCTGATCAGGGGTCATGAAAATGTGGGCATCGTCCTGGTGGAAGGCCCGCACCCGGAAAAGTCCGGACAGAACCCCGCTCATTTCATGGCGGTGAACCAGGCCGATCTCTGCGGCCCGCAGCGGCAGTTCCCGGTAAGAGTGGGGGCGGTTTTTATAAAGGAGCATGCCCCCCGGGCAATTCATGGGCTTGATGGCATACTCGATGTCGTCCACCACGGTGGTATACATGTTTTCCCGATAATTTTCCCAGTGACCGCTGCGCTCCCATAATTTCCGCTGGAGCATGATGGGGGTCTTGGTCTCGACATAGCCGGCGGCCTGGTGCGCTTCACGCCAGAAGTCCAGCAAGAGGTTCCACATCACCATGCCTTTGGGGTGGAAAAAAGGCATCCCGGGGGCTTCGTCGTGAAAGCTGAAAAGCTCCTGGGCCTCGCCGATTTTGCGATGGTTGCGCTTGCGGGCTTCTTCCAGAAAGGTCAGATAGGCTTTCAGAGCCTTTTTGTCGAAATAGGCCGTGCCATAGACCCGCTGCAGCTGGGCCTTGCTCTGATCGGCCCGCCAGTAGGCGCCGGACACTTTCATCAGCTTGAAGGCTTTGACAAAACCGGTGTGAGGCACATGCGGCCCCCGGCAAAGGTCGACAAATTCGCCCTGCCGGTAAAGGGAAATGGTCCTATCCGGAAGGTCTTCAATCATTTCCAGCTTGTAGGGCTCGTCTTTGTAGAGTACCAGGGCATCCGTTTTGCTGATGTCTTCCCGGCGGATGGGCAATTTTTCCTTGACGATCTTGCGCATCTCAGCTTCGATTTTCGCAAAATCATCTTCCGAAATCGGCTCCATATCGATATCGTAATAAAATCCGTCATCGATAACCGGACCAATGGTCAGCTTCGCCTTGTCGTTCAGGCGCAATATGGCCTGGGCCATGACATGGGCCGCACTGTGCCGCATGATATCCAGCGCCTCTTCATCCCGGGTGGTGATCAGCCGCAGGGCCGCGTCCGCATCGATGGGCCGGTAGATATCCTGCAATTGCCCGTCAAGCTCCATGGCCACACAATCACGCGCCAGCCCCTCAGAGATGGACCGGGCAACCTCCAGCCCGGTGGGTGCCGTTTCAAACTTCTTTATGCTCCCGTCAGGAAGTGTTATATTAACCATTGTGTCCTCGCTTCATTGGGAATCGTAGATTGCCGCAGTTACCGCTGGCGATAGCAAATTTAGAAATTTAAGTGAAAGCACAGAGTGGGTCAAGCAAAATCATGGTTAAATCAACACCGGATGGCTATCAACTGATCGAACAACCCAAGGAACTGGCCACCGCCGCCCGGCAACTGGCCGCTGCAAAGGCGATCGCCTTCGATCTTGAAGCGGACTCCATGTATCATTTCCAGGAAAAAGTGTGCCTGATTCAAATCGCCACCCATAAAGAAACCCTGGTCATCGACCCGCTTAAAATTAACGACCTCGCGCCCCTGAAACCGGTAATGGCCAACCACCGCATTCGCAAGGTACTCCATGGCGCCGATTACGACATTCGTTCGCTGTATCGTGATTTCGGCATCGAGGTTAACAACCTTTTCGACACGGAACTTGCGTCGCGTTTTTTAGGCATCCACGAAACCGGACTGGATGCGGTTCTTCAGAATCGATTCGGCATTCAGCTGGACAAGAAGTTTCAACGCAAGGACTGGTCCAAACGCCCCCTGCCCGAAGCCATGATGAATTATGCGGCCGGGGACGTCCATCACCTTCTTCCGCTATCAGCCGTTATTGAAAAGGAACTGCGTGAAAAAGGGCGCCTCACGTGGGTGCGGGAAGAATGCGACCTGTTGAGCCAGGTCCGGCCGGCCGAGCCGAACCATACGCCGCTGTTTCTCAACTTCAAAGGCGCCGGCCGGCTGAAGCCCCGCAACCTGGCCACACTGGAGTCCCTGCTGCAGTGCCGACGCCGGCTGGCCAAAGCCAAGGACCGTCCTCTGTTCAAAGTCTTTTCCAACAAATCCCTGATGGCGCTCGCAACGGCCATGCCTACGACGCCCGCGGCGTTGGAACGCTCGGAGGCCCTCAGTCCGAAACAGGTCAAAATCCACGGGCAGGCCCTTCTGAAAGCCATCCGTGTGGCCCAGGACCTCCCCGCCCCAAAACTGCCGGTCTATCCGCGTCAGCGGTCGCCTCGCCTGCCGGCAAGGGTGCCGGAGCGTGTGGCCGCGCTGAAAGAATGGCGTGATAAAAAAGCGGAAGACCTGGGACTCGACCCCGGTTTAATGCTCAACAAAGCCCTGATGCAGGCCATCGCCATCCAGCATCCCCAGCGCATTGCGGACCTGAAGGCCATCTCTGATCTGCATCGATGGCGACAGGAGGTTTTCGGCCGGGATATTGTGGGCATCATGAAAGGCGTCCGATAGACGCCCCGAAGAGGTTCCATGGAAACCGACATTCATTTTACGTCGTCCAACTGCCGTCTGGAAGGCCGCCTGCACGCGGGCCGGTCTCAGGCGGTCGTCATCACCCACCCCCATTCCTTGTATGGCGGCAACATGCACAACCCGGTGGTCGAAGCCATTGCCCACGTTTTCCAGCAGCAGGGCTATACGACGCTGCGCTTTAATTTCCGGGGGGTCGAAGGCAGCCAGGGACGCTACGACGAGGGTATCGGGGAGCAGGAAGATGTGCGGCAGGCCGTGGCCTATCTGGAACAACGCGGTTACGGCCCGGTGGAATTATCCGGGTATTCCTTTGGCACCTGGGTCAACGCCCATTGCGCCACCGGCCGCCTTGCGGATATCCGCATGACCATGGTGTCTCCGCCCACAGCCTTTATGGACTTTCGCGGGGTCCGGCACTTGACCGGTCTGGCCCTGGCTTTGACCGGCAGTCGAGACGATATCGCCCCGCCGGACATGCTGCAACGGATAATCCCCCTCTGGAATCCGGGGGCCAAACTTGAGGTGTTGCCAGGGGCCGATCATTTCTTTTCGCAGCATTTGGAGGCATTGAGCGCAGCACTTGAAAGTGCGCTCGTTTGCCTTGGCGCGGCCCTATCGGATTAGTCAGAAAGCCTTCAATCCATCGATAAAATGATCCACGGCAAAACCGTACATGGCCAGATGATCATCGCCGGCCAGGAGGGTGTCCTGCATTTTTCGGAAGGGCACTAGTCCGTGTAAAATCACCCAGAAGAGCAGGGCGTGACGCCGGGTATCCATCGCCTTGAAATGCCCCTGCTGAATTCCGTCCCGCAGGGCCTGTTCCACGACCATGAGGATGCGGTTGCCGTGCTGGTCGATCTGCTGCTTGATCTCCGGGGCAAACATGACATCGGCCGCGGAAAGAAAGTAATTGATCACATCGAAGTAATTTTTCTGATCCCGGCTGAAATTGAGGTAGGCCTGGGCGATGAGGTGCAGGCTCTCCTTGGCGTCGGTTCCCTTTTCGAGGGCCTGGTGAACATCGTTCAGCAGCAGTTCAAGGCCTTCTTCCTGAAGAACGGCAAAAATTTCTTCCTTGCTGCGGAAATAAAAATAGATCGTCCCCACGGCAAGCTCTGCCTGGCGTGCGATCTGGTTGACCGAGATGGCATTCAGGCCTTTGCTGAAGAGCAGTTCCCGGGCCGCGTCCAGAATCTGCCGCCGCCGATGTTCTTTTTCTCTTCTGCGTCGTTGTTTAATCCCCATCATTGCAACCTAATGTCTGGCAGCACCCAAGTGGTGGCATGGGCTTTCGTTCAAATACCCCGCGATGCACTTTCACCATCCGTTTCCACCAGCACTTTGATGGCCTGCCCGGTGTCGATCCGCTTCCGGAATACGCCCGGCAACTGTTCCAGAGCGATGACATCCGTAATCAGCGGCCGGCCATCCAGGCGCCCTTCGGCCATCCACTGGAGGCATTTTCGGTTTTCCGCATGCGTATTGCTGTAGCAACCGGTCAGCCGCGCTTCCTTGAAATTGAGCATCATGGGAACAATGGGCGCCGGGGCAAACATCATGCTGACGACACAAATATCGCCTCCCCGGGCCACCCATTCCAGGGCTTTCGGGATGTTGTCCGGCACCCCGGAACATTCCAGGATCGCAGTAAACCCCACCCCGCCGGTCATCTCGAAAACTTTTTGGCCCATCTCGTCCTTGAAAGGATCAAGGGTATGATCGGCACCCAAATCACGCGCCAGGAAACGCTTTTCCGCCACCGGCTCGGAAAGGACGATGGGTGCAATACCCATGATCCTCAGGAGGCCAACCGTCGCCAGGCCGATCGGGCCGCCCCCGATCACCAGAACCGGTCCCTCGTTGACGGTGAGACAGTTGATACCGTGCAGAGCCGCGGCAAAGGCTTCGGCCAAAGCGGCATTCCGGGAATCTACGGCATCCGGCACCGGAATGAGCATGTCCGGATAAACCTTGACGTACGCGGCAAAAGCACCCGGCATGTCGCCTATGCCGATGGAGCGGCGGCCGGTCTGGCAAAAATAAGGCCGGCCGGCCCGGCAATCGCGGCAGTTGCCGCAGAATGTGGGCCGCACGATAAAACGGGCGCCCATGGCCACATCCCGGACTTCGGCGCCACATGCCACCACCTGCCCGCAGACCTCGTGCCCCAGAATGGTGTCCTCGGCCAGGCCGCCTGACTTGACAAGCGAATGGTCAGAACCGCAAAACCCGACATCGAGCACCTTGAGAAGTACGCCATCCGGCTCGATCGCCGGCACCGGAACGGAAGCCAGCGCCAGTTGACCGTCGCGGTAGACGACCGCCTGCATTTCTTTGGGAATCGGCATGGTTTGTCCTTCCTTTGGCCTTCGACACCCCATGGTGCCATGCGGATCAGATACCGGTGCAACTGTCCATGGCGGCTTCATGCTCCGGCAGTTGACGGCGCGTAAAGATAAACGCTGCTGACAACCCCGCAATGATGTGCCAGATGCCCCACCAGGCCACCAGAATCGCCATCCCGCCCAGACCGTCGAAAAAATTAAACACCAGCACCAGGCCCAGGGCAGAATTCTGGATCCCGACTTCGATGGATACCGCCCGGCAGTCGCGCTCGGGCAGGCGAAAGATCCTGCCGGACCAGTAGCCGATATTGAGTGCCAGAAGATTATGTAAAAAGACCGCAAAAACCACCAGACCGACATAGGCCAAAAAGTATTTCCAGTTGGCGGCCAGGGCGCCACACACAATCAGGATGAAAAAACACAAGGAGAAGATTTTAAACGGTTTTCTCACCTTATCGGCCAGGCTTGGAACGTATCGCGAAACGATTAACCCGGCTGCCAGAGGAATGCCCAAGATGACGAAAATGGTAATAAAAACATCCTTGGGACTCAGGCTGACTTGCCGTAAAATTTCCGCTGTGGCCGGATTAAAGCTCCCCCACAGGGCCAGATTGAACGGTGTCATAAAAATGGCCGCTGCCGAAGAAACCGCCGTCATGCTGATGGAAACCGCACAATTGCCTTTTGCCAGGTAGGTGATGATATTGGACAGATTCCCCCCCGGGCAGGCCGCCACCAATATCATGCCCAACGCCATGGAAGGGTAGGGCTTGATGGCCAGCGTCAACAAAAAGGTGAAGGCCGGCAGCAAAAGAAACTGAGCGACCAGGCCGATGCCGGGCGCCTTGGGTGCGACCACCACCCGCTTGAAATCCTCCAGTTTCAAATCCAGCGCCACACCAAACATCATCAGCCCGATGGCGCCATTGATAATGAGCAACCCCTGGGGATTGAAGTTGAGTCTCACCTGGTCGATAGCGGCAATATCCATATGGCGTCTCCCTGTTGGCGCACCCCGTCATTGGGATGGCATGATCGTTCGAATCAGGTGGCCTTGTAGCCCCCAAGATTGGCCAGCGCTATACTGCCCGGGCTGACGGTGGTGGGGTCCGTCATCACGTTGATACAACAGGTTTTCCCCGAAGCAAAGGCCGCCTCCAGGGCGGGCCGGATATCCTCCGCCTTTTCAACCAGGAAACCCTGACCGCCAATGGCTTCGACCAATTTGTGGTAATCCACCCGGCCGATCAGCGTGCCCTCTTCGATGGCGTGCCCGATACGCAGTTCCTGGCTGTGCCGGATCATGCCCCACCCCAGGTCGTTGCTGATCACCACCACCAGGGGCAGTCCTTTGCGGATCATATTCTCAAATTCCATGAAATTAAAGCCCACGGAGCCATCCCCCGTCAGCAGGCAAACCCGTTTGTCAGGATACCGTAATTTGGCGGCCATGGCATAAGGCAGCCCCACGCCCAGGGATCCGTAAATGCCGTAATCCAGATACAAACCGGGTTTGCGGATGGTGCGGGTCATGCCGATCCAGGTGGTGGTGTCCCCCCCGTCGGCCACGACCACGTCATCTTCCCGATCCATGAAGGCGTCGATTTCCCGGGCCAGACGCAGGGGATGAATCGGGCTGGCGTCACTTTCCCAGTTGGGCCGGGCCTGGTCTTTGCCGGTGGCATCGGCGGCATTGAGGGTTGTGATCCATTCCTGAAACTGCTCGCGCAGACCTTTGCCACCGTCCTCCGCCGCCATAATGCGGTTGCATTCCTCCAGAAAGGCGCGGGCATCACTGACAATGGGCAGATCAACACTGCGATTGCGGCCGATTTCCTCGGGCATGATATCCACCTGCACCATGCGGGCCTCGGGATTGAAGACATCGCCAAATATATAATAGAGCCCCACCCGGGTTCCCAGCAGAATCACCAGATCGGTTTCAATATAGGCTGCAAACGCGCCCCCCGGCCGAATCGCCAGCGCTGACTCGAAACACAAAGGATGCTCGTCCGATATGGTCCCGCGCCCGGAAAGCGAGGTAAACACCGGCACGCCGGCTTTTTCGGCAAATTCGACCAGCGCTTCCTCGGCATGGGCATGCCACACCCCGCTGCCGGCAATGACCACTGGTTTGCGGGCCTCTGCCAGCCATGTCATCATTTTGCGGGCGTTCACGGGATCCGCCGGCTGGGAGTTGATTTCGGTCACCGGTTTGCGCACCTCGACCGGGCTGATCTGGGCATTCAGCACGTCAACGGGGAATTCCAGATACACGGGGCCGGGCCGGCCGCTGGTGGCCGTCCGGAAGGCCAGGTCCACGTACTCAGCCGCCCGTTCGGGTTTCTGACAGACAAAGGTGCGCTTCACCATGGGTTCGATCACCGGGGCCTGGGCCATGTCCTGCAAGTCGAGCTTCTCTTTGTGATCCAATCCCACGCATCCGGCAATCACCACCATGGGGGTGTTGGAAAAATAGGCGCTGGCCACGCCGGTCAGCGCATTGGTAAACCCCGGGCCGGCCGTAACCATCGCCACGCCAGGCTGGCGCGTCATTTTACCCCAGGCCTCGGCCATAAAAAGGGCAGCCTGTTCATGACGCGTATCAAAGAGGGTGATCTCGGTCCCCTCCAGGTATTGATAAATCGGGGTGATATGCCCGCCGCTGAGGGTAAATATTTTTTCAACACCGCGCGCCACCAGCGCGTCCGCCACCAGTTTGGCACCTGCCACCGTTTCCGTTGTCATGGTCATCTCCTTATAGTGATTCACCCGCAAGCAACACCACTTGTTAACGGGCTGTCGTGTTAAAGTTCCATCAATTGGCCGCCGGTCACGTTGATGGCCTGGCCGGTGATGTAGGAAGAGGCTTCGGAAGCGAGAAACGCCACCAGCCGTCCGACCTCGTCCGGCGACCCCACCCGGTTGAGCGGTATGGTCTGGCGCATGGCCTCGTTGCGCTCTTCCACCGTCTTGTCCAGGAAGCCGGCTTCCAGCGGTGCGCGCCAATCCTCCAGGTCGGTATGAATTTGCCCGGGGCAAATGGCGTTCACCCGAAATCCGGCGCCTGCCAGTTCCTTGGCCATTACCTTGGTGAGCATAATGACGCCGGCTTTGGCCACGGCATAGGCCCCGTTGAACAGAGGGGGAACCTTGCCACCCCGGGAGGCGGTATTGATGATACTCCCCGGCTGCCCGAACATGAGCGGCAGGACCGCCCGTGTGACCCGGAATACGCTGTGCAGATTGACATCGATGGTTTTCAGCCAGTCCTTTTCATCATAGGTGTGAATGGCATTGGGCACCCCGAAAACGGCACCGGCATTGTTGCATAAAATATCCACCCGCGGAAAATCAGCCGACACGGTGGCCACCATTTTCTGCAGGGAGTCATTGGATGTGACATCCACACTGACCGCCATGGTTTGCACCTCGAACCGCCGGCGTAATTCGGCGGCCACCGTCTCCATTTCCTGAACCGATCCGGACGAAACAACACCGCCGTCACTTCCTTCCGCCCCCAGATCGGCCACGATCACATGACAGCCGTTGGCCGCCAGGTTTTCAGCAATCGCAAAGCCGATGCCGGTTTTTTTGCCGGCCCCGGTAACCAGGGCTGTTTTACCTTCCAAATCAGCATACATTGCCACCTCCCATCCATCTCTGACAAAGATGAAAACCTTATTGAGTACCATTCGAATAGTGACTCATAAAATGTTTTCGAACAGTAGTCAATAAAAATGCGCCCAGCCGGCAGAAGGCGCAGCACCTCGTCGGTTGCAGGTCGATACCCCTAAAAATAGTCAGGTTATGGACGGTTTCGCATAACGTTTGAGATCGAGGCTTGCGCATCCCGAGGGACACCGCTTCGCGTGGCGTGAGTCGTAATCGGCGAAGTCACTTAGCCGCAGTGGTAGGAGATATAGGCATAACGCCTGCATCGGATTTAGCAAAACCGTTCTATGAGACCTTGACACAAGGCAAGACCTGGGAGGGTTTAAATGGATGGAGGTATTTTAAGGCTGTGGCCAAATCGGTTTGGCAGGCCTGGAAATCGATGGAAGGGACAGGCTTGGGTCGCACCTGCAGACCGGGCCGGAATTACCATTGGCAGACGCGGCCTTTACCGGGGTGGTAACCGCCGGAGGTGTGCCCGCCTATCGACTGCCGGCGATCCATGTCAACCATTCAAACAACAAAGGGCCGACCCGAGGGAGCCGACCCTAATATCATCTAACGATTAGCGGATTGATCAGCGCTGCCGCAAAAGCTGTTTGAACCCTTCCAGGGTTCCCTTCCAAACAGCATCATCACCCGCCATCACGGCCACGATAACATCCTGCTCGACGCTGACCTCAACGGCAAGTTCCTGCTCACCAATGGTAAAGACGGCTTCACCCCATCGCTCCGCCGGCATACCCGTGGTTTCACAATCATAATCGGTTCGCATTTCAGTTGTCATTCGAATATCACCCATGAGGACACCCCTTCGTTCGTCGCATCATGTTGGCGAAAGCTGTTTGTCGTACCCGCCTTGGCAACGGTGGCGGGTTGCCGCCGGGCAATAAAACCGACCCTTATTATACCCTCTCGACCAGAGGGCAATTACATCTTTCAGCCACCCGTGGGGGCGCAGGCCGGCGGTTTAAATCCTCCTGCACCGGTCGGGATGCCCTGCGGACGGATACTACCCGCCGATATCAGCTTTTCGACACCCTTTTTATGACAGCAGGGGCATTCGGGGTCAGGCTCGTTCGGGGACAGCATCAGGCACTCGAACTCACTGCCGCAATGCCGGCAGCGATACTCATACAGCGGCATGAGCGCTTCCTCCTCATTTGGTTTTTCATGGCCTCTTGGCGGGTTAGGCGGGGCACATCCCGTTCCGCCACTCAGGGTTTCTTGGGTTTCGTGGATTGATACCCGTCCGAATACCAACCGCCGCCCTTCAGCTCAAACGTGCATTGGGACATGATTTTGTGGGCGCGCTTGTGACAACGCGGACATTCAATTGACTTGGTCCCCATTTTAACCAAGCGTTCGGTCACGGTTCCTTCGGGGCATTCAAATTCATAAACCGGCATGGCGATTCCTTTCGAGACGGCATAGCCGCCAACTTATTTCACAACCTTTTTAGATAACCTTGTTGGATCAACCTGTCAAATGAATAAATTCGCCCCCTGCTCCCCGATACCGGCCGGCATCCACCCGAAGCCGGGCATGATATTTGCTGGCAACTCTGAACAACGCATCCTCCGAAAAGCCCCTGTGACAATAAGAGGAACGCGTTGCCAGGCGCATGCTTCAAAAGACGCAACCGCATTGGAGACTATTTTATGATCGAGTCGAAGTACCTGGAAGAAAACGACAAATTGGTTAACTCACTCAAACGAATCCCCTCTTTGAATCAATTCAAGGAAAGCGAACTGCGCGTTCTCCTCCAAAAAAGCAAAATTCAGAAATACCGCCAGGGCGAGCGCATTATCAAAGAAGGCAGTTCCGGTGCATGGGTTTACATTCTGGTCTATGGCCGAATCGACATCGTCAAAAACGGACGTATCATCACAACGACCGACCGACGCGGTGAATTGATCGGCGAGATCGGCGCCATTGACGGTGCCGTGCGCTCGGCTTCGGTCATGGCTACCGAAGATACAGTCTGCCTGGCCACCGACACGCGACAAATCACCCGTATGTCAGGCGATGATCGGCTGGCGTTCGGCTACATCCTCTATCGTGTCTTTGCCGAAACCCTGGCCGAACGATTGCGGGTCACCACCCGCGAACTGATCAAACAGCAAAGCGGCTTCCGTCTGTCCGGATGGCTGTCAAAAGGGTGCCCCACCTGACCCCCCCCTATCGTTTTTTCGCGATACCCAAACGGCGCATGCGTGATACGAATGTCGATCGATTCACCTTGGCCATCTTGGCCGCCCGGGTAATGTTCCAGCCATACGTTTTCATGAGGTACAGCACATAATCCCGCTCAAGCTCTTCCCAGGAACGCCGACCGAATGAAAACGATTGGGAAGCATCCCGCTCCTCCTCTGAAAATGGCCGACCAGGCGGAAGGCGCCGATCCGAACGGCGGCGGCGTTGACCGACGTCGGTCATCGGTGGCGGCAAATCCTTACCCTCAACCACCTCTTTTTCGCTGGTCACGAGGATATAGCGCACGAAATTTTCAAGCTCACGAATATTCCCGCCCCAACCGTAAGTGGTCAGCAAGTCCATCGCCACACTGCTCAGGCGCTTGGGGGGCACCTGCATCTTGCCCGCCTCCTGATTCATGAAGTGTCTCAGAAGCAGCGGAATATCTTCGGGCCGTTCACGCAGGGAGGGCAGCGGGAGGGGCAATACGGAAAGCCGGTAAAACAAATCCTCCCGAAAACGATCCTCCGCAACCATCTGGGTCAGGTTGCGGTGGGTGGCCGACACAATCCGCACATCCACCTGACGGGCCTGGTTGGATCCCAGGGGCTTGACCTCACCATCCTGGATAACCCTTAAAATTCTGGCCTGCAAATTGAGCGGCATATCCCCGATTTCATCGAGAAAAAGCGTTCCGCCGGTGGCCGCTTCAAACAAACCGACACGATTCTTGACAGCGCCCGTGAAGGCACCCTTCGCATAACCGAACAGTTCGCTTTCCAAAAGCGTTTCCGGGATGGCACTGCAGTTCTGCACGAGAAACGGCGCTTCCCGCCGAAGGCTCAATTGATGAATCTGCCGGGCAAACAATTCCTTGCCGGTACCGCTCTCGCCCGTGATGAGCACCGGATATTCGGTCATCGCATAGCTTTCCATCAGTTCACGCGCTTTCTGAAAAGCCGGCCCCTGCCCGATGAGCCGCCTCCCCCCCCGAATCTGTTCAAGGGTGTGCTTGAGGCTCTCGGTCTCTTCAAGCTTTTGCCGGTAGCGCAGGGCATTGCTGAGCGAGATGGAACCGACATCAATCAATTCCTGGATATTGTCCAGATAGCCGCTATTCAGATTCAAGCGTGATTTTCTCAGGGATGTATCGATAATCTGGACAGCACCATAGACGGTGCCATCCCTGAGAAACAGCGGAAAACATAGAATTTTGCTGCTTTTGACATCCAATCCGTCTTCCGCAGCCCCATAATGACGGCCGTCGACACCCGGCTCCGCCACGGTCATTTGGCGGTGTTCAATAACCCAGCCCACGATACTGGGCTCATCAACGCGGACTTGAAGCCCCATAATCGAAGCGCTTTGCTGGCCGAGAGCTTCGACACATTGATAGCCTTCACCCGTCTTAATCCAAATCGACCCGCGGCTGACGCCCTGCATTTCCAGCAACGCCCGCAGGAATTTGCGCTGCAACCGTTTGGGGTCCAGTTCTTCGGACAGTGATCGGAACAAATCGAAATAGGTTGGCATGATTACATATCACCTTTTTATTTAAATATAGCCATATAACGATTAAATATCAACATATATTCAAACTGCTATTCGCCTATCCCTTGCCGGCTATTTCTATTTGTCATTAATTCCGCCAGTTGGGAAAACCGCCGGCATGTGGCACATAATTTGATAATAATGTTGGCCAGATCATGCACTAAGGAAATTGAAATGAAGTTTCTAATCATCATGCTCATCATGGGAACATGTCTTTCGATAACGGGTTGCGGCAGTTTGGCCCACATCGTGCAGGGAAGTTATATTACACAACCCGGCAACGGAACATTTGATCAAGGGATAACAGATCTGTCGCCGAGTAGCATTCGGGTTTACCATAACAATCCGTATACCGTTCATCTGGAAATAGAGGAAACCGATTCGCAGGAAGAAATGCAACCGCTTAATGGGGATGGCGGGGCGTCTTTGAATGCCTATGCCGCCTGTCTGACACTGAAGGTCATTTTTTAATGCCGAACCCTGTGTCAAAATGACCTTCCCTCCAAGTGCCCCCCATCCCCACCCTTCCATAGCGAATCGGTAGCAATGTACAAGCCTCGCCTTACCGCCCTCCCTATCCACCGTCGTCAGCAAACCGCTAAAGATCCCCTTGATCGTGATCCAGCAAAAGGTATACGCTGATGTCATGCCACACTAGGCACCATTCCTTTTTTTTGCGAATCATAGACGGGTTTGATGACGAAAATTAGCCTAAAGACGAAAACCTGGAAACTGGCCGTCGGCGTATTGGGAACCGTGGCGATCATCATCGGTATCATTGTTGTCTGGGTCCCGGTACTCATCGAAGGCCACCTGAACCAGCAGGACTTCAACACCATTTTTAACAAGGCCACAGGCGGAAGCTTCTCCAGCAACAAACTGGAGCTCACGCTTTGGCCCACCCCCCACGTCATGATTCCTGAAGGGCGCATTGGAATTCCAGGCCGAATCAGCGGGACCTGGCGAAACGCACAGGTCTATCCGGCGTTTGCCTCCCTTCTCAAGGGCAAACTAAAGGTGGACGGCATTATTCTTGAACAACCCGATTTCACCCTTTCAGCCCCACCCTCTTCTTCAACCGACAGCCCAACCCCTGTTAAACCAAACGACATCAAGGCGGCCTTCCGGCACCATCTCCAGGCGGGCATGGCCCACATGGCGGCTACGCTGCCAAGGGCAACGATCGAAATTCGCAATGGCTGCATCCGCGCCAACGGCTTCCTTGCGGAACCGCTTCACCTCGATCAGGTCGACCTGGATTTAGAACTTCCCCCCGACCGCCTCAGCATTGAGCTGCGTTGTCATTCGAACTTGTGGTCCACATTGCACATCAGCGGATTTCTTGAAGCCGAGCCCTTCAGTGGCAAAATTCGCTGTGCGCTCAACCAATTCGACCCAATGGCGTTTGGCAAAAATTTCCCCGACGTAGGATTACATTGGACCAGCCGTCCATGGAATTTTAATGTCTCCATCAACCTGGATAACCCGGACCATGCCATCAGTACGCTTAGGGCCCACATCCCCGATTTAACGCTTCAGCGCAACGCGCAACCTGTCCAGCTGAAAGAACTTCATCTCGAAACATCCATCGACTTCTCGCCGGCAGGCTTCCGCATTGATCGGGTAAAAATCCTGGCCGATCAACCTCAAATGGCCATTGACGGCAACGCGGTTATCGACCTTAAAACCCCTCATTACCAGATCAATCTAACCGGTCACCGCCTCACCATTGATCCGCTACGCGATGCGGCGTTGGCCTTAGCTGGCGATGATGAAACGGTGGCAGGCATTTTCGACGTTCTGCGCGGCGGCAAGGTGCCATGGATCACCTTTCGCACCCAAGGGCCAAGCGCTGAGGAATTGGCCGTTTTCCACAACATGACGATAAACGGTGTCGTTGAAAACGGTCGACTTTTCATACCAGGTGCCGAGTTGGATCTGACCCAAGTCTACGGCCGAGCAGATATATCCAAAGGCATCCTGAAAGGAAGCAGGTTGAAAGCCGCCTACGGCCAAACGACCGGCAAAGACGGAGAGCTGTGGCTGGACCTCGACCAGGAAAATGAAGTGCCCTTTTCCCTTGGCATTGAAGTCGCTGCCGACCTGGCGCCATTACCGGCCCTTCTGGCCAAATGGGTGGATGACCCGTTGTTCAAGGGTGAAATGGAACGCATTCAGCCCGCAGCAGGAACCGCCCGAGGCATGCTGATCCTGGACGGCCGCACCCCGACCCTGGACGTCACCGTGGATGTCACCAGTTGCCGCTTCAATGCCGACTACGATCGTCTCCCGGCCTCATTGTCAATAAGTGAAGGCATGGTCCAATATACACCCGATCACATTCGGGTAATTGACATGAAAGGTGCCCTCGACGCCACAAGCTTCGCCAATCTGACAGGCCAGGTCGCCTTTGGCGACAACGCCATTCTCCAGATCGATAATGCCGCCGTCCAGATTGCCACGCATCAGATCCTCCCCTGGCTCAGGTCTTATGGGGTTTTTGACGACCTGCCGTTCGGGCTGGCATCCGAAAACGGTATGCTGGCCCTTACGCAATTGAAACTGGAAGGCCCTCTGCTGGCCCCCAAGCATTGGGCCTTTGCAGCTGAAGGCACGGCCCACCAGTTGGATATCCTTTCACCCAACCTTCCCGGCCCCGCCAAAATCGAAACGGCCCAGCTCCGCGCCAGCACCACCAAACTCGAATTCCCGAAAGCCCGCGTCCGGATGGCCGATGCCGATCTGGCCTTCACAGACACCCAGATTCTTTTAAAAAACTATCGGCCGACATCGGCGTCGATCACCATTGGCGGCACCGTCGGCCCGGTGTCCGAAAAATGGGCCAGCGACGCCATTGACCTTGGCAGGCGTTTCCGGATGAAGACACCCGTTACCATGTCGCCATCAACGATCACCTGGTCTTCAGAAAACGGTGAAAAAACCTTTCTCGGTCAGATGACATCCGGTGGCGGCACGTCCATCGCGCTGGATCTGAAACTGGAAGGCGATCAACTGCGCTACCAGAATACATCGATCGAGGACCAGGATTCGAAAGCCGAATTAGAAATGATTTTCGGACCCGAGCAGCTGGAAATCAGTTTTGACGGCAATGTCACCAGCGCCACCCTGAATCGCCTGATGCAGGACAGCCAGTATACAACCGGCAGTTTGGAAGGCCGCTTCAAGGCCCGCATCTATCCGGATCATCCCGGCAGTTCTTCGGTATCGGGTCAACTGCGGGCCCGGAACATCCATCAACCCCTGCGCATCGCGAAAACGCTCCATATCGACGAACTCAACCTCAATGCCCGTAACAATAGGGTGTTCCTCAAGCCGGCCGTGATCCAGGTTGACCATCAGACACACAAGGTAACCGGTTCGATCGGCATCGAAAATGACGGTTTTGTGCTCGACCTTGTGCATACGGCAACGGATCTGGCCCTTTCCCGACCGGAGACGTCAACCGCCGAAACAGCGGCGGGGGATGCAGATGACCTTGATCTTTGGGATTTGCCGTTGCGGGGCCGCATCATATCAAGGCTGGACCGCTTCACGCTGGGCGAGCTCCAGTGGGCCCCCTTTGATGCCGCCATCCGTATCGACGAAGGCCACTGGCATTGCCGTATCGAAGAAGCCGCCATTTGCGGCGTCGAAACCGGGGGGAATATTTGGATTGCCCCGGACAGCATGACCATTGCGCTGGTGCCTGAGGCCGATGAAGCAAACATAGACCACACCATGACCTGTCTCCTGGAAAAACCGGACTTGATCGACGGCCGCTTCGATTTGACCGGTCGTCTTAACACCCAGGGCCCTTCTGATAAACTGGCCCAGTCAATCCAGGGCGAAATGCAACTTAACGCCAGGGAAGGACGCATCTACCGCTTCAATCTGCTCAGCAAAACCCTCGCCGTGGTCAACGTCACGGAAATATTCCGGGGCAAACTGCCGGATTTGATGCAGGGCGGCCTGGCCTATGACCGCATCGACATCCAAGTAAGCATCAAGGATAGTGTGGTCACCATCGACCAGGCGGTCATCGACGGCGCGTCGGCCAACATTGCCGCTGAAGGCACGATTGATCTTGTATCCGGTGAAACGGATATGATCGTCCTCGTCGCCCCTTTCAAAACGATGGACGCCCTTGTACAGTATACCCCGGTAATCCGCGACTGGTTCGGTGGCACCCTGATATCAATCCCCGTCCGTGTCACCGGGGCGTTTTCCGACCCCACGGTAACCCCCCTCTCGCCGACGGCCGTCGGCAGCAGCCTCATGAACCTGATGAAAAAAACCATCAATCTGCCGGTCAAAATTGTCGAACCCCTGTGGAAAAAGAAAGAATAGCGGCCCGGACTTTCCTGCAGAGCCAACAGAGTATTGAAGTTCCGCTTAATTTATGGTTTGAATGGTCTTTAATTTACGGCGGTGATGATGCGATTGCGTCGGCAAACACCGACCGGGGAGGAACGATGGGAATCAAAGAGCGCAAACAGCGCGAAAGAGAAATGCGGCGCCAACAAATCATGGTGGCCGCCAAACGTGTATTTACCCAAAAAGGGTATGAAAAAAGCACCATGGAAGATATTGCCCGGGAAGCAGAACTAAGTCCCGGAACGCTGTATCTTTATTTTAAAAGCAAAGATGAATTATACGCATCCCTTTGCTTACGGGTCCTGCGTTTCATCAATGTAAAAGTGGACCACGTCATCAACGAAGAAAACACCACATACGAAGAAAAGCAAGAAGGTCTGCTGAGGGCGATGAGAGACGTATACGCCTACGACCCCCTGATTCTCAACAACATGTTTCATCTGCAGTCCAGTGACACCTTGCGCACCCTGTCTCCTGATCTGCTGGATGAAATCAACGATCTATCGCGCAAGGCCTTGCAATCCATGGCCGGCATGTTTGAGCACGGGATCAACACCGGCCACATTATCGATCGCAATCCGCTGGCACTGGCAGACATTGTCTGGGCTCTTTTTTCCGGCATTGTACTCTGGGAAGAAAGTAAAAAAATGATCAATCCAAATCGTAGCGATCTGGAAAAATCATTCGAGTTGGCTTTTGATATCTTTGGCCGGGGACTGGAAAAATTAAAAAAGGAGGGAAGGAATGGGGATGACATTCAAGCGTGATGATGGGGAAGAAGCCTATGAAGATTATGACGCTTATACCGCCCTCAACCGAAAAGGCCTTCTCCGCAAGCCTTTTGTCCCCTATATTGCCGCAGGCGTTGTCGCACTCGTGGCCATTCTGGGATTTACCATGTACGGCACGAATTCCCAGAACGATGCCCTGTCCGAAGAAGTTGCCAACCTGACGAAACATCTGGAAGATATTGAATTCCGACTCGGCAATCTGGAGCAATTGAGTTCCGGGGAAGGGAGCCTTGACGCCCTCCGCAAACAGGCCGAAAATCTCGGCCAGCAGTTTCAAGCCCTGGAAACCAAATTGGGCCAAAACCTGAACCAAATCAACACCAAGCTGGCCGCGATTGAAAAAAGCCGTCCAAAAACAACCCCATCGGCACCTTCAACAGCAGCAAAAGCAAAGGCGAAATCCCCTAAAATCCACGTGGTCAAAGCAGGTGAAACCCTATACCAGATCAGCCGCACATACGGTTTGACGGTTGATCAGCTCAAGCAACTCAACAAAATGGGCAAGGATATAACAATTCGCCCTGGCCAGAAACTCGTTGTCAGCCGAAACTGAAAACTGACGCGCCACCACAGCCGTTGGACGAAGGCGATGGAAATAACCGGCAATGAACCCCCTCCTTGAGATCTGCCTTGACGCCACAGCGATACTCACCATCGTTTGGGGCATCACCGGATTGCTGCTATCTCTGGGGTTGATTTTTTTCCCGGAACGCATTCGGTCCATCGACAAATTTTTCAGCCGCAATTATCAACTTAAAGAGCGCCTGACCTACTTCGACCAATCCATCCAAAACGAACCGTTTATCTACCGACGGCCAATGCTCTTCGGCATTCTATTTGCCGCCGGCTCCGTTGTCACGCTGCTATTTTTATTTTCCCAACTCGACATCGACCATCTGATGGCGGTGCTGCACATCAAAACTTCTCACCGTCTGCTATGGCAAATGGCACTCGAAACACTGGTGCTGGCAGGGAAATTGGCCGGTATCATCGGCGTCATCATCGGCGTTTTTCTTATCATCGCGCCCAAACGGCTCCAGCGCATCGAAGGTCGGCTAAATGCCTGGGTGGCCACACAGCCCTTGGTCGACCGACTGGACGGTTTCAACCAGGTTGTCAATATTTTTTCGTTTCGCCATCCCCTGCTGATCGGCGCCATCGGTACCATTCTTTCCCTGACGCTGATCACCCTGTCGATCATCAGTTTTTTCTAACCCAAAAATTATTACGCTGCGGGCGCGCCCGAGATGCCCCTTGGCAGCGTTATCATACGCTTGCGGTAGCAGGCGTACAGCGGCGCCCCGGATGCCGTCCAATGAACATCCCAAACGCGTGAAATATCCGGGCTGATTCAGTAAAACGCCAACCTTCCATTCTACTTTTTCACCCATCGCGCTGACTGAGATAGATTCCGATAAAAACAAGGCCTGACGCCATGTACTGATAAAAGGAAAACCGTTCCCCCAGGATCAAGGCCCCCATAATGACCGTAAACACCGGAATCAAATTGATAAAAACAGATGCACGGCTGACCGGAATCCGGCTGACGCCATAGTTGTACAACCCGTAGGCGCCCAGAGTGACCATAGCGCCCAAATAGACAATCGCCATGGCCGGAATGAGGTCGAATTTTTCCGGCATCACGGTTGCCGGCAGGAAAAGAAATGGGAAAAAAAACACGCCTCCCACAAATGCTTGAACGGCTGTCAGGAAAAAGGGCGAATAGCGGGCGGAAAGACGTTTGAGGCTGATGATATATCCGGTAGCACAGACCATGGCTAAAAATTCGAGGAAATTGCCCAGGGCAGGATTGGGGGCTTCTACGGAGGGCCGCCCCGCAATGCTCAACCAACACGCCCCGGCAATGGCGACCCCGAAGCCGACCATGGTTTGAGCGGACAGCACCTCGCCCAGAACGACACGGGCCCCAATGGCAACCGTCAAAGGCAAAATGGCGCTGATCATGCCGGCCTGGGAGGCGCTCGTCAGTTCCAGTGCCCGGGCTTCAAAAATAAAATAGAGGCACGGCTCACAAAGGGCCATGAATAGAAGGGGCCGGAGATCCTTGCGAAGCAAAGACGTGGATGTTCGAAATCGCGGGACAAAAGGCGCAAAACAAATGCTGGCCACAAGCATGCGCCCGAAAATCACGACCATGGGATCGTATCCCCGGAATGCCAGTTTCAGGGCCACAAAGGAGCTGGCCCAAATCAACATGGCCAGAACCAGCCCCGCATAAGCCCATGCCAGCGACGACATCCTTGTGGACATTCCCTGCAATTCCTTCGCTGTTGAATCCTGATGAATGCTAACCGTCCCCGTGACCCGGATAAGCTTTCCCGCCATTTCTACAGTCGTCTGGTCATGGAAATGTCCCGGTCATTCTGGACATCCTGAAAAAGACGGCATAGATTGTCAGAATGTGTCGAAAATCGCAATCTGAAAAACACATCTCCGATCGCCCCTTAACCGGCAACCAACCGCTTTACCTGGCGCCGTTACGGGGCATCACCGATGCCATTTATCGCACCACCTATGCCGAGCATTTTGATGGAATCGATCTGGCTGTAGCGCCTTTTATCACCACCCATGCGGGGCGCCGCATCAAGCCCTCGCATGTACGTGACCTGCACCCCGAAGCAAACCCGACCATGCCGGTCATCCCCCAAATACTGACGAAGAATGCGGATGATTGTATCATCCTGGCCGAGCACCTTTTCGATATGGGCTATGCCACCATTAACCTGAATTGTGGATGCCCTTTTCCCCAGGTGGCCAAGAAAGGACGCGGTTCCGGTCTGCTCTGCAACCCGGACGGCCTTGACCGTCTGCTGGAACGCATGCTTTCCCAAATACCCAACAAACTGTCGGTTAAAACACGTCTGGGTCGTCATCATCCCGACGAAATTCATGCCGTCATGACAATATTCAATCGCTATCCGCTGGCGTCCGTCATCGTCCACCCCCGCACCGGGGTTCAAATGTACGGCGGCGCACCGGATCTGGAGGCCTTTTCCTGGTGCCTGCAAAACTGCCGGCATCCCGTCATCTATAATGGCGATATCACCGACCGCTCTGGTTTTCGGGAACTGGAAAGGCGATTTGAGGGTGTTGCCGGATGGATGATTGGCCGGGGGATGCTGGCCAATCCTTTTTTGCCGGGCCTGTTGAAAGGTGCCCACGCTGCTGATAACAGGACAATGACCTCGCGCTTCCGGGAATTTCATGACGCCCTGTTGGAACGCTACTGCAATCGTCTAAGCGGTCCCAGCCATCTGCTGGACCGCATGAAGGGATTGTGGAAGTATTTCGCACAGGGATTCCGGAACAGCGAAACCGCCCGCAAACGCATTCACAAAGCACGATCCATCGATCAGTACCAGTCGGCTGTCAACGCATTCCTGGGAAACGAACCGGTTTGGTTTTGGTAAAATCCGACCCTTAAGGACTATTTTACGATAGGGTTCGGCGATCGGACCGTAAAAATCCCCAGAGTTGGGACAAAAGCATCCCCGCAAGCATCAGCCCGCAACCCAGCATGGCCCTTGCGGTCAAAAGCTCGTTGAGCAACCACCACCCTCCTATAGCGGCAAACACGGCCTCCATGCTGAGGAAAATGGCGGCATGCGCAGGATGGGCATCTTTCTGGGCCACCACCTGCAGGGTGTAAGCAACCCCCACCGATCCCAGGCCGCCATAAAGGATCGGGATGGCGGCCTGCCGCAGACCGTCCCACGTCAGGGTCTCCACCGCCAGGGCGGTCAGCAGGCTCAGCAGGGAACAGACGGCGAACTGAGTGATGGCCAGTTTCAACGCATCCATGCGCGGCGACAGACGGCCGATGATCAACACATGAGCGGCCCAGAAAAACGCCCCGATGAGTTCCAGCAAATCACCCCAGGCAATGGTCATGTGCTCGGTGATACTGAGAAAATAAAGCCCCAGGGCTGCCAGGATGGCCCCCAGCCAGGTTCCCGTGGTGGTGCGCTGGCGAAGGAAAAGACCCATAAGGGGAACAATCACGACATAGAGACCGGTGATGAAACCGGCGTTGCCGGCTGTCGTGTAGACCAGTCCGACCTGTTGCAGCGATGCTCCGGAGAAGAGAAAAAGACCGGCCAACCCGCCACCCCACAGAATCGTCCGCCGGCTGGCACGCGGCACCCGCAACCGTGCCGGTGAATCCTTGGGTTTCAGCACGACAAGCAGCGGCACAAGAGAAAGGCTGCCCAGCGCAAACCGCACGCCGTTGAAAGTGAACGGCCCGACATACGCCATGCCGACCCGCTGGGCCACAAAGGCAAATCCCCATATGGTGGCCGTCAGCAGTAAAAGGGCATCGGCGCGGTAGGTCCTGAGATTCATGCGTGGTTTCCTCTTCCCATCGGTTCCGTCATAAAAATGCGGACCATACACGGCCGACTATCCCTCGTCAACCGCCCCGGCGAATTCACCCGACGGGGGGGGCTACATATGACGCCTGAGGGGAAACACGGTCATGCCGCCCGGTGGCTTGCAATGCACCACCAGAATTCCCACAACGATGCAGATCAATGCCAACCAGAGATTGGGCCCCAGGGGTTCATGCAAAAACCAGCCGGAAAGCACCACGCCTACCAGGGGCATGATGAAAACGAAGGAGTGCAGCGCTACCGCGCCATATGTTTTGAGCAGATGGTTCCAGGCGATGAAACCAAAGGAGGCCGTCACAAAGGTCTGGTAGAAAAGTGCGCTCACCCCCCGCAGGGAAAGCGTCCTGATGGCCGTTTCATCCAGCCAGCAGGCCCCCATAAAAAAAAACGGCAAGCCGAACAGCATGGAGTAGAGGACAATGTGGAGCGGACTGAAGGTGTTGATGACCCGCTTGAGGAAAACCGTGTTGCAGGCCCAGATAAACGTTGCCAGGAGAACCAGCCCGTCCCCGGAGCGGATACTGCCGGAAAGGCCTTCGGTTCCAACCAACACGCAGACAACACCGCCAAAACCAAACATCAGTCCCACCAGTTTACGTCGGGTGATACCATCGCCGGGGATAAAAAAATGGGCCAGGAGCAGTATCAGGAAGGGCAGCAAATTGATAATCAAGGTCCCCCGTGACGCATAGGTCCGGTTCAACCCGATGTAAAAAAGGGACAATTGCGCTGTGAAAAGAACAGAGTAGACCAAAAGATGTTTCCACTGCCCCGCCTGCAGGCGAAACGACTTGCCGCTCAATAGCGCCCACAGGGCGATGACGATCGCCGCACTGCTGAAACGGATGGCGGCCGCACTGAACACACCGAAACTTTCAAACGCCACCTTTACGGCCACCGCATTGGCGCCGAAAAGCATGCAAAGGATGGTGATGTTGACCGCGGCCCCAAAGCCTATCTGAGGGTTGGAGGGTACGGTGGCCAGGGTTTGCGTGGGTGGGGGGCCGTCAGGTCTCATGGCGCTCCGTCATTCCAAGGCGATCCCAAGGGCTGGTAGCCCAAAAGAAACCGCAAAAACGCCCCACCGTCATGGGCCACGGCGTGGGTCCCGGTACGTTCGGCAAAATCAGGATCATAGCGATAAGCCGCCCCCCCGGCAATCAAGGTCGTCCGCGGCGGCAGCGCCGCCGTAATCGCCTGGATGTCTTCATCGGAATCAAACTGCAGCACCGTCAGGCCCAAAAGATCCGGCTGCTCATCCCGGCAGGCCGTTACAATGGCGGTCGCCGGCCGCAGCACCCCCAGGGCATGAATCCTGACACCGACCGCCGCCGCCAGCGATTCGATGACCGCAATACCGTGTCCCCAGCCATCATCCAGTGTGGCCGTCACCATCAGGGGCGCCTGCGCCCACAAGCCGTTTCCTTCGGTTCGGCGGCGAAGCGCATCCAGTTGGCTGGCCCCCTTCAGATAGTCCTCCCGGGTGGGCTTCCCCATTCGATCCCAAGACCGCAACAAGTCATTAACCGAATCACGCATGGCCGCTTTCAATCCAATTGTTGAGTTCGCTTGCCGTTTGCCCCTTCAACCCCTATTGCACGGCACCGACCGCCTCCTCGACAGCATCCAGAATCACCCCGCTGCGAATCAATTCGGTAATGCGCTTCACGTCTGCCGACAATATGCGATCGTCTTCCAAATGGGGCACGACCTTGCGAATTTCGGTGTAAGCGGCCTTGGTACCGGCCCCCGGTTGCATGTTGGTGAAAAGGTCGAGGGCCTGGGCCGCACAAAGCAGTTCGATGGCAATCACGTTTTCCGCATTTAGGACGACCTCCCGGCTTTTGCGGGCCGATATCGTCCCCATGGAGACATGATCCTCCTTGTTGGCCGAAGTGGGGATGGAATCCACGACCGCCGGATGGCTCATGACCTTGTTCTCCGACACCAGCGCCGCCGCCACATACTGGGCGATCATAAACCCGGAGTTCAAACCGCCGTCCTTGACAAGAAAAGCCGGCAACCCGCTGAGCTTGGGGTTGACCAGCCGTTCGATACGACGCTCGGATATATTGGCCAGTTCCGCAACGGCCATGCACATGAAATCCATGGCCATGGCCACGGGCTGGCCGTGAAAATTGCCGCCCAACAGAAAATCCCCGCTTTGCGGATGGATCAGGGGGTTGCCGGTGGAGGCATTCATTTCAGTTTCCACTACAGTGCGGGCATAAGCGATGGCATCGCGGCTGGCGCCATGCACCTGGGGTGAACACCGCAGCGTGTAGGCATCCTGCACCCGTTTGCAATCCCGGTGGGAGGAGATAATTTCGCTGGCGTGCGTTAGACGATCCATGTTTTCAGCCGCAATGGCCTGGCCGGGGTGGGGCCGCATGCGGTGGATACGGGCATCGAATTCCGTTTTGCTCCCCATCAGGACTTCGAGACTCATGGCGGCCGCAATATCGGTATGACGCGCCAACCGCACCGCATCGAACACCGCCAAGCCTCCGATGGCCGTCATGACCTGGGTACCGTTGATCAGGGCCAGCCCCTCACCGGCGCCCAGCCTCAACGGACTCAGGCCGCAGGCATCCAGGGCGTCCCGGCCGGAGACACGGCTGTTGTCGACGTACGCCTCCCCTTCACCGATCAGGACGAGGCCCACGTGGGCCAGGGGCACAAGGTCGCCGCTGGCGCCCACCGAGCCCTTCTCCGGCACCAGGGGTATGACACCGGCGTTCAGCACGCGCATGAGCGCGGTCACCGTTTCCCGCCGCACCCCGGCATTGCCGCGGGCAAAATCCTTGATCCGCAGCGCCATGATAGCCCGGACAACCTCGGGGGGCAACGGCCTCCCGACACCCACGGCATGGCTTTTGAGGATGTTATACTGCAATTTCCGGGTATCTTTTTTGGATATGGCCACATCACTCAAGGCACCAAAACCGGTGGTGACGCCATACACCGTGCGCTCTTCATCCACCCAACGCGTCACCAGATCCCAGGCCCGATCGATTCGCCCTTCGGATCCTGCCGTCAGGCTCACGGCCGCTTTGTGACGGGCAATGCGCTCAAGATCGTCCAGGGTCAAGCCGTCCATGCCCAGCGCTATCGTTTCCATCACACCTCCTGATCGGATCGCATGCAACCACGTTTACCAAGGAAGGCCGCATCAAGGTCATCATGATAATGCCGGCCCGGGCGACAGGCTGTCAGCCGGATCGCTTGGCGCGTCCTCATTCGTTCCGGCACCCGTTCTCCGGGTAAAGCACTTGACACTGCCATTGAGCTTATATATACAAGTATATACAGACACAAAGCATTTTCTTTGTCAATATCATACAATCGTCTGTTATTCGGTTTTGGCAGGCTGGTTGTATAATAAGCATCACCCGCCCGTCACCATGGTTGAAACGACGCTGTCTCCTATGCCGTTAAAATCCTGCCTCCCCTTCGACACGGTCTATCTGGTGGGCGGCACCCACGGCAACGAGCGCACCGGCGTATCCCTGGTGCAGCACTGGGGGCAAAGCCCATCGGAAATCCAGCGGGAAACGTTTGCCACCCATTTACTTTTGTCCAATCCCCAGGCCATTGAAAAAAACATCCGCTTTATCGACCGCGACCTGAACCGCAGTTTTCTTCCCCGCCTCCTTGAAGACCGCCGCAACATAGATTATGAAGTCGGCCGCGCGCGTGAAATTGTGAAAACGTTTTCAGCAGAGCACCCGGGCAAGCGGACCTTTGCAATCGACCTGCACACGACAACGGCGCGGATGGGCACCACCCTTATCACCAATACCGTCCCGGCCAACCTGGCCATCGCCGCCCAGGTCCGTCAAAAAATGGCCGAGGTCCGGATTTACAGTTTTGATGCCAGCGATCGAATCAACTCTTGCCTGCGGGCAGCCGCTGATGGCGGCATCGGCGTGGAAATCGGGCCGATTCCCCAAGGCGTGGTCCGCCACGACACCTTGGCCATCGCCCGCCAGGTCGTCCGGCAAATCCTCGATGCAATCGATGCTCATAACCGGAAAACGCTAGCGCTTCCCGACGAAGAAACCGCCGTCTATCTCCATGATCGGCATGTTTTCTATCCCCAACAACCCTCCAGTGCGGCGCCGGTTTTCGTCCACCAGGCCCTCCAGGGGCAGGATTATCATCCCCTTTCCGCCGGCCACCCGATCTTTCAAAACCTTGACGGACGCATTTGGCCATACGAGGGTCCAAGTCCCCGGTATCCGGTCTTCATCAACGAGGCCGCCTACTATCGCGAAAACATCGCGTTCTCCCTGACACGCCGAATTACGTTGGCATCCCTTTTGTCCATCTGATAAGATTCGGCGCACCGGCAGGTTGAATGGGGAATAAGCGATGCAGAAAACACTGATTACAATAGGGGTTGTCCTTCTGATCGCCGGCCTGCTCTGGCCCTGGCTGGGCCGAATCCCCATCGGGCGCCTGCCAGGTGATATCATCATCAACCGCCCCCACCTTAAAATTTACATCCCCATCACCACCATGATTCTGGTCAGTTTGGTGGTGTCCATCATCCTGTGGTGGATGAAAAAATAAGTGGCCTTAAAATTTTCATGAAATGTTCGGGCGCATCCAAGGGAAGGTGGCCTTGATGGAAGGGCAAATAGCCTGAGGCGGTCAGCCGGAGCGCACCTGGGCGACACGCCGCCCCCGGTAAAACGCGATGCTCCAACCCATAAAGAGCAAGAGCGCATTGCGACCCAGCATCCAGGCGGGCTCATTCTGCCAAACAACCTTTTCGGCGGCGGTAAAACAGCCACAATCAAATACATGCCCGCGCAATGCATTGATAGCGATGGCCACCGTGAAGCCCAGCAGGAGGGTGCTCAGGATAACGGCCGCCGCCCGGGGATAAAATCCGGCCAGCAGAGCCAGGCCGGCCGTCAATTCTATGAAAGGGAGAATGATGGCTATCAGATTGATGGCGGCGGCAGGAAAGAGATCGTAACCGTAAATAATTTTGGCAAAAACCGCCGGATCTTCAATTTTGTGCATGCTGGCCAGAACAAAAAGCCCGCCCAGCAGCCAACGCAGGCCCAAGTCGACCCATCCACTGGTCCACCAGCCTGAATCAGGGTGTTGCGACAGGGTAACCATTTTCAATCCATCCTGGGAATCCGTCGATAAAGACAAGCACGTTTTCAAACCCCCGCTCCATCAGCAGTTGGGCGGCCGTGTGACTGTCCTGGCAAAGACGTCCGGAACAGTAGGTGATAATCGGCCTTTGCCGCGGCACATCGTCTAAAATCGCCTCCAGGCGGCTCTCCAGGTCGCCGAGTGGCAGTGAAACCGCACCGGGGATATGGCCCGCGTCATATATGCCCTGGCTGCGCACATCGACAAAAAGTGCCTTGCCCGAATCAAAAACCCGTTTGGCCGTAGCCACGTCCGGGACTTCAAATTCAGCCCAGAGGGCGGCAAGATCGGTGTCCGCCGTAACGACCCCCGTATCCGTATCCCACTGGCCGATGAGAGGGATGCCGTGGGGGGAAAAACGATTTATCGCTAAAGCCAAAACAATGGCAATTGCCAGAAGTAAAATAACTTTTTGAAACAAATCCATCATTACGGGGATAAAATGGCAGTTCGTTTTCGTAAAAAGGGCGTCTTTTACAAGACTATGACTGCTCAATATACCGAATCAGTCTTGCCAGGAACATTTTGGGCTTCATAAAGCCGGGCATGGGACCAATCCGATCGCCATCACGTGTCACGAGAACTGTGGCCGGCAAACCGCGAATACCGAAGACACGGGATAGTTCCTTTTCCTGGTCTACGTCAACTTTTATGGCGACCACATCATTGTTCATAAAATTGATGACCGAATCATGCGCAAAGGTTTCCTTCTGCATGCGCACGCAATAGGTGCACCAGTCCGCATAGAAATAGAACACCATGCCTTTGCCGGATTCCTTCGCCTTGATCATTCCTTTGTCATATGCATGCCAGTTGATCTGATTGCCGGACCGGGCCTTATCGTTTGGCCAAGCCCACATCAATGCCGTGACGGTGAGCATCGTCAGGCAAACAATGGTTTTCCACTTCATTCGATTCATCCCCCTGAATTTTTCCGCTGGCCCGGCGATCCCCCCATGGCAAACCACCAGCGATGGCCGTCTGACGGTAGGCGTTTCTGCCAGCTAAGTAGTGTTCGTCCAGAGATGGTAGATTTTGGCTCCGAGCAAGGTCTGAGCGATTTTGAAACCGCAGGAATAGTAAACTATTTCGAGGATTTCAAAAGAGCGAAAACGCCGCTCGGGGCCAAAAGATGCCATTTATGGATGGACACTAAATAACAGCTCACAATATAACACGCATGGTGTAAAAAGGAAGGGTCAGGTCAAGATTTGCCTCTCGGTCAAATTTCGAGGGCCATGGCCTGAGGTTGAAATGATGTTTCAGGCAAGCACGGATGCCGGCGTCCTGCCCGTGGCGCCGGCACCCGCTGACGAATAGCGCCAAATCCGCATTGAGACCACAATTCAAGCATCCACCGTGATCTTTTCGCTGTCCATGGCCTCCAGGCGTTCCTGGGCGGCCAAACGCACCATCTCGTCGTCGTCTTTTTCGATGATCTGGCGCAGCAATGCCGGATCTTTCAGACGTGTCACGGCTTTCTGACGCACGTCCGGGTTGGAATGCTGCCACCGTGGAACAAAAAAGTCCTGAAATCTCATGGTCGGCCTCCTTGTCGAAAACTGAAGTGACGCGGCACCGAGTGTTCAAAGGGGTCACACGCCTTCCGTCCCGCACCACATAGATGGCAAACCTAAGGTCAACGATCGTCCCCGGGTCCATGGGGAGGGCCCCGGAGACGCGCCTATCGGCATCTTGATGCGTCCCGTATGGTAGATTCCGGCCATCGATTGTCCTTCCCCTGAAAACTATCCATCGGCAACGGCAAACCGCCTGTCGCTTGATGGCATCTTAACAGACCAGAATGAGAGGAACTGTCGAATCGTTGGGGTGGTGTTCGAAGGGAAAACAACAAGCGAAGATAATGTCCGAATCGTTAGGCCAACAGCTAGGTCTGGGGCAAATTGCGCACAGCATTTCGGAGAAAATGCGCCCAAGCGTATGACACCAGATATAACTCAAAATAGGGACAGATCCTACCACGTCAAGTTGGCTGGCGCCTGAACGAGTGCGGGACGCAGGTTCTTCATGGAGGGGTGAGGTTCGCCGGGATCTGTCCCGGCGAACCTCGGTATTCGACGGTTGGAGGATTAATTGTTATCGACGGACACGGTTTGGCCCGCTTCGGGAACAAAGGCATCATATCCTTTTTGGCCGAGGAAATCGGCAAACGCCAGGGATTGATCTTCTTCACCGTGCACCACGGCGATGCGTTTCACGTCCAGGTTGGACGCCTGCAGGAAGTGCATCATCTCGTCACGATCCGCGTGGGCGCTGAACCCCCCGATTTTCTTCACATGCGCGGCCAGGGGATATTCCTTGTTAAAAATTTTAACCATTGGCGGCTGCCCCTTGCGCCCGTCGGCTTCGTAGGCTTGTCCAAGTTCAAGGATACGGCGCCCAAGCGTGTGCTGCGCCATAAATCCGACGATCAGAATCGTGTTCCGGGGGTTATGAATCCTGTAACGCAAATGGTGCAGAATGCGGCCGGCTTCACACATACCCGATGCAGATATGACGATATGGGATTTTTTGTCCCTTGTCAGGGCGATCGATTCATCCACGGACTGGACAAAATGCATCTGGTCGGAGGTGAAGGGGTTGCGACCGTTCTGCAAAAAAGTCTCATGGGTGTCGCGGTCATAGACTTCCGGGTGTTCACCAAAGACTTTGGTCAGTTTGACCGCCAGGGGGCTGTCCACGTAGATGGGCAATCGGGGCACGGCGCCTTCCATATACAATTCGTGAAGCACATAAAGCAGTTCCTGGGTGCGGCCGAAAGCAAAGGACGGAATTAAAATGGAACCGCCGCGCTCGACCGCCTCTTCCATGACCGCCTTAAGCCGTGGCTTCAGATCGATCACCGGCTCGTGCAGACGGTCGCCATAGGTGCTCTCCATGATCATCAGATCGATGTGGCGATGCTCCTCGGGGAACGCCGTCACCGGATCCCGCAGAATCGGCTTGCCGAACCGCCCGATATCCCCGGTAAAACAAATGGTGCGGTCCCGGCCGTTTTGGCGCGCGCGAATCATGCTGATGGCCGATCCCAGAATGTGCCCGGCATCGTAAAAGGTGCAGGTCATATCTTTCCCAATGGTAACGGGATGACGGTAGGGATAGCCGCTAAACAGGGAAAGGGCATCCTCGGCATCCGACGCGGTATAGAGGGGCGTTACCGGATCGAGGCGATAGGTCTGGATGATCTCGTTGATGTTCTCGATATTAAGTTCATGGCGCCCCTTTTTTAAAAACTTACGAATTTCACTGTTGGACTTTGCCGGATGCTTTTTGCCAGACGGGTTGTCCTTCAGGTGGGATAAATGGGAACGGGCCATTTTATAGTTCAGATAATTGGCATCCGACTCTTGGATATGCGCGGCGTCCATCAGCAGATACTCGCAGGCATCCCGGGTGACACGGGTTGCAATGACACGTCCGCTGAAACCATTGCGGGCCAGCAGGGGGATCCGCCCGGAATGGTCGATATGGGCATGGGACAGAATCACATTGGTGATAGCGCTACCGTCAAAGGGCATATGCCGGTTTTTTTCAGCACTCTCCTTACGGCGCCCCTGAAACATGCCGCAATCCAGCAAAATGCGATCCTTGCCGTTGGCCAGCAAATGGGCGGATCCGGTCACTTCCCGTACTGCTCCGTGGAATGTTACGTTCATAAAGTTTCCTTTCACTGCCTGTCAGGTCCGTATGGTCATCGTCGGCCGGGCCATCCGGTTCATGATTGACCAAACAATGCTTTTACTGCGTTGCGATCCGTCGTGCCGTCCGCCTGTTTAGGCAGCCGATCGACCAATTCAACGTAGCGGGGTTTTTTATAGCGCGCGATGCGCACCGCTACGAATTCGGCCAGGTCATCCGGAGCAATCGTTTCTCCGGGATGAAGGACACAAACGGCTTTGACGCCCTCACCGAACTTCGGGTCCGGCACGCCGATCACGGCGACGTCCGCAACGGCCTCGTGGGTCATAATGACCGCCTCCACCTCGGCCGGATAGACGTTTTCCCCCCCGGGCTTGATCAATTCTTTTTCAGGCTTGCGCCCCTTGAACCAGAGGACTCCGCTGGCATCCACGCTGCCAAGATCACCGGTGTGGTGCCAGCCATTGCGAAAGATGCGCGCATTATAGTCCGCCTGCCGCCAAAACCCCTGGAACACCAGCGGGCCCCGGACGACAATTTCCCCCGTCGCACCCGTCGGCACAGGACGATCCTGCTCGTCAACGATCCGGTATTTCGTCAACAGCCCCTGCCGGCCGGCGGCTCCGGGGTTATCAGAAACCGGCGACAGGGTCACGAATCCGGAAGTTTCCGTCTGTCCGTAGAGGGTCCAGAAGCGACAATCCGCCCGCGCTTCAAAAGCCGCGATGGTGTCCGGGTGATCCAGTCCCAAAACGTTTTTCAAAGAACTGAGATCCCGTGGTTGCTGATCGAGCGCTTCCATGAGCTTGCTGAGGATGGGCGGGAAGCTTCCCAGCAGGGACACACCGGCTTTTTCCGTCCAGTCCAGCGCGCGTTCGGGATCGAAGCGGTCCATGATGACATTCAGTCCACCGGCATGCATGACGGAAAAAGCCAGATTCAATCCGGTGATGTGAAACAACGGCAGCATGTTGAGGTAGGTGTCGTCAGCGGACAACCCAAGGGTGGCCATGGTCTGGATGTTGCTATAGATAAAATTGTGGTGACTCAAAATGGCACCCCGTGAACGCCCTTCGACGGCGGCCGTGTAGATCAAACAATAGGGGTCGTCGCCGCCGACAGCGCCATCGGCGGCATCGTCCGGCACGGTTTCCGTTCCCGGCTCCATGATGTCGCCCAATGCTGTCAAGAGAAATTGTTGGTCAGGAAAACCGGGAGACCCCGCAAGACGTTCAACCGTGTCGGCATTATCCGCATCAAAAAAAAACCAGGACGGCTCCGCGTCGGCAATGACATGACGGAGTTCATCCACCGCAAGGCGCCAGTTCATGGGAACCAATATCGCCCCCAGGCAGGCCGCTGCGCCCATGACAAGAAAATACGCCGCGCTGTTGTTCGCCAGGATGGCCACCCGGTCCCCTTTGGCCAAACCCCGTTGCGCCAATCCCCGGGCCAATGCCATGGTTTGGTCGGCCAGTTCGCGGTAGGAAATCTGCCCGTCATGTGACCTCAAAGCCGGGCGATCGCCGTGCAGAGAAGCATTGCGATAAAAAAGGTCATACAGCGTAAAATCGTGCATGGACAGCCTCCTTCCTTTACCCTGCTCAGATGGGATGACGCATATGGCTGGCTTTACGGGAGCCCGCCACTTCAAGGCCTGTGGCATAGATGCGGCGTGATTATCGAACTATACCCATAAGCCCTAAAAGCTTGCAAGCCCCATACAATCCGCATAGCTGGAATTCGGGGCTTTCGCACGGTAGGATTGCATCCGATAGGGGCGATACCCCTTCCGGGGTTTTGACACGAAGTGAGATTTCTGGTACGTTTGATAAGCAAAATGACCGTAACCATTTGATCGGGGACAGCTGTCCCGCCTTATGGCAACGAATCAAGTATTTGGCGGCAATAAACTCCCGCCGTGGGTGATATCCTAATCCAGTGGCGGTACTCGTATTGGCGATACCGCACATTGAATACAGGCCGGCAGTGGTACGAATTGAGCCGCGTTCGAATGAGGCTGTTCGGAGTTTGCCATGAAATGTCCGAGATGTGATTATCCCCGCAAGCCGGGAGATCGCGAATGCCCGCAATGCGGTATCGATTACGCTTACGTTGAGAAGAAAATGGCGCAGGGGGGACTTGAAAACGAGGCCGATTCACCCGCCGGCGCCTCCGACGCAGCAGCAGTATCCGTCGCCAACAATAAGGTGAAAACAATGCCTGAAATGGATCTGCCGTCTTCTGACATCCAGCAGCCCCAATCTCCGCCGGCGCCCAAAGTTGCCTGCCCGAAATGTGGCTTTGACAATCCCGAGCAAAGCAAGGAATGCCTGCGGTGCGGGATCATTTTTGAAAAATATGAAGCCTACCTCGAAAAAAAACGACAGGTAGAAGAAGAAACCAACCAGACCACCGATGGTCTCCTTGACCCCGAAACTATTCGGGCTGCCGCGGAGAGCAGCCAGCCCGTTGCTGCCGCCGCCGAACTGGCCAAAACGGCCTGTCCCCATTGTGGACAACGCTACAAAATCCGTGACGACCAGATCGGCATCACCACCCGCTGTAAAAAATGCAGTTCCATCTTTAAAATCGAAGTTATCCCGAGCATATAGCCGGCACTACGTTTAACGGCGCCTTTCGGCCGAATCCCAATGCACCGCCAAGCCGTTTGTGGTGATGGCAACCAGATGATCGTCCAGGATGCGCTGTTGAATCTCCCAGGACGTGCCCCGATAGACAAGCGTCAGGGTATCGCCACTGTCGATCGACACGACACGGCAGTTGGACAGCCCCTTCATCCCGACCCCCACAGCCTTCAGGACCGCCTCCTTGGCCGTCCAAAAACGGTAGAAAAGGTGCCATTCATCTTCACCGCCGAGCTGCCATTCCTGTTGATTGGCGATCTTTCTAAAAAGATTGCGGGAACGCGGGCGTATGCGTTCGATGTCGATGCCCAGCGGCTTGCGGCCGGTGACACCGGCCACATAGGTGGGTTTGTGGGTCACAGTCCAATACCATCCGTTTGACGGCAGCGGTACCCCTTCCCTGTCCTTCTGCAAACGGCCTAGGACACCGCCGGATCTGCGGGCCGACTGACGGGCCGCCGCCCGGGCCAGACGGCTTAGGGCAATGACATGGCGTCGCCCCCTCCAGGCACGAATGGTATCGGGCACCTTCAGAATGACCGGAAATAGCGCCGGCTTTTCGACCAGTCCTTCCATTCTGGAAGACACCTCCTGAAACATCTCTTTTACGACTGGGCTTGGTCCTCAGCCGTTTGGAGAATCATACGGCAATCGGCCACAGTTACCCCCTCTCCTTGGGGATGCGCCAGCATCGGATTGATGTCCAGTTCGACGATCTCAGGGTGATGCATGGCCAAGTCGGAAAGGCGCACCAGGGCCTGCTCAATGGCCTCCGTATCGGCCGCCGGTGTCCCGCGAAACCCCTTGAGCAGTTTGACGGCACGGACAGCATTGAGCATGCGGCGGGCCTCGTTCCGGCCAATGGGTGCCAGGCGAAAGGTTACATCTTTGAAGACTTCCACAAAAATCCCGCCGAAACCAAACATGAGCAAAGGCCCAAAGCCCGGATAGCGGTTCATTCCCAGGATAACTTCCTGTCCGGCCGGCGCCATTTTGACCACCAGTACGCCATTGATGTCGGCGTCCGGATCGTAGTGGCGGGCATTGGCAATAATCCGGTCATAAGCCGCCCGGGCAGCCTCGCGATCCTCTATGCCCACCACAACGCCGCCCGCATCGGATTTGTGCAAAATTTGGGGCGAAACGATCTTCATCACCACGGGAAACCCCATGGTTTCCGCCAGGTCAGCCGCGCCTTCGGCATCGCGGGCCAAACGGGTCGGCGAGACATCAAAGCCGTAGCATTCCAGAATCTGGGCCCCCTCAAGCTCGCCTATGGCCGTCTGCCCCGCCTTCAAACAGTCCTCGATAATGCCCCGGGCTTTGTCCACGTCGTAGGTAAAGCGCAAGGGCGCCATTTTCTGGCGATTCAGCCATTGGGAATAACGATAGAGCGCTCCGAACGATTTGGCGGCATTCTCGGGAAAGCGATAAACCGGATAGCCCTGCCCCTGAAGATACTGGACACCGGCGGAGACATCGACGATGCCCATAAAGCTGCTCAAAATCGGCTTGTGGGAATGGCGGGCCACCTTGGTGATGGCCTTGGCCGTTTCCAGGGCGTTGGTCATGGACTGCGGCGTCAGGATGACCAGGGCCCCGTCCACGCCCTGGTCCTTGATGACAGCGGCCAAAGCATTTTCATAACGGTCCTGGGTCGCATCCCCGATCACATCCACCGGATTGTGGATATTGGCAGTGGACGGCAGGTGGCTTGCCAGCACTTCCACGGTCTCCGGCGCCAGCTGCGCCAACTGAAGACCTGAGGATACCGTCATATCGGTTGCCACGATGCCCGGCCCCCCGGCGTTGGTCACAATGGCCACCCGATTGCCATTGGGGATTCGCCGGGTAATCTTCCCGAGGCGGCTTTCCGATTTAAACGCAAACGCATTGGCGAAATCGAAAAGCTCATCGATGGTATCCACCCGTATGACGCCGGCCTGTTCAAAGATGGCGTCGTAGACCGCTTCGGTTCCGGCCAGTGCGCCGGTGTGGGAGGCGGCTGCTTCGGCACCGGCCGAAGTACGGCCGGACTTGATTACCAGAACCGGGGTGGGACGATCACCGGACGTAATTTCTTTAACCGTCTTAACAAAGGAGGATCCCCGCCGAAGCTCTTCCACATAGAGCATGATCACATCCGTATCCAGATCCTGGTGGAGATACTGCAAAAGATCCAGTTCGTCCACATCGGCTTTGTTGCCGATGGATATAAATTTGGAGAACCCGAAGTCACGGGCCGCCGCGAAATCCAAAACAGCCGTGCACAAGGCCCCGCTTTGGGAAATAAAGGAAATATTCCCCGGGTTGGGCATGCGGGCGGAAAAGCTGGCATTCAGGCGAACGGAAGCATGGGGATTGATCACGCCCAGGCAGTTGGGGCCCACCATGCGCACACCGGCCTCACGGCACATGGCCACCAGACGGTCTTCGATGGCCCGGCCCTCGGCGCCGACTTCCCGGAACCCGGCCGAAACGACGACAACCCCTTTGACCCCTTTACGAATGGCCTCTTCGATGGCGCCCACCGCACGATTCGGCGGCAGGATGATCATGGCCAGGTCGACCGTATCGGGGATTTCGGTAATGGAAGCGTAGGCCCGGACACTGAGCACCGACCTTGCGGTCGGATTGACGGGATAAAGCGTGCCCTGGTAGCGGCCTCGCAGGATATTGGCAAAAATATCATGCCCGACCTTGCCGGGAGTGGTCGATGCCCCGACCACCGCCACCGATTGCGGAGAAAAGATCGCATCAATTCTTTCCATTCTCGACTCCTTGGAAAAGTTGTAAAAACTGAATGTCCATCGGCACAGGCGCCGGTCCTGCGCGAATCTTTAGGTGTCTTGCCCTTCTTCAGAGTGCGCGGCGTCATCCGCCCCGCGCTGGGATAGGATCAGGTCGTAGGCTTCCCGCCGGGTGAGGCCGAAACTGGCCGCCACTTCCTTGGCCAAAGCGGAATGGCTCTTACGGCCATCACGCAGGGCCCGGGCAATCACTTCCTGGATCGACTGCGCATTCTCAGGCTTGGTGCGGTCGCAGCCGGCCACCAGCAACGTAATTTCCCCTTTGATTTCACTGCGCTGGTTCAGCTCCTCGGCCAGGTCCGACAGGGAACCGCGCATAAACTCTTCGTAACGTTTGGTGATTTCCCGGCCGATGACGGCAAAACGCTCGCCGAGGGCCTCGTGGACCTCCCTGGTAAAACGGGCGATGCGATGGGGCGATTCATACCAGATGAGGGTACGCCTCTCTTCCGCCAGGGACAGCAGTTCCTGCTTCCGCCGACCGGCTTTGCGGGGGGGGAACCCCAGAAACAGGAACGCATCGGTTGGCAAGCCCGCGGCCGAGAGGGCGGCAATAGCCGCCGAAGGGCCCGGAATGGGTGAAACCGCAATGCCCTGGCACACGGCCTCATGCACCAGGACATAACCCGGATCGGAAATGGCCGGCGTACCGGCATCGGACACCAGGGCAATGGACTCTCCTCCGGTCAACCGCTGCAACAACTCGCCGGTGCGCTGCCGTTCATTATGCTCATGGTAGGACACCAGCGGTGTTTTGATGCCATGGTGGGCCAGGAGGCGGCCGGTCCGGCGGGTATCTTCCGCCGCGATCCGCTGGACCGCCCGCAAGATCTTCAACGCCCGCAGGGTGATGTCGTCCATATTGCCGATCGGTGTTGCCACGACGTACAAAGTGCCTGGCGCTGGGGTGACGTGTTCAGCCATTGCGCAAACCAAATGCATTGCGGATCAGATCGATAGTGTGTTTGCCTTCACGACGCGTGACCGTCACCACGTCAAAACGGGCCTTCACATGCGACTGATCGGTCATTTTCAAATAGCCCAGGGCCACCTTGGCAACCTGTCTTTGCTTGTGGGGCGTCACCGCTGCTTTGGCACTGCCATAGCGTGAAGACGTTCGGGCTTTGACCTCGACGAAAACCAGCGTCTCACCCTCACGGGCGATAATGTCGATTTCGCCGCTGCGGGTGCGGTGATTGCGGGTGATGATCTTGTAGCCGCGCCGCTTCAAAAAGCGTGCGGCCATGGCCTCCGCCTTTTGGCCAAAACGTTGTGGCTTATTGAGCATCCCCCCGCCCTTCTCCCAAGTTGATCTTGTCTGCGGAATGATAAAGCACGGTTTTGCCGCGCAACCAGTTATTCACGGTCGTTGCCACCAGCTTCGGGGCAGAATTCTTTCACACCTTTGAAACCGCGGCGATGAATGGGGCAGCATCCATGTTGTTTCACCGCCTCCCGGTGCGCCCGGGTCGGGTAGCCCTTATGACGGTCGAATCCGTATTCGGGGTAGCACGCGTGGTAACGCTCCATCAGGCCGTCACGGGTCACTTTGGCCACAATCGAAGCCGCGGCAATCGAAGCACTGCGCGCATCCCCTTTGGGAATGGCCATTTGGGGCAGGGGCACGGCCGTCGGATAGGTGCCGTCGATCAGCAGATAGTCCGGCCGGAAAGGAAGATGATCCACCGCTACCGCCATGGCACGCAGCGAGGATTGAAGAATGTTGATGCGGTCGATGACGTCGGCATCGATAACGCCGACACCGATGGCCAGCGCGTTTCGACAGATTCGGCGATAGGCGGCCAGGCGCTTTTTGGGCGTCAGTTGTTTGGAATCCCTGATACCCTCCAGGGGCAGGGTATCGCCCAGGACAACAGCCGCGGCAACCACCGGTCCCGCCAAGGGCCCCCGTCCGGCCTCATCGACGCCGGCCACCCGGCGGTATCCCTGGACACGGGCCTCATTTTCGAATTGCTGCAGATCCTGGTTCACACCCCGTCGCCCTCCGCCATCGGCAGTTGCTAATCGTTCGGTTCAGGTCACAGCAAAGGGCCCCGCGCATCCATCCCAGTGAGCATGCAGCGGGGCCCGTCAACAGGTAAAAAAACCGGCGGTTTAGAAACGGCGTTCCTTGATGCGGGCCGCTTTACCGCGCAGTTTGCGGAGGTAGTAAATCTTGGCCCGGCGGACACGGCCGCGGGAGACCACCTCGACTTTGTCGATAATCGGTGAATGGGTCGGGAAGACGCGTTCCACGCCGACGCCATAGGACACCTTGCGGACAGTAAAGGTTGCGTTCGTGGTGCCTTTGCGCTTGCTGATAACCACGCCCTGGAAGACCTGAATACGTTCCTTCTCGCCTTCTTTAATTTTGACGTGCACCTTGACCGTATCCCCGGGAGCGAACTCCGGCAGATCAAGCCGCATCATTTCTCTTTCCAGTTGTTTTAGCTTTTCCATGGTTTACCCCTATCCTTCTTCCAACAGTTTGATATTCATGACCGGGACATCAGCAGGCGATCCATCACAATTGCCGCCGCACAGCGAACCGACAGGTGGTTATAGCCCTGATGATCGCCAATCGGCTCTAAGATAATCTCCGATGCTTCGATCAGGTCCGGGTGCAATCCCCAGGCCGTTCCAAATATAATTAAATGCGGCGACCCCGTCTCCAAGCGCTCCGCCAATTGGTCAAATCCGTATGCATCCGGATAGCGCCGGGCGCAGGTGGCAACAACCGCAGGTGGCTCGCCATTCTCCCCCGCGATAAGTGCCCGGGTTTCGTCCAGGGAAGCCGTTATCTTGACCAGTTCCAGGGCTTCGCGTCGCTTCGGGTTGTGGTCGCCACCGGCCCCGCCGGTCCAGTGCCCGACAATCTTGGCGGCCAGCCCCCGCTGATCTTCCAGCGGGGTGATCACATGAAAAGACCTTATCCCGTAGGTCCGGGCAGCCCTGGCAATATCATGCAAATCCAGATTGGTGACCGCCGAGGCGACCGTATCGCCTTTTTTGTCAATGACCGGATAGTGAATCAGGGCGACATGCAGATTGAACCTGGATAAGGTTTTCAAGTTCCTGGGACCACTTCTTCAGTATGGCAATTTCCTGTGCCGTGAATTCACGTTTTTCAAGCAAATCCGGTCGTTTTAAAAACGTTCGCACCAGCGCCGCCTCGAGACGCCATTGCGCAATGGCCGCATGGTTCCCCGACAGCAGCACATCCGGTACTTCCCGCCCCTCAAAATCCCGTGGACGGGTATAGTGCGCATGTTCCAACAGCCCATCCGCAAACGAATCGTTGGCCGCCGAGTCAAGGCCGCCGAGAACACCTGGAATCAAGCGCACCACGGCATCCACAACCACCATGGCCGGTAATTCACCGCCGGTCAAAACATAATCGCCGATGGAGATCTCGGCATCGACGAACTGCTGCACGATGCGCTCATCCACCCCTTCATAGCGACCACAAATAAAAATCAGCCCCTGCCGGCCGGCCAGTTCGGCCGCCGTCTGCTGGCTGAAGGGACGGCCCTGGGGGGTCATGAGCAAGGTGGCCGCCTCCGGCATCCGTTCCCGCTCCGCGCGAAGTGCTTTCGCCAGTGGTTCCGGCTTCATTACCATGCCGCACCCACCACCGTATGGTCGATCGTCGGTCACCTTGTGGCGATCTTCCGCGAAAGCACGGATATCCACAGCACTGCCGTTGAGATGGCCTTGTTCGATGGCCCGCCTGACAATGCCGTGCGTCCAGAAACGATCGAACATCTCAGGAAAAATTGTCAGGACGGCCACATCCATTATCTTGCAATCCTTCCCGATGCCATCACGTGTGCGCTACAACCCCTCGGGAAGGACAACCTCCATCCGTCGCCGATCCGTATCGATTACCTGGACGACCGACGCCAATGCCGGCACCAATATCTCTTCCTCGCCCTTGCGAACGACATAAACATCATTGCTGCCTGTCGGCAGAATGGTTTCCAATGTACCCAAAAACTGTTCTTCAGCCGTATAGACCGCCATGCCGATCAACTCAAACCAGTAGTAGCTTCCGTCTTCCAGTTCCGGAAGCATCGCCTTGTCCACCAGAATGCGGCTGCCCACAAGCGCCAGGGCGCCATCCCTGTCATCCACCCCCTCGATTGCCAGCAGCATCCCCCTTCCATGGGGTTTGGCCCAAGCCACTGTGCAAGGCTGAATGCGGCCGTCAAGATATTCCAACTGCAGTATGCGGCCCGCATCGAACATTGTCGGCGAATCGGCATGGGAACGAACCTTGACAGCCCCCTTTAGGCCGTGCACGCCCACGATCTCACCAATGAACAGGGTATCATCGGCCGTATGCCTGTCATTCGATGATCTCAAGTACCGTCCGTTTTTTCACCTTGGCCGAAGCCGCACTCAAAATGGTTCGCATGGCACGCGCGGTCCGACCCTGCTTGCCGATTACTTTACCCAAATCCTCTTTGGCCACCTTAAGCTCGAGAACCGATGTCTGGTTACCTTCAACCTCGGAAACCGAGACCTCGTCAGGATTGTCAACCAGCGCCCGTGCGATGTAATCAATCAGGTCTCTCATAGCTCCATCTCCTTTGTTGGTGGGTGAGAATATGGGGCAGAGGTGCTATGCCGTCCCTTGCGGAGTCGCCTCCTTTTTCAACAGACTTCTGACCGTATCGGTCGGGACGGCACCTTGCTCTATCCAATATTGGACGCGTTCCTGTTTCAACGTAATCTCTGCCGGGTCGCGCAATGGATTATATGTTCCCACCGCTTCCAGATATCGACCGTCACGAGGGGACTCACTGTCGGCAACGACAATGCGGTAGTAGGGTTTCTTTTTAGCACCATGTCGGGCCAGTCTGATTTTTACTGCCATTCTCTTCTCTCCTTTAGAAAGGTAGCATGCCCCGGCCAAGGCCGCGCATACCGCTTTTATTCATCTTCTTCATCATTTTCATGACCTGGGTATAATTTTTCAACAGGCTGTTGACGTCCTGCACACGGGTACCGCTGCCTTTGGCGATCCGCTTGCGCCGGCTGCCGTTGATAATGGCGTGGTTGCGTCGCTCTTTGGCGGTCATGGAATTGATAATCGCCTCGATTTTCACGAGTTCACCATCGTCCACATCCAGATGCTTCATCTGCTTCATCTTGCCCATGCCCGGTATCATTTGCAGCAGATCGGACAGGGAACCCATTTTACGGACTTGCACCAGCTGGTCGCGAAAGTCTTCCAGCGTGAACTGGCTTTTCCGTAATTTTTTTTCCAGCTCGACCGCTTTTTTCTCATCGACAACCGACTGGGCCTTTTCGATGAGGGTAAGAACGTCGCCCATCCCCAGAATGGTAGACGCCATTCGGTCGGGATGGAACTGTTCCAGCTGCGTCAGTTTCTCCCCGGTGCCGACAAACTTGATTGGCTTGCCCGTGACCGCTTTGACGGAAAGCGCCGCACCCCCACGGGCATCGCCATCGGTCTTGGTCAGGACAATCCCGCCGATATTCAACGCATCGTTGAAGGACTGGGCAATGTTGACCGCATCCTGGCCGGTCATGGCGTCGGCCACCAGCAAGGTGTCCGACGGTTTGACGGCCTCTTTGATGCGTCCCAGCTCCGCCATCAACGTTTCATCGATGTGCAGGCGGCCGGCCGTATCAAGCAGCAGCACGTCGCAACCGGCCATCTGGGCGGCAACCCGGGCTTCCAGGCAGATATCCACAGGATCCATGTCCGCCTGGGACGCATACACCGGCACCGACAACTGTCCGCCGAGCTTGGTCAGCTGGTCGATGGCCGCCGGCCGGTAGACGTCCGCCGGAACCAGGTATGGTTTGTGCCCGTTGTCGCGCAGGTGCACGGCCAGCTTACCGGCGGTGGTCGTTTTCCCGGAGCCCTGGAGCCCCACCAGCATGACCGCCACCGGCCTGGGGCCCTTGAGGTCGAGCTGTTCATGCCGGGAGCCCATCAGCTCGGTGAGCTGCTCATTGACGATCTTGATGATCTGCTGCCCAGGGGTCAGGCTGGTCAGCACATCCTGCCCCAGGGCCCGCTCCTTGATCTCGGCAATGAACTTCTTGACAACCCGAAAATGGACATCCGCTTCCAGCAGTGCCAAACGCACCTCGCGGAGGCCCTCTTCGATGTTGCTTTCCGTTAGCTTGCCGTGCCCTTTGAGCTTTTTAAATACCGACTCAAGCTTATCGGACAGGTTTTCAAACATAACCTTTCCCCAATCAGCCTTCTATTGTCATAAATCCTTGAATTTAGATTTTTAACAATGGTATGTCAAGAATAAAAGGAAGGCTCGCAACAGACGGTTTCCCCTTCCACGAGGGGGTGTGCTGACCACACGATAAGAAACGAAGGCGGGTGGAATGCATTCGAGACGACTTCCATTTCACAATTAGCCTAACCTTCTAAAAATTGCAAATAAAATGATCATAGAGACCCCCCGCAGAGACATCAAGGATTTGGATCGGGACGCCCTCCAGCAGTGGCTTGCCCAGCAGGGCGAAGCACCCTACCGGGCTGACCAGATCTGGCGCTGGATTTATCGCGATCAGGCCGATACCTTCGACGAAATGAGCAACTTGGGTAAATCGCTGCGCCAAACCCTGGCGGCGAGCTTCGCGATCGACCGCCTGCTCCTGGCCAAACATGAGAAAGCCCGTGACGGCGCTGAAAAATTTCTTTTCGAACTTCAAGACGGCCGCCATATCGAAAGCGTGCTCATCCCGGAACGGAACCACGCCACCCTGTGCATCTCGAGCCAGGTAGGATGCGCCCAGAACTGCCGTTTCTGCTTCACGGCCACCGGCGGGTGGGAACGCAATCTGACCCGTGGAGAGATCCTCGGCCAGGTGCGGGACGTCAAACACCGTCTACGCCATCCGGAAGTCCTGACCAATATCGTGTTCATGGGCATGGGGGAACCGCTGGCCAACTACCGCAACGTGGTGGATGCCATCCACTTGTTGCTGGACAATAAAGCCGGTTTCGGCTTCTCCCAGCGCAAGATCACGGTTTCCACCGCCGGCCTGGTGCCCCAGATGGAAAAACTGGGCCGCGAGACCGCAATCAGCCTGGCCGTTTCCCTCAACGCTACGGACAACGCCACCAGGAGTCGCCTGATGCCCATCAATCAGCGCTATCCGCTCGAAACGCTGCTGGAAGCCTGCCGCCGCTACCCCTTGCGCCCCCACCGGCGGATTACCTTCGAGTACATCCTGATCCAGGGCGTCAACGACCGACGGGAGGATGCCCGGCGGCTGGCAAAGCTCCTCCGCCCCATACGATCCAAAATCAACCTCATTCCTTTCAATGAGCATGAAGGGTGCCGCTTCCGGTGCCCGACCGAAACGGTTATCCTGCAATTTCAAAAACGTCTTATCGACCTGGGATACACGGCCATCATCCGCAACAGCAAAGGAAGGGATATTTCGGCGGCCTGCGGCCAACTCCGGGCCCGAACCGAGGGCATTCCCATAACCTGACAGGCATTTTTCCAGGCACCACCCGTTCAAACCAGTAAGGCGCTGACCTTTTCAGGGGGCAACGGCCGCACCTGGAGGCATTCCTTCTGGTTGGCCCGCATCACCAGGATATCCACATCCCGGTCCGGGGGCGCCTTGCTGTAACCGGCGCAGATGGCCCCCGCCCGTTCCACTGCGGTCCGGTCCGCATGACGGGAGACCAGGACCGTCGGCCCCGGGTAGGACTTTAGCTTCAGCATGACGTCCCAGGCCGGATCGAAATTCCGGGTCAGTTCCTGATTCTCGGCCTTGGTGCGCCCCACGACAATTTTGGTGCCATCCTCCAACCGGAAGTGGCGGCCAACCTTCAACAATTCCAGTTCCGCCTCCCGCACCGCCTCCTGATGGTCGAACAAATCTTTCAGGCGGCGGGAATAATTGGCATCGGTCAGCAGGCAGCCGCCGGCCGGCGCCGGATAGTCCCGGATACCGAACGTTTCGGCCAATTCCATCTGCCGTTTGCGGGATCGTCCGCTGATGTCCAGCAGGCGCTCCCGGTCCACCAGGCCCCGGGTTTCCGGGATGGTCGCGGGCAGCAGCCGGGCGCTGAGAGGCCTCAGGATATACCCGTCATGGCCGGAATGCTTTTCCACATAGCGCAGGGAGGTTTTGTTCTGGCTCATGGGCCGCTGGCCCAGCACTTCACCGCTGAAAAGAAAGTCGAAGCCCTCCGTTTGCAGGCGTTCCCCGGCCAGGCGGAACATGAGGGCGTGACAGTCCATGCAGGGGTTCATGTTCTTGCCGTATCCGCAGGCGGGTTGACGCAGCATGGGCAGGTAGACGTCCGTGATGCGCTGAACGGTCAGCGGAATTCCCGTATGACGTGATGCGGCACGGGCTTTGTCGGCCGAGAAAAAAGGGGTTTCAAATGAAATCCAGGCAACGTCTATGCCCTGCTGGCGAAGCACCAGGGCGGCCAGCATGCTGTCCAGGCCACCCGAACATAGTCCCAACGCACGCACGGCTTTATTTTTGGTATCGCTCATGATAGGTTCCCAAACCGTTTATCCGTTCGCGAAAATCGTCACCGAATTCACATGTGAGCAACGACCGGCCATGGATCCGCTTCGCAAAAAAACGGACAAGATCAGAAAAATCCTAAGAAAGGCCTATCCGGATGTCAAGACGGCCCTGACCCATCGCAACCCCTACGAGTTGCTGGTGGCCACCATCCTTTCGGCCCAGACCACCGACCGCCAGGTCAATGGGGTAACCGGCAAACTGTTTGAACGCTTCCCCCGACCGATGGACCTGGCCGCCGCACCCCTCGACGAAATCGAGGCAATCATTCGTCCAACCGGTTTTTTTCACAACAAAGCCCGCAATATCCGGGCCTGCGCCCGTACCCTGGCGGACCGGCACGCGGGGCAAGTACCCGACCGCCTGGAAGACCTCACCCGCCTGCCCGGCGTGGGCCGAAAGACCGCCAATGTGGTGCGGGGGGCCGCCTTCGGGAAACCGGGTATGGTCGTGGATACCCACGTCAAACGCATTTCCGGACGGCTCGGGCTGACCGCACACGCCGATCCGGTCAAAATTGAATTCGACCTCATGGCCATTGTTCCCCAAAGGGCCTGGAACGCTTTTGGTTTGCAACTGATTCATTTCGGGCGGGATGTCTGCCACGCCCGCAAACCCGCCTGCCCGGGCTGCCCGCTCCGGCGCCTGTGCCCCTTCCCGGAAAAAACGGCATCCTGAAGACGGCCCTCAAATGGTGTCGTTGTCGTCCAACTTGAACAGTTTGCGGATGGCGGCCAGCAGTTGGGCCTTGTTGCCATGCCCTTCCTCGCGTTTGAGGATGGTGGTTGGATCGTGCAGGATTTTATTGACGAGGGCGTTGACCATCTTGTCCAGGGCTTCCGGCGCGACCTCCGGTAACGAACCCCCTGAAAAGGTGCGAGCCACCTCCGCCCGGGTAACACCTTCGAATTTGCGGCGCAGGCCCACGATGGTCGGCACGACATCGAGATTTTCATACCACTGGTGAAAACGGATTACGGCTTCGTCCACGAGGCGTTCACCCTTTACCGCGGCCCGCTGGCGATCCTCGATGTTTTCTTCGATAACCCCTTTAAGGTCATCGATGTCATAGGCATAAATATTGTTCAGGCGATTGATCTCGGGGTCGATATCCCGCGGCACGGCAATGTCGATAAAAAACAACGGGCGATTGCGGCGGCGGCGCATCACCCCCCGGACCTGTTCCCGCCGGATGACGTAATCGGAAGCCCCGGTGGAACTAATGACGATATCCACCGACTCCAGGCCAGTGGCGATTTCCTCGAAACGGATCGCCCGGCCATTGAACCGCCGGGCCAGTTCCACCCCTCTTTCGAAGGTCCGGTTGGCTACCAGGATCTGGTCGGCATGATTTCGGATCAGGTGTTCGACGGCAAGCTCGGCCATCTCCCCCGCCCCGACCAGCATGACCTTGCGGCCTTCCAGATCCCCAAAGATTTTCCGGGCCAGTTCAATCGCGGCATAGCTGATGGATACGGCATGGTCGCCAATGCCGGTTTCGGTGCGGACCCGTTTGGCCACGAGGAATGTCTTGTGCAACAGACGGTTTAATATGACGCCCGAGGTTTTTTTGGTGGCCGCCTTGCGGTAAGCTTCTTTGATTTGCCCCAGAATCTGGGGCTCGCCCACCACCATGGAATCCAGGCTGGAGGCCACACGGAAAATGTGGCGCACGGCCTCGTCATTCACATGCCGGTAGAGTTTGTCTTCAAAATCATCCGCCGGGATGCCGTTCATCTCGGCCAGCAAGGTAACAATCTGACGAACCGCATCGTCTTTGGACGATGTCGTCACCAATGCCTCCACCCGGTTGCAGGTGGACACCAAAAGAACTTCATGAACCGCTTCCAGAGCATGCAGATCAAGCAGCGCCTGGTCACTTTCATCGCCGGAGAATCCAATGCACTCCCGGATTTCAACTGGAGCGGTTTTATGGTTCAAACCAATTAGAAGAATATCGTGTTTATTGATCATGGATCGCCATCGTCACGCATCGGACGATTGTTTTTCAGTTTACCCCATCGATGCAAGGAACACCCCGGCATTCAGCGGCCGCCTACCGGCCTGTAAACTCACCGTGGTGCCCGGACAGGAACAAATTGACCCCTAAAAATGTAAACAGCACGGTGGCAAAGCCAATGATGGCCATGACGGCCGTTCGCCGGCCCCGCCAGCCCACCGACAGCCGCATGTGGATCATGACGGCATACAGGAGCCAGGTGATGCCGGACCAGACCTCCTTGGGGTCCCAGCTCCAAAAGCGTCCCCAGACCGATTTGGCGTAAACCAGCCCCATGATCAGCCCCAGTGTCATCATTAAAAACCCACCCAGAATGCACCCATAGCCTGCGGAATCCAACTGGTCCAGCGACGGCAGGCGGCGAAAAAAGAATCCCGGTTTTTTCGATTTGATCGCCCGTTCCTGGGTCAGGTAGAGCACGCCCAGGCCGCAAGCCAGGGCCATACCGGCCTCACCGATAAAAATGAACGTGACGTGCGAAACCAGCCACAGGCTTTTAAGCACCGGCTTGGCGGCCATGGTGGTGGCCGGCAGGGTGGCCACTACCGCCACGACGGCCGTGGCCAGAGGCGCGGCAAAAATCCCCATAACCTTCAGCCGATAGCGGTAGTGAAAAAGAAGAAACACCCCGGTGAGGGCCCATCCGGCAAAAGACAGGGTATCCCTCAGGGTGTTGACCGGGAGATGCCCTGACGCCACGGTGCGGTAGCCGATCCAGAGGGTATGAATAAGGCACCCGGCGGAGAGCAGCCATACGCCATAGTGATGCAGCTTTTTTTTCTGCGTAAAAAGAAAAGCGACATACGCCACGGTGCTTAACGCATACAGCCCCAATGTCCCGAGGATTCCGATATCCATGACTACTTAATGCGCCTCCTGCCGCATGGGCGATTATGGGTAGGCCATCAGACGCTCAGCGTCAAAGCCGTCCCCCAGTTCGGATTGCAGCAGCGTATTGATGCCGTCCCTGTCGCCGTCTTTGACCAATGCCAGCAACCCGCCGTCGATCAAGCGGCCCAGGACCTTCCGGTGTTCATCCGGGGCATGCTCCCGTTCTACCAATCGTTGGCGGATGGCCCCCAGCAACTGCAGAAAGGGGGCATACTCTTCGCCGAAATAGGCTTCCAGTTCCTGGCGCAGGCGCCGGGCCACGGCCGGGCTCTTGCCGGAGGTGGAGATGCTGATCAGCAAATCCCCCCGTTCGACGAGGGACGGCAGAATGAAGTGTCCCCTGTCCGGCTGGTCCGCAAAATTGCATAGCACGTGATGCCGGGCCGCATCCGCCCCGATACGGCTGTTCAGGTCGGGATCGTCCGTGGCGCTGAACACCAGAAACATAGATGTCATATCCGAAGAACGATAAGGCCGATCGTGCCAGGTCAAACGCCCTGCGCCGGCCAGGTCACGAATGACCTCCGTCGCCCGGGGGCTGACCACCGTCACCCGGGCGCCGGCCCGCAGAAGAGTCTGTGCTTTGCGGCTGCCGACCGCTCCGCCGCCCACCACCAGGGCCTGGCGCCCCTTCATGTCGAGATAGACCGGATAGTATTGCATCGGCTTAGTCCACCACCACCGTCATCAAATCTTCCGCGATCAGCAAAGGGCCCTGGTAGGCCCGCCGGCATTGCGCGGCAATGTCGATCGCGTCGCAGGCCGGATAGAAGTGGGTCAGCATCAGTCGTTGGACTTCGGCCTGGGCCGCCATCCTGCCGGCCAGAACCGGCGTAAGGTGCCCGGGGATTTTCTCTTCGTCCGGCACGGCCGACTCACATATCAACAGTCCGGTCTTGTGCGCCAAGTTCACCAGATTCTCCGTGTAATCCGTATCGCCGGAATACACAACCGACCGTCCGGAAGGCGTTTCGATACGAAAGGCCACGCTTTCGGGATTATGGGCCATGGGCGCAGCCGCGACGGTGAACCCCTCCTCCGTCAGTCCCGGTTGACGGCTTCCATCCAGCTCCACCAAATCGACCTTGCCTTCCGCCAGTTGAATCCAGTGGCCATATACCGATTCAAGTCCGGAAATAAATTCTTTCAGCCCGGGACCGCCCACAATGGTCAGAGGTTTGGTGCGCCGGGTGGCATCCGGATACTTGTTGGCAAACAGAAGCGGCACCAGTTCAGCCGTGTGATCCGGATGAAAATGGCTGTAAAACAGGTAGTCGATCTGAAAAATATCGGTGCCCGCCTCCAGCAAGCGCCGCATGGTGCCCGGGCCGGAGTCAAACACCAGCTGCCGGTCACCGATGTGCAACAGGATCGAACAGGCACTGCGGTCCAGGCGCGGCACACAGGTTCCGGAGCCGAGAACGGTGACCTGCATGCTATTTTTGCGGCTTGCCGTCACGGCTTGTCCAAGTTCGCTGCTCGACACGGTTAATCAGCCAATCCGTCAAACGTTTGCCATTGCTGAAGTCCACGGCTTCACTCACGGCCGACAGGGCCAGTTCGGCACGTGCCATGGTCTTACGGCCGCCGGCGGAACCAAATTCGCCGAAGCTGCTGCGCGCCAGATTACCCGCGTTTTTGCGTATCCCGTCATTACGCAGGATCACCACCAGCTGCTGGTCATATATTCCGGATACGATGCTCCAGGTCACGGTTTCCACCCGCATGAGAAAGTCGGCGACCAGGACGCATACATCCGGATTGGGAACCTGCCCCAGATGGGCAAACATCCGACCCTTGCGAAAGCGGCGGGCCTGGATGGCCTTGCGAAAAAACGCCAGGAAACCAAGCTTTAAATCAGCCTGCTCGATACGGCGGGCCAAAGGGATATTCGCATACCGGAAAAGATACTGAAAAGCAACGATATCTTCGATCTGGGTCCCGCGCTCGAAATTGCGGGTATCGGTCTTGATGGCATAGAAAAGGCCCGTGGCCAGTTTGGCGCTCGGCTTGATTTGGGCCGCACGCAGATATTCCGTCAACATGCTGGCCGTGGCCCCGTAGCCCGGGCGTATATCGACAAATCCTGCCCGGGGGCGGCTGTCGGGGTGGTGATCGATGATGACATCATAGCGGAAAGGTCCGAAAGCGTCATTGTGCTCCGGCTGAGAGTCGATAAGGACCTTGCGCTGGAAACGATCCGGATCGATGGTATCCAGATGAACGGCACGAACCCCCAGCAGGCGCATCATGGTCAGGTTGTCCGGCCGATGGATGATATTGATATGGCTGATGGTAATACCGGCCACCTTGCGCCACAGCAGTCTTTTCACGGCCATGGCACTGGCGATGGCATCCGGATCGGCATTGATCAGGATCAACACCTGATCACCGCTATCAAACTGTTCCCAAAACCGACGCAGCCGCTCCTTGGTTTTCGTTCGCATGGCATCGTTTCCAAATGAAGGTGCCCGTCGCCAGGCCGCAATTCCTGGCGCCGTGCCGCTATATAAGGGCGCTCCCCTGCTGGCAACAGACTATAGAATCTAATCCCACGTAATTCAACCTTGCCCAGGGACAGGCCCGCCATAGACACTCCTCCATCAGATGAATGCATGTTATTCTTTGAATTTTGATCGAATAATAACGGTTGCCACAATGACATGGCCCGCCTTATATGTTCGCCGCGATAAAATAATCCTCATGGTCCCCAATTTAATAAGGAGCCGAAAGCAATGGAAGGGGCACTATTACCCATCATTATATTCCTATTGGTCTACGTGGCCCTCACGTTTGAACTGGTCAACAAGGCTGTCGCCGCCCTCTTTGGCGTTATGGTGCTGTTGATCATGCATGTGGTGGATGAACATGAAGCCGTGTCATTCATCGACACCGAGACCATCATGCTGCTGCTCGGCATGATGACCATTGTGGCCATTCTGCGACGCACCGGGGTTTTTACGCTGCTCTCCGTGCGCATCGCCGCCCTGACCAAGGGCAGCCCCCTTAAAATCCTGATCTTTTTTTCCGTCATTACAGCGGTTTTATCGGCCTTTCTCGACAACGTGACCACGGTGCTGATCATCATCCCCATCGTTATCGAACTGACCACCGGCATGGGGCTCGACCCCAAGCTTTATGTCATCAGCCAGGCGGTCATCTCCAACATCGGCGGCACCGCTACCTTGATCGGCGACCCCCCCAACATCATCATCGGTTCCAAGGTGGGCCTGACCTTCAACACCTTTATCATCAACCTGTCCCTGCCGGTGGTGATTTGTTTCTGTGTCGGCCTGTTCTACTTATGGCTGACCAACCGTGAAAAATTCCGCCCCATCGATACCAACCTGGCGAAGCTGTTCAGCGTGCAGTTGCTGCTGGAAAAAATCCGCAACGAATTTCTGAACATCAAGATCGACCGGACATTCCTGGCCAAAGGGCTCTCCTGCCTGGCCCTGGCCCTCCTGTTGTTCGTCACCCAAACCGTAACCGGCATGTCGCCGGGTGTGGTGGCGCTGACAGTGGCTATGCTGCTGATCATCATCACGAAAGTCGATGTGGAAGACCTGATGGAGGAAATTGAATGGACCACCCTCCTGTTCTTTTCAGGGTTGTTTATTCTGGTCGGTGTTCTGGAAGAGAAAAATGTGCTGGAATGGATTGCCCACAACGTCTTTCTGAGGGTCGGCGACAACCCCTATGTCATCGTCCTGATGGTCCTGTGGGTCTCCGGCATCATTTCGGGCTTTCTGGATAACATCCCGTTTACGATCACCATGATCCCAATCGTCAAACTGATGCTGGAATCCCACCCCATACCCAACGACATTCTCTGGTGGGCCTTGTCTTTAGGCGCCTGTCTGGGCGGCAACCTGACCATGATCGGGGCTTCCGCCAACATTGTCTCCGTGGGCATCGCCAAACGGCACAATGTCAATATCAGTTTTCTGGAATTCATGAAGCTGAGCGCCGTGATCACACTGATCACCCTCGTCATCGCTTCCCTTTTCCTATCCGTCTATTTATGGGTGTCATTATGAAAGAAGAAGACCGTCAGAACCTGTTCAAGATATTCCGGGACCACGGCGATGTCCTGGGAGCCCATGGAACGTCACTGGTCGCCCTGAAATCGTTTATCCGGTCCATTCAGGATGTCAAGTGCCGGGCCGACCAGCTCCAGCCGTTGGTGGACGAGCTGATCCAGTCCATCAAGAACACCGAGCCCCAGATTACGCCCCTGGTGCATCTGATGGAGCAGTTCGAGGGGGAAATGGCCGGCCAATTCGGTGAGAACCTCGAGGCGACGAAGCAAAAGATTATCGCCCTCTTGAACGACAAGCGGGGCCTGCTCGAGCGCGTCGGCGAACAGATGGTGGCCAGCGGGTTGACCTGTATCGATCGTTACGACGTCATTATCGTTTACTCCACCAGTGCCTCCATTCGCGATACCCTGGTCAAGGCCCGCAAGATCGGCAAACCCTTTGAAGTTCTGATCCTGAAGCAGGATTTTACCAAAACCCGCAAATTGATCTGGACGGCCTCCGGCGAAGATATCGACCATGAAGTCATCCCGGAATACAACTTGAGCAATTTTATTACCAAAGCCAACAAGTTTTTCCTGGGAACCATGTCCATTACGCCGGACAACAAAGCCGTATGCCCTTTAGGGGCAGCCGAAGTCGTCAGCCTGTGCCACCTGAACAAAATACCGGTCTATCTTTTTGCCAACAGCCTGAAATTCTCGCACAAACCCAGCCAAGACCACCGCATTCACGAAAAGAACGAGTGCCGTCTGGAAGGCCATACCAGCTACAATATGACCATCCACTCCCATTGCCTGGTGGATCTGGCCCATGTGGATTTCATCGTGCGGGAGGAAGGCGCCATTCCCCGTGCGGAGTTCCAGACGCTTTTGGCGTGCTGAACCAAACGCCTCCGTATGGCCGGATCAAGGGCGCCTGACAAAGGACAAGCGCTGGAAAGCGCCGCTTTGCGGTCCACGAGGCCGGTGATCGTCGGCTCCGCTTGTTTTTTAGCGCACCAGAGGGTAGAGAGGATTAGCCTGTGAATCACCTTACCCTGCCGCGCGGACCAGCCGCTCCCTTGGCCCCCTGTCTATGGCATCGCGCGCGCGTGGAGAAGCCGTGGCCGCTCGTCCCTCCAAATGGCGCCTGATTGGGTTTGGCCTTGGCGTTCTGCTGCTCGTCCTCATGGCCGTCGCCCAGCTGTTCAAACACGACCTGATCCGCTTGCAGTTTGTCCTCACCCTTTGCGAACCCCGAACCATCGCCACCAATTTCAGGAACATCACCAGGGTCCTGGATTATCATACGGTACGCCGAAGCGGACCGACCTACCGGATTCCCTATGCCAAAGCACCGCTTCCCGCAACCTACACCTACGCCGGTGACCGCCGCGAGTTGGCCCAGTGGCTTGAAAAAACCGCCACCGCCGGCATCATCGTCATCCGCGACGGAAAAATCGCCTTCGAGCGCTATTACCTGGCCAATGATGCCCGGACCCACTGGATCGCCTGTTCGGCGAGCCACCCCTTCATTTCCATCCTCGTTGGATTTGCCCAGGAAGAAGGCCTGATCCGCAGTGTATCCGATATGGTCACCGATTATGTTCCCGGACTGAAATACTCCGGCTATGACGGTGTCACCCTCAAGGATGCGCTGCAGATGTCTTCGGGCGTTACCTTTGACGGGAACCGTGCCGATTTCTTTTCGGACATCAACCGATTGAAGCGGCACCTGGCCCTGGGCAACACCGCGGCCAGCTTCATTGAAAAACTGGACCGAACCCGCCCGCCGGGCACCTACAACCGCATCGTCGGAATGGACACCCAGGTGCTGGCCATGGTGCTGCGCGCGGCCACCGGACGGAGCCTGGCGGCCTACATGGAAGAAAAACTCTGGTCCCGGCTGGGCGTCGAGGGGGATGCCCTTTGGCTTGTCGACGCCGGCGGAACGGCGCTGGCCTTCTGCGGGCTCAATGCACGCCTCCGGGATTACGCCCGCTTCGGCCTGCTCTGTTTGAACCAAGGCCGCAATTTCAGGGATCAGCAGATTCTGCCGGCGCGATGGTTCCGGGATTCCATAACACCCGACCGCCCCCACCTCATGCCGGGGGCCGACAACCCGGCATCCTCCCATCCCCATGGCTACGGCTACCAATGGTGGCTGCCGGCCCCCCCCGATGGCGACCACTGCGCCATCGGTCTATACGGCCAGTTTATTTATCTCCATCCCCGCTTCCGCGTGGTGATCGCCAAAATATCCGCCGACAGCACCCACGACCGACACGGAACCGAAGGGGAAAGGGAGTCGCTATCGGTCTTCCGCACCATCGCGGCCCACATGGGCCAATATCCCTAATCGGAGGCCCCCCCGGGGGATGCACGCACTTTCCCCCCCGTTGTCACCTGTCTGTTTCAAACGCGTCTCCCAAGTGGTGACACCGCCACCTTCCGCCCCCCTTCCAGCCGATCCCTGTTATACGCCAAACCTTTGATAATCCATCCAATTTTAAAAAATGGAACAGGGCCCCGACCAGGCACACCCTTTGCTTTAGGAGTTTCCTAACACAAAACGCCTATCATCTTTTCAGCATAGGGGGTAACCATGTCACTTGGATTTCTAGGCGATATTCAATTCAATGCACAGTTTTTTTCAGCGCTGATCAGCATCGTGATCATCGATCTGGTGCTGGCCGGTGACAATGCGGTGGTCATTGCCATGGCCGTTAAAAAGCTCCAAGGCCGCCAGCGGACGTTGGGCATCGCGGCCGGGGCCGGCGGGGCTGTTTTGGTCCGGGTCGTGTGCACCTTTTTCGTGGCCAAACTCCTGATGATTTCCTTCGTCAAACTGCTGGGGGGTGCCGTGATTTTATGGATCGCCGTCAAATTGCTGGTGGAGGGGGCGGAAGATGAAAGCGTCCGCGAGGCAGGCAGCTTGTGGCAGGCCGTATGGATCATCATCGTGGCGGACATGAGCATGGGCATCGACAACATGCTGGCCGTGGGAGGGGCCTCGCATGGAAACTTTTTCCTGCTCATGTTCGGCCTGATGCTGAGCATCCCCTTCGTGGTCTTCATGAGCTCGCTCCTGGCCAAACTCATGGACCGCTACCCCATCATCCTCTATATCGGCTCCGCTATCTTGGGCAAGGTGGGGGGCGAAATGATGATCACGGACCCGGTGGTCCACGGCTGGCTGCATCCCTCCAAAGCGGTTGAATACACCGTGATGGCCGTATTTACGGTCGGCGTCATCGCCCTGGGGCGATGGCTGCTGGCCCGGCGTCGCCAGGCTGAAATGGCGCCCTCCGGTGCGGTGGGGCTGGCCACCGCCCAGAATGCCCCGGTGGCCGGCGACCGGCCCTGACAACAGTTAGAGCAAGTGCCCCTGGATGGCGTTGCGCCGCCATCCTCCCCGCAGAACCCGTCCGACCGGCAGCCCCCCGGGAGGACGGGTTCTTGTTTAAAAAGCTTTCAATCCCGGCCCTTTTTCTTCTCTCCGCCAAGGATCGTTTGGTGCCGCACGTTCTTCCACCGCCAGGCAAACAGGCCCTTGGAGAGAGGCCCCTTCATGTCTTCCCTTGAAAGACACCCGCCTCGCAAGTTGTCCACTGTCAGTATTCAATGGATGTCGACAAGTTTCGAAGTTCGCATTCAAGAATAATTATTACACATAAATTCAAATGTTTATAATTTTTTTTATCTTCTCTTACGTTGGCATGGCGCTTGAAAAGAGAGGGCTCAGAAAATGGGATCTTTAAATCTGCATCGACACGCGAATGCTTCTTCCAAATTGAGAATTGAATTCAAAGGAGGCTCACATGACAAACGGAACCAATGAGAGAGTCGCAGGGTGGGAAGTCGCCCGGAACCTCGAAGGCACGAAAACAACCATCTGGGAGCGACTCATTCCGGAATGGCGGCAGATGAGGGCTGCCCTGGGTGGTGTTTTCGTTTTTTTCCTCGTCTTTCTGCTGGGATGCTGGCTGGCGGGCAACCCCTTCGAACCGACAGTGCGGATTCAGTCGCCCTACTCGGTGGCCCATGGTTTACAAGGCAACGATTGGCACATCGTGTGGAGCGTCGTCCTGCTGGCCGCCTTTTTCGAATTTATGGATGCGTCCGCCGGCATGGGGTTCGGCACCGCCCTGACCCCGATTTTGCTGGTGATCGGCTTCGATCCCAAACAGATCGTGCCCGTGGTGATGATCCAGCAGGGCGTCGCCGGTCTGGTGGGGGCTTTTCTGCACCGGGAGTTCGAAAATGTGGAATGGAAATTCAAACCCATGTCCGAAACCGTCAAGTTGTGGTTCATCATCGGCGTGGTGGGGTGTATCGCCGTTTCGGTCTCCATTGTCGGCATCTATAAAATTCTGCACGTCGACAAGGTATGGATCAAGCTTTATGTAGCCGCTCTGCTGCTGGTCATGGGCGGTGCCTCCATTTTCCAGGGCCGTAAAGACAGGCCCTACAAACCGGGCAAGATGATCGGCTTCGCTGCCCTGGCCGGCTTCAACAAAGGCGTGGGCGGCGGCGGCTACGGACCGGTGGTGACCATCGGCGGTCTGCTGTCGGGTGTCCCGGTGAAAAGCATGCTGGCCGTAACCGCCATCAGCGAGGGTACGGTGAGCGCCTTTTCGATCATTGTCTGGCTGGCCCTGCTCACCAGCGGGGTGCAGATCGATTATCTGCTCCTGCCGTCTTTTATGATCGCCACCATGTTTTCCGCCATTGCCGCACCCTATATGACGCGGGTGTTTCCCGAAAAGCTTTGGAAAATAGTGGTCCCCGCCTACTGTCTTGTCGTGGCGGCCATCTGCTTCTGGAAAATCGCCCCTGGTGTGCTGGCCAAACTGGCTGGCGGCTGATGCCGTCCGCCGTATCTCCCCGGACCCCTTATCGGGGTCCGGGGTTTGATTTCGCCATCGCCGATGGAAATCCCACAGGAGGCATCACCAATGGCCGTACCCCATAACGTTTCGGCGCGCAACCGACTGCAGTCTTTCGGGCTGACCATGATCGTCATGGGCGCCTGCTTCATCTTCTACTACCTGGGTCTTTTCGGCACGGTGGAAGGACCGCTTACCCCGGCCAGGATTGGCACGGCCCTGTCAGCGCTGGGGATGACCCAGTGTCATGTGATCGTTATCCTGCTCTCGATCCTTATCGCCGCGGTTTCCTGGAACTGGATCTTCAACCTGACCAGTCTCCTTGCCGGCCACCGCATGACCTGCACGGCCAGGCCCGAAGGAGCCGACCGGGTCTGCGGCGCTCCTGTCAAGCGCACCAGCCATGTATCCAAACGCAGCGGTCGCAGGGTGGTGTTCTATGTCTGCGCCTGCGGGCATAAACGTCCCGAAGCCCATTTTCATCCGCTCAAAAAGGGCACGGTCAGCAACACCATCTGGCTGGCCTGCCTCATCTTTATGATCATTGCCGTTTTGGGTGCTTAACCCGGATATTTCATGAATTATTCGGTTTAAATCGCCCCAATAGACGGAACAGGCTGCGCAGGCACGCCATGATGGGCCTGCCGACGGATGGAACCGTAGCGGGTCCGGCAAACCCTGCCCCCATTGCCCGAATTTACAAATGGTAAAAAAAGCTGACAGGCGATGAAGACAATCAGGGGCAACCCAATGCCGGCGTCTCCCTTCCGGCCCCGATTTTCTTCGATAAAAGCCTATGGCCGCGCCTACGCCGGCATGGCACATGATTTGCTCACCATCAGCATGCCATGGACGAGATCGCAAATGCCAAGCCCCGGAACGGAATTGGATGGGTCATCGTGGCCGCGGCGACACTGGTTTTACTGGTGGCTGTCATCCTGCATATCCGCTTTGGTCGACAAATGGCCCGACTGGTCAGCAATCAGTTCAACCAGGAACAGCTCTCCGTGGCCCGCGGCATCGAAAAACTGGTGGAACTATCCCTTGGCAACATCGAAAAAGACCTGCTGCAGCTTGCCGGGCGGATCGCCTCCTCCCATGTCGACCCCGGCGATTGGGCGGCCCGTCTGCAGCCCGATCTCGAACGCATGGGAATGGCCGGTGTGGCGGAGATTCGAATTTGGGACCGTGCCGCCGGCACGGCGGCGGTTTATGCCCGCGGGATTCCTTTCCAAACCGCTACCGAGAGAACACCCATAGGCGTGGAGAGCCTGCTGCCGGTGCCGGGAGAAATCGCACTGACGTCACCGCAGGTGGATGGTGCCCGCATCACCATGTTCATGCTCACCCCCATAGGCCCTGGGAACACCCTGTTTCTCGGGTACAACATCAATCTTGTCTGGTTTCTCACCCCGCTTCTCAAAGACATTCGCTCCGGCATCAGCGGGTATGCCTGGATTATCGATGACCAGGGCCGCTTTCTGTACCACCCCTTTAAGAATTTTATCGGCCGAAGTGCCTTCGAGGCGCGCAAGTCCGCCTACCCCGATCTCAATTTCGTCGCCATCGATCACATCCAGAAGAGAGAAATGCTCCAGGGCCGGGAAGGCACCGGCATGTATCAATCGGCTTGGCACCGGGGCCTCACCGGCGAAATCACCAAATTGATCGCCTTTTGCCCCGTCCACATCGCCCAGCGGCCCCGCCAGTTCTGGAGCATCGCCGTGGTGGCGCCAACCGATGAAATCGCCCATGCCGTCAACCTGATCGGCCGTGGTCAGCTGGTGTTGCAAGGGTTGATGATCCTGGTGGTGGTGACCGCCGCCACGGCCCTCTACGTGTTCGAAGCCCGTTTTTCCCAACGGCTCGAGAAATTGGTTACGGCGCGTACCCGGGCCCTGAAACGTTCTGAAGAAAAATACCGTCTGCTCATTGAAAGCGCCGAAGATTTTATCTTTACCCTGGACACCGCCGCCCGCCTGAAATCGGTCAACAGCTACACGGCCAATTTCTTCGGCAGCGATGCCGAACATCTCCTGGACCGCCATTTGTGCGAACTGTTCAGCGAGGATGTGGGGCAGCGCAACAGTAAAGCCGTCGAGAAAGTCTTCACCACCCAGCGCAGCGTCCGTGAAGAAATTGAAATTCGCTCGGTGGACCCGCCGGTCTGGCTCAATGCCAACTACATGCCGCTCAAAAATGACGCCGGGGAAATCCACACCGTGCTCTGTATCGCGCGGGATATTACGGAAACCAAGAATCTCCAGCAAAATCTGGTGGCCGCCGAAAAACTGGCCGCCCTGGGAACCCTGGCCGCCGGCGTCGCCCACGAGATCAACAACCCCCTGGGGGTCATCCTGGGATTCTGCGATTTGCTGATCCGCAAGCAGCCGCCGGACAGCCAGGGCTATCAGGATCTGAAAATCATCGAGCGTCAGGGCCTGCACTGCAAGGCCATCGTGGACAATCTGCTCAGTTTCGCCCGGAAACGGGAGGTTTCCGAAGAGAGCACGGACCTGAAACAATGCCTGGAGGAAATCATTCAGGTGGCCCGACATGGTTTCGAACGCCGCATGGTGACCGTCCGGACAGAATTGGCCCGCCGCATCCCCCCGGTCCAGGGCGATTGCCGGCAACTGCAGCAGGTCTTTCTCAATCTGATGAACAACGCCGTGGCGGCCATGCCCGAGGGGGGCGAACTGTATGTTGGCATGACCCTCGAAAAAGGATCCCGGCGCGCCGCGGTCAAGGTGTCGGACACGGGCGTTGGTATTCCCGAACATCATCTGGATCGCATATACGAGCCCTTTTTTACGACCAAACCCGAAGGTGAGGGCACCGGCCTGGGGCTGTTCGTGAGTTACGGCATTGTCAGCCGTTTCGGCGGGACGCTCTCCTGCGAAAGCCGGGTGGCCCAGAAATACGCCGAAAAAAGCGGCACCACATTTACGGTGAAATTGCCGCTGAGTTCTTAGGAGGCCATATGAAGGGATGCATTCTGGTGGTAGACGATGAACAGGACATGCTCTTGTTGCTGAAACGCATCATTGGCGAGGAAACGGACCACAAGGTGGTCACCACCACGGATCCGCTGGAGGCCCTGGAGCAGATCAAAACCGGCGGATTCGATTTGATGATAACGGATCTGAAAATGCCGAAAATGAACGGCATCCGCCTGCTCGGAAAAGTAAAGGAAATGGATCCGACCATTTCGGTGATCGTGATGACCGCCTTCGGCACCATCGAAACAGCGGTGGAGGCCACCCGCAAGGGTGCCTTTGATTACATCACCAAACCCTTTCGTCGGGAGCGCATCCTGGTCACCATTGAAAACGTCATGAGTTATCAATCCGTCGCGCGGGAAAACCGCGCGTTGCGGGAAGCACTTGGCCGGGGCAACGGGTTCGCGTCCCTGTTGGGGGTCACTCCGGTGATGCAGGACATCTTCGACCGCATCCGCCAGGTGGCGCCCACCCAGGGCACCGTATTGATTACCGGTCCCAGCGGAACCGGAAAGGAATTGGTGGCCAGGGCCCTGCATGCCCACAGCCATCGCCGGGAAAAACGCCTGATCACCTTGAATTGTACGGTCATTCCGGAAAACGTGCTGGAAAGCGAACTGTTCGGCCATGTGAAAGGCGCTTTTACCGGCGCATGGAAAGATAAGCGCGGTCTGGTCGAGGATGCCCATGGGGGCACCCTGTTCCTGGATGAAATCGGTGATCTGAGTCCGGTCTTGCAGACCAAGATGCTGCGCCTGCTGCAAGAAGGCGAGTACCGGCCGGTGGGGGGCAATGCCACCCGCCAGGCGGATATCCGCTTCATCGCGGCGACCAACCGGCGCCTCAAGGAAGAAATCGCCCAGGGGCGTTTTCGTGAAGACCTTTATTACCGGCTCAATGTGATCAACTTCGACCTGCCGCCCCTTGCGGACAGACGCGGTGACATTCCTTTGCTCAGCCATCACTTCCTTAAAAAATATGCCGCCATCAACCACAAGACCATTGCCGAAATCGGCCCGCACGCCATGCAGCGCCTTTTGGCGCTGGACTACCCGGGCAATATCCGTGAACTGGAAAACATCATCGAACGCGGCGTCATTTTTTGTCGGTCCGAAGCGCTTGCAGTGGAAGATCTGTTCCTTGACCGGGAGCCTGTCGCCCCGGCCGAACCCTATGCCTTGCCGGCGTCCCTGAGCCAGCTGTCCTTCAAAGATGCCAAGGAACAAATGATGGCCATCTTTCATCGTCAATTCATCGACCATCTCCTGCGGGAAAACGGCGGGAATGTGAGCCGGGCAGCGCAAAAGGCCGGTATTCAGCGTCAGTATCTGCACCGCCTCATGAAAGACGCCGGGTTGATGACGGAACACTACAAGGAAGCGGCGGAACCGAAAGAAGATACCATGAATCCGGAGAGAGCAGTGGCATCGCCGGAGGGCTAAGCCACGTTGCCAACCCGCGGGGACCTTGACCCCGGCGTTCAGGGCATTCGGAGACCGACGATGGCAAAAGCATCTTCGAGGCGTACCTGCCCCACCGGACGTGTGTCACGCAGAACGGGAAGACAATACAGGTTGTGCTTGACCATAACCTCGATGGCCTTGAAAATCGGATCATCGATATGCACCGACGGCGTCAGGGGCAGCTCTCCGGAGAACGGCAGCAAAATTTCTCTGACATTGAAGAGGGTCCGGGTATCCATCGATCATTTCCGGGCAAGGGTGACGGGAATGGTGGCCCCCGGCGGGACACGCATGATGCCCCCATCGGCCGGGGTTGCGAAAGCGTTGCCACCGCAAGCTGCCAATCATTCTTTGCAAACCGAATGCCACACCGGGGAAACGGGCATTTTTTGAAGAACCCCTTATGGTTGCAGGGCCGAAAGCCCTTGAGGCCTTCGACACCCCTTTGGCGATGGCGGCTTGCGTCAACCGGTGTCCTGTCACAGGTGACAATGCAACGCCGGATTGTCAACGACTGGTTTGCGATCCAGGCATTCAGGCCGAATCTTACATGCAAACCAGGATACAAATTCCTTTTGATGCAGCGGGACACGGAAGGTTGAAGCCTGTCACGCCGTTTTCATGAAAGGTCTTGACCATGGCAACAATAGCGGCACAAAACGCACCGTCCGGTCGGCGCGTGCTGTTGGTGGATGATGAAGACCGCTTTATCACCCAGCTGGGCAGGCTTTTGGAACGACGGCATTTCCATGTGGTCACGGCCGGCGACGGTCAGCAAGCCTTGGGCTTGATCGCGAACCAGCGCTTCGATGTCGTGGTATTGGACATCCGCATGCCGGTAATGGACGGCATGACGGCCTTGCGCCACCTGCAAGCGAACCCATCGGCACCGCCGGTCATCATGCTGACCGGACACGCCACTTTGGAAAGCGGCGTCGATGCCATCCGGCAAGGCGCTTTCGACTATCTGATGAAACCCTGCAGCACCGATGATCTGGTGGCCAAATTGAACGCCGCCTGCACCATCGGGCAAATGCGCCGCCGCCCGATCTTGTGGCCCCGATCCACGGCCGGCGAATTGATCCTGGACGCCTTTCGCCGCATCGAAAACACCGCCCCCCTGTTGGAGGCCCTTTCCGTTATCAACCATCGGCTGCCCCGGATGGCCGGTGAAACGCTTTTCATTGTCGATGCCGACAACCACCTGGTCGGACATTTGAACAAGCAGGATATCATCCAACTCGCGACCCGCCCCGAATCGCCGGAAATACTGACCTGGGAAGAACTGTCCGCCAACCCCCAGTGGCTGCCCGATATCGATGTCGAAGCGGCCATGCAGAAGCAAACCATTACGGTTGCCCCTGGAACCCCCCTGCGACAGGTGGCGGAAATCATGATGGCCAGCCGTATCCGGACCTTGCCGGTAACCGCTAAGGATCGCAAAGTGCTTGGCGTGATTCGCCTCAAGGATGTCCTGTTCTACATCAACAGTGCCGGTCCGCCGGTCGATGAACGGTCCGCGGAATAGGCATCATGATCACACGCGACCACCTGCAATCCGCCATCGCTGCTGTTCACGCCGTCAACCCGGACGCCGGTTTGGGGCTTAAAGGACTGTTGGCGGCCGCCCGGATCACCGTCCCGACGGCCCGGGACACGCAGGAGGACGCGGGCCAACGGTCATTCCCCTATTATTTCGATGGACAGCGGGTGGACATCCCCAAGACGGCCTTCGTGGCCCACGGCATCCCGGCCCTTGAGCAATCCCTGGTCTTCAAATTAGGCGAACTCCGGGAAAAGCAAGCCCGCGCCGCCGGCTGGATATCCGGCGAGGTAAGGCAGTTGGCGGGCGCTATTCGCCAAGCAGGCGCCGCCGCCCTCGTTGACCATGAGTTGCGGCGCATATCCAGAACGCCGACCGGACTGGATACCCCCTTGCAACTGCCGGCACCCCACACCGCCGGGCCGCATTTCAGCGGTCATCTGGCCGGCGGTCAGACGGCCCGATTCACGCGCTTGCCGCTCAATCGCGACATACTGGCGCAAATCGCCGGACAGCGATTTGAGTTCTTCGATGTCCGGTCGATTCTCCAGAGCTGGTCCGATGGCACGCTGCCCTGGATCTACGCCTGCATCGCGCGGGGCCAACTTCTGGGCATGGTCTGGCTGAAACGCCACCGCCAGATAGGCGCCACCCGGCTCGAAATCCGCTATATCGCCCGTCGCATGCCGGCACACGACGATACGGAAACGTCTCCCAGGGGGGTGGGAACTTTCCTGGTGGCGGGGGTATGGATGTTGTGGCAAACGCTTTACCCCGAAGCTCGCCATGTTTTTCTGGATGGCGAAATCGGCGCACGGCGATTCTACCGGGGATGCGGTTTCATCGAAGAGCGGCTGTGCCGGTATGTCCTCAAAACCCCTCGCGGGTATTTGTTGACCGCCATCGCCGACATGGCCGACGAAGTGCGTCCTTCCGCCACGACGGTCCGCCACCGCCTGGGAGCCCTCATCAAAGCGACGGTCAAAACGCTGGATAAGAGGCGAAATGAGCGCGAGCGTCCATCCCAACTGGCCTTCATCAAACGCTGTCTCATGGCCCGCCATCAACCCTATCCGGCGACCACGGCCCTGTCCCTGCTGTTGAAATACCACCATCGGATTCCCGAAGCGCCCGTCCTCATCGATTACGCCAACCGGACATGCCGGGTACGCATTGCCGGCGAGCCGTGCGACAGGCGCACGGCTATCCTGGTCGTCGACGATCCGCGCTTTGGGCTGCACCTGAAAGATGTCTTTCACCTGGAAAGTCCCCGACGTTTCGAGGCCTTTCAGCGGGCGCTGGCCCATCCCAGCCTTGACGGCCGCTGGCAATCATTGCCGATCGAACCGGCCGAACGCCGACAGCTGAAGTGGGTGCATACCACCGACTACCTGGATCGGCTGGAACAAACATCCGGTCGACGGCTGGCCACGCTGGATATGGACACCCAAACCAGCGCGCAGTCCTGGGAGGTGGCTTGCCTGGCGGTTGGCGGCGTGTTTCGCCTGGTGGAGGCGATTTGGGGCGGCCGGGCCGTGCGGGGCGTTGCCGCCGTACGCCCCCCCGGGCACCACGCCGAGCCCGATCGGGCCATGGGCTTCTGCCTGCTCAACAATGTCGCCCTGGCGGCCCGCTTTCTGCAAAACATCCACGGCGCAGGACGCATCATGATTGTCGATCTGGACGCCCACCATGGCAACGGCACCCAAACCATTTTCTATGAAGACGACGCGGTGCTCTATGTTTCGGCCCATGGTTTTCCCGCTTACCCGGGAACCGGCAATTTTGGTGAAATCGGCCGGGGGCCGGGCCGGGGCTTTACCGTCAATATTCCCCTTCCGCGGGGCAGCGGCAACCGGGAATATACCTGTATCACCCGGCGCATCATCGCCCCTCTGGCCTGCCAGTTCAAGCCCGACATCATCCTTGTCTCCCTGGGGTTCGACCTGTATCAACATGACCGCTTGGGGGGCATGCAAGTAACCCCGGAGGGCTACGGCACCCTTACCGCCATGTTGATTCAAATCGCGGAATCGGAATGCGGCGGCCGCATCGCCTTTATTCTGGAAGGCGGTTACAGTGTCAAAGGCATCGAAGTCTGCGGACTCCGATTCCTCCAACAGCTCTGCGCCCCCACCCCGGAAGATCGCGATCCGTCCGATCGCCGGCGGCAAAGCGCCGCTTTTACGCCTTCCGCTGTCAGCAAAGTCATTGAAGTCCAGAGACCCTTCTGGCCCCGGCTGGCCTGACCCGAACATTGCATGAACGATCCCCTCTGGGCTTTTTCCCCGGCTTGTGCCGTGAGCGGCAGCCCCCTATACCCCGCACAAGGCAGCCGGGAGACACTTTTGTCCACCGGCAGTGGACAGTCTCCCCCTGCCGCGAGACCCTTCGAAGGCTAAAGAACCATATAACACATTGATATCTTGTTAATTTTAAACCCCGCCAGCGCAAGCGTCTTTGGCATGCTTCTTGATTTGACAATCTGCATGGCCGTGGCGGCGCGAGGTTTTTTCGGCCACGCCCACGCCAGTCTGCTCACCGCATCGGCAATCGCCGGCAGTCGTTATACACCAGGGCCGCCACGGCCAAACGGCCTTTGATGATGATCGACAACCCCGTACAGGCGTCTCGGAGGGAGACAACATGCCGAATTTAAAACCCATCGAATCGGAACCGGCCATGGCCGGGGACTTCTCCAGCAACCACGAGCTGCGGTACAAGCGCCTATTCCAGCGATTCGTCCTGCTGACGCTGGTGTGTTCCGTGGCCCCCTTGCTGGTGGTGGGATGGGCTATTCGCCATCAATATCAGCGCTCGGCCGAGACCCGGGTCATGACGGCTTTTCGCAACGAAGTACAGCATCATCGCAAGGTCATCGAACTGTTTCTGGAAGAACACCGCTCCAAACTCGAGCTGATTGCCCGGACTAACAACCGGCAGGCTTTCCTCCAACCCGGCAAGCTGCGGGGCGTTTTCGATACCTTCAACCGGGACCACTGGACATTGACGGACATCGGCGTGATCGACGGGGACGGCAACCACCTGGCCTATGTGGGGCCTTACGACCTCCTGGACAAAAACTATTCCCAGGCGCATTGGTTCCAGATGGTCATGGACAAGGGGATCTACATCAGTGACATGTTCATGGGATTCCGCCGAGAGCCGCATTTTATCATCGCGGTCCAGGGAAACGATGCTCAAGGCGCCTGGATTCTGCGCGCCACGGTGGACACGGAAGCCTTTCGGGCGCTGGTTGAAAATGTCATGATCGGCCGTACCGGTGAAGTGTTCCTCGTCAACCAGAAGGGCGTCTATCAGACCACATCGCGCTACAGCGGGCGGATCATGGAAAAAGCGGCCATGACGGTGGGTGACGTTCATCCCGGTATTCTGGTGCGCCAGGAGGCGGCGGATGCCGGGTTCAACGGCGAGCGCACCGTGCGACAAATCGTCAGCACCACCTGGCTGGAGACCCCCCAATGGATGCTCGTGGTGCGGCAGGACCGCGACGAAGCCTTTGCGTCGGAAAACCGGGCCGACCTGTCCGTCCTGGTTTTCCTGCTGGTGAGCGCCGGCACCATTCTGATCGTCACGGTCCTGGTCACCCGTCACATGCTCAACCTTGTCAAACGCCGGGACGCCAAGGCGGAAACCCTGAACCGCCAGCTCATGCAGGCCAGCAAAATGGCCTCCATCGGGGAACTCTCGGTGGGGGTGGCCCATGAGATCAACAACCCCCTGGCCATCATATCGACGGAACGGGAAATTTTATTGGATGCCTTCCAGCAGGCCAACGGCATCCCACCGGACTTCAGCACCCAGATGGAAGACTCCATGAACCAGATCGACGTCCAGATCAGCCGGTGCAAACGCATTACCCACAATCTGCTGCGTTTCTCCCGTCGAACCCAATCGGTCATTGACACCGTGGACATCAACGCCTTTATCAGCGAAGTCATCGATCTGATGGAGCGGGAAGCCAAGTCTTCCGGGATCACCTTTTTTAAGGATCTCTCCCCGACGCTGCCCCCGATCCTGTCCGACCTGTCCCAGCTGCAGCAGGTGTTCCTGAACCTGATCACCAACGCCATCGATGCCCACGACAACAAGCAGTACGGCTCTGTCGCCATCAGTTCAACCTATCGGGAAGCGGAAGAAATCGTGGAAATCGTCGTATCGGACACGGGCTGCGGCATGTCGGAGGAGACCTTGGCCAAAGTATTCGACCCCTTTTTCACGACCAAACCCATGGGTCGTGGCACCGGATTGGGCCTCTCCATCTGCTACAGCATCATCAAGGGGCTGGGGGGACGGATTCAGGTCGAGAGCGTCCGTAACCAGGGAACTGATTTTACCATCCGGCTGCCCCTGCGGTCGCCGGAGTCCAAAGAAGATGCAGGCCATGGCAATGGTCCGGTGGCGCAGGCCGCATAAACGCCTTGCACGCCGAACGGCCTGATCGTTGCAGTAGCACAACGCCCTTTTTGAAAGGAGGTTAGCATGATCGGATCAAAAATACTGCTGGTGGACGACGAGGTCATTTTCACCAAAAACATGAATCGCCTGCTGGATGCCCGCGGCTATCGCGCCACAGCTGTCAACAGCGGGGCGGAGGCCATTCGAGCCCTGCAGAGCGAGGACTTTGATGTGGTCGTGCTGGATCTGAAAATGCCGGGCATGGACGGATTGACCACCCTGAAGGAAATCAAGAAACTGGGGCTCTTCACGCAAACCCTGATTCTTACCGGCCACGGTTCCATCGATTCGGCCCTGGAAGCGATCAAACTGGGCGCCTACGACTACCTGACCAAGCCCTGCCAGATCAGCGAACTGGTGGAAAAAATCGAGGGGGCCTGGGAAACCAAGGACGAGCTCAAAAAGAAGGATATCCAGGACAAAATCCAGCGTGTGGTGGAATCACCCCGGGACGCCAAGCACCTCTTTGTGCGCTTGCCCTGAATGCCGGAAAAAACGAATCGACCGGCGGGTCCGGTGCCACTTTCCCCGGATGAAAAGGTCCATGTGATGATCCGTAATGCCCGTTGGCGAGAACGTTGGAAAGCCCGCGCAAGGGCTTTAAAGACCGAGGTGCACGCCCTCCTTCTGGCCTGCCGGGATCCCCGGGTTCCCTGGCGGGCCAAAATCGTGGCATCCCTCGTGGTGGCCTACGCCCTCAGCCCCATCGACCTGATTCCGGATTTCATCCCGGTTTTGGGTTATCTGGATGATTTGATCCTCCTCCCGCTGGGTCTCCTCCTGGCCCTGAAGATGATGCCCCCCGAGGTCTTGCGCGAGTGTCGCCTGAAGGCGGCGGCATCACCCGGTTCAAACAACGCTCAATAGGGATTCCAAGCACCGGCAAATGGGTGTTTGCCATCGGTCAGTCCCACGGTTCCCTGACCATTGTCGAAAAACGAGCGGAAGGCTGCCGTCGCCAGGCATTGCCCCCCTCACCACCGATAAAATCTTTGGTTCTTCTCCCAATTAGTTGGGAGAAAGGGTCCAAGGGGTCTAGGATTCAAGTGGCCAAGGGTTTGTTCTCTGGAGATTTAATCAGAGCTTTCAGCATTCGCTCGATTGACCCAATTTTCACTGCTAATTTTGGAAAACGTTTCGATACATTATATGGATGCAAACAAAGCGCATATGCTTTTTGCCACACTTGCCATTCTTTGTAACTTTTTAGTATTTCACTTGGATCCTTGACCCCTTGACGCCTGGAACCCTTATGATCCCGAGATGCCCAAGCGGTAATACCCTGTGACCCAATTACTCATTTGCACCAACTATTCGGGAGAAGACCCACATTTTTTTTGAACCTTTTGCGCCTCCCAAGCCACTTCACAACAAGTGCGCATTTTTTTGATGGAATCGTGAACCCATGCGGACGCAACCCAACCGACAAAAGGAGAAACCACCGTGACACATCAGACCACAGGCCACCGACCACTGAAACTGCTTCTTCTCATGATCCTGTTGTTGACCGCGCTTCCCGGCCTTGCATTGGCTGCCAATGTCCAGGTACCTAAAACACCGGCTTTGAAAACGGTTAAACCGGTAAACCCGGCCGCCGCCAAGCTGCCCGTCGATAAAACCAAGCTGCAATTGAAACGGGAAGCGAAAATCCTATCCATCGATTTCCGCACGGAACCCAGCGGCCAATGGTTGTATACCTACGACATCCGGAACACCGGGGCGGCCAAGCTCGACCTCCGCAAAGCCCAGTTTAAAACCACCCAGATGCTCAGCAACAATCAACATATTCCTGTCCATACCATCACCCTCCCTTCCGGCACCCCACTCAACCCAGGCCAGACGGTCTCCGGATGTTATGCCTGGAATCGCTGCGGTAATGCCGCCCGATTGAAGCTGGAAATGGTTTATGAAGGCGCCCTGCTGGACACCAAGGTCGTCAACGTCCCCCCCCTTGATGTCAAAATCACCAAGGCCGCACTTGACACGCAAAATAATCTTTGGGGGGCTTCGCTCAAAAACAATACCGGCAACGCTGTCAAGGTGACCGTACGGCTGATCTCCGACATGGCGAAAGCCGGTCAGGAAATCACCAAAGTCGTGCCGGCCAATGGAACCGCCCAATGCAAAGCGCCTTCCGATCTCAAGACGGCCAAGGGCGTCCAGGTGATTTTCAGGGATGAAAAGCCGGGCAACCGGCCGGGCTATGTGGTGCTGGATACCCACAGCCTGTCGACGGGAATGGCCATCGGCCATAGCCCAAACTCCAAAGCAATCGTAGAAAGCATTGCCTGGTATCGTGCAACCAAGCAGTGGGTGGCGACAGTAAGAAACCTTACCGCCCAGCCGCTGCCGGTAGGCATTGCGGGATGGCCTATGGAAAACGGCACCCAGGGCATGACCACCTGGTCTACCCAGACCATACCGGCCGGCAACACGGTCCAGTTGATCGGCGATTGGTCCGATTACGCCGTCCCGCCGGGAACCCGATTGAAAGTCCACGTGCTGCTGAAGCCGTCGAACACCAAAGTCCACGAAAAAATCATTGTGCTGAACTGACAGATTGGGCGCCCGGCCGATTGACAAGCCCGAGCCGGAAGCCCAACCTGGATGAGCACAGCCACAGGGGTCAGGATCATTTGCGATGGGACCTGGCCCCCAGCCTTTTGCAGTACCAGAAGGGAGCGCACCGATTCACCCCACCCCAAAAACCTTTCAACCCGCTTTTTTCAGAAGTCCCTTACGATAATCCACCAGGTCCTCGATGGTGAGCACCGGCATGCCGTGCGCGTCCGAAAATCGCAGAATTTCGGGAAGACGGGCCATGGTGCCGTCCGGGTTGGTCAACTCGCAGAGCACACCGAAAGGCTTGAGGCCGGCCAGGGTCATGAGATCCACACAGGCCTCGGTATGCCCGGGCCGTTCCAGGACACCGCCGGCACGGGCCTTGAGCGGAAAAATATGGCCGGGGCAATGGAGACTTTCCGGCCCGGCGTCATCGGCAATGGCGGCACGCACGGTGGTGACTCGGTCTTGGGCCGACACACCGGTGGTCACCCCTTCCGCCGCTTCGATGGACACGGTAAAGGCCGTCTGGAAACGGCTCGAATTGTTCTTCACCATCATGGACAGCCCCAGCCTGGCCACCCGGTCTTCGGTCAGGCACAGGCATACGATCCCGCTGCATTCGCGAATCAACAGGGCCATCTGGGCTGTGGAGACGGTCTCGGCCGGGAAGAACAAGTCGCCCTCGTTTTCCCGGTTTTCATCATCGGTAACAATCACCCCGGAGCCGTTGCAAAGGGCTGACAGGGCCGTCGCCACTCTCTCCCGGGGATTTCCGAAACGCGTCAATAACGTCTGAGTCATGGGCATCGACCTCCTGGTACAGTTTGAAGTGTCAATCGGGTCAGGGCGCAGGAAAGGAGGCCGGCGACACACGGGCAGCCCCCACGGCAGACCGTGACGGCAAAAGGAAGGTGGGCCGTCTGGCTTATTCTCTCCCATCCGGACTGTGACCGTCGGCCCTGGCCTCTCACCAGGTCTGCTGACCTCCCTTCGCGTCGAAAGGAGCGCTCGCGGGCTCCCCGGAAAACCGGGATACCGCCGGTGGGGAATTCCACCCCGCCCTGAGAATAAGTGCTATGTCGATGCCGTCGTAACCGAAGCGACAGGCTTTGTCAATCGTTTGATTTTTCCCTGAACCTTTTCAGGTGCCCCGGGTACTGAACATATGAGGCCATCAAAAAACGTTAATACGTCTAGCACGCATTTATCTCAATCAAAGGAGAAAAATCATGAAATCCAAATCCATCCGTTCCCTGGCCCTGACCTGTTCCACCCTGGCACTGCTGGTTGCCGCCGGCGGCGCCTATGCCGCCCAGCCCGTTGCCCAGTCGGTCAAGAAAATGGCACCGGCAACCGTGAAGGAGATCTCTCCCCAACGGATCAATTTGCCTTGCGACGTTTCCATCAGCTACATCCAGTATTTCAATTGCCCCTGCAATATCAACCTGGATGCCTATTATGTGGATCAGTACATGTCCGTGAAACTCTTCAATCCTTCCAATCTCAGCCCCACCGTCCGACTGACGGTCAAATACTTCGATATCCAGCAGAATCGATTGCAGACCATCACCAAAAACATCACTTTTTCCGGTCGCGGGAGTAAAAATGTGGCCATCCATCAAAACCACCCCATGCTGATCAAAAAATCCTACGGCGTGCAGGCCAGTGTCCAATTGACAAGCAGCAATATGCATGATCCGGACATGACCAACAACCAGAAGACCCAGTACACCTGTGGACCGGTGGTGGAATAACGCATTTAAAAAAAAACAGCGGCTAAGGTCCGGAGGCCTGGCCGCTGTTTTTCTTTCAAAGGGTGTTGAAAAACAAAATTGCGCGTTTCAGCTATCAATTCCGTTTGTATCGTAAAGCATCACCCCCTATCGGCCACGCGCCGGCCACGGGGATGATCCGCATTGAAACGGGCCAGGCGGCGGGCCAGCAGATCGAATTTGTCCTCCGGCGTCAGGGAGACGCAAGCCCGGATGCCCTCTTGCCGACGGCTGCCCGTGGTTACCAGAGAAATGGCGCTGATGCCATAGTATAAGAGTTCTTCGACCAACGCGACGCCGTTGAGCCCCGGGTAGGCCACCGTGAAGTAGAATCCGTCGGCCAGGGAGGCCCCGTTGTCATTGTCGTAAACGAGGTGGAAGCCATTTTCCAGGAAAAGGCGCTTCATGGCGGCGGCCCGCCGTTCGTATTCCCTAACAGCAGCTACAAAATCGAATTCTCCGCGGTTGACCGCCCCCAGCACGCCGGTCAGCCCCCACTGGGCGCTGTGGCTGACCCCGGCGCTCAGCCCGTACATGCCGCCGTAAATCAACGCATAGCCGAATTGACTGCTGCCGAAGTAGGGGCCGAGGCCGTCGCCGGTGGAATGAAAAAGCACATCCTTGACGGCCATCATGCCGATCCGCTGGCCGGCCAGACTGAAGGCTTTGGAGGAAGACATGAGCAGGATGGCATGGTCCGTGTACCGGGCGACGGTGGGAATGTAGGGCGGCTGCCCCGGCCGGCTGTAATCGTGCCGAAAATCCATGCCGAAATAGGCCTGATCTTCCAGGGCGATGACGTCGTAACGGGTGCACAGGCGACCGATGGTTTCAAGCTCCTGGGGCGACAGGCAAATCCAGGACGGGTTGTTGGGGGTGGAATATAGCACGGCCGCCACATCGCCGGCCTGCAGATAAGATTCGAGCTTGGATCCCAGACGTTCCCCGCGGTAATCATAGAGGTCGAATCCGTCGTGGGGCAGCCCGAGGAGTTTAACCTGCCGTTTGTTGACGGGAAATCCGGGATCGATAAACAGGATGCGATCTTTGCCTTTCTTGCGACGGCCGGCGGCCATCAGGGCCAGGTAGGTGCCCTGCATGCTGCCCACCGTAGGCAGGCAGCCGACCGGGTCGATGGCAACATTCATAAACTTTTGGATGAAGCACGCGATTTCCCGTTTGAGTTCGGGGATACCGTCGAAGGGGGGATAGATGGAACCGACATTTCGACGGAGCGCTTCGATTTCCGCTTCGGCGGCCTGCCGGGGCGGCGGCAGGCCGGGGATGCCCATTTCCATGCGGATGAATTCCGTCCCTGTTTCGGCCTGGATGGTGCTGACCAGGATATTCAACTCCCGTATGGTGGCCAGGCCCACCGGCTTCAATCCGCTCTGGACGATATGCCTGCGGACAACATCTGGGTCTATCGGTGTTTTTTGCATGGCCACCTCGCTTCCGAACGGTCAATCGTTTTCAAAGGCCCTTTGCTTGGACGGCGTGCGGCTTCCCGCTCGGAGGGAGAGGGTTTACGCTTCCGGCACGAACCAATCCTGTTTGCGATAGACGAGATCCTTACTGATGGCAACCAGTTTTCCGGTCCGGTCGTTTTTGAGTGTGATATCGCAAATAGCACTTACGCGTTGCATGTTGTTTCCTTGCACGCGTTATCCAAAGAACGGAAAGTTGACGAAGGACTGTCACGGATCCGGCGCATCGAGATGCCGACCCCATCCCTTAAATGAATCATCTTTATAGCGCGTCTTTCCCTCATCAACATATCGTTTAACCGTGCGGCGGTCGACTTTCGTTCGGCGAGCTACAGCCTCATAGGTGCCTAATCGTTCATAAAGGCTGTAACAATAACCGGAAATCAGGCCTTGCATGTCCAAGCGCCCCTGTTTAACGCCTTTCGCCAGCCAGCCCCCCAAATCTGTGACCGCCTGCGGTTCCGTGCTGTAGGACTCATTGAGCAAAAGGCGCCGCACACATTGCTCGAGTTCACGGACGTTCCCCGGCCATTCGTAGTCGCGCCCCAGCTCCTTTGAAATCAATCTGCCCAGCTGCGCTGTAAGTTCGGCAGAGGATTTGCCCAGGATTCGGGTGAGCGTGTGTGCCAGGAGATCTTCTAATTCCTGGGGGGCTTCACGGATGCGCTGGGCAAGACTGGGCACGATAATGACATCCGAACACAGGCGATAGAAAAAGTCGTTGCGCAGGATGCCATCACCTCGGATCTCCTCCAGAGGTCGGTTGGTTGCCGCAATCACCCTTCCGGAAAAGCGATGGGTCCGATGACTTCCAACCGGCGAAAACGTACGCTCCTGCAGGACCTGAAGCAGTTTGATTTGTAAGGTGGGATCGACCTCGCCGATTTCATCCAGAAACACAGCCCCGTGGGGGCTACAGCGATCAAAGCTCCCCATGTAATCTTCAACGGCGCCTGTGAAGGCCCCTTTCTTGTGGCCAAACAGCTCCGATTCTATCAGGGCGGGCGAATATTGGGAAAGATTCAGCGCTGTAAAGGAACGGGTAAAACTCTCCACAAACGCCCCTGATTTCGCATCAAAGGGAATATAACCCGACCGCCCGATGGCCACTGCGGCGGTTCCTTTCCCGGCACCGGTCGGGCCAAGGATCAAGGTGGAAAAATCTTCCATACGATTCCACAGATAGCGTTCGTACCATTTGAGATTATGGGTAAAAACATTGTTCCATAACCGTTCGCGCAATTTTCGCATACAGGCACTGCAACCGATCAAGTTCTTTTGAATAAAAAAATAGGCGCGCCGCAATTGAAAGCATAGTTCAAAATAGCGTTGGGCTGTTTCCCGGGAGAATCCCCGTTTCCGTAGAAGTGCGAGAGCTTGAGGCGCAAAGGGGACTTTCAGGCTCTTTTCCCCCGCTGCCAATTGATCGGCGATCAGGCCATCAAGTTGTGGGATATAGCGATGAAATACATCATACAAAAAAGTGCGCTCCAACAAGGCACGGTCCTTGCCTTTGAACAACTGAATATTGGCTTGTTTGCGCTTTTCAAGTGCTTTAACACGGTTGCGGACTTCTTGCACGGCCATTTCAACATCTTCCGGCCGGTGGTCGTTTCCCTGGCGGCCGGCAATACTCAAATCCAGAGCCTTGCGCGCATCACTGAAAGGATTGGCCAAAACAGATTGCCGCACCAACGTGAAAAATTGCCGATCTCCGGTCGTCAATCTGGGCATTTGATCCTCCTTGGAAGCATTTTGGTTCCTCAATCACCCTACAATTTCTGGCAACCTCTGATACAAATTTTGGATATTGAAGTATACAATATTTGTATATAGCATTCCAGAAACAATTTCCTCCAAAAAGCTATCGACATAAATATTATATATAAAAACAAGCTATTATGGGAAAATGAGCCATTTGGCACAATTCTTGGTTTTCCGGCTTTCTGGTATCGACGCTGAAACTGTCGCCATTGTCAGTGTAGGTACTCGAACGGATTAGTCCTGACGAACAAACAAGCCAAGGAGATGAACCATGCGAATCCATGTTTGTGCCATCCGAAAGCGGAGCTCACTCCCGTTGCTGATCCTGGCGGGTATATTGCTGCTATGCGTCCCGATGCTCCCCAATAGTGCTCGCGGCGCCGGACTCCTCATTGCCGACGGCGGCTTTGGCGGCGTACTGGAAATCGAGGAGCACGACGTCCGGACAACGATTAACAACGGCATCGCCGTAACCCATGTGACGCAGGTTTTTCGAAACACCGAGAATCGACAGGTCGAGGCTTTGTACACCTTTCCGGTGCCCAAACACGCATCGGTTTCTAATTTCAGCATGTGGATCAATGGAAAAGAAATGGTGGGAGAGGTTCTGGAGAAAGAGCGCGCCCGAAAAATCTACAACAGCTATAAGCAGCAGCGCCGCCCGAAAGATCCAGGGCTGCTGGAGCAAAAAGATTTCAAAACCTTTGAAATGCGCATATTTCCGATCAATCCGGGCGCTAAGCAAAAGGTTCAGATCACCTATTATCAGGAACTGGATATCGACCACGATCAAGTCACTTATGTTTATCCGCTGGCTACCGTAACTCGGCGTGATATAAACACCCGCACCATCGGCCGGTTCGCATTCCAGTTAGAAATTAAATCCGCCATACCGATCGCTTCTATCGGGAGCCCCAGCCACCCCAGCGACTTCGTCGTGGCGAATCATACCGACACCTACAAAATGGCCAGCCTGGAACAGCGGAGCGGCTCTCTTTCCTCAGACATTGTCCTTCACTACGATTTAAGACGGCCCAACTCCGGAATCGACCTGGTAACGTCCCGCGCCAAAGGGCAAGATGGTTTTTTTCTGATGACGATCACCGCCGGGGATGAATTGTCCCGAGCAGACTTTGGCATGGATTACGTCTTTTTGCTGGATATATCCGGCAGCATGGCAGACGATGCCAAGTTGGCCATCTCCCGTCAATCCCTGTTTGCCTTTATCGACGAACTCGACGCCCGGGACCGTTTCGACGTGATGACGTTTAATGTGGAGCCCAACATGGTCTTCAGCACTTTGCGTTCCTCAGATTCGGAATCCAAGGCCACGGCCCGAACATTTCTCGGCTCGCAGTCGGCAAAGGGCGGAACCATTTTGGCCCCCGCCCTGACGACAGCCTACAAGTACGGCAATCCGGATCGTCCCTTGAACGTTGTGATCTTAAGCGACGGGATGACCGAACAACGGGAGCGACAGGAACTGGTGCGTCTCATCAGCCAACGCCCCAAACACGCCAGGGTTTTCTGTATTGGTATCGGCAACGAAGTCAATCGTCCCCTGCTGGAGCAAATGGCCGAAGACTCCGGAGGTTTGGCAGCATTTATTTCCCGGGGAGACGATTTCAAACGTCAGGCCAAGGCGTTTCGAAGAAAACTGTTGCGGCCGGCAGCCACCGAACTGGGCCTCAAGTTCAACAACGTTGATGTCTATGACGTAGTGCCCGAAAAATTGCCAAATCTTTACCATGGTGCTCCGGTTAAGGTATACGGCCGCTACCGGGGACAAGGCCAAATTCCGGTCACCCTTCACGGCCATGTCCAGGGCCGGTTCATGGAACAAAATGTAGTGCTCGACTTCCCTGACCTTGATACCGACAACCCGGAGATCGAGCGCATGTGGGCGTTGAAGCGCATCGATAATCTGCTCAGGCAGAATAGAAAGGGCCACAATCAAAAAAATGTTGTTGACGAAGTCATCCGTCTAGGCGAACTCTACGCGATCGTGACAGAATACACCTCATTCTTGGTGTTGGAAAACGATGCAGAATATAAGCGCTGGAAGATTGATCGCCGCAACCTTACGCGACTCGACCGTGATCGTGCGGCCCAGGCCAAACGGCAAACGCAATTGGATACCATTCGAAACAAAGCGATGGTGAACATCGGGCCGCAGTCCATCGCCATGCATAAAGCCTCCCAGACAAAATCCGGTACGGCACCCAAAAAGAACCAGTCCAATACGCAACCGGCAGCGCCGCCGTCTTTATCCTCCCGGCCCAGCAGCCAAAGTCAAAATTTCAATTTCGCTGGCGGCAGTGGTTCTGCCCCTGTGGGTCCCCTATTTGTCGGACTTGCCTATTATTTGACACGCCGCCGAAAAAAGCAATGACGGTTGATCGAAGGTCGGCCGCTGGGGCCGGCCTTACGCTTTTCAAACCTTCAGGCCAGGAAGATACTGAATGCATAAAACCGTGTTTATCCAAGGCCACAGGCCTGCGCAATCAGGTGCATCCACCGTCGTGCAGCTGCTTCGCCAGCATTGGGATATAGTGGTGATTTCGCTCCTTCTGGCACTGTCGAACCGGTCCCTGCTAAATGGCTGTGCCAACAGTGAATTAATTTACCACCCCCTTGCCGTAGGGGCTGGCGAATGGTGGCGCCTGTTGAGCTATCCATTGGCGCACCTTTCCTGGTATCATCTTTTGCTTGATGCCGGGGCTTTTTATCTTCTGTACACCGGTTTGGGGGAAATGCCTAAACTGCGAAAAATCCTGATTTTGATGATATGCAGTTCCGCCAGCCTGGTGTTCGCTGTATACTTAGGGACGGCTCAGGCGTTTGGACTGGCAGGCCTTTCCGGATTGGATCACGGATTGATGGCATTTTCCGCTTTGGAAATGATTCGCTCAGATCGAAACCGTAAGCTTGGCCTGTCCTGCATCGCCTTGGTCCTAGCCAAAAGTATCTTCGAGTTGGTGACCGGAGAAGTATTTTTTGTGGCTCTGCATCGTGATCTCTGTGGAATACCGGTAGCGGCCTCCCACTTGGGAGGTGTTCTGGCCGGCATGGTATCATTTTGGGTGCTGGGTAGAGAAATTCCGGTTAAAGCCTGGACATAAAGTCTCAGGGAAGGATCCTCCACTTATACCCGTAAACCAGGAAGAAGAATAGAAAATGCCGAAAATGGATCATTCGAATAAAGACGCAACGGATAGGCGCAATACCCCCCACAACAACAATGGCGGACTATGGGCCCGAGCAGCTCGGCTGGCCGAACAAACACCCCCTTCCCGCAACCGGTATGTTGATTTTCTCCGAGCGGTTTCCATACTGGCGGTAGTGGTGGGGCACTGGATTATGGCCGCGCCGTACTATGAGCATGGCAAGCCGCAAATGTGGCACTTGCTGGCGGTTTCACCATGGTCCCAGTGGCTCACCTGGTTTTTTCAGGTTATGCCGGTTTTCTTTTTTGTAGGCGGCTACGCCAATTTAACGTCATGGGAAGCTTGCCAGCGTCGCGGTCAAGGGTATGGGCACTGGCTGGCTGGTCGCCTGCAACGGCTCCTGCAACCGGTCTTACCGCTATTGGGGATTTGGCTTTTCCTGGCTTTGTTCGCCAAAGGGTTGGGGGTGCCACAGGGCTTTTTGCAGGTCGGTTCACGCATCGCTCTGGTACCCACCTGGTTTCTGGCTGTCTATATTCTCGTGGTGCTCTTCGTTCCGGTTACGGTAGCGGCATGGAATCAATTCGGGATTTGGAGTGCAATTGTCCTGATGGCCGCGGCCGCGATGGTGGACGTAGCATTTTTCACCGCAGATCTGAAGCTTCTGGGTTGGCTCAATTATTTATTCGTTTGGTTAGCCGTGCACCAGCTTGGATTTGCATGGCGCAAGGGCATGTTTGCATCGGCCTGGAAAAGCTTTTTACTGTTCCCCACCGGCATTCTTGCACTTCTCGCTATGGTCTCCTGGGGGCCTTATCCCTTAAGTCTCGTTGGAGTTCCCACGGATGCCATCAGCAACACCCTTCCGCCCAAGCTGCCTTTATTGGCGCTGGGTATCGCCCAAATCGGCCTCCTGATGAGTTTACAGAAACCAGCCCGCAGATGGCTTGACCGCCCGCTGCCATGGACTGGCACCGTCGTGATAAACGGCATGATCATGACGTTATTCCTGTGGCACAGTACGGCCATGATACTTTTGATCGGCTTGGGGTTTCTAGTCCAACCAGCCGTTTTCGGCACGACTCCCGGGTCGGTGGCCTGGTGGATACTGCGACCCGCTTGGGGGATGGCCTTCGCTGCGGCAACACTGCCATTTCTCTCGGCCTTCAGCCGTTTTGAAAACGCGGGGAGCGCTTCAGCACAACCGGCCCGGAGCGTCTGGCGTCTTTATTTCTGCTGCACGCTCACTTGCGGAGGGTTGGGCTACCTTGCACTAAAGGGAATCGGGAGCGGGTCTCACTGGTCTTTTGAAGCCTTTTCTATTGCTTTACCCTTTATCGCGACAACCTTTGCGGGCTTTGGGCCGCTGAGCCATCGCAAATTCAGATAGGCGTTGGCTCCTGGAGTCTTGGTCACAGCCGTCTGCCCATAGGAGCTGCTCGCCGCGGCAAGGGCCATGTCGCCTGGGGTAAAAATCAGGCCGCCGTGTTCATCCCGTGAAAATTGGTCATATCGTCGGTCACGATAAACGTTACCCGTCTGTGCCCGGGTTGAACGATCGTGGCTTCAGCCCCGTAAAACGGGCAAAGGGGTCGCGCCAAATGTACGCGCGAAGGGCTTTTCCCGGTCCATGTCATTTCCTTAAAAGAAGCAGCCCCAATACGCCTATCCCTAAAAAGAGCATTCCGACCAGCAGGCCGCCGATAAATGTAATAATCGGAAAACCAGGCATCAGGACGGCAACCCGGGGGTTGGACGGATGATGATAAACCCGGACTTTTTGACCGGGTTTAAATTTGGCCGCGACTTCCTGTTTGCTGGTTCGGGGATAAAAAACATTGTCCAGAAATTGTGCCTTGTCATTGCGATAGCTGGTCCCGTCCACACGGTATCGATAGTGGATAACCAGATGGTGCTTCTTTTTATCGTTTTCACCCTCCTGGGTCATGATGCGGGATTCGTCAATGATGCCTTCTGTCGCGGGCCAGGATCGTGAATCAAACCCATAATAGGCCCCCTCGGCAATAATGAACACCATTACCCCGCCGAAACCGGCAACGGCGCCAAAAAACAGGACCATAACCAATAGCGCACCAATGCTTCTAGACCGAGCCATATGAATCACCTTGTCAGGCCATTATTTCCACTTTGATGGGGGGGACTTCTAACCCATTAAAGCGAGCCACACCGCCAGGGCCGAAACCAAGGCGCAAAGCGGCGTATAAAGGCGGGTGTCGTTTCTTGCAAACGCGGTTCCTTTGATGCGCTTGAAGAACCCGCAGTAACGAAAATCGCCAATGGCGCGAAGCGCAAAAACCACGGCAAGCAACCCCATGCCCGCCCGGGGCAGCCATACGGGCCCTATGGTAAAAAGACCCGCGCGCCACAAGGGCACAACTGCAGCCCCGAGCAATGCCAGCGCAACCAGTGCGGTGGCCAAGCTTCCGGGCGTGAATATGGGAACGCCATTCTCCTGCGGAATCGCACTTGCCAGGCCCCAGCGCCCCCCGAAGGCCCAATGGAAATGCAGACCGGAAAGCAGGAAGAAAATGACGAGCAGAATGGTGGCGGGTATTACGATCACGAGGAGCTCTTTTTCCGTTGTCCAAAAATAATCTTGTGACGGGGTATCAATCTTCTATTGCGATTTGATTGTCACGGCGCCATTCCTTCAAGGCCTGTTTCTGCCGTTTGTTCTCAAACTCATCAAAAGAAACGACCATGATCGTCTCCTTGTGGTCTGGGATGGCGATCAGTGCTCTCAACCGAGCGTGCATGACATCAACCTGAATAAAGCGCTTTGGCCTGATGGGTTTGCCTTTCACTCGGCCCCTTGAACCCCTGGATCCTTTCCAAGGATATTGGCGAAAACCCTATTATTTAATACATTCTCCCCGTTGGGATGCTTCCAGCAGTTTGGCATACAGCCCGCTTTCTCTGAGCTTCTCAAGTCCCCGGTTGAAAATTAGCAGCAGTTCGCGGCCCTTTGCAGGATTTTTTTTGGTGAAAATAACGCAGGTGTAGACTTCCTGGATCGGTTTTTCGTGATGGGTAAAAAGGCCGGCTTCTTCCGGAGTGAAATGGGTCCTGATCAAATCGTATCCGGCATCGATATCGGATGGAAAAATATGGATTCGGTGCGTAAGCAACTTTTTCAGATTCTGAATTTCACCGGTCGTATATTCGACATGGATCTTTCCGGACCGGGCCGCCCGGTCAAATTCCTCACCATAAGTGTATTCACGGATGGCGCCAATTTTGAACACTTTTAAATCCGCAATCGTACGCCAATCAAACGGAAAACTTTTCAAGTGGAAAATCACTTTTTTATGGAAAAAGACCGGGTCGCTGAAAAACACATATTTCTTTTTATCCGGCGTTGGTGCCCACGTCAGGGATCCGTCCCAAGTGCCCTCTTTGACATTATGATAGCTTCTGGCCCAGGGGAAAAATTGATACTCGACCTCGAATCCTTCCAGGGCAAACGCCTCGGTCACAATATGTGAATAGACGCCATAATGGTTTAATTTTTCGGATGTGAACGGCGGCCACTCCCCATTTGCCAGCCGAACCTTTTCGCCTGCATCTGCGTCTGGAATCAACAAAAAGAGCACGATCGCAAAGGCCAGCCATGAAATTCTGACGAAGTATCGCATTGATTTCCACTCTCATTATTCATTTGCCGTCATGGAATTTTCGTTCGAGATACGGCGTGACCGAAATATCTCGCAGAGCGGGACTTCCCATCGGATTTTGTCCGTTTGCACGGTAGAGGCGGGGGCCGGCGAAGGGGAACTTATGGGTCAAAGTGACTATCAGATGATCGATCAATTGACAACATCGTTCGTATGTAAAAAGGGCCAAGCTCAACGCGTCAAGCTGAAAGGGGAGGAAGGCTTCCCAGCGACATTGAATCGATAAGCCAAACCGACCCTATGGCGACGAGACGGCCATTTCACGATGGGTTTAACCCTGCCAAGCCGGCGGCATTACGGAAAACCAAAAGGCCCCCAAAAATCCCCCCCAACTGAACCAAAATCATAAAATAATATTTGCACCGAGGGCAATGACGCGCTATAGAGGCCTATTTTACGAGATCAATCTCAATACTTTATGCCCCGATTGAATGGATTTGCCTGGATCGCAACAGCGATCTACGGCAGCCGGTCAAGAAAAGGAGCAGTGGATGGTGTTTATTTCAGCTTTTCGCCGACGGTACACCCTCCACGGTATTTTTGCGGTTAACCATGACAACTACCAGGTCAATGAATACGGCATGACTGTAGACCGGGCCGGATGCCATGACACACACCATCGATTATAAAGGGTTCTACCTCGCCTTTCGCGATATCAGCCGCCTGGTGCATTCCAGCACCAGCGTCCAGGAGGTCATTGACCTGGCCGTCCAAAAAACCACGGAACTGCTCAACGCCCGTGGCGCGCTGCTCCGCATCCACAACCGCGAAACCGACCATTTTGAAGTCGCCGCCGCCTGCGGCTTCGCTGAACAGTATCTCGGGAAAGGACCCGTCTCCCGCGAGCAACTCAAGCTCGACTTGAACCACCGCGACGACGTCTGTATCTTCAAGGACATCTGGCAGGCCCCCCGGGTGGACTCGCCCCAGCGCGCCTGGGATGCCGGCGTGCGCATGATCCTCGATTATCCCCTGCACCACGACGATGCGATTCTCGGCGTGATCCGGGTCTACCTGGCCGAAGCGCAGGAATTTTCCCAGGCTCAACTGGATTTCACCATTTCCATCGGCGAGCAGTGCGCCTGCGCCCTCAACAAGGCCCGCCTCATTGAAAACCAGCAGAGCCAGTACAACCACCTGGTCCTGCAAACCGAAAAACTCTCGGCCCTGGGTCGCATGGCCGCCGGAATCGCCCATGAAATCAACAATCCCCTCGGGGGGATTCTGCTCTACAGCTCCAATATGTTCAAAAAAGCCGGGGACGGCGACCCCTGTAAAAAAGGGCTGGAAATCATCATGCGGGAAACAACCCGCTGCAAGGGCATCATCCAGGAATTGCTGGAATTTTCACGGCACAAGGCCCCGGACAAGATCCGGCTGAGCCTCAATGACATCATTTGCAAGGCCCTCAGCATTCTGGACAACGAATTCATGCTGCGGCACATCAAGGTGACCAAAACACTGGCCGACGATCTGGAAGATATCCTGCTGGACGGCAACCAGATGGAGCAGGTTTTCATCAACCTGTTGCTCAACGCGGCCCAGGCCATCGAAAAGCGGGGACACATCCGCATCGAGACGCGCCTGGATGCCGACCACGGCCTGGAAATCGTCGAAATCGCCGACGACGGCTGCGGCATCGCGCCCGAAGACGCCGGCAAGCTCTTTGAACCGTTCTACTCGACCAAAAGCACCGGCACCGGCCTCGGGCTGGCGGTCAGCTATGGGATCGTGCGCAACCACGAAGGCCAGATCCGGGTGGCCAGCCAGTTGAATGAAGGCACCTGCATGACCATCGAACTGCCCCTCGATCGGCCCGCGCCCTCCGAGCTCAGAAATCAAGGAAACGCGTGATGGAACCGCTGCACATCCTCATCATCGATGACGAGCCGGTGGTCTGCGACGGGTGCCGACTGGTGCTCACCGACCAGGGCCACACCGTGGACAGTTATACGGCCGGCACCGAAGGCCTGGAAGCCTTCTACGCCAGGCCTTACGATCTGGTCCTGCTGGACCTCAAGATGCCCGATGCCGAAGGCATGGAAATTCTAGCGGCCTGCCAGGCCCACAACCCCAATGCCTACGTCATTGTCATGACCGGTTATTCCACCGTCAAGACGGCCGTGCAGGCCATGAAGGCCGGCGCCTTCGACTTTCTTTCCAAACCCTTCGGAGACGAGGAACTGACCATCACGGTCCAGCGGGTGCAGGAAAACCGCAAACTGGTGCAGGAAAACCAGTCCTTGCGGCAACAATTGCTGGAGCGTTTTCATTTCGAGAACATTATCGGTGAAAACCCTCGCATTCTGAAGATTTTCGAAAAAATCAAAAAGGTGGCCCCCACCGACAGCACCGTGCTGCTGGACGGCGAAAGCGGCACGGGCAAGGAACTGTTTGCCCGCGCCATCCATGCCCACAGCCAGCGGGCCGCCAGCCAGTTCATGCCCATCGACTGCAGCACCCTGGCCCCGGGGATTCTGGAAAGCGAGTTGTTCGGTCATGTGCGCGGAGCCTTCTCCGGGGCGGTGGCCGACAAACCCGGCATCTTCGAAGTGGCCAGCGAAGGCACGCTTTTCATGGACGAAGTGGCCAGTTTGAGCCTGGAGACCCAGGGCAAGCTGCTGCGGGTCATGGAAAGTGGAGAATTCAAACGGGTCGGGTCCAACCGGGTGCAGCAAACCCGGGCACGCATCATTGCCGCCACCAATCGGGATCTGCAGGCCATGGTGGCCGACGGCCGTTTTCGTGAGGATCTTTACTACCGGATCAACGTCTTTCCGATCTTCCTGCCGCCCCTGCGGGAGCGCCGGGACGATATTCCGCGCCTGGCGGACCATTTTCTCAGGCTCTTCAACAAAAAGGCGAGCAAACGCATCGACGGGTTTACCGACGAGGCCATGGAAATGCTGGTCCGGCAGGAATGGCCCGGCAATGTGCGCCAATTGAAAAATGTCATCGAACGGCTGGTCATCATGTCGGACCGGCGTTTCCTGGACATAGTCTACCTGCTCGACAACCTGCAGGTACCACGCTCCGGAGACCATGAAGCGGTCCCCGAAACCCTGGCCGATCTCAAAGCATTGAAGCAGCAGATTATGACCGAGAGTTTCGGGCAGATTGAAAAAGCTTTTTTGATCAAGGCCCTGCGGGCGGCCGACGGCAATATCAGCCAGGCCGCGACCGAGGTGGGCATGCAGCGGCCCAATTTTCATGCCTTGATGAAAAAGCACGGCATCACCCGGGAGGCTTTATGAGACCGGCCGCGCGTATCGCCGGCAGTGTATATTGGTCTATACAGTCTGATTTCTTTGGGTTTTTATGCCATTTGGCGGGCATCCGTCCGGTGGAGCGTATAACCGCTTATACGATTCAACGGACCGGCGGCATTCGGGTGGCCCCTCAAAGAAAGGAGAATTTTTGACATAATATCAATAGTTTGATTCCAATGAGCCCTTATCGGCCGTGGTCGCGTCACCTTTGGTATGCCCCTTGCTACGGTAGGCATCCATCACAACAACGCGAAGCCAAGCGCGCATCGGGATGATGCCGCCACAAACCGCGCAACCGAACCATTGGGAGGGTCTCATGTCTGCACAATTGGAAGCTATTGACCGTTCAGAGGATCACGCTGCTCAGATTCTGTTGATGGAAGACGAAATCGTCGTCGCCGAAGGGCTGCAGATGATTCTGTCGGAAGAGGGGCATCAGGTGGAAATTGCCAATACCGGCACCCGCGCCCTAGAGCAGCTGCACCACAAACCCTACGATCTGCTGGTCGCCGACCTGCGGCTGCCGGACATCAACGGCATGGACGTGATCAAACAGATCAAGGCGGACGGCGCCGATACCGGCATTATCGTCATTACGGGCTATTCCACGGTGGACACGGCGGTCGACGCCATGCGCATCGGCGCCAACGACTATCTGGCCAAACCGTTCACCGACGACCAGATTCGCGAAGCCGTGGACAAGGTCCTGGGCAACCGGGTCGTGCCGGCCAAACGGGCGGCCACCCCGGCGGAGCAGCAGGCCCAGGCCCTGATCGAAAAGCGGGAGGTCATGCGGGTGCTCAACCGCACCAGTGAAGATCCGGAATTCTGGACCGCCCTCATGGAACAGGGCGGCAGCGTCCTGGGCGACTATCAGCTTTCCTCCGCCGCCAAGGCCGCGATTGCATCCGGCGACCTGGGGTGGATCAACGCCAACATCGGCGAGCTGACCCAGAAGCAGCTCATGTTTATCTACAAGCGATTGGAACGCGAAGCCTGGTAGCAGCACCAGGGCCGCGGAAACAACATAATACGGGCCGACCGGCGGCCGGCCACTGATTCTGATCACGAAAGATGCGGAGTGAACAATGACGTGTAACACAACACCCGGCGCCCGACCCGTGGGCGCGGTACTCGTAGTGGGAGGCGGTATCGCCGGCATGCAGGCGGCCTTGGATATGGCCGATGCCGGTTTTTACGTCTACTTGGTCGAACGCTCGCCGTCCATCGGCGGCGTCATGGCCCAACTGGACAAGACGTTCCCGACCAACGACTGCTCGATGTGAATCCTGGCCCCCAAACTGGTCGAGGTCGGCCGGCACAGCAACATCGAGTTACTCACCCTGGCGGAAGTGGAAGCCATCGAAGGCCAGCAGGGCGACTTTCAGGCGCAAGTCCTGCTGCACCCCCGCTATGTCGATATGGACAAGTGCATTGCCTGCGGGCAGTGCGCCGCCAAATGCCCCAAGAAAGTCGATGACGGCTACAATGCCGGGCTGGGCAAACGCAAGGCCATCTACGTGCCCTATGCCCAGGCCGTGCCCCTGAAATACGCCATCGATCCCCAGCAGTGCCTGCAGTTGACCAAGGGGCGCTGCGGGGCCTGCGCCAAGGTCTGCCCCACCGGCGCCATCAATTATGAGGATACGGAAGAGCACCGCACCCTGAATGTCGGCTCCGTGATCCTGGCGCCCGGTTTCCGCAGCTTCGATCCTTCGGGAATGGATATCTACGGCTACGACCAATTCCCCAATGTGGTGACCTCGCTGGAGTTCGAGCGCATTCTCTCCGCCACCGGGCCTTTCAGCGGCCACCTGGTCAAGCCTTCGGCCGCCAAAAAGGGCACCGCCCCCCGCAAGATCGCGTGGTTGCAGTGCATCGGCTCCCGTGACCAGAACCGCACCGGCAACAGCTACTGCTCGTCGGTCTGCTGCATGTATGCCGTCAAGCAGGCGGTCATGGCCCGCGAGCACAGCGAAGACGACCTGGACTGCGCCATCTTCTACATGGACATGCGCACCCAGGGCAAAGACTTCGACCGCTACAGTGAAAACGCGGCCCGGTCCGGTATCCGCTTCGAGGCCGCCCGGATCCACTCCCTGACGCCGGCACCGGAGGACGGGTTGAGCATGCGCTATGCGCAGGCGGACGGCACCATCGTCAACGAGGATTTCGACCTGGTGGTGCTCTCCACCGGCCTGGAGATCGCGCCCGAAGTGGCGGAGCTGGCCGGCAAGCTGGACGTGGACCTCTCCCCGCAGCGCTTCGTGACCACGGGCAGTTTCACCCCGGTGGCCACCTCCCGGCCGGGCATCTTTGCCTGCGGCGCCTTTACCGGGCCGAAGGACATCCCCCAATCCGTCATGGAGGCCAGCGCGGCGGCGTCCGCCGCCACCGAACCCCTGGCAGCGGCCCGCAACGATCTGACCCAGACCGTGGCCCTGCCGGCGGAAACCGACGTCCGCGGCGAGCTTCCCCGCATCGGGGTGTTCGTCTGCAACTGCGGCATCAACATCGGCGGCGTGGTCCGCGTGCCCGAGGTGGCGGAATACGCCCGCACCCTGCCCCACGTGGTCTATGTGGAAGAAAATCTCTTCACCTGCTCCCAGGACACCCAGGACAAGATGGCCGAAATCATCCGGTCCGAACGCCTGAACCGGGTGGTGGTGGCGGCCTGCACCCCCCGTACCCACGAGGAGCTCTTCCAGGCCACCCTGATGAACGCCGGTCTGAACCGCTACCTGTTCGAAATGGCCAACATCCGCAACCACGATGCCTGGGTGCACGGGGATGATCCGGATGCGGCCACGGAAAAGGCCAAGGACCTGGTCCACATGGCCGTGGCCAAGGCGGCCCTGCTGCGTCCGCTGCAGCGCACCGAACTGCCCATGACCCGCAGCGCGCTGGTGGTGGGCGGCGGCATCGCCGGGCTGACCGCGGCCCGCGGGTTGGCCCGCCAGGGCTACCCGGTCCACCTGGTGGAACGCGATGCGGCCCTGGGCGGCAACGCCCGCCGGCTGCGGGCCACCTGGCGGGGCGAGTCGGTGACCGACCATCTGGCCGACCTGATCCAGGCGGTGGAAGCCGATGACAATATCACCGTGCACACCGGGGCTGCAGTTTCCGGGGTGGACGGATTTGTGGGCAACTTCCAGACCACCCTCCAGGCCGCCGACGGTCAAAGCGAAACCATCGACCATGGCGTGGCCATCCTGGCCACCGGGGCCGAAGAATCCAAACCCCGGGCCTACCTCTACGGCGAACACCCGGCCGTCTGCACCCAGCTGGAGCTGGACGAACGCCTGGAGGCCGAAACCCCGGACCTGGACGGCATCCGCAATGCGGTCTTCATCCAGTGTGTCGGCTCGCGCAACGACGAACGGCCCTACTGCTCCAAAGTGTGCTGCAGCCATTCCCTGCGCAACGCCGTCACCCTCAAGACCCTGCACCCGGAAATGAATGTCTACGTTCTCTACCGGGATATCCGCACCTACGGACTGCGGGAACAGCTTTACCAGGAAGCCCGCGCCCGCGGCGTGCGCTTTATCCGCTACACCCCGGAAGCGCCGCCGGAGGCCCGCGCCAACGGCGACCAGGTCACGGTCACCTTCCGCGACCACGTGCTGGATCGTCCGCTGGCCGTCAAGGCCGACCTGCTTTGCCTGGCCGCGGCCATCGTTCCCCGTGGGGACGCGGCCCTGGCCCAGTTCTTCAAGGTGCCCGTCGACAATGACGGCTGGCTTCTGGAAGCCCACCAGAAACTGCGCCCGGTGGATTTCGCCACAGACGGCGTCTTCCTGTGCGGCCTGGCCCACTACCCCAAACCCGTCGACGAAAGCATTGCCCAGGCCAAGGCCGCCGCGGCCCGGGCGGTCACCTTCCTGGCCATGGATACGATCCAGGTGGGCGGCGTGGTATCGGTCATCGATGCCGAGCGCTGCGTGGGCTGCGGGGGGTGCGTCCAGGTCTGTCCCTACAACGCGATTCAGCTTTCCGAGGAAACCGGTATCGCCGAAGTCAACCCGGCCCTGTGCAAGGGCTGCGGCGCCTGCGCGGCGACCTGTCCGTCCGAGGCCCCGACCCTTATGGGATTCAACAACCAGCAGCTTTACGCGCAGATCAACAGCGCGCTGGCTGCCTGAAGCCAACGGGCCGCGCCGCCTCCGGTCCAACCGGATGCCGGCGCCGGCCCTGCAGGAGTGACCATTGGAACCAGATCGTTTTGAACCGAAAATCATCGCCTTTTTCTGCAACTGGTGCACCTATGGCGCGGCGGACCTGGCCGGCGTCAGCCGCCTGAGCTATCCGCCCAACATCCGGCCCATCCGGATCATGTGCTCGGGCACGGTCTCCCCCCACCATATCCTCAAGGCGTTTCAGCAGGGCGCCGACGGGGTGCTGGTGGGCGGCTGACACATCGGCGACTGCCATTACCTGTACGGTAATCACATGACGCTGAAACGGATCGCCTTCATGCAACAACTGCTCACGTTCATGGGACTGGAGGGGCGGCTGCACCTGGAATGGATATCGTCGGCCGAAGCCCAGAAGTTCGTGCGCGTGGTCACCGATTTTACCGAAACCATCCGCCGGCTGGGGCCCAGCCCGCTGCAGCCCGCCCGTCACCGGCAGGCGGCCAATGTCATGGTCTCGCCCCCGGGCATCGCCCGGTCGGCCGCCCCTGACGAAACCGCCGCGGTTGCCAAGTCGGCCTGAGGGAGGTCTTATGCAAAAACAAGTCAGAGCCTGGCTGGAAGACGGCAAGGTGGATGTCTTCCTGGCCTATAAAATGGACTGCGGGCACCCGTTGCCCCACGCCTTTACCCGGGAGCGGATCGACGAAACCGAAGATCTCGTGACCGGGCCGGCACGCTATTCCCTGGAAAAATTCGCCACCCAGATCGCGGCCCGTCACCCGGAGAAGAAAATCGGGCTGCTTGCCCGCGACTGCACCCAGCGGGCCTTGAACGTGCTGGCCGTCTGGAACCAGCTGCCGGCCGAGCAGGTGGAACCCCTGCCGGTCAACTGCTGCCCCTCGGCCCTGAAGCCCCACGCGGACTGCACCTACCTGGAGGCCCCGGCCACCGGCGAGGTCAAGATCCAGTGCGGCCAGGACCCGCGTCAGAGCATCGAGGCCGTCGACGCCCAGGAGGGGCCCGAACGCTTCGCGCGCTGGATGTACGAATTCCAGAAGTGCATCAAGTGCTACGGCTGCCGCAACATCTGCCCGGTGTGCTTCTGCAAGGATTGCAGCCTGGAGCACCCGGACCTTATCGGCACCGGCAACCTGCCCCCGGACATTCCCATCTTTCACCTGGTCCGGGCCGTGCACATGGCCGGACGCTGCATCGACTGCGGCCTGTGCGAAGATGCCTGCCCGGCCGAGATACCCCTGCGGCTGCTCTATGGCAAGGTCAACGCTATCGTGAAGGATCTCTTCGACTACGACACCGGCGCCAGCGACGCCTTGTCGCCCTTCAGCATCCTGGGCGACAAACCGACGCTCACACCGGCACCGCTGCTGGCGGTTTCACAGGAGTAACGGCATGACGCTAAAATTTGTTCCTTCAATCTGTTCCTACTGCGGCACGGGCTGCGGCGTTCTCTTCCAGGTAATGGATGGCCAGCTCGTCGGCACCCTGCCCATGAAAACCCATCCGGTCAACCAGGGCAAGCTCTGCATCAAGGGCTGGAACCTGCATGAGCACATCACCAGCGAACTGCGCCTCAAGCACCCGCTGCTGAACACCTTCGGCCGCATGACCAAGGTCGGTTGGGATGACGCCATCGGCTTTGCCGCCGACCGCCTCAAAACGATCGTGGCCGAGCACGGGCCGGACAGCGTCGGTGTGCTGGTGTCCGCCAAAATCACCAACGAGGAAAACTATCTGGCCCAGAAGTTCGCCCGCGCCGCCGTCGGCACCAACAACGTGGACCATTGCGCCCGCCTCTGACATGCCTCCACGGTGGCCGGTCTGGCCGCCGCCTTCGGCAGTGGGGCAATGACCAATTCCTACGACGATCTGGAAACCGCGGGCTGCTTTTTCGTGATCGGCTCCAACACCACCGCCTGCCACCCCCTGATCGCCCGGCGCATCTACCGGGCCAAGGAGCGGGGCGCCAAGCTGATCGTGGCCGATCCCCGGGGCATCCAGCTCAGCAGCATGGCCGATCTGGCCGTCAACCACCGGCTGGGCAGCGATGTGGCCCTGCTGAACGGCATGATGCACTGCATCCTGCGCAACGGCTGGGAAGCCCGGGACTACATCGACAGCCGCACCGAGGGCTTCGCGGAACTGGAAGCCGCGGTGGCCGACTACCCGCCCGAGCGGGTGCAGGCCATCACCGGCGTGGCCGTACGCGACATCGAGGCAATGGCCGATCTGTATGCCAATCACGGCCCGAGCGCCCTCCTCTACGCCATGGGCATCACCCAGCACACCACCGGCGTGGACAACGTCAAATCCTGCTGCAACCTGGCCCTGCTCTGCGGCTACGTGGGCGCGGCCGGCGGGGGCGTCAATCCGCTGCGGGGGCAGAACAATGTCCAGGGCGCCTGCGACATGGGCGGCCTGCCCAATGTCTTCACCGGCTACCAGCCCGTGACCGTTCCGGAAAACGTGGAGAAGTTCTCCCAGGCCTGGGGCCGTCCCCTGTCGGACAAGCCCGGCCTGACCATCACCGACATGGTGGGCGCCATGCTGGACGGCCGTCTCCGGGCCCTCTACGTGATCGGCGAAAACCCCAAGCTCAGCGACCCGGACTGGAACCACCTGCACCACGCCCTGAAGAAGCTCGACCTGCTGATCGTCCAGGACCTGTTCCTCTCCGAGACCGCCCAGATCGCCGACGTGATTCTGCCGGCGGCCGCGGTGGCCGAGAAGGACGGCACCTTTACCAGCTCCGAGCGCCGCTGCGCCCGCATCCACAAAGCGGTGGAGCCGGTGGGCCAGGCCCTGTCCGACTGGGAGATCATCAGCCGCCTGTCCACGGCCATGGGCTATCCCATGGAATATGCGGGCCCCAGCGACATCTTCGATGAAATGGCGTCCCTGACGCCCAAGAGCTATGCCGGCATGTCCTACGAGCGCCTGGGGCTAGACGGCCTGCAGTGGCCCTGTCCGGACAGCGATCACCCCGGCACGCCCATCCTGCATACCCAGAGCTGCGCCCGCGGCCTCGGCAAGTTCCACGCCATCGCCTACCAGGATCCGGCGGAGATGCCCGACCAGGAATACCCCTACTTCCTGACCACGGGCCGCATGTTCGCCCACTACCATACCGGTACGATGACGCGCATCTCGCCCCACCTGGATGCCGAGCAGCGCCGGGGCTATGTCAGCATTCACCCCGCCGATGCCAGCAAACTGGACATCGCCGACGGCGACCTGCTGGTGCTGGCCTCCCGCCGCGGGGAGATGGAAGCCCCGGCCCGGGTGAACGCCAACGTCCAGCCGGGCTGCCTGTTCATGCCGATTCACTTCGGCGAAAACCCGGCCAATGTGCTCACCAACGCGGAAGCCTATGACCCCCTGGCCAAGATCCCCGAGTTCAAGGTCAGCGCCGTGCGCGTGGCCAAGGCCCCGGAAGCCCGTCCCTGAAAACAAATCCGGCCGGACGCTCACAGCGTCCGGCCGGAAAGTAAAATACCTGCGTGCTAAAACGTAGACTTCCCACCCGACAGGTTTTATCTAAGTCACTTAATTTTTTAGCTTTATTTTAAATCGGCACGCATCATCCCCCGACAGGATGGATTTGAGCATGTCAATCTCAAAATCCTGATTAAGACCGATCTCAAATTTATGCTGAAGATTGCCGAGTGTGCAGAAGCAGAGCGTCTTCGATGCACCATCTGTGTCTTCATTAACTAACGGGCAATAGCACCGGTCGAACACCACATAGTATTGACCGTCTTCGTTCACCACTCGCCATTGGCTGATGAGGTTATCGAGAAAATCCAAGTCGTTTCTTGAGTTCTTCTTAATTTCAAGAAGCTTTTCATCCGGGAGATGCGTGAAGGGACATTTTGCACCACACCCACCTAAAATGCGTTTTCTTGTTGGCTCATCAACATTTTCATCGAGCTGGTTCAGCAATTCCTTTATCCAGATTGTCATGGGTTTTCTTCCACTATCAATTAATGAAATTTTCGGGCTAAGCGGTTGTTTTGCCGCACATAATCTGTAAATTCTTGAGACCACGGCAAATCAATTGTCATTTCTTGCGGATCATTTAGTTCAAGTTTGCCGTATGCATAATCAGATAATTGTGTGTTTTTTGATGCGGATGGCGAGTTCAGAGCGCCGTCAATTGATTGTGTCGTATCGGACAGGGTAATTTTCAAGATTTTTTCCCAGGGTATCAATGCTGAGGATGTAAACCAACTCAGTGGTATTGTATCTGAAAAAACAAGTCCCTTTGAAGAAAGCGATACTTTTTTTGTTCGAATGTCACAGGCATCTTTGATCGTAAGCCGGCATTTACCGATTATATATTTGGGGAAGCCAAATTCAAATTTCATTTGGAATTGGGAAGAGAGCTGATATCGACTTTTAAGAGTTGCCCAGATATTCATAATGAACGCTTTTTCTTGGTAGAAAAGTAGGTGATTAATTTGAAAGTTGCCCGGATATTTAACGCAAAGGTTACCTGTGTAGCATGTCTGCGTTCGGTGCACCGTTTAATTGGCCGTTTTTTTCCTCATTGAGATCCAACACCCAGTACACGACACCGGGAAGCGGATTTTTATAATATGGTTCCGTTCTGCGAAAGCCGAGTTTCTTATAAAGATTCATGGCTTCTGTGAGCCTGTCGAGTGTATCGAGCCGCATCAATGAGTAGCCAAGTTCCCGTGCGACCACAATAATCTCCCGGGCAAGTCGTCTGCCCAAGCCTATCCCTCTGGCCTCTGGTATGACAAAAAGACGCTTCATCTCGCATATACCATCGTCCAGTCTGCGAACAGCAACACACCCGACTATTCTTTCTCCTTCAAGACCTACGAGGAGATCACCACCAGGAGGCGAATACTTTCCAGGCAAACTGGCCAGTTCCTCCTCGTAACTTTGGAAACATAGATCGACATCCAGGAATGCTTCGTATTTCCGGAAGAGCAAACGTACCTCTTCAATCTCTGTTTTCGTCTGTGCTTGTTTTATTCTCATTTCTCAGGCCAACGACTAAGCTGAGACGCGCGGCAGTTTGCGCGTCGATTTCTCAAGCGCCAGGTTATGCATGGTTTGTATTCAGATAATACAATTCATTTAACCTGTGTTTATCTAAATATTGCTGAACAATTGTCACATTTTTTTGGGGTACCGAATTTAATGCTTTTGGCAATGGAATATCCGCAATTAGGGCAACCAATCTTCATGAATCTGGCAATCTGGTAACAATAAATTATCCCCAAAGACAATATGGCCAAAAGGGCAAGCCATGATGGTGCATTAAGGTGATCAATAAGGTATCCAACTGCCGCAAAAATCAAAAACGTAATGAGAGCATTTCTTAAACGGCGGTTGATTTCTGGTTTTATTGATTCTTTGAACTCATTTGTTAGGTCAACTCTCGCCAAACTCAAAATCCTACCTTGCTGCATAACGTTTAATCTGTGTGGGCGGAGCGGTATTCTTCGTCCCAACTCAAGCGACAGGTTAGCAATATCTACTGAATTCTGTGAAAAACAACCTTAAGGGGGTTTTCATCCAAATTCATAAGGACGACCATCTTTGTTTTTGATAATTCCAATATCTTTGCTCTGTCCTCACCATTATCCGTATGATCTACATTTTTTACAAAGTCGATAAGCTCTTTATCTCCATTATAATTATAAAATTTGTAATCGATTGTATTCTCTATTATATATAATCCATCGATTCGCCAGGTACTAATATCTCTGTAATGCCAAGTAGCCTTTTTATCACCAACTTTAAAAGCGTACTCACCTTCCACCAGACATTTACCTGATTCCTCATAGGATACCATCGCATTAATTAATACTGTTGAAGACGAGTCACCTAATTGATTTGTGAATTTCCAAGTTCCGACTAAATCCGATGGAGAATAGGTTCTTTGATAACTACAACTGCAAATAAAAATAATAATTATAAGCCATATTGATCGAAAAGGATTCATACTATTTATGTCACTTGCTAACGCCGCGTGTTAGGGGCGGCATGGTTTTCGCCGTCCCCTACAAACGCATGTTATGTTTTCGTTCTATTTTTAATTCCGGGTGTCTTTCATAAAAGCCATCCAGTTCATAAAGACTCACTTTACATTTTGGGCAACTATTATTTTTAGTTTCAGAGCGAATGTAGGTCGTTAAACATTCTTTGCAGATTAGATAGTCACTAACAGACTTCCATTTTCTTTTTCTTATGACAGTAATAAATAAAAATATGCCGAAAATGATTAAAAGAATTCCTGCAAATTTCGGGACTGGGACATCATATGTAGAAAACCAACCTGTTGAATAAAAGATATATCCACAAGCTATCATTAAAGCAGCAAATATTATTTCAGATATAAATTTCATAAAACATAACTATAATATTATACTGCTGCGGTTTTTATACGAAAAATTGTTTCATGAAACATTCAATACAGCCTGTGCCATAGATGACACGGCACTTACAATATTCAATATAAAACAAAAACTTATGTGAAAGTAAACATTATTTGGAGAATTTTCTTTAGACCATAATTGCAGGTTTTTCCTCTAATTCACGTTATTATCCTGCTGCAGGATAATAACAGATATAAATTATACCCAGACATTTCTAATCCAATGGGCTAACAACACCATGCTTGTTTTTGTTGACCACATGCGTATAGATCATCGTCGTTCGCAAGTCCGTATGCCCCAATAAGTCTTGAATTGTACGAATGTCATAGCCGTTTTCAAGCAGATGAGTGGCAAAACTGTGTCGCAACGTATGGACGGTTACCTGCTTATTGATAGCGGCTTTTGCGCGCGCGGACTTGATCGCCCTTCTTAAATTGTCAGGATAGAGATGATGCCGACGAAAAATTTCGGTTCTTGGATCACGCGAATCTTTGTGCGATGGAAAAATCCAGAATCATCCCCATTCTTTTCCTGCATTCGGATACTTTTTCTCAAGAGCCAAAGGCATCATGACGCCATTAGCATCTTTTTCGCGATCTCTTTCATAAAGCAAGCGCACCGTCTCCAGATGATCTTTTAAATTTTCTCTTAAACTCGACGGGAGCACAGTTTCCCGATCCTTGTCGCCTTTTCCAGATCGCACAGTTACCGCCTCACGTTCAAAATCGATATCTTTAACCCTAAGATTCACACACTCGGCCAAACGCAGTCCACATCCATAGATCAGTCGAGCCATCAATAGATTTGTTCCTCGCATTGCCTTAAAGAGCCGATCGATTTCCGAGCGCGTCAATACCACTGGCAGCCGTTTCGTCCTCCTGGCCCTGATAGCATCGGCAATATCGCCGAGATCCTTGTTTAGCGTGTGCCTGAACAAGAAAAGAATTGCATTGATAAAAGGTAAGTTTTGAAATTCTGCATAACCTTGGCAGCTATCAAAAACCATACCAGCTAATCGAGACAGTAAATTCAGATGGTTATCACGGCATAAATCGTCCGATAGCACTATTAACGGTGCACTGTGCCCTGATTTTTGTGCAAACTGCCGCATTGTTGAGTTGCGGAATGCCCGGCCACAAATAACGATGTGCATAGGCCTTTTTCGGACCTGCGAGGGAATGCAACTGTGACGACAACGAAGCCACTGCATCCCGCGGTCCGTATTTAAGTGGCAAGACTTGCACCACGGTTTCCCGCATTGCACGGGTAAGGCGGGGGCCGGCGAAGGGGTTTATGCTCAAAACGCTTATCAGGTTTTTTACATGATGACAAGGACTTGCCAGGGAGAACGGTTCCTCTGCAGGACACTGAAATTTTGGGGAAAAGCGGGGTCTGTCGGAAAGCGCTAAAGCGGGGAATTCGGTTTCCTGATCACCTCTTGAATGGTGGGAAAGCGTACTGGATTCCGGATCGCGTCCGGAATGACCGATTAAGATCCTTTCCAATTCAGAAATGAGCGTATTTTGGCACGGGGACGGCTATACAAGGGTATTTGAATCCGACCTTTGGCCCTGGAATCCTCGAATCCTTGAATCCTCTTCCCCCTTAACAAGAGAAACCCACCTAAAAATCAGCCCTCCTCACGGCAGCCGATAAATCACGCCCCCCCACGTAAGCCCGGCCCCCAGCCCGATAAAGAGGACATTGTCCCCGGGCTTGAGCATTTTCTTTTCCATCAACTCGTCCATGGCGATGGGAATGGTGGCGCTGGTGGTGTTGCCGTATTCCTGGATGTTGTTGTAGATCTTTTCTTCGGGCAGTTTCAGGCGGTCCCGGAATGCTTCGTTGATCCGCAGGTTGGCCTGGTGGGGCACCACCATGTCGATGTCCGCCAGCTCCAATCCGGCTTTGGCCAGCACCTCGCCGGCCACCTCCGGCAGGCGGGTGACGGCCATCTTGAAAACGGTGCGCCCATCCATGTAGGGGAAGTATTCCCTGTTGGCCAGCATGTCGGGATCCATGGCGTAACCGCTCTTGCGGGCCGGAATCCCCACCTGCAAGGCATTGGCATGCTTGCCGTCCGCATGAAAGACGGATGCCAGGATACCGACCGCTGCATCCGTTTCTTCCGCTGCAATGCAGACCGCCCCGGCGCCGTCGGCAAAGATAACAGCCGTATCGCGGTTGGCGGTGGTCTTCTCCATGAACCGGCTCTGGTAATCCGCGCCGACCAGCAGGACCTTGCGGACGAGACCGCTGCGGATGTAGGCATCGCAAACCTCCAGCCCATGCAGAAAGCCGGTGCACTGCTGGCGGATATCCAGGGCCGGCTTATAGCCGCCGCCCAGTTTGTCCTGCAGGTGCGCCCCCGCACCGGGGATGTAGGTGTCCGACGTCATGGTGGCCATGACAATCAGGTCCGGGTCGGAAGGTGCCCACCCGGCGCGGCCCAGGGCGACCCGGGAGGCTTCCAGGGCAAGGTCCGAGGTGCCCACGTCATCCCCGTCCGGCACCCAGTAGCGGGCTTCGATCCCGGTGCGCTGCCGGATCCATTCGTCCGTGGTGTCCATCATGTGGGTCAGGTCCTCGTTGGTGACCCGGTTGGCCGGAAGATATCTGGCGGTGCTTTTGATAATGGCGCGTTTCATCAGCGTTATCCTCTTCTTGCCGCCCATTGGCCGGGGCAGTGCTTTTATGGGCAAGTTGGCGATACGTCGGCTGGCTCGAAAGGATGACGCCGTGCTGGCAATGCGATCAGGTGGAGTTGTGGCTTCAGGCGCTGTGACAGGATGAGAAGGCCGGCCTTCTGAACATCATAAGGCGGCGGACCTCAAGGTCAAGTTAATCTCTGAAATGCCATTGACTTGTGGGGACTGTTTTTTTGTGAAAGGCGTGATTGCTTCCTTTTCTGATAGGCCTGTAAAAAGTCTTTTATCTGTCATTCCGGATTTCGGATCGGCGTCCGGGACAGGCTTTGATCCGGAATCTCTAACTTCCTGATATCAATGGATTCCGGCTTTCGCCGGAATGACGTCTAAACGGGGAATTCGACTTTTTACGGTTCCATTTTTTCTTTTTCGGAAAAGAAACGGAATAGGCACGGCCGCCCCCTTGAATCCTTGACCCCTCGGCCCCTTATCCCTTCCCCATTCCCCGCCTCAATGCCCGCAGTGGCAGTACTGGAGGCAGTCCGTGAGATAAGCGATGCCCGAAACCGTCACCCCGTAGAACACCAGAGGGCGATCGCCGATCACGGTGTGGTAGGTGTTGTTCACCAGGGTGCTGCCGGTGGCAAAAATGACATCGCCCCATTCGATCATGTCGCGATTGTGGGCCACGTCTTCGATGGGGACGCCGTAGCGGACCTGGTTCCGGTTGTCCGGATCCATGTCCGTCACCCGGATTTCATAATGCCGGGCCAGATGATCCACCATGGCCGGCTGGAGCCCGGCAAAGGCGATGCGGGGTTTGCCAAAGGACTCGCGCACATAGTTTACGATATTTTCGGCACACGCCTCCGGCTCCTTGTCCTTGCAGTGAACCGTGCAGTCGATGCAGCCCAGGTGCCGCAGCACCGCATTCAGGCTGGAAACGAACACCGCCCGCTCGAAATTGTCCGCCAGGGGCAGCGCCAGGACATCTTCCAGGGTCCCGCTGTAATTCCCGGGCAAATCCGTAAAGGCCTGGCCTTTGTCACCTGCGAAATCCGCCTCCACCATGACTTCCCGTCCCTTGACCAGGGGAAAGTCCTTGCGTTCGGGGTTGCCGATGGATTCTTCCGGCTTGAGGGTGCGGGCGGCCACCACGTTGACGGCTTGGGCCAGCAGGTCGTTTTCCCTGGCGATCTTGTGCAGTTGGGCCCGGAGCTGGTCATAGGTGAGGTCGGCAATGGTCAGGGCGCCCCGGTAACGATCCCGGCGGCTTTCATTTTGTGTGGGCACGTGTTTTCTCCTGAACGGGTTGTTGGCTGGGGTGTTGGGCAGCAACGATTTTGACATGCTGCCTGGGGATCAGGGCGTACATGGGGTCCCCCTCGCGGCTTGGCAGCCGCTGCAAGGTGTCGTGGGAGACCAGGGCCTGCAGGCCGGCGCCGTTGACGTGCATGTCCACCAGGAAAGCCGGGCCTTCCGGCATCACATGGCCGAGCACCGCCGGCACCACATTGAAGCCGTTGGCGGACACGGGCCGTTCCTTTTGCAGGGTGATGACCTCGTGGCGGATGGCCACGTCCACCTCATCCCCCGGCGCAGCGGCGTCCAGGCTGGCAAGCTGCACGCCGCCGATATCGATCCGGGTGTCATCCTTCGCCGTCGACACCACGGTGCCCCGGATCAGGCAGGCCCCCACGAAATCGGCGATAAACTGCGACCGGGGCCGGGCCAGGACATCATGCAACGATCCGAACTGCAGCATGCGGCCGCCCTTGAAAACGGCCAGCTTGTCGGCAAAGGCCCAGGCGTCGTCCAGATCGTGGGTAATGTGCACCACCGTGGTGCCGCGTTCGCGCACCGCGTTTTTGAGCAGGACGCGGGCCTCGCGGCGGGTTTGCCGGTCCAGGGCGGAGAAAGGCTCGTCCATGAGCAAAAGCCGGGGTTCGGCAATCAGGGCCCGGGCCAGGGCAACCCGCTGCTGTTCGCCCCCGGAAAGGGTTGCCGGTTTGCGGTGCAGCAAGTGATCGATGTGCAGGGAGGCCGCCATCTGCCGCACGTTATCCTCCAAATCAGGCCCTTTGTGCTTCTTCAATCCGTAGGCAATGTTGCGAAAAACCGTCATGTGGGGCATCAGGGCATAGTCCTGGTAGACGATCCCGATGTGCCGACGCTCCGGCAGTTCATGGGTAATGTCCCGGCCGTCAAGCCGAACGCGCCCCTGATCCGGCTCCCAGAACCCCACCAGGGCTTCGATGAAGATGGTCTTGCCGGCCCCGGTGGGACCGATGATGGTCAGGTAGTCGCTCCTGTCGAGGGACAGGGAAACCCCCGCCAGCTGGAACTCCGCCAGACGGACATGCAGATCGGACACCTCCAGGAAGCTCATAACCCCACCTCAGCCCGTTCAAAAAAATAGATCGCCACAAAGGAAACCACCGTCAGCACGATGCCGCTGGTCAGCGCCATGCCCATGTTGCCGTAGGAGATATTCAAATAGAGGGTCATGGGCAGCACTTCGGTTTTCATGTAGGTGCCCCCCGCCAGGATCAGGACGGTCCCGAAGGTGCCGATACAGCGGGCAAATGAAATCACGGTGGCCGCCAAAATGCCGTTTTTGGCCAACGGCAGGGACACATTGCGAAAGGTTTCCCAGATGGAATAGCCCAGGGAGCGGGACACGAATTCCAGCTTGGGGTCGATATAGTCGAAGGTGGACTTGAGAATCCGGCTGGCATAAGGCAGGGCCGTGAAAAACTGGGCCACCACGATGCCCTGCTTGGTGAAAACGAACTGCAGGCCCAGGGCCTTGAACAGGGAACCCACGAAAGTGCTGCCGAACAGCAGCAGCAGGCAGAGGCCCAGCACCAGTTCGGGGAAGGCGATGGGCAGATCGAGTATGGTTTTGACCAGGCCTTTGAAGGGGAAATCAAAGCGGGAAAGGGCGAAGCCGATGGGCATGGCAAACACCATCACCAGCAGGGTGGACAAAATCCCGGTCACCAGGGAGAGCTTGAGGGAATAGCGCATCTCCGCACTCAGCAGATTCGCGCGCACATCGCTGATATCCGGCACCAGGAAAAGGGCGGCGATGGCCGCCACCAGCAGAAACGTCACCAGCAGCGCGCCCCCGATGGTGCAGATCCGAAAACTGTCGGCGGCTAGGGAGCGCACGGCTCAAACCCCCATTTTTCCCAAATTGCCAGGCCTTCCGGGGAGGCCACGTAGGCATTGAAGGCCTGGGCCAGCTCCCGGTGGGGCGCTTTGGTGCAGACCGCCGTGGGAATGGTTTTGATGATGTTGCGCGGGGCATCGATGGGCACGACGTCGATTTTGCCCTTGCCCTCGGCCCAACTGGTCAGGTCGCGCCAAATGATGGCGGCGTCCACCTGCTCCAGCGCCACGTAGATCAGCAACTGGTTGACCGTGGGGGCATACACCTGGATATTGGGCTGCACGGTTTCCCACAGGTTCGCCTTGACCAGGATTTTTTTGGCCACCCGGCCGATGGCCGGCGCCTTGGGGTCGCCGATGGAAACCCGCACACCTTCGCGGGTCAGGTCGTCCAGTCCGGCCACCTTGGCGGGGTTGCCCCTGGGAACGGCGATTACGGGCTTGTGCAGCACGAGGTTGCGGATGGAGTCTTTCTCCACCCAGCCGTTTTTGAGGGCATCCATGGTGTATTTGGCGGCCCCCGGAATCAAAACGTCGCAGGGCTGGCCCGCGCCCAGCATCCCGAAAATTTCACCGGATCCGCCGTAATGAATGTCCACCTCGACCTTGTGCTGAGCCTGAAAATTGGCCCGCATCTCTTCCAGGGGCTTGATCAGCCCCGCACCGCTGAACACCGTCAAATCCGCGGCGGACACGCTCAACGCCGTCAATAAAACCAGCAACCATCCCAATCCGATCGATTTCATTTGGAACCTCCGTTTGAAGTACGTCACAACTGCCCCGTCCCGATACCACAGTTGTAAGCATATGTCCATAAACATACCGATTAATTTTGTCACGGGCGCAAAACAACCATTTCAAACCAATACTCTGTCATTTTAACAGCGGGAGGGGTTGTGCGGATCATAAAGCGGTGCCCGGTCGACACCAGGGGGATAGACCTATTGTGCCGGATTCCGGATCAAGTCCGGCATCTTGTTGGCTATCGGAATGGAAATGGGGAAGATTCCGGATGCGTCCGGAATGACGTTGAAACAGGGAATCCTGTTTCGAGGAAGTCTACCGAGAGGAAAATCCCCGAGGGTAAAATGTTATCGGGCAAACAAGGGCGATTGTTTGGGATGGTCGAAAAATAATCCGGCCCTTCGGCTGCCGGTACCCGAAAGTACCGACCGCCGATCAGCAGAACGTATATTGGGAAACCGATCAATCCTGTTCAAAAACGATGCGATCCCCCTCCCGGTCGGCACGAATCCGCGAGCCCTCCCCGACGCTGCCCTTGAGCAGTTCCATGGCCAGAGGGTTTTCGATATACTGCTGAATGGCCCGTTTCAGGGGGCGGGCGCCGTAGACCCGGTCGTAGCCCTTTTCGGCCAGGAGGTCCCGGGCCGCGTCGCTGAGCTCCAGGGTGATGTGGCGTTCGCCCAGGCGCCTGGCCAGGTGCCCCATCTGGATATCCACGATGGCCGCGATTTGCTCGGGCCGCAGCCCCAGGAAAATAATGGTCTCGTCGATGCGGTTTAAAAACTCCGGCTTGAAGCTGGCCCGCAGGGCCTCCATCACCCGCCGCTCCATTTCGCCGCGGTCGTTTGCCGCCAGGTTATGGATCATCTGGCTGCCCACATTGGAGGTCATGATAATGATGGTGTTCTTGAAGTCCACGGTGCGGCCCTTGCCGTCGGTCATGCGGCCGTCGTCCAGAATCTGCAGCAAAACGTTGAAGACTTCCGGGTGGGCCTTTTCGATCTCGTCGAAAAGCACCACGGCGTAGGGCCGGCGGCGCACAGCCTCGGTGAGGTAGCCGCCCTCGTCGTAGCCCACATAGCCCGGAGGGGCACCGATCAGGCGGGCCACGGAATGCTTCTCCATGTATTCGGACATGTCCACCCGCACGATGGCCTGCTCGCTGTCGAAGATGAACTCCGCCAGGGCCTTGGCCAGTTCGGTCTTGCCCACGCCGGTGGGTCCCATGAAAATGAAGGAGCCGATGGGACGATCCGGATCCTGCAGTCCGGAACGGGCCCGGCGCACGGCATTGGAAACGGCCGCGATGGCCTCTTCCTGGCCGATGACCCGACGGCCCAGGCGCGCTTCCATACGCACCAGTTTTTCGCGCTCGCCTTCCAGCATCTTGCTGACCGGAATACCGGTCCAGCGGGAAACCACCTCGGCGATGTCCTCGTCGTCCACCTCTTCCTTGAGCATCTTCTTCTCGCCCTGCAGCTCGGCCAGTTTGGTGCGCACCGCCTCCATGCGGCGCTCCAGTTCGGTGGCCTTGCCGTAGCGGATTTCCGCCACCCGGGCCAGGTCGCCGTCACGCTGGGCCAGTTCCGCCTCGGTGCCCAGCTGCTCCTGCTGCTCCTTGATCTCCCGGAGTTGCTGGATCAACTGTTTTTCATGCTGCCAGTGGGCTTTCATGCCCCGCATGGCCTCACCCAGGCTTTCCACCTCTTCATCCAGTTTTTGCAGGCGGTTCCGGGAATCCGGATCGGACTCCTTCTTGAGGGCCTGGCGCTCGATTTCAGCCTGGGTGATGCGGCGCTGGATCTCGTCGATCTCGCTGGGCATGCTGTCGATCTCGATGCGCAGCTTGGAGGCGCACTCGTCCACCAGGTCGATGGCCTTGTCCGGCAAAAAACGGTCGGCAATATAGCGGTCCGACAGGGTGGCGGCCGCCACGATGGCGGAATCCTTGATGCGCACCCCGTGGTGCACCTCGTATTTTTCCTTGAGTCCCCGCAGGATGGAGATGGTGTCTTCGATGGTGGGCTCGGGCACCAGCACCGGCTGGAAACGGCGTTCGAAAGCGGCGTCCTTTTCGATGTACTTGCGGTATTCCTTCAAGGTGGTGGCCCCCACGCAGCGCAGGGTGCCGCGGGCCAGGGCCGGTTTGAGCATGTTGGAGGCGTCCATGGCGCCCTCGGCCGCGCCGGCCCCCACCAGGGTGTGGAGTTCGTCGATAAACAGGATGATGTCGCCTTCGGCGTTTTCCACCTCTTTTAAAACCGCCTTGAGGCGGTCTTCGAATTCCCCCCGGTATTTGGCCCCGGCGATGAGGGCCCCCATGTCGAGGGCCACCAGGCGCCGGTTCTTGAGGGATTCGGACACGTCCCCCTCGGCAATGCGGCGGGCCAGGCCCTCCACGATGGCGGTCTTGCCCACGCCGGGCTCGCCGATCAAAACCGGATTGTTCTTGGTCCGGCGGGAGAGCACCTGGACGATGCGGCGGATTTCTTCGTCACGGCCGATCACCGGGTCCAGCTTGCCCTGGCGGGCCAGTTCGGTGAGATCCCGGCTGAACTTCTCCAGGGCCTGGTATTTCTCTTCCGGGTTGGGGTCGGTAATGCGCTGGGAGCCACGGATTTCCATGAGCACCTTGAGCAGGTTGCTCCGGGTCAGGCCGTGGCGCCGGAGAATCGATGCCGCCTCGCCGCCCTTGGCGTCCGCCAGCACCAGCAGGATGTGCTCGATGCTGACGTATTCGTCTTTCATCTTGGCGGCCTCGTCAAAGGCCTTTTCCAGCACGGCCCGGGTGTCGAGCGCCATATAGATCTCCTGGGCGCCGCTGACCTTGGGCAGGCGGTCCACCGCCGCCTGGACCTCGTCGCGCACCGTATCCGGGGACACCCCCAGCTTGCGCAGCACCGTGCGGGCCATGCCCTCCTTCTCCTCCAGCATGGCCAGCAGCACGTGTTCGTTCACGATCTGCTGGTTGCCAAAGCGCGATGCCAGCGACTGGGCGTTCTGGACCATCTCCTGGGATTTAATGGTCAACTTGTCAAACCGCATCCATGCCTCCTGAAATTGATTGATGACCGCAAAGGTCTGAAATTAACACGCACAAAGTAGACATTATCGATAGACTGTCAACCAAATTCATTGCATTACTTTTAATACTAAATAGATTTTAATAATGGATTACCACGCATGCCAGTCAGAAGCCGCCCGCAAGCTCTCGTACAACACGATGCCCACCGTGGTGGAGAGGTTGAGGCTGCGGATCGCCCGGCTGATGGGGACGTGGTAATGGGCCTCGGGATAACGCTTCAGGATGGCTTCCGGCAGGCCCCGGGTCTCGGAGCCGAAGACCAGAAACAGGCGTTCGGGCAGGGGCATGTGGTGGTGCGGCCGGGCAGCCAGCTTGGTGAACAGGCAGACCTCGTCCGGCCCGGGCGCCATGCCGGCCTGGAAATGATCGAAATCGTTCCACACCGACAGATTCACCCGGGGCCAGTAATCCAGCCCGGCCCGTTTCACCTGGCGGCTGTCCAGGGAAAACCCCAGGGGCCGCACCAGGTGCAAGGCCGCGTTGGCCCCCAGGCAGGTACGCCCCACGTTGCCGGTGTTCCAGTGCACCTCCGGCGCCACCAGCACCACGTGGCGTTCGGGGGAGGGAGGCGGTTCGCTTGTTGAAATGCTGGGATCGGATGGTTTCATGGGGGAATTGTACCGGTTAAGGATTCAAGGGGTCAAGGATTCGAGGGGTCGGAGGACAATCAGAATCCCGTTGGATCATTAAAAAGATGGGCCCGTAAAAAGTCTCTCATCTGTCATTCCGGATCCCGGATCGACGTCCGGGACAGGCTTTGATCCGGAATCTTTGACTTGCTGATATCAATAGATTCCGGCTTTCGCCGGAATGACCTCTAAACGGGGAATTCGACTTTTTACGGTTCCATCCTATAAGAGACACATATGGCCGTTTTTCACGTCTTTGTTCTTTCCATAAAATGGGAGTCTCCTCCCCGCAGGAGGCAGGCAAAACCTTGAATGGCTCCTTTGGACGAAGCTTACCACCTTTTGACCTTATGGTTTTGGCTTTCCCATTGTCCCGCGCCGAGCATCGACGGGGCGGACGGATTAAAGCGCGCGGACTGTCTGAGCCCGCCGTAGCCAAGGCGAAGGTGAGCGAGTTTCCGCGTGCTCCGGCCGCACCGGCGACGCGCAGGGAAACCCCGTAGGGGTCGCGGGACACGGGCGTGCTCTTTTGCTTCGTTTTCTGGCACGGGACAGAAAATGAAGAAATCTTTTTAGAAAAGCACGCCAGGCTGGACGAACCTTTCCGGAAGATCCATCAGAGTGGCGGGCATGTATCCGACCTTAATTCGTTTCGACCCATCAGGTCCAAATAGGACCTTTTCAGATTAGAATTTACGCGGCTTGCAGACAACCTCCCTCACCCGCAGATCGAAAAACGACGATTGATGCGCCGGCTTGACCACCAGAGCCGTATCCGCCCCTTGGGAAGAGCCGCCAATGGCGATGATGTCCCGGCCGGACAGGGCCCCGGCATCCGCCGCCATGATGGCCACCTCGACGGCCACCTTGGCACCCTGGCCGAAAATCTTGAGGGTGTCCGCCATGAGCAGCACCGGGCAGACCCCGCCCTGCTTCTTGGCCACGCTGCGCTCCACCCCGGAAAGGGCGTGGGTGGCGGTTACCACCCGTACGCCTTTCTGGGTCAGCTCCTGCTGCACCGTTTCAGGCATGACCGGCTGGAAAGGCTCCTTGAACCCATAGTGATAGGTCACCGCCGTGATCCGAAAGCCGGGGCAGTGGGCCAGGGCTTGGAAGGCGGTTTCCCCGCTGGTGGTGGCCAGGACGATTTCATCCAATCCCAACTCCCGGCCGCGCCGGGCCGCCTGGGTCAGGGTGGGTACCGTGTTGACTTTTCCGGGTTGATCGAAATACATTCATCCTTCTCCTAAAGGTTTGCCGTTTTGGGTTTTCCCTTTGTCCCGCGCCGAGCATTGGCGGAACAGACGGATATAAGCCCGCTGTTATTCGCCAGGACTTCCTGACATTCGACCACCAACGACCCCTGGAGCCTACACCATGATCATCGACATCCACACCCACATCTTTCCGCCGGAAATCCGTCAGGACCGCAACGCCTGCTTTCCCTCCGAAGACGCCTTCTACCGCCTTTACAGCGATCCGCGCGCCTGCATGATCGGCGCCCGGGAGCTGGTCGACACCATGGATGCGGAGGGCGTGGACCGCTCGGTGGTCTTTGGCTTTCCCTGGCGATCGGCCGACCGGTTCCGCCAGCAGAATGACTACATCATGGAAGCCGTAGCCCGTTACCCGGACCGCCTGATCGGCCTGGCCTGTTTCGATGCCGACCATCCCGCCGCCGCCGAGGAAACCTTACGCTGCCTGGAAGGCGGGCTTTCCGGGGTCGGTGAACTGGCCTATTACGAAGGCGGTATCACCGAAGAAAACCTGGACCGCCTGACGCCGGTGATGGATGTCTGCCGGGAAAAAGACGTCCCCGTGCTGATCCACACCAACGAACCCATCGGCCACAACTACCCGGGGAAATCCCCCAACACCCTGAGCCAAATCTACAGCCTGGCCCAACGGTTCCCGGACAACCGCCTCATCCTGGCCCACTGGGGCGGCGGGGTGTTTTTCTACGCCCTGCTCAAAAAAGAAGTGCGGGAAGCCCTCCAAAACGTCTGGTACGACACAGCGGCCTCGCCCTTCCTCTATGACGCCGCTATCTGGGAAACCGCCGCCCGCATCATCGGCGCGGACAAAATTCTCTTCGGCACGGATTGCCCTTTGTTGAAACCGACCCGCTACTTCCGGGAGATCGACGCCAGTCCCCTGAGCGCCGAAGACCGGGCGCTGATCAAAGGCGGCAATGCGGCGCGGGTGCTCGGCCTGACGGTGTGAAGAGACCCCAAGGGGTCAAGGATCCAAGGATTCGAGGGTTCCAGGGGAACAACATCAGGAGTCAGGAGTCAGGAGTCAGGAGTCAGAATAAAATCTTTGTGGGCACCGTTGTAAACTCCCGGGCTGTAATTCTCTGTGCCTTTCTCGTCCTCAATATTCGGCGACCCTGTTTTTGAAGTCCCTTTCAGCTTGACGCTTTGAGCTTGGGGCGCTTCCAAGGGCGGCCCCTACCCCGTCATCCCCCGCTGCATCTCCTCCCAAATGGGCCGGATCCCTTCCTGATGCTCCGGCGGGACCATGAGAACAGGCGCCGGCTGGTTGGGGATCAGGCCGGGCGCCTCGGTCGGGGCACGACCTTCCCGGTAGGCCGTACAGCGATCTTCGCTGCCCAGGGCTTGGAGCACATCCTGCATATTGCCGAAGCACCCCGGGCGGTCGATATGTTCGATGGTCTGGAGAAAGACCGTGTTGACCGTCAGGACCCAGTCGTCCACGTCCGCATAGCCATTCACGCCGCAGGCCTGCCGGGAGAGCATGCAGCGGCAGCCGAATGGCCGTAACGGGTAGAGGGTACAGGCGGCATCGGCCAGCAGGGGGCAGCGGGAACCGTCATGGACCGCGTCGTCTTCCGGCGGATCCAGGCCGTCCCGGCAGCGGGCGGCAATCTGGTTGGTGGTCCAGCGGGGCCTGAAGATAGGCTGATCATCGACGCCCGCCAGGGCGGCCAGGCACTTGTCCTGCGCTTCCGTGTCCAGACCCCGGAGCAGGTGCAACCCCTCCAGGGTGGTCATGGTCACGTTCCGGGAGCAGCAGTCCGCACAGTACTTGCGGCAGGCCAGGTCCCCGAGGGAAAGACAGAACCGGTCGTAGACCGCATAGAGGTGATCGAGAAGGGCAAGTCGGCGGTCGATGGTCACGGTGTCGGCCCCCTGGCGCCGGCGTTTCCCATGGCCAGTTGCGGCGCTTGGTCCGGAAGCCGCCCCAGGGCCTTCTGCATGTAGTCCAGAAACAGCATGGCCTCGAGCTGCGGACGGGTCAGCTGCTCCAGATAGCCGTTGTCAGCCATGGCCCGGGCGTACCATTCGTCCGGGAAATCCTTTTCATCGCCGTAGCGCGCCTGGAGGGTCTCCAACTGCTGGCGGCCGCGCGCCTGCAACTGGGCGCGGCTCAGTTGGCCGATGGCGGCGGCCGCCGCGGCAATCCGGGACGGCTCGGGCAGCTGGGGGGCTTCCAGAATGTCCCGGTACGTCTCGGCATAACGCTCCAGGCCGCGCCGGATATGGCTGCGGCGGACAAAATTCATGTCGTTCCACCCCGCCCGCAGCCACTTGAAGACACCACAGCGGACCAGGGGGCGGTCGTCGTCCGCCTGGACATAGACAATCGCGGAGAAGGCCGCGTACATGTAGGATTCCACCCACCCGAGGCCCATCTTGTTGATGCCCTTCTCCCCGCTGTAGATAAAATCCCAGCTGGTGTCGGGCCCCAGCACGAAGCCCTTGCGCCCGACATCGGAAATGTCGCGCTGGCGGGCCAGGGAAATCCAGACCACGCGCCCGTCGACCCGGCACATGACCAGGGTGCGCTCCAGGTCATAGCTGTAGTAAGCGCCGGTAAACAGATCCGGCGCAATCTCCTCGTGTTCGATGCCATGGATGACAAAAGGCGTGCGCAGATCGCCCAACCGGTCCGCAATATCTTCGGGTAAGGGCCGGGGCCGGCCGTTGACTTCTTTCCAGTGGGAATGACGCACCGAGGACAGGGCTAAGACATGGGACGGAATCACCGGATGAAAGGCATATTGCAGGATGGTCGCCAGGGATCGCTGCAAATCGAATTCATGATAGACCAGGGGATCCGGAAGCGCGTCTCCTGCGGCATAGTAGTGATCGCCGTCCGGCTTGTCTTGGAGGATAAAATCAATCAACGGCCCCAGTTCGCGGGTGTCCACGGTGTCGGGCCGGGCCGCGTCGCTCAATTCCAGGAGATAGTTCAACCCCGGGTGGATGGTGTCCGGCAGCGGACTTTCGGCGGCCAATGCCAATGGCGCTGAAACGAAAGGTGCGCATAAGACTGCCACAAGACAATGAATAACAAGCATACGGCGGCCAATGCCGCCCCCCGATATCATCATGTGTTCTTCATCCTGCTATCCCCGTGCATCCGGGGATGGTTTTATTTCAAAGTATAGAAAATCTCGCATTGACAATCGCGGGAGTGTCAACGATAGTTTCATGGAGCCGTTCACCGCCCGCGCCGCCAATCTTCCCTTGCAAGGAGCTTCTCAGGACATGATCACCACCGCGCCCATTGAATGGAAAAAACAAACCGTGACCCCGGAACAGGCCCTGGCCCGTATCGAGCCGGGAATGAACATCTTTATAGGTACGGGTGTAGCAGAACCGCTGACCACGGTCAAAGCCCTCATGGCTTCCGGCGCCCCCAACCTGCAGGACCTGCAGCTGACCCAGATTGTCAGCTTCGGCGATGCCATTTCCCTCAAGGAGCTGCAGTCCCACAAATACCGGCTCAGAACCTTTTTCTCCGGCTGGGTCGCCAGCGAAGCCATCGACACCGGCCGGGTGGACCTGATCCCCAGCCGCTTTGCCCGGATACCGGAACTCATCGAATCCGGCCAGATCGGTTTCGATGTCGCCATCCTGCAGATAACGCCCCCCAACGAAGCCGGCTATTGCAGCCTCGGGGTGGCCGTGGATGCGGCCCGCCAGGCTTTGGAAGCTTCCGACCTGGTCATCGGTGAGATCAACCCACGGACCCCCTACACCTACGGCGATACCTTCGTGCACCTTTCCGAGTTCGACCTGCTGGTGGAGGCCACCGAGCCCCCCATCTACTTTTCCCGCTGGCCGGTGGACGAGGTTTTCGACCAGATCGCCGCCAACGTGGCCTCCCTCATCGAGGACGGCAGCTGCCTGGCCTATTCCATCGGGCCGGTCTACGAGGCATTAAGTAAGCACCTCTGCCACAAACGCAACCTGGGGATTCACACCCCCTTCCTGACGGATGCCACCATGGACCTGATCAAAAGCGGGGCCGTCACCAACCGGCGCAAGGGAATATTTCGCGGCAAATCGGTAACGTCCTATGCCTTCGGCACTCCGGAACTCATGAAATGGCTGGACCGCAACCCCCTGATCGAATTCCAGAGCACCGACCGGGTCCTGAACCCCATGCGCATCGGCAGCAACCCGCGCTTTGTCAGCCTGCTGCCGGCCCGCAAGGTCGACCTGTCCGGCCGCATCGCCCTGCACGTGGGCCGCGGCAACGTGGTGGCCGGCCCGGCTGAAGCCGGGGACATGGTGGGCGGGGCGGAGTTGTCCGCCGACGGCAAATCGATTTTTGCCCTGCCCAGCCGCAACCGCAAGGGGGAGGCCAACATCCGGCTGAGCGTCGAGCAGTTCCCCAACCAGTTCAACCTGCGTGAATCGGTGGATATGGTGGTCACCGAGTGCGGGGTGGCCCACCTCAGGGGGCGCACGGTGCGGGAGCGGGCCCTGGCCCTGATCGAAATCGCCCACCCGGACGACCGGGAAGATCTGGTGGCCCAGGCCAAGGCCGAAAACATTCTCTACCCGGACCAGATCTACCTGGCGGACAATGCCCGCCTGTACCCCGCCGACATTGCCACCCGGCATGCGTTCAAGGGGGACTTGACCGTCGATTTCCGGGCCATCAAACCCTCGGATGCGGAAGATATGCGCCGGCTGTTCTACCGGTTTTCGGACACCTCGGTCTACTACCGCTATTTCAGCCCCATCAAGACCATGCCCCATGCCAAAATGCAGCAATACGTGAACGTGGACTTCAGCCAGACCTTGTCCATCGTGGGCCTCGTCCGCGAGATGGGGGAAGGCCGCATCATTGCCGAGGGGCGTTTTGTCCGGGAGCCCCATGGGCCGGTGGCCGACGTGGCCTTTGTCGTGGATGAAAAGTTCCAGGGGCACGGCATTGCCACGTTTATGCTGAAGATGCTGATCCGGCTGGCCAAGGAACGCGGCCTCAAAGGGTTCAAGGCCGACGTCTTAAGTTCCAACAAATCCATGCTGAAGGTTTTCGAAAAAAGCGGCCTGGCCGTCGAGGCCCGCGTGGTGGACGGCGTCTACGAACTGAACCTGCCCTTCAGCGGCCCGGTCAGGGCCGGCAGCCGCTAACCCGAACATTTCACGTAAGTTTTCACCCTGCGGACGCGCCCGGGGCATCCATTGCCGGCGTTATCAGGAGCTTGCCGTAGCATGCGACCAGCGGTGCTCCTGACCGCCATACCAATGAACGCCTCAAACGCTTGGAATATAAGGGATAAATCTGCTTCGCGCTATTTTTCTTTTTGGGCCTTCAGGGCGGCTTGCAGTTTATCGGCCAGGGACCCCATGGACTGCCCGCCGGACGGCGCAAAGGACTGCCAGTTGCCGCCGCCGTCGGCCCGTTCGCCCGGCCCCAGGCCCAGCCGCCGTTGTTCCAGATCGATGGATTCGATGGTCACGGGGAGCGCATCGCCGGGTTTGGCCTTTTCCAGACGGCCGGCATCGGCGGCATCTTGCCAGCGGGCTTTGGGCAGCAGACCGGTGACCCCCGGCTCGATGGCGACAAACAAGCCAAAAGGCGCTTTTTTCTCCACGGTTCCCGTCACAACCTGCCCCTGGCGGTATTTGTCCGGCAGGCGCTGCCAGGGGTCGCCCCCCACATCCCGCAGGCTCAGGGAAAGTTTGCGTTCCTTGCGGTCCACGGATTTGATCATGACAGAGACCGTCTCGCCCGGTGTAACGATATCCTCCGGCTTGCGCACCCGTTTAATAAAGCTCAGTTCACTGATGTGGATCAACCCCTCGATGCCCGGGGTGAGCTCGGCAAAGGCCCCGAAGGGCGCACAGCGGGTGATCTTGGCGGGCACCACATCGCCGGCCTTGAACCGCTCGATGTCGGATTCCCAGGGATTGGCCCCCACCTGCTTGAGAGAGAGGGCGATTTTGGGCAACTGCTTGTCCTCGCCGGGTTTGATTTCCAGCACCTTGACCGTCAGACGATCCCCCTCACGGACCACGTCGCCGGCGTTCTCCACCCGGGACCAACTCAATTCGGATATATGGCACAACCCCTCCACACCGGGGGCCAACTCCACAAAAGCGCCAAAGGGAACCAGGCGCACCACCTGGCCTTCGTGCAGAGTGTCCGGTTTCAGGTCCGCCATAAACGCTTCCCGGGAGGCTTCCCGCTCCTTTTCCAGCAGACGGCGCCGGGAAACCACGATGTTGCGGCCCCGTGCTTCGAACTGGGTCACCAGAAAGGAAAAGGTCTGCCCCACGAAGTCCTCCGGGGTTTCCACGTAGCGGATGTCGATCTGGCTGACCGGACAAAACGCCCGCTGCTGGAGCAGCCGGACGTCGAAGCCCCCCTTGCAGGTGGCCTGCACCTTGCCTTCCACCGGTATCTGGCTCTCGTGGGCCTCCTGGAGCATCTGCAGTCCGCCGAAACCGCTCAAAGCTTTGGAAAGCCGGATTTCGCCCTCCTCCCGGGCCACCACGAATAAATCCAGCGTATCGCCGACTTCACAGGTCAGCTGGCCGTCGTCATCCAGGAGTTCGGCCCGTTCCACCGATCCGTCGATTTTGGTCCCCGTGTCCACGAAAACCGCATCCTTGCCAATGGCAATGACCCGCACCGCGACTTTGTCGCCCACCTGCAGCGCATCCGCAGATCGTCCTTCATAAGCATCCAACAGTTCGGCAAAACTGGGTTCTTCTTCCGGGATATCGTTTTCGTTGTCTTCGGTCATGGTTTCCACCTTGTTGACATGGTTGTTCAAACGCCGTCTCCGCGCCCCTGTTTGCGTTCACGGCCGACAGGACCGCCCGGCATCGCTTTTCTCTGAAGGGGTGGCATGCCGCAATGGGGCTCCGGAGAACGGGACAATGTTAACGCTTGAGTTTTTCCTGCCACCGTTTATATCGACACGGCGCGCAAACACAATCCTAAACTTGCACTCGGCCAGAAAATCCATAAATTATGGGCCACTCGGATCTACCCGCATACCACCCCTAACAGGAGGAACATCATCGATGGGCAACCAATTCAAAACGGCCGTGCTCCTTGCGGCCCTGACCGCTTTCATTATCATGATCGGCGGCATGATGGGCGGCCGCCAGGGCATGATCATCGCCTTTATCCTGGCCGGCGGCATGAACTTCTTCAGCTACTGGTATTCCGATCGGCTGGTGCTGCGCATGTACCGCGCCCAGGAAGTGAATGCATCCCAGGCGCCGGAATTGTACGGCATGGTGACGCGCTTGAGCCGCAATGCCGGTTTGCCCATGCCCCGGGTCTATGTCATTCCCCAGGACACGCCCAATGCCTTCGCCACCGGCCGCAACCCCGAGCATGCGGTCGTGGCCGTCACCGAAGGCCTGATGAAGCTGATGGACCCCGGGGAAATCGAGGGCGTCCTGGCCCATGAACTGGGGCACATCAAAAACCGCGACATCCTGATCGGCACGATTGCCGCCACCATGGCCGGGGCCATCATGATGCTGGCGTCCATGGCGCGCTGGGCCGCCATTTTCGGCGGCGGACGGGGAGACGACGACGAAGGCGGCATGGGCGGTCTGGGCCTGATCGTCATGTCGCTGCTGGCCCCGGTGGCCGCCATGATCATCCAGATGGCCATTTCCCGCTCCCGGGAATACCTGGCGGACGCCACCGGCGCGGCCATTGCCGGACGGCCGGACGGCCTGGCCGACGCCCTCGAAAAACTGGGCGCCTACAGCCAGCGGCGTCCCATGCAGGCCAATCCGTCCACCGCCCATATGTTCATCGTCAACCCGCTTTCCGGCCGCAGCTTCCAGAGCCTCTTTTCCACCCATCCGCCCATCGAGGAACGCGTATCCCGGCTGCGGGGCGCCCCAGCGTCCCCGTCATCGCCGCCGCCCCCGCCGTCCCGGGGTGGTTCGGGATCCGTGGACAGCGGCAAAGCCTTCTGGGACCGCATGTCCGGCCGGTAGTGCCCGCCTGCACATCCCCAAACGCCGACACCCGGGAGCCAGCCCGGGTGTCGCATCGCTAGAATCGTTTCAATTCTTTGGAAGAGGGTATCAACGGCAGGAGCAGTGCTTGCACCCTGTGGGTCGCTTAGGGCGTCCCGACCTGGGAACCGAGGTCCCGGCCGGTTGGGCAGGGGAATCCCTCCTGCAGACACGGCAGCGGTCGTCGCTGCACTGCTGGCAGGCAAAACAGTCCGGGCAGGGGTGTTTACGGGTTCGAATATCCTCATCGGGCACGAACACCCGGCCCTTGATGCCGGGGTGGGATTGAAATGCCATGGTTGCCGTCCCTGGGGTTTAGCCCGGATGTTTCATGAAATATTCGGGTTAGACCGGTTAATGCCCTAACCTGCCGGCGCAATTGCCGGTGCCGAAACGCTTGAAAACCACTTGCAGCGGATCGATGGTCAGAAAGCCATCGATTTCCGGCTCCCGCCGTCCCGCCACCAGGGGTTCCATCGTCTCGCCGAAAAGGCTGGCCAGCATCAGGTTGAGGCATTCGCGCAGGCGGCTGTAAGCATAGTGCTGGGATGCGATGCTGTAATTGGTTTCGACCATCTGCGCCCGCCGCTCCGGCGACGCGAGGATCTCCCGCACGACCTGAACGGTCTGCTTGGAAAGGTAGCCATCCATGACCGCCAAATCAAATCCCAGGGGTTCGATGTCGCGCACAAAGGTGGCGTAACGGTTGACCAGCAGGGGTTTGCGGAAATAGATGGCCTCCAGGAAGGCGTTGCCAAAGCCTTCGTAAAGACTCGGGTAGGTAATGAAATCGGCGTGGGGATAGATATCCCAGAGGGTATGGGCGGCCGCGCGGGATTCGCCGGCATACCAGGGATCGGAAAGCCGCGTGGTCACCAGCCGTAAATCCACCATGTTCTCGCAGGCATAATCCTTGAGCCACTCGGCGTAATCGAAACCCTCGTCGCCGGCTTCGTGGGAGATGACCAGCTTGCAGCGCGGTTCATTCAGCGCTTTGACCAGTTCGATGGCATGCTCGATGCCCTTGCGCCGCACGATTCGGGTGGGCTGCAGGATCATGATATCGTCAGGGGCCAGGTCGATGGAGGCCCGGAAACGCCGGGTGCCCTCTTCGTCGATCTGCGGGGGCGTTTTGAAATCGAGCACATTGGGCACGATAATGGACGCAATCCCTGTGCGCAGGGCCAGTTGTTCCCGGGCTTCGGAATTGATGACCGCATGCTGGATATTCGGCAAATGGGGCGGGAAAGCCATCCGCAGGTAATCGTTGATCGCATTGACCGAATACCGCACGCGCTCCCAGTAGAAATCATGATGGTGGCAGATGGTGGGAATCTGGGTTTCCGCCAGGGTTTCCGTCAGGGCCAGGCCCAGGGGCACATGCATGGGTATGGTCAGGGCATTCTGGACAATCAGCAGGTGGATATCGAATTGCCGGATAAAGGTGTGCAGGTGCTCCTTGAGGAGGGCCCGCTGGTCGTGAATCGCCCGGGTAACGGAGGGCTTGCGTTCCCGTCGCCCAATGACCTCCCGGTTGATCCAGTCATTGGTAGGGTCCTGGAAATGGGCTTCCTTGACCAGATAGCGGCTGCCGTTGCCGCGATCGAGGTCCCCGGCAAACCAGTAGCAGTGATGGCCGTTCTGCTGGAAAACCTCGGCCCATTTGCTGGATTCCAGGGTAACCCCATCCGTACCGGCGAACCGCGTGGATACAAAACCGACATTCAGGTGCTTCACCGCTCCACTCCGCATTCATCCAGGATCATCATGCATTCTTGGTTGTGTGTATCGGTTTTCCAAAAACCCAGGGGGTGAACATAAGACGCGCGTAAGGTTTGACAAGCTTCGCATGGCGGGTGGACGGAGATCGCGGTGATAACGGCTGGCAGGTGAAGGCGGGCATGACCAACAACGGCCCTGATGACAACCAGGCCTCTTCGGGCAGATCCAGGCTATCCGTGCAAAAAGGATCTATGATAATTCCCATGGCATCGCCAACGCTCGCAAAACATGAAAGGGGACTTCACTTCGTCACTGAGCCATATAGGGCGCGATTACACCATATATAGTGCCTTGTCAATGGAAACATCAATATATAGCATATTTTTAAGGAGACATTAGCGAACCTCATTTTTCCGCGGCAGGCCCAGAGACAGGATGGCGTCGCCGATGAGGGCGCACTCCAAACCGAAAGGCAGGTAACCGGCATAGCCCAGAAACGGCATCTCAAACAGGTGCAGGCGGTCCACCCACGGCACGGTGTAGGACCAGCGCGCCAGACTATAATAGTTCCACATTTCCCAGAACAGGCCACAAACCAAACCGGCCAGAGCGGCGGCCGCCGCCATGCCCCAAGTCCCCCGGCAGGCATCTTCCAATAACGGGCAGCACCCGCCCAGCACCTGAAATGCCAGCACGATGAGCAGCGGGGACAGCCACAAAAAGGGAAAACCAACGTCAGGGGCCGCCCCCGCCAGAATAAGGCCGAAACCGGCAACGGCCAACGCCCCCCCGACCGCCGGCCGGGACAAAACCGCCCCTGGCAGCCGCCGGCCCTGCAAGGCGCCGGAGACCCGTGGAAACGACGCCAGCCACTCCCGCACCGACAGGACGGCCGGCAGCACCGTGGCAAACGACAGCGTTGCAAGAATGAAATAGGTCAGGGGAGGATAGTCGGCACCGGAATAGTGCCAGTTCTGGACGAATCGGTTGAGGTATTCAAAAAACCACCAGAAAGCTGCGCTGACCGGAAACAGCGCACTGAACACCACGGGGCGCGCGGTCATCAGGCAAGTACCGGTGCGGCGTCGGGCGAGGCCGTTGACCACCAGGATAAAAGCGCCCCAGAGCATGGGGAAAGTGTGGGGTTGGAACGCGCCAAACCAGGAAAATCGGTTCCAGGCCAGGATCCAGGCGGCGCCCCCCAGGACGGCGCCGGCCCATCCCCACCAGGGAAACGCCTGACGGGTGACCGGCCGGGCCGGAGCGGTTGGCGGGCGCAGCAGGCTGATCACAAGCGGCGCCGTGCTCACCAGCACCAGTCCGCCGATCAAAATGAAGGCCGTCCAGGAAAAGGGGGCGTGTTCGATGAATCGCGACCGGGGGGGGAACTCGAAATAGCATGTCAGCGGCCCGCCCCGCCACAGCACCCCCAGGGGGGGCAGGGCCACCAGCATGAACCCCATTGCCATCCATCGGCCGGGATGCATGATCATGCCTTTCCTTAACGTATACCGAACGGGAATGAGACCTTCCGGCCGAAAGGTCAGGCCAGCAGGTCGGCCGGCATCTCGCAAACCTCGGCGCTGCCCTTGCGCAACTCCACGTGATGGGCCGAAGCCAGGGCCGCCACCGATCCGTCCGCCGCCGAAATCACGATCTGACGGAAGGTCTTCTCGCGCAAATCACCGATGGCGTAGATGCCGGCGATGGCCGTCTCGCAGTTCTCGTTGGTCATGACATACCCGTCGGCATTCATTTTGATGCCGGCCGGAACGATCTGGTTGTTGGGCACAAAACCGATAAAAACGAAAACGCCGTCCACATCCAGCGTGCGCTCTTCCGCGGTTTGGGTATCTTTGAGCCGGGTTCCCACCACTCCGGTTTCATCCGCCAGGATCTCGGTCAGGACCGTGTTCCACAACATCTCGATATTGCAGTCGTCCAAGACACGCTTTTGGAGAATTTTGCTGGCCCGCAGCTCGTCCCGCCGATGGGCGATGTAGACTTTCTTGGCCAGCTTGGCCAGATACAGGGCCTCTTCCGCCGCCGTGTCGCCGCCGCCCACGACAATGACCGTCTTGTCTTTGAAAAAGAACCCATCGCAGACCGCGCAATAGGACACACCCTTGCCGTAGTAGTCATCCTCTCCGGGAATACCGAGTTTGCGGGGGCTGCCGCCGGTCGCCATGACCACGGCATGGGTCTTTAAAACCTGGCCGTCATCCAGATGGACTTTGTGCCAGTCCATGCCCGGTTCGATCTCGGTCACTTCCTGGTTGCGCATTTCCAGGCCGTAGGATTCGGCATGCTGCACGAATTTCATGGACAGCTCGGCACCGCTGGTATGCTCGAACCCGGGATAGTTTTCCACCTCGTCCGACATGGTGACCTGCCCGCCGGACACCCCTTTTTCAATCAGGACGGTTTTAAGGGCGGCCCGCATGGCGTAAATGCCGGCCGAAAGACCGCCGGGCCCGCCACCCACGATAATAACGTCATAAGTCTGGTCATTGGACATGCTGTTCCTCCTGCTGCATGAAATGTATTTTAATGTGGTGCTCGTAACCGTATTGTCTTGCGGCGCCGGGCGTTCGTTGATCAGGCGGTATAGGTTGTCTGCGACGCATGATCGGCCGCACGCGCGCTCATGGCCTGCATGAGTTCCGAAGTCCGGCGGCCCGGCCGGCCGTTGCCGATCTGCTGGTCATCCACCTGGACCACCGGCACGACCCCTTTGTTGGTGCCGGTGATAAAGACTTCGTCGGCCCGGAGAAGTTCCGCCAGGGTCAGGTCCCGGACCTCGACCTCAAAAAGGCTCTGGGCCAATTCCAGGATAAACCCGCGGGTAATGCCCGATAAAATTTTCCGGCCGGGGGTCACCAGCCGATCACCGGTGAACATGAAAATGTTGCTGGTGGTGCACTCATAGACGCCGCCGTCACGATCGACATAAACAGATTCCACCGCCCCCTTGGCGCGGGCTTTTTGCATGGCCAGCGTGGCGGAAAGATAATTGATGCTCTTGGCGCCCGGCAGGATGCGGCGGCTTTTCATGGTGGTGATCTTGACCCCTTCGCTATACCAGGCCTCCGGCTGCCGGGGCATTTCCGAAACCAGCACCAGCAGACGCGGCTGCCCCTGGTGGGTCATGAAGTCCGGGCTCGTCCCCCCGGTGACAATGATGCGGATATTGGATTCCGAATGCGCACTGGTTTCGTTGCGCCGAAGTGTTTCCAGAATGATCCGGGTCAGTTCCGCGGTGGTCCAGGGCAGCAGCAGGCCCATCTTGTGCACCGAATGCTCCAGGCGTTGGAGATGCTGTTCCAGCGCAAACGGATGGCCGTTGTAGGTGCGCAACAGCTCGAAAGCCCCCAATCCCCTCAAAACCGCCAAATCGTTGACCGGAATAACCGCCCGGTCGGCCGGGACGAATTCACCGTCGACGTAATAGATGTCCATATGCCCCTGCGTTCTCCATTATCTCTGCGCCTCTCGCTTTCGCGCTCCGATTCAACCGCCATCGCCCTGATGGCCTCCCATATCAGGAAGCCCGGGGCTTTGCAATTCCCGTCTCGATAGCACTGGAAAGGGATCTAATTATCCGGTATAGTAGGGAATGATGATCAATTGTCAATCGCCTGACACATCCATTTCGCGATCTGGAAACGACCGCCGCCGTTAATGACAAAGGAGTTCGCCGATGCCTGATGATCAATTCTACCGCGTAACGAAAAAACCACCCATCGCCTGGGTTCACCTGAACCGCCCGGAGAAAAAAAATGCCATGAATCCCCCTGCCTGGCGTGAAGCGCCGGCCATATTCGAGGCCCTCGATCAGGATCCCGCTATTCGCGTCGTCATCCTGGCGGCCGAGGGCCCCTGCTTTTCGGTGGGTATCGATCTGGTGGAAATGGCAGGCGCACTGCCGGAAATCATGGAGAAAGAGCAAATGGGCGGTGTCAAGCTGCGCCTGCTGAAAAAAATCGCCGCGCTCCAGGAAACCATGACCTGTATCGAACGCTGCCGCAAACCGGTGATCGCCGCGATCCACGGCTATTGCATCGGGGCCGGTCTGGACATGGTGACGGCCTGTGACATCCGGCTCTGCTCCCGGGATGCGGTTTTCTCCCTCAAAGAAGCCGCCGTCGGGTTCGTGGCCGACGTAGGCGTCCTACAGCGGATCCCCCTGATCGTGGGGCAGGGTATCGCCCGGGAACTGGCCTACACGGCCAAAACCATCGATGCCGCTCGCGCCCGGGAGATTCTGCTGGTCAACGACATTCTGGATGACCACACGGCCCTGATGGCCGCGGCCGAAGCCATGGCCCGCGAGATTGCCGCCAATGCGCCCCTGGCTGTCGAAGCGACCAAAGACGTTCTCAACTTCGGTGTCGGCAAAAGTGTCGACGACGGCCTGCGCTACGTGGCCTCCATGAGCACGAATATCGTGCCGTCCAAGGACCTGATGGAAGCGTTTACGGCCTTCATGGAAAAACGCCCCCCCAAATTCACGGGGGAATAACGGACGGCCTGGCCGCCTACCACTTCCAGAGCACGGGGTTATCGTCCAATACCGCCGCCACCGGCCGGCCGATGCGATCCATTTCCGCCAGATCTTCCGGCGTCAGGCTGACATCCGCCGCCCGGGCGTTCTGGCGCACCTGGGTTTCGTTGCGGGCGCCGGCGATGGCGCAGGCGCCGGGCTGGGCGATGACCCAGGCCAGGGCCAGCTGGCCCAGGCTTATCGCGTACCGCGCGGCAATGGGCTTGAGCCCTTCGAGCGCTTCCTGAACCCGTGTAAATACCGGTTCCTGAAACAGACGGTTGGCGCGGCGATGATCCCCCCGTTTGAAGCGATGTCCGGGTCCGAACTTGCCGGTCAGAATTCCCTGGGCCATGGGGGAGTAGGCCAGGATCGTGAGACCTTTGTCCCGGCAAAGGGGCAGGGCGTCTTTTTCCACATGCCGCCAGAGAAGTGAATAGGGCGGCTGCAAACTTACGATATCACCGAATGCCAGTGCTTCGGCCAACTGGTCCCGGGAAAAATTGGACACCCCGATTGCCCGGATCTTGCCCTGGTCCTTTAAACCGTTCAGGGCTCGCATGGTTTCTTCGATGGGCACCACCGGGCTGCCGAAGGTGCCCGACGGCCAGTGGATCTGGAAAAGGTCGATGGTGTCGGTCCCAAGGTTTTTCAGGGAACGCTCACAGGCGGCCTGGATCTGGTCGTGCCGGAGCTCGTTGGCAAACACCTTGGTGGCAATCACCACCTCATGGCGCCGTTCCGCAACAGCCTTGCCGACAACCCTTTCGGAATGCCCCTTGCCGTAAACTGCCGCCGTATCGATGGTCGTAATCCCTTCGTCGACGGCCGCCTGGATGGCCCGGGTGGTTTCGCCATCGTCAACATCGGCCCACATGTCGCGCCCGGCCTGCCAGGTCCCCATGATAACCGGGGAAATCATGATGTCCGTATGGCCCAACTTACGCAGTTGCATAGCCCCCTCCTTATTTGGCAATTGACTGTATTGTGCATTCATTCATAAAATAGTGGTGTTCAGGCCCTGCTGTCGGTGGCCCTGAACCCGGTATCAGGGTGCTTCAAGCGTACTGCCCTTGATCCCGCCCGGTAATCCACTTGAATGAAAAAAGGCATAATCTGCAGCCATGGCCGTTTGCGCGAAGGATAACCTTTTTCGAATCCTCTTGCATCTGGGATGCGCCGCCCTCATCGCCCTGCCGGCCACCCCTGCTTTAGGCCGCCTGCCCGATACGCCCGGCCACGAAATCCTGATTCTCCACTCTTACCACAAAGGCATGCTGTGGACGGATGCCATCAGCCAGGAACTGACATGTACATTGCGCCGGGTCCAGCCGGCGGTGAAGATCCATGAAGAATACATGGATACCAAGCGGTATGACACGGCATCGTATCACGACCTCGTGGCCGATCTTTTGTATTTCAAATATGCCGCCTGCCATCTGAGTGCCGTCGTCACCTCGGACGACAATGCCTTCCGCTTTGCGCTGCAACACCGCCACAACCTTTTCCCCGGGACACCGATCGTATTTTGCGGTGTGAACAACCTCGCGATTTATCGCCAAAATGTCAACCAACCGCTCGACAACGTCACCGGGGTAGTGGAGTCCTTTGATATACGCTCGACACTGGAAACAGCGTTGCGCCTGCACCCGAAAACACAAACCGTTTTTATCATCAACGACCGCACCACCACCGGCAACAGCAATCGCCCCATTCTGGAGCGTCTAACCCGGGAATTCGCCCCGCGCGTGCACTTCGAGTGGCTCGAGGATCTCTCCATGTCCGCCTTATTGGATGCGGTCGCCCATCTTCCCGCAGACAGCCTGATCCTGCTGATGTCTTTCAACCGTGACAGGGACGGACAAGCTTTCAGTTACCTTGAAAGCATCCAGCTGATCAGTGCCAGCGCCAATCGCCCGATTTACGGTGTCTGGGGGTTTTACATCGGCCGGGGCATCGTCGGCGGTATCGTGACGAGCGGAACGTCCCAGGGAAAGACCGCCGCCGAACTCGTCAAACGAATCCTCAGGGGGGAGCCGGCGGATATGATCCCCATCGTCACGTCCAGTCCCAATCGCCCCATGTTCGATCATCGGTTGCTGGAGCGCTATGGAATTCCGTCCGAACGGCTGCCAACCGGCAGCATCATCGTCAATCAACCCTTCAGCTTTTACGCACGCTACAAATGGTATCTGTGGGGTGGGGCTCTGGTTGGCGCCGTGGAGCTGATCATCATCCTGCTGCTGATGATGAATATCCGCAAACGCCATCGGGTCGAAGGGCGTCTCAAGCAAAGCAGGGAACGGTATCAGCGCATCTTCGAGAACATCCAGGATGCCTATTACGAAGTCAATATGGACGGCGTTATTCTGGAAGCCAGTCCGTCCATTGAAAATGTTTTAGGTTTTCCGCGCAGGGCCTTCATCGGCATGCCGATCCAGGAACTGTATCACAACCCCGCCGATCGCCGCCCGATGCTCGATCTGATCATGCAAGAACGGCGGGTGGTGGATCGCGAAGTGACCCTGCTGAGCGCCGGTGGAACACCGGTGGACATCGCCATAAGCGCCCTGGTGATTTGTGATGCCGACGGCCGACCGTCTAAAATCGTCGGCAGCTTACGGGATATTTCCAGGCGCAAGGAGGCCGAACGCAACCGGCAAACCCTCCAGCAGGCGCTGGAACGCTCCAAGCGCATGGAGGCCTTGGGGCTGATGGCCGGGGGAGTCGCCCATGACCTGAACAATATCTTGTCGGGGCTGGTGACCTATCCCGAATTGCTGCTCATGGACGACAATCTGCCTCCGGGTGTTCGAAACGCGGTCGAAACCATACAAAAATCCGGCCAGCGGGCCGCGGCCGTCGTCGATGATCTGGTCACGATTTCACGGGGGTTTGCCGGCCCCCACGCACCGTTGGACCTGAACGCGGTGGTCGAAGAATTTCTGGCCTCCCCTGAATGTCATGCCATCCGCCAACGGTACCCGGATTGCCGCGTAACCCAAGCGCTGACGGATCGCCTCCCGGCCCTTGCCGGATCGCGAATTCACATCATGAAATCCCTTATGAATCTGGTAATCAACGGGTTCGAGGCCATCGACGAAGCAGGGTCCAAAGGAGAGGTGAACCTGTCCACCGATCATCGCCATATCACTGCACCGGTCCAAGGTTATGCCACCATTCCGCACGGCGACTATGTGGTGCTTACCGTCGCCGACACGGGCAAGGGTATCGGCGCTGAAGACATGGAACGCATCTTCGAACCGTTTTACAGCAAAAAAATTCTTGGCCGCAGCGGCACCGGACTGGGGCTGACCGTTGTCTGGAACACCCTCCAGGATCATCGGGGCTACGTCGATGTGCAATCGGACCGCCGCGGCACGGTTTTTTCGCTCTATTTCCCCACCACGCAGGCTTCACCGGCCGCCGAGGCCGCACCATCACCGCAACCGGTCCACCGGGGACAGGGAGAAACCGTTTTGATTGTCGACGATGAGGTCCTGCAATGCCAAATTGCATCCGAACTGTTGTCCACTCTGGGATACTGTCCGGTAGCGGTGAACAGCGGCGAAACGGCCATTGAATATGTCCGGGAAAACACTGTCGACCTGGTCCTGCTGGATATGGTAATGGATCCTGGCATCAATGGCCACAAAACCTATATTGAGATAAACCGGCTCCAGCCGGGCATCAAAGCCATCATTACCAGCGGCTTCGCCGAGAATGAAGATGTCCGCAAAGCCCAGGAAGCGGGTGCCGGCCTTTTTCTCCACAAGCCCTATACGATTGAATCCCTGGCCGACGCCGTACACGCAACGCTTCGGGGCGCAGGCCCGGCCATACCGTCGCCGTCTCACATCAAACCCAGGGGGGAAGCATCATGAAAGACCCTATCACGCACTATTGGAACCTGAAAATCGAAGCCCTGCAAGGTGTATTGGAGAAGAATAACTTCGAAGTCCACCTGGCCCCGCAACCCGAGGATGCGGTCCGGATCGTCACCGAAACCATTCTGCCGGCGGTCAAGCCCACCAGCATGTCCTGGGGCGGGTCGCGCACCTTTGTGGAATGCGGTCTCTACCGGCAGCTGAAGGATATGGATGGCATCAAGGTCATTGACACCTACGACACCTCGATTTCCGATGAGGAAAAGGGGGAACGACGGCGGCAGGCCCTGCTGGTGGACCTGTTTTTCACCAGCACCAACGCCGTGACCGAAAGCGGCCATCTGGTCAATCTGGACATGATCGGCAACCGTATCGCGGCGCTGACCTTCGGGCCCAAGTCTGTGGTGGTCCTGATTGGCCGCAACAAAATCGTGCCGGACCTTGAAAACGCCTGGGATCGAATCAAAAATTATGCCGCCCCGGTGAATACGATGCGACTCGGGAAAAAAACGCCCTGTCGTGAAACGGGTTTCTGTCAGGACTGCAAGAGCCCGGATCGCATCTGCAACACATGGACGATTACGGAAAAAGCCTTTCCCCCCAAACGGGTCAAAATCATTCTGATCAATGCCGACCTCGGCTTCTAAAGGGATGGCGCGACACCCACGGCGGGGCCGCCCTCCGCAACGCCAACCTGACCAGCGGAACCACTCGTGATGAACCGCATGCCCAAACTGATCGGTCTCGATCTGGGATTCGGGTTTACCAAATGCACCGATGGCCAGCGATCGATAATTTTCCAGTCCCATATGCGCGGAGGGATAGCGGATGGCCAAGGCAGGGGGGAACCCACCAAGGGTATTCATGCCATTCAGGTCGATGGTAAGGATTATACCGTCGGGGATGACGCCGGCGGTTCTTCGCTGTTTGAAGACTTCGCCCGGCGCCCCAAGCGGCTTTTCGAAACCTATGGCCGTCACCTGGTGCTGGCGGCACTGGCCCCCTTTTCCAATTTTGAAACGCCCATATGTGCGGTCGTCGGCCTTCCGGTGGCCTTCTTCCGCCAGTGGGAGACCCAACTGCAGGAAAAACTGACCGGATATCACAAAATTAGGATCTACCAGGCAGACCGCACCTGCACCCGAAAAAACATTTACCTCCCGAAAGTCCATATGGTGCCGCACCCCCTCGGGACCTTCACGAACCTGATTATGGATGGCGACGGTGGTTTCCGGTCGTCCGACTATGCCCGCCAGAAAGTGGCACTGGTGGATGTCGGTTTCCGAACCACGGACGTCATCGTTATGGATGCCGGTCGGTTATGCAACCGGGGCAACCGCACCATCGAAATCGGCATGGCCAACGGGTTTGAGTCGATCGCCCAACGACTTCGTCGCGAAACAGATCTTATTCCGGATCTGGACCGACTCTACAAGGCCATTCGCATGGGGTTTCTCCGGATTGAGGACCAGGAATACAATTTGAACAACCTGCGTGCAGAAACCTATCAGTGGCTGGCCACTGCTTTGGCGGACCGCATCAACGATACCCTGAAGGACGATTGGGACTTGGAACGCGTGGTCCTGACCGGCGGCGGGGCCACGGATATCGGGGAGGATCTGGCGCCCCGGCTCGATGGGGATGTCGTCATGATCGAGCATGCCGAAGACATGCGTCTGAGCAATGCCCAGGGCCAGTTGTCACTCGCGCGGCACATGTGGGGCGTTACCGGTCTGTGCGAAAACGACCGGCAATAAGCATCCCCCCAAAACCGAAGCCGCAGGCAGCGCCCAAAGAAGGCTTTAACAAGGAACGGGGCCTTGACCATCCCCGGTATATAGGCCCATGCCCCTGTCCCAGGACCCAAATAAAGACAGCAACTTAACCTTTTCAGAAGCACTGCCGCAGCTGCTGCTCCTATCGGCCATCTTTTTCACCACTTTCCTGGCCCGCATTATCATAGCGCCCCTGCTACCTGCCATCCAGGCGGAACTCAACCTCGACCACCACAGTGCCGGCAATCTTTTCCTGGTGCTTTCCACCGGATATTTCGTATCGCTGGTGAGCACCGGTTATCTGAGCAGTCGGTTTCAACACCGCACCCTGATCATCACCTCTTGTCTCGGCCTGTGGATTGCCCTCTCAACCGTCGCATTGACCCCCACCCTGACCCATCTTAAAGTGGCAACTTTTCTCATAGGACTGGCCGCAGGACTTTACCTGCCGTCCGGCATCAGTGCGGTCACCGGCCTGACCCGTCCGGCCCATTGGGGACGGGCTTTGGCCGTTCACGAGCTGGCGCCCAACCTGGCTTTCATCCTGGCACCCCTGACCGCCGAGCTGGCCCTTGTCCATACCACCTGGCGCACGGGAATGGTCCTGGTGGGCGTCGTGGCCCTGCTGTTGGGGTTACTCTACATCGCCCGCGGAAGCGGGACCGCTTTGCGGGGGGATATTCCGGATCGGCAGGCGATTCAGAACCTGCTTCGCCAACCCTTCCTGTGGTTGCTGATCGCCTTGTTCAGCCTGGGGATTTCATCCACCCTGGGTATCTACACCATGCTCCCCCTGTACCTGGTCAGCCATCATGGAATGGATCATGCGAGCGCCAATACGCTTCTGGCGACGAGCCGCATCGCCGCCCTCCCCATGGCCTTTGCGGGTGGATGGGTGGCCGATCGTTTCGGTCCCCTGGTGACCATCCGGCTCGTGTTTCTAGCGGCCGGATTTCTCACCGTCATGCTGGGATTGACGAGGGGACCCTGGCTGCAGGGCGCCGTTTTCTGCCAACCCGCTCTGGCCGTCTGTTTTTTCCCCGCCGGTTTCAGTGCGCTATCGTCCCTCAGCCCGCCGCAATATCGCAGTATCGCGGTTTCACTGGTGATTCCCTCGGCTTTTCTGATCGGGGGCGGCGCTGTTCCCTATTCCATCGGATGGCTCGGCGATATTCATCTTTTCCGGCAGGCATTCGTCCTGATCGGCCTGCTGATCACCTTGGGCGGCTGCCTCACAGCGCTGTTGCCGCCCCTTGATCGATGAGTTTCAGTTGACACCCTTTAAGGGGTTGCTTAGAATTCCGATAAACAAGACGCCCTTACCCAGAGGAGGAATTGCCATGTACGTCGGAACCGTGATGCGGACCGAATTGGTCACCATTCCACCGGACACCACACTTCTCGCCGCCCAGGACACTTTGGACAAAAAGCAGATCAACCATCTCCTGGTGGTCGACGGGGATGGTGAGTTGCTCGGCATCGTTTCGGATCGGGACTTGAAGAAAAGCTGGGCTTCATCCGCCACCACCCTCAGCAAAAATGAACTGATGTACTTGCTGGACCAGGTAACGGTCGCATCGATCATGGCCAAAAACACCATGACAATCGCCCCCGGCACCACCATTGAGCGCGCCGCCCTGCTCATGAACCAAAATCGCATCAACGCGCTGCCGGTTCTGGATGGGGAGGAGCTGGTGGGCATTATCACTTCAAGTGATGTCATCACGGTTCTTCTGGAGGCCATCGGCATCGAAAAAGACAGCGCACGGCTCACCGTCCTGGTGAAAGACCGTGTCGGCGTCATTTCGGATATCTCCCAAACGCTTCGCGAGCAGGGCATCAATATCCGCAGCCTGTTCACCTGGCCCGAAAAAGGCCACCCCGGTGTTTACTACCTGGTGGTGCGCGTCCCGGCGGCGGATGGCGAAAAAGCCGCCAGCAGCCTTAAAACGGCCGGGTTCAAAATCCTGTCACAGTACGCCAAAAATCTTGACCCCTACCTGCCCGGCAACTGAGTCGTGGAATCTCAAGCGCCACCGATCTGGCGGGAGGTCTATCCGGTGCGTTCCTATGACGTGGACGCCCGCGGGCGGCTGGGTATCGCATCCATCTGCAATTTCATGCAGGATGCCGCAGGCTGCCATGCGCACGCCTTGAACTTATCCGTTGAACATTTACACGCGATTCACCTCACCTGGGTACTGGTGCGCATGCGTGTCGAGATAGATCGCCACCTGGGATGGCAGGATCGCATGCATATTGAAACCTGGCCGTCGCACCAGGACAAACTCTTCAGCCACCGGGATTTTATCCTGCGCGACGACGAAGGCGAAACGATAGGGCGAAGTGTCACGGTTTGGGTACTGATGGATTTACAGCGCTGGCGGCCCCAACGCCTGGGTGCGCTTCCCCATCCCTTGCCCATAGGGGAGCGCCCCCGTGCCATGGCAGCCATACCGGATAAAATCGACGTGCCCGAAACGTTTGCCACCGAGCAGATGTTTCGGGTCGGGGATGGCGACCTGGACCGCAACGGCCACGTCAACAATGTTCGCTACATTGAATGGGCCCTGGAGACGGTGCCGGTGCCGATTCTCAACACCTGCTGCCTGGACACTTTGGAAATCAATTTCACCGGAGAAGCATTTCATGGCGAAACCATCCGGGCCGCCAGCCAACCCCTGGACGATCCCCGGCCGTCCTTTCAGCACGGCATCCAGCGTCAACCGGCCGGAGCAGAGCTTGCACGGGCCCGGACACAGTGGCAACGCATGGATTAGCAGACCGCTATCGCGAAAGGCCATTTGTCATGAATGACACAGCTTCCCCCAAAGTGCTGGTACCCATTGCCGATGGCACGGAAGAAATCGAAGCCGTCTGCATCATCGATGTCCTGCGCCGGGCCGGCGCCGATGTCACCGTAGCGTCGGTGAAGGACCATGAAATCACGGCATCCCGCGGCGTTCGGATCGTGGCCGACTGTTTGATCGAAGACTGCCGGGACAACGATTACACGTTGATTGTCCTGCCCGGCGGGATTCCCGGCGCGGAGCACTTGCGCGATTCGCCCACTCTGATCCAAATGCTGCACCGCCACAAGGCGGCAGGCGGTCTCTACGGCGCCATCTGTGCCGCCCCGGCTGTTGTGCTGTCCCATCATGGATTGCTCGACGGTTGTCCCGTCACAGGGCATCCCGCCTTTGCAGACCAGTTAAGGGATGGCCAGCCTGTTGCGGACCGCGTGGTCACCGGAGACCGCTGCATCACCAGCCAGGGGCCCGGGACCGCCCTGGAGTTCGCCCTTGCTTTGGTTGCCCGACTATTCGGTCCCGACAGGGCAGCGGAAGTTGCCGCCCCCATGCTCGTCGGCTGAACGGACTCTTTCCTGCGCCCGCACAGAAGATGAAAACGGGAAGGATTGTAGAAAAAACATCTTTATGTCATAATACGCCGACAGTTGATCCAAGCGACACGCCACCACAACGGGAAGCCCGATACATGGAAGAGCCAGCCTCATTCAGCCAGGTCTCACGATCCGCAAAACCGTTATATGGACCGCGCAAGCTCCTGATCTGCGGTTTTACGCCTGAAGGCCAGGCAGCGATTGACGATGTTATCACCGCCGCGGCCATCGATAAACTTCCTTTGGTTTACGCGGGCAGCGACGATCTGGAAATGTCCCTGAGCGACCTTTTGGCACGCCAGGACAAGACGGGCCATGGAAAACCGTCTCGCATGCCGGCGGCCATTATCATGGCAGGAATCAGCGAAAACGAACTTCACCAACTGATGTCGAGCTACCGAAATGTCGGCATGCCCCAACCCATGTGGGCCACACTGACGCCCACCTCGGAAAACTGGACGCTGCGTCAGCTGCTGAAAGAGTTGTCGGCCGAACGAGCCGCATTGGCAAAACAATCGTCTCCGCGCCCTTAAAACCAATGACCGGTTTCACCGATGCCACACGGTAATGAAAGTGGCCCAATGCGCATCAATCGAATTCAGTGTTATCATTACAACAGAGCGTTCACAGTTCCCTTTGACTCCCTTCAAACGCAAAGAAGACATGCCGACTCCGTCATCGTCCGCATGTGGTGCGACAACGGCGTTTCCGGTTTCGGTGAAGGTGCGCCGCGCCCTTATGTCACCGGAGAAGATGTTGCTTCAGTCGTTGAATGCATCAATTCCATTTTCGCCCCCATCCTGTTTTCCTCCGGAATAAAAGATCTGGATACGGCCGCCGGGCTCCTGACACAATGCGAAGCCGCCTGCCAAAACAACGCTATCAGGGCCTATCACGCGGCGCTGGCCGCCATTGACCTGGCGCTCATGGATATCCTGGAAAATGCCGATCGGTTGTCGGCAGGGTCTCTTTACGGCCGTCAGCTGCGGCAGCAGTTGCCGTTTTCGGCCTCCGTCCCGTTTTTACCACTGAACCTGATCAAAGACTTTTTCCCACTTCTGAATGCCAAACTCGATATCAAGATTATCAAAATCCTCATTGACGACAATCCCCAGCGCAACCGCGAGCGGGTCCAGTTGATCCATAGTTTGGCCAACGCCGACCAGGAGTTAAGGCTTGAAGCCAATGGCAAATTGAGTTTTGACCAAATCCAAAATCAACTTGACCATCTCCAGCCTTTTGGCATTGCTGCGATTGAGCAACCCCTGCCGCCCGCCGACAATGCCCGCCTGCCCGAGCTTCGACAGTCGAGCGGTATGGCGATCATTGCCGATGAATCGCTGGTCAGTATCGCCGATGCCCGAGCATTGATTGAACTCGAAGGGTGCGATGTTTTCAACATCAAGGTATCCAAATGCGGTGGGATTCTTCGGGCCCGGTCCATTGCGAACCTGGCGGCAGCGCATGGCATTGACTGTCACGTCGGAACCCATGTCGGTGAAACCGAACTTCTGGGCGCTGCGGGGCGTCATCTGGCCTGCGCATTACCGAATTTCGATGCTTATGGAGGGGGATCTCCCGTTTTGTTTTCGCGCCTTTTTGCCGCAGATTCCGATCCACAGCCCAAGACGTCAACTGTTCCCGAAAAAGAAAACGTGATCGCGCCCTCAGCCAGGGAAGACCTTTTGCGCCAAAGCCCACTGATCAGTGACACCGGCAAGCCTTCCGGTGCAAAGCGGATCGATCCATCTGGGCTTCAGCCGCAGGTAAATCGCCCTCGCGGCGATACGGAAAACTGTACGACCGCAAACCACGCATTAAATCAAAGGGACAAGTAATGCCAAAACTTGTACTGATAAACCCTGTCGGGAAAAAAAGCGGCTACCTCATGAGCAGTATTTCCCGGTTTGCCCCGCTCGGATTAGCCTATATTGCCGCCGTAACACCGGGACACTGGGATATCGAAATCATCGACGAAAATTTTGACACCTTCGAATATACGGCCGCCGACCTTGTGGGCATAACGGCCTTCACCAGCAACATTAACCGGGCCTACGACATTGCCGATACGTACCGCCGAAAAGGTACGAAAGTCATTATCGGCGGCATTCATGCATCGATGGCCCCGGACGAAACCGCCAAGTTTGCCGATACCGTCGTTGTCGGTGAAGCCGAAAACATCTGGCCGCAAATCATCGCGGACTTTGAACAGGGCCGTCTCGCCCCGTTGTATCAAGGGCCCCGAATCGACCTGTCCCAGGGGAACCTGCGCCCCCGGCGGGACTTGCTGCACCCGGGCTATTTTTGGCAATCGGTGCAAACGTCCCGTGGCTGCCCATTTGACTGTTATTTCTGTTCGGTCAGCCGCTATTTAGGGCGGCGCTACCGCCAGCGTCCGGTGGAAGATGTCCTGGAAGAACTCGAATCCATCGAAAGCCCCAATATCGCCTTTGTCGACGACAACCTTATCGGCTACGGCGACGACAGCCGCGCACGGGCCAAAGCACTTTTCCGCGGCATGATCGACCGCAAACTCAATAAAAAATGGTGGATGCAGACCTCCATCAATGCCGCCGAGGACGAATCCGTCATCAGGCTTGCGGCGGAAGCCGGCTGTCTCTTTGTATTCATCGGCTTTGAAACCATTGACCAGGGATCGCTCAAGAAAATGAAGAAGGGGGTCAACCTCAGGGCGGGTGTGGAAAGCTACCAGGCGACGGCACGAATTTATCACCGTTACGGCATTGGTGTATTGGGTGCATTCATCCTGGGGAATGATCATGAGTCGGCCAACTATTACAAGCGTCTGGCCGATTTTCTTCTCAAATCCGGAATCGATGCCTTTCAAATCAGCATTCTGACACCCCTTCCGGGCACACGCCTCATGGATGATCAAATCGCCGCCAGCAACTTGATTTATGACAATTTCCCCGATGACTGGGAGAAATACCGTTTTTCTTACATGGTGCACTATCCCCAAGGGATTGACCGCGAGACGGTCTACATCGGGGACAACTACATCAAAAACCGTTTGTACGCTTTTCCCTTTTTTCACTATCGAATGTTGCGTTCATTCTTTCAACTCAAGAACCCCTATAATTTCATGGTAACGGTAAAACTGAACCAAGCGCTAAAACGCAGTTGGAAGAACTCGCACTACTATCAAAAATATCCCAAACGATTTGACGTCAACTGACGCATCGGGATGACGCGATGGAGGGGGAGATGTCCAAATGGTTGGTGGTTTGTATAAAAATTTGGATAAGGCTGTTTAAGCGGACACCACGCGCAGCCATGGCTTACGCGGTGCTTTATGCTTGAAATACGCGAGAAAAGCGTCGACCACCCGCCTGTCGAAATGGGTGCCTGCTTTTGACTGCAGGAGTAAAATGGCGTTCTCTTCCGTCATGGGGTCGCGGTAATGACGCATGGAGGTAATCGCCTCGAAAAAGTCGGCCACGGCGATGATTCGGGCCCCCAGAGGAATCGACTCGCCTTTCAATCCATCGGGATAACCGTTGCCATCGTAGCGTTCATGATGCCCTCCGGCAATATCCGGAACCTGGGCAAAAACACCTTCGAAATGCACCTGCTCCAGAATCTCCCTGGTTTTTTGGGCATGCATCCGAACGATTTTGGTTTCCTCTTCTGTTAGGACACCCGGTTTTTTCAAAACGGCATCCGGGACACCAATTTTACCGTAATCGTGCAGCAGTGCGGCGACACGAACCGCCTCCTTGTATTCCCGATCCACAGCCAGTTCGTCGCAAATCCCCATGGCATAGAGGGTAACATTTTCCGAATGTCCCTTGGTCAGCGGGTCCCGCGCATCGATTGAGGCGCCCAGTACGCGCAACAGTGAGTTCATCTGGCGTTCGCGTGCTTCAATCAACTGGGCATTCTTGATGCTGATGCCGAGGACCGATGCGACACCATTGAGCAGCCGCAGATCCGTCTCGACCAACGGGCGATTGGTATTTAAGTTGTCCACCGCCAAAATACCCAGCGCGTCTCCGTCACTGACAATCGGGCAGCAAATAAAGGCTTTGGATCCAACCTTCTTGGCGAACTCAAGGCTACGCGGCGACAATTCGTCCTGTATATCGTCAAGATCATCGATTAAAAATGGCTTTTGCTCACGATAGGAAACGACAAAAACCCCGCGAGACCCAGGTTTGTCCAAGCTAAAATACAGATGCTCAAGCCATTTGCGGTGCAGATGAGAATAGCCGAAACCCGCCTTGAATTCCAAACGTGTCTTTTCCGGATTGGCTAACAGAATCATGCCGCGGTCAAAATCCAAGCGATTTTGAATTGTTTGAATAATGCTTTTCAAAACAGCCGCAACCGTGGTTTTGCCGCTGATGGCCAACCCGATCTCATTGGTTACAATGGAATTGTTATAGTTGATATTAATCTGGTCCAACAATTTCTCAGTGGAATCCATCAAGTGCGTGTGGCTTCGCTTTAAATCACTTTTTTCAATTTCCTGGCACACCAGCGAAACCAGCAGTGAGATTACCAGGGCCGCCGTCATTGATGTCACGACGGGAAAACCCGGCATGATCATCGCTGCCGTAACCAGGCCACCACCGATCAATGCCAGAACGATCGGGCTGAGTCGGCGCCAAACCAGAAGGGGTGATTTCTCCCAGGTAATGATGTAGCGGCAACAGCTGTCTCCCCGAAAAACACACTCGGGGTGGTCGACACGGGGGAATTTGTTCAAAAAGCCCGCGCCGATAGACTCTAAAAACCCTATTCGGTTCTCACACTGGAATGGTTGCTCCTGGACTCCGCCCCGGGGTGTAACGCGAATCTCGACTCTGTTGCCACTCAACCTTAGCGGCTCGAAAGTCGTCGAGCGTGTAAACTTGCTCGATGCCAAACCCACCATGCTGTAAGCTTTAGCAGGATCGACCATGCCAAGAATATAGGGCCGAATCAGCCCGACAGCGTCTGGTGATGCGGCGTAGCGCCCGGCCTCTCTGGAGATATGGGGATTGTTCGTTATCTGGGAGAGCCGCTTATGGAAACGGTTGATTTGGTTTTGACTGAACCAGTGCCCGGGGTCCTTGACCTCATACATTTCCATGTCGGCATAGGAAAGCAGGTCATGTACATTAACGTCGGCATAGCGCACACGAATAAGCCGGATATATGTGTCAATTATCCTGCTGTTGTAAAGAGGTGCGTCGTTGTCGTAATTAAGAGGGGGCATGCCGGCTTTTTCATCTACTGTAAGATTAATGCTTGGCCATTCGAAACATACGATCGATAAACTTAAAGTATTTGTCTGAATAGCGCGTATTCAATATCCAGAGACAATATGTTTTCTCAATGGGGATCTTCATCGCTTCGACAGCCTCGACAGGATACATCAACAGCGGCATGTCAATACTGAGCTGGTAATCGCGGAAAATCCGACACAGCCCATTTTCGATGATGGTGCGATCCACTTCATGCTTGTCGATGATGAGCACCTTGACACAATTGGTAAGATCCGAAAGGTTCAATCCGATATTGGATCGATGGATGATAATGCAGGCGCACAGCCTTCCGCGCCGCCTCAAGGCCAAAAGAGTCCGATCTTTGGCAAACCCGTGATGACGATATTCATCCATCAAATCCTGTGAGTCAAAGGTGTGCAGATCCAAATCCAGGCAGTCAAGCATCAGACCACCGGAGTAATGCTGGTACCAGTGCCCCAGTTCCTGCATATCCGATTCGTCACACTCGGCCAGTTCCCACTCGGGTGGCAGCACTTCGAATACCTCTGAGTCTCCGCCCATGTGGCAATAAGCGAATTCATCGATCGAGCAGCCATTCTGGTCTTTGGCATAGCGGTTGAAGCCACCGAAAACACTGCTAGGGAAATGATTCTCAGGGCGAAAATAGCACATCAGATATTTCATGTGCATCGAATACAAACGGTGTGAATCGTAGGTAAAGCAGCCGATCTGATTTAATACGGTGAGTCCGGCGCGAACCATAAAGCGTTTGCGGGCAGCGTGATGGTGAATCAACCAGGCATTTTCATAAAGCCGTACCATGGCCATATGGGCCAGAATGCGGCCTTTGTTCTGATAGATAAAATGCCGGGCGATGGTTGGGTTCTGGGTGTAGAGCTTCCAGTACGTTTCTTTGATCTTCTCTTTATTCGCCTGGATATAGGCATACTTTTTAGGATAAATGAACCCCGTTTCGAAGAAGAAATCCCAGAGCGCATCCATCTCAACGCGGGTATTAATATAAGAATTTTGGTTATCGGCCTGGTGTAACAAGGACAACAGCTTCAAATGCTCATTGCTGTCCATGTCGATAATGGCCAGCCCATTGACGATTTCACAGGACTCGTCATCACAGTCCGTCATGTTGCGATAGAGCACTTGGGCTTTGAAACGAATGGTCAGGCTATCCGCAAAAATTAATTCGACATCCGGAAGCATCATACCCGGCAGCAGCAATGAGTTGCCGACGCCTTCTACTACGGACAACCCCGAACCGGAGAGATCTTGTACTTTCAAGTTGACCGTTTGCCGCGTAAGCGGGTGTTGGAAAACAATATTCGGCGTTGGTTTCAGTTTTAGGCGTTTGCTGCGATAGGCTTTAGGGTTGTAACGATGAATCGACTGGGCCTGCGGCTCTAATACAAACCGGCGCCGCTGTCTGCCATTGTCGTGCTTGAGGATCGTAAAATCACCGGAGTAGATCAAATCACCACCGTCATAGACGATAAGATTCAGCAACTGATCATCATCGATACACTGAAATGTTTGCGGTGGGTTGATGTCGAGTTCCACAAGGAATGAACCGGTGCTGAACTCCACGAGTTCCCCTCGAAATAGCATGCTGTTTTGAATAACCTGCACCGGTACGCCATCGCATGCGATACGGGTTTCGCGCCGATTGGAAATCTCCCAGCAATGCTCCGGCAGTTCAACGGACAACCCCTCCGCATCCAGCTTTAAAATTTGTGGTTCTACCATCAGGGCCGTTGCCCCATCGTCCACAAAGAAGGAAGTAAACTGATAATTATCGACGAGTGGGGCGACTTTTTCAGACTCCAGCCAAACGCAATCCAGCCGTTCCCCACAGCAAGGCAAAGGGCGTGCCTTGGTCGTCAGCGTACGCTCAAAACGCTTATGGGACATAACAACTTGAATGGTCCCATTCTGGAAATTGATATAATTGAGTTTATTGATAAGATATTCGCGTTTGAGACGCGATCGATGGATGTCTTGTGCCGTGTCCGGTTCGATGGCAGGAGGAAGTTTTTTTTGACTTCCTTCAATATCCGATTCGGCATTAGGTGTGGTGGGTTCGCTCTGGCGGCAGGCCCTTCTCATTATCTACGACCTTTCATTCCCGAAATAGATCAGCCTTAAAATAGCCGGAAGGTAGTGTCTTGGCCATTTCATTGGGCAGCGGCAAGAGGATTCGCTCTTGATTGAATTAGCACATAAAATAAGGGAGTTCAACTGCTTGCGGTTTGTGACTCACTGATATTTCAGCATAAAATAGTGTATGATTTATCCTTCATCGCTTCTGTTGTAGGTTTTTTATTCTTCCGGCACAAGATATGGTGAGATGTGAAAAATAATCTATAGAAAAAAATATTGTTGTGTTCGGGTTTTTTATCCAGGCTCCGTTATCACGGGGCTTTGGCTAATTGGGGTCAGCAATTTAAGGGAATACAAGATATAGTAGGAGGAATTCAGAGCTTCAGGATGGGTCCGGAGCGATCCTGCCTGGCGACCGAGATGGCGATACCGCCTTCACCGATAGCCTGTTTGACGGTCTTCAATGCCTGGGAAGACGTATTATTGGTTTCACTCAAATGGCCTAGAACGACGTGTTTTAAACCAGGATGCATAATTTCACGCAATAGGGCTTCCGCGTCCTCATTGGAAAGATGGCCGTTACGGCTTTTAATGCGTTGTTTCAGGGGCCAGGGGTAAGGACCGTTATGCAACATTTCCACATCGTGATTTGCTTCAATCACCAGAAGATGACACGCCTTTAGATATTGTTTTACAAGTCCCGTGGCAACACCGAGATCCGTGGCGATACCGATTTGGCTGCCATTCATACTAATGGTGAACCCTACAGGGTCAACGGCATCGTGGGAAACGTTAAACGGGTGGATCCGAAAGGGCGGAATGTCAAACGGGATTCCCGGCTGAAAAGGGCATAAGCGCGGAATCTTCCCCATGGCCGAGAGAGCGGCGTTCGCCGTTTCACTTGACATGAAAACCGGCAGATTAAAGCGGCGGGCCAAAACGCCCACCCCACGAATGTGGTCCGCGTGCTCGTGGGAAACAACGATAGCCTGAAGATGATCGGGAGCTAAAGAACGTTCACCCATGCGCCGTTCGATTTCACGTCCGCTCAGGCCCGCATCCACCAGGATGGACCTAATTCCCGATCCAACGTGGATGCAATTGCCTTTGCTGCCGCTTGCCAGCATGCATAAGGTAAGATCTTCCCGGTCTTCACTTGAGTCGCCAGTTTTAGCGAAATCCGTTCTGGGGCGCATCCATTCTGATCCTGATCGGAGGGGGTCTCGTCTAAAATGAAACACAAGAAGACGTCATGGGAACATGTACCGGGATCGGACGCCATAGCCAGCCACAGATCGCCCCATTCGCTTTTGTCTCAACCACGAATCCCGGTATGGCCAAACCCCCCGTCATCACGGTCTGTCGTGGCCAGGTCTTCCACGACCGCCACCTGAACGCGGCATACACGCTGAACTACCATCTGGGCAATACGGTCGGCCCGTTGAATCGTAAACGCTTTGTCGCCTAAATTGATCAAAGCGATTTTGACTTCCCCGCGGTAATCGGCGTCAATTGTCCCGGGAGAATTGATAAGCCCAATCCCATGTTTCACGGCCAACCCGCTGCGCGGGCGGATCTGCGCTTCGTAACCTTCCGGCAGGGCCATGGCGAAACCGGTGGGCACAAGGGCGATGTCTCGTGGTGAAAGGGCCAGGGGCGCATCGACCGCAGCATAAATATCCATCCCGGCGGCTTGGGGGGTCATATAGCGCGGCAGGGGGATATCGTCATCAATCTCCGGGCGAAGACGCAAAAAAGACAGCGTTGGGTTGTCAGCTACACCCATGGGAGTTGCTCCTGGCAAGGGCCTCTGTTGTCCCCACAGCCATTTCGAATCCGGACATCTCGTTTTCCGAAAGAAGTTCGCTAGGATAACCGGATGACGTTCTTGAATTGTGCATCGTCCGATAGCGGCCCCAGTACTGTCAGCACAAGCTGATCGTTACCGAAAAGCCGGCCGGCAAGCATTTGAATATCTTCCGCCGTTACCGTCTCGATATGGTCGACGGCTTCCCTTAAAGGAATATAGCGCTTAAAATTGATTTCGCCCTGGGCCAGGCGAACCATCTGGTTGTCAGTGCTTTCACTGGCCAAGAGCATATTCCCCTTGGTGAACTCTTTCGCATCCCGGAGTTCACTCGGGCTTACCGGAGAGGAAGTCAAATGACGGACTGTCTCCCCGATAAGGGACGTCACTTCCACCGCCCGCGAAGGTTCGACACCGGCATAGACCCCGAACATGCCCGTATCTTCATATGAAATAAGGTAGGAATAGACGGCATAAGCCAATCCGCGTTTTTCTCTGATTTCCTGAAAAAGCCGGGAGCTCATATTCCCGCCAAGAATGGAATTCATCAGGGAAAAGGCAAAGCGATCTGGATCCGTGGTTGCCAATCCGGGGGCAGAAAGACAGATGTGTACCTGCTCGAGTTTGCGATGGCATACGTCAACATGTCGACTGCCACTCGGCGTCGAACGTTGGGGAAAGCCATTGCCGGGCTGGATATTTTCGAAGGCCGGCGCAATCCGGTCGACAAAAGCCTGATGCTGGAGCTTCCCGGCGGCCGCAATGATGATACGCTCCGGTTGATAACAGCGATGAAAAAAGTCACGAACGGCCGTGGCATCAAATCGAAGAACGTTTTCGGGGGATCCCAAGATAGATCGCCCCAACGCATTGTCACCCCAGTAGTTTTTCCCGGAGAGAACATGAATATACTCTTCCGGATTATCCTCCACCATGCCGATTTCCTGAAGGATGACAGGACGCTCGCGTTCAATTTCGGTGGCTTCGAAAACGGAATTCAAAAAAATGTCGGTAAGGATGTCGACCATGGTATCCATATGGGATTCCAATACCCGCGCATGATAGCAGGTGTTTTCCATGGCCGTGAAAGCATTGGTCTGACCGCCGATGGCATCAAACTCTTTGGCAATCTGGTAGGCGGTCCGCTTCCGTGTCCCTTTGAAGATCATGTGTTCAATGAAGTGGGAAAGCCCGTTTTCTTCCGGGCTTTCATCGCGTGCCCCCACATTGACCCACACCCCCATTGACACGGAGCGGACATACGGCATTTGCTTGGTAAGAATCGTAACGCCGTTGGATAAAACGGTTTTATTTACGACCTGACCCATCAGGACGTCCACCTTCTTCTTCGAGAATCGCCTTATGGCTCAGGCGGATTTTTCCGTCACGATTAATTTCAAGCACTTTGACCTTAAGCGTGTCGCCTTCTTTCACGATATCCGAAACGCTGGACACACGGTGGGTTGCCAGCTGGGATATATGACAAAGGCCATCGGTGCCGGGCAAAATCTGAACAAAGGCACCAAAGTCCATTATACGAACAACTTTTCCATCATAGACTTGGCCCACTTCCGGCTCCATGGTGATGTCGCCAATCATTTTCAATGCGGCATCGCCATCCTCTTTCGAAACGGCCGCGACCTTCACCAATCCGGAGTCATCGATCTCGATGCGGGTATTGGTTTCCGACTGAATCATCCGAATGGTCTTACCGCCGGGGCCGATGATTTCTCGAATTTTATCCGGTTTGATTTCGACCGTCATGATGGCCGGTGCATAAGGCGATATATTCTCCCTCGGCGCTTCGATTGCTTCCGTCATTTTGGAGAGAATATGCAGGCGCCCCTGTCGGGCCTGCTCAAGCGCTTTGGCCAAAATATCCTTGGAAAGCTCGTGGATCTTGATATCCATTTGCAGGGCTGTGATACCCTCACTTGTTCCGGCGACCTTGAAATCCATATCGCCGGTATGGTCTTCATCGCCCAGAATATCCGAAAGAACGACGACATTGTCGTCATCTTTGACCAGCCCCATGGCAATGCCGGCCACCGGCGCCTTGATCGGAACACCCCCATCCATCAAAGCCATGATACCGGAACATACGGTGCCCATAGAAGAAGACCCGTTGGACTCCAAAACCTCGGATACCAAACGAATCGTGTAATCGAAATCTTCCTTGTCCGGAAGAACTTTTTCAATCGCCCGTGTCGAAAGGCCACCGTGTCCGATGTCTCGACGGCTGGGTCCCCCGATACGGCGCGTCTCACCAACCGAATAGGGCGGGAAGTTGTAGTGCAGCATGAAAGGCCGGAACTCCTCCCCGCTGAGGGTTTCGACACGCTGTTCATCCTGACCGGACCCCAGTGTCAGGACCCCCAGAACCTGGGTTTCCCCGCGGGTAAAAAGGGCGCTTCCATGGGGGCGGGGCAGTGTACCGACTTCACAGGTAATGGGCCGAATTTCATCGAACCGGCGGTTGTCGATGCGGCGCGCCTCTTTGAGAATGAGATCCCGGCAGACCGCCTTCTGAAGTTCATCAAAAATAGCATAAACTTCATCCCGGCGATCGGCATAATCCTCGCCGAGGGATTCAAAGATCTCCATTTTCAAATTTCGCAGGGCGTTGTTCCGGGCGACCTTGGCCGGCGTCACCACAGCAGCTCGAAACGGTTCTCTGGCCTTATCTTCGATAAGTCGAACCAGTTCCGGGTCCTTTTCCGGAGGATCAAAGGCGCGTTTCGGCACCCCGCAGGCCTCTTTCAGTTCCAGCTGCAGATCGATAATGGGCTGGATGGCCTGGTGGCCGAAATAAATCGCCTCCAGCATATCCTCCTCGCCGACTACGTCGGAGCCGCCTTCGACCATCACCACCCCTGTGCGTGAACCTGCCACGATGATGTTGATATCGCAGTTTTCGCAATCGCAAATGGGCGGGTTGGCAACAAACTCCCCATTGATCCGGCCGACACGCACACTGGCGATTGGCCCGGCAAAGGGAATATCCGACAATTCCAGTGCCGTCGATGCCCCGATCATCGCCAAAATATCCGGATCATTTTCCATATCCATGGACAATACCGTGGCAATGACCTGTATTTCAGAACGGTACCCCTTGGGGAATAACGGTCGAATCGGCCGGTCAATCAAACGTGCGGTCAGTGTTTCTTTCTCGCTCGGCCGACCGATTTCCCGGCGAAAATAGTTTCCGGGAATCCGCCCGGCGGCATAAATTTTCTCCTGATATTCTACCGTAAGCGGCAAGAAATCCCCTGGTCGTTCATCCTTGGAGGAAACGACGGTTACCAGGACCATGGTTTCCCCATACTGAACCAGAACCGCGCCGGAAGCCTGTTTGGCCAATTTGCCGGTCTGGATGCTCAGGGTGCGGCCCCCGATTTCTGTTTTTACTGTTTTTTCCATTTTGCCTCCTGCAGATTACAGATCTCGGAAACCGCCTAGGGGTTCCCATCGCTATAATCATGCTGGATACGAGCTAATTCGGGCCGTCGCCACATACGACGGCCATCATACCTCATGATAATTAACTGCAGGGGGTACCGATCGACAGGTGATCTTTCCTCAAATGCCGCAAGAAACCACAAAGAACAGGGATAGCTGCGTTGGCAGGAAGACACACCTTGACGGCATTAGCGCCGTAATCCAAGATTTTCAATAATCGAACGATACCGGTTCACATCTTTGTTTTTGACATAATTGAGCAGACGGCGGCGACGGCCAACCAACATGAGCAACCCTCTTCGAGAATGATGATCCTTTTTGTGCACCTTCAAATGCTCGGTAAGATAGGTGATACGATGGGTTAACAGAGCAGCCTGAACTTCCGGTGACCCTGTATCCGTATCATGCAATTTGTACTGTTCAATCAGCCGTTTTTTATCTTCGGTTGTAAATACCACTGTCTTCAAGCCTCCTCTTAATTAAATGATGCTCACGTAAAATAGGCAACCTTCTGTTATCACCGTCGTTCCATCTTACACATAGACTCCGCAATAGGTCATCCGATCCCCCTGAAGCGGGGCCGAAACGACGGCCATCAAGTCCCCGTTGTGGTCGAGAACCTTGAAATAGGCGCCTTTATCACCATTCGTCATTACCGTTGCATCCGGCGGTAAGTCGGTGAAGTCCCTTACTAGTATAACACCGCCACATCGAATCTTGGCGGCCGTTGCTCGACTGGCCACAAGGGCGGGCATGCCCCGTAAAGCGGCCCCCGGCGGAATCAGCGCAACCGGTGTTTGGGGGTCCTCCGCCCAGTCGTTTAACATCTTCAGGCTGACGGTTTCGCCGATGTCGAACCCGCTGCTCATGGTGCGCCTCAAGGCATTGAGGTGTCCGCCACAGCCTAGCGCATGACCGATATCGGCACAAAGCGTCCGGATATATGTCCCGGCCGAGCACGTCACAGAAAATCGCACTTTGGGAAGCGCAACGGCCCGGATGTGCATCGCTTCGATAAAAACCCTGCGTGCGGGTTTTTGAACCGGTCGGCCTTTGCGTGCCAATTTATAAAGTGCCACGCCATGATGTTTCAGGGCGGAATACGCCGGCGGCACCTGTTCAACAACCCCGCTGAAGCGCTCGAAAACCTGTTGCAAATCACCTTCCGAAAACGCCGGCACCGCCCGTCGGTTGGTGACTTGCCCGGTGGGGTCCTGCGTATCGGTTTCAACACCGAGACAAAGTTCAGCCTCGTATTGTTTCCTGCCTGCCAGGAAAAACTGCGCCAGACGGGTCGCCTGACCCACCAGGCAGACCAGCACACCCGTTGCAAATGGATCAAGTGTGCCGGCGTGCCCCACCTTCTTGGCTCCCAAAAGCTTTTTGACTTTCCCGACCACTTGTGCGGAAGAAATACCAGCCGGTTTGTCAATGATCAGAACACCGCCGCGCATAGCCTGCTCAAAGGTTCTCCGCAATGGCGTTGATTGTTTTCTTGAGATCCTTTAGGGAGGACTCCACGCCAAAGCCAGCTGCGTTAAAATGACCGCCACCGCCGAAAGATGCTGCGATCTCAGCGACATCGACCGTGCCATCGGAACGTAGACTGACATGAAAACGTTTTTGATCGGCGCCATTTGCATTTTCCATGATCAGCGCCGCCACTCTCACATCCTCGATGCGCTTGGCATAGTTGATCATACCATCGACATCTTCGGGATTGGTATCGGTCTCGGCAAACATATCGTGTGTCACGGTCATCAGCGACAGCTTGCCGTTGGGAGATATTTCAATTGAATCCAGCGCCATATTGAGCAGTTTAATGCGGCCAAGCGAATAGGTCCCATAAACATGCTGCGCCACGGTGTAGGGGTCCACCCCGCACTGAACCATTTCGGCACAAATCACATACGCGGCACTGTTCGTATTGGCAAACCGGAATGACCCCGTGTCGGTTAAAATGCCGGTATAAATCGATGTGGCGATGGCCTCATCAATATCGATATGCATTTGCTTCAACAGCCGATAGACAATTTCCGTCGACGAACAAGCCGTCGGATCGACCAGACGGTAATGCCCAAAACCCGTATTGGTCACATGATGATCGATATTGATAATCTGCGGTGACCGGTGGACCTGATCCGCCGCCTCGCCAATGCGTTCCATATCGCCACAATCCAATATGACCGCCGTATCCCATTCGCGCTTGGGCGGCAGGGTCTGCTTGACCAACTCTACACCCGGCAGGAATCGGTAAACGGCCGGGATGGGGCTCTCGTTATAAAAATAGACGCGCTTTCCGTACTGCTGTAGTCCCAATCCCAGCGATATTAAAGATCCAATGGCGTCTCCATCGGGATTGATATGTGTGGCCACAAATAGGGTCCGACTTTTAATCAGTCGGTCGATGACGGTGTTCATCTGTCTCCTCTATCGACCGGAAGAGCTCTTCCATACGGGCGCCGTAATCAAGCGAATCATCGTAATAAAATCGAATATCAGGCATATAGCGAAGCCCCAGTGCGCGCCCCAGCAGTTTTTTGATATAGGGCCGTGCCTTTTTAAAGCCTTCCAGGACATTCTTTACCTTTACGTCGTCACCAGTGGTGGCAAAATAGATCCGGGCCGAACGAAGATCCGGTGATACGTCAACACTTGTAATACTGACCCGCTTCAAACGGGGGTCGCTGACGTGGCGACGCAATATATCGGCCAGGGTATTGCGAATATGCCGGCCAACCCGTTCCGATCTTGAAAAGGTCGTCATAGACTAATGATCTCCATTTCCATATCAATGACTTCGGCCAATCCAAGATCTTCGGCCATATTGAAAAATTTATCCACCTTGGAATTGATCACGGCCCGATCATTCCCCACCATACTGAAACCGATCTCGGCTCTCTGGTGGATATCGTTGGCCCCCACCTCCGCGACCGAAGCATTGAAATGATTCCGCAACCGCATGATGATGGCTTTGACGATCTTCCGCTTACCTTTCAAAGAACGGCAGTCATGAATTCGATAAACAACACGACCGACACCGACGACCATGGTTTGCCCGCCAACTTACAATTCAGTGCACTTAGCGTTTACACAAGAATGCGGTTTGCCGTGTAAAAAATTCTCATTGGACTTCAGGTCGAATCTCTTCAAGATAGTAGCATTCGATCACATCACCGACCTTGATGTCATTGTAGTTTTCAATACCAATGCCGCATTCGTAACCCGTCTGAACTTCTTTGACATCGTCCTTGAAACGGCGCAGGGACGAATTTTTACCTTCGTAGTACACGACACCGTCCCGAATCAGTCGCATCAACTGACGCCGTTCGATTTTGCCATCCGTGACATGACATCCCGCAATGGCGCCAATTTTGGGTATCTGGAAAACTTCCCGCACCTCAGCCCGCCCGAGGACGCGTTCCTCGAAAATAGACTCCATCATTCCGGCAATGGCATCTTTGATCTCTTTGATGACATCGTAAATGACATTGTGGAAGCGCATATCCACGCTTTCTTCAAGAGCAATGGCCTGCACTTTGGGCGTCGGGCGCACGTTGAAACCGATAATAATCGCATTGGAGACGGCTGCCAGGGAAACATCGGATTCGGTAATGGTACCCGATGCGGAATGCACCACATTGATTTTGACTTCCTCGTTGGACAGCTTGACCAAAGAGTCCTTCAGCGCTTCCATCGAGCCGTCAACATCGGTCTTGATGATCAGGTTAAGATCCTTGACCTCACCTTCTTTCATTTTTTCGAACAGATTCTCAAGACTCATCCGGTTCGATTTGGCCAGTTCCTTGGTGCGTTGTTTCTGGGTTCGATGGATACTGACCTGCTTGGCATCCTTCTCATCCTTCAAAGCAATCAGCTCATCACCGGCAACCGGAACACCGGACAAGCCCAAGACTTCCACCGGGATGGAAGGACCGGCCTCCGTGACGGGATTGCCCTTGTCATTCAGCATGGCCCGCACTTTACCAAAATGAACACCACAAACCACAGGGTCACCGGTCCGCAATGTGCCTTCTTTTACAAGCACGGTGGCCACCGCACCTCGGCCGGAATCGAGTTTGGCCTCCACGACGTGGCCGAAGGCCTGTTTGTCCGGGTTGGCCTTCAATTCCATAACTTCCGATTGAAGCAAGATCATTTCCAGCAATTCATCGATACCGGTTTTCTGCTTGGCGGAGACATTGACGAATATCGTATCGCCACCCCAGGCTTCCGGCGTCAAACCCTTCTCAGACAACTCACGGTAAACCCGGTCGGGGTCAGCGCCGGCTTTGTCCATTTTATTGACGGCCACAACCAACGGGACCTCTGAGGCCCGGGCATGATTGATCGCCTCTACCGTTTGAGGCATTACACCGTCGTCGGCCGCGACAACAAGAATGACGAGGTCCGTAACCTGCGCCCCACGTGATCGCATGGCCGTAAAGGCCTCATGCCCAGGGGTATCCAGAAAGGTGATCTGGCCTTTTTCCGTGGTCACGCTGTAAGCACCAATATGCTGGGTGATCCCGCCCGCTTCCAGGTCCGTGACATGGGTCTTGCGGATAACATCCAGCAGCGAAGTCTTGCCGTGGTCCACATGCCCCATGATCGTGACCACCGGCGGACGCTCAGACAGGGCCTCGGGCGCGTCCTGTTCGATTTTGATCAGATCGTCCTCCTCAAAAGCCGCCTTCTCGACTTCATAATCGAATTCTGCCGCGACAAGACAGGCTGTTTCATAATCGATGCTCTGGTTCATGGTCGCCATAATGCCTTGCGTCATCAGCATTTTGATGATCTCGCTGGCTTTGATCCCCATTCGTTTGGCCAACTCTGAGAGCACGATAGCTTCATCCACTTTAATTCTCCGCTTGATCGCTTTGGCCGTCGTGATTTGCGTTTTTTGGCCGACAGCAGCTTTCCCGCGGCCATCCTTGCGTCCTTTTCTGGATCGGCCCCGACCGGAATAGAGATCGGCCCCCTCGATGACCGATTTTTTCCTGAAGGCAATCTTTTTCTTGAAAAACTTGCGGTCCAGATCTTCTTCGGTTCGTTTTTTCCGCCTCTTTTTCTTGGAGGCCACTGTATCGACGCCGGTTCGATCCTGGGAGGGCTCTGTTGCAGGCGTTTTGGGCCGAAGTGAAGGCGGTTCGACAGGCTTTGTGGGGAGCTTGATAATTTTGGCGGCAGGTTCGGTTTTCTTTTCCTTCTTTGGTTTGGGCTCCTGCTTTTTCGCCTTTTCAGGCTTGGGTGCTTCCGCGGGCTTCTCCTCCGGTTGTTCCACAGCGGTCGGCGCTTCTTGAGGAGTCACGTCTTCAACCGCCTCCTCTGCAATGGCCTCCTCGGCGACCGGTTCCGGCGGGGCAGCTTCGGAAGGAGCAACTTCCGGCGCCGCTTCAATTTTCTCCTCAGGGGGCTTAGCGATAATCTTGGCCGGTGGTTCGGGCTCGGGAACCGGCTGGGAAGGCACCACTTCAGGTTCCATCTCCGACACTGCCGGAGCTTCCTTTTCAGCGGCCTCGACAGCCGCCTCAACTTCCTCGGCCGCCTCCGTCTCCTTGGCGGCAAGATCTTCACCTGCTTCCTCCGCTTCCGGTTCGGCAACTTTTTTACGACGTCGGCGGATAACCGTGGGTTTGATCCGTGTCTCTTCGACCTTCTCAGCCGGCTTACCAAAAAGATTGCTTTTCACTTGAGCGACGGTCTCATCCTCAAGAGAACTCATGTGACTTTTCACCGTAATGCCCAACTGGCTCATTTTTTCAATAAGCACTTTGTTCGTCATGTTGAGTTCCCGGGCAAGTTCATATACCCTGATTTTTGCCATGCTTTCCCCCTACAATTTGGCTACCAGGCGTGTCATCGATAGCCACCGCTCGAGCTGCAATTTCCGGCCAGTATAATACGGTCCCTATTCTTTCGCTTCCAAATCCTTCGCATCTTCGACAGGGCTTTCAGGTTCAGCCAGTGCGGCACCTTCCGCTTCGGCTTCCGATTGCGGCTCCTCCTGCTCGGGTTGGGCCTCACCATCCTCAAGAGCTTCTTCGTCGGAAGCGTCTGCCGCCCCTTCACTTTCGGATTGCTTTAGTTCCCCTGTCGCCTGCGATTCGACCTCTTCACTTTCGTCTTCGGCATCCAATACAGCCTGTCGTGCAGCAGAAATAAGGGCTTGCGCCTTTTCTTCACTGACACCGCGCACCTGCATCAGGTCTTCGACCGTAGCGATGCTTAGTTCATCAATGGAGAAAAATCCGGCTTCATATAACGCATCCACCAGGCTAACACTTACATCCGGAAGCGCAGCGAGAGACTCATAACCGCTTTTCATGGTTTCATTGTAACGGGATTCGCTTTGGACATCGAGATGCCACCCCGTCAACTTTGAAGCCAACCGCACGTTCTGGCCGCGTTTACCAATCGCAATGGAAAGAAAATCGTCCGGCACGATGACTTCCATAGAACGATTGGATTCATCTATAATAACCCTTGAGATTTCTGCCGGTGCAAGGGCATTGCAAACGAATTTGGCCGCGTCCACATGCCAGGGAATAATATCAATCTTCTCGCCACGCAGTTCCTGAACCACATTTTGGACACGGCTGCCCTTCATTCCGACACAGGCGCCGACAGGATCGATATCCGAATTATTGGAGGAGACGGCAATCTTTGCGCGTACGCCCGGTTCGCGGGCAGCGCCCATAATGGATACGATCCCTTCGCTTATTTCCGGAACTTCCGTTTTAAAAAGATCAATCAAAAATTCCTTGTGCCCGCGCGACAGGATAATCTGCGGGCCCCGTGATTCATGCAAAACATCAAGAATGTAGGCCCGGATGCGATCACCGCGCCGATAGGATTCCCGGGGTACCTGCTCGCGAACCGGCACCACACCTTCTGTTTGCCCCAAATTAACGATAATGTCCCCACGATCCATGCGTTGAACAATGCCGTTGATTATTTCCCCCTTGCGATCGATAAAACTCGCATAGATGGCATCCTTTTCGGCATCCTTCATCTTCTGAATGATGACCTGCTTCGCGGATTGCGCGGCGATGCGTCCGAAAGTCGATGTATCCATCTTGGTGCCAAGGCTGTCGCCGATTTCGCAATCGGCATCCAATTTACGCCCCTCTTCCAAGGTGACCTCGAGTGCCGGATCTTCCACCGTCTCTACAACATCTTTAAATTGGAAAACTTCTATTTCGCCGGAATCATCACTGTACTGAACTTCAATGTCGATTCGACTTCCAAATTTTTTACGAGCGGCCGATTTAAGCGCTTCTTCAAGCGCGCTGATTAATATCTCGCGATCAATCCCCTTATCTCGGCTAACTTGGTCGACGACTCGCTTTATATCCGCTACGAACATTAGTTTTCTCCATTAAAATTGACAAGCCGTGCAATGGATATCTCTTCCAGAGACAAATATATATCCTTATTGTCGCACGATAAGGCGACAAGGTCATTCTCAATTCCGCGAAGAATGCCTCTAAAATTTTTTCGGCCATCAATGGGATGCCGCGTCTTGACATGGACCTTATTGCCCTTGAATCGCTTATAATCTTCTTTTCGACCTAGCGGCCGGTTGCTTCCGGGGGAAGAAACTTCCAGGCTATAGGGCCCGATATCATCCATGGTGGCATCTATAATATCCCCCATCTGGCGGCTGACGCGGGCACAGTCATCCACCGTCACCCCACCATGCTTATCAATATATACCCGCAAAACACGCCCTTGAGATTCACGGCGAAACTGAACATAAACCAGCTCCATGCCCTCATCGCTGCAGAGCGGTTCCGCAATCGCCCATACCTGGGCAACAACCTGCGTCTCCTTTGGTCGCACCAAAGTCTTCTCTACGCCGTCTGCATTTTTCTCTTTGGCCTTGTCCTGACTCATTTCCTCTACCACCATAAAAAACAAAAAACGGGCTTCCGCCCGTTTCCAAAAACCAGGTACACCGTTAAAGATGGCGTGAGACGTTATGTACTCATGCAAGGCACCATAATCAGTAGGTTACATTCCCGGTTCCATACATAACGCTTCCCTTAAACGACCTTTTGAAAAAAAGGCGGAAATTGGAGCGGGCAACGAGATTCGAACTCGCGACACCAAGCTTGGGAAGCTTGTACTCTACCAACTGAGCTATGCCCGCTTCCGAGCATCTCTATTTAGGACAAAAACAGTTCTTTGTCAACACGTTTAACCGGCCAGGTTTCCCATAGCGATTGCCACCAATGGCCTTCTCCGGTTAACGCACCCGCCCGGTCAGGAAAGCAGCTTTCGAATCGCCAGGAGTTCCTTGCGCAGAAAGGCCAATTCAGCGTGCAAATCCGTCTCAGTCGGCGCCTCACGTTGACGTAAAAATTGTCTGGCGCCCTGGATGGTAAATTTCTGGCGGTGCAACAGGTCCTTGATTTCGCGGATACGTTCCACATCCACAGGGCGGTACAGGCGCTGGCCGGACTCGGTTCGCCGGGGTTTGATACTCGGGAATTCCCCTTCCCAAAACCGCAGCACATAGGAAGGCACCCCGGTCAGCGTGCTGACTTCCCCGATGCGGTAATAGAGCTTATCCGGTCGTTTCACCTCGGAAGACATTCTTCCTCCGGTATGAATTCCCGTGTTAACCCATCGATGCTCAGGACGGCAGGTCCGCCTTGTGCGCCTCCAGCAGTTGCTGTGTTAAATCCCGATGAATGGTGTTCACCGCTTCATCTTCAAGCGTTCCGCTCGCGGAACGGTAGACCACCCGCAACGAAAGGCTCTTTTTGCCGGCAGGAATCGGACGCCCCTTGAATACATCAAAAATGCTGACGGTTTCAACCAGATCCTCTTCCATCTGGTGGATGCCCAACACAACCGCCTGGGCGTCCAGGTCATCATCCACGATCAAGGTAATATCCCGTGAAGTAGACGGATAACGCGGCAAAGGATCGGCTTGGATTCTATCGGGAATGATGGGGGACAAGCGATCAAGATCGATTTCGAACAGGTAAGCCGGTTGTTTTAAATTGAACCGGGCAAGGACCTCGCCGTGGATTTCGCCGACACAGCCGACCCTTTGGTCGGCAATAACGACATCCGCGCCCGCACCCGGCCTTAGATAGGGGGTCCGGCGCTTATCGATGCGGCTAAAACGAATATCGTCAAGCCTCAATCCGCACAGCAGCCCTTCCAGAGCGCCTTTGATGTCGTAAAAATCACAGGCCACCGTTTTTTGATTCCAGGAGCCTTCATACCGGGCTCCGGTCCACAGCGCCGCCAGAAAATCCGTTTCGATCGGTTGGCAGTCCTTGCCCTGACTGACAAATGTTTTTCCGATTTCAAATATTTTCAGGTCTTTGGTTTGCTGAGCAATATTGCGGACAGCTGTATCCACCAAGCCCGGAACCAGGGATGTCCGCATAACATTCTGGTCCTCGGTAAGCGGATTCAGGATCTCAACGATTTTACGGCGCGGATCGTCTTCGGCCAGGCGCATTTGATCACAGGCGCGCTGACTGATAAAACTATAATTAATCGCCTCCGCGAATCCCATACCGTTCATCAACGATTGTACCGACCGCTTAAGTTCAAGGCGGCCATTCAGCTGGGCACTACCGGCAGCCACATGGGGCATACGCGTTGCGATGCGATTGTACCCCCATAAGCGGGCAATTTCCTCCAGCACATCTTCCGGCTGGCGGATATCCACCCGAAAAGACGGTGGCCAAGCATCAATACCGGCCCCATCCTGGGCCAGCTGGACTTTGATCTCAATGGCTTCCAGCAGCCGTCCCATTTCCCCGGCAGATAGCGATGTCCCCAGAAGGCGGTTGGTCCGGTCCACGTCAATGCGAATGGGGGCCATTTCCCCGGCGCCCGGGTGAACGTCGATATGGCCGTCAACGAGTGCTCCCTGGCCAAGTTCGGCAATAAGCTTGGCCGCCCGATTCAAAGCCGCCACGGTTCCTTTTGGATCGACGCCGCGCTCAAACCGGTGGGATGCTTCCGAATTCAGATTTAATCGTTTGGCCGTCCGCCGAATACTGACCGGATTGAAGCAGGCACTTTCCAGCAGGATGCGGCGGGTCGACACTTCGACCTCAGAGTTCAGCCCTCCCATAACACCACCGATGCCGACCGGTTTTTCCCCGTCGCAGATCATCAGCATTTCGCCGTCCAGAACACGGTCCTTGTTGTCCAAAGAGGTGAAGTGCTCACCGTCGCGGGCGCGCCGTACCACGATGCGATGGCCTGCTAAGCGATCGAAATCAAAAGCATGCAACGGTTGACCAAGTTCCATCATGACAAAATTGGTGATATCCACGACGTTGTTGATGGGCCGCATACCGACCGACCGAATACGGTCTTGGAGCCAGGCGGGCGACGGTCCGATCGTAACGCCTTCAATCAGTCGGGCCGTATAACGTGGGCAAAGGTCAGGGGCTTCGATCGTAACACTGGTGATATCGGCAATGGCCTGGTTTTCATCCGCCTGTTCGGTATCAGGATACCGCAATGAATTTCCCTGGAGAGCCGCGGTTTCACGGGCCACACCGATCACGCTCAGGCAATCCGGCCGATTAGGCGTCAGATCGATATCCAGAACGATATCAGACAGACTGAGGGCCTCCGCCAAAGGCGTCCCGACCGGCAAATCTTCCGGCAGGGACCAAATACCGTCCTGGTCGGAACCGAGCTCCAACTCAGCCTCACTGCAAAGCATGCCCTGGGAAGCGACGCCGCGAATCTTGGACTCTGTCAGAATTCGTCCGTCGGGAAAAGCCGTGCCAGGCAACGCCAGCGGGGTCAGCATGCCTTCTTTAACATTGGGCGCGCCGCAAACAACGGAAAAATGCTGGTCGCCGGTGGTCACATCACACAATTTCAACTTATCGGCATTCGGATGAGCGCTGACCGCTTGGATTTGTGCGACTTTAACACTTTCAAGGTAAGCGAAGCGGTCATAGATAGCATCCACTTCAAGTCCTGCCATGGTCAGTGCTTCAGCCAGGCGATCGGCATCCCACTCGAGCGGGACATACTCTTTCAGCCAACTCAAACTGACTTTCATGCTAAAATTGCCTCAAAAACCTTAGATCATTGTTGAAGAATTTACGGATGTCGTCAATTCCGTATTTCAGCATGGCAATCCGCTCGACCCCCATCCCGAAAGCGAAGCCGGAATACTTTGTGGTGTCATAGCCGACGCTTTTGAAAACATTAGGATGCACCATTCCGGAACCCAATATTTCCAGCCATCCGGAATGGGAGCAAACGCGGCACCCCTTGCCCCGACACATCACACACAGGATGTCAACTTCCGCACTCGGTTCGGTAAAGGGGAAAAAGCTTGGACGAAAGCGTAAACTCGTCTGAGCGTCAAACATGGCGTGGATGAAAGTCGTCAGGATCCCTTTCAGGTCGGCGAAGGAAACATCACCGTCAACCATCAACCCTTCAACCTGATGAAACATGGGGGTGTGGGTCAAATCGGAATCACAGCGATAGACCTTCCCAGGGGCAATAACCGCGACCGGAGGTGCTTGTTTCTCCATCACCCGGATTTGCATCGGAGATGTTTGGGTGCGCAGGACAATATTGTCCGAAAGATAAAACGTATCCTGCATATCACGCGCAGGATGGTATTTGGGGACATTGAGCGCCTCAAAATTATAATAATCCAGCTCCACTTCAGGGCCTTCGGCTATACTGAATCCCATCCGGGCAAAAATATCGCAGATTTCGCGTGTAATGCGCGTTATCGGGTGCAGTGATCCCGGTGTCGCTGGCCGTCCGGGAAGGGAAATGTCAAGTTGCTCGCCCGCGTTCCCCTTGCCGGATTTAAGACTTTCACCGCATTGCCGGATCGCCTCTTCCAGCTTTTTTTTGGCAATGTTGGCTTTTTTCCCGGTGTCGGCCCGCTGCTCCGGGGGCAGGCTGGCAATATTGCGCAAAAAGGCCGTCAAACGCCCTTTGCGTCCCAGGTACCGAACCTGAACGGCCTCGAGGGCTTCGGGGGCCGACACACCATCCAATTCATCCAGCGCTTCTTGATATATGCTATCTATCGACTTATCCACGGTGTCGCTCGATCTTTGCTTAGGGATAGAATGTCATCGCAAGGGGGGCAGTGGCAGGCACCGGAAAAACGCGGCCTGCCACACATGCCCTTGTTGGCTTTAGCGTTGCTGCGAAGCCAGGGTGGCAATTTGGGTAAAACCGGCGGGATCTGATACGGCGAGATCAGCCAACACTTTCCGATCCAGCTCAATGCCTGCGCTTTTAAGTCCGTGCATGAATTTACTGTAGGACAAATCGTTCATGCGGGCCGCTGCATTGATGCGGACGATCCACAGCCGTCTGAAATCGCGCTTGCGAACACGCCGATCACGATAGGCGTACATGAGCGCCTTGTCCACCGCGTCCGCCGCGGTACGGAACAATTTACTATGGCCGCCGCGAAACCCTTTGGCCAGTTTCAACACTTTTTTTCGTCGTCTTCGGGCTTTGAACCCTCTTTTAACACGCATGGTATTTTCTCCTTCACCCCTGAATCCCGTCAGGAATTCATCAGCGTATGGCGTGCCAGACGCTTTCCCTTTGAGATCCCGGCTTTTAAACTTCTCGCCGGGCATTCAACCCGGCGGGATTGCAGCACGCTACCCGTTGGGCATCAGTAGCCGCAATTCGCGCATATCGGATTTATCGATGATCTGGCTTTGTCGCAGAGACCGTTTCCGTTTCCGCGATTTTTTCGTCAAAATATGGCTGGCGTGGGACTTGTTGTAAACAAATTTTCCCGAGCCCGTTTTTTTGAACCGCTTGGCTGCGGCTCGGTTCGTTTTAATTTTCGGCATCCTTTGGTCTCCTTATCCTACTGTGTCGCGAAGAAAGGCGGCCAGACCAGCCACCTTCTGCATATTAAGCTTCTGTATTCCGGCCACGCCAAAACAGCTTTGGCGCGGCCGGATTATCACAGGCCCACGCCAACTCTGTTGCAATATGCGCAACATCAAGCTGGAACATCCGTTCATGGAACGAATGTTCACCATCGGCTATTCAAATCAGAGGGTCGCTCCTGGCTATTTGGGCGACAACACCATCATCATGGTACGGCCTTCAAATTTGGGATACTGCTCGACCACGGCGATTTCTTCCAGCTCGGTGGCAATCCTCTGCAGGAGCTCACGGCCGCGGTCGGAAAGCGTTATTTCACGCCCCCGGAAAAGAACCGTAACCTTGACCTTATCTTTCCTCCCAAGAAACTTGCGGATATGACCAACTTTCACCTGGAGGTCATGATCCCCGGTCTTCGGCCGGACCTTGATCTCTTTAACCTGGAAGGTACTCTGTTTCTTTTTGGCTTCCTGTTTCTTTTTGGTCTGTTCGTATTTGTACCGCCCGTAGTCCATAATTTTACAGACCGGCGGGGCGGCATTGGGGGAAACCTCCACCAGATCAAGGCCGAAATCGGCCGCCGCTTTCAACGCTTCTTCAATTGGCACAACACCCAACTGGTTGCCTTCGGGATCAATGACCCTCACTTCGCGGGCGCGAATATTGCGGTTGATATTGACGCGATTCGACCTGTTTTGATGAAATGTCTTTCGTGGTTGAGCTATGCTTCCACCTCCCAAATAATATAAGGTTCCCGGTGATCGGCGGTTGGCGCTCTTTTACGGATCCACACACCCGGCCTGATCATCCGATTAAAATCGGCCTTCATGGCAAAAATATAGAAAACTGCCTATATAAGACAACCTTAGGAAATGCAAGTAAAAAATGCAAGGGAAATCCCCTCGCCCGTCTGCCAGGCAAGGAAGCCTTGCATCAACATCCTTGTTGGGCCAGCGTATAATCAGCCAACAAGCTGCCCTGCCAGTAAGCGTTTGCTTCATTGCTAAAAAAAGCCCGAAACAGTGCCAGGCTTTCACCGCGCAGGACACCACCAACAATCTCCGGTTTCAGTGAACCGTACAACGGTGGAAGCGATGTCAGATCGCAACCGGTTCCGCCCCCCATGACATCTTCGTAGGCGTAGACCACTTTACCGATTCGGCTAAGCGTCAATGCCGCGAAGCACATCAAACAGGGCTCCATGGTGCAATACAGAACCAATTCCTCATGGGGGATGGACTCCTCCAGGGTATTCAGGCGTCTGAGGGCAACCATTTCGGCATGATCGATTTCATTGGGGTGTTGCGAGCGTGTACCCGAGCGCACCCCGCTGACAACAACGCGCCCCCGGTGAACCAAAATGCATCCCACTGGAAATTCACCGGCAGCCAACGCCCGACGCGCCTCCGCCAATGCGAATCGCATAAAATATGGATCATCCATTCTGGATACCCCAGCCGGAAACAGGCTCAACTGCGCTCCCATTCGCACACAGAATCGTCACAGGGGCAACGGTCGTCCACTTCGTAGGCATACAGGATCTTGGCTGCCATCTCGCGGTGGTGGTCGGCAACCAATACCCGGTCATGGGACCTGAGATGGTCCTGAAGGTCCTTTCGCGACAAGATGCCCGGCAGCCCCCTCCCTATCACAGAACCTGCAATATTATCTAAAGTATCAGCATCTTCACCATTGGTGACGACACTGAAGGGCACCTGGTACGGTGCGAGCAGTCGCGAGAAGGCCAGGGCCACCTGGTGGCGCGTCGTCAATGACCCTGGACCGTATTTGATCAGCAGCACGACCTGTCCGTCAAGGCAAATCATCAAATCAAGGCGCAGGCGTGCTTTTTTACCGGTCGCAACAATATCGACGGACACACGGGGAATCAGGTCTTCACGTCGGAATCCCTTTTCCTCCACAAGCAAACGGGCCAGCTTCTGACGGTAGCGTTCATCGTGGGTATCCACAAGTGTTTCGCCGGTCACAAAATCAGGTATCTTGCCTAAGATAAGGTGGTGTCCACCCACGCGCCCATCTCCTACACGATTTGCCTCGGGACGATTAAACCTTTACAAGCCCCCTCGAGGGCGGATAGAATGCAAATATTACACGTTGTAATTGGTTTCAAAATAGCGCCCGATAACGCCTGTGTAAAGCCATGAACTTAAACCCCGCAACCGCCAACGCATCATCGACAGCGGCCCTCCGTCATCCTGGAAACTCCCTCCGTGAACAGTTCGAAGCCCGTGAGCAGCGTTTCATTTCGCCCTATGGCTGCCTGAGCGCCAGTGCCCGGCGAAGGGCGACCGAAGCCGCCCCCTGCCCCGTTCGAACCGCTTTCCAGCAGGACCGTGATCGCATCGTCTATTCCAACGCCTTTCGCCGCTTGAAATATAAAACCCAGGTGTTTCTTAACCCTTTGGGCGATGAATACCGTACGCGGTTGACCCATACCTTTGAAGTGGCGCAGATCGCACGCACCATTGCACGCGCCATGTTCCTGAATGAAGACTTGGCCGAGGCCATCGCTCTGGGGCACGATCTCGGGCACACGCCTTTCGGCCATGGCGGCGAAACCACGCTCAAAGAAATATATTCCCCCCATTTTACCCACAACAAACAGAGCCTGCGCGTCGTCGACTGCCTTGAAAACAACGGCCAGGGCCTCAATCTGACCATGGAAGTGCGCGATGGCATCCTGAAGCACTCAAAAGGGTTTGGGCACGTCCTGCCGAAAAACCAGGCCGAGCTGCCGATTACGACGGAAGGCCGGATCGTCCGCTTTGCCGATATTATGGCCTATCTGAACCACGACTTGGACGACGCCATTCGCAGCGGGGTTATCAAACCCAGCCAGATTCCGGATTCCTGTTTGCGGATGCTCGGACGAACCCATTCCGAGCGGGCCATCCACATGATCCGCGACTTGATCACGAATAGCGAACCGACCGGCAGCGGCCTTGTCCTGCAGTTGAGTGCGCCGGTGGATGCGGCGATGCAGGAACTTCGCCACTTTTTATATGAAAATGTCTATCGTTCGGAAAAAGTTCACAAGGAGTTTGTTAAAGCCAAGAAAATCCTGTCCGACCTCTATGCCCATTTCCTCAGCCATCCCGCCGATCTGGATAAAAAGTTGCGGGCCATGGAAATGCATGGCTGCAACGACGGCCACCAGCCCCCGGAACGACTGGTATGCGATTTGCTGGCCAGTATGACCGACCGGTATGCCATGAGCCTGTACAAACGCCTTTTCTTCCCGACGTCCACCGTTTGAGGCCCGCGATCCGATGACACTCACACCCGACCACCTTTATGCAATATGCAATCGGCATGCTGACAGCCTTCAGCAGCTTCAGACAATCTATCAGGACATGGACGACGCCTACGCCACAGCCGCCCGTAGTTACGGGTTCGAATGCCGGGGCTGTGATGAAAACTGCTGCCGGACGCGATTTTATCATCACACACTGGCCGAAACCGCCGGTCTGTTCTCAGGATATCGCGCCTTGCCTCAAGACGACCGCCGCCGTATTTTACAAAAGGCGCGGGCATACGATCAGGCCATGCAGACAGCGAGGCCAGAAAATCGAGCGCAACAGCCCATGTGCCCTCTAAACATCGACACAAAATGCCTTCTTTACCGGGAGCGCCCCATGATCTGCCGGTTGCACGGCATCCCCCATGTCATGCGGCATCCGATGAAGGGGGTGATCACCGGCACGGGCTGCCACATCTTCGAGGCGTCGTATCGGCAAAACGGGGGCCAGCCCCTGGACCGCACCCCGATTTACAAGGCCATGGCCCAATTGGAGCAGGGGCTGCGCCGCCATTCGGGCCTTGAAACCCCTGTGCGCCTGACCGTGGCCCAGATGATTCTGTGCTTCGAAGATAACGCCCAACCTGATGAAAACGCCGTTGGCTAAACCATACGGCCCGGCGGGAGAACAGCCATAGAATGAGAGTAATTCGAAGCGAGACAGCGGACCAGTTGTCAGGAAAAAGCATTGGTGATGGCGACCGGTTTCGGTTTCGCTGCCACCCGGGCATCGGCTGTTTCAACCGCTGCTGTCGCAACCTGAACCTGTTCCTCTATCCCTATGATGTTGTTCGCCTGAAGCAATGCCTGGGCATCGGATCAGATCAATTTATCGATCAGTATGTGGATATCGTCCTGCGGGATGGCAATTTTTTCCCCGATGTCCTGTTGCGCATGTCGGACGACAAGGAGCAAACCTGCCCCTTCCTGACCGATGCGGGCTGTTCCGTCTACCCGGACCGGCCGGATACCTGCCGCACCTTTCCCATCGAGCATGGCTTGCGCTACGGCAAGCCGGGCGAACCGCCCCGGGAAATCAGCTTTTTCCGCCCTCCTGATTTTTGTCTGGGGCCGCATGAATCGCAAGAGTGGACCCTGGAGACCTGGGCGCAGGACCAGGATGCGAAGACGCATAACAAAATGACCCGCAAGTGGGCCGCATTAAAGGGAATGTTTGTCACGGATCCCTGGCAGGGCCAAGGCCCAAACGGTCCCAAGGGGCGCATGGCCTTTATGGCCACCTACAATGTCGACGCCTTCCGGGAATTCCTGCTGACGAGCAGTTTCTTAAAGCGTTACAAGGTCAAAAAAGACCGGTTGGCCCGGTTGCGCAAGGACGACACCGCGCTCCTCCTGTTCGGCATGGAATGGGTCAAGCTGTTCGTGTGGGGCCTGCCGTCCAAAAAAATCCGCCCGCGCTGACAGATCGACGCCCCGGGGAAGGAAGGGGCCGCGCTACAAGACACCGGATGGCATGGGAAGCACCTTGTCGCCCCCGAGCACGTAGCCGCCATCCAGCCGAATGACACTGCCCGACATGAAAGGCGCCTCCTCGACGACAAACCGAACCGCGCGCACGACATCGTCAATGGTTCCGGTGCGCCCGAGAAGCGTATGGTCCAGCAGCGCCGCCTTGTGTTCCGGCGCCAAAAGCCCCCACCCGCGGGTTCCTTCCGCATGACGAGTGGCCACCAGGCCCAGCATGATTTCATTGACCCTGACTTCCGGTGCCGCCACCCGCGCCCAGGATTCCGTCAACGACGAGATCGCCCGGTTGGCGGCGGCGTAACCATCATTGAAAATCAGACTGGCCGGGCCGCTGCGGCCGACCATACCGGCGATGGAAGAAAGGTTGACGACGCATCCGTTTCCGCCGGCCCTGAGATGGGGCAGCGCGGTTTCGAACACCCAGCGCTTGGCGCGCAGGGTGGTTTCCATCTCGAGATCCCATTGATCTTCAACATAAGGGCCATGGACCACAGGCCACCCGCCGCGCTCGATATTGTTGATGAGGAGGTCCAGACGCCCGAAATGGGCCAGCACGTCCCCCACCAGCCGGGATATGCCGTCGCCGTCGCGCAGGTTCACCCTGAAAATGCGACAGGCGTCACCAAAAACGGCAAAGGTTTCCTGCATTGCCGGAAGCGCCTCGGGCCAATCGTAATGGGTCAGAGCCACCCGGTAACCCCGCCGGGCCAGATCAAGGCCGATCCCCATCCCAATCCCCTTGACGGCACCCAGCACCAGGGCGACCCGCGGCGTTGCCGGTGGGAAGGCGGGATTCATGGGATCGGCACCTCACCGAAAAGCGTCCACTTGATCCATACATGGCCGAAAGCGAGCAGCTTGACATCATCGGCCAGGAGGGTTTCCGGCGTTTCTCCCGACATTGGCACACCGTCTGGTATCCCATGGGCTTTGACATGCTCGCGGAAACCATCCAGATCGTAGAGCGCCAAACGAAACATACGTTGCTCGCGCAAGTCCAATGGTGCCGGATGGTATTGATTTTTCAGACTAATAATTTCCATCAGCATATCATTGAAGTGGTTGTACGGTTCCAATCCCTGGTCTTCGATCCATTCCGCCACCGTCTGGGTGCGGGTTTCCCGACATCCCAGGCAATGATCTTCGCGCATCAGGGCAAAATGCTCGGTAAGCGCGCCGGTTTCCCGTGATCGTGTGACCGCCCGGGCCAGCGGATAGATCCGGCAGGATGACGGCCGATGCGCGTAGACCTGACACCCCGTAGTGGACACAAACGGACATTGCAGGTCTTCAGGGTCTCCTTTCAGGCTGATGACGGGCAGTCCGGTCTGGGGCCCCAGGTGCTCAACCGTATAACGGCTCAGGAAATCCTGGGACGATAGCGCCAGGTGGCTTTTCAACCGATAGATATCATAGGGGGTTAAGAACTGATTGAGATCGCGGCAGCAGGCATTGAAACAGGGGACCGCCGGGTTGCACGCAAACTGGAACCGGTCGTCACGTGCCAGGGGTAGCATATCATTTTCCATCATTCGATTCTCCATAAGTCGCTAATGCGAATGCGGGCCAAATTAAGACGAATTCCATACCATATGTGGTATCAAAATGGTATCGGATTCCAACATCTGGATCTACCGTTCAGAAACCCCGCAAATGGCCAGCAGGACTGCGTTTCTTTCATCGAAAATTCTTGACAAGCCTAGGGGCGAATGATATTTAAACTATCTCGTTAAAACTATATCCTCTTGAAATTTTTAATATTTTTGATATCAGTAGCCACCAATGAACTATCGGGGGAAGCACCCCCTGATAATAGCGAATCACCTACAGGAACGACCGGAAAGTTTCCCTGACCGGATCACGAAAATGAAGGGAGGTGTTACAGGCTTTACGCAGGACGCGACAGTACCGGGGAAATCCCCACGGTAAAACTTTTATCGATCAAATTCTAGGAGGATCTTAAATGCCAAGCTTTGTAATTCAGGAAAAATGTGACGGCTGCAAGGGCGGTGACAAGACAGCTTGCATGTACATCTGCCCCAACGACCTGATGGTCCTGGATCCTGACGCCATGAAAGCTTACAATCAGGAACCGGATCAGTGCTGGGAATGCTTTTCCTGTGTCAAAATCTGCCCGACCCAGGCCATTGAAGTCCGTGGTTATGCTGATTTCGTGCCCTTGGGAAGCAGCATCATGCCCATGATGGGCACCGAAGATGTCATGTGGACCTGCAAGTTCCGCAACGGCGTTGTCAAACGCTTCAAGTTCCCCATCCGCACCACCCCTGAAGGCGCGGCCAATGCCTATGAAGACCTCAAGGGCAAAGACCTCGAAAGCGGCCTGCTGAGCACGGAAGAGGCCGACGGCTACACGATTCCGACGCCGAAGGTTTAAGCCATTTGAGGCTATTGTTCCCTAGTACAAGAAAATTCTGAAAATACCTATTTTTAAGGAGGAAGCAATATGGCATTACCGAATGCACCCAAAGGCGAACTCAAGGCCGTACGGGATCCGGAAGTCGAGGAGCGTGAAGTTGATGTTCTGATCGTAGGCGGTGGAATGGCAGCCTGCGGTACGGCGTTTGAAATTAAAAAATGGCTGGGCGACGACCAGACCGTTCTCCTGTGCGACAAAGCCGCCATGGAACGCTCCGGTGCCGTGGCCCAGGGCCTCTCCGCCATCAACACCTATGTTGGCGAAAATGCCCCTGAAGACTACGTCCGCATGGTCCGCAACGACCTGATGGGCCTGGTGCGTGAAGACCTGATCTTCGATCTGGGCTGCCACGTGGACGACTCGGTCCATCTGTTCGAAGAATGGGGTCTGCCGGTCTGGAAAAAAACCGACGACGGGAAAAACCTCGACGGTAAAAAAGGCCAGAAAATGGGCACCTTGAAAGCCGGTGCCACCCCGGTTCGCACGGGTAAATGGCAGATCATGATCAACGGTGAATCCTACAAACGGATCGTGGCCGAAGCCGCCAAAAAAGCCCTCGGCGATGACAACATCATCGAGCGCTGCTTCATCGTCGAACTGCTGCTGGACGCCAACGTCGACAATCAGATCGCCGGCGCTGTTGGCTTCTCCGTCCGTGAGAACAAAGTCTACATCATCAAGTGCAAAACCATGATGGTCGCCTGCGGCGGCGCGGTCAATATCTATCAGCCGCGTTCGGTGGGTGAAGGTAAAGGCCGTGCCTGGTATCCGGTCTGGAACGCTGGTTCCACCTACACCATGGCCATGAAAGTCGGCGCCGAACTGACCATGATGGAAAACCGTTTCACCCC
>CAJXSL010000005.1 GCA_913060875.1 uncultured Desulfobacteraceae bacterium
GGCGTGCAAAGGAAGAGGAGTGAGGCGTACATCAGTACGCCGCAGCGACGATTCCTGCCGCACAACGCCGATATTGGTCTGGCGTTGAAAGGGATGGCTGCTAAAAACACACCGCAAGGCAACTTCGTAAAATGCCCAAGATCAAGGCGTGCAAAGGAAGAGGAGTGAGGCGTACATCAGTACGCCGCAGCGACGATTCCTGCCGCACAACGCCGATATTGGGCATTTTACGAAGTTGCCTTCTTGCGGCAGAAGAAGTGGAGGTTAAACGCATCCTCCGGTATCTCCGCCACGTCCACATCTTCGAACCCGGCAGCCTGCAGCATGTCGACAGCCTTCTCCCGCCCCCACATCATGCCCAGCCCCGTGCCGCCGTCCACGAGGCCCACCGGCATGCAGTGCATCAGGCTGACCGTGTAGAGAAAAGGGCCCATGGGGTGGTCGCGATTGTCCGCCAGGCGGCTGCCCGCGGCGATGTCCACCATGGAAAAACACCCGCCCGGTTTTAACAGGGCGTATACGCCTTGAAGGGCTTCCATCGGCCTCGTCTGGTCATGAATGGCATCGAAGGCCGTCACATAATCAAAACGCTCCACAAGCTCGGACCGGCTGTCGATCGCGCCCGCATCCTGATTGCGGAACGTGATGTTCGTGAGTCCCTGTGCCGATGCCTCGGCCCGGGCCACCTGCAGGGCCTCCTCGGAGATGTCCAGCCCCACAAACGTACTGTTAGGAAAAGCGGCCGCCATGAGGGTCAGGGCCACCCCCTCGGCACACCCCAGATCGCATACCCGAATGCCGGCTTCCATCCGGCGGACAACGGCACCCTTGTCCACGGACGGCAGGAAAGTTTCCACCAGAACCTCCCGGTGCTTGGCATCCGCCAGCTGCCCCATGAACTGCTGAAAGCGCGGGTAGTTGTCATAGGCAACCCCCTGGCCGGTACGGAACCCTTCCAGGACCTCGTCCATGACACAGCGGGTCAGCAGGGGAATTTCCTGGGTGTAGACCCCCAGGTTGCCGCTGCCGGCCCGCCGGGTGATCAGTTCGGCATGTTCCCGGGGCAGGAAATACCGGTCTTCACCGTCATCACCGTTGGCCAATTCCACCACGTCACCGCACACCATGACACCCAGCCATTCTTTCACATAGCGATGGCTCATACCGGACCGGGCGGCGATGTCGTCAATCGACGCCGGGCCGCCAAGGGCATCCATGACGTCGAACAGGCCGGCCCGATAGCCCAGGCCCATGGCCAGATTGAGAGCGCCGTAATTCAGCACGTCCGTCATCCGGGCGGCGAATCGACTGCGCTTTTCATCTGCTGTCACCCCATTATCGTCTGCCATGGCAGGCCTCCTGTTTGTCGATGCATTCGTTTTGTCATCACGGGCGAAAACCGGACGCATGCATATCACAAAGGCCCGCGGTGGGGGCAAGCGAAAAAATTTCCGCCGGCATTCAGGCGATCGTTGCCTGACGGCCTTTGACAACCCGCCATGGGGCGGTTATGTTTCTGGATCGCAATTGAAGGATACGCAAATGGACAAACCTACCGTAACCTATCCCTGCCGATGGTCGTTTACCCTCATCGGCACCGACCCGCAGGCCGTCTGCGATTTCGTCGCCGATTGCCTGCCGTCGGACACCTATAGGCTGACCCCATCCAAAAAAAGCCGCAACGGCAAATACGTCTCCCTGCATCTCGAAGCCGAAGTCGCCAGCGAGGAAGCGCGCAATCGCCTTTTTGCCCGTCTGAAAGCAGCGCCGTCCGTCAAAATGATTCTGTAAATTCCTGCCCGCGACAAACCCATTCTGCCACCGCGGCAATCGTGTTCAGGGTGCTTTCGAGAAAGCGGACAACGATATGCCAATCATTACCAGGAGGACATCATGACCCAATATAAACTTTTCGAACCGCTGAGAATGGGCGACCTGGAACTAAAAAACAGAATCGTGCTGGCCCCCATGACCCGGGGAAGAGCCGGTGAATCACGCGTTCCCAACGCGTTAATGGCCGAATACTACCTTCAGCGCGCTTCGGCCGGTTTGCTCATCACCGAGGCCACGGTGGTTGCGGCCCGGGGCAACGGCTGGGTCGGCTCACCCGGCATCTACACCGACGAGATGGTCGCAGGCTGGCGCATCGTCACCCAGAAAGTAAACCCCACCGGCACACCCATCTTTCTGCAACTGTGGCATTGCGGTCGGGCTTCCCACAGCGATTTTCACAATGGTGACCTGCCGGTTTCCGCCTCAGCCGTCAAACTGAATGGCGACCAGATTCGCACACCTTTCGGCAAGAAAGATTATGAAACCCCGCGGGCCCTTACCGTCGATGAAATCAGGGCCACCGTGAACGACTATCGCAAAGCAGCGTCAAATGCCAAAGAAGCCGGCTTCAGCGGTATCGAGGTCCACGCCGCCAACGGCTATCTGATCAATCAGTTTCTTGATTCCAAAACCAATCTCCGCAACGACCCATATGGCGGCAGCCTGGAAAACAAATACCGATTCCTGGGGGAAGTGCTGGCAGCCGTTCTGGAGGTGTGGCCATCCGATCGGGTCGGCGTCCGCCTTTCCCCCAATGGTGTCTTCAACGATATGGGCAGCCTCGATTTCAGGGAAACTTTTCTCTACACCATAAAAGCGCTGAACCGGCTCAATCTGGCCTACGTCCACATCATGGACGGGCTGGCCTTCGGCTTTCATGAGCTGGGATCCCCCATGACCCTGGCGGAATTCCGGGCCGAATACGACGGTATCATGATGGGCAATTGCGGATACAGCCGGGAAGATGCCGAAGAACGACTGGCCAAAGGCCATGCTGACCTGGCCGCTTTCGGACGCCCTTTCATCTCAAACCCGGATCTGCCCGAGCGGTTTAAACATGATTGGCCGCTGGCACCTTTTGACGACATGTCCCTGTGGTACACCCCGGGTGCCGAAGGGTATATTGACTACAGCCCCTACCGGCCCTGACGTCTTGGAGGCAGCCCCGGATAAGCCTGTTGATGTCCGATCATGGAAACCGATCCCTAAACCGTTGCCAACGCTCCGGCTCGGACGCGACAAAAGCAGAAAGCAGCGCCGCACACGGCACTCACGCCCGGTAGGCGATCCCGAACAGCGTCATATCGTCATCCGGCGGTCTGTTCCCCCGGAGGCGTTTGGCACGTGCAAACACCTGGGTAAGGAGTTGATCCAGGGACAGATGATGAAATTCTCCCAGGGCGTCATTAAAACGCGACCGCCCCTCTCTATCGCCATTTGGGTCAAAGTGTTCCGCCAACCCGTCCGTGTAAAGTAAGATCCGGTCCCCGGCCGACAGTTGGTACGCCTCCTGACCGCAAGGCGCATCCAAGCCCACGCCAATCACCGTACCATGGTGACGGAGGGTATCGACACGGCCGTCCGCGCGAAGAATCAGCGGCGGCACGTGGCCGGCGTTGGCATAAACAAGACGGCCGGTTTTTACGTTGAGCGTCGCGTAGACGATGGTGAAAAAACAGTTGAAACGATCCAGAGGAAAGGCGGCTTCCAGCCGGTCGATGACGTCACCGGGCGAAAACATCCGGCCGGTAAGCCGCATGCGGTTGTTCAGGCTGTGCAGGAACTGGGAAACGGACATGGCCACCATTGCCGCAGAAACACCGTGCCCGCAGACGTCCACCACATAGAACCCGATCTCTTCGGGGCTGTTGGCATAGATTTGGAAAATGTCGCCCCCCACGAGGTGCCAGGGTTCGAACTGCCAGGCCGCTTGAACATGGGGCAAAGCGATATTCCGGTCCGGCAACAGGCTCTTTTGAATCTTGTGGGCCGTGAGCAGGTCCTTTTCAATGGTTGCTTGTTTCTCTTCCAGTTCTTTCTTTTGTTGCTCACGGGCCGTGACATCATGGATGATGACGAGAATCATGTGGCGCCCATTGAACTGGATGGGGCGGGCGTCGAATTCCAGGTTTTTGGGAATCGCCCGGCCGTCGATGTAAAACGTGCGGTCCAACCGCTGTCGCTTCACCGGTGCCCGTCCCGAAAAGGCCTGGAGCAGGGATTTCTTTAACAGGCAAAACCGGCATTGTGACGTCGATCCACAGGGCTGATTCTCGATAACCGAATTGACACAGCCGCTGATCTGACCGAAGGACGTCTCCGTCAGCTGATCCGCCGCGCGGTCGAATAAATCCAAGAAGCTGCGGTTGAACTGATGAATTTCAAGCTTTTCGTCCACCACTAGCACGGCCGCATCGATGTTATCCAGCAACAAATTCAGGAATTCACTGGACTCTTTAAGGCATTCAAATTCAGAGGACATGCGTCGATCCCTTTCGATAAAACGGATCCTACCGCAATCAAGACGAACAAGGATTGATCTGGGTCAAACATTTTTTACGGGATCATCAATCTTGTCACCTCCAAGCCGACTGTCAAACGCGAAAGGATCGATCCGTCGTGCCACGTTTAGCGATAGACCACCATGACCAGCCGGCATAAACCCGCGCGCCCTGGAGCGCACACATCTATATAAATTTTTTCCCGATATGAAAATATTTCCACACAAGCAAGGCCGCTGGTGTTCATTCTGCCATAATACAACACAACATATAGTACCTAATTAGGCTCACTACCAACAGGTAGTATCGGCATATTTATTGCTTTTTCGAATTATCGGTCTTCCTTCCCTTACCGGATCTGTTCGCTGAAGTTGAAATTTCCAGTAGTTCTCAGTTCGTCGCTGATGCTCTTTCCGTAGCTGTATTGGCAACCATCAAACAAGACCCTTCCAGGCAGGCAACCGTTCAAAAGTCGTCCAAATAATCAATTGATTTCAGCTCATTCTCCGCACAGGTGGATTGCGGAAAATATCCGGAAGCGAAAGCCCGCCGCGTTTTTCGCAGAAAATTCGGGGTATGGGCGATGTCGGGGTATGGGATCGCCGTCTCTTCCGGCCGGCGCTGCCGGTTTGGGCGAGTTGACGTTAATCCGGCCTTCAATTCTCGCGGATTCGATCATGAAGATGTTCATTATCATTTTGCGCATACAGGACAAGCTGGCCATCGGTCTATTCCGATGGCGCCATATTGCGTTAATGATCGTGATCGCGACATCCCTGGTAACCCACCTGCCAACGCCATCCCGGGCCGCCGAGCCTTTCAGGCTTTTGATCATGGTGCAAACCGGGTATGAATGGGGGCATTCCAGACGCCCTATTCCATTCTTTTGGGGACACAACGGAATATGGCGCCTCGGTTCCAAGCCGTGGGATCGGTACGGAGGGACCTTGGGGCAAGACCAAGCCCCGGGTTTAGAAAACTGCGGACTGCCCTATGAACTGGGTCGCATCCTTCCCGGAAACCCGCGCTGTGATCGCCTGCCGAACAGTTTTTACATTGGGTGGCGCCACTTGTTTTCCGGGGATTCCGAAACGCCTGATGAAACCATAAAAGACCGGGAATCCCCACTGCCGCGCAACGACCACTTCACGACCATTTCAGTCCGGCAGGACTTTCAGGTCTACCTCATACAGCGTAAGGACTCCCTGTGGAAAATCGCCCGGCAATTCGGCATGCAACCCCGCACGCTGGCCGAATTAAATAACCTGAGAACGGGTGAAATCCTGCAAATTGGACGCCCGCTCAAGGTAAAGGTATCGACGCCTCGAGAATTGACACTGACGGTAACCTCTCGGTCCATAACAAAAGATCCATCCTTTTTCGATCAGATACGTCTGACCGACGGCCACCCGGTACCCCGATGGATGCTGAAGGGTTTTGTTGTAGAGGTTGTTGATCGTCCATCTCCGGCAACGGGGAACGTGATAAGCGGTGGAACCCCAAACAAACCGACATTTGTTGTCAACTTCCAGCTGGAAGAAGATCATCTTGAAGCACAGGCGAAACAATTCCGGCCCATCGTTTTTACACATGCCGAACGATACAACATTGATCCGGCGCTTATCACGGCTATGATTCACACCGAATCTTCTTTTAATCCCTATGCCCGATCGAGAAGCTCCGCCTATGGATTGATGCAATTGGTCCCTCACACGGCGGGCAAGGAAGCCTACACTACAATTTATGGGCAGGACCGTAAGTTGAGCCCGGAATACCTTTACGATCCGGCCAATAACATTGAATTGGGGGCGGCCTATCTCAATATCCTCAGAGATAAGTATATGAAATCGATTACAGATCCGGTCAGCCGCATCTACTGTACGGTCGCGGCCTATCACGCCGGCCCATCGAACGTCGGAAGGGCCTTCACACCCAAGCAATCGATCAAATTAGCAACCCCCATCATCAACCAACTAACACCCACCGATGTCTATAACCGCCTCGTACAATCCTTACCTGCGCTGGAAAGCCGTAATTATGTTCGCACCGTTGTCGCCCGCCTCAAGAAGTATCGCGAGTGGTACGCCAAGGATCGGGATGAGCAGACGTAATCGCATGATCGCAAGGTAAACGCTGATCCGAGTCCCCGCCCGCACGACGACTCAAATTCCCAAAAATATAAAATCACCGACGGCAAGACGGCCGCCACGGGATATCCCCCGTTTGCAGTCACGGAGATGGTTGGGAGGAATTACGCCGGTTGACGGTATGGATTGACCCGTAGAGCGGGGTTTGATAACGGATATATGTTTATGCTCGATCGATTGCGCCGATTCGAATGATTGCATAAACAGATATCTTAACCCGCTGTGCAACTCAGTGGCATATGCAAGCCGGCCATATGGTGGTATCAACGTCAATTGCCAAACGATTTATCGTGATCTTCGTGCCCATCGTTACGCTGATCACGCTCGGAGCACTGTTTCTTTATCAAAAAGAAACCAGAGCCAATGCCGCTATCATCAAGGCACGTGAATCCGCCAGTATTGAAAGGCTTCAGGAAGTCATCCGGAGTGATTTTCACACCATCGTGTCCGATCTCATGTTCCTTTCAACCCAGGCCGGCATTCACAGCTTTTCTAAAGAGAACAAATTGCAGGCATCAGACGAACTTGCCATCGAATTTCGTGCCTTTGCCAAATACAAGGGCATCTACGACCAGGTTCGATTGCTTGATCGCCACGGCATGGAAGTCGTTCGGGTCAACTATAACGATGGCGTATCGTCGGTTGTGCCGGCAGACCAGCTGCAACATAAGGGCAAGCGCTACTATTTCACCGACACGATCCAACTTGGCAAAGATGCCATTTTTGTATCCCCGTTCGATCTCAACATCGAAAGGGGCCAGGTCGAAATCCCGTTCAAGCCCATGATTCGATTCGGGGCCCCCTTATTTTCTGCCGACGGTAATAAAAACGGCGTTATCATCCTTAATTTCCTGGGATCGGAACTCATCCGCAAACTCAAACGAATTTCAAGCCAGGGCGCCGGGCAGATCATGCTCCTCAATCGCGACAGTTACTGGCTTGCGGCCCCCGACAAAGCGGATGAATGGTCTTTTATGTTTAAAGACAAACCGAAACGCCATTTCCGCAATCGCTATCCTGAAATGTGGACCTATCTTGCCGCACGCAATGCCGGACAACACCAGACCCCAAACGGCCTTTTCACCTTCACGACGATCTTCCCCCTCGAGGAGGGTCTCAGATCCAGTACCGGATCCCCGGAAGCCTTCGCAGCAAGCGCCCAGACACTGTCGGCCCAAGAATATTACTGGAAACTTGTATCCCATGTTCCTCCGGAGCGGATACACGCCGAAATGACCATCTTTGTTACCCGGCTTGCGGGCACCTGCACATTTCTTATCATTGTGCTCGGTATCGGGGTCTGGTTCCTTGCCAAGGCACAATTTAAACGGGATCAAGTGTCCATGGAAAAGGAACGTCTTATCCAGGAACTCCAGAATGCGCTGGGGGAAGTCAAAACCCTGAGCGGCCTCATCCCCATCTGCGCGCATTGCAAAAAAATCCGCGACGACTCCGGCTACTGGAACCGACTTGAAACCTATATCGAAGCACGATCCGAAGCGGATTTCAGTCACGGCATCTGCCCGGAGTGTGCTGAAAAACTCTACCCCGAATTCGATCTTTACAAACCATAGCTCAGGCAAACTTTTAACCGCCAGTCCGGTCCAGGAAGGAAATAAGGCATCCATGCACAGCCGCCCGGCAATCATCCAGGATGCACCGCAGATCACGGCCCTCCTGAACCAGTTGGGCTATCGCGATGGCCAGGAAACAGTCGCACGCCGACTGGGAGTACTTGGCCAATGTCACGATAGCATCGTTCTTGTAGCGGAAGACGAGAGCCAACGACTACTCGGCTGTATCCACGTCATGGTATCCAATCGCCTGGCGGAAGGCACTTACGGGGAAATCGCCAGCTTGGTGATCGGCGAAGGACACAGGCAGGAAGGCATCGGCCGACAGTTGATCGAAAAGGCCGCCTGCTGGCTTCGTGAAAGGGGGATGTCACGAATGCGCGTCCGGTGTAACGTCATCCGCGAGGGAGCCCACCAGTTTTATGAACGTTTGGGCTTTGAAATAACTAAATCGCACAAAGTGTATGATAAGGACCTCACTTGAACGGCAGAAGCCCCATGACGAATAAATCGGAAGAGGCCCTGCGGCAACTGGCTTTGGGTATGGGCGTCAGTGATGCCCGCGTGATCGATTCCCGCCGCATCCGGGTGGAAAACGAACTGGCCCGAATATGTAAAGACCCCGGCTGCCCCGGCTACGGGCAGGGAGCCAACTGCCCGCCCCATGTGATGAAGCCGGAAACCTTCCGGCAGACGCTGGAGGCATACCCCCGGGCCCTGGTCTTCAAGTTCGATGTGCCCACCGAGGTCCTGCTGGGAGAAGAGCGTTTCGAGGTGTCCCGCCTCGTTCACGAAACCGCCGCCGCCCTCGAGCGCCATGCACTGAGTTGCGGGTTCACGGCCGCCCGGGGTCTGGCGGCCGGATCCTGTAAACGCATCTTCTGCCCGGACAAGCCCGCCTGCCGGGTACTGGCCGGCAACGGCGAATGCCGGCATCCGGACGCGGCTCGCCCCTCCATCTCCGGCCTGGGGATCCACTTTTTCGAACTATCCCAAACCGTAGGTTGGCCCATCCATAAAATCACCGGCGACAGCCAACCCGACGAGGTGCCCATGGGCCTCCTGGCCGGCATCGTCCTGCTGACACGGGAAACACCGGAAACATGATGAAAAGAACAGCTATTGCGAAAAGGAGCGGACTGGCATGATTTTCGACACCCCCGGAAAAATAAGCGACCGTATATGGATGGTCGGACGCAAAGAAGCCTGCGCCTACATCGTGGGTGAAAAAGATGAGTACATTCTGTTGGGCGGGGCCATGGCCTATGTCGTGCCGGACGTCCTGGTCCAGCTGGACCAATTCGGCATCGCCCCCCGAAGCATTCGCCGCATGGTCATTCTCCACAGCCACTTCGACCACTGCGGCATGGTGCCGGCCTTGAAACGCCTCTGGCCCTGGGCCACGGTGACGGCCTCCCTAAAAAGCCGGGAGCTGCTGCAAAAGCCCAAAGTCGTGGACAGCATCGCCATGCTCAACCAGGTTATGCTGGAGAAAAACGGAATGACCGAAGACCGCCCGCCCATGGATCTGTCTTTTTCAGCGATCGACGTGGAATCTGTGGTGGACGAAGGGGACGTGCTGACATGCAGCGATCTGTCTCTGGAAGTCCTGGACGTCCCGGGGCATTCCTCATGTTCCATTGCGATATACATCCCCGAAGAAAAAGCCCTGTTTGCCTCGGATGCCGGCGGCGTCCCCTTCGGTGACAAGATCTTCACGGCGGCCAATGCCAATTTCGATCTCTACCAGCAGAGCCTGGAAAAAATGGCCGCCAAGGATGTTCATATCCACCTGGCCGAGCACTACGGCGCCCGTTCGGGTGTCGAGGGAAACCGCTTCCTTAGAGACGCTATCGCGGCAGCCGCTGAAACCCGCCGGGATTTGGAAGCAACCTATGCGGCCACCGGCGATGCGGCCCAAACCACCGCAGTGCTCACGGACAAGATCATGGCCGAAGCCCCCCCGGATTTTCTTCCCCGGGAAGTGGTCGCCATAGTGGCCGGCCAGATGGTGAATTTTATCGCGAAATCCAGCACACCTTAGCACTAGGGGCGGCTGGGGAACCATATGTCGCCCCGGCGAAAGCCGGGATCGGGCGGCAACCGCCGTCGATGGACAACAGATGCCGATCGCTGGCAGGACGCCGCCAGTGCCCATGGCAAAATATTCGGCAAGATCCGCCCGGCCTGCACCTTTGTCGAGGTCAGCCGCCTGATCGACCCGGATTGGCTGGTGGAAATCGAAGCGGAATGCGTTGTGGTAAATGAGGATGCCTCAGATCCTTAGAAAAACGCGTAGTTTCTCAAAAGGCATATAGTCGAAAATTAATAAAAAGCGCAGAGACAGTCACTGCAAGATGTAATGACCGATACCCTTTGTCACGCGGCCGAGCATCGGGGGTACGGCCGAAAAAGACGCGGCGACTGTCTGAGCCCCGCAAAATGCGGGGCGAGTTTCGGCGCGTCCGGCCGTGGCCCCGACGCGCAGGCGAACCCGAAGGGCGCGTGACACGGGCGTCTGAAGCCTGTCACGCCGTTTTTAGGAAAGGCGTGATTGGTTCGTTTTCTTCCACGTGGAAGAAAATGAACAACTCATTTAAAAAGCAAATCTCCGAATAGGAGAATAGTCATGGTCATTCACTAAATCTATGAGTTCCCATTTGGATTAGCGAATCGAAAACCCGCCCAGCTTGGTCTCCAGGTATTCCGCGATCCCTTCCCTGCCCCCCTCACGCCCTAACCCGCTTTCCTTCATCCCGCCGAAGGGCGCGGCTGCGGCCGTGGGGTTGATGTCGTTGATGCCCACAATGCCGAAGCGCAGTTTTTCGAACACACGCAGGGCCCGGGCGATGTCCCGGGTGTAGATGTAGGACGCCAGGCCGTAGTGGGTGTCGTTGGCCATTTCCAGGACTTCCTCTTCGGTATCGAAAGGGATCACAGGGGCCACCGGGCCGAAGGTCTCTTCGCGATAAATCCGCATGTCCGGCGTAATGCCGCTGAGGAGGGTCGGGGCGAAAAAATATCCCTTGGCCAGACCGTTCTCGGTCAGCCGTTTGCCGCCACAGACCAGGGTGGCGCCTTTGCTCAGGGCGTCTTCCACCTGCCGCTGGACTTTTTCCAGAGCCGCCGGCCCCACCAGGGGACCGATGCTGACGCCATCTTCCATTCCGTTGCCGGCCTGCATGCGGCGGATGCGACTTTCGGCTTCATGTAGAAAAGCCTCCACATGCTCTCGTTGTACAAAGATCCGGTTGGGACTGATGCAGGCCTGGCCCGTGTTCAGGAATTTCACCAGCATGGCGCCGGTAGCGGCGTGCTTGGGATTGGCATCCCCGAAAACAATAAAAGGAGCATGCCCGCCCAGTTCCAGTGACACCCGCTTCAGCTGCTCGGCCGCGCCTTTGCCCAAAAGCTTACCCACCGCCGTGGATCCGGTGAAGGTCAGTTTGCGGACGCCCGGATTGGCAACGAATTCTTCGCCGACCGGGACCGGATCGAGAGCGGTGACCAGGTTGACCACCCCGGCCGGGATCCCGGCGTCATGAAAAACCTTGAAGATCTCCATGGCGCACAGGGGCGTGGCCTCGGCCGGCTTCAGCACGATCGTACAACCGGCAGCGATGGCGGGCGCCACCTTGCGGGTAATCATGGAGATGGGATAGTTCCAGGGGGTCACGGCCCCCACGACGCCCACGGGTTCGTGGCGCACCAGGAACCGCTGGTCCGGCCGCGGCGCCGGTATCGTCTCCCCGTAAACCCGCTTGGCCTCCTCGGCGAACCACAGCAAGAAATCAGCCCCGTACTGAACCTCGTTGCGCGCCGCCTTGAGGGGCTTGCCCTGCTCCCGGGTCATGAGGCGGGCCAGATCTTCCTTGCGGTCCATCATGATGCGGTAAGCTTCATATAGATACCCGGATCGCTGGTAGGCGGTGGTACCGGACCAGACTTTGAAGGCATCGCCGGCCGCCTGGATGGCCAGTGCTGCATCCGCCTGCCCACCGTCAGGCGCCTGTCCGATGGTTTCCCCATTGGCCGGGTTGAAGACGTCGAACATTTTGCCGCTTTGTGCCGATCCCCATTGACCGTTGATATACATTCGCGGTCCTTTCATTTCCTGAGTCGCTTGGCTTCGTCGAACAAACCTCGCCCCTGTCACCATTAACCGGTCAGGTGCCGAACCCCCTGCCATCGAAGCCCGGCCAGCCTATCATCCAACCGGCTTTCACCGGCAGGTTCACGCTTTCCGTTCAAACGTGGATATGGCCATGATAAGCGAAACGGCAACCATCGTCTACCGGAGAACGCCTATAGCGAACATTCAGGGGAGTTTTCCGTCCTAAAAGGCAAGCATCCCCACTATAGCCGACTTGATTATTAGCGCGTGGGCATGTAACCAGAAGGGACTAAGGTGTTTTTGTCGGCAGCCTTACTACATAATGGTGACGATTAGGACCAAAGGTGACCATGTCTGAAAAACCTACCTATGCAGAGTTGGCGCATCGCGTTCAGGAACTCGAGAACGCCGTGTTTGATCACCAACAAGCTCAAACCGCCCTTCAGGAAAAAATTATCTTTTGGGAAAATGTGCTGAAAACATTATCCGTGGGCGTCGCCTATGCCAAAGACCGCAAAATCATCTGGGCAAACCGCGCAATGGAGCAGCTCTTCGGGTTTGACAACGAGGACGAATACACGGGCATTGACACCGCCCGGCTGTATGCCAACCAGGAAGAGTACACCCGGATCGGAGAAATGCTCTACGATTCCAAAAGGGCCACGAAAGTCATCGATTGCGATACGCGTTTTGTCAGCAAAGACGGCACCATTTTCGATGGTTTCGTCCGAATCAATCTCGTCGACAAAGAGGACGCGCATCAGGGAATCATCGTCAGTGTCGTCGACATCACGGACCGCAAAGAAGCGGAAGCGGCCTTGAGAAAAAGCGAGGCAAGATATCGCACCATTTATGAAAACTCCGGAACCGCCACGCTGACCATACAGGCGGACACCACAATCGCCATGGTCAACCGGGAATACGAGAAATGGAGCGGGCTGTCCCGTGAACAAATTGTCGGCAAAATGAGCTGGACCGAATTTGTGGTGCCGGAAGACCTCGAAAAGATGGTGCGGTACCACAAGGAGCGCAGACACAAGGGCGGTTCGCCCCCGCGGCAATATGAATTCAGGTTTGTCGACGAGGCTGGCAATATCAAGCATGTTCTCAATACGATGAGCCTCATTCCTGGAACCACGGACAGCATCTCTTCTTTGATGGATATCAGCCAACGCAAGGCCGCGGAGGAACGCCTGCGCGAAAGCGAGGAATTCTATACGCGGCTGATCGCCGCCATGCCTGACATCGTTATCCGCATGGATTTGGAGGGGAATATCCTCTTTGTCAGTGATGCGGCTTTGAGCATCAGTGGCTATTCGCGCCGGGAACTGGAGGGGCAGAACATGCTCGATTTTATTGCCCCGGAAGATCAGGAACGGGCGATTGAGAACAACGTGCGCATGATGGAAGGCCAACTGGGCCCCCAATCCTACCACCTGCTAATGAAGGATGGGAGCAAACGTCTTTTCGAAGTCAACGGTGACGTCCTGCGTACCGATGACGGAGCCCCCTACGGTGTCGTCCATATCATGCGGGACATCACCGAACAAAAAAAGCTGGAAAGACTGCTGATGCAGGCCCACAAGATGGAAGCCATCGGGACCCTGGCAGGCGGCATCGCCCACGATTTCAACAATCTGCTCATGGGAATCCAAGGCCGCGCATCGCTGGTTTCCGTTGAGTTGGATCGCACCCATCCCCACAAGGAACATATTGCGGCCATCGAAGAATATGTGCGTAGCGCGACGGATTTGACCAAACAGCTTCTGGGAATCGCCCGGGGCGGAAAATATGAAATCAAGCCCACGGATATAAACCACCTGGTGGCCAGCAGCGCCAACATGTTCGGGCGCACCAAAAAGGAAATCCGCATCCATGAAAAACTGCCAAAAGAGCCCATCATCGTCGCGGTCGATCGCAAGCAGATCGAACAGGTCCTTTTGAATTTGTTCATCAATGCCTGGCAGGCAATGCCCGAAGGCGGGGATCTCTACTTGGAGACCCGCGTTGCCATGCTGGACGAGGCTTACTGCGAACCCTATCAGACCAAAGCCGGACCCTATGCCAAAATTGCCGTTACCGACAGCGGTATCGGCATGGCACCCGCGATTCGCCAGCAGATTTTCGACCCCTTTTTTACAACGAAAGACAAGGCCCGCGGAACAGGCCTGGGCTTGGCTTCGGCCTACGGCATCATCAAAAACCATGGCGGGATGATTACGGTCTACAGTGAAGTCGGCCATGGGACGACATTCAATATATACCTGCCGGTGTCGGATCAGGATGCCCATCAGGAAGAAACAACAGAGGAGGGAATGATCCAGGGCAATGAGACAATTCTCCTGATCGACGACGAGGCGATTATTTTGGACGTCGGGGCCGCCATGCTGCAAAAGCTGGGCTACCTGGTCATCAGCGCCGACAGCGGTAAAAAAGCCATTGAGCTGATCCGGCAGGCGGAGGGCCCTATTGATCTGATTATCCTGGATCTCATCATGCCGGAAATGGACGGAGGTCAAACATTCGACCGGATTCGCGAACTGGCGCCGGAGCTGCCGGTGGTCATCTCCAGCGGCTATGCCATGGAAGGCAAAGCGGCCGGCATCATGGCCAGGGGGGGAAATGGGTTTATTCAAAAGCCGTTCACGATTCAAGAGCTCTCCAAAAAGGTCCGCGCAATTATCGACGGGAGATAGCGGGTGCAATCAGAAGTGGCCTTAACAACCGTTTTAGATGGCATCCACCAGCGCACGCAACTTTTCGATATGGGCCGGCCGGGTGCCGCAGCAACCACCGATTACCGTTGCGCCGGCCGCAAGCCAATCTGCCGCGTGGGCCGCGTAGCTTTCCGGGTCCAATTCGATCCGCAGGGTTAGCAAGCCATCGGTTTCCTTCTCGCCTCCCAGGGTCCAGTCTTGTGGGATCGGAGAAAAAGTGTTGGCGTATCCCCCAATCCACTCCCCGCCGGTGGCCGCCAGACCGGGCATGGCCCTGGTAATGCTCTCCGGGGCACAGCAATTGGCCAGATATCCGCTGACCGGCAGTCCTTTCAGGGCGGCCACCGCCTCTGCAACGGATTCGCCGCTGCGCAAATTGCCTGAACGGTCCTCGTGCAGCGTCCAGGCCACCCAGACCGGTTTGCCGGTGCCGCAGGCCGCCCGGGCGGCGGCCAACGCTTCGGCCGCACTGGACATGGTTTCGCATAGGAAGAGGTCAATGTACGGGGCCATCAGCTGCGCCTGCTCGTCATAAAGGCGCTCGATCTCCGCGCGCGGCCCCACCAGGTCCGGCCGATAGCTCCCCCGCAGGGGGGGCAGTGAACCGGCGATGGCGACCTTTCTGTCCGCTTGGTCGCGGGCCTCGAGCGCCAGATGGCAGGCCAGCGTCATGAGTTCCTCGAAACGGTCCTCCATGCCGACTTTGGCAAGATCGGCCCGAATGACACCGTAGGTATTGGTGGTAATGACGTCGGCCCCGGCGGCAATATAATCGGTGTGGATCTGGCGCACCACGTCGGGATCGGTCAGCAGAGCCCCAGCTGACCAGATGGTTTCCGGGACCTCAATACCCCGAAACCGAAGTTCACGCCCCATGCCGCCATCCAGTAAGATTGGTCTTTTAGGAAAAAGGGTGGTTGGCATAAAGCACCTCCAAGGTTTCATGAAATAGTCGGGATAGCGACACGCAAATAGAAAAACGGCCTTAAATGATTGATGTCAAACCATGCTGCATTATTGTTCTTAAAAGTAACTAAGGCAAGCCGGTATGGGCCTTCGCCGGCCGGTCATTTAAGCAGGGGCAAATCCACAAAGCCCCCGGCATCAATTACAATATTTCAGAAAGACAGGTTTATGGAAGCCACCCACCACCATACAGCGAAACATCGCTTGCAGGCATGGTTGCTGGATCAGGCCGAAGCTTACATGCACCGGAAATATGGTGCCCGCAAGCGGTCGATTTTCAGACAGCTGCCGCGATCGGTGGTGGAGATCGGGACCGGCCCCGGAGCAAATTTGCGGTATTATCCGCCCGAAACGGCCCTCACGGCCATCGAACCCAATCCGGCCATGCACGCCCCCCTGAGGGCCAATGCCGCCCGTTGGCGTATCGATCTCACCATCCGGGGCATTAAGGGTGAATCCCTTGATTTACCCAGCGCCAGCGTCGAGGCCGTGGTAGGAACCCTGGTCCTGTGTTCGGTGAACAACCCCCGACAGGTGGTGGCGGAAATCATGCGAATTCTCAAGCCTGGCGGGCGTTTTTTCTTTCTGGAGCATGTCGCGGCCGTCACCGGGACGCGCTTGAACCGGCTGCAGACACTTTTGGCCCGTCCCTGGCGCTGGGCTTTCGATGGTTGCCATTTGCATCGCAACACCCATCTCGTGCTCGGACAGGCCGGGTTTGCGGCCCTCGATATGGACTGCTTTATGTTGTCGTCCCCCGCGGTCATGATCACGCCGCATATTTTCGGAGTGGCGGTTAAATGAAAAACAACCAACCCCGGGTTGGCGATGTCAAAAGGCTATGCAAAACGGACAGGATATGCCAACATGATTGACAAGGCCAAAAGATGGCCTCACCGGGCATCGGCCCCACTGCATTTGATATAACTTTATGAAATTCTATCGGATCGGCACAAATTTCGACAACGATGGAAGCGACGCGTTAGGCTGGCATGCAATCTGCCTTAGTGTAAGGTCAACAACAGCACGAAGCACACCCATCAGGCAGGACGATACGACATGAAACCCACGACACCCCATAACCCGTTCGGGAAAGACCGGCGCGAAGCCGCCCGGATGCCCTACCAAACCTCGCTCCGCTATGCCAATCGGGACGAGACCGGTATGGGGAAGGTCCGCGACATCAGTTGTGTCGGTTTGTTTTTCGAAACGCCGAGGGCGTTTGCTGTGGGCGATCAGCTGAATATGGATTTCCGTTTCCGCCATGGCCAGATGAATGTGGCCATCACGGGAAAAATAGCACGCATTGCGCCTTCCGGTGTGGGCGTCAAACTGATCTGGTAGGGTCGCCTGACCGCGAGGATGATGCATTGCATCATCACTCCCGTTCCCATGCGACCCGCCGCGCCTTTGCCACCTTTGGCCCCTGCGGGTCGCATGCGGCCCTTAAAGCAGCCGCGTGGCCAAGTCCGACAACTCCGATCGCTCGCCTTTCTCCAGATTGATATGGGCGTAAAGGCGCTCACCCTTCATTTTCTCGATCAGAAAACTCAACCCGTTGGAATTGCTGTCCAGATAGGGATGATCGATCTGGAAAATGTCACCGGTAAACACGATCTTGGTGCCCTCCCCCGCCCGGGTAATGATGGTTTTAACCTCGTGGGGGGTCAGGTTCTGGGCTTCATCCACGATGAAATAGGCCTTCACGATACTGCGGCCGCGGATGTAGGACAGGGGCGTGATGACGATCTTTTCCTCTTCGATCAACTCCTTGATGCGCTTGCTGCGGGCGTTGTCTGCCGACAACTGGTTCTGGATGACCGAAAGATTGTCATAGAGCGGCTGCATGTAGGGATCGAGTTTGGAGTTCACATCCCCGGGAAGATAGCCCAGGTCCTTGTTGCTGAGAGGCACCACCGGCCGGGCCACGAAAATCTGCCGGAAATAGCGTTTGGTCTCCAATGCGGCCGCCAGCGCCAGCAGGGTCTTGCCGGTGCCGGCCTTGCCGCTCATGGTCACGAGGGGGATGTCCCGGTCGAGCAGCGCACTGAGGGCGAAAGACTGTTCGGCATTGCGGGGACGGATGCCGAAGCAACTGTGATTTTCAATCCGTTGGACGGTTTCGGAGTTGCTGTCGTAAACCCCCAAGGCCGATTTGCGCCCATTGCGCAGGATCAAAAACTCGTTAGCCAGGGGCAGGGCCTCCAGATTCAGGGTGTCGATGGGAAATTCGTAAGGGTTCTGGTAAAGCTGGTCGATGAGGCTGCCGTCCACCCCTTCCAGGATGGAACGGCCCTTGTATAGTTCCGACGGATTCTGGACGTGGTCGGAGCGGTAGTTTTCCGCTGTGAGGCCGATGGATTTGGCCTTCATGCGCAGATTGACGTCTTTGGTGACGAGAACGGCCTGGTCGAAACCCTGGTCGACCGCGATGCGGTAAGCGGCATTCAGGATGCGATGGTCGGCCTGGGCCTGGCTGAAATTGGCCTTCAGCTTATCGTGAAACGCGGATTCCAGATGAACGGAAATCTTGCCTTTGCCCTCGCCGATGGGCACCCCGCCATTGAAAATGTGGTGGCCGGTGAGGTCATCCAGTGAGCGCAGAAACTCCCGGGCATTGCAATTGAGAATATCCTTGCCTTTCTTGAAGCGATCCAGCTCTTCGATAACGGTAATGGGGACAACAATGTCGTGTTCGTCGAATTGATAAATGCAGGTGCTGTCATGCAGGATAACGTTGGTGTCTAAAACAAAGGTCTTCTTGATTTGGGGCATACACAACTCCTCGTTCAATCCACAACATATGGTGCCTTCTTTTCATAGAACATACCATATCATGAAATCAACCTAAATCAAACCGCCGGTCTCAATTATTGCGGGAAACCAACCGGTAGTGCCGACAGTATACCAACAGCGCGTTAAGGAAGCGTTAGGAAGGGTAAATGATCGTTCCCAGGCTTGATTTCCACCTCATATCCGAATTAAATCAGGTCAGACAAAGCGTCGGCGCCACCAGGAACCGACCATAGGGTCGTGCCCGGCTCGATTCCCCACCCCCTGACCGCGAGGTGATCTTTGCGAGACGACAACGAATTGAATGTTTTTTTAAGGCCTTCCGAAACCATCGACAGCGACCATAAAACCATCCGGGACTTTGCCCATAACCATACGACCGGGGCGAAATCACCGGAGGCCAACGCGATGGCGCTATTTTATGCGGTCCGGGATGGTATCCGCTACGACCCCTACGCCATCGATTTAAGCATCGAAGGCCTGCGGGCCAGCACCACCCTGTCCACAGGCCGGGGGTGGTGTGTTCCCAAAGCCGTCCTGCTGGCGGCCGCCTGCCGGGCGGTGAAAATCCCCGCGCGCCTGGGCTTTGCCGATGTCCGCAACCACCTGTCCACCGCCCGCATGCGGGAACAGATGCAGACCGACGTTTTTTTCTGGCACGGCTATACCGCCATCCACCTGAACGGCATCTGGCTCAAGGCCACCCCCGCTTTCAATATTGAACTCTGTGAAAAATTCCGGCTGAAACCCCTTGAGTTCGATGGCCAAACCGACGCGATCTATCATGCCTTCGACCTGGACGGAAACCGCCACATGGACTACCTCGGCTACCGCGGCGAGTTTGTGGATGTGCCCATCGACAGCATCCGGGAAACGTTCCAGGAAAAATACACCATGATGGATCCTGGTCCACATGCGGATTTCGAAACGGATGTGGCCTTGGAGACCCCTAACCCGGGAGCATAAGCCATGTCGAAATCCACCCTTTTCGAAAAAAACTTTTTCATTTCCATCGAGGTCGTACCGCCGGCCGGTGCCGACGCCGGGCCTCTGTTGGCCGAACTGGCAGCGCTGGAAGAGCTTGCCATCGATGCCTTCAGCGTGGCCACCAACCCCGTGGCCAAGCCGCGTATGAGCGCCATGGCCCTATGTGCCCTGATCCAGCAGCGCACAAGCCGTGCCGCCGTTCTTCACTGCACCACCCGCGATCACAACCGCCTGAGCCTGCAAGGGCTCTTGTGGGGGGCTCGCGCCCTGGGCATCGAAACCGTACTGGTCACCACCGGCGATTTCGTATCCCTGAGGGATCGAGCCACCACATCGGACGTGCGCGACATCGATCTTTTCGGGCTGCTGGCCATGGCGACCGAGGCCGGCATGCAGGCCGGCGTCGTCCTCGACCCCCGCCCTGAAGCCGACGGATTGCCGCACGCCGTGGAGCGTCTGGCCCGCAAGGTGGATGCCGGCGCCCGCTTCGTCGTTACCCAACCGGTCTATGACCAGGCATCGGCCGACGCCCTTGCCAATGCGGTGCAGAAAATTGACATCCCGCTCATCATGGGCATCCTGCCCCTGCGAACACCGCGGCATGCGAATTTTCTGCACGACAAGGTGGCGGGCATTGCCGTGCCGAAGCCATTGCGCGACCGTATGCACCGGGCCGAAGACCCGATTGCCGAAGGCATCGCCATCGCCCGGGAAAACCTGGCCCTGGCCCGCGAACGCTTTGCCGGAGCCTGCATCATGCCGCCCTTCGATCACTATGAGATCATGCCGGCCATCCTGGCCCCTTGACGGTTTCGTGAATCGCCCAATATTGGCGTTATACGGCGCTCCTCGTCAGTACGGCGTACCGATGTACGTCTCCCTCCTCGAAACGGGCACGTCGTATCTTAAACGATTCACGAAACCGTTGATGGGGTAACAAAGGAGAAGAACATGCCGCACGTTATTGTCAAATGGTATCCCGGAAGATCTCAGGACCAGAAGGAAGCGTTGGCCCGGGCCATCACGGATGATATTGTTGCCATCGGCGGTTGCGCCGAAAGATCGGTTTCTGTGGCCATTGAAGAGATCACACCTGAAGATTGGCCCGAAGCTGTATACAAACCCGATATTCTGGGGAAAGAAGATACATTGGTACGCAAGCCCGGCTATAATCCTTTTGATGAAACCACCTAATCGAATCGGATGCTGCATTCCTTGTTAAGACCAGCCGACGAAAGAGAAGGATAAACTTTTTGTCGGGTTTTGATTCCCTTTGTCACGAGGCCAGCGCGTCGGAGCTGCGGCCGATAAAGACGCGGCGACTGTCTGAGCCCCGTGATAAGCGGGGCGAGTTTCGGCGCGTCCGACCGCAGCTCCGACGCGCTGGCGGACCCGAAGGGCTCGTGACAGGGCGCCTTCTTTTGGTTACTTTTCTTCGGCGTTGAAGAAAAGTAACATTTCAAAAAATCTCCTTAACAAAACGACAATATCTTCTCTACAGCCATTATAAGCATACCTAAAATTAATCTGAGGATAAAACGATGCCAATCCCCCCCTTTGAACTGGAACGCTACTTTGCCCGCTACGAATTCTCCGCCCGCTATCTTCTATCCAGTTCGGACTGCGAAGCCATGGCCATGCAGGACCTCCTGGACATGGCCGATGATAGCACCCGATCCTTATGGGAGGATTTGAAACTGGGCTACACCGAAAGTGCGGGGCATCCGCTCCTGCGGCAAGCCATTAGCGGAACTTACCCCGGCCTTCATTCCGATGATACCCTGGTGGTGACACCCGAGGAAGGGATCTTCCTTGCCATGCACGCCCTGCTCAAACCGGGCGACCATGTTGTCGCCACCTTTCCCGGCTACCAGTCCCTGTATGAAATTCCCCGGACCATCGGCTGCCGGATGGATTTCTGGAAGCCCGCGGAGGGGCATGAATGGCAATTCGAACTGGACCGTCTGGAAGCACTTTTGCAACCGGACACCCGACTGGTGGTCGTCAATTTCCCCCACAACCCCACCGGCGCACTGCTGCCGCCGGACACATTTAGATCACTGGTCGATCTGCTGCGTCACAGGGGCATTTATCTTTTCAGTGACGAAATGTACCGGCACCTCGAGATCGAGCCCGGCGCCATCCTGCCGGCCGCCTGTGAGGCCTACGAAAAAGCGGTGACCCTCTCCGGTCTTTCCAAAGCCTATGGTTTGCCCGGGCTGCGCATCGGCTGGCTGGCCTCCCGGGACCGGGAATTCCTTGCAAGGACGGCCCGTCTCAAAGACTACACCACCATCTGCAATAGTGCCCCGAGTGAAGTGTTGGGCATCATAGCCCTGGCCAATCGCCAAACCATCATCAACCGCCAGCAGGTGCGCATCCGGGCCAACCTGGACGTGCTGGAAACATTCATGGCCGCGCATGGAACGATTTTTCGCTGGAGAAGGCCGGCCGGGGGCTCGATCGGCTTCCCCGGATTCCTTCGGCCCGAGGGGGCCGAGGCCTTCTGTGAAAGATTGGTGGAACAAGCAGGCATCATGCTGCTGCCGTCAACCCCATTTCAATACGGCGACAAACACGTGCGCATCGGCTTCGGCCGGGACAACCTGCCGGAGGTGTTGCAGCGGCTGAGCGATTATCTGGCCGGGCTGTCTGGGTATATATCCGGGCCCGGAGGAACCGGCTTTGGGTTCCCCCTGGAAGGGGGATGCTCCAATCACGAGAAACAATAGGCGTCAGAAGACAGAATTCAGGAGCCAGAAGGATTTTGATGTCGCTTCGCTCCGTCTTTTATAAAAGATCGACTGCGCCGAAGGCGAAAACCTTATTCTGAATTCTGGATTCTGACGCCTGAATTCCGATACGACGATTACGGCGGAGCCAATTATCTCTGACCTGGCCCAGAGGACCAAGTTTTCTGGACCAAATACAAAGGGCTTATGACACTGAAGCCATCACATTCATCCATAGCCCCTCTGGCCGAAGCCGTTTTCCAGCGGCTGGCCCGGCAGTTTCCGGTGTGCATGGCCAGCGACGAATTCCATTTCTTCCCCCAGGTACGGGCTGATCAGAGCGAAGCCGACGTTTGGGATGATTTCTCGCCGGACGCCCTCCAGGCCCTCGACCGCGAGTTGGCGCTGTGGCTCGGGCAACTGGACGATATGGAAACCCAGCCGGTCACGCAAGATGACCGTATCGACGCCGATACGTTGAAAACCGCTCTCACTACCCTGCGCGAACAATTGACCGACGTGGGTATGCACCGCACCCAGCCCACCTGGTATCTTACCATCCTCGGTATTGGTCTGGCGGAATCCGTGTCCGGGAAGCCGGGCGAGTTCGAGGACCGCCTGCGCAACCTGCCCCGCTTTCTGGATCAGGCCCGCCAAAACCTCCCGCGGATTCCAAGGCTTTACCGCGATCTCGGGTGCGAGATGGTCCGGGAACTGCTGCCCTGGCTGCAAAACCTGCCAACCGCTAAACGTCTTCGAACGGCATCCGCGGAAAGTTTGTCGGCCTTCGGCCGGCATCTGGAAACCATCCCCGTAACAGAAGATTTCCTCCCGGAGCGCGATCTTTACGAGCGCATCGCGCACCGCCACATGCGCTGTGCCATGAGCACCGACGATATCCGGCAGGCCCAGGCGGATGAAATCCAGGAAACCCGATCCCGGCTGATCGACCTGAGCCGTCGCCTCGCCCCGGGTTCATCATGGCAGGAAGCCGTGGCAAGCCTGCCGACGGCCACACCATCCCCCGCCGGTATCAGCGTCTTGTATCAGGAGGCCATCACCGACCTGGCCGCTCATTGTGCCGACCTGGGGCTGGTCACCCCCGCTTTCCTTGAACGCTGTCCGGTGCGGGTCGAACCGATCCCGGATTTTATGCAGCCGGTGCGCAGCAACGCCGCCTACAGCATGACGGCGGGCCATCCCCCCCGGGGCGGCACTTTCTACATCATGGAAGCCGCCCGCAAATCCGCTGCCCCGGTCGATTATCGCCTGCTGACCGCCCATGAAACCTTTCCGGGGCATCACCTGCTGGACAACCGGCGCTGGGAGCAGGCACGACCGGTCCGCCGCCATGTGGAGTATCCTCTGTTTTACGAAGGCTGGGCCAGCTTCAGCGAAGAACTGCTGTTCGCGACCGGCTATTTCCACACTCCCACCGATCACTTATTGATGGCCAAACGCCGTTTCTGGCGGGCCCTGCGCGGCCGGGTCGACCTGGAGATCCACACGCGCCGCCGCAGTCTGGATCAGGCCGCCGCGCTGATGACGGCCAACGGCCTGCCGGCCAAACAGGCCAATGCCATGGTCCGGCGTTACGTCCTCAAACCGGGCTATCAACTGGCGTACACCATGGGACGGCGACGGTTTAAACGACTTTACGACCGCTGCGGGAAATCACCATCCTCGCCGGCAGAGTTCGCCGCCCGGATTCTATCGGTGGGCGAAATCCCGTTTCATCATCTTGAAGCGGCCTTACCCCCCTCGGGGTTGTCTTGATACATTTTCAAGGGTAAACTGACGCCAGCAAGCCCGCTTGTGATTCCCAATGCCCTGTCAGGGCCCAGCCGGCAGGAGGTCATCCGTGTCCAGTTTCTTTGGTGCCCATTCGGAATGGAACCTTGGCAGTCCCGGAGGATGGGACTACCAGCGCACGACCCAGGAGATCGCCCGCGTCGTCTGGGATAAACTCGCTCGCCTAGCCCCCAGCGGTGTGGCCCTGGACTTCGACCACCCCCTCCTCTGTCCGGTGGCAGGGTTTGTCGACATGCTGGAGGGCGTCCTGCGCCATCGCAGCGGCAGCGATACCGGTCTTGTGGCCGTGGTGGCGGAAGAAGAAACCCTGGACAACGTCACGGAAAACATCAACCTGGCCCGCCGCCTGGATCGGCTGGAAGGTATTACCGGCATCCTGGCCGCCCCCCATGAATTCGAGCTGCACAAGGGCGTATGCTGCCATCAGGGCCGTCCGGTGTCCCTGGTCTTCATGGATTTCAACAACGACGTCTTCCTGAAATTGCACCGCCAGAACGATCTCAGCCCGCTCATGCAGGCCATCCGGGAAAACCGGGTTCTCAATCCCAGGGGCACCGAGCCGATCAACGTCAAAAGCATGTTCGAAGTCATCACGGGCGAGCATGCCCATCGCTTCGATCCCGAAACGGTTCGCCGCACCCCCTGGACCCGTCGTTTCTTCCCCCGCAGGACCATTGGGCCGCAGGGGGAATCCATCCCGGATCTGGTGGAATGGGCCCGACATAACTGGGACGACCTGGTGCTGAAACCCGAACGGGGCTATTCGGGTATCGGCGTCAAGGTCGGTGGCGTCAACCCCGATGCCGACGCCGCCATTGCCCAGGCCCTGGATAAGGGCGGCTATATCCTGCAAGCCAAGGTGCCCCTTCCCCTTTGGGCGGAAACCATGGTGGAAATCGACCATGCCGCCCAACAGGCGATTGCCGTCCCGCGCCAGACCGATTTCCGCTGTCTGGTGGGGCCGGACCGCACTTTCGGCTTCCTGTGCCGCTATGGCGATGTGCCCACCAATGTGGGCAGCGGCGGCGGGGTGCAGCCCCTGGCCGTCCTGCAATCCGACATGACCGTCAAAGAGGCCGTCGACCGGATCAACGACAGCATCATGGGCATCGATTATGCCGATCTGGCCGAAGTGGAAGCACAGCAGCACGCCCTGGCCCTGGCGGAAAAATTCACCTATCTGCTGGGCCCCATCAAAATCGCCCTGCGCCCGCGCATCGTCACCCGGGAACAAATCCATGACCTGAAACGCTATGGCACGGCCATGTGGAACGACAGCCGGCAACTGGAGAACATGTGGATGGCCGGCGAAATCGACGACTACATCACCATCGAACCCGAGGAGCTGGCCATCGCCCGCCTGCAGCCCTGGAAAGGCGGCCCCGCCATATTTGCAGCGGATGGTTTGTTCAGCTTCGGCGCGCACCCGGAGGCGTCATGACAATAGCCGTGGAACCCGACTGGTGGAAAACCCTCTTTGACGACATCTATCTTGTCACGGATGCCCGCACCGTGCGGGATGATGCCCGCACCCGCCGTGAGATCGATCTCTTCAGCCGCCTGGTTCCGGTGGAAGCCGTGCATCGGGTCCTCGACCTTTGCGGGGGCCACGGGCGCCATACCCTCGAGTTGAAGCGCAGGGGCTGCGGCCCCTGCACTGTTCTGGATTACAGCCGGGTGCTCCTGGCGGAAGGCCATCAAACCGCCACCGAGGAAAACCTGCCCGTCGCCTTCATCCAGGGCGATGCCCGCTTCACCCCCCTGGCATCGGGCGCCTTCGACATCGTCCTGATTCTGGGCAACTCCCTGGGCTATCTGGCCGATGAGGATGCTGACCTGCACATCCTCCAGGAAAGCCGGCGCCTGTTGGCCCCGGGCGGCCGCCTTTTGGTGGACGTCATGAATGGTGCCGCCGTACGACAAAACCTGGCTCCCAACGCCTGGCATGAAATCGGCCCTGATGTGGTGGTCTGCCGCCAGCGGGAAATCCGGGGAAACCGGGTCTGCGCCCGGGAACTGGTCATCAGCAAAGCCCGTGGCACCATCCGGGACGAAACCTACGGTATCCGCCTGTACGAACCCCGCCAATTGAGCGATCTGGTACACCGTGCCGGCTTTGCCGATATCCGGATCACCACCGATCAATCCGACCTTCATTCCCGGGAAGACCGCGGCTGCATGAATCACCGTCTGGTCGTCGATGCCCGCAAACCGGCTTGATCGTCGCCCATAGCTTTGGCCGAAGCCCTCCCAAGCCTCTTTTTTCAACCTTCCCTTCCATCTGCCGCTTGGCAAATTTATTCAGTGTGATATAGAAACTTTTTGGTCAATTTCCCATTGAATCGCAGGAGAACGTGCTGTGGCAGCTTATCTGAAAAAATACTGGTTCTTCGTCGGTATTGCCGTTGTGGTGACCATCGCCTTTGCCTTCCCGGCGGTGGGGGTCTTCGTCAAAACCCATCACATTTTAACGGTGGTCATCTTTGTGGGGTTCCTCATCACCGGACTGACCCTGGATACGGCCAGTATCGGCGAGCAGTTAAAAAATATCCGCGTACTGTCGGCCGCCCTGATATCGTCCCTGGTCCTCTTTCCGGTCATCGCCTATTACCTGGCCAACATGATCTTCGACACCCCCCCGGACCTGGCCATTGGTGTCCTGATCATCGGGGTGGCGCCGGTGACCATTGCCTCCGGCACGGTGATGACCGCCATTGCCCTGGGCAATGTCCCCCTGAGCCTTTTCATCTGCGTTCTGGGCAACTTGGCGTCCATCGTCACGATCCCGTTTCTGCTCAATTTGTTTCTCCAATTCGGCGACGCGCCCATCACCCTGCCGGTGGTCCAGATGCTGACCGGCCTGACCATCAAGGTGCTCGTGCCCACCGCCATCGGCCAGGTATTGCGTCCCTTCTTGAAGGATGCCATTGCGCCCTACAAAAAGATCTTTTCCATTTTCAATCAACTCATCGTGCTGATGATCGTTCTCAATGCCGTGTCCAGCTCGACGGCCCGCATCATCGAGGCCGGCAGCGCCATCATCGGGGTTTTCGTTTTCATGATCTTTCTGCACGTCCTGATCCTGGCCCTGAATTTCGGTCTTTCCCGCCTGATTCGACTCGACCGGGCCGCCACTTCGGCGTTCACGATCCACACATCCCAGAAAACCCTGACCATTTCCTACATCGTATGGGCCGGCCACTTTGCCGCCCTCTACCCCATGGCCTTGGTTCCGGGCATCGCCTATCATATTACCCAGAGCATCATGGATACCCTGGTGGCCCATCGTTTCCGTGAGCGGATGGAACGTCATCACCATTCGGGAGCCGATGCCGGTTCCCCGGTCAAGTCATCGTAGGCATGGGCGAATGAGCAAGAATACATTCGCCCCTCCCCCTAACCGTAACAAAGGAGTGGCCCCACCATGCCCAAGTCATCGATCGGACTTTCCGAAAATATCGCCGGAATGTTGTGCTACATCCTGGGATGGGTCAGCGGCCTGGTGCTCTACCTCATCGAAAAGGACAGTGACTTCGTCCGCTTCCACGCCACCCAATCCATCATTGTTTTCGGGACGCTGACCCTGGCCAGCATCGCCCTGGGGGTTGTTCCTTTTATCGGTGGCCTGCTGGCCCCACTTCTGTCGCTGCTGGCCTTCGTTCTATGGATCATCCTCATGATCAAGGCCTTTCAGCATACACGTTACAAACTGCCCTGGGCCGGCGACCTGGCCGAAAAATATGCGCGCAAGGACCTGATTTAGAAGCGCCCTTCCCGGCAATCGCCTTTCATCACGGCGGGCCCACCCGGGGTTTACCGAAAGAATTCAAGGAATCAGGGGGATGGTTGCAATTTCATTTTCTCGCACCCTTACCCATAGAAACGATGTCTCACCCGATTCCCAGTCGCCACCTGAACCGGAAATCATCCCATTGACACCAACTTTTTCAAGGAGGTCCCATGCTCTATCGCTTCGATGGTCGGAAACCCGTTGTCGGTCAGGGAACCTATGTCAGTGAACTGGCAACCGTTATCGGTGATGTCGTCATCGGCGACCAATGTTATATCGGCCACGGCGCCATCATACGCGGTGACTACGGCCGGATTGAAATCGGCAGCGGCACGGCCGTCGAGGAGGGGGTGGTCATTCACTGCCCGCCCGGGGACGTGCATCGCATCGGCGAGCGGGTAACCTTAGGGCACGGCGCGATCCTGCACGGTCGCGTCATCGGGGACCTTGCCGTGATCGGCATGGGGGCCATTCTCAGCATCTGGACCACGGTGGGCGACCGTGCCATCGTGGCGGAAGGCAGCGTTGTGAAGGCCAACCAGACCGTTGCCGCCGGGATGGTGGTGGCCGGCAACCCGGCCCAGGAAGTGCGGGAAGTCAACGACAAAGACACGGAACTGTGGGCTTTCGGCAAGCAGGTCTATATCGACCTGGCGGCCAAATACCTGGCCCAAGGCATGGAACCGGTGTCGTGAAAGGGCGCGGCCCTTCGGCGGTATGCCCGGCAGCGCCGGCCATCGCATTGTATTCTTCTGTTTTTTGTCGTATTATCGTAAGTATGCCGCACGCTTAGAAGCCATCCGAAATTCCTGATTCGGGGACGGCTTCCATCAACGATAATTTTCAAAAGGACGCACGAGCGATGGCCATGCAAACGCGCCGCATGAGACAAGACCGACGTCATGGTTGGCTGCACCTGTTGGGGCAAACGGTTCTGCTGGGTTCTCTTATCCTGGGTTGGACGACCAGCGTCACCGCCGAAAACTGGTTCGAAAAAGGGCTGGCGGACCTCAAAGCCAAAAACTATCCGGCCGCCGTCGATAAATTTACACTGGCCATAGAGGCCGTCCCCAATGACTTCGAAGCCCTCAACAACCGGGGCTTCGCCCGGATTTATACCGGAGACTACGAAGGGGCCATCGAAGACTGCACGCGTTCCATCGACATCAACCCCGGTTCGGCCAAAGCGTATAACAACCGGGGTTTTGCCCGCCTTTTCACCGGCGCCTATGACGCCGCTATCACTGATTTCAACAAGGCCCTCAGTATCAACCCCCGCTATGTCGATGCCTACAGCAACCGCTGTCTGGCCTGGACGCGCAAGGAGGACTATACCCGGGCCATCGCCGATGCCACCGAAGCCCTGCACCTCAATCCCCGATCGGCCAAAGCGCTCTACAACCGCGGCTATGCCCGGGACCGCCAGGGGGACCCCGGCGGTGCCATGAGGGACTACATCCAGGCCCTGGAAGTCAATCCGGACTATATCGAAGTCTTCAACAACATGGCCTGGATCATGGCGACATCGCCGGATGAGCGCCTCCGTGACGGCCGTCGTGCCGTGGCATATGCCCAAAAAGCTGTCGGCACCACCCCCGACATCAATTTCCTGGACACCCTGGCGGCCGCCCATGCCGAATCCGGACACTTCGACGAAGCTATCGCTATTGAAAACCGCATTATTTCCCTGCTGGCCTCCGCCCGGCAGACCGACCAAATCGCCATGCATGTGAAACGGATGAACCGCTATGAAGAGGGGCGCCCCTATCGGGAGCCCATCGCCATTCATTCCGTGAGCGCCGTCACCGATCTCCAGAGCGCACTGGAGGTCCTGGACAAACAGGTCTTTACGCAGAAAATAGCAACCCCCACGGCATTTGACGCCGAAAAAGTTGTCCCGGACTTCCCGGCCGCCACGCCCCCCGCAAATCAAGCGCCCCGGCGCATCCTGACAGCCCAAAGCGATCCGGCCCCCGCCCCATCATTGCCGGAAGCCTACAACCAGTCTCTCCAGACCCCCCCCGGCTTCCCGGTGGAGATTATCCTCGCCGCCGAACCGGAAACGGATCCCTCGATCACTTTTGAAATCGAATCTGTGCCCTACCATGGCGCCCTGCAAGGGACCCTGCCCCATCTGTTGTACACGCCCCGGCCGGGTTTTACGGGGATGGACCGGTTCACCTTCCGGGCCCGCAACACGGTCGGGCTTTCGAATCTGGCCACCGTCACCATCACGGTGGCAACGCCTCCAGTAAAAGAACCGGAAGCGGAACCACCGGCGGCAACCAGTGAGACGACGAAAGTAAAAGAAGCCCCTGAACCCGCGACAGCACCCGGACCGGACGTCGCTCCATCCGAATCGGAAACCGCAAAGGCCCCGGAACCGGACGCGTCATCCAGCCCCGAGGTTGCCGAAACGCAACCGGAGACGGAAACACCGTCCCCGGCGACCGCGGAACAAAAGCCGGAAAAGGCCGCTACGCCTCCCGCAGAGAAGACACCCGAAGAAACGCCTCATCCGGAAACCGCTAAAACCGCCAGCGCCCAGCCAGCGGCTGTTGCAACGGAAACCCCAGCCACGGCGCCACAGCCGATGGCCAATCTTCCTGCCGCCGCCGCTTATACCATCCAGGTCCGTGCCGTTAAGTCGGCCAGCGATGCAACCCGTATGGTTGCCCAACTCAGGGAAGAGGGCTATAGCGCGTTCAGTCATGCCGTCGATGTCCCGAACAAGGGCCAATGGCATCGTGTTTTCATTAACGGCTACCCCTCGGTAGCAGCGGCCAAGGAAGCCATAGAAAGACTCGATCCGAAACGTTTCAAGGGGGCCTATGTGCGACGGATACCGACCGGCACAGCCTTTACGCCGGCTCCTGCCGCCGCGCCGCCGGCCAAAGCGCCTGCGGCTCCGGAAACGGTTATTCCGCCGGAGGAAACCCCGCCGGCCGCGTCCGAAGCCAATACAGGCGACGAGCGCCAGGCCATTGACGTTGACGGCCGCTATCCCTATGCCTATCAGGTCAAGTCCTATCAACAAAAAGAAGACGCCTTTCAGCTGGGTGTCGAACTGGCCTCCCAGGGCCATACCACGTTTATCGGCCGGGGAACCATGGGGTCCACCGGGGTGTGGTACCGCGTCTATATCGGATGCTATGCGTCACCCGAGGAGGCGGAACAAAATCGCGAGGACATTGCCAGAAACGGCTTCCCCGAGGCCTTCCTGACCCCCATTGGTTATGCCATCACCGTTAAACCGGATGCCAGCGATCCGGCCGGCGAATTGCTGGAGAACCGGCTCATCGCGTCCGGCTTCCTTCCCTACCGATTGCCGCAAGCCAGTGAAACAACGCCTGCGACCATTCTGGTGGGCGGATTTCGCCATGCCGACGACGCCGCCCAGGTACTGGCCGCCCTGGAGCAATCCGGGTTCAAGGGAAAACTCAGGCCACGCTGACCGCAGAGTGAAGACAGACATGGAACAATTTGAAAAGGAGCTTGCCCCGATCGCCGCTTCCCACAGGTGCACGCTCTATGGTTTCGCCGATCTGGAAGGCCTTACGCCGGGCGAGTTGGGGCGTTTTCACCGGGGCATCGCCTTTATCTTTCAGATGGTGCCGTGGGTCATGGACCAGTTATCCGATGGCCCCACCCAGGCCTATGCGGTCCTATACGACCAGGTAAACCAACGTATCGATGCCCTGTCCGCCGAGGTGGTGCGTGCTCTCGAACGCGCCGGGCACCAGGCCTGGGCCGTACCGGCCTCGGTTCGCAGCGATCCGGAGAACATTCGAGGCGCTTTCCAGCACAAAACCGCGGCCACGCGAGCTGGTTTGGGCTGGGTGGGGAAAAATTGCCAACTACTGACCAAGTATTGGGGGCCCTGGGTACGCCTGGGCACGGTGCTCACCAATGCCCCTTTAAAACCGGCTGTGCCCGTCACCAAAAGCCGATGCGGAAAATGCACCCGTTGCATCGAAGCCTGTCCGGCCAAAGCCCTCCAAGGGGGTAGCTGGACCCCGGGAGTAGACCGGGATGTGATGCTTGATGCCCGTGCCTGCGACCATTACAAGAAAACGCATTTCCGGCAGTTTCACGGCGGTCACAACTGCGGGATCTGCACCCAGGCCTGTCCGGTGGGGCAGAAGGTGGTTCGCCGCAAGAGCTGACGGAAGACTCCGCTGGAGACCCGTACAGGGACTTACGGTCCGGCAGCACATCGGCCGAACCATCCGCCGTCAAGATCATCGCCATTTCTTGAAGCCGGCCCCCACCTGTCAAGTCGATCATGCCAGCCTGAGAATACCGGGTCATAATCGCCCCCAATTCCCCCATGCGGTTGCCCTTGCCACAGGATTGAAATCAAACTTGACAATAAATCAAACCGCTGTTAAATAATAATTATTATCATTTGATATGGGATCCTTTCAGAAGATGGGAAAGGACATTCCGATCGGGGGCTTGCCACTGTGCGCAGTGGAATTATATTGATGGGATGATTTGGCGGAGCGCTTGCGTCGAGATTCCGGACAGAACGACCGTTATGATGGAAACATGCTTCCCCCATCCGCACATCATTCGTATCAAATGCAAAAAATAGTCTCTCCAGACCTGAATGGCCTGGATGCAATGACACCATAAGTCGCCTCAGCGACTTCTACAAAATCCTTAGCTATTAATCGCAACTTATCGGTATGGCCGTTATCGGCTGGCAAAAATAGAATAAAATTTTTGCCAGCCATCTATTGATAGTCATTATCATTTAATATTGTATTTCTGTAACTTAACGGCCCTTGAGAACTTGGTGCCCCGGTTGCTGTGCATCAGTATGTCATGACCGCCAGCCCCGGAATGGGTGCTTAAAAAATGTTCGGGTTAGAGACCATGGCACAATCGCCTTGCTGTTCAACAGCGCATTCGATCCTTACCGACAATGAAAGGAGACAACGTTATGGCAAACGAAAGCAAGTGCCCGGTAACGGGTAGAACCAGCAACCCGGTTGCCGGCGGCGGCACGTCGAACCGGGACTGGTGGCCGAACCAGTTGAACCTCAGGATACTGCATCAGCACTCGCTCAAAGGCAATCCCATGGGCGAGGCGTTCAATTACGCGGAGGAATTCAAGAAACTCGACCTGGCCGCCCTGAAGAATGACCTCTATGCCCTGATGACCGACTCCCAGGACTGGTGGCCGGCCGACTACGGTCACTACGGAGGGCTTTTCATCCGGATGGCGTGGCACAGCGCCGGCACCTATCGCATGGGCGACGGACGGGGCGGGGGCGGCACGGGCAACCAGCGCTTTGCCCCCCTCAACAGCTGGCCCGACAACGTGAACCTCGACAAGGCGCGCCGGTTGCTCTGGCCGATCAAACAGAAATACGGCCGCAAGATTTCCTGGGCCGACCTCATGATCCTGGCCGGCAACTGCGCCCTCGAGTCCATGGGATTCAAGACCTTCGGTTTCGCCGGCGGACGCGCGGACATCTGGGAACCGGAGGAGGATATCTACTGGGGCGCCGAAGAGGAATGGCTGGCCACGAGCGACAAGCCCAAGAGCCGTTATTCCGGCGACCGGGATCTGGAAAATCCCCTGGCGGCCGTGCAGATGGGCCTGATTTACGTAAACCCGGAAGGCCCGGACGGCAATCCGGATCCGGTCGCTTCGGGTCGTGACGTCCGTGAAACCTTCGCGCGCATGGCCATGAACGACGAAGAGACCGTGGCGCTCGTCGCCGGCGGGCACACTTTCGGCAAGTGCCACGGCGCCGGTGATGCGGCCCATGTGGGTCCCGAGCCCGAGGCCGCCGGCATCGAAGCGCAGGGCCTCGGCTGGCGGAGCAACTTCGGCAGCGGCAAAGGTGGCGATACCATCAGCAGCGGCATCGAAGGCGCCTGGAAACCGAACCCGACCCAATGGGATATGGGATATCTGAAAGTGCTGTTCAAATACGACTGGGAACTGGTCAAGAGCCCGGCCGGCGCCAATCAGTGGCTGGCCAAGGACGTGGATGACGAAGACATGATCGTGGATGCCCATGACCCGTCCAAGATGCACCGGCCGATGATGACCACGGCGGACCTCTCGCTGAAGTTCGACAAGATCTACGAGCCCATCGCGCGGCGCTTCCTGGAAAATCCCGAGGCGTTCGCCGATGCGTTTGCCCGGGCGTGGTTCAAGCTGACCCACCGCGACATGGGCCCCCGCGCGCGCTATCTCGGCCCGGAAGTCCCGGCGGAGGAACTGATCTGGCAGGACCCGGTGCCGGCGGTCGACCACAAGCTGATCGACGCCCAGGACATCGCGAATCTCAAAAGCAATATCCTGGGCGCGGGCCTGTCGGTTGCCCAACTGGTTTCAACGGCCTGGGCCTCGGCGGCCACCTTCCGCGGTTCCGACATGCGCGGCGGCGCCAACGGGGCGCGCATCCGCCTCGCCCCGCAGAAGGATTGGGACATCAACCAGCCAACCCAGCTGAAAGCGGTGCTGGGGACCCTCGAGGGCATCCAAAAAGATTTCAACAGCGCACAGTCCGATGGCAAGAAGGTGTCGCTGGCGGATGTGATCGTTCTGGGCGGGTGCGCGGCCGTCGAACAGGCCGCCAAGAATGCCGGTCACGACATCACCGTTCCCTTTACCCCGGGACGCACGGACGCATCCGAGGAGCAAACCGACACGGTATCATTCACCGTCCTCGAACCGAAAGCCGACGGATTCCGCAATTACCAAAAGAACAAATACGCCGTATCGGCCGAGGAACTGCTGGTGGATCGGGCCCAACTGCTGACGCTGACCGCACCTGAAATGACGGTTCTCGTTGGCGGCATGCGCGTCCTGAATGCCAACGTCGGTCAGTCCCCGCATGGTGTCTTCACCAACCGTCCGGAAGCACTCACCAATGATTTCTTCGTGAATCTGCTCGACATGGGCACGGCATGGCAGGCAACCGCCGGTGATGAAGACGTGTTTGAAGGGCGAGACCGCGCCACGGGCGACGTCAAGTGGACCGGCACCCGTGTCGACCTCGTCTTCGGTTCGAACTCCCAGCTCCGGGCCATCGCGGAAGTCTATGCCTGCGAAGATTCCCAGGAGAAGTTCGTGCAGGACTTCGTGGCGGTCTGGCACAAGGTCATGAACCTTGACCGCTTCGACCTGGCCTGATCCCTGTCGCGGCAAAGGTTGAAATGCTTTGGGTTCCCCCTGGAAGGGGGGATGCTCCAATCACGAGAGACAATAGGCGTCAGAAGACAGAATTCAGGAGCCAGAAGGCGAAAACCTTATTCTGACTTCTGGATTCTGACGCCTGAATTTCTATACGATGATTACGGCGGAGCCAATTATCTCTGACCTGGCCCAGAGGACCAGGTTTTCTGGACCAAATAAATGGTTTGCCCTTTTGAGTTTTGATTTTCCCATTGCCCCGCGCCGAGCATCAGCGTGGCGGACGGATCAAAACGCGCAAGACCAACCCCCACTTGCTGGAGGTTGGTCTTGTTCATCGGGCTACGAATTATAACTTGCTTACCGAATCGGGGCATCAGACCGCCGGGCTGCGGTCCATTGCGATCAAGTACAAGCCCCTATCCTATCCCTCCGCATTTTTCTCGAGTTCATCCAGCTTGTCAGGCTCCGATACGGCGATGTCCACCAGGGCCTTGGGGATGGCGCTCTGTTCACACATCACCCGGATTTCTTTCTCCTGATCGCTGAACTCCATGATTTCACGGATGGATTCGATAAAATAGAGCATCTGGTCCGACGGGATATCGTCCAGAGACGGTCCTTCCGCCTCAGCCTTTTTGCGGGCGGCTTCTTCTTCAGCCAGGCGTTGCTTTTCCTTGATCTCTTCTTCCATGGCCTTTTTGGCGGCATCGATGTCCCCCTGGTCGACACCGGCCATTTCGAGCATCAACGCCTCGGCAACTTCTTTTTCAAAAAGGAAACGAACTTTTTCTTCGTTGGATTTATCGGCCACCTTCTCGAGAAGCTCTGCGACACGGGCCCTTTCGGCGCGCTCCTTTTTGATCTGCTCATGCACCTCATTGAGTTTCTCATCGGTGATCTCCAGGGCACTGACGATCACGGCAAAATCCACCTCTTCCTCGATAAGCAGGCGGATGCCCTCATCCCCTGCGAGCCCCTTGGCCTTGGCAATCAACAGATCGAGTTTGGTCTGTTCGACAATCGCGACCACGTCCGGTCGGCGCTCGGAAGTTTGCAGCTCCGGCCAGGTCGCCCCCAATTTATCAAGAAGACGGTTCGTGGCCGCATAGGGATCATCCACATCTTCCAGGGTAAAGGCCGAAATCGCTGCGTTGAAATCCTTCAACAGGGGGCTGCCGGCCTGGCGGGCTTTGTCCAGCGCAAAGCGCAATTTCATCAAATTACCGCCATGGCGCGACACATTGTATCCCGCATCATCCAGCTCACCGGCAATCTGCTTCACGGCGGCTTCACGATCCCCGGACAAAGCCGACGGATCAAGCTGTACAATCCTCTCCTCAATTAACAACCAGAGCGCTTTTTTCCCTTCTGCGTCGCTTGTCGCCATTTCTCACTCTCCTTTTTCTAATGGTGTAAACCGCGTATTGGCAAAATTCCAATATTATATTCGTATTTATTGTCGCCGGGATCACGCACTATTCCCGAATTTGATGAAAAATGGAATCTGTACCGCCTATCAAAAAATGGCGAATTTATCAAATATCCGCGTGTTCCACGGTAAAGGCGACCCGGATAGATCCGACTGTCCCGCCCCTATTCATTGCGATGCCACCCGGCCGGCCATCCGATAGCCGATGACATAAGCCCCGACACCCACCAGTATCATGGTGCCGCACAGCACCTGCCCCATGGTGAAGGGCCCCAGAACGAACATGAGGTGCGGATCCGGCTCCCGAAAAAATTCAATGCCGAAACGCACCAGGCCGTAGCCGATGAGATAGAGACCCAAAAGACCTCCCCGGCAGCGCGGCTGGTTGCGCACCGTCCACAACACCAGGAAGAGAAAAATCCCTTCGAAAAAAGCCTCGTACAACTGAGACGGGTGCCGCAGCTGCCCCGTGGGATCCAACGGGAAAAACATGCCCCAGGGAACCGTGGTGGCCCGCCCATAGAGTTCCCCGTTGATGAAGTTGCCCAGGCGCCCGAAGGTGTAGCCCAGGGGCGCGGCCGGGGCCACGAAATCGATCATTTTTACAAACGAAACCTTGCGCCGGCGACTGAACAGATAGCCGGCCGTAACCACGCCGATCACCCCGCCGTGATAGGACATGCCGGAAATGCCGGTAAAACGGAACCCGTTGGCAAATTCGAAGGGCAAAACGATCTTAAGGGGATGGGCGGCAAAATAGGCCAAATCGTAAAAGATCACGTAGCCCAGGCGCCCCCCCAAAATCGTCCCGACAATGAACCAGACCATCAGGTCCTGGATTCGTTCGGGGGTATAATCATCAAATCCGTCTTTGCGCGCCCGGTAAACCAGAAGAATGTAGGTGAGCGCAAAGGCAACGATATACATCAAACCATAGTAACGGAGTTGAAAAGAGCCGATGGAAAAAAGATTCGGATCGATGCTGCGGGGCAGATGCTGCCACCAGTCCCAAAAAGCGTGTGTCATGCGTCCTTCCTGTGTTGCGGAGTATATATCCGGGCCCGGAGGACCCAGCTTTGGGTTCCCCCTGGAAGGGGGATGCTCCAATCACGAGAAACAATAGGCGTCAAGGTTTATCAAGAAAAGGCGCCTCTCCTCAAGCCTCTCTTGCGGTGACATCTTCAACATCACTCCAATGAGAATTGCCTCATCCACCCTTATTGACACCTATTCAGAGGCAAATCCCGGCATCAGAACCGTTCGGACATTCACCCGTTTGACGATCTGTTTCTGGTCGTACATGATCTGTTCGGTCTGGGCCCAGGCATCGGCGTCGATGGTGCCAATGGATAGACCCGGCTGCGGTTTGACCAGAGTGCGCGTGATCGCGAGCTGCTCTGCCAGTAGCGGGCGCGGCGTATCCTTGTCGAATTCCTGCAGCATCTGGACAACCAGGTCACTCTTGGCCGGATCGAGGGCCGTTTCCCAGCCCTTGAGCAGGGCCTTGATAAACCGCTTGACCGTGTCCGGGCGCTGCTGGACCATCTGGCGGGAGGTCACCACGGAGTTGGCCACAAACTTAACGCCGAATCGCGACGGGATCAAAAACCGCACCGGATCCCCGTTCGCGGCCATCTTTCGGCCGATGACGATGCCCTGGGTATTGCGATACACCGGCCAGATGTCCACTTTTTTCTGATAGAAAGGCGTGTAGTCGTAACGCACGCTGAAAAGGCGGACCTCTTTTTCGGTCAGGCCGGCTTTGGCCAGCAGGGTGCGCATGATGGTTTCGTCGTTGCCGCCATAGGTGATGCCGATGGTGCGGCCCCGCAGATCCTCCAGCCCTTCGATGGGGGGATCGGCCTGGCGATAGATCCATTGCAGCGGGTTGACCTGGAAGAGCTGCGCAATCACCACCACCGGCGCCCCTTTGGCCATGGCGCGAATCACCTGGTCGGCGGATGCGACCCCGAACTGGGCCTGCCCCAGTTCGAGTTCCTTGATGGCGTCCCGCTCGGGCCCACCGGCCTTGACGGTAACATCCAGGCCGGCAGCCGCGAAATCGCCCCGCACATCGGCGTAGAGATCCCCCACCACGCTGGTGTTGAAAAGCCACTTCAGGCGATAGTTGAGTTTTTCGGCCCCCATCACCCCCGGGGCACTTGCCGCAACGATCACCAGACTCACGACGACGCTCCACACCATCGTCATTACGCGATAGTGACGCATATCATCCTCCTCCCGGCCCGTTTCGATTCAAGGCGTTCCATTGACCTCACTTGCTCTCCCAGGCTTTGCGGACAGCCATCCCCAGCCATTCGAGAAGCCCCTGGTAGACGGATAGCGATATCCCGATCAAGAACAACGCCACCAGGATTTTTCCCAGATCGCTCTGGTAAAGGGCAATCCGAATACTGTAGCCGATGCCGGCGTTGGCCGCGATAAACTCCGCCACGATCGTGCCGGCCATGGCCAGGGTGGCGCTGCCGGCGATCACGGTGGTCAATTTACCGATATTCTCAAAAGCGCGGATCTTGACTTCCAATTGCCAGCGCATCCGACCGGTCATGCGATAGAAGTGCTCGATGTCGCTTACCGGTTCGGACATGATGCCCAGAACGGAAAGCAACAGCGGGAAATAACAAATCATGGCGGCGATCAGTAATCGGGAAAGGAACCCGTCGCCCAGCAGAATAAAAATAATGGGGGCCAGGGCCACAATGGGGTAGGCCTGGACATTATAGGCGGCCACCTTGACAAAGGATCCCAGCCAGGTGGTCTGGCGGCCGACAATACCGATAAAACCGGCCATACAGATCGACAGGACCTGCCCGATAATGGCCACGGACATGGTATCCATGACATCGGACAGGTAGCGCCGGGTTACCTCCCGGCAAGTCTCCCAGATCTCCAGCGGACCGGGGATGACATAATTGGACAGATTCAGTGCATATTTGATGATGAGCAGCAGGGAAAGACCCAGCGCGTAAATGATGAGAAACTGGTAGACCCGTCTAGGCAGCATTCATGATCTCCAGCATGGTGGTTTCCAGATGCTGCTTCTCCAGCGGCTGTCCGAGGTGCTGGTCCTGCCCGTGCACGATGGTGGCCGGACGTTTATTACCGGGGCCTGCCAGCACCAGGATTTCCCGGCAGAACTTGGAGACTTCGATAATGTTGTGGGAGATGTAGACAAAGAATTTGTCGGGAAAGAGCGCTTTCATGTGGAGAATGATTTTTTCGCGGGTCAGTTCATCCACGTTGGCCAGGCTCTCGTCCATGATCAGCATGTGGAAATCCTGCAGAAGATAGCGGATCAGGTTGATGCGGTTCTTCTGGCCCAAGGAAAGCTGCGAAAAACGCGCCCCCAGAAAGGGGGTCATGCCGAACAGGTCGACCAGTTGTTCTTTTTTCGCCTGCCGGTCCGGTGTGGAAATGCGCGCGAGGTGTTTGCCGATGGCCGACCAGCCGGGAAGCCGTTCGAGATTGTAGGAATAGAGGATACGATCGATGCCGCGGGCCCGCAAATGGCCGGAAAAGTTATCCAGGTCGCCGGTCAGCATGCGGGCAATGGAGGTTTTGCCGACCCCCGACGGTCCGAAGAGGGCATTGAATCCCGGACCGGACATTTGAAAGGTGAGGTCATCGAAGACGTCCGCGTCCGCCCCGGGATAACGAAAACTGATATTCCGGCACTCAAGCTGCATGGATAGATCGATCAGGCCCCTGTAGGATGGTCATTACGGCCGCACAACGCGCGGCGCCTTGATGGTAGAGCGTTGTCAATGCGACGCCAACAACCTAACCCCATTTAGTGGGCATTGCAACCACCGGATATCGCCGTTCTTTGTTGTCAGCCGTCACCCGTTGCCGCGCTGAGGATGCGGGTCATGGTCGGGCCGTCGATGTTGCCCCCGCTCAATAGGACGCCGACACGGCCTTCCGGTTGCACAGCCTTGCTCAGCAGGGCCGCCACCCCCAGCGCACCTGAAGGTTCGACAACCAGTTTCATGCGGTAAAAAAGAAACCGGACAGCCGCCATGATGGCCTCTTCGGAAACGGTCTGCATGTCGCTGACGTATTCGCGGACCAGGGGAAAGGTGTGCTCGCCCAGGGACGGCGTTCGCGTCCCGTCGGCAATGGTGCGGGGATTGTCCACCCGATGGAGAATACCGGTCCGAAAGGAGCGCGTGGCATCGTCGGCCAGCTCCGGCTCGATGCCCACCACCCGGCAACCCGGCATGACGCCGTGCGCCGCCACCGCCGAACCGCTCAGCAGACCTCCGCCGCCGCACGGCACCAGCAGCATGTCCAGCGGCCCCGCCTGTTCGTGCAGCTCCAGCGTCGCTGTCCCCTGGCCGGCAATGATGTCCGGGTGATCATAAGGGGGAATCAGGATGCCGCCCCGTTCTTCCTGGAGCCCGCGGGCCAGTTCATCCCGGGAGGCCTTGCCCGGATCGTAGAGGATCACTTCGGCCCCGTAGCCTTTCGTAGCCTCCCGTTTGGTGGCGGGAGCATCCTCGGGCATGACCACGGTGACGGGAATGTTCATCAGACGCCCCACGAGGGCCACCGCCTGGGCATGATTACCGGAAGAAAAGGTAATCACGCCCTTTTGCCGGTCCTCTTCCGGCAGACAGGACACGGCATTGAAGGCACCGCGGAATTTAAAGGCACCGATGCGCTGAAAATTTTCGCATTTACAGAAGACGTTGGCCCCGACCCGGCCGTCGAGTGTCGCGGACGTCATGACGGGCGTCAAATGCGCCTGGCCTTCCAGGCGCCGTCGTGCCGCCGTAACCTTTTCGAACATACGCTATCCTCCCTTCCAACTGGTCGAAGTGGCTCTCCGAAGGCCTGACCTTGCCGCCGGTCCTGGCTGACCGACTGACCGTCATCCGACCCGGGCGATCAGGTAGACCCCGATGAAAATCATGACGGACGATATCACCCGTTGCCGGCCGTGGCGTTCTTTGAGAAGCACCACCCCCAAGAGCACTGAAAAAACAATGCTGATCTGGCGCAACCCGACCACATAACTGATACGCTCGAAGGACAGCGCCGTCAGGATCAGAAAATATCCGAAAATACCCAACACCCCGCAAATCAGGATGGCAAGACGGTTTGTCCGCCACTCACGGCGCAGGGCATCGCCCTTTTTGGCCAGGGCCATGTAGCCCGACAACAGCGCCATGCTGAACCAGGGATAAATAAACGCGAAGGCCACAGGGTGAAACCGCATGACCGCCTGTTTGTCCACGATGGAATAACCGGTCACGGCAATCAGGGTCAAAAAAGCATAGCGCGTGGCGGCATCGCTTCGCAAATTCCGCAGAGGCTGGGCCAAAGCCCCAAAGGTGAGCCGCTCCAGACTGATGCTGTAAACCCCCAGCCCCGCGAGAAGAATACCGACCGCCCCTGGCCAGCTGACATCCTCCCCCATGAAGGCCACCGCAATTAAAAAGACCAGGGCCGGCGCCGATCGAGAGATGGGATAGACGTGCGACAAGTCGCCGGCCTGCAGGGAATGGGACAGCCACAACCAGTAAAGAAAGTGAAACAGGCCGGAAAGGATGGCGATGGGCCAGATATGATGCAGGGTAAACACTTGCTGCCAGAGGCCATAGGCAAAAAGCGGGGCAAAAAAGGCCAGCCCCAGCAATTCATACCACCACACGAAAGCCTGTTTGTCTTGCGCCGTCTTGGTCAAATAATTCCGGACGGCGTGCATGGCGGCCGATATCAGCACCAGGAAGACCGCCGTCGTATTCACAACGGACCCGTCCTTTCCTTTTCCGGACAGCATGAAAATGCCATACCGGCAAGTCGACCATCAGGCCAAAGATAAATGAGCATCCATCGCAAGGTACCGGCGAACATAATCATCTACCGCGTCTTCCAGGGACCGGCAGGGCTGCGACCACCCGGCCGCCTGCAATTTGCTCAGATCGGCACAGGTGTAATACTGGTATTTTCCCTGCAGGTGCTCCGGCATGGGAATGTAATCGATATGCAGCGGACGGCCGGCCGCTTTGAAGAGGGCGGCGGCCACGTCGTTCCAGGACTGGGCCCGGCCGGTGCCGATGTTGTAGATCCCGCCGATGTCAGGATGGTCCAGGAAAAACAGGGTCATGGCAATCGCATCTTTGACATAGATGAAATCGCGGAGCTGCTCGCCGTCGGCATAATCCGGGCGATGGGATTTGAAAAGGCGGATCCGCCCCTCGTCACGCACCTGGGGATAAGCCTTGTTGATCACACTGCGCATGTCGTCCTTGTGGTATTCGTTGGGTCCGAAAACATTGAAGTATTTCAGCCCGACGATGTCCTTCAACCACCCTTTGCGCAAGGCCAGCAGGTCGAACAAATGTTTGGAATAGCCGTACATGTTGAGGGGGCGCAGGTTCGGCAAAGCCGTTTCATCGTCCGCATAGCCCTGGGCGCCATCGCCGTAGGTGGCGGCACTGGAAGCATAGATCAGACGGCAGCGGGGTCGGCTTTCACGCCAGGCCGCAATACGCGCCGTGTAGCGGTAGTTGTTCTCGATCAGATAATCGGCATCCTTTTCCGTGGTGGCCGAACAGGCGCCCAGATGCAGGATGGCCCGCAGGCGATCACCGAAATGATCCCGGGTGAGCCGGTCGATGAAAACGGATTTATCCAGGTAATCGTTGAACCGCAGTCCCACCAGATTTTTCCATTTTTCCGTTTCACCCAAATGGTCGACGACAAGGATATCGTCCTCACCGCGCCGGTTGAGTTCCCAGACCAGCGCACTGCCGATAAACCCGGCGCCACCCGTCACAACGATCATGGCCGTATTCTCCCCTTATGGTATGGTTCTTCGCCAATTCATTGATGATGCTTCCCTGCAGCGGCCGTCCCTGTCAAACAGGTCTGCCGCCAATGGCATGCCGCCCCTTGTCGTCCAAACCGGCCGGGGTGTCAAGGCCGGCGGCCAAACCAACGGCCAGGGTTACCCTGTTCAATGGGTTGCGGCCAGTTCATCATCCCCGGTTCGCTCGTAGCGCCACCCGCTGTCCCGCACCCACAGACGATGCCGCGGTCCCGGCTGATCGATGGGGCCATGGTCGTAGGCCGCGTCACCGCCGTAGAGAAAACACATATCCGCACCCTCTCGCTCCACCCGGGGGGCATAGTGAAAGGGCGACCGGGCAGCGGCCGCCGCAAAGGCCGCATCGCAGCCGTGAAACGCACTCAAATGGTGCAGGGTGACCCAGGTCGGCGGGAAAAAAGACATGCGGCCGGCCCGATGGTGTTCCAGGGCTTTGCCGGGGGGCATCCAGCGATGATCGTGGATTTCCCCCTGATCGACCCTTACCGGTGAAGCCGACGCCCGGGCCAGGAAAAACCAGGTGTCGAACCGTTTGGGCATGATTACGGGCGCTGTCCAGCGCGACAGCGGTACGAGGGCGGCGGGGTCGGTGTCCAATCCGGTTTCCTCTTTCAACTCCCGGACGGCCGTAAACCGCGCGGTCGCCTGCATCGAGAGTGCATCAGGATCGCGGCGGTCGCCCGGTTCCATGACACCGCCGGGAAACACCCAGGCACCCGCAAAGGCGGACAGTTGCTCCCCCCGTCGCAGCAGCAGCACCTCCAGATCATCCGTGCCCTCCCTCAGCAGGACCAGTGTTGCGGATGGCCGTGCCGGCGCTGCCGCGTCATCACGAGGAAGGGTTTCGTAGGCATTATTGTCCATGAGCTTCCTTCTGCCGGATTGGCTCAGCGCACGCATGCACGGGCTTCCACCGGCCATTCGTAAACGGTTTCCCGGTCCAGAACCACCAAGGTCCGGGCAAGATTGACCACCGGGCAGGCGTGGTTCGGAATGACCTGCAGGCAGGTGCCCAGAGGGATATCGCGATCGTCCCGGGCAAAGAACCCGTGTTCTTCCGACAACCGCACCAGGGACAGGGCCGGGGACGCCTCGCCAAATGATTCCAGCGGCCAGCCCGCGCCGAATCCTGCAACCCCTTCTGAGCCGTGGGCCCCTCGATCCGAGCTGAAGGTTTTGGATCCGGCATCGGTGATCAGGTAATCCGCATTCCGGCTGATCACCGTGGTCAAAACCGTCAGGGCGATTTGGGAGCGCGATACCAACCCAAGGCGCCAGGGGGTCTGGTCCATGACCACATAATTGCCCGGCCGAATTTCGGTGATGCCGTCAAATCGGTCAGCGGCCAGCACGGTAGGCGTCGCCCCGACAGATATTTCCGGAACCGGCACACCGGCTTTCTCCAGGCGGTGGGCCACGGCCAGCATGATGCGCCGTTCCTCCTCGGCGATGGCCGCAACTTTCCGGCCATCCTCGGCGCCATAGGCATGGCCGGCATGGGACAGCAAACCGACAAAGCGCAGTGCCGGGTGACGATGGAGCGCCTGGGCCAGGGCCACAATAGCCGGATCATCGGGCAGCAGGCCGCAGCGGTGCAGGCCCACATCAATTTTGATGGAGACCCCCGGCGCGCAACCAAGTTCGGCGGCCCGTGCGGCCAGGAGATCGAGCCCGGCCTGACTGTCCACGATCAACCGTAGATCGCAATGGTACGCTTTGGCCGCGGCCATAATGCGATCCAGTTTGGCCGCGATCATCTGGGGTTGCGCCAGGGTCACCGAAGCAATGCCGTCGCGGATAAACGGCAGGGCTTCATCTACCTTGGCCGCCGTAATGCCGCAGGCCCCGGCCGCCATCTGCAACCGGGCGATGGCCAGACATTTGTGGGTTTTGATATGGGGTCTCAGCCTGAGGCCGTGCGTTCGGGCGCGCGCCTGCATCTGCCGGATGTTGTCGTCGAGAGCTGGCCTGTCGACGACCACAGCCGGCGTTTCAATTTTTAATAGAGGCGTCATAAGCGCTATTCGAGGTTTGATTTTTCGGTAACTGTTTGTAACCTGCGCTGCTTTCCAAAAAGGCAGAAAAAATTTCACCCTGCGGGCGCGTCCGAGATGCCCCCCGGCGGCGTTATCAGGGGCTTGCCAATGAACATCTCGAAACCGTGACATATCCGGGTTCGCTTTGAATGCATCTTCTCTCGTTACGGATTCCATATACCCATCATGCCTCCGGGGCAACCCCGGGCAATGACCCGCCGCACCAGGATTGAATAAATTCGCTTGCCGATTGCCCCTCGGATGGTCATTATGGACAATCATATCCCTTAACCGCTTTTCCATGGCCGGGCCTTGGTTGCCGGTTAGGAAGCCCGCCGGAGCGACGCGCAATCGTGATATCTTCAGACATCCATGTTGAGGAGGCAGTCCCATGGCAATCTGGCTGGTAACGGCAATCCTGCTGATTACCCTGGTGCTCCTGATCACGGACAAAGCTCCGGTGGATCTGGTGGCCGTGGGCATCATGGTGGCCCTGGCCGTGACGGGCATTCTGGAGCCGAGCGAGGCCGTGGCCGGGTTCGCCAGCCCGGCCGTCATTACAGTGGGGGCCATGTTCCTCATGAGCCGGGGCATGATCCGGACCGGCGCCGTGGGCTTTATCGGTCAACGGGTCATTGCCCTATCCCGGGGCAACCACCGTCTGGCCCTTTTCATGAGCCTGGTGATCGTGGCGGCCGCGTCGGCCTTCATCAACAACACGCCGGTGGTGGTGCTTTTTATCCCCATCATGATGGCGCTCAGCTGCGAATACGGGATGAGCCCCTCCAAGTTTCTGATCCCGGTCTCGTATGCCTCCATCCTGGCGGGCACCTGCACACTGGTGGGGACCTCCACCAACATTATCGTCAGCGACCTCAGTGTCCAGGCCGGCTATGCGCCCATCGGGATGTTCGAACTGGCCTGGGTGGGGCTGCCGGTCGCCGTCGTGGGAATTATTTTTCTGACCCTGACATCCACACGCTTCATGCCCGGCCATGCCGCCGCCACCTGTCACATCGACGACGGGGAAAACCAGACCTATCTGGCGGAGCTTCTCGTTACGGAAAACAGCTCCCTGATCGGCCAGTCCCCCGGCGCCCTGACCGCCCCCTATGCGTCCCTGGAGATCATCGAGGTCGTGCGGCAGTCCGACATCCATTATCCGGATGAAAGCTGGCTGCAGTTTGAGGCCGATGACCTGCTGCTGGTGAAGAGCTCGGCTACCGACCTGGTGGCCGTTCTGGCGGAAGGCCTGGCCGAGCTGCCCCACGAAGATGCCGATTTGACGAACAGGGGCACCGACGCTGAGCACCTGATCGTGGAGCTCGTCGTGCCGCCCCAGTCCGGTCTGCTGGGGGTCAAAGTGCCGGACACATACCTGTTCGACGATGAAACCTTCCAGATTCTGGCCATGAAACGTCGCAGCCATCACTATGCCGGCTTAAAAATCCACCAACGGCATCTGCGCGTGGGGGACATCCTGCTGGTGCGTGCACCGATAACACAGCTGGAACGCCTGCGCAGCGAAGGCAACTTCATCGTCATCGAAGATGTCCATCACGAAATTATCCACAAACGCCTGGCCAGCCGGGCCCTGATGATCTTCGGCGGTGTGGTGACCGCCGCCGCCACGGGCCTGCTCTCCATCATGGTGGCGGCCCTGGCCGGTGTACTCTTGATGATTCTGACAGGATGCCTGCAGCTGCGAACCGCTTATCGGGAGTTGCGGGCCGACGTTCTGCTGTTGATTATCGGCACCATTGCGCTGGGGCAGGCCATGCAGAAAACAGGCGCCACGGATTTTTATGCCCACGCTTTTCTGCAGTTTTTCACCGGTGCCGGGCCCTCCATCGTCCTGGCAGGCTTTCTGCTGCTGACCAGTGTCGGCACCCAGATCCTGAGCAACAATGCCACCGCGGTCCTGCTGCTGCCCGTAGCTATTTCCACGGCCCTGTCGCTGGGGGTCGATCCGCGCCCATTTGTGATGGCCGTGTGCTTCGGGGCCAGCGCCTGTTTTGCCTCACCCATCGGCTACCAGACCAATCTCATGGTCTACGGTCCGGGCAACTATCGTTTTGCAGACTACCTCAAGCTGGGCCTTCCGCTCAATCTCCTGGTCCTCACCGGAGGCGCTATCCTGATTCCCCGGATTTGGCCTTTCTGAAAAAATGGGACATGATGGAACGCATCATCTTCCGGAGGAATCGTCAGACAAAGCGGCATTCAGGCTCCCCTGGCGATAGCCCTCCATATCGAGCGCCACATAACGGAAACCAATGGATTGCAACCCCTCGACCAGTCGGCGCCGATGGTGATCGGCAAGGGCCCGCGCCATATCGTCGGGACCCGCCAGCTCGATGCGGGCCACGTCCCCATGGCATCGGACACGCCCGCCCAGGAAACCCATGTCGGCCACAAGATTCTCGGCCGCTTCCACCCGGGCCAGCAGCAACGGGCTGAGTTCGGTGCCATAGGGGATGCGGGACGCCAGGCAGGCCATGGCCGGCCGGTTCCAGTTTGGCAGGCCCCGCTCCCTGGCCAGCAGGCGTATTTCGGCCTTGGTCAGCCGGGCATCCGCCAGCGGGGCAAGAATTTCCATTTCCGAGGCGGCACGCAATCCGGGCCGGTAGTCGTCGAAATCATCCATGTTGACACCGTGGGCCATACGGTCGATCCCCATCGCGACAGCCTCGGACATGAGGCGGCTGAAGATCATCTTTTTGCAGATGTAGCAGCGATCGCGGGTATTGGCCCGAAAATCGGGATCGTCCATTTCGTCCGTTCGAATGATGCGCTGGCGAACGTTCAGGCGGCCGGCAATTGCCACCGCCGCCTGGATTTCCCGGGACGGGTGCAGAACGGAATCCGCCGTCAGGGCAACGACCCGCTGGCCCAGCACGTCGACGGCGGCGGCCAGCAGAAGGGAACTGTCCACCCCTCCGGAAAAGGCCACCGCCAGGGCCGGAAGCCCTCCCAACTGGCGTTTTAACTGGTCATACTTATCTGATATTGCTTGATTAATTCCCATTGAAGCTTTTCCCCTGCAAAGACGGCGGATTTTACCCGAACCGCGCTGTGACCATAGCGGATTTTGCTTTTTCCGGCAAATTAATCATTGCCAATTCAGGATCAAATCTTGTATGGAACATAGTTTAATAAGCCTTCCTTTTTCTGGCTGCATCACGGATGGGCCTGCACTATTGATGGTCTCGTAAAAAGTCAAATTTGGGACGGTTTCGTAAAACGTTCGAGATCAAGGCTTGCGAATCCCGAGGAATGAGGCGTACTTAGCGTACGCCGCAGTGACGAGGGTTGAAGCGTAACGCCGATATCGGACTTTTTACGAGACCGTCAATATTGCGTCAAAATCAAAGCGGGGCTGGCCACATGCCGCTACGCATGTGGACGCATGCCAAGCGAGCCGGGGATGAGACAGAATCAATTCTGCTAACCACCCCCCGGCATACGCAACCGTGATCGTTGGAACAACACGGAACTCGTTTTCTTACGGCGGCATCAACAATTATTAAGAGGGGTTTCTATGGGAAAAGACAGCTTACTCGAATCCACTTCCAAGAAAAAAGCGGCGGCTAAAGCGGACAAAGAGAAGCCGGCCAAAAAGAAAACGGCTGCGAAAAAAACCACCAGCAAAAAAGCCTCGGCCAAAAAAACCACGGCGGCCAAGAAGACGACCGCGACCAAAACGAAAAAAGCCACCGCCGCCAAGAAAACCACGGCCAAAAAAGCAGCAACGCCATCCAAAGCCGCCACTGCCAAAAAAGCGGCTCCCGCCAAAGCCAAGAAGACGGCTAAAAAGGCTCCGGCCAAAAAGAAACCGGTTGCCAAGAAGCTGACCCGTAAAGAGCTGCTCTGGAAAAAAATTGAAACCTACCCGGTGACCGACGTTTATAAGCCACCGGCGGTTACCCGCAAGGGCTCCGATTATGAAGCCCCGTCTTTTTTCGCCGGCATGAGCGATGCGGAGGCCAAGATAGCCAAAGAATCCCTGCAACGCAAATTCGACTGGGCCGAAATAAAGGCGGCCGGCGAGAAATACGCGGCTGAACTTGCCGCCGAGGCTGAAGCGGAAGCCAAGCGGAAAGCCGATGAAGAGGCCAAACGCAAGGCCGAAGAGGAAGCCAAACGCAAGGCCGAAGAGGAAGCCAAGCGCAAGGCCGAGGAAGAGGCCAAACGCAAGGCCGAAGAGGAAGCCAAGCGCAAGGCCGAGGAGGACGCCAAGCGCAAGGCCGAGGAAGACGCCAAGCGCAAGGCCGAAGAGGAAGCCAAGCGCAAGGCCGAAGAGGAAGCCAAGCGGAAAGCCGAGGAAGAAGCCAAACGCAAAGCCGCCGAACAAATGCCGCCGCCACCGGCGGAAACGGAAGCCGGCATGGGCAGCGGCTTCAACCCCATCAAAATCGGAATTGTCGGCTTTTGTGCCATCATCCTGCTGTTGGTTTTTTCCAGCTATACCAACACCAAGAAATATTATATCGAAGATAAAGACGGCGCTGTGGAAATCTGGCGCGGCACATTTACCCCCATGGGGAAGACCCGCCTGATGATCATGCCGGGCATCCAGATGCCCGCCGAGCAGAAAGACGTCTATGGCTGGCAGGATGCCTATCGGCTGATGTACCAGTATTACATCGAAAAAGCCGATGCCATCCTGGAGGTGCCGGGTGTACCCGATACGGCCGGTTTGACCGCCAACCTGGAAAAAGCCATCGCCTATGCGCCCGATCGTGAGCTGCGCGATGCGGCCCGCGCCCGCATGATGGGCATCCGCATGCAGACCCTGGTCCACAAAGCCCAGGCCGCCCTTAACCGCGGAACCATTGAAAGTGCTATGGCCGCCATCGGATTCCTCAAGGAAGCCGCCCAATATGACTTGAGTGCCGCGGAAACCGAAATGGTCCAGCGCAAAATCGAAGAAGCCGAAGCCATTTTGGCTGATCGCGAGCAGGCCAAGGCCGAAGCGGAAAGGGCCGCGGCCGAACAGGCGGCGTTGGATGCAGAAGCCCAAAAACTCCAGGAAGCTTCCGAGAATCCGGCCCCGGCCGTTGAAGAGGAAAGCCACTGAGGGTAACCATCGAAGAAAACGGATCCCCAAAGCGGGTGGCGGTGTGAACCGCCCCCGCTTTTTTGGTGAATTGCCGCTCCCGGAAAAAGGAGGCGCTTTTGTCAGCCCACATGCAGTCCCCGGTCACCCTGATCATCATCCGCCATGGCGAAACCGTCTGGAATCATGAAATGCGCTTTCAGGGACACGGCGACAGTCCTTTGACCGCCTTCGGAAGGTCCCAGGCCCACGCCGTGGGGCAGCGCCTGCAGCGCATGGCCATCGACCAGCTGATCAGCAGCGATTTGGGGCGGGCCCGTGAAACAGCGGACATTATCGCCGGTTATACGGGCCAAACCATCCAATGGGATGCGCGTCTCAGAGAACGGCACTATGGTGTTCTCGAAGGGTTGAACGCCAGGGAAATCCAAGCGGAATACCCCGAGGTCTACCGCCAGTTGATTACCGAAGATCCCGATTTTGAAATTCCAGGGGGCGAATCCCACCGCCAGCACTATGCCAAAAACCGGGCCGTCATTGAGGAATGGACCCAGGTAGCGCCTGGAACCACTGCCGCCCTCGTGGCCCACGGGGGTGTCCTGGAAAATATCTTCCGCTACGTGACCGGCCTCGACCTGGACCGCCCCCGTTCCGTTCTGCCGGCCAACGCCAGCCTCAGCATCATCCAGCACGGCATGTTTTACGGCTCGACCCGCTGGATCATCAAAACCTGGGGGGATGCCGCCCATCTGGAGTTGCTCGAGCAGCAAGGCAATTGATTTTCGCCGCAAAAGCCTCCCTTTCGACACCATCCCCTTCCACCCAAGCCATCTTGAATGGATTAAAGGCATATACCCAAACGACCGATAAAACGGGATATCGGCAACATTTCCCTGGTTGACGTTGGTGGCTGCAACGTGTATTCGAACATGGACGTACCTGTATTCCTGACCGCACTGGCGTGTATTTCCCGGTCGAACTGCGGCGGCACACCGATGGATCACCCATCCCTCCAAAGACGACGATATGGATCGACGTGACCGCTATGAAACCGAGTTATGAAGAACTTGAAGCACGCGTCGCTGAGTTGGAACACGAACTCGGGCACCGTCATCCTTCGGCCGCCGGATCAAGAGGTGACACGGCTGGCATTGTTCCGCAAACCAACCAAATCCACTCTAACGATCTGACCTTTCTGTCGGCCGCAACAACAGACTTTTTTAACACCGCTCAGGATCAGAATCTTTTCCGCGTCATCGGCCGCCGTCTCCAGGCAATTACCGGCGATGCTATTGTGGCCATCAATTCCTACAATCATCGAACCAACCTGTTTCAGGCCGAATTCGTGGAGGGCATCGGCCGATACGCCGACAAAGTTTTACGTCTCTTGAACCGGGATCCGGTCGGCATGACGGTGGAATTGAACGATCCTCGGGCCATCGAAGCCCTCCGGACCGGCAAAATGGAAGTGGGCCCCAGGGATATCTATGAACTTTGTTTTGGCGCCATCCCCCGCAGTGTCTGCCACGCCATCGAAAAGCTGTTGAACATCGGTCCCATCTATGTACTGGGATTCGTCTACCGGGAACGGCTTTTCGGCGATGTCATCATCATAACCCGCCGGGGCAGGAACGAACAAAAAATTGCCGCCAACAAGCTGTTGATCGAAACCTTTACGCTCCAGGCGGCCATCGCTCTGCAGCGGAAGCAGTTCGAAGATGCGCTCCGGGAAAGCGAAGCCAAGTACAAAAATATTGTCCAGTACGCCCCCGCCGGTATCTATGAGTTCGATATCCCCGCCATGCGGTTTACCAGCGTCAACGACGTCATGTGCCAATACACGGGCTACAGCCAAAGCGAATTTCTTGACCTGGATCCCTTCACCATCTTAAGTGAAAACAGTAAAAAGATCTTAACCCAAAACATCGAACGTGTTTTTAAAAACCAGCTCCCGGAAATCGCCATCGAAGTCAAGATCACGGGAAAGAACAGTCAAGAGATCCGGGTTTTAACTAACGCGAAAATTTTTTATGAAAATGATGTTCCCGTGCGGGCCATGGTGGTGGCCCACGACCTGACGGAGATCCGTCGGGCCGAACAAGAACGCCGCGACCTGGAGATTCAATTGCAGAATGCCAGGAAGCTGGAATCCCTGGGCACGCTGGCAGGCGGCGTGGCCCATGATCTCAACAATATCCTGAGCGGCATCGTCAGTTATCCGGACCTGCTGCTGCTGGATATCGAAGATGACAGTCCCCTGCGGGAGCCCCTCCTGGCCATAAAAAAATCCGGAGAACGGGCGGCCGAGATCGTTCAGGACCTTCTGACCCTGGCCCGCCGGAACGTGGCCGTCAAAAAAACGGTCAGCCTTAACCAGATCATTAAAGATTTCATCCTCTCGCCGGAGTATCACCAAATTATCGGAGACCGTTCCGATCTCACCCTTGAAATGAAGCTGTCGGACGATCTGCTGAATATTGCCGGCTCCGGTACGCACCTATCCAAAACGGTCATGAATCTGGTGGCCAACGCCGTTGACGCCATGCCGGCCGGCGGCAACCTCACCGTGGCCTCTCGGAACTGCTATTTCGACCAACCCTACAAGGGCTTCGAACGGATTCCCCAGGGCGAATACGCCGCCATCGACATTTCGGACGGCGGTATCGGCATGCCGATGTCGGATCTGGAGAAAATCTTCGATCCGTTCTATACCAAAAAAGTCCTGGGGCGAAGCGGCACGGGGCTGGGCATGGCGGTGGTATGGGGAACGATCAAGGACCATGAGGGGTTTATCGATATCATCACGGCGGAGGGATCCGGCACAACGTTCAAGCTGTATTTCCCGGTTTCACGTGAGGAAATTGACGCCTCGCCCACCGTCTATATCGACGAATATCTGGCCCGGGGCGAATCCATTCTGATCGTCGACGATGCCCGCGAGCAACGCGATCTGGCAAGCCGGATGATGCAACGCCTGGGGTATGACATCACCACCGCGGCCAGCGGTAAAGAGGCCCTGGCGTTGATCCGGGAAAAATCCTTCGATATCCTGATCCTCGACATGGTCATGCCGCCGGGGATGGACGGTCTGGAAACCTACCGGCAGATCCGGGAACTGGTCCCGGATCAAAAGGCCGTCATTGCCAGCGGATACGCCGCCACCGACCGGGTCCAGGAAGCCCAGCGCATCGGTGCCGGGGCCTATGTCCGAAAGCCCTTCACCCTCGAGAAAATAGGTCTGGCCGTACGCGGTGAGTTGAACAAATAACCGGCCCCTATTGGGGTACGGTCTTTTTTACACCCCTCCAGCCACGCCGTTTTTTTTAATTCATGGTTTTCAATGACACCAGTTCCAGCTGATCGGCTGAATTCTCGGCGCGATCCGACACGCTGGCGATGTTGTCCAGGCAGCGACGGAGATGGACCTTGTGCCCGTAGGACAGTTCCGAGGAAAAAATCAACTTGGTCAGATCCCATTCCAAGCTGTCGACTTTCGACTCCGCCATGCCAACTTCCCTGGCGTGTTGGCGGGACACTTCCACCGGGCATATGCCTTGGAGATAGCAAAGGACCGCATGTTTCAGCGGCGCACCGATTCCCAGAGATGCCCTGACGATCTTCAAAAAGTGCGGTTTCAGTTCCGAAGGTACTTCCGGCCGCTGGTTCAAAAAGGTATCACAGCATTTTTCGGCGGCATTGGCCACGCGGTCCAGGCTTTCCACGAGCTTGTAAATATCCTCGCGCAACACGGGCATATAGGCACCGGAGTATAGCCGGTCCCGGACCTGGTGGCGGATCATATCCGCCTCGGATTCAAGGGCGTCGGTCTGCCGGGCCAGGGTCTTGGCCCGGGCAATATCGTCCTCGAGATAGGCCTGGAGGGTATCCATGGCGGTCTCGAGGCATGCTTCCATTTTGTCGACATGCTGTTCGATGAGATCGATGACTTCTTTTTCCTTTTTGAATAGCATCTTTCATCTCCCCCTGAATTCGGCACATTTGCCATCCTCCATCCTTATCATAGAGGTTGGACCGCAACAATAGGACCGCGGGGCACACCCGAAAAGCAATTGTAAGTTGCCCATGGATGTGCCATCTTTATTTATTCAGGCCATGGTGCGCGATGCGTTCCAAACCGCCTGGATCATGTACCCGGTAAGCAACTGCCCTGGAGGCCGCCATCGAACCCGAGCTGTTGATCCTGCTGGCCGCCGGCGCATATGTCGGCTGGAATATCGGCGCCAACGATACGGCCAACTGCATCGGAACGACCGTAGGCGCCGGATTGCTGCCGTTCCGGCGCGCCGCCCTGATCGTGGGGATATTTGCCATTGCGGGTGCGATGCTTCAGGGCCAGCACGTTATGGACACCATCGGGAAAGGCATCGTACACCGCGAGCTTGATTATATGGCCGTCGGCATCGCGTTGATCAGCGGAGGCGTTTTCGTAAGCCTGGCCACGTTCAAGCGCATCCCCACCTCCACCTCCCAGGCCATCGTAGGGGGGGTGGTCGGGATCGGACTGGCCGTGCATGCGCCCATCAACGCGGCCAAATTCTGGGCTATAGCCGGCAGTTGGATCGTCTGCCCGGTGTTGGTCATGGCCCTGGCCTATGGCCTTTCCAAGGTCGTAGGCATTATTCTCAACCGGATAGCCGCGAGCATCCTCATTGTCCAGCAGGTCATGGGATGGCTGGCCATCCTTTCGGGTTGCTACGTGGCCTATTCCATGGGGGCCAACAACGCCGGCAACGCCGTGGGCCCCATTGCCAGCCTGGGCGCCTTCCCGCCCTTGCTTCTCCTGGCACTGGGCGGCGGCGCCATCGCCGGCGGTGCCATCACTTATGGACGCAGAGTTGCGGAAACGGTGGGTAAAGGCATCACACCGCTGGATGTGCGCGGGGCTTTTGTGGCGCAAACCGCTTCAGCCGCCGGCATGCACCTTTTTTCCATATGGGGCATACCCGTGTCGACCTCTTCGGCCATCGTGGGCGCCGTGGTCGGTGTCGGGCTTGTCAAAGGCGCCCGCACCATCCGGACAAAAACCATATGGGTCATTCTGGCCGGTTGGGTGCTGACCCCTGGCCTGGCCGCCCTCACATCGTTTTCCATCTACCATATGCTGTCCAGGATGATGTCATGATTGGTGCATCACGATTTCCGCTTGGCATTTATAGGGCGTGGCAACCATGCCCGGCCGACCACCTGAGATGGATTTGACCCGCAATCGACACGGTAAAAAAGCCGGCGTGCATTGTCCCGGCATTTGCGCAAACCATGAAACATCATGGCAAACAGGATCTACCGAAAGGAGTCCATCATGAAACGATTGGGTATGCTTTGTATCGTAATGTTCATTTTCCTTTCAGCAACCACCGTCCTGGCGGGGGGACGCCTTGTCGTCTATTGCTCCAACGAGCCCTTTGCCTGCCAGGCCGTGGCCGACGCCTTTGCTGAAAAATACGACGTCAAGGTGCAGATGACACGCTCGGGGTCAGGCTCCACCTACGCGAAAATCCTGGCGGAAAAAGACAACCCCAAAGGGGATGTATGGTATGCCGGCACACTGGATCCCCACTCCCAGGCCGGCGTCAACGGCCTGCTGGAGCCCTATGAATCCCCCATGCTCGAGGAAATCGGCGCGGAATTCCGCAACCCCGCCACCAGCAAACAGCACCACAGTGCCGGCGTGTACGCGGGGGTGCTCGGCTACTCGGTGAATACGGATGTTCTCAAGGAAAAGAACCTTCCCATGCCACGGTCCTGGGAAGATCTGACCAAACCCGCGTACAAAGGCCTGGTCCAGGTGGCAAGCCCCCAAAGTTCCGGTACGGCCTATACGGTTCTGGCCACCATGGTACAGCTCAAAGGGGAAGAAGAGGCCTTCGAATACCTGGCCAAGCTGCACCAGAACGTCAACCAGTACACCAAATCAGGTTCCGCCCCCGGTAAAGCCGCCGCCCGCGGTGAAACCATGATCGGTATCGGGTTCCTGCACGACCATGCGCTCCAGAAAGCCAACGGATTCCCATTGGAACTGGTCGTCCCCTCCGAAGGTACGGGTTATGAAATCGGCGGATTGAGCATCATCAAAGGCGCCCGCAACATGGAAAACGCCAAAAAATTTGTGGACTTCATGCTGAGCGCCGAAGGCCAGGAAGTGCCCCAACGGGTCAAGATGTTCCAGGTGCCGACCAACATCAACGCCAATGTCCCCAAAGAAGCCATTCGCCTTGATCAGGTCAAGCTCATCGACTATGACTTCGTTACATATGGATCGGAAAAGATGCGCTCCCATTTGATCGACCGGTGGGCCAAGGAGATCAAGCCGATTGAACGGTAACAACCCAGCATCTCAACTCATCAATGATACGAACTAAAACCGACAGAGCACCAGGAGAGATCGGCCCCTGGGCCCTTCTCTCCTGGCTGTTGATTGCCTTGGCGGCCTATGCCCTGCTGCCGTGGACCGCACTCGAGTACGGTCTGGGCGATTTTACCCCGGACGAATGGATGGATGCCCTCGGCTGGCGCCATAATCTCACCACCCTGGTATTCCCCGGCCTGCTGGTCATGCTGGTTCCGTTTGTCTGGATCCGGTTCCCCGCCAGGGGCTACGCCTGGTGTTTCACGGTCGTCACCGGTCTGGCCATCGGTATCCTGCTGGCCGGATTTATAACCACCCGGACCTCCATGGGCCTCGGGGCGGGTGTCGTTGTCATGTGTCTGGCCGCGCTGTTTGCCATCGGTATCGCCGAGCTCGGTTTCCAGCGGGGCGATACGTTTATCGCCGGAGCCGTCATCTTTGTCGTCTTCATGGTATGCCTGTTTATTTTTTTCCCGGTTTGGGAAATTTTTCGCAATGTCCTGTTTGACAAAGCCCAAACCTTTGTACCCCTCCAGTTTTTTGATATCGTCACATCCTTCGGTGTCGGACGGGTCATTGGAAACACGCTGCTTCTCGCCTTTAGTGTGGGGATCGCCACCACGGTATTCGGTCTCATTTTCGCGCTCTATGCCGTAAGAGCCACCACCCGACTGCGCTACCTGATAAGGGTTTTTTACATCCTGCCCATCATTACCCCGCCTTTTGTGGTGGGTATGTCGCTGATTTTGATTTTCGGACGGGCGGGAATGATCAACGATGGGCTTATGTTTCTCATCGGGCCCAACGGCCTGCTGACACCGGAGGGCAGTCCGGGGCTTTTCGAACGCTCCGGATATATTTACGGCTTTACCGGCATCTTCCTGGCCCAGACCCTTTCGCTGACCCCCATCAGTTACATGGTCATCAGCGGCATGCTGGCATCGATCAATCCGGCCATGGAAGAGGCCTCCCTGACCATGCGGGCCGGGCGGTGGGAAACGCTTTGGAAAGTAACGTTTCCTTTGATCCGGCCCGGGATCGCCAATGCCTTCCTGCTCGGCATGATTTCTTCCGCAGCGGATTTCGGCAATCCGCTCGTTCTCGGGGGGGAATATGATGTGCTCTCCACCGAGATCTATTTTTCCATCGCCGGTGCCCAGCTCGATTTTGCCAGGGCGGCCGCCCTGGGCCTGATACTTCTTTTTCTGTCCCTGACCATCTATTTCATCCAGAATAAATGGATCGGGAAAAAGTCTTACGTCACGGTCACCGGCATTGAGACATCCGGGAATGTCACGCCGCTGCCGGCAGGCCTGCAACGGGCCATGACCATTTTTATTACCTTCTGGTTCCTCCTCATCGGGGCGGTCTATCTCAGCATCTTTTTGGGCGGATTCGTCAAGCAATGGGGCGCCGATTACACCCTGACATTGTCCCACCATCTGGAATTGTGGTCCAAGGGCTTTGATTCCGGTGCCTGGCCATCCTTCAAACACTCCCTGCTCTTCGCCCTTATCGCCGCGCCCCTGACGACCCTCGCGGGGGTGCTCATCGCCTACATCCTCACACGCAAACAATTTTGGGGTCGGGGCATTATCGATTTCGGCACGGTGCTGATCTTCGCCATCCCCGGAACCGTGATCGGTGTCGCCTACATCCTGGCATTCAACACCGCGCCGATTGAATTGACGGGAACGGCCATCATCCTGATCATTACCATGGCCATCCGGGCCATGCCGGTGGGCATCCGGGGCGGCATGTCGGCCTTGGGCCAAATTTCCACCAGCCTCGAGGAAGCGTCGTTGCTGCAGCGTGCCGGCAGTCTGAAAACCATTCGCGCGGTTCTTCTGCCCCTGTTGAAGTCCACTATCGTCTCTTCCATGGCCTACAGTTTCATCCGGGCCATGACCACCGTATCGGCGGTCATTTTCCTGGCAACGGCGGGCACAGACGTCGCCACGACCTACATTCTGTCACGTGTCGAAAGCGGCGACACCGGTGTCGCCGTCGCTTACGGATCCGTGCTGATCTTTACCATGCTCGTTTTTACGCTGCTGGTTCAGTTCGCTACCGGGCGTTCCCGAACCGAGAAACAGGTCAACCTCTAATGAGGCCATTATGAGTGATTCGTCCATCAGGATTATCCTTAAAAATGTCTCCAAACATTTTGGGAAAGTGCGGGCGCTGGACGCCGTCGAAATCGAATTTGCACCAGGTTCGCTGACAACGCTGCTGGGACCGTCCGGCTGCGGCAAGACCACCCTGCTCCGTCTGGTTTCCGGTCTCGAAGAAGTTTCCTCCGGGGAAATCTGGTTCGGCGACGAAAACGTTACCCATCTGTCGGCCACACGCCGCGATATCGGCATGGTGTTCCAGTCCTACGCCCTGTTCCCGCACATGACGGTGGAACAGAATGTCGGTTACGGATTGGGCGTGCTCAAGACCGCCCCCGGCGAAATCCGCGACCGGGTGCGGGAGGTCCTCGACATGGTGGCCATGGACGGCTACCAGCAACGTTATCCGAACGAACTTTCGGGGGGCCAGCAGCAGCGCGTTGCCGTGGCCCGCGCCATGGTGCTGCGGCCCAAAGTGCTGTTGTTCGACGAGCCGTTGAGCAATATCGACAGCAAACTGCGCCGGAGCATGCGCGACGATATCCGGAGACTGCAGCAGGCGTCAGGGATTACCGCCATTTATGTCACCCACGACCAGGCCGAAGCCTTGGCTGTATCCGATGAAATTATCATCATGCGCAATGGGATGATCGAACAGAAAGGCCCGCCCCAGGACCTCTATCATCGACCTGAAACCTCTTTCGTGGCCAATTTTATCGGTGAATCCAACGTGGTATCCGGGGAATTGAAAGGCACGGGGGAAAACCGGAAAATCATTTTCGGGGATGCTGCCATCGCCGTCAACGACAGCATGCCGGTTCGGGATGAAAATGGCCCGATAAAACTCTCCCTGCGGCCGGAAGTCCTTGAAATAACCCAGCGAGAGGAAACATCACCCCCTAACGGCCTCTCAGGCATCATCGTCCAGAGTGCCTATATGGGCCCGGTCATCGAGTATTCCATCGAAACCCAGGCTGGCGTGCTCTTTACGCGGGCGCCCGTCTATGCCGGGCAATTCAAAGCCAATGATGAAGTCTGTGTACGCATCCGGCCCGAAGAAATTATCCTCATCCCGGAAAATGGTCAGGACATTTAACCCGAATATTGCACGCGTTCGAGATGTTCGGGTTAAGGACCGGTACCAAGCCTCATCGGGCAGACGCACGGATGACCTCGATCAGAAATGCCACCGCTTCCTCCCGCTGCCTCTCTGGATCAACCCCAGGATCCCGTAGACCCAATTCTCGGCTTGACCCGCGGGATCAATACATGGGACAACGCCGCCCACCTTGCGAACCCTGACGACATGCACCAGTGAAAATACCGGATGCCGATTCCCTTTAAATTGAAGCGACACGCGCCGAATGCCTGGCAGGGCACCTTGGTGATCATGTGCTTTGCCCAGATGGTCTCCATGATCGGCTTCTCCAGTATTTTCCCATTTCTACCGCTCTATGTAGAAAATCTCGGAACGGTCACCGCTATCAGCACCGATCTTTGCGCCGGTCTGGTATTTTCGGGCCAGGCGTTCAGCATGATGATCGCCTCGCCCATCTGGGGCGCCCTTGCGGATCGATGGGGACGTAAACTCATGGTGGAAAGGGCCATGTTCGGCGGCGCCATCATCATGGCCCTGATGGCCTTTGCACGGTCGGCCGAGGAACTGGTGGCCCTGCGCATGATCCAGGGCTTGATCTCAGGGGTCATGGGGGCCTCCAATGCCCTCGTGGCCGCCACGGTGCCACGAGGGCGCGCCGGATATGCCATGGGACTCATGCAGGTGTCCATGGGCCTGGGACTTGGATTGGGTCCCGTTTTGGGCGGCGTGGTGGCCGACGCCTTCGGCTATCGGGCGGCTTTTTACATTACAGCCGCCCTTCTGGCACTGGCTGGCATCGTTGTCTTCTTCGGCGTGGACGAACATTTCGTCGCCCGGGAAACAGCCGACCCGAAGGGCTTTCAGTTCTATGCCGCCTGGAAGCGCGTGCTCTCCACACGCGGCGTTCAGTTGGCCTATGCCCTGCGCTTCATCAACCAGATGGGGCGCATTATCTTCATTCCCATTCTGCCGCTATTCATCCTTCAGATGATCGACACCCCGAACAGGATCAACAGTTTTACCGGTATCGTCATCGGATCCTCTTCCGCGGCCACCGCCATTTTTTCGGTTTACCTGGGACGCCTCGGTGACCGCTCCGGTTATCGCCGGATCGTGGTCATCGGGTTGATGATGACATCGATGCTCTTTTTCCTGCAGGCGTTAGTCACCGCAGGCTGGCAGCTGCTGAGCTTGCAGGTCCTCTACGGCATTGCGCTGGGGGGCATCGTGCCGGGCATCAGCGCCCTGTTGGCCGTCTTTTCCCGGGAAGGGGACGAGGGGGCCGTCTACGGCCTGGACAACGCCATCACCTCCAGCGCCCGTATGATCGGCCCGTTGCTGGGCGTCGGCCTGGCGGCCTGGCTCGGTGTCCGCATGGTCTTCGGTGCCGCCGCCCTCTTCTATCTCACCGCCGGCCTGCTGGCCGCCTGGAAACTGCCGAAAGACAACCGTAGAATCCGTGCCTGATACCAAGCCGTCGCGCCCCTGTCCAAATGGTCGTCATCATGCGCGTGATGCGAAGTGGGGTTGCGCAGGGGCGGGGCGATAATTATCATTCCCAAGTTTACGATTTTTCGTTGCCATCCGAAGGGCACCCGCCCTTTGTTTCCGATAAAACAATCTAATCCAAATGAAAAAGAGGATATCCATGGGAAAACTTATCAAGGAAGACGGGGAAACCGGCCGACTGCACATCGACACGCCTTTGATGGGCGAATCACTGGTAAGCAAGGCGTTGCTCAAGACAACCGAGGCGAACGAATACTTCCGGATGCACCCGGACGTCAACGTTCTCAAGATCGGCGGCCAGAGTATCATGGACCGGGGGGGACAGGCCCTGTTCCCGATCCTGGAAGCCCTGATCAAAGCCAAGGACGCCTACAAAATCCTCCTGATGACCGGCGGCGGTACGCGGGCGCGCCACGTCTACAATATCGGGGTGGACCTGGGCATGCCGACCGGGGTGCTCTCCAAGCTGGGGGACAAGGTTTCCTGGCAGAATGCCGAGATGCTTTCGGTTCTGCTGGCCAAACACGGCGGGGTGAAAATCGGGCACGGCGACAACCTGGAACAGCTGACCATGTTCTGCCGCCTGGGCTATATTCCCATCACCTATGGGATTCCGCCCTACGGCTTTTTCGAACACCCGGCCGAACACGGTTCAATTCCGCCCCATCGCACCGACAGCGGCGCATTTCTCCTGGCGGAGAACATCGGCGCCCGCTCCCTCATCTTCCTGAAGGACGAACGGGGACTTTTCGAAAAAGATCCCAAGAAAGTGCCGGAAGCCGAGCGGGACCAGCTGGAATACTACAGCCGCATCTCAGCCCGTGAACTGCTGGAGCTGGATCTGGACGACCTCATCATCGAGCGGCCCATCCTCAAGCTGCTGCAAAGGGCCAAATGCCTCAAGGAATTCCAGATCATCGACGCCATCCGTCATCCCGAACACATCGAGGCGGCGTTGAAGGGGGAGCATGTGGGGACGATCATCACCAAAGATTAGTGCCCGTCCAGAAATGGTCTTTTTGGCCCTGCTCTTCGTTCTCCGCGCGTTTCAGGCTGCGGCGTACATTGGCCCGGATATTTCACGCGTTCGAGATATTCATTGGCAAGACATCAGGGGTGCCGCTGTACGAATGCTACCGCAAGCCACTGATAACGCAGCCAATGAGCATCTCGGGCGCGCCCGGAGGGTGAAATTTTTTCTATGGGTTTGGGAATCGGCGAAGGTTACAAAGTGTCACCTGAAAATTATATCCCGGATAGTTTCGATACCCCTGAATATTTGAATAAAATTTATTGTGTAGAAGAAATTTCATGCAATGTTCGGGATAGTACGCCTCACCGGAAACCCTTGTGCGGCCTCGATCAGAACCAAAAATCCTCATTTCTGGCCTGGGCACGTTTCTTATGGCTGCCCGTCGACAGAAAGCCAAAGCTCTCTTTTTCAATACCTTGAACGCGATCTGAGGTTTGGAACCTACTTCTCAATCTGATAATAACCAGGTTGATAAATCAGCAACGGGATCGAAATCGGTAGGCGATGACGCGGGGCCGCCCTAACGCAAAACCTTCAATTTCCAACGGCGCCATTGAATGGGCCAAACAGCTCGCCCGCCAACAGCGCGCGTCGCCCTCCTGAAGGCACGATCCCGATTTCGATCCCGATACCGACAACAACGCAGGAATAGTGGACTATTTCGAGGATTTACAAAGAGCGAAAACGCCGCTCGGGATTAAAAGATGCCGTTTCTGGACGGATACCCGTCAGGTGCTCTGCCCCCCACCGTCCTTCTTCCCCTGGCCCGCATCCAGGTAAACGGTATCAGCGCCGCTTTCCCGGCAGATCTGGTCAAGCTCCTTCTTACGGATGTGCTTTACATAAAGTTTGATATCGGGGCCGCTCACGCCCACCACGCGGAACCGCGGCTTTTTCTCACCCTTCTCGACCTTGCGTCTTTCACGCACGAATATTTTACTGGCCATCGGTGCCTCCATAGGTTATCAAGGTTATAGGTTAGTGAATATAAATATATTCAATTTATAGATATGTCCTTGGAGGATATATGTCAAGCAAGAAACCTAAAACCACCCCCAAGAGCCGCCAACCCGGTTCAGGCAAGGCCGAGCGCTATATCCAACCCTCCCTGCTGCTGGCCCTGAAGCGCAAGCCCTCCTATGGCTACGAGTTGATCCAGGAGATTTCCACGTTTGGTTTCGTGGAGGGGCAGGCCCCGCCGGGCATGATCTACCGTCATCTGCGGGACATGGAGGAAAACGGCTGGGTGCAGTCGGAATGGCACACCGAGGAGGCCGGCCCGGCCAAACGCATCTACCAACTGACCGACGAGGGGCGGGAAATCCTATCCTTCTGGATTGCCTACATGGATCAGCAGGCCCGGAAGCTGGCTGATTTTATCGCCATGTACAAGGCTTCCGAATAGCCGAAAATCGACCACCTGATGCAATCAACCGTTACCGGCGGGCCCCCTTTCGGAAAGAAGCATGCAACGCTCAACCCGGGTTTACGTCAGGAAAATCGCTGTACCCACTTGCGAAATACCGGATCGCAAACCCGGTATACGCCGTTCTTGGCGGCCAACTCCCTTTGCTCAAGCACTTTCATGGCGGCTACCACCTGCGACGCGGTATTAAGCTGGTACCTGGCAAGGCTCTCAGCCGCAAAAATTTGCTGCCCTCCGGTGGCGGCGATCAGCTTGAGGGCTTTTTTTTGATTCAGGGACAGGGAGTCCCATACGTTCATGAACTCGACCGACCGTTTTTCGATGATCGCGTTTTCAACCGCATTGATTTGGTCCGTGTCAATTTTTTTAGATGGCCAAAGCGTATAGAAAAATTCCTGAACATATTTGGGATGATTCTCGCACCTGGCGACGATATCGCGAATCGCCGTTTCGTCAATCGCTTTCCCTGCCTGAAGGTACAAATCGCCGATCCAATCGATATAATCCTCCGTGGCGATGCGGTCCAATGGCATGCTGATGGCCATCTGATAGAAAGCTCTTTTGGCGTCGTTGAACATTTGCGTCAGCATATGGCGCTGACTGCCGGCAAAAATATAGGCGATATGATCATGATGCTGAAGGATTTTTCGCAGCTCTTTTTCAAAATTCGGAGAGCCGTAGCCAGCAACTTCCTGAAATTCATCGAAGGCGATAACAATTTTTTTCCTGCGTGCGGCCCGCTTAACCAATTGGAAAGCGGCTTCGATGTCCACGGCTGCCGGCTGGCGTTCAAAAGAAGCGCCGATATTGGGCGTCTGGCTGATCGGATCGAAACCGAACGAAATGGATATGCCGGAGATGGTTTCCCGAACAATTTTGATAAACCGGCTGCTCTTGGGTTCGATAACACTTGCACCCTTGATCAATGATTTTATGAACCCTTCGATGCTAGTCGTACCGTACAGATCCACATAGACCGGCGTAATATTGCGAAGCGCTTTGAAAACTTTTAAGATCAAAGAGGTTTTGCCATACCGGCGATGCGAAAAAAGCAATACATTTTGAGCATTACGGATGTGCGCCTTCAGTTCGGCTTGTTCCTTCCGCCGGTTGCAGAAGGAAGGATTGTCTACAATTCCCGTCACCACGAAAGGGTTTTGCATTCCATCGCCACCTTTCCTCAGCCTTGAGTCATTTATAATGTAATATATGACATTGTCTGTGTTACATCAAGAGCGTAATATGGCCGCCGTTTCAAGCCAGACCGGAACCTATATCCAACCTTCCCTGCTCCTGGCCTTGAAGCACAACCATCCCACGGCTACGAGTTGATCCAGGAAATTTCCATGTTTGGTTTCAAGGAAGGGCAGGCCCGGAAGCTGGCCGATTTTATCGCCATGTATAAGGCATCCGAATCAGATTGAATCATACGTCAGGGATCATTCGAAAGGTTAGATGTCCCGGTTCAAAGCCTGTCCCGGACGCCGATCCGGGATCGGGAATGACAGATAAATTACTTTTTACGGGATCATCTTTGTTCCTGACGGAAGTAGCGTTTCGCTTACCCGATCAACGTTGCGCAACGGCCTGGTACAAAGGCAGCATTTCTGTGAATAATTGTACCATTTTTTCAACAACATTCCGACCATCGGCAAACGCCTCACTCTTGTCCAGCCGGGCCGCTATTTCAAAATCAAAAGGCTCTGATACGGGTGTTCTATCGATGTATGTCGACAGCGTTTCGGTATCGGGCTGGCGTTCCTTGGCATCGACATGCCAACCGTCTTGCGAAGCGGTTAGCAAACCGACTATAGGCGTCGCTCGGTTGTAAACCGTTAAATGGTGACTGGCGCACATTTGGCGGAGGCCTTCTTCGTTTTCGGACCGGCCAAGCCAATCAAGAAATGCGTTCCAATCAGGCGACGGTGGGCTGTTATGAGCCGGGCGCGCAGCCAGCAATCCGAAATATAACGCCATCGGGTCGACGCGGACAAAAAATTTAGCTTGATATTCCAGTGCGGTGCAACCACGATGCTGAACATCCTGCACATGCATTTCCGGTTTGGTGCGAAATGCCCAGGAATTGAATGTCACTCCGTGGCTTTTTAATCCGGTGGTTATCAGCGTACCCAGTTGATGGCGGGAACGCCAGGATGTACCTGCGGCACTGTTTTTGAAATCTGTCTGGGCAAAACCGTCGAATGCGGTCTTTTTCACAGTTGGTACCGCCTTGCGCAACCCATCGTTGGCCGCTTCGATAGCAGCCAACCGCTTGCGTTTTTCCCATTGCCTGCGCTCGGCGATGCGACGCTGCAAATCAATGTCCGTTATGATTTCTTCACCATTTTCCCAGCGGATGACCATTTCATTTCGATCGATCGATATGACTTTGAAAATGCCTTTTTCATTTTCGTATTGTTCATCAACCTTGAATTCAATTTCTGTCGGTTCGTTCATGTGTCCTCCTGATTCGGTGTATTTGACTGTTCATGCTAACAACAATACGAAAATTTAGATGCCTGGAAAAAATCGACGGATAACGGTTCTAAATCGTTGTCAGGGATGGAAGCTGGAAGGGTCACTTCAGCCGGCAACGCCTATCGATGGCCAAGATAAGCTACGTTCCGGTCTGTCTGTAACGGCACGAAGTTTTCCGTATTTATACACTATGAGCACGATTCAGGTAAAATGCACGCTTAAAGGCCATTTTCATGCTTGGAAGCTATCTATGTTTTCATCCTAGCACAGTGGCCATCACAAACCGTACCGTGATTTTGGACGCTATTTATGGTAGCGCGTGTTCCCTAAATCTTGCTGGCAGAAATAAAAACAGACGGGAGGGGGGAACCTTATATGACTTCGATCGCCGCACGGTTGGTCTCCGCTACGGTCATGATCTCCGGCGCGCTACGCAGATCGCCGAACTCGGTTTAGCGGCCCGACCGGCCCGAGGCGGTCAGGCCTGCTGCTGCCGCGCCGATGATGCCGTCGCAGGTGCCGCCATGCCCGGAAACTGGCCGATTTCATCGCCATGTACAAGGCATCCGAATAAACGGTCGTGTACGCCTTGGTGAAGTCCCTTATCAACGATACCGGCAGACATCCTTGGATAAAGCTTCATTTCATCCAGAGGGTCTTTTTTTCTATCGCAAGCGGTTAGTAAATTGTAGGTTCTATTGAATTGTTTGGTTGGGGTTATGGCACGTAATCTGGATTATTGGCAGTTACAAATGTAATGGGATTATCTCCCTATATTTTTAATTTTTCGCTGCCCATCTTAAAGGTTAAAATCGAAAACGATTCAAATTGCATAATTTCAACGCTTTTAACCAAACCCACTACAGTACTCAGTAGTTTCTTTGGCACCTCCACCGTCAATAGCCTGACATAACACGTCAAAAGCTGACAATTTTTGTCATTTAAGTATTTTATGAATTTGCCGAAATATTAATGAGTGACTGATATAATGCGATAATTCCATATGATTCTTATTGGCACAGTATTTGAAATAAATTCATAAGGTTATAGAATCAAAGGTTGTCGTGATAAAATTTGTACGAATAATCTGTGTCGGGTCGACTGTAATCATAATTTCAACATAATTACTGTAGCAGGTGTTCAAGATGTAATTTATCCATGGGTTGAAGGCGAGTAAGGTTAAGAAAGTCAAAAATCGAAGTTAGCGAGATTTTTTCTTTACGGTAAGCGTTTAAGGTAATTAGCCTAATGAAAATACCAACTATTTTTATCTCTTTGATTATTTTTTATGTAACATTGATTGGTTCGGTAACGGCGGATGAAGTAAAGATACATTTCGCAGGCTTTTCATTCCGAGGAGATTATTCACAGATAAGTACCAATTACCCAAAAACATTATCAATAAGTAATCAGAAGCTGGCAGATCAAAGAAGTATATTGGACGCAACCTTGGTTGATAAAATCAAAAATATTAAAATAAAAGGTGGTAATCTTGTTCTTGGAGAGTTGGCCAATCTTGACGATGGATCACTAATCTTAGCTTGTTGCTTAGATACCGAGCTTATTTCTGTAGAACAATTTGATGATGGCTTTAAATTAGTAATTGATTTAGGTGCACAAGCGTTATTTTTTGATTATAGCAGTATGAAAGTCGTCGCCAGTTACCCAATTATGGTTGAGCTTATTGACTATCTTCCTATCGAACCTGATGATAAAATTATAACCAATAGAATCGGCGACTTATTGCTATCACGAAAATACAATTTGAATCTATTCGACGATTTCATAGCCATTCTACAGAAAATAGAAATTAAAAAATCATATAGTAGCTCATTGAAAGTTACCGATGTCCTCCTTGAGGAAAGAGCTTTTTCCTACCTTCCTCCACGTTTTAGAAATGATCCAAATAATTTTAAAATTTTTATTGCTCAAAATTTAGGTAAGTTCCTTTCAAATAATCAGGGCGTATCGATACTACCCTATACAAAAGGTTATGATATTGGGAACAAAATAGCTGTTCGGTTCACTGATGCAAAAGTTTTTGAGTTAGATATACCAGAACCGCAATTTGCAATCGAACTAACAGTAAGAGGTTTTAAAAAAGTATGTACCGATCAAAAAGCATCAGGTTCATGTTGGGTTTATGGCTCTTTTGCTAAAATTAAAGTGTTCCAACCTATGCTTGGAAAAGTCTACATGGATGATAAGATCAAACAAGGGGTTAGTAAAATAGTTCCGTCCACACAAAAAACAGTTAACGATTGGCCGAGTTACCAAAATAGTCTTATGGCCCTATTCAATGATACGACTAAGAAGTTCTCAACGGATAGTAAATATACTAAAGTTAGAAAGGTTATTGAAAAATGCAAATAAAGAGGATTGCATATTTTACTACTATTCTGTTTTTCATAAGCGTCCCGTGTTTTGCAGGCATAGTTAAGCAACAGGGTGTTGGGCAAATCTCCTACAGTGGTTGGGGTGGACCCTCTTCTGAGGTAAAACAGGATGCTATTGAAAAGGCAAAAAAAAGCTCTATAGAAAATTATTCCGCTACCTTTTCAACGGCAAAAATGATGAATTACGAAAAAATACGTAACTCCATCGAAGGCAACCTTGATAGATATATAACAGACTACAAGGTAATAGATGACGATACCGATAAAGACGCTAAAAGATACAGTGTCGTAATTGAGGCCTCAATTAACACGTCTCTTATCGAGGTTGAACTACAAAAGGTCTCATCAGTTGAAAATGCATCTCTCGACGAGAAATCATATCTTAGTTTTGTTTTTGTTGCCCGTGAGGTTGTCTCGAGAAAGGCCTTTGACGCGAGGCGCAGTAAACGTGTAGTGCAAGAATCAACTACCGAGGAGCGTGAAGAAGCCTATGTTGATGGAGAGCAAATGGGATATGCCAATGAAACTTTAAAAGATTCCGTCCAAACAACAGGCGGATCAACCTTACAAAAATCCGACAAAATTGAGTATGATGTAAGTAATGCAGAAGACATTAATGCAACAATGACTGACATTTTCTCACAGGCCGGTTATGAAGTAATTGAGGCTGATTATTTGCAGGAAGAAACGGGTAACTTGGTCAATGTGGATGATTTTAAGGAAGATTTTCGTTATGGAGATGACATTTCTGGTTCGACACGTCGTAATGCGGCCAAAGGGTGCCGTTCGGTTGGCGTTGAGTATTTTGCTATTGGAACTCTTGATGTAGGGGCCAAAGATATAGACCCTGTAAGTGGCATGACAAGGGTGTTTGTTTCCGTGAATGGAAAAATAATGGATTTACGAGGACGATTTCCGAAAACAGTCGCCTCTGTAGGCCCAGTTCAATACGCCGGGCTTGGGCCAGATCAAACTGTAGCAAGACGAAATGCTTTGCGCCAGGCTGGCAAGAAAGCTGCTGAAGATTTGACGAACAAATTGCGTGCTAAGAGCATTAAGTAATTTATAATTCAAATTTTTAAGGAGAATCTTAGATGAAACACTTAACGATTGCATTGATGATTGTTGTTATGGCTGTTGGAACTTCATTTGCTTTTGGACTCCCGAGTCTTGGAACTGATAATACGAATCAATCAGGAGTAAACATTGATGATGCAATGAAATCTCAAAGTGATCTCGTTGCTGCGTATGTCGCAGGCAATAAATACGACTTGGAGACAAAATCAATAATAGCTGACGCACTTGGACTCAGAGAAGAGGCCGCTGCCTTGATGATGGCATCAGAAAGTATCAACGACGGAAATGTCAAAGACATCCCTGCTACTCGCGCGAAAACTGAAGATGCTCAGAAGGCTATAGAAAGCAAAATGTCTGATTCTAAGGATCTTTCAGAGGAAGCCAAAATAAAAGTGGGTGAAAGTCTAGTGTGTCTAACAAAATGTGTTGTTTCCTATAAGCAAGCCTCTGATTTAAGTCAAAGTGCTCTCGATTCTGCTCAAAATGTTGTTAAAAACTCATCTGTCACGGAAGTTTTTACCGTTAAAAAGAAGCTTGATCCTGTCCTTACAATTGCACCTAAAGTCCCAGGAGACTTGACCTCTGTAGTTGATACCTCGACAAAATATTTAGCATTCGCAAAGTCTGTCGGAGTTGAGCCCCCTGCAGATCTTGAATCAGCTTTGGGCGGTCTTGACTAATTTTTTACAGCCGGTCATCATTAAAGTTGGTTACCGGCTTTAATTTATATGGTGTGAGCATGATTAAAAATACGACGAAATTCGCATTCATCGCCCTATTGTTGGTTGCCGTTAGTGTCGGTTTGTCACATGCTAGTCTTAAAAAGAAGACTGTTATAGCTGAAGGTATAGGTGCATCTCTAAATCAAGCAATCTATGATGCATTGGATGAAGCTGTTGGACGCGTAAATGGTAAATCAATTGATTCTCACAAACAGCTTGAATCAATCGAAATATCTAAAATTGAAGGCGCTAATGAAAATTATTTTGCCTCGGAGATGTACCAGGCAAAAGTCAAATCGGCAACAAAAGGGGTTGTTGATAGCTACGAAATACTTTCTAAAAGCAAAGATGGAGATGGACTGTATAAAGTAAACTTGTCCGTTAATGTTATAAAATTTGTAGCTCGGAATAACAACCGGAAACGAATTGCAGTGTTCCCAATGCGAATTGGGCAAGGCCGGTTCACAATCAAGGGAGAACCTATTGACAAGGAAAGGGTTGTCCGCCTGGCAACTCAAAATTTAGTAACAACGCTTGTTCAATCACGAAGATTTACCGTCCTTGACAGGGAATACATGACAGAAACGGTTGGCGAACAACGTATAGCGATGTCACCCAATGCACCGGTTGAAGAAATGGCGCGCCTTGGGCAGGAAATGGTTGCGGATTACATGATGGTTGGGACGATTGAAAGTCTCGGGTATAAAGAACAAAAAATTAAGATGAAGAGCAGTGGACGTGAGATAATTCAAAAAATGGGAAATGTCGAGATTGGCATTCGTTTGGTCGATGTTGCAACTCGGCAGATCGCCTATTCCGATTTTGTCAAATTGCGTGTGTCTGAAGAGGCTATAGAACGTTTTGGTGGAAGTTTCCGAAGTGAGGGCATCGACGCAAGCATTTCAATGGTGGCAGCCGATAATATCGGACGAAAAATACTCGAAACGATTTATCCGTTGGTCGTTGTGTCCGTGAATGGTGAAACCCTGACAATAGGCCAGGGTGGCTCCCAGATTAAGAAGGGGGATCTCTTTGAAATCTTTATGTACGGAAAGCGTCTTACCGATCCCTATACGGGCGAATTTCTTGGCCGAGATGAAGTTAAGGTCGGCACTATCCAGATAACTCGGGTCAATCCAAAACAATCACATGCCCGTATCATAAAATGCACTGTCAATATTAACCAGGAATTTGAACCCAAAAAATTCATTTGTCGTACGCAAACCGGTGCTCCTGACAAAAAACAAATCAAGCGTGAAGAGCGGCGCAAAGTGAGAGATGAGCGCCGAAAAAAAAGGGATGACGATTGGTAAGTCAACCTTGTGGAGGTCGTATGATGAAAAAGTTAATTATTGCCACTTTATTGCTGTCATGTGTGTTAACGTTGTCAGCAAACGCTTCTGGGGTTTTACACGAGTTTGCTGTGGACGAAACACCATCAACATTCATGGAAAAAAGGAGTGTTCGAGACAGTATTGATGAGTTTCTTTCGTCAAAAGGTTTTTACGAAGGTAAGAATTCACGTTCCAAAGGCAGCGATATATTTATTGCTGTCGGTACGGGCGTTATACAGGCACAACGAAATAGTCCTGCTTATATGAACTCTAGGATTAATGCGTTTGACAAAGCCATGATGTACGCTAAAAAGCAGATGGCTGAATACATTGGTGTTGAAATTAAGAATAACATTGTAACCGATTATGCTGAGGGTGAGTCGCCAACTGCACGAAAAAAGCGTCAAGCAGACGCGGTTGTTGCCTTGGAAGAACCTGGCCTTATTGAAAAAACAGAAGCTTTGATCAATGCGAAGCTGGATCAACTGCTTGAGGAGGAAGGGGTCGATTTAACACAACCCGTACCTGATGAAGTCGTTCAAAAGGTCTTAACATCCGAAGAGTTTGAAAAAACAATCAAATCAGTTTCTAAAGCAAGAATTGTCGGCCTGCAGACATATAAAGTTTTCGAAGAATCTCCTGACGGTTCAAAAGGGCAGATCGGCGTGATTGCAGTATACAGCGACAAGCTATATCAGATGGCAAATGCCCTTTTCAGCGGAAACTTTTCTAACCTACCTAAGGGAACACCAAGGAAAGCAGTTGTGAAACAAATCCCCAAGGATGTGAATGTTCTCTTGAGCACTTTTGGTGTGCAACAAAAAACCGATGAAAACGGCCAGTTAGTACTTGTGGCATTTGGCCAAGGTGTACCTAAAACCAAAAGCACCCGTTCTCTTGACGCCGCCTATGAAAAGGCCAAGCTTGACGCTATTGGAAATTTAAGGTCCTTTGCTGGTGAAATTGTTCTGGTTGAAGGTGAGGTTAACAAGTTTGAATCTGTCAAAGAATTAGAGGACGGGATGGAACAGTATGAAAACGAGGAGTTTTTCAGAGACAAGGTTGAGGCCAAAGCAAAATCTTTGAAAATCTCTGGAATACAAAAAATCCATCGCTGGCAATCGGTTCATCCATTAACCAAAAAGCCTGTAGTTGGTGTTGTTATCTCATGGTCACCTAAGTCAGCAACTGATGCCGGTAAATTTGCACAAAAGATGAATAAACAACCTAATAAGGTGGTAAAACCATCATCTTCTAGTGTGGTTTATAACTCCAGTAGCGGTCAAAGTGGAAGTTATAGTAAGTCCGGAGCTACCGCAGATGAAGATTCTTTCTAACGGACACTTTATGCAAAATCTATATAGACTGATATTTGGGCTACTTTTGATCGTATGGAGTGTCCCCAGCGCATCTGCTGGGGACACTCCACATCATTATTTTAAATTGAACAAGCAGAAAATTTTGTCCAAAAACCATTCAGAGATGAATGGTTTTGTTTTTGCGGTGGGCCGTGCTGTCGCAAGTGATCATGATAACGCTTTAAAAGAGCGTACAATGCAAAAAGCTCGACTGATCGCGATTGGCAACCTAACGAAACCGATTTCACATATTTCTGGATGGCCCTTTTTAGAAAATCTACAGTTGCAGCGTGAAGTTGTGCAAAACTACGCGACGCTTAAAGCTCAAAAATTTCACGTGAAAAATCTCCAGGCTGTTTATAGAGATTGTCAGGGGATCTCATGTACTGTCGTAGTGGCCGCACCAGCTCGAGCAATCGATATCAAGCATCTATATTGGGTCGATATCAGAAATTCATTTGACAGAGCGTACGAAGCAGGTGATGAACGCATTCCCTTAAGTGTCTATTTTGAGATATGCGCGGAAAACAGACTTGATCAAGTGCTAAATGACATCTCTCATAGATGGGGAGACAGATACGGCGTAAATGTTCAAAAGGTCATCCAAGGTCACTATATTGATACTCCTGCCTTTCTTTGGCGGCAAGGGAAAAGGTTGCCAGGAAATAAGGTCGCAACTCTTGGATTTCAGGATCTAATGAAATTACTTGAACTCGACCCTTACGATCCTGTTGTTCTTTACTTTTTAGGCCAAAATGCAGAATCAGTCGGGCGGAATCGTTTGGCGCAAATGTTTTATTCAAGAGCCCTTCTTTGGGAAATAGATCCCGAATACAACAAACGGTGTCGACAATTGATTAATAGTAATTTGTTTATTAACAAGTCGGAACCGCTAAATGGTTTGGAGAAGGAATTACAAAAGAAAGCTATAGCCATTTATGGAAATGAGGGCCCATTTGAGGCAGGCTTGGCAAATTTGGTTTTTCTTAGTTTGGGAACACTTCCTCTCATTGGTTCATCAGATACTCACGTAACATCAATATATTCAGATAATGTAAGTGTCCATGATTTCATTAATAATAATCCGACAGCGACTGCTTTTGCTACGGTCTCTAAAATTTTTATGGAACGTGGCCAATGGGAGTACGCTTTACCTTTTGCAATTCAAGCCAGCCAAATGGATGGAGGGTATGCAGGTTTGCGAAAGACTGTACTTAATTTTGCTACACGGGAATAAGGCCTCAGCTAATAATCGATTATATCGCAAAAGGGACGGCCAAGTATAATTATCTGGTTTCCCAAAACAGATTAAACCAAACTATATGCAAATTCTATGAATTACAGCTATACTGCTATAAAAACGTTGAAGAAGAACTGAAATTTGGAAGGCCAACCCCGGTATAAGGAGGTTGGCCTTCCATTTCATTTTAAATGAAAAAAATTCGATCTTAAAAAACCCACCTTCTTCACGCGGTTCGATGGGCGACTTTACGGCGTTTGCAATAGAGGTTTTCCCACACGCCCTCGCTTTTGGGGCGCACCAGCAGGACCGGCCGGTGCCCCATGAGGCGCGGCCGGAGCCAGCGGTTGGTCAACACCCGGTCTCCGGGGGCAGGCATCCGGGCATCGCGGTCTTCCGCAATGACGTCAATCGCCGCCCGGTTGATCTCCGCTACGGTCATGATCTCAGGAGCGCTGCGCAGATCGCCGAACTCGATATAGCGGCCCGACCAGCCCGAGGCCGTCAGGCCTACGGCTGCCGCCGCGCCGATGATGCCGTCGCAGGTGCCGCCGTGTCCGGACAGATGAGCGCCCTTGGCCCTGTCCATGGCCTCCGCCTGGGTGCTTACCGCGTGGGTGCAGCGGCGGCCGAAAGCCATCAGGGCCGGCAGGGCCGGGCTGTCTTCGGCTATGACACAGAGTCCCGGATCGCTGCCCTCGGCCGCATGACGGCCAAGGTGGTCCACCGCCCGCTCGATAACAGGGGTAATCTGGTCGGCGTCGGCCATCTCCAGCACCATACAGGCCGCGCTGTTGTGGGACGTATAAGGGATGTCGTCGCACACCAGCAGCTGCTGCCGGACCACCCCCTGGCAGCGGCATCCTTCCGGTAAATGAGGTTGAAACCAGCGGACCACCTTTCCAGTGCCATAGTCCGAATCCTTCGCGTCCGTATCGTCGAATCCAACAAAAACTCGCATGCGCTCCCAATCCAATCGATCTGTTCGGTGTCCCAACCGGCATCAACGGGCAGTCGGAGAAATGATCGCCACCATAAAACCGCCTGTCCTTCCCTTCTCCATCCGGGCAACTTGCCAGACATGGCTGCGGCAGCCACAGCAACGAATATCGGAGTGGTCCACTACCCCAACCGTTGCCTATTGTCAATTGGATCTGCACAAATCATCAATTGCAATGAGGACAACCCCAGAATAACGCACAATAACCGGAAACGATATCGGGAGATGGGAAGGGAGGGGATAGAGGAAACAGTCCGCTTTTATACCGACAGCTTTTCCCAGCGAAGCAGCTGGGCGATCACCAGTCCCACGATAAACCCTGCCGCGAGGTTGGATGCCAGGGTAATCCCCAGTATCATGGCCGCCACAAAGTATTCTTTACGACTGTTGAGATCCATGATCGTCAGGGCCAATTGCGCCCCGGCAAATACCAGGAGTACCCCCAGGATGGCCAGGGGCAGCAAATTGAAAAACCCTATGATGGCGTCTCCGAAAAACACGGCCAATGCGAGCAAACCCAAACCAATCATCAAGTTGGAACCCGCCGTGCGGGCGCCGAAGCGGTAGTGGGCAGCCAGACCTCCGGCGCCGTGACAAAGGGGCATCCCCCCAAGGCAGAAACTCAATCCGTTGGCCAGGGCCATGCTCAGGCAGACGTTCCGGTTGGTGACCCGCGCCGACCGGCCGCCAAAATAATCCCGGGAGAGATCGGTGTAGGCCAGCACGGCATTTCCCAGCGTCATCGGAAGCTGGGGCAACACCAGCACGAACAGGGCAAACGTAAAATCGGCCTTGGCCGGGAAACCGAAGGGCAGCAGCACCGGCATATGGAAGCCCAGGCGCAAACCCTGCCAATCGAGGCGGGCCCCTAAAAGCACTCCGGCAAACAGCCCTCCCAGAACGACGATCAGCCCGGCCGGAAATTTACGGTTGTCCAACAGCAGCAGGGTAATGAAGCCCCCGGCCAGGCCAATCACGATGCCCACCGGGACCGGCCCCCAGGACTGAACGGCAAGAAAGGGTTCAGCCGACTGGCGTAAGGTCTGGAGAGTCGATTGGCCCACCATGAACTTGACCCCACCGGCTATCAGCAGCGCGCCGGTGGACAGTTGGACGCCGCGGATCACCGCCTTGGGCGTAAAGCGCCGGATGATATCGATGGCCCCGGTCAAACCGACAATCAGGAGACACAGGCCCATCAGGAGGGATGAGGCCATGATCTGGGAGGCGCTCATGGCGGTTGCAATGGCATAGGCCCCGATGACTTTCATGGGCTGCACCGGTACGGTGACGCCAAAAAAAAGGCCCCCCAGGACGTAGAAAACCGCGATACTGGTAAAGACGCCCACAGGGCTGAGACCGTTGATCAATACCATGGCGATGGCAATGGGCAGCAGAGTGCCGAGATCACCCAGTGAACCGGCCAATTCCATGCGATTGAATTTGATGCGCTCCGACATGCAGCCTCCCGGTCACATGACATTCGATTGGCGATCCATACAGATCCGATGCGTTTTCTATCAAACCCGTCAGCTGAAGTACAATACCCGCACGATCAGCGACAGCGGGTAATAGGCCAGGGTCAAGCCCCCCATGATCCGCCCGTAGGACTGCCGGGTGATCACCACCAGGAAAAACAGTAACGAAAGAATGGAAACGGACATGTAGTCGAAAAGATTGCTCCGGTTAAAGAAGATCGGATCGCCATAGGCGAGGATCGTGGCCCCCAGCACCAGGAAAATGTTGAAGATATTGCTGCCCAGGATATTGCCGATGGCGATATCCATCTGCTTTTTCATCACGGCGATGATGCTGGCGGCACAATCCGGAATCGACGTCCCCACGGCGATGACCGTCAGTCCGACGATGGATTCGGAAAGCTGCAGGCGTTCGACGATGGCGAGCGCATTGCGGTAGATGATTTCCCCGCCGAGGTAGAGCATCACCCCCCCGAGAAAAAATATCCCCCATTCCCGTTTGCAGGAGGTGTCCGTGCAGGGTTTGGCTTCCTGCGGCAACTGGCTGTTGTGTCGCGACAATTCCTGTTTGGTCAGGAATATATAGCCGACAAACCCGACGAACAGCAGCAGACCGTGTACCATGGTCAACGCCGCGTTGGGGGATAAGAGGATAAACCCGACGATCAACATGGGCCCCGCAAAAAGGAACGTCAGGTCTTTGGTGAAATTCTTGCGCGTGATGGGCAGGGTGGCAATGATCGCGCTGACACCCAGCCCCAGACAGATATTGATGAGATTGCTGCCGGACACATTGCTGAGTGCGAATTCGGCATTGCCGTGCAGGGCGGAAATCATGTTGAAAAAGAGCTCCGGTGCACTCGTCCCGAAGGCCACCAGGGTAATGCCGACGATAAACGCCGGGATGTTCTTCTTCTGGGCAATACCGGCCGCCCCGGTCACCAGAAAATCACCGCCCTTGAACAGCAGTGCAAATCCGATACAGATGAAAACGACAATCAGTAACAAAACATTCCCCTGACAGGATGGTTATGGCCATGCCCGGTTGGGTATCGGGGCACGTTAAAATGATGCAACCTACCGGTTTTACCCCTGTGATGCAAATGAAAACCGACCCGAGGCGGCGGCCAGGCCTACAACCGGCGGCTTAGGAGAGGCTGGGAAAAGATGTTGACATATAGAGAGTCGGCGCATAAAAACAAACAAAAATTTATATTCTAATGATCGCCATATAAACTAAATGCTCATTCATTTTTACAGTTCGACCACCACCGCAAGACAACACCCCCAATTCCGCCTGGGAATCGGCATGTCGATATTGACAGCGCCGCCCGAGACGGCAACGCCACAACCTGAATTCAATCCCCATAACGTTATAACCCATCGATCAAGGAGGTCCCATGACTGCCAGACTGATTGAAAAAACCCCGTCCGCCTATGCGTATCCCCTGCTCATCAAGAACATTCTCCGAACCCCCCTCCAGTACGCCCCCGACCAGGAAATCGTCTACCGCGACCAGATGCGCTACACCTACCGTGATCTCGAACGGCGCATCCACAAGCTGGCCAACATGCTGGCCGCTGCCGGCGTCAAACCCGGCGATACCGTGGCGGTGATGGACTGGGACAGCCATCGCTACCTGGAGAGCTTTTTTGCCATTCCCATGATGGGGGCCATTATCCATACGATCAATATCCGGCTTTCTCCGGACCAGCTGCTCTACACCATCAATCATGCCGAAGACGACGTTATCCTGGTTTTCTCGGAATTTTTGCCCATGCTGGAAGCGGTCAAGGACCAGATCAAAACCGTCAAGAAATTTGTCCTGATGACCGATGACGAGCAGCCGGAAACCAGTCTTCCACTGGCCGGGGAGTATGAAGACCTGCTGGCCGGGGCGGCCGACCATTACGACTTCCCGGAGCTGGATGAAAACACCATGGCCACGACTTTCTACACCACCGGTACCACCGGCCTGCCCAAAGGTGTTTTTTACAGCCATCGCCAGATCATGCTCCACACCTATGCCCTCATGTCCGGTTTCTGCATCTACCGGTCCCAGATCAGTATCGACTCCGGGGACGTCTACATGCCCATCACCCCCATGTTTCATGTCCATGCCTGGGGGGTGCCCTACCTCTGCACCTTGATCGGCACCAAGCAGGTCTACCCGGGACGCTACGAACCGGAGATGCTCCTGAAACTCCTGCTCACCGAAAAGGTCACCTTCTCCCACTGCGTGCCCACCATCCTGCACATGCTGGTCAGCAGCCCGGCCGTCAAGAATTTCGACCTGTCCAACTGGAAGGTCATCATCGGCGGATCCGCCTTGTCCAAAGGGCTCTGCAAGGCCGCCCTAGACTTGGGCATCGACGTGACCTCAGCCTACGGCATGTCCGAAACCTGCCCGCTCCTGACCGCGGCCAACATGAAACCCCACATGCTCGATTGGGACACCGAAGAACAGGTCGCTGTCCGGTGCAAGACCGGATTGCCGGTGCCCAACGTCCACCTGGAAGTCCTGGATCCCAGTGGCGCTCCCCTGCCCCATGACGGCCAGTCGGCCGGCGAGGTGGTGGTGCGCGCTCCCTGGCTGACCCAGGGTTATGTCAAGGATACGGAAAAAAGTGAAGAACTCTGGGAGAACGGTTGGCTGCACACGGGCGATGTGGGCAATATCGACGAAGAGGGCTATCTGCAGATCACGGACCGCATGAAGGACGTCATCAAAACCGGCGGGGAATGGATATCCTCCCTGGAGTTGGAAGATATCATCAGCCAGCACGAGGCGGTCAGCGAAGCCGCGGTGATCGGGGTTCCGGACGACAAATGGGGCGAACGCCCCCTGACCCTGGTGGTTCTCAAACCCGATTATGCGGATAAGGTGTCCGGGGACGACCTAAAGAACTTCTACATGGGCTTCGTGGAAAACGGAACGATCCCGAAATACGGCGTCCCGGACCAGGTGGTCATCACCGACCAGATTGCCAAAACGAGTGTCGGCAAGATCAACAAGAAGGAAATCCGCAGTCAATACCGGTAAGCATGCACCGGCCGCCACGGTGGCCGGCGTCAGGATACCGGAAAAAACGGTTTGAACTTCCGGTCCTGATTTAATTTTTCCCACGCCAATCACGGGCAGGCGGTCGTTCATCATGCGGCCGCCTCGCCCGTGCACTTTCAACCGGATCGGGCCACCGGCCCCTTGACGGTTTCTTTCAGCCCTCCGTTGCCGCGGCGCATCCGCCAGTAGGACCACACACGATAGAGATGAACGGCCACCAGGGCCGTAATCAGCCGGGGTATCCATAACCAGATGGCGGGTATTCCCAGGGCCATGAAAATCGCCGGATCTTCGATGAGGGAATGATTGATCCCGATGGAGATCTGCAGCCGCTCGATTTCCGCCTTTTCAAATGCCCCGTTGCGCGCCTCTTCGACAATGACGGCCGCCCCGTAGCCCAAACCGAAAACCGCCGCCGTCAGCCAGAGAATGCCCACCCGGTGGCTCAACCCCATCAGCCACAATAGCGGCCGCAGGATCCGGGCCAGAAGCGGAATGATGCGGGCGGCCCGCAGCAGCTCCATCACGACCATCATGCCGGTAATGATGGCAAAAATCTGCAGACAGAGAATGCCCGTATCCCAGAGCCACGCTTGCAGTTGAGCGACAAAGGGGCCGCTTTCCGCGACAACGGCGGCGGTGGCCGCCAATTCACGGCCCTCCGTCGGCAGCAGCGGTGCCAGGCACAGAACAGTCGCCACCGATGCCGTCAGCCTGGCGGCCGTGGCTTTAAAGAAGTTGAGGCCGGAACTGGCCTGCACGATGCCTTCCTGGATGATATTGTGGGAAATGAGGAGGAATACAGCCACCAGGATCGTCTCCGCCATACTCAAATCCAGCACAGCCAGCGCGGCCACGGCACCATAAATCCCCGCCAGCAGCCCGGCGGTCAGGGGCAGGGCCGCCTCCGGCGGCAGGCTTAAAAACCCCATGGCCGGGGCCAGCATAAAATCCAGATAGCCCAGCAACCCGCTGGTATCGATCAAAAAGGTCAAAAGGGAACAGGGCACCAGAATCTTGAGCATCCAGATCGTGCCGCGAACGCCCTTGTGCAGCCCTTCACGGGTAGCGGGCCACCATTTCACTGCTGTTGTCATTTAATGACTCCGATCAAACCTAAGCCCCACAGGCGATGCTGTCTTGAATCAAGCCCCCCAGTTTTCGTTTCAGAACCTGGTAGGAATAGCATTTACGCGCAATCGCGTAGTTGCGATCCACCATCTGCTGCCGCATCAAGGGGTCATCCAACACCTTTCGGGTGGCCTGCACCGCGTCGTCGGTTACATAGCCATCCAGTTCGATAACGGCAAACCCTTTGGGCTGGATATCCATCTGGTAGATGGAATAGGTGTTGACCACGATGGGTTTGCGAAAATAGACGGCCTCGAGAAAGGCGTTGCCAAAGCCCTCGAAATTGGAAGGATAGGTCACCAGGTCGGCATGGGGATAGATATCTTCCAGAGTATATATCTTCAGGCCGTCCGCAGTCCGCCCTCTTTTCTCGTTGATGATCCGGGCCACGAAACGTGTGTCCACATCCATGAGACGCGAGTATTCCCGTACCCGCTGTTCGTAGTCATGGCCTTCATCGCCGGAAGCATGCGAAATAACCAGCGTGGCCCGGCGTCCCAGGCGCCGCACCAGTTCGATGGCATGCTCGATGCCCTTGCGCTTGACCACCCGCGTGGGCTGGAGCACCAGCAGATCGTCCGGCGCAATCTCGAGGCTCTCCCGCACATCCCGGGCGTAATCATCCGGCGGTTCCGGCGGGTTTTCAAAATCCATGACGTTGGGTACCACGGTCGAGGATATCCCCGTTCGCAGACCCAACTGGTTGTCCGCCGAAGAATTGATCACCACATGGCGAATCGAATTCAGATGCGGCGGGAAGGCCATGTTCAGGTACTCCCACACGGCATTGGTCAGAAAGTGCTGGCGCTCCCAGAAAAAATCGTGATGATGGGCAATGGTCGGTATACCCGTTTCCGAAATCATTTCCGTCAAAGCGATGCCCAGCGGGAGGTTCAGGGGAATGGTCAGGGAGTTTTCCGGCACCAGCAGCTGGATATCAAACTTTTCGACAAAGCGGTAAAGCTGCTCCTTGAGCAAGAGGGTGTAGCGATGGATCTTTTCCGTGGTCTGGATACTGCGTTTCTGGACACCAAAACAATGATGATAGATGTCCAGAATCTCCGGATGGCGGAAATGCGCTTCCGGCACCAGAAACGAGCGTGCCGCCGGCGTATCCAACTCGCCGGCGAAGTAAAAACAGTTGAACCCGGAATCCTCGAATACATGGGCCCACTTTTCTGTTTCCAGCGATACGCCGTCCGTCCCGGCCAGCCGGGTGGCGACAAAGCCGACGTTATGCACCTTTCCGCATTGCGGGCAAACTCTCATGCCGGCCCTCCTTCCCGCTCAAACTCGAAATGACGATGCTGCCAACGCGCTCTGCGGGCAAGCCAGTTTCTTTATAATGATCCACATGCTTTGTCCAGCGGGAATCATGGCAACGGACGGACGCCGTCAGAACACACGGACGTGAAAATGGCAGGGGCTCAGACCGATGCGGGTCATTCACCCATTGGTCGGTGGCAGGCGTTTCAATAGGGATCCATTGCCGGGCCATCAGCCCATGAGATAAAACCCGATGGCCTTGTCGGATGCATTGCCGGCATCGATCGAGGTGAACTCGGTGCCAAGATCATACCCCACGATTTTACGGATAATGACTTCTTTTTCAATCCGGGACCGTTTGGTATCATCCAGCGTGAAAACGACCTCCAGAATATCACCGGCCTTCATATGCGCCGAATCGTTGACCCGGATGGAAAGTCCGTTGCGGGATACGTCCTTGACAACCATGGTCCCATTTCCGGCCCGGCGTTGGTTGTAGATCCGGGTAAAGGTCCCGGGCAAGCTGACCGCCTTGCGAAACTGACGGCGCCGTTCAATCATCACCGGATAGCTGTGCCCGCACGGGCAATGGACCTTGATTTTGACCGCCTTTTCCAGGGCTTTATACTTGGCGATATCCACCGTGCGAACTTTTTTGCACCGGGGGCATGAAAAGGTGACTTTGTTATTGCTGGCAACGAAGGCTTTTTGCATAATATCGCTCCCGAACAGCCGTCAGACTTGACAACCGGCAGTATTCGGTTCATTCACGTGACGGGTTTCTATTCCCCCTGGCGCCATCATGATTCCTGACGGGTGGCAGACGAGTAGAACCCATCTCAAAAAAATCTAAGTTCCCCTGGCGGTGTTTCCAGCGTTGCTGGATACCGCATCGTTTGAATCAAATAGCGGGGCATACCGAGCCGGCTAAAAATGCTCACATACTGCGTGTATGCTCCGCTTTTTCGCCGTCTCGCGCCTTGCCAGGAACCCTAATCTTTTTTTTGAGATAGGTTATAGAAACGATCACTCGTTTTTCTTTAATTATCTAACAGTTAAAGTGTAGTACAAAAAATCCTGAAAGGCAACAAGCACAGCGGCAAATAGCCCGCTGGTCCCTGATCTCATGACCATCACGCCCCTAAACCACCATTACGCCTCAATCCTGACCCCGGAGCAGGCCCTCTTGGAGGAACGGGATTGGCAAGAACTGCTGGCCGCAAGCGTTATCTCCGCCGAGCAGCTCGCGACCCATCTGCCCATCGACCCCGAAAACGTCGACCGGGTGGCCGGGGCCTATCCCATGCGTATCAATCCCTATTTTTTAGAGCTTGCCTGCCGCCAGGGTGCCCCGCTGCAGCGCCAGGTCGTGCCCTGCATCGATGAACTTCTCACGGCAGACGCCATCCCGGACCCGCTGCATGAAGAACACCAATCACCGGTGGAAGGCATCATTCATCGCTATCCGGACCGGGTGGTGTTTCTCGTCTCCAACCGCTGTGCCGCCTACTGCCGTTTCTGCATGCGCAAACGGCGGGTGGCAACGGGTGCCCCGATCGAGTGGCCGACATTGCAGGCCGGGATCGACTATATTCGTAGCGCCACCGAGGTCACAGACGTCATCCTTTCCGGCGGGGACCCCCTCCTGCGCACCGATACGCAACTGGAATGGCTCCTGGCGGGACTGCACGCCATTCCCCATGTGACCACCATTCGGATCCACAGCCGGGTGCCATCCACCCTGCCCCAGCGCATCACCCCGGCCCTGACCGCCATCCTGAAGCGCTTCGCCCCCCTTTACGTCAACACCCATTTCAATCATGCCGCCGAAGTGACACCGCAGGCCGAAACCGCCTGCCGCCGGCTGGTGGAAGCCGGCATCCCCCTGGGCTGCCAGACCGTGCTGCTGCGGGGTGTCAACGACACACCGGCCGCCATGCAGGACCTCATGCGGCGGCTGGTGGCCATCCGGGTAAAACCCTATTATCTCCACCAGATGGATCCCGTCGCCGGCACGGCCCATTTCCGGGTGCCGATCCGCGAGGGGCTGGCCATCATGCGATCTTTGCGCGGTCACATTTCCGGCATGTGTGTCCCCCACTACATGATCGATCTGCCGGGCGGCGGCGGCAAAGTCCCGCTGCTGCCGGACTACGTCAGGGAAGTCAGAAAACGGGACATGGTGGTGGAAAACTTCCGGGGGGAGCGGTTCACCTATCCTCTGGACTAAATAGTGCCCATCCATAAATGGTAGATTTTGGTTCCTGGCAAGGCCCGAACGCGTTTTAAACCGGAGGAATAGCCCGCTATTTCGAGGATTGAAAACGAGCGAGAACGCCGCCAGGGGCCGAAAGATGCCATTTAGGGATGGGCACAAAATAATGGCCGCCCCCACTCTGGTCACCCGCGGGGAAGCGGCCGTTATCCCGTCAGACTATCGGTAGTTTTATGCCTTCCAGGTGAGCATCACCCGTTGCGGCGCTCGAATTCCCGCATAAACCCTGTCAGGGCTTCCACGGCCTCCAGCGACAAAGCGTTGTAGATCGAGGCCCGGCAGCCCCCCACGGAACGGTGGCCTTTGAGACCGCCCAGGCCGTTTTCCAGGGCTTCGGCCACGAAGCGCTTCTCCAGCTCTTCACTGGGCAGCCGGAAAGTCACGTTCATCAGGGACCGGCTGTCCGCCGCAGCGGTTCCCCGGTAGAATTCACCGGTATCCAGGACACCGTAAAGCGCTTCGGCCTTTTGGCGATTGATGGTCTCCATGGCCGCCAGCCCGCCGACGGTCTCTTCCAGCCATTTCAAAACCAGCTGCACCGTGTAGACGGCGAAGCAGGGCGGCGTATTGAACATGGAATTCTTGGCCGCAAAGGTGGTGTATTTCAGCATGCTGGGAAGACTTTCCGGCACCCGGTCCAACATGTCATCACGAATGATGACCAGGCAGACACCGGCCGGTCCGATATTCTTCTGGGCCCCGGCATAGATGATGCCGAAGGGAGTCGGATCGAGGGGCCGGCACATGATGTCGGAAGACATGTCCGCCACCAGCGGAACGCCGCCGGTGTCGGGATAGCCATGCCACTGGGTTCCCTTGATGGTGTTGTTCGAGGTGATGTGCACATAGGCGGCATTGCTGTCCAGGGCAAGTTCAGCGGGAATGTAGCTGTAGTTCTTATCTTCCGATGACGCCGCCACGTTCACGCTTTTACCCAGTGTGCGGGCCTCCTTGATGGCCTTGGTAGACCATGTGCCCGTATCGACATAGTCCGCCGAAGCACCGTCCGGCAGCGTGTTCATGGGCACCATGGCAAACTGCATGCTGGCCCCGCCCTGCAGGAAGAGCACCTGATAGCGGTCATCCAGCTGGAGCAAACGACGGAAACGGGCAATGGTGTCGTTGATCACATCATCAAACCATTTGGAACGGTGGCTGACCTCGGTGATGGACATGCCGGAACCGCCGAAATCCAAAAATCCGGCCTGGATTTCTTCGAGAACGGGCAAAGGCAGGGCTGCCGGCCCGGGATTGAAATTGTAGATGCGATGGCTGCTCATGGGTACCCTCCTGGATTTCGGTCTTCGATTAAACAAAAGGAAGCAGTTGACCAAATCTCACCGGTGATGTCAATGGGAATATCCGGCCGTCGCCAGGGTTCCTTTGACAGACCCGGTCAAAGGGAATATAGGAGGACAACGCTTGCCAGCCGTCCACCGCGGCCTTAGGTTAGAAGCGATCTCAAAAAAGTTTTTTCGCCCGATATCGGCGTTGTGCCCTCGTCTCAAGTCCTCGACATACTTGAGTATGTCTGCGGGCTGATTCTCGGTCACGCCTTGATCTCGAACGAAAACCCTAATTTTGAGATGGCTTCTAGCAGGCGAAGAGTTCAAACCCCGTACAACCCTTTTTACCGGAGAACCACGACGCATGCAGATCTACCGCTATCCTTCACCGGCCACCGAAAAAAAACTGGCCGCCATCCGGCGGCGCCGCAGCCTTTCTTTCAGGAAAAAAGACGTCCAGGCCGTGGCCCGAATCATCGAAGACGTGCGCCGCAACGGCGACAAAGCCCTGATGGGCTACACCCGGAAATTTGATGCGCCCCGCATGCATGCTGACCAACTGGTCGTCGCCCCCGAAGCCATACGGGCCGCCGCCAAATCAGTGGATCGCCGCTTTAAAACCGCCCTCAACCGGGCCGTGCGGCAGATCGAAGCTTTCCATCGCCAGCAATTCCGCAAGTCCTGGATCGACCCGGCCCGGGAGGGAGTTCTGCTGGGCCAAATTTTCCATCCGGTGGATTCGGCCGGTATTTATGTTCCCGGTGGCCAGGGCGGGCAAACCCCCCTGGTGTCCTCGGTCCTCATGGGCGCCCTTCCGGCCCGGATTGCCGGTGTGCCCCGCCGTGTCATGGTCACGCCCCCGACCCGGGAAGGCGAGGTGAACCCGCATCTCCTGGCGGCCGCCCATGCCTGCGGCATCGACACCGTCTACCGCGCGGGCAGCGCCTGGGCCATTGCCGCCCTGGCCCACGGCACCGAAACGATCCCGCCCGTGGATATCATCGTCGGTCCCGGCAACTTCTACGTGACCCTGGCCAAAAAACTGGTGGCCGGCACGGTGGGTATCGACATGGTGGCCGGCCCCAGCGAAATCCTGATTATCGCCGACCAGACCGCCGATCCGGAATATGTGGCGGCCGACATGCTGTCCCAGGCCGAGCACGACCCCATGGCCTCGGCGGTCCTGCTGACCGACGCCCCGGACCTTGCCAAGACCGTGCGCTCCGCTCTGGAACGTCAGTTGGATCAGTTGAAACGCCGGGAAATTGCCGCCGCCGCCATCCAGGATTTCGGCCTCATCGTGCAGGTTCCGGATATGACAACCGCCGTGGGTCTCGCCAACCGCATGGCACCGGAGCATCTGGAACTGATGACGGAGCGCCCCATGGACCTGGTGGGGGGCATCCGCAATGCCGGGGCTGTTTTTCTGGGGGCCTATACGCCGGAGCCGGTCGGCGACTACATTGCCGGCCCGAATCACGTGCTGCCCACGGCCGGCACGGCCCGCTTCTCTTCAGCCCTGTCCGTGGACAACTTCATCAAAAAAACCAGTTTGATCCGCTATACGGCCCAAGCCTTGAAACGGGAAGCCCGCGACATTATTCAGCTGGCGGAAATCGAGGGGCTGGACGCCCATGCCAACGCCGTCCGGCAGCGGCTGTCGAAGAAGTTATAGCGCAACGCCGAAATGGCATGCCGCCCGAACTTGGAATTTACGAATGGGATTAGCGTGATTGAAACCGGGTCCGGCTTCAGGGCAGATGAAAATTGACAGATTCAGTCCGTGGATGACAGCGGCGGGAGGCGGTCGCCCGGGCTTAGCACCGGTGGTCGGGTGTGCACTGTCTCAGGATATTTCAAGCCGGACCCGGTATTGAGCAGCACGACCTTTTCTTCCGGTTTAATCCATCCCTCTTGAACCAGTTTAAGAGCCGCGCTCAAAGTGGCCGCCCCTTCCGGACAAACGAAGGTGCCCTCCCGGGATGCCAGCAGGGCCTCGGACGCCAGAATCTCGCTGTCTTCCACGGCAACGGCACAGCCGTCGGTCTGGTAGATGGCATCCAGCACCAGAAAATCGCCCAGGGCTTTGGGCACCGTAATCCCAAACGCCAGGGTCGCGGCATTTTCCCAGAACTCAGATTCCGTTAGGTTTCGCTTCCAGGCCTCAACAATGGGAGCGCATCCCGTCGACTGCACGGCCACCAGTCGGGGGAATTTCCCCTGGATCCATCCCATGGATTCAAGTTCCTGGAGCGCCTTGAAGATGCCGATGATGCCCACCCCGCCGCCAGTGGGGTAAAGAATGACATCCGGCAACTGCCAGCCGAACTGTTCTGCAATCTCCAGCCCCATGGTCTTTTTTCCTTCGATGCGATAGGGCTCCTTGAGGGTGGAAGCATCAAACCAGCCATAGTCTGCCACCGCCCGGGCAACAATCTTGCCCGCGTCACTGATCAAGCCGTCCACCAGATACAGCTCCGCTCCGGTGATGGCGCATTCCCCCCGCGGTATCGGCGGGGCGTCTGCGGGCATGACGATAATGGCCTTGATGCCGGCCGCCGCGCAGTAGACCGCCAAGGCAGCCCCGGCATTGCCATTGGTGGGCATGGCCAGCGCCTCGATCCCCAGTTCTTTGGCGCGCGAAACACCGACGGCGGCCCCGCGTGCCTTGAACGTACCCGTGGGGATGATCCCCTCGTCTTTCATAAAGAGGTTGGGCAGGCCGACTTGCGGCCCCAGTTTTTTTAGCGGCAGCAGGGGCGTCATGCCCTCCCCCAGGCAGACCCGATTGGCGTCCTGCTTGACCGGCAGCAGCTCTTTATAGCGCCACAGGTCAGGGGGACGCGCCATTAGACTCTCTTTGTGCACAGCTGCTTTTACGCGATCGAGGTCGTAGCGGACCAGAAGGGGGGCGCCGCACCGGCATAACTGGATGATATGTTCACTCGCATAGGTGGCAGCGCACTTCGGGCACGCCAGGTGGGAAACGTACATAGGCCCTCTCCCGCAGGTGGGCGGTCAAGCGCTAAGAAGCGCGATAGCCTCGACTTCGACGTTGGCGTCCTTGGGCAGCCGGGCGACCTCGACGCAGGCCCGTGCCGGCGGATCTTCTTTAAAAAATTCCGCATAAATGGCGTTGATCTCGGCAAACTGATCCATGTCGGCAATATAGACCGTCGTTTTCAAAACATGTTTCAAAGAACTGCCGGCAGCGATCAGAATGGCTTCCAGATTCGTCAAGGCCTGGCGGGTTTCCTGACGGATATCGGTTGTCACCAGTTCCCCCGTGGCCGGATCGATGGCCAGCTGGCCGGAAACAAATACCATCGAATCGGTTTGGACCGCCTGGGAATAGGGACCGATCGCCCCGGGGGCTTTGTCTGTGGCTACAATTGTTCGCACCATTGGTTTTCCTTCCTTAGTGTCCGTCCATAAATGGTAGGTTTTGGTTCCTGGCAAGGCCCGAGCGTGTTTTCAACCGGAGGAATAGTCTGCTATTTCGAGGATTGAAAACGAGCGAGAACGCCGCCAGGGGCCGAAAGATGCCACTTATGGATGGGCACTCCTTAGGTTAAACACACGGACGGCAAAGTGCTCATCTTCAAAAATTCACCGGAGCGGGTCTAACGGATTGCCGGCTCGAGTCATTACGGCCATCCGCTTTGGCAGACGCATCCTCCAGGCAGGGGATGCGGCCACCCGCCTCCGACCGGACGATCGCGGCCATCCCTGGCGATACGGGGGCCGCTTGTCGTCCGGTTGGTAAAGATGCAACGCGACAGGTGTTAAATCAGGGTATCCGCATCCACGTAATCCAGGCCGAAAGCGTCGGCCACGCCCCGGAAAGTAACCTTGCCCTGGATAATGTTCAAACCGAGACGGATTTCCTTATTCTCCCGGCTGGCCCGCCGCCACCCCTTGTTGGCGATCTCCACGGCGTATGGCAGGGTTGCATTGGTGAGCGCCAGGGTGGACGTCTTGGCCACCGCCCCGGGCATATTGGCCACACAGTAAACCAGCACGCCATCCTGTTTAAAAACCGGATCGGTATGCGTGGTGGCCCGGGAACATTCGAAACAGCCCCCCTGGTCAATGGCCACATCCACCAGGACCGCGCCTTTTTTCATGACTTTGATCATATCATTCGTCACCAGGCGGGGCGCTTTGGCGCCGGGGATCAGTACGGCCCCCACCACCAGGTCGGCCTCTTTCAAAAGCTCGCGGATCGTCGCCGGGCTGGACATCAGGGGGTAGCAGTTGGCCGGCATCACGTCGCTCAGATATCGCAGCCGGTTGAGGCTCATATCCAGGATGTAGACCTTGGCGCCCAACCCGCAAGCCATCTTGGCGGCATTGGTCCCCACCACACCGCCACCGATGATGACCACCGTGGCCGGATCGACGCCGGGCACACCACCTAACAGGACCCCTTGTCCGCCCTGGGGCATCTCCAGGAATTTGGCTCCCTCCTGGATCGCCATACGGCCGGCCACCTCGCTCATGGGCGTCAGCAGGGGCAGGGAGCGATCCGCTTTCTGAATGGTTTCGTAGGCGATGCCGATGCAGCCGCTTTTGGTCATGGCGTGGGTCAATTCTTCCGCCGCCGCCAGGTGCAGATAGGTAAAGACGATCTGGCCCTCCCGGATCAGGTCGTACTCCGAGGGCAGCGGTTCCTTGACATGCATCACCATCTCGGCCCGTTCGTAAATTCCCTGGGGAGTGTCCACCAGTTCGGCGCCGGCCGCGGCATAGGCGGCATCGTCAAATCCGCTGCCGACACCGGCGTTTTGTTCCACCAGCACCTGGTGCCCGTTCATCTTCATCACTTCCACACCGGCCGGTGTCATGCACACGCGATTCTCTTCTGTTTTTATCTCTTTCAGGATACCAACAATCATCGTGCCCTCCCCCTCGTATTGGTTTCGCGATAGATCGTTTTTAGCAGGTGTCGACGGGTCGATCAAACCAATTTATCAAAATTTTAGCAAAACCGTCTCCACCGCACGGACAATACGATCGATGTCCTGCCGGGTCGCAATCAAGGCCGGGGCAAAATTCATGATCGTGTTATTGCCGGGCAGGCTGCTGTTGGTGCGCCCCACCAGCACCCCCTCCCGGGCAACCAGGCCCATGATACGCCCCATCTCGTTTTCCGTGATGGGTTCTTTGGTGGTTTTATCCCTGACAAGCTCCAGTCCGGCAAAAAGCCCCTTACCGCGCACATCGCCCACCAGGGGCAAATCCGCTAGCCCCCTCAGTTTTTCAAGCAGGTAAGCGCCCACCTCCCGGCTGTTCGCCACCAGGTCTTCATCCTCGATGATCCGTGTATTCTCCAGGGCCGCCGCCGTAGCACCGGCGCACCCACCGTAGGTACTGATATCCCGGAAGTAATTCATGCGCTCGGCGCCATCGGCCGGATCACAGAGAAACTGCCCGTAGATGTCGTCTTTGACGACCGTGGCCGAGAGGGGCATGTAGGAACTGGCCAATCCCTTGGCCAAAGTCACCATCTCGGGATCCAGGTCATAATGGTCATGGCCCCAGAAGCGTCCCGTGCGCCCGAAACCGCAAACCACCTCGTCCATGATCAGGTAGACGGCATACTTGCGGCAAATGTCCTGCAGGATGGGATAATATTCCTTCACTGGCGGAATGATTCCCCCGCCGGCCGTGATGGGCTCGACAATGCACCCGCCGACCGTATCCGGCCCCTCCCGCAGGATGATGTCTTCGACGCACCGGGCGCATTCGATATTGCAATCCGGATAGGTCCGGCCGAAGGCACAACGGTAGCAGCAGGCATGGGGAAACGCGACAAACCCTTCGAGGAAGGGTCCGTAGTCCTGCCGGCGCTCCGACTGCCCGGTGGCGCTGAGGGTTGCGATGGTCGTTCCGTGGTAGTCCCGATCCCGGAAAAGAATTTTGTGTTTTCCCTTGCGGTCCGGGTCGATATGGGACAACTGGCGCACCATTTTAAAGGCCTTTTCATTGGCCTCGGAGCCACTGTTGGAAAAAAAGACCTTGCCTAAACGGGGCAGCAATTGCACCAGCTTGACCGCAAACTTGATGGTCGGAACATTGCCCACCGTTCCGGCGAAATATCCCAGGGTTACCAGTTGGTCATAAACAGCCCGGGCAATGCTCTCACGGCCATGACCGACCATCACGCTCCAGACCCCGCCCGAAGCTGCGTCCAGATACTCGCGCCCGCGGATGTCCTTGACGGTCAGTCCCCGGCCCTCGACGATGATCATCTGTTCGCTGTCCTGGAAAAGCCGATGGGGTTTGATGTGATGCCAGAGGCATTCCTTGTCGCTTCGGACAATGGCGTCCACGTCATAGACCGATGTACTGAAGGGTGTTGGCATGACGATCTCCCTCAGTGAGGCTCACCCCGCAGAGCGGGAGGCTTCAGGTAGGCATCCCCTTGAATGGGGTTATAATTGGCAGAACCTCTCCGGGCCCTCCACCAGAAGTGGAGGGCTTTGATCGAAGCTACAAAAGCCGACAGGCACAGATGCTTGGACGCCCCATCAGGCGCCCTTTTGGGCTTGCATATCGGCCCTGTCAATGCCGGCCACCACAACGGGTTTCTTCATGGCATCACGGCGGAAGGGTTCGCCCAACTCCTGGTTGGTCAGCACCTCGATGAAGGTCGTCTTGCCTTCCTCCATCTGGGCCTTGATGGCGGCCTTCAGCATGGCCGTCACATCGTCCATTGTGGCGGCCTGCCCCCCTTCCATACCACAGGCCCTCGCGATGGCCGCGTAGGAGACCCCGCGATCCAGTTCGGTGCCCACGAAGTTGTCGTCAAACCACAGGGTGGAGTTGCGCTTTTCAGCGCCCCACTGGTAGTTGCGGAAAATGACCATGGTGATGGCCGGCCATTCGTCCCGGCCGCAGGCCGTCATCTCGTTCATGGAGATGCCGAAGGCGCCGTCGCCGGCAAACCCCACCACCGGCACGTCGGGCTGGGCGATCTTGGCCCCCAGGATGGCGGGAAAGCCGTAGCCGCAGGGCCCGAACATGCCCGGCGCCAGGTACTTGCGGCCCGCCTCGAAGGTCGGATACGCATTGCCGATAGCGCAGTTGTTGCCGATATCCGAAGAGATGACAGCTTCTTTGGGCAGGGCTGAGATGATGGAGCGCCAGGCCTGGCGGGCGGTGATCTTTTCCGGTTCGGCCTGGCGAGCCCGATCGTTCCAAGTGGTTCCGGGGTCGTCCTGCTCGTGATCCATGGCCGCCAGTTCCTGCGCCCAGTCGGTCTTGGTCTTCTGGATCAACGCCTGGCGGGCTTCCCGGTCCGCATCCCCCGCATTGGCAGAGAGCTTGGCCAGGATGGAGCGGGCCACTTTGCCGGCTTCGCCCACGATACCGACGGAGATGGGTTTGGTGAGCCCGAGGCGGTCGGGGTTGATGTCCACCTGGATGATGGCGGCGTTTTCGGGCCAGTAGTCGATGCCGTATCCCGGAAGGGTGGAAAACGGGTTCAACCGGGTGCCCAGGGCCAGGACCACGTCCGCCTTGGCAATCAGGGTCATGCCGGCCTTGGAACCATTGTAGCCCAGGGGGCCGGCGAACAGCGGATGGCTGCCGGGAAAGGCGTCGTTGTGCTGGTAGCCGCAGCAGACCGGGGCGTCCAGACGCTCGGCCAGAGCCATGCTGTCGGCGATGGCGCCGCCGATCACCACGCCGCCGCCGTTCAGGATCACCGGGAATTTGGCCTTGGACAGCAGTTCCGCCGCCTTGGCGATGGCGTCCTCGCCCCCGGCCGGGAGCTCGAAATCCACCACCGGGGGCAGTTCGATCTCGATCTCCTGGGTCCAGAAATCCCGCGGCACGTTGATCTGGGCCGGCGCCGAAGCACGCTTGGCCTTCAAAATGACACGGTTGAGTACTTCGGCGATCCGGGCGGGATGGAGCACCTCTTCCTGGTAAGCCACCATATCTTCGAAGACGGCCATCTGGGGGATTTCCTGGAAACCGCCCTGCCCCATGGTCATGTTGGCCGCCTGGGGGGTGACCAGCAACAGGGGGGTGTGGTTCCAGTAGGCCGTCTTCACCGGGGTGACGAAATTGGTGATACCCGGTCCGTTCTGGGCCACCATCATGCACATCTTGCCCGAGGCCCGGGTGAACCCGTCAGCCATCATGCCGGCGTTGCCTTCATGGCCGCAGTCCCAGAAGGTGATGCCCGCCTTGGGAAAAAGGTCCGAAACCGGCATCATGGCCGATCCGATAATGCCAAAGGCATGCGCGATACCGTGCATCTGGAGCACTTTCACGAAAGCTTCTTCGGTGGTCATCTTCTGTTTGCTCATGGTCACATTCCTCCTTTAGGATTCTGTTCCGTATCGAATGGTTGTGATGTGGGAAGGGCGTCAACATGCTGCTCATGATAAGCCCGGATAAAGTCTTCCTGCACAGGAAAAGACCAGTGCACATCCCGCAGCAGGCGAACGGCTTCGCTGATATCCGCCCCAACAATGCTGGCGATAAACTGATCGTGCTCGTCCAGGTTGCGCAGCTCCCAGGCTTTCACATAGGGCAGCCGCTGGAAATCGTACAAGCGCTGCTTCAAAGGCATCAGCATGGCCCTGATTTTTCGGTTGTCGGAGAGATTGAGAAAAACATCGTGGAACGCGATATTCAAATTGTAGTACGTTTCAAAGGCCGCCTGCTTGATGGCGGTATGCATTTCGTCATTCAGCCGGCGCATGGCCTCCACGTGGCCATCGTTGAACCGATCAAAAACCGACTGGACGACATCCCCCTCCAGAGCGCCGCAAATCTGATAGATGTCTTTTACATCCTGCAACGTGAGCGCATTGACGATGACCCCCCGCCGCGGCAGGATGGTCACGAAGCCTTCCACCTCGAGGCGAATCAGGGCGTCCCGAAGGGGCGTTTTGCTGATGCCCAGATGCGTGCTGATCTGGTTGAGGTTCAGTGTGGTGCCGGGCCGTATGCGGCCGGCGCACATTTCGTCCCGGATATATTCGTAGACCTGCTCACGCAGGGATTTTACATTCAATACGCCCATGCCTTCACCTCGCCCCCCGGGTTTTCATGCCATAGCCTGCCAAAAGTGATGGAAAGGCCGCCATGACAATTTCATGATATCTGATATATCAGATATCATTCTGCGTCAATTGTTTTTAGCATTTCTTCAGACCGACCTCGCACCGGCCCGTTGACTTGCCATTCCGGAGGGCTTTACGGACATCTCACAGCGGAACAAACTGGTTGCCAACTTATCGAAAATATGACATATATTATTAATTCCGTATTCCGCCATATTGTCGCTTCGGCAAGGGGCGGTCGGAAACGGAGGGAAGGGATCATCCTCGTGATGGCAGGGAGCTATCGCACCGGCAGCGAACAAACGGTCGGGCCGGTCCACAAACGACGGAAGGGATCAGCATGGGTAAAAAGATCGGTATCGTGACGGACAATACCTCGGACATTCCGGAAAAGCTGAAACGGGCTCTGGGCATTCTCACCATCCCCACCAACATCGTTCTGGACGGCAAGGTTTACCGGGACGGCATCGATATCAAGGTGGAAGATTTCTACCGTAATTTCCACACCTACAAGGAAATGGTCTCCCAGCCGATCACCTATGAAGATTATGCCCTGATCTACAAGAAGCTGACGTACGAATACGACGGTTTGGTCTTCGTCCACGTTTCCAGCAAGTTGAGCGGCACGTATGACATCGCTTTGCAGGTGCACAATGATTTCAAAGGCAGCCACAACTGCCGGGTCGAGATCATCGACTCGCTTCAATGCAGCATGGGCTATGGCATCCCGGTCATCGCCGGCGCCCGCATGGTCCAGAAAGGCCGTTCCCTCGATGATGTCACGGCCCATGTGCAACATGTGCTGAAGAACATGTCGGCTTTCTTCGCTGTCCCGGATCTGACCTATTTGCGTCGGGGCAAGAAAATCAGCGGTTTCAAATCATTGATGGGCATGGCCATGAAAGTCAAACCGGTTATGTCCATCGAAAACGGCGAGAATGTGGTCAAGACCAAACTGTTCGGCGAGCAAAAGAACATGATCCTGGCCATGCTCGATATGATTCGGGAAGATATTGCCGGACGACCGATTACACTGGCGATCCTGCAAACAGCCGCCGAAGTTTCCGTGGTCGAAAGCCTGCGCGAGGTCTTCCAGTCGGAATTCAAGTGCCATGATATCTTCGACGCCTATTACAGTCCCTCCATCGGACTGAACATGGGGCCTGAATCCACCGGAATCGCCTATTACAAACACCCCATGAGGGCCTGACGGAGATCGGTACTTGAAGCTATCTCAAAAAAGCCTTTTCGCTCGATATCGGCGTTGTGCCCTTGTCTCAAGTCCTCGACATACTTGAGTATGTACCCCAAGGGCACTTCCTTCGGGGCGCCTACGGGGCTGAGCCTCGGCCACGCCTTGATCTCGAACGAAAATCCTGATTTTGAGATAGCTTCTAGGCAGCCGTCCTGTCCGGGGCATCGAGCACATCGCGCCCCAGCGCCTTGAAGACCTCGCTCCCCTCCTGGTCCGGGGCGGTCGTTCCGGCCACCACGGCTTCATATCGGGCCATGTCGTCCGGATCGGACAGCTTGATGGGCTGCTGGATACGTTTCAGGTTGTTATGCATGCGGTCGTAAAGCACCACCGGGCCGAACAGATACTGTCCGCCCCCCCCGCGGCGAAGCCCCCAGATGGTATGATGCGCGGCCTGCAGAGCTTTGGGTACGGGCTGGTAGCCCAGCAGGTCCGCCATAAAATGCAGGGTTTCCTCAACCCCTTCGGCGTATCGATTTTCCAGGCCGCTGAGCCCGTCATAAACCAGATCGTCGATATCTTCCCGGGTGAATCGAAGATCCAGGCCGGCAATCAGTTCTTCCCGCAAGGTTTCCAGGGAAACCTCTTTTTTACTGATGACCACATCGGCATCGTTGAGAATCTTGATGACATTGCGGATATTCAGCATTTCCTTGACCACCGGGCTCTTTCGCAAAACGACATCTTCGACATCGGTTTTGTAAATGCCCAGGTCGTTGTCGAGCACCAGCAAACGCGGTTGGTCTCCCATCGGCGGAAGCCGGTAGAGTTCCATATCCCGCTCCAGGATTTTTTCATAAGCACCTTCCGCCAGCAGGTTCCGCATCAGTTCCTTATCAATGCGACGGCCGCTGTCCGGTGGCCCCATTGAGGCTTTGATACGGTATGCCAGGGCATTGATTTCGATTTTCTTCCGCAAATTGTCCTTGAATGCCATCGGAAAGGCCTCCATTTCGGGAAGTGATTTCGGGAATTTCTTCGAACATGATCGAACTCATCGGGCTTGCGCCGGGGAGCAGATGGTCCCGCCAGCCCCATCAAAGCAGAAGAAGTGCGCCCGACGCTGTGCTATCAAGCTAACACAGCGCTATAGACGTGTAAACGCCCCTCCGGACCGGGTCGTCAGAAAGCGACCCCCAAGACCCTTGACCCGACGCCAACCATTCGTCTATAAAAGGAAGCTTCGCATGACCACGCTCCATGACCGACCGCATCCATCTGCCGAACGGACCCCGTACAGGGTTGACGCTAGTAACGCGCTTAACAATTAAAGTGCCCTTTGGGGTGCCGCACTGACGAGGTCGGCACACAACAGCGCAACCGATCGGCGAGCCGGTGTCCGGATGGCCCCGTATTGTCCGATTGGAAAACGCTTCGCAAACGTTTAGCCCGGATATTTCACGCGTTAGGGTGCCCCACAACACGCGCAACAACAGACATAACATTGCAGGAGGAAAGCCATTATGACGGAAGCGGCGACACTGACCTACCAGGGGAAAACCTATGAATTGCCGGTCATCGAAGGCACCGAAGGTGAAAAAGGCATCGACATCTCCCGGCTCCGCCAGACATCAGGCCTGATCACGCTGGACAGCGGCTACGCCAACACGGGGAGCTGCACCAGCGCCATCACCTTCATGGATGGTGAAAAAGGCATATTGCGATATCGGGGTATCCCCGTGGAACAACTGGCGCGCCACTCGTCGTTTCGGGAAACCGCCTATCTCCTGGTCCGTGGCTCCCTACCCACCCGGAAAGAATTGAACCGTTTTTCGGTGTTGCTCAATGATGCGTCTCTGGTGCATGAAGACATGAAGGTTTTCTATCAGAACTTCCCCAAGGGGTCCCACCCCATGGGAATCCTCTCCAGCATGGTCAACGCTCTGCGCAGTTTTTATCCGGAGCTCCAAACCATGGAAGAAGAAATTGATATCACCGTCACGCGCCTGCTGTCGAAAGTCCGCACGCTGGCAGCCATGTCTTATAAAATGTCCCGCGGCCATACCGTGGTCTATCCGCGCCCGGACTTATCTTATTGTGCCAATTTTCTGAACATGATGTTCGACTCGCCGGTCAAACCCTATGAGATCGACGAAGACTTGGTGGAAGCCCTCAACGTTTTCTGGATTCTGCATGCCGATCACGAGCAAAATTGCTCCACATCGGCCGTGCGTATGGTCGGCTCCGGACGGGTTAACCTTTACGCCGCCATATCCGCCGGCATCGCCGCCCTCTGGGGTCCTTTGCACGGCGGGGCCAATCAGGCCGTGGTTGAAATGCTCCAGGACATCACGGCCAGCGGCAAGAGCATGCAGCACTACATCGAACGCGCCAAGGACCGCCAGGACCCGTTCCGTTTAATGGGGTTCGGCCATCGGGTCTATAAAACCTATGACCCCCGGGCCAAGATCATCAAGGTCATGTGTGACCGGGTGTTGGACAAACTGAAGATCAGCGATCCCCTTCTGGACATGGCCAAGGAAATGGAAGAAATTGCCCTGCGCGACGATTATTTTATCGAGCACAATCTCTACCCCAACGTGGATTTCTACAGCGGTATCATCCTGCGGGCCATTGGGATCCCCACCAACATGTTTACCGTCATGTTCGCCATCGGCCGGCTGCCCGGCTGGATCGCCCAGTGGAAAGAAAGCATGGACGACCCCCAGTGGAAACTGTGCCGTCCGCGCCAGATTTATGTCGGGCCGGCAGAAAGAGACTACACCCCCGTCGATCAACGTTGATATCCAAAGCTAAAAAAAAGCCGGTGGCATCTTATCGCCACCGGCTTTTTTCATCCGCTTTTATAGACGGGAGATGCTTCCCCCGGGTCAACCTTTCTTGTTCGGCAGTACCAGATTCAAAACCACCCCCAGAATCCCTGCCATGCCAATCCCGCCTAACGTAAATTTACCGAAGGAAAGCACCATACCGCCAATGCCGCACACCAGGATGAGGGCCACAATGGACAAATTGCGCGGCTCGGTGAGATCTTCGCCGGCCCGGACCAGGGTGTTGAGCCCGACAACCGTAATGGCGCCGAAGAGCAGCAGCATGATGCCGCCCATGACCGGCACCGGAATGGTCTGCAGCAGGGCGCCGACCTTACCGATAAACGCCAGCAGGATCGCAAAAATTGCGGCCCAGGTCATAATGGCCGGATTGAAGGCCTTTGTCAGGGTAACGGCGCCGGTGACTTCGGAATAAGTTGTGTTGGGCGGCCCCCCCAGGCAGGATGCCAGCGAGGTGGCAATGCCGTCCCCCATCATGGTGCGATGAATCCCGGGGTTCTTGACGAAATCCTTGCCGGTCACATTGCCGATGGCCAAAATGTCGCCGAAGTGCTCGATGGCCGGGGCGATGGCGACCGGTACGATGAAGAAAATCGCTTGCAGGTTCCATTCCGGGAAAACGAAATTGGGAACCGCGAACCACGGGGCCTCCACCAGAGGTTTGAAACTGACCAGGGCCGGACCCGTAAAATTCTTCAACTGACCGGGATCGAAGGTGGACTGGACTGCACCGGAGATACCCAGTCCGTCCAGTATCAGGGCCGTGATATAGCCGGCGGCCACACCAATGAGAATGGGCACCAGTTTGAACCAGCCTTTCCCCAGAAGGGAGGTCAGGATGGTGGTGATCAGGGCCACACCGGCCACGATCATGGCCGTCTTTTCCGGCACCAACCAGGCCGCGCCATCCCCGGTTCGCCCCATGGCCATATGGACTGCCACCGGCGCCAGCACGAGACCGATGACCATGATCACCGGCCCCACCACCACCGGCGGCAGAATTCGGTGCAGAAAACCGGCCCCGAAGGCCTTGATACACAGGCTCAAAACGATATACAGCACACCCGCCGCCACCAGGCCGCACATGGTGGCCGGGATACCCCATGTCTGGACACCGTAAATGATGGGGGCAATAAAGGCGAAAGAAGACGCCAGGAAAATGGGCACCATGCGTTTGGTGATCAGCTGGAAGATCAGCGTCCCGGCACCGGCAGTAAACAGGGCCACATTGGAATCCAGCCCTGTAAGGAGCGGTACGAGCACCAGGGCGCCGAAAGCGACAAACATCATCTGCGCGCCGATAAGGCTGTCCTTGAGTCTGAACTGATAGGCTGTCGACGAATTGTTCGGGGCCATTAAACCTCCTCTGTGTGGGAATTGAAAATCCGTATGGGCACTTCGTCTACTTCGTTCCGAAAATCTTATCCCCCGCATCCCCCAGACCGGGCAGAATATAGCCGACATCGTTCAGGCGTTCATCGATGGCGGCGACATAGATGTCGACGTCGGGATGATGTTTCTGAACTTTTTTAATGCCCTCCGGGGCCGCCACGAGAAAGATGCCGCGAATTTTTTGGCAGCCGGCTCTCTTGAGCATGTCGATGGTAGCAATCAGGGTGCCACCGGTCGCCAGCATGGGGTCGAGAATAAGGGCGATGCGGTCCTCGATTTGGCCGGTCATTTTGACATAATACTCAACGGGCTCGAGTGTTTCCTCGTTGCGGTACAGGCCCACCACACTGACTTTGGCGGACGGAATTAAATTGAGCACGCCATCCATCATCCCCAAACCGGCCCGCAGAATGGGAACCACCGTAATCTTTTTGCCTTTTATGCCCTCGACCTCCACATCGCCGGCCCACCCCTTGATGGTTCGCTTTTCGGTTTCCAAATCTTTGGTGGCTTCGAAGGTCAGCAAGCTGGCCAATTCAGAAGCAATATCCCGAAAATCTTTGACGGTGATATCATGTTCACGCATCAATCCCAGTTTGTGTTTGATCAGCGGATGGTCCACGACACATACGGACACGGCGTCCTCCTTTTTTGGGGGTCCTTGAGGGCAATAAAAAACCGGCCCTTGAAAAAGAGCCGGTTAGCCTTACCACAAAACACACCGTTTGTCAGTTGAAAATGACGGGATTACGGCACCCCCGAGGTGGTTCCCACAGTCTCGGGCAACACCTTTGTCGGGCGTTATTAAAAATCGCCCAGGGGCCGCTTGAAGGTATACTGCACAGGGTCCTTCAACAAATTCTGTTTGGCTTGGTCCACGTTTCCGCCCGCAGCGGCAAAAGGCCATCCGATGAGAAAAACGAAACTGGTGACCCCCAGGCAAACCAGTGAGACCGGTCGAACGATAAGGGCGTCGCCGATCATAGCTTCACCACTCGGTTCTGATTTCATCACGTAAACGCCAGCATCATCCGTTCCCATGGCCAATACCGGTGCTGTCACGATGGACAGACTGAGCAGCATGACCACCGCATAGGTTATAAACTTTCGCATGGCAAGCCTCCTTTGCGTAAAAGAAAGAACCCTGTGGGTTCGCAATACCGCAGAAATTGTCAGTCGTCTTCAGCCGGCCGCGGAAAGGTTTTTATTTAAGTGCTTGAATCCGCAGCGGCTCCTGCCTATAGTGACGTTCGATCTAAAATCAGGCGCCGCGACAACGTCACGGGCGACCTATCGCTTTAGAATTTAAGAGTAGAAAATGGTCTCCTAAGTGTCAAGGAAAAACCTTGTGTATTCCCAAGGGGTTGTTAACCTGCCCCCCTTGCCGGCACTATCGAAATTCGAAAACTGATGCGTGCATCCGAACGTTACCTTGAAATTGCGGTCGCCCTTCCGGTATGGGGTTCCTTTACCTATCGCGTGCCGTCCGAGCTCTTTGCCGCCGCCGTTCCGGGACGGCGCGTCCTGGTCCCATTCGGGCCACGGCGGGTCACCGGCTATGTACTGGGGCAGACGGCCGAGGCCCCGGCCACCGAATTGAAGGACATCCTGGATGTCCTGGATGAAGAGCGCCTTTTTACGGAAAAAATGATTCCGTTTTTCCGTTGGGCGGCCGTCTATTACATCCATCCCCTGGGAGAAGTCATCAAAGGCGCGCTTCCCGGGGGTCTGAATCTCTATGAGTTCAACCAATACGCCATCACGGAACTCGCCTGCCAACTGCCGGATGAAAGTGTTCTTTCCGGACCGGAAAGAGAGGTTTTGGCCTGCCTGAAAAAAGGGGCTTGCCGTCTCAAGGAACTGAATGCCCATTTGGATCGACCGGTGCCCGGCCGCTTGCTGCACGCCATGGAGCAGTGCGGCTGGGTGCGGCGCAAAAAAACGTTGGTGGGCGGCCGGACGAGGCCCAAACGTGAGAAGATGGTGCGTCTGCTCCGTCGCAGCATACCCGGTGAACGACTGACGCCCCAACGACAAGCGGTCATCGCCTTGCTGGACGGCCCGGTGGAAGCCCCGCTGCAGCAGCTGCGCCAAACCCTGCCCAATGCCGCGGCCATCGTTCGCGGCATGGCCACCCGCGGATTCGTGGAGGTCATCGCGCGCACGGCTTACCGGGATCCTTTCGGTGAGACGATCGTTCCGGACCGCCCGCCGGAGCTAACCCTGGAACAGCAGCAGGCCATGGACGCCATCCATCGGGCCGGCATCAAAGGATTCGCCCCCGTTCTTCTGGAAGGCGTGACCGGCAGTGGCAAGACGGAAGTCTACCTCCGCATGGTTGCGGCGACCATCGCCCGGCAAAAAACAGCCCTCGTATTGGTTCCCGAAATTGCCCTCATCGCCCAGACCGAACGTCGGTTCCGGGCCCGCTTCGGCGAGAGCGTGGCCGTGCTGCACAGCGGCCTGTCGACCGGCGAGCGGCTGGATCAGTGGATGCGGATCCTGCACCAAAAGGCCAATATTGTGATCGGGGCGCGTTCGGCCATATTCGCGCCTTTAAAAAACCTTGGTCTCATTGTCGTAGACGAAGAACATGATCCTTCTTATAAGCAGGAAAGCAATCTGCGTTACAACGCCAGGGATCTGGCCGTGGTGCGGGCCCAACAATGCGCATGTCCGGTGCTGCTGGGATCGGCGACACCGTCGGTGCAGACCTATTACAACGCCCAAAACAGCCGTTTTGCCCACATCCGCATGCAGCAGCGCGTTTCCGGACAGCCCTTGCCAACGGTGGACATCGTCGATCTCGGCTCCGTGCGTCATGAACGGGGGCTGCGCAAACATCTCACACCCGAACTGATTACCGCCATTCGCGAAACCCTGGCCAAAGGCGAGCAGACGCTGCTGTTTCTCAATCGGCGGGGATACGCCAATTATCCTCATTGCACGGCCTGCGGAGAACCGGTACGTTGCCGCAACTGCAGTATCACCCTCACCTACCATCGTGACACCAATGCCTACCGCTGTCATTACTGCGGTCACTCCCGGGCCGCCAACCAGCCCTGCCAGGCCTGCGGTTCGACCAAACTGTGGCATTTCGGACTGGGTACGGAAAAACTCCAGGAGGCCATTCAGCAACTGTTCCCCGAAGCCCGCACAGCACGCATGGACCGGGACACCACCCGCCGCAAGGGCAGCCTGCTGCGTATCCTGAAAGACCTCCAAAAAGGCGCCATCGACATTCTGATCGGAACGCAAATGGTGGCCAAAGGCCATGATTTCCCCAATATCACCCTGGTGGGCATCGTCTGTGCCGACACGGCCCTCAATTTCCCGGATTTCCGTTCCAGCGAGCGGACCTTCCAGCTCCTGGCTCAGGTCGCCGGGAGGGCAGGACGGGGGGAGCGCGCCGGCCGCGTCATACTGCAAACCTACACACCGGAGCATTTTACCATCACCGCGGCCCGCAAGCAGGACTATGCGGCGTTTTATCGCCAGGAAACCCGGTTTCGAAACGAATTGGTCTATCCCCCATTCAGCCGCATGATTCAGTTGCTCGTGACGGGCAAGGACCGCCAGGCAACGCGGGACACGGCCGCCGACATCGGTGTCGCCGGCCGCACCCTCCTGGAAAGCGATAGCGCTTACCACGGCATCACCCTCATGGGGCCGGCCGAGGCGGCTCTGCACCAGGTGGCCGGTCGGTTTCGCTGGCAGCTGTTGGCGAAAGGGCCCCAACCGTCTGCCCTCAATCGATTCGCGCGGCAACTGATAGAGGGGGCCGAGTCGGCCCGCAGGAGGCCGTCCACCAAGGTAATCGTTGACGTTGATCCCCTGTTTATGATGTAATTTGGTGTCTGTCGGGAAACGGACGTTTTGGGTCTGAACGATGTGATGCGCGGGTTTGCCGGCAGCGCTGACTGTTTGCCCGCCTTACCGCCCTCTTGTAGCGGCCGCCTCCAAGCGGCATCCGTATTTCCTGCACACCGGTCATGTGCCTGGTTCCAAAACCATAACCAGGTTTAGATCATGCGTCATCACCCTGTTCCGGACGTGCCCCCCTGTTGGCACGTTGGGGCTGGCGCTATTTCATTGGCAAGGAGACCCGCTTAACCATGAAACGAACAATCCATTGCATAGTGCTCATGGTCGCCCTCATCCTGTCAGGGCCGGCCCTGGTTTCGGCCCAGGAAGACGTGGGCCAAGACACCCAGAAGAAGGCGGCACCCAACATCATGATTCCCGAACCCCTGTTCACGTTCGATGATGTGGTGGACGGCACCAAAGTCGTTCACGACTTCCGCGTCTACAACCGGGGTCAGGGGGAACTGGCCATCAGCAAGGTCCAGACCGGCTGAGGGTGCACCGCCGTCTCGTTTCCGAGACAAATCCCCGCCGGCGGCGAGGGAGCCATACGGATTAAAATCCATACCAACGGCTATGGCGGCCACAACATGAAAAAACGGGTAACGGTCTTTTCCAACGACCCCAAACGTCCGCAGTTGATGCTGACCGTGGCCGGAAAAGTGGACGTCTTTGCCGATATCCAACCCCAGCGCATCATCCTGCGCGGCAACAGCGGCGCGGTCATGCGTCAGGAACTGGTGGTGACGCCGCGCGCCGGCTATCCGTTCAAACTCACGGATGTCAGCGCCAAAAACGGCGTCAATATCCGCTATGAGTTCCGTGAGCAGGAAACGCCCGAAGGCAAATCCTATGTTATCGTGGTCGAGAACACCAAAACCTCACCGGGGAAATATTACGATACCCTGCTGCTGTCCACCGACAGCAAGCTCAAACCCAAGATCCCCATCCATGTCTACGGCACCATTGCGGCAGGTGCGAAGGAGAAAAAAACTCAACCGTGACCACCCATCCCATTAAAGCCGTCATTTTTGATTGTGACGGCGTCATGTTCGACACCACGGATGCCAATGCGGCCTACTACAACCGCATTCTGCAGCATCTTGGCCGGCCGGAGCTGACCCCGGAGCAGTTTGCCTACTGTCACATGCACACCGTGGACAATGCCCTGCGCTTCCTGTTTGAAGAAGCGGGCCAATTGGCGGCGGCCCAGGCGTTTCGCAAGGCCATGAGCTACCGGGACTTCATCCCCTGCATGGTCATCGAACCCCAGCTCAAGGCACTGCTGAGGCGCCTGCGCCCCGCAATAAGGACGGCGGTGGGCACCAATCGTTCGGACACCATGGATGCGGTCATGGAAATCCACGGGCTGACGGATGATTTCGATCTGGTGGTGACGGCCCTGGATGTGTCCGCCCCCAAGCCGGCGCCGGACATCCTCAACCAGGCACTGGCGACTTTTGGAATCCAGCCGGCGGAAAGTATTTACATCGGGGATTCGGAACTGGATGAAATGGCGGCTGCGGCCGCCGGCATCCCTTTGGTGGCCTACCGCAACCGCGCCCTCAAAGCCTGGCGACACATTGACAACCTGGGTGAAGTCAGCCACCTGCCGGGCATCGCCGAGGCGGCAGGATAGGCATCGCTCCCCGGCAGCCTGAGCGCACCACGCGTCCCATCGCAGGAACAATCTTAGCCGGAATTCGACCGAGAACGCATGCGGCCTGAGAAGTGAGACCGACATCAGTAGGCCACACCGAAGAATGGCGAAACGCAACGCGGATATCGGGCGTTTGAAAAAGGATATCGGAACGATGCGTCCAGCGCCTAGATGCGGCGTGCGAGGCCTGAGTCGTACGGCGTAAATCAGTACGCCGCAGTGACGAAGGGGGGAGCACAACGCCGATATCGGGCGTTTAAAACAGCCAATATGAGACCGAGGCGTCAAACGTTCGAGATGCGGTGCGCAAGACTTGCAGAGTGAGGCGTAATCATTGCACCGCAGCCGGCTTAGGGAAAACGAGATAACGACATGGCGAGGATTCGTCAGGGACCCGAGATCAAGACGCGCAAAGCCCGAGAAGGGAGGCGTACATCAGTACGCCGCACCGACGAGGGCTGCCGTGCAACACCGATATCGGGTTTCTGACGAATCCTCGCCGTCACTGGTTGCCGTAGCCGTTGGACTCCCCACAATCCGGACAAACCCAGGTAATGCCGTTGCAGGACACCCCCCAGAAATTCTCATCCATGCAGGCCTGGCACATCGCGAAACCGCACTTGCGGCAGGTCCAGCAAAAGGGAACAGCTTGCCGGCAGCAGTGACAATGGCTGACCGTCGGCCGACGCCGACGGCGGTAGCGGGAACGCGATTCTTTGGCCATGGCAGTTTCTTTATCGGGGGGGGCGAATTCCCCCGCGCAAAAGCCCGGGACGCAGAGGCCCAAGGCCGTTCTTGTTGTTTGCAGAAGAAGATGATATGCCCTCTCCCGCACCGGCCGAACGCGGGAGTTTAAGGCAGCCGGCATTGCAAGTCAACAATGGGATGGAATGACAACAGGATTGCCGCCATGAACACCGGAAAACAGATTTACCTGATCGACGGCAGCGCCTATATTTATCGGGCCTACCATGCCATTCGCAGCCTGTCCAATGCGACGGGATTTCCCACCAACGCGATCTTCGGGTTTACCCGCATGCTGCTGAAGCTCATCGAAGAACGCCAGCCCCCCTACCTGGGGATGTTTTTCGATGCCAAGGGGCCCACCTTCCGGCACGAAATGTATGCCGACTACAAGGCCAACCGCCCCCCCATGCCGGAAGAGTTGGCCGTTCAGGTCCCCCCCATCAAGACGGTAACCGAAGCCTTCCGCATCCCGGTGGTGGAAATGAGCGGCTATGAAGCCGACGACCTGATCGGAACCACCGCCAAACAGGCGGCGGCAGCCGGGTTCGAAGTGGTCCTGGTGACGGGTGACAAGGATTTCGTCCAGCTGGTCACCCCGCAGGTCACCATCTGGGACCCCATGAAGGACAAAACCATTGCCGTGGAACACATCACCGCAACCAACGGGGTGTCGCCCCGGCAGATGATCGACGTCATGGGCCTTTCCGGGGACACCGCCGACAATATTCCCGGTGTACCGGGTATCGGCCCCAAGACCGCCATCAAGCTGATCCAGTCCTATGGCGACATGGAGGCGGTCTATGCCCACCTCGATGACATCAAGGGGGCCAAACAGCGCCAAAATCTAATGGATTTCAAGGAGCAGGCCCTGCTGAGCCGCGATCTGGTAACCATCTGCATCGACGCCCCCATTGCCTTCGATCCCGAGGCGTTCCGCGCGGCGGATCCGGATGAGGCCAAGCTGGCGGAAATCTGCCAGACCTATGAGTTCCGCCAGCTGCAGCAGCGTTTCACAGCCCCTACCGAGAGCCCTGCCAAACATTACCACGGCATCATGGATCAGGACGCGCTGTCACAGCTCGTGGATCGACTGCGAAAAGCCGAAATTTTCGCCCTGGACACCGAAACCACGTCCCAGGACCCCATGCGCGCCGAGCTGGTGGGCATCTCTTTTGCGCTGGAACCCCACGAAGCCTATTATATTCCCTGCGGCCACCGGTATCTTGGAGTCCCCGAGCAGCTGGCCTGCCGGGACGTGCTGGCAGCCCTGAAACCGATCCTGGAAAACCCGGCCATCGGTAAAATCGGCCAGAACATCAAATACGACTGGATGGTCCTGGCCCGCCAGGGGATCGACCTTCAGGGCGTGCGTTTCGATACCATGGTGGCGTCCTACCTGTTGAACCCCTCCAAGCGCTCCCACAGCCTGGACCAGATTGCCATGGATTTTCTGGGCCACAAAACCATCACCTACGCCGAAGTGGTGGGCAAGGGCAGCAAAAAGGCCGGCTTCGAACCGGTTCCCGTCGAACAGGCCATCCCCTATGCGGCGGAAGATGCCGATATCACCCTGATGGCTTATGAGGTGCTGCAGCCTCAATTGAAAAAACTGGCCCTCATGGATCTGTTCGATAAGGTGGAAATGCCGCTGGTCCCTGTTCTGCTGCGCATGGAAATGGCGGGTATCGCCGTGGATACGAAGCGTCTGCAGCGTCTGTCGGGGTCGTTCGCCTCCCAATTGGAAGCCCTGGAGGACAGCATCCACGCCCTGGCCGGTGAACCCTTCAATATCAAATCTTCCCAGCAGTTGGGACGGATCCTGTTTGAAAAACTGGGGTTGCCGGTGCAGAAAAAAACCAAGAAAAAAACCGGCTATTCCACCGATGTGGACGTCTTGACCACCCTGGCGGACCAGCACGAACTGCCGGCCCTGGTGCTGCGCCATCGGGGCCTGGCCAAACTCAAATCCACCTATGTGGACGCTTTGATGGACATGGTCCACCCGGTCACCGGTCGCATCCACACGTCTTACAACCAAACCGTCACGGCAACCGGGCGATTGAGCAGTTCGGATCCCAACCTGCAGAATATTCCCATTCGCACGGCGGAAGGCCGCGAAATCCGCAAGGCCTTCGTTCCCCGGGACGGCTGGCAACTGCTGGCGGCGGATTATTCCCAGGTGGAGCTGCGCATCCTGGCCCACTATGCCCAGGACGAAATCCTGATCAATGCCTTTGCCGAGGACCAGGACATCCACACCCGCACGGCCTGCGAAGTGTTCGAAACGTCCCCCGAGATGGTGACGGACGAGCTGCGCCGCCATGCCAAAGTGATCAATTTCGGCATTATCTACGGCATGGGGCCCTTCAGCCTGTCCCAGGACCTCGGCATCAGCCAGGCCATGGCCAAGACCTATATCGACAACTATTTCAAGCATTACCCGGGCGTCAAAGCCTTCATCGATCAGACCATTGAAAAGGCCCGTGAAACCAAGCAAACCAGTACGCTGCTGGGCCGCATCCGCCTGCTGCCGGACATCGCCAGCCGCAATCACAATGTACGCCAGTTTGCCGAACGAACGGCGGTCAACACTCCGATCCAGGGTACGGCCGCCGACCTGATCAAGCTGGCCATGATTGTCGTCGACCAGAAGCTGCGGGAAACGCCCTTCCGGGCCGCCATGCTATTGTCCGTTCACGACGAGATCGTGCTGGAAGTACCGCCGGAAGAAATAGACGCGGTCAGTGCCATGGTGGCGGAAACCATGGAAGGCATCTGGGATCTGGCGGTTCCCCTCAAGGTCAACCTGGCCGTAGGGGACAATTGGAATGAAGCCCACTAGCCCGAACATTTCATGATGCCTTGAAATTTGACCTCTTGAAATGGGAGCTTACCCTACCCCTATGAATACCAGCCCCAACAATTCCCTTTTGTGTCCGGGATGCCGCAAACTGATCAGCCGGGACGAACCCGCCTGCCCTTACTGCGGGATGCCACGCCCCGGTTCCAGGCTGAAGGCCAACTGGTGGACCCAGGGACTGCAATCCCCTGAACACCTGATCAAAGCCATCGTTTACGCCAATGCCGGTTTTTATCTCCTGGCCCTGCTCCTCGATCCACGGGGCTTCCGGCTTTCCATGAACCCCATGGAATTCCTCTCGCCGGCCAGCAACGCGCTTTTCATCCTGGGGGCCACCGGGCGGTACCCCATCGATCAGATCTGGCCCGGCATTACCGGTATCCCGGGTATGGGCTGGCTGACCCTGCTGACCGCCAACTACCTCCACGGCAGCCTGCTGCACATTCTGTTCAACATGCTGGTCCTACGCCAGATCGGTCTGTTGGCCATCCGGGAATTCGGCACCCACCGCATGTTGATCATCTATACCCTGAGCGGCGCCGGCGGCTTCTGGGTGTCGTATGTGGCCGGCGTACCGTTTACCATCGGCGCTTCGGCCGCGGTCTGCGGCCTCATCGGGGCGGTGCTCTATTTCGGGAAAAGCCGGGGGGGCGTCTACGGCAACCTGGTCTATCGCCAGATCGGGGGCTGGGCTGTGGGGCTCCTGATCATCGGTTTTCTGCCCGGCATCAACAACTGGGGGCATGGCGGCGGTTTTCTTTTTGGGCTGTTGCTGGCCTATCTCCTGGGTTACCAGGAAAGGCGACCGGAACGTTTCGGCCATAAAGCGGTCGCCGGTATCTGTGCCCTGGTGACCCTGATCGTGCTTTCCGGATCCGCGCTTTTCGGGGTTTTCTACACCTACCTCGGTTAACCGCAAATTAAACGGCAGGACCTTCGATGGTCCTGCCGTAACGTCTATTTTCGCGGCGCCAATTCCGCACGGCATTGTTCCCCGCGCTCCATGGGTCCTCAGCAATCTGGGACCAGCCAGTCAGGCAGGGGCAGAGGCGGCCTTATTTCCCGGAGGTCATCCTTACCAAATGTTCCGCCATCAGACAGGGCAGCGGTTCTGTAAATCAGCCGGAGGCGAACCCAGAGGCGGGAGAATTTTTACAATCTTGGGGCGGTAGGCCCGTTGGCGCCCCATGCGGTTGCCTTCAATCCGGACAATGGCCACCGTCAGGAAAAAGGCGGCAAATCCCAGGAGAGCGGAACAGACCGAGGCATCGTAGCCAAAGTGTTCGGAAACCTTGACCCCCAGCATGGCCCCGACCGTCAGACCGATGATGGGAAAGACATAGAGCAGGAAAGTGGCCTTGAGAAAGGCCGAGGTCTTGATGTCGATGAGAATTCGGTCACCGAGCCTGGCGCCGATCTCGTTGATGACTTCCACTTCCGCATCTTCCCGCTGGGCATTGCAGGTACCGCAGGAAGAGCAGCCGGCACAGGCTTCCGAAGGCAAGGTGCGCACCCAGGCCTTTCCGGCGTCAACTTTTATAACGATTCCTTTTTCAGTTGCCATTCTTATGCAAAGTCCTCTGATTACATTATCACAGTGGTTACGTTCAGAAGGTAGTGAGTGAACCCGAGATGTCCAGCAACGACCTTCAAGAGTAAGATGCCGATTTAAATATAGTGTCCATCCATAAATGGCATCTCTGGACGAACACTAAATAATACGGTTTTGGTCTCGTAGGACCGCCCCCAAAAAACAGTGTTGCCGCCGGTGATCGCAGGCCGCAAGCAGTTACCCTCTTCGGCCGGTCAGTTATGCCAAAGAGGGTATCAAGGAACAACCATTATCTGGAAGGCATCTCAAAATTAGGATTTTGAGGTGCCTTCTAAGCACTCTGCCGCAGATCCTGAATCGCCTCCGCCGTCCCGGTATGTTCGTAACAGATCAGACCGCATTGGAGACAGCGAGCAGCCTCTGCCCGGGCCGTCTCTTCTGAAAATCCCAGTTCCAACTGTCCTTCGCGATCCAGATCACGTGGCGGCGCCACCGGCATGATATGGCGGGCGGTCGATGCCACGGCCTCGACGGCGTCCACATTTTGAATGACGGCATCCGGGGTACAGAGCTTTTCCGGCAAGCCGGGCGTCATGCCATAAATCAATTGATGGATGGATGCCGCCGCCCGTCTTCCGGCGGCAATGGCCTTGATGGCGCCGCTGTAGTCCGTGATGACGTCACCGGGGGCAAACAGACCGATATCCTGCCCACTCGCCGCCTTTTTATAGGGTGGCACCGCGTTCCAGGCCAGCGGCCCATCCGGGGTCGCGTCTTCTTCCCCGTTCTCGGTATCCGGTCTCACCGGTGTGAAAATCAGCTCCGGGAAACGGCCCGCCGCCAGGATCAAGGTCTCGGCCGGATTCGAGACACGGTCTCCGGTATGCCAATCAACCCATGTCAGCCCGGTCAATCGGTCCTCCTCACCCGCCAGGCCAACGACGGCGGCATTGAAGACCACCTTGGCTTTCATGGCGTCAAGCGCCGCCCGGGCCTCGTCCTTCAGGGGGGCCTCATCCTCGCCTTCGCGCAGCAGCACCGTTATCGTCGATGCACCGCGGCGTTTGCAAATCTCGGCCGCCTCGACCACCAGCTTGCCGCCCCCGACGATGACCGCGTTGCCGTTGGCCACGACCCCGGGGGCATCCTGGCGGCCAAAACGGATAAAATCGATCAACAGGTAAGCGCCCGGGAAAACGGTCTGCAGGATACCGGCTTCACCCCGCGCCAGTCGGCTGTCCCAGCCGCCGGACGCCAGGAAAACAGATTCGAATCCTTCCTTCAACAGATCCGCCACGGAAAAATCACGGCCCATGGCCTGGTTCAGACGCGCTTCGACCCCCATCTCCAAAATACCCTCGATATCCCAGTCCAGGATCTCGTGGGACAACCGATAGCGGGAAATCGCACTGCGCAGCAGCCCCCCCAACCGGGCCCCGGCCTCGTAAACAACCGGGGAATGGCCCAGGCGGGCACTGAAAAAGGCCGCTGAAAGCCCTTCCACCCCGCCGCCGACTACTGCGATACGCCGGCCGGTATCCGGTGCCTTGAAAGGTTGGACCCGCTCACCGCTCTTGTGTTCGGCATCCGCCACAAACCGTTTGACGTAGTTGATGGCCACGGGCTCATCCACGTACTGCCGCCGGCATTGATCTTCGCAGGGGCGGGGGCAGATTCGTCCGATCACCGTGGGAAAAGGGTTGCGTTCTTTGATGACCTGAACCGAGCCCTGGTAATCGCCCTCCGCCGCCCGGTGGAGGTATTCACGGATATTGATCCCGGCCGGACAGGCGCGCTGGCAGGGGGTGGTGCATTCGTCGCTGAGATATTCCTTGAGAATGCGGCGTGTGACCGACGTCAGGTTGATGATACCCTTCGGGCAGACACGCTCACACGTGCCGCACCCCGTGCATTTGACCTCATCGACCACCGGCAGGCCTTCGGGGCCCATGGTGATGGCGCCAAAAGGGCAGGCCCTTGCGCAGGTGCCCAGCCCGAGGCAGCCGATGGCGCAGACCTTCATCCCGCCCCCGAGCAGGGCGGCGGCCCGGCAGTCGTTCATGCCGTCATAGAGATAGCGGGTGTCCGCATCCTGGACACCGTAGTAACAACCCGGAGCAGCGATGTCGGGTTCTTTGGCTTCGACGGTGACACCCAGCACCCCGGCGATGGCTTCGGCCACATCAGGCCCGGCGGCCACACAGGAGTTGGGCGCGGCCCGTCCCGCCACAATGGCTTCGGCATTGGCGCTGCACCCCGGCAGCCCGCAGCCGCCGCAATTGGCACCGGGCAGAATGTCCTCCACGGCCAGGATTTTCGGATCGACATAGACGTAGAAAATTTTGGAGGCCGCGGCCAGAACGATGCCGACGCTCACCCCAATGCCGCCTAAGAGTGCCAGTGCTTGCAGGATTGAATCCACCATCATCGCATTCCTCCGGATGGAAAAGCCAGCTAATTAATGGCGTCGAACTTACACTTGTCGTAGCAGGTCAAACATTCAATGCAGAGCTCTTTGTCGATCTGGGCCACCTGTTTCTTTTCCCAGGCGATGGCATCCACCGGACAGGCCCGGGCGCACATGCCGCACTTGGTGCAGGCCTCCGGATCCACCTCGAATTTCAGGAGAGCAACGCAGCGTTTGGCCGGGCAACGATGTTCCAAGATATGCGCTTCGTATTCGTCCCGGAAATAACGCAGGGTGGAAAGAACCGGATTGGGACCTGTTTGGCCCAGCCCGCACAAGGCGGTTTCCTTGATGACCGCCGAAAGGGTCTCCAGTTCCTCCAAATCCTGTGGCTCCCCTTCGCCGTTGCAGATTTTCTTCAACAGTTCCAACTGGCGCCGGGTACCCTCCCGGCAGGGCGTGCACTTGCCGCAGGATTCCTCCTGGATGAAATCCATAAAAAAGCGGGCCATGTCCACCATGCAGGTCTTGTCGTCCATGACAATGGCCCCGCCGGATCCCATGATGGCACCGACCTTGGCGATCTCCTCATAGTCGACCGGCGTATCCAGATGCTGCTCGGGCACACACCCGCCCGAAGGACCGCCCAATTGGACCGCCTTGAACTTCCGCTTATTGGGAATCCCGCCGCCGATGTCGTAGATCATGGTCCGCAGGGTCGTGCCCATGGGAACCTCCACCAGACCGATATTGTTGACGTCACCGGACATGGCGAACACCTTGGTCCCCTTGCTGGTCTCCGTCCCGACACTGGCGTACCAGGCACCGCCCTTGAGAATGATTTGCGGAATATTGGCCAGGGTTTCCACGTTGTTGAGAATGGTGGGCTTCTCCCAGAGCCCTTTCAGGGCCGGAAACGGCGGGCGGGGCCGCGGCATGCCGCGTTTGCCTTCGATGGACCGCATGAGCGCCGTTTCCTCGCCGCAGACAAAGGCCCCGGCACCTTGATAAATCTCCACGTGGAAATCAAAGCCGGAGCCCAAAATGTTGTCGCCAATCAATCCGCGCTCCCGGGCCTGGTCGATGGCGATGCCCAGACGGCGGATGGCCAGCGGATATTCCGTACGGGCGTAGATGTAGCCGTGATGGGCATTGATGGCCTTGGCCGCGATGATCATGCCTTCCAGCACGGCATGGGGGTCCGCCTCCAGAATGCTGCGATCCATGAAGGCCCCCGGATCCCCTTCGTCGGCGTTGCAGAGCACATATTTCACGTCCCCCGGGCTGCCTTTGGCAAATGACCATTTGAGCCCGGCCGAAAACCCGGCCCCCCCGCGTCCGCGCAAACCGGATGTCTTGACCTCTTCGATGATGTCGTCGGGGGACAGTTCCATAAGCGCCTTGGACACGGCCTGGTAACCGTCACGGGCAATGTAGTCGTCAATGGACTCCGGGTCGATGAGCCCTTTGTTCCGCAAAGCCCGGGGCATCTGATGGGCAAAAAAGGGAATGTCGTCCTGGGACGGAATCTTCTTCTTGGAAACCGGATCCTTGTATAAAAACTTTTCCACCGGTTTACCGTTGACGATATGTTCATCAAGAATCACCGGCACATCGTCGGCCGCAAGCTTCTGGTAGAAGATATCGCCGGGGTGCACCACCATAATGGGCCCCATGGCGCAAAACCCGTTGCACCCCGTTTCGATGACCCGCACCTTGTCCTGCAGGCCTTTTTTTTCAACTTCTTCCCGCAAGCGCTCGATGACAGCAATGCTGCCGGTGGCATGGCAGCCGGTACCGCCGCAAACCATCAGATGAAAAACATTGGGTTCATTGAGTTTCGCGGCCGCTTTTTCCTGCACCGCTTTGAGTTCCGCAACGGTGAACTTGCCCATAGGAATTCCCTTTCCGGTGTTACCAGGATCCGTCCAACCCCCTTAATCCATTCATGTACAATTTACCGATGGCAACAAACATGGAATAGTCCGTAACGAGAAGCGGCAGATTAAAGTTTTGGGCTTGGGCGATGGTGCGTGCGCTGGGTTCCTGACCGCGTACAAAAACCACCGCACCGAGTTGGGATATGGTGGCGGTGCGCACAACCTCCTCGCTCGTCAAACCGGTCAGCAAGAGACCGTCTTTGGCAACGGTGGCCAGGATGACTTTCATGATATCCGCTCCGCCACCGGCCACAATGTTTCGATCCAGGGCGTCGTCACAGGTTAGAACCCTGGCGTTGAGAATGTCTTTAACCTCTGATAGCTTCATGCTTCACCGTTACATAGCTGATTATTCATAGTTCTCAAGGATATGGATCACTTTGTCGGAGCTGACCGCGCCGTGGGTGTCACCGCCCACGACCATGACCGGCGCCAGCCCGCAGGCACCCAAACAACGGACCCCTTCCAGCGAGAAGCGTCTGTCCGCGGAGGTCCCGCCTTCTTCAATATCGAATTCGTTGCCGATGCGGGCAATGACTTCTTTGATGCCTTTGACGTAACAGGCCGTCCCGGTGCAAACTTTGATCGTATGACGCCCCTTGGGCTCGAAGGAAAACAGCGCATAAAAGGACGCCACACCAAAAACATCGCTGCGGGAAAGGTTCATACCCGTAGCGATGTATTCCATCAGTTCCCTCGGCAGATAGCCCACGATTTCCTGACATTTTCGCAACACGGCGATGACCGAACCCGCAATTGACCGATTTTCAGCAATAATATCATCGACTTGAATCCACATTGCGTCATCAATATCCGGGTGGTCAGGGCGGAAAGCAGACGTCATATATCTTCTCCAGTGGCTGAATTGGGTTTAGGCGTTTGCAGGAATCTCGCTTATCACAATCGCCGAAACTGGGCAACATTATAATAGTATCCCCGCTAGTTACACCCAATTGTAACCACCACCCCCCTTCCGTCAGACCGGTCGGGGGAACGCCGCCTGCCTTGACGCCACAGGTCCCGTGGTCTATAAGCCAGGCTTGCCTCGGCACATGGGGCATCAACCTGTCATCCAAGCCGGACCGCATCAAGGAAAACGACAAAACAAATCGATTTGGCCTGGATACTCACTAAACATTCACACCCATCATCTTTAATAGGCCCGTCGGGGGAAAACCCCAATCCGTCCAGGAGGCCGATTCAATGGTCGAACAGAAAACGCGCATCGATGCCGCTGCGGCTTTTATCCGCCATCAAAGCGCCATCCAGCCCGTCGTCGGGTTGCTGACCGGCACCGGGCTCGGCGGCTGCGCCGACACCATGCAGGTTGAACAGGAACTCGCTTACAGCGCCATTCCCCATTTCCCGGTTTCCACCGTTTCCGGCCACAGGGGCCGTCTTTTGCTGGGGCATTTGCAAAACAGGGCCGTCATGGTCTTTCAGGGGCGCTTTCACCTGTATGAAGGCTATCGTCCCCAGGAGGTGGTCTTCCCCATCCGGGTCATGCAGGCGCTGGGAGCCCATACCCTGATCGTCACGAATGCGGCCGGCGGCCTGAACCCCGCCTTTGCCCCCGGGGACATCATGCGGATGGCGGACCATATCAATCTGACCGGCGAAAACCCGCTGGTGGGTCCCAATGAACCCGACTGGGGCATCCGTTTCCCCGACATGAGCGCCGTGTACGACCCCCGCCTGGGGGAGCAGGCCCAAACCGCGGCCCGCACCTTGGGGATAACGCTCCAAAATGGCGTCTATGCCGGCCTGAAAGGCCCCAGCCTGGAAACCCCGGCTGAAATCCGTTTTCTGACCACCATCGGGGCTGACGCGGTCGGGCTGTCGACGGTCCAGGAAGTTATTGCCGCGGTTCATGCCGGCATGCGCATTCTGGGCCTCTCGGTCATCACCAATGTCAACCATCCCGACCGGCCGGTGCCCGCCACTCTGGAGGAAATCATCGCTGTGGCCGACCAAGCCGCCCCCCGGCTGGCCCGTTTGATCGAACACGTCCTGGAGCATCTGGAATAACATGAAACATGCCGATATCCTGATCACCAACGGCTGGATCCTGACCATGGATGCCCAGCGTCGCGAATTCAACCCCGGTTTCCTGGCCGTCAGCGGTTCGAACATCGCCGCCATCGGCCCCATGGCGGAGGCATCCGCCTGGACGGCCGCCCAAACCATTGACGCCGGGGGCGGCATTGTCCTGCCCGGCCTGGTCAACACCCACACCCATGCGGCCATGACCTGTTTTCGCGGCATGGCCGACGACCTGCCCCTGATGGACTGGCTTCAGAATCACATCTTCCCGGCCGAAGCCCAGCTGAACCATGAACGGGTCAAAACCGGCACCCTGCTGGCCTGTGCCGAAATGATCCTGTCCGGCACCACCTGTTTCTGCGACATGTACCTGTTCGAGGAGGCCGTGGCCGAAGCCGCCCATCAGGCCGGCATACGGGCGGTGGTCGGGGAAGTGCTCTACGACTTTCCTTCACCGAATTACGGCCCCATCGAGGCCGGTTTTGCCTATACCGAAAAAATGATGGCCACATGGCGGGACAATCCGCTGATTACGGTTGCGGTGGAGCCCCACTCGCCCTATCTGTGCGCCCCGGACCTGCTCCGGCGGGCGGCTGACATCGCCCGCCGCAATGACAGTCCCCTGGTCATCCATCTGGCCGAAACCCGCTCCGAAGTCGACACCATACGAGAGCGCTACGGCGTCACCCCGGTGCGTCACCTGGCCGATCTCGGGTTGTTGTACCCCGGATTAATGGCCTGCCACGGCGTCATGCTGACCGAAGAGGACATGGATCTGCTGCAAACCCATGACGTCAAAGTCGCCCACAACGCCGAGAGCAACATGAAACTGGCGTCGGGCATCGCCCCGGTGCCCCAGCTGCTGGACCGGGGCATCTGCGTCGGCCTGGGCACGGACGGCTGCGCCAGCAACAACAACCTGGACCTGCTGAGCGAAATGGACACCGTGGCCAAGCTGCACAAGGTCAACACCCTGGATCCCACCGTGCTGGACGCCGAAACCGTTCTGGCCATGGCCACCATCGAGGGCGCCCGGGCGCTGGGTCTGGCAGACCGGATCGGCTCGCTCGAAACCGGCAAGGCTGCCGACATTATCATCATCGATACCTGCAAGCCGCACCTGACCCCCCTGTACCACCCGGCCTCCCACCTGGTATACGCCGTCCGGGGCGGGGACGTGCAGACCACCATTATAAATGGCCAGGTGGTCATGCATAACCGGGAATTGCTGACATTGGATCGCGAAAACGTGATGCGGGACGTCCACCAGCTGGCCGCCGCCCTCCGGGAGCAACTCCCCGGGGCCGCAGCGCATTGATTAATGGGAGACGCCCAAAGGGTCAGGATCGAGGGCCTGAGCATGTATGATCTTCTCATCCACAACGCCTGGGTGGTCACGGTCGATGGAAACGGTCATATCATCCCGGACGGCGTGATCGGCATCCAGGGCGACCGTATCGTCCACGTGGGCCCGCAATCGGCCGGTGATGCCCTGCCCGCCGCCAGGGAAACCATCGACGCGGCCAGGGGCATTGTTCTTCCCGGCCTGGTAAACGCCCACACCCACCTCCCCATGACCATTTTCCGGGGCCTGGCCGACGATCTACCCTTGAAAACCTGGCTGGAAGACCATATTTTCCCGGCCGAGGCCGCCCATATTACAGAGGACACGGTGCATTGGGGCACCCTGTTGGCCTGTGGGGAAATGCTGCTGGGGGGCATTACCACATGCTGCGACGGTTATTTTCGCGAAGAAGCCGTCGCCCGGGCCGTGGCCATGTCCGGCATGCGGGCCGTTTTGGGCCACGGGGTGATCGATTATCCGGCGCCGGGAGTGCCGGATCCGGCCGACAACATCCGGACCGCGACCCGTTTTGTTCAGCAATGGCAGGACGTCTCACCGCTGATCACCCCGTCGATCTTCTGCCATTCGCCCTACACCTGCAGCGATACAACCCTGGCCCGCGCCAAAGCGGCGGCCCGGGACGAGGGTGTGCTTTTCCAGATGCACGTTGCCGAAACCCGGGATGAAATCCCGCCGGTCGGAGAGAGGGGCGCCTCCCCGCCCCTGACGCACCGACTGGCGCAACTGGATCTGCTGGATAACGACACCCTGCTGGTGCACGGCGTCTGGCTCGCCCCCGACGATATCGACCGCATTGCCGGCAGCGGCAGCAGTGTGGTCCATTGCCCGGAAAGCAATATGAAACTGGCCTCCGGGATTGCCCCGGTAACACAGATGCACCGGGCCGGCATCACCGTGGGCATCGGCACCGACGGCTGTGCCAGCAATAACGATCTGGACCTCTGGCGGGAAATGGACATGACGGCCAAGCTGCACAAGGTGGCCGGCGGAGATCCCACGGCCATGCCGGCCGACAGCGTCCTGGCCATGGCCACCCGCGAGGGCGCCCGGGCCATCGGTCTGGGCGACCGCATTGGTTCCATCGAAAAGGGGAAACAGGCCGATCTCGTCATCCTCGACAGTGCCCATCCGGCCATGTGTCCGGTTTATCATCCCGTCTCCCAGGCGGTCTATGCCGGCGGCGGCGAAATGGTGCGGGATACGATTGTGGCCGGCCGGGTGGTGGTCCGCAACCACGCCCTGGTAAATGGCCACATGGCCGAAACCATGGCCCAGGTGCGTGCCATCGCCCGCAGGATCAAGAATGCAAGTGCCAAACGACCCGGCGGCGATACCGGACAAGGAAGCAGCCTATGAGCCTCGAACATCTCATCGCGGTGGCCCGCGGCGATCAGCCGGCCGATCTTCTCCTGCGCAACGGCAGGATTGTCAACGTCTACTCCGGAGAGATTCTGGACGGCGACATCGCCGTGGCCGACGGGCATATCGCCGGTTTCGGTGCCCGGGAGGCCCATGCCGTCGTCGATCTGCAGGGGCGCTTCGTTGCCCCGGGATATGTCGACGCCCACGTGCATATTGAAAGCGCCATGGCATCCCCCCAAGAATTCGCCCGGGCCGTCCTGCCCCACGGCACCACCACCGTCGTGGCCGACCCCCATGAAATTGCCAACGTGCTGGGCATGGCCGGCATCGCCTACATGCTGGAGGCCACCGAGCGCCTGCCGCTGCAATTTATGTTCGCGCTTTCTTCCTGCGTCCCGGCCACCTTCATGGAAACGGCGGGGGCCGAATTGAAGGCCGAAGATCTGGCCCCTTTGATATCCCATCCCCGGGTTGTCGCCCTGGCGGAAATGATGAATTTCCCCGGCGCCATCCAGGGGGACGCCGCCGTCCTGGACAAAATCCGCTTGGCCCGGGAGGCCCGCAAACGGGTGGACGGCCACGCGCCCGGTGTTAAAGGACCGGCCCTGGACGCCTATATCGCCGCCGGTATCGCCAGCGACCACGAATGCATTACCGCAACGGAAGCCATGGAAAAACTGCGGCGCGGGATGCACATCATGATTCGGGAAGGCACCGGCGCCAAAAATATGGAGGCGCTGCTGGACATCATCCGCCCGGATACCGTTGCCCGGCTCATGTGGTGCACCGATGACCGCCATCCCCATGACATTCTGACGGAAGGCCATATCGATGCCATCGTCCGCAAGGCCATCGGACACGGCGTGCCGCCCCATCTGGCCATACGCATGGCGACATTGAATCCGACAGCCTACTTCGGTCTGCGGCAAACCGGCGCCATTGCCCCCGGCCAGCGGGGGGACATGGTTGTTTTCAGCCGGCTGGAAGCCCCCCAGGTGGAAGCGGTGTATGCCGGCGGGCAACTGGTGGCAAAGAATGGTGAAATCGTCGACGAAGCCCTTTTCCCCGATGTGACACCGCCGGCACCGGCCATGAACGTGAATACGGAAACCCTGGCGTTTCAATTGTCGGCCAAGAAAGAACAGATTCGGGTGATCGACATCGTCCCCGGGCAAATTGTCACCCGCCAGGCCATCCATACGGCCACCGTCATCGACGGGCGGGCGGTGGCCGACCCGTCGCGGGATCTCCTGAAGATCGCGGTGGTGGAACGCCACCGGGGATCCGGCCGCACGGGTATCGGTTTCGTGAAGGGGGTGGGGCTTCAACGGGGGGCCATTGCCTCGAGTGTGGCCCACGATGCCCACAACATCATCGTGGTCGGTGCCGACGATCAGGATATGGAAGCCGCTGTCCGGCGGGTCGCGGAGATGCAGGGCGGTCTGGTGGCCATATGCAACCAGGAAGTCATGGCCGACCTGGCGCTGCCCATCGCCGGTCTCATGTCCCCGGAGCCCGTCCAGTGGATCCAGCACCGCCTGGATGCCCTGATCCAGGCAACCCAGCGTCTGGGCTCTCCCTTGCCCGATCCGTTCATGACCCTGTCGTTCCTGGCCCTGCCCGTCATCCCCGATCTGAAGATTACCGACCTGGGGCTGGTGGATGTCAACCGATTTGAGCCTGTGGACCTGTTTTGTTAAATGGGTATATATCCGGACCCGGAGGACCCGGCTTTGGGTTCCCCCTGGAAGGGGGGGATGCTCCAATCACGAGAAACAATAGCCATCAGAAGACAGAATTCAGGAGCCAGAAGGATTTTGATGTCGCTTCGCTCCGTCTTTTGAAAAAAATCGAATGCGCCGAAGGCGAAAACCTTATTCTGACTTCTGGATTCTGACGCCTGAATTCCTATACGACGATTACGGCGGATCGGTTAAACCTCTCCGGGTCCGCCACCAAAGGCGACAAGTTTAGATTAACTAAATGTATTCAAGGAGATAAAATCACCCCATGAAATCAGCTCCCCAACCGTTGCGTCCCATCTGGCTGGATGAAACCAACGGCGACGTCAATGTTATCGACCAGCGCAGCCTGCCCCATGAACTGGTGGTGCTGGAACTGCAAAACGTGGACGATACCATCTATGCCATCCAGGAAATGGTGGTCCGCGGCGCCCCCCTCATCGGCATCACCGCTGCCTATGGGGTCTATCTGGCGGTTAAAACGGCCCCGTACGGAGCGGCCGAAGACTATTTGCTAACGGAGTGTAACCGCATCAAGGCCGCCCGGCCCACCGCGGTCAACCTTCAATGGGCCGTGGATCGCGTCCGGTCCGAAATCGCCGATTTGCCCCATGACGATCGCCTCGGCGCGGCCCGACGGATGGCGGGTATCATCGCCGAGGAGGAAGCGGAAAACTGCCGCCTGATCGGGCGCCACGGTATGCGCCTCATCGAGTCCATCAGCCAGCAGAAGAATGGTGAGCCGGTCAACATCCTGACCCACTGCAATGCGGGATGGCTGGCCACCATCGCATACGGCACGGCCACGGCACCGATCTACACGGCCCACGACCTGGGAATCGATGTGCATGTATGGGTGGATGAAACGCGCCCACTGAACCAGGGCGCCCGCCTGACGGCCTGGGAACTGGGCCGCCACGGCGTGTCCCATGCGGTCATTACGGACAATGCCGGGGGGCATCTCATGCAGCACGGCATGGTGGACATCGTTATCGTGGGAACGGACCGCACCACCTACACCGGCGATGTGGCCAATAAAATCGGCACCTATTTGAAAGCCCTGGCCGCCAGGGATAACGGCGTGCCGTTTTACGTGGCCCTGCCCTCCAGCACCTTTGACTGGACCATGCGCGACGGGGTGGCGGAAATTCCCATTGAAGAGCGGGACCCGGATGAAATTCGCTATATTCAGGGACATACGGAAGACGGGCTCCGGACCGTACTCGTCCCCCCGGCCGACAGCCCGACGGCCAATTTTGCCTTTGATGTGACCCCGGCACGCCTGGTCACCGGGTTCATTACGGAACGGGGGGTATGTGCCGCCACCGAAGACGCGGTCCGCGCCCTTTTCCCCGACCGAACGGTCTGAACACCAACGGCGCGCCGGCCAGCCTTCTCCATTCTTGACTTATGGGTCGGATTGGCCTAATGAACTGCGCATTTCACTGAAACCAAATGGTTTTTCAACCGCCGATGCGATGGATCGCCATCTGAGGCTGCAGCGGAACAGGATCGAACGAAGACGATGAAGCGAACCCCCAAAATTGACAATATCCGCAATATCGGCATCATTGCCCATATCGACGCCGGCAAGACCACGGTCACCGAACGCATCCTCTACTATACGGGCAAATCCTATAAAATCGGCGAGGTGCACGATGGCGAGGCCGTGATGGACTGGATGGTGGATGAACAGGAGCGCGGCATCACCATTACATCTGCCGTGACCACCTGCAACTGGCAGGGTACCGACGTCCAGGTCATCGACACCCCCGGGCACGTGGATTTCACCATCGAAGTGGAACGCTCCCTGCGGGTTCTGGACGGTGCCGTGGGGGTGTTCTGTGCTGTGGGCGGTGTGGAGCCCCAGTCCGAAACGGTCTGGCGCCAGGCGGACAAATACAACGTGCCCAAAATTGCTTTCGTCAACAAACTGGACCGGGTCGGGGCCGATTTTTTCCGTACCGTCGAGGAGATGAAGGAGCGCCTCAATGCCGCCCCCCTGCTGCTGCAGATCCCCTGTGGCTCCGAAGATCGGCTTGAAGGGGTTTTCGATCTGGTCCAAATGCAAAAGATCGTGTGGGACGACGAAACCCTGGGCGCTTCTTATACGACCCACGACCTGAGCCCGGCTGAGAAAGAAGAGCTCGCCCCCCATCGCGAACAAATGCTGGAAACCCTGGCCGAGGTCGACGACCAGATCATGGAAGCCTACCTGAACGAAGCGCCCATCGACGCCGACATGTTGAAAGACGCGATCCGGCGGGCCACCATCGCCCTGGAGCGCGTGCCGGTATTGTGCGGCAGTGCCCTGAAAAACAAAGGCATCCAACCCCTTCTGGATGCCATCGTCCGCTATCTGCCCAGTCCCCTGGATATCCCCGCCATCAAAGGAACCCATCCCGAAAGCGGGGAAACGATCGAGTGTCCGCCCAAGGACAAGGCGCCCCTGGCGGCCCTCATCTTCAAGGTATCCATGATCGAAGGCCGCAAAATGAGCTACGCCCGGGTCTACAGCGGCAAACTCAAGGCCGGGGAGGAAGTCTACAACGCCATCCGTAAAAAAAAGGAGCGCATCTCCCGTATCCTGATGATGCATGCCAACAAACGGGACCGTATCGACGAAGCCGGTGCCGGGGGTATCGTCGGCATCGTGGGGCCCAAGGAATCGTCCACCGGCGAGACCCTCTGCCATGCCGATGCACCGGTATGCCTGGAGGATATCGAGACCTACCAGCCGGTGATATCCGTGGCGGTGGAACCCAAAACCCACGCCGACCAGGAAAAGATCGACGGCGTCCTGAATAAATTCCTGGCTGAAGACCCCACCCTGAAAGTGAAAATCGACGAGGACACGGGCCAGACAATTCTATCCGGTATGGGGGAATTGCATCTTGAGATCATCATCAGCCGCATGCTGCGGGAATTCAAGACCAGCGTCAACGTCGGCAAACCCCAGGTGGTCTACCGCGAAACCATCGCGTCCGCCGGCGAGGGCCAGGCGGTTTTCGACAAGGAAGTGGCCGGCCATCGGCATTTCGGGGATGTGACCCTGCGGCTGACCCCCCTGCCCCGGGGCACGGGCAATACCTTTATCAGCCGCGTTACAGAGGGCCAGATCCCAGCCGACTTCGTGCCGGCGGTCGAGCAGGGCGTCATGGAGTCATTGGAAAGCGGCACCCTCATGGGCTACCCGGTGGTGGACATCCAGGCCGAACTCGTCGGTGGCAGCTTCAAGGAATCCCAGGGGACGGAACTGGCTTACAGGGTGAGTGCCTCAATGGCCTGCCGAGAAGCCCTGGCCCAGGGCAGCCCTTTCCTGCTGGATCCCATCATGAAAGTGGAAGTGTTCGTTCCGGAAACGTTTATGGGAGAGGTGATCGGCGATCTCAATGCCCGGGGCGGCAAGGTCGATGCCATCGAGCACCGCTCCGGCCAGCAGGCCATCACGGCCAGCGTTCCGCTGGCCCGCATGTTCGGCTATTCCACCGCCCTGCGTTCGGCCAGTCAGGGACGGGGCACCTTTTCCATGCACTTTTCCCATTTCGACCGGAGCGGATGACCGTCCGTCATTGTCGCGGTTTATTGTTTTTTTTCTTGTTTTTATTGGAATCCCTGGCGGCGGTTTCGATTTTGGCCAGCAACGCTTCCGTTGCCTTCCGCTGTTGGGGCGCCTGATCGAATTCCAGGGCCTTCTTGAGCTGGAAAGCGGCTTTTTTCATATCCCCCTTGCCATAGTAAAACCGCCCCAGATGGAAAAACGCATCGCCCTGCCGCCGCATCTGGCTGTAGACCTTGCCGATATCGAAATGGGCCTGGTTGTAGTCGGGGTGGTTTTCCAGCAAAGCCTCGAAATAGCTGAGGGCCGTATCCAGATGGCCGGTCTCCTGATGGGCGCGGGCCAGAAAATAGAGCCCGTCCGGCTGTTGGGTACCCGCCCCCACCGCACCTTCCAGAAGCTTGATGGCCTGATCGTATTGCCCGTCATAAAAATACAGTTTGCCCAAATCGGTTAAGATATCGGTGTCCAGGGGCCGCGCCGCCAAGGCTTTATTGAGGTGTTTGATGGCCTCGGTGCGCTTCCCCGTGCGCCCCAGGATCAGGCCGTAGCGGTAATTGAGCAACGGGTCGTCCGGGTCTTTTTCATAAGCCTGCCGGTATTGATGCAGGACCACCTTGGCATCCCCGTATTGGGTCAGAAGTCGGGTGTGCATCCGGATAAAGGGGACGGGATCCACCAGCGGCGGCTGTTTGTATTTGCGGTTGAAATTCTGCACCCGGCGGTTAACATCACCGATCCGGCTTTCCACGGCCGGATGGGTCATTACGTAGGTTGGAATCTCCTCGGCGCCGAACCATTGTTTGCTGCGAATCTTTTCAAACATGGAAACCATGCCTTCCCCGCGGTAACCGGCCTTGTACAGGGTGTTCAGACCGAGTTGATCGGCCTCATTTTCGTCCGCGCGACTGTAGGCCAGCATCAGGGTTTGGGCACCGGCCGCGGACCCCATCATGAGCGCCGAGCCGGCATCGCCGGCGCCGGCGGCTCCCAGCAAAATGCCGGCAATCATGCCGGCCAGCATGAGTTTGTTGACATTTTTGGAGCGTTCGATTTTCTCGGAAATGTGCCGGCTGACGACATGGCTGATTTCATGGGCCAGGATGCCGGCCAGTTCCTCTTCACTTTCCATCGCGGCCAGGAGACCGCTGTATAGGAAGATGTGGCCCGCCGGGGTGGCAAACGCATTGTAGACATCCTGTTGGACCACATAAAACTGGTATTCGAAGGGCTGCTCGGGCAGGACGGTCAGCAGTTTCCGGCCGACAGCGTTGACATAGTCCACGATCAGCGGATCCTCGATCAGGGGAAGCTGTTTTTTCAGCAGTTCCAGGAACTCCCTGGAAAGCTCCTTCTCTTCCTTGATGGTAATCGCGTCAGCCGGATCGGCAACCGACCACATCAAAACGAGGACCAATACCAGAACTTTCACGGCCGTTCGCATCCGGCGCATTCGCTGCATCCCGTTTCCTTTCCTATATCCCAAATTCACCCCTGCAAGCAGGGCACGCGGTCATCATCATAAAGGATTTCAGGGTCTTGATCAAGACATGCCACGAATGGACGCCCCACCGGACGGCGGGAAAAGACCATGCCTGGCCGGCGCAGCCTCCAACGTGGCCCGAGGGGTTCGCCGGGCCGGTACGCCAAGAAACCTGTTGCACTTTCCCCCCCCCTTCGATAGGGTAGACGATCTTTTTAATCCTCAAGTTACAGGACGATAACACGAATCATGGCTCATGTGATCTGCATCGCCAATCAGAAGGGTGGCGTGGGAAAAACCACCACGGCCGTCAACCTGTCCGCTTCCCTTGCCGCGGCGGAAAAAAAGACCCTTTTGGTGGACTGTGACCCTCAGGCCAACGCCACCACCGGCCTCGGTATCGACAAGAAAACCCTGACCAGCACCCTCTACCATGGATTGATCGGCCAGGCGGACATCGCGCATCTCCTGAAGGAAACCGCGCTCCCATCACTCAAGGTGCTGCCCTCCAATGTGGAATTGATCGGGTTTGAAGTGGAAATGATGGACACGGAAGGCCGTGAGACCATTCTAAAACGATGTCTCGAGACCCTTCAGGATCAATACGACTATATCCTCCTGGACTGCCCGCCGTCCCTGAACCTGCTGACCGTCAACGCCATGACCGCGGCCGATGCCATGCTGATTCCGCTCCAGTGTGAATTTTATGCCCTGGAGGGGTTGAGCCAGCTCCTGCAGACCGTCAAACGCATCAAACAGGGCCTGAACCCCGATCTGGGGATCGGCGGCATCCTGCTGACCATGTTCGATAAACGGACCAACCTGTCTTATCAGGTGGCGGAAGATGCCGAACGCTATTTCAAGGATCTGGTCTATCAAACCACGATTCCACGCAATATCCGCCTGGGGGAGGCACCCAGTTTCGGCAAGCCGATTCTCATGTACGACGCCGCTTCCGTGGGCGCCCAGAGCTATATGCAGCTGGCTGACGAGATCATCCGCCAGTAATTCGAAAGCGTTTTCCCGCGGGACAACAACGACCACCATGACACGCAAAAGCACCGCATCGAAAGACAAAACCGGCCGCAAACGGAAAAAAATGGCCCTGGGCAAAGGGTTGGAAGCCCTTATCCCCGGCGGCAGCGAGACCTCTACAGAGGCCCGCGATTATCTGCTCTGTGACGTGGCCATCATCAAGCCCAACCGCTACCAGCCACGGCGGCATTTTGCCGACGAAGACATGGCCGAGCTGACGGCCTCTATCCGCGCCCAGGGGGTCATCCAGCCCCTCCTCGTTCGCAAAGACGGCACCGGCTATGAACTGGTGGCCGGCGAGCGGCGCCTGCGCGCGGCCAAAAAGGCCGGCCTGCCCAAAGTCCCCGTGGTTGTCAAAGACATCTCCCATGCCGAAATGCTGGAGATGTCCATCGTCGAAAACATCCAGCGGGCGGATTTCAACCCCATCGAAGAAGCGGACGCCTATCACCGCCTGATGACCGAATTCGGGCTCACCCAGGACCAGGCCGCCGAACGGGTGGGCAAAAGCCGCTCTGCCGTGGCCAACTTCCTGCGCCTGCGCCAGCTGGACGACGCCATCAAAACCAGCATCGTCGAAGGCGCCATCAGCATGGGGCATGCCCGCGCCCTGCTGGGACTGGAACACCCTCCCGAACGGTTGTCCGCCTGGCGGACCATCGTGGCCAAAAGCCTGTCGGTTCGCGAAACCGAACAGCTTATCCGCAAACTTAAATCCGTACCGCGCAAACCCGTTAAACGGAAACCGACAGAGATGGATCGCCACCTAGCCGCGCTTGCGGAAGACCTGTCGCGGTATTACGGTACCAAGGTGACGATTCAGCGGCAAAAGAAAAGCGGCACCGTCGCCATCGACTTTTACAGTGACGAAGACCTGGACCGCCTGCTGGGTCTGTTGAAAGGTGACCAATGAGATCCCTTGCCCGGGCAAGGGGATCCCGGCAAATACCAAAGAAGCAATTGTTGCAGCAGGACTCGCTGCGGGCTGTTTATTCTTGTCCCGCAGCAAGCATCGCCGTCACGGTGATAACTGCGCGAGGAGAACGAACATGTGCGAAGCCAATGCCTATCTGATGAACGGTGAAGAACCCAGCCTGATCATGGAAGCTGTCGATGTCGTGGAACCGGAAAAAGACGGGCTGCGCCTGGTCAACATCTTCGGGGAGCAAAAATTTCTTAATGCCACCATCCAATCCCTGTCCCTGGTCGACCATAAAATCTATCTCAAAGCATGCAGCTGAATTCGACAAAACGGACAGGAACCCCTTGTTCACATAGCGGCCGAATGGAATCCGCCGGCCGGACAAAACAACCGCTGCAATTTGCCTCCCTGCCGGCTGTCTTCCCGCGAATCCCATGAAAATTCTGATCGCCAAAACTGCCGGCTTCTGCATGGGCGTCCGCCGGGCCGTCGAAATGGTGCTGGAGGCCCCGGACAAACATGAAGGCCCCATCTGCACTTACGGACCGTTGATCCACAATCCGCAGGTACTCGGTCTTCTGGAGGAAAAAGGCATCACGGTCTGCGACCGCATTCCCGCTTCGGGCCACGGCACCGTGCTGATCCGAGCCCATGGCGTTCCCCCCCAGGCCAAAGAAGGCTTGCGTGAGGCCGGATTCCAGGTCATCGATGCCACCTGCCCCCGGGTCATCCGCGTTCAAACCATCATTCGCAAACACGCCGCCAAAGGTTATGCCTCGATTATCATCGGCGACCGGGATCACCCGGAAGTGGTCGGCCTCAAGGGCTACGCCGGCGACAACGGCCATGTGGCCGCCACCCTCGAAGAACTCCAGCAGCTGCCCAGATTCGAGCAGGCCATCATCGTGGCCCAAACCACCCAGAACACGCGTCTTTACGATGCCATCAAAACCTGGGCGTCAGCCAACAGGCCCCATTACAAAATCTACGATACCATCTGCGATTCCACTGAAAAACGACAGGCGGAAGTCCAATGCCTGGCGAGCCAGGTGGATGCCGTGGTGGTGGTAGGCGGCAAGGAAAGCGGCAATACCCAGCGCCTTTACGAAGTGGCCCGCAATTCGGGCAAACCGGCTTTTCACGTGGAAACCGAGGAGGAACTGGATCTGGACGATCTGGGGCAATTCCGGCAAATCGGCGTCACCGCAGGCGCCTCGACGCCCAACTGGCAGATCAAAAAGGTCTGCCGGGCACTGGAATCCGCCCCGTACCGGCGGGTTGTCGGATGGCGCCGCACCCTTTATCGCCTGCAGCGCGGGCTGTTGCTGACCAATATCTATGTGGCCCTGGGAGCTGGCGGGCTGAGCTACGCGGCCATGCACCTCCAGGGGCTGCGGCACTTTCTACCCCATGGACTGGTGGCGATACTTTATGTCTTGTCCATGCATCTCCTGAACCACCTCACCGGCGGAGATGCCGATCGGTACAACGATCCCGGTCGGGCCCAGTTTTACAAGCGCTACAAATGGCCGCTGGCGTTTATGGCCATAGCAGGCGGGGCCGGCGGGCTGGGAATCGCCATGGGCGCCGGCCTCCTGCCCTTCGGGCTTCTGCTGGTCATGAGTCTGTTGGGGCTGTCCTACAATCTGCATATCCTGCCGCCCTTCTTAAGCGGCGGTCGCTATGGCCGCATCAAGGATATCCCCGGATCCAAGACGTTTCTGATCGCCGCGGCCTGGGGGCTGGTCACAACGGTCATGCCGGCCCTGTCGGAAACCGGTCGCCTGGGGCCGGACACCCTGGCCGTACTGGCCTGGACGTCCAGCCTGGTTTTCGCTCGCACGGTGTTTTTCGATCTGCTGGATATGCAGGGCGATCGCCTCGTGGGGCGCGAAACCCTCCCCATCGTTCTGGGGCAAAAACGCGCCATGGACCTTTTGAAAATATCACTGGTGCTGCTGGTCGCCTTGCCGGCCATCACAAGCGCCATCGGTCTGTCAACGGGCTTGGGCTTTTTTCTGGTGATCATCCCTATGGCCTTGCTGACCGTGATTGTCGCCCACGAACAGGGCAAGATTTTGCCCGGTGCCCGCCTGGAGTTTCTGGCCGAATCCCATTTCATCCTGGCCGGTTTCATTGGTTTCCTATGGTCGCTCATCGTCACCGGCAAGCCCTGACCACCATATGAGCCATCAAAGGGGCCGAACCGAAAATATACCGCCACAAATTGGATTCGATGCCGCGGTATGCCCCCCCTAATCGTGATGTTTCATACCGTGGGCCTCTTTGAAACGATGCCATTCGTCATGGTCGATTGTGCCGTCCTGATTCAAGTCAATCGCATGAAACACCTTCGGTTCGGCCTGCGGGAAATGGGCGTTGAATTCCGCCATGCTCACCAGGCCATCCCCATCGCTGTCCATGTCGCCGAAATGGGCGTTGAAGGAATGCGGATCCGGCATCGCCGTTGCATGATAGGAGCCATGATGGCCGCTACAGCCCAGGATAAAAGCAATGCCGATGGTGGTCATCAAGAAAAAACGTAAATGCTTCATATCGCCTCCAATCTTGAGGGTTCCGTAAGCAGTGCCCATTCTGTCCTTCCGGTCGTATCCGGAATAGCCGGCACCTTGATATCGATACCGCTATGCTAAAGCGTCCTGCCCCAAGGTCAAGCGCACTTTCCTGCAGCCCCGCGCCAAGCCGCTTGGGAACCTTGACAATTTGCCCTCTTCATCACCATATTTTAGGTAGCTTGTTCTGAAGCGAAATCGGCAACGCTTCCCCTCGCTTCGACATCATGAAGGCCCCCCCCGCTTCCAGGGGTTACAGGCATTTGGCTTTGCGGTCCATGCACCCGGGCTGATTGACCGACCCGGAGCATTCGCCGCAATCCCCCCATTCCATCGGCACAAGGAGCCGCCATGCACCCGGAACCTGAAAAACGATTCCATCTGAAGCAGTTCAAAGCCATCAGTTCGGCCATCGCCCAATACGAAGACCTGGATGTGCTCCTGAACCATTTTGTCGAGGGGTTGTGTCGGACCTTCAAGCTGAAAGGCACCAGCATCCTGCTTTATGACGCGCACGAATCCCAGCTCTTCCGGGTGGCCAGTTACGGCATCAGCGAACAATATCTGACCAAGGGGCCTCTGTTCATGGATGAAAACGACGAGGCTTTTGTCAGCGGCCGCCCCGTTCTGGTGGATGACATGCAAAGCGATCCCCGCATTCAATACTGTGACGAAGCGCTCAAGGAAGGGATTGCCGCGATGCTGTCCTTTCCCATCAAGTATCGCAATACGGTGGTTGGGCTGATCCGCGCGTACCACAGTGCCCCCATCGCGCTGCACGAAGAAGATGTAAATTCCATTGCCGTACTCTCCCAGCTCCTGGGGTTGGTGATCGAAAACAACGGGATGAAAAATTTCCTGAGCCAGGTCCAGATGGCCGTGTCGAATTTGCCCATCCATCTGCGCGAAGGAAGCCATGGATGAAAGCGGGACGTTGTTTTACCGACACATCGGACTTTCTTAATATTCATATCGGCGATGACATCATGATCGACGGCCGGCGCTTCACCGTCACCGGCGAAGAGCGTGAACGCCGCTTCGGGGTGGAAGATCCCAAATTTTGGGTCAAGCGTGTCGTGGAAGTGGAAACCGGGGATCGCAAACTGGCCAAATTGTCTTTTTTTGAAGAATTCAATACCCGGCTGGGCAGCATTGTCATTCGATGCTACCGCAGCCCCCAAAAAGAAGAACAGATCCTCGATCTCTGCCGGGAGCGGCCGGAATTCATGAACGGCATCACCTACCACGACACCCGAAACAACCGGGTACGCATTTTGGACATCGTCCGGGGCCCCAATTTCATGCTGCACCTCGACAGCCTGCGAATGCCCCACGCCGTGTATTTCCAGAACGCGTTGCCCAATATTCTGTACCATCTTTCCGATGCTTACGCTGCCATCGAATTTTTACACCGCAACGGATTTCGCCACGGCGATATCCGCAGCGATCACATTATCGTGGAGAGAAAATCCGGCCGCTATGTCTGGATCGATTTCGACTACGAGTTCGAAGCTCCGGAAAACCCCTTCGGCCTGGATATCTTCGGGTTGGGCAACATCCTGATTTACGCGGTCGGCAAGGTTTTTCACACAGCCTACATGATCAAAAACGACACCTATACCTATGGTGATCTGGCAGCCAGGCTGGAACCGGAAGATTTCTCCATTCTGCATCCCAATCGACTGGTGAACCTGCGCAAGCTCTATCCCTATATCCCGCGGATGCTGAACAACATCCTGATGCATTTTTCCCTGGGGGCGCCGATCACGTACGAGTCGGTCGACGAAATCCTCGAGGACCTCAACGGTTATCTCGCTTCCCTGTAAAGGAGACGGGCCGTGAACCAAACCATCCTTGTTATCATGAACGATATGCCCTGTTCCAAATCAGCAGTTGAATTTTTAGCCCAAATCCCCCTGTGCTTTGCCGAAATCCAGGTCACGCTGATGCACGTGTTTCGCAAACCCGCCGGCAGCGAGGAGATGATGGGCAAAAAATTTATGCAGGCCGAACAGGAGAAAATATTGACCGCCATGTCTGTTGCCCGCAAACGGCTCGTTACGGCCGGATATCCCCCGGATAATATCCGGATCCGCCTGGTCGAGCAGGCCTATCCCACCGTGGCGGACGGCATCATCGCGGAATTCGAAAAGGGCACCTATGATCTGGTGGTGATCGGGCGCAAGAAAATGTCCAAGGCCGAAGAATTCGTCATGGGGGATGCCAGCATCAAACTCATCCGCGCCCTGGACAAAGCCCCTGTCATTGTTGTGAAGTGTTGATGACCATCGTTCCTTTCGACCCGGGCTTCGCGATCATTCCGGGTACCGGTGCCCAAGCCCTCGCACCGGAGCAGAAACCCTATCATCAGGATAAGCCGGCCGACACCTCGGGCGGCTTATCCCCACCATCGTCGGTTTTGCCGGACATGGCGCCGCCCCTGCCCGGCAAAACCATTGGCGGATTACGATAATGCCGGAGGCGCCGGAGGGTTGATCAGGCTACGGAGGTATGGTATCAAGGCACTGTTATTTCGATCCAAACGACCTATCCGGCGACGCTTCACTCTCCTCTTGCAGTTCACGACGCCTCATCGTCCAATGCGCGTTAATCGTGTTTGCGTAAAGTTGCCCAAATCGCATTAATCTATCCCCGGACTTACAGCTGTCCCAGCTCAATCCGTGCGACATCGAATTGCGTTATCCTTCTTCACTGATCGACGAAATCGCACGTTGCTCCCGACATTGATCGACCCATGCGAATAAAGGCCCTTGTCGGCTTCTTCACACCGTCGTTACAACCGTTCAACCCCTTAACAAAGCATGTTGTACAAAGGAGGCCGTTATGAAAGCAAACGTCAGGTTTTTTTTATTGGGCATTTTGACCCTATCATTAGCCCTGGCTCCCGGCCCACCAGTGAACGCCGCAGACAAACCCAACATCCTGGTGATTATGGGGGACGACATTGGCATTCCCAATATCAGCGCCTACAGCCATGGCATGATGGGCTACCAGACGCCCCATATCGACCGCCTGGCCAAAGAGGGCATGATGTTTACCGATTATTACGCCGAGAACAGTTGTACGGCCGGGCGCGCCGCCTTTATTACGGGTCAGACGGTTTTGCGCACCGGCCTGAGTCGGGTGGGCATGCCCGGTGCCGAGGTGGGCATCCAGGATTCCGACCCGACGCTGGCGGAATTACTCAAACCCCAAGGCTACATGACCGGACAGTTCGGCAAAAACCATCTGGGGGACCTGGACGCGTATCTGCCGACCCGGCATGGATTTGACGAGTTTTTCGGCAATCTCTACCATCTGAATGCCGAAGAAGAGCCCGAACACCCCGACTATCCCCAAGATCCGGAATTTAAAAAACGGTTCGGACCGCGCGGCGTGATCCGTTCGTCGGCGGATGGCAAAATTGAAGATACCGGTCCGCTCACGCGCAAACGCATGGAGAAGGTGGACGATGAATTCCTGGATGCCACGATAGATTTCATTGACCGGGCGCACACCGCCCAAAAGCCTTTTTTTGTCTGGTTCAACTCGTCCCGCATGCACTTTTTCACCCACGTGCCGGAGGAATGGCAGGGGAAATCCGGTCTGAATTTTTATGCCGACGGCATGCTGCAACACGACCACAATGTCGGCCAGTTGCTGAACAAACTGGACGATCTCGGGATTGCGGACAACACAATCGTCATCTACACCGGTGACAACGGCCCCCATGCCTGCACCTGGCCGGATGCCGCTGTGACGTGGTTTCGCAGCGAAAAAGTCACCAACTGGGACGGCGCCTTCCGGGTCCCCCTCTTCGTCAGGTGGCCCGGCAAGATCGCAGCGGGATCCATCGCCAACGACATCATGGCCCATCTAGACTGGGTGCCGACCCTCATGGCCGCGGCCGGGGATCCGGACATCAAGGAAAAACTGCAAAAAGGCCACACGGCCAACGGAAAGCAGTTCAAGGTGCACCTCGATGGCTACAATTTCTTGCCTCGTTTGACCGGTCAGGAGGAGACAGGCCCCCGGAAGGAATTCTTCTATTTCAACGACGACGCGCAGTTGACCGCTATTCGTTACAATCGCTGGAAAGCGGTTTTCATGGAACAGCGTGCCGAGGGCCAGGCCGTGTGGCGGGATCCCTGGTGGAACCTGCGCGCTCCCAAACTTTTCGATCTCCGGATGGATCCCTTCGAACGGGCGGACCACGATTCCAACGTCTACGAAGATTGGTGGGTGCGTCACGCCTTTCTGTTCGTGCCGGCTCAGCCCCTGGTGGCGCGGTACCTGCAAACGTTTAAAGAATTTCCACCCAGCCAGGAACCGGCCGCCTTCAATTTGGACGCCATTATGAAACAAATGCTGCAGCCGGTTTCCAAATAAGAGACACGCTGCAATGCCAGGCTGGGGCATGGCTGTAATTATGTCGCCGGCCTGGCAAACCCGCATCGGCTTAATGAAATGCGATGACGCTTCTGATTGCGCGAAAGGACATCAGCATGACAACACGAGCACTAAGAAGGGTGTTCCAAATCGCATGGATAATGGGGTTCGCCTTGGCCACCCTGACGGATACGGCGGCGGCCTCACAAAAGTCTCCACCACGGCTCATCTTGCAGATCACCGTGGATCAACTGCGCGGGGACCTGCCCGGCCGTTTTGCCGACCGTCTGGGCAACGACGGATTCCGCTACCTGATGGAAAAAGGCACCTGGTACCTGGATGCCCATTACCAACACGCCAACACCGAAACCGCCGTGGGTCACGCGACCCTGGCTACCGGCGCCGATCCTTCCCGGCACGGTATCGTCGCCAACGACTGGATCGACCAGGACACGGGCGCCTTCGTCTACAACACCGAAGACGACCGCCATCATATCATAGGACAAGAACCCAAAACCCACGAGGGGGTTTCGCCCCGCAATCTGAGGGCTTCTACGATTTCCGACGAAATGGTGGTCCATAACGGAGGACGGTCCCGCGCGTTCAGCGTTTCGGTCAAGGACCGCGGCGCAATTCTGCCGGGGGGTCATGTTGGGAAGGCCTTCTGGTTTTCCAAGCGTAGCGGTGAATTTGTCACCAGCACCTACTATTACGACGACTACCCGTCCTGGGTGAAGCAGTGGAACGCGTCCAAACCGGCCGATGTCTATAAGGAAAAATCCTGGAAACTGCTGCACGACCGTGCGACCTATGTGCACGGAGATATGGACGACCGGCCCTACGAGGCCGACCTCAAGCCCCTGGGCCGTACCTTTCCCCATTCACTCGGCGGCGATACGAAATACTTCTATCTGTTTCTGACCTTGACACCGGTGGGTGACGCGCTCACCCTGGATTTTGCCAAGGCCCTGATCGAAAACGAGAAGCTGGGACACAACGACACTGGCGCGCCGGACTACCTTCAGATCAGCTTTTCCTCCACCGACTACATAGGCCACCTCTTCGGGCCCTCCAGCCTGGAAACCGAAGACAATATACTCCGCCTGGACCGCACCCTGGCCGACTTGTTCCAATTCGTCGATCAGACCGTCGGACTGGACCAGACCCTGATTGTTCTCAGCGGCGACCACGGCGCACCCGAAGCCCCCGAGTACATGGCTGAAATGGGACTTTCCACCGGGCGTTTTGCTTTCGACTGGTTCAAAACCAAGGGGCCCTTGACCGAGGCTTTGCAGAAAAAGTATGGGCGGGCGGATTTTATTTCCGGTCACAGTCACCCCTACCTTTACCTGAACCTGGACGCCATTGCCTCTGCCGGACGTGATGTGGCGGACGTGGAGCGATTCGTGGCGGATGAATTGATCAAGATCCCCGGCATCGCCTACGCCCAGACCCGCAGCGACCTGCTGGCCGGCCGCATCACCGAATCACCGGTCCAGAACCAGATCCGACGGAGTTTTCATCCGACACGCTCGGGCAACATCCACATGGTGCCGGAACAGTATTGGTTTCTGCACTCCACCGAAGAGGCCGAAAAAATGGGCATCGGATCGATCGCCGCCATCCACGGGTCTCCCTGGGCCTACGACACCTATGTGCCCATCTTTTTCGCGGGTCACGATGTGCCGGCCCAGGTCATCGGAAGGCGGGTGGCACCCACCGACATCGCCCCAACTATCGCTGCCTATCTGGGGGTCAAACCCCCTTCGGGATCGGTGGGCCATGTGCTGACGGAGGTCATGCCCTGACAAAATAACTAGCAATGGTTGAGAATCATTTGGACCAACCTATTGCGATAGGATCCCTGACCATGAAACTCAAAATGCTCATCATCATCGCGGCCGTATGCCTTTCAGCCGCACCGGCCTGGGGAGCCGGCCTCTGGCTCTACGAAGGCGGCCAGCCGGATATGGGGACGGCCACGGCCGGACGGGCCGCCCTGGCCATCGATGCGTCCACCGCCGCCATCAACCCGGCCGGCATGACCCGTCTGGAGCGCTCCCAGGTGCTGGTGGGGGTTCAGCCGCTTCTCGTGCGGGCCAAATTCGATGCCGACAGCGGCACCACCACAGCGGGAAGCAATGGCGGCGATGCCGGCGACTGGGTCATGGCCGGCAGCGCCAGCTACGTGCACAGTGTCAGCGACGATTTCAAGCTGGGACTGTCCATGGGGTCTTATTTCGGGCTTGGCCTTGACTACGACGATGACTGGGTAGGACGCTACTACGTGACCGAGGGCGAGTTTCTCACTTTCGGCGTCAACCCGACGGCGGCTTACCGGATCAACGATTGGCTTTCGGTGGGGGCCGGCGTCAGCCTCGTCTACGCGGAACTCACCCAGAAGGCGGCCATCAACAATGTCCTGGACGGCCTGCCGGACGGCGAGTTGAAACTGGAAGAAGACGATGTGGGCTACGGTGTCAATCTGGGGCTGCTGGTCGAACCACAAGCGGGCACCCGGTTCGGCGTTACGTATCGGTCCCAGGTCGACCTTGAGTTTGACGATGCCTTGTCCTTGAAAGGCCTGGGGCCGACACTGAGTGGTGCGCTCGGTGGCGTGCTGGGTGCCAAAGTGGATCTCGAGATGAACATCCCCCAGATGGTGATGGTGAGCGGCTATCATGAACTGACGGATAAATTGGCCGTCATGGCCAATATCGGCTGGCAAGAGTGGAGCGAATTCGGGAAATCCGACATCACCATCAGTGCTCAGAACACGACCAGCCTGACCCAGGACCGCAACTACGAAGACACCTGGCACTTCGCCTTGGGGGTTCAGTACCGCTTTGCCGAGCCCTGGCTGCTGTCGGCCGGCATCGCCTACGATGAATCCCCGGTGGACGATGACGACCGCACGCCGGACCTGCCCCTGGACCGCCAGATCCGCTACGCCGCGGGGGTCCAGTATCAATGGGACGAAGACGTGACCTTCGGTTTCGCCTATGAATACCTGGATGCCGGGGATGCCGAAATCGACCAGTTCCGCGGCCCCCTGGCCGGCCGTCTGGTGGGCGAATACGACACCAACGAGATTCACTTTTTCGCTTTCAATGTCAGCTGGAAGTTTTAGAAGGCATTGCGGGTTAAAATGTTTTCCTTTTTGGTGTATAAAGGGGCAGGCAATAAGGAAAACTTTAGGGGCGTGAGTATGTCTGACGCAAGATACGCGATCCGATTCGATGAAGCCACCGGGCGGGCTCATGTGGACATTTCGGGAGAAATAGCGCCCCGCAAAATCCTCAATACTTTTGCGGCCATTGCGCTGAATAATTCCTGGGCTGCGGGCGACCGGAGCGTTCTGTGGCAGGCACAGGAAGCGCTGCTCCCCGATGCTTTTGAATTCGCCGATATATTTCGGGCCACGCCGTTATCGCAAACCATCACGAAGCCGGGCAAATCCGCCATTGTAGTGAATAAAAGTGAAGAAATGGTCGCCAAAGTGGCGCGCTTCTACCAGAGCATCGCGGTGACATCGACGAACCGCAACCTCGAAGTCTTTTACGATGAGGAGGAGGCGGTGGCCTGGCTGAATCAATAGATGAATCACCGGATGCCATCATTCAAGACCAATGGATTTAGCGTGTCCAGGCCTCCGGCCAATGGACATGCTCCTTCGTTACCCTAAAGAAACATCCCTACCGCGCTCACCTTTCCGGATCGCTTTTCCATATCGTCGGTTCCGTGCCTTCCAGTAGCCTTCGGATATTGTCCCGGTGCCGGGACCAGATCCAGACCGCTATCACCCCGACCCATAGCGTCAAAACACCCGACCCGGTGGCCTGCCAGACCGCCAGGGGCAGGATGCCGGTGGCGGCCAGGGATGCCGCGGACACCCGGTTCAGGCTGCAGGCCGTCATAATGAACACCAGTCCGCCGACGACCAGGGCACCGGGCGACACGGCCAGCAGGCATCCCGCGGCGGTCGCCACGCCCTTCCCCCCGGTGCGAAATTTCAGATAAACCGGGTAGAGGTGGCCAGCAAAGGCACACAGGCCCACTAGGGCGATATAGGCCTGCGGACCGCCGGCATCGGCAGCCGGCAGAAGCAGACCGGCCCAGCACACCGGCAGGAAGCCCTTGCCGATGTCGCAGATCAATGTCACCACGGCCGGCAGAGTGCCCACCGTGCGCCGCACGTTGGTGGCACCGATATTGCCGCTGCCATTGTCGCGGATATCCATCCGCCCCACCAGGCGGACAATCAGCAATCCAAACGGTATCGACCCCATCCCATACGCCAAAAACGGTAAAATCAGCGCGAAAAGCCATTGTGCCAGCGTCATTGTCGGTCGTTACCTCCGTGAAGATCCCCCAGAAAGGCGAAAGGCCTATGTTAGCCCCATTCGAAGGGGCTTAAAATGGGACTTTTTAGCCTTTGGTTTTGATTTTCCCATTGTCCCGCGCCGAGCATCGACGGGGCGGACGGAAAAAAGCGCGCGGACTGTCTGAGCCCGCCGTAGCCCAAGCGAAGGCGGGTGAGTTTCCGCGCGCTCCGGCCGCACCGACGACGCGCAGGACCAAGCGGGGCACGGGCGGTTTCTTTTGATTCCTTTTCTTTCCCGGGAAAGAAAAGGAATAAGGAAATCAACCCTCCAGAATCACCGGAAACATACCATGTAGAGTGCAACTCAAAACGAACATGGCGATTGCCCTCTTGATCAAACCATGGCAACATAATCACAACAGCACCTATACGGCAACCGCTAAGAAGTGCCTGATGGGCGCGGTTCCCCGGGAGGGTTTTCCCGGCAATCCGTCAAACGGAAAGCGAATGAAATGGCACCCGAAAAAGACCCCTTTGATCAACCCATCGAAATGGAAATCGATGGCAAACTGGACCTGCACACCTTCCGGCCATCGGAATTGTCCCCCCTCCTGAAGGACTATGTGGAGATCTGCCGGGAGCGGGGCATCCTGTCGTTGCGCATCATCCACGGCAAGGGCAAGGGGGTACAGCGGGAACGAGTGCACCGTTTTCTCGAAAAATGCCCGCATGTTGCGTCATTCCGGCTGGCCCCGCCGGACGCCGGCGGATGGGGGGCGACCCTGGTGGAACTCAAACCAACCGCCACGTCAGGGGAATTTTAGGTTGATACTCTGGAGGTTGGATGATAGAAAAATAAGATTATCGCATTAGATTGATTTGGTGATCACGCCCACGGCGGGCGCTCTGGAACGGAATTTTCATCGCGATGGACAAATCGACAGCCTTACCCACCAAGGACAACAGCGGCATGGTCAGCAAGACCATCCTGCTGGAAGATCTACGCCAGACCCTGGTGCATATCCTCTGCAAAGACCTCGACGAGGAAGAAACCGAGGACATGAAAAGCTCCATCGACGATTTCATGCGGAACTCGGCCACCCACTATTCCCCCGACGAACTGATATCCGATTTCGACTCCACCGAAAAAATCCTGGACCGATTCATTGCCCACCTGGAAACCCGCAAAGAGATGGCGGGCCAGACCCTCCACTGATTCCACGGAATTTACCAAACACTATCGACAACGTCCTTGCCCCTGCGCCCTATTGCCAATCGCCCCTGGCATCGTAATTATATGCACAGACCGCAACCACCACGATAAGCAGACCCCTTGACTGAGGAACCCGAAAGATCAGCTGCATCGCGTCATCGATCTGATGCGGGCGGGCATTCTTATATGAAAGACACCCGGGAAGAAGGCTTTTTCGAAGAAATCGAACACACCGCCGATGTGGCCATCCGCTGCGGCGGCCCGGACCTGAAAGCCCTTTTCTCCAACGCGGCCCGGGGCATGTACCTTCTGATGGGCATCACCCCAGCCCCTGCCGGTCCGGTTGAAGCGATAACGGTCGCAATATCGGCGGCGGACGTCGAAGGCCTGCTGGTGGACTGGCTGGGCGAACTGGCTTACCGGGCGGAAACAGGTGGTCTGGTGCCGGAGCAGATGGTTTTCAGGGTGCTGACACGCACCCGGGTCGAGGCCGAATTACGCGGTCGGCGGCAGCATGGTTTCACGCGGGTCATCAAAGCCGTCACCTATCACGATTTGAACGTCGAAAAAACACACGAGGGCTACGCGGCAACCGTGGTTTTTGACGTGTAATGGCCATACCGGCGACAAGCCGCAGGTGTCGGGAGGTTGCCATGGATCCCACCCAATTGGAAAAAATCGGACCGTATACCTATCAAATTTCCGCCGACTGGCGGCCGGACATGCAGGCCCCGGCACGCCTTCTGGCCGATCCCGATATTCTGGAAGCCGCTTCGGGCGACCGCAGCCTGGAGCAACTGGTCAACACGGCCTGTCTCCCGGGCATCGTGCGCTACGCCCTGGCCATGCCGGACGTTCACCAGGGGTATGGCTTCCCCATCGGCGGGGTGGCGGCCACGGCCGCGCCGGACGGGATCATATCCCCCGGCGGCGTGGGCTATGACATCAACTGCGGCGTACGTCTGCTGGGAACCCACCTGCAAACCGAAGAGGTCCGTCCGCATCTGGATGAACTGATTTCCGCCCTTTACGCCCATTGCCCCAGCGGTGTCGGCAAGGGGGGCGCCATCCGTTTACAGACCAGGGATCTCCGGCAGGTGCTGGAACAGGGCGCCCGCTGGGCCCTCAAACGCGGCCTGGCCTCTGAATCCGACCTGGAACGCACCGAAGGTTCGGGCTGCCTGCCCGAAGCCGAGGCCGGCTGCGTCAGCGAGCGGGCCCTGGAAAGGGGCCGGGACCAGGTCGGCACCCTGGGAGCCGGCAACCATTTCATCGAAATCGATGCCGTGGCGGAAGTCTTCGACGCCCGGGCCGCCGACCGCATGGGACTGGCCCCGGACGGCGTCGTCGTTCAGATCCATTGCGGGTCACGGGGCCTGGGCCACCAGGTCTGCAGCGACTACGTGAAGCGGTTTCAGAAAGCCATCCATACCTATGGCCTGCGCCTGCCGGACCGGGAACTGGTGTGCGCCCCCCTCAGCAGCCCCGAGGGCCGGGAATACCTGGCCGCCATGACCGCCGCGGCCAACTATGCCTTTGCCAACCGCCAGGTCCTGACCCATGGGATCCGCCGCAGCTTCGAACAGGCCCTGGCCGGCAAAGTTTCCCGCCACAGCGTCTTTCAGGTCTACGACGTGGCCCACAACATGGCTCGCATCGAAACCCACCGGATCGAGGGACAACCGCGCAAGCTCTGCGTCCATCGCAAAGGGGCCACCCGGGCCTTCGGGCCGGGCTCGCCGGATCTTCCCCCCATCTATCGCGACATCGGCCAGCCCGTGCTGGTGCCGGGCTCCATGGGCACCTGCAGCTGGGTGCTGCGGGGCACGGAAGCCGCCATGGAACAGACCTTCGGCTCCACCTGCCATGGGGCCGGCCGCCGCTTGAGCCGCCGCCAGGCCCGCAAGCGCTTCAAAGGCGTCAAGCTGCGCCAGGACCTGGAGCGCAGCGGCATCCATGTACGGGCCGGCAGCATGGCCGGCCTGGCCGAAGAGGCGCCCAAAGCCTACAAAGACGTCGACCGGGTGGTGGAGGTGGTGCACGGGGCGGGTATTGCACGGAAGGTGGCGCGGCTCATCCCCCTAGCCGTCATCAAAGGCTGAACGGGTGCGTGAAACAGCCAATTTCGGCGTTGTGCGGCAGGCTTCAGCGCTGCGGCGTACCGGGTGTACGCCTCACGCCTCAGCCTTTGCACGCCTTGACCTTGCCTGTTTCACGCACCCGTTCCCGCGGGTTTGAATTGCCATCTCCGCTACATTGGCCACTTCGGGACCCAGCCAATCTCGGCCTTGTACGGCAGGCTTCGGCGTTGCGGCGTACCGGGTGTACGCCTCACGCCTCGTTGGATCTCAGAGCGCGGGGGCCTGAGGCATAAAAGCGTTGACGGCCGTCCGGGTTTTATGGAATTGTTTTCTCGCCTATCGCTTGCATTCCCGTTTAATTCGTGTTCGTCCAGAGATGGTAGATTTTGGTTCCGAGCAAGGTCTGAGCGATTTTGAAACCGCAGGAATAGTAAACTATTTCGAGGATTTCAAAAGAGCGAAAACGCCGCTCGGGGCCAAAAGATGCCATTTATGGATGGACACGAATTCAATTTGCCTGCCAACAACGCCAAAGAAGTCTTGAAAGGGGGAAACCATGAAGACAATGATTCGAATCGTGGTGTGCGCTATTGTCGTGGTGATGGTGACCGGGGTTGCCGTAGCGCAGTTCGCCAAACCCGAAGACGCCATCCAATACCGCAAATCGGTCATGGTTCTAATCGCCCAGCACTTCAAACGCATGGGGGCGGTGGTGCAGGGCAAGGCGGACTTTGATCGTGCCAGTTTCGCCGCCAATGCGGAAGTCGTCCGGTCCATGGCGACGCTGCCCTGGGACGCTTTTCTCGAGCCCGGCACAGACAAGGGCGATACGACGATGAGTTCGGCGGTTTTCGAGAAGAAAACTGATTTCATGCAAGCGGCGAAAGCCTTTGAGGAGAGCACGGCCCTGCTGGCGGAGGCGGCCCAGGGTGCAGATTTAAATGGGATCAAGGCCCCGTTTAACGCGGTCGCCCAAAACTGCAAGGCCTGCCATAAGCCCTTCCGCAAATAACAGCGACCACCCCGCCGAAAATAGTGAAGGGGGCGCCCTATCATCCGGCGCCCCCTTGTTTCTACTCCGGTCCGCATTCCTGACCAGATCGAATCAGTAAATTCCCCAGTACACGACGGCCGCTGTGACGGCCGCCAGCAGCAAAGCCTTGACCGGACTCCCCGGAACCAGGTCGACGGCTTCGTGCCACGATTTGCGGCCCGTAATCATGGGCAGCATCAGATTTTCGCGCTTCACCAACCAATAGAAGACAATGGCGGCAAGATGCAGCGCGATCAGACCGATAAGGATGCTCCGGTTAATGTGATGGATACGGGTCAGCCAGTCGCTGGCATCCTTGCTGACCAGATGATAAAGGGGGCCTTCGGTGAGGATGTCGTCATTGGCGAAAAGGCCCGTTCCCACCTGGATCAACAGAACCGCCAGCATGGCGATGATGGACCAGGCGCCCATGGGATTGTGCCCCAGGTAAGGTTGATGTCCATTACCGAGAAGAGATCGCGCATAACCGAAGACCTTGCGAGGCCCGCGGATGAATGATGAAAACCGCGACGGGATTCCACCGAAAAGCCCCCACAGCACCCGAAACAGGATCAGCGCGAGAATCGCCACCCCGCTCCACTCGTGATATTGCATAGCCGTGCCACCGGTTTTTCCGGTAACAAAGGAAACCGCAACCAGCACGACAAGCATCCAGTGGAATAAGCGGGTCGGCAGGTCCCAGACCAGGATACGGTACGAGGGCGGATCATCGAGCCCATTTTCGGTAACTTGGGAAATCGCCTTTTTCATGCGATCAACTCCTCCCTAATGGCATGGCAATGTTTCACCACAATGCAATGGTCCATCTCGCAGCAGTGCTTGCCTGCGTTTCAACGCCCATGCCTCCTTCAAGGTGCAACGCCACCGTCTTTGGAATCTCTGAGTTTGCGTGGATGCCTTCTGCAAAGCGGAAGGCTTTACCCTCCATTCGAAGGGGGCTTAAAAATGGTTTGCCGTTTTAGGTTTTGGTGTTCCCATTGTCCCGCGCCGAGCATCGGCGGGGCGGACGGATTAAAGCGCGCGGACTGTTTGAGCCCGCCGTAGCTAAAGCGAAGGCGGGCGAGTTTCCGCGCGCTCCGGCCGCACCGACGACGCGCAGGGTTAAGCGGGACACGGGCGTCTTCTTTTGGTTCGTTTTCTTCCACGTGGAAGAAAATGAATGACAAATAATCTTGATCAGCAATACCGCTCAGAGTTCTACACAGCATGTAAAGGGTTTAAATCAATACGCAAAGGCAGACCGACGACATGCTCTCCAAGGCTATAGCCGGACCTCAACTTGCCGGCGGAATCGCACGCTGGTGCGGATCCTGCCCGGGACGGTCGGCCGCATCTTCGAGGCGGCTCTGCATTTTCTCGTCCGTAAAATGCTCCAAATGGTGCGCTGGGGTGTGGACGTCGGTTTCGCAATAGCCCATTTTGCCGCACAGAAAGGATTCCCAGAGGCGATGGCTGCGGATGATGCCCCGCCCCTGGCGCAGGCCTTCGTCGGTCAGGATGAAACCGTTTTCGACCCGGCGCACCCAGCGGCGGCGGGACAAACGCCAGAGGGCCATCCGGACGGGCCAGTTCTGCTTCAGAGCCTCGCGGAAATCCCCGGCATGCATGGGGGCCGTCCCGGTCGCTGCCATTTCCTGAAAGCGGTAGAGCAACCCCAGGATATCGTCCCCCACAATCTTAAGCGCCAGGCGGGCCTGTTGAATCACCCGACTGAGGACCCCGTAGCGCGGAGCAAAAAGAAACACCAGAAGGAAAAGCACACCCGTCATGACCGCCATCATGCCGGCCGTGCTGGTGTCGCGAAATCCGAACCAGGTCGGCACGGTAATGGCGCCCACATGTCCCAACAGGGCGGCCAGGGCCGCAAAAACCAGGCTCAAACCCAACATAACCCCCAGTCGATCCGTCAGCAAATGGGCCGCTGCCCCCGGAACGATGAGCATGGCGATCACCAGGATGCTGCCGACACTCTCGAAGGCCGCGATGGTGGTGGCCGCTACCAGGGTCATGAGGACATAGTGCAGCAGATCGGCATTGATGCCGAGCGTGGTGGCCAGGGCCGGGTCAAAAGACGTTATCTTTAGTTCCTTATAGAATGCTACGACAAAAAGGAGGTTGAACAGCAGCATGGCCCCGTTGGTCACCGCCGCCTGGGGGATTTCGAATCCTCCCACCAGATAGGTGTCCAGGGGCGTCAGTTCGATGGCCCCGTAGAGGACGCAACTGGGGTCCAGATCCACGTGATCGGCGGCCTGCCGGATCAGGATCAGGCCCAGGGCAAACAGCGTCGTAAAGATAACCCCCATGGAGGCACCCCGGTCGAGCCCGCTCAGACGGAAGATGCCCTGGACCAGGAAAGCGGTGACAATCCCGATCAGGATGGCCCCCACCAGCATGGGCAGGCTGCCGCGACTGCCGGTAACGATGAAGGCAATGGCCAGGCCCGGCAGGACGGCATGGCTGATGGCATCGCCCATCATGCTCATGCGCCGCAGCACCAGGTAGTTGCCCAGCAAGGCGCAGGCCATGGCACTGAGCATGCCCGTCACCACGATCCAGGTATCGAAGGACGTCCACTCCATCATGCGGCTTCTCCTTGCACGGGTTCGATGTGATGGGGACTGGCTGGCATCTGCTGCAGGACTTCGGCGGGCAGTCTTTTTTCCAGCGCGGCCACCAGGTCGGCGTCCAGGACATGCTCGATCTCGTCCGCGCCCCAGTCCACATGCCCCGGGGCCACATCGGCATGTTCGATCAGATAGGTTTCCCACAGCCGGTGCTTGCGGACGATGCGACGGGCTTCTTCCAGGCCGGCGGCCGTCAGTTCCCAATTTCGGCCGTCCGAGGCAAGCAGACCGGCCGCCATTCCGCGGGCCAGCGCCCGGCGCAGTTGCCCATGGCTCCACGACCGACGGCTGAGCAGCATGTCCATGGTGACCTGCGGCAGGGCACAGTCCAGTTCGGCATCCTCAGGGGAGAGGCCGCAGACCTCCATCATTTCGTAGATTTCCCGCAGCAGGTTTTCATGCCGGATACGGCGGCTCAGCCGCAGGCGCTCCACCCCACGGCGGGCCAGCCCGCGGGTTGAGCCAAAAACCAAGCTCACACCGAACAGCAGGGAGGCCGTGAGGACGATGACCGCCCCGGCCGGCAGGTTGGCCATCAGGGCGCTGATACCGGCCCCGAAAAGACCGCTCAGGGCCCCGAAAAGCCCTGAGATCCATAGCATGTGTTTCAGGCTGTAAGTCCAGAAACGGGCGGCGGCCGGCGGAATGATCAAGAGAGCCACCACCAGGATAAGCCCCACCGCCTGCAGGCCGATGACGGTAACCACCACCACCAGGGTCATCATCAGGAAATCCAGCCCGGTGACCGGCCAGCCCTGGGAGGCGGCGTAATCGGCATCGAAGCACAGCAGGGCGAATTCCTTGAAAAACAGCACCGCGCAAATGGCGGCCAGCAGGGCCACCACGGCGATCAGAACAGCGTCGGCGAACAGCATAGAGGCGGTCTTGCCGTAGATAAAGGAGGACAGCCCGGCCGCGTTGCCGGACCCCATGCGGGTGGCGATGCCCATCAGGGCAATGCCCAGCCCGAAGAAGACGCTCAGGACGATCCCCAGGGCGGCGTCGTCCTTGAGGCGCGAGTAGCGTTGGATCACTATGACCGCACCGGTTCCCAGGATGCAGAAAAAGGCGGCGCCCCCGATCAGGGCCAGCAGGTTCTTGCCTTCCGCCCCCAGGGCGGTGAGCAGGATAAACGCCAGGGCAATTCCCGGCAGACTGGCGTGGCTCAGGGTGTCGCTCAAGAGGGCCCGCTTGCGCAGCAGCAGGAAGGTGCCCACCAGCCCGGCGGCCAGGCCCAGCAGCGTGGTGCCCACGATGACCACCCGGGTGTTGTAGTCCCGGAGGGTCAATACCCGCAGCAGTTCTTCGCTGGAAGGCCAGGCCAGGGTGTGCTCGCCCAGACCGGCCGCGGCGACCCAGGAGGGATCGAATGCCCCCCAGAGCAGAAGCCCCAGCGGCGTCAGGATCAACAGGCGCGGACTCATAGCGCCCCTCCTCCCCGGGTTCCCGACGGTAGACGTGGATCCTTGGAATATTCGAACAGGGCCTGGGAAAGCAGCGTCAGCTTCCCGCCGTAGGTCTTTTTGAGATTTTCTTCGGTGAAAACCGTGTCGACGGGACCAGCTTCCACCACCCGCATATTGAGCAAGACCACGTGGTCGAAATACGTGGGCACGGTCTGGAGGTCATGGTGCACCACCACACAGGTCTTGCCCGCCGCCTTCAATTCCTTGAGCAGGGCGATGATGGCCCGTTCGGTGGCCACGTCCACCCCGGCAAAGGGTTCGTCCATGAAATAGAGATCGGCATCCTGGGCCAGAGCCCGGGCCAGGAAGACCCGCTGCTGCTGGCCCCCGGAAAGCTGGCTGATCTGGCGCTGGGCATAGGGGGCCATACCGACCTTCTCCAGTTCTTCCAGCGCCCGGCGCCGGTGCGCGCGCGCCACGGGCCGAAACCAGCCGATACGGCCGTAGAGCCCCATGGCCACGACATCCAGGGCGTTGACCGGAAAGTCCCAGTCCACGCTCTCCCGCTGAGGCACGTAGCCCACCAGGCGACGCTGTTTTTCGTAGGGCTGGCCGTAAATGGTCACCCGGCCCGATGCCCGGGGAATCAATCCCAGGGCGGCCTTGATCAGGGTACTTTTGCCGGCCCCGTTGGGCCCCACCACGGCGATCAGCCGCCCCTCGGGAATGGCCAGGTCCACGTCCCAGAGCACCGGTTTGCGGTGATAAGCCACGGTCAGGTCCTGAATCGCCAGGGGCAGCCGGCGACGCTGATCTTCCGTCAACGCATGCACGCGGGCTGAAGATGATTGCCGGTTGGCTTGGGCTTGAGCCGCCATAGGGTCCTCCTGAAATTTCTAATTACTTCTTTGACGAATGAGCATCTATTCGGCGTGACGCAAGCGTCCCTGCATGCCGGCCGGCGGCGCCTGCCCCCCCAGGGCCCGGGTGATCACGGTCACATTGTGATCGATCATGCCGATGTAGGTGCCTTCATAGGTGCCGGCCGGCCCCATGGCATCGGAGAAAAGCTCACCGCCGATCGTGACGCTATGGCCGCGGCTGCGGGTCCCCTCGATCAGGGCTTTGACGTTCTTGTCGGACACGCTGGACTCCACGAAAACCGCCGGGATCTGACGCCGCACCAGTTCATCCACGATGCGGTTGATGTCCTTCAGGCCCGCCTCCGACTCGGTGGAGAGTCCCTGAATCCCCATGACCTCGATCCCGTAGGCCCGCCCCATATAGGTGAAGGCGTCATGGGCCGTCACCAGGACGCGTTTGTTCTCCGGGATCGACGTTATGGACTGTTGGGCATAGGCGTCCAGTTGCTTCAACTGGCCGAGATACGCGGCGGCATTGCTTTGGTAGGTCGTGCTGTTGGCCGGATCGAATTCCGCCAGGGCGTCCCGCACCACTTCCACGGCTTTCATCCAGCCGCTCACGTCCATCCACACGTGGGGATCGCTGTGGGCGGTTTCCGGATCGTGGATCAGATAATCGGCCTGGAGCAGTTCGGTGACGGCGTAGACCGGCCGCCTGCGGGACACTTTGACGAGCACATCGGCCATCTGCCCTTCCAGCAGCAGGCCCGCGTAGAAAATGATATCCGATTTCAACAGGGTGGCCACGTCGCTGCGGGTGGGATTGTACACATGGGGGTCGACGCCCGCACCGATCACGAAGGTAACCTCACCCTTGTCACCGGCCACGGCTTTGGCGATATCCCCCACCATGCCCACGGTAGCGCCGATACGGTAAGGATAGCCGCCTTTGTAGGCGGCCTCGGCAGTTCCATTGAAAACCAGCAGGGTCAGGAGAATCAGAGCGATCGCGGTGGATAATCGGTTCCCATTCAAGAAGGGACGGGCGATGGCAGTTTTCATCTGGCAACCTCCCCGGATAGTGAGTTGGCCATCGTAGGGCAACGATTCGTTGCGATGATGTTTACGCATTCTGGAATGTACAATAAGGACGAAAATATTTTGGTCAACCAAATTATTTATTTTGGTACCAAAAATTTATCAAACTGATTCGACATCGATAGCAGCCGCAACTCCCTGCCCCAGGCTGGCCGTTTGACCCTTTTGGCCGCGACCCAGTTGCAGGCGAATTTGCCCGTCCAAAGGCGAGCGTTCCAGAATTTGCACGGTTTCACCGATGGCGATACCCTTTTGGGCCAGGTAGCGCAAGGCGGTCTCGTCCTGCAGCCGCACCCGGGTGATACGCGCCGGAGAATCGATGGCCAGTTCGCTGAGGGGGTGCCCGCCGGTACTTGGCAGCTTCCCGTCCGGCGACGGGATCGGGTCGCCGTGGGGATCACGTTCCGGATGGTGAAGGTAGTCCGCAATCGCCGCAGTCAGACGATCGGAAAGGCAATGCTCGAGGCGCTCCGCCTCGCTGTGCACCTCGTCCCAGGCATATCCCAGCACCTCGTGGAGAAAAGTTTCCAGCAGACGGTGACGGCGAATGACGGCCAGCGCCTGCCGGGTCCCCAGGGCCGTTAGGGAGACCCCATGATGCGACTGATAAAGGACCAGGCAGGGTTTTTGGCCGGCCAGGCGTTTGAGCATGTCGGTCACCGAGCCCGGCGTCACCCCCAGCCGTTCGGACAACGCGGAGGTCTTGGCCCGCCCATGCTTCTCCTGAAGAATATAGATCGCCTTCAGATAGTCTTCGACAGTGTCCGAGCGCATGAGGTCCGCCGCGGTCTCCATTCGAAAAATTGTGGGGATGGTTGTCGGGGGAAAATCCCGTCAGTAGCGCCTACGTTATCGAAAGCGTCGGCCGGGATCAAGAAAAACCGGGCGGTCAATCCCGAATCGGGTTGGGTAACAGCCCGGAATACATCGGCCAGGTGTATGTTTCACTGGGCTCTGAGGCGAAATCGAATCGGCACCTCAACCCACATGGCAATGGCATTCCCACGCAAACGTGCGGGCTCGAAACACCATGTTTGAACCGTTTTCAAAGATGCGCGATCAAGAATGCGATACCCGCTCGATTGGGTAATCTTAATGTCCAGCACCTTACCATCGACACCTACCAAAACATCCATCAAGACCTTCCCCTCCAAGCCCCTCCGTCGCGCAAGGCGCGGATAGGGTGGCGGCGGATTCAGGCGGTATAATGGGACCGCCTTGATGACCGTTGGTCCGTCCACACCTCCATGGTCGACCGCTTCGGACTGGTTTTCTTCTCCCTTGTTCGCTGAATCCGCTGTTGCACCTACTGGCGCTGCATTGGCGGGTGGGTTGGCCTGGGATAAAGACGACGGGCGCACCGGCGGTTTCAGATCTGCCGCCGTGCCTGTCATCGCTGGTGAAACATCCGCGTCTGCATGTTCTGGTATGACGGGCTTCGTCTTAGAAATGTTTTTCGTCATTGCGGTTTCAAGGGGGACAGAAGGCGCGTGGGGCCGGGCTTTTTTCCTCTTCGCAGGGGACAATCCATGCGATGCCTTAGGTTTGCTTACGGTGGGTTTCAGAAGACCATGGCTTTGTCCTTTCTCCGGGGAAGGCGGCTTCTGCACGCCCCGGGCGCCAGGGATTGTTCCGCGTTTGCTCGTTTTCGGCCCAGCAGACAGATTGACGACGACAGCGCGGCGCCCGCTTATTAAACGCGGCGGAACGGGGTCCGGGGCAGGACACACCATCAGGAATACGGCATGCAGTGCCAGGGACGCGACCAGGGACCAGCCCAACGATTTCATGGTGCGGGCGCCAGCTCAGCCTGCAGCGAAATTCTGCTGATACCCGCCTGGCGGCACTGATCCAGAACCGAAAACAGACGCTGGTAGGCAAGATCGCGGTCGCCGAAAATCATAACCTGGGTTGAAGCGTCTATTTCCGCTTCGCTTTTCAGGTAAGATTTCAGCCGGTCAAGCGGCACCGCGTTATGCCCCACGAAAACCGCACCTTCCCGATTGACAGTGATCGCGAGGTGATCCTCCTTTTCCAGAACAGCCACGCTGGAGGTCGGCAACCGCACGGGCATTCCCCGGTGAACCGCCATTGACAGCATGGCATAGATAAAGACGACCAGCAGCAGGAAAACGACATCGATCAGCGGCAGCATCTCGATGCGCGGCTTAGCCGGTGATGGCACCCTGACTTTCATCTTCGCACTCCTTATCGGCCCCTGTGGATAGTCTTTCCCCGCCACCACCATGATTGCAGAGTCTACCGTAAACGACTTCAAGGCTGGTGGCGTATTTTTCGATCGTCATCGCCGCCGCCTCGACCCGTGAATTGAAGTAGTTATAGGGGAAAACGGTAAAAATTGCGATTCCGAGACCTGAAGCCGTGGTGATCAGCGCCTGGGCAACCCCCACGGTCACGGTTTCCGGGTGATCGATGCCGGCGGAACCCAACATCTCAAAGGAAGAGATGATACCCAGGACAGTGCCGAAAATGCCCAAAAGAGGTGCCACGGTGATCATCGTGTCCATCACTTTCATGGACCGTCGCATGGCTTCGAGAGCTTCCACGGCCGCCGATTCCATTGCCTTGGCCATAGAAAACTCCCGATGAACGATGCCGTTGACAAGGATTTTAACAACATAATCCTCCGAGTTTCGAACTCTCTTGCGGATTTCCTCCCAACGGCCGTGGCGGCTCAAATCGAGGATGTCGTCCACCAATTGCGGGTTTCGCTGGCGGCTCAGGCGAATCCAAAAATACAGGCGCTCGAGAATAACGGCCAGCACGATAATGGAACAAGCCAGCAAAGGGACCATAACCGGTCCCCCTTTTTGTAAGACCTGCCACATGGAATCCATAACCCCTTTCATTTAAAACGAAAATGCCCGGGCGGATTCGGTGGCAGGAACAGCTTGAAATCAGCCGTGCCATCAAATCCGCCGTTCGGTAAGTCTAGAATGTGAATTTCACACCGCCGTAGAGCGAAAAACCCGGCGTGGCATAGCTCCATGCTTCCTCATAATTTTCATCGAACAGGTTGTCGATCTTGCCATACAACTGCACATGGCTGTTGATATCGTAGGAAGCCGCCAGGTTGACCAGGAAATAATCGTCGAGTTCCTCCACCCGGTTGCCAAACCGGTCTACTGCGGAAGCAATCGTTTTGCACTCATCCACCCAGTAAACGTCCAGGTTAAACGTCGCCCGGTCGAACATGCGATAGCGGCTATTGAAGTGGACTTTGTTCTCCGGCCGCCGGACAAGATCTTCACCATCCGGATCCTCTGTGTCGGTGAAGGTGTAATTTAACAAAAACGACAGGTCTTTCATGGGCAGCCATTGAATGAAGGCTTCGACGCCTTCGGTGGTCGTGTCGCCCTGCAGGTTCGCGTAGGTGGAGGTGAAGGTTGCCGGATCCACCACAAATTCTATTTTGTCTTTATACTTGGTGTAAAAATAGGTGCCACCGAAGGTTAGCTTACCGTCGAAAACGGCCTGCTCGAACCCGGCATCCCATCCCTCACTTTCCTCCGGGTCGAGATCGGGATTTCCTCCGAGAAAAAGATAGGCGGGTATCGCATCGGCAAACAACTCATAGAGCGACGGCGCGCGAAACCCGGTTCCATAGCTGGCCTTAAGGGTCGTGCCCGTCTGGTCGATGCGGTAGGAGGGCGCCACCTGCCAGGTCGTTTCGGTGCCGAAACTCTCGTGGTTGTCGACCCTTAGGCCCGCCACCACGATAAGGGCTTCATCGAAAAGGAACAACTGATCGCTGACCCAATAGCTGTTGATATCGGTGTCTTTCTCCCGCGTGTTCGTCTGGTCGTAGCTTTCCTCGAAATAGGTATAGCCGCCGGAAATTTCGTTCCAGTCCGCCACCATCAAACTGCCCTGCCAACCCGTTTCAATGCTTTGGCCCTCGTAGTCATAGGAAGGATTGCCGTCGGCATCGAACCCATCCCGCTCCTGTTCCGCGCCCTTGTAAAAAAAACGGGAATCAAACTTTCCTTCGAAGAATCGGTTGTGGATATCGAAGCGGTAAAACCATTGATCGCTCTCAACCTTTTGTTTTTTGGCGCCATAGGGAACCAGCGCGAACGGCCAGACGTTGTAATTCCATTGATCGGCGGCAAAACCGTTGTAATCGTCAACGTCGACCTCGGATTTGATTTTGCGAACGACCGTGCTGATGTCAAAATTTTCGGTGATGTCGACCCCGAAATTCCCCGAAAGAGTCGTATTATCCCATCCGTCCTTTTCATCGGTATTCGGACCGCCGGCGATAGCGCTGTTACGGTCGTTGGCCATGGAAAAGCCGTTGGTATCCGTTTGGGAAGCTGAAAAAGAAAAATGGAGTTTCTCCCATTGCCCCGAAGCGCCACCATAGGTTTTCCAGGTGTCATAAGTGCCGTATTCACTGCCGATATAAAGCGATGGTTTGCCGTGGCCCTTTTTGGTGATGATGTTGACGACCCCCGCTGTGGCGTTGCTGCCGTAAAGGGCGCTGAGAGGGCCGCGAACCACTTCGATGCGCTCGATGTTGTCCGTCGTAAGGTTGGCAAGATCCGCCGTGCGATTGGTTGAAGAGGTATCATTGGCCATAATGCCGTCAATCAGAACCAGTGTGTTCTTGGCATCCGCCCCTCGAATGGAAATCGACGACGAACTCCCCGGCCCGCCTGTGGAAAGGACATCGACGCCTGGAACGCCCTTGATGACATCTTCTACGGTGGTTTGGTTTTTAGCAGCAATATCCTCTGCCGTAATCAGGGTTACCGAGCTGCCACCGGCTTTATCCAAAGCGGTTTCCGTACGTGTCGCGGTGACCACGACTTCCTCCATGGTGGTCTCCGGCTCTTGTGCCATAAGCCCTGTGGGCAACATACAAACGACGACCAATCCCGTCACAAAAATAATCTTGCGCCACTGCATTTGAAACCTCCTTCTCGAATCCGTAATTTTCCAAGTTCAGCGTGCGGCCGTTTCTCCTAAATCGACACTATCCAATGGCGTTTACATAGCGCTTTTTCGTTCCAGCAAACCGTTTAGCAAGGCTTCCAAGGCTTTTTTCAACGGGTCCGGCAGGTTCTGACCTTCATGCAGGCAGACCTGCCATCTGGGTATCTTCCCACCGGCAATTCCTTCGGCGATTACCTGGCAGTACTGACTGAAGCCAGTCATGTCACTTACCAGGCCTTTTTCGAAAGCATCGCTAATGGCAAGGGCGCTTTCCATAAATCCGACATAGCGGGAATCCAGCAGTAAATGTTCCAAAGCTTGCCTTCCCGGAAAGTCATGCCCTTCCATGCAGGGGCACATGTTCGACGTCATCAGGGCATCGAGGTCGATCCCCCGCTCTTCCAGTCGTTTGAATATGCTGCGGTGGGTCGTCAGGCCATTTTGTTGCGCAACCGCTTTCATCACAGCCTCATAAACGGCCTTGGCGATAAGTTCGCCCATTTTGCTATGCCCGCCGGCATTGGCAATGGGAACCCCCGGTGATGGGATGACAATGATGTTGTCCGTGCCGGTCCCAGTGGCGCCAAAGCGCAGGGGGCGATAAGAGCTGCGAATATCGAGGTCGGCCAGGGCCGCGGACTTGGCTTCGGTCGCCGAAATGATGGCACGGGTCATGGCACGCGGACTCAGGTTCATGTTGGTGTGCAGAAGAATGTTGATGGTACCGGGCTCGTAGTAGGAACCGATATCCCTGGACATGCGCACGGCATTGGTCTCGACACCGGCGGTGACCAGGGCGGTCACTTGCATTTGGCGAAACGTGGTCCTGGCAATGGCCAGGTGATCCATGTGAGCGCCCGTGAACAAAAGGGCCGCGCTTTCAGCCGGTACCCCCAGCACACGACAGACATGCTCTTTGAGTTGCTCCGGACCGGCACCATGATCGATGTACCAGGAAGGCGGCGGCAAATAGTGATTGCCGATCAGGTCAATCCCGCTTAAAGGCCCTTCGAGGGTGGAAATGGCTGCGGTGGGATTTTCCAACTCAACAACCAGCGTTTTGTGCACGAAGTCACGGATGCGGGTTTCAACGACACGAACATCCCTTACATTGGATAACCGGACGTCGATGGGCTCGGAAGCGACAACCCCATCTTTGAAGACCTGATAGATAGGGTCTGAAAATGCCTCGGCGTAAATCCTTGCTGCCAGCCAGGTCGCAAAATAGCCCATCCGTGTTGAAGCCCGGCAGGTCAAATCGCAGGGAAAGAAGAAAACACGGTTCGTTCGCAAGGCCGCGACCCCTTCCCACTCCGGCTGGGAAAGCTGGCTTTGCAGCAACCGGCGATCCCCGCCGCAACCATATATCACCTGTGGATTGAAAGCGGTCCAGTCACCTGCATTCACAGTGACAACGCCCCCCGTAGCGACAAATTCAGGCGGAACCCCGCCAGCCAGCCGAATGATTTCGTTTTGGAATGAATCGGCACCAGGGGTCATTAAGCTATGGCGGCCCATGATGCGCATGACGCGCTTGCGTTGTGCTTTCGGCAAGACATCGACTTTGCGACGAATAAGGTCCAATTCTTCGCGATTGCGGCTTACGATGGCGTTCGCCTCTTTGATCCGATTGAAAAGGCGACCGATTTGACGGAGCGTTTTAAACCCATGTTCGACCGAGCGGGTATCACAACGAATCATCGCCACCGGTCGTTGATTGAAATGCGTGTCCACCTGGCGGTGTATGCCCGTGTAAAAAATGACATCCGGCTGGAGCGCTTCGATAATCTCTATTGACGGGGTAAAAAAGCCTCCCACAATGGTTTTTTGGGATAACGTCGCCGGTTGGGTGTCGTGGCAGGTAATGCCGACCAGTGCATCCGCAGCGCCGATATCGGCAATCATTTGGGTTACCGAAGGTACCAGTGAAACGACACGTTGCGGCGGGGCATCCAGCTGGACAACCTTGCCGCCGTCATCGGTAATTGAGATGGGATCGGCATGACTTGGACTGAATGTTCCATCCATCAACAGCAAGAGGTTTGCAAGTGTCCAAAGGATAATACCAACGCGCATCCGCCTTGCCTTTGGGGCCCTTGCATAGGTATGGTTCTGCATGTGGTACTCCAAAAAGTAAAAATCCCGAATCGACAAAAGCATCGATCCGGGACTTCCCGTTTTAATCCACAGATGTTACGGAGTTCCTCTTTCCACGAAGGCAGCACTCCGGGTTACAGGCAGGTCTTCTGACTTCCGGATCATCCTACTCTCTACCCCTTCCCCTTCCACAAGCGTGGGAGAGTGGTAACGGCAGATTTCGTCCTCGGTTACAGCGGCGGGTCCGTCCCCGAATCTCACGGGGTTCCCTGTTAAGCCATGCTTGGCACCTGAAACCTATGTCGGCAACTGACTACCCAACCCCATAAGAATTGTCAACGGATTATTTCCTTATGGTAAATACTTCCCTGGAACCGGCGTGAGGCGCGGAATTGTTCCGAAAGGACTTTGGTCAACAAGCACGTCACATCCGTAAGCCGCTTTTATGGAGGTCTTTTCTACAATCGCCTCGGGAGGCCCGACGGCCACAGTCTTCCCTTGGGCCATCAGCAGCATGCGGTCCGCGTAGAGGGCCGAAAGGTTGATGTCGTGGGAAACCATGACCACCGTCATGTCGCGTTTTTTTTTGAGCTGCTCCATGAGGTCCATGATGCGAACCTGATGGGCCAGATCCAATGCAGCGGTGGGTTCGTCCAGAAGGATGATATCGGGTTCCTGGCAAATGGCGCGGGCCAGGAAAACGCGTTGGCGCTCCCCGCCGCTCAATTGGGACAAATGTCGGTCGGGCAGGTGGTCGATGCCCGTAAATTCCATGGACTGGTCTGCCAACAGGGCATCTTTCTCCGATGGAAGCCCGAGGATTCCCAAATGCGGGGTTCGTCCCGCTTGAACGATTTCCCGAACCGTGAAAGGAAAATCTGCATCGGATAGCTGCGGGACCAGGGCGATACGTCGGGCCAGCGATTTGCGACGGTAGGTTTCGATGGGCTTTCCCAAAACCGCGATGGACCCGGACGTGGGTTTGCCGATGCCCGCCAGGAGTTTGAGCAACGTTGTCTTGCCGGCGCCGTTGGGGCCGATCACGATAAAGAATTCACCCTTGGCAATCTGGAACGAAAGTTCACCAAGAATGATTTGGGTGCGATAGGCGTAGGAGACGTCTTGAATGTCAAAGGCCCTCATCAATGCCTGGACCTCCGCAGCAGGTAGATAAAGACCGGCGCCCCGATCAGGGCGGTCACCACTCCCACGGGCATTTCGCCCTGCTGTGATATGACGCGCGCCGTCAGGTCGCAAAGGACAAGGTAAGCCCCACCGCCGAACAAACACGCGGGCACCAGAACGCGGTGATCCGGGCCGATGAGAAGACGCAGCAAATGCGGCATGACCAGACCGACGAACCCCACGAGACCGCAGTGGGCGACAGTGGCGCTGATCATCAGCGAGGTGATCAAAAGGAGCAACACCATGACCGTCTTGACGCGCAGGCCCAGTGCCTGAGCGGTTTCGGCTCCCATGGTGAGAAGATTCATGGCGTGGGAGAGCATGAAAAGGGCGATAAAGCACGGCGCGAGGATAACGGCCAGGCGGCCGACTTGCCCCATGTCGGCCAGGGATAGATCGCCCATCAGCCAGAACATGATCTGGTGAAGGCGCGAATCCTGCGAAAGGGAAATCAAAAACAGAATAACGGCGGAACAGAAGGCGTTGACCATGACCCCGGCCAGCAGCAAAGAATCTTTGCGCAGGATCCGTCGGCCCGAGGCCAAAAAAAGGACAAGCCCCATAATCGCCAGACTTGCGGCAAACGCCAGGCCGGTGACGCCCGGGTAGCGGGCGAGACCGAACATGATCCCGACAATGGCGCCGACCGCGGCCCCGCCTGAAATCCCCAGGATGTAAGGCTCGGCCAGGGGGTTGCGCAGCAGGGCCTGGAACACCAGCCCCCCCAGCGATAAAGTTGCGCCGAGTTCGGCAGCCAGCAGGGCCCTGGGCAGGCGGATCTGCCAGAGGATCGTCTGCTGCGGACCGGTGGCATCGCTGCCGTGGCGCAGGGCTTCCCGGATGGCCCCGAAGCTGTTGCCCGTGGCGCCCCACGTAACCGCGAGAAAAAGGGCCAGGGCCAAGCCCCCCAGCAACAACAGGGTCGTCAGAACGATTTTTCCGGGAACGGATCGGTGGGAAATCATTCGGGTTGGCCCCCGGCGGCCTGCGGATGGATCAGGCCGCTCAGCTTTTCGAGAGCCCGGACCAACCGCGGTGAGGCCCTGTCAAAAATATCGGAATTCACCACATGGATGCGGTTGCGGCGAACGGCGGGGATGTCCGGCCACTGGGCCCACTCCTGCTTGATGGTTTCGAACTGGGCCCCGCGGGCCATCGACGTGATGACAATGATATCCGGTGCAAGGGCAATGACCTGTTCGCGGCTGAAGCGGGGATAGGGCACCGGACCAGCCGTGACATTGGTACCCCCGGCGGTAACAATTAACTCATCGATGATCGTATTGGACCCTACAGAGACGATGGGAGAAATACCGATCTGGAAAAACACCTTGGGGCGGTCAGCCGTGACCGTGGTCTTGTCGCGTACCGCCTGGATGCGCCGCCGGAGTTCTGCGACCAGCACCCTGGCCTCTGACTCGGCCTCCAACAGAACAGCGACTTCGGAGATGGTGCCGACAACGGTTTCCAAATTCATGGGGTTGACAGCATAGACCGGTATTCCGAAGGTTTCCAGCCGGCCCACCACTGACTTGGGGTTGCCGTCCTTGACAGCGATGCAGAGGTCCGGCGCCAGGGCAACGATACGCTCGAGGTCCAGATGGATGTAGGATCCGACTTTCGCAAGGGATTGAGCGTCCAGGGGAAAATCACTGAAACGGGTGACGCCCACCAGGCGGCCCCCCCGGTCAAGTGCGTAAACGATTTCGGTTATACTGGGCGCCAGGGCCACCACGCGTTGCGGATGGGGCGGCACAACGACCCGCCGCCCAAGCTGGTCCACAACATCGGCGTGGGACCACCCCGGCTGCCAAAGCGCCAGCAGGACAGGCAGTACATAACGGACAAATGAAGAAAACGGCATAAAAAACAGGTCCGACCAAGCGTCGACCCGGGGATGTCCCTTGTCATCCTCAGGAACAGGATACCATTCAAGATCCTCGGTCACGGTATCAATGCCCAGGCAGGTCTTCTGACTTCCCGTCCTTTCCGGCGGCCTTCCCATCCCCCAACCATCGGAACAGTGGCCGATCGATGCCGGAACAATCCCTGTCCAATCGAACAGGCCGGGTCACAGCGGCGGGCCCGTCCCCGATTCCCACGGGGTTCCCTTTTCGGTATGTGTAAGCGCACCTGAGCATCTTTTTGCATCCCTTTTATTCGAGCATTTTTTAAGCGGTCAAGAAAAAATTTAATCAACTGCGCGGAAGAACCATAATTATGGCATTGTCCTATGGGATAAAGCCAAAGCGTGCCGGGTGCTGACAGGCACATCCCGGCGCCTCCCGGCCCTTGCGGATACCGGGCACCCGGCACACTTCGACTGCGCAGGCAGGTTAGTGTGCGATTTCGCTCAGGGCATATTCCGGCGCAGCGATCTTGCCGTCCGGATGGGCGTCCGTCCGGTAGAAAAGGCAATCCTTGCCGATTTCGTAATCCGGCAGCGAACTGCTGCCCAGGGGATGGCCATCACACCGGTAGATCTTCCCGTCGGTCCCCAGCTTGTAGTCGGCTTTTTCCGACCACCCCCGGGGATGGGTGGCGGTGGGGTAGAGTTTGCCCTCGTAGAGAAGATAATCCGGCTCCGTGGATCGCCCCAGATGGTGAGACGGCGTTCTGAAAATCTTGTACATCTGCCCTCCTCCTTCGTGATGGTTGCCGACATCGGCCGCTGACGGAAGAGGTTGTTGAGGGATCGGCAACCGGGGAAGGTCAACCCCTGCCAGGACCTCCCTCCCCGGTTCCGAATCGGGTGCGGCATTAACCGGTATCCCACAAAAAAAGCCCTTCAAACCTCATCGGTTTGAAGGGCTGCACCCAGCTTCCTTGACCCTCTTCAATCGTATCGATGGGGTCACTCCGGTTCCGGAGCATTAATCGCCGATACGATTGTCAACCGTCTTCCCGCGGTATTGTTCAAGGCAGGTCTTCTGACTCCCGGATCACCCTACTCTCTGCACCTTCCCATTCGATTCCGTTCGAACAGTGGCGTATCAACAGATTTCGTCACCGGTTACAGCGGCGGGACCGTTCCCGAATTTCACGGGATTCCCTATTGAGCCTTATGGCACCTTGTGTCTGAATATTTAGGGGAAGGCGGTTGAAAAAGTCAAGCACAAAAATGGCAAGACCGCATCCGGTGGTCCTCGATCTCAGGATAGCCGTGGTCGAAAGTCACCTGTTCTTCTGTTCAGGGAGAATTTTTACCACCACCAGGGTCATGTCATCCTCAGGCTTGGCTCCCCCGATAAACTGATGGACGGCATCGAATACCGCATCGATGATCGCCTGGGCACTTTCATCATGATGAGCGCGCACAATCGCCTGAAGGTTGTCTTTCCCATACATGCGACCATGTTCATCAAAGGCTTCCCAGATGCCGTCAGTACCGATCAGAAGGATATCGCCAATTTGAATGTCTTCTCTCTGTTCGGGGGTGTAGCGATAATCGATGTCGACCCCCAGAGCCAATCCGGCGCCAGCCAGGTCTTCGAATCGATCCCGTTGGCGTCGATAAATGAGGGCGGGGTCATGTCCCGCCCGCAACCACCGGATCCGACGCTCCGCGGGATGAACGGCCAGGTAAAACAGCGTTACAAAACGCCCGGATTCCCCAACGTCCATTGCGATGTTGCGGTTTAAACTGGTCACCTGCCCCCCGATGTCGTCCAGCTCGCAATAACATTGACGCAGGCTGGCCCGCACCGAGCTCATCAACAGGGCGGCGGATATGCCGTGACCGGAAACGTCGCCCACCACGATGTGCAGCGCATCGTCGGCGTGAAGATAATCGAAATAGTCGCCACCGGTCTCTTCGCAATAGATGCTGCGGCCGGCGATGTCCAGCCCATCCATCCGGGGGGTCTTGTCCGGCAGGAGGTTCTGCTGCACTTCCTTGGCCAGTTCCAGGGACTGCCGCAGATGGACCCGCTCCTTGAGCTGGGCGGCCATCGTATTGAAGCTGTGGGTCAATTGACCGATTTCATCCCCGGTCCGCTCGGGCAGGGCCAGGTCGAATTCGCCGCGGGCAATATCGCCGGCGGCCGCCGACAGCCTGTTGACCGAGCGGGCCACCTGTCCTGAAACCCTGCGTATCAGCAGCAGAATGATGATCACGAAACCGCCCAGAGTCAGGAAATAATAATTCCGGAAGCGAACAATGGGCTGCAGGATCTGATCCCCGGGGGCAATCACCACGATGTACCAGGGGGCTTCTTCGAGTCGGTGGAAACCGCTGATCTCCCGGGGCGGATGTCCTGGCCCCCGCAGGGTTCCCGAATCCTTTTCGAGCAGTGCCGCCAGGGTTTCCAATTCGACGGCATCGCCTGTTTCCCCGATCTGTTTGCGCTCCGTATCCGTTGTGCTGACGAAAATATGGCCGATACCGTCGATCAGAAAGGTCTTCTGGCTACTCCACCACTTGTTGTAGGGCATATCCTGGAGAAGATAATCAAAATCCAGGACCACTTCGATTTCCACATCGGCGTCGGCGTCATCACTGACGGCCCTGGTGAAAAGTGACACCGTACGATTGTCGCTGTCCGGGTTGTAGCGTGGTTCGGTGACGGTGAATACGCGATTGCGGCCCATGGATCCCGGCATCCGGGACATCATCGGGCTCCTGCCCATGTGGTCGTTGGCCCGGGAGGCCGAACGACCAGATCCTAAGCCAGAAGGAAGGCGTTGGCCATTGAGATAGACGGCCAAGACGCCCTCGCTGTTTTCGAATTTCTTGAGGATGTCCAGCCGCATGGACATGGCGTGTCGGTGCTCTTCCACCAACTTAAGATAGAGGTTCACCCATTCCTTGGGTCGGGCCAGTCGCATGTCAACGTGGTGGGCGACCCGCTGCAGCTTGAGGACGGCCGCCTCCTCCCACTGGGTGAGAATGGCATTGCGGGCGTACACGAAACCGGCAGCCCCCATGACGCACATCAGCAGGGCCACGGGCGCCAGCATGTAGACGACGAATCGCTGCTGTAATGTCCTGATCTTCAGCATCGTTATCCGGCGGGGTTTCGGTTGAGAAGTCAAGGGATGCCTGGCGGCAATCCGATCCATTATTGATGCGAATACCAGAACTTGTAAAGAGGCTTTTTGCCGTCGACTTTGGCCAGACAGATAACCCCGTACTTACCGGCCTCCTCGAAAGTGACATTGGCGGCATAAATGCCGCTGTAGTCTTTCAAGTCGACGACGGTTTCTTTCTTGGAAGGACTGATCACCTTGATGCGTCCCACCGCCTCCTTGATCTGCTCACCGCTGTCGGCATTCATGAATTTCACCATGATATGATGGGTGGCACCATCGGAGTCCTTCATGTTCATGCTCGCAAGGCTCATGACCTGGAATTCGGCTTTGACGCCCTCCATGGTCATGTGGTGTTTGAATTCGCCTTCCATTTTCTGATGATCCATGGACTTATCCCCATGGCCGCTCCCGGCCAGTGTGATCCCGGCGAAAACCGGGATGGAAATCGCCAGGATGCCCCACATCAGCCCCTTTTTAACTGATTTGACTGTCAATCCGGTAATCATTTTTCCCCTCCTTAATTCCGCTATATTCGGCTTCATTAAAGATATTTGCGAGAAGCCCTTTCGTTTTATTTCAGCTTCCAACCTTTCCAAAGTCCGTAAATAGCCGGCACGACGACCAGTGTCAGGATGGTGGCACTGACCATGCCCCCCACCATGGGCGCGGCAATGCGCTTCATGACCTCCGACCCCGTCCCCTCGCTCCACATGATGGGCAGCAAGCCAGCCATGGTCGAAATGACGGTCATCAATTTAGGACGCACCCGCATCACAGCGCCTTCGACGATGGCTTCCCGGAGGTGCTGCCGGCTGAAAGCCGCACCGGCCTTTTTCTTTATCCTGTCGTAGGCGATATCGAGGTAGATCAGCATGACCACACCGGTTTCAGCCGCCACCCCGGCCAGGGCAATGAATCCGACCCCCACGGCCACACTCATGTTGTAGTCCAGCAGGTACATCAACCAGATTCCCCCGGTGAGGGCGAAAGGTACGCTCAGCATGACGATGAGGCTTTCGGCAATATTCCTGAAAGTGAAGTAAAGAAGCAGGAAGATGATGAACAGGGTCATGGGGACGACAAGCTGCAAACGCTTCTGCGCCCGGACCATGTACTCGTACTGCCCGCTCCAGACAAGGCTGTATCCAGGGGGCATCTTGATCTTGTTCCCGACGGCTTCCTGGGCATTCTTGACGTAAGTACCCACGTCGATGCCCGCGATATCGATAAAGATCCACGCATTCTTGCGCGCATTTTCGCTCTTGATCGCTGGAGGCCCCTTGACGATGCTGATGTCGGCCACCTGCGTGATCGGGATCTGGGCCCCGCTGGGTGTCGGCACCAGGATGCGCTTCAGGTTCTCCAGAGAGTCCCGCAGTTCGGTGCCGTACCGCAGATTGACGGGGTAGCGCTCCAGCCCCTCCACGGTCTGGGTGATATTCATGCCGCCGATGGCGCTTATGATGATGTCCTGGACGTCGCCCACCGTCAGGCCATAGCGGGCCGCCTCCTCCCGGCGGATACGGTAGTCCAGAAAATTGCCGCCGGTCACCCTTTCCGAGTAGGCGCTCAGGGTACCGTCCACGTCGCGTAAAATCGCCTCGATTTGTTCGCCGAGGTCACTCAATACCTGCAGGTTCTCACCCATCAGTTTGATGCCCACCGGGGTCTTTATACCGGTGGAAAGCATGTCGATGCGGGCCTTGATGGGCATGGTCCAGGCGTTGGTCAGCCCGGGGAATTGGATGGCCTGGTCCAACGCTTGAATCAATTGGTCCATGGTCATGCCCGGACGCCACTCGGATTCGGGCTTCAATTGAATCGTGGTTTCGATCATGGACAGGGGGGCCGGGTCGGTAGCTGTTTCGGCACGGCCGATCTTGCCGAAGACGTGCTCGACCTCAGGGAAGGCGGCGATGATGCGGTCGGTCTGCTGCAAAAGTTCTTTGGCTTTGGTGACCGATATCCCCGGCAGGGTCGTGGGCATGTATAGCAGATCCCCTTCGCGCAAGGGCGGCATGAACTCGGAGCCGACACGGCTCAGCGGAAACCAGGTGGCCCCAACGATGATGGCGGCCAGCAACAGTACGATCACTTTGGCCTTCAGGACCAGCCGGATGATGGGGTTGTAGACCCAAATCAGAAAACGATTGACCGGGTTTTTCTTTTCGGGCCAGACGTTGCCGCGAATCAGATAGCCGGCCAGTACGGGCACGATGGTGACGGCCAGCATGGCGGCCCCCACCATCGCGTAAGTTTTCGTGAAGGCCAAGGGCCTGAACAATCGACCCTCCTGGGCTTCGAGCGTAAAAACCGGCAAAAAGCTGACAGCAATGATGAGCAGCGAAAAAAACAACGCCGGTCCCACTTCTTTGGCCGCATCGGTGACGAGTTCCCAGTGGGGTTTGCGGCCGCCCGAGATTTCGATGTGCTTGTGTGTGTTTTCGACCATCACGATGGCTTCGTCCACCATGGCACCGATGGCGATGGCAATGCCTCCCAGGCTCATGATATTGGCGTTCAGGCCCTGACGCTCCATGATGATGAAACTGATCAGTACGCCCACCGGCAAAGTAAAAACGACAACGAAGGCGCTGCGCAGGTGGAGTAGAAAGATAACGCAGACCACGGCCACGATCAGGCATTCTTCGACAAGGGTCCGCTTGAGGTTATCGATCGCCCTCAGGATCAGGCCGGAGCGGTCGTAGACCACTTTAGTCCGCACACCCTCGGGAAGACCGGACTGGATTTCCGCCAGTCGCTTTTCGACATTTCGAATGACCTCGAGGGCGTTTTCACCGTACCGCATGACCACGATCCCGCCCACGATTTCGCCGGTGCCGTTATAGTCGGCTATGCCGCGGCGAATTTCAGGGCCTATCCGCACCGTCGCAATATTGCGCAGAAGAATGGGCGTTCCCCGGCGGTCGGTGCCCAGGGAGATGTTGCGGATGTCTTCAACCCCCTCGATATAGCCGCGCCCACGGACCATGAATTCGGTTTCCCCCATTTCCACCAGGCGCCCGCCCACGTCACTGTTGCTGCGTTTGATGGCCATCCGGACCTTTTGCAGAGGGATATTGTAGGCCCGCAGCTTGTTGGGATCGACCATGATCTGGTACTGCTTCACAAAACCGCCGATGGAGGCCACTTCGGCCACGCCATCGACACTGGTCAACTCATAGCGCAGGAACCAATCCTGGATCGAACGCAGTTGCGACAAATCGTGTTTGTCGCTCTCGAGGGTGTAGGCATACACCCATCCCACCCCGGTAGCATCCGGCCCCAGGGTCGGATTGACACCGTCGGGCAGTCTTCCGGATACGAAGTTAAGGTATTCCAGAACGCGACTGCGGGCCCAGTACATATCGGTACCATCTTCAAAAATGACATAGACAAATGACAAACCGAAGAAGGAAAAACCTCTCACCACGCTGGCATGGGGCACCGAGAGCATGGCCGTGGCAAGGGGATAGGTCACCTGATCCTCGACCACCTGGGGCGCCTGCCCCGGGTACTCCGTCAGCACAATCACCTGGACGTCCGACAGATCGGGAATGGCATCCAGCGGGATCTGGTACATGGCGTACAGGCCGCCCGCAATGGCAAAGGCAGTCGCCAGAATGACGAGAAATTTATTTTTCACCGACGCTTCAATGATTTTTTCGATCATCGTTCTGTCCCGTCTTTCACTTGGCGGTCTCGTCGGAGGGGGAATCATCCTTGGCGTCGGGGTTGGATTGCGGTGTTGCGGTCTCTTCGGCCCCTTCCATGGTCAGGTCGCTCATGTCCAGGTCGTCCGCTTCCATACTGAGTCCGCTCATATCCAGATCGTCGTCCATGCCGATCCCGCCCATGTCCAGTTCATCGTCGGCCGCCTCACCCGCATCGTTTTTGCGAACTTCGAGCATTTTCTGAACCGCTTCGCGCAGGCGGCTTTCCGAGTCGAGCATGAACTGGGCCGACAGAACGATCTCTTCTCCTTCGGACAGGCCTTTGAGGACTTGATACTGATGCCCGTTGACCTCGACCCCAATCTTCACCTGGCGCGGTTCAAACCGTCCTTTGCCCCTGCTCACAAAAACAACCTGGCGCACCCCGGTGTCGATGACCGTTTCCTGTGGAATAACAAGGTTCGGTCCTGAAAGTTCGGCTTCCAATCGGATATTGGCATACATGTCTGGTTTCAGTTGCAGATCCGGATTGGGAAACGCCAGACGCAGCCTGGCCGTTCGCGTCTCCCTGGAAAGATAAGGGTAAATGTAAAGGACTTTTCCCTGGAATCGCTTGCCGGGGATGTAGGTCAATTCCATCCGGGCCGGCATGCCCTTGGTAACGAAGGGCAGCTCGTACTCATAGATATCGACATCCACCCAGACGGTGGAGAGATCGGCAATTTCGTAAAGGTTCTCACCGACTTTGACATACTGGCCTTCCAGGGCATTCTTTTTGATGACCACACCGCTGGACGGGGAAAAGACCGTGATGGCTTTGCGGACCACTCCGGTGGTCTCCAACCGCCGGATCTGCGAAGCACTCATATCCCAGTACTGCAGCCGCTTGCGGGAGGCTGCCAGAAGCCGTTCGGCCGAATCCCGGACACGCTGAAACGGGCTGCTCTCCAGGTTGCGTTTCTGCTTGAGGGCCAGAAGATATTCTTCCTGGGCCGTCACCATTTCCGGGCTGTAGATATCGAACAAGGGTTGGCCGTGCTTGACCTGCTCCCCCTCGAAATTAACGTAGAGTTTTTCGATCCAGCCGTTGATCTTGGTGTTAATGGAAACCCGGCGCGTTTCATCGTAGGTGATATTGCCGAAGGTGCGGATGGTTTTGGTGATGGGTTTGCGCGTGACGGCGACCGTACGGATACCCATGTTCTGGATCGTCACCGGATCGATACGAATTGTGGAGGTCGGTTCTTTCTCCCCGCCCTCGTCTTCATAGACCGGCACGAGATCCATCCCCATGGGAGACTGGCCGGGTTCGTCGCGAATGTAGGTCGGATCCATGGGAGCAACCCAGTATTTGATTTTCTTGCCGGTCTGCGGGTCGACCATGCCGGCTTTGAGTGGCTCATCCGCGGCCGCGGCAACGGAAGGGCCTGCATTTATGCGGCCGGCGTCGCCTTTCCATTGCTGCCAAAATATCCCCACCGCAAAACTGGTGAAGGCAATGATTGCGATTATCATCATGGTTATTCCACGTCGCTGCATCAATTCACCTCGGTCTGGTGCTGTAGGGTCTGTGTCGATATCATTTTTGATTCTGTACTCTCAGCTAACGAAGAATCCATACCGGAGCTTTCAGTGACAGGGATATCTTTCATCGTAACACCGGCCAGTGTCTCCAGTTCGGTCAGTTTCTGGTAGAGCTCAAACCGGTAGCGCTCGGCCTGGAGTTCGAAGCGCAATGTCCGCAGATGCGCTTTGATCATGGTGTCGAAGTCAACCTTGCCGACCTCATAGGCGGACAAGGCGGAAAGCGACCAGTTGGCCGTCTGCTCCAACAGCCCCCCGCTGAACAAACGGTGATTTTCCTGGAGAGCCCTGATCTCGTTGAGCAGGGCATCCACCTGGTGCGGCAGGGCATGCCGCAAATTTTCGTAGGCCTTGGTGGCCGATTTGTGGCGGTTCTGCTGGGCCAGCAACTTTTTGTCCTGCTTCTGCTTCTGCCAGAGGGGCACGTTGACGACAACCGATGCGGAGAAAAAGTCCGGCAGATCACGCCCGGTGCGATCTTCGTCCCGCTGCCCATAACCAAGGCGAAAATCCATATCCGGATAGTAATCCTGGCGGGCCAGTTCCATGTCGATCGTCGCCCGATCGATGTCGGCCTGCCGGACCTGCACCATGGGATTGTGCGCCAACGCCAAACCACGCATGCGGTCCGGGTCAAGCTCGATCTCGAAAAAAACGGGATCATGGGGCACATCTAATTCCATAAATTCTGCCCGGTTGAGCAGTTCGTTGATGCGTGCCGCCAGCGTATGCTTCTGTTTGGTCAGACTCAACTGTTCATCGATGAGTTTGCCCAGTTCGACCTGCCCCTGGAACACATCCTGCTGCAGGCTCCGTCCGGAGGCATAGCCAGCCTCGGCCACTTGCAGCATGCCTTGGACCATCTCGGACAGTTCGGCGTTGACCCGCAACCCCTCATGAACCAGACCCAACTCGTAGAACGTTCTCGCCAAAGCTTTGATGAGATCCAGACGCCGGGCTTCGAGCAGGGCTTTCTGGCGTTCCACGGCCACTATCGCTTTCTGGCTGCGCAGGTCGAGCTTGCCGAACCAGGGAAATTTCTGCGCGACAAAGAGCTGTTTCTGGGTCATGGGCTCCTGGTTGAAACTGAAGGTGTCCGTAGGCAGGTTGGCCACACCGATGCCCAAACGGGGATCATCGAGTGCTCCGGCCACGGAAATTTCTGCTTCCAGGGCGGCAAGTTCCTCTTTCATGCTCTGCAGTTCCTCATTGTCCTGCAGCAATTCCATAATCATGCGCTCCAGTTCCGGCGGTTTGTCATACAGCCCGCGCGCCACCGCCATCTCGGCGGCCAGCATCGTAAGCGCCGGTAACAGAGTGAAGCATAACCATCTTTTTAGATATGCCATCATGTCCCCTCCCGTTGCCTTCATGCTGAACAAACTCATCAAGATTCATGCCAGCCCATTTAGGATTGTTTCGTCGGTTTGGAACGGCAATCACAAATGATCGCAGTCAGTATAAATCAAAGGGTTAGGTTATAGAGCCGGATTGATTTTACCTGCGGTCAGGAATTTGGATCCCAGGGTCACCTGCGTAAGAATTAACCATCTTTCTATTCATACGGCGTCGCGATGGGTCAAAATGCCCCGGGTGAACCAGCATTCCACAACACGATTAAAAAAAAGGATAACACCCTTCGTCTGCTGGGGGTGCTCATCTTATGGGTCGGCGATCGCTTTCCCATGCAGGAGTCCTTTTTCGGCTAGGTATCGGGGCATTTCGGCAACCGGAACGCTTGGAGAACGACTTTAACATTACTAAAAAGAGTAAACCACATTCACAACCTGTCAAATGATGCTTCGAGAAGATAAATGCGAATAATGCAGTTGAAGGGGTTTGGAAGATCAAAGGTGAAATTCGCAGTTTACGCCGGCGGTGGAATTCTATCTATGGTGAGGGTTTTGACCAATACCCGTCTGATCAATTGGTCAAAAACCAAAACGGCCGCGCGACCTGAAATCTTCTGTATGGATCAGGCCGCACGCACGTAATAATTGCGCATCATGCCCATGTCTTCGTGTTCCAGGTTGTGGCAGTGGTAGAGAAACAGGCCGTCGTAGTCCTCGAAGCGCATCATCAGACGCACCCGCTCACCGGGCATCAGCAGCACGGTGTCTTTCCAGCCTTTATCGAGATAGCCGTCATATAGCGCTCCCAGGCGGCCCAGCACCCGGAATTGGAGGCCGTGCACGTGCATGGGGTGCGGCAGGGCCGGCATGCCGCCACGGTTGATGAACTCCCAGATCTCCTGGGTGCCCAATTTAACTACTTCGTCTTCGGCCACGCCGGTCATCTCGAAAACCCGATTGTTGATAACGCCGCGCATGTGATTCATGGCGATATGGAAACGGCGCGGCGTGTGGCGGTTCACCGCCTCTTCGGTCTCGTCCGGCGGAGGAGCGGCCAGTCGTTCCGGCAGCTGGACATCGGCCTTGTCCAGATGGGCAATTTTAAAATTTGCAATGGCAAAGGGAGCCCCGTTTGGAAGAAAACGACCGCCGCGCCTCGGTCCGCGCATGCCGCCCGGTCCCATCATGGTGCTCAAAGGGCCTAGGTCGAGGGCCCTGCTCACCAGGGTTGCCTCGTCACCCTTGTCCATCCCGCTGAAATCCGCCCACAGCTCCACCCGCTCGGCCGGTCCCAAAATCACGTTGGGCCGCACCAGGGGGGACGGCAGCAGGCCGCCGTCCGTGCCGATCACCGTCAGGGGGCGGCCGTCGGACCAGGCCAGGTTGTAGATGCGCGAATTGGAACCGTTCAGGATGCGCAGGCGGTAGGGGCGCGATACTACTTCGCGTCTGTAACGGGGCCGGCCATTGACCAAAATGCGGTTTCCCAGGAAACCGGTCATGCGTTCCATGGGATGCGTGAGGTAGATCAGGTCATTGTTGTCAGCAAACCTGCGATCCTGGATGACCAGGGGCAGATCGAATTCGTCAGTCGGAAGATGCAACGCCTCTTCTTCATCGTCACTGACGATGAAGACGCCGGCCAGTCCGCCATAGACCTGGGGACCGGTGCGCTGGTGGGGATGGGGATGGTACCAATAGGTGCCGGCCCGGTTGCAGACCTCGAATTCATAGGTAAACTTGCGGCCGGAAGGGATGACATCGCGGGGATGGCCGTCCATGTCGGCGGGCACGTGCAGACCGTGCCAGTGGATGATGCTCTCTTCGGGAAGTTCGTTGTAAAAGTGGATACGGATCTTCTGCCCGCGGCGCACCCGGATGGTGGGCCCCAGATAGCTCTCTTCAGCGTCGATGAGGTGCCAGGCATCCCCTTTGATCAATCGGCCTTGGTAGGTCCACACCGGGGTTGGCCGTCCCGGCAGGATGGCGTTTTCCGCCACGGTAGCTTGTAGGGCCAGTTCGACATCCGGCTGAAATATCACGTCTTCAGCAGCATAAGCATGCGGCCAAATCCCACCACCGCATCCGGCCATGAGGCTGATCGCACCAGACCCCGCCAGACAAAGAAGTTCGCGACGATTCAACATCAACGCAAATCACCCTTCAGTTCGATTCCCGGATATCGCAAGGTTCAGTGGCAGGCGGGGGGCTTGCCTCCGGTGGATTTCGCGACCCGCTTCACATAGCGCTCCCACCAGCCTTTGGGCGGAGTAACGGGTGCCCCGGTATATTGCGACGGCGCGCTCTGAAAAGCCGCCCAACATTCCGAACAACAGAAAAAAAACGAACGCCCCTTATGGACGGCGGCGATCCCGGACTTCACCGGATCGATGCGCTTGCCGCATACCGGGTCGATAGTATGTTTTCGCAATGACCATCCCATAACGATTCTCCTTACATCCGCCGGCGGTTCACCCCGCGGGTACCGCGTAACATTTTTAATCCCACGAGGGCGGCCGGCCTTCCCATAATTGCAGCATAAGCACGGGCGCTGATAAATCAACACGACCGCAGCATCGGCGATAAAAAAAGGGACAGGGTACTCCCGGAGGGATATCAAAACAGACCTAAGTGGTTTCGTCGAGCGGGGTCACCTCCGAAAACCAATCGATGGCATGCTCGAAGGAGAGGAACACCTTCATCTCGAAGCCTTCCGCCTCCATGCAGCGCTGCATCAGGTTGGCCTTTTCGATACGCTCGGAGGTCGGGGGAATCAGGATGGCGATTTTATTGTGAAACAGATGGCGATAGTTCCCGAATTCCATGGCCAGCCTCATCTGTTCGATGTGGGAGATGGTGCTCTGGGTTTCGCGCACATCGATCAGAATATGGCTGTCCCGGTGAAAACCGGCAGCTTCGGCCAGGTCATGCACCGCTTGCAGGGAACGCTCCAGATCCATTTCACCGGCAGCGGTTTTGCGCATGAAATCGGACGGTTTGTAGAGGGTCAGGCTGCAACTCATAGCGAATCGGGCTCCGGTAAAGGTCTACGCAGTATTGCGCGCTAGAATTCCGTAATTTCGGACAGCCAGTCGATAGCGTCCTCGAAAGCCATGAAAAATTCCCATTGGAATCCTTCCAGGTGCATGCAGTTCCGCATGAATTCGGCCCTGGCCATGCGTTCGGCCGTATCGGGAATAACCACGGCGATTTTGTTGCGAAACGCTTTGAGATGATGGGCAAATTCCGCCGCCACACGCATCGCGTCACCATGGTCGCCTTCGACCTGGGTATCGCGCAGATCCAGCAGAATACTGTGCCCCTTGAAATAGTTGGCGGCGATCGCCAGTTCCTGGACTGCCGCAATGGAACGATCCCGATCGATCATGCCTTTGGCGGTTTTGCGAATGAAGTCCTGGGTCTGGTAGACCTTTATGTCGACACTCATGGCCCGCTCCCCCTGTCACGCTTCCGTATCGATTTCCGGATACAGCTTGGCCATGCATTCGGGGCAGATGCCGTGGGTAAAATCGGCTTCCGACTGTTCGCTGATATAGGCCTCCAGCTGGGTCCAGGCGCCCTCGTCATTGCGGATCTTTTTGCAGTTGGCGCAGATGGGCAGAAGTCCCTGGAGAATTTTGACCCGTTCCCGTGCCGCCTCGAGTTCGGTAATATCCAGTCCGATTTTCCAACGGCGCCATCCGGAAAGCGGAACGACGGCGGATTCTTCGGACCACACCACCACTTTCCCCTGGCCGTTTTTATCCTCGATCTTCCACTTACGGCAGGCGGCGTCGTTGATGACACATATGCCCTCGTCTTCACGCAGGAGAAGATCCAGCAATCCGGAAGAATCCGACAAATCATCGGCCGTGTACCCGGAAACCCTTTCAAACTCCCGGTTATAAAAAATAAGGCTGCCGTCGTCATCCGTTGCGTATATGATCACGGGAAGGGCTTGAAGGGCTTTCCTGAAATTGGCACGGGCCTTTTGCAGGATCGTTTCAGCGGACAGGCGCCGTGCCGTCTCCACCCGCAGGGCTTCCTGGCACGCAAGGAGCTGCGCCTGCAGGTCATTTTCTTTTGCGGACATGCCACCTCCCGGGATTGCTTCCGTCATCCACCGGCGTCATTGAGCCGCGCCGTGTTATTGGAGATTTTTAGGTTCGGAATGGCAGAGGAACGAAAAACAATGATGAAACCGAAAAGTTGATCTGCACGCGCAGCCTACCGAATTCATTCGGTTTGATCAAGGACTTCCCGAACCATTTGGAGCATATCCGGCAGGTGGAAGGGTTTGGAAAAAATCCCCGGGCCATCAGTTGTTAGAGACAATTGCCCCATGCCGGGCATATTGGAATCCCGGAGCACCCGTCCGATACGGTCAACCCTGGCAGTTGCGAATTCACAAAGGGCTCTCAAGGGCCTCCACAACAAGACCCTCTTGGCTTTGGAAGCCACCGAATTATCAAGACTGTGCCAAAAATCGACATCCGGGGAACGATACCTTTCAATATGGCCAACGATGATTATGGTTATGAATTGGACAGCACACGACGACACTTCATAAGGAGGGACTATAGATGCTCTACAGCAAAACCGTCATGGATCACTTTCGCAATCCACGGAACGTCGGTGTCATCGAGGATGCCAACGGTGTCGGCGAAGTCGGCAATCCGCTGTGCGGGGATATCATGACCATCTATCTCAAAGTCACGGATGACCGTATTGAGGATATTAAATTTCAGACCTTCGGGTGCGGCTCGGCCATCGCCGTGTCCAGCATGCTGACGGAAATCGCCATAGGTAAAACCATTGACGAGGCCAAAGCCATTACCAACAAGGATGTGGCGGACGCCCTGGAAGGCCTTCCCAAGAACAAACTGCACTGCTCCAACCTGGGTGCGGATGCCCTTCAGATGGCCATCAAAAACTATGAAGACGGCGCTGCCGGCATCACCCGCCCCGAAGAAGGCCACAAGGAGGTCCATGTCCACGAGGAGGGAGGAAAGTGTTACTGCCCCTACTGCGACGTGGAGGTCCAGGAGGGCATCACCTTCTGCGAGGCCTGTCAGTCCGATCTGGAGGAAGAACATTAGAAGCTATCTCAAAAAAAGTTTTTTCTCCCGATATCGGCGTTGTGCCCTCGTCTCAAGTCCTCGACATACTACAGTATGCCTGCGGGCTAACTCTCGGCCACGCCTTGATCTCGAACGAAAACCCTAATTTTGAGATGGCTGCTATAAGCTGATCACCCTATCATTCAGAGGTAATATCCATGGGAATCATCAATCTCGACCATATCTCGTCCAACCCGCTGCTGCCCGAGGTCAAGACGGCCATGATCGATGCGATCAATGCCGACTATCACAATCCTGCCAGCCAGCACAGCGCCGGAGAAACCGCGGCCGAACAGCTTGATCAGGCCCGCCAGGCCGTGGCGGCCCTGATCAACAGCGCCACCCCCAAAGAGGTCATTTTCACTTCCGGCGGCACCGAATCCGTGAACCATGCCATCAAGGGCGTGGCCCTGGCCAACGCCAAGAAAGGCAATCACATCATCACCTCCAACGTGGAGCACAACGCGGTCATCCGCAGCCTCAAGCGCCTCAAGGGACAGGGCTTCAGGGTGACCTCCCTGGACGTAGACGCCGACGGCCGGGTGGATCCCGCCGCCGTGGCGGACGCCATCACGGACAAGACCATCCTGGTGTCCATCATGCACAGCAACAACGAGACCGGCACCATCCAGCCCATCGAGGCCATCGCCAAGATCACCCGGGAGCGGAAGATCCTTTTTCACACGGACGCCGTGGATTCGGTAGGGGTCGTGCCCGTGGACGTCCAGAAACTGGGGGTCGACCTGATGAGCTTCGGGTCCAACACCTTCTACGGCCCCACCGGGGTGGGCGGCCTCTATGTGCGGCGCGGTACCCTGATCTGGCCCCTGCTGGAGGGCGGTGTCCAGGAGCATAACAAACGCGCCGGGGCTGAGAACCTGATCGGTATCATCGGCATGGGAGTTGCCGCGGAGATGGCCCGGCAGGATATGCCCGCACGCCTGGCCCACCTTGAAAAGCTTAAGCATAAACTACTGTCCGATCTGCCGCGCTATGTGGATGAGACGATTATCAACACCCCTGCCGAGGCCAGTCTGCCCAACCTGGTCTCGGTGTCGGTGCAGTACATCGAGGGGGAAAGCGTCATGCTCATGCTCGATGACGACAACATCGCCGTGGCCACCCGCTCGGCCTGTGCCACCGGCTCCCTCAGGGCCTCCCACGTGCTGCTGTCCATCGGCCGGACCCATGCCGATGCCCAGGGGACCCTGGTGATCACCCTCGGGATGGACAACACCGAAGCGGATATCGACTATTTTCTGGCATCCCTGCAGAAGGTGGTCCAAACCCTGCGGGAGATATCCCCCCTTTACCAGAAGCAAGCCCAAACCGCGGGCTGAAATCCAGCAGATGTCAAACCGGAGACAACAACATTGGAACAAGCACTCACCCCCTCTCTCTCGACCTCGTTTTACCCGATCGGACAGAACAGTGACGTGACCCATCTCATCGCGGCCCTGGCCGACCTCCCGGTTGACGGCGTCGAACTGGAATACCGCATTCCCGCCCCGGTGGTGCCTGTTCTTCGTTCATCCCTGCGGCGAATGGGGATCCGGGTGACCAGTGTCCATAATTTTTTCCCCCTGCCGCTGGATCACCTGAAAACCGGAGGCGGCGGCGACCTCTTTTCCCTGTCAGATATCCGGCGGGAAGAGCGGGAGGAAGCCGTCAAACGTACCCTCCAGACCATCGACCAGGCCCACGACCTGGAAGCCGGGGCCGTGGTCCTGCACTGCGGCAGTGTGGCCATGCCGGCCGAGACCCGGCTGCTCTATGACCGTTTTCAGAAGGAAGGATGCCTTTCGGAAGCCCAGCGGCAATGGCTGCAGGAAAAGGTCGCCGAACGTGACCGGCACAAACCGGCTCATCTGGATGCCCTTTGCTTCAGCCTGGAGAAACTGGTCCGGGCGGCCGATGGGCGCCATGTGCGCCTGGGCTTGGAGAACCGCTACCATTACCACGAGTTACCGGGCCCGGACGATTTTCAGTTTTTGCTGCAGAAATTCGATGGGGCGCCCCTGGGCTACTGGCACGATACGGGGCACGCCCACGCCAACGAACAATTAGGATTGGTGGCCGAGGGAGATTTGCTGAAAAACCTGTCGGATCGCCTGGTCGGCATCCACCTGCACGATGCCGACGGACTGGAAGATCATCTACCGCCGGGGCGTGGCCGGATCGACTTCAAGATGCTGGCCCCCCACCTGAACAGTGGTGTCCCGATCGTGCTGGAGCTTCGTACCGGCACCCCGCTTGATGCGGTGCAAGCCGGCCTGGACTATCTGACGGCGTGCCTTCAGAACGGATGAGCCGCCGCCCGCAAAAGGGGTGGCCTCAAGAGGCCAAAACTGATTTCACCTTTTCAGACAGCTGGGCCAGGTTGAAGGGCTTCTGGATAAACCCCACACAACCGCGATCGATGATCTCGGAGGCCTTGCCGTCAATGCTGTAACCGCTGGAAAGCATCACGTTGACACCGGGATCCAGCTCCTTGAGCTGGTCAAAGACCTCACCACCGCCCATCCCGGGCATGACCATGTCCAGAATCACCAGGTCAATGGATTCACCCGCTTGTTGAAAAAATTGCAGGGCGTCTTCCCCGTTGCCGGCGACATGAACGGTATAGCCGAGTTTTTGCAGCATGGCGGTACCCACATCCAATATCAACTGCTCGTCATCCACCAGCAGGAGGGTGCCCTGCCCCTTCTTCATCTGAATGTCCGGCGCCGCTTCTTTGATCACCACCTTGGTCGAGGCCGGCAGATACAGGCTGAACGAGCTGCCTTCGCCTTTTTCACTGTAGACGTTGATCAGTCCCCCGTGATTCTTGATGATGCCATAGGCCGAGGCCAGTCCCAGGCCTGTTCCCCGGCCCATTTCCCGGGTGGTGAAAAAGGGTTCGAAAATGCGCTCCATGGTCGACCGGTCCATACCGATCCCGGTATCCGTCACCATCACGCGCACATAGCGCCCGGGCGCCAAGGACAGCTGTTCGGTATCGCTGTCTGAAAGATGCACATTCTCGGTGGATATCAGCAAATCACCGCCGCCCGGCATGGCCTGCCAGGCGTTGACGTAGAGGTTCAGCAGCACCTGTCGAATCTGCCCCCGGTCCACCTCTACGGTCCAGAGATCCCTGGCGTATTTACCGCGAATCGTGATCTCTTTGCGGGTCCGGCTGAACATGCGGTTTTGTGTTTTGATGAGGTCGTTGAGGTCCGTGGGTTTGACTTCATATTTGCCGCCCCGGGCAAAGCCGAGAATCTGGCGGGTCAAGTCCACCGCGCTTTTGACATAGGATTCGATGCCCTCCAGGTGTTCCCGGAAGGGGTGCCCATGGTTGACCTCGCTCAACATCAGGGAAGTGCGGCCCTGGATGCCCATGAGCAGATTGTTGAAATCGTGGGCCACCCCGCCGGCCAGGGTTCCAATGGCTTCCATCTTCTGGGCCTGGAGCAGCTGCCCCTCCAGCCGGCGCAGGTCGGTGATGTCCCGGCCCACGATCACCACCCCGGAGATGGCCCCATCATCCTCCCGGCTGGGGTAGTAAAACGTGTCGATATAGCGCCGCCCCATCCCGGGGGTGTCGTACCAGGCCTTGAAACGGAATTCTTCCCCTTCCAGGCATTGGTCGATTTTGGGCTTCTGGTGGCGTTCGAAAAGCGCTGCTCCAAAAATTCCCGCCACCTTGCGCCCCACCATGTCTTCCGGTTGGCACCCCACGGCCTTGCCATAGGGCGCATTGACCACCTGGAAATTATAATTCCGGTCCACCAGCGCCATATAGTCGCTGCTGGAGGTCACCATCTGTTCGTATTTGCGCAGGGACCGTTCCGCCGTTTTAATCCGGGTGATTTCAGTAAAAGAGCCGACGCTGGTGGTGGTACCGGGAATCAGGTCCACCTTCAGGAGGACCTCTTTGCGGCGCCCCTGCCGATCAATGAGCCCGCATTCGAAAGTTTTGGGGGCCGCGGCCGGATCCCTGCGGCGCAGGTAGTGGATCGCCAGCATGCGTTTATGGTCGGCCGGGTCTACCATTTCGGTCCACTTCATGCGCCCCTCGATCTCTTCGCGGCGGTAGTCGACAAGATCGGCAAACCCCTGGTTGACCATGGAAAGCGTGGTGTCTTCTTCACTGAGCACGGTTCCCGTGCCGGTGTTTTCGAACACGCTGCGGTAGCGCTGCTCGCTTTCGCGCAACGCAGCCTCCATCTGGCGTTTGTCTTTCAACTCGGCCTGAGCACGGGCGTACAGCCGGGCGTTTTCCAGAGCAATGGCGGCCAAATCGGCAAACCGGCCCAAAATCTCCACTTCCTCGGGATGGAATTGTTTCCCCGGTTCATAGAACAACAGTCCGATAACACCCAAAGTCCGGTGGCCGGATACGATGGGTACACCTACCAGGGCCCGGATATCGTCGAAAAGCGGAGTGGTCGCCCGATGGGGCCAGGAACGGTAGTCATCAATCACAAGTGTCTGCCCTGTCTGCCAGACCCTGCCGCCCATGCCCTCGCCGGGTTTCAGGCGAAAGCCGCGATACACCTGGGTTTTGCTGCCAACGGCTGCCCGGACCACCAACTCCTCGGTATCGGCGTCGTAAATATAGGCAATCCCCTGATCGGTGTGGGTCAATTCCACCGCATTCTTGACGATGGCCTCCAGGGTAACATCCAACTCCAGGTGGCTGACCAGCCCCAGGGCGGTTTCGTGCAGGGTGGTGAGATAGGACTTCTGCAGCTCGAGGGTCCGCTGGGCGGCCTTGCGCTCGGTGATATCGAGAGCCGTGAAGGTGACCCCGACATCCAGGTCCGCCAGATCGATGGGGGTGGAACTCAGGAGGACATCGATGACCCGACCGTCCTTGCGCACCCAGCGGGTTTCCACGGTTCCGGTCCCCCGGCGCGAAATCTGTTCGTATTTTTCCGTCCCCACCCACTCGAAATCTTCCCGGGTGGGGTAAAGCATACGGGCGTTCCGGTGCATCAATTCGTCGCGGGAATAGCCCAGCATCTCGCACAAACGATCGTTGGCCGCAGCGATCACCCTTTCGCGTACCATGCCGATCCCGGTGGGGGCGGCCCGAAAAATGCTGTCCAGCTTGCCCACCTGTTCGCGAAGGGCCAGCTCCTGCTGTCGAACTTCGGAAACATCCCGGGATATGCTTACAACACAGGATTCCCCGCCGATGTCGGCCGTCCTCCCGGAAATTTCAAAGGGCAGGGTCCGCCCGTCTTTCATGGTGAAATGGGTCGCAAAACAGCGGACTTCGCCGCATTCCCGCAACAGTTGGACATACTGCCGGCGATCGTCGAGATCGCTCCAGAAACCGAGATCGAGAACCGTCCGGCCGACAGCCTCTTCCCGGGTGTACCCGGAGGTTTGTAAAAAGGTATCGTTGACATCCAAGATCATGCCGTCCGTCAGCCGGGATATCACAAGATTGTCCGGACTCGAAATAAAGGCGGCCACACAGGCGTCGGAATCAGCCGCGGCAGTGCCGGTTTGGGCTTTATGCGCGGCCTGCCGGCGTTCCAGTTGGACGATACGGCTTTCCAACTCCTCGTAGGTGGGTTTTGGCGTCATAGACATCCCCTTTTAAGGGTCGCATTTATGACGGCACGCTCGCCATTGGCGGGTGAGGGAAAACCGGCGGCCACCTCCGGGAGCGGTTGTCGTGGTGATGGGTTAGCGCGACGGATACCACCGCAAGCGCTTATTCTCGATTAAATCAATCAGGAAACACCCGTCTATTGAAATGCTATAATTTTTAAAGGGTTAACTTGTCAAGTACTCACATATGTATATATCCGGGCCCGGAGGCCCCGGCTTTGGGTTCCCCCTGGAAGGGGGGATGCTGCAATCACGAGAAACAATAGGCGTCAGAAGACAGAATTCAGGAGCCAGAAGGATTTTGATGTCGCTTCGATCCGGTTGGCGCCAGAAATGGCAACACCGTCATGGCAGTCCCGCCGGCCATGCAACCGACGGCTTGCATTCTGGCGTCCGTTCGGACTATAAATGGACGCATATCCTTCCCGCACCTGACGTCAATCCCGATTCCGGCAGGGTCATGCGCTGTGCTCGATGGTTACAGCGGGGCGATATGGCGGTGTCATTTTAGCGTACCGGCAAACCGATACCGAACCAGTCCGTTCATCCAAGAGCGTTGACCCGATGCTACCAGCCAAAAAATTATGGGCCATGGCCGAACATTTTATGGCGGCCATCTGGACCGAGACCGGATTTCCGGTCCTGATCTACAATGATCAGGGCTATATCGTGCGTGCCACGGACAAATCCCGCATCGGGGACCTGCACGCCGGCGCCCGGAAAATTATGCAGGGCCAGGTGGATGAATACGCGGTGACCCCCGAAGAAGCCGCCCGCAACCCCCTGGTCCGTGAGGGCTACAGCTGCGCCATTATCATCGACGGCCAGCGGGTCGGGGCCTTCGGCATCACCGGCAAACTGGAGCAATCCCGGCCGCTGGCCAAGATGGCGGTCAGGCTGATCGATGCCTGGATAACGGACCAGAAACACCAGGATGAGCTTGAACGCTCGGAGCACAAGTTCCGCAGCATCTTCGACCACTCCCCCCAGGGCATTTTTCAGACCGATCTCCACGGCCGCATGCTAACGGCCAACCCCGCTTTGGCCAACATGTACGGCTATCCCTCCCCAGAAGCACTGGTAGCGGAATTGACCGACGTTGCCCATCAACTTTACGTCCAGCCCGGTGACCGCGACAAACTGCTCGCAGCGTTGCAGGCCAAAGGCCGCCTTTCCGGTTTTCTCACCCGGTACCGGCGCCGGGACGGCCAGATCATCGATGTCAGCATCAATGCCCATTTCATCGATAATCCCGAAACCGGCGAGCCCATCATGGAAGGCATCGTCGAGGACATTACCGACCGCAAACGGGCCGAAGAGGCCCTCAAACTATCGGAGGAAAAATACTTCAAAGCCTTTGACAACAGCCCGGTATGGGTCGTTCTCAGTTCGCTGGAAACCGGTCGCTACATGGAAGTCAACCAAACTTTTGTGGATGACATGGGGTATGGGCGGGAAGAAATCCTCGGCCGCACATCGCTCGAGATGGGCACTTGGGTCGATTCGGACGATCGGCAGGCCATCCACGATGCCTTAGAAAAAAAAGGCGCGATCCGCAATGTGGAAGTCCATCGCCGCACCAAGTCCGGCCGGGTATTGACCATGCTCTTCTCGGCCGACATTATCGAGATTTCCGGGGAGTCGTGCATGCTCTCCGTGTCTCTGGACATCAGCGACCGGAAGACGATCGAAAACGAACGCCAGAATTATGAAACCCGCATCCAGCAGATGCAAAAAATGGAGGCCATCGGCATGCTGGCCGGCGGCATCGCCCATGACTTCAACAATATCCTGTCGGCCGTCATCGGCTATGCGGAACTGGCCCTCATGGACACGGAGCCGGAAGACCACTTGCAGCACAATATCCAGCAGATCCATGCCGCCGGCATGCGGGCCCGTGAGCTGGTCCAGCAGATCCTGACCTTCAGCCGCCAGGGCAGGCGCGAACTTAAACCCCTCAAGATCACCATCCCGATCAAGGAGGCGCTCAAACTGCTCCGATCCTCGCTGCCCGCCACCATCGCTATGACTTCCCACATCGACGCCGAGATCGACAATGTGATGGCCGACCCCACCCAGATCCACCAAATCGTCATGAACCTCTGCACCAACGCGGCCCAGGCCATGGAGAAAAACGGGGGGCAGCTGATCGTAGCACTGTCCCAGGTGGCCCTGGATGACAACGATATTCGCCTCTATCCGGGTCTCACGGCCGGTGATTACGTCAAACTCAGCATTCAGGATACCGGCGTCGGCATCCCCGCCGATCTTCTGGTGAAAATCTATCAGCCGTATTTTACGACCAAAGGCAAGGGCAAAGGCACGGGGCTGGGCCTGGCCGTGGTCCATGGCATCGTGCAGAGCTACGGGGGCGAAATCCATGTGGAAAGCGTTGTGGGACAAGGGACGACCTTCCACGTCTACCTGCCCACCATTAAAGCTGAAGCCCAACCGTCAAAGGAGACAACCGTCCCGCCCGGCGGGACCGAACGCATTTTCTTCATCGACGACGAAGCCGCCATCGTCGACCTTGGCCGCCAGGGGCTTGAACGGCTGGGCTACACCGTCGAAGTCGCCACGGATTGCAGCCAAGCCTTGTCCCAATTCCGCGAAGCGCCGGACCGGTTCGACCTGATCATCACCGACATGACCATGCCCAAGATGACCGGTGATCAACTTGCGGCCGAATGCCTCAAACTGCGGGCGGACATTCCCATCATTGCCTGCACGGGTTACAGCAGCCGCATTGATGAGCAGGAAATCGAAGGCATGGGAATACGGGCCATACTGATGAAACCCATCAAATTGAACGACCTGGCCCGCTGCGTTCGCCAGGTGCTGGATCACCCGGCAGCAGGGATATAATCAACCGTAGCGACACCTATTTATTGGGTCCAGAAAACCTGGTCCTCTGGGCCAGGTCAGAGATAATTGGCTCCGCCGTAATCGTCGTATAGGAATTCAGGCGTCAGAATTCAGACGTCAGGATAAGGTTTTCGCCTTCGGCGCATTCGATCTTTTTCAAAAGACGGAGCGAAGCGACATCAAAATCCTTCTGGCTCCTGAATTCTGTCTTCTGACGCCTATTGTTTTTCGTGATTGGAGCATCCCCCCTTCCAGGGGGAACCCAAAGCCGGGTCCTCCGGGCCCGGATATATACTATCAGCACCCGAGCCATGCCGCCTAAACCTTTTGAGCCGGAAAAACCGGCGCCCCCCTTGTTGCCATCATCCGCGCCTCCTCCATCCTATTGACAACACTTAGGCTATGGTTACTCTCAAGCTAGTTCACAGCCATGTTATGACCGTTTTCACGAACATATTCGCAACGCATCGCGATTCCCAAACCACCCTGAGCGCCACTTTTTTTTTCAACCTGTGGAATAGGCGCGCCACCTTGATCATCGAAAGCTTTCCATTCCCTGTGTCATCCCTTCCCTTCTGAAGCCAACCACGAATAGCGCCATCTCGAGTTCGAAAATCAACTGTCACCTTTATACGGAAAAGGAGGACATGATGAAAACGCCTTCAAAAACCCAACACCGTAGGACGGCCTTGGCGCCACTGATGGTTTTCATCATTCTGCTGGCGTGGGCCAATCCCTTTCAAGCCCTTGGACAGGAAGCACAGGATCGCATGATACTCCCGCCGCCGGTCGAAATATCCGGTCAGGATGCCAATCCCAGGATAATCGAGGCCAGCCGCATGGGTGATGCGACCACCATCAAAGAACTTTTGTCCCAGGGCGTCAGTGTTGAAACCACCGATGTTCTCGGCAATTCGGCCTTGAATTGCGCCGTGGAAAGTGAACAAACGGAATGCGTCAAGGTCCTGCTCGACCAGGGTGCTCTTGTCAATACCAGAACCTATAACGGTTACACCCCGCTGATCCTTTCCGCCATCAAGGGCCAAAAGGAAGTGGCCAAGATGCTTATGGAAAAAGGGGCCGACGTCAACGCCACCGATCCTTACGGTTGGACGGCCCTGATGAACGCCGTCTACCTCGGCGATACCGAAATGGTAAAACTGCTGGTGGAAGGGGGGACCAACGTCAACCATAAAAATTACCTGGGTCGATCGGCGCTGTTCATCTCCATCAACACCGGTCGAGAGGCGATCACGCGCCTGCTCAAGAAGGCGGGTGCCGCTGAATAGCATCCGGCGGGGGCGCGCTATGAAATGTATGCCAGTTTCCATTCTTTTGTTTATCGCCACAACGGCCCTTTTTCTGGCAGGCTGTGCCGCCCTTTCGGGACCGGACCCAACTAAAGCAGCGGCTTGCATCGAACGCGGCAATGCCCACTCCGAAAAAGGTCATTACGATTTGGCCATTGCTGCTTACAGCGAAGCCATCCGGCACCGCCCCACGGACGCCATGGCCTACAACAATCGGGGGCTCGCCTATACCAACGGCAAAAAACAGCATGACCTGGCCATTGCCGATTTCAGCAGGGCTATCGCGTTACAGCCTGAATTCGCCGCTGCGTTTGTCAACCGAGGCTTGGCTTACGCCAATAAGGGGCTTTACGACCGCGCCCTGGCCGATTTCTCACGGGCCATTGCGCTGGCCCCCACCCTGGCCGAGGCACGCTACAACCGGGGCACGGCCCATTTTCACCTGAAAAACCACGGTCGTGCCATGGCGGATTTCAATGCCGCCATCGAACTGAAACCGACTTTTGTCATGGCCTACATCAACCGCAGCGGAGTCTGCATGGCCACGGGTCGGTTCGACCAGGCCATCGCGGACTGCACGGCAGCCATCGCTTTGAATCCACGAATTCCTCAGGCCTACAGCAACCTGGGAAGCGCCTATGCCCGAAAGGGCCTTTACCGCCGGGCCATCGTCATTTTCAACATGGCCATGGCCCTTGGCCCCATGGATGCCGGCATCTGCTACAACCGGGCTACCGCCTATTTTTTTTCACATCAGTATGGCAAGGCCATCACCGACTTCTCCCGTGTCATCGCCCTAACACCGGAACAGGCCATGGCTTATTTCTACCGCGGCTTTGCCTATGCCGAAAGCGGGCAGCCCCATCTTGCCGTGTCCGACTGTACCCGGGCCATCGCCCTGAATCCAAATCTGACAGCCGCCTATGAACTGCGGGGTGCCGTCCATATGCTGCGCCTGAACAATAAAGCCAATGCCTGCGCCGACTGGGAAAAAGCCTGCGAACTGGGCGCCTGTCGTTATTATCTCCTCTCCCGGGAAAAAGGCGATTGCCGGTAGACCGGCGACCGTGTATAGAGGCAAACGAAAGCATCCCCCCAATAACGCTTGACACTCTTTCCCCCACCCCTTTAAACTTAATTCGTACGGCCCTACAGAGACGCATCCCTGCGCTTTCGAATGACATCAGTGCGGCCACTTATACCCCTTTTTGACCGGCCGTGTACCCCCCGATCGCTCAACCGGCCTTGCGTTTTCTTTTGTAGGGGCATGCATTCAAGTCATCATCGCGACAGCGGCGCTTCCTGCGAGGCGAAAGCCGGAGCACTACCTGAAAGGAAACCCATGCACCATCTTGGAGACCTGCTGGATCTGGACGCGACCGACCAGGCGGCGCATATTCGCCGCAAGGACGTTCAACCCATTGAGCTTGTGGATGCCGCCATCGCACGCATCGAAACACTGAATCCGAAGCTCAACGCCGTGGTGACGAAGATGTTCGACCAGGCCCGGGAGACCGCCAGGGGGAGCCTGCCGGAAGGGCCCTTCACCGGCGTGCCCTTTTTGGTGAAAGACATTCTCGGAATGTGTGCCGGAGTCCCCATGACCCTGGGGTCGGCCCTTCTGCGCAACTTTGTCCCCGACCACGACAGTGAACTGGTCCGCCGCATGAAGCGTGCCGGGCTGATTATCTTAGGGAAGACCAACGTCCCCGAATTCGGTATTCTCCCGACCACGGAGTCCACCCTGTTCGGCCCCTGCCGCAACCCCTGGAATCCGGCGCACTCCACCGGCGGCTCCAGCGGCGGGGCGGCAGCAGCGGTGGCCTCCGGCATGGTGGCCATGGCCCATGCCAACGACGGCGGCGGGTCGATCCGTATTCCGGCATCGTGCTGCGGTCTCTTCGGCCTGAAGCCGACCCGCGGGCGCAATCCGCTCGGGCCGGACTTTTCCGAAGGCTGGGGCGGGCTGGTGGCCGAGCATGCCCTCACCCGCTCGGTGCGCGACAGCGCCGCCCTCCTGGACGCTACGGCCGGGCCCGATATCGGGGATCCCTATTGGGCGCCGCCGGCAGCACGCCCCTTTCTCCGCGAGGTGGGCGCCGATCCCGGCACCCTGCGCATCGGCATCCTGACATCCCCGGACTTTCCGGTGCATAGGGATTGCGAAAAGGCCGTCCAGGCCGGCATGGCTTTGTGCCGCGATCTCGGTCATATTCTCGAAGAAGCGCCCCTGACCCTCGACGTCAGCATCGAACACTTTTCCGCCTGTGTTAAGGTCATTATTGCGGCCGGCACGGCCTCGCTGCTCAAAATGCTGGGCGCCGCCCGCGGGCAGGTGGAGCCAGTTTCATGGGCGCTTTACGAAACCGCCCAAGGTATCGACGGGGCCGATTACGTCCTGGCCCTCGAGCAGCTGCAGCGCAGCTCCCGAGCCATTGCCCGGTGGTTCACCCGCTATGACGTATTTATGGCCCCGGTGGTGTCGGAGCCGCCGCCGCGCCTGGGCCAATTCGACCCGACCCCGGACAACCCCCTGCAGGGCTTTGAAAAGGCCGAGCATTATGTGCATCTGGCCCCCCTTGCCAATGTCTCCGGGCAGCCGGCCATGTCCGTCCCCTTGTATTGGAACGATGCGAACCTCCCGGTGGGGGTCCAGTTCATGGGCCGCTTCGGCGATGAAGCCACCCTGTTCCGACTGGCGGCCCAGTTGGAATCCGCCCGGCCCTGGGCCCATCGGCGTCCCCCGGTTTCTGCCTGAGCCTGTTGGCTGCCCCACAAATCAGACGGTCGGTTGACATCCTGATTTGTGGGTGGTAGGTGAGACCGACCGGTCTGTCTGACAACCTTTTTGGGCATGAAGCCATGAATCTCAAAGAACACATTCTGGAAGAATCCCTGAAGCTGTTTTCGCTCAAAGGGTTTCTGAGCACCTCCATGAGCGACATCCTGAAGGCCTGCGACACGTCCAAAGGCGGTTTCTATAACCATTTTGCCAGCAAGGAAGCCTTATTGTTCGAGGTCATCGATCGGGCACGCCGCAACTGGCGTGCGAAAAACCTGGATGGTCTCGAGGCCGTCGCCAGTCCGCTGGGCCGGATCAAACGACTCCTGCAGAATTACCGCGACCGCTACCTGAAGGACACCGGAAATATGCCCGGGGGATGCCCCTTCATCATGCTGGCCGTGGAGTTGGCCGACCAACACGCCGGCATCGCTCAAGAACTCAACCGAGGGTTTTCAGGTTTGAAAAACAAAATCCAACGGTTGCTGGTCAGGGCCCAGAGCGCCGGTGAAATCGGCCCGGAAGTGAACACGGCGAATGTTGCCGAAATGCTCTTTGCCGGCATGCTGGGCGCCTCGGTGATGTTCGGATTGGACAAATCATTTGAAGGGCTCGATGCCAGAATCAACAGCCTGATCGCCTATCTGGACGAACTGGGCAATGCAAGCCCGCATAAACAAGCCACCCCAACCGTCAATTCAAGCCAAGGGAGCAACCCATGACACTACCGAATGAATTCAAAGCGCTGGTCGTCACGGAAAGCGACGACAAACAATTCCTGAGGACCGTCGAAACCAAGACCATCGACGACCTGCCCGCGGGGGACGTGGTCGTGCAGGTGAACTATTCGTCCCTCAACTACAAAGACGTATTGTCCGCCACAGGGAATCGCGGCGTCACACGCAGCTATCCCCACACCCCGGGCATCGACGCCGCCGGCATCGTGTCCGCCAGCACGGATGCCCGCTTCAAGCCGGGGGACGAGGTCATCGTCACCTCCTATGACTTGGGGATGAACACCGCCGGAGGGTTTGGGCAGTATATCCGGGTGCCGGCTGACTGGGTGGTGCCGCTGCCCCCGGGGCTGACCCTGCGCGAGGCCATGATCTACGGCACCGCCGGATTCACGGCGGCGCTTTCCGTGCATCAAATGATCGCCAACGGCGTCCGGCCGGGGGACGGTGATATCCTGGTATCGGGCGCCACCGGCGGCGTCGGCAGCATGGCCGTGGCGATTCTGGCCAAGAGCGGGTATGCCGTGACGGCCGTCAACGGGAAGACGGATGCCACCGACTACCTGACGGCCATCGGCGCCCAGGCGGTGATCAGCATCGAAGATGCCAGCGACACCAGCAGCCGCCCCATGCTGAAGGGCCTCTGGGCAGGTGTCATCGATGCCGTGGGCGGCGATATCCTGGCCACCGCCATTAAATCCATGCAGCCTTATGGGACGGTCACCTGCTGCGGCAACGTGGCCTCCCCGGACCTGCCGCTCAATGTCTACCCCTTTATTCTGCGGGGGGTGACCCTCATCGGCATCGATTCCCAGAACTGCCCCATGCCGCTGCGGCAGGACGTCTGGCAGAAAATTGCCTCGGACTGGAAGGTCGACGGGCTGGATACCCTGGCCACCGAGGCGTCCTTTGATGAACTGGACCAGCGCATCGACATGATGATCCAGAGAAAGCACAGAGGCCGCACGATCATCCGCATGACCGATTGATACGGGCCAAATTTATTTGCCCATCTAACGAGAAAAAGGCGCCGCATGCGGTCATGCGGCGCCTTTTCTCATCCGGTCAGGGCACTCGGTTTGCCTTTAGCCCTCAGGCCTTTTCCTCCAGAAGAATGCGCAGCATCCGCCGCAGGGGTTCGGCCGCCCCCCAAAGGAGCTGGTCGCCCACCGAGAAAGCGGTCAGGTATTCCGGCCCCATGTTCAGTTTGCGAAGACGGCCCACCGGCACGGACAGGGTGCCCGTCACCTTGGCCGGGGTCAGCGCCTGCAGGGTAATGTCCTTCTCATTCGGCACCACCGACACCCATTCATTGTGGTCGGCAATCAAGGCCTCGATCTCATCCAGCGGCAGGTCACGGGTCAGTTTGATGGTAAACGCCTGACTGTGGCAGCGCATGGATCCAATGCGCACGCACTGGCCGTCAATGGGAATCGGATTGGCCTCACGCCCCAGGATTTTATTGGTTTCGGCATAGCCTTTCCATTCCTCCTTGGTCTGACCGCTTTCCATGGGCCGGTCAATCCAGGGAATCAAACTGGCCGCCAGCGGGGCCCCGAATTTTGCCGTCGGGAAGGCATCGCTGCGGATCGTGTGCGTGACCTGCTGGTCCAGCGCTTTGATGGCCGTGGCCGGATCGTCCAGCAGCGCGGCGGCATCCGAACCGATATGCCGCATCTGGGCCACGAGTTCCCGCATATTTTGAGCCCCGGCGCCGGAAGCCGCCTGGTAGGTCATCGATGTCATCCATTCCACCAGGTCCTTTTCGAAAATTCCCCCCAGGGCCATGAGCATGAGGGAAACGGTGCAGTTACCGCCGACAAATGCTTTGATGCCCCCGGCCAGGGCCTTGTCGATCACCTGCCGGTTGACCGGATCGAGGATGATCACGCCGGCCGGGTCCATCCGCAGGGTCGAGGCCGCATCGACCCAGAAGCCCTGCCAGCCGTTCTGGCGCAGCTGGGGATACACCTTTTCCGTATAACTGCCGCCCTGGCAGGACACGATAATGTCCATTCCGGTCAGGCGCTCCAGGTTGTAGGCGTCTTCCACCAGGGGGACATCGAAGCCCACCGCCGGCCCCGCCTGCCCGACCTGGGAGGTTGAAAAGAAAAGCGGATCGAAGCCGTTAAAATCGTTTTCTGCCAGCATCCGGTCCATAAGGACCGAGCCGACCATCCCCCGCCATCCGATAAAGCCGACACGTGTCATCACCTTTGCTCCTTGTTCATTGTATCGTTCATGGCACACCCCATAGAAGCGATCTCAAAAAAAAAGCCTCCGCGAACCCGTTGCTGGTTCAGAGAGGCTTTGATCTGCGCTGTGTGCTGTCGCTAATGCCGTTTTCCGAACCGACCTTTTCCCGGGCGGGTCATCCGTTTGGTGCCCCGCTTGGTCATCGTGTCAGGTTTGAGTGTGGTCCGGCAGCCCGTTGGCATGGTTTCAGCTTTCAAATTGTTTAGGGTCGCGCGTATGGTTTCGGTTACTCTCCTGCAATCCATTCCAAAAGTCAACCTCTCGGGCACTTTTTCCCACGGCATGGTCAGATCGGTCCCCCATGCTGCAGATCACGCCAGCAGCCGGGCTGCCAAAACGGCCAATCCCAGCAATCCAAGACCCGCAGCCATACAGAGGAGACCCAACTGCCGGTTGGTCATCCGCGGCCGGGTACGCCGGGGCGGCCGTTCGGGGTGCTTATGGGCATGCGGCGCGGCGTAGAGATCTTCTACTTCGCGGGATGGCAGGTAGTCCAAATCCCAGTGGGTGGTCCGGCGGACTTTATCGCGTTCAACCGAAACGCGTTTTTTCCCGGCGATATTGGTCATGGCAAAAACCGCTGTAAAGCGCGGCCCCAAAACCCTTCTTTTTTTCGGATTCGAAAAGCTCAGGTCGCGTCCGGCGGCGCGATCAGCGGCCTCACATCGGTCACTTTAAAACGGATGGCCGCAACGATGGCGTTGGCGGATCGATTGCCGGCCACCTTGCGGATGTTCTCCCGGAAAGAATCCAGCAATTCGCCATAGCGCTCGAAGGCATCCAGTTCGAGATACAGCCGCACGCCCTTCCAATCCGTGGGGGATTCCCCGGGTTCAATCACGATGAAACTGGCTTTGGGGTTTTCCTGAAGGTACTGGAACGATCGGTTGTCACCAACGGCCATGATGACCGTATCTTCGTCGATCATGCGCGGCGATCCGAAAACGGCCGCATTGACATCGCCTTTTTTATTGGCCGTGGCCAGGGCGCCAATCCGTGTTTTCTTATTGAACATTTTCATCACGTGTTTACGATCCATGGCGTCACCTCGTCTTTAATAGGGTGGAGACTCTATGAATGAGGATAATACCGATCGGAGACCAGGCAACCAGGCACTGGCGGCGATGGCCGCCAACATGAACTCGGCACCTATGAGGGGGTATACCCCCCAAAAAGCGCACCATTTTTTATCGATTGAAAAACCCATTCCGAGAACTACATTAAGTTTGTGACCCTGCAAACGGGTATATATCCGGGCCCGAACGACCCGGCTTTGGGTTCCCCCTGGAAGGGGGGGTGCTCCAATAGCGAGAAACAATAGGCGTCAGGAGACAGAATTCAGGAGCCAGAAGGATTTTGATGTCGCTTCGCTCCGTCTTTTGGAAAAATAACAAATGAGCCGAGGGCGATGACTTTATTCTGACTTCTGGATTCTGACGCCTGAATTCCTATACGACGATTACGGCGGAGCCAATGATCTCTGACCTGGCCCACAGGACCAGGTTTTCTGGACCGAATAAACAACAAAATCAGCAGGCAATACACCAGCGTAAGGCATATATCTTCGGCACATCAGGAGGCACTATGGCAGACAATTCCAACTCTAAAAAGGCCGCGATGTTCATGGCCATCTTGCTCAGTGCCCTCATCCTCAGCGCATGTGGCGGCAAAAATTGGTTCTCCTACACGGGCAGGGAAGCCAAGCCCGAAAACCGCTTCACCTTAAACGAGGGCGGCCCCCATGCCGTTATCTGGCATTCCCCCGATTTCGAGCTGCATTATCGCTATCGTCTCGAAAACAATCGATTGACCGTGGAAGGACAGGTGGTCCGCCAGAACCGGATCAAGCATTTTCACCAGATCAAGGCGAGGATCAACATCCACATGCTCGACGCCAACGGGATCATCCTCGACACTCACCGCCTGTGGTCCCAGAATGGTTCCGACGTATACGGCGGGCTCAGATGGACGTTTCACAAGAGTTGGCCGCTTCCGCCGGGGAACCGGGCCGTCGGTTTCAGTTTCAGCGGCACGGCTGGCGACAACGACACCGATTGGGAGTTCTGGCAAACACCCTGAACCGCATTCCCTGGTAACAATAATTCATTATGGATCATGCTTCACCGACCTCAGTTAAGCCCCGCTGCGGGTTTTCCATGTGCAGGGCCGGGTCAAACATCCACCGCTATTTCTCCCACTCGCTTTGGCAGGTTCATTATGGCCCAGCGTCATAATGCATTGCATTGACCTGCAGCCCTGTGCTTTATATGGTGGTAGGGCGTCGCCAAGCCCCTTCTTCGAAGCCCATGAAGACCCGCAAGGGTTGATCGGCACAAAAGGGACCATCATGATGAAAACATTCGCCCGCTCTAAATTCGTGGCATGGATGATGGCTATTTTGCTGGCAACGCCCGCGCTGACAGCAATAGCGGAAGAGACTTCACCGGAGGCCATCGACGTCCGCTGGGTGATGGCCGGAATGGCCAGGGACGCCGATGGGTCACGACCCGTCACCGTTCCGCCGAAGGCCCGTCTGCGCACCGGTGACAAGTTGAAAATGTACTTGAAAACGCGCCACCCCTGTTATTTCTATTTATTTCATCAGGGACCGGACAGCCGGCTGACATTGCTCTTTCCACCATCGCTGCCGACCAAAGCCCTCAACGGCGGCGCCCGCATGACGATCCCCGCAGAAGGGCAGTGGTTCGAACTGGACGAACAGACCGGCACCGAAACCTTCCATGTGCTGGTCTCCGCCACACCGCTGCGGTCCATCGAGACCCTGTATCGTGACTACCAGCAACAGGGAAGTGAAAACGATACCGCCTACATGCGGCTGCTCGCGGCGATCGAGCGCCTCCAATTAAAGCAGCGTCCCCTGACCAGCAAAGCGGAACGGCCGATTTCCATCGGTGGCACCATTCGCGGTGCCGGGGACAAAGACAAGGCCTCCGAAGAAAGCCGGCTGGATCATCTTGCGGAAGACATTGCCGCAACCAACGTTTTCTGCAGGACCTACACAATTGAGCACCACTAGGGCCCGACGACTGCGCGCGGGTATCGTCGCGGCCGGTGCCGCCCTCCTGCTGGTCCACCTGCTGCAATGGCTGCTGCCCAATGTCATCGACACGTGGAACCACCGCATCCACGACAGGCTGTTTCGGTTCCGCGCCGCATCGCAGACCTTCCGGCCGGTCTACGACGATACCGTGGTTCACGTCGACATCAATCAATCCACATTGCAACGCCTGAACCGCCGTCGAATCGATCGGCGCCACCATGCCCGGGCCATCGTCAACCTCAAGTCCATGGGAACCACAGCCCAACTCTATGATTTCGTTTTTGCCTCTGAGCGTTCCCCCCTTGAAGATCGTGAGCTGGTCGAAGCCGCCCAGGCGGCCGGGAACACCTATTTCGGGCTGGTCCTGCTCCTGGAACGAATGCGATTCCATAAAACCGCCAATGCCTCGGTAGCATCCGCACGACACTATTTGAAGGCCACCGGCTGGCAGATCCACACGGCAGCCGATCCGAACGACATACCCGAGGCAGTGGATGCCATTGTCACCTTCCCCCGCCTGGCCCAGGTGTCCCGCGGCTTGGGCAGCCTCAACCTGCAATATGACACCGATGGGGTCTACCGCCGCTATCCCCTGCTGCATCGCTACCAAAACAAATTCTATCCCAGCATTGTTCTGCGCACGGTGTGTGACTACTTGCAGGTTCCCCCGGAAAGAATCTATTGGGAACCCGGCCCCACCCTGCGCCTGGCATCGGCCCGACGGCCCGGATCCCAGGAGTTGCGCGACATCAGGATTCCCGTGGATCAGAACGGCAACATGATCATCGATTTCATCGGCAATTGGGATCGCCTGCGGCATTACAATTTTTCCGATATCCTCCAGGCTTCCGACAACCCGGCGGAAATGGCCCTGTGGAAAAATGAACTGGGGGGGAAAATCGTGGTCGTATCCGAAATATTGAGCGGCGCCTCGGATGCCGGGCCGGTCCCCACGGACACCCACTATCCGCTAAGCGGTGTGCACGCCAACGCCTTGCACACCATCCTGAGCGGCACTTTCTTCCGTCCGCTACCGATAGTTTCCCGTATCCTTCTCGAAGGGGTCATCGCCAGCCTCGCCATTGCCGCCTTTGTCTATCTGCCGGCCATGGGATTCGGCGCCGCCGTCCTCATTATTACGGCGGCTTACAGCGGCGGCGCCGTCCTTGCATTTCTACACGCCCATCGGCTGCTCGATGGCGTCCTGCCCGGCGGCATGCTCATGGTTATCCTGGTAGGACTCCTGGTCCATCGCGCCATCGAAAGCACCCGGTTGTCATTGGAAGCCGAACGGGAAAGAGATCTTGTGGAAAAGGAACTGGAGATCGGGCGACGAATTCAGGCCGATTTTTTTCCCGCCCACCTGCCATCCGTCCAGGGCTGGCAAATGGCCGCAATCATCAGGCCGGCCAAGCAGGTGGCCGGAGACTTTTACGATATTTTCGAAATCAATGGCACCCGCAAAATCGCCCTTGTTATCGGCGATGTGTGCGACAAGGGGGTCGGGGCCGCCATGTTCATGGCCTTGTTCCGGAGCTTGATCCGGGCCTTGTGCCTGCAGCGATCGGCCGAAGAACCGCCATTCCCGGATCAGGATCGCCAATGGGTTCCAAACCTGCTCCAGCGCACCATCCAGGAAACCAATAATTATATCGCGGAGACACACGAACAGGCATGCATGTTCGCCACCCTTTTCTTTGGCATTCTCGATACCGGCACGGGTGACCTGGATTACGTCAATTGCGGCCATGAACCTCCGTTGCTGATGACCCCCGAAGGCCGAAGGGCGCATTTATCGCCCACCGGGCCCGCAGCCGGGTCGTTTCCGGACATCCCCTTCGCGTGCCGATCCATCCACATGAACCCGGGAGATCTCTTCTTTGCCTGCACGGATGGGGTGATCGAAGCCCCCGACCAGAACAACCAGATTTTTCCGAGAAGCCAACTCGACCCGATTCTGCGCTCATCGCATTCATCCCTCGAAGACAAATTGAACGCCATCGTCGACGCTGTGGACCTTCACAGCAAGGGCAAACCACAATTCGACGACATCACCATGCTCTCCGTCAAACGGCTATAACCGCAACCGCGCCCTGATCCCTGAAACGTCTTCATCGAGGCAAATGAAAAAGGTCTTTGAATTCACGGCATAGGTCAAACGGCCACCTTCACCGGATGAGGGGACTGCGGATCAGAAGCAACTGCGCGACGATGCCGATGAAAAACCGGGGCCGCTTCCGCATCGAATTCGGTCAGGATAGACTGCAGGCGTCGCTGCAAAACCGGGTAGGCGAAATGGCGCCGGGCGATAGCGTAATTTCTTTCGGGACCGGTGAATTTGGTTTCCCCTTCCAGCAGTATGCGACGCGCCTGGGCGACCACGTCCGGCGTCAGGTATCCATCCAGGGTCAGGAACTCGAAGCCCAGCGGCTCGATATCGGCGATAAAGCTGTCATAGCGGTTTAAGACCACCGGTTTTTTCAGGTAAATGGCTTCCAGCAGACCATTGCCGAAGCCCTCGTACAGGCTGCAGAAGGTCACCAGGTCGGCCGCGGCATAGACCGTCCACAAGGAAAATTGACCTTTGTCTGCGGCCGTTTCACGCCAGGGGCTGACCACATTGTCCTTGATGAGGCGAAGATCGACGCCATTGGCGCGGGCCGCCGACTGCAACCACTCCCCGTAACCCACCCCTTCGTCCCCGTCTTCATGGGAAATCACCAGTTTGCAGCGCGGATTGTCCAGGGCTTTGACCAGCTCGAACACATGTTCGATCCCCTTGCGCTTGATCAGACGGGTCGGCTGCAGCACCATCAGGTCATCCGGGGCCAACCCGATGACCTGCCGAAAACGGTTGACCTCGGCCGGATCCACGCGGGGAGGCCGGTCGAAGTCCAGGACGTTGGGAACAAGGGTCGCGGCAAGACCGCGGCGATGCGCCAGGTCGCGCCGGGCCAGCGAGTTGATCACCACGTGGCGCACATCCGGCAGGTCAGCCGGAAACGCCATGGGAAGAAATTCACCAATGGCATTGATGGCAAAGCGTTTACGCTCCCAGAAGAAATCATGATGATGGGCAATGGTCGCCATTCGGGTCTCGGAAATGGTCTCGGCCAGCGCCAGCCCCAGGGGAATATTCATGGGAATCGTCATAGCATTCTCAATCACGAACAGATCGATGTCGAATTGCCGCACAAACGCTTGCAGCTGGTTTTTCAGGGCAACACGCATGCGGTGAATCAGGTCGGTAATGCCGGGATTGCGGCGTGTCCTTCCAAAGACGTTTTCGGCAATATGGGCGATCTGGCCATGTTTGAAGTGGGCTTCAGGGGCGAGAAAGCTGTCGTTCGGGTTGCGATCCAGTTCCCCGGCAAACCAGAAGCACTGGTGGCCGTCCAGCGCCAGTACCTGGGCCCATTTAGAGGCTTCCAGACTGACACCGTCGGTACCTGCAAACCGCGTTGATATGAAACCGATCCGTCTGGCCATGCCTTTCTCCTCAAACCCCGTCGGCGATTTGGGCCGCCCCAAACCGGTGCAGGTCAGGCCCTGCCAGGAAGTTTCGGTGGAATCCGATCTTCCTCCCTGGCATCGCTTTCAGGCTAAAAAAAGCAAAGATTGTTCCAAAGCATTTGAACACGGGTATTATCGGTGATTTTTCTCTCCGCTAAAACGGTTCGATGTCTGCCCCTGAAACGCATGGCAATGATTGAGGACGAAAGGACATGAGTGCGTCTATCCCCCTTGATTAATTTAACTATTTACCATTTTTCGCATCGTTTCTTTTCAGGCTTTCCAGTTACGGCACAAGATGTCGCCCTGCCATAACAAACGATTGCCGGGAGATAAGAAAAAAGCCGCCGATACCCAGGACGGCCGAAAGGGCGGACGCAGGGATAGGAATTTCTTTCCACAATCGTGCGAAAATGAAGTGCCAGAATGCACGTGAAATCAATTCGACCGGGGCGATCGGCCTCTCCTGGGGGCCCTTGACAAATATGGATAAATCCTAAAAATGAAGACGGCATCTGCCGCTGTCGAAAACAGGCCCAATATCAAGGAGGAATAAGCATGGCGACATTACAAACGGGGGATACCGCACCGGATTTTTCCGCCCCGGACCAAAACGAAACCACCGTTCGTCTGGCCGATTTCAAAGGCCGCAGGCTCTTTGTCTTCTTCTACCCCAAAGCCAACACGTCCGGGTGAACCACCCAGGCCCAGGCGGTGCGGGACGCACTGCCCGAACTGACAAAGGCCGGCGTGGCCGTTATCGGCATCAGCCCGGACAAGGTGGCGCAACAAAAAAAATTCGACGACAAACACGGGCTGGGATTTCCCTTGCTCAGCGATACGGACCACCGGATCGCCGAAGCCTGGGGCGTATGGGCCGAGAAGAAAATGTACGGCAAGACCTACATGGGGATCGTGCGCTCCGCCTTTCTGGTCGACGAAAAAGGCAGCATCGCTGCCACCGGCTACAAGATCAGTCCGAAGAACACGATCCCTGCCCTGAAGGAATGGCTGGCGCTTTAATCAGATTATCACCCGCGGTTAGATCGTATCACGGTGCCATGCGGCAGGAGCAGTAACTTAAGATCAGCGCTTGAGGATAGCCAATACCTGGAATAGGAAACGGCCGGAATCGGATGGCCCTTTTCGGTCCCCTTTGTCAAAAGACGGCCTTCACTTCCTGACGCATGGCGGCGGGTATACCCTCGAAGATGGTGGCATATTGCGGCGACAGGCCAATATCTTCCCATAGGAGCTTCGGATCAACGGCGAGATTGAAATTGTAGGTCTTAACGGCACCCGGTGTTTCCATACCCGAATGGGGCCGTATCCTGCGCATCGGGGTCAGCACGGCGGTCAGCAATAGCGCCAGCCATTGGGGCATGCGGATGACCCGTGCCTTGGGGAAATAGGGTCGGGCGACACGGAGGAAGTCGGTCCAGGTTGACGGGAGACGATCGCCAAAGGGCAGGATGCCCGAATAGGCCTGTTCGGCACAGGCAATCATGGCCATGGCGGCATCGGCGACATGCAGATGGGTGTAAATGTTTTTGCCGAGACCTGGAAGAATAAGGTGGCCGGCGCGCAACTGGCGGAAATACAGATCGCGGATACCATACACATGCGGCAATCGAAGAGCCGCAAAGGATATACCTGCGGATGCGGCCATCGCCGACAATTTCTGTTCGGTATCCACCTTGATGCGGCCGTAATCCAAGGCTGGTTTGGGCTTCGTGTCGGCATTCACGGGGGAAGCCGAATCCCCGTATACCAGCAGGCTCGAGCTGTAGACAAAGTGCTTGACCCCAGCTTCGATCGCCGCCGCCATAAGGGCCACCGATCCATCCAGGATGGAAGGCTTCAAAGTCGCGTAGGATTCAAAGGTCGCCCGGGCGCCAAGGTGAATGATGCCGTCAACATTCTTGACCGCCGATTTGAGGCTCGCGGGCTTTTTCAGATCGGCCATGACGAAATCGGCGTCGAAATGACAAATCTCGCAATCATCGCCACGCCGGCGGGTCATCAACCGGGGATGATACCCCCCAACGGAGAGCTGGCGAGCGACTTCATACCCAATGAATCCGGAAGCCCCGGTCACCAGCAATTTTAATTTTCCGGCATTGCTTGTCATTTCAGACGCCCCGAGAGAGTTCAAGTTGTGGGCTCACCCGTTATGTTTCCTTCCGGATCGCTTAAAGACAGTGCCGTAAACTTCAAGCAAGCAAACGCTGGATGCGGTTCAGGGCTAGCCGGCACACAATGCCGTACCCGGCGGCCCAGATCGGCACGTCAAAATAGAGTCGGCAACGATTTTCTTCGATAGCTTCGACGCGGTGACCAGTGGCCGCCAAGCCCCCGACCCGCCAGTCCCAATTTCGGTTTGGCCTAAAGGTCTCGATGGTGAAAGGCACCCATAAACCAATCGGCGTGCAAATTCGACCGGCCAAACCAGCATGGATAAACCGTTGCGGGCTGTCGACCGCTCTGACGGAAGGCCCCCACCGCGGCCATGTCCGGGTATCCGTGATAAGCCGCCAAACCCTTTCGGCCGAGGCATTCATATCTTTACCAAAAGCAACCGCCGATGGCATACCTTGCTCCATTGCCGGGATACCCAAAACAAACGGTAAAAAGATCACGACGCATAATCTGATGTAGGTTCAGTGGGGCGTTTCAAAGGGATCTAATAGCATTTCCGAATGGTCGGCATCGTCCGGTTTGACATCCGGATGGTCATTGATGAAGCGGGCACAGGAGTTCCAGCGCAGCACGGCATCCTGGTTGTCCGGGTCACAGCCCGCCAGAGCCTCTCCGTAAGCCGTCATGGCTTTGGTAAACCAGGCGTGCGCCATATTACCGGATTGCGGTCCGCCCAGTTTGAGGTGGTATTTGGCCCGGCGCTCATAAATAATCCCGGTGTAATAGGCTTTGCAGTAAGCCGAGCTGAGACGGGCCACGATTTCCCGGGCATTCTCGAAGTTCGGCCGCAACCCCCCTTCGGAAAACTTGTCCGTCAGGGCCAAGAGCATGGTGATCAAAGCGTCCTGGTTGTCGGGGTCCACTGCCAGAATGTCCAAGCAGATGCTTTCAGCCTCGTCGGGTTCGTTTTGCAGGCGATACCCCTTGGCCATTTCGAGCGCTGCGGGAACCGCTTCCGGCTTGATGGTTTTCAAATCGACCATGGCGACCTCCTGATTTGGGGTGTCATCAATTCGCAATCCTTAACAGTTAAGAATACGGAGCATTCCCTCATTTTCAAGTATCCGTCCCATGCGTTCGTAATTGTTTGCGTTTTCCGGACGTGCTGTCGACGATCGACGCCTTCCGCCCGGTGACATAAGGGTGACCTTGACTTACTATGTCCTTATCCCACGGGTGAAGCTGCTCGGCCTGGAAGTATAACCTATTGCAGCATTCCCGGCCTGTTGCGATCGACATTAGAAGCCATTTCAAAATTAGGGTTTTCGTTCGAGATCAAGGCGTGACCGAGAATCAGCCCGCAGGCATACTCAAGTATGTCGAGGACTTGAGACGAGGACACAACGCCGATATCGGGCGAAAAAACTTTTTTGAGATAGTTTCTAATCATTTGTCCCGGATGGTACGGCAATGGATGCTGATCTATATCTTAGAGGGAAGTACACTTTCCGCCTCAACGCGCAGAAGCTCATTCTGGTTAAAAAATCCGTCGAAAGTCGACGCCATGTGCTGATGAAAGCGCTGTTATGGGGCCTTTATCTGCCGGACTACCCCGGACTGCAAGTCGAAGTGTCGATTGGGTACAAGTACAAACCCGACCTCGTTCAGATGGATGCCGATGGTCCCCTCTTTTGGGCCGAAGCTGGCCGGGTCGGTGCGGAGAAATTGCGCCGTCTGTTGAAACGCTTCCCGCGCACCCATTTCGCCCTGGCCGCCTGGGGATCAGCGCTTGCTCCTCTGGAGACCCGCATCCGGCGTCAATCCCGCGGTGTAAAACGCGTGGCTCCGGTGGATATCATTGTTTTCCCCAAAGATGCCGGCACCCGTTTCATCGATCCCCGGGGACACATTCGCGTCGCACACAACGATCTGAACTGGCTGAGAATAGCGTGACCACTTATCGGTGACAGTTCGATGAAGATTACCGGGGGGACAACCGAAACAACTCGGGATCTCATTCCATAGAGTGGTCGCGCCATACCGCGCATGACATACGAAGTGATAATGATCCGATCGTTTTATCGCTGTTTTTCCATGCGCAGCAGCACCCAGGCGAGCACACCGTACAGCGCCACGCAAAGCCACATCTGCTTCCAGACAGGCAGGAGCATACCGAAGTCACCGCCCATCTGATTGAGCCCGAGGAACATTCGGATCGCGGGGATCACGGGTATATACTGGATGATGGCGGAGATGGGCGCCGGGATCGCCTCCAGCGGCCAGATAAAGCCGGAGCCGAAGACGAGGGGCATGGAACTGAACATGACGATGGGCCCCGCCAATTCCCTGCGGGGGAGCAGCAGGCCTAAACAGGTACCGAAGCAAGCCGCGCCCAGCAGGAACGGTAGAATGACCATGTTGAGTTCCAAAAAGTCGGCATGTCGAGGAATCGCATAGAACTGGAAGCCGAAGCCGAGATAGAACATGCAGAGGGGCCAGTAGATGGCCGTGAAGAGACCCGTTCGCACCACCAGCAGTTTCAGGGAGGCGGCTTCCTGACGGTAAGCCCGTTCACCGTCACGCCGCGCTTCGTTCTCCAGACCACCCAATATCCCCAGGCCCAGAACAAGGGTCTGGTGCAGGATGACGACAAAAATAGCCGGGGCCACATAGTTCACATACCCGGCCGTCGGGTTAAAAACAGAACGCAAGTTCAATTCCAAGGCGCTGTGCCGTTCCGCCGCCAGCGGCAGGGCTTGCCCGGACACGAGCATGCGGTTGATCTTCGCCTCCGCCGCCAGCGTCGAACCCGCCCCGGCCAAACCTTCCAGCACGGTACTGAAAACCAGGAAATAGCTTGCATCGCCCGCATAAGAGAGAGTGGGTCGGCGGCCCAGCAGAAGATCCCTGTAGAAGTGTTCCGGAATAACCAGGATCCCGGCCAACTTTTCGCGGATAAAGATGTCCCGGGCCGCTTCGATAGAATGGGCGCGGCACGCGAGCTTGACCTGCGGCGTTGCATCCACCATGCGCTCCAGCCGCCTGCTCAGCTGGCTGCCGTCGAGGTTGACGACGACCACCGGCTGATCTCGCGGGACCTGCTTGACATAGGGAAGCGGGTAGAGAAAAAAGTAAAATAAGACGCCGCCAAAGACGGTGAGCCCTATGATCGGGGTGGCCCAAACAGCACGCCATTCATTGCGCATGAGTGCCAGCAGGGTCATGCCGCCGCCTCCCCTGACCGGGCCCTGCCCGGACCGGCAAAGCGGGGTGCCAGGGCCAATGCCACCAGGCCGGGCAGAAGCAGCAGACCAAGTGCTGCCAGCTGGGGTATGGCCATTTCCACCGGAGCACCGTAATTGGCCTGGCTGATCTGGATCTCGATGTAATGGCATATCGGTATGAGGCTGCGCCAGATCCTGGCCGCCAGGGGCATGTCCGAGACCGGGAAGGTTACACCCATAAACGCCAGCGCCGATGCCACAAGGACGACGGCAATGCTGATGCTGCGGGCCGCGTCCCGGGTAAGGAGAAAGATCAAACAGGCGGCGCCGGTGCTGGCCCAGGCGGTCATCAACTGGGCGACCAGGAGAAGCGACCAGTCTCCGTGCATGGGCCAGCCGAGCCCGCCATACATAACCGTGAGGGAAAAAAGGCCATGGAGCCAGAACAGGGCGGTCAAAAACACCATCTTGGCCAGCAAGGCGCGCACGGGGGTGCCGCCCAGCCATCCTGACAACGTGTGCTTGCGATGCACCGCCGACAGGGAGAGAATGGGCCCTATCCCCATCATCATCTGCCAGATGGCGGGAAGGATGGCGGAAACGAGAAACTGGGTGTAATTTTTGGCCGCGTTGAAAAGGGGCACGGTTTGGTTGGCGACTGGCAGCGCGGCGGAAAGGGCCCCATCGAGCACCGGTGTGACCGAAGCCAGGTTCCACACCGTCTCCACCGTGGCGGTGTAGGTCCCCTGGGCTTGCAGAACGGCGGCATTGATCACCTTTTGGGTCAGCAGGAACTGACCGTTGGAAAAAACGGTGACCCGGGGCGGTCGCCCGCGCAGGGTTTGTTCCTCAAGTCCCCGGGGCAGTATCACCAGGCCGTAGATATGACCGGCCTTGAGGGCTGATATGGCCTGGGGTACCGCAAGAAACGTGTCGTCCATTTTCAGGGACGGACTGGCCTCGAAATGCCTGACAAGGGCGCGTGACGTCCTGCTTTTGTCCAGATCGACCACGCCAACGGGGAGTTCGGTGGCGATGCCCTGGGAAAAGATCCACCACATGGTGAAAGCGAGGAGCAATGGCACCCAGGTCACCAGGGACAGCAGCCAGGGATCGCCCACGAGGTCGTCGACTTCCCGGCGCAGCAGATGGGTGGAAGATGGTTTCATCAGTTCTCGATCAGTATGCTCATGCCCGCCCGCAAGTTTGCGATGGCGGTCACCGGCCGGGCCTCGATCTCGAAGCTGCGCATGTCGAAACCGGCATCGCTGGTGGTGGCCCGCCAGGTAGCGAAATCCCCCATCACGGCGACGTGGTCGACCCGGAAACGATACCGCTTTTCACCGAGCGCCGGAATGCGTGCGGTAAATTCCGTTCCTTTGGTAAATTCGGATAGCCGATCCTCACGGATGTGGAAGACGGCCCATGCATCGTTGATATCCATGATCGTGACCACCGGAAATCCCTGGGGGGCCAACTCGCCGCTGCGCAACAACACCTGGGTCACCTCGCCGTCGTGGGGACTTTTGATGCGCGTGTCGGCGGCATAGACTTCAACTTCAGCAACGGTTCCGGCGGCCATACGGGCCTTGCTTTGGGCCGCCTTCTTGGTTTCCTCCCGGGCCCCTTCCAGGGCCAGTTGGTACATTTGGTAGGCGGCGCTGCTCGCATAGCGCGCCGATTGCCGTTTGGTATGAACCTCATCACGTTCCTGCTCCGGCACGACACCGTCGCGGTAAAGGTTGTCGACACGCTGGAAGGTCTTTTCCATCAGATCGGCTGCGGCCTTGGCCCGCTGCCAATTGTCGCGGGCCGCTGCGATTTCTTGTTTGCGGGCGCCTGTATCGACCTTTTGGGCCAGCGCTTCCGCTGCCTCCTTGCCTGCCCTGGCCTGTGCCAGCTTGGCATCGATCTCCGGACTGTATAGGGTAAAAATGAGATCGCCCTCGTTCACCGGGTCTCCTTTGCGTACCAGAACCTGGTCGATCCGGCCGGCGACCTTCGAACTGACACTGTACGCCTGAGCATCGATCTGGCCTTGTATTGCCTCCGGTTTCGGCTGGTAGGCGTACCAGAACGTGCAGCCGAGCCAGACAACGGCCGTAGCGACCAGGGCGACAATCACGAACCTCCGCACAATACGCATCAGCGCTCCTCGATTCCCTTTTCGTTTTGATAGGTAAAAAAAGCCTCGGGCCTGTCGCCGACCGCAAGCAACTTGGCAAGTCCGACGACATAACGGTACACCGCCGCCGCACGCTGGGTCTCGACGCCGGCGCGAAACAGTTCCGCGTCCACCACATCGAGTGAGGTGGCGAGTCCCTGACCGAAGGCCTTACCCCGAAGCTGCATGTTTTCCTCGGCCAATTGGCGGCTGGAGCGCAGTCCTTCAAACTCCTCCAGCGCCTGCAGGACCTGGCGGTACGTCTTCTCCACCAGGACAGTGAGATCGTTTTCCGCCTGCCTGTGCAGGTGATCGATCCGCTTTATGGCAATTTCTGCGGCCTGCAATTTACTACCGCGGCCGGAACGGTCCACCAGCGGTACACTGACCCCCACACCGACAAGCCAATCCGGCACAAGCTCGGACACCAGGTCGTCCTCCTCATAGACACGGTAGTTGCCGAACAGGGCGACGGTAGGGAAAAACTTGCCTTTCTCCATCCGGACCACGCCCTCGGCCTGTTGTTTCTTGGTATCGAGCAGATCCAGTCCCGGATAATGGGCCAGGGTTTCGCCAACAAACGCTTCGAGCTCCGGCAGCGAATCGGCCAGGAACAGTTTGTCCGTGGGCATGACCGGCACCGGCGACCTCAAAATTTTGGCGAGGGCGACGCGGGCAATTTCAAGGTCACGCTGGGCTTTTTTCCGCTCAACAACCGCTTTATCGAAGGAAACCTCCGACTGCATGCGCTCCACCCGGGCGATCTGGCCCTGCTGTTCGAGCCGAACGGCCTGATCCCGGTGGTGCTTGAGACCCGCTTCGACCGCCTGTCGGGTTTCCAGCACTCGGGCGGCCAGCACAGCGCCGAAATAGTAGTGGACCAGGTGCTCGAACTGCTTCAGGGATTCAAGGCGCAGGTCCTGTCGACGCTCACCCACCGCGGCGGCCGCGATATCCTGGGCAGCGTTTATCCGGCCCCCGGTAAAAACCGGCCAGGTGGCCGTAAGGGAACTGTCCAGATTGCGGCGTTCGGCAATGGTCGTGGTGAGCCCGGCGTTGAGTTGGGCCGAAGACAACCCATAGGAAGCAGCCAGCTGGCTTATGATCTGTGCGGCCTCTCCGCCGGCTTCCATGCTGTCAAGGAGGTCATCCGGAGAGAGTTGAACCGCGTCGTCAAGATAGATATAGTTGGCCGAAAGCGAAACCGCGGGCAGGTAAAGCGCGCGGGCCCCTTTTTGTTGATGCTCGGCTTCCTGCACTTTGGCGCGGGCCGCAAGGATTCCGTCGTTTTCAGTTTCAAGTAAATGCCAGGCCTGGGCAAACGACAGGTGGGTCGCGCCATTCGCGCGGCTGCTGTGAGCTATACCACTCATGACCAGCACAAGAATCAAAGCGGTCAACGCAACAACTGGCGACCTGCCGAAATGGGCGGTCTTCATAACAAGTCATCCTTATCCCCGGGAAGCTGGCCATCCACACCCGATAATTGCGTTCGCACGCCATCCCCCTTCTCCGGGTTTGCAATACCGTTTGGGGCTTGGATGTTTGCGGCCAGCGTCCATACGGAATGGTTGATCTGACCGAATTCCGAAAAGGCAGCAGCCAATTGCAGGCCCAGCGGACTTTTCGCCGCGTCGGTTCCACGGCTTGGCCAGACGATGTGGATGCTCAAATCGTTTCCAATGTGACGGTTCTGGAAAAGTACGATGTTCTCCGCCGCGGCATTCCCCTCCGGTGGCAGAAGGTTTTGAAAGGCCGTCATGGCTTCGTTTCTTTCTTTTGTAGAGTGGGACCTAAGGTGTATGATCTCGAGCCAATCCATGATGCCCTCGTTTTCGAGCCCGTAAAGAGGTTATTCGTTTCTAATGGAACAGAGCCAGAATCGTACCAGAAATTTTTTATAAATATATCAATGCCATATAAAATCATCATCCACTTACTACCAAATAAAACAGTTTTGCCTGTTTTATTTGAAAGTTTATTGCAATTTTCTTTTAAATATGACAGTCGTAAAAAAATGAAGACTGGGGGGGTTACCCGGATATTGAACGTGTTCGCGATGTTCATTGGCAAGTCCCTGATAACGCGACCAATGAGCATCGCGGGCGTGCCCGCAGGGTGAAATGTTCGGGTTGACGTGCACTCGTCAAAGGAGGCGATGGTGGTGGACGAGAACGAATTTTTTCGGCAGGCCACCCTGCGGATTTCCGGCGGACTTGACATCGAGGCCGCCATGGCGCGGTGCATGGACTATCTGAAGCGGTTCATGCCCGTGTCCGGCATGCTCTTCGGTCTCTATGAACCGGAGCTGAACGTGGGCCGCATGCTGGCCTCGGTTTGGCTGTCCCGGCTTCCCAAGCCGGCGGAAACCATTGCGTTTCCCAGTGAATTCTGGGGGTGGATAAAGCAACGGTGGGCCCGGGAGCCGCAGGTCCGCATCATCAACGATGTCGCGGCGGAAGATCCCATCCGCCGGCGAATCTTTTCGAAAATCTTTCCCGAAGGCATGTCCCACCTGATCATGGACATCGCGCTGGAGTCCAAACGAATCGGGGTGCTGGAATTGTGTGCCGAGGGACGCGACCAGTATCGGCAAAGGCATGCCGACCTCTTTGCCCTGCTCCACGATCCGTTTGCCATCGCGTTTTCCAACATCCTGCAGCACCGGGAGGTCCTGCGGCTGACGGATATGCTGGCCGACGACAACCGCTACTTGCGCCGACAGATGGCGGCGATGACCGGGGACACCATTATCGGCGCCGATTTCGGACTGCGCAGCGTGATGGCAATGGTGCAACAGGTGGCGCCCCTGGACAGCCCGGTACTGCTCATGGGCGAGACCGGCACCGGCAAGGAGGTGATCGCCAACGCCATTCACTTCTCTTCGGCGCGAAAGGATCACCCCTATATCCGGGTCAATTGCGGCGCGATCCCGGAAAATCTGGTGGACAGCGAACTCTTCGGACACGAAAAGGGCGCCTTCACGGGCGCCATTGCCCGCAAGCGCGGCCGCTTCGAACGCGCCCACACCGGGACCATCTTCCTCGACGAGGTGGGGGAGCTGCCCCCGGCAGCGCAAGTGCGGCTCCTCAGGGTGCTGCAGCAGCGGGAAATCGAACGGGTGGGCGGCACCGACGTCATCCCCGTGGATGTTCGCATCATCAGCGCCACTCACCGGAATCTGGAGGCAATGGTGCGCGACGGCAAATTCCGGGAGGATCTGTGGTTCCGCCTCAACGTATTTCCCATCATGATCCCGCCGCTGCGCCAGCGCATCGACGACATCCCGGCCCTGGTAAGCCACTTCATCGAATTGAAGTCCAAGGAACTGAAGATGGGAAGCCTGCCCAGCGTTCCCCAGGGCGAACTGGAACGGCTGCAGCAGCATGACTGGCCCGGCAATGTCCGGGAGCTGGAAAACGTGGTGGAACGCGCCATGATTCAAAGCCAGACCGGCCGGAACCGCGGGGTGCTGGTCTTCCAGGGCCTGGCCGGCCCGGCCGGAGAACCGCCGATGACGAACGGAGGCCGGTCGGATTTACCCCTCGCTCCCCTGGATGAAATGATCGCCGCCCATATCCGCAAGGCGCTGGTCCAGACCGGCGGCAAGGTGGAGGGCGAAAAGGGGGCCGCCCGGCTGCTGGGGCTGCACCCGAGCACCCTGCGCGGCCGCATGAAAAAGCTTGGCATACCCTACGGCCGCCGGAGCAAATAATTTTAGGGCCTCTGGCACACCGACAAAATTATGGGGTGCGTGACTTGTAGCGCCACGTTTCCAGCTTTAAATTGATCCATGCAGATAGACCTGGTACCGCAGAGCAATCGTCGTTTCACCGATGGCATCCGCCTCACCATTGGAATCACACGTGCCATAAACTCCTGACTATCAAGGAATACTCCCATGATTACCGTTGCAACAGGCCAGGCCGAAGGCATTGAAACCCGTGCGGTGATCCAGTCCGTCTTATCGCAATGCCAAAACCAGCTCGGCGGTGTGACGCCCCAGGCCGGGGTCGTCCTGGCCGGGGGCAATTTCGACCATCAGCGCATGCTGGACGCTATCCACCGCCACTACCCGGAGATCGAACTGGTGGGATGCACAACGGCCGGCGATTTCTCGAATCGTCTGGGGTTCAGCGATGATTCCATCAGCCTGATGCTGTTTCATGCCGATGACGTGGAGATCCATGCCGGCGTCGGCCGCAACCTGACCCAGGACCCGAAAGGGGCGGTCCAGTCGGCCGTGGCCCAGGCACGCAGCAAACTGTCCACGGAACCGAAGTTTGGCCTGGCCTTTCCGGACGGCTATGACAAACGCTTCGACCCCTTGATGGAAATCCTCAGTCAGGAACTGGGGATCGAATGCCCGGTCTTCGGGGCGGCAGCCGGGATGCAATGGACCGAAGAGCAGAAGATTTTGCAGTTCTACAAAAACGAGGTTCTGGAAGATGCCCTGCCGATCCTGCTCTGGGCCGGGCCGGTGGAATATGCCTTTGCCATTGCCAACAGCTGGAAACCGGTGGGCAAAAAGATGCCCGTTACCGCATCCACCGACCGCACGGTCCAGCGCATCGGCGACATGGCGGCGGTCGATTTTTACCGCTATTACCTCGGGGATCATACCGAGCCGGCCCGGGAATTCATCCTTGCGGTCTATGAAGACGGCAGGGACCACGCCTACCTGCGGGCCCCCATCGTCTACAACCCGGATGCCAGCATCACTTTCACCGAATCCGTCCCCCAGGGTGCGACCGTGCAATTGACCGAGGCCATCCGTGAAGTCATCATCGATGATACCCGGCGTACGGCCGAATCCCTTATCCGGGGCATTCCCTTCCAGCCCCGGTTTGGCATGGCCTTCTCCTGCGCTTTTCGCAAAGAAATCCTGGGAACCCGCACCCAGGAGGAACTGCAGATCCTGAAGGATGTTCTTCCTCCCGGACTGCCCCTGAACGGATTCTACAGCTTCGGCGAGATCGCCCCCCTCGAGCGCCACCAGCCCACGCGGTTTCACGGTGCCACGCTGATCACTCTGCTGGTCGGTCAGAAGGCGAGCCTGTCTCCGCCTGAGATGGCGCGCATCGACGATAAGGCTGACCTTGCCCATGGCTCACCAGAAGCCTTGGGGTCGGATCAGCTCCTGCGGGAGAATGACTATCTGCAACACAAACTCAAACGCTCTGAAGCCTATCGCAGGCGCATCGAGGATCTGAAAGACTTCAATGCGGCCATGCATCGCACCATTCTCCAGGAGGTCGAAGAGGCCCGTATCGAAATTCTTAAAAAGGATGCCGATATCCGCAAGAGCGAGGAGAAGTACCGCCGCATCGTGGAGACGGCCGGGGAAGGCTTCGTGCTCATGGATGAACGCATGCGCATCGTGGATGTCAACGAGGCCTACTGCCGGATGGTGGGCTACCCCCGGGAAGAAATCCTTGGCAGGACACCGCTGGATTTCACTTCCGAGGAATACCGTCAGATCCTGTGGGCCAACCGCGACAAGCTGATGGGGCAGGAATACCGGAAGATTGAAAACGTTGTGGTGAAGAAAAACGGACGCCAGGTGCCGGTGCTGATTCATGGCAACCGGCTGCGGGACGACGCAGGGAAGGTCATCGGCAATATGGCCTTCGTGACGGATATGAGCGAACACAAAAAAGCGCTGGTCCTGGCGGGGGAGGTTCAGAAAAGCCTGCTCCCCCAGCAGAACCCGCGCATACCGGGGTTCGATGTGGCCGGCCGCAATGTGTCATGCGATGAAATCGGCGGCGACTATTTCGATTTTTTCTGGCACCGGGAGCACCCCCGGAACCCCTTCAGCCTCGTGGTCGGGGACATTACCGGGCACGGTGTGGACTCGGCCCTGCTCATGTCTTCGGCCCGCTCGTACCTGCGGATACGGGCCTCGCAGCCCGGGACGGTATCCGAAATTGTTTCCGCCATGAACGTGCAGCTGGCCCAGGATGTACTGGACAGCGGCCGATTCATGACCCTGTTCTACCTCACCGTGGACCCGGCGGCCGACACCCTCCACTGGGTCCGGGCCGGACATGATCCCGCCCTCCTTTACAGTCCCGACCGGGATGCCTTCGAAGAGCTGGACGGACCGGGCATCGCCCTGGGTGTCGACGCCACGTACGCCTTCGAGGAAAACAGCAAGACGGGACTCAGGGACGGGCAGCTCATCGCCATCGGCACCGACGGCATCTGGGAGGCCACCAGCAAGGATGGCCGAATGTTCGGAAAGAATCGGTTCCGTGAAATTTTGCGCCGGCACGCAGCCGCAGGGGCCGATGACATTCTCAGTGCCGTCTATGACGATCTGAAAGCATTTACCGCCGGCCGAAAATCCGATGATGACATCACATTGGTGATCTTGAAAATAAACCGCCGATAGTAAAGCTCATTCCTCGAACAGAATCCGGTGATCCACCAGGTTCATGCGCTTGATCCTACCGCGGACGACGCGCTGGTCGCCAAAAATACCCATCAGGCGATACCCGCCTTCTTCGTCAGGTTCGATGATATCGACCGCCTCCATGAGCAGCGTCTCTTCTCCGTCTTTGACCAAATAGGCATTGGCTTCACACATGATCGAGCACCTCCTTCAATCGTTTGTCCACCAGCAGTTGAACCATGTGGGGCAGGGGCTCGGTCACCACCCCGATGATGTCGGTATTTTCCTGATGCAGCGGCAGCAGGAGCTTGCATGCCGGACTGGAGGTAACGGCTTCCGCAATTTTGGGCGTCACCTCCCCCAGCATGGCGTTGGCCCACGTGATGGACACCGGCCCGATGATGCAATCCGCGCGGGCAATCGTGCAGCAAATGGCATTTTCGCCGGACGCGCACCGGTTGGCGCCAGCCCGCAGCATCTGGGAAGCGGCAATGGCATTGGTGCCCAGGGCGTTGAGTTCGATATCTTCGCCGTATGCGGCTTTGAGATACTTGATAACCGTCGCGCCGATGCCCCCACCCTGACCGTCAATCACACAAATATGTTTTTTCACGATAACCTTCTTGAAACGAAAATACGTCACGCACCAAAAAAAAAGCCATGAAGTCAGCAGGAACCATTTTCCTGTCAATGCCTTCGTGGCCTTAAGTTCTGTATTGAATGATGGTGTGCGGCACCTTCATGATGCCTTATGTGTTTTTTCTATCCTATCCCTGCGAGCAGTGTCAAGGCCCGATAAGGCCGATAGATTTGGTCAGCCGCTGTTTTGGGCACGGGCCTGCAGTTCGATCACCGCACGATTTTTCTTTACCGGTGGCGGAACGGTATCCTTTTCAAAATGATCGAGGCACGCCACGCAAATTTTTTCGGATGACCGCTTGGCCCCTTTTTCATTTCCGCCATCGGATTGCCGACATGGCCGGCAAACCGCTCCAGGGCTTGGGAATAGTGTTTCAACCGCTCGCCCAACAGCAGAATCACACGATCACCCTGACGGAATCCATAAAATCTCGCCAAAGCTAATTAAAGACTAACCCGGCCCAAACAATCTCCAAATAAGACAGCGCTCAATTATGGGGCCAGTTGTCTATACCTCATGAACCCAACAAGGAGGCGTTTGATGAAACTGCGGTGCTTACGCAAAAAAACTTCGATGTTAAAAGGATGGATCGTTTTATTGGCCTGCGGGCTTGTCCTGTCCGGGCTGCCGCTCAGCCAGACAGCCGCCGCCGGGCATGATGCCCAGGCCAAGTATGTCTTCCTGTTTATTGGCGACGGCATGGGGCTGCCCCAGCGCATGGCCGCCACCCAGTATACCCAGAAGACGCTTGCCATGGATACGTTTCAGGCCCAGGGCATCACCACCACCCATGCCGCCGACCGCTTCATCACCGGTTCGGCTGCATCGGCCACGGCGCTGGCAGCCGGCGCCAAGACCAACATCGGCATGATCGGCATGACCCCGGATCAGCGCCATGTCCGGACCATCGCCGAAATCGCCAAGGCAAACGGCATGAAAGTGGGCATCGTCTCCAGTGTCTCCATCGACCACGCCACGCCAGCCGCCTTTTATGCCCATGTCCCCAAGCGGAGCCAGTACTATGACATCGACCTGGCCATTGCGAAAAGCGGTTTCGATTTTTTTGGCGGCGGCGGCCTGAAAGACCCCGCCAACAAGAAGGGCAATGCCACCACGTTCAAGGGCAACGCCCTGGACGCCATCAAAAAAGCCGGCTATCAGGTTGTCGACAACAAGGATGACTTCAAGAAGTTGTCCCCCGCCGACGGCAAGGTGCTGGCCTACAATGCCTGGCTGCAGGACGGCAAAGCCCTGCCCTACGCCATGGACATGACCGCCAAGGATATCACCCTGCCGGAATTTACGGCCAAAGCCATCGAAATGCTCGATAATAAAAAGGGGTTTTTCCTGATGGTGGAAGGGGGCAAGATCGACTGGGCCTGCCACGCCAACGACGCGGCAGCCTCGATCCACAACACCCTGGCTTTTGACCAGTCGGTTAAACTCGCCATGGATTTCGCCCAAAAACATGCCGACGAGACCCTGATCGTGGTCACCGGTGATCATGAATGCGGCGGGCTGACATTGGGCTTTGCCGGCACGAAATACGCGTCCCACTTCGATATATTGAGCCATCAGAAAGTCTCGTTCACCAAATTCACCGATGACATTCTCGCCGGCTATATCAAGGAAAACGCCGGGTCCTGTAAGTTGGAAGACATCAAGCCGATGATCACGGAAAACTTTGGCCTGAAATTCAAAGGCGACCCCAAAGCGGACCAGCTGGTGTTGACTGCCGCTGAAATCGCCCAGGTGGAAGATGCCTTCATGCGCAGCCTGGTCGGGGAAAAGGCCCATTCCAAGAACCAGGAGACCTATCTGCTTTACGGCGGCTACGACCCCCTGGCAGTGACCCTGACCCATCTGCTCAACCAGAAGGCCGGCCTCGGTTGGACATCCTACAAGCACACCGGTGTACCGGTTTCCACATCCGCCGCCGGGGTTCTGGCGGAGACCTTCAACGGCTACTATGACAACACGGACGTGGCTCTGAAAATCATGCGCGCCATGGGCATCGACGGCAAAATCCATTATGCCGGAGCAGCGCCGCAAGTATCGGTTGCGGCCAAATAGCGCCGGAGCCACGAAAACGTGACAGGGCACGCCAGCCGCACATGGCTGACGTGCCCTCACGGTTTGCATGTACCCCGGCGGCGCCCATCGACGGCCGGTAAACAAACGAAAAACCCAAGCAAGCATTTCAAGAAACCAAAGAAAGCCATGCAAAACAATCGATCGCGTTATATGGACCCCCTGGTCGTCGCCATTTTCACCGTTCTCTGCCTGATCATGGCGGTGATCCCGACAGGTTTCGAAGACCGGGTGGCAAACGAAGCCGTCCGCTGCCGTGGCGAGGTGCTCGAGGTGGACAACAGCAGTGTCCAGGAACTGGGGCTCATCAAAACCGGCGACCAGACCGTCACCCTGCGTCTCCTGGACGGCCCCTATGAAGGCCGGGTCGTTTCGGGCAACAATCCTTTGATGGGCATGATGGATCGCGACAAGGTGTTTGCCCCAGGCGATACGGCCCTGGTGGTGCTGAGCCTCGATGCGGCCGGCAACATCGCCTTCGTCAACCCCCAGGAGCACTACCGGCTAGGTCTGGTGGTGCTCCTGATAGGGCTTTTTGCCCTTTTCCTCATCGGATTCGGCGGCTGGACCGGCGTGAAGGCCTTGCTCTCCTTCGTGCTTACGGCCCTCGCCCTCTGGAAACTCCTGGTGCCGCTCATGCTCAAGGGTGTCGATCCCATCTGGCTGACCCTGGGGCTGGTGGCCTTTCTGACGGCCGCCATCCTTTTCCTGGTGGCCGGCTTCAACCGCCGGGGAGTGGCGGCCTTTACCGGGGCCTTCCTGGGAGTACTGACCAGTTGCCTTCTGGCCATCGTATTCACCCACAAGCTTCACCTGCACGGGGCAGTCATGCCTTTTGCGGAAACCCTCCTCTACGCGGGCTTCAATCACCTGGACCTGACCCGGATCTACATTGCCGCCGTCTTTCTGGCGGCCTCGGGGGCTGTCATGGACCTGGCCATGGATGTCTCCGCCAGCATGTATGAAGTGGTGCAGAAAAAACCCCACATCACCCGCATGGAAGCCCTGGCATCGGGAATGACCGTCGCCCGCGCGGTGGTGGGCACCATGACCACCACCCTTTTGTTTGCCTATTCCGGCGGGTTTATCACCCTGCTGATGGCCTTCAAGGCCCAGGGCGTGCCCCTCACCAATCTCTTCAACGTTATTTATGTGGCCGCCGAGGTTCTCAAAACCCTGGTGGGCAGTTTCGGGCTGATCATGGTGGGACCGTTCACCGCCGTGGTGGGTGCCGTGCTGTTTGTCCGGAAGCCTGAGAGGGTTCCGGACAAAGCGTGCGATGGGAAACTGGACGAGGATCTCGCCATGCAGGCCCCTTCGTCCTGAACGAACACTTCCACCGTATGGGCCAAGCCGCGGCAATTCGTCTTGCCGCCGCCAGCCCCCAAAGGTATAGTATCTCCGGTCGTTCCCGGCCGGCCCCCGTGGCCCGGCGGTCAAAATCCAATTCAGACCTAATTCAGCCCGGAGAAGCATACCCCGTGGACCCCAAGATCGAACTCCGCCATCTAAACCTTCAATTGGCCAGTGGTGCCGATATCCTCAGGGATATCACCCTCCATGTTCCCCCCGGCAGCATCACGGCCATTATCGGCCCGAGCGGCAGCGGAAAGTCCTCCCTGCTGCGCTGCATCAACCGCCTTTGGGAACCCCCGCCCGCCAGTGTCTATCTCGACGGAAGCGACATCACTGCCATGGATGTTCTCGATTTACGCCGGCGGGTCGGCATGCTCTTTCAAACCCCCGCCCTCTTCGAGGGGACCGTCAGCGACAATATCGGCTATGGACCGGGGCTCCGGGGGCAGGCCATGCGCCCGGGCCAGGTCGACAAACTGCTCGGGATGGCCAGCCTGGATGACGCCCTGGTGGACAAACCGGTGGATCAGCTTTCCGGGGGGCAGGCCCAGCGGGTGGCCCTGGCACGGACGTTGGCCAACCAGCCCGATGTGCTGCTGCTGGACGAACCCACCAGCGCCCTGGATCCGGCTGCGACCCTCAAAATTGAACGCTCGATACTGCATCTGCGGGACACCCTGGGCCTGACCGTGCTCTGGGTGTCCCACGCCTTTGAACAGGTGGAACGCACGGCCGATCAGATCATCCTCCTGGTAGACGGCGAAGTGGCCGAAGCCGGTACGACACAGCAGGTTCTCTCCGGCAACCACCACCCGCTGATCGACGATTTTGCGGCCGGCCGGCTTTAGACGCGAAAGGTTAGATTATGTTTGGATCCCTGACATGGTTGACGCGTATCCTGGGCGCTCTCGTGCTGGTGGTGGTCGCCGCCCTGATTTCCAAACGGCAGAAGGTGGATCTGGAAAAGGACATGCTGACGGCGGTCGTCCGTGCCTTTGTCCAGTTGATCGCCATCGGCTATGTTCTCGAATTCATTTTTGCCGCCGAGGGACCGCTCTGGATCCTGCTCGTTGTGGCGGTAATGGTCGGCATTGCCGGCTACACGGCTGGCCAGCGCGGCCAGGGCGTGCCCCGCAGTCTGGTGGTCGCCACGGCAGCGGTAAGCTGCGGGGCTTTCTTTACGGTCGGCGCCCTGCTTCTCCTGCAGGTCTTCCCCTACCAGCCGCGCTATATCATTCCCATCGCCGGCATGATCGTGGGCAACAGCATGGTGGTCTGCGGCCTGGTCATGGCGCGGCTGCGGGACGACATTCACCTCCAGAAACCCCTGATCGAAGCCGCCCTGGCCCTCGGTGCATCCCAGCGCCAGGCCATGAGCGGCCAGTTGAAGCGCGCCATGCGTGCGGCCATGACCCCGATTGTGGACAGCACCAAAACCGTCGGCCTGATATCCCTACCCGGCGCCATGACCGGCATGATCCTGGCCGGGGCACCGGTGCTGGAAGCCGTACAGGTACAGATCATCGTCATGTACATGCTCATCGGCGCCGCCGCCATCAGCGGATTGACGGCCGCCTATCTGACCTACCGCCAGTTTTTCAACCGGGCGCACCAGTTGATCGAGATCAAGCCGTAGGCATTCCTACCTCACCCGCTTTCCCTACCCGCCACAGCGTCCCGGCATGCGCTGGCTTCGCCGCCCAACGTCCAAACGCGCCAGACCAAACATTAACCCCAAGCTTATCACTTCCTAACGCAGCGATGAAAAAAGGGATAACCGGTTACCAAACAACAACCGCCTTGGGGCGATTGTGCCAAGCGAAGTCCAGGCCTGAAAAAGGCCCCGCCCAACATGGGCATGATGTCGTCCCAAGGCATTATGGAGCAGGCTATCCCTATGAGTCCGGCAATCCTTCCCACGACGGAACCCAGCAGTCGATTCTCCCTCACAGGGTCACCCCTTGGCCCTGTCGGCCTTGCCTCGGAGTCGTTGGGATGGCTCCGGTCACACGGTATAACGGCCGGCGTCACGCCCACTATCGCCGGCCTCCTGATGCTGGGGGTATGTCTTATTGGCTTTCTCGCCGCCAACGGAAGCCATCGCCTTTTTCAGCACTTTCGCTACCTGACGCACAATCAGTCCCATGACGGAAACAAAATCGACTTGAACGCTTATGGTCTTGCCGCCACCTGCCGAATTCCTTCGATCGGCGACAATTTATCCGGCATTACCTACTGTGCGCAGAGCAAAACATTATATGCGGTCACCAACGGACCTTCCCGGGTCTATCAGCTGGACCTCGACGGCCATTGCCTGCGGGAAATTCCCCTGGTCGGGTTCCACGATGTTGAAGGCATTTCTTATTTGGGCGGCCAGCGGTTTGCCGTGATCGAGGAGCAGCGCCATATCGTCAATGTCGTCCGGATCGATGGCCAAACGACCGTCATCGATCGTTCCGCGGTAATCATTGCGCTTCAGGCCGACATGAAGAAACAGGACAACAAGGGATTTGAGGGCGTGGCCTACGATGCGTCAAAACGCTGTCTCTATGTGGTCAACGAAAAAAGACCCCGCCAGCTCATGGCCATCGAAGGTCTGGTTCACCAGGGCCACCCCCTCCGGATTCGAATGGAACCGGATCTGATGCCCGGCGGATGGTACATGACCGATTTAGCCGGCCTGCATTTCGATGCATCGACCCGGAATCTGCTGCTGGTCAGTCACGAATCGCGTTGGGTATCGGAAGTATCCCCGGAGGGGAAGCGGATCAGTTTTCTGAATCTTGAGAAAGGTTCCGCCGGGCTTCAAGAAACTGTCGATCAGCCTGAGGGCATTACCATGGATGAGGCCGGAAATATCTATATCGTCAGCGAGCCGAATCGATTCTATCGTTTTTCCCGCACGGGCGATACGATTCGAGCAAACCAAGCGCTGCAGGCCTCGGTCGGCATAAACGCAACGCCCACCGCCCCGACACGACCTTAGTCCGCAACCGGTCAGCCGAGCCGCGCCACAAGGTTCCGCCATCAGGCATCGCACCGCGCGCGCAAAGGCCCCTCCCCGAAAAGAAATCTGAAAATCCAGTCGAATCCCAGCAGGAGAAGTTCCGTTTCGCTGTTGCGTATGGCGTCGAGACGCTCCGGCGGCACGTCATAGCGGGATAAGAAACTGCTGTCGAAAACGAAACGCCGGAAGGTATCCATGTTGTAGCTGGCCATGAAGGCCATTTTCATGGCCGGGCTGTCCACGCCGGCCGGGCCGAAGGGATTGCTGCGAAAACGGCCGGCGATACGGGCCCAGCGCCCATTGACGTCGTTGTAGGCCTCCATCTGCTGATCGGCCATCCAATCGCGGCCTGTCCACGACCGTTCTTCATCGTGTCCACGACAATGCGAGTGGCGCACCAGGAAGCAGTCCATCCGCATGGGTCCTTCGCCTTCGCCGGACATGGCCGGCTCCAGGGGGTAGGCCCGGCAGGCATAGGGGCGGTCCTCGTAAACGGCGCACCCCGCCGCGGACAAAAACGCACAAGGCTTTCCCGGGCGATCGCTCATGTTCAGCATGACGTTGGGAAAATACGGCATATCACGCAGTGCGGTCGTGGTATGGTTCATCAGGAACGCCTCGGAAGTCATGCCGAGATTATTTTTCAGGCGGATGATGTCATAGGGATACAGGTACATGTCGGCGTCATGGCAACACCGGGTGAAGCAGGCCACACCAGGATGGCAGGCAAACCGGAACGTGCCATCTCCCAGCAGCATTCGCCGGCCCTCGCCTTCGGGAGGATCTTGCATCTCTTCCATCTGACCTGTCTCCCTGTCCGATCCCGACATGATGGCTCCTTTCAATCTTATCCAATTGCGGTGAAGCGCATTGCGGGTCAACCCTGCATCCCACTTTCCAATGGGTTACCTTCATCACGTCAGGAATCATTTTTCAAGCCCAGTGGAACCCCAGGGCGGGAATCACCGCCGCTGGCTTACTGGATTACTGCCTTAAACATGCTTATCTTTTTTTCAATCGAGACCAACGGTTTCACCGGTCCATCCAACCCGAACCGGACCCATTATGGGCGGACGATACGGCAAATACGGCGATATCAAGCGACGCCAGGTGTTGCGCCGCGGTCGCAGGGAAAGAACCCGACTGGAAAGGTCTGGTCCCGCCGGTCTTCACCACCGGAAGAAAACGCGGCCCCACCGGGAAAGTCACGCCCCCCATCCAATCCGAAGGCATACTAAACGCTACCGCTGCCCCCTGTAAAACTAATGTAAAGCCCCTTGAAGAATTGGAGACGATCCTCAATATTATCCGTGAGTGAACCCAAATTGTAACCATGGGATCATGATGCCGCCCACCACCACGAGGAGTCGTCGCCATGCCAACACGGCCCCGTAAGATTCTTCTTGTCTACCCGTCCATTCCCCCCGATACCTATTGGAGCTTCAGTTATGCCCTGCGGCTCGCACGCAAAAAATGTGCGATGCCGCCCCTGGGGCTGCTGACGGTGGCCGGATTGATGCCTGACGATGTTGAGCTGCGACTGATCGATATGAATTTCCAGCCCTTGCGGACCGCCGATATCGAGTGGGCCGACCTGGTGTTCCTCTCGGCCATGCTGATCCAGCAAAAAGCCCTGCACCGCATTGCGGCCCGCTGCCGGCGCTTGAACACACCGGTGGTGGCCGGCGGCCCTTATCCTTCCACGGCCCCGGAGGAGATGGTTGACGTCGATCATGTGCTCTGCGGTGAGGTCGAAACCCTGATGCCGACCTTCCTGGCGGATTATGCCCGGGGCCGGGCCCGCCGGGTTTATGCACCACCGCCGCCCCCCGATCTGGCGCACACCCCGCTGCCCCGTTTCGATCTTCTCGACCTCAAGGCCTACGCTTCCATGGCCGTCCAATATTCCCGGGGCTGCCCCTTTCACTGCGAGTTCTGCGATATCTGGCAACGCTTCGGCAACCGGCCGCGCCTCAAAGCCGTGCCCCAGGCCATCGCCGAACTGGAGTCCCTCTACCGGCTTGGCTGGCGGGGACCGGTCTTCATTGTCGACGACAACTTCATTGGCAACCGGCGGCGCGTCAAAACCGAACTCCTGCCGGCCCTGGCCCGCTGGCAGCGGCGCCGCGGCAACCCCTTCCGGTTCTACACCGAAGCCAGTGTCGACCTGGCCGAGGACGATGACCTGATGACGGCCATGGTGGCCGCCGGCTTCCACGAAGTCTTCGTGGGCATCGAAACCCCTTCCCCCCGGTCCCTGGCCGAAACCGGCAAACACCAGAACCTCAGGGGCGACCTGGCCGCAGCCATCCGCCGCATCCAGCGGGCGGGACTGGAAGTCATGGGGGGGTTTATCGTAGGCTTCGACAGCGACGGGGAGGAAATCTTCGACCGGCAGATGACCTTCATCCAAAACAACGCCATCCCCCAGGCCATGGTGGGACTCCTGACCGCCCTGCCGGGTACACGTCTTTTTCAGCGGCTCCAGGGGGAAGGCCGGCTCCGCTCACAGGCGTCGGGCAACAACACGCACGTTTTCCAGACCAATTTCCATCCCCGCATGGGCGACGCGAAACTCACGTCCGGCTACCGCCGACTGCTGTCCGACCTTTACGGCAACAATCTGCGCAACTATTTCCAGCGCTGCAACCACCTGCTGGACAACCTGGGGCCGCGCGAGTTGGACGATCGGGTGCCCTCCTGGCGGGAGGGCATGATCCTCCTGCGCTCCCTCCTGCGCCAGCCGTTTACCCCTTACGGCTGGCAATACCTGAAATTCCTGGCGCGCAACCTCACCCGGCATGCCGACCGCTTCTCCCAGGCCGTGAAATACAGCATCGTGGGGCACCATTTCCACCGCATCACCCGGGAACTTTTAAAATGCGAAAAGGCGGCCGCAGTGCTCGAATGCATCTATGAACGCCTCCGGGACCAGTTGCCCGCGGGGGAGAAACAATCGGCCACCAGTCCGCCGGTTGCCGACGCCCTGGTGGTGTCCGCCTGGCAGTGGAGCCAAGCGGCCCTGGCCGACGCCCGCCGCCGGATTGAAAGCCTCCATGAAGATTTCCGGGACGACCTGCTGCAACAGTACGCCATCGTGGCCGAGAAAGTCTGGAATCTGTTCCGCCCCTTTGCCGGCGAACTCTGCCGCCATAATGCCGGACGCCACTAGCCCGAACATTTCATGAAAATTTTCTACACAATAAATTTTATGCTACTATTCAGGGGTATCAAAGCTATTCGGGGTACAATTTTCAGGTGGCACTTTGTACCCTTCGCCGATTTCCAAAGTCATAGAAATACCCTACGGGCGCGACCGAGATGCTCATTGGCCGCGTTATCAGGGGCTTGCGGTACAGGCGTACAGCGACGCCCCTGATGCCTTACCCATGAACATCTCGAACGCGTGAAATATCCGGGTTAGGCGCTTCCCGAAGACAAAAAACCTCACGCCGCCCCCTTGAGGGGACGTACGTGAGGTTTTGATTTTCCCTTTGTCCCACCAGAAAAGAAGCGCCAAGCTCAAAGCGTCAAGCTTAAAGGGGGACGGCAAAACGGCTTGGGCCGCTCTTTATCTCACGCCTTGAACATGTCGCGGTAGGTCTCCCGCATGTCCCGTTTCAAAATCTTGCCGGTGGGGGTTTTGGGCAAGGCATCGACGATGACGACACTCTTGGGCACCTTGAACCCGGCCAGCTCCTTCTTGCAGAGGGCGACGACCTCCTCTTCGGTAATGGTTTCGCCCTGGCGGGGCACCACCACGGCCGTTACCGCCTCCACCCACTTGGGATGGGGCGTGCCGATGACCGCCACTTCCTCCACCCGCTTGTCCAGATAGATGGCCTCTTCCACCTCCCGGGTGGCCACGTTCTCCCCGCCGGTCTTGATCATATCTTTTTTGCGGTCCACCACGGTAATGTAGCGATCCTCATCCAGTTCCCCGATGTCCCCGGAGTGGAACCAGCCCCCCTGCATGGCGGCTTCGGTCTTTTCGGGGTCCTTGAAATACATGATCATGGCATGGGGCCCCTTGCCGCAGATCTCCCCCGGTGTCTTCACCGCATCGATGGGGCTGAAGGCATCGTCCTCCAGGCGGCTTTCCATATTGAGCCCGGCCATACCGGCGGAGCCCAGCTTGGTCAGGGCGTCTTCGGCTTTCAGGATGGTGTGGTAGGGGGCCAGTTCGGTCTGGCCGTAGTAGTTGTAGACCTTGCAGCCGGGCAGGCGTTCCATGATCTCCTTCAACACTTCCACCGGCATAATGGAGGCCCCGTAGTAGCACTTGGTCAGGCAGGAAAGATCGTATTTGTCGAAATCCGGGTGGCGCAAAAGGCCGATCCAGACCGTGGGCGGGGCAAAAAACATGTTGGCCCGGTAGCGGTCGATGGTTTTCAGAATCGCGCCGATGTCCGGCGCCATCAGGATGTTGGTGCCGCCCACATAAAAGATGGGGTTCAGGAAAACGTCGCGCTGGGCGCAGTGGTAGATGGGCAGGGCGTTCACGTTGATGTCGCCGGTTTCGTAGCCCCCGTCGATGATGGCCCCCATGTACTGGGCGATCAAGGCCTGGTTGGAGATAATGACCCCCTTGGGAAGGGACTCGGTGCCGCTGGTGTAAGTCATCTGGCAGGGGTCTTCGATGTGCAGGATAACGTCCGGTTCGGTGTCCGGCGCCTGATCAACCCAGGCGTCGAAGGCCATAAACCGGTCATCCGCCGGCGCCTCCCCCGCCCCCTGGTCGGACCACACCAGGTGCTGCACGGTGGGCATCTCGCCCAGCACGTCTTCGACAAGACCGAAGAGGGCGTCTTCAACGATGAAGACCTTGCTCTCCGAGTGGTTGATGCAATAGGAGATGTCCGGCCCGCGCAGAAGATAATTGATGGCCAGGTAGACCGCCCCGATCTTGCAGCAGCCCAGCCAGGTGAGCACATGGTGCAGGGTGTTATGGGCCAGAATGGCCACGCGGTCGTATTTCTGCACCCCCAGGCCGGTCAGGGCGTTGGCGGTGCGGTTGCAGGCCGCCTCCAGTTCGGCATAGGTCAGTTCTTGGTCACCGAAAATGAGGGCGGTCTTGTCGGGGTGGTGGTAGGCCGTGCGGCGCACCATGTCGGCAATCACCCACCGGTTGACCCGGTTGTAGCGATCCATCAGAAATTCGAGGTTTTCCTTGTCCAGGAGATTGAAACGGGCCTTTTCCTCTTCGGTCATCGGTCGAACGTCTGCTGTCATGATCGGGATCCTCCGCTGGGTTGAATGTCACAATGCTGTCAGTTCAGGAATGCATCCACAATTCTCCGGGTACCCACCTCAAAGGGGACTAAAAAATGAAGCCAATCTTAGCGAAAAAAACACTTTAAACTGAATGGACGCTATTTAGCAAATTCTCAAAATTTTTAGCCCCGACGCGCGTTGCTGTCAAATGAATTCGCCGATCAGGGCCATCAAAGGAGGGGACCGCCTGTTTTGCAATCAAGGCGATAGCAGAGTTACGTCAGACTTATGTCCATAAGAAAGGAATTCAGAAAGGCGAGGCCCAAAGGCCTCGCCTTATTGGAGGAAAGGTAGATTAGCACATATGTCTACCTCGGCGCCTTGCGGATATGGCGTTGCCGCGAGGCACCGTTTATAGGGTAGGCATGCACAACAGGGTGTCAAGCATGGCACGGGCGGCCCCCGATGAACCTTTTGGTCGGCAACCGTTACGTAACCCATAAAGGACCTCGGGGAGATTCCGCCCAAGCGAATGAAACCTACAACCACTGGAGTCGACAATGAAACATTTACGCAAGCAAGCCAAAATCCGACAATTCATCACTGCATTTGTCGCCGGCATTTTCCTGCTGGGCCTTGTTCCCGGCACGTCCTGCGCCGAGATGATTTTTAAAAAAGCGCTGAAATTCCAACAAAAATTCGCCCCCCCAATCATGCTGGATCAAACCCTCATGAACGTCAACGTGCCGCTCGACATCGCCAACATGCCGGGGCCATGGGAAAATGCCAAATTCAAAGCCGCGGCGGTCGTCTATTTCCTGGATGCCGCCAGTGAACCGGTGGGATATGGCGCCAGCAGCGGGGGTCTGGAAGAGGGTGCCCCTATTGATGTGGCGCTTGCCAATGGCAGCTACAGCGGCACCGTTGTTTTTCCGATCAAGGCCGCGGCGGGAACAATTACCGGCAAAACCTGCTGTTTTGTCATCTTGATGGCCGAATTGGGGAATCAACGCATGTTCATTGGCACTTCCATGGGCGGCACCGCCCCCAATTCCTGTGATGGCTTTATTAACCTTGATATCCCCCCCGGCACTATTATCAACTTTTGAGATTTAGAAAACGGACGCGCGCATCCACAGGAGGTTGTCATGCAAAAAAGCCACATTGGCTATATTTTCATTGCCCTGCTCACCCTGCTGGCCGCTGTACCCTGCCAGGGGGGCGAAATCACGCCGGCAGCGTCAACGCCGACATTCCAACTGGCCAATCCGCCCGACATCACGGTGGCCCCCATCGCCTACGCGGGGCCGCAGCTTTCCGATATCGGCATGAAGCTCATTACCTACCATGGCCCGGATCTGTCAGATATCACTTTAGACCCCATTGTTTTTGACAACCAATCCATTGCCATTGCCAAGAAACCGGCCCTCCAAATGGCCGCCGCCCCGCCGAACCTGGCAGGATCGGTCGCCCGGGCCGCCCAGCGCCTTCCCGGCGTCCAGCCCGGCTTGAAAATCCTGTCGCCCAAACCCGGCCAGACCCTCACCGGCAGCGTGCCCTTGGAGGTTGAAATCACCGGCTGGCAGGGGGTTCCCAGGGTCGATCTGGCCTGGTGGTGGAGCCCGGCCGCCTCCCCGGGCCAATGGCCCGCCACCCCCCAAGGCATGACCGTCCGGGAGCATCTCAATGGTCAGACCCGCATCATCATCCCCCGGGCCGCCTTTGCAAAGCCCGGTCTGTGGCGACTGCAAGCCTCGGTTAAACTCTCGGACACCCGGCAGGTGATCGACGATGTCAGCTTTACCCTTGCCGGTCCCCTGCAACCGATCGTCCCTAAACCCAAGGTACCCGGTGCGGTGACCAGTGCCCCAGCGGCCACCGGGAGCCTGCAACCGCAGCAAGCCGCACCCAACCGCGCAACAGGGATGAAGCCCATTCCAAAGGATATGATAAAAAAGCAGTAGGTTGTTTTTAGCGTCAAGCGCCGTCCGCATGGTGGGAGGCCTCAGATGGCCCCCGCAAGGGAGCTTAAAATGGTGCTTTCAACATGCGGTCGATTCCGAGGATAGCGTCCTTAATGGTGGCATGCCATATAAGCGCTTGTGTTATTTGTTTATTTAGCTTGGTCCCTTGAAACCCTGGCCCCTGGGCCCCATAATCGACTCTCAAGTACCAGCACAACTTCGCCGATAAAGACAGACGAGCCAAACCCGGATATTTCACGCGTCCGAGATGCTCGGGCGTACGCATGGTATAGAAGCAGCCGGAAACCGCTCGTCCACGGAAGGAAGGAAACCCGTCGATTCATGGGAAGCATTAGGACGACATACGACATGCCGAACGACCTGACCATCGTCACGGCGGCCGGCAGGATGAAACCGGTTGATTTTCAGGAATGGACCGCAAGCTACTACAGGGGCAGGGTCACGTCCCTGACCTTATGGGACCTCAGGCAGGCCGATCTTTCTGAAATCAAGGCCGAAGATCTCAGAAAAGACGCCATCCATACCAGAAACATGGCCGTCGTCCGCAAGGGCGGTAAAACCGCCATCGTATCGGGAGATGCCCTGGCCTATGGATTGAGCCGGATGCTCGAAACCTTCTATGAACTTGAAAACGTCCCCTTTGACATGGAGGTCTTTCGGGATGTTGAAGAAGCAAAAAGTTGGCTGGGCATGCCAATGGAAGGTGGACATGGTGATTAAGATCGCCTTCTTCATATCGAGCACGAAAGAAAGAGGCCCGGCGCCAGGTTCCTTAAAACGGGCATGGAAGTCCGGAGCTTTCGGTTCCGGCCGTTTTTCGAACGCGATACCGCCCTGCAATGGCTCACGACTGCGCCGTCATGACTGCGGGCCCGGGGTCTTCCGCTTTTCCTGGCGCCATTCCCAGGGGGCTTTCGGGTTTTTGTCACCCCACAGCCCCATCCCCGCCTTGCGGGCTTCGGCCTCGGTATCGGCGTAGTCCTGCCGGTCCACATACTGCTGAAAATACCAGGCATACCCTGCCTTGAGGATCTCCAGATTCAATTCACGGCCATCCTCGAGAAAAACCGTGGCAATGGTCCGGTCAAACCGGTCGATACCGACGAGCCGATACATGATGATCTTGCCGAAACACTGCTCGGTGGTGAACTGCTTGGCCTTTTCGCCGAAAGGCTGCCCTTCCTCGGGGCAGTCGATGCCGTGCAGCCGCAATTTGACCAACTTGTTCTCAGCCTCGAGAATCGAGATCGAATCCCCGCTGGTGACACCAACGACACGGGCGGTTAAAAGGTCGTCCGATTGGGCGGCAGCAGCGAAGATCAGGCCGGCCAGCAACAGCAAACCCATGATCGAAAATCGTCGCATATCCCCTCCTGCCATTGCTTCAACCTGCTGTCAATCGTGATCGTCCAGGGTACCACGAATCATCTGCCAAGGTAATGCTTATCCCCCTGCACCCACCCCAGGTACAGGACCAGTCCATCGAACTGCACCGCCGAGTGGACGTTGTTCTTCTTCGCTTTGATCCCGAACAGCGCCGCATAGCGGGCGAATTCATCGAACCCCCGGTCCTCGGGACTGAATGAGTGCACCAGCATAAGGGCGATTCCCGCCTGGAACTTGCGGGCCATCAGTTTGGCGGATACGGTGCGGTGGAGCAGTTGGTAGGGGGTGTTCATCACGTCATCGACCGGAAGATTGAGCTCCGAGCAAAGGAATTCGAGACGCGCCTGCTTCCCGGCGGAGGGATTCTGGAACCATTCCGATACCCGTTTGTCGAAAGGCTCATCCACCTTGCCTTCGACGGTAATGCTGACAAGTTGATCGGCAGACTTCGCCAGAACAAAAATGTCGTTCTGGCTGGCGGCCCGGCCGCCGGGGAGCGGCACCTTGTGCTCCGGAATCGCCAGCAAAGGCTCAATATGTTTGAAGGTTGCCGAATCGGAGTTATCGAAGGCCTGGCGCACACAGGCCGGAAAGCCATCCGCTTCCTGCCAGCAATAAGCCAGAGTCCGGGCCGAATAGCCGGTCTTCCACTGTTTGTCCGGCTCCGCCAGAAATGGCCGCCAATCGTCGGCCGACCGTGCCGGTAGGTAAATTGTGTTCATGTGGAATCAGTGCTCCCTCAATACAGCATTAAAGACCCATATTTTAACCAGCCGCTTCCCGTGCGTTCGCTCCAACCACCGGTTCCGCTTTCGAATACCCCGGCTGGCCGCAAATCGAGACAGTTATCTGAGAACCATTCTTAACACGCTGTGATTGTTTAGCAATATGGATTATCTGTTCTGGTTAGCACGTATTGAACCAATTCTCAAACGTTCGGTCGACACAACATCGAATATGCCGCGGGCAGCTGGCCGGGGGCTTCCGTGCCTAATGGTTGAAGGCGGTCGGCTGGGGCGGTGCCGCCGTCTTCCGGTGGCTTTCCATCAATATCACGCCGGCGGCCACGATGATGGCGGTGATCACCAGGAAGGGCACGAACATGTCTTTCTGAACGGCGCCCCAGATGATGTAGAGAGAACCGGCCGCGGCCAGCAGGGGGGCAACAAAACGGGCGCCTGGCCCCAGATCCCGGTATTTCCGCATGACCCAGGCGTAGATGGCGATGTAGATGACATACAGAAACGCAATGGGGAGCTCCGAAATATCCATGAAGCCCCCCCACCAGCCGGCAAAATTGCCGTACCAGACCACCAGCCACAGGGAAGACATGCCCAGGCCCAGCCAGGCCGAGTTCAGCGTGCTGTTGGTGCGGGGATGGAGGCGTTTGAAAAAATCGGGGGCCGGCCCCAGATTCCGAGAGGCGATGGCGTACATGCCCCGCGCCGATCCCATGATCAGGCCGTTCAGGGTTCCCAGGCAGGAGATGATCACGAAGACGGTCAGCAGCGTGCCGGCGATGTTGCCGAAAATCAGGGAAAAAACCTTGACCGGGGCGTCGTCGCCGGCGGCAATCACCTGGTCGTTGGACAGGGCGCCGGATATCCCGAGGTAGTAGAGCATGTAAATCAGAATGATGAAGATGGTGCCGGCCACCAGGGCGCGCGGCAGGGTCCGTCTGGCATCGCGCAGCTCGGCATTGATGGCCGTGGCGATGATCCAGCCTTCATAGGCAAACGCCGTGGACAGCGTGGCCACGGCCAGCCCTCCTCCGGAGGATACGGTTTGGGCACTGTGGGTAAAACTCTCGATCGTCTGGCCGTTCGACAGGCCGGCGATGGTGCCGACGATGGCCACGAGACACAGGGGGATCAACTTTATGACGGTTGCCAAAACCTGCCATTTGCCGGCCAGCACCGGCGAATAGCAATTCAACAGGAAAAAGCCCACCAAATACACCGCAGCAATCGTCCAGACCCCCTGGTCGAGTCCGAACAGCACCGCTGTGTAATTCGCGGAAACCCATGCCAGCACCGCCACCAGAGTGGGGTAGTAGATCAATGTCATGAACCAGGCCACAAGGTAGCCGGCCTTGCGGCCATAGGCCTCTTCGAAATAATCCACCACGCCGTTGACCTTTTCGATGCGGGTGGCGATGTTAGCGAACACGTAGGCCGTGACCACCATGATGGCCCCGCCAATGAGCCAGGCGAGCAGGGCCGTGGGCAGACGGCCGCCCGAAGCGACGAGGACATCGTCCGCCTTGAAGAATACACCGGAACCGATCACGATCCCCACGACCATGGCGGTTGCCGTCCAAAAGCCATACTTTTTTTCAAGCGCATTCATTGTGCAATGTGTCCTTGTTCCCGTTTCATCTGAATGAAGCCGCCGGGCCATGCGGCCGGCCGCCAATGCGTCCTGCCCGGCAGTAAAATCCCGCGTTTCAAACAGGCAGCCGCAACCGCAAGGCAGCGACCATACGCCCATCAATGCCAGTTGACAAGCCCCATCTTTCCGGTGGACCGCCGCTTTCCGCAGAGACAGGTCATACGGCACAGGCATCGATAATGAAGTCGTTGTAAAACAAACGCTTGCATTCTTTTCTCCGTAGCTTTTTATTCGCCAAACATTACGACATAATCACATGAATATATATTTATTCGCCATTTTTGACGATTTATGCGGATGCAGGCATCACCATGAACGAATGCCGCATCTTCGCGGAAACGACCGCCGCGCCAACCTTCAGCCAGCACAACGCGCCGCCGCCAGTTGGAAAACGCTTTAGCAAAATTATCTATAGTTAATTTTTATTAACTATAGTTGACTTTTATTATTTATAGTTTATTTTAAAAGAAAAAAGAAAGGCGATCCAATGCGCCCTATTGCTTCCACACAAAGCCCACTTCTTTATCCTCTGAACGAAATCTTTGGCACCCAAGCCCATGTTAGGCTTCTTAGAGTCATGGCCACTGAGGTGGAGGGCCCCCTCACGATGACAGACCTTGCCAACAGAGCCGGCCTGACAGTACCCGGCGCTAAAAAAGCGATCGAGCGGCTTGTTCGGTCGGGCTTTGTATGTCCGATCGGAGGCGGCCGCCATCGTCAATATGAAATATGCCGTTCGGATCGACTCATGCGGATCACTATCGACTTGTTCAAAGAGGAAAGGGATCGCTTTGGTCGATTGTGCACCGCAATCGCCAAGGCGGCCAGCGGACTTTCGCCACCGCCCCATGCCGCCTGGCTGCAACTAGGCTTCAAAAAAATCCATGACCTGCTGACAGTGGGGTTGTTGCATGACGCCGGCGAATTGGCGTCCGCCAAAAACCGCCTGCGGGATCACCTCAATACCATCGAAAAGGATTACAACCTTACCATCGAGCTTGAAGGCTATACCAAAGCGGAAATTACCGACGCCCAATTCGACAAGGCACGTATTTTGTACGGACATGTACCGACTCAGGGTCGAAGCGCGCCCGACAAGTCAGCGCCCCCTTTGACCCACCAGGAAAATGATCTTCGGCGACAAGATATGATCCGTCGATTGGCCCGTGCTATCGAGCGGGATGCGTCCCTAATATCGCGCGCCAAAATCCATCTCGATAGCTTGTTACAGGAAGATCAGGGGCCGGCCGCAAGCGATCTCAAGGAGTGGCGGGATATTTTGGAGATGTATCCACTCCACCGCCTGCTGCGTTTTTTACAATCGTCGAGCGAACGGGCGACCCGCCTGAACCAAAGCAACCCTTTTTTAGCGGTATTGCCCCCGGAAGAACGTCGCCGCCTGGAGAATGGTCATGACACGTGAACAGCTGGAGCACGCGATTCGTGCGGCCTGCGATGTCGCCAATGACGACCAGTTATGGGTTTTCGGATCCCAAGCGATCTTGGGAACCTATCCAGACGCGCCGGAACCCATTCGCACCTCGATCGAAGTCGATGTCCAGCCAAAAAACCGCCCGGAGGCTACCGATGCAATCGATGGCGCATTGGGCGAACTTTCCATGTTTCACCAAACCCATGGTTTCTATGTCCATGGCATCAGCATCGAATCGGCAATGCTTCCGAAAGGGTGGCAAGACCGGACAGTGTCCGTTTGCGACCCCATAGCCACCCATGGCAAAACAGGTCTATGCATTGAGGTGCATGATCTTGCCGCCAGCAAGCTGGCCGCCTATCGCGAAAAAGACAGAGATTTTGTCCGCATGCTCCTCATCGAAAATATGATTGAAGCGAAGATTCTTTTGGAAAGGATTCGAACGATGCGGCTGGGAAAACAGTTGCGCAATCGTCTTGCAGCTTGGATTCAAATGACGGTAGAGGAATTGCATTAGCCCCTGGTAATAACTATCCCCTTCGCCCTTCTTGGCGAGCTTTGCGGCTTTGCGTGAAACTTGCCTGTTTGTTTTAGTTCTTCTTCCCTTCCTATTCGACGATCTCGTAGCTGCTGGCATTCACAGGCGCATTCAGGTTGGGCAGGACCCGTTCCAGGATGACCCCGTTGCGGGCGGGGTAGGGGTAGCCGAAGGTCGTGCGGATGGCCGTGGAAACGAACTGCACGGCCCGGTCCAGTGCGATGGGCAGGCTGTCGCCCTGGAGCAGGGCGCCGACGATGACGCTGGCGAAGGCATCGCCGGTGCCCGGGTAGTAGGCCGGGATGTATTGGCAGTCGATTTTCCAGAAGCGTCCGTCGTCACGGTCGCAGGCCATGACGGCCGAGGTCTTCTCCTTTTCGGGCACCGGCAGGCTGGTGATGATGACTTTGCGGGGCCCCTTGTCCGCCAGGCGCAGCATCCACGCCTTGATACGCTCCGGGGAAATGGTCGCGGGCACGGGTTCGTCGAGCAGGAACGCCGCTTCGGTAAAATTGGGCGTGATGACGTCGGCCTTGGCGATCAGGCTGCGCATGCCCCGGATCATCTCGGGCGTCATGGTCTTGTAGGGCTTGCCGTTGTCGCCCATGACCGGATCGACCACCACAAGCTGGTCCGGGCGGGAAAACGTGTCGATGAAGCCGGCCACAATGGCCTCCTGCTGCGGCGAGCCCAGAAAACCGCTGTAAATCGCGTCGAAATCCACATCCAGCTGCTGCCAGTGGGTGACAATAGCTTCCATGGCGGCGGTCAGGTCCGTGAAGCTGAAATCTTCGAAACCGCCGGTGTGCGTGGACAGCACGGCCGTGGGCAGGGGGCAGACCTGGACGCCCATGGTGGAGAGGACCGGAATGACGACGGTCAGGGAGGCCCGGCCAAAGCCGGACAGGTCGTGGATGGCGGCGGTGCGGGGCACGGGATTTTTCATAGGATAACCTCGGATCGAATCTATGTCGGTTTTCTCTGAGTGCATCGGAATATGCGCGTGGGATCTCTTTACGGCGGCTTCAACGATTTTTCAACCGCAGGGAGAGAAAAAAGATTGGAGTATTCTGTATACCGCTTAACTCTTCGCAGGTGTGCAAATCGGCGATTCAAAATATGTCGGCATCTTTCTCGAGGTTGGCCTTTCGATTGACAGCCTTTCGGCCGGCGTTTTCATCTTTCAAAACCGACTGCCGGCAGATATTTAGGTAGGTCGGATCAGACCAATGGGATCCACTGGCCAACGTCACTAAGCGAGTTTAAAGCTATCAAGATCTTCCTTGCGCTTACGCCAATCAGGCAGGCATCGGGTCAACAATGCATAGAACGCCTTGGAATGGTTGTGGTGCTTGAGGTGACATAACTCGTGCATAATGACATATTCTATGCAGTGCACAGGCACTTGAACCAATCGGGTGTTTAAAGTGATGCGGCCCTTCGGGCTGCAGCTGCCCCAGCGCTTTTTCATAGTCCGAATGGTTGTCAAGGGCTCCGGGACGCCATGCCGGGATGTAACAGCACTGCACTTTTTCAAATACCGTCCAAGGGTTTCAATGGCACGTTTGCGGTACCATTCATCAACGGTCCTCTTTACGATTGGTAAATTTTTATTGTCGGGAACATTTACCCTCAGAAAGCGACCGATCAGTTTTGAGGATCGTATTTCTGCTTGGAGCACCTTCAATCGATATTGCCTGCCAAGATAGACGAGGGTTTCACCGCTGACATATTGTTTAGGCGCAGGCAATGGATGGTAGGTTTGAACTTGGTCGAGCTTGCTTGAAATCCATGCGGCTTTTTTGGCGATGGCGGAATCAATTTCAGCAACCCTTGAGTCGAAAGGCGCAAACACATCGACGGACAAATCCGGCGAGACAACAATCCGCAGCTTCTTTCTGTCACAGCGCTTTAGGTTATAGGAGATCTGGCGGGAACCGAATTGGATCGTACGGACTTCGATTTTATTCTTCATTGGCGATGGCCACTTCGATGCACTTGTCAATGATGGCATCCTGATCGTCCAAGGATATCTGGATTCCGCTCTTTTCCATAGCGTCAAACAAAATATCATCGATCTCGCCACGCATCTTGTTGATGGCATCAGGGTTCGTGCGCCAGTCACGAATCTTATGGGGGGCAATTCGATCGACAATCTGAATGGCCGTCTCAGCCAGCGGTCTTTCGATATCACCCCCATAGCCGGCCATTCTTTCCCGAATCTGGCCATAGTAACGGCGGGCCATATCCCGTCCAACCAGCGTATCCGGGATATTGTCTTCGGTGTGGGTGACGACTTTTTCGGAAATATCCTTGATTTTTTCCAGGGCTTCCAAGGCCTGCAACCGCCCCTGATGATAGGCCTCGATCACCTCTTCCAGCAGCTTGGAAAATTTCTTGTAGAAGGCCGGATCTTTGGCCATTTCCTGTTCGATGGCATGCCGAGTGGCCGAGGCGATCATATCCGCCTTGGCATCCGTGCTTTTGCCATTTTCTTCTAGAACTTTCTGGCGCTCGGCGGCATTGAGCAAATTAATGGGGTTGCATAGCTGCTGCACCTCATCGGCACCGACATGCATATCGATAAGTTTTTTGATTTTGGGTTCGTACTCCGAAAAATCGATAGTCTCCTGAAACCGCTGGCAGACGTCAGCCCGGAGGTTCTGAAACATTTTGAGATCTGATTTGTAGCGTTGAATGGTTTTGACCGGTGTCTCTTCCAGAAAACGGCTGGACGACAAGGCCAGGGCCAGGTTCCGTGCAAACCGGCTGAAGCGTTCGTAAAACTTGTTACGCAAGTCATCGTCCCGCAGGTGAAGCGCGTAGGTTTCAGGATCGCGGGATCCTTTCACCGGATCAAACAGCTCCCACAGGCTGGAATGCAGTTGGGGCAGTTCAGCGGCTTTCTCGCTAATGTAGGTGACCGTTTCCTCTAAATCCATCCGGTCATAGTCCGCCAGTTGACTGTAGAAATCGATGGCTTCGTCAAGATTTTCGATCACACCACTATAGTCGAGGATTAAGCCGTATTCCTTGGCATCGTGCAGACGATTGACCCTGGCGATGGCTTGCAGCAGGGTGTGCTCCTTGAGCTTTCGGGCCAGATAGAGCACGGTGTTGCAGGGGGCGTCAAAACCGGTGAGCAATTTATCCACCACAATGATAATCTCTGGCGTATCACCGTGTTTGAAAGCGTTGATGACCTGCTGATTGTATTTCTTCTCGGACCCGTAACGGTCCATCATCTCCTGCCAGAAAACCGATTCCCGTTCCGAGGGACCTGCGCCCTTGTCCTCGCCCTCTCGCTCGGTGGGGGCTGAAATCAATACCTCGGACGTTACCATGTCGAAACCGTCCAAGAACTGTTTGTAGCGCAAGGCCGTTTCCTTGCTGGGCGTCACCAATTGCCCCTTTAGCCCGGTATTTTGGAAAAACACGGCATAGTGCAGGCTCACGTCCCAGGCGATCATGCGGACTTTCTGCTGTGCTTTGTTAAGTTGACGCTCGGTGGAAAATTTACGTTTGAGATCGGCCCTTTGATCCTTGGTCAGCCCACGGGTCTCGATAGCAAACCAATTATCAATAGTCCCCTTTTCAACTGTCTGGGGAACATGGCGCGCTTCGTAGAGCAAGGGCACCACTGCCTTGTCTTCCACAGCCCGGGCGATCGTGTAAGGCGGTTGAAACAAATCACCGAACTGGAGGAAGGTATTCTTTTTGGCGGACTTGGCCAGGGGCGTGCCCGTAAACGCGATAAAGCAGGCCCCCTTAAGTGCCAACTTCATCCGGGCATGCTGCTCGCTGTATTGGCCGCGATGGCCTTCGTCCACCAGGACAAAGGTATTGCGATCGGCACGGGTCAACCTGTTGTTGGCGGTAGCCGTGGCAAATTTATGGATCAACGTGGTGACGATGTGGGTACGATGATCCAGCAGCAAATCCACCAGGTGCTTGCCGGTGTTGGCCTGTTCCGGCTCCAGGTTGCAGGCACGGAAAGTTCCGCAGATCTGGTCGTCCAAATCGATGCGATCCGTCACCAAAACAATTTTGGGATTGGCAATGCCTGGATGTAACGCCAAAGACTTGGCCAGCATCACCATGGTCAGGGACTTGCCGCTGCCCTGGGTGTGCCAAACCACGCCGCCCGGACGCGGACTTTCCGCCGAAGCGCTCAGCACGCGCTTTATGATGTCTTTAACGGTAAAATATTGCTGATAGCGGGCAATCTTTTTGACACCGTTATCAAACAGAATGAACTGGTAGACCAGTTCCATCAGTCTCTGGGGCCGACAGAGCGCATACAGTGCCCGGTCCTGTTCGTAGATCTCACGCCCCTCTTCGAGCATGGCGAGGAAGGTGCCGCGCGATTCCAGAAAAGGTCCGGACAGCAGGCGGTCAGACTCTTCAGGCGTCAGCGGTTGGCGGATTAACTGCAGAATGGGCTCATCGATCCCGGTTTCTTTCCACGCCGACCAAAATTTGCGCGGCGTACCTGTAGTGCCGTACTGGGCCTTGTCCCGGGCCAGTGCCAGCAAAAGCTGACTGTAGAGAAAGAGCTGGGGAATGCCATCCCTGGCCTGATAGCCGGCCAGTTGCTTGATGGCTGCATCAATGGGATCTTTTTTTATATCGGCGTAGGCGGAGCGTTTGCATTCGATCACCACCAGGGGGATACCATTCACGAAAAGCACGATGTCCGGGATATAGTGTTTGTCCAGCCCCACCCGCTCCACCTTGAACTCGGCTGTGCAGTGATAGCTGTTGTTGGATGGATTTTTCCAGTCGATGAAGTCGATGGTAAAACTCTTGGTATCGCCCTCTATGGTCTGCGGCTCACTGGTGCCCAGGCAAAGCAGGTCATAGGCCTGTTCGTTTTGATGGAGCGCACCGGTGACACGGAAGTCTTTCAATTTTTGAACAGCGCCCTGGATGGCGTTTTCCGTAAACGGATGGACAGCCCCCTTGAAGGTGAAGCGGCAGTGCGCCCGGATGTAGTCCACCAGCAGCGGTTCCAGAATCGCCCCCCCCAGGCGATCCCCCCGCATCCGGTTGGCTTCGTCGGGCGGCAGGTATTCCCAGCCCAGTTGCATCAGCAGGTGCAAAGCCGGCAGCTGGGACTGGATCTTCTCCAAGTAGCTGGGCCGTTCATGAAAACCAATACCGAATCCGGATTGTTCTTCCATGGGAGGCTCCTATGGTTTTACACGCACTTCACCGGTTAGCAGCTTTTGCATGAGACCGCGTTTTTGTTTCTCAATGAATTTGAGCTGCCTTTCCATATCAGCAATCTCTCTATCTGCCTCGGCAAGCACATTTGAGATAGCCTGCTGCTCATCTATTCCCGGCAACGGCACCCTGATCAATGAAAATTCCCGCCACCTTAGACTTCCCCGCCTATCAACTGATGAGTTGGTCGATATTGAAAATATGTGCCGAAATGTCTCTGTTTTAAATACGGCATATAAATATTCCGGAACAACCTTCTCAGAACACTCAAAAACGGTATAAATAGGGCTGACAATCCCTGCGTCGTGTTCAGAAACCAGTCCTATTGAACCTTCCTCAATATGGTTGGAAGGATATCCAAACCAGCCGCGCCGGATGATTTTATAATTGGAAGTGTCCTCGCTAAAAACCTTTTTTCCGAAGTACTGGGACGATTCAACAAAGCCTTTATGTTTCGAGCATGATAATACGGTTGCCTTGCCATTTCCTTTGTTTCGCTCCGAACGTTCTTTTGCTATTTCCCTTAACGACGGGCATGCCCAATCAATCGGTAAATCGAAAAAACGATGTGCTTCCCGGCCCTTTTTTTTCATGAAACCGGGCAATCTTGATTTACCCATTAACAATTGCTGCATAAGCGCTTTTTTCTGGTCTTTTTTTTGGAAGATGAGTTTTCGGGTTTGGTTGATGGCCTCATCCCATGTTGAGATTAATCCAGATATTAGCTTTTGAGTTTCGAGGGGGGGGATTTGGACTGGGATAGCGGCAAAATCTTTATAATAAAGCCTCAACCGGTCACCCGTAATGCCGTATGAGTAGGATTTCAGCTTGTGAAGCATAGCGGGAGTTTTTAAAAAATAGTAAGCAAATTGCGAATCGATATCCCCATTTGGTCTGCATACGACATAGGCGGGGCTCACCAATCCATCCTGCTTAACCACGGCCACAGCCCCCTGCCACATTCGCATCATGTTGTATACAATATCCCCGGATCTCACCAGGAGGCTTTTCTCTGGTGGAAGATCTGGAGCCATTTTACGGGATAAGGTTTCCCTATTTACGATTCCTGAATTCATCGTTACAGACAATACCGGCAATCCCTTTTTACCGGCTTCTCTGCTGTTTTTAAACAAATTCCCCAGTCTGGTTTCTATCATTGAAAGATTCATTTCTTTTGTTCTTTTAAGTTGCTAATCGAACGCTGCTTTTCCAACCGTTTCATTTTCGCTGTTGCGATTTCAAAATGATGTTCGACAAGTGTCGCGTCGTTAAAATGTAATTCCTGGTATTTTTCATATTCTAACCGCGCCTTCTCTATAGCGTCATCATGGCTGATCTTTCCGGCGTGAGCTAAAATCTCCCGGTCGCTGATACGCAGGAACTCATCAAGCTTCGCTATCCAGTCCTGCATATACATTGGTTTACGATTCAGGGCCTGGAATTCGGCAAATTCCAGATAGATGGTGACGATGCGGTTCAGGGCATCCAACTCCTGCTCGGTGAGATAATTCTTGGCAATTTCGGCATCGGCTTTTCGGGGCTTGTCGCCGGCCCAGGCGGTGAGGCCCATGTTCGCTCTGTTGGCATCCGCGCGCCCGGCCACGATTTCGGCGGCGGTGTGGCCATGGGCGGCCCAGTGCATTTTATTCTGGACGACGGAAAAGAAATGGCGGGACATTTCGGTATTGGGGTCGTAATCGATGCTGGTGGCATAGATATCCAACACCTTGCGCCAGAACACCTTTTCAGAAGAGCGGATGTCGCGGATACGGGCCAGCAGTTCGTCGAAATAACCGCCGCCGCCGGCCTGCTTGAGGCGTTCATCGTCCAGGGTGAACCCCTTGATAATATATTCGCGCAGCCGCTGGGTGGCCCAGATGCGAAACTGGGTGCCGCGATGGGAACGCACCCGATAACCCACGGAAATAATGACATCAAGATTATAAAAAGCCACTTGGCGGGTTACGTGACGGCCGCCTTCCGGTTGAACCGTTGCATATTTTGCAACAGTTGATTCGCGACGCAATTCGCCTTCTTGATAAATGTTATTGATGTGCCGCGATATTACTGACTTGTCGCGCTGAAATAAAGTTGCTATCTGATTGAGAGACAGCCAGACAGATTCTTTTTCCAGCCGCACATCAATCCGTGTCTGACCATCCTCGGTCTGATAGATCAGGATATCGGATTCTGGAATGGGCAAGTTGTCGGACATAAGCAATCCCTTAATTCTATTGAATAAAGCCCAGTTCCTTCAGATAACCGTTCATTTTCTTGCGTGTCTCAACCAATTCGGTTTCGATCGCCTCGATTTCGTCCTGCACAGCCTTAATGTCGATCTCCGGCTCAGGCTCAAAAGTGTCGACATAGCGCGGGATGTTGAGATTAAACTCGTTTTCCTTGATTTCCTTGAACGTGGCCGCATGGGCATACTTGTCGATGCTTTTGCGTTTGCGGAAAGTGGCTACGATTTTTTCGATATCCTGGGGCCTCAGTTTATTCTGGTTGGTGCTTTGTTCATATTCGCGGCTCGCATCGATAAAAAGGATCCGACGGTTCACTGCCCGCGCTTTATCGAAAATCATCAGGGCGGCGGGGATGCCGGTGCCGAAAAACAGGTTGGCCGGCAGGCCGATGACGGCATCCAAAAGGTTTTCACGGATGACCGCCTCCCGGATCTTCCCCTCCTGGCCGCCACGGAACAACACCCCATGGGGCACCACCACGCCGACCCGGCCGCTGCCTTCCACGGCGGTGGCCAGCATGTGGGATATAAAGGCCCAATCGCCCTTGCTTTTGGGGGGGATGCCGCGCTGAAAACGGCCGAAGCGGTCTCCGGCCGCCATCTCCTGTCCCCATTTGTCCAAGCTGAAAGGCGGGTTGGCGATGACCACATCAAATTTCATCAGATTACCATGCTGATCTTTAAATAAGGGATGCCGCAAGGTATCTTCCCATCCGATGTGGGCCGCATCCACACCATGCAGGAACATGTTCATCTTGCACAAGGCCCAGGTGCTGCCGTTCATTTCCTGTCCGTAGAGGGCATAGTCATCCGAACCCACCTGCTTCCCCGCCCGGATAAGCAGGGATCCGGAACCGCAGGCAGGGTCGCAGATGCGATTACCGGATTGGGGCGCCACCAATCTGGCCAGGGTTTCGGACACGGCGGCCGGGGTATAAAACTCCCCGGCTTTTTTACCGGCGCTGGCGGCAAATTTTTCGATGAGATACTCGTAAACATCGCCGATGACATCCATGTGACCCACGGATTCTTTACGCAAATCCAGATCCACCAAGTCTTCCAACAGGGTTTTCAGGCGGTTGTTGCGCTGGCGCGTCTGCCCCAGGTTGGCTTCGCTGTTGAAGTCGATATTGCGAAACACATTGTGAAGTTTGGCTTTGTTGGCATCTTCAAGCTGCTCCAACAGAATATTGATGAGAGCACCGATATTGCTTTGCGTCCGACGCTCGTAAAGGCTGTCGAAGGTGGCAGGGAAGCTGTCTTCGATTTCATTTTTGTCGCCCATCAATTCTATCTGCGGGATATAAAAACGCTCGAGCTTCATGGCCCGCTCGATGCGCAACCGGTTGCCGCGGTATTTTTTCTCAAATTCCGCCAGTTTCGATTTATGGATATCACTGAGGTATTTCACAAACAGCATGGTAAGGATGTAGTCTTTATACCCCGCAGGATCGATAACCCCGCGAAAGGTGTCACAGGCCCGCCAAACCGTATTGAAAATCACATCACGTTTTTGCTCGTCATTCATTTGTCGTCCTTATCTATCCACTTTTTCGAATCGCTTTAACGCAGGCCGCTGTAATCAAACTCACACGTTTTTCAGCCAATTGGTGCAGAAGCGCGCACTCCTTCTGCATGAGCATGGCCAAATCGGCAACCTTCTCTTGGGTTTCAAGGGGAGGTACAGGCACATCGATGCCTTCCAGCACCGCACGTTTCACCACCGGCATATTCACGCCTCGCCCGCTATGCTGGTTCAGGTAGTGGGCCACGGGTTCCTGGTTGAGATACCATTTCAGGTAATTCGGCAGGATCTGACGGGTATTAATCCGAATAATGAAAAAACAGGCGGCTGCCAGAACGTCATCCGGCAAATCGTCCTTTACCATAACGGTAAAATTTCGAGCCCCCCGCGCCATAAATAAAAGATCCCCCGCCTTCAGGGTCCAATCCTTTGAAGATTTCACCGGATTGAAGCGCACCATGGTGTCCACCTCATACGAGAGGCTGTCCGCATTCACATCTCGGGCTTGGAGCAAACAATATGGACCGTCGTCCTGGGGTACGATCCGGCCCCGGGTGATATAGCCACTCTGAATTTCAGATAGTGCATCGAGTCTCATAGCCCCATTCAAATAACACAGTATGATAGTAACTGCAAATATATTTACAATATTTTTATTTTATTTTATGCAATATATAACATCTTGCTGAAATATTATTTGACATTAAATCATTTTGTATTACAGTTATGTTCATCTTGCGATAACTTTTATTTTGAAAGGAGCGTCCATGACCATTGATGACGATCAGAAATTTCAGGTGCTGTTAACCCAGCTTCAGGAGCGCTACTGCGCTTCGCACAATATGAGGGAGCGAAGCACGCAGTTTGCCTTATGGATTTCCGGCATGGCCATTGGGCTTGCGTGGCTCTTGATCAGCCAACCCGGTATGACGCTTATGCAGCGAATTGCATTGACGTTGTTGATAGGAGCGCTCTCCGTCGGCAGTTTCATTTTTATGAAAGGCTTGCAGAAGGGCTTCAACAACAACCGCAAGGCCATGATCGCCTGCGAAAAGTCATTAGAGCTGTATGAAACGGGGGTTTATTTAAAGGAATGCCCGCTGCTGCCCGACGCCTATGCCCAAAACAGCCACCGATGGAGCGATCATTTCAACACACTGATTGTTTGGCTATCGATTGTCATCCTATCGCTGGTCATCCTCACATGGACATGTCCTCAGGCACCTGCCGAAAATTTGCAGACCATTCAAACCCAAGAACAGAAGGAGCGATAAAAAATGACCGACCTTCATAAGGAGTTTGGCACATTTCATGACCGTATTGCGTTAACGTCAGCGAAAAAAGCAACCTTGCGCACCGCCCGCGATGCAATTCGCGAACGTATTCGCAAGTATTTTCGCGAAAACCTGAAATTGAAGATCCCCAAATTCCGCGGGCAAGGCTCTTATGCCATGGGTACAACCGTCAATCCGATTGGCGGGGAATATGATATCGACGACGGTGTCTACCTCCAGCATTTGGACAACCAAAACGACAGCGACTGGCCGGCAGCGGCTACCGTCCATCAATGGCTGGTTAAGGCCACCGATGGCCATACCAGTGAAAAACCGATGGACAAACACACCTGCGTTAGGGTTCGGTACGCCGGACAATATCATGTGGACCTGCCATCTTACGGCGAGCTGAATGGTCTATACCTGCTGGCCGTTAAGGACGAACCCAAATGGCGCCATAGCGATCCGCTGGCTTTGACGGATTGGTTCGTTGAACAGGTAAAATTACAGGGGGAACAGCTTAGAAGGGTTGTTCGATATCTGAAAGCCTGGGCTGATTTTCAATCCAACCGGCGCGGTAAAATGCCCAGCGGACTGATCCTTACCGTCCTCGCCGCCCAGAACTTTAAAAGCCACGAGAGGGATGATGTCGCTCTGACCGATACGATTCAAGCAATTTCAGATGCCGTAAGCACAGCTTTCTACGTTTTTAATCCGGTTGACATCAGCGAGGAGTTGACGGCCCGCTTAACCGATATTCAGAAAACTCGCTTTCAAGATGCCATTAAAAAAGGTGCTGAAGACGCAAACGAAGCCGTCTCAAAGAAAGACAGCCACGCAGCATCCAAACAATGGCGCAAACACTTGGGGGACCGTTTCCCTCTGGTGGCTAAAAAGAACGACAACGGCACGGCAAAACATACGGCTGCCAGCATAGCTGCGGTCCATGCCCGAAAGAATCCGCCCAAACCGTGGAGCTGGCGCTAATGTCGCAGTGGTATCAGCATAACCACAGCCTGTTTCGCGAAGAACGTAAAAGGCTGGCGGAAGCATGCGAGCTGATGATGCTCTCAGTTGTCGCGCCGGGTTTTCCTATCAATTCAGCCGTATTAACAAACACTGAATGCGCTATCGCCCATGGGACATATTCGATCCAAGCAAAAGACGGGCGTGGTGAAATCGAGTATGGCATCACCCTATGGACACCTCCAAATTATCCCAAATTGCCACCAGTTTTGTTTGGCAACGATCCCAAATTGCCGACTGAAAATATCGATCGCCATATCCCCTTTAATGGGCAAGCCTGCCTTGCTGTTAATAGCGAAATTGAGCTGCATTGGCCTCCCGGGTCAAACCTGGTTGATTTCATCGAGAAACTGGTTGCTCCGTTCTTAGCCTGGCAAGCCTATTATGACGCATTCGGTTACCCGCCTTCCTGGGGTGGAAGGTCGCATGGAAACAAGGGCATTTTTGAGTTTTATACCGATATTCTCGGAATGAGCGGCGATAAGATCATTGTAGGTTTCATGAAATTGCTTGAAAGGAAAAAACCGCCGAAAGGCCATGAAATCTGCCCATGTGGTTCAGGAAGAAAGCTGCGCGATTGTCATCAAAATCTACTGAATGAAACACGCCGCATTCTCAACCCGAAAAAGGTGAGGATGGATTTGGCGATAATAGACGGAAATTCGGGCCCAAAAATTACCCGTAAAAAAAGGATCCCGCCCTTTCGGCACAAATAAAACACGGTGATTAGGAGATGATTGTGATTGAAGAAAAAAGGCGACCGCGACAATCGTTTACACGCGCCCTGAAAAATATTGCCGATCGGATCGATTCGCATATCACGTTCGAGGCAGAATATTACAACAGTTTTTTACATAAGAAGGAGCGGGTCGTTTTCCGAGTCAATGCGCTGTGGGCCTTCGGATCGTGGGCCAAGGGGGCGCTGGACTGCGGCGACTTGGACCTGATGGCAGACATCAGCATGGTGGAAGGCTTCATGCCATTTGAAAGTGTCATCCGCCGAGTTTTGGTAAAAAGGGCGCGGGATGTGCGCCTTTATATCGGAACGCCTGAAAAGAACAGTTCAAGGGCAATCATCGAAGACGCGATCTTGATATGGTCGCCTGAAAATCGTGATTGGAAAGCCAATATTGCCGGCATCAAGTCCAATCCAGCAATAAAAAGATTCCAGCGAAAAACGGACATCATTCCGTTGCGCAACGAACAGTTATATGCCGAGATTGACGCAATTGAGGCGGTTGTGGACTTACGGGAAAAAGGCATCTTGGATTGGTCGTGGGTTCCCTTTCCGGAAAAGGAACCCGAAATAGACAAATGGACCTCTACATCAAAGAAAGCATTTGAGCGGATTTCAAATCACAGTGGTGTAAAAACGGCAACGGCAATGAAACACGTCATCAACTGGTTTGAGAAAAACGAACCCATCAGGACATGGAAATTCGATAACGATAACAGAGCCGCCTTTTGGATAAACGGAAAACGTATCCATGTAGGCAGGCCGTGCCTTGATCAATTTTACATCGATCACCATTCTTGCAGTGGCATAATGCTTGTCCCCCACATAACCAAACGCGGACCCAATGGTATATGGCATATTCGTCGGGGGAAAGAGCATCCACTTGAAAAAATGTTTTTGAGGGCAAGCGGCTTCACTATAGTGGGTTCGGATGGTAAGCCCGATATCATTGAAGCAATTTCAGGCTGGGAGTCCGTTAATTTAATCGAAATGTTCAGAAGCTGCAAAGACGCTGAAGAATTCCTCGAGGATATTTCTGAAGATTTAACGGATGATTGTAAGATTGGCAAAATATCGAGCAAAGACTTGCTTAACGCCATAAGTTGTGTTGACCAACTTTCAATTGATTGGGAATTCTATGCAATTACGATAAAAGGCACTCGTTTTGATGGGGAAAAATTTGGCCGCCCAAAGCCGGAAGAATTGATGACACTTTTAAACACTGACAGAGCGTAGAAAGAGGTAATTTGCACATCGATTAGTGTGGGAAACCCTGGATGGTCCATATCCGTGAAAATCTGTGCTGACCAGTGGCTATCCCAAGTCCTTTGCTACCCGCAAAAATAAAAAGGACTTAGCCCGCATGGGGCTAAGTCCTTGATATATGGTGCCGAGGGACAGATTTGAACTGCCGACACGGGGATTTTCAGTCCCCTGCTCTACCGCCTGAGCTACCTCGGCAAACACACTGGTTTGCTTTCCGGCGTCCCCGTGATGATCGTTTCAGGTCCGCCAAAAACGAACAAGCTATATGGCACAGCTCGGTCGGTCTGTCAAGCAATTTCGAAAGCGTTTTGAATCTTCCGAATAGCGTTGCGGGACCGGGATTCCGTATCGCTTAGGCATGGCCCTGCCATGCCTTCGGCCACCGCCCGTCAGACCACCTTGCGCAGGTCGCCGTACAAATGCTGAACCAGGGTGCAGGCCGCCAGGGTGGCGGTTTCGGCCCGCAGGATGCGGGGCCCCAGGGTAGCCAGCTGAAAGCCGGCCCGGGCGGCCGCTTCGGCCTCTTCCTCGGCAAAGCCGCCTTCCGGGCCCACCACCACCAGCACTCGCCGGGGAGAATCCGCGTCGCCATCGATCACCGCCGGCAGGGGTTCGCGGGCGCCTTCCCAGAACATGATGCAGGTGTCGTACTGGCCGGCCTCCCGGACAACATCTTCGAGCCGGCCCTTCGGCAGGATGTCCGGCACCCGCCCCCGGCGGCACTGCTTGACGGCCTCCCGCGCAATCCGCTCCCAGCGCGCCGTGCGCGCGGCCTGGCGTTTGGCGTCCGGCTGGGGCACCGACCGGGCGGACAGGAAGGGCCACCACCGGGTCATGCCCAACTCCGTCAGCTGGCGCAGCAGGAGATCCATCTTCTGGTCCTTCAGCAGGGCCTGGGCCACCACGAGTTCACCTTCCGGTTCCCGGGGTGAGGGAAACCGGCTCAGCACCTCCAACACCACCTGGTCCCGGGTCACGGTCCGGATACGGCCCTCGCCCTGCATGCCGCCGCCATCGGAAAGGCCAACCACCATACCGGGCTTCAGCCGCAGGACTTTGCCCATGTGGCGGGCTTCCTTCCCTTCGATGGTGACGACCTCACCGGCCAGGTCGTCCGGTCTGATGAAAAAATAGCGCATGGGCTTAATTAAAATGGGAAGCGAAATGGTGCAAACCCTTTTTTGGGGGCGGCTTCAGACGGGGTCTCGATCTTGACACTCTACCCCCCCTGTGGTAGCGTTCCTTCGATTTATATCGACGGACAGGTGCGCTGTATAATTGCTTCCAGCATCCAAGAGGGATCCATGGCCGAACAACGCCCCCCGCATGACGCCCAGGGTCCGGAAGAGGACGACGCCATCATCGAATTGACGGACGTCGTAGACTCACCGGAAACCGCCAGCGAAGAGATCATCGAACTGACGGAAGTTGTCGCGCGTGACGCCGGCGAAGACGATGAAATCATTGAACTGACCGACGTGGTGGACACCGCTCCGGCCCCGGAGGCCGAAGTGGACCAGCCGCCGGCCGAGGATCCGGTGATCGAACTGACCGAGGTGGTTCCTGAAGAAGACAACGCCCTCGAAATACTGCTGGAGGAAAGCGAGGCCGAGGCTTCCGAAGAGGCGCCTCAGGCCGCCAGCGTGGAAGAGTCCACCAGCGGTGATCTGGCCTTTGCCGAGATGGAACTGGATATCGAAGACCGCAAGGAAGACGAGCTCTTCGATTCTCTGGGCATGAACCTGGAGGCCGGTTTGATTGAACCCGGTGCCGATTCCGACGAACTGGATTTCAATCTGAGCACCCAGGAACTTTCCGACGCCATCGATCTGCTGGACGCCAAACTCGCTGAAGATCCGCCCCGGCAGCCGGCCATCGAAAAAACCGCAGACGACCAGCCCGTCTCCCTGGAATCCGACCAGTTGGAGGCCGCGCTTGAAAACGTCATCAAAAAGATGTTCAAGGAAAAAATCGACCACTTGCTGAACGATGCCATCGAAAAAACGGTTTCCACGGAAATGGAGCGCCTGAAGGCGCAGTTGCTCGGGGACGATCCGAAAAAGCCATAACCGTCGGGGACACCGACAGCAAATAGGGCCTGGAAACGCGATTGTGGGGATTATTCTATAATCCCCTTTTTCAATTTAAGAAGGAGTGGGTTGCATGAATGCGGATGTGCTGACAAAGGGGTACGAACCTCACGAAGTGGAAAAAAAGTGGTACCAGTACTGGGAGTCCAACGGGTCTTTCGCGGCCAGGGATAAAGACGCCGCCCCCGCCTATTCCATTGTCATTCCGCCGCCGAATGTCACCGGCGTCCTCCACATGGGGCACGCCTTGAACAACACCATGCAGGATGTGCTCTGCCGCTACCGGCGCCTCAAGGGCGACAACGTCCTGTGGATGCCGGGGACCGACCATGCCGGCATTGCCACCCAGAATGTGGTCGAACGCCAGCTGGCCGCCGAAGGTTTGACCCGCCACGCCGTGGGCCGGGAAAAATTCATCGAAAAAGTATGGCAATGGAAGCAGGAATCCGGCAACGCCATTATCAACCAGCTCAAAAGCCTGGGCGCCTCCTGCGACTGGAACCGTGAGCGCTTCACCATGGATGCGGGCCTCTCCCAGGCGGTCCGCAAGGTTTTCGTGCAGTTGTATCGCGAAGGATTGATCTACCAGGGCGACTATATCATCAACTGGTGCCACCGCTGCCATACGGCCCTGGCGGATCTCGAGGTGGAGCACGAAGAACTGGACGGCCATCTCTACCACATCCGCTATCCTTTCGCCGACGGATCAGGCGCCATCGTGGTGGCCACCACCCGGCCGGAAACCATGCTGGGCGATACGGCCGTGGCCGTCAACCCGGACGACGAGCGCTATACCGCCATATCGGCCACCCATGTCATCCTGCCCCTGCTGAACAGGGAAATCCCGATCATCCGGGACAGCTACGTCGACATGGCCTTCGGCACCGGCGGCCTCAAGGTCACACCGGCCCACGACCCCAACGATTTCGAGATCGGCCGCAAGCACGACCTGCCCGCCGTGAAAGTGATCAATGACGACGGCTTCATGAACGATGAAGCCGGACCGTTCAAGGGGCTGGAGCGGATGGCCTGCCGGGAGGCGGTGGTCAAAGCCCTCGAGGAAGAGGGGCTGCTGGTCAAAATCGAACCTCACCGCCACAGTGTGGGCCACTGCTACCGCTGCAAAGAAGTGGTGGAGCCCAATCTCTCCCGGCAATGGTTCGTGGCGGCCAAACCCCTGGCCGAAAAAGCCATTGCGGCGGTCAAATCGGGGAAAACCCGCATCATCCCTGCAAGTTGGGAAAAGACCTATTTCGACTGGCTGGAGAATATCCGGGACTGGTGCATCTCCCGCCAGATCTGGTGGGGCCACCAGATTCCGGCCTGGACCTGTGCGGCCTGCGGCGAGATGGTGGTGGCCATGGAAGCGCCGACCACCTGCCCCGCCTGCCAGGGCAGCGACCTGGTTCAGGACACCGACGTGCTGGACACCTGGTTTTCTTCGGCCCTGTGGCCCTTCTCCACCATGGGCTGGCCGGAAGAAACCGATCTGTTGAAAACCTTCTACCCCACGTCCGTTCTGGTGACCGGTTTCGACATCCTCTTTTTCTGGGTGGCCCGCATGATGATGATGGGGCTGCACTTCATGGACGACATCCCTTTCCACGATGTCTACGTGCATGCCCTGGTACGGGACGAGCACGGCAAGAAAATGAGCAAGTCCAAGGGCAACGTCATCGATCCCCTGACGGTCATCGACGAATACGGCGCCGATGCCTTCCGGTTCACCCTGGCCGCCTTCGCCGTCCAGGGCCGGGATGTCAAGATGTCCGAAAAACGGGTCGAGGGTTACCGCCATTTCGTGAACAAACTCTGGAACGCGGCGCGGTTCAGCCTGATGCACATCCAAAAGGCCGGCGGGGAAATCGATCGCACCAAGCTTTCCCTGGCGGACCGCTGGATCCTGTCACGCCTCAGCCGCATGAGCAGCAAAGTCGCTGACGCCCTGGATGATTATCGCTTCAACGAAGCCGCCGCAGCCCTGTATAAATTTATCTGGCACGAGTTCTGCGACTGGTATCTGGAAGCGTCCAAACCGGCTCTGTACGGTAACGATGCCGACCAAAAACAGGCCGCCCTGGATGTCCTCTACCGCGTTCTCAAAGACACGCTGGTGGTCCTGCATCCGCTGATGCCCTTTGTCACCGAAGAGATCTGGCACAAACTGCCCGGAACCGACGGTTCCATCATGCAGGCCGCCTATCCGGATGCCAACAGCGCCGGCGTGGCCCTGGATGAACAGGCCGAAGCCGACATGGAACTCGTGATCGGGATCATCACCGGCATCCGTAACATCCGGGGCGAGATGAACATCGCCCCGGCCCTGAAGCTTACGGTGGTGGTGCAGACCGATGACGACCCGGTGGCAAAAACGTTGCAGGATCACCTGGCCCTGATCACCAACCTGGCCCGGCTCGAAAGCCTGGCGATTGAAAAAGTGGGCGCAAAGCCCAAGGCGGCCGCCACGGCCGTTATCGAGGGCGCCACTATTTTCGTATCCCTGGAGGGCATCATCGACTTCAACCAGGAAGCCGCCCGCCTGACAAAGGAAATCGGGAAAGTCGACAGCGAACTCACCGTCCTTAACAAAAAGCTCGGCAACGAAGACTTCCTGAAAAAGGCCCCCGCAGCCGTCGTCGACAAGGTCAAGGGCCAGCATGCCGCCTTTGCGGAAAAGCGGGAAGCGTTGGAAATGCACCTGTCCCGGATCGAAGCCCTGGCCTCCTGATCCGGAACCGTCACCAACGATGAAGGGCTCTGACCCATACAAAGCGAGCGTAGCATCACCATGACATCCCAACATGCGCTGAATCGCCTGATCGATCTTGCCCTGGAAGAGGATATCGGGACGGGCGACATCACCACCGAGACCCTGATCCCGGAAGATGCCGAGGGGGAAGCGGTCATCAAGGCCAAAGAATATCTGGTGCTGGCCGGCTTGCCGGTGGCCCGGGACGTTTTCCGGCGGCTGGATCCGGCCATCCATTTCCAGGAAGCCGGCACCGATGGCGATACCTTCGAACCCGGCGACGGCATCATGAAAATTCAGGGACGCCTGCAGCCCCTGCTGACCGGCGAGCGCACCGCCCTCAATTTTCTGCAGCGGCTCTCCGGTATCGCCACCCACGTGCGCCGCTACCTGGACAGCCTGCCGGACACCGCCGTACGCCTGGTGGATACCCGCAAAACCACGCCCGGATGGCGGGCCCTGGAAAAATATGCCGTCCGCATCGGGGGGGCCGCCAATCACCGCATGAGTCTGAGCGACGGCATCCTCATCAAGGACAACCACGTGGCCATCTGCGGCGGCATCCGGCCCGCCCTGGAAAAAGCGCGCCGGCGGGCGCCCCACACCCTCAAACTGGAAGTCGAAGTCGGTACACCGGCCGAAGCACAGGAAGCCGCCGATGCCGGGGCCGATATCATTATGCTGGACAACATGGGGCCGGATACCATCCGGGAAGCCGTGCGCCTGATTGACGGACGGGCCCTGGTGGAAGTATCCGGCGGCATTACCCGCGACAACCTGGCAGCCCTGGCGGCCAGCGGGGTGGACATCGTGTCGGTGGGGGCCCTGACCCATTCGGCCGTGGCCGTGGACATCAGCATGGCCATCACGAACGCTTCCTGACAGGCCCGTCAACCGCAGTCGATCGGAAGACCATGATCCCTCTGCGCGACAATATCCGCTCGAAGAACGTGCCGGTGGTCAACAACCTGTTGATCGGGGTCAATATCCTGGTTTTCCTGATCCAGCTCACCCAGGGCGCCAATGAAGCCCGTTTCGTCTACACCTACGGCCTGGTGCCGGCCAAATTCACCCATCCGGCATTGTCCGCCTATTTCGGCACGGCCAGCAACCTGTTTTCCCTGATCTCCTATATGTTCCTGCACGGCGGCTTCACGCACATTCTCTTCAACATGTGGAGCCTCTGGATTTTCGGGGACAACGTGGAAGACCGTCTGGGGTCGCTGCGTTACCTCGGATTCTACCTGGCGGCCGGGCTGATCTCGGGGCTGTCCCACATGGCGCTCAATATGAACTCCCAGGTGCCGACCATCGGGGCCAGCGGGGCCGTGGCCGGCGTCATGGGCGCCTATTTTCTTCTCCACCCGAAGGCCAAGATCCTGACCCTGGTCCCGATCATCATCATTCCCTGGCTGTTCGAAATTCCGGCCTTTATCTTTCTGGGCCTCTGGTTTGCCCTCCAGTTCATCAGCGCCGCGGGCAGCCACGGCAGCGCCACCGGAATTGCCTGGTGGGCCCATATCGGCGGTTTCATCGCCGGCATGGTGCTGCTTAAACTGATCGACCGGGTGCCCGCGGCCGGACTGTCCCAAAAAATCCGATCCACCACGGCCAAAAAGACCTCCCATCGCCTCCAGATGCTGCACCCGGGCGGCAAGTCCGGTTCCCTCCACCTCTACGACAGCCTCCCCATTACGGCCTTCGAGGCCATGACCGGCACCAGCAAATACGTCACAATCCCCCAGGGCTTCCGCCGCCGGACCCTGCGCGTCAACGTGCCGCCCGGCATCAAGGAAGGCAACACCCTGCGCCTGCGGGGCATGGGCCGGACTTCAAACACCGGTGAAAGAGGGGATCTCTACCTGACCATTCAATTCGTGGCCTGGTAAGGCCTTCCATCTGTATCGGTGATGGCAAGGCCTCCTCTCTGGGCAGTGTAATCACGTCGCGTCACGCCAGATTTCCAGGATGGTAAGGTCATCGCTGACAGCGGCATCCCCTCGCCAGCGATCGACTGCGGCCAGCAGCCCTTGCCCCCAGGGCGGTCCCTCGCTTTGCCCGATATGCGATAGAACCCGTTCGGTTTCAAACCGTTCATTACGATCATTCTCGGCTTCGATAACCCCATCGGAAAAAAAAAGCATGGCTTCTCCGGCTGAAAGCCGGGTTTCCGATCTTTCATAGGCCACATCCGGGGTAACGCCCACCGCCAGCCCTTGGGCCAGGGCGATCGCATCCCCGCGGCCGGCCGCAATGCGCACCGGTGCCAGGTGCCCCGCCGAAACAAGCTCCATCCGGCCGTCGGCCGTCCAGAACCGCCCCAGCACGACAGTGGCAAAAAAGCCTTCTTCCGCCGCCAGATCGTGGAAGGTGGTGTTGACCACGGCCAGGAGGCGGGCGATGTCGCTTTGCCGCAAGGCCTGGGCACGGATTTGGGTGGACAAGGCCGCCATGATGAGGGCCGCCGGAACGCCCTTGCCCGCGACATCGGCCACATAGAAGAGGACACTGCCATCCGGCAACGCGATCACGTCGTAAAGATCGCCGCCCACATAAGAGGCCGGCCGGGAGATCGCCCAGATATGATCGTGCAAACCGATTTCGGGCATCAGGGGCCAAAAAAGGGATTGGATCCTGGCGGCGGTTTTGAGTTGCGTTTGGAGTTGCGCGGCCTGGGTCTGGACGGTGTCATGCAAATCCTTGATCCGCAGCATGGACTTGACCCGGGCAATCAGGCTGGCATGGTCCACCGGCTTGGTGAGATATTCGTCACTGCCCGCTTCCAGTCCGGCCACGATGTCCTTGGAATCCGTTTTCGCCGTGACCATGATAATCGGCATGAACGGCAGGGCGGCATCCGCTTTGAGGCGCCGGCAGACTTCGATGCCGTCCAGCTTGGGCATCATGACATCCAGCAGGATCAAATCGGGTTGCTGCGCCCTGGCCGCGGCCAGCCCCGCCTCACCGTCGGTGGCGGTGATGACCCGGTAGCCGCTGGCCGTCAGGCGGGCGGCGATGATCTCCAAGCCGGACGGGTTGTCGTCCACGGCCAGAATCAACGGGGGGGAACGCATGGGCCCTCCTCTACAGGCGCCTTCAGTCCAGATAACCGCGCACTTTGGCCAGCAGCTGACGCGGGCTGAAGGGTTTGGCCACATAATCATCACAACCGGCGGCATAGGCCTTGATGTCGTCGCCGCTCAAGGCGTAGGAGGTGACAATGATGATCGGTATGGCGCCCAGATCCGGATGGGCCTTGATGCGGCGGGTGGCCTCATAGCCGTCCAGACCCGGCAGCTGCACATCCATCAGAATCAGGTCCGGGCGGTGGGCTTCGGCCGCCCGGACACCGTCCAGGCCCGTCACCGCCTCGATCACCGCGTAGCCGCCGCTTGTCAGAAGATCCCGCATGATGCGCCGGTTGTCGTCCTGGTCTTCGACAATCAGGATTGTTCTTGACATATTTTACCCCTCTGCCTGTCCACCCGCACCGGCAGCGTAAAGCGAAAGGTGGCGCCCTGGCCGGCGACCGAATCCACCCAAATGCGCCCCCCGTGCATCTCGACAATCCGCTTGGCAATGGCAAGGCCGAGGCCGGTGCCCCCCTTCTCCCGGGTGCTGGATCCGTCCACCTGATGAAACTCTTTGAAAATGCGCTCCTGGTCCGGTTCGGCCAATCCGCAGCCGGTGTCGGAAACCGCCACGCAAAACTGCCGGCCCTCTTCGGAAACCGTCACTTTGATCTCCCCCGCCGCGGTGAACTTGACGGCGTTCCCGACGAGGTTCATGAACACCTGGGCAATGCGCTGGGCATCGCCTCTGCCGGTCGGCAAGCTGTCCGGGAGCGCCACTTTGAGGGTCAGGTTCTTCTCGGCGGCCAGCCCTTCCACTGCGGTCATGACGGTCTGCACCACTTCGCCCATGGCGTAGTCGTTCAACGCGAGAGTCAGCCGCCCGGCTTCGATCTTGGAAAGATCCAGCACATCGTTGATGAGGTTGAGCAGGTGGTGACCGTTTTGCTCCAGTCGCTCCAGCACGTCCCGAATTGTTTCGGGAACCTCACCGTAGATATTGTCGAGAATCAATTCGGTATAACCGAGGATGGCGTTGAGGGGGGTACGCAGTTCATGGCTCATGTTGGCCAGGAATTCGGATTTGTGGCGGTTGGCCAAGGCAATCTCATGGCTTTTCGCTTCGATTTCGCGGAACAGACTGGCGTTGTCCATGGCAATCACCGACTGGGCGGCGAAGGCCTGCAACAGGTCGGTCACCCGCGGCGGGAATTCACCGGGGTGCTTGCGCCGGACCACCAGCCCGCCAATGAGACGATCTTCCCGCATGAGGGGGACAGCCAGCAGAGCGCGATAGCCAGCCGCCTTCACATAGTCCAAGGGGTAGGCATTGTCGCCGGAAAGGTCCGGTATCTGGTAGGGTTCCCGCTTCAAAAGGGCACGGCTGACCGCCGATTCATCCCCCGGGCGCGGGCCGGCTTTGCGCAAAGCATCAATGTAGGCATCATCCAGGCCAAAATTGATCCGGGGTGTGAACACCCGCCCGGTTTCATCAACCTCATATAAGGTGCCGGCATCCGTCTTGGAAAGTTGCACCGCGTGGCGGACGATCCTGGCCAGAACGATTTCGATATCGAGGGAGGAACTGATGGTCCGGCTGACCCCCGCCAGCGCCTGGAGCTCTTCCACCGTGCGGGCCAATTCACCGGTGCGCTCCACGACCTTCTTCTCCAGGGTTCGGCTGTATTCCTCCAGTTTGGCCTTGCTGTCGTTGAGGGCTTCGAAAAGCTGATGGATGGATCCGCGCATGCCGTCAAGATGCCGGGCCAGAAGCCCGATCTCCCCACTGCCGCTGATATCCACGTCCGTGTTCAAATCGCCCCGGGCGATGCGGGAGGCCGACTGTTGCAGTGCCAGCAAGGGTCGGGCTACATATTTCCGGGTGATGACAACCGAGGTAAACCAAATCGCTGCAATCAACAGAACCGCCAGAGCGATGATACCGTAGATTTGCAGTCGTGCTTTTTCTTGGAGGGTCTGTCGCGAAACCACAATCGATATTTCACCGACCGGATTGTCTTCGAAGCGGATGGCCAGGGATCTGCTCAGAAAGCCGGGTTCGTGCCATTCCTCGGCAGCGGCTTTGCTCGCGATGTGCACCCCCTGGCGAACAAAACGCGCTTTATCTACGATAACGTCATCGTCCGAAACAATTTTCGTATATACGATGGTTTCATCGAGGAAGAGCGCCTCCACAAAATCCCGGACCACATGGCGGTCCAGGTTCCAAAGGGGGGTGGGCAGGCTGGTTTGGGCCAGCATGAGGGCGTTGTCCAGCCGCGCCTCCAGTTCGCGGTCCATGCGCTGGATATTGATCCAAATCCCCACCAGGGCGAAAATAGCCAACAGCAGGGTAACCACGCCGATCAGACCATAGCTAAAGCGTCGACTGACACTGACAAACTTTCCGTCAGGGGAAGGTTTAGCCGATTGCCGCACGTCCGCATGTCCTCGGGAAAAGCATCTAATTTCGATCAATGAGGGAGCACCCTGCCGATCCCGTGCCTCCCACCTCTGGTCAGGGATTTACTTCAATCTCCGGGAAGGGCCTGTCTTCCAATCGGGCGTTCCACCTCCGCTGAATTCCCACGATTGTGCCATCCGACTGCATATCTTCAAAAGCCTGCCGCCATTTGTCGACAATGCTATCGTCGGTGCGTTTCGAAAAAGCGATCATGACATCGATTTTGCGAAGATGGAGGACTTCTTCAAAGGTGTCGACATCCACCCCGGCCAGAAGGCAGACGGTTTTCAGGCCCGGTATTTTATAGGCCCACAGATCGATGCGCCCCAGCATGAGTTTCTGGGCATTTTTCTGCTCGTCGGAAACCGATTCCAGGTTGGTGAATCCGTGCTTCTGGAGAAACCGCTCCCGGGTATCATCCCGGAGGGTGCCGATGCGCTTAACGGCTTTGGCCTGCTCCAGAGTGGTGATCTTGACCCCGGCGTTTTTACGGGCCACGAGGATATCGCGCTTGGTTGCCAGCGGGCCGACCCATTTGAATTTGTCGTGCCGGTCTTGGGTGTAGGTGGTGCTGAACAGGACGACATTGTCCTCTTCCAGCGCCATCTTGTAGGCCCGGGCCCAGGGATAGACCCGGATGGCGGCGGTGGAGCCGACACGCCTTTGGATTTCCCGAACCATATCAACGGATGGGCCCACCAGCTGGCCATCCTGGACATAATTCAAAGGCGGCAGATTCTCCGTCAAAATGGTGAGTTCGGAAGCGGACACCGTCGAAAAAATCGCACTCAAGAATGCCAGGATAAGGGTGATGCGGCCTTTCATTTACGGCCTCCATCGGCAAAAGGTATGGTGGCATCAGGGGGCATTGAAAACAGCCTGCCTCAATTAGCCGATAGGTGTATTAGGAAATCGATTTCGATAACGAAAATTCTGAACAGAAAGGTAATGCCGCAATCGCTTGCGTACCAGAATCCGCCGGAGAGATGAAACAGACATCCGTTCGTGGTTGAGCGCCTGAAAGCAACCTGGAGCATGTAAGGTTATTTATTTATAAAAAAATAACCAGGGTCTTCGCAGCTGTCAACAACGTATTATAATTACAATATGTTATGTATCTACTCAAATCAAAACTCTGTGCCGCCTGCTTGGATCCGCTCGGGCCGCACCATCCAACTTAAAAGACAAACGGCTCCAGTATTCACTCAAAAAATGAGTTGACAATCCCCCCCTTTCGTTACATGCTGCCTAAAAGCTAATTAGAATTTGAATTAAATTCGGAGCCTGAGGCTGTTTCCTGCATTTCCCTTCACATCGAATGCAGTCGGTTCGAGAATTGCTGCTGATAACTATACCGCTGGTTGAGAAAGAGGCTGCGTGAAGGCATTACAATTCAATGTAACCCCGGCACGATTTCTTGCCGCCAAAACCCTCCGCACTTTCTTCGGCCCACGCGTTTTCTACCAGGGGCCGGCCAGGACCGTAAAACTAACCGACATCCCCGATCCCGTTCTTCCCTCTCCGGACTGGGTTAAAATCGAGACAACCTACTGCGGGTTCTGCGGGAGCGATCTCAACCTGATCCTCCTGCATGATTCCCCCACAGCCTCTCCGTTTACCTCGTTCCCCTGCGTACCGGGCCATGAAGTCGTCGGCCGGATTATTCAGGCCGGGGAGGCTGTACGCGGCTTCCATCCGGGGGACCGGGTGGTCGTCAACCCCACTTTGAGCTGTATTACCCGCGGCATCGAGCCGGTTTGCCGGAGCTGCCGGGCCGGCCGCCCGGGAAACTGTGAAAACTATGCCGAAGGCTGTCTGCCGCCTGGCATGTTCATTGGCATCAACAGCGGTATCAACGGCGGGTTTGCACCTCATATTGTCGCCCATCAGCACCAATTGACCCGGGTGCCGGACACCACCTCCGACGAAGCGGCCGTCATGACCGAACCTGCCGCGGTGGCATTGCAGACGGTTGTCGACAATCCGCCGGAGAAAGACGACCACTGCCTGGTCATCGGCGGCGGGGTTATCGGGAACCTGGTGATCCAGTGTCTGCGCGCCCTGGTGCCGGACTGCCATATCGCCGTCATCGAACCGGCCCCCCATGCCGCGCACATGGCCGAAGAAGCCGGTGCGGACACCATTATTGAAAAGAAATCCGTCTTCGATCAGACGGCCCGGATGACCGGCGCCCGGATATACAAACCCATGCTGGGGATGGAGATTCCGGTCGGCGGGTTTGAGCGCATTTACGATACCGTGGGGGTAAGCGCCACCCTGAACCTGGCCATGCGGCTTCTGACGGCCATGGGGACCCTGAGCGTGGTCGGCATCGGGGGTGATGTAAAAGTCGATTTGACCCCGCTCTGGCTCAAGCTTCAGACCATCAAGGGCGTCTACGCCTATGGCATGGGACTGATCGATGGCAAGCGGCAGCCGGTTTTTCAGGCGGCCCTCGATATGATTGCGCGACGAAAACTGCACACCGAACCATTGGTGACCCATCGGTTTGCCCTCGAAGACTATCGGCGGATGATCGAGGTCAACCTTAAAAAAAGCGCGCACCAAGCCATCAAAACCGTCGTTGCGTTTCCTTAGAAACTTTTGACCTAACGCTTTCCGCAAGGAGTCCACCATGCGGTTTTCCGTGCTTCTGCTGGCCCTGGCCTGGATTATAAAAATCGCCGCGTTCACCAACGCCCGTTTCAAATCCTACATCAGCAAGGCACAGGCCCGAATTCTCATCAAGACCGACGACGATCAACGGGCCCGTCTCTTTGTTTTCGACAAGGGCCGATTTGCATCCATGGCCGGCCCCCACGCCAACTTCGACGCCGCCCTGGTCTGGAAGGACGCCGCAACCGGTTTTGCGGTAATGACCTCGAAAAAGCCGGACGCTTCCTTCAACGCCGCGGCGGAAGGCAAGCTGCGCGTTGAAGGCATGAGCGTCTACGCCCAGTGGTTTGAAGACGGGTTGAAACTGATTATGTAAAACCGCCAGAACACGCCCGGTGGCCGCCGCCCGCGTGCCGCCTGAGTGCATCCACCTTCGAATCGATTACAGGAGGCCCCATGGCACACATTTCCGGTGGACATCTTGCCGCCAAATACATGCAGGAAGTTGAAAACGTCAAAATCGTCTTCACCCTTTCCGGCGGCCATATCGAACCCCTGCTGGATGGGTTTACCGAATATCACATTCGGGCCATCGATGTGCGGCACGAACAGGCAGCGGCCATGATGGCCCATGCCTGGTCCATCTACAACAACCAACCGGGGGTGTGCCTGGTGACGGCCGGCCCCGGCTTTACCAACGCCCTGACCGGTATTGCCAACGCCCACCTGGACAACGCCCCCCTCGTCGTCCTGTGTGGACGCCATCCCCTGCGGGATGATCTGACCGGCGCCCTTCAGGAAATGAATCAGGTGGACATGGTCAAGCCGATCACCAAATGGTGTGCCACCTGTTACGACATCAAACGAATTCCTGAATATCTCAATATCGCCTTCCGCCAGGCGACCATGGGTCGGCCCGGCCCGGTCTTCCTGGAACTCCCGCCGGATATTCTCTTCGCCCAGGCCGACCTGGATGCCGTTGCCATTCCAGCCCGTCAAAACCACCGTACGGTGGTCTCCCCCGCCCCGGAAGAACTTGAAGCCGCCGCCAGGCTGATCAACAACGCCAAACGCCCCCTGTTCATGGGGGGCAGTGGTGTGGGGTTCAGCCCCTGCGGTGACGCGCTGACCGCATTGATGGATAAAACCGGCCTGCCCTTCGCGCTCCTCAACAATGGCCGGGGAGCCCTGCCGGACAACCACGCCCAGTGTATCAACGACGGGGGGTTTACCGGCCTGATGACCGGCTTGCCCCAGGCGGACGTAATTGTGGCCGCCGGCATCCGCTTCAACTGGGTACTTCAGTCCGGCAAGTTATTTCCTGATGCCAGCGTTATCAGGATCGATAATGACCCCACCGAAATCGACCGCAACCGTTCCGCTGCCGTCGGACTGGTGGGAGATTGCGGCACCGTTTTCGAACAGCTGCTGCCCCTGCTTGACGACCGTTCCCACAGCGAGTGGATCGCCAAATTGCGGAAAGCCTATGCCGCCTTCATGGTCACCGAACTGGAGCAGCGGGAAAAAGCAGCGGATCCGATCCATCCCAACCGGCTGGTGGCGCAAATCATGAAGGTGTTCGGCGACGACGCCTACTATGTCGCCGATGGGGGGGACACGAGCTATTTCGGGCTGGCGGGATTCTTGTCGCGGCACAAGTCCGGCGTTCAGGTGCCGGCCAGCGCGCTGCTGGGATGCCTGGGCACCGGAATTCCCTTTGCCATGGCCGGCAAACTCACCCATCCCGACAAACCGGTCATCGTCCTGAACGGGGATGGCTCCTTCGGGTTCAACAGCATGGAATTCGATACCTGCGTTCGGCACAACATCCCCATTGTCTGTATTGTCAACAACGACTGCGCCTGGGGCATGATCAAACACTCCCAAGAAGTCAGTCTCGGGGAAGAGCGGTGCACCTGCTCGGAGTTAGGCATGCGCCATTACGAAAAAATGGTCGCGGGGCTCGGGGGATATGGCGAACTGGTCGAAAAGGATGAAGATGTCATCCCGGCCATTGAGCGGGCCGTGGCGTCGGGCAAACCGGCATGCATCAACGTGGTGACCGATCCCACTGTCACCAGTCCGGCCACGGTCATCTTCTATCAAAACTTTACATCTTTATAGGTTGGGCCATCCCGCCATTATTTTTTTAGAAGATTTATGCCATTGGACGAATTCAAAAACGTATCGGTCGGCGCTGCCTTTCATTATAAGACAACAGCCCTCAATGACACGACTGACGCAATTCCCCTGATCTGAGAAAAAGATGGAAGGTAAATGATACTTTTCTTAGAGCACTGTCTTTTGACAGCTCGTTGGGTCGGGTGATGCAGCTTGCTGCCCGGGAAATCGAAACCGACTAATCCTCCACGATCAGATTGGACAATTCGTCCTGATCGTCTTCACGAATCGGGAAATGGTGGGCCAGAAGATCTCCGGCACGTTCGACCGCTTCACAGATCGCCGCCGCTGTCCGCTTTTGTTTGATACCCTCGACGATGACAGCAACCAGGTCATCCCACTGCCCCGGGGCCACCTTGCGGTCTATGCCCCGGTCCGCGAGAATCCACACCCGGCGTTCGAAAAGGGAAATAAAAATGAGCACCCCGGTTTCGTCCCTTGTCCGGTAGAGCCCTTTGGTGAAGAAACCGGTCATGGCCGCCTCTTGGACTTCGGCATCGATTTCCCGATTGGAAATAAAAACCCGCCTGAGCGCCAGTGACCGGCGAACAATGGCCTGGCCCAGGATAAACAGCAGGGTGAAAAGCCCCAGAAACACCCAAAGGTTCCAGGTGCCCAGCCATAACATCCCTCCGATCAGCGGCGTCAGCAGAAACGTTGCGGGCAGTGCCAGGGCGAGGCCACCGATGACGTCGGCCATGGGATAATGGTAGCTGGCCGAGACCACCATGGGGACGATCTCGCCGGAGGTTTTCTTTTCAGCCGCCGTCACCGCAGCCTCTATCGCGGTTCTGTCGGTGTCACTCAAAAATTGTCGGGTCAAATCCTTCATCAAGCCCTTTTAACCTCTGCGCCGGGGGGTGAGTATTACCAGCCTCCGGAAGCCCCACCGCCTCCGAAGCCGCCACCCCCACCACTAAAGCCGCCAAATCCGCCACCACCGAAACCGCCACCACTGCCCCCGATCCAGAATCCGCCCCTCCCGGAGCGATGCCCCGTGTGCCCGAAAGCCAAGGGTGAGCCCAGGAGCCCCGCGAACAAACCGCCCACGATGCCGATCGGAATCAACAGGGCCAGCAAAGTCAGGCTGAAACCGAAGATCGCCGTTCCGATGATGGGGACAATGACAGCTCCGGCCAGGGCGCCCAACGAGCGGCGCAATCGCCCCAGGACATTCAGAATAAACAGGGCAATCATCAGTCCAAAAAGGCCGTTGCCCCCACTGCGCCCTGTTCCCCGGCTTCGAGACGGTGCTTCGGAGGCCTTGAATTCACCCCGAACCACGCTGGCCATGGCCCCCACACCATCCAAAATCCCCTGGTCGATCTGGCCGGCCTTGAACCGGGGGACAATGACATCCCGAATAATACGGCCGGCCATCAAATCGGTCAGGCGGCCTTCCAGCCCATAGCCCACCTCGATACGCAGTTTGCGATCCGCTTTGGAAATCAACAGAATCGCCCCATTGTCCCGATTCGCCTGTCCGATTTGCCACTGGTCCGCCACACGGATGGAAAAATCTTCCAGACTGTCTCCCTCAAGCGAGGGAATCGTCAAAACCACGATCTGGGTGCCGTCGGAAGCTTCGAGATCCTGCAGGATACGGTTGAGATGCTGCTCGGTGGCGCCGGCAAGCATACCGCCATAGTCATTGACCCGCCCCTTGAGCGGTGGCACATCCAGGGCGTGAGCCGCCATGGGGACCAGCAGGCAGACGGCAACAAGCAAGACCCAGCGCCCCCGCCTATGAACCGATGACAATGAACACATGGGCGCCTAATCCGAAAAGTTGACGGTGGGAACCTGCTGCGCCGCCGCATCGGCCTTGAAATATTCTTTGCGTTCCAAGTGCAATAACATCGAATTCGTCAAACTGTTGGGAAATTTCCGGATGGCGTAATTGAAGCTTTCCACCGCCTTGTTGTAGCGTTGACGCGCCACATTGATGCGGTTTTCAGTGCCCTCCAGCTGGTTTTGGAGATCGAGAAAATTCTGGTTCGCCTTGAGATCCGGGTAGCGCTCCACCACCACCATGAGCCGGGCCAGAGCAGAGGAAAGCGCCCCCTGCGCGGCCTGTAGTTGCTGCATGGCCTGAGGATTTCCAAGATCCTCCGCCGACAGCTGCACCGAGGTTGCCTTGGCGCGGGCGTCCACCACGGCCGTCAGGGTTTCTTTCTCGTGGGCCGCATAACCTTTGACCACCTCGACCAGATTGGGGATCAAATCGGCCCGGCGCTGCAGGTTGGACTCCACATCGCCCCAGCTTTTGAAAACCGCTTCCTCGAGGCGTTGCATCGTATTGTAGCCGCACCCGGAAAGGGCACCGGCAGTGGCGGTCAGAAGGATTATGATCGCTAATTTTTTAAGCATTCGTCCCACGAAAGGCCTCCTGTCGTCATATTCACAAGGTGCGGGGTAAAGGGTGCATCAGCACGGTCCGGCCATGTCCCCTCAACCCGTCAGGGTTTAAAAACTTTCGTGCCCTGGGGGGTATCCTGGACAAGATAACCCCGGTCCTGGATGGCGTCACGCAGTTCATCCGAAAGCGCCCAATTCTTGTCCGCCCGGGCTTGCAGACGCTCATCGGCCATGCGCTGAATGTCTTCCGGCAGCTTTTCTTCCTGGTCGACCTGGGCCAAGTCGAATCCCAGCACATTGTCAAAATCATAAAGGGTCGCCAGTTTTACGGACGCATCCAAATCCGATTTCAATAGTTCCTGAACCACGGCCATGGCGCGGGGCATATTTAAATCATCGTTGATTTCAGTCATGAACTTTGCACGGAATTCCGCATTGCCGGTGCCTTGTGCCGCGATATCGCCCGCTTTTTCTTGGAGGGTGCGCACCTGATTGCGTAAATGCTGAAGCCCGTTCCGGGCCCCTTCAATCGCGTCGGCGCTGTATTCCATGGGTTTGCGGTAATGGGTCAAAAAGGCGGCGAAGCGATAGGCAAGCGGGTCGATTGCCTGGTTGACGAAGGCATTTTCCAGCGTAAGGAAGTTGCCCTCGCTCTTGGCCATTTTTTTCCCGCCGGCAATGATCAGAAAAGCGCCGTGCATCCAGAAGTTAAAAAACGGTTTGCCGGTGGCGGCTTCCGACTGGGCGATCTCATTCGTGTGGTGTACGTCGATGTGATCGGTACCGCCGCAGTGGATGTCCAATTGATCCCTCAGGTATTTCATGCTCATGGCGGAACATTCGATGTGCCACCCCGGGAAACCGACACCCCATGGGGAATCCCACTCCATTTGCCGCTGAACCCCTTCAGGCGAAAATTTCCACAGGGCGAAATCGGTGGCATTGCGTTTCTCGGGGTTCTTTTCCACCCGCGCACCCTCCTGCAAGGCGTCCAGGTTCTGATGGGAAAGGCGCGTATAATCGGGAAAGCGCGCCGTATCGAAATAGATACCGTCACGCGTATGATAGGTGAATCCTTTTTCTTCCAATGTCCGGATAAGGGCGATCTGTTCGGGGATGGTATCCGTGGCCTTGCACCATATGGTCGGGTCCAGAATATTCAGCCGCTCGATATCCTTCTGAAAAGCACGGGTGTAATAGGCGGCAATCTCCCAGGCGGTTTTTCCCTCGCGCTGGGCTCCCTTCTCCAGCTTGTCCTCCCCCATATCGCGGTCACCGGTCAGATGCCCCACATCCGTAATGTTCATGACATGCTTGACCGTATAGCCATTGTAGACCAGGGTACGCTTCAGGATATCTTCGAAAAGATAGGTCCTCAAATTGCCAATATGGGCATAATTGTAGACCGTCGGCCCACAGGTGTACAACCCGACTTCCCGGGCCCGAATCGGTTTGAAGATCTCCTTGGTTCGCGACAACGTATTGTAAAGCTTGACGGTCATGGTTCACGATCCTTTATCGAAGATTTGCAGATGCGGCATAACCCCACCGCTATCCTAAAACCCGTTCAACAAAAAAGCCCCGCCGTCACAACGGCGGGGCTTAACGGCAGATCGTCATCGGACGCGACCTTATTTTTCGTCTTTATTTTCGCCCGCTTCGGGTTCTTCCGGCAAGGCCTCGGCTTCAGCCTCCTGAGCGGCTTCGCTTTCAGCTTGGACTTCGACCGCATCCTCTTCCGTTTCCGGCTTTTCAGCCGTTTCCGTCGCAGCGGTTTCAGTCGCAGCCTCGGTCGGAGCCTCTTCCGTAGCCGCTTCGGCTTCCCCAGCTTGTGTTTCGGTCACACTGGCAGCCGGCGTTTCCGCCACGGTAGCCTTCTTCTTTTTGCGGCGGGGTTTCTTTTTCTTTTTGGGCTCCGGTGTGACCAGTTCCACTAATGAAACGGGTGCGGCGTCACCCGGGCGGAATCCGATCTTGACAACACGCGTATAGCCGCCATTGACATCGGCAAATCGCTTGGGGGCATCCGCAAACAATTTATGAACGACTTCTTTTTCACGAATTATCGCCATAGCCTGGCGCCGCGCATGCAGATCACCGCGTTTGGCCAGCGTCACCAGCTGATCGGCCCAACGCCGGACTTCCTTGGCTTTGGCGTCTGTCGTACGAATCCGTTCGTGCTTGAACAGGGATGTCACCATGTTGCGAAACATGGCTTTCCTGTGGCTTACCGTCCGATTTAATTTTATTCCAGCTCTTCGATGTCTCATAGAACCGCCTATTCTCCTTCTTCGGCCTCTTCCTCAGGTGGTACAAAGCCTTCCAGTTTCATTCCCAGAGTGAGACCCATCTCCGACAAAACCTCTTTGATTTCATTCAGAGACTTGCGGCCGAAATTTTTCGTCTTCAGCATCTCAGCCTCGGTCTTGCTCACAAGTTGGTAGATCTTATGAATATCGGCATTCTTAAGACAATTGGCACTGCGAACGGAAAGCTCGAGTTCCTCGACGCTGCGATACAGATTCTCATTGAATTCGGACGACTCCCCTTCACTGATATGACTTTCCGGAGAAGGTTCAACGGCTTCGTCGAAATTAATGAAAATCGTCATCTGCTCCTTAAGAATTTTCGCCGCATAGGCCATGGCATCCTCAGGTTTGACGCTGCCATCCGTCCAGATTTCCATGGTCAGCTTGTCATAATCCGTACGCTGTCCAACCCGAGCATTGGTCACGACGTAATTGACGCGTTTGATCGGCGAAAAAACGGCATCGATCGGTATCGTTCCGAGCGAGGCGTCTTCATCCTTGTTTTGTTCGGATAGGGCATAGCCCTTGCCGACCTGCACGGTCATTTCCATATTGAGTTGGCCCTCAGGCGACAATGTCGCAATGTGCTGGCCAGGGTTCAACACCTCACAGCCCCCATCATCACTGACAATGTCGGCCGCTGTAACCGGACCTTCGGTCTTTTTGGCGATACGGATTACTCTTGGAGTGGCATCTTTGGTTTTAAATCGAATGGATTTGAGATTAAGGATAATCTCGGAAACATCTTCAAAAACACCGGGAATCACGCTAAATTCATGCATTACCGAGTCGAACTTGACCGCCGTAATCGCCGCACCGTACAGGGAAGACAGAATGATACGCCGCAGCGAATTCCCAATCGTGATCCCAAACCCCCGCTCAAGCGGTTCGCAGACGAATTTTCCGTAAGATCCGTCGCTGGTTACCTGGACCCTCTCCGGCGTTATCATTTGCTGCCAGTTCATGTACATTAGGTCTTTTGACGACATGTTGATTTCTCCAGATAGTTGGAAGGATAGCATGCGTTATCCGTTGACGATGGACTTCATAGTAAACCCCCAAATCCATCGTCCCGGATCGATCAGGTTAAGCAAACGCTATTTCGTGTAAAGCTCGACGATGAGTTGTTCCTGAATCGGCATTGTAAGATCTTCACGAACCGGCAATCCCTTCACGGTTCCCTTAAAAGCATCCTTTTCCAAATCGATCCACTGGGGGACGCCACGGCGCACTACGGCGTCCAAGGCATCACCGATGGTCTGGATCTTGCGGCTCTTTTCGCGCACTTCAATGACATCACCCGGTTTAATGAGATAAGAAGGGATGTTAACCTTCCTGCCGTTCACCGTGAAATGGTTGTGGCGTACAAAATGTCGTCCCTGGGTTCGAGAGTTGACAAACCCCATTCGGTAAACCGAATTGTCCAACCTTCTTTCCAACAGAACCAGCAGATTGGTACCCGTAATCCCCTTTTGCCGATTAGCGCGTTGGAAAAACAGCCGAAACTGCTTTTCGGTCAGGCCGTACATACGTTTAACTTTTTGTTTCTCGCGCAGCTGAATGCCATAATCAGAAATTTTTCGACCGCGGCGTTCACCGTGCTGTCCGGGCGGATAGCCTCGGCGATCAAAAGCGCATTTATCGGAAAAGCATCGGTCTCCCTTGAGGAAGAGCTTCATGTTCTCTCGCCGGCACAGCCGACAAACGGAACCGGTATATCGTGCCAAGATATCCTCCTTTACGTCCCTCAGGACGGTAACCTTGCGTTACGTCTATTGCTATACTCTACGTCGTTTCGGGGGGCGACAGCCGTTATGCGGCACGGGTGTTACGTCTTTGATCATCGTAACGTTAAAGCCGGCCGCCTGGAGGGCGCGCAATGCGGATTCTCTGCCAGGCCCTGGGCCTTTCACATAGACTTCCACTGTTTTCATGCCATGTTCCTGAGCTTTCTTGGCTGCATCCTGCGCGGCAAGCTGCGCCGCAAAGGGGGTGCTTTTCCTGGATCCCTTGAAGCCCTGCAAACCAGCACTGGACCAGGCAACGGCATTTCCCATAGCGTCGGTAATCGTGATGATGGTATTATTGAACGTGGACTGAATATGGACGACGCCCGTCGAAATATTCTTTTTTACTTTTTTTTTGGTACGGGTTTTTCTAGGCATTTATTTTAATCCCTGTTGACTGGTACATTACTTCTTCTTGGCTCCACCCTTCTTCTTGACGGCCGCACGCTTCGGCCCCTTGCGTGTCCGGGCATTCGTGCTGGTGCGTTGCCCATGAACCGGTAGGCCTTTGCGATGACGGAGACCACGATAGGCTCCGAGATCCATTAACCGTTTTATATTCATGGCGACTTCCGAACGAAGCTCACCCTCAACCCGGTACGTGTTATCAATCATTTTACGGATATTGTTGACCTCGGTCTCGGTAAGCGCATCCGTCTTGGTATTCGGGTCGATATCCAGCTTTGCCAGTATTTCCTGGGAAGTTGTGCGTCCAATACCGTAAATATACGTCAGGCCGATTTCCACCCGCTTATTTTTTGGTAAATCTACGCCCGCAATTCGTGCCAAAGTTACTCCTCCTTCATCCCTGACGTTGTTTATGCCGTTTGTTCTCGCAAATCACCCGAACAACACCTTTACGGCGGATGATCTTGCACTTACTGCACATTTTCTTTACGGATGCCCTGACTTTCATTATGTCCGCTCCTCATCATCGACCGATCTAATCGAATAGGCCGGGCGCTCGTTTTGACAGATCCCGACGGAATTTTCTCATTTCGACCGGTAAGTAATACGTCCTCTGCTCAAATCATATGGGGATAACTCAACTGTCACAGTGTCCCCAGGAAGAATTTTTATGAAATGCATACGCATTTTACCAGATATGTGGGCCAGAACCTTATGTCCATTTTCCAGTTCCACTTTAAACATTGCATTCGGCAGCGTTTCCAGAACAGTTCCTTCAACTTTTATCGCTTCCTCTTTCGCCATGTCCGCCCTCGCTATCCGTTACCGCAGATTATCCAATTATCAGCCTCAATGATCATGAAGCACATCCTGTTGTTTTAGGGGCATTGATTACCGGCTACGAACACTCGGTCCGGCCTTCTTGAGAAAACCTTCGTAATGCCGCGTCAACATATGCGATTCGATCTGAGCAATGGTATCGATGGAAACCCCAACGACGATCAACAAGGCCGTTCCGCCGAAATAAAACGGTACATCAAATTGGGTGATCAGCACGGACGGCAACACACAAACGACGGAAACGTAAATCGCCCCACCCAGGGTAATCCTTGTCAATACCTTGTCAATGTAATCCGCTGTCCGTTTCCCTGGTCGGATACCGGGTATGAACCCACCTTGTTTTTTCATGTTATCAGCGACGTCAACAACATTGAACGTGACGGCGGTATAGAAATAGCAGAAGAAAAAGATAAAGCCGATAAAGAGCAGTTCATACCATACATTGCCAGGCCGCAGCGCATCGGCGATGCTCTGCATTATCGGCACATCGATGAAACTGGCCACCGTCGCCGGAAACATAATAATGGATGATGCAAAAATCGGTGGGATAACCCCGGACTGATTGATTTTCAGCGGCAAGTGGGTACTCTGTCCACCGTAGAGACGGCGTCCGACAACCCGTTTGGCATACTGCACCGGAATGCGCCGCTGACCTTGCTCGACAAAAATAATAAAGGCGACCACAAGCGCCATGAAAACCAGCAGGATCAATACGAGGAAAATATTCATCGTGCCGGATCGCAGCAATTCAAGCGTTGCACCGACGGCGGCGGGAGCCCGCGCCACGATACCCGCGAAAATGATGAGCGAAATACCGTTGCCAATTCCCCGCTCGGTAATTTGCTCTCCAAGCCACATGATAAAGGCCGTCCCTGCCGTCAGGGTAATGACCGTCAAAGGGATGAACATGGCCGCCGGGATGGCGTTGGCATTTCCTTGCACCAAACCATAGCTGATCCCAAACCCCTGAATCAGGCTTAGAACAACGGTGCCATAGCGGGTGTATTGGGTAATCTTCTTGCGCCCCTGCTCACCCTCTTTAGACAGTCGTTCCAAATGCGGAATGACGACCGTCAGTAATTGCAGGATGATCGAAGAACTAATGTAGGGCATGATTCCAAGAGCAAAAATCGAAAACCGCTCCAGAGCACCACCCGAAAAGAGGTCGACAATGCCAAGCACGCCGCGGAAACGATTGAAAATTTCCGCCAGGGCGGCACTGTCGATCCCCGGAACCGGCACATTGACGCCGATGCGGTAGACCACCAGCAGCCCCAATGTAAAAAGAATGCGCTTCTTTAATTCGGGAATCTTGAATATGTTCTGGAACCCGCTACCAACCATTTACACGACCTCGACTGTTCCGCCAGCGGCTGAAATTTTTTCCTGAGCGCTTTTGCTGATCGCATTTACCTTGATTTGAAGGGGGTAATCAATTTCACCCTGTCCCAGCAATTTTATACCATCGTAAGCGCCTTTGATCAGGCCGATCTTGACGAGTTCAACTTCGTCAACGGTGCTACCGCTTTCAAATCGGGCCAAATCACGAATATTGATGATCGCGAAGTTTTTCTTGAAAATGTTGGTGAAACCACGTTTGGGCAGACGGCGATGAATCGGCATCTGGCCACCTTCATAACCCGGGCGGACACCTCCGCCGGAGCGTTGGCCATGCCCCTTGTTCCCACGACCGGCGGTTTTCCCCCACCCGGAAGCGACGCCTCGTCCCACTCTCTGGCGCGGTCGCTGCGATCCTTTTGCCGGCGAAAGTTCGTTGAGTTTCATTACTTGCTCTCCTCAGTCCTAACCAGATGAGATACTTTGTGCACCATGCCACGGATCTCAGGCGTATCCACCAGTTCGACCGTTTTGTTCATCTTCGTAAGCCCCATGCCGCGCAGAACTTTACGGTGCTTTTCAGGTCTGCCGACCATGCTTTTCACGAGCGTAATCTTGAGTTTCTCTGCCATGGATCGTTTTCCCCCACTACAGTTCGTCAATACTCTTACCGCGCCGCGCGGCAACCTCTTGACGGCTTTCTAACATTTCAAGCCCGGCCAGCGTCGCTTTGACAACGTTATGCGGGTTGTGTGAGCCCATGCACTTCGTTAGAATATTTTGAATGCCGACAGCTTCCAAAACAGCACGCACGGCCCCACCGGCAATGACGCCGGTTCCCTGGGAGGCAGGTTTCAAAAGCACCCGTCCGGCACCAAATCTTCCGATGACTTCATAGGGAATGGTGCCATCAACAAGCGGGACTTGAATCATGCTTTTTTTGGCCTTTTCAACGCCTTTACGGATCGCTTCGGGTACTTCACCGGCCTTGCCTAGACCGAACCCAACAGATCCCTGCCCGTCACCGACGACGACAATAGCGCTAAAACTGAAGCGCCGGCCACCCTTGACAACCTTGGCGACCCGGTTGATGTGGACGACTTTATCAATAAATTGATTTTCAGCTGTATCTTGTTTGAACAAAGGACTGCCTCCTTCACAGCGGTTTTAAGGGCTAGAACTCAAGCCCGGATTCTCTAGCACCCTCCGAAACGGCTTTCACACGCCCATGATAAAGAAATCCGTTTCGGTCAAAAACCACCTTTTTGATTCCTTTTTCCTGAGCCCGTTCGGCAACCTGTTTTCCAATGAAGGTAGCAAGAGCAACCTTGCTTTCAAAAGTATCTTTCTGCCTGACTTCGGATTCCGTGCTGGAGGCGGAAACCAATGTCTGGCCGCGTGTATCATCGATAATCTGCGCATATATGTGTTTAGCGCTTCGAAATACGCAAAGTCGCGGTTGCCCAGAAGTGCCTTTGATGCGTTTACGGATACGCCGTCGACGCTTGATTCGTGCCAATCTTTTCGGTTCTGTCGCACCCATTTCTTCAATCCTTATTAAAATGTGCGGGGAAAAAAGATCTCTCGTCCGCCTTGGAAATCAGCAGCGAGTCCCTATCGCACGCTTACTTGGTTCCGGTTTTGCCGGCCTTCCGAATGATTCGCTCTTCAGCGTATTTGATCCCCTTACCCTTGTAGGGCTCGGGGGGCCGCAGTTTTCGAATCGACGCCGCCGTTTGCCCCAGGACTTCCTTATCGATACTCTCCAGCTTGATGATCGTGTTTTTGTCGACACTCGCCGAAACACTCTTGGGCAGCTCGAAATTGACCGGATTGCTAAAGCCCAAATTGAGCACCAAGGTACTGCCCTTAACTTCGGCCCGATAGCCAATGCCGTTGATTTCCAGCACGCGTTCGAAACCCTTATCGACACCGGTGACCATGTTGTCGACCAGACTACGCGTCAGGCCTTGCAGGGCAATGTTTTTCTTAGTGTCAGTTTTTGCCAGAACCTTAATGTTGTTATCGGCTATTTCCAAATCCACGGCATCATGGATCGTCCGCGAGAGAGTTCCTTTACCGCCCTTGACGGTGACAAACCGGTCTTTAAGGGTAATCTGTACTTTCTCGGGAATCGAAATCGGTTTTTTACCAACTCGAGACATCGTCGCACCCCTTGTTACCAAATATTACAGAGGATTTCGCCTCCGACGTTTTCCTGCCGGGCCCTCTTGTCTGTCATAACGCCTCTTGAGGTCGACAGAATGGAGATCCCCATACCGTTGTAAACCGGCTTAATATCCTTACTCTTCGTATAGACTCGGCGACTGGGCTTACTCACACGTTCAAGCCCGTAAATTGTTGCTTTCTGGCCTTGTCCATATTTGAGATAAATCCGCAGAATGCCCTGTTTGCCGTCTTGAATGAACTTGAAATTCTTAATGTACCCCTCGTCCTTCAAAACCCTGGCCAACTCCGTTTTCAGCTTGGATGCGGGAACATCAGTGCTGTTGAATTTGGCCTTAACGGCATTCCTGATTCGGGTTAACATATCCGCAATGGGATCGCTTATCGCCATTTTTGATCTCCGTTTATCTCTACCTGTAGTCCAAATGGATCCGTTGAATCGTTCAATCCACTTTTTACCAGCTGGATTTGGTGACACCCGGGAGTTTGCCCTGGGAAGCCATATCCCGGAAACAAATTCGACAAATCCCAAATTTTCTCATAAAGGCTCTTGGTCGACCGCACACTGGGCAACGATTGTATGCACGCACGCTGAACTTGGGTTTTCGCGCAGCCTTCATTCTAAGCGATGTTTTAGCCAACTTGTCCTCCTTGTGGACAGGATTCTAATCATCAACCATCCGACTGGATGTTAGTTGCGGAACGGCATCCCCATGAGCTTCAACAGCAGTTTGCCTTCTTCGTCCGTCTCGGCTGACGTAACAATGGTGATGTTCAACCCTTTGATCTTGTCAATTTTGTCATAATCGATTTCCGGGAATATGAGCTGCTCCTTGATACCCAAGGAATAATTCCCCCGTCCATCAAAAGCCTTTCCGGATATGCCCCGGAAATCGCGTACACGGGGCAGGGCGATATTGACCAGCTTGGAAAAGAAATCGTACATTTTCTCACGCCGGACCGTCACCATGCAGCCGATGGGCATGCCTTCGCGCAGTTTAAAAGCGGCTATCGACCGTTTGGCACGCGTAATTACCGGCTTTTGGCCGGAAATGGCCTTGAGTTCTTCAACAGCCGAATCCAGGATTTTGATATTTTGAATCGCCTCTCCCAGCCCCATGTTGAGCACAATCTTCTTGAGCTTCGGTACCTGCATGGCGTTTTTATAGCCAAAGGTTTCCGTCAGCTTGGGTGCGACCTCTTCTTCGTAAAACTGCTTCAGTTGAGCCATCTTACTCCTCCAGCAACCCATCTCTAGCTGTCAATGAGTTCCTCACATTTATTGCAGAAGCGTACTTTTTTGCCATCTTCCAGTCGCTTCATGGTAATGCGCACAGGCTTCATGCATTTATTGCACATCAGCATGACATTCGACCAGTTGATCGGTGCTTCACTTTCGATGATTCCGCCCTGCCGATTGGCGGCGGAAGGTCGCTGGTGTCGCTTTACGATATTGATGTTCTCAACCAGAACATTTTCTTTTTTCCGGTTAATTTTAAGAACCTTGCCGATCTTACCGTTGTCCTTACCGGCAATCACCTTGACCTTATCGTCTTTCTTCAAATGACATTTAGTCTTGACCATGGGTCTCGCTCTCCACAGGGGCAGAATCTCTTATAAAACTTCAGGCGCCAAGGATACGATTTTCATGAACCCTCTGCTGCGCAGTTCACGGGCAACCGGCCCAAATATACGGGTGCCGACGGGTTCGCGACTGGCATTCACCAGCACCGCCGAATTGTCATCGAACCGGATGTAGGATCCATCAACCCGCCGGATTTCCTTTTTTGTACGCACCACGACAGCCTTGAGCACATCGCCTTTCTTGACCTTGGCGTTGGGAATCGCTTCCTTTACGGAAACAACGATTATATCTCCGACGCTGGCATACCGTCTTCGGGATCCGCCGAGGACTTTGATGCAATATAGCTTTTTCGCTCCGGAATTGTCTGCGACTGTTAGCTTTGTTTCTGCCTGAATCATTGTCGATTATCCTTTACAATCAAACCGCCTTCTCGATGATTTTGCTGACCCGCCACTTTTTTGTTTTGCTGAGGGGGCGGGATTCGGTAATCATCACCTTATCGCCGACCTGGCAACTGTTGGATTCGTCGTGGGCGGAAAACTTAGCTCTTCTCCGAATATACTTATGATAGAGACGGTGCTTGACGAGTCGTTCAACCACGACAACCACAGTTTTTTCCATTTTATCGCTGACAACCGTCCCAACCACTTGTTTTTTGATGCTTCGATTTTTCATCATCGCTATTATGATTCACTTGTAGGGTTAGGGGTTAATTCCATCTCACGAATGATGGTCTTTATGCGGGCGATATCCCGCTTGGCCTGCTTTAGTTTCTGCGGATTTTCCAGTTGTCCGCTTTCATGCTGGAACCGCAGATTAAAAAAAGCTTCCTGCATTTCAACAAGCCGCTGAACCCTTTCATCCGGGCTCATATCCCTGATTTCGTTGGACTTCATGACAGTTCACTCCTCTCAACAAAACGGGTCTTGACACTGAGCTTGTGCGAAGCCAACCGCAGGGCCTCCATGGCCATTTCACGGGAAACGCCTTGCATTTCATACAGTATCCGACCGGGTTTTATAACCGCGACCCAGCCTTCCGGGGATCCCTTTCCCTTGCCCATTCGAACTTCAGCCGGTTTCTTGGTAAACGGCTTGTCAGGAAAAATCCGGATCCACATTTTCCCGCCCCTCTTTACGTGGCGGGTCATTGCAATACGAGCGGCCTCAATCTGCTTGGAACTTACCTTGCCACACTCAACGGCTTGCAGACCATACTCACCAAAAGCAAGGCTCGAACCGCGGCGGGCAACGCCACGCATCCTGCCTGTCTGCTGTTTTCGGAATTTAACCTTTTTGGGACTCAGCATGTCCGCTTCTCCTATCGCTTAGTGGCTGCCTTGGGCAACCGCATCCTTCTTCAATATTTCGCCTTTGAAGATAAAAACCTTTATTCCGATGATACCGTATGTCGTCCTGGCTTCAGCAAACCCATAATCAATATCAGCCCGCAACGTATGCAACGGTACCCGTCCCTCACGGTACCATTCGGCCCGTGCCATTTCGGCACCACCCAGACGACCGCCCGCCGCAATTTTGATACCCTGGGCACCAAATCGCATAGCTGAGGTAACCGCGCGTTTCATGGCTCTACGAAAGGCGACCCGCCGCTCGATCTGCATCGCCACATTCTCAGCCACCAACTGTGCGTTGATTTCGGGTTTACGGACTTCCTGGATATCAATCAGCACTTCATGGGAGGTCAGCTTTTCGACAGCGGTTTTCAATTGAGAAATTTCAGAACCTTTTTTGCCGATAACAATACCCGGCCGTGAGGTATAGATACGCAACCGAATTCGCTTGGAGGATCGTTCAATCTCAATTCTGGAAACACCGGCGTGGTATAGCTTCTTTTTGACGAAGCGACGAATCTTATGATCTTCCAGGATATAATCTGCGTACTGCTTACCAGCGTACCAGCGAGATTCCCAGGTTTTCACAATACCCAATCTCAACCCGATGGGATTTACTTTCTGACCCAAGACCGTACCTCCTCTTTTTAAGCCGATTCCTCGGCCAAAATCACCGTAATATGGCTGGTTCTCTTTAAAATTCTGGTGCCACGCCCGCGTGCCCGAGCCCGGAAACGCTTCAAAGTTGGACCGCCGTCGACGATAACATTTCTAATAATCAGAGTATCGACATCTATTTCCGGATTCTGATCCGCATTGGCAACTGCCGATTGGACAAGCTTTTCGAGCATGCCCGCAGCCTTCTGAGGCATGAATTTGAGTATCTCGATGCCTTTTTCCACAGGTTTGCCTTTTACCGCCCCCGATAGTTTCCGAACTTTGCTGGGCGAAATTCGCATATATTTTGCAACCGCTCTAACCTCCATTGCAGCCATCCCTTTTCTTAAAATTACTTCTTAAGTTTAGATTTTTTATCGCCGGCGTGGCCATAAAAAGTCCGGGTCGGAGAAAACTCGCCCAGCTTATGCCCAACCATATTTTCCGACACGAAAACGGGAATGAACTTGCGTCCATTGTGGACTGCCAGTGTAAGCCCGACCATTTCGGGAATGATGGTTGAACGCCGGGACCAAGTTTTTATGACGCGCGCATTGCGTGTTTCCTGTGCCTGCAGCACTTTCTTCATCAATTTGTCGTCAATAAATGGGCCTTTTTTCAACGAACGTGGCATAATTTCTCCTGATACTTCTTTTGCGAACAGAGCGTCGCTCTTCGCTTATCCCCCAGAATGCCTTTACGGCAGTTTATTTTTTCGATCGCCGTTTCACGATATAGCGATCTGTACGTTTGTTTTTACGTGTCTTATAACCCTTGGTGGGCATCCCCCACGGACTGCAGGGATGGCGGCCACCTGATGAACGCCCTTCACCGCCGCCCATGGGATGGTCGATCGGATTCATGGCAACACCGCGGACACTCGGTCGTCTTCCCAACCACCGCTTACGGCCTGCTTTTCCCAAAGCCGTATTCTCATGGGTGACATTGCCGAGTTGTCCGATGGTGGCCATACAATTCATCAACACCATGCGAACTTCTCCGGAAGGCAACTTTATAAGAGCATAAGGATCCTCTTTTGCCATGAGTTGCGCATAAGTCCCGGCACTCCGGACAATCTGCCCTCCCCTGCCCACGCGTAATTCAATATTATGAATATGCGTTCCCAGCGGGATATTTCTGAGGGGGAGTGCATTCCCAGGTTTTATGTCGGCCTTCTCACTGGAAATGACTTGATCATTCACATTGAGTTTCCGGGGCGCCAGGATGTATCGCTTCTCGCCATCTGCATAGTGCAATAAGGCAATGCGAGCGGAACGATTTGGATCATATTCAATCTCTGCAACCCGAGCCGGCACATCAATCTTGTCACGTTTGAAATCAATTACCCGATAGTGACGCTTATGACCACCGCCACGGTGACGAGCCGTAATACGGCCATTGGCATTTCGTCCACCGGACTTCTTGATCGCACGCAGAAGACTTTTTTCAGGAGTACTCCGCGTGACCTCTTCAAAAGTGGCGTAAGCCTGAAACCTTCGCCCGGGAGATGTCGGTTTTACCTTCCTAAGAGCCATTGTTTACTCCCTAATTTATACACCTTCAAAAAAATCAATTCGTTCACCGGGCTGCAACGTCACAATTGCTTTTTTCCAATCCCGCCGTTTACCGATAATGCGCCCCCGTTGCTTAAACTTCCCCCGCACGTGAAGCGTACGCACCCCAACGACATGAACGTTAAAAATTTCTTCAACGGCCTTTCGGATCTGGACCCGATTGGCCCCCCGGTCGACCTCGAAGGTGATTTGATTGTCCTGTTCCTTCTGGATGCTGGTCTTTTCCGTAACCACCGGCCGCTTAATCACGTTGTAGGCATTCATGAAAGCCTCCCTTCAATTTGCTCTATTGAAGGCTCGAGCAAAACCAGCTGACGATATTTCAAAATATCGTAAACATTCAGCCCTTCGGTTCGAAGCACCTTGACACCTGGAATATTGCGGGAGGACAATTCGATATTGGCATCCTTGTCAGCCGTCACAAATAGGGCGTTGTCCAATTTGAGATTCGCCAATATCGCAGCAAAAGCCTTGGTTTTAATCTCATCCAAAGTAAGACCGTTTAGGACGAACAAAGCATCATTCTGTAATTTGCTGCTTAAGGCCATCTTCAAAGCGAGTCGCCGAACCTTTTTGGGTACTTTGATCGCCCAGGATTTGGGGTGAGGCCCGAAGACGACCCCGCCACCACGCAATAAGGGAGATTTGGCGTCACCCCGCCGGGCACGGCCAGTGCCCTTCTGGCGAAACAGCTTACGCGTGCTGCCTTGTATATCACTGCGGTTTTTGACAGAAGCCGTGCCGGCCCGACGATTGGCCAGTTGCATCTTGACCACCGCATGCAACACACTCGGCTTAACGTCTACATTAAAGCAGCTATCGGCCAATTCCGCCTGGGCTACTTTTTCTCCGGTTTGATTGAGAACGTCTACGACAGCCATATTGTCATTTTCCGTTTATGCTTGTGTTGCTGAAGCAAAAATACACCGATTCGTTTTTCTTCGGTTGCTGTTGCCTCAGTTAGAATTTCAACTTATTCACCATTACGATTGCATCACGATGGCCGGGAACCGCCCCTTTGACCATGATGAGATTATCTTCGGGTCGGATATCCACGACTTCAAGATTGCGAATCGTTTTTCGGTGATTGCCATATTGTCCCGGCATTTTTTTGCCGCGAATAATTTTCGCCGGATAGGCACTGCACCCAACCGAACCGGGAATGCGGTAGCTTTTGCTGCCGTGGGTTTTTCTTCCCAGGCGAAAGCCATGGCGTTTGGTAACACCGGCAAATCCACGCCCCTTGGTAGTGCCTACAATGTCGACTTTCTCGCCGATCGTGAAGAGATCCAGCTCAATTTTCTGACCGACTTCGTAGTTCGATTCCCCATCCACCGGGACTTCTTTCAGCACAGCGAATTGTCCACCGCTGTTTTTCAGATGCCCCTGCAATGGCTTTGTTATGCGGGTACTTTTTCGATTGCCGAAGCCGATTTGGATGGCGTTATAACCATCAGTGGCCTCTGATTTTACCTGCGTAACAACGCAAGGCCCCAGTTCAATGACCGTCACCGGAACATACTGACCTTCCGGGGTAAACAGGCTGGTCATTCCCAGCTTTTTTCCTATCAGTCCTTTGCACATGATGATAACCGCTTTTCCGTGCTATAGTTTAATTTCGACATCGACACCCGGCGAGAGGTCGAGTTTCATAAGGGCATCGACCGTCTGTTGGGTCGGCTCCAAAATATCTAGAAGCCGCTTATGGGTGCGCATTTCAAATTGCTCGCGTGACTTTTTGTCGACGTGTGGCGAGCGGAGCACACAGTACTTATTGATGCGGGTCGGCAATGGAATTGGCCCAACAACCTTGGCTCCGGTTTTATTCGCCGTATCGACAATGTCCGAAGCGGACTGGTCGAGAAGCATGTGATCGTAAGCCTTCAGCCTGATCCGTATCTTGGTGTTCATTATCATGATGGTAATCTTTCCCTCTTACTCCACGATTTCACTAACGACACCGGCTCCTACCGTGCGGCCACCCTCGCGAATCGCGAACCGAAGCTCTTTCTCCATCGCGATTGGGGTAATCAGCTCCGCATCAATCGCCACGTTATCCCCGGGCATGACCATCTCGATACCCTCAGGCAACGTCAACACACCTGTAACGTCCGTCGTCCGAAAATAAAACTGCGGACGATAACCATTGAAAAACGGCGTGTGACGACCACCCTCTTCCTTGCTCAAGATATAGCACTCGGCCTTGAACTTCGTATGCGGCGTGATCGAACCCGGTACCGCCACAACCTGGCCGCGCTCAACCTCATCGCGCTTCGTGCCGCGCAGCAACACCCCGATGTTGTCGCCCGCGCGCCCTTCGTCCAGAAGCTTGCGGAACATCTCAACACCCGTGCACACCGTCTTGAACGTCGGGCGAATACCCACGATCTCTATGTTGTCGCCAACCTTGATGATCCCGCGCTCCGCACGACCCGTCACAACCGTGCCTCGTCCGGAAATGCTGAACACGTCCTCGATCGGCATCAAAAACGGCTTGTCGATATCGCGCTCCGGGTCCGGAATAAAACTGTCGATCGCTTCCATCAACTCGAAAATCGGCTTGGCTTCCTCGCTGTTGACATCATCACTCTCCAATGCCTTCAAAGCGCTGCCGCGGATGATCGGCGTGTCGTCCCCAGGGAATTCGTACTTCGACAAAAGCTCCCGAAGCTCCATGTCCACCAGCTCGATCAACTCCTCATCATCCACCATGTCACATTTGTTCAAAAATACCACGATCCGCGGCACACCCACCTGACGGGCCAGCAAAATGTGCTCACGCGTCTGCGGCATCGGGCCGTCATCGGCCGCCACCACTAAAATCGCGCCGTCCATCTGAGCCGCACCGGTGATCATATTCTTGATGTAGTCCGCATGACCAGGACAGTCCACATGGGCGTAATGACGCGCATCCGTTTCGTATTCCACGTGTGCGGTCGCAATCGTGATCCCGCGCTCCTTCTCTTCCGGAGCCTTGTCAATCTGATCAAACGGGATGAAATCCGCCATGCCCTTCATGCCGTTCAATTTCGTGATCGCAGCCGTCAGTGTGGTCTTGCCATGGTCAATATGACCAATCGTTCCCACGTTCACATGCGGCTTCGTCCGCTCAAACTTTTGCTTCGCCATCTTCTCTTCCTCCCCAACAAGGGTATGTTTTCAATATTTTCGATAAGCAGCGGCTGTCGCGATCGCATCAGAACCCAACAGGCCGTACGCTTAAAGCATTGCTGACCTTAAGGATTTATTACCACCGAAAATGGGCGAACGCCTTGTTAGCCTCTGCCATACGGTGGGTATCTTCCCTTTTCTTCGCCGCGCCACCGCGATTGTTGGCCGCATCAAGAATCTCGCCGGCCAGCCGTGCCGCCATGCCGCGCTCGCCACGCTTGCGGGCAAAATCAATCATCCAGCGGATACCAAGGGCCTGGCGCCGGGCAGGACGTACCTCGGTCGGCACCTGATATGTCGACCCTCCGACCCGCCTGGATTTCACTTCGGTCATGGGTTTGACATTGTCCAATGCTTTCTCGAAAATCTTCAAAGGCGGCTCATTGGATTTTTTCTCAACGATATCAAATGCATCATAAAGCAATTTTTCCGCCGTGCTCTTTTTCCCATCACGCATTACGGAACGGATGAACTTGGCCACCAGGACGCTGTTGTATTTCGGGTCCGGCAGAACGATCCGTACGGGGACTTCTCTTCTTCTCGGCATACTTCACACCATTTCCATTGGTCGTTAAACTGAAAAACAGTTCCCAGAAAAAAACAGAATGCTTATTTGGGCCGCTTGGCACCGTATTTACTGCGGCCTTGCCGCCGATCTTCGACACCGAGGGTATCCAGGGTTCCGCGAACAATATGATAACGCACACCGGGTAAATCTTTTACACGGCCACCACGCACCAGAACAACGGAATGCTCCTGAAGATTATGCCCGATACCGGGAATATAGGCAGTGACTTCCACGCCCGTGGTCAATCGGACACGCGCCACCTTCCGCAAAGCCGAGTTGGGCTTTTTGGGTGTCGAGGTGTAAACGCGTGTGCACACCCCCCGCTTCTGCGGTGCTCCCTTAAGGGCCGGGGTGTTTGTTTTTTTCTTGATTCTCTTTCTGCCTTTTCGAACAAGCTGGTTGATGGTCGGCATTTTTTCCTCTTAATAGTGGTAAAAATTACACTTTTTTTTGCACGGCAAAATTGGGGTATGTATACACATCGAAAATATTTGTCAAGCATTTTCGTGCCTGAAAAATACTATCGCGTATAAGGACCGTCTCACCTTTCCCCTTTTGGCGACCGGTGCCCATTAAATTGTCTGAAACAAACGAGGATTTGAACCCTATGCTCTTAGAACGATTGAGCGCCGTAGCGGATCGATCCAGTTAACATGTGGCATGATGCTGAAGATCCGCCTGCCTTTTCGGCAGGCGGTTGGTGTCAGCTCTGGTCCATGTGAACATCGTTATACATAGGATATCCCGTTCCAGCGGGAATCAAACGACCCATTATGACATTTTCTTTTAATCCGCGCAAGTAATCTTTTGTGCCTCCGATAGCGGCATCGGTTAATACCTTGGTGGTTTCCTGGAAAGATGCCGCCGAAATGAAGCTGTCCGTACTTAGCGACGCCTTGGTGATGCCGAGAATCAGGGGTTCGGCCACCGCCGGCTGCCCCCCTTTTTCAATCACGGCCCGGTTGGCCTCCTCGAAAGTGCCACGATCCACCTGCTCCTCGGTAATAAAATCCGTATCACCCACCTCGTGGACCTTAACGCGACGCATCATCTGACGCACGATCACTTCGATATGTTTGTCATTGATCCGCACACCCTGGAGTCGATAAACTTCCTGAACCTCGTCCACGAGATAACGTGCAAGGGCAATTTCGCCTTTGATATTGAGCAGATCCTGAGGAATCGCCGCCCCGCCGATCAGGGGTTCGCCCGCCCGGACATAATCTCCCTCGTACACATTGATATGCTTGCCACGCGGGATAAGATATTCCTTCTTTTCACCCACATCAACCGGGGTGATCGTTATTTTCTGTTTGCCTTTTTTAGTACCCTTGGCAATGGAAACATAACCGTCAATTTCACTGAGAACGGCGATATCCTTAGGCTTGCGAACTTCGAACAATTCAGCAACACGCGGCAGACCACCGGTGATATCCTTGGTCTTGGTGGTTGCGCGGGGAAGCTTCGCGATAATATCACCGGCCCGGGTGGTATCGCCTTCCTCGACCATCAGGATAGCATCCGTGGGCAGAATATAGCGCGCCAAACCGGACTTGCTGGACAGTTTAGCGGTTTTGCCCGACTGGTCTTTGATGGAAATACGCGGACGGGCATCCGCCAGTTTGGATTCAATAATGGTGTGGCTGGATTTACCGGTCACCGGATCCACTTTTTCCTGTACCGTTTTACCCGGCAAGATATCACCGAATTTTACGGTACCACTTACCTCGGTGATGATGGGTGTGGTAAAAGGATCCCACTGGGCCAACAGATCACCAGCCTTGACAGGTCCACCGTCCTTAACCAACAGGTGCGCACCGAAAATAACCGGGAAGCGTTCGCGCTCACGATCGTTTTCATCGATAATGGCAAACTCCCCCCCTCGCCGGTTCATCACAATGAGGTCACCTTCGGAGTTCTCCACCACATTGAGGTCCACAAACTTGATGGTTCCATCAACACGGGCCCTAATGTCGGCCTGTTCGACACGCCGGCTGGCGGTACCACCGATGTGAAAGGTCCGCATCGTCAACTGTGTCCCCGGCTCGCCGATGGATTGCGCGGCCAGGATCCCGATGGCCTGCCCCATCTCCACAAGGCGGCCATGGGCCAGGTCCCTGCCGTAGCAGGCTGCGCAGACACCATGTTTGGCGCGGCATGTCAAAGCCGATCTTATTTTAACGCTGGTCACTCCGGAATTTTCAATCCGATCGACCGCCGCCTCATCGATTTCTTTCCCGGCTTTGACCAGGACTTCATCCGTAAAAGGATCAACTATATCATCGATCGTGTAACGCCCCAAGATGCGTTCACCCAGGCGCTGGATGACCTCACCGCCTTCCATCAGGGGTTCGACCTCTACCCCCATCATGGTTCCGCAATCCATTTCCGTTATCACACAGTCCTGCGCCACGTCCGCCAGTCGGCGGGTAAGGTATCCGGAGTTTGCGGTTTTGAGCGCGGTATCGGCCAAGCCCTTGCGAGCCCCGTGGGTCGAAATAAAATACTGCAAAACCGAAAGACCTTCACGAAAGTTGGCCTGAATGGGTGTTTCGATAATTTCCCCGGACGGCTTGGCCATGAGGCCGCGCATACCAGCCAGCTGGCGCATCTGATCTTTACTTCCCCGGGCGCCGGAATCCGCCATCATGAAAATGGGGTTAAATCCGGGCGCTTCGTGGCCACTGGGGGAAGGCGCGTTTTTCATTGCCTCCATCATCTCATTGGCCACGTCATCGGTCGCCTTGGCCCAGATATCAACAACCTTGTTGTATTTTTCACCCTGTGTGATGAGACCCTCTGTATATTGACGGCTGATTTCACCGACCTGATTTTCAGACTGCTTTAAAATATCCCATTTCTTGTCGGGGATAATCATGGCGTCAATGGATATGGACAGCCCGCCCTCCGTTGAATAGCGATAGCCAATGTCCTTTAACCGGTCGGAAAGGATAACCGTCGCCTTGGGCCCCAACCGCCGGTAAACCAAATCGACCAGTTCTCGCAGAGCCTTTTTGTCCATCACGGCATTGACGGCCTTGAAAGGGACGCCTACTTCACGGCGATCAGCGACAAAAAAGTGGAACAATCCCCCGACGTTAATCCCCTCGGAATACCGGCCATCTTCCATTCCAAAGAGCGCCCGGGCATCCTCCTCCCGAAGATTGTAAATACCGCGCAATTCACGTTCTTTTAAAAGGCCGGTATTGCCGTCATCGACGACACCACTGTCATCGCCGTAACGCGCCAAAATTTCTTCAAAAGGCGTATCCGCCTCAAGCGCCTTGGTGACAGACGCGGCATCTTCCTCGGTGGCGACGGCAAGATGGTGGAAAGCCATGACCACATCATTCGGCATAATTTCATAGAGGAGCACCCGGCCGACGGTTGTCTCCACCCGTTCCCCTTCAACCCGCACGACGATATGGGTGTGGAGGTCGACGGCACCAGCATCATAGGCGCTACGCACTTCGTCAGGAGTGCTGAAAATACGACCGTGACCAGGGAGATCCTTGATCCCGCGGGTCATATAGTAAATGCCCAAGACAATGTCCTGGCTGGGCACAATGATCGGGCTACCATTGGCCGGCGAAAGAATGTTATTACTGGACAACATCAACACCCGGGCTTCAATCTGCGCCTCGACTGACAAGGGCACATGCACGGCCATCTGGTCGCCGTCAAAGTCGGCATTGAACGCCGTACAGACCAAGGGGTGCAGCTGAATCGCTTTGCCTTCGATCAAAATCGGCTCGAAGGCTTGGATACCCAACCTGTGAAGGGTCGGTGCCCGATTCAGCATGACGGGGTACTCTTTGACCACCTCGTCCAGGGTATCCCAGACTTCGGGAATCTCCCGCTCGACCATCTTTTTGGCACTTTTAACAGTGGAAACAAGGCCTTTCTGCTCAAGTCGATAGTAGATAAATGGCTTGAAAAGCTCGAGCGCCATCTTCTTGGGCAACCCGCACTGGTGCAAGCGCAGGTCAGGCCCCACGGTAATGACCGTACGGCCGGAATAATCGACACGTTTACCCAGAAGATTCTGGCGGAAACGGCCCTGTTTGCCTTTCAGGGTATCGCTCAGCGACTTCAAAGGGCGCTTATTGGTACCCGTAATCACGCGTCCGTGGCGGCCATTGTCGAAAAGGACATCAACCGCCTCCTGCAGCATGCGTTTCTCATTGCGCACGATGATATCCGGCGCTTTTAGATCAATCAGGCGTTTCAGCCGATTGTTACGATTGATAACCCGCCGATAAAGGTCATTGAGATCCGAAGTGGCAAAACGACCACCCTCCAAAGGCACGAGAGGACGCAAATCAGGGGGCAGAACCGGGACGGCATCCATAATCATCCAAGCCGGATCAACGCCCGATCTTCGAAAAGCATCCACAATTTTCAATCGCTTGGCCAGTTTCTGCCGTTTGGCGATGGAACCGGTTTCCCGCACTTCCGTGCGAAGCTCATTGTAGAGGGTATCCAGATCAATATCCTCCAACATGACCTTTACGGCCTCAGCACCGATCCCGGCTTCGAATTTGTTGCCGTACAGTTCAAGCGCCTCTTGGTACTTTTCATCCGAAAGAAGCTGACCTTTGGTCAGGGGGGTTTCTTTGGGATCGATAACAATGTAGTTATCGAAGTAAAGCACCTTTTCCATATTTTTTAGCGTAAGATCCAGCAGGTTTCCTATCTTGCTGGGAAGGCTTTTCAAAAACCAAATATGGGATACGGGTGTCGCCAACTCGATGTGGGCCATCCGTTCCCGCCGCACTTTGGACTGGATAACCTCAACACCGCATTTTTCGCAGATCACGCCCCGGTGTTTCATGCGTTTGTATTTTCCGCAGTTGCACTCGTAATCCTTGGTGGGACCGAAAATCTTGGCGCAAAACAACCCGTCTCGTTCAGGCTTGAATGTCCGGTAGTTGATAGTTTCGGGTTTTTTTATCTCCCCGAAGGACCATTTCCGGACTTGCTCCGAAGAAGCCAGGGCCAACCGAATGCCGTCATATCGTCTTGGATCGGTGGGCTTTGCGAAGAAATCGTATAACGTTTCCAAGGTATTCTCCTTAAATTATTCGCCTTCCAGCAACTGGATATCCAGTCCTAGCGCCTGAAGTTCTTTGGTCATGACCCTGAAGGACTCAGGCAGGCCGGGTTCAAGGACATTCTGCCCTTTGACTATCTTTTCGTACATTCGTGTTCGTCCGGCCATATCATCCGATTTGACCGTTAGAAATTCCTGGAGGGCATAGGCCGCACCATAGGCCTCCATGGCCCAAACTTCCATTTCGCCAAGTCGCTGGCCACCAAATTGAGCCTTGCCGCCGAGGGGTTGTTGCGTGACCAGAGAATAGGGGCCGATAGAACGGGCATGGATTTTATCATCCACCAGGTGATGAAGCTTCAGCATGTACATGGTGCCCACGGTTATCTTTTCATCAAAGGCTTTACCGGTACGTCCATCAAAAAGCTTGGCTTGCGCCATCTGGTCGTAACCCGCCTCTTCCAAAAGCGCCTTGATTTCATCTTCCTTGGCGCCGTCGAATACGGGGGTTGCCATGTGAACACCGCCGACATAATTTTCAGCAAATAGCCGCACGTCTTCAGCACTCATTTTCTTTATAGCAGGCGCATTGGCCTGACCCGAAAAGATACGCTCCAGTTTCTCACGCAGGGCTTTGGTCTTATTTTCCTCCATGAGCAGGTTGATCTGATCGCCAAGACCTTTGGCTGCCAGCCCCAGATGAATTTCAAGAATCTGCCCCACATTCATACGCGAGGGCACACCAAGCGGGTTGAGCACCATATCGACCGGTTTGCCGTTTTCAAAATAGGGCAAATCTTCGACCGGTAAAATTCTTGAAACAACCCCTTTGTTACCGTGCCGGCCGGCCATCTTGTCGCCGACGGAAAGCTTCCGTTTCATGGCAACATAAACCTTGACCATTTTAATGACGCCAGGGGGCAGATCGTCACCTTTTTCGAAGCGCGACACCTGCTGCTCGAAGCGGTCCCGAACCGTTTCGCACATGCGCTGGTATTTTTCGATAATGTCGTGAATCTCTTCCGTTTGCTGGGGATCTTTAAGCACGACGCCTTCGATCTGGGCCAGAGGGATGTCACTTAGCGCCTCTTCTGTGATGGTCGCATTCTTAGCCACCACGACCTTCTTCCCTTTTTTAATGGAGGAATAGCTTTTCTGGCCAACCAGCATTTTAATCAATCGCTCACGAGCGGCAGACTCAATAATAGCGATCTCATCATCGCGATCCTTTTCCCGACGGGCAATTTCTTCGTCTTCGATCAACCGCGTACGATCATCCTTGCTTGCCCCGCGCCGTGAAAAAACCTTGGCATCAATAACGATGCCCTGTACACCGGGTGGCACCCGCAGTGATGTATCTTTGACGTCCCCGGCCTTTTCACCAAAAATGGCACGCAGCAGCTTTTCTTCCGGTGACAACTGCGTCTCGCCTTTCGGGGTAATCTTGCCAACCAGGATATCGCCAGGTTCAACTTCAGCTCCCAGCCGAATAATACCGCTTTCATCCAAGTCCTTCAGCGCTTCATCACCAACATTTGGGATGTCTCGCGTGATATCTTCTTTGCCAAGCTTGGTATCTCTTGCGACCACCTCGAATTCTTCTATGTGAATCGAGGTGTAAACGCCGTCGCGAACAAGTCGTTCACTGACAAGGATCGAATCTTCGAAATTGTAGCCACCCCAAGGCATAAACGCAACTGTAACGTTTTTGCCCAATGCCAGTTCACCTTTGTCGGTGGCAGGCCCGTCAGCAACAATCTGGCCCTTACTGACCCGCTCCCCTTTTATGACGATCGGGCGGTGATTAAAGCAAGTATTCTGGTTGCTGCGGACAAATTTTGACAAGTTATATATGGTGACGGGATTTGTGCCACGATCGCCATTTTCGGCCAAATCGTGCCGGATCACAATGCGGGCAGCATCGACATCAACGACAACCCCATCGCGTTTAGCCACGATCGCCACGCCAGAATCCCTTGCCACAACGCCCTCAATGCCGGTTCCGACCAGAGGGGCTTCGCTCATCAACAGCGGGACTGCCTGGCGCTGCATGTTGGATCCCATGAGGGCACGGTTGGCATCGTCGTTTTCGAGAAAAGGTATCAGGGAGGCCGATACACTTACCAGCTGGTTGGGCGATATGTCCATCAACTCGATGCGTTCCCGCTCAACCATCATAAATTCGCCCTCGACACGGGAGGTAACGAGTGGATTTTTGTAGCGCTTTTTTTCGTCCATAGGGGCGTTGGCCTGGGCAATGGGGTGTTTCTTTTCTTCAAAAGCGCTCAGGAAACGCACCTCATCCGTCAGCTCCGCATCTTTGACCACACTATAGGGCGTTTCAATGAAACCATACTGGTTGACGCGCGCGTAGGTGCCGAGGGAGACAATCAGCCCGATATTCGGCCCTTCCGGGGTCTCAATTGGACAAATACGCCCGTAATGCGAGGGATGGACATCGCGAACCTCAAAACCGGCCCTTTCACGCGTTAGACCTCCCGGCCCAAGGGCACTGAGGCGGCGTTTGTGAGTCGTTTCGGATAGCGGATTGGTCTGGTCCATAAACTGAGACAGCTGACTCGTTCCGAAAAATTCTTTGACGACCGCCGAAACCGGTTTGGGATTCACCAAGTCATGGGGCATCAAGGCATCGACTTCCTGCAGGCTCATCCGTTCCTTAATGGCCCGCTCCATCCGAACAAGTCCAATCCTGTATTGGTTTTCCAGCAATTCGCCCACGGCACGGACGCGCCTGTTTCCGAGATGGTCGATATCATCCACCACACCTTGGGTATCGCGCAATTCAACAAGGGTTTTGGCCGTCAGCAAAATATCTTCCTTACGCAAAATACGCAGGCTTATTTCGCTGTTGATGCCAAGCCTTTGATTAATTTTCATCCGTCCTACGCCGGACAGATCATAATAGGTCGATTTGAAGAATAAATTATCGATAAAGTCTTGGGCGACCTCAGGGGTAGCAGGATTACCTGGTCGCAGGCGCCGATAAATTTCGATCAGAGCCTCTTCCTTTGATTCGACTTTGTCGAGCAGCAAGGTTTTCCGTACGGCATCGCTGCTCGTTACACCATCGATAAAAAGGACATCAAACTCTTTGACCCCCGCTTCAGCGAGTTTTTCCTGAATCTCTTCGTCAATGGCTTCGTTAGCCTTGAAAAGTTCATCACCCGTCTTCGGATGCACGATCGGGCGTGCAAAAACCTTTCCGTCAATTTCTTCGGTACTTACAGGAATCTCTCGGGCATTGGTGGCCTTTAACCGTCTTATGGCGCGGAGCGTAAAAATACGACCTTTTTTGACCAGCACGTCATCTGTCTCCGGATCCTTGACATCTCGACTGGCGCGCTGCCCCTTAAGCAATTCCGGCCTAAAGGATTTAAAATAACGTTTGCCTTTAATATAATATCGATCGGTGGTGTAAAAATAGTTCAGCAGATCTTCCGCACTGAAACCGAATGCCTTAAAGAGGATTGTCACCGGAAATTTTCGACGGCGGTCGATACGAATATGGACGATGTCCTTCGGATCGATCTCCAGATCGATCCAGGATCCCCGTACCGGTATGATGCGCGAGCTGTAGATAATTTTCCCGGATGAATGGGATTTTCCTTTGTCATGATCAAAGAAAACCCCTGACGATCGGTGGAGCTGACTGACGACCACCCGTTCGGTACCATTGATAATAAATGTTCCTTTTTCCGTCATCAGCGGAATGGTACCGAAATAAATTTCCTGTTCCTTAATGTCCCGAATATTGGAGACACCTGTCTCTGAGTCCACATCGTACACCACCAGTCGGGCCGTAATACGAAGTGGGATCTCGTAGGTCATCCCACGATGAATGCATTCTTCAACACTGTGCTTAACTTCTGCGAATCGGTAGGAAACGAATTCAAGAGAAGCACTCCCGGTAAAATCTTTGATCGGGAATACCGATTTGAAAACGGATTGCAGACCGATTTCTTCCCGTTCTTCAGGTGGAATATCCATCTGCAGAAAACGGCTGTAAGATTCCCTTTGGACACCGATAAGATCGGGGATTTCCACAATTTGGGGAATTTTGCCGAAGTTTTTTCTTATCCGTTGTTTAATCGATGACTTTTCCGACATGGCTTCTCCACACATTGACGGGGGTTGCCGATATTGCTTTCAGGAGGGAGTTGCCCCCCTCCTGAACAGTGATGCACATTAAGACCGGTTTACTTGATTTCAACCTGAGCACCGGCTTCTTCAAGCTGGGCCTGGATTTTTTCAGCTTCATCCTTGGCCACGCCCTCTTTAACGGCCTTGGGCACACTCTCGACCAATTCCTTGGCTTCCTTGAGACCAAGGCCTGTGATCGCGCGGACCTCTTTGATGACCTGAATCTTCTTGTCACCAAATGCGGTCATGATGACATCGAATTCCGTTTTCTCTTCTGCAGCGCCGGCATCCCCGGCCGCGGGAGCACCTGCCATCATGGCAACCGGCGCAGCAGCCGAAACGCCGAATTTCTCTTCCATCTCCTTGACGAGTTCCGAAAGGTCAAGAACCGACATATTGGCAATAAATTCAATTACATCTTCTTTTGTAATATCAGCCATCTTAGTTAATACCTCCGATTTTATAATTTCGATAATGCAGGGAATTTAATCTAAAGGTTTAAAAATCACGCTGCTTCTTTCTGATCTTTAACCGCATTCAACACATTCACCATGCGCCGTGGCACATCCGCCAAAGCCCGGACAAATCCAGTCGGCACAGCATTCATGGCCGAAAGAACTTGAGCCAGCAATTCTTCTCTGGACGGCAATTTGGACAAAGCGGTTATGGCATCCAGATCCATGAGCTTACCGCCCATCACCCCGGCTTTGATTTCCAGTTTCTCATTATCCTTGGCAAACTGGGTCAAAACCTTGGCAGGCGCCACCGGATCGTCAAAAGACAAAGCAATCGCGCTGGGTCCTTTGAACACATCAGCAAGGAGCTCAGCATCGGTATCCTTCGAAGCCCTGGTGAGTAGCGTGTTTTTAACGACTTGGTATTCCACATTCGCTTCACTCAATTTTCGGCGAAGATCGGTCATCTGAGAGACATCCAGCCCCTTGTAATCGGTCACGATGACAACCTTGGTCGTGGCAAACTTTTCCTTTAGATTCTCAACAACCTTTTGCTTGTCTTCAATTTTCACGAGTAACGAACACCCCCTTTCCGAAATCCAAAAAAACCGGAGGAAACGAACCAATACAAATAAGCTGCCTCGGTAGGCCGGCCGTGCCGATTAAACACTCCGATCGTGAACCTACGGTCTTTGACAGGATTTTTTTTAGTTTGTTGGAAATGGTCTTTGCAGCGCTTTCCAGGTGCCCTCCGTCCGCAACCGGCAACCGACTGGATTCGGTAGCAAACATCCGCGGAAGGCCCCCGGGCATCTTGGTTAACTACTTCAATAGTTCCTTCACAAGGGCTGTATCTACTTTAACACCTGGGCCCATTGTGGTAGAAATCGCCATCCCTTTGAGATAGGTCCCTTTGCTGGAAGAAGGTTTGAGGCGCATGATGGTTTCAAGAAATGCGGTAATATTCTGAACAATTTTTTCGACACCAAAGGAAACCTTACCCATAGGCACATGGACAATGCCCGCTTTTTCAACACGGAAATCAATCTTTCCGGCTTTCAATTCGTTGATCGCTTTGGCGACATCAAATGTGACCGTACCGGTTTTGGCATTCGGCATCAAGCCTCGCGGCCCCAATAGTTTACCGATCTTACCAACGGTCCCCATCATATCGGGTGTTGCAATGGCTTTATCGAAGCCAAACCAACCCCCTTTAATTTTGTCAATGAGGTCATCATTGCCGACAAAATCTGCCCCTGCGTCCTGAGCCTCTTTCTCTTTTTCGCCCTTGGCGAACACCAAGACCTTGACTTCTTTACCGAGTCCATTAGGCAAGACCACGGTACCCCGAACCATTTGGTCCGCGTGGCGTGGATCGACACCAAGCCTAACAGCGACATCCACAGTCTCGTCAAACTTGGCATAAGAGGATTCCAACGATATTTTTACGGCATCTTCGAAACTCGAGGACGACGCATCCAAAACCTTGGTTTTGGATTCAGAATATTTTTTCCCCCGCTTCGGCATTTTCTTTTCCTCACTCCCTTTTTCTAAACGACCTCAATTCCCATGCTACGTGCAGTACCGGCAATGATGCGACAGGCAGCATCCAAATCGTTCGCGTTGAGATCCGGCATTTTTAACTTGGCAATCTCTTCCACCTGAGTACGGGTCACTTTGCCAACACGATCGCGTTTCGGGTCACCGGCGCCTTTGGCAACTTTGGCAGCCTTCTTGAGCAACACAGCCGCTGGAGGCGTTTTCGTGATAAACGTAAACGAACGATCCTGAAAAACCGTTATAACGACAGGAATAATCATTCCAGCATCATTCGCCGTGCGCGCATTGAAGGCCTTACAAAAATCCATAATATTCACACCATGCTGACCCAATGCAGGGCCAATCGGCGGTGACGGATTGGCTTTGCCCGCTTCCACCTGCAACTTGATCATTGCCATTACTTTTTTAGCCATCGTAGTTCCTAATCTTTTGCTGTTAAAGCGATACAGCCGTTTCTCAGATTTTAGTTACTTGAACAAAATCCAACTCAACCGGGGTCGACCGCCCAAAAATACTGACCAGAACCCGGATTTTCCCTTTTTCAGGATTGACTTCATCGACAATGCCGTTGAAATTGGTAAACGGTCCATCGATGACACGGATTTCATCGCCTGCATCAAAGTAGTATTTCGGCTGTGGTTTTTCCTTACCCGCTTCCATGCGATTCAGAATCTGGTCGGCCTCTTTGTCCGATATGGGAGCCGGTTTATCACGCCCGCCCAAAAAACCCGTGACTTTGGCGGTGTTGTTCACGATATGCCATGTCTCGTCATCCAGTGCTAGGTTCACAAGGATGTAGCCGGGATAAAACTTGCGTGCCGAAGTTTTGCGTTTCCCTTTGACAAGTTCGACAACTTCTTCCGTCGGTACGACGACTTCACCAAACTTATCCGGATGGGGAGATGTGGCAATCCGATCCTCCAAGGCCTTTTTGACCTTGTTTTCAAAGCCGGAATACACGTGAACGATATACCATTTCTTTTGGGCCACTTTGGTCGCCTCTCGTTATTGCAAGACCAGCCGCACAAGTTTCGACAGCCCCATATCTACTATCCCGAGAAATGCTGAGATAATGAAAACCAGGGCCAAAACGACGACCGTTGAACCGATCGTCTGTTTTCGAGAGGGCCAGGCAACCTTCTTCAGTTCCACCTTCACTTCCCGCAGAAACTGAAGCGATTGATCAAAAAGGCCTTTGAGCTTTCCACTCGATTCGCCCTTGGCTGGTCCGCCTACCCGCCGGGCAGGCATGGGGGCTTTCTTTTTCGGCAAAGGAATTGCTGATTTATGCGAGGATTTCTCGGGCGCCGCAACGGCCGTATCCGATGTTGCGGCACCATTGCCCTTTTTCTTTTTTTTGGTACTAACGGGTTTTTTACGCTGTAACCGAGCCATGAATCTCCTAAGCCATCCACCCCGCAACAAGCTCGGGGAAAACCGCCGCCCTCTTATTTTCGGTCAAATGCCGGGAAAGCGAAAGGTGGCAGGCCAGGAGGGATTCGAACCCCCAACACCCGGATTTGGAGTCCGATGCTCTACCGTTAGAGCTACTGGCCTGCAAACCTTTCCCGCTGCTGTCCGAACAAAAAGTGGTCAAACCGCCCATCCGACCCAAAGGTTATTTGGTTTCGCGGTGGTTGGTATGCTTGCCACAAAACCGGCAGTATTTGTTAAATGCCAGTTTGTCCGGCGTCGTACGCTTGTTCTTTGTTGTTGTATAGTTCCGTTGCTTGCACTCTTGACATGCAAGGGTCACGATTATTCGCACCTGACAACTCCTTAAAGAAAATTACTCCACGATTTCACTAACGACACCGGCTCCTACCGTGCGGCCACCCTCGCGAATCGCGAACCGAAGCTCTTTCTCCATCGCGATTGGGGTAATCAGCTCCGCATCAATCGCCACGTTATCCCCGGGCATGACCATCTCGATACCCTCAGGCAACGTCAACACACCTGTAACGTCCGTCGTCCGAAAATAAAACTGCGGACGATAACCATTGAAAAACGGCGTGTGACGACCACCCTCTTCCTTGCTCAAGATATAGCACTCGGCCTTGAACTTCGTATGCGGCGTGATCGAACCCGGTACCGCCACAACCTGGCCGCGCTCAACCTCATCGCGCTTCGTGCCGCGCAGCAACACCCCGATGTTGTCGCCCGCGCGCCCTTCGTCCAGAAGCTTGCGGAACATCTCAACACCCGTGCACACCGTCTTGAACGTCGGGCGAATACCCACGATCTCTATGTTGTCGCCAACCTTGATGATCCCGCGCTCCGCACGACCCGTCACAACCGTGCCTCGTCCGGAAATGCTGAACACGTCCTCGATCGGCATCAAAAACGGCTTGTCGATATCGCGCTCCGGGTCCGGAATAAAACTGTCGATCGCTTCCATCAACTCGAAAATCGGCTTGGCTTCCTCGCTGTTGACATCATCACTCTCCAATGCCTTCAAAGCGCTGCCGCGGATGATCGGCGTGTCGTCCCCAGGGAATTCGTACTTCGACAAAAGCTCCCGAAGCTCCATGTCCACCAGCTCGATCAACTCCTCATCATCCACCATGTCACATTTGTTCAAAAATACCACGATCCGCGGCACACCCACCTGACGGGCCAGCAAAATGTGCTCACGCGTCTGCGGCATCGGGCCGTCATCGGCCGCCACCACTAAAATCGCGCCGTCCATCTGAGCCGCACCGGTGATCATATTCTTGATGTAGTCCGCATGACCAGGACAGTCCACATGGGCGTAATGACGCGCATCCGTTTCGTATTCCACGTGTGCGGTCGCAATCGTGATCCCGCGCTCCTTCTCTTCCGGAGCCTTGTCAATCTGATCAAACGGGATGAAATCCGCCATGCCCTTCATGCCGTTCAATTTCGTGATCGCAGCCGTCAGTGTGGTCTTGCCATGGTCAATATGACCAATCGTTCCCACGTTCACATGCGGCTTCGTCCGCTCAAACTTTTGCTTCGCCATCTTCTCTTCCTCCCGTAAAAAGGCTAGAAACGTTTTTTATATCGCAAAAAGCATAAAAAGACGCACCGACGCCACACTGTTTTATACGGTCGCCGTTTAGAGGAAAATGTGGAGCCCACGACCGGAATTGAACCGGTGGACCTCTTCCTTACCAAGGAAGCGCTCTACCGACTGAGCTACGTGGGCTCGAGACCAAAATTGTGTAGCCTGCTAATGTCGTCGAAAGACCTATCAATACTTTTTTTGGAGCGGGAGACGAGGCTCGAACTCGCGACATTCAGCTTGGAAGGCTGAAGCTCTACCAACTGAGCTACTCCCGC
>CAJXSL010000006.1 GCA_913060875.1 uncultured Desulfobacteraceae bacterium
AGCTCTTCGGCCCGGCGGTCTTCCTCCTCCTGCTGGAGGCGCAGGGCTTCGGCCTTTTCCTCTTCCTCGCGCTGGCGTCGTTCCTCCTCGGCGCGGGCCTCTTCTTCCTGTTGGCGTTTGAGCTCTTCGGCCCGGCGGTCTTCCTCCTCCTGCTGGAGGCGCAGGGCTTCGGCCTTTTCCTCTTCCTCGCGCTGGCGGCGTTCTTCTTCGGCGCGGGCTTCTTCCTCCTGCTGGCGTTTGAGCTCCTCGGCTTTTTCAAGCTCTTCCTTTTGCCGCTTGAGCATTTCGGCTTTTTTTTCGGCTTCTTTTTGACGTTCCGCCTCCTGGCGGGCTTCTTCCTCCTGCTGGAGGCGCAGGGCTTCGGCCCTTTCCTCTTCCTCGCGCTGGCGGCGTTCTTCTTCGGCGCGGGCCTCTTCCTCCTGCTGGCGTTTTAACGCCTCAGCCTTTTCTTGTTCCTCAATGTGGCGGCGCAGGGCTTCCGCTTTTTCAAGTTCTTCATAGTATTTGGAAAAATTAATACCGCATTGGGAACACTCCTCTGCCAGGAAATTGTTGGCGTGGCTACAGTTGGGGCAGGTGATGGTTTTAACTTTCATTTGTCATTGACCCCTTTCGCTGAGCATCCAAGGCTGATTCAGGTATACGCAATGGACAATTTTGGGCGTCTATCCGGTGTAGCACCGTGATGCGCTCGTTAAGATTGAGATTGAAGGCGTCCGCGTTCCATATGGGCAGCGGTTATGGCCCTGTTGATATGCGCGGGTGATATGGCCAATGGGCATTCAACAGGCTCACCGACTATAAATCCTAATAATTTTACAGGAAAATCGGATGGAGTGTCAAATAAAAACCCATTGACAGGGATTCGTTGCGGCTGTATTTCCGCCATCGAAGCATGGGTATCAGAAAATGACAACACCATGTCAATATGACCGTTGTAATTGACACCCCCTGCGGCTATTTTTATAAACACCGTTTAAATTTTTTCTCATGGACAGGTTGGATGAAAAAGAAGCCCATACCCGGTGAGAACGTAAAGGACCGCCTTAAGGCAACTGAAAAGGACCGCCTGTATCGATTTCTATTGTCGGGAGGTGATGTTCGTGGCGCCCTGGTTCATGGTACCCGGCTGGTACAGGAAATGCGCGCCAACCACGAACTGGGATTGCTGGAGACCTTGATTCTGGGGCATGCCTATATGGGGGGGCTGCTCGTGGCCTCTTCACTAAAGGGGGAAGATCGCGCCGCGCTGAAGATCGAGTGTTCCGGCCCGGTTCGCGGTCTGGTCGTGGAGGCCAATGCCCGTGGCGAGGTGCGCGGTTATCTGCAAAAAGTTCCGATACCGGTGGCAAAACCACCTGAAGACTTCAACCTGTCGCCCTTTTTTGGGGCGGGCTTCATTAGCGTGACCCGCTATTTGCGTGATGCCAAACACCCCTTTACCGGAAAAGTCCCGTTGCAGCACGGCAACATTGCACAGGATTTGGCGCATTACTACCTGGCTTCGGAACAGATCCCGACGGCATTCAGCCTGAGTGTCAAATTTACTTCCGATGGCGATGTCGCCGGTGCCGGCGGCCTGTTTTTGCAGGTTATGCCGGGAGCCGCCGACACCATTGCGGCTGAGTTGGAAAATATTGTCTATCGTCTGCCGTCATTGGGGGATGTCTGTCGCGGAAAAGAGAACATGGAAGACTTTCTGCAGGCGCATTTTAAGGCGTTGCGTCCGGTGCTGCTCGACAAGCCGCGGGTCGCGTTTTTTTGCTCCTGTCGGCGTGAGGGCGTGATGCGCGTCCTTCGTACACTGCCGGTTGAGGACCTGAAAGATATGTGTGAAAACGGGCCTTATCCGGTGGAACTGCGTTGTCATCACTGCAACACGGTTTACCATGTCAATCGGGACGAGATGCAGGTGCTTTATCTCGAACGCCTGCATCAGACCTGAATGCCGAAGGATTGCGGCATCGGCAGATCAGCTTCTTCAGGGGCATCGATGGGGCCCCTGTCCGCAATGGAGACCGTATCGGGGATTCTTAACAGGGAAAGTGGCCCGGGCAGCCGAAATCCAGCCCCGGGGAACCTAGTTGATCCCCTTACTGATCAGAACACCAATGCAGGTTGCCACGTAAACGGCAATAATGACCACCATCCAGTCTTTGAAAGAAAGTTCGTTGGTGAAGGCTTTCAGCTTTAGTTTCAGGTAAGTACGGAAATTGGCTTTATCGACAGCCTCTTCGGCTTTTTTTAATCCTTCTTCAAGACGGTTCAAACGTTGTTCAAGGTCATGAATCATTGTTTTTCTCCTGCAGTTGATTCGGAATGAACGCCACCGGTCGTTTCATGATCAGGGGGTGACATGGCGAGGCGGGCTAGCATTCCAGACCCTGAGGTTGTTCGCCATCGCTCTGAACCGTCGACCGGGCAGGTATCGGTCCATATTCGGAGACCTGCAAATTGAGCGGATCCACTGGCTGGGACATGGATCGCTCTTAACTATAATTGCTCGTAACGATCTATAAATATTATAAATATTAAATTTTTGAAAGGGCCTGTATTGACTCCGTCTATACAGGAGAATACCAGGGGTGTCAAATCCTTTGCCCTGGTCTGATCGGGCGCCAGGTTGTGACAGCAGGCCATTCAACACCCCCCATCGGGATGGAATATGACACATCATTTTAAACCGGCCCAAGATTTTTGCGCCCCGGTGACGCCGCCGGATCGGGTGCTGGCATTTTATCAAAATCGCCTTTTGATAAAAAAAACATCGAATGGCGTGGCCATACCGCAATACCGGGAACTGGCCTCGATGGATCTGGCGGTCGGAACCCGCCTGTATCTCGGCAAGCGCCACAACGCAGTCTACAGCGGCTGGGCGTTTCAGGAGGAACCCGCGCTACCCGACGATCTGGAACTGGCCGGGCTGCGCAGCCTGTTCGGCCGAATGGAAGACACCGAATTCCAAATCGCCGGATACGCTATGCAACTGTTGAACTGGGTAGCGGAAAACCGGTGCTGCGGTCGCTGCGGAAATGCCATGACCTTCGAAGATGGGGAGCGCGCCCTGACGTGCACAGCATGCCGCCATACCCTTTATCCTCGCATTTCTCCCGCGGTCATCGTGGCCATTACCAGCGGCAACCGCCTTTTGCTGGCACGCTCCGGCCGTTTTCCCGGACAGCGCATGTTCAGCGTGATTGCGGGTTACGTTGAACCGGGGGAGACCCTAGAGGCATGTGTGCAGCGGGAGATCCGCGAAGAAGTGGGCCTGTCGGTAGCGAACATTCGCTATTTTGGCAGTCAGGCCTGGCCATTCAGCGGCTCGCTGATGGTGGGTTTCACAGCCGAGCACGACGGCGGTGAGATCCGGGTGGATGGCAAGGAGATCTTGGAGGCCGACTGGTTTGCCCCAGACCGGCTGCCCGAAATTCCCGGGAAAATCAGCATTGCCCGGCAGCTTATCGACTGGTTTGTGGCCCACCATTAGGTGGTTTGGTCCACCAGTGAAAGAGGATGAGTGCGGCGATTCCATAAAAGGCATGAACGCCCGAAAAGGAAGGCTGCTGGACAGGCGGTTAAACCGTATCCCCCTGGACATTACCGATGCGCGGGTCATCGTAGTCCAGGAATTCGCCGGTCAGGTCCGGCGGGGCGGCTATAGCCAGCCAGGCGATTTTGCCGGCGGGAACCATCGGATCAAGAAGCCGGCCGTCGGCCTTCAATTGGTGAAAATAGGCTGCTTTGGCGGCCGCCATCGCCCCGGCACCCTCTTTGCGTATTTTCGCCTGCATGGCCGTATCCACCACGCCCGGCCGGAGGGCCACCGTGGTAATGTCGGGTTCCTCCGCAGCCAGCAGGCGGGTGAGGTGGGTCAGACCGGCCTTGGCCACGCAGTAGGCGCTCCAGCCTTCAATCGCTTTGACAGCCGCCCCCGAGCTGACATTGACGATGCGGCCGCGGGTCGACCGCAAGTGGGGAATCGCCCCTTGGGCGAGGTAAAAAGGGCCTGTAAGGTTGACGGTCAGATTGTGCTGCCAAGCCTCGGGATCCGCATCCGCCAGGCGGGCCAACGGATCCAGGATGCCGGCGTTGTTGACCAATGCATCCAGACGGCCAAAGCGGGAAAGGGTATCCGCCACCATGCGGCGGCAATCGGCGGCATGGGCCACATCCCCGGTCAATTGGAGATAGTTTTTCGCGGAGGGGCCAATGGCCCTTCGGGTTTGATCGCCACGCCAGTCGCGGGCCGCGACGGATACCCGGCACTCCAGGTCCCGCAGCCGCTTTGCGACGGCAGCCCCAATTCCCCGGGAAGCACCTGTGACAAGAACAACCGGTTTGGCCGTCATGGATAGCCTCCTTACTGGCAATGGGGTTGGCGCGGCATACCCGGGGGCGGGACGATCGTTCCGGTATGCAGTTTAAATTGCCCGTTGTTGCGGTCACTGAAATAGCACTCCAGGGTTTCCCTCACTACTGCAAAGGCCAGATCGTTCCAGGGGATATCCGCTTGGGCAAACAAGCGGACTTCCAGGCTTTCCTGGCCGGGGTGATAATCGGTCGACGCCAGGGGGCCGCGAAACATCATGTAGACCTGGCTGATGAAGGGCAGGTCGAACAGGGCAAAGGGGGCCAGTGTGGTCAACTCGGCCCCGGCTTCTTCCCGGGTTTCCCGGCGGGCGCCGTCCATCATGGTTTCCCGGTTTTCGAGATAACCGGCCGGCAGGGTCCACATGCCGGATCGCGGCTCGATGGCCCGGCGGCATAGCAGCAGTTGGTCGTCCCACTCGGGAATGGTCCCGACGACAATTTTCGGGTTCTGGTAGTGGATGGTTTGGCATCGGTCGCAGACGAAGCGCGGTCGATCGTCCCCCGACGGGATACGCTGGTCCAGGCGGGCGCCGCAGTGGGAGCAAAATTTCATCTTGAATCGCTTTCTGATGGTGGTTGCGTTGGGACGAGGAATCCGAGAGGATTAGAATAGGGCATGCCGAACGTGTTTACAAGGGCGGACGGGCAGGCTATTTTACCCGGGAGACCGCAAAAAGACGGTATTTTCGAGCGAAAACGCAAAATAGGGATTTGGGCACGACAACAAAAAATCCAGGGAGTTAGGTCCGTATGAAATTTTTGGTTTGTGGTAAAGGCGGCAGTGGCAAGAGCACCATTTCCGTCCTGATGGCGCGTGCTTTCCAGCGCATGGGCAAGCGGGTGCTGCTGGTGGACGCCGACGAGTCCAATCTTGGGCTGCATCGCCTGGCCGGCTCGCCGTCGGCGGAGACCCTGCTGGAGACCATGGGCGGCAAGGCGGGCCTTCAGGCCCGCAAGCAGGCCGTCTTCCCCTCGCCAGCTTGTCCGGCTTTCTATGAAACAGCCTTCACCTGGGAAGATATCCCGGAACGCTGCGTGCCCGCGGCGGACGGCATTCGCCTGCTCAAAATCGGAAAGATCAAAACCTTCGGTGAAGGATGCGCCTGTCCCATGGGCGGTGTCCTGCGGCCCTTCCTGGACCATTTCCAGACGGGCCCCGACGATTGCATGATCGTCGACATGGCGGCCGGGGTGGAGCATTTCGGACGCAGTGTGGATGCCCACGGCGATCGCATCATCGGCATTATCGACCCGTCTTTTGAATCTTTCAAACTGGCCCGGATCCTCCGGAAACTGTCCGCCGGCGCCGGCACGCCTATTGCGTTTGTCCTGAACAAGGCCGACGCGCGCATGCGGGAGGCCATTGGCCGATTCATCGACCCGGCCTTGATCTGGGCCGAGCTCAGGGAACACGACGATCTTTTTCTGGCCGGGCTGGAAGGCCGCCCCATCGTGTTTGAAGCAGCGGAAATCGACGAACTTTGCCGTCGGTTGGAATCGGCCGATGTGGCCAGCTGACGCCTCGGTGGATCCAGCGGAATCCATGTCCGGCGATGACCTTATCCGTTTGGAAAAGGTGACCCTGCGGGTCGGGGGACGCTGGATTCTGCCGGAGACCTCGTGGACGATCCGGCGGGGACAGAACTGGCTGGTGACAGGGGCCAACGGGTCCGGCAAGACGTCCCTGACGGCGGCTTTGACCGGTGAAGTGCCGGTGGTGGCCGGTCGCCGTCGGGTGAACTTGGATAACCTTTGTGAAAAGCAGATCGCCCGACTTTCCTTTGAAACCCACCTGCAGTCGATTGCCCGTGACGAAGCCCGTGATGAGGCCCGTGGTTTTGCCGGCATTGCGGACGTGGGTCTGATCGTGCGGTCGTTTCTGGAAGGCGCCGGGTCAGCGTCGGGCGTATGGGACGCCACCATGGCCTGCATGGAATTGTTTCCCCTGATGGACCAGCCCCTGCGCAGTCTTTCCACGGGCGAGATGCGGCGGATACTGCTGGCCAGAGCCCTGCTGCGCGCCCCCCGCCTGCTGATTCTGGACGAGCCCTTTGACGGGCTGGACCCATCCGGTCGGCGGCAGCTTGCCGATATGATGACCGCTCTGGCGCGGGATGGTCTTCAAATTGTCCTGGTTACCCACCGACAGGATGAAATCCTGCCCGTCATGACCCATTGTCTGGCGCTTGGCGAAAACCGTGTCCTGCGTCAGGGAGCGTTGGCCACGTTATCGGTTGGCGATTCCGGTCGCAAGCATCCACGGCAGGCTTTGACAGCGGTTTCTTCAAGGCCGCTAAACGGTAACCCTCCAGCACCATCGCAAGATGCCGCTCCCATGATACGGATGGTAAATGCTTCCGTAACCTACGGAAAACGCCGCGTTCTGGATCGTATCGACTGGTGTGTCAGACCCGGGGAAAACTGGCTTGTTTCCGGGCCCAACGGGGCCGGTAAGTCCACCCTGCTGCGCCTTATCAGCGCCGATCACCTCCAGGCCTATGCCAACGATATCGATTTGTTCGGCTGCAAGCGCGGCACGGGGGAGAGTATCTGGGAAATCAAGCAGCGCATCGGACTGGTGTCCTGTGAATTCCAGGTGCGGTACCGCCAGCCCGTTTCCGGCTATGAAGCGGTATTGTCGGGCTTTTTCGACTCGGTGGGGCTCTTTCGCCTTGCCGGAAAAAAGCAGCGCCAGCGCGCACGTGACTGGATGAAGCGCCTGGAAATCGAACACCTTGCGGATATCCCCATCAACCATATGTCAAGCGGACAGCGACGCATGGTGCTGATCGCCCGTGCCGTCGTGAAAGATCCCGACGTGCTGATCCTGGACGAACCCTGCCAGGGACTGGATGCGGACAATCGGAAACGGGTGTTGGCCATGGCGGCTTTTATCGGGGCCGAATCCTCCACCAACCTGATTTTCACCACGCATCATGTCGATGAATACCCGGCCTGCATGACCCATGAACTGCGCCTGGAAAAAGAGGGGGCATGGCATACCCGGTGCCTCCATTCGGATGAAACGTGACGGTTCCGTTCTTATGACAAAACATTGGAAAATACTGGCCGGATTTCTGGGGGTTGCGGTCTTTTTGGCGGCGGCATCGGTCTTGTCGATCTGGGCACCCGACAGCCCCGTTGAAGGACTGAAGGCGCGCTGGGCGCCACCGCCATCCGTGTTCATGGACGTGATGGGTCTGGCGGTGCACTTGCGCGACGAGGGACCCCGCAACGATGCCGCGCCCATCGTTCTTCTGCACGGCACGTCGTCGTCCCTGCACACCTGGGAAGGATGGGCCCGTAAGCTGAAGGAAAAACGCCGTGTCATTCGCTTCGACTTGCCGGGGTTCGGGCTTACCGGTCCGACACCCGACAATGTCTACACTGTGACACGCTACACGGAATATATCGCGGCCGTGTTGAAGCGCATGGGGGTGCAACGATGCGTTTTGGCCGGAAATTCTTTTGGCGGCTACCTGGCATGGATGACCTCGCTGGATTATCCTGATCTCGTCAACCGTCTGATACTCGTGGATGCCTCCGGCTATCGGCTTGAGCCGACGGCCATGCCCATCGGTTTTCGGATTGCCATGACACCGGTGCTGAACCAATTGGCGGTCTATTGTCTGCCGCGCCGCCTGGTCACTAACGGTGTCAAGAATGTCTACGGGGACCCGACCAAGGTGACGGAAGAACGCATCGATCGCTACTATGACATGGCGGCGCGCGCGGGCAATCGGCGGGCGCTGGTGGAGCGCTTCCGGCAGGCGCCTCCGGGGGCCATGGCCCATCGCATTCCGGACGTGAAGGTGCCGACGCTCATCCTGTGGGGCGGACGTGACCGTTTGATCCCGCCTGCGATGGCCGAACGGTTCCATCAGGATATTGCCGGCAGTCAACGGGTCGTCTTCGACGACCTCGGCCATGTCCCCCAGGAAGAAGATGCGGATGCTACCGTGGCAGCGGTTCAAGACTTCCTCGGCATGACGGGAAACTAAAGCGCCTCCCGACCCTGTTGAAGGCGGTCAACTGCCTGGCCCGGAGATGCTCACCCATGCAGTCGCATTTACAGGATGGATAGGAGCAAAACATGATGCAATGGAAATGGATTTTCATTAGTATTGCGCTATTGATTCTGGCCGCCATTGGAGCCTATGTCGCTTTTGATCCGGAACAGCAGACGCTGGACGAGCGCGCCCGGACCCGCTTGGGGGGCACTTATCTTGCGCTTGCGGATGGGGTCACCCATTACCAGTTGGCCGGTCCGGCGGACGGTCCCGCGGTGGTGCTGGTGCATGGGGCGACGGTACCCATGTGGACTTGGGACCATCTGACCGCATCCCTGGCGGCCAGCGGGTATCGGGTGCTCCGGTACGATAAATATGGCCGCGGGTATTCGGATCGTCCCGCGACGGACTACAATCGTGGCCTTTATAAACGTCAGTTGCGCGAACTCGTAGACCGGCTGGGGTTGAAAACCCCTTTCGACCTGATCGGGCTGTCCATGGGCGGGGCCACGGCCGTCAATTTTGCGGCGCAATATCCGGAACGCGTTCGCAAACTGGTCCTGATCGCTCCGGTGATCCATGACTTCGAGGTGCCGGCGGCTTTTCGGATACCTGTCGTGGGCGAATTTGCGGCGCGTCTCGTGGGCATCCGTTTTATCGTCAACCGGTTTGCGGATTTGCTGGCCGCCATTCCCGATTTCGATACCTACCACCGGTTGTTCATCGAGCAGACTACCTACAGGGGGTTTCAGCAGTCCCTGTTGTCGATGATTCGCGGCGATGCACTGGGCAATTACGATGCCGCCTATCGCACGGTGGGCCGGCAAAAGCGGGATACGCTCCTGGTCTGGGGAACGCATGACGCCGAAATTACACGCGACATGATCGATGACGTTCGCGAATATATTCCCGGCGTGCGGTTTAAAAAGGTAGAAAATACCGGGCACGGTATCGTGTTCCAGAAGCCGGAGTTGATCCGGCGCACTATCGTCGACTTTTTACAGCGCCATCAGATTTAAACACCAATTAAGGAGCAAGATGATACCCGTCGTTGCTGCTGTAATAGAAATGCAAGGCAAATACCTGGTTTGCCAAAGGCCCGGCAATAAACACCATGGCGGCCTGTGGGAGTTCCCCGGCGGCAAGGTCTGCTCCGGTGAATCCGACATGGATGCGATGCGTCGCGAACTGTCCGAAGAACTCAATGTCATCACCGTCGAAGTGGGGGAAACCCTTTTTGAGGCGCCGGATCCGGGGACGGATTTTTTGATCATGTTCAAACCGGTGAAGATTATCGGTGAACCCCAGCCCCTGGAACACGCCGCGCTTTCCTGGGCCACGCCCCTGGAGTTGGTTGGATACCGGCTGGCCCCCAGCGACGAGGTATTCGTTCACCGCTATCTGATTAAAAATTGAACCCGCCCGGAGGAGAGCACTTTAGCACCCAGGGTCAGCGCCGCCCTGGTGTGAACCCGCCCCTGCACCTGGCGCTGTGATCGGCGGCATCGGGATGCGTTTCGCAAGGTAGCGCAACGTCCATTCCATCTTGACAAAGTAAACCGGTCTTTTTAAATTTTAAGTATATTCCGTCAATGCGCGACAGAATTGCTTTTTCCCGCCTCTTTACCGCTCGATTAACATTGCATCCTAACCTGACAGCGCCGTTACGATTCTGTCGGTACTTCCACCTCTCACCTTTTGGAAAAACAAGGTGCGCCGATGCAATGCCCGCAATGCCAGAGCAACAACCCGGATGGGGCCAAGTTTTGCAACACCTGCGGCAGCCGGCTCGGCCTTTTATGCAGCGCCTGCGGAAAAATCAATCCCCCTGCCAGCCTGTTCTGCAACCATTGTGGCGCTTCCCTGGACGTATCGGCGGCAGCCACTACGGACACGGTGGCCGTTGCGTCCGGTGGTGATACCGCAAAGGGTCCCGAGGCCGAGATGTGCAAATGGGAAACGTCCGGAAGTGAACGCAAGTGTGTAACGGTGCTTTTTTCGGACCTTACGGGGTATACAGAAATGGCGGAGAAACTGGACCCCGAAGACGTCAAAGATATTACCAGCGCCATTTTCGGCAGATTCGCGGACATCATCCGGAAATACGATGGATTCATTGAAAAATACATCGGCGATGCGTTTCTGGCGGTGTTCGGCGCGGTGGCGTCGTTCGAGGACAGCGCCCTGCGGGCCATCCGTGCGGCCCGGGAAATCCATGCCCACGTGGCTTTGGCCAGCCCCCGCTATGAACCCCTGATCGGCAGGGCTCTCAGGATGCACAGCGGCATCAACACCGGCGTCGTCGTCACGGGGGAAATCGATTTCGAGAAAGGCACTCATGGCCTGGTGGGAGACACCATCAACACGGCCGCACGCCTCATGAGTATCAGCCCGGCCGGTGAGATTCTCGTCGATAAAAACTCCTTTTTCCAGACCGAAGGCTATTTTGCCTTCGAACCCCTGGCGCCGGTAACCGTCAAAGGCAAAGGAGAACCGATTGCGGTTTATCGCGTGGTTAAAGCCCTGTCCGTACCCCGGAAACTGCATCGCCTGCATGGGCTGCGCGCTGAACTGATCGGCCGCTCCATTGAAATGCAGATCCTGGATGATGCGGTCGAGAAACTGAACCAGGGGCAGTGCGCGGTGGTGGCGGTCTGCGGTACGGCCGGAACCGGTAAAAGTCGCCTGGTCAGCGAATTCAAGGGCCAACTCGACTTGAAACGGATCCAGTGGCTCGATGCCAATGCCTACCCCTATACCCAAAATACCCCTTATTATCCCCTGATCGATTTACTGACGCGGGCTTTTCAAATTGAGGATGGTGACCGCCCGGAGACCATCCAGCGGAAAGTCGAGAGCGGTCTCACGGGCGCACTTGGGCTCGATGAAAAGCTGGTCCCCTACATCGCCAGCCTGTTTTCCATCGAGACCGAAGAGACCCGGAACGTCAGTCCCGAGTTTTGGAAAGGGCAGCTGTTTCAGGCAGTGGGACAGGTCATGGAAGCGTTTACATCTTCTGCCCCCGCCATTATCTGTGTGGAAGACATGCATTGGGCCGATCCATCGTTTCTGGAGCTTTTGCGCCACCTGATAACCCATATGCCGGGCGCGGCTATGTTTGTATGCATTTATCGACCCCTCATATCGCTTTTCACCAATCTGGAAATCCAATCCCTGGATATTTTTATCAAAGAACTGCGGCTGAAAGAGCTCTCGCCGTCTGAGACCCAGACCATGGTCGGGTCGTTATTGCAGTCTGAAACGGTGCCGCGGGATTTGAAACGGTTTGTTCACGAAAGCGTGGAAGGCAATCCCTTCTATGTGGAAGAAGTGATCAATTCGCTGATCGATTCCGGTGTTCTCGCAGAGGTCGACGAAGGGTGGGCAATGACCCGGGCCATTTCCGAAGCCGATATTTCCACCAATATCCAGGGCGTACTGGCCGGCCGGATCGATCGCCTGGGAAACGACGCCAAACGCATCCTCCAGGAGGCCTCCGTCATCGGGAGGGCCTTTCTCTACGATATCCTGCAGCGCATATCGGCCATCGGGGCGGATATCGACAAGAATCTCTCCGTGCTGGAGCGCCTGGATCTCATCAGCGCGCGATCCATTCAACCGACATTGGAATACATCTTCAAACATGCCCTGACCCAGGAGATTGTCTATAACGGCCTGGTCAAGGCCGAACGGCAGGCCATCCACGAGAAAATCGGGCAGGTGATCGAGACCCTGTTCAAAGACCGGTTGTCGGAGTTCTATGAATCCCTGGCGTTTCACTACGCGCGCGGGAAGTCATTTCTAAAGGCCGTTGAATATCTTGTCAAATCCGGCGAAAAAAGCCTCAAACGCTATTCCCTCGATGAGGCGCATCAGTATTTTCAAACCGCCTTCGACATATTGGATACGCCTGAAGCTGTCGATCCTGCCGCCGGTGAGAAACTTGTCGACCTGCTGAACAAATGGGCCATGGTGTTCTATTATCGGGGGGCTTTCAATGAATTGAAAGCGCTTCTCGATGCACAGGAAACGGTGGCGGAGCGTATTGCCGACAAGGAGACCCAGGGTATTTTTATAACCTGGCAAGGCATGGTCTATTGGCAGCAGAGCGAATACCAACGGGCCTGCAACCATCTGGAACGGGCCCTGCGAATCGGTGAAGAAAACGACCTGCCCAGGGTCGTGGTGCACGCCTGCGCATGGCTGTCCTGGGTCTACGGGGATTTGGGACGTTTCAAGGAAGGCATCGATTGCGGTAATAGAGGCAGCCGAGTCGCAAAGGCCGTACCTGCCGATCATTTCTTTATCTACAAGCCGATGGCCGGCACCGTCTATAATTATTTCTTTCAAGGAAAGGCGGCCGCCTGCATTGATATGGGCCGGTCTCTGGTCGAATACGGTCAGCAGTATTCGCAGGTCCGCTGCCAAACGCTGGGGTTTGTCGCCGTAGGAATGGGCCGCATGGCGGCAGGCGATTTCGATACGGCCATTGCCGCAATGGAATCCGCCGATCAGGTTTCGGTGGATACCTTTTACAGCCACTATTCCCAAATATTTCTATCTTTTGCCAGTGTTCTAGGCGGGCAAACGGTTGTGGCGGAGAGATTGCTGCCTTCGCTATCCGCCTACTTCGCACCCAATGGCAGCCACTTGATCAATGATGTGGCCGAATTGCTGACAGGCATTATTCAAATCGTCAAAGGGGATATGAAACGCGGCATGACGATGATCACCCGTCAGCTTCAGAAACAAAGGGAAAAGGAACACCGGGGATATATTCCTCTGATTCTATACACGATTGGAATGGTTTACCTCGAGATGATCAAAGGCGAAAAGCCGATTCGACCGATGATGGTAATGAAAAACATCGGCTTCATCTTTCAGCACGTTCCCCAGGCGGAGAAAAAGGCGCTCGCCCATTACCATCAGACGATTAGAGTGGCTGAAGAAACAGGCGCAATGGGCTTTATCGGGCAGGCCCACGCCGATATCGGCAGAATTCATGAGATCAAAAAACGCTACCCCCTCGCACAAGAACATTTTGAAAAGGCCGCCCGTATTTTCGAAGATGTCGGGGCCTACGCTTTTTTGGCGCAGGCCCGGGCCCATCTCGAAGCCCTGCCGGCTGCGTACCGGCAGAAGGAAACGGTTTTTTGATCCCCCGCCGGTATCGACAGGGAAAAGGGGCCGCCTCCGTGCGAATTCAACAAAGGGGTAAACCCATGGATCGGTATAGCTTCATTGGCCTACTGGTTTTTCTGTCAATGCTTGCGTTTCCTCAGGTACTGAAGTCCGCGGATTGGAAAACGGGACTCACCAAAGGGTGGTCTATCGAGAATATGCAATCCTGGGGCGAAGGGAACCTGGCCGTGGATTTTGGGTCTGATGGTCTGTGGAACTTCAAGGGGATGTGGATGCCATTATCCCGATTGAATCCGAAGATGATGGCCGCCTGGGGAAGCGATCGCCTGGTCGTCGATTTCCCGGGACAGGGCCTCTGGAGCTACGACGGGTGTTCCTGGACCAAAATCGCCCGGTAGTCGCGACAGGCATTCGATGTTCCGTTGGTGGATCGTGATGACCGGTGGCATCCTGCCGTGGGTGGTGCCGCCGCATTCTTCAATGTGCGAAAGGAGGGCCTAAGCATGCCGATTTTTTTGATGTTTGGAAGCTATTCGTCAGAGGCGATCAAGGGCATCAGCTCCGAGAGGACCGAACGGGCCCGTGAGCTGATCCAGGAGAACGAAGGCAAGATTGTCTCCATGTATGCCGTCATGGGTGAGCATGACCTTGTTTTTACCATCGATTTTCCGGATGCCGACAAGGCCATGGCGGCTTCGGTGGCCTTGTACAAGCTGACGGGCATTCATTTCTCCACGTCGCCGGTGGTGGATGTCGAACAGTTTGACAAACTCATGGGCAAGGTGACGGATATGTAGCCTTGCAAACGCCGTTTCTTCTCCAAAGTATGAATGCGTGTGCGGCTCATGGGCCCAATAAGCATCCTGGTGACCAGCCGGTAATCCGCACTGTTTGTTTATGTGACATACCGCTCGATTCTGAAACACTGCAATTGGAACATCACTTTTTGCTTGATAGGGCAGGCAAAAAGGTATTTAAGACGAATCCGTCAATATACCTGCGGCCAGAAACCGTCGTTTGAAAGAATAATTCCGGCTATGGCCGGACTCGTCGAAAACTGCGGAGTGAACACCGGTGGGACCTCATGGTGTTATACTGAGGCATGAAGCTTTTCCGGATTCTCAAATCGCCTATTGTGCTGCCCATCGCCTTTTTCATGGTTGTAATCGTGCTGGGCGCGATCCTGCTCCATGGCGCGGAACGGAATACAATCGAAGCGCTTTCCTGGACGGATGCCGTATTTACGGCAACCTCCGCCGCTTGTGTAACGGGACTGGTCGTTGTGGACACCGGATCCTGTTTTACCGCCTTCGGCCAAATGGTCATTCTAGGTCTGATGCAGATGGGCGGTCTGGGCATCATGACGTTCACGAGTCTTTCTATCTATATCTGGCGACGGCGGACGACCATCACCGATCGTATTGCGGTCGGACAGATCCTGCTGCACGATGCCACATTCAACCTGGGCCGTTTCCTCATTGAAATCGTCTGCTGGACGTTTCTGATCGAGATCATTGGCTCCATCCTATTATACCTCATGGACCCTGTGGCTTTCTCGCCGTTTTCAGCCCTCTTCCATTCGGTTTCCGCTTTTTGCAACGCGGGATTTGCGCTGTTCCCAGATAGCATGATGGGGTTCAAGGACAACTGGGGCATCAATGGTGTTCTCATGACCCTTATCGTGTTGGGCGGGATCGGGTTTTCGGTTTTTCTGGAGGTCAAAGGATACGTGCGGCAGCGCCTTGCCCGGCATCCCATTCCCAAGGGCAAGGGGATCAGTTGGTATGCCGGGATTGTGCTTCGAACCAGCCTTATGCTGATTGTCGTGGGCGGGATGGCCCTATATTTCGCCGAATTCGTCGGCTACAGTCGCATGGTGGCTCCGGAAGACGCCCTTTTGACATCCTTGTTTCAGTCTGTTTCCGCCAGGACTGCCGGCTTCAATACCCTCGACATCGGTCAGATGACCAATGTATCCCTCATCGTGCTGCTTTCCCTCATGTTTGTCGGCGGGGCGCCGGGGTCGTGCGCCGGAGGAATCAAGGTGACGACCCTGCGGGTCCTGGCGGCTGCCATTTGGTCGCAGATGCAGGGCAAGACCCAATCGACCATCGGAAAATTCGCCATCCGCGAGAATGTCGTCAAAAAAGCCATGGTACTGTTCCTTTTGGCAGCGCTGATCATTTTCCTGGCGGCGTTTCTGCTCGACTTTACCGAAGGCGGCGACAAGCCCCACCTCATGGTCCGCGGGCAATTCCTGGAGATCCTGTTTGAATCCGTATCGGCTTTTTGCACGGTGGGATTGAGCACGGGGCTGACGGCGACGTTATCCACAGCGGGCAAATGGATTATCATCACGCTGATGTTCATTGGCCGCCTGGGACCTTTCGTGTTGATTGCCGCTCTGCAGAGCATGCAGGCGCCCCCTGCCTATCGCCTGCCCGAAGAGACGCTCATGATCGGCTGACGAGGAGATGACCGCATGGTTTTAAAAGCGCAAATTTGTGTGATCGGACTGGGGAAATTCGGATATAAAGTGGGTGAATTGCTTCTTAAATTGAACCACCAGGTGATCGGTATCGATGTCAATCCTGCCCATGTACAGCGCGCCCAGAAGCTTTTTCACCAAGTCTACGAGGCGGATATTTCGCATAAACAGGCCCTGGCGCAAATCGGTTTTCGTGAGATCACCCACGCCCTGATCAGCGTAGGCGACTCGATTTCCACCAGTGCCATGACCACCATGTATCTCAAGGAAATGAAGGTGCCGAACGTATGGGTCAAGGCGATCAACAATGATCACGCCACCTTGCTGCGAAAAATCGGGGCCGATGAGGTGATCATCCCGGAGCATATCGCCGCTATACAGCTGGCGGACCGAATTCACATTCCCGGCATCATCGAACGCCTGCCTTTCGATCCGGACATGATTATCCGGGAGATGCGTATTGACAAACTGGCCGGTAAGACCCTTCGCGAAATCGACCTGACCAACCGGCATAATAGCCAGATCATCGCCATTCGCAGGCAGGACGAATCCCGCTATCGCTATATTCCCAAAGCCGACGATCTTTTAAGGGCAGGGGACAGCATCATCGCCATAGGGAATAGTCGGTCACTCGATAAGATTTTGCCTTGAGGGGGCCGCGCGCTGGGATCGGCCGTTGGTTTCATCCCGGCATTTCGATAGAGAACGAAAGGATAAACACGCTGGTTTCATCAGCACCAGAAAGGCTATCGGGCAGGAATTCGGATGGCAATGCGGTTTTCGGCCGCCCCCGGGCCTTGAGCCCCTGCTGTGCTTCAAGTCTTGCCGGGGGCGCCGAAGCTGCTTGACAGGGCTAAAACGCCCAGAAATTGTTATCATGCCAGATACGCTCGGTAATTTCGCGATCGATATCCGACAGGAAGGCCAGGTGAGACTTTTCCCAGCTGCTCAGCCAGCTGTATAGATTCTTTTCCTCGGGGTCGGACGCTGCCGCAGCGCGATCGGCATACAGGCGGATGGCCTTTTTTTCCATGGCCATGGCCGCTGAAATGGCGGCGGCTTCATAATCGGCGGCGGCAATGGCATCCACCAAATCGCGGGTCAATACCTTGTCGGCGACATTCTCGGTGTTCTCAGAGTCTGCTGCAAATGTAAACCGTTGACTTTCCTGGTAGGACTTGAACTGCTCTGTCAGGATTTTAATATGCTGAATTTCTTCATCGGCCATCAATTCGAAAAAACGCTTTACTTCAGGATGTGAGGCCTGGTTGGCAACCTGACCATAAAAAGCTTTTCCTTTTTTTTCCAGAAGAATGGCGCTTTTAAGTATTTCCAATGGGGTTGATTCTGGGGCCATGTCGTCTCCTGTCGCCTGGGGTTGTTGAGGGCGTCCTGGGTGCTGTGCCGTCCACTGCACGTTGATGCAACAGGAATAATGTTAAGACACCTGGGCGAGAATCTCAAGAGGTGGGCTAACATCAAACGCTCTGCGGACAGATATTTAGGTTTTCCCATCCAGGTTGAGCGCTGCCGGGGCATTGTAGGGCTTACAATCCGTTTGACCTTTCAGACGCTTCGCGATATGGCCGTGGGGCGTCAGCGTGGGGGCGCAAATTTGCATGGCAGAGATGGATTCTGGATTTTAAAGGAAAGGGCCTTATGGTTTTCTGGCGCAGCCGCAAAAAAGATAAATCGACACCGTCTGCTTCCGAGGGCAGGCTGAATGAGGCCGAGCAAACCCTTTTGGGGGCCGATTGGCAAGTGAAAGGCCGTATTTATGGAAAAGGACAAGTCATTTTCCAAAGTGCCTTTGAAGGCGAAATGGATATTCAAGGGCGGGTGACGGTGGATTCATCCGCGGACGTCAAAGGGAATTTTTGTTCGGAAGACATTCACATCCGTGGAAAGGTGGAAGGTTGCCTGACGTGTTCGCGCATGGTGACGTTGGAAGAAACCGCTCGGTTTGAGGGGGAAATGACAACACCGCAGCTTCAGATGGAAGCGGGGGCCCGCCTGAACGGAAAGATTACCATGGACAAAACCAGACAACGATGACAACGCAAAGGATGTGAGTGTGGGGAAGGAAACGGAATCAACGACAAATCGGACGGCGGCTGACGTGATAGCGCCTCAGGGGCTTGTGCCATCTTCTGTCGTCAGTCGTGGCATTTGCATTGAGGGCGAACTCGAAGGGCAGCAAAACCTGACTGTCGAAGGACGGGTCAAGGGGCGTATCCATAGCAAGGGCGATGTCGTTGTGGCCACGGGCGGCCATGTGGAAGCGACCATCGTGGCATGCAACATCACGATTCATGGACGGGTTGACGGCAATATTGAAGCGCAGGAAGCCGTGGAAATAGCGCCACAGGGCATTCTGATCGGCGATTGCCGCGCGCGGTCCATTCAGATCCACGAGGGGGCCCGATTCGAAGGGCGCTCCGATATCCTGAAATGATCCCCTCCGTCTATCCCATGATCCCCATCAGGTGGTCCACCAGGGCCCGGCCCTGGCCGGTGCGCATGAAATAGGCCAGTCCTCCCAAAATGACCAGCGCCACGACCAGGCCTCCCTTGTTGTCACTGAGGTCGCCGCGAAAAATCCGGAACAGAACAACGAGCGCCGCAAGCGCCAGAAGGGCCGTGGCCAAATTGACGAATTCATCAGGTTGCATGAAGGCCTCCCGGTACAGACACGAAGTGGGGTTCAATGTTTCGAACCGCTGGTTCCAATGGCTATGCTTATACGGGATATTGCGACGCAAGTAAATGTAGCGGCGGGGGCGCAAAGCCGCCGCCGCGATCCCTGCAGAGGCGGCCTGATCCTATCCATCCGCGACCAGACAGCTGTCCTCAAGGCCGGTCCATGAAAAGCATATTCGTTTTCGTCCTGACGATGATGTTGAGCCTGTATGGTGTCCCCGGGGCCGGTGCCGGCGATGAAACGCTACGCGTTATCGAAACCCCTGCGGTGCGCGTGCTCTACGAGACCCCGCGCCAGGGTGCGGCCCTGCGCATCAAAGCCGTCAGTCCGGCCATGTTCCAGGAATTGGAGAAGGCCACCGGCCTCGTCTTCGATTTTCAGCCCACCGTGATTCCGGCGTCCAGCCGACAGCGGTTCAGGGCTATGGGCGGACGCGACGCTTTTCTGGCCTTTGCTCTTTCGGAACGCCAGCAGGTTGTATTGGACCTGTCGCGTATCGATGCCCGACCGGCTTTATTCCTGCCGGTACTCAAACACGAGTATGCCCATCTCCTGCTGCACCGCCACATCCCTTCGGAGCGGCTGCCGCGCTGGCTGGATGAAGGCATTGCCCAGCACCTGAGCGACGGGTTGTCCGAATACTTGCCCGGCCGCTCCCAGATGGTCCTGGGGGAAGCCCTCGCGGCAGATCGGGTGCTGCCCCTGGGGGCGCTTGAAACCCGTTTCCCTGACGACAGCTTTGGACGGCAATTGGCCTACGAACAAAGCCGGAGCATTGTTGGCTATATGGCCCGACGCTATGGGGACCGTTTTTTGACGGCCCTTATCGGCCGCATGAAGGATCGGGAAACGGTTGGCGAAGCTTTCCTGGCGGTCAGTGCTATACCACTGGCGGAATTTGAATCCAATTGGCGGCGCAGCCAGGCAACCCCCCTGTCCTGGTTGGCGCGCTTTGCCGGGCATCTCTATGGGATCCTTTTCTTTCTGGCCGGCGTGGCCACCCTCTTCGGCTATCTGCGCCATCGCCGTCGCCGTCAGGTCTATGATGCCGAAGACGACGACGATGCCTGGTGATCATCATCCTGAAATCGCCTGCCGCATTCGCGCCAGGCCGTCTTCCAGAAGGGCCCGCCGACAACCGAAATTAAGCCGCAAATAGCCCTCCGCACCAAAATCCCGGCCGTCGGAAAGCCCCACGCCTGCGGCTTCGAAGAATGCCGCTGGGTCCGGATGATTCAGTCCGCGGGCATCGATCCAGGCCAGATAGGTTGCCTCCGGGCAATGGGTTTTCAACGGCGGCATCCGGCTAACAGCCTCAAAGACCAGATCGCGGTTGGCGCGCAGATAGTCCACCAGGGCCCGGTGCCAGTCCCATCCGTAGCGATAGGCGGCCTCCGCCGCGGTGTAACCCAGCACGTTGACATCGGGAACGATCCCCGCCATGGCCTGGCGGAATCGGCGGCGCAGGTGCGCGTCGGCGACCACCGCGAAGGAACAGCCCAACCCCGGAATGTTAAAGGTCTTGCTGGGCGCCATGAGGGTGATGCAACGGTTTTGGGCGGCTGGACTGATGCTGGCCGTTGGCACATGCCGGCGGGAGGGTTCCAAGACGAGGTCGCCATGAATTTCATCGGAGCAGATCACCAGATCGTGGCGTTCGCAAATGGCGACCAGATCGGCCAGTTCCTCCGGACGAAAGATCTGTCCCACCGGGTTGTGGGGGCTGCATAGAAGGAGCAGCCGCGTCCGTGGCGACAGACAGCTTTCGAGCCGGTCCAGGTCCCAGTGCCATCCGGTATCGTCCTGGCAGAGCGGCACGGTTACAAGCTCGCGTCCGGACAGTTGCGGTGCGCTCAAAAACGGCGGGTAGACCGGTGTGGCCGTCACAACCCCGTCCCCGGCGTTTCCGACCGCGCGGCAGGCCACATTGATGCCGGTCACCAGCCCCGGCAGCCACACGAGCCATTCCGGCGCGATGCGCCACCCGAACTGCTGGTGCAGCATGGCGACCACCGTTTGGGCCAGAGAGGACGGCGGGCGCGTGTAGCCCAGAACACCGTGCTCAATCCGGCGTTGTAAGGCGTCCAGGACCGGGGCGGGCGCTGCAAAGTCCATATCCGCGACCCACAGGGGAATGATGTCCTGCCCGGCGTATTTTTCCCACTTCAAGCTGGCGGTGTCATGGCGGTCGATGGGGCGGTCAAAGTCAAACGATGGCATGCGGATCTCCTGTCGTCAGAGGGTCATGAATTTCAGAACGCCGCCGGGATAGCAGGTTTTTCACCATATGAAAAGCCCCAAACCGTCCACAGGTCGTGATACGGTTTGGGGCGTGTAGCTGGCCTCTGCAACAGGGGAGGATTGTTAGAATTGTTCCTCCTCGGTGGAACCCGTCAGGGCCGCCACCGACGTCTGGCCGGACGTGATCGTATTCATCAGCCGATCGAAATAGCCGGCACCGACGAAACGCTGGTGGGTGATGGCACTGTAGCCGCCCTCTTTCTCCTGGGCGAATTCTTCCTGCTGGAAGTTGGAATAGGCCAGCATGCCCTCGTTTTTATAGGACCTGGCCAGGTTGAACATGCCCAGGTTCAGGGCGTGGAAGCCGGCTAGGGTGACGAACTGGAATTTGTAGCCCATGGCGCCCAGTTCCCGCTGAAACCTTGCGATAGCCGCATCGTCCAGGTGGGCTTTCCAGTTGAAGGATGGCGAACAGTTGTAGGCCAGCAGCTTGTCGGGAAACTCGGTACGAATGGCTTCGGCAAATTTTTTGGCCTGGTCCATGTCGGGACGGGACGTTTCGCACCAGACCAGGTCGGCGTAAGGGGCATAGGCCAATCCCCGGGCGATGGCTGCATCCACACCGTTGCGAACCTGGTAAAACCCTTCGCTGGTGCGGGGTTCGTCCAGGATAAAGGGACGATCGCGTTCATCGATATCGCTGGTCAGAAGGGTGGCCGCGTCCGCATCGGTGCGCGCCACCAGGACCGTCGGAACGTTGCAGACATCGGCGGCCAGCCGGGCGGCCACGAGTTTGGTGATGAATTCGGCCGTCGGAACCAGGACCTTGCCCCCCAGATGACCGCATTTTTTGGCTGACGCCAACTGGTCTTCAAAATGAACACCGGCGGCCCCGGCATCGATCATCTGTTTCATGAGTTCATAGGCATTGAGGGGGCCACCGAATCCAGCCTCGGCATCGGCAACGATGGGGGCGAACCAGTAGGGGCCGTCCCCTTTGCAATCCAGGACCTGGATCTGGTCGGCGCGTCGCAGGGCATTGTTGATCCGGCGCACGACGGCGGGCACACTGTTCGCCGGGTAAAGGCTTTGATCGGGGTACATTTCGCCGGCCAGGTTGGCATCGGCCGCCACCTGCCATCCACTCAGGTAGATGGCCTGCAAACCGGCTTCGACCTGCTGGACGGCCTGATTGCCGGTGAGCGCCCCCAGGGCCGCCACATAGTCCTTGGTGTTGATCAGATGCCACAGGCGCTTGGCGCCGATGGTGGCGAAAGTGTAGTCGATGGCGAGGGTCCCCCGCAGCTTGAGCATTTCCTCGGCACTGTAGGGGCGCACGATGCCCTTCCAGCGCGGGTCATCCCGCCAGCCCTGCTCGACCGCGTCGATTTCGTCCGGCAGGACCATGTGGCAGGTGAGTCGTTCTTCGATTTCGATGGCACGCTCGGTGATGGTTTTGGCCATGATCACTTTCCTCCCGGGGCTGTCCAATGGTTGATGGTTGCTGAAAATTAATTCAGTTGCTCGTAGGCTTTCAACGTCAGGAAATCGACCAATTGGTCGTCGCGGACAATACGGTCGAAAAGGTCCGCGGCTTCCTGAAAATGCCCTTGGGCAAAAGCGCTTTCACCCAAAGTGGTTTTTAGATGCGCGGTTTCCTCCTGCAGGATGGACTGAAACAGGTCCAGGGTGATTTTCCGTCCATCTGCGAGACGGGCTTGGGGATGGTGGACCCACTGCCATACCTGTGTCCGGGATATTTCGGCCGTGGCGGCATCTTCCATGAGGTGATGGATGGGAACGCATCCGTTGCCCCCCAGCCAGCTGGCCATGTATTGAATACCGACACTGACATTGCTGCGCAGGCCCTCTTCGGTGATGGTTCCCTGGGGACATCGCAGGAGATCCTCGGCGCTGATCCGGACATCTTCCCGCAGGTTTCCGATCTGGTTGGCCTGGGGCATGTGGCGGTCGAATTCTTCCATGGCAATGGCCACCAGTCCGGGGTGGGCCACCCAAGTGCCGTCATGGCCGTCGGTGGCTTCACGAATCTTGTCTTCGCGCACTTTGGCCAGGGCGGCCGCATTGAGATCGGGATCGTCTTTGATGGGGATCTGGGCGGCCATACCGCCCATGGCGTGGGCGCCGCGGCGATGGCAGGTTTTGATGACCTGCAGGGCGTAGGATCGCATGCAATGCCGGGTCATGGTGACCTGGGCGCGATCGGGAAATAAATACTCCGGGCGATGTTTGAATTTTTTAATAAAGCTGAAGATATAGTCCCAGCGGCCGCAATTCAAACCGGCCATGTGATCCCGCAGTTCGTAGATGATTTCCTCGGTTTCAAAAGCGGCCAGGATGGTCTCGATCAGGACCGTTGCTTTGATGGTGCCGCGCGGGATGGATAGCAGGTCCTGGGCCAGGTTGAAGACGTCATTCCACAAACGGGCTTCGCGGTGGCTTTCCAGTTTGGGCAGGTAAAAATAGGGGCCGCTGCCTTTGGCGATCAAATTAGACGCATTGTGGAAGAAGAAAAGGGCGAAGTCAAAAAGGCTTCCTGAGATCGGCCGTCCGTCCACCCGGACATGTTTTTCCAGAAGATGCCAACCCCGGGGCCGGACAATCAGAACGGCGGTGCGCTCGTTCAAGGTGTAGTGCTTGCCCTCCGGACTGGTGAAGGCGATGGTTCCGTCAACGGCGTCCATCAGATTGATCTGGCCTTCGATGGTCCCTGACCAGGTGGGGCAGTGGGAGTCTTCGAAATCCGCCATGTAGGTCTTCGCCCCGGAATTGAGCGCGTTGATGACCATCTTGCGGTCCACCGGGCCGGTAATTTCGACGCGGCGGTCCTGGAGGTCGGCCGGAACGGGCGCGATTTTCCATTCGCCTTCCCGAATCGATTGGGTTTCAGGAAGGAAGTCGGGTCGTTTGCCGTCGTCGATATCCTGCTGAACGGCCAGGCGCTGGGCCAGCAGCGATTGTCGTCGATCTTCGAATTCGCGGGCCAGTCGGGCGGCAAAACGCAATGCGTCTGGTGTCAGTACACGCGTAAAGGCCTCGGGTACCGGGGCGTAGACCTCGACACCGTCAACCTTGAGAGTCGCTTCCATAAGGAAAACCTCCTTCTATCCCGGGCCGGGATGGTTAGCGGTTGCAGCCTATTGTAAAACCTGGATTTAGCGGACTTCTGTACGAAAGGACTGGTGATTGGCGGTTAAGGTAACTACGTGGATGAGGCTTGACAAGGGTATTTTTTAATGGTCGCTATATTCAGGGCGAAGCACCGCCGTTACGGGTGAACGTTGCCGTGCCGGCCGTTCGACACGCCCCCAGCCGCGTGTAAGGGAAAACATGGATGGGGTTTCCCCGCAGAATAAGTGTTTGTGTGTGCTGCCAGAAATCCACGTCCAACAAGTCTTGGTGGTGGGCCAGGAAGACGTGTCGCAGGTCACCGGTCAGCCCCAGGAAACTTTCGAATTCTTCCGGAAAGATGTCGTTCTCGCCGACAAAATACCATGGCTCCGATGCCATTTCATCCTCGTGGCAAAGGGGCCTCGGCTTGCGGCGGAAACGGCATTGGGTCAGCGGGCAGACTTCGTCGAAATCGTAAAAAATAACCCGGCCCAGGGCGGTGACGCCGAAATTTTTGAGGAGCATATCGCCGGGAAAGATGTTGCTGTAGGCCAGATCCTTGATGGCCTGGCCGAAATCGATGACGGCCGTGCAGGCGGCTTCGAAAGCGGCTTCTGCGAGATAGAGATCAAGGGGGCGGACCCGGCGTTCGACATAGGCCAGCCCAAGGGAGACTTTATCGTTGTCGAATGTCACCGAACGGGCGGCGGAGTTTTCCAGAACCCGGAGCAGATCCGGATGAAAGCAGCCGCGGTCGAACCGGAGGTGTTCGAACAGCTGCGTGTCCGGCAGGCGCCCTGTGCGGTCATGACGGAAAATATAGGCATACTGGGCCATGACCTGACGGCGGGTGGTTTTTTTGGGCTGGGCAAAGTGATCGCGGATGACCTTGAAGACCATGTCATCCGACGGCATGTTGAACACCGCCATGACCATGCCGGGCTTGCCGGGCGAAATCTCGAAGATATCCCGGCACGCATTCTGGTGCCGTGCCAGGTCGCGGTACAGTTCGGTTTTCCCGTGCCGGTTGAAACCCAGTGAAATATAGAGCTCGGCCAGTCGCCGATGCGGCAGCAGCGGTCGCAGGAAGGCCAGCAGCTCTGTGAGATGGTCGGTGCTGACATGGAAATAGGAGTGGGTGTAGCTGAACAGAATGCGGAATTCGCGCATAGCGGTGATGATGCCGTCGACGGCGATGGTTCCCTTTTCGTTGATAAGGGCGATCGCCAGGGGGTGGCCGGTGCCATCGGCGGTCACCAGGCGCCCGATCAGGTAGGCGCCCATGCCGCGAAAAAACGGTGAGGGAATCATATCGATATGACCCAGCGAATGGTTCCATTGGTCCTGTTCCCGACATGTGTCGATATACCGCGCCACGCGCCGGGCATCTTGGTCGAGATTAGCCAGATGCCCCGAAAAAACCGACGCTTCGAGGATCTCGCGCCACAGCGCCGCCATGGATCGACCGGCGGCTGCAAACCGGCGATAATCGCGCCCGGCCCTGGGGAGGGGCATCGGCCGAGGGGCTTCCCGCAGGAATTCCCGCCGGGCATCGGCGCCGAGGATGTTTCCCAGGCGGCGGGCAACCGAGTTGAAAAAGGTTTCGGCCAGGTCGGGATCCGACAGGCGGTCGATTTCAGGTGCAATGGCGGACTTGGCGGCGATCCAAATGTCGCTGCCGTCAACTTCGGGACCCAGATCCGTGGCGATGGCGGCCACGGTCTGGTCCAAAATTTTCTGGTAGGCCTCCAGGCGTTCAACAGCGTCGGCCTGCATGGCGTCCCAATGACCCTGGATGAACCGGTCCGGGGCGCGATCGGTGATCGACCTGAAATAATCCCGATAAGTTCGATACCCATTGAGAATGGCTGCAACTACCATGGGCACCGGGCCCTGGCCGGACGAATGAATCATCGTTCCGTATTCCCGTCGAACCACTTAAGGACGTCCTGCGGTTTCGTAACGATCCGGGACGCTCCGGCCCCGATGAGTTCCGCCACCGACCGAAACCCCCAGGCCACCCCGACAGGCACCATGCCGGCGGCGATCGCCGTGGTCATGTCGACGTTGCTGTCGCCAATGAAGAGGCATTCCTCGGGGGCAACCCGCAAGTTGTCCGCCGCCTCAAGCGCCGTTGCCGGATCAGGCTTGCGCGGCAGATGGTCTTTCTGCCCACGGATCATCTGGAACGGTGTGTCCGGAAAAAAGTGGTGGATGCATTCCTCCGCAAAGCGGTGGGGTTTGTTGGTGACGACCGCACGGGGAATGTCCCGCCGGGCAAGTTCCGCGAGCAGTTCGCGGATACCGGGATAGGGTCGGGTGGCGGTTTTCCAGTTGCGGCCGTAGTCATCTTTAAACCGGGTTAAATAATCATCGATATGGGCCGGGGTGCGGTGGCTTTCCGGCAGGGCCCGGGTGATCAGCATGCGGGAACCATCACCGACAAAATTGCGATAGGCGCTGACGCCATGGGTCGGCAGACCGGCCCGGTCCAGCGTGCGGTTGGCGGCATCCGCCAGATCGGACAGGGTGTCCAGGAGGGTGCCGTCCAGATCGAAGAGAATCGCTTTCATCGGCATGGTGTAACCTCACGACAGGGTTATGCGGGGCGTTGCGCGGCCATGCGCCTTGGCTGCCTACCCATAAGTCCCATCAATTGACAGGTCAAGTGAAAATCAACAGGGATGGATAGGCTCTGTCGGCTGCTTTCGGTGTGGACAAAAGGGACAATCCTTCCTATATCAGGAGACATGTCATCCATCCCGTCGTCGACCAATTCTCCTGCCCCGCCGCCACGCCTGTGGCGCAAGATTGGCATTGCTTCCGCCATTATGATGGCCTCCATTTTTTTAAGCCGCGTCATGGGACTGGTGCGCGAAATGGTCATTGCCGGTGTGGCGGGCGCGGACGCGGCCGTGGACGCCTATCGCGTCGCCTTTGTGGTGCCCGAAATTCTCAATCACATCCTGGCCAGCGGATTCCTGTCCGTCACCTTTATTCCCATTTTTGCCCGCTATCTGGCAGACAATCGCCACGCTGAGGGCTGGCGGGTTTTTTCCCTGATCATGACGGTTTTCGGCGCTTTTCTCCTCGTGCTGATCCTCGTGGCCGAGATTTATGCACCGGCCCTGGTGGCCTTGCTGGCTCCGGGGCGCAGTGATCCGGTCTTCCTGGCAATGGCCGTGCGCATGACCCGCATCATTCTGCCGGCCCAGTTCTTCTTTTTTGCCGGCGGCCTTCTTATGGCCGTGCAATTTGCCCGGGAACAGTTTTTCATTCCGGCCCTGGCGCCCTTGATCTACAACCTGGGCATCATACTGGGGGGTGTCTTGCTGGCGTCCCGGCTGGGCATGGAAGGGTTTGCCTGGGGCGTACTGGGAGGCGCCCTGGTGGGCAATTTTACGCTTCAGATCCTGGGGGCCCGGCGGGCCGGCATGGCCTTTGCGCCGGTTTGGGATCTGACGCATGCTGATCTCTGGCGGTATATTCGACTGACCCTGCCCCTGATGTTCGGCCTGACCATGATGTTTTCCACCGAGGTTTTTACCAAATTTTTCGGCAGCTATCTGCCCGCCGGCAGCATCGCCTGGATCGAGTATGCCATGCGCATCATGATGCTGCTGGTGGCGTTTTTCGGTCAGGCGGTCGGGGTGGCCTCCTATCCCTTCATGGCCCGTATGGCGGCCGAGGGCCGGTTGACGGATTTGAACGGGCTGTTGAACGATACCCTCCGCTATTTATGCATCGTCGTGCCTTTTGCCGTCCTGATGATCGTGCTGCGCGAGGAAATCGTGACCCTGCTCTACATGCGGGGCAAATTCACACGGCACGATGTGCTGATGACCGCCCCGGTCCTGGGCGTCCTTCTGCTGGGCTCGGTGGCCTTCGTTACCCAGACGGTGGTCAATCGTGGATTCTACGCCATGCAGAACACCCTGCTGCCGGCGGCTTTCGGGACCCTTACGGTGATCGTCAGCATCCCCCTTTACTACGCGGGGATGACGTGGTGGGGGCTGAAAGGGGTCGGGCTTGCGGTTTCGCTGTCCGCCATGGCCCAGGTGGTGGTCCTCTATGCCATCTGGAACCATCGCAGCCAGAATGCCGGCAGTCGCGCTGTTTATCGGTTTTTCTTCAAAATGCTGCTGTTGTCCATTCCCCTTGGAGCGATTCTCGCGGTGCTTCGCAGGGGGCTTGTGAACCTTTTGGATCCCGGTAGTGTCTACGGGTGTCTGTTTGCCGTGGCGATCGTGGGCGGTGTGTTTTTCCTGCTCCTTTTGGCACTGGCCTATGGTTTCAAAATTCAGGAACTCACGATACTCTTGCAACGGGTGCGCACGCGGTTTCAGCGTCAAGCTTGAATTTCCCATCCCATTATTCGGAAAAACCAGGTGGCAGACCGGATCCGGCATTGTCTTCAGTCGAGGGAAACGGTGTCGGCTGGGCCTCAGAGCGCCTTATTGGGGGACGCGGTTCCAGGGTCAAACCGAGGGAACGACCTTTTTCCTGATAAGACCCGGTTGTCAGCCGCAACGCCTCCATGGGTTCCACCACTATCGCGGGCTGCGCTTCGACCGGGCAATGATGCTCGCAGAAGCCGCAGCCGCTGCAGCGGTTTTCGATAACGAAGGGCACCGGCGCTTTGATCTCCGGCAGTTTTTTCAGGACAATGGCGTCATAGGGGCAGACCTCGTCACAGACCAGGCACTTGCGGTCGAGTTCCCAGGCCAGACATTTGTTCCGCAGGATAATGGCGGTGCCGACTTTGGCCCAGATGCGCTCGCGCTGGGGGAGGGGGCGGATGGCTTCGGTGGGGCAGATTTGACCGCAGGCATTGCACTGGGGATCGCATGGGCCCATCTGGGGGGCGATGACAGGCGTCAGTAATCCCGTCAGTCCGGTTTCCATGCCCAGAGGTTGAAGGGTGTTGGTGGGGCAGGCGGCCAGGCAGGCGCCGCAGCGATAACAGCGCCGCAGGAAGTCGTCCTCCGGCAGCGCCCCCGGCGGCCGGATGAGATTGGGGGGAATGATGCGACGGGTGCCGGTATCCCCGAGAAGATGGCGGGCACCGGAAAGGGTCAGCGCGGCGGTTCCCACCCCGCAGACACCGGCTGTCAGAAGACCGCGTCGATATTGGGAAAACGCCGGCAACCGCGGCGCCTTGTCCATGCGCCGGGTGGAGAAGGCAACCGCCTGGGTCGGGCAAATGCGTCGGCAGGTTTGGCAGACAATGCACTCGTGGTGCAAGGTGAATCGGGGATCGTCGCCAATGGCCCGGGCGGGGCAGGCGCGGGCACAGAGGCCGCAGTCGACGCAGTCTTCCGTCACCTGGCGGCGGAGGAACGGACGCCGGGCAAACAGTGCCATCATGGCGCCAGCCGGGCAAAGATAGCGGCACCAGAAGCGTGGTTGCCACAAACTACCGGCCAGGATGAGCAGCATCAGAAACAAGGTCAGCCCCTGCCACTCGAATCGCGGCAGGGGCAGTTGCAGGTAAAATAGCCCGGTGAGGTCGAACCGGTTGGCCAGGGGTGCGGCGGCCTGGAGCAGCAGATCGGCGATCTGCTGGAAAAGAGGCAAAACGATTATGGCAAAAAAACGCGAAACCAGAGGGATCGGTGCCACCAGGAAGGCCAGTGAGAGGCCAAGAAGTGCGGCAGTCAGACTGAAGACCAGCAGCCCGTACTTGAAGCGCCGCCAAAGGGGAGGGCATTTTTCAGGAATGTCGGCCGATCGGTGGAGACAGGCATCGATGCCGTCGATGGTGGTGCCCAGGGGGCAGAGGTAGCCGCAGAAAAAGCGTCCCAGTACAACGGTCGCCATCAGGACGGCCAGGGCGGCGAAGAAACCGCCTATCCAAATGCGGGCGCTCAGTCCGGTGAGAAGGGCGGCGGCGGGGTCGAGTCGCAGGAAAAGGTCTTGGGGCAGCCATCCGGCGAAGCGGAAAGCGGCGCCGGCCAGCAGCAGCAAGAAAAGGGCCAGGCCGCCAACCTGAACTGTGCGCTGCAGGGTCATCAGACCTGGATTTGCTGCCGGCGGAGGTTTTCCACATCCATGCGGCCCAGACCACGTTCGTGCGCGATACGGATATGCTTGACGTTGCGGGGTTTCAGCTTCCGGCCGTACCATTCGAACATGGCCACGGCCTGGGCGTCGGCGGCCACCATGTCCCGGGAGGCGATAATCGTGTCGCGTTTGAGCACATGGCCCGGACCGCCGGGGCCGTTCGTGCTCAGCACGCGCGAACCATCCACAACGATCAAATCCGGCTTGAGCAGCGAGGCCAGATCGACGATGGACTCGTGGAGGTCGAAACGGCTGTGCATGATGCCGCGATTCCAGATGAGCCCCATCATGCCCTTCATGGACAGGCTGACACCGGCGCTCGAATGGGATTTGGCCACCGGGGCGGCAATCAGCACGTCCGCCTCCAGGACTTCCCCCATCACTTCGGTTTCCCGCATTTGACGGCCGTCCGGAATGCCCGTGGATTCGAAGAAGCGGCTGCGGGAAACGGCCTGGACAATGTCGTCGCCATGGACTTCACAGGCTTTTTGAACCCCCTCGATACAGCGCTCCTCGCGGCGCAGGGTGTGGTCCAGAACCCGAATGCGTTGGGCCCCGGCTTCCTTGCACAGGCCCACGAGTTCGCGCACCACATCGGGATGAGTGTCGGTGGCATCTTCCGGGCCGCCGGCAAAGCTCATATTGGGTTTGATGATCACCTTTTGACCGGGTTTGACAAACCGTCCCATGCCTCCCAGGAGATCCACGGCCGCACGGGTGGCGGCGGTGCGATCCCCTGTGGCCAGAGCAATATCCGGCGTCTGGCTGGCGCCGGCCAGCCGGGGCAGCCGGATGCCGAAGCCTATGGCACTCGCCCAGAGGATAATGCGGGCATTGTGTTTGATAAAGCTGCGACGGTTCATGGGCGTGCCTGGCCATGACGTCGGGTTCAATGCAAAGGGGCGGCCGGGGGAAGATGGCATGGGTCACCTCTCTTTAAGGGGGGGACGTTCAGGGCACCGTCGTGGGAGGGTGCGAACGTCTAAACTTATTGATAGGAATGATTATCAAAAATGGGAAATCCCTGCAACCGGTAATCCCAAAAGCAGGAAATGCCTATTTGTTACCTAATGTCCGTCCATAAATCGTAGATTTTGGTTCTGGCAAGGCCCGAGCGACTTTTAAACCGGAGGAATAGCGCGCTATTGCGAAAATTGAAAACGAGCGAGAACGCCGCCAGGGGCCGAAAGATGCCATTTAGGGATGGGCACTACCTGATAATCGTCCCCGGACGGCACGCATCTCAAAGATTCTTGGCGCGAATGGCGACCGCGGTGACCGAGCGCACATCGTTCTGCTGATTGACCCCGACACTGTATTGGGGGGTATCCAACTGGGTCGTAAATTTTTCTTCCAGCACGATGGCGTTGGCCCCATGGGAGGCCGCCTCTTTCTGCATAAGACCCAGCAGTTCCGACCAGGGGGTATTGAAGTCGCCGTCAGCCGAGACCCAACCGATTTCGGTGTAATCACCTTCGCTGGGATAGGCTTTCAATATTTTGACCGAACCCGCGTGGGGGGGGTATGAATCCCCGGTGGGCGTGAAGCGTACCGTGGCGCAACCGGCGATCATCAGGATGGCAATCACCAGCACAATAACGATGCTAAAGCGGCTATGGGGCATGCTCATGGAGATCTCCTTCCTCTGGTGAAAATACGAAAGATGGTTGGGGTGTTCTAAAGACGGTTGTCGTCAACTTGGGTTCAAAAAGGGCCGGCATGTTCTTGTTCAAGGCGGGGGAGCGGCCGGCGTTCATGATCGGTAAATGCCTTCGGCGTGACCACGGAAAGCACAAGGTGTTGCCGGTGGTTTCACCGGTTGGTTAATCTATATATATTGGCATTCGGAATGGGTTCGTCAAGTTTGGCACCATGCTGGCGGCGCTTTCTTTTTGACTTCACCATCCAATCATGGCACCGTCGGATCACGCCTAAGTGAACCAGCCGAATAACTCCCGTCCACCAATCGAACCGCAGGATGACGCCATGGGTGAGGACGTGCATTCAGGAAAAGAAGATGATGCGAAGACATCGCCGCCGTTTTCGCTTCTTATGCGCATATTTCTGCCGTTTGCCGGCGGCTATTTTCTTTCCTATCTCTACCGCACGGTCAATGCGGTGCTGGCACCCAACCTGGCGGCTGATCTTGGTCTTGATCCCTCGGCTCTGGGTCTGCTCACCGCCGCTTATTTTATAGCGTTCGCCTCGGCCCAGTTGCCCTTGGGTGTTTTGCTCGATCGTTTCGGCCCACGGCGCATCGAGTCTGCTTTACTGGTTTTTGCCGCCACGGGTGCTTTTTTGTTTGCGCGCGGTACGTCGCTGGCCGAACTCGTTGTTGGCCGCGCCCTGATCGGGTTCGGCGTTTCGGCCTGCCTGATGGCGGCCTTCAAAGCATTTGTGGAGTGGTTTCCCCGCCGTCAACTGCCCATGATAAACGGCATCCAGATGGCCTCAGGCGGACTTGGCGCCCTATCCGCAACGGCACCCGTGGAATTTTTTCTATCATTGACCGACTGGCGCGGTGTCTTCACAGGATTGGCCCTGGTGACGGTTATTGTGGCGGTCGCGGTATGGTGGGCTGTGCCGGATAAACCCCCTGCGGGGCGGCCAACGCCTTTGAAAGATCAGGGGCGAGGTGTTTGGCAGGTCTTTTCAAGCGCTGTATTTTGGCGGGCGGCCCCCTGGGCGATGCTTTCGCAGGCAAGTTTCATGGCACTTCAGAGTTTATGGGCCGGTCCCTGGCTCCGGGATGTCGGCGGGCTTGACCGCTCTTCCATCGCCACCATTTTATTTTGGACGGCAACGGCGATGGTCGTCGGCTATATCGTTATGGGCATCATTGCCGAAAGGTTGGGGCGGACCGGTATTCGGCCCATGGCCGTTGCGATCATCGGCATGACGTTGTTCATGTGTTGCCAGGCGGTCATGGTTTTGGAATGGCGCCTGCCACCGATGCTTATCTGGGTGGTTTTCGGGTTTGCGGGAACCAGCGGAATTCTAGTTTATGCTGATTTGTCCCAGCGTTTCCCGGCCCCCTTGGCTGGCCGGGTCAATACCGGTTTGAACCTGCTGGTGTTCTTGGCCGCCTTCAGTGCCCAGTGGGGTGTAGGTGCGGTCATTGATTGCTGGCCCAATACGCTCAGCGGTTATGCCCCTGACGGCTACCGGGCCGGTTTCGGTCTCCTCTTGATGCTTCAGTTGCTATCGGTGGTGTGGTATGCCGGCATGTCCTGGAAATTGAAAACTGCAAAGCGATCCGTACGGGTTGCGTCCAGCGGGCATGCGGTCTCGGATAATGATTGAAATCATCGTTGCAGTGCCCTGACCAAAAATGTAATAGAATTGAAACCAATAGTTTAGGCAGACGCGACTGCGGCCTGCAGCAGGCCGTGCAACGGAGTCATACGAAAGGATGCCATGGTTATTATCAAAAAAGCCGAGGTAAGCGCACTTGGAGAACGTTACAGTGGTGTCGTCACATTGACGTTGACGGAGGAGCCGGACGGTTGGACTTACAGTGTGGACGGTATGCGGGAGGAGGGCTTTACCCTGGTCTGGCGCGCTCGTTCACCGGAAGGCGCCTCGCGGAAACTGGAGGATGTCTACGCCCCCCAAGACTGGCAATTGACCATCAAAGAAACCCTATAGGGCCAATAACCGATCGGGCAAGCCTTTCGGCCGGACGGAAGGGCGGCCGTGGCACCGCATTCGCTACAGGGCCGTCGGGACTTGGCCGAAAACGGTAAAGTGAGAGAGGATGGGCACATGCTGAAACAGTTTGCTGTTGGCACCGAGAATCTCCGTCAGGTCTGCGATCCGGAGCAATTCGATTTTCAAGATACATCCGAACTGGAGCCGCTGGCATCCGTCATCGGACAGGAGCGTGCCGTTCAGGCCATTGACTTCGGACTCAATATGAAAAGCGCCGGCTACAATATTTTCGTCACCGGACCGGTGGGTACCGGAAAATCGACCATCGTGGGCGATATTGTCGGTCGTCATGCGTTGCAGCAATCCCGGCCTGACGATTGGTGTCTGGTGAATAATTTCCAGGACGAGTATCGTCCGGTGGCCATTGCCGTTCCGGCCGGTCGGGCGTTCGAATTTTCCAAACGCATGAGCAAGCTGGTGTCCGATCTGCGCACTTCGTTGCCGAAAATTTTTGCCGACAAAGAATTTCTGAATCGGCAATCGAAACTGCAGGAGAAGTATGCGCGGGCTCAGGAAACGCTTTTCGAGGAATTGGAAACCAAGGCCGCGGAAAATAATCTGCGCATCAACCGAACGAAAATGGGCTACCAGACCCTGGCCCTGAAAAACAATCAGCCCATCACCAAAGAGGATTTTGAAGCGCTTCCTGCAGAGGAACAGACGAAGATCAAGGAGACCATCCGATCCTTCCAGGCGATCATCGAGGACACGGAGCTGCGTACGAGCGAGGTCGTCCAGCAACACCAGTCGGACATGGAGCAGTTGATGCAGGAGGCCGCTCTTTTCGTCATTCGCAGCCGCCTGAATGTCCTCCGCAATGGCTTTGACGGAAGCCAAGCCGTGCTGGATTACCTAGATCAGGTTCAGGAAGATATGCTTGAAAACATCCATTTCTTCCTGCCCAGCAAAGAGGAGGCGCCTGTCGGGAGTGACAACGGTAATCAGATTGGGGGCTCCCCCCTCAAACGTTACGTTGTCAATGTACTGGCGGACCGTAAAACACTGCGGGGGGCACCGGTTGTCCTGGAACCCAATCCGACCTACCATAATGTTTTCGGCCACATTGAAAAGCGGGCCTACCTTGGCGGCGTCAAAACGGATTTTACCATGGTCCAGGGGGGCGCTTTGCTGCGCGCCAACGGCGGTTATCTTATCATGGAAGTCGAATCCCTGCTGATGAATCCGTTGGTATGGGAGGCCCTCAAACGCGCTCTGCAGACTAAATTACTCTGTATTGAGGATATAGCCTCCGAGATGGGGTACGGGGTCACGTCCCTGCGGCCGGAACCCATTCCCCTGGACGTGAAGGTAATATTACTGGGCAGCTATGCCATTTTTGAAACGCTCCAGAACCACGACTCCAAATTCGACAAAATTTTCAAAGTTCGGGGTGATTTCGACTTTGAAACCGATTTAACCCCTGAAACAACGCAGCTCTACGCCCGTTTTATTTCCCGGGCCTGCCAGGAGGAAAATCTTCTGCCTTTCACGGCCAAGGGCGTGGCTGCCATGGTGGAATATGGCGAACGGTTTGCCGGCGACCAGAAAAAATTGTCCCTGCGCTTCGGTCCCATTGTCGGAATCCTCAAGGAGGCGGACTATTGGGCGCGCAACCTGGAGAGCCCTGCGGTTAATGGCGATCACGTTCAGCAGGCCATCCAAAAGCGGCGGTTTCGGTACAACCTTTATGAGGAGAAAATGCGGGAGTCCTTCGAGAACGACAATGTCCTTCTTGACGTGACAGGCGAGATGATCGGCCAGGTCAATGCCCTGGCGGTTTATCAAATGGGAGATATCGCCTTCGGGAGACCGAGCCGGATCACCGCCGAAACATATATGGGCAAGCCCGGCATTGTGAATATCGAACGGGAGGCGGACTTAAGCGGCCGCACCCATGACAAGGGCGTCATGATCTTGAGTGGTTATCTGGGGCGAATCTTCGCCCAACATGCACCACTCGGTATTTCCATCAGTTTGACCTTTGAACAAAGTTATGGACCCATCGACGGCGACAGTGCCTCGTCCACGGAATTGTATGTTATCCTTTCGAGCTTGGCCAATTTGCCGATTCAACAGGGGATTGCCGTAACCGGGTCTGTCAACCAGAAGGGGGAGGTCCAGGCCATCGGCGGCGTGAACCAGAAAATCGAGGGCTATTTTGATGTCTGCCGCCAGAAAGGACTGACCGGCAATCAAGGGGTGATCATTCCTAAAGCCAATATTGCCAACCTCATGCTGAAAAAAGAAGTCGTGGAAGCGGTTCAGGACGGAAAATTCACGATTTACCAGGTTGGCAGTGTCTCGGAAGGCATTCACATTTTAACCGGCATGCCGGCGGGTGAGGCCAACGAAGAAGGCCTTTATCCGGCTGATACGGTTTACGGACGCATCCAGAATCAATTGAACGCCTATCGCGAACGGGAGCAGGCGTTAAAAAGGGCCGGGCGTAAAGAAGCCCTTGATGATTAGAAGCTATCTCAAAAATTTTGAGATGGCTTCCAGAAGCAGGAATCTTCAGGCACGGATATGGAAGGGGGGCGGCACAAAAAGCTTTATCAAATTGGATATTTCGACTAAAGACGGTGGTACGCCTGCAAAGCGCCCCACCCGGAAATGACGCCAGGCCCCCGGAATGTTACGGGCCGATCTATTTTGCTAGAAACGTTGGAAATTTCCGACTGGACATACGGAGACCCTATGAATCGTGACAGCTATATTGAATCCCTGCGGTCGGAATTACTGGATCTGGTCGAAGAGCACCTTTCTCCGGTGGCCCTGCGCTATGGCTATAGTGAAGTGCCGCTGGAGACCAATATCAAGTGGCGTCCCCTGGTTCTGGTCCTGGGCAATTACTCATCGGGCAAATCAACCCTGATCAACGATTTCCTGGGGATGAAGATCCAGGCTACCGGGCAGGCGCCTACGGATGATTCCTTTACGGTGATTACCTATGGCGAGTCCGAGGGCGACAGCGGTGCGGATACGGTGCAGGTGGTGGAGTCGCGGGACGGCAAGTTTTTGCTCAACGACCCCGAGTATCCTTTTGAAACCTTAAAACGCTATGGACAGCGGTTCGCGGCCCATTTCCGGTTGAAAAAGGTCAACTCGCCTTTTCTTGAAAACCTTGCCATCATTGATACACCGGGCATGCTTGACAGCATTACCGAACGGGATCGTGGGTATGATTACCAGGAAGTGATTGGCGACCTGGCCCAAATGGCAGACCTTGTGCTGGTGCTGTTTGATCCCCATAAGGCGGGCACGGTTCGTGAGACCCATACCAGCCTCCGGGATACACTCCCTGCCAAAACGTTTGAAGACCGTGTTCTCTTTGTGCTCAACCGTATCGATGAATGTGCTTCTCTGATCGATCTTCTCCAGGTGTACGGCACCCTCTGCTGGAACCTGTCCCAGATGACCGGCCGGAAAGACATACCACCGATCCGCCTGACCTACTCCCCCCATGCCATGTCGACCCCTCCGGGTGAACTGGGGCAGGACCTGGACTATCTCCACTATCTGGACAACCAGCGCATGGAACTCAAAGAAGCGGTTTTGCAGGCACCGCGGTATCGACTGGACAACCTGGCCACTTTCGTGGAAACCCACGGTGAGCGGCTATCCCACCTTCTGGAAGCCCTCGTGAGTTATCGGACCCGGGCTAACCAGCATCGCCTCAAACAGATATTCATCGCCATTTTAATTGGTTTGATCGCGGGCGGGGCGACTGTGGCCGGATTGGTTGGCGGTGGTCTGCTCGCGGCGGAACCCTACCTTCTAGGGGCCATTGGCGGCGGAGTCAGCATTATGGTGCTGGCCTTTTGGATGAGTTCCGTCGGGCGCTGGCTGCGCAAGCGTTTTCATCGGGAGCAATTGCGTCAGCTTGATCGACTGACACCGCTTCGTAACCAGACACGCCGCGACAGTTGGCAGTCGGTACGGGACCTTGTCTACATGACGTTGAAGCGGACCGAAGGCCGCATTGTTCTCAAAAAGGCCAGGGCCGAGTATCAGGCCGTCCATCGTATCTATCTGGAGGGGGCCAAGGATATCCGTGAGGCATTGAATGAACTCGCTGCGCTGGGCCCCAATGAAGCCCCCGATTGGGCTGATGGCATGGGCCGCGCAGCCCGCCGTGAATTTCCTTATTCCGAACTGTCCCGCGAAGCATAACCCGCCTTTCTTCGGATGCGTCTGTCATGACGAGGCCCTGTTTCAATGCTCCCTGGGATGAGGGGTCTCAGAATGGTTACGGGGCGGCTTGAGCGGATTGCGCCATCATTAAACCAGAGATGGTTTTGGCGTCTCGGATAACACCCGTCTTTATCATCTCCAGTGTTTCATTAAAGCTGAATTCATGAATTTCGAGAATTTCATCAGGATCCAGGTGCTGTTGAACCGGTGTGTGATCTTTGGCGCAATAGAGATGGATGACTTCGTCCGAATAGGCCGGAAGCGGCATGATTTCGCCCAGTTTATGCCATTTCGCAGCGGCAACACCGATTTCTTCGCCCAGTTCCCTTTGGGCGCAAACCAGGGGAGATTCCCCAGGTTCCACGGTTCCGGCAGGGATTTCCCAAATCGTATCCTTGACGGCATAACGGTATTGGCGAATCAGAAGGACATTGCCCTGGTCCGTTATCGGCACAATCGCCGCCGCTCCGGGATGGCGGATGATATCCAGGGACGTCTCGATCCCATTGGGCAGCCGTACCCGGTCACGATAAAGAGCAAAGACACGTCCGGTGTGGATGATGTTGGATTCCTGACAACGGGATGACACAACTCCTCCTTTCCCTTTAATTGCGTTGAACTTGTGGGACAAACCCAGCGTGAAGCGGTCCAGGAATTTGAGCAGCTGCCCTGACCGCGCTGTTCCAAGCGACGAGGACGCGATTATGAGCGGCATCGATTTGACGACCAGGCGTGCCATCGCCATATTTTCTATCGAGTCCACTTCGGTGGCGTGCTTCATTTCGCCAGGGACTGATAGGCCTTTACCACGGTGTGAATCTGAAAAAAAGCGGAGAACTTGAATGGTGAGTCGAATCCCTGGTCACGGGGCGGAACGCCGTACCTCCGTTAGGTGCGCAGTGCGGTATGGCGCATGTCTGGTCGCCCTGGCGGTTTTGCTGGTTGGCCAGGGTTGCACGGTCATTTCCCGCCCGATGATGGATGAGGCCCTGACCGAGGTCGGTTTCACGCAGTTGACAAAGGATATCAACCGCTTTCGGGGCCAGACCCTCATTTTGGGCGGCCATGTGATCGAGGTTCGCAATGAAGCCCGTCAGACCGTTATCGTGGTCTTGCAGACACCCCTGGGCTTCGGGCAGGAACCCCGCCCTCCGGATCGCTCCGAAGGTCGCTTTTTTCTGCGGCACGACGGATTTCTTGATCCGGAGGTTTTTGCCCGGGGTCGGACCATCACCGCGGCGGGTCGGGTGCTGGGCTTGACACGGGAGGCCATTGACAATGAACCCTACGATTACGTGACGCTGGAATCCCGTGAAATTTATCTTTGGGAGCGGGTGGAGGATTTGTACCGTTACCACCCCTATTATCGTTCGCCAGCCTACGATCCATGGTATTACCGTCGTCCCTGGCGTCGCTATCCCTATTGACAAAAATTGGGCAGGAGGACACCTATGTTGACGCTTGAAAAAGCCATCACCAAAGCCATTGCGTATGAATCCCGCATCCGTGATCTATATCGGGAAGCGGTGGCTAAGACCCAGGACCCGAAAGGGCAAAAGGTTTTTCAAACCCTGGCAGACGATGAGCAGCGCCATATCGATTATCTGGAGGCCAAACGCACGCAATGGTACGAAGAGGGGCGTATAACCGTTGAATCCCTGATGTCGCCCATCCCGGCGCCCGAAGTGCTTGCGGCTGACCTGGAAGGGCTGCAACAGACCCTGGACCGTGAAGACCGACGTGATGAAAAGCGTATGTTGAGCAAAGCACTGCAGGTGGAAGTGGAAACCAGTGCGTTTTACCGTCGCATGGTGGAGCAGATGGAAGGGGATGCCCGTGCTATGTTTGCCCGTTTTCTGGAAATTGAAGACGGGCATATTGCCGCCGTTCAGGCGGAGTTGGACTATATCAGCCATACGGGCTTCTGGTTTGATCTTCAGGAATTCGATATGGAGCATTGAAAAGGGTTCCTTGCGATATTTTCCCCAAGCATGGCATGCTCTATTGAGCACGTTGCCGATGGCTGCCGTACGCCATCCAGCACGCGATGGCGGTGTCGGCGCGGTCTTAAAAATATATGTATATGGGATTATGCCCATTACGTAGTATGATCAGTGACTTCCACAAAGTCCCTGATTTGTATTGTGGATTCCTTCCTTATTAGGTCTTGACACCAAACCTAATCCCTTATATTAGCTCTTTTTTATTTTAATGAACGAGCGTTCATTCTTCTTTTACAGAGGTCAAGGGCGCCAGGCCTGAGACCGATCCTGGCAGTTGTAAGGAGACTCTATGGCAGCAACCGTCAAAGAGTTCGGAGGCAGCGGAACCTTTAAACACGGTGTCCATCCTCCGGAGCGTAAACATTTCTCCGAAGACATTCCCATCGAAGTCATACCCAGCCCGAAGAAGGTGCTGATGCCCATGCTGCAGCATGTGGGGGCACCCAGTGTTCCGGTGGTCAAAGCAAAGGATGTCGTGGCACTTGGCGATATCGTATGCAAAAGCGGCGGGTTTGTTTCCGTCCCGCACCATGCCCCCATTGCCGGGAAAATTCTTAAATCGACCGTAACGACACTGCCCAACGGCCGACATGTGCAGGTGATTCCCATCAAGGCGGATGGCGAACAGCTGGAAGGCCAGGCCCTTAAGGATGAAATCATCGGCGGGGAATGGCCCCTGGACAGCCTGGATCAGTACGACCGGCAGACCATCACAGAGGCCATTGCCAAGGCCGGCATCGTCGGACTTGGCGGCGCCGCTTTTCCTGCCCATGTGAAATATACGCCCAACGATGAAAAACCCGTGGACACGGTCCTGATCAACGGCTGTGAATGCGAACCTTACCTCACGCCGGATTACCGGGTGATGATGGAGGCGACCCAGGCGGTGGTGGCCGGCGCCATTCTGGCCGGCAAGGCCGCAGGAGCCAAGGATATCATCATCGGAGTGGAAGACAACAAACCCGAAGCGGTCAAAGCCCTGCGGCAGGCGGCCGCCGACACCGGTGTGAAAGTTGCCTTGCTCCAGACCAAATATCCCCAGGGCAGTGAAAAACAGCTCATCATGGCGGTGCTGAAACGCGAAGTTCCGCTGGGCGGGCTGCCCCTCGACGTCGGTGTCGCCGTGAGCAATGTGGGCACCGCTAGCGCCATTGCCCGGGCGGTTATGCGCGGCAAACCCCTGACCCATCGCGTGGTCAGCGTTACCGGCAGCGGGGTTCGCAATCCTAAAAACCTGCTGGTGCCCATCGGTATCGCCTACCGCGAATTGATCGAATATTGCGGTGGCCTGACCGAGGACGCGGCCCGGATTATCTCCGGCGGTCCCATGATGGGGTTTGCTTTTGCCAATCTTGATGCGCCCGTGACCAAAGGCACCAGCGCCATGACCGTGTTGACGGCGGAAGACGTCCGCAAGGCCGATGAAACCGCCTGCATTCGATGCGGGCGCTGCGTGGATGCCTGCCCCATGAACCTCGTGCCCACCAAGATTGCCCTGGCCAGTCGGGCCAAAGACGTGGACTTGGCCCAAGCCTATCACATCATGGCTTGTTTTGAATGCGGCTCATGTGCCTTTACCTGTCCGGCCAGCATCCCGCTGGTTCAGCTCATCCGCACCGGCAAGGCCCGGGTCATGGCCAGCCAGAGAAAATAGGAGCATAACGGGGGAAGCACCCGAACGATAAACCTCAACGCCTGTTCAACGGATAATTATGACGGAAAACGCTAATACTATGGCATCAGAATCCCAAAACGCGGCGCCTGTGATTCACGTATCACCATCGCCGCATCTATCCAATCAGGCCCTCACGACCCAGCGCATCATGTTTGATGTCGTCATTGGCCTTGTGCCGGTCGTGCTGATGGCCCTTTACGTATTCCGCCTCTATGCGGTCAAGCAATTGGCGATTTGCGTCATCAGTTGCCTGCTGGCCGAGGCGCTTTTTACCAAAATGCGTGGGCGTGCCTTGTCTCTGAAGGACGGCTCCGCTTTGGTGACCGGCATTATCCTGGCGCTTTCCCTGCCCGGGACGGCACCATGGTATGTTGGTTTGATTGCCTCGGTGGTCGCTATCGGCATCGGCAAAGCGATTTTCGGCGGTGTAGGGATGAACCTTTTTAATCCCGCTATGGTAGGGCGGGCTTTCGTGATGATTGCATTTGCCAGTGTGCTGGCGGCAGGCGGTTATCAGGATGCCGGCAGCACCGTGGATGCCGTTACCCAGGCAACCCCTCTGGATAGCTTCAAACAGACCGGGGCGGTAACCCCCCTGTTCGCCTTGTTCTTCGGGTTGACCAACGGATCCCTTGGTGAAACCAGTGCCCTGGCGTGTCTGCTGGGCGGTATTTACCTGTGCATCCGGCGCACTGCTTCCTGGGAAATCCCGGCCGGCGTCATCCTGTCCGTGGTCGTGCTGGGGGGCATTGCCAATCTGGCCAATCCCGATACCGGTTGGACCGTGTTGCACCATCTGCTTGGCGGTTCCCTGCTGTTCGGTGCCTTCTTTATCGCGACGGATCCTGTCTCCAGCCCCATGACGCCGAAAGGGAAGTTTATTTTCGGGATCGGGGTGGGCGCGCTCATCATGTTGCTCAGGATTTTTAGCGGCTACCCGGAAGGCGTCATGTTTGCTGTTCTTCTGATGAATGCCCTGACGCCGCTGATCAATCGTTGGACCATCCCGCGGCCACTGGGTGCCCAATAAGCCCGAAAACTCGGTCCGGCGACATGCGATGGCCAATGCCGTCGGATGCAACGAAACATAATTGAGGAGATAATAGGCGCGGCATGACAGAAAATGTGAAAACCAACTTTTTTTCCCAGGCTTGGCTGGTTCTGCTCCTGGCGATATGTTTCGGGGCGATGCTGGCTGGGATGCAGATTGCGCTCGGACCGACCATTGAAGCCAACAAGGTCAACGAGACGCTGGAACGGGTGCCGGAAATGGTGTTCGGTGCCGATCGTGCCAGAGAACTGGCGGATCGGGAACAGGCTGTCGATGTGACTCCTTTGACGGTTGGTGTCGACAAGGCCGGAAAAACCGTGCGCTACAGTGTCTTCGAGGCCAAGACCGACGGGCAATTGGCCGGTTGGGTCACCAAAACCGCCGGACAGGGGTACGCCGATAAAATTGAGATGCTGATTGGTTTCGATCCGCAGGTAGAGAAGATAACCGGTATTTTCGTTCTCGACCAAAAAGAAACGCCTGGTTTGGGCAACAAAATCGTTACGGATGAGTGGCGTTCCCAGTTTGTCGCCAAATCCACCGGTCAGTCCCTGGCCGCTGTTAAAGGCAAAGCCAAGGCAGGGAATGAAATCGATGCCATCACGGGTGCCACCATTTCCTCCAAGGCGGTGACTGATATCATCAACACGGCAGTGGTCGACTTGCGTGAACCGTTAATCACCAAGGCAAAAGGAATGTAGTTATGGCTGACCAACCCACATCCCTGGAGCGCTTTGTTCAGGGTATTCTTCCGGAAAACCCGGTATTCCGTCAGTTGCTGGGACTATGTCCAACGTTGGCGGTGACCAATAATATGAAGTCGGCGATCACCATGACCGGGGCGGTGTTGTTCGTTCTCTTCTGCGCCAATGTCATCACCAGTCTCATTCGCAATTTGTTGAAACCTCATTTGCGGATCGTGATCTTCACACTGACGATTGCCACCTTTGTGACCATCGCAGACCGCTTTCTGGCCGCCTATCTATACCAGATGAGCAAGACCCTGGGGCCTTACATCCCGTTGATCATCGTGAACTGCATTATCATCTGCCGATGCGAGGTATGCGCATCCAAGCAGGGAGTCATCACGGCCGGGGCGGATGCCATTGGCCAGTCTATCGGCTTCGGTATCGCCCTGTCCGCCATCGCGGCCGTAAGGGAAATACTGGGCACAGGCATGTTCTTCGAAATCCGTGTGCTTCCGGCGGCCTGGCCGGATTGGGTGGTGATGGTTCTGCCTCCCGGAGCGTTTCTCACATTTGGTCTCCTGATTGGACTGGTGAACTGGTATGAGGGCTTTCGCGCCCAAAAAGCCGGAAAGATTGAAGGATAACTGACATGTTGAATTATCTGGTTGACATTTTTCTGATTGCTGTCAGCGCCGCCCTGATTAACAATTTCGTCCTGCACTATTTTGTGGGGATCTGTCCTTTCGTGGGCGTTTCCCGGCGGATCGAGATGGCCTTCGGCATGGGCTGTGCGGTCACATTCGTCATCAGCATCGCCGCCTTTATCAGTTGGGCGATAACGACATTCATTCTGGTGCCCGGAGCCCCTCTGTCCCAGTGGATCGCCGGTTTTTTCGTGCCGGCCGAAACGGCGGCCAAGGTGGATCTCACCATTTTGAGTTATATCGTCTACATTTTGGCGATTTCATCTTCGGTTCAGTTTGTCGAGATGTACGTGCGCAAATTCTACCCGCCGCTCTATAAGTCCTTTGGCGTTTATCTGCCGCTGATCACCACCAACTGCGCCATCCTGTTTGCCTGCTTGACGATTATGGCCAATATCGTCGGTGTGGACGATCCGGCCGATGCCTGGGATCTCGGGCGTTCGCTGGTGCTGGCTATTTTTGGCGGGGTGGGCTTCACCATTGCCATTGTCATTATGGCCGGTATCCGTGAAGAACTCGATCTTTGTGATGTGCCCAAGCCCTTCCAGGGAGCGGCCATTACGTTGATTGTGGCGGGCATTCTGGCCTTGGGATTCATGGGATTTACCGGTGTCGATTCGGGACTTCGCAAAGCCCTTACGCCGACAGTCGAAAAACAGGCCGCCGTCGAGAACCTTCCTGTCGGGAAAATGGTAAAGACGGCATCGGGTTATCGCCTGATCGGATAAACCCGGAACGAAGATCGGCAGCAGCAGTTTATTTCGGGATAGGGAGATGAATTAATGAATGCAGTAACATTGGGCCTTTCCGCGGGAACTCTTTTCGCGATGGCGGTTGTACTTGCTTATATTCTCGGCTGGGCCAGCCGTAAATTCCACGTCGAAGTCGACCCGCGGGTGACGGCCATCATGGAAGCGCTTCCGGGGGCCAATTGCGGCGGATGCGGATTCGTAGGCTGCAGCGACTATGCCGAAGCCATCGTCGCAGATGGTGCCCCGGTCAACAAATGTCCTGTGGGCGGTGCCAGCGTTGCCGAAGAGGTGGCCGGCATCATGGGGGTGGAACTGACCGACACGCTGCCGTTTCGGCCTATTGTGCACTGTGGAGCCCACACCCAGGATAAACTTTTGCGCCATGACTACCTCGGCGAAAAGACCTGTGAAGCCGCCAACCTGGTTTCCGGCGTACAGGGATGTACATACGGGTGTCTTGGCTATGGGGATTGTACACGGGCGTGCAACTATGACGCCATACACGTGGTAGACGGTTTGGCAACGGTCGATTATGACAAGTGCGTCGGATGCGGGGCTTGCGCCAATGTATGCCCGCGCAATATCATTACCATGACGCCGTTCAAATACCAGCGGGTTATGGCCATTGCCTGTTCGAACAAGGATTTCGGCAAATCGGTGAAAGAGGTCTGCACGGTGGGCTGCATCGGGTGCAAGGCCTGTGCAAAAGCTTGCAGCCTTTTTCATGTGGAAGACAATTTGTCATCCATCAACTACGAACTATACTGCCAGGACTATACGGACGAGCTTAAGAAGGCGATCGAGAAATGCCCCCAGAAAAGAATCATTTTGGTGGGCAAGCCGACCGAAAAACACCTGGCCGAAACCAAAGACATGGATGTTCCCGAGTTGGTGGAGGCTGAGTTCCGGACGACGGTGGACGACACGGAATGGTGGGGCTAACGGCCGATCCATAAATCAACACGTCCAATTCAATTTGTTTTTGCTTAAGGCAGGGGATTCTCCCCTGCCTTTTTTATTGGTGTGGTGTGGCTTATTGAGGGTGCTTTGGCGCGGGTATCGAAAGCGTTTAAAGATGGCGTACCGCCTTGACGTGGTTAGCGAAGGTCTTGTCCTGCCAGGCCACAAACCCGAGTTCCAAACTGACGTACCAGGCGCTGGTATAGGTGCGGCGATCACTGCTCCAGAGCCGTTTTTGGGCGGTTGCGAACGTGCCTGGAAGGCAATAATCGGTATCCGCAGGGGGGGGGCGTAAAATTGTCAATAATTCTTCTACTGTTGGCAGTCGCCAGTCGCTGTAGCCTGCCCACTGGCGGGCATTGAGGTCGTCAATATACGCAAAGACGTCAAACCAGTTCATCGGAAAATGGCTGCCGCCCTGGAGCCATTGCAGGCTGGTGGCCGGATCAAGAACGGTGGCGTTGTTACGGTCAGCTTCCAGGGGGGTGACACTGTACTGCCTGGGCTGCCAAAGAGAATTCAAGCCGAAGACATCCTGCGCATTGCGGACACCTGTCCGAAGAGGTTTTGACCTTGGTGTGCGGGGGGCTTGCGCTAAGCCCGAAGGTGGGCTGGTCTTAGTCGGTGCATACAAATGGCAGGTTGCCTCCACTTGGCGTTCCCAGCGCCGAAATAGGGACGTCAACTCATTCGACATGGAAAGGGCATCTTGGAAACGTTTGCCGGGTTGAGGAGAAAGGGCACGGGCAAGGAACGCGTCCCATTCCGGGTTGAGATTGGCATTGTAGCGGCTGGCTGGCTTGAGCGGGTGCTGGGGAAGCGTTCCCGTAAGCATCCGGTAGGCCATGACCCCCACCGAATAGATATCGGCTCTGTGGTCTACCTGATCCGGAGCCTTTTCCTGCTCGGGGGCGGCATAGTAGGGGGAGCCGACTTTCAAGGACGGCGGCACGGCCATTCGTTCGCCCCGCAGTTTGGACAGACCGAAATCGCAGATTTTGACGTTGTCATCTTCCGTAAGCAGGATATTGAAGGGCTTAATGTCCCGGTGAATAAGGCCGGCCGCATGCAGACGGCGCAGTCCTTCGAGAATCTGTTGGGTGTAGTGGACGAACTTTTCGATGCGTAAGATACGGGAGGGCGCCTCCGTGATGTAGATCTCGCCTATGACCGCCCCCAGGGTGTTGCCGTAATAATCCATGACATAGTAGGGCCAGCCCTGGAATGAACCAAAGTCGACGACATCGATAATGTTGGGGTGGCGAATGGCGGCCATGGATTTGGCTTCCTGGGTAAAAAGGCGCACCAGCTGATCCCTGCCGACCATCGCGAGCAAAAGATCCACGGGCGCCAGCAATTTGAGGGCCAGGATGCGACGGATAACCGGCACTTCGACCTGCAGCACCTTGCCCATGCCGCCACGGCCCAGAAGGCCGCGAATTCTGTAATGATCAATGAACTTCATGGCTTAGAACGGTGACAGATGGTTAACGTAGCCGGGTGGCGTGGGATTCGGGTAAGCCCGCCGCCAGGATTTTTTGAACGACCGCTTCAACGTCGTAGGGAATATACCGCAATTCTATGCTGAAAGTCTCCGGATCGAACACGGCATATTTGGCATTGTTGTTGCCATCACGGGGCTGGCCGACACTGCCGACGTTGATGATATAGCGACCTTCGGGATTCAGTTGCCGCTTTCCGGCCGGGAATTCATACCGTTCGATGCGGCCGTCGAGGTACTCGATGATTTCCGGGTAATGGGTGTGACCTGTAAAAAAAATCCGCTCGGACAGGGTTTGGAAGGTTTCTTCAAGTTCTTGGGCCGATATCTGGAACTGGTAGATGACAGGCGAGTCCGGCGGAAAGCCGTGAACAAAACGGTAGGTGTCATGAACGCGGCAATAAGGGAACTGATGGATTTTTTCGATGGAATCCTCGGACAACATATCAACTGTTTTACGCAGGGATTCACGGGCCACCGGGTTAAACCAGTCCAACTCGGAGGGGTCGGTGACGGCAAGTTCATGGTTTCCTAATACCGACGGAATGCCGAGGGTGGCCAGGCGTTGGATAACGGCTTCGGGTTCCGGACCATAACCAATATTATCGCCCAGGCTGAAAATTTGGGTGATTGCCAGGGATTCAATATCACGCAGAACCTCCTCGAAAGCGTCCAGGTTGCCGTGAATATCGGATAGAATCGACAACTTTTTCATATTGCAGCAAATCCTTTCAGAAGGGAGCGCGCGCAAATCCTAAATACCATCGGATGACCTCCGTTCCGAAAAACAGGTAGGCTATTGCCCCGGCAGCCAGAAACGGTCCGAAAGGTAACCGGCTTTTCATCGAACGGCCGGCCGGAAGGGTTAAAAGCACACCGACCAGGGTGCCGGAAAGCGATGAAAAGAAAATGGTAAACAGTATCCCCTGCCAGCCGACCAGGGCGCCGATCATGGCCAGCAATTTGATGTCACCGCCCCCCATCCCGTCCCGTCCGGTCAGAAGCTGGTAGACGAGTGCGACGGCATATAAGCTGCCGCCACCTGCCAGAATGCCGATCAGCGCGTCTTTCCAGGTAACAAAGGGGACCATGAATCCCAGCAGAAAAAAAAGGGGTATCCCTGGAAGCGAGAGAATATCGGGGATAATCTGGTGGTCGATGTCGATAAAAGTGATCACCAACAATACGGCAATAAACAAGAAATAAACCGCAGAGGCCATCGTGGGGCCGTACTTAATGAATACCGCCAGTGAAGCGAGCCCCGTGATCATCTCCACCATGGGGTAGCGGAAGGGGATATGGACCTGACAGCGGCGACAGCGGCCACGCAGGATAATATAGCTGAGAATCGGAATATTGTCGTAGAAGGGGATGCGGTAGCCGCAACGGGGACAGGCGGAGGGAGGGCTGACAATCGATTTGCCTTCCGGAATGCGATAGATGCAGACATTGAGAAAACTGCCGATGCAGGCGCCGAAAACGAAAGAAAAGATGCTCAGTAAGTGGAATGGATGCATGTGCGTCAGGTTTCCCTCTGGCCTGCAAAGCAATCGATCATGTTGCCACCTGTTTGGTTGATGCCGACCCACCCGGAGGTGTTTTGATGATGGTGCCCGCCGTGATGGGACAGCACTTGCGCTGAGGATATATTTAGGCGTGAGAGGCTAAAAAAGCAAGCAGCATGTTGTTTTCAAAAAGGAATGTCTTATATTAATATGTTTTACCCCAAAAGAAACAGCGTGGCCCCCGATGGACGCCGGTTTGACGGCACGGCGGTATCGTTCGACCACCGGATGCAAGGAGAAACCATGGCAGAAACTGACAAAGACGACCTGGTCACCATCATTGACGAAGAGGACCGCCAGGATATCATACCGGATGCCCTGCCACTGATGCCGGTGCGGGATGTGGTCATTTTTACCGATATGCTGCTGCCGCTTTTCGTGGGGCGCAAGAAATCGATCCGGGCCGTGGAAGAGGCTTTGTCCAAAGATGGTTACATCCTGCTGGCCACCCAGAAAGATCCCAATGTCGAGGATCCCGAGTCGGACGATATTTTTTCGATTGGTACGGTGGGGCGCATTTTACGCATGCTGAAACTGCCGGATGGGCGTGCCAAAACACTGGTACAGGGCGTTGCCAAAGCCCAGATCAAAAAATACGTCCGTAAACGTGGGTTTTACCGCGTGAAAATCAACGTGATGGAAGAGCCGGACATGGAAGCCCCTGACATTGAAGTCGAGGCGCTCATGCGGAATGTTCGGGAGTATTCGGAGAAGATCCTGGCCCTGCGGGGGGAGTTGACCAATGATGTCAGTGCCATTCTGGAGAGCATCGACAACCCCGGAAAGCTGGCGGACCTGGTCGCATCGAACCTGAAGCTGAAGATCGAAGAGGCACAGGAAATCCTGGAAACAATTGATCCGGTTAAACGGCTCGAAACCGTCAATACCCTTTTGTCACGGGAAATGAACCTCTCCGCCATCCAGGCCAAAATACAATCCGACGTCAAGGACGAAATTTCGAAAAACCAGCGGGATTATTTCCTGCGCGAGCAGATGCGGGCCATCAACCGTGAGTTGGGGGAGGGTGATGACCGTGCGCAGGAAGTCGAAGATTACAAGGACAAAATCCGCAAAGCGAAGATGCCCAAAGACGCGAAAGAGGAGGCGCACAAGCAGTTGCGCCGACTGGAGCAGATGCATTCGGATTCGGCCGAAGCGACCATAATTCGCACGTACCTGGACTGGATGGTCGAAGTGCCCTGGGCGAAATCCACCAAGGACATGCTGGATATCGATTATGCCCGCAAAGTGCTGGACCGTGAGCATTACGGGCTGGCCAAGATAAAAGACCGCATTCTGGAATATCTCAGTGTACGCAAGCTCAATCCCAAGATGAAAGGTCCGATCCTGTGCCTGGTGGGGCCGCCGGGGGTCGGCAAGACGTCGCTGGGCCAGGCCATTGCCAAGGCCATGAAACGCAAATTTGTGCGCCTTTCTCTGGGCGGGATCCACGACGAGGCGGAAATAAGGGGGCATCGCCGGACGTATATCGGAGCTCTGCCCGGTCGCATCATCCAGGGGCTCAAACAATGCAAGGTCAACAACCCTGTTTTCATGATGGACGAGATCGATAAATTGGGGTCCGATTTTAGAGGGGATCCCTCTTCAGCCCTCCTGGAGGCCCTGGACCCGGAGCAGAACGACGCCTTCAGCGACCATTACCTGAACCAGTCTTTTGATTTATCGAATGTTATGTTCATCCTTACGGCCAACCTGACCGATACGATTCCATCGCCTTTGCTGGACCGTATGGAGGTGATCCATCTGTCGGGTTATACGGAGGAAGAAAAACAGAAAATCGCTGTTGACTACCTGATCCCGCGGCAAGTCAAAAACAACGGTTTAACAGCGCGTAAAATTCGGTTCAGTGCCGGTGCCGTGCAGCAGATGATATCCGAATATACCCTGGAGGCCGGTCTGCGCAATCTGGAGCGTGAGATCGGCACCGTCTGTCGCAAAGTGGCCCGCCGGATTGCCGAGGGGCGCAAAGGACTCTTCGCCGTTACCCAGAAGAATCTCAGCCGCTACCTGGGGCCGCCTAGCTACCAACCGGAGTTGGACAAGGACGAAAGCCAGGTGGGGCTGGTCACAGGATTGGCCTGGACCCAGACCGGCGGTGAAGTATTATATGTGGAGACTTCCCTGATGCCCGGAAAAGGGGAGTTGATCATGACCGGTCAGTTGGGGGAAGTCATGCAGGAATCCGGCCGGGCGGCGTTAAGTTATGCCCGGGCCAATCTGGAGCTTCTGGGCGTTGAGCGGGATATTTTTGAGAATTACGATATCCATATTCATGTTCCGGCCGGGGCGATTCCCAAAGACGGGCCATCGGCCGGGATCGCCATGGCCACGGGACTTATTTCCGTCCTGACCGGCCGGGCGGTGAACAAGGATGTCGCCATGACCGGTGAAATTTCCCTGCGGGGAAGGGTGCTGCCCATCGGCGGATTGAAGGAAAAAGCGATGGGGGCCCTGCGGGGCAAAGTGTTTACAGTGGTTATCCCGGAAAAAAATCGCAAGGATCTTATCGACATCCCGGCCAACGTCAAGCGGAAGCTTAAATTTGTGATCGTGCACCACATGGATCAGGTGCTGGACATTGCCCTTGAGCCGGCCGCCAAATCGGGTCGCAAAGCCCCTGTGGCGCGCAAGAAAAAGACCAAGAAAGGTTCGGCGGACGTCAAGCGTAAATCATCCCGAAAGTTGTCATGATAACCCTTGCCATCGATAGCGCCAGCCGAAGCTGCAGTGTTGCCGTGCTGGACGGTGAGCAGGTGCTGGCCGAGATCAATGATGTCAGCGGCCAGACACACTCCCGTCATCTCATGACCATGGTGGATCGCGTGATCGCCATGTCCGTGGGTCGTTTTAAAAACATCGACGGGTTTGCGGTGACCAAAGGTCCCGGCAGTTTCACCGGGCTGCGCATCGGTATCAGCGCCGCCAAAGGGCTTGCCGAGGCGGCCGGCAAACCCCTGGTGGGCGTGTCGAGTTTGCAGGTCCTGGCATGGCAGGTTTCCCCGAGCGAGGCCCTTATCATTCCCATGCTTGACGCCCGCCGCAAGGAAGTTTACGCGGCACGTTTCATACGTGACGGCGATACCCTGAAAGGCATCGGATCCGAACAGGCCCTTTCCCCTGAACTTGCGGTGCGAGGTGTGGAGACACCGTGTCTGCTTGTCGGCGACGGGGCCGTAGTCTACGCCGAGCGCCTGGGGAAAATTTTGGGTGATCGGATGCGGATGGCCCTGCCATTTCAGCAGATCATTCGGGCTTCGACCGTGGCCTTTCTGGCCGCCGAAAAGTTGGCCGGCGGCCTGGATGAGCGTATGGGGATCACGCCGCACTATATTCGTAAATCCTATGTCGAAGAAGGGCGTCACACGGCCGCTTGATAAACGGCTCGTTGCGACACCGGACGCAAAAGCGACGAAATGCCGTTTTGGCAGTTGACAAGCCTTTATGCGATTGATAAATATACCAATTTTAATAGCGTTGGAAAAAGAACGGACTGATATTTGGTGCCGGATGCAGGGACCTCTCCATGAGTCGATACGTTTGGGCTGACCCCCCCAGTCAAACAGCATTTCCGATCGCCCGGCCGGGCCTTCCCTTGATTGCCGCCGCCAGTTTTGTAACGGCGGTTTTCGCCTTGCTGGGCTTGCAGTGGCCGGCGCTTTTAGGGTTGGTGGCGACCCTTTGCATATGCGCCTTCTTCCGGGATCCCGACCGCGTGATTCCGTCTGATGAAGGGGCTGTGGTGTCGCCGGCCGATGGCAAAGTCGTCATTTGTGAAAAAATTGCCCAGTCGGACTATTACGAGGGCGAATGCCTGAAAATCAGTGTATTTATGACGGTTTTCAATGTCCATGTGAACCGTATGGTTTACGACGGGACCATAACGGATACCCATTACCATCCCGGCAAGTTTTTTTCGGCCAATCTCGACAAGGCCTCCCGTGAAAACGAACACAATGCCCTTACGCTGGAGGGACCTGGTGGTCATCGCATGGTTGTCGTTCAGATTGCCGGTTTAATTGCGCGGCGCATTGTTTGCGGTGTCCAGACGGGGAGCACCCTCGTTCGCGGCGAGCGGTTTGGCATGATTTGTTTCGGCTCGCGGCTGGATGTCTATCTGCCGCCGGAAGCAGTGCCGCATGTAAAAATCGGTGACAAAGTGAAAGCCGGCACTTCCATTCTCGGTTATCTGAAATAACATTCTTAATAGCGTTAAGGACGGTAGCGACGGAGATTTTCAAAACGTCTTCGTGATTGATTATTATTGAAATTTTTGCCGACCGTATGGCACGCGTCGGCTTGCTTTTTAAGGAGAAAAGGTGGAACGGATACCCATTACACGCAAAGGATTCGAGGCACTGAAAGCGGAACTTGAGCGCATCAAGAAAGTCGATCGCCCTGAGAACATCCAGGCCATCGAAGAAGCGCGTGCCCATGGCGATCTTTCCGAAAACGCCGAATACACGGCGGCCAAAGACCGCCAGCAGTTTCTCAGTGCGCGTATCAGTGAGTTGGAGTATAAAATCGGTAATGCCGATGTCATTGATCCCAATAACCTGCCCCGCGACCGGGTCGTGTTCGGTTCCCGGGTTCTTCTCGAGAACACCGACACCGGTGAAGACGTGGAATATCAGCTTGTCGGGCCGGATGAATCCAATATCGATGAAGGCCGTATTTCCGTATCGTCCCCGTTGGGAAAGGCCATTATCGGCAAACGCCCGGATGAAGAAATTACGGTGCAGGCCCCTGGCGGCCGGCGTACCTATGAACTGGTTGAAATCCTCTGATGGCATTCCATTAGAAGCAAGCCCCATTTCAGGAGGTTGACACGTGGCAAGAATAACGATTGAAGATTGTCTCCGGCGCATCCCGAACCGTTTTATGCTGGTCAATTTGGTGGCTCGGCGTGTTCGTCAGATCCGTGAGGGTTCGGAATACCTGGTGAGTTCCCCCAAGAACGAAGATATCGTCATTTCTTTGCGGGAAGTCGCGGCCGGAAGAGTTGCCTTCGTGCCGAATACCGAAGAGGATTAGAAGCCATCTCAAAATTAGGTTTTTCGTTCGAGATCAAGGCGTGCCCGAGAATCATCCCGCAGGCATACTCAAGTATGTCGAGGACTTGAGACGAGGGCACAACGCCGATATCGGGCGAAAAAACTTTTTTGAGATAGCTTTTAGTCTCCGGCACGGGGTTGAACGGTGCCCAAGTTCAGGGGAACATATCGGGTCTTGAACCGGGAGGTCGGCCGTGCGCTTGCAAAGTATGGCATGATCGACCCGCACGACCGCATTCTGGTAGGCGTCTCCGGCGGCAAGGACAGCATGGCAATGCTATGGTCGCTGGCCGAACGCCAGCAACGCTCCCCGATACCTTACCAATTGTTCCCCGTGTATATCGATCCTGGCTTTGAGGGTGGTTTTGCGGACGGCCTGCGCGATCAGTGCCTTGCCATGGGGCTGGACCTGCGGGTGGAACACACCGATTACGGTTTGGTGGCTCATAGTGACGTGAATCGGGAAAATCCCTGCTTCCTATGCGCGCGTCTGCGCCGTAAACGGTTGTTTGAGATCGCCCGCGACCTCGGCTGCCGCAAGGTGGCGCTCGGGCATAACAAAGACGATATCATCGAAACTTTTTTCATGAATATCTGCTATGCCGGCGAAGTCAGCACCATGATTCCTGCCCAGCCTTTCTTCGAAGGGCTGTTTACCGTTATTCGCCCCTTGGCGTTCGTCGAGGAGGATCTCATCCGCCGCTTTATCCATCAACAGGGATTGGCGGTTTTCCACAACCCTTGTCCCAGTGCCGACCGCACCAGGCGTCAGGAAATCAAGGATCTCCTGCACCGGCTTTATCGCGGCAACCCCAAAGTCAAAGGCAATGTGTTTCGTGCCATGCACCATGTGAAACTGGACTACCTGCCGAAATAAAAGGGGGCTCAACGGGGCATCCTTTTTTCCTCACGGCCTCTCCCATGACAATCGTAGCAAGTCGCAATAAAGAGGTTGAATCGCTGGCCTGAATCGGGTATGAGCAGGGCTGCCAGGGGATAGCCTACCTGCGAGATAAGCGTAGTGAAATTCCCGGCACAGCTGTTTCCGTTACCCACCAAATGTACGGGAGATGCATGCGAGACGTCCAGAATGAACCCGATTATCGAAATATTCCCATCGATAAAGTCGGAATAAAGAACCTGCGCTACCCCATCAAGGTGCTCGATCGCAGCAACGGGTATCAACATACCGTGGCGACGATCAACATGTACGTGGACCTTCCCCATCGCAATAAGGGCACGCACATGAGCCGCTTTGTCGAAATCCTGAACCAGTACCGGCTGGAGCTTTCTCTGAAAAAAATCTCCGATATTCTAGCCGAAATGAAAACTCATCTCAATGCGGCTTCCGCCCACATTGAAATTGCGTTTCCTTATTTCATTGAAAAAGCGGCACCGGTAAGTCTGGCGGCCGGCCTTATGGACTATGCCTGCACGATCAGAGGATCCAGCGGACCGGATGGAAAAATCGATCTGATTTCCGAAGTGGCGGTTCCCATTTCTTCGGTTTGTCCCTGTTCTAAAGAAATCAGCGACTGTGGCGCTCATAACCAACGGGGTGAAGTGTCTCTGAAAGTTCGCTTCAAGAAGTTTATTTGGATCGAGGACATGATCGGTGTCGTTGAAGCGTCCGCCTCATCCGAGGTATACAGCGTACTCAAGCGCGTGGATGAGAAATCGGTGACCGAAACCGCCTACCTGAACCCCAAATTCGTCGAAGACATTGTCCGGGATATTGCGACCGCCTTGAAGGAGGACGACAATATCACCTGGTTCTCGGTGGGGGCGGAAAATTTCGAATCCATCCATAATCACAGTGCGTACGCCCATATCACCAGTAATCAGATGGTCACGGAAACGGTGCAAACTTCCTCCTGAGGTACCGCCTTCAAGACGCTTACATACCGTTTACGGGCGGTAAATGGCGGCATGCCGCCGAAAAAAGCTGTTATTCCGGATTATCTTTCAGAAAACGATGGAGTTGCTGCATCACGGGGCCGGTGGCCTTACCGGCATGGTTGCGAAACAGAACGAAGCGATAATGCCCGCCCGCCCCTGTCTCAATGTAACCGACCCGCGTTCGAATCCCTTTCAACGTACCGGTTTTGTAGTATTCGCGGCCTTTGTGCGACATCAGGTGGGCATGGGGGGCAAATTGAGCCAGGACGGCATCCATGTCCATAGCGGAAAGCCGATTGCGCCGTGATATCCCGGATCCTTCCACGAAAACCCCTTTGGGGATGCCGACCACCGCTTCCGCGTAGGCCTTCAAGGCCCGTACACCCTTGTCAAGGGTAGCCGGTGGTCCATAGCATTTGGCCCCCATGGCGAACAATAATTGATTGGCCGTGAAATTGTTGGAGAACTCCAGCAGGCGCTGGATGACTTGCGGCAGATCGTAAGGGGAAGCATGACGAAAAATGAGGCGGCCGTCCGCTTTCCCATGGGGCGCCATGCGGACCGCACGGACCTTGAGCCCTTCCTTAACCAAAAAAAAACGGAAAAGATGGCCGGCGTAAAGAGGCGCCTCATGATGGTTGGAAAGAACGATGCGTCCCTGCCTCAACCCGGAGGCCTGGATGGCAGGCATTATCATGGGCAGGAGAGGGGTCTGGTCTTCGGCGCTTTGCGGCCTTCCGTTGACATGCGTAAAAAAAACGGTGTTGAAGTTGGCGCACAGGGCCCCCACGGGTGCGTCATAGGGATTGGTGCTGGCACTGACCCCCGGAATTGACAGGGGGCCGTCGAAATAACTGTCATCCAGCCGAATGGTTGAAATTTCCGTAGGGAGTCTTCCGGATAATTGGCGTGCGATGTCCGCGATAACTTCGGAAACCATCAGGGGATCGCCAAAACCCCGAATGCCAAGATTGCCCCGGTCATCCAAGAGGAAATCGGTGGGAAAGCGGTAGCCTGCTCCAAGATAGTGGAGGGCGGCCAGGGATGTCAGCACCTTCAATGTCGATGCGGGCACCATGGGGTTGTCCGGATTGTGGGCGATAATCGTTCGGCCGCCGGGGGCCACCACCAGGAGGGCATCCTGGGAACCGAGGCCCTTGATGGCAGGCCGGGCTGCTTGAGCTTCGGCCACAGGGCCCCATACCGGCACCGCAAACAGCACGCCGGCCAGGAGCGTTAAGAAGACGGCTGCGATTTGCCGAGGTTGTTTCATTCCGTGAGGTCCGCTCAGGTTCTGGGGCTGTCGATGATCAGTGTGACCGGTCCGTGGTTCACCAGGGCAACCTCCATCCGTTGGCCAAAGCGGCCTGTGGCCACCTCGAGACCCAAGGCACGGATCTGCTCGACAAACCGACGATAGAGGGCGTCACCCTTTTCCGGTCCCGCCGCTTTGACAAACGACGGCCTTCGTCCTTTACGGCAGTCGCCGTAAAGTGTGAACTGGGAAACCGCCAATATCGCCCCGCCGCAGTCGTTAACCGAACGGTTCAGCTTGCCGGCCTCGTCCTCGAAAATACGCAGATGGGCGATCTTGGCCGCCATCCAGTCGGCATCCTCGGGATTATCATCAGGGGCCACGCCCAGCAAAACCAAGAGACCATGACCGATTTGACCGACCGTATCCCCATCAACGGTGACGGCGCTTTGGGTGACGCGTTGAACGACGGCGCGCATATCCGTCTCTCCCCATCAAATTGGAATCCGCCGGCTATCTCCCCAAAAGATCGGCAAACGGATTGTTAAAAGGACGTTGACGCGTTTTCGCAGAAACCGTTTTGCTGCGCCCCTGCTGCTGTGGCTTGGGACGCTTTGAGGGTTTCTCTGACGAACGTGCGGCCTTTTGTTTCATGGACAACGCGATGCGGCTGCGGTCCTGATCCACCTCCAGGACCGTAACCGTGACCTTTTGATTCACTTTGACCACGTTGGCGGGATCTTTGACGAACCGGTCCGCCAGTTGGCTGATGTGCACGAGGCCGTCCTGATGAACCCCGATATCCACAAACGCGCCGAAGCGGGTGACGTTGGTGACGATGCCGGGAAGCTGCATGCCGGCCCGCAGGTCCTTGATGCTCTCGACGCCCTCGGCAAAAGCGAAGGTTTCAAACGGGTCGCGGGGGTCCCGGCCGGGCTTGGACAATTCCGTCATGATATCCGTCAGGGTCGGCAGACCGACGCTATCCGTGACGTAGTGCGATAGATCGACACGGCGGCGCAGGGCGGCATCTTTCATCAGGTCTTCCACCGTGCAATCCAGATCGGCGGCCATGGCATCTACCACGGGATAGCTTTCCGGATGGACGGCACTGGCATCCAGCGGCTGAGGTCCGTCATTGATGCGCAGGAAGCCGGCGCATTGCTCAAACGCCTTGGGTCCCAGGCGGGGCACATCGTGCAGTTGATCCCGCGTCCGGAAAGGACCGTTGGCATTGCGGTGGGCGATAATGTTCTGGGCCAGGGCCGGCCCCAGACCGGACACGTAGGTCAACAGTTGGCGGCTGGCCCGATTGAGGTCCACCCCGACGCCATTCACACAACTGATGACCGTGTCGTCAAGGGATTTTTTCAAGGCCGTCTGGTCGACATCATGCTGATACTGGCCGACTCCGATGGATTTGGGATCGATTTTGACCAGCTCCGAGAGGGGATCCATCAGGCGGCGGCCGATGGATACCGCACCGCGCACCGTAAGGTCATAATCCGGGAATTCCTCCCGGGCCGCCTCGGACGCCGAGTAGATCGAAGCGCCGCTCTCATTGACCATCACGACCGGGATGTCCGCCGGCAGACCGATGGTTTTCAGGAAACTCTCCGTTTCCCGGCTGGCGGTGCCGTTCCCCACGGCGATGGCCTCGATGCGGAAGCGTTTGACCGCATCGTGGATGGTGGTTGTCGCCTGGGTGACCCGGGCCTGGGATCCGATCATAAAAACCGTGTCATGGTGCAGAAGTTGACCCTGCCGGTCCAGGCAGACCATTTTCCCACCGGTACGATAGCCCGGGTCGATGGCCAGAATACGTTTGGCCCCCAAGGGGGAGGCCATCAGCAGTTCCCTCAAATTGCCGGCAAAAACGCGAATGGCCTCCGCATCGGCGCGGTCTTTCATTGCCAGCCGTGTTTCCGTTTCCATGGCCCGGGACAGCAGGCGTTTGTAGCTGTCGTGAACGGCCAGCTGCACCTGTTCGGCGTCCTCTCCGCTGCCGTTGACAAACAGGGCCTCCAGTTTTTCCAAGGCCTCCTCTTCGGGCGGGGTCACGGTGAGGTTGAGGATATCATCGCGTTCTCCCCGGCGCATGGCCAGGATGCGGTGGGATGGGGCTTGCGGGGCGGATTCCTCCCATTCAAAATAGTCCCGATACTTGGCGCCTTCTGTTTCCTTGCCGTTTGCGAGGCAACTTCGGATCGTGCTGCGGTTAGCGAACAGGGCCCGCATCTGTTCCCGGGCCCGGGCGTCTTCGGCGACCCATTCGGCAATGATGTCGCGGGCGCCGGCCAGGGCCTCTTCATGGGTGTTGACCTGTTTGTCAGGATCGATATAGGGCGCGGCGGCGGCATCCAGCAGCGTCCCTTTCTGGGCGATAATCAGTTCGGCCAGGGGTTCCAGCCCTTTTTCACGGGCCATTGTGGCGCGGGTGCGGCGTTTGGGCCGGTAAGGGAGGTAAATATCTTCCAACTGGCCCAGGGTATCGGCTTGTGCCACAGCGTCCTGCAACGCATCGGTCAGGTGGCCGTTTTCCTCCAGAGACTTGAGAATGGCCTCGCGTCGTTTCTGGAGCTCGGCCAATTGTTCCAATCGGTCCCTGATCTGGGTGACGCTGACTTCGTCAAGGCTGCCGGTGGCCTCCTTGCGATAACGGGCGATGAAGGGAATGGTGGCGCCTTCGGTGAGCAATTCGGCAACCGCATTGACCTGTGAAGGGGCGAGATTCAGCTCTTCGGTGACAGTGGTGATATGGCTTGGGTTCATAATGTCCTTTCGGGGTATCGACCAGCGCTGGCCTCAGGCAGGGAAAAATCCAGCCAACCATACACTCATGATATGAGACCACGTCCTATAGGCGGAGATGGAATCTCCTGTCAAGTGGGAAGCGGGACCTTTTCTCCGGAGCGCCCATGTCAGGGACAGCGCCGGGTACGATCCGTCATAATGGTCTGTATTGCGTGGATAAGCTCAGGCAGAAAACGGCCGCTGGGCTGCTGGATAAACTGCCCTTCGGGAGAACGGCGGGCCAGTTCGGAAAAGGGATTCGGGGTCGGGTTGATATCGATGATGGTGCCGCCGTTTTGAAAGACGGCCCACGCCACTTGATTGGGCAGATTCGTGGCACCGGAAGTGCCGACGATGACGAGAAGATCGGTTTCGGCGGCGGCTTCAAGGCTGCTGTGAAAGCGAAAATGGCGTTCATCATAGGTTTCGTCGAACCATAACACGTGGGGGCGCAGGCGATCCCCGCAGTTGGGGCAGGTGAGTAATGACCGCTCCACGGCGGTCAAGGGGGCTGTTTGGGGGCGCCCGATCAGGGCCTCGGGCAGGGGGCGGAGATCGTCGGTGCAGCTGGCGGCGCATCGCACCTGGAAAACATTGCCGTGGATCTGGTAGGTCCGCCGGGCCGAATTGCCGCCCGCAGGTGGAGCCCGTCCACATTTTGAGTAATCAGGGTGAAGCGGTCGCCGAACAGGGTCTCCAGGGCGACGATGGCGATGTGGCCGGTGTTGGGTTCGGCCTGGTGACAGACCGTGGCTCGGTGAAGGTACCACTGCCAGACGTCGTCGGGTCGGCGGCGGAACATGGCGAACGTGGCCATCTCCTGGGGATGATAGGATCGGCTGCCCACGGTCCAGTACCCCTCGGGGCCCCGAAAGGTGGGGATGCCGCTTTCCGCGGAAATGCCGGCGCCGGTCATGACCGTGAGGCGTGATTTGGGGGGTACGTGCTGGCGGATGGTGGCGATCCAGTCAGACGGCGGCATGGCGGCAGGAACTCCTTTGCCCGGGCGGAGGATTGCCCGAATACGGTTTTGGTGCTAAAGGGGATGATTTTGGAGCATCGTGCCGAATTCATAGAATATTTAGTCGCGGGGCGCAAGCCTCCGGAACGAGAGGCAAGGAGATCCATGAGCCAGGACGATAATCACCATAGAATACCCTCCGGGATCCGGCGTGTCCACCTGATCGCCGCCTGTGGAACGGCCATGGGCGCTCTGGCGGCCATGCTGCAGGAATTAGGCCTGAGTGTTACCGGTTCGGACCGCAATGTCTATCCCCCCATGAGCACCTTCCTTCAAGATCGGGGCATCCATGTTCAGGAGGGTTTTACTGCCGAGCACCTCGCGTACCGGCCGGATCTCGTTGTCGTGGGCAACGCGGTGTCGCGGGACAACCCGGAAGTGGTGGCGGTGGCGCAAATGGGTCTGAACTACTGTTCCATGCCCGAGGCCTTGAACCATTTTGCCGCGGCTGGCAAGGAAACCCTTCTGGTGGCCGGCACCCACGGCAAAACCACCACGTCATCCCTGCTGGCCTGGCTGCTTTATGCCGCCAAGACCGACCCCACCTACATGATCGGCGGCATCCTGAACAATTTCAATGGCAACTATCGTATGGGCCGGGGGGCTTATTTTGTGGTGGAGGGGGACGAGTACGATACCGCCTATTTTGACAAGGGCCCTAAATTTCTGCACTACCGCCCCAAGGCGGCCGTGCTGACCAGCGTCGAATTCGACCATGCCGACATCTTCGACGATTTGGCCCATGTGAAATCGGCCTTCGGGCGTTTTCTGGAGCGGCTGGCCCCGGAAAGTGTCCTCCTGGCCTATGATGACGATGCCAATATTGAAGCCCTGCTGCCCCGGGCCACCTGCCGTGTCGAACGCTACGGCCGATCGGAAAAGGCGGCCTGGCGCCTGGGCCGGGTTCAGCTCAACCCGCCGGAAACCCGTTTCGAGGTTTGGCGCAATGGCCGGTTATTCGGTGAATTTGCCACCCGCATGATCGGCGAGCACAACCTGATGAATACCCTGGCGGCCCTGGGCGTGGCCCACCATATTGGGATCGAGGCCCGCGTATTGGCCGATGGCCTGGCCGGTTTTCGCGGCATCAAGCGCCGCCAGGAAGTGCGGGGCGTGCGCCGGGGGATCGTGGTGATCGACGATTTTGCCCATCATCCCAGTGCCGTGCGGGAAACCGTGCGGGCGGTCAAAGCTTTCTACGGCCAACGACGCCTGGTGGCTGTCTTCGAACCGCGCACCAACACCAGCATGCGGGACGTCTTTCAGGATACGTACAGCACCTGCTTCGACCCGGCCGACCTGGTCTGCATCCGGCATCCGCCGCTTTTGAGCAAAATTCCTTCGGGAGAGCGGTTTTCATCTGAAAAGCTGGTGGAGGATCTGCGGGAGAGGGGGAAAGACGCATTCTTTTTCCCGGATACGGCGGCCATCATCGATCATCTGACGGCGTCATCCCGGGAGGGGGACGTGATCCTGATCATGTCCAATGGCGGGTTCGACAACATCCACGTGCGCCTGCTGGAGGCGCTGGCCTGAGCCATACCGTCAAGCCGTTCAGGCCACTCCGGAAAACCCGGTGTATTCGTCGAAATCCGGGTTCATCTTGTTGCCGTAAACGTCTTCGCCGTTGAATTTAAAGACGATGTGGGCCGGGTCGATGGTGCCGTCCGCCGTTTCGTTTTGTTGGATGCTAAAGGTTATTTTGGCGGTCAGATTCCGGTCGTCATAGTAGACAAAGTCGGGGTAGGCCTTGGGGGTGACTTCGGTGTCGGGTATGGAAAAGCCGAAATTGTATTTTTCCGTCAGATTGTCGCCGTTGGCACGGGTAATGGACCAGTTGTAAATGTTTTCCACGGATTCCCGGTCCATTTTTTTGCTGAACTGGAACTCCATGGTGAAGGTCTGGACCGCGTTGGCGTTGACCAGGTAGCTGTCCAGGGCGGTCAACGGAGTCCGCATGGGCAGGGTTTTGAGAAAGCTGCAGTTGGCGGACGCGAACATGATCTGGGGAGGATCGACCTTGTACATGTAACGGCTCAAGGTATCGGCCAGATCGGCATCGTTTTCTTCCAGAAAGTCCACCATTTCCTGGGCTTTGTCCATCAGCCCCATATCGGCATAATTGTACCCCAGTTCCGCATAGGCCGTATAGAATTCTTCGTCTTTCTCCAGCGCCATCTTAAACTGCAATACAGCGTCATCGTAACGCTCCATCTTGTTGTACGTCTGCCCCAGACCGAAATAACCGTTGGTGGCCTCCGGCTCCATGCGCTGCACACGGCTGAAGGCGCTTTCGGCCTGGCTATAGTCACCCATGGCCAAATGGGTTTGACCCAGCGAGTAGTAGTTGGCGGCGGAGGGATTGAGACGTACCGCTTTTTCATATTGCATCAAGGCGTCCTGGTGGCGCCCTTCGGCAAAATAAAGATTGGCCAGTTTGAGGACGGGGGCATCGCTGGTGGGATCCAACTGCATGCTGGTTTTATAGGCTTCGGCCGCCTTGTCGATGCGGCCGAGCTTGATATAGCTGCTGGCCATGTAGTCGGCCGACGTCTGGGCATATTGCGAGGTCGGGGACAGGGCGACACTGCGCCGGAAAGCCTCCGCCGCTTCGGTGTATTTGCCGTCCTGGTAAAGATCCATACCCTGGGACAGGGCCGTGTTGGCCAGCTGTTCCATCTGCTGACTTTGCTCAGTCGCTGAAATGAACATGCTTTGGGGATCGATGCCGCCGCTCAATAGATCCATTAGGTCGCCTTTGTTTTGAAAAATATGGTTCGACTGTAAACCTTTATCGGTCGGCGAGCGTCTAAACTTTAGCGGTCTGTTGAAGCATAGCGGTAGGGCAGCTGAATAGCCGCAACGATGGCCAGGGTTGACTTTCGCACCCGCCTTGCCTAATTAAGCCGTTTAGGTCACAACCACTCAGGAGGAAATCGCAAGATGAAAAGACATATGCAAATCGTTTTGATCGGAATGATGATTCTGACCCTCATGGCCTGTGCCAATGCCACCCGGGGCCAGAAAGGTGCGGCCATTGGCGCTGGAATCGGTGCGGCGGCCGGTGCCGGTTTGGGTCAGGCCATCGGTGGTAATACCGAAAGCACCCTGATCGGTGCAGGCATCGGTGCCGCGGTGGGGGGCTTGGCCGGATGGCAGATCGGCGAGTACATGGATCGCCAGGAAGCTGAACTGCAGCAGGCCTTTGCCGATTCTGAAGCCGCGGCTATTCGGCGTGAACAGGATGTCCTGACCGCGACTTTCAAGGGGGATGTCTTTTTTGACTTCGATTCGGCCACATTGAAGCCGGGCGCCTACCGTGAAATCGACCGTACGGCGAATGTGCTCAACCGTTATCCCCAGACCACGATTTTGGTGGCTGGCCACACGGACAGCAGCGGATCGGAATCCTATAACCAGCAGTTGTCCGAACGGCGGGCCCAGGCCGTGCGCGACGCCCTGGTCAACCGGGGTGTCGATCCGCGCCGCCTTCAGGTGATCGGATATGGTGAGTCCCAGCCCATTTCTTCCAGTGATGCCATGAACCGGCGTGTGGAATTGAGGATCGAAGCGATCCAGCAGGGATGATAACCGGCTTGACGCTTTCAAGGGAGAAACCGCGTGAATTCAGCGAAACCCGGTGACCCTAATGTGATTTGTCATTTTTGTGGCTGCCAGTCGCCGCATGCCTATGCCTGCGGTGACTGTCAGCACGAATTTTGCCTCAGCTGTGTGCCCACCCAAACCCCCAACCCAGCCCAGGACCTGCATTGTCCCGTCTGCGGCAGCCGCAACATAAGGGCTCAGAACCCAGCCGACCCTGACTGATATCCATGATGATATGCCCTCGCAGTTGACTTTCAAAAGATAGTGCGTTAACCAAGCGTCCATAAAAAGTTAACGTGAGGGCTGTTTTGAAACGCCGTATTCTTCAATATCTCCGCGCTTCGGATGATATCCTGTCCGGAGAGCAGATGAGTGCCCGTTTGGGGGTCTCCCGGGTGGCGGTATGGAAACATATCCGTCGGCTCCAGGACGCCGGCTACCCCATCGAATCGACACCCAAAGGCTACCGGCTTACCGGGCGGCCGGATATGCTGCAGCCCTGGGAATTTGACGGCCGGGAAGGGCGTATGCATTGCTATGGCGAGGTGGAATCCACCATGGCCATTGCCCGGGAACTGGCCCGCGAGAGCTGCCCGGAATTTACCGTGGTAACGGCCGAGCGACAAACCAAAGGCCGTGGCCGTCTGGGAAGGGTCTGGCATTCCCAAAGAGGCGGGCTGTATTTTACCATTGTACTGCGTCCGACCCTGCCATCCCCATTGAGTTCGCTGACCACCTTCGCGGCCGGTCGGACCTGGGCGGTCATGCTGCGCGACGCCTATGGCATCGAGGCCGGGTTGAAATGGCCCAACGATCTGCTGGTGGACGGGCGGAAACTGTCCGGCATGCTGTCGGAAATGGATGCCCGGGGGGAGATGGTGACCTTTGTCAATATCGGCATTGGCCTCAATGTCAACAATGATCCGACCGCCGACGAACCGACGGCCGTGTCCCTGGCCCAAATATTGGGGCGCAAACTTGACCGACGGGATCTCCTGGAGGGCTTTCTGGAACGGTTTGAAGCGAAAATGAGGGATCCCCACGGGCTGGATCGCATTATTGCCGAGTGGAAACCCTATGCCGTCACGTTGAATCAGGCGGTCCGGATTGTCACCACCCGGGAGTCCATCGAGGGCATTGCCCGGGATGTGGATGAAACAGGCGCCCTGCTTCTGGAGCGCCCCGACGGAACCCTGCAGCGTATCATCCATGGGGACTGTTTTCACCAGGCCGACGCTGTCGGCGCCGGATGAAAACATGCAATGCTTTAGATAATATAGATTAAGGAACTGAAATAATGCATGATATTCGCTCAATGGTCTTGGCGTCGCTGTTTGCGGCGCTGACGGCGGTGGGGGCTTGGGTTGCGATACCCGTTGGACCGGTGCCGATCGTTTTGCAGAATTTATTCGTCATGCTGATGGGCTTGCTGTTGGGACCGCGCTGGGGGATGGCGGGCGTCGGCGTTTACCTGTTGGCGGGCGCCCTCGGACTGCCGGTCTTTGCTGGTGGAACCAGTGGGATTGCCCGTTTTGCAGGACCCACCGGCGGTTACCTGGTCGGGTATCTGCCCTGTGTGGCGGTCATTGGCTGGGTATCGGCCCTGGGCCGGGGGCATCGCCTTTTCGATGCGCTGGCCATGGTTTGTGGGACGGCAGCCCTCTATACCTGCGGTGTGGGCTGGTTGCAACTGGTCACGGGCATGGCTTGGGACAAAGCGCTGGGAATAGGGGTGATGCCTTTTTTGCCCGGGGATATCGCCAAGATCATTGCCGCTGTTTTGCTGATCAAATCCTTGCGCCAACTGATTACCCTGGAGCCGGCCCGTACCCCGGGCGCCGGTGGCAATGCGTCTATGCCCATCGGCAAATAACGGCCCGTCGTGATGAAATGAGGTGACCCGCACCATGATTCGGCTTGAAAATGTCGGCTTCAGCTATGGCAACGGCCAATGGCGCCTGAAGGACGTGTCTTTCGCGGTGCCGGCCGGGGAGCTGGCCATCGTGGCCGGTGCCAACGGATCGGGAAAAACCACGCTGCTAAGGCATATCAACGGCCTTTTGCTGCCCGAAGAGGGGCGTGTTCTCGTGGACGGGCTCTGCACCCGGAATGCCCTGCGTGAAGTTCGCCGGAGGGTGGGCATGGTTTTTCAACATGCCGATGCCCAAATCGTGGGGGAAACCGTGAGCGAGGATGTGGCTTTCGGGCCTGAAAACCTTTGCCTGCCCCGCCCGGAGATTGACGGGCGTGTCCGGGAGGCCCTCGACGCCGTCGGGCTTGCCCATAAAAGGCATCAGCGGCCGCACCTGCTTTCCGGGGGTGAGAAGCGCCGGCTGACCATTGCCGGCATTATGGCCATGCGCCCTAAGGTTGTGGTGCTTGACGAACCTTTTTCCAGCCTCGATCTGTTCGGGGTGCAGCAGGTGCTTCGCCAGATCCTTGCCCTCAAGGCCTCCGGTTGCACCGTCTTGGTCACAACCCATGATCTCGATAAGATTATTACCCATGCCGACCGCCTGCTCCTGCTTCACGAGGGGCGCCTCGTGGCGGCGGGACCACCGGACCATATCCTGCCGGGGATCGAACAGTTCGGGGTGCGTGAACCGGATGCGACGCGCTGCGGGATGCCGGTGAGGTCATGGCTGAACTGAATCTTTTCGGTTATTGCCATGGGCGGACGTTTGCGCACCGCCTGGATGTTCGCTGGAAGCTGGCCTGCCTCCTGATGCTGACATCGGCGGTCATGACGGCAAAGCCGGCGGCCATGGGGCCCCTTTCCTTCGGCGCCATCCTCCTTTGGACCGGCCTGCGGCTGCCGCTGAAACGTTTCGGCCGCGAACTGCTGGCCTTTCTCCTCTTTCTAATGTTTGTTTTCAGTGCGCGCGCGGTTTCGACTCCCGGTGATCCATGGCTGTCCTGGGGGCTGGTGCATGTCACCCGTGATGGGGTTCGGGAAGGGGGGCAGATGGTCTGGCGATTGCTGATGATCCTGGTCCTCGGGTTGGTTTTCATTGCCACCACCCGGCCGGCCGACCTGAAAGCAGCGGTTCAGTGGCTGCTTCGCCCAATCCCGCTGGTTCCCGAACAGAAAGCCGCCACCATGGTGGGACTGCTGGTTCGCTTTATTCCGGTTCTGCACCAGCAAATTCAGGAGACCCAGAGTGCGCTGGCTGCCCGGGGCGCTGTCGCGCGGCGACCGTCCTTGAGAAAGATTCGCACCATCGTTTTACCAACCATGCGTCGGGCTGTGCTTGCCGCGGACCAATTGTCCCTGGCCATGATGGCACGCGGCTATCAGGAAAGACGCACCGAAGCCGATTTTTACACCGGATGGTCCGAATACCTGGCCCTGGCCTCAGCCGGGGTGATTTTAGTGGGGACTCTGATTATTTGACACCTATAATTCTTGCGTGTAGTATCCATTCGTCTGATGGAACGGTATGCCGCTTGAATGGGCCAACATGCTCTTTGGCAAGCGGCTTTTTTGATGGATCGTTTGAGGAAGGGCAACCTTTTTGAAAATTATCATTATCGGCGCTGGTGAAGTCGGTTTTCATATTGCCAGTCATCTGGCGCTGGAAAACAAGGATGTCGTCATCGTCGACAAAGACCCGGAAGCCCTGCGACGCGTCTCCGACAATCTCGATGTACAGGTGTTGCAAGGCTCCGGCAGCAGTCCCACCGTACTCGAGGAGGCCGGGCTGCGGTCGGCCGAAATCATGCTGGCCGTCACCAACAGCGACGAGGCCAACCTGGTAGCCTGTCTGGTGGCCAACATCGTATCGCCTTCCACCAAGAAACTGGCGCGCATCCGCAATGCGGATTATGACGACTATCACGCAACCTTTCGTGAGAATGCGCCCTACATCGACACGGTCATCAATCCAGACATTGAAGTGGTCAAGACGATCGACAGGATGCTGACCGTCCCCGGCGCCGTGGATGTCGGGGAGTTTGCCGACGGGCGCATCAAATTTGTGGGCATCAAAGTCGATGAAGACTCGCCCCTCAACCGCATGCAACTGGTCGACCTTCCCGGCCGGCTCGGGGGCATTCGTCTTTTGATCGCCGCGATCATGCGGGATGAGGAATTGATCATCCCCCGCGGCAAAGACCGGCTGATGGCCGGTGACCTGGTTTATTTCATCACGGCGAGCGAACAGCTGGAAACGACGTTGGAAACCCTCGGCAAGCAGGAGGAGCCCCTCAAACGTGTTCTGATCATCGGGGGCGGACGCATCGGTTATCGGCTGGCTTCGGTATTGGAAGAGCGGAACCTGAGCTGCAAGATCATCGAGAAGGATTCCGCCAAATGCGATCAACTGGCGGATCGGCTGAACAAGGCCGTGGTCTTGCACGGTGACGGATCCGATCAAAGCCTGCTGGCCGAAGAGAATGTGGGTGACATGGATGCGGTCGTTACCCTGACCAACGACGAAGAGACCAATATTTTAGCCTCCCTGCTGACCCGGCGCATGGGGATTCGCAAGTGCATCACCCGGATCAGTAAATTCAGCTATTTCCCCCTCATGGCCACCATCGGTATCGAACAGGTGGTCAGCCCGCGGCTTTCCGCCATCAACAGCATCATCCAGCATGTTCGTCGGGGCAAGGTGCTTTCGGCCATGTCCATCAAGGGGGAACAGGCCGAAATCATGGAGGCCGTGGCCATGGAGACCTCGGCGATTGTCGGCAAGCCGCTGCGGTCGGTCGGCATCCCCAAAGGGGCCTTGGTTGCGGCGGTCATGCGACAGGACCATATCATCATCCCCTCCGGCGAAACGGTTATCGAACCGGACGACCGCATCATCATCGTGTCCCGGCGTGAAGCCATCCCGCAGGTCGAAAAGATCCTGGCGGTCAAGCTGGAGTTCTTTTAATGCATTGGCGTCATGTTGCCAAAGTTGTCGGGGTGCTCACGATTGCCTTGGCCTCGACCATGCTGGTCCCCTTGCTGGTGGGACTTTTTTACAAGGATGGCAGTGCACGCGCGTTTGTCATGGCCATCGCCGGTACCCTGGCGGGCGGTGCGGTACTGATTTTTTGCGGGCGAGGTGACCGCTCCGACTATGTCAGCCAGCGCGAGGGCATGGCCATTGTGGCCCTGGGGTGGACGGTCGCCGGTTTTTTCGGGGCCCTGCCGTTTTATTTCGAAGGAATTTTTCCGACCTTTGCGGATGCCTTTTTCGAGTCCGTGTCGGGTTTCACCACGACCGGGGCATCGGTTCTCAGCGACATCGAAGCCGTTGCCAAGGGACTCCTGCTGTGGCGCAGCCTGATCCAGTGGTTGGGCGGCATGGGGATCATTGTTCTGGGCATTGCGATCCTGCCCTTTCTCGGCGTGGGGGGAATGCAGCTCTACAAAGCCGAGGTGCCCACCCCTGTGCCGGATAAACTCCAGCCCCGGATTCGCGACACCGCGATGATCCTCTGGAAAGTCTATGCCTTGATTACGGTGCTGGAAATTTTGGCCCTGTGGGGCGGGGGCATGTCCGTTTACGATGCGGTCAATCACGCCCTGACGACACTGCCCACGGGCGGGTTTTCCACGAAAAACGCCTCGATGGCCCAGTTTGACAGCGCTTATTTCGATTTAATCATCAGCTTTTTCATGCTGCTGGCGGGTGTGAATTTTTCGTTGCATTACCAGATGCTGCGGGGCAAACCGCTGGCCTTCTGGCGCGATTCCGAATGCCGTTTTTTCCTGGGGGCGGTAGCGGTGCTGACCCTCGTGGTGTCCCTCGATATCTGGCACAGCGTCTATGCTTCCCTGGGCGATGCCCTGCGCTACGGGCTGTTTCAGGTTGTCTCCATCGTTACGACCACGGGTTATGCCACGGCCGATTACGAACAATGGCCGGCCATGTCCCAGTTGATTCTTTTGCTGTGCATGTTCCTGGGGGCTTCGGCCGGTTCCACCGGCGGCGGCATGAAGTGTCTGCGCATCATGCTGTGTTTCAAATTCTGCTATAAAGAATTGTTTTCCCTGATTCATCCCCGGGCTGTCAGCCATGTCAAGATCGCCGGCAAAACCGTGCCCGATGATGTGTTGCGGAGTGTGTTGGGCTTCCTGTCGCTTTATATGGGGCTGTTCGGGCTTTGCACCGTATTGCTGGCCGGATTGGGCGTGGATTTTGTCACCGCTTTCGGTGCCGTTGCCGCCACCATCGGAAATATCGGACCGGGATTCGGCATGGTCGGTCCGGTTGAAAATTACGCTGCGATTCCTTATCTTGGAAAATGGCTGCTGATCTGGTGCATGCTGCTGGGACGTCTCGAGATTTTTACCGTGGTCATTCTGTTGGTGCCGGAATTCTATCGTAAATAGGCTTGGAACAGGCCCAGGCATCACCCTCTGGCGGCACAGGATGAATCACGTTGGGAACCGGGTACGGTTGCTATGATCTGATGGAGGTGTCCCTGCGTTTAGCCTCGCCAGGCAGCGCACCCAAAAATTGTCGAAAAGACGAAATTTATGTTGACAAGAGGGAATTCTCTGTATAGATAATATCGCTTCCTGAACGGGGCCGTTAACTCAGTCGGTAGAGTATCTGCCTTTTAAGCAGAGAGTCGCTGGTTCGAGCCCAGCACGGCCCACCATGCGTCCCCATCGTCTAGCCCGGTCCAGGACACCGGCCTTTCACGCCGGCGACAGGGGTTCGAATCCCCTTGGGGACGCCACTGAAAATAAGGGTTTACGGACATACGTTCCGTAAACCCTTTGTTTTTGGTGGTGCGCGCGCCCTATATTTGTAAAGCCTTTATTGGTGGACTTTAACGGCTAAAATTACATATCCTCTAAAAAAAGTCCTTATAAAATGTCCTTAATTCCCACTTCCCCATCAATTTATGGCAGCAAACAAACCTGCGATGCTATCCTCATCTTGTCCCCATAAGTGGTCCGATGGTATTGCCTTCGTCGGCATCGTAATATAGTTTAGGGGCCAAGTGTTACGGTTTACACGCCTATCGTTTACTTTCGCCAGGTTCATGGTTGCGGTTTCAATGAGATAATTTCCCGGTAATACATAGTTTTAAGCGCCAGAGAGAGAATAGTATGCTTACTGATATATTTGCTTATCGCTATTTCGATCATCTGATCTGGCAAGAATATACAGAGGTTGAGCAGCGATTGCTTAATCAAGCATTTGGTATCGTCAAGGATGCCTTGCCCCCCTATTGCGACCCCAAAGAAAAGGAAATCAAAGCCAACGCGGAAAGATGGAAATCTCTTCACGACCTGTTGGCTCGAGAGCTCGGTATAGATGAGCTTTCGAAACTGCCTTATTCCCGAGGTCGATTGAACGTGCTGGATCGCGAATGGCCGGTACTTTTTTTGCGTCGTTGGGATTATGTTTGCGAGCACTTCGTCAAAGCTGAGTTCCAAGCAAATCATAAAGACTCTGACCGCTTCATTAAGGAAAGAATTAGCTTTATCGAATTAGCAATGCGCCATAGGGGCGAGCAGATTGCGCATCTAAACTCCAGCTTGCCACAGCAATTAGCCCAAGCAGCACTGACCGATAGGCTTTTATCAGACGAAAATATTGTTTCCGACAGCATTGTGGACAGGACGAGGGCTTCGGCCCAGACTCAAAACACTATGTACGACGATCAAATTACCGAGCTAAATGAGAGGTTCCGGCGAGCCCGGGCACCGCTGAGGTACCACAACGGATTTATACAAGTCTCAACGGATGAAGTCATTGAACGAAATATTGCTAAACCTTTCTGGGATATCGTTGCAGATCCGAAATGGAAAAATGTTGATATCGACATGAAAGAGGCGCTCGACCGCCGTGATTCTAATGACAAAGATCCTGCCTTGTTCGCCGCAAAAGCCCTCGAAAGCGCGATAAAGATAGTTTCAGACGAAAAAGGCTGGACACGTGGCAGAGAGTCTGGAGTCTCGCATTACATCGATAATCTTGTTAGCAAAGCAAATGGAAGGTTTTTGGTCCAGTGGGAAGCTGAGATCCTTCGAGAATATTTTAGTAAGGTCAGGAATAGCCTTGGTCATGGCCCTGGTTCTGAGCCAATGCCTGAACTCTCAATACCTCAAACCGATTGGGCTATCGAAACTGCAATGTCATGGGTACGAACGATTGTTCGGCGTATGTGATTTTGTTGCATGCCAATTCCCCAAGGCGGACCCGACCCAAAAGCGGCCGTCCGCAGAACTCAAGCTTTATCGGGCCATACGGTTCCTTCCAGACCGATCCACGCGGGTAACGCGCAAAGGCGCGATAAATTTTTAGTAATGAAAAAAAATTCCGATGTTAAAAAATAAAATTTTCGGTAAGATTTGAAAATAGCTTTAAGGGTTTTTCTATTTATCGTCCCCTTGCGCGTTACCCGCGTGGATTCGTCTGGAAGGATCCGAACTAAAACAAGTTAACTATGGTGGAATTATCATGTTTGAATGGGCGGAAGTTTTTAAATTTATTACGGCTGCATTTGGATCAATTGGCATAGCTTTAGCAATTATCTTTAGCTTATCATCATTTCTCGGAAAAGTATGGGCTAATAGAATTTTAGAAAATGAGAAAAGCAACCTTTCAAAAGAATTATCAAAACTAAAAAATGACTTGGATATATATAAGGAAACTTTTCTAAGTGTAAGAAATGACAAATTACAAACATACCGGGCCGTAATAGATGTTATCGCGAACATGCTAGGATATATTGATTCAGTAAGAGCAGGAAGAACTAATCCGGCCGAAGCTGAAAAAACTTACGACGCGTTCAATAAAAAACGAATCCAACTGTATGGTTATCTTGGGATGCTTGCTCCACAGAATGTAATGGATGCACAAGACGAATTGGTTGATTACCTATTGAATGTTAAAGACGGTAAAGTCCTTTACGAATGGCCTCAAATAAGATCAAAGGGAGTTCATCTAATCAATCAAATCCGTAAAGATATCGGGATAGATACTTCCCCTATCGAGTATAAGGGTGATCGTTAAGAATAAGCGGTGCCTTCCCCCTAACGGCCATTACGGTTCCACCGGTTTAGACCGCAGGGGAAAGACGACCATGCCAGACGTAAAAATCGGCTGTGTTTCAAATTGGATCTGGAATATCTGGAATTGAATCCAATTTATCGATTATTTGATTAACAAACTGGATCTTGAGTTTCTCTATTGCTTCCGTTGTCAAATCGGAAAGTGATGTGCAATTTTGATTAGCAGAAAATTTATTGCGTAAACTGTCATTTTCCATATGTTTCCATAAATCATCGGTATCATCGATATATGCTGCCTTAGGATATGACCATTCACCGTTAATTGCGTAATTTACAGAGTCCTTTCGCTCCGCAGAAAAGGGTTTTGTAAGTACAGATCTCCCAGTACTTGAATCAGTGATCTGTAGTGAACCACTAATTATTATACTATTATCCTCTTTTATCTCTTCATATCTTAACGTTGCATTTCTCTCTCCCACTCTTTTCAAAACAGTTCCGTATTTACCTCGTGTTTCCACATAAACAGGAACTTGACACGAATTTCGCTTGTTCTTTGTTATTAACCCGCTTTCCTTACTTGTAAGCCTGGTGATTTTCCCAGATAAAATATAATCGAAACCTCTAATCTTGCCTTTTTTGACAACGGTATTAGGATCCATAAAATTACCTGATTCCGCCAGGCCATATTCATTAAGAATAAGATCCAAATTTTGTCTATCAATTAATTCTAAAAAAGGGCTACATTTATTTTGCACACCGGCCACAATTGAATCATAAAGATAATCCTCAACACTAATACCCGCAGGCTGTGTTCCGGTGCGGTTATGTATCGGGAAAATAGCTAAACGTACTGTTCCTTTGGCTAAACAAGCATCTCGTAGTTCTTCGGCATCTCTATTGTCTGGATCTAATGAGCAACAAGTTTCTAAATCAGAATACGCATTTCTATATTTTTTCTTTTCATAAAACTTCATTCCTAACGTATAGTAACAATTAGCTGATGATCTTTTATCCAAAAAGTCATCTTGGGAATAACTTGCTGCATCTTCGAACCGTTTGGCAGCATCTCGCCATTTTTTTCGAGCTAATAATTGTTCAGCTATCGATCTATGGCATTGTGCTATTTTTTCGCGCGCATCCTTATACCCAGAGCTTAATTCTAATGATTTTTTATATGAATTAATTGCGTCCTCATAATCATTAATTTGAAGTTTTTTCTCTGCAGACATATACCATTTTTTTGCGCCAGCATTAGAGACCTCCTCAATTTGTTGGGAAAGGCCAGACGCGGCGGGTATTCCTACACCATATAGATTACAACGAGAAGAAAAATCTTGAAGCTCACGATATATTTCTATTGCGGGAGGATAATTATTATTATCAACAAAATTTTGTGCATCTTTCTCTCGCTGGCTGAAAGCCGATTCGGCAATTCTGCTCAAAAGTGTCTTAGCCTCATCATAATCTGGCTTCTCGTTAAGAGAATTCAAAGCTGATTTTGCAGAATGGTAATATTGTCCTGTTTCTTCTAATCTGACAGCCTCTTTATATGGAGCAATATGTGCACAAGATGAAACAACAACTGCAGACAAAATCACGAAATACCAATAGATTAATCTATTTCCTAAAATTGAGTGGTTCACAAAGAAATCCTCCATTTGTTAGATGAGAACTATGGTAGAAAGTTCGGGGGACATAATCAATACCAACATGCTCGTACTCTGTATAGCAGGCAGGGCTTAAGTCACTCTCAAACGATGAGCCTCAAATTATGGATAGATCATCAATCCAATGAGCGGGTTTGATTTTCTATTTAGATTCTGTATATGCTTGTTTAATAATATGATTCAGTTGTTGCCGTAGATTGTGGATACCTGAAGCTATACTTGAAATATGAGCATACGTTAAAAATATAAAATCAAACATGAACACTGGTTAAGCAATTAAATGTTAGCATGCCTACCCAAGCCAATCAAAACAATAATGCTTTAAAAAAGGTGATTATTTTTTAGAATAGTGATTAGAAAAGAATTTGTTAAAAGGGGGCAGATATGTCTAAAGCCCCCTCTTTTTTAATAATTTACCCAAATCGAATATTATATAAACCTATTCTTCATTGATTATAATCAATTAATCACCAACTGTTGCACCACTTGAAGTTGCCCCACGGGTAATTTTATGGCTTGAAACGATTTCATCGTCATTAAATACAACTACAAGAGTTTTACTTTCAGCTGAACCCGATCCAAAGCCTAGGAAGTGACCTTTCCCTCCTCTAGTCCAACTATAGAAAAACACACTTTCATCATCCATAGTTTTAGATGGCTCTCCGAACTTCATAAAGATTTCTTTTTTAGTGGTCTTTCCATCAATTATTTGAGAAGATTGACTTTCAGTTATCTCTTGGCCATGACTAATGCTTTTATATCCACATGAAATTAATGACAGAACAAAAAAGGATGCCAATACAAAAATAATTAAGTAGTTTTTTTTCATTCTAGTTCCGATCCTTTCTTTGCATTTTTGTTGTGGTCGTTTTTGAATATTTTGGCTTTATTTGGGGTAAATTAAAGGCCCTTAAATTTAATTATTTTCGTTTTATCTATGCTATATTTTAAACAGCAAAACACATTATGAATATATTTAAATTGTAGATGAAAAAAATAGGTGTGATAAAAGGAGGGAATTTTAAAAAGGACTTTCTTAGCTTCTGGACGCACCATGGACATGAACCTGAAAAACCCGCTTTAGCAGGAGATCGCATTAAATCATAGAGTAATCAGCCAAAGTCAAATAGAGAAAGATATAGGTAGGTCTTAAAAAGATTAAAACTGTAGCTTCTTATCCAAAAAATATTGTATAATATATGAAGGATGTAATCGCCCAATATACTTCAAGCATATTTGGTTATAGAAGAATTTGATGCATGAGTAGTGATTATTTGCCTAAGCCAGTTTTGAGGTATAACACTAAACCAATTTCGTCAATCTTTTTTTTGAGAACTATTATTGTTAAATCAATTATATGCCATGTCTTATTGATTTCGTAATATTTTCCTAATCACCTTTAATTGCAATTAAGTAAACCACGGCCTATGGCCGTGAGAATCGAATAGGCTTTGCCGATCCGTGGATAAAAAATAAAACGTCCTCCAGAGGAAGGCCCCGGCCGGGAGCAGATCCAAGGAGGACGCTTTGAAGGATAAAGTATGGCCCATGTCAAATGGGAATGCAAGTATCATATCGTGTTTACACCCAAGTACCGCAAGAAGGTATTATATGGCAAATTGAGGAAACGCATGGGTGAAATATTCCAGCAATTATGCAGGCATAACGGCATCGAGTTGCTTGAAGGTCATGCAATGCCGGATCATGTGCATATGTGTGTTTTAGGTATTTCACCGAAGTACAGCGTTTCAATGCCCATAGGCTACATCAAGGGGAAAAGAGCCATACGTGTTCACCGTGAGTTTATGGGGAGCAAAAAGCAATTCACAGGTTTTCACTTTTGGGCTGCCGGCTATTGAGTTAGCACCATTGGACTCGATGAGCATCAGATCCGAGAGTATGTATGGAGCCAAGAGAAAATCGAACAGGGATACCTCGCACAATTGAACTTACCTGAGTTCCAGTAATCCTGGCCCCTTCAAAGGGCCTTCCTAATACCACGCCTTATGGGCGTGTGTAGCTGATTGGCGACCGATCTATCCGCAATCTATAAAGATTCCGGTGGATTCTACTTGTTCTCAGATCAGCGTCCTGCTATGAATCACGTAGATCGGAGATACCCTTTTTTTCAGCCTGACCATTTCGATTCCCCCCCGCGAAGGATGCGTCCGAGGTTTGCCATGAAGGATTACGACTGGATTTTCATTCAGCTCTTGCCCTCGGTAGGGTTCATCATGGCGCTGGTTCTGCTCTCCCATATTTTGAAGCAACGCCGATCGCCCACCAGCACCATCGCCTGGCTCATGGCCGTCATTTTCATTCCTTATATTGGCGTGCCTCTTTATATCCTTTTCGGGGGCCGTAAAATTGCCCGGAAGATGGAGGCCAAACGCATGCTGGCGCCCTCATCGCCGGTGCGGCATGCTGATCAGGGGTTGGAGCATCAACTGGCGTCGCTGGTATACCGGGGCGGATTTCCGCCCACACGACGCAATTGGGCCCGCCTGCTGCTTTCGGGTGAAGAAGCGTTTCATGAAATGATGCGCCTGATTGAAACCGCCGAGCATGCGGTTTATGTGGCCACTTTTATCTTGGGCAAAGGTCCCACCGGCAAGCTTATCGTCGAGACCCTGGCACGCCGGGCCGCCCAGGGGATAAAGGTTTATCTCCTTCTGGACGGACTGGGATCGGTCAAGATCAATCGCCGTTTTCTGGCACCGCTGCACACGGCCGGCGGGCAGACGGCCTTTTTCATGCCCATGTTCAACCTGCCGTTCAGGGGGCGCGCCAATTTGCGCAATCATCGCAAGATGGTGATCGTCGATTGCAAAACCGCTATCGTGGGGGGGATGAATCTGGCCCATCAGTATATGGGCCCCCGGAAAACAAAGGATCGCTGGCACGACATTTCCATGCGGATATCCGGACCGGCCGTCAGCCAGGCGTTCGAAATTTTTCGCTCGGATTGGGAGTTTGCGGCTAAAGAGAATATCGCCCATCCGGGACCGTTCCGACCCAAAGAGGACATCACTGCGACAACGGCCCTGCAATTCATGGCCAGCGGACCGGACGTGGAAAACGATGCCTTGCGCGAGGCGTTGATGATCAGCTTTTTTCGCGCCCACCAGCGGGTGTGGATCGTTACCCCTTATTTTGTCCCGGACGATCTGCTGTTGGAAGGTCTTTGCATGGCGGCCCAGCGCGGCGTGGATTTACGCCTGATTACCCCTGAGCACTCCAACCACCGTCTGGCGGATTGGGCGCGGGAAGGCTACCTGTCGCAACTCCAGGAGGCCGGCGCCCGCATCTATTTTTACCAGCCCCGCATGCTGCATGCCAAGGCCCTTATCATTGACGACAACGTGGCCATTACGGGTTCGGCCAATATGGATATGCGCAGTTTGCTGCTCAATTATGAGGTGGGCCTTTGCATCTATTCGAAGGAAATCATTTTTCAGCTGGAGCAATGGATGCAGCGCTTGATGAACGCCTGTCGGGAGCGCAAACCGCACCACAGCGCTACCTTGACCATGATCGAAGGCGTCAGCCGTTTATTCGCCCCCCTGCTGTGACAGCGAAGGGTAGATGCCTGCGCCTGGAAAAATCGGTATGCCATTTTCAAAGGAATAAAAGTGCGGAGCCGGCTACCGCGACAACGGCACCCAGCACATCCCGCAGGCCGATGCGTTCCTTTTTGATGAGAACGGCCGGCGCGATGATAAAGACGGGAACGAGGGCGATAATGGTGGCGGCCACACCGACCTGGGTATGCTGAACCGCATAAAGGGAGAGGGAGACCCCCACGAACGGTCCGAAAAAAGACCCCAGGGCGGTAAAGAGCACCCCTGACCGGCGGCGAACAGCCGGCAATACCCCCCGCCAGCGCCCGGTTGAAAGAAAGATGATCCCAAACCCCACCAGTCCGGCCAGCAGGCGGATGTGGTTGGCCGCAAAGGCGTCATAATCCCCCATACCGTATTTGCTGAACACAAGTCCCACCGATTGGCCGGTGGCGCCTCCCAGTGCCAGCAGAAGGCCTTTCAGGGGATAGCGGGTGGACCTATTGCCGGCATTGCCGTTCGATCGCCGCATCACCACCATGATGATGCCGAAAGTCGTCACCAGCATACCGGCCTGATCCCGCAGGCTCAACAATTCTCCCAGAAATGCCCAGCTGATCAGGGTGCTGATGACAGGAACAAACGCCATGATGAGGGCGGAAATCCGGCTGCCCACGAGCAGGAAAGCCTTGAACAGGCACATATCGCCCAAGGTCAGCCCGACAAGTCCGGAAACCGACAGCCACACCCAGTTATGCGGGGTGGCGTCCAGCGGAAGCCACAACCCCCGTTCCAAGTAACAAAAACCGCTTAGGAAAAGGGCCCCCATGGCCAGGCGCATCAGATTGACATTCAGAGATCCGATGCGTTTGCCTGCAGACTCGAAAGCCATCATGGAGACGGTCCAGCAGCAGGCCGTACCCAGAGCCGCGATTTCACCTGGGCCGGGGTTTAACAAGACGCACCTGCCCCTAAAGGAATCACGGATAATGTCTGGCTTGGGTGATAAGTGATGGGTGTTGGGTACGCTAACAGCGTAGTGGCGGTCGTGATGGACAAGAGCGCTTTCTTCGGACGGGGCATTCCGGTTTTCTATTGCAAGCGGCTAAAAGGCGATACGGGTTGATTATGGACGCGACAATTAGGATATTGGCTTATCTTCGGTTCAGGAATGAGGCCGGGCAGCGTAGGAACGGACGGCACCGCACCTCATTCCTTCAAGGGTGGCAAGCCACTACGACGAAGACGTCATCGGCGCCTGTGTCTGATGGCCGATCGCCATCTGGCTTTGACAGTAGGGGCAGTAGACAATAGCGCAGTTGTTCTCGTCTATGCAGGCTTCAGGTGGCAGTGAAAGCACATAGGGACCATCACCCTCATAAGAGCATGATGTCGCGTTGCAGTAATAATCCATTGAATATGATTCTCCTCGTTGTTGTGCAATTATCGCTAATGGCAGCCGCAGCCGGATCCGTTTGAGGTGCAACCGCTGTCCGATTCGGTTGCGGAACAGTCGCAGCCGCAACCGCAGCCGGCGGCTTGGGTCGGTGTCGCACTGATGCCGACGACCTCGATCTCGAATGTCAATGTCTTTCCGGCTAGCGGATGATTCAGGTCAACCGTCACGCCTTCTTCATCGACAGCGATAATACGGGCTGGAATCTGCTGGCCCTCATGGGTTGTCAGTCCGACGGTTTGTCCCACCTGGGGATCCATCTCCGCCGGTACGTCATCCCGCGGAAAAGTGTGTTTGTGGTCTTCATTCACGGGCCCGTAAGCCTCCTCGGGCGAAAGGGTGAAGGTTTTCTTTTCATTCACCGCCATGCCCGTCAGCGCTTTTTCAAAGCCTTTGATCAACTGACCCGCTCCCATTTTGACCTCGAGGGGCTGGCGTCCTTCGCTGGAGTCGAATATTTGTCCATCCTGAAGGGTTCCTTTGTATGCAACACTGACATACAGCCCGTCACTTACTTTTTCCATGTGATCTCCTTTTGGGGGATTAAATGTTCGGACCAAAATAGGGATATTTTTTTTCAAGTCAAGACAAATATTTAGAAGCGGCAGCGGAAACACGTCCTTTTGCCTGGGGCTGCACGACAGACGGGTTCCGGTGCAACCGGCATCGCTGCCCTGAAATGGCGCCGGGCGACGAGCGATACTTTCGAATTGTTTGCGAAAGTGAAGCACGCCGCGAACAGTGTATTGCCGGGGACGTCGACGGGAAGGCTCGAATGGTCTAACCGGTTGCCCCCAGATATTCCCGGAATGCTTGCATGGCGGTAATTTCGTCCAGTTGCGCAACTTTTCTTCGAAAATGGATCGCTTCCTGAAAATCTTCTTTATTCATCAGGAGGTGTTCTTTACGGGTTCCCGAAGCATTGATGTTGATGGCCGGCCACACGCGCTGCTCGGCACAGTCGCGGCTGAGCACCAGATCCATGTTGCCGGTGCCCTTGAATTCCTGAAAGATGACGTCATCCATTCGACTCCCCGTGTCCACCAGGATCGTGGCAATCACGGTGAGGGACCCACCGTCTTCGATGTTGCGCGCCGCACCGAATATCCGCCGCGGTATGGTCAGGGCCGTGGCCGCCAGTCCGCCGGACAAGGTGCGCCCGTGGCTTTGGGTCTGGTTGTTAAAGGCCCGGGACATTCGCGTGAGGGAATCGATCAGTACCACCACATCCGCGCCGGTTTCGGTCCTGCGGATGGCGGCATTCATGGTGAGTTGTGTCATCCGCATATGCTGGGCGATACTTTGATCTGACGATGAGGAGAGGACATTGGCATTTTCAAGATCGCGTTTGAAATCGGTAACTTCTTCGGGGCGTTCATCCACCAGCAGGATAAAAAGAACCGCCTCGGGATGATGGCGCTGGATGGATTGGGCCATATGTTTGAGAATGGAGGTTTTGCCGGATTTAGGCGGTGAGACGATCAAACCCCGCTGACCCTTACCCATGGGTACGATTAAATCCAGGGCGCGTCCCAGGTAGTCCGAAGCGCTCTGGCACATGCGGTAAGATTCGGATGGGTTGATGCTGGTTTGTTTTTGTAAGGGTTCAATTTGGGGATATTGTTCGAACGGCATCCAATTGACGGTGTCCACCTGGGATAGTTTAAGGTTCCGATTTTTCCCGTTCCCCCTGACGCCCTGGCCCTGCACATAAATGCCTTCCGGCAGCCGAAACTTTTTGATGAGGTGGGCCGGCACGAAAGGATCCTCGGCGTTCGGGGCAAAATTCTTTTCGATGGTGCGTAAAAACCCGAAACCTTTATCCAAAATTTCCAAATAACCGCTGACTGGTTTCACAGCATTCCTCCGGGGAAAAGCGTCACGATGGTTTTCCATTATGGTAAACGGGGTGCAAAAGGGTTGGGGGTTGTCATGCCACAGGGGCGCGCATCAGGAAACGTGCACCAGGGATTCCAGTAAACTGTCGTAGCGCTCGATGACGTTGTTCCAGGCATAACGCTCCATGGCTTTGGCCAGGTTGAAGCGGATAGCCTGATAGTCGGCGTAATGGTTGACAAGCCGATGCAACCGGATCACCAGGTCGTCCAGGTCATGGTACAGGACATGGGGGTGGAATTGCTCCGGAATGACTTCCGGGTAGGCCAAGCTTGCCGGCAACAGTGGAAAACAGCCGGACCGAACAGCTTCGACGACGGATATGCCGAAATTTTCCTGCTGGGCGGTACTGACGACGATGGCCCCCTGTTTGAGCCAGTCCAAATAGGCCGCCCGGGAAGCAACATAACCGTAATGCAGAATTTTATCCTTGTAGCGCTCGCGTGCGCGGATGAAAACCTTGGGTACTGTTTGACAGTTTTCCCCGAGAAGTGCAAGGCGAAAATCGCCGCCTTTGACCAGCAGCCCATCCAGGGCCGCAAAAAAATCTTCCGGGCATTTGTCGAACTCCCAGCGATGATTCCAGATGATGAGCGGCGGGGTGGCGGTATGGTCGTCGGGCTGCGTTACGTCGAGCTTGGGAAGCCGGCAGCCAGGGTAAAGAACGTCAGACTTCGACCGGATGGTATCGACAACCCAAGTCGGCCGGAACTCCGGCATCATCCGCAGGAAACCGGGAAGGCCATCGAAAAAGGCGGTCAAATGGGTCCGGGAATTGAAACGGATCACATCCGCCGCCAACGCCGTGGTGATATCGGTAAAGCCGAACTGGTAATCCATTTGCTCGCCCGGTGCCAGCGGGTAGGTCAGCTGGTTTTCGTGGAAATAGGCCAGCGTCGGCGGGCAGACATTTCCAGCCAGGGCCTTGAAATCCGATAAACCGATCAGGTCGGTCGTTATCAAACCGTCATAATCCTGAAGCCGGGGCACTTTCTTTAAAAAATAAAGTGCGGCGCCCCGCATGCGCCATTTCCAGAACCGGGCGGGAAGGGTCACCAGATCGATGTGATGGCGTGAATGGGCAACAAGGCCGTCGGCGAACTCCTGATGGGAGCCGCCGTAGAAGGATTCCAAGAACAAAAAGCGCATTTTTGCTTTCAAGGCGGTCTTTCGTTGTCGTGGTGGTGTAACCGGATACCGCAAATGGGGGCCGGCCGTTCCGACAGCCGCCGGCAGTCATACCATCCCCAAAAAGTTATTGACAGAAAAATTAAAAGCGGTATGTTCCCCTATACGTGAAATTTTGGGAAACGAAAATGCGGCAACACAACAACATCACAGGTGAATTTTTCGGACGCTTCTTTTTTGGCTTTAGAAGCGTTCATCCGGCGTCGTAATTTAAATCGATTACACCCCGGGTGGACTTCAGGATCCACTCGGGGTTTCTTATAGCTTTAAGCCCCGAGACGAAATGCTCGGGGCTTTTTTTTTGACGGAAGGACACGGAAGGATGCAGCCATGAAAAATTTGAAACTGGCGTCACGTGATACCATTGAGCAAACCGTTATCCATGTCGGCGATGTGGCCATTGGGCGCGACTTTGTGGTCATGGCGGGTCCCTGCAGCGTGGAGAGCGAAAAACAGACCCTTGAGACGGCCCATGCGGTCAAGGCTGCCGGAGCAGACATTTTGCGCGGCGGCGCCTTCAAACCCCGGACCTCACCCTACTCGTTTCAGGGGCTGGGTCTGCAGGGTTTGAAGATTCTGGACAAAGCCCGCAAGGAGACCGGACTTCCCATCGTTACCGAGGTCCTGGACCCCCGGGATGTATCCTGGGTGGCCGAGTTTGCCGATATCCTCCAGATCGGCACCCGCAACATGCAAAACTTCTCCCTGCTCAAAGAAGTGGGCACGACCCGGCGCCCGGTCCTGTTGAAAAGAGGGATGTTTTCGACCCTGGAGGAGTGGTTGAACTGTGCGGAATACATTCTCAGTGAAGGCAATCCCAATGTCATTCTATGCGAACGCGGTATCCGGACCTTTGAAAATTATACCCGCAATACCCTGGACCTCAGTGCCGTACCGGCGATCAAAGAGTTGACCCACCTGCCGATTGTCATCGATCCGACCCACAGTACCGGACGCCTCAGCCTGATTCCCCCCATGAGTCTGGCTTCGGTGGCCGCTGGGGCGGACGGTTTGCTGATTGAAGTGCACCACGACCCGTCGACGGCGCTGTGTGATGCGGATCAGGCCCTGACCCCGGATCGTTTCCAATTGTTGATGAGGCAATTACGACCGCTGTACGCATTTATGGATACGATGAATACATGATCGGGAAAAGTATCTTTTTTAACCCGTTATCGGCCATTTTTTCAGGCTTGCATGAGGAGACCCCATGAAACTGAATGAAATTCGTTACAAAATTGACCGGATTGACCGTGAATTATTGGTCCTATTACAGGAGCGCATGGGCCTGGCGCTGCGCTCCAAGAAATTTAAAGCGGCGATCAGCGACCCCCACCGCGAAGAAGACCTGCTGGCACGGGCCGAACGTCTGAATCTGGATCTGGTGGAGCGTTCGTTTACCCGCCAGTTGCTCGAAACCATTATCCAGGAAAGCAAGCGCCTTCAGGAAGAGGATCGCAAGCTGGTGGCTTTCCAGGGCGAACACGGGGCCTATGGCGAAGTGGCCTCCCGGGAGCTGGTCCCCAACGGTGCCTATATCCCCTGCCTGGAATTCGTGGATGTCTTTCGCGGTGTGGAAGAGGGCGACCTCGATCTTGGGGTGGTGCCGGTGGAAAACTCGCTTGAAGGCGCCGTGACCCAGGTCAACGATCTGCTGACAACAACCGATTTGAAGGTTGTCGGTGAGATCAAGGTGCCGGTGAAACACTGTCTCCTGGCAACCCGGGGGACCGATTATCGTGAAATCCGGGTGGTGTATTCCCATCCCCAGGCCCTGGCCCAATGCCGGGGCTTCCTGATGCGCAACAAACTGGAGCCGCATCCCTTTTACGACACGGCCGGCGCCGCCAAAATGCTGGCCAGAGAAAGTCCCAAAGCCTCAGCCGCCATTGCCAGCCGGCTGTGCGCCGAGCTCTATGACCTGGATGTCATCAAGGAGGGGATCGAGGACGGTTCTTCCAACTCCACCCGCTTCCTGCTGCTGTCGCGGGAGGCGTATCCCGGCCCTGGCGATAAGACCTCGATCATTTTTGCCGTACCCCACGAGGCTGGCAAGCTTTATGACGTCCTGCGGCTGTTTGCCGAGGCGGATATCAACCTGACGCGCATTGCGTCGATGCCGCTGCGCTCCGATCCGGGAAATTACAGCTTCTTTCTCGATTTCGAAGGCTCGCAACAGGACGATCATGTTGCTGCCGTTTTGGCAAAAATGGAAGCCTTGGCCATCCGACTGAAGCTGCTGGGCAGCTACCCGGCGGATAGCTCTTCGGCTTGAGTGGGCGTTTTCCGGACTTTCTTTGGGGTGACATCGTGCTGCTGGGCGATGAGAAGCATTTTGAACTGCCGGGCGTCATTCTGGTAAATCCGGATGGCGGATTGGAGCCCCAACGCACTGACGATGGCGATTCCCCGATCCAGAAAACGGTACTTACCAAAAGCGCTGCGTTCGGCAAAGGTTTTCGCTATATCGAAGGTGTCGCTTTCGGCTTCCAGAAAGCGTTCCAGTATGCCTGGCAGAAGCATGCGGACCAATCCGCCGACCACGGCCTCTTCCACAGCCAGCCATTCTTCGACAACGGCCTCGATATGGGCCCGGGAAGAAGGTGGTTGGCTGGTCAGGCGGGCTTTGATGGCTTTTTCGGTGGCCCTGCGCAGGGCAATATGTAGGGTTTCTTCAATGGGGGCAATGAAAACATTCAGGGGATCATCGGCGCTGTTGCGCCAAAGTGTGTAACGGTTGTGTTCAAAGGCGAATGCGTTGCCTTCGCCGATCCTGAGAAATGAGGAATAGGATCCGATTTCCCCCCGATAGAGCCGATTGTCCAGTGAGATGCGGACCTCGTGTTCCCTGTCGCGGATGTCGAAAAACGCGTATTCCTCGGTATAGACATCGGCAATATTATGGACCAGATAAGCGGTTATACCGCCGTCGTCATGGTCCGAAATGGGGTCCGGTATAGAGGCATCAAGCGTCGCTATGGCCCGGTAGGGATCAGGAAGGGCGGTTTTTTCGAGAACATGGGCCACCACCAGGCGGCAGTAGCTTTCGAAAAGGTTTGCATAGTCCGGATGTTTTTCCGGAACCACCATCAAGCGTTTTGTTGCATCGATGAGCTTCCATCCCAGCTTGTCACTTCCCAGCTCTGTTCGTATCTTTCCGAGTAGCCTTTGATTCCGGCTGATGAAGTGGCGATTTTCACGGCTCAACGCATTGATAACACCATCACCGGTCTCAACAAATTCAACCAGCGGTCCCCTGCGGTCCTCCATTTGGATGAAGTCCAGTAGCGCGGCATAACCGGGCATCGCTGGGGAACGGTTTTCGGCTAAAACCGTTGTTGTCCCGGAGTAGAGCGCGAGCAAAACCCAGCCGATGAGTCCCCAGGAACTGGCCTTCAGCTGCTGGCCGGGGCCGGCGCTGCGATTTTGGACCGTGCGTGTTCTGTGCGTCATTATTTTCTCCGAAAACGGGATACCTTCAAGATTCATGTCGATTCGCCGATAAGGCATCAAATAGCAATAAACAAGCCATCGTCAAAAGCAAGTGCGCAACTTGCGCTTATTCGTCCCCTAATTGAAGATATGGCAATAATTACAATGGGAAAGGATATTTGAATTCTTGCTTTGAACCCAATTGATCCGCGCCGGCCTTGCTGTTTGAAAGGATCGTTGGACCTATCCTTGAAGAGGCCATTGACAGGTTTCGTCAAAAAACTGGCAAAAATTGTCAGGCTGCCATGCCTGCCTAAGGTGGATGGTAGGTTCCAGAGCGTTTCCCGGCTTGCCTTGCCAAAAGCCGGTTTTAATCTTGGTGGAGGGTAATACCCTGCCCTTTTGATTGTGGTTTATGGTTGGATACCACCCCCTTCGTATAGGATTATTCTATGATTCGAACAATTCGCCGGATTCTGAATCGCTTATGGGGCCATTTCGTTGTCTATATCGACCGGGCCCCGATCAGCGCGGAGGAGAAGAACCGTCTGCAGCAGTATACCGTCTTTATCCTTCTCGGTATTCCCACTATGGTCGTTTTCGGTTTGATCCATTTGAATCGCGGACATTACCCCCTCAGTGCCGCCATTTTTACCTCCTGCATCGGTCTTGTGGCGGGTTGGCACCTGCTTCATCGGTTGCCGAACGGATGGATCATTTACCGCATCAATGCCGTCCTTTTCGGCTTTTTGGTCCTTTACATGGTCGTGGTTGGTGGCGAAGGGGGATCCAAAATCCTGTGGATGTACACCTTCCCCATGATTGCTTTTTTCCTGCTGGGCAAGAAGGAGGGGCTCCTATGGGCAACCGGCCTGTTTGCCCTCGCATTGGCTTGCTTTTGGATGCCGCTGCCCCATATCGACCGTTACACTTATCCGGCCGCTTTTATTACGCGTTTTGTCATTACCTACGCCATGGTGGCGGTCATTGCCTACTGGTTCGAATTTTTTCGGGACCGCTATCGCCTGCAGATGGAAGCCGAGCACCGGGAACTTAAAAACGAAAGAAGGCGGCTTAAGGAGGAAATTGAAAAGCGCCGGGAGGCGGAGGCACGCACCCATGAGCTGAACCAAAAATTACAGACTGTCATCAACGCCATTCCGGATGTCATCAGTTTCAAGGACCGCCAGGGGCGCAACGTTCTCATCAATAAAGCCTTTGAATTGTTTGCCGACCGGTCTGCGCAGGAGATCATCGGGAAAACCGACGGGGAGATTTTCGCGGCCAGGCAGGCGCGTTTGAGCCAAAAAAGTGATGACGATGCTCTGGCAAAAGGTGGCCCGGTGCGGGTAGAGGAGGTTTGTCCACGGGCAGATGCGGTGGATGCTGTTTTCGATACCATCAAGCTGCCGCTTTATGATGCTGATGGTGGGGCGATCGGAATGCTCGGCGTCCGCCGTGACATCACCGATATCCGGAAGGCGGAGCAGCAATTGCGCGTTAACGAGCAGCGGTTTCAGGAAATCCTGGAACATTCCCGGGACATCCTCTACCGGCGGGATTTGAAAACCGGCCAATACGATTATATCTCAAGTGCTTTCGGTATATTGCTGGGATATACCGGCGAAGAAATTGAGGATCTGGTCTACAATGGCGTCGAAATCATGATTCATCCGGATGACCGCAAGCGACACAGGGCCTTTATCGAAGACCTTGTCGCATCGCAACCCGGCCGCGCCGTAGACGATACCATCGAATATCGTATACGGGATAGGAAGGGGACTTCCCGCTGGTTCAACGATCGGCTGGCCGTCATTCGTGATGAGCAGGGCCGGGCGGCTTTCGTTTTGGGCAACAACCGGGATATCACGGACCAAAAAAAAGCCGAATTGGCGGTGCGTCAGGCCAATAACCGGCTCCTGACCATTCTGGACAGTATCGACGCCCATGTCTATGTCTCTGATCTCGAGACATACGAGATTCTTTTTATGAACCGCAAGATGAAACAGGCCTTCGGCAATCCTGAGAAAGGCAAGCTCTGTTGGCAGTTTTTCAGAGGGGAAGAGGGGCCCTGCCCCAATTGCACCAACACACGGCTGTTCGAAAGGGAAGGGGAACCGGCCGGTTTTATCGAATGGGAGGGTAAAAACCCCATCACCGGGCGCTGGTACATGAATTACGATCGCGCCATCAAGTGGATCGATGAGCGTTGGGTGCGTCTGCAGATTGCGGTGGATATCACCCGGATCAAAATGCTCGAGCAGGAACGGCGGGAAACCGAAGCAAAATTGAAACATGTTGAAAAACTGGAGGCGATTGGGACCCTGGCAGGCGGTATCGCTCATGATTTCAATAACCTTTTGTCGGTTATCATGGGAGGGCTTTCGCTGGTGGCGGAAGACTTGACCCCCTTGCATGACGCCCAGTCAACCCTGCGGCAGGTGGAAAGGGCCTCTCATAAGGCCAAAGATTTGGCCAATCAACTCGTCACTTTTGCCAAGGGCGGGGCGCCCGTGATGGCTCCCGGGGATCTTGGCAGGGTGGTGCGGCGGGCCGCCCGGGAAGCCGCCGGCAAGGGCGCTGCCCATCTCCGGTTTGACTTTTTTCCGGGTTTATGGCCCGTGGCTTTCGACGAAAGCCAGATCCGGCGCGCCATCACTCATATCGTCGTCAATGCGGTGGAATCAATGCCCGGGGGCGGCACCATTTTGATTTCAGGCGCAAACCGGCGGATCGGTGTCTCTGAAACCGATCCGCGGTTGACGCTGCCGGATGGCGCCTACGTGGCATTGTCCATTCAGGATGAAGGCCCCGGCATTTCGGATCAGATTTTGAATCAGATCTTCGATCCCTATTTTTCCACGAAGGAAAAAGGCAGTGACAAGGGAACCGGGCTGGGATTGGCGATAACCCACTCGATTATCACCCGCCACAAAGGGACGATTGCCGTAACGCCCAAACGCCCTGACGGCGGTGCTATTTTTACCATTTATCTGCCGGCCTGCGACACGGCGGAATTGGAAACAACAGAAGATAGCGGCGCGAAAACCGAAATAAATCCGTTCTAAAATCAGTTGACCCTCCAAGACAGAACACGGGTTTTTGTGGTAAGGTCCCTTCCGCAACACTGGATCGGTGCCAATTGGGGGACATGATGAACCCTGCGGCTGTCGATCTGTTTATATAAACCAATAAATTAACTATATTTTTTTATCTATCTGTAAATGTTGCAATTATTAGAACTTACATTTGAGGATCTGGCCGAGGTTTTTGCTGAACATTTGGGTAAGGGACCTTTCCTGGCCGGGGCGCTGTACCGTGAATTTTACAAACAGCTCAACCCTAAGGCCTGGCAGTCCCCATCGATTGCGGCCTCACCCGGATTGCCGGATCGGCTGCGGCGGCTAATGGCTTTTGAGCCTGGTCACGTTGTTGATCAGGTCAAGCAGGATGGCGTCATCAAATTTGTGACCGCCCTCAAAGATGGTCATCGGATCGAATCGGTGATTTTGCCCATGGCGTCGCATTGGACGGTCTGCGTTTCCAGCCAGGTGGGTTGCCGCATGGGGTGCCGGTTTTGCGAAACCGCCCGTCTGGGGCTGATTCGTCAACTCTCCGTGGAGGAAATCGTCGGGCAGGTTTACACGGCCCGTCAACGATTCGGGGCCTCTGTCCGCAACGTGGTGTTCATGGGGATGGGGGAGCCCTTCGATAATTTTGATACCGTCATCCAGGCCGTTCGCGTTCTCAGCGATCAAAGGGGGCTGGATATTGCCCGGCGCTATATCACCCTTTCGACGGCGGGACGGGTTGACGGGATCGAAAAAATGGCAGCGCTTGACATGCCGCATCTCAAACTGGCCGTATCACTCAATGCGCCCAACGATAGCCTGCGGTCGCAGTTGATGCCGATCAATAAGGCGGTGCCTTTGGAACGACTCCGGGCGTCACTGATGCGGTACCCCTTGAAGAAAGGGTACGATATCATGGTGGCGTATGTGCTGATGTCGGGCGTGAACGATGGGCCGGAATGTGCCCGACAACTGGCGGATTGGCTAGCGCCCCTATCAGCCAAAGTGAACCTGATTCCCTTTAATCCGGGTTCGGATACACCCTACCGTTCGCCTTCTGAAAAGGACATGGACATCTTTCGGCAGCAGCTAATTGATTTGGGTGTCAATGTCCAGAAACGCGCCCCCCGGGGACGGGACCTGATGGCGGCCTGCGGTCAGCTTGGCCAAGCCGCCAAGACCGTTAGGGAGGCATGACGGCTTAACCGTCGTGGTCCTTTGTCGACATCGATTGATACTGCGGACAGACCATTGCGCGACAGGAATGATGCTATGGATGAAGAAAGCCCTCGCAGCCGGACCCAGAAAAAGAAAGATGATCGTGCGCTGCAACGATTGGGTGAGGAACTCTTAAATCTCTCAAGCGAACAACTGGCGGCCATTGTCATGCCTTCGGAACTGGCCGAGGCGGTGGCGATGGGTCGCCGAATGACCCGGCACGGCGCCAAGCGGCGCCAGCTTCAGTACATCGGCGCGCTTATGCGCAGCATTGATCCGGCCCCGATTCGCAAAGCTCTGGATGATATCCATCGGGGCAGCTATCAGAAAGCCCTGGTCTTCCAAAAGCTCGAACACTGGCGGGAGGCCCTGATCGATGGGGATGAAAGGATCGTCGCGGAGATTCTCATCCAGTGCCCCGGAGCCGAGAGACAGCGACTGATGCAGCTGACGCGGAATGCCCGGAAAGAAAAGCAAAGCGGCAAGGGTGTCAGGGCGTCAAGGATGTTGTTCCGTTATCTGCGTGACGTGACGGATGACGGCGTCGCCAAATAAGGATTTCCTGTGAGCCGTCATTTTCGGAAGAGAGGCAAGATCGAGGAGACGATTAAATGATCGATATCATAAAACAATTTTTTAGCGGAAAAGCCGACCAAACAGCCGGCAAGGGTGAGGATGGGGGGCATGATCTCAAGGTGGCCACCTGTGCGCTGCTGGTTGAAATGGCCCGTATCGATGAATCGTTTACCCCTCAGGAAACCAAAACCATCCTGGATATCTTAAAGAGCCGTTTCGGTGTTTCCAGCGCCCATGCGGAAGCCTTGATGGCGGAAGCGGACAAGGAACTGGTGGAAAGCGTCGATCTGTGGCAATTTGCCCGCCTGATCAATGAAAATTACTCCCGCGAAGAAAAAATCGGCATCATCGAGACCCTGTGGCAAGTGGTTTTCGTCGATGGCAAGATGGATCAATATGAAGATTATTTGATGCACAAAATGATGAAATTGTTGCGGGTTTCCCACCAAGAGCTCATCGATGCCAAATTGAAAATCCTTCATGGGAAGCGCTGATGCCAAAGGACGGCAGGTGCCGGTCAGGGCGGGGATTGGAAAAAACGGGCTAAAGTTCTGTTCAAAACGACCGATAAGTTGTTACGACTCCAAAATAGTTAAGGCGATCCGGTTTCATCCGGCATTTTTTGCGCTGATAAATTTGAATATTGTATCGTAAGAATAGCTTTTTACAATCTTCTTAAGGGGGCCGGTAAAAATATTGAAGCCTTGCCTAAATGGATTCATTTTGGGCTTGCATATCCCTTTTTTCTGGTATAGAGCGAAGCCAACAAAAAAGCGGTGCAGGCCGTTTAATCATCATGTAACCATTCCCGCGTGAGGCGGGTTTTTTACAATGAGCCTTCCCAGACCAACAACATGGTCGAAAAGAAGCGCAGGACGTGTGCCAGGGCAGCCTTCGGGTGAACGGTCAGCTTCCTGACAGCCCTAACCGCGTTTAGAAACCAATTTGTGGAATTGAAGGATAATGGACGAAGCAAAGAAAAAACAACTGGAAGCCAAATTACGTCAAATGTTTCTCAAGGCCAGCCAACCCGAGGATGAAGGCCGACCGACACCATGTAAACCCCGGGGTATCCGTGTTATCCGTCGCCGCAAAGGCGAACCCGATACACAAATCGCCTGATTTAGGCGTCGTACCCATCTCTTCCGCTATACCGCCGGATTCCCGGCAATGCATCAACAAAGCGTAAGCGATAAATTTCCTTATTAAAAAACAGTCGCCCTATTGCCGATTCCCGCCTAAATGATCAATTTGGGATTCCGGCGCGGTGGATCATGGTGTCAGGGCAACCGTGGTCCTTCGGCCAATCCGGGAACACGGGGTGGTCTCTTCAAGGGTAATCCCGTGGCGTGATCGCATTCCCGTAAAATTGCCCGCATAAGACAATATCATGAGCAAACAGCATCAAAGGGAAATTGATCGGCGTCGAACATTTGGCATTATCAGTCATCCGGATGCCGGCAAAACCACATTGACCGAAAAGCTGCTTCTTTTCGGGGGCGCCATTCAACAGGCCGGGGCTGTCAGGGCAAGAAAAGCTTCGCGGCACGCCACCAGCGACTGGATGGCGATCGAGAAGGAACGCGGTATCTCGGTGACCAGTTCGGTGATGAAGTTCAACTATCGCGACTTCGAGGTCAATCTTCTCGACACACCCGGCCATCAGGACTTTTCCGAGGATACCTATCGCGTGCTGACCGCGGTGGACAGTGCCCTCATGGTGATCGACAGTGCGAAGGGCGTAGAGCCCCAGACGGAGAAACTCATGGAAGTCTGTCGCATGCGCAACACGCCCATCATCACCTTTATCAACAAACTGGACCGGGAAGGCATGGCCCCCCTGGACATCCTCGACGATATTGAAAACAAACTGCAGATTGAATGCACACCGCTGTCCTGGCCCATCGGTATGGGGAAGCGATTTAAAGGTGTCTACAATATTTTCCACCGCGAATTACATCTGTTTGAACCCGGACGTGAAACGCGTGAACAATCCGGCGTTGTTCTCAAGGATCTCGAGGATCCGGTCCTGGATGATCTTTTGGGAAGCCAAGCGGGTGCGCTGCGGGAGGATATTGCGCTGTTGGAAGGTGCCGTCGATCCTTTCGAAAGGACCCATTTCCTGAACGGCAGCCAGACGCCCGTATTTTTTGGCAGTGCGATCAATAACTTCGGTGTCAAAGAAATGCTCGATGCCTTTGTTGAAATGGCGCCGCATCCCCGGCCGCGCGTTGCCGTATCGCGCGAGGTTTCACCGTACGAAAGTGAATTTACCGGTTTCGCCTTCAAGATCCAGGCGAACATGAACCCTGCCCACCGCGACCGGATCGCTTTCGTGCGGATTTGCTCCGGAAAGTTTACCCGGGGGATGAAAGTCGTGCATCACCGTATCGGCAAGGAAGTGGCCCTGGCCAACGCCACCATTTTCATGGCCCAGGACCGCGCCAACGTGGAGGAAGCCTACCCGGGCGACATCATCGGTATCTACAACCACGGCACTATTAAAATCGGTGACACATTTACCGAGAAGGAACGCCTGAAGTTCAAGGGAATACCCAATTTTGCTCCGGAGCACTTCCGGCGCGTGCGCCTCAAAAATCCTTTGAAAACCAAACAGCTTAATAAAGGGTTGGTTCAGCTGGCCGAAGAAGGTGCCGTGCAGGTTTTTCGACCTGTCATGGGCAGCGACTACATCCTCGGTGCCGTAGGGGTTCTGCAGTTCGATGTCACCATGGCCCGCCTAAAAGCCGAATACGGGGTAGATGCGGTCTACGAATCGGTCGACTTTTCCGTTGCCCGGTGGGTCGATTGTGAAGATCGCAAAAAACTGGCGGAGTTCGAGAAGAAGAACATGGCGAACATTGCCCGGGATGCGGAAGGCTGCCTCTCCTATCTGGCCCCCAGTGACTGGAAGTTGGGGTTTTGTATGGAGCAGTGGCCTGACATCGTGTTTTATAAAACCCGGGATGTGCTCTGAATTTAGCCCATTTCTTTCGGTATAGGCCTATCCGTATCTATCGGTGTGGATGTCTCCTGGTTATCCCGAGACGATTTAAGCGAGTCGTGCAATCGGGCGTTCGCTATTGATGGCGTCGATATTATCTGTTTCCATCTGATTGATCCGATGGATATTAAGGCGCAGCACCTCCTGCATGCGCCTGTCCGCAAAACGATGGTAGCTGTAATTCGGAACGGCCTCGAATCCCCTCCGGATCTTGTGCTCGCCACCGATGCCGGGATCGAAAATACGAATGCCATTGTCAATCGCCCACTCGATGGGGCGGTAATAACAGGCATTGAAGTGCAGCGCATTGGCGGGTGCCAATGTCCCCCAGTACCGTCCGTACATACGATCCCCCTTGACCAGAAGAAACGACATGCCGGTGGGCAGGTTTTCTGCCGCGTCACTGTAGGCGGCGATCAGAAGGATTCGATCGCGGAAGACAGCATGGAGCCCCGTAAAGAATGCCTTCGTGAGGTATTGGCAACCCCAGGGACCAAACTGGGCGTTGGTGTCGGCATAGAGGCGGTACATGTGCGGGAACAGAGCTTGATGGATTGCATTGCCTCTGAGGGGAACCAATTGGATGCCCTGGTCCGGCATGGCCTGTCTTTCGCGCCGGACATTGCGGCGCTGGCTGGATTTGAAGACGGCCAGATAGTCGCCGAATGATCGGTAACCGCGGTTATGCCAGGCAAAACTTTGATGGGTCCAGCGCTTAAATCCATGCGGCTCGAGATGTTGCCCCCATTCCGGATCCACATAATGAAAGCTGCAGCCTGCCAGCCTGTATCGGCGTACCAGCTGCGCGATGGCGGCGATCATGAGACCATTGATCGCGGAAGGATCCTCATCCGGGGCGATCAGAAAACGGTAGCCGATGGTCGGTGAAAACGGACTCATCCCCACCAGTTTGGGGTAGTAGGCGATGCCCAGGCGCCGGGCGGCATCGGCCCAGGCATGATCGAAGACGAATTCACCGACACTGTGGCTTTTGATGTATAGAGGGGCCGCCGCTACAAGGGTCTTACCCCGCCAGAGGGTCAGATGATGGGGCAACCAGCCTTTTTCCGCCCCAACACTCTGGGAGGTTTCCAGCAGATGCAGCCACTCCCACTCCAAAAAAGGGGTCGGCAGGGTGTCGGCCAAGGCGTTCCAGGCGGTTTTCTCCACATCGTCAAGACGTTGAATCCATCGTATTTGGGGTCGGGCCAATTTTGTCATCGTGATTTTGATTTGTTTCACCTTCGGCTTAAAACCAAAGAGCATTTAGACAATGGGCTGAGGCGATTGACGGTATAATAAGCCCTTAGAAGGGGCTTGTCACCTTGCGGGGTTGGCAAGGAAATCGAGGGCGTTTTGGCGTGGCTCAGGACCTCGCCCTCAGCGTTATGCCGATGCCGCCGGCAATCAGTGCCAGTCCGATCCCATGATAGCCGTAGAACGATTCTCCCAACAGAAGAATAGCCATCAGGCTGCCGAATAAGGGCATCAGGTAGAGAAACAGGCCGGCGCGATTGGCGCCGATGAGATCGACCCCGCGATTATAGCAAAGATAGGATATGATGGAGGGAAAGATGCCCACATAGAGGAACGATAACAGCGTAATGGCGTTCCATTGCACCGGGCGCATGGTCAGGGATTCCCAAAGGTAAATCGGAAGGAGCATCACCGTTCCGGTGATGAAGGTCACCGCCAGGAAACTCAAGGGATGAAGGGGCGGGCGCTGCCGCAACAAAACCGTATAGGCCGCATAGCTGATCACGGCAAGGAAGATCAGCAAATCCCCCGGGTTCAACGCTAGTGTGCGGATCACCCGAACATCGCCCTGGACAATGATGGTTACCGCGCCGAGCAGGCAGCCCAACACCCCCACCAGCGGCCATTTACCGATGCGTTCCCGAAACAGAACAAAAGACATCAGGACGATAAAGACCGGCATCATGGTTTGCATCAGGAAAGCGTTGACGGCAACGGTGAATTGCAGGCCGGTATAGACGAGGGTGTTGAAGGCCGCCACGCCGGTGCCGGACAGCACGAGCAGGATAGGCACGTGTCGCTTGATCGTGGACCAGTCTCGCCGCATATGGGGCAGGGACGGCCCTAACACCAAAAGGGAGGCGATGGCCCATCGCCAGAAGGCCAGGGCGATGGGCGGGATATCGGTCCGTATGGCCCGGCCCAGAATAAAATTGCCTGACCAGAACAGAACGGCTAGGGTCAGCATAGCATAGGCCGTGGCGGGATTTCGGCTCTTTGGGGAACGCAGCATTGTGCTTGTTTAGCATCGATTCCCGGCCGCCGCAAATGCACGCTCCGGCAGCGGTTGATGTTTTTGGAAGGCTGGAGTAGGGTGGTGCGCTCCGGGACGACCATGGACAACTTCGAGATGGAGGCATTGGCGAATGGACATCCAAACCATTGCGGCGCAGGCGAAAACCGCGGCCATACAGATGGCCGCCCTTGCAACCGCAACGAAAAACCAGGCTTTGGCCGACATCGCGGATGCGCTGGAGAGCCGCAAAGAGGCGATCGTTGCGGCCAACCGATCGGATTTGCAACGCTCGGAACAGGAAAACCTGGCCGCGCCCCTTTTGAAGCGGCTCAAGTTCGATGAAGCCAAGATCGCCGAGGCCTGCGAAGGGCTGCGCAGCATGATCCGCCTGCCCGACCCGGTGGGGCGCACCCTGGGCGCCACCGAACTGGACGAGGGTCTGGAACTCTATCGCGTCAGCTGCCCGATCGGGGTGATCGGCGTCATATTCGAGTCCCGCCCCGATGCCCTCATTCAGATCTCCTGCCTTGGCCTGAAAAGCGGTAACGCCGTTTTGCTCAAAGGGGGGCGTGAAGCCTCCGAAACCAACCGTATGCTGGCCGACATCATCTGCCGGGCCGGCGTTGCTGCCGGAATTCCGGAAGGGTGGCTGGGACTCTTGGAGACGCGCGCCGATGTGGCCGAGATGCTGGACCTGGATCAATCCATCGACCTGATCATCCCCCGGGGCAGCAATGCCTTCGTGAAGCACATCATGGACAACACCAGCATTCCGGTCATGGGGCATGCGGACGGGATCTGCCATGTTTATATCGACCGCGAGGCCGATCCGGACATGGCGGAACGCATCGTCGTCGACAGCAAAACCCAATATGTCGCCGTGTGCAACGCGGCGGAAACCCTGCTGGTGCATCGCGATATTGCCGATGCCTTTCTGCCGAAGGTCAAGGCCGCCCTGGAAGCCAAGGGGGTGGAGATCCGCGGCTGTGAGCGGACAACGGCCATCATCGATGTGAAGCCGGCCAGGGAAGTGGACTGGGGCACCGAATACCTGGACTACGTGCTGGCCGTCAGGGTGGTGGATGGTTTCGAACATGCGGTGGACCATATCAATGCCCATGGGTCGGGGCACACCGACGTCATCGTCAGCAATAACCGTGCGCGGGGCCTGCGATTCATGAATGCGGTGGATTCGGCCGACGTGTTCCTCAATTGCAGCAGCCGCTTCAGTGACGGCTTCCGTTTTGGATTGGGTGCCGAAGTGGGTATCAGCACCAACAAAACCCACGCCCGGGGACCAGTGGGGTTGGAGGGGCTGGTCATATACCAATGGCGCATGATCGGAACGGGTCAGATCGTGGCCGATTACGCCGGGCCCACAGCCCGTCGATTCACCCATCGTCAACTCGACAAATCTTTTCCGTGAGGGTTGCGGGGCCGCGTGCTATGACCGCTTTCTTTTCGCCCTACCGAATCAACCATCTTACCCTCCCCAACCGCAGTATACGCGCGGCGATTTGGGAGGGGATGGCCACCGACGAGGGCCGGGTCACCCCCCGACTGGTCGACACCATGGTCGCGCTGGCCCGCAATGACGTGGGCTTGGTGATTACCGGACATGCCTATGTCCATTCCCAGGGACAGGCCGGCCCCTGGCAGCTCGGCGCCCACAGCGAGGACATGAATGACGGACTGCGGCGGATGGTGGACGCGGTGCATGCCGCCGGCGGGCGGATTTGTTTGCAGCTGGCCCACGCCGGCGGGCATGCGGCCACACGTTTGACCGGGCAGGACGCCCTGGGGCCTTCCGTGTTCGAGGGGCGCTTCGGCGGCCGATGCCGGGCCATGTCTGTTGCGGACATTCAAACGGTGCTGCACGCCATGGCCGCTGGGGCCCGCCGGGCCCGGGAAGTGGGATTCGACACCGTGCAGATTCATGCGGCCCATGGGTATCTTTTGAGCCAGTTCCTTTCGCCGGTCACCAATAAGCGGCAAGATCGCTATGGGGGGGCTTTGGAGAATCGGGCCCGCATGGTCTGCGATACCATCCGCGAAGTCCGTGCGGCCGTCGGCAGCGATTTCCCGGTTCTGGTCAAGATCAATTCAGAAGACTTTGTCGAGCGGGGTTTTCAGCAGGACGACATGCTGCAGGCGGTTGCTTATCTGGAGGCGGCCGGCGTGGATGCTGTCGAACTGAGCGGCGGAACCGTGATCAATCCCCAGGAAACCCACTGCGCCCGCAAGGTGCATCCGAAAAACCCGGACCAGGAAGCCTATTACCGACGGGCAGCCCTTGCCTTCAAAGCGATAAGCGCCTTGCCGCTCATCCTTGTCGGGGGGATCAGAACTTTGCCGACGGCGGAAAAGCTCATCGCCGGGGGGATCGTCGATTTGATTGCCTTCGGGCGTCCCTTCATCGCCGAACCGGGACTTATCCGGCGCTGGCAGGATGGCGATTCGACTCCCGCCGCCTGTATTTCATGTAATCGGTGCTATGTGCCGCTGCAGGCCGGACAGGGGGTTTCCTGCGTCGTGGCCAGTGAACGGCATCAGCGAAGGCCGCGCTGATCGGGCGTGGTCGGAATCGTATTCTCCTTGATCCGCCACCTCTGGTGAAGGCCCCGGCAAGGGTTGCCGATCAAGGTCGCAGGACGAAGCTGCCGACATGCTTTTTGGCCATGAAGGCTTCCTGGGCCGACGCGATGTCGGACAAAGGGAACTCACCCGCCACTACCGGTCGGATTTCCCGTTTTTCGATATACCCCACCAGCCGACCGAAAAGGCTCGGCGGCAGTACCGTGGCACCCTGGAATTCCAGATCCTTGAGGTACAGCTGGCGCAGATCGAGGGATACGATGGGGCCGGCGATGGCGCCTGCGGTCACGTAGCGGCCGCCCGGTTTCAGCGCATTGACAAGGTCCGGAAAGGCATTCCCGCCGACCACATCCGCCACGGCGTCCACCCCCTTTCCCGGAAGATTGCGTTTGAGGCTGTCGCTCATATTGGCTTCCCGCGGGATGACCCTGTCCGCCCCGAGGGCGGCCACCGCCTTCATTTTGGTGACGGCGGCGATGGCCAGCACGGCAGCCCCGCGGCGTTTGGCCAACTGGACGAGCGCCGAGCCCACGCCGCCGGAGGCCCCTGTAACCAGAAGGACGTCCTGCCGGGAGAGCCGAATGCGCGTCAGCATGTGTTCGGCGGTCGAATAGGAGCAGGGAAAGGTGGCCAGCTCCACATCGCTCAGATCCGATTGCACCTTGAAGGCGTTCACCGCCGGCACGGCCACGTATTCGGCAAAGCCCCCGTCCCGTTCGCTGCCGAGATAGGCGATCCGGCTGCGGTCGCCGGGGGCCCGGGGATCCCGCACGACCGGTTCGACGATGACCCGCTCGCCTACGCGGTCCGTCGGGATGTTGCGACCCACCGCTAGGATATGACCGGCCACATCCGCCCCCTGGATCCGCGGGAAGGCAAGTGCTCCGCTCCAAGCGCCCCCTTCATCATGATCCTCCAGGACGGCATCGCCATTGGTGGCCTCCCGGACCGAGGGCGCATACCAGCCTTTGCGGGTGTTGATGTCCGTATTGTTGACGCCGCAGGCCCCGACACGAATCAGAACTTCATCCGGGCGGGGTTGGGGTACCGGCACATCGTGGCGAAGAGACAATTTTTCCAAACCACCGTAGCCGGTCAGCAAGACGGCCGTCATATGTCGGGGAATCGTCACATCAGCCTCCATTTCGGAACCGTGTCAAAGGTACGCGTGTTTCCGCAGCCACGCCGTCATTCGATTTCAAACACCATGGTGACTTCGGCTTCGATGGTCAAGTCGCCGACCTCGATCGGTGTCGGTCCCATGGCCAGGGCGGCCCTCTCCCTGAAAACACCCGGCGGCGCCGGAGGGGCGTAGCGAATTCGCATGACGCGTTTCAGGGTGACACCGGCGGCCCGGGCCAGTTTTTCGGCATTGGAACGGGCCTTGTCAACGGCCAGCACCGCGGCCTGGGCCCGATGCTCCGACAGGCGGGAGGTGCTGAACTGCAAACGGCCAATTCGGGCGGCACCCGAAGCGGCGCCCTGATCGATGAAATCGGCAATTTTTTCCATATGGACCGTTTTCAGGGTTACACGGTTGCTCGCCCGGTAACCCGAAGGTCGCCGACGGTCATTCTTGTCGTATACCGGCTGAAGGTTGTAGCCGGTGGTTTGCAGCTTGTCATTGGAGTCCATGATATGGCGCAGGACTTTGAGAAGGGCTTCGGTTTGGCGGGCATTTTCAGCCGTGGCCCTGGCAGCCTCTCGCGCGTCGGTCTCCACGGCAAAGGCCACCAGCGCCATATCCGGTTGGACCGTAACATCGGCGCGGCCGATAACTTCCAGGGTGGCCGGCGTGTCATTGCCCCCCCGGGCCGGCCCCGGCAGGAGGGCCGGGCAGAAAACCATACCCATCACGATGGCGAACAGCGTAAATTTGGGCATCGCGCTATCCTTTCTTTGCGTTTGAACCGCAACGAAGGCGAATGGGCGGAGCGAAACCGATGGCGAACTGCAGTGAACTGGCTCCCAAGCGGCGGCATCATTCGCCTTTGGGTTTGGGCCGCACCCAGCGTCCCTCCCTGCGGTAATCCTGGCTGATCGTCTTCAAACGAACCTTGTGCGCCTGGAAGCGTCCTTTCATGGCCATCAGCCAGTCTCGATGTTTCAGGGCGTCCTCGCGGGTCAGGAAAAGATCATGTTCGCTTTTTTGGATATGCAGCTGCGTTTTGCCGGCCACCGTCGTCAGGGTACCTTCATTGCTGCACAACATGCAACGGATACGGTTGTGGCTCAGGAACCGAAAAGTGCTCCCGCCGCACAAGGGGCAGCAGGGGCTTGTGGGGGGCTGTTTGCCTTCCCACAGCGCGGTGGCCAGATCTCGGGCTGTTTCGCGGTTTTGCTCATCGAGAAAGATTTCGCCTGGCAGGGCCCCGTAGATCATGCCGCGCGCCCGGATGTCGGCAAACAGCATGGCCAGGAAGTTTTCCAAACCCAGCAGGGTGTAGCCTTCCTTGCCGGGGATACCGGCTACCCCAACGGCCACGGCCGGTTTGCCCCAAAGCGATTCCATATGGGGATAGAGGGCCAGGCCACGGTCGGTGAAGCGTTTCAGGCTCGCGTTGGGCCCCAGAAAATAGGCCGGAGCGGCAAGGATAATGGCATCGGCGGCCAGGATGGCTTCCGCTACCGTTTCGAAATCATCTTCGATAGGGCAGCGCCCTTTGAAAAGGCACTGATAGCAGCCCCGGCAGGGCGCCAGGTTAAAATCGGACAGGCGCAGCAGATTCAGTTCGTGGCGCCCGGGCAGGTGCCGGCTGATTTCCTTGGCCATGATTTCGCTGTTGCCCTGTCTGCGGGGCGACCCAATCAGGGCAAGTATGCTTTGCATTGACAACATCCTTTCAATGGACAGTACGGCTAGAGAGGGGCGTTCAATTGATCCGGCACATTACGCGGATAGGCATGGTTGGGCCGGTTCGCTTTGTCCGGATCGATTTCCATTGTCAGAATGGCGGTTGCCATGGACGGGCGTCCACATTCTGTCTGTTTATCGGTTTAAAGGTGGTCTTTGATGGCTTCGTCCACCGCCTGCTGGACCATGTGAGGCAGGGGTTCCGTGCTGATGCAGACCAGGGTAATGTCTTCCTGGGACAGCGGCAGAAGAATTTTGGGGGCCCGGCAGGACGTGATCGCTTCCGCCATGCGGGGCGAGACTTCACCGAGCATGGCGTTGGCCCAGGTGATGGCGATGGGGCCTACGATAAGATCGGAGCGGGCAACGGTGCGGACAATGGCGTTTTCGCCGGATGCGCCCCTATTGGCGCCGGCTTTCATCATCTGGGCCGTTGCGATGGCGTTGGTTCCCAGTGCCAGAATCTCGACCTGTTCAGGGTAGCGTGATTGTAAATATTTGATCAGGGTGGCTCCGATACCCCCACCCTGACCATCGATGACACAGACTTTTTTAGGGGCGGGCACACATCCTCCTTAACGTTCAAACCTTATCCTTGATGGAATCATATTTAGCGGTTGAGCAACATGGGACCGAGGGGGCGCCCGCCAAAAAGGTGCATATGGAGATGAAAAACCTCCTGTCCACCATGCTGGTTGCAGTTGATCAGCAGACGATAGCCGTCCGCGGCAACCCCTTCATCCGCAGCGATCTTGCGGGCGGCCGTAAACATCTTGCCGACCAGCTGCTCGTCATCTTCCTGGATATCGTTGACGGTGGGAATTTCCTTGTTGGGTACAATAAGGATATGAACCGGTGCCTGAGGTTCGATATCGCGGAAGGCTGTGACGTATTCGTCCTGGTAGACCATATCGGATGGAATTTCCTTGTTGATGATCTTGCTGAAGATCGTCGCCATTATTTTCTCCTTCCCCTGGATGATGTCGTTACCGTACAAAACTGGCCTTTTTTAACAGAATAACGTTGATTTTCCAAGCCCGATTGCCGCCGTAAGCAAGACCGCATCGGAGGTGTGGCCGTCCGGCATTTTTTGGACCGGCCGATGTATTCCCGGCCCATGACACGGGTTTTGGATCCTTCGGCAAGTTATGGGCCGATACGGCCTTTGCCTGATTTCGTGGCCATCCAAAGGTAATGAAGACCCCAAAGGTTTAAAGACGGGAATTGCTTGCAGGAGGAGGGATTACCATATAACCTGGGGCATCCCTTCCCAAAACGGCGTTATAGAGAGGCGCAAATGACCCTTGATGCCTATCTGACATTATTGATTTTGGTGCTGACGTTCGGTTTCTTGATCAAAACCAGACTGCCTGCAACCGTGATTTTTCTGGGGGCCCTGACCCTGGCGATCACCTTTGAACTGGCACCCGCCAAAGAATGTCTAAAGGGATTCAGCAATCAAGGTATGCTCACTGTGGCGGTGCTTTTTGTGGTCGCGGCCGGCATGTACGCTACCGGGGCTATCAATTTGATTACCGAAAAAGTCATCGGCCTGCCCCGCCGGCTCTTGACCGCCCAAATCAGGATCCTGACACCGGTGGCCATCGGCAGTGCATTTCTCAACAACACCCCTCTGGTGGCCATGATGATTCCGGTGATTCGTGATCTGGCGCGCAGCTGTCGGCTGCCGGCCAAACAACTATTTATCCCCATGAGTTTCGCTTCTATTCTCGGCGGGGCCTGCACCCTCATCGGCACTTCAACCAATTTGGTGATCGGCGGGCTGGTGACGGACGCCCTGTCGCATGGCGCACCGGGCTTGCCGACCCTGCGCGCTGTCAAGATGTTCGATCCTGCCTGGGTGGCCCTGCCGGCCGCCGTGGCAGGACTGGTGTTTATCGCTCTGGTGGGACGCTTCCTGCTGCCGCATGAAACAGGCGGTGCAGACCAGCCGGTCGGGCAACGGAAGTACAGCGCGGAATTCAAGGTCAGGGGCGGTGGGCGGCTGGCAGGTAAAACCCTTGCCGAAACCGGTCTGTTGAATGGAGACGGTTACGCTCTCAAAACCCTGCGGCGCAAAGGTCGCAGCCAGGAGGATCCGCCGGAGGACGTTGTTCTGGAAGGGGACGATGTCCTCATGTTTATCACCACGGTCGACAATTTGACCGAAATCTGGCGGATGCCCGGTCTCATCCCGAATCTCATGCTTGAGATGGAGAGCCCCCGGCATACGCATCATCTGGTGAAAGTGGTCATATCCCGTCGCAACCCGGTCGTTGGCCGACGGGTCCGGGAACTGCCGTTGCCCGGCAGTCCTTACCGGGTCAAAATTGTGGCCCTTTGTCGCGAAGGGCAACCCGTGAAGGGCGCCCTGCAACATCACCGCCTGGAAGCCGGTGACAATGCCATTCTGGAAGTCAACGACGATTTTTTTTATCTGAACCGGACCGAAACCGACTTTGCCCTTACCCGTCCGCTGAAGGGCTATCACATCCAGCATACCGAACGGGCGCTGGAAGCCATTGTGATCACGGCGGGCATGGTTTTTGTGGTGGCCATGGGCTGGATGAGCATGCTCAATGCCGGTCTTCTGGCGGCCGGGGCCATGCTGGTCACGGGTTGTTTATCACTGAAGACAGCCGCCCAGAGTATCGACTGGGGGACCTTGATCGTCATTGCCTGCGCCATAGGCCTTGAATCGGCTGTATCCCATAGCGGTCTGGCCGAGGTCCTGGCAACGCTTTTCAACACCATCGGAGGCACCAATCCGCTGATTGCGTTGACGGTGGTTTTCTTGGGGTGCACGCTGATGACCAACATCATCACCAACAATGCCGCCGCGGCCTTCATGTTCCCCATCGCCCTGTCGATGGCCGCCCAACTGGGTGTGAACCCCATGCCCTTTATCGTTATCATGATGGTGGGGGCTTCCTGTGCCTTTATTACACCGACCGGCTATCAAACCAACATGATGGTGTGGGGTCCGGGGGGATATACGTTTATGGATTTTGTTAAAATCGGCCTGCCGTTGACGGTGTGTGTCGGCGTGGTTGCTATTTTGATGGCTCCCGTTGTTTTTCCATTTTAACGTGATGAAAGAAGGGCATAAGAGAGCACGCTGTCAGGTTTTTGCTAACCCATGCGGGGTTAAGCCGGGGGAAGATCTTCAAAGGCATTGATTCGTTCCAAACGGGCTATTTCACGGGCATAACGCCCTTCCCAGCCGTATTTCCTCTGGGCACGGGCCACGACCATTTTCATCATCGGCCGAAAGAAGTAAAGCCAGATCGATGTCCATAGCTTACCTTGACGCCGTATGCGTTCCGAGGGTTCCCACCACCCCATGACCTTCAGCCGGTGATACCAGAAGAGATAGTGCAGACGCTCGGCACTCAAGTGACGGGTCCGCACGTTCGCCCACATGCCGTTGTAGCGCGTGTAGTCCTGCGGGTTGGTCACCAGGCCGGCATCCATGAGTTCCTGGCGGATCTCTGTTTTGGGGTAGGGGGTCAGAATCTGGCAGTAGGCCGTATCCGCGCCGGTGGATTTGAGGAACTGATAGTTGGCGATGATTTCAGCCTCACTGTCATCGGGGAAACCGAAGATCATGCCGCCGACCACCATGATGCCATACTTGTGGCAGAGGGCCACCGCTTGGCGCGAGTGATCGATGATATTGCCCTTGTGCGCGGCATGCAGGTTGTGGGGGGATGCATTCTCGATGCCTAAAAAAACGGATTTGAATCCGGCCTCGGCCATCATCCTGACCATGGTTTCGTTGCGGGCCATGGTGACACAGTCCGCCTGGACAACGAAATTGAGGTCTCTGTAACGACGCGCTTTAATGGCCTCACACAGGGTTGTCACGCGGTCAGGATCCATCACCATGTTGTCATCCGAGACAAAAATCCACCGCACCTTGCACCGGTGGTAGATATCGTCGATATCGGCGAGAATACGTTCGGTCGGGAAGGGGCGGAAAGCGCGTCCGTACATGTGGCGGATACTGCAAAAATTGCAGTTGCGGGTGCATCCCCGCGAGGTTTCCATCACTTCGCAGCGATGGTTCATGATGTGGTAGCCCCAGGTCAGACGGCGTTCGTCGCGGATGGGAATGTTCAAACGGGTCAGATCCAGCAATTCTCCGGGGGGATTGTGAACGAATTGGCCGTTTTCTTTATAGGAGAGAGATTTGATGTCCCCGAAACCGGCATTGTTTTCCAGAGCATCAACCAAGGCTTGAAAGGCAATTTCACCTTCGCCGCGTATCATGAAATCGATGGGGGCCGCCTCAGGTGACGCGGCAATCTCCTGATACATCAGGGTGGCGTGGTAACCACCGAGCACGATAGTGACGTCCGGCAGAATAGACCGGATAAGGCGGATCAATTTCAAACAGGTGGCGTATTGCCAGGTCATGGTGGACAGACCAACCACCCGGGGTCTGAGTTTCATAAAGACGCGGGTCAAATAGCGTCGCAGATGACGTCGCTTGCGTATCAGGTCTATCAGGTAGACATCATGCCGGTTGTCGATGTTGGCCCCGATACTGGCGATGCCCAGATTGGGCATGTGAAAGGCTGATTCGTGCATGATGACCGGGGCAACATCCGGCATGGATAGCAGAACGATTCTCATGGCATTTCCTTGCAAATTCGCTGGCCGGCATATGGTGGCGAAAAGCTGTATACCTTAAAACGGCCCCATGACCGGGGCGGTTGGTCAAAAAGCGGGCGCGGCGACTTCATGGCCTGTCGGTCGGCCAATCGGTGTGCTGCCTGGGGCCCTGGACGCGTTGAATCGAGAGTGTTGGAAAGTTTAAAGCCGGTGGAACGCACCCATATTACAAATGATGATAGCGTATTTGGTGTCTGTCCAAAAAATAGTTTAGCATATCCCCGGAAAAACTGCCAAGAAAAGGCGATGGTGTCGGAACCTCATAAGGGGGGGAGAACTGGCCACCCTCCCGGCTATCGGTTAGATTTGACAGTTGGGAACCTTTTCGCTTCTATTCGCCGACGTGTGCGGATACTCCGCCCTGTCCGAGCGTCTGGACCCCGAGGACGTCAAGGAGATCATTGCCAGTCTTTTTGGCCTTCACGCCAATGAAATTGCCGACATCAGCCCGGAATACTGGCGCGCGCGCTTAAAAACCGCCGTCCGGGATTTATTGACAGCCCTGGGCCGCATTGGACCGACCGTCATCTGTATTGAAGATCTCCATATTCGGTGGGGCAGTCGGTCTACAAGGCGATTGACTATCTGATGAAGTCCGGACAGAAGAGCAAAAAGCGAAATGCTGTGGATGAAGCCCATCAGTACTATCAGCGGTCCTGCGAACTCCTGCATGATCTGCCCGACTGGTCGAGCCGGCGCACTGTTCTTCTGGTTAACGTTCTCATTGAATGGTTTTTTATCTACAATGTCCGGGGGATTTTCAATGAACACGAAATATGCCGAGCGGAGCGTTACCCTATTCCGCGATTGTCATGCCGAGGGCTATCTGGAAAAGGCCCAACAATTTATTGCCGAGCGTGTGTAACCCTATCGATGTGGTGCTTTGGGTCTATTTAGGACGCGTTTAGATCTTCTTCGCGGTAGGTAACCATAATGGCAGGGCGACGGGCATCTTTCCTGCCGGTTTTCTTGGTTTCAACACCCGCCGTTGGTGAGGCAAAAGCGAAGGTACAGCCGCTCCGCTTCATGATAATCGGTTTCCGAATAGTGGTCCAGATTTTCGGGTATCCGGAATCGCTGACGGTAGTGATCTACGATACGGTCAATACCCTGACGTTGGTCATGGGGCGCATCCTTGGATTGTGAAGCCATAGAGACCGTCCTTTGATGAGAGTGGGCGACCTCAAATTAAATTTAGCATAGAACATGCCAAGGGTTGAATTTTTAGTAAGGCAATGAAAATATAGCAGAATCAAAGGCGTTCGCCATTGCTTTCAGGCGAGAATAGGAAAAAGTTTTTACACATATGGGCAAAAGATACGCCAAGGGGGAAAACGCCTGGCAACGCTGTCTCTTATCCAGGCGTTTCCTGCAAAGGGGGCGTGACACGGTCGTGTTGTTGGATGGCGTCGTAAATTGTGCGGCCCGCACGGCAGAGCCCTACGGGCCGTGACGTCGAATTACACGGCATCCTGGAGCTTTTTGCCGGCTTTGAATTTCACAACGTTTTTAGCCTTAATTTTAATGGCTTCGCCGGTCTGAGGGTTGCGGCCTTTACGGGCTTTACGGCGAACCTTGGAGAAAGTACCGAAACCCACCAGGGTCACTTTGCCGTCTTTTTTCTTCAGAGCTTTGGTGACACTCGTGGTAAAGGAATCCAGAGCAGTACCGGCAGCGGCTTTGGTGATACCGGCATCTTTGGCCATTTTTTCAATCAATTCAGCTTTCGTCATGGTGTGTCGTCCTCCTATTGTTCTGAAATGGTTAGGGTGGCAGGTGTTTCTGGACATTGCCATCTACTGAATGATCTCCCAAATGTCAACACTTCACATGCGCGATAGCTTTTTTTTATTACCTGGTGCCGCTTTGTGGGCAGAAGCATTCTGAAACGGTGATGATCGTTGGGTTTCGGAGAAATTGGCCTGCTATTTGCACGGCTGGTCTTGTGAATAGCAGGATGCCAAATACCGTTTTTCCATCACATCATCTATGACGCGGGATGCGGGCAATCGCATTGTCTTTCAAGTCGTTGAATCCATGCCGTGAATCATGCATAGGGGGAGAACCGCCATGATGGAAATGCCGAAGCTTTCAGGACCCGGGCCGATTCGGAAACCCATTCAGGTCTTGGTCGATCCGTTGAAGCGTTTCATGCTGATCGAGGCCGCTGACGGCGCTATTCTCCTGGTTGCCGCATTGACGGCCCTGATCGTTGCCAACTCTTCCTGGGGACCGGCCTATCTGGCTTTCTGGCAGAAGGATTTAGGATTTGTCCTTGGGGATAAATTGGTGCGAATGCCCCTGCAGCTGTGGATCAACGATGGCTTAATGGCCGTGTTCTTTTTCGTGGTCGGCCTGGAAGTCAAGCGCGAATTCGTCACCGGTGAATTGCGGGAGTGCAAGCATGCCGCCCTGCCGGTGGCGGCCGCCATTGGCGGCATGCTTGTTCCGGCGGCAATCTATCTTTTTTTGCAGTGGGGAACCCCCGGTGAAAGGGGGTGGGGTATACCCATGGCGACCGATATTGCCTTTGTGGTGGGCTGCATGGCCATTCTGGGGCCACGAATTCCAAACGGACTGCGGATCATGCTCCTTTCGTTGGCCATTGCCGACGACATTGGTGCGGTTCTGGTCATTGCGATAGGATACACCGAGCATATACATATGTTGTCGCTGGGGCTCAGTCTGGTGGGAATCGGCCTCTTTGTTCTGCTGCTCAAAGCCGGCGTACGCAACAATCTGGTTTTTATTCTCATGGGGATTTTTATTTGGGCCGGATTTCATGAATCCGGCATCCATGCGACGGTTGCCGGGGTGATCCTCGGGTTGCTGACCCCCACAAAGGGGTTTGTGCGACGCGTTCGGCTGAATTTCATGATCAAGCGTACGCTGCACCTGATGCAGGGAGATCACTGGGAATACCCGGCCGAGCGCTATGCGACCCTTCGCCAAATGGAGCGCTGCGCGAGGGAAACCTTGTCGCCCCTGGAACGAATGGAAACCGAATTGCATCCCTGGGTGGGGTTCGTTATCATGCCGCTTTTTGCCTTGGCCAACGCCGGGGTGGTCGTTCAGATGGCGGATTTGGCGATGCCGGTGGCGACGGCAACCATGATCAGCCTTATGCTGGGAAAACCGATCGGAATTTTTGGTTTCAGCTGGCTGGCGGTTAAATCCCGGCTAGCCCTTCTGCCCGAGGGGGTCACCTGGCGGCGCTTGTTCGGGGGGGGATTGCTGGGCGGCATCGGATTCACAATGGCCATCTTTATTGCCGGCTTGGCCCTTGATGGCCAACTTCTCAATCATGCCAAAATCGGTATCATGATCGGCTCGCTGATCAGCGCCGTATTGGGCATGTTGATACTGTTCACAGCGCCCAATAAAACCGAACCGGATTGACGGACACCACTGAAAGGCGTTCCCGGTAGTCGCATACGTTTTCGTTCGGCTTTTTAGAGCCGTTTGCCCAGACTGACCACCTCGTCGTCCGCAAAGCCGATGGATTGATAAAAACGGATGACGACCGTATTAGACCGGCGGACCTGCAGGTTGATCTTGGGGCACCCCAACGCGCGCAACCTGTCTTCAGCGGCCTGCATCATTTTTCGACCAATTCCCCTGCGTCTCAGATCCGGGGCCACGGCCAGATAGTTGATCCATCCCCGGTGGCCTTCATACCCCGCCATCACCGTTCCGACCAGGCGCGCCTTTGACAGCGCCACCAAAAAAAGATCGGGTTGAAACCGCATCTTGGCTTCGATGTCCGCAACCGGGTTGTTTTGCGGCACTACCAGTCGGCAGTCCTTCCAAAGGGCAATGACCGCTTCCTGATCTTCGGAATTGTATGGACGTATGATCAGGGACATCGGTTGTTTTCCTTTATTGCCATGTCCAAAAGCCTTTGTACGGCTGACGCAGGTCATGGTGATTAGAGCGAGGTCTACTCTTTACCGGTCTGAATCAGGTCGAGCACTTGGGGCAGCAAGGCCTGGGTGGTACTCAAACCTTCCTTGGCATAGATGGTTTCATTGCCTGACCAGTCACCGAAATACCCCCCGGCCTCGCGCAGAATCGGGGGGAAGGGGGCGCAGTCGTAGGGGTTGAGGACCGGATCTAACATGACTTCCATACGCCCCGTGGCCACCAGGGCATGTCCAAAAGCGTCCGACCACCCGACGCTGCAGTAGCTGTTTTTCAGGAAACGACGCCAGGCCTTGAAGCGTCCGGCAGGCTCGAAACTCTCCGCCCCGGTAAACCCGATGAAACTGCGGTCCAGGCGCTGTGTCGTGGCCACGTGGGCGCGCTTGCCGTTCCAATAGCAGCCGCCGCCTGTGGCCGCATAGATCATGTCGTTCAAGGCGGGGAAGTAGGCGACGCCCACCTCACAGCGCTTTTCGATTTCCAGACCGATCAACACCGCATAGAGCGGTACCCCGCGAATGAAAGCCTTTGTCCCGTCGATGGGGTCGATAATCCAGCGAAAGTCACTATCATCGCCGATTTTGGCCTCCTGTTCTTCTCCAAGGATGGCATGGCGGGGATAGCGTTTCTCGATACGCGCGCGAATCAATGCTTCCGCCTTGCGGTCGGCCACGGTGACCGGCGTGTCGTCTTCTTTGAAGTCAGGGCGCAGATCGGTCTGAAAATAGCCTAACGTAAGACGGCCGGCAGCGTGGGCGGTTTCAATGGCAAAATCCAGGTATTCTTTCAAAGATGCTTCCATAAAGACCTCTTTTCCGATCATGTCCGTTGGCGCAATTAACGATCATTGCGGCGCAATCAATTGTAACTTTCCTGGCAGAACACTTATTTCCAGCCAGTTTGCGGCCGGCAGGGGGTCGCCATCCATCTGGACCGTGAATGGCGTGCCGGACTGCAGCCGAAACCATTGCCCCTGGTGATAGCGGGTGAATGCCTGCGGCGGGCGGGTCCTCCGCGCGGCGGCATGAAAAGTCCGCAGGAGGATTCCGGGGCCGGTGCGGCGGCGGGCAACCAGATCCAAACACCCATCATCCATGTGGGCATGGGGTGCCATGGCCCAGCCCTTGGCATAGCAGCGCGTGTTGGCCATGATGGCGGCCTTAAACCGGCCGGGCAGCAGCAAACCGTCCTGGCAGAGCTGGAAGGATGTTTCGGCTGGTGATGCCAATGCCCTGAGGGCCGCCAGGACATAGACCGGATCCCCCCAGCGGCGGTAAAGGGTTTTCAGGCGGCCGGAGCGCAACCGGTGGGTTAGTTCCACAATCCGTGCGCCGAACCCGATTTCGACCATGGCCAGAAATAACACGGAATCTTCTGCTTGGGGATGGGTTCGGAGGGTGCCGACATCCAGGGATTTCACCCTGCCGATGGTCAGGAGTGAAATGGCCGGATCGGGTTGCAGGGGAATGCCCTGATCCCGGGCCACGACATTGGCGTTTCCGGTGGGAATAAAGCCGACCGGTATTGCTGCCCCTGCCCGGATCAGCCCGGCAGCCACTTCGCGAAGGGTTCCATCCCCGCCGATAACGACGATCATATCGGTGTCCCTGGCCAGGGCAGGGGCCAGTTCATGCTGTGCATGGCCAGCAAAACGGGTTTTAAAGACATCCATGACCTGCCAACCGGCAGTCGTCAAATGGCGGCAGACAGGTGCGACAAACTGAACAGCTTTCCCGCGTCCTGCACCGGCATGACAAATAATCGCCGCTTTTCCAGGTGTCCTCATGGCGTTGTCAATTCAGGAATAGAATCTCAACACAAGGCCGTCAATCCCCCGACGACCATAGGGGATAAACCAATTGGGCCATCTCCGGGCATTCTGACCAACCGCGGCAGCGGTAGAAGCCGCGTTGATAAGATTCACGCTGACGGTTGTGGGTCACGCTTAAACGGGAACAGCCACGACGACGGGCCTCATGGATGACCTTATCCAGCAAACGCTGGCCGATTTGCCGCCCCCGGTAGCAGGCTTCGACGAACAGTTCGGCCACATACCCTTCCTGCCGGGGGAGGAAAAAGCAGGGACGCCAATGGACGGATACATAGCCCACGACCTGCTCATCGTTGATGGTTGCAACCCATGCGGTTTGCGCCGCTCGAACCTGAAATTCGTCGATGATGCCGTTGACCTGGGCAATTTGCTCTTCCTGGGTCAAGCCGGACAAATGGTCAAACCAGCCCAGCCGTCTGAGGATGGCTGCTATGGCCGTTGCGTCCCGCCTTTCAGCGGGTCGGATCGAAATTTTTTGCATGGACCTTGATCATCACTCCCATATGCTTGAGAAGTGCGGCGGGCCGTTTGTACTCTACATCGACACAGAGCGCAAGGGGTAGATGCGAAGAGGGGTGCCAGAGCGACGGTTGTAATCGGCATGGGAGCGCCGGGCTGGGTAGCCAAACAGCGTTGAGGGCGATACCGTCGGGGCTAAAGGGCTCGGGGACTGCCGGTGCGCCCCGGAAATACCTCAAGGGGCAGTTCAAACCGGTAGGCAGGTATTGCCCGTTTTCGGATCTCCCGCGATTCTGGTCAATTGTGATATCTCCCAAAGAGGCGCAATCCATTCGCAACAGGGTTGTTTTCTTTTTATGATTTACGGGTTGGCGATGCGGTTGTGTTAAAAATCATCTTGTAATTTACTGCTATTTTCATTAAATAAAGGCTAATTTTAAACGATTTCGAAAAACATTTCTCTCACAGGCATTCTGGAGGAACTTCTTTGAAAAACTATATTGTGAAAGACTTGATGGTGCCCCTGTCGGAGTACGCAACCGTGCAGGAGGGGTCAACTCTATTCGAGGCCGTACTGGCCCTTGAAAAGGCGCAGGAAGAGTTTGATCACACCAAATACAAACATCGCGGCATCTTGATTTTGGATCAAAAGAACCGTGTTATTGGCAAGCTCAGCCATTTGCACGCTTTACGCGCTCTTGAGCCCAAAACCGACGATGACAGCGGATTCAAGGAGCTTGAACAATTTGGTTTCAACGATACGTTTATCCGAAAGTTGCGTAAACTACGGCGACAGCAGTCAGCGCCGCTTGAAGATCTATGCAGGAAAGCGGCGGAACTGAAAGTAGAGAATTTTATGCATATTGCCGCCGAGGACGAATTTATCGATCATGAGGCGACATTGGATTTGGCCATCCATCAGCTGGTCCAGGAGAAGCTTCTGTCGCTATTGGTCACACGAAATGGGGAAATTATCGGGATATTGCGTCTGGCAGATGTTTTCGCGGCCGTCTATCACACGATGAAGGAATGCACGATTTAACAGGGAACGATATGAAATCACTCAAAGAACTTTTCGATCGGATCACGCAGCGGGTCAACATCAATTTGCGGGAGCTGAAGTTTGACGTCAATCCATTTGTCAAAGACCTGGTCCCGTTCCATCAACTTGTCAAATTTTATGCCTTTTACGGCATTACACCCCATCATCCCCTGGATTTCCAGTTTCGGCATTCCAATCTGGCCGGTAGTTATTTTTTGGGCAAATGCTGCACCACCAACTCGATTTTGTACAAGAGTGACATTCGCGGTGACGAGCTCAAGAAAAAGGGCGATACATGTGAATTCCAGGGTTTCAAAATACCCGTGTCAAGAGACGAGGCCATCCGAATCGAGGATAGTTTTTTGATTAAAACCCTTGTCCATAACTTTTCTCACGATCCGGAAACATTGGAAAATTTTTTCATCAGGAATACCGTATCCACGCATTATGCCAACATCCATGGCTCCCCCACCGACGGCAGTTATCTGGGGCCTTTTGCCACCGTCGACCTGACGACGATGAACGATTGTGTCATCGGGGCGTTCTCTTATGTTCAAGCCGGTGAAATCAGCCACCTCCATATCGAACCCGGAACGGTCTGGGTGCGAAGTCCCAATAATTTCAACTTCCTGTACCGGTATCCACTCAATAAGTTAAGCCATTACATTCATTTTACAGCGGGTGCCCCGCCCCAGGGGCTGTTGATCGACTTCGTCGAGGATCGCAAGGAAGCCTTCCAGCGGGTTTTCGAAACAATGAACATCGACCCTTCCGTGACCATACCCAACAATGCTTCACTGGATCGATTCGCTGTAATCAAGCCCAAAACGCATATCAGCGACAATGTGCTTGTGGCCCAAAGGGCCTTTCTCCAGAATTCATGGATGGGGAAGGGCGCCAATGCCCAAGAGAACTGTTACATTATCAATTCACGTTTGGAAGGGTTCAACGTGACCGCTCATGGGGCCAAAATCATTGAAGCTGACCTGGGCCAGAATGTGTTCGTCGGCTTCAACAGCTTTCTACGCGGACGCCCGGATTGCCGGTTGTCCATCGGCAAGGAGAGCATCATAATGCCCCATACGATCATTGATGTAAAAGAACCCCTGAGCATACCGCCAGGGCACTTGGTCTGGGGGCTGGTGACAAGTCCGGCCGATCTTGAAAATAACAGTATTGAGCTGAAAGAACTCACCAAGATTTCCGAAGGCTTTTCACGCGGGAACATGTTTTTTGAAGGCAACGGGTCCAGCTTTGTTACGGCCTTCCGCGACCGCATCCATCATATTCTGGAAGCCAACGGGGCGCTTTATGATGGGGTGAAAAATAAAGGCCATGCCCAGAAAAATCAGAATATATCCTTCAATACCATTCAACCCTATCCTGAAGGGGACTTGAAAGGATTGTATCCAACCATCATTATCCGTCCATGACCACAGCGAAAACTGCCATAGCGTCGCACTTGTGATCAACTTCTGGGGTAGATTGATCGTTGACTCGGATGGCTATCTGGGCTAAATGCTCATAAAATTTTAGCCTGGGTGGCGTGCCGTTGCAGACCTATCCGCACGAACTTTGGCATTGGAACGGCAGCATTTCTCCGGGAACTCTAAAGCGACGGGAGCAGATTCTGTGTTGGCGATGAATAATTTTTTTCTGGCCGTATTCATCATCCTTGGGAGTGGTATTCTACCACTCCTTTTTTTATGGCGCCGCTTCACCTTGATGAAGACCATGGCATCCCTGGGAATTTCCGTCGGCTGCTTAATCGGTTTGATCGACGCCATCTTCAAATTATCGCATGGCGCTGATCTGACCGCCTCGACATCCTATCTGCGTGCCTTCGCTCTGGCTTTCCGCATGGACGGGCTGTCGACCTTTTTTCTGATTGCCATTTTTTTCATCGCATTCCTCTCTGCGGTATACAGTTGGCAGTATATGAACAATGCCCAGAAAACGGTGCGTGTCGCCGTACATTACCTGTTTTTCAGCCTCCTGGTGGTCTCTATGGCCCTGGTTGTCACCGCGGCGAACATGATCACTTTTATGCTCTGTTGGGAGATCATGTCGCTGTCCTCGTTTTTTTTGGTGGTTTACAATTATGAAAACGAGGAAAACCGCAAGGCCGGTTACCTTTATTTTATTTTTTCCCAAGTGGGAGCGATGTTCATTCTGGCGGCCTTTGGGATAATCTATTCCCATACCGCCGGTTTCGGTTTTGATGCTGCCGCAATGTTGCCGGAAACGGCCAAAGCCCTGGTTTTCGCGCTGGCTTTTATCGGTTTTGGTTCCAAAGCGGGAGTCTTTCCCTTTCATGTATGGCTGCCCCATGCCCATCCGGCCGCCCCCAGCCACATTTCCGCCATTATGTCCGGCGTTATGATCAAGTGTGGGATTTACGGGATTATTCGCTTCTATGGCCTTCTGGGATGGCACGCGCCTCTGTCGGGCTATATCGTTCTGGTGGCTGGTATGGTGTCCGGCATTCTGGGTGTGGTTTACGCTTTAGGGCAGCATGATATCAAACGCTTGCTGGCTTACCATAGTGTGGAAAATATTGGGATCATCCTCATCGGCATTGGCCTGGGGATGATCGGAATTTCAGCCGGCAAACCGGTCATGGCCCTTTTGGGATTTGGCGGTGGTTTGCTGCATGTGCTCAATCACTCCATTTTCAAGTCGTTGCTTTTCATGGGGGCCGGTATGGTGTTGCATAAAACCGGCACCCGCACGATCGATGTGCTGGGTGGTTTGATCAAAAAGATGCGTATTACCGGGGTGACTTTTTTGATCGGATCCCTGGCCATTTGCGGTCTTCCACCTTTCAATGGATTTGTAAGTGAATTTTTGATCTATATTGGGGGGTTTCGGGGTGCGGCGCTAAGCCAAACCGACTTTGCTTTGAGCCTGCTGGCCATCGTCAGTCTGGCGGTAATCGGTGGGTTGGCACTGGCCTGTTTCACCAAAGTGATGGGGGTCGTTTTCCAGGGGGAACCACGAAGCGCTGCCGCCGAAGCAGTGAATGAAAAAGGCCTATCCATGATCGCCCCGATGGTAATACTGGCAGGTACCTGCCTGGTGATCGGAGTATTCCCCAGCATGTTTGCCGGTATGGCCCTGAGGGCGGCGGAATCGTTGCAACTGGGCTACGGTCGTGTGCCGTTGGCGCCTTTCATGCAGCTTACCGGCAACATTACACGGGGTGCCCTGTTATTTTTTATGGTGTTTGGTTTGATTCTGGTTTTGCGCGCCTTTCTGTATCGGGGCAAATCTGTGACAGCCTCCGGAACGTGGGGCTGCGGATTTACACAACCCACCAATAGAATGCAGTACACCGGATCTTCTTATGCCGGATCAATCATAGGCTTTTTTGGATCTTTGGCGCCCCTGGAGGAGGATCACCCTCCCATCGCAGGACGGTTTCCGGCCACGACCCATTATCACAGTCAGGTCCATGACATCGCCGAACGGCATATGCAGCGGGTGATTGTGACCCCGGTACTAACCGCCTTTGATAAGCTGCGATGGTTGCAGCACGGTGATATCCATCTTTATATCGGTTATATTCTTCTCGCGATTGTGGTGCTGCTGTTCTTTGTCTGACGTGGAGACGGGCGCCACCGCACCCCGGGAGCGTCCTGAATATAATATTTTTACGGCAATATATCTGGTCCGCCCAAAGGATTGATGATGACATCCGTTCTTTTCGTTTTTTTAGCGATATTGCTGGCCCCCTTCTATGCGGCGGTCATCCTCAAAGTAAAAGCTTTTTTCGGCGGAAAAAAGGGACCGCCGCTGCTGATCAACTATTACACTCTCGTCAAACTCATAAAAAAAGGGTCGGTTTATAGCACCAGCACCACCGCCATTTTCAAGCTGGGACCAATGGTGTCCCTGTGCGCCGCCATCACCGTCCTGATGTTCCTGCCCATCGCAGGCCAGCCGCCGATATTCGCCTTTCAGGGCGACATTATTTTCTTACTCTATCTTCTAGGTTTGGGGCGTTTTTTCACCATTGCTGCGGCCATGGATACGGCCTCGCCGTTTGAAGGCATGGGGGCGGCCAGGGAAGCCTACTTTCCCATCATCTGTGAAGCCACACTCTTTATGATCCTGATTCTGTTCTACGTTATGAGCGGTGATTTGAGTCTGGCGGCCTATTTCTCGGCAGGTCAGCCCGCGGGCTTCTGGAAGGCGGCCGGCGCCCCGCTGCTGTTTGTTGTCCTCGCGCTGTTTATTGTGATGTTGACGGAAAACTCCCGTGTGCCGGTGGATGACCCGGCCACGCATTTAGAACTGACCATGATCCATGAGGTGATGGTATTGGACCACAGTGGGCCTGATTTTGCCTTCATCGAATTGGGATCCTTCATTAAACTCTTCTTCTATTCCACGATGATCACCCGATTGGTCTGTCCGGTGACGCTGGGCTATCCGGCGGTGGACCTTGTTGTTTTTCTTGCCACCATGGGCGTGGTGTACGTGGCCGTCGGCGTAACGGAGTCCGTCATGGCCCGCTATCGCATGGACAAAGTGCCCCAGTTCGTGTTGACCTCATTTGCGTTGGCATTTTTTGCAACCGTTATCTCGCTGGAGTTTCTCAAATGATCCATCCGGTTGATACCCTTTTGGCTCTGGTCCTGTTGTCCGTGTTGATCTCCTTTGGCTCAAGCCGGTTGCCGACCTTGATCAAGGCCTTAGCCTTCCAGGGAGTGGTCGTTTCGATCGTGCCGTTTTTTATGGGGCATGAGCTTACGGCCGGTGGCGTGGTTTTCACTTTGGCCACCATGGTGATCCGGGGGCTTGGCATTCCCTTGTGCATCCATCTAGCCATCAAAAAAGTCGCGATCAAACGGGAGGTCGAACCCATCATCGGCTATAATGCTTCCCTGCTGGCCGGACTGCTGTTGATTGTTGCGGCGGCCTTTGTGAGCCCCAAATTCAACCTGCCCCAGACCAGCGTGCATGCCCTGCTGCTGCCCACCGCCATCACGCTTATCGTGGCCGGCATGTTCCTGCTGATGGCAAGGCGCAATGCCATTGCCATGGTGTTGGGCTATATCATGATGGAAAACGGGATTTATGTCGTGGGGACCAGCTTTTCACTTCGCGGCCACCATATCGTGGAATTCGGTATCCTGTTGGATGTGTTGGCGGGTGTGATGATAATGGCCATTATCCTCCAGAATATCAAACAGACCTTTGATGATGTGGATACGGCGCATCTCAGAACGCTAAAGGAATAGGTTCGCGTATGGTTGAGTTCGCTTTTGTTGCGCCCATGCTCACCGGAATCATTGCATTTTTCTTGCCGCTGACCGCCGGACGCCCCCTGCTGGTGCTTACCGGCGCGGTTCATCTGGCATTGTCCATTATGCTGTGGGCTTTGCGACCGGCGGCCTTTTTTCCGGCCTATTTTGCGGTCACGCCCGAAGGGCTGCTGTCGCTGCTGGTGATCTCACTGCTGTTCTTTTTGATTTCAATATACACCACGGCCTATCTCAAAGCGGCCGACATTCGATCCGAGAACATTTTCACTGGATCCATGCTGCTTTTCCTGTCCACCATGACCATGGTGACGCTCTCGGAGCACATCATGGTCATGTGGATTGCGATCGAAGCCACGACGCTTGCCAGTGCGCCGCTGATTTATACCCATCGGTCCGCGGCGTCCCTGGAAGCCACCTGGAAATACGTGTTGATTTGTTCCGTCGGCATTGCCCTGGCCCTGCTGGGATCGGTATTCATCACCCTGTCTATGGATGTGGGCGGCGTGAATGTCCCGGTGGCCTTTTCGGCACTGACGGATGTGGCCAACCAGCTGGACCCGCTATGGCTAAAAACCGGATTTGTTTTTATCCTGGTGGGCTATGGCACCAAAATGGGACTGGCCCCCATGCACACCTGGCTGCCCGATGCCCATAGCGAAGCCCCCAGCCCTGCTTCGGCGCTGCTTTCGGGTGTGTTGCTCAATTGTGCCTACCTGGGTATTTTCAAGACCAACAAAATCATGCATGCGGCCGGACTGGGCGATTTTTCGGGTACGATCCTGATGACCTTCGGGCTGGTGTCCATTCTGGCTGCGGCCACATTTATTCTGAAGCAGACCGAATATAAACGCCTGCTGGCCTATTCGAGTATCGAAAACATGGGGATTATTGCTTTCGGTACCGGCATCGGTGGCTTGGGGACATACGGTGCAGTTATATGCCTGATCCATCACAGTTTGATCAAGTCCTCACTGTTTCTCTGCTCAGGTAACATTCTATTGGGTTTTGGCGATCGTCTGATTGCCGCCACGGGGCAAATGGCGCGCCGCATGCCCAAAACCTTTGTGGCCTTTTTCGGTGGTTTCGCCGGTATTTCCGGGTTTCCCCCTTTCGGGATTTTTATCGGTGAATTCTTTATCATTATGGCCGCATTTCGAACCGGCCACCATCTGGCCGTCGGGCTTTTCGTCCTCAGCCTTTGTGTCATTTTTGCCGGTTTTGCCCGGCACGTCATGAAAATTTCTTTCGATGATGTCGACGCCACCACTCAGATCGAAGAGAAGTCGATAATGGTTTGGCCTCAGTACGCACTGTTGACGACATCCCTGGTGCTTTGTTTCTGGATTCCGGAGACCCTGTATCAGACCATTGTTCAAGCGGTGGCGAACATGGGGGGAGGATTTTAATGCAGACGGATTTTTTGGAGATCGGCAACGGAAAGGCAGTTGACCGGCATCGCATTCCCCATTTAGCATTTGAAGATTTTCGCACCCAGGCGATGGCACTTGTCGATAGCGGCGGGAAGGTCGTTCAATACTTCGCCTACGAAGAAGGTGATGGCATTAAACTTTTGGCTGTTTTGCGCACGGACCGTCTGCTTACGGCCGGCTGTGATGCCCCGGAGGCGTACCCCGCCATGAGTTTGACCTGCGAACCGTTTCACCTGTTCGAGCGTGAACTGGCGGAACAGTTTGCCATCCGACCCGAAGGACACCCCTGGCTGAAAATGGTGCGCTACCACCCCAACTATCACGGCCGGAAGGATGTTTTTGGTAATGATTACAAAGCGGACATCCCCGGCAATTATGGCTATTATGCCGTTGAGGGGGAAGAAATTCATGAAGTGGCCGTGGGGCCGGTGCATGCCGGTGTGATTGAACCCGGGCATTTCCGCTTCAACTGTATTGGCGAGCGGGTGCTGCACCTTGAGATTCAACTGGGCTATCAACATCGGGGCATCGAACAACTGCTGCTGAATGTCAGCCATCGACGGTTGCCGATCATTGCCGAGGGTATCGCCGGTGACACCGCCGTGGGGCACGGATTGTGCTATGCCCAGGCCATCGAAGCCCTGACCGACAAAGCGCCCGACGACGGGGCACGGATCATACGGACAATCGGACTGGAATTGGAACGACTGCAGAACCACGTGGGCGATTTAGGCGCATTGAGTGGTGATGTGGCGTTTTTGCCACCGGCGAACTACTGTGGCCGCATGCGGGGAGACTTTCTCAACATGTCCCTGTGGCTGTGCGGTAACCGGTTCGGCAAGGGACTTGTGCGTCCTGGTGGGGTCCGGTTTCCGATGACCGATGTGGACCGGGAGACCCTTGCCGGCAGATTGCAGGAGTTGAAGCCCCAGGTGTGTCACACCATTGAACTCCTCTTTGCGACGCCGAGTGTGCGGGCCCGTTTTGAGGGGTGTGGGGCTGTCTCGAACGATGACGCCCACAAATTGGGACTGGTTGGTCCGGCGGGAAGGGCCTGCGGAATCGCCTACGACGTTCGACGGGAGTTCCCTACCGAACATTACGCGCAACTCAATATACCCAAAAATGCCAAGCCCACCGGGGATGTCTACGCCCGGGCCCGCATGCGGGCCGACGAAATCTTACAGTCCATGGATATCGTGGAATCACTGTTGGAGAATCCGGTATTAACCCAATGTGTGGAGACGGCCCCAGGGGAGCCCGCGCCTTCCGCCATGGTGGTGACGCTCAATGAAGCCTGGCGTGGAGAGGTGTCCCACTGCGTGCTGACCGATGACAAAGGTCAAATCGTGCGGTACAAGGTCAAGGACCCCTCATTTCACAACTGGAACGGCCTGGCCATGTCCTTGAGGGATACGGGGATTTCCGATTTTCCGTTAAACAACAAAAGCTACAATTTATCCTATTGTGGATTTGACTTATAAGCAGCTGTTCGCAGCGAGAAAAAAGCCGCTATGATAAAAACGTTGCAAAATCGATTCGAACAAGGCTACCGTACATCGCGTTATCCCAAAGAACCGATTCATCTCCCGAAGCGCTACCGCGGTCGACCGGAGATCAACGCAGATGCTCCCGCTGAAGTTGTCAAGGCGTGTGCCGATGCGTGTCCCCAAGAGGCCATCAACGCTGAAAACAGGCGAATCGATATGGGACGATGCGTGTTTTGTGGCACCTGCGAGCGCGTCTCGGAAGGGCGGTTCGTGACCTTCACGCAGGACTTTGAAATCGCAACAGCTCAAAAAGAAGACTTGGTTACCGATGGCACCTTGCCGGAATTAGAGGCACATGCGAAAAATCATTTTAAACAACTGTTCGGACGGTCCTTGCAACTGCGGCAGGTATCAGCAGCGGGCTGCAATGCCTGCGAGGCGGATTTGAATGTTTTGGCCACGCCCTTTTTTGACTTGGCCCGCTTCGGTATCAACTTTGTCGCTTCACCGCGCCATGCGGATGCCATTGTTGTGACCGGTCCGATTTCCAAAAATATGAAAGCCGCTCTAATGCAAACCTACGAAGCTGTTCCGGCGCCTAAAGCGGTCATTGCCGTCGGCAGCTGCACATTATCAGGCGGGCCTTTTCGAGGAAGTCCTGAAATTGCGGAGGGAATTGATCAGCTGCTACCCGTTGACCTGTTTATTCCAGGATGTCCACCCCATCCGCTGACCAATTTGCATGCGTTTTTATCCTTTTTCAAATAAAGGAGGTTTTCCATGAAAACTTTCACGGTATCTGATCTGATGGTTCCGCTTTCCGAGTATGCCACCGTTTCTGAAGATGCCACCTTGTACGAAGCTGTTCTGGCGCTGGAAAAAGCCCAGAAGGAGTTTGATGAGACCCGCTATCGACACCGCGCGATTCTCGTTTACGATAAAAGCAAGAAAATTGTAGGTAAAATCAGCCAGATTGATGCCTTGAAGGCCCTGGAACCGAAATATGCGGAATTGATGACGGAGGGCGCCACCCGGCACTTCGGGTTCAGTTCCAAATACATTCAAGGCATGCTGGAACAGTTTTCTCTTTGGGCCGGCCCCCTGACGGATATCTGCCGCAAAGGGGTTGACCGCAAGGTCAAAGACATTGTCTACGCTCCGGCGCCTTCCGAGTACATCCCCCAAAATGCTCCCCTCGATGTGGCCATCCATCAACTGATCGTGGGAAACCACCAGTCTTTGCTGGTCACCGGCGAGGGTGAGGACATCGTCGGCATTCTTAGATTGACCGATGTTTTTGCGGCGGTATTCCACAGGCTCAAGGAATGCAAAATAGATTAATCGATCGATCTGCACAGAATCGGTCAAAAAAAATACAGTAATCGGACTGAGGAGGTAGTCAATATGAGTGAAGCTGTTGCTGGTGCTCCAACCCAGATTAACTGGAGGAAGCTGATTTGCCTTTTTTCGGGGATCATCCTGTTCGTGGTGGTCTATTATTCACCATCCTGGCCGGATGCCATCGATCCAATGGGCAAACATTTCGAACTGACCCGGGAAGGCAAGGGCGCCCTGGCGGTTTTCCTGCTGGCCGGTACCTGGTGGGTGTTCGAAGTGGTGCCTATCGGGGTGACCAGTCTGGCCATTGGTGTCTTGCAGGCCCTGTTTCTGATCCGTCCGGCCAAGGTGGCCTTCAAGGATTTCATGGATCCGTCAGTCATGTTCATTTTCGCTTCGATCGTGATCGGGCTGGTGTTTACCAAAACAGGCTTGACCCGTCGTTTGGCCTACAAAATGCTGGCCATTGTGGGGGAGAAAACCAGTATGATCTATCTGGGCTGTTTTGTGGTGACATCAGCGCTGACCCACATCATGGCCCATACCGCTGTGGCGGCAACGATTTATCCCTTGCTGGTGGCCATCTACTCTCTTTATGGGGAAGGGGACAAACAAACCAGGTTCGGCAAGGGGCTTTTTATCGGCATGGCCTATGTGGCCGGCGCCGGGAGCATCGTCACCCTGCTGGGAGCGGCCCGCGGAGCCGTGGCCCTGGGGTTTTACACCGACATCGTTGGTGAGACGATATCGTTTTTTCAACTGACCTACTATATGTTCCCCATCGGCTGGCTCATGACCTTCCTGCTGTGGGGCTTTTTCATGATCTTCTTCAAGCCGGAAAAGGCCACCATCCCGGGGCTGCGCGAAAAAGCCAAACGCCTGTACACGGAGTTGGGGCCGCTGACCCGCAATGAAATCGTTGCCACCCTGATCGTGGGGGCCTGTATCCTGACCATGTCCCTGCGATCCTTTGTGCCCATCCTGAAACCGGTGGATAAAACCGGCATCATTCTGATTTCCACAATCTTGTTTTTTATCACGGGGATTTTGGATATCGACGACCTGGAGTCGGTGCCCTGGAATATCATCCTGCTTTTTGCCGGCGCCATGAGCATCGGGTTTTGCCTCTGGGAAACCGGTGCGGCCAAATGGCTGGCGGTAAACTGGCTGGTCATGTTCAAGGAAGCCAACTGGTTTATTTTTACCATGAGCATCGCTTTTTTCGTCATGATGATGACCAACTTCATCATGAACGTGGCCGCCATCGCCATTTCGTTGCCGGTGGCCTTCGTCATCGCTCCATATTTGGGGGTGGCCGCAGAAGTCATCTTGTTCGCCTCGCTGGTGACCGCCGGCATGCCCTTCCTGCTGCTTGTGGGAGCGGCGCCCAATGCGATTGCCTATGACTCCAAACAATTCACAACCGGGGAGTTTTTTCTCTACGGCATACCGGCCAGCATTATGCTAATGGTTGTCGTGGGTTTCGCCGTGTATGTCCTTTGGCCCATCATGGGCATGCCCGTGACGGTTCCCCTGTAACGTCGTCATCGCCATAGATTAAAAGGGCATTGTAAAAACCCCGGCCATTCTTTTGAGATTTGGCCGGGGTTTTGTTTTAGGTAATTTGGCAAGGTGCAGCTGCCGAAGGGATGGGACGGTCGGGGGAAGAGACTGTATAAGCGAAATTGGACTTGCGAAGGCGGTAGATCTGGGAAATAGATAAGCGAAGTGCGGACAATGGCATCCGCACTTCTTATGGGTGTTGATCAGGAAAGATCACATTTAAGCAAGCGTTCACGCACGACTTCGAAAATATCGCCAAAGCGGACGACACCTGTTACCGTATCCCCGTTTTTGACGATAAGGGGTTGGTGAACGCCCATGACATATAGGCTCAGGGCTTTTTCCAGGGTGTCTGTCTCCTGGATATATTCCGATTTTTCCGGGACGTGCATTGCGTCGGCAACCGTAACGTTGCCACCCCGTGCGCACACATCTTCCACAGGTTCCAACCAGAGATTAAGCTCCTGGACGGCCTTGCGCACAAACGCGTCCGTCAGTGTTTGCTCTTGTTGTGCTTTTTGAACCTTTCGGAAATTGGGTTCCAGAGCGCGAAAGATATCGATCATGGTGACCTTGCCGATGAAAATACCATTTTCATCGATTACGATGGCATCACGATGGGCATGCCCCTGTTCAGCATGGCGTTTTTTTTCAATGGCCGCCAGGACATCAACCAAACGATCTTCTTTTTTGACGGATACATAGTTGGCAATCGGGATCATCAATTCCTTGGCTACAATGTCTTTCACGTTCACACCTCACTTGATCCTAAATGGTTTACTATGTTGAAGAAAGAGTGTTGTAACGTAACCATTTTTATATAAAAATACAAGCCAAATAAAATCGCAAAGATTAACTGAAAAAGCATGTCCAGCATGCCGTTTGAGGTTGCCGGCATCATCGGAGCAATGGTCAGATTTCACCAAGATTATTGGCAGCGAATTCCCAGTTGATCAGGTGGTCGAAGAAAACGTCGATATATTGATCGCGGCGGTTTTTATAGTCCAGATAATACGCGTGCTCCCAGACATCCAGAACCAGCAGGGGCTGTATGCCATGAACAATGGGCGTCTCGGCGTTGGCGGTAGTGAGCACCTGCAGCTTGCCATCAAGAAGTACCAGCCAGGTCCATCCGCTGGCAAATTGCTTGCGGGCCTTATTTGAAAAGGTTTCACGGAAAACAGAAAAGCTGCCGAAGGACTTCTCGATCCATTCCAACATCAGGCCGCCAGGTTCGCCTCCACCTTCAGGCGTCATGCTGTTCCAGTAGATGGTGTGATTATAGACCTGGGCCGTATTATTGAAAATACTGCTTTGGCGACACGCTTTGGGTTCAAAAGATTGACGCATGATTTCGATCAGCGTGCGTTTTGCCAGGCTGGTATTCGCTACCAGATGATTGGTATTGGCAACGTATCCGCGGTGGTGTTTGCCATAATGGATCCGCAGGGTTTCTTCCGAGATGTAGGGCTCCAACGCATCCAGGGCATAAGGCAGGGATGGCAGCTGAAAAGGCTGGTTGCTGTTCTCCGGATCGCGAGAACAGCCGAATGGGGTCAACCCAAATGTCGCCATGGCAGCTGCGCCGAATGACCATTTTAGGAATGCCCTACGCTGCATGATTCACCTCCTTATGACAAGCTCAATTTTTGAAGTTGGCGCTTCGATTTCTGCCGGGGTGGGAACATGGCCAACCATCTACCCCTCCGCCTGGGGCAAAGCCGGCCGTACTTTCAACACAATTTCTTTGCGGATTTGCACCGTACCCGGTTTGGCGCCCTGGGGTTTGGTAACATAGCGGGCCCGTGTCGCCGATACCGGCACAATGCCTCCCTTGCGAGACTTGCTGTGGTAAGCCGCTATCGCAGCGGCCATCTTTAAGATGGTCCGGTTCGGATCCTGCCCCTTCGGAACCCTCAGAATCACATGGCTTCCCGGCTGCCCCCTGACATGGAACCACCAGTCATTCGGTGCCGCCATCTGCAAGCTCAATCGGTCGTTGTCCATGTCGGTGCGGCCGGCCAGAACGACCCAGTCCGGCGCAAGAACGTACTCGAAAACACGGGGTGGCGCTTGACGGTATCGCGATGGAGGGGGCTGGGGCATGGGATTGAATCCAGTACGAAGGGTGAACGATTTCAGGGCTATTGGGAATGCTAAACAAGACTCTTATATCTGAAAATTGTATAGATTTCAATGAATTAATTATGGATAAAGGCACAGCCGGAGGCAAGGGCGCAGGAGGGAGGCTAACAACCATTTCCGGAAAATAGAGCCTTTATGTCATTGCTTCGGGGGCGGCACAAAGCGGACGCCGATTAAGAAGCGATTGGGAGCCCCTTTATGATGGCTTTGGCACCAAACAACTTCAGCCCGGTATCCTTTCTCAAGGGCGCCGTTCACGGTATCGGATCGAGGCTCTCCGGAATTAATGATCACTTGCGAGCCGGGTTTTATGAAGTTCTCGGAGATCAATTGCATGCCGCCACCGCAGCAGTCACACATCTGGGCCGGATGGCTGTGGCCTGCACCGTCAGGCTGGACGAGGACAAGTGCCTCCCTATATTTGCGGAGAAATGATCGGCGGATATATTCCATTTAATACCCCCTCATAATGGCACGAACCAAGATCGGTTTTGGCCGTCACGAGGTATCTCGTCTATCGGGACAAACCTGAAAAGGAGGAACCGGCATAAGGCGTCGGAAATGTGTTCCATCCATTCAATTTCACACTGAAAAAGGAAACCGACGATAGCAAATGGAAAGTAGGAATGGCGCCTAAACGTTGGGATAATTGCAGTACCGATTTGGAAAATGCCGGCAGTAAGCCCTACTATTTACGTATTAACTAATTATTAGCGATGCTGTCGTTAAAAGTCAAACGGAAAGGTTGGTAAAGGGTTTAGACCGCCACCTGCTGAAATAGTAAATAAATCGCAAAATATCAATTATTTGCAAGTATTTCAGAGGGGGCGTCAAGCGGGGGTGATTTGGATTTGAGGGCTTCGATATGTTGTGCTTTGAGACACTCCATAATATGGCCCAGGCTATAGGCCAAATAGTATCGCTTAATATTGGAAACGTAGCGCACGGTTTCCGATCCGATCAGACGCATGGCGGCAATCTCTGTGTGATGAAACCACTGGTTGGGATCGTATCCCAGTTTGGCGGCCAACCGGCGACACTGCTGAATACGGTTCGGACCGGCATTGTAAGCTGCCAGGATGAAGTGGATTCGCTCGTGGGAAGGAAGGTCTGGAGCTGGAAAATAGACATCCCGCAACACGGCAAGGTATTTGGCCCCGGCATGCACGTTGTTCTCCGGGTTGTTTATATTTTGAATATCGACGTGCGTATCTTTGGAAGTCGATGGCATTACTTGCATGAGGCCAATGGCGCCGGAACGTGATCGGCGATGATGATTCAGCTCCGATTCCTGATAGGCAACGGCGGCGAGGAGCATCCAGTCGAAACCATAACGAGCCCCATATTTGCGAAAAAGAGGGGCATAACGGGAAAATTTGGCGTAGTCGGTCGGTGCAAGCGGGTTGCGGATCCAGCGTGTTTGTTTAAAGTACTGGCGGTAGTAAATATTGCCGAAATGGGATCCCCGCCGACGGTTCATGAGAAAACCGTTCAATTTGTTCTTGAGCGCGGGATTGTTTTTGCGCACCATCCAGGCAATCGGCGTGTGCTCACTGATTTCGGGAAATTCGTAAATTTTCAATTGGGGAAGTGTTTCAGCCCAAATATGGGCGATATGACTTTCCGCAATGCTGAGTTCGATGACGCCGGCGTTGATCAGTTCCAGGATATCTTCGCTGTTGAGAATGCCGTTGGTGCGCCTTATCTGCATCGGAGGCAGGTCCCGAATCCGCAGGCGTGCGTTGATGCGTCGAAGCGTTTTGCTCGATTCCCAGCCGGGTTGAAGATAAATAAACCGATTGCTCAAATCGTCGATATGGTTGATGCTTGTCGTTTGGGAGTGAGCAACCAGCACTTCACTGACGCTTTTAAGATAAGGAATCGTAAAATCAACTTCTTCGCGACGTTCCGGTGTCATGCGCACGCCGGCGGCAACGATATCGCCAAGGCCGGCTTTTAGGCAGGGCAGGAGCAGATTTTCGGGTACGGGGATAAATTCAACGACAATGGGCAGCCTTCCATAAATGGGGCCGCGATTCAGATGGGTCTCGAAATCCTTCAAGAGGCGGTACTCAAATCCATAACCCTGACCATTGGAAATAAAATAGGTTGAGGGTGCATATGTCGTCAATACGCGTATGGTGCGTCGGCGGAGCATATCGGGGAGATCTTCGGTATGCGGTTCGTGAATGCGCGACAATTGCGGTACAACGGTCAGCAATGCTTTTTGGTTGTAGTAGTAATCCAGTTTGCAAAATTCTTCGCTGAGGGAGATACGGGGATCGTGCTGTTTGTTGAGAGCGGTTTCCCAGACATTCTGCATGTATTGGGAATAAGGCTTGAGCAGGGGGGCATAGGCATATCCCAACGCAAGGGATTCATCGCGTTGGTTCGCGTGTTTTTCAAAAATGGCGGCCCAGTTATTTCCGATAAAATCGGCCCTTATCCATTCTCCGGGCTGAATGGCGCCGACGACCTGGGCATCGATATGGCGGGCTGACATGATGACAATTGGTGTGCTGACAGTACGGAGATGTCCCCATGGTTGTGCCAATGCAGAGGGTTGCACGACCGATACGCCGAGGAGACACAGCAACAGCAGCAATCTTTGGGCGGATAATATCATGGCAGCATAGATTCGTTACGGAGCTGATGGGACAAACAGCGTTCAGGTGGCGATATCCTTAGCATGTCAAGTCGATGGTTGTTGCCATAAGAATAAGCTGTGGCGTGCGGAAGGGTCAAGCTGAAAGAACGATTTCATCCGAGCACTTGATTATGGGGTATCGCGGTTTTGAATGGGGTACCCCAAATAAAATCGCAAAAATGTTAAAAAGGATGGTCGATACCGCATTGACACCGGAAGGAAGGCGCACGTCAGGGCTTCATTGTCACCGGCTTCGGGCACCCCGTATCGAAATCTCGCGCAGCCCTTCCAGGAAGGACTGAGTGAGTTGGTTGTCGGTGATGTGGTTTACAATCTCACCATGTTGTCCGAGACCGCGGATGATGCCGTCCTCCAGAAACCAGCCTAACAGTTGGCGGCCCATTTCATGACGGTTTGGCGCTATCACGGGTTTATGGTTAGGGAAGGGTTCCGGGGGCGGCAGAAAGCCGTCCTTGTCCATGCATTGTTTCATGAAGTTGAGGAGGCGGGACAGGCGCAGGAGGGTAAGACTTGCGTTGCAACGGGTCATGCGATCGAGCGACAGGGCCGTGGAACGCCAACAGAGTGGGGAAGAGGGGAGCATGCCTGTCTTATGGCAGTAGGCAAAATCCCAACTGGCCGGCGCCGGGTAATAAATGGAAAGGCCCACCAGCACGCGGCGTGATGCCAGGAATAGAAGGTCCCTGATGGACGAATGCGGATCCTGGTCAGGGGCGCCGGCGATAATATAGCCGACGGCACTAAGATCCAACTCCTCTGCCCAGGCCAGAACGCGATCAAAGGCATCGCGAACATACGGCCTTCGGAAGCGTCGGGTTTGGTCTTTGTCGCAGGAGCCGAGGGAAAGGTTTAATTCCCGGAAACCGGCCTTTCGCATCCGGGCGATTAGATTTCGATTCAAGGTGGGGGGGTAAATGCCATTCATGGCGCGGAGCTCCGGTGGTCGATCACCGAAAAATAAAATGATTTCGGTCAGCAGACGTTCGAACCAGCCCCGGTCCATGGACAGGTTTTCGTCTTCGAAATCAATGAGACCGATGTGACGCCCGCGCGCGGCGTGTCTGATTTCCTGCATGACGTGATTCACGCTGCGGCGGCGGTAGGGGATGCCGGTATGGGCGCCCATGCAGCAGTAGGAGCAGTGCATGGGGCATCCCCGACTGGCGGCAATGACCAGTGTGTCCCCCCCCATTCGGCGGTAGTATCGGGTTTTCACCAATTCGGTCGCCGGCGTCGGCAACTGATCCAGATAATCGACATAAGCCGGTGCACGAATGCATCGTTCGCCATTTTTCCTGTCATAGGCAATGCCGGGAACCGACGCCAACGGTCCCTTTTCCCGAAGTCTGTCAGCCAGGACCGGTAACCCCGCCTCGCCGTCGCCGCGCAGGACGAAATCCACGGCGGGGTGGTCCAGAACGCGATCCGGGAACTGGGTGGGATGGTGCCCCCCCAGTACGATCCGGGCGTCCGGACACATTGATTTAACGCTACGGGCGCATTCGAGGGCCATATCTTCATAGGCCGAGAAAAGGGAAGCGATACCGATGAGAAAGGCGCCGGAGCGACTGGCTTTTTCGGCAATGGTTGTAAGCGCATAGCCGTAATGGCGGTACTGGTGAAAAAGGCCAAAGGGGGAAAGGTCTGCGGAGGCGTACAGTGCTTCCAGGTAGCCCAGTTCAGGAGGGAGGGGCGCCGGACGTGATTTTCCCCGGGCCAGCCCGTCAAGAATCGCAACCCGGTAGCCTTTGTCCTGCAGGACGGCCGCAATAGTGATCAATCCATAGGGAAGGGTGCGCTTGGCCGTGAGATAGAAATCTTGAATGGGCGGCTGGATCAGCAGGATATCGCAGGGCTCGGAGCCTTTAGCAAGGGAATGCTTTCCCTCCGGACTGGTGGCGGTTAGTGCCCGCCGCATCCGCACCCGCAATCTCCACCGCAACCCTTCTGGTCAGCCGCATGGGCCATGGCCCGAACGATTTCCCGTGGATCGGGCTCGCTGACGGACGTGATGGATACGGTTAGATCGAGTATCTCGGGAAGGTCTGTTAAGGCGAGTGCCGTTCGCAGAGGGGTGCTTAGATGGGCGAAGGTCGGAAGAAGCTTGGCCCTAGGTATGGTCAGGTGCAATTGATCGCCGGTGACCTTGTGAAGAAGATCATACTCAAACGGGCACAAGCCTTCGCTAGCGGTGCCACATATGAATTCAAAGGGCGTTTTGCCGGAGGCGGTTTGCAGTTCAAGGGCAATTTTCTTTAAATGATCGACGGCCGCAGTCATGCATTTCTCCTATAGTGCCTAAGCGTCATATGAACGAAAAGTTAATGCTCAATCTATGTACGAATCGCTTTCCTGGCAACCGATAAAAGTTTCTTGTGATTGATTTTAGGCTCAGGGGAGGGAACCGGTCGGCGGGCTGGGCCCGATATCAGGCCGCACGCCCCTTCATCCAGTTGACGAGGGCATTGATGCGGTCTTCCTGCTGCTTGGTCAGGTTTTTAAACTGGACGCCGATACCATCTTCTTTGATGTAAATGACGTCTGCATAGACGCGGAAAATATCCGGAAATTTGGGGTGGGAGAATGCCAGCGCGAGTTCATCGCCAACTTTGAAGTCTTCTTTGGTGCCGATAAACAAGCCGTTGGGGTTAATATCTTCAATATAATCCGTATAAAAGCGGTTGCCGGCTGAAAAGTTGACAATCAGTGAGGATGGCTTGCGGGGATGGCTGGGGCGGCCGCGCATGATGGCACTGGAATCTTTCTGAACTTCAGGTTTTTTATGACGGTAGAGCAGTTCTTCGGCCAGACGCAGCATGATGAGCTGTTGCTTTTCGGACATGCCCACCACCGTCTGGATCAGACGGGAGAGGGTTACATTGTATTTGCGTCCCTCCAGGTCGATGGGGTCCATGCCTCTGTCCTTGCGTCGATGCAACCGAATGGATGGTGTTGTTCGATAGGATCAAGTTAATCATATTTTTGATGGTTTTTCAAACATGGTCCAACGGTTTGACCCGCCGGCAAACGGCATGGCGCCGTGCCCCTTCCGTCTATTGCAACATGGCGTTAGGCATTGCGACTGCGATTGAGGAAGATATCCAGCCGTTCAACCGCCAGCGAACAGGAGAGGGTCAGCACCAGATAGAGCAGGGTGACCGTTATCCAGATTTCGAAGGTGAGATAGGTGGACGCCATGAGTTCCATCCCCCGAAAGGTCAGCTCCTGTATGGAAATCACGGACACGATGGCGGAGTCTTTGATGGTGGAAATAAACTGGCCGGAAAGAGGCGGCAGGATGCGTCGTACCGCCTGGGGGCCCACGACATGGATCATCTGCTGGCGGGGTGTGAGTCCCAGCGCTGCGGATGCTTCCCACTGACCGTTTTCGATGGACTGGATGCCGGCCCGGACGATTTCGGTGATATAGGCGCCCTCAAAAAGGGACAGCGTTATCAGGGCGGACAGAAAGGCGGGAAGCTCCGACGGCGGTGCCAGCAGGATCGACAGGCCCTTTTGTATGGAAGGCGGTGCATTCTCCGCCAGCGACTGAATTCCCAATAGCGGCATCAACTGATCACTGATAAAAAAATAAAAAATAAAAATGAGTACGAGGGGCGGCGTATTGCGGATGAGTTCGACATAGCTTGCCCCCAGCATGCGACGGAAGGGCCGTCGGCTGATGCGGGTCAGCCCCATGACCACCCCGATGAGGGTTGCCAGGATCGTGCCCCAAATGCTGAGGCGGATGGTGTTCAAAAATCCACGGGAAAGGGTGTTCAGGACCCAGCGACCGGTGTCGTCGTCATAGCGTACGAGATATTGGGGGATCAATTCCCATCGCCATTTGTACTGCAGGCCGGCGGATACGCGATGATAGATATAAAAAGCCGTTATCAACAGCAATACGCCAAGGACGATGTCAAGCAACGGTATGCGGCGATTGAAAAGAATCAAGAGGTATCGTACCTGTCCTGATGCCACGTCGGCCCGTTGGCCCATCTGCCGGCGGGCCGATGGCGGCACCCTGTCCCCATGGGTTATTGCAGATTTGCTTTCCAGTCCTGGGTCATGAACCAGTAGGCTTTGCGTTCGGCCAACCACCCCTCGGCCGCGACGTACTGGATCCAGTTGTTGAAAAAATTCAGGGTGTCGGCATCCCCTTTGCGGACGGCGAACCCGATGGGTTCTTTGGTGAACGTATCCTTGATCGGCAAAAAGAGCGTGTCGGGGTGCTCGATGGCCTGGAAGGCCGGGGTCGGTGCCGAAGCCACGGCAGCGTGAGCCTTGCCGTTGATGACCTCCTGGAAAATCTGGGCCTCGCCGTCGAACTGGCGCAGGGTGGCCTTGGGCATGTATCTTTTGGCGGCCATCACCGAGGTGGAACCGAGTTTGACGGCCAGGACCACATCGGGCCGGTTGAAATCTTCCAGGGATTGGAACCCGGCCGCCAGTTTCTTGCTGGCCACCAGGGACATGCCCGAATAGTCGTAGGGCTGGGTAAAATTGATTTTCAGGTTGCGGCTGGGGATTATCCCCATGCCGCCGATGATGACATCGAATTTGCCGGTCAGAAGCGCCGGGATGATACCGGACCATTTGGTGGGAACGAACTCCACCTTGACGCCCATGTCGGCGGCCAGGCGGGTGGCGACATCGATTTCAAAGCCGATCAGTTTGCCGGTTTTATCCCGCATGGCCCAGGGAACGAAGGTGTCCATGCCGACGCGCAGGACACCTTTTTTCATGACCTGGTCGATCGTGCTTTCCTGAATCAGTTTTTGCTGCAGTTCGCCGGCGGCAACGGTTCCCGCCAGCATGAGCAGGGCGATGAAGACCAGCAATGTCTGGAAAACAGGGCGATTTTTCATGATTGGCTCCTTTTGGCTGCTATGGTTGGCTGCAGCGGCTCCGGTCGTTTTTGTCGGCGGGTTCAACCGGCCGTTCGGAGACGTCGCTCCAGCAGATTGATCAATAGTGACAGGGATACGGTCAACACCAGATAGATGGCCGCAATTACGAACCAGATTTCAAATACCAGATACGTTTCCGCGATGATCGACTGCCCCTGCATGGCCAGGTCGTAAATCGCGATGGTGCTCACCAGCGCGGAATCCTTGATCAGCGATATGGCCTGACTGGCCAAAGGCGGCAAAATCAGGCGTGTGGCCTGGGGCAGGATAATGTGACGATAGGTCTGGGGCATGCTGAACCCCAGACTGTAAGCGGCTTCCCACTGCCCGCGGTGGATCGAGACGATGCCGGCACGAAATATTTCCGAGGCATAGGCCCCCTCGAACAGGCTGAGGGCCATGACGGCGGAGGCAAAACGGCTCCAGTCGAACACCGGTGCGACCACAAAATAAATAAAGAACAACTGGACCAGCAAGGGGGTGTTGCGAATGCTCTCCAGATAGGCGCGGGCCACGAGATTGCCCAGCAAGGACCGGGAAAGGCGCAGAAACGCGGTCGTCAGGCCGATAAGGGTTGCCAGCACCAGGCTGATGGCCGTAATTTTTAAGGTTACGGCGAGTCCTTTGAGAAGGGGGCCGGCCACCCATTGGCCGGCATCCATGCTGAAAAGATAGCGGGGAACGCGATACCATTGCCAGTAGTAGCCCAACTTTTCCGACCCCAGGAGCAGGACGTAGACCAGCAGCCCGGCCAGGGCGATGAATTTCATGAAATCCAGCCAGGGCAGGCGTCGGATTCCAGCGCTGGTATGCTCCCGAAGCTTCATTTAAGGCGTATTCGTTGCGGTCGCCATGTGAGCGGATGGTCAGAGTTAGGGCAAGAAATGGTTTCGGCCGTCCCCGGCAATCAGCCGTTCGCAACGATCATTCGACCGGGGAAGCCTATTGCTCCACGATTGGTTGCGCGCCTATATAACAATAATGGCCGGGAATGTAAAGCTGGGGCCAAGCCAATGATAACGTTATGCTTTTTTGCGCGAAACCCGACGTTTAGGGTATGAACGCCGGTGCGGGTGAGCCGGCAGAACCGCTTCTTTTTGTCGTTTTTTCCCCCGGTTGTCTTTTTCCACGAAGAGGGGCTCGCCGTCGAACGGATCCTGTCCCGTATAGTACATGAGGGCGCCGTAGGTGGAGGGCGTGGGAGTGAAAATCTGGATTTGTTCCGGCGCTATTTTCAGATGGGTGCGCGTGAAATGACGCAGACGCTGCATGTCGCCCATGGTGCACCCCGGAAAAGCGGCCATCAGGTAGTAGCTGAGAAATTGATTGAGCCCCGCCTGCCGGGAAATGCGGTTGAATTGCTGGCGAAACGCGATGCAGGCATCGATGGAGGGCTTACCCATTCGGGCCAGAACATGGGGTTCGCTGTGTTCGGGGGCGATTTTGAGCTGGCCGGAAACATGATGACGAACAAGGGCTTCGAGGTAGCGGGTTCCTGCGGTGCGGTCCGCGAGGATCAAGTCGGGCCGCAGGCCTGAAGCCACGAAAATTTTGCGGATACCCGGAATCCGGCGAAGGTCATGCATCAATCGCCGCAGGCGGTCGTGATTGACCGGCAGGTGCGGACATACCCGCGGATAAAGACAGTGCTTTTGGGGACAGGCGCCTTTTTCCAGTTTGCGGGCGCACTCGAAGCCGTACATGTTGGCGGTGGGCCCCCCCAGGTCGCTGATGATGCCTTTGAAACGCGGGTGAGCCGTCATCCGGCGGGCTTCGTGAAGGAGAGAGGCTTCGCTGCGCCCATAGACGGTGCGCCCCTGATGGACGGCGATGGCGCAGAAACGACATTCGCCATAACAACCGCGGTGGGTTGCCAGCGCAAACCGAATGGTGTCCAAAGCGCGTACCGGACCTTGGGCCTCATAAAAGGGATGCTGCTCCAGCGTATAGGGGAGTTCGTAAACGGCGTCCAGGTCCGCGGTGGTCGGGGCCAAGGCCGGCGGGTTTTGCACCAGCCAGCGGGTGTCCTGTTGCTGACAGAGGCCCCGGGCCGTAAGGGGATCGTTATTGCGGTAGAACTGGTGGAACATCCGGGTAAACGCCTGCGGGTCCCGGGACACCTCGGTATGGGACGGAAGACGCAGATAATTTTCTTTCGGCCGGGAGGCGATATAACACAGGCCTCGCAGGGTACGGAAGTCCGTCTGCCGATCCATTGCCGCCGCCAGTTCCAGCACGGTCTGTTCGCCCATTCCATAGACCAGGACATCCGCCCGGGCATCGAACAGAATCGAGCGCCGGATGCGGTTGGACCAGAAATCATAATGGGAAATCCGGCGCAGGCTGGCTTCGATTCCCCCCAGGACGATGGGCGCCGTCGGTCGCCAATAGCGCCGGATCAGGTTGGCATAGACGATCGCCGCCCGGTCGGGACGCCGCTCGTTTTGGCCGCCGGGGGTGTAGTCGTCGGATCGACGCCTTTTGCCCAGGGGGGTGTAGTTGGCAACCATGGAATCGACGCTTCCGGCGGTGATGCCCCAGAAAAGGCGCGGCTCCCCCAGTCGCCGGATATCGTCTGCGGAGTGAACATCCGGATGGGCGATAATCCCGACGCGGTAGCCGGCGTTCAGTAGCACGCGGCCAATGACGGCAATCCCGATATGGGGGCTGTCGATGTAGCTGTCCCCTGTGACCAGAATGATGTCGAGGCGGCGCCAGCCAAGGCTTGCAACTTCCCGGGATGTGGTGGGGATAAACAAAATACCAATCCTATCTTATCTTGACACGCTTTCCAATACTCGGTATCTGTCAGCGTTTAACAATCTTTCCCATCGCCCGGAGGAGTCCATGGATTACAAGAAGACCCTGAACCTGCCGAAAACCAAATTTCCCATGAAGGCGAATCTCGCCCAGCGCGAACCCCAACGCCTGAAAGAATGGGAGCAGCGCCACCTGTACGAAGAAATCCGGCAACGTTCCAATGGACGCCCCCGGTTCATTCTGCATGACGGACCTCCTTACGCCAACGGGCATATTCATATTGGTACCGCATTGAACAAAATTTTGAAAGATATCATCATACGATCCCGCCAGATGATGGGGTTCGATGCCGTGTATGTGCCGGGCTGGGACTGCCATGGACTGCCCATCGAACACAACGTGGACAAGGAACTGGGGCCCAAGAAAAAGGAATTGAGCCTGAACCAGGTTCGCCAGCGCTGCCGCCGCTATGCCGAGAAGTTCATCGACATCCAGCGGGGGGAATTCAAGCGGTTGGGCGTCATGGGAGAGTGGGAAAACCCTTATCTCACCATGAGCTATGGATATGAGGCCACCATTGCAGCGGAATGCTGCCGTTTTGCCCTGGACGGCAGTCTCTTTCGGAGCAAAAAACCCATTCACTGGTGTTGCAGCTGCCAGACCGCCCTGGCCGAAGCGGAGATCGAGTACGCGGACGAGGCCTCGCCTTCCATTTTCGTCAAATTTCCTTTTAGCGACGATCTGGGCGATGTCGACCCGGTTCTAAAAGACCGCCGGGTCGACTGTGTGATCTGGACCACGACGCCCTGGACCCTGCCGGCCAACCTGGCTATCGCCCTGCATCCGGATTTCGTCTACGCCGCCGTGGAAGATGCCGATGGCAACATCTACATCCTGGCCAAGGAATTGGTGGACAGCTGCATGTCCCGGTTCGGTCTGGACGATTATCGCATTGTGAGCGAATTGGCGGCTGCCGATCTGGAGAAAAAACGCTGCCGTCATCCTTTCTACCAGCGGGATTCCATCATCGTGCTGGGTGATCACGTAACCCTCGAAGCCGGCACCGGCTGCGTGCATACAGCCCCCGGGCATGGTCGCGAGGACTACGAGGTGGGCCTGGCCTACGGGCTCGATGCCTATTCACCGGTGGACGACCGTGGGGTCTTCACCGACGAGGTCGAGCTTTTCAAGGGGCAGTTCGTTTTCAAAGCCAATCAACCCATTATCGATCACCTTAAGGCCAATGGATCCCTTTTGGCCCAGGAAGACCTGGCCCACAGTTATCCCCATTGCTGGCGGTGCAAGAAACCGGTCATTTTCAGGGCCACGCCCCAATGGTTCATCTCCATGGAGAAAACCGGTCTGCGGCAAAAATCGCTGCAGGAGATCGATCGTGTCCAGTGGGTCCCCCACTGGGGGCGGGAGCGCATTTACGGCATGATCGAAAACCGTCCCGACTGGTGCGTTTCACGCCAGCGCGCCTGGGGCGTGCCCATTGCCATTTTTTATTGCCGGGATTGCGGCAAGCTTTATATCGACGAGGCCATGATCGAGCGGGTGGAGGCCCTGTTCAGCAACAAGGGCGCGGATGCCTGGTTTACCGAGGAAGCCGACCGCCTGATCCCCGAAGGGGCTGTGTGTGAGGGGTGCGGGGGGCATTCATTTGCCAAGGAGACGGATATCCTGGATGTCTGGTTCGATTCCGGTGTCAGCCATGCCGCTGTTCTGGACAAGCGGGAAAACCTGCGTTGGCCGGCCGACCTCTATCTGGAAGGCAGCGATCAGCATCGGGGCTGGTTTCACAGTTCGCTTCTCACGGCCGTCGGTTTGCGGGGGGCCGCCCCCTACCGTTCCGTTTTGACCCACGGCTTCGTGGTCGATGCCGATGGGCGCAAAATGTCAAAATCACTGGGCAACGTCATGGCACCCAAAACGGTGATCGACAAGTTCGGAGCGGAAATTCTCCGGCTATGGGTATCGGCCGCGGATTATCGCGACGACATCCGGATTTCGGACACCATTCTCAAACAACTCAGTGATGCCTATCGCCGTATTCGCAACACCAGCCGGTTCATGCTGGGCAACCTCGAGGATTTCGATCCGGATGCGGACAAGATCCGCTACGATGATTTACAGGACATCGACCGCTATCTCCTGCATCGCCTTCAGCAGCTGATACGGCGGGCGCGCAACGCCTACGAGCAGTATGACTTTCATGTCATCTACCATGCCCTGCACAATTTTTGTGTGCTGGATCTGTCGTCCTTTTACCTGGATATCCTCAAGGATCGGCTCTATACCTCCCCGCCGGCCTCAAAAGCACGGCGTTCGGCCCAGACGGTCATGTTCACGCTGCTCAGTGCCATGGCGCGGATGATGGCGCCGATTATGGCGTTCACCGCGGATGAAATCTGGCAGCACATGCCGGCCTGGCAAGATAAGGCGGACAACGTTCATTTTGCGAGACTGCCCGAAGAAAATCCGGAGTGGATCGACGATTCGCTGGCCGGGAAATGGCAGCAAATTCTCAGTGTCCGGGGTGAGGTCACCAAAGCTCTGGAAAAGGCCCGGGTCGACAAACTGATCGGCCATCCGCTGGATGCCGCGGTGACCCTTGCGGTGCAGGGAGGCGTCTATGACGTGCTCCAGGAATACCACCGCGAGCTCAGTCATATTTTCATTGTTTCCCAGGCGGTCTTGAACGGGAAGGGCGAATCCCTGAACGAAGCCTTCCAGAGTGAAGAAATCGAGGGACTGCAAGTGCGTGTGGCCCGGGCGGACGGTGACAAATGCGACCGGTGCTGGATACATGATCCCACCGTCGGGGAAGACCGCGACCACCCCACGGTATGCCTGCGCTGTCGAACCCAACTGGCGGAAATCGACTTGCCGATGGATGACGCATGACCGTCAAAGACCACCATGCCGGGGGGGGGGGCTCCCCTCCCGGAAGAACGGAATCCGCCTGGCGGAAATACAGCCGGCTGGGCTGGATCGCCGGGAGCATTGTCGTTCTGGACCAAGCCACCAAATGGATCATTTTGGATCGGCTTGAACTCTACCATACCATTCCGGTCATCCCCGGCTTTTTCAATATCACCCACGTCCAGAACCCGGGAGGCGCTTTTGGTTTCCTGGCCCAGCAAAGCCCTCTCCTGCGAGGGATCGTTTTTTTGTTGATGTCCTTCCTGGCGGTCTGCCTGATTTTTTGGTTTTATCGCCAAACACCGCCAACCCACCGCTGGCTGGCGATCGGTTTTGCGCTAATATTCGGCGGGGCCATCGGGAATCTGATCGATCGGGTTCGATTCGGCCGTGTCGTCGATTTTCTGGATTTCTACATCAACGGATGGCACTGGCCGGCCTTCAACGTGGCGGACAGCGCGATTACCACCGGAATTGCCATCTTTCTTCTGCATGTCGTTTTAGGCCGTATGCCGGAGTAGGTGCGGTATAGAGCGCCGTAAGGTTTCAGGCCCGGCGATTTCCGGACCCGGGTCGCCCCAGCCATCGCCGCAGCATTGGCACGGAACAGATGACCGATATCCATTTTCACGAGTTGGAGCACTTTCTCAAAAGGGAAGACGGCCGCGACGGCCCCTCATGGCCTCCGGTGTGTCTTCTGTTCGGAGAAGACGTCCTTTACCAGAAAGCCCTGGATAAAGTGCTCACGGCCTTCCTTGGCAATGCGGACCGGAATATGAATTACGAGGCTTTGGACGGATCGAACGAAAACGTTTCCGGCGCCCTCGAACGCATCAATACCTATTCGCTATTATCCACGTGCAAAATCATCGCCCTCACCGATGCTCGCGTTTTTCATTCACGCCAGAATATGGACCGCATTTGGGAACAGGCGGCTAAAGCGGCCAAAACCGGTAAAATGAAAAAGGCGGCTCGCCATTTCCTGGACCTGTTGCGGGTTCAGGGCATGACCCTGGATGATATGACGGGAGAATCACCGGCGAAAGTTTTCAAAACGGCCGGTGCCGACCTGGATTGGGTCCCGGCCGTGACCGACTATTGCCGGCAGAACGGATTGCAGGTGTCGGCGGCCGCCGACCCTCAGCAAGCGCTGGAGCAGGCCATTGACCAAGGATTCCCGGCCGGGCATCATCTCATTGTGACCACGGCGGTGGTGGACAAACGCCGCCGGCTGTATAAGGTCATTCGCGAGAAAGGTCTGGTGGTGGACTGTTCGGTACCCAGAGGGGATCGCAAAGCCGACCGCATGGCCCAGGAAAGCGTCTTGGACGCCGTTGTCGAGGAAGTTTTGCGGGAAAACGGCAAGCATATGGACCCGGGGGCGCGCCGGGCCCTGTATGAGCTGACGGGTTTTGACCTGCGGACGGTCGCCGCCAATGTTGAAAAATTGGCGCATTTTACGGGTGAGCGTGATAAAATTGAGGCGGCGGATATCAAAAAGGTTCTCCAGCGGACGCGGCGTGATCCCCTCTATGAACTGACCGAGGCCGTTGCGAACCGCAATTTGGGGCAGGCTCTCTTTTACCTGCAGTCGCTTCTGAACGGTGGGGACTTTGATCATCCGTTGCCACTATTGGCAGCGGTGGCCAACCAGATGCGGCGACTGTTGGTGGCCAAGGAATTTACGGCAAGCTCCCACGGGCGACTGTGGCATCCCGGTTGTTCCTACCCTCAGTTTCAGAGCCAGGTATTGCCGGCCATCAAAGCGTATGATGAAGCGTTGCAGACCCGGTTGGACGCATGGCACCTAACGCTGAATGCGCCAACCACGCCACAGGGAAAAAAACGTCGAAAAAAAACCAATGCGACGGGGCGATCCGATCTCTTCTTGGCGGCCAAGGGCCGCAGTCCTTATCCGATTTACAAGACGTTGCAGAAAGCCGAGCGGTTCACGCTGCTGGAATTGAAACAGGCCGTGCAAAAAATCAGTGCGGCGGATCAGCAATTGAAGCGTTCGGGCCAGTCGGGGCGGCTTATTCTCGAACACCTTATTCTCTGGATCTGCCAGCCGGCTACCATGGGGAATTCCAAAGCCCGGCCGAATAGCAACCGGCCGCCCCGTCAACATCCCTAACAGGGGAGGAGGCCCTATGCCGAAAACCAAAATCGTATGCACGATCGGGCCCGCCAGCAGTTCTCCGGAAACCATCCGCGCCATGATCAAAAGCGGTATGAATGTGGCCCGCCTCAATTTTTCCCATGGCAGTCATGCCGATCATGCCGACAAAATAAAAACCATTCGGGCGATTGCCGATGAACTCAATTGCCCGGTGGCCATCCTGCAGGATCTTTGCGGTCCGAAAATCCGGGTGGGGCAGATACCGGAGCCGGGCATTCAGATCAAACCCGGGGAAACATTCATCCTGACCAGCGATGCGGTGCCCGGCACCAACGGGCGGGTTTCCGTCTCCTATCGCGGCCTGCCGGCCGATGTTAAGGTGGGCGACCGGCTGCTTTTGGCCGACGGGATGATGGAGTTGGAAGTGGTCCGCAGCGCTGGCGCCGATATCACCACCCGTGTTATTACCGGAGGGCTGCTCACGTCCCACAAAGGGGTCAATTTGCCCACGGGAAGCATGCAGCTCCAGGCCCTGACGGATAAAGACCGGGAAGACCTCAAGTTCGGGCTGGCCCATGATGTGGACTATGTGGCCCTTTCTTTCGTCCGCACGTCGGATGATATTAGAGACATCAAGGCTTTGATTGCCGCCGAGGGCCGCAAGACCCCCGTCGTTGCCAAGATCGAAAAGCATGAGGCCCTGGACCACGTCGATGACCTTGTGGAGGCCGCGGATGCCATTATGGTGGCACGGGGGGATCTGGGGGTCGAGATACCCCTTGAGAATGTTCCCAATATCCAGAAAATGCTTATCCAGAAGGCGAACCGGCGTGGACGTCCGGTGATAATTGCAACCCAGATGCTGCGGTCCATGGTGGATGCGCCCCGGCCCACCCGGGCCGAGGCGGCCGACGTGGCCAACGGTGTCCTGGACGGTGCCGATGCGGTCATGCTCTCCGAGGAAACCGCCAGCGGCCAATACCCCGTTCAGGCCGTACAGTTCATGGCCAATATTGCCCGGGCCGCCGAGGAGGGGTTCCCCTATCGGCGCTATCTCAAACAGGTCCACAATCTGGGTATCTCCCAGTCGGTGGCCGCCGCGGCATGCAACCTGGCCGATAATCTCAATGCCGCGGCGATAGTGGCCACCACCCGGTCGGGGGCCACGGCGCGTCATGTCGCGCGCTTCAGGCCGCGTGGACGTATCATTGCCCTGTCCCCCAGCCAAAAGACTGTCCGTCGTCTGGCCATGTGCTGGGGATGCACGCCCTGCTATCTGTCGCTCTCCGACGATACGGACGAAATGATCGAAACAGCGGCGGAGTCGGCTTTGCAGAGCGGCCAGGTCCAGCCGGGTGATTTGGTGGTGATCACCGCTGGAAGACCCATGTACGCGGCCGGCACCACGAATATGTTGTGGGTCAAACACCTTTAGCGGGGTCGGCCGACCTTTTGCCGCCACAGATATTGTTGAGAAGGCACTGATGGGATTCATACGCCGACAGGAAGAAAAGATGGCCGCCCGATTGATTCAGTGGCATCTGCAGCAGCAATCGCGAGCGCCGCTGCCCCCGGACCAATTGTCCGCCAAAGCCGTTCTGCTGGTGGACGAAGCCCACCGTGTGGCCCGTAAACGAGGGAAAAACCTGATGACGATTATGCGGGAGTTGGTTGCCGATATCATGAAGAAATAAACGCATGGCAGGGGTAACCGACTTAAATATTGAATTATTACGGACGGCATGGTATGCACCCAAGCTTAAGCTGATATGGCCCACGCTTACTGTTTTCTTTAACCGCTTCATCCCAACAAAAGGCAGAGCAAAAGGAGGTCGTAATGCGAAAAGGTTTTCTGGTACTCGTGGCAATCCTTGTTCTGGGGCTGGCCCTGGCACCCTGCGGCTGGACCGCACAAAAAACGATTAAAATCGGCATCAACGCGCCGATTACCGGCGATATCCCCAAGGTCGGCGAAGGTTCCAAGTATGCCGCCGAAATGTGGCTGGAGGATATCAATGCGGCTGGCGGCCTTGAAGTCGGGGGCGTCAAATACAATGTCGAAGTGGTCGTAGAAGACAACGAATCCAAACCTGAATCGGCTGCCAAGGCGGCGACCAAGCTGATTACCGAAGATGAGGTCCTTGCCATCGTGGGGCCCCAGGCATCTTCCCAGGCCATTCCGGCCGGTGAAATGGCCAACAATTACGGCACCCCCATGATCAGCCCCTGGTCCACCAATCCGGACACCACCAAAGATCGTCCTTTTGTCTTCCGGGGCTGTTTCCTGGACCCCTTCCAGGGTCCGGTCGTGGCCAACTTTATCAAGGAAGAATTCGGCTTCACGAAAGCCGCGGTCCTTTACGACGTCGCCAGCGATTATCCCAAAGGGTTGGCCGAGGTGTTCAAAGAAGCCTGGGAAAAGAACAACGGACCGGGATCCGTGGTGGCCTTCGAAAGCTTCACCACGAAAGACGCCGATTTCAGCTCCCAGTTGACCAATATCATCAACTCCGGTGCCCAGGTCCTGTTTACGCCCCAGTACTACAACGAAGTGGCCCTGATCGTTCAGCAGGCCCATGAGCTGGGCTGGAAGAATCCCATCGTGGGCAGTGACTCATGGGGATCGGCGGAAACGGTCAAGCTGTGCGGCGAAGACTGCTACGGCCTGTTTTTCAGCACCCACTACGCTTCGGCCGGTGCCACCGGCGCCACCAAGGCATTCATCGAACGTTACAACAAAAAATATGGTTATGTTCCCGATGATGTCGGCGCTCTGACCTGGGATGCCCTGCGCATCGTCCAGGCGGCCATCGAGGGTACGGGCGGACTGAGCGGCGATCTGAAAAAAGACCGTGAAAAAGTCAAGGATGCCCTGGCCGGCATCAAAGAGTTTGCCGGCATTACCGGCAAAATGACGTTCACCCCCGACGGTGACCCCATCAAATGTGCGGTTATCGTTCGCATCAGCGACAAGGGCGAATTCGAGTTTTTCAAGTCGGTTTGCCCCTAGATTGCTTCAATCCAAGCGGTCGGTTGCCCGAAGCAGGCAGCCGGCCGCAGTTGCATTTGAGTTACGCTTTCCAACCGGGAATGCGTGCGAAGGGCGCAGACATTCAGCTGCGCCCGACGCTTTGAGAGAAGACGAGGAGTCCACTCAATGCAGTTATTTTTCCAGAACCTGATCAATGCACTGCAGTGGGGCAGTTTCTATGCCTTGATCGCATTGGGGTATTCGATGGTTTACGGTATCCTGATGCTGTTCAATTTTGCCCATGGCGATATCTTCATGGTCGGGGCCTACATCGGCTTCGGCGTTGCTACCGGGCTGACCGCCCTGGCCGCCATGGGGGCGCTGGCCCTGCCCAACTGGGTTATTCTGGTGTTGACCATTCTGATTTCCATGTTCCTGACGTCCTTCGTGGGGATGCTGGTGGAACGTATCGGTTATCGGCCATTGCGGGAGGCCCCCCGGGCGTCCGCCGCCATTACCGGGCTTATGATCGGTATCATCCTGGAGACCGGCAACCTTGCCATCTTAGGCGCCCAGCGGATTCGTTTTCCTTCCCTCATCAAATCCACCACCTATGACCTGGGTGGTGTTTTCGTGACCAACAAGAAAATCATGATCGTGGTTGTGTCACTGGTTTTGATGCTGGCGTTGAATGAATTCATCCGACGCACGCGTTGGGGCATGGCCATGCGGGCCATGGCCTTTGATTACGTGGTCATTCCGCTGATGGGAGTTCCGCTGAACACCATTGCCAGCCTCACTTTTGCGCTGGGGTCGGGTTTGGCGGCGGCCGCCGGGATTTTGTTTGCCATCGCCTATCCTGTTTTGGACCCCTATATCGGGATCATCTACGGGTGGAAAGCGTTTGTGGCGGCTATCCTCGGCGGAAGGGGATCGATCAAAGGGGCCTGCCTGGCGGGATTCCTGCTCGGGTTCATCGAGATTTTTGTGGGCGCCTATATGCCGTCCACGGTAAGGGACCTGATTGCCTATTCCATCATTCTCCTGATTCTTGTTTTCCGGCCCCATGGATTTTTTGGAGAGCCGCACAGTGCCAAGCTGCGGCTTTAGGACGACTCACGGCCGGTGATAGACGTGTGTATCCGTTATAGTGACTGAACGAGGGTTTGATATGGTCGAAAAAAATGGTGCATCATCGATAGATACACCGAAACGATTTGTTCGCCTGCGCCAATTTCTGGGTGACATCCCCCTGCTGGCATGGTTGTTCGGCGGTCTGATATCGGTTTTGGTCGAAACCCAGGTCGGGGACGCGTTGGCATCCCTTTTGGGCCTGCCCAAGGTCCCGGTGCTGTTCGGGTGCGTGCTGGCGCTCAAGCATCCGCTTCTGCTTCCCGGCGCCCTGGCATATGTCTCTGTCATCTACATAGCGACAATTGTCCTGGTCGGGAAAATAACGGCGCGGCCTTTCAATCTTCTGGCGGAAAAGATGATTCAATGGCCGATCGTTATTCCGGTGGCCATTCATCTGATCACGCTTTACGCCATCATGCATGTATGGTCGGATATCAGCCTCTACCGGGAGTTGACGCTCAAACTGACCCTCATCGCCATCATGCTGACCCTCAGTTTGAATATCATCAACGGGTACATGGGCGAATTTTCATGCTCTCATCCGGGGTTTATGTCCCTCGGAGCTTATGGCGCATCCGCCATCATGGTCCTTTTCTTTGTCAATGACCGTCTTTTCGGCAAAGCCCTGTTGCCGGAAGCATTGGGCCCCTTCTTTTTCCCGATAGCACTCATTCTAGGCGGTGTGGCCGCCGCTTTGGGGGCCTTGCTCATTGCCATTCCCTCCTTCAAAACCCGGGGGGATTACCTGGCGATTATTTCCCTGGCGTTTATGTTCATTGTCAAAAGCCTGTTCGAGAATCTGCAGTTCATGGGTGGTGCCCGGGGCATCAAGGGGCAACCCGATCTGGCCAATTTGCCGACCGTGTTTATCTGGCTGGTGATCTGCGTCTGGGTGATCAACAACTTTGTGCGATCCACCATGGGAAAAGCCCTGAATGCCGTTCGGGACGATGAAATGGCTGCCGAGGCCATGACCGTCAATACGCGCCGCACCAAGATGGTGGCCTTTTTGTTTGCGGCTTTCTGGGCCGGGGTGGCCGGAGGCCTGTTTGCCCACACCGTTCGCTTCATCAACCCCAATACCTTTGGCGTCCAACGGTTGGCTGAAGTGCTGGCCATGGTCTATTTCGGCGGGTTGAATTCGGTCTATGGGTCCATTGTCGGGGCCGTCAGTCTCAATCTGCTCAGCGAAATGTTACGCCCTCTGGCCCTGTTTAAATGGATCATCATACCGCTTTTGCTTATTCTAATCATGATTTACCGACCGACCGGGCTGGTGGCGTTCAAGGAGTTTGATGTCCGCAAATTGATCCAACCCAAGCACAAATCAGAAAAAGAGGTATAGCATGTCGTTGCTGCAAGTGGAGAACATGACCCATTATTTTGGGGGACTGCGGGCGGTTCACAATTTCAGCCTTGACATCGAACCGGGGCAGATCCGTGCCTTGATCGGACCGAACGGGGCTGGCAAAACCACCATCTTCAATTTAATCACCGGTATCTATACGCCCACGGAAGGGCGCATTGCGCTGGATGGCGAGGAAATCATCGGCCTGCAGCCCCATGAAGTGGCTTCGCGTGGTTTGGGGCGTACCTTCCAGAATTTGTGCCTCTGGCGCCATATGACCGTGCTGGAGCATGTGATGATGGCCCGCTATTCGCGGTTGACCTACGGGCTCGTGGGGGCCTTTTTCGGAACGCCCAGGCGCAATCGGGAGGAGGCCGCCAGCAGATCGAAGGCCCTGGAGTTGCTGGAGCTGATGGATATCGCCCATCTTGCCGATCAAACTGTTATCAACCTTCCCTACGGTGCCCAGCGCCGGGTCGAAATGGCCCGTGCTTTGGCCAGCGAGCCCAAAATCCTTTTTCTGGACGAGCCGACCGTCGGCATGACGCCCGAAGAGCTGGATCAGATGCTGGGCATCATCCGCACGGTGCATCAGGAACTCGGGCTGGCCATTTATCTCATCGAGCACCGGTTGAAGATGGTGATGGAACTCTGTGAAAGAATCCAGACCCTCGTTTTCGGGGAGGTCATTGCAGAGGGGACGCCGGAGGAGATTCAGAGCAATCCCAAAGTTATCGAGGCTTATCTGGGCAAGGAGGCGGTGCATTAATGCTTAAAGTCGAGAATCTCAAAGTATCCTACGGCAACATCAAGGCCCTGCATGGCATCGACTTCAGGATCGACAGCGGGGAAATCGTTTGTATCATCGGCGCCAATGGTGCCGGCAAAAGCACCACCCTCAGGGCTATATCCCGACTCGTCAAGGTGGAAGAGGGGACCCGAATGACCTATGACGGGAAAAACCTTCTGGATTTTCCGGCGGATCAGGTCGTAAGCGAACTCGGCATTACCCATGTTCCGGAAGGGCGGCGGCTTTTCGGCAATTTGACCGTTATGGAGAACTTGAAGCTGGCCACGTTCGCCCGCAAGGATAACGACCAGATCGGAAAAGACCTGGAGCGCATGTTCGGCATTTTCCCCCGGCTCAAAGAGCGCGAAAATCAGAAATCCGGAACGCTGAGCGGCGGCGAACAGCAAATGCTTGCCATCGCACGCGCCTTCATGAGCGGGCGCAAAGTCATGCTGCTGGATGAGCCCTCCATGGGATTGGCTCCGCTTTTAATGATGAACGTGTTCGATGCCCTCAAAGAGATCAACCAGCAGGAGGGCACCGCGATTATGCTCGTGGAGCAGAATGCCCGCCTGGCCCTGCAGTTTTCGGCCCGGGGCTATGTATTGGAAAACGGCAATCTCGTTCTGGAAGGCAAGTCGGCCGACTTGCTCAACGATCCCGAGGTTCAGAAAGCCTACCTTGGGGGGTAGCGACCCTCTCGCATTTTTCCCAAACCGCCCGGTTGGCTTAGGCCCCGGGCGGTTTGCGTTTGCAGGGCTTAGCTTGCCGAATGAGGTCTGAGGTCATGGCATGAAATGGATGCTAGCCGCTTTGGCACTTTTGTACGCTTTGGTGCCTTTTGATTTATTGCCCGATCTGCTTGTTGGGTGGGGGTGGCTGGACGATCTGTTCCTCTTGGGGCTGGTCTGGTATCTATTCTTTTGGCGGGGGCGACGGCCCACCCGCAGGACGGTGCCCGGAGGGGATGACGAATCGGGCAAGACGCAGGAGCACGCGCAGGCATCATCCGCAGAAACGGATCGGGACGGGGCGGAACCCCCAGAAAATCCCTACGACGTTCTGGGGGTCCCAGTCGGGGCCAGTCAAGCCGAGATTCAGGCGGCCTACAGGCGTTTGGCCGCCCGTTATCATCCGGACAAGCTGGCCCATTTGGGCTCGGAGTTTCAGATCCTGGCCGAAGAAAAATTCAAAGTCATCCAGTCGGCCTACGAGATCTTGCGCGAGCGGCGGTAGACGGGTTGGCCTTATTGGGATTCCTTGATGAGCATGGTGGCCGGGTCAAACCTCGCAGCCGTCTCCTGCGTAGAAGTTTCCAGACCTTTCAAAATGCGAATGTGAATATCCTTGCCCTCCGGCAATAGCTGAACCGCAACATCGAAAAGGTCTTGCAGGGAAGTCAATTGGGGCGGTATCCCATCGGGAGTAGGCGCTTCATGGCGGTGGGTACGCACCGTAAACCAACAGCGGACGCCGGTGGCGGCGCATAGCGCTTTCAATTCTTCAATCTGATGGCGGATATCTCCGTCGAAGGGCATGCCGTCAACGATGAGGGTATGGGGCCGGAAAATATTCTGCTCCATCAAATCCGTCAAACGCTCCTTGAGCTTGGGCACACTGAAGCCTTCCACCTTGAAGGTCATGATGAATCGGTGGGGCAGGAGCTCATCCCAAAGAGAGGCCGAGGCCCGCAAATTTCGTTTTTCCGCCAACAGGTTGAAAACTTCCCGGTACCATAAGGTAACCTTGTCCACCGGGTCTTCCAGACTGATGTGAAGAATATTGCGGTCACGCAACATGGTATGCAGGGCGATTTGGACCAGGAAGGCGGTCTTGCCGATGCCAGCACGGGCCAAAACAGCACCGAAAGCGCCGTCCGGCAGACTGTCTTCCGAGGTCAACCCAAGCTGGTGCAGTGGATTTCTCAAAATAAGATCTTTTTTCATCGTGGTCAGGTTCCTTTCCCTGATGGTGATGACCCGTCCTTTCGGCTTAAGAGAGGGAAGTTGAGCCTCTCTGGAAGCTGTGGCTGGCGACCCGACGGGTTGTAGCCGATCTATTGCCGGCCGGATTATACGCGAGCGCATATCTTTTAACAGTCTCCTTGTCATAGGATAAAGGGGAAACCCGGGAACGCCGCCACCGCAATGGAAAACGTTCCGCTTAAAAGATGCGTTCGTGCGCTTAGGCCACCTGCTTCTTTTCGGCCTGACGTTGTTTTTCGAGGTCTTCCGCCACCGACTGCGGTACCTGGCGGTAGGTGGCAAACTCCATGGTAAATTGCGCCTTGCCCTGGGTCAGGGACCGCAGGACCGTGGAATAGCCAAACATCTCGGCCAATGGAACCTGACACTCGATAGCGCATTGGCTGCCCTCATCCTGTGAGCCCACAATCATGCCGCGGCGCTGGTTCAAGGACCCCATAACAGCCCCCTGGAATTCGTTGGGTGTTTCCACCACGACCTTCATTACCGGTTCCTGAATCACGGGTTTGGCTTTGGCATATCCCTGCCGAAAGGCCCCGCGGGCAGCCGCTTGAAAGGCCATGTCGGATGAATCCACCGAATGGGAAGCACCATCATTGATGACGATTTTGATACCGGTCACCGGGAATTCCATTTTGGGACCCTTGGCCAGGCAATTGCGGAAGCCCTTTTCGCAGGCCGGAATGTATTGGGTCGGAATCGCACCGCCCACGATCTTGCTTTCAAATTCGAACTCACCATCTTCAAGAGGCTCGATAAAGCCGGCAACCCGCCCGAACTGTCCGGCCCCGCCGGTTTGCTTTTTGTGGATGTAATCGAATTCGGCCTGGGCGGTGATGGTCTCGCGATAGGCCACCTGGGGTTTTCCGGTGCTGACCGCTGCCGCGTACTCGCGCTTCATGCGTTCGACATAGACCTCGAGATGGAGTTCTCCCATGCCGGAGATGATGGTGTCGCCGGTTTCTTCGCTGACATACGTCCGGAAGGTCGGGTCTTCCTTGGTGAAGCGGTTGAGCGCCTTGGACATGTTGATCTCGGCCTTGTGGTCATCCGGCTTGATGGCCAGCGAGATGACCGGCTCGGGCACGTACATGGACGTCATGGTGAGATTCTGGCCCGGGGCCACGAAAGTGTCGCCGGACGCACAGTCGATGCCGAACAAGGCGCCGATGTAACCGGCCGGGATGGCCTCGATATCCTCCATCTGGTCGGCATGCATGCGAACCACCCGGCCGATTTTGACCTTCTTGCCCGTGCGGACATTGATCACGGTATCGCCTTTGGCCAGACGTCCCTGGTAGACGCGTATGTAGGTCAGCTGGCCGTACTGTCCGTCTTCCAGTTTGAAGGCCAGTGCTACCAAAGGATCGGTCTGCTGGCTGCTGAGGGTAACCGGGGTTTCGTCATGTTCGGTGTCGAGCGCGGTGTTTTCGACCTCGGCGGGACAGGGCAGGTAGGTCGTAACAGCGTCCAGCAGGGGTTGTACGCCTTTGTTTTTGTAGGCCGATCCGATAAATACGGGGGTAATGCCCCGCTGCAAAACACCTTCCCGCAGCGCGGCATGAACGAGTTCGACCGGGAGGTCCTGTTCCTCAAGGACGGCTTCCATCAGTTCGTCCGAAAACATGGTGGCCGCGTCGATGAGTTCCTCACGCCGCTGATTGGCTTCCTCCTGCAGGGCTTCCGGGATTGTTTCGATACGGAGGGATTCCCCGTTATCACCATCAAAGTAGATGGCCTGCATGCGGACCAGGTCCACGATACCCTCAAAATCGGCTTCCAAACCGATGGGGATTTGCAGGGCCACCGGCTTGTGGCCGAGTTTGTCCTGCAACTGGTCAATTACCCTGAAAGGGTTGGCACCGCTGCGGTCGCATTTGTTGATGAAGGCAATCGAAGGGACTTTGTAGCGCTTCATCTGCTGATCGACGGTGATCGACTGGGATTGAACCCCGCCGACGGCGCAGAGGACAAGGATACCGCCATCGAGTACCCGCAGGGAACGTTCCACTTCGATGGTAAAATCCACGTGGCCCGGGGTGTCGATGATATTGATTTCGTGTCCATCCCATTCGCAGTAGGTGGCGGCAGAAGCGATGGTAATGCCACGCTCTTTTTCCAACTCCATGGAGTCCATGGTGGCGCCTACACCATCTTTGCCTTTGACGTCATGAATGGCGTGGATGCGCTGGGTATAGAACAAAATGCGTTCGGTCAGGGTGGTTTTTCCGGAATCAATATGGGCACTGATACCGATGTTTCTAACTCTTTGAATATCCGTTTTCATGTTGCGATCCTCTGCGATGTTCGTCTGAAAACCATTCTCGGGGTTGTCGCGCCCGTCTGTCAGCGGTCATCCCCGCAACCATAAAAAAATCACCCGGACCATCGATCCGGGCGATATTCTTTTGGCAAGTTAATGTTTAAACTTTATTAATATATAATGTTAGTTTGATTTGTCAATCAAAATATTGACTTGTCTGCAAGAATTTGGTTTACCTGCCGTGGTTAGCGTGTCGGCAGCGTTTGGGCCGCAGCTAAACTTGATGGATCGCCAACGCACGCCGCCCATTGGCAGGGTCGCTTTTTAGAGCAACAAGTCAGCCTCAGGAAAACAATGCCGCCATCAATTGCTTCATCCGTACTGGGCCGCGGCCTATCGGCCGCCTGGCCCATTTGCTTAGGCTATTTACCCATCGGCATGGCCTTGGGCGTATTGGGGCAAAAGGCCGGCCTGCATCCCCTGGCCATCGGATTCATGTCCCTTGTTGTTTTTGCCGGAAGCTCCCAATTTATTGCGGTATCGATGATAAGCAGCGGCATGCCGGCTTTTACCATCGTCATCACCACGTTTGTCGTTAATCTTCGTCACCTCCTTATGAGTTCCGCCCTGGCCATACCCTTTCGCGGGCGTTCGCGCAGCGTGTTGACACTGTTCGCTTACGGCGTGACCGATGAAAGTTTTGCGGTCAACTACCCCAAATTGCTTGAAGGCGATTGGCATATTGAACACGCTTTGGTGGTCAATCATGCCGCCAACTTAACCTGGATTGCCAGCACCGTAGCCGGTGGGTACGGCGGTCAATACATACCGGAAGGTGCGTTCGGCATTGACTACGCTCTGATCGCGATGTTCATCTGTTTGCTCGTTTTTCAATTGCGGGGAAAAATATACCTTGTCACCGCCATCCTTGGCGGCGCACTGGCGGTAGGGCTTGCACTGGTGTTGCCAAGCAATTGGCATATTATCGTGGCATCCACCCTGGCGGCGGTTTGCGGGGCGTCTATTAAGCGTTATTACAGGCGGTTGTCATCATGAGGGCATTCTGGCCGGATTACACGATGATGATTTTCGCTATGGGGCTGGTGACCTTTATTCCCCGCTGGCTGCCACTGCTGTTCCTGAGTCGTCGCGATCTGCCGCAGTGGCTGGTGGATTGGCTGGATTTTATTCCGGTGGCCATTTTGAGTGCGCTTCTGGCGCCCTTGCTGGTGACATCCGGACCTTTACCGCACCTGGATTTTCAACGCATTGAGTTGGTTGCGGCTCTTCCGACATTTGGCGTAGCATGCTGGACGCGCTCTTTGGGCGTCACGGTACTGGCCGGTATGTTCAGTTTCTGGCTGTTAGGGTTATTCTGGCCGATTTAGCCGGCTGTTCTTTGCGTGAAATATCCGGACTATATGCGGTGCGGGTTGCGCAGACGTTTTGGAAGGGGGCGGCTTCTGAGCAGGATATAGGTGGCGCCGGCCCCCCCATCGCAGATACGTGCACTCGTATAAGCCATGACCCATTTTCGCCAGGAGCCCTGATGGAGCCATTTCACGAGATGTGACTTCAGAACCGGTTCGACGGGTGAGGAAAGACCGCGGCCGTGAACGATGAGAACCATTCGCAGGCCTTGACGAACGGCCTGATGAAAAAACTTGTCGACGGCCTCCCGGGCTTGTCGGACTGTCATGCCATGCAGGTCGATATGGGCTTGAATGGCAAACTGGCCTTGATGAAGGCGACGTGCCATTTCATGGGGCACATCATGCCCCTTGCCTTCAATATACTCCGGCGTATACGCGACATGGAAGCCACGGCCGTTTTCGATAAGATCTTCTAAGCATATCAGACTATTGTCATCTTCGTTGGGCAGGTGCCTGGTCTGAAGTCGGCGGGGGGGCATGGCCACCGCGTTCACCGATTTCAATGGTATGACACCTTCCACGGCTTTAAGAAAGAGGGCCTTTTCCTGTTGCGGAGTGAGAACCTTGCCGCCGCTGTCCGGAATGCGAACGGCCGGGAAATTTTCTACCGGCAGGTCATTCTCCCTCAAGAGTCGTTTTAAATGGCGAAATGATTTGCACGTCGCTTTCTTCTTCATGACGCCCCCGCTTTGCACGCCATTGCTGTGACACGAAAAATGGTTGGTTTTAATATGGCGTCTGAATGTCATTACCATAGTAGTGTTCGGCAAGACGGTTGACAATGACAAATCTAATGCGGGCTGGATCGACCAAAATTTTATTTGGTCCAGAAAACCTGGTCCTCTGTGCCAGGTCGGAGATAATTGGCTCCGCCGTAATCGTCGTATAGGAATTCAGGCGTCAGAATCCAGAAGTCAGAATAAGGTTTTCGCCTTCGGCGCAATCGATTTTTTTCAAAAGACGGAGCGAAGCGACATCAAAATCCTTCTGGCTCCTGAATTCTGTCTTCTGGCGCCTATTGTCTCTCGTGATTGGAGCATCCCCCCTTCCAGGGGGAACCAAAAGCCGGGTCCTGCGGGCCCGGATATATACGTGTTTTGCCAAAAGATCATCGCATGCTTTTTTGGGCGGATGCGATATTCACCTGAGAACGGAAAATATAGATCTAGGCCTCGCAGTAAATTCCCAAAGGTGGCATTGCTTGACTAAGCAGTGGTTTTGGGATGAAATACCATGCAGCAACGTTCCTTAAAAAATCTGAAGGAGTGCGCAATGGATATCAATATGTGCTGCCCCGAAAAAGTTGTTTCCGCCGAGATGGCGATTGCCAAAATCAAGCGGGGCAGCCGTGTATTCGTCGGAACGGGATGCGGTGAACCCCAGCATCTAATTCGAGCCATGGTAAAAAACGAGCAATTGCAGGATATTATGCTTTACCAGATGATGTCGTCCACTTTGGCGGATTATGTGGACGACCCGTCATTTGCCAATCGTTTTAATCTCAAACTCTTTTTTATCAGCAAAACAATGCGGAAGGCCGCTTTTGAAGGGAAAATCGACTATATCCCAGCTTATTTATCAAAGATACCAAGGCTTTTTTCAAGCCATCGCATCGGGTTGGATGTCGCATTGGTTCAGGTGAGTCCTCCCGATCATTTCGGGTATTGCAGTTTGGGTGTATCGGTCGATATTACCCGTTCGGCCATGGACCACGCCCAAATGGTTATTGCCCAGATCAATCCCAGAATGCCACGCACATGGGGGGATAGCTTTGTGCATGTGGATGAAATTGATTATCTGGTTCCGAAGGATGAAAACATCGTTGAGACCCTGACCTATCATGAAGACAATCAGATCTCCATGCGCATCGGCCATTTTGTATCCCAGTTGGTTGAGGATGGCGCCACGCTCCAAATAGGATTCGGATACTTACCCAATGCCATTTTACGCTATCTGGATCAAAAGAACGATCTTGGCATTCATACTCAACTCATCACAGACGGGCTCCTGCCGCTGTTTGAAAAAGGTGTTATTACCAATAAAAGAAAAACCCTACTGCCCGGTCGCGTCGTCGCTTCCCTGTGCATGGGGACTGAAAAGCTGTATCGTTTTGTAGACAATAACCCGGTTTTCTATTTTCGCTCCTCAGAATTCGTCAACGATCCCACCGTTATTGCCCGCAATGACAATTTGATATCCATCAGTAGTGCCTTGGAAGTCGATTTGACCGGTCAGGTTTGCTCGGATTCGATGGGGCAACTTTTTTACAGCGGCATTGGTGACCAGGTGGATTTTTTAAGGGGCAGCGCCATGTCAGACGGTGGGTTTTCAATCATTGCCCTGCCGTCAACCGCATGCAATGGGAGTGTTTCCCGCATTGTGCCGTACCTCAGTGAGGGCTCGGGTGTGGCCACGACGCGTGCCGATGTCAATTTCGTCGTCACCGAGTACGGCATTGCTGAATTGCAGGGTAAAAGCATATTCCAGCGGGTCATGGAGCTTACCCAGATTGCCCATCCGAAATTTCGTGATCAGCTAATCCAGACAGCGAAAAACAGACACTATATTTTTTCCGATCAGCTGGCACCCGCACAGGAGGACCTTCTGTTCCTTGAAGGATACAAATCAACGCTGGATATCAAAAACGGAAAGACCCTGCATTTTCGACCCTTGTTGCCCTCAGATGAATTTGCATACCGAAATTTCTTTTATTCGCTTCAAGAAGAAACCATTTATTACCGGTTTTTCTACCAAATGAAGTTGTTTTCCCATGAAATCATTCAGAAACAATGGGCCAACGTCGATTACCGTAAGAATATGTCCATGATTGGGCTGGTTCAGAAAGCCGGTCATCAGGAAATCGTTGCGATCGGGACATATGCCCAGGAAAACGAGATCAGTGCAGAGGTGGCCTTTGTTGTTCGTGAGGATTTCCAGGGAATGGGGATCGCTTCCTATATGCTTGAAATATTGGAAGGTATCGCCAAGGAAAACGAGTATGAACAGTTCACGGCTACGGTTTTGAAAGATAACCAAGGCATGCTGAAGGTATTCCGGAAATGCTATCCGGAAGCACGCATCAAGGTCAGTGGCGGGAGCGAAGTGTCCGTCGTGATGAAATTTGAGCCGCAAAGGGGCAATGCGGATGGCAAAGAGCAGGGTTAGCCGGGAAAGGTATCGGGACGGCGCTGTGTTTCCTGGAGCTTCGCCAACCATTTTGGCATCGCGATATCGCTGGGGAGATTGAGTTTTTTCTTGATAAAACACTATTTTTTCTGCTATTTATGAAAAATTGTGTAACGGACGGGGGCTGCCTAAGCGTCACCTGATGATGGGTGATGCGTCCATACAGAAAATTCCAAAAATTGAAGACCATTAGAATCGTATTTTGAAATGTACGGTGATAAAGGTTTGCGAAGCATGCGGGGCGCTATCGGCCGAATGGCCTGCAACCCCCATATAAGCGCCTGAAGGAAGCTCAGGGCGGCTTGGATATAAGCCGAATATATTCAGGGAGGTACATCAATTGTCTTATACGCTTGGCCAGAAACAGCTCGATAGTATAGACGAGATTCTCCAGACGGATTTGGTCGACATCGGTGTTCATTGTGTCTTCCTTATCGATATGTCTGGAAACATTATCGCCAGCCTCGACGACGGGGAGAATAAACATGATATTTATTCCCTGGCAGCATTGGCGGCGGGCAATTTTGGCGCCGTAAGTGCAATGGCCAAGATTGTGGGGGAAGGAGAATTTTCCCTTCTGTTTCATAAGGGAAAAAAGGAAAATATTCATTTCAGCAAAGTTTTGACAGAGTTTCTGCTGATTACCCTCTTTGGAAACGACCTTTCTCTTGGTTTCCTTAGGTTGAAAGTTGCCGAATCCGTTGAAAAAATTAAAAAAATTCTAGAGCCCATCCACACACCCTGAAAAATGGTGCCGGCCAGGGATTTCATAATCATATGACTATAGACGGCAGGTAAAATTTCAATGGCATTTGTAAATTTAAAAAAGAAGGAAGTTCAGGTCAAAATCGTATATTACGGTCCCGGTCGCGGCGGGAAGACTACCAACCTTGAATATATTTATACCAAGTTCAATGAACGCATCCAGACGGAGATGGTTACCGTCAAAACCCATGGTGATCGAACACTTTTTTTTGACTTTCTCCCTATCGATATTGGGAAAATTAACGGCTATACCGCCAAGATGCAATTGTATACCGTCCCCGGGCAAGTAAAATATAACGCGACCCGTCGTCTGGTCCTTCGCGGCGCCGATGGTATCGTATTTGTCGCGGATTCCATGGCCGTCCGAAGGGAAAAGAATATCCTTTCGCTAAAAAACCTGCATGAAAATCTGAAGAACTATAAAAAGAGCATTTTTACCATTCCGCTTGTTTTTCAGTACAACAAGGTTGACCTCGCGGAACAGGGAATTCCATTGCTTCCATTTGCTACAATGGAGAAAGATCTCAATAGCCAACTTAAACGCCCGGCTTTTGAAGCGAGCGCCGTAACAGGTTCCAATGTCGTCCCGACATTAAAAAAGATTATTACCATGACGATGACCTCTATCAAGGACGAACTCAAATAGGAGGTGGCCGTTGAGCAATGATTTTCAGGAAAAGAAAGTGGACAGCGAGTTGGAGAACCGTTTGGATTCACTTTTTGATGAAGACGGCCTGGATGAAGAGATGCCCAAAGGTGTCGGTAGCTCTTCAAAAGACCCTTTAGATGAACTGAAATCGCTCGTTATGTCCATAGAATGGGAGATTACGGACGATATCATGGAGCGGTTTCTTGATCAGATCGATTCACTCAAAACGCGCTTTGGGGAAGATCGAATTATTGTTATGTTCCTGCAGTTACTTGGCTCCCTGGGGTTGTATGTCAAAACCAATAAAGGGAAAGCGCATCCCAGTTCGTTCAAGTTGTTAAATTCAGTCTATGAAAGTTTTGAAAAAGCGGTTTCTCCTGGGAAAATATCGCCTTCCGAAAAGAAAAAGTTGCTCTATATTGAACTCAATAAATACAAAGAATTAAAAGAACAAATAGAATCTGTGAGGGAACCTGAGCCCTCTCGGTCGTCTACGATGACCGCGGGGGCTTCGGAGGGTAATGGCCCGAAGAAACCCCCGGCCGGTGAGGCAAATGCCAAGGCTACCCCAGTCCAAGGCTCTGGTGGGATAACACAAGCCTATTTTGATGAAGTTGTAAATAATCTGAAAAACGCTATTTTGGGCGAACTTGTTGGTATCCGAAAGGAACTGAAACGGATCGCAAAATCTTGATGCGATTATTCGGGATTAAGCTCGGTTGCGTAAAAGAATAGGACGCCTCTGATCGACGGATACGAATGCATTGGGTTAAAGAGATGAGGAGGTAGGCGATGGATTTATCGTCTGGAGATATTTCTGATCTAATCTTTAAGCCGGTTGTTAGGGATGATTTAGGGAACTTCTCTCTCGATGGTCATATGTTGAGTGTCCTTATGGCACTCGACGGAAAAAAAGCGCTTCGCCAGGTTGCGCAAGAGACTGGCCTCAACATGGCGACCTTACGTGAAGCTGCCGGTAAACTTCTCGAACTGAAATTGATTGAAACGGTTGAAGTCGGCATTGCTGTTGTCGATAACGAGTTTATTTCATATATGATTACGGAACTTTCGATGGCCATCGGTCCATTAGGAGAGGTCATTGTGGAAGATGGTTTGGAAGATCTGGGCTTTAGCCGTAATAATTTTCCAACCCATCGTGCCGCTGAACTCATCAATTTACTGGCCCAAGAGATTCAGCGAGAGGAAAAGAAAACAGAATTCAAACAGAACATGGTAAAGAAAATTAGAGAAAAAGGCTACTGATACACGCTCTGTATCATCACCTTTGCATAAAATTTGACACATCGGATTGAACAATTCAGGTTGTCGGCGTTTTAAACCGATCTGGATCCCATCTGGCATTCCAGAAATTTGTCGATATTGCAGACAAGGAGTAGGCCATGATCGTAATTTGTGAGGAGTGCGGGAAAAAATACAAGATCGACCCTGCTAAAATCAAAGGTGATCAAGCACGCTTCAAATGCAAGGCATGTTCGCATGTTATCACCGTTACAAAACAAGAGGGCGTAAAAGAACCTGATGTTACGCCGGATCCGACACCTGCGGTGCCCAGTGTACAGGATGATAATGCGTCGCAGGAAGCGTCTTTTGATGATAGCGCAACGGCGTCTCCGGAAGCTAAGCCCGCAAGAGAATCGACCGCCAGAAGGGTTGAGAGTCGGAAAAAGAAAACAGGTATGGGTTTGACAACCAAAGTCATTCTATTGATGCTGCTGGTCAGTTTATTGCCCGGAGCAATATATTTCGTCATTTCATTTAAACAAACCAACGACCGTATTCTCACCGATACAACGCGATTCGGCAACCAGATAACCACTGCTTTGGCTGATGAAGTCAACGAATGGATTGACAAGAATGTGCGGGTTTTAAAGGCGGTTGCCAAGATGCCCGGCATACAATCCATGAATCGTTTCGAGCAGGAAATTTTGCTTAAAACCGTTCAAAAGGAATACCCTTGGATGTATTTGGTTTTCACAACCGACATCAATGGGATGAATGTCGCAAGAAACGACGGAAAAGACCTGAAAGACTATTCGGATCGCCAATATGTCCAGGACGTCACCTCAGGCAAGGAAGTTGCGTGGCAGAATCTGATAGGAAAAACATCCAAAAAGCCTGCCCTCGTTATTGCCGTACCCATTAAGAAAAACAACCAGATGATCGGCGTCCTTGCCGCTGCAATGACCCGGGATGCCATCAGCAAACGTATCGCTACATGGAGTCAAGGACAGACAGGATACGCCTTTCTGGTCGATCAAGACGGTAAAGTCGTTGCCCACCAGAAGAAGGAATTTGTAGAAAAACAGGAAGATTTTAGCAAACATGATCTTGTCAAAGCGAGTAATAGAAAACAAAAGGGAATGATAGAATTTAAAGATACCGGCCGCGATGCTATTGGGTTTGCCCAAAAAACCGATCTGGGTTGGACTCTGGCCACTCAGCAGGAAAGAAATGAAGCTTTTGTTATCCTAAAAGAGGCTCAAACCTATGCGTTTATTCTTATGGGTGCGACCTTTGTGGTCGTTGTTTTAATTGCCTATCTTGCGAGCCGGGCGATTGTTACCCCCATACGCAAACTGACAGATGCAGCCAACCGGATCAGTGTCGGGGAGCTTGGTGTGGAAATTGAAAATAAATCTAAAGACGAGATTGGTGACCTGGCTGAAGCTATTACGCGGATGCAGGATAGTATCCGTTTGTCGATAGAACGATTAAGGCGGCGGAGAAGATGACAAACAGTTAATAGAGCGGTAGGTGAATTGATTAAAAACAGTTCTCTTGAATGCCGCAGGCCTGTTCAAAAGCTACAGTGTATCCATTCTGAAAAGGGCTGCGGCATTGGCTTTGAATGTTTGTAATTGTCACAACATATTCTGCATCTTGGTAAATGGAGAAAGCGTAATTAATAGATGTAAACCCGTTGGACCCATTTTATCATTTGATGCTCAGGAATCAGAATGATTGTTATACCCAAAGAAAATCCTATTATCGGAAATATGAACAGTTATTATGTTCAGATTGAGCGGCTCATTGAACACTATCAAGGTGAAGTGGGTTGTGGTGGGCTATATTTCAAATCCATGTCGTCTGAAGGAATTATTTTTTTTGATAAAGACGAGGTGCTAAACGGGTTATTTCTAAAAAAGGAAGACAGGACCAAGGGCAAAGATGCTGTCGATCGCCTGATCAAATCGTCTGAAGCAACAAACTATGCTTTGAGTGTTTATATCCTTAGGCCTGAAGATATTTATTTTTGGTCTACGATTCCAGATGCACAAAAAATTTATCAAGACCTCTCAACCGAATTTACGGATTTAGAGGGGCTGATAAAGAAGATGAAATCGGAAGGTTTGACCGGCTTTATTGAGGTTTTCATAAATGATAAAACGGGTGGCGGTCTGATTTTTTTTAATAATGGCCAGATCGCTGGTGGTTCCTACAGCTGGGGGAAAGGTGACAGCCTCAGGGACGTTGACGATCAGAAAAGGCTTATTCAGTTGACAAAAGACCATGGCGGGTCTTTTCATGTAAGCCGGATACCATTGAATCAGAACGAATTAGCTGAAGATGACGAGATGGAATTGGATGCTGAAGAAGTCTCTGATAAACCCTCCAAGCGTATTCTTGTAGCAATGGAGGAAATGATTGCCATCTTTGAACGTACGGTTCGTGGCACCAAAAGTATCGATACCGATTTTGCGACCCTTTTAAGACGCAAATTTGTTGAAAAAGCTGACCGATATCCATTTCTTGATCCTTTTGCCGCTGAGTTCAAGTACGCCGATGAGAAAATCACTTTCGACGGCAGTACGACCGACGGAGAGTTAACGAAAGGCGTCATGGAATCAATTTCGGAACTTTCCGAAGAACTCAAGGCATCAGATCGTTTCAAGAGTAATCTTGCCACGTGGATGAAAAAGTATAAAGAAGAAGTTGAAACTTTTGGAATCAAATTTTGATTTTTCTGCCGTGCTGTAGTGAACCATACGCGATTTTTTTACATCAATTATGGATGCTTCTTTACGCAATTATTCAGAGTTTGTTCGGAACTTGCCCGTAGCCGTATATCGCGTCACGGTCGAAGGCAAAATCGCTTTTTGTAACGACCCATTCGCGCGCATATTTGGTTTTGAGTCGGTAAACGAGGCCATTGGATTTCCCGAAATTAAGCTCTATCGGAATAAAAGAGACCGCGGGACACTGGTTCAGGCTGTTCTACAAAATGGCATGATAAGTGAAATGCCGGTACCTTTTTCAAGGCTGGATCGGACGCCCATTTGGTGTTCGGTAACAACCAAAGCCATTATTGATGATGATGGCGAGGCCGTATTCCTCGATGGTCTTGTTCGTGACATTACGGGTGAAATCGAGGAATCCGTCGGTTATAATAACCTGATAGACCGAATGGATACAATCGAGTCCGCTGTTTTTCTTTTGGATCCTAAAGGTATCATTTTACAGGCGAATCACGCTGCTGAACAACTGATCGGTTATAACGGACATGATTTAAAAGAGCGTCTTTTTGCCGATTTTTTGGCAAAGGAGGATCAGAAGCTGTTTTTCCTTTTCCTAGGCGATACAATTCGTATTGGACGGGAACAAATTATTCTGAAACTTAGCGGCAATACACAGCAGGAGCGTTTCATACGTATCGAAACAGCCGTGCAAAAAAACGAAGGGCGTTCAAGGCAAATCAATTGTATTGTCAGTGATGTTACGGAAAAAGTAAGGCAAATCCGGGATAAAACCAATCGTGATAAATTCCAGGGCGTGCTTGAAATGGCTGGCGGGGTAGCCCATAGGTTCAACCAGCCATTGACGATTATAACGAATATTATAAATGAAGCGCTTTCTATAATCAAACCTGATGATAGACTTTACAACAGCATGGTAAAGATGCAATCGCAAATTGAAAAACTAAACGATATTGCCCGAAAGGTGGGCAATATCAAAAAATACGAAGCGGTTGATTATGTGGCCGGTGTCAAAATTGTTGATATCGACAGGGCATCTTAGGCTGCTATAGAGGATGAATAGATGATACGGAAAGTTCTTTTTGTCGATGATGACCAGGAAATGTTGCAAGCTCTAAAAGAAGGACTAGAGAAATATCGCGAAACCTTTACGGCCGTGCTGGCTGAGGATGGGGTCGATGCGGTCAATCAGTTAAAACGCCATCCGATATCTCTCGTTGTGACAGATCTTAAAATGCCAAATATGGATGGGTTCAGTCTGCTCGCTCATGTTATGGAAAAATATCCTGAAATTCCTGTAATCATCATTACAGGATACAGTACATCCGAGATGAAACGGCTCGCTCAGGAGGGGGGGGCTGTCGGATATATCAGCAAACCCTTTTTGATAGAGGATTTAGCAAAACACATCATGAAAACGCTTCGGAAGGAATCCGATGGGGGCACACTCCATGGCGTTTCATCTGGTATATTCCTCCAATTGATGGAAATGGAGGAAAGAACATGCACAATACGCTTGCACGACAAAGGATCGGGGATGAAGGGCGTCCTGTTTTTCAGAGATGGCGAGCTTTTGGACGCTCGCGTCGATGAAAAGCAGGGACTTGACGCGGCCTATCTCATATTTTCATGGGAACAGGTAACGTTGTCGATACAGAACGAATGCCCACAAAGGGACAACAAGATCAATAGTGACCTCCAGCCGATAATACTAGAGGCGATGCGTCTGAAAGACGAGGCTGAAGATGAAAAGGAATTAATCGCCGATGACGAAAAGGTGGAAGAAATTTCAAGCAAAGAAGAGCCAAGTTCCTCAGTTGAAAACATCAAAATGATTTTGAGCAGAGAAGTCGGAGAGCGTTGTGGGCTTGAAGACATCTATCAAGATGGTAGTATGAACGCCGTAATTCAAACCATTTCAGAATTGGGCATGGCACACCAATATGGTGCGTTGAAAGTAGGCTACATCGATAAACGGGCAGCGCATGATACCATCATATTACCGGGGGAGCCATCGACGATTATATCTGTTAATCCAAAATGCCCACGAGATAAAATCATTCAGGTGTTGAGCGACTACAACTGAGGCGAACGATAACGGCGTCAGCAAATTCGATAAATCATTGGCAGTGCGGGGCGAATGACAAATATGAAAGATCTCTTCAATGATGTGTTAAGCATCAGCGGCGTTCAGGGTGTGATACTGTTTTCCGGGCAAGGAAATATTATTTACGATTCAATTGAAGACCAGCAACAGGGAAAACCGCCGACATTCAAAAATTGGAAAAAACTTTTTGGAATACTTCAAAATACGCATGAGGCTGATTTTGTTTTCGATAAAGGACGGTTTTATTTGCGCCGATTGGATGATGGCTTTTTGTTAATTCTGATGCAATCATTTGCTTCGATAGCGATGGTGAAATTAAATTGCGACATTTTGCTTCCTCAAATCAAAACTTCGAGAAGCAGCAGGGGAATAAAGGGTTTTTTTAAACGGTGAGTTAATGTGACAATTACATTAAGACAATTCCAGCGTGGTTTGTCGCTAAATAATTGAGAGTGCTAACATGGCCAAGACTGACCAAACATTGAAGTCTGATCAAAGTTCTAAAATTAACGAAGCTGAAGTTTGTTATTCAATGGGGCTATACGATGAAGCCTTGTCCATTTTTAGTCAAGTTATAGACGACTTCCCTGATCTCGATAATGAAAGTAAGAAGAAAGTACAGCAGAAAATTAAAGAGATAAAAGCGCACTTGGAAGAGCAGGAAGGCGATGAAGCCGGTAGTGTTTCAACCGAAGAAATTTCCATGTTGAAGAAGTCACTTTCCGGCCAGGAAGACGCGCCTGCGATACTCGATAGTGCATCTGCTTTCAAAGACCTGGGGCTTTTTGAGGAAGCTCTGGCTGAATATGAAAAGATTTTACTTCTCGAATATCCTCCCGAAAGCGTTATTCCAGACATCGTTGACTGTTTGCTGAAACTATTCTCACCAAATGATCTTTTTGATAAAATTTTGAAAATTGTAAGTGATCAAAGATTGGACGTCGAAAAGCGCGGTTTGGTTAAATACCATTTCGGATTGGAAATGGAAAAACGCGATTATCGCGATCTGGCCTTAGATCTTTACGAAGAAGCTGAGAAGGACACTCCCGAAGAACCCGAGCTGGTAAAACGGATTGAAACGTTACGCTCAAGACTATCAAGTGGTTCCAAATATGACTTTCTCCTCCGACAACAGCTCGTTACTACGGAACAACTTCAAAAGGCCGCAAGCCTGTCAAAACAAACACGCAAAAGTGTTGAAACAGTTCTCATTGAAAATTTTGGGATCAGTAAAGACGATATCGGAAAATCATTCGGACAATTCTATGGGTGTAGTTTTCGAATTTACGATGAGGACTTGTCGACTCCGTATGAATTGCTTGGCAATCTGAAAAAAGCTTTTCTGTTGCACGAACTGTGGGTGCCCTTAAGTTGGGGAAAAGAGGGTGTCGAAGTCCTTGTTGCCGATCCACGTGACCTGAATAAGACTGACAATATCAAAGCCTTGATGAAGACCGGAAAGATAAATTTTTGTGTCGCTATCCGTGAAGATATCGAGGCTTTCATCAAGAGGTTTTATTCGACCGACCAGTACAGTGACATGGCACAGGGCGGCGAGATGATCGATAACTTCGATGATATTCTCGATGTGTCTTTTGAGGAAGAAGATGATGTTGATGATGCCATCGATGAGTTGGACGAGAGCTCAAGCAAAGTTGTTAAATTGGTGGACCAATGCCTAATTGCCGCCTATCGAAAAAATGCATCCGACATTCATATCGAACCATCGCCCCAGACCAAGTCGACGAATATACGCTTCAGAATGGACGGTGTATGCCAGGATTACATCAAAGTGCCGAATTCGCTCGCAAGAGGAATTATTTCCCGAATTAAAATTATGTCCAATCTGGACATTGCCGAGCGACGACTGCCTCAGGATGGAAAAATTAAGTTCAAACGAAAGGGCATTCCACCATTCGAGTTGCGCGTTGCGACGCTTCCGACAGCTGGTGGGTATGAAGACGCGGTGATGCGTATCCTTGCAACTGCTGGTGCCATGAAGCTAGAAGATATGGGGCTGGATGATCGCAACTACGAAGTTTTGACCAATGCCATTGCCAAGCCCTATGGACTAATTCTATGTGTGGGACCGACAGGTTCTGGGAAAACGACTACGCTGCACTCAGCGTTAGGGCATATTAACAAACCCGGTATCAAAATATGGACCGCCGAAGATCCTGTAGAGATAACGCAATTAGGACTTCGACAGGTTGAAGCCAAGCCAAAAATCGGATTGGATTTTGCAAGGATCATGCGCGCCTTCCTGCGTGCTGATCCCGATGTTATTATGATCGGCGAAATGCGTGATGAAGAAACGGCCTCTATTGGTGTGGAAGCATCCCTTACGGGACATCTCGTGTTTTCAACGTTGCATACCAACAGTGCGCCGGAAACCATTACCCGATTGCTGGATATGGGGCTGAATCCACTTAATTTTTCGGATGCTTTTCTTGCTGTTTTGGCGCAACGGCTCGTTAGAAGATTGTGCGACTGTAAAAAAGAATTTCATCCAAGCCGCGAAGAATTCGACCAGATTGTAGAAGACTACGGGGCCGAACATTTTGAAAAATCAGGAATGGAATATTCAGACGATCTAATTCTCTATCATGCTGGAAGCTGTGAAAAGTGCTCTGGAACGGGCTACAAAGGTCGTATGGGAATCCATGAACTGATGGATGGTACCAAAATAATTAAACGCCTTATTAAGCAGGCCGCTCCAACTGATAAAATTTTTGAACAGGCCATTACAGAAGGGATGTCTACCCTGAAACAGGATGGTATTCACAAAGCGTTTAAAGGATTTACTGATATGACCGAAGTAAAGCGCGTTTGTATCCAGTAAATTTCGATGAACCCGTAACGTCAGTCAAAAGCGAAGGCCTTTCGCAGTTGAGAAGCCTTCGCTTTTTTGCCATTAGCGATAGACATGCAGATCGATTACAACCATTGGGAAAATATCCTGCGGCGCAGTGCCGCTTCGTTCGGTATCGTCTTGTCCGACCAACAGATTCGGCAATTTTTAATACATGGCGAAGAATTGCAGCGATGGACGCGGAGAACGAATCTTACGGCAATTAAAGAGGTCGAAGAAATAGCCATAAAGCACTTTATTGATTCAATCGCGCCGTCGATATACTTTGAACCGATGCACGATGTTCTTGATATCGGATCCGGTGGCGGGTTCCCCGGATTGCCGCTAAAGGTTCTTTATCCGCATATACATTTGACGTTGATTGATGCGGTTCGCAAAAAGGCAAGTTTTCTTAAACACATGGTTCGTTTGATAGCTGTAAAGGATACCGACGTAATTCATGGAAGGGTTGAGGCGCTTTCTACACGGCATGAGATGGCACTTTTTGATACCATTATTTCTCGCGCTTATAGCAACATAACGATTATTCTGAAAAATGCGCTGCCGCTGCTGAAACCGGGAGGTCAGATTCTTATCTGGAAAGGACCTTCCCCCGACAATGAGATCAAGGCGGCTAACGCTGTTATCGAACGCCAACGGCGGTTGTTAACCCTAAAGGTGCGACCCTATGCGTTGCCGGAAATATCCGCACAGCGTACGCTTATTGCCATACATGCGTCCGATGTATAGCTTCGCCGCGTGGTCTGTTAAATGAGGAGCGTAATCGTTGTCCCAACGTTTTAAAAATATGAATAATCATTGGGGAAGTCATAACCGTTCCAAACGGTCGCTAAGGGCTGCGATGGTTTTGTTTGCCAAAGGATTCATTATGGGGGCTTCCGATGTGGTCCCTGGTGTGTCCGGTGGCACAATGGCGCTGATTCTCGGAATCTATGAGAAACTCATTCTGTCCATAAAAATGTTTGATAGCAGGTTGTTACGCCTGGTCTTGCGGGGGCGCTTCAAACAGGCAGCGAGCACGATACCTTTTGGATTTCTGTTACCCTTGGGATTTGGCATTCTGACCGCTATTTTTACCATGGCACGGGGGCTTGGTTGGCTGCTGGAAAACTATCCTTCGGCAATATGGTCTTTTTTTTTCGGGCTTGTGCTGGCATCCGCTATGGTGGTGGCCAGAAGAATTGATAAATGGGATTGGAAGACCGCCGCAAGCTTTCTAATGGCAACTGCGGGAGCCTATGTTTTGGTCGGGATGGTACCCTTGAATACACCGCAAACAATTCCGTATATTTTCATGTGTGGCGCCATTGCCATATGTGCGATGATCCTACCGGGTATTTCCGGATCCTTTATTTTAGTCTTGCTGGGAAAATATAAATATATCCTGGATGCCGTGGCAACATTCGATTTAAGCGTACTTTTCGTATTCACCATTGGAACGATCTCGGGCATTATGATTTTTGTACGCCTCCTTAGCTGGCTCCTTCGCCACTATTACCGAATCACCATGGCCGCCTTGACGGGCCTTATGATCGGTTCACTGCGTAAAATTTGGCCGTGGAAATCAATCGCCGCACCGAACACCGATGGGTCCGTTGGCGATGTTGTTTTTGTTAACATATTACCCCAAGAAGTCGACGGTCATTTGTTCTTAGCCATTGCCTTAGCGATAATTGGTGGGCTTATGGTTGTATTCCTGCAACGTCTCGCTGAGAAATAGAGATTTAGGGCATCTGGTCATTTTTTGCTTTTGCGAATTTCATTGGCCAGTTCAAATTCGATAATCTTTTTTAGGTCGGTTTTTTTAATCCCCGGAATAATCAGTGCCGGTCGTATGCGACGCGACCACCGTTTAAAAATACCGGTGTCTTTGTGGTCCTCAATTTCAACAATGCCTAAAAGGGAGTAGGATGCCTCAGAAGATGCAATGAGGGTAATCACATCCGGTGAACATCGCAGTGCATTTATAAAAAGATCTAATTCGTTGCGGGTCCATCGCGGGCTAAAAATCAACTGACTTATTTTCTTGAAATATCCCTGCAGAAGCCATTGCCCCGCCCGCCGGTTGTTGATCAGGGCCACCGCTGAGAAAGCCTTCCGGGTGCCGCCCTCTTGATAAACCTGGCGATTGTAGCTCAGATAACGTACGTTTTGTGTGTTATCCGGAACACCACTGATAATAAGAACCTCTTTGAGATCCGCACTATCCGAAGAGAACACCCGCTGTGTGGCTTCAAGGAGGTCGTTAATGAAATCAGCGCTCATTGGTCACAAGCTCCTATCCCGGATCGTTCCTGATTATAGTGGCATGCCTGCTACGTCCTGCTCATTAGCCGGGCTCTAAAAATCGATATGACGGCAAAGGATGCGATGGTTGGCAATGTCGACTATCGCAACAGAGGGATGATGTCCTCCTCGCGGAAAAGAGGCACTGCCTGGATTGAGATAAATAACCCCATTTTTTTCGATTAGCGAGGGCCGATGGGTATGACCGCTGACGACAACCCGTATACCGGATGCCTCCGGATCCAAACCGATATGGCTTAGATCGTGAATCATGTAAATGAGTGTCCCGCCGGCTTCAATGTATTCCTCTGATGGCAGTGCCTGTGTCCAATTGCCAAAATCCATATTGCCGCGAACCGGACAGACATGGCCAATGTCTGCTAATGACTTCAATACCTTTGGGTTGTCGATATCACCGGCATGAAGGATGAGATCCGTTCCGGTTAAGGCATCAAGAACTTGGCTGTCAAGATGGCCGTGTGTATCGGAAAGGACTCCAACTTTAACGCTATCGCGGCGCGCAAGTGGCGTATCGTGCTGATGTTTAGCGTGCATGGTACAAATTATCGGCAAAAACGAGCAACAAACCACTTAAATTGGGCGACATGGCATTGAACTGAATGCCAAGCGCCTGGGCATCCCCAGGCTCTGTGGAAATGATCTGGGACCAAATAATTTTACCTTTGATATTTAACGTCATGGCGTCGTTTGGCGGACTCATCATAATGGTGACGGATTTCCCAATAAGCTGGCTGGGTCGGGATGGCTGTGTGTCACCGTCTAGGACAAGGCACGCCCCGCCAATCGACAAATCCCGTGCAAAACCGCTGAGCTTTAAAAGAGAGGTTAATTCGTCGTATTCGTGAACTTCTAATGTGACCCTTACCGGAATCGAATGGCGGCGAAGTTTGCGGTCGACATGGGGGGCGGGATTTCGTTGGCGATGGTTAGCGAACAACTCTGATACGGCCGGCCCAATGGAAGGAAACAGTTCGCTGATGTCAATCAGGCTTTCACGGGATATCTTGACCAGTTCCACTCGTGTTGCGGTTTCCGTGTAGGATTGTGAAAAATGATCTTCCTCCAAGGGGAAAATTTCACCGAAAATTTCGGATTCGATGCTTTCCAGGCACTGATCACGTTCTTCGGATTGCTGGACGGAGGGATAGGTGCGGCGACGGAGTTGGCCGGAGACGACCATGTAAAGGCTGTTTTCAGGGTCACCGAATTTTTTGACCATTTTACCGGCGGGAAGCACGATGCGTTCCAGTCGTGTGATGAGGGCGATAAGCTCTCTGAAAGAGAGACCGGCGAAAAACATATTCAACGGCGTCGCTCGTGGATTGTTTTCGATAAGGCTGTGATAGAATTGCTTAATGGCTTTGAAGGAGGGTTTTACGATTTGCCATTGCATCATTTTGGCAACAACGGCTTGGAGTACGAATCCCGAATCGATGAAAATAGCGGCGGTTTTGTCATAGTACTCCGCCGCGGCTGCAAATGACTTGCGCTTTATCAAAAGGTCAGCCAGGGCGCGGTGAAGATGCGGATTACCGGGAAAAATTTTAAGCATGCTTTGAAATTCACCAATGGAGTCAATGGTGATCGACCCATCCGTGATTTGGTTGACAATGCTGCTTTGCAATTTGGCGGTATTAGCCAAGAAAATCTCCCTGCGCTAACGGCGTTTTTTCTTTTTTTTCTTTTTCTTTTTGCGTGAAGCTTTGGTCTTGAATTTTTGGGCAAGGGTGTATTTTTTAACTTCCAGCTTTATGCGAATGGATTTGCGGTACTCCGTAATCGCTTTGAAAGCGAAATAGTATCCCACGCCCGCCAGCGGCAGACCGACAACAATCCCTCCCACCAGGAGAATACCGATAATTTCAGGGGCACTGCGAAGGGTGTAAAGCAGTGCATCCAAGTTAAACGCGTTGGGTAATTTATAGCCATCCTGGATTAAAAGTACCTTGGCGCCGGTGTAATAGGTGATGCCGTAAATGATCGGCGCTGAAATCGGGTTAGAAATCCAAACGGCCAAAGCGGCTGAAAATTTATTCCATTTAAACAGTGCCGCCACTGGGACGGCGATCGCCGTGTGAAGCCCCATAAAGGGACTCATGCCAACAAACAGGCCCAATGCAAATCCGCGTGCAATTTCCTTAGGGGTTCCACGAATTTTAAGAAACCGGCTGTAGGCCTTCTTAAGAGGCTCCATCCAACGGTTACCGGAACCGCGCAATTCATTCTGAGGTATATCTTCTGACATAACACATCATTAGAGCCTGACGATGTCAGTTGCAATGCCCCTGATGGTGGCTGTTGATTCAAAGGTTTCGGAACGGCTGTATTGCCGGGATTATACCATTGGGTTCTCTGAAAACGGGCCTATGCTCCCGTCCAAAGAAGGTCCAAACGAACATTTCATTGAACCATTTCGCTTCTGTTTTGTAAAGGAAATAAGGTTGGATAGGCTATGGGTTTTATGCTATGAACGCGTCGATATTACACTATGGAAATTCCTAAGGCCAGTAGGATTCAGTGGTGTCATCGCTATCACGATGCCCTAGCAGAGGACTGCTGGCCGAAGGACAGACAGCGAGGAGCGATACATGAAGATTCTAGTCGCTTTTGAGGGATCGAATGCCGCCAATGCCGCGTTGGAACTCGCCGTGAAACATGCCCGGGCCTTTGACGGTCAGCTCGTGCTGGCCTGGTCGATGGCCAAAGGTGGTGAAGACGAGCAGGAAACCATCCAGCACGCGGAAAAGAAACTGGCTTACTGGAAAGGCCATCTGGAACAACAGGGCCTGGACTGTCAGACCCATTTGCTGATCCGGGGTGTTGAGGCCGGGGAGGATCTGGTGCGTTTTGCCGTTGAACTTGAAGCGGATGAAATCATCATGGGGGTTCGCCGGCGGTCGAAAGTGGGGAAATTATTGTTTGGCTCCACAGCGCAATATGTCATCCTGAATGCGCCCTGTCCTGTGGTAACCGTTCGTTAGTAACGTTATCTTCCGTCAAGGCCGGGCCTGGGGGCAGGGCTGAATCCGGTTGATGGGCGATATCCTGTTAGTGTCGGACATAAGATGCGGACATAAGATGTGCCCCAACGTTATGGAAGGAGGTGCAATGAAAAAAATACAATTGATTGCCATTATGATGATGGTCCTGGCCATGCCCTTGGCAGGGGCTGCCGATCCAGGCTACCAGATTTCGGTGAGCCAATTTGTGGAACATCCTGCACTGGATGCTGTGTTAAAAGGGTTCCAGGATTATTTGGCCGAAGAAGGCATTAAGGCTGTCTATAATGTTCACAATGCCCAGGCCAACATGGCCACGGCCGGTCAGATCGGCACCCAAATTATGGGCGAAAAGCCGGATCTCATTCTGGCCATCGCAACCCCGACTGCCCAGGCGGTGGCCCAGGCCCTTAAAAAAGCACCGCATATGCACGCGACCCCTTTCCTTTTTACCGCCATCACAAACCCTGTTGGCGCTGGATTGGTGAAGGATTTGAATCGCCCTGGGGGGAATATCAGTGGTGTTTCCGACCGGCTGCCCCTGGACCAACATATGGGGATGGTGCTCCGTTTCTTTCCCCGGTTAAAAACCCTTGGCGTTATCTACAATGCCGGCGAAGCCAATTCCAAATCAACCGTGCGTGGAATTCAGGCTCTTGGAAAGGAAAAAGGCTTTGCGGTCATCGAGGCCACCGTATCCAAATCCAGCGATGTCTACCAGGCAACGAAGAGTCTCGTCGGTCGAGTTGACGCCGTTTTCATTCCCACCGACAATACGGTGGTGTCCGCTCTCGAATCCGCCATCAAAGTCTGTACCCAGGCTAAATTGGCCTTGTTCTGTGCCGATGTCGACAGTGTCAAACGGGGGGCCATTGCCGCCATGGGATTTGATTATTACAAGCATGGCCGTCAGACAGGTGCCATGGCGCAAAGGATCTTCAATGGGGCCAAGCCCGGTGACATGCCTGTTGAATCCCAGAAGGAACTGGAACTACACTTGAATCTGGCGTCTGCCCGGCAAATGGGCGTCAATGTGCCCCAGGCCATTGTCGATTCCGCCGATAAAACCTACGAATAAACCGGGGTTTGGTATCGTTTATGTCCTGGTATGCTGTCATCGGCGCCGTTGAGCAGGGTTTTCTATATGGCATCATGGTTGTCGGTGTATTTTTGACGTTCAGGGTTCTGGATTTTCCGGATCTCACGGTGGATGGAAGCCTGCCTTTAGGCGCGGCCGTTTCCGCGGTGGCCATCACCCATGGCGTACACCCCTTTGCTGCTTTGGGATTGGCCATGGTTGCCGGTTTTCTGGCCGGCATGGTAACCGCTTTGCTCAACACCAAACTGAAAATTTTGCACCTGCTGGCTTCGATCCTGACCATGATCGCCCTTTATTCCATCAACATCCGCATCATGGACGGCCCGAATGTCTCCCTTTTAGGGGCGAACACCGTATTGGATCTATTGGTTCAGTGGGGATTGACCGGCTATTGGGCGGCCCCCCTGCTTTATGGCATTCTGGCGGCCATCGTCACGGGGGCCGTGATATGGTTTCTCCATACGGAAATCGGTCTGGCCGTTCTGGCCACCGGCGACAATCCGCGCATGATTACAGCCCAGGGGGTCAATACCCATCATATTATTCTTTTGGGTGTCGGGCTTTCCAATGCCATGGTCGCGCTGAGTGGTGCTTTGGTGGCCCAGAATCAGGGTGCCGCCGATGTCAACATGGGGGTGGGAACCATCATCGCAGGGCTGGCATCGGTTATCGTCGGTGAAACCGTATTCGGACACGGTGGGATCACGCGTGGCTGCATTGCCGCGCTTTTGGGCTCCATCGTTTATCGTGTGGCCATCGCCTTGGCGTTGGGGATCAAATGGGGCGCCTTTGCGTTTACGCCCAGTGATCTCAACCTGATCACGGCTCTTCTGGTTATCGGTGCGCTCATGACGCCCATGATCAAGAAAAAATGGAGCCGGCCATGATCCGCATTGCCGGGTATTCCCAATATTTTAACCGTGGCGGCGTCAACGAGGTCCTGGCACTTGAGAACGTCGATCTGCGACTTGAAAAGGGCGATTTCGTTACCGTCATCGGCTCCAACGGAGCCGGGAAATCGACATTGCTTAATGGTTTGGCAGGGATGTACCCACCGGATGCCGGCACCATGTCCATCGGCGAATGGGATGTGACCGCATGGGCTGAACATCGCCGGGCCGCCCACATCGGTCGGGTCTTCCAGGATCCGCTGGTGGGTACCTGTGCCTCGCTGAATATTGAACAGAATCTGGCGCTGGCCCTCAAACGGGGTCGGCCGCGCCGTTTGGGAATCGGTGTCAAACGCCGTCAACGCGACCATTTCCGGGAACAGTTGCGGACCATCGGACTGGGACTGGAAGATCGGTTGAAATCTTCGGTGGGGCTGCTTTCCGGAGGACAGCGGCAGGCCCTGACCATGGTCATGGCAACCATGGTGGACCCCGAAGTGCTGCTGCTGGACGAGCATACGGCCGCCCTGGATCCCAAAACAGCGCTTCAAATTCTTGAACTGACCGATCAGATTGTGCGGGCCAAACAGTTGACCACCCTGATGGTGACCCACAACATGGCCCAGGCCTTGACCTACGGCAACCGTTTGATCATGCTCCACCAGGGGCGCATTATCCTGGATGTCGCCGGAGAAGAGAAAACGTCCCTGACGGTCGATGAACTGCTGGAACGGTTTTACAGCGTCAAAGGGGAGGCATTTGCTCTGGATCGGTCCTTGTTGTGCTGAAGGCCTTTACCACGCTTTGAACAAGGCGAGGGGCTGCTGATTCCACGGACGATAGCGGCAGCCCTAATTTTTCATGCTGTGGATCGGCGCCGGGATCCGGCCGCCATGCAGAATGAACGGATTGTCGCCCCGGGCGTTGTTGACGGGCATGATGACGGATTGCCCCAGCAGTCCCCCGAAATAGGCGTTTTCTCCGGCCTTTTTGCCCGGTACCGGGATCAGACGGGTGGCGGTCGTCTTGAAGTTGATCACACCGATGGCCATTTCATCGGCAATGATGGCGGCAATGGTTTCCGTCGTGGTGTCACCGGGTATGGCCACCATATCGAGTCCCACCGAACAGACACTGGTCATGGCTTCCAGTTTTTCGATGCAGAGATGCCCCTCACGGGCCGCATCGGCAATATTCAGGTCTTCACTGACAGGAATAAAGGCACCGCTCAGGCCGCCCACGTGGGAACTGGCAAAGGCGCCGCCTTTTTTCACCGCATCGTTCAGCATGGCCAGGGCGGCCGTGCTGCCGGGCACACCGATGTTGCGCAATCCTAAACTTTGAAAGATTTCTCCGACGCTGTCGCCGACGTTGGGGGTCGGCGCCAGGCTGAGATCCACGGCGCCGAATTCAATTCCGATGCTTTCCGCCACTTCACGACCGATGAGTTCACCCACCCGGGTGACTTTATAGGCCGTTCGTTTGATCAGGTCGGAAATCATTCCCAGGTCCCACCCCGGGTTTTGGGCCAGGGCGCGGTCGATGGCCTTGCGCACCACGCCGGGGCCGCTGACACCGACATTGATGACGGCATCCGGTTCCCCGATGCCCAGGTAGGCTCCGGCCATAAAGGGAACATCCTGGGGAATATTGGCAAACACACACAATTTAGCGGCGGCCAGGCCATCTTGCGCCGCCGTTTTCTCGGCGGCCGCTTTGACGACTTCGCCCATCATGAGAACGGCGTCCATGTTGATTCCGGCACGGGTGCTGGCGACATTGACCGAAGCGCATACCCGCTCGGTCCGGGACAGTGCCTCGGGAATGGCCTCGATCAGGGCGCGATCCCCACGGGCCAGGCCTTTTTCCACCAAAGCGGAAAAGCCACCGATGAAATCCACATTGACCTCGGCCGCCACGTCATTCAGGGTCTGGGCCATGGCAACCATTTGACTGGCGTCGAAGGGCGCCGCCACAATGGCGATGGGGCTGACGGAGATCCGTTTATTGACGACGGGAATTCCGTACTTGTCGCTGATTTGATTGCAGGTTGCGACGAGATGGCGGGCCAGGGTCTTGATTTTCGTACGCACATTACGGCGCAACGTCTCCAGGTCGTCGCTGACACAATCCATCAGATTGATACCCAGGGTGACCGTACGTAAATCAAGGTGTTCGCTTTGCAGCATTTCCAGAGTGGCAACAATTTCTCTACTTGTCAGCATGGTGTCCATCTTCGGTGCTTGGCCGAAGCCGTTGAAATTCAATAAACATGCACGAACAGGTCATAAATCTACAGGGTTTCAGATGCGATTCAGGGCCTTAAAGATATCCCGGTGTTGAATGCTCACCTGCAGGCTCAGTTCGGCGCCCTTTTCGCGAAGATCCCTAAACAACGCGCTCTGATCGGCTTGGGGGGGGATATCCACCTCGTAGATCATGATATTGTCGTTGGGGTCCTTCCCACCCTTGAATACGGCCTGACAATTGGTGATATTGACCTCATAGCGGGCGATGATCGCGGTGATACGGGCCACCAGGCCCTTCTGGTCGGGGCCGCGGGTCGTGATCACAAAAGACTCCGCCACGGCCGCGGTTTTTTTTTGATGCCGGGGTTCCACCGGTTTGACATGGACCTGAAGCCCCATCGGCTCTACCGTATCCGCCAGCTTTTGCTCTATTTCCGGAATCGGAACCGTGGCTGGAACGGTGGCGATAAAAATACCGGCAAATTCAGACTGCAAGCTTGTCTGGCTGACATTCTCGATGTTGCTGTCATTTTCATAAAGAAACCGGGAGACGGTTGCGATGATGCCGGGACAATCAATTCCCAGTACGGATATGATGACTTTTTTCATGAGAGGTCCCAATCGGCCGGGGTAAATTATCCGGCGGCCGGTCGCAGAATATCGCGACGAATAGCGTTTAGATCCGCACAACCGGTCAATACCATGGCCGATTGCAGTTCTGTCTTGATTTGCTCGATATAGGCGCCAACGCCCTCGGATTGCCCCCCGATGGTGGCAATGGAAAAGGGGCGGCCGATCAGCACGGCATCGGCCCCCAGGGCCAGCATCTTGAGGACGTCGACACCCGAGCGGATGCCGCCGTCCGCCAGAATGGCAATTTGACCCCGGACGGCATCGGCAATTTCCGGTAACACTTCGGCGGCACCCGGGGCATGATCGAGCACCCTGCCGCCATGGTTGGAGACGACGATGGCTTTGGCCCCCACATCCACGGCAATACGGGCCTGGTCGGCGGTCATGATCCCCTTGAGAATAAAGGGGACCGGCACCTGTTCGATAATGCGTTTCATTTTAGCGGGCGATTTCGGGCCCACGGGGCGTCCCATCTGTTTGAGGGTAATCAGTCCGGCCGCGTCGATGTCCATGCCAACGGCGGGCGCGCCGGTATCGACCGCCTGCTCCAGTTTTTCGAAAAGCGCGTTGTCTTCCCACGGCTTGATGAAAGGGATGCCATGACCATCAACGGCACGGATGGCCGCAAAAGCCGCTTCGTGAATAAACGGCGGGACACCGTCCCCTGTGCAGCCGAGAATGCCTTGCGCTTGGCATCCTTCGAGTTTGGCCAGGATGTAATCGTCTTCCGACATGGCGCCGCCCATGTTGAACGAAACGCCGCCGATGGGGGCGGCCATAACCGGGATGGCCAGTGGTTGGCCAAGAAATTGGGTTGCGGTGTCAGGTGTGTCGGCCTCATGAAGGAGGCGCATATTGAGACGCAAGGACGCCAGGGCACTCAGATTGTTGCGGAATGCGGCCCCTGTCCCAAGCCCGCCCATACCGGGTACTTCGCCGGCACAGGCCACGCCGTTGCAAATGGGGCATACCCGGCAATAGCCCCTCATCCGGTCTTTTGCGGCGGCACGTATCGTCTGCATTGGTACTACCTCCCCAGCGGCAATCGGGTTGTACTGTTCGATGGCCTTATGGTATTAACGCCTGGACGGACCGGCCTCTGGTCCTGCGAAAGGCACGGCGCATTGAAAAACAGCGCACCATACAAGCAGAAGGACACCCAAATGTCAAAAAAAAATCTCATGGCGATTGTCAGGGAGCATCGCACCCTGTTCATCGTTATCGCCGTGGGGTTGTTCCTGATCGAACTGGAAATATTTGTCATTGCAGCCATGAAATCCGGCAACAAATCCGTCATTCAGGTCCAAAACCCTGCCGGCGACGTGGTTTACGAATCGGATGGGAAAAATCTCAGTCAATTCGATAAATATTATTTCGAACAAAATTTCGGCCCCCTGGATCAGTACCAGCTCCGTCTGGTTTCCCGTCAGGTGCCGTTCCCTTTTCGCGCCTGGTTCGTGGCGGCTTTCGGACTGCCCGTCGGGGGCATCTTGCTGTTCGCATTTATTGTCAGGGCCTATCTAAGTCTGTTTTTTCCCGACCAGATTGCCCGGGCATCAACGGGCGCTCCGCTGGAAGGCGATTCGCGCCTGGAGCGGTTTCTGCTGCGCGTCAGCCGCTACAATATTTTTATTATCGGCTTTCTGATGTTGATGGGCATTCTGGCCTACTGGGTTGTGCCCAATGTCATTATCTATATGGGGCGGTTGAGTGTCGAAACCGTCATCCGGTATAAATGGTTTTTTATTGCCGCCGCAGTGATTTCTTTGGGGCTTTTGATCTGGGTTATTTATCTGCGGTACCTGCTGGCCCGCAAGAGTATCGAAAGCCAGACCGAACTTGAAAAGCATCGCCTGGAGCTCGAATACAAACACGGGCGCGCCCTTCCCAATTCCCGCGGGCATGATGGAAACGCCGGGTTTGTGACCTGGGAGGGCGAGGTCAAGCCTGATGCGCCACTGCCTTCCACGCCAGACCAACCATCGGACACTTCCCTGAATTCATAATGATGATATATTCGTGACCATGCAGATTGCGACCACCCATAAAAATTGTGATTTCGACGGACTGGCCTCGGCCGTTGCCGTGACCCTGCTTTATCCCGATACCGTTGTGGTGGTCTCCAAGGCCGTCAACCCCAACGTGAAGGCGTTTCTGTCCATGCACAAGGATGTCTTCGACATTCGTCTGCCGACGGATATCGATATGGACGCGGTCAAGCGCCTGTTTGTTGTGGATGTCGCCCAGTGGGATCGATTGGACGGGCTAGGTGCGCTGCAGGACAGAGAAGATCTGGACATTCGCATCTGGGACCATCATCCCGGTCAGGGCAATATTGCTGCCGGGGAAATCTGCCAGGAGCCCATAGGGGCCTGTATCACATTGCTGATACGAGAGCTCCAGGCGAAGAATATCCCCCTGACACCGATCCAGGCGACGTTGTTTATCACCGGTCTATACGAGGATACGGGGCGCCTGACGTTTTCGACAACGACGGCCGAAGATGCCCGTGCAGCCGCTTACCTGCTGGAAAACAGTGCGGACCTCCATATCGTCAGCCGAATTCTCCGCCCGGCCTATCGTGAAAAGCAGAAAGAGATTCTGCATAAGCTGTTGGCCAGCGCTCGCCGCCTCAAGGTAAACGGGTTTTCCATCGGCATCGGGCAAATCGAGATCCATGGGCATGTGGACAGCCTGGCGTTGGTGGTACGGTTGATTCGGGAGCTGTTGAACGTGGATGCCGCGATCGGCCTGTTTTATAATCCGGAACGGGAGCGCTGCATGGTCATCGGGCGCAGTGGCGTGGAAGAATTGAATATCGGTTCGATTATGCGCCATCTTGGCGGCGGCGGTCATCCCGGGGCCGGTTCGGCGCTGATGAAAGGCGTGCAGCCGCACGCTATCGAAGAAATGATTCTTGGTCTGATCGAAGGCAATCAACAGGCATCCGTAAGGGTGAGCGACCTGATGTCTTTTCCGGTAATGAGTGTCAGCACGGGAACCAGCATGGCTGAAGTGGCCCAGCTGCTTCGCGAAAAGGGATGCACCGGCCTGCCGGTCATCGATGACGGTGAGCTCAAAGGCGTGATTTCACGACGCGATTTCAAACGGGTCCGTCGCAAGAACCAGCTGGCCGCACCGGTCAAAGCTTTCATGCGGAAAACGGTGTTCACCATCGCACCGGACAAAAGCCCCGCCCAGGCCGTGGGGCTGATGATCAAACATGATATCGGACGGCTGCCGGTGGTTGAAGACGGAAAGGTGATCGGGATTGTCACCCGTTCGGATGCCATGCTTTACTTCTATGACCTACTCCCGGAATAGGATAGATGCCGCAACGATGCGCTTTTTCGCCAATTCTTACCGCAAGACCCGAACCGCAGGCCGCCCTGCGAATGAAACCGACGCTACCCGACAACCCCCATCCGTAATCTTGAGGATCTGACATGGACGAGAAGAGCTACCCTTTTTACGAAATCGTAGAATTTCCTGCCATATTGCTGGAAACCCCCGGGTTCAAGGAAACCCTGGATCGGCTGATCGACTTTTGCCAGGTGCCGCGTTTTCTGGCCGGCTGCGGGCTTCCGCTGACCCCCGAGACTGAAAAGCGGTTGAGCCTTAAACTGGTCGCCCATCTTTTGGACCAAATGACAAGCGATCGAGTGGATGCTCCCTATATATCGGTATGGGAAAAGGGACGTCATCAGGAAGTCAAGATGATCTATGTCAACCCGGCTATCGAAAAAATTACCGGGTTTACCGCTCAGCAGGTGCTTAAAGTGGGGTTCAGCATTTTTGTCCCGGATGATTTGATTACCAAGTTCGAACAAAAAGACGGCACCACAGAGAAGGTCGACGTACCGATCGAAAAAGCTCGTCAGGAGCGGCAATGGCAACAGATCGACGGACGCTGGGAGCGGGTTTACGAGATTCTGAACAAAAATGGAACCGCTTTTGTGAGAGACGTGGCCGTGATCGAGGAAATTGACAGCCTGTGTATTTCCACCGGCACCCTGACCGACGCATCGCTCGAATTTCGGACCTGATGAGGAAATGACCGGCAATGCCGGCGATGTCTGAAGAGGCGCCCGGGGCTCCTGCCCATCGGGTATGCTAGACCTATCTCTCCAAATTGTGCTTTGCGATTGATGGCCTTGTGGAGGGCGGTTTCATTGCGTGCGGCCAAGGGGCCATGTCAGACCATGACCCCTCGTGGCATTGTGGCAATGGAACGGGGCCGCGCGTGGGTTTACCCTTGGTACGACGCCGTCAGACGATCGATTTCGCCGGCGATAAAGGCCGCCAGCTCTTCGGCTTTCTGTTGCGTAATGGCGCCAACGCTTTGGGCCAGCTCGGCAATTTTGTCTTCCGGCAGACTGGTGGTTTTATTGATCATGAAGGCGTCGATTTCGCCGTCTTCCATCAGCACGCCGCAGCCTCCGGCCGCTCCGATGAACGTATCGCCGGCAAAAATTGGGACCACGATCTTGACCATTCCGGCATCGCACTCTTCGATTACGGGTGAACGACCGTTTTGCGCCATGGCGGCCATGTTCTGATGCGCGACGGCGCAGATATAGGTTTGCCCCTTGCCGGTCGCGCGGATGGCCGGGCACAGGTCATTGGAATGTTGGGACTGGCCGGTGATGCCGACACCGTCGATATCATAGACACTGGCGCGCATGCCGGAGCGTTGATGAATAGCATCTTCCAGTTCGATCCATTTTTCAAGTGGTTGCAGATCCGTCAATTTCATTTTGTGTCACTCCTGATTCCAGTTACGGTTGTGTATTGAGAACCAATGCAAAATAAATACGCTGATGGTCAGCGGTTGTCGCCATCGATCAGATCGCCGAGGGAGCCGAGAAGGGAACCTTCACCCTTGCTGCCGCCCCGTTGCGGTGCGGCCTGGAGCATACGTCCGGCCAGACGGGAGAAGGGCAGGGACTGCAGCCAGATTTTCCCCGGCCCTTGAAGGGTCGCAAAGAAAAGCCCCTCGCCGCCGAAAAGCGCGGTTTTGATATTGCCAGCCTGTTCGATATTGAAACTGACACTGGATTCGAAAGCCACGACACATCCGGTATCGGCTTGCAGAACCTCGCCGGCGGCCAGTTCCCGCTCCACCACCGTTCCACCGGCATGGACGAATACCTTGCCGTCCCCTTCCAGTTTTTGCATCACGAAACCTTCCCCGCCGAAAAGACCCGTCAAAATCTTGCGCTGCAAAAATATGCCGATGGCCACCCCTTTGGCGGCGCAAAGAAAACTGTCTTTTTGGCAGATCAGGCACCCGCCCACGCTTGAGAGGGAGATCGGGATGATATTGCCGGGATAAGGGGCCCCGAAAGCCACATGGGATTTGCCGCTTCCGGTATGCGTAAAAACCGTCATGAAAAGGCTTTCACCGGTCAACAGGCGCTTGCCGGCGCCCAGGAGCTTATCCATGAAGCCGCCAGTGCTGCTGCTCTGGGACCCATCCCCGAAAACCGTTTCCATGGCAATCGAGGGGTCTTTGTACATCATGGCGCCGGCTTCGGCCACGGCACTTTCACCCGGGTCCAGTTCCACTTCCACGAACTGCATTTCGGCGCCAAATATTTTGAAGTCGATCTCATCGGCGCGGCTGGCGCTTTGGCCGGCAGGGGGCGGTGTGGGCACGGCGAAGGCTTTTGCAGAGGGCCTGGCTAATTCGGCAATTTGGGTGATGGGCACCCAATCGGTAAAGCCTTCGCGCCAGGCATAGCCGTTCGGGCTGGACTGTGCCTGGCGGGAGGCCTCGGCCTGGTTCATGGGGCCTGTTTGCTGGCCGTCATAACTCAGATACCATTGTGACATAGTGTTCTCCTTTTTCAGGGTTGAACATCGGGATCCTCCCTCATTGTTTGACGATTACCGTCGCCGCATGCCCGTAGCAGTGGCTATAACGTTCCGGTTTACACTTTGGAACAAAGATTTTCATCCTGGAGCCATTGCCGCAGTCGACGCAATCCCTCCTCTGTCGATATCCGGGGACGATAGCCGAGATCCTGGCGGGCCGCACGGATGTCGAACCAGTGGGATGTGGCCAGCTCCTTGGCCACGAAGCGGGTCATCGGCGGCTCTCCCGGCAGCCGGAAGGTCAGGAAGATCCATTCCAGGAGCGTCCCGATACGGCAAGCGGTTGCCGCGGATACTTTGCGCTGGACCGGCGGAAGATCCGCAGCGGCCAGAATGGCGTTGACCATATCCCACAGACGGACAGGGGCATCCTGGCTGATGAAATAGACGCGCCCCGACAATTCCGGTCGCAGGGCAAGCTGTTCCGCTGCCAGGATATGGGCCTGGGCGGCATTGTCCACGTAGATGGTATCGACGCGATTTTGCCCGTCGCCAACCTGCCGCAGGCGACGCGCCCGCTGTATGATTCGGGGCACCAGATGGTTGTCTTCCGGTCCCCAAATGAGGTGGGGGCGAAGCGCGATGGTTTTAAGATTTTTGTCGGCGGCTTGGCGGACGCATTGTTCCGCCATGGCTTTGGTCCGGGGATAAGGGGCGTGATAATGGGTCGCGTAGGGGGCGGATTCATCAACCCCTTCCATGTTGCCACCGTCGAATACCACACTCGGGGAACTGGTGTAGACGAGTCGCCGGACACCGTTGCGCCGGCAGGCCTGGATCAAATGTTGGGTACCGACGACATTGGTCTGGTAATAGGTATCATCGGGCCCCCAGACGCCGGCTTTCGAGGCCACGTGGAAGACCAGATCGACATTTTGGCAGGCCTTGTGAAGGGCCCGGGCATCCGCCATGTCGCCCTGCATCTGCTCCACGCCCATGGTGTCCAATTTCATGTGGCGGGAGCGGGAAAAGCTGCGCACCTTATCGCCCCTGGCGATCAGCATCCGTACGATGGCCTTGCCAAGGAAACCGCCGCCGCCGGTGACGAGAATGGTCCGGGACGACAGGGAAGCGCTGGTCATTGATCCTTCTCCGAACATCGCAAAGCGTTAGGCCTCATCAGGCTTTTCGTGGCCCTTTACACGGCTGGCGGCCCAGACCGCAAGCTGTTCCCGGAAAATTTTGGAATTGTGCCGGATGTCCACCGGAAATCCGTTATGGTAGAGAATATCCCGGATGGCCCGGGTCAGCGGCGATGCGGCCGCCAATTCCAGCAGTTCCGCCGTCAGCTGTTGGCGTGCTATTTTACGGCCTTCCGGGGTGCGTTCGATACAGATAACGGGCTGCTGACGCGGGCGCGCGCCGATGCCCACCAGGGCGCTGCGAAAGACCCCCGGGTGGTTGTTTAAAATGGCTTCGCAGGGGATGGTGAACATTTCACCGGTCGGTGTGGTTACCCGATGGCTTTTACGGCCACAGAACCAGATGCGGTTTTTGCTGTCCCGCCAGGCCAGATCCCCCATGCGATGCCAGAAAGAATCGCCGTCGTTGATCTTGGCCAGGCTGTTGGCCGCGTCGTTTTGAAAATACCGTCGCGTAACCAGGGGGCCGCGGACGATAATTTCGCCAATGTCGCCATCCTTCACCAGCAGCTCCTCCGACCAGGTTCGGATGGGCTCGTCGGATATGCGGATGATGCGGATATCGGTGTCGCCGATGGGGCGCCCGACGCACATGCCGTAGCCCTTTTCGCTGAGCGTCCGCGTATCGTTCAGGATTTCATGGCTGCCCATGGAAACGATGGGAACGGCTTCCGTGGCGCCATAGGGCGTATGAATCTCGCTGGCATCATCCAGCATGGCGGCGAACTGTTCCATATTGGCTGGTGCCACCGGGGCGCCGGCGGAAACCACCCGTCGCAGGGAGGGCAGGCGAACACGACGTTTCTGGCCGAAGGCACCGACCCGGTTGAGCAGTGCCGGCGAAGCGAACATGTTGGTGACACCGTGATTCAGGATGGGGGTGATGATGTTTTCCGGGTTCACATGGGCCGGTTTGCGCGGATCCATATCCGGAATTACGGCGGTCATGCCCAGGGCCGGGTCGAAAAGGGCGAAGAGGGGGAAGGTCGGTAAATCGATTTCATCATCGGCAATCGTGAAATGCGACTGGATTTGTCGAATCTGGGCGTCGAAATTGCCATGGGTGTAGACCACGCCCTTGGCCGGTCCGGTGCTTCCGGTGGTAAAGAGGATCGCGGCGGTTTCATCCCGGGTGGTGGCGGCCAATTCATATTCCTTCCAGGGACGAGTGTACAATTTGGCCAGGGAGGCGCCGCCCCAGAAGAGTTTCGGGCCCACGGTGACCGGGATGAGCACCGAACGGAAGTAGCGGGGGAAAAATGCCCGCAGGATGTGGGCCAGGGGAATACCGATGAAAGCCTCCGGGGCTGTGGACGCCAGACAGGCCAGCATACGGCGGATGCCCATGCCGGGATCCACCACGACGGGGACAGCGCCGCACTTGAACATGGCAAAGATCAGAACGAAAAATTCAATCCCGGGTTTGACCATGAGGACGGTTTTCGTGCCCTGCTGGATGCCGATGGAGCCCAGTCCGGCTGCAAGACAGTCGGATTCACGATCGAGCTGTTCGAAGGTCAGGTGGGCATAGGTAACCCGGCCAAATCGATCCCGGCCGCTCGGGTTGACCACCGCCCGTTTATAGGGCATGCGCCGGGCCGTATCCCGGAGACGATAAGCGATGTTGACAACGGGTTTGCTGGTCGAGGCGTTTTTTGTTCCCATGGTGAAGTCCACGTATTCTTCCTATCCGATGGGGTTGCGATGGAGAAAATCGCGAATCGTTCGGCTCACGGCGTCGGGTTCATCTTCCAGAAGGTAATGGCCGGCTTGTTCATAGAGATGGGCTTCCGCCTCGGGGAAGCGCCGCTGCCATTCCCTAAAATAATCGATGTCGAACACGAAGTCATGCCGGCCCCAGCAGATGAGCAGGGGAAGGTTGCGCAGACGATGCAGGTTGTCGTCCACGAACCGGACCAGATCGTAACTGGGATCTTTTTTTGAAAGCGGGATATCCTGAACGAATCGAAGGGTTGCCAGGCGGTTGCGAGGGCGGTTGTAAGGTGCTACCAGTGCCCGGCGGACATCGGATGTCAACCGGCGATGGGGACACATGACAAGGGCCGCCCGGGCAAAAAGGTTCAGCCCCAGAACCGCCGGCTCGGCAAACCGCCGAAAATTTCGTATTAGCCGCAACCGCAAGGGGATCGGTTTTCCGGCCGGTGGCAGAAATCCGCTGGTATTGGTCACGACGATGCGCCGGATGTTCGGCAGGTGCTGCAGAGCAAAGGCCAAACCGATCATTCCCCCCCAGTCGTGGACAATCAGTGTCAGGGGCGTGTCGGGCACCACCGTGGCCACAAGATGTTCCAGGTCGGCTACGCGATCTTCCAGGCGGAAGCCATAGGCGTCCGCCCTGGGCTTGGACGACAGGCCGCAGCCGATATGGTCGGGCGCAATAACCCGGTAGCGCGGTGCGAGATCGGTGATCAGACGGCGAAAATAAAAGGACCAGGTGGGGTTGCCGTGCACCAGGAGGACCGGATCCCCTTCGCCCTCGTCGATATAGTGGCAGCGGTGGCCATTGATGGGCAGGAAGTGCGACTGGAAGGGGTAGAGATGCCGGTAGGGAAATTTCATGGTCAGGTTTTTAGCGCGCTCCTTGATATCCATTTACCACTCGATGCCGAGCATCAAACAATTCAGGCCGCTGCCGATGCCGAGAAATCCGACATGGTCGTCCGGTGCCAGAAATCCCCGTTCGTCGGCAATCGCCGCGGTCACGATCAACGACACCGTGCCGATGTTGCCCAGGTAGCGAAACGTTGTAAAATCGCGGTCCGCCGGCATGCCGATGGCGTTGAGGATGGCCTGCTGATGGGACGACCCCACTTGATGGCAGATGATTTTATCGGGCAGGTCGCCGCTCCAGCCCATTTCCTGCTGAAAAGCCCGGAAGGTTTCCATCCCCAGTTGAACGCCGTTCTGCAGGACCCCCACGGAATCCGTGTTCATGACATGGGGTGCGCTGGCCGGGATACCCGTGTCCGGGCCCCAGGTACAGAGGCGGTGGTGGCGGACGGCGTTTTTCACCATGCCGCCCCGCAGGGGGTGGCCTTCATGGCCGAAGGAGCCGTCGGACAACACCACGGCCGCAGCACCGGATCCGCCGGTCAGGGTTGCCACGCAATGTTTGAAAATGTCCATGTCCCGGGCCTGCAGCATACGGTCGATGGTGGCGTCCACGATCTGGCGGCAGGATTCACAGGCCACCACCAGTCCCGCCCGGATTTGGCCCAACTCGATGGCGTTGGCCACCTGGAACATACCGTTCAGGATACCGATGCAGGCATTGGAGATGTCGAAGATCTGCGCCCTGGGGCCGACCCCCAGACCGTCGGCCACGGCACAGGCGGTGGCCGGTTCAAGATTCTCCCGGCAGACGGCGCCGTAGATCAGCATGCCGATTTGATCGGGGGGAATGCCGGCCCGATCGATGGCTTTCCGGCCGGCCCGGATGGCGCCCTCGGAAAGCCTGAAATCCGGATCCCAATAGCGGCTTTCTTCAATGCCGGTGAGCTGGGTCAGTTGCCCCGGTTTCAGGTGCAGCTGTTCATATAAGGGGGCCAGTCGGCTTTCCAGATCTTCGGCGGTCACCACGTTGGGCGCCAGCTCGTAGCCGATGGATTCGATGATCACGTTGCGGTAACGCATGGCAGGTCAATCTTTCCAATTGTCATGGCGGTCCTGCGGCATCATGCACAGGCCAAAATCTTGCATTTTATATATGTAAAGACCGTCGCATTTCAAGTAGCCATCCGCCTTGAGCATGGGGTAAGGATGATCGTGCCGTTCGGTCACGACTGCTTCGACCTCCACGCGGTTGTTGGTCGGCAGAATTTGCCCCCGGTAGCGCCAGACATGGGATTCGGGAGCCAGAAGCGCCATCGCATGGGTTGAGACATGATCAGGCCAGAACGCACCGGCGGCATAGCGCAACAGCTGGACAAAGGATTCGATGCCGAGGGACCCAGGGCAGACGGGGTCCTGGTAAAAATGCGCCTTGAAAAACCATTCCTCCGGGTCGATCATTTTAACGCCGTTCACGTATCCCATGCCGTGGGGGCCGCCCTGCGGATCGAAGTGCTCAATTCGGTCGATCATGCGCAGGGCCCGGGAGGGCATGACCATGGTGCTGGCAGGCAGGCTGCGGGAATCTTCGGGCGTCAGCGGCGTTGTGTCTTCGAAAATCGTTGCCGGGTCGGCGGCCGGATGGGACGGTTGTATATCCGTGTCCGGACGGTCGCTGTCCGGCAAACCGACCTGGTGGGCCAGCGCTTCCGGTGTAAAAAAACCGAAGGATGTCTGCCCTTCGTACCGGATGTGCCCGGCCTGGTGGACTTCGAAAGCGTAGTGTTCGATCAGCATATCGCCGGCGGCGCTGAATTGCAGCAGGCGGGCGCGGGTTTTTACCGGACCGGCATTGCTGCGCACATTGCCATGCAGGGTGGCCTCACCATCCAGGTTGCGAAAATGGAGATCTTTTTCGCTTTTGAGCGCCGAGCCCATATAAGCTGCCAGAAATCCACAGGCCTGAAGGGCGATTTCCATCAGAATGCAGATGGGCATGAACGGGGCGCCATTGCCGCGAAAATACCATGCTTCCGGATGGAGATCACATTCGGTTTCCACCCACCCGTCGGGTTCCAGCTTCCAGGGCGGCGGTTCGATGGAAGTGACGCGATCGATAAAGGCATAGGGCGGTCTTGGCAGTCGGGCGATAAACCGGTCTTTATCGAAGGGGCGGTAGAGCGTACCGAAGGCTTTGGACGGCCGGCCGGTGGCAAATTCAAGTAATTTGTCCCGGGTGAAAGCAATTGTTTCGGAAGCGGACGAAGTTGTTTCACTGATGTGGCTTCGATCTTTGCGGCGCTGCTCTTTCCAGAAGGCTTCCAGGCCCGGGCGGTCCATTCCCGTCATTTTCATGGTCATGCCCCGAAACATGACAATGCGGTGGCCGTCGGCATACATGTGGGCATCGGCAAGGGCATAGGGCTCGGGTCCAAACCCGATTTCACAGATTTCAACTTCGTAGACCACTTTGGTCGTTTGGGCTGTGACCGGGCCACGGCACTTCAGGATCGCCTGTCGTCCGACCACCGGTTCGAAAACCACCTCCGGTCGATCGCTGATCCAGCCTATACGCTGGAGATAAATTCTCAATGTGTGGGCGCAGCATTCATACATCAGCGTTCCCGGCATCACCATGTCATCGACGAAATGGCAGGTCAGGAACCAGTCGTCCGGATGGATGTCGGCTTCCGCCCGGATCATGCCGATGCCATACCGCCCGCCGGCGGGATCCAATGTCAGGACGCGATGGATCAGAGCCATACGGCCGCCGGGCAGGCGTTGGCCTTCCGGCAAGCGAAAGGCCGGAAAAGGAGCGCCGAAACAGGCCTCCAGATCACCCTGACGCAGGGCCGCCAACGCGGATGCATCGTAGGATGCCACCATCATGGGAACCGGAGGGCGCCAGTCGTCCGGGATGATGCCCGACTGGGGTTTGATGTCGTCTCCGGTGAGAATGATGCCGCCTGAGTTGCGTACTTCATCCTCGGTAAAAAAACCGGCGCAGCCGTTGCGCATGGTAATCAGCGGCTGGCCGTCGATGGTACCGTCGAAGCGGAAGAAAAACATCCAGGTAGCACCCTGACGGATGAATTTTTCGATTTCGATTTCGTACCGAATGACATCGCCCGGGCGCGGCAGGCCGCGATGAAAAGTAACGGTGGCATCCAGCAGACGATAGGTGCGTTTACCTTTGACCTCCAGATCGATGCCGAGATAGGCGGAGAGGAAAAGATCGGCCTGGCCGGCTTCCACGGAGATGCAGACCGGCGCGCGGTCGCCGTCAAGATACCAGGCGCCCGGCTGAACGTCGTGTTCGGTGACCAGACGACCGGGTCCCAGAACGCCTTTTTCGCCTTCAACACTCAGAATGCGATCCACCAGCATGAGGGGCTCATCAGGCAGGCGCACCCGGGCAGGATAGCGATCCACCGCCGCAAATGCCGGTCCAAGCACCTTGGCCACCGACCCCACCGCGAACTCCATGCACATGTCGCGATCAAAGGCCACCGGTTGGGGCGCCGTGGGGCCAGCTTCCGGTATCGGGGCAACGGGTGACGGCGCTGCCAGCAGACCTTCCGTATGGGCCTGCTGAACGAGACGGGCCTGTAATTCCACCGATCGGGCATATTGACGGCCAAGATCTTCCGACAAGGACAGAAACCGCTGGTGGGCATCGGTGGTGGCGGCCATGTTAGCGGTCAGATCGGTTAGCATGCCCCGGGTATGCTCGGCAAACAGGGCTTGGGCGGAATTGGCGTCGGCAGGCATGTTTTCCCCTGTAGGGGTGTGTGCTTGGGCCACGATAGCGCTTTTTCCCGGACGGGTGGCAGGATGGCCATTTCCGTTCGGTTGCGGTGGCGTAAGGGCCATTCCGCCGCAATTGATGGCAACCGGATGCGCCTTACGCCGGGATGTCTCCTTTTTCTGCGTCATGGACGGCCGGTCATAGCGTGCGTTTTTCGGGGTTTCCTCAAGGACAACCGACAGCGCATGGCCTTCGTTGCTGATGGCATGCACGCATGCCCGGCGGGGTGTATCGACCCGACCGGCCGGCCAGGAAACCGGGTGGGGAGGAAGATGAAATTGATCGGGAACGCTGACTTGGTCCGGGGCCGTGCTGTAGCGAGGCAAAGATGGGATGGTCCGGCGGTGGAGGCAAAGGGCCGTTTTGACCAGACCGGCAAGACCTGCGGCAGCGCCGGTATGGCCCAGGCTGTCCTGGGCACTGCCGATGGCCGGAGGAGCAGTCCGCTGTTCGAAAAGGGAAAGAAAGGTCTGGTATTCGGCCCGCTTATCGGTCGGATCATCGCTGCCACTGGTTTCCAGATAACCAATGCTCTCCGGCGGGAGGCCGGCATCCGTGAAGGCAGTGGTTAGCGCCCGCTTACAGACGGCTGTTCGGTGGTCTTTTTGGAAAGGCTTCCCCTGTCGGGCACTCCCAAATCCGCGAATTACGGCGTAGATCCGATCGTTGTCCCGGCGGGCATCGGCCAGGCGTTTGAGAATGACGGCAGCGCTGCCTTCCCCTGGCAGAGAACCGTCGAAGCGTCGATCCGGGGTGTGGGAGGCGGTGTCCCCGGCCAAGGCCTTCAAATGGTGGGTTTTGATCAATCGCCGCAGGTCACCGGGAAGATCGATGGCCCCCACCAGCATCTGGTCGACTTCATGGCGGCGCAACATGCGGGCGGCGATGGAAAGGGCCTGCAAACCGGAAACCGCATCGGCAGACACGACGAAACTGGGGCCTCCGAAATGGAATTCCCGGGCGATGCGGCTGGCAATCAGGCTGCCCAGGGACCCCAGTGTGCGGGTGTGGGTCAGGGGAGGAGAGGCCATATCGGCCAGGGCGACAGCCCAGGCCGCGATCTGCTTTGGGGAGAGTCCCAAGGCGTAACGGGTATTCCACTCTTCGGCCACAAGGTGCGTATCCCAGCGGAGATGAAAATTGGTGTCCTCCAGATCGAACTCCATACCGATAACGCATCCCATGCGGGCGGGGTCCATTTCCGGATGTTGTCCGGCATCGGCTATGGCGCCCTGAGCCACTTTGAGCATCAGCAGGTGCTGGGGCAGGATATCGGGGATCTCCTTGGGCGGAATGCGGAAATCGGCCAGATCGATTTGGAATTCCTCCAGGAAGCCACCGACCGGCGGTTTCTCTCGCTGGAGACAGTGCTGCAAAATTTCGTCGCAGAGTTTCCAGCGATGGCGGGATGGCGGCCGGAAGGCGGGCTGTCCGCTGAAGGTGGTTTCCTCGAACGACGCCAGGTCTTGGGCCAGTCCAAAAATGGCCTCCATGCCGACCACGGCGACCGAATCGTCAATGGGTTGGGCGGCTTCGGCAATGACCGCGGGCGCGGGCTGCGACGCGGTGGTGGACGCTTCGGGAGAAGGTCGCCATTCCTCCACCAGCACGTGGGCGTTGATGCCGCCGAAACCAAAGGCGCTGACAGCGGCCCGGCGGGGGATATCGACCCCGCGTGACGGCCAGGGGGCTGAAGTGGTTTGGACATGAAACGGGCTTCCTGGCAACGGGCTGCCGGGAGCGGGCGCCTGATAGTTGAGAGACGGGGGCAGGGTTTGATGCTGGAGGCCCAGCAATACTTTGATGAGACCGGCCGCTCCGGCCGCCGTGAGCAGATGGCCGATCATGGACTTGACGGACCCGATGGCACATTGCCCCGGGTCCCAGCCGTCCGGCCCCCAGAGGTCCGTCAGGCTTTGGAGTTCGGTGGCATCGCCCACCGGGGTGGCGGCGCCATGGCATTCGATCAGATCGATATCTGTCGGCTGCCAGCCGGCGGTGGCGTAAGCTGCCCGCATGGCCCGCACCTGGCCTTCGGCATCCGGTGCCAGAAGATTGCCGCGCTGGTCGTTGGAAACACCTGTTGCGCGGATCAGCGCATAGATTCGGTCGCCATGCTCTAGAGCGTTTTCCAGGCGTTTCAGGACCACCACACCGCATCCTTCCCCCACCACGAGTCCGTCGGCCGACTTGTCGAAGGGGGCACACCTCCCGGAATGCGACAGGGCTTGGAGCTGCGTGAAACCGATCTGGGTGTAGAGCGTATCCGGGCGGGCCACCCCGCCAGCCAATACGGCATCCGTCTTTCCGGCCTGCAGAGCATCGCAGGCCAGCTTGACGGCAAAAAGGGATGAGGCGCAGGCGGCGTCCAGTGTAAGTGTGCTGCCACCGATACCGAGGGCAGCAGCCAGAAGCGAAGCCGGAAAAGAAGTGACACCGCTGGCCATGGCATCCTGAAACGAAAGTTTAACGGAATGACGGTAGGATGCCGCCGGGAATAGTTTTTTTTCGGCGGCCGGCCGGAGCACTTTCCGTGTCAGGCGCGAGGCTGATTCGGTTGGCAGGGCGATGGCGGCCAGGACCACATCCACTCGCTCCGGGTCAACCGGGGCGTATTGGCAATCGTGCCAGGCCGACCGACCGGCGGCCAGAACCAGATGATGCATGGGATCCAGCCCGGCCATGATTTCGGGTGGAAAGGGACCGTCTTCCGTATAGAAAGGAAGGTCATGGATAAGGCCGGCATTCAGGGAACGCGCTTTGTCCGGCTCGCCGGCCGCGGAATAGACCCGGTCGCGGGACACCGGCCAGCGTTCCGACGGTATCGGCACGATGGCACTCCGGCCATGACGGATGTTTTGCCAGAATGTCGGGAGATCCGGCGCTCCGGGAAAGATGCCGCCGATGCCGACAATGGCGATGGGGGTGTTTTGCTGGTGATCCATGATTCCTATGGCCGTTACGGATAGACCGGGCCGCAACAACCCGGCGAATCGCAAAAGAGGTTGAATCCGAAACAGGTACACTTACTATCTTTGACTTGGCAGTTCAATAGGGGAATGGGTGGCCCTGGTATTCCCGGGCGTCAAGGGGAGAGCATTAGGTCGTGGATATCGAAAGCGGGGAAATTTTCCGGTCGGATATTGACAAATTCCGGCACCAGGCAGGCACGATTGGGAGAACTGAAGCGGGACAACAGCACCGGAACGGTTGAATTTCCCTGGGCATCGATGTGCGTTAAAAAGAGTTGAGTATAGGGCGTGTTGACCTTGGATGAAAACACAAGCCATTTGCTGTTTGGTGACCAGCTGTGCCAGGAGTTCATTATTGGCGTGTTGCAGGTCAGAACACGTGCTTTCCCGCCGGCCGCCGGGACGATGCAGAGCCGGCTGGAGGGTTGGATGGCCAGTCCGGTATCGCTCTGGGTGAAGACAATCCATTTGCCGTCGGGGGAATAGCGGGGAAAGTAATTGCTTTTGCCGTTGGCGCTTGCCCCTGCTAAAGGGACGGCATTTCCGCCTTGGCCGTTATTGAACGGCACCGTGTAGAGATCGTAGCGGATCTGGTATTGGCGGTTCAGATCCTCGATCCGGACATCCGGGGCAATGGTGAGATACCCCTTGTCCCCAATGACTTCGATCAACCGCGGGTCATGTTTTGCCCGGGCAAAAACGATGGTTCGGCCATCCGGATGCCATGCGGGACAAGTCTGCACATGATCGGATAGATCGGCGCCGGGCAATGCAAAAAAACGGTTGTCTTTACGGCTGTAGCAGGCAATCACACCTTTGATGGGGAAGAAAAGCTGGGAATAGTCGATATCGGGAATCATTGTAAAGAAGGATGTTTCCCTCACAGTGCTCAACACGGTGTTTCTGTCGGGTGAGATTTGGGAGAACAGGCCCAAGTTTGCATTGTGTTCCGAACCTGGGAAATCGTTCCAGGTGATAAAATTTTCAGGCGAGATTTTTAAAGCATCGTCAAAATCTGTCAGGAGATAGGCACCTTTGTCTCCGTTGATGTCCATATCCATGCCGAACAGCTTGGCGTCCGGAGAAAATCCATGGCAGTTTCCACAAACGGGAAGGTTTTCCATGACAACGGGGGGAGGGGCATAGGCGGCAATATCGCCGAGACGCCATTGGGACAATTCCGGATGCCGGGCGGCGTAGGCGAAGGGCAGGGGTATGTGCTGGAAAAACAAGGGGGCCGACACAGGATCGGTCGAAACGCCTATGGAGACGAAGTTCCGGGAAACGATGTGGGGCGTTTTTCCCATGGACACACCGTAAACGGTGATGCGCGTCGGGTTTTCAATGGCTCTGGATTTGATTTTTTCCCAGGATTTTCGGTCGGGTGTCCAGGACATCTGGTCCGTCAGCATGCAGACCACGCCTTCATGAGTGGCAAAAGAAACACAGACCAGCCAAATTTGACCCCGGGTGTCTTCCCAGGTGATTTCGGGCGATGCCATGTCTTTGGGAAAGACAGCGCCGTGATAAGGGGTGAGAATGTCCAGTTCCGGCAAATGTTCCGCAGGTCCGGCTTCGTCCAGGAGGTTGTGGACGAGTTGGCCTGCCTCTTCCGGTTCGAGGGTCGGAAGGAGGCTTTCCCGGAATCGGTAGAGAGAGTCCGTCGTCTCGAGGTCGGTACTGTGGCCAAAGGTGCAGGCCAATACCATCATGACGGCCGTCAGGCACACCGACCAAATTATTCTGCTTGCCGCCAAGGCGAATTTGAGTTTTTTAGCGGCTAATCCGGTTACTGGAGGCGATGACTGGAGATGCATCGTCTGGTCCGGCCGTCCTTGATAAAGGTGTTCAGATACAGGGCCCCTGTCGAAGCCTTGTCAATCGTAAACGTCTCCACTACCACAGGCCATTTTCCGGGGGCGGCATGCCATTGCTGCCCGGCCGTGCCGGATGATTTTTTTTGATAGCTGCCGATTCTCAGACAGATCGGTTTATGGGGATCGACCCGGTCGAAGAAATACACAAAGGCCACAAAACCAGTGCCTTCGGCGGCCAAACGGGCAAATGTTTTCGGGTCCACCGCATGTTGTTTGACCGTCTCAAGGCTTTCAAAGCCGTTGTAGAACTGGTCAGGGCTTTTGTCGACAACGATTTTGGGCACCACGTAAGCCGCATGGCGGGGTGTTGACGGGTAGACGATTTCACTGGTGAGGCTGTGAACATCGATAACGGTTGATTCCCGGCCCATGCATCCGGCCGTCTTAGGACCGAAAATACCGTCCGGTGTCAGGCTGCAATCTCTCTGGATCTCCTTTAGAAAGCCACTGAATGCGGCTTTTTCAATGGGAGACAATCGGTTCATGTTTCTTCGGTTGATATACGTTCCAATTTTTTGTGCAATGGCTGAAGCTTCTTCGGGATTAGGCGATCTGATCTGGTAGGCAATCCGGTCGTCCCTTAGGTCGATCCGGCCCATTCGGTCAGCGGCCTCCATCAGCATGCGTTGGCTGAAAACGCCCTCCGAGTCTATGTTCGCCTCCATAATGACGATGTTTTGATCGATCCATTCATGGCTGTTGTCCCAATTTTCAATCTCGATGGACGAAGGCGTGGTGGTGATATAGGGGGAGACGGGGAGGGCTGCTTGTTTGGCCAATCGATCCAATTGGATGGCCAGCGATGATATCGGCGCAAGGTCCGATGCGTTCTGCGAGACGTAATCTTCGGGCGATGAAACGAACGAAATCGAAGGGCCATTTTTCACGCAGCCGGCGACCGTAATTATCATAAGGCAGAAACCCGCAATGATCAGATGTTTATTCATGAGGTGCTCCTTAGATAGTATCCAGATCAACGATAGATCGAATGTTAATGCGAATAAATATAAAAAGTGATGGGTTGACGACTATCGAACATACGATGATGCATGGATAGGGTTGTTGCTTTATGACCGATTCTTCAATACCCAAAAAACTTTTTTAGCCCTTTGTTTATTTGATCGGAAACGATTTCAACATCCGACTTCCCTTGGTTCTCTTTTTTGTTTTTGATTCGATTCCATTTATTTTTTAACCCGGCGCTAATTGCCGCCGCTTCGATATCCGATGCCGATCCCCCATTTCGATGGGCTTTGGACACAGCATTAAAGATGTTTATGAAATCGTTAGCCTTTTCGTTTTGCTTTTGGTTTCGTGCCTCCAAGGAGGATGATGACGAAGTCTTGGACGGTTTGGCTGGAGGATTCTTAATTTGATTAAGTTTTTTAATGGCTTGGGGGGATAATTTGATGCCTACCCTTTGGGCCCATTCCAGTTGTTCCTTGACTTGTTGAGGGGTGTATTTTCCGCCATCGAGACCTTGCAGCAACTCCGCTTCGGCATCTTCTACCGCCTTGTCCGGTTGGTAGGGGCCTTGCTGAATGTTTTCGGGACGGCCATCCCAGATGGAGGATCCCATGACATCGGCGCCATTGGGGTTGGGGGCCCAACTGACACCGCCACTGGCCTGGGGTTCCATCGATGCAAATGCGTCGGTACCCTCGCTCCCTCCACCCCCATAACCGACAACCGTCGACGGAACGCAGAAACAGACGAGCAGTAAACTGATAAACATAATTTGGGCGGTCGTTTTGGGCATGATGAACCTCCTCGTGGATTGGGGAAGCGGGCAGTGATGTTACGGCATATGTCTCATGAATGGCATCTTTTTATAAAACAAGTGTAGATGTCAACTGAAAATGCTCTGACCGGAAAGGTCGCAAACCCCTGTTTAACGAAGCCAACCATGCTGCTTGTCGGGACTTTTAAAAACAGGGGCGCAATGCTTATTTGCTGAAATCTTGAGCAAAATTGGAATTTTTTGTACGTCGGAAGTGAAATATCCGTCCTATTATATTCCCGAAAGGAATTGCTTGACAAGTCGACGCGGTTTCTTTATCTAAAATTGTTTAAAATTCTAACGAATAGAACACTGTCACGCAGGGGCGATTTTAAGCGATACATACCCTGTGGACAGGTTCGGTGACCGAAGCGGTTGGAATTCAATCGTTGCGGTCTATTTTTTCTGTGGAGGGGTTATGGGAAAAGAACAGGCAGGTCAGGTGCGGGACACCGCCGCCGTGCGTTCCATGCTGAGAGATGCCGGATATTCTGAAAAAGCGGTCAACTACTATTTGGAAACACCTCACCTGGGGATTATCGACAACCCGGACCAGGTTTCGGAAATGACGGGAACCTGTGGGGATACCATCAAAGTCTATCTCAAGATAGAAAAGGATCGTATCCAGGACGTCAAATACCAGATCATGGGATGTCCGGGGTCCATCTCGGCTGCCATGGCGGCGGGTGACCTCGTTCGGGATAAAACGGTTGACGACGCCCTGGCGCTGAATGACGGGGATGTCTTCAATTTCCTGGAAGAGATACCGGTAAAGAAACACCATTGCATCCAGTTGGCGGTCAAGGCGCTCTTGTCGGCGATCCAGACGTATCGCGATGGCAATGGCGGTGACAGTGTTGTGAAGGCGGGTATTCCCACCGGGCATGGACGCAACCGCACCGGTAAAGACGATCGCCTGGGCTGCTGTGGCGCCCCCAAAGGCGAGGGAGACTGTGAAACCGCCGGCACCTGCTGTGGTAAAACGATTTCCCTGGCCCCCAAGAACTGATGGCGCCCGGCAAAACGGATTGATTTTACGCTTGCAGGGGGAAGGGGTAAACCTTTCTCCATTGCATGGGAAGATGGAGGCCTGAGCATGCCCGCGTGATGCGGCATCCGGCCTCCATTTGTGTTTGCGGGCATAGATAAAGGCCACGTCAGGCCAGGTAAGGTGGCGGCCATGCCCTTGAATGGCTGCATCCGGACACGGCCCAACAGGTAATGCTCTCCGTTAGGTATGTGGGGTGGCCAAGCAGGCCGACGTTGACCGTTGTCCGCTGATCAGGAGCAGGCTCAGATGGATTACCGCGACGAACAACTTCAGAACCAGAGAATCATCCAGGCCTATCTGCATTCCCGAGGCGAAGCCGAGGTCGCTTCGATCCGGAATCTCTGCGATGATTATCTTAACTTCCGAGAAGATGTTGCCCGCTTTCAGGCCCGCTACCTGGCATCCTATTGCCATGCTGCATGCTTTCAGCAGCAGCGCAGTGACTGCTGCAATAAAGATGGCATTATCACGTTCTTCGCCGATCTCGTGGTCAATGCCGTTGTGAGTTCCCCCCGGGAAATGGATGCGATAATGGAATGCCTGCAGCATCCGCGGAATGATATGAAGTGCATTTATCTCGGAACCCAGGGCTGCCACTGGTGCATCAAACCGATTGTGTGCGAGATGTTCGTCTGTGAAAACGCCAAACAGAATGCGTTTGGTGGGGGATCGGAAGCATCGGAAACATGGCGCGGATTGGAAAAGCGCGCGCTGTCTTTTCGCTGGCCGGATCGGGTGGTGTTGTTTGATGAAATTGAATCGCGGTTTTTGGCTGCGGGCGTGCGTTCTTCTTTAATGTATCTGCATAACAGCCCGGGATTAATTCGCATCAAGAAAAAAGCCGGGCTGCTTTAACGCCTCGAAGGGTGGCGTTAGACCGAATCGAAAGCTTCTTCTTTGACTTCCGTTTCCGCCGCTCCAACTTTGACGACATTCTTGGCCGCGGGACCACGCTGACCACGTTCAATATCGAAGGTTACATGGTCCCCTTCCGCCAGTGTTTTAAATCCATCCATTTGAATCGCCGAGAAATGGACGAAGACATCGCCCTCTTCTTCCTGTTCGATAAATCCATAGCCTTTTTTGTCACTGAACCACTTCACAATACCATTTGGCATGGTCAAAATCTCCCCGTGTAAAGCAGGTTGCGTCCGAAAGCGCTATGCAATTGCCCGCAGAGGCGATACGGATTCCTTTCGCAACCGGCCCGCAGCCAAAACCGGGATTTGGAGTATATTTTGTTAGACTGAAAAATACCCCAAAGTCAAGGGAAACCTATGGTGTGATAAATGCCTTGCCGGCTTGCCCGGGGATCAGGTTAGGTCCAAGCCATAGATTTCGCTTTGGGGAAAGGTGTAGGAAAATCCGTACCAACGGGTAAAGAGTTGCAGGGGGCGGGACTGGTCCGGGAAGCGGGCGTCGGGTATGCCATCCGTTGGGTTCAGGCGGATATGGACAGGTTGCCCCAGCCAATTGTCTTCAATGCCGAAACCGATGCGCGTTAACGGATAGAAGCGCTGGGCGTTGCCGCTGATGAGACCTAAGCCCATTTGCATTTCATCCAGTCGGTTGTCCGGAGGCCCCATGGTTTTGCGAAAACCTGGTGGTATGATGGTGCGGGCAAAGGGCAGATTCAAGAACCAGCTGATCAGGCGGGCGGACAGGCTCTGACGGGACAGCAGCAGCAAAAGGTCGGGCATGCCCTCCAGGGCATGGGCAACGGTGGTCAATTGGACATTCCATACCGGCATGCGGTGGCCTGACATGGGACCATGAACGCACGTGCCGGTAATATGATCCCAGTAAGAGCGGGTTTCATCATCGATCAGAAGGACCAGACCGTTGTACAAACCGCCGGCACTGAAGTGGTGACAGCGCCCGTCGATGATGGGTGTCAGACCGACACCGCTGTTGCAGACCACTCAGAACGTTATCAGAAACGGTTTCCCGGCCAATTCGCCCTGGGCGACATGGTGATAGGCCATTTGCCGTGCCAGCAGGGCGCGCTTTTCACCGGCCCGTTCGAAAATGATCAACTGCTCACTGGGGGCGAAATCCCTGCTGGCCAAAGCGTTCGGCTTTTCAAATACCTGGAATCGAGAGAAAAGGTCAGGCCCCTTGAGCATGGCGCGACGAACATCAAACTCCATCGGGTTGCGATCCTTCCAGGGCGTTGCACCCGGTATTCGTTCCGATTGAATACCGTCACAACCGGTCGCTTGGTCAGGTTGAAAGTGCCGGGCAAGATGATTGCCTCACGGTAAATTGATGCTTATAAGATGGGCGTCAAAAGCTCAACAGCATTTCCGTGAAAGATAGGGATGACTTCCCGGACATTTGAATCCCCCGTATCGCAATTTTCGAAAGGAAAACCCATGCCGCGCAAGACCAAGATCGTGGCCACCATCGGACCGGCATCCAACAACAGGAACATGCTTGAAAAACTGGTCGCCGCGGGGATGAACGTGGCACGCCTGAATTTTTCACACGGCAACTACGAAACACATGGCGACGTCATCCGGACGATTCGGTCCATCTCCAGGATGATGAACCGGCCTGTCGGCATCCTGCTCGATCTGCAGGGCCCCAAAATACGCGTGGGCAAACTGACCAACAACCAGCCGGTGAAGCTGAAACGCAACAGCACTTTTTCGATTACGTCGCGTGCCCTTCCGGGAACCGCCGATATGGTTTCCACCACCTATCCGAATCTGGTCAAAGACGTCAAGAAAGATGACACGATCCTTCTGGATGACGGTTTGATTCGGCTTCAGGTGATAGCCGCGCGCGGCGATACGGTGACATGCCGGGTGATAAGCGGAGGGCTCCTGAAAGAAAACAAGGGTATCAACCTGCCGGGTGTGAAGGTGTCGGCGCCGTCGCTTACCGAAAAAGACAAGCGGGACGTTAATTTCGGTATCCAGAACGGGGTCGATTTCTTTGCCCTTTCATTTGTGCGAACGGCTGATGATTTGAAGCAGATCAAAGCCATCCAGAAAACCCAGGGCGCATCCATTCCGGTTATCGCCAAGATCGAAAAACCGGAGGCCGTGGAAAACCTGGTTTCGATTCTGGGGGTGGCGGACGGCATCATGGTGGCACGGGGGGATCTCGGTGTTGAACTTCAACCCGAACAGGTGCCCACGATCCAAAAGCAGATCATTGACGCGGCCTTAAAGAAAAACAAGCCGGTCATCACGGCTACGCAAATGTTGGAAACCATGAGCGTCAATCCGATCCCCACACGGGCTGAGGCTTCGGATGTCGCCAATGCCCTGTTTGACGGCACGGATGCCGTCATGCTTTCTGGGGAGACCGCCTCCGGACGCTATCCGGTAAAGGCATTGCAGATGATGGCCAAAATTGCCGACCAGGCTGAAAGCTCGCCGTTTATGCGGTATAACCTTCAATTCGAAGCGGATGCTGCCGATCCTGTAACCCACGCGGTGGCACGGTCGGCTGTGAATATTCTGCATGAAACCAAGGCGCGATGCATCGTGGCATTCTCCGTTTCTGGAAAAACATCTAAACAGATTTCCAAACAGCGCCCCACCGCGCCGGTTTTTGCCTTCACATCGCGAAAAGAAATATTCAACCGGCTGGCTTTGTTGTGGGGGGTGACTCCCATGTACATCCCGAATATCGATGGCGCCAAGCGTCTGATTCGAAGCAGCGAGAACCTCTTGCTGGAAAAGAAAAGGGTCAAAAAGGGGGATTTGATCGTTATCGTCATCGGTCGGGGACTCAAAGAGGGCTCCACCAACATGATCAAAATCCATCGGGTAGGGGTTGACGATTGACCGTGCGCCCACCATATATCTCTGCGAATAACTTTTGGTGAGCAAACGCAGCGGAAATCAGGCTGGAGAGAAAGGGCTCGTAGGCGCTCTACGGGCTGGCAGTAAGCTGACGCGGACGGACTTCGATGCGAACCCGAATACTGTTTTTTTGGCCCGGAACCAGCCGCAGAGAGGCCGGCACCAGGGCTACGGCCGTTCGCAGTTCCCCGGATTGCTTTAAACCGTCCACCGGTACTTTGGCGGTATAGATTGTTTTCATTCCATTGAGCATCAGCTGACCACCGATCACCTCAACGGTAGCCGGTTCGAGTTGAACCGAATCCACCAAAATATCAGGCGGCAGGGTGCCGGCCCAGTCAACCTGGACCGGCAGTTTTTTTTGTCCCAGGGCATCCACCGTGATGTCAACGCTGGTGGGTTCCACTTTTTTCAGCATGGCGCCCGGGGGGAGGATGATATCGTCCTCCGTGATGGTCAGACTATTGCGGCCCGGGACGGCCTTGCTGAGGTCGAAGCGCACCTTTATCTGGTTGGGATCAAGCCGGCTTATGAGTTGCAGGGATCCACTCAACTGGATCCGAACCGAGGTACTGGACGTTTCGATAATTTCCAGGCGGGCATCCCGTTTGGTGTATTCGATGGGCACTTCCACAGTGGTCAGGCTGCGCACGAACCCCAGCGAAAAACTGTACCAGACGCTGCTGACGACGACGATCGAGAGAAAAAAAGCGACGGCTGCTGCCATTCTGTCATTGGACTGCCGTTGGGATGCGCCAACGGCCATGCCCGTATGGCGGCGCAGACGGTGCTCCAGAGCGGTTGCATCTTTAACGTTTTCAATGTGGCCCCCATGGGCGATGGCGACTTCCCCCCGCTCTTCGGAAACGATCAGCACCAGGGCATCCGAGCGTTCGGTCAAGCCGATGGCAGCGCGGTGGCGCGTGCCGAACTCCATGGGCAGATCGGAACGTTCCGTAAGGGGCAGGATCGCCGCCACCCGGTTGATCTGGTTGCCCTGGATCACGGCGGCACCGTCATGGACGGGATTGTCCGGCCAGAAAATACTTTCGATCATTTCGCGGGATACCTGGCCATTCCAGGAGACACTGTTCTGGATGGCGGCATCCACGGATTGACGCCCCGGCAGAACGATGAGGGCGCCAATGCGCTTGCGGGCCAGGTGATAGACACTCCCGGCGATGATCTCCACTGGTGTGACAACCGGTTTGGTCGATACATGCCACAGGATATCTTTGATGCCCTTTGATTGGAACAGACTGCGAATTTCGTAGCGAAAGACGATCAGGACACCGATCGCCGTCAATGCCGCGATTCCCTGGAGGACCGTGTGGGTCAGGATCATGCTGGATACGGCCACAATTTGCTGGACAATCAGCAGAAGAAAAATAAAGACGACGATCAAAAAAAGACGGGTGCCACGCAGGACGATATAAAGGCGGAAAAGAATATAGCTGTTGAGCAGAATATCCAGGATGTCCTGCCAGCGGATGATCGAAAGAAGTTTTTCCAGGAAGAGGGTCATCGCATCAGTCCGTTATGCTGAAACGCAGAATACGGAGAAGGTTGCCATCGGCATCGCGAACTTCAACGCGCCAGGGCCCCTTGTCGGCTTCGCGGAGTTGGATGCTGCTGACCGAAGACCATCGCGGGGTTTTTAATACCAGTTTTTTGCGGAATACCAACCTGTCCCGCCGTATCCAGTCATGAAAGATGCTGGTGCGCTCCGGCACATGGTCGAAAGCGGTGAAACACATAATGCTGCCGACGTTGACCGAAAAAATAACGCTCGGATTGAGGGGCTTGAAAGCCTCTAACGTTTCGCAGATCACGGCTTCTGCTAGATGGAGTTGATCATTTGGAGGAGAGGCGGCCTTAAAAGCAGAAGGGGGGGTGTCCTCTTGCGCTGCCAGACCTGCGGGAAACAGCATCACCGCCAGGACCAATGTAATTATGAATCCTATTTTCGCCATGGGTTATTCATGACCAGATTGCCGGAGATGTCAAGCCCCTTATCGGCAAGGGACGCGCCATGGCGTCATAAGTCTTTGAAAAACGTTGTTCGTCTTCCGTCGTTGCCGAAAGCCCTTCCTCATCGGCCGGATGCATAGCGTTCCGGCTTGAAGGCCTGAATCAAGCGGTCTTCCATTACGGCTTCATAGCCGGTAATTTGGGCCAACACGCTGCCGGTCTGATCGAGAAAGGTGACATCGCCCACAAATTTGTGACGGGAAACGTCCTGTACCGACAAAACCGCCTGGATCGGATGGGAGGGGAACCGGCGGCAGTACTGCCGGTAGGATGCGCTGTAGCTGGGCAGGGATACACAACCGGTTTCTTCGTAGCACCAGAGGCTGGCCATCTGAAACGCGCAATCCAGAACGAGGGGATCGGCGATCCAGTGATTACGGGGCGGTTTTTGAATCCAGACACTGGGGGCTGGAGCGGTATCCAAGTCGGCGAGCATGCCCTCGGGTGTGCAGGTTCGGATTTGGCGTATGCCCTGAAGGTTTTGGCCGTGAAAAAGGACGTCGGCATAAATCTGGGCAACATCACGACGGTAACCCGCATTGATCAAATTCGCCGGGATTTCAAAAGATGGCGGCGCTGGAAGGGTTTCCGCCAAAATGGCGGTCGATTTGGCATGGATCACTTCGGCACCATCCACCAGACCGTCGCGGAGCTCAAGCTTGACCGCAATGCCGTTGGGATGCGATGTGGCCGGAGCAGCCAGAACGCGAATCGGCCGCTGACGATTTTCCAGCACAATGCCCTTCAGCAGGCGCATATCATCAAAACCGGCCAGTTGCAGCCCGGGGTTGTTGTGCAAGGCGCCATGGCCAAACCACTCCGCCATCAAGGCAAACGGTACCACCGGCTTGGTGTCAAGACGATGATGGTCAAGAATCGGATAGCGCTCCAGTGACAATTCACTGAGGTATGCGGTGCTGAGACCTCGAACTGGCTTTTCGTCGGGAATTCCGGGAACGTCAGGGGCTGCGGATCGGACGGATACGGTGTCGGCACTGGACGGCAGTTCCGAACCAATGACAACCTCAACTGCCTCACGACTCCCGGCGGTCATTTCTTTCAAGAAGGCCGCGGCGCCCTGTTCAACCGGAATCAGCGGGATCTTCTTGGCCTGGAAAGACTTCTTAAGGGACGCATCGACCATGCCGCCGTCCCAGGGGCCCCAGTTGATGGCACGCACGGTGCAATTCTTGCGCTGTGCGGCTTCAGCGACCGCGACCTTGTTGAGAACTTCATTGGCCACGGCATAGTCCACCTGTCCGATATTGCCGAAGCGCGCGGCGACGGATGAGAACAGGATGATATAGCGCAGAGGATCTTCGCGGGTCGCCGCCAGGAGATTCTCCAACCCTTGGACCTTGGTGTCGAAAACCTGTTGGAATTCCTCCGGCGTTTTATCGAGGATCCGTTTGTCGCGCAGAATGCCGGCGCCGTGCACCAATGCTTTAATTGGGCCGTGGACCAGGCGGACGTCGTTCAAAACGGCCCTGACCTTGTCCGCATCGCGTACATCCAGCGAAAAATAGCGGGCTTCCGCACCCGTTGCTTTGATCCTGGCCAGGTTGGCGCTGATTTCACGATTGCTGTGGTAGCGGCGGTAGGCCTTCTCAACGGCCATCGGCGTTGGCGGAGCTGTGGCAAAATCGTTGGCAATGATGGCTTTTTTGATATCCGCTTCCGCCTCCAGACCCTGCAGCCATGATGGCTCATCAAAAGGCCTGGGCGATCGCCCCAGGAGCACCAGGTTCAGCGCCCGGTGGCGGGACAGTGTTTCTGCTGCGGCCGCGGTGACCCCACGGGCACCGCCTGTAAGAACCACGACGTCACCATCTTCAAGCTCCAGGGGAGGATCGGTACGGTCGTCGATGGGAGCCGGATGCAAGGCCAGGGTAACGCGGCGGTCACGCTGCCATCCCACCTCAACAGGTGCGTGGGGGACGGGCTGCAGCAGTTCCGCGACGATTTGCCGGGCGATGGCGGGGTTGTCCTGCCAGCCAGCGTCAATATCCAGGGCGCGGCAGGTCACCTCGGGCCACTCAATAGCGGCTGTTTTCATCAGGCCGGCCAGACCCCCCGGGTAGGGGTGCCGTCCGTTCAATCCGTCGACACCAAAGGTGCCATCCATGCGGCTGATACTGGCCAGAATCGCGCCACCCTCATGAGCGCTCGCCTGGAGGGCGTTTCCCAGGTGGCGCGTTAATTCAAATGCGTCGGCAATATAATGTTTGAGGTGATCCTGAGCCGCATCGCCGGGGTATTCCGTATCACAGAGTAAAATGAGGCCGGCGGCATCCGGTAAGGCGTCGCGATGCTTGAGAATGTCGATGGAAATCTGGACGGTATGCAAGCCTTTGGCCGCAAGTTGATCGGCAAGGGCGTGGGATAGGCCCGCCTTGTCCGTGGTGATAAAAATTTTGCGGCTTTGGGGAATGGCGAGGACGGGCGCGGACGCTCGCGGTGTCTCAACGGCCTTCAACTCCCGGCGCAGAAGACTCGCTTCGGGGGCTGCGGTTTCCGATGGGGGTATGGCCTGAGTTTGGGGGGCAGCCTGCGGCTCCGCTTCAGAACCAACCGCGTCTGAAGTGGTGTTACCCCCTGCCAGGATGGCGGCAATCTGGGAAAGGGTTTTGATACCGGCCATGTCATCGGGGGCAATGGCCGGCAACAGGGGAAGCCGATCCTCCATGGCGGATAGGATTTCCACGCGCTTGATGGAATCGATCCCCAGGTCAGCCTCGATATCCATGTCGCCCGAGAGCATATCTTCCGGGTAGCCCGTCAGTTCGCTAACCACCGTCAGTAAAGCCGCCTGAACCGTTTCCAGCGGATTGTCTCCGGATTCTGGTTGTGGAGAGGATTCGGATGGCGGTCCGTCGGGAGGGAGCGCGCGGCTCTCACTGCTGCCAAGCCGGGCGGCAATCTGGCCGAGGGTTTTCAGTTCCGCCATTTCATCGGGGGCGATGGCCGGGAAATCGGCCAGACGATCTTCGAGGGCCGACAGGATTTCGACGCGCTTGATGGAATCGATGCCGAGATCGCTTTCCACGTCCATATCGAGGTTGAGCATTTCAACGGGATAGCCGGTCAGTTCGCTGACCACATCAAGAAGCGATTTGACGACATCCGTATGTGATCCCGTCTTTTCAGACGGTTCGGGTGGACGCGTAACGTTTTTCGCAGCCATGCCGGCTTGAGCTGTCGGTGAGCCGGCCAGGTAAGCCGCAACTTGGCCAAGGGTCTGGAACTCAGCAATAATATCCGGTGTGATAGGGGGCAGCGCGTCCAGTTTTTCTTCAATTTGGGATAGAATTTCCACCCGTTTGATGGAGTCGATTCCAAGATCGGATTCGATGTGCATGTCCATACCGAGCATATCCGCGGGATAACCGGTCAATTCACTGACCACTTCCAGGAGGGTCTGGGAAACAGCGTCGGGGTCGGCATCCAAGACGGGCGCCATGGGGCGCTGGGGCGGGATGGATTCTACCTCAGTCGGGGAGGGCGGCTGGTGCGGCAACGCTTTGGAAGAAGCAATAGATTCCTCACGGTGTGGGGACGGGTGGGATACAGCGGCAGCATCCGGCATTTCCGGTGTTACGGCAGTGGCGGCCACGGCGGGCATTGTTGCCGGGCTTTCGGGCGGCAGGGCGAAGCTGCCGCTCAGCGCCGTTTCGGCAAACCGACGGGAACTTTCCATCATTTCCTGCAGGGTTCGGCCGGCCTGTTGCTGGGTATCAAGGAATTTCTGGTGCGCTTCAACGGTCTGGGCCTGCAGCGATTGCAGGGATTCCAAGCCCTGTTGAACCACTTTAAGGGCATGCAATACGGGATGATTTTGATCGCTCACGGAAGGACTCTCATATCGTTTAGGGCTGCCGGGGTTGGCAGCGGTTGGTTTTTCGGTCCGGTTGTCTTCCCCCGATGTTGCGGGCGCGGACGAAACCAGCGAGGTTTCAGGGCGGTCCGCAACTGCGGCCGGGGAATGGGAACGGGGGATGGTTCCCGCTGCCGTTGAAGGCTTTTCCCTGGTCAATCGGGACTTGGATTCCGGTTTGGGGGCACGGTAATTGGCACCGGCAATGGGAATTCGCATTTTGAGTTTGGGGGGTGGGTCCTCCTGGGATTCCCATTCGTCCCAGTTGATGGGGCAGCCCAGGGCGGCCAGTTGGCTCAGCAGGCGGGCAAGATCGGCGATGGCGAATTTTTTCCCGTTGCTGGCGTCCATGGCCAAGGCATGAAATGAGCGTCCTTTGAGAATGGCCCGCACCAGACCGGTGAGGACGGTTTTGGGGCCGACTTCAATGAAAATGCGGCCGTCATGGTTGTACAGGGCTTCAATTTCGCCGACAAAATTGACCGGATTGCGCAGATGATTGCCCAGCAGGGTACGAATGGCATCCACGTCCGTCGGGTAAGGCTCTCCGGTGGTATTGCTGTAGACCGGCGTCGTGCCGGGTTGAAACGCAATGGACTGCAGGGCTGCGGCAAACGGCTCACGCGCACTTTCCACCAGTCGGCTGTGAAAAGCGGCCGATACCGGCAGGCGTACGGTCCGATACTTATGCGCCTTGCAAACCGCTTCGGCACGCTCGATACCGGCTATGTCTCCTGAAAGGATGCCCTGGTTGGGGCTGTTGCGGTTGGCCAATACAACGTCGAGGTTTTCGGCTTCCAGAAGGCGATCCAGATCATCCAGCGGTGCTTTGACCGCCAGCATGGCGCCGTTGGGTTCGTCCGGGCGTCCTCCGGCTTCGGCCATAAGCCGCCCCCGCAGGGTGGACAGCTGGTGGAGGGTCGCTTCATCGATCCAGCCCGCGCTGTAAAGTGCAGTCAGCTCGCCATAACTGTGACCGCAGGTGGCATCCGGTGCGAGACCGAAGCGTCTTAGGATTTTTTCCATGGCGACGCTGACCCCACCGATGGCCGGCTGGGCAACCGCGGTGTGGCGCAGGGCTTCTTCAAGTTGTTGGGACTTCTTCGTTTCTGAAAATCGGGGATAGATGAGGTCCGTGAGCGGCTGGCTGGCAGCACAGGCCTGGGCAGCCGATTCCAGCGTTTCCATCGCTTCCGGAAACCAGGTTACCAGGTCGCGCCCCATGTGCAGATATTGACTGCCCTGGCCGGGGAATATGAACGCCACACGGCCGGGCTGGGCACCACTGCCGAAAAAACTTGACGGTGTCTGCCAGGCGGTTTCATCGGGGTTGCTTTCGAGAGCCTGGGCCGTGGCCGCCAAAACGGAATCGGTGTCCCAAACCGGCCCCTGGTTATCTTCGGTGCGGGTGAAAACCATCACCAGCCGGAAAGCGGCGGCGGCTCCAAATGACGATCGGCTTTGACGTGCCAGGTAGGGCAGTTCGTCCGGAGGGCATTCGGAAAGCGTGTGGCGCATGCTCTGGAAGTCGGAAGCCAACGCTTCCCGGGTGTCTGCCGAGAGGGCAACGATTTCGATGGAGCCGTCCCAGGCAACATCAGCTCTTTGGTCGCCATATTCTTCCAGCACCACGTGATAATTACTGCCCCCGAAGCCGAATGCGCTTACCCCGGCACGCCGGGGGGTGTTGTCCGAACGAAACCAGGGGCGTGCCTGGGGGTTGACATACAAAGGGCTTTTCCCAAGTTCGAGATCGGGATCGGGTTCGTCCGCCTTGAGGGTCGGCGGCAAAACCTTGTTCTTGAGGGCCAGCACGGTTTTGATCAGGCCGGCCGCACCGGCGGCCGCCTTGGTGTGGCCGATCATGGACTTGACCGAACCCAGGGCGCAGCGGCGTGGGGTATCGGCATCGCCGAAAAGTTGTTTCAGGGCCTGGATTTCAATTTTGTCACCCACCCGGGTGCCGGTGCCATGGGCTTCGAGGAGGCCGATGGTATCCGGCGTGATTGCGGCAGTGCTGTAGGCCCGGCGCAGGGCATTCAGCTGGCCTTCGGCCCGCGGCGCATAGATGCTCTGGGATCTGCCGTCACTGCTGGAGCCGATCCCTTTGAGAACCGCCAGAATGTTGTCGCCATCGGCTTCGGCATCGGCCAGGCGTTTCATGACCAGAATGCCGATACCCTCTCCCAGCACGGTACCGTCGGCTTGCGCTGAGAAGGGGCGTGCATCCCCGGTCGGTGAAAGGATGTGTGTGCGCGCAAAGCACATGTGCATAAAAATGTCGTTGAGCGTATCCACGCCGCCGGTGACCACCATGCGGGAGCGGCCGGTATACAACTCCATCAGGGCAAGGCTGACAGCGCTCATGGAACTGGCGCAGGCCGCGTCGACAGCACAGTTGGTGCCGCCAAGATCAAGCCGGTTGCATATACGACCCGCAACGACGTTCCCCAGAAGACCGGGAAAGGAATTTTCCTGCCAGCCCACGAATTCGCTGGACAATTGTGCCATGACGGCCTGTGTTTTCTCCGGTCCGACACCGCAAGCTTCAAGCGCCCGCTTCCATTTGGGCCAGCTCAGCCGCGTGCTTAGGGGGATAACCAGCTCCTGGGTCCCGGTGACACCCAGAATGACCGCTGTGCGGTCTCGGTCGAAATCCGCATCTTCGCCGTAACCGGCCTGGTCGAGCGCCGCTTTGGCGGCCAGCAGCGCAAGAATTTGCGAACTGTCAGTGGCTTCCAGGTTCGACGGCGGGATGCCGAACATGGTGGGGTCGAAGGGAATCGGGGATAAAAAACCGCCGCGCCGGCAATACACATGGTCAGGTTTGCTGGTGTCTTCCGTGTAGTAATCTTCCGGTGACCAATGCGTGGGGGGGACGTCGGATATGGCATCCTTGCCATGGTACAACAAGTGCCAAAAGGATTTTAAACCCGAAGCGTGTGGGAAGAAACACCCTAAACTGATGATGGCGACAGGGGACGGTGAGACGATTTGCGTATCGTTGACATCCATTGATTGATCCTTGGAAACCCGAATGGATGCTTCACCTTAATCACCACCGCAGTCGGGGGCAACTACTGCGTGGCCGCGTTGCGATTGGGCAGAGAACATAAGCTTTTCCATGGGGATACGACAAGCCGTGGCCCGGCTGTCAATAGCCGTTCGATGCATTCTCCGCATGGTTGCCCCCATCCCGCCAATATATGATCAAGAAACCGATTCGGGTATGCGTTTCAATACGATTCCAATGATTGTAAAGGTAGACCTATAAAGCAAAAAGCAAAGGATTGCAAGTTATTTAGGGGTATGCTATAGTTGTGATATTGATTATACAACAGGGCAGGTTACGATGCTTAAATTTTATCTCAACCGGGAGTTGTCGGAACGTTTGGGCATTCCCCTGAATCGCTGGAAACGATGGTCGCGGGAATTTTTGCCCCCGGATCCCTTGGGAGGGCTCCAATCGGGCTATGCCCGGCAATACAGTATCCGGGATGCATTCCACGTCTATCTGGCGGGCTATCTCGTCTCGGCGACCGGCTTTTCAATACCCGAAGCCCGGCTGGTCCTGAATGACCTGAAAACCTGGCTCAAAAAGAATATTATCGACAATCACGAGGCGGGGGATGAGCGATTTAGCGATAGGGTCAAAAACCCTTTCAACGTTGAGCTACAGATTATTCCCACCCGTTGCAATGCTCCGCCGTCCTTTTCCTATCGCATTCGATCCCTGATCGAATGCCGGTCTTTTGCAAGGGATGATCAAACTTTCTACCAGGAAACGTTTATGGAAGAGGTCATCAAACCGGGCGAATCGGTGAATAACGGATGCTACCCGACATGCCCGCAAAAGGTGGATCTTTCAACACTCGTAAGCTGTTTTTTCAAGCAGTTGGAGAATAATAAGGGGTAGCTCGGTGGCCGTTCAACTTAATTAGTTGTTCGACTAATAATACAACTCAAGCCTCTTTTTCATGCGCCTGGTCGAGGTCTCCTTTGGCGATGCGGGGGCCGGGCAACGGGGCGCTATCCCTTATCGTCCGCCAGCATGGCCTCCAGCTTGGCCCGTGGTTGGGGTGCAAACTTATCCAACTCCGGTGGCAAAACAACCCCCTGGAATCGCAACCACTTGGAACGTATGGAAACCGCCGCGCCAACGAGGAGATTCAATGCCACGGTGACGCAATCGCGATTTTCAGGTTTCTCCAAAACCGAGCCGCGGGTCCATTGGTTAAACGCCCCGATGCCGGGCCCGCACCAAACCTGGTAATCCATCTGGCGGGAGGGGTCGCCGGCGTTCGCCCATTTTGACGATTTGCCGAGGTAGGCCCGAAACACCAGGGCCAGTTTGTGATGGGGGTCTTGTTCCGCCCGTTCGATTTGGCGAGGATCGCGTTCCTCGAAGAACTGACGGGTTTGTAGCCACTCGGTTTCAAATGCACATTGAAAAAAATCTCGTTCCAGCGTCTGGCGGTCGGCGGCGGGAATCGCTTCCCAGGACGTATACTGGCGATAATAATCGTAAAGTTTTTGGGCGCGTAGCGCAAACATGGTGCCCCGTTTCAGCACCTGCACCCGAACCCCCATTTCGAACATGTCGGCGGAAGGCGCCATCGTGACATCGGCCTGTTGCGCTTCGGCCAGCATTTGGCGAACGCGATCGGAACTGCCGGACTCCCGGCAGGCCTGGTTGACGGTGCCCGTGAGGATGTAGGCCGCGCCCATGCCAAAAGCCGCGGCGGCGGCTTCGGGAGTGGCAATGCCGCCCCCCAGGCCGACCCCGATGGGTTCGTCATAGTGATGCGCGGCCATCATTTCGTCGCGAAGATCCAGCATGATGGGCAGGAGGGTCAACGCCTGGCGGTTATCCGTATGGCCGCCGGAGTCCGCTTCGGCCGTGAGGTCGGAGGCCATCGGAATGCGGCGTGCCAGCTGTGCCTCTTCCTCGCTGATGTCGCCCTGCGCCTGCAGGCGCATTAAAAGTTTCTCCGGCGGTGGTGAAAAGAATTGGCGGGCCACTTCAACCCGCGAAACCTTGGCGATGACGCGGTTGGGACAGACGATACGACCGTCCGCGTCCCGATGAATCCCGTTGATCCGGTACCGCACCAGGGGCAGGGTGAGTCGGAGATAAGCGGCGGCGCTGACGCATCGGATGCCGCGACGCAGATAGAGATCGACCACGGCGGCTTCGTGATCGGGTTCATGGGGGCTATGGATCAGGTTGAACCCATAGGGGCGATCTCCAAGGGCGGATTGAATGCGATCGATGGCATGTTCGATGGCGTTCAGGCCCATGCCCGCCGCTCCGAAAAAGGCGATCATGCCGGCTTTGCCGGCGGCGGTGACCATTTCCACCGAGGTGATGCCATTGGCCATGGCACCCATAACATAGGCATAGCGCAGGCCGTAGCGTTCCCGAAACAGCCGGCTGCCCAGTTCCGCCGGCGGCAGGGGCGGCACATAGGCCTGCAGGGGGTAACTGCCCTGGGGCGGTTCGGTTGGGGATGCTCCCTGGAGAAGGGCCTGGCCGCTGTGGCTTACGGCGGTCCGGCCGTCTTTTGCAACGATAAAAAGCGCCTTTTGAATCTGCAGCAGGGCAGCCTCCAAGGCGTAGCGGTTTTCATCGGGCCCGCTTTCCCCCGGGGAAAGCCAGGAGCCGATGTTGGATGGAAAAGGATTTGTAGGCGACGACATAATATACCAACCCTTTCGGACAGGATGATGCGGTTAAAGTGGCGCTATCTAATGGGAAACGATTGCCTGTGTCAAGGGACGACGTCCAGGGGGTGGGCTCGCGTTTTAGCGGAGACGTTATGCGCGTGGATGATAAAGGCGGTGAATCGTTTTCAATCTTTCAGCCGAGACATGGGTATAAATTTGGGTGGTCGCAATATCGGCATGGCCCAGCATGGTCTGGACCACCCGCAGGTCAGCACCACCTTCCAAGAGGTGGCTGGCAAACGAGTGGCGCAGTGTGTGCGGGCTGATCGGATGACGAATGCCGGCCCGGGAGGCGTATTTTTTTAAAAGTTTCCAGAACCCCTGACGGGACATGGGGCGCCCCTGCCGCGCCACGAACAAGAATTCGCTGGCGGCCTTTTTAAGGAGTACTGGACGGGCTTTGCGGATGTAGTCGCCCACCACCCGCAGAGCGGTTTGCCCGATGGGGACGACGCGCTCCTTGCCTCCCTTGCCAACAACGCGGACAAAGCCGGCTTCCCGGTTCAGGTCCATTAATCGTAGGTGAATCAACTCGGAAACGCGCAGCCCGGCGGCATAAAGCAGCTCCAACATGGCGGCGTCCCGCAGCCCCAGTGGACGCGACTTGTCCGGTGCGGCCATAAGGGTCTGGATGTCGCCCAAAGAAAGGACGCCGGGCAGGTGGAGACCGGATTTCGGTAGCTCGATCAGGGCGGCCGGATCGTGGGGGATGCATTTTTCCTGGTGCAGGAAGCGAAAAAAGCCCCGCAGGGTTACGAGGTGGCGTGCCCGGGATTTGGGCGCAAGGCCCTGGTTGCGCAAATGAATCAGGTAGCCCAGGATCGCCGCGGCCCTGACCTCCCCCAGGGTATCGATGGATTGGGCGGAAAGATAATCCCGAAAATTTTGAAGATCACGACTGTAGGATTCAACCGTGTTGGCGGATAGACCCTTCTCCACCGTTATATAGACCAGGAAGCGGTCGAACAGGTGGTCCTGGTGGGAATCATCGCCTGTGTCCGTGTGAACCATTCCGTTGCGCTTATCGAACTTTCTGCTATGACCACCCGTGGGGGGCCGCGTTATGAAGTTACCAGAGAATAAGCATCGAGATCGAGTGTATTGAGAACATCGGCGCCGTTTGCGGTGACCAGGACCTGGTTTTCGAGACGGATGCCGCCCCATTCCGGAAGATAAATACCGGGCTCCACTGTGACGATCATGCCCGCTTCGAGAATATCATCGCTATGGGGGCTGAGACGGGGCGCTTCATGGATACACAGCCCGGTGCCGTGGCCCAGACTGTGGCCGAAATGATCGCCGAAGCCGGCCGCTTCTATAATTTTGCGGGCCACCGCATCCACGGTTTGCCCATGGGCTCCGGGTTTAATCGCTGCGATGGCCGCCGCCTGGGCCTGGCGTACGATGGCGTAGATTTTTTGAAACTGTTCGTCCGGCGGGCCAAAAACGACCGTGCGCGAAATATCGGAACAGTAGCCTGCGAAGCGGGCCCCCCAATCCAGCAGTATGGGTTCACCTGTTTTAAGCGGTTCGTTTCCCGGCACGGCATGGGGTTTGGCGCTATTGGCACCGGCCGCAACAATGATGGGGAAAGACGGCGCTTCGGCTCCGGCTGTAAGCATCAATTCTTCCAGTTTGCGGGCCACCTCGCTTTCCGTCATCCCCGGCTGCAGCCATGCCTGCAGATGTCGGAACGCGGTTTCGGCACATGCAACGGCCTGTCGGGTGATGGCGACTTCGGTGGGGTCTTTGGCCCTACGCATGAATTCAACCTGATTTTCGGTCGCCACCAAACGGATCGGGAGCTGGTTTTCCGCCAGATGGTCGATTAAATCCTGATGCTGTTTGACGGTCAGACGGGTGCTTTCAAAACCGACCGAACGTGCATGCACCTGTTCGAGAAGGCTGGGAAGGGCGTCAATCAGACCTTTACGGTAGCGTACGATTTTATATCCGGGAGCTTCCTGCCGGGCCTGGAGATCATAACGGGAATCCGTGGCCAGAAGGCAATGTTCGGCCGTGATGATAAGGGCACCGGCGGTTTCGTCGAATTGACCGTCATCGGCGGTATAGCCGCTGAGATAGCGGCGGTTGGCATCGATTAAAATAATAAAAGTGTCTAAACCGTTCCGGGCGAAGGTTTCGCGTAAACGGGCCACACGTGGGCTTGTCGGGATTTGGGGCGTATCGGATGTCATAGGGGTCTATCTACAAGGAAACAGGAACGGAAATCAAGGGGGCATGCCCCTTTCGGCCCAGAGGGCGCACCGGGATGATGACGCGATGCCCAAGAAGCCAGACCGAAAGGTCTTGACAGCTCAGGGCTATTGGCAAATAACTTGATCGTTGCAGCATGGGGGCAATCCGTCCCCAGGCAGAATGCCTGCCGTTATCATTTTCCGACTTGGATTCTGCGTCTCTCCATTCCAGGAATTCGCTATCGGGCAAACGGTTTCCGTTTTATGCGCCGCGGTGTGGATTCCCAAAGCCAAAACGCTCCAGTGGGGCAGTAGCGTGATGAGGTGAACATCTTGACGGAGCCCATTGAACAACTAATCGAAGCCTACGAACGGAACGTAAATAATTATCACCTGCTCATGTCGCGCCGGGTTAAGGATATTCTTCTGATTTCCAACCTTTATGATGCGTGTATCATCAACGAAGACTGTCGCTTGGCCGATCGTATCGTTCGGGAATACCGAGGGTTGAATCTCAGCCGTCCTCCCCGCGTAACATGGGCCGCTTCGGCCAGCGAAGCCCTGGATCTTTTGGATCAGAACGATTTTGATATGGTCATTACCATGTACCGCCTGGCCCGCGAGGACGCGTTTAGCCTGGGGCGCAAGATCAAATCCCGTCAGCCCAATCTTCCGATTATCATGCTGACCCATAATCCCGTGCCGCCATTGTACTGCGTACCGGAAATAGGCCGGATTCCGGGGGTCGATCACATTTTCAGCTGGTCCGGTGACGCCGATCTATCCATGTCGATGATCAAATGTGTTGAAGATCTTCATAATGTTAAAATGGACACGGAACGGGCCGGCATCCGCGTGATTCTCCTGGCGGAGAGTTCCCAGGAGCAGCTTTCCGTCGTCTTGCCGATCCTCTATCGTGAAATCATGAGCCAGACGGAAGCCGCCCTGGAGGAAGGGCTGGATGAAGAAGACCGGCTGATTATTCGCCAAACCCGCCCCAAGGTAATCATTGCCGACCATTACGAATCAGCGCAACAGCTCTACCACCAATACAGGCCCTACCTGATGGGCGTGATCGGATCCTCCCAACTGGGCCAGGAGTGCCATCCGGAGGCCCGGATGGGGCTAGATTTCCTCAAATCAGTGCGGGCGGACAATTCCGAATTACCGTTTCTGTTTTTTACGGAAAAGCCTTCTGAAGGCCGCGTCGCTGAAGATCTCAATGCCACGGCCGGCAATTCCCTCGACGCAACATTAAAAACAACACTGGTGGAATACGGTCGGAAGTTTTTCGGTTTTGGCGATTTTATATTTCAGGATGACGCGCAACGGGAAATCGGGCGTGTGCGCAACTTCAACCAGATGATACCGGTGCTCGAGCAAATGCCGGACGATGTCCTCCTGAAAGTCGCTCAAACACCGGCGCTGCCGCGGTGGCTTTATGCCCGCGGTGAAATTGTTTTGGCCGATCATCTTCTTCAAAGGATTTCTGAAGGCAAGCTGGGTCAGCCCGAAGAAGTGCGCAACATGCTTACCGAGACGCTGAAGGTGCGCCAAATCACGCGCCAGAAGCGGATTGTTACCGATTTCGACCCGACGGCGGGAGACGGCTTGTCGGGTTTCGTCAAAATCGGGCATGGTTCCCTGGGCGGCAAAGCACGGGGCCTGGTGTTTCTGGCCTCGCAAATCCATTCGGAGGCGGACATCGTCAAACGATATCCCGGTGTCCGGATTTATGTGCCGGATACGCTGGTGATTACCACCGACATGTTTGAAGATTTTGTCGATACCAACCAACTGGATGTTTCTTCCCGGACGACGATGTCGGACGAAGACATTGCGGCAAGATTTCTGGCCGGGAACTTGCCGGAGAAAATCCATGCTGCGCTCAAGGCGTTCATCACACCGACGGATTGTCCTCTGGCCGTAAGGTCGTCGAGTCTGCTGGAAGATTCCCAGTCTCGTCCCTATGCGGGGATCTACAAGACCTATATGCTGCCCAACAATCAAAAGGCGCCTGAAGAACGGCTGGATGCGCTGATCCAGGCCGTAAAACTCGTTATGGCGTCGACTTTTTTTGAAGAACCACGCGCGTTTGCCGCAAGGACGCTGCAAAAGCCGGATGAAGAGAAGATGGCCGTCATCATTCAGCGTCTTATCGGTCGGCAATATGACGACCTGTTCTTCCCGGCGATTTCAGGCGTTGCCCAATCCTACAACTACTATCCCATGGGACCGATGAAACCGGAAGACGGTATTGTCAATATCGCTGTCGGGTTAGGAAAATCCGTCGTCGATGGCGAACGTTCATTGCGCTTTTGTCCAAGATATCCCCAGCAGTTACCGCAATTTTCCATCATTGAAGATATCCTGGAAAACGCCCAGCGCGACTTTTACGGGCTGAAACTCGCTCATGACGGCGGGGGAGAAGACATCCCCATTGAATCGTATATGGAAAAGCGCGATGTCATGGATATTGACGATCCCGAATTGATGCGCCTTGTCGCCAGCACGTATATGCCGGAAGAGGGGCGCATCAAGGACACGGTCATGGCCGGCGGAAATCCTGTCGTCACCTTCGCCTCCGTGCTTAAGTACGGTGCGATTCCACTTCCGGAAATTCTTTCCGACATCATGGAACTCGGCCAGCAGGGCATGGACTGCGCCGTCGACGTGGAATTTTCCGTCAATCTGCCCCAGGGCGGTGGTGGCGCCGCTGAACTGGCGATTTTACAAATCCGCCCCATGGCTTCGCGTGGGGAACTGGCTTCGGTCAACCTGGATCCGGAGGAGACCAAACGCGCGTTTTGCTATTCGGAAAATGCTTTGGGCAATGGCATCAGCCGTGATTTGACCGATATCATCTATGTCAAACCGTCGGATTTCGACGCTTCCAAAACGGTCGAAATCGCTGGTGAAATCAGCCGGTTGAATGCCGAGCTCGCCAAAGAAAACCGCAAATACATTCTGATCGGGCCGGGACGCTGGGGGTCTGCTGATCATTGGCTGGGAATTCCCGTGCGCTGGGCGGATATTTCCGGAGCAGCCGTGATTGTCGAGACCACCCACGAATCGTTCAACGCCGATCCGTCCCAGGGATCCCATTTTTTTCATAATATGACCTCGCTGGGAATGAATTACCTCAATATCACCAGAGACACCCGGGATTTCATCGAGCCCAGTTGGTTCAACTCCCGCCCGGTCATGCGCGTGACGCGCTACCTGTCCCACATTCGCTTGAATCGCCCTGTGGTTGTGAAAGTGGATGGCCGGCATTCAACCGGCATTATCCTCGATTCGCGCTAGAGGGGCCATCTGGTCGTTATGGCCGGCGGTTATTGGGGGGCGGGGATGGCAAAATCCGGCCCTATCGGATCGGACAGGGGGAGATCGCATCATGATAACGCTTGACGATATACGGGCGGCGGCCGACCGCATTCAGAAGGACATTCTGGCCACCCCCCTGATATCCTCACCGGCCCTGAGCCGCATGTTCGGCGCTGAAATCCATCTGAAAATGGAAAGTCTGCAGAAAACAGGATCTTTCAAAGCCCGCGGCGCCATGAATCTCATCAAGGCCTCTTGCGGCCGGATTCCCAAAGGCGGTGTTGTCGCCGCCTCGGCGGGCAATCACGCCCAGGGGGTGGCTCTGGCCGCCCGTCAGGTTGGAATACCGGCTACGATCGTAATGCCCGTCGGCGCTTCCATATCAAAGCAGGAGGCTACCCGCAGCTATGGCGGAAAGGTTCTTCTGGAGGGACAAACCGTTTCCGAAAGCCTTGCCGTGGCAGAAAAATTGGCCCGGGACGGACGGACATTCATCCATCCGTTCGACGATCCGCTCATCATGGCGGGACAGGGTACCGTGGCACTTGAAATTGTCGAGGCGCTGCCGGATGTGGAGCGGGTCATTATTCCTGTCGGCGGCGGCGGCGTGATTGCCGGCATGGCGGTCGCCCTGCGGGCCCTGCGGCCAGGGGTCAAGATTACGGGGGTGCAGGCGGCGGTCTGTCCCTCCGCTGTGGTGGCGATCCAAAAAGGGGAAATAGTGGAAATCCAGGGCGCCACGTCCATCGCGGATGGCATTGCCGTGCGTAAAACGGGCGCCGCTCCGTTTGAGATCATCCGTGATCTGGTCGACAACGTCGTGACCGTCGAAGAAGAGCACATTGCCGCCGCCATTCTCCTTTTGATGGAACGCAAGAAAATTGTCGCGGAGGGGGCCGGGGCCGTTGCCCTGGCCGCCCTCATGAGCCGGGCCGTGCCATTGCAGCCGGGCGAGAAAACCGTGTTGCTGATCAGCGGCGGCAACCTGGACAGCCCCTTGCTGGGGCGCATTATCCGCAAAGGATTAATCCAGAGCGGACGCATCTTAAGGGTGAACGTCATGCTGGCGGATGAACCCGGCGTTCTGGCCAGGTTGCTCAATTGCATCGCCGCGCGTCAGGCCAACGTTCTTCATATTCACCACAATCGGTCCCGACGGGATTTCCCGGTCAATATGACGGCGGTCGAACTGGAACTGGAAACCCGCGGGGAGTCGCATGTCGAAGAAATCGAGCGATCGTTGCGGGATGCGGGGTATACCCTGTCTGTCTGTTAGCATGCGGTCGTCATTCACCGGCGATGGTATGGTCCGGCGCTTGTCCGGTGGGCGGCGTCATCAAAGATTCCAGGCCAGGGAGAGCTGGTTTTTGTTAACCGCCAGATTCAGATCGTTGTGAACCAGTTCATGGGGTCGTTCTTCGAAAGGCAGGTAAACCAGCAGGGCCTTGCGGGGTTTAATCCCGATGTGGGGCAGCCATTCGGCCACACGTTCCTTGGGTTTGATGAGACCGGCAACATTGACACGCAATGTTTCAATGGCTTCACTGACCGGCAGGTTGGCTGTCAGACAATGGTGGCGGGGGCCGCCCGGTTCAAGGTTTTTGGGAGGCTGGGCGGTGGTAAGGACATGCATCAGGCGCAGGAAGACCCGGGGGCGTACCTTGAAAGCCGGTGCCCAGAAGTGAAACGCGGTCGCTTCCCAATCCTTTTGGACCGCTTTGGGAAGGTTGGCCAGGCGCGCCAGATCCGCGTAGGAGTTCAGATCGACCCCGTTGACATCGGCCTTGATGCGCCAGAAGGGAAGATAGACCGGCTCCTGAAGTTGGGTGGGGGTATGCGCACACGGGACGGCTGAAAATCCATTCGGACCAGGTTGCCAGAGGGAATGACAGTGGGCGCAGTTCAAAACCTGGGCATCCCGGGAGCCCGTCAGATCCCAACCGCAGTTGGGACACATGGCGGGAATAAATTGAAAACGCGCCGAAGGTGTTCCGCCGGGGAAATTTTCAGGGCGGAACGAATTGGTTCGCGTCGGCAGGGGCTTATTCAGGACCGCGTCCACCAGCCCCGGATTGGTGTAATAAGGGGCATAAATCAGGCTGATCGTTTCGCCGATGTGGGCCTGGTGGAGAAGGGGGGACGCCAAATCCCGGGTGAAGCGGCGGTTGAAAATCGTCATGACCGCTTTGAAGGAGGTTTGCGGGGCGATAAAGTACCCCTTGGTCTCAGGAGAAACGCATTCAAGGGTCAAGGCTTGGCTTCGCAACCCTAAAGACACCGGGAAGCAAGTCGACGAACACGCCTGGTGACTGGTGTCAATGAACTTTTCGTGTGTGCGGTCCGCCAGGCAGGAAAACAGCATGCCTTTGAAGCGCCAATAGGGGAAATAGATCAGTTCCCGGTCGTCCGGTGTTTTGTGGGGCAGGTGATATTGGCTGAACCCCCGTGTCAGCAGATAGGATTTGACACGGCAATACGCACAGGAAAACAGACGGTCGGATTCCAAGAGCGTTGCCGGTGCCCCGCATTGGGGGCACTGGTGCTGAATTTTCAGGTCAGAGTTTTTCACCGCACGCGTTGCAATAGACGGCGTCTGCCAAATTTTCATTACCACACTTGGAACAGAACCGGCTTTCGGGTTGTCGATCCACTTCCTGGCCACAGCGGGGGCAGAACTTGGCATTGGGGGTCAGGTTTTTTCCGCACGCCATGCATTGGCGAAAAACCAGTTGTTGATGTCCACAGTAAGGGCAAAACCGGGCGTTGGCCGGTATGGACTGATGGCATTCGGGACAATGCGCCTCGGGAGCAGGCTCCGAAGCCCGGGGGGGTGAATCCGGTGGCGTCAAATAACGGGACAGCATGGCCGGCATCATTAAACCTATCCCGGCTCCCATGCCGGCACCTGCCATATCACCGCCGCCCTCAGCGGCCTTTTCCATTGCCATGGCGGCTTTCATCTGCATGAGTTTGTTCATGTCATCGATGGCGCCCATTCTGCTGCGTTCGTCAATGGCTTTCTGAACTTCGGGCGGTGGGGTGATGGCGTTGATGTAGAGATGCGTCAAGGCCAACCCGAAATGACTGAAATCCTGCTGCATTCGCTCCATGAGCTCCTCGGAGAGGGTGTCATAGCGGGATGGCAGCGAGAGCAGGGAGTCAAGGTGCTCCCCCATATGATCATTGAACCGGCTGATAATGACCTGGTTCAGATAATCCTCAATGGCCTCTGTGGTGTAGACCCCCTGGGTGCCCACGAGCCGGTTGATCATCAGGACCGGCTGAACGACGCGCAAATTGAATACGCCGAACGCCCGCAGGCGTATCAGGCCTAACTCGGCGTCCTTGAAGGCGACCGGATCACGGGTGCCCCATTTGAGGTTGGTAAACACCTTCATGTTGACGAAATAGACTTCCGCCCGCAAAGGGCTGGAAAGTCCCCAGGGCAGGCTGGCAATCTTGGTCAGGATGGGAATGTTGCCGGTTTTTAGGGTGTGTCGCCCGGGACCGAAGGCTTCCAGGGCTTTGCCTTTATAATAAAAGACGGCGGCCTGATTTTCGCGAACGGTCAATTGGGCACCGTATTTGATTTCGCCGGAGCCCTGCTGTGGGAGGCGGTGCACAAGGTGCGTCCCGTCATCGTCGAACCACTCTAAATTTTCGAGAAACACAAGGTTCATGCGATTCATACTCATAGGATATCCTCCTTTACCCGCAGGCATATCAACACGTCAACGTTCTGATGTCAATCATTGACATGGTGGCAAAGAACCAATGTCCTTCGGCGCAGGGGATTGAAAAGAAGGCCGCATAATCGGTTGCCTTTCGATTCCGGATTTGGTAATCCCCAGTTCTTCTTTGGGGCAGCCGTCCCCAATGGACGTTTCAGCCGCCTGACGATCATTGCGTAGCGCACGCACAGCATGCCAGGGAGAAATCAAAGCCATGCAACGGTTGGCCCAACAAAGCCTTTTCTACGGACTCAAATTGCCTTTTATGCTGTTGTTGATCATGCTGGGTTTCATGATGGAAACCATCGTGGAACTGCCTTTCGCCATCATGGCCCATTTGGATGGCCGGCGCCGCTGAACGTCGGATGAATGCCGGCCATCTTTGACTTAAGGCCTGTCCTTCGCTATAAACCATCCTGAGAAGCCTACCCCCCACACCATCATGGAGGAGCCATGCAGACCATAGGAATCGATGTCGGGTTCGGGTTCACGAAGGCCACCGACGGTAATGACACGGTTGTTTTTAAATCCATTTACGGCGAAGCCACGGAAATTCAATTCTGGGTCGATTTCCAGAATCGCAATCTTACCGAATACTTTCACGTGACCATGGATGGCAAATCCTATTTTGTGGGTGATCTGGCCGAGCAGCAGTCCGATGTCGTCAGTTTTACCCTTGATCAGGACCGTATGATTGCCGATTTTGTGCGCTTGTTTGCCTTGACCGTAGCGGGACTTTTTTTAAAAAACGATCAAAGCAGCGAGACCCCGCTGAATGTGGTGTCCGGCCTTCCGGTGGGTTTTTATAAGCAATATCATGATCGTTTCCGAGATGCCCTGAAAGGGCGGCACACCATCACCTATCACAGCCCTGACGGGAATCGCATGACGAAAAAATTTGTCATCGAGGGCGTCCAGATGCTTCCGCAACCCATGGGCAGCGTTTTAAACCTGCTGATGAACGAAGCGGGGCAGATTACGGATACGGAGTTGGCCAAACAGAAAATCGGTGTGGTGGATATCGGATTCCGCACGACGGACTACACGGTCATCGACCGACTGCGGTACGTTGAAAGAAGCAGCCGCACGATGGATTCCGGTATTTCACGGGCTTATGCCGTTATTGCCAACAAGCTGCGGGAGAACAGCGGTGTCAATGTAGAGCTTTACCGCCTGTTTGACGCCGTTCGCAAGGGTACCATCAAGATGCGTGGCCAGGGATTCAACTTCGCCAAAATCCGTGATCAGATTTACGCCCAACTGGCGACAACCATCGCAGGGGATATGGATCGGCTGTGGGCCAGCGACTGGGACATCGACACCATCGTATTGACCGGCGGCGGCTGTCAGGATCTGGCCGCCCACCTGCAGCCCCTGATTACGGGCAATATCCGTACGGCCCCGAACAAGAATGATCCGCGCCTGTCCAATGTCGAAGGCTATCTCAAGTACGGCCGTTATGTGGCGGCACAGAAGGAGAGGGAACAAGAGGACAGCCCGTCATAATTCAGTGTGTTTTAAAATACCATGCTGCCAGGGGGAGAAAAATTGCCGCCAGCATTACCAGAATTCCCGGCGGTGTAAGGTAGGCCGCAAACCAGGGCTTGCCGCGTCGGCGGGCGGATTGAAGCTCTTTCAGAAACCAGTTGCCCAGAAGGGCTGCGGCGGACAGGATGGCGATCACTTTGATGATCTGAGGGATAAAGCTCATCATGAATTTGGCCCTCTAATGGACATCGCCATCGGTTTCGGGCGGTCTGGAAGCTTCCGGCTGAGTGGTTGGCGTTGCGCCCGGATGCTCATCAAGGACACGCCGAATGGATTCCGCCAGATCTTTGCGGGTCAGGGGCTTCATCAGGCAATCTTTGATGCCCAGGGACAGAAAGCTTTCGCGGGATACGATATCGCTGTAGCCGGTAAATAAAATCACGGGAATATCCGGCCGGATGCGCATGGCTTCACGGGCCAGAACCTCGCCCGTCATATTCGGCATGGTCAAATCGCTGATAATGAGATCGAATTGATCCGGTGCCGCCTTGAAACGTTCAATGGCTTCGATACTGGAGGTGGTGGTTTCCACCCGATAGCCCAGCGTCGTCAGTATTTCCTGCCCGATTTCCACGAGGGCGGGTTCATCGTCGATAAAAAGAATGCGTTCATGACCGGTAAAGGTGTCCGGCGCAATTGGACGTGCCCTTTCTTCCGAGGGCGTATCGGGGGATCTCTCCGGAAATAATACGTGAAAGGTTGTCCCCTCGCCAATCTTGCTTTCCACTGAAATCGCGCCGCCATGGCTGCTTACGATGCCGTGCACGACCGCCAGGCCGAGGCCGGTACCTTCACCTTTTTCTTTCGAGGTAAAATAGGGATCGAAAATTCGATCGATGTATTCTTTGGGAATGCCGTGGCCGGTGTCGCTGATGAGCAGTTCGATATAGGATCCGGGCTTGATGCCGCCAAGCTGGGCGGCCTGAGCAGGATCAAGTTGATTGGTTATCAGACTGATTTCCAGTTTTCCTCCGGCCTCGCGCATGGCGTGGTGCGCATTGGTGCAAAGATTCATGATGACCTGATGGATCTGAATGGGGTCGGCCTCCACCACGGCATCGTTATTGAGGTTATTGCCGGAGATTTCGATAGTGGAGGGCAGGGAGGCACGAATAAGCTTGAGCACCTCTTTGACGATCAGGTTGATCTGGACCGCTTGCTTTTCCTGTTCGGTCTGGCGGCTGAAGGAGAGGATCTGGTTGATTAATCCCTTGGCCCGTTGACTGGCCGTTAAAATATTGTCCAGTGCTTCATTGGGGTTTTTGCCCTGGGATATCTGGAGACCGGCAATTTCCGTGTAGCCGAAAATGGATTGAAGGATATTGTTGAAGTCGTGCGCTATACCACCGGCCAATGTACCGATGGCTTCCATTTTTTGAGCCTGACGGAGTTGGGAGCGTAATTTGGCTTTTTCTTTATCGGACTGAATTCTTTCGGTAATATCGCGGGCGATGGTCAGAACGGCAGGTTTGTTGTCGTACTCAATCGCCCGGCAGCTTGTTTCAACGGGAATAATCTGACCATCCGAAGCGATCAGGGCGGTTTCAAAAATGATATGGCGCAGGCGACGCAACTCATCCATGCGTTCAGGCCAGAAGGGGGCATGCTCCGGAGAAATGATGTCCATGGTGGTCTTGTTGAGCAGTTCGTGGTGGTTGATGCGCAATTGCTCACAGGCCACGCGGTTGCCGTCAATGATCTGACCTTTGAAATCCATGACAAAGATGGCATCGCCGGCACTTTCAAACAACGTCTTGTAACGGTTGGTCGAGGCCATCAAGGCTTTGACCGTACAAACGTCAAAGGAGAGGCTTCGAAAATCAGCGTTATCGTCTTTGCCCGAACGGCTATTTTTCATGATATCACCGCATCATCCTTTTGCAGGACGGCAATTCGCTCCCATTGGTCGCATAAAAAAGGGAAAAACATTTATGTCTTAAGTATGTTAGCAGGTTGTTTGTCCCCTGTAAATATGGATTTCGCGTGTTTGGAGGGACGCACCAAAGTTTAATGAATTTAATTTGCCGCGGCAGGCCAACGGACCACTTCGGTTCAATGCCATTCGGATGCAACCGACAGGGGGTAACGACGCATGGGAGGCCTTTGGTGGATCTGACGAAATGTGGTAATGGCGGCATGATGCCAAGGCATTTCAAAACCCGCCAACGTTTTCATAAATTGGCATTGCCTTTGACTTATCTCAATGAAACATGCTAAAAATTAAAGCTTGTTTGTTGCGGAGGATCACCAATTGCAAGGGGGATTCCGGTTTTCCTTGTGCAATGGGCCGTGGGCTATGTTCTGAAATAATGAAGGGAATCAACACCCGAGGATGATTCCCTTTGGCCGTAAAGCTGGTACGCCTGGCAGGATTCGAACCTGCGGCCTACGGATTAGAAGTCCGTTGCTCTATCCAACTGAGCTACAGGCGCATAAAGTGCGTTCGGTCGTTAACATATGTTGCCGATGTTGTCCACCCCCATTGCTTGTTCCACAGAAAACCGGATAGGTGCTATGATGGGTGGTGGACGACGAAAGAGCGATTTTGGGAAAGCACGCAAAGCGCTTTACGCCAATGGCGGCATGCCCGCTAAAAATGACTATAGGGACTCATGACAACAAAAAAGACAACCAAACCGAAAAAGACGGATACCAAAAGCGTGAAAAAGGCGGGCTCTTCGGTACGCAAAGGGAAAAAGACCGCGCCAAAGAAGGCGGCGACAGAAGGCCAAAAATCCGCACCGGCCGCTCGGGGGAAAAAAACAAGGGGGGCCAAGCCTTCGTCGAAAGCTGCGCCGGGCAAGGCTCAACCTACCCGCAAACCGACACGGAAACGCCCTAAAACGCTGGAACCGGAAGTGCTGGGGCCAACCTCCGAACCGAAAGGCAAAAAAAAGAAAACCGATACGCCGGACAAGGCACTGGTCAAATTTGATCCGCTCCAGCGCTACTTATCCGAAATCAGCATGTACAAGTTGTTGACGCGGGAGGAAGAGCGTGAACTCGGTGTTCGTGTTCGGGAGCACGGTGACAAAGACGCGGCCTATGCGCTGGTGACGTCCAACCTCAGACTGGTGGTCAAGATCGCCCTTGAATTCCAGCGCGTCTGGATGCAGAATTTGCTCGATCTTATCCAGGAAGGCAACATAGGACTCATGCAGGCCGTGCGAAAATTCGATCCCTATAAAAATGTCAAGTTTTCGTATTACGCCTCTTTCTGGATTAAAGCTTATATCCTAAAATTCATTATGGATAACTGGCGCCTCGTGAAAATCGGAACAACCCAGGGGCAGCGCAAACTGTTTTTTAAACTGAAGAAAGAAAAACAAAAACTGATTGAACAGGGATTCGATCCCAAACCAAAATTGCTTTCGGAGCGTTTGGGCGTTTCTGAAAGGGAAATCGTCGACATGGATCAGCGTCTGGACGGTTGGGATGTATCCCTGGATGCGCCCTTGAAGGACGATTCCGATACCGAACGCATTGAGTTTTTAAGTACCGAGGCGGTTTCCGCCGAAGAGCAGGTTGCGAAAAAAGAAATCGAGGTCCTGTTACACAATAAAATTGATGAATTCCGAAAAAACATGACCGATCGGGAAAAAGAAATTTTTGATCTGCGGATTTTTTCCGATTCACCGGTAACGCTTCAGGAAATTGGCGACCGTTACGGTATCAGCAGAGAGCGCGTTCGACAGGTGGAAAAAAATATCATTAAAAAGATGAGAGAGTTTTTCAAACAGGAAATCCCTGATTTTTCAGCCTACACGGAAGGACAAAAAAGGGAATAGGCATGCGGTGGGGGCACCGTGTGCATTCGCATGGAATCCCTAACAATCGAACCCGACGGGAAAGGCTGCCCGTCGTCACTGATTCTTCTATCGTTAGTGTTCGTCCAGAGATGGTAGATTTTGGTTTCGAGCAAGGTCTGAGCGATTTTTACCGCTACGCGGGATATTATCCCGCTAGACGGGACTTCCCGTCTGACCTATTCTCTGCGGTGGGTGGAAACCGCGGGAGTAGGGGACTATTGCGAGGATTTCAAAAGAGCGAAGACGCCGCTCGGGGCTAAAAGATGCCATTTATGGATGGACACTAGTTACGATCGCCGCCATCCTCTGTTGATTCGAATCAACCGCACTGCCAGAAAGAAAAATACATGATTCATCATCGGTTTAAGTCTGCCTATATCGTTTTCACAGGGCTTTTGTTCGTCATGAGCGGCTGCATTTCCGGACCGCCGGTATCCCCTGAAACCCACCGGCAGGAACTGATAGCGGAACCCGCACCGAACGCCTATTACTATTACACCGAAGCACAGATATTGAAAAATCGTGGTGACACGGAAGCGGCTCTGGATATGATGCGGCAAGCGATGGAAAGGGACCCCGAGACCCTCTATGTGCGAAGAGAACTCGCAACGTTGTACATCCAGAACAAGCAAGAAGCGCAGGCGCTGGAATTGTTGCAGGCAATTTTACAGGATGCCCCCGATGATATCGCATCGCTTTTGCTGACCGGACGCCTGTACCAGAGCCGCAAAGAGTTGGAAAAGGCCAAAACTACCTACGAGGCGGTTTTGAATCTGGACCCCGGGAATAAAAATGTTTATCTGCTTTTGGGAAACCTCTACATGCAGGACGCCCAATGGGATGAAGCATTCCGCGTTTTCGAAAAAATGACCGCGAACTTTCCCGACGCCTACTCAGGGTTTTTCTTTTTAGGAAAAATACATAAAGAACGCGGCGATATGAAACAGGCCGAGGAGGCCTTTCTGCAATCATTGTCGATCGAACCAAAGCTGGAAGGGGCCCGGTTCGAACTGATCGACATTTATGCAAAGACGTCTGACAGTGCCGCCACCCGTCGAAAAGTGATCCGGCTTTATCAGGAAATTCTGGAGGAAGATCCCGGCAATGCCCGCGCCGACCTCGGTCTGGCATTATACTACCACCGGACGGGCAATGATTCGTTGGCGCGCCAAAGGCTTCAGCTGTTGGCTGATACCACCCCGGAAAATGACCTCGTGCGCTATGTGTTCCGGCTCTATCTTGAACCGGGGCACAACCGGGAGGCCGTTTTCCTGCTGAAGGAGATCCTGCGTGTCCGCGGTGACTTCGGCAGTCTCCACTATTTGCTGGGATTGGCCTATAATGAGCTTGAGGAGGAATCACTGGCCATCACGCATTTCAAGGCCGTACCGGCCGACTCCAAATTTTACCGGGATGCCGTGATTCAACAGGCCTTTCACTATAGTGAAAACGAGCAAATTGACGATGCGATCGCCTTGCTCAATGAGGCCCTGGATAACGATCCCGATTATCCGGATTACCTTATTTATCTCGCCTCCTTGTATGAAGAAAAAGAAGCTTTTGAGGAAGCGCTGGTTCATTTGAAACGGGCGACTGAAATTGCACCCGAAAATGAAAGAGCCTATTTTCGGCTGGGCGTCGTCTATGACAAAATGGACCGTAAGGAAGATTCCATTGCCGCGATGCAGCGGGTTATAGAGCTGAATCCCGATCATGCCAATGCATTGAATTATCTTGGATATACCTATGCGGATCTGGGTATCCATCTGACGGAAGCGGAAAACCTCATCCGGAGAGCGCTCGCCCTTAAACCGAACGATGGCTACATAACCGACAGCCTGGGCTGGGTCTATTACAAGCAGGAGCGGTACGAGGAAGCCTTGGCTTATCTGCTGAAAGCCGTTGAACTGGTGGCGGACGATCCGATCGTTCTCGAACATGTGGGTGATGCTTACCTGAAGTTGGATAACCCCGCCAAGGCGCTTGAATTCTACCGCCGGTCGCTGTCTGTCCGGGATAAGGACCGGGATGAAATTGTCGAAAAGATCGAAGCGCTCGAAAACCGGAATTTCTGACGAGAATCCATGATGACAGCCTGTACAGGGGGTAAAGAGAACCAGCTGCCGGGCATGGCCTGCATCCGCCGCGTCATTGTCAATGGCTGTCTGTTCGTTGGCATCGCCGTCCTGTTGAACGCATGTGCGGCCTGGCCCGGAAAACCGACGGTGATTCAATACGACAGCGATGCGACACGGGCGTTGATCAACCGACTGACCGCAATGAATTCAGGATTGAAAGCGATTTCCGGAAAGGGCCGGGTTGTCGTTTCCGAAAAAGGTGCCCAGCATGTTTACAACCGTACGGTATGGGTCGGCGCGGAGCCCGGCCGGCTGCGGTTTGCCTTTCGTTCTCCGGCCGGCATGCCGGTTTTCTCCATGAGTTGCGATGAACAGTGGGTAACGGCGCTGCAGCACGCGGATGGCAAGTACTACCGCCGCCATATCGGCGACAACAGTCTGTCAAGTTTTCTGCCGGTCGAGATTAATTGCCGCGACTTGTACGGCTTGCTGGTGGGACGACTTCCCAGGGTAACCTACGACAAGGCCCGCACGGATGCCAGCGATAACCAAGCGGGCGATACCATTGCGATATTACTCCAAAGACAGTTTCGCGGTACGGTGGGGCGCATCCGTGTATCCCGTGCCACAGGAGAACTGCGCACCGTCGAATTGATGGATATTCATGGCAATCGACGATATGCGGCCGAAGTGGACCATATGCAGACGGTCGGTGGCTACCGTCTTCCGGGCCATATCGCGTTGATCGGGCCGGACGGGAGCCTGGAGCTTGATGTCCAGGAGGTACGCCCCCGGGAAAATACCAGTGCCGATTTGTTTCGCATTGAACCGCCCGTGTCGAATTGAGGGCGGTGTGGCCTCGCGCCCGCCATGGTATGCGTGATGAGTGGCTCCGGTAGAATTGCCGCCAACAATGATGGTCGTTGCCGCCCCCTGGCCTGATACCCAGGCGCACCGCAACCTGCCAGCTGTTGTCATCATTTTCCGGACAGCGATGGGATGGCCCGGAATTGACCATCGGAGGGGCTGTGGGTGTCGCCGTTAATCCCCGATACACCTCACGGGAATGCATCGTGACCCAAGTTATCGCTCTGGAGCATCGTTTGCGGCATTGCCGTAATGTACGGACCCTGGGGGTCCGGTCCAATTTATGGGATTATGCCGCCGATGAGATCCAGGCCATACGGAAAGCCGCCAAGATTTACTACCCGTCTGTTTTTTATGCCGACTTGTTGGATGCCATGGGAAAGGATCTTTTCCCAAGCTATCATACCTACAAGTGTGTTCAGGACAAGATCAAACAGACCGCGCTTTTCGACTTGTTGGAGATTCCACACCCCTTTACACGGGTCTTCTACGGTAAACGTCAGGCGGAGAAAATTTTACGGTCTTTTGCGTTTCCTTTTATTGCCAAAATCCCCCGTGGATCGGCACTGGGGCGGGGCGTGTTCCTCATTCACGATGAAGAGGCGCTTAGCGCTTATATGCATCAGTCCCCGGTGAGCTATATCCAGGAATATCTGGCCCTGGACCGGGATATCCGCGTCGTGGTGATCGGCGACCGGGTGGTTCACGCCTACTGGCGGCTGGCGGCCGAGGGGGAGCATCGCAGCAATGTCGCCCTGGGCGGGACCATTTCCCTTGAAAATGTACCGGAAGAGGCGCGGCAATTGGCCCTTTATACGGCGCGCGCCTGTGGCTGGAACGATGTGGGGATTGATATCTGCACGCATCAGGGGCGTTATCTGGTGCTTGAAGCCAACATGAAATATGGTAAAGAAGGTTTTCGCCGGGCCGGCATCGATTATGTGAAACTGATGGAGGATCTTATCGAGGATGGCGCAATTTAACACGAACACCCTTGATATGTTGCGGGGGGCTTTAGACGAACGCGAAGCAGCCTATCTGTCCCCTGTGGCAACCCTGAGCCATCGGGCCCAACGACGAAGACCGGAGCGCAATCCGGGGGGATATCGTCAGGAATTTTCGCTCGATGCGGATCGTATTTTACATTCCCTGGCCTATACCCGCTATATCGATAAAACCCAGGTTTTTTATCTGATCAAAAACGACCACATCACCCATCGGGTGCTGCATGTCCAGCTGGTTTCCAAAATTGCGCGGACCATTGGCCGATTTCTGGGATTGAATGAAGATCTGATCGAGGCTATCGCGTTGGGGCATGACATCGGGCACACGCCCTTCGGTCATGACGGCGAGCAGTTTTTAAGCGCCTTGTGCGAAGCCAATGGCATCGGTGCCTTCCAGCACAATTTGCAAAGCGTCCAGTTTCTCGACCGCGTGGAACGCAAAGGGCGGGGATGGAACCTCTGTCTGCAGACCCTGGACGGTATTGTTTGCCATGATGGTGAGGTCCATAATCAGTTGCTGAAGGCGGAGTGGGACAAAACCTTCACAACGTTTGACCAGATGATGCGCGCCAAAAAAGAACAGCCGAAGTTGGCGTTGACACCCATGACCCTCGAAGGCTGCGTGGTGCGCATGGCGGATACGATCAGCTACATTGGACGGGATATCGAGGATGCCATTCGCCTGGGGGTGCTCAGACGCGATGAATTGCCGGCAAAGGTCGTCAAGGTACTGGGATACACCAACGGTACGATTGTATACAACCTGGTGACCGATATCATCGCCAACTCCTATCGCCAGCCGCATGTGGCCTTCAGTTCAGAGGTCTCCCTTGCTTTGAAAGCCCTCAAGGAATTCAATTTGAAACGGATCTATATGAATCCGATCATAAAAAAACATACGGATAAAATTAAAAGGTTATTCGAGCTATTGTTCAACCGATACATGAACGATATCGAAAGGGGTCACGAAGACTCTGTCATTTTTCTAGGTTTTCTGAAAGACATGGACGACCAATATGTAAAAGAACACTCCCCGGCTGAAGTGGTTCGTGATTTTATTGCCGGTATGACCGATCAATATTTTCTGCAGCAATGTCCAGCGGAACTGAGGCCCCAGGTGGAAGTCCGATAGACCCGGATGTCCAACGCCCCTTTGATTTTCAGAAACCGTCTCACGATCAAGATCGAGATACCTTTCTATCCTGTTAACGCGTTTGGAGAACAAGATGCCCCCCCCGTCCCAAGGCCATATCGCTGAAGAGCGGACGTATCGACGCCTGGCCATGGTGGATCGTCTGACCTCTTTTCACGTATCGGCTCAGGAAACGGATCTCATGGTGATGGCCCAAAAAGACCTGCGGGATATCTGCCGTGAAGAAGTTCTGGTCCAAAGGGGGTATATCGAGCAATACATCAGGCGCTTTCCAGCGTTTCGCACAACCCTGGCCCCTTGGACGAATGCGGCCCCTGCGCCCGAAATCATTCACATGATGGCTGCGGCCGGGCGGGCTTGCGGTGTCGGACCCATGGCCGCTGTTGCCGGGGCCATTGCGGAAACAGTCGGTCAGGCGTTGCGTTGCCATTCGCGGGAAGTGATCATTGAAAACGGCGGTGATGTCTTCCTGGTGTTGGACAGCGCGGTGACCATCGGGTTGTATGCCGGGCAGTCGCCTTTAAGTATGCGGATTGGCTTGCAATTGGATCCTGGTGGCAAACCATTGGCCGTGTGCACGTCATCCGGTACCGTGGGGCATTCAATCAGTCGCGGGAAGGCCGATGCGGTGTGCATTGTTGCCCGTCAGTGCGCCCTGGCCGACGCCGCGGCGACAGCGGTCGCCAACCGTGTCGCATCCCGGGACGTCATACCGGAGGCCATCCGCTACGCCCGTTCGATTGACGGTGTCGAGGGGGTCGTGGCCATATGCGGCGATCATATGGGGTTGTGGGGAGATCTCCGTGTCGTTAAACTCAATGGTGCAAAAAAGGCTTGAATTGTAAAGGCAAAAAGATTAGCTTACAGGCTTTAGAATCATTGTGTTTGGGCGCTGTCGACACTTGATATTTAACCGGATCGTATATAGAGCCGGGAGACATTTTGCCGGTCCGGCCCCCAAGACATTGGCTCACCGGCGGACCGCCATGCAACTGTCAACCCACCCCTCATGATGGGAGATCAGCCTGATGAAAAAAGTTAAAATCGGCTTTTGGCTTCTTGTCTTAGCCTTCCTGCTGCTTTTTGGATATCAGAATAAAGCTTTTTTTTTGCAGAAGCACATCTTCGATCTGAACTTGTGGGTAAGCGCGCCTTATCAGACACCTGAAATCCACAACGCCGTGCTGTTTGCGGTCTGTTTTTTGGCCGGTCTGGTGATTGCCTACCTTTCGGGCCTGTTGGAACGATTCAAATCGAATAAAACCATCAAACAGCTTACCAGCGCCATAAACGAACAGAAAACCCAGGCGGAACAGTTGCGGACCGAAATCGAGGCTTTGAAGAACGTTTCGGCTCCGGCGGTTTCGGCGGTCGATGAAAGCCAGGGCGAAGAAACGGTCTCCACCAGCGCCGCCGGATAGACCTTGCCATGGGATCGATTCTGCTGCCATTGGATTTGTGAAACATGGCCCTGCAATAGCGACTATCACTCGCGCAATAGATGTATCCGAGTTTGTTCTGAATGAGTTCTTCCAAATTGACCCCGATGATCAAGCAGTACCTGTCCATCAAGGACGAATATCCTGACGCGCTTCTGCTTTATCGAATGGGGGATTTTTTCGAAATGTTTTTCGAGGACGCCGAAACGGCTTCCCGCGCCCTCGACATTACCCTTACCTCCCGCAATAAAAACGACAACAAACCCATTCCCATGTGCGGGGTTCCCGTACGTGCCGTCCAGGGGTATATCGCCCGTCTGATCGAAAAAGGGTTCAAGGTGGCCCTGTGCGACCAGGTCGAAGACCCGGCCCAGGCCAAAGGTATCGTCAAGCGCGAGGTCGTGCGGGTATTGACGCCGGGCATGTTGCTCGAAAACGAGTTGCTCGATCGTGCGAACCATAATTATATCCTGGCGATTTCCAGCCATGATCATAGGGTGGGATTGGCCTATCTGGATATTTCGACGGGCACGTTTCGTTTGACCGAGACCGGGGAGCGGCAGGGGGCGCTCGACGAAGCCTTGCGTGTGAGTCCCAGTGAGATTCTTCTGTCGGAATCCTTCCGGGCCGACGATGCCATGCAGGCGCTGATTCTACCCTTTGCCGACCGCGCCCTGACCGTTCTCGAAGACAAAGTCTTCTCCCTTTCCCGGGCCCGTGAGCAATTGACGGGCTTATTCAAAACCATGTCCCTGGAAGGGTTCGGCTGTGCGGGGATGCCGGCCGGCATCCGAGCGGCCGGTGCTTTGGTCCATTATCTGCAAGAGACCCAAAAGCAGACGGTCGATCATTTCACCGGCATCGAAACCTATCACCTCGATGGCTACATGTGGGTGGATGACCGCTCCTGCCGCAACCTTGAGCTTGCCGTCAATCTCCAGAACGGAAGCGTTCAGGGGACGCTGATTCATATTCTTGACAAAACCTGCACCGCCATGGGGGGACGGCTGCTTCGGGAGTGGCTGCGCTATCCCCTGATGGATCGGGATAACATTGTCCGGCGGCACGATGCCGTTGGTGAAATGCTGGAACGCAATCGTCAGCGCCATGACATTCGTAGCCTTCTTGACCAGGTTCACGATTTGGAGCGCCTGGGGAGTAAAATATCCCTTGGACGCGCCAATGCCCGGGATCTGGTGGCCTTGAAACAATCTTTGCAGGCCCTGCCGTCGCTGTTCGGCTATTTTGCGAACCTGGAATCGCGCGCATTTCAGAGCGATTTAGAACTTGGACCGCTGGCAGAATTGGCGGCCCTGATCGAGATGGCCATTCGTGAGGACGCCCCGCCCGTGCTGAATGAAGGCGGGCTGATCAAAGCGGGATATCATGCGGAACTGGATGAGCTCGTCCAGATCAGCCGCGATGGCAAAGGCTACCTGGTCCAGTTGGAATCCCGCGAACGGGAGGCCACCGGCATCAGTGTGCTCAAGGTCCGCTATAACAAAGTCTTCGGCTATTTTATTGAAGTTCCCAAAGCCCGCAGCACGGAAGTCCCCGGGCATTATGTGCGCAAACAGACCCTGGTCAATGCCGAACGCTACATCACCGACGAACTCAAGACCTTTGAAGGCAAGGTGCTCAATGCCGAAGAGCGACGCGCCAGCCTGGAATACGATCTCTTCAGCGCCGTGCGGGAAGAGGCGGCCCGTCACCACACCCTCGTGAAGCAAACCGCCATGTTCCTGGGTGCGGTGGACTGCCTGCTGGGGCTGGCGGAGGTGGCCGAACACCGGCATTTGAAACGGCCGCACATCAATGCGGAGGGGGTCATTCATATCGAAGATGGGCGCCATCCGGTGATCGAACAAATGCTCAGCGGTGAACGTTTCGTCCCCAACACCATCCACCTGGACATGACCGACGCGCAGGTGCTGATCATCACCGGTCCCAACATGGCCGGCAAATCCACCGTGCTGCGTCAGGTGGCCCTGACGGTGCTTATGGCCCAGATGGGGTCTTTCGTGGCGGCCGAGAAGGCTTCCTTACCCATTGTGGACAAGATATTCACCCGGGTCGGGGCCCTGGACAACCTTTCCCAGGGCCAGAGCACCTTCATGGTTGAAATGCAGGAAACCGCCAACATTCTGCGCAATTCAACCCGGCACAGTCTGGTTATCCTGGACGAAATCGGGCGGGGGACGAGTACCTACGACGGCATGAGCATCGCCTGGGCTGTCGCCGAATTCCTGCACGATGTGGACGGCAAGGGGGTCAAAACCCTTTTTGCCACGCATTATCACGAATTGACGGATTTGTCCGACCAACGGCCACGGGTAAAAAATTACAATATCGCCGTCAAAGAGTGGAACGACGAAATTATTTTTCTGCGTAAATTGGTGGAAGGGGGGACCAACCGCAGTTATGGAATTCAGGTGGCGCGCCTGGCCGGAATCCCCGACGACGTCATCACGCGTTCCAAACAGATTCTGACGGCCATCGAAAAAGAAGGCCACGGCACCGGTCGACCGGCCGGCACCGACCGTCGCCAAAAGGCATCCGGGCCGACCCAGCTTGATCTTTTCCATCGGCCGGATCAGGAGATTATCGAAAAGCTCCGCCATATTGATGTTTCACGGACAACACCGATGGAAGCCTTGAACCTGCTCAGTGAATTACAGGACCGTGCAAGGTCGGATGTTTGACGCCATGGTGAATACCTGCCATAGACTGTGTTTATTTCTCCTGATGGTCGTGATGATGGCGGTGGTTCCCGCCCCCGTGCAAGCGGACGCCGTGCGCGACCAGTATTTCAAGGCCGAGAATGCCCATAAAAAGCTCCTGGCATCTTCCCGCCAGCGCAAATACCGTCATCACTGGCTGCGTGTCATAAAGGAATTCCAGAAAGTCTATGACAAGGATCCGGATGGCGCCTGGGCGGCTGCCGGTCTCTACCGCACCGGCGCCACCTATATCGAACTGTTCCGGCGTTCCGGCCTTGGCGATGACCGTGATGCCGGGATCAAGCGGCTTCGGCAGGTCCAGAAGAAATTCCCCCGCAGCGCCTATCGGGCCAAGGCCGAAAAGCTGCTCAAAGATTTCCCGAATATCAAGATTCCCCCTGCGGCTTCCAAGTCACCCCAGAAGAAACGCGCCGAGCGGTCCGCCCGGCAGCAGTTTGAAAATGCCGAGAAGTGCCAGGCACGCCTTATGAAAAATCCCCGCCGTACGAAACACCGGGACGTCTGGCTGACCTGCATCGATAAATACCAGTCCGCCTACCAAGCCGATCCCGAAGGTCCGACAGCGGCGGCCAGTTTGTATCAAATGGGGGCACTGTTTCAACAACTGGCCGGGTATTCGAAAAATCGGTCGGATCGCGAGGCCGGTGAAGATCATCTACGCAACCTCATCAACCGTTTTTCCGGCAGTTCCTATGCGACCAAGGCCAAAGCCCTTCTGGGGGAAAAGGATGTTGCCGCGGTTCCCCCACCCGCCAAGGCTGCTCAGGAAAACGCCCCTCCCGCCGACGGTCAGCCATCATCGCTTTTTTCCGTATCCGGGCTAAGGTATTGGTCCAACCCCAATTATACGCGCGTGGTGGTGGATACCGGTGGCAAAACGCCTTATTTTCATCGTCTTCTCAAAAAAGATCCGGATTTGAAGAAACCCCAGCGCCTTTATGTCGATTTGAAAAATGCCCGCCTCGCCAAGGATTTTCCTAAAGTCATCCCCATCAATGATGATCTTCTGATGGATGCCCGGGCCGGGCAGTATCAAAACGATACCGTGCGTGTCGTCGTGGATATCAAGTCGTTCAAAACCTATAAAATCTTTTCCCTGATGAATCCGTTTCGAATCGTGATCGATGTGTGGGGTAAAGAGGAGAAAAAGAAGGCGGTATCGGACAAGCAGGAAACGGCTGCGGTCAAGCTGCCCGCCGGAAAGATTCCGCCGGGGTCACTGGCGCGCTCGCTGGCGTTGGGGGTCAGCCGGATTGTCGTCGATGCCGGCCACGGCGGCAAGGATCCGGGGGCTAAAGGCTATTATCGGGCGGCCCGGGAAAAGGATATCACCCTCAGTATCGCCAAAAAACTCGCCAAAAAACTGGAAGCCAAAATCGGATGCGACGTCATTATGACACGCCGGGGTGACAAATTCCTCACCCTGGAGGAACGCACGGCCCTGGCCAATACCAAAGAGGCCGATTTGTTTATCTCCATTCATGTCAATGCCCATCGCAACAAGAATGCCTATGGCACCGAGACCTATTTTTTGAATTTGGCCACCGATGAGGAGGCCATTCGGGTGGCCGCCATGGAAAATGCCACATCCACCAAGAACATCAGTGATCTGCAGACGATCTTGATGGATTTGATGCAGAACGCCAAAATCAATGAATCGAGCCGCCTGGCCAGTTATGTCCAGACCAACATGGTCCAGAGCCTCAGAAAAAAATACAGCAAGGTACGGGACAAAGGCGTAAAACAGGCTCCATTCTACGTCCTGCTTGGCGCCCAGATGCCCGCCATTCTGGTGGAAACATCCTTTATCAGCAACCCCCGCGAATGCAAACGTCTGATGGATCCGACCTACCAGGACCGGCTCTGTGACGGCATCGTTCGCGGGGTTGAGAAATACATCAAGGCCACCAGCCCGACGGCATTCCAAAAGGCCTCTCAACTGCCGGCCCATAACGGTTGACGTGCTCCTGACAATGGCCGCGGACAGGGTCGCCTGTTGTGGCGTGAATCAACGGAACCCCCTGCTGTCGATCAGCGCCGGTTACAGCCGGCCGCAACAAGGCGGCTGTTCTGGCAAAGTGGAACGGAGCTTTTGAATACGGTAATGTCCCCGGAAGATACCCGCCCGCCCTTACCGCCGCTTGTCGCCCTTTCCATCGGTGTTGTCGCCGTTTCAACGGGCGCTATTTTTGTGCGGCTGGCCGAAGCCCCGGCTTTGGTCACCGCCGCCTACCGGGTGGGCATTGCCAGTTTGGTTTTACTGCCCCTGGTCTGGTGTTACGCCCGTGAAGAATTGTTCACTTTAAAGGGCAAGGATGTCGGGTTGGCAGCCATCGCCGGTGGTTTTCTGGCCCTGCACTTTGCAACCTGGATTGCATCGCTGGACCATACCTCGGTGGCCAACAGCGTTATTCTGGTCAATACCAACCCGTTATGGGTTGGCCTGATGGCCCCCATGATGACCCGGGATCGGGTTGGTCGCGGCACCATCATCTGCATCCTGATCAGTGTCGCCGGCGCAATGATTATTGGTTGGGGCGATATCGCGACCGGCGGCAATGCGCTATGGGGGGACGCACTGGCGCTGATGGGAAGTATTTTTGCGGCGGTATACCTGCTGATGGGACGTAACCTGCGTTCACGGCTCAGTCTGGTGGTCTATATTTTCCTGTGCTACGGAAGTGCCGCCGTATTTCTTTGGGGGACAGTGGTGATCAGCGGGTTGCCGGTGAGCGGATTCAGTGGGACCACCTGGGGGGCGTTTGCCGGCATGGCCCTGTTTTCGCAACTGGTTGGGCATACCAGCTACAATTGGGCCCTGAAGTGGTTGAGCACCAGTACGGTGGCCGTTAGTCTGCTGGGGGAACCTATCGGTGCCAGCCTTATGGCGTTCTTTTTTTTCAATGAAGACTTGACCGCGCCGAAGTTTATCGGCGGTGGTTTAATTCTCATGGCGATTTACCTGGCCGCTCGACTCGAGGGCCGCTCGACTCGAGGGCCGCTCGACCTGAGACAACCTGACCAAATGGAGGCAAGGATGACGTACGAGAATATCAATTTCGAGATCGAGGATCGCATCGCAATCATTACGTTCAACCGGCCGAAAGCCCTCAATGCGTTGAATCGCGCGCTGCTGGATGAATTCGCGGATGCCGTCGACCGGGTCGCAATGGATGAAACGGTGCGTGTCCTGGTGCTGACCGGAAGCGGGGACAAAGCCTTTGTGGCCGGCGCCGACATCACGGAAATCAATCAATTGGGCCCCTTGGGGGGCAAATATTTCGCCCGCCGTGGCCTGGAGGCCATCAATCGATTGCCCCAAATCCCGGTACCGGTGATCGCGGCCGTCAACGGGTATGCCCTGGGCGGCGGCACCGAGATGGCCCTGGCCTGCGATTTCATCTATGCCGCCGAAAGCGCCACCTTCGGTCTGCCGGAGATCAACCTGGGGATTATCCCCGGCTTTGGTGGGACCCAACGGCTGTCCCGCCTCATTGGTCCCAATATGGCCCGTGAAATGATCTATACCGGTAAAATGATCGATGCGGCGGAAGCATTTCGTCTGGGAATCGTCAATAAGGTATGTGCACCGGATCAATTGATGACCGCTGCCTTGAAAACGGCCGCTGTCATGGCCACCAAGGGCCGAGTGGCCCTGCGTGCCGCCAAACAGGCCATTACCAACGGACTGAATGTCGACCTGACATCCGGTTTGGCTCTGGAAAACGATGCGTTTGCGCTCTGTCTGGCCAGTGCCGATGCCCGTGAAGGGACCAGTGCTTTCCTCGAAAAACGCAAGCCGGAATTCAAAGGGACGCTGGCGGACGATTAACCGGCATGCGCGTGCCTGATTCGCAAACGTCCCCCCGGAAAGGCCTCGGGCCCGTCGAACCGCATGGCCTGTTTAATCCCGTAAAGGCCTTTGCCGGAAAAGGCCTCCGGGGGAGGATATCGCTTTTCGCTTGACAGGACGGGTGTCATTCGTTATGCAATCAGGCACAAGATGATTTAGGAGAAAAACAAGCAATGCTTTTCGGTAATGTCTATTTTTATTTTTTCGGTTTTTTTGGGGGCTTTCTCTTTAGAAAGTCCACCCATGAGCCGTCAACGTAGATATACCGACCAACGCGATTGACAAGACCATGGGGGGACGCAAGGGGTCAACCCATGGTCTTTTTATTATAGGCTGCGGGTTTGTCACCCGGCAGCTTTTTTTTTGGCCGTGCCTTGAAACAACGTTCCTCGCCAAACTCACTTTTCTTTTTGCCAGACCCGTTCGATAAGGAGGATGACGCGCATGATCTACGACATCGAGTATGAAACCATGCCCCGGGAGGCTTTAGAAGCCATCCAGTTGCGCCGATTGAAGGCAACCATCGATCGCTGCTATGCCAGCGTGCCCTTCTATCGGAAAAAATTTGAAGCAGCCGGCATCACGCCCGGGGATATCCAGAGCTTGAAAGACCTGCAGCGGTTGCCCTTCACGACCAAACAGGATCTGCGGGACAACTATCCTTTTGGCATGTTTGCCGTGCCCATGGAAAACGTCGTCCGCATTCATGCGTCTTCCGGAACCACCGGTCAACCCACCGTTGTGGGATACACGGCACGGGATGTGGATACCTGGGCCGGGTTGATGGCCCGCTCCCTGATGGCCGGCGGCGCGTCCCGAGGAGATATCATCCACAATGCCTACGGTTACGGACTGTTCACCGGGGGATTGGGGGCACACTACGGCGCTGAAAAACTGGGGGCCTCGGTCATTCCCGTCTCGGGGGGGAATACCAAACGCCAAGTGGTGATCATGCGGGATTTCGGTCCCACCATTCTTACCGCAACCCCGTCCTATGCCCTGCATCTCGCCGAAGTCGCCGAAGAGTTGGGCGTCTCTTTCCGGGACCTGAATTTTAAATACGGTATTTTCGGCGCGGAACCCTGGTCGGAAAAAATGCGTGGTGAGATCGAAGAGAAGTTGGGATTGGTGGCCGTCGATATTTATGGTCTCAGTGAAGTCATCGGGCCTGGTGTGGCCATGGAATGCCATGAAGCCAAAAACGGGTTACACATTTTTGAAGACCACTTTATCCCGGAGATTATCAATCCGGAAACCGGCGAAGTCCTGCCCTACGGGGAAATCGGAGAATTGGTGTTTACCTCCATCACCAAGGAGGCTTTCCCTGTTCTTCGCTACCGCACCCGCGATATCACGTCCTTGAACCCGGAACCCTGTATTTGCGGCCGGACGGTGGTTCGCATGAACAAGGTGAGCGGTCGTTCCGACGACATGCTGATCATCCGGGGTGTCAATGTCTTCCCCTCCCAGATCGAAAGCGTTTTGATGGAAATGCAGAACGTCGAACCCCATTATCAACTGGTGGTGGACAGGGAAGGGCAGTTGGACATCCTGACCGTCATGGTCGAAGTATCCGAAGCCATGTTTTCCGATGAGGTGAAGACGCTCCAGGGCATGGAGCGGGAAATTACCAAAAACATCAAGGAATACCTCGGTGTATCCGCCAAGGTTAAACTGGTGGAGCCGAAAGCGATCGCGCGCAGCCAGGGGAAAGCCGTGCGGGTTATCGACAATCGAAACATTTAGGGAGGCAAGCATGCGAGCAGAACAAATATCCGTCTTTCTCGAAAATAAAGCCGGTCGTTTGTGTGAAGTGACGGGCATTCTCGCTGAGGCACACGTCAATATCCGGGCCCTGGCATTGGCCGACACGTCGGATTTCGGCGTATTGCGGTTGATTGTGGATGACACCGATAAAGCCAAGGAAGCGCTGAAGAAGGCGGGCTTCACCGTGGGTAAAACCAATGTCCTGGCCGTGGAAGTTCCCGATCGTCCGGGAGGCCTTCATGAAATTCTCGATTTTCTCCAGTCTTCCCATATCAATGTCGAATACATGTATGCCTTCGTGCAGCAGACGGGCAACAATGCCGTCATGATTTTCCGTTTCGACAATACAGATGAAGCCCTGAGGGTTATTCAGGAAAAAGGCTTGCGGGTCATCGACGGGAAAACCCTGTACGGTATGTAGCCCGTCGTCGGGTGTGCCATTTGCCTGACCTTGATTTTTGGCCGGAAGAACCAGAGGAACCGAATGAAACCTTGAATCTCACCGGATCAACCGGTGGCAACCGACCATGATGAAGGAGGTCAAAATGACGATCAAGCGACACGGACGCAAGATCGCCCTGTGGGCGGTGATGGTCCTGGCCATCACGGGGATGCTGCTGCCGGCATCTCTGTATGCCGCGCAAACCTACAAGATTGGCGCCATCCTGGCCGTCACCGGACCGGCCTCGTTTCTGGGTGGCCCGGAAGCGCGCACGCTGGAAATGCTGGTGGATCAAACCAATGCCGCCGGTGGGATCAACGGCCAAAAAATCGAACTGATTATCAAAGATTCCGGCGGCAATCCGGAGAAGGCGATTTCCTTTGCCAAGCAGCTCATCGAAGAAGAGAAGGTCCTCGCGGTCATCGGGCCATCCACCTCCGGCGAGACCATGAAAATCAAAAAGATTTTCGAACAGGCCGGCACCACGCTGATTTCCTGCGCCGCGGCCGAGGTGATTGTCAACCCGGTGGCCCAATACGTTTTCAAGACTCCGCAAAAGGACTCCTTCGCCGCCCAAAAAATTTTCCAGACCATGAAGGCCATGGGCATTTCCAAGATCGCCGTGCTGGCCGGCAATACAGGCTTTGGCAAGGCCGGTAAGGCGCAGCTGTTGAAAATCGCGCCTGAGATGGGTATCGAAGTGGTCGCGACGGAAGTCTATGACAAACAATCCAAGGACCTGTCGGCCGTTGTGGCCAAAATCAAGGCCAACAAAGACGTCCAGGCCGTGGTCAACTGGTCCATCGTTCCGGCCCAGGCCATTGTGGCCAAGAACATGCGCCAGGCCGGATGGGACGTGCCCCTGTTCCAGAGCCATGGATTCGGCAATATCAAGTATGTCGAGGCGGCCGGGGCGGCCGCTGAAGGCATAATCTTCCCCTGCGGTCGATTGCTGGTGGCGGATCAGCTCCCGGATGGCCATCCCCAAAAGGCGTTGCTGGTGGATTACATCGCCGGCTACGAGAAAAAATACCAGGAGACCGCATCCGCCTTCGGCGGGTACGCCTACGATGCCTTTATTATCCTTGAGGCCGCCATGGAAAAGGCGGGTATGGACCCGGCCAAGATTCGCGACGAGATCGAGAAGATCCAAAATCTTCCCGGAACGTCCGGGGTTTTCAGTTTTTCGCCCCAGGACCACAATGGTCTCGATATCGACTCCTTTGAAATGATAACCGTCAAGGACGGTAAGTTCGTTCCCTACAAGGGGATGTAGATAGACGGTTGACTTCTGTAGGGTCCCATGGGCCGCAGCCTGATGCCGGATATAAAGGGGCTGGTCGTTACCGGCCTCTTATCGGCATCAGGCGGGGCTTTCAATTCAGGCATACCGGTTAATCTTCGGCGGATGCGATGACAGCGGAACTCTTTGTCCAATATCTGTTTGCCGGCATTACCTATGGCGCGATCTATGCCATCGTGGCCATCGGCTTCAATATCATTTACAATGCCACCGGCATTATCAATTTCGCCCAGGGTGAATTTGTCATGCTGGGCGGAATGATCTCCATTACGCTGCTGCCCATAATGCCGCTATGGCTTGCCATCACAACGGCCGTGATGCTCACCATGGTGTTCGGCGCCTTGCTGGAGATCTGTTTTATCCGCTGGCTGGAGAATCCCAGCGTCTTGCGGATGATCATCATCACCATCGGCTTGTCCATCCTGACCCGCGAGGCCGCTTTGCATATCTGGGGAGAATCCATTCGCTCGCTACCGTATTTCATTGGCGACGAGGTGATGACGGTGGCCCTGTTCGGCGCGCGGATATCGCCCCAGGTTCTCTGGGTGATCGGTGCCTGCGGACTGATGGTCATCGGGCTGAATATTTTTTTCCAAACCACTTCGGTGGGAAGGGAAATGCGCGCCTGCGCCGCCAACCGCAGGGCGGCTCTGCTCTGCGGGATCAATACCCGCAACATGGTGACGCTTTCGTTTATGCTCAGTGCCGGCATCGGGGCGCTGGCCGGATGCGTCATGTCACCCATTACGTCCACTCAGTACGATATCGGCACGGGACTGGCGATCAAAGGGTTTACCGTCGCCATTCTGGGCGGGCTCGGCAATGCCATGGCCGCCGTGGGGGCGGGGCTTCTCCTCGGCATCCTCGAAGCATTTTCGGTTTCCGTCCTGCCGCTGGCCTTCAAGGATGCCATTGCCATTGCCATTTTGCTGTTGATCCTTTTCTTCAGGCCGCACGGCCTTTTCGGCTCCCGCACGGCCGCCGGGTTGAAGGAGTTCTGACCATGAAGAAGCTCTTTCCCCTGGCCGTGCTGGCGACCTTGATCATTGCCATTCAACTGATCACCGGATGGACCGACACCCGCTTTTACCTGACCCAGCTGACCATGTCGGCCTATTATGCCCTGCTGATTATCGGCCTTTGTGTGGTGATGGGCTATGCCGGCCAGTTATCCCTTGGCCATGCCGGTTTTTTCGCCATCGGCGGGTACGTGTCGGCCGCCCTGACAACCCGGAACCTTGAGGGGCTCAAGGACACGGTACTGATTCGATTATTTGACGGGTTGGGATTGCTCGTTGCGGGACAGGACATTTACGGCGATTCCCTGTTGGTGGTAACCCCATGGGCGGCCTGTCTGGCGGCGGTGTTGTGTGCCGGCGTCATTGCCTGGGTGCTCGGGATTCCGGTGCTGAAGCTCAAGGGGCACTACCTGGCCATGGCGACCCTGGGATTCGGGATTATCATCTATCGAATTGTGCTGGCCAGCGAGGTTTTCGGAGAGGCCGACGGCATTTCCGATGTCCCCTCATTTCCATTGCTGCCCGGGCTGTCGGTCAGCGGTGATTTCGGCGCCCGGGAGGAGAACTACTACATTGCCTGGGGATTGCTGATCATCGGTTTGGTTCTTCTGCGTAACCTGGTGGACAGTCGTGTCGGCCGGGCATTGCGCTCGATCCACGGCTCGGAAGAAGCCGCCGAAGCAACCGGAGTCGACACCGCCCGCTTCAAGCTGCAGGTCTTTGTGATTTCCGCCGTATACGCCGCCGTGGCCGGTGTCTTTCTGACCCACTACAACGGTGGTATCGGTCCCTCCGAAGCCGGTGTCATGAAATCGGTGCGCTACGTGGCCATTGTTGCGGTGGGCGGCATGGCGCATCTCTGGGGCGCCATGGTGATGGGCATCGTGCTCAATTTTCTTTCCCTGCGCGGCGTGTTCGGCTCCTATGACGACGCCGTATTCGGATTCATATTGATTGCCATCATGTTGTTTGCACCGAACGGCATTTTGAGCTGGAACTGGCGGGGCTATGGCGCCATGCTGTTGCGGCGCGGCCGCCGGAGGGAGTCTTTGAGGGAGAAAACGGATGGCCTTGCTTGAAATTTCCCGCCTGCACAAAAAATTCGGCGGTTTGCATGCCGTTAACGACGTTTCCTTCGGGGTCGCCCAAGGCAGCATCAAGGCGGTTATCGGGCCCAACGGGGCTGGAAAAACAACGCTTTTCAATCTGATTGCGGGATCTCTGGCGGCAACATCCGGTCGGGTGCGCTTCAACGGGGAAGACATCCAGGGCCAGAAGCCCCACCAGATTGCCGCCTGCGGCATCGGCCGAACATTCCAGAATATCAAGCTTTTCCACGATATGACCGCCCTGGAGAACGTCATGGTGGGCCGCCACCTGCGCAGCAGGGCCGGGTTTGTGGCCTCCATGCTGCACATGCCGTGGACCCTTAAAGAGGAAAAGCAGATCCGGGAAAAATCCCTGGAACTGCTGGAATTGCTCGAGATTGACGCCTATGCGGATGTGGAGGCCACCAGCCTGGCCTTCGGTCAACAGCGGGCCGTCGAGTTTGCCCGGGCCCTGGCGCTGGAGCCGACCCTTTTGCTGCTGGACGAACCGGCCGCCGGGCTGAATATGCAGGAAACAGCCGAAGTCAGCAAGCTGATTGCCCGGATTCGGGACTTGGGTATTACCGTCTTGCTTGTGGAGCACGACATGTCGTTGGTCATGGAAATTTCCGATGAAATCGTGGTTCTCAGCTTCGGCCAGAAACTCGCCGAGGACGTTCCGTCGGCCATTCAGAACAATACGGAAGTGATCAAGGTGTATCTAGGTGAGTGAGGCACGATGCTGAAGATTCGAAATCTCCAGTCCGGCTATGGAAAGCTGAAAGTACTGAAAAATGTCTCCATGCACGTGGCCAAAGGGGAGATCGTGACGATCATTGGGGCCAACGGTGCCGGCAAGACAACGCTGCTGTCCACCATATCCGGCTTGCTCCGGGCGACCGCGGGCGACATATTGTTTGAGGGACAAAATTTGTCTGCGCTGCCACCCCAGAAAATTCCCCCGCTCGGTTGCGTTCTGGTTCCGGAGGGGCGGCAGATTTTTGCCTCCCTGTCCGTAGAGGAAAATTTGATTCTGGGTGGACATCCCTTGAAAAAGACGGGTAAAAAGGAACTGCTCCGCCAGTTGGAGCGTCAGTACGCACTGTTTCCAATTTTAAAAGAGCGCCGTGACCAGTACGCCGGAACCCTTTCCGGTGGCGAGCAGCAGATGCTGGCCATGGGAAGAGCCCTGATGTCGAAACCCACCCTGATCATGATGGATGAACCGTCCACCGGGTTGGCGCCGCTGATCGTCCAGGATATATTCAAGGTTATTGTCAAGATGCGCGATGAGGGCAAAACCGTTTTACTGGTGGAGCAGAACGCCCAGACTGCTCTTCAGGTGGCCGATCGGGGATATGTCTTGGAAACCGGAAAGGTGGTTCTTCAGGGCAAAGCCCATGAACTGCTAGAGGATGTAGAGGTCAAGCGCGCCTACCTCGGCAAGGATTATGGTGATTTTTATGACGGAAAATCCTGATGGCAACATTTGTATTCCCGAAGAACGCGGACAGCTGGTGCTGGAACGGCTGCAGAGTACCCTGAACCGCGCCTATCGCAATGTGCCTTTCCATCGGCAGCGTTTCCAGGACATCGGGATCGAACCGTCCGATATTCAGTCCCTCGGGGATATCCAGCGGCTGCCCTATACGACCCGCAGTCATCTCAGTGAAAATTATCCTTACGCCCTGTTTGCCGTACCGCTGAGGGATATTGTCCGCATTCACACGGCCCCGGGAACCAGCGCCAATCCCACCGTCAGCGGCTATACGCGCCAGGACCTGCGAACATGGGAAAGTATCGTGGCCACCGCCTTGCGCAGTTCCGGCGTAACCCCCGACGACATTTTGCAAATCAGTCTGGATCCCGGCCTGGATACATGGGGGCGCGATTACAAAAGCGGGGCCGAATCCCTGGGGGCCAGCGTTATTCCCAATACGCTCCTCTCCATTGAAAAACAACTTATGGTCATGCGGGATTATCGGCCTTCCGTTTTGGTCACAACACCTTCCTACGCCCGGCAGGTGGCCGTTCATATGGAACACAAAGGGCTCGACCCGGGGCAATTCAGCCTGAAAAAACTCATCCTGGTGGGCGAACCGACGGATGCTGTCCAGCGGGATTTCCTGGAGACCAAGCTGGACGTCAGTACCTGGCAGCATTTCGGACTGAGCGATGTTCCCGGACCGGCGCTGGCCTATGAATGTGACAATCATGCCTGCCTGCATGTCAACGATGATCATTTCCTGCCGGAAATTATCGACCCGCACAGCGGCGTTCCTCTGCCGGTGGGTGAAATCGGGGAGTTGGTGCTGACAACGCTGACAACCCGGGCCTATCCTTTGATTCGGTTTCGCACCGGTGACATGGCCCGCATCCTGCCGGGCACTTGCGAATGCGATTGCCGGCTGGTGCGTATTGAATGGCGGCCGGAAAGAAGCGATCGCCTGATCCGCATTCGGGGCGTCAAAGTTCACGAAGAACAGGTTTTGGCCAGTATCGCAACCGCTCTGGGGGTCGCGCCGCCGCAATACTGCATGTTTGAAAACAGTCACCGCGGCAAAAAATATCTTGAGATTTGGATCGCGGTCGACGATGCGCTTTTCTCCGACGAAATCAAAATGTTGGAAAACCGTATGAAGAACGTGCGGGATCAGGTCCAGGAAGACACCGGCGTACCGGTGATCGTCAGGCTTAAAGAACGTACGTCCATTATCGCCGCCAAACTGGCCTGATACCGGTCCGGGCTCGCCTCTCTATTCGTGCTGGGGCATCACCGTCGTTGGTGGTATGGTCCCCATCCGACCCTGCCTGTTGCGCCATGTCGGTTTATACAAGCAGTATCAGTCTGTGATTATTATTCATATTTGACTGTCGGGTGCTTTGCGGCTATAAATGAAAGTTGATTCAGCCGCAGGCAGCCATACGTGCAATGGAGAGATTCCATGGGAAACAACGCTAAGAACTTCCAGTTGATCTGGGGGGCGGCCCTGACCGCCGCCGGGGTAGGGGTGCTGGTTATTTTACCCCATCGCATGGAACAGATCCGACAGATGCGACAGGCCGAACCCTACGCTTTCGACATGCTTTTTCTATGGTTTTGTTTCGGTTTGCTGGGGGTTTTGCTGATTGGCGGCGGTCTGCGCAAGATCTATGGTTTTTTCAAAGCGCCGGGAGACAACGAGAGCGGCGCTAACGACCGTGATTAAAATCTTATCCGAGAACGGACGATCCCATGAACCAAAAATCCGAAGGGCTGCGGGTCAAAGAATCCAATGTCCAGGATCTCAAATCCGAGGTCGCCTATCGCGACCAGCTGCAAAGCATTTGCAACAAGATTTATGCGGCATCCGACCTGGATGAGATTCTGATCGATCTCAAAGATGAGATTACCACCCTCTTCGAGGCCCAGCGGGTGACCGTATTCGTTGTGGACGGCAAAACACGTGAACTGGTGTCGCGGTTTAAATCCAAAGCCGAGATATCGGAAATCCGCATCCCCATTGCCACGCACAGTATCGCCGGGTATACCGCCAGCAAGCAGGCACCGTTGAACATCGGCGATGTCTATGATGAGATAGAACTGCGCAAGGTCAGCGCCGATTTAAAATTCGATCGCAGTTGGGACATGAAAACCGGTTTTCGCACCCGCCAGGTGTTGGCCTATCCCATCGTTTTCAAGAAGTTTCTGCTGGGGGTCCTGCAGCTGATCAATCGCAAGAACGAAGGCCCCTTCACGGATGAAGACGAACAATCGGCTGCCAAAGTGGCCGAGATCATCGGTATCGCGGTCTACAATCAGAAGCGGATTGCCAAAAGCCGCCCCCATCGTTTCAGCTACCTGATCGACAATCATTTCCTGACCCAGAAAGAACTGGACAAATCCATTGCCGATGCCCGGCGTCAGAAGATGCCCATCGAGCAAATATTGATGCGGGATCTCAATATCCCCAAAAAGGATATCGGCAAATCCCTTTCCCAGTATTTTGGGGTGCCCTACATCGAGTTTTTCCGGAACGCCCAGGTACCGGGCGCGCTGATGCAGGGGCTGCGCATTCCCTTTCTGGAGCGCAATTTCTGGGTACCCCTGCGCACCGAGGGCAACAAGGTCATCATCGCCATCGACAATCCCCAGGATCTGGCCAAGATCGACGAGATCAAGGCCTTGTTTCCCGGGCGCGAGCTGGGGTTCTTTATCGCTTTACGTCCCGATATCCTCAACTTTATCAAACTGTTCACCCAAAGCGACCAGAAGCTCGAAGGGATTGACGAAATCCTGGCGGACATGAAGGCGGAAGAAGCGGCCGTCGAAGAAGCCGAAGCCATGGTGGGGGAGGAAGACAGCGCCGTCGTCAAACTGGTCAACAAGATAATCCTGGATGCTTACACCCGTGGCGCCTCGGACATTCATATCGAACCTTATCCCGGCCGACAGGAAACCGAAGTGCGCATCCGGGTGGACGGCGCCTGCACCATTTACCAGAAAATCCCTTTCCAGCTGCGCAATGCGGTTTTGTCGCGGGTCAAAATCATGGCCGACCTGGACATTGCCGAACGCCGCAAACCCCAGGACGGCAAAATCAGGTTCAAGAAATACGGCGGTAAAGACATCGAACTGCGTGTCGCCACCGTACCGACCCAGGGGGGTATGGAAGACGTCGTCCTGCGCATCCTGGCGGCCGGCGAGCCCATTCCATTGGATCGGATGGGCTTTTCCCACCGCAACTATGACAAATTCGTCGATTCCATCACCAAACCCTATGGTATCATTTTCGTTTGCGGACCCACCGGCTCCGGTAAAACCACGACCCTGCATTCGGCCCTGAGCTACATCAACAAAACCGACACGAAAATATGGACGGCGGAAGATCCCGTTGAAATCACCCAGCGGGGCCTGCGCCAGGTACAGGTCAAACCGATGATCGGGTTCGATTTCGCAGCGGCCATGCGGTCCTTCCTGCGTGCCGATCCGGATGTCATCATGGTGGGGGAGATGCGGGACCAGGAGACCACCCACATCGGTATCGAAGCCTCCCTGACCGGCCATCTGGTGCTTTCGACCCTGCACACCAACAATGCCCCCGAAAGCATCACCCGCTTGCTTGACATGGGCATGGATCCGTTTAATTTCGCCGACGCCATCCTCTGTATCCTCGCCCAGCGCCTGGTCCGCACCCTTTGCCGGGAATGTAAAAAAACCTATGTTCCCAGCCAGAGCCAGTACGACGAACTCGTGCGCGAGTACGATAAAGAGGCCTTTGAGGACCATGTAAAAATTCCCTACAATGACAATCTCAAACTCTACAAACCGGTGGGGTGCGAGGCATGCAACAACGGCGGCTACCTGGGGCGCATGGGCATTCATGAACTGCTGGTTGGAACCGACGAGCTGAAACAGCTTATCCAGAACAAGGCCCGGGTGGAAGCGATTCGTGAACAGGCCATCAAGGACGGTATGACCACCCTCAAGCAGGACGGTGTGGAGAAGATTTTCAGCGGCAATTGTGACCTTTTGCAGGTGCGCAAGGTCACCATAAAATAGTGTCGTACATCCCTGCATATACGTCTCTTGATTATGGCGTTTGTGTCCGACACGTCTATTTCCCCGATCCGTCGTCATCAAACCCGCTGGGAACCGAACGGTTTGAATGCCTTAAATTTCCATAAAGTTTGAAAAGGATCGGCCGATATATAGCCTGGTGCCTTTACCAATCCATCTCCAGCCGATTGTCAATCTATATGACGTGAGGAAGGGTAGACACGCGTAATCGGCCCTGTAAAGTGCGGGCTGACGAAAACTTCCTGAAGAGCAGATTACGGTCGTGATGCCAGCAGAACCATGAACGATCAAGAACGCCTGTACAACAGTCGGCTTACCCGAATCTACCTGGAGTACCTGGAGGCCCATTATCCGGATGTCGATGTCGAGCTTTTGCTGCAATACGCCGGCATGACGAAGCTGGAGGTGGACGATTCGGCCCACTGGTTCACCCAGGACCAGGTCGATCGCTTTCATGAACTCCTCGAAAAAGAAACCGGCGACCAAACGATTTCCCGCAAAGTCGGTCGATATGCCACTTCCTCCGAAGGCATCGGCCTTGTCAAACGGCATGCACTAGGATTCATCAACCCCGCCAATATTTATGCCCTGACCGGGAAACTCATGCCCCTTATGACGCGCGGTGTCGATATAAAGACCCGCAAGTTGGGCGCCGCCAAAATGGAAATCATTGCCACGCCTTATCCCGGGGTCCGGGAAAAGCCCTACCAGTGTGAAAACCGTATCGGGTCTTTCGAATCCATTGCCATGTACTTTTCCCATCAGTATGCCCGGGTGGATCATCCCGCCTGTTTTCACCGGGGCGACGGTAGCTGCCGCTACATCATTTCCTGGGAAAAAGCGGCCCACATGCGCTGGCAAATTATTCGAAACGCCAATCTTCTTTTCGATATCGTCGCATCGGTATTTCTGCTGATCCAATTACCGAACATATTCGGCCTCGCCGCTGTGCTGGGCCTGGCGTTGAAAACAACTCTGGTCACGCTTTATAAACTCCAATTGGAGCGAAGGGAACTTACCCGAACGGTCACGGCGCAAGGCAATGCCGCCGAGGAGCATATCAAGGAGGTCAATACCCGCTACAGCAATGCCCTGCTTGTTCAGGAAATCGGAAAAGCCACGGCGACGCTGTGCACCAAAGCCGAACTTGTGGACGCTGTGCTGGGTATCATGCAGAAACGGCTGGAGTTCGATCGGGGGTCCATTTTACTATCCAGCAGCGATGGCCAGCACCTGGACTATATCGCCGGCTATGGCTTTGGCGAAGAGCATGAAGCCATCCTGCGGCATATCCGCTTCAATTTGGGCAATGCCGCTTCCCGAGGCATTTTTGTGCGCAGCTTTCACGACCAGAAGCCCCTCATTGTCAAGGATATGAGTTCCATCAAAGATCAGTTTTCCATGCGAAGCCAGGCGCTGCTGGAGACGATCAAGGCGCGGTCCCTTATTTGCGTGCCGATCATATACGAAGACAAGGCCCTGGGGATTATCGCCGTCGACAACATCAACTCCAAAGCCCAACTGACCCAGAGTGATCTGAATCTCATCATGGGGATGGCATCGCAAATTGCGGTGGGGCTCAATAATGCCGAATCCTTTCAACGCGTCCAGAAGAGCGAGGAAAAATACCGGGACATCTTCGAGAATGTATCCGATTTTTTATATTTTCATGATCTGGAAGGACGGCTCATCGAGTGCAATCGATCCTTCCAGAACGTATCCGGATACAGCACCGACGAACTTTCCCGCAGGCCTCTCAAAGAATTGATTCCAGAGCGGTATCGCGACGAATTCCATATCTATCTCGAGACGATCAAGCGTTTGAACCAGGCGGAAGGATCGATGCGGCTGGTTAAAAAAGATGGTTCCGAGTTCATTGTCGAATATAAAAACTCCCTGGTTTATGACCAGGATCAACCCATCGGTATCCGCGGATCGGCGCGGGACGTTACCGAACGCTGGCAGGCCAGACAAGAGAAAAGGGGACTGGAAAAGAAACTGGAGCACGCCCAGAAAATGGAAGCCATCGGCACCCTGGCCGGAGGCGTGGCCCACGATCTCAACAACATTCTCGGCGGCATTGTGAGCTATCCTGATCTGCTGCTGATGGATCTGCCGCCCAACAGCCACCTGCGGGAGCCGATTCAGACGATTCGTGATTCCGGCCAAAAAGCCGCGGCGATTGTTCAGGATCTGCTCACCATGGCCCGCCGGGGCGTGGCCGTTACCGAAGTCGTCCGACTGAACGAGGTCATTTCAGACTACCTGACATCCCCCGAACATAAAAAGATCGCGTCCTATCATCCCGACGTTCGCATTCACCAGCAGTTGAGTGCGCATTTGCTGAATATCAAGGGCTCCCCTGTCCATCTGGCCAAGACGGTGATGAACCTGGTGTCCAATGCGGTCGAAGCCATGCCGTCCGGGGGCACGCTATCGATTCGCACCACAAACCGCTATATCGACAAGCCGGTTCATGGGTACGACATTGTCGAGGAAGGCGATTACGTCGTTTTTGAAATTGCCGACACCGGTATCGGCATATCGGATGAGGATCAGAAAAGGATATTTGAACCCTTCTACACCAAAAAGAAAATGGGGCGCAGCGGAACCGGCCTGGGGATGTCGTTGGTCTGGGCCACGGTGATGGATCACAAAGGCTATATCGATGTTGTCAGCCGCAGGGGCTCCGGAACGACGTTTACACTGTATTTCCCGGTGACCCGTGAAAGAAGATCGAACGCCGGGGAAGAACGGTCGGTGGACGATTTCATGGGCAATGGCGAATCCATCCTGGTGGTCGATGATGTCGGCGAGCAGCGCCAAATCGCTTCCGGCATCCTGCGTCGGCTGGGCTATGAGGTCACCACGGTGGCCAGCGGCGAAGACGCGGTGGCCTGGGCCCGCAATCAACGCCCGGATCTGGTCATTCTGGATATGATCATGGACCCCGGTATGGACGGGCTCGAAACCTATCGACAGCTTCTTAAAATCAATGACCAGCAGAAAGCCATCATCGCCAGCGGGTTTTCCGAGTCTGAGAAGGTGCAGACGGCGCTGAAGATCGGTGCGGGGGCCTATATCAAAAAACCCTACCTCTTCGATAAAATCGGCATGGCCGTCAGGGCCGAACTGGATCGGCAGGGCTAACCCGAATATCCCACCCGGGTGTGAGTCATTCCCTTTTCCGGAAAAAACGGAACCACCGAAAGTCAAGATTTCCCTATGGACGTCATTCCGGCGGAAGCCGGAATCTGTTGCATCATCATGTCATTGGCTTGATAAGATGCCGGCTTTCGCCGGCATGACGGGCAAAAACAGGATACCCCGTGTGGTGCTTCGCACTTCCCTGCGCGTCTTCGCTGCGGCTGCATTACCGACAGCTGGCTATACGCCCTCCAGGGCCTTGTGAAAGCGCTCCAGTTGCTGGCGGTAATACGCCTGGTTGTCGCCAGCCTTTTCCAACGCGCGTTTTTCATAACGGATGGCGGCGGCGATGTCGCCGTTGACAAAATAGCTCTCTGCCAGGGTGTCCAGAATATGGGCGCTGTCGTCCAGGGCCGCGGCCTGCTGTGCCAGCAACAGGGCCCGTTCCGGGCGGCGAACCGTTTGATCCTCGCAGGTGGCGTACAGCCAGGCCAGGTTGTTCAGCACCTGGGCGTTGTCCGGGGCCAGGGCCAGTGACTGCTCGTAAGCCGCGGCCGCCTCGTCAAAAGCGCTCTGGCTGTATTTCAAATCCCCCAGAAGGCTGTACAACTCCGGGTTGTCCGGTGCATCGCTGATTTCCTGCTGCAGGATTTCTTCCAGAAAACGGGTGCCGATGTGGTCGCCGGCGCGGCCATAGTTGAGTTGATAGCCGATCCCCCCCATCAACAGCATGCCCGCCAGAAACAGGACCAGGCTCAAACGCACTTTGCGGTTGTGGCGGTCGATCCACTGGCGGTCGCCCTCGCATTTCAGCAGGTAGTCGATGCGCTCGCGGATACTGTAGTGATGCCAGTTGGGCTTGTCCGGAGACTGGCCGCTGGTGGCGGCGATTTTTTGAAAAGTCGTGATCATGGGGATGGCTGTGTCAAACAGGCGGTAGACAAAAATATCGGCCTGGCGCTCGAAGGAGCGCATGAAATAGCCGAACAGGAAACGAAAATAGACCAGGAAAATCGACAGGAAGACCAGACCGAAAAGGATCGATATTACCGTGGACTGATCCAGGCCGAGATTCAGGATGGCCTGGTAGAACGGCCGGGCAAAGAAAAGCAAAAAAATGGTCAGGTCGTTGAACGCAAAGGTGATCAACATGAAGCCGGCCAAAAAAACAATGTAGTAGAGGAGATGATGGTTTTTGACATGGCCGATTTCATGGGCAATGACTGCATCGATTTCATTCGGGGTCAGCGACTGCAGCAGCGCTTTAGTGACAAGAATATAGCGGAATTTGCGGGCGATGCCCATGACGCCGGCCGTGAGCATGCGGCCGCCGAAAATGGGCCAGTAGACAATGTTGCGGTAGCCGATGCCGGCCCGCCGGCAGAGTTCACGGATGCGCTCGCGGTGGAATCCCGGTTCGAGCGGGTAGCAGCCCCAGAGGCGCTGGATGACCAGGGGCGCGAAAACCGCCACCACCACGAGAAACACCAGGAAATAGGCGACCTCCCCCTCGGTGCTGGACAAGACCCGTTTGGGGGTCTCGAAGGGCAGGGCAAAGATGATATCGGCAATCAGCGACACCAGGATCCAGGGGATGAGGATCGGCACCGACATGCGCCAGTTGGAGATGACATAGCCGCTGCGGGAAAGTTCGCTGCCATACAGGCGCCGGTAGCTCGGGTAGGCCTGATGCCAGACGATGGTCAGAATGATGAGGAGCAAAAAGAGAAAGGCCAGCGCCATGAGGGTCGGGAGCAACTGGAAAAGCGGCCATCGATCCACATGGGAGGGAAGGCCCAGGCCATGAATGACAACCGCGAAAAGCGCGATCGCCATGATGGACTGGCGGGTCAGCAGGTTGCTGTGCCGATCATCGGCCTGGAAGGTGTCGATCTGGTCCAGGGTTGCGCCCAGACGCCGGAAGAGCCAGCGGGAAAGCGCCGCAAAGCCGATGATGGCGGCAAGGGCCAGCCCCCAGGCCTCCCAGGCGGAAAGGGCCGGGTTGTCCGTGGGCTGATAGATGGCAAAGATCAGGATGCCGATGATCAGATAGATGAAATTGGCAAACATAGGCGGCGGGTCTTCAGGCTTTCCGCGAAGCCGGTGACGGCTTGGGGTCGCGATAATAGCGGTCTTTTTCGCTGTAGATGCAGCCGCAGTATTGCTGGCGGTACATCCCCAGGGCTTTGGACTGCTCGATCCCCTGGCGCCAGCCCGTGCGAAAATCCCGGTAGAAAAAGGCGACCCCGGTTTCCCGGGCTATGGATTCGCCCATGGCCTGGATCATGTCGTGTTTCTGGAAACGGCTGTAGAGCAGGGTGCTGGTGAAGGCATCGAATTTGCCCTTGCGGGCGATCATGGCCGCGGAGCGCAGCCGGTCGTGGTAGCAATAGCGGCAGCGCTCCTTTTCCCGGAAGGCCGCATTGCGGAGAAATCCCTCCAGGTCGTAGCCCTCCTGTACGATCACCCGCAGACCTTGCCGGGCGGCAAATGTCTCCAGGGCTTCCTGGCGCTTCAGGCACTCGGTGTAGGGATGAATGTTGTGGCGGTAAAAGAAGCTCATCACCTCGTGGCCTTCCTCCCGGAGGACCTCGAGGGGATAGATGGTGCAGGGGCCGCAGCAGCTGTGCAAAAGGATTTTCACTGGCGTTCTCCGAATATGGCGGTGCCGATTCTCACCAGGGTGGCGCCTTCCTGGATGGCGGCTTCAAAGTCGCCGGTCATGCCCATGGACAGCTCCGCCATGGATACCCCCGGAAGGGTTTCGGACGCGATGCGGTTCCGCAGCTCCCGCAGCTGGCGGAAATAGGGGCGCACCTTTTCCGGGGCATTGAAATAGGGCGGCAGCGTCATGAGGCCCTTGATGGCCAGGTGGTCCAACTGCCCGGCCTCCCGCACGAGGGCCAGGGCCTCTTCCGCGTAGACCCCGGACTTGCTGGCCTCCTTGCCCGTGTTGACCTGGATCAGGATGTCCTGGACCTTGTCATGTTTGGCCGCCTGGCGGTCCAGCTCGCGGGCCAGCTTGACGGAATCCACCGAGTGGATCAGGTCGAACAGGCGCACGGCATACTTGGCCTTGTTGCTCTGGAGGTGACCGATAAAGTGCCAGGTGAGGCCCAGATCCGCCAGGGCCTCGACCTTTTCCCGTGATTCCTGGATGTAGTTTTCGCCCATAACAGTCAGGCCGGCCTCGGCCGCCCGGCGCACCATTTCCGCCGGCATGGTCTTGCTGACCGCCACCAGGCGGACGGATTCCGGCTCGCGTCCGGCGTCCAGAGCCGCCGTGCGGATGCGCTCACGTACAGATTCGATGCGTGTTTTCACAATCCAGTCTCCACTCCAATATGTTAATGATGCGATCCGGGTTCAAGGCCCATGATGCCCTCCCGGATGAGAATTTCAATCACTTCGCACACCGGCAAGCCCACCACATTGGAATAGGAGCCGTTGATCCGCCGCACCAGGAAGGTGCCCATGCCCTGGATGGCATAGGCCCCGGCCTTGTCAAAAGGCTCGCCGGTCTGGATATACCAGGCGATCTCGCTTTCCGAGAGATCCTTGAAGGTCACGTCGGTCCGGACCGCATCGGTGAAGGCGGCATGGTCGGCCTGCCGGCAGATGCAGAAGCCCGTATAGACCTGATGGGTCTTGCCGGAAAGCCGGGCCAGCATGCGGCGGGCCTCTTCCGTGGATCCGGGTTTGCCCAGCAGGCGGCTGCCCGAAGCCACGATGGTGTCGGCCCCGATCACCCAGGCCTCGGGATAACGGCGGGCCACGTCATGGGCCTTGCCCTCGGCTAGGGCGCGCACATAGGGATCCGGCGCGTCCAGGGGGACGGCGGCCTCGTCAAAGGGGCTGGGAATCACCTTGAACCGCAAACCGGCCTGCTCCAGCAGGTATTTCCGGCGCGGTGACTGGGAGGCCAGGATCAGTTCGACATTGGTGACGCCGTTGGTCATGTGAGCTCCAGGTTGTGGTTGCAAGTCAAAGGTCAATCGACTAAAAATAAGATCTATCTCAATATTTTGAAGGGCCTGTTTGCCCGAATATTTCATGAAATATTCGGGTTAGGCAGTGCCCATTCATAAATGGTAGAGTTTGATGCCTGGCAAGGCCCGAGCGTGGTTGTAACCGGAGGAATAGTCCGCTATCTCGAGGATTGAAAACGCGCGAGAACGCCGCCAGGGGCCGAAAGATGCCATCTATGAATGGGCACTAGGTAACAGATGGGTGGGTACTTGACAAGGTACCATTCCCTCCCGGACTTTCGTTAAAAATCGGTTGGAGTGTCGGAATCAACAATGCAAGCATTCTGGATCATTGGTTACGGAAAAGTGGGCCGCCGCGCCCTGGAAAGACTTCAGCGCAAGTATGCCGAAGCCGTTTTCACCGTGGTCGATCCGCGGTTAGGGGATAACCCGGATGAGGCGGGGAGCGTGCGCTGGATCCAGGGGGACGGGGTGCGCTTTTTGTTGGATCGACTACCGGAGACGGATGGCGGAGATTCCCCCTGGATCGTGCCGGCTGTGCCCTTCCATCTGGCCTATGAATGGCTGGCGGCACGGTTGGGGGAGAGCGGCACGGTCACCGCCAGTGCCGTGCCGGAAAAGCTGGGCCGGGAGCTCCCAAATGCCTTTATCGGCCCGGAAGGGCAGGTCTTCATCAGCCTGGCGGATTTTATCTGCCCGGCCAACTGCATCGAACCCAGAAAGAAATGCCCGGCCACCGGCAAGCCGCGTCCCTATGAGCTTTATGACCATCTATCCGGCCTGTCGTCCGGGGATTACCGCCCCCTGGTTATTCGCAGTCATCAGCTCGCCCCCGGCGTGGGCGGGTACCGTGGAGCCCAGCTGAAGGACGCGCTCGACCAGGTGCGCCGGCAGCCCGGCGACTACCTCATGAGCACTGCCAGCAAATGCCACGGCGTCATGCATGCCTTCGGATATCAACGGTCTGATTTTCTTGACAGTTAGCGGGATTCCCGTTAAATAGCAGTCCAACATTCCTCAACTGCCCGGGTGGCGGAATAGGTAGACGCAAGGGACTTAAAATCCCTCGGTGTAATACACCGTGCCGGTTCGATTCCGGCCCCGGGCACCAAAAAAAACAAGGGTTTGCAGATATTAATATCTGTAAGCCCTTTATATTTAGGCTTTAACAGCCTTTTTAACGATAAAAGCCTTATATGTGTAGTGTTTAAACGAATTTAAAATTTATAAAAATATTTTTGCTTGGAATTCTGTACAAGGACTGTACAAGGATTTGAAGAGACAGCGCTGTTATTGGAATAGGGTAGGGGGAAGCGTCCGCGACCCTGCTTACCAGCGCCCCGCGTTCGCCTTCCGGCATTGTTCCGCGATCCGTTTCGCCCGCCATTCGTCAATCAAGTCGGTATCGCTGACCCAGGCCCCGCCGATTTTGGCGGCCGGTAGGCCGTGGTTGTCGATCCATTTTCTGACCGTTACTTCGGATCGATCGATGTAAGCGCCTATTGCCTTCATGCCGTTCAAACCCGCCATAGTGCCCCCGTGGTTGAATATTATGGTCGATTCATAGCCGAATTTTCCATTTTCCGCAAAACCTGCTATCAGAAAGCATTGAGAGTGCATTTTACCGGCCGTTCATAAAAGTTGAAAGCTGGATTTAATTTAAAATGTACGGGGTGGCTATGACCATGATGGATGAACAGCTCAAGAATGAACTTAGAGAAATCCTCTTAGATAAGGAAAAGTTCTCGAGTCTATCAAAGGCATTTATCGAAAAGGCTGTTGAAGATGAAAAAAGAGAGGATCCCGAGTTTGCAAAATGGTACTCGATGGCATTGGAAACTGTTACAACGATAAATACTAATTACGTGTTTGAACTGTGCGAATCTCCGATTGAAAAAATGTTTATTAATTCGCTTTTGCTTGGCTTTCTGAAAGCCGATTCCTTAGGCATCATAATTCACCCCACCTACCAAGATACAGATACGGAGCTTGTCGAGTTTCGAACACACTTTAAAAACTTCTTATCATTTCTCAAATGGTACGACGGAAAGTTCAAATCTTGGACTGGGATTGAAGAATATCTCGACGGAGAAGTTAAAGCCGGGAAAATGGATAACGCAGAAAGGGATTATCTCCGGCAATTAACTTTTAGATATCATTACCTAAGGATGATGAACAGTTATCATCTGACCTTACAGGCCAAATTCCCAGGAATCACCATTGACGGAAAAAGCATAAGGCCTGATTTATATTTTTGGTTGCCGTCTGACGAAAAAATTAGAATTATTGTAGAGTGCGATGGTTTTGAGCATCATTCAAATAAAAACTCATTCATATCAGACCGTAAAAGAGACCGGGCTCTTCAATCGAAGGGCTTCCAAGTATTACGGTTTTCAGGCTCAGAAATTTATAATAACCCTGCAAAGGTGACAAGCGATATTCTTGAGTATTTATGGAATATTAAACCAAACCACCCCCGACCATAGTCACAGACCATATAGACGGCCTTCATTCGGCCACGACTATTCCATCAATCCCACTTTGGGTTACCACCCCCCCCCTGTTTAAGATCTTCCCGCCCTGGTCCGTTAAGCCGCTAATTTCGCGACTTCCCGCCCAAACCGTTCAAGGCCCTGGTCGATATCACCAAGCCGCTGTATGACCGTTTCCATGATCGCCGCCCGGGTTTCCGGTTTGTCGTTCGGCCGCGGTTGTTCCAGCATTTCCGCCAGGTGTTCCGCCATGGCCTTTGTCGGCCCTATCCCGTGAATTGATAAATCTTGCAATCCTTGGCCGCCGCTCCATTCGATTTCGCTGATACGCAACATTGGAACCTCCCGGGTTTAAGTTTTGATGTTTTCAGCATCCATTACCGGGATAGCTTTCGATTTTTTAAATGTCAATTAACTTATTGTAACCATTTATAAATATATACATTTAGAAATTTTTACCACAAGAAAACAATGCTTGATTGACGCTGTTTTCCACAATTAAAACGGCGCAGCCAGGTAGGATATGTGGCGTGATTCAAAACCAAATTGCCAACAAATATCGGGGATACAATTGACAGTTCGGTTTTTATCAAGATATACCTCACAAATACCCTTCCTTTAAATTCCTTGCCATATAAGCCATGCCGACCGAAAAGCCCAAATTCAATACGCGGACACTAAAGCTAAAGTTGAGTGTTGTTGCCGAATCCCCGGAAGAAAAAAAGAAAGCTTGGAAACGGATCCGACAAATTATCGGCGACGCCTGGCGCGCGGCTAATTGGATCGCATCCGGTCAATACCTTAAAGACCAAATGATCCGACGGGTCACCTACTACATAGATACCGATAACGGCCAAATCCCAATAACCGAATTAGAGAAAATCAGCGTCAATAAATCTATTGACCGAAGTCGATTATGCGGAAAGGCAGATTTCCAATGAATAAATAAGTTGGGCAACCAATAATTTTGTTCTGAAGGGTAAATTTATGTCGATCAATACCAGATTCGAAATTGATTCGTTAATTGGCGAAGGTGGAATGGGCGAAGTTTATAGAGTTTATGATAATGACTTAAAAAAAATCTGCGCACTCAAATTATCAAAATATCCTGATGATGAAAATGAATTTGAACAAACCGTTAATGAAGCCACTTTATGGTTTAAATTTAGGAAATTTGCGCATGTTGTTGAAGTATATGAAATTATCCGGCTTGAAGATTCAAGAATTGGAATCCTAATGGAGTATATGAATGGTGGAAATTTAAGAGCACTGATATCAAATGAAGTCTCATTGAATGACAAGCTATTGGCATTATTTGATATATCTTCTGCAATAATAAATTGTAATTCACTCATTCCTGGTTTTTCCCATTTGGATTTAAAACCAGAAAATTGTCTCAGAACAGACTTTGGTCTAACCAAATTGTCAGATTTTGGTCTTTCTTGCTATGTAAAATCAGGAGTACAAAGAATTTTCCAAAATGAACAAAGCATTGATTCATCGTTGTCTCTTCCAATCAAGACAAGTCATGGAATACGGTGTGCAGGCACACCGCTGTATATGGCTCCTGAGCAAATTATTGAATTGGAGACTGACCAACAAAAGTCTGACGTGTATTCTTTTGGAATCTTAGCGGCGGAATTATTGTCAGGAGTTCACCCTCTCCAAAATATAGATGATCTCAATGAAATTTTTAGGGCGCATATCCAAGGGATCAGTAATAAATTTATAAAGTTTCCGGAAAATATTCCTGCATCTTTGATTAATTTGATTTTAAAAGCAGTCAGCCCTAATCCAAGCAATAGGCCTAAATTAATTGAAATTAATGAGCTCATTAAATCCTTATATGGCGGGCCTCGCCTTATGATGGTAACGAACCTTGAAAAACTATCTGATTCAGTTGAGGAATCATCGAGAAAAGGAAAATCATTGTGGGCAATTGGTCAGCACGAAGCAGCTTCATCAGTTTTAAAAAGCAATCTGGATACCGATCCATTTCAAGCTGATTTATGGTATTATTTAACCAAAATAGAATGGGAGAATTTAAATTCTGTGATGTCGGATTTGGACCTAAACCAAGTTATCAATAGGTCAACCAAAATTTGTGCATATGCTTTCAGGGCAAGAGTTTTAGATGAAAAATATTCAGATCAAAATCATGAAGATTATCAATTTATTAACCTTATACTTCCACAGGTTGCTGGTCAGAAATATATCGAAGCAAATGATATGGATGGATATTATAGATGGGGAAAAGAATTTCTTGTTGAACAAAACCAATGGATAAATCAGCAACACACTAAAATAGTTGAATCTGGTGGACCAGTGAGGTGTCTTTGTGTTCGGTGTGGTGAAGTAAAGATGCATATCACAAAAAGATGTCCTCGGTGTGGTTTCCTGTCAACTAATATGAGAGATATTTATAATACCTATCTTTTAAGGATAGAAGCAGTCCATTTTCCAAATGCCAAAGAAGACGTCCCATATTGGGTTAAAATGAATTTCTTGAGGAATTTAGGTAAAAAAATCCAGAAAACTTTATCTGAAATATCCTCGGATGCAGAATATTTATCCCGCTATAAAGCATTTGAACAGAATGAAGGGAAGTTTTTATATCAACTTATACATTTCGGTGGAAGCAAAGACGAAATAGAAAACATTAAAAACTTTTTAAGACCCAAAAGAAAGGCTGAATTGGGGGATAAAATTAAACGATTTTTTAAATAAAAGACTTTCAGTTGCCCAACAAGGGCATTCACGATGATCCCAAAACCTGGCGTCTTTTGGTCCAGGTGATGCCCGGCGTTATGCAAACATAAAGAGTTAAAGGGAATTCGTCTATGAAAATTATTTATTTGTTTGTCGTTGGATTCCTCGCGATTACTGTGTCCTGTGCATCGATAACTGAGGTAGTGCCGGCCGGAAAGGATACCTACATCATAGCTGGCGACGATAGTTCCAAGTCAGTTTCTGGTGCGAGCATAAAAACAGATCTGTATAAGAAAGCTAATACCCATTGCGAGGCAATGGGCATGAAACTTATGCCACTTGACGAATCTGTATTCTCCTATTCTGCGGAACTTCGATTTAGGTGTTTGAAAGAAGATGATCCAGAGTATGCGAGGCCAAATATGGAATCAGTTCCTGATGTGCGAATCGAAACAAAATAAATTGCTTAACCAAGCGCTAAACACGACGCGCGGACATGCGCTTAGTTAAATCGATTTCGGCCAATTTTGCTAAACGTCTGAAGGTGTTTTATACGGACAAAAATGAGGAAACCGGCATCTTTTGCGGGTCAACCTAATTATTGTTCGGTAAATATCTAAGGAGGTCGTTATGGGTTTTTTCTCTAAAATGATGAATAAAGCTGGAAGTTGGCACGTTAAACAATTAGTCCAAGATTGTATAAAAGAGATGATGGAAGCGTCAATGTATGATAATCAACAAGTAAATAATCCTTATCTTACTGACAACACTTTAGATTTAATGATTGAACATAATAAATTTAACTATTTAAAAAAACAGAAATTTAAAAGTCTTGAGTCAAAATTTAATAGTGTTGTTCAATTCTGGGTTCGAATAAAACTTGGAAGAGATCTAGATTTTGAAAGTGATGATTATGAAATTTTATTTGATTCCATTGAAAAGGTCAGACCATATTTTATGAAAACAAAAGCTGGGGTAATACAAAAACTTAAAGAGGAATAATCTCATAATTTATGCAACATAAAAGGGGTCAAGTCTACATTTGACCTTAGTGTAACCTCCTGATACGATATCCCCATGTCACGTCCTTTACGGATAGAATATCCTGGTGCTTGGTATCATGTGATGAACCGTGGGCGGCGGTTTGAATCTATCTATTCTGATGCGCACGATTATAGGCTGTTTATTGATCTTATGATCGAGATATCCGAAATGTGGAACGCTCAGATCGCAGCCTATTGCCTGATGACCAACCATTATCACCTCCTTGTTCATACCCCTGATGGCAACCTATCCAGATGCATGCGGCACCTCAACAGCTTGTATACCCAGCGATTCAACCGCAGGCATGGATATGACGGGCCTCTTTTTCGAGGGCGGTATAAAACGATCCTTGTTTCCGACGACAGCTACCTGCTTCAGCTGGTAAGATATATTCATCGAAATCCCCTGCGCGCCGGGATGGTTAGTGAGATGCAGAAATACCTTTGGAGCAGTTACAAAGGTTATTTGTCTTACGCAAAAAAATGGGATTGGATCCATAAAGATGCCATTTTCAACATGATTACCGCCAAAAAACGGGGTAGAATGAAGGCATTTATCGCGTTCATGCAGCAGGAAGATACCCCGGAGGTAGTCCGCTTGTTTTCAAAAAGGAATTTACCTTCGTTATTCGGTCCAGAGAGTTTTATCAGTCAGATTCGTGAACGTTATTATTTAAAGAAAAACAGTTATGAAGTGCCGGAATCAAGACAATTGGCACCCGAACCTGATGCGATCATCGATGCTGTTTGTCGATATTACAAAGTCGATTTTGATGATTTATTGATTTCCCGAAGGGGCTTTTTTAATACGCCTCGAAATGTTGCGATCTATTTGTTACGTCACCTTCGCGGCGATGATCTCAACAGCATTAGGGAAATATTCCTGATTAATACATACAGTACCGTGAGTAGCATTGTTCAAAAAACGGGCCGTCTGAAAACAACAGACAAAAAAATCCGTAAAGACATCCAAATACTGAAAAACAGGATAGTTGGATCGCCATCTTTTTGATCAAAGGTCGAATGTAGACTTGACCCCTTATACCCTTGAAGATAGGTTTGGATGTTTGTATCTGTATCTATCAGTCTATTTTACCCACCTGTGATATCAGACCAATAATCTGACACAGATCACCCGAATATCCAAGATCCCGTTAATTGATAGATTTTTATCATGGCAAAGGAAATTATGAAAAAGCGCTATTTTATCTTCTGCTGAATGATTTTACGCCATCTGATACTCGCTTCTAATACGTTCATGAAATATCGATAAGTTCGATTTTCATCAATTATCGAGAAAACTATATAATTACTTGTTAGAAGGAGGCTCTTTATGGATCAAGAAGTAAAGTGGGTGGTGGTCAAAAAGTGGCGACACTTCGTACATCCGGTTAGGACTATCCAGACCAAATTACGAAATCGCGGAATAGCTATCTTTTTGTTTTGTTGGGTTGTAATGGCAGGATTGTATGGATGCGCCGCTTTAAAGGAGGTCCGTGAAATGGAAAGCGTTACGGGTCCATGCAAGTTGGAGTGTTATGAAGAGGGGAACAAACATGCTAACTGTTTAGGCTATAATTCGGGGTTGGCTGCGTCGGGGGCGGGAGGAGGAGCCTGTACTCAAACGCGTGCCAGGTATGTCGAATGCATGAATAAATGCAGACTTCATCATGCATCGTGGAATGGAGACCAACAGACTGTCAGAAGACTCCTGGAAAAGGGCGCTGATGTCAATATGAAATTAAGTTCCAATGGAGGTACAGCCTTGATGTCAGCATCAGAGAATGGCCATACAGAGATTGTCAAACTCCTTCTGGAAAAGGGTGCTGATGTCAATGTGAAATTAAGTGCCAGTGGAACTACAGCCTTGATGTTAGCATCATGGCATGGCCATACAGAGATTGTCAAACTCCTTCTGGAAAAGGGCGCTGATGTCAATATTAAATTAAGTTCCAATGGAGGTACAGCCTTGATGTTAGCATCAGAGAGTGGCCGTACAGAGATTGTCAAACTCCTTCTGGAAAAGGGCGCTGATGTCAATATGAAATTAAGTCCCAGTGGAGGTACAGCCTTGATGTCAGCATCACAGAATGGCCATACAGAGATTGTCAAACTCCTTCGAGAAAAGGGCGTCGATGAGTGAGACTCTCTTGCTTCTAATGATGACGTCCTGATCAGCGGTTTTGGAAAATTCTGTGTTCGGGAAAAATCGGAGCGGCGTGGCAGGAACCCTGCGACTGGAGATTCTTTGATGCTGTCAGCCCGGCGGGTTGTAACGTTTAAGTGTTCTGGAAAGTTGCGGGATAGGTGTAATGGGAAGTGTGGGAATGGGGATAATCCAGTTATTCGCACGTAATCCCATGCTCAGGTTCATTGATTTTTTCAAAATTGCCAATCCTGTTCGATTTGCCTATATGAATTCAGATATGGGATATATCTAATATAATCAGCAAATCACACACCATCGGCTGTTTAATTTGTAACCCGCAGATTATCTTGACAATTTTATCATTCCGCTGATAAATAAATTATATCATTCAATAGCGGAACTTAAATCTGGACCTTTCCTGACCCGCATCCTGCGCTCAAATTTCAGTATTTTTCATAAAACTACACTTTTCAACTTTCCTTATACGGCAAGCTTCCTCTGACGGACCCCGAACGGGAAGATAGTATTAAGCACCAAATTGGTTGTGGGTAAGACTATTAATAGAGCAGGGGGATACTCTTATGAAATCAAGGGTGTTTTTATTGTATTTGGTATTTGTGGTTGCTGGTTGTGCGTCAGCGGTTACGCCACCTATCAGTTATGAAGTAGCACCTGATCCAATCCTCAGTCGGGGCAAGGTACTCCTGGTCACCGATGTATGCATTCAAATAGATTGCATTGGTGATTCTGAAGACTATTTCGTTATTGAAGATTCGCGATATGGAGCAGAAAGCTGTTTGCCTGCCCTACAGACATACCTCAAGGACAGTGGAATTCAAGTTTGTGACACAATTCCAATAGTATGCGGTGCGTCACATGGAGAGAGTAGAATTATCTTAGCAGGTCTGAACACGGATAGTGAAATTAGTGAAAGCCCTCAACCCATATATGTGGATCCTTCCATCGTGTCAGACCAAAAATACATAGACGCACTTTCCCAAGTTAGTACTTTTGCATTTGAGCATCCGGCTGCAAAAAGCCAGGAATCATCTGAGAGTTTAAGTCCGGCATACAAATCATTGGTATCTGAAAATGAATTCTCGGCCGCTGCAGAAATTATAAAAAATCGTACGGGAGCTTCGAGCGTTCTATTTCTTGGGGTTGTCGGGAAGAGTGAAAGTGGCGGAAAAGCTTTCGCGAAAGGTGTAGGTAGCTTCTTGGTGGGAATGGGCACTGCGCTCGCAACTGCCGGTTTAGGGACCGGTTACTATGTAGGTGTTATGCCACTTCAAATTGACGATGGCCGCATATTCGTGGGTTCGCTGATTGATCTCGATACGGGCCGGATAGCTTGGTCAAACAATGCCAAATGGCGGGGCGATCCAATTGAAAAGGAAATTTGGACAAATGATGATCCCCTTGAGTTATTATTTCATGATGTTTTATTTCAGAAAATCTCGACAGAATAATATGGGGAAAGGGGAAAAGACTGTGAATACCAACATGCTTAAGTTTAAATTTTGCTTTCGATGGTCAGTATGCATAGTCTTTTTTTTATCTCTAACAGGATGTCCGAGCCTGAGTGTGCAGAGAATGGTGCCGTCAGAACCAAACACATTTTCGTATACGACAAATCAGAGCATTCGCAAAATAATTGTTACAGGGGTAGAAAATGATTCGCCAGGTTTAGGATCGCAATTGTGTATGTGTGAGCATATTCATAATGCAGTAACGAAAACACTTACAAATACAGAACTTTTCGATTCCATTGACCAGGGGCAAGGTGACATCGACTTGTTAGTAAATGTGCGATCTCAACATACAAGATATGTTTCTGGGTTAGAGCTCCGTTGGGAAATTATCATCACCTATCGTTTTGTAGGCCCATCTGAAGAAACCATTTGGACAAAAACCTACGAATCGGGATTTAGCGGCAATAATGCTGGTGGCAAGGCAAGATATGTCTATTCTTGTGAAGGTGTTGTTAGGGAAAACATTAAAGCATTTTTGAGAGGTTTGAGTGTGCTTGATGAAGATTTTTTCGCATCAAAAATCGCAACAATAATAAATGCAAATGATACTAATGAGAAAATTAATTTAGATTACAGTATTGATAAACCACAAGGGATGACCGGGTTAGACAAACAGGAATCAGAAAGCATAAGACCAAATGACACCATAAACCTTACCACAAATCCAAAGGGTACCCAGATTGATAGACATGATAAGTATAAAATAGCATTTCTTCCATGGGATACAGGGTCTGGAACTCAAACAAAGAACTTAATAATTAAGGTGGCAGACTATATCAAAAAATCAGATGACTTGGAAATCATTGCAAGCTGTTATGATCTATCTCTTATCGATCCACGCGATGTAGAAAAGATTGGAAGCATAGAAAGAAGCAAAATTTGGAAAAAACATTCAATCTTCGAAGTAAAAAAGCCTGATATCGAACAGGTGTGTAAAATTGGGGAAAAATTAGACGCCGACGTAATAATGGTTGTGTCTTTTAGCACAGAATCCAACTCGTATAATTTGTTTAAATACCTTCGTATATATCTTATCGATGTGACATCAGGCAAACAATGTGTTTTTAATAACAGGGAAAGACTAAATGATTTCAATTTTAACCAAAGGATTTTTGAGATTCTTGAAAATGTTTTTAACGATTATCGAGATTTGAGACGTGATGTAGCCTATAAAATGAATTAAAGTAATTTTGTAGTTTCATGGAAATGTGTAGTAGGTTTGGACATGTCAGATTATTGTGTGGCACTCTCAAGGTTGTGCAAAAACGATGATACTTGAATCTTAAACAAGGATTAGTTTTGAAGTAAACGACTTTGTAATATAATAACATAAAAAGATCCAGATGGGAGTTAATTATGGAGGAAGTTGAGACCCTTGTCAGTTGCCAGTATTCGGCAAGGCGAGGGTTCTGTTTTAGGGAGGAAATATAAATGGGCTTATTTAGTTTTATATTCAAAACAAAAAGTAAAAATTCACATAATTTTACAAATCTTGAAATTAGAAATTCATTGCTTGAGTTGTTAGAAGAAAGCTACCATATCTACGATGATGAACGTCGTAAAACTCAGAACAATATATTTAAATCTTATGGTAAATCTGGTTATGAAAGGCTAAAAGGGGTCAAGTCTACATTTGACCTTATGTTGCCCTCCTGATACGATATCCCCATGTCACGTCCTTTACGGATAGAATATCCTGGTGCTTGGTATCATGTGATGAACCGTGGGCGGCGGTTTGAATCTATCTATTCTGATGCGCACGATTATAGGCTGTTTATTGATCTTATGATCGAGATATCCGAAATGTGGAACGCTCAGATCGCAGCCTATTGCCTGATGACCAACCATTATCACCTCCTTGTTCATACCCCTGATGGCAACCTATCCAGATGCATGCGGCACCTCAACAGCTTGTATACCCAGCGATTCAACCGCAGGCATGGATATGACGGGCCTCTTTTTCGAGGGCGGTATAAAACGATCCTTGTTTCCGACGACAGCTACCTGCTTCAGCTGGTAAGATATATTCATCGAAATCCCCTGCGCGCCGGGATGGTTAGTGAGATGCAGAAATACCTTTGGAGCAGTTACAAAGGTTATTTGTCTTACGCAAAAAAATGGGATTGGATCCATAAAGATGCCATTTTCAACATGATTACCGCCAAAAAACGGGGTAGAATGAAGGCATTTATCGCGTTCATGCAGCAGGAAGATACCCCGGAGGTAGTCCGCTTGTTTTCAAAAAGGAATTTACCTTCGTTATTCGGTCCAGAGAGTTTTATCAGTCAGATTCGTGAACGTTATTATTTAAAGAAAAACAGTTATGAAGTGCCGGAATCAAGACAATTGGCACCCGAACCTGATGCGATCATCGATGCTGTTTGTCGATATTACAAAGTCGATTTTGATGATTTATTGATTTCCCGAAGGGGCTTTTTTAATACGCCTCGAAATGTTGCGATCTATTTGTTACGTCACCTTCGCGGCGATGATCTCAACAGCATTAGGGAAATATTCCTGATTAATACATACAGTACCGTGAGTAGCATTGTTCAAAAAACGGGCCGTCTGAAAACAAAAGACAAAAAAATCCGTAAAGACATCCAAATGCTGAAAAACAGGATAGTTGGATCGCCATCTTTTTGATCAAAGGGCAAATGTAGACTTGACCCCTTCTGTGTAATTCTTGTCATCGTTTGAAACTGACCCTTATGTGTAGATGATATTGCCGTGAGATGTTTTTTTTGTAAGGCGTGAGGTGTGTTTATGAAACGCTGTTGTTTTGTAGGGGTATTGATATTGGTATTCGGTCTGGGGCCAAGCCTCGATGCCGCTGAAATTTACCACTGGATCGATAAAGACGGTGTATGGCATTTCACTGATGATCCACCGCCTCCCGGTGCCGAAAAAGTCGAGGGCCTTTCAGAAACCCCACCTGCGGAACCGAAAGCCCAGTCGGGCCAGAAGGGGCCTGAGGCTAAGCGCGAAAAAATAGACAGGGAAATCGCCCCTGCGGAACCCGAAGATAGCGGCAGCGTTGATCGCGAGAAAGAAGGCGCAACCTCTCGTGAGGATTACTGGCGCCGTAAAGGATGGGGCGGTGACACAACCGATAAAAAGGGTGAGGGGGAACCCGAAGGTGATCAAAATCGCCCGATCGAACGCAAGGCCGACTAACTCCCATAAAAATAACTTCTAAAATCAAGAGGAGTCAAATCTACACTTGGCCTTTGTTCCCGAGGCCGGCCGAACCCTCCATAATCGCATCTCCAGATCGTCGTCGATGGTTTTTGGTCCATATAAAGCTCTAAATTCATTTATCGGCAATATCGTGCATCGTTAGCGATTCCAGGACTTCATTAAGTGCAGGGCGGTTGGCTTCGTACTTGTCTGTTTCACTTAAAGAGAGCACAATTGTATAACAGGAATTCGTTTTATGGCATGGGTGTATAAACCAATCATAACCAATAGTAGAATCGCCCATCGTAAAGCTAACATCGGCTTCAACTTCAAGCCAAGGTTTCGACTTGAATGATTGGGGGTTTGATTTGTAATTGTCATAGGTAGCGGCCAAGTTTTGAACTTTTATATCGCTTTCGTACCTACCGATTTCAGCCCCATTTTCCATGGAAGTTCTTAAATTATTGGCAGCTTCTTGCCAATGGCTGTCAGATCTTTCAAGTATTCTATCAAAACTTGCGTACTCCTTATTATTCATAAACAAAATCATTCCTTTGGATTTTTTGTTTACAAGTGCCAAACTGACCATTTTTCTTCCTTCTGAAGGCATTTGACCTTTGAGGTCTTTTGGTAATTCAGTGTAAGCGTTCCAACCGTGCGGTATGCTCACACTGTACTGATATTTGAAATTGGTAGCCTTATTGGATTGAATTATAGGCGGAGGATATGTTGCACAACCCGTGAACCCGACTAAAAAGGCTACAACTACGGCAGATTTGAATAGCATTTGGCGCATAACGACCTCCAAATCAGTCTGTAAGTTTTAAAGTGATTAAACCAATCTGAATTTCAGAAACTGTCAATGCTACTTTATCAGCGTTTCCAGTAGCTGCTGAAATTCCGGATTCATTTTCAGCAGCTCACGGCCGGCCATCAGCAAATGATCCACCTGTTCCGCGTTCAGTGCGAAATTGGTCGGGATCTGGTTGAAATAGTGCCGCTGGTCGGGGTCGGCAATCTGGTCAAAATCCACTGTCACAAAACAGGGCGTGATGGGCGCATCTTCGGTGGCCAGCTCGGATGTCCAGCGTGCGATGCTGTTCTGGAGCAGTTCCAGGGTGGCTGCATTGGTGCGGTGCAGCGGAATGTCGGTCACCGCGTTGACGATGTCCTCCATGGCCGGAGGCTGGTTGGACAGCTCCATTTCGTATTGCGGGGTGGTGGAGGCGTTGACCGCTATCACAATGAAATAGGGCTTGGGCTGCCCCCCGAGATGCTGCAGCAGTTTTTTTGCGCCGCCGCCGGCCTCGGTCATTTCATAGATTGAAAGAAGCCCCAGGTTGTCGGTAATGCCCCCATCCACCAGATGAATGTACGGGCGCTGGTCTTTGGCCGCATAGCTCTTGAGCCCGTCGACAACGTGGGATAGTTGCGGAGAATGGATAGCGTCATCGGCGGCGGCCGCGAACATGTTCACGGAAGAGGGCCGGCATCCGGGATGATTTTGCAATACGACCGGATTGAAGATGACCGGGACGGCCGACGAGGCCGCCACCGCCCTTGATATGGGGAAGGTGGAAAGGTCGGAACACAGGAGGTCGAAATAGTCCTGCAGGAACGAGAAGCGCACGCCCCGCCCCAGATCCGTGGCATTAATGATGATCAGCGGCCCGTTGCGGCGTTTCAGATCGGCGAATGTGGCTCCGTGAAAAATATGTTCGTCGTACACATCGATGGCCATTTCGGTGCGGCCGCGGGAGGAGAACCACAGGGAAGGGGAGAGCAGGCCGTCGATCAGGTGCTCGGACAGGTCGCGGCGCAGAAAATCGGTTTCAAAACGGTTGAAAATGCCGTCGGCGTGCAACCCGTAATAGGCGGCGGTGAAGCTGCCGCCGGATACGGCGCTGATCACGTCGATTTCGTCTATGAGCCGCACCGGCTGCCCGTCCACCATAACCGTGGTGTCACGCAGGCCCTGGAGAACCCCGTAGGCCAGGGCGGCCGCACGGGTGCCGCCGCCTGAAAAGGCCACGACGAGGGTGATATGGTTGGGGCGCTTGGATGCGATGGCGCTGCGCACCGAGTAGTCGGCTGACGGTGGGGCCGCGCCCAGGGGCAGGTTTTCAATCCTGGCGTAAGTGGCGCAGGCGGAGAACACCGCCGGCATGAACAATAGCGTGACGATGACACGGAGCTTATGGGGCATGGAATGGTCCTGATTCAAATTTACGGAAACACCCATGCTATATGATTTTAGCCCTCCGGGCAAATACTGTGGGGCGGCAAAAACGGATTTGCAGGTATTGAGCCGAAATCTATAACATATTGTAATCCATAGCCCCCGGCTTTCGAGCTTGTGTCACAATGCGATAAAATATCCCGCTTTGATCTGTCATGCCGGACGCGATCCGGCATCTCGTGTATCAACGGCATGAAATGAAAGAGATTCCGGATCAGGTCCGGAATGACGAGCTCTACTGTAATTTCTGTCTGCCCATTATGGCACAATATATTTCGCCGGAATGACGTCGAAACGGGAATGTCGGCTCTTACGGTTTCATCAAACAAAGGAATACGAACCCGGATATTTCACGCGTCTTCGCAAGAGTTTCCCTGCGCCCGCGTTTTACCTCATCTCTTGTCAGCCGGTTTGCTGTCCTTGAACACCGGCATGATGCCGCCGACAAGTGGCTCGTAGAAACGGTAGGTCGTCTCTTCGCCCAGAAGCGCATCGATCTGTTTCTGCAAAGCCTGGCGCTCGGCGGACTGAAACCAGTTGTCCCAGTCTTCTCGGCTGTGCCAGGTGCTGATCACCAGGTATTCACCGTCGCAGTCCAGGCAGCGCAGGGTTTGGCCGGTGATGTAGCCCGGCTGAATGGTTGCCTGGGAGCGCAGCTGCAGAATAAAGGGCACCAGCTTTTCCGCCTGTTCCTTGTCTTTGAATTTGCGTTGGATGATGACTTCGAAGGCCATGGCGTTTCCCCCTTTCGTCGTTGATGGTGCTAATGGGTTGGCGCTGTCAATGAACCTTTTTGCTATATCGGCCGGTCAGAACGTCGTATGTAGGCTGGCGAGAAGGTGAGGTGAAGTCTGCCCGTGGCAGATCGGCGTGGATAGCTTTATTCGTAATGCAATTGAGAGCCTAAATCAAGCGGCGATTGATGGAACAGGGCTCACAGGCCGTAGCGTTTGATCTTGCGATAGACGGTGGACAGGTTGATGCCGAGGATGCGGGCGGCTTGGGCCCGGTCACCCTGGGTCGCATCCAGCACTTTGCGGATATGCCGGCGCTCCACGTCCTCCAGCGGCAGCAAATCGCCGGCATCGGTTTCGTCTGCGTCGGACACCGGGAGCGGGGTGACCACCGATGCCGTGCGCAATCGGTCGGTGGTTTCCACCAGGACGGCGGAGGCGATGATGTTCTGCAATTCCCGGACATTGCCCGGGTAATCGTAGGCTTCCAGACGACGGGCCAGATTCGGCGTGAAATCGTGAATCTTTTTGCCATTGCGGTCGGCATGGAGTTCTAAAAAATGTCTGGCCAGGGGCATGATGTCGGCACGACGCTCGCGCAGGGGCGGCAGATGGATGGTGCAGGTGTTCAGGCGATAGAAGAGATCGGCCCGAAAATGTCCGGCCTCGATCTCGCCTGGAATGTTCCGGTTGGTGGCGGCGATAAACCGGACATCCACATTGCGAAGGCGCGTGCTGCCCAAACGGTAGAGCTCCTTCTCCTCGATGACCCGCAGCAGTTTGCCCTGCAGGGACAAATCCAGTTCCGTGATTTCATCCAGGAAGAGCGATCCTCCCTGGGCTTCCTCCAGAAAACCTTTTTTGTCACTCACGGCGTTGGTGTAGGCGCCCTTGGCATGCCCGAAAAATTCGTCTTCGAACAGCGTACCGCTGAACGACGCCATGTTCACCGGCAGAAACGGCTCCGCGCTGCGGTTGCTCAATTGATGAATGACCTTGGCCAGCATTTCCTTGCCGGTGCCCGATTCACCGGTGATGAGCACGCTGTATTCCGTGGGGGCCACGGCCTCGACCTGCCGGAAGACCACCGCCATGCTGTCGTCCCGGGTGATCAGGGACTGAAACGCCTCCGGGTGCTTTAAGTCCCCGAAGCTCTGGCGCTGGGCCAGGAGGGTACGCTCCTGTCGCAGACTGTAGCGCTCCAGGGCGTGATGGATGGTGATGACAAGCTTTTCGTTGTTGAGGCCTTTGACCAGGTAATCATAGGCACCGAGGCGAATGGCATCGATGGCGGTTTCGACATCGTCCACGGCCGTGAACACGATACATTCCACCTGGGGACACTGGGATTTGACGGCTTTGAGAATCTCCATGCCATCGATATCGGGCATCATGAGGTCGAGGAGAACCAGGTGGATGTCGTGGTTTTTGACCAGATCCAACGCCCGGGTGCCATCCGATAGAAGGATGGGCTCCGGAAAGCCGGCACCCACCAGGACAGCGTGGATACTGGTCAAAAGACCGGTATCATCGTCAACGACAAGAATGGGGGCCGCGTTTTCAGGAATGGCTTTCATCGCCATCCACTATAGCAGCGGGATGTTTCGTCTGCAAGGGTGCCTTGCCATAGGGAAATAAACAAAAATAGCAAATAGATACAGGATATGATTTCCACCAAAAGTTGAACGTTGGGTTCGATATCCATCCGCTCATTTCATGGGTGTTAATTTGTCGGTCCGCTGGGCGGGGACATCAGGAAGAACCCTTCTGAAAAAAACTCAAGTTTAAATAGAGGCGGACGATAACCTATGTGATGCCGCCCTGCGCCGAATGACCCCGTCGATGGATTTTATCGAAAGGGTCGGCAAAAGCAGGCTCGTGGCATTCTTCAAAGTATTCATGACCGAAGTCGTCACAAGATAAAAGGATCCAATTCAAAACGAGAGATCGAGAGGGGCCAATGGATCTGGCAACCATAATCGGGTTAATCAGCGGAGCAGGACTGATCATCAGTGCGATCGTGATGGGGGGGAGTGCCGGTATATTTTTTAACGTGCCGGGTATCCTGATCGTGATCGGGGGAACGTTCGCCACCGCCTTCATAAAATTTACCCTGGCGGATGTGTTCAATTCCATCAAAGTCGGCATGAAAGCCTTTCTCTTCAAAATGGAACCACCCGAAGAAACCATCAAAACCATGATCGGCTACGCCAAAATGGCCAAAAAAGAAGGGCTGATCTCCCTTGACCAGGAAAATCCCAAGGATCCCTTCATGGCTAAATCCTTGCGGTATCTTTCCGACGGATATGACGAGCACCTGATCCAGGACATGCTCAACAAAGACATCCGCATGACCGTGGCCCGGCATACCACCGGTCAGAACGTTTTCAAAGGCATGGGGGACTCGGCCCCTGCTTTCGGTATGATCGGGACACTGATCGGCCTGGTGCAGATGCTGAGCAGCATGAGCGATCCGGCCAGTATCGGCCCATCCATGGCCGTGGCCTTGCTGACGACCCTGTACGGCGCCCTGATGGCCAACTTCGTTTGCCTGCCCCTGGCCGACAAACTGGCGCTGCGCAGCCAGCAGGAACAGCAAAGCAAAGCCATCATCCGGGAAGCGGCGGTGGGTATCAATCAGGCGCTCTCGCCCATGGTGCTGGAGGAATCGCTCAAGATTTACCTGGCGCCCACCGTTCGACATAAAAAGGACAAGAAAAAACCGGATGCGCCCGAACCCGTGAAGAAAGCGGCCTGATCATGAGTGAAGATGCCCTGTTCGATGCCCCCCCGGAAGACAAGGGGGCACCCAAATGGGTGGTCACCTTCGGCGACCTCATGAGTCTGCTGTTGTGTTTTTTTGTGCTCCTGCTGTCTTTTTCGGAAATGGACCGCCAGAAATACAAACTGGTGGCCGGATCACTGGCCAAAGCGTTCGGGATTCAGCGACAGGAGAAATCTTTTGAGAGCCCCAAAGGCGCAACCATGGTCTCGCTCAGCTTCGACCAGGACCTGGTGCCCCAGCACCGGCGGGAAGAATATGTCAAAATGGACAACTCGGAGGCGGACGGCGATGAATACGACGCCATGAAAGCCATGCAGGCACTCGGGGAGGAGTTGAAGAAAGCCCTGGAGGGCAAGCTCAAGGGACTCGAGGACAAAGTCGAAATCGAGGTGGAAGGCAACCAGACCATCATACGTCTGCAAGGTGGGGCGACCTTCGACTCGGGGCATGCCAACATTCGGAAACGGTTGATTCCTGTTCTGGAAGAAATCGGGCAGCGTCTTAAAGGCACGGACGGAGATATCATCGTTGCCGGGCACACCGACAACGTGCCGATTATCGGCGGCCGTTTTGAGTCCAACCTGAAGCTCTCCATCGGCCGTGCTGCCGAAGTGGCTGAATTCATGATCGATAAGGTCGGAATCGTCCCCTCGCGGATATCCACAATGGGGTTCGGTGAATACCGGCCGGCTTATTCCAACGATACGGAAGACGGGCGTGAAAAAAACAGGCGGGTGGAAATCATTCTGACCGCATTGCCCAAAACCAAGATGAAACCGGATCCGACAGCGGCGCCCTGAAGACACCCTGCAGCACCAACCATCGAAGCGCCTGTGTGTTGATGGGGTTTGAACGGCAAAATCAAAATGTCCAAACCATACTGGAAAAACCTTTAAAATCGGGAAACCCGTCATTGTTACGCAAAGCGTGCGCTATGCCAAACCAGGCCTGGATCATCAGCACCGGCAATTATACCCATTTTGATTTCGACCGTATCGGTATCAAGGCGCAACCCCAGCACATCGTCGCGTATGAGCTTTCCGACATCGGCCGCTACCTCATATCCCCCGATCCCATTGCCGTTGAAAATCGGTTGATGGGGTGTGAGTGCCATTTCAAACCCGGCGCCTGGGAAAAATTCCGGGCGGCGGCGACCCGACTGAATCCGTTCCGATCCAACCCCCAGGCCCATTCAATGGCAGGTGAACGCCAACTCCTTATGGCCCACCCCTATATGCGCATCCCCGCATTGCAGGATCGGGAGCTGGCCCAGCATATCGATCAGTTGCGGGGCATGTTGCGGCCGCTGGATCCTGTCGCGCAGGAGATCGCCGCGTTGAAATGCGAGCGCCTGCTGGATATCCGGGGGGTCTGCGAAGACGAAGGCGGGAATCGTACCCATATCAGCCTCAGCGGCGATCTGGAAACCAAACACCGCTATATTCTTGACAACCTTTTATGCTCCGTACCGATAACCCTGCAGCATGCGCACATAGGCAAGGGGTTGTATGAAATGCGCGGTATGACCCCGGAAACTTATCGTGCCGAACGTCACCACCCGCTGTTGAAATTCCGAATGGAAGGGCGTTCCTTCGCCTGTCTTCTGACCCAGGCCGGCAAGGTGGCCTTCTGGATCAATGACGTAAAACGGCTGCATCACCTGCTGCTGCTGGAACAGGCCCTCGCATCCAATCCGGTATTGAAAGCCTCGCTGGAGCAATGCCTCCAGGGAGACGGGCGGGCCTTGCGTCTGATGCTCAACGGGGACATGGAGATTGACTACTCCCGCAACCGGCTGCCGGCGATCTACCAGGACCTGTTCCGGCATCTGAGCCTCGATGCCGCCTCCCAAAAAGATGTTATCCGTTCCCTGAAAACGCACCAGATGGGGGTTTCCTTCAGTTATGTGCCCCGGGAGGGTTTCGGGGATCCGCGCCCGGTCACCAGCCTGTCGGTAATGCATGACGTGAAGGCCCTCGATCCTGTGCGGCAGCATGTGCCCCAGCTCTACGCCGAAATCAACCGCAAGGCCACCCTGTCGGAAGCGGGAAACTATTATTTATTGGAATCCATTAAAGGCCGGCCCGATGAAGACGGACTACAATGACAATGACTACGCCTGGATCAAGGAACTGCTCCAGTACCCGGTGGTCCTGAAAGAGCGTTTGCGCCATTTTGAAGATACCTCTGAAATCCAAGTGCCGGAGGATCCGATCGAATGCGTTATTTTCCAGGAACGGGCCAAAAAGGCGATCCGTAAAATCGCCCATAAACGCGGCCATATCCTCATGGTGGGGCGGCCGGGAACCGGAAAGTCCATGCTGGCGGGCATGTTGCAGAATGTCCTTTCCCAATCGCTGGATGATTACATTCGCCCCTGTGAATCGATCCTGGCCTATCCGGGCAAGGACCGCAATCATATCCGTGTCGCCTACGAAGATCCGGAGACCGCCGATCGGTTGCTGGAGGATTTGCGCGCCAACATCGATGCGGCCGCATCGACAACTCCTGTTTTTTCCCTTGACGAGCAGATTCGAACCCTGCGCCGGGTTAAATTAGGCCTGATGCTGACCACCATCGGCCTCGTGGCAGGGGGGTTGGTTTATCCGTTGCTGCTGGCCGGGGCCGGTGTTGCCGCCATTGGGAGCATTTTCCTTTTTTTGCAGGAGAACAACCACCGGGCCCAGGAAAGAATTCAACGGAACCAGCCGCATGCCGCTGGGGCGAACATGAAACATTTGTACGACATGATCCCCTCGGTGCTCCATGACCCGCGTCAGCAAAGCGATCTGCTGGCCCGTATCGCGGAGCCCAATGCCCGTGTCATGAAAGGCGGTTTCCGCCACGATCCCTACCAGTCCGGCAATTTGCAGACCGTGCCCCACCAGCGGGCCTATCTCGGGGCGCACGCCACCGCTCCCATCATTTATATCGATGAATTGCGCACCCTTCTGCGGATTGGCTATATGCCGGAACTGCTGGAGATCATGCAGGAGAAGCAATACGTTCTCGAAGGCGGACAGGGGGCCGGCAGCGGCGCGGCCGATCGCTCCGAAAACCCGCTGAAGGCGGACAACATTATCGTGGCCTGCTGCAACAACGACACCATCCAGCGCCTGCGGGAAGAGGGTGACGGCGCTTTTCTCAGCCGTATCGAAGACAAGGGCGAAATCGTCTACATGGAGAGTGCTGTCCCGGAAACACCCGAAACCATTCGGCAAACCGCCCAATATGTCAAACAGGAAGTCGATCGTATTGCCGATGAATTCCAAACCGCCTGGGGGGATGTGTTGTCCAATGAAGGCATGGAAAGCGTTCGCCAACGTTGCGAGACCATTTTCGGCCGGCGCTTGTCCCCCGGTTTCAGCCTGACAACCCGCGATTTTTCGCGCGACGCGGTCATGGAGATTATCCGGGAGATGCGCTGCCGTGCCGCCGACGGCAAACTTACCGGTATCCTCCGGCCCATCAACGGGATCATCAAAAGTTCGGTTTTCGAGGCGATTTTCAGCGATGCCCCGCGCGTGGAACCGGAACATGTCCGGGTGGCCCTGCAGGAACACCTCAGCCTGGAAGGCGCCATGCAGCAGGAAATCGGCCGCTATAAAAAAGACCTTAAAAAATACATCGATTCCATTACGGACTCCATCGGTTACGTCGTGGGCTTGGCGGTGATAGCGTCCACCGCATCCGGCCAGATGCATGGCCAGCCCCTGCCGATTCATGGCCAGGTGGATGCCGGCGGGGCCGACCGGGTCGTGGCGGCCGGGAAAATCGGTGATATTGCCCTGGCCGCAGCCCAGAACGTAAGGGCCTCCATTCGCCGGATCCTGAAAAAAATCGGCGCCCCCTACGTCGGCTATGAAATGCATATCGAGTACATCCAGGCCCATGGCGGCGTGGAAGGCGACAGTGCCTCGGCGGCGATCGATGTGGCGCTGATATCGGATTTTATTCGCCAGCCGGTCAATGCCAAATTCGCGGTAACCGGATCATTGACGGGGGACATCATCCTGGCGGTGGGCGGGGTTACCGAAAAACTGCGATCGATCATGGATCCGTCCCTGGGCATGTACGGCGCCTGTGTCCCGTGGCAGAACAAGCATGACATCGAACCGCTTCTGGTCAACTGCCACACGGCCTATTTGCAAAAAGGGGCTATTCCGGGTATTCGTATTTATCGTGGCGGGCAAGATCAGGATCCCTTCGATGTTTTTTTCTGTAAAACCAAATGGCATGTCTACCAGATCATGCTGGACATCGACCGGGATCAGGTGGAACGCCGAATGGCGGATCGCTGCCGCCGCGACTCCGATGTGATCAAACGATCCGACCGCTCATGGCGTCGGTTGGCGGCGCCCAAGGACGATGCCTGAGCGCAGCCGTAGACGAAGGGGGGCGCCAAGCACCGTGATGCAACGCACCTCCAAAAATTCCAACGCATCTACTTCCGAACAACCGGATATCCGGTCCGCGATCCTCGATGCCCTGCCGGATGCGGTGGGAGTCATCGACGCCGGGGGAAATCTGGTGGCCGCCAATGCGGCCTGGGCCAGACTGATGGGGCCCGGGGCGGAGCGCGGCCATGTGGCCGGCGATTCAGACATGCCCTTCCGTCATTGCCTGCCGTCGTCTGCAACACGCCGGGAAACCGGGGCATTTGGCGGAAAAATCCGGGCGGTTGTCGATGGCCGCATCCAATCCCACCAAATCGAAATGCACGTCGAAACTGCCGTCGGCCTCCGAAGTTACCGGGTTGCGGTCCATGCCTTTGCATTTTCCGGTGCCGCCGCCATCATCACCTACCAGACCATGCCCGCCAAGGGGAAGGCCGATCTGGCGCTCAAGGAGCGCCGTGATCACCTCTACCAGGCCCAGAAAATGGAAGCCCTGGGGACCCTCGTGGCCGGTGTCGCCCACGAGATCAACAATCCCATCAGCCTGATCATGTTCAACCTGCCCATCATCCGGCGGGTATGGCAGGATGTTTTCCCCCTCATCGACCTGTCGGATGACCATATGGCCCGACGCAAATTCGGCGGTTTCACCTTGGCCTATCTCCACGACCACTTTGGTCAGCTGATGGACGATATGGATATGGCCGCCAACCGTGTTTCCAAAATCGTCAGGGATTTAAAACATTTCTCCCGTCGCTCGCGTGTTTCCGAAAAAGAAGCGTTTGCGGTCAATGAGGCCGTGGCCAATGCCGTCCGTCTGGCCCAAACCACCATCCAGAAATCCGGCGTTGCACTGGCTCTCGATCTCGACGAAAACCTGCCCCCTGTTTACGGCAATCTTCCGAGCATCGAACAGATCGTTTTGAATATTCTGATCAATGCCGTCCAGTCGATCGATCATCACCAGGGTCAGGTTGCCATCCAAACCGGTCTGCGCACCGAAGACAACAGCATCTACATTGCTGTCCGCGACAACGGACGCGGTGTGCCCGCGGACATGACCGCCAAAATGTTCGATCCGTTTGTAACGGACAAACAAAACCGTGGCGGTTCCGGATTGGGCCTGGCCGTAAGCGACAGCCTGGCCCAGGCCCACGATGGCCGCATTGCGTACACTCCGGCAGAGGGGCAGGGAAGCGTTTTTACCGTCTGGCTGCCGTCCGTGCATCAGCAGGAGCTCGTCGAAGTGCTTGTGGTGGACGATGACGCGGCCATCCGGCAGCTGATCGTTCAGGTGCTGTCACGATCCGGTCGTTACCGGGTCCAAGATGCGGCCAGCGGCATCGACGGGCTGCTGCGCATCGGCACGACAACGCCCGATTTGCTGATCCTGGATTTGGAAATGCCGGGCATGAAGGGGCTCGATGTTTGCCGGGCCGTTCAGCAGAACGAACTGTTGGCCGAGATGAAGGTGCTGATCACCACAGGGCACCCCAACCATCCGGACCTGGAGGAAATCCGGGCCATGGGGTACACGGATTGCTACACCAAACCCGTGCGTGTCGAATCGTTCCGAAGCGTGGTGGATGCCATGATGGCCGCATGCTAACATTTCCCTCAAGTTGCAGCGGTTTAGGACGATAACCCTTATGAAGACGGATTCCATGGTCCGAGTCCTGCGAATCTTCCCGAGCCGGCAGGCGCCAAGATGTCCGTCCGCAGGCTTGCCGATTGATGTGAAACGGTTGGGAGCGCCAACGAAATCATTTCAGGAAGACACTACCAATGAAATTTGAATGCCCGAACTGCAACAAGAGCTACAATGTGCCGGATGAGAAGCTTCCTCAAAAGAAAAAAATCAGTTTTCCCTGTCCGAACTGCAATGGACGAATTGAACTGAATCTTGATCCGGGGGGCGCGTCACCCCCCCATGCCGGCGATCAAGGCGCGGAAACCAAAGGCGGAGAAAAGCCCCCCGTGGCAAGCAACAACGGCGATTTTAGGAAAAAGGTCCTGCGCAAACTGAAGGATCTCCCCCCCATGCCGCAAATCGTATTCAAAGCGCGTCAGATCATCAGTGATCCGGATTCGGAAATGTCGGAACTGGCCGACCTGCTGGAATCCGACCAGGCCATTGCGACCAAGGTACTGAAACTGGCCAACAGCGCTTATTATGGTTTGAGCGGGAAAGTGTCCTCCATACGGCATGCTTCGAGCCTGCTGGGATACAATGCTCTGGGGCAGTTGATTTCCATGGTGGGGGGCGCTGCGGTTCTTGGGAAAACGCTGGAGGGCTACGATCTGGACTCGGCCGGGACCTGGCGGCATTCGCTGCTGGCGGCCAGTGCTTCCCGCATCCTGGCCAACCGGAAGGCACCGGATCTGGAAGGGGATGCGTTTTCGGCCGGCCTGATTCACGATGTGGGTAAACTGGTCCTCGATACCTATGTGATGGACCGTAAGGCGGAATTCGAGCGGCTGACCTCGGGGGGGCGCAATTCCATGTTGGCCGCGGAACAGCATTTGCTGGGATTGGATCATGCCGAAATCGGCTATGAAGTTTGCCAGCACTGGCATATCCCCGAAGCGATCTCCACGGCCATCAAGTTTCACCATGACCCCGCCCAAAGTGACCGGGATACGTTGTCCTATATCGTGTTCATGGCCGACTCGATAGCGAATATCGTCAAATCCATGGAGGAAACCGAAGGGACCATGGCCCAAATGGAAGGGATCGAAGGCTTCATGTATATGATCGATGACGATGCGCTTGCTTTTCTCGGTCTCACCGAGGACGATGTCCCCGATATCCTGAATGCCGCCTGGGATGCGGTCAACAAACTTTCCGAAGAGATGCAAATCATAGCGAAATGAAATCTGAGATGCTACGAACAACGTGCGATGGTTCGAATGGGGTTCCGGGGGAGACAGGTTACGGGCAAGACGGGGCGGTGACCTCCGATCAGGTGATAGCAGCCTGTGCCCGAAGGCTCCTGGGACGGTCATCCGCCGAGAATGCCGTCCAGGACGCCCTGGCCGATCTCGGCGATATTATGGATGCACAACATGTGGTCGTGTTTCAAATCGAATCCTACCACGCCGAGGACATGCGTCCGAAGCGCCTGGCCTGCACGCTGATGGATCGTTGCCCCCATTGCGGGAGCCGGTACGGCGATGATTACCTGCGACTCGTTGAGGGGGATCTGCGCACCGAGCTGGAGGCCGGGCGGAACGTATCTCTGACGGTCGACCAACTGACGCCTGAACTCCAGCAGCAATTGAAGGCCCGGAATGTTAAACGCCTCCTCATATTTCCGCTGACCGTGCTTGGATCCTGGTGGGGGGGGCTGGTGGTTGAAAGCCAAAAAGATAATTGGCCAACCCCTTTTCTGCAAGACGGCAATCTGGAAACGGTGTCGGCTCTTTTTTCAGCCTACTACGAACGTCTGACCGCCACCGCAGGCTATCAGGAACGCGACAAGCTCTCGGGTGCATTGGAAATGGCGGGAACCGTATGCCATAAATTGAACCAGCCGATGCAGGTCATCCTGGGATATGCCAGCATGGTGACATCCGGGGATATCAATGAACCCGACCAGATCGCAGACGTTGTCAAACTTATCGAAGATGAAACCCGGCAAATGGGGATCATTACCAAGAACCTGATGGGAATCACCAAAAATCACGGGGCCGATTAACCACCCTGGCAAACCACCTTGTTCCGTGACGCCCGAGGTTTCCCAATTGCAGATCGATGATGCGTGCGCAATGTGAGGCCTGTTTACGCGGGCACGGCGAGGCGGACATGGGGGAAGCAACGTCATGCCGCTTTCCATTCTTCCTGAGCTTTCATCCTTGTTTAACGATCGTTCTTCCGCTGCTCAATTGGACCAGGTCAAGACGGGCGACCGGCTCAAGGCGCGTATCGTTAAAATTTCACCCTCCGGCCGGACCGTTTTGCAGTTCCCCGGTTTCAGAGCGGTGTCCGAGAAGCCGGTGGGAAGACGGGTTGGCGAAATCGTTCAATTCCAAGTTCTTCCGGATGCAGAAGACGAGGGGGCCAAACCAGCCGTCAATCGCGCTTCGGTATGGAAACCTCAGCCTGTGCCGATTCTCAGACAAGGACAGACGGACGTCCGCTTCACAAGACTCTTAAGGCTGAATGCCCTTCCGGATACCGCCCCTCCGTCAGCCAGCGGCAAGGCGGCGGCAGCGCCGCTGCCGCAACATGGCGACCAGGTGGCTTCCGGCAGACTGCTGTCCGGTTCCCCGGAAACCGCGACGCTCAAGTCATTTCAAATCATTTCCAAATGGTTTCATCGCCTCAGAGAAGACCGGCAGGTGAGCGGCAAAATGAAGACCCGTCTATCCTCTGCACGAGAAGGGCAGGGCGGTGGCCGGGACACGTCCGTCCTGAAAAGCCCTAAACCTCACGGATGGTCGGAGCCGGACCGGACGGATCGCGCCGGCGAGTCGCCGCCCGCCATTGACATCGGCAGCCTGCATTTGGGCCATCGTCCGATCAGGATGAGTGTTTATGACGGAAACAGCGGCAGCCGGGAAACCCTTCCGCAGCCAATGTTTAAAGCGGTTTTCCTTCTGGATTTGGAAACCACCGGTCCTGTCCGCACGGATATAGAAATGAGTGCGGATCATATCGACGTTTGTTTTTTCGTCGCAAGCCAGGCACTAAGGGATCGTCTGGCCCGGGCGCTTCCGGACTTGCAGGACGCCCTTTCCGGCTTTACCGCCCGCTGCTTTTGCCAGGTGGCGGTTTCCAAGCAGAAAATTAGCGCCTTCATGCGGGAAGAGGGTGAACGGCAGGATAATGCCGGCGTGGCCGTAAAGGCGTAAATCGTATGGCTAAACCCACCCAACAGGCCGTCGCCCTGCGCTACGAAAGCCAAAATGATACGGCGCCCCGCGTTGTGGCCAAGGGAGCGGGGCCTATCGCCGAAAAAATCATTCAGGCCGCCAAAGATCATGACATCCCGCTGGTCAGCGATCCGGTTGCCGGAGAATTGTTGAACCACGTTGATCTGGGAATGGAGATACCGTCCGAATTCTACCAGGCGGTGGCGGAAATTCTCGCCTTCATCTACCGCCTTAACGAAGATTACAAAACCAATTGATTCAACAATATAATTAATTATGCATGGCTTGGCAGGGAATGCGAACGGGAGGGGGGGCTGTCGTCAGGGCGGTCCAGTTCACGGCGCACCGCCAAGCCGATTTTTTCCAGCATATAGGGTTTGCGCACATAGGCTCCCGCACCAAGCTTCTGGGCTTCGCGAACGCGCTGGTTTTCGGAATAGCCGCTGGCGATGATGGCGCGCTGGTTGGGGTGAACCGCCAGAATCCGACGATAGGTTTCCAAGCCGTCGATGCCGGGATCCATGATCATGTCCAGAATGACAAGATCGGCGGCTTGTTTTTGGAGGTATTCGACCGCTGCCATGCCGCTTGGGACGCTTTCCACGGTATAATTCAAGCGTCCCAGCAGGCTGACGGCAATCTCCCGTTGCTCGCGGACGTCGTCGACCACCAGGATTTGCTCCCCCTTACCCATGTAAGCATGAATGGGTGCCGGTTTCTCAGCGCGGTTGGCGGCTTCTCGGGTGGCGGGGAAATACAGGCGGAAAGTGCTGCCATGGCCTGGGGTGCTTTTTACATCAATATAGCCATGGTGATCCTGAACCGTCCCCCACACCACTGCCATCCCCAGACCGGTGCCGCTGCGTCCCATCACTTTGCGGGTATAGAACGGTTCGAAAATGCGATTCAGATCTTCGGGCGGGATGCCGATGCCCTTGTCCGCAATTTCCAATACAACATAATCGCCTTCCAGGACGTTGTCGTAGCCCTTCAAGGCCTCGTCAATATAGCGATTATAGGTCCGGATGATGATTTGACCGTTTTCCGGTTGGGCTTCGAATGCATTCAGCACAAGATTCATAAGGGTTTTACGGAGGTGCACGCCGGAACCCTTGATGTTCAGCAGGTCCCCATCGAGTCTCATCTCCACCCGGACCTGGCTGTTTGCCGAGGCCAGGTGCTGGTGTTCCGGTGAGGCAATATATCCCGCTATGATTTCATTCAGGTTGATGACTTGGGTATGGGTTACACCCCGGCGGGCGAGGGTTAGCAGGTCCTGAACGATGGCGGCGGCCTTTTGGCCAGATTCCTGAATGGTCAGGATGGGGTCGCGAAGGGGGCTGTCCTCCGGTAGCTCCATGAGGAGATATTCGGGATAGCTGACAAAGCCGGTCAGCACGTTGTTAAGATCGTGGGCCACCCCGCCGGCCAAAAGACCGATGGACTCCATTTTCTGGGATCGTGCCAGCCGCTCCTGCAATTCCTGGTTTTCCCTCTGGGCCTTTTCCTGCTCGGACATGTCCGTGGCAAACCCGATAATGCCAATGACGTTCCCCTGGGAGTCCTTATTGGGGATCTTGTCGATTTGGATGGGTTTGCGTCCTTCGTGGGTATTGACATGCCCATACGCGCCAAAAACCGGTTGGCCCAACCGGATAATTTCTCCATCGTCGAGGAATACCTTCTCATCACTCTCCGGGAAGAGATCCCGATGGGTTTTTCCGATGATTTCGGTGATGGGGATGTCAAGGAAATCGGCGAATTTGCGGTTGGCCCGAATATAACGGCCGGAGGTATCTTTATAGAAAATAAGCGTGGGTGACGCGTCGAGCATGATCTGCAATTCGCGGGTCTTGGTTTCCAGCTGCGACTGGACCTGGTTCAACTCGCGCGTCCGCTCTTCCACCATTTTTTCCATATTGGAAAAGATGTCGAAGTAGTTGTTGATCAGGTTTTGATATTCCGTCTGGGTCAGCGCCAGTTCGTTCTGGAGGTGGCGGATCTGGGTTTCCATCTGCTTGATTTTTTGATCGTTTGATGGCGTTGACGAATCCATGACGGTCTCAGAGCAGTCCCTCTGCCTCCATGTCGGTAATCTTTTGCTGCACGTCTTGCATGATTAAAGCCAGCGCATGGGATTCCAGGTTGAGCCGCCGGCAGCATTCCATAAACACGTTTTCATCTTGTTGCGGGGCATCGCAATACCCGATTTGATCTTGCTGACAGTAATGGTTCGCAATATGGAGAACTTGGGAGATATCCGATGATGCTTCAGGGGCTTCCAAAGGGTTGTGGTGATAGCCGATCCCGTCCACAATGTCGTCCGGAAGATTCCAGTTTGCGGACAAGGCCATGCCGATATGGGCATGGTCATAGCCGATAATTTCCCTCTCGGCATCTGTTAGGGGGCAAGGTTTTTGTGAAGCCATTTCTAGTGATCGCGTGAATTGCTCATTCCGGAATTGATCTTCAATGATGATGCCCAAATCGTGTAAAAGCCCAAGCGCATAAGCATTTTCGCCCCGCTGCCCGAATTCTCTTCTATATAGCATTTTACTGAAGAGCGCAACGGCGACACTGTGTTTCCACAGGCGGGGCCTGGAATAGCCGTTGATGGTCATGCTGCGTTTGAATATTTCACAGACTTTCTGGTTGAGGGCCAGCTCCTTGAGCGCTTCGAAGCCGATAAAGATAACGGCCTGCTGAATATCGGCAATTTTCGTTTTGGGTGCACAATAGGCGGAATTCACCAGGCGCAGGATATTGGCCGCCAAGGGCGGATCCGTCAATATGATTTCGACCAGCTCCTTGGCGGTGGCGTCCGGGTCATTGATGATGGCAATGATGCGGGTGACCACGCTGCCGATCGTGGAAATATTCGAATGGTTGACCTGATTTATTAACCCCTGAAGATCGTCGCCTTGAGCATTGTTCGTTTTCATCTTTATCGATCCCATCTTAAACGGCTGCTATGGATTGTACATTGATGCGCACGCAGGATTGCAACTGTATAGAACTATCGGTAATTTTATTAAAAACTTTAGGGGATTGAGGTTCTAAGGGCCGGAAGAGGGGTTGGCGGGAATTGAAAGTACGGGAGCGTATCTTAACCAGGTTTAAGCGACGCCGGCGGCTGGTGTCGGTTTAAGCATTCATGAAAATAGAACCTGCCGCGCTGGTCGTGTTCGGTATTTCAATGGCGAAGCGAAGCGTCGCCCTTTCCGCTTGACGCTTTGAGCTTGGTGCTTTTTTCATGAGAGGACGTGACATGAGGCCCGCTGTTTTGAAGGTTTTGACGCGGTTCAAATTGGGGATTCATAGTGACCTGTTTACGCCGGATAGCCGGGCTTGTGGGGGTTAACCCGCTTTCTGTTGCGGCACGATTTGATGGCGTTTGATTTTTTCCACCAGTGTGGTGCGGTTGAGGTTGAGCAGCTGGGCGGCTTTGTTCTTGACCCACTGGGTCT
>CAJXSL010000007.1 GCA_913060875.1 uncultured Desulfobacteraceae bacterium
CAAGCGACGAGGAGTGAGGCGTACACCAGGTACGCCGCAGCGACGAGAAGCGCCGGGCAACGCCGATATTGGGCCAAGACTTACCCACCACGTGTAATCCCTCTGCTCTCTGTGATAGTTTGCAAAATTCCCAAAGTTACATCCCCAATCCGTCGGATGCGCCATTGGTCCAAGATCAAGGCGCCCAAGCGACGAGGAGTGAGGCGTACACCAGGTACGCCGCAGCGACGAGAAGCGCCGGGCAACGCCGATATTGGGCCAATGGCGCATCCGACTAGTCTTCGCCGATATAGGCCTCGATGACCTTCGCATTCGCCGCCACCTCCTCGGGGCGGCCGGCGCCGATCAACTGGCCGAAATCGAGCACGTAGATTTGGTCGGAAATATCCATCACCACGCCGAGGTCGTGCTCCACGAGAACAACGGTGATCTCACGCTCCTTCTGGATATCCATGATGAAGCGCACCATGTCTTCCTTTTCTTCGATGTTCATGCCCGCCATGGGTTCGTCCAGCAGCAGGATCTGGGGCCCCATGGTCAGCGCCCGGGCCACCTCGACCCGCTTCTGGACACCGTAACTCAAGCTGCCCACGGTGCTCTTGCGGTAGGGTTCCAGTTCCATGAAATCGATGACGTCTTCGACATAGCCCCGGTTTTCCGCTTCCATCCGGGAGGCCCGGCCGAAATAGACCAGGGCGTGGAAAAAGCTGTAGCGGAGCTTCTGGTGGCGGGCCAGCATCAGGTTGTCAAGTACGGTCATGCCGCTGAAAAGCTCGATGTTCTGGAAGGCGCGTGAGATACCCAGATTGGAAACCTGGTGGGGTGACGCGTGGGTCAGCCGGCGTTTGCCGAAATGGATCTCGCCCCGGGTGGGGTGGTAAAATCCGGAAATACAGTTCAGCAAACTCGTCTTGCCGGCACCGTTGGGTCCGATGATCGACGTGATCAGGCCCGGTTCGATGGTGATGTCCACCTTGGAAAGGGCGCGCAGGCCACCGAAATCCAGGGTGGCCGATTCAATTTTCAGGATATCCGGGGACAGATTTGCGTTATTTCCCATAGATAGCTCAGCTCACGGACCAGCCCATCCCGCCTAAAGTTGCCGGCTTAAACGGTCGGGCGATGCCTGGGTAACGTGAAAAACCCTGATGAAATTCCAGGCGTTTCAACTTCGCCAGGGTTGGGCAGGAAGAAAAAAAACATGGTATCCGGGTCCTTTGAACACGTCCGCGTCAATGATGTCCCCTTGTTTTCGGGGGGTTTTGATGACCCGCAATCGTCATCTCAGCCAGTGTAATCGCCACCGTGTTCTTGGGCAAAATCTTGAATCACCACAGTAAATGAATAATATTCATTTGGTATATTTCTCCCTATATTTTATTTTTCATTTAGTCAAGCAATTTTTCCATATTCGCCAATATGAATTATATGCTTGTAATTATTGTTTTTTTATTATAGTAGGTGGTTTTTGAAAAATTGTGGTGGCAAGATGGACTTGACCGACCGGCCGTTAGTCCAGATAGGATTCCACATTCGCGGCCCGAAGGCCACGAATGCTTTTTGACGAAACCACAGTTCGCTGATTCAAACTGTGGGCTACAGAATGACCACTTTTTTGACCGCCTTCACCGCATCCTCCGGATCGTCAATCACCTGCAGAATGTCAATATCGTCAGGCGATATCAACGCCTCCTTCAGAAGCCGGGACCGGATCCAGTCGATCAGCCCGCCCCAGTAATCAGACCCCATCAGGATGACGGGCAGGGGGCGGATGCGATGCGTCTGGATGAGGGTTACCGCTTCGAACAGTTCATCCAGCGTGCCAAAACCGCCCGGCATGATAATGTAGGCCATGGCGTATTTGATGAACATGACTTTGCGGATGAAAAAGTAGTGAAACTGAAGCTGAATATTGGCATAGGGGTTGGGCTTTTGCTCGAAAGGCAGGTTGATGTTGAGGCCCACGGAAACGCCATCCGCTTCAGCCGCCCCCTTGTTGGCGGCTTCCATGATGCCGCCGCCCCCGCCCGTGATGACGGCAAAGTTTTCCTTGGCGAAGAGGGCCGCCGTATCCACCGCCTTCTGATAGGCCGGGTCATCCGGCTCGGTGCGGGCCGATCCGAAAATGCTCACCGCCGGGCCCAGATCGTGGAGTTTCTCGACCCCCTCGACGAATTCGCCCATGATCCGAAACAACCGCCAGGATTCGCCCAGTTTCAAGTCATCGATAACGAACTGCTTTTCCATATTTAATCCTTTCCATCGGTGTCGAGAGCGGCTCTTCGGGAGGGAAGGAACTTTATCCGACCGGGTGAAGGCCTCCCGGGTTACGGCTTGATATTGCCAAACCGACCATTTTAGTATATATGAATTTGTTTTTTTACCCAGAGTGGAACAATGTGCCCATGAACCTTTCCCAACCAGATTTGCATCGCCCCGTGGTGATCGTCAACGAGCTTGGCTTGCACGCTCGTTCCGCCGCCAAGATAGCGGAAGTGGCCCAGAATGCAAAGCACAAAGTCTGGATTGCCAGAGATACAGAAAAGGTGGATGCCGCCAGTATCATCGATCTGCTGACATTGGGCTGCATCAAGGGAACCGAAATCGTGGTCTGCATCGAAAGCCCGGCAGATCAGCCCATCCTGAATCAGATCATCGACCTGGTGGAAGCCGGGTTTGGAGAGTAAGCAGCCATGCTGCCCACCGAAGCCCAGGAATTTAAACTAACCGGAATCGGCGCGTCCCCCGGCATTTGTATCGGCAAAGCCTATTTGGTGGACCGCGAGGGCGTCAAGGTCGTTCCCAAGTATTTCATCAATCCCGACCGCACGGCCAACGAAATCAACCGCTTCAAAAAAGCCGTCGTCAAGGCCAAGGAAGACCTGCGCCAGATCATCAGCCGAATGCCCGAGGATCTGCAGCATCAGACCAATATCCTCGAAACCCACCTGCTGCTGTTTGACGACAAGATGCTTTTCGGGCGCACCATCGATTTTATCGACCAGGACAAGGTCAATGCGGAATGGGCCCTGAAAACCGTGGTCGGCCAGATCAAGAGCATGTTCCGCAGCATGGAGGACGCCTACCTCAAGGAGCGGGTCTCCGACATCATTCATGTTTCCGACCGCATCATGCACTACCTGACCGGTGCGGAGGCCGTGAAGATCTCCGAGATCGACAAGCGCGTCATCCTGGTGGCCCGCGACCTGTCGCCGGCCGACACCAGCCAGATCCAGCTGGAGCGCATCAAGGGATTTCTCACCGATGTCGGCGGGAAAACCTCCCACACCGGCATCATTGCCCGCACCCTCGATATTCCGGCCGTCCTGGGGCTGGTGAACGCCACCGCCCTCATTCGCAACGACGACATCCTGATCGTCGACGGCAACAACGGGGTGGTCATCATCAACCCCGAAGACCATACCCTTGTCGAATATGAGGAACGCCAGGAGCGCTACGAAGCCTACCGGGCCCGGATCACCCGCGAGAGCCACCTCCAGGCACTTACGGCCGACGGCGAAGTTATCAAAGTGCAGGGCAATATCGAACTGCCCGAAGAGGTGGTCTCCGTTATCGACAACGGCGGGGACGGCATCGGCCTGTACCGCACCGAGTTCCAGTACATGAACCGCAGCGAGTTCCCGGACGAGTTCGAGCTGTTCGACAAATATCGCGACGTGGTCGAGGTCATGGCCCCCAATCCCGTCACCATCCGCACCCTGGATATCAATGGGGACAAGGCCCTGAGCTATACCAACAACGGCAACGAGGTCAATCCTGTGCTGGGGCTGCGGGCCATACGCTACTGCCTGCAGAATCCGGAAGTCTTCCGCACCCAGCTGCGGGCTATCCTGCGGGCCGCCGCCTATGGCAACGTGCGGATCCTCTTCCCCATGATCACGGGCTGCGCCGAACTGGAAAATGCCCGCCAAATGCTGAACGAAGCCGCCGAATCGTTGGCCGCCGAAGGGATCGAACACAACCCGGATATCGAAGTCGGCGTCATGATCGAAGTGCCTTCGGCCGTTATCATGGCCGACCAGCTGGCGGAAAAGTGCGACTTTTTCAGCATCGGCACCAACGACCTGATCCAGTATTCCCTGGCCATCGACCGCAGCAACCGCAACGTGGCCTACCTATACGACCCGCTGAACCCGGCCATTATCCGCATGGTGAAACATGTGGCGGATGTAGCCCGCAAAAAGAAAATCCGGGTGGCCATGTGCGGCGAGATGGCGGGGGAGCCGATTCACGTGCCCATTCTCTTGGGACTCGGCATTACCGAATGGAGCATGAACCCCCACGCCATTCCGGTGGTCAAACGGATGGTCCGCGGGTTGTCCAGTATCGACGCGCGCAAGTTCGTCAAGGAAATTGTCGACCTCACCAGCGCCGAAGAAATCAACCGCCTGGCCCGGGAGCGGTTCCGCATCCATATCAACAGCGGCCTGGTCATCAACCAGGAATAACGCCCGGCAGGGTTCCGGTTTTCCCGACCGGTCATGGCAACAGGTGGATATCAGCATGAGCCCCGAAGGCATTAAAATCGTCGCCGAGAACCGCAAGGCCCGCTACGACTACCATATCGAAGACAAGTTCGAGGCCGGCATGGTGCTCATGGGCACCGAGGTCAAATCCCTCCGGCGGGGGCGCTGCAACCTCAAGGACAGCTACGCCCGCATCATCAACGGCGAGGTCTGGGTGCTCAACATGCACATCGGCCCCTACCCTTTTGCCTACTACAACAATCACGAACCCCGCCGGCAGCGCAAACTGCTGCTGCACAAGTCCGAGATCAAAAAGCTCTACGGCAAGGTCAACGAGATGGGGTTGAGTCTCATTCCGCTGCGGGTCTATTTCAAAAAGGGCAAGGCCAAGATCCTGATCGCCCTGGCCCGGGGCAAGAAAAAGCACGACAAGCGCGAGACCATCCGCCGCCGGGACGAACAGCGGGACCTGGATCGGGCCATGCGGCGGTATTAGCGGGGCCAGGGATTCGAGGTTTCAAGGGGTCGCGGGAAAAACTTGACGGCCTTCAGATGCCCGTTCGATGACGCATTGATCCTTGAGCCAATGCCCTTCCGCCGTGATTGCCTGCCCGAATTCCTGCCTTATTTTTAATTGTCTGGCAATTCAACGCCTCATCACCAAATGAAGGTTCAACGGCTTGCCAATCACGCCGCCTGAACAGGCAGGATTCACCATGAAATGCATTCGCCCCCTATACGAAGTCTTATGCTTCACGGCCTTGGCCGCCTTGCTGTCCATCGGTCTGGCCGGTTGTCAGGGCCTGGGCCTTCCGCCGCGCACCCACGCCCCTGCGGAGGGCGTCGCCCTGCAGCCCGATGGCCTTATCCAGGGCGTGGTCGACACCGGCGACCTTACGGTGGCCTATGCCTATGCGGTCACCTTCGAACCCAAGCGCCAGCTCTACCTCAGCGGCAGGGTGCGCAAAACCCGCTTCCAGGTGGACAGCGTGACCGTCTATCTCCACCTTTTGGACAGCTCAGGCCACCTCATCGACCGATCGGTCCTCTATGCCTCGGGCAACCGGCGCGATGTCTACTTCCGCCGCCCCAGGACCTTCGACATCACCTTGAAGTTGCCGGACGGAGTGGCGGCCATTGCCTTCAGCTCGTATGTCAAACTGAGCTCCGGCCGCCGCTAACCCGAACATTTCATGAAATTTTTCTACACAAAAAATTTCACCCTGCGGGCGCGCCCGAGATGCCCATTGGCGGCGTTATCAGGCGCTTGCGGTACAGGCGTACAGCGGCGCCCCTGATGCCTTGCAAATGAACACCTCGAGCGCGTGAAATATCCGTGTTTATCCCTCAACGGCGACTCGATTATCGCCAAATAAAAACCGCCCAAACGCAACAATCGGGTGGCCCCAGAAGTCCTTCAATGGTATCCATGGTCCGCCTGACTATCCCGAACATTTCATGAAAATTTTTATGCTAATTTATTTTGATGAATATGCTCAGTGTCCTATATAAAAGTTGCGGCAAAGATATCTTGCAAAACTATGTAGCCGGCGCTTTTCAGAAAGGACCGCATAAATATTGTCACCCTGCGGGCGCGTGAAATATTCGGGTTATAATCGCTCACAGACAGGGAGTGAATGCCATGAAATCCGCCGCCATCGGGAATACCGCCCGATCCGCAACCTTGCAACCGGCAGCCCGGCCTGCCCTAAACGCCGCCATGGGGCTTTCCGATTGGCTGCGCATCGCCGTGCTCTCCGTCATCTGGGGCGGCTCCTTTTTCTTTATCGAAGTGGCCGTCACCGATGTCACCCCATTCACGCTGGTCCTCTGCCGGGTGGGTTTGGCGGCCATCGCCTTGCTGACCTATGGTTTCCTGAACGGGCACCGCCTGCCCAAAAGCCTGTCCCTCTGGGGCGCCTTCCTGGTCTTGGGACTCCTCAACAACCTGATTCCCTTCAGCCTGATCGTCTGGAGCCAGCAGCACATCCAGAGCAGCCTGGCGTCGATCCTGAACGCGACTACGCCCATCTTCAGCGTGTTGCTGGCCCACTTCCTGACCCGTGAAGAACGTCTCACCGTCAATCGGGGGGCAGGGGTTTTGCTGGGTTGGCTGGGGGTGGCCCTGCTGATCGGGGTCGAATCCCTGGAGGGCGTCCATCTGCAAATCATGGGATATGGGGCCGTACTCGTGGCAGCCCTCTCCTATGCCTGCGCCGCCATCTTCGGTCGCCGTTTCAAGGGCATCCCGCCCGTCACAGTGACAACCGGCATGCTCTGCAGCAGCACCGTCATGCTGATCCCCCTGGTGCTGATCTTCGAGGATCCCATGGCGCTCCACCCGGGCCTGACCCCCGTGGCCGCCATCCTGGGCCTGTCGCTCGTGAGCACCGCCCTGGCTTACATCATCTATTTCCGGGTCCTGTCCACGGCCGGGGCCACCAACCTGCTCCTGGTGACCTTCCTCATCCCCATCAGCGCCAGCATGCTGGGGGTCTTCATCCTGGGGGAGCGACTGGGCTGGAATGCCCTGGGCGGCATGCTGATGATTTTCGCCGGCCTGGTCGTCATCGACGGCCGTTTGTTAAAAGGGTGGGCAAAACAGTAGGCGCATAGGCCAGGCAGCCGCATTGGATCGATGGTAAGTTCAGCCGTTTAAGAGTGGTTCCACCCGTCCGGCGACCTGACCATGGCAGGATAAAAAAAGAAATACATTGACATTTCAACAATATAGACTTAATTTACGCAGGCTTCGGAAGAAGCATGTGTTCTTTGAGAAAATGGGGGCGAAACGGGTTCGACGGGGGCAAAGAAGCATTGGCTGCATGTCGAGCTTTCCTGTCCGCTCGTAAAACGACGGGAAACTAAATATAATCGCAGACGATTATAACTACGCCGTAGCTGCTTAAGCTACCGTCCTTCCAGGCTACTCCTGCGGGCCTGGAAAGGGCGTCGACTAGCGGGATAGCAACGGTTAATGCCTGATGTAACCGAAGCGAAACTCTAATCAGGATAAGTCTGAGGGGACCTGGCCCGGAAGGGCCCCGATGGCTGACACTCAAAGTTCGGGATAAGCATGTAGATGCCCATGTGGAATGTTTTCGGACGCGGGTTCGACTCCCGCCGCCTCCACCATTTTCTATTTTATTTCAATTGTTTAAGATACATCACGGCCCTACTCGGTAGAATTCTGGCAAAATTTCAAGCCTTTGCAAATTTGGTTTCACCCCCAAGGGCCGGCACATGCCTGTAACAATGGTCCACGATCATGCGGGTTGCGGTACGAGACCTCAAGAATAGAAAAGGCCTGCCCGTCGCAGTAATGGTTGTGTGATCAGGGCCCACAGGAGATACAAACATGCAGCCCGAAAGCATCAAAACACAGGTCCACCAGTTAGTGGACAACCTTCCCGACCATGCCACATGGGAAGATGTGATGTACCGCATTTACGTCCGCCAAGCCATCGATGCCGGGATCAAGGACAGTGATGCCGGGCGAACCGTTGACGTTAAAGAAGTGCGCAAAAGGTTTGGCCTTCCGGCGTGAGAGTTCATTGGACCAACAACGCGGTTGACCACCTGATCAATATCTACGAATACATCGCACTGAACTCACCCACCTATGCCAAACAAATGGTAGACAGGATAACCCGGCGTTCAGTTCAGATGGCCGAGCATCCGCTATCTGGCCGCAAAGTTCCGGAATACTCGGCCGAAGATGTCCGCGAGTTGATCGAAAAGCCCTACCGCATCATCTACCGCACAAAAGTCGACCAAATCGACGTCCTTGCCGTTCTTCACGGCGCCCAACTATTGCCCGACAAAATTTAAGCGTAAAAAAATGTTAGGTAGAGTAGAGGGCAGGCGTCTCGCAACCGGGCGGGTAAAGGCGGGTAAAGTAAAGGCGAATAAAGGCGGGACGTCTTTAATTATTTCAATATCCCCTCTTCCAATTGATCTTCCAACCGATACCCCCTATCCAAAGCGAGTTTTTCTCCGCGCCGAACGGCGTAGCCCACACCGGCAGGCGTCATGCCCAATGATTGCGCGATGTCGGATAAGGAAAGCCCCAGCTCACGCGAGCACCAGTAGCAAAAAAGGCTGCGCGCTTCCATCCGCACCTGCTGACGCCCCTTTCGATAGATCTCTGCCGGGGATAGGTTATACAAAGAAGCCACCTGCCGGGCCACCTTACCCTGATCCCACCCTCGGCTGGCAAGCGCATATCGGCGCTCCAGTTCCTCGTTGGCCTGCTCAAGAATGTGTTTTACGAATTCAGAATCGCCCAGGATGCGCTCGTCGCCTTTGAGCCTTCCCATCTTCTTCCGGCGCTGCCGCTTGACCTCGGACCAGCCACCCAAACTGCGGATTAATCCGCCGCCGGTGAGGTCCTCCCTGCGGCCCTGTTCCACCCCGGAACGGACAAAGGCGAGATAACGCCTTCGGGCCGTGCGCAGACTCCCTCCGAACTGATCGAGCACATAATCGCTATCCTGCCATGGGCGTTTCTGTTTCCCCAGGATGACAGCGTGTCCGCTATAGCGGAAATCCTTCAATTGCTCGACATCTTCCACCATGCCGGCACGAAGCGGATTTAAATGAATATAGCGAACCAACTCCTTGAGGTAGGCATCCTCCTGACAGAGAATGGACTTGTAGCGGTTCTGGAAGAGCTGTCCGTGGCGGCGGTGTCGGCGGTTGAATTTGACGGCATAACCGGTCAAAAGCCGGCGCATGAACCCGCTCAGGCCTCCGGGGCCTGCACGCAACAGAAAATGGGCGTGATTGGTCATCAACACCCAGGCCAGACAGATGGTCTGCGTTTCCGGAATCAGGCCGGCCAAACGATCCAAAATATCGTCATAGTCCGTTTCATCCCAAAAGATCTTCCGACGCTCAATCCCCCTGATGATCACGTGATGCAATACACCCGGGGCGTCTAATCTGGCAGTACGTGGCATGAGGTTTTTTTGACATAAAGCATTGCCTATGGCAAGTTATTTTGTTATTTAAAGACGTCCCCAATCTTGCCTCGTCCCCAATCTTGCCTCAAAGACGTCCCCAATCTTGCCTCCGTGAACTCGGGATTCTCGATGGAGACAGGCTTTACGTGGAAAAGTTAAGATCTTCCCGGACAATTTGAGGTAAGCGTCATCCCCAGCCGATAGGGGCTGGGGGTGACGCACGGTCGTCCTCTCGGGTATAGATGTTTTGCCGAACATTCGTACCCAAACAAGGAGGACATCATGACCGCAACCGAGAAATTAGCACACAAACGCCTCACCCTGCTACAGCTGGCTGAAAAACTGGGCAACATATCCAAGGCGTGCCGCATGCACAAGGTATCCCGCAGTCAGTTTTACGAGTATAAACGAGCCTTTCAGCAACACGGGTTGGAGGGCTTGGTGGATAAGCCCCCGGTGCCGGGTTCACATCCAAGCCAGCTTTCCAAGAAAACAACGAATCGCATCATCGCATTGAGCCTTGAGCATCCTGCCTTTGGCCAGCAACGCATTGCCGATCAACTGGCCCTTGAAGGCGTGTCAGTTTGTCCGACCAGCGTTCGCAACGTCTGGCTCAAAGAGGACTTGGAAACCAAATACAAACGGCTCCTGCGCTTGGAGGAGAAAGCCATGGCCAAAGGCTTTAAGCTCACCGAGGCGCAGATTAAACTGCTTGAAAAGGCCAACCCGGAGTTTGCCGAGCGTCATGTTAAAAGCGAGTATCCGGGCTATCTGCTCTGCCAAGACACATTTTATGTGGGGCGCTTGAAAGGCGTCGGCCGCGTCTATCTGCAAGCCGTGGTCGATACCTATGGCAGCGTGGCCTTCGGGAAATTGTACACGAGCAAGCGCCAGGAAACCGCTGCTGACGTCCTATACGATCGGGTACTGCCCTTCTATGAGAGCCATAGCATACAAATCGAAGCGATCCTGACGGATAACGGCACCGAGTACAAAGGCCGTCCCACGATCCATCTGTACGAAATCTTTCTGGAACTCAATGACATCGAGCATCGCACCACCAAGGTGGCGAGCCCAAGGACCAATGGCTTCGTGGAGCGCTTTAATCGAACCGTTCTGGACGAGTTCTTCAGAACGGCGTTTAGAAAGAAACTTTATGAATCTGTGGACGCGCTGCAGAAGGACTTGGATGCCTGGCTCCATGAGTACAACCACGACCGGCCTCACCGTGGTTATCGCAACCAGGGCCGCCGTCCAATGGAAACGTTTGAGTTAGGCAAAGTCCGCCGAGAAGAACTGCTCAAGGAGGCCGCCTAACGATCACCTATCCGAGAGGACTGACTGTTCGGAAGGTTTTTGACTTTTACACTTTACGATGAAATAATATCGCGACATATTAAAGGATCTACAAAAGGGAAAAGATGGAGGGCACATCCTATTAATCAATCACCTGATGAATATTAATACTGGTGCGATAGCACGGAGCACTTTATCAGGACGTGAAACAATCGAAATCTAAATAGAGGTGCCTATTCAGTCGCCAAGCACTATATCCATCATGGAATCAGCGATTCTGAATCAGGATTGTGTTTGCTCATTCTGTTTTTCACTGAATTCCATGACGCGTTTGCATAACAGTAGGTGCAAAGGTGGCAACAAGTATTGTATGTGCCGATATCCTTGCTGACAATGCAGCCACATTGTTTCCGCTGACCTTTATCCTTGAGGTCTGGTCGAAACGGTTTGCCGAAAAGGTCCGGTTCGTAGCCAAGGAAATTCATTAAAGCCGTATCATCATTAAAAAGGTCTACCATTAAGTGGTCGTCAATACAGCGGTTGTGAGATATACCATAGCGATCAAGATCAATTTCCTCTGCACATGTTGCTATTTCAAGCCCCCATTCACGGTTGAGCACACTCAGCCGTTGTGCCAGCTCAGTCATTAAATCTGGTGTGAAGTCACGATAACGAACCTTCCGACGTGCCAGATTGTTCTGGACTTTTTTGTAGTTATTAATATCCGCAAAGCTGATAACCAGCTTTTTAGTATACCCAAGCAACATATCTGCAACACGGGCAATTCGATCAATTAATACATCAATTGTGATGGAATCTGTTAGAATCAGCGGATCGAAACGCCAAATGACACGTTCCTTGCCAATAAGTTCGGCCAGAGTCTTGAAAGTTTCGACACGTTGTTTGAGCGGAGGGACATTTGGCTCAAGACCATCGATCTCGTAATCATTCAAGGTGAAATGAAAGTAGTAGTTCAATCCCTTGGCATCAATTTCGGGTAGATAGCGAATGAGCGGCTTCGGATTCTTGCTCCAGAAAACGATGACTCGGGTTTTGCGGAAAGAAACGTACTGGACCTGTTTGGCGTTGAATGGATTCGTCCAACGCAGATAGCCGGCGTCCAATCGGTTACGAAACCAAGTAGAAAAAAATGCGGGGATATCCGTCGCGCGGCTGGTTGAGATGATAACGGGGCAAATCCCGTCCACTTTTTTGCCGTCGGTTAGTTTTATTTTTTCCTTCTGCCATCCACGAAAAGACATAGTTCACTCTCAATCCGCAAAAAAACCAGTATAACCACATGGGACATTACCAGCGAATTCTCGCTTTCGCCCCGCAAAGCAGGCTTCCGCTGGACGCGCGGCGTTAACCCGATAAGCTGCATGTTCTGTGTATGACACGGTGATCGAATGGGCAAATTCTGTACGGGCTAAAACACGGTAAGCGATTTTGCTTTCATCGTAATGCGCAAGAAGATGACTTAATTCAAATCGTCTCTGTGTATAGCAACTGTTCATTCTGCATGTAGTTGCGTTTCTGGCACAGGGCACAGGTAAAATGGTTTCTGTCACAGCATCTTCGGTCCGGCCATACTCATTAGCCTCTCTGTTAAGTGTCATTGCGAAATACTCATATCCGTTGTCGGTTGTAGTAACGTCAGCGATTATACATATTCCGTATGGACCCAGCATGTGGGATACAATGCCAAGAGCATTTCGAATGATCCCCTGAGCCGTTGCATAGTTAGAGTTGTAGAACTCACAAAGGCATTTCCAGCACGTGATCAGATCATACTTGTAGTTTTCATTCTCAGCGAAGTCTGAGAACGCTGGAACAAAGCCCTCTAAATCAAATGGAAGGTTGACCTGACGAAAATGGACATCCAGTTCAAATCTAAGGTGGTCCTTTAGTACGTTGAGGATCTGACCTTGCTTAGCCAACGCGTCTTCATTGGTATCGACCGAGAGGACCTCAACGGGAGCCTCACATCTGCCCGCCTCGGAAAGTGCCAGAAGTGTCCCGACTACAGCGGCACCTGTGCCTGAACCCACGTCAAGGAGACGGATTACATCCTTTTGGCAAAATGCACGTCGTATAACAGGCATGGCAAGGAGTTCTGCAACTATGTTCCAACTTTCGATGACCGATTTTGGAAAGTAGGTCCCGAGATAGACTCGATTCCTTTCATCATCTGCATCATGATTAAAACGCGCCCCTTGGCGTTGCGGATGGTAAACCGCACCCATTCCTGAAAGTTGATCACTAATGAAAGTTGGAAGCCTTGAATAAGTCTGCCGTTGCAAAACAGGTTCCCCAATGAACTCGTCTGCAACACGGGTGAGGGCCTCGGGGGCCAGTGCGCAAGCATGCGCGTGAAACGCCTCCACTATGCGGGATCTTGTCGCATTCCTGTTACGAATGAGACGATCTGTTTCAGTGTCAATCACCTCTTGAATGACTGGATTGCGTAGAATTCGGTAACGATCCTGCGCTAATTGATTTAGGAAAGCATCTCTTATGGCCGGCCGTAGATCAATGTCAGCTATTCGCGGCTCTATGATAGCATCAAGAATATATTCTTGTAGCAAGTCCTCACAAAGGTATCGACTTTGTTGGTCGCTACCGTTCCATGCGTCTTGCAACAACCCGAGGATTCGGTCAAAACGTGCCAAGTAGTCGTTCGCCGCATCCTGGATGTCTTTATATTCGAACAGGGCTTGCCCCAATAACTGTAGCGGGCTAACTGGAATCAGTTGAGTAACAGCTTGTATGGCCGGATAAAGTTGCGCTCTTTCAAACAAAGAAAGGAAGAAAACTAAGAGCGCTACAATCGCCTCGGAAGGGTGCTCTCCAGCAAGAAGGGCATTTCCTGCAGGTGAATTTGTAAACCTGTAAAAGGTATTTTCGTACTCTATATGGCGACCTTGCTCTTGAAGCTCGCCTCGCGTTAACCCATAGAACAGCGGGCGAATTTCATGCAAATTGGAACTGAGAAACTCACTTAACTCATCCAATGAACGGCACTGATTGAGTTCGTCCTGTAAATCCTGAAGAGTCATTTGGCATAGGCCTTAATATCTTCTTTAATGGCAAACTCTAATATACGTGGATTGAATTCTATCTTTCCATCAACGATAAGATCGATCACCTTACTTTTCTCGATACGGTAGTGAAGTTTCTTTTTCCCGAATTTTTTGCTAAGCTCGTATTCGCCGGCCCAAAAAAAACATTGCGATATTAAATACTTTCCAACTTCGCTTTCCTCATCAATAGTATCTCGCCGCCATGTTTTGAGAAGGTCTATGATTCTACCTGCTGGAGTAACTTCATACTGGCGGACCAATAAATCTTGAACATAGTATGTTGTATCACTAACGAGTGGTCGAGGAAGGCTTGGCCGCTTGATCTTGAAGTTTGGAACGGATTCACCGAACAGCTCAATATTTTGGTATTCCTTTTCCTTAGACAAGAAAGCCCGCTGGTATAAAGTCTCAATTAATTGACGCTCGAAGTTGCTTGTGAGATGGAACTTGATGTCAACACGTTCGTCTTTGAGAAAGTTAAAGATGGAATGTACAGAATAGAGTGTTGTCTCAGCAGCATCCAATGCGGTGTATCCATAGTATGCTCCAAGCGCTGCAAGGACCAATTGGGCCTGAGTCTGGCTCGACCAGTCTTCATGAAGGCGCTGTTTCACCGTTCGATAGCCATTCGATTGTCGTCCTGAAAATTTATATAATGCTGCAAAAATAGCAGCTTCCGCAGAACACTCAAATCTTTGAAATACTTGAATGGCAGAACGGTAATCTCCATTTAAAAGTGTTTTAAACGCCTGTGCGAGGGTGGTCTTCTTACCTGTTTCCGTGTAGATCACTCTCGCGAGTTCACGAACCTTCTCTTTTTCGATGTATGGTTCCTGAGATCTGACCAAGGTAAGAATCGCGTCAATAGTCGGAGTTGTCCGGACATCAAAATCTAATAATGCCAGGATCAAAGGGGCTGGTGTTGGAAGGTCTGAACGTGTAACACTGGACCTTCCTAAAATACATTGACATACAGAAAAAAATTCATCTGGATAGTCCGTGTAAAAACCTGTCTTGTCTGAGAAATAGCGTGACGCATTGCGCAAAAATGCCATAATCCCCATATACCGGTCAAATTTGGTGATGGAATTAGCAAGATAGGGATCGGCTTTGGCACTCGTTCGTGGAATACGCCTACCATCATCATTTTCGTTCGTCCATGAAGGATCTTTGGCTATGCTAAAAAGGTGTCTGGGGACAGGAACGTCTGGTTTCACCCAACCATCGACGTAACGATCGACGCTGGCATTTCCAATTGGGATTTCAATGCCTACCAGCCTGGAAATCGGAATAGGGACAGTGACATGAATTATGTCACCTTCTGAGCCCGCTTCAAGTATTTCATCAGGATTCAAGAGGACCTTAAGAAGAACCTGATTTTTTTTTAGCAACTGAGGGCTCTCGAACATAGTCAGATCAGCAGGCGACAGACTCAGAGCATCATCGAAGTTGGCGGATAAACCGGCCTTATCATAAACTGCTGGGTAGATGAGCCCGTGAGCAAGAAACACTTGGGCACGGAGCTGATCAACAGGCATGAAATAAAGATTATTTTTCCTATAACCGATCTTTTCTGTCGTTGTGATACCCGGCCGTGATGGCGTTTCGACAACATATTTTTCCTTCCCATTTTCGAGGTCTTTTTTCGCTGGAGCATTAAAAAGATCGTAATTTGGGCCGGGAACGTTTTTGCGAATCAGTCCATTCCGGAGAGCCTGCTTGATTGTAACGGCTTTGGTTTCGCCTTTAGGACGAATACAATAAAATTTATTTTTAGCAACATGCTCAATGCCGTCCACAAGGGCTTGGTACTCAATTCCGTCTCTATAGAAAATCGATCCTTTTATCATGGATCGCTCCTCTCAATACTAAAATGAGATATCATCTTCGGTAAGTGTAATATGTGTTTCCGCAGGCTGGGAATCGAATGTGTCGATCTCAAATTCCTCAATGGGATCACACTGAGGTACAGATAAGTCACGATAAACAAAAAGCTGGTTACGTGCACGCGTACAAGCAACAAACCACTCCTTGGAGATTTCCTTGAAAAAGTTGATACGCGGTATGATTACGGTATCGAACTCCATGCCTTTTGCCGATTTAAATGTTGTGACAACGTACCGGTGAAGTTCTCTGGGCACATCAGCCTGACTGTGATACTTGCTTACGCTAAAACCCATATTTTCGATTAGTCGATGCACTTCATCAACAGACTCACCCGAGTGATTGAAATTTCGGGGTAATGGCCCTAAAGGGCAAAGAATAGCGACATTTCCCTCTGCGTTCTGAAGCGTCACTTGAAGGTGTGCGTTTCTGCTTTCAACATTCTGGTAAGTAACGACTGTCGGTATTGGACCTCGCCGGTTTGCGTGGAGCAGACGTTCAAGAATTGCCTCATCCCAGGCAACACGATTGGTTTTAGGAATGAATTGCCTCGCGAATCGGTAAGTTTCATATGTATTGCGAAAGTTCCTTCCGAGTGTGAAACGTCGGTATTGATTGGAGCGGCTTCTTAAAGACTGCTCAATCTGCTCCATTTGAGCACCGTGGCATGGGTGAACTTGCTGACCATTGTCGGCACCAACGAAGATCCTTTGAAAATATCTCGGCAGGACGTCATAGACGCATGGTGGAAGGTCTTGGCCTTCGTCAATAAGAAGTTCCACCATGTCTTGGTTGGCAAGGTCTTTGTCGTCAAGGGCGGTAACCATTTCTTGTGCCGTAGGGGGCGAATCCGTATCGAAACCTCCGTCAATTAGCCTGCAATACCATCTATGAAACGTGCTTACGCGATGGGCCGGCACGCGCTGTACGTTAGCAAGATTCTGAATCGCAAGGACCAACATGTTCTGGTAGGTTACCAAACGAACCTTGTGGGCTTGATTGTTCAGCCGGACGAGGCGGTAGATTGAGACAGTCGTCTTCCCACTCCCGGGGCATCCTGTCACAAGGGCGCCACGGAAGTTGTCGTCATCAATCATGCGCAGCATTTCGATCCCGTCTGGTGTCGCTCGCATCTCTTCCAAAGATGGCAAATGAAACTCAAACGGCAAAACGTGCTCCTTTCTATTTATGCCCAGCGTATTTATTCAGCAAGAATCTCCCTTTCCACATTTACAACTATTAACCCTATAAGGTGAAAAACAGTTCGGTGAAATCATATCCGAAATCCTTTTATCATAACCCTTTGATAAGTCAAAATAATGGTATCATACGATATCGGCTTTAGCCGATCATAAACCATTCATTTTGGCAAAGTCATCCCAAAAAAGCATCGCGCGATATCTCTAAATGACTAATGGATTTATTGGCTTACCTATTTTCATGAATTCCGTATTCAACTGACGTGAGTTTTTCTCCATTGGCCATGGAAATTCTTAAAATTAAAACAGCGTAACATATTTAAATTAATGTCAATATTTTTTACAAAAAATTTTTCTGACATATATCGAGAAAATGGCAATATAATTCTTGACATAATTCAAACATTATGATTTATTTTATGGAAATTGTATTGATATATATGGCGAAATTATAGGCATGAAAAAACAAAAAGAAACAAGCAGGGAACGATTTAAAAGGATAGCTGAACGTCGGGTTAATATGGTTTTAGACGATTTGGATAGCCTTGGGAAATGCTCGAACCGAAAACATTATCAATATTCTGATGCTGATATTCGCAAAATATTTAGGGAGATAGAGAAAAAATCAAAAGAAATAAAATCATTATTTAAGGAGACTGGAAACGGCAAAAAGCGGTTTACGCTTTAACCGAAAATTTAAATCGACTTCTAACCGATCCTCCCCCTTTGTCCCTTCCCGAGCTAACCGCAAACAGCCGCCTATTTACCGTCTTATTTTAACAATCAAATGAAGAGGGTAAACATGACTGAAAAGCAACGCCAATCCGACGACAATTTACTGAAAATGCAAGTCGATAACGTAGGATTTCTTCTTGATCGACTTGGACGAGACTGCCATCCGTTGCAATTTCTACGGGAATTGACCCAAAATTCACTTGAGGCCATCCAAAGGAGTGGTGAGCCAGGCCAAATTATCTGGGATGTTGAGCCTGCCCAGATGATTCTAAATGATGTTCAAAAGCTGTGTATTATAGACTCGGGTTGCGGGATGACCGGTGACGAGATGGTAAAGTTTATAAACCAATTATCAGCATCTATTGGTGAACAGTCTTTTTCAGAAAATTATGGCGTTGGTGCTAAGATCGCTGCGGCGACCAGAAATCATGAGGGTGTGGTCTATATGTCATGGAAAAACGGACAAGGTTCGATGATCCACCTTCAGCGGGATTCTGATACTGGTCAATATGGGCTAATCAAGCACCAGAAAAAAGACGGTACGTACAGTTCCTACTTGCTTATTGATGATGACCTGAAACATGAAAATATAAAGGATCACGGGACTATAGTCGTTCTTTTGGGGAATTCTCCAGATGAAAGCACAATGACAGCCCCGGAAAGGGTACCGTCTCCATCTCGTTGGGTTTCCAAGTATCTCAACACTCGATACTTTAGATTCCCAGAAAACGTTACTGTTCGGGCACGCGAAGGGTGGGATTTTCCAAGTGCGGATAAAGACAGAAATGTATTAAGAAAATTGATGGGGCAGGAGGGATACTTAAAACGGCACTCTGAAAAATCAGGAACGACCGAGCTTACGAATGCAACAGCCCATTGGTGGATATTGAAGGATGAACCTGCAATAAATAACAATTCCGGTTATATCGAATCCGCAGGCCATATAGCCGCTCTATACCAAAATGAACTTTATGAAATTGCCTCGGCCAGGCGGGGCATGCGAAAACTTCAGCAATTTGGGATAACCTTCGGCTACAGATTCGTTGTGATTTACATTGAGCCTCATAAAGACAAGCTGAAGGACAAAATCACGACTAATACTGCCCGCACAATGTTGCTCCTTGAAAATGAAAATCTGCCGTGGGGTGATTGGGCTGAAGAATTCAGAGAAAAAATGCCAGAGGAATTGAAAGCCTTTGTACAGGAAAAGGCTGCAGGCTCGGCATCAACTGACCACTCAAAATCAATACGCGATCGGTTAAAAGATATTATAGATCTATATAAAATTAGTCGGTATCGCCCAGCGCCAGATGGCACCTTATTAATTGATAGCGATCAGTTAGTGCGTGGCGGACGGCCTTCGAAAGAACGAGAAAGCAGCCCGTCAAAAACTCCCCGCCGTAGCGGCAGAAAGGGAGGATCTGCCGGCTCCCTGTATTCTGCATTTGAGAAAGACAGTGGCATACCTGGGGAAAAAATCACTCCTGACCCTTTTCCAGAAACTACATGGGTAACAATTGAAAATGGAACGCGTGCACAGGGTTATCTTGAAGATAGAGCCGCAGGGTATATTGAAGAATCGAACCTTTTACAAATAAACGCCGATTTTCGAGTATTTAAAGACATGATTGAATTCTTTACTAAAGAGTTCGGGGACGGCCCTGGCGTTCGGGATGTAGTCCATGATGTTGTATGTGCATGGTTTGAGCAAGCATTGGTCGAAACGGTTATAGGTGTGCAGGCACTTCAGGGTACAAGCAAGGAATGGACACAAGACTACTATACAGTAGCAATTTCCGAAGAAGCCCTTACATCATCAGTGATGCAAAGGTACCACGTAATTACTTCGGTACGTAGAGAATTGGCTAATAAACTCGGACCATCTAAAATTAAGCGGGCAGGATAATTTCCTTGACTCTAATCGGACCTAATTACCTCCAAAATAAAAAATGGGAAGGCAGCCGGGTTATGACTCCCTTCCCAAAGCGTTCTAATTACAAGTACCTTGCAACTCCCGGGTGCTTACAAAGCATCACCTCCTTCAATAATTTTTTGGGATTCAAATCCAAAATCTCACTGATGATCGGAATCTTATCTATGGGCAAGATTGAGCTTCCGTTTTCAATCATTCCGATAAAGTTCCCGTAATCGTAGCCCAGCATCTTGTCCAGTTCCCGCTGGGTCCATCCTTTGTCCATTCTTGCTTCGCGGATCATTTTTCCTGCAGATGTACGTATTCGTTCTTCCATATTGAACCTCCTATGGGATAGAGATAAATAATGTTGGTATGTAGAATTCTGTCTAAATTTGGCAGAGAGCCATCAGGCTGGGGTAACTATGGGGTAATTTGATTAGATGAACTGAGAAAAAAAGGTATTTTTGAACTTATTTTATGTCTGTAATGTGTTAATAAAACCAGAAAGTTGCAGGCGTATCGCTTATTTTCAAAATTACAGGCTGAGCGGGTTCGACTCCCGCCGCCTTCACCATTTTCTATTTTATTTCAATTGCTTAAGATACATCACGGCCCTACGCGGTAGAATTCTGGCAAAATTTCAAGCCTTTGCAAATTTGGTTTCACCCCCAAGGGCCGGCACATGCCTGTAATAATGGTCCACGATCATGCGGGTTGCGGTACGAGACCTCAAGAATAGAAAAGGCCTGCCCGTCGCAGTAATGGTTGTGTGATCAGGGCCCACAGGAGATACAAACATGCAGCCCGAAAGCATCAAAACACAGGTCCACCAGTTAGTGGACAACCTTCCCGACCATGCCACATGGGAAGATGTGATGTACCGCATTTACGTCTGCCAAGCCATCGATGCCGGGATCAAGGACAGTGATGCCGGGCGAACCGTTGACGTTAAAGAAGTGCGCAAAAGATTCTGATACACATTGTGATTAAGCAGAGCATGCACAAGAATGAACTGACACACGGCCTCGTCTTGTTTTTTGAGCCGGCCGCCTAGTAAAACGATCTCGTATAGTAATGTCCACTTCCTGATTCAGGGCAGAATGCCAATGAAGGAGCTTTTCAACGGAAACGAGATCAAGTTGTCCGCGAAGGAGCTTGGACACGGTAGGTTGATCAGTGCCAACGCGTTCGGCCACTTCTTTTTGAGTAAGGCTGTGGAGTTTCATGAGGCGTTGGAGATTGACCACCAGTTTTGCCTTGACGGATAGTTCTTCGGCATCTTGGAGGCCGATGTCAGCAAAAACATTGCCAGAACTGGGGGTAGTTTTGATTTTGCTCATCTCATCACTCCTTCTCAACTTCTTTATCCCTTTGACGAGCCTCTTTAAGCCTTTGTTTTATGAGGTTCGTATCCCTCGGTGGAGTTTTTTTCCCGGACTTTGATTTCTTCTGGAAGCAGTGCAAAACATAAACCGCGTTTTTCAACTTCGCTATGTACACTGCCCTGTAAGTTTCTTTGTCGAAAGGTTGGACTATCTCGAAAACGCCACTCGTTCCCTTTCCTTTCAAAGGTTTCGCATTAAGCGGAACCTCTCCGCACTGGACTGAATATAGAGCATAGCCTATAGGTCTAGCTGCTCCAGGCGGAAACCCCTTTAGATTGTCCAGAGAATCTCCCATCCACTCCAATGTTTTCATGGCTATAATATGGCAATATTACCATATCGTGTCAACCGGAATGTTGGGGGTTTATGGGCAGGCCGCAAGCTCGATTGCCACACACACACCGAGGGCACAAAAAAGGCAGAGCCTCAAAGAGGCTCTGCCAGTGTGGTCCATTTCAGGTTCTGCTATGCGTAGGCTGTTCAGATCAGTGCGATATGGTCGGTATTCTGTTGCCTATGGTATTGAAGCTCTGCCTTACTGATTAACCGGCGACATCGATTCCCGGGTCACAACCCAGATTGGGATCGGGTTTCTCGCATTCTTTGTTGGCTTCTCGGGTGTCAACGTGGCCTTCGGTATCATCTTTGGTGTAGTCTTGAACTTTGTCATCACTCATTGTGTTTCTCCTTGTAATTTGTTTGGTTGTAGTTGCTGTCGTTCTTACCTAAAAAGTTAGCCACAGAACCGAATCTGGCAATAGGCGATAAATAGGGTATTAATGATAGGTTATAACTATTATATTGGGCGGGCGGGGTTAAAGGGAAAACGGGGGCAAGTCTACGCTTGACCTTGATGACAATAGCACCAGCGATCTATTGTGCACCTGTCTAGCTTTTGAGCTTTAATAAATTCAACGAAACAGGGTGTAAGGTCAGATGCAGGCTTGACCCGTTTCATGACGCGATAGTGTCATTTTCTAACATTTCCAATAGGTTCCAGTGTTGCATCGCGCCCCCTTTCGTTGGTCTTGGAGGCTGCGATATCATAGCCGTGTAGCAGAACCGGCCACGATTGCTATAGAATCCTCATTTACCGGATACTGAGAAACCTTTGATCAGATGGACCAAGAACCATGTGCGGACGCTTCGTCGGATATCGGCCCATTGAAACCCTTCAGGACCATTTCCCGATTGATCGGGTTGAGGCCACCATTGCGCCGAATTTCAACATTGCCCCCACCCAGAGGATAGCCGCCATCGTCCAGGAAGGTGATGAGAACGTCCTCAAATCGTTCCAGTGGGGGCTTGTCCCCTTCTGGGCCAAAGATCCCGCAATCGGTGTCCGGATGATCAATGCCCGGGCTGAAACCGTGGATTCGAAGCCTTCCTTCAGGAACGCATTCAAGAAACGCCGGTGCATAATCCCTGCCGATGGGTTTTATGAATGGACCGGGCCGAAAGGCAACAAGCAGCCGGTCTTTATCACACGGCCAAACGGTGAGCCTTTTGGATTCGCCGGACTGTGGGAGGTTTGGGACAACAAGGGCATGGCCGCCCAACCGCTTTATAGCGTTACGATCATCACAACCGAGGCCAGCCAGGCGATCAAGGATATTCATCACCGAATGCCGGTCATTTTGAAACCTGAAGCTTTCAGCGATTGGATGAATACCGGCACACCAACAGGCCCCCTCAAGGAAATCATCACGACCAGAATTTACAAAGACCTGGTTTTCAGGAGCGTGTCCAAGGCCGTAAACTCCACCAGGAACAATTCAGCGGATTTGATTGAAGGGGAATAGACTTTCCATCCCCCAGAGTTTGGTATGGGCAGACACCCTTCGGAAGGGTACTCTCATAATGCAGGGGGGGGGGGATTTGCTCGGAGTCCTTGCGGGGGACGATAGTGCTCACAATTCACCCCCAACCCGAACATTTAATGAACATCGCGAACACGTGAAATATCCGGGTTAGGTTTCAGTTATTTTCAATCTTCGACCGATATCCTTACCGATACTGACGGCATCCTTCTCCGGCACATTAAATTTACGGAAAACTTTGGGCCATTCTGATACCGCCCCGTGTATCTCCGTAATGACTTCCATTGCTTCTTGGCGCCTTTTTATCCCAAAATATTTCGCCTCGGCCAGAAGCGCTCCAGCATTCGGCGGCAGGGTCTCCATGCCGATTCGAAGAACGTGTTCCTTATTGAAGCCGATATTCGGTAACAAATCGAAAGCGGGACTCAGGCGCCAGCCAGTGTCATCATGCAGCATGATAAAGTTTTTCAGATGATCGTCGGTATTGCCGATCATAATGTTGAATACCATCTGCCTGTAAAGCTTATGCAGATCATGTCCCGGTTGTGAAGAAATGTACTTGATAACCTCGGCCAGGTCCCTGTATCCCGCATTATAATAGCCATCGGCCTTGAGCAGCGACTGCATGCTGACCAAGTGATTGCGTCCACCGGCTGCGTTGATGTCGAAACGCCGCACCAGCAGGCATTTTTCCGTAGTGCCCAACGCAAAGATCTTGGTATCGGCTGTTTCGATTCCTGCCCGCCGAGCCAACGCCATAACCGCTGCTTCAAGGCTTACGACGTCCAATCGATCCTTGGCGCTGGCAAACTTTGCCAAGTATGCCCCTTTATCATCCGTCACAAGGGCCTTAGGCCGGGCCCCTCCCGGTGAACTGCCTGCCTGGAACAAAAGGGACAGTTCATCGTCATCCGCGGTTGCGGGTTCCTGTTCGAATTTTTGCGCAAGCAATGCCAGTTCCTGTAGATGCCGGCAGGAAATACCGGTTGTTTTTACTTCCGGCCTCCCTTCCTCCACGTAGCTCAAGGCCCCCAAGCCCTGGTTACCCAGCAACCGTAATAAATTTGGAACACGTTGCACATTGCGGCTCAATTTATGGCGGCGAATCATGAGCCGCCGGCCCCAATCATCCGGCAAGCTGTCTTCAAAAACGCCATGAACACCTTCACGCGGCCTGTCGGCATCAAAGGTTTTCATGGACAAAGACAAGTTCAGGGGATCAAGCGGGAAGGCTTGTGGATATTCCAGGTATTCGGGTGCGTAACGAAACTGCCCCTGCAATCCCCCTCTGACGGGATCCGGGTCACTGACAATCAGGGCGCCTGCCATAAGGCTTTCTCCCGATGGCAGGGTCAGCCAGACATCAAGCCGAATCATGCCTTCCTCTTTCGTTTACCGCCGGCCCGTTGCCGTTTACCGCTTTTCTTCTCAAATTCAGCAAATAGGTCTTCCTTCTCGGCCAATACATCTTTCCAATCTTCGAGTCGGCCGAGAATGTTGCTGGCTGCCAACCAGTTGCCGATAAGGGTCTGCGGTGAGCCTTTTTCCATCTTACTGTAAGACTGACGGGTTAGACCTAGCCGCTGAGCGAACAGTTCCTGGCTCTCGTTCCGATCCAGGCGGGCATTTTTTAATCGTTGTCCCAATTGTTCCAAAAGAGATTCAATATCAATGTTTTTGTTAATCATATTTTACTTTGTGGCAATTATTTAGTATTTATGTTAAGTTTTAATTACATTGTAATGTCTATACTGTCAACTCCAACATCGAATCAATTGGGTCAATGCCACCGCCAGCCAAGCGGTGGACACGGCCCGGCAACTTGTGGATCTTGCCGAATGAGGGGGCAAGCCTACGTTTGACCTTTAATCATTACCACCAGCGGTCTATTGTGCACCTGTTTTTCTTTTGAGCCTTATAAATTTCAACAGAACGAGGTATGCCTCCTATCATCATACCAGTTCACAAGACACCCTGCAGCCCTTATGTTTTCTTGACAATGCTGCGGTTTTCGGATTAACCGTAATCTATTGAAGTTTCATAACGTGGCCTTTGCACCACAGCCCAATGACGGCTGATTCATCATCGCCGTATCTCCCTGACCGGCATTCGTTCGTTTTTTATATCAAGCCTGCCTTCCTGTTCCCCCGGCACCGGCAATCATCCGCCGTCATAACCAAATAAATGCGATCTGGACCAGCCGGGGGTCGTTCAGGCCAATCCTAATTTAGCCCGAATATTGCACGAAATTTTTTCGTACAATAAAATTTATGTAAATATATCGATGTTATAAGCGCTATTCGAGGCTTGATTTTTCGGTAACAGTTTGTAACCTGCGCTGCTTTCCAAAAAGGCAGAAAAAATTTCACCCTACGGGCGCGCCCGAGATGCCCATCGGCTGCGTTATCAAGGGCTTGCGGTACAGGCGTACAGCAGCGCCCCTGATGCCTTGCCGATGACCATCTCGAACGCGTGAAATATCCGGGTTAGTGACCATCCAGAAATGGTAGATTTTGGTTCCTGGCAAGGCCCGAGCGAGTTTGTAACCGGAGGAATAGTCAGCTATTTCGAGGATTAAAAACGAGCGAGAACGCCGCCAGGGGCCGAAAGATGCCATTTATGGAGGGACACTATTTAGGTGGCCAATGCTTTGACGATCTTAAAACGGGGAGGCAACATGAAAAATTTAGCGATAAACTATGAAACGCTCATCAAGATCACCCGCTCCCTTTCGAAATCCAAAGATCCGGAAACTATCATCCAAATGACGGTGGAGAGTATTCAATCGGCACTGGATTTGAAGGGGTGCACATTGTTCCTCATTAACCACAAGAGCCAGGAATTGGAAGTGGCCGCCTCGGCAGGTCTGAGCGAGGAATATCTGAACAAAGGCGCCGTGAGCGCGCTGCGCTCCATCGCGGATTCGCTTCAGGATGGCCCGGTCGCGGTGTATGACGTCAATGACGATCCCCGCATCCAATATCCCGGAGCCGCTAAGAAAGAGGGCATCGCCTCGATCCTTTCGGTACCCATCATGGTGGGTGATGACGCCATCGGCGCCATCCGCGTATACTCCGCCGAACCTTGGGAATTTAATTTGGATGATGTGAATTTCGTCCAGGCACTGGCCCAAATCGCCGGGGTACTCATCGAGATGAGCCGCCTCCACAAAGGCCAGAATGAATACATCGATGTATTGGCCACGACCTGTGAGTCGCCGGCACTTTAGCTCTACCATTGCATGAAATTTTTTCTGCGCAATAAATTTTATGCATCTATTCAGGGGTATCAAAGCTATTCAGGGCATGCTTTGCCGGTGACCACCAGACCAGCGCGTCAAGGTTGACAGCCATTGAAAATATGGTTTACAGAATCATATATTACGGCTGTTCAACCTTCTCTTGAGACTGATTCCCGCCTCGCCTGACACCTCTTTAAAGCGCTCCTGCACGCTTCCTGTCCGGCGCTATCCTCCTGACTGCGCAAAACCTCATATCCCACTGTTATTGTGATTATTTTTCAGGTTTCCGTCATTGCTTAGTGCCCTGATCTGAATGGTTGAACCCGCCTCGGCCATCATCCTGGCAGGGGCGAAAGATCCTTGTTTGCAAAGGAGTCAGGGTTCACGACGCACCCCATCTCCCCGTCGGCAATACGATCATATCCTTTTCGGAGACTGTTACGGTGAAATGTCCGCAATGCACATGTAAGAATCCGGAGACCTACAATTTCTGCAGCCAATGCGGCCACAGACTGGTGTTCGCTTCGACTGTCGGCAACCGGTCTGTTGACTTCAACAAAGATCTGGAAAAAGTGCAACGTTACTTCCCGCGAGGCGTTTTGCGGAAAATCTTAAGCCAGAAAGAAAGACTTGAAGGTGAGCGCAAGCAGGTAACGGTCATGTTCTGCGATATGGAGGGGTTTACCCGGCTAATTGCGAATCTCGATAGCGCCGAAGCCTATCAGACGATGGATAAAATCTACGAAATACTCATCCGCAGCGTTCACAAATTCGAGGGCACCGTAAATGAGATGACCGGTGACGGCATTATGGCGCTGTTCGGCGCCCCTATCGCACTCGAGAATGCCCCCCAACGCGCGATCCGATCGGCCATGGCAATCCACCGCCTTACGCATGATTTCAGCTCGCAACAGGAGGGAATCGGCCCGATTCGGATGAGAATTGGCATCAACACGGGCCCCGTGGTTGTCGGCACGCTTGGCAGCAACCTGCGATTAGAATTCAAGGCGGTTGGGGATACCGTCAATCTGGCGTCCAGAATGGAAGGTCTGGCCGATCCTGGAACCACCTATGTAACGGCGGAAACGTATAAACAAACGCGTCAATTTTTCCACTTCGAACGTATTGGGAACAAGGTCGTAAAAGGGAAAACAGATCCGATCCCCGTCTATAAAGTCTTATCCGCCAAACAAGACGTGGATCGACCGCGCCTGGGGTCGGAGCGGATGATCTATTCGCGGTTGATCGGCCGGAGCGAAGAATTGAACCGCTTAGAACGCCAGTTGATGGAATTGGCCGATGGCAAAGGATCCGTCATCAGTATCATTGGAGAAGCAGGGGTTGGCAAATCACGATTGGTGGCCGAGCTGAAACTACGTGAGGTCACGCGTCGCATCGTCTTGATCGAGGGGCGCGCCGTCGCGATAGGAAGAAATTTGGGGCTGCATCCGATCATCGATCTTTTGAAGATGTGGGCCGGCATACGTCATGAAGACAGTGATACCATCGCATTTGGCAAACTTGAAACGGCTCTCCGGGGCCTCTTTCCAGAAAAGTACCAGGCACGAATGCCGGTTGTTGCATCGCTGATGGGGATCAAAGGGGATGACAAAGGCGACAACTGGGTGGAGTCAATCGAAGGCGAATCTCTGGAAAAGCTGATTTTGGAAAACGTGCGTGCACTTCTGGCCGGCATGGCAAGACGTATGCCTCTGGTCGTCATTTTGGAAGATTTACATTGGGCCGATACAAGCTCGATTGAATTATTGGAGGTTCTCTTTAAATTAGTCCGAAATGAACGCATTGCCTTCATTAATGTATTTCGGCCCGGCTATCAAGAAACAGGAGAGCGCATTGTCGACAGCATCAACGCGCACTTACCCGTATATCATCTCGAACTTTTCCTGCATCCTCTGGATGAACAACGATGCGAATCGCTGATCAGCAACATGCTTTGCTACAGCGCACTCGACCATACCGTTGTTACGCAAATTGTAAACCGCGCCGGCGGCAATCCCTACTTCATCGAAGAAATTGTTCGATCCATGATCGATGAAGGCGCCCTGACCGCCAAAAACGGCACGTTTCAAACCACGGCCAAAATAGCATCGATCAACATTCCGAATACCATTCACGACGTCCTCATGTCACGGATCGATGCGTTTGAAGATGCCACACGCGATATCATCATGATCGCGGCAATTGTCGGCCGTACGTTTCAGGAACGCATCATCCGGGACGTGGCTGAAGGAATCGGCGATATCGACGCACGCCTGTCCCATCTAAAGGAGATGCAGATTATCAGTGAATTCCGACGAACAAGAGAGGTCGAGTATCGTTTCAAGCATGGCCTGGCGCAAGAAGCCGTCTATTTATCAATGCTTCCACAGAAACGCCGAAAGCTTCACTTGATGGTAGCGAAATCGATAGAACAGAACTTCCCGGATAAACTCCACGAGTACTATGGCATCCTTTCCTACCATTTCAACCAGGGGGAAGACTTTGACAAGGCTGAAACCTACATGCTGATGGCCGGCAACGAGGCTATGAAAATTTCTGCTTCCAATGAGGCCTTGAAGTATTACAAAACAGCGATGGAGCTCTATATCAATAATTGTGGCGCGGCGGTCGATCAACACAGAATCGCAGCATTGGAGGAAAATATCGCCATCGCTTTCTTCAGCAAAAGCAATTTTGTCGAGGCGGTTAAATATTTTGAAAGATCCTTGAAGGGCTATGGCGTCAGAAGGTTCAGGAATCCATTCCTGGTATGGGCTGGGACGATCGTCAACCTCATCCGGATTATCCTGTCCCTGTATGGACCTGGATGGAAGAAGAAAAAAAAGATGCCGCCAAGCGGCGACGACATCCGGATCATGAACCTCAAATTCAAACTGGCCATGTCTTTAGCGTATGTTGATATCAACAGGGTTTTCGTAGACAACATTGGTAATTTGCCACAGGCTTTCAAGCTGGATATCACCAGGGCGCCTGTTTATGTCGAAGCCATGATCGGGTTGAGCGGTCTTTTTGCCGCCACCGGTATTTCCTTCGGTTTGAGCCGCAAAATCCTCACCTATGTAGATGACAACATCTTTAATGGGCCCAACGAGACACGCTTACCCAAAAACCTCTACCGGTTTATTGAAAGCCTTTACAATTGCCTTTCCGGGAATTGGCATCAGGAGTTCAACCCCGACCATGTCCAACAGGCACTGCATGTCGGGGATGTGTCGTATGCATCGGGATACCTTTTCTGGATAGGATACGGCAAGCTGGAGCATGGCGATGTGGACACAACCCGGAAAATCATCGCGATCGAAAACGAAATCGCACGCCGCTACCATTTCGAGCATACCAAGATAGACGCCTGCCTGTTGGCTTCCAAGCTGGCGCTGGTCGAGAATGCGGTTTCGGAAGCCAGCGCCTATATCGATGATGGTATCCTGACTTTGCATAAATATGATCTCGACATGCGGAAAATCGAGTTCAATGGCCTCAAGCTCAAGATCGTTACCCTTCAGAATGATCTGGCATCGGCAAGCAAACTCGTCAGGGAAAGCGATGATTTGATCATCAAAGTCGGGAAAAAGGCGATATTGCCCAACTATTATGGAGAACACCTGATTGGCAAACTAAGATACTGCCTAAGCCAGCTTGAACTCAGTATCGAGCGCGACCACAAGACCGATTTCAAACATCACAGTCGTCTGGCCCTGGTCGTCGCCAAACAAAACGCCGACCATTTCAAAAAAAGGACTGCGGTTGGGCGCACAGAGGCCTACAGACTCATCGGGCGTTATTACTGGCTGGTAAGGTCTAAACCAAGAGCGCTGAAGTGGTACCATAAATCCATTCTGGAGGGCCAGCGATTAAAGGCCGAGCTTGAATTGAAGAAGACGCTCGATGAGGTCGAACGTATCCGCAATGTGACCATCCAACCGAGAGTACCTCTGCGAAATGATTAATCGCCTCCCCAAGAAAAGAATACTGATTGTCAACTGCTATTTCGATCCGCTGCGCCTTCCCGTCCAGCGGAAATTGAAATTTCCGCCATCCATGACACCGGCCTACCTGGCCGGTATATTCTCATCCCGGCGCTGTAACATCCGGCTTTATGATGAAGTTTACAGCGGCCCCCTGGAGGATGAAAGCCTGGCAGCTTTTCCCGACATGCTGGTCCTCACCGGACTCAATGTCGCCCTGGACCGGATGCGCCATGTTACGGCCTATGTCAAGACCAAGAACCCCAAGGCCATCGTGGTCGCCGGAGGCCCTGCCATCCGCGCCCTCTACCATTATTCACGGCAGTTTTTCGATCACTGCTGCCTTGGGGATCTGGAACAGCTGGCCGAGGTTGTTGAATATGAATTCGGTCTTGACTATGTGTCAGCGCATTTTCTCGAACATGGGTGGATCATGCCCCGCTTCGAGCTGGCCTATTGGACGAAATTGATTTCGCATGTCGAGTCCAGCCGTTATTGCTATTTCCATTGCAGCTTCTGCGCCCTGACCGCTGAAAAACGAAATTATCGGCCCTATGACCTTGAATACGTCCGCAGGCAGATCACCGCACTGGGCCCCAACGCGCTGATCAATTTTATCGACAACAACTTTTGCTCCAACAACCACGCATTCATGCTCAAACGGTTTGACATGATGAAAGAGCTGCATGCTCAGGGTTATTTAAGGAAATGGAGCGCGGAGGTCACCTGCGATTTTTTTTATGACGAAAACAATTTGGCACTTGCGGTCGAGAGCGGTTGCGGTGGCCTTTTTTGCGGCATCGAGTCTTTCGATGATCAGACCCTCGCCAGCTACCGGAAGCAGCAAAATTATCACATGCCGCAGATTGAATTGATTCAGAGATGTTTAAAAGCGGATATCCCCTTTCATTATGGCCTTGTTTTCGATTTTACCCGACGGTCTATCGACCAATTGGCAGCGGAGTGGCGGTTTATTTTGTCCACCCCTGAAATTCCGCTGCCATCCTTCATAACCTTGCCGATCCCGCTTTTGAAAACCCCGCTGTTCTATGAGAGCCTAAAAAACAGGCGCTTCCTGCCCAACCTGCGGCTGCGTGACCTGGATGGCAGTACCATCACCCTGAAGCCCCGGGACAATCTGGCGCATATCGTGGCCTTTATGGATAAGGTAAAAAACCTCTGGGGCTACAAGCTGAAAATATTACAGCACATGAATCAATTTTATCGTCACTACAAAAAATACTTAAGCATGGGAAGTATGGCCATTTCGCAGTACAGCGCCTTACTGATCGGCGCCCCAGGATGGTCAACCCTTCAAATCCCGGCCGGCAAAGTATTACCGGCCCCACTCGGACAACGGCAGAGGACGTTCATTGGATCGCAAGCACGACTCGACAGCGTCTACCAGCCGGCCTTCGCAATCAACGCCAACTACCGACACTATTTCCAGCCAACATTGCTTACCGACAGCGACGGTAACATCTGCGAGGCCCTGCAACCGGATTTGACGCCCGCAGAGAAACACTAGCCGCGCTGCAGCGCCGGCACGATTAGCGGCAATGGCCGACCCTTCACTGCCCGATCGGCAATCGCTCGGGTGTCGTGAGCAACATCGAAGCGGCCCCGGGCGGTATCAGTTCAGGGGCAGGCGACTGAAGTATTCCGCGCTTACGTTGCCGCCCTTGTCGACAGCCACGAGACGGAATTCGAGGTTGGCGGCATTCCCGCCGGTGTTGAGCACCTGGTTATCCTTCAACCAGTAGGCCAAATGATGCGTGCCTTCGTCGACCTCTTTAAATAACCATTTGCCGGCGATGCCGGCATCCCCGATCGGCTGGGTGACAGCAAAGCCAAACGGACCGCCTTCGGGGCCCACCAGTATCCGTACGTAGACATTGTAATAGTCCGCCGAGGCGATGTTGAATTTGATGACAACCACGCGTCCTGTAGTTCGTGTTTCCTCATGGATGGCAAATTCCGTAATATCAGGCGCCGATGGCCGGGTGGGGACGAGCTCGGTGTCATGGCCCTCCGCTCCAGCCTGGATCTTGGGGCAAAGCTCGCCATCGTTCACATCCCAGGTGTGCAGATCGGCGTGGCTTTCAGGGTGTTGATTGCCTGGGGCGGCGATATTCCAATGGGCCGCTTGGGTACCGGTGCAAACCTTCTTGCCACAGGCTTCGTAAGTGTATTCGACCACGCCGTCGCAGCGCAGATTGTCGATATCGTCGATGGATCCGCTCCAGTGCGTACCGTGCCAATCGAGCATATCCGCGAAGGTATAGTAGATACTGCGGTGGGTCAGATCCTCCGAGGTCTGCAGGAGGTTGAGGCGGTCGACTTTGCTCATCGCCTGTGTCTGGCGGGCGCCATGAAAAGGATGATCGTCATCCACCATGAACTTTTCCAAGAATTTTTGGTGCAGATTCCTCATTGCGGCGGCCAGGTCGCACCCCGGGCTGCCAAACGCGTCACTCCGGGCCGCGAATTGCTTAACATCCCCGGGGAAGCCGGTCATGTGAACACCCCGCATGATACCCGTGGCATCCGTCCCCGTTGGAAACAGTTCAAAGGCCTGGAAGATGCCGGCATGCCAGTGGTTATGGCAGAACGGATCAATGAGGTGGGTATCCCGGTAGAGCGCATCGCCCATGTTGAAACCTGTGTTGTAAGGGGAGAAAAGCGGCTGTTTGCTGGTGCCGTACCGCAGCGTTTCGCCCGGCTGCGCCGACCGTTCCTCCCCTGATCGGCTTCTGCGCTCGCGAAGAACTCCGCCGGATAAGAAGGCATTGGATCGGGTCAGGGATATTTCGTATTCGAGCTTTTTAGCCGCTTCCGAAGGGCCACCCTCGACCGTCTTGATCCGTTCCAAATAGCGGATCGCGGATTGGCCGAAATACGTCGGTTCTGTTTCAATGACGTCCACCAGATCCTGATAATGGTCGCCCTGGTAAAGTAAATCGAGCAGGGCCGGTTCCCGGCGGATCAAATGACGCATCGCCAACCTGCCTTCCGGCCCACTCTTTTTGGCGATCCCGACGACATCCACAAGCTGCTTTTCGCTGCGGCCCGGTGCCAGACATGCGGCCAAACGGACAACATCTTCTTTGGACTTGGTCTGGGCAATGATCTTTTCAATGGCCGCATCGACGCGGGGGTGATCGATGCGCGCCACGGTCCGCATGAGCTGGGGGTGCTTCAAAGCCTCTCGGGGTGACTGCCGGACATAGGCGATAAGCCTCTCGATCATATCCTGATGCTCAGCATAGGCGGCCTTTGACCACCGCGCAATCGTATGGCAGGCGGCCTCGATCAATTGCGCGTCCCCGGACGTTATCAAAATTTCCAGTATATCCTGTCGGTCCTTTTCCGGCAGCCTGGTCAGCAACCTTGCCACCCGGGCACGGACGGAGGGATGCACCTGCGGGTCGGCCGTAACGTCACGAATGAAGCTTACGAATTCAGGCGGTGGGAGGGCTCCCTGCGTTTTGCGATAATGGTTGGCCATTAGCATGATACAGTGCATGATAAACGTCTCGGGCAACTCGGATTGTTTGACCAACTGCGCGATCACATCAAGAACAGCGTTGTCTTTCTTGAGTAATCGCAGCAATCCAGGAAAGACGTAATAGCCCAGCGTTCCATTGCCGATTGCTTCCGATGACGCCAGGTCAACCAATATCGCGCCCAGTTCATCAGCCGACTTGGTCGCCAGCAACTGATCGACATGCTGGGTTATCAATTCGCATGTTTTCGCCTTCTTTATGGTGGCGATAAATTCACTTTGCGAGGCATTCATTCTATTGGTCTCCTTTCGGGCAAACTTATGGCATGCCGGCGGCAGGAAATCCTATCCCGTGCCGATCCTTCGAAACAGCCCTCAAAAGAGTTGCCGCACTTGCAGCATCGGTTGATGCCTGACTTTCGGCCCTTGGGCTTTTCATGGCCTGACAGAAATCCGTCGGCATTTTCAGTTGACTGCTCGCGGAAGCCTCCAGAGGGCAAGCGGCCCCTTGGAGGCTTGGACAGGGCAGTTTCAGGTGTCCTGGATTCATCGTCGGGTTGTCCATGGATCAGATGCGCTTTGGCAGCCGTGGCGCTGGACTGGCCGGGTATAAATGGTGCGATGGGAACCAGGATGACAGGAATTCAGAGGCGGGCTTGAGGTTGTCGGATTAAGGTGCGGCTGCGGATAGGTGATGACTTGATTTATTTTCTTTAAAACGCCCCGGTGGCGGCTGTCAAATATAAAGATGGCCCCCACTGCCGTGATGGGGGGGAAGTGCCAAGCCCCTCAAAACAAAGGATCCGTTTCCACGGAAGATTTCAAGGGTCCCTGGTGATTTCAGCATCGGTACTGCTCAACCGATGCCCTTTGCCAGCTCCCGTATCAAGCTATTTAGGCGTTATATGTGAACATCATACTATAAAATATGGTTCTTCTCCCAATTAGTTGGGAGAAAGGGTCCAAGGGGTCTAGGATTCAAGTGGCCAAGGGTTTGTTCTCTGGAGATTTAATCAGAGCTTTCAGCATTCGCTCGATTGACCCCATTTCCACTGCTAATTTTGGAAAACGTTTCGATACACTATATAGATGCAAACAAAGCGCATATGCTTTTTGCCATACTTGCCATTCTTTGTAATTTTTTAGTATTTCACCTGGATCCTTGACCCCTTGACCCCTGGAACCCTTATGATCCCGAGATGCCCAAGCGCTAATACCCTGTGACCCAATTGCTCATTTGCACCAACTATTCGGGAGAAGACCCTAAAATATACCGCACAGAGACGCTGGAAGAATATTCATTCGGAAAATTTGTCCGGCAGCGCGATGTCCATCTGGCGCAGGGAGGTAAATTCACCGGCAAGATCCGGTTCACCGAGCCTGGCGAGGATCGTCTGCCGGACACGGTCGCGCAGTTCGATGGCGCCCTGCCAGCCTGAAAGTATAACCCCTGGCAGCAGGTGACCTGAGTTGTTTTCTCGGATTCCGATCAAGGCCTTCGCGTTCGAAAACTAGTTGAATTCTGGATCACGCGTCATGGAAGATCTATGTTTTGGTTGGTTTTTGAGAGCCAAAAAAGGGAACGGTTAAGGGTGCCGCCCCCCATTTTTTGGGGAAAAATAGAACCAAAATTATTCACCTATAAGCAAAATATTTCCTAAATGCTGTGTAACCCATTACCGAATCCATTCCGCACCTGAAAATGACCGATGCGATCTCGCTGAAATCTAACACAAATTTTAGTCTCGCTAAAATTTAAACCAGTAGCATGTTTTTTGCATATGGAAGGACCGAGTGCCAATGATAGAATGGTATATTTCACTGCGCTGCAAGAATAACTTCCTCTCATCAACTTTCTTAGTCCGCGGTACTCACCTCAAAGCAGGTCAGCCCTAAACAATTCCGTAAAGTGTAGATGATTTTCGATGGACAGTTGCTTCATCGATCGGCTCCGTGTTTTTCAGTGATGCGTTCTTTCGGTTTTCATGCTCGCATTCATAGCGGCATTATTGCTCCTTTACGGCCGTGCCGAACGCGATAACACGAGGGCCGATCAAGACGCCCTTCAAAGTAATTGCCTGGACAGGCCTCCAGGATTTCCGCGATGGGCTGGACGGAAAGGGGGTGATGGGGTTCGAGACGTAACGCGATATAATTTTCGGATGAAAGGAGGAGAACATGAAATTTAGGCAGCAAAAGCAATTCTTAAGGCCTTTGGCGCTTATTGGATTAACGCTTTTATTAGCCCTGGGATTTGCAGCTCAATCCCAGGCGGTCCAGGTCACCATCGCGGATGCGACCGGCTACGGATACAACACGGCCGCTTACATGGATAATGGACGCTACGTCGGATGCGGTCCGACCTCAGGCGTCATGATTCTGGATACCTATGACAATCGCCTGGCCACACCAGGCGACCTCGTGCCCGACCCGCTGGGCACGGCCTGGGATCTCCACTACAATTACATGAATACCGGAGCGGACGGATTCGGGCCAACTGCCGACATGCACTTCGGCCTGGAGGACTACACCGCCGACATGGGCCACTATTTGGATGCCGTCGTGCACGTGGAACCGACCACGTACGATCCCAATGATTGGACAGCATATAGCATCGGCGATGACCTTGCCACGGATGCCACCTTCTGGAACACCACCACTTGGGACATCCTTGACCTGGCTTTTCTCAATTTCATCAAGCCTGAGATCGATGCCGGCGACCCCGTGATGCTGACGGTCGATTCGGACGGGAATGGTGGCACGGATCACTGGATGGTCGGCGTGGGCTACGATCTTGAAGCCATGATGTGGGCGGGCTACAACACCTATGATTCGACCCTGCACTGGTACGACGTCGAGTCGGCATTCATTGCCGGCAACACCATGGGTGTGGGTTTTGTGCGGACGTTTGATTTTGTGGCCGGTGAAGGCCCGATCACGACTCCCGAGCCGTCGACAATGATGCTGTTAGGCCTCGGCCTGCTCGGTCTTGCCGGGATGCGTAGGAAAATACTGCGCAGATAACCTCAGGCAAAGCATATCGTAGGGTTAAAGGCGGTCGCTGACCGCCTTTTTTCATGACTTCCGGCCAACGGTTCGCCCCCCCCGGCCCACTGCACCTGGCACCCTCCACGACCCTGCCGGTAATACGTTGCCCTGGTGTGTCTGCTATGGCCGGAAGGCTCCGGTGGACGGGCCGGTCAAAGAGGCCTGCCCTGGATGCGAAGGTTCAGTGCCGGAACGAAACGTCCACCTCTCCCCCCGATCTTACCGCACCTGCAAATGGCGCGGCCGCCGACCCTCATTCGATGGCAAAAATAACCGTAACCTGCCTTTCGATTGTCAGGTCGCCGATCTCGATGGGCGTCCCTTTGAGACCCGGGGCCATTTCCGCACGCACGGGCCCGGGTGGGGATGGCGAACCATAGCGGATTTTAAGTACACGGGCGATTGTGACACCGGCGGCCCGGGCCAGATCTTCAGCGATACGGCGTGCATCTTCAGTGGCCTGTACGGCAGCCTTGCGGGCAAGGGTATCCATTTGGGAGTGGCTGAAACCAAGCCGGCCAATACGCCCGCTGCCCGCTTCTGCAGCCGCGTCGATAAACAGGCCCAGCTTATCCACCGCGGTCGTCTCCAGCCGAATGGTGTTGCTGACCCGGTAACTGGCAGGACTGTTTCGATTTTTTTGGTTGTAGACCGGGTAGAGATGAAACTGCGTGGTGGCGATACGATCGACGGGATCCTTTTGCTGTTTGAGCGCCATCATCAGTTTCTCGGCCTGGGAAGCATTCTGTCGGATGGCATCTTTGGCGTTGGCGGCACGCGTTTCGATCGTAAAGGTCAACACTGCCCGGTCCGGGCGTTCTATAACGGTTCCCCGTCCGGCAACTTCGATGGTGGCCGGGGCCATCGCCTCCGCCGCTGCTTGGTTAAGGGGCGACAAAAGAACCAGCACCATGAACGACAGGTTCAAAAGAAAAAAAGGCATGGTTGTTTCCCTCCAAGGTTGGAAAAGCATTCGGGACATTCGTCCATAAATACCCTTCGGTGACCGGATACACCTACTTGTGAGATCATTCCAACGTCTTTAATCCTTTCTGTATCCGTATTGCTCAACCAGTGGTGTTCGTCAATTCATATATCGAGTTATCCTAACCGGTATATTTTGGAATCTAAAATGGATATAGCTTCGCGCGCCGATAAAGGAAAACTCATCCGGAAGGCTTGCCGGGCAGCGCGATGTCCATCTGGCGCAGGGAGGTAAATTCACCGGCAAGATCCGGTTCACCGAGCCTGGCGAGGATCGTTTGCCGGACACGGTCGCGCAGTTCGATGGCGCCCTGCCAGCCGGGCTCGCCCGGCCGGCAGACGCGGCCGATATCCACCCGCACCCGGCCTCTTCGCGGGAACCACGAGCCGCCGCGCAAAATGTTGCGGGTCCCCTGGATGGTGACCGGAACCACCGGCAGTTGCTCCTCGCTGGCCAACACGAAGGCCCCCATCTGAAACGGCAGCAAACCGGGCATGCGCTGCAGGGTTCCTTCGGCGAAGAAAAGCGGCCGGGCGCCCCTGCGGGTGCCGGCGCTGATTTTGCGGGCATCCGCCACCCCCTGCTCGGCATCAAACCGGTGCACCGGGAAGATCTCGATTTTCCTCAGCGCCGGGTACAATAGCGGGTTCCGCACCAGTTCCGCCTTGGCCACGAAATTACACGGCTCCGGCAGCACCGCCGTCAGCAGGATCGAATCGATATAGCTCATGTGGTTGGCCACCAGGATATAGGGTTCATGGGCCGGAAGATTCTCCGCGCCATGGGTCCTCACCCGAATGCCGGAAAGCCAACAGATCGTGCGCACGGCGGCCGCAACCAACCGCCAGCAACGCTCCCCGGCCGGCGACACCATCACGGCGCACCAGACCGGGATGATGAAAAGGGCCACCACCAGCCAGACATATCCGGCGTAGAGCAGCGCGGCAACATTTCGTATGGTTCGACGCAGCGTGGGGCGAACGCCGGCCACGCCCATTTTGACCAGCTGCAGCCAGACAGCCGCCCTTTTGGCGCCTAGATGCCCGCTCTCATAGAGCTGCCGGCAGGCCGAACGGCGGATTTTGCCGCTGGAAGTCTTCAACACCGTTCCGGGCGCGCCGATGACGATGTCGTCCGGGGCCAGGCCGAGCAGATCGACCGTTACCGCCTTGATTTCTTTTTGCAGCCTGGCCAGGTCCTTATCCCCGGTCATCCGCGATTCCGTGAGCACCACCAGCCGCTCGGAAGGTCCATCCCGCTGGTGGGCGGCAAAGGCCGCCGTGCACCCTTTGCGAATGCCTTCGATATTTCCCACCACCTCCTCCAACTCGTGGGGATAAATGTTGCGGCCGCCCCGGATGATGACATCCTTCTTACGCCCGGTGAGATAGACCTCGCCCGCTGCAATGTAGGCCAAATCCCCGGTGTTCAGCCATTTTCCGTCAAACAGCTTCCGGGTTTGCTCCGGGTTGCGATAATATCCGCTGGAGGAGGACGGCCCCGTAAACTGCAGCTGTCCCTCCTCGCGTTCGGGCAACTCCCGGCCGCGCGAATCGACGATGCGGATCTGGTGGCCCGGCAGTGGCTTGCCGCATCCCACAAATTCAAGAGCTTCCGGGCCCTCCGCCCCTGCGGCGTCAGCCTTGCCGGTGGCGGTAAAGGTGTCCCGCCGGATGCGGTCGATGCGGATACCGCGGCCAAGCTCCGGAAAGCCCAGCCCGAGAGTGGTCTCTGCCAGCCCGTAGACCGGTGTCAGGGCCTTCGCGTCAAAGCCGTAGGGCTGAAAGCGGCGGATAAAACGCCGCAACGTGTCGGGAACCACCGTTTCGGCGCCGTTCAGGGCCAATCGCCAGGTATGCAGGTCCAGCCCTTCCAGATCGCTGTCACGCAGGCGGGTGGCACAGATTTCGTAACCGAAATTGGGGGAGGCCGAGATGGTGCCGGCATACTGATGGATCGCCTGCAGCCATCGTTGCGGCCGCGCCAGGAAGGACAGCGGCGACATGACCACCAGACGGCAGCCGTGGCAGAGGCTTCCGAACCAGGCGCCGATCAGGCCCATATCGTGATACAGCGGCAGCCAGCTGACAAAGACATCGGCCGGCGTCACCCGGCAAACCCGCCCCATGATGTCGATATTGGTCAACAGATTGCCGTGGGAGAGAATGACCCCCTTGGGATCCCCGGTGCTTCCCGATGTGTACTGCAAAAAGGCCGTGTCATTCAGGGTCTGCCGGGGCGCGATGGGCTCCGGCCGCTCGGCATAGAGATCGTCCACCGTGACGATTTTGCGCAGCTCGGGCACCTGGCTTTTGAGCAGCCGGCCGACGGCCTTGACCGCGGGCACGGTGACCAGGATGGCGGCCTCGGCATTGGCCATGATCTTGCGGTGCCTGCGAATGTGCTCCTCGATCTGGGAGGGACGGGCCGGGGGATAAAGCGGCAGCGGGATCGCGCCGCAGTATAGAATGCCCATAAAACAGAAAAAATAATCCGCGCCGGTGGGCAGCATGATGGCCACTGTCTGCCCCGGCTCGAGTTGCATCGCGCGCAGGCGTGCGGCCGCCTTCAAGCTTTCCACATGCAGCCTGCCGTAGCTGATGCGCTGGGGTCCCTCTTCCGCCAGAAGGGTTATATGCACTTTCCCGGGATGAAGATCGACCTGACGTTCCAGCACTTCCAGCAGACTGCGGACGCCGGACAGCCGGACACCGCGCCTCCCGGATGTATCCCGTTCGACCGGCATCTTGTCTTTAAACAGGATCGTCTCCGCCGGGGTCGGCAAACGGCGGCCGAGGTGGCGCAGCAGATCCCGCGGCGTTTCGGCGGTGGCCATCACCTTTTCCGGGAAATGGCCGCCGAACGCTTCCTCCAGACGGGACAGGAGCTCCATCCGCGCCAGGCTGTCCAGGCCGAGGTCACGATCCAGGGCACTGTCCAGCGTGATATCCTGATGCCTGACGGCACGGGGGTGTAATTCAGCCATCAGGCTGACGATCATCTCCAGCAGCATGTCACCAGAGTTGTCAGCAGGCATAGCCACCCCTTTGCATTTATCCGGGGTCAAACCAAAGGTGACGGAAGACCTTCACACGCTTCCAGAATGGTGCCAAGCATCTTGTGGCGCTCATCTCTTTCGGCACGTTTATAAACCTTGAGGAAATCGGAGGTAAGGTAACCCATGGCACATCTCCCGTTTTCGTAGGTAAAAGTAAGCACGATTCACCGCCTTGGCTCGAAAATGCCCCGCCCAAAACATCGAGGGCACAAAAAAATGGCAATGGGTAATTATTATGAACTCCTCAACAACGTGCGTTTGACCGGCGACTGGGAGGCCTGGATCGATTTCTTCGCCGAGGCGGTCATCGTTACCGCCACCCAGGCGGTCGAGACGGCACAGCAACGCCTTGATCTGTCGCGCCAGGATCGCGACAAAATCAGCGGCTTGGGCCGGGCGGCGACATCCAGCCTGCAAGTCCACCGGGCGCTGATGGCGCATCCCATCGCGACCTCGGGTTCACTGGTTGGGAAAACCGGTATGACCCCGGCGACCGTTAACAAGGCGCTTGGCCATCTGGAGCAGCTCGGCATCGTCAGGGAGCTGACGGCCCAAAAGCGCAACCGTCTGTTCAGCTAGGCGGGCTATATCAAAATCATGCGGCGCGGCGCGGAGCTGCCGGACAGATAGGTCAATTCGATACCGGTTTCAGTAGAATCCCCAGGCGCTGCCGGCCGTCGATTTTCATGGTCAGCGGGGCCGGTGCGACGGCATGGACGATATGGGTATCCCGCTGGACGGCATCCAGAGACCGGATCCAGTCCCAATCCAGGCGGTCGGCGTCGGACACGCCGACATGCAGGTAAGGGATACCCAGGGTCGTAATATTATGAAAAAAGTGGGACCCTTGGGAGGGTTCGGCATTGATCGACGGGTGGGTGGCCTCGATGATGGTCCCCACGCCGCAGATGTCTCCCCAGGCCACCGGAATCCCCAGCCAGCGGTCGGCCGATCCCCAACGCCCGGGACCGATCAGGATGTATTTCTTCCCGGAGGCGGCCAGGCCGGCATTGATGCGCGCAATCTCGCCGGCCACCGCAACCGTCTCGGCCGGGTCAAATTTTTCCGGAACCACATAGACGATATCACACATCGTGCGGTTTACCGTATTGCCCAGGGCCTGGTGGGAAACGCAAAAAGCGCGGTCGCGTTCATCATCCGCGATTTCCACCGCCAGCATATCCTCACGGGCGCTCATGGGCCGTATCTGCAAAACCGCCAGCCGGGCCGTCGGGTGCGGGCCGGGTCCGAAATCCACGGCGAATTCCATCTCCACCGGACATCCGAGTCTCTCCTGTCCCAAGGCCAGCAGGGTCGTCAGGATCTCCGCCAGCGGAAAGATTTTGTGCTTCAGGAGGGCGGCAAAGGTCACCACAGGATACCCCGCGCGGGCGGGCGCGTCCCTGAGGCGCCCTTCCTCGGGATCGTAACTGCTGGTCAGCAGTTGCACCGGGTATTCCCCCATACAATCGGCAACCTCCCGCCAGGCCAAGGTAACGGCATCGTCGACGCCCAGGCGACAGGCTTCCTCGCCCATTTTGAGAGCGTAGAAATGCTGTTGGGCGTTTTTCAGGATAGCATCCACGGTGGCGCGCTCGGGCTGAACGTCCGGCATCCGCGGCGAAAAACGCAAATTCTGCTTGCCCTCCATGACGTAGCGGCCAAGCCCCAGGGCAATGTTGGCGATACCGTCCTGCGGCTGCATGCGCGCGAAGGGGTAGTAGTTCAAGGATTGGGCGATGCCTGCCAGCGATGGGTAAAAGTGATTCCCGTAACGGCTCCCGATGACTTTCTGGATCACGACCGCCATTTTCTCGCTTTCGATGCGATTGCCGACACGTCTGGAAAAAGCCCGGGGCTGGCTGAAGTAGGTGGAGGCATAAACCATCTTGATGGCATCGAGAAGCTGCGCCAGCCGACAGCCCAAATCGGGGTGATCGTTGGCCAGCATGTAAGTTTTGTACAGCCCGGCATAGGCCTTGAAACGGGCATCTTCCAAAACACTCGATGAACGCACCGCCAGGGGTTCGCGAACGTTTTCGAGGAAGGCCTCGAGCTGCGATTTCAGTTCGTCCGGAAAATCGCCTTGCCGGAAGCGCCGGGCGATGACCTCGTCGGGCAGTTCCTCTGCGATGACAGACCCGAGCTGGTTCAGGCGCACAAAGTCATCGAAGTGATCGGTGGTGACCACCACCGTCTGGGGTACGATAATGTCCACATCGCCGAAGGTCTCGCGCAGGGACCTCTCCCGGTGGAGCATCGCTGCCATGTAGGCCAGCCCGCGGGCCTTGCCGCCAAGGGAGCCCTTGCCGATCTTCAGGAACTCCGTATCCGGATCGAAACGGTCCCGATCGAAATTGACGATGACCCCCTTTTGGCGCCGCATCCGCTGATCCTTGATCATCCGGATGAGATGGCGGCGATGCTGGGAGACGCTGTGGAAATCACTGTCGCGCACCGGTCTGACCCTGGCGGCCAGTTCGACTTCGGCCATGGAGAAAAACCAGCGCGAAAAATCGTTGCGGTTGCAGTGAAACACAAAAGTGTCATCCGGGATGACGCGCAGCTTCTGTTCCAGAGTGTAGATATCGGTGGCTTTGTCGATCGGCCGCCCGTCGGGGGACCGGAAGACAAAATCGCCGAACCCCAGATAGTCCATCAGGAAGGATCGGATCTGGTCGTGCAGACCGGCGGCATTCTTGTCGATGAACACCGCCGGAATCGTCGCGGCCAGCTCGGCGTTGTGGGGCTCCGAACTGGCCAGCAGCAGGGGGATGTCGAAGCGGTCGTGCCGGATGTATTGCAGCAACGCGATGCCCGCCCCGGCGTCAGGCCGCCCCGCGCGTGGGAACCGAACATCTGAAATCACCCCGAGGACGTATGGTTTGAAGCGCTCGTAAAGGGCCAGGGCGTTCTCGAAGCAATCCGCCAGAAGAATTTTGGGGCGCGCCCGCATGCACAGCAGACGATGCTCTTCGTTCAGGCCGTCATCGATGACGAACTGGGTCTCCGTCACCAGTTCCTTGTAAAGAATCGGCAGGAGAGACGATCGATAGTAGGGCGAATCCTCCACAAACAGGATCACACGGATGCCGGCGCAGCGGGTATCGTTATCGGCGTTGAACCGATCCTCTACGCTTTTGATGATCGCCAGCAGGATATCGGCCTGGCCGGCCCAAAAAAAGGTATCGTCGATGGCCTCGGCCAGCCCCTCGGGCACGGGATCCGTATCCGGCAATGTCTCCTGGTGGGTCAGCAGCACCACCGGCATACCGGGGTCTTTTTGTTTGATGCGTCCCCCGATGCGGTAGGCATCCCGGCCCACCCGGTCGGTGATAATGATGACCAGGTCGAAATTTTTATGCCCGAGGTGTTCGAGGGCTTCCGCTGTTGACGAGGCCCACTCCAGACGGGGGGGGCGGCTCAGGTACAACCCGCGATATTCATGGATGATATGCTCGGAAAGCCGGCACTCTTCCTCCATGATCCAGGCTTCGTAGGCGGTGGAGACCAGGAGGACACGATGCACCTTTTTTTTCATCAACTCATGAAACAGCTTGAAGCGGGATTCGGTCTGCGGTGTTTCCATGAGTTCCTGCACGAATGAATTTCCTCCTGCCAGTGACCTCATCATCGTTTCGGAGGCCATGATACGATTTCCGTCGAATTGGTTTCGGGACATGTATCATCAATAGTGGTCCGTCTCAACATTTTTAGTATGTAATAAGTCTTCTGGTCAGGTTAACAGTTCATTCCCCCGCCGTGATGACCAAAGACGTGTTCAGGTTGTTCAAAATCGTCGGCACGCTTTCGTAGAAGCCATCTCAAAATTAGAATTTTCGTTCGAGATACGGCGTGACCAAGAATTCCCGTAAAGCGGGACTTCCCATCTGATTGAACCTTCAACGGTGGGTGCAACCCGCATAGGCGCCCCGAAGGAAGTGCCCTTGGGGTACATACTCAAGTATGTCGAGGATCTGAAACGAGGGCACAAAAAAGGCAGAGCCTCAAAGAGGCTCTGCCGGTGGGGTCCATTTCAGGTTCTGCTATGTTCAGGCTGTTCAGCTCAGTTCGGTAGGGTCATAATTGTGGTGCCTTTGGGATTGAAGCTCTGCCGTTTGTCTCAGACCTTGCAGGTCGCGTATTTGTTGATGTTCGCTGCACAGCTGTTGATGTAGTATCCAAGGATCGCTATCGTCAGGATCGTTCCTATCATGGGTCACCTCCCAGGGGCTTATCCCGCCACATCGATGCCCATATCACAGCCCAGATGAGGATCGGGATTTTCACATTCGTGGTTGAAATGACGCGTATCCACGTGGCCTTCGTTATCGTCTTTGAAGTAGTCTTCGCTGCGTGTATTTTCCATGGTGTGTCTCCTTGTGGTTGAGTATTTCTGATTGCTCACTTTCCTGACTGATAAGCTATGAATGGAACCGGATCTGGCAATAGGGGACTAATCGCAGATAAATAATAGGTCAAAACTATCAATAAAGAAGTGGCTATAGGGGGAAGGGATGTTCGGCGTTGTGACGGGCCGGCGCGGGCCGCTTTGCATTCAGCGGCCCTGCATCACTTCAATAATTTTCCGGTCGACGTTCTCCATGCCCTGGACGCACAGCTTGCCCAAATTCCGAATGGTGGTCTCGGCGCCGTTGCCGACGATGCCTTCCCCGTCGGAGATGAAGATATCGTTTTTGGCCAGCCGTGCCGAAAGGATCGCCTCGGATGAGGCCGTGGCCAGCTTAAACGCACAGCCGCCTTTAGCGCCGTCGCACACCATACCGGCCAAGTCGCCGCCCATATTGTTGATGGCCCCGGCGATCTGGTCGTCGTTGCAGCCGATCAGCCAGGCCACGGATACGCATGCACCGATCCCCGCCGCGATGGCACAGCCGCACACCGGGGAAAGGCTTCCGGTGAACTCCTTGATGAAAATCGTCACCAGGTGGCTGAAGGCGAGAGCGCGAACCAGCTTTTCCCGGTCCAGGTCCATCTCCCGGCAGACCATCAGCGGAGGGATGATGGCGGTGATGCCGTGGTTGCCGCTGCCGGCACTGCTCATGACCGGCATCTTGACGCCGGCCATCCTAGCGTCGGTGGCGGCGGCGGTAAACATCCGCACCCTGTTGATGAGGCTATCCTCGAGGTCACCGCTTTCGATGAGCTTGCCCAGCCCGGCCCCCAGCCCGAGACCGGAGGACTCCTTCAGACCGATATGGGCCATCTGCATGTTCATCTGCGCACCCTCTTCGAGGAAAGCGATCATTTCATACGGAATTGTTTCGATAATCTCCCGCAGCTGCCGAATGGTGAGGCCACCGAGTTTTTCCACGGTCACGGTGTCGTTGTCCGACGATTCGTCTTCCTCCGGTTCCTTCCGGAAAAGAACATCGCCGTTTTTCTCCACCAGAACAATGTTGGTATGATTGTTCAGGATGACACAGCGGGCCGAACCCTGGTCGCTCTTCACGACGGCCTGGATGTAGAAGTTGGCCTTGTTTTCTTCCAGCTCGACGGTGATAACCTGGCGTTCCATGATCTTTTTCGCCGCAACGATACAGGCCGCGTCCACATCCTGCAGCAACTCCAACCCCAGGGCCGGCCGGCCGCACACGACCGCCAGGGCCACGGCGATGGGAATTCCGGCTTCGCGGGTACCGGGAATGCCCACACGCATGCCGTTTTTGAAAATATTGGGGCTGACCCGGATGTCGATGGCCCGAAGTTCGCCGCTAAGCTCTTCCAGGGCACACGCCGCAGCAAGGGCGACGGCAACGGGCTCGGTGCATCCCAGGGCCGGCTTTACTTTGTCTTTGAGGATGGAAACAATGCGGTCGTAGTCCATTTTCGAAGGCTCCATTGTGCCGATCGGTTGTTAGCCCAAACATTTGATGAAATTATGATGGTCACCTATAGGTATGGATGCAACAAACCATTCAATTTTTCAATCGCAAAACCGCAAACGGACCCTTTGTCCCCGTCCGGCCCTATTTTAGCCCCTTCAAATAAAAAAAGGGCGCGCTATCTTGTGTCCGTCCATAAATGGTAGATTTTGGTTCCTGGCAAGGCCCGAGCGCGTTTTCCCGCTCCGCGGGATATTATCCCGCTATGCGTGACTTCCCATCTGATCGATTCCGATCGGTGGGTGTCAACCGGAGGAATAGTCCGCTATTTCGAGGATTGAAAACGAGCGAGAACGCCGCCAGGGGCCGAAAGATGCCTTTTATGGATGGGCACTATCTAAAACGATAGCCCGCCCCGACCCTCATCATTACAGACGCTTGCGCGATAGAATCAAGCCGCCTTTTCCAGCTCGGAGATCTCCTCGGCGGTCATCACGCGATCGATGTCCAACAGGATTTTGACCGCCCCGTCCATATTGGCCATACCCAGGATGTAATGGGTATCGACCTTGGCCCCGAATTCCGGCGGCGCCTCGATCTCCTCGGCCTTGATCGGCAGGACTTCGGTCACGGCATCCACCACGATGCCCATCTGGAGTTTGGCGTCCTGGCCTTCCACCTCGACCACGATGATGCAGGTGCGATCCGTATAGTCGATCTCGGCCATGTCAAACCGCATGCGCAGGTCCGTCACGGGAATCACCTTGCCGCGCAGATTGATGACCCCCTTGACGAAGGCGGGGGTTCGCGGAACGCTCGTGATAGGCATCATGCCGATGATCTCCCGGACCTTCAACAGGGAAACGCCGTAATCCTCATCGGCCAGTTTAAAGGTCAGGTATTTGCCTGCTTTGGTTTCATCCATTTCTCGATTCCTTTTTGATTTTAGGGCAACCCGTGGATCACAGGATACGGCCCATCGTCAATCCACCGGTCACGGTAAAGTGATATACAAACCATTCTTATGGAAAAAGCACCCAGCTTATAGGGGCGGCCTCACGGACTTCAATGCGACCAGGGCCATATTCCCCTGAAGAAGGGTTATCGGCCTGTGGGGCCATACACTTTAGCCCGAAAATTTCACCCTGCGGGCACGTGAAATAACCGGGTTGGCCCTATTCCACCGACCTGTTTGTCAACTTTTAGGGGGCCTGCTCGTCTGATCTCCTAAAGCCCGCCGCTACAGACATTGTCACGGGGGCGCAGGATGGTTAGTCTCTTGATGTCAGAAGGGAGGTTGCCGTGCGATATATCGCCAGTTATGCCCTTTTCCTCATTGTCGGCCTTTGGTATGCGCCGGCGTGGGCCGATATCTACATCTGGGTCGATGACGAAGGTGTCCGGCACATCTCCAACGTGCACGCCCCGCCCCGGGCCAAGCTTCTTTTACGGACGGATGAAACACCACCCCGAGCGGATGACCGCCAGACCCGCCAGGCAACTGAACGACAGCGGGAACTGGAGCGAGAACAGGCGGAAATCCAGGAACGCGAGGAGCAGCTGGCCCGCAGGGAAGCCGAACTGGAGCGCCGGATTGAAGCGGCCGAAAAAGACGTCGAAGCGGCCCGGGACCGCATCGAAGCGGCTGAAGCCCGTTACGAGCGCGAACGGAAGCAGGCCATCGCGTTTTCCTATGTCACCCGTCCCTATAAGTTCGGACATTACCGTTATAAAAAACGCTCTTACGGCTATCGGCATTACCGGCCCAAGCGGCACCATTATCGACCGGCACATCGATACGGCCTGTCCATAACCGGGCGCCCCCTGCGCCTGGGCTCCACCGTCATCACCATCCAAAGCGGGCGACACGCATATCGGAAGCATTCCCGCCACGGCAAGGGATTGGCAGGCCCCCGGCGCCATGCCGGCCGCCAGGCAGGTTTTCGCGGCCACCCCCGCCGCAATCATTGAAAGACGCTATCCCGTCGCCATCCGTGCCGCAGTCGCCTCCAAGCCCCCGATCTGTCCGAAAGCTCCGCTAACAATCACAGTCTGCTGTTGGTATCAGCCCCAATATGGCCTGAAATCTTCGGAATAGACCGCCAGGCCCGCCGCAAAGGGGTTGTTATTGAGGCCGGAATTGGGATATGTCTTAACGGATATTGTGCATCGGTTTGATCCGAAGCGCCTGTCACGGGGATAGCGACGGGGGCAGCGCCGGCAGGATTGAACACCATCATAACATAGCGCCTGCACTACGATAGACGGGCAAAAATTATCACCATCAAATGAAGTCGAACATGGAGGATTAAATGACAAATTTTCTGTTCGTATTGAGCAAAGATGACAACGAAGCGGCCACCAGGTGTTTTCAGTTTGCCAAAATCGCCTATGACAAGGGGCACAAGGTCAATATGTTCTTTATCGATGAGGGGGTCATGTGGGCCGACAAATCCCGCGATTTATCCATCAAGACCACGACGGGGGACTGCCCCCAGGATTACCTGCCCTACCTGGTTGAAAAAGAAGTCGAGACCGGCATCTGCACGCCCTGTGCGAAAAATCGCCAGCTCGACGAAGCCGGCTTTTTCACGAACATGCAGTTGGACGGCGGCCCGCATCTCATCGACATGGCCGCGGAAGCCAAAGTGTTCAATTTCTGAAAAATCTGCGGCTATTGGTATGGCGGAGGTTACCGATGAAAAATAATGCGATGGTTTTAAGATTGGTTGTTCTATTCATGGTATCCTCCGCACTCTTTTTATTGTCAGGCTGTGCTTCCACACCCAAAGTTCAAGGTACTGAAGGTGAGCTTTGGATTGGAAAATTGTCCGGGATGATCGATGCCGATCTCGATATGTACTTTTCTCTTGTTGAAGAAGAGGAGGATACCTACCAGGTAAAAGGCAACTTCCAAGGGGAAATAGGAAGCGTCGCGGGAGGGCATGGCAGCGGGACAATGCAAGGGGTCATTAAAGGCAAGATTGTAAAAGGTGCTGTTGATATCCGCATGCGGGGCAATGCAACCGTAAGCGAGGGTTCCGCTGCGATCACCGGTAAAATGGCCGGGTCGTTATCGAATACCCAGGCGTTCGGCAGCTGGAATATTGATGCCCGCAGCAGCGAGGGATCACACCGGTTTTCAGGTGAATGGCGCGCGGCAAAGACGGATGCGGCCGATCCGTGATCGGCGACCTTTTCCAATTGATGATCAACGCCCGTTTCTCCCAACAGGAAAAGGGCGAGGCAAAAGATATCCCCGCATAGCGCTCCCTTTTTACCCGCCTTCTTTCAACCCACGCGCAATCCCCAAAGCATTGAGTTGGTGACCGCCTTGGTGTACCGTGACAGTGCATGCCACCTCTAAGGCTTTTTTTGGATCTACCGGCAACAGCCGATCCGTCTAAACTTGATGAGGACCGCAAACGACATGGGGATCCATTTCCCGCACAAATGGCTGGTATTCTTCCTGGTGGCCGCCGGTGTATTCATGTCCACCCTGGACTCGAGCATCGTCAATATCGCCCTGCCATCCATCATGGCCGACTTCCAGGTAACGCTGGCGGTGATCGAATGGGTGCCCATGATCTATCTCCTGACGGTTTCCTCGCTCCTGCTGACCTTCGGCCGGCTCAGCGATATCCGGGGGCGGCGGCTGGTGTACTGCGGAGGGTTCGTGATTTTTTCCGCGGGCTCGCTGCTTTGCGGCATGGCAGGCAGCGCGCCGGGGCTTATCGCCTCCCGAGCCTTGCAGGGGGCCGGCGCAGCCATGCTCATGGCCTGCTCCCAGGCTCTGGTGGTGGATGCCTTTCCCCTGGCTGAACGGGGGCGCGCCCTGGGCATGATCGGCATGGTGGTGGCCGCCGGCCTGACCACCGGCCCGGCGCTGGGCGGCCTGATTCTGCAGCATTTTTCCTGGCGGGTTATTTTCTATATCAACGTCCCCATCGGCATGGTGGTCACGGTGGCCGCCCTGCGGATCCTCCCGCGCATGCCGCCGGTCAAGCGCCATGAACCTTTGGACTGGATGGGCGCCCTGCTGCTGGCGGTTTGTTTCAGCGCCCTGATCACGGGTCTGAGCCACTTCAACGAATGGGGGGCGACCTCCACGAAGATGGGCCTGGCCGTGTTTTTTTTCATTGCCAGTGCCGCCGGGCTCATGCAGATTGAAAAGCGGAACGCCCACCCCGTTTTCGACCCCGCCCTTCTAAAAATCAGGCTTTTCATCCTGCCGGTGGCGGCGGCGGTGATCCTGTTTGTCAGTCTCTTCTTCATCACGTTTCTCATGCCCTTCTACATGGTCCATCCCCTGGGCCTTTCCATGCACCGGGTCGGCGCCACCATGATGATCCCCTTTGTCTTCCTGTTTTTTTTCGCCCCGCTGGCCGGCGCGCTCTGGGACCGGATGGGATCGCGCCTGCTATGCACCCTGGGCATGGCCATGATGGCCGTGGCCCTGTTCCTGCTTGCGCGCCTTTCCGCCCAGGCCACCACAATGGACATGGCCTGGCGCCTTGCCCTGGTCGGGATCGGCATCGCGGTTTTCGTCTCCCCCAACAGTGCGGCCGCCATGAGCGCCGTGCCGTCCCGGCACCGGGGGATTGCTTCCGGCAGCGTGGCAACGGCACGCAACCTGGGAATGGTGATCGGCGTGGCCACGGCCGGCCTGATTTTCAACAGCACCTTCCGGAGCCTCAACAACGGGCAGGATCTGAAAATTTACACGCCGGCGTTGGAACCGGCTTTCCTGGCCGCATTTCAAAAAGCCATGCTGGCCGGCGCTGCCGTGGCAGCCTTTGGCGTCGTGGTGGCTTTCCTCAGGGGTCAGGACAGCGGCCGCCCCAAAGCGTAGCCTGTTCAGAGGCAGACCTTTTGCTGAAAAAGGACATTTCAAGAAATGTCCGGGATAGAAGCCTCTGGAAGGGACCGATTGACACGGTCGGGGTGGTTTCTTCGGGGGGCCTCTGGCGCTTGGCGGGGTCTGACCGGGAAAAAAACGGTAAACCGCGTCCCCTGCTTCTCAACGCTATGGACATCGATGGCGCCATGATGGTCCTGTACCGCACTCAACACCACTGTCATTCCCAATCCGGTGCCGCTGCGGCCCATTGTCTTGGTGCTGAAAAACGGCTCGAAAATTTTGCCGACTTCTTTATCTGTCATACCGACCCCATTGTCGGCCACCTCCAATACGACCCCCTGCCCTTTCATACAGCCGATAGCCGGTTTGCAGTCCTCAGCGCCAATGCATCGCGCGGTCGAAATGTCAATCCGCCCGCCTTTCGGCATCGCCTCGGCGGCATTCGAAACCAGGTTCATGATCACTTTCCCCAGATGGATAGGGGATCCTTGGATGGCAGGCAAATCATGGGCAAGACAGATCTCGACGCGAACCTCCGGATGGAAAGAAACCAACCGGCGATATTCCAGGCTGTCGAGATAATCAACGACCAGCGCATTCAAGTCGCAATCCTTCTCCACCTTGACCCCCCGCCGGGCCAGCATCAACAGGTCCTGAGCCATCGCGGCCGCCTTCTGCCCCGATTGCTTGATCTCCATAAGCGGCTTGCGTAATTCACTGTCCCTGTCTATCGACGCCAGCAGATATTCCGGGTACCCGGTAATGGCACTCAAAACATTGTTAAGGTCATGGGCCACCCCGCCGGCCATCGTTCCAATAATCTCCATCTTGCGGGCCTGTTCAAGATCCTTTGCAAGACTGATTATTTCCTTTTCGGCCCGGCGGCGGTCACGGATCTCATTTTGCAGCCTCTGGTTTGAAAAGCTGAGTTCGGAAGACTTTCGATCCAACGTAACAATAACGCCGGTCATATACCCAAAAAACCGTTCGATCCCCAGCCACATCAGCATCATGATGGCAGCGACGGTGACCAGGGAGGTAACCCAGGCGGCAACCGAGGTGTTGTACTGGTTGAAGTCAACCGCAAAATGCAGCCACTGCTGGTTGACGGTAACGCCAATCGAAATCAAAAATGCCAGGCTGACGATTAGGACGATCAGCCCGGCCCGTGTCCCGCACCCCAAAGTGGCAAGCAGTTGGGCGCAAATCAGAAAAAAAATCCCCATTCCGCTGATGCCCAGAAACAAGAGGCCTGCCATCCCAAATCCGATAAAAATAACGGCCAACAGGCATCCGCAAAACCAGGCGGACAGCCGCCGTCGCTGCCACGCGGCCAAAACGAGCACTAAGCAGCCGACGGATTGACCGGTCAGCAGCAAAGGATGCCCCCCAATGATAGCACTTCGAAATGAAGAGATGATTAAAACACATGGTGCCAGGCTCCCGATGATCAATAAGAGGTTTCGCATCAGCGTGTCACGAAATTGGTCGATTTCGGTCAGGGCATTACGCGATTCTGAGGTCTCGGCCAACCCTTCCGCAGCCTGATTCATTCTGGAGCTCCGTGCATAGCAAGGTGGTTGTTCTAGGAAAATTCACCGCTTAACGACATTCTAGCCCAACAGCTTCCGTCAAAAAATAATTAAGCCAGAAAAGGCAATAATAATAGAGCGATATGCATCAAACCATATTACTGCTAATTTGACAAGGCCCGACAGAAGTAATTTATTGGCGGGCCATGAAATTTATCTTATCGACCGGTAAGTATAGGCAACCATGGGAGGTAAACGCGCCGCCATAGCCCGGATATTTCCCGTGTTCGCGATGTCCATTGGAGAGGCATCAGGGGCGCCGCTGTACGCCTGCTACCGCAAGCCCCTGATAACGCGGTCAATGAGCATCTCGGACGCGCCCGCAGGGTGAAATATTCGGGATAGAGTGGGCAACGTCAGGCAGGCCCCTGGATGGGGGATTGGAAACACGTGAAGAAAAATTGGGACTGATAGCGCATGCACCGGGCCCATTCGCAGGTGGCCGGATTGCTCGCCGGCCTGCGCCTTATGCAGGCGCGGCCGCTTGCCGGCAGCAACCGTCACCGGTGAAGTGTTCGCATACCGCACAGGCCTGGGATTCGCGATCCGGCAACGTGCGGCGCTCGGCCCGCAGGAATTCCTCCATGAGATTCCGGGCAAGGCCGAGTTTTCCGATATCGACCGCCAGCTCGGCCCCCTTATTCATCAAAGCGGTCACGACAGCTTCGGTGGCCACATTGCCTGTGGCGCCCGGGGCAAAGGGGCAACCGCCAATCCCCCCGACGCTGGCATCGAACGTCCGGATCCCGAACTCCCAGGATCGCAGGGTGTTCACCACGCCATGACCATAGGTATCGTGAAAATGCACGGCAATGCGGTCGGCCGGAATCTTTGGTAACAGCCTATCGAGCAGGCGCGCGACGTCGTCCGGCGTCGCCTTGCCGATGGTGTCGGAAATCGACACTTCATCGACGCCCATGTCCACAAGTCTTTGTGCCAGGGCCACGGCGGCTTCCGGGGCGATTTGGCCTTCGAAGGCGCACCAGAAAGCCGTGGAAAGGTATCCCCTTACCGGAAGTCCCGCATGCTTGGCCCGTTTTACCACCGGCTGAAAACGCCCGAGGGAGCCTGCCACCGAAGTGTTGATGTTCCGGCGGTTGAAGGTTTCACTGACCGCAGTGAAAACGGCGATCTTGTCGACCCGGGCGGCAAGAGCGCTGTCGAGTCCTTGCCGATTGGGGACGAGGGCGGAATAGATGACATCGTCGTTTCGGTGAATTCGGCGGAAGACATCCGCGGCATCGCCGAGTTGCGGTACCTTGCGGGGCGAGACAAAAGCACTGACCTCGATTTCGCTCACCCCTGTTGTTGAAAGGGCATTCACGAATGCCACCTTGGCGTCCGTGGGGACAGCGGCAGTTTCGTTTTGCAGCCCGTCCCGGGGACCGACTTCGACAATTTTCACCATAGTCATATCCATCGTTCCTGGCATTAACGCAGCCGTCCGATATCCTCAGGCCTCAGATACTCAACCGGCACTCCGGAGATCAGGTCACATCCTTATCGCCCCCGAAATAACGCATGAACTGGGCCCGCTCGTAGGCGGCCGGGTTGCTCGCTTTCTCCTGGCTCATGCGGCCGCGGAAATCGTCCAGGGCGTTGAACCCGTGTTTCTGCATCCAGTCCTTCAGGCTGTCCAGCATGGTTGCGATATGCGCCGGCCCTTTCTGGTAGAGGCTCGAGGCCGTCTGGACCGCCCTGGCGCCGGCCAGGAGTTGTTTGATGAGGGCCGGCCCGTCGTGCACACCGGTGGAGGCCGCCAGATCGCAGTCGGCCTTCTGGGCCATGATGGCGATCCAGCGCAGGGACAGGGCCAGTTCGCCCGGCGTGCTGAAGACAAAGGACGGTTTGACCTTGAAGGTCTCGATATCGATGTCCGGGCTGAAAAAACGATTGAAGAGCACCAGCCCGGCCACCCCCGTGCGGGACAGGCGCTGGATCATGGGGCCCAGGTTGGAGAAGTAATAGCTGATCTTCAGCGCTACCGGGACGGAGGCGGTCTCCAGGATTTTATCGACGATCTCGAAATAGGCCGCTTCCTGGTCGCGGTCCGTGCGTTTGAAATCCGAGGGCAGGAAGAACATGTTCAGCTCCAGCGCGTCGGCGCCGGCGGATTCGAGCTGTTGGGCGAACGCGGTCCACTCATGGGAGTAGAGACAGTTGATACTGGCGATGACCGGGATATCGACCGCTTTTTTGGCCCCCTCGATCAGGCTCATGTAACGATCGACCTTTTCGCCCTTGAGATGAAAATCGTAATAGTCGAACTGGTCCAGATTCACCCCGTCGGCTTCCGCTTCCTTGAGGATGTCTTCCTGTTCGAAATAGATCTCTTCCTCGAAAAGGGATTTGAGCACCACCGCACCCGCACCGTGGCGCGCCATGTCCTTAATCCTGTCGACCGACCCGGTCAGGCCGGAACTGCCGGCGATCAGGGGACTGTTGAGCTTCAGGCCTAAATACGTCGTGGAAATGTCCATACGGTTCTCCTCGTCCGGTTAAACCGGCTTTTGCATGTGAACGTTGTCGGTTTTTAAAATAAGGATAGGGGCACTTGGGCACCCGGGCGATCGGCGGTGAAGTTGCCCTGGAGCCGCCGACCAGGACGGTACCCGCAGGGCAAGTTAGGTTAAAGGATAATAACCGGATTCGCAGGGTTCAAGTCACGGTCTGTAAATGTCCCCTCTATTTTTTCCGGAAGCCGTCTTTTCAAATGCATGTTTGGCCATGGTTTGTCTGTATTTTCGTAACGCCTGCGGCCACAATCCTATTGCAACGCGTGGTCAGGCGTTGTAAAGCGAGCTCCCGTGGTTTATCGATTGGCGCACAAGAGCCGCCGGTGTTCGACCGGCCAAAACCCAATGCTAATTTAGACACCCATAAGGGCGTCCAAGAGATACAGGTCTCGGGCAGGTTATGAATTTCCGCACCACCAGCTATAGAGCCTTGTTTTCGGTCAGCCTGCCCCTGGTGCTGTCCATGGCGGCCACCACGGTCATGGAGTTTACCGACCGGGTTTTCCTGGCCAACTATGCCATCGATGCCATTGCCGCCGCGTTGCCGGCCGGGATTGCGGCCTTTCTGATTCTGACCTTTTTCACCGGCGTTACCACCTATTTGAATGTTTTCGTGGCCCAGTACACCGGAGCCGGCTCCCACCGGCGGATCGGCCCCTGCATGTGGCAGGGGATCTACTTTTCGCTAGCGGCCACGGTGGTTTTGATGGGGTTGTCCTTCACGGCCTATCCCATTTTTCGCCTGGGCGGGCATCCGCCGGAAGTACAGGAACTGGAACGCATCTATTTCCGGATCCTCTGCCTGGGGGGCGGGTTTAACGTGCTGGGCACCTGCCTGGCCAGCTTCTTTACGGGTCGGGGCAAAACCCGTCCGGTGATGCTGATCAACATGGTGGGTATGGCCTTCAATATCCCGCTGGACTATGCCCTGATCAACGGTGTGTGGCTCTTCCCGGAAATGGGCATTCGCGGCGCCGGGATCGCCACGGTGTGCAGCTGGGCCCTGATCGCCTTTCTCTATGCCTGGCTGATTTTCGACCGCAACAACGAACGCCTTTACGGCATGTGGTCCGGGCGCGGGTTGGACAGGGAATTGTTGGGGCGTATTATCCGCAAAGGCATGCCGGCCGCCCTGCAGTTCGCCATGGACGTGCTGGCCTTCACCTTTTTTGTCTTCTGGGTGGGCCGGCTGGGCAAGGTGGAACTGGCCGTGAGCAATATCGCCCTTTCGATCGAGTCCGTTGCCTTCATGCCGGCCTTCGGGTTTTCCATGGGCTTGTCCACCCTGGTGGGGCAAGCCCTGGGCCGCAATGACGTAAACGATGCCCTGCGCTTCACCCGGCAAACCATCGCCGTGCTGCTGACTTACACCATCGCCCTCGGATTGTTCTTAGGCCTGGCGCCACAGTGGATACTCACGATTTTCATCATGGCCGAAAAGGGCAGTGCCGCCTATTGGGAGCTGCTGGATAGGGGGGTTGTGGTGATGCGGATCATGGCCCTGTTTATCGCTTTCGACGCCATGTACTTCACCTTCATCGGGGTGCTGAAAGGGGCCGGCGACACCCGCTTCATCATGTGGAGCATCGGCCTGGCCTCCCTCTTTGTCATGGTCCTGCCGCTGACCTTTATCACGGTGTACGCAGACGGAGGGCTCTATGCCAGCTGGGCGGTGCTGACCCTGTATGTGCTGTCGCTTTTCGCGGTATCCTTCTGGCGCTTCCGGCAGGGTAAATGGAAAGTGATTCGTGTCATCTAACCCATGCCACTTATCCGGCTTTAACGAACCAGCTCACGGGCCGCCGCAGACTTACCGGTTCCGGATAGCGGGATAGATAGCCCACCCGCAGGACGAACTGGGGAAAGATATTACTGCCGTGGTTTTGGGCAAATTGCTGCCGCCCTTCTTCTTCCTCGAGGATCTGGGTCATGGGGTGGATGGCGATGCGGCGTTCGCGGGCTATCAGCGCCAGGCGCTGGAATCTTCGGCCCGTGTCGATCCAGTCGGCCACGGTATTGCCGTGGCTCGTTATGATGAACCAGCCCCCGCCCTGCTGCGCTAGTTCTGCCGTCAGATCGGCCCCCTGGCGCCGATAGCCGGCCTTCAAAAAATCCGCCTTGTTGACGAAATTGCGCACGAACCAGCCCTTGAGCCCGCGGATCTCCATACTTTCCGTCGTCAAACCGTCGCGATACTGTTCCGCCTCGGCATTGCTCAGCCGCAGCCACCGGACCAATTCTTCCTGGGCCGCGTCCCGATTGGACTGGATCCGGAAATTTTCCACAACGCCCTCCTCGATGCAGCGGGCGTGCGTCGTCCCCCGGGCAAAGTAAAAGAGGCGATCTTTCAAAGGAGCGGACAGCACCGCAACATCTTCGGGTTTGATTTCATCAGAGCGGTAGCCGTGCTTGGCCGTCATTCGGCTTTGCATGCGTACCAACGGATAATCCACTACCTTGGATTCCTCCAACCGCACCACTATGACATCCCGGTCCGCACTGGTTGTCGCCATGACGTCCATGTGGGCCCTGAAACCGAAGGTTCCCGCCGCCAGGGACAGATTCTCCGCGAAAGCCCCCAGGGACAGCATGAGTTCCCGGCTGGCGGGATCCACCGCCGGCAGGCGGCGGGCCGGATCCGCCGCGATGATCCACTGATCCGGGCGCACCACCCTGACGACCCAGGGCTGACTGTTGTGCCCGCTCGGGGCTAAAGAGGCGTATGATAGAATGGCAATGTGACGCTTCGACAACCCCGCAAGGGTCCTGTCCGCCACCGGCGCCGTGTGCAAATCGTCCCGCCGAATGCCGCTGCAGGAAGTCCAAAGTGCACCGGCACTGCTGAGCAGCGCTCCCGCGGCTAATCCCCTTTTCAAAAAATCTCTGCGATGAATTTGCATACCAATCTCCCCATATCACCGATCGGTGACATTTCGATTAAAAATTTTTGCTTCAGTTCAGTTGCGCCATGATCCCCCGGACAATGAGCTCCATGGCCTTCTTCAAGCGCTCCCAGCCGGCGTCGGATTGCAGATCCACACCGCTGTAATAACGAATGTGCCGCGAGCGGCACACCAGGTAGCTGATGGCCGCCCCGAAAATCGCGCTCAGGGCCTGCATGTCGATCCGCGGCTGCATTTCAGGGAAAAACATTTCGATGAATCGCAACATCATGGTTTCGCGAATCGTTTCCAGTTCCACGGTCAGGTCGTTGCGCTCCACCATCTCCCAGGCCATGATTTCCTGGGTCAGCGGACGCCGCTGGATGGCGTCGACAAAATGATAAGCAAATTGCGCAACTTTTTCTTCCAGGGGCAATTGCGCGAAAGCCTCGATGTCGCCCCCGGCCAGTTCGTCCATCGATGGCCAAAAGTCACCTTCGCGACCGAAGGCCGCCATCAGCCCTGAAAGCCCTCCGAAGTACCGGTAAATCAAAACCTTGTCGACACCGGCCTGGCGGGCCACGGCATTGACCCCCAGTGCGGTGAAGCCGTGTTCGGACAAAAGCGCGCCGACAGCCTGAATAAGGCGACGGCGGGTTTCTTCTCTATTCCGGACAGTTTGAGGCGATTTTTGAGAATTCATACGTCTCGGCCTTTATTGTTGTCACTCGATAGTGACAATAGATATCGGAAGCCGGCCCGCTTGTCAAATCATTTGATCACACGCGCCGTCCAGTCTCTGCTTGAATTTTTTGCGAAGCGGTGTTCCAATTATGAATGCAACCTCGCCGCCGGCAAAACGTCATCCTGTCCATGGTGTTTTGGGCTGTACCATTGGCTTTGGTATCCGTGGGGGATCTCGCGGGTCCATCAACGATGCGGAAGGGAGCGCCCCGTATGGACAAGCAGATGATCACCGACCGTCTACACGACCATTTGACCACGCTGACCCGCACCATCGGTGAACGCAGCGTACGCGTACCCGAGCATATCGAATTGGCCGCCGCCTATATCCAATCACAACTGGAGGCATTCCACCTCGAAGTGCAGCGGCAGACTTACCAATACAGGGGGGCTCCGGTCAGCAACATTGTTGCCAGGTATCGGCCGTCGGGCCGCCCTTCGGGGCATTACGTGCTGGGCGCCCATTATGATTCCGTGAGCGGCACGGTGGGGGCCGACGACAATGCCAGCGCCGTGGCCGTTTTGCTGGAGACCGCCCGGGCGGTGACGCATGCAGACGGCCAACCCAAAAGCGGCCCGGCCATCACGTTCGTGGCTTTTACATTGGAAGAACCGCCGGCATACGGCACCCGATACATGGGCAGCCGGGTGTTTGCCGCCCGGGCCCGACAGGCGGGCCTGGCCATCGACGGTATGATCTGTCTGGAAATGGTGGGGTATACCTGCCATGAACCGGGCTGCCAGCGTTATCCCTTTCCCCTGCAGTTTTTCGGATACCCGGAGACAGGCAACTTCATCGGCATCGTGGGGAATCGGAAGTCATCGCGTTTTACCCGCAGGCTGCACACCAGTTTCCAGCGCAACCCCCATCTGCAGGTGGTGACGCTGACCGTGCCGTTCAACGGCTGGATTCTGCCGTCGGTCCGCCTAAGCGACCACGCCTCTTTCTGGAGCGAAGGCTACCGGGCCGTCATGGTGACGGATTCGGCCTATTTCCGGAACCCCCATTATCACCTGCCCTCCGACACAATAGAGACGCTGGATTTCGGTTTCATGGCCGAACTGGTGGTCAGTTTGGCCGGATTCTTCTCGTCGCATACGGCTGAGTAGCATCAGGATATGTCCATGAGGGTCACATCCACCTCGCGCACCTGGTCCCCCCGCTGCACCTTGAGGCGCACCGTCCGGCCGATTTCCAGGGTCTGCAGCGTGCGCACGAAATCTTCCATGCTGGCGGTCGACACACCGTTTACCGCGATGATCACGTCGCCCAGGACACGCCGGCGGTAGTCGATACCTTCCAGTCCGGCCCGTTCGGCTTCGGACCCCGGCGCCACGCGCTCGATGACGATCCCGACCACACCGAGGCTGGCGGTGGTTTCTTCATCCAGCACCATGATGCCGATGCCCGGCCGGGGGAATTTGCCCTTGGCAATGAGCTGCGGCACCACCTTGTTGACCACGTCCACGGGGACGGCAAAGCCGATGCCGGCCGAACTGCCGGACCCGGAAATGATGGCGGTGTTGACCCCGATGAGCCGCCCGCTCGAGTCGATCAGCGGGCCGCCGGAATTGCCCGGATTGATGGCCGCGTCCGTCTGAATAGCGCCGATCACCTCCCTGCCGGTGGCCGTGGGCAGCCGTCGGTCAAGGGCGCTGATCACACCGGTGGTCAACGTCCGAGAAAGGCCGAAGGGGTTGCCGATGGCCAGGACCGTCTGCCCCACCTGGAGATTGACCGAAGAGCCCACCGGAATCGGCTGGATGCTGGCGGGAATGCGCCGCAGGCGAACGACCGCCAGGTCGTAATCCGGCGCACCGCCCACAAAGGTAGCATCGATAGCCTCACCGCTGTCCAGGCGCACCTGGATCCTCCGGGCGCCCTCGATAACATGATAATTCGTCACCACATGCCCCTCGCGATCCCAAAGGAAGCCGGAGCCGGCCCCCTGGCGGACCTCCCGTGCCCCGAAGAACCCCGAGACGGCATTTTCGGTAAAAATGTAGACCACCGATGGCGCGGCCGCGTTGAAGATGGTGATGGTGGTTTGTTCAAAATCCGCCAGGTTGCCGCGTGGGGTAATTTCGCGAGTATAGCTTTCGACGCGTCGGCTTTCGCCGGCGTAACGCGTCCAGGACCAATATACCGCTGCCACGGCCAAAATGAGAACGATGAAAAATAAAGGACGATTGAATAACCGCATGAGGGCCACTCCTTTTTCCTGGTTGCCGCCCGGATTTGGCGTCTTCATGTCAAACGCAGACAAACCTATGCGAGATAACTGATCTGCATCATCGCGGCGGCCATCTTCTTTCCAAGGCATTGATATTCGTGGGGGCAGTTGGCCTGAAACTGCAGGAATTCGTTTTCCTTGATGGGGTATATCTCTCCCGCCACCGCGACCTGCATCGCCCCCCGGAGGACAAAAACGTATTCATAAACATTGCCCGCGTGGGGTTCGCCCCGGAACACCGTTCCCGGATCGATTTCGACGTAATAGGTTTCGAAGGACTGCTGGGGGTCAAAGGGAATCAGGGGATAAAGCCGGTAGTGCGCGGAGGCCCCTGTCAACGGCTGGTCACTGCGGAAGGGCCGCACTTCGGCCCGGGTGATGGGCTTTCGCAGCAAGGCGGTAAACGAAAGCCGCAAACCATTGGCGATTTTCCAGATGGTGGCAATGGTGGGGCTGGATTTGCCCATCTCGATCTGCCGCAGCATGCTCTTGCTGACGCCGGTCAGTTCGGAAAGCTGGTCCAGGCTGAGTCCGCGTTTTTCCCTTATACGCCTGAGATTGCCGGAAATAGCATCGACGGATTGTTCCATATAACAACCACCTTGACAACATATTGCACAAAAGTTAATATAACGCACAAATGGTTGCTAAACATAACATCATTGCCATTCCCATTGCAAGAGGTGCCTATATGCCGTTCGATATTATTCCCCTGGCGACCTTCGTCATGGTAACGACGTTCACCCCCGGCCCCAACAATATATCCAGCGCCTCCATGGGTGTCATGGTCGGTTACCGGAAAACCTTGAATTATCTGGCAGGGATCACGGCCGGATTCTTTGCGGTCATGATGGCGTGCGCGTATCTTTCCAGCACCCTCCTGACCGCCATGCCGGCTGCGGAGCGCTACCTGCGCTGGCTGGGGGCGGCCTATATCCTGTGGCTGGCGGTGGGAATGCTGCGCTATCGTCCGGAGGCGTCGTCATCTCAGGATACGCCCAAAGCCTTCGCCAAAGGATTCATGCTGCAGCTCTGCAACCCCAAGGTGGCCGTATACGGCCTGACCCTCTATTCGACCTTTCTGGCGCCGATTTCCAATAGCGTTGGCGGCCTATTGATCTCTGCCGCGGCATTCGCCCTGACAGCCTTTGCAGCCACATCCACCTGGGCCATGTTCGGCGCTGCCATCAAACTGAAGCTGCACAATGACCTGTTCCGGAAATGGATCAATAGCACGCTTTCCATCCTTCTGGTATATACTGCCGTCGAGATGACCGGCATTCTGTCTTGAAAAAGTTTCCTCCCGCAAAAAGGGGGGCTATCGATAGCCCCATCGTTAGGGGCTTGAAACGACTTTTAACATTATGGTTTTGGCTTTCCCATTGTCCCGCGCCGAGCATCGGCGGGGCGGACGGAAAAAAGCGCGCGGACTGTCTGAGCCCCGCTGAAAGCGGGGCGAGTTTCCGCGTGCTCCGGCCGCACCGACGACGCGCATGGTTAAGCGGGGCACGGGCGGTTGAAGCCTGTCACGCCGTTTTCATGAAAGGCGTGATTGATTCCTTTTCTTTTCCGGAAAAGAAAAGGAATAATTCAATTAAACCGGATCGGTCAAATCTCTCCAAATCCTCCGCCAGTGGTGGCAGGTTTAGATCAAAATTAATAGTTGGATATGCAAAGGAAGGCTAAAAATGGCCAGAGAGACAAAACCCGTCGTCGCTTTCGAGGACTCCTTCGACAAACTGGACATCCGCGTGGGAAGAATAACCGCCGTCCAGCCTGAAAACCGCACCCACAAACCCACCTACAAAATGACCATCGATTTCGGCAAGTTCGGCCAGCGGGTGAGCTACGGCCGCTTTACGCAACATCCCCCGGAAGAGGTCAAGGGCCGACTGGTGCTGGGGGTCCTGAACTTCGGCCCCCGGCAGATGGGGCCCGTAACATCGGAGGTGCTCGTTCTCGGCGTCCAGTATCCCAGGGCCGAGAGCGGTGAGGCCACCTTTGTCTCCCCCGCGGTCGATGCCAAAGTGGGCAGCAAGCTTTTTTAAACCTTGAGGGGATATCATTAATCCCGTCAAAGTTTATTCGGTACGGGACAGAAAATCAGGCGCCAGGAACAGCGGGGATGGATAGGAATAGAAGCCCTCGCCGGATTTGACCCCCAGTTTGCCCCTGTCGATATAGTTTTTCAGAAAAGCCGCCTTCCCGCTTCCCTCCGGGATGCCCTGGTCGCGTTCCAGATTGGCGGTGACTTTCCAGGCCGTCTCCAGACCGATGCTGTCGATGAGGCCAAAGGGCCCCACCTTGGTGCGCATCACTGCCATGAAGGCCCGGTCGATATCGGCAACCGCGGCAACCTCCCTGACCGCAAGATCGAGGGCGGCCTGGAGCAGGGGAATGAGCATACTGTTGAAGACATAGCCGCCATGTTCTTTCTGCATCACAATGGGGGACTGGCCGATCCGCCTGGCAAAGGCGGCCACCGTGTCAACCGTTTGGCGGGCCGCACCCGGATGGGGCATCACATCCACCGTGCGGGTGTGGAAGACGTCGTGAAAATGCAGGCAGCAAAAACGGTCCGGCCGTCCGGTGGCCTCGGCGATCTGGGACGGCAGCAGCGATGACGTATTGGTGGTGAAAAGCGTTCGTTCGGGGCAGACCGCATGGAACTGCCCGAAAACCCGGGCCTTGAGGCGGGGGTCCTCCGGCACCGATTCGGTGATCAGGTCCACGTCCTGGGCGGCTTCGACCGGGTCGGTGGTATAGCGAATGCTTGCCAGGGCATGGGCCATGGCGTCCGGATCCTCGAACGGTTCATACAGCTTCATCCGGCCGGCCGCGTTGTCAATTTTAGCGGCCGCCGCGCCCAGTGCTTCCGTAGACACGTCGTAGAGCGTCACGTCCAAACCATGGACCGCACAAACGCAGGCGATTTGGGTCCCCATGGTGCCGGCCCCCAGAACGGCTACTTTCCGGATCCAATCGGCCGCCGTAGCCGGAGCCGAAGATTCACCGGCATCCTCCACGGTTCCGGGCGCCTCGATGGCGCGTTCGATATCATGGAGAACCCGCCCCTGCTCTTCACACAAGACCGTGCTGATGTTTTTCACCATTTCCTCCCACCGAAGCAATTCAGCCGCCCACCGGAATGACAATGTGCGGCGGCATCAGTATTGTTCCCGAAACCTGGGGCGAGCGGGGCCAACGACCGCTGGCGGTTTCGTGGCCGCGCCCTCCCGTTTTGGTATAGCCCGAATATTTCACGTGTTCGGGATATCCCGGTTGACAGTTCAGGCGCCAGCGCCAGTCTTCTGCGCTTCTTCGTCCCGCAGAACCCGCCGCAGCAATTTGACACCCGTCTTGGGCAGTTCCGTCCGGAATTCGATATGCGCCGGCACTTTGTGGGGCGTCATATTGGAGCGGGACCAGGCGATCAACTCCTCTTCGGTCACTTTGCCCTCATAGTCGGGGCTCAGCACCACGAAACTCTTGACCACCTCTCCCTTCTTCTCGTTCTTGACGCCGATGACCGCATTCTCCAATACGGCCGGGTGGTTGTTGAGCAGCAGTTCGACTTCTTCCGGGAAAACTGAAAAGCCCGAGACCTTGATCATTTCCTTTATCCGCCCCAGCCACCAGAGGTATCCGTCTTCGTCGAATTTGCCCACATCGCCGGTGTGAACGAACCCGTCCACGAGGGTGTTGGCGGTGGCCTGGGGTTTTTTCCAGTAGCCCTTCATGCAGCCCGGATTGCGCAGGGCGATTTCCCCTTCTTCGCCGATGGGCACTTCTTCCCCGGTAACGAAGTCGACGATTTTGAATTCCTGGTCGTGGCCGGGGATCCCCATGGAGCCGTACTTGATCTTGTCGCGGGGGCAGAACGTGTCGGCGGTATGGGTTTCGCTCAGCCCGTAGGCGCCTTCCAGCAGGGGGCAGCCCCCGGTGAACTGCTCCCACTGCCGGGCGATGGCTTCATTCAGGGAAACCACGAAAGATGTCGTCAAGTTGAATTTCAGGCTGCTCAAATCGAAGTCCTTGGCCTGGGGATGGCCCATGACCTGCAAATTCATGGGCACGGCGCTGTACCAGAAGGTGGCCTTGTGCCGGTCGATGGCCTGCAGGACAGCCAACGGATCGAACTGGGTGACGACGATGATGGTGGCGCCGGCTATGACGGGCGCCATGATAAACAGCATGCCCGCGATATTGAAAAAGGGCATTACCGAAAGCACCCGGCTCTCCGGAGTGAGACCGCAGATGGTAGCCACGGCCGTGGGCTTGTACAGATTGGCCCGGTGGCTGAGCATGGCCCCTTTGGGCAGGCCGGTGGTCCCGCCCGTATATTCGAAAAGCGCAATGTCCTCGTTGATGTCGATGGCCACCGCAGGCGGTTCCGGGCTGGCACCGGCCAGGGCATCCATGAAATCGATGCCGGATGCCGCCGCCACCGGGGTTTTGGGGACCTTCATGGCATCGGTCAGCGCCATGGTGGGCTCGGCCGGCAGATAATCGTTGAAGTTGGTGACGATAACGGCGCGATCGCCTTTCAGCGAAGGGGCCTGCTTTTTGACCGCATCGACGATGGGCAGCATCAGGTCGAGGGTGACCAGGGCGCTCATTTCCGCATCGTTGATTTCATAGTCAAGCTCGAGCGCCTTGAACAAGGGGCTGCAAGGGCAAACGATGCCGCCCATTTTGTGCGTCCCGAAATGGGCGATGATGTACTGGGGGCAATTCGGCAGAAACAACCCCACCCGGTCCCCCTTGGAAAGCCCCAGGTCCAACAGGTAGTTGGCAAACCGGTCCGAGGCTTCATCCAGTTCCCGGTAGCTGATTTCCCGACCGTAGTAGATGATGGCGGCCTTGTCCGGATGTTTCGCGGCCGCCAGACGAAGATATTCAAAAACCGGCACTTCGCCTTGGGGGAAGGTGATTTCCTTGGGGATATCCGCGGGCCAGTGTTTCATCCAGATCTTTTCCATGGTCTTCTCTCCTCTTTCTCCACCTGGTTCAGGAAATATAACATTTTCCCCTGTCGTCAGTTTAAAACGGGGCGATTCCGTGTTTCTTGGGCGGCAGGCCGGGCGCCTTGCAATCGATCGCGTCCAGGGCACGGATCAGCACCGGCCGGGTGTCCCGGGGATCGATCACATCGTCGAACCCGTAGTTTTTGGCCAGGGCTTCCGCTTGCATTTTTTCTCTCAGCGCCTGGGTCAGTTGGGATCGAAGTCCTTCCGGATCGGCACTGGCTGCGATTTCCCGGCGGTGCAGGATCTCTACGGCCCCGCCGATCCCCATGCCGCCCATCTCGGCGGTGGGCCACCCGAGCAGTAAATTGGGCCGGAACCCCCGGGAGCCCATGATGTAGCCCCCCATGCCGAAGGACTTGCGGATGACGATGCTGATCACCGGGACGGTGCAATGCCCCAGGGCATAGAGGGTTTTCATGCCCCGGCGCACCAGGCCGCTGCGCTCGTGGTCGGGACCGACCATGAATCCGGGCACATCGGCCAGGAGGATGATGGGCAGCCCGAAGGCGTCGCACATTTCCACGAAATGGGCCATCTTCTCGGCCGCCGGACTGTCGATGACCCCCGCCATCACCATGGCCTGATTGGCCACAATGCCCACCGGCCGGCCGTTCAAACGCGCCAGGCAGGTGATCATGTTGCCGGCCCACTCCGCCTTGATGTCGAAGATATCGCCGTGATCGACCACGGCCCGGATCACCCGGTACATGTCATAACCGCGGCTGTGGTTGGCCGGTACGGCATCCAGCAGGGATTCATCCCGGCGGTCCACCGGGTCCGTGGACGGGATCACCCGGGGGCGCCGGTCCGCCCGGGACGGCAGGAAGGACAGGAAGGCCCTTATCTTCTCCAGGCAGCCGGCATCATCATCCGCCGTCATGTCGGCCACCCCGCTGTGCTCGGCATGGATCGCCGCGCCCCCCAGTTCCATGGGCGAGAGGTCGATGCCCAGAGCCGTCCGCACCAGGTGGGTGCCGGCAACCCCCATGGAGGCGGTCTTGGCGTTCATCACCACGAAATCCGAAAGACCGGCCAGGTTGGCGTGCCCGGCATAGCAGGGCCCCAAAACGGCGGCGGCCATGGGCACCCAGCCGGACATGCGCACCTGGTCGTACCACATCTCCGGGTAGTAATAGCCCTGGGTATCGAGTTCCTGGGCCCGGGCCCCGCCGCCGTCGAGCAGGTAGATCATGGGGACCCCCTGCTCCAGGGCGATCTTGTGGATGTGATCGGTTTTGGCATGGTTGACCACCCCCTGGGAGCCGCCCATGACCGTAAAGTCATAGCTGATGACGGCCACCTTTTCCCCGTCGATCCGCCCCATCCCGGTGACCACCCCGTCGGCCGGGGTCTCTTTGTCCGGGATAGCGGGTGCCCAGGCCAGCTGGCCCAGTTCGAAAAAGCTTCCCGGGTCCAGCAGCAGATCGATCCGCTGGCGGGCGGTGAGCTTTCCCAGGGCCTGCTGGCGGTTTATGGCCGCCGGCCGCGCCGCGTCAAGGGTGGCGCCACGCTGCCGGTTCAACCGCGCACTCATCTCCCTCATCGGCAAACCCTCTCCGCGTTTTCCACCGCCATCACACCCCGCTCATCCCGGCCAGCCGCCGTACCATTTGTTTTCTCAGTTCAATGTCGTACTGGGAGGTAATGGCAATCTGTTCCATGATGGGGGAGCCCCCGCCGTGGTAGCTGCCGTAGTTCATGACCCCGCCCATGCTGCTCACGGTCATGTCGCCGAAGAACATCCACAGCCGGATCTGGTCCTCGGAGGAGATCGCCGTATTCCGTTTGACGTACTTCTCCAGGAGCGGACGGAGGTCGTCATTGGCAAAATCCTGTTCGAAGGGGAAGGTGGCCGGCACGCCGCCGGCAATGTCGCACAGGATCTCCTGTTCGTGAAACACGGCTTCTCCCGTGAGACAGCGACCCACGTTGCAGTAAATGGAGTTGGGGATGCAGGCCCCCGGGCCGAACGGGACCGATCCCATCCCGGGGATATAGACTTCCGGCTTGCCCATGTCCGAGGCCGTGTAGCCGGCCGCATAGCCCAATTCCGATACCTGGATGATCTGGGACAACTTTTCGCGCACATGGTGCGTCTTTTCGATCCCGTTGACTTCGGCGGCCAGGGCCGCCAGGCCGAGGATGACATCGCCGATGGCCGGTTTGCACCCGGAATAGCTGTGACGATGGAAAAGCGCGAACAACAGGGCGCAAAGCCCGCCGAACTGGTGTTCGCCGCACAGGAAGACCCGCTCCCAGGGCACGAAGACATCGTCGAAAATGACTGTGGAATCCACGGCGCCGAAGTCAAAACCACGCTGATAACGACTGCGTTTGCGCATGTTGTGGGGGTGGATCACCTGCTTGACGCCTTTGTGATCGGCCGGCACGGCAAAGGCCACGGCATAGTCGGCCTCTTCGGGACCCAGGGCCCGGGTGGGCACCACCAGGATCTCGTCGGCCACGGCCGACTGGGTGATATGCACCTTGCATCCCCGCACCACGATGCCGTCGGCGGTCCTTTCGGTGACGTGCAGGTAGGCGTCGGGATCCGCCTGCTGGGCCGGTCGTTTGAGGCGCTCGCCCTTTACATCGGTCTGGGCGCAGGCCGCCACCAGGTCTTCTTTTTGGAAACGGTCCAGCCACTTTAGAAAATTCTGGTGATAGGCGGTGGCACCGTCGCCGGCCTTTTCAGCCTCGAAGGACACGGCGTTGATGGCATTGACCGCATCGATGCCCATGCAGCGTCCGATGCAGTAGCCCACATGGCGGCATAGGGTGCGGGTCATGTCCTGCTTGCGGTGCAGGTCGTCGGTGGTCTGGTGCACATGGCAGAACCGGTTGATGGTCTCCCCGCTCAGGTGGGAGGTGGCTGTGCAAAGTTCGGCGGTTGCCGGGTCGGCGGCCGCCGCAAAGGTGTGCCCCAGCACCCCTATGGACTGCTGCAGATCGTCGTGGTCGCGGCCTATTTTCTGGCCGCGGTAGTAAAGGTTCGCATCGAGTCGATGCATGGCGTTGATGTATTGCTCGGTGGTTCGCATGGTGCCTCCTTAATTCCAAACGTCGTATGAAGGGGCGTTGATCGGCCCCAGTATTTACTTTCGGCGCGTCGTGCCGATTTGGCTTGAACGGCAGCCCGAAGGCTAATCGGCACCGAACAGCCGCCCGGGATTCTCCCGGCAGATCAGGTCGACCTGTTCCCGGGTGACGCCCCCTGCCATCAAAGCCGGGATGACATTGTCGAACAGGTGCGTCGGATACCAGTTCGCAATCAGGGGTTGGGCCTCCTCCGGAATGACAAGGGGCCGGCCCAGCCAGGTGGCGATGAAATCATGGGATAACATCAGCTGCCCGGCATATCCCCGATCAACCAGCTCGGTCAGTACGGGATAGCGCTGGGCATCCATGGGGCAGCCTGCCAGGCCCTGCAGGCCCAGCCGGTCCCAGGCCACGAAAACGCCCTTCTCCAGCGTCCTGATCTGGTAGTCGATATCCAGGTTGTCGCTCATGTGGCCGATCTGGATTTTGGCGGGATCGACACCGGCTTCGATGAGCAAATCCGCCTGTTCCGGCCCCATGGTGCCCTCCTGGGTATGGGTGATGATGGGCAGTCCCGTGGCCTTGTGAGCCCGGGCCGCCGCCCGGAAAATCGATTTTTCGTAATCGGTGATGACGCCGGCGCTGGAGCCCACCTTGATGACGCCCGGCCGCACCCCGCTGTCCCGGATGCCCTCCGTGATCTCCTTCATGAACAGCTCGAAGAGCTCGGCTTCGATATCCCCCAGCGTGCTTCGGAATTTGAAATAGGCCGGTGCGCCGTGGCCCTCGAAATAATAACCGGTGCTGCAGATGACATTGACACCGCTCTTTTCCGATATCTCCCGGTACAGCTCCGGCTGGCGGCCGCCGTCGTTGGGCGTGGCATCCACATAGGTCTGTACGCCCCGGCTTTTGAGCTGGCGCAGAAGATCCACGCCGGTCTTCACGATGGTCTCCCGGTCGAAGGGGGCCATACTGAGATCGCCGTCCCAGCCGGGATAGCCGAAGACGAGATGTTCATGAACAAGGGTGAGACCCAGCGTATCGGCCGCCACCGGCCCGGTCACGGTATGGACAGTTGTCTGAGGCATGGAAGCCCTCCTTTGGCAATCGGATTTCAGTTGTCAGGCAGCGGTGCCTGCTTCGCGTTCCCGCAGCACCCGTTTGAGGACCTTCCCCGACGCATTGCGGGGCAGGGCCTCCGTGATTTCGATGATCTCGGGGATTTTCTGGCGCGCCAACCGGTCGGCCAGAAACGCCGTGATGTCCGCGGCGCTGAGAGCGTCCGGCCGGGCGGGCTGCACCACGGCCTTGACGCGTTCCCCCAAGGCCTGGTCCGGCACACCGATGACGGCCGCTTCGGCAATGTCCGGGTGGCCGGCCAGGGCCTCCTCGATCTCCCGGGGGTAGATATTCTCTCCGCCGCGGTTGATCATGTCCTTGATGCGGTCCACGATGTAGAGAAAACCGTCCGCATCCATGACGCCGACATCGCCGGTCCGCAGCCAGCCGTCCACAAGGGTCTCGGTCGTGGCGGTCGGGTTGTTGCGGTAACCCGCCATGACCGCGGCCCCCCGAATCCATATTTCACCGCGGCGGCCGTCCGGAACGGGCTGCCCGTCCAAGTCGACAATGCGAACGTCCTGCTCGGTGAAAATCTGGCCCACCGAACCGGTTTTCCGCGTCCCCAGCGGCGGATTGGCCGCCACCACGCCGGTTCCTTCGGTCAGTCCGTAGCCTTCGATAATGTCCACGTCGAACCGCTCTTTGAAGCCGCGAATCAGTTCGACCGGCAGCGGGGCCGCCCCGCAGAAGGCGTAGCGCAGGCGCAGATTGGCCTTGTCGACGGTCTCCGGGGGAATGCTCTGGTAGACATAGCTGTACATGGCCGGCACCCCCATGAGGATGGTCACCCCGTTCGCGACGATGGCAGGCCAGAAATCCGCAGGGGAGAATCCCTTGCGCAGGCAGATGGTCTGTCCGCAGAACATCATGGGAAAGGTCCAGACACAGATGGGATTGACGTGGTACATGGGCAGCATCAGCAGCATCACGTCGTCCCCGGAAACCAGCCCCAGCCGGGCCATGTCGCGGCAGACGCAGAGCTGGCCGCCGTGGGTCAGCAGGATGCCCTTGGGATGACCGGTGGTGCCCGACGAGTAGAGCAGCAGGAAAGGGTCCGATGCCGAGAGGGGTTCCATGGCCTCATCGACAGCTCTTGGCGCCATGATGGTTTCCCAGGCGGTGAAGTCCTCCCGGGTGATGTCACTGTCATCCGCCCCGGGCACCAGGATCACCTCGGGGCGGTGGCCGGTTTCGGCCAGCGCTTTTTGCAGTTCTGGGTTGCAGGCGGCCGCAACGAAAATGATGCTGGGTCGGCCGTCTTCGATCAGGTAGGCGATCTCGGGCGCCTTGAGGGTAAAATTCAGGACGGCCGGTATGGCGCCGATTTTCTGAGCGCCGAACATGACGTCATAGACGGCCGGGTCATTGGGGATGAGCATCGCAATGACATCCCCGCGCCGGACGCCGCGCTGCCGCAGGCCGTCGGCCACCCGGTTTGCCCGGTCGTTCATCTGGGCGTAGGTGATGGTCTCCTCGTAAAAGCGGACATAGGGGTGGTCCGGTATCTCCCGGGCCCGGGTTACCAGCATTTCGGCCGTGTTCTTGAAATCGCGCTGGAGCCCCCGGAGGAATCGCGCCTCGTCAAGAGCAACGGTCGGCATGGGTTGTCGCGAAGCTGTCATGATAGGTCATTCTCCCTTTAGCTTAAGTGGTCCCCGTTTTACGGGTCAAAACTTGGTCGGCCAGTTGGCCAGACGATGTTGGCCGATGCCCCCGGCGCGCTTTTTTCGGGCAATGCGCAGGGCTCTCCCGAGATAGGCGCGGGTCTGGCGGGGATCGATGACATCGTGGAGATAATGGCGCCCGGCCGCCTCGTAGGGTGAGGCATCATCAACCATTTGCTGCATCATGGCCTGCCATTCCGGGGAATTGCGGTCGATACCGTTTTTGCCGCCCAGGACCACGTTGGCCGCGATGGAAGGATCCACGAAACTCATCTCGGCCGTGGGCCAGGCCACGAGAAAATCCGCGCCGCATCCGGCGCCGCACATGTTCCAGAAAGCCATGCCGTAGCTTTTGCGTACGATGACGGCAATCTTGGGCACACTGACCAGAGCCAGGGCATTCATGTAGTTCATCACCCGGGCGGCCACGCGGTTGCGTTCCGCATCCCGGCCCACCAGGAAGCCGGGAATGTCGTGAAAGAAAACCAGCGGGATGTTGAAACTGTCGCAGAGGCAGAGAAAACTGATCACCTTGTCGATGCCGTCGGTATTCATGGCCCCCGCATCAAACTGAGGCTGGCTGGCCACCAGCCCCACCACCTCGCCGTCGATGCGGGCCAGGGCGGTGATCACCGACCGGCCAAAATCCGGCTTGATCGGGAAAAGACTGTTGCGGTCAACGATGCAGGTCAGGATGGCTTCCATGTTGTAGGTGCGGTTGCGCTTTTCCGGCAGGAAATCCAGAATGTCGGGCATCCCGTCCCCGGATCTTTCAGGCACCGGCGCCGACGGCGGCAGTTCCTCCAGGTGCGGGGGCATATAGCTCAGGTACCGGCGGATCAGGGCCAGACATTCGTCTTCGGTTTCCGCCACGCGATCCACGTTCCCGGTGACTTCGGCATGCACCTGCCACCCGCCCAGTTCTTCATTGGTAATGGTTTCCCCCAGCGCCAGGGCCAGTACACGCGGACCGGAAACGCCCATGGCGCTGCCCTTGACCTGGACCACGAAATCGGAGAGACAGGCCATCCAGGTGGGCATGCCGAAGCATTCGCCCATGACGGCCGTGACCATCGGAACCTGCCGCACCCGGCTCATGGCCTGGAGGTAGCTGTCCCAACCGCCGCCGCCAAAAGACGCCAGCCCGGCCGCGCCCATGATATCCGGCATCCGGGCCCCGCCGGCCTCGCCCAGGTAGATCACCGGGTAGCCGGCCCTGGCGGCCTGTTGTTTCAATTCGGTTTCCTTTTTGGCGGCCACGCGGCTGGAAGTGGCCGCCATGACGGTGAAGTCGTTGGAGATAACCGCCACCGGGCGGCCGGCAATTTCACCATAACCGGCGACCTTGCCGTCGGCCGGGGTTTTGGCCGCCACGTCAGGCATGTCGGAATGGTTCAGGCGGCCCACCTCGAAGAAGGATCCCGGGTCCAGGAGGCGGTTGATCCGCTCCCGGGCATCGAGCCTGCCTTCCGCCTGGCGACGGGCAATCTTGTCCGGTCCGCCCATGGCCATGCTGTGCGCCACGCGCTGCCGAAAGGTTTCCATTTCAGTTTCAAAAGGCATGGCAACATTTCCTTGTTCGACCCCAGTGGGGGAAACACTGAAGGGAAAAAAATCAGAATCTCTGTCAGGGGGGGTAACAGCAAATGGTGCGCCAAACGTGATGGGGAACTTTTATATCATTGATTTCAAGCAGATATAAAAAAACGGAGAAAATTGAGCGGAAAAATTTCACTACAATTAATAATATTTACCATTATTCGTGTTATAATTTGACAATTATTCGTCAATAATCTATTCTCTTTTAATGAAAATGCCGCGGAATCGTCCCGCGGCGCCATCATCGCTATCGACCGACCAAAGGTTGCCAACCCCGTGAATCTGTCCTCTGCGTTTGATCCCATCCTTCCCGAAAACCTTGTCGCCACCCTTCCCTTGGCCGCCTTGTTCAAGGGCGAGTTCTCGATTGACTGGCTTTTGGAACTGTCCGGGGAAAGCGCCTCGGTCATCCTGGACGCGCTGGAGGAGGGAGAACGCCGGGGCTGGGTGTCACGTAAAAATGCCGGACGTTATTGTTTCACCACGGGAGACCACCGCCTGTGGTGCCGCAATCAATTAAGGCCCGAAACCCTGCCGTCGCGATGCCGCCAGGCGGTCGACATCCTGATGCGGGACCCCGATCGATCCCTGCCCAAATGGATGGCGCTGGCCGACCTTCTGTTTGGCATGACCAACACGCTGGACGGCTGCCGCCTGCTGATCGCGGCCGGCGAAGCATTCCGAAAAATTTACCGGGACGCCGACGCCCTCGCTTGCTACGGCAAGGCCCTGGAAGATCTGGAGCGCCTTGACAAAGACAGCGATACGGACCACCTGTTCATCGACACGGCCATTCAGTTTTCCAAACTATCCTCCGCCACGGCGGATATTGAACGCACCATCGCCATCCTCCACAAGGCCATGGCGCGCGCCGAAGCCCGCAAGGCCGTTTCCGGCCAGGCGCTTGTCCACATGCATCTGGCCAAGCAGGAATGGCTGCGGGCAAGTTATGCGGCGGCACTTGCGCAATTTGACAAAGGGTGGGCCATCAGTCGTCATATAACGGACGACAATTTCCAGCGCTCCGCCCGTATATTCCGCATGCACTTCCACTACTGGCAGGGCCGTTTTCGCGAGGCCATGGAAAGCTATGAGCAGTATGCGCCCGAAATCGACAAAATCCCCACCGCCCACTTTCCCCTCCTCGCCCGCCTTACCATCGGCAGCTGTTATGCCCATTGCGGCCGCATCGCCGAGGGCATCGGCATGCTCGACACCATTCGCCAGCACTGCGAAAAATCGGAAAATTTAGGTCTGGCCAGCCATGCCGTTACCACCATTGCCATGATTTTCTGCGACATGGGACGGATCGGCGAAGCCGTCGGCCTGTTTACGACAGCCCTTGACCAGGCTGTCAAAGGCCAGAACGTTTTTGCCCAGGTCAGCGCCCAACTCGGCCTGGCTTACAGCCGGTACCTCATGGGCCAGTCGAAGGCCGCGGTAAAACATCTGAAATCGTTTTCAGATTTGAGCCGCAAAGCCCAGATCGGCCTCCGCAACTACCCCATGGTCATGGAAATGTGCTGGGCCATGGTTCAGGGAAGACTGCCGCGGGTTGAAGGGTTTTCCCTGCAAGAAGAGATTCGGAAAGCGGTTGGCGGCCAGAATATTTTTATGCAAGGCGTCGGGCATCGCTACCAGGCGCTCCACCACCGCCTGCAGGGACGGCCCCTGCCCGACGTTATCGAAGGCCTGCACAAGGCCGTCGCCATGCTTGAAATGTCCGGTCACCGTCTACAGAGTGCCGCCGCCCAATTGGATCTGGCCCGTGCCTGTTCGGCCAACGGCGATGAAAACAGCGCGCGGGAAACCGCCGGACCGGCGGTCGCCTGTCTCCGGGAAGTCAACGACGCCCTCATCCCTGACGACTTCCGCAAACTCGTGGCTAAAGACAAAGACGAGAAAAGCCTGCTGCAGGGCATTTTGGCCCTGGGCCACGATCTCGTGACGATCCGGGATCATCGGCAGCTTGTCACGCGCATTCTCTCCGCCGCCTGCCGCCTTTCCGGCGCAGAGCGGGGCGCTATTCTCGTTCCTTCACAAGACGGCACCCATCTTGATCTCAAAGTGGCCAAAAACCTGACCGCCGAAGACGTTTCCCTGGAGGATTTTTCCAATTCGCGGGATCTTATCCAGCAAACATTCCAAAAAGGTGCCGGCTGTAACGTCTATCTTGACGATGGCACGTCGGATCACCCCTCCCGGGGGGCGATTCGCTCGTGCATTTGCGTACCCATGCTGTTGCGCAAAGAAGTCATCGGCGTCCTCTACCTGGACAACCGCCTGTTCCCCAGCGCTTTTGCGGCAACGGATGTCGAGATTCTGGATTACTTTGCCGCCCAGGCGGCCCTCGCCATGGAAAACGCCAAAGCGTTCCGCCTCCTGGAGGAGCGGTATCTCATCCAGGAGGAAGAAAAACGCTACCACGAGCAACAGGTCCTCGAACGGCTCAACTACGAAAACATCGTGGGGCAAAGCCCGGCCATCCGGACCGTATTCCAACAGATCGACTCGGTGGCCAGGACAGATGCCACCACCCTGATCCTGGGCGAAACCGGTGTCGGCAAGGAACTTGTGGCCCGGGCCGTCCACCGCAACAGCACACGCAAGCAGGGCCCTTTCATTCGCGTCAACTGCAGCGCCCTGTCCGAGCACCTCATTGCCAGCGAATTGTTCGGGCATGAAAAAGGCGCTTTCACCGGCGCCCTGCAACGCCACCGGGGGCGTTTTGAATTGGCCGACGGCGGTACCATTTTCCTTGACGAAATCGGAGATATTCCCCTTTCCATCCAGGTGCGCCTGCTCCGGGTGCTTCAATCCCGGGAATTTGAACGCGTGGGGGGGCAAACCATTATCCGTTCCGATTTCAGGCTGATGGCCGCCACCCATCGGGATTTGCAGGCCGAGGTCAGGGCCGGACGTTTCCGTGAAGATCTTTACTACCGACTGAACGTTTTTCCTATCCTGGTGCCGCCCCTGCGGAAAAGACCGGAAGACATTCCGCTGCTGGCCAGCCATTTTTTGGCCATGTATGCCAAGCAGCAAAATAAAGCCTTCAGTCCTCTTGCACGGGAAGAAGCCCTGAAGCTTTCCGCTTACCGCTGGCCGGGCAACGTCCGCGAACTCGAAAATATTATCGAGCGGGGCGTCATTCTTTCCACGGCTCCGGAATTTCGTGTGCCCTCCATCGCCAATGCACCCAAGGAGCCGAGCGGTCATACCCCCCTCCTGACCCACGCCGAAAACGAGCGCAACCATATCATCCGCGTCCTCCGGCTGGCGGCGGGTAAAATTTCCGGTCCGGGCGGGGCGGCCGGCATGCTCGACCTGCACCCCAACACCCTGCGCTACCGCATCAAAAAACTGGCCATCCGCCGGGAAGACTGGCTGTCCTGGCAGGCATCCAGGGAAGGCTGACGGCCCCTTCGATCATTCGCTTCGGCCACCGGACTTTTCATCCCAATCCGCAATTTGGATGCCAGGATTAGGGTGGCCCCTGCTGAAAAGTTGAAGGGTTTAGATCAGGATTAACCCAAAAAAGCCTTGACAAAAATGAACGATCGTTTATTTTAGACGCCATGCGAACCAAGGATGACGAAAAAAAAGAGGCCCTGTTTCAGGCCACGATCAAACTGGTCAACGATATCGGCTTCGTTGCCAGCTCCGTATCCAAGATCGCCAAGGAGGCCGGGGTCTCACCGGCTACCCTGTACGTCTATTATAAAAACAAAGAAGATCTCCTGGTTTCGACCTATATCGATATCAAACTGGATCTGAGCCAGGCCATCCTGGCCGATATGGACGATTCCCTGCCCATCCGGGATATATTGGAAAATGTCTGGCACAGCATTTTTAGCTATGTTTCCAACAACCTGGAATACTACAAGTTCATGGAGCAGTTCGCCAATTCGCCCTACAGCGCCCTGGTGGACCGCCAGGCGGTGGAGCAGTATTTCGTGCCCCTCACCAATGTGATGCAACGGGGCATCGAACAGAAGATCATCAAACCGGTGGACCGACACATTCTTGCGGCCTTCCTGTTTCATCCGGTTTCCTATCTGGCCAATCCGCGCCTGTGCCAGGAGTTCGAATTGACCGAAACCGACATTGAGACCGCTTTTACGATGGCCTGGGACGCCATCAAACTCTAAAAAATTTTGAGCAATCCATAAATGATCGTTCATTTATAAATGCCATAGAAGAAAAGAACCAATTCTTAACAGATGAAATTGCTCGTCGTCGCCACCATCCTCATTTCAGGAGTTGTCATGATGCAGTACGCCCTTACCGATGCCCCGACTGCAAGCAATGGAGTTCCCCATGGGATGGACAGCCGCATACACCCTTCCCATCTAAGCGAGGGTAGATTCCACGGTGGCAAGGCCCCCATGCGTTGGTCCTTGGCCGATTTTGCTTCCACAACCTGGGATTTTCTTTTTACCGGCAACGCCCGGACACCAGACAGGGAACTGCCCCTTAAACAGGTGGATCTTACTCACTTCACCAAACCGGGGAAAAGTCAGCTGAACGCCACCTGGCTAGGCCATTCGTCCCTGATGATCAACATCGACGGCTATAGAATCCTGACCGATCCGGTATTCGAAAAACGGGTTTCCATCGTCGGCCCCACGCGCTTCAACGGTGATGTTCCCATCGATATTAGGCAGATACCCGAAATCGACGTGGTCATTATCTCCCACGATCACTATGACCACCTCAACAAACACTCCGTACGGCATTTAGAGCCCAGGACAAAACAATTTATCGTTCCTACGGCGGTGGGAACCCTGCTTGCAAAATGGGGGGTTCCGGCAGAAAAAATCATCGAACTCGACTGGTGGGAAACTTTCCGGTTCGATCCTAACCTCGCTATCACCGCGACACCGGCCCAGCATTTTTCCGGCCGCGGGTTGACCGACCGCAACAAAACCCTCTGGGCGTCCTGGGTTGTAATGTCGCCCGCCCACAAAATCTTTTTCAGCGGTGATTCCGGCTATTTCGACGGGTTCAAACGGATCGGTGAGGCCTTCGGCCCGTTCGATATGACCTTCATCGAGTGCGGAGCCTACAACCAATCATGGGCCCAGGTGCACATGTTTCCCGAGCAAACCGTCCGGGCCCATATGGACCTCGGTGGCGACTTGCTGCACCCCATCCACTGGGGGACGTTCAACCTGGCCCTGCACCCCTGGTACGAACCCATGGAGAGACTGACCGCCGCTGCGAATACGGCGAATATTATAATCGCCGTACCGGTTGTCGGTGACACGACCGTTTACGATACGGTCATCCCCAACAGCAAATGGTGGCGACTCGCAATGACATCGCCCTTAAAATTGTTAGGCGAGAATACGCGATGAAATCGTTACGCAGCATGGTCTGTTTTTTGCTGGCTTTGGTATTGATCGCTGGATGCACAACAAATCGTCAGTTGAATCGATCGGCAGATGATCGCGAAACCGTCGTCCTGATCCACGGACTGGGCCGCAGCGCCGTCTCCATGTGGCTCCTGGAAGGTCGGATCGAAAAGGCCGGCTACGATGTCGTCGCGCTGGACTACCCTTCTCTGGGCATTACGCCGGCAGAGGTCATCGATGCAGTGACGGTACAAATCGATGCGTGCTGCCGGGACAAAGCCAGGGTTCACTTCGTGGGCCATTCCCTGGGCGGCCTTCTCATACGGTCTTATTTTGCAAATCCGGAAAATGCCGCGATGATGGGCCGGCTGGGTCAGGTGGTCATGATCGGGACACCCAACGCGGGCTCCGTGCTGGTGGATCATTTCCGGGACAGTTGGTGGCTGCCGATCCTGGGGGAGACCACCCTGTCCCTGGGCACAACCGCTAACAGCCTGCCGGGGCAATTGCCACTGCCCCCTTTCAGGGCCGGCATCATCGCCGGTTCCAACGGCATGTGGATCAGCGATGCCATCTTCGCGGAAGCCAACGACGGCCTGGTAGCGGTGGCCTCGACCCGGCTGCCCAATATGGCCGATTTTATCGAAATCGACGTGAGCCACTCCATGATGCGCTACAACCATGAGGTGGCCGACCAGACCATTGAATTCTTGAAAAACGGGCGGTTCCGGCATTGACAGGCATGCGTACAAAAAAGTGTCGCAAATCGCCATGCGTGTTACTGTTGACGTCCCATACCGAATCAGGGCAATTTAAATCATTTTATCCTAACAAAAACGCTAAAGGGGAAAAATGGACCTGAAAACCATACTGAACCGTTTCAAAAACAATGAAACCGATCTGGACACGGCCGAAGCGCAGATCCGTTCGGCGGGCTATGTTCCGGTTGCGGATATCGCCAAAATCGATGTTTTCCGCAAGCACCGCACCGGTATCATGGAGGCCATCCTGGCGGAGGGTAAAACCCCGGAAGACGTGGTCGCCATCGCCGAAACCCAAATCGCTGCCACGGGACGCGTGCTCATTACCCGGCTGGCGGAATCGCACAGGGACGCTTTGATTGCGCGTTTCAACACGGAATCGCTGGAATGGAGCCTGCATTCCACGGCGGCGGTTGTTCATGACGGGACGCCCGCCCCCCGCACGGGAGGCAGAGTGGCCATCATGACGGCCGGCACGGCCGACATCGACGTGGCCGAAGAAGCCCGCCTGGTGGCCTCGGAAATGGGCTGCGATACCCTTGCCATCTACGACGTGGGGGTCGCCGGCCTGCACCGCCTGATGGGCGAGATGCACCGGCTGGAGGAAAAAAAGCCGGACGCGGTGGTGGTGGCCGCCGGCCGGGAAGGGACCCTGCCGACCGTGGTCTCCGGCCTGCTGGACGTACCCGTGATCGGTCTTCCGGTCTCCACCGGATATGGCGCGGGCGCCAAGGGCGAAGCCGCATTGCTTTCCATGTTGCAGTCCTGTTCCGTAATTTCAGTCGTCAATATCGATGCCGGGTTCGTTGCCGGGGCGTTTGCCGCCCGCATCGCCAACACGGTTGCCGCGGCCCGAAAAAGCCATTGAGGACATCCGAATGAAAACACTGATATTGGAACCCTTCTCCGGTGCCGCCGGAGACATGATCCTGGGGGCCCTGATCGGTCTCGGGGCTGACCGGGAAAAGGTGTGTCAGGCCATCGAATCGGCGGTGGATGTCGCTGTCATCGTCGGCAGGTCTGACAAACAGGGCATTGCCGCGGTAGACGTCCACATCGAAGTCCCCCACGAAACCCATTCGCGGCACTACGATGACCTTGTGTCTGTCATCAAAAAAGCCGGCCTGCCCAACGACATCGAAAATAGCGCCCTGGGCGTATTTGCCATCATGGCGGCGGCCGAATCCGCTGTCCACGGCCAGCCCCTCGAATCGCTTCACTTTCATGAAGTGGGCCAGAACGATGCCCTGGCCGATGTGATCGGTGCCTGCACGGCCATCCACGACATCGGTGCGGACGCCATCCTCTGCATGCCCATCAACGTGGGCGGCGGAAAAGTGAAAGCGGCCCATGGCCTGATGCCGGTCCCGGCTCCGGCCACCCTCGAGATCCTTCGCAAAAGTGAATTGCCATTTTACGGCACGGGCAACCGGGAACTGCTGACGCCCACCGGAGCGGCCCTGCTGGCCTGGTTTGCCAAACCCATCGACCACCTGCCAGGCGGGCGCGTCCTCGCCACCGGCTACGGGGCCGGCGACGCGGATACCGCCTCGCCCAACGTGCTGCGAACCCTGCTCATGGATACCGGCCCCCATTTGTCCACCGACAGCGTCGAGGTGCTGGAGACCAATGTGGATGACGTGACCGGCGAGGTGCTCGGCAACCTGTTTGACCGCCTCCTGGGCCTGGGCGCACGCGACGTGGCCATGATACCGGCGGTCATGAAAAAAGGGCGCTCCGGCCACATCATCAAGGTGATCACGTCCCGGGAGCATACGGCCCGCCTTGCCAAGGAAATCATGCGGGAAACCGGGAGCCTCGGCATCCGCGTCCTCCCGACCCGGCACCGCTATACGGCCGACCGCCGCATGGACCAGGTGACAATTTCACTCAAGGGAAAAACGGTCGCTGCGGCCGTGAAGATCGCCCAGGATCAATCCGGTGTCATCCTGCACATATCGGCGGAATATGAAGACTGCCGCCGCATTGCCGAAGAAACCAGTATGCCGCTCCGCCAAATTATCCGCCGGGTGGAAGAAGAGGCCTGGCAACAATTCGGTAAGTCTCCCCAAAAGGGCTGAAAAAAATCGGCCTCAAATTAAACCAAATGAAATTCACCCTGCATATCGGCTAATTTTGGGTACCCCCCTTGAGGGGAGGATATATTTGGTTGGTAGATTTTGGTTCTGGTTTTCCCATTGTCCCGCGCCGAGCATCGGCGGGGCGGACGGAAAAAAGCGCGCGGACTGTCTGAGTCCGCCGTAGCCAATGCGAAGGCGGGCGAGTTTCCGCGTGCTCCGGTCGCAGCAACCGGTCGATTAAGCAAGCATCATGCTGTCAGGCAAGACGCCAATCGAAGCGAGGCGCGCAGTCCCGCTGACGGCGGGATGAGCACCTGAGCGAGATTGGCAACGCCGCATGGCGGCATGAGGCGCCGCTTCATCGACCGGTTGGACGACGCGCAGGGTCAAACGGGGCACGGGCGTGTGAAGCCTGTCACGCCGTTTTATGGAAAGGCGTGATTGCTTCGTTTTCTTGTCACGGGACAGAAAATGAAGAAATATCTTTTTAGAAAAACAGTCCGATCCAGTGAATCCTGGCCAGATCTCCCCTGAATAGGGGGGTAGATCAAAACAACACCGTCAAACAAGGAGATCGACATGCTATACCGCCATATACCAAAAAACGGAGACAATCTATCCATTTTAGGCTTCGGCCTGATGCGCCTGCCCGTAGCCAAAGGCGGCCGGATCGACGAACCGCGGGCCATCCGCCAGATCCGTAATGCCATCGACAAGGGCGTCAACTACCTCGATACGGCCTGGCCCTATCATGCCGGCGAAAGCGAAACCGTTCTAGGACGCGCCCTTTCCGACGGCTACCGCGACAAGGTCAAAATCGCCACTAAGCTGCCCTCCTGGATGATCAAGAGCCGCGCGGACATGGACACCTATCTTAATGCCCAACTGGAAAAAATCCGGACGGACCGCATCGACTACTACCTTCTCCACGCCCTGGCCGGGGAACCGTGGGACCAGCTTGAATCCCTCGGCGTAAAGGATTTCATGGACAATGCCAAGGCCGACGGCCGCATCGTCAATGCCGGATTCTCCTTCCACGGCAAGCTCGAAGATTTCAAGCGGATCGTAGACGCCTATCCCTGGGAGTTCTGCCAGATCCAGTACAATTTTCTGGATGAAAAGAACCAGGCGGGCACCGAAGGCCTGGAATATGCAGCCGCCAAGGGCCTGGGCGTGGTGATCATGGAGCCGCTGCGGGGCGGCAACCTGGGCCTGTCCACCCCGCCGGCGGAGGTAGACGCCATCTGGCAAAAAGCCGCCGTCCAACGCACCCCGGTGGAATGGGCCCTGCGCTGGGTTTGGAATCGTCCCGAGGTTACGGTGGTGCTTTCCGGAATGAATGAAGAGGCCCACATCGAAGAGAACCTGGCCATCGCGGACCAGGCCCATCCGAATTCCCTGACCGGCGAAGAACTGGAGTTGGTTGCCGAGGCCAGCCGAAAGTACAAGACCCTCATGAAGGTGGGCTGCACCGGGTGCGGCTATTGCATGCCCTGCCCTTCGGACGTCCACATTCCCGGCTGTTTCGAGGTCTATAACAAGATGCACATGTTCGGCAACGAGCAGGAAGGCAAGTTCATGTACGCCATCCGTATGAGCGGCATGATCTCCGGCGCCCCCGGCTATGCCTCCCAATGCGTCCAGTGCGGCGAATGCCTGGAAAAATGTCCCCAGGAGATCGAAATCCCCGACTTCCTGGAGAAGGTCGCCGAGGAAATGGAGGATGCGGACCTGGAAAACCGCGTCGCCATGGGGAAGAAGATGCTGAATATTGAATAGCGCCTAAAAAAGGTCGCCGTTTATGATATCGCGGGAAAGGAGATTTAATACAACATCGGTTCGTTCAGGGGGACACTCGATGCTTTATCGTAAAGTGCCTGAACCGAACGGCACTATGCGGCCTCCAAAATTAGACTGCGGTCTATTGGCCGCATTTATTGCCGTTCGTCTGGCAAAACCCCGTATAAGAACAGCAGGGTTGAAACATGTCGGATATATTTCAGTCCCGAAACTGTCATTCACAAGATGAGACCGCCATTTCGGAATCCTTTGTCAGTTGGGCGATTTTTCTCATAACAGGAAATAGAAACCTACCCAGCCCCGGATGCCCCTCTGAATGGAGATGAAGGTCCGCATAACCGAGGGGGAGTTCGTTGTTGAGGAGCGCCATCAAAACTCGGGTGGAACCAAAAAATCTAAAATCCTGATCCCTGAATGCCACCATTCCCGGGCCACCATGGACGCACCCATCGTAAATTCGAAAATGCCCCGCAAAAGATGTATCCGTTGCTTCCAAATTTACAGCCAACGGCATGATTCTGGCCACGAATTGTTTTACCGGTGGTGAGTTTGCAACCAGTAATCCCACGCCCTCCCAGTAACACTGCATAAACCGTTCATATATCGCTCTATCGAAAGGATCCAGGGATGCCACTTGGCGGCAGAGTTCCGCCAGCAGCCCCGGTTTGTTTTTTAGTGCGTTTTCGATACCTTGTGATCCGATATACGTCAATAAAGACGGACCGTGATGCTTGCCTTTATTCAATGTGGATTTGGGTTTCCTTAAATCATTGTCCGGGTGCATGGTCTTGGCCTTTGCATGGCGGGGTCGCTTCCGCCTTGTAAATCCGGCAAAGAATCGCCCGACATTGTACATTGCCGACGACAGGATCATGGGGGGCATCATGACGTAATAGGGTGTTGATATTGGATTCAAAGCAACCGTGATCCGGCCCTGGTTTTTCAGGAAACCACCAGGCATGCGGCCCTGCAACGACATCGGGATGCATGTCAGCTAAGAAACGGACTTTAAAACGGATGCGGTCCCTGCCTTGGGATTGGGGTGTTTCGAGGTACACCCATTGCCCTTCACAAAGGCCGTATCTCAGGCCGGTGTTCGGATTCATTTCCAGATAGGCTTCCGGGATTAGTTCCCGTTGTCTCGCGATTTGGCGGCCTTCACTGTGCATATACGACCACAAGCGGTAGTGTGTATAAATGAGGGGGAATTCGTTATACAGGCCAGGTGTGCTCTTCGGGCCTTCCGGGGGTTCCCTGTAAACCGGCAGGGGATCTACGCCAATGGACGCAAAGACAGATGAGTAGAGTTCGATTTTGCCGCTGACAGTATTGAACGCAGGATCGCTGCATTCGAAACGACGGAATTCCCTGGGGAGTGTGATCTGGGACTCCGGCATGCGGCAGACCTGGTCGAAGGTGACCCCCAGGTAGCGCAGACGCCAATTCAAGAAGTCTTTTACCGTTTCCCACGGAGAGACATCACGGCCCAATCGCTTGGCGATTTCAATCGCAACCTCGCGATCATCTCTGCAGTCGCCTGGCGGCTCCACCAGTTTGGCGGATGCCATGATGTGGTTTGCCGGGTAAAGATATTCCCCTGCAAGCGTGTCTATTTCGGTATAAAACGCTGCCGGTAAGACAATATCTGCTAATTCGGCCGTCGGCGTCATGAAAAAATCCGAAACGAATGTAAACTCGACGCTATCCCGCATCGCTTGCCAGATTTTTCGGCTGTCCATCTCGGCGACAACCAGGTTGTCGGCCACACACCAAAGGGCTTTCACCTGACCGTTTGCCATGCCTTCAACCATTTGAGGCATATCGCAGACCGCCTCGTGATGCATCAGTGGATAATCTTTTGCACCGAATCGCATCTCTTCCACCGCACCCGGCCCTTTTATCCCCTTGCCCATGTCATAGACATGCCAGAAAAGCTGATCCCGAAAGGTTCGATAATAGAAAAGATTGCCGCCAGGGACGTCTACATTGCCACACAACGCGATCAAAATGGAGATCGCGCGACCGGTCTGCGTCGATGTCACCTGCTGACCGCCGGCCCCTAAACGAACATAGATACATCCTGGACGATTTTTCGCATATATTCGGGCAGCCTTGACAATGTCTTTGACGGCAAGCCCCGTTATATCGGCTGCTTTTTCGGGTGAATAATCCTGAACGTGCCTTTTCAACCGTTTAAAACCAAAACACCACTTTTCTACAAATTCGGCATCGTAAAGCTCTTCCCGAATGATAACGTGCTGCATGGCAAGCGCCAGCGCCATGTCGGTACCCGGTCGAATGCGAAGCCACAGGTCCGCCCGGCGCGCTATCGGTGTGGGGCGTGGATCAATAACGATAACGCTGGCGCCGTTGTGGATCGCACGATTGATATCGCGGGTTTGTGCAGGCGTGCCGACATGCGGGTTTGATCCCCAGAACACCATGCAGCGGCTATGCGCGTAGTCCGGGCCGAATTCATACGTTATCAGATCCCCGAAGGTAACCGCGTTGTTCATGTCATCCGGCGTGTCACAGGTATATCTCCCCCAATGGGTATTTGGCGTCGGCCACATTTTCTTACAAATGGCCAGTGCCTGCACACCAATATGTTTCTGCCCGGAACCACAGGAAACCGCCACAGCGGCCGGACCGTATACCTGCTGGATGGCCTCCAGTTTCTCGGCGATCGTACTGAGCGCCTCCTCCCAGGGCATACGCGCCCATTTTCCCTCACCCCTCCGACCGATACGTTTCAAGGGGTAAAGCAACCGCCCGGGATGATACATGACATCGGGAATAGTCGCGCCTTTCGGGCAGCAGGTGACGCAGTCAAAACATCGTGCCGCCTCATCCATACTCTGTTGTCTGGTGTAACCAACATCGGTCTCATACCAACCGCCGGTTGGTATCGTTGACGCCGGGTTCGGCTCACATTTTTCAGGAGTCGGTGGTGTTTTTTGCCCCACACCATGAATTGGAAAAGATAGACGTTTTAACCGGCCGCTAGGGAGGCCAGTTAAGTAGGTGACAACCGATTCAGCCGCTCTTCGGCCGGAGGCCATACTTTCCACAGCATTGGAAAGCCCGGAAGTCACCTCCCCGCAGGCGAACAATCCCGGCAACCTGGTTGCCATCGTTTTAGAATCTGCCGCCAAGGTTCCGTAGCGCGTAGTGAGAGATCCATTCCCAACGAACGAATCCACATCGCTGGTCTGCCCAATCGCAACAATGACAACACCCGCCGGCATCTCCAGCCGGTTTTCGGCGCCTTTGCAAAGGGTATAATCAATTTTTCCTTCCCGGTCCTTTTCGAAAATATCCACTTTCTGGAATTCGATCCCTACCACGCCCGCGGTGCCTTGCTGTAGAAAACTTTGCGGCGCTATTCCTGGTTGGATTGAAATCCCCTCCGCTTCCGCCCTCTCCAGATCTCGCGACCGCGCAGGCATTTCATTGCGGTGTTCAAGGCACGTCATCGTTACGTTTTTTGCGCCCAACCGCAGAGCCATCCGCGCAGCGTCCACAGCCGTGTCGCCGCCACCAATGATCACAGCATTTCCGTTGATTTCAAAGCCATCAGCCTCTTTTGCGGCGCGTAAAAATGTCAGTGCGCTGTAAATCCCACCCAGTCCGGCCCCGGGGATGTTGAGACCAAGCGGTTTGGAACATCCACTGGCAACCATCACCGCGTCATACCGCCTTCTCAAATCTTGAAAAAAAACATCAACACCAACAGTTGTATTAAGGATAATTCTTACGCCCAATGCTTCAATGGCATCGATATCGGCTCGCAGGATCGTTTGAGGAAGAATGAATTCCGGAATGACCGTGGCCGGGATACCGCCAGGAATAGAAGCGGCCTCATAGACGGTCACCCCGTAACCAGCTCTTACTAAATCATTTGCCGCCGTCAAACCGGCCGGACCTGAGCCGATGATTGCAACTTCCTCCGGCTTCGTTCTCGGAGCCGGCAGCGATTCACGGTCACGTTTGGACGCATGCTCCAAGACCGCCCGTTTCAACGCTCTGATCGCCACCGGTTCACCCATGGCGTTCCAGGAACAATACGCTTCACAGGGGCGATGACATATCCGGCTGCAAATCGCAGGCAGGGGGTTGGTCTCCCGGATTTCGGACAACGCATCATCGAAACGTCCTTCGGATATCAACCTTACGTACTGAGAAACATCTGTCCCTAACGGACAAGCCTCCGTACAAGGGGGGATCCGATTGTAGGAGCCATCTTCGACACCTACTATTATCCCATCCACGACTTCTACGGTGAGACGGCATTTCTGGTGGCATCGAAGACAAAAGGTTTTCTTTTTCATAATTAGGCGTGGGGAACCAATTCAAAATTGTGTTCGAAAATAGACGACAATTTGGCAGAAGGGGTATGTAAGGCCACAAACCCGATGCACGGTTTATGAACAGGGCGTTTATCGGACGGCAAACTGTTTCGCAATCAATCCAACCATAATTTTGCCGATTCCCGTTGCGGCCTGCTCCAGGGTCGCAAACCGATCGTATACCGTCCGGCATTCCTTGACCTTGTCATCTTCGTTGAATTCCCAGGCACACATGGCGCATAATTCAACAGGTTTGCCTTGGACGTTCGCTTTAATAAAATGCTCAAAAAAGGCCTTTTTCCCTGATGCGATGATGTCGTTGCCCGCTATTTCAACCGAATACGTCATTTGACTTTTTTGCCAATCCAGAAAATGCTTTATTTCGTCCCTGCCCACAAATTTCCCAAAAGGGGTAACCCAAACCCCATCATCCGCAAAAAAATCAGCGGCCTCGTTGCTCTTGCCGTCAGCCATGGTCTTTACGCAATCTCGCATGAGGGTTTCAATATTCGCCATTATCGACCTCCTTGTGCTAAAAATACTGCCTTGATTCCTCGAATCGCCTGATAATAGCCCTCGGATGGGCCTGCAAACCCACTGAGGGCATTATCTTGGCAATTTCAGATCGCTTATCGGTCGATGGAATATCATTTTGGGTTAACCGGTTTGTTGGGTGCTGTTGGGTGGGGAACTTGAGATCCGGGGAGACGATGGAACTTCGTGGATTTGGGTGCCGATCAAATGGGATAATGATCTAAATTAAACCTGCTAAAGCGGGTGTCAAGGGGTTGGAAATCCCGATACCGTTGAATTGGGATATCGTGCCGGATCACTTGCCGAACATATCCGGAGGGCCTATGGATGTCTGGCATTATTGTAAATACTTGTTCATCAACGCATTATAACGACCATCGGCTTTCATCCGGTCAAGTGCCGACTGAAACGAGGATACAACGGCGTCATCGGTTTTTTTGTTGAAGGCATAATAAAAATCATACTTGTCGCTGAGAACGAGAACCTTTTCAAAATCCCCCAAATCGTATTTCGTTCCTTTAACGGTATAGGCAATCAAGTAATCAAATGATGCGATCAAATCGATACGGTCGGCATAAATTTTCCTTATATTCTGAACGTTTGTACTAACAGACTCAAGATTTTTGCCCGGTTCGAAACCTTTGTTCAGCAGTTCCTTTTCAGCTGCATATCCAATGATTGTTCCAACGGTATAGTTTCGGGCATCCTGAAAATTGCAGATCTTTATGTCTGTCCGACGCTTCAATTTGTAGAGGTTAATATTCCTGGGAGCAATCGGTCCTACCCACTTAAACTGATGTTCCCGTTCTTCGTTTCGTGCCATCGTAAATATGGCCGAGTTTTTGTTGGACAGAACTGTTTGGTAAGCCCGCGCCCATGGATGAATTTTTATCGTATCCGGTACATGCAACTCTTTCAGTATCGTTCGCAGGATTTCTACAGAAAACCCCGTGACGTTGCCATTTTCGGAATAGGCAAATGGTGGGAAATCATCGCACACAAACGCCAACTCAGGAAAGTCAGCATATGCCGGGAAGACAAATGCGATCATCACCGAACATATAATTACCCAAGCTTTCATTGAGCATATCCCATATGTTCAATTTCTGTAACCGTCTAAACGTGAGTAGAACATGAAGAAGGCAAATGCAAGTCTTGGAGGGGAAATGACACGAATTTAAGGGTCGATTGGGTTCAACTGAATCGGAACCGGCGGGTATATTGGGCCTCCGGGGATGTTTCAGAGACCAACCTGTCGTGATTGAATTCCCAGGCGCACGCATGGCGCATCATTCAACAGGTTTGCTACTCAAACTTGGCAACAACAATCGTCAGGTCGTCATCGAGCGCTTTGCCGTTTATGAATTTTTGGACGGAATTGAAAAGGAGGTCTTTAATTTCCCTGGCGGGCAGGTGTGGATTGTCACGGATGATTGTTTTTACAGCATCTTTACCAAACATTTCCCCCTTTTCATTTCTTGCTTCCCACAACCCGTCCGTGGCCAGAAGAAAAATATCACCCGGCGATACAGTTTCCAATTTGCATTCTTCATAATCAGCGTTTTTATCAAATCCAAGCGCCATCCCACGACCTTTCAGTTCAATGAAATCATCGGCAGCGGGATTATAGCCTATCACGGGCTCGTGTCCGGCTCGCGACCAATAAAGACAGTGATTGTCCAAGTCCATTATCAGAAGCATCATGGTGACAAAATTGCCGGATTCCGAGGTGCTTTGGCAAAGATAGTGATTGAGCAGCGACAGTTTCCTGGAGACACTCTCATTGTGGGCGGCCCGACTTCTCAGCAGGGCGCGTGTTGCCGTCATCAGGAGCGCAGCCGAGATACCGTGGCCGGAAACATCGGCAACAACCATACCGAACAGGCGGTCGTTATAATTGACAGGATGAATATAGTCGTAATAGTCGCCCCCGGTATTGTCGCAATACCGGCTCATCCCGGAGACATCGAGTCCGGCAATCTTGGGGTCCTTCGCCGGAAGCAATTCGCGTTGGGTTTCATGGGCGATTTCCAGATCATTGATGATTTTCGCCTTGGCGATGGACATCCCCAGGAGATAGGAAACCGTCCGGGCTGTATTGGCGACGGTCTCGATCATCAGGCCATCATAATCGTTTATCCCGTTGGCCTTGTTATACCCTATAATGACGGTATCGCCTTCATGATAGTTCAAGAAATTGGTAATAGGGAATCCCAAAAACTTTTTGATGTCATTGTTAAAGGGGTATCGCTGTTCAAAGTCGCTCTGGGACATGCCCTCATCTTTGTTGGCATAAAACGGTTTGCCCGTTTTTTGGGACATCCTTGCAGCGACGGGTGTATTCTTTTCAATGATAATTTCATTTGATTTTATAATTTCACGGCGGGTTTCCTTAAACGCGACGCCGGCCAAATCTTCGTCCAGAGTTAGCTTTGCTATAAAAAATCCGGAGAACCCTTCCTGGAACATCAATCTGGCCAGTCGTTCATAGACATCTTTTTTGCGGGTGACGTCCTCGATATTGTTGATGACATCCTGACTGAAGCGCCTGATGGCGGACAGGCGCAAATCCAATCTTTTCCGACGGGTAATATCGACAAGCCAGATGTAGTGATGCTGCCTGTCTTCGGAAGGTTTAATTTGAACGCCATACCATTTGTCCAGGGTGGACGAAAAACATTCCAGCATGTTTTGATTCGCGCTTGCATTCATGCTGGCGGATTCAAGAATCCGTTCCGCATTGATTTCACCAAAAATCTGCGCAATCGATTCTATCTTTTTATGGCTGAATAATTTCTTCGTCGGCCCCATTGAAATGACAATTTTACCCGTTTGATCCACCACAAATGTGGGCTCCTGCCTGACGAAGGGCATCCGTGCAAGCAAATTCGTCTTCCGATTGGCGAATTCGTCATAAGAGGCGTAACCGATAACGGCTATGCTGAATAAGAGGATAAAAACGATCGCCAACACGATATTCTGGAAGAGGGCCAAGCAAATCAAGAAGCTTATGATTAAAAAGAGATAAAGGTGAAAGGTTTTAAGCTTGCTGAGAATGATTTTTATAAATTCGCGTATATTTTCATATTCCATGGCATTCGTACCATGCCCTGATTGGAACCAACCTTTTGGTTTCTATCGGCGAATAATTTAAAAAGCGGGCGGTTCATTTGCAAACCAACCACGTGCCCGCCTGTTCAGAGTTGCCGCGCCCCACTAATCATTTTTGTTTTGTTTGTTTCTCGGTTTGGCTTTTTCTTCTTTAAGAACGACCTCACGATTGCAGAGGTCGCATCTTCCATCCTCGGTGATGCAGGGTTGTTTGGGGGTTTCACCACCGCAAATTCCACATTTGGGCATGGGGCCACCTCCCTTGGCTTCTAATCGATAGATTTCATAATATCGACGATATCACGCGGTTCCGGCCTGATGGTGTGGTCGGGATGCACGTCCGTGCTGCGGACAATCCCGCTGCGATCGATAATAAACCTGCCAGACATGGGCAGTTCCCAGGCATCGTTGCCATTGAATCGCTCGAGGTCGATACCGAAACCGGAGTACACTTCCTGGAGTTTACGCGTCAGGGCGAAGGTCAGGCCGAATGCATCGGCAACTCGGTTGTCTTTGTCCGCCAGCACCGGGAAAGTGAGTTGATGCTTTTTCACGACCTGTTTTGAATATTTCCCTAATTGGGGGGAAATGGCAATGAGGGAACCACCGGCTTCCTGCACCTGGTGGTAAACTTCCTGCAGAGCTTCCAGCTCCACATTGCAGTACGGTCACCAGACACCCCGGTAAAAACTGATGGCAAGAGGTCCGCTGGCAAGCAGCGTCTTAGAGCTGATGTCATTGCCTTTTTCATCGGGAAGGGTAAATTCCGGCATGGCCTCGCCAACGCCTATGGCTTTATCAGCGAGTCCGGATTCCATCAGATTTTTCGTCTCCTGCAACAGGGTCGCAACGATTTCAGGTGGCCTCTTCGACATATTCTCATTTTTCAATGCGGTGAGTTTTTCCTGTAAGGTCATATTGTTCTCCATGGTTTGATACGATTTACCACGTTACAAGTTATGTGTTCATGTCCCTCTAATCGGGGGAATGGATGCGCCCGCAAATCCTGGATGATTTCAATAAAAGCTGTCGTTGGGTTTGGATGGAAAACGTCTTTTTTGAACGTTCATTCAAGTTAAGTATAGCGGTTGGCCCTGTCAACATTCTTTTTGATTGATCATTCAAGTTTATGTCATATATGTATTTGTAACGCCAAACGTCTTATTTGGAACAACGAGGTGAACCTATGGCAAGAGCCCAATTCGATAGAAGCGACGTTATCGATAAATCTATCGCTCTATTCTGGAAAAACGGTTTCAGCGGGTCATCGATACAACAAATTGTCAAAGCTACCGGGCTCAAGCCCGGCTCCCTCTACCTTGCCTTCGGCAATAAGGAAGCGCTGTATCGTGAAGCATTGGAGGGATATACCCAGAACGCCATCGCACAAATCCGCAACACGCTCGATTCTGCAAAAAATGTCGGGGAAGGTATTTGTGTCCATCTCGAAAAAATTATCCGGGAATCGACCGGCGAAAATTATTGCAGCTGCTTCCTCGTCAAAACCCAGCTTGAGTTGGCGGCAAAAGGCAGCGACCTTTACACGTTTGCAGCCTCTAAATTAGGTGAGATCGAAGCGCTTTTCCGGAGCTATCTTGAGAAAGAATTCAACAAAACAGTGAGTCGACGGCGCGCCGCCAGCCTCATGTTGCATATCTTCGGGCTAAGGGTTTACGGCTATCAACAAAATTCGGCTGACCGCATGCGTCAGGGGTTGCGCGAGGGGATGCCGTGGCTTCCCTGGAAATGAGATGCTCAGCCTATCCATGGGTGACAGCCATTTTTCCAAACATATAAATCAATTCTGCCTTTATAGCAGATTAACATGAACCTCAGGAAATCATCCCTTCGATAATATCTTTTATGGGCCTGATATCTTTAATCAAGGCGCTGATCTGGCCGGCACCGGCCGGGAAACGATCGAAATCTCCGGTGGACCAGGCCTGATACGCGTCGCCCAAATTGTATTCCTGGCTGAAATCTTTACTGGAAGCCATAAGTTCTTCCAGTTTGGGGTTGATAATGGTCCGCATGGTCATGCGTCCGAGGGGCAATAATGCCGTCCCTGCCTCAGGGCAGCCGACGATGGCCTCTTTCCATGCCTTGGAAGCCGGGCTCTCCTCGGAAGCCAGGAAAGCGGTCCCGATCTGGACCCCCTGAGCACCCAGGGCAAGCGCAGCCTGATATCCGCGCCGGTCAGCGATGCCGCCGGCGGCCACCACCGGCACATCAACCATGTCGCAGACCACAGGGACAAGGATCAAATTGGTGGATTCAGGCCTATTGGTGCGCAGCCCGCCGGATTCCATGCCGGATACGATGATTCCGTCCGCGTCCGTCGCTTTGGCGGCAAGCTGTGCCGTCAGGGTTACATGGAGGCCTTTAAGACCCAGTTCCTTGATCTTGGGATATATTTTTTTCGGCGATCCGGCCGATGTGGTCACGACTTTGACTCCCGCTTCGGCCAGTATCTCCAAAATGGCCTCATTGTTGGGGTTCATGGCGATCATGAGATTCGCCCCGAAGGGTTTGTCTGTCAGTTCTTTTACTTCGTTGACCATTTGCCGGACTTTTTCGGTATCGGTAATGAACCCTAACGCCAGAACACCAAACGCCCCCGCTTCGGATACCGCCGCCACCATTTTGGGATCATTAAGCTGGCCAATGGGGCCTTGAATGATGGGATACTGGCAACCCAGAATTTCTAAGAGTTGTGTCATTGCATTATCCTTTTTCTTAGCCATGCGTTGCAGCCAATTTTTCAAACATATGAGCCAACCCTGTCGTGAGCGTATAAATGTTTTCAACCGGCAGATTTTTATCCGCAGTGGTATCAAAGAATAGATTCAAATCCGAATCCAGCCCGTCTTCTGGATTATTGTAGCAAATCAGAACTGGCAGAAGCGGAAGGGGTTTGATGGTCAGGTCGATATCTGCATCGTAATGGTTTTCAACGTTAGGGTCAAATCATCCCAAAACTTCTTTGGCACACGCTTTGGCATTGGCCATGTCTTCCTCGTTGGGGCGTCCGGTCATCTGCTTGACCATTTCCGCCCACTGCTCGTCAGACATATTGAGTTTCTTCTGCACGGCCGCGTGCATGGATTCGGCCAGAAACCCCTGGCAATCGAAACAACCCGCGTATTCAATGCCGTTTTCCTGGCAGGCCGCTTTGATTGGCTCTGCAAATGCCTCCATGTCCTGGTCCGGATAGGCAGGGGCCATGTGCGTGATGAAACCAGCCAACTTCTGGCCGGAACTTGGCTGGATAACACCCAGACATTCTTTTATCGGGGCGGCCAAACTGCCAGAGTGCAACGGCGAACCTATAAAAACCACATCGTATCCGGCCACTTCTTCGGGGGTAATGTCGGCAAGTTTTTTCAAATCGGCGTCATTGTTCTGTGCGGCCTCCCCATAGATGGCTCGGGCGATTTTTTCCGTGTTGCCACTCTGGCTGAAATACGTCACTAACACCTTCATGATGATACCTCCTGTTATTTGAACTTCAATAAATAATAGACCGCTGAATTCGATAACAACTTTTATGAAGTGGTCTTTGTTGCTGCTTTTGACAATGCGGTCGGAATTCAACGTGCGTTGAAACTATCTATACCTGGTCCGTGTGTTTCTTCAGCTTCGCGTCTTGAGCATTGTATCGTTGCTATTGATGGTTTACACCGAGACAGGGCACCTGTTCACGCCCGATACATCCCTCTAAATATCTTTTATCAAATCCACCATGAACACCAGGATCAACGTAAACACAAAAAAGGACACCGACGATATGCCACTGGCCCATACGATCTCCTTGGCGATATCGGTGAAGGCGCCGGGACGTGTGCCGCCGTAATGGGAGAACATATTGTAGACGAAAACGTAGGACGCTACGCCGATTGGTGGAATCGGCAGCAGGTACCGCATATGCGGCGCGATTTGATTTTTCCAGAGCAGCAGGGCAATGCCGGCCAAAAGGATGACAACGCCCATGAAAATGACCGATAAAATGGTCGTCTTTAATATCGCAAGGTTCACTTGATTCTCTCAATGATGGAGTGAAAACGTTATTGCAAGCGCTCGCCGATTAATCGCCCGATTCGTTTGGCCTCATCCCATACGTCGTTTTGATCCTCGACCCTTGCGTAGGCGAAATCGGCTACTTTGGCATCCGGATTGAGCCTCATTTTAACGCCACTCATCTCGCAGGAATCGCCCTCGCCGCAGTAGAGACAGGGGACGTTTCCCTGGACCGATAATTGCCCCAACAGTTCCATGTTCTCGTAATCCCTGATCTCCGCCGCCAAGGCCGTATTGATGACATCCATTGCCCTGGGGTCGATACCTGTTAAAACCGTTGCGCAGAGCTTTCCTTTGAGAAGATTCTTCTGGTGCCGGAAAGACCAGAATCGTTCCAACAGGGCTTTGGTAAAAGCATCGATTTGACCATAGGGCGGATAGGCACCGATAACCAACGCCTTGGCGGCTTTGATTTTTTGGGCCAGTTCCGGAAAATCGTCCTTCACCTTGCAGATATTGTCAGGAACGCATTTTTTACAGCCCAAACAGGGCCTGACGTTGATCCGGCTGAGTTTTACAAACTCCGTTTCCCGTCCGGTTGCATCCAGAATAGTGCGTACAAGACGATCCGTGTTGCTGTCTTTAATGGGGCTGCCCGAAACGCCTATGATTTGAGGTTGGGTCATCGTAGCTCCTTGGAGACTAATCACGCCATGCATCTTGGCGTCGGTTTTGCGTATGCTGTAAATCCAACTTCCTTTATTCGATACGATCGGTTTTTCGATTCTCTATTTGAGCATTTCCATCCGCTTGGCCCGAAAATGATTTCACGCAGATGTCAGCAGCGTTGGCAAATCCGCCAGGGTCTGGATTTCTGCATCCGGCTGCCCGGGCAGCCGCTCCCGGCTCTGGTCGAACCGATTCACCCAGGCCACCTTGAATCCGAAGGCGGATGCACCTGAGGCGTCCCAGGCGTTGGAGGACTGGAAGACAATCTCTTCCGGTCTGACGTGCAGGCCATCGACCGCCATCTGGTATACGCGGAAATCGGGCTTGAAGATGCCGACATCCTCAACCGAAAAATTCTTTTCGATCAACGCTTCGATTCCCGCGTTTTTTACGGCCGCAGCGAGCATGGCCGGCGTGCCGTTGGAGAGAATGGCCAGCCTGAAACCCCGGTCTTTCAGGGTTGCAAGCGTCTCAGGCACTTCCGCATAGCAGTCCAGATCCAGGTAGGCCGCCATGAGATCCTTGTGCAGGTCAGGATCGCTGATGCCATGCATATCAAAGGCAAAATCCAGGGCATCCTCGGTGACCTGCCAAAAGTCCTTATGACGCCCCATCAAGCTGCGAAGCCAGGTGTATTCCAACTGCTTGGTGCGCCACAGGACAGACACTTGATCCGCGCTGTCCCCCAGCCGATGCCGATGTTTTCCAACAGCCGAGTGGACATCGAAAAGGGTGCCATACGCATCGAACACGCATGCCTTTATGCCGTCAATGGTTCTGTTCGCAGACATAGGGACCTCCACTTGATGATACGGGGTTAAAAGTGCTCCTATGATCATCTTACGCGCGAAATATCCGGGCTACGATGATGCCTCGCTCATCTTTTTCATCATTTCCTGCAGGCCCTCCACAGGCGCTCCCAGGGCGTCGGCCATGCGATCCATGAAGTTGAAAAGCGAAGCAACGGCAACGGCCTCGAAAAGCTCCTCGTCGGTGCAGCCGTGATCACGCAGGTTTTGCAGCATGCCTTCGTGAATTTTGTATGAGTTGCGGGTAATGGTTTCGGCAAAACGAAGTATCCGTTTGGTTTTGTCATCGATCAGGGAAGAGCCGTCGATGTTCTCCAGAATGCTCTGCACTTGTTCCTGGGTGAAGCCCTGCGCCATGACCATGGCGCTGTGCGCGTCCACTCAGTAGGCACAGGCATTCAGCTTGGAAACATAGGCGGCAATGAGTTCCTTGGTCGTCCTCGGCAGGGCATGGGTCTCCACCATCAAACGGTTGACATATTGGACGACGGGCTCCAGCAGGTCCGGACGAATGCTTTGGGCCACAAAGACCTTCGGCACCATCTGGAACATGGTTTGCAGCATGTCATAGGACGCCTGCAATTGGCCGTCGGATTTTTCGGGTTCCGTTATTTTCAGAAAATAGCTCATAGGTTCCATCTCCTTTTTTGGGCCGCTAAACGACTATTTTAACGACGCTACATCATCATTTGCTTTTGAAGCCGGGTGCTGATCTCCTGCCCCAATGCATTGGCGCGCTCCCAGGTTTCGGTCTGGTCTTCCACCTGGCAGAACTTGTCAGGCGTCACCTTGGTATCGTCACCGAAAACCCACGGCAGGGCACTCATCGGGCAGGTTTCACCAAAACCGCATACCATGCACTCGGGATTGCCGGTTACTTTCAGCTGATCCAGCACTTCCATGCCTTCGAGGCTCAAAGCGCTGGCAATCTGGTTGGCCGCCTCCTCCAGCCCGGGGGCGCCACGTCCGATGCCGGTGGCGACCACCACGGCTAGTTTGCCCCGGTTCAGGCCGTTTTGGTGACGGAGGGAAAACAGCCGCTCCAGAAACGCCTTGGTAAATCCATCCACCATACCGTAAGGCGAATATCCGCCCACGACAACAGCGCCGACGTGGCGGACTTTTTCAGCCAGTTCCTGGAAATCGTCCTTGGGCTTGCAGATATTGTCCTTTTTGCATCCAAGGCAGGCAATACAGGGGCGCACATTGATCTTGCTGAGTTTGACGAATTCGGACTTCAGTCCGCTGCTTTCGAGAACGGCCTGAACGAGACGGTCCGTGTTGCTGTTTTTAATGGGACTGCCTGAAATTCCTAGTATCTGGGGTTGCATTGGTAAGCCTCCTTTGCTGGTTAAGCGTGAAATTCTGGCTACGATATGACCTTGGCGGCAATTTTTCTGTAGCAACTGTTACATGTTTGAAAAAATTGCGATCCAGCCGGGACATTTCACGCGTTTGGGGCATCCATTTACGCGGCATTCAGGAACGCCCCACTGAACGTGTGGACCGCACCTCCTGATAACGCAGAAAATGGATGCATCGGACGCACCCGCAGGGTAAAGATGTTCGGGGCAGCGAAAATGTGGAAGAGGAAGCCTGTATTCTTGCGAATGAGATTACCCGGAGGAATTGTCACATCCGGATTGTTGGGACGGTAGGATTTGTTATGCCGTTTTCAATGCCGGCAGGATGAGCCGTTTGTCCTCATGGATAATTTTGCCCGCTTTTTTTAATGCTTTCATGGCGCGGGTAATGCTGACCCGGTGGGCGCCGGTTAGAAAGCCCAGGTCTTCATGGGTCAACGGGAATTGGATGACGGTTCCCCGGGGGCTGTCCGTGCCATGCTCTTTGGCCACATTGGTGATGACGCGGTAAAGCCGGTCTTCAATATTCGTGACGGCCAGACTCCCCACGCGCTTTGTCAGCCAGCTGATTCTGGCGCTTAAATTCTTGATGATCTGAAGGCCGACCTTGGGGTGCTGCAAGACCATTTCCTCAAACTGGCTCCGGCTGAACCCACAGGTCAGGGTATCTTCGAGGCAATAGGCGCTGACCGGGTATTGCCCTTCTTCCGAAAACATGTTTTCACCGACAAAGTCACCGGCCTTGCGGATATCCAGCGTCAACTCGGTGCCGTCTTCGAGAACTTTGGACAGTTTGACCCGCCCGCCTTTGATCAGGAACATTTCGTCGGCAGAATCTCCCTGCTGGAACAACGCGTGCCCCTTGGCGGACTTTTTTCGCAGCGCCTCCCGGCTGAGCGCCTGGATCTCCTCTGCTTCGAGGTTCTGGAATATCCACAGGTGGCCGATGCACGTCGGCGCAAGTGCGATGTCGTCCCCGGCAATCTGTTCACACAGGCAAGCCATTAAACACCTCTGATCGTATCGGATTTTATTTTGACCCGCTGATTTCCTCTACATCATATACATTTTATCGTCTGTAGCAACGGTTACAATCTGCGACGGGGTGGTCATCAGATAATGGCCTGCTGCCGACTGCAACGGTTAAAGCGTTGCCGGACAGTCCGTCGCTATAACCCGAATATTTTAGGAGATGTCCGGGCCGATATGTTGGGGTGCAGATGGAGAAGCGAGCAGCTCGCCATCGATGTCGGCAAGCATCTTATCGCGCAGGGCTTGCACGCGGGCGTTGTTTTTCATGACCATGTCGATCTGGCGGGTATGCAGTGAAAAATAGCCGAGGATTTTAAGACGTTCATACATGAACGCGGAATCGTCGTTGTCAATGCGGGCGGTCAGGTGGTCCTCCCGGGTCGTGACGCGAAAGGCGTAGTTCTCCAGCAGATCGGCGATAAAATGGACACGCCTGAGCCGCCGCTCGATGTCGGCCGCCCCCCCTTTGAACTGAAACGTGATGTAGTTTTCGGGCGCGCGTTCGCTCACCAGGGCTTCGAGCGTTGCGAAATGATAGCCTAATCGGGAGCTGAGATTGCAGTAGTGTCGCGAGATCATGAAATAGTTTTTTTCGGCATAGCGGCTCTGGCGCCCCGTGGTGAGGGCCGTGTTGGCGGTGGATTGAAAGAGCACGGAAGCCAGTCCCCGATGGTCGATGGGGGGCGGGCCCGCCCAGGGAATGGCCGTAAAGCCTTCCCAAAAAGCCAGCATGGGCGTCGAGGCGATATTTTCCAGGCGGACGTATTTCCCGTCAACTTCCTCCTTGAAGCCATCATCCAGATTGAGCACCCACCACTGCATGGGCACTTCGAAAAAGAGCTGCTTGCTGGAACGCTCGGGAAACTGATGATCCTTGCCGAAGTTAAACATCTCCATAACGGATTTCTCGTGCAGGAACCGGGTGATGTCATGGAAGGTCCGGCAGTTCTGGGCATGAAATTCCCGTGCGGTCGGGTCCAAAAGGTTCAGGGGCACGATCAGCCGGTCGAGTTTTTGAAGCAGTTGAAAGACCGGTGAGTCGATAATGGGATTGACCACCTTCGGCGGGCGCGCTTGAAGTCCCTCGATGATCCCGGCGTAAACCTTCCGGCGGTCGGCGTCCAACGTCACCTCTTGCGCAGCGCCAAGACGCGCCATCGCTTCCGGGCAGCCGAAAAGGGCGGGCACACCGAATTCCCGGGCCACATTGGCCAGGTGGCCGGCAAAACCGCCCTGTTCCGACACCACGGCACTCGCCCGACCGATCAGGGTTGCCCAATGCGGCGCAGCCTGGCGCACCACAAGCACGGCCCCCGGCGGGAACGTGAGCGCATCGGCGCGTCTGTCGGCCAGAAACACAGGACCGCTGCCGACACCCGGACTGGCCGTAACGCCCCCCTCCAAGAGTACTTCGGCCTCCGCAACAGCGGCGGCGGACTGCACGCCCCCGTCTTCCAACACCGCCACGGACAGGGGGCGGCATTGCAGCACGGTGACCCCGCCATCGGCCGTCAATGCCCATTCAATGTCCTGGGGGCGATTGTAGTGGGCTTCGATATCCAGGGTTACCTTGGCGACAGCGACCGCCTGCTCCGGTGTCAGGCATGGGCGGTCCGTCATTTCTCCGGCGGCGACCATTTGACAGACACCATCCTCCGGATTGCAGACAAAAAGGTCCTTCTTGTGCCGGACGGTCTGTTGAGCAAGGCGCAGTTCCGGAGATCTGTCAACGGTAAAACTGTCAAAGGCCGCCGATCCGTCGACGATTGTCTTGGGCAGGCCCCAGGCCGCATCGATATGAATGCTGCGATCCGCCGGGTCTACCGGACTGACCGAATAGGCCACACCGCCGGTCATGGCGTCCACCATGACCATGGCGCCCACGGCGACCGCCAAATCTTCGTCCCGGATGCCTCGCCGGAGACGATAGGTCAATGCCTGCAGGCTGTACTTGCTGGCCACCACTTCCCGGTAAGACTCCCAAAGATGGTCCCGCGAGACATTGAGCTCCGTCCGAAACTGCCCCGCGAAAGTAACGGCTTCGCTGTCTTCGAACAGGCTGCTGCTGCGCAGCGCGATCCGAAGTCCGGTGCCATGGCGAGCGGCCAATGCCTTCCAGGCCAAATCGATGGCACTGGCAAGGTCGGGAGGAATGGGTGCCTTGAGCACCACCTGCTGGATGCGTGAACTCATACCCATTAGACCGGCGGTGTCTTCTGCGTCGGCCACCTGGAGGAGGCGGTCGATTTCATCCTGCAAGCCGGAATGCGCCATGAATCGCGTATAGGCCGCAGTCGTGATCACAAAACCGTCGGGGATGTTCATCCGGGTGTGGCCATGGAGTTCCCCCAAATTGGCCATTTTGCCTCCGGCCTGCTCCCGCCAGGTGTTATCGATGACATTGAGGGGCACAACGAGGGCGGAATCGACGTGGGGACGAAAGGACGTTTCCAGAAGCTTCAGGATCTGTTGCTGGATCGCGTTAAACTGCTGTCGCAATTCCGGATATTTTTCCGGCGCCAACACTTCCATACAACGGATCATGCGCAGCACGGAAGCCGCAATTGCGGTGCAGGTCGACCGCACGAAAGTCATGCCGAAGGCACTCTCCCCCCGCAGCGCGCCTTCGATTGCGGCCATCTTTTCAAGCGCCTGTTTGTTGGCGCTTAGCAGCAGCTTGAAGTGGTGATAGCGGTCCTTGAAGTCCACCCGCAGTTTCTCGGCCGCTTCCTCGGAAAGGGGCGGCTGGGAAGGGAAAAACAGGCGATTCCAATATTCCCGAATGCGTCCCATCATGGTCTGGCCACGCCTCGCATATCCATTAGATAGTGCCCATCCATAAATGGCATCTCTGGACGAACACTATACAGGTCATTGCAGACCCGGCATCAATTTCCGTTGGCCCACACTAGCCCGGATATTTCATGAAAATGTTAAGGCAAATTTACAGGGATGCCTCCATCGCGTGAGATATCCGGGTTGACGATCGGGGTCTCCCCGCGTCAGGAAAAGACGACGGGAAGACCCCGGGTCAATAATGTTAATGGTCGAGTTCCATTCCCCACCCCTCGAACAGGTACATAATGGAGAAACCAAACCATAGTGTATAGATGACGTAGAATGCCAGGGCGAAAATGACGATTCCGACCTTATCGGCAATATTCTGGGGCTCGATGCCATTGAAGTTGAAGGCCACCTCGACGGCCTTGGCTTGCACCGTGCTCACAAATTTGGCATTCTCGAACTGCTTTTGCTTCTTAAGTTCTTTGTCCATTCCCTTGAGGGCGTTCCACCAACTGTAGAGCGCCCCGCGCCCGTCAAAGCTGTACTTGGTTTGCAGGTCTTCGGTTCGGTTGTGAAACAGGAGATCGGCGTCTTCGAGGGTGGCGGCCAGAATTCCTCCCAGATCACCCTTTAACGCGATCGCGGTGCCATCGACTTCGGCCGCGGCGCCGGCCTTCCAGAGCAACATGGCGGTGCGCTCCGCCTGATGCGCTGAACCGGCATCGATGGTCACCGCGACCTCCCTGCCCTGATAGGCCTCATTTTTTTGGACCAGATCCGGAATGTAATAGGCCGATCCTTTGGAGATGGAATTGAACAGGTTGTCGAAATAATTCAACGCATTTTGTCCGGCGCCGAAAATCGGCATGAACATGATGCAAAATACGACCGCAAACCCGACCAGCAAGCCGGATCCGAGAAGAAAGATCTTTTTATCCGCAATCATTATGCCACCCCCGCTTTCTTGAGGTTCTTGATGTTGCGCAGAAACGTACCAATCACCCAAACGCCGAAACCGCCGATCACGATGAAAAAGGCCCAGATGCCAATCGTGTCGAGGAGTTTGGCCGTGGCCGGTGTTATTGCAATCACGTCCATGGATCCCAGTTTGCCGGGCAAAGCAAAAACCCGGTTGACGAATCCGGCCAGCACGGCCATGGCGTAGAACCCGCGGATGGTGATCCCGCTGACAACCTTGGTGACCATGGCCCCCACCTGGATGCCGATGAGCGAGCCGAGCAGCATGCCCATGGCCAGGGTGTAGAAAATGAACCCGTAAATGGCGTACTGGCTGATAGCGGCATAGCCGGCGGTAAAAACGATCTGGAAGATGTCCGTACCCACCGTGGTCATGGAGGAAACCCCCAGCACATAGACAAAAATCGGAAAGGTCAGGAATCCGCCGCCAACCCCCATGATGGCCGCCGCAAACCCCACCAGGGCGCCGCTGAGCACTAGGAATACGGAGGAAATCTGGCGACCTCCGGGGACGATATCCTTGTCGAAGGTCACCATGGGCGGAATGCGCATGCCCTGCAGCTTCTGGGGCAGCGACCCAAGATCGGCACCTTCCGACTTGCCGCCATGATCGTGGGCCCCGCCGACATCCCCCTGTTTGCGGGCTTTTAAGAAATCCGTGAGAGCATACATCCCCAGCAGGCCCAGCATCAGCACATAAATGGTGGTGATAAATGCATCGCTCAGCACGGGATTGATCTCATAGAGGACCCGGTTGATCACGCCCCCGCCCGTTGCCCCCCCAATGGCGCCGATAAGAAAGATCAGCGCCAGGGGGACCGATATGTTGCCCAGTTTTCGATGGATCACGCTCCCCATGATGGCCTTGGCAAAGATGTGAAAAAGATCCGTGCCGACCGCCAGGATACCCTTGATGCCGGCACTCATCAGGGCCGGAGCAATGATGAAACCGCCCCCGGCGCCGATGCAGCCGGTAATCAAACCGGCGCCCAGACCGATCAGGATTGACGCCAGAAAGATGCCGGTGGTGAAAAAGGACGGGCTGTAGGCTTTCTTGCCCCCCAGCACATCCGGAATCTCGGCGGCCAATTGATCGGCAAAAGCAATGCCGCCGATGAGAACCGGCAACAGAAACAGACCGAGAACCATCAAACGCTTCCGGCTGCCCAGAATATTATCGGACATCTCCTTCTCCCACCGGGCATGGGCTTTCGCGCCGGCAAGCATGAATTGCGCCCATTGTTTGAAAAAACTCATCGCAATCAAGCTCCTTTCATTAAAAATTTCGTTGCCTTCGTTCAGGGGAGGCCCCTGCTATTTACGTTTCAGGTTAATCGTGCGGGCCTTGTAGGCATCTTGGAGTTTGAACAAAAGGTCATCGATGGCCACCGGTTTCATCAGGTAGTCAAACGCCCCCTGGGCAATGCCCTCGTGAGCCGCCTCGACACTGGCATGCCCCGTCAGCATGACCACCTCGATAGCCGGATCGAAAGCCTTTATGGCCTTGAGCACCGCGATGCCATCCATCCCGGGCATGCGCACATCCAGCGCCACGACATCCACGGGTGTCTTCCGGATCGTCTCCAGAGCAGCTTCTCCGCTGCCGGCCTTGAGCACGCATAAATTGCGCTTCGCCAGGCGTTTGGCCAATGTTTCGAGGAAATCCTCCTCATCGTCCACCAACATCACCGTGAAATCAGTCATCGTGCATCCTTCCCGCTTCGATGGGCCTCGCGAATTTTCTCCAGAAGATCTTCAAAATCGTAGGGTTTCGAAAGATAATCAAAGGCACCGTTGGCCATGGCATCCTTGGCCGAAACCTGACACCCGTGACCGGTCAACATGATAATCGGCAGCTCGGGGACCATTTTTTTGAGTATCTTCAAGACCTCGATGCCATCCATGCCCTCCATCTTGAGATCCAGCATGGCCACGTCAAAATCCCCCTGGCGCATGCGCTGAAGCGCCTCGGTGCCGCTGAAGGCGGGGGTCGCTTCGATATGCCGTCTGGCCATCCTTTTGGTCAGCACACGGACAAAGTCCTCTTCATCGTCGATAAGTAACAGTCGAATCGGTTCGTTCGCGATGGAATTCATGATCAACACCTATGCGCGCCGGGTCGTAATGGCCTTCATCCGGGCTTCGATGATTTTCTCCTCCTGTTGACGCTTTTTGGAGGCCGCCGTATTGACTTTTTCTACGAGCACCGCCATGTCGCAGGGTTTCATCAGATAGTCGAAGGCGCCCTGTTTCATGCCGTCGATGGCGGAGGAAACCGTGGCATGCCCCGTAAGCATCACGACCTCGATCAAAGGGTATTTGCGCTTGATTTCGGCCAGGGTCTCGATACCGTCCATACCGGGCATTTTGACATCCAGAATGACGACTTCGATCTTCTCGCCGTTTTGGCTGAGCACATCCAGGGCGTCCATCCCGGAAGGCGCCGTGAAGACATCAAAATCGCGTTTTTTCAGGCGCCGGGCCATGGCGTCCAGAAAAGCGGTTTCGTCATCGACTAGAAGCAATTTAGCGATTGTCATTGTTCTTCTCCTTATGGGTTAGGGCTTATAGCTTTTATCCGCGGCCGCATTTTCATTGGAGGGCTCCGGCGCATTGACGGGAAGTCGGACTTCAAAGCACGTTCCTTCGCCGACCTTGCTCGACACCACGATATCGCCGCCCATCTTGTTGATGATCCCGTAGCAAATGGACAACCCCAGCCCCGTGCCTTTGCCGACCGGCTTGGTTGTATAGAATGGCTCGAATATACGGTGCAGGTTCGCCTCGGGAATGCCGGGGCCGTCGTCGCGAACGTGAAACCGCACTTCGCTATGGCTCGACTGCCAGGTCTTGACTTCAATGGTCCCGCCCTGTTTGTCCAGGGCATCGATGGCATTGTTGATCAGGTTGAACAGCACTTGCTGGAGTTCGGTCTGGGATGCCCGAATGGCCGACAGGCGCTCCAAAAGGCGTGTATCGATTTCCACGTTGTTGTATTTGGCCTGCTGCGCCGAAAGGCTCACGACTTCCTTGATAAGGTCATTGACGTCGACCTGGTCAACACGGCTGTCCGATCGCCTTGCAAAACTCAGGAGTTTATGGGTGATATCGCGGGCGCGGATGCCTTGTTTACGAATTTGGGCCAGGGCGCGTTTGAATTCTTCCAGACTCTCGCTTTCACGAAACGCTTCATCTTCGAGCAAGTCCTCGATCCAGCCGGCCTCTTCCACCATGATGGCCACCGGGTTGTTGATTTCATGGGCAATGCCGGCCGCCAGTTCGCCCAGCGATGCCAGATGACCACTTTCAATGATCTGCTGGCTCATGATTTCCTTTTCCTGGTCGGCGGAGGCAATGCGGGTAATCATGCCCCTGGAAAGCACCAGCGCCATCGTAATGATGGCGATGCCCCCCAGCCCAAACACGAGAATGGCGATGTTGCGCGTACGGTTGAGGTCCTGATAGGCATCTCTTTTATCCTGCTGGAGAATCAGGGCCCAATGGTTGTCCTTGAGCATACCCGCCACATAGATCAGTTCGCTTCCGCTGCTGTCCTGCCGAATGACGGACAGGATGTCTTCCTCGCTGAGCCGGTCCGATTCTCTGAAGAGTTCCTGATACGTGCGGCCTTCCAGGACCGGTCGTCCTGCAGTGCGCGTCTGCAACGCACCGGTCTGATTGATGATATAGGCAAATCCGGTCTGACCAAGCTGGATATTTTCGACCACATCATTGAAGGCCAGGAAATCGACGGTAGCCCGCAGAATCCAGGGCTGGCCATTTTCAAACCTTCGCGCTGTGACGATGAAATGAGGAAAACCCCGGAGGCCTAAAAACACATCGCTTGTATAGGTGTCGGCTTGAAATGCGGCCTGAAACCATTCGGCGTCGTTGTATTGGGCGCTTTCCAGAAGATAGGGCCCCGCATAGGAAACCTGCTCCCCATCAGCCCGCACAACGCCGATATCGGAAAAAACACGACCGTAGGTCCCCTGAAGCTTGTGCAGCAGCGCCGCTAGATTTTCGCTCTTGCTCAGATGGTCGTAGGTGTATTCATCCACGAGAAAAGCAATATTGTTTTGCCGTTCAACCAGAAAATGGTCGATGTTCTGCTTATGTTTTTTGACCAGAGTTTCCAGATGCATCCGGACTTTTTCCTGATAGATCGTGTGCATTTGAAAGAGGATGCCGCTGCTCACGACAATCAGAGGGATAAACGAAACGAAAATGATGATGAGGATGATGTTGCGCCTGAGCGGGTGATAGTACGCCTTGCGCGCGATATCTTTCGGGTTCATGGCATCGGCCTTTCAGGGGTAAATGCTTTTCCGATCGAGGCCCCATCAGAGCAAAAGGCAGGCCAAAACAAGGCCACAACCAATTGCCCAGTCGCCCAAAATTCTTAATAAGCCGATATTATTAAATTATTGGAGGGATTGCCCCATAGAAAAAAAAACAGATGGCAGGCGTGTTTACGAGGGTAACACGACAAAAATGGATCTAAAAACGGCCAAACAAGCGGGGCGTTTCGCCCCGGCGGGGCGATTTACCCCGGCTGATGGGTCTCGACAATGCGTTTAAGTTTTTCACGCAGGGTCTTGCGGTCGATTCCGAGAATAGCGGCGGCCTGGGTTTTATTGCCGCCTACGGATTCCAGCACGCGCAATATATGCTCGGCCTCCAACGTAGCCAGAGTCTGAAACCCTTCCGTTGCCGGCCGCACCCCCTGGCGCATTGTTTTCGGCAAATCCGCCACGTCGAGGGAGCCGCTGTCGGCATTGACCAAGAGACGCTGCACCAGATTCTCGAGTTCACGAACATTGCCCGGCCAGCTATGATTTTTGAGGTTTTCCATGGCCCGGTCTGAAAAGTGCGGCGGTTCGAGGCCCATCTCTTGCGCATACTGGTTCATGAAATGACGGACCAGCGGCAGGATATCCGCCGGTCGCTCGCGCAGCGGCGGCACATAAATATCAACGACATCCAGCCGGTAGTATAAATCTTCCCGGAAAAGGTTTTTATCCACCATGGCCACAAGATCTTTGTGCGTCGCCGCGATGATGCGCGTGTCGACTTTGCGAACGTTGCTGGAGCCGACGATATGGATTTCTTTGTTCTGGAGGACGCGCAGGAGCTTCCCCTGCAGATTGAGGCTGGCATCACCAATCTCGTCAAGAAAGATGGTCCCGCCGTCTGCGACTTGAAAAAATCCCGCCCTGGAATCCTTAGCCCCCGTGAAGGCCCCTTTGACGTGGCCGAACAGTTCGCTTTCGATCAACGTATCGGGAATAGCCGTGCAGTTGACGGGCACAAAGCGGGCCGCGGCCCTGTCGCTGCCATAGTGAATCGCCCGGGCGACAAGCTCTTTGCCGGTGCCGCTTTCACCATGGATGAGAACATTGGCGTTGATGGCGGCGGCCCGTTCGATGCGCTCGATAACGTTGCGTATGCCGTCCGATATGCCGATCAGGCCATAGGTCTCAGGGGGTGAAGACGCACTCATCAACTCCCGGCGATGGTTTAATTTGCCTACCAGGCGATTGACGGCGAAACGCAATTCATCCGGCTGCAATGGCTTGACAAGAAGATTTTCAGCCCCCCTCTTGATGGCCAAAACAGCGTCGGGAACGGTGGGAGACGCGGCGGTCATAATGACTTCGATGTCTTTGAAATGTTCCCGAATATACTGGAGGAGCGACAGTCCATCGACGTCAGGTATCTGAATATCAAGGATCACGAGGTCCACTTTGCCAAATTCAAGGACCCGAATCGCCTCGGCCCCCGAGGGGACCGTGGTAACGACAAGCTCACTCTCGGCCAGACAGGCCCGAATGTCATCCAGTGCACCCGTGTCGCTATCAACCGCCATCAATTTAAGCGTGTCTTGTGTTTTCAATGAAGAAATGTCCGCTTCGTTCGATTAAGGGGCCTGGAGACCGTCTTATTCCTCAATATTAAGATTGGCTGCGTAGCGACCGGTGACCGCGTCGTCCACACAATTGTCCAACTCTTCCTCGGTGGCCGTTTGGCGATCTTTCAGCGCATTGAGCGGGCAGATAAACTCGTTGCCGGCATTGTCCTTGACACGCACCCAGACATCTCTTTCATCTGTTTTAGCCATGTTTGCCTCCCCTGTCGGTTGGTATGAACCGGTCGAACCCGGATATTCCATGAAATGTTATGGCTGGCCCGGATATTTCACGCGTTCGAGATGTTCATGGGCAAGGCATCAGGGGCGCTGCTGTACTTCTGCTACCGCAAGCCCCTGATAACGCGGCCGATGGACATCTCGGACGCGCCCGCAGGGTGAATTTTTTCTGCGTCCCCGGAAATCGCCGCACGTTACCAACTGTCACCAGAAATTTACACCTCGAATAGCGTTTATAGCATCAATACTTTGGCATAAATTTTATTTCGCAGAAAAATTTCATGAAATATGCGGGCTAAAGCCGCTTTGGCATTCGTGAGAAAGGTAAGCAATCCAAGCCCCACCGTAAAGTCATCGTCCGAATATTTTTAAACGCGCGGGCCGGTTGCCCGTGACGTGAAAATTTTCTCCCGGCTCTGGGGTTCCAGCTCCTCGCAAGGCCCGTCAATGAGGCTGAGGGGATCGATCAGGGCCACCATATTGGGATCCCGCATCCGGTTCCAAACGAAAGGTTCGTAAACGATATCCGGGGACGGCCGCCCGAGGGTAAAGTGCAGGTGGGGTAGGATATTGGTCCTGGAGTGGGCGGTGTCGGCGATGGACGCGATGATCTCCCCCTCCCTCACCGTAACCCCGGGCAGGATGCCCTTTCGGGGCGTTGTGTGGGCATAGATCGATATCGCCTGTTCAGGAATCCCGGCAATGCGTTCATGTTCGATCACAATGGCCCGGCCGAGGTAGTCGGTAAAGATCGCCCGCACTCGGCCGTCGTGCATAACGGGAATGCGGGTGCCCTCATCCAGACGACGCAACTGACCGGCCGCATCGCGGAAAAGGCAGAAATCAAGCCCTTCGTGCGGAAAATCGCGCCGACCGTAGCCGCTCCACCACTTGTCCGGTGCGTTGAAGCGCATGCCCGGAGAGAACACCCAGCACTTGAAATCATGGGGATCGAAACCATTGGCCTCGATGAGCCTGGCCGTAAAGCGGGTTTTGGCAAGTGACATGGTATAGCTTTCCTCTTATGAAAAAAACGTCGAGCCGAGGGGGGGGCGCTTCGCGGCGACTTCAAACCGCTTTGATCAGAAAAACGATTTGGAATTCGGTCCAGGTACAGGGTTCATCGCGCGATTGGCCGGATCGCCCGCCACCACCGACTTGGGAAATCACCCTATCAGGATAATTGCCCGATGATCAACCCGGCCAGGATGGATAATGCGGCCCAGAACAAAGCCTTTGCGGAAACCGATATTTTCCGATGGAACGACCGTGAGGCCATTGTCAGTGGTTCATCTTTCGCAGCCATCCGGGGGGAGCCCCCCGGCCGGAAAAGAAAAAGCAACAAGCGTATCAACGGGATTGCCATGGCAGCCTCCTTGGGAGGACTCAACGTTTGACAAGGAATGATTGCCCTATCTTGTCGCTGACTGGGAAAATCATTCAGGCTTCATGGCAACAATAAGATTATTATGAACTAATTGCAAATATTTTACATTTACGGTATAATTTATCAATTAATTTATATAATTTTTTATTTTTTGCACTATATTCGCATTCAGCACTAACAATACCTATAAAGATGCAAGGACTTTGCACATGACCAAACTCGACGACTATGACCGCAAGATCATCGCCGCACTGCAAACCAACGGGAGGCTATCGAACATCCAGGTTGCGGAACGGGTCAACCTGTCCCATTCCAGTTGTTCGCGACGCATTGCCCGGTTGGAAAGGGAAGGCATCATTGTCGGCTACCGCGCCCTCACCGATCGCCAGAAACTAGGGCTTTCGGTACGCGCTTATTGCGGGGTGATCCGTGATGCCGATACAGGGTGGGAAGAGGTCGCCCACGCCCTGGCCGAAATCGAGGGGGTTGTCAGCGTGTTTGCCGTATCCGGTGACGTGGATCTGATGCTCGAAATCGTCGCCCGGGATATGCAGCACTACTCCCAGGTGGTGCTGCAGGACGTGTTCAACACGAAGGGCGTGAATGCCACGCGCAGTTCTTTCGTGCTCGAGGAAGTAAAGTCGATTTACTGAGGCGGCCCCTTCGATTAATCTGGCAGCAGAATGTATAAGCCTTAGTCATCCCGGCGAAAGCCGGGATCTCATTGCAACCCGCATGGTGCCGTCATTTGATAATGGTCCATAGTGCCTCCTTCCGGTCACGTATAAGCGATACGCACGGCCCAAGATCTTAGAATACCGGCAACTTTTTCTCAGCTGCCTTTCGCTTAAAATGCTGGTCAATAGGCCGCTATTACCCCCCAATCTTCCGTCGACGTTGCGGGCCGGTCAGGCCACTTTATGACCGTAGAATCGATCCTTGGATCGCCTGAACTTGGGACAAAAATTCCTCACGTGGGAAGACGAAGACGAACACCATTGTCCACAGCCATAATCTTTACGGTCGTTGTAGACGGTGTTTTTGCAGCGCGGACAGTGCCGGGTTATTTCATCCTTGAAAAACTCGACCGAATTTCCGCAGATCTTGCAGACCACATCAAAAATGGCCTCCGGCCCCCATTCCTGAGTATTGTTGCCGGTACATTTACGCATGTTCTCACCTGCCTTGGCTTTTGAAGGCTTTCTCCAATTTCTTCAACAACCGCGTCACCCCGGCCACCTCATCATCCGCCAGAAGCGACATGAGACGGTTGCTCACCTGGTTGAATGCCTGCAGGCAATCCTCCCAGAGGGCCACACCCTTTGGTGTTTCGGACAGCAGCGTCATACGGCGGTCCCCGGGTGCCACCGCAACACGGATCAGTTTCTTTTCCAGAAGAATTTTCACGATTTTAGACAGGTTCGATTTTTCAAAAAGAAGTCGCTCACACAACGCTTTCTGGCTGATCGGCCCCTGCCATACGATCTCGTTCAGGACGCTGAACTGCTGCTGCTTCAATCCGAATTGCCGACAGACTGTGTTCGTTTCGCGTTGAAGAAATTGGCCGCATTTCAGTAACCGTTGAACGATCTGGGCCTCTTTGTCAGACGGACCCGGTTTGCGTTTCGGCGTTCTTGTGTTTTTAGGTTTCTTCGGTTTCATTCGGGGCGTAAATCCCACATCCGATTTAGTTTCCATTTCAACTAATAACCGCAAATAGTTTCCGTGTCAACTATAATATTTCTGGAGAGGATCTCAGGTTAGGCAGGCATCTTCTGGAAATTTGAATTGGTATTGTCCATCGGGGGAGAAAATCAGCCCACCAATCATGGCAGGGGCACCATAAAAGTCTTATCCACCGATGTTGACAGTACGATGGACGTTTGCGTTTGCCCATAAGGGCTCAAGCGCTCCACCACAGCTTCGAGTGCAGGCAGATCTCCAACCTGTACATAAATTATAAAGGAGCCCTCTCCGCTTATATGGTGGCAGGCAATAATCTCTTTCATGTCGACTGCCAGGGCCTTTACAGCTTTGTAGTTCTGGGGATCGGTGGTCAACTTGATAAATGCGGAGACGGATCGACCCACTGCCTCGGGAGCGATTCTGGCATGGTAACCTTTGATGATTCCGGCTTCTTCCAACTTCCTCATCCGTTCGGCAACTGCCGGGGCTGACAAGCCGACCTTCTTGCCGATACGGCTGAGGGGCACTCTGGCATCTTCCTGCAGGACGGTAAGTATTTTTAACCCGATCTGATCCAACAATTTTTCATTTTGAAAGCCCATACCTGAAAATCCTTTGATTTTTAGGTAAACCAACCAGAAAAAATTGGTTTAGCCATAGTGTCAGCTAACCGAATATTATATTGTTGACCTTATGAACTCAATAATACTCAGTGGATTTTTGACCGGCTTAATCCTTCAAATAGCAATAGGCCCGGTATTCTTCTTTATCCTCAATCTATCGCTGCAGAAAACGGTTATAGACGGAATGTTTGCCGTCATCGCTGTAACAATCGTTGATTATATTTTCATTGCCCTTGCTGTGTCAGGTGTCGGGAAGCTTTTGGAAAAACCGAAAATCAAGCTCATGTTAGGGATGATAAGTTCACTCGTGCTGATTCTATTCGGAATAATAATGATTGTATCGATAAGCCCCGGCAGCCAGATTAGCAGCCCTGACAACCTGATGGAATCGGACTATATATCCAGCTTCATATCCGCATTTCTATTAACAATTTCCAGCCCGCTTACAATTGTTTTCTGGACAAGCTTGTTTGCTGCAAAGGCCATCGAAAAAGGATATACGCAAAAGGAATTGATACTTTTTGGAATAGCAGCGGGGTTTGCAACACTGTTATTCCTGGGATCTGCGGTTGCCCTGCTTTCAGTGATGAAAACTTCGATACCAATAACGCTTTTAAAGGCATTAAATATAGCTGTAGGTTCGTTGCTGATGATTTATGGAACGATTCGACTATTTAAAATAGTTCAACTACCGAGGCCGTGCCACGGATAAACCGGAATATTGGCAACGAAGCTCTTTCCAGACCCACGGATTTCTACTCAGGGCTATTTTCAGTATTCCACATGCAATTTGCAGCAGGTCAATCGTGATAGATTCATCGAAAAGGCACCCATTAACCGGATATTTTCTGGCTATCCAGGATTCCACCGCGCGATCCAAGATTAATCGGCCTGCCCTTTACCGACCACAAATTTTCCAGCGAAATATTTCGTCCGGATCTCCTGCGCTTCTTCAATCCACTTTTCGACCCCGACCAGCTTCATCCGACACAGGTTGTACATCTTCATATTGTGGGGATACCGGGCTGCCGCGTCGGCCGTGGGCGCAAGATAGGCACACGGGAATACATCACAGTTAAAGCAGAAATCAACGCCCTTCTCTTTTACACAATCGAGGGTGGCGCATCCCCCGGATCCAAGATGGAAGTGTTTCCCATCCTGCTGCCGGCACCCCTGGCAGGGTATATCCTCTTTCGGGACCCCAAGCTTTTCGTGTATCAAGCCGGCCAATTTCTCGGTCAAATTATCCGCATACAGCTCGCAGTTGAAACAGTCCAACCCGCAGGGTGCGGTTAAAGCGCGTTTATCCATATCGTCCCCCTTCCTGAAATTTTTCGTGGGCGTTGTCAGCGTGTTTGCGGTGTCCGGCGACGTGGACCTATGGATCGAATCGTCACGCTTCTGCAAGAATCTTGATCGATACGTTTTCGACCATATCCCTGACGCGTTCCTGGTAGGTCCGCATATGGGGTGCCGCCAGATGGACCTTCAGGGCTTCCACACTGTCCCATTTCTCGATGATGGTAACGACGTCTTTGTCAAGTTCCTGAGGTGGCAATCCCGTGGGGGCGTCGATGGTGGGCACGTATTCGAGGCAGCCGTTCTCGGCGCGAACATTGGGAACATTGGCCTTGAATATGGCGATAAAGTCCTGCAACCGCCCTTCCCTTACTCGAATCGATGCAATCACGTTGATCATATGGCATTTTCCTTTCGATGAGCGAGTAGACCGGTCAGGCGCGCCTGAATGATCGCCTCGGCCTCGGACATGATCCGGTCGAGCAGTTCCTTGCAGGTGGGAATGTCATGGATCAGGCCGGCGACCATGCCGCAGGACCAGGCCCCGGCATCCACTTCACCTTCCGTCATCACCTTGGGGTAAACCCCGGCCACCTCTTCGATAATGTCTTCGAACTGGAGGTTTTTGCCCAGCGTCGCCTCTTTTTCCAGCAGCCGCTCCACAGCGGCATTTTTCAACACCCGCTCCGTATTGCGCAGCGGCCGCATTACCAGGCGCGTATCCAGTTCGCTGGCCGCCAGGATGGCCTGCTTGACCTTTTCATGGACCGGCGCCTCCCGGGTGGCGATGAACCGGGTGCCCATGTTGATGCCTTCCGCCCCCAGGGCGAGGGACGCCACCAGGCTGCGGGCGTCGGCCATCCCGCCGGACGCCACAAAGGGAATTTGTAATTCCTCGGCGGCCCGCGGCAGCAGGATCATATTGGGAATGTCATCCTCGCCCGGATGCCCCCCGCATTCGAACCCGTCCACGGAAACCGCGTCGCACCCGATCTTCTCGGCCTTCAGGGCATGCCGTACCGAGGTGCACTTGTGGATCACCTTCACGCCGGCGTCCTTGAGGGCCGGCAGGTGCTCCTGGGGATTGCGGCCGGCGGTTTCAACGATCCGGACGCCGCCGTCGATGATGGCCCGGATATAGCCCGGGTAATCCGGCGCCATGACCGTGGGCAGGAAGGTCACATTGACACCGAAGGGTTTGTCCGTCATTTGGCGGCAGCGCTCGATCTCACGGGCCAGGTCTTCCGGCGACTTCTGGGTCAGCGCCGTAATGATGCCCAGCCCACCGGCATTCGAAACGGCCGCGGCCAATTCCGCGAAGGCCACATAATGCATGCCGCCCTGGATGATCGGATGCTCGATGCCAAAAAGTTCGGTGATGCGTGTTTTCATTGTTCGTTCCCCCAATCTGATGGATGAAATTTCGGGACGTCCATTTGCAAGCCCTTGTCCGGGAGCACCATGAGCGTGGAGGTCCCGTGGGCAATGAGGTTCTCGTCCTGATCGAACACCTTCGCTTCGGAATAGCAGATGGAGCGGCCGGGGCGCAAACAGGTTCCCCTGGCAATTAGCTTACCGTCGACGATGGACCTGAGATAATTCAATTTGAGATCGACGTTGACCAGGCCTTCCTTCTCGGGCAGGCGCAGAAAAGCGGCCCAGAAGGTGGCGGTATCGATAATCGTCGCCACCACCCCGCCATGCACGATGCCATAGGGCTGGAGGTGGCACCGGTCCAACTCGATCACGACCTCCGCCCGGTCCATTTCGATATTTGCCAGCCGCATCCGCATGTGGCTGGGATAAGGGCTTTGGGCCACGACCGTCTTGAGCGCGTCGACGTAGGCCGGATTGGCGTCCATCAGCATCCCTCCTTTTCTCACTACATGGCTTGCATATTAATATTTTGTATACGAGCTATTTGGATCATTTTTTATTAAACCAGTTTCTTCAAAAGCGCCCTCAGGATAAGGCCTTCCTCCGGTGTCAGCTTGGCGAGAAAGCCTTGATTCGCATCCGCGATCATATGTTGGAGTTGATCAGCGGTCGCCTGCCCGGATCGGGTCAGGCATACCCGGATGGCACGCCGGTCAAGACAAAATTCCGTCAATGATCCACGCCCTCGCGGCTCGGCAGGGTATCCTCATTGACGACAAACGGTTTGATGTCGAGGAGCGGCGTGCCGTCGATCATGTCCATGCCGCGGACACGCAGAACATTGCCGTTTCGTGCCAGGACTTCCAGGATCGACAAGCCGATCGGATTCGGTCGATTCGGGGAACAAATGCTGAAGACCCCCATCGGCTGCCCCCGGTGGGGCGGCGTTTGCTTCATGAATGCGTTTGAAAAGGGCGGGCTCTTGTGAAAGTGAAACAGCACCACGATCCGCTGTCCCGGGGTAATGTCCGCGAGCCCCTCGGTATACATGGGATCGATCTTCAGGGTGCCCTCCACATCCGACACGGTCCAGTGCCGGGGAATGCTTTCAGCTTCAGTGTGGGCTGTACCGATAGGTTCTAACGTAATTGGCATTGTGATCCTGTCCTGACAAATCGTTTAAAGTTCATCCGCAGGCATGTCGATAGGCACCTTTGAAAATGGACATCCCCCCAACATGCTGTCTCTGGCATTTTAACAGAAGTTCTACGCCTAATTTTTCTGTGGTTCAAGGTTTCCCTGGCATCCTGCGGATCGATATCATGGCAATATCATCCGCCAGATCGCAAGACGCCATATGACGAAAAACGCCATCGATGATCGCCTGCATCGCATTATCGCCCGATCCGCCGCAGCGTTGAAGGGCGGCGTGAATGCCACTTCGGCAGAAACGGTCACCATCACTTGTGCAGGCGTCCGTTATCCCGTCGGTAAAACCGATGAGGGTTTCGCCTTGAGCAAGGCTCACCGATGCGAGCCGATAAAGGGTCCGAGGCGATATGCCGATGGCAGGGCCGGTGGGCATCAATTCACGCAAACAGTCATCGCCCGTGATGACCATCAGGGGTTCGTGGCCGGCGTTGATGAAATCGAGTCGTCCGTCATGAATATCGAGGACACCGAAAAACAACGTCGCGAAAATACCTTCGTTTCCGTGATGCCGGTGGATATAGTTGTTTAAGAAGACCAGGGCTTCCCGGGCCCTTGTCGCCAAGGGATCGGGCGTGCCCGGCATTCCGGGTGCCGCCAGGGAATCGCCCTTCCGTTCAATGGCGCCTTCCATATAGGCGTGAATCAAACTCCTGAAGATTCCCATGAAGAGCGCCGCGCTGACCCCTTTGTCGCAGACATCGGCAATGATGATCCCCAAGTGATCTGTGCCCAGCGGGAACACGTCATAGAAGTCGCCGGAAACCTGTTTGGCCGGATGAAAGCATGCCTCGATCTTCCAGCCGGGGATATCGGGCAGGTGCTCCGGTAGAAACGTTCGCTGCATGTGACGCCCCTTTTCCAGTTCAACGGTCAGGGCGTTCGAATAGGTTTCGATGGTTTCCTTGGCGCGCTCGAGCTGATGAAACGCTTCATTGAGGGCGTCGTACAACTTGGCGTTTTCCAGAACGATGGCGATGTGATCGGCCGTGGCCCGCATCAGGGCGGCGGTGTCTTCCGAAAATCGTCCGGGTTGGGAGTGGACCAGCGAAAGGATACCGAACAGGCTGTTGCCTTTGAGAATCGGGGTGACGACAGCCGAGCGAACGGTATAGGGCTGATCCGGCAGGTCCAGCCAACGGGCATCTTCCTGCGTATCGTGGATCAAACCCACCTGGCGGTGCTTGACCACCCACCCGGCCAACCCCTCGTTCATGACACACCCGATCAAACGGGCGTTATCCTCACGGGAGGGGGTTTCCTGCATCATGATGCAGTCGGTCACCACGCCGTCATTGTCCAGCAGAAAAAGACTGCCGGCCTCGGCGCCGGTAATCTCGGCAGCCAGGTCCACCGTTTTTTGCAGGGTGGTCTTGAGCATCCCCTCTTCGTTGGACGAGCGCACGAGGCTGACGAAATTCCGCAACAGCCTTGTTTGGATCCCCAGGGCAATTTTTTCGCTGTTTATAACCATGGGCGCCGTCACAATGCACAAAGGAAAGGGTAAGGCCGAAGTAAAAAAAACACTACCTGACGCGTCGTGGGAATGTCAACAGACGCCGGTTAGCGGCGCATCCGACGGCATCCCTATCTTAAATGGCGTCCAAGCTTCAGGGGGCTTGCAGGACAATGCTTTCCAGTTCATGGCAGGCCTCCTGGGAATTCAAGGTGCAGGCCCTTTTGAGCGCAGCAAGCATTCTTTCGGTGTCATTCATGCCATAATTGGCGATGGCTTTGGCGAGATAGAGATCACTCCAGTGGGAATACTTTTTTTCGAGGTGATCCAAATAGATGATGGCGATACGCCATTGGTTCCTGCGCATGTAACGGTAGGCCCGGGAGAGCTCCATTCCAGGAGCGATGACGGACAGAACCGGCTGTTCCATTTCTTCGGTGTAAGAAAAATGGGCCTCTTGTTTTTCCGATTCCAGATTTTTGATCCTGGCCCGGATGAAATCCAAACTTGTTATATCGGCGCTGATTTTGACGAAAATCGTATTCTTTTCCTTTTCGAATTTATCTTCGAGAATAGTCGTTTCGATTTCGTCGGCGGCCAGGCAGAAAATTTCGTTCTGCCTTTTCTCGAAATGCTCCAGCAACCCCTTGTGCGTCAGGTATTTCGCCGCCAGTTGGATCGCCTTCAATCTGGCCCCGAATAGTGCCAGCGCCCGGGCTTTTTCAGAAGAATCCGTGCCTCCGGGGATATACGTATATTCGGTGGTGACGCTGATGGCATCATCTCTGACCGGGTCTTCTGCCACGCATATCACCGGGATCACGAACACGAGCAGGAGCCCTAAAAAAACGCATTGAACACGTGGTGACACTTCGCCGCTCCTTGTACGAGTGGATTGATAGGAACCTCCCGGGCCAAACCAACGAAAGCACGCCGATGGGTATCGAATTGAAGATGGCAATTCAGCAAAACTCATTTGTCCGGCGTGAACTTGGTAATTTTGGAGCCTTTCAGGCCAAGCCCGGCCATCAAACCTTCCTGGTTAAAGAAGAAGGCGTAGATGTCGTCCTTAAGGGTCGTGCTCGAAAGCGACTTGGCGAACCCCTCGTCGACAACCACCACGGTCGGACCGGTACCGATTTCCCAGCCGGCACTGTCGTCAAGGTATTTCAGGGCCTCATCCGTCATGAAAAACATGGCATAGCCGAAGGCCTGCCCGCCCGCCTGAAGGCCATAGGAAGCTTCCACGGTGTTGTAGTACCCGGTCGTCTTGCCCCCCTTGATGAGCACCCCTTCGCCAAATTGCCCGCCGACCACCAGACCGGCTTTCACAACGCGGGGAAAAACAAGCACGGCTTTAGCGCGGGGGGCAATTTCCTTGGCGGCCGGCGTGGTCGCATAAAGATCTTTCAAAGCCGCCCGGCCATTGCGGTCAAGCTCGGCCGCCGACCCGGCCAGCACTTGGCCGGGCGCCAAAACAATCAGGGCCAGTGTTACGATCATGATCGTTCGGGGTATTCCGCTAAACGCATTCAACATGGCGATCTCCTTTCGGTTGTCCAATTGACGTTGCCAATCGGTTCTATGATGGTCCCGGAAGGCGTAAACCGTTTCCTGCAAACGAGTGCTCTGGGTATCAGGCCGTATATTCAGATAGGTTGTTCAACAGAAACATGGGCGTCCCGGCGGAGCGGGCCTGGCGCTGGGCATAGCGCTGCGGCGACCGCTGCACAAATCCCAGGTTTTTATAGAGCGCCTGCAAGCGGGGGTTTTTCGTCAGTGAAATGATCTGCTGGTAGCCCCGGCGGCGGGCCTCGGCAATAAATGCGCTCACCGTGAAAACACCGACCCGCTGGCCGCGAAAACGGGTGGACAGGGCCAGCGCGCCCAACTCGGCCGTCTGGTCATCAATGGGAATCAGTTCGGCGCAGCCGACGGCAATTCCGTCGATCTGGGTCATGTAGAAATTATCCCGATGGGCGGCGATATAGGCCCGGTCCCGAGGTTTGAGGTAGCCTTTGGCCTTGTAGAGATGGAGGATGCCGGCCAATAACTGCTCGTCTTCTTCGCTCACGATGGGCAAAAACGTTTCCTGGAAATCGTTGGCGATCAGGGTGCCGGTGCCCTCCACCGTAAAGAGTTCGTGTTTGATGGTGTTCTTGCGAACCGGCAGGATATGCACCCGTTTCAGGTGCCCGGCGTCGATGCGCTGGCAGATTTTCTCCAGGGTCGAACGGAAGCTGGCGTTGGCGATTAGGTCGCCATAGCTATGCCAGACAGCGCGCACGCGCCGTGTATCCACCGCATTGATCCTGCGCCCTTTGGCATCCGTGAGATATTTGCGTTCCAGAAAGATCAGCTTGTATACGGGGTCCTGTTCCAGGACCTCGGTGTAGAAATCCTTTTCCGACCCCACCCGGACGATACGGGTCTCCGGCAGGCGCTCGGCCAGGGTGCGGAAATGCTTCTGGTTGGCGAAGCGGTTGGCCATATTGTGAAACAAGGTGGTGACCATCCCCTGGCGGGCCAGAAATTTGATATCGTTGATGATGTCGGCGAAGTGATCGCGCAGGATGCCCTCCCGGCAGGCGATGCTGACATGCTTGCCGGTGAGAATGCGTGTGTACTCTTCAATGTAAAGCCGTGGCATAACAGAATGGTTATCCTTCCACCGATCCAGCGCGAACAGGTGATTGGCAATGAAAGGCAAGACGATCATTGTATACCGCGCTATCTTACACCGGTATTCCTTTAGGATGCAAATCGATGCTCTCGGCATAGCGCGACAGGGCGCTGCGCAGTGCTTCGCGGTCAGCCGGGAAAGGCTGCCCCCGGTCGTCCTGGCGTTCAAACCGGGAGGAAAGCAGGTTCAGCTGGCGGTTCCTGCGGTCGACCTTGAGGTCGACCCGCGCCACCAGTTGTTCCCCGGCCAGCACCGGCAGGCAGTAATACCCGTAAATCCGTCGGGCGACCGGTTTGAAGATCTCCAGCACCTGGTCGAAACCGAACAGCAGCCGGACCCGGCCGCGATCCCACAGGACCGGATCGAAGGGTGAGAGCAAAACACCGCGATCTTGGCGAGGGCGCACCCGGGCAAGACGATCGGCCAGTTCCAGATCCCGGGGGCGAACCCAGCCGGGTATGCACCGGCCGTCTTCTCCCGTCAGGGCGCAGGGCCGGACGTCCCCTTTCCCGGCCAGGCGCCCCAGGGCTTCCAGGAGATCTTCCCGGGCGTTGCGGAACCGCCAGGTCTGGGCAAGGGTGCCGAGAGTGGCCCAGCCATGCCCCTTCAAGGCCTGCAGCAGCAAAACCTCCAGCGCGTCTTCCCTGGCAAGATCCCCCCGGCGCCAGCGCTCCGGTATGACCCGCTCGGTCAAGTCGTAGATACGCTGGAAATTGCGGCGTTCGCGAATGGCCAGAACACCGGCCGACCAGAGAGCAGTGGCCACCCGTTTGACGATCTTGAGGTCCCACCACCCGCGGCTGCCGCGCCCTTCCATGTCCAGGGAACGCAAGGGGCCCTCCTCCCGGATGCGGTGCGTCAGCGCCTCGGCAATCCCGGGGTGCTGCCCGATCAGGTCGCCCCACCAGGGGTGGTGCTGGAATTCTTCCCGGCGAAAGGCAAATACAGGGTAGTGTTCCATGGGCATCCAGCAGGCCTCGTGCCCCCAGTATTCGAACAGCGGCTCTCCCGGCTGAAGCAGCTTTTCCGCCAGGCCGGGATCAAAGCCTTCAAGACGCGACATGAGAACGATGGCATGGCTGCGGGCGCCGGCCACGGCCACCGTGTCCAGCTGCAGGTAGCCGAAACGGGCGATAACGCGGTGGGCGGCCTGTCGTGCCCGCCGGCCCTTCCCCCTGGCCCGTCGGGGCATCCCCGTCCACTCCGGTTTGAGCAGCCCGGCCCGGGCCAGCGCCAACCGCCGTGCTCGTTTCACATCGATGGTTTCCATCCCGTCGGCCTCTCTGATCCAGGACATCAGCCCTAATATTCCATGAAATATTAGGGATCGCGCCATATGGCCCACAGTCAAAAACAACAACTATCGATATCATAATCAACGTCATTGTAGAATTGATTCTGTTCTGGAGGTGTATTTCTAAAAATCGGATAAAATCAAGCAGGAAGACTCAATGGACAATGATGGACGAATACCCCATCATAAAGCGACCGGCTGCGGATGGTAACCATAACATTATACCCAGTTTAGAAATGGCATGTTTTGTTCTGATCAAGGCCGCACAAAGGTTTGCGGCAAGGCGTACGATTGTACGCCGCAACCGCCAAACCCGCTCTGATCATTCACCATAAAAAACAAAGTACAGAGGCAAATCGTGTCCATCCAGAAATGGTAGATTTTGATTCCGAGCAAGGCCTGAGCGATTTGGAAACCGCAGGAATAGTCGACTATTTCGAGGATTTCCAAAGAGCGAAAACGCCGCTCGGGGTCAAAAGATGCCGTTTCTGGATGGGCACTTACTATTTGATTTCATCGATGCTCAGTGGAAACACCGAAAGCGGCTCGCACCGGTCTTCGTATAGCACGATGGGGTTCTCGTAGCGGAACCCGATGTTTTCTTCCGGGCAGGCGTACTGCATGGCACAAATCAGCAGTTCGCCGGCCTGGTAGACATGCTCGGGATTGGTCCAGTAGGGAAAGGGGCCGTCGTTCAGGCCGATGCGCCACTCGTCGCCCATCAAGCCGATGCCGTGCTCGAACCCCGGCACCATATAGTCGGAAAAGCCCCGCTCGTCGGCAAAGCCGATCATCTGCTCGGCGAGGTCCGAAGGGGTGATGCCGGCCCGGTAGGTTTCCAGAGTCAGCTTGACGATATCGACGAAATTATTGGCGTGCCACCACTGCCGGTCCGTGACCGGGGCGATCAGGTAGTTGTGGGAATGATCCCCCAGCCCCAGCTTGAACATGGCGTGAATGTCGACCATCAAAGGATCGCCGGCCTGCAGTTCCCGGCGGGAAGCGGGTGTGCAGGCCCCGCCCACCAGGCCGGTGCGGTAGCCGCTGGCGATTTCATTGCCGCCGGTAAACGACCATTCCCATTCACTGCCGGCCTTGCGCATGGCGTAAGCGGCCAACCCGGCGATCTCGGTTTCGGTCATGCCTTTCCAGCCGCCGTCCTTGATGGCATCGAACACGGCCTGGTGGCCGATATCCACAATGCGCGAGGCTTCCCGGAACCGGTTGACCGTGCCCTCGTCCTTGATGACCGCCAGGGCGTCCACGATGGTATGGGCATTGACCAGTTCACAGCCCGGCAGGGCTTCGCTGTAGCGCTCGTATTCATAGTGGGTGAGATTGCCCTCGGGAAGGTAGTTGGACATGCCGCTCTCGATACCCACACGCCCCTTTTCGCCGGGCAGCAAATCCTTGATAAAGTCGGCAATCAGCTCGATCTGGTCCTGGCCGCCCATGGGGGCGAAGCCAAAAACATGGTCCTCGTCCAGCCAGGCATCGTCGGCCACACGGGCCGCATCGATGACAAAAGTAAAAGCCGTGGGCAGCCCTTCGGACGGAATCACCACGAAACTGCGCCAGGGGCAGAAGGCATCCAGGGTCCAGGAAAGGGTGCGCAGCCGGGAACCCAGATAGACATCGATATTCTCCTTGGCCATTGCCGCCTGGATGGCACGGATACGCGCCGGGAAATCAATATAATAAGGATCGTTTGGAGTCGTCATCTCTGTTTCTCCCTTTGGGGTTCTTCCATCAATAAGCCGCAGGTATCGTGGACAACACCTTGTTCAGTCGATCGGCGATGGAGGCCAGCTTCAAAGCCTTGACCATGTTCCCCTTGAGCTTGAGTTTGCCGGTCATCAGGGCTTTCTGGGACCCCAGTTCGGCCCGGGAAATTTTGGCAAAGGTATCATACGCACCGGTGATCTTGAACTCGGCGGCCGGCGGCTCCCCATCCCCCAGCAGCAACTCGGCAAATTCACCCTTTTCAAACCGGAAAAAGAGATAGCGGGTGCTGCCGTCCGGACAGTCGCGGTAGATGTTGGACATGGATGAAGTGATGAAATTCATTCGCTCCGGGCTCAGTTCGGATTTGAGCCGCTTTTCAGCTTCGTCCCGCCAGGCGGGGGTCAGGTATTGCATCGGATCCGTCATAGTCACCTCCTTGGTTTAAGGCTTGCAATCGATCTTCTTCCTGAAACAATCCCTGGGTAATCAAGGCGACAGTCTGGGTAAACATTGCCTCCTGGGCCCGATCCCGGGATATGATGTACATGCGGATGATGAACATTTTGTAGACCGAAAAAATGATCTCCGGAACCGTGTCCAGATCCACAGACCGGAACCGTTTTTCCGCCATCCCCCGCTCCAGAATCGACCGAATCATGGCCACCGAATTGGCATTGATGTCGGCATAGGGATCATCGGCCGGGAACATGGGAAAAATGTCCGGATCGCGAATCAGCAGACGCCGCAAGGCATCGTCCTCAGCCAGGTAAGCCACCGCCTTGCGGCACATGACGTGAAACTGCCGCGCCGCGTCCGCTTCCCGTTCGATGGCCTCCCGCACCCGTCCCTGCCAGCGGAGCAGGGCATGGCGCACCGTGTTCCGGTAGAGATCCTGCTTGTTGCGGGCATAACGATAGAGATTGCCCTTGGTCATGCCGAGCGCGGCGGCAATGTCCTCCAGGGTCGCCTTTTTAAAACCGTAATCCGCAAAAACCCCCAGCGCGGCTTCATAAATGGTGGCGATGTTTTCTCTGGGTTTCATATGGCATAACCTGCGGCGTAAATAGTGCCCATCCCCAAATGGCATCTTTCGGCCCCTGGCAGCGTTCTCGCTCGTTTTCAATCCTCGCAATAGCGGGCTATTCCTCCGGTTTCAAACGAACTCGGGCCTTGCCAGGAACCAAAATCTACCATTTATGGACGGACACTTGAAATTTTTTTTCAGCCGAAAAAATGGTAGGCAATGATGTTTTTCACATCATCAAAGTCTATACTATAAATAAACAAAATGTTCATTTGTTTATTTATAAAATCCCGCCTGTGATGTCAATCCTTAAATCCCTTTCTTGATTTCGAGCAGGCTGGCCGCCCTATGCGCCGGGTGCGGTTAGCCGTCGGCCGTCGTCTTGACATCAAGGGCAGACGGCTTACCCTACAGATAGGTATTGTCATGATGACCGCGAATCAAAAACTTTCAACAGGCAAAACGGGCCGAATGATCGCGAGTTGCCCGGTGAACGTAACGGTTTTCAGCCCCACCCCGCCAGCACCTGTTCACAACGATGCTTCCACCGACTTCCCACTGAATGTAGAACAACCCTGACCCGAACATTCATGACATATTGTGGCACAATAAATTGTGTGAAATACTCGCACTAAGGACAGGGTGAATCATCCATCCGGTGTGCCTGCCCATCCCGGAGGCACCATTTCGGAAACACGCCGGTCATCGAAATAGCAGGCGGATAGCGATCCGCAAATGGCCACCGGGCATGTTCTTTCCGCATGAGGCCAAGGAGGTGTCCCATGTATTTCAAACAATCCGATTTTTTTTCAGGAATGGACCACGCATTCATCAAAGATATAATGGAAAAGGCCGAGAAAAGGTCTTTTGAGGCCGGTGAAACGATTTTCAGTGAGGGCGATCAAACCCGGCACTTCTACATCCTGATCAAAGGCCATGTCAAACTGAGCATCGGCAGGGATGGCCACACGGTGTTCGTCATCAATCGCGCCGGGGAGTGCTTCGGGTGGTCCAGTCTGGTCAATCGCGCCCGCTACTCGGCTTCCGCCGTCTGCGCTGCGCCCACTACCCTGATGCGACTGGAGAAAACCCATGTCGGCACCATCCTGGAAAACCGTCCCTCTGAAGGCCTCATCTTCATGCAGCGCCTGGCCGAAATGATCAGTGATCGGTTGATGATGAGCTACCGCACGCTGGGATCCCTGGCCCTGCTCGCGTCGCATCCCTCGGAAGGCACCGGGCAGGTGCAGGAAGCGCTGGAACCGGCCTGACGACAGATAGCGTTGCCCGTCCCGGTGGCCAATAAACCATCAAGGAGGTGATGGCTATGCAAGAAAGGAAACTGGAAAAAGATCTTATCTTCTTCAGCCCCGGCAAACCGGGGGCTGTTTTCACGTATCAAGCCGGTTATAGCGTCAACGATGACATGCTCAACCAGACAGTGGACCATTTGGAATACGATACCGAAAACACGATCCGGTGGGTGGAGGAACGCCGGACCGTACCCCGGGAGATGTGAGTCCGTTACGCCCCGGATAACCGGACACCCGACCGTTCCCCTCCACATTGGTCGCTTTACCGCTGCCATGGGAAGGGGACACTCCAACCAACGGGACAGGCAACCCACCGCCGGAGGGCGTACACCACGCCTCCGGCGGTATGCGGTCCGCATTACCCCACACGCCCCAGGGGATGCCCCTGGCGTGCCTCGACCGCCCGGGGAAATTTCAGGTAAGGGATGATGGCATCGTTTTTCCGTCCGCCGGTACCATCATAAGTGATGGGTACCACCGGCACGCCGGTGACCTCCTCGATGCGGCGGGCCATGGCCTCGGTGACCAGGGAAGGACAGCAGAACGCGGGACTGGCCTGAACAAAAAGCCTGACATCCGGGTGGTGCTTTTTAATGTAGTGCACCTTGAGCAGGTTATCCAGCGACTCACCGGTATGCTCGATACGCACCCCGTACTGGGCCAGAATCTTTTCGGGCGAATCGTCGAAGGTGGCCATGGGCTCGCCCAGCAGCGGTTCGAACATGCGGTAGTAGGTGCGCTCCAAACGGGTGATGGTGGCCATGAGAGCCTTGCTGGAAACCAGGGTCATGAATTTGCGCTCGAAAAACCACTTGCGGAAATAGGGGCTGGCGATCATGCGTGCGTAGTCCGAATAGGGCGTGGTCACCACTTCGCCACCGTGGCGCTCGATAAACCGGATCAGGTCCTGATTCATCACCCGGTTGTCCCGCGAGTAAAGATCCCCGAAAATAGCCACTTTGGGCCGCTGCGTTTTCTTGACCGGCACCTTGGCGAAACGCTCCAGAACAGCCGCCAGGGCATCCTGTTTTTTGATGCGGCCCAGAAACGCTTCGTAAAGAATTTCCAGCGCCACCTCCAGCACCTGATCCACGTCCCCGGCATGGCATTCATAGGGCCGCAGCCGGCAGGCCACCCGTCGCAGCAGGCCGCCGAACATGTAGGCGAAGACGGCGTTGAAAGAGGCCCGGGGCGACACATCCATGAAAAACAGATCCCCCACATAGACGCCCGCCTTTTCCAAGCCACCCCCGCGGGCATTGAGCAGGGATTTCATGTGGTGGGGATAAAGTTTGATATTACAGGCGAGGCAGGCCTCGCTCATCCACAACACCGTGTCTTCCGGCGCCAGGTCGTGGCGCTCCAGACATTCCGCAAACCCCTCCACCACGGCATTGATGGGGATGCACTGGCCGGTATTGTCCCGCAGGCTTTTGGCAATGGTGGCCTCGGTCTCCTCCATCAGCACCGCCTGTCTGCCCTCCCGCCGCAGCACGGCTTCGAGAAGACGCCCTGTCAACCGATCCCAATTGGGCAGCACGATGGTCCGGTCGGTCTTGCCGCGCTGCAGATCCGGATTCAACTGCTGCAGTGCCGGGGCCGGAACCGCAGCCGGAGCGGCTGTCTGGCAGTGATTGCGGAAGGCACGCACAGCGGCTTCGATACGGGTTTCGTATCCCACGCTGGAATCGTGCTCGTCCAATTCCAGGACAAGGTAGGGCTTGTCATGGGCCGCCATCAGTTTCTTGAAATAATCCTGGACAAAGGCATCCGGCGAGCATTTGAACGAAGTGACCAAGACCGGATAGAGTCCGGGGCTATGGGCCACTTTCTGGGCGGCTTCCATCACCCGGGCGGCATAACGCCAGTGGATCTCCCGGAGCAGGGGGCGGATGGCGCGGGTATCGTCAGGAGACACATCCAGCATATCCTGGTAACAGCAGTCGATCCCCTGGCGATGAAACAAATCCGGGATGCCGCAGTTGAGGGCGGGTGAAAAAAGCGTGTAGGGCCGCCCCAGGAGAACGATGCGGATATCGTCGGAACGTGTCTCGAGGTGGTCCTGCCAGCGGGCCTGCAGATCCGCCTGTCGTTCTTTTTGAAACCGCTGTGCGGCGTCATAGGCCTGGTTCAGTTCACGAAAGGCGACCCGCCCGCCGGGAAGGTCGTTTAACATTCTATAAAGTTCCCTGCGGGTGTGAAACCCGGTGTAGAGATAGCGGATGAGGGGCGACAGAAGTTTGGCGCCGCCTGTTTCCGCCGGCATACCGGCCAGCACGGGTGCGTATTGGGTGTAGTAGCAATACTGGCGACGCACACTCCGCTCCCCCTGGCGATCTTCCAGGTAGACGGGCAGAAAAATGTAGTCGCAACGCCCCCTGAGATGGTGCACATGCCCCTGCAGGGCCGTCATCGGCGCACAGAACTCGGCATCCGTAAGGGGTTTGCCCACCCGGACGGCGTCTTTGAACGTTTCGCTGGTCACCGTGGGAAAGCCCAAGCGTTCAAAAAATACCCGCCACAGGGGCAGATCTTCCACCAGGTGTCCGCCGGCCGGCAATCCGATGACCGGCCGTTTTGAACTTGGGGTCGCCTTGGGTCTTTGAAAGGCTTTTCGGCGCTGGGCCAGAAGATCGAAAGCCCCGCTGTCGGAGCGCACAAAATGCCGGGTTTCGTAGTCCCGCCCGCACAGGAAGCCATAGGCAACGGTCTCACCGCCGACCTCGGCCACGGAGAGTTTGCAGTGATTGGTGCAAAGCTCGCAAACTTCCGAGCGCACCGGGATGTCGGCCCGCCACAGATCGATCCCTGCAAAGGTGGTCGCATCCGCGCGATCAGGCAATTGTCGATGCTCGTCCCGGAGTGTCAGCGCCGCTCCCAAAGCGCCGGTCAGGTGACAGTACTTGGAGACCAGGATGGGCTTTTGGAGACGCTGTTCAAAGGCGGCGATCAGGGCACGATTTTTGGCCGTGGCGCCCTGAAAGAGGATCACCTCGCCGATGCGGCCCAATGAGGCCACTTTGAGCAGGTAATTTTCACGTACGGAGTGCAGGACCGAGGCCAGCACGTCGTCCGGATCCCAGCCTTCCGCCAGAAAGTGGTTCAAGTCCCGTTCCATGAACACGGTACAGCGGTCCGATGACAGGGGAGCCCGGCGGTTCTCAGTGCGCTCTGAGAACGTTTCCAGGGGGCAGCCGAGTTTGGCGGCCTGTTCCTCGATAAAGCTGCCCGTTCCGGCGGCACACACGGTGTTCATGGTGGCCGAGGTGACACGTCCGTCTTTCAGGGTCGTGAATTTGGCATCCTGCCCCCCGATTTCGATAATGGTGTCCACCTGCGGGTTCAGTTCGCAAGCCGCGCGGGCGTGGGCCGTTATTTCGTCCAGCACCAGGTCGGCACCGATGATGCGGCCGATGAATTTCCGCCCGGACCCGGTCGTTCCGGCACCCCGCACCACCAGTTCGCTCGCATGACGGCGGGCCAGGTGATCGATGGCCTCCAGAATGCGCTGCATGGCCGCCAGCGGCCTTCCCGTGGTGCGCGTGTAAAATCCGGCCAGCACCTCATGGTCCGGCGCCATCAAAACGGCTTTGGTGCTGGTGGAACCGATATCGACCCCCAGGTAAACCTCCTGCCGCCCGCCAAAGGCGGTGTAGCGATCGACCTCGACGGCCATGGCATCGTTTCTGTCGCTATCGGCCGGGTAACGGTACTGCTCAAGGCTGTCGAACGCCGGATAGTTGGAGAGTTCCAGTGTCAACGGTGCGTAGGTATAGGTCTGCTTGCGGGTCCTGGTTTGAAAAAGGCTTTCCGCCGATGTCACGGTGAACGTTTCCGGAGCCCGGCCATCTTTTCCCAGGTGGGTTTCAATGAAGGTCAGACCGGCGCCCAACGCTCCGGACAGGTGCGGCTGGTCAGGCACATCGACGGCAATGCCGGCCAGATCGACAATATGGCGACGCACAGCTTCATTCCGGGCCACGCCGCCGCAAAAAAGCAGCGGTTGGGTCAGCGCGGCGCCCCCCAGGACAGTATCGGCAATATTTTTAGCCAATCCGTGACACAAACCGTCGCAAATGGCTTCCAGACGATGCCCCTCCTGCTGGGCGTGAATCAGGTCGGTCTTGGCAAAAACCGCACAGCGGGATGCGATGCGGGGCCGGGGCGCCCTGTTGGCAAGGGCCAACCGGCTGATTTCCGCCGCCCCCTCGAGGCTGAGGCGCCGCGCCTGCTGGTCCAGAAAGGCGCCGGTGCCGGCCGCACAGGAGGTACTACCGCGACTGCCGAGGTAGCCGCCGTCGGCCCCCAGCCGGATCAGTTGAAATTTTTCTCCCCCGACGTTGAGGATGGCCCGCACGTGCGGAAGAGCATAGCGGGCGGCCGCAATACAGCAGATCTGGTCATCGATTCGCGCGGTGGACCGCACGGCGCCTGGGGTCGCAGCGCTGGCCGCCACCCAGAGCGGCTGTGACAGATCGAAACCGCGCAGCAGCCGGGCCAGGGTGCCGGCGATATCGCCGAAATGAAATCCGTAAGCAGAATTGACAATCCGCCGATCCGTGGTCAACTGGACCAAACTCACCGACACCGATCCGATGTCGATGCCAAGAACCATTGGTGGTAATGCTTTCATTCAATATCCTTTTCAGTCTGTCATCACTTGGTCGCAAGAAAAAATGCCGCAGGGGAATCCTTCAGGTGCAAAACAGCCGCAGAAATAATTGCGGGAATGAGGTGGCGGATGATCGTGCCGATGCCCGCGCTTGGTCACCCTGATAGGTGAAATATCGGTTTTACATTTTTTTTACAATCATTTTTTCGATATTTTGTCGGAGAGGCAGAATTAGGCAGGTTTTGTAATCTCCTCAGGCGGGTTTGTCGCCATCATGAGCAAAAGGCAACGCCGTTGCCAATAACAATATATACTACTGTTATTTATAGTTTTTTATATTCTACAAAAAGATTGTCCGCAGGCATGCATAACCAAGGCAGGGGCTGGCCACTATGGGCAAGGCGTTAGCAATTTAAGGGCCATGCATATCTAATATGACATTATTTTTACAAACGCCATCGTAACTTTCGGCCATAAATCGCCATATGGCAACCGGCATGCTTTGCCCTGGCGTATTTCAGTCGTCAAACTTAAGCAAATACCCATCAACGGCATCGAATACGATTGACCCCATTGTCATACGGATGGGGCTGCCAGTCATAGACGTCGTCCGCAACGCGGGTCCAAAATAGGTTGCCGGCGTTTCGCCAGGGGTCCATGACCAAACCGGTTTCAAAACGGCCCCCGGCGGCGGTGACGACAACGCAGCTGTGTTCGCGCCAGGTGCCGTGTCGGCTGACGCCCCACAGGGCACGATAGTTTATAAGCCCCAGCGCCTTGATTTCGCCCAGAAGGTCCTGGGTCCAGTGACAGCACAATCCCTTGTCCCGAAGCCCGATATTCACCAGGAAATTGTGCCAGAGGGCGGGCGGCTGCACCCGGTATTCCCGGGCAAGGTTTGCGGAGCTTTCCAGCAGGGCTTGGGCCAGGCGGGGCACCTCATCATCGCGGTAGCCCAGCAGTTGCGCCAGATCCCCTTCCAGGCGAACAAGGTCATCAGGCGCCCGGTGCGAAGCCCCGTCGTACCGGGATCCCCCCGGATGCCCTGCCGTGGTGCAGCCGCAGCAAACGAGGGCCACCAGCGCTGCCCGCAGAAAGAACTTGATGGACCGACCGCGAATGTAAGGCCGACCCATTTCCGTGAAAGTTGTCACGACATCACGGCAGCCGCTATTCGACGGCATTTTCCAAGGAGACTTTTTCACCATCCGCCACTGCCCCGGCATCCAGCACGATGAGCCGCACCCTCCCGGTCGCCACCAACCGGTCGCGATCGTCTTTTATCTCCGCCTCCCAGACGTGGGAGCGGCTGCCGCGCACCAGAGGACGCGCCGTGCAGCGCAGGGTTCCCGATCGGACGGCCCGCAGAAAGGATGTGGTGTTTTCGAGTCCCACGGCGCTCTTGCCCTCGTTCCAGACACTGAGAGCCGCGCCGGTACTGCAGATACTTTCGATCATGCCGGCATAGACACCGCCGTGGACCAGGCCGTAAGGCTGCCGGTGACGGTCATCGACGGTCAACTCGGCAACATAGCGGTCCGGTGCGGCTTCGACAAACCGCAGCCCCATGGCATTGTTGTATCCGCCCAATCGGTCATTGATCAGATCGATCATGTTTTCCGGAAAAGCATCCATCAATCAGCATTCTCCTTGTGTGCACGGAAAGATTTGAGACGAGGTTTCATCCGATACGGCAAAAAAGGTAAGGCGCGACCGCCACCCACACCAGGATGACCGGCCATACCCGGCCTGCTTTCAAATTGTAATCCCGGCGCAATCGCCGCCAGGAATGTCCCGCCACATAGTGACCGAAGCCGAACTCGAACAGCAGGGTCATCATGAACCAAATCATGCCGATCCCAACAGCCTGGCCGTCCGAGGCCGGCGACCGGAAACGCATGACGGCGCCGATATAGATACCGAAAAGGATAACGCCGATGAGGGTCGACAACTGATGGGCCCGGAGTTCGCGCATGTGCCTTCCATACCAGCCATCCCGCACCACACCGTTGGCAATGGCGATGGCCACCATGGGAAACCAAGCCAGGATATAGATCCACATAGTCGCCGCCTCGGTATGGTGTCCTTTTCAGATTTCGTGCGGTGGCCGGAAACTCACCCCCGCCGGATGGCCCAGACGATGATACACTACCGCTCCATGGCGGCGGTGAAAACACCGGCGCCAATCAAGGCCGTTCCACCACAGCAGTCGAGACATCTTCGAACCCATGTTTTCTTCAATGTGTCACGCAGGTGGCCGGCAAAAACAGCATACAAGGCCGCATTGACCGTTGCCATCACCAGAAAGGTGGAACCCAGAACAACAAACTGGGCGAATGTGGGCGCCTGGTGGTTGATGAATTGGGGCAGAAAAGCCACGAAAAAAGCAATGCTTTTGGGGTTCAAGGCCGTCACGATATAAGCGCCTCGAAAAAGCGCATGGGCTGAATCCTGCCGGGTCGCCACTGTCGTTTCATGGTCGGCCGGGTCGGTTCGCCACAACTTTATGCCCAGGTAAACGAGATAAAGCGCACCGATCCATTTGAGAACAATAAAAAGCGTGGCCGAAGCCGACAGGACGGCGCCCAGACCCAGCAGGGACAGGGTCATGGCGGTAAAATCCCCCGCCAGCACGCCGGCAACCAGCGGGACGACCGATTTGCGACCATGGGCGATGGCCTGGCTGACAACCAGGATAATCGTGGGGCCGGGAATCACCAGGATAATTTCGGCGGCAATGACAAACGTAACCCAAACTTCCAGACTCATAAGGCGTTCTTTCCAACACGTGCGGATAGAGAATGGTTTTATGACACCAAGTGAAGCCTACAACCCCATATTACAATGACCCGTCCAGCTCGTCCGCCACCACAGCTTTGCAGGACCGGCAGCGCTGAGCGCCCCTGAAAAGGGGTTCGCCGCAGTTTGAACAGTGGTAGCGCTCACATTCGGAACGGGCCCAGGCCTCGCTGCCTTGGTCGTCGCCCTGGGCATCCACGCAGATCCGCCATTCCGGTATGGCCCGCTGCATCACACGCCGGCCGGTGGCGACGGGGAAATCCCGTATCATGTCGCAAGGCCAGTCCCCGCATTGGTGGCAGGAATAGAATCCCCTGGATTTGACACAATCCCGAATCCTACATGCACGGCAATACGTATATAATTTTGAGGCCGGGTCAGCCTGCATGCATCCCAGGCATTCGGTTTCTTCAGGCTTAGTACCATAGAGATTACCCAGGATCGCCTTGAATTTGGGATTCCCGTCCCGGGTGGCGATATAGACCCCGCAGGTGCCGCAATACAGTCCGCAGGGCGCCATTAAATCCTTATTCCTTATTTCTTCTTCGCGCCAGCCTTTCATGATGATTCCCCTCCATTCCATCCGGTTAAAAATGCGCCCACGCGTGGACATCGGCTACACTCGCGGATCAGTCGATTCCCCGGCGGAAGGCGAACTGCTCTTTGTGGAACATGATGCGGGCCATGATGAGATCCAGAATAAGCTTGACGCGCCGCTCGAGGGTCTTGCCCGGGCGGTAATCGGCCGGGGCAAAATAGTCGATGCGGTTGGCTTTGGCAAGTTTGCGGCAAACCGCCTGGGATTCGGGATTGCGGGGCTTGTAGACGGCCACGGCAAACCCGCCGTTGTTCTTGGTCACGGTCATGCAGGGCACATCCGTCAGCCCGTCGCCGATGTAGAGCATGTTCTCGAAGGGAATCGGCCGATCCGCTTCGGGCATGTAGTCATTGATGGACCGGTTGATATCTTCGATGCCCTTGTTGATGCGAAAAATATATTGGGTTTTGGAGGTGTCGTTGATCACCACAGTGGGAAACCGCGCTGCATCGTGGTGATCGAAATAATATTCCGAAGCATACATCCGGGCGAAATGCCGCCTGATTTTAATTCCCTCCAGAATCTCTTTGAGCCCGGCCGAAACAATATAGTGTTTGACCTTGACCTTTCCGTCCGAAACCGTTTGCACATGCCGGTTGATCCGATCGAACCATGATTCCACCCCGGGAAAATAGCGGATGCCTTTGGCCAGTTCCCGTAATTTTTTCTTGTTGAGATGGGTGCGCCGGGACTCGATTTTCTCGATCAGAAGACGCATGTAGGTCAGCATGGCGTCGGCATTGTATTCCCGGGCTTCACGCTGGCACTCCTCCCAAAAGGCCTGGGGGCTCAGGCCGAGTTCGGGAAGAACAGTGTATTCCTGCATGGGCTGCGGGGAAAGCGTGCCGTCGAAGTCATACACCAGGGCGACGGTATTCTGCCTGAAGGACTTGCGCAATGTTTATCCTCGATCGTGATGCAAATTGTGACTGGGCTGGCCGCCATCCCGACGGGGATATCAGTGCAGGATGATATCGGAACGTTTCGGCCGGACATATTTAGGGCTGATCTTCGTGACGGTTTCGGGTGCATCCACGCGATTCGCATCGATGATCGCAATGCGGATCTCGTCCCCCTGACGTACCTCCCGTCCTTTCCACTGCAAGTTCTCGAACTGGTTGCCGCCCAGGTTTCTCTGGCCGTTGACAACCAGTTTCAATTCTTCCCCCGAAACCTCCGAACGGACCTCGACCGGCAGTTGGCTGACATCCCGTTTGGTCCACGAGAGAATGGATGTCAGTATCCCCAGATCGGAATCCACACCCGCCGTATAAATTTTCTCGTCATTGATCCAAATTTCAAAAGCCAGCATGATGTACCTTTCCGCCACCCTCCGGAAAAACGTCAGCGGATACGCGAACAACCGGGACGCTATGAGGGCTGGACAAACGTAAACATTTTATCGCAAATCGGGCTCTTTCATCTATAGGAACGGTCCAAACCACCTTGTATTCTATGGTGCTAACGTTTGGGGAAAAAGCCTTTGAGCCGTCCCAAGGCCCGTTTTCTCCCGGCAGGCTCCTCCACGTCCTTCACCACACGAAAACCCACCCGGGGACTGCGGCGCTGGGGGGAACTGAGGCTGCGGATAGCGCAACGGCAGTACCAGGCATCGGACCCCCAGTCGCCGCCGCGCAGAACCCGGGCCACGCCTTTGCGCGGTCCCGCGGGCTGCCGGTCCGGACTCACGGCATAATAGTCCCGCTGGTACCAGTCCGCACACCACTCGTGGACATTGCCGTGCATATCGCAGAGGCCCCAGTCATTGGGTGTGAGCTGCCCCACAGGATGCGTGCCGCCGCCGCTGTTCGGCTGATACCAGGCAAATTCCGCCAACCGGCGCGTTTCCGGTCCGAAGGCATAGGTGCTCCGGGAGCCCGCCCGGGCGGCATATTCCCATTCCGCTTCCGTGGGCAGGCGATAGGTGTGCGTCGCCTCCATGGTATTCAGCTGCTTAAGAAATGCGGCGGCATCGTCGTGCGAAACCGTCTCCACCGGATGATCGGCACGGTTAAACGCACTGGGGTTGCCCCCCATCACGGCCTTCCATTGGGATTGGGTAACCGCAAACTTGCCCATATAAAAAGGCTTGCCCAAGGTGACGTCGTGCTTTGGCAGTTCGTTTTCATCCGCCTGTTCCGCATCCCAATCCCCCCCCATGGAAAATGTACCCGCAGGGAGCAAAATCAGTTCCATGGCAATGCTGTTGATCAAAGGTTCCGCCATGCCGTACCCCCATGTTGTCACCACCATCGCGACAAAGCGCTATGCCGCGGGCGGGAAGCGGCCTATGCCCCGTACCCGGCATCACGCCATTGGTCGGCCAGAGCCAAAAGGATCGATGCCACCGCGTCCTTGTGCTCAACCATGAGCAGCCGGGCAAAACGTCCGGGGCCGAAAAGCATCGTCCCGAGCTTTTCCGCATCGACGGACAAACGGACAGCGACAACCCGCGGCCCATGGCGCTGAAGCACCGTTTCCAGCCGTCGATAAAAACGCTCAGCGCCGTCATTGCTCAAAAACAGCAGTCGGGAAATACGTTCTCCGCGGGCCACGCCGCTTTTACGATCCGCCATCTGCTGGCCCCGCGCCTCGGCCGCCAATTTTTGCTCCGCTTTTTCAAGGCTGCGCACAACCCGCCCGGCATGATAGGCCGCCCGAAGCGTCCCCAGCAAGGGATCCCCCAGTTGCGCCTCCGCAACCTTATAGGTCCCGGCCGGCCAAAGGGGATGGCCGGCGTTCGCTAGAATATGCACCAATTGAGGTGCGCGAGAATCCGAGGCAATCGATTTGGGCAGACGCAGATCTGGATGCATGGTCAGTATGCTTTGCGATTTGGATTGAAGGTTAACGAACCGTATCGTAATTTCATGCTTCAGGCAAACCCCATATAAAAAGCCGGCTGCTTCCACAAGGAAACAGCCGGCTTATAGGTCAAACGTGGTGTTTGGTTCTGTTTAGAGTTCTTCGATCTTCTCGGTCAGTTCCGGCAGGAAGTCAAGCATATCGTCGACGACACCGACATCGGCCACTTGGAAAATGGGAGCCTTCGGGTTCTTGTTGATGGCCACGATAAAGGGATTGCCCTTGATGCCGCCCATATGCTGGAACGAACCGCTGATGCCGCAGGCCAGGTAGACTTTCGGCTTGACGGTCTGTCCGGAAGTCCCAACCTGACGGGCCTTCGGCAGCCATTTGGCGTCGACGATGGGACGGGAGCAGGACACGTCCGCCCCCATGGCTTTGGCCAGATCGAAGGCGATTTCCAGATTTTCCTCGTCTTCGATACCCCGACCGCAGGAAACCAGCACTTCCGATTTGGTGATATCGACATCGCCGGCTTCCGCTTCGACGATTTCCAGAAATTTGCGATTGACCGCGAGATCCCCGGCTTCGGCCGATTTATCGACCACCTGGCCGCCGGCGCCTTTGGACTCGTCCGCTGCAAAAGCCCCCGGCCGCATCGTCATCACAGCCCCCTGAGAGGCATCACAGGTGACATGGGCGCTGACGGCACCGCCGAATTCCTGGCGCACGAGTTTCAGGGTAGCGCCGTCGGCGCCTTCAACATCGACAACATCCGACACAAAGGCCGAATCCATCTTGACCGACAGGCCCGGCGCCAGATCCATGCCCAAATGTTCATGGGCAAACAACAAAATGCTGTCCGCCGGCAGAATATTGACCAGCAGTTTGCGGATCATCTCCGCATCCGGATAGGTGATGGCATCATTGGCCACTTTCCAGACTTCACCGTAGCTGGCGACCATTTCGTTGCACACCGCATCCAGGGAATCACCGGAGCCCACGACAATCGCGTTGGGTGTTGCCCCGGCATCAATTTTTTTGGCGGCGGCGGCCAATTCAAGGGCCGTATCGTCGACAACGCCGTCCTTGTGCAGAATATAGGAAAATATCTGAGCCATTATTTGAGCCCTCCTTTGGCCTTCAAGAGTTCGATCAGTTTTTCGATGATCTCGTCGGTATCGCCCTCAAGAATTTCAGCGCCCTCACCCAGATCGGGCAGGAAGTAATCCGCACGCTTGACCCGGGCGGCTACTGCTGCGGCATCAACACCGAGATCCGCGGCCCCCATCGTGGGGATCTCCACCGAAGCCACTTTCCGGATACCACGGATGCCGACATAACGCGGCTCATTGATGCCGGTCTGAATCGAAAGCACGCAGGGCATACTGATTTCGTGCATTTCCTGGTTGCCGCCCTCGATTTCGCGACCGATTTTCAGCTTGTCGCCATCCACCTCGATGGTATTGACCAGAGACGCAAAGGGGACATCCATCATGGCCGCCAGCATGCCACCCACCTGAGCAGCACCATCATCGGCCTGGGCCCCGGTCAGAATCAAGTCGTAATTGCCTTTGTCCACCGCCGCCTTCAGAACGGCGGCAATCCCACGGCCATCTGTTTCCTCAAAAGCATCGTCACTCAGTAGGATGCCTTTGTCAGCCCCCATGGCCATTTCCCGCCGTAAAACTTCCTCGGATTCATCGTCGCCGACCGAGATGACCGTAACACCGCCGCCCACCTTGTCCACGATCTGGAGCGCTTCTTCAACCGCGTAGTTGTCCCACTCGTTGACCGAGTAGACCAAATCATCACGGTCAATGTCGTTGCCGGCGCCGTTGAGCTCGATCTCATTTTCGGAAGTGTCCGGCACTCTTTTGACACACACCAAAATTTCCATGTTTTTCCTCCCGATGTTGTAGATTACCCTATAATAATGATCTCCCGCCGGGGCAAGGCTCCCAGTCGGAAGGGAACACGTGCATTAGGCTGCCAAATGCTGCACCACGAGTTCACTAAGATCAATGGCCTCCATCCGACCTTCCAGACCGGCCACCTTGATGGCGTCCTCGATATTCACAAGGCAGAAAGGACATGCTGTAACAATGACGTTGGCTCCGGCCTTCGCCGCCATTTCGACACGCAACACCCCCATGCGCTGTTCTTCCTCGGGCTCATAGAACAGCATCAGACCACCGCCACCGCAGCAAAAGGACCGGTCCCGGCTGCGGGACATTTCAACCCGGCTCAAGCCGGGGATGGCATCCAGAACGCGACGCGGGTCTTCGTAAATTTGGTTGTGCCGTCCCAGATAGCAGGGATCATGATAGGTGTAAACCTTCCCGTCGCCATTCGCGGCTGTCAGCGACAGGCGACCGGCTTCAACTTCCTGGCAGATGACCTGGCTGATGTGGTCGACCGGAGGAAGATTGTCATAGTCCTTGCGCAAGGCATTGTAGGCATGGGGGTCGGCGGTTACAATCCGCTTGACGCCGGCCTCAAGGATGGCGTCTGTATTCTGGGCTTTGAGATCCTGGAACAGCATCTCCTCCCCAAAACGACGGACTTCGTTCCCGCTGTCCTTCTCCAGCTTGCCCAACACCCCGAAATCAATCCCCGCCTTTGCAAGAATACGGGCTGTCGCCTGGGCAATGCCCTGCATGCGGTCATCATAGGACGATATGCTGTCGACAAAATAGAGAACGTCGGCGGACTCCCCTTTTTCGATGAGTTTCACCGGGGCATCTTCGGCGATCTCCTTGACCCAGGCACCGCGTTTTTTCTCCATCTTCCCCCAGGGGTTGCCGCGTTTTTCAAGGGCCCGAAGCGGTTTCTGCAACGACTGGGGTACATTGCCCTCGTCCACCATTCCCCGGCGGAGGTCGACAATCTTGTCAATGTATTCGATACCGAGAGGACATTCCTGTTCGCAGGCCCCGCAGGTGGTACACGACCAGATTTCATCCGGATGATAGATGTCACCGATGAGTTGGTAGTCCTTGTCTTTTACCACATCCTTGCCCCCCAGGGGGAAGTTGGCAAACATATAATCCCGCCCCTTGATGGAAATAAAGCGTGGTGAAAGGGGCCGTTTGACCGCATTGGCCGGGCAGTTGTCGGAGCAGCGGCCGCAGTCGGCACAGGTATAAAAATCCAGCATGTGCTTCCATGTAAAATCCTCAAACTTTTTGACGCCAAAGGATTCCAGATCGTCCAACTGTTCGTCAGTCACCCCATGGCGGACCGGCTTGATGTTGCCCCGTTCCAACCGCATAAAAAAGACGTTGAAAAGCGAGGTGATCACGTGAAAATGTTTGCCCAGCGGCAGGAAGCAAAGGAAAAAGAAAAAGGTCAGGTCGTGAATGAAATAGGCGGTGATATGCATGCTCTGGAGTTTGGCGATCGGCGCATCGAGCAGCATGTTGCGAAACAACCACGCCAGGGTGCCGGGGGCAACAAATTCAGCGGTCTGCAGCTGCTGAATCTGAGCGGCGGCAAGGGAGGCTTCGAACAGGCTCTCGGATATCATCAATGTGGAAATCAACGCCAGGACGAACACCGCTTCACCGGTATGGTCCTTACCGTAGCGGGCGGGCACGGCATAACGCTCGGGACGGAAAATACCGCGCCGAATGGCGGCAATCACACAGGCAATCAACACCCATGTTGCCGCAAAATCCTTAAAAACATTATAAATATGTCCAAAAGTGCCACCGAAACCGGGAAAAGTGAACTCTTCCCAGAACCCCATAAAAACCAGGGATGTGGATCGGATACTAAGGACCAAAAAACCGGCGAAGATAAAGATATGAATAACGCCTGCCATCATGTAGCGAGGCTGCCGCCATTGAGCCAGCCATATCTTGAGCACCCGCCAGATACGTGCCAAAGGCTGATCGAACCGATTGTCGGGCGCGGCTTTCAACAAAGGATCGATGCGCCGCTTCATGATATAAGCAAAAGCAGCCGTACCGGCCAGTGGGATCAGCAAGGCAAACAATGCGGTGGGAATGTGAAAAAACTTATAGGCAGCAGGTGATAACAAGGCTGGTTCCATAAGTGTCTACCCCCTTTTAACGTGATATATAATGATCAAACTGAATGAACGCTCATTCATTTTAGTAGACAAATTCTGGTTCGTCAAGAAAAAAACAACACTCCCAGGATTCGATACGGTTCAGAATAATCATAAGTAATATGACAATTTACGACATGTTTTGAGACCCAACCCAATTAAATACGGAGCGGTTTTTCAATCCATTTTCGATGCCACACCCAATTGTCGGCTTGACATTCGATAGGGTTTCCCCTAATCACTGAATTATCATTCATTTCAATATCAATCGAGACTTTTATAGACACATCGGCACACTTCAGGCGAATCACCGCCCGGCTATAGGTGGCCGTTTATCTTCTCTTTTGCGTAAATGGCCGACGCCAAGTGCCTGGAATCCTACGCCGGAACGATTGCAAACCATTAACGATAGCGTCAATTTGGTAGCAAGGAAAAGGAGGTCCATGTGACAGAATCAATGGGGTACGAGGATAAACCATGGCTAAGGAAATACGAGTCAGATGTCCAGCCAACGGTGGATTACGAAACGGAATGCCTGCCGGCATTTCTCGATCGCTCTGCGGCGCAATTCCCGGATCAGATGGCATTGCTTTTTCAAGGTTACAAAGTCAACTACCGCCAGTTGCAGGAGATGGTCAATCGCCTGGCCAAGGCCCTGCAATCCATGGGAATCGGCCAAGGTGACAGTGTCGCCATTCTACTGCCGAACGTGATCCCATGCGTGGTGGCCTACTACGCCATTTTGAAAATCGGTGCCCGGGTCGTCATGAACAACCCATTGTATTCGGACCGTGAACTGGCGCACCAATTCAATGACTCCGGATCCAAACTATTGATCACCCTGGACCTGCTTGCCAAACGCATGGTGGATCTGAGGCCCCAAACCAATATCAAAACCATTATTTACACATCCATTGGAGACTACCTGCCCTTCCCCAAAAACCTCCTTTTCCCATTGGTGGGAAAGAAAAAAGGACTGGCTGCCGACGTAGCGCCGGCCCCGGATCTGCTTAAATGGAAAGATGTACTGGCCCAAAACGCCCCGACGCCTGCGGCCGTTTCGTTGTCTTTCGATGACATTGCGATGCTGCAGTACACCGGTGGCACGACGGGTGTATCCAAGGGCGTCATGCTGACCCACGGGAACCTCAGCAAGCAGGTCCAAGGCATTCGTGCCTGGTTTCCCCGCTTCAAAAAAGGCGAGGAAATCATGCTGGGAGCACTGCCCTTTTTTCATGTGTTCGGTCTTTCAGTAGCCATGAATTTCGCTATCTACATGGGGTGGGGGGACATCCTGGTACCCAAACCGCAACCAGAGCCTCTTCTGGAAACCATTGGAAAATTCCGACCGACCTTTGCCCCCCTGGTCCCCACCATGTACATTGGCATGCTCAACCACCCCAAGATCGAACAGACCGATCTTACTTGCATCAAGGGATGCTTTTCCGGCAGTGCTCCGTTGCCATTGGAAGTTATTCGTGATTTCGAAGGCAAAACAGGCGCCGTTATCGTAGAAGGCTTCGGGATGACAGAATCGTCCCCGGTGACCCATATCAATCCGTTTGGTGGCGAGCGGAAGGTCGGCAGCATCGGCATTCCCATATCCGACACCGAAGCCCGCATCGTGGATTTGAATGAAGGCGCCAAAGAAATGCCGATAGGAGAATCCGGCGAACTGGTGGTCCGTGGTCCCCAGGTCATGCAGGGATACTGGCAACGACCGGACGCCACGGATGAAACCTTGGTGAACGGTTGGCTGCACACGGGTGATATCGCCAAAATGGATGAAGACGGCTACTTCTATATCGTAGACCGCAAGAAAGACATGATTATTTCCGGTGGCTACAATGTCTACCCGCGGGATATCGAAGAAGTTCTTTTCGAACACCCCCAAATCGCCGAAGCGACAGCCATAGGGGTTCCCCACCCCAGTCGCGGAGAGCAGGTCAAGGTCTTTGCCGTGATTAAGGAGGGCGAAACAGCCTCTGCTGAGGAAATCATCGAATTCTGCAAAGGCAAGCTGGCAACCTATAAATTGCCGACCGAAATCGAATTTATCAGCGAACTCCCGAAAACGAACGTCGGCAAAGTCCTCAAAAAAGACCTGCGAGCCGACGAATTGGCCAAACGCGGCCAAGATTAGCCCACAAATAGGTTTAGTGTTTTCACTATAATACGAAACAAAAAAAGGGCCGTGGGAATTCCCACGGCCCTCCTCCCATTGAGTGGCCTCAGACGTTCTGAAACGCCGGGTTACTTCGCTCCGAAAGCATCCTCAGATATATCGACCGCCGCACCATTATTGTTGAGGATGGCGTTCATTTTGCCCAAGGTGATGGGAAGAACCGATTTGACAAAAAATTCCGCCGACTTCAGCTGGCCTTCGTAGAAAGGCTTATCTTTCTTTTTCGCCTTCTCCAGCTTTTGAGCGGCCACTTGGGCACGCCACAGCAGCTGCCAGGCCATCGTGACATCGCCGCAAGCTTCCATGAAGGGGTGGGCAAAGGCAAACGCGTTGAGCACTTTTTCGGACATGGCCGTGGCGCCCATATGCATCGCGACTTCACCCAATTTATTGGCCACTTTCTCAGTCTCGGCCGCCAGTTCAGCCGTCGCTTCGATTTCCTTGGCGGCCGTAATCGTTTTTTGAATCTCGCCAAAAAGATCCATAACCGCTTTACCCTTGTTCAGACCAAGCTTCCGGCCCAAAAGGTCCATGGCCTGAATGCCATTGGTGCCCTCGTAGATCATGGTAATGCGGCAGTCCCTCAGGAGCTGTTCCTGGGGGTATTCCTTGATGTAGCCGTAGCCACCGTAAACCTGCATCCCCTGGCTGCAGACGTCAAAGGCCCGGTCGGTGATGTAGCCTTTGGCGATGGGGATCAATACATCGATGATACCCTGCAACCGCGCTTTTTCATTTTCGTCTTCGGCCAGCAGCTTCTGATCCTCGCAGAAACCCGTGTAATAAAGCAAACTGCGCATGCCTTCCACATAGGCTTTCATGCCCAACAGCATACGCCTGACATCCGGATGCTGGATAATGGGGACCGCCGGTGCGTCTTTGTCAAACATCTGCATGAGGTTTTTACCCTGCACACGTTCCCGGGCATAGTTGACGGCATTCATATAGGAGGCGCTGGCACAGCAGAAGCCCTGCATACCGACCAGCAGCCGGGCGGCGTTCATCATCAGGAACATGGCCCGCATGCCTTTGTTCTCTTCGCCCAGCAGGGTTCCCCGGCATTGTCCCTTGCTGCCCATGGTCATGGAACAGGTTGAATTGCCGTGAATTCCCATTTTTTCTTCGATGCCGGTGCAGACGATATCATTGGGTTCGCCCAGACTTCCATCATCGTTTACCCAAATTTTAGGCACCAGGAAAAGGGAAATGCCCTTGGTGCCTTCCGGGGCGCCTTCGATGCGGGCCAAAACAGGATGAATGATGTTTTCAACCAGATCGTGATCGCCACCGGAAATAAATATCTTGTTGCCGGTGATCGAGTAGGTGCCGTCTTCATTTTTAACCGCAGTGGTGGTCAAAGCCCCGACATCCGACCCGGCTTCCGGCTCGGTCAGCAACATAGTGCCGCCCCACTCACCGGAATACATCTTTTTAAGAAACAATTTCTTTTGCAAATCTGTACCGAAGGCCTCGACAAGCTTGCCGGCGCCATGGGTCAGTCCCGGATACATCATGAAGGCAAAGTTGGCACCGTTAAAATAGTCACTCGCCGCCAATGCCAATGTCGTGGGCATGCCCTGTCCGCCCCACTCCGGATCTTCGGACATGGCCAGCCACTCGCCTTCGACAAACAATTCGTAGGCCCGCTTGAATTCCTTGGGGGTCACCACCGTTCCATTCTCATATTGGGCCCCTTCCTTGTCACCGATTTCCTGGGTGGGCAGGATTTCTTTAAGGGCCAGGTTGCGGGCTTCACCGATGATCAAATCCACTGTCTTCTTATTGAATTCAGCAAACCGTTCATGTTTGCTGAACTGGTCGACACCGAGTTGTTCATGAAGTACAAAGTCCACATCCTTGCGGTCTGCGATCTGCTGTGCCATCTGTCTTTTCTCCTTTTAAAATGTAAAGCTTACGCTACCCCGAGGCGGGACGCTCAGGCGTTCATTGCCTGTTGTGTCCCGATCCCCCGAATAAAAAGATCCACCAGGGGATCTCCCATGGAAGTAAGATCATATGTTCCGTCCGAATGAAGCCAGGTATTGATCACTTCATCGACCCCACCGATAATGTAACGTTTAACCAGGCCGACATAGAGATCGCGGCGGATCGAGCCCTCCACCTGCCCCTGCTCCACAATCTCGGCAATCAGGTCCAGATACATTTTATGCATTTCACGAATCTGTTCTTCCGCCAGTCGATTCGTACGATGGGTTTCGGCCTGATAAAGCACGGCCATGAAGCGATCTTTCTGGAATTCATCCAGATGCCGCCGGATAAGATTGCGCAGTTTGTCGACAGCGGTCATCGCCTCATCGACTTCTTCACGAAAACGGGCAAAAACCTGGCGGGTCTTGTAATTGAAAAAATGGACCAAAATATCGTCTTTGTTCTTGAAATACAGATAAATCGTTCCATCGGCGACACCGGCGGCCCGTGCGATTTGCGATATGGTCGATTCATGGAAACCGGAATTGGCAAACACGGTGACCGCTGCTTCCAGAATGCGATGATATTTATCGTTTTTGGCTTTGGTACTGATGGCGCCCCCCTCGAGTGGTGCATCCCACCCTTTCATGAATGAATACTCATTCATTTAACAGGATCGATTCGACCCTGTCAAGGGAAAAGCGGTGGGATCAATTTTGGCATGCTATCATATAAAAATTGGGAACTTATCTATTAATCAGCCTCGATATGACATCCGACATGGTTAGCCTGTGCCCTGTATACCATAATGAATTATTATTCATATTTTTTTGTCTCCCGTTCGGATTTCAATCCCCAAGAATATCCCAGACCGGGCGGGGACAGGCCGTGGAAGACCGGTTAAGCCAAGGGACCAACCGAGTCGACCAATATCGCTATAGAAGGGACGAAAGAAGAACCGCGCCAAGAAGCCCCATCATGACCGCCTGGGCCGCTCCGCGTTGAAACATAGTTGCAATTCACGGCGAATTTTGAGACGATAATGATTAGTGGCAAAGCGTTCGAAGGCAGCGTCGTCATGATGGAAACGCCGCTTACGAAATCACCCCCGCAATAGGCTCCGAGATTCACCCGACACACTCAGCGGCACTGCCATCATTTCAACCGACCTTATCAGCCCACAACAGGACAGGGTTGGGAAGCCGAACGCCGATGTTAAAAGTCCCCGCAACGGCTATCCAGCCCAGCCTCACGATACTGGCCGTGCCGTTGTGGCCAAATCCCACCCAAACAAACTCGGCATGCGGCGCAGGTACCTGAATTTTAAGGCCCGTTAGCACAGAGCAACCAGCACGAGGACTGACAAAAAACAATGGTCATTATCGACAGCCAAGACCCGTCCCTGGAAAGCCTTGAAGAACGACTTCGCCGCTCCAACACGTTTCTCACCAACCTGTTGCACAGCTCGGTGGACGGGGTTATCGCCGCCGACAAAACCGGCAAAATCCTGCTTTTCAACAATGCCGCCGCCGAAATCAGTGGGTACGACGAAGAAGAGGCCTTGACCACCCTTAATATCCGCGATGTCTACCCGGGAGACGGGGCCTATGACATCATGGCGGAGCTGCGCAGCGATCGGCACGGAGGGCCAGGCAAGCTAAAATCCTATCAGATCGATGTCCTGCAAAAGGATGGCACTCTGATACCCATCAGCTTGAATGCCGCCATTATATATGAAGATGGCCAGGAGACCGCCACCATGGGGTTCTTTCATGACCTGCGGGAAGCCATCCGTATTAAAAAGGAACTGGAAAAAACCCAGATCCAGCTACTGCAATCCGAAAAAATGGCATCGCTCGGTAAATTAGCCGCCGGCGTCGCGCATCAACTTAACAATCCCCTTGGCGGCATCACCCTTTTCGCCCGCTTGATGATGGAAGAGTATGATCTGGAAGAAGACGCCCTCAAAGATTTGAACCGGATTCTCAAAGACGCCGAGCGCTGCCGGGATACCGTCAAGGAATTGTTGGAATTCGCCCGCCAGACGCGGCATGAAATGCGCCCCCTGGACATCAACCGCGCTATCTCGCGAACACTTTTCCTGTTAGAAAACCAGACCCTGTTTCAAAACATCGTTATTGAACGCCACCTATCAACCGAGATCCCCACCGTCAGGGGGGATACCCAACAGTTGAATCACATGTTCATGAATATCATCCTCAATGCGGCTCAAGCCATGGAAGGGCACGGAACTTTAGCTATCAGGACCTGTCTTGCCAGTGACGGCGAAAGGGTTGTCATCGAAATTACGGATACCGGCCCCGGCATTGACGAAGATACACTGCCCCACATTTTCGAGCCGTTTTTTACGACCAAGGAGGAGGGTGAAGGTACGGGCATCGGCCTCAGCCTGGTTTATGGCATCGTTGAAAACCATGATGGCATGATCCAGGCGACCAACAACACACCCTGCGGTACGCGCTTTATGATTGAATTGCCTCTCAGTACCCCTGAAGACGAGGAGAATCCCAGTGAAAAATGACCGCGAAGACATCAAGGTACTGGTGATTGACGATGAGGATGGCATTCGGGAAGGTTCGGAAAGAATCCTGAGCCGCATGGGATGCGACGTTTATGGTGCTTCGCGTGGTGAAGAGGGTCTCGAAATCCTCAACAGCCGCAAGCCCCATATCGTACTGCTCGACCTTAAAATGCCGGGACTGGATGGTATGGAAGTCATGCGCCGAATTCATGAACAAGACCCGAATATTCTGGTGATCATCATTACAGGATTTGCGACGGTCGAAACCGCCATCGAGGCCATGAAGCAAGGGGCTTACGATTTTATCCCCAAACCATTTGAACCGGACCCCCTGCGGATCGTGGTCAACCGGGCCAAAGAAAGAATCCTTTTAAGGCTGGAAACCGAGAAACTGGAACGGGAACGAAGGCGAAACCTGGCGGACCTGGGTATGGAGAAAAGCCGTATCCGCACCATTATCGAATCATTACCCAACGGCCTGGTTGTCACCAATACGGAAGGGCAGGTGGTTCTGACCAACCCCACCTTCTGTCAATTGATCGGTATGGCCCCGAACGAAGCCACCGGGGCCCCTTTCACCGACTATATCAAGGACGAAGGGTTATGCCAGCTGGTAAAGGATATCTCCCGGGGCCGCTATGTTGATTTCGAAGAAATCCCCACTTACGAATTCGTGCTTTCGGAGGATAAATACTTTCAAGTCAAAGGGCGTCCTGTTCTGGGCGGGCGGATGGAATGCCTGGGCGCCGTCATTTCGTTCCAGGACATTTCGGCCATGAAAGTTCTCGACCGGCTGAAAACCGAATTCGTGGCCAAGGTATCCCACGAATTGCGATCTCCGCTATCCACCATCCATGAGCAACTGGCCATGGTGATGAAAGCCATGACCGAAGAGGAAACCGGAACGGATCAGCACCTGATCAGCCGCGCCAAAGAAAAAACCCAGGGCCTGATTTCCACCATCGGGGATCTGCTCGACCTTTCAAAAATCGAAACCGGCAACGTCTGTCAGGAAGCCCGCGAATTCCGAATGGAAGAACTCCTTGAAAGTGTTGTTGATTTCCTCTCCACCCAGGCCAGCGCCAAAAACCAGTCGATTGAACTTCAGATGCCGGATACCCCTCTGCCAACGTTTACGATGGACCCCCTCGCACTGGAAAGCATTGTCGGCAACTTGATTACCAATGCCATCAATTACACCCAGGAGGGTGGTGAAATCAGGGTCAATGCCGACCAGGTGGGGGACAATGTTCGCCTCGCCGTCCAGGACAACGGTTTCGGTATCGAGGCCAAATACCTGGGAAAAATCTTCGACCGCTTTTATCGGGTCAAAAATGAAAAAACCCGTTTCATCACCGGCACCGGATTGGGATTGCCAATCGTCAAAGGCTTGGTGGATTCATTAGGAGGGTCCATCTCGGTGGAAAGCGAGCCGGGACGGGGCACCACGTTCACCGTGCTGATCCCCATCCAGCGTTGATTTTTCAGGGATAGCCCCTGATCAATGCGCTATGGCCCCATGATCAGGGGAAGTGGGGGAAGCAATGTTGTGAGGATAAGGGCACCCAAAAGGGCGATCGGTGCTTCAGGAGATGTCCAGGGCACTGAGAAACTGGTTGGGCTCCACCTGGACACCGGTCCAAAGCGCAAAGGTACGGCGTGCCTGATAGGCCAACGTTCGCAGACCGTCCATGAACATCACGTCCGTCGTCAAAGCCTTCCGCTCCCAGATATTTTTCTCACGCCCGTAATTGAGATCCATCAGCAGTTGACAGCCATCCAGATCCAGACGATCAACCATCGCCGCGAATTCCGGTGATTCATCTTCACTCGAAACGGAAGTGGCATTGACCACCATATCGACACCCAGCGGTTCCGCGATGGCCTCCTCCAGCGATATGGCTTCCCCGCCCAGCCGCTCGGCCATTTCGCGCGAGCGGTTGTCATTGCGGGCGGCAATGTATACCGTTTCAGCCCGCAACCAGTTGAGAATGAAAACCACCGCCTTGGCCACGCCGCCGGATCCGAACACCAGGGCCCGTTTCCCCGGAACCTGATACGCGATTTCTTCCAATGTATCCATGAAGCCAATGGCATTGGTGTTGTACCCCTTGAGGACATCGCCTTCCCATGCGATGGTATTGATTGCGCCGATAATTTTCGCCCCCTCCGAAAGAACGTCCAGGAAAGGTATGACACATTCTTTGTAAGGTACGGTAATGTTCGCACCGGCAATGTTCAGAACCCGCATGCTGGACAGGGCCTCACCGACGCTTTCTAAATGCGTCATAAAGGGGACATAAACGCCTTTCAGACCAACCTGCTGGAAGACAGCGGTAAACATATCGGGGGATTTGGAATTGAAAACCCGCTCATCACCCAAGATACAATAGACTTTGCACTGGATTTCAAAAGCAGATTTGGGATTCCGGAAGGATTTGGCATCAATGGCCATCAAGACCCTCGCATCGACAGAAGAAGGCTCGCGCGAACAATCGGGGGTTACCGCCAAATCAAACGATTTTTCACGTTAACCCACAGGGAAAGATAATCCATAACGTTTCTGGCGGCTTTCTGCAAGTCGTTCCGCCTATCCGGCGACCGGATTCATCATAATGGTTGCGGCCTCCGCCAGGGAAGGTGGCCTTCCCCACAGCCGGTACCCGGACGACCGGATGGGATAAGCCCTCTCCCCTAAACACGCCGGCCCCGGCGCCGATCCAAGGGTCTCTGCCTTTCCTCACGCCATATTCAGAAGGCTTTTAATACTATCGGTAATCTCTTCGGCGGAGGCCGGTTTGGCGAGATAATCATCGGCCTCCATGCTCATGCCGTCAAAATGGGAATAACGGGTCGACGTAACGTGGTCGGCTACGGCCGTCAGCATCAGAATCGCAATATCCTCATAACGATCATCTTTCTTGAGTTCGGCACAGACTTCGTAACCGTCCTTTTCCGGCATCATAACATCCAGTACAATGGCATCGGGAGGATTTTGTTTCACTTTTTCCAACCCTTCGACACCGTTATAGGCGACATCCACCTCAAAGCCTTCTTTCTCTAAATTGCCCTGTACCAGTAAAGCGAAATCGGGTTCGTCGTCCACGACCAGGATGCGCTTCTTTTCCGCCATTGGTATCCTCCTTATTTATTGTCCGCGACGTAGCAGGGTCATGGATGGGGTCGGCGCCTTAGACCGGGAGACCCCCAGCAATGCCGACAGCCGATCGCCCCCACCAAGTGTTGTTATCTGCACGCCGCTAAAGCCTTCTGCTTCCAGAGCCGCCACCAATTCTTGTGTGATCCGCAGGCATTCCCGGCCCTTATCGGCAGCCGTCTGAATCCTCTGGATCATGGTTCGGGGAATATTAATATGCTTCAGATTGCGTTGGATGTAACGGGCCATCCCTAACGACTTGAGCAGCAGCACGGAAGGAATGATTTTATATTTTTTGCAGTCGACCCGTTCCCAAAAAGGGGCTATCTCGACGAGATCAAACACCGGCGGTGTAACGAAAAAACGAGCACCCGCCTCGTGCCGTCGGTTCATTTTTTCGATTTCCAATTCCAGGGCCTGCCCTTTGAGATTCGCGTTAACCGTCGAACCGATCAAAAAATGGGGTGCCCCGTCCAGATTTTTACCGGCCAGATCCTTGCCATTTTGCAAACCGCCAATGGCATAGAGCAGGTCAAGGTGGTCAAGGTCGTGCACCGCCACGGCCTGCTGATGATCGCCAAACGTCGGATCTTCTCCGGTAACCGCCATCAGGTTCATTATGCCGCACGCATTCGCACCTAAAAGATCGGCTTGCAGGGCTAGGCGGTTGCGGTCGCGCACACATACCTGCATCACGGTCTCCACGCCTTTAGATTGCAGCAGCATGGCACTGCATAAGGCGCTCATGTGCATCATGGCGTTGCTCATATCCGTGACCACAAAGGCATCCACCATCTCCCGAACAGGCTGAATGTCGGCCACCATGCGGGAAATATCCGTCCCTTTAGGGGGTTGCAACTCGGCCAGAAGCGCAAATTCACCGTTGTCGAATTTGCATTTCAAATGCATCACTGGTCCTCCAACCTCAGTGCAATACGATCTGTCCGTTCCTGCCAGCCAATCGGCCGGCCCTCTTCCAAAATGACACCCCAAGGTAAAAAACGTTCCGTGGGGATGAGTCTAAGCAAGTCTCAGGCCATTCCTCCGATATTCCTAAAATTATTAAAAAGGTTATCTTTTCAGGCAGTTTTAAACGAAATAGACCTTAGCGGGGGTAACAGTGGCCAAAACAAAAGCGAAAAATCCCTACCATTTTGGAACACTTCTCTTTACATTCCAATTAATATCAGATATTTATTCCACCGGTTCCATTTTGGCATAGTCCATTTTGGCATTATGCCCTCCGGCCCGGATGCGGAAGGACGGCACACATGAGATCAATCTGTGCACATTCTCATTTGATGTTGAGGTCGCTACCATGCCCAATCGCTTCCTGATTATCGACGATGATCGTGACTACCTGGAAATCCTGAAATTAAAACTGGAGAACCTTGGTTATCAGGATATCACATGCAGTGACGATCCCCTGGAAGCCGCCACCCGGTTCGACGAGGGGGAAACCTTCGACGTTGCCCTGATTGATGTCACCATGCCGGACATGGACGGGATGGAATTGTTGGAAATTATTAAAAACACGAGCCCCAATACCGAATGCATCATGATCACGGCCGTTAACGAAGCCCGGGTGTCGGTTAAATGCCTCAAAAAAGGGGCCTACGACTATCTCGTCAAACCGCTGCGTGAAGAAGGACTGGCCAAAACCATCAACCGCGCCTTGGAGCGCAAGCGTCTGCTGGATATTCTGGATATGGATAAACGGGATGCTTTGCCCGAAGTCCAGAATAAAACGGCATTTCAAAGAATCGTAACGCGATCTCGGAAAATGATCCGTATCCTGAAGGAGGCTGAATTGCACGCCGCCAGTCCGTTTCCGGTTCTCATAACCGGGGAAAGCGGCACGGGCAAAGAATTGCTGGCAAGGGCCATCCATGCCGCCAGCCCGCGAGCGGCGGCGCCGTTTACGCCCGTCAACATGGCCGCGTTGAACAGCAATTTGTTCGATGCCGAATTCTTCGGGCATACCAAAGGGGCTTTTACCGGGGCGGAGCAGGACCGCACCGGCTATCTGGAGCAAACCGACCAGGGGACGCTTTTTCTGGACGAAATCGGCATTCTGCCGCTGGAACTGCAGGGCAAACTGTTGCGGGTGCTGCAAAACGGTGAATATATGAAGCTGGGCACCAGCCTGCCGCGTCGCACCGATGTGCGCATCATTGCCGCCACCAACGAAGACCTCGACCAGCTCATCGACAAGCGCATGTTCCGCAAAGACCTGTACTATCGGATTCGCGGCGCATGGCTGCATCTGCCGCCCCTTCGCGAGCGCCGAGACGATATCCCCCTCCTCATCACCGAACTGGCCAAACGAAACGGCTATATTCAGGATGGACGCGCCGTTGACGAAAATGCTCTGGAAGCCTTGATGCAACATGATTATCCCGGCAACATCAGGGAACTGGAGTCGATTCTGCGCTCCGCGGCCAACCTGGCCAGAGGACAAACCATCACGATGAAATGCCTCCAGGACCATCTCCATCAACGCCGGAAGCCTCTACCGCGGGAATGCCGGACAGCCGACACCCGTATGACGACTCTGGCAGAGGCTGAAAAATGTCATATTCTCAAAGTATACGCCCAGACCGGAAACAATAAGACCCAGTCCGCCAAGTTACTGGGGATTGGTCTTAACACCCTGCGGCGCAAGCTGCGGGCGTATGGTGCCGATCAGGACGACCAATAAAATCGGTCTTTAGAAAATGAAAAACCACCAGGTGTCGGGCTGTAATGCCGTCACCACCACTTCCAAAAGGTAAACTGACATTATGAAAGACGAACGCGGACTTTACTACCTGCCCTACCCTCAGAATCCCCAGACCCGGATGTACGTCGTCCGGCGCCAGGATGATATCTACTTCCGACTCTGGAATGCCCAAGACCCTGAGTTATGGGAAAAGCATGACTGGGTTCCCTGGGGTGCCATCCGGAAAGCATCGAAAATGTACGAACAAAAAGGGCCCTTCGATCCGGGCCAGGCTTATGACATCAAGGTGGCCGAAGCCCTGCTCGCTGAAAATGCATAGAAGCTATCTCAAAAAAGCTTTTTTGCCCGATATCGGCGTTGATGCCTCGTCTCAAGTCCTCGCCATACTTGAGTATGACTGCGGGTTGATGTTCGGCCTCGCCTTGATCTCGAACAAAACCCCTAATTTTGAGATGGCTTCTAAAAGCTATGGACGAAGCCGACCGGTTGAAAGCCGCCCGGGAAAAGGGCGCGGGGCCCCAGGCGCCATTCTGTGCCACCGGAAGCCACCGCATTATTTTAGATGCGGAATTCCTGCATCCAAACGCACACCTGCGGATGGCGCAGGCCAGATTTAATGCGGTAGGGAAAAGGTTCGATGCCCCCTGTTGAAATGCAGCTTTCCAACGTATTGAGCCTCCGGTCCTTGCCGGAACCCCTATCCGAATGGCTCATTTCCACGCTGACCATTCCCAACCCTAAATGGCTGGACAACGAGCGCATGGGGCGCTGGAATCGCAAAACCCCCAAGGAATTGAAGTTCTACCGCCGGGTCAGGGGCGGCGGAATGCGCATCCCCAGAGGGTTTACCGGCAACCTGCTGAGACATTGCCGCCGCATGGGCTTATCCTACGAACTTGTCGACCGGCGCCGCAGGCTGCCGGAAACCGATTTTGAATTTAACGGCCAACTGAAGCCTTTCCAACAGGAAGCGGTGACCCAAATGGGCGCCAGGGATTTCGGCACCCTGAGTGCCCCCACCGGCAGCGGCAAAACCGTGATGGGACTCTTTCTGATTGCCCAGCGGCGCCAGCCCACCCTGATTATCGTCCACACCAAAGACCTGGCCCATCAATGGGTGGCCCGCATCCACCAGTTTCTGGGCATTCCGGAAAAAACCATCGGCCTGATCGGCGGCGGACGTCGCAAAGTGGGCGCCCAGATCACGGTGGCCCTGGTCCAGAGTCTTTACAAATGCGCCCGCGAGCTGGCGCCCAAGGTTGGTCATCTGCTGGTGGATGAATGTCATCGAACCCCCAGCCGCACTTTTACCGAAGCCGTCAAGGCTTTCGATGCCCACTACATGCTGGGGTTGTCCGCCACGCCCTGGCGGCGCGACCGTCTCTCCAAGCTGATCTTCTGGCATCTCGGGAACGTCCACCATGAAATCGCATCCGAAGGGCTGATCCAAAGCGGCGACGTGTTGCCGGCCGAAATCATCATCCGTGAAACGGAGTTCCGGCCTTATTTCGATCCAGTAAGCGAGTATTCCCGCATGCTGTCCGAATTGACCGAGGACAAGGAACGCAATCTCCTCATTGCCGCGGATGTGGCCGAAGCCCATCGAACCAGCGCCGGGGTCTGCCTGGTGCTGTCGGATCGCAAGGCCCACTGCGAGAACCTCCGGGTACTCTTGAAGTACCGGCAGGGCATCACGGCCGAAGTATTGACCGGCGACCTGCCCACCCGGCAGCGCCAAGCCCTCACCGAACGCCTCCAGGCCGGTGACGTCAGTGTATTGATCGCAACCGGACAACTTATCGGGGAAGGCTTTGACTGCCCCCGGCTCGAAACCCTGTTTCTGGTCACCCCGATAAGGTTCAGCGGACGCCTGCTTCAATACCTTGGCCGGGTCCTGCGGCCGGCACCCGGCAAAAGGGAAGCCCGTGTATTCGACTATGTGGACGTCCACGTGGATACCCTGGTCAAGGCTGCCATGGCACGGCAGCGGGTCTACCCCCGCCCCATAAGGGATTAAAATGCCGCCCTTCCCGGCAGCGTTTCGCCCCATGAAACGGTTTGCAGCCCTCCCCACAAATCGCTTGCCCTAGAAACCAAACTTGACGATCTGGAGTTCATGACGCAGGTTGAAGCATCAGTAAAAAACAATTCCGGAGGGAACCTTGTATCCTTGTTTATCAAAAACGATCGTGTTTCTGTCGCTCCTCACATTTGCAGGGTGTGGCGTGCCAGAACCTATCCATACGGTTGATGCCGTAGATTTGCATCGATTTATGGGAGACTGGTACGTGATTGCCAGCATACCGACGGTTTTTGAAAAAGAGGCTTTCAATGCCGTCGAGACCTACCGCCTTAACGACGACGGCACGGTAGAAACGACCTTTCGGTTCAACAAGGGGGGTAGCGACGGTCCGGAGAAAATCTATCGATCCAAGGCTTATGTGCTGGACACGGCGTCCAACGCCCATTGGGGGATGCAGTTTGTCTGGCCTTTCAAGGCGGAATACAGGGTGATCTATCTGGCGGAGGACTACTCCCGTACCGTGATCGGGCGCAGCAAGCGGGATTATGTGTGGATCATGGCACGGAAACCCGCTATTTCCGATCATGACTATGCGGAACTGATGCGTCTTCTGGCATCATATGGTTATGATACCGACAAGGTGCAAAAAGTATCCCAGCAAGCCGCCAATCATTCGCCACCCGCAGATTGATCTCCAATTTCACCGAAATTTCTAATCACCGGTGTCAGGCGATATCGCGCGCGTCACCATGCCGCACGCTTCACTGGTGTCCGTCCATAAATGGTAGATTTTGTTTCCTGGCAAGGCCCGAGCGCGTTTTCCCGCTCCGCGGGATATGATCCCGCTACTCGGGACTTCCCGTCTAATCGATTTCGGTCGGTGGGTGTCAACCGGAGGAATAGCCCGCTATTGCGAGGATTGAAAACGAGCGAGAACGCCGCCAGGGACCGAAAGATGCCATTTTGGGATGGGCTCTCACTATGTTTCGGCGCGTAACCGTAACCATCAAGCCGCGTACATACTTTCGATTTGCTGAGCGTATTTCGAGTGAACGACCCGGCGCTTGAGCTTCATGGTGGGGGTCAATTCACCGCCATCGATGGACAGCTCTTCCGGCAGAACGACAAATTTTTTGATACCCCAGGCCCGGGGCAATGTCCCATTGATCTGGTCGATGCGCGCCTGAAGGTAGGAACGGAATTGGGGGCAGGCCGCGGCTTCATCTGCGCTGACCGCCTTGCTGCCGGCTTCCATTGCCGCCGGTTCGATTTTGGTGGGGTCCAGGGTCAACAGAGCCGCCATGTGCTTGCGCCGATCACCGATCACCACCACCTGACTGAGCACCGGTATGGCTTTGTATTTGCCTTCCAGAACCTGGGGGGGGACATTCTCGCCGCCGGCGGTGATAATCAATTCCTTCATGCGATCCGTTATTTTTAAAAACCCCTTGTCGTCAATCAGTCCCACATCGCCCGAATGCAGCCAGCCGTCGGCATCGATGGTTGCGCGGGTCGCTTCTTCGTTCTTGAAGTAGCCCTGGAACACATGGCGGCCGCGCATGAGCACCTCGCCGTTTTCCGCTACGGCGATTTCGGTCCCCGCCATGGCCGGTCCGGCCCAGCCGGTTCGGTATTTGAAGGGCTCCGGTGTGGACACCGTTCCCGGGCCCGTGCATTCGCTCATGCCGTAAACCTCGGTAATGGGGATATCCAGGCTCATGAAAAATTCCAGGGTATCCTGAGAAATCGGGGCTGCCGTGGCGATAAACAGCCGGCAGCGGTCCAGGCCGAGACGCTCGTGGACCTTGGAAAACACCAGCTTGTGGGCCAGATTGAACATGGGGGGCGGCGGCTGCCCCTCCTGCCGGGCATACCCGTTGGCAAGGCCTTTCTTGCGCGCCCAGGCGGCGATTTTCTTTTTCAGCCAGGGATTCTGTGCGCCGGCGTCAACCATTTTAGCCTGAATCTTCTCCCAGACGCGCGGCACCCCGACGAAAAGGGTGGGGCGAACCTCGCGCAGGTTATCCCCTAACTGGTCCAAACCCTCGGCAAACCAGGTGGTGCAGCCAACGTTCAGCGGTACCAGCAGGCTGACCACCTGTTCCGCCACATGGCTCAGGGGCAGATAGCTGATCAGTTCGTCATTGGCCCGGACGCCGCAGGCCGACGCTGCCTGCTTGGCTGTCCAGGTAATATTGTCATGGCTGATCATGACCCCTTTGGGATTTCCCGTAGTTCCGGAGGTGTAGATCAAGGTGCAGCAGTCGTCCGGTTCCTGGGACTCCATGCGCTCATCCAGTTCGCTTTCCGAAACCTTGCCGGCGATGGGCGGCAGGTCCTCCCATGCATAAACCCGCTCGTCCTCGTCCGTTCCATTCATCATGACCACCGCCTTGAGTTCAGGCAGTTGCGGCCAGATGATCTTGAATTTTTCCAGCTGCTCGGCGTTTTCCACCACGACGATATTGGCTTCGCTGTGTCCGGCAATATACTGGCACTGCTCCGGACTGCTGGTGGTGTAGATACCGCCGGGGATGGCGCCGGCAAATATGGCCGCCAGATCGCTGATAAACCACTGGGGGCAGTTGTTCCCCAGGATGTTGACGGCTTTGCCTTTTTCAAGGCCAAGGGCCACAAAAGCCCGGGCCGTCGTCTTGACCTGATGATAGTACTCCCGCCAGGTCATGGCCTCCCATATGCCATCCCGTTTGGTTTTAAGGGCAATGTTGGCCCCGTGCTTGGAAACCGTATCACCCATCACTTCCATGACCGTTCGCTTCATCATCCCCCTCCAATTTTGGTGGCAATCAAAAGAATCGGTTTTTCCGGCAAGCCAGCCGATGGTGCCCCCATCAGCGGCCATAGAGCACGTCCGTGTGGCAGATTGAATTGTGATCAAACGGAATATTATGAAAGCGTTACGCGCCTTTCAGCGCGATTGCGATCTGGCGTGTGGCGGTATGTATGACCATTAACTAAAGGGGATTGGGCATTTTTGTCAACCGGTGCCCGGGGATTGATTTAAATCAATTGGTCAATCATCGGCCCGCCCAGCTGGATGCCATGGTCGGTAGCGGAGATCGGGTGGCCTTGTTTCCCAAAGAATATCCCATATTTGTCGATTGGCACGCCTATCGCAATGTAAACGTGTGAAGGTGGCGCCCCGGCAGCAAAAAAATTAGGGATCTGCATAAAGCAGACCCCTCTCCATCGAGGTTGCCCCCCCAGCACGCACCTCGCCTCTCCGGGCTCGGCCAGCACCCTCACCCGGCCCAAGGAACCGATGAATCGACCATCAGCCGATCATGCCTCATGCCGCACAGGTTCGCCCAATTCGTTCACGGAAAAGTTGTAAAACACATGGTGGCCGTCATAGTCCAGGACGCGCAGATCATCGGACTGCTTCAGATCCCCCAGAATTACATTGAATTGTTGTCCGTACTTCTCTTTCACGAGGTTTTCCGGAACCTCGTACGCAATGTATTTCTTGATGCCTTTGGTGGCCAGCTTGGAGACCAGGGCGGGATCATTCAGGGCCTCATAGGATGTCAAAAGAAGGATGGGGCCTGTCCCGGTGAAAAAAATACCTGCCTTCATGATGCACCTCCTTTTCCCGTATCATCTTTTTCGGATTTCAGGGCACCACTCCCTCGGAGACCTTTGTGCAGGAAATTGAACCCGTCTGAGTTTATAAAGGAGAGAGGCGATCAAACGACAAAAATCGTCTGCGGTAATGGGCGGAATGGGAAATGGTCATCCAAATCATCTGGAAAATACAACCAAAAGCCACATCAGAGATGAAATGCTATGAGATTTTGCGGGCGTTGGGATAACATTTTGCAGAATGGTGCTCGATTCCGAAACAGATCTATAGCCCTAACATATTCTGACCTGCACCGTTGTCAAGGGGATGTGGAAGGCCTTCGTGTTGACAATCCCGAAAGGAATTGATTAAAGGCTGATGGCTCATATGGTGGAAGCCGACAAGACCAACACATCTACTTCACTACCCTTCTTTAACTGCAGGCATCCCATAAAGCGCTCACAAATCCTCTTCCCATGGGGAAATGGGGCACTATCCCAAAAATGATGCAATCCTGGAAGGAGAGACCTCATGACGATGAAACAGGAGCAACCCATTGATCGAATGGTAAAGGGCGTTTTGTGGGCCGTTTTTTTGCTGGCCTTGATGGCGGGATGTCAAACCAGCGGTCCAACCGTCTCCAATCGGACCGTTGCTGACGGAGAACAAATACCGGTTCTGGCCGGCGGACCGCATGCCGGCACGTTTGTGACCCGCGACATGACGATTGTTTATCAATATCAAGTCGTGAACAGCAAACTGCTCATTTCCGGAACCACCGATATAAAATACGCCAATATCGAAAAGCTCTCGATGACGCTCTATTACCTTGATGGCAACGGAACCGTTATCGACTACTACCGTTTCTTCGCCCGACCGCGCAAAACCAAAATGGGCAAAGTCATGGACAATACCTTCAGCCGGGAATTCGATCTGGCGGCCGGCGCCAAGGCATTCAGCATCGGGTATACGGGCAAAACCAGAGAAACGCAACGCAAAGGGAGTTGGGTTTTTCAACATTCGCCCTTCTTGTAGCATGCCGTCCGGCCTTGGCACTGTCGATCACAAAACGGGGTCAAGGCCGCACCCAAACCTCCCAATCCGCGCGGGCCCCATCATCACCACCACTCTCTGAAAATGCGCCGCGATAACGGAACCCAATCGCCGATGCGCCGGCCGGGATAGACAACTGCCGCGAAAACTCCCATCGGATCAGCTTCACATCTCTGCCAACCCCTGCGGACCATAGTCTCTCGCTCCCAATGATGGTGCCATCATCGGCAACAAAATGAAGAGAAATCCGGAAAAATTGCGCGTATGAAAAATGTTTGATGGTATTAAGGCGGTCGGCCAGAAACCATTTGCACATGACCGGGCAAACCATTATCAATGGGCCGGCACAATGCCGACAATATCATCACCTTCCTCACGCGCCGTGGCCTGATTCTCGGGGAAGCGCCCGCGCTGCCGCCTCTTATCCGCGCGGCAACCCCTTTGAGCGGTGTTGAGCACATCAAGGCCCACTGCCCGGGTGTGGTGGTTTTCTTCAAAGAAGCCGGCGATACCGTCTCGGCCGGTGAAGTGGTGGCGGAGATCATCAACCCTCTGGCGGGCGCTTCAAGCGAACGTGTTTATCCGATCAAGGCAACCACCGACGGAATGGTTTTCGCCCGCAGTGTGGACCGCTTTGCCCGTCCGGGCCGCATATTGGCCAAAATTGCCGGGGAAAAACCCTTGAAGAACGAGGGGTAAAATCTTCTCACCGCCTAAGCCCGACAACGCCCGGGTGGTAAACGCCTGACCATCAGCTCTTCTTTTTGAAAAACATGCCGCAACAACGATAGAAGCTTCGCCACAGATCGGTCGAACCGCCCCCGGCCTTCCACCGCTGGTGGCGAAGCAGATCAAACCTATCCCCCGATCCAGTATCCGCCGAATCCCGCCAGGGCCGCCCCCAGAATCACCAATAAGATATCGACCCGGAATACCTGCATGGCCACAAAAGCCCCCACACCGATACCGGCCGCCAGCCAATTGAAATGGCCACCGGCCGGCGACAACACCTGGTGGCCGAACCAGACCGCCAGATTCAGTACGACGCCGACCACCGCCGCCGTAATGCTGGACAAAGCCGCTGACAGACGCCGGTTGTCACGAAATTTTTCGATATAGGGCCCACCCAGAAACACCAGGAAAAAACAGGGCAGGAAAGTGAAATAGGTGGCCACCAGAGAACCGACCAGACCGCCGACCACCGGCGACCAGTTGCCGGGATTATTCCAACCGGCCATAAATCCCACGAACTGCACCACCATAATCAGGGGACCCGGGGTCGTCTCGGCCAGCCCGAGACCGTCGATCATCTGGCCTCCCGTCAACCATCCAAACTGCCCCACGCCGGCCTGCCCGATATAGGCCAGCACGGCGTAAGCACCGCCAAATGTCAAAAAGGCCGCTTTGGTGAAAAAAAGCGCTTCATCGAAATAGACCCGGTTGGCAAAGGAAAAATGAATAAACATCACCGGGAGCACCCACAACACGGCAAAACTGATCAGCAGTAAAACGCTTCTCCTGCGGGAGGGGTCGATATGGCAAACCGCGGGATCCTCGCAGATGGGCGCGTAACCCGCCTCTTCGGCATCCGTGCCGTGTCCCCGGATGACATCGAACGTGACCGGATATTTCAGGCTCCCGAAGTAGCCGATCAGGCCGGCGGCCAGGATGATGAGCGGGAAAGGTATCTTGAAGAAGAAAATCGCCACAAACGCCAAAGCCGCGATGGTCATCATCACGACGTTCTTGAGCGCCTTTTGGCCGATTTTAATCACGGCGGCGAACACGATCGCCATGATGGCGGCTTTAAGCCCTTCGAATATGGCGGCCACCCAGTTTACCGTGCCGAAGGCGGCATAGGTGTAGCTCAAGGCGAAGAGAATGAACATGGAGGGAATGACGAAAAGGGCCCCCGCCACGATGCCGCCGGGAATGCGGTGCAGCAGCCAGCCAATGTAGACAGCCAATTGCTGGGCTTCGGGCCCCGGCAGCAACATGCAATAGTTCAACGCATTCAGAAAACGGGCATTGCTGACCCAGCGTTTGCGATCCACCAGCTCGTGGTGCATCACGGCGATTTGCCCGGCCGGGCCGCCGAAACTGATGAAACCGAGCTTCAACCAAAAACGGAAAGCGGCGCCAAAGGTCGGGGGCGTTTGGGCGTCACGATCTTCGCCAATGGCCGCCGGTTGTGAGTAAGTGTCATCCATAACCGTTCCCCTCCTGATAGCGTCTACAACGGATATCACCTTGTCGGAACAACATAAGCCCGGTTAATGGATATTCAAATCCTCTCCGGAGGCATTGCCCCTGCCGCCAAATTCCTGAGGAAGCTTTGCGCGCCGCCGCCTGCACAAATCGGGTCGGAATCGGCTCGTTTACAACAGGAAAAAGCAACCCGTTCCCGGTTTTCACCGGGAAGACAACACTTCATTTGTGGATTGGCAGGGCTTGTCAGCAGGGTGAAGACGGGCGGGCATGATAAAAATCGTTATCGGTGCCCCATCAAAAGACGGTTTTTCGGCGTGATGTCGCCGGGGATGTGCTGGGTGACAACCCTATAGCCGGCATGTCGAAGACGCATGGCCCGCATGACGTCCACGGCCAGCGGTCCGTCGATCCATCCGGTCAGGCCGCCGGTTTCCGACCGGGCCAGGTCATGGCAGCAGGGCAATACCGCCAATCGTGCCCCGCCCTGAATGGCGCGGTCGATGATACAATCGGTAAGCTTGCCGCAGGCATGACTCGATACGACGACATCCTCCGGGGATAGTTCCAGGGATTCGATGGACGCCGTGTGATAATGAATACGCCCCCGCAGCCGCGGCCACGCGGAAAGGATGGTTTCGGAGAGTTTGCCGGCGTTTGGCGGGATGGCCGTGTCCACCGCCAGCGCACTCGGGGAGCTGTCATCCAGCAGGAGCATGATGTGGGCCAGCAGGCCGTGCCCGCACGCCAGGTCCAGCACACGCCCCCCCCTGTAACGTCGACGAACACGACGCGCCACTTCCCAGGCCTCGTAAAGCTCTTTGGCCGGAAGGGTTCCCGCCCGGCAAACCGCCCGGGCGATCCGGTCAAATAGCCTCTGGCCTGGGAATTCGGCCATTTGTTTGACCGTCAAACGGCTTTTCGAGGATTTTTTCATCATTCCTCTATGCCATAATGGATGTCAGCCACCCGATCGTTTAACCGTGTAACCGCTCCGTTGCAGTTCATCCACCAGACGCTCGCGATGATCCCCCTGGATTTCGATACAGCCGTTTTTTACGGTCCCGCCGGAGCCGCACAATTGCTTCAATCGCCGCCCCAGGGCTTTCAACTCGGGCGGCGGCAGCGGGACACCCGTAACAAGGGTAACACCCTTGCCCTTGCGCCCCTTGGTTTCCCGGGCCACCCGGACAATTCCATCCCCGGCAGATGGCTTTGTTGCCTTCCGGCATTCGCACGCCCTAACGCTTTGGCCGCATTTGGGGCACACCTTTCCCTTTTCGGTTGAATACACCAGACGACTCTCGCTACCCATATATTCTTCCCTTCATTCGCGGCAGGCACGTCTTTTCAGCATCACCGCCTAATCGACCGGGGCTGTTTTACCGGATCACCCCAATCCGCCGGCCAGAAACAGCCAGAAGCTGAAGGAACCTGCGGAAAGCAGTGTACTGGCGGAAATCGCCGCCACGGCGAAATCGGCGTCGCCTTGCATCTCCCTGGCCATCACATAGGTCACCGTCGCCGTGGGCGATGCCAGAAGAATCAGACCGGGCAGGTAATCGCCCGGGACCACGTGAAACAGACGATAAAATATCAGGCCGACGCCCGGCAATACCAAGAGTTTAATCCCCACTGCGCCAAGCACCGGAAGAAAATAGGTGCGCATGGCTTTGATGGATAAGGACGCTCCAATGAGCAGGAGGGCCGTGGGCAACGCCAGACCGCTCAATATGTCCAGGCTGCGCTGGACCACCAAAGGGATTGGAAAGCCCAGGGCCGAGGCCAGGATGCCGGCCAGGGCGGAAAGGATCACCGGGTTGCCCAGCATGGCCGTGAGCACCCCCCGGCCCCCCGCAGCCTTTCGACCCGCTTGATGTGACTGGAGTGCAAATACCGACAGCATGTTTTGCAGGATGATGATAAAACCCGCCATGAGGCTGGCCCGCACAAGCCCGGTCTCCCCCAGATAATAGAACGCCACGGAAAGCCCGATGTAGCCCAAATTGCCGTGTCCGGCACTCTGGATAAGCACTCCGGCGCGCGGCTTGGCAACCCGCCCCCAGTTGCATATTCCCCAGGCCGCAAGGTACGCCAGGGTGACGGCCGCCAGGGTCACGAACAGCACCGTGCCATGGAATTCGTCTCTCAAGGATGCTTTGGAAAGGACCCGAAAAATCATGGCCGGAATGGCCAGGTAGTAAACAATACGGTTCGCCGGTCCCAAAAACTCGGGCGGCATGAAGCCCTTCTGATGGGCAAGCCAGCCCAAAAGCACGACGGTAAAAATGGGAATGATGGTGGCAGCAATTTCCACGGCCAAGGCTCCCTGTTAATTTGGCATACATCCTATCGCCGCTCGCGAAGCAATCAGGGATCGCGATCATGGCATAAAGATGTCTAAAAAGAAACCGGCACCATTGTATGGCCGAGCCCCTGTCCCAGGGTCCTTGAATTCACACCTCTGCGAAATTTATTCCCCAATTCGTTAGCCCGCAGCAAACCAATGAAGCCCCAACCTATTTGAAATACTGATATTATGATACGTTTTAGTTTTTCGGTATTTTTTTTGCATCCTATGATTTTAAACCATGCCAACTCGTCAATGCTGATCGGCGGGCGGATCCTCCGGTGTTACGATAAAATTGCCACGATTTTGAATTGGGCGGGACCGCCATGACGTTGTTTCAAGGAGAAAATCATGCGGCGGATATCGAGCAGGCGCCTACACCAGACAACCGTTGCCGAGAGAAGATCCGGAATCGATCGACGCCGAAAAAAAAAGATCGATATGCGGGCGCTGCTTTTCGGTGGCAGGCGAAAAACCATACGCCGGCAGGAAGACAGGCGGGAGACATTTTTGGTCGATCAATACCAGCAATCCCTTTTCGGTATCGTCGCCTTGATTCTTTTCTTCAGCGTTATTGACGCCATCCTGACCCTTTTTCTGATCAATCATGGCGCCATCGAAGTCAATCCCGTCATGGCGTTTTACCTCAATCTGGGCCCCTACGTGTTCCTGGGTGTCAAATACGGGTTGACCAGCGTGGGACTGCTGATCCTGATCGTCTTCAAAGACATGTTCCTGCGGCCGGTACAAATGAGAACAGGCGTGGTTTTCTATATCATTCTGGCCGCTTTTGTGGGGGTCATCTCCTGGCAAATCTTCCTGATCCATAAAGTCATCATATAGAACAACCTACCACCGTCCCCTTCTTCAATCGAACGGCAAGCCCGCCGATCGGCTCTGCGCCGGGCTTCGCCAAAAAACCTTGAACATCTTCTTAAAATCCCATCGAGCAAACAATTATTTCCGCGGTCACCTTTCCAGGGCCGTGAACCCGGATCGGGCCACCTCGATAACCCGGTCGCGTCCGATAGCCTCCACGAAGTCGTCAATCCACTGGGATGTCCCGGCCAGGAATATGTTGACGTGTTGCGCCAGAATGGCCATGTTGGGTTACCGCCCGGCACAACAAACCGCTTCGACAATTGTCATCCATCCCGCAATCCAAAGGTGGCCCAATGGGAAAAACGCTTTTCGATAAGATCTGGTCCGCGCACACCGTTCGGCAACTTCCGGACGGTGCGACCCTGTTGTACATCGATCGCCACTTGGTTCATGAAGTCACCAGTCCGCAGGCCTTTGAAGGCATGCGAATGGCCGGACGCCAGGTCCGCCGCCCGGAGCTGGCATTCGCCACCATGGACCATAACGTCCCCACGACCAAGGATCGCCTGAACATCGAAGACCCTATCTCCCGGGCCCAGGTGGAAGCCCTGCAGGCCAACTGCGAGGCATTCGGCATCAGGCTCTACGGCCTGGGCGACCGCCGCCAGGGAATCGTACACGTGATCGGACCGGAACTGGGGCTAACGCTGCCGGGACTCACCATCGTCTGCGGCGATTCCCACACATCCACACACGGTGCCTTCGGTGCTCTGGCCTTTGGCATCGGCACTTCCGAAGTGGAGCACGTCCTGGCCACCCAGACCCTGCGGCAGCAGAAACCGGGGACCTACAGGATCGATTTCAACGGCCGTCTGGCACCCCATGTGTCCGCCAAGGACATGGTGCTCAAGATGATCGGCCTCATCGGAACGGCCGGCGGCACCGGGCATGTACTGGAATACGGCGGCGACGCCGTGAGAACCCTGTCCATGGAGGGCCGAATGTCCATCTGCAATATGAGCATCGAAGCAGGAGCGCGGGCCGGCATGATCGCGCCGGATGAAACCACGTTCGACTATATCACACGGACCGAACGTCCCTACGCGCCCAGGGGCGCTGAGTTGGAACAAGCCCTTGCGTTCTGGCAAACCCTGCCCAGCGACGCGGACGCCGTTTTCGACCGCACCCTGACGATCGACGCCGCCAGGATCGCACCCCAGGTCACCTGGGGGACGAACCCCGGCATGGTCATCGATATTGACCAGCACGTACCGGGTCCGGACACGGCGGAAGGCTACAGCCGCACGGACGTTGAAAACGCCCTTGCCTACATGGGTTTGACCCCCGGCGTCCGAATGACGGACGTCGATGTGGATGTGGTTTTCATCGGGAGCTGCACCAACTCAAGGATCGAAGATTTGCGTCTGGCCGCCGCCGTTCTCGATGGCCGCAAGAAAGCGGACCACGTCCAACTGCTCGTGGTGCCCGGCTCGCATGCCGTGCGTGAACAGGCCGAAGCCGAAGGCTTGGATCACATTTTTAAAGCCGCCGGCGCGGAATGGCGTTATGCCGGCTGCAGCATGTGCCTGGGTATGAACCCGGACCAGCTGCGCCCCCGGCAACGCTGCGCCTCGACCTCCAACCGCAATTTCGAGGGGCGGCAGGGTAAGGGCGGGCGCACCCACCTGGTCAGCCCGGAAATGGCCGCGGCGGCGGCCGTGGCCGGCCGTTTCGTGGATGTCCGCACTTGGTCCCCGAACTGAAGCAACTACCGCAGCACGAGAAACATGACGCACCTTCAGGGGGCGTTTCAATCAACAATTTGATGGGAAGTGACAGACAGATCCAGGAGAAAAATCTATGGAACCCCTGACCCAGCATACCGGCATCGTAGCAACCCTCGATCGGGCCAACGTGGATACGGATGCCATTATTCCCAAGCAGTTTTTAAAATCCATCAAACGCACCGGTTATGGGCCCCAAGCCTTTTTTGACTGGCGCTACCGGCCGGACGGCACGCCGGATGATGGTTTCGAGCTCAACCACCCCCGCTTTGACGGCCGCTCCATCCTGGTCACGCGCAACAATTTCGGCTGCGGCTCCAGCCGCGAGCATGCGGTCTGGGCCCTGGCGCAGGACGGGTATCGTGCGATCATCGCCCCCTGGAAGATGCTCAAGGGTGAACGCGTGCCGGGCTTCGCCGACATCTTCCGCACCAATGCCGTCAAAAACGGCCTGTTGACCATCGAGCTGTCCGAAGCGGAGGTCGATGCCATCTTCAAACTCGTCGGGGCTCATCAGGGACTCGAGGCCACCGCCGACCTCCCATCCCAGAAGGTTACCTTCCATGCCCGGGAGCCGCACGTATTCGAATTTGAAATTGACGCCGGCATAAAAGATAAACTGTTGCATGGCCTGGACGACATCGCCCAGACCCTGACCTTTGCGGCCGAGATCGATCGCTTTGAGGCCGACCATGAAACCTGGCGAGGGCAGCCGGCGGATTGACCTTGGCCGCATTTCTACCGCTCAGGCGTCGGTAACGCACCCTTCCGAGGCGGAAGTCACCGTGCGAATATACTTGTAGAGAATACCCCGGGAAGCTTTGAGGGCCGGCGGTGTCCACGCCTTTCGACGGGCCGTCATTTCGTCAGTGTCCAGTGCTACATCGATGCGATTTTTCTCGGCATCGATGGTAATCATGTCGCCGTTGCGGATCAGCGCAAGGGGACCGCCAACCTGGGCTTCGGGTGCGATATGCCCGACAATGAACCCGTGGGATCCGCCCGAAAACCGTCCGTCCGTCAACAGCGCCACCGTTCCGCCAAGCCCGGCGCCCATGATGGCCGCAGTGGGGGTCAGCATTTCCGGCATGCCGGGCCCGCCCTGGGGCCCCTCGTAGCGGATGACCACTACGTCCCCGGAACGAATTTTGTTGTTTTCCAGAGCGGCCAGCATGTCCTCCTCGGAATCGAAGACATTGGCCGGCCCGGAAAATACCGATCCCTCCTTGCCGGTTATTTTACCCACGGCCCCATCCGGTGCCAGGTTTCCCCTCAAGATTTGAATATGCCCCCGGGGATGAAGCGGGGCTGTCAGTGGACGGATAATGTCTTGGTTTTCGTCCAGGGGGGCCAACGACGCGAGGTTTTCAGCCACGGTCTGCCCGGTAACGGTAAGGCAGTCACCGTCAAGCAAACCCGCCTGTAGAAGATATTTCATCAGCGCCGGCAACCCTCCGATGCCATCGAGGTCTTCCTGGACGTAGCGACCGCTGGGCTTCATGTCCGCCAGCAGGGGCACCCGGTCACTGACGGCCTGGAAATCGTCCAGGGACAGGGAAACACCGGCGGCCCGTGCCATGGCCAGCAGGTGGAGAACGGCATTGGTCGATCCCCCCAGCACCGTGATGACCACGAGGGCATTCTCAAAGGCCTGCCGGGTCATGATGTCCCGTGGCCGGATATCTTCTTCCAACAGGCGCCGGACAGCCGCTCCGACGCGGAAGCACTCATCCATTTTCTCCGAAGATTCGGCCGGTCGGCTGGCGCTGTAGGGCAGGGCCATTCCCATGGCCTCGATGGCCGACGCCATGGTGTTGGCCGTATACATACCGCCGCAGGCACCGGCCCCCGGGCAGCTTTTTTTGACAATCGCCTGGCGGCGTTTCTCGTCGATGGTTCCCGCCAGGTATTCGCCATAACTCTGAAACGCCGAAACAATGTCGAGTTTGACGCCGTCGAGGTCGCCGGCCCGGATGGTGCCCCCGTAGACCATCAAAGCGGGACGATTGACCCTGGCCATGGCCATCAGGCACCCCGGCATGTTCTTATCGCACCCCGGCAGGGCGATGTTGGCGTCATACCACTGGGCCCGCATGACCGTCTCGATGGAATCGGCAATAATGTCCCGCGACGGCAGGGAATAGCTCATCCCTTCCGTCCCCATGGATATGCCGTCGCTGACGCCGATGGTGTTGAAACGAAGCCCCACGAGACCGGCGGCCTCCACGCCTTTTTTGACCTCGGCGGCCAAGCGGTTTAAATGCATATTGCAGGGGTTGCCCTCGTACCAGACGCTGCTGATGCCTACTTGGGCCTTGGTCATGTCGGCATCGGTAAGTCCGACCGCATAGAGCATGGCCTGGGAGGCGCCTTGCGATTTCGGTTCCGTGATGCGACGGCTGGTCCGATTGAGTTTCGATGCCATGGAGGTCTCCTTTCTGTGATCACATATCCGGGCATGGGGAACACTCTTGAGGGGGCGGTCCCCGATCTGTGCAACATAATCCGGGAATCCCGGAAGGCAACTCCGGTAGCCGTCAAGCGGGATAAAATGGGCACGCAACACTTGGCAAATATGGCGAGGGGTAAAGGGCGCGGTTCGGAAGAAACGTCAGGGCATGCTATCCTGGCGGACGAAGTACTGGTTGGGGACCCAAGCCAGGAAGGCGGGCGTTTTTCGGTATCGCTTCAGCCGTAACGGCTCACGCGAGCATGGCCAGTGTCCATGCAGCCGTCAGCATGATAAACTAACTGGGTAGCCTCCGACGGGCCGATCGGTGGCCGACAGCCTCAAGTAGTCCCTGGGCCGGTCGGCGCACCTATCGTCCACCGGAGAATCGGAAAGCTTGCCATACAGACACTCTCTTGGCGTCAAGGAAGCGGCTTGTATTCAAACTTCTGGCCGCCAACGGCCAACTCGGCCATGAGGCCTCCCTTGGTGTGGATAAAGGTGGCCATGCCGTTCGAATAGTTGGCATGGGACTGGGCCCCGGTCTGGGGCCCGGCCGTGGCACTGGCGGAAGAGCCCGTGGTGCTGGCCTTCGCCGTGGCGGCTGCGGTTATGGCCACCGCCGATGCTTTGGCATCGAACTCAAACTGACCGCGGGTGAAGGCGTCAAAAGCCCGCCTGTCCTGGAAAAAGATGATTTCGCTGAAGGCCTGCCCCCCCCATTGGAACCCGGCGGAGGCATGGAGTAGTTTCGCCGTCCCGGTCACCTGGTCACGCCGATAAACCTGGCCTTCTCCGTACGCGATGCCAATAACCAGAGCCGCTTTACCGACCACAGGGAAAAGGGCATATCCATAGGCATTTTCAAAATACCATTGCACCTGGGGGGATGATCGGAAAACATTTTTAGCTCTGGAGTAGTCCTTGACCTGCTGGGCGCTAACGGTGAGCGGCACCAGCACCATAGCCGCAAGAACAGCAATCCACCTTATTGATTTTATCATGGTTCACCTCGAGAACGGCACTGGAAGATAAATTTACTGCCCGCCTGAAATGGCAAGGGCATTGACACGACGTAATTCACACCTGCAATCTAACGATCACCAGGCAGCGAAGCCCCATGTGGGGATACATTCAGCATCTGTAGGCATCACCACATGGCTGGGAAAAACAACCATTGCAGCATACGGCAGAATTAGAGCGGTTGAAAACTGAATTTCTGCCCGCCGACAGCCAGCTCCGCCATCAATCCGCCTTTGGCGTGCACGAATGTGGCCATGCCGCTATTGTAGGCTGTCTCTGCCTGGGCACCGGTTTTGGGCCCGGCGGTGGCACTGGCCGATTTGCCGCTCGAACCGGCCTGGGCCTGGGCACCGGCAGTCACGGCCACCGCCGACATTTTGGCGTCGAACTCGAAATTGCCGCTGGTAAACTCGTCATAGGCCCGCTTATCTTGGAAAAAGACAATCTCGCTGAAGGCCTTCCCGCCCAGTTGCAGGCCAAAAGAGGCGTGCATCAGTTTGGCGGTCCCGGTCACCTTGCCACCACGATAGACCTGGCCTTCGCCATAAGCCCCGCCCACGACAAAGGCCGCCTTGCCGACGGTGGGAAAAAGCGCATAACCGTAGCAATTCTTGAAGAATGGCTGCACCTGCGGTGACGATTTGAAGACACCGATGGCTTTGGAGTAGTCTTTCGTCTCCTGAGCGTCTCCCGTCAAGGGCAGCAGAATCACCATTACCACTAACAAACACAACCCCATGTGTCTCATAATGACCTCCTTTGCGTTAACGACGGACGGTAATCAATTGGTTCCAAATTAGGCATTGGCGTGTTGACTTACCAGTCATCCTTCGAACAGGCGCAAGTAAAAAAGGGAACGTGGGCATTCCACTCAGATGACCGGGAAACGGGCACCGCTGAAATTTCGCACCTGGCAAACAGAAGGATTGTCAAACCGGTCGGTCTATAGGGTAGGACTCAATTGCCTATTAGCAGGACTGCCCTGCCATGTCAAAGGAATATCCTTTGGAACTCGGTCCGTACAAGGTCGCCGTTTACGATGTCTTCCAACGTAAGGCAATGCAGCCGTCACGCAAGGGCAGTCCCTTTTCGCCCCCGATCCATCGCAGGCGGCCGTTTCAGGGCAAGCCCTTGACCCGAGCAGACAAGCCGAGGCAAGGGGCGATTATTGGAAGCCGGTTTATTTTAAATTCTGCAGAAATTTATTGAGGAAACGATGCAAGATGTAGGGCACATCATGCTCGTCGATGATACGTCGATTGCTGTAGGCATCCGAGGCACTTTCCAGCATGTTTCCCCTGCGATCGAAATAGAGGGAAAATAGTGTCAAGGGATGATCATCATGCGAGCCCTTGGGCAGTTCGAAATCAATCCGCCCCCGAAAAGAATGGTCCGGGGCTTGCGTCAGCCCGAAGCGAACGGTTACCGAGCGATCCATTACGAACCAGGTGGCGGTGTTGCCGTGGATTTCGCCCACCGCAATCTCGGGCAAATTGTTGTCCCGCGCCAATTGCTGGCAATGCTTGCCGAACTGGATGAATTTCAATTTGAACTGGCGGTAGTCCCCCACCATGGTTTTGATCTTGTTCAGCTCGGCCTGCCCCATACTTACCCCCTGACATTTCAGCCCGAATATTAAATGAAATACTCGGGATCGCACCGACATAGCAATTGGTTGTTGACGAGTGCTTGTCCAGAGATGGTAGATTTTGGTTCCGAGCAAGGCCTGAGCGATTTTTCCCGCTTCGCGGGATATGATCCCGCTAGACGGGACTTCCCGCCCGACCTATTCTCTGCGGTGGGTGGAAACCGCAGGAACGGCGAGCTATTTCGAGGATTTCAAAAGAGCGAAAACGCCGCCCGGGGTCAAAAGATGCCGTTTCTGGATGGGCACTGACTAGGTGCCTTATCCGCCGGGGTCTGTCAATTTTTTTATGTAAAAATTCATCATCTTCCGGTTTTGAAGCACCCACGGCCCGGAAAGTATGAAGCTCCTCCCGCAGAACGGGAGAAATAAAGTGGCCTCTTGATCTGTGGATGATATGACGACGGCGGCCAAGCCCTCATAAATCTGAAAACACTGGACAGCCCGGCTAAAGTGGTTCATAGGAAAAGGGCCTGATGCAATACTGCTTTCCCGGGGAGGAGAATCCTATGACAATGTGGCACAAAACCAGTTGCGTCCTGTGCGCCCAGAACTGCGGTCTTGAAGTCCAGGTGGAAGACGGTCGCATGGTGAAAGTTCGCCCGGATAAAGAAAATCCCCGCAGTGAAGGTTATGTGTGCCGCAAAGGCCTCAATGTCCTTTACCACCAATACAACCAGGACCGGTTGACCAAACCGCTTAAACGGGTGGGGGATGAATTCCAGCCGGTTCCCTGGGCCCAGGCCATTGCCGAAATCGCCGGAAAAATGAGAACTCTGGTGGACCGCCATGGGCCGCGCTGCCTGGCCTACATGGGGGGCAGCGCCCAGGGCGGCCATTTTGAAGCGGCTTTCGGCCTGGCGCTGCTGCGGGGGATGGGATCCCGTTATTACTATTCTTCGGCCGGACAGGAATTCAGCGGAGCCTGGTGGGTGGCGGGCCGCGTCTTCGGTCGGCAGTACAATATCGCCATTCCCGACGAACATGCCGCCGACATGATCGTGGCCTGGGGATGGAACGGGATGCAGAGCCACCAGATGCCCCAGGCCCGCAAGGTCCTGACCGCTTTCAGCCAGGATCCCGATCGCCTTCTGGTCGCCATCGATCCGCGCCATAGTGAAACAGCCGCCATCGCCAACCGCCACCTGCCGGTGCGTCCCGGCACGGACGCCCTGCTCATGAAGGCCATGATCGCCATTATCGTGGTCGAAGGATGGGAAGCGGCCGAGTATATCCAGGCGCATGTGGACGGCTGGGACACCGTGCGCCCCTGGTTCGAAAGCTTCGATGTACCGGCGGCCCTGGCCGTCTGCGAACTCGAAGAGGCCCCCGTCAGAGAGCTCTGCCGTCTCCTGACCACCCGCCGCTGGTGCCTGCACCCGGACCTGGGAATCTACATGGGCCGCCACAGCACGCTCAACTCCTATCTGATGCATATTCTCGGCGCGGTTTGCGGCCTTTTCGGCCGACGTGGCGGCAATGTCATCCCCGGCATGGTCATGCCCATGGGGTTCCACGCCGACGAACGCGATCCCCAAAACTGGCGCACCGTCACCACCGATCTGCCGGCCGTGGCCGCCGGATCCTTTCCGCCCAATGCCATGCCGGAAGAAATTCTCAGCGATCACCCCGAACGCCTGCGGGCCGTCTACGTCAGCGCCTGCAATCCCTTGCGGTCCTATGCCGACACAACGGCCTACGAGGCCGCCTTCGACCGGCTGGACCTGCTGGTGGTCAACGAAATGGTCATGAGCGAAACCGCCCGGCATGCCCATTATGTCCTGCCCTGCCGGTCCTATTACGAATCCTGGGACGGCACGTTTTTCCCCTGGACGTTTCCGGGGGTCTACTTCCAGATGCGGCCGCCCATTGTCGAACCGGCGGGCATGTGCCTGGAGGCTTCCCAGATCTTCTCCCTGGTCGCCGACAAGCTCGGCCTCGTGCCCGAGATCCCCGAAAACCTGCACAAAGCTGCCCGGGGTGACCGCCGGGCCTTCGGGGCTCAACTGATGGAATGGGCCGCGGCAGAGCCCCGTGCCCTGAAGGCCATGCCTTTTGTGCTGGGCCGAACCCTGGGGCGGGAGTGGGGCAGCGCCAATCTGGCCGCCTTGTGGGGCCTGCTGATGACCGCCCCCGAGGCCTTCCGGAAGAATGCCGCCCGGGCCGGATTCGAACCGGGACCGGATCAGGGCGAACGTATTTTCCAGGCCATTGTGAACACCCCTCAGGGTCTCTGGGTGGGTCATGCGGATCCCGACGGCAATTTGGCGAATCTGCGCACCCCGTCGGGCAAAATCGAAATCCTGATACCCGAACTGGCCGCCCAGGCCCGGAAACTCGACGCGGTCAGTGAAGCCGCAGATCTTGTAATGCCGGACGAATTCCCCCTGGTGCTCAACGCCGGCCGTCACATGGACACCAATAGCAATACCCTCATGCGCAACCCGGAATGGAATCGCGACAGGCGCGCCGGCACCATTGCCCTGAGTCCGGAGGACGCCTTGTCCCTTGGTTTGGAAGACGGCCAAACCGTCAGGGTCACCACCGCGGCCGGCAGCGAACAGGGAGAACTGGAGGTGTCCGACCAGGTTCGGCGCGGGATGGCGTTGATTCCCCATGGGTTCGGCCTGCTATATGACGGCAAAACCTACGGCCTCAATGTCAATCGCCTGACCAAGAACACGCACCGTGATCCTTTGGGAACCCCACTGCATCGTTTTGTTCCCTGCCGGGTGGAGGCCGCCTGACAGCGGATAAGGATAGCGACCGGCGCCGGAAGGTCCTCCACGCCATCGGGAGGGACAATCCGTTTGTTTGGTCCGGAATGGAACTGAAGAGAGGAGAAACCCGTGAAATGGCTTAAACGAATCTTCGGTATCAGCGCAACACCGCTGCCCGAAAATGACGACGACTGGACATTTGAGGATGGTTCGATCCGGCTGCAATTGGCGCAAATGCCTGAAATCAGGCACCCCGGAAGCGCCGTCCGCCTGGAGGGCAAGGGCCTGCCCGTGAGAGTATTGGTGGTTCATGGCCAAGACGGCCGCTTTCACGCCTTGGCCAACCGCTGCACCCACATGGGCCGCCGCATCGATATACTTCCCGGAACCGACCGCATCGAATGCTGCAGCGTAAGTAAATCCACCTATGACTACAGCGGCCAACCCCTGGGGGGAGCGGCCAAGAAACCCCTGCAAGTATTCACCGCCACATTATCCGACACGGAATTGACCATCAAACTGGGTTAGTGCCGACGGCTGAAGTTTTACAAACCCAGAGCAGACCAGAATTTCGGTCGTCTGCTGGAGGAAATCGGCCTGGTCGGCACCGGCTTTCTGACTCACGCCCCGGTGGTGATCCCACCCGTCTATTATTTTAGATAGCGGAAGGCCTCAGATAGCCCCGTGAGGGCGCTAAAAGAGCGCTACTCTGTATCCCCTTAAAAGCAAAGATTAGCCGTGGGTATTAGTCGCCAATGTGCTGCACGCCGATGCTAACCGCACCATCAGCCGCAATGTGCTCATCGGCAACCCACTTAATCACCGATTGGTAGCTGCGGCAGGAGCCCTGCGGTCCTTTATCGCCGGCAACCGGATCGGGTCGGATGCAAACGACCATCTGGGGCGAAAAGCGGCCTTTCGACAAAATGCCAAAGCCGCCGTCATTGTAGTTGACGATCGTGGCGGGATAGATTCCCGAGCCAAATGCATTCGCATACTCAAGGGGAATATAAAACGATAGCTCAGCCGGTATTCGGCAGTGCTGCCGCACAGCCTTTCTTCTCTCTCGGCTCGCAATCATGGGGCCATCCTTTCAGCTGTAATTGCCTCCCAAAAAAGAAGTCGATGGCTGTGCTTCAGACGGAGTGGACGCAGAGGTTGGCAACACACGAAGTAATGGCGAAAACCTCAGTGAGGGCTTGAGAACGGGTCAGCGCAGGGTTGCACGAAAAAATATCTCGATTGACCGAAGAAAATATTCACCTGATGTTTTTGACTTCTCCGGGTATTTCACTCCGCCGCCAGATAATCGATGGCATTGGCCGCGCTGACCAGCTGCCCGTCCCGGACACGGCCGTCGAATTTGGCGCGAAAGGCCACCGGTTCATTGGAAGCCTTGCCGCGCGCCTTGACAACAAGGGCACAGGTCACCTGGTCGCCGTTGCTCTCAAAAGACTCGAAATCCAGCCGGATGTCCGTCAGTTCTTCCTGGCTCTGGCGCGCCCTGCGGGCCCCATCCAACGCCCGTGGCGCCGCGTCCCCGGCATCGCATCCGGCGCGGGACCGATCCAGCAATGCACCGGGAGATGCCGCAACGCCATTTGTCCATACATCTTCAAACCAACCGAAGAATAGCTCTGCACTTGTCTTTTCCATTTTTACCCTTCCTTTGGCATCCATGGTTCCCGGTTGTGGCAATCGGTTCGACTGCCGCCTATGACATCATAAGGTTGTCGCAAAGGGAGATTCAGGGGGTGCCAGTGACGTACCGGACAGGAGGAAATTCCAAAGCCCCCCGGCAAATCGTTCACTGGGGGGATGGTTTCGGTTAAAGCATGTTGCGTGCCAATCTATCCGACCATCGGACCGTTTTTTTAGCATCGCTTAAATGGTCTAAATTATACTGAAATCCGTGATAGCGTGCCTGGATGGGCCCTACCCTTGTCTTTTCCGGCTGCCAAAGGCATAGACGGCGGGTCAAGACCTGTGCCGATTCCCTTGACACGTCTTAAATTTTCCACAACATCCCGTGAGCTTCCGGTTGACGCCGTCCACTGGCTTGCAGTACAAATAAGGGTACGTCTCAAGACAGCGGCGTCACGTCTCTCAACGCCTTGCGCCAGTGACTGCCGTGCGGCACGCGAAGCCTCTCTGCGACCGAATGTATCCCCGTCCCGCCGACCACACCTCCATCACGCCGCAGGGCAACGGCTATTCAGCGTCAAGCCCAGATAAGACGCATCTGCCCGGGAGTTCCATCCTGATGACGACCGAAACGAACAGCCGGCCCGTGATCGAGCGTCAACGCTATCGACGCATCATCGCTTTTGCTGCCGGCGTCCTCTGCCAAACCCTCTGGTGGGATGTTCTCTTTGCCTTTCCCCTGCTGGATCGCTTACGCCCCGCCCCGCTTGAACGCTGGAAGACAATTGCCCGGCGATACCGCGATATTGCCACCGATATGGGAGGTGTGCTGATCAAACTGGGCCAGTTCCTCAGTACCCGGGTGGATCTGTTTCCCCCTGAGATCACCCATGAACTGGCCGGCCTGCAGGACGAAGCCCTACCGGCCCCTTTTAAGAGAATTGAAAAGGTGGTGGAAGCCAGTTTCGGCGCCCCCCTTGCCCAGATTTTCAGCTTTTTTGCCGACCAGCCAATGGGGGCCGCCTCCCTGGCCCAGGCACATCAGGCCCGGCTGCCCTCGGGGGAAGATGTCATCGTCAAGGTCCTGCGGCCCCACATTCACGACATCGTCGAGACCGATCTTGCCGCGCTCCGGCGCATCAAGGGCTGGCTCAAACAATTCCGACTCATCCGTCGGCGCATCGATCTCGACGTGCTGCTGGAAGAATTCACCCGCACCACCCGCATTGAACTCGACCTCCATCAGGAAAAAAACAATCTGCTGCGGTTCGCCGCCGACTTTGCCGACTTACCCCACATTTATGTCCCCCGCATTCAGGAAGCGTACTGCACGTCCGCCGTCCTGACGCTGGAAAACGTGGCCTACATCAAAATTGGCGACATGGATGCCATGGTCGCCGCGGGCATCGCCCCCGCACAGGTTGCCGCAGTGCTTTACGATGCTTACATGCGGCAGATCTTCGTTTCCAACTTTGTTCACGTGGACCCCCATCCGGGCAATCTTTTCGTACGGCCTCTGCCGCACCCGGAAGAATCCGATGAATCCTGCGAGGGCTTCCGCCCCGGCGAAAGCGTGCCCCATTGTGCCAACCGCCCCTTTCAGCTGGTATTTATCGACTTCGGGATGACCGCCGTCATTTCCGAACGCCTCAAGGCCGCCATGCGCTCGGCCGCCATCGGGCTCGGCACCCAGGATGCGCGCAAAGTCATCGAAGCCTACGTTATCGCAGGCGCCCTGCAGCCCGGAACGGACCTGCGCCGCCTGGAGGAGATCCACCAGGACTGGCTCCAGCGCATCTGGGGCGTCCGGCTGGGGAAAATCCAGGAAACCGCATTTCGGGAAATGCGGTATTTCTGGCGGGAATACCGGGATATCATCGCCGAGGCGCCTTTCCAGATCCAGGCCGACATGCTGTTCATCGGTCGGGCCGTGGGTATCCTGGCCGGGTTGGCCACGCGCCTGGATCCGGATTTCGACCCCTGGACCAAGACCCTGCCCTACGCCCGCCGGTTTGCCAGGGAAGAACTGACCGGCGACTGGCAGGGTATCTGGGACGAACTGCTGATGCTGGGGCGCCACCTCTGGCGCATCCCCGGCCAGCTCGACCAGGTGCTAACCCGGGCCCGGCAGGGTGCTTTGACCATCCAGGTCTCCCTGTCTCCCGAAACCCGGCGGGCCATCCGGCGCATCGATCTTTCCGTAAAGCGGTTTGCCTGGATGGTGATCGCCGCCGCCCTCCTGCTGGCCGGTGTCAACCTTCACATCGCCGAGAAAAACCCGACGGTCGGTGTCCTGTCGATGGTCCTGGCCGGAATCGCTTTCCTGTGGGGCATGCGCAAAGAATGAAACGCCGGTTTCCATCCCGGTGCCAAAACGCACCCATCAGACTGATGCCGCCGCCGCTTGAATCCTTTCCCTGAGATGGCTGCCTTGAACAATTCGCGGACTTCCCTTAAAAAGGACGTTGGAAGAAAATCCGCCACCCTGCAGGAGATGCCGCGTGCCTATCGATGCCTATCTGACGCTATCCCTGATCGTGATGACTTTTCTGCTGCTGGTCCGGACCGCTATCCCGGCCGCCGCCGTTTTCTTCGGGGCCCTGGCCGTTGCCATGACCCTGGACCTTGCCCCACCGGCCGACCTGCTGAAGGGCTTCAGCAACCAGGGCACCCTGACCGTGGGCGTCTTGTACATCGTCGCCGCGGGCATGTATGCCACCGGGGCTATCAACCTCATCATGGAGCGCCTGATCGGCAAGCCCAAAAGCTTGCTTGGCGCCCAGTTCAAAATGCTGCCGCCAATCGCTTTTGCCAGCGCGTTTCTCAACAACACCCCGCTGGTGGCCATGATGATACCAGTCATCCGCGACATCAGCCGCACCTATCGTCTTACGGCCCGTCATCTGCTGATTCCACTGAGCTTCACGTCGATCCTGGGCGGTATCTGTACGCTGATCGGCACTTCGTCCAACCTGATCATCGCCGGACTGGTGGCAGCGACGATTGCCGACAACACCAGCCCGGACCTGCGGTTCATTCGCATGTTCGACACGGCCTGGGTTGGCGTTCCGGCGGTCCTCATCGGCGTCCCGTTCATGATTCTGGCCGGCCGCTTTCTCCTCCCGGGCGCCTCTCAAAAGGTCAGCGAACGCCCCCTTCTGCGGCGCTACCGGGCTGAATTTCGAATCGATCGGGAAACCTGCCTGGACGGCTGCCAAATGGATGAAACCGGGTTTACCGCCTTTGACAACGTCGACCTTTGCGGTGTTACCCGCAAGGGTAAAACGATCCCCATCGATGACAACCTCCAACTGCAATCCGGCGACCGGCTGGCATTTACAACCGACCTGGGCGCCATAACCGATCTATGGCGGCAGGAGGGGTTGACCCCGCACCTGTCCGGAACCCCCATGGAAAGCGAACGCCATACCCATCAGTTGATCAACGCGGTGGTTTCGCGGCGCAGTCCGGCGGTGGGCTGGAAGATAGGGGACCTTCCCCGTCAGAAAAGCCCTTACCAGATCAAACTGGTGGCCTTGTCACGCCGTGCCGAGCCCCCCGACATGCCCCTGATGGACCTCACGGTGGAAGCCGGCGACAACGTTGTCCTGGAAGTAAATGATGCTTTCTTCTACGAAAGTCGGCTTGATATGGACTTTTCCGTGACCAAGCCATTGGAGGGCTACCGCTTGCAGCGAACCGACCGGGCAGTTGTGGCGGGTTTGATCACGCTGGGGATGATTCTGTCGGCCGCCATGGGATGGATGACGATGCTCAACGCCGGCATGCTGGCCAGCGGGGCCATGCTGCTGACCGGCTGCCTCTCCCTGCGGACGGCGGCCCGCAGCATCGACTGGGGAACCCTGACCGTAATCGCCTGCGCCGTGGGACTCGAATCCGCCATCACCCACAGCGGTCTGGCCGACCAACTGGCCCTGGGGATTACCCGGATGGGCGGCGGCAACCCCCTCATGTCCCTTGCAGCGGTCTTCCTGGGGGCCACCGTCATTACCAATGTGATCACCAACAACGCCGCCGCGGCCTTCATGTTTCCCATCGCTTTGGCCACGGCCCAGCAGCTGGGGGTCAGTTTCATGCCCTTTGCCATCACGCTCATGGTGGCGGCGTCCTGCGCCTTCATTACCCCGACGGGCTACCAGACCAACATGATGGTCTGGAGCGCAGGCGGGTACCGCTTCACCGATTTTAGCAGGATCGGTCTGGTCATGACGCTTATTCTGGGCGTCACGACCCTGGTGATCACCCCGATTGTCTTCCCGTATTGACGACGGGCTTAATTCAAAATGCCCCCATTATCAGTAAGCCGCCGATCATAAACCGGCCAACAAATCATCCTCGAAAAATGGTTTGAGCATGTAGATAATATCGCTCTCGCGCGAGGGATACGGTGTCATCACGTGGCGCCAGTAGAGATCCTCCACACTGCGTTGGTCCAGCATGGCCTCCTTGAAAATGTTGATCAGACCGGCGGCATTGTCGGAAATAATATGGGCGCCTAGAACATGGTTGTCGTCGTCCACCATGATCTTGTAGGCGGCATGGGGCATGCCGATACGCCGGTAGGTGGGCCAGGCGAGGTTGCGGTCGCCGGTTTTGTAGTAGCGGATACCGTCGGCCTGTAGCGCTTCTTCGGTGGCCCCCACCATGGCATATTGAGGGTAGGTGAAAAGAATCGACGGCACGGTCCGGTGATCCACGCTCGCTCCGGCCCCCCCCTCGATTTCCGCCAGGATGTTTTTGGCCGCCACGTAGGCTTCGTAATCCGCCACCCGGGCCAGCTGGATGGTAGCAGCGCAATCCCCCACGGCGAAAACCCGCGGATTGGAGGTCCGCATTTCCGCGTTGACCGTGATCCCCCGGCGGCTGTGGGCCACGCCGCCGGCATCCAGTTGCAGTTCCCCGATGGACGGCACCCGGCCGGCCCCATGCACCACCAGGTCGGCCGTGATATCGTCGCCCCCCCGGGTCCGCACCACGAATCCGGAGCCGGTTTGCGTTACGCCCGTCAAATCCACCGCCGTCCGGATGTCGATCCCTTCGGCCCGGGAAGCAACCATGAGCTGCTCCACCATTTCGGCATCGAAGGGGCCTAAGGGACGCGGCAGCACTTCCAGAATCGTGATGGCTTCGGCCGGCCCCAGGCGGGCGGCAAAATGGGCGAACTCGAAGGAGATGAAACCACCGCCGATAAAGACGATCCGCGGGGGCAGGCGGTCCAGTTCCAGGAAATCACTGCTGGTGACGAGATGCTCGGCCCCCGGGAAGGGCAGCGGCATGGGATGGGCGCCCGTGGCCAGGACGATATACTTCCCCCGGATAGGGCGGCCGTCCACCGTCAGAGTGGTCTCATCCTGGAAAACCGCCGTTCCGTCAATAAAATCGATACCGGCCCCCACCAGCCCTTTGCGGGTACCCTCGGGAATGGGGTCGGTAAAGGCCCGCTTTTCATCCCGGATGCGGGACCATTCCAGTTCCGGGGGCCGAACCAGGCCTTTGCCTTCCATATGCCGCGCCCGGGCCATGGTCTCCGTGGCTTCGTAATACCATTTCTTGGCCTGGCAGCCGGCCAGGGCGCAGATCCCCCCCGGGGTGGGGCTGTTTTCCACCACGGCCACGGAAAGTCCGTATTCCATAAGGGTATAGGCTGCGGTCTGACCTCCCGATCCGGAACCGACAACCACTACATCATAAGATTTCACCATTGACCTCCTTTCGATCTTCGCTCCGCATTAGGGTAAGACTGAACATAAGCTATTTCAAAGTTGAACACCACAATCCCCTCCCACCGAAATGTGAAGCCGCCATGCCCGTGGTGAAAGGCATTGACGGAGACCACTCTATCGGCCTATATCTCATAACAAATCGCTGTCGGTTGCCTGCCTCCCGAAACGGAGGCCGTTTCTTATCGATGTCATTCAACCCCATAACCCCAGCAGTATCGTGGTAAAACGGAAGGAGCCCTAATGAGCACCGTTCAGATTCTCTGCGACAACAACATCGGTCGGATCGACTTTCTGGGGGAGCACGGCTTTGCCGCGCTCATCGAGCACGATGGCAAAACCTATCTTTTCGACACCGGCCAGGGTCACACCCTGCCCCACAACGTCAAGGCCGGCGGTTTTCCACTGGAGGGGATCGAAGCCATCCTCCTGAGCCACGGCCATTTCGACCACACCGGCGGGCTGCCTTGGGTTCTGGGAGAAACCGGCCCTAAAAACATTATCGCCCATCCGGCCGTATTTGCACAGCACATGGCCCGCATCTCACCCGACCCGGCGGTGGCGCCGATGTATATTGGTACGCCGAAAACCCAGGGGGCTTTTGAAGCCGATGGCGCCTCTTTTACCTTTATCGAAATAACCGAAGAAATTGCCCCGGGTTTTCATTTCATCACCGGTTACGCCCGTAACCCCGAACAAACCCCCGGCGACACCCAGTTGGTGCTGGCCGAAGGCGAAGGCCACATTCCCGACCCCATCGCCGAAGACGCCAACCTGCTGCTGGAAACCCCTTCCGGTCCGGTCCTCGTTCTGGGATGCGCCCATGGCGGGGTGCTCAATATCATGGATCACGTCCGGGAAAAATTCGGCATCACCCGTCTGCATGCCGTGCTGGGGGGCACCCATCTGATGTTTTACGCACCGGAGCAGATCCAGGCCGCCATCGACACGTTCGAGGCCTTCGAAGTGAAGTTGGTGGGCGTTTCCCACTGTACCGGGACCCAGGCCGGCATGGTTTTGGCCCAGCACTTCGGGGACCGCTTCCAGCAGGCGGCGGCGGGAAGCCGGTTTGAGTTTTAACAAAGTGCCCTGTAAATAGATAGAACGTATCTCAAATGTAAGATTTGAGATACGTTCTAACTTGATCGGCCGGGTGGTTCATTTCTTCAATTGCGCCAACCGGCCGTGCCAGGCGCAGCGCTCGCAATATGCTTCGGTATCATTAATAATCGCCAACGCATCCGCATCGGCCGATTCCGGTACCACCTCATCACCTTGAAGCGCAAAACGGTATTCTTCGTATTCATCCTCGGGGTCCCTGGCATAAAAATTGACACTTCCGCAGGTGGGGCATTTCATGGTGAGCCGTCTCCCTTCATTGTTCTATTCCGAATATTTCGTAAAATCTTCGGGATAGGCCTTCCAGCAGAGGTTTACACAATAGGGCAATCTAAAGCGCCGGATGCCCGTCGTCAAACGCACGGGAGATTAACCTGCCGTGGTTGAAGGCATGAGCCCTGATGACCGTCTGCCGGCGAGCTTTTGATGCGGCCATACCCTCCGAGCGTAGCGGCCCAAGTGAACCCTCATGCTGCCCCAGCCGATCGAGAGGTTCTTCGCTGCCACGGCCAGGCGATATACCGTGGCACCTGCTGCATATAGCGCCGATAAGCATCGCCGTAGTGTTACGGCAGAAATCATTCCGCCTGCAAAATCTGGTAATGAATTCCCCCGATCGTTGCCACCGCAGTGGGATTGATCTTCCGCTTGTGATATGGTGGGTTGTTCTTTCAGTGTGAAAACCCGCCGTCATGGCACCCCAAGAAAAGGAGACGCCCGTCATGCTCCCCACACGCTCAATTCTTTCCGTTCCCGGCCATGTGGAGAAAATGCACGCTAAGGCCCTTGGCTCCAAAGCAGACGCCCTCCTGTTCGACCTGGAAGACAGCGTCCCCCCGGAAGCCAAGGCGGACGCCCGCCGGATGGTCATCCGAACGCTTCAATCCGCCGGGAAACAGACGCCACAGTTATCCGTACGCATCAACGCCCTCGACACCCCTTTCGGCTACCGCGACCTGCTGGAGGTAGCCGAGGCTGCCGGGGACCGCATCGGCACCGTGGTCATTCCCAAAGTGAACCATCCCGGCGACATTCACTTTGCCGAACGCATGCTGGATGGCATCGAACTGGCCGCGGGCAAACCGCTGCCCATCGGCATCGAAGCCTCCATTGAAACCGCCCAGGGGCTCGAACGGATCAGGGCGATTGCCGATAGCAGTTCCAGGGTTAAAACCCTGGTCTTCGGCATTGCCGACTATTCCGCTTCGGTGGGCGCCCGCCTGGTTTCCCTCTCCGGCCATGGCGAAAAAGAAGACGATATCTACCCCGGACACCGCTGGCACTATGCCTTGAGCCGAATCGTCATGGCGGCCAAGGCCCATGGTCTTATGGCCATCGATGCGCCCTATGGGTATTTCAAGGACGATGCCGGGCTTGAAAAAGCCGCCACCATGGCCTGTGCCCTGGGATGCGACGGCAAGTGGGCCATCCACCCCGCCCAGATCGACACCCTCAACCGCGTCTTCACCCCCTCCGCCGAAGACATCGCGCGGGCAAAAAAAGTACTGGCCGCCGCAGATGCCGCCGAAGCCAAGGGGCGGGGGGCCGTAGCCGTGGAAGGCCGCATGGTGGACCAGGCCACGGTGGGACTGGCCCGGCGGGTGTGGGAACAGGCCCGGGCGCTGCACCTTTTCGATGCCGCCGATGAATGACCCCAAACGCACTACCCACCCGTGCGGATTCTGTTTCCGGTAGGGTGTCGTTATCGGTCTGCCGCACCGTTTCCGGTGTAGCCTGCCCGGGCTAAGATGCGATAGGCGAATAGGGCCTGGCGATAATACCGGTCGATATCGTCTTGGCTTTCGGCGTCCTGGTTCATGAAGGTGGCGTAGAATAGAAAAAGTTTGTCGTAAACGGCGGGACGCACCTTGCCGGCATGCAACAGGCGCGTCAGGATGCGGATCTCGGCCCGGTTGCTGATGCCATGGCCTGTGTAGGTCGCTACCGCCTGGCGCTGCCGGAGGGCATACCATTCCCCCACATGCGCAATTTCATGGCAGATGAGGAGATTGCGGTAGAGTGCCAGCATTTCGGGATCGGCCGCCAGCATGCGGCACATGCGCTGGTTACGGAGGGCGTCCGGGTCCATGGCCGGGTCCATGTCGTTTCGGGCCGAAGGGGTACCGGCAAACAAACCGGCCCGGACATAGACATGCCGGTTGGTGGTGGTTCCGAACATGCGGATGATTCCCTTGTCGTTCAGGCGCTGCTCAAGGAGAGTCAGCGTAAACGGATTTTCATAGGACAGGGGATCGAATCCGAGGCCGGCCCGGACTTCTTCCTGATCGAGAAACTGCCGGATTTCATGTTCGATCCAGGGGTGCCGCTCGAGCAGACCGTTGGCGTGGATGACCAACCCCGGAGGCGTATCGAGAGAAGCCGGCGGCGCCGGTGAAACGGCACAACCCGACAGGACCCCAAAGATTGCCCACCAGATCCACAGCTTCGCAATCGGCTTGCACGTGGCAACGCCCGGCAATCGGGTCTGGCCGCGGTCTCTCCGGCGTGGTATGAGAGTATGCTGCGCCATTTATTTAATTTATAACTGCTCGAATCAAAGGTCAACCAGCGCAATCCGGCATAACGCCCCAGGATAAGGAAACCGATATGATACCCTGCCAGCGCGACCGCTTCAGCATCCCGGACGACGTGGCCTATTTCAACTGCGCCTACACCTCCCCGTTGCTCAAAACGGCCGAAGCCGCAGGGAATAGCGCCATCGTGCAAAAAACCAACCCCTGGGCGCTGAGCACCGATTTCTTTTTCCGTTATCTCAATGAAAACCGGGCCCTCTTTGCATCCCTGGTGGATGCAGCGGCCGGCGACATCGCCGTCATCCCCTCCGTCTCCTACGGCATCGCCCTGGCCGCCCGCAATCTTCCCGTGGGGGCAGGCCAGACCATTGTGGTACTGCAAGACCAGTTTCCATCCAACATCTATTCCTGGCTTCGGACGGCGAAAACAAACGGAGCCGAAATCATCCCCGTACCGCGACCGTCGGACGGCAACTGGACGCCTGCGGTCTTGGACGCGATAACATCCCGTACCGCCGTGGCGGCTCTGCCCCACTGCCACTGGACCGACGGAACCATTGTCGATCTCAGGCAAGTGGGGGAAAAATGCCGGGCCTGCGACGCTGCCCTTGTGGTGGACGGCACCCAGTCCATAGGGGCCATGCCTTTTCCGGTCCCTGAAATTCAACCGGATTTCCTGATCACCACGGCGCACAAATGGCTCCTGGGACCATACAGCTATGGTTTCTGCTATGTGGCCCCCCGATGGCAGCAGGGGCGCCCCCTGGAAGAGAACTGGATGAATCGCGAGGATTCGGAAGACTTTGCCCGCCTGGTGCAGTACCGGGATAACTACCAGGAGGGGGCCAAACGGTTCGATGCCGGCGAGGCCAGCAACTTCATCCTGTCGCCCATTGCGGGCGCCGCCCTGAAGCAAATCCTGTCCTGGGGCGTGGATGCCATCGCCGCCACCCTGCGCTCCCGGACCGATGACATCGCCGCCCGGGCGGAAGCCCTTGGACTGGAGGTAGCGCCCGCCATAAATCGTGCGCCGCACATGCTCGGTTTACGGCATCCCCAGGGCTTTCCGGACGACCTGCCGGCCAAACTGGCCCAGGCCAATGTTTTCGCCAGTGCCCGCGGGGATTCCATCCGAATCGCCCCCCACGTCTACAACACCGATGCCGATGTGGTGCGGTTGTTTGGTGTTCTGGAAGAAAATCTTGACCGGTAAGGCCGCTCGGACAGCCTCCGTGAAGAGGGCCTGGAATCGGCTTTAGGGTTAGAGGCTGATTACTTTATCGGCCAACTGCATGGCGGTGACGATGTCCAGCATGTTGGTGGTCACACCCACCCGTTTGCGCGCCAGGAGGTCGAAATGCTCCAGGCAGGTGCCGCATACCAGGATGGTGAGTCCCTTGTCTTCCATTTCCCGCAAATCATCCAGCACCGCGGAACCGTCGATCGTGAGCATGACCCCGTTGTTGACAAAGACCAGCCGCCAGAGTTCGGGGCCCATTTCTTTCAGGGTGCGCAGAAAATTAACCATCAATTTCAGGCCCAGTTCATTGTCTCCGAAGCCCATGCGGTCGGTGGCGCACATGACCATGATCTTCCGGGTCTCGGTTTGCGGTTCAGCGTTCGCCTCGGGCTGGGATGCCGGCACGGTTCCGCCGCTTCCGATGACCAGGTAGTCCGATCCGTCTTCCTCGATTCGGGTCTCGAATCCCTGGGACTCCAGAAACCGCTGAACGTTCTGCTGGGCGGCGGCGTTGTCCACCGTCACGGTTACCCCTTCCAGCTGACCTTCATCCAGGGCCGCCTTGGTTTGCAGTACGGGCGCCGGGCAGGACAGCCCGCGGGCATCGATTTCTTTCATGCATCAGCCTTTCTGTTCGTCTTGGTCTTTATATACGTCGTATGCTGAAGGGTTGGAACCAAAAGTCGACGATAGATGGCCTCATACCAACCGGATCTTTTCGTCCGGATCATCGAGGACCTCCCCGATCAGGGCGGCTTCGGCCATTCCGGCCGCTTGCAATTCGGCAACGAGGGCCTCGGCCTGGCTCTCTCGCACACCGATCAACAGCCCGCCCGACGTCTGGGGATCGAAAAGGATGTCCTGCACCGCCCGCTCCACATTTGGCGCCATATCCACCATGGCCGCACGGAACTCACGGTTTTTATAGGCGCCGGCAGGAATCAGGCCCATGCCGGCAAACGTCAGGGCGTCTTGAATCACGGGGATTTGGGCGGCAAAAATCCGGGCGCTCCGACCGGACCCGCCCACCATCTCGGCCAGGTGTCCCAGCAGGCCGAACCCGGTAACATCGGTGCAGGCGCTCACATCGAAACGGGCCATGATTTCCGCGGCCCTGCGGTTCAGATCCGCCATCAGGCGGGTCACCGTCTCCGTGAGGCCGGCGGATGCCATGCCCGCCTTGATGGCAGTATTGACAATGCCCGTCCCCAGCGGTTTGGTCAGCACCAGCCTGTCCCCCGGCCGCAGGTCCTGTTTGGTCAGCACCCGGTCGGGGTGCACGAAACCCGTCACGGACAGGCCGTACTTCAACTCCTTGTCCTCGATGCTGTGCCCGCCCATGAGAACGACTTCGGCTTCCGTCATTTTGTCGATCCCGCCCTGGATGATCCGGCGCAGCACGGACAAATCCATGTCCTTGACCGGGAACGCCACTAGGTTCATAGCCGTCTTGGGAATACCCCCCATGGCGTAGACGTCGCTCAGGGCGTTGGCGGCCGCGATCTGGCCGAACATGTAGGGATCGTCCACGATGGGAGTAAAAAAATCCACGGTCTGGATCAGGGCCAGATCGTCGGAAACTTTGTAAACCCCGGCATCGTCCGCGCGGTCCAGCCCCACCAGGACGTTCCCGTCGGTGGGAAACACCATGCCGCATAAGGCTCGGTCCAGGTCCCCTGGCGCCAGTTTCGACGCTCAGCCGGCCCCCGTTACGGTTTGGGTCAGCCGTATTTGATCATCATCCGCCATGCCTTACGCTCCGCTTTTCCTTTTGATCCACCAGACCCGCCAAAGCCCGGGGGATATTATCGATCAATTCCGGCACCTGGGTGGCCGGGGTGGGATCACACAGGGCACCGGTCAGACGGTTGGCCCGGGCCGCCAGGAGGGCAGCCTCGGTCCGCTCAAAACCGCTCCCGGCCAAAACCGTCAACAGACCGGTCAGACTGTCCCCCGTACCGCCGATCGCCTCCATGGCCTCGAAGGCCGGGGTATCCACCGTGGCGACAATATTTCCGTTTTCAACGATATAATCGGTCCGGCCCTTCACGACCATAGCCTCGGCGGTATTGCCGTGTCCATGGGCCTGGCGGATAAGATCGGGGACCTTGTGCTCCCGGTGCAGAATAAATCCCCGGGTGTAAAAGGGATGGGGCGCTTGGGCATCGGCCAAAAAGGCCAGTTCGCCCACGTCCGGCGTAAAAAAATCGTAATGCCCGGATTGGCCGCCCATTTTGGCAGCATACATGAAACCGGCATCGGCGATCAATAACGGTCGCTGCGGCATGGCCTGGGCAGCCAACAGCACCCGGCCATGCCAGTCCACGTCCGGCTGCAGATAATGGAAGGTCAACACCTGCAAATCGAATTCGGACAGATGGCGGGCCAGGAACCGGTATAACCGGCGGCTGCCCTCGCCCTGGCCGGTGTCCCCCACCAGAAAGGCATAGACATCCTGGCCACCGATGCATTCGGAAGCCCTCAGGGCGGCGGCCAAAAGGGCGGGCGTGCCCCGATTGACGGGAATGCTGCGGCCGTCGATGCCAATCCGCCGGCCTTCCCAGCGGACTCTGCCATGGGCCAGCGGAAACTGGAGGTCCGGAACCGTACCGACAATGCCTAACATGTTCGCTGCAACTCCGTGAAGGCCAGTTCAAGGGCATACCCGCACAGGGTGTGCCCCAGATCCCGGGGCCGCGGTGCGTCCGCCAACGTTTGGCCGATCATGGCCTCGGCCAGATAGGGCACATCCGGGCACCCGCCGCCTGAAATATTTACGATCCGCCGGCTGTCTTTGGCCACCGTAATTTTCATGTTCGCGGCACGCACCATCAGGTAATCGCCGAAGTCCTTGGTTTGAAAGAGATCCACCGGGGCCAGCAAAGGCGCGCTCACCGGCACCACCTGTGTCGGCGCAATCCCGGCACTTTCCAAAGCGCGCAGGATATTCAGTTCCTCGATTAAGGGGAAGACGACCACCAGATCACAGCCGGTGCGAATCTCCGGAGGCGGTCCCATGACCTTGACAGGCCAGCCGGCCTTTTTGAGTTGGTTTTCGGCCTGGATCACCTCACTGGTGTTTTCGAACACCAGAAGCCCCCGATCCACTGATGATTGGGGCTCCCGTTGTCCGGACACCGTCTTCTTCTTTTTGAAAAACCCGAACACTATTTATCCTTTGGTAAGAGCGATGCGATATCCCTCGCCTTCCGAAGCCACATCCGTAATCCGGCAGCCCTGGCTTTCCGCCGCCCGCACCACGTTTTCCTTGGATGTATCCGTGTCCACGAGGACAATCATCTCGTTGTCGCTGCCCTTCTTGATTTCATCCAATGTCATGATCACCGGCTGCGGACATGAAAGCCCCCGTGCATCGACTGTCGCTGCCATCGCTAACCTCCTTTGAATCTGAAAAAAGAAAACCCGAATGACGCCTAAGCGCTTTTTCCCCGCATGGTAAATCCAATAAACAGACAGACTAGGAGCCCCACGACCACCGCGGCGATGCCGTGCGGGCCGACGCCTTTGGGCGAACTGGCCAGTCCGAAATTGTGGGCGAATCCCGCCCCCACGATCATGCCCATGACGAACACGGCGGCATCGCCATCCCCTTCCCCGGCGAGAAACAATTGGCGACCGGGGCATCCGCCGGCCAGGGCAAACGCCAGACCGGCCAAGGCCATACCGGCAAAATTCCAGATATGCATGGTGTGGGCCACCGGCTGCCCTGCAAATCCGGCTTTGAACTGGCCGAGCAGGAGATTGGTCAAAAAAGCCACTACGGTCAGGGCGATGAAGCCACTCAGCAGATGGGTCTGGCCAAAGAGAACCGTGTCCCGAATGGCCCCCATGGTGCAGAAGCGGCTGCGCTGGGCCAGAAAACCAATGCCCAGCCCCACAACCAGCGACAGGAGCAAAGGCGCATGCATGGCGCCGGGTCCTTTAAGACTGTAGAACAGAACACCGCTTTTGGCCTGCTCCGGAACCTGGGGAAACATCAGCAGCAGGGCAAACATCCCCACCATGAATAACGGCAGCATCCAGCCAACGGTAGCATGGGTCACCTGCGTACGGCCCAGGTTGTAGCCCTTTTTGAGGAAGAGCGTGCCGATCCATATGCCGAAGGTCAGACCCAGCAAGCCCAGAATCGCATTCCCGTCGCCGCCGGCCAGCCGCAGCACAGCCCGCCAGGGACAGCCCAGAAACACCAGGGCGCCGATCATGGCAAAAGCCCCTAGAATGAACCGGACGATGGGGGCCGAGCCCACCCGCGGGCGAAATTCTTTGAAAAGGTAGGCGGCTGCCATGGATCCCAGCACGAAGCCGATGATCTCGGGACGCAGGTACTGCACCACCGCCGCCCGGTGAAGCCCCACGGCACCGGCGATGTCCCGCTCGAAGCAGGCCACGCAAATTCCCATATTGCCGGGGTTGCCGAGCTTCTGCAATAGTGGCGCCAAAATGCCAATCAAGGCGCCCACACCGATGATGCCCCACCGTGTCGCAAAAATGTTTTCCCCTTGCATCTACACGAGCCTCCTTCCTGATAAGTCAACGCAGATTGATCAACTGAACGGACACGCTAATTCACTGGCATGATAGACATGCATTTTTCCGCAAAAGGGACAAGGTTTGTCCAGCGCAACCTTGGCATCCAGCGAGCGCTGGCCGGCCGCATCACACACGACCCCCTTGTTCTCCACCACCTGGTAATGCTCGCTTTCAAACACCTTGTTGTGATCCGGGCAGACAAAGATCAGTTTCAAAACAGCCCCTCTTAAAGCCCGCCGCTGGCGATGCGACGCCAGGGCGGGCGTTTACGAGCAATTTCTCGATTTCAAGGCATAGATATATAAGCTTCCCCACACGGTCAAATCGTTTAATCGAATACAAATGGGGGGAATCTATTGGTTTCGGGAATAGGTGTGGAGGGCACCCGTCGGTTGGCGTGTGCCGCAATGGTGGCAGGATCATGGCGCGGCCCAAGCATCAGAGGGTGCGCTACAGGAATTTTTGACGCGTTTTCAAATGCCGCTCCATCCCTGTCGGATGAAAGCCTAAAATCATTTTGGAAGCCTGGTCCGGATCACCGATCCAGTCGTGCCGGTCGAAATAGTCGAGCAGGCCCACCCGTGAAGCCCCCGTGGGAAAAGCCCAGCGGAAAGCCAGCGGTTGAAGGGCCTTCAGCACGGGAAGAAACCAATGCCCCAGCAAGCGCAGACGGCATCCCGTGGCCGCTTCATAGGCCCGGGCCACCTCTTGCAGGGTGCGTGCCCGGGGTTCGATAACATCCACCGCACCATACAGGATCTGGCCGTAGCGCATCAGCAGGGTGGCGGCCCGGGCCACATCCGGCTCGGATGTAAAGCTGAAACGATGGCGCGAGTTAATCGGAAACAGGTAGAACCCCCGTTTCATAAACGGGCGCAAAAAGGCCAGCCAGGCATCCATGTAGCAACCGGTGCGCAGGCTCGACCAGGGAATACCGCTGGCGGCGATCAGGCGCTCGATGTCCCGTTTGACATCCAGCATCGGCACGCCGGTGGGATGGGATGGCTGGATAAGGGAAACATAGATCAGGTGGGGCAGGCACACCCTTCGGGCCGCCGCTACGGCGACGCGGGCCGCCCGCAACTCGATGGCCGTATTATCATTGCCGCCCACCGGCGTGATGAGCAGGGCCCCTTTGGCGCCGGCCATTGCGCGGCAGGCACCGGCCACGTCCAGCATACTCCCGCGCAGCACTTCGACACCGGGAAAGCGCGCGGCCACGGGACCGGGTTTCCGGGCCAGGATGCGCACCCCCACCCCCTGGACCGCGAACTCGCGGATAAAAGCCCGGCCGAAGGGGCCCGTGCCCCCAAGGACGGCTATCGTGACGGCATCCGATGTATCCGGCACGGGGTTCATGATCCCGGCTCTCCTTCCGGCCTATCAAGCAGACACCCGGCAGTCGCGTGGAAAAGATAAAGACGTCAGGCGCCAGAATCCAAAAGGCACTATTGATGGCATAGGTCTGATTTTCCTTTCAGCTTGACGCTTTGAGCTTGGCGCTTTTTTCATAGAAGCCTGGCGCTCAATATGCCATCCGTTTCATCTTCCGCTCGTTACCTGGCCCCTCATGAACGCTCGGGAAATAACCTCTAACTAAAATTAATGGGCATCTTGACCCCTCGCAAGCGGATTCCTAGCTTTTGGCAGAGATGGCGGACGCTCGCCATTCCTTCCGCAGGACGGCATCATGAGCCATCGGTCGGTCATCGTTACGGGGTCGTCAGGCTTTCTCGGAGCAGCCATTTGTGTTGACCTGAGCCGGGACCACCAGGTCTTCGGCATCGACCGCCGGGAGCCTTCCCAAGCCCTGCGAGCCGCTGCGCCTTCGGTTCAATGGGTGACCATGGACATTGCCGACCGCAACAGCGTCGACACTTTCTTCAATACCATCGATGACCGCTGCCGGCCTTTGGACTTTGTGCTCCACATGGCCGCCTTCTACCACTTCGGCCAGTACTGGCAGCCCGAAGACGAGCGCACCAACGTCCAGGGCCTGCGCAATATCCTGGACGGAGCCCGTCGCTTGGGAACCCGCCGTTTCACCTTTGCCGGCAGCATCGCCTCGCTGCCGTCTCCGGCCCCCGGCCAGGCACTGACGGAAGCGTCCCAGCCCATAGCCTCCCTTGCCTATCCCCGGGCCAAAAGCCTCGGCGAAAAAATGCTGGCCCGATACACGGCAGCGATGCCCACGGTGGCGCTGCGCATCGCCGGGGTCTTCAGCGACTGGTGTGAACTGCCCCCGCTGTTCAGCCTCATGAAACTCTGGAGCAGAACCGGCCTGTTGGGGCGCTTCATCCCCGGCCGGGGCAACTCCGGCTTCCCCTACATTCACCGGCAAGATCTGGTGGCGTGCATCCGCCAGATCATCACACGGCACGAACAACTGGCGCGCAGTGAAACGCTTTTCGCCTCGCCCGATGGATGCACGACCCACAATGCGCTCTTTCCCGTCATCCGGCGCAACGCATCTCACCGCTTGTCTCCCCAGCCGGTCTATGTCCCGACCTGGGCGGCCCAATGGGGATTGTTTTTCAAAAACAGCATCAAGGTGTTGATTCAGCAGGAACGGTATGAACGCCGATGGATGATGGCCTATGTGGACCGGCCCCTGGTGGTGGACACGGCCTACACGCGGAAGGTTTTGGAGTGGTCCCCGGCACCCGAGAGGGGCATCCTCGAACGCCTGCCGGTCATGATGAAGCGTTTCCGGGAGGATCGCCATGCCTGGGAGCACCGCAATATCCGCCGCAACGAGGGCGACTATCAGTATGGCGAAAAAAGCTGATTTTTATCAGGTTTTTCAATTTGCATTTCAAGGAATTCCAGGGTATGGCAACTCATTTCTCGAAGACACCCGGCGCAAAACCGCCGGCGGGTGCCGGTTTGATCAACAATAAAACTTTGACCACCCCGTAAAAAGTAATATAGCTGTCATTCCGGACTTGATCCGGAATCTCTAACCGTTTGATACCACAAGATTCCGGCTTCCGCCGGAATGACGTCCAAACGGCAGCGGTGACTTTTTACGGCTCCATCAACTTTAGTTTCATAAGGTCGGACTGAAGTCGCATATCAATGAAGCAAAAATTCAAAGCACTGCAGGGAATTTACGAGGCCTTCGCCCGCGAAACAGCCCCGTTCCGCCGTGAGGCCGCCTGCACCAAGGGCTGTGCCTTCTGCTGCACCGATGCGGGCCGCATCGACTGCACGACCCTGGAGGGATTGGCCATTCGCGATCATATCCAACGGATGCCCCGCGCCCGCCAGACCAGCGTTAAAAAAGCCTTGAAGCAGGATATGAAAAGACGCGAAGCCGGCCGGCCCTCGCCCTGCCCCTTCCTCATGAAGACCAGGGCCTGCATGATCTACGACATTCGCCCTTTCGCCTGCCGGCGCATCTACAGCCTGCATCGCTGCTCCAAAGAGCAGCCGCCCCTGATCAGCCGCCAGGTAATGGCCCTTGCCGCCGGCACCATCAAGGCGCTCCAGCACCTGGACGACAACGGCTACTCCGGCCACCTGTCCTACATCCTGCACATGCTGGATGCCCCGCGGTTCCTGGCCACCTACCGGGCTGGGAAATTCAAGCCGGAAGAAGTCATGGCCTTCGGTAAATCCCACGGCATCGTCATCAATCGCATGATGCGGGACGCCGTGCCATCTCCCCCCCCTGACAACGCCCCTTAACCGCCAGAATGATGATGTCGGGAATCCCCTCGGGACCGGTGGTTTGCTTTCCAGGCATCCGCCACAGGGACGAGGAAAACAAGGCAGGCCACCAAAAAAGCAAGGCTGCCGGCGACCGCCATAACATCCCGGTTTTTCAGACTGGAGAACAGGTAGAACAACGCGCATAGGATAAACAGCATCCATCCCACCAGTTGGCACTTCAGCTTGCGGTCTTCTTGTCGATTGCGTTCGTTTTTCATTCGGGCTGATTCACCTTTTTTATGCGAGGCCATAAACTTGACGGGGGGCCAGATATTCGGGATAGATACCGACAGCGGTCTTGCGCACGGTGTAGCAAAAATGGCAGGCATCAATATACCCAGCCTCCGGAGCGATGCCCAATGCGCCCGCCAAGGCCGACGGCCCGCCTTCAATCAGCGGCCCACAGACCGGGTGATCCATCGGACGGTATTGCCGCACGAGTTGGGAAAGGGGCGTCGTCCACATGTTACCCATGCTGATGCCTTGGCACAGGTGAACATGTCCGAAAGGATCGATGTGCACCCGCGACGGGTTTTCCAGGTCTTCATAGGGGCATTCCCGCATCGCCTGCGGGGGGCTGAGCGGAAGGCCGCCGGACAGTTTTTCGACGGCCCGCCCCCTGAACTTGGCGCCGCCGCCGATGACCGGGTTGCCCTTGCCACCGGCACCATCGTCCGCAGATTCCACTTCCGGCGCTTCGATGCAGATAGACGATGTCTCGATGCCCAGCCGCCGGGCCGCCTTAAATGCCGTGGCGGCAGGGTTTTCCGACGTGTCGCCGTAGTGAAAGCGGTCATTGCTGATGCTGAGATAGGACAGACCAGCCGCGGCAAGGGGTTTCAGCCACAACGCCGCGTCTTGATCGGAAATAGCGCCATAGGCATTGGTCACCACTCCCACCTTGAACCCTTTGGCATGGGCACGCCGGATACCCTCCACCAGCAGAGGATAAAAAAGAAACGGCTCCCCGCCCTCGAAGAATATCCACTCGATGGTCCCGATCTTCTCGGCCTCGGCCAGCGTCCTGTCCACCTGCCCGATAGTAAAGGTGCCCTGTGCCTGCGGGCTGCTGAAAAGAAAGCAGTGGTCGCATTCGAAATTGCACGTGTAGGTCAGGATAAAGTGGATTCCGGTCAACATGGCCTTGCCCCCCTTCTCCTTCAATTGGTTACGCAAATTTGTAATTCTTAAGCGGTTATCCAGAAAGACCAGGTTTGGTTAAATGCAACAGCTTGAACCACGAAGATTACGAAGGACACGAGGGGGCTCAACTGCTCTGGCCGGTTTTTCTTCGTGCTCTTCGTGCTCTTCGTGGTAAATTCTTGTTGACGGGAGCTTTGCAGAGAACCGTTAATTCTTATCCCCTCGATGCAATTCCTTTCTAACGGCATCAAGAATTTTATTCTTATCCGGAAATTTGAGCCGATCCTTCTCCTCAACGCACTTGCCGTTTACCCAAACCGTAAACTCACCCAGTTTACCGCCCGGATCGATGTCAACTTCGATGCCGGATTCTTTTTTGATATAAGCCGCCACACGGGCGGCAAACAAACGATTGTGAAGTCAAACTTTACAATATCGTATGGTGACTTTTTCCATTGAACACCTCTTTTTAATCGGCGCGGGAACAGCCGGTTGCGGTTTATGCGGTTGGCGCACCACTCAAAAAATTGGAGAAAACCCTGCAATTGAAACAATCATAATATAGTTCACCCGGATATTTCACGCGTTCGAGATGTTCATTGACAAGGCATCAGGGGCGCCGCTGTACGCCTGTACCGCAAGCGCCTGATAACGCGGTCAATGGGCATCTCGGGCGCGCCCGCAGGGTGAAACTTTTTCTATGATTATGGAAATCGGCGAAGAGCACAACGTGTCACCTGAAAATTATACCCCGATAGCGTTTATACCCTTGAATAGTTGCCTAAAATTTATTGTGTAGGGAAAATTTCATGAAATATCCGGGTTAAGGCATTTTATTGCAGCCATATCGGGCTTTATCATAAGACATGGGCATCATCAATCAATCGACAGGCCCGTTGGGACGAGGTCAAAATTCTTGTTCCGTATGCTACAGAGATCACCCATACCAACGTTTTTTATCGCCGGTCCAGGATCGCCCGCAAAATTTAAGTACGAACCATTGATTTTCAAATCGGACAGGCGCATAACATCGGCGGAAAAAAGCGGATGGTTCGATCGAGCGCTGGAAAACGAGGACACAAAGCTGATATGCATTCTGAAAACGTTGACACCATCATCATTGGAGGTGGCCTCAGCGGCATTTACACGGCCTTTTTGCTGGCGGCCCAAAAAATGCCGTTCGTCTTGCTCGAAGCCCGATCCCGCTTAGGCGGCCGCATCCTAAGCCCTGAGCACCAGGGCTTTTTTGCCGACCTGGGGCCATCCTGGTATTGGCCCATGATCAACCCCCACATAACCGCGCTGATAAAGACCCTGGGGCTTGAAGGATACCCCCAGTTTGAAACGGGGCTGTGCCGATTCCAAGCCAAGGACGGCCACACGGAAACCATTGAAGGCTATCCAATGGAGCCGCCCGGATGGCGGCTTAAGGGCGGCATGATATCCCTTGTTCAGGGGCTTGGCACCCGGATTCCCCGGGAGGCCATCCGGCTGAATCATCCGGTCTGCGAAATCGAACGGCAGGACAGAGGCATTCGGGTGACGGTGGGGCGTCTCGACCAGGCCCCCCTCTGCCGGCTGACGGCATCCCGGATCATCCTCGCATTGCCGCCCCGGCTGGCAGCGCGCTCCATTTTATTTACACCGGATTTGTCCTACGATCTTACCCAGGCCATGTTGAGGTCAAGCACCTGGATGGCAGGACACGCCAAATTCTTCGCCCTTTACGACAAGGCGGATTGGCGAAAGATCGGCCTCTCCGGCCAGGGGTTCAGCCTGTGCGGCCCCATGGGAGAAATTCATGACGGATCCGGCGAGGCCAGCAGGCCTTACGGACTGACCGGATTTCTCGGCACCCCGGCATTGCGGCGCAAGGATAAGGAAACCATGATCCAGGCCATCCTCGCCCAGCTTCCCCTGCTTTACGGGCCGGAGGCCGGCCATCCCGTCAAAGTATATTATCAGGATTGGGCCCGGGAAGAATTTACGGCCACGGAATATGACCAGCGGTCCGCCCATAATCATCCCGAATTCGATCCCCCCGCCGGGAAAACCAGCATCTGGGACGACACCTTCCATTTTGCCGGCACCGAAACCGCCGACCATCTGCGCGGCTACCTCGAAGGCGCTTTAGCCAGTGCGGAACGCGCGGCGTCGGCGGTCATCTGATGTTTCTTTTCGGATTGAATTCCAGAGAAGAAAAAGGGCCGAGGGTTCGAGATGAGAAAAGATGGACGGTGTAGTGTTTGGGCGTTTCATATCGGCTATTAGGAAAACCTCTGTAAGGGGTCAAAAATTGAGGTGAATAATTTGATGTATCAGTATACCAGAAGGGAGTTTTACTTCGTTTGCATAATTGGTTAGATATTACAGACCTAATCGAAACTTCGATTCGCTCTAATGCGTCAATTACCAAAAGACGAAGTTTGCGGTCCTTTACGTACAAATCAAGTACGTTATCGAATATTACACCAGTCTGGAAATTACTATCAGGGTCAGCTTGATAGGGTTTAAAATAGGCAGACAACCGGTAGTAGCCGATGGTTTCAATATATTGTTTGGCGCGGTCCTTATCGGGAATAATCAGGTTTCGGGATTCAAGCAACTCGATATGCTGATCTGGTGAGAGGGGTTGTTTTTGAAAATAGGTTGGTTTCCATTTACCCGATCTCTATCCAAGGGTCGGAAACCCAAAACAGCCACTCAATCTTTGCATAGTTATCAGGGCAATATGCCCCAAAAAACCGAGCATCAGAGGTGGACGGGAACGAACCGATCCGGTGTCAAAGATAACTTAATCAATAAAGGCAGAATATTAGCGCGCCTTTAATGGCGTATTTTGCGCCTATTTTGGCATGTTCTATCAAACACTTGGTTTAATTGCTATTTCAATCCTGTTTGCCGACTTTCAGTGCCATTTTTGGCGCACCTATACTGCACGCGCCTAATCTGAAATCCTCCCTCTGATCGTGCCGCATAAAAAAATTTGACATGCTATTTTAGTTAGTTAGCCTTCATCCCACCCAAAAGGGCTCCCCTCTGGCACACCCCTTGTAAATGCCCCTCCCCACAAGTTTTCCCGTACAAAATGCTTTAGGGGACAATTCTCGTAAATTCTATCCCGCCGGGATTACAGGACATATAGCTGGAAAACGGTGAGGACGCCGTTGTGCATCACCCCAAGAAATTTGTGTCGCCGCTTTCGCCGGAAGCGGTGGCCGGGCTGGAAAAACTGATGAAGCAGGACCTGTCGGCCCGGGTCCGCATGCGGGCCCACAGCATCCTGCTGAGCCATCGCAAAATGAGCATCGGTGTCATCGCGGCCTTTTACAATGTCAGCCGCGATACGGTGTCCGGATGGATCGACCGCTGGGAGCAGGAGGGGTTGCAAGGACTGCGGGACCGGCCGCGCAGCGGCGCGCCGCGTATGATTACCGAGGCCGACCGGGCGTTGATTCGCTCCCTGGTGCGCCGGTACCCGCACTCCAGCCGCACCGTCATTAACATATTTGCCGCCCGCACCGGCAAAACCATCAGCGAATCCACGATTCGCCGTATTTTGAAAGAAGGCCCGAAACCCTGTAACCGCTTTGCCTGAAAGGAACTTCATGCCGTCGCTGCTGCTTTTCATGTGCATTCTGGTCCCCATCATCGCCGGGGTACTGTGCTACCTGGTGCGCATCGGCTTTGCCCGCACCCTGACCGTCCTGGTCACGGGGGCGGTGTTGACCGCCGGTTCGCTGATGCTCCTGGGCCACGGCACCTTTACCTATGTGCCGCCGTCGCCCTGGGCCGGCCTGGTGAACACCGCCATCACCCTGGCCGACTTCGCCCTGCTGGCGATCATGTTCGGTATCGCGCGCAAACACCGCAGCAAGCTGATCATGACCCTGGTGGTCCTGCAGGCGGTGCCCCTGCTCTTTTTCGAACTGTTCATGGTGGATCACGGTGCGCCGGCCCCCGGCTTCTATGGCGACAACCTCTCCCTGATCATCACCCTGCTGGTCTCCATCGTCGGCTCGCTGATCTGCGTGTTCGCCCTGCCCTACATGCAAAAGCACGAAGCGCACCTGCACCTGAAGCGCTCCCGCCAGCCGCAGTTCTTTTTTCTGCTGCTGATCTTTCTGGGCGCCATGAACGGGCTGGCCCTGTCCAACAATATCGCCTGGCTGTACTTCTTTTTCGAGGTCACCACGTTCTGTTCGTTCATGCTGATCGGCCATGACGGCACCCCGATCGCCGTTAAAAACGCTTTGCGGGCGTTGTGGATGAACTCCCTGGGCGGCGTGGCCTTCGTCTTCGGCATGATCGGCGCCCATCATATTGCCGGTACCACCGACATCCAGCAGATCATCGCTTCGGGCCCTATGGGCGGCGCCCTGCTGGTGCCCCTGGCCCTGCTCTGCCTGGCCGGGTTCACGAAATCGGCCCAGGTGCCTTTCCAGAGCTGGCTGCTGGGCGCCATGGTGGCCCCCACCCCGGTATCGGCCCTGCTGCACTCGAGCACGATGGTCAAAGCCGGTGTCTACGTGATCTTCCGGTTTGCCCCGACCTTTGCCGGCACCTTTTTCAGCCAGGGTTTGGCCATCGTAGGGTCGTTCACGTTCCTGGTGACCATCGCCCTGGCCCTGGGCCAGCGCAACGGCAAAAAGATTCTGGCCTACTCCACCATCTCCAACCTGGGCCTGATCATTGCCTGCGCGGGCATCAACACGCCCACGGCCCTGGCCGCCGGCATCCTGCTGATCATCTTCCACGCCATTTCCAAAGCCCTGCTGTTTCTCTGTGTCGGCACCATCGAACAGGAAATCGGCAGCCGGGACATCGAAGATATGCGCGGACTTTTCGCCGTCAAACCCCGCATTGCCGTGATCACCGTGATCGGCATCATGACCATGCTGCTGCCGCCCTTCGGGGTGTTGATCAGCAAGTGGATGGCCATCGAGGCCGCCTCCAACAATCTGCCCGCGGTGGGTATGATCGCCATGGGCAGCGCCCTGGGCTTCGTGGTCTGGGGCCGCTGGGCCGGGATCCTCATGAGCGCCTCCTATAAGAAAGGCCTCAAGCCGGAGCCCATGTCCGCCTTTGTCAACGGCCCCCTGAGCGTGCTGGCCGGCGGTGCGGTCCTCTTCAGCCTGGTGCTGCCCTGGATCTACAGCCTGCTGGTGAAGCCCATGCTGGCATTCGCCCCTTACCAGGTCCATTTCGGCAGCCTCGACAGCAGCATCGGCGGCTTCACCGTGATTCCCATCTTTCTCATCCTGGCGGCCGGGTTCGTCTATGCCCTGAAACAGGCCCAGAAAACCCGGGCGCGCCACGTGGCCCCCATGTACATGTCCGGCGTCCACAGTGGCGGTCCGGATGACGAAACCTTTCGCGGCCCCATGAACAAGATCGTCCAGATCGAAACCGGCAACTACTACCTGACCCGGCTCTTCGGCGAAGAACGGTTGACCTTCTGGGTCAACAACGTTGCCGTGGCCCTGCTCGTTCTCATGATGGGAGGTGCCCTGTGATCAAGGATACCCTGCTCGTTCTCTTCGCCCTGGCGGGTGCACCGCTGCTGGGCGGCTTTATGGCCGGCATCGACCGCCGCATCACCGCACGCCTGCAGGCGCGCTTCGGCCCGCCCATCATGCAGCCCTTCTACGATGTGGCCAAACTCTTCGGCAAACAGATGATCGTGCCCAACTCGTGGCAGGTCTTCTGCGCCTATGTCTACCTGGTGGGCGCCGTGCTGTCGGTGGTGCTCTTCTTTCTGCAGTCGGATCTCCTGCTGATCTTCTTCGTCCAGGCCGTGGGGGCGGTCTTCCTGGTCCTTGGCGGCATGGCCGTGCCCTCGCCTTACGCCCAGGTGGGCGCCCAGCGGGAACTGATCCAGGTGCTGACCTACGAGCCCCTGTTGATCCTGGTATTCGTCACCATCTATTCGGTGACCGGCAGCTTCAAGATCTCCGCCATCTACGCCCACGAGGCGCCCCTGCTGAAAGAGCTGCCCCTGATTTTCATCGTCTTGACCTATGCCCTGACCATCAAACTGCGCAAGTCGCCCTTTGATTTTTCCACTTCCCACCATGGTCATCAGGAAATCGTCAAGGGCGTGCTGACCGAGCACTCCGGCCCCATCCTAGGCCTTATCGAGGTGGGGCACTGGTATGAGACGGTTTTGATCCTGGGGCTGTGCGCCCTGTTCTGGGCCACCAGCCCGGTGGGTATGATTATCCTGATCACCGCCACCTATTTTGCGGAGCTGATCGTGGACAATGCCATGGCCCGCATGACCTGGCGCTGGATGCTGGGCTACGTCTGGAGCGTGGGACTGGCCATGTCGGTTATTAACATAATCTGGCTTTACGCCAAGTAAGGTCCTTTCAGAAATGGTCTTTTTGAACCTGCTCGTCGTTCTCCGCAGATTTTCCTGCTGCGGCGTACCAAAGTACGCCTCACAGCAAAACCCTTGTGCGGCCTTGATCAGGATCAAAAATCCTCACTTCTGAAAGGACCTTGCGATAATCTCGCCCGACCAATTTATAAAGAGAAGAAAAACACCATGATCAAAGACTTCATCGAAAAATCACGCGCCAAATCCCCATGGATGGTTCACTTCGACTGCGGCAGCTGCAACGGCTGCGACATCGAAACCCTGGCCTGCCTGACGCCCATCTATGACGTGGAGCGCTTCGGGGTGGTGAACGTGGGCAACCCCAAGCACGCCGACCTCCTGATGGTGACCGGGGCCGTGAACCACCGCAACAAACACGCCCTCAAAAAAATCTACGACCAGATGCCGGATCCCAAGGCGGTTGTGGCCATCGGCGCCTGCGGCCTGTCCGGGGGCGTATTCCGGGAAGCGTACAATGTGGTGGGCGGCATCGACAAGGTCATCCCCGTGGATGTCTACGTCTACGGTTGCCCCCCGAAACCGGAAGCCATTATCGATGGCGTGGTCAAGGCCATCGAAACCTTCAAGGCCAAGGCCCGTGAAGCGGCGTGAAGCTAATGGGCCAGGGGTTCAAGGATTCGAGGGGGCGAGTGAAAGGTTCTTATAGGAAGCGCCAAGCTCAAAGCGTCAAGCTGAAAGGAACAGCAGGCGTTGCTGGAGGTTTGAGGTTGGAGGAACTATCCGGGCCGCTGAAACAGGACATCAGAAAACCGTGATTCAGGAAAACAGGAAAAACAGATCATGATCGAAAATATGTATTCCATCAGCGTGGATGAAATCGTTGGCCAGGCCGGCCGCATGAAGCAGGACGGCTACCGCCTGGTGACCCTGACGGCGGTGGATCTCAACGAGCATGAGGTGGACCTTATCTATCACTTCGACCGGGACCTGAAAATGAAGCATTTTCGGGTGAACGTCACCAAAGGGCGCAAGGTGCCCAGCATCAGCGCGGTATATTTCGGCGCCGTCCTGGTGGAAAACGAAATCCAGGACCAGTTCGGCCTGCATTTCGACGGTTTGGCCCTGGATTACGACGAAGGCCTCTACCTGGAAGAAGAGGCCGGGCGCACCCCGTTTTGCAAGTACGGCGTCATAACCAAAGCGGCTTCGGCAAAAGCGATCACCGATTAGAAGCTATCTTAAAAAAGTCTTTTGGCCCCATATCGGCGTTGGACGCTCGTTTCATGTCCTCGAAATACCGATGTATTTACCCCAAGGGCACTTCCTTCGGGGCGCCTGCGGATGAAACTCGAGTCCGCCTTGATCTGGAACCAAAATCCTAATTTTAAGACGGCTTCTATAAATGATTCTAAACATTCATATCGGTATTAGAGCAATTTTAGCGGGCGGCGGACGGGACCGGCTCCTTTGTTCCCCAACAATGCGGCGAAAGCCTGTCCATGCGAAATGTGGCTAAACAACAACGGACCCGTCACCGCCGGCTATAAACGAGGCTGCCGGCGTCGTCTTCGCCAGGACGCGCCGGCAGCCCTCAACCACACGAGGTAAGACAATGTCGAAAATGACCATCCCTTTCGGCCCCCAGCATCCGGTCCTGCCGGAACCGCTGCACCTTAAACTGGTGATGGAAGATGAAATCGTCACCGAGGCCATCCCCCAGATCGGGTTCGTGCACCGGGGCCTGGAAAAACTCTGCGAGATTCGCGATATCCACCAGATGATCCAGGTGGTGGAGCGGGTCTGCGGCATCTGCTCCATGATTCACGCCATGTGCTACTGCCAGGCCATCGAGAAACAAATGGGCGTGGAGGCGCCGCGCCGGGCCCGCTTCCTGCGGGTGATCTGGTCGGAATTGCACCGCATGCACAGCCACCTGCTGTGGCTGGGGCTCTACGCCGATGCCTTCGGTTTCGAAAGCCTCTTCATGCAGCTCTGGAAGATCCGCGAGCGCATCATGGACATCAACGAGGCCACCAGCGGCAACCGTGTTATCGTGTCCGTGAACGTCATCGGCGGTGTCCGCTACGACATCCCACCCGAGCAATTGTCCTGGATTCTGAAGGAACTCGGCCAGGTGGAAAAAGAACTCAAAGCCATCCAGAATACCATGCTCAACGATTATACGGTAAAGAAACGTACCGTGGGCAAGGGGGTTTTGGACAAAGCCACGGCTTACGAGTTGGGGGCTGCCGGCCCCACCCTGCGGGCCAGCGGGTGGGCCCAGGATGCCCGCCAGCTCCGCTACGCCGCCTTCGACGAGCTTGATTTCGAACCGGTGGTGGAAACCGCCGGGGATTCCTACGCCCGGGGGGCGGTCCGTTTCCGGGAGACCCTGCAGTCCATCGACCTGGTCCGCCAGGCCATCGACAAGCTGCCGGCCGGGGAGATCAACGTCAAGGTGAAGGGCTTTCCGGAAGGCGAAATGGTCGCCCGCGTGGAACAGCCCCGCGGTGAACTGCTCTACTACATGAAATGCGACGGGTCCAAACACCTGGACCGCCTGCGCATTCGCACCCCCACCTTCGCCAATATCGCCCCCCTGCTGGCCATGCTGCCCGGCTGCCAGTTGGCGGACGTACCGGTTATCGTCCTGTCTATTGACCCCTGTATCAGCTGCACCGAACGATAGGAGACTGCCATCATGATGTTCATGACGCCCCACATCCTGAAAAACCTGTTCCAGAAAAGCGCCACCCGCATGTATCCGCTGGAACAGCGTGAACCTTTCGAGCGCGCCCGGGGAGAGCTTGCCATCACCGTCGAAGACTGCATCTTCTGCGGGGCATGTGCCCGCAAATGCCCGTCCCAGTGCATCACGGTGGATAAAAAGACCGCCACCTGGACCCTGGATCCCATGGCCTGCATCTGCTGCGGTATATGCGTGACCGCCTGCCCGAAAAACTGCCTGCAGCAGGAGCTGGTCTATCGCCGCCCCTGCACGGAACGCGAGCAGATCAGCCGGCAGGGTGAAATCCGGCGCAGACCCAGGAAGGTCAAGCCGGCCGACGAAGAAAAAAAGGCGGCGTAGCAGCGAAGATCAAAATATGGGGCCAGGGGTTCGAGGGTTATAATTTTTTTTAAAACCGACCCTGTTCTCCAGCCGATCCTGGGAAAAAGACCGCAGGGTAAAGAAGATTTCCCGTTTTAGCCGCTATGGCCCAAGAGCAGTAACGCAATAAACCTTTTGTTTGAATTGACATCATTTTCTGCCGACGAGGCTCCCTGCCTCCGTCATCGAAGCCCGTTCCCCGGCTGTACTGCCGCAGCCGGGGAACCCTCCTTTCCTCCGCCGGGGGCCCCGACCCGAACATGGGCCACACGTGATCAAGGCCATAATGAAGCGATTCTTCAGAAAAACAATCAGAACAAACAACTTCGCCCTATTTCCAGCAAGGGATATAGGCGCGCTTGGTTATACTGGTGGGATAATGCCGCCTCAAAAGGATCAACAGGCATATCCATGACCGGTTTCTGCCCGGTCGTTTCCATGGTAGGCTTCAAACCGAAGGATCAGGCACGGGAAGGTGTTACTGAACGGAACGATCCCGCGCGGAGTCGGGCGACCACCGCCCCAAGCGTGAACTCCGGGGAATGTACTGCTCTAAAAAGTGGCCGGCATGCCGCCAGCCGACAGCCTTTACCGCCGACAGGCCCAGCACAATGCCGACTATTATCAGGACGCGGTATTCGTTCACCGGGACAAGGGACGCGCCGACCGTCACGAGCAACGCCATCAGCAGCCCTTCCAAAACCGAAAAAACCAACCCCGGGTAGTAGAGACGGGTATAGAAATGCCCGCCGCCGGGAAACAGAAAGGCCATCATGCCGGCCATCCCCTTGGTTTTGAAGGGCAGCTCGCAGCGTCGGCAGCTCATCTTGCGCTCCGACAGGACCGCGCCGCAACGCGGGCACAGGTGACGCCGCCCCACCGGCTGGAGCACCTGCTTCACCAGGGGCAGCGCCGGAAGGAGCTGTTTGATTTTTTTGCGCTCCCGTAATGCCACTCCGCTGAAGCGCTCGGAACGCCCGTTTTTATAATCGATCTCGAGAGTTCGCCAACGCAGCCGGATACGCCGGATATCCCGATAACGCACCTGGGCAATGGACTGGCGGTAGGCATAATCGCTGCCGGTGGGAATATGCAGGATGCGGTAAGTGGTAAAAACCAGAAACGCGTTTTCCATTCCCAGGAAAACCCCCCCGGTGAAAAGCTGCAGATACCACTTCATCGGTGAACGGGCAGAAGTGATTCTCAGAATGCGCTCGCCGGACAGCAGAAAGGCCTTGAGAAACGACAGTTTGACGATCCACTGCCGCTGGCGTTTTTCGACGGGCGCCTGGTAGACATTGTGATCGTCGGTGAAAAGGATGTCCCGATCCACCGGCAGACCGAACACCTTTTCCCGCAATACGGGAGATGCGGCTTTATCTTCGGGCGGGGCTGCGAATTGTGTTGGAGGCGCATTACCGATAGCGTTGACCAGCATGAAGTACCCTTTCTTCCGTCGACATCATCTCGAAGCAGGATCAGTGGGGTTCCGTCAAATCGTATCCAAAAAGATACGCCAATTTTATTCTTAAGCGTATGCTGTTTCCTCACGCAAACCAGAAAATTTTACTATCTATTCGTTTTTATATAAATTTTTACTTCCTCTTGAATCACCTTGACACCCTACCCATAAGTAATTTTGCAAGTTTCAGGCCATTTAGCCAAGCATCTTTTCCATCTTCCCGATCCGGCCGTTGAAAATGTCCTAAACCCTGCGTAAGGCTTCCCCGCAAAAATGAACAGCAGCCAGGCCAATCCATCGGCCACCGGGCGGCAACGCCCCCCACAATGGGTTGCCGTCGGTGCCCATCCGTTGTATGCATGGCGCTCGCCGAACGAAATACAATCCAAGGGGAAAACCCATGTCCGACGACCATAGCTTGATCGAAGACGAACTTTTGGCCATTCACCACTCCGGGGAGATGCCCGAAGTGGCGCTGCACGCCGCACTGCATTATCTCCAAAATGATCCGGACGGGCCGCAAATCCGGCTTTCCCGCGAAGACTTGCAGCGCCTGAGGGATGCCGTCGAAAAGCGCTATAAACGCATTCTCATGCGGGATCTCAACCCGCGCTACCGGGGCAAATCCATCTATCGCGGCCTGGCCCGAGCCGCCGCCAACTGGCAGCGCCTGGTCCGCTTCGGGCAGCGCGCAAACCGCGATATCAGCGTTCACCGTCAGGAGGTCGCCCACGCCCTGGAGGCCTTTCTGGAAATTGAAACGACAGATGTCGCCGCCGGGAAAAGGTTGTCTTCGGTCAACTGCACGGCCGACAATCTGGCCGCCTTTGCGGAGAGTGTCGGATTGGCGCCCTCCCGGCTGCCCGACGGCTGGCAGGCACTTTGTCCCGCGACAGCGGTTTGACATCACAGCCCGAATCCCCTATGGTGGCTTTTATCCATCAACCAAGGAACTAATATGACAACGCTGATCCTACGATCAGCTGCCGCGGCCGCAGCCGGGATGCCAGTCCTTACAGCGGTCGACAGCAGCTAAAACCAAACCACGCTGTTACCACTGCCATGGGCTGGCCAATCGGCCCATGGCGTTTTTGCGAACCCCGGGTCGAGCCTACCGACCGGGGTTTTTTTATTGCATCAGACAACCAGAGGGGAACCGCCATGAACAACGATCACGCGACCATTCGTTTCGCCCAACGCATGAACCAGCTCCCGCCCTACCTGTTCGGCATGATCAACAAGTCTAAAATGGCCAAGCGCCGCCGGGGGGACGACGTCATCGATCTCGGCATGGGCAACCCCATCGATCCGGCCCCTTCAACGGTCAGCGAAAAGCTGAGTGAAGTGGCCCGGGATCCCAAGACCCACCGTTATCCGACCGCCGACGGCCTGCGCAGCCTGCGGCGGGAAATCGCCATCCGCTACAACCGGGACTATGGGGTGGAACTGGACAGCGATAGCGAAGTCATCTGCACCATCGGCTCCAAGGAGGGCATCTCCCACCTCTGCCTGGCCCTGGTGGGGCCCGGGGATACCGTCCTGGTGCCCGCACCGGCCTTTCCGGTGCATATCTACGCCGCCATTATCGCCGGGGGAAGTGTCATCCGCATCCACCTGGACGAGGACGAAGCGTTCGTGCGCCGCATCGCCGACATGTGCAGCAATGTCTCCCCGCGCCCCAAACTGCTGATCCTGAATTACCCCCACAACCCCACGGCCGCCCTGGGCAGCCGCGACCTTTTCAAGGAAATCGTGCGGCTGGCCAAACGCTACGACTTCATGGTCATCCACGATTTTGCCTACGCCAAGATCGCCTTCGACGGCTACCAGCCCCCCAGCTTCCTGGAAGTCCCCGGCGCCCGGGATGTGGGGGTGGAGTTCGGCAGCTTTTCCAAAACTTACAACATGGCCGGCTGGCGCCTGGGCTACTGTGTGGGCCAGCGCCGCATCATCGAGGGGCTGGCCAAGATCAAGGGCTATTATGACTACGGGATTTTCTCCGCCATCCAGGTTTCGGGCATCATGGCCCTGCGCCACTGCGACAGCGAAGTGACCGAACAGGTGGAGAAATACCAATTGCGCCGGGACATCCTCTGCGAAGGTCTCGAGCGGATGGGATGGGCCATCAACCGCCCCAAGGCCGGCATGTTCGTGTGGGCCCAACTGCCGGCCCCCTTCGATCGCATGGGGTCCATGGAGTTCGCCCTGCGCCTGATGGAAGAAGGCAATGTGGCGGTGGCCCCGGGGATCGGTTTCGGTGAAGAGGGCGAGGGCTATCTGCGGCTGGCCCTGGTGGAAAACGAGCACCGCATCCGCCAGGCCCTGCGGCAGATGCGCCGGGCCCTGCCGCTGATTCAGCCGGAAGCTGATTGAAGGTCATGCCGGACCTGATCCGGCATCTTGTGGATCAACAGTATGAAGTTGCGAAAAATTCCGGATCGCGTCCGGAATGAGAATCCCAATGGGGATCCACCTGCACACGGAGGCATGAACGCGGAAGGACGCTCTCGGTGTCAACCAACTTCACACCCCAAGTCTACACGGTTAACGATTTGACCACGCGGAGGAGAAGAAAACACCAGGCCAAACCATACGAGAATACAGGCGAGGTATAGGAAAACGGGTTATTCCTCGTTAGATGGCCGCCCACCGTATTTCTGGCACGACATATGCGTTGGAAGGGGTATTATGCTTCCGGAACTTCCTGAAACGATTGCGGCCCTTGACGACAGCCAGGTCATTATCTGCTGCCGGGCCCTGGTGCTCCTGCTGGACCGCCGCCTGGCCGCAGACCCCGCCAGCCATCGGCCGAAAGATTTTTACGTGTCGGATTTCAGCCAATGGATCGAACGGGGCGGCGACGGAACCCGGGCGCTTGTCACCAAGCTTTCCCAGGGCCGACTTGCCGATGCCGCCCTCATCGGACGCGGCCTCATGTTCGCCTGCCGCCGGGCGGGGTTCGCCGAAGACGTCCGCAGCGCCTGCCGCCTGGTGATGATGCCGGTCGACTTCCTGGGCACCCTGTCCCCGGGAGTGATCGTGGCCGCCCTGGCCACAGTCCTGTCATGGCACCCGGGATGCCCCGACTTGGCCCCCCTGCTGCAGCCATCCCGCCGACAATCTACCCGTCCGCCCGAAGGACGACGCCGCTACCCCTGGTTTCAAGCCCCGCCCAAAACCATCGAACAACGCCTCCCGGAAAAAGAAAAATAGGCCCCATTATCATGCCCTATTTCCTGGTTGCCTTTCAGCTTGCCGCTGGACACACGCCCCATCCAACCCGCATTTCACTCGGCCCCCTGGCCCCTTGAACCCTCGGACCCTTGAAACTTCCCCACTCCTCTGGGAGATGATCCCCCCAAACGGTAGGGAAAGAGCCACCGCCAGTCCCGCATTATCTCCCTAATCTGTAATCTTGATCACCACCAACGTGGCGTCATCCTCCGGCGGATTGGGCTCCCGGAAGGCGTCTAAGGCATCCAGGATGGTGCGAGCCATCTCCGGCGCAGGCCGCTCCGCACTCTGTCGCACAAGGCTCATCAACCGATTCTTCCCAAAGTATTCTCCCCGGGGGTTGCGGGCCTCCCAGATGCCGTCGGTGCCGATCACAATCACCTGCCCGGGGTGCAGCGCCCGCCGGCTTTCCTCATAGACCGCAGCATCCATCACCCCCAAGGGCAGGGGGAACCCCGGACCGGCCAACTCGTCCACGGCATCCGACCCGGGGGTATGAACCAGGGCGGGGTCATGCCCGGCCCGGGTCCAGCAGATGCCGCGCCGGTTGGCATCGATCTCAGCGTAAAACATGCTCATGAAACGATGGGTGCCGTCCACATCCCGGGCCAGGTGCCGGTTGACGTCGGACATGATGGCGGCGGTGGAGCCCGGGGCTGTGATCCGCTCCCGGAGAAAAGCGCGCGCCGTGGTCATCAGGAGGGCCGAAGGAATGCCATGGCCGGTGACATCGCCGATGACGATACCGGTGCGCGACTGCCCCTCCACCGTCCGGGAGAAAAAATCATAATAGTCCCCCCCGGTTTCGTCGCACCACCGGCTTTGCCCGGCAATCTCAAGGCCTTCGGCGAGCCGGTGTTCTTTGGGCATCAGGTTGCGCTGGACTTCACTGGCCAACGCCATGGATTTTTCCATAGCCTTTACCTGGGCATTCCGGGCGGCTACCTGACGGTATTGGGCAACACCCTGATCGATGGCCCGGGCCAGAACATCGGCCGGGCAGGGCTTCAGGTGGAACTGGAAGATATGGCCTTCGTTGACCGCCTGAATGGCCGTTCCCAGATCGGTGGAACCGGTCAGCATCATACGCACCGTGTCGGGACGGATGGCCTTGATCCGGGCCAGAAGATCGCTACCGTTCATCCCCGGCATGCGATAATCGGCCACCACCACCGCATAGGCCTCCCGGTCTGCCACCATCTGCAGGGCTTCCGCCCCCCCGGCAGCGGTCTCGATATGGAACTGCCGCCGGAGTTTCCGTTTGAGGCCGGCCAGCAGCAGGGGGTCGTCATCCACCAGGAGAATGCGGGGCTTCATGGCATATCCTCCTCCAGATCAGCGCAGGCCTGCTGCCAGGCGGCCAAGTTTTCGACCAGTCCCAGATCTTCCAGATAGGCCATATCGAAATCCTCGTCCGGATGGCCGCCGCCCTGGTGAGAATCAGTCAGGCGGTGATCATACCCGTTGGCCAGATGGACGGCCATCAGCGGTTCCAGCCCGCCGACCGGGCTGTTTTGGGGACAATGGTGAAAGGCGATGGCCGTCAGGATGGACCGCTCCAGCCCCCACAACCCCATGAGGTAGGCCCCGATCTCGGCATGGGTCGTTCCGATAAGCTCCCGCTCCCGGTCCAGGCGCTCGCCGGTGGTGGCAGGCACCTCCCGAAGCAGTTCCCGGTAGGTTGTGCTGAAATTGACGGCCAGGATCAGCTTACCGATGTCGTGCAGCATCCCGGCCAGGAAAGCGGCCGTGGCCCTGTCCCGTTCCCCGGTGGCCAGGGTCATGATCCGGCGGGCATAGCCGCCCGCGGCCAAGCTGTGGCGCCACAGGCCCTCGAAATCGAAAAAGGGAATCTTGCGCGTGTTGAAGGCGGAAAAGACATTGATGGAAAGCACCAGGGCCTTGATGGCATCGAGCCCCAGCAGCATGACCGCGTTCTTCACATCGGTAACCCGGCGGTAAAGCCCGAAAAAGGCGGAGTTGACCATCTGCAGAATCTTGGCGGCCATGCCCAGGTCACGGGCAATCAGGTCGGCCACCCGCTGGATGGAGGCCTCATCGGATTGGAGTTCCGTCATGATCGCGGTGCAGCTGGCCGGCATGCTGGGCAGGGTGTCGATGCGGGCCACCACGCGCCGGATGGCATCATCCGCCAGAATCTGATTGAGGGCCAGGGTCTTTTGCAGGGCGTCGCGCAGCACGGTCATGTCGCAGGGTTTGGCCAGCAGTTGATGGGCCACCCGGACGGATTTCAGGGTCATGTCCCGGTCGAGCTGGCCGCTCAGGATGATGCGCACCACCTTGGGGTGCCGTTCCTTCACGATGTCGAGCAGTTGGGCGCCGTCCATGCCCGGCATGCGCATGTCCGAAATCACCACGTCAACCGGCTGGGAGGCCAGCAGGTCCAGGGCGGCTTCGCCGCTTTCGGCATACAGGGCTTCCCATTCGGCGCGCATTTTGCGCAGGGTCCGCTGCAGGCCTTTTAAGACCATGGGCTCGTCATCCACGAAGAGCAGGCGTTTCTTATCCATGCGCGGCCACCTCCCCATGAAGCGGCAGGCGAATCACAAACGTGGTGCCCTCCCCCGGCACACTCTCAAACGTCAGGTGGCCGCCATGGTTGTCGACGATGACCGCATGGGCGATGGCCAGGCCCTGGCCGGATCCCAGGCCTTCTTCCTTGGTGGTGAAAAACAGGTCGAACACCTGGTGGCGGACCGCCTCGGGGATGCCGGCCCCCGTGTCCTGGATACGGATCTCGGCCCATTCGTCCCGGGCACGGGTCACGATGCGGATGCGCCCTTTGTCTGCGGGGCTGCGCCCGATCTTCTCACTAATGGCGTGGGCCGCGTTGGTGATCAGGTTCAGAATGACCTGGTTGATTTCCCCGCACCGGCCCGGTACCGACGGCAGGGCGGGGTCGAAATCCGTCTCCAGGTCGGCCACGTATTTCCATTCGTTGCGGGAGATGATGACCGTGCTTTCGATGGCCTCGTTGAGGTCCAGGGGTTTCTTTTCGGCATCCCCGGGATGGGCGAAAAATTTCATCGAGCGCACAATCTTGGAAATGCGGCCCACCCCGTCCAGGATATGATCGATGGCCAGGGGGATTTCCGCCACCAGGTAATCCAGATCCACCTCGTTCACGGCGGCATCAACGGCCTGGAGCAGCTCCACCGGGTCATTCTCTTGCCGAACCGATGCGGCCAGGGCCTGGTAGCGCGCCATCACCTTTTGTAGATCATCGAAAGCTTCGCGCAAAAAATGGGTGTTGTCGCCAACAAACTGGGCCGGCGTACTGATCTCATGGGCGATGCCGGCGGCCAGGTGCCCGATGGCCTCCATCTTCCGGGACTGGGCCAGCTGGTCTTCCAACAGGCGGCGTGTGTCGCTGTCGTTTCCGATGGTCATGGGTCCTTTCATTTTTTCATTCCAACCCCGGCATCGGGCGCAACGCAGGAACGCCCTGCCACCATATGCGAATGGGGTTCTGTCATCTATTTTCGGCTGATCAGCGGAAAACCTTAGCGGTTGAGGGAAGGTATTAAAACAGGCCGCCGACAGGGCCGACGCCCTTGAAGGCCTAACGGCGCCAACAAACCGGCATTGTCACCGGGGCAACGGTCGTGGGGTCAGCGTGTCCGCCAGGGTGCGGGCCTCTTCCAGGGAGGGAACCCCCATGCGGCCGCCGTAGGCCCGGCAGGACAGTGACGCGACGGCCACGGCCAGCCCTACGGCCTGGGGAACATCATCGCCCCGGCTGATGGCCAGGGCAAAGGCGGCGTGGAAATTGTCGCCGGCGCCGGTGGTATCGCGCACGTTTACGGCGGGCGCCGGAATCTGCCGCCATTGGCCGTCTTCCCGGTAATAGGCCCCCTTCCGGCCGTCCGTGGCCACCAGGCGTCCCCGGATTCGTTCCTGCAGCCGGTCCAAGCCTGTCACCAGGGTTCCGGGGCGGCGGCCGAAGTGGCGATCCGCCAGAAAATCGCGGCTGGGAATGAAAAAATCGGCGGTGGCCATCATGGTTCCCATGCCGTCCCGCCACCGCTCCGCATCGTACACCACCAGGGGGCGCGAGGCGGCCGGCAGCAGGTCGGCCAGGTAGGTGGTCTCGGGATCCAGCAGCAGCACCTTGGCGGCGGTCAGAAGATCAGCCGGCAGGTCATGAGGCGCCAGCCGCGGCAGGGTGTTGGGCTCGTAAAAAATCGTCCGACGGCCCGAGGACGCCGTCACGAAGATAAAGGCCTCGGGCGTACAACCTCCCGGCACGACCTGGACATGGCCGGTATCCACACCGAAGGCCGCCAGGCGATCCAGGCAGATCCGGCCGGCATCGTCATCCCCCACCCGGCCCACATAGCAAACCCGCCCCTCCAGCCGGGCAATGCAGGCGGCGGCCGTTCCCCCCTGCCCGCCGCCTTCCACAAGGCGCTGCGACAGGCCGGCTTTGGTGTTTTCCCGGGGGAAGGCGTCCACCACGGCGATGGTATCCACACAGCTGCGGCCAATCACGAGAACATCGTAGGGGGGCATCATCCGAATTCCTGAAGGAAAGTAGTTTGCTTTATCGGTTTTAAAATGGACCGTACCACGGAATCCCTAAGCGATCCCACGGCGGCTGTCAAACTTGGAAAACTTCTGCCATGGCGCCGGCCAGGAAAGCGGCCGACGGGCGGGAACGGAAAATGTGGCCTTGATCGTTGGTTTGGGGAAGGCCTGCGCCCTGGCCGCTCGCGACCTTGCACGCAACGATGCCCACATGCGCCGGATGCGGGATCATCTGTATGAGGGCTTGCAGGCCGGGTTGGAAAATATGCACCTGAACGGCCATTCGGAAAAGCGGCTGCCCAACACGCTTAGCGTGTCCTTCCCGGGAATCGCCGCCGACCGCCTGCTGGCCACCATCGGCGACACCGTCGCGGCCTCGGCGGGGCGGACGGGAACAAGCGCGCGGACTGTCTGAGCCCGCCGAAAGGCGGGCGAGTTTCCGCGTGCTCCGGCCGCACCGACGACGCGCAGGGAAGTGCGAAGCACCGCGGGACACGGGCGTCTGAAGCCTGTCACGCCGTTTTCAGGGGAGGCGTGATTGGTTCGTTTTCTTCCACGCGGAAGAAAATGAACGGTAAAACAATCCTTGATCAAAAAAACTGCTCCAGGTCCTCCACCTGAAGTGGAGGGAGTGGCGCAACCCTACGCGGTGCGACTGGTCACCTCCAGCAGATGAAAACCGAACTGGGTCCGCACGGGTCCCAGCACCGTGTTCAGCTCTCCGCTGAAGACCACCTCGTCAAATTCGCGCACCATCTGACCGGGACCGAATTGCCCCAGATCACCGCCCTCCCGCCCTGACGGGCAGGTGGAATGCTTCCGGGCCACCTCGGCGAAATCGGCGCCGGCCTGGATTTCCTTTTTGAGTTCTTCACATTTTTCCTCGCTGTCGACCAGGATATGTCGTGCCGTAGCTGTGGTCATTGTTTTTCCTCCGTAGTCTTGATGCCGGTTATGGAACTGTTTAAATCAGATGACAAATGGTTTGCGGATCGTAAAAGTGCAGACCCAACATAGACGTTTTTTCCTTTAAAGCAACACCCGATTTGATTCAAGGGGCCCGATTGCATTCAACGCGGATATTTCATGAAATATCCGGGCCAAAGCGCTATTGACAACACGCTGTCATTTTGTTAGTCTGCTGTCAAAATGAATCCCTCCACACCATCACGCACACCGTCAGCAGAGCTGCTGACCCGGCTGATACTGACGATATTCCAGGTCAATGGCCAATTGCTGGCGGCCGGCGATCGGCTGACCAAAAATCTGGGACTTACAAGCGCCCTCTGGCAGGTGTTGGGCGCCGTCAAGGAAACCCCTCTGACGGTGGCCCAGATCGCCCGCAACATGGGGTTGACCCGCCAGAGTGTCCGCAGGTCGGCCCATGTTTTGAAGGACAGGGGGTTCGTGGAGCTTCAGGACAACCCCCACCACCAACGGGCCAAACTTGTTGTCCTTACCCGAGAGGGGCGTACCGTGCTCGACCAGGTGGCCGCCGTTCAGGCGGAATGGTCCAACCGCATGGCCGAAGGATTGGCAACAGAGAAACTGCAAACCACGATCCAGACCCTGGGCAGGCTGGGTGAGCGCCTGTAAAGCAGGCGCATTATCAAGGAGGCTTCCATGAATGCTTCAATCTTGACGTCATGGCCGGAATTTCGCGAACTGGCGGGGCTCGACGAGGAACCCCTGGGGCTGTTTTACACGGACCAGGAGCCGTCCGAGGGGTTTTCACCGCGGCCCGGCCGATTGCCGACCCGGGGAAAGGAAATAAAAGGGGCAATCGACTGGCAGGAAGTTTTCGGCGGTTTCTCCTGCGCCCTGGGCCACATCTGGCGGGCCCGTAAAAAAAGGATCGCCGCCTATTTTTCTTCAGAGCAGTTCGGATGTCCCGGCGGTGCGTTCTGGATGGGTTTCATGAAGCCCCAAACAGATGCGATCATGCATTATATCTCCACCGGCATACCCAATTGGATGGACGGCGAGTTGTATTGCGACTCGCCGGACACCATCAAGCAAATTTTCGAATATGTGGATCCCCGGCCCGCCCCCCGGAAATACTGTGTCGTCAAACCCATCGGCCAATTCGCCGGGGATGAAACCCCGGAACTGGTGATGGTGTTCACCCGTCCGGAGGCGCTGTGCGGGCTTCACCAGCTCGCTACGTTCGTGACCGGGGACCCCGAGGTGGTCATGTCGCCCTGGAGCGCGGCCTGCGGCGGCCTGGCCGCCTGGCCGCTGCATTATCTGTCAAAGGGGCAAACCAAAGCCGTCATCGGCGGCTGGGATCCATCGGCCAGAAAATTCTTTCAAACCGACGAGCTTTCCTTTACGATACCCTATCCGATGTTTGTGGAAATGCTCGCGCGCGGTCGGGAATCGTTTCTGACCACCAAAACCTGGCAAACGGTCAAAAAGAAAATCGCCCGCAGCCGCAACGCATGGCGCGCGCCCAGGGAAAACACGCGTGCATAAAGGAGCACCCGTGGTATCGCAAGAAGAACGGCGAAACGCGATCCGGCACCCCAGGCTGGAAAACTACCGCGTGGAAATCAAGCTCGTGGGTCAGCCGATCTACCAGTTCCGGGTCACGGATGTATCCACCAAAGGCGCCGGCCTGCTGATCAGCAGGGACTCCGCATTTTTAAAGCTGATCGAAGTGGGGCAGGAACTGGACGTCAATTTCATTTCGCCCCAGGGCTTCCAACCCGCAGGCCTGCACAAAGCGGAAATCCGGCACATCACCGACAACAGCCACAACAAATACCGCGGCGCCCTGCTGGTGGGCATTCAGATCAGGGAGTGCCTGGAAACCTCCTGACGGCATTCCGATAGCTTCCCGCCGGGGATTCACGCAAACCGCATGTGCAACTGCATCGGCGACAGGCCCTAAATCAAGCGCCGACACGCTGATTTTTCCCTTCCATTATTTTATAGTATATGCTTATTAATTCGGCATGTCTGCCAACCCGAATATTTCATGAAATTTTTTCTACACAAAAATTTTTATGCAATAAATCAAACCCATAAGCGTTATTCGGGGTATGATTTTCCCGTGACAGTTTGTAATCTGCGTCGTTTTCCAGGAACGCAGAAAAAATTTCACCCTGCGGGCGCGTCCGAGATGTCCATTGGCTGCGTTATCAGGGGCTTGCGGTAGCAGAAGTACAGCGGCGCCCCTGATGCCTTGCCCATGAACATCTCGAAGGCGTGAAATATCCGGGCAAAGGCCGTCCAAGAAACGTCCAATCTGCCTGAATCAATAAAAAAACGACAATATGCCGCATCATCGGCAGCCAGTGATTGTTTTGAGGGGGACACAGGATCAACCTTAAAAGCGAAAGGGGGTTGTTATGCCAGAAGAGGTAGATGTTGGTTGTGCCAGACCGACCGGAGGGCCGGTTGGTGAAACTGTACCTGAAGAGGACGAGCCTATCGTGGAAGCCATTTACAGCAAGGAGGAAACGACCATGATTCAAGTGGGAAAAAAAGTGCCTGATTTTACGGCACCGGGATATCATCAGGGCAAATTCATGTCGACGACCTTGTCGGAGTACCTTGGCAAGTGGGTACTGCTGTGCTTTTACCCGGGTGACTTCACATTTGTATGAGCAACCGAAATTTCGGCAGTTGCCGAAAAATATGCCGAGTTTGAAAAACTGGGCGTCCAGATTCTCTCCATGAGCATCGACAGCGTTTTTGTCCATAAAATGTGGGATGATCACGAGCTCTCGAAAATGGTCAAAGGCGGTGTCCCCTTCCCCATGCTGTCCGATGCCGGCGGCAAGGTCGGCAAAATCTACGGTGTATACGATGACGATGCCGGGGTCGAAACCCGCGGCCGTTTCATTATCGATCCCGACGGTGTTCTGCAGGGCTACGAAGTGCTGACACCGCCCGTGGGACGCAATGTCATGGAAAGCATCCGCCAGGTGCAAGCCTTTCAACTGATCAGGGAAAGCCAGGGCAAGGAAGCGACCCCGTCCGGGTGGAAACCCGGGAAAAAGACGCTCAACCCCGGGCCGGATCTGGTAGGCAAAGTCTGGGAGGTCTGGAAAACGGACATGGCCTTCGACTGATGCAGCCCCCACGCATTCAAAGGTGAAACACGCCAAGACCATGCTGGGGTATCAAGCCGTTTGTCGCTTCCACTTGCCACAATAAACATGATATCCCGGCATCTTTTAAAATTCAGGCCCCTTCCGCAGGCCGGAATGTTTTGGCAACGGAACGGTTTACCCTACCCCAAAAATTCCAACCGGAGGGAACACCCCATGCGCTGGAAACAATTCTTCACACCGGCAGAATCGATGCCTGCCACGGAAGCCAAAACCTTCATGGCGGAGAAATCCCAGGATGAATTCAACCTGGTCGATGTTCGCCAACCCAAGGAATACGAAGCCCACCACATACCCGGCTCCAAACTGATTCCCATTGCCGACCTGGACAAACGGCTCGACGAAATCGATCCTTCCAAGCCGACACTCGTATATTGAGCGGTTGGCGGGAGGAGCCGTGTCGCTGCTCAAATGCTTTCAGGCAAGGGGTTTGACAATGTGATCAATATGGCCGGCGGCATCAAGGCCTGGGACGGCCACATCGCCGTCGGCGGCGAAGATCTGGGCCTCGAATTGCTGACCGGTGAGGAATCCATCGAAGAGACGCTCGTGGCCGCCTACTCGCTCGAGGCCGGGCTGCGCGACTTCTACCTGTCGATGATCGCCAAAGTGCCGCAAGCGGATGTCAAAAGCCTTTTTCAAAAACTCTCCGACATCGAAACATTGCACCAGAACCGCATCTTCGATGAATATCTTCAGGTTTCCGGGAACACCCTGAGCCGCGAAGACTTTGACAAAAATTTGGTCGTGAGCGCCGTAGAGGGCGGGCTGACCACCGATGAATATATCCGGATGTTTCAGCCGGACATGGAATCGGCCGTGGATGTCATCTCCCTTGCCATGTCGATCGAAGCCCAGGCCCTGGATATGTATACCCGCGCCTCGGAACGCAGTACCGATGCACGCAGCAAAGAGGCCTTGCAGCGAATCGCGGAAGAAGAGCGCGGCCATCTGGAACAGCTCGGCAAACTCATGGATAAGAGGGTCTAACAATGGGGAAACATCTGGTCCTTATCGGCGGCGGCCATGCCCACATGGTCACGCTGGCCAAGCTGCATACCTTTATTGAGAAGGGGCACCGGGTCACCGTTATCGGCCCTTCCGACCATCACTATTATTCCGGTATGGGGCCGGGCATGCTCGGGAAGACTTACACCCCGGCCGACATCCGGTTCAGGACCCGGCATGTGGTGGAAAAACAGGGGGGAACGTTTATCTGCGATAAGGCGACCAAAATTATCGCCGCTGAAAAACAGGTGGTTCTGGCCTCCGGGGAGAAAGTTGGCTACGATATCATTTCCTTTAATGCCGGCAGTTATGTCCCCCGCCTTGACCTTGCCGAGGATGCCCAGGACGTCTATTCGGTGAAACCCATTGAAAGGCTGATGGAAGCCCAGGCCCGCATTCTGGCACTGGCGGCCCGAAAAAAAATCACCATCGGCATCCTGGGCGGCGGCCCCTCTTCCGCTGAAGTGGCCGGCAATATCTGGCAGCTGACACAAAATGCCCAGGGGCACCGGCCGGCCATCAAAATCTTCGCCGGCAAGCGGTTTATGTCACGCTTCCCGGGCAAGGTTTCTGCCAAAATAAAAAGAATCCTTACCCAGCGGGGTGTCGCCATCAACACGGACGGCTATGTGCAATCCGTTCAGTCAGGGGCGGTAACCCTTGCCTCCGGCGCTACGCATAATTTGGATTTCATCTTTCTGGCCATGGGGGTGAAGCCCAACCCCATCTTCCGAAACTCGGACCTGGCCACAGGGCCGGATGGCGGCCTGCGTGTCAACGAATGCCTTCAGAGTGTCGATCATCCGGAGATGTTCGGCGGCGGCGATTGCATCTATTTCGAAAAACAGCCCCTCGACAAGGTCGGCGTATATGCGGTCCGCCAGAATCCGGTGCTCTATCACAACCTCATGGCGGCCCTGGAAGACACACCGCTGCAGCCCTTCGATCCGGGCGGCGACTACCTGCTCATCTTCAATCTGGGGGGCGACAGTGGGGTTTTGCGCAAACGCTGGCTGCTGATGGACGGCAAACTGGCGTTCAAGGTGAAAGATTATATCGACCGCAAATTCATGAAAGAATTCCAGGCCATCGAATAATAAGCCTGTCCCAAATCAACACCAGGGCCGTCGAGGTTGGGACTTGCCGCCATTGGGCTTCGGGTTTTGGCAAGCCACCAAGGGCCACAATCCGCTGGTAAGCCGCTCGAAAAGACCAAACAATAAGTGGTCGCCGGTCCGGTACCACCGTCATGCCAGAATCCCCAGTGCCTGAAATTGTTTCATTTTTCGGAACCGGTCTCCCCGTGACTTGACATTTATTTGTAATAGATAAGGTTTAATGCAGGTCGGCAGGCATTCAATTTCACCGTTCGGTGACGCATTTGGCAGCCAACCCCTGAATCAAAGACTTAAAAATTATTGCTCCTCGCTTTGCAGAGGACGGAGGCACGATGCAACTTAGGCAAGGATTGCATACCTGTATGCTTGTTTTCCTCATCCTTCTGATGATGGGGCATCTCAGTGAAGCCCGGGCGGCGGATCCATCCTTCGACTGCGACAAGGCGGATGGCTCAATCGAGGAGCTGATCTGTCAGGATGAGCAATTGACCGCTCTGGATCGCCGGCTGGCCGAGGTCTACAGGGCTGCCGCTCGCAAAGCCGCCAATGAAAAGCCGCCCGTGCTCAAGGCCGAACAGCGCGGGTGGATCAAGGGGCGCAACGCATGCTGGAAAAGCGACGATACCCGAAGCTGTGTTGAAACCGCCTATCGCCTGCGCATCGCCGAGTTGCAGGCCCGCTATCGCCTGGTGCCTGAAAAGGGCCCCTTCTGGTTCGCCTGCGACGGCAACCCAAGCAACGAGGTGGTCGTCACCTTTTTCGCGACCGAGCCGCCGACCCTGATCGCCGGGCGCGGCGATCAGGTGTCGTGGATGATTCAACAGCCCTCCGGCAGCGGCACCAGGTACCAGGGTCGCAACGAAACATTCTGGGAGCACCAGGGCGAAGCCACGATTGTGTGGGGCTACGATGCCCCGGAAATGCGCTGCGTGCGCAAACCTTAAATGCGTTGGGGGAAAATGGCCCTCGCGGTATTTCAACCGGCTAGCCGATAGCCCCCCCAATGACCCCATCTGACTTTTCGCAAAGCCTGAAGTTATATGGAATCCATGGATAGCAACATGTCGCGCTACAAGATCCCGTCTTCATCCGCGAAGGGCTTACGGCACATATCGGCCGTCACGATGGCCCTTGTATGCGTGTTGGCCCTCTCCGGTTGCACAACGTTTCATACCGGTGGCTCCTACCAGCCGGAATCGATCAACGCGGTCCGGTTCCGCGATCGGGCGGTGTCGAAGGCGGATGAGGCCGTGCGGGTGACAGTGGCCGTTCCCACGGCTGAGGAAGCCCGATCCCTGTTCGACGTCGACCTGATCAACAAGGAGATCCAACCCGTATGGGTCAAGGTCGAAAACCACAGTGACCAGGCCTACTACCTGCTCAGTACCGCCACTGATCCGAATTACTTCTCGCCTCTCGAGGTGGTCTATGCCCTGCGGGGCGGTCTCTTTGGCGTCTATCGGGATGAGATGGAGCGCCATTTCCGGGAAATGACCTTCCAGAACCCCATCCTGCCGAACACGGCCGTGTCGGGCTTCATTTATACCAATCTCGACGAAGGCGAAAAGGTGGTCCAGATCGACCTCATTGCCGCGGAGCAAATCAAGTTCTTCACGTTTTTCGTCCAGATCCCGGGAATGCGGGTCGACTACCGCAAGGTAGACTTCGATTCGCTATACACCACGGAAGAGATCATCGATGTCGATGACGACGCCCTGCGTGCGACCCTGGAGGCCCTGCCGTGCTGTACCAGCAACGAGGACGGCTCGCGGTTCGGCGATCCCGCCAACCTCGTCATTATCGGCGACTTCAAGACCATTACAGCGGCTTTCGCCCGCCGGGGATGGCTGCCGGCCGAAGAGACCTACGCCACCGCCGTGTGGAAAACCATCAAGTCGTTTTTCTTCGGTTCGCGCTATCGGTACTCGCCCGTCAGTCCGCTGTTCTACGATGGGCGTCGCCACGATTTCGCCCGCCAGAAACCGCGCCACAACATCCACGAGCGCAACCACCTGCGCTTGTGGTACAGCCCCTTGCGGTATCAGGGCAAGCCGGTTTTTATCGGTCAGGTCAGCCGGGATATCGGGGTCCGCTTCACATCCGAAGCCTGGCCGCCGGTCACCCACAAGATCGATCCGGACATCGACGAGGCCCGCTACGCCCTTATCGAGGATTTGATCTACTCCCAGATGTTGGCCAGGGTCGGTTTTGTTAAAGGCGTCGGGCGTGCCAGGCCTTCCGAACCAAGAACGAACCTGACAGGAGATCCCTATTTCACCGATGGATTTCGTGCCGTCATGATACTCGACCAGGGGCCCATCGCCCTGGACCAGATCCGATCGCTCAACTGGGAAGCCCCTAAAAGCTTTCAGATTGGTGCTTCCAAGGATTCATCCGCGGGTTGCGGCCTCGTTTTGGAGTGTCCATGAAAAGGAAACGGATATTGGTTGGGGTTGCCTGTTGTCTGGCAATCTTTGTTCTCATTGCCGGCCCGTATGATCTTCGCGCCGAGGAGATGTTTATCACCATCGGCAGCGGCGACATCTCCGGGGTCTATTTCCCCGTGGGGTTGGCCATGGCCAGGATGCTCAATGAAAAGCGCTCAGCCCACGGAATTCGGGCCGTGGTGGAATCGACGAACGGTTCCACGTTCAACTTGAAGGGGGTCTTGGCCGGGTATCTCGAATTCGGCCTGGCCCAGTCGGATACCCAACACCAGGCCGTCAACGGACGGGTGGCATGGCAAGATAAGGGCCCGCAGAGTGAGCTGCGTTCCGTTTTCAGCCTCCATCACGAAGCGGTGACCCTGGTTGCGGCGGTCGATGCCGGAATAACCACGCTTGCCGATCTCAGGGGCAAGCGCGTCAGCCTCGGCAATCCAGGCGTAAGCGAGCACCGCATCATCTTGAACGTCCTGGAGGCTGCGGGGATCGACCCCAAGCGGGATATCATCCAGTTCGACGTCATGGCCTCCAATGCGCCCGTTTTGATGGAAGATAACCGCCTGGACGCCTATTTTTTCACGGTGGGTCATCCCAGCGAAACGATTTACAAGGCCCTGTCCGGTAAACGCAAAGCCCGCATTGTCCCCATTTCCGGCCCCGACATTGACCGGTTGGTGGCTGAAAAAAATTATTACATTCCCAGCACGATACCGGTGAAGCAGCTCTATCCGGAGGTGGGGGATCAGCCGGATGTACCCACCATGGGCGTTGTCGCCATTCTGTGCACCTCGACCCGGGTTTCGTCGGATGTGGTGTACGCGCTAACCAGGGAAATATTCGAAAACTTTGAAACATTTCGTAATCAGCATCCGGCGCTGACCCGTTTGACCAAGAAGGGGTTCCTCGCCGGGCAGAGCGCCCCGCTGCATCCCGGCGCGCTCAGGTATTTCCGGGAAACCGGGCTGATGCCCTAACAACTGAAACCAAACGGCAGCGAATGTCACCATGAGCCGCAACTATCCCAGCATTATCATCTTGATAGCCGTCTTTGCCGCATTGGTGGGTTGCGGACTGCCCAATGGGGCCCCGTCGGCAACCGGGCCGTATGGTACCGAACCCGTGATGCCTCCCCTGGAGCGTTTTGGCACGGATACCGGCCCGGCGCCGGTATTCGGACCGCCCGCGACCTATGCGGGGAGTCCCCATGAAGACGTGGGCCGCCAGGGTCTTTTTACTACCCATCACCCGAAGGCCAACCGGATCGCGGTGCTGGAAAACGGCGATGCGTCCTTCGCCGCACGGGTCCGGTTATTGGAAAGGGCAAAAAAATCCATCCGCATTCAGGCATTGATATTTGCCGGCGACGAATCCGGCCTGCATATCGCCGACATCCTGAAGCGAAAAAAAGCCGAGGGCCTCGATGTCCGGGTCATCGTGGATGCCCCTTCGAACCTCGGCTTCCAGACCCAGTGGATGTATTTCGATCTGAAGCAGCATGGCATCGAGGTTCAGGGCTATGAAGCCCTTTATCTGGAATGGCTCAACGAAGTCCCCATTCCGTTTCTCTCCCCCGCCCGGGATCCCGAAGCGCCGGATAGCCGTTACCACGAAAAAATGTGGATCGTGGACGGAGAAACCGATCGTGGCGCCGCCGTCACGGGCGGATTGAACATCGCCAATGAATATTTTCGAGCGGACCCGTCGGATCCCGATGGCAACTGGCGTGATCAGGATATTATCGTGCAGGGACTCATCGTGGCCGATATGGTGGCGGCCTTCGAGCGCAATTTCGATCACTTTGCGGCCATCAAAAAGAGCCGGGGCGACTTGAATACCGATCTCTACTGGGAGAACACCCGGGAATTTCTGGATGAAGTGGGCAAGCTGGAGATCCCTTATGCGACCGATGACGATCTGCGTAGCCGTGTCCAAGAAATGGCCGGCACCAAACCCGATCTGAAATACGTCCATGCCCGCAGCCGTTTTTTCCACAACCGCCCCCGGCTGGGCGAAACCTACATCAAGCAGGCCTACCGGAAACTGATCGACCATGCCCGGCACGAGATCATTATCTGCAACGCCTACTTCATCCCTTCGGCCGAATTGATCGAAGCCATCCGGGCGGCCGTTGAAAGGGGTGTCAAGGTCATGATTCTTTCCAACAGCCCTGAAACCAATGATCTACCCGAGCTGACAATGGTGGGCCGCAGCTACTACAGGAAAATCCTGGCGATAAACGGAGAAGAAGGGTCCCGGGAAAATGACGGCCATGTCCAGGTATGGGAATGGCAGGGCCGGCGCTACGATCAGAACCATCAAACCGAAGGCACCATCCACGCCAAGTACGCCGTCTTCGACCGGCGCTACAGCCTGGTCGGGTCCTACAACTTGGACCCGCGCAGCGAAAAACTCAACAGCGAGACGGCCGTGGTGTTCGAAAGCGACGCCCTCTCCACCGCGCTCGCCAGAATATTCTATGAAAACGATTTGGCCTACAGCCGCCAGGTGACCCCCCAGGATGCGGATGCGTTCAATGAACCCACCGATGCCCTTTATAAACTTCGCAAAGAATTCGGCAGCCTGTTTGAGTCCGAACTGTAGATTCGGGTCTACAGCGCTTTTCGTCGGCCTGATCGTTTTGCTGCTGCCTATCGACGGGCGGGCGGAAGGGACATCGTTCTGCAAAAAAGCAATCCCCCGAATCACGTTTGAAAATATTTCACCCCCCTTCGATCAATACGATTACTTTCAAAATAGCCTTTCTTTCCCCTTCGAGTACGACGCGTCGTCCTTCAGCCTGGTCAATGCCTGGTGGCTTGCCGAAATTTCCACCCTCGTCTATTCGGACGCGCCCTACATATGGCAGCGATTGCGCCAGGTCGGATATAAGCAGGTTCAATTTATCCAACACGACGGCACCTACGGCTTCGTCGCCGCGCATAAGCGCTTCGCCATCGTCGCCTTCCGGGGCAGCGAAATCTGGCGGCGTGAGGAGCGCTTCGATCTCCAACGTGTATTGGCTGATCTGAAAACCAACATCGACATTCGCCTGTCCGATTGGGCGGAGGGGGAACGTGTTCACAGCGGGTTTAAAGCGGCCCTGGAGGATGTCTGGACCGTGCTGCAGCCGGAAATCGAAAATTTGCATCGCCAGGGCCTTACGATCTGGCTCACCGGTCACAGTCTGGGGGCGGCGCTGGCGACGCTGGCCGCCGATCGTCTGCCGGATGTCCAGGGCCTGTACACTTTCGGATCCCCCCGTGTGGGCGACAAAGGGTTTCAATCCCATTTTCGGGTCAAAGCGTATCGGCTGGTCAACGGAAAAGACATCGTCCCCACCGTTCCCGGCGAGGGACCATTCCGTCATGTGGGCGAGCTCATCCCTATTGACGTCGAAGACGGCCAAAATGACGGGCTCGGCCATGGGAAGATGCCGGGGGATGCTGGCTGTCCCGGTGACACGCAAGCCCCGGCGGGCACCGGGGAGGGCGTCAGGATCGACTCAGGTCTTTTGATCCCGCGCGCCTTCCGCGACCATAATCCGGTGCTCTATTCCGTTCATCTCTGGAACGCGTTGGTGGACAGCCTGGCCGACGAAAACAGGCAATAGAAGCCAACGTCCTGTTTACCATGCCGAGCGGATTTGCACGGGACGCCCGAAATCCCGTGGAAAGACAAGGGGGTTTCGGTGGTAACGTATCGCAACGATTGACTTCCGGAAGAAGCATACTTACCTAATCTTTTATCGAACACGATCTGACAAATGGATGACGGCAGTTCAAGACCCCCGTGTGGCCTCGCCGGCGGACGCCAAACATTGGCGAGTTTGTTCGATTCAGCAGGGAGGTTACCTCAAACGTTATCTTGATTTTCACGACCACTCGCTTTGATTTTTAAAGTACCTGCTCATAGTGTCCTTCCCCTGCCATGCATTCGTCACATCAAACCAATCAACGAAAGGAATTAAGAAAATGATCAAAAAGACAGCTGTATACATGGTCTTAGGGCTATTCGTACTGTTCTCGGCCACAGCAGTTGCTGAGGCGGAGAACTACTCCAAAACGATCCAGGTGTTTAAGGAATCGCCGGTCGTGGCCGAATTTTTCAAAAACGCCTATGGCTACGCCGTATTCCCGACCGTCGGCAAGGCCGGTTTTGTCATCGGGGGCTCATATGGCAAGGGCCAGGTCTATCGCGGCGGCAAGGTCACAGGGAAATCGGCGCTGGTCGAAGGATCGATCGGGCTCCAGCTGGGTGGGGAAGCCTTCAGCGAGATCATTTTTTTCCAGGACAAACGGGCGTATGATGAATTTACCAGTGGTGAATTCGAATTCGGCGCCACGGCCCAGGCGGTTGCCATCACCGCCGGCGTCCAGGCCAAGGCCGGAACCGAGGGGGCAACGGCCGGGGCCAGTACAGGACCCAAGACCAGTGTCCAGGCCAACACCCAATATCACAAGGGCATGGTGACGTTCGTCCACGCCAAGGGAGGCCTCATGTACGAGGCGTCTATCGGAGGACAAAAATTTACCTTTGAACCACTGTGATCCGGTCTTATCCGGATAGGTGAGCGCGCGGTCTGGATTATTCCGACTTGAAAACAACGCTTTCAAAATTCAGGCCGCGCTGCCGGACGCTTGCTCTGCCCTCCATCAGATCCCTTTGATTGCAGCCTGTCCTTTTCCATCGTCCTCCCCAAAATGTCGAAACGCGAGAAACAAAAGCAAAAGCACGTCCACAGGTTTCGTGCCGGTCATGTCGCACATTATCTTCGGGGAAAATTCGATAAGGTTCATCTCCTGTCGAGAAGCCCGTCCTCTGCGTCTATGCCCCTCTGAAAAACTTGTACCTTGACCGCGTTGGTGATAAATCTAAATAAAGATTTCAGCATGTTTCCGAAAGGCAAGGCACGATGACAAATCCCCCCTCCTATGATGAGTTGGCGGAAAGGGTCCGCCAACTGGAAGCCGAAAACCAGCGCCTGACCAGTGTCGAGGCCGAGTTTCAGGCCCTTTTTACCATGTCGCTGGACATGCTCTGCATCGCCGACATCCGAACCGGAACCTTCCTTAAGGTCAACCCGGCTTTTACGGCAACCCTCGGCTACAGTGAGGCCGAACTGCTGGGGCAGCCCTTTGCCGCATTTATCCATACCGAAGACATTGGCCCCACCCGGATGGTGTTGGATGAACGATTGCAAAAGGGTGAAAAGGTCATCAATTTTAAAAACCGCTATCGCTGCAAAAACGGGGACTACCGCTGGCTGAGCTGGGTGTCCCACCCGCTGGCGGAGCAGGGCCTGACCTACGCTGTGGCCCATGACATTACGGCGGAGATTGAAGCCCAAGAGGAAATCCGTGAACGCCGGTTGTTTCTCGAATCCGTGCTCTATCATGCCCCCGATGCCATCGTCACCATGGACGCCCGGCATCAGGTCGTGGACTGGAATCCCGGTGCGGAGAAGATGTTCGGCTTCACGCCTGAGGAAGCCATGGGCAGGCCGCTCGACGACCTTGTGGCCGGTCAGGAGCATATGGACGAGGCCGGCGCTAAAACCCAACAGGTACTGTCCGGTCATCGGGTGGAGGCCTTTGAGACGGTGCGCTTCCACAAAGACGGCACCCCCCTCAATGTGATTGCCGCCGGATCGCCTATTTTGGTGGACGGGGTTTTGAAGGGCGTGATGGCGGTCTACACCGACATCACCGACCGGGTAAGGGCCGAGCAAGCCCTGAAAACCTCCCATCAACGTTTCCTGACGGTCATGGACAGCATTGATGCCACCGTCTACGTCGCCGACATGGAAACCCACGAAATCCTTTTCATGAACCGGAACATGATCGATAACTTCGGACGGGACATGACCGGTGACATCTGCTGGCAAGCGTTCCGGGGCGAAACAGGCCCCTGCCCCCACTGCACCAACCATCAATTGGTGGACGACCGCAGCCGGCCCACCGGCGTTCAAACATGGAAGGGAAAAAATCCGGCCAACAACCGATGGTACATCAATTATGATCGGGCCATCGAATGGACGGACGGACGCCTGGTGCGCCTCCAGATCGCCGTCGACATCACCGAAAACCAAAAAATGGAAGCGGCCTTCCAGCGCGCCCAGAAAATGGAAGCCATCGGCACCCTGGCCGGAGGCATTGCCCACGATTTCAACAACCTGTTGACCGGCATCCAGGGCTACGCCTCCCTGATGAAGGTGGATCCGGATATTGCCGACCTTCACAGGGAACAGGTCCTGGCTATTGAAAGCTACGTCAACAGCGCCCGGGATCTGACCGCCCGGCTGCTGGGTATCGCCCGCGGCGGCAAGTATGAAATCGTCCCTGTGGATATCAACAAACTGATGGCGGATACGGCCGCCATGTTCGGCCGCACCCGCAAAGAGATTCAACTCCATCAGGAATTTCATACGCCCCCTTTGATCGTGGAGGTCGACCGCCGGCAGATCGAACAGGTGGTGCTGAACATCTTCATCAACGCCATGCACGCCATGACGGCCGGCGGAGATCTGTTCCTGAAAACGTCCGCGGTCAGCCTGGACGCCGCTTTCTGCGAACCCCACCATATCGAAGCAGGCGCCTACGTCAAAGTCTCCATAACCGATACGGGCATCGGGATGGACGCGGACACGCAACAAAGAATATTCGACCCCTTTTTCACGACCAAGGAGAAGGGCCGCGGTACAGGCCTGGGGTTGGCATCCGCGTTCGGCATTGTGAACAATCATGGCGGAACGATCACCGTCTACAGCGAGCCGGGCCTTGGCGCCACCTTCAATATTTATCTGCCCGCATCCGGCAAGCAGGCCGGCCCGGAAACGGTTGTCACCGATCAGATTATCACGGGCTCGGAGACGATTCTGCTGGTGGACGACGAAGAGATGATCCAGATGGTGGCCCGCGCCATGCTGAAGAAACTGGGCTATGGTGTAATCGTGGCGTCGAGCGGCACCGAAGCCGCGGACATGGTGGCCCGGCAGGGGGATGCCATCGCCCTGGTCATCCTGGACATGATCATGCCGGGGATGGACGGGAACCAGACCTTCGATCGGCTGCGGGAAATCGCCCCCCGGCTGCCAGTGCTGCTCTCCAGCGGCTATGCCATCAACGGCCAGGCCATCGACATCATGCAAAAGGGCTGCAACGGCTTCATCCAGAAACCCTTCAGCATCTCCGAGCTGTCCCAAAAAATACGCGGCATACTGGATAAACGCGAAGACGCTCTCTAAAAGATCCCGCCATGGCCGGATGGAGGCGTGGTTTCATATCCATGGGCGCCACGAAAAAAAGGGTTTTCCTTGAGGTGCTGTCAAGCAATTCTGCAAGTCAAGGATTCTAGCAAGCCTTGGGGTTTGAGCCATACAGCATCAAGCTATCTTCCGGTGATTAAGTCTGGACAGCGAGTTTGAGCGTGTGGGGAACTCGAGAAGGTGATCGAGCTGGCGGTTTTGTACACTCGGGGAGACATTGCTGAGGCCGTTGAATATTCCGCAGAAGGCTGTTAAGCTCATTGCATGAAAAGAGAACCGGCCCCTTCCCGGCAGCGGCTACAAGCGGTCCTGGGATCCATGACAGGACGGACCCCCCAACGAACCTCCCGCCGCCGGTTTCTAAATAATCTGATATTGCATTTCCGCCCCACGACCGTACCGGCGGCAACCTTGCCGTTGACGGTTTCCTGGGGTCTGGGCGGCATGGCAGCCATCCTCGTTCTGACCCAGATGGTAACCGGCAGCCTGCTCAATTTTATTTATGAGCCTGTCCCCTCTTTGGCGTATCCTTCCATCCTGATCATCCACGACGATATCGTCTTTGGTAAACTGGTGCGCAATTTACATCATTGGGGGGCCAATCTTCTGGTCATCGTTGCGGGTCTTCATATGTTGCGCGTCATTTTCACCGCGGCCTTCTATGCACCCCGGCACGTCACCTGGTATCTTGGCTTGGGGCTCATGGCACTGGTGCTGGGCGCAAATTTTTCCGGCTATTTGCTGCCCTACGATCAGCTGGCCTATTGGGCGGTAACCATCTGCACCGGCATGCTGGATTACATTCCCTGGCTGGGCCCTTATCTCAAAGCGCTGATCATGGCAGGGGAAGAAATCGGACCGGCGGCCCTGAAGCTTTTCCACACGGTTCATACAACCGTCGTGCCGGCCCTTTTCCTTTTTCTGATGACGTACCATTTCTGGCGGATACGTAAGGCCGGCGGCCTGGTGGTTCCCAAGCAACCCGAAGATCCGCCGACCGGAACGCCTTTGCGGGTGCCCACTGTGCCAAACCTCATTGTCCGGGAAATGGCGATGACCGCGGTCATACTGGCAGTCCTTCTTGTGCTGGCCGTTTTCTTCGATGCGCCGCTGGGTGAACCGGCCAACCCGGGCCTGAGCCCCAACCCCACCAAGGCCCCCTGGTATTTCGCCGGTCTGCAGGAGCTGCTGCTGCATTTCCCTCCCGTCCTGGCTGTGACCGTGATACCGTTCCTTGCGGGTTTGCTGCTGCTGGCCTTACCCTTTGCCAGCCAGCCGAATGAGGCCGCCAGTATCTGGTTTGGCACCCGGCCGGATCGGATTGCCGCCGGTGCTGCAGCCATAGGGGGCGTCATCGTTACCCTGCTGTGGGTCTTCCTCAATGAATACTTTCGCACGGAGGGTTGGCACGCGTCTGGTATCCATAGGGTTTTTAGCGGTGAAATCGCCTTCGGCCTGGGACTGGCAGGCCTGGCGGGGTTCTTCTTCATTCTGCGTCGTCGGGTCGATTTATCCCGACATGGTGCCTTTCAGGCCGTCCTGATGTTGCTGACAAGTGTGTTCCTGACGTTGACCATTATCGGCGCCGGATTCCGGGGTGCCGGTATGCGGCTCACCTGGCCGGGAGGATGATTATGAAAAAACGTAAAAAGAACCCGGCCGGTGGAAAGCGCCCCAAACAGATTGCCGCGCCTGAAGCGCCGACACAGACCCCTGGCGATATTCAGCCGTCGCGGAGGCGTTTTTTAAATCGCATCTGGCTAATTCTGGCGGCCATCGGGGTTGTGGAATTTGGCGTCATGCTGATCCATTTTTTTCGTCCCCGCAAACCCCAGGCCGGGCTGCCAGAAGCGAAAACGAGAATCACCGTCGGTCGTATCAGCGATTTCAGGCCCGGATCGGTTACCGCCTATCCGCAAGGCCGGTTTTACCTGGTGTGCCTCGAAGATGGCGGTTTTATGGCCTTATCCCGACAGTGCACCCACCTGGGATGCACGGTCCCCTGGGATGCCGAGAACCAGCAATTTGCATGCCCCTGTCATGCCTCCGTGTTCGACATCACCGGAGGGGTGATCAATGCACCGGCACCGCGCCCCCTGGATCGTTTCCCCGTAACGATTGAGAACGAATGGGTTCACGTGGACTTCGGCCAGCGCATCCGGCGCGGCCAGTTTCGGGACGATCAAGTCGTTTACGCGAAGAACGACAACGAATAGCTTATGACATCGACTGCCCCGCCATCGGAAGCACACGCCGCCCTGCGGTCCTGGACGCTAACCGGGATTGTCGCCACCCTCGTTATAGTCCTGTCCCTGCCGCTTTATATTCTTAAAGAGCGCTTCGTGTTTCCCACCAATGAGCGCTCCGGGCATGAAACCCTGGCAACGTTCGCGGGTAGTGAGGCCTGCCGCGATTGTCACCGACCGCAATATGACCGCTGGAAGAATTCACATCACGATATGGCAATGGATGTTGCGACCGATGCCACCGTACGCGGCGATTTCAATAACGTCACATTCGAGCATGACGGGATTGTCTCCCGCTTCTACCGGAAGGAAGGGCGTTATTTCGTCCATACCCAGGGGCCGAAGGGCGCAATGGCCGATTTTGAAATCACCCACACTTTCGGTGTCGAGCCGCTGCAGCAGTACCTGGTGCCATTCCCCGGCGGTCGTATGCAATGCCTGCCGATCGCCTGGGATGTCCGCCAAAATCGCTGGTACCATCTCTATCCGGGGAGCGCTCCGGAACCGGACGACTGGCTTTACTGGACAAACGCCGGTCAAAACTGGAACGGTATGTGTGCCGAATGCCACAGCACCAACCTGAAAAAAAACTATGATCCGGACACCGGGGCGTATGCAACAACCTGGGCGGATATCGATGTCGGCTGCGAGGCCTGCCATGGACCCGGATCCCGGCATATCGCCTGGGCGCGTTTGCCGGAGATGGCCAGACCGAAGACGGCCGATTTCGACCTGGTCGTGAATTCGACCCATTTGCCGGCCCGCCAGCAGATCGAACTATGCGCTCCCTGTCATTCACGAAGATCGTCTCTTGGGGATAACACCCATGACTTTGATGATTTTCTGGACTACGCCATGCCCCAGTTGCTGACCGAGGGCATGTATTATCCTGACGGCCAGATATTGGAAGAAGTCTACGTCTATGGCTCTTTCATGCAAAGCAAGATGTATAACCGCGATATCCGCTGCAGCGACTGCCACGACGTGCACAGCACCCGGAGGGTCAAAGAAGGCAATGCGCTTTGCCTGCAATGCCATCGGGCCGATGTCTACGATACGGCCGCGCACCATTTCCATAAAAAGGCCGGCGAAAAGGGGGACCCCATCAAGGGACCGGACAGTGCGGTGCTGTTCGAAGTCGGATCAGGCGCGTCCTGCGAGCAATGCCATATGCCGGGCCGTGTCTATATGGGCATTGACTACCGGCCGGATCACAGCTTCCGCGTGCCCCGTCCCGATCTTACGGCCAAGACCGGTGCGCCCAATGCCTGCAGCCGCTGCCACTGGAACAAGTCGTACCAATGGGCCCAGGACTATATCATCCGGTGGTACGGCCAGAAGACCAAACCGCATTATGGGTTGGTTTTAGACGGTGCCCGCAGGGGAGACCCGCGTTCCGAAGCCGATCTCATCCGGCTGGTGCGGGATCGACTGCTGCCGGCCATCGTCCGGGCGACGGCAATGTCCCAGCTGAGGGATTATCCCAGTTCGGATAGCCTTAAGGTTTTTGAAGAGGGTCTGACCGATGCGGAGCCGTTGGTCCGCATGGCGGCGGCGCGCTTCATTCCTGTTCAGAACAATGCCCGGCATCGCCGACTGCTTGTTCCGCTGCTCTATGATAATGTAAGGGCCGTAAGGATCGAAGCTGCCCAGGCTCTGGCCGCCCTCCCAGAGGATATCATTCAGGGCCCCGAGCGCCATCAATACGAACAGGTTCTGGAGGATTACCGTCAGGCCATGCTCTATACGGCTGATTTTGCCGCATCACGGCACAATCTGGGCAATCTATACGGCAATCTGGGGCAGCCGGACAAGGCGGAGCATCACTACCGCAAAGCCATCGAGATCGACGATCAATTCTACCCCGCCAAGGTCAACCTGGCCATGCTCTACAATCAGCGCGGTCGTAACAATGAAGCTGAAAAGCTCCTTCGACAAGTCGTTGCCCAACACCCGGATCTTTATCAGGTTCACTACTCGCTGGGGCTTCTGCTGGCCGAAGAAAACCGTTTCGAAGAAGCCACTATCTATTTAGGGCAGGCCGCTTCAGGCCTCCCGCAGCGATCGCGGATTCATTACAATCTGGGCCTTCTGCTGCAAAAACTCCATCGTGATGTCGAAGCCGAATCCGCTCTGCAAAGGGCGCTTGCCATCGAACCCAACCAGCCGGAATATCAGTACGCCCTGGCCGCCTTTTATCTGGAACGCCGCGACTGGGACAAAGCGGAGCAGATGACCCTGCGACTATTGGAGACATACCCTGACAGACCTGATATTCTGAAGCTGCTAAGGATTATCGAATCGCGAAAGTAGACTTCAGGGGTGGCTTGAAATGGTATTCAGATCGGGTTTCTGCCTGAATAAAGACGCTATTCAGTTTGGATCATTTCCGAATAAAACTGGCAGCAGGTGGTGGCGATCAACCACGACAACCGCTCCCGGATTAGACCCATCGAAGTGACGGTTGCGGGCGTCGCCGGATGATGCTTGATCGGCTGCTATGAGTGACTTTTTACACTTGATTAAAGCACGCGAAAAACGGTAAGATCATTTGTTGTGTCAGGACCACAGGGTTCTCCCCGTACCCATTTGGACTTCATCCCATTACACCCGGACTAAGAAATAAGGTGGCGATCCCTTGAAGAAAGCAGTCGCGATTGACGAGCACCTGCGTTTCGAGCAGATGATATCCAATCTGTCGGCACGGTTCATCAACCTGCCCGGGGAACGCATCGATGAGGAAATCGAGAATGCCCTGGCAGAATTGCTGGATATTTTCCAGGTCGACCGTTGTGCGCTTTTACTAACGATGCCGGGCAAAGAGGCTTGGCAAATTACCCATGTGGCCGCTTCGGCGGATGCCCCAACGGTTCCAAAAAACACGATCCTCCCCAGATCGATCAACCCATGGGCCTATGGGCAATTGACGGAACGGGGTGAGGCGGTATGCTTTTCGAATTTTGACCAGGTCCCGCCCGAAGCCCACGTCGACAAGCAAACCTGGGCAAGCTGGGGCATTCGCTCCAATCTTTGCATACCGATTCTTCTTGGGAATTCGGTCGGCCACCTCATTGCCATCAATTCAATCACGCGCGAACGAAGCTGGCCGGCGGAATACATCCCACGGCTGCAGCTTCTTGGCGAAATCTTTGTCAATTCTTTGGAGCGGCGCAAGGCCGAATTGGCGCTGATTGCTAGCGAGGAGCGGATACGTCTGGCGGCCGCGGCCGCCGACGCCGGACTCTGGGAGATCTGTATCGACACGGGATGGCTCTGGGCCACTGACAAGACGCGTGAAATCTTCCACTTTTCCCCGGACGAAGAATTGAGCTTCGAGCGGTTTCTGGAAACCGTGCACCCGGACGACCGTGAGAGCGCCCAGGCCACCCTGGCGCGATGCCTGGAGACTCGCGACATGGTGCGCCTGGAATACCGCATTCTGCAGCCCGACGGGAGCATGCGCTGGATCGTATCCCGCGGTCGCTCCTGTCCTGCGACCTCGGAACAGACGGAGCGCGTGATGGGGGTTGTCGTCGACATTACCGAGCGCAAAGAAATGGATGCCCGGATAAATGATCAGATGGTGGAAATCCAAGAGCTGAAAGATCAGCTGGAACAGGAAAATATCTACCTGCGGGATGAAATCGTGCACCAGCAGGGGCATGAGGGTATCGTAGCCCATAGCAGCGCCATGAAAAAGATTCTGGCCCAGTTGGAACAGGTAGCCGACACGGATGCCACCGTTCTCCTGACCGGCGAAACCGGCACCGGCAAGGAACTCCTGGCCCAGAGGATCCACAGCCTCAGTCGTCGCAGGAAACGGGCCCTGGTGACCATCAACTGCGCGGCCCTGCCGCCCACCTTGATTGAAGGCGAGCTTTTCGGCCGGGAGAAGGGGGCCTATACCGGGGCGCTCACCCGCATGGCGGGCCGCTTCGAGGTGGCGAACCATTCCACCTTTTTTCTGGATGAAGTCGGCGAGCTTTCCCCCGAACTGCAGGCCAAGCTCCTGCGGGTGCTGGAAGAAGGGCGTTTTGAACGTCTGGGCTCCACCAAAACCCAGACGGTCGACGTCCGCATTATTGCCGCCACCAATCGGGACCTGGCGCAAGAGGTTGCCGCAGGCCGGTTTCGCAGCGATCTCTACTACCGGCTGAATGTTTTTCCCATTGCCATTCCTCCGTTGAGGGAGCGCCCCGAAGATGTGCCCCCGCTGGTCTGGATGTTTGTCAAGCACAACGAGAAAACGCTGGGCAAGCACATCGACCGCATATCCCGCAAAAGCCTAAGCGCCCTGCAGCGCCATGCCTGGCCGGGTAACTGCCGGGAGCTGCGCAATATCGTCGAACATGCCATGATCTTGAGTAAAGGTGAAATCCTACAGATACATACGCCGGAATCAAAAAGTGCGTCGACGCCCCCGGCGGCCACTCTGGATGAAGTGGACCGCCGGCATATCCAGGCGGTGCTGACCAAAACCGGCTGGCGTATCTCCGGCCCAAACGGGGCGGCCGAAATCCTGGGACTGAAACGCACCACGCTGCAATCCAAGATGAAAAAGCTGGGCATCCAGCGGTCTACCGAATGATGCCCAAATATCGGCAAATTGCCGGTATTTAGGCAGCACACCTTTCTTGCATATACCCATAACTACATAGCAATACGGAATTACTGTATAATTCCGACCATTCAGCGCTTTTCCGTGGCACCCTCCATTATGGAATGCTTTTCGCATTCTGCTGTCTTTCAGATCTTTTTAAAACGCCATTTCCATAATCACCGCCCTCGAGGTGCTTCCATTTGCCAGATTCTACAGGAATAACGCCTGCTGTAAGCGATCGGACCTCTATGGATTATAGCATCCGTGCGACGCTTCGGATGAGGATTCCGGTCCGTAAGCGCAAAGAGGCCCGGCGCATCCTTGGTTCTTTGATCGAACGGATCAAACTGGAGGAAGGCTGCCTTGGCTGCAGCCTCTACCAGGATGCGTTGGACAAGGGCACCCTCATGTTCGAGGAAGTTTGGGCCAATGAGATCAGTTTCCAGAAACACCTTCGATCCGATGAATTCCGAACCGTGCTGATCGTGGTGGAAATGGCCAGCGCACCACCGACTATCCGGTTCGATCGAATTACCCATTCGGCGGGCATGGCCACCATCGAAAGCATGCGGAGTCCAGCAAATATCAAACCCGGTGCATCCGGATCGTCGCCGTAAGTTCAGGCAACGTTCCGATGCATGGGGTGTCACCGGCGGTAAGCGACATATGCGGCCGCAGGCCGCCAACCGAAACGATTCCAAAAGGAGTATGCATGAAACGTCACCACCTTATTAGAACGCTGGATTTCATTCTCATTATTTTTGTTTTGTTTGGCTGTGCCCAGGTGCAGCCAGCGTCGGCGTCTTCCACCACGCCGTCGCCGGTCCTGGATCGCATCCTCGAGAAAGGTGAGCTGCGGGTGGGCATGTCCGGCGACATGCCGCCGCTGAACATGACCACCAAAGAAGATGGGCTCATCGGACTGGATGCCGACCTGGCTGCCATCATCGCCGATGCCATGAACGTCAAACTGAGCCTGCAACCCATACCGTTTGCCGAACTCCTGCCCGCCCTCGAAGCCGGACGCATCGACATGATCATCGCCAACATGACCATCACGCCGGAGCGTAACCTGAAAGCCGTATTCGTGGGCCCCTATTTTACTTCGGGTAAAGGGATTCTGACCAAGCGGGCGACCCTGGCCCAGGCCATGGGGATGGAGGATCTCAACAGCGCGGAATTCACGCTCGCCGCTGTCAAGGGCACCACCAGCGAACTGGTGGCGCGCAAGGGCGCTACCCGGGCCGTCCTGTTGACGGCCGCCTCCAAGGATGAGGCCGTGCAAATGGTGATCGACGGGGATGCCGACGCCATGATCGCCGACTTTCCCATCTGCGTCGTGGCCGCTTACCGCCATCGGGACGCCGGTCTGGTGGCCGCCAGCACCCCAATTACATACGAGCCCATCGGCATCGCCATCCCCAAGGGCGATCCGCACCTGGCTAACTGGCTGGAGAACGTCCTGGACGGCCTCCGCAAGGCCGGGGTCATGAAAGCTTTGAAAAAGAAGTGGTTTGGTGAACCGAAATGGATCGACCAGTTGAAATAGAATCAAATGGTGTTTTCAATCACCGCATCAACGAAAGGAGCACAACGTGAAGCCGAAAGTAACGATTGGATTTATTGCCCTAATGGCTGTTCTGTTGCTCGCGGCCTGCACCACCATGCAGGGTACAAGCCCAGAGGTGACCGGCGAATTGGGGACGCCCAACGCCACCACCACCATCAGCGGCAAGCAGCTGCCGGCACCCGAGCCCGAATTCGGGGGCGATATCAAGGACGGCGCCCTGCAATCGAAGCCCTGGTGGTCGCCCCGCATCGTGCCGCCCAAGAAGGCGCCCAATGTCCTGGTGATCATGCTGGACGACGCCGGCTTCGGCGTGCCCAGCACCTTCGGCGGGGTCATCCCCACCCCGACCATGGACCGCATCGCCAAAAACGGCCTGCGCTACAACAATATCCACTCCACGGCCCTGTGCTCGCCCACGCGGGCCGCCCTGATCACCGGGCGCAACCACCACTCGGCGGGATTCGGCGTCATTTCCGAGCAATCCACCGGTTTCCCCGGCTACAACAGCATCATCGAGAAGGACAAGGCCACCATCGGGCGGATTCTGCTCGACAACGGCTATGCCACGGCCTGGTTCGGCAAGGACCACAACACGCCGGCCTTTACCGCCAGTTCGGTGGGGCCCTTCGACCAGTGGCCCACGGGTCTGGGCTTCGAGTATTTCTACGGGTTCGTCGGCGGGGATGCCAACCAGTGGCAGCCCAACCTCTTTCGCAATACCACCCAGATCTATCCCTTCAAGGGCAAGCCGGGCTGGAACCTCATTACCGGCATGGCCGACGACGCCATCGAATATCTGAACCGCATCAACCAGATCCAGCCGGACAAGCCCTTCTTCGTCAAGTATGTGCCCGGCGCCACCCACGCGCCCCATCACCCCACCAAGGAATGGGTGGACAAGATCAGTGCCATGCATCTGTTCGACGACGGCTATGAGAAGCTGCGCGAGCGGATCTTCGAGAACCAGAAGAAGCTCGGCGTGATTCCGGCGGATGCCCGGCTGGAGCCCTGGCCCAAGGATCTGCTCAAACCCTGGGACGATCTGACGCCCGAGGAGCAGAAGCTCTTCATCAAACAGGTGGAAGTGTTCGCCGCCTATGCCGCCTATACCGACTGGGAGATCGGCCGCGTCGTCCAGGCCGTCGAGGACATGGGCAAGCTGGACAACACCCTCATTATCTACATCAACGGCGACAACGGCACCAGCGCCGAGGGTGGTCCCATGGGCACGCCCAACGAGGTGGCCTGGTTCAACGGCGTCAACGACATGCCGGCCAAATTGCAGATGAAGTGGTATGACGTGTGGGGCACCGAAGAAACCTACAACCACATGTCGGCCGGATGGTCCTGGGCCTTCGACACGCCCTTCACCTGGTTCAAACAGAATGCCTCGAGACTCGGCGGCATCCGGCAGAACATGGCGGTGATGTGGCCGGAGCGGATCAAGGACAAGGGCGGGCTCCGCGAGCAGTTCATGCACGTCATCGACGTGGTGCCCACCATTCTCGAGGTTGCCGGTATTCCCGCCCCCCAGTATGTGGACGGCATCAAGCAGGCCCCCATCGAGGGCACCAGCTTCGCCTACACCTTTGACAAGGCCAACGCCAAGGCGCCGTCGCAGCACAAGACCCAGTATTTCGAGATGATGGGCCAGTGGGCGCTCTATCACGAGGGCTGGCTCCTGAGCACCAAGGTCAACCGCGCGCCCTGGAAGGCCTTCGGCGCCGCCAATCCCGACCCGCTCAACAACCAGGTGCTCGAGCTGTACAATCTCGAGGAAGATTTCACCCAGTCCAACAACATCGCCGACCAGCACCCGGACAAAGTGCAGGCGCTCAAGAAGCTGTTCATTGCGGAGGCCCGGAAGTACCAGGTGATGCCCATGGACGCCTCGGTGGTGACCCGCCTCGTCGCCCCGCGGCCGAACATCACCGCCGGTCGCTCCGAGTTCGTCTACACCCTGCCCATGACCGGTCTGCCCCAGGGTGACTCGCCAATGCTCCTCAATGCGTCCTACACCATCACCGCGGACATCGAGGTGCCCAAGGGCGGCGCCGAAGGCATGATCCTGACCTCGGGCGGCCGTTTCGCCGGTTACGGCTTCTACCTGCTCGAGGGCAAGCCGGTCTTCCTGTGGAACCTGGTCAATCTGAAGCGCGTCAAGTGGGAAGGTCCCGAGGCGCTCAGCCCCGGCAAGCACACCATCGAATTCGATTTCAAATACGATGGCCTCGGGGTCGGCACCCTCGCCTTCAACAATATGAGCGGCATCGGCCGCAGCGGCACCGGCACGCTGAAAGTGGACGGCAAGGTGGTGGACACCAAGGAGATGAAACGAACCCTGCCGATCATCCTGCAGTGGGACGAGTCCTTCGACATCGGCTCCGACACCCTGACCGGTGTCAACGATGCGGATTACAAACCGCCCTTTGCGCTGACGGCCAAGCTCAACAAGCTGACCATCAGGGTGGACCGTCCGCAGCTGAGCAAAAAGGACCTCGACAAGCTCGAGGCCTCGCAGGCGACGGCCGTGGACGGCAACCCGATCAAACACCTGCAGGGCGGGCCGCATTAAACCGGCACGGCGCCCTGAAAGTGTTGTCATCGCGATCGTGAAACGCGGAGGCCGGCCCGCAAGCATCCGGGCCGGTCTGCGCCACCGAAGTGATCAAAGCGAAAGGCGGTGGCCGCTATGAGCGGGGCCCTCGGATCCATGCGCTTACATCAGGCGGCGGCAAGATGACGACCAGGGCAGCAACAATAAGAAATGCGGAAATGATATTAGGAGAAAAATCATGAAAGCAAAATACCTTTTACTCGCCACGGCATGGGTCCTGGTGGCAACCTTGGCGGCCGCCCCGGCGGTATCCCTGGCCCAGGAGGACGACGCCACGGCCATCCTCAAGGCCATGTCGGACTATGTGGGCAGCCAGGAAACCATCGAACTCACCTTCGACAGCGCCATCGAAATCATCACCCCGCAACTGGAGAAGATCCAGTTCACCAATTCCGGTCAGGCCCTGCTGCACCGCCCGGACAAGCTGCGCGCCCACCGGGTGGGCGGCTACGCGGATGTGGAAATGTTCTACAACGGCAAGACCACCAGCGTCTATGGAAAGCACGTCAACGGGTACGCCCGGTTCGAAGCACCGGGCACCGTCGATGACCTGATCCATGCGTTGAGGGAGGGCCACGGCGTTGCCCTGCCGGGGGCCGACCTGCTGCTGACGAATTCTTATGCGGTGCTCGCGGAAGACATCCTGGAGGCCAAACACATCGGCCGCGGCGTCATCGACGGCGTGGAGTGCGAGCATCTGGCCTTCCGCAACTTCGACACCGACTGGCAGCTCTGGGTGGCGGTGGGACCGCAGCCCATCCCGCGCAAGATGGTCATCACCAGCAAAACCTTGAACAGCGCCCCGCAGTATACCCTGCAGGTGAAGGAATGGAAATCCGATGTCACGCCACCGAAGGACGCGTTCACGTTCACGCCCCCGGAAGGCGCCGTAGCGCTCGACCCCGACGCGCTCCTTGAACTTGACGAACTGCCGCCGGGTGCGGAGTAAGGAGGAAATCCATGAAACGCACATTCGGAAAAAGTCTTCTCATATTGGGATTGGCGGCTGCCGGATGGTTGTGGAACGGCGACGTCAAGCTTCCACCAGAAAAAATGGTCGCCACGGCGGAGGCCGTTATCGGCCGTCCCCGGACGCCGGTCAGTTATGCCGGCGTGGCCCGCCGCACCACTGTCCGAGTGGCGCGACGGGGGGTAGGTGTCAACCGGGGCGGCCCCGTGAACCGGGTCGGCCGGTGGTAAATAGCTTCGCATGACCCACGAATAGGTAAACGGGTCAGCGGCGGCACCCGCCAACCCGCTTCCCCCGAACGGGCTGTCGAAAGAAACCGGGAAGAAAAAATGAGCTTTGCAGCAAAACTGAAAGAAGAAATCAGGGCGGTCTTGATAGCAACCCTTTATTTCGGTTGCTGGATCCTGGCCCTGATGGTGATCAAGTGGCTGATCCTGGCCGAGTACGCCATCGCTTTCCGCGGGTGGTCCATGGCCTTTGTGGGCGCGCTTGTGCTCGCCAAGGTGGTGCTCGTGCTCGAGCATGTCTCCCTGGGGGACTGGGTGCGAAGACAGCCCGCCTGGGTCGATGTGGTCCTGCGCACTGTCCTTTATACACTGGGTGTTGCCCTGGTGCTCATCCTTGAAAAAGGATTCGAAGGCCGTCACGCGGCAGGGGGCTTCGGCCCGGCCGTACAGCACCTCTTCCAGCAGGCGGACTTCTACCATGTGTGGGCCACCATTCTCTGCATTGCCGGTGCGCTGCTGGGCTATAATGCCATCATGGTTGTGCGACGGCATCTCGGCAACCGCGAACTCTTCCGGATTTTTCTGGCGCCGATTCCGGAAGAACCGGATGAGCATCCGGTGTCGCCATCGCGGGAACCGTAAAGGAGATAACGATGAAAAAAAGATCGCAAACCCTTCTCATAATTGGCGCACTGATGACACTGCTGCTCTTTGACGTCCCCCCCTGGGTGCCGGTACCCGCCGACTTCGTAAACGAAGCCGCCGCGATTATTGGACGCCCCCTGACACCACTGTCCTACGCCGGCGTGGCCCGGCGCACCAGCCGCCGTGTCTTCCGCCGCAACATGGCCTATTCCTCCGCAGCGGCAACAACGTATACGACCACACCGGCCCCGGCGCCGGCCCATCACGCCCCACCCCCGGCGCCAACCCATCCCACGGGCGCTCCGCCGGTGGGGACCGTCGTGAACAAACTTCCCTCCGGCTGTGTGTCAAGCCCAAAGGGCGGAATCGAGTACTACAATTGCGGCGGCGTTTACTACCGACCGGTCGTCCAGGGCAACAACCTGGTCTATATGGTCGAGCACCCCTAAGGCGGCGGACGATTAGGGCAATCGCAACAGCCCCTCCAGGGGGGACGGACCATCCCGGGACAATACGTCACGGGAAAAGGAGACACACCTTAGGACAATGGGACACGGGTTGACCCATAGAGGAATGCTGCTGATCATCCTGGGACTGCTGTTGGGACTTTGCACGGTGGCGGCTACCGGTGTTGTTGCACAGGAATCCCAGGAACAAAAGGTTGCTTCGGCCGACAAAGCGGAAGAGGTGATACCGCCGGACAATGTCGCCACCCGCGCCACCGAGGTGTCGAACCTGCTGACCGAGTTGACCACCAAGTTCGCCACGCTTACGGACGTCGATGACATACGATCGCAATTTCTCAAGGTTCGCCAAATCATCGCGACGGAAATAGACGAAGCCCAAAGCGTCCTTCAGGGAACGGCGACCATCGAAACGCTCCAGAATCTTCAGGCGCGGTGGAAGCCCCGGCAGGTGCAGATTGGCGGCTGGCTCGACCAGCTTACCCAAAAGGCCCTCGCCTTGCAGGATGCCCTGAGTCACCTGGAAGATCGGCACGCCCTGTGGAACCGGACGCGGGACCGTTTGCGTACATCGGCGGCGCCGCCGGCCACGCTGCATCAGGTCGCACAAGTACTGACGGCCATCGAAGCGGGTCGGACGACCCTGAGCGACAAACATGACAAGGTGCTGAATCTTCAGAGCCGGGTATCCGAAGAAATGACGCGCTGCAATGGCGTCCTGGCACATATCGACAAAGCGCAGAAAGGTGCCGTTGCTGGCCTTTTGACCCGCGAACGTGAACCCATCTGGCACTCGGAGAGCTGGGCTGTCGCGAAAAGGCTGCTGCCCGATCAAGTCCGCAAGACGACCGGGGCCGTGCGCACCGATATCGTCCAATTTGTCCGTGACCCCCACAAAGGAATGCCCCTGCAGGCGGTCCTTTTGATTGTGCTGACCGTGGTGTTCACGGCCGTCCACCGTGTCGTTAAAAAGCGGTCTGCCGATGCCGTAAATGGTGCGGCCCTTAAAGGGCTATTCGAGCGGCCGTATGCCGCTTCCTTTTTCATGGTGTGGCTCTATGCCACCCGCTACGCTTCTCCGACCCCGCCAATGGTCCAGGAGCTTTTTACGGTTTTGGCATTTATTCCGACCTTGAGGCTTTTACAGCCGGTGATCAGGGCGGAATTCATGCCGGGGCTGTATGCTCTGGGCGTGTTGTTCGTGGTGGACACGTTGCGCGGGCTGTTGGCCGGCGCCCTTGTGGTGGAACCCTTGCTGCTGATGGTTGAAGGCCTGGGCGGGCTGCTGGTGCTGGGATGGCTGCTGACCACTCGAAGAGAAGCCATCGTTTCGGATGACCCGGTCCGAACAGGACGGTCGGTCATCGCCACTGTTATTCAGTTTGTCCTCGTTTACCTGGCAGTGGGGATTGCGGCCGGCGCCGTCGGTCACATGCGGGTAGCGCGGCTCATCACCTCAGGCACCCTGACGGCCTGTGTGCTGGCCCTGGAGCTTTGGGCCGCCGTGCGGGTGTTTGGCGGTATCCTGGCGGTGGGGCTGCAATTGTGGCCCCTGCGGCTGCTTCGAATGGTACAAAATCATAGCGATCTGCTGACCAAACGCGTCTATCGATTGCTGGTGGTGATGGCTGTCCTGGGCTGGGCCCTTCGCCTCTGTGAACGGCTAGGGTTTCTTGACCCCATCCAGGCCATCGGAAGCGGCGTTCTGTCCATGAAGCTGGAACGTGGATCGATCAGTATTTCCATCGGCGATATCATGGCTTTCCTTGCGGCCATGGCCGTGTCCTACCTGCTGTCGGCCTTTCTCCGCTTCACCCTCAAGGAAGAAGTCTATTCCCGGGCCAGCACCCCGAGCGGTACGGCGTATGCCTCTTCGCGTCTGATTCATTATTCCATTTTGGCGCTGGGGTTCGTCATTGGTTTGGGGCTTTTGGGAATGGATCTTGCCAAGGTAAGCGTTCTGGCGGGTGCCTTGGGGTTAGGCATCGGCTTCGGCCTTCAGGGCGTGGTCAACAATTTCGTCTCCGGGTTGATCCTGCTCTTCGAGCGGCCGGTCCACGTGGGAGACGCCGTAGAGGTGAGCGGGCTTTACGGCGAGGTGCGGCGGATCGGGTTCCGTGCCAGCACCGTGCGCACACGCCAGGGTTCGGACATCATCATCCCCAATGCCGAGTTCATTACGGCCAACGTTACCAATTGGACTTTCAGTGATCATCTGCGGCGCATCCAGGTGCCGGTAGGGATCAACTATGCGTCGCATCCGAAAAAAATCATTCAATTGCTGGAGGAAGTAGCCCGGACTCAGCCCCAGATCCTTGCACGGCCGGCACCCAGATGCCTTTTCTTAGAATACGGCGAGAGCGCAATCCATTTCGAGCTCCGTTGCTGGACCGACCAGCCCATCAATTACAACCGAATCCGCAGCGATCTCAATACGGCGGTCTACGACGCCGTCAAAGCGGCGGGCATATCGTTCCCTTTCCCCCAGCGGGAGGTACGATTGTTACAAGACACCCCATCAACCTCATCGCATGGCGATCCGGCGCAGAATCCCGAAGTGCGTAGGGCAGAACTTACAACCAGAGAAACCCAAAAAGACAAGGAGGCGTAATTCCCATGTTACGTTATTGGTGCCCTATCCTATTTATCATCATTTTTTCCCTCTCATTCGTGAATGGTGCCTCCGCCGGCGGCCTTTACCTCTACGAAGTCGGCAGTCCGGACGTGGGCCTGGCCGGGGCCGGCTATGCCGCCCGGGCCGATGATGCCGCCACGGTTTTCACCAATCCGGCCGGAATGACCCGCATCGACCAACCCTCCGTCCTGATGGGCACTCAGCCGGTGTATATGGACATGGAGTTCAGCCCCGACGGCAACACGTCGGCCGCAGCCGCGACCCTCCCCAGTGGTGCACCGGCCAAGGACGGCGACACCAGCGGCTGGATGCCGGCGGGAGGACTTTATTATGTCCACCCGGTCAACGACCAACTCCGGTTGGGACTCTCTGTGAACGGCTATTTCGGTCTTTCTCTCGATTACGAGAGTGACTGGGTGGGCCGCTATTACGTCAAGGAGGCCACCCTCCAGGGGATGGCCGTCCAGCCCGCCGTGGCCTGGAAAGTCAACGACTGGCTGTCGTTGGGCGCGGGCGTGGCGGCCATCTACGGCATGATGGAGGAAAAGGTCGCTGTCAACAACATCAATCCGCTCCTGGGCGACGGCGAGCTCAAGGTCGAGGATCAGGACTGGACCGCCCAGTTCAACCTCGGTGTTCTGACGGAACCCCGCAAAGGGACCCGCTTCGGCCTCACCTACCTCTCGGAAGCAAAGCTCGACTTCTCCGACCGGGTGGAATGGAAGGGGCTCGGCCCGGTTCTCGCGGCCTCCCTCGACGGCCGGGGCTTGCTGGACGCCAGGCTGGACCTGGGCATGTACATGCCCCAGGCAGTGATGTTCAGCGCCTACCACGAACTCACCGACCGATTGGCGCTGATGGCCAATCTGGGCTGGCAGGACTGGTCGCGGTTCGGCAAGGTCCACATCGGCCTCACCTCACTGACGTCCACCAGCCTGACCGTGGACATGGACTACAAGGACACCTGGCACGTGGCGTTAGGGGCCGAATACAAGGCGTCCGATGCCTGGCGCATTACCGGCGGCGTGGCCTACGACAGCGAGATGGTGGACGAATCGGACGTGGAGCCCAACATGCCGGTGGGCGAAAACTGGCGCTTCGGCCTGGGGAGCCGTTACGACTGGTCGGAAGACCTGAGCCTCACGGGCGCCTACGAACTGGTTTGGGTGGGTGACATCGATATGGACACGGATCGGGGCCCGCTGGCGGGACGCGTCTCCGGAACGTATGACGATGTCAGTCTGCACGTATTCTGTCTGACCCTCGAATGGCGATTTTGAACGTCCAAACCCGGATGCGGGTGGGGTTAATCGGCTATACTTCAAACATTAGGAGGGGTTCTATCCCGGAGGAGGTCTTATGAAACGCACATGGACATGGACAGTCATCGTCGCAGTCTTGATGCTCTGGGGACTGCCGGCCGGAATTACAGCACAGGAAGCCGGGCAATGCTATTTTCAGGCCACCGAAGATATCTACCTTAAAATCTACCATCTCGACAAAGACGGGGTCGAGGAAGGGACCTACTGGAGCGGCCACTTGCCGGAAGGCGGAACCAAGTCCTACAACGCACCCCATGGCCGGGTCGGGTACGCCACCAAGAAGAACCCGGACGACCCCTGGGAAGGAACCCAGGGAGAATGCTTCGGTGGCGAAGCGATTCAAATTCCCTGACATGCGTCATGCGTTATAGGGCTTTTAGAATAAAAAAACGCATGGTTGCGGCATAATGGTTGTCAAGCGGAAAAGCCGCCAATTGGAATCGTAAAGGAGGATGCTATGAGACGCCCTTTGGCCACTTACATTGCCGTATGGTTTGTGTCGACGCTATTGTTTGTCCCTTCTGTCGGCGCTTTCGAAATCATCACCGAAGATGACATCTCCCAGAACATCATCACCCGCGAGATGCTCATCGCAACGACCGACAACTTCATTGTACTTTACGACGCCTCGGGCTCGATGGCGAAGGAATACAAAGCCGGGGTACAGAAACTCGACGCCGAGCTGCAGATTTTAAAGCAGCAGAATGCTATTTTGCCCGAGCTGGGCTATAACGCCGGCCTGTATTGCTTCACGCCCTTCAAGGCGTATTACGAAGTGCAACCCTACGACCGGGCTGCATTTGGCCGCGCCATCGATCAACTGCCCAACACCGAGACCGCCGGGGGATTTGCCGGACAGCCGACCCCGTTGGCCGAGGGCATCGCCGCTCTGGATCCCATCCTGGCCCAACTTTCCGGCAAGACCGTGGTGTTCATTTTCACCGACGGAACCTACACCTACAACCGGGTTACCAAGCAGCGCCCCCTGGATGTTGCCAAGCCCCTGGTGGACAAATACAACGTCTGCTTCTACCTGATCAGTTCAGCCTCCACACCCAAGGCCGAAAAACTGCTCAATGACATGGCTGCGTATAACGAATGCTCACGGGTGGTATCCTTCGACGCTTTCTACAAGAATCCCCTGTGGGGACAGGGGGTACTCTTCGTTGTGGATTCCACGGTGGAAGTGGAAACGATCACCGAGCGCAAGGTGGTCGGTGTGGAAGTTAACGACATCAATTTCGCTTTTGACCAAGTTGCCATCCAACCAGGGGATCACAACAATCTACGGCAGGTGGCGGACTTTCTGCAAAACACCCCAAAAGCCTACGCGGTTTTGGCGGGGTTTACGGACAGCAAGGGGCATCCGGAATACAACCTGCAGCTATCGCGCATGCGAGCCCAGAGCGCCAAAAATTACCTTCTGGAGCACAGCCGCATCGACCCGGATCGGGTTGTTCTTCTGTGGTACGGAGCGACCAACTTTATCGCGGACAATGACACCCCCGAGGGTCGCGCTAAAAATCGCCGGGTGGAAATGGCTATCGGCATGCTGGATGAATGATGGTGGCATCCGCTCCCCGATTTTATTAAAACGCGAAATCTTCGGAGCCAGGATCGGCCCGGGGAGCGGTGTTTCTCAACCCGCAAGGTGAAAGCGAGGTTTGACGATGTGCGCTAGAACTGGAATTTTCAGGACTGCAATGGCGGTATTATGCACCGGTATCATCTGGGCCTCATGCCTGGCGGGCTGCCAGTCTTTGGGCCAGCGGGATGTGGGACGGCTGGTGCCGGACTTTTATCGAGTGGCTATCCCCAGCGAAGGGACGGCCTCGGAAACCTTCAAGACCCGCGACATGACGGTCCATTACCAGTATCGGAAGGCCGGCGACAAACTGAAGATCTGGGGGTCGGGAAACATCCGCTACAAGAGCATCAACGAGTTGACCTTTCACCTCTATTTTCTGGATGGGCGGGGGGAAGTGATCGGGATACATAATTTCTTTTCTTTTTTGGACCACAGCGATTTTATGGAGCTGGCCGTCGCAAAACGCCAGATCCACCGCGACTTTACCATACCTGCCGGTGCAGCGGCGTTTGCGATTGGATATGACGGGGTTACCGGCCGTATGCCGGGTGAAAACGCCATAGCGTTTTTCCATTATCCCTTCGACTAACCGGAAGGATCCCGTGTTTTATGAGGCATAAGATGATCCGTAAAGCAAGAGTTGCCATGCAGACCCAGGCCGCAGAAGACCAGGGCTGGTTGGGCCGTGCCCTGGTCTTCATCTTCTTCTTTGTCGTTGCTGCTGGAGCAGGCCCGCAGGATTTCCTTGCGTCTGCCGGTGAGTCTCAGAGAGACTCTGTGCAGGTTGTGGGGCGCTGGCAGCGAACGGATGGAAACTATGTTCTGGAACTGCGCAATCCCGCTTTCGATGGCGGTTTGACAGCGGCTTATTTCAATCCACGGCCGGTTAATGTTTCACGCTCGGAATGGGTGCTTGAAGGCGGCAACCTGATGGTGCTGGTCGAATTGCGCGATCAGGGGTATCCCGGGAGCACCTACATGCTGGCCTACCGGCAAGACAGCGACCGGCTGGTGGGGATCTACTACCAGGCGGCCACGCAGCAGCGCTTTGAGGTCATATTTCAAAGGATAGAATAGACAGCATGTTTGGCACAACCACAGCGGCCTGCGGTGCCAACCCGGCGCCTTCACTAGCGCGGCAAGCAACGATCTGGTGGCGGTATTCGGACCGAACAGTTCGTTTGCAATAGCGGTGCGCGGCACTTTCGATGCCCGCACAGGTACTCTGAAGCTTGCATTTGCCGGCGGCCCGCCGGCTTTGGTGCTGAAAACGGGCACCGCTCCCCGCTGGATTCATACACCCGGGATTCCGCTGGGCCTATCGATGCACATAACCGTTGGCGGGTTAACATCATAAAACCATCAAGCAAGGAGGAGCAGAAATGAAGAAATTGATGATTGCAGTCTTGGTAGTCAGCCTCGCTCTGACGATGGCATCCTGTGCCATGCAACAAAAAAAGGTCGAAAAGGAGATGAAACAACCCATCAATTGCGCTACGGCGGAGGGCGATTTGCGTGCGCTTGAACATGAGAAAACGCATGTGGCCCAACAGATCGCCGAGGGTGTGACAGCCCTTGTTCCGGCCAGCCTGGTGGTGGGTGTGCTGACCGGAACGGAAGGCACCAAATTTGAAGTGGCAACCGGCGAATACAACAAAATGATCGACAAGCGCATCGCTGAAATCAAGGCGCATTGCGGTATTGACTAAAAACGCCATCCTTCCCGCGTCTCTGATGACGAACCCGACGGTTCGTTGTCAGGGGCGGAATGGTGTTGTGACCGGATAACGGCAGCCCTTTTCGGGAATAATGCTTTCCCGTGGCCGGAAATCTCTCGAAGAGCAGCTGCCTTAGACATAGCTCTTTCGGGATGGCGGTGTTGCGTAGTTGTTGTCACCTCGTTCTCCAGTGCGATTGAATGCGTGAAGGCTATAAAAATATAGTCTTATGAAAAGAGCACTGCCAGGCAGGGAGCCGCGTTCATGGATTCGGCAAAGCAACGGGCAGATACATGAAAAAGATTATCTGTCATATCGTATGGCTCGGCATTTTGGTGGTTCTTATGCCCGTCGGGCCCGCCTTGGCAGACGATGGTGTCGTGGAACGCACCGATGTCTGCCGCAAAGGTACGGTTATCATCAAAACCGATGATGATATGTATGTAGCCGCCTATCAGGCTGGCATGGTTAGCGAAGATCACAGCCCCTGGGCGGATAACGAAAGCCAACCCTGCTCCTTTTTTACCGGTGAAAGGGTTAATGGCGATTTGAGCGGATACGGCACGGTGATGCTGAGGAATAGCAGCGGAAGGGAATGCGAATATGTGATCGAGGGGTCGGGCTTCAGCATGCAGGATGCCGTGCAGATTCTGGGATGTGAGTGATCCGCCTTATGCGGTATAAAACAACTTTTGCGCCGAACGAAAGGGAAGTGATGCTTACGCCCCATAGGGATCTTCCTAACCCGTCTTCGATTAAGACCTTCGAATATTTCAATCCGTTGCGGCTGCCCGGGAGTGGATGGACCGCATTGTTTCGGATGTTTAATGTCGAATTTGTAAGCCTGCAGTGATGAATGGGGAAGAAAATGCATATACGTAGACGTCTGCTGAAGATTTCTGACCCGGTTGTTTTTGGTCTGATCATGGTCTTAGCCGGTTGTGCCAGTTTTTCGGCCACCGATAAGCCCCTTGCCCAATGGACGCCGCCCAAGCCTGTCCTGTCAGAGGATTTAAGTTCGAACGACCTGCTTGTCTTGTTAGGTTTTTCCGGCGGAGGAACCCGCGCTGCGGCATTCGCCTATGGCGCCCTTAAAGCCCTCGGCGACACCACGGTTTTGACTGAATCGGGCAAACGTTCGTTGTTGCGGGAGGTGGACGTCATCTCTTCGGTTTCAGGCGGCAGTTTTACATCCGCCTATTACGGGCTGAGGGGCGAAAAGATCTTCGAGGAGTTCGAAGGCCGTTTCCTGCGCAAAAACGTCGAAGGCGCCCTGATCGGCAAGCTGTTCAATCCCGTCAACGCGATACCGCTCATGAGCGACATATACGGCCGGAGCGATATGGCCGCCGCATACTACGACGAGAATATCTTTGGCCACGCGACCTTTGCGGATCTCAAGCGGCCGGGAGCACCGTTAGTAGTGATCAACGCCACCGATCTGGCCACGGGTATGCGGATTGCGTTTCTTCCGCCCTTTTTTGAAATGATCTGTGCCGACCTTGATCGATACCCGCTGTCGCGGGCGGTCGCCGCATCCTCGGCCGTGCCGGTCCTTCTCACCCCGATAACCGTCAAAAGCTATGCCGGGTCCTGCGGATTCGAACCGCCGGATTGGCTGACGGCGGCCGAAAAAGACGTTGGCGAATTCTCCCGAAAAGAAGAGGCGCGTGGCCTTATGAGCTATATGGACCGTAAGAAACGGCCGTGGCTTCACCTGGTGGATGGCGGCATCGCCGACAATTTAGGGCTGCGGGCCTTTTACACCCCCTTCAGCCTTCAGGAAGATGCCCATGAGACCTTCCGCTACCTCGGCCACCCCGCAGTACGCCATGTTTTGATCATCTCGGTCAACTCGTTCGCTGAAAAAAAAGCGAAATGGTCTCTTCTTAGAGATACACCGGGTATTGCGGATGTGATCCAAAGCATTAGTTCGGACCAGATCGGCCGCTACAATTACGACACCCTTGATATCGTGCGCTACTCCTATGATAACTGGACAAAGCAAGTTTCCACCCCGCAGCGGCCGGTAACCTTCGATTTTGTCGAGGTGAGCTTCAATGCGGTTCGCGACGCCGAGCAGCGTCGAGCCCTCAACGAGATCGGCACGAACTTCGACCTGGGGGATGAGGACGTGGATCTTCTGATCACCACCGCCGGCCAGGTACTGAGGCAATCGTCCGAATTCAAATCCTTTCTGAAACGCACCAGTGGATCCATCAAACCCCTCAGCACCGATGATTGATCCGAAGGGTGGTCCACACGGAGGGGCTTCATGCCTCGGCCGGCACGGCCGGCAAGACAGCCGGGGTTACGGCCGGCCCCAAGACCGGGGCTCAGGCCAAGACGGTATACCACAATGGTATGGCTGCTTTTGTCCATCAAAAGGGCGGCCTGATGGCCGGGATGTCCGTGGGGGGCCAGAAGTTCAGTTTCGAACCAAAATAGAAAGGGCGTATCGATGAAAAAAGCATTAGGTGTAATGGCGGCCATGTTGCTGATCGCAGGCTGCGCCACGACAAACGGGGGTAGCGATGCCTCATCAACCTATGCCAAAACAGGTTTTCTGAAAGGTTACTACGACCAGCTGGAGCCCGGGCCCAAAGACGGGGCCAAATTGCGCTGGATTAAAGAGGATGCCGATTGGGGCCGTTACAACTACGTGATGCTCGACAGCGTGGTGTTTTTCTTTGATGACGCCTCCGAGTACAAGGGCATCGACGCCGGCGAGTTGAAGAAACTGGCCGACGGCTTTAACAAAGCGCTCGCGGAAACCCTTAAGGACAGCTACCCCATCAAGACGGAGCCGGGCATCGATGTCCTGCGGATCCGCTTTGCCATCACCGATCTCGAGCAGAGCCATCCCGGCATCAGCGCCATCTCGACGGTGGTGCCCGTGGGGTTGGCCGTCAGCACGTTGAAGAAAGGGGCCACAGGATCCTGGGCCGGATCGGGCGCCACCAGTACGGAGATGATGGCTCTCGATTCCATGAGCAACGAGGTGCTGGCCGTGGCCAAGGATGAAAGGTCGGCAAGTTTTGGCGATCGGTTCTCGAAATGGGGTTCCGCCGAGGAGGCCTTCGAATACTGGGCGGGTAAGGTGAAAGCCTATCTGGAACATGTCCAGGGGAAATAGAGGCTTGCGGTGGCCGGTTCATCGCCGGAGAAGTCAAGAAAAAAACAGAAAGGACACCCCATGAAAACCAGCCTCATAGCAGCGCTGACCATGCTCACCCTGACGACTTTTTTTCTCTCGGGATGCGGTACGATACCGACACGCAACCCTCTGCCGGAAGCACTCGGTGATCAGGCCCAGATCCCGGGGATCCCCCGGGCCAAGTTCTGGGGGGACGAAACCCCGAATTTCGCCGGCGCCGTTTTGGGGCAGTCACGGGAAAAACTGAAAGCCCAGTTCCCTGGCATCATGGGGCGGACCCACCACTACCTGGCTCTTTCCGGCGGCGGGGCCAACGGTGCCTTCGGGGCCGGGCTGCTGGCGGGGTGGTCCGCTACCGGAACCCGCCCCGAATTCACCATGGTCACCGGCATCAGCACCGGGGCCCTTATAGCACCCTTTGCTTTTCTGGGATCGGCCTATGACGCCCAACTCAAGGAAATGTACACCGCCTATTCCACCAAGGACCTCGTTATCAAGCACAGCCTCTTGAATGCTCTCACCGGATCTTCGGCCGTCAGCACGGCCCCCATGCGAAAAATGCTGGCCAAATATATCAACCAGGCGGTCATGGAAGCCATCGCCGCCGAGCACCGGAGGGGACGGCGGCTCTTTGTGTCCACCACCAACCTCGACGCCAAGCGCCCGGTGATCTGGAATATCGGCCGTATCGCCGTCAGCGGGCATCCCGATGCCCTGGCGCTGATTCATCAAGTCGTCTTGGCCTCGGCCTCCATCCCTGCGGTCTTCCCCCCGATGCTGATCGAGGTGGAAGCCGAAGGCAAGCCCTATGATGAGATCCATGTAGACGGCGGCACCGCCTCCCAGGTTTTCCTTTACCCGGCCAGTATGGACTGGAAACAGGTTTTGGAAAAACTCGAGGTGCCTGGCACGCCCGAGGTGTACGTGGTTCGCAATTCACCTCTCAATCCCGACTGGGAAACGGTACACCCATCGATTCTGCCCATTGCCAACGTATCCATCGATTCCCTCATTCGAACCCAGGGCATCGGGGACATGTACCGGATTTACCTCGACTGCCAGCGGGATGGCATCGATTTCAACCTGGCTTATATCCCCGAAGGCTTCGATGCGACGCCCAAAGAGGACTTCGACCCGGTTTATATGGGCAAACTCTTTGATTTCGCCTATGAACTGGCGAAGGAAGGCTATCCCTGGTCCGATGCGCCGCCGGGATTTTAAGCTGGAATTTAATTACGGGGATGGTGGCCAGGAATAGTTGCTTCGAAAAGGAGATGTGAAGGCAATGGCAACGTGTGTTCACCGCCATTGCTTTCTGCGTTTTTGAAGCAATGGTCCATTATCCGAAGCAATGCATAAATGACAAAAGGAGTGGCCGCTGCATGTCGATGAACATTTCACATTTCGACGTCCTTTCGGCAGAAGCCGGAATTTTTAAATAAGGATATAGGCATGAAGAAGATAACGTTTTGCTTAGCGCTTGTCATTATCCTGCTGCTGTCAAATTCTGTCTTGGCCGCCAATCCTGCGCGGGCAGCCCAGGCCCATGAGAGCCGGGAGGTACCAGGCCAGGAAGTGGTCACACTCCAAAAGGATTTGGGCGTCGGTGATATCGCGGCGATATTGGCCCGTCTCGACGATGACCAGGTGCGGCGCCTGCTGATCGCCCAACTGCAGGCCGAAGCTCAAAGGGGTTTAGCGGCGGATATCCCGCAGGAGAGCGCTTTCGTTCGTGCGGTCCGCTGGTTCGACAGCCGCTACGAGCTGTTTGTAAGCCGGAGCGTGCGGCTGGTGGAAAGTCTACCGGCGATTCCGGGCGATGTTGCGAAGGCGGTGACACGGTTGACGGATGACCGAGGGGCTGGACAGTTATGGAAGATGGTCTTGATCGTCCTGGTGTTCCTGGCGGCCGGGTACCTTGCGGAAAGAACCTTCGACCGTCTGACGGTGCATTTCCGAAGCCAGGTCGAGAACATGCCTGGTATGGAGGGCATCCTCAAATTCTGGGGTGCACTGATTCACTTTATTCCCAAACTGTTGGGCCTTGCTGTTTTTTTTCTGGTCGCGTTTACGCTGTTCCTCCTTTTCATCGACAAGGAGGAAAGAGGCCTGCGTTTACTTTTCCTGGCCGTCCTGCTGGCGACAACGGTCATCCGACTGGCGGCGGACCTCCTGCAAATCGTTTTTTCCAAAGCGACCGCGAAGCTGCGGCTGATCCGTATCTCGGATGCAACCGCTCACTACCTTTCACATCGCCTGCTACTGGCAACCGGCATTCTGGCCGTCGGTATGATCGGCTTGGTGCTACTCCAGCATTTGAATACTATTCTGCCCACCCAGACCTGGTGGTATTTTATTTTCGGTTCGACAATCATTTTGATTTTGGCTGAGATGGTATGGGGTAACCGGCTGCGTGTAAAGGAGCACCTAATGCAGCCGGGGTTGGTTGAAAGCAAGACGGGCCGTTGGTTGCGGCGCCAGTTCGCCGATATGTGGCACATCCTTGTGACAGCCTACCTCTTTCTGGTGTGGCTGCTGGCGATGGTCAACCTTGTGATGGCCGATGCCATTCGCTTTCGCGGAACATTTGTCTTAAGCATCCTGATCGTCCCAATTTACCTGGTACTGGACCGACTGGCCGTCTGGTGTTTTGAGTCCACCGTGGTCAAAAAAACCGCAGAGCGATTCGAGGCGCCGGCTGAAGAAGCGGCTGAAAAGAGTGGCACCGAAGCAGCCGAAACCTCACAGGCGGACAAAGGCAGCTATCTCGTCATCGTCCGGCGGGTGGTGCGCCTTGTGGTATTCATTGCCGTTATGCTCTGGTTCCTGGATGTTTGGGGGTTGGGCGTCCCTATTGGGGAAGAGGCTGTGGACGCCGTTGTAGAAATTCTGGTAACCCTTCTGTTGGCCCACGCCGCATGGGATTTTATCAGTACTGCCATCGGCCGCAAGCTGGCCGAGGGCGGCTACGTCGTGGAGGCTGAAAAAGAAGGGGAAGACGACGAATGGGGTGGCGGTGTTGCACAGGATCGCTCCCAGACACTGCTGCCCATGCTCCGTAAGTTTCTGGGGGTTGTCATTGTGGTGATGACGACCTTGATTGTGCTTTCGGCCCTCGGCATCAATATAGGGCCGCTCCTGGCGGGGGCCGGGGTGGTGGGTCTTGCCATCGGGTTCGGGGCCCAGAAACTGGTGCGCGACATCCTTTCGGGCATCTTCTTTCTCATGGACGATGCCTTCCGGGTCGGGGAATACCTGGATGCCGGCGGCGTTTCCGGCACTGTGGAGCAGATCACCCTGCGCACCATCAAGCTGCGCCACCACCGGGGCATGCTCCAGATTGTGCCTTTGGGTGATTTGAAGTCCATCACCAACTTCATGCGTGGCGGCATCGTGGTCAAGTTCAACCTGCAATTGCCCTACGACACGGACATCGAGAAGGTGCGCAAAATCATCAAGAAGGTCGGCAAAGCAATGCTGCTGGACGAGAATCTCGGCCCCGACTTTATCAAACCGGTCAAGTCTCAGGGAGTCCGCAGCGTAGGAGATTCGGTGATGACGTTTCGGGTGAAATTCACGGCGCGGCCCGGCACCCATTTCGTCATCCGTCGGGAAGCCTTCCGGCGGATCACCGAAGCCCTGGAAAAGAGAGGTATCCACTACGCCCACCGCAAGGTCATTGTGGATCTGGCCCCGGAGCTGGCCGAAAAAATGGATGTCGGCCCGGCCAGCACGGCCCGGGCCGGGGAAGCGCCTTCTGAGGAATTGACATCCGAGCAGAAAAAACAGGCCGTCACCGCCGGGGCAGCTGCAGCGCTTGACACGATTCTCGAGAAGGAGGGAGGAGAATCAAAGGGTAAATAATGAAATCTTTATGGCAAGGCTTCTATCCGGCTGTGGTCGGAGGATAATGGAATGTAATCCTGCTAAATTGATCGCCTTGACGATATCCCCCGGCACCATCTTCAGCATGATCCCGCGCTGTTCGGCATTGATAACGTCCTTCCATTTTCCGCCGATAATTTCCAAAGTCGTCCCCACCAGGCATCCGATGATCCATTTCGAGGTACCCTTTCGTTTTGCCCCCATTAGTATACATTTTGTTACTACGTCATTAAATAGTGCCTACTTGCGACATCAGGATGCAATAACTACTCTCCCCTCACCTTGCTAACCCGAACATTTCATGAAATTTTTTCTACGCAATAAAATTTATGCCGATATTCAGGATTATCAAAGCTATTCGGGGAATACTTTTCAGGTGACACCTTGTACCCTGCATCGATTGCCAGAATCATCGAAAAAATTCACCCTGCGGGCGCGCCCGAGATGCCCATTGGCCGCGTTATCAGGGGCTTGCGGTAGCATTCGTACAGCGGCGCCCCGGATGCCTTGTCAATGAACATCTCGAACGCGTGAAATATCCGGGCTGAGTTCAATTGAAATGATGACGATTTCGTCAGGAGAAAACAAAAGGAGAAAAAGACCAATGAAAGCCATGATAATTCGGGACTTTGGCAGTTCCAACGTATTTGAGTCCACGGAAATCACCAAGCCGGAGGTCAAGCCGGGCCACGTATTGGTTAAAATTGCGGCAACCAGCATCAACACCGTCGATACCATGATTCGCCAGATGGGCAAGGAGCTGCCGATTTCACCGGAACTTCCGGCTGTTTTGGGGATGGACTTCGCCGGCACGGTCGAAGCGGTGGGCCAGGGAATTTCTGAATATGCTGTTGGCGATGAGGTATACGGCTGTGCCGGAGGCTTGGGTGATTTGCCGGGCACCCTTGCGGAATACATGGTTGCGGATGCCAATTTGATCGCTCACAAACCGAAAACCCTTTCCATGCGTGAAGCGGCCGCCTTACCGTTGGTGGGCATCACGGCGTATGAGGGGCTGACACGGGCGGGCACGGCCCAGGGCCAGAAAGTACTGGTCCATGGCGGTTCCGGCGGTGTCGGTCATGTCGCCCTGCAGCTGGCACGCCATTTCGGAGCGGAGGTCTATTCCACAGGCGGCGGTGACAAGCAGTTGGCCCTGATCGAGGAGTTGGGGGCTACCGGTATAAACTACAAGACGGAAACAGTTGCCGACTACGTTGCCAACTATACAGACGGTGCCGGTTTTGATGTTGTTTTCGATTCTGTTGGTGGACCGAACATGGCCAATTCTTTTGAAGCGGCGGCGCTCAATGGCCAGGTCGCTTCGACCGTGGCCATGGTTGAGTTGGATTTGTCGTTAGCGCATTTTAAGGGGCTGTCACTGCATGTCGTGTTCATGTTGATCCCGATGATCCACAACCATAAACGGGAAGAACATGCCAAAATTCTTTCTGAACTGGCCAAGATCGTTGATGCGGGCGGTTTGCGTCCGGTGCTGGATGAAAAAGAATTTTCCCTCGAGGACGTTGGGAAAGCCCACGACCGTCTTTCCAGCGGCCAGGCTATGGGGAAAGTCGTTGTCGCGATATAGCTGACTTCGCGTAGTGAACATCAGGGGGTGTTAATCGGCCCAGATTAACACCCTCTGGCCTATTTACATTTCAATACGATCTACAGGCCAAAATGGTTCCGCCCCCAATCCCGCATCATCATCATGACATCCCTCAAGCTCTCGCCGACATCGGAAAGCGAGTATTCGACCTTGGGCGGCACTTCCGCATAAACCTTACGGTGGATAATCCCATCGGCTTCCAGTTCACGGAGCTGCTTGGTCAGCATGCGCTGGGTTACGCCCGGCATCACCCGTTTCAATTCGCCAAAACGGTAGGTGCGCTCCATCAGGTGATAAAGGATGACCCCTTTCCATTTTCCGCCGATAATCTCCAATGTCGCCTCTACGGGGCATCCATTATTACATTTATACGTGCTGTGACGCATTGATTCTCCTCATTGGTATCCATTTTGTTACTACGATATTTAAAAGTGCCTACTTGCACATACAGAATGTACGAACTATTATCCCAACACGTTGCTGAGGTCAATTGAAATAAGGAAATAGAAATATGCAGAAAACAATTTTGATTACCGGCGCCACCGATGGCATCGGGTTGGAAACCGCCAGGATGTTGGTCGCAGCTGGCCACAGGGTATTGCTGCACGGTCGCAGCCCGGCAAAACTGAAAAACGTGGAAAGCACGCTATCGGCGATAGCGGATGGCGGGGAGGTTGAAAGCTACCTGGCCGATCTGTCGGACATGACCGATGTCGAGGCCCTGGCCAAGGCTGTCGCTGCAAAGCACACGAACCTCGATGTGCTCATCAACAACGCCGGCGTTTACAGCACGCCCGATCCTATCACGAAGGACGGGCTCGATGTGCGCTTTGCCGTCAATACGATAGCACCCTATCTGCTCACAAAACGGCTTGTGCCGCTGATGGCATCCTCGGGGCGGGTCGTCAACCTGTCCTCCGCGGCCCAGGCCCCAGTCCATCCCGAAGCACTGCGCGGACGCGTCAGGATGTCCGACGGTATGGCTTATGCGCAAAGCAAGCTGGCGATTACCATGTGGTCACGCCATATGGCCCTTGCCCTCAAAGATGGCGGCCCGGCCATCATTGCCGTCAATCCCCGGTCGATGCTCGGCAGCAAGATGGTGAAAGAAGCCTATGGGGTAGCCGGGGGCGATCTCCGCATCGGCGCGGAAATTCTCTACCGGGCCGCCCTGTCAGATGACTTCGCAGCGGCGTCCGGCCGGTACTTCGACAATGACATCGGTCAGTTTGCCTCGCCCCACCCCGATGCGTTGAACAATGAAAAATGTGACGCCCTTGTTCGGGGCATCGAGGCGGTTATCGCTGGAATCATCCAATAACAGGAAATCAATATGGTTTACGAAGGAAAAATATACCGGCCCTGGATGGAGGCCAACAGCCTGCTGATTCAGACAACCCTGGGCTGTACCCACAATAAATGCACGTTCTGCGACATGTTCAGGGACAAGCGGTTTCGCATCCGAGAGATGGATGCCATCTTTGCGGACATCGAAGAAGCCCGGCGAATGTACCCGCATATCCGGTCCATCTTTCTCATTGACGGGAATGTACTCGTCCTGAAGACCGATTTTCTTGTTAAGATCCTTGACAAGATTACCGCGACTTTTCCGGAGTGTTCCCAAATTGCCCTCTATGCCGGGTTGAATGATTTGAGACGCAAATCGGTCGATGAACTCAAGCAAATGAAGCAGGCCGGATTGACGCTGGCCTATACCGGATTGGAGTCCGGCGATCCCGTAACCCTCGAGCGGATCAAAAAGGGCCTGACCCCGGAGCAGGCCGCCAAAGGAATGGCCAAGGCCAAAGCCGCGGGCATCGACATCCTTGTGTCCATCATCTTCGGTATCGGCGGCAAAGAACGTTCCCGGGAACACATCGTCACGACCACCAGGCTGCTCAACATCATGAAGCCGGAACAAATCGCCCCCATGGCCCTGGCCATCCAGCCGGGCACCGAACTGGCGCAACAGGTTGAAACCGGCGCATTCATCCAGGCCACCCCTTTGCAGATCCTCGAAGAAGAAAAATACCTCCTGGAAAACCTGGCGGGCTTTGAAACCATTTACTGGGGGGATCACGCGAATAACATTGTCTCGTCCAGGGGCATCCTGCCGGAATCCCAAAAGCGGTTTCTGGGAAAGATCGACCATGCCATCGCCACCCATCCGGTGACGCAGCAGGAAGTACTGGTGACATCACCATGGTAGCCGACGAAACAATTGTTTCTTTCAGATAAACAGGAGATCCAAATGGAAATTTCCATCACGTACTGTTCCCAGTGAAACTACAAACCCCGGGCAGTCAGTTTGGCTGCCAAAATTCAACGGGCCTTGGGCGCTTCACCCGAACTCATCCCCGGAGGGGGCGGAATCTTTGATGTCGTCGTTGGAGGCGAGCTTGTATATTCAAAGTTCAAAACGGGAGCATTTCCGGATGAGGAACAACTGACGAATGATTTGGTTGCGGCCTGCGGTCGTAAATAGTGCCCATCCATCAATGGCATATTTCGGCCCCTGGCGGCGTTCTTGCACGTTTTTGATCCTCGCAATAGCGGGCTATTCCTCCGGTTTACACCCACCGATCGGAATCGATTAGACGGCAAGTACTGTCTAGCGGGATCATATCCTGTCAAGCGGGATCATATCCCGCGCAGCGGGGAAACGCGCTCGGGCCTTGCCAAGGAAAAAATCTACCATTTATGGAAGGACAATACTCAGGAAATTGGGACGACTGTCTTCATCATGCGGCACGCGCTTCTCTCATCATCTCGGCCGGGCTTTGTCCGAAGTAGCGTTTGAATTCCCGGCTGAACTGAGATGAGCTTTCATATCCGACCTTGTCAGCCGCGATATAAGCTTTCATGTTTTCCTGCACGATAAAATCCCTGGCCTTGGTCAGCCTGACCTTTTTGAGATACTGCATGGGGGAATCCGATGTGATCTCCTTAAACGCCCGGTGAAACGCCGATGCACTCATGCGGGCCATACCGGCCAATTGCTCCACATCAAGTTTCGCGGCATAGTCACTTTGCATGACCTTCAAGGCATGTGCCACCTGGGCAAACGTGCCCCCGTGCATCGCCAGGGAATAGAGAATCGGTGCCTGGGTACCGCAAAGGGCCCGATAAAGAATTTCCCGCACCAGGCCCGGGCCAAGAATTTGAGCTTCCGCCTCTGACGGCAGGCACTTTAACAACCGTGTCGTTGCATCCGCCATATCCTCATCCATGACGGCCGGACCGATACCGCGAGGCAAACCCTTTTTATTGGCACCGCCAACCTCTGCTTGAAGCCCCAATCGACCAATCAGGTCATGCAACTGGGCCATATCGATATCGATAAAAAGACCTCGCAGGGGTTTCTCGGGGCTTGCAAAGGCCTCGCATTCGAAGGGCATGGTCACCGAAGTCACCAGGTAATGGTTGGCATCGTATTGAAACTTCCGGCCACCGAGGTACCCGGTTTTTTGGCCTTGAACAATAATGCAAATACCAGGATCATATACCATCGGCTGTCGGGGTATCGGTTTTGTTTCTTTAAAAAACCGAACCCCTTTGAGCCGCGATTCATAAAGTCCGTCATCGATTGTCGGAAAGCTATTCAACAAATCAGCCATTGATGGCATGCAAAATCCCTCCCTTCATATGCATCAGCTTTAGACAATATTATTCGCAATCAAGCAACTAAAAATAAACAGACAAGCAGGAATAGGCAATATTTGGGGAGGATTAGATATTCCCCATCGGCCTGCCGCGGCTTATTATCCGTTCCAAACAATCAGCCAACCTAATCAAGGAGGTCTTCATGGATTTCGAATTTTACAACCCGACCCACCTCATCTTCGGCGCTGGAAAACTCGCCCAGCTCGGTGATGTGGCGGGCAAACACGGCAAAAAGGCGTTGATCGTCACCGGCGGCGGCAGTGTCAAACGCAGCGGCATTTTTGACAAGGCGGTCGCCAGCCTGAACGCCGCAGGGGTCGCCTATGCGGAATGCGAGGGCGTCGAACCCAATCCGCGAATCACGACGGTCAGACGCGGTGCACAAATCGCCAGAGATGAAGGCTCCGATGTCATCATCGCCCTTGGCGGCGGCAGCACCATGGACGCCGCCAAAGTGATCGCGGCTGCGGTCCTCTATGATGGCGATCCCTGGGACCTGATCGGGCATGGCCAGGAGAACTGGGTGATCCCGAACCAGGCTTTGCCCATCATCACCGTGCCGACCCTGGCGGCCACCGGATCGGAAATGAACTGCGGCGCGGTCATCAGCAACGATGAGACCAAGGTAAAATCCTTCGTGCAGACCGAATGCCTCTTTCCCAAAGTTGCTTTGGTGGATCCGGAACTGACTTTGAGCGTGCCCAAAGACCAGACCGCCTACGGCGTCTGTGACATTATCACCCATGTGACCGAGGGATATTTCAACGGTGTGGACGGCACCCCGATCCAGGACCGGTTCGCCGAAGGCGTCATCCTCAACACCATCGCGTGGGGCCAGAAAGCGGTGGCCGACGGCAGCGACCTTGAAGCGCGTGCCCAGGTGCAGTGGGCTTCCATCGTGGCGCTGAACGGCTTTGTGCAGGCCGGTGTCGAAATGCTCCCCCCGGTGCACATGATCGAGCACGCGCTCTCCGCCCACCATGACATCACCCACGGCGCCGGACTGGCTGTCGTCAACCCGGCCTGGATGCGGTTTGCCGCCAAGGCCCGTCCGGCGAAATTCGTGCAATTTGCCGAGCGTATCTTCGGCCTCAGGGCAAAAAACAGCAACGATTTGGACTGCGCCCTCAAGGGCATCGAGCGTTTCGAGGATTTCCTCAAATCCATCGGCTGCCCCACCCGTCTCTCGGAGCTCGGCATCGACGATGCGTTGTTTTCGCAATACGCCGATGATGCGGTGCTGGTCCTGCATGACGAGGACGGCAATCTCCTCGGACGCCCGCCCATGAGCAAGGAGGATATCGTCGGGGTGCTGCGGTCTGCATTGTAGCGGGATAGATCCATGTCGCATCCGGGTGGCGGTTTAAATGAATCGCTCTCTCGAGATGCGGCATTATACTAATAGATTCACCCAACCGTAAACGGAGCATAACAGATGGAAATCAAAAAAAATGGATCGCAAGTCTCCGTCAAAGGACCGGAGGACTGGTTTACCGGAACCGTCCGTATTGACCCTCTCTTTCTCAAGGCAGAAGATCCGGCCCGCGCTACCGGTGCCAGTGTTACTTTTGAACCGGGTGCGCGGACGGCCTGGCATACTCACCCTTTGGGACAGACCCTGATTGTCACCGCCGGCTGTGGCTTGGTGCAGCGGGAAGACGGCCCCATAGAGGAAATTCACCCCGGGGATGTGGTCTGGTTTTCACCGGCCGAAAAACATTGGCACGGAGCAGCTCCCCGCACCGCCATGACCCATATCGCCATCCAGGAAACATTTAACGGTAAGAGCGTCGACTGGCTGGAGCATGTCAGCGACGAGCAATACGCAGGCTGAAGGATTTTATTTCCAAATTCGCTGCCAAGATAGGCAAAAAGAAAGGCGGTCTCCTGTGAATCGCATATTATCTCTTTTGGTAACTGGATGTCTGATCTTCATGCATATCGCCTGCCTTGGTAATGAAGGAAAAGCTTCTGCATCCACCCATGAAAAGCACGGCCTGCCCTTGTCGGATATGCAGATCATAATTATGTCCAAGGAGTACACGGCAACCTTTCGACTGTATGACACCGTGGCCGCAAAGGAATTCTTCGACCAGCTGCCGCTCGAGTTGGAATTGACCAATTTTCGCGATGCCCAGTGGATGTTCTATCCACCCGAAAAGCTCAGCGTGACGGCCCGTGAGGCGTATCATGACGGTAAAAAGGGGGAACTGAGCTACTATGCGCCTTGGGGAGATGCGTTCATGCTCTACAAGGATTTTTATGCCGGCAACGAAATGCACCGCCTGGGCATCAACGTAACCGGAATCAATGAGATCGCCGAAATGTCCGGCAGCGCAATAATTCAAAAGAAGACACAGAATGCCTCGGAGGAATCATCAGCTATGAAAATCAGCGTAGCGGTAAACGGCAATACCACGGTGTTCGAACTCAACGACAGCCCGGCGGCAAAGGACTTGTATGCCCAGCTGCCGCTGGACATCAAAGTTGAGAATTACAGCAGCAACGAGAAAATCTTCTACCCGCCCAAAAAGCTCGACACCACCGACACCCCGCAGTCAAACTCGCATGAGACGGGAACCCTTGCCTACTATGCACCCTGGGGGGACATCGTTATGTTCTATGGCGATTTCGGGTCCGCCGCAAGGTTGTATGGACTGGGGCATGCCGTATCGGGTAGCGAGCATATACAAGGCATGTCCGGTACGATACGAATTCAACCGCATAATCCGGAATAGCGGATTCTACCTCGTGAACACATACTAAGGCGTGCATTTCGCATCCGGCATGTAGAAGTTTCAAACCCTTTAACGGTACTAGAAGCTATCTCAAAAAAGTTTTTTCGCCCTATATCGGCGTTGTGCCCTCGTCTCAAGTCCTCGACATACTACAGTATGCCTGCGGGCTGATTCTCGGCCACGCCTTGATCTCGAACGAAAACCCTAATTTTGAGATGGCTTCTATTAATTTGATAATCGTGCCGGGTGTAAAATGATCCCCTTAGCATGTAGGGATGGTGGCGGGTCGAGGGGCGCCCTTCCTGCGCTATGTAAAAACACCTTTGATGAGTTCTTTCAACTTTTTCTCGCTGTACAAATGTTTGAGTTGCTGAAGCCCGATATAAATCGCGTAATTCTTTAAAGCGGTCATCTTTGCCTGCGAAGCAGCGCCCGCGTTTGATTTTACGTATATGCTGTTAAGATGATCCAGACGCTTCTGATCAATTCTGTCCTGGAATTTTTTGACGACCGGTTCATAGAGCGACCAGGAACGGATCACGAGTTCCAGTTTGCTTGAATTCTGAAATACCAGTCTGGTCAGTGTTCTGATCCGGGCGGCCTGCTCAGACTCCTTGTCCACCTCATGAAGAATTTGAATGGTTCCTTTCATTTCAAAATAATTTAACAGCGCTTCAACATATTCATTCCTGTTTTTGAAATGATGGTAAAAAGATCCCTTTGTTTTTCCGGTTCTTTTTATAAGGTTGTCGATGGTCAGCGCACTCGGTCCATGATCTTCAAGGATTTTCAAGCCTTCATCGAGCCAGATATCTTTGGGCGGTCTTTTTTTCAGCATGCGCTTTTTCCTTTTTCGGGTTGCAAACAAACGAATGGCAACCATGCGATCGTCATCATATCACATCCCAGGAATGATACTGTCATAGAAACAACGTAACACTCAATCATTTTCATATTGACAACCCGGCAACCATACCATACGGTATGGTTCGTAAAGTAACCCGTAACGGTAACCGTGTCAAGATTAGATCCCTTCCGGCAGGTGGCTTGGGTCGTTGTTATATACATATGCGTCAAGGAGACCAGATGGACTACCAATTCGATTGTTTTGACCGCATGTTCAACCCTCAGAATGTCGCTGTGGTCGGCGTATCCACGAAAGGCTGGGGGTTTGGAAGAGGGATAGTGCTTTCCTTGGAAAAGATCGGGTTTGAGGGGAATTTATACCCTGTAAATCCAAAAGGCGGCTCAATAAACGGTATTGAAATCTATCGCAATGTTGAAGATATTCCCGTGCCCATCGATTTTGCGATTATCGCCGTGCCGGGAAAGATGGTCCCTGCAGCCCTGGAACAATGCAGGAAGAAAGGGGCGGTGGGAGCTGAAATCTTATCCTCGGGATTCAAGGAGCTGGGAACCACGGAAGGTGAATCTCTGGAGACAGCGATTGAGAAGACCGCGGCAAAAGGTATCCGTGTGATCGGGCCGAACTGTTTCGGCATTTATTGTCCGAAGAGCGGATTGACGTTTTTGCCCGGCCCGGACCTGTCCAGGGAACCGGGTATTCTTTCATTCGCAGCCCAGAGCGGTGGCATGTCGGTTGATTTTGCCGCTATCGGGAAATGGCTCGGGCTGAAATTTGCCAAGATGGTCAGTTTTGGGAATGGCGTTGATCTTCGGGAAACGGAACTTCTTGCCTATTTTGAACAGGATCAGGAAACCCGCATCATTGCCATGTATATCGAAGGGGTTGAAAACGGAGACACCTTTTTCCATGCCCTATCATCCGCAGCATCACAAAAGCCGGTCATTATTCTCAAGGGAGGACTGTCTGAATCAGGATCAAGAGCGGTTGCCAGCCATACGGCAAGCTTGGGCGGCAGCAGGATCATCTGGCAGTCAATCCTGAGGCAGGCCGGAGCTGTTCAGGTTGCAGATGCCAAGGAGTTGGCTGACGCCTGCTTGGGTTTTTCCATGCTCCCGTGGCGAATGTACAAGGGGATAAGTGTTGTCGGCGGCGGTGGCGCTCTCGGGGTGGCGGCCTGTGACACTGCCGAAGCGTATGGTTTTGAATTGCCGCCCTTTTCATCTGACCTTGCCGAAACAATTTCGCCCTATCTGCCCCAACCCGGTTCAAGCGCGAAGAATCCGATCGATGTTGCCAATCCGTATGTTCCTCCCGGACAACTGAAAATGACGTTGATAACGGCAGCAGAGGATGAACGCATCGATGTACAGATCCTGATCCAGCTGTTTGACCACTTCAAGTTTCTGGCCGAAACCAATGGTGCCGCGCTGGAGGATTTCGCTCAATACCGGGAACTGGCTGATGCGGTGAAAGAGACCGTTGAAAAAACCGGGAAGCCGGTCATTCTTGTCATGCCCGAAAATCGGCGCAGCATCGAAGATATGGATATTGCGGCGTTGCTGCGAAAGATCCGGAGAACTTTTATTGACCAAGGAATTCCGGTTTTTGACAGCTTGCGGGATGCCCTGTTTTCTCTTTCACAGGTGTCAAGATATGCGGAATACGTCAACGGGCGCAAAGACGCTGGTGAAAGGACGGCCACTGCTCGTTCCTTAGAAGACAACGGTAAAAACAATATGGCACTGATCATTGATACAGCACTGTCCGAAGGCCGACAGACCCTTTCCGAATACGAGTCAAAGCAGATCCTTGCAGGTTACAATATCCCGGTTACCCGTGAAATTCTCATAAATTCCGTGGACGAGGCTGTTACTGCCGCCAGAGCCATAGGGTATCCGGTTGCTGTCAAGGGATGTTCACCGCTTATAGCGCACAAAACCGAATCCGGGCTGATTCATCTGAATATCAACAACGACAGGGAACTGACCGCCGTTTGCGAAACCTTCTTAAGTAAATTAGGCCCTGACGGATCACTGATGGTTCAGGAAATGATAAAGGGTGAAAGGGAACTGGTTGTCGGTATGAATCGGGACCATCAGTTCGGCCCCTGTGTCATGTTTGGTCTTGGCGGCATATTTACAGAGATTGTAAGCGACGTCGCATTTCGCAAAGCCCCGCTTTCTATGAAGGATGCCTTTGACATGCTCAACGAAATCCGCGGACATAAAATACTGGAAGCCACAAGGGGATTGCCGCCGGTAGACAGGGATGCACTTGTCCATATCCTGATGGCGGTCGGCCGGATCGCGATTTCAGATGAAAGGATCAGGGAAATTGATATCAACCCGATCATCATTCAGGATGATCGCCCTGTAGCCGTAGATGCACTGATTTTGCTAAACACCTGAAGGAATTCCACGACCAACTTACTTTCACGCCGGATTTGACCAGTTTCCGTGATGCCGGGCGGGTGTTATATCCAAGGGGAGAGCGTCTATCCTGCCAGGGGAGCACGCCGGCATTGCAGCGCCGCCAGGATATCCCCCGGCGCCATCTTCAGCATGGCACCGCGCTGGCCGGCATTGATCATGACGTTTTCGTGGGACAGGAGATTTTCCTCCATCACGGCCGGCAGCCGTTGCCGCAGCCCAAAGGGGCTGATGCCCCCCACGTGGTAGCCGGTCAGGCGTTCGGCAACTGCGGTATCCGCCATGGCGGCCTTTTTGACCCCACAGGCCTTGGCCATCTTTTTCAGGGAAAGTTCCTGGTCGCCGGGCATGAGGGCCAGCCCGAAGGCCTTGCCGCCGAGATGCACCACCAGGGTTTTGATGGTCTGCGCCAGCGGAAACCCGATGGCGTGGGCCGCAAACGCCGCCCCTTTTTCCTCATGGTCATAGTGGACGACTTCGAAGGGAATTTTCTTCTGTTTCAACCAGACAACGGCACGGGTCGACATGGAGGGAGCTCCTTTTATTCGCTTCTCCTATTTGGTTTGGAAATAGGGGCCAAGGCCTCAAGGGGTCAGGGGTTCAAGGGCCTGTTTTCTAATGTTTTTATCAGCGCCTTTAACATTTTTTCGCTTTTTGCCCGACATTCAATCTTCTGTAATTGTTTAGCATTTCACTTGAATCCTCGAATCCCTGAACCCTTGAACCCTCAATCACCCCAAAGTTATTGGAAGTGATCCTCTTTTTTAATTGCCCGATAGTTAGTGTCCGTCCATAAATGGTAGACTTTGGTTCCTGGCAAGGCCCGAGCGCGTTTTCCCGCTATGCGGGACTTCCCATCTGATCGATTCCGGTCGGTGGGTGTCAACCGGAGGAATAACCCGCTATTTCGAGGATTGAAAACGAACGAGAACGCCGCCAGGGGCCGAAAGATGCCATTTATGGATGTACACTAGTTGATCAGCCGCTTCCGCATCACCCGCATGGCCAGGTATAGAAAGATTACGGCAAACAGCAGTAGATACCCTATGCAAACCAGCGGATGGGTCTGGCTGCTGCCCAGACTGAAACAGCGCACCAGCTCCACCATGTGGTAGAGCGGGAAGGCCAGCGCCATGGGCTGGGCCCAGGCCGGCAGGTTGGACACCGGGAAAAAAGTACCGCTGAAAAGAAACATGGGCGTGATGAAGAGGAAAATGGGCAGATTGAACATGTCGATGGTGGGCGTAATGCCGGTAAAAAACATGCCGATCGATCCCATGGCAAGCCCGCCCAGGAAGGCCATGGGCAGAATGAGCAGCCCCGACGGAAAATCGACAAACCCCAGCAGACCCAGCACCGTCATCATGATGACAGCCGCACCGAAGGCCTTGGTGGCGCTCCAGACCACTTCAGCCAGGATGATCTCCTCCAGCGTAAGCGGGGTGGCCAGCATGCCGTCGAACGTCTTCTGGTAATACATCCGTACGAAAGAGGCGTAAGTGGTCTCGAAAAAAGCGTTCCACATGACGGCGGTGGCAATCAGGGCCGGCGCAATGAATGCGGTGTAGGACAGTTGCAGGCCGGCGTAGTCTACCCCCTCCACCATGCCGCTGAAGCCCAGGCCGAAGGCCAGGATGTAAAGCAGGGGTTCCAGAAGCGGGGTGATGAAGTTGACTTTCCAGATCTTCTGGTAGGTCACCAGGTTGCGCCGCCACACCTTCACAAACCGCCACGATATCTTCTCTGCCATCATCATTCGCGCAGCTCCCGACCGGTCAGTCGCAAAAACACGTCTTCCAGGGTGCTGCTCCGGAAGGTGCAGCGGTCCGTACAGAAGTTATTCCGTATCGTGGTGTTCATGTCGGATTCCGCGGTGGTGTAGACGATGAGTTTGCGTCCCAGATCATCATGGGCCACATTGTTGCGGGCAATGTGGTCGCGCAGGGCCTGGTCCGGCCCCTCGATTTCAATGACATCCCCGCCCGCATGCCGGGCAATCAAATCGGGCGGCGCCCCGTCCACGAGAATTTTGCCATGGTCCACGATCACCAGGCGATCACAGAGCTGGGCCGCCTCCTCCATGTAATGGGTGGTCATCAGCACGGTCAATCCGCGCTGCTTGAGGGCCGCCAGTTTTTCCCACACCTGGTGGCGCGATTGGGGGTCGAGGCCGGTGGTCGGCTCGTCCAGGATCAGCAAATCCGGCTCGTTGATCAGGGCCCGCGCCAGGATCAGCCGCCGGGCCATGCCGCCGGACAACGCCATGACTTTGGCATCCTTCTTGTGCCCGAGAGCGAAAAAGTCCAGCAGTTCCCCGGCCCTGTGGCGGGCCTCCGTCGCCGGGATGCCGAAATAGCCGGCGAAAATAAGAAGATTCTGCTCGACGGAAAGGTCCGGATCCAGGGTGTTGTCCTGCTGGCAGACCCCGATACGGGCCTTGATGGCCCGCCGGTCCCGATCGATATCAAGGCCGAAAACACGCAGCCGGCCTTCGGTGACCGGCGAAAAGCCGTACAGCATGCGGATGGTGGTGGTCTTGCCGGCTCCGTTGGGGCCCAGCAGCCCGAAAAACTCCCCCGGTGCCACGCTAAAGGACAGATCGTCCACCGCGGTAAAACCGTCGTAGCGTTTGATCAGATTCTGGGCCTCGATAATCGCAGTCATAAGTAAGTAATGCTCTTCCCGCGGAGCGCGGATGTATCAAGTTCCGCGTCAAAAGGGCTTGAAAATGGTTTGTCGTTTTTGGTTTTGGTGTACCCATTGTCCCGCGCCGAGCATCGGCGGGGCGGACGGATTAAAGTGCGCGGACTGTTTGAGTCCGCCGTAGCCAAGGCGAAGGCGGGCGAGTTTCCGCGCGCTCCGGCCGCACCGACGACGCGCAGGATTAAGCGGGGCACGGGCTGCAAATGTCAAGGACATCGGTAACAAATAACGCTAAGGACATGGGTAACACTTTTTAACTG
>CAJXSL010000008.1 GCA_913060875.1 uncultured Desulfobacteraceae bacterium
CTTGGGCTACGGCGGGCTCAGACAGTCCGCGCGCTTTTTTCCGTCCGCCCCGCCGATGCTCGGCGCGGGACAATGGGGAAAAGCCAAAAACGGTTCTATGCAAAGCTCCAACCAAAAAGAATTTACCACGAAGTGCATGAGGAAAAACCGGCCAGAGCAGATGAATTCCTTTGTGTCCTTCTCGATCTTCGTGGTTCAAGCTGTTGCACTTAACCAAACATTGGCCTTTTCGGATAACCGCCATCTTTTTTATGTAAAACCAGTTCTATTGAGGAAAGCGAAACCGGATAAAAATCTCGGCCGGAGGACGTTGAAACATGGTAATGGGCGAATTTACGCAGGAGACGGATCTTCTGGTGATCGGCGGCGGGCCCGGCGGTTATGCGGCGGCTTTTCGGGCGGCGGACCTGGGGCTGGATGTGATGATGGTGGATATTGCCGAGCGGCCCGGCGGCGTTTGCCTGCATCGGGGCTGCATCCCCTCCAAGACCTATCTGCATCTGGCCGATTTGATCCATGACGCCCGGAGTGCAGCGGCCATGGGGCTCGGCTTCGATGCCCCCCGCATCGACCTGGCCGCCATGCGGGCCTGGAAAGGCAAGGTGGTGGACCAGCTGGCCCAGGGCCTCGTTATCCTGACGGAGAAGCGCGGCATTCAGTATATCCAGGGCCGGGCCGTATTCGAGGACGACCGTCATGTGAGGATCAAGGGCCGCGACGCGCTGCGGGTCAGCTTCAAGCATGCCATCATTGCGGCCGGCTCCCATGCCATCGCCCTGCCCGGATCGGATTTCGGCCAGGGCGGTCGCATCATGAGCTCCACCGGCGCCCTCAACCTGACGGACATCCCGGAGCGGCTGCTGGTTGTCGGCGGCGGCTATGTGGGTCTGGAACTCGGTATGGTATATGCGGCCCTGGGCAGCCGGATCACCCTGGTGGAGGTCGGCGACCGTTTGCTGCCGGGGGTGGATTCGGATCTGGTGGCCCCCTTGAAAAAACGGTTGAACGATACGTTCGCTACCCTGCTTTTCAACACCAGGGTAGCTGCCCTGGACGCCACGGAAACCGGGGTCTCAGCCCGGATCGAAAGTGACGGCGGGAACAGCGCGCTGGAGGTGGACCGCGTCCTGGTGGCCATCGGCCGTCGGCCCAATACCGAGGCGTTGGGGCTGGAAACCACCGGCGTGCAGCTGGATGAGAGGGGGTTCATTGCCGTGGACGCGCACCAGCGCACGGCCGTGCCGCACATTTATGCCATCGGCGACATCGTGGGGGGCGTCATGCTGGCCCACAAGGCCATGTTCGAAGGGAAAGTGGCGGCCGAAGTGATTGCCGGCCACCCGTCCGCCTTCGATGTGCGGGCCATTCCGGCCGTGGTCTACACCGATCCCCAGATTGCCTGGGCCGGCATCACCGAGGCGGAAGCCCGGGCGCAGGATATGGCCGTGGCGGTGGAGAAATTCCCCTGGAAGTTTTCCGGGCGGGCGCTCACCACGGGAACACCCGCCGGCCTTACCAAAATGATTGTCGCCAAAGACACGCGCCGCGTGATCGGCGTCGGCATCTGCGGCCGCGGCGCCGAAGGCCTCATCGCCGAAGGCGTGCTGGCCATCGAGATGGGGGCCCTGGCGGAGGATGTGGCCCTCAGCATGCACGCGCACCCCACGCTTTCCGAAACCGAGGGCGAGGCCGCGGAGATCTTTCTCGGGGCGGCCACCCATGTTTTACCCAAAGTTTAGACAACAACCGCTCCATCCAGACAGTGCCGATCCGGAGAGTATGGGCTTCAGGTGGCCTTGCGGCATGGCGAATCAGCACATTGTGGCGGTTTTGAGCATTTACTTCTAAAAAGGCCTTGCCAGGCTGGCCTTTGCAGCCAATCGTTTCTTGACACCTCACCATCGCTTCTGTATAAATTTCAAAGCACGCGATTAAGAATCTTTCTTACCTACCAAGCCGTGCTGCACTCTTGGCATACGCAGAAGCAACGATGTTCGACTCAATCCATTAACCGATAGTTTGTGACCTCTTGAGGGCTCGTAACGATTATGGACCGTCGCACCTTCCTTAAGATTGCCGGAATGGGCAGCATGGCGTTGGCCACCGGTTGTTCTCCCGATCCCGACCGCAAACTTTTCAGCCTGGTGCATGCCCCCGACGACATGGTTACCGGTCAGGCCCAGTGGTACGCCACCACCTGTCGGGAATGTCCGGCCGGCTGCGGCATGCTGGCCAAAAATCGTGAGGGGCGGGTGATCAAACTGGAGGGCAATCCGGCCCACCCGGTCAATCAAGGCGCCCTTTGCATGCGGGGCCAGGCCGCCCTGCAGGGGCTCTACGACCCCGATCGCATCCAGGGCCCATTGGTCAAAGAAAAAGGGGCCTGGCGGCAAACAACCCATGCCGAGGCCCTGTCTCTCCTGCGCCGCAAGGCTGCGGCGGCGGCCCGCAAAGGCCCGGAACGGATCCAGTTCTGGACGGATGTCATGGGGGCGCCGCTCTACGATCTGGCAACCGAGACCATGGCCGGCTGGAATGCGGCCGCTCCATTGGTTTTCGAACCCTTCGGCTACGATGCCCTCAAAGCTGCGAATGAGGCCATTTTCGGCATCGATGGCCTGTTTGCCTACCGCCTGGACACGGCCGACGTGGTGGTTTCCTTCGGCGCCGATTTTCTGGAAACCTGGCTTTCGCCGGTATCTTACGCGCGCCAGTTCAAAACCATGCATCGCGTCCGCAAGGGGCGCAAGGGGCTTTTTTTCCATGTCGGCCCCTTTCAGTCCCTGACCGGGGCCAACGCCGATGCCTGGGTGGCCTGCCGTCCGGAAACCGAAACGGTCATTGCCCTGGGGCTGATTCAAATCGGTCTGGATGTGGGCCGGGCCGGCCATTTGCCCTTCGAACTGAAGGACGCCCTGGAAACGGTGGTCACCCGCTACCCCCGGGCGGCCATTCTGGAGCAAACGGGCGTGTCGGAGCAGGCTTTCGACCGTCTGGCCGTGCGCCTGTTCCAGGCCCAGAAGCCACTGGTGCTGGGAACCGGCGCCGGAGGCCATGGTGCCAATGGCTTCGCCACCAACCTGGCGGTCAATCTCCTCAATTATCTCCTGAATCCGAAACTGCCCCTGTTGGCCTTTGAACAGCGCTACCGGGTGGAGACCGCTGCACCGCGGCCGGTTATCCGGCAATCCATCGAAAACCTGCGCGGGGGGCAAACCGATCTGCTGCTGGTCCACAATGCCAACCCGGTTTACGCCCTGCCGCCGGACGCCGGCATAACCGCTGCCCTGGAAGACCCCTCGGTTTTTGGCGTCAGCTTTTCCAACTATATGGATGAAACCACGGCACTGGCGGACCTGGTGATCCCGGTGCGTTCGCCCCTGGAATCCTGGGATGCTTACGAGGGGGTTTCCGGCGCCGTGGGCTTCCAGCAACCCACCATCGGGCGGTTCAACGACGCCCCGGCCTTAGGCGATGTGCTGCTGGCGGCCGCCGCAACGCACCCGTCTTCCCCGGCCGACTACAAAACCTATCTTCCCGATGCGATCAACCGCCACCATGGCGGCATTGAACAGGTGGGCGACTGGGTCAACGCCTTGCAGGCCGGCGGGCTTTTCTCGTCACCCCCCGCCGCCGCGCCCCGCGATACGGCCCGCGTCGATCCCGCCCTGATCACCCGGACGTTCGATGGCCTGGCGGAACGTCCCCAAGGCCCGGTACTGATCACCACCCCGTCCATTCGCTATTTCGACGGCCGTGGCGCCAACAAGTCCTGGCTCAGTGAAATTCCCGATCCGCTGACCAAGATTGCCTGGCAGACGGCTGTTCTCATGCACCCCGAAACGGCCGAAGGATTGAAGGCCTCGGAAGGCGATCACGTCTCCCTGGAACACCAGGGCGAGCGCCTGGACGTGCCGGTCTACGACTGGGAGGGGGTGGTGCCGGGGGTCATGGTGATGGCGGCCGGCCAGGGGCATGCCGGGCTGGGCCGCTATGCGCGCAGCACGGGCGCCAATCCCTTTCGTCTGCTGGGGGAGGCGTCCCCCACCGGCGACAACAACGCCGGGTTCATGGCGCATCCCATCGCCGTGCAAGCCACCGGGAAGACGGCCCGCCTGGCCATGACCGCCGGCAGCCGAATTCAACATGGCCGCAAGATCGCGCTGCACATCAAGCTTCAGGAGTTGCGTCACCCGGGCGAGCCGGTGAAGCCCGGGCTGACCATGTGGGACTTTCCGCTGACGTTGCCCATCCCTGAAGGCTATGACCCCAAGCGCGATTTCTACCCCCCCCACGATCATGAGGGCTACCGCTGGGCCATGGTGGTGGATCTGGATCGCTGCATCGGTTGCAATGCCTGCGCAGCCGCTTGCTATGCGGAGAACAATGTCGGGGTTGTCGGTCCGGAGCGGATCTTGGAAGGTCGTGAAATGGCCTGGCTGCAGATTCAGCGCTATCTGGACCCCGAAACAGGGGAAAAGGTGATCTTTCTGCCCATGATGTGCCAACAATGCGACAATGCACCCTGTGAGTCGGTCTGCCCTGTCTATGCCCCGCATCACAATAAGGAGGGGATCAACAATCAGATCTACAACCGCTGCATCGGCACGCGCTTCTGCTCCCAGAACTGCCCCTACAAAGTGCGCCGCTTCAACTGGTACACCTGGGAATGGCCCAAGCCCCTGGACCTCCAGCTGAATCCGGACGTGACCGTACGGGCCAAGGGCGTCATGGAAAAATGCTCCTTCTGCATCCAGCGCATCAAAGAAGCCCACAATGTCGCCAAAAATGAAAAACGGCCTGTCCGGGATGGCGAGGTGACGCCGGCCTGTGTCCAGACCTGCCCCACCGGAGCCCTGACCTTCGGCAGCCTGATGGACCCGGACAGCCGGGTGCGTGCCATGGTCAAGGACCCCCGGGCCTATCAGGTGATGGGCTATCTGAACACCAAACCGGCGGTCATTTATCTTAAAAAAGTGATTCAGGAGGTTTGACCCCCATGTCCGAGCTGACGTTTGCTCAGGTTGACCAGACGGTTCTCGACACCCTGAAACCCGGTGGCAAAAGCTATTGGGCCCTGATCGCGGTTTTGTTCTGCGGGGTGCTTCTGGGGGCGGGGTGCTGGTTGTACCAGATTTTCGTCGGGGTTGGCGTGGCCGGCATGAACAACCCCGTGGCCTGGGGCACCTACCTGATCAATTTCGTCTTCTGGGTGGGGATCGCCCACAGCGGCACCCTGATTTCCGCGATCCTGCATCTGTTCCGGGCCGGATGGCGCAACCCCATCGCCCGGGCGGCCGAAACCATGACCGTGTTTGCCGTGTGCACGGCGGGCCTTTTCCCCTTTATTCACCTGGGCCGGGCCTGGATGGTCTACTACATGCTGCCCTTTCCCAACCAGCGCAACCTGTGGCCGAACTTTCAATCCCCCCTGATGTTCGACGTGGTGGCCATCAGCACCTATCTCACGGTCAGTTCGCTGTTCTGGTATACGGGCATGCTGCCCGACCTGGCCATTATTCGCGATCGGGCCACGGGTTTCCGCAAGAAGATCTTCACGGTCCTGGCCATGGGTTGGACCGGCCAGTTCGAACAGTGGCGCCACTACACCCGCGGCTATCTTTTCTTCGCCGCCCTGGCCACGCCCCTGGTCATCTCGGTGCACAGCGTCGTGTCATGGGATTTTGCTCTGGCGGTCGTACCGGGATGGCATACCACCATTTTCGCGCCCTATTTCGTGGCCGGGGCCATCCACTCGGGACTGGCCATGGTGCTCACCCTGATGATCCCCCTGCGGAAGATTTTCAACTACCAGAAGATCATCACCCTGCACGTGCTGGAAAGCGTGGCCAAGACCATCATCTTTACCGGCCTGATCGTGGGGTTTGCCTACGCCACGGAGTTTTTCATCGCCTGGTACAGCCACAATCCGCTGGAGCAGTATATCTTCCTCTACCGGCCCACCGGCGATTACGCGGTCGGCTTCTGGATCATGGTGGTCTGCAATACGGTCATTCCGCTCTTGCTCCTGTTCCGCAAGGTCCGCACCAGCATCCCGGCGTTGTTCGTCATTTCGCTGCTGATCAATGTCGGCATGTGGTACGAACGTTTTGTCATTATCATTACCAGTGTCGCCCGGGACTTTATCCCGCATGCCTGGGGAACGTTTTCGCCGTCCCTGATCGAGTACGGCATCATGTTGGGCAGTTTTTCCCTGTTTTTCTTTCTCTTCTGCCTGTTCATCAAACACATGCCTTCCGTCTCCATGACGGAAGTGAAGGAAATGCTCGAATAAGGAGTCCGCCATGACGGGGGAAAGTCGTGTAGTGGGATTGTTTACCGATGCGGAACAGGTCGTCGGAACCCTGAAAGCTTTCAAGGACTCGCCCTGGTCGGTCCGCCGGGTCTACAGCCCCATTCCCCACCATAAAATCGCTGAAGCATTAAAGCTGCCCAAGAGCAAAGTCGGCTACTTTACCCTGGTGGGCGGCATTATCGGGTTTTTCACCGGTTTTCTCCTGGCGGCCTACACGTCGATCCAGTGGGATCTGATCGTGAGCGGCAAACCCATCGTGGCCCTGGTGCCCTTTTTTATTGTGGGGTTCGAGTTTACGATTCTTTTTTCGGTGTTCGGCAACGTGCTGGGACTGATCAACGTATCGCGTCTGCCGGATACCAACCCGCCGGTGGATTATGACCCCCGCTGCTCCGGGGACCACTACGGCATCGTGGCCGCCTGTCCGCCGGACAGCCGGGACGTGTTGGCGGCATTTTTAAAGGAGCGGGGCGCCGACGTTTCGCCGGCAACGCCCCCCGCGGCGGGATAGCGGCCGGCGGCATCGCGGGCAACCGATAACGGGAAGGCAATAGACGGATGAAGACGGCATCGCGATATCGAAAGGTGGCAGCCCTGCTGGTGGTGGTCGGCACGGTCGCCTTTCTCACCCAATTGTTTACCCGGCATCCGGAACGGGCCTGGCAGGCCTATCTGATCAATTTCCTGGTCTGGTCGGCCATCGCCCAGGGGGCCTTTTTGTTCTCAACCCTGATGAATACCACGCGTGCCCGCTGGAGCGGTCCCCTGGCCAACCTGGCCGAATCCTTTGCCGCCTTTTTCCCGGTTTCGCTGGTGCTTTTCCTGGTGCTTTTCCTGGGGCGCGAGCATGTTTTTCCCTGGCTGCACGAAGACCTGCACGGCAAGGAACTGTGGCTGAACCTCCCTTTTCTTTTTGCGCGGGATCTGGCCGGCCTGCTGATTCTCTACGGACTGGGATTTGCCTACACCTACCAGGCCCTGCGGCTCAAGGTGGCGGCCGGGGAGGCGACCGGCGGACGCCTGCGGGCCATGCTGGTGCGCCGCTGGGAGAACAAGCCCATCGATGTGAAGCGCCATGAAAATCGTAAAAATGTGCTGGGCATTCTGTACATGCTGGCTTTCGCCCTGATTTTATCCCTGATCGGCTACGATCTGGTCATGGCTGCCGATCCCCACTGGTACTCGACGCTGTTCGGCGCCTATTCCTTTGCCAAAGCGATTTACATGGGGCTAGGGGCCCTGATTGTCCTGGCGGCCGTGCTGCAGCTCAATCCCTACAATGAGTTCTACATCCCCCCCAGCAATTTTCACGATATCGGCAAACTCTTTTTTGCCTTCTGTCTCGTGTGGGCCGATTTCTTCTACGCCCAACTGGTGGTCATCTGGTACGGCAACATTTCCGAGGAAACCACCTATATCATCGAACGGGTCATGCACGCACCCTGGCAGGGGCTGAGCTGGACGGTGTTCCTGGTTTGCTTCATCATTCCGTTTCTGGTGCTGCTCAATAAAAAGGTCAAAACCCTGCCGCGCTTCATGATGGTCTTCTGCAGTGTGATCATTGCCGGCATGTGGCTGGAGCACTTGCTCCTTCTGGGGCCGGCCCTCAACCATCACGCCACGTCGCTGCCCCTTGGCGTCTTTGATGTGCTGATTACAACGGGCTTTTTCGGACTCATGGTGCTGGCGGTGTCCGCCTATCTGCGTCAGTTCCCCGAACTTGTGCGGGCGGGCCGCAAGGAGGTGTCCTGATGGATCCGATGGCCGACCTGAAAAAATGGTGGCAGGCCCTGGTGGACAATGCCGTGCCCCTTTTCTGGACGCTGGTGTCGGTCGTTCTCGTGGTGGGGTTCCTTTTTTTCTTTTATACGCCGCCCCAGAGCATGATCGGCCCGGAGCAGCCCATTCCCTTCAGCCACCGCCTGCATGTGGGCCACAAAGCCATTCAATGCCAGTACTGCCACCCCTATGTGGGCCATTCGAACCACCCCGGTCTGCCGCCGGTGGAAAAATGCCTCCACTGCCACAACTACATCATCGCCAATCACTGGTGGATCCAGAAAGAGCACGAATATTACAACACGCAAACGCCGACGCCCTGGGTCAAGGTGAACTTTCTGGCCGAGCACGTGCTGTTCAATCACCAGCGCCATATCCGTTTCGGGATCGAATGCGTCTCCTGCCACGGGGAAGTGGAGAAACAGGACCGCATCAAGGGCAAGCATTTTAAAATGGGATTCTGCATCAATTGCCACACTGAAAAGAAGGTGAACTTAGGGTGCTGGCTGGCGTGCCATAGCTAAAGACGGCCCGTCACGAACTTTTAATATTGCGGCATCACCGCGACCGGCGTTGAAAGGTTTTGCCGCCGCAATCATGGCGGGATTCGTATGAGGGGACAGCTCAAAGGAGATTTATCTTGACGACCAATGCGACCAGCGCGCCGCCGACCTACATGACGGCCAAGGGGTTTACGCTCACCGCCGGGTTCTGGATGACGGTGGCCACCTTCATGGGGCTGTTGGGGGCCACCGAGCTCATCGCGCCCGATCTGACTGAAAATATCGGATGGGTCGTATTCGGCCGGGTGAGGCCGATCCATGTCAACCTGGTGCTTTTCGGCTTTGTTACCCCCGGACTTCTGGCCGCCGCATTTTATTATCTGCCGCGTATTCTCCGCACGGAGCTTTTCAGTGAAATGCTCGGGGTCGTTACCGTTGTGTTGTGGAATCTGGTTCTGATCGGCGTGGTCGTTACCCTGGCGGCCGGCTATACCCAGGGACGTGAATACGCCGAGATGATTTGGCCGGTGGACATGGGCGTGGTGCTGATCTTCAGTCTCGTACTGATCAATTTTCTCATGACGGTTGTCCGGCGCAAGGAACCGATGCTCTACGTGTCCGTCTGGTACGCCTGCGCGGGCATTGTTCTGACGGCCACGACCTTCAGCCTGGGCAATGTCATCTGGCGGCCCGATACCGGTGCCCTGGTGGGCATACCGGATGCCATCCTGCTCTGGTTTTACGGCCACAATGTCTTCGGCCTGTTATTGACGCCCCTAGCTGCCGGGGTGGCCTACTACGTGATTCCCCGGGCCTGCAAAACGCCGCTTTACAGCCACACCCTTTCGCTGTTGGGTTTCTGGTCCCTCATCGTGGTCTACACCCACATCGGCACCCACCACCTGCTGCAGGTCCCCGTGCCCACCTGGCTCAAGGTCATTTCCATCGTGGACAGCGTTGCCATGGTGATCCCGGTGATGGCCTTCCTGATCAACATCTGGTACACGGCCAAGGGCCGCCTGGGGGAGATCCACAACGATATCGGGGCCAAGTTCGTGTTTACCGGGACCATCATGTACTTCTTCGTCAGTATTCAGGGGTCGATCATGGCCTTGCCCCAGGTGCAGCGCATCACCCATTTCAACAACTGGGTGGTGGCGCATGCCCATGTGGGGGTGCTGGGTTTTGCCGGCATGATATCGCTGGGCGGTCTTTATTACATATTGCCGCGCATTACCAATAAACCCCTGTTCAGCCGGTTTCTGGCCGATTTTCAGTACTGGATGATCCTGATCGGTGTGGTGGGTTTCACCGTGGTGCTGACCATCGCGGGGCTGATCCAGGGCAATGCCTGGTACAACGGCGAAACCATCTACCGGGTCCTGCCTGAAATTCACATGTACTACATCACGCGGGCATCCATTGGTTTGCTGGTCTTCAGCTCAGCCGTCCTCGGCCTCTATAACATCATCCGAACCTTGTATTTCAACCCGGGAGAGAAGTTGTCATGAAGATGACGCCCGTTGCGGTCGTGTTAGGCAGCCTGCTCATTCTGGGGGCTATCGTCTTCATGGTGGTGTATGTGCCCTATGCCACCTACGATGAAACCCCTTCGGAAATTTTTCGCGAACGCACGGCCGAGGAGGCCGCCGGCCGGAAACTTTATATTGCCAACGGTTGCGTCTACTGCCACAGCCAATCCATCCGGACCATCGATTGGGGAATGGGGGCCGAACGCATCGCCCAGGCCGGAGACTACGTTCAGGATCAGCCCATCCTGCTGGGTTCCCAGCGGACCGGTGTGGACCTTTCCCAGGAAGGCGGGGAACATCCGGACGATTGGCACATGGCGCACTTCATTAACCCGCGCTATACGCGGCCGTTGTCGATCATGCCGGCGTTTGCCTATCTCGGCGATGATCTTGAGATCCTGACCCGCTATGTTCAAGGGTTGGGGTTCAAACAGGCCGACCGGCGCATGGACCGGCAGCGCTACTGGAAAAAGGAAGCCATTCGGGCCTATGAGGCCGGCGTCGAAGCCAATGCCCGCTGGCTGAATATCGACATCGTGCCTGAAGGTTGGCGCAACATTCCCAATCCCTATCCGACCACGGCGGCCGGACTGGCCCGGGGGCGCAAAATCTACCAGGATTTCTGTCTCGGGTGCCATGGGCCGGTGGGCGACGGTATGGGGCCGGCCCAGCCCTGGATCTATCCGCCGCCCTATAATTTTACGATCCTCAAAAACCGCACCATTTCCGGGGGGATTCTTTACTACCACATCATGAACGGCATCACGGGTTCGGCCATGCCGTATTTCAAACGCGAATTGGAATCGCAAAAGATTTGGGAAGTCGGTAATTTCGTGGCGGTCTATTTCATCAACCAGAGCGATGCCAACGCCGCCCCGCGCGGTATCGATTCCGCCTGGGAGCCCTGAAGAGGAAGTCTGATTCATGTACTACCCTTATTTTCTAACCTATATGGCTCTGGGCCTGGGGATTACGCTGATCGTCTTCTCCTGGGCCCTGCGCAAGGGCCAGTTCAATGACCAGCAGCGGGCGCGCTACCTGCCCCTGCACCCGGCGCCGGACCCACCGCCGCCCAAACCGTCCCGGTTCATCCGGCTGGAGGTCCTGGTCTTGTTTGTCATGGCCGGTCTGGGACTGGCGGCCAGTGCGGCGGTCATTCTGTTTGCCCTTGTTCATGGAAACTGAGGTGAACCATGCGACTGTTTGGCCTTTCGAATTTTCAGGACATCATGCTTTATCTTTTTCCGACCCTCATTTTTATGGTCGTTTTCGGGGTCGGTCTGGCGTTCAGCCGCTTTCGGGGAGCGGATAACAAGCGGCGTGAAAGCGAAGTCATTTATCGGTTCCCGGCCGGTATCGAAGACCGCAATGCCCCCTTTCCGCTTGTCATGACCCTGATTATCGCAGGAACCGTGCTGTGGGCCTTTTTTTACATTTTGATGCACGGCCTGTTGGGAGTTAAAATTTGATATGAACACGCACATTCACAAAGAGTCGATTCTGAAGACCTGGCTGGTGGTTTTGGGATTGCTGGCGATTATCCTGGGCAAGGGGTTCTTTTCCTTTTTCGTGGTTTCCGATCTGGGCCAGCCCGACTGGGACTACCGCCCCATTCTGGACGTTCCGGCGGAATCGCCCTATGCAGTCTACGAAAAACTGCCGTATCCCCAGCATGTCCGGGGTGCCAAGGGGGAATAGATGAAAAAGAATCTGGTCATCCTTTTCGGAGCCCTGGCGGTTTTCTTCGGCGCGTATTCCGGCCTGACGATCTATGACACCTATTTCAAATACGGCCGCATGTGGCAGACGCCGGCGGTCAGGCCCCACGAGACGCCCCTGCTGGTCATGGAACCGGGGGTGGTTCCGGTCAGCGGGGGGGAAGCCCACTATCGCGCCGCCGCGTCCTTAGCACTCCAATCGCCCTTTGACAGCCGATCGCCAGAGACGATCGCGCAGGGCCAAACCCTCTATTTTACCTACTGCCAGCAGTGTCATGGCGCCCGGCACGACGGGCAGGGTACGGTGGGACAGAGTTTTGCCCCCCTGCCGCCGGATTTGCGCAGTGCCCGGGTGCAGGCTATTTCCGATGGCGTCATGTTCAAGGAAATCAGTTTCGGTGTCGATCGGCCCGGCGCCCGCCAGCCGGCATTGGCCACGACCATCTTCCCGGACGACCGCTGGAAAATCGTCCATTATGTCAAATCCCTGGGCGTGCGTTGACGCCGGGCCCGGGATCCCCCCATCATCTTGTATGCGCCGACCATTCGTTTTGATCCAAGACCGCCATCTCTGGCGGCGACCCCCGAAAGGTTCTGCCGATTGGCTGTGGTGTTTATGAACGGCTTTCTTCATTTTGGGTACAGCGGGAAGGGGCCGGCAGCATGAGCACGTCCCCCGGGAACTGCTATCTCTGCGGCCTTTCGCTGCGCTACGGCCGTTTCCCAATGGAGCAGGATGGCCGTCAGGTGCATTTCTGCTGTCAGGGCTGCCGCCAGGTCTACCTCATGTTGATCGAAGCGTCCGATGCCACGGATCCGGCCGATTTTCGCCATACCGACCTGTTCCGGCGCTGTGTGGAAATGGGCGTCATTCCACGATCCGAAGAGGATCTGGCCGCCGCGGCCGTACGTTCTGAACCAGACCAGCGGGATGCAACGCCGGATGATCCGTTCGCTCCCGGCGGCCCCGACGACGCCCTGGACCATCACATGGTGGTCGAAGGCATGTGGTGCCCGGCCTGTGCCTGGGTCATCGAGGAAACCCTCAATAAACAACCGGGGATTCACGCGGTCCAGTGCAATTTTTCCACCGATCGGGTGCGATGCCGTTACGATCCGACCGAAGCATCTCCTGATGACATCCGGCGTGTCATCCAGCGGCTGGGGTATGGCGCCAGCGAGCCGGATGCCCTGACGGCCGACCGGGAACGCCGCCGCCAGTTTACGCGCTTTGCCATTTCGACATTTCTGGCCATGAACGTGATGATGCTGGCCTTTGCACTTTATTCCGGATTTTTTACCGATCTGGATGCCGAGACGATTTGGAAGATTTCCTGGCCCATGGGGGGCATGGCCACCGTGGTCATGTTCTATGGCGGCCTGCCGCTTTTCCGCAAAGGGCTGACCGGCATCTTCAGCGGCCAGCCGGGTATGGAGGCCCTCATCGGGATCGGTGCGGTCAGCGCATACGGATACAGCGTTTTCAATCTCTTGCGCGGCAGCATCCATCTGTATTTCGATACGGCCTGTATGCTGATTATTCTGGTCCAGTTGGGCAAGCTCCTGGAACGGCGGGCCAAGGATCGCATTCAATCCGATTTGGGGCATTATTACACCCTGATGCCGGCCAAGGTGCGCATCTGCCGTGAAGGGGATTCCCAGGGACGCTACGTCAGTGCGGATGCGCTGGGACCGGGGGACCTCTTCAGGGTGACGGACGGTGAAACCCTGCCGGCGGACGGATTGGTGGTCGCAGGGCAGGGGTTGGTGGATGCCTCCTCCCTGACCGGCGAAGCTCGGCCCCAGCCCAGGTCTTCCGGCGAGCGCCTCGTCAGCGGTACCCGTGTGGTGGAGGGATCTTTTCTGGTACGGGCGGAAAACGTGGGGGCGGCATCGACCCTGGGCCAGATGCTGACCATCATGGACGCCGCCCTCAACCGCAAAACCGTGACGGAAGCCCGAACCGATCGCATCCTGCGCATTTTTGTACCGGTGATGATTACCCTGGCGGTGATGACCGCCCTGACGCGGTTGCTGCAAGGGGCGGTTTTCGAAGAGGCCTTTATTCGCGGGTTGACGGTCCTGGTCATTTCCTGCCCCTGTGCCCTCGGCCTGGCGGTACCGCTGGCGCGGGTGGCGGGTGTTTCCCTGGCGGCCCGGCGTGGCATCCTGGTGCAGGATTTCAGTGCCTTCGATTTGGCCGAGAGGGTCGATACGGTGGTATTTGACAAGACCGGCACCCTGACCGAGGGGCGCTGGCAGATGCAGGCCATCGTTCCCCTGGCCGATTTGGCCGAGACGGAGATCTTGGCCCTGGCGACCGGGATGGAGAAGGGGGTGGACCATCCCATCGCCGTGGAAATCCTGCGAATAGCGGCTGCCAGGAATATCGAGGCGTGGCCGGTCCATGCGGTCGTTTGCCATGCGCGGGGCGTGGCCGGACACTGGGACAAACACGATGTGCGGTTGGGCAGCGCCGATTTTGTCGGCGTGGAAAATGCGGGTTCACTCTCCGGGACGGCGGCGCCCGATGGGGATGCTGCGGCCGTGGTCTCGTGGATCTATCTGACGATCGATGGGCGGATCGCGGCCCGTCTGGGATTTGGAGACCGGTTGAAGGCGGGCGCGCCGGGGCTGGTGCAATGCCTGCGGCACCGCAATGTGAAACTCTGGATGGTTTCCGGCGACAGCCAGGCGACCACCGACCAGGTGGCGGCCCTTCTGGGGTTGCCCAACGGAAAAGGGGATTGCCTGCCGGCGGAAAAGGCGGGTTTTGTTGAAGCTTTGCGGCGGGATGGCCATTGTGTCGCCATGGTGGGTGACGGGGTTAACGATGCGCCGGCCCTGGCTTCGGCGGATCTGAGCGTGGCGGTGTTTGCTGGTCGGCAACTGGGCGAAGAAGCCCAGGCGGTGACCCTCATGCAAGGGTGCCCGTTGCAGATGGCGACATTCCTGGCCTTTGCGGAACGGGTCAACCGGAAAATCGAACAGAACCTGTGGGGGTCGCTGATTTACAACCTGATCAGCATCCCCATTGCCATGGCCGGATGGCTTTCGCCCCTGGTGGCGGTGGTGGCCATGCTGTTGAGCAGCCTCGGTGTGACCGGCAATACCCTGATGCTGATTCAACGGGAAAACAAAAGGTCGCTGGGCACGGCGACTGGCCGGGAGGATGCAGATCTGGTATAGACGCTCTGGTTGTCTTTTGAGCGCAAGCAACCTAATTATGGGCTAAATCCTCCACCTCAGGTGGAGGATTTAGAGAGGTTCTCTGGTCCGGATTGCTTTTCTGAAATGCTTTCTTCATTTTCTTTCCCGTGAAAGAAAACGGAAGCAAAAGAAAACGCCCGTGCCCTGCTTCATCCTGCGCGTCGTCGGTGCGGCCGGAGCACGCGGAAACTCACCCGCCTTCGCTTGGGCTACGGCGGGCTCAGACAGTCCGCGCGCTTTTTTCCGTCCGCCCCGCCGATGCTCGGCGCGGGACAATGGGAAAACCAAAACCCAAAACGCCACGACTTTTTTAGGTTTCCTATGCGATGGCTTGGCGCCCTGAACGATTGGCATCAGGAAAATTACCATGTACAAGGCATTGTTAGACAGAGAGATGGCCCGCCATGTCGGATAAAACGCCCTTCAATGCGGATGCCGCGGAACTGGCCAAATTCGAGGCGGCGGCTGCGGGGTGGTGGACCGCCGGCAAGGAATTTCAGGCCTTGCACGATATCAATCCCAAACGCCTGGCGTTTATCCAGGAGCGGGTCGACCTGGCCGGCCGCACGGCGGTGGATGTCGGCTGCGGCGGCGGCATTTTAACCGAGGCCCTGGCTGCGGCCGGCGCCCGGGTCACCGGGATCGATCTCGGTCGTGCGGCCCTGGCTGCCGCAGAGACCCACCGCCAAACATCCGGTCTCAGCATTCACTACCGCCGGATCGATGCGGAGTCCCTGGCCCAGCAAGAACCGGCGGCCTTTGAAGTGGTGGCTTGTATGGAACTGCTCGAACATGTCCCTGATCCGGCGTCCATCGTACAGGCCTGTGCCCGTCTGGTGAAGCCGGGCGGCCACGTGTTTTTTGCCACCCTCAACCGCACCCCCATGTCCTGCCTGCTGGCGATTATCATGGCCGAGTGGGTCTTGCGCATCGTGCCCAGGGGCACTCACCATTACCAGCGCTTTATCACACCCGGAGAACTGGATCGCTGGGCCCATGCCAGCGGTCTGGTGGGCGGGGATTTCAGCGGCCTGCTGTATTGGCCCTTTCTACGCCGTTCCCTCTTCGTCCGCAACACGGCCGTCAATTACCTGGCCCATTTCCGGGGCGGGCCTGTTCCCTGATATCCATCCGTTGACCCGAACTACGGAATCCTCTATAGTCAAAACCTTTTGAACAGGTTCGGCAACAACCTGCCGGATTTCAGGCGGATAAGAGTTGATGCCGTTTTTTACTACCGCAAACGGATATGACCATGGGAACCCTGGAAGCAATTCGATCGCGCCCTCTGCTGCTCCTGGTGGCCGGTGCCAAAGGTGCCATTGGCTCGACGCTGGCGTTGGCCAGCTGCATGATGCAACGACAACCGGATCTGATTTCCCCCTATCTGACCACTTCCGATCTGTGGGGTGATGCGGCTGATGCGCAACAGGTCCATATGGCCGGCTGGGACCGAAACCCGATGGCCATGACCGAAGCACTGGCCCTGCATGGGGTGGTACCCGAAACCCTGTGGACCGGCAACCGGGAAGCGCTAAATGCCATCCCGGTGGCGGCGGCGCCGAAAAACGGGCTTTCGGTCAGCGCCCAGATCGAACAACTCATTCGCGATATCGACGGCTTTCGGCAGCTTTTCCCGGAAGCGCAGCCGGTCATGGTCAACCTGCTGCCGGCCTGTGTGGAATGCAGCCTTGCGCACGGAAATAACGGGGACAACATGACCGGGGGACGGTTTCCCGATCTGGCCTATGCCCGGGCCGCCATCCGCGCCGGCATCCCCGTGGTGAATTTTACGCCTAACGACCTTGGCGATGGTGATCTTTTGGCGACCGCGGCGGAAAAAGGGATCCCACTGGTCGGACGGGACGGCAAAACCGGCCAGACCTATTTCAAGGTGGTGCTGGCTTCGGCGTTCAAGGCGCGCCATCTCCGGGTAGACGGCTGGTACAGCCTGAACATTCTCGGCAATGCTGATGGCCGCAACCTGATGGATCCGGATTGTGCCCGGGGTAAATTGGCCAACAAGACCAATCTCCTGGATGAGATCCTGGGATACCCCGTGGGCGAAGCCTATGGTGAGGGCGCCCACAAGGTGCATATCGACTACTACCCCCCCCGGGGGGATGCCAAAGAAGCCTGGGACGTGATCGACATCAAGGGCCTTTTTGGGCTTTCCATGAGCATCCGCGTCAACCTGCAGGGGCGGGATTCCATCCTGGCGGCGCCCATGGCCCTGGACTTGGCCCGCTGGGTGGTGTTGCTCCAGGCCGCGGGGCGGGGCGGCGCCATACCGGAGCTGGGTTTCTATTTCAAAAAACCGGAAGGAGAGGCGCCGGCGGCAACCTGGGAAGATCAGCTGCGCGACCTGAAGGGCCTGGTTGCCTATTGCCGGCAGCAACTGGCCGGCTGAATGGGTCCGGAAAGGCCTTCCATATTATGGGAGCCCCATGTGAATCACCCCCTTATTCAATGGCGGGCTGCTGCGACTGACGCCGGTATTTTGGTACCACCTGATTTTTTCTGGATGGACTGTCAATAAGGAGCAACTTCATGGTTTTCGGCTACAGCACCAACGCCTACGTCAATTATTCGATCCAAGAATCGCTGGAACGCATCGCCGCTTTGGGTTTCAAGGGCGTGGAGATCATGTGCGACCGGCCCCATCTCTATCCACCTGATTTCGACGCTGCGGCCCTGGCGGATCTCAAAGCCGTCCTGGATGCCCACCGGTTGCAGATCACCAATCTCAACAGCTTTACCCTGTTTGCGGTGGGGGATACCTATCTGCCATCCTGGATCGAACCGGAAGCCGAGCGCCGGGCCATCCGCGTGCGGCACACCCTGGAGTGCCTGGAAGTTGCCCGGGCGCTGGGGGCTCGCAACATTTCCATTCCGCCGGGGGGACCACTGGAAAAGGGGATGACACGCCAGGAGGCCTTTCGGCACTTTTTCGACGGTCTGGAGCAGGTCCTGCCCACTGCCGAGGAACTTTCCATCAAGGTGCTGGTGGAGCCCGAACCGGATCTCCTCATGGAGAAAACATCCGAATTCAAACCATTCATCCAGGAGATGCAGTCGCCCATGATCGGTCTCAACTTCGATATCGGGCACTTTTATTGTGCCGGTGAAGACCCGGCCGAGGCCATGGAAGAACTTTTCGAATGGATCGGGCATATGCATGTGGAAGATATCGCCGCCTCGCGCCGGCATAACCATCTCATTGCCGGATTGGGCGCTATCGATTTCGAAAAGGTGTTTCAGACCATGGGACGGCTGGGCTACGACGGCGACATCAGTCTGGAACTCTACCCCTATGTCGACACTCCGGACGAGGCCGGCAAGGCCAGCCGGGACCATTTGAAGCCCATTTTCGAGCGGGCGGGCTACGCCGTGTAGCGGTGCCCATCCGCATGGCGCCATACAAAAACCCCGCAAGCCATTTCCAGTCCCGCTATTCCAACGGTACGCCGGCGGTATTTTGGGGAGGCTGGCCGGGTATAAATTTTTTTAAGGGTCAGCTCTAAAAAAAATTAACTCCTTTAATCTTTTTAAGACCTTAACACCCTATCCGGATTGACCGGCCGGTCGATCCGCAAGTTTCTGGCCCGTTTTTTTTCTTGCCTGCCGGATTCATTGCCCGGTGCCGCCTGTGCGGCGCCCGTGTCAATATTTTGACCTCCTGTCTTCATTGGAACGCTTTATGTTGTGGGCATCGTCCCATTGGTAGCTGCCCCTAAATTTCATGACAACCTGTTGAAATCACGCCATTAATAAAAAACTAACGGTCTGATCGGCCATTTCGGCATGCGTGTTGCATTAAAAAATGAGCGTCGTTCATTGATTCATTTTTTATTTTTTTGGGCTTAAGATTTAAACTATCCCCAAACGAGGTGAGCCATGATTTCGTCTCCATGCCGCAATTGTGAAAAGAGACACCTGTCCAAGGATGAATGTCTTGAAACCTGCGAGAAACTCGCGCAAATCCGGAACATGCAATTCAGCCGACGGGAAGTCAACTTCTGCCACGCCATCGATTATGCGGACGACAACCGGTTTCTCATTGGATACGTGGACACCAAACGCGTAGCCGCCTAGTTCAGGAATTACGCCGGACACCCTGGCGAACATTTACGGAAAGACGCGTGTCACAGCCATTGTTGGGCCTCCTTAGAGCACGGGGCCGGCTCAAACGGCGGCATACTGAAAAGGCCATCGGTATTCCGTTGGACATCAGGCCCCGGGATGTATTGTCAGACCTCCCTCCCTCCGAAAAGGTCTGCCGGAAACGGCAGGCCTTTTTGGGTTCCATCGCCCCTGAAACGGGCGGGTGGACCCGGACCTGTTTTCTGATATACCCCTGAAGATCATTTTACATCCCTACCCATTCGTCCTAAAATCCTGTAAAGGCATATCAGTGGCAAGCATCCAAAACGAATGTGACAAGCGATCCCCCATGGTGACAATACGACAAGCCAAACCATCCGATCTCCCGGATATCGTGGCGATCCATATTCAAAGTTGGCAGGACGCCTATGCGAATGTCTTACCGGCGGAATTTCTGACCGATTCCATTGCCCGTGTATTGGAAAAACATTGGGAAAAAATCGAAATTCAACCAAACGACATTTTGCTGGTAGCGGAGGAAGGATCCATCGTGGGGTTTGCCGCTGTTTGGTGCCGACCCCATCCCTTTATTGATAACCTGCATGTAAAGCCGTCGCAGAGGTCCAGGAAAATCGGTTCCGCCCTGATGAACGCGGTGGCCCGGGAGCTCATCCATAAAGGGCAGCAAAGCGCTTATCTTTGGCTGTTTGAAAGGAATACAAGCGCCATGCGGTTTTACGGACGACTGGGTGGCATTCCGAAAGAACATGCCATTAAAAACGTGTTCGGACACGATGTTCCGAGTCGCAAAATCGAATGGGACGGTCGGTCTCTGGCGAACCTTGCATCCGCATGATCGCCTGATCAATCCTCAGTGGGCATGACATGAATAGGGAGGATGTCATGAAGACGGTCAAACAGGTCGAAGACGTGGTCAATGGGACCCTGATCAAATCCGGAAGCCGGATCTATGCGTCCGGCAACGCGGCAACACCGCAGGTCCTGTTGCGGCAACTGGCGCGGGACCCGGCGATCCAGGGCGTCGAGCTGATCGGCGTCCTGTTTCTGGGAGAACTGGAAGACCTGTTTGCCGAAGCCAGTTGTGGACGGATCACCCATCGCGTCATCTTCAACAGCCATCATACCCGGGAGGCGGTGAACAAGGGCTGGGCCAAATACCAGTTGATGCATCTGGGGGATATCCCCAGACAGGTACGGCATTGCCTGCACCCCAATGTGGCCATGATTTCCGTTGCCGGACCGGATACCGGCGGCAACTACAGCCTGGGGACGACCTCCGAGGGCGTCATGGCCGCCATCGCGGCGGTCAAAGCCCAGGGCGGGATCATCATTGCCGAGCGCAACGCCCAGATGCCCTTTGTGTTGGGGGATACGGTGCCGGCGGCCTTGATCGACTATCGCTTGGATACGGATTATCCGCTGCCCGCAAGTCCGGTACAGCCTGCCGACGATAACGCCCGGCGTATCGGCCGCATCATCGCCGAGCGGTTTGTCGAAGATCGCAGCACCATCCAGTTCGGCATCGGCCAGGTGCCCGAAGCGGTTACGGAAGCCATTCTCGACAAAGGGGTCCGCGACCTGGGGATTCACACCGAGCTTTTCGCCGATGCCATGGTGCGCCTGGTGGATGCGGGGGTCGTGACCAATCGTTTCACGGCCACGCGCAACAATTTCAGCATTGCGTCCATTTTCCTGGCCAACGACGCTTCCGGTTACGAATGGCTCCATTACAACTCTTCGGTGCAGAGCCGTCCCGCCGACTATACGAACAACATCCTCAATATTGCCGCGCAGCCCCGGATGGTTGCCATCAATGCCGCTATCGGGGTTGATCTCCATGGCAACATCTGGGCCGATTCCATGCGGGCGCGCTGGATCTACAGCGGGGTGGGCGGCCAGTGCGATTTCATCCGGGGGGCCAATCTTTCGGCCGGCGGCGTGCCGATCATTGCGCTCAAATCCCTGACTTCCAAGGGCGTTTCCAAGGTCGTGGATATGTGCCCCAAGGGCATTACCACCACGGCCATCGCAGCCGATCCGGTGGTCATCGTCACCGAAAACGGCGCATTGGATCCCCGTGGCCTCAGCATTTCCGAACGGGCAGTGGGTATTGCCCATCTGGCCTCGCCGGAGGTCAAAGAACAGCTGCTGCGGGAGATATACGACAGCCCGGAGTTCCACCGCCCGGGTGCTGCGCTCGCCGGCGGCGTTGCCAAGGGGTTTATCCCCTATGAGGCGATCAGGTAGGGTGAGACCTTCATGCGATCCCCAGCCCTTTTGTTTTCCACGGAATTCCTGCGACGGAGCTACCTGGATTTCTGATAGGTCCCCATCAATTCAGCCGTTGCGAGAATGTGATCCCGCATGGCCGCCTCAACCTGGGGTTTGGTCGGCGTGCCCAACCCGGTCAGTGTCGTATCGAGGGCATACAGTTTGAAAAAATACCGGTGCCGGCCGATCGGCGGGCAGGGGCCGCCATAGCCGGTGCGCTTCCAGTCGTTCAGGCCCTCTTTTGTCCCGGGTGGAAGATCTGCGGAAGCAATACTTTCCGCCAAACCGCTTGTGGCCGGTGGGATGTTGTAGAGAACCCAGTGGACCCACGTCATTTTGGGGGCCTGGGGGTCGGGGGCATCCGGGTCGTCCACGATGAGGACCAGGCTGCGGGTATCCCCAGGTGTCCCCTCCCATGTCAGGGCCGGGGAGATGTCTTCGCCCTGGCATGTGTGGACATTGGGGATGGCCCCCGCATGTTCAAAGGCGGTCGATGAGATGATCAGTGTCATTTGATCCTCCGCATGTGAATGGTTGCCGGTAAGGCTGATTGCCAGACCGAACGCCAATAGAAATGCAACCTGCCGACAGGTGGCCCTGGAATGCATGCATCCGTCACGATTGGCTTCATGCGATTTTCTTTCCTTGAGCTTCTTATGGATGGAAATGACTTCATGCTCTTGCCGGGCAGTTACGCGACCCGTTCGAACGCAAAAAACGGGAACCGGGGTGGGTCAACAGGTGACGGGTGTGTCAGAAGCGAATGAACTAGCTCAGAATTATGAAGAACGGTTATGTTTGTCAAGATGATAAATCAGGCCTTGCCGGGGGTGAGACACATCCTCTTATCCTATCCTCCTATCAATTGAGGAAACAGCAAGTGTCGATTTTGTACACTTGGCAGTTCCAGGCAAGTTGACTGAACAATTATGCATCAGTCACATGGTGTATCCGACACGCTTGTAACTGGAAGTGGCACAAGACCATGTTGATTTTTATTATTTTCTTGTCACACTTTTTAAATAGATGAGTCTAAATAGAAAAACACATTTTAACTGAAGGATTGATTAGATGGGTTCAAATTTAGAACAATTCGTCAGGCGGGCAAAAAATGGGAATCTGCAGGCACTCGAAGAGGTCGCCTGTGGTATCCAAGAGAAAATTTATGGTTTGGCATTGCGAATGCTGGGTCACCAAGAAGATGCAGAAGATGAGACACAGGAGATTCTAATCAAGGTGATAACACATTTAAGTGACTTTCGTGAAGAAAGTGCTTTCAGTTCCTGGGTATACAGAATCGCCTGTAATCATCTTCTGACTGTACGGAAAAAACGATACGAACGCATGGATTTAACATTCGATCTAATGGAAGAATCGGTTTCTGCCGGGCTTGAAAATATGGAACCTCTGACTGTTTCAGGACCGGAGCGGGATGTCTTGTTGGAAGAAACCAGGGTCGGTTGTATGCAGGGAGCTCTTGTCTGTCTGAAGAGGGAAGTGCGAATAGCCTTTATTCTTGGTGAACAATATGGGGTAACCAGTAAAGAAGGTGCTTTTATATTGGATATCACGCCTGAACTGTTCCGCAAACGCCTTTCCCGCGGCAGGAAGAGTTTACAGAATTTCATGCAAAAAAACTGTGGCCTTGTCAATAAGGACAATGCCTGCAGGTGTCACAGGCAAGCCGGAGGACGCTTGAAAAATGGCCTGATCGATATGACTTTTGTTAACAAGGAAAATGCTTCAAAAGGCAGATCTGAAGCTGTGGCCCATTTAGGGGAATTGGCTGAAATCGACCGTACTGTCGCAATGTATCGCCATTATCCAGAATATCATACTCCGGAGTCGTTTGCTCATATTATGAAAGATTTAATAAATTCAGGGAAATACAAATTCTTTAATCAATAAAATCTTTCTTAAAAACTTAATCATAAGGAGAAAAAATGAAACAGCATAATTGTGAAAACTGTGGTTTAAGATCACGTTACGACCAGAACCCAAGATCCATTATAGGTCGTTTGTGGAGGTGGCACATCAACTGGTGTCCCGGATGGAAAAAGTACATCACCTCATTGCCGGATGAAGATCGAAACAGGATTTCACGAACATACAATATGAAAAAATATCAAAAGGGGGATGGGACCATCGGTTTCGAATTGCAGGAGCAGACTTCGAACCAACTTAAGTAATATAATAAAAAATTCGCAGAACCAAAACCAGAGGAGAATTAAGCAATGAAAGTATTGGGCATTTCTGGAAGCCCTAGAAAAGAAGGCACATCAGGGACTTACAAGCTTGTGAAAACAGTTGTGGAGAACACCGGGTGTGAGGTTGAGATTGTCTCTTTAAGAGGGAAACAGATTTCAGGCTGCATTGCCTGCCTTGGATGTGTCAAGGATAATATTTGCAAGGTAAAGGACGATTTAGAGCCCCTGCGGGAAAAAATAGTGGAGGCGGACGCCTTTGTGATAGGCGGGCCCAATTATTTCAACAACCTGAACGCCCTGACACACGCTTTATTTGAGCGTTGGTTCCAGTTCAGGCATCAGGCAGGTAGTACCCTGTGGGGAAAACTTGCCGTGGCCGTTGGTGTGGGCGGGACCCAGGGGAACGCCCCTGCAGACGAGATTGAAAAAATGTGCATGTATAATTTAATTGAAACCGTGGCCAAGGTCCAGGGCCAGGGAGCTGCTTCCTGTTATAGCTGCGGGTTCGGGGAAACCTGCGAAGTGGGGATACCTGTCAATCTCCACGGCCCAGGGGTTAAATTAACAGACGATATCATTCCGGATGTTGAAAAACAGACAGATGTTATGGCGGCAGCAGCAGATGCGGGAAAGCTGCTTGGACGTCGCCTTGGTGACGGACATGACAGAACAAAAGTTGCCAGTACAGTCAAGGAAAAAGTCATGGCTATGTTCGGAGAGGCTGTATAATTGTATAATACATTTGCTCCGGCTGTTACCGGCAGGGCCGGGTACTCTTAGGGGCAAAAATAACAATCGGTCTATAATTAAACGCCCACGGCTCCTGGTTCGTGGGCGTTTACTTCTTCTGCCAGTAGTTGCTTTTAGGCCAGTCCAAAATCAGAAGGCAAACTGGACTGCGGACTATTGCCAATAGTTCTGAGTGGGGGTAAGAATATCGACACATCAAATTAGCCGCCATATGCTTCAGTGTTGGCCGCCGGCAATCTCAGATGGCGGTCTTGTTCCCAGTTTGCCGCCGTCATCCATGCAGGGGGCGGCCTATGGCCTTCAGGGCGGTTTCGCCGATGATTTCGGCCAGGGTGGGGTGGGCGTGGATCGTGCCCGCCATGTCTTCCACCGTCAGGCCCTTGTTGACGGCCAGGGTGCCCTCGGCAATCAGCTCGGTGGCATGGGGGCCGATGACGTGCACCCCCAGCACCTGCCCCGTGCGTGATTCGGAGACGATTTTGGCCTGGCCGGCGATGTCACCGATGACCTGGGCCTTGCCCAGGGTGCGAAACAGGACTTCATCCGAGCGCACGGCATATCCGGCCTCCCGGGCCTGGGTTTCCGTCAGGCCCACGGTCGCGACTTCCGGAGACGTGAATATGGCACCGGGAACAGCCTGGTAATCCATCCGGCGGTCGCCCCCCAGGGCGTTGTCCGCCGCCACCAATCCTTCGGCGGAAGCCGCGTGGGCCAGCATGACCCGGTCCGGGCCGAGAACATCACCCACGGCAAAGATGGCGGCATCGGCCGTCTGCATGCGGTCGTCGGATTTGACCCAGCCCCGTTCGTCCAGTTCCACCCGCGTCTGTTCCAGCCCGATGCCGTCGGTATTGGGCCTGCGGCCCACGGCCACCAAAACGGTGTCCACCGTGATGTCGACGGGCGCTTTCTCCTTGGCCGACGGATTGGCCTTGAAGGGCGAGGGGCCGATGACGACCCGCAGCCCCTCGGGATGTTCATGGATGGACTGGACCGTGCGGTGGACCAGGCACCGCACCCGGCGTTTTTTCATCTCGCGCTGGAGGACCTTGCTGCAGGCCCCATCCACGGACGGCAGGGGCAGCAGACGATCCAGGGCTTCCACCACGGTGACCTGGGTGCCCAGCGCGCCGAAGATATGGGCGAACTCGCAACCGATGACGCCGCCGCCCACAATCAGGAGAGAGGGCGGCACCCGCTCCAGGCACAAAGCGTCGTTGCTGGAGAGAATCCGCCGGCCGTCCACCTCCAGGCCGGGGAGGTCCACCGGTCGCGACCCGGTAGCCAGGATCAGGCGGTCCCATGCCACTGCGGTGGCCGGGCCGTCCGGCGGGGTGACTTCGGTGACGCCGGTTTTCAAAATTTTGGCGGTGCCGTTGTGGTAGCGTATGCGGTGATGGTCAAAGAGGTTGCGCAGCCCCTTGATCTGATCCTGAATGACTTTTTCCTTGCGCGCCATCAGCCGGCCCATGTCCACGGCCATGTCGCCCGGCAGGGTGATCCCGAAATCGGCCGCCCGGTGGCAACGCTCCCAAAGTTCAGCCGTGGAAATCAGAACCTTGGAGGGGATGCACCCCCAGTTGAGGCAGGTGCCGCCGGGGTTTTCCTTCTCGACCAAGGTGACTTCCGCTCCTTGCTGGGCCGCGCGAACCGCGGCCACATAACCGCCCGGTCCGGCGCCCATGACACAAATGCGAGGGGCCATTGTCCGTCTCCTTTGCTGTGGGCTATCCCGAACATTTCATAAAATTTTAACCCTATGGGCGCATGAAACATCCGGGCTAGTGGCATAGAAAACCCCTAAAGAATGTTGACCGCGGCGTCAACGCCGCCAATAGGGGTTGGCGTGGTCAATAAAAGTTAACAAATGGTAAAAAATTGAAAATCATCTTGATTAATTCATAAAAACTATATAACGATTTTTATGGATCAATCAATTCATTTGATGGTGTTGTCTGATTTCAAACACCGGCTGGAAGGAACGACACCGCCCTTGTTTTTCGGAACCATCGAATAGCCGTGGTGTCGTGACCTGATGTCAACCCAGACGGCGGCTGCCAGCCTGTTGCACGCGCTCACGGCCGTTCGGAATACGCGGCTCCGTACGGCTGAATGCAAACTCCCACTCATATTCGCCCCTGGCCATGTTCCGCGCTGCGCCGCCAATCAGCATTCACCCCCTCAGGAGAGGCTGTCATGACATCTCTGAAAACTTCTTTGCATGCCTGGCATACCGGGCATGGCGCCCGCATGGGGCTGTTCGGCGGTTACGACATGCCCCTGTGGTATGCCTCGGCCAAGGATGAGCATCTGGCCGTACTGAATCATGCCGGTATTTTCGACACCAGTCACATGGCCGTGGTCCTGGTGGAAGGCCCCGGAGCCTTAGACCTGCTGCAATTTTGTTTTACCAATGATTTGACGGCCTGTCTGGGGCCGCGCAAAGCATCGCTCCGTCCAGGCCGGGCGGTTTACGGCGCCTTTCTGGACGCCCAAGGCCATGTGGTCGACGATGCCATTGTGTTTATGCTGGCAGCCGATGCCTTCATGGTGGTGGTGAATGCGGGCATGGGACCGGCCGTGGCCGCGCACCTGGTTCAGCATGGCGGGGCGTATGCCGCCCGCGTGACCGACCTTTCCGGGCAAGTCGGCAAGATGGACGTGCAGGGACCCATGGCCGCCCGCATGCTATACGATGTTCTGGCCGAACCGGAAACCGTGTTCGACGCCATGCCCTATTTCAGCTTCAAAGGCGGCTTTACGGACGCCATACCGTCCTGGGGTGCGGTGGTGACCCGCCAGGGGGTGCCATTGCTGTTGTCGCGCACGGGCTATACGGGGGAATTCGGATTCGAACTTTTTGCAGGCCCGGAACAGATCGTCGCCCTCTGGGAGGCGATCGTGGCGGCCGGCGCTTCCCTTGGGGCGGTTCCCTGCGGGCTGGCGGCCCGGGATTCCCTGCGTGCCGGCGCCGGTCTGCCGCTGTCCCACCAGGACATCGGCGCCTGGCCTTTTTGCCGTCACCCCTGGCCTTTTGCGCTGCCCTACCGGCCCGGCACCCAGGAATTCTCCAAACCGTTTCTGGGGGACACCGCGCTGCAAACGTGCCAGGGACCCTATACCTATCCCTTTATCGGCCGGGATCTTCGCAAGGTCACCCTGCCGGCCGAAGTGCTGGACGCCAGCGGCCGGTCGATCGGCGATGTCCTCACGTGCGTCACGGATATGGCGGTCGGCCGGCACGAAGGCCGTGTTTTCAGTATTCGCAGCCCGGACCGCCCGAAGGATTTCAGGGGCGGCGGGCTCTGTTGCGGGTTTGTACGGGTCGCCGACCCGTTGCCCCTGGATGCGCCATTGGCCTTGAAGGATAAACGCCGCCGGATCGATGTCCGGATTGTCAAAGACATCCGGCCGGATCGAACCGCACGTCAACCGATTCACACATTGCTGCAACCAAAGGAGGAGTAATTCATGAAAGAGCTCAGTGAAGTCAACCTGCCCGAAGACGTTCGCTACACCAAGGATCACGAGTGGGCGCGCCCGAAGGGGGAGGCCTTCCAGATCGGCATAACCGATTTTGCCCAGGACCAGTTGGGGGACATCGTTTTTGTCGAACTGCCGGAGACCGGAGACCGCTTCGAAAGCGGTGACGAGTTCGGCACGGTGGAATCGGTCAAGGCGGTGTCCGAGCTTTTTATGCCCATGGGCGGTGAAGTGGTCGCCATCAACGAGGCCCTGGAGGATTCCCCCGAGCTGGTCAACACCGCCCCTTACACGGACGGTTGGATGCTGGAGATCAAGGTTGGCGATCCGGCCGCTTATGACCAGCTGATGGACCGGGCCGCTTACCTCGACATGCTGAAAGGATTAGAGGAATGAGATACCTATCCCATACACCCGAAGATCTGTCGATCATGCTTCAGGCCGTAGGGGTGCGGGATCTGGACGAACTCTTCAGCACCATTCCGGATGACTGCAAGCGTGAAAATCCGCTGGATTTACCGGAGATGACCGAATGGGAGCTCAACGATCACATGGCGGCCCTGGCCGGCCGGATGGTATCGGGAGCGGATTACAAGGTCTTTGCCGGTGCCGGCAGTTATCATCATTACATTCCGGAAGTCACCCGTTACCTGCTCAGCCGTTCGGAGTTCGTCACCGCCTACACCCCCTACCAGCCGGAGATCAGCCAGGGAACCCTGCAGGGTATTTTCGAATACCAGACCCTGATATGCCGTCTGCTCGGTATGGATGTGGCCAATGCGTCCCTCTACGACGGGGCCATGGCCGTGGCCGAAGCTTTGTTGATGGCCATCCGCATCAGCCGCCGAAAAAAGACGGTGGCGGTTTCATCCCTGGTCAACCCTTACTACCGCAAGGTGGTCGAAACCTATTTCAAGCCCACGGAGTTCCATGTGGTGGAACTGCCCCGCCGGGAAGACGGCACCACGGACCTCTCCGGCCTGGACCGAATCGACGACCTGGCCGGCGTGGCCATCCAGTCGCCCAATTTCTTCGGGTGTATCGAAGATCTGGCGGCGGCCGGACAGGCCATCCATGATCAGGGCGCTATTTTTATCACCTGTTTCAGCGAACCCCTGGCCTACGGAATTCTAAAAGCCCCGGGGGCGCTGGATGCCGATATTGTCTGCGGTGAGGGCCAGAGTTTGGGGATTCCCCAATCCTTCGGCGGTCCGGGGGTGGGCATATTCGCCGCCAAGCAGCAATACGTGCGCAATCTGCCCGGGCGGCTCGTGGGCCAGACCGTGGATGCCGACGGCAAGCGCGGCTTCGTGCTGACCCTGTCCACCCGGGAGCAGCACATCCGGCGCGAAAAGGCGACCTCCAACATCTGCTCCAACCAGAGCCTCTGCGCCATGGCGGCCGGCATGTACATGGCCGCTCTGGGGGGCACCGGGTTCCGCGAACTGGCGGCCCTGAACCGCGACAAGGCCGAATACCTGAAATCCGCGCTGCAGGACGCCGGGTTGGAAATCCCGTTTGCCCCGGCCACCTTCAATGAATTCGTGGTGAAATTCCCGGATGGCTTCGATCAGAAATGGCAGGCGCTTTTGCAGAAGAAGATTTTAGCCGGTATCCCCCTGGTGTGCTACTATCCGGAACTGGCCAACCATTATCTCCTCTGTGTGACCGAAACCCGAAGTAAAGACGACATGGATGCGCTCGTCAAGGAGGTGCAATCATGAAAGAGCCCGTCGGCACACGCGGATTGATTTTAAACGAGCCGTTTCTGTGGGAGCGCGGCGGCAAGGGCCGCACCGGTTATTCCCTGCCGCGGCGGGACGTGGACTCCGCCCCGCTGCCGGAGGATCTGGCCGGCGACGGTCCGGATTTCCCCGACCTGAGCGAAGTGGAACTGGTGCGTCATTACACCCGGTTGTCCACGTGGAACTACGGGGTGGACTCCGGCATGTACCCCCTGGGCTCCTGTACCATGAAATACAACCCCAAAACCAATGAACGCCAGGCTTCCCTGCCCGGCTTCACCGGGGCCCATCCCCTGGTGCCGAGCGAATTGTGCCAGGGTGCCCTGCAGTTGATCTATGAACTGGAACATTCCCTGGCCCACGTGGCCGGCCTGGATGCCGCCTCGGTACAGCCGTCCGCCGGCGCCCAGGGCGAGTTGGCCGGCATGCTCGTGTTTGCGGCCTACCACCGGGATCAAGGCAAGGCGCGCAGCAAAATCCTGATTCCGGATACCGCCCACGGCACCAACCCCGCCAGTGCGGCCCTGTGCGGGTTCAAGGCGGTTTCCGTGGCCACCGGACCGGATGGCGTGCTGGTGCCCGAGGCGGTGGAAGCCCTCATGGATGAGGATACCGCCGGTATCATGGTCACCAACCCCAACACGCTGGGGTTGTTCGAAACCCATATCCAGGCCATTGCCGATATCGTGCATGCCAAAGACGGTTTGGTCTATGCCGATGGCGCCAACCTGAACGCGGTCATGGGTGTGGTGGATTTCGGCCGGGCCGGGGTGGATGTGCTGCACATCAACCTGCACAAAACCTTTTCGACCCCCCATGGCGGGGGGGGGCCGGGCTCCGGTCCCGTGTGCGTGGTCAAGCGTCTCGAGCCCTTTTTGCCGGCGCCCCGGGTCGTTAAATCCGGTGATGGCTATGCCCTGTCCGAAGACTTCCCCAAAAGTATCGGCAAGCTGCACGCCTTCTACGGGAACTTCGGGATCATGGTACGGGCCTACAGCTATATCCGCACCATGGGGAACAAGCTGAAGGACGTCAGCCAGCATGCGGTCCTGAACGCCAACTATATCAAGGAGAAGCTCAAGGACGTCTACCATTTGCCGTTCGATGTGCCTTGTATGCACGAGTGTGTTTTCTCGGACAAACTCCAGGAGCAACACAAGGTGACGACCCTGGATGTGGCCAAGCGGCTGATCGATTACGGATTCCATCCCCCCACGATTTACTTTCCGCTGGTGGTCCATGGGGCCATCATGATCGAACCGACGGAATCGGAATCCCGGGAGAATATCGATCAGTTCATTGCCACCATGCGCCGGATCGCCAGGGAGGCCCAGGAGGAGCCGGCCCTGCTGCAGGAGGCCCCCCGCAATCCCAAGGTTCGGCGTATGGACGAAACCCAGGCGGCCCGCAAGCCCTGCCTGCGGGGCTGACGGGTGCTTGCGGTTTGCCGCTCGAACATTGGCGTTTGATGCGGGTATCACGTTTGATCCTGTGCTGCGGGCTTTGATGCCATGGCATTCTATTCTCCGGCGGGTGATAGCCGCCTTTATTACGAGGTGTATGGCGAAGAAAGTGGCGGGCCATCCCTGGTCTTTCTGAATGGGACGGCCCAGACCACGGCCAACTGGCGGCCTTTGGCCCTGGGGCTGAAGGAGCGCCACCGGGTGGTCCTCTACGATGCCCGCTGCCAGGGGCGCAGTGATTGCGGCGCCGGAACCTTTTCCCTGGAGCGGCATGGGGAAGACCTGGCGGGGCTGATGGAGCATCTGTCCGTCGAACGTGCCGTGCTGGTGGGGTTGAGCCATGGTGCCCGGGTGGCCCTGGCCGCTGCAGGGCGGCGGGAGTCCCGTGTTGCCGGCCTGATCCTGCTCAGCCTGGGCCTGGTCGCTTCGACGCGCATGGCCTGTGCCCTTATGGCCTGGCGGGCTGCCTTGCACTCAGGCGGATGCGAAGGCCTTATGCAGGCCATGATGCCATTGGTTTTTGGAGAGCTTTTTCTGCGGGAGCACCGGTCGGTCCGGTCGAAAATCATTGCGGCCCTGGTACAGCGCAACGACGAGCGGAAGATGGCACAGCTATTGGCCGCAATCGACGGATATCCGCCCGTGAAAGCAATGTTGCCGGCGAAGCCGGTGCCGTCGATGGTCCTGTCCGGAGAAGACGACCCGCTGGTCAGCGACACCCAGGCCCGGGCCCTGGCCACACGGCTGGGAGCCGACTACCGACGGCTGCCGGATACCGGCCATTCCATCCCGGCGGAAGCCCCGGAAGCGTTGATGGAAGCCATCGCAATATTTTTCACGCAATTCCCGGATGATGCCACGCCATGAAAATTGACGATACCACGATTGCCATTATCAAACATCTTCGCAACGGCCGGAAGTCTTTCAAGCAGATTGCCCAAAGCCTCCAGCTGGCGGAGAATACGGTGCGTACCCGGGTGCGCCAGCTCCAGGACCAGGGGATTCTGGAAATTGCCGGCCTGGTGGATCCGGAATCCATCCCCAGCCACCAGCCGGTGATCATCGGCGTCAAGCTGAAAACCACCGACATGTTCAAAAAGGGCGAAGAATTCAGTCATCTCAAGGGGGTGGTGTCGGTCAGCGTGGTGACCGGGCGCTATGACCTGATCCTGGTAGTGTTGTTCAAGGAAGACTACGGCCTGGAAGAATTCTACACCGAAGAAGTGGTCAAGATCGAAGACGTGCAATCCCTGGAAACCTTCGTTATCTGCAAGGGGTACAATCTCAAGGTCCCCTACATCCTTTAGACGCTGTTTCAAAAAAGCCTTTTGGCCCAAGCTCTGTGTTGGGTGTCAGTTCCAAGTCCTCGAAATACGATAGTATTCCTCCGGTTTAAAACAGACACCCGCCTTGATCTTGAACCAAAATCCAATTTTTGAAACAGCGTCTAATGAATATAATATTTTTCTAAAACCATCTTGGAAAGGGGACCTATCCGAGTCTGTAACCTGGGGCGGTTTTGTACGCGACGCCCTCGCCGCAAAGTCTCGGCTTGAAGATTGATGATCCCGTAAAAAGTGGTATATCTGTCATTCCGGACTTGATCCGGAATCTCTAACATAAGGAGTGCTCCTGTGGAAACTTACGAGAAGCTGGGAAGCTTTTACCTGGGGAAGCAGTACGACATGGGGCGCCAGGAGCAGCAGCCGGATCTGGTGCTCTACGATGCCAAGGACCTGACCACGCACGCGGTGATCATCGGCATGACCGGCAGCGGTAAAACCGGTCTGGGGGTTGCCCTTCTGGAAGAAGCCCTGATTGACAAGGTCCCGGTGATCGCCATTGATCCCAAAGGGGATTTGACCAATCTGGCCCTGACCTTCCCGGGGATGAAAGCTGCGGATCTGGCGCCCTGGGTCAATCCCCAGGAAGCGCTGGCCAAGGGCAAGACCGTGGAAACCCATGCGGCGGACGAAGCCCGGAAATGGACTGAGGGATTGGCCAAATGGGGGCAGGGGGTTGATCGTATCGCCCGGTTGAAAGCGGCGGCCGATTTGAAAATCTATACCCCCGGCAGCACCGCCGGGGCCTCTGTCAGCCTCCTGCGGCGGTTCAACGCCCCCTCCCGGGCCGTGCTGGACGACGCGGATCTTTTCAGCGAGCGCATTGAAACCACCACCAGCAGCCTGATGGCCCTCCTGGGATTGGATGCGGATCCGTTGTCCAGCCGGGAGCACATCCTGGTGGCCAACATTTTCAGCCACGCCTGGCAGGCAGGGCAGGGCCTCGACCTGGCCGGCCTGATCCAGGCCATCCAGGATCCGCCTTTCGAGCGGGTGGGCATAATGAACCTGGACAGTTTTTATCCCGCCAAGGAACGTTTCGCGCTGGCCATGCGGATCAACAACCTTCTGGCGGCGCCGGGCTTCAGCGCCTGGCTGGAGGGGACGCCCCTGCACATCCCCGATCTGCTGCACACCCCTGCCGGAAAACCCCGGGCGTCCGTCTTTACCATCAGCCACTTATCGGATGACCAGCGCATGTTTTTTGTTTCCATGCTGCTGAACGAATTGCTGGGCTGGCTGCGCACCCAGCCGGGCACCACCAGCCTGCGGGCGATTCTCTACATGGACGAGATCTTCGGCTATTTCCCGCCGGTGCGCAACCCGCCTTCCAAGACGCCCCTGCTGCGCCTGCTCAAACAGGCCCGGGCTTTTGGGTTGGGGGTCGTGCTGGCTACCCAGAACCCGGTCGACCTGGATTACCGCGGGTTGTCGAACATCGGCACCTGGCTGATCGGGCGGCTGCAGACCGAACGGGATCAGGCGCGGGTCATGGACGGACTCCAGGGCGGCGCCCTGGGCGGGCAGACGGATGCGGGCCGCATCAAGTCGATCCTGGCCGGCCTGGAAAGCCGCACGTTTCTTTTGCACAATGTTCACGAAAACGAGCCGGTGGTCTTCAAATCCCGCTGGGCACTGTCTTACCTGCGGGGGCCGCTCACCCGGGACCAGATCAAACAATTAGGGGACCAGGCCGTGTCTTCGCCCCCACTGCCCGGATCCGCCCCCCCAATACCTGCAGCCGCCTCCGGTGAAACGGCTATTCGGTCGACCCCGCCGGCCCTGCCACCCGACATCCCCGCCTATTTTATCAGGGGCTCGGGAGCAGGCCCGGCCCTGATCTATCGCCCGTATGTTCTGGGGCATATGGACGTCTATTACAACCGCGCCACATATCAGGTAGACCTGGTGCGTTCCCTGACCCTCGCGGCGCCCCTGGAGGACGGTCCCCTGCCCCTCGATTGGGATGCCGCTGTCGCACTCGGTACCGACGGGAGCCATCTGGACATGGAGTCCATGCCGGGGGCCGGGTTTGACGCGCTGCCGGCTGCGGCCCTCAACGCCAAGGCCTATCGCAAGTGGCAGAAAGACCTGACGCGTTGGGTCAAGGCCAACCGGCCGGTTACCCTCTGGCGCTGCAAGCCTCTGAAGTTGATAAGCACCCCGGGGGAAACCGAAGGGGACTTTCGCAGCCGTATGGCCCTGGCCCTTCATGAAAAGCGGGACCTGGCCGTCGCCAAACTGCGACGCAAGTATGAGCGCCGCTTTCAAACCCTCAAGAACAGGCTGCTGACGGCCGAACAGGCCATTGCCCGTGAAGAGGAACAGGCCAAAGCCCGCCAGATGGATACGGTCATTTCTTTCGGGACGGCGATCCTGGGTGCCTTTCTCGGGCGCAAGACCGTCAGTGCCCGGTCCACTTCCCGGGTGGGGACGGCCATGAAATCGGCCGGACGCATGCGCAAGGAAAAAATGGACGTGGCCCGCGCCAGGGAACGGGCGGCCGCTGTCCGGGAGCAGATGGCCGAACTGGAAGACCGTCTGCAGGATGATATCGACAAGCTGGACATGCAGTTCGAGCCTGAAAACGAGCCCCTGGAGGAAATCCGTATTGCGCCGAAGCTCTCCGACATCACCTTTGCGGTTTTCGGCCTGGCCTGGCTGCCCTACCGCAAAAACGACACGGGTCAGTTCGTGCCGGATTGGCACGAAGCGGATTCGGCTTTACTTTAGAATACAACGACTGGTTGCCCAAGATTCGACCCATATGAAGGTCCCTGCCGGGGCTGCCGGAATGACGGGAATCCATATGCCCAAGTTTTTGGTTTATCTGATAACGTTTTGCGGTGGCATCGCGGCCACGGTGCAACCTTCCATCAACGCCCGCCTGGCCGAGAAAACCGGGGTAATCGAAAGTGCCTGCGTGTCCTTCGCCGTGGGGATGCTGGCGCTCATACTGGTGATTTCCCTGGCGGGAACAGGAACTCCACGGGGGATCCTGGATGCCCGCTGGTGGGAACTGACCGGAGGCGTCCTGGGGGCCTTTTTCGTGGTCGCCGTCACCCTGGCGGTACCCCGTATCGGCACGACGGCGGCCATGGTCCTTATCATTGCGGCCCAGCTGATGGTGGGCATGCTGCTGGATCATTTCGGTGCGTTTGGTCTCAAGGTCGAACCCGTTACCCTGCCACGCCTGGTGGGGGCCGGAATGCTGGCGGCCGGTGTGTTCCTGATCCTTCGGCGTTAGGGGCCGGTGCGAAAAGGGACCGTATCGACGGGTTGCGGATTGGCGTCGCCCGCCCCGCCGCAGCAGGCTCCGTCCGGCGATGCCATATGTAAGATGCTTTTGCCCGGGGGGCACCATGGCACAGGATCCGCTCTTCGAGCCTTTGACGATCGGCGGCTGCCGGAGCCGGAACAGGATTGCGGCCCTGCCGTTGTTTACGGGTTATGCCAGACCCGATGGCGGTGTGACGCCTTTGCTGCGGGAGCATTATTGGCGGCTGGCCACTTCCGGTGCGGGTCTGGTGGTGGTGGCCAACGTGGCGGTGTCCGGGGACGGGCGCACTTCCCCGCGGGCATTGCGCCTGGACGATGATCGCTTGATCCCCGAACTGGCGCGGCTGGCCGCTACGATCCAGCACCGCGGCGCCCTGGCCTGCGTGCAGCTCAACCATGCCGGACGATTTGCACGGACCGAGCGGCCGCTCCTGCCGGCCCCCTTTGACGCGACCCACCTGGATCACGACGTGGCCGCCCTCAAACACTTCATGCATTCCTTTCCCTTTACCGAACGTTTTGGTCTGACCGCCAAATTCATGCAGATGAGTTCCCGGTGGCGCACGGGCATGACGGCGGAGGACCGGGAGCGGGTCATCCAGGATTTCGGGCAGGCCGCCGGCCGGGCTGCGGCGGCCGGGTTCGACATGCTGGAATTGCACGGGGCCACCGGTTATCTTCTGGCCCAGTTTCTCTCCGCCTTTACCAACCGTCCCCCCGGTCCGTGGGCCGGGGATTTCGACGCCCGGTCCGCCTTTGTCCGGGACGTGGTGCGAGCGGTCAAACAGGCGGTTCCGGAGGGATTCCCCATCGGGTTCCGGCTGCTTGTGCAGGAATGGGTGCCCGAGGGCATCGATCTGGCCGAGGCGACGGCGCTGGCAAAGGTTCTGGAAAAGATGGGGGTGGCGTATCTTTCGGTCAGCGCGGGCACCTACAATTCCATGTTCAGCCGACCGGCCCTCAAGGTTTCCCGACGGCCGGCCTATCTGCAGGAAGACACCCGGGCTTTGCGCCAGGCGGTAAATACCCCCTTGATTCTGGGCGGCCGTGTCTTTCGACCGAGTTTGGCCCGTCGGGTTCTGGAAGAGGGTGTGGCCGACATGGTGGGCCTCGGACGCCCCTTGCTGGCCGATCCCGGCTGGCTGGCAAAAGCCCGGGCCGGAAAACGCGTGCATGTCTGCATCGACTGCCGGCATTGCCTCAAACGGGTGATTCAGGAAAAAGCGCTGGCCTGTGCCCGTTGGCCGGAAGTGGAGATCGAGCGGGTGGATCTGGAGTGCGCCTTGCACGTGCGCATGAATGCCTGTTTACTGTTCACCTCGCCGTCGTCGCTGGCCCTACCGGTGGGCCAATTGCCGGCCAGGCTGCCGGGGCCGGACGATCTCGCGGTGCGCGTCATTTACCTTATCCCGCCGGAGGAGGCCGGCAGCGGCTTCAAAACGGATGCGGAAGCCCATTGGAAGCAGATCCGAAACGACTGGGCCAAGGCGGCGGCCGGCCGTTCCCCGGAAGGCGTTTTCCGAACGGCCGCCCCCCGTGCCTATGACGACATATTGGCGGAAGCCCGCAGGGATGGCTACGGCATGCTTGTATTGGTGGACGGGCAGGATGTGCGCCGGGGGGAGCTTTTGGCCAGCAAGTGGCGGGAGGGGATATTCCTGGCGATGTCCCGCCACGCGTCCCCCGGCCGCAGGGTGTTTGTTGCCGTGGACCTTTCGCCCGCCACCCACATGCTGCTGCGGTTCCTGTCCTACGGGTTTCCAGAGCGGTCCAGATACCGATTCCGGTTCGTGCATGTGCTGGAGGGGGCGGCACAGGCGGCCCGCAGCCGCTGGGAAAAAATGCTGCCCATATCCGGATGGGACGGGGATACCCCCCTCGAGGTGGTGGCGCCAGGACCGGACGGCGTGGCCCCAACCCTTCTGGACGCCGCCGCGGGCTGGGATACCCTCGTTGTCGGGCGGCGGGGGCTTTCCCGGATCAAATCGCTGTTGCTGGGCAGCGTGTCCCGCCGGATTCTGCGGGAAGCGACGGATGCCGATGTGGTGATCGTTTCTTAGGATCTTTCTTAATTCTTTTCTTTCCCGGGAAAGAAAAGAAATCAAAAGAAACCGCCCGCGTCCCGCGGCCCCTACGGGGCTTCCCTGCGCGTCGTCGGTGCGGCCGGAGCACGCGGAAACTCACCCGCCTTCGCATAGGCTACGGCGGGCTCAGACAGTCCGCGCGCTTTTTCCCGTCCGCCCCGCCGATGCTCGGCGCGGGACAATGGGAAAACCAAAACCAAAAGCCGCAAACCATTTTACCTCCCCTTCGAGGTGGTAACCTGAAGTCTTCCATTATACGGCGAGGGCTTTTCACGGATAGGGGATCACCTGCACGGCCTCGTCGTACCGGGTGATCTGCTCCAGGCCGTTATTGCCGACGATATGGGTGTTCTCGATGCCCACGACGCCTTTGCCCGGGATGACGAGCTTGGGTTCCAGGGCAATGGCCATGCCTTTTTCCAGGGGCATATCCTGTCCCCTGGCCAGAAAGGGATATTCGTCCAGCTCCAGCCCGACGCCGTGGCCGATAAAGCGGATACGCTGGTCGTCGGCCCCCATGAACCAGTCGCCATAGCCTTTATCGGCAACCCAGCGGATGGCAAAATCATAAAGCCCCCCGGCTTTGATACCTGGCCGGGCCCGGTTTTTGAGGGCTTCCTGGAGATCCAGCATGGCCTGGTGCGCCTTCAGCAGATCATCGGGCAGATCCCCCAGGGCAAAGATCCGGGTATGATCGGCAATATACCCCTGCCAGGCAAAAACATAGTCCAGCAAAATAGGCTCATGGGGCTGGATCGGCCTGAACCCGGCCCCCTGGGCCACGGCAGCGCTGGCACCCTGCCCGCCGGTGGGAGAGGCCAGGTAGCTGGGGACGGCGGCCGACGGGCCGGCCAGGAGGTGTCCGTAGAACAGTTCGCCCCCCCACATGCGCATGCGCACCACGCCTTGATGGCCCCGACGCCGGGCTTCGGCCTCCACCTGCCCGGCCAGATCGATTTCGGTCATGCCCTCTTTGATGAGATGGCGAGCCGCTCCGGCCACCCCGTCGGCCAGGGCCGCCGCCTGCCGCATGAGATCCTGTTCGTAGATGGATTTGACAGCGCGCACCATGCGGATTCCAGGGGCCACATCCGTCAGCGCGGTTCCCTCGAACAGACGGGTGTAGTTCAGGTAAAGCGCGGCCGGGAGAACATCCATTTCCAGGCCCAGCGTTTCCGGCAGGGGCAGCTGCCGGGCTTTCAGGAGCGCGGGGATTTCCCGGGGACTCTTCAAGGGGACGATGTCGGGGAGGGCCGATTCGGCCCGGGCCCGTTCGATACTTTTGCGGACCATGAGGAGGGGGGCACCGTCGGCCGGGATGTACAGGTGGGCCTGTTGAACCGTACCGCTGAAATAAAAAAGATCGCTGTTCTGCAGAATCAGGGCCCCCCCGATCTGCTGTCGGGTGAGATAGGCCTGGAAACGCCGGATGCGTGTGTCGAGCTCTTCCCGGGGTGTGCTTGGGGCAATGGCTTCCATGATTTTTCCTTTGGCGTCATTGTTGTGGATGAGATGCGCCGGCTGCCCAGAAGTCCGCCAGAATTGGGGCAATGCCACTATTGCCGCGGGGGTTGAGGGGCTGCCAGTCTTCCGGGTAAAGGCAGCGGTAGCGCTGGCTCGTCAAGCGGCTGTCCACCAGCAGTACCGTGCCCCGGTCCCGGGCCGTCCGGATGACCCGGCCAACCGCCTGCAGGACCCGGTTGAAGCCGGGATAACGGTAGGCAAAATCGAATCCGGCCTGCAATTTAGCGTCATAATGATCCTTGATCAGGTCCCGTTCCAGGCAGATGCCGGGCAGCCCGACCCCCACGATGGCGGCTCCGGAAAGCCGGCGGCCGACCAGGTCGATGCCTTCGCCGAAAATGCCGCCCATCACGACAAAACCCACCAGCGTCTGCGGGTTGTCGTCACTGAAGCGCTCCAGAAAGGCTTCCCGGGCCGGTTCGTCCATATCCCGGGCCTGGACCATGGTCGTGATGTCCGGGAAAGCTTCTGTGAAGACATCGTGTACCATTTCCAGATAGGCATAGGAGGGAAAAAACGCAAGGTAGTTGCCTGTCTGTCCCCCCACCAGCTGCCCGATGACTTCTGCCAGGCGGTGCTTGGTTTTTTCCCGATCCCGGTAATAGGTGGACAGGCGCCCGTCAATGATCAGGCGTCGGTTCTCCGGGGGGAACGGCGACGGCAGCCGCAGAAAGGCGGTGTTTTCGCCACCGCCGAACAATTCTTTGAAATAGGTGAAAGGGGTCAGGGTGGCGGAGAAAAATACCACCGCGCGACATCGCTGAAGGGCTTCGGCCATCTGATCGGCAGGGTCGAGGCAGAAGAGTTTGACCCGCAACTCCTTGCCCTCGCACGCCAAACAGGTGGTGTAGCTTTCATCGTAGCGCTCGGAAACCCTTAAAAAATGCGACACCGCGAAGTAAAGCTGGAGCAGATCGTCTTTCCAGGGAGCCGGTTTGTTTTTCACCAGCCAGGATTCGGCCAGCCGGTGAAAGCGCTGCAGGTGCGGCAAAAGCTCGTCCGGCAGGGCCCGGCAGGCGGATTCGCCTCCGGCCGTGACACAGTCCCGCCGGGCGGCAACCATCCAGGTGTTGATGCGGCCCAGGGCCCGGAAAAGGGTTCGGTGACTCTCCTTTAGCGCCCGTCGCAAATCCAGAAAGGACTGCTTTTCAAGGGCGGCCGAGAACATCTCCCGGGACCGGTCCACCAGGTTGTGTGCTTCGTCCACCAAGAAGGTGTAGGCCCCGTTGGGATCGTCGAAAAAACGGCGCAGATAGACCCGGGGATCGAAAGCATAGTTGTAGTCTCCGATAATGGCATCGACCCAGAGGGCCATGTCCAGGCTGAACTCAAAAGGGCAGACCGTGAACGTTTCCGCTATCCTGACGATGGCCTCCCGATCCAGGGCGTCCTCCGCGAAGGCGGCCACGCGGGCATCCCGCATGCGATCGTGGTGCCCGCGGGCCCGCGGACATTCATCGGGGGTGCAGGCCGCATCGGGATGAGCGCAGATTTTTTCCTTGGCGGTCAGGCTAAGGCTCTTGAGCTGCAATCCCCGGTCCCGCATGACTGCAAGGGCTTTTTCAGCGGCCTGGCGGCCGGTGGTCCGGGCGGTCAGGTAGAAGAGTTTGGCAGTCAGCGCTTCCCCCAACGCTTTTATGGATGGGAAAAGGGCGGCCATGGTTTTGCCGATGCCCGTGGGCGCCTGGATTAAAGCGTTTCCATCGGTCCGGATTGTACGATAGACGGTGACGGCCATGTGGCGTTGTCCGTCCCGGTAGGTGCCGAAGGGAAAATTCAGATTTTGGATCGACCGGTCGCGTTCGACGCGCCATTGGTCCAGACGGTTGGCCCAGTCGATATAGATCTCGAGCAGGGCTTCCATAAACGTGTCGAGTTCGGCGATAGTGCAGGTTCGCCGGATTTCCAGCGTCTCTTTGGTGGCCAGCTGGTAATAGGTCAGTTGAGCATCCACGGCATCCAGGTCGTGCCGGGTAGCGTAGAGCCAGGCATAGGCCTGGACTTGTCCCCAGTGAAGATCATCGGGGTGCGCTTCGATGGCCTTCAGATCCTTGTGGGTCGATTTGATTTCGTCCACAACCATCCGGGGGCCATCGCTGAAGACACCATCGATGCGGCCGCTGATCGCAAGTAGAAAACGTTCGGTCTCAATTTCACGTTGGACCGTGACCTCAGCCTGGTAACCGGGCGGACGCGAGCGCTGGATTTTTTGATGGGCCCGGATGCCTTCCAGGGAACGCTGGGATCCTGCAAAGGTCGCATCCAGATCGCCGTTTTGCAGGGCAAAGGCCACCAGGGTGCGGACGGCAACGGGCAGGCGAGGTTTCAACTAAAGAGCCCTTTCGATGGCTTTTCTGATGCGCGCATCGGAAGAATGGGAAATGGCGGAATGGCCGCCAGGGCCACTCTGGTGGCCTCCGTTATGGCGCTCGAGCAGAGGCGAGCCTAAAAGATTATCGGTGGTTAAGTCAAGGAGTTCGGGTGAGGGCCGGGATGCGCTCACGGTGTCACTGCCGTTCACTTGCCCCTCCGGCAGACCGGTACCGGAATCCTGGCTTGATTCAGACCCGGCGAAAGGATAAGAAACGTATTACTGGCGATCCTATCTCCTATCGATCCTATAACATCTTTCAGCAAAACCGCCGGCTGGGGCCGGTGAAATCATTCATGAAAATAGCGCCTGCCGCACTGGGCGAGTTCGGCATTTCGGTGTCGACGCGTAGCGCCGCCCTTTCAGCTTGACGCTTTGAGCTTGGCCCTTTCTTCATAAGAGCTATCGGTCGATAACCTGACCGTTTTGCGGCAACCCGGGCCGCTGCCCGGCATTACCCCAGGGAGTCATGCCATGAGCGAAGCCATCACCTACGACGACGTCCTGCTTGTTCCATCTTACAACCATTGGGAATCGCGCAAAATTGTGGATACATCCATGACCGACAAGACCGGTAAGTTGCACCTCGAACTGCCGGTGATGACCGCCAATATGGACACCATTACCGAGACTGCCATGGCCGATTTTATCGGCGCCAAGGGAGGCATCGGCGTGATCCATCGCTTCATGTCCATCGAGGACAATATCGCGATTCTCAAAGCCTGCACCCACAAGGCCTTTGTTTCCATCGGGTGTTCACCCGGCGACCTCGAACGGGTCGCGGCCCTGCGGGATGCCGGGGCCGATTTGTTCTGCATCGATGTCGCCCATGCCCATGCCCGCTATGTTGGCAAAACTCTCAAAAATGTCAGGGATATGCTGGGCAAGGAGGTATGTATCATGGCCGGCAATGTGGCCACCTACGCCGGGGCGGACTATTTGGCCTCCCTCAGTGCCGATATCGTCAAGGTCGGCATCGGCGGCGGGGCGGTCTGTTCGACCCGCATCAAGACAGGGTTCGGGGTACCCAACCTGACCGCCATCCGCAATTCCGCCCGGGTGGATCGGTCGGTTGTGGCCGACGGCGGCATCCGGTCCCCCGGGGATATCGTCAAGGCCCTGGCTTTTGGGGCTGATTTTGTGATGATCGGGAGCATGCTGGCCGGAACCCGGCCGACCCCGGGGCCGGTTTTGAGCCGCAGGAATGAAGAGGGTAAGACGGTTAAGGTCAAATCCTACCGCGGTATGGCCAGCAGCGAAGTTCAGGATGACTATCACGGCGGCATGGCCGAGTGGAAAACCGCCGAGGGGGTCGCCGTCGATGTGCCTTACCATGAAACCGAAGAAGCCGTCGTTGCCGATATTGTCGGTGGGTTGCGATCCGGTCTGACTTATGGCGGGGCGGCCACCATTCGGGAATTGCAGCGCAAACTGGATTATATCCGGATTACGCCGGCGGGCCGCCACGAAAGTCTGCCCCATCGCACCCTTTAACCCGTCCGGATAATCGTGTTCGTCGGGCTCACGACGCTGGCTATTGATTGATTCATGCCGGATGTGCGATAAGCGATTGATTCAACCGCAACCATTGCCAGGCCGGCAGGCCACAGGACAACATCGTATTGGCCCAAGATAAAAACCATATCGAAATGGCGGCCCGCATCCGCCAGCTTGAAAAAGCCCTGGCCCATTCCCGCCAGGCCGAGGCGGCGGCCCATGAAACCCTGTCCCACTATCGTGTTGTCGCTGACAACCTGACCGATATTGTCTGGACGCTGGACAAGGCGTTAAGGCCGACCTTCGTGACCCCGTCCGTCAAGACCCATTTGGGGTATGCTTTTGAAGAGGTCCTTGGCAAGGCCTTTACCGACACCCTGACCTTGTCCAGCCAGGACCAGCTGGGATACGCTCTCAAAATGCTGGATGGTGGCGTGGCCTCTACGACACTGGATCTGGAGCATGTGCATCGCAACGGCTCAGGGTTTTGGTTCGAATGCCAGTTGACCGGTCTTTTTGACGACCAGCGCATGTTGACGGGCTATGTCTGCGTATCCCGTAATATCGACCGCCGCAAGCAGGCCGAAAGCGCCCTGCAGCTCAGCAACGCCTTGTTCCAGACGGCCTTTGCCATCAGCCCGGATGCGGTCACGCTCAATCGGATGCGTGACGGTGTTTACACCATGGTCAATGAGGGGTTTGCTTTGCTTACCGGATATGCCCGTGAGGCGGTGATCGGCAAAACCACCGAAGAGCTTGATATCTGGGCGGATCCCAAGGAGCGTGATCAGTTGATGGAGGCCTTGGATGCCTCCGGCTCGATCCGGAATCTGGAGGCCCGTTTCCGGGTCAAAGACGGCAGCATCCGTACCGGCTTGGTTTCGGCCAATATCATTATCCTCAACCGGCACCCTTACGTCCTCTCGATTACCAAGGATATCGATACGTTCAAAAAGGCCAAAAAGGCCCTGAGCGAGTCTGAAGAAAAATACCGCACGCTGATCGAAACCGCCACCGATGCGATCTTCATTCTCCAGGACGGCGAGGTGAAATTCCCCAATCCCAAAGCCCGGGAAATGGCCCGCATGATGGGGGTGGATCTCCGGCAGCACGCCTTTTTCGAGTATGTGGCCCCGGAAGATCAGAATATGATTCTGGAGCGCCATTTCCGTCGCCTGAAGGGCGACAACGTACCCAGCACGTACAATTTCAGACTGTTGCGGGCCAATGGTGAAACCTTCTGGGTGGAGATAAACGCCGTCAAAATCCTCTGGGAGGGCAAGCCGGCGACCTTGAATTTCATTCGGGACATCGATGACCAGGTCAAGCTCGAGGCCGAATTTCAACACGCCCGCAAAATGGAGGCCGTGGGAACACTGGCGGGCGCCATAGCTCACAATTTCAACAACCTGCTCATGGCGATTCAGGGCAACGTGTCCCTGCTGCTCCTGGATACCGATGCACAGGACACGCGTTTCGAGGAAATTCAAAAAATTCAGGAGCATGTGACAAGCGGCTCCCGGTTGACATCGCAGCTTCTGGGCTATGCCCGCAAGGGCAAGTACAAAATTCGTTCCCTGGACTTCAACGGGCTGATCACCAAGACAGCCGCCACTTTTCGCCAGTCGCATCCGGCCATTAAGGTTTCCACCCAACTGGCCACCGACCTCCATAGTGTTGCGGGGGATCGCACCCAACTGGAGCACGTGTTGTACAACATCTTCAAAAATGCTGCGGATGCCATGCCGGAAGGCGGCGAACTTTTTATCAAGGCCATGAATGTCAGCCACCAGCAGATCCGTAAGCGGAATTACAAGATCAAGGCGGGTGAATACATCATGATGGTCATCGCCGACACCGGCGTCGGTATGGAACAGAAAGTCCGCCGCCGTATCTTTGAACCCTTTTTCACAACAAAGGAACTCGGGCGTGGCACGGGGCTGGGGCTGGCTTCCGTTTATGGCATCATCAAAGGGCATGGCGGCTACATTGATGTGGATTCCAAAAAAGGGCATGGTGCCACTTTTTTCGTTTATCTTCCCATATCCACCCGTCCGGCGGAAAAAACCGACTACAAAGACCAGAGCGTTATCCATGGCAGTGGCTGCATCCTCGTGGTGGACGACGATCCGGCGGTTCTGGAAATCAGCAGCAAAATGCTGTCCAAACTGGGCTTTCGCGTTCTGGAAGCCTGCAGCGGCCATGACGCCCTGAGTCTTTTTCGCCAGAATCGGGATATGATCGATCTGGTGCTGCTGGATATGATCATGCCGGATATGGGCGGCGGTGAAGTCTACGAGCGCATGAAAGATATCGATCGCAATGTCAAGGCCATCCTGGCGACGGGATATAGCCTGGATGGGGAGGCGTCCCGTATATTGAAGAAAGGATGCGATGGCGTAATTCAGAAGCCGTTCAGCATCGACCGACTCTCCCGTGTCATCTACCGCGTTTTGAAACCCCATGGCGCATCCCAGGAAAGAATCGCCAACTGACGGCGCTCGATAGATGGTGGCAGCATTAACGCGTTGTCCGTTCCTGGACGGATCTGACAGGAGGAATCTATGCGGCAATGGATTGTAACCGGGGTGCTGGCCGTGGTTCTATGTTTAACGCCTGGAATCGTTGACGCGGAAGACCAATCGATCGCCAAGAGCGCGGGGGAGGCCGGCCGCGCCATCGTGGATGAGTCGAGACATGTTTACGAGGATTCCCGTGAATTTTTCATTACAACCGGCCAGAGTATTTCGGAAGGCGCCCAGGAAGCATACGAAGAAGCCAAAGATATCGGCCCCCGGATGGTGGACGATATGAAGGAGGGGTTCTGCGGCAATGGCCAGGCCCCGGATCCTACCCAAGATGCCGAACCGGCGACGGAACAACCGTGAGAGCCATTCAGTTTGACCGTTATGGTGCCCCGTCTGTTCTGGTCTGCCGGGAAATCGATCGGCCGGCCTGCGGTCCACGCGACGTATTGGTTCGTGTACGGGCCGCCGGCACCAACCCCAAAGACTGCCTGGTGCGCAAAGGCAAATTTCGCTGGTTCACGGGGCGGCGTTTCCCGATGGGCCTGGGGCACGATTTCAGCGGCACGGTTGCGGCGGTTGGCCGGCAGGTGGCTGCGTTTCAGGTGGAGGATGCGGTTTTTGGCATGACCAATGGGTGGCAGGGGCGCGCCTACGCCGATTACCTAACGGTCCGGCCTTCGGAAACCGCCCTCAAGCCGTCGCCATTGGAGTTCACGGCGGCGGCGGCCGTCCCGCTGGCTGCCCAGACAGCCTTGCAGGCGCTGCGCGATCTGGGGGGCCTGTCCGGCAACCAGCGCGTCCTGATCAACGGCAGTTCCGGCGGTGTCGGAACCTTTGCCGTCCAGGTCGCCCGCATTCTGGGCGCCCGTGTCACCGCCGTATGCAGCGGCCGCAATGCCGACCTGGTCCATGACCTGGGGGCCCACCGGGTAATCGATTACACGCGCGAGGAAATTCGACACCTTGGCGCGTCGTTCGATGTTTTTTTCGATGTGTTCGGCAACTGCCGTTTCCCCGATATCCGAGCGGTCCTGAAACCCAATGGCCGGTTTATATCCACCGTACCCGGAGTCCCCGTCATGCGATGGAGCATCCTCTCCCGGTTATCCTCAGGCCCCCGGGCCCATCTCGTGATTGTCAAGTCCAAGACCGGGGATTTGCAGACGCTTGGCCGCTGGATCGAAGAAGGGCGTCTTGTCCCTGTGGTGGACCGTGTTTATCCCCTCGCCGACGCGCAGGAAGCGCATGCCTACATTGAAACCAAACGGGCACGGGGCAAGGTTGTTTTGCAGATTGCCTGATGTGGCCGGAGCACGCGGAAACTCATCCGCCGCTCCGCTGCTCGGCGCGGGGCAACGGGACAACCAAAAACCAAAATATCGTTTAACCCCCTTCGCGGGGAGCTATCAGAGGCCGTCTACTTCGCCGGAGGCGCCTCACGATGGTGTTTATTAAGGAGCCTATTTCTTCAATGGCAGCAGAAAACGACGGCATGCTTCGCAGGGCCATCCACGACCGGGATCGGCGGGGCATTCTGATCCCCGCCGGCCAGTTGGAAGGGAGCGGCCTGTCAGTGGGCGACCGCTTCAGGCTTAAAAAAGGGCAACGCGATCTTTTTGCACTGACCATTGTCAAACATGCCCAGGGAGATATCCTGTTTGACCGCAACGGCATTTTTATCGCGCGCACCCGGCGAGTGGATATTCTCCTGGGGGGAATCTTCGACGAATACCAGGTGGAGATTGTCGACGCGGACCCGGTGATATTGCTGGTCAAGACGATGGATCCGGGCCTGGCCGCCATCCGCTAAAACCTGCCCGCGAAAACAATTCTACATTGCAGGCGCCATCCCCGGCGGGTGCTGGCGCAGGTACTCCCACATGACAATGGAGGCTGCAATGCTCACGTTCAGGCTCTGGACCTTGCCGAACTGGGGGATGCTCAGGGACTGGATGTCGCTGCAGGCGGCGATGTCCGCACTGATGCCGTTTTCTTCATGGCCCAATATGAACGCGCTGCGGCGCGGAAGTTGCGACCCGGGAAGCGGGGTGCCCCTGACCGGATCCAGGGTGAACAGGGTGTAGCCCCGTTCGCTGAGATCCCGGTGGCAGGTTGCAAAACGTTCATGAAAGCGGGCCGGCACCCACTTGAAGGACCCCATGGCCGGGGCCGGGTCGAAAAAGTCGATGCCGATCAGGTGGATTTCTCGGGCGCCGAACGCGTCGGCGCTTCTGAAAATTTTGCCGATATTGAAGGCCGGCTTGAGCCCGTCCAGAATAACGATGAAATCATGGGGGCCTGACGGGGCCAGGAGGTTGGCGTTTTTTTGACGTCGAAAACGCTGCTGGGCGGCCATCCGTTGCTGTTGAAGGCGCCGTCGCACCTGCCGGAGTCCCATAACGTCGCATGTCCCTTTTTCGTGTTTACGGCAATGGCGCCGCTGTCGTTAGCGCTGACCTTTGGCGGAAAGGCCTAACATGGCTGTAAAACGGAATCAAGTCGACCAGAAATATGCCCCTTTCCTGAAAACCAAGGGCGTCGCTTGACCAGCCCGAACAGGATGCCTGACCACGTGATGGCGCCGGGGGGACGATCGCAACCGTCCTCCGGCTCTTCGTGGCCCCGCCCCAGGCTTTACAAATATTCCCCGATATCTTAGCTTTGAATCTATGGATACAGCCCGGGCCGGGCATTCCCGTAGCGGAGTGATGGCCTTTGATGATTCGTTTACGTGAATGTATCGCAACAAACCTGTTGCGGAGGGGAGGACGTGTGGCAGCCATAAAAAAATACCGGTGTGAAAAATGCGGTTTGCAGATTGAACGGGAAGGAGCGGCCTCCGGCCTTTCGGATTGCTGCCAGGGACGCTGGGTCGAGGTGGAGCAACTGCCGGCCTGCGGCATGCCCGCCTCGGCGGAGCATTCCCGACTGGATGTTGAAGACGGGCCCTGTGACGATGGGCGGTCGGGCTAACGAAATAGGTGACTTTATCTTGCGGCCAGCTATTCGTAAAGAAGCGTGAGGTATGCCATGAACAAGCAATTTGTCTACATGACCGCCGGAAGCCGGGATGAAGCCCAACGGATCGGTGAAGCTCTTGTGGAAAAGCGGGTGGCGGCCTGCGTCAATATCATCGATGCCATGCACAGCATCTACCGCTGGGAGGGGGCGATCCAGAAAGATCGGGAAGTGGTCATGATCGCCAAAACAACCCGGAGCCGGCTACCGGAATTGATTGACACCGTCAATGCCCTGCACAGCTATGACTGCCCCTGCATCCTCAGTTTCGACATCGACGGCGGCAATCCGGCCTTTTTGGAATGGATTGGCGCCGAGGTGGGTGAAGGGTGATTCTAAAGAAATCGCATGTCTTCCGCTTTCTGGCAGAAGACGCGCTTCATCTCCCCTCATGGGCCGTGCGCCTTATGATTTCCTCCTGCAGTTCCGGCGTCAAATCCACGAAATAATCACTGTAGCCGGCCACCCGCACGATCAGGTCGCGATGGGCCTCGGGATCCTTCTGGGCCTTGCGCAGGGTTTCGGCATCCACCACGTTGAACTGGATGTGGTGGCCGTCCATGCGGAAATAGGTCCTGACCAACTGGGCCAGGCGTTCGATGCCGGTGTCGTCCGCCAGGATATGGGGGAGAAATTTCTGGTTCAGCAGGGTACCGCCCGTGCGCACATGGTCGATCTTGGCGGCGGACTTGAGAACCGCGGTGGGCCCCTGGCGGTCGGCGCCCTGGACCGGGGAAATGCCTTCGGAAAGCGGTGTGCCGGATCGGCGCCCGTCCGGGGTGGCTCCTAGTTTGCTCCCGAAATACACGTGCACGGTGGTGGGCAAGAGGTTGATGCGGTGGACCCCGCCCTTGGTGTTGGGCCGGCCGTTGATCGCCCGGTAATAGGCCTCGAAAACCCGGCGCAGGATATCGTCGGCGCGGTCGTCGTCGTTGCCGTAGCGGGGTGTTTCCTCTCCCAGCCGGCGCCGCAGGGCCTCGGCCTCACGGAAGTCTTCCGCCAGCCGGCGCAGCATTTCCGGCATGGAGAGCAGTTTGCGGTCGAACACGTTATATTTCAGGGACGACAGGCTGTCCGTGACGGTGCCGAGCCCCACCCCCTGGATGTAAGAGGTGTTGTAGCGGGCGCCGCCGGCATTGTAGTCGGTGCCGTTGGCGATGCAGTCGTCGATCAACAGGGACAGGAACGGTACCGGCATATACTTGGCGTTGATGCGTTCGATGATGTTGTTACCCAGGATTTTGATGTCCACGAAATAGGCCAGCTGACGCTCGAAGGCTTCAAACAGGTCGTCGAAGCCGGTGAAGGCGGCCGCCTTCCCGGTGTCCGGCCCGATGCGTTCGCCGGTCTGCGGGTCAACCCCGTCGTTCAGGGTCAGTTCCAGGATCTTGGGCAGGTTGAAATAGCCGGTCAAAATATAGCATTCCTTGCCGAAAGCCCCGCTTTCCACGCAGCCGCTGGCTCCCCCGTTGCGGGCGTCGGCAATGGATTTACCCTGGCGCACAAGTTCCTGGACGATGGCATCGGTATTGAAGATGGACGGTTGCCCAAAGCCGGTTTTGACGATGTGCAGCGCCCGTTTCAGGAATCGGTCGGGGTTTTTCTTGCTGATCTGCACCATGGCGCTGGGCTGCAGCAGCCGCATTTCTTCAACCACGTCGAGGATGAGATAGCTCAGGTCGTTGACGGCGTCGGCGCCGTCGGCGTTAACCCCGCCGGTGTTGATCAGGGCGAAGTCGACGTAGGTGTTGCTTTCTTTGGCCGTCACCCCGACCTTGGGCGGGGCCGGATGGTTGTTGAATTTGATCCAGAAGGCCTGAAGCAATTCACGGGCTCGCTCTTCGGTCAGCGTGCCGGCGTCCGTTTCGTGGCGGTAAAAGGGGTAGAGGTGCTGATCAAGGCGCCCCGGGTTGAAGGCGTCCCAGGGGTTCAATTCGGTGATGACCCCCACGTGCACAAACCAGTAATATTGCAGGGCCTCCCAGAAGGTGTCGGGTTTGTGGGCCGGAACCTTGCGGCAGATGGCCGCCATCCTTCGCAGTTCCTCGGCCCGCTCCGGGTCGGTTTCCTCCGCCGCCAGGCGGGTGAGTTCGCGGGCATGCCGCCGGGCAAATGCGATCAGGGCGTCGGCCGCGATATCCATGGCCTGCAATGCTTCCTGCTTGTCCAGGGCCTGGGGGTCGTTATAAAAATCCAGGGCGGCGGCTGTTTCGGCAATGTCCTGTTTGAGATCGAGAAATCCGCGGCGGTAGATTTTGTCCCCCAGCACGGTATGGCCGGGTGAGCGCTGCTCCTGGAATTCGGTGAAAACGCCGGCCCGGTAGGCGGCCTGCCAGCGTTCGGGCAACTGTCTGAACAGGTGGTCGCGGATGGTGCGGCCCTTCCAGAAGGGGATGATGTCTTCTTCATAGGCCTGGCGCATGCCGGCGTCGGATGCGTACGGCACCTTGGGCCGGTCATTGAGAATTTCCAAATCCTCCAGGCTGTGCAGGCAGATTTCAGGGTAGGTGGGTGTGGCTTTGGGCGCCGGGCCGCGTTCGCCCACGATCAGCTCCCCCGGCTGGATGCAGAGGGTCTGGTTGGCGAGGATGTGCTGGAAAACCCTGGCCCGCTGGATGGCGACGGCCTCTCCGGCCAGGCGGCCGCTTTGCAGCAGGCGGGTGACCAGCAGCGCCCGCTCGGCGCTTAATGTCGCGCGGGCGTCCAGGCTCTGCTGCCGCAGGTTGCGAATGCGTGCGTTCATCATGTTCAGCCTCCTACCGTGAGGGCAAACCCGTCACGTGCCAAATCCGCTTTGACGCGGTCGATGACATCCGCCTCCGGCGGGGCCAGGTCACCCAGGCGGTCGGGGTGCCCGAGGCGATGGAATTTTTGCCGATGGATGTCATGATAGGGCAAAAGGTCGATACGCCTCAGCCCCAATTCCTGCAGAAAATGCTTCATTTTCCCCAGATGATCCGACGTATCGTTGATGTGCGGAATCAACGGAAAACGAATGATCACTTCCCTGCCGGTTCGCACCAGATGGCGCAGATTGGCCAGGAGGCGGTCATTGGACACGCCGGTGTATTTCCGGTGATGGGCATCATCCAGAAGTTTAAGATCATACAGGAAGAGGTCAACCAGAGGCGCGATGCGGGCCATGATGTCAGCCGGGGCATGGCCGGTGGTGTCGAGGGCCGTGTGGATGCCCTGTCGGCGGCACTGGGCCAGTACTGCGGCCAGAAAGTCCGGTTGCAGGAGGGGTTCACCCCCTGAAAACGTTACGCCGCCCCCGCTTTCATCGTAGAAAAGCAAATCTTTTTCGATTTCGGCCATGACCTGGCCGACGCTCATCAAAGCGCCTACCGTTATTGGGCCCGTATCGCCGGGTCCGCCGGCCATGGATTCCGGCTCCGGCCGCTGACCCTCGGGATTGTGGCACCACCAGCAGTTCATGGGGCAGCCCTTCAGAAAAATGGTGGTGCGGATACCGGGGCCGTCATGGATGGCGAATTTCTTAATGTCGAAAATCGTGCCCTGTGTCATGGAATGCGCATCGCCCTTCCTAATCCGGCATGATCCTGGTTAGGGGGGGCGCTGTCGCCCGGATCATGCTTACGTTGGCGCTAATTGTATAAATCCAACCTACCATATCACCTGCCGGCCTGTAAATTCAGCCGGAATAAGGACCGGTGGGGTGTGACAGAAGAAAAATGAATGTCATTCATCTGTTGACAGGCCATTTAAATACATAATATAAATCATTCGCCCTTTTAACGGCGTTGTGACAAACGGGTCGATACGATTTGTGCAAGTGCTCCTGAGCCTGGACATTCCGAATGCGATAACGCGATATTTTTTGCGGCGAAAGAAGATCGAATGGGTCTGATCATCAAACTCTGTCGTTGGATCGACGCGCTGAACACCTGGGTGGGACATGTCGTCGCCTGGGCTACGGCTATTGTGGTGGCGGTGGTTTTTATCGACGTGGTCATGCGCTACGCCTTCAACATCAGTTTCGTGTTCACCCAGGAACTCGAATGGCATCTGTTCGCGTTCATCTTCCTGATGGGGGCGGGCTACACGCTGCTGAAAGACGGGCACGTGCGGGTGGACATCTTTTACCAGCGCTGCAGTCCTAAAACACAGGCCTGGATCAATCTGCTGGGGGTCATTTTCTTCCTGATCCCGGGCTGCTACATGATCATCGCCACTTCGCTCAATTTTGTCTACAACGCATGGGTTGTCATGGAGGGTTCCCCCGACCCCGGCGGCATTCCCTACCGTTTCCTTCTAAAAAGCTGCATACCGGCGGGCTTTGTCCTGATCCTGCTCCAAGGACTTTCCCTGTTCGGCAAAAGCCTGCTCACCATTCTCGGAAAAGAGACGGACGCGGAGGGGGGACGCTGATGTTTATGGAGTATCTGCCCGGTTGGATGTTCCTGGCCCTGACGATTCTGCTGATGGTGGGCTTTCCCGTCACCTTTACCCTCATGGGCACCGCCCTGACTTTCGGCCTGATCGGGTTCGGTTGGGATTTTTTCAATCTGCTGCCCCTGCGCATCTGGGGTGTGATGACCAACGTGACCCTGCTGGCTGTTCCCCTTTTCGTTTTCATGGGGGTGATGCTGGAGCGCTCCGGTTTGGCCGAAGAACTGTTGGATACCATGGGGCTGGCCTTCGGCCGTTTGCGGGGCGGTCTGGCAATTTCCGTAGTGGTGGTCGGGGCCCTGCTGGGGGCTTCCACCGGCATTGTGGGGGCCACGGTGGTCACCATGGGGTTGCTGGCCGTGCCCACCATGCTCAAACGGGGCTACCAGAAGGAGATGGCCACGGGAACCGTGTCAGCCTCGGGCACCCTGGGGCAAATTATTCCCCCCAGCATCGTGCTGGTCCTGATCGGGGACATCGTGGGGGTCCCGGTGGGGGATCTCTTCATGGGCGCCGTCCTGCCGGGCATGGTACTGGTGGGGCTCTACATCCTCTACATTCTTATCGCCGCGTTTCTAAAACCGGACTGGGCACCGGCCATCCCCAAGGAGGAACTGGCGGCCCTGACCCCGGCCATCATGCTCAAGAAATTCAGCCGGGCTCTGTTTCCGCCCCTGTTTCTCATGGTGGCGGTGCTGGGATCGATCTTTGCCGGCATCGCCTCACCCACCGAGGCGGCCGGTGTGGGGGCGGTGGGGGCGACCCTGCTGACCATCGCCAATAAAAAATTCAGCCTGAAAATTTTGCAGGAAGTCATGCATTCCACCATGAAGCTGACCTGCATGGTGTTCATCATTTTGGTGGGGGCGGCCTCGTTCGGCCTGGTGTTCCGCGGGATGGGCGGTGATGAGCTGGTCCGTGCCTTTCTGGGGGGCATCTCCCACCAGTACGGCCAGTGGACCGTGCTGGCCATCGTCATGGGGATCATCTTCGTCATCGGTTTTTTCCTGGATTTTATCGAAATTACCTTCATTCACGTGCCGGTGCTGGCGCCGATCATGATCGAGTTCGGATTCGACCCGGCCTGGTTCTGCATCCTGATCGCCGTGAATCTGCAGACCTCGTTCATGACGCCGCCTTTCGGGTTTTCCCTGTTCTATCTCAAGGCGGTAACCCCGCCGGAAATTCGAACCGGCCACATTTACCGTGGGATTATTCCCTTTGTGTTCTTCCAACTCATCGGGCTTCTGATCGTGGTGTTTTTTCCCGAGTTGGTGACGTGGCTGCCGTCGGTGGTCTTCAAATAGCGCGTATCATTTCCTTGAACCCGCAGCAAAGGAGAAGGAAGGTATGGAACGACGTGATTTCTTGAGGAAAGCAGGTCTGGCAGCGGCCGGTGCGGTCGCGGCCGGCGCCGGTCTGGCCGGATGTGCCCAGCAGAAGGAAGAAGAGGTCAAAGGTCCGGCGGTTCAGCCGAAAAAGACCTACGAGTGGAAGATGGTCACCACCTGGCCGCCCAACCTGCCGGTGCTGCAGACCGGGGCGGTAAGGTTTGCCAAGCGCGTAGAAGAAGCTTCGGGCGGGCAGCTCAAAATCCAGGTGTTCGCCGGCGGCGAACTGGTGCCGCCCCTGGGTGTTTTTGATGCGGTTTCCGAAGGCACGGTGGAATGCGGCAGCGGGGCCGCCTATTACTGGGCCGGCAAGGTGCCGGCCGCCCAATGGTTTGCCGCCGTACCCTTCGGCTTCAATCCCCAGGGCATCAATGCCTGGTTTTACAGCGGCGGCGGCCTGGAACTCTGGGAAGAAGTCTATGCCCCCTTCAACGTCATCCCGCGCCCCCAGGGAAATACGGGGGTCCAGATGGGCGGCTGGTTCCGCAAGGAGATGAATTCCATCGATGACTACAAGGGCCTCAAAATGCGCATCCCCGGCCTGGGCGGCAAGGTCATCAGCAAGGCCGGCGGCACGGTGGTGCTGCTGCCCGGCGGTGAGATTTTCACTTCCCTGGAGCGCGGCGTTATCGACGCCACCGAGTGGGTGGGCCCCATGCACGATCTGCGGATGGGCTTTTACAAGGCCGCCAAGTACTACTACTATCCCGGTTGGCATGAGCCCGGCACCTGCCTGGAGGTCATGTTCAACAAAAAAGCCTACGAGTCCCTGCCCGTGGAACTGCAGCAGATTCTCGACGCCGTGGCCGCCGAGACCAACATGTGGAGCCTCTGCGAATTCGAGGCTGGCAACGGCGCGGCCCTGCAGACCCTGATCTCCGAGCACAATGTCAACCTGGTGCGCTTCCCGGAACAGTTGCTGAACGACCTGCGCAAGCTGGCCGACGAAACCCTGGAAGAGGAAGCCGCCAAGGATGCCATGAGCCGCAAGGTCCACGATGCCTTCAAGAAGTTCAAGGCCCAGGTGGGCGTCTGGGGCTCCGTGTCCGAGAACGCCTACTACAACGTGATTGCGGATAAGTATGCCTTGAAGAAGTAAATGGAATGGCCGTGAATTGCGTTCGTTGAAAGGTAAGCACCCCCGGCAGGATTTGTCGGGGGTGCTTTTTTACGGCGTGTTTGATGAATTTGTGGGCGGTCTTTTATCTGTCATGCCCAATCTATTTTCGGAACTTCCTCCGTCCCAAGCCGGCCAAGCCCACCAGACCAAGACCCATCAGGACCATGGTGGAGGGTTCCGGCACCTGGGCCACGTCGATGCGTACGGCGAAATCGTCGTGGTTGTCGTCGGGACCGGCGCCGCCGTCGTCGAGAAAGAGAATCAGGCTGGTGCCGGATGTGGCGGCGGGATCGCCCACAAAGCTCACCAAAAAGTTGGTGTAGATTTCCCCTTCAATGGTTTCGTCCGGATTGGCGCCGTTTTCGAGAATTTCGGTGTTATTATTGATGCCGAACCAAAAGGGAATGACCCCGGCATCAAGGTAAAATGGCCCGGCCAGATCGGCGATGCCGACAACTATATTGGAGCCATAGTCTTCCGTGCTGAAAAGCTTCGTGCTGTCGAGAATGAAATCGTTTTGGTAACCGGCCTCGAATCCCAGGAACGTAAAGTGAGATTGGCAGCTTCGGTCAATGCGATGGTGCTGCCATAGTACCCCTCAACGCGCGTGGTACCGGGACCGTAAAGGGTCTCCACAAGATCGTTTTTTTCGCCGTCCGGAATGGCGCCGTATGTTCCGGGATCGGCTTCGATGCTTAACATGGGCAGGGCATGGGCGGCCGGGCATAAAAATATGAACAGCAGAACAATGAACAGACACAATCCTTTCCGCATGCGTTTCTCCTTATGAGTTGTGGTAAAATGATTGACCGACACGTCCACGGCAAGTCGTGTGCCATAATAAAAAATCATTAAAATACGATTAGATAGGCAATTCTATGTGGTAGCGCGCCGTGATGTGGAGGCCTGCTTGGGAATATTGTTTCCCATCCGGGGCGGATGCCACCGCTGACCTGATCGTCGTATCCTATGCGATCCTGCCCTAAGTCCTTAAGCAACAGATGTTAGGAAAGGATTTGCGCATTATGAAAATGTTTGCCTATTTGTCGGATTAAAAACTTGGATGCGCGACCCTATGGCTTTCCTAAAATGCGTGATGTAGAAGTTTAAAATACTATAAATAACAATGATTTAAAAGATTTTCGAACTGTGACGTCTGCGACGTAAAGCGTTCTCTGGTGACGGCTCGGATATTGCATTTACTGACACAAAAGCCAAACCTGGCGGAAGCCGGGGACGGAAAGCCACGGGTCCTAAATCGAACTTCGGATAGCCGGGTTGCTGAGAGCAAGCCGGCTATTTTTGTCTGTATCGACATAAGGAGATGGGTTATGAAGAAACTGTTGTGGGGTCTGTTCAGTGTGTTTTTATGTCTGGTATTCATCAGCCCGGCCGGTGCGATGGTTTGGGAGTTGGGCGTTGGTGGAAACGGGCATGATTATGTGGTCGTCGGATTTGAGGACATTGCGTGGGGGGATACCTGGGGCGATATCTATAATCTCCTTGGCGATGGCTATGGGTTAGCCACCATTACCAGTCAGGCGGAACAGGATTTCGTTGAAAGTCTGCTGGCGGGCTATTCCGGCGAGTATTGGATCGGCGGATTCCAGAATCCTGGCGAGGCAGACCCCGAGGCCGGCTGGAATTGGGTCACGGGTACGGAGGATTGGCATTACACCAACTGGGCAAGCGATGAGCCCAACGACTACAATGGCATCGACGAGATGCACCTGGCCTTGTGGGACAAATACGAAGCGAACAGTTGGAAATGGAATGACGAGCATAACCGCTTTAACATCGCGGGCTATATCGCCGAAAGCCTGCCCGTGCCCGAACCCGGCACCATCGTGCTGATGGGTTTGGCCCTGGTGGGGCTGGCGGGCATGGGGCGCAAGCGGTTCCGCTAACGTTCATGTGGGACGACAGCCCGTCCCGCTGGTCTTGTTTTGACGCCGGCATCGTTGCCTATGGCAATGTTGCCGGCTTTTTTAGGCGGCCCCCATTTCGGAAAATCAGGCATGAGAATTCCATTTTCCTATAGGAATTAAAATCCATAATATTATGGGTAATTATAGGTTAAAGTATAGTCCTCCGAAGGCCTTCGAAACGACTATCAGACTTCTATTTGTTTAAATTAATAAAGTGATTTCGGTATGATAAATTTCATTCATCCCGCTTTCCGTGCTGTGGATCGATGAACGGCACAACATTTGCTGAATGGCACCCCAGATAAAGCCAAACCTGGCGCGAGTCAGGGACGGAAAACCACGGATCTCCCAATGCTTGTGCGAGAACGCCGGGTTGCCTCTACCGCGGGGTTGTTTGGTGAAGCGGCCCTGCCCACATCCAGAGTCGCTGGCGGACGCCTTCCGCCGGCATGATTTTAACGCACAACATGGGAGGAAAGCGTTATGAAAAAAATTGCGTTGTTATCCGTCTTTTTAGTGCTGATCTTTTCGGGGTCCGCGTTTGCGCTTACCGCAACCTTTTTCGGGGAAGATGAAGGGTTGGGTGAAAACTCTCCTTTATTGTCTTATCCGAACTCCACAGCTGCGGAAGCCGAATTTTTGTCTAACCTTGTTGGTGTGGGAACCGAAACATTTGAGAGTTATGCAGATAACACCTATGCGCCTCTCGGCATAGACTTTGGCGTTGCTGGCACAGCCACTCTTCAAGGTAGTGGCTATGTCAACGAAGTAACTCCGGGTACGACTAACGGTGCTGGTCGTTATGCTATTTCGGGTTCCAAATATTGGGAAGCTACTAATTCGTTTTCCATTGAGTTCTCAGAAGCAATAGCAGCATTTGGTTTTTATGGTATCGACATCGGTGATTTTGGAGGTAACGTCGTCGTCGAACTGTTAAACGGAGAATCCATAGAATACGTTATCCCCCATGGAGTCAATGTCGAAGGTGGCGGCGTCCTCTACTGGGGAGTTATCGACACCGAGAATCTTTTTACCTCGGTCACGTTTTCCAATACAGCGGCTGGTGTTGACTATTTCGGTTTCGATAATTTCACCATCGGAAGCGTCGAACAAGTCGTGCCGACTCCCGAGCCCGGCACCATTTTCATGATGGGTCTCGGCCTGTTGGGTCTGGCCGGCATGGGCCGCAAGAAGCTGTTCAAATAACCTTCAGCACATCTTTACGGGTTGCCATTGAAAAGGGCATGGGGTATGAAATTCATATCCGTGCCCTTTTCGTCAACCCTTTCGGGGTGTTTCAATTGCCCCGGGGAAGGATGGCGCCATGGAGGCCAAGCAATGCGACAATGGCGGTCGCCGATCCGGTTTTGACCGTCGGCAGTTTTCCTACTCCGGCCACGTGCCGGAGCGGCGTTCCGGGGAGGAGCGTCGCAGTGGGGCCGACCGGCGGCAGGGCGCGCGCCTTGGCCCTGAACATCGAACATAATATTTGGCCCGGAGAACGTTTCTCCGGGCCAAATATTATATGATGAAAAGCAAACTCTAACTTCAATTTTCTCTATAACCTCCCTCCCGTCACTTCAACTAAAGCCGGAGTCTCTTCGCCCGCCTCGTTGTTTCCCTGAAAGATCCCCGCCAAACTCAGAAAGAGGGGTCATTTTTTGCAGCCATCCCGAAATCCTTAAAGTGTTCTCCCCATAGTGCCGAGAAGCTTTGTATCGACTTCCTGTCGATCACGAACCTGACAAAGGCCACTGAAATTTGCGAACTGAAAACGGGTGGAGGATCATGGACGCCACGGCGGCAGCGACTTCGGTAACCAATGCCAATCCAACAGCACCTGCAACGGGTCCTCGCTACAGCGAAATTGTGGACATGCTCCTGCGGGAGGGGTACGTCACCGATGAGCAGGTGGCCTATGCCCGCCGGGTGCAGGGCAAGCTGGAGACCCCGCGGCGGCTTCTGGACGTGCTCAAGGAGCTGGACTACATCAGCGGCGACCAGGTCAAAGCGGCCATCCAGGAAAACCGTTTGTCCATGCGTATCGGCAGCCTGCTGGTGGAGTTGGGCTATATTACCGAGCAGGCCCTTCAGAACGCCTTCGAGATCCAGCGAGAGGACAAAAAACGGCCCAAACTGGGCGAAGTGCTGGTGGCCCACAATTTCATCAGCCAGAAACAGTTTCTGGAAGTCCTGTCTATCCAATTGGGATACCCGCTGGTGGCGCCCGAGTTCCTGCCCATCGACCCGAAACTTTTCACTCGGGTGCCGGGGCGCTGGTATGACAGCCACATGATGATTCCCATTCGCGAAGAAGGCGATCAAATCCTGATGGCTTTTGCCGATCCCCTGGACAAGGCTGAAATCAATGCGGCCCGCCAGGCGTTCAGCCAGGACATCCTGCCGGCCATTGCCGCCCCGGATGCCATCCGGGCCGCGGTGGACCAGGCCCGCAACGGTTTCAGCGCCGGCCGTTCAGCGGCCATGCGGGAAGACTCGGTGGTGGGGCAGGTGGACGCCATCATTGTGGCCGCGGTGGAGGCCGGGGCCAGCGACATTCACATCGAGCCTCTGAAAGACCGGTTGAGGATTCGCTTCCGCCAGGACGGCATCCTGGTACACCACAAGGATCTGCCCCGGGAGATCATTCCCTCCCTGACCAGCCGCATCAAGGTCATGTGCGAAGTGGACATTACCGAGAAACGGAGGCACCAGGGGGGGCGCATGCTGTTCGAGCGGGGAGGGATCAAGCTCGATCTGCGGGTCTCCTGCTATGTCACGGTGCATGGTGAAAAGATCGTCCTGCGCCTGCTCAACCGCAAGGCCGAACTGATCCAACTGGAAGATTTAGGCATGGCGCCCAAGATGCTGGAACGGTTCATCGAACATGCCCTGGAGCAGCCCAGCGGGGTTATTCTCATCACGGGGCCGACGGGATCCGGCAAGACCACCACGGTTTACAGCAGCATTAACCGCATCAACAGCCCCCAGATAAGCATTGCCACCGCCGAAGAGCCCGTGGAATACATGATCGACGGCATTGCCCAGTGCTCCATCAATCCCAAGATCAACCTGACCTTCGAGGAGACCCTCCGCCACATCGTGCGCCAGGATCCGGACGTTATCGTGATCGGGGAGATCCGCGACAATTTCTCCGCTGAAATCGCCGTCCAGGCCGCCCTGACCGGACACAAGGTGCTGACCACCTTTCATACCGAGGACAGCATCGGCGGGCTGATCCGGCTGCTCAATATGAATATCGAGGCCTTTCTGGTGTCCTCCACCGTGGTGAGCGTTCTCGCCCAGCGGCTGCTGCGGCGGGTCTGTCCGGCCTGCGCCGCCCCGGAAATGCCCAGGCCGGGCGATCTCCAACGCCTGGGCTACACGGCCGAAGCCGTCGCCGGAGCCAAATTCATGAAGGGGCAGGGCTGCTCGGAATGCGCCTACACGGGCTACAAGGGGCGCATCGGGGTCTATGAACTGCTGGTGCTGGATGAGATGGTCCGCAACGCCCTGATCGAACAGCGCACCAGCCACGAGATTCGCTCCATCTGTATCGAGTCCACGGGACTGGTCACCCTCCTGGAAGACGGTATCGTCAAGGCCGCCGCCGGGGTGACCACCATCGAAGAAGTGCTGCGGTGCCTGCCGCGGCTCAATCGCCCGCGCCCGCTGGGAGAGCTGCGGCGCGCTCTGGGCGCGAGGGAATAACACATGCAGCAGTCCATCGTCGACATTTTTGAATACCTGGCCACCAAGGACATCCAACTGCCGATTTTTGACCGCACGGCCATGCAGATCCAGGACGAACTTACCAAGCCCGAGCCGGACACGCGGACCATTGAATCCCTGATCGTGAAAGACCAGACCCTGACCAGCCAGGTGTTGAAGGTGGCCAATTCGTCTTTCTACAAAGGCTTGGCGGAGGTCACCACCGTGCGCAGCGCTATTGTGCGGCTGGGCATCAAGGAAGTGGCCAACATGGTGACGCTGATAGCCCATCGCGGATACTTCAAGGCCCGGGATCCTCTGCTGCGTCAACGCATGAACGATCTATGGCGGCATTCAATCGCCTGCGCCATCGGCGCCAAGTGGCTGGCGGAAAAGAGCGGCTTCGACGTACCATCCAACGAAGCCTTTTTTGCCGGTTTGCTGCACGATGTGGGCAAGCTGTTCATCGTCACCGTGCTGGAAAAGCTGAAAAAAGCCAAAGACCTGAATTGTCTGCCTTCCGAAGCCCTGATCGACGAGATCATTGCCAGCCTGCACGGCAAGCACGGCTACGCCATCATGCGCAACTGGAATCTGCCGGAGAAATATTGTCTCATCGCCCGTGACCACCATGCCGAAGATTTCGATACGGATAATGTCCTGTTGTGCCTCGTGCGCCAGGCCAACATGACATGCCATAAAATCGGTGTCGGCCTGCGTTCGGATGTCGATCTAGTGCTTTCCGCCACACGGGAAGCCGGACTGCTGGGAATGACGGACATGGACATGGCCCGACTGGAGATCCATTTGGAGGATGCCAAACTGTTGGCTGCATGATTCCAGAGCAGGCAATTTCAAAAATGTCGAGAGCTTGAGCCGAGGGCTCAACACCGATATCTGCTGGTCCCGGGAGGATCGTGCGAAAAGATTTTATTAAATGTCTTCTAATGCAGGATCTGGCTTAAGAAAAGCTTGGTCCTGTCGTTCCGGGGGTTGTTGAAAAAATCTTCGGGATTGTTTTCTTCCACGATCTGGCCGTAGTCCATGAACATGACCCGGTGGGCCACGCTCCGGGCGAAGCCCATTTCGTGGGAGACCACCAGCATGGTCATACCCTCTTCGGCCAGGCTGATCATGACATCCAAGACTTCCTTGACCATTTCCGGGTCCAGGGCCGAAGTGGGTTCGTCGAAAAGCATCACGTTGGGCTTCATGCACAGGCTGCGGGCGATGGCCACGCGCTGCTGCTGGCCGCCGGAAAGCTGGCCGGGGAATTTCTTGGCCTGTTCGGCAATGTGAACCTTCTCCAGATACACCATGGCCGTTTCCTCGGCTTCCTTGCGCGGGGTTTTACGCACCCAGATGGGGCCCAGGGTGAGGTTTTCCAGAATGGTGAGATGGGGAAAAAGATTGAAGTGCTGGAAGACCATGCCGACTTCCATGCGGATTTTTTCGATGTTTTTGAGATCGTTGGTCAGTTCGATACCGTCGACGATGATCTTGCCCCGCTGGTGTTCCTCCAGGCGGTTGATGCAACGGATCAGGGTGGATTTGCCGGAACCCGAAGGGCCGCAGATGACAATCCTCTCCCCGCGCTGCACTTCCAGGTTGATGTCTTTCAAGACGTGAAAATCACCATACCATTTGTGCATCTGGGAAATACGGATGATGGGGTCGTCTCCGTGGGCCACGTCAGCTGTGTCCTGAGTTGCGTTATTCATCGTGAGGCTTTCCTTCAATCAAATTCCTAAGTAAAACTTTTATGAAATGCGCCAAGCTTTTCGATTTGTTCTATCCAATAATGGCTTTTCCCCCAATTCATTACAACCCCGTATCCAACTCCCGCTCCAATTTGCGGCTGAAATTGGACATGTAGAAGCAGCATACAAAGTAAATCATGGCCACAAAGATATAAGCTTCGGCCGAAAAGCCCATCCAGCGGGGATCTCCGAGGATCGACTGGGTGGTCTTGAGCAGGTCGTAAAGGGCGATGATGACCACCAGCGAAGTATCCTTGAAGGCCGAAATCAGGATGCTGACGGATGGGGGAATCACGATTTTCAGGGCCTGGGGCAGAATAATCAGGCGCATGGTCTGGACGTAATTCAGCCCAATGGCTTCGGCGGCTTCATACTGCCCCTTGGACATGCCCTGCAACCCGCCGCGCACCACCTCGGCGATGTAGGCGGCCGTAAACAGAATGATGGCCACCTGGGCCCGAAGAATGGCGTTGACCGAGACACCCTCCGGCAAAAACAGCGGAAAGACAACAGAGGACATGAACAGCAGGCTGATCAGGGGCACCCCCCGGATGAGTTCGATGTACACGACACAGAGGGAACGGATGGCCGGCAGGCGGGACTGGCGTCCCAAAGCCAATACGATTCCCAAGGGGTAGGCCGCCGTAAGGCCGAAGACGGAAAGCAGCAATGTGAGCGGGAGACCGCCCCATTTAGAGGTTTCGATGGAAGTGAGGCCCAGAAGGCCGCCCCGCATCAGGATGCCCATCACCACCAGTCCGCCGATCCAGATATAAAAAAGACTTTTCTTCCAGTTGCGTCGATACTGGCTGTAGATCAGCAGGCTGACCAGCATGGCGATGGCGATGGCCGGACGCCATTGCTCTTCGTACGGATAGAAGCCGAAAAGAATAAACCGCAGATTGGCCGGAATGATGGACCAACAGGCCCCGTCGGCGGCCAGGCACTCTTTGCCGGTAGACATCCAGAGGCTGTCAATGAAGGCCCAGCGGACAAAGGGCGGAATGGTTTTGTAAAAAAGGAACAGGACCAGCAGCGTCAGCAGGGAATTGAACCAGGAGTTGAAAAGGTTCGCTTTGAGCCAGCCGATCACGCCGACACTGGTCCGGGGCGGCTTGATGTTGTCGGCAAAAGGTTGTTGGGGGCGTGCGTCTTCCATAAACCGCCTATCGCTCCACGAGTTTCATCTTTTTATTGTACCAGTTCATAAAGGCCGAAGTGGACAGGCTGAAGATCAGGTACACCATCATGATCAAGGCCACGCCCTCGATGGCCTGGCCCGTCTGGTTGATGGCGGTGCCGGCCACGGATACGAAATCGGGATACCCGATGGCCACGGCCAGGGAGCTGTTTTTGGTCAGGTTCAGCATCTGGCTGGTGAGGGGCGGGATGATCACCCGCAGGGCCTGGGGCAGGATCACCAGGTTCAACACCTGTCCGGGTCGCAAGCCAATGGACATGGCCGCTTCGGTTTGCCCTTTGCTGACGGACTGGATGCCGGCCCGCACGACCTCGGCCACAAAGGCCGCTGTGTAGAGCACAAGCCCAAGGAGCAGGGCTGCGAATTCGGGGCTCACGCTGACGCCGCCCTTGAAATTGAAGCCCTTCAATGCCGGTATGTTCATGGCCGTGGGGGCGCCGGCCAGCCACCAGGTGATCAGCGGCAGGCCGATGAGAAGGGCGGCTCCGACACGTCCCGTGGGTAAAATTTGTCCGGTTTGGTCCTGCCGACGCCGGGCCCAGCGCCGGATGAAATAGACCGCCACGCAACCCGCTAAAAAGGCAATGGCCATGTATTGCCAGGCCGGGTGGGCGGCCGGGACGCCGAAAATCAATCCGCGGTTGCACAGGAAAACTCCGGCCATGGGATTCAACGCCTGGCGCGGGCCGGGCAGCATCTCGTAGAAAAAGGCGTACCAGAAGAAGAGTTGCAGCAGGACCGGGATGTCCTGAAAGACTTCGATATAGATGGCCGCCATCCGGGATACCAGCCAGTTGGTCGACAGCCGGGCGATGCCGATAAAGGTGCCTAAAATAATCGTGATGACGACCCCGATAAAGCTGACCAGGAGGGTGTTCAGGGCGCCTACCAGCAAGGCTTTGAAGTAGGTGTCCGCGGCCGTGTAGGAAATTAGGGATTCCCCGATTTCAAAAGAGGCCTGCTTTTCGAGAAACCCGAATCCGGTGGCGATGGCCTGGCGCTCCAGGTTGGCCAGGGTGTTCGACATGAGGTAATAGGCCAGCAGGCCGACGGTCAGCAGGGCGCCGATCTGGTAAAGAACGCCGCGCACCTTGGGATCGTACCAGAAAGACGCTTTGGACGGTGCTTCGGTACCTGAAAGAGGGGTCTCGTTTGGAGCCATAGGATGCTTTATCGTTCTGAATGCGGTGCCAAAATCCTCGTCATCCCGGCGAATGCCGGGATCTGCTTCAGCTAAGACGGGGAGAAAATCGTCGATTCCGGCGTATGCCGGAATGACCGAAACGCGTTCCCATTGCGTCAGCGAGTGGCGAAATGGGTGCGCTGCCAGGCGCTGTTACGGTGGCCGCCTGGCAGCGTGTCCAGTTTACCGATTCCGATTTACGCTGATTCGGATGCTTACTTGAATGGCGGTGTATACATCAGGCCGCCGTCGGTCCACAGGGCGTTGAGGCCGCGTTCGATTTTGAGGGGCGTGTTGACGCCGACATTGCGTTCGAACACTTCGCCGTAGTTGCCGACCATTTTGACAATATTGTAGGCCCATTTTTCATCCAGGCCCAGGGCCTTGCCGTTGCCGGCACTCACACCGAGGAAACGCTGAATTTTGGGATCCGTGCTTTTCAGCATTTCATCCACGTTTTTGGAGGTGATGCCCAGGTATTCGGCCTCGATCAGGGCCTTGGTGGCAAAGTCGACGATGTCATACCACTTGTCGTCTCCATGACGAACCGCCGGGCCCAGGGGTTCGCGGGAGATGATTTCCGGCAGGATGATGTAGTCATCGGGGTTGGGGGCGACCGCGCGCGTTCCGGCCAACTGGGAGGCATCCGAGGTCAGGCAGTCGCAGCGGCCGGCAAAAAAAGCCTTGGCCAGTTCCGGGGTGCTTTCGATCACGACCGGTTTCATGGTCATGCCGTTGGCGCGGAAGTAATCGGCGGCATTCAGCTCGGTGGTGGTGCCGGGCAGGACGCATACCGTGGCGCCGTCCAGTTCTTTGGCGCTTTTGACCCCCAGGCTTTTGGGAATCAGGAAGCCCTGGCCGTCATAGTAATTGGTCTGGACAAAGTTCAGCCCCAGGGCGGTTTCACGTCCCAGGGTCCGGGTGGCGTTGCGGGTGAGCACATCGATTTCGCCGGACTGCAGGGCCGTAAAGCGGGTTTTGGCGGTCAGGGGCACGAACTTGATCTTGTCCGGGGCACCGAAAACCGCAACCGAGATGGCGCGGGCCGTGTCGACGTCCAGTCCTTTCCAGACGCCCTTTTCATCCGGTTTGGAAAAGCCGAACAGGCCTTCGTTGACACCAACGGAAATATACCCTTTGGCTTTTACATCTTCGAGGGTTCCGGCCGTGGCCATACCGGCACACAGGAAGACGGTCAAAAGGGCGGCGACAAACATAATTCGGGCAAGCTTCATCCTTTCCTCCTTGGTTGCGGGTTGTATCGGGATATCACTCTGTTGGTTGGGCGGTGGTCCTCCTCTCCGTAGTGAGTAGGCATTTTGATAACCGGCTGATGATGCGCGTTGTCTTCCACGTACAAAAATGAATGAATTTCATCAAATGGAAGATGATTCGCAGGGGTAATCTGTATATCAAAAGGGCCTGATATGGCAAGGGTAAAAACACTCAGGAGCATGTCTAATCGTGACCTCAGTGGCTGCCGGAGCCGAAAGCAGGGGATTTTTTCTCCGCCCGACCGATTTGGGATAGGAAATCGCCAGCCGGGGTTCAACCGGTCATCCACACACCGAAGCGCAGACGCCACCACAGGGCCGGCCCAACCGTCATAAGGACGAAAAAAATAGCCGTCAGAACCGTGTTGCGGGCGGCGCCGGCGGCATGCCGGCCGGCCATGCGGTCCAGGGGGGGCAATGGGTTTGTGGCGAAAAAGGAGAGCGCCAGGGCGGACGCGGCCTCCAGGGCCACCAGCATCCAGGCGGCCCAGATGGGGAACCCCAGCATGCGATGCTCCGGCAGGAAGAGGCACCATGGACAATGATGGTGCAGCACGCCGTAATGGTAGGCAGCCAGCACCCGGACCAGCGCGATGGCCGAGAGGGGCAGCCACACCATCGTCAGGACAGCCAAAAGGACCGTAACGGTGCGGTGGGCGCAAGTCTTCCATGTCGTTATGGCGGCGATCAGCAGGCCGATGGTCGTGATACTGAAGGCTGTCATCCAGGACGGGTTGTTTACACCCATGGTCTGGCGCGCGTCATCCAGTGAGCTGAACTGGTCGTAAATCACGGCACAACAGTCCACCGGCTGCTGAAATTCCATGGCCAGGGCCGCCTGCCACGCGGCGTGCTCCGCGAGGAAAAGCACCGGGAGGGCCAGCAGAACCAGCCGGGCATTGACGACCGCCAGCGGGGATTCCGGCAATTCCCGGTTGACCTTCTCCATCCGCCACCAGACCCAGAGAATGGCCAACCCTACCAGCCGAAAAATCAGCATGCGCGGTCCTCCGCTGCGCATGGCCTGCAGGACGCCGGTGCCGCACATGGCGCCCGGCACCATATCCGGCAGAATATTGGTGAGGGCGTAGATCAGGGTCACGGTGGCGAAAAGGTGCAGGCCGAAGGCCCAGGCCCCGGCCAGAGCGGCTGTTTCGGAATGGGCCTGCAGCCGCAGCTGCTGCGCACCGGTATCCTTCGGATCCCAGTGAAGCACGACGCGAAAAGCGACGGTCGCCGCACCGGCGAGCAGAAGCAGTGTCAGGATATCCGTTGCGAAAACGGCCAGCAATAGCGGGTGACGGGTCATGGCACAGGTTGCAGGGTTCCGTTGTCAAGCTTCAGGTGTTGATCGACAGCGATCCATTCTTCCACGTGGCGGTCATGGGCCGCGACGACCACCACGGCGCCGCGATCCGCGGCCTGCCGAAGCAGCCGGCCGATGCGGCGGGCATTAGCGGTGTCCTGGTGGGCCGTGGGTTCGTCCGCCATGATGTAGTCCGGCGCATCCACAAGGGCCCGGGCTGCGGCCACCCGCTGGCGTTGACCGCCGGAAAGGGCGGTGATTGCTTGTCCGGCGAGCTGCTGAGCGTTGAGACGGTTCAGGATGTCCAGGCCCATTGATCGCCATTTGCCAGGCCCGCCGGAGCGGGGTATCAGGGGCAGGATGACGTTTTCCAGGACATTCAATCCGCTGACCAGATGGTCCTGCTGAAAAATGATGCCGACCCGGCGACGCCAGCGGTCCCGGTGGGCGGCCACCCAGCGGGAAACCGGCTGCCCCGCGGCGCGGATTTCGCCCCGGGTGGGGCGCCGGAGACCGGCCAGCAGGTGGAGCAGGGTGCTTTTGCCGGCGCCGCTGATGCCGCTGATCAGAACCACCTGTCCGGCAGGGAAGATGCTGTCGATTTCCTGCAGAAGAAATCCATTCAATGCGGTTCTATCCGCATTGGGGTAGCGGTAGGCCAGGCGGCGGCATTCAAGTGCAGCAGGCAAGGTCAGTTCCCCCGGTTCAGTAGATCCTGCGGATCCGAGGCCGCCTGCACCAGCGACGACCACAGGACAGCGGCCAAAAAGGGCGCCAGCAGGATTCCGGTGACTTCCAAAAAGATCGGTGCGGCGTGGCCGGCCTCCAGGTGCAGCAGCGGGGCGTTTTCCTGCCATCCCAGCAGGAGGAAACCGATCCACTGTCGGGATGGTCCGTAAACCAGGCCGTAGGCGGCTGTCAGACCGATGGTGATGGCAGGCAGGCCCACCAGCAGAGCTTTGGTCACCTGGAGGGCGACGATGTCACGGCTGGTCCAGCCAAGGGCTTTGAGCAACCCCACCCGGGCCCGGTCGCCGATCTGCTGGCGGACAATGCCGGCGACCAGGAGCACCAGGGCCATGATGGCCGGGGCAAACAAGAGCAGGCCCAGTCCGCCGCGCCGACCAAAGGCGGCGGCGTAATGCTTGCGGGCATCCTCCCGGGTGGCGATATGCACCGGATAAGGAAATGCCTGGGCCAGTTCCGGCAGCAGGGCCTCGGCCTCGTCGGGATGGAACACCCCAAGGGCCAGATCGCTGGCATCGCCCGGTGCCAGCCCCAAAAGTCGCCGGGCATCCCAGGGGTGGAGAAGGACGAGATCGTGGGTCATCAAATCGGTTTCTTCCATGAAGCGCTGGACGACACGGACGCTGACCGAAGATTCACCTTGCAGGGTCAGGACCCTGGCGTCGTCCGTAAAAGCGATGCCCCGGCCGATGATGGCTTCGCCCTGATCCGGTGGCCGCAATACTTCCGAAGGGCACCACCGCGCAATGGCGTCCTGATCGGCGGCTGCGATGGTGACGGGGCCCTGGGGGGCGCGCACCGTACCCCATATGCGCGGGCGGGCGTCCGTTATGCCGGGAATGGTCAGGGCCCGGGCCGTTGCCTGGGCATCAATGGAATGCCAGCCGCCGGCGGTCACCCGGCGGACTACAAGATCCGGGCCTTCTGCCAACAGATGGGCCGTCGTGGTTGTCAGGGCTTGGGACAGGAGGAGCCCCGTGGTGATCATGGTGGCCAGCAGACCCACGGAAAAGGCCATCAGAAGGTTGACGCCCGGGCGTGTCAAAAGTTCGCGGGCGGCCCAGAGGATATTGGCGTATCGGCAGGCGGTCATGGTTTGGAAGCCTCATGCGGCATCGCAACGTCTTGGTCCAGCAGGTGGATCGGCCCCGGATCCCTTTTCGGCAGGGTCGGCAGATAGCTTCCCTGGACGGCCGGAGGTCCTGGAAATGGGTGGCGCGCTTCCCGTCCGGCCGGTATCAGCGCCGGATAGCCAAGTCCGACAGCACGATAGATTTCGACGGTATTTTTCCTTACCGGCCGCATGCCTTGAAGCATGTCAAAGGCGGCCACCAGGATCACCAGAATAACGCCTGCTGCGGCAAACCCGAGCAATCCGCCGGCCGGTAACAGCCCGTCCATGCGTTGATGGCGGGGTTCTTCGGTCGGCCGGGATGCGGCCGTCAGGCGGTCAGTTGCCGATGGCCTTTTTGCCGGTGAAGGTTTCCCAGGTGTCATGATTCAGTTCTTCCAGGCGGAAAATTCGTTTGGCGCCGTGGCGCTGGCGAAATACTTCCAGATGGGCTTCATCTTTCAACGGAACCAGGGCCGGACCCATTGGCCCGATGACATCCGAGCCGGAAACCCAGATCACCTCACGGGCATCGAGGGGCTTCCCGTCCAGGTATTCCAGGACGATGGGACGTTTTAATGAGGTGCCTTTTGTGCCAAGGAATATGTCGGGTTGCAGCCAGGTTTTCAACATGCAGCCCGGTGAACAGAAATAATACGTGCGGCCATCCTGCAGTTCAATGGCGGCGGCAAAACGGGGATAGCGGATGGGCAGCATGGCGCAAACCGGGCAACGGTCCCCGTCGCTGATGTGCAGGGCCCCATCGGGGCCGAGGGCCTCCCGGCCCGGCGCAGGGCCTCCGGCCAACGTCGGACGGGCGAGGGTGAATACCATACCGATCAGCAGCAACCCGCCAAGCCAGTGGCGCCATGCAGGGCCGGTGGATGCCGATGGTCTTCCGGTGTCGCACAGAGAGTCGAGACGCATAATCCCCCTTCTTTGATCTTGATTTAAATCGTTCAAATCCGAAATCGTCTCTTCATTTTCTTTCACGTGAAAAGAAAACGAAGCAATCACGCCTTTTATGAAAACGGCGTGACAGGCTTCACACGCCCGTGCCCCGCTTTATCCTGCGCGTCGTCGGTGCGGCCGGAGCACGCGGAAACTCACCCGCTGTTAGCGGGTTCAGACAGTCCGCGCGCCAAACCGTGGGATGAAGCCAGCATCATGCTGTCAGGCAAGGCGCAAAACAAAGTGAGCAGCGCAGTCCCGCTGACGGCGGGATGAGCACGCGAACGCGTTTTGCAACGCCGCCTGGCGGCATGAGGAGCCGCTTCATCGCTCGGTTTTCCGTCCGCCCCGCCAATGCTCGGCGCGGGACAATGGGAAAACCAAAAACTCCAAAACCGTTTCCAAGACCGCTTACAGAGAGCTTTCTAAAGCCAGCGTCTTTGCATAATGGGCGGCCGACTCTTGTTGGTTTAACATTCCAGCCAACAAACCTGGGGGTTTCCTCCGGCAACAGAAGATGTTATCAGTTTGGCCAAACTAAGACGCCCTGTCAATAGACCTAACGTTCGGGAGAGTGCTTTCTGGATTTCTGGGATGGTTATGCCATGTTTCTCATGGGGTTTCTGGGCACGGGCCACTGCCTGGGCATGTGCGGGCCGCTGGTGTTTGCCTTTCCCGGCCAGGTGGGCGGCATGCCGGCCCATGGCGCCTATCATGCCGGCCGAATCCTGACCTATACGATGGTGGGGCTGGTCATGGGCGGCATCGGCCGAACCATTCTTCTTATCGCGGATCAGACCAAGGCGGATCCCCTTGGATGGATGGTGGGTATCCAGGCCGGCTTGGCCCTGGTGGCCGGTGTGTTTATGTTGGGGTTCGGCCTGTCCCGCATCGGTCTGATACCGGAACCGGAATGGCTGGCGGTGGCGGCCCCGGCCCATATTCCCGGGGCGCGAGGCCTCCTGCGCCGTTCGGATCGTTCCCGACCGCTCCCCCGAATGTTCATCACGGGGCTGGTCATGGGGCTGTTGCCCTGCGGCCTTTCTTTCGGGGCTTTCGCCCGTGCGCTGGCCACGGCGAATCCCCTGACCGGCGGCGGGTTGACCCTGGTCTTCGGTTTGGGGACCCTGCCGGGACTGCTCTTGCTGGGAACAGGCCTCTCGGTACTGGCCCGCCGCTACCGGCGGCATTCGGATCTATTGGCCGGGATGGTGATGATTTTACTGGCCGGTCGTTTGTTGGTGGACGGCATCATGGCGTTCTGGCCGTCTGGTGGCTAACGGTTGGTTGATGGAGAAAGCGTTTATGGAATGGAAGACCCCCCAGTGGTTTGGCGCGGCGGATCGCCGTGCCCAGTTGGATGACCATATCGATCAGGCCGATATCGCCCATTTCGGTTACCGCCGGATGCCCACCGCCGAAAAGGTCGACTGGGTGCGCCGGCACTTCAACCGTGTGGCCCCCAAATACGATTTCATGAATACACTGCTCAGTTTTGGCATTCAATATGCCTGGAAGCGGGCGGCCATCCGCATGATGGGACTGTCCCGGGGCGACCGGGTGCTCGATGTCTGCGGCGGTACGGCTGATTTGTCCATCATGGCCGCCCGGCAAATCGGCGCCGGCGGCCTGTGTGTGGTATATGACATCAACAGGGCCATGCTGAAAGCGGGGCAGCCCAAGGTCGCCCGGATACCGGGGGGCGAGCGGATTCATTTTACCCTGGGGGATGCCGAGCATATCACCTTCCCGGATCATACCTTCGATGCCGCCATGGTGGGGTTCGGCATTCGCAATGTCACTCACATGGAGCAGGGCTTCCGGGAGATGCACCGGGTGCTGAAACCCGGGGGAACCTTCATGTGCCTGGAGTTTTCTCGGCCCGTCAATCCCGTCTTTCGGTGGCTTTACGACGTTTATTCCTTCTACATCATGCCTTTCCTCGGCCACCTGCTCGTGGGCTCGGCGGAATCCTATTCCTGTCTGCCGGAAACGATTCGCCTGTTTCATTTACCGGACGAAATCTCGGCCATTCTCACCCGTATCGGTTTCCGCCAGGTGACCTATCGCCGTTTTACCAATGGGATTGCTGTCGCGCATGTCGGACGCAAAGGTTAGCTTGAGATGCTGAAGATGGACTACAGCAGCAGGCGGGTGACGACGATGGCGAATAGGGCCAAGGGGAAATAGCTGGCCCGGTTGAAGAGTTCCATGGCGTCGCTTTTGCGCCTGGAGTCGTAGAGGACCCAGGCCGGCCACATGAGCAGGTAGATGCCGGCCGCCAGTGTGACCAGATAGAAAAACGGACCAAAGGCCGTGCCTGAAAAAAGAAACAATACCAGGTTCGCCAGCACGGCCAGCAGCAGAGAACCCAGGATGATGTCACGCGTTCGCGTGAGCCCCACCACCACCGGAATGGTGCGCGCCCCGAAGCGTTGATCCTCTTCGATATCCGTCCAGTCGTTGGGGGCGTTCTGACCGCCGATTTCCCAGAAGAAAATCACCAGGAAAAGGAAAAGCAGGAACAGGGGCGAGGGGGCGGGATCCACCGCAAAAACCGCGGCCATGGCCCCGGCGGATTTGACGGCACCGCTGACCAGCGACCGATAGGGGCTAATCCGCCACAACAGGCAGTAAATGGCTTCCAGAAGGCATCCGGCCCCGAAGATCAGCAGGCAGACGGGATTGAGCCAATAGGCACCGGCGGCGGCCACGATCCCCCAGCCGGCTGCCCAGGCAAGACCGGCCGGGAAGCTGATCAGCCCCTGGGCCATGGGGTGGCGCACCAGCAGGGCATCGATATCGCTGGCGTGTGCGGCCCCGGTGAAACCGCCGGCCTCAAGCTTGGCGCGGTCGGACCGGTAGCCGATGATGTCGTTTAGCGCGTAGACCGCCGTATAACCTGCAAATACGGTGATGAGACCCACCATGATGATCGCCGGGGAGGGAAATTCGCCTAGCCAGACCAGTGCGGCCATGCACGGGGTTGTCATGTCGATGATACCGTGGGGCGTGCGCGATAGCGCCCAGAAGAGTTTCAGCTTTTCGCGGTATGAGGCGAGGGGCGACTGTGATTTGGATGTCAACGGTTTGTCCTGTTCGGGTGATTGCGATCGGTTGCGGTTGCAACTGGCATACGGGTGCAAGCCCTTTGTACCGATGCCGCCCCCACATAGCATGGGTAAGCCCCATGGTCAATCGGTGGTGGCTATCCCGACAATTTCATGAAATGTTCGGGCTATGGGAGAAAAAAGGCCAGGTCCTCCGGCGGGCAGGATCTGGCATAATCCCATATCCAACGGGCATAACGGCCTGTGACATTGATGTGCTGCATGGCCGTGGCAACATCCGGATGGCGACTGTCCGCGCCCGGGCTCAAGAGGCGGGGCACCAATAGGGCGTTGATGTAAGGGATGGCTTCCCGCCGGCAGAACGCCGCCGCCGGGCCGTCATCCACTAGAATGAAATCACCGGCCCCCTGGTAATACAGTTCGATGCACTCGCGCTCCCCCGGGCCCAGGCGTTGGAGGTTTGCGGGCCTGTCTGCAAGGGGCACGCCGCAGGTGTGCAGGGCGATGCGGGCCTGCTGTTGCCAATGGCTGAAAGAAATGGCCCCCGGGTAGTTTGCTACGGTCATTTCCCGGAAAGCCGCCGGGCCGGTCCCGACCCGGTAGTTTTCCATCAACGGCATCATCCAACCGGCCTTGTAGAGCAGGATGGCGGAAGATGCGTCGATAAGAACGGTTTTTTTCATCGCGATGGCTGCTGGAAAAGATCGGTGCTGAGGTAGCGCTCGCCGGTGCTGGGCAAAATGACCACGATGGCCTTGCCGGCATTCTCGGGCCGGGCGGCAATGGTCAGGGCGGCCCGGGTCGCGGCCCCGGAGGAGATCCCGCAGAGGATGCCTTCGGTTTTGGCCAGCTGACGTGCTGTGGCAAAGGCTTCGTCATTGGACACGGTCTGCACTTCGTCGATAAGGGTGGTGTCGAGGATGTCGGGAACAAAGCCCGCCCCGATGCCCTGAATCTTGTGGGGGCCGGGCGATCCGCCCGACAGCACCGGCGAGTCGGCCGGCTCCACGGCAACCGTCCGGAAGGAGGCTTTGCGCTTTTTCAGCACCTGGCTGACCCCGGTAATGGTACCCCCGGTGCCCACCCCGGACACCAGGATATCAATCCGGCCGTCGGTATCCGCCCAGATTTCTTCGGCGGTGGTTTCCCTGTGGATGCGGGGGTTGGCGGGATTGGCAAACTGGTCGGGCATGAAGGCGTTCGGTGTTTGGGCCTGAATGTCCCGGGCTTTCTGGATAGCCCCTTTCATGCCGTCGCTGCCGGGGGTCAACACCAGTTCGGCCCCCAGGTGGGTCAAGAGTTTGCGGCGTTCGATGCTCATGGTTTCCGGCATGGTCAGGCAAAGGCGGTACCCTTTGGCGGCGCAGATAAAGGCCAGGGCGATGCCGGTGTTGCCGCTGGTGGGCTCGACGATCAGGCTATCGGGCCCGATATGGCCTTCCGCTTCCGCAGCGGCGATCATGGCGGCGCCAATGCGGTCTTTGACACTGCCCAAAGGGTTGAAGAACTCCAGTTTGGTATAAATGTCGGCCTTCACGCCGTCCGCCATGCGGTTGAGCTTGACCAGGGGCGTGCGGCCGATGGTGGCGGCAATATGGGGATGCAGAGGCATTGTTCCCTCCTATTTGTAAACCAGTTTGGGGGTTTCCAGCATGACACGGGTATTGGCCGGCACGGATTCCGTCAACCAGACGCTGCCGCCGATGGTGGTGTTGGCGCCGATGACCGTTTCCCCGCCCAGAATCGTGGCGCCCGAATAAATCACCACGTTGTCCTCGATGGTCGGGTGGCGCTTTTGGTAGCGCAGCTCCGCCACCATTTCCCGCGGCAGGGAAAGGGCCCCCAGGGTCACGCCCTGGTAGATGCGCACGTTGTCGCCGATTTCCGTCGTTTCACCGATGACGACACCGGTGCCGTGATCGATCACAAAGCGTTTGCCGATCTTGGCCCCGGGGTGAATGTCGATTCCGGTGTGGCTGTGGGCATATTCGGTCATGATGCGCGGCAGCAGGGGAACATCCATCTGGTGGAGCTGATGGGCCAGGCGATAGACCGTAAGGGCGTACATGCCGGGGTAGCTGAAAATGATTTCATCGTGGCTTTTGGCGGCCGGATCGCCGTCAAAGGCGGCCTGGACATCGGCGGTAAGGGTTTTGCGAAGCTCCGGAACGGCCTTCAGGACTTCCAGGGCGACTTCATATCCTTTTTCGGTATGCCGGGCGCAGGGCCGGTCGTGCCGGAAGCACTCATGCCGGACGCTCAGGGCAACCTGATGCGAAAGGCTGTCGAAAAAATGCGAGACCGCCTGCCCTAGACTATAGCGCAGGTTGGCGGGATCGAGTCTTTCATTGGAAAAGTAGCCGGGGAAAACGATTTCCCGGAACTGGTTGATGATTGCCACCACGGATTCCCGGGAGGGTATCGGGTCGAACTCCACGTGGGTGAAGCATTTCACCTCATCGCAGATGTGGATGATGTCTTCGGCGATGGCCGGTATTTTTTCACGGTAGCTGGAGAGCAATTTCGTTTCCCGGGTGCACAGGGTTTTCCTGTCGAAGGCTTCATCTTTCATGGGGTGGTCGTCCTTTTTATGACATTAAGGGCAGTATAGGGGCTGGCGGCGGATTGTCAATTCGGCCGTACGGGCTAAAGCTCCCGGTGCAAATCGATGCCGTATTTTCTGATCCGTTTCCAAACCGTGACACGACTGACCCCCAGGCGCCGGGCCGCTTCGGACTGGTTGCCGTTCGCCTTTCGCAGGGCCATCATCAGGGCCTCGCGCTCCGGGGTAGAGCCGGCATCGACGCGGCGGGCGGCGGTGCCGGGTCCGGCTTCTCCCTGTGTAATGCGGTGAGGCAGATGCTCGGGGCCTATCCAGCCGCCGGGACACAGGACAAAGGCATATTCGACGGTGTTGCGCAACTCACGCACATTGCCGGGCCAGGCATAGGCCAGCAGGGCATCCAGGGCGTCGGGCGAAAATCCCTCAATGGTTTTTCCGCTGCGCTGGTTGTTTTGCCGAATAAAGTTCTGGACCAGGGCTGGGATGTCTTCCATGCGATCCCGCAACCCGGGCATGGTCAGGGGAAAGACATTGATGCGAAAAAAGAGGTCTTCGCGAAAGCGATTCTCGGCCACGCTTTGGTCCAGATCCTTGTTGGTGGCCGATATCACCCGGACATCCACCTGAATTGGCTTGTGGTCCCCCACCCGTTCGATTTCCTTTTCCTCCAGAACCCGCAGGAGTTTGACCTGGGTGGCCGGGGGAATATCGCCGATCTCGTCCAGGAAAATGGTGCCCCCGTGGGCGGCTTCGAACCGCCCGACGCGATCCCGGTCTGCGCCGGTGTAGGCTCCTTTGACATGACCGAAGAGTTCGCTTTCCAACAGATTTTCGTTGAGGGCGGCACAGTTGACCTTGATAAAAGGTTTGTTTTTGCGGGGGCCCGCTTCGTGTACGGCGCGGGCGGCGAGTTCTTTTCCGGTGCCGCTGGGCCCGTGGATCAGCACCGGGGCATCGCTCTGGGCGACATTGTCGATGAGTTCAAACAGGCGCTGCATGGGGGGCGCATGGCCGATAATGCCGTGGAATCCGTCATCAAGGTGGCAGGACTGGCGCAGGGAATTGATTTCCTGCTGCTGGCGGACGACTTCGGAGATGTCGGTGAGGGTTTCGATGGCACCGACCACCCGGCCGTGATCATCCTTCAGCACCGTGGCATTCTTCATGACGAACAGGGCGCGGCCGCTTTTGTCGGTAATCGTGCATTTCTTGGCACGAATGCGCTTGTTGACATAGAGACCGCACCAATCCTTGCCGGCGCCCCGGCCGAAAATCTGGCACCCCGAGCAGTTCAGTATCCGGCAGTTCTGGCCCACCAGTTCCTCGGCCGAATAACCGGTCAGTTTTTCCGCGGCCGGATTCACGTTCAGGATCGTTCCCCGGGTGTCGACCACGAGCAGGCCGTCGTGCAGGGTGTTGACGATGGTTTCCCAGAAACTGGCGATATCCATTACGGTGGCTCCTTTTTTATTTTCGAAAACCGCTTGCCTCCCGGTCCGTGTGATGGGTCGACCATTTGGGGATGGCGGTTTTGCTAATCTGTTAACTTAACAGGTGTTAACATAATCTTAACGAATGGGCTTGGCAAGGGGAGCGCCGAGTCGACCATCGACTCCCGGCGGGGGCTTTAGCCGGAATTGATATCTATTGTGTGTGGTTAAAATCGGTATTGACATTAGTGGGTTATGCTGTGATACAATTTATACCGGCTTGTGGTTGTCATCACTTATGGTCATTTCTTGCGCAAAAGCTATTCCTGGCATCATCGTTGCTTTTTATTCCTGAATCACAAATTTGCGGCTTAGATCCCCTGCGGTAATAAATCGTCTTTACACCGGCAAACGTGGGCGTCTGCCGGTGGGGTTTCGATCATATCAAGCAATAGGAGCGGATGAATGCAACGTATGACATTGATGTTAGCCGGCTGGGTATTGTCGACGCTGGTCGTTCTCGGGGCGATCGGGCCTTCGGCAGCGCATGCCCAAATCGAGGCGCGCGATGTAAATCAGGCTCCCGGGCGGACCATGGCCCAGCAGGCGACCAAAGAGCGACAACTCTGGATCACCGCCGATCATTCGAAACATGAAATCCTGCAGCAGGAATTCAGCTCCGGTCCCGAGGTGACCAAGGCCTGTTTGTCCTGCCATTCAGAGGCTGCCGCCCAGTTTCACAAGACCATTCACTGGACCTGGATGGATCCTTCCACCGAAGATAACCTGAAGCTGGGTAAAGGCGGGCTGTCCATCAACAACTTCTGAGTGAACATCCAGAGCAACGAGGCTCGTTGCACATCATGCCATGCCGGCTACGGCTGGAAAGACGCCAAAAAATTCGATTTCACCGATCCGACCAGGGTAGATTGCCTCGTCTGTCACGAACAGACCGGCACATACAAGAAATTTCCTGCCGGTGCCGGCAACCCGGTCAAGGAGACAAAAGTATTCAAAGGCAACAAGAAAACATATCATCCGCCCGAATGGAACAAGGTGGCCCAGAGCGTGGCCCGGCCGGGCCGTAAAAACTGTGGATCCTGCCACTTTTTCGGTGGTGGCGGCGACGGTGTCAAACACGGCGATCTGGATTCGTCCCTCATGAAGCCCAGCAAGACACTGGACGTTCACATGGGTGTGGACGGTCAGAACTTCGACTGTGTCCGCTGTCATTCCACCACGCTGCACCACATCGCCGGCCGGGTCTACACGACACCGGCATCCAAACACCGCAAAAGCCTGATCGAGGACGATCTGGCATCCAAGATCACCTGTGAATCCTGTCACAGCAGCACACCCCACAAATCCCACAACAAGGCCAACGACCATACCGACAAGGTGGCCTGCCAGAGCTGCCACATCCCCGAATATGCGCGGGTGCAACCGACCAAGATGTGGTGGGACTGGTCCACGGCCGGTAAAAAGAAAAACGGCAAGCCTTATCAGGAAAAAGGTGAACTGGGAAAGCCGGTCTATGATACCAAAAAGGGCGATTTCGTGTGGGAAAAGAACGTTAAACCCGAGTACTTCTGGTTCAACGGATCCCTGCAGCAGCTGACCGTCAAAGATACCATCGACCCGAGCAAACCGGTGCGGATCAACTGGCCGGTGGGCAGCCGGGAGGATGAACACTCGCGGATTTTTCCGTTCAAAGTCCATCGCGGCAAACAGCCCTACGACAAAGTCAACAAGACCCTGACAATCCTGCATCTTTTTCCGAAAGGCAAAGACGACAAGGACGCCTACTGGAAGGGGTATGACTGGAATAAAGCCATCGCCTACGGTCAGGACTATGCCGGTCTGCCCTATTCCGGTGAATACGACTTTGTGGAAACCAGCTATGTGTATCCCACCACCCACATGGTGGCGCCCAAAGACAATGTGGTGGCCTGCATCGAGTGCCACAGTGCGGATGGACGTCTGGCATCGCTGGCGGGATTTTACATGCCGGGCCGGGACGATTTTAAAGCCATCAATGTCTTCGGGTGGATTCTGGTTCTGGGCACATTGGTGGGCGTTACCTTTCACGGCCTGGGACGCGCCATTTCAAGAGGTCGTAAGGAGGACTGAACATGACAGGCAAGAAAATGGTCAACACTTATCTTTATACACGCTACGAACGCTTCTGGCACTGGCTGCAAACCACCCTGATCACCATTCTGCTGGTGACCGGCTTTGAGGTGGACGGCCTCTACACGCTGATGGGATATGGAACAGCGGTCGAAGTCCATAATTTTGTCGGGCTGACCTGGCTGATCGCTTTCGCTTTCTTTGTTTTCTGGCTTCTGACGACCGGTGAATGGAAGCAATACGTGCCCACCACGAAAAAGATGTTTACCGTCATTCACTATTACATGATCGGTATCTTCCGCGGCGATCCGCACCCGGTGCCCAAACGCAAGGAGGCCAAGCACAACCCCCTGCAGCGGATCGCCTACCTGTCCGTGGCGGCCTTCCTGCTGCCGATCCAGATGATTTCCGGATTTCTTTACTGGGGTTACAATTCCTGGGCGGCCTGGGGCCTGGACTGGTTGAGCCTGCCGGTGGTCGCGGCCATTCATATCCTGGGGGCCTTCGGCGTGCTCAGTTTCCTGGTCGGGCATGTTTACATGACTACCACGGGCCACACCCTTTTCGCCCACATCCGGGCCATGATCACCGGCTGGGAGGAGATTCAGGAAGGGGTCGAGCTGGAGGATTGGGAAAAACGTCAACGCAAGGGCCGCAAGGCCGGCGAACCGGAAGCGCCTTCGGCCTGATTTGCGCTTCCTGCCTTTCCACTAGCATATCCGCTTGTCACAACCCTCGGCAGGCAGCGCCGCAACCAGCGGCTCTGCCTGCTTTTTTGGGTCCCTTTGATGCCGGCCCCTTTGCTTCCTGCAATTGATGCTTACCATGTTCGTTACGCTAGTCAAAAACGCGGTCCAATCGTGAATGAATTCATTTGGAGGTGATCGTATGTGGGAATATACGGACAAGGTCAAAGAGCATTTTCTCAACCCGCGTAATGTGGGGGCCATCGAGAATGCGGATGGCGTGGGTGAGGTCGGCTCACTGGCCTGCGGCGATGCTTTGACCCTTTATTTTAAGCTGGATGGTGATGGGCGCATCCAGGATGCTAAATTTCTGACATTCGGCTGCGCCAGCGCCATTGCCTCGTCTTCGGCCCTGACCGAGATGATTATCGGCAAGACTCTGGAAGAGGCCGAGAAAATCACCAATGAAGATATTGCCGATTTCCTGGGGGATCTGCCCAAGGAAAAAATGCACTGTTCCGTCATGGGCAAAGAAGCCCTGGACAAGGCCATTGCCCACTACCGCGGGGAGGCGGCCAGGGCGCCGGACGGCAACATCGTCTGCGAATGTTTCGGTATCACGGACCGGGAAATTGAAAAAACCATCCGGGAGCACCGCCTCACGTCCATCGAGGATGTCACCGGCTATCTCAAGGCCGGCGGCGGCTGCGGGAAATGCCATGACAACATCCAGCAGATTATGGATCATGTTTTCGGCCAGCCGGTCAGCATTCAACCCCAGGCGAAAAAAATGACCAATATCCAGAAAATTCGCCTGATCGAAGAGACCCTGGAGCGGGAGATCAAACCGGCCCTGCATCAGGATGGCGGGGATATCGAGCTGGTGGATGTCGACGGCGTGCGGGTCATGGTCAAGCTGCGCGGGACCTGTGCCGGTTGCAGCGCGGCCCAGGTTACCCTCAAAAACGTGGTGGAAGCCAAACTGCGCGAACTGGTCACTACGGATCTTGTGGTCGAGGAGGTGCGGGCATGAAAACCGTCTACGTGGACAACAATGCGACGACCCAGGCCGCGCCGGAAGTGGTGGACGCCATGCTGCCTTTTTTCACGGAACGCTACGGCAATGCTTCCAGCATGCATAGCTTTGGTGGAGGGTTGATCGTCGATATCCGCCGGGCCCGCGCCCGGGTGGCGGATCTGATTGGGGCCCGGCCCGACGAAATTCTTTTCACCAGCGGAGGGACGGAGAGCGACGCCACGGCCATTCATGCCGCGTTGCAGTCCAATCCGGGCAAACGCCATATCGTCACGACCCGGGTGGAGCATCCGGCCATCAAAAATCTCTTCGAGCAGTATGGCCAAAACGGATACCGGGTGACCGTCGTCCCGGTGGATGGTCAAGGACGGTTGGATCAGGAGACCCTTCTGAAGAGTTTGGATGATGATACGGCCATCGTGAGCATCATGTGGGCCAACAACGAGACCGGTGTCATCAACCCCATGGACGACCTGGCAAGGGAAATCCGTTCGCGCGGCATCCTTTTTCATACCGACGCTGTCCAGGCCGTGGGCAAACTGCCCATCGACGTCGGCCGCACCAAGGTCGACCTGTTGTCCATGTCGGCCCATAAATTTCATGGCCCCAAGGGCATCGGCGCCCTTTACATCCGCAAAGGGACCAAGTTCAAACCCCTGGTGGTCGGGGGGCACCAGGAAGCGGGCCGGCGGGCCGGCACCGAAAATGTGCCCGGTATCGTGGGGATGGGCAAAGCCTGTGAACTGGCGGGGCAGCATCTTGAGGATGTGGGCACCCGTGTGCGCCGTTTGCGGGACAAACTTGAACAGTCCCTGCTGCGGGCCGTGCCCCGGTCCATGGCAAACGGGGGGCAGTCGGACCGCCTGCCGAACACCAGCAGTATTGCTTTCGAATATGTGGAAGGTGAAGCGATTCTTCTGCTGATGAACGAGCACGGGATTTGTGCATCTTCCGGGTCGGCCTGCACCTCCGGATCACTGGAGCCTTCCCATGTGTTGCGCGCCATGGGGGTGCCCTTTACGGCGGCGCATGGTTCCATCCGCTACAGCCTCAGTCACTATACTACTGAAGAAGAGGTCGATTTCATCATTGCCAAGATGCCGCCCATAATCGAACGCCTGCGCCAAATGTCACCTTTCTGGAAACAGGCGATGGAACAGGCAAAGGCCCAGGCTTAGATTTAAAGTTCCATTTTCCTCCCTTTCCTTGTCTTCCGGAAAAGAAAAGATGGAACCGTAAAAGGTCAAAAACCCCGTTTTGACGTCATTCCGGCGAAAGCCGGAATCTCTTGATCTCAAGGCGTTAGAGATTCCGGATCAAGTCCGGAATGACAGAAAAGGTGCTTTTTCGGGAGTCATTAGAAAAGGAATCAATCACACCTTTACGCGGACGCTGTACTTCTTGTTGAAATCCACCGGGTGGTAGGACATCTTGGCTTTGCGCAGGCCTTCGTCGCCCAGGTCCTGCTCGCGGTTGACAAAACGGAAGCGGCCTTCCAGGCTCTCCAGAAACATCTGGTTGATGGCCTGGTAGATTCCTTTATGGGCCGGGCAGCCCTTCTCGAAATGGATGACCACCGTGTCCTTGTCCAAGGGCTCCGCGATGGTGTAGGCGACAATCATGTCTTCCACCAGAATCGCCCCCCCCAGCAATTCCGGGAAATGGTCCCAATCGATAAAAACCCTTTGGATCGCCCGGTTTTCGGCGGCCAGGACGTCGACGTCTTCACAGTCCCGCCAGGTGCACCAGTCATCCTGGAGGGCCAGGGCCTGGTCGATCATGGCGGCGGAGAAGGATTCGAAGCGGTAATCGCTTTTTTTCTTGAATTGATTGAGAAGATTCTTCTTCTTGTGAAATCGGTTGCCGCGCAGGGTGACCAGTTCTTCCACGTCGTAGACATAATCCCAGTTGGCCCGTTCTTCTTCGATGGCCAGCATGTCGCCGGCTTGCTGGCGCCATAGCTCGGCCAGCCGTTCGGGTACCCGCGTAAATCCGGGTTCCAGGTCGTCTTTGCGGCAGGTGGCGGGCCAGTCAATTTCGTCCCAGGGACCGACGGGGGCCCAGTAGACGGTGCGCGGCGCGTTCTGGCGCAGCCACACCAGATCGCCGTCGAAGGCCCACTCCAGGTCGTACTCCCGGGCCCATCCCCAAATGTTGGCAAAACTGTAGTCGGAAGCCACCTGGGGGGTTCGCTGCAAATATTGTTGGTAGGTTTGAGCTTTTTCAATTCGAATGGGTTCGAAATCCACTATCGTCATCCTTTCTTCGCGCGGAAGGTGGTGTCGCCGGGGAGATCCTTCTCGTCGTGTTCGTCGGTCAACGCCCGTGCCATTGCTTGACCGGCCTGATACGCTTCCTGGAGATATGCGGGTTTGTCCAACACATCCTTTTCAAAATCGAGCCCGCGGTAAAGGAGTGCTTTCCAGAGGCTGGTGTCGATGACATCAAAGAAATAACGAATGGTGAGCAGGGCGCCATCGAACAGCTTTTTCCCGTGGGTGGCGCCGGCGGAAATGAAGAGACCCTTGCGGGTCGGCACCCACTGGCCAAAGGACAGACCGTCGATCCAGTACTTCTTGACCCACATGGACTGGCAGCGATCCATGAAGATTTTGGTGTGGGCACTCACCGTATAGAAAAAAATCGGTGAGGCCAGCATGATGCCCTGAGATGCCAACAGTTTCTCGCGAACCAGCTGGAAATCGTCTTGAATGACACAGTTCCCATCCCGTGTGCATCCATAGATTTCCAGGCAGGGGGATATTTTGAGGTCCCGCAAAACGATTTCATGGACCGTGGCGCCGCCATCACGGGCGCCGGCCACCGCCTGCTTCAAGAGGCGCGTCGTATTGCCCTGCCGCCGGGGGCTGCCGTAAATTGCCGTGATGTGGGCCATAAGATGTCACGTCAACCTTTCGCCGGCAGAGACATCAGGGATGGCCAGCTGCAATCCGACCGGACAGTGGTCGGAACCCAAGATGTCATTATCGATAAAGGCCTCGGCAATTTCTCCGTTTTCGATCATGTTGCGCGAGGTGAAAAAATAGTCGATCCGCCATCCGGCGTTGCGTTCGCGGGCCTTGAAACGGTATGTCCACCAGGAGTATTTGACCGCCTCGGGATGGAAATGACGGAACGTGTCGATATACCCATCGGCAATGATACGATCCAGCCAGTCCCGTTCGATGCGCAGGAAGCCGGAGGTTTTGGCGTTGGCCTTGGGGTTTTTCAGGTCGATTTCGTTGTGAGCGGTGTTGTAGTCGCCGGTTACTACCACCCGCCGTCCGTCATTTTTATAGTGATCCACGTAGGCGAAAAAGGCTTCGTAGAAATCCAGTTTGTACTGCAGGCGTTCGTCGCTCATCTGCCCGTTGGGGAAATAGACATTGAAAAAAATAAAAGAGCCGAAGTCCAGTTCCAATATGCGGCCTTCATCGTCGAAGCGGGGCTGGCCGATGCCATAGCGCACGCTTTTGGGTTTTCGGCGCGTGTAAACCCCGACACCGCTGTAGCCTTTCTTGGTCTTGGCATGCGACCAGTAGGCCGTATAATCGGCCAGGTCGGTCATCTCCGGCGTCAGCTGATGCTCCTGCAGTTTGGTTTCCTGAATACCCACGATATCCGCGTCCAATTTGCGGATCGAACCCAGGAAGTCTTTTTTCATTACGGCGCGCAGGCCGTTGACATTCCACGAGACCAGTTTCACTGTGCATCGATTCCTTTCAACCCGGTAAAGGCGGCCTTAAGGCGCCACCATACGCACGGCTCCTTATCACGGGGGAGGAGGGTTTGACAACGGTCGATCCGGTGACAACCTTCACTTATTGTCCGTGTGAAGTTTTCCGGTTTATGAATCCCAATCCATTATCCACGAGGTATCCAGACGCATGATCGTTTATGATGGCGAATACAGCTGGAAAGGGAATACGACAGTCAAGAAGCGCCCCATCAGCTGGTGGCGAAGCTCTTATCACCTGCGTGTTGTCGACCTTTCCCAGGGTGCCCCCGGGGTGGTGTTTCTCAAACCCCATGTGGTCCTGTTTACCGATTCCGGCGACGGTGCTTCGGTAGCCAACTGCATGCCGGATCTGGCCAAGCAGATTTGTGAAGATTTCAATCTCGATCTGAACCGGGTCGTCTGGGTGGAAGACCACCCCGAAGCGAAAGAACGGTTTCGCATCGCCGTCCTTAAACAAGTGGCCCGCCTGGGGGGGGAGGCTTTCTACCGGGTTTCCTGGCGACCGCCCGGTCCCCGCGAAATGGATTTGATCCAAACCCATTGCATCTGATTTTCCACATCCGTCCCACCAACGTTGGCCGGTCCTTCAACTATTTCAGAAAATCCTCCAGGCGCTGCTGCCATTGCGTTTGCCGCTTGGCCCGGGCGGCATCCCGGAGCGAGGTCAGGCTTTCCCTGATAATGACCGTTTTGGGCCGGGGGCTTGTCATCTGGGCTTCGATGGTGCGTATATCGGCGATCACCTCGCCTAGCGTCTCGTAATCCAGTCCGCTTTCCCCCAGTTCCGACTTGAGCACCGTCAACACCTGCGCCACCATTTCGCCCTGGGTGGCATTCAGGGGGGATTCCGTTCCCAAACGCGGGGATGCGCTGTTGTCGCTGCCGGGTTCGTCGGCCATCAGGCCGGCACCGTCATGGCTGAGTCCAATGGCGCCCGAAAGGGTGCGGATTTCAACGATGCCCTGTGCCATCAGATCCTCTGCCGCGGCCGTGCTGGCATCGCGGTCCAAACCAATGGTTTCCCCGATGGTATACATGGATATCTGGGCTTCCGGATTGCCTTCCGTGGCGCGGTACAAGGCCATGAAAAGCTCCCGTGCGGTGCCTTCAAGATCGGCTAAGGTTGTCAAACGTCGTCTCCTTTGAAAAAGGGTGGCATGGTTGGCGGGATTATCGTAAGCACGGTCGGCCGTTTCTCAAGTGCGGGCGTCTGCTGCGATGATGGCGTCGAGGGCGGCATCCAATGTCGGGTAGCCGAATGGAAAACCGCTGGTGAGCAGCCGCTGGGGCAGGATCCGCTGGCTGCCCAGCAGAACGGCGCTGACTTCTCCCAGCAGCAGCCGCATGAAGGGGCCCGGGGCGGGAAAGAAGGACGGTCGCTGCAGGTGGCGTCCCAGACGGCGGGCAAACTCGCGGTTGGTAACGGTTTCCGGGGCGCAGAAGTTATAGATCCCCTTTTGTTCCGGTTGGCTGCGGAGAAAATCGATGGCGGCGATCACGTCGTCCAGGTGTATCCAGGGAAACCACTGGCGGCCATTTCCCATCGGGCCGCCGACCCCCATCCGGAACGCCGGCAGCATTTTGGTCAGCGCGCCGCCCGACGGGTGCAGGATAACGCCGAACCGCCCGATGGCGACACGGGCGCCGCGCGCTTCGGCCTGCAAGGCCTCTTTTTCCCAATCCATGGACAGACGCGCCAGAAAATCATCCCCCGGGGGGGCCGCTTCATCCAGCGCCTGGTCGCCGCAACTGCCGTAATAGCCGGCACCGGAAGCACTGAAGACAAACGTGTCTTGACGGTCCGGCAGTGCTTGAACCAGGTGGCGCGTGGTCAGAATGCGGCTCTCGCGGATGGTTTGTTTGGCCTTGGCGGTCCAGCGCCGGAAGATGGTCGCCCCGGCCAGATTGATGACGGCCTGACAGTGTCGGACGCGGTCCTGCCAGGAACCCTCCTGGGTGGTGTCGTCGACCACATAGCGAAACCCGTTTTCACCCTCACAGGGATGGGATGGCGACCGGCCGACGGCCGTCACCGCATGACCCTGGGATAAAAAATGGCGTGTAAGGTGGTGGCCGACAAAGCCGGTAGCCCCTGTTATGAATATTTCCATAGGTCCTTGCATCCATGGTCAGAAGGTGAGGAACGTTCGCGCGGTTTCGCCTCGTCGGGAGGGTGAAGTCCGCCGGGTCAATCGATTCTATAAAGGGTAAACACGGAAATGGGATGCGCAATCCCGGGCGGTGCCGGTGGTGAAGACATCAAATGCCGCACGGATTTTTTGGAATGCCAGTTCGGATCTGAACCCGTCACCTCGGGAGGGGCCCCTGGAGCGCTTTGACCCGTCCGGGGTAATGGATGTTTTTATTCTTTTTCATCCTGGAGGGCCTGGCAGGCCGGGCAAACGCCGGTGAATTCCAAATGATGGCCCAGGACGCGAAATTCGGTCTTTTCCTGAAGCGCCCGCTCCAGCGAGTCGATCACTTCCATGGGGGCGTCCACCAGGTTGCCGCAGTTGAGGCAGCGCATGTGGTAGTGATTCCGGGCAACGCCGTCGAACCGTTTCAGGTTGCCGGCCAGCGCGATGGTCTGAATTTCGCCCAGTTCGGTCAGGATTTCCAGATTCCGATAGACCGTGCCCAGGCTGATACGGGGCAGTTTTTCTCTCACCCGGCCGTAGAGGTCGTCGGCACTGGGATGCTGATTGGTGGCGCGCAATTCTTCCAGGATGACCCGGCGCTGGCGGGTCATCCGTAAACCTCGTTCTTTCAACAAGTGAGCCTCATTTCTGAATCGGATGCCATCCCCCCTGATTAATACGTTTTGACGGGGGCCCAGGGTGTTTGGTCTTTCAACGGTCTTCCATGGGGACGAAGCTGCATTCATCCGGGCCGCAGTAGTCGCCGATATAATCCGATTTCGGTCGATACAGGGCCGGTTTGGGGGCGGCATCGGCATATTGTTCTTCAATGACATGGGCGGCCCAGCCGGCCACGCGGGACAGGGCGAAAAGGGGCGAGAACAGATCGACCGGGATGCCCATGGCGTAGTAAAGCGAGGCGCTGTAGAAATCGACATTGACATAGATATCGATGCCCTTGCGTTCCTTGAAAATGGCCTTGCCGCGTTTTTCCAGAACGCGGGAGATTTCATACCATTGGGGCTGGCCGATGCGCGCGCCCATTTTCTGGGCCATAGGGGCCAGAATATGGGCGCGGGGGTCGTCGGTCTGGTAAACCGCATGGCCCAATCCGAAGATCAGCCGTCCGGCCTCCAGTTCGCCCATGACATAGTCGTCCACGTTTTCCACCGCCCCGATTTTAAGAAGCATTTCCATGACACGGACATTGGCCCCGCCGTGCAGTTCGCCGGACAGGGATCCTACGGCGGCGGCCACGGCGCTATACATATGGGCGCGGGTGGATGCCACCTGGCGGGCGGAAAACGTCGATGCATTAAATGAATGCTCGGCATGGAGCACCAGGCCGGTATCGAAGAACCGGGTGAGTTCCTCGTCCGGTTTTTCCCCGTTCAGCATGTACAGGAAGTTGGCGGCGTGGCTCAGATCGGGATCGGGCGCCACCGGCGCCTGGCCATTGCGAATCCGGTTCCAGGCCGCCATGACGGTGGGGAATTTGGCGATCAGGCGTCCGGCTTTGCGGATGCTGGCCTCACGATTGCGATCGTCCAGATCGGGGTCGTCGCTGGCCAGAAGGGAGACACTGCCCTGGAGGATGTCCATGGGGTTGGCGTTCCGGGGGCAGCGCTGCAGGATTTCGATCATCGCTTCCGGGATGGCCCGGTTCTGGGATAGAAACGCATTGAACGCGGTCAACTCCTCGGGATCGGGCAGGTGTTCGTGCAACAGCAGATGGGCGACCTCTTCATAGGAAGAGCTTTCGGCCAGATCTTTGACGAGATAGCCCCGGTAAATGAGTTTGCCGGCCGCGCCGTCCACATGGCTGATTTTCGTACTCGCAACCGTCACACCGCGCAGACCGGTGTTGACCGTGGGGGTGCATTCTTCCATGATAATTTCTCCCTTGGATGCGGGTGGTTTCGTATCGGGGCGACACAACGCGAATGGCGCGTTTAGATATCGATCCACATATCGGCTTCGTTGCCGCAATGGCTGCAGGTGGCATGGCCCTTGACTTTGTGGTCGGATTGTCCGTCGGGGGTTTTGGCCGTGGCCTTTTCCGGTGGGCTTTCCGGGGTGTCCGGCAGGGTGCAGGTCACCACCATTTCGGCTTCGTTACCACAGTTTTCACATTTGCAGACCTGGCGTTTTTCGATGGTGCTCATTCGTTTATCCCTTTCTGTCGACAGGGTTAACCGCGTTGGCATCTTACCGAATATCTTTGATATACTTAGCATAACAATGGAATCAGTGTCTGAAAAAGTCAAGTCTGAATTTCGCCCCGGCATTTCGTAGTGATGGCGCTGCGGCGCATGCCGCAAGGGGCGCGGCAAGACGGTGCTAGTTGAAAAGAAAACGCAAAGGTGGTAGGGATCTTCCTGTTGCTATGGTATCGTCGTTGCTATCGACAACCTCCCTTAAATAGTGTTCGTCCAGAGATGGATGGACACTAAATAGATCCCGGAATCCATGATATCTGTCCGAACCGCCAAGGGATATGATCTCCCCATCCAGGGGGCGCCGCTTGAAGTGGTGGACAAACCGGCTCCCCCGCCAACCGTTGCCGTGCTCCCCGAGCATATTCCCTTCATCCGACCGCGTCTGGCGGTCAAAGAAGGTGACCAGGTGGCCGTGGGCGACGTGCTTTTCACCGATAAATCCAATCCCCGTCTGCAATTCCTGTCCCCGGGGGGCGGGCAGGTGGCGCGCATTCAATTCGGACCGCGCCGGGTTTTGCAGGCGGTGGTGATCCAACGGGACGCGGCGGATGAGCCGGTCCGATCCCTGGCCGCACCCTTGGAACCGGAAGCGCTGGACCGGCTTCCGCGGGCTGACCTGGTGGACTTGTTGCTAAGAGGTGGTGTGTGGCCTTTCCTGCGCGCTTTCCCCTACCGCGCCATCGCGGATCCGGACGTCGAACCGCCGGCTATTTACGTCAGCCTGGATGCCCGCGAACCTTTTCAGGTTCCCCCCGCGCGCTACCTGGAAAACCAGCGTGAGGTGTTCACGTTCGGGCTCCGCGTGTTGAAGCGGCTGTGCCCGGTTGTTCACGTGCATGCCGATGCCGACGATCAGGCCTTTTGCGAGGCTTACAAGGATATCATCACCCATAAGGTTCAGGGGCGCTACCCCACGGACGACTCCGGGGTGCTGTTGTACCGCGTGCGCCAATCGCCGGACGACAACCAGGCCTGGTTCATTACGGGCCAGGACCTGCTGCTTGTGGCCCGCATGCTGCAATCGGGGCAGTACCCCACCGAGCGGCTCTTTGCCGTGGCCGGATCCGGTGTTGCCAACCCCCGTTACGTGGCATCCCGGATGGGGGCGCCCATCGCCCATCTGGCAGGCGAAATCCAGTGCAAAGCGCCGCGATTCGCGGTGGGGGGCACCCTGCGGGGCTTTAGCGGCGATCCGGAAGGCCACATGGGGTTTTATGAAACCGCGCTGATGGTTCTGCCCGAACCGGAGGCGGCCGACTTCCTGACCCTGTTTCGGCCTGGATTCGGCAAGCCCAGTCATTCGCGGACTTTCCTGTCCGCCCTGCGGCGCAACCCCCTGCCGATGACGACCAATGTGAACGGCGGTCACCGGGCCTGCATTGCCTGCGGTTACTGCGCCGAGGTCTGTCCGGTGGATATCTGGCCCCAGATGACCTACAAGAGCATTCTGGCCGAAGAGGTGGAGGAATATCTGGCCCACGGCCTGCTGGACTGTGTCGAATGCGGCCTGTGCACCTACGTATGTCCTTCGAAGATTGAACTTGCGGCCACCCTGCGGGCGGCCAAACACGCCTATCGCAAAGAACAGGGTTAAGCCATGAAAGCCATGCGCAACCTATTCGATGCCCTGCGACCCCGATTCGAAGAAGGGGGGGCTTACCACCGGCTGTATCCGTTCTATGAGTCCATCGAAACGATTTTTTTCGGACCCATCGAGCGTTCCCGGGGGTTGCCCCATGTGCGGGACAGCCTGGATGTCAAGCGCTTCATGGCCCTGGTGATCGTAGCCCTGATCCCCCACCTGTGTTTCGGAATTTTCAATGCGGGTTACCAGTCCCGGCTGGCGTCAGGGCTTTCCACCGGATTTCTGCCGGTGGTATGGAGCGGGGCCTGGCTTGTGCTGCCCATGGTGATCGTCACCTACGTGGTGGGCTTTGCCTGGGAAATCCTGTTTGCCGTTGTCCGCAAGCATGAAATCAGCGAAGGCCTTTTCGTGTCCTGCATGCTGTTCCCGCTGACGCTGCCGCCGGGTACCCCGCTTTGGCAGGTGGCCCTGGGCATATCGTTCGGCATTGTCATCGGCAAGGAAGTCTTCGGCGGCACCGGCCGCAATTTTTTGAACCCGGCGCTCACCGGCCGGGCCTTTCTCTATTTTGCCTATCCGGTCAGCCTTTCCGGTGATCAGGTCTGGACGGTTCTCAGCGGGGCACGTGAAACGGTGGTGGACACGTTTACGGCGGCCACCCCGCTCTCCGTTTCCGTATCCACTCCGGCCAGCCAGACGGTGGAGGAGACCCTGACGGGGGTGGGTTACAGCGGGGCCAAGCTGATCGGCGGACTTTATCCGGGCAGTGTCGGCGGTACCTCGACCCTGCTGTGCGTGGCCGGCGCTCTCTTCCTCATCCTGCTGGGCATTGCCAGTTACCGTATTATACTGGGGGGCGTTCTGGGGGTGCTTTGCACGGGTTATTTCCTCAACCTCGTGGCCGGGCCGGATTCGGCGCCTTTCCTTTCGCTCAATCCGTTTTATCATCTGATCATGGGCGGGTCGGCCTTCGGTATCGTCTACATGACCACCGATCCGGTGTCGGCCACCCATATGAAGCACGTCAAGTGGGTTTACGGATTCATGTGCGGGATGCTGACCGTCCTGATCCGGGTGTTCAACCCGGCCTTTCCCGAAGGCGTGGGGCTGGCGATCCTTTTCATGAATCTCTTCAACCCGCTACTGGACCATATCGAAATGCAGTGGCGGATGCGGCGAAGGATTTCCAATGTCTGACGGCTTCGTAAAACGCCCGATATCGGCGTTGTGCGGCGGTCTTCGTCGCTGCGGCGTACTTGGTGTACGCCTCGCCCCTCTGACCTTGCACGTCTTGATAACGAACGTTTTTCAAAGCCGTCCAACCGGCGATTCAACCAGAGGACGCCATGTCTGACGGGGTCAAAACCATCCTGTTTGCGACCGTTCTGTGTGTGGTCTGCAGCCTGCTGCTGACCATGGCCTCCACCGGTCTGAAGGCCTTCCAGCGGGAAAACGCACTGGTGGACCGCCAGAAGAACATTCTTCAGGCGGTCGGGGCGGTGGTGCCGGGCCAACCTTACGCGGCCGAGGACATCAAGGCCCTCTATCAGGCCTCCATTCAATGCATTTCCGTCAGTGACGAGGGGCGGGTGTTGTCCGCCGAAGCGGCGCCGGTCAATGCCATGCCGTTATACCTCTACCTGCAGGATGATCAGGTGAAGGCCTATATTCTGCCGGTAGACAGCCGCGGGTTGTGGGGCCGGATCTACGGCTACCTGGCCCTGGATACGGATGGCAGTACGGTGGCTGGGTTTTCCGTTTATCAGCATGCCGAAACCCCCGGCCTGGGGGGCGAAATCGAAAACCAGTGGTTTCAGCGCAATTTTGTGGGCAAGCGCATCATCGATGCGTCGGGTGATTTCGTTTCCATCGGGATCGCCAAAGGCGCTGTGAAGAATGTCATCCGCCAGGATTTACAGCCCAACTACGTGGACGGCATCAGCGGCGCCACCATGACCGGTAAATACCTGTCCGAGGGGTTGCAGGACATCCTGCAGACCTACGAACCCGTGTCCCTGCATTTCCGCAATCAGGGCATGCTCAAAATTCCGGAGAAGGCACTCGTATGTCAACCGCCGTCATGAAGATCACGCGAACGGAAACCTACCGCACGGTGGCCGATGCGCTCTGGCAGAACAATCCCATATCCAAACAGGTTCTGGGCATCTGCTCTGCCCTGGCCGTGACCGTCCAGATGAACACGGCCATCGTCATGGCCCTGGCATTGACCTTCGTGGTGGCCTTTTCCAATCTGATCATTTCCCTGATGCGCAACGTCATTCCCCGCAATATCCGCATTATTGTGGAGGTTGCCGTCATTGCCACCCTGGTGATCATTGCGGACGAAGTGCTCAAGGCCTTCCTGTACAACATCAGCAAACAGCTGTCGGTTTTTGTCGGACTGATCATCACCAACTGTATCGTCATGGGGCGGGCGGAAACCTGTGCCATGTCCAACCCGCCCTACCTGGCCTTTGTCGACGGCCTGGCCAACGGGATCGGCTACGGCTCGGTGCTGGTGGGGGTCTCTTTTTTCCGGGAGCTCCTGGGATCGGGAAAGCTTCTGGGCTTCCAGGTGGTGCCCCAGGCGTTCTACGACATGGGGTACATGAACATGGGCCTGATGCTTCTGGCGCCGGGCGCCTTTATCGTGATCGGTCTGTTTGTCTGGCTTGAACATGCCCTCCTGAACCGCTGAGGATCCCTGTAATGGAAAACCTCGTCAGTATTTTCGTCAATTCGGTTTTCGTCGGCAATATCCTGCTGGCCTACTTCCTGGGTATGTGTTCCTTCCTGGCGGTGTCCAAGAATCTCAAAACATCCCTGGGGCTCGGGATTGCGGTGGTGTTCGTACTGACCATCACGACACCGGTCAACTGGCTGATCTATCGTTATCTCCTGGCGCCGGGGGCCCTGGCCTGGATCGGGCTGCCCGACGTGGATTTGAGTTTCCTGAAGCTGATCCTGTTCATTGCGGTTATCGCCGGCATCGTCCAGATGGTGGAGATGGTCATCGATCGCTACTCCCAGGCCCTGTATAACGCCCTGGGGGTTTTTCTGCCCTTGATCACCGTCAATTGCGCGGTGCTGGGCGCCTCTCTTTTCATGGTGGAGCGCCAATACACCTTTGCGGAAACGGTGGTCTATGGCGCCGGTTCCGGCATCGGGTGGATGCTGGCCATTGTTTCCATGGCCACCATCAAGATGAAGCTGCGTTACGCCGACGTTCCCGAGGGCCTGCAGGGCTTCGGGATCAACATGATAACGACGGGCCTCATGGCCATGGCTTTCATGCTGTTTTCCGGGATAACGCTTTAGGCCCCGGCGGTTGCGTTTGGGGGCCGTTGGCATACGACGGGTAAAGGTTCAACAAACGGGGGACAGGCCTTGATCTATCTTATCAGTACAACCGTGTTCCTGGCGGTGATCCTTCTGCTGGTGGGCATGCTGCTTTTCGTGGAAGGCCGGGTCGTGATCAAAGGGGACCGCCGCATCGTGATCAACGATGACGACGACAAGGCCGTTTCCACCGCATTGAACAAGACCCTCCTGGCCTCATTGCTGGACAATGACATTCTTATTCCCTGCGCCTGCGGCGGCAAGGGAACCTGCGGCACCTGCAAGTGCCAGGTGGTTGAAGGCGGGGGCGACATCCTGCCGACGGAATTGTCGCTGGTGAGCCGCCGGGAGCGACTCGACCACTACCGTCTGGCCTGTCAGCTGAAAGTCAAGCAGGACCTCAAGGTCCGCATCCCCGAAGAGATTTTCAACATCCAGAAGTATAATGCCACGGTGGTATCCAACGACAATGTGGCCACTTTTATCAAGGAGCTGGTGCTGAAGCTGGACGAAGGCGAAGAGGTCAACTTCACGGCCGGGGCCTATATGCAGATCGATGTGCCGGAATATCAGGCGGAATTTTCGAATTTCACCGTGGCCGAAAGCTACCGGGACGCCTGGGAACGGTTCAATCTCCTGTCCCTCAAGGCCGGGACGGATATACCCGTCAACCGGGCCTATTCCCTGGCCAACCCGCCGTCGGAAAAAGGGCTTCTACGGTTCACGATCCGGATCGCCACACCGCCCCCCGGGCAGATGGATCTGCCGCCCGGCGTGGGGTCCTCCTACGTGTTCAACCTGAAACCCGGCGACCGGGTGGTTTTGAGCGGCCCCTACGGTGATTTTTTCGTGAAGGACACCGCGCGTGAAATGTGTTTTCTGGGGGGCGGTGCCGGCATGGCGCCCATGCGCTGCCACATTTTCAACCAGCTGCTGGACGTGGGCACCTCCCGGAAAGTGACCTTCTGGTACGGCGCCCGATCGCGCCAGGAGATGTTTTACGACGAAGAATTCAAAGACCTGCAGGCGCGTTTCCCCAACTTTTCCTACCATGTGGCCCTTTCAGAGCCCCAGCCGGAAGACAACTGGGACGGCCCCGTCGGCTTTATCCACCAGGTGGCGCACGATCTCTACCTGAAGGACCACGAAGATCCCGCCGAGATCGAATACTACCTCTGCGGCCCGCCCATGATGATCAGCGCGGTGATGAACATGCTGGATTCGTTGGGTGTTGAGCGGGAGATGATCGCGTTCGACGACTTCGGCTAAAAAGGGGTGCCAAACCTCATCTCGCGTTCCATGGCGGCGTTGCAGAACGCTCCACAATGCTCATCCCGCCAGCGGCGGGACTGCGCTTGCGCAGGCGCGTTGCGTCTTGCTCCGAAACGCGACCTAAGGCCTGGCATGGCGTTTTATCTTGCCAGACCTCATCTCATGTCCCAGGGCGGCGTTGCAGCGCGCTGCGCAATGCTCACATATCGGCGTAGGCCTGCGGCTCGATAAAGGACCAACCGTCAAATTTTAGATGGAATTGTTCACGTGGCGCCCGAGCTCAGGCCGCAGCCTTAGGTCGGGCGCCATGTTTTTGTGGTGCCGGGCGTGCCGGGGAGGGCGATTCAGAAGATGATCTTTTCCGGGGGGCGCCGTTCCGGCACGTACTCCCGGTGAATGGCCCCTGTGTTCCAGGCGGTGGAGACGTACAGGTTGCAGTAGCAGCTCCCGTATTCTTTGACATCCGGTTCCCGGTAGACGCAGGGGCAGATGATGTCCTTGTCGTGCTCCCGATCCCCGGAGGCCAGGCGGCAGGGGCAGGCCATATAGCCGTAGCGTTCCTTGTTTTTCAGGAGGGCTTCCAGCAACTCCATGGTGCGCGCCCGGTCTTCATTGAAAACGTATCCTTTGGCCGCCTGCGTCTCGGCAAGCATGGTATAGAGCTTTTCGGCATCCATCACAGGCCCAGCGCCTCCTTGATTTCCTTTTCTTTATAGCCGACGATCGTTTTGTCGCCGATGATGATGGTGGGGAAAGAACAGCGTTCATTGACCGCCTTGACTTCTTCCACCATGGCTTTGCGTTCCTCTCCTTCGAGCAGATCCACATCAACGAATTCAAATTGAATGGTGCACTCATCCAGCAGCTTTTTCGTGGCTTTGCAATGGCTGCAGGTGCTCAGGGAATAGACTTTGACCGATTTGTCATTCATATGCGCATCCTTTCACTGGCGGGAAATTCCATTGCAGAACATGACCGGGCGCTTCCCGGCCCCGTCATGATTTCGTGAATATTATAATTGCGGCCCTCTTTCAATCCCAAATTCCAAAATGGTTTCCGGCCGGCCTGATCGCGCCTTTAACCCGGATAGTTGCCTGTTGGAGTGGTTTCGTCCGGAAAATGTATCAAATTAAAAATGATACATAAGTGTCTTTTTGCTACAATTCGACCCAGTTCCTGCTTGACAGCCGATGGCTTAATTAGATAATAGTAATAGGAACAATTATTATTATCTATTGCTGGTAAAGGGTTTTGGCGTACGATGGTTTTCGGAGGCTTCAAGATGTTTGACCGAAACGATCGCCTGTTAGCCGCCAATCACCCCCTGAGGTTAGCGGGGGCGGCTCATCCGGCAATGGCCACCTGTGATAGCTCTGTCACGTTATCTGATCTAACTGATTAAAAATATATTAAATAATCGTTTTAAGGGTTGCCGCAGGGATTGAGGTGTATCAGGCAGATGTCTCAGGATAGGCGCTTTTAGACCTTCTTGGAAGGACGACGTTCGATCGTCGCATCCTGGCAAAGCGTTGGGGAAATTCCTGCTTGACTTTTAATCTTCATTTAAAATAAGGGGTTTCCATGGCATTACCGCTATTTTGCCTCTGAATTTTCCCCTTCCCTGTCTGTTTGAATGATGCCTGATTTGCAATTGGTCTGATATTTGCTTTTCAATTCCGTTCACTAACTGGTCTGATCGTCATCTGCTGCACGCGACACCCGTATTCCTGAATCATGTTGCCTGTCAGGGCCGCCCCGGCGCGGCACTGTAGACGCCAATCGTTGTTTCGACGGCGAGCCCGGCATGATGCCCCGCATTTTTGCAAAAGGACTATCAACCATACCAATAAACCGGCATTTGCCACCCCTTTAGGAAAGGAGTCAAAATGGAAAAGAAGAAAATCGTCTCCAAGAAGGAGATCGTCACCAAGGACGTCACCATTTGTGAATCCACCGCCCAGATGATCGATAAGGCCAAGCGCGACGGTGTGGAAACCGCCTTTGACCGTGCCGCGAACATGAAAGCATGTCCGATCGGGGCGGATTCGGCCTGCTGCAAACACTGCTCCATGGGGCCCTGCCGGCTGAATGCCAAATCGCCTTACGACAAGGTAGGGGTTTGCGGTGCCACCATCGACACCATCATGGCCCGCAATTTTGCCCGCATGGTGGCCTCCGGTGCTGCCGCCCATACGGATCACGGCATGAGCATGCTGGATCTCTTCCGGGAGGTGGTGAACGGTAAAATCGATGAGTACCAGATCAAGGATGTGCATAAACTGGAGAGTGTCGCCCAGGAAATCGGCATTGAAACCGAGGGGCGCAGCGCCAAGGAAATCGCGATCGATCTCTATGAGGAACTGGAGCGGACCTATGTCCAGGTAGAGGGTGAAATTCCTTTTGCCAAACGGGTTCCCGAGAAGACCCTCGAAACCTGGCGCAAACTGGGCATCGTTCCCCGGGGCGCCATGCGGGAGATCATGGAGCTCATGCACCGTACCCACATGGGCGTGGATCAGCATTACGAAAACATTACCAAGCAGTGCAGCCGTACCGCCCTGTCCGATGGCTGGGGCGGCTCCATGGTGGCCACCGAGATTTCCGACATTCTTTTCGGCACGCCCACCCCGGTGGCGGTGGATGTGGACATGGGCTGCCTGAAGGAAGATCAGGTCAATATCATCGTGCACGGTCATGAGCCCAACCTGTTTGAATCCATGCTCGTGTCGGTCACGGACCCGGCGCTGGTGGAAAAAGCCAAGGCGGCCGGCGCCAAGGGCATCAACCTGCTGGGTATGTGCTGTTCCGGGGCGGAGATGCTTTCCCGTCACGGTATCCCCCATGCCGGCAACTTCATGTCCACGGAAACCGTGCTGGTCACCGGGGCCGTAGATGCCATGTGCGTCGACGTCCAGTGCATCAAGCAGGGCCTAGTGGCCGTGGCCGATTGCTACAAGACGCCGCTGATTACCACCAACCCGCGCTGCCACATCGAGGGCGCCGAGCATGTCGAGTTCCATGAGCATGATCCCCGGGAATGCACCGATGCCATGGTCATCAAGGCCATCAACCGGTTCGGCAACCGGACCGCCGAAATCGAAATTCCCAATAATACGAGCACCGGTGTCCACGGGTTTTCCCATGAATACATCAATTACATGCTGGGCGGCACCTTCCGCAGTTCCTACACGCCGCTCAACGACAACATCATCAACGGCCGCATCCGCGGTGTTGCCGGGGTCGTGGGCTGCACCAACCCGCGGGTCAAGCAGGACTGGGTCCATGTTGAAATGGTCAAGGAACTGATCCGCAACGACGTCCTGGTGGTCCAGACCGGGTGTTCCCAGATCGCCCTGGCCAAGGCCGGATTGACCACGCCGGAAGCGGCGCACCTGGCCGGTCCCGGGCTCAAGGAAGTCTGTGAAACCGTGGGGATGCCGCCGGTTCTGGGACTGGGGTCCTGCGTGGACAACAGCCGCATCCTGATTGCCTGTGCGGAAATGGTGAAGACCGGCGGTTTGGGTGAAAGCATCGCCGATCTGCCCGTGGCCGGCGCGGCGCCGGAGTGGATGAGCGAGAAAGCCATCAGCATCGGGCACTACTTTGTGGCGTCCGGGGTTTTCACCGTGTTTGGCGTGACCTTCCCCATCGTGGAAGAGACCAAGTTTCACAAATACCTCTTCCAGGGACTCGAAGAATTGGGCATCGGCAAGTGGGGCTTTACCCCCGATCCCTATGAAATGGCCCGGATGATGCTCGCCCATATCGATGCCAAGCGCAAGGCCCTCGGCATCGACAAGGCCCGCGAACGCGTCTTGATGGACATGAGCGACCGTCAGCAACTGTCGGCCTGATCCCCATTACGGTCTCAATCCAACCCTAACGAGCAGGCGGAGCGCGGTATCGGCTCCGCCTGCTTTTTTTATGTCCTGTCCCAACAGGAGCCTTGTCGCTGGCCGGCACAATGGTTATCATTTTCCCATTATTTTTGTGTGACTCAGACTCTGAGACGAAAACCTGACGGTTTCGCGGAAAATAAGATTTTAGACGGTTTCGTAAAAGGTCCGATATCAAGGCTTGCGAATCCTGAGGAGGGAGGCGTACTGATGTACGCCGCAGTGACGAAGGATACGCGTAACACTGATATCGGGCTTTTTACGAAACCGTTAAACTTCAGCCCGAAAGGTACGAACCCATGATGACACTGGAAGAATTGCGCGGCAATCAGGCTATCATCGACGAGATCGACTGGAACATGACCCCGGAAGAAGCCGTGCGGCTTTATCTGGAATGGGGAAACAACTGGGCCCGGGGGGACGGTTATGTAATCGCCTCCAAGTCGGATTACACCACCTATTTCGTGGTGAACTGCTGGCAGCGGCCCTACATCATCTATCTGATCAAGCGTAACTCCGATGAGGCTAAGGAGCTGGCCCAGTTCGAACTGCCGCAGCGGTTTGAAAAGGATGTTTGTGAACTTAAAGGGGTTTACGCCCTAGACAATGATGTCAAGGCCTGGCTCAAGGAAGAACTGGGCATCAAGTAAAAGGCCTCAAAAATCTTTCAGAAGACTGGCCGGGCGGCGCCATTCCAGCAGGATTCTTACGCCTTCTAATTAGTGTCCGTCCATAAAGGGTAGATATTGGTTCCTGGCAAGGCCCGAGCGCGTTTTAAACCGGAGGAATAGCCCGCTATTGCGAGGATTGAAAACGCGCGAGAACGCCGCCAGGGGCAGAAAGATGCCATTTAGGGATGGGCACTAATTATCTTCGGCCGCCAGGTCCGGATGCTCGTTTAAGAAGCGGTACAGGGTGGCCCGACCCACGCCCAGCAGGCGGGCAGCCCTGGATTTGTTGCCGGCGGTCTGGGCCAGGGCCCGCCGCACGGTGGCCTGGTTCAGTTTGCGGGTGGGGCCGCGCCGCAGGGTTTCACGACGGGACGCGCGGATTTCCATGGGCAGGTCATCCTTGGTGATGATGCGCCCACTGGATTTTACCAGGGCAAACTGGATGGCATTCTGCAGCTCCCGGACATTGCCGGGCCAGGTATAGTCCATGAGAAGCGACATGGCTTCTTTGGCGATGCGCAGCGGGTTCTGATTATGCTTGACCGCGGCTTCGTGCATGAAATGGTTGACCAGCAGCGGGATATCGGTACGCCGCTCGCGCAATGTCGGGATGTAGATGGGGATGACACTCAGGCGGTAATATAAGTCTTCCCGGAAGTTCTTGCGCCGAACCTCTTCTTTGAGGTCCTTGTTGGTGGCACTGATCACCTTGACGTCCACGGCGATCGTTTTTTCCCCCCCCACCCGTTCGAGGGTGCCCTCCTGCAGAAACCGAAGCAGCTTTACCTGCATGTTCTTGGACAACTCCGCCACTTCATCCAGGAAGATGGTCCCCCGGTCGGCCAGCTCGAAACGTCCCTTTTTGTCCCGGATGGCGCCGGTAAAAGCCCCCTTGACGTGCCCGAACAATTCGCTTTCGATCAACCCCTCCGGCAGCGCCCCGCAGTTGATGGGCACAAAAGGCGTTCCGGCCCGGCGGCTTTCATTGTGGATGGCATTGGCCACCAATTCTTTGCCGGTGCCGGTTTCCCCGAAAATATGGACCGGGTAGTCGTAGGCGGCCACATCGCTGATTTGCTGGAACACCTGCAGCATTTTCGCGTCCCGGCCGACAATGTTGGAGAATTGGCTCAGGTTGCCGGACTGCAGCTGCAAGCGCAATTCGTCGGTAATATCGCGAAACAGGGCCAGGACGCCGACATCCTGCCCGGAAGCATCCCGCATCATGGTTACGTTCATTTCGATGCGGCGGGTTTCGCAGGTTTTGGTGGTGATATTGAGGGTGTATTCTTTTTTGTCGACCGCCGGGGACGGCAGTTCGCTGTGGTCGCAGAAGGAGCAGCGCTCCCCGCAAAAGGGCGCGCCGAAGGCATCATGGCAGTCCCGGCCGAGAATTTCTTCCCGGCTGAATCCGGTGATCAGCTCGGCCTGGTGATTGAAGAAGAAAATCCGCCGCTTCAGGTCGTGGGCGATGACCCCTTCCTTGAGATTGTCGAGAATGCGGGCCAGGTTCTCACGGGGGGCCAGAATTCGGTTCAGGTTGGTTTCCGACATGGGCCTTCTTATCTGCAACGAGAAGTCAATATGACCTATGCATAATGCATCCGGTGGGGAATGTCAAACGATATAGGAAATCAGATCAAGAGGTTACAAGTTTTATAGCCGACAGGGCAGGCGGCGGTTCAGGCGAATTTCCTTAAGGTCGATATGGACGTCATAGGCCAGAACCTCCAGGCCCCGGGCCACGGCTTCCCGCAGGGCGCGTCCGTAGGCGGGATCGATGTCGTCGGCCGGCTGGAACGCATGGGCATCCATGCGCTGGATAAAATAGAACATGACACTGCGCCGGCCCGGGCCCAGCTGGTCCGTGAGCTCGTGAATGTGCTTCAACCCCCGGCTGGTGACGGCGTCCGGAAAGCGTGCGAGGCCGTCGCGGACCATGGTGCAGTTTTTGATCTCCACGTGGCAGGTGCCGCGCTTCTCGTCTTTCAGCAAAAGATCGACCCGGGAATTGTTTCCCATCCTGACTTCGGGCTTCATCTGGGCGTAACCGCTTAAATCCGCCACCTGGCCGGTCTGGACCGCGTGTTTGACCAGGCGGTTGGGCATCAGGGTATTCACCCCCACCAGGGAATCCGGCATTTGGATGAGCTCCCAGGTATATTTCAATTTGCGCTTGGGGTTGTCGTGCACCGAGAGGAAAACCGGTTGGCCCGGTTCGCAGCAGTCCTTCATGCTGCCGGTGTTCGGGCAGTGGGCGGTCACCGTGGTGCCGTCTTCCAGGGCCACATCCGCCAGAAAGCGTTTATAGCGTTTGAGCAGGGTTCCCCGGACCAGCGGGGGCCAGGCCAGCCCCGGGGGCTCGGCGGCCTCGCTTTTCTGCTGGGCGTCCGTCATCACGCGTCGGGAGAAGCGGTCGGGGTGAGGTAGCGCGACTCGATCAGGTCGGCCAGGGCCGGGATGTCTTCCAGGCCGAAAACCGCAAAGCCGTTGGCGGCCCCGGGGGTGAGGGGGACGTCCGTCACCAGGGCGAACAGATCGGGGTCTTCGAGAAAGAGCGGGTTGGCGTGCACGGCATGCCGCAGCACTTCCACCTTGGGCATGCGTGCGGACTTGAACCCTTCGGCAATGATCAGGTCCACGCCCACGCCGCTTATCATCCGGCGGGCATCTTCCAGCCGTTCAATCGGGGTGTTGACGACCATGGCGACTTTGTCGGGTCCGGCTACGGCGGTAACGTCCGCGCCGGCCTGCTGATGGCGCCAGCTGTCTTTGCCTTCGCGGTCGATGGCAAACCCATGGTGGGCATGTTTGATCGTGCCGACTCTGTAACCGCGGCGTTTCAGTTCAGGCAGCAGTTTTTCGATCATCGTGGTCTTGCCGGCATCGGAAAACCCCACCACCGTGATGATCGGTGTCGGGGCGTTCATGTCATTGGATGTGGTCATAATGCATTTGTCGCCGGCGAACCGGCGATTCTCCCTTCAGGCGGTTGAAATGGCAGGCGCAGACTATGCGTGAATGCCCGGGTTGTCAAGATCGATGGCATCACTCGGGCTAGGCTCCCCGGCGTTTGGTTCCCATGATGGCTTTATAGGCTTCAGAAAGGCGCACAAAGTCGCTGTGACGCCCCCCCTGGTCCGGATGCATGGTCATGGCTTTTTGGCGGAACAGCCGTGAAAAGTCCCGCCGGTTCATTTTGCGCAGGGCTGCTTCCCCCACGCCGAAAATCCGGCTGGCCTCCGCATGGGACACCGTCTGCTGCGGTGACGGCCAGCGGTGGCGGCGGTGGGCATTGCGGAACTGGTTGAAAAGGTTTTCCAGAAAATCCGTGTGCCCGTAATCCAGATCGAAATACAGGGTCAGATAACGTACGAGGTAGTCCTGCAGATGGTCGCGCATGGGCATGCCGGACCAGAAGGCCGCATCCTGGTTGAGGCGGCAGATTTCCTGAAGGAAATAGGCATCCACCGCTTCCTGGTCCAGGGCCTGGGGCATGGTCTTGGCGCACAACTCGCTGAAAAAGCGCTGCAGGTCGAAGATCACGTAGATATAAGCCTTGCGCTCGTGGGCCTTCAGAATCCGTTCGGACTGGAGGAAATACTGTTCGATTTCGTCCCGGGACCGGTCGCGCACGGGCCTGAAAATTTTTTTCGGGACCCGGCCGATGGGGCCCTGGTCCATCCGGCCGAAACGCAGGAAATGCATCCGGCGCTTGTCGAAAAGATGCACCGGTTGCCGCCGGGCGGATGCGGCTGTTTCCGTAGCCCCCTGGCGCCGGCGAAAGCTGCCGACAGCATAACGGATGTCTTCATCCACGAAGGGCCACAGCAAATCGTCCAGTTCGTCCGGGCCGGGATGGCCCCCGCGGCTTCGGATCTCCTCTTCGAGATCCGGATCGATGTAGTAGGCGCGTCCGCCCGGATAGACGATGTGTTCGGCAGGATCGCCTCCCAGGTCCACAAGATTGCGGCTGCGGTAGCAGTCCCCGTCCCAGTAGGACTCCCGGATCATGAAGCGGTACCATCGTTTTTCGGGAACGGCGGCCAGGTACATGGTGGTTCCATCCCGCACAGGGGTGTTGGCGATTTCCCCCGCCATGCACGGCAAGGCGGGCGTCGTCGGTTGTCTTCCGGATCAACGTAAATTTACATGCCAATTGCCATGAAAGGGTCGGGTCAGGCAAGGGCCTGGAGCGCCGCATCATAGTCCGGCTCGTCGGCGATCTCGGGGACAAGCTGGTTGTAGGCCACACGGCCGTTTTCATCCACGACCACCACCGCCCGTGCGAAAAGACCCTGGAGGGGGCTGTCGGTGATGCGCACCCCGTAGCGGTCGCCGAATTCGTTATGGCGAAAGGCCGAAGCCGATACGACCTTTTCGAGACCTTCGGCCCCGCAGAAGCGGGCATGGGCAAAGGGCAGGTCCATGGAGATGCAGACTGCCACCGCGTTGTCCCGGCTGCTGATTTCGGCATTGAACCGGCGCACGGACATGGCGCAGGTGGGGGTGTCGAGACTCGGGAAGATATTCAGCACGACTTTTTTCCCGGCGTAGTCTTTAAGAGAGATCTCCTGCAGTTCTTTGTCCACCAGGGTGAAGTCGGGGGCGGCTTCGCCCACGGCGGGCAGGTTGCCGCTGGTTTGAACGGGATTGCCTTTGAGGGTTACTTGGGCCATGTGTTCCTCCTCGTAAGGTTATGCAAAACGTCCAATCTCGGCGTTGCGCTTCATTTCGAAGTCACTGCGGCGTACAAATGTACGCCTCGCTCCTCAAAATTCGCGCGCCTTGAGCTTGGCGCGTTTTTCATAACCTTACCGAAAATGTTTTTTTTATTAATTCTCGTTGACGGATGTAAATTGCGTACACCCTAAAATCATAAGACCGTTTGGCGGGAAATAAAGCGCCGGGGCGCAATCGGTTGTTAGGTGGGACACTGGTCCGGATCTTCGTCGCAGGCGGTTTCCTGCTGTTTTTCCGCCAGGCGGGCCTTGCGGCGGGCCCGGGCCATGCGGTGGCGGCGCTGCTGCTGTTCGTCTTCCAGAAGCAGTTCCGGAATCGGGGTGGGGTGACCGGCCGCGTCCAGGGCCACGAAGGTGAGATAGGCCGAGGCCACGTGCTGGATCTTGCCGCTCAGGAGGTCTTCGGTTTCCGCCCGCACGCCCACTTCCATGGAGGTCCGGCCGGCTAGGTTGACGCTGGCCTTGAGCATCAGCAGGTTGCCCACAAAGGCCGGGTGGATGAAGTCCAGGCGGTCGATGGAGGCCGTCACCACGTTGCGGCGGGCATGGCGGAAGGCGGCCACGCCGGCGGCGCTGTCGATATGCTTCATGATGACGCCGCCGTGGATGTTGCCGGCCGGGTTGGCATCCTCCGGCAGCAGGAAATGGGTCAGGATGGATTGGCTGGCCGATTGGGGTTTGGGTTTCATGGGCGCTTTTCTCCGGTTAGGCTGCCGTCGGGTTCGATCCGGCAGAAGGATTCGAAATAGGCGGCATTCTCCCCCATGTCCGAAAGGGTGTCCGTCGTAAGGCTGTTGACGGCGCCGCTTTGCTGCCACCATCCCTGTTCGATCTTAAGAATCCCCGGGGCAACCCCCGGATCCAGTTCCACTGTCGCCCGGATGTGGCCCTGGGGGCTGACGACCCGGATGGCTTGGCCGTTTTCTATATCCAGCCGGGCGCCGTCTTCCGGATGGATTGCGGCCGCCGGCCGGTCGAAGCGAAACGCGAAATGCTGGGAGTGCAGCGAGTGGGCATGGTGGGGGGTCAGCAGTCGAAAGGGATAATCCGCCGGGGCAATGTGGGGCGGCCGAAAGGTCGGCAGGGCCTGGCCCCCGTCCTCCCGGGCCGGGCGGGAATAGAATTCATAGCGCCCGGACGGTGTGGCGAAGTTGCCGTCGGCCCAGGGGATGTCGGCGTCGGGAATTTTAAAGGCCGCTTTCTGCAGGCCTTCGATGGTGACACCGAAGGCCCGGGTCAGGGGCCGGATGGCATTTTCAAGATATTGGCGGGCCGGGATGTCGGGATAATTTTCCAGATGCATCCGTTTAGCCAGGCGGCGGAACAGGTCGTATTCGCTGACCAGCCCCTCCGGGGGCGGCACCACCCGGGCGGAGTAGTTCAGGTAGGGCGCAAACATGGAACTGAAGACCAGGTCCTCTTCTTCGAAAATGCTGGTGCAAGGCAGCACCAGGTCGGCGGCCCGGACCGTGTCGGTCATGAACATGTCGATGACGATCTTGAAGGGCACCTGCTTCAAGGCCGCTTCCAGGGCCCGGATGTCCGGCATCTGCACCAGGGGGTTGGCCTTGGCCAGCATGAGGACTTCGATGGGGGGGGCGGTGGCCGAGCGGATGAAGCGGGCCATGCGGGGCAGCGGAAAGGTGCGCGGGCGCGCCGGTTCTGCCGGGGCCGGACTGCCGGCGTCCCGGTCGATCCAGTGGGCGATGGATTTGTTGGCGAAATTGACCCCGCCCCCGCTGCGGCCGATGTTGCCGGTCATGGCGGCCAGGGCGTCGATGCAGCGCACGGTGTTCCCGCCGTTGCTATAGCGCTGGAGGCCCATGCCGATGACAATGCAGGCGGGGCCATTGTCCGCGTATTGCTCGGCGGTTTGCCGAATGACGTCGGCGCTCAGCCCGGTGATGGCGGCGGCCTTTTCCAGGGAGAAATCGGTGAGCGTTTCTGAAAAACGCCGGAAGCCCAGGGTATTTTGGGTGATAAAGTCCTGGTCGACGCGTCCGGTGGCCAGCAGATGGTGGGCCATCCCCAGGGCCAGGGCCCCGTCCGTACCCGGTTGGGGCTGCAAATGGACATCGGCCTGCCGGGCGCTGGGGGTTTGGAGGGGATCGATGACGATGATTCGGGTGCCCTGCTGTCGGGCCTTTTGCAGAAACGGCACCAGGTGCGGGTTGGTGGCCACCGGGTTGCGTCCCCAGATCACAATGCAGCGGGCGTTGGCCATGTCACGGGGATCATGCCCGCGGACATCGCCGAAGTCGTAGCGCTGGGCCGCGATGCCGGCCGACCAGCACAGGCTGCCCCGGGGGACGGAGACTCCGCCCAGGCGGTCGAAAAACAGGTTGTCCACGGATTTCACCAGGCCGCCGTAGCCGCTGTCCGCATAATAAAGGATGGACCGGCTGCCGTGGGTTTGGATGGCGTCTTCAAACCGCCGGGCCATCAGGTCGATGGCGGCCTTCCAGGAGATGGGTTTCCATTGGTCTCCATCCCTCAGAAGGGGCGTCAACAGCCGCTCCGGATGGTAGAGCCGCTCCAGCAGTTTTTTCCCCTTGGTGCAGATGCGGCCCCGGGTCAGCGGGTGGTCCGGATCGCCCTTCAGGCGGGTGATGCGTCCATCCGCCACCTCGGCCAACAGGCCGCAGGCATCGAAACAGTCCATGGGACAGGCAAATTTGACGTTCCGGTTCATGAAGGCACCTTTCCCGTGGCCAGCCATACCGGCTGTCCGCCATGCATGACGGGTTGTGATTTGATTTTGAAGGGAAACTGCCGCAGGAGGCGCTTTTCCGGCAGCACCAGCAGGGCCTGCCAGCCGCGGAAATCTTCCTGCAGTTTATGCAGGATTTCGCCGATGAGCCGTCCGGTGGCCTCCGGCTTGCCCAACCGGCGGCCATAGGGCGGGTTCAGCGTGATCAGGCCGGGGGTGGGGCTGAGGGCCGGCCCGGTCAGATCGAAGAAGTCGCGCTGCTGCAGATCGATGGCATCGGCCAGCCCGGATTCCGGCAGCAAGGCGGCCAGTCCATCGACGGCTTTACGGCTGCGGTCCGAGGCAAAAATTTGCGGCCCTGCCAGGGTTCGAAAGCGGGCGGCGGCCTGCCGGCGGAGGTACTGCCAGTGCGGCGGCCGAAAAGCGGGCCAGCCCTCGAAGGCAAAGGTCCGCTGCCAGCCCGGGGGGATCTGTTTCGCCATGAGGGCGGCCTCGAGGGCAAACGTGCCGCTGCCGCACATGGGGTCGCAGAGCACGGTGCCGGGCTGGAATCCGGAGAGCGTCAGGGCCGCGGCGGCAAGGGTTTCCCTGAGGGGCGCGGGGCCCCCGCCGGTTTTGATGCCCCGCTTGTGGAGGTGCGTCCCGGAACTGTCCAGGGACAGGCTGGCCCGGTCGTTCTCGAGACGGACCCAGAGACGCTGGTCCGGTTTATTGGACGCATCCTGGCCTGTTATTTGGCCGGCAGCGCCCAGGCGTTCGGCCACGGCATTTTGAATGCGGTCGGCGATCGCCTGGCTGTGGTAGAGCTTCGATTGGCGGGCGGTCACCCGGATGTCGAGGGGGATGCCGAACTTCAGGTAAAGCTCCCAGGCTATGGCGCGGGTGCGTTCCGCCAGCATATCGAAGTGCCGGGCCTTGAAGTGCCCGATGCGCATGAGGATGCGGCTGGCCGTGCGGCAAATCAGGTTGGCCTGGTAGCAAGTGGTGAGACGTCCTGTAAACTCTATGCCGCCCGTGGTCACGGTCATTTCGTCGGGCGGATCTTCCAGGCCGGCCAGCTCGTCCCGGCAGAGCGGTTCCAGCCCCGGCGGGACCACCGCAAAAAAAGATTGCGGGCGGCCGACCACATGCTGTTTGATGCGGCGTGCCAGGGCTTTATCAGTGGTTTCGATGATGTTGGTCATGGTCATGGGGCCAATTCATGATATAGGGTCTTCTCCCGAATAGTTGGTGCAAATGAGCAATTGGGTCACAGGGTATTACCGCTTGGGCATCTCGGGATCATAAGGGTTCCAGGATCCAAGGGGTCAAGGATCCAAGTGAAATACTAAAAAATTACAAAGAATGGCAAGTGTGGCAAAAAGCATATGCCCTTTGTTTGCATCTATATAGTGTATCGAAACGTTATTCCAAAATTAGCAGTGGAAATGGGGCCAATCGAGCGAATGCTGAAAGCTCTGATTAAATCTCCAGAGAACAAACCCTTGGCCACTTGAATCCTAGACCCCTTGGACCCTTTCTCCCAACTAATTGGGAGAAGAACCATGATATAAGTCCGTCTGTTCTGCGGGTTGTCTATTGATTCCGATTAGAACCTATCTCAAAATAAAGATCAACGCTTCTGGCAATACGCTTTCGCTTGGGAACCCGTGTCCCGCAATTCATCCGGAGGAATGATGGCCGACGTTGAAATCCGTCCTGCCGCCTATGACAACGGGCTGAAGCCCACCATCTACCGCATGCTGACCAACGGCGGCGTTGCCGCTGCGGCCAGGGGGCGGGTGTTGATCAAACCCAACCTGCTGCTGGCGGCCAAGCCGCACCAGGCCATCACCACCCATCCCCTGGTGGTGCGCGCCGTGGCCCGGTTCGTCCGGGATCATGGGGGCACGCCCATCATCGCCGACAGCCCGGCCGTGGGCAGCATGGCCCGCATCCATCGCGTCGGCGGCTACCGGGAGGCCCTGCAGGATCTGGACGTGCCCTTTCAGGCCTTTGAGCATGAAAAAACCATGGACATCGGACCGCCCTTCGGCAAGGTGCCCCTGGCCGAAACGGCGTTGGAGGCCGATGCGGTGATCAATCTGGCGAAGCTGAAGACCCACAGCCAGATGACCCTGACCCTGGGGGTGAAAAACACCTTCGGCTGTGTGGTGGGATTGAAAAAGACGCAATGGCACATGCGGGCCGGCATCGACAAGGCCATGTTCGCCCGCCTGGTGGTGCAGATCCATCAGGCCATACGCCCCGTCTACACCCTTATCGACGGCATCCTGGGCCTGGAGGGGCATGGCCCGGGCAAGGCCGGTCACCCGGTGCCGGTGGGGGTTTTGATCGGCAGCACCAGCGCCTTGGCGGCCGATCATGCGGTGTGCGACCTGGTCGGCTTCCCCCCGTCGCAGTTGCCCACCCTGGCCGCCGCCGACGTTCTATCCCTGCCGCACCACCCCACATTGGTCAACGGCAATGGCCGGGCCCCGGCCGCATTTCAGCTCCCGGAATCCGGCGTGACCCATTTCGGCCCGGAATGGTTGCAGCCCTTGATGCGCCGCCATCTTATCCGGCGCCCGAAGGCCGATCCGGAAAAGTGCCGCCTGTGCGGGGAATGTTGGCAATTCTGCCCGGCGAACGCCATTCGATGCCAGGACGACCGGTTGGAATTCGACTACAATGCCTGCATCCGCTGCTACTGCTGTATCGAAGTGTGTCCCTACGGGGCCATGGTGTCGGCCGAGACCCTGCCGGGGCGGTTGTTGCGCCGGATAGTGCCAGTTTGATCCATCGCAGCGAAAAAAACTTGGCTGGGAATTCAGGTCGCCCCGTTTTCCTTCTAGGCGGTTGCCAAAAACGTGATTTATAGATCGATACGCGTTATGCGGAAGCCGCAACCTGAAGCCGAAACTCTTCATAAATCATATGGTATGGCGTGCAGTTTATCCTGCTGATCCGACATCACCTGTGATTTCGTTTGCGTAGGTGCTGATTCGGCCAATAATCTCTTGCGCATCCTGGTCATTGATCCCGTGATCCTGGAGAGTATCAATGAGGTGACCCACATACAGGGTAAAGTGATGCTTTGTAATCCCTCTTCCATGGTGGACATGGCTGAGGGGTCTGCCGGAGTATGTGATCGGGCCGTCGAGCGCGGCACTAAAAAACTCGCGTTGCATTCGGTGCAGCTTGTCCATCGAAGCGTTTTCGAAAAACGGCTTCAATTCCGGATCGGCTATCACGCGATCATAAAATTCGTGGATCAGATTGCGGATGGTTTGTTCGCCACCGATTTTTTCAAATAATGTCTGAGTTTTATCGTCCATATTAAATCTCCAGGGTTGATTTGACCTGCTTGTCAAACCACAAATCCGAAGTTTGCGTACTGGACCATCGTAGGCGGCATTTTCTCGAAAGTTTCTCAGGGAACCATTGGTGAATAAATGCGATATTCTGTTTTTTCCCCCGTCAGGGTCTCAATTTGTTTGTCCATTTTGGCTCTATCCTGGCTGTGGACCCATCTGTTCCAGTCATCAACGGTTTGCCATGTGCTGATAACCAGGCACTCTCCGGGGCGTTCTATGTCGCATAAAGTTTCTCCGGAAATATAGCCTGGTTGATACATGGCACGTGATCTCATCTGTAATAAAAACGGGACCAATTCTTTCGCCTGATGCCCCTGTTTAACGTTCCTCTTGATGATTACATGGATCGCCATTTCTTTCTCCTTAACCTGGATATTTCACGGGTTCGCGATGTTCATTTCCTATAAAATGGGTAGGAAAATAAGCCGTGTAAATACCAAGCGAATTGCCGTTGTTTTATCAGGCCTGTCACCTGATTTTTTTAGTGTTGAATTGTAATGGCTTGGGGACAACTTGTGTACAAAGGGCGGGATATTTTTCCTTTCGGCCCGGAAGGGCAGCAGCCTTTTCTGCGCCGCCACCTCATCCGGCGGCCGAAGGCCAATCCGAAAGCTTGCCGCCTGTAGGGGGCATGATCCGGCTGCAGGATAATCTCCTGGTCCCACAACCGAATTCATGTGAGTCGGTTAACCCGGCATCAATATCGGCCGATATGGGCTTTTCCGGCCAGTTCTTCAATGGTACCGAACCAGATAAAGGGTACGCTGAGCAGGGTAAGAATAGCGAGGATGACCCAGATGACGTTGACGGCTTTGCGCGAAAGGGTGAAAATTTCGGGCGATACATTCCAATTGTCTTTTATGTAGGAAGAAAACACGAATTCTTTGGTGGCGAACAGCAATAGAATGGCCGCCACCACCCATAAAGGGTTCAAATCCGGGCTGACCAACTGCCACTTCTTGAGGATTTCCGCAACAATAACCCCAAAGCATGCCAGGCCAATGGTGCAGCTGATATACTTTATCCATTCCTTGCTCATTTGCTGGTCCGCCATTTTCAGTACGCGTTTAACCCGAACATTTCCTGCAATGTTCGGGTCAAGCAGCGATTTATCCTTACCGTGGGAGCCTTGTCAACGCATGAAATGTTCGGGCCATGGTGTCGGCCGAGACCCTGCCGGGGCGGTTGTTATCCCTGATTCGGTCCAGGGGGCGGCTACCGGCCTAAGGCGCGGGCCTTTGCGCCGTTTGTCGATGAGGACGCAAGGGCGCCTTGATTTGAAGGCGCCGTGGTCCCGGACAGGCGATAGTAGCTGCGGCTGTAGGCCAGTGAGGGCCAGAGGGCATGGGCGATCGCATCAGCGGCCAGTTCCGGATCCGGTGATGTTTTTCGATCCACCAGTTCCCGGTCGCGGTAGGTGTATTGCACCGGGGCATGATCCGGCTGCAGGATAATGACCTGGTCTCCCACCCGATAAGCCTGGTTGTTGGCGTACTGCATGATGGCCCGTCCGCCGTCGGGCCGGGGCGGTCGGGTCAGGTCCCGGCCCACCATGGGGTGTTCGCCGGAAATACCCATCAGAGAAAGCAGGGTCGGCGGAAGGTCGATCTGGCTGGCCACTTGGGTATAGACCTTCGGCGGGATTCCGGGGCCGATGATGAGCCCGGGAATATGGAAATGCGGGATGGGGACGAGATCGGCACCCCGCACCCGGCTGTCGTGATCGGCCACCACCAGGAATACCGTCCGGTCCCAATATGAGGAACGGCGTGCCAGGTCGAAAAAGCGCCCCAGGGCATAATCGGCGTAACGGACGGCATTGTGCTCGGGGTTGTCCGACAGCGCTTCCGGTTTCAACCGCCCTTCCGGAAATTCGAAGGGGGAATGATAGGAGGAGGTGAAAACCAGCCCCATGAACGGCTGGTCCCCATAGGCTTCGAACTCCTGGTGGGCCCGCTTGAAAAGGTCTTCGTCCGAAACGCCCCAGGTGCCCTTGAAGGCCCATTCGGTGTAGTCTTTTTCATCGACAACGCGGTCGAACCCGTTGCCGAGGAAAAACCCCCGCATGTTGTCGAAGTGGCTTTCGCCGCCATAGATGAAGACACTCTCATAGCCAAACCGCTTCAGGTAGCCGGCCAGGTTGAAAAATGGGCCGCCCAGGGCGTTCAATTTGACCACGCTGCGGCCGGGGGTGGGCAGAAAACCGGTGATGACGGCCTCGATGCCCCGTACGGATCGCGTCCCGGAGGCATAGAGCTGTTGGAGCCAGAGGCCCTGCTGCGAAAGGGTTTCCAAGGCCGGTGTCAGGGGGAGCCCTCCCAGGGACTGAACGTATTGGGCGCCAAGGCTTTCTTCAAGAATAATGACCAGGTTGAGAGGCCGATCGATCTTGCGGCGGGCCATCTGGCGGTGCCAGGTGGGGGTATCCGAGGGGGCAAAAGCCGATGGTGAAGCGTCCATGGCCCGCCGGACACGCTTGATGATTTCCGCTTCGGGCATGCGACCGTAGAGCTTGCCGGCGTCTTTTTCGTCTTTCATCCGATAGGCGGCGTACATCAATGAGTAAGTGGAGTTCAGCGCCAGGTCGTTCACCAGCGGGTCGCTGGAAAAGGCGGCCGTGCTGATGTTGGCCGGGCGGTGCCCCAGGCTGGACCGGGCGCCCAGGAAGATGACCAGGACCATGAGCGGAAATACGGCCAGGCGTTTTTTCCAACTCCAGTGCTGTCGACAGGGGACCCCGTGGCCATAAAGGCGCCAGGCGCCAATCGCCGCCAGCGGCAGCAGCAGGGCGGCCAGGAGGAGGGGCAGTTTGTATTGCCCCCAGAGAAGGCCCAGCACTTCCTGGGGATAGATCAGATACTCGATGAACAGCCGGTTGGGCCGGATCCCGTATTCATTCAGGAAAGAGGGGGTGGCCATTTCCATGAACAGCAGGAAGGTGGTCCAGACCGTCAGCCACACACGGAGGATTTTGGCCGCAAGCGGGCCGGCCAGCAGGAAAAGGAGGACCGGAACCGCCAGGAGATAGGCCACCAGTTGAAAATCCATCTGCAGCCCGATCAGGAGGACGCGCATCAGGCCGTCTGCGGCCTGGACTCGCGGCCATTGCCAGATCACGAAGCCGATCCGGACAAGGGCCAGGCCGGCGCATGCGGTTAGTGCGAAAACCAGGAGAGGGGCTAAAGGGGTTTGCCAGTGATCGTGTTTTCTAAGGTTCGTCTGCATAATGCATTGCTTATCGCAGATGCAGATTACCGGTAGATTGCCAAAAGATTACCGATTGGTAATCTTGCCGGGTAAAACCTGCTGTATTTCGCTACAAACCCTGTCGATGCATTCCCCCTCGTTGAAGAAGGGGATCACAAGGCTGAGGACCGGTGGTTGTCTGATCGTCATGGTGCCATTCCTTTTCCGTTGAACGCGTATACTATCCCATCGCTTTCCTGGGCCTGCCGATCAGCGGAATATGGGGCGGCCGTATGCGGCAGAAAGCCGGCCGGCCGTGTTTGCGTTGGGCTTTGCGGCCAATCATGCCTTTCAGGATGGGGCCCAGCCAGGGTTTGCGGATTTCGGCCGAATAATGGTTCACAAACAATTGCCAGTCCGGCGCATCCCAGGCGGTATGGCGGTAAAGCTGGGCCAGGTCATGAACGGCGATCCGCCATCGGAAAAGCCGAAAGCGCGCTTTCTCAATGTCGATGAGGCAGGGAAACGGCTTACGGTCGGCCGACGGGGCGTCCGAAGCTTCTTTGGCCATGCCGCCGATCAGGACATGTTTGCCATACAGGGCCCCGTGTTCCCAATGGCGGCCATGAAAGCGGGCGGCCAGGGCGGCGGTTTCCCGGAGAACGTGGATGACTTCGGAATGCGGGCGCCCCGGAGACTGATGCAGGTAGTCTTCCAGGGAGATGCTTTGCGGGATTTCCCGGGTCATCAGGATGGCCTGCCAGACACCGCCGACCCGCCGTTGGCCATAGTAGACGATGTCCGGCGCGGCGATTGAGTGTGTCCTCATTTTTAAAAGGTTCCGGTATTCGCGATAGGCTGTCGGCCGGCGTCGGAAAGGCGGTACCGAATCCCGATAGCAGTGCCCCTCCTGGCGCTTGAGATAGACCCCGATTCCGGCCCCGGCGCTGTTTTGCAATTCAATCCGGCAGACACCGCTCCACCCCCGGCGGCGATAATTCGGTGGTTCCACCCAATCGGCCTTCGTGTCCCAGAGGGCGTCGAAACTGTCGAGCCTGTTGGCCTTTAACAGCGCATGGTCGCCAGAAGATCCGAAACGGTCACAGTTGTTTTTTGAGAACATAAAGCCTCCACATGGCGTAGAATTTCAGGAAGTCATAATGGCCGGCGATGGCGAAGCCGGCGTCGGAAAATTCCCGTTCCACTATACGGCGTTGCAGCACGATGCGATTCTGGTAGGTCTTGTGGGTCCGACGGGCCTCCAGTTTTCGCCGTCGCAGGGATTTGTAATTGCCGTCCACCCAGAGGGACACGGCCACGGAATGGCGCGCTACGCGGTAAAACTCCGATAGAATCGCCAGGCGGTCTTCGGGCCGGGTGATGTGGTGCAGCAAGCGCATGCAGAAAACGTGGTCGACACTGTCGTTGGCGAGCTGAATATCGAACGCGGAGCTCTGAAAGGTCTGCACCCGTTCCAACACAGCCGGCGGCATGACCTCCCGGGCGACCGACAACATGGCATCGCTGTTGTCCGCCGCCAGAATGGTGCGGTCTTTCTTGCGGGCCAGCAAGGCCCAGAAGCGGCCCGTACCGCAGGGCAAATCCAGGACCGTGGCCGGCTGGCCCGCCAGTTTCAGGGCCTTCTCGGCGATGGCCTGCTCCCGCCAGTTGGATAGACGGCGGCTGAGCGTATTCCGGTGCTTGTCATGGTATTTCAACGCGTGTTTGAGGTTGTATTTTTTCGAAAACGTCAATTCCTGTGTCGGCATGGCTTGCTCCTGTCTGAAAGCGTCCGGCGTGGACATGGTCAATGATGACCCTGGGCGAGAATTAATAATAACGTTGCCATTCGTTCGCGACGGGACATCACCCGCTGCCGGGCCCTTCGCTGGGCTGGTTCGGGGTGGGCGTTGGCCGGGACGGCATATTTTGCCCTTTCGGCCTTCTCGGCCGGATGGGCGGTGTTCCTTTCCAGCGTGTCCAGCCGGCGGGACTTTGTGATGGGCAACACGTGACGGCTATTGTCTACTCCCGCGGGGGCGGTTTTACCGGCCAGGGTGGGGACCAGGCAGTTGCCGCTGGTAAGCCTTTCGCAGGACACCTGGCCGTAGCGGGCTTCACTGCTGTCCCACAGGGAGCGCGCCCCCCAGAACATGAATCCCAGGAGTGCCAGGCCGATCAGCCCCTGATATTTTTTTAGATGGACCTTGAAATGGGTGTCCATAAACGGTTGCCTTAATGGTGACGCCCCCGATGCCTTCATGAACAAGAGCGGTCGTCGCTGATTTCTGCCGTTTGAAATCGCGGTAATCAAACTTGGGAAATTGATTTATCTCAGACGAGATGACGGTTGGATGACCGCATCATTACCGATTGGTCATCTTTGCGCCGAGGCACAGGCGGGTTGGATAGAATTGGACACGTCGGGGGGGGGATCGCCTATCCCGGATATTTCATGAAATGTTCGGGCTGATCACAGGCTATAGGGAATTGGATCGCGGGAGACTGACCGTCACCACGGTGCCTTGGCCGTAGCGGCTGGAGACCTGAACGCTGCCGCCGTGGTCTTCCACGATGGCCCGCGCCAGGCTCAGCCCGAGGCCGCTGCCGCTATGGTGGCGGCTCTTGTCACAACGGTAGAAGCGCTCGAAAATGCGGGGCAGATTTTCCCGCGCGATGCCGATGCCGTTGTCTTCGAAGACAAGGAGCGCCTCTTTGCGGAAGGATTTCAATTGTACGGTGATACGCCCGTCCTCCGGGGTGTATTTGATCGCATTGTCCAGGAGGTTGGCGATCATGCGCTGCAAGGTGGCGGACTCGCCTTTGACAATGCAGGTGGCATTGTTTTGCTGGACCGCCAGGGCGATGCGTTTGTCCTCCGCCAGGGGTTGAAACAGGTCGCAGGCTTCATGGACCAGATGGGCCAGATCGACCTTCTCAAGTTGGGTTTTCCGTGTGCCGGATTCCATTTCCGAGAGGAACAGCATGGTGTCCACCAGGGCCAGCAGGCGGTCGCACTCATTGATGGTATTAGCGATGACGGCCGTGTACTCGGCGGGCTTTTTTTCGCCATGGAGGGCGAGTTCCGCAGCCGTGCGGATGCGGGCAATGGGGCTTTTGAGGTCATGGGCAATATTGTCCGTAACCTCCCGCATGCCGGCAACCAGCGTCTGGATACGATCCAGCATGGTGTTGAAGGTCGTTGCCAGTTTGTCGATCTCGCCGAGCTGGTTCTCGGCTTTAGCCCGGGTATCGAACTGCCCGGCAGTAATTTTTTCAGCCGCCTGGGTGATGGCGTTGATGCCGGACATGGCGCGGCCGGAAATATACCAGCCGGAGGCAACCCCGATCATGGCAAGCGCTGCCGCGAACCACATTAACAGCGTGGCCAGGTCGCTCAGAAACAGCCCGTCTTCCCTGAGGGAATGGACAATTTGGAGAAAATAATCGGCGCCCAGGCGTCCCACCAGCACCCGGGCTTCAAAATCCTGGTCCGGAACTTCCTTGGTTTCAAAATAGTGGTTGTCTATTCGGGTATGGCTGATTTGGATTTGATCCACCGCCACACCATGCCAGGCGGACATGTCCGAATGCAGCAGGGTTTGGCCATCTTTGTCGACCAGGCGAAAGAACACCCGGCCGATGCCTTCGGATTCGGATTCGAGTTCCATCTCCCGCTCGATGGCGTCAAGACCGCCTTCTCTGTACAGGGTGTTGAATTCACGCAATTCGTTCAGCAGTGCGCTGTCGACCTGATTGCGCAGGTAGGTTCCCAGATAAGCGTAAAGGATGACAAGCGTGCACAGCAGGGTGGCCATCAGGATGCCGGCATACCAGAGGGCCAGACGAAAGCTCAGATCGTGCCGGCGGTTAAGCAGTTTCTTTAAGAACATAGCCCGCCCCCCGGATGGTGTGGATCAGTTTCGGCTCGCGGCCCTTGTCGATTTTATCCCGCAGCCGGCAGATGCGGGCTTCCACCACATTGGTTTCCGGGTCGAAATTGTAGTTCCAGACATGCTCGATGATCATGGTTTTGGTCACGACCCGCCCCTTGTTGCGCATGAGGTATTCCAGCAGGGCATACTCTTTCGGCTGGAGTTCGATCGGGGTTGAGCCGCGGGTTACCACACGGCTGAGGAGATCGACATGCAGATCGGCGGCATCCAGCGCCGTGGGATCGGCCGTTCCCGTCGAACGCCGGATCAGGGCCCTGAGGCGGGCCACCAGTTCCGTAAAGGCAAAGGGCTTGGTCAGATAATCGTCCCCGCCGCTTTGCAGGCCTTTGACCCGGTCGTCCACCGAGCGCTTGGCGCTGAGGATGAGAACGGGGGTCGCGATGCCGCTCTCCCGCATGTGCTGCAGAACGGCGAGCCCGTTCAGTTTGGGCAGCATGATATCGAGAATGGCGGCATCGTAGGGTTCGTTGAGAGCCATGTGCAACCCGTCCTCGCCGTTGCCGAAGTGGTCCACCGCAAACCCCTCTTCGTTCAGCCCCTTTTCAATAAAGTGCGCCATTGTGGTGTCGTCCTCGACCAGAAGGATTCGCATGGCCGGACCTCCTTATCTCAATCCTGATCGGTATGATGCGTTCGTGATAATTGGCAATGGCCATGCCACTTTTCGGCGGTGACTGCAAGTGGCAAATAAATGGAGGCGGCGATCAATCCGGCCAAATGGAACACCCACAGCCTACTGGCCATGACCGTGGGTGTTTACCCCTCCCCCGGCTGCATGGTAGGCATGAATACGGGCTGAAGGTTTCTGCCAATATTTGATTTTGTTTGATATTTTGCAGTTTTTAGCGTATGCACATATTTTGGATGGGGCTGATTCAGGGCCTGGTCCAGCTACAGCACCCACCCCCACCCCCCAAGCCGGCGAATTGTAAGTCCCAAATAGGTTAAATTTTACAGCAAAGGGCTATCGTCGTGCGTTCAAATTTCAACTTTTCAAGTTCGAACAAGCAGAAACCCAGGAAGAGTTTACTTGATGCGTATGGATAAAGGGAATTCCTATGGAGGTCCATATGGTAGAGCACTTAAAAATCAATCGACGATCGAAGGGGAAGGGGGGCTGGAGACGGTGGCAAATAGTGAATATTTAAGATGCGACCAATCTCGGTTATTTTCTCTGGGTTGCTGTTTTGGCTGACAGCGATAATTACAATATGGAGGTTGAAAGATGCAAAAACTGATTTGGTGCCAATTGCTTGCTATTTTGACTCTTGCTGCACTCTTCGGATGTGCAACCTATCCTCCGCCAGAAATCCTCCCTGACAAGGCCACTAACTTCAAATATCAGTACAGCGTCGATATTCCAAAAGGTTGGGACGTCAACGAAAGGCTCCCGAAAGACCTTGAGAAGTCTTTCCCTCAATCCTTCAAGAAATTGGTAACTTTGGTGATGCTTAATAAATCCTCAAGAGGAGTAATAGCCATAGCAAATGATAAGAGAAGTAAGGATTTTCAAAAAGTACTGAATACTCCTGAAGATAAAATTTATGAAGTTCCACAAATGATAGAAGAAAAAGGTAAGAAAAGAGACCAATTTTCAAGATTTAGCAGCCAAGTCTATATTGAGAGTCTCGCTGCCACTTATCGCAATTATAGGGCTAATTCCAGCAGCTTCAAATCAGAAGCATTATATGAGATGGAGGTTGGTTTAGAGTCATCACTATTTGAAGGTACAGCTTGCTTTGACTGGTTCATCTATCCATGCCATAGAACCAAATTTTGTCAAACGGTAGTGATATTAATGTGTGGGAAAGATAAGTTCGAGAGCAATCACCAAGCATTCGAGTCAGTGGTAAAATCTCTGACGATGCATGACGTACCTGGCAGTTGATCGGAGAAATATGGGGGCCTCTATTGAACTTGCCAGCCTCCTCTTGACAATTATTCCATGTCGTCCAAAAATTGGCTCAACAAACGTTTAAAAGCCAGTTGGTGTTAATCTCGCCCATGACGCATCATCTCGTCCACGAGTACAGACAGGCGTGATTATGACATGTAAGGTTAAAAGCAGGTTCGTTATCGTCATCCTGATCGGGTTGGCGGCCTGCGCTTCAGCGCCGCCGGTGGTGGAGGAGGGGGCCGGGGGAGCACAGGATGACCCGATCGGCATTTTCGTGACCGGCCACGGCTGGCACACGGGCATTGTTGTACCGGCCGCCGACATCCAGGCGCGCTTGCTGGCCTTGCAAGCCCGTTTCGGGGACACACCCTATATCGAGTTCGGCTGGGGCGACAAGGATTTCTACCAGGCTGACGAGATCACGGCCGGTCTGGCCATCAAGGCGGTCCTTTGGCCCACCGAAGCCGTCATGCATGTGGTGGCCGTGCCCGCCGATGTCCGCGCCTATTTTCCCCACAGCGAAATCTACCGTCTCTGTCTGCCGCCGGCCCGCTACGCGGCCCTGCTGGACTTTATCGTCGGCAGCTTCCGCCGGGCCGACCACAACACTCCCTTCCCGGTGGATACGGGCATATACGGCGACAGCCATTTTTACGAGGCCACGGGCCGCTACACCCTGTTCAACACCTGCAACACCTGGACGGCCAAGGGGCTGAAAAGCGCGGGTTTCGACATCAGCACCGCCTTCAAGGCCACGGCGTCCAGCGTCATGGCCTACCTGCGCGGTATGGGAGAATAGAGGGGACGAGGGCGAAGGCGATGGGGTCGCATTTTAATTCTTAATTATTCAAATTGTCATCATCCGGCTGATTGCACAGCGCTTAACCATATGGAGAAATCCAAATGAAGTGCACTAAGACCGTCAAATGGCTATACCGCAATGAAGAGAATTTTTCCTGGCAATCTAATCTCAAGGTTAACCAAGACTATGTTTTTCGCGACAAAAAAGGGAAAATTCGGTTGATAATTGGCGATGATGGGAAATTAACAATTACGCAAGGGTATACTTGGAACGGATGCAGCCCAAAGATTTGTATCCTTGACCTATTCATTGGAACACCGGATGGGGCCGTTTATGCTCCCACTGGCAAACCAAAAACCTATTATGCATCGATGGTTCATGATGCTCTATACCAGTTTCTTGATGCGGAGGTGCCAATCACAAGGGCACAGGCCGACAAGTGTTTTCTTCAACTCATGGAGGACTCGGAGTTCATTTTAAGTGGAATGTACTGGTTTGCAGTCCACGCTTTTGGGCATTTATTCTGGAAAGGCAAAAGAAAGGCGCGTCAATGGCGCGGGGAGGCCATTTCAGTAAAGTCACTATATCCGAGTAATAGATAGGAACGTCCATCTCATCCGGCGCCCCAAGATTGACATCAACCGGCACATCCGCTATGGGTTACGTCGCGCTACCTGATAAAATTCTCAAATCCTGGAGGTCAATATGGCAGCGGTCAACAAAGTTATCCTGGTCGGTCACCTGGGACGCGACCCTGAAGTGCGCTACACCCCGGACGGCCGGGCCATCTGCAATTTCACCATGGCCACCACGGACACCTGGAAAGACAAGAATTCCGGTGAGAAGCGAGAGAAAACCGAATGGCACCGGATCGTGGTTTTCGGCCGGCTGGCCGAGATCTGCGGTGAGTATCTGGCCAAAGGGCGCCAGGTCTATGTGGAAGGGCGCCTGCAGACCCGCAAATGGCAGGGGCAGGACGGCCAGGACCGCTGGACCACCGAGGTGGTCATCGATCAGCGCGGCACCATGCAGATGCTGGGCTCCCGTGGCGACAATGCCGGCGGTGGCGGCGGCTACCGGCAAGGCGGCGGCTCCGGCGGCGGTGGCTACCAGCAGCAAGGCGGTGGCGGTGGCTACCAGCAGCAGGGTGGCGGTGGCGGCTACCAGCAGGGCGGCCAGGGCGGTGGCGATTACAACAGCCCGCCGGCTTATCCCGAAAACGATGACGATATCCCCTTCTGACGTCCGTCCATCGCGCAACGCCAACGACAGCCATTTAACAAGCCTTTAACCGTTGCAGGGTTAAAGGCTTGATGCGTTCAGCCCGAACATTTCATGAAATATACGGAAAGACCCTTCGGAGGTGAATGGTGACGACCATTAAAAAGGTTAAGATTACATTAGGGATTGTCTGCCTGGCCGTTGTGGCGCTGTTCCTGTTTTACAACCTGCCCCGCACCGAGGTGGTGCAGGTCAGCGGAACGGACATCAAACGCGTCGACCGGGAAAGCGGCAAGGTGGTGGACAAGAATGCCGCGTCGGAAACCAGCAGCCGGCGCACCTATGATGTGCGCTATATCAACACGGCGACCCGTACCGGCAAAACCATCGTGTTCCGCAACGAGGATACGGGATGGGGCTGGCCGCCCTACTTCAAATTCAACAGCGCCGACTTGACCGCCCAGGCCCAGGCCTACGCCTCGGTGCCGGAGAAACCCTGGGTGCTGGTGCGCTACTATGGCTGGCGTATTCGTATTTTTTCCATGTTCCCCAATGTGGTCAGCCTGAGCACGGTGGACCGGGATTACAGCCATTTCCCCCTGTTCAATATCGTTTTTCTGGTGGTGCTGGCGATCGGGGGCGGGGTTGTGGTGTGGAAGGTTAAAAAATTTCTGGGCCGGCGGCGCAAGCCCCGGGGGGATGGAGCGAAGAAGGAAGCATAGCCCGAACATTTCATGAAATATCCGGACTAAACCATTCCACCTTTGGTGGAGAATCCGGAGAGGCTCGACCGTCCAATTCTAATTTTATTCTGGTTGTTACTTTTCTTACCCGCGTAAGAAAAGTAACCAAAAGAAGGCGCCCGTGCCCCGCTTAACCCTGCGCTTCGTCGGTGCGGCCGGAGCGCGCGGAAACTCACCCCGCTTTCAGCGGGGTTCAGACAGTCCGCGCACTTTTTCCCGTCCGCCCCCCCGATGCTCGGCGCGGGACAATGGGAACACCAAAATCAAAGGTCAAAACCCCATTTTTAGGATCCGAGGGGTCGAGGGGCCAAGGGGGCGAGTGTAATACTAAAACATTACAAAGATTTCGTGGCTCGGTCGGTGGGTTGGGAGCCCAGGTCCTTGGAAAATAAACACTTGAATCCTCGAATCCCGGGACCCTTTTCCCATGGCGTAACGGCTGGGTGGCGATCAACGACAAACCCCGGCGGACAGCCGGGGTTTGGTTGCAACGGGAAATGCAGGCGCCTGATTTAGAGTGTCAGGCGTCTTTTTTGTCGTTTTCGATCTTGTCGGTTTCCGGTTTATCATCATCGGCGGTGGCCGACTTGAAACTTTTGATGGCTTTGCCCATTCCTGCGCCGATTTCCGGCAGTTTACCCGCACCGAAAATAATCAGGATAATCACCAGGATAATAATCAGCTCAGGCATTCCGATTCCGAACATACTTCCTCCTCTCAATCAGGCGTGCTGTCTTTGACTTCCTGCAACAGGCGCGCGAATTCTTTCGATCGCGCGTGACGGTCCAGGGCGGCCCGGTGGTTGATCCAGGTCGACCAGACTTCCAGCCAGGCCTCGTTGCGCCAGTAGCAATCCGGATCGCCCCGGCCTTTCAGTCGTTCAATATAATCGGTAAATTCTTCCTTACAGTTCTCGCAAAAGTGATAGGGTACCCGTTGGTCGTCCTGCTGGGGGCAGCCTCCCTTAGAGCACGCGCCGGGGGTGGGCCGGCCGCATTTTTCGCACTCGATCGCACAGCACGACCGCTGGAAAACATTCTCAACGGCCCGCTGCCTGCGCTCATCGAGAAAAGCATCTTTCTTGAGTTTGGCGCGATCAAGCTTGTCGCATATGGAAATTATGTTGGTCACGGGGCAACCAGGGTTTAACCTGTCCTTTAAATTGCAAAAACATAGCACCGCTCCAAATGCAATGTCAATTGAGAATGGGGGCCGGCATCATCAGCGCGCAGCCCTGTCTTGTCAATTCCAAGTGACCGTGATAATTTGCCTAATTTTATACGAATTGGATCGTTTTAACCCGCGTGCGGGGTGAATCCCGCCCCGGGCCGCAAGGAGGCCGCATGAATTCGTTCCGCCCCGATTGCCATCCCATCCTCATCGGCAGCCTGCCCGTGTCCGACCACCAGGAAGCGGTGGACATGGTGATGCAGGCAACCCCCCGGGTGCCGGTCTGGCCCCAGCTTCCGGTTTACCCCCAGGAGGGCATGGTGCCCCAGTTTGCCCCGGGTATGCCCGGCCTTAAGCAGGAGGACGAGCGGGTTTACGTCGATCTTGGCGGGGATGCCTTTGAAACCGAACTGGCGGCCTTTTACGAGGAATACCTGGCGGTGACGGAACTTTCCGCCCCGGTGGAAACCTCGCGGTTTCAGCTGGGCGAGGCCTATGCCGGCGGGTTTTATGAACTCAAGGCCCGGGTTCCGGCAATGGATCCCGCGCCGGTGGCGCTCAAAGGGCAGGTGACGGGCCCCATCACCTTCGGAATGGGCCTGAAGGACCACCAGGGCCGTGCTGTTTTCTACGATGCCAACGCCCGGGACGCGGCCGTCAAGCTTCTGGCCCTCAAGGCCGTCTACCAGGTGCGCGCCTTCAAGGATTACGGCTGTCCGGTGATTATTTTCCTGGACGAGCCGGCCCTGGCCGGCTACGGCTCCTCGGAAATGATCAGCATTTCGGCCGACGAGATTGCGGCCAGCCTCGGGGAGATCAATGACGCCATCCACAACGAAGGGGCGCTGGCCGGCATCCATGTCTGCGCCAATACGGATTGGGGGCTGATCCTGGGCACCCGGGTCGACATCGTCAATTTCGACACCTATTCTTATTTCGACCGTTTCCTGCTCTACGGCGAGCAGATCAAAACGTTTGTGACCCAAGGCGGCATCATCGCCTGGGGGCTGGTCCCCACGGGTTCGGCGGAAGCCCTCGAGGCTGCCACGGTGGAGTCCCTGGTCCGTCAATGGGAAGAGCAATGCCGCCAGCTGACGGCCCTGGGCATCGACCGGGATCAGCTCCTGTCCCAGTCCCTGATCAGCCCCAGTTGCGGGGTGGGCTCCCTCAGCCTGGCCCAGGCCAGCAAGGTGCTGGAGCTGACACGGGAGGTCTCCGCCCATATTCGGGGAGCGCTAACCGACCGTTGACCGCAACCGTTCTTACGCGATGCCCGGCGCGGGACAATGGGAAAACCAAAAGCCAAAAAAACGTATTAATGAAGGAAATCATATGACTGCAAATCCGCCTGCTGCCTTTACGGGGGCCAGTCGTTACGTGCTGGACGACGAGCTGGCCGCCATCGTGAACATTTCCATGGCCCTCGAAATGCCCCTGCTGCTCAAGGGCGAACCCGGGACCGGCAAGACCATGCTGGCCCACGCCATAGCCGAGAACCTGGGCATGCCCCTTATCGTCCTGAACGTCAAATCCAGCATGAAGCTGGTGGAGGCCCTTTATCAGTACGATACCCTGACGCGTTTGAATGACAGCCGTTTCGGGGATTCCCAGCGCGATGTCAGCGACATCGAAGCCTATATCAAGATGGGCAAGATCGGTCAGGCTTTTGTGGCCGATACCCGCACCGTTCTCCTGATCGACGAGATCGACAAGGCCGACACGGATTTCCAGGACGACATGCTGGATGTGCTCGACCAGATGGAGTTCGATATCATCGAGATCGACAAGACCATCCAAACCCGGCACCGCCCCGTGATCATCGTGACCTCCAACGCCAAAAAGGATCTGTCCGATCCCTTTCTTGGGCGCTGCAATTTTCACCACATCGCCTTCCCGGACCCCAAGATGATGCGGAAGATCATCCATGTGCATTTCCCGGATATCGACAAGGCCCTGATGGATGCGGCCGTGGAAACCTTTTACCGCCTGCGGGAGCTGGACAGTGTCGAAAAGCGCCCGGCCACCCGCGAACTGATCAACTGGATCCGAGCCCTGCGGGCCGACCCGGATTTCAAACCCAAGAATTTGTCCCGGGGCGAAGTGCCTTTTCTGGGGGTCCTGTTCAAAAAGAGCCAGGACTACCAGCGGGCCAGCAGTGTGGTGCATCGCCGGAAACTGTTCTGATGTTCATCGATTTTTTCTATTCCCTCAAAGACAACGGGGTGCCGGTCAGCCCCACCGCCTTTTTGACCCTGCACCGGGCCCTCAAGACCGGCCTGATTCGGTCCCTGAACGATTTCTACACGGCCGGCCGGGCCATCCTGGTGAAGAGCGAGCGCTTTTTCGACCGCTACGACCAGATTTTTGCCCACGCCTTCGAAGGGGCCGAACTGCCGGAGATGGAGGGCCTGGAGCTGGACGAGATGGCCCGGGCCATGCTGGAGGAGTGGCTGCAGCACCCCAAGGAGCTGGCCGACGCCCTGGGCATCGACGAGGAACAGCTCCAGCGCCTGACCCCGGAAGAGCTGCTGGAATACTTCAAGGAGCGCCTCAAGGACCAGGACGGGGAGCACCACGGCGGCAATCGCTGGATCGGCACCGGCGGCACATCCCCGGTGGGGCATTCCGGCTATCATCCGGGCGGGATGCGGGTGGGGGGTGTGTCCCGCAACAAGTCAGCGGTCAAAGTGGCCCTGGATCGCCGCTACCGGGACTACTCCCTGAGCGGCCCGCTGCGGGCGTCCATGATGAACGAAGCCCTCAAGCGCCTGCGCCACCTGGTGCCGTCGGGCCCCCGCGACCAGGTCAATGTGGATGAAACCATCTACCAGACCATGAAAAACGCCGGGGAGATCGAGATCGTTTTCGACCGGGACCTGAAAGACCGCCTCAAGGTGATCCTGGCCATCGACAACGGCGGATGGTCCATGGACCCCTATGTCAAGATGGTCCAGACGCTTTTCGACTACGCCCGGGCCCAGTTCAAGGACCTCAAGACCTTTTTTTTCCACAACACGATTTACGACGCCCTGTGGAAAGACCCGACCCGCTACAAGCAGCCGGTGCGGCTGGAGGAATTCGCCCGCTACGACCCGGCCACCCGTTTGATCCTGGTGGGCGATGCCAGTATGGCCCCCTATGAGCTCATGGCCCGGGAGGGATCCATCTATATCCAGGAGCGCAGCGGCGACCCCAGCCTGCGCCGCCTCCAAATGCTGGCCGAAACGTTTGATAAGGCGGTCTGGCTCAACCCCGTGCCCCAGGCCCGCTGGAACTACACCCAGACCATCAATGTCATCGGGGACATCTTTCCCATGTTTGAGTTGTCCATTGATGGGATCGAAGCAATGGTCACCCACCTCACTTCCAAAAAGCCCTAAAACGCTCAATATCGGCGTTGTGCGGCGGCCTTCGTCGCTGCGGCGTACCTGGTGTACGCCTCACTCCTCAGGCCTTGCACGCCTTGATCTTGAGCGTTTTAGGGCTTTTTGGGTAACGTGTTTCGTGCTGCGAACCGCCAGATATCGAGCCTATTACGAATCCGTCACACCGAAAAGGCGGCAGGTGTTGCGCCAGGTGATGTCGGCCATGGCCTCCGGGGGGGTGTCGCGGATTTCGGCCACCTTGAGCAATACGGATTTGACGAAGGCCGGCTCGTTGCGGCGGGCGCGGTTGCGTTCCGGGGCCGGGGTGAGGTAGGGGGCGTCGGTTTCCACCAGCAGGCGGTCTTCGGGGATGTCGGGCACCAGGGCCCGCAGCTCCCGGCCGCGCTGTTTCATGGTGACGATCCCGGTGATGCCGATGTGCAGGCCGAGGTCGAGATAGGCCTCCATTTCCCGGCGGTTGCCGCTGAAGCAGTGGACCACACCCTGCAGGGACGGGAGGCGGGCGGCCTGCAGCATCTCGAGAAAACGCCCCGCGCTGTCCCGTTCATGAAAAATGAGCGGCAGGCCGCGCTCCGCCGCCAGTGCCAGCTGGCGTTCGAACCATTTTTCCTGCACATCCCGGGGGGAATACATCCGGTTGAAATCCAGGCCGATTTCGCCCCAGGCGCGGACCTTGTCGTTCCCGGCCAAATCGGCCAGAGCCTTCAGGACGTCGTCGCTGCACTGGGCGGCATCGTGGGGATGGACGCCCACGGCGGCATAGACGCCATCGTTGGTCTCGGCGATTTCGATGGCCCGCCGGGCGGTGGGAAGGTTGATCCCCACCACCATGAACCCTTGAACCCTGGTGTCCCGGGCCCGACGGAGGACCGCCTTGCGGTCCTGGTCATAGCTTTTATCGTCCAAATGGCAGTGACTGTCGAAGATGCGCATATAAAAAGGCTTTCGCATTCGGGTTGAAAGAAACGCCAACGCCTTTACCATTGCCGGACAAAAAGATGCAAGGGCGCTTTTTGGGTTTGCATCAATATTGGGGTTGCCAAGAGGGCCGGCAAGCGCTAAAGTTACCATTTTTTTATGAGTTATGTTTCGTTTGGTGTCGTTTTCAAACGGCAACAGATGATGTCGATGGAAAGACAGGATAAACTTGGTTTTTGCAAGCCATCGCGATGGTTGCGATGGCTTCGGCATGCCTGAGATCGAGCCACCGCCGGGATTAGGGCGGTGCAAATTAGACGTGGAGGTCAATATGTTCAAGATTGTCAAAAGGGAAGAAATGTCGGAAGGCACGGTCATTCTCAATGAAATTGAAGCCCCCCTGATTGCCCGGAAAGCCAAACCGGGCCAGTTCGTGATCCTGAAAGCCACCGAAGATGGGGAGCGCATTCCCCTGACCATGGCCGAGACGGACCCGGAAAAGGGCACCATAACCATCATCTATATGGTGGTGGGCAAATCCACCGCGCTGTTTAAAACGCTGCAGGTCGGCGACGGCTACCAGGATGTCATCGGCCCCCTGGGGAAACCCACCCACCTCGAGAAAGTCGGTACGGTGGTGTGTGTCGGCGGCGGCACCGGTGTGGCCGTGCTGCACCCCATCACCCGGGCCCTCAAGGAAATCGGCAATCACGTGATCTGCATTATCGGCGCCCGTTCCAAGGACCTCTTGATCCTCGAAGACAAGATGCGGGACGCGTCCACAGAACTGCATGTCTGCACGGACGACGGTTCCTACGGTCATCACGGTTTTGTGACCGATGTGCTCAAGGACGTGCTGGAGAAGGAAGATGTCAAACTGGCGGTGGCCATCGGGCCGGTGCCCATGATGAAATTCGTCTCCCTGATCACCAAGGAAAAAGAGGTCAAAACCATCGTGAGCCTCAACCCCATAATGGTGGACGGCACCGGCATGTGCGGCGGCTGCCGGGTGAGCATCGGGGGCGAGAACAAGTTCGCCTGTGTCGACGGTCCGGAATTCGACGGCCATCAGGTGGATTACGATGAACTGATGAAACGCCTGCAGGCCTATTGCGAAGACGAAAAAACCTGTCACAACGACTTTTGCCAGATGCAATCCTGATAAGCGAATCGATTTGCACCCTATGCGTTGTATTTTCTATTGATAGTGGAGGACTGAAATCATGTCGACCCAACCCGATAAGAAAGCCAAGAAAAAACCGATTCAGCGGGTAGCCATGCCCGAACAGGCACCGGAGATCCGCCGTCGCAATTTCGAAGAAGTCCCTCTGGGATACACGCCGGAAATGGCCATGGAAGAGGCTTCGCGCTGCTTGCAGTGCAAGAAGCCGGCCTGTGTCGAAGGCTGCCCCGTCAACGTGGACATCCCGGGATTCATCAAACTGATCAAGGAAGGGGATTTTACCGGGGCCGCCCGTAATCTGTGGACCCGGAACGCCCTGCCGGCGGTTTGCGGCCGGGTGTGCCCCCAGGAAATCCAGTGCGAGGGGCATTGCATCGTGGGCAAAAAAGGCGCCCCCGTGGCCATTGGCAACCTGGAGCGGTTTGCCGCCGATTACGAACGGGAACAAGGCTCCGGCGCCCTGCCGCCCAAGGCCGAATCTACCGGCAAAAAGGTGGCGGTGGTGGGATCCGGTCCGTCGGCCCTGACCGTGGCCGGCGACCTGGTGGTCAAGGGCCATGACGTGACCGTTCTCGAAGCCTTTCACAAACCCGGCGGCGTCCTGGTTTACGGCATTCCGGAATTCCGTCTGCCCAAGGCCATCGTCGCCCAGGAGATCGACTTCCTGGCGCGCCAGGGGGCCAATGTGGAGTGCAACCAGGTGGTGGGCCGCACCGTGAGCATCGATGAACTGTTCGAAGACGGCTATGATGCCGTTTATCTGGGCGTAGGGGCCGGTTTGCCCCGCTTCCTGAACGTGCCGGGCGAGAACCTGATCGGCATCCTGTCGGCCAACGAATACCTGACCCGGGCCAACCTGATGAAGGCCTACCTTTTCCCCAAAGTGGATACACCGATCCCCCATGGTAAGAATGTGGTGGTGCTCGGCGCCGGCAACGTGGCCATGGACTCCGCCCGCACCGCCATGCGTCTCGGTGCGGAAAGCGTCAAGATTGTCTATCGCCGCTCCCGTGATGAGATGCCGGCCCGGAACGCGGAGATTCACCATGCCGAAGAAGAAGGCATCGAGATGTTTCTCCTGACCGCACCCACCAAATTTGTCGGGGATGAAAACGGTCGCCTGACCGGTATGGAATGCCTCCAGATGGAACTGGGCGAGCCGGACGAGTCCGGTCGGCGGCGCCCGGTGGCCAAAGAGGGCTCGGAATTCCACATGGATTGCGACCTGGCCATCATTGCCGTCGGATCCGGGGCCAACCCCCTGTTGACCCAGTCCACACCGGATCTCTCACTGAACAAGTGGGGCTATATCATGGCGGACCAGGAAACCGGCAAGACCAGCAAGAAAGGGGTCTGGGCCGGGGGTGACATCGTCACCGGGGCCGCCACCGTCATCCTGGCCATGGGGGCCGGAAGGAAGGCGGCGGATTCGATTCATGACTATCTGACCTGGGGCTGGTGATGCCCCGTTGGAAGGGGCATCTTTTGCTTCCTGTCGGCGTTCTCGGCACCTGGCCATCCTCGACGTAGCGCAGCTACGCCTGCGGTGTCCAGTCACCTGCGGCCTTGACATAAAGCAAAATCTACCCCTTCCAATCAGGCCATCTGTTGCAGGGGCGCTTTTTGGCCCCTGCCGGCGTTCTCGCCTCCTGAGCGTCCTCGGCGTAGCGAACTACGCCTGCGGTGCTCAGTCGACTGCGGCCTTGGCAGAGACCAAAATTCACCCCTTCCAGCGCAAGACACCTGGTTTTGTGGGAGGACTTGAGACGAGGGCACAACGCCGATATCGGGCGAAAAAACTTTTTTGAGATAGCTTCTAAATAAACAAGCCGCCCGGCCATGGCCAGGCGGCTTGTTTCTCAGGGAAGACAAATGGACGCTACGAGGAGATTTTCTCTACCCGCGTTTTGATATATTTCAGCAGTGGTGTTCCGCCCATGTCTTCCGTGATATTGGGTTTTTGAATCCCCGGCGGGTTTTTGCCGCCGAATTGGGGGAATTTGGGGTCGCCTTCCAGGCCCCGCTTGTGGCCGAAGCCCCCGGCCGCTCCAAGAATTCCCGGCATGATGTCCCAGGTGGGGTGGGCCTTGATTTCCACCTCGCCCCAAGGGGACTTCAACCGGACGAGATCGCCTTCTTCGATCTGCAAGTCGTGGGCGTCCATCTTGTTGATCCACAGGGCGTTGGAGCCGTTGGCTTTCATCAGGCCGAAGTCATTGAAGGTGGAGGAGTGCTCGTGCCCGAAGACCCTGAAGTTGCCGAAGTGGAAGGGGTAGGTTGCATCGGTGGCCAGATCCGGAGGGCCGTCATGATGATTGGGCAGCGGATCGACGCCCTTTTCCTCGGCGACCGGATTTACAAAATTGTACTTGCCGGTCTTGGTATTCCCGGATGAGCCGTAGCCGTCCGGCGGGTTGAGGGAACCCCATTCCTTGTATTTGTAATAAGCGGCCTTGTCGGTGATGACGTAGCCCTGTTCCTTGAGCTGGTCCAGGGTGCAGGGCAGTCCCCGGAGCTGGTTCTCAAAGGCTTCTTCAATATTCTTCCATGGAAAATGCTTCTCCAGGCCCATCCGGCGCGCCAGTTCCATGGTGATCCAGTACATGGGTTTGGTTTGGAAAAGCGGTTCGACCACCTCCGCCCAGTAGCTGATCTGGGCCTCGTAGAGCCAATCGGGTTTGATCTGGCTCTGTTCGAGCCAGGTGCTGTCCGGCAGGACGACATCGCACAGCAGGGCCGTGTCGCACATGAAGGCGTCGATGCAGACCTTGAATTTCATTTTCTCGATGGCTTCCGTGATGGCGGCCTGGTTGCCCCAACTCAATACCGGATCGCCGAAATAGCAGATCATGCCGTCCAGCTTTCCGGATTCCACGTCATCCAGCAGATAGGCGGGGGCCCAACCGGCCCACATGCGCAGTTTATCCAGCTTGGGCGCATTTCCCTTGGGCGGTTTTTCCTGGCCTTCGCCCCAGGCCGGTTTCAGCTTGCGCTTGAACGGCAGGGACGGGCCGCCGGGGGCATCGTAGGTGCCGCACAGCGCGTTCAGGGCCTGCAGGGCGGCGGTGGCATACATGCCGTTGGGCACCTGGGCCAAACCGGTCCAGGACATGGCGCCCTTGGCCGTGGCCTTGGCAAATTCCAGGGCGATCCGTTCGATGGTCTCGGCGGGTACACCGCTGATTCGGGAGGCCCAGAGGGGTGTTTTGGGCACATCGTCGTCTTCGCCCATGACCCGTTTTTTGAAGGCCTCGAATCCGTGGGTCCAGTTGGCAACGAAGTCTTTGTCGTAGAGACCGTTTTTGATGATCACATGGCACATGGCCAAGGCCACGGCAGCGTCGGTGGAGGGCTTGATGGGAATCCACTCGGTTGCCAGGGAGGCGGTTTCCGAACGTCGCGGGTCGAGCACCACCAGTTTGGCGCCGCGGTCCACAGCGGCTTTCAGCTGGGCGGTTTTGCGCTGGCCGTAGGAGGTGATCACTTCGTTCATGCCGAAATGCAGGATGTAATCCGCTTCCTGGTAATTGATCCAGGGCCGCTTGTCGCTCAGATTGTGCTCGTTGGACATGCGGTTGGCATTGTCGCACATGGGCCGGTGGGTGGTCTTGGGACAGCCCAGGTGGTCGAACAGGGCTTCATGGATCCAGTTGGCAAAGTCATTGCCCCGCATATAGCCGATTTTCGTGGGGTCATAGGCCTTGAAATCGGTGACCACCTTGTCCAGGGCTTCATCCCAGGAGGCTTTGCGGAAGCGGCCGTTTTCCTTGATCAGGGGGGATTTGAGCCGATAGGCGGAGTAGACATGGTGTTTGGCATTGCCGCCTTTGATGCACAGCCGTCCCCCGCCCTTGATATCGCCCCGCAGTCCGCCCGTGGACATGAGGACCCCATCCTTGGTCTTGGCGGTCATGCCGCACAGGGCGCCGCAGGCGTAGCAGTGGGTGGGGATGGTGCGGGGCGCTGCCGGTTCGATGGTGCCGGGTTTGAGCAGGAACGACTCGGTCGCCAGGGGCAGGGTTTCCAGGGCCTTGGCCACGGCGGCCAGGTCGGCGGCGGGGTTGGCGGGGAACTCATCCTCCGAGGGAACGGAGGCCAGATGGGCCAGAAACAAGTACCCCAGGGTGAATTCGGCCAGCGCCTTGTAGAACCCCGATTGATCGGAAAAATGGAGGACCGCGCAAAACTCGGTCCGCCAGGCCATGTGACGGCGTCCGAAATCGGACCGGACCTCTGCCACCGAGAGATCGCCGGCGGCCTCCCGGCGATTCATTTCCGCCAGGAAGTCGAACTCCACCGAGATGTGGTCTTCAGGTTCGGGGTAATCCGGATCCTTGTGAAGTTTTTGCTTGCGGAGACTCTCGCGCATTTGAAACAGGGGCTCCCCATAAAGCGTGGGTTCCCGGTCGGCATAAAAGGATTCGTAGGGCAAAACCGGGCTCTTGCCGGCATTGAGAAACAGATCCGCGTATTCAAACCGTAAGGCCTGGTAGGTGTCGACACCGGCACTGTCCATAAAATCAAACAGGGCTTTGGCGCCACGGGCCATCTCTTTAGAGTAAAGGGTTTCAGAAACCTCCTTGAGATCCCGCAAAAAGGTATCCGTTTTCATGGCTTTGAAAAGCGTTTCGGAAATTTCATCGGCAAAAACGGTTGCTAAAAACCGTTGGATATTAAATTTGGCGGCTGCCAGTTGTTTTACGTCCATCGTTTTCTCCAATCCAAGGATAATGGCTTACAGGTTGAGACTGCCTTTGATGGTGCTTTTGCCTTTCAACAGGGCGCGCTTGAGACAGGCGTCCAGTTCTTCTTTGACGATGGGTTTGAACAGCACCGAACAGGGGGCCCATCGAAGCGCCCGGCGGACTTCCATGATTTCAGGTGCATCGCAGAAGACAACCACCTTGAAATTGGGTGAAATTTCCCTCAGGGGTTTGATCATATCGACGCCTTCCGTCCCGACCAGCAAGGCGATATCCACCTTGTTGCTCTGGGCGTAGTCGACGGTTTCGCCAGCATCGCTGAACGATGCGACGTCGTGACCCATGGACGTCACGGCCTCCCATTGCATTTCAGGGTCGGGATCGTAAGCCAGTATTTGTGCCAATGTGTGCCTCCTTATGATGAATAAAGTTGGGATTCCTCCATAGCATCCTCAGTTTTTTTTCTTGCAGCCATCGTCTTTCCAAAGATCGGAAACGGCGGATGGCGTGGCTTGCCATTTTAAAACCCTGCCGGCGGCCGTCCGCGCGGTTATGACGAACGGGCCGGATACGGCCGCTTTCTGCCTGGCATCTTGAAACATTCCTCCCGAAGCCGATGATGGATATAGGCATCCACGATGGTGTCCGGTGCGCCGGCAATGCCGCTGATGATGTGGATGCCGTGGCTTTCGATATAGTGCGACATCAGGTCGCTGACGCCCGCGCAGATGATATGGGTGACGCCCCAGCGGGCTAACGTTTCCGCCCGTTCCGGGGGCGTCATTTTTTCCAGAGAAACCGTCCTGCGCCGGGCGGCCTGCCCTTTGTCGATATCCACAAGCATCACGTGGTTGCAGGCATCGAGTACCGGCGATATTCGTGCTTGAAATATGGGCATCGCGATGCGGTCCATAATTTATGTCGCTGCGGCCAACACGATGGTCTTCATGATCCATACGCCGGTTGAAGCGGAAGGGGTGTCTTTCTGCACTGGAATGCACCCGTCCCGTGGCGGCCCTTGAGTTTAATAATGGAACATGTAACAAAAGTCGTGCCAATGGATGAATGTCGGGGGCGTTATTGGATAACCAACTGTATTTGTATAAAAAATTAAGTTTTTATTTGGATTGACAGTGCATGGAGGGATGCGGTAGAGGATGCATAGTGAACCAAAAACAAAACCAATCGGATGCAAATTGGGACCCTTGGTGCCATTTGGGGAGATACCGTTATGCGGACATTCGAAAATGGGGCTTATCACCACTGTGCGGTCATTCTCGACAGCATTGCCGACGGGGTTCTCACGGTTGACAACCAGATGGTGATTACGGCCTTCAACCGTTCGGCCCAGCAGATTACCCGCGTGCCCCGGGAAGAGGCCATCGGACGCAAGTGCTTCGAAGTCATGCGCGGCGAAATGTGCGAATCCGAATGCTGCATCAAAACCACCATGGAGACGGGCGAGCGCTGCAACAATATCCCGGTCTATATCCTGCGCGCCGACAACAAACGGATTCCCGTCAGTGTAACGACCAGCATTCTGCGTGATGAACGGGGGACACCGATCGGGGCAGTCGAAGTCTTTCGGGACCTTTCGGAAATCCATACCCTCCGGCAGGCCTACCGGAGGATCCATCGCTTTGAAGATATCGTCAGCAAAAACCACCGGATGATGAAACTGTTCTCCGTTTTGCCGATGGTGGCCTCCAGCCGCAGTACGGTCCTGATCGAGGGGGCCAGCGGAACGGGCAAGGAACTGGTGGCCAAGGCCATCCACAACCAAAGCGGCGACCGCGAGGCCCCCTTCGTGGCGGTCAATTGCGGTGCGCTGCCCGAAACCCTGATCGAAGCGGAGCTCTTTGGCTACCATGCGGGGGCGTTTACCGACGCCAAACGCAACAAGCCGGGCCTGTTTGCCATGGCCGGCGAGGGAACCCTTTTCCTGGACGAAATCGGCGACATCTCGCCCTCCACCCAGGTTCGTCTCCTCCGCGTTTTACAGAACCGCACCTATACGCCGCTGGGTTCGAACGAAGTCTGCACCTTGAAGGCCCGGGTCATCGCCGCCACGCATCAGAGCCTGAAAGAACTGGTGGATGCCAGGCGGTTCCGCGAAGATCTCTACTACCGCATCAATGTGATCCGCCTTTCGCTGCCGAACCTGGCCGAGCGCAAGGAAGACATCCCGATCCTGGCGGAGCATTTCGTGGAAAAGTTCAACTCCTTGACCGGCAAGCACATCGTGGGGGTCACGGACGAAGCCCTGGCGGCCTTTGCCCTGCACGATTGGCCCGGCAACATCCGGGAGCTCGAAAACGCCATCGAGCACGCCTTTATCCTGTGCAACGACAAGTTTATCGACCTTCCGCACCTGCCGGAAACCATCGTACCCCGGCCGACCAAGTTGATCGGCGCGGGTGTGCTGACTTTGCAGGACATCGAAAAGCAGGCCATTGCCGACGCACTGATCCGCAATGACGGCCGCCGGATGGCAACCGCCCGGGAGCTCGGCATCCATAAAAACACGCTGCGGCGCAAAATCCAGGCTTACAACCTCGAGGGGGTGGAAACGTCCGGGGAGCGTCCTGAAAGTTGAACCGCACGGCGGATCAGCGGGGCAATCGGATGATGCTGTCGAAGTCCTGGATGAGGCGGTCGGTGAGGCGTCGTTCCTGCCTTGACAGGCGATAGTCGGGGAAGCTGCTGCCGTAATAGGCGTTGATCAGAGCGGTTTCGATCGGTTGGACGACCGCCCGCAGGCGATCGTAGTCACCGGCCTGCAGATAGAGCGTGACGTCGTTGATGATGAGAATACCGCAACCGGGTATGTGCGGGTCCTGAAACAGCTTTTCAATGGCTTGGGCGTTGGCGGCGGCCAGGGTTTGGGCCTCTTCTTCCGTGCGGGCGCTCAACCGCGGCGGTACAATTTCGGCGACGCGATAGATCCCCTGGAAATCCGCCGGCCGCTGGATGCGGCCGCCGATGCGCCCGCCGGTGACCGGCGCCAGATCGAGAACGACCACTTCTTCCGAACGGCCCTGGCGGCACCAGGCCGTGAGAACGGCTTCGGTGAGGCGCGTTTTTCCGGTGTTGACCTCCCCGATAATGAGGGTATGCCGTCCGTCATAAACATCGGTGTTCATAACATCCCCGGGCATGTTCTTTCTCCCGTTTTTTTCGAATCCCTCAACGGACAACGAAGGTCGCCAGGCCCCATACCGCGGCCCAGCCCCCGATGATGGCCAGCCAGTCCAGGACCCCCATGCGATAGACCTTGCGGAAGCTTCGGCCGGTGCGGCCGAACCCCCGGGCCTCCATGGCTTCGGCCAGGGCGTCGGCCATTTGAAAGGACTGGATCAGCAGGGGGGTCAGCAGGGCCGGATAGTTTTTGAAGGCCCGCCAGCCGGGTTTCAGGACAATCCCCCGGGCCTGCTGGGCCTCGATCACGGATCGCGTTTTGCGGCCGAGAACCGGTGCGAATTGCAGGGCGGCCGTCATGACGAAGGCCACCGGAAACGGCAGGCCGGCCCGGACGAGGCTGTTGCCGAGGTCTTCCGGGTCGGTGCCGGCAAAGAATACGAAAAAGGCGGTCGTAATGGCGATCAGGCTCACGGCGGCCGACCGTCCGGTGGGCAGATCGGTGGACCACCAGGTGACGCCGCCGAAGAAAAGCGCCATGGGGGCCAGCATGGCCAGCCAGCGCAGATAGGCTTTGAACTGCCCCATGGCGAGGACGGCCCCGAGGAGCACCGCCCACTGGGCCAGAAGCCACTCGGGCTTGCGCGTCAACGCGATGAGCGTGCCGTAGGCCAGGGTGAGCAGCAGTTTGGTGCGCGGATCAAGCATGGTGTCCTTTCGGCTGCCAGCGCCGGGCCAGGCGGAAACGGTCGGTTGCCTCCAGGCCGGCCCGGGCCATGAGGGCGGTGTCGGCCATGATTTGCTCGGGTCGGGCATCGGCCAACAAACAGCCTTCGGCCATCAGAAGCCAGCGGCTGGTGGTGCGCTCGGCAAAGGTCAGGTCATGGGTGACGATCAGGATGGCCTGGCCCCGGGCCTGCATCTGCCGCAGGAAGATCCGCAAATTGCGCCGAAATTCGAAATCCTGGCCGGCGGTGGGCTCGTCCAGGGCCAGCACCGCCGGACGGGCAGCCAGGGCCGAGGCAAAGGCCACTCGTTTTTTTTCTCCTCCGCTCAACCGGTAAGGGGCTTTGGAGCGGAAGTCGGCCAGTTGAAAAAGGGCCACCAGTTCTTCGATCCAGGCGCTCTCGAGCTTCCCGAGGGCTTCGGGTCCCACCCGGATTTCCTGGTCCACCGTAAAGCGGAAGAACTGGTTGTCCGGGTTTTGAAAGGCCAAACCGACATCCCGGGCCAAGTCGCTGACTGGGATGCGGGCACTGTCGTGTCCGTTGACGCGGATGCGGCCGCTGGTGGGCCGCTGCAGTCCGATCAGGTGCCGCAGCAGGGTGGTCTTGCCCGCCCCGTTGGCCCCCACCACGGCGATGCATTCGCCCGGGGCAAGGGTGAAGCTGATATCCTTTAGAAGATCGCGGCCGGCGGCATGGCAACCCAGGTGCTCCACCGCGATGGCCGGTGCCGGTGGATGACCGCCGACGGCTTCAGGCAGGGGCGGTTCCAATCGGTCGATCAGGTCTGGCTGCGGTGCGGCCCCTTCCAATTCGTCAATGACCAGCGGGGCCGGCGTGAGACCCAGGGCGGTCCCGATGCGCGTGGCCAGGGGGGCTTCCAGCCCCCATTGGGGATCGGCCTGGGGCAGGATTTGATCCGGGGCACCGTCGGCAACGATTTGTCCCTGGTGCACGACCACCACGCGCGTGGCATCCGGTGCCGCGCGGGAGAGGCGGTGCTCGCAGATGATAATGCCGTACCCGTCGCCATGCAGTTTTTTCAGAAGGGACCGGACCCGGAGGACATTGGCCGGATCCAGGTTGGCGAAGGGTTCGTCCAGGACGATGACCCGGGGCCGCAGGGCCAGCAGGGCGGCAATGAGGACCAGGTGTTTCTCGCCCCCGGAAAGGGTTTGGGGAGCGCGCTGCCGCAGCCCATCGATGCCGGCGGCCTCCAGGGCGGTGCCCAGACGGTCTTCGATGGCGGGCCGGTCGAGCCCCAGGCTCTCCAGCCCGAAAACGATTTCCTGCTCCACGGTGCGGCAGAACAATTGAACGTCGGGGTTTTGGAATACCATGCCCACCCGGTCGAAAAGGTCGGCCACCGCCGTCCGGCTGACCGGGTGGCCGTCGACGACCACATCGCCGCTGAGCACCCCTCCGTAGAAATGGGGAATGAGCCCGTTAAAGGTCCGGCAGAGGGTGGACTTGCCGGATCCGCTGCGCCCCGTAATGAGGAGATAATCGTTGCGGTCGATCTGAAGGCTGATGTTTTGCAGCACCGGATGGGGGGCTTCCCGCCGGTAGCGGTAGGTCAGTCCCCGGACGTCTATGATGGTGTTATCGGTCACACGGCCCCGCTGGTTCAGAAATCGACGATGTCCGTCTGTTTGAGCAGGCGCAGGGCCAGAATGCCCAGCAGGGCGCCGGCCACGGTGCTGCAGACAAAGGACGGCGCCAGTGCCAGCAGGGGGATGGCCTTGCCCATGAGAACCGGGGCCACGAAGAGGGCGCTGACCACCGGGGCAATGGCGCCGGTGCCGACGATTTCACCCAAGGCGGCCATCCAGGTCCGGCGCATGACCCGGAAGGCCAGACCGGCCAGAAAAGCCCCGATCATGCCGCCGGGGAAGGCCAGCAAGGTGCCGACCCCCATGGCATTGCGCAGGATGCCGATGACCATGGCCGTCAGCACGGCCCACCAGGGCCCCAGCAGCACGGCGGCGATCACATTGACGAAATGCTGGGTGGGGTTCACTTTGGCGATCCCGATGGGAAAGGACGTATAAGGGGCCAGGGCCACCCCGATGGCCACCAGCACCACGGCATAGGCGGTCTTGCGGGTTGTCCGGGACGCGTTGGTGGGGGACAGGCTGTTGCTTGACATGGATTACTCCTCGGTATTTTCAGCCTTGGCCGGGGCATGCGGCGGCACACCGGCACGGGCGTAAAGATCGAAAAAATGGTGGGTCGGGCCGTGCCCCCGGCCGATGTCCAGGGCATGGCGGATTGCGCCGGAAATGTAGGTTTTGGCCCGGGTCACGGCGTCGAAGAAGGAATGGCCCAGGGCCAGGTTGGCGGCAATGGCGGAGGAAAAGGTGCAGCCGGTGCCATGGGTGTTGGGCGTGTCATAGCGGGGGCTGGTCAGTTCCCGGAAATGTTCACCGTCGAAGAGGATGTCGGTGGCCTCGGCATCGCCCAGGTGGCCGCCCTTGACCACCACCTTGCGGGCGCCCAGTGCCAGTATTTCCCGGGCCGCGGTTCGCATTTCGGCGATGGTGGCAATGGAGTGGCCCACCAGCCGTTCGGCTTCGAAGATGTTGGGGGTCACCACTTCCGCCAGGGGGAAGAGGCTTTCGACGAGCGCCTGCTGGGCCTTTTCCTTCAGGAGGGCGTAGCCGCTTTTGGACACCATGACCGGGTCCAGGACGACCGGCGGACGTTTCACCTGCCCCAGCGCTTCGGCAATGGCCGCGATGAGGGCCACGTCCGATACCATCCCGATTTTGACGGCATGGATGTGGATGTCTTCGAAGAGACACTGAATCTGCCCCTTGACGATCTCGGGGGTGATCTCCTGGATATCGTATACTTTTTGGGTGTTCTGGACCGTGACGGCCGTAATAGCCGTCATGCCGAAAACACCGTGGGCCTGGAAGGTTTTCAGGTCCGCCTGAATACCGGCGCCACCGGAAGAATCCGAGCCGGCAATGGTCAGGGCCGTGCGCATGGTTGCCATCCTCCTGTTGGGTTTTCGTTCGGGGTGCGGGCGGAGCGCCAGAACCTGTGTGGAAGACGATAACCACTGCGGCGGGAAAGCCAGAAAGGCGTTTCCGAGTTCCCTACGTCAGTGCAAACTGCATCAGGTTCAATGGGTCTGTTCTCAGTTCTGCTGCCAACAGCCAGAACACCCCAATCGGAATGCCCTGACACATAACAGGGGCGTTGCCAAATGACAAGACCCGATATCGGGACGTCAGACCTGAGGGGGCATGGCGGCGCGGCCGGGCAGGGTTTGACATCCCCCGGCGGCGGTGGTATCTGGAAGGCCTCTCTGATTGCTGGGGGAGTCGATTGGGATCGACTGAGAGGAGACTGGCAGTCTCGACCCTTAATACCTGATCCGGATTATGCCGGCGTAGGGAAGTCCATAATGCCACTCCCTGTCTTCGTTCCCGCCATCATCTTTGCGGCGAGGCGTGCCCATTGCTTGTCATCCAGGATTTGACCAAACGCTTTAACGGGCGTTGGATCATGGAAGATTTTGATCTGACGGTCCCCACCAACGGGTTTACCGTGCTGATCGGCCCCTCGGGATGCGGCAAGAGTACGCTCTTCGACCTCCTGATGGGCATCGTGCCCATGGACCGCGGGCAAATTGCCTGGCAAGGGGAACCCATTGCCAATTTGAGCACCCTGGCGGCCTATATGCAGCAGCGTGATCTCCTGCTGCCCTGGCTTTCCCTGGAAAAGAATGCCTGTCTGCCGGCCGAGCTGTCCGGTGTTCCCGCCCGGGAGCGGACGTCCCAAGCCCGGGCGCTGTTTGCCAAATTGGGCCTCGAGAATTTTGAAAGCTACCTGCCGGACCGGGTGTCCGGCGGTATGCGTCAGCGCTGCGCCCTGGCCCGCACCCTGATGTTTGCCCGGGATCTGGTGCTCCTGGACGAGCCCCTCTCGGCCCTGGATGCCATCACCCGGCGCCAGCTGCAGGCCTATTTGCTGCTGCTGCAGACGGAATTCAATAAAAGCATTCTCATGGTGACCCACGATGTGGACGAGGCTTTGCTGCTGGCGGACGACCTCCTGGTGTTGTCCGCGGCCCCCATGCGCATCTGCGAGCGTTTCCGGCTCGATATGCCCAAACCGCGACGGATTGACGCGCCTTCTCTCCTGGAGATGAAAGCCCGGGTGCTGGCCCGGCTGGAAAAGGAAGCACGCTGGTGAAGGGATCCCTTTACATCCCCCTGATATTGGTCGGGGTGGTCCTCACGGTGTGGGAAGTCGGCTGCCGATGGGCCGGCATTCCCGATTTCATCCTGCCGCCGCCGAGCCGGATCTTAACGGTCGCCGTTGCGGATGCCGCCCTTCTGCTGCCCCATGCCGGGGTCACCCTGGTGGAGATTCTCTGCGGCATCGGGCTGGCCTTGGGCGCCGCCATACCGCTGGCCGTGGGCATGCATGCCCGGCCGGCGATCGAAAAAGCGCTGGCTCCGTTTCTGATTGCTTCCCAGGCCGTGCCGGTTTTTGCGCTGGCCCCGCTTCTGGTGGTCTGGCTGGGCTATGGCCTGGCCAGCAAAGTGCTGATGGCGGCCGTCATCATTTTTTTCCCTATCACCGTCAGTTTGCTCGAGGGGTTCAAAAGCTGCGACCGGAATTATCGGGTGCTTTTCGACCTGATGGGGGCCAGCCGATGGCAGGCCCTGCGCAAACTCTATTGGCCCTGGGCCCTGCCGTATTTCTTCGCCGGGCTCAAGGTCGGGGTGTCGGTGGCCACCATCGGGGCCGTGATCGGCGAATGGGTGGGGGCCCAGCAGGGGCTTGGCTATTTGATGATCCAGGCCAACGCCCGGCTCAAGGTCGACCTGGTGTTTGCGGCCATTTTGTGGCTGTCGCTGATGGGGGTGGGGCTCTGGGTGCTGGTGGGTATTATCGAAAAGCGTTGTCTCTGGTGGAAAGCGGCAACGGGAGAATAAACAAACACTTGAGGGGCCAAGGGGTCAAGGGTTCAAGGGGGCAAGGGTAACGGCGAAACATAGCCAACCAATCATGGCGCTGCTCGTTGCACTTTCCGAATCGTTCCCTCTACGGTACCCCTGGACCTTGGGCCCCTCGGACTCTTCATCAAATTTGCGAAGACTTTAACAAAAGGAGAATACAGGCCAATGAAGTTCACCATGCGTACGCTTTTGATCACACTTGTCCTTTTGGCGGCTGTTCCCGGCGCCATGGCCCAAAACCTGACCCTGATGCTGGATTGGTTCCCGAATGTCGATCATCTGCCCATCTACGTGGCGCAGGAGAAAGGCTATTTCACCGAAGAGAATGTCCAGGTGAAGATCTTGAGCCCTTCGGACACCGCCGATGCCCTGAAGCTGGCCGTGGCCGGAAAGGTCGATCTGGCGGTTTCCTATGAACCCCAGACGATTATTGCCGCTTCGGAAGGCCTTCCGGTGCGGGTGGCGGGCAGGCTGGTGGAACATCCCCTGACCACTCTCCTGTTCCTGAAATCCAAGGGATACACCGCACCGTCGACCCTCAGCGGCCAAGCCATCGGGTACACCGTGCCGGGTTTGATGGATGTGCTGCTGGAAGCCTTCGCCAAAATCAACGGCATCGAAAACTACACCGCGGTCAATGTGGGCTTCAACATCGTTCCGGCCCTGACCTCCGGCCAGGTTGCGGCGGTTATGGGGCCGTTCAAGACCTATGAAACCGTTACCATGGCGGCCAAAGGCATCGAGGCGGGCTACTTCGAACTGGAGCACTGGGGCATTCCGGACTACGACGAGTTGATTTTCATCGCCGGCGCCGCAACGCTGGCCAAGAAAAAGGACGCGGTGCAGGGGTTCATGCGGGCGGTCGCTCGGGGGCTGGACGATGCCCGCAACCAGCCGGAAGAGGCTTTGCAGGCCTATTTCAAGGCGGTTCCCGACGTGGACAAAGCCATTGAAACGGCGGCGTTCGAGCGCACGCGGCCTTACTTCGCCGGCACCCAGACCATCGACCCCAAGCGCTGGCAAGCCTTTGCCGACTTTGCCCTGGCGCACGGGTTGATCGATCGCCCTGTGGATGTGAAGACGCTTTTCAGCAACCAAGATTAAGTCCGGATTTTAACCCGGATTGCGATGTTCATTGGCGAGGTTGGATGATATTTCCTGACTGTGGAACGGCCTCATGTGGGTATGCCGGGGTATTCAGCGGGATAGCGGACGGTGTTGCGCTGAACCAGGCACTGTTCTAGTTAGGCACCCACTTTTCTTCCACACCATGGCAGGCCACGCGGGAATTGTCGGGGAGGGAGATCAGGGTCGGCACTTCCTGGCGGCAGCGCTCGCGGACATAGGGGCAGCGGGTATGAAAAACGCAGCCGCTGGGTAGCCGGATGGGCGAGGGGATGTCTCCAGAAAGCTTCTTGTGGCTAAAGGGGCGCCCCAACCGGGGGATGGCGGACAACAAGGCTTGGGTATAGGGGTGCCGCGGGGATGCAAACAGGTTTTCGGCGCTAGCGAGTTCGCAGAGGGCCCCCAGGTACATGACGGCCACACGGTCGGAGATATGTTCCACCACCGAGAGATCATGACTGATGAAAAGGTAGGTCAGGTTGCGCTGTTCCTGCAGATCCATCATCAGGTTAAGGATTTGCGCCTGGATGGAGACATCCAGTGCGGCAATGGGCTCATCGGCCACGATGAATTTCGGATCCACGGCCAGGGCCCGGGCGATAGAAATGCGCTGGCGCTGTCCTCCTGAGAATTCGTGGGGGTACCTGTTTTGCCAGTCGGGATCAATACCGACCTGCTCCATGACCGTGGCGACTTTGGTTTTTAATTCCCGGGAACCGATGGCCGGTTGATGGAAGCGGATGGGTTCGCGCAGGGTTTCGCCGACGACCATCCTGGGATTCAAGGAAGCATAGGGGTCCTGAAACACCATTTGCATGCGAGTGCGATAGGGCTTCAGCTGGGCCTCGGATAGATGATCGATTCGCTTTTCGCGGTAGAAGACGGCCCCGCTCTCGGGCGGGTACAGCCCCATGACCGTTCGCGCCAGGGTGGATTTGCCGCACCCGGATTCACCCACCACGCTAACGGTTTCGCCTTCCCGGATGTCGATACTGATGCCGTTGACGGCCTGCACCACGGTTTTCTTTCGCTGCAAGCGGCCGTCCTGAAGCTTGAGTTGCTCAATCCAGCTACCGGAAATGTCAAAGTGTTTTACCAGGTCGCGAATGCTTACGAGAACATCGGATCCATCTGGTGAGGTATTTGCGTTGATTGCCGTCATGACATCACCTTAGTCGACCATGTGGCAGGCCACCTGGTTGCCGCTTTGCTTGACGATCAGCGGCGGTCTTTTTTCGTGGCAGATATCGCCCGCCATATTACATCGGTCGTTGAACGGGCAGCCGGGAGGGATTTTGGCCAATCCGGGCATGACCCCCGGAATCTGGTTGAGCCGACGGCTGTCACCGGCCTTCTGGGGCAACGCTCCCAACAGCCCCCGGGTATAGGGATGCTGAGGGCGGTTGATGATGTCGCCGGTAGGACCGAGTTCCACAATCGTCCCTGCATACATTACGGCGATACGCTGGGTTACCTGGGAGACCACCGCCAGGTCATGGGTAATGAGCAGGAGCCCCATGCGATCACTTTCACACAGTTCCAGGAGCAGGTCCATTATTTCGGCCTGGATGGTCACGTCGAGGGCCGTGGTGGGTTCGTCGGCTATGATCAGGGCCGGGTTGGTCAGAAGCGAAATGGCAATAACGATCCGCTGGCGCATGCCGCCTGAAAATTCGTGGGGAAACTGGGTCAGGCGCTTTCCCGGGGATGAGATGTAGACCTTGCGAAGTTTCTCCAGGCAGATCGCGGTGGCCTCGGCATCGGAAATACTGGCATGGGCCAGGAGGGTTTCCTTCATTTGAGCGCCGATGGTCAGCACCGGGTTCAGGGTCATCATGGGGTCCTGAAAAATCATGCTGATGCGGTTGCCTCGGATGGTGCGCATCTGTTCATCATTATAAGTGGAGATATCCTGGCCCTGAAAGACCACCCGGCCGGAATCGATATAGCCCGGCTTCGATATGAGGTTGATGATGGAGAAACCCAACACGGATTTTCCTGCACCGGACTCCCCCACCAATCCCAGCCGTTCGCCCCTGTGTACAGCGAGGCTGACATTATCAACCGCGCGCAGGGTCTCCGTGCGCATGGCAAAATCAACGTTGAGATGTTCGATGGAGAGGAGTTTTCCCACAGGCTATCCCTTGTAAAGTTTGGGATTCAGATAGTCGCGCACCCAGTCCCCCAGCAAATTGATGACCAAGATGAGCAGGACCAGCAGGATGCCGGGTAAAATCGTGATCCACCAGGAGCCCGAGAAGATATACTCGAAGCCGGCGGTGATCAAAGACCCCAGGGATGGTTTGGTGAGCGGCATGCCCAGGCCCAGAAACGATAGGGCCGCTTCGCTCATGATGGCGTTGGCCACCTGCACCGTGGAGATGACCAGCACGGGCGACAGCGTATTGGGCAATATGTGACGCCCCATGATACGCAGCTTGGAAAGGCCGATGACGCGGGCCGCTTCCACGTATTCTTTTTTACGTTCGGCCAGGACCGATGCGCGCACAGTGCGCGCATACTGCGGCCATTCCGCCAGTCCGATGATCAGGATCAGCAGCGGCGCGGCGATTTTTTCGTAATTGGCCACGCCAAAGGCCGTCTGAAAGATTGCTCCGATAAAGATGGCGATCATGTAGGTGGAAAAGGAAAGCTGGACGTCGGCAATCCGCATGAGAATATTGTCCAGACGTCGGATATACCCGGATAACAGCCCGATCACGATACCCAGGAAGGCCTGCAGAAAAACCGCTCCCAACCCGATGATGATGGAGATGCGCATGCCGTAGAGCATGGTGGAGAGCATGTCGCGGCCCATTTCATCGGTGCCCAGCACAAACGTCCGGCTCCCCTCGTCGGTCCAGGCGGGGGGCAATTCCGCATCCATGATATCGATGGTCGTGGGATCGTAGGGATTGTGCGGGGCGATCAGCGGGGCGGCGAAGGCGCTGATCGTCAGAACCATAAGAATGGCAAAGCTGACGTAGGCAACAGGGTCCCGCAGGAAGTGGTAAAGAAAAGCGGAGTCTTTGATCCGTTGCCAGCGGGTGCGCATTTATTGCCTCCCTGCCACGCGCACAGTGGGATTGACCAGTCCGTAGATCAGGTCTACCATCGTATTTACCACGACGAAAATGGCGCCCACCACTACGATGTAAGACACCATCAAGGCCGTGTCGGCCCGCGACACCGATTCAATGAACATGGATCCCATGCCCTGCCACTGGAAGACCGTTTCCGTGAGGATCGTAAACGCCACCATGATGCCGAGTTGGACACCGCCCACCGTGATCACGGGCAGCAGCGTGTTTTTAAAGGCGTGTACGTACCATACGCGTCGGGGTTGGAGGCCCTTGGCCCAAGCGAATTTTACATATTCCGATTCCAGGACTTCCATCATTTCGGAGCGGACCAACCGGATGAAAAGGGGTAGCATAATGGAGGACAACGCCACCGAGGGCATGATCAGGTGCAGCAGGCCGTCTTTGGTGAGCAGGCCGCTTTCCCAGAAACCGAACAGCAACACGGTTTCCCCGCGGCCGAAGGAGGGCAGCCATCCCAACTCTACCGAGAAGATATAGATCAGCATGATGGCGGTCAGAAACACCGGGATGGACACCCCCACGATGGAACTGCCCATGATGAAACGGCTCAACAGGCGTCGCGGATAAATGGCGGCATGGATGCCCGCGGGAACGGAGAGCAGAATGACGATCAGGGAGGCGCAGAACACCAGTTCCAGGGTTGCCGGTGCTTTGGAAAGAATCACTTCCGTCACGGGACGTTTGAAGAAGAACGATCGGCCCAGGTCGCCGTGGAGGGCGTCCACCAGAAAACGGCTGTACTGGACCAGGAAAGGATCATTGAGGCCCAGACGTTCACGAATCTGGGCACGTTCTTCGGGGGTGACCCGCTCGCCCACCAATTCGCGCACCGGGTCGCCAAAATTGTGTTTGATGGCAAATCCGATGAAGCTGATGACCAGCATCACTACAATGGCTTGCAAAATACGTCTGACGGTAAAAGCGAACATTTAATTTGTGTGGTTTTACGCGTTTTTTGCCGGTGTCGGCCCTTGTCGGGAGGGGACACCAAGCGGGTTCTTTCGACTGGTAAGGATTACCAGTACAATTCAAGGGGGAATCCCGGCAAACCGGGTTCCCCCTTGAGTTGGTTCATTTGTCGCGTCGGGTCGCGATGGTTATTTGATCACCAGGTCCCCGAAATAGGGGAAGTTCATGACGTTGACGATGGCTTCCGTATTCATGTTGTCCTTGGAAGCCCATGACAGGTTCTGCCAATGCAGCGGGATGTAGGCCGCATCTTCGTACAGGGTTTTTTCGATGTCCTGCAGAATGGCCGAACGCTTGGCAATGTCGGTTTCGGTATTGGATTGCAGGGTCAGGGCATCCACCTCTTTGTTGCAGTAGTTGCCCGAGTTGTACTGGCCGCGTCCGGTTTCCTTGTCCGGGCACATGTACAGGTATTCAAAGAAGTTGGCGGAATCTTCGGTATCCGAATGCCAGCCGATCATCTGGATGTCGGCCACCTGGGCGTCGAACTGATCCCAGTACTGGGCCTTGGGCATGGTTTTCAGGCTGATTTTAATGCCGATCTTGCTCATCATGGAGACGAAGGCCTGGGCAATTTTCTCGTCATTGACGTAGCGGTTGTTGGGGGCGATCATGGTGCATTCGAAACCGTTGGCATAACCGGCTTCTTTCATCAGCTCTTTGGCCTTGGCAAGGTCATAGCGCGGTTGCAGGGCGGGATTGTATCCCTGGTAGCCCTTGGGCGAATTCTGGGCCGCCGCCGTGGCGAACCCCTTCATGATCTTTTTCACGACACCGTCGTTGTTGTAGGCATAGTCCATGGCCAGGCGCACCTTCGGGTTGGCAAATTCGGCGCGGCGTTTCTGATTGAGCTGGAAGGTGATGATACGTGATCCGGACATGGTCACCAGTTTGAGCCCTTTGGTTTTTTCCACACGATTCAGATCCGCCGGCGGTACCGGCATGATGAAATCTACATCACCGGAGAGCAGGGCCGCCACGCGCGTGGGGGCTTCCGCGATGGGTGTGAAAATGATTTCGTTTACATTCCCGGTGTTTTTGTCCCAGTAGTCGGCAAAGCGGGTAAAGGTGGTCTTCACACCCTGTTCACGCTGGGTAACCTTGAATGGTCCCGTGCCGGATTCGTTGAAGTTGGCGAAAGAATAATCGGTCTTGATGATCAAATCTTTGGGTTTGCTGTTTTGGGGATCGGTTCCGGAGTAGAAGGCCTTGTCCATCGGGAAAATGTAGGTGGCCATGGCCATTACCAAACCGTAGGGTTCCTTGGTGATCAGGTCTACGGTGTGGCTGTCAACCGCCTTGGCGCCGGTAAAATATTCGAACAGCCCCTTGTAGTCATCGGATTTTTTGAGGCGTTCCAGGGTGAAAACCACGTCGTCGGCAGTAAACATGTTGCCGGAGTGGAACTTGACATCCTTGCGCAGGAAGAAACGGGTGGTGGTGTCGTTGACCATTTCCCACTTGACGGCCAGGCGCGGTTCGAAGTCGCCTTCCGGCGTCCAGCGAACCAGGGGATCGAACACCATATGGCTGTACTGCAGCATGCCGCCGGAAAGCTGGACATGCGGGTCAAGGGATACCGGGTCGGCATCCATGGCCAGTTTCAGGGTCGCGGCGCCGGACATTCCGGCCAGGGCGAGTACCAAAACGGCCGTCAACAAGACAATACGCTTAACGGATGTTTTCATAGCCTTCCTCCCTCAGGAAAAACTTTGGATGGTGAATGATAAAGGTCTGATCGCCTGGAACGGAATCGGGCAGGCAACCTTTTTCGCCACAGGCTAAACAGACGTATATAATGAAAGACAGTGAATGGGTCAAGACTAGAAACGATCGTACGGTCAATTGCATGGGTGACGACGTGCGCCGATTTATTTTTGATCTAAATCCGCCATCTCTGTTGGAGGCCCCGGAGAGGTTTTAACGATTTAGGGCGCTCTTTCGAAACCCCTTCAAGGCGATAAGCAGAGGGCATCCTGCCCTATGGGGGGGAGCTTTTGCCTATTGGGCGGTGTGGCGGGCTTAATGGGGACAACGTGTCGTCAGCCATGCTGAAAGGAACGGATATGCTCCGGTATACCCGGGAGGTAGTCGCCGGTCCATGGTTCGATCCGGCCGACCTGGCAGGCTTCGGGGAGGTGGGAGCGGATGGATGCGAAAACCTCGGGCCGGCAGGCAAAGAGGAGTTCGTAGTCTTCCCCGCCCGTCAGAACGATTGCTTCCGGATCCAAACGGTCAGTATCACAGAAACGCCTCAGGTCAGGGTGCTGGGCCATGGCTTGGGGCGCAAGATGGATGGACACTTCGGCCGCCCGGGCAATATGGGCGGCATCGCCGGCCAGGCCGTCGCTGATGTCCATAGCACAGTTCACACCATGCTCGGCCAGCACGGCGGCAGCGTCGAAGCGGGCCCGGGGCTGTTGGAACCGTTTAACAAGGTCGGGGAACCGGTCGTCGCCCTTTTGCAGGGCCAGCAGGCCGCCGCGGGCCAGTCCCAGAGGGCCGGTGGCGTACAGCCCGTCGCCGGGACGGGCCGCCCCGCGCCGGGGGAAAATGTCCGCCCGTCCTTCGCCCACCGCGAACAAGTCCAGGCACAATCGTCCGGCTCGGGCGATGTTGCCCCCGCCCATCCGGCAGCCATGGCGTTCCAGGGCCGCATAGAGGCCATCGTAGATGCGCTGGATGGTGGCCTCGGAGATGGCCGCCGGCAGTCCCAGGTTGATAAACAGGCTGACAGGCCGGGCATAGGAAGCGGCCAGATCGCTTAAGGTCACTTCGACGGCGCGTTCCCCAAGGGCTTCGGGCGTGAGCCAGTCCGCCTGAAAATGGATGCCTTCCCGCTGGGTGTCGGTGGTGATTACCGGAAACGCCAGAGGCGCCAGCCGGGCTGCGTCGTCCCCCGGGGGGATGACCGTGTTGTCTTCCCCGGGCTTTTGCAGGGCCGGCGCCACCAGGGCCCGGATCAATTGGAATTCGTCCTGCCAGCCGTTTTCGATGAAAGTTCGGGGGGCGCAGTCACAGGCCTCGGCCAGGCGGGCGGCGGCCGTTGCCGGGTCGGCCGCCCGGGAGATGGCGCTGATGACCGCCACCCCGGCGGCCCCCGCCCGCAGGCAATCGCCGGCGTGCTCCGCCGTGATGCCGCCGATGGCCACCACCGGCAGCGGTACCTGGGCGACGATTTCCTTGAGGCCATGGAGGCCCCGGACCGGTTTGGCATCGGCTTTGGTGCCGGTTGCAAATACAGGGCCGCTGCCCACGTAATCACACGGCGCCAGGTCGGTCTCCCGAAGTTCTTCCGGGGTGGAAACCGATATGCCGATGATGGCCGCGGGCCCGAGGATATGGCGGGCTTCCCGCGGATTGCCGTCTTCCTGCCCCAGGTGAACCCCATCCGCACCGACAGCCTTGGCCAGCAAGACATCGTCGTTGACTACCAGGGGGACACCGTTGACGCGGCAGAGATCGCGGATATGGCGCAATTCGTCAAAATTCGACAGCTGGAACTGCTTGTGGCGGTATTGGATAAAGCTGGCGCCGCCTTTAAGCGCGGCGCGAACCTGGTCCAGGGGAGATGCGGCCGGCGCCTGATGGTCGGAGATGAAATAAAATCTTAGGGCGCGGGTCAATCGTGTAGGATGCATTTCCGTTACTCCGCTTGGCCCTGGGAATGGCGTCCATTTTCAAACCGCCGGGCCCAGGCCTGGAAGCGAAGGGCCGGGGATTCGCCGTAACGCCGGAGCATGGCCACGATGGCGTCGATGGGCCGTGCGGTTTGCTCCCCGTGTCCCTTCTTGGAATAGAATTTATCGGCGTAGCAGATAATCTCTTCTTCGGTGGTCCGGGGCTGCATGTCCCGCAGCGGCAGGGGAAGCCTCTGGTTTCGGATGTCATCCACGCTGAGCCCGACACCCACATGCCGTTCGCACACCAGGGCATGCCGTTCCAGGCCATGGTTTTCCAGCAGCTCCCGTCCCAGTGTGCCATGGCAGATGTAGGGGTGATCGCCATGACAGCCCAGGGACGGGGTATCGGTCAGGAAAATACCGATATCGTGCAGCATGGCTGCTTCGTGCAAGAAGTTGCGGTCCACGGCCGGGTCGCCGAGGTGATCGGCGACCGCGAGCGCTTTGGCGGCCACCGCTTCACCGTGACGCACCAGCAGATTGTAGACAGCACTGTCGGCGGGATAGTATGCGCGAATGATCGTGGTGGGGTCGATCGCTTTCACCTAATGACCGGCCTGCCCTTTCCACAGCAGCCAGCCCTCGATAAAGGGATCCAGACCGCCGTCCAGAACCTCGTTGACATTGCCGACGTCTTTGTTGAGGCGGTGGTCCTTGACCATCTGATAGGGGTGTAGCACGTAGGAGCGGATCTGGCTGCCCCAGGCGATGTCGGCCTTGCTGTCGTGGATTTTTTGCAGGGCGTCGTCCTGCTTTTGTTTTTCGTGATCGTGCAGCCGGGCCTTCAGCACCTTCATGGCCAGGTCCCGGTTGCGGTGCTGGGATTTTTCCTGCTGGCACTGGACCACGATGCCGGTGGGGTGATGGGTGATGCGCACCGCGCTGCTGGTTTTGTTCACGTGCTGGCCACCGGCGCCGCTGGCGCGGAATACGTCGATCCGCAGATCTTTTTCCTCGATATCGATTTCGATTTCCTGATCCAGTTCCGGGTAGACAAAGACCGATGCAAAAGACGTGTGCCGTTTACCGCTGGCATTGAAAGGCGAGATCCTCACCAGCCGATGGACCCCTTTTTCGGCCTTGAGATAGCCGTAGGCGTTTTCACCCACCGCGGTAAAGGTCACGCTTTTGATCCCGGCTTCATCCCCCGGTTGAAGATCGATGATTTCCGAGCGATAGCCCTTGCGTTCCACCCAGCGGGCGTACATGCGAAAGAGCATTTCGGCCCAGTCCTGGGCTTCGGTGCCGCCGGCGCCGGCATTGATGGACACGATGGCGTTGTTGGCATCGTTTTCCCCATCCAGCATGAGCGACAGGGAGAAGGATTCAATATCGTGGCTCAACGCCTTCAGATGGGCGCTGATTTCCGCAAGGGTGGCTTCGTCGGCTTCTTCCAGCGCCATCTCCAGGAGCAGGGCGTTGTCCTCCACATCGCTGGTGAGGCCGCGGAAGCGGTCGATCTTGGCGGCCAGCACCGTGCGTTCCTTCAGCAGGGGTTTGGTCTGTTCCGGATTGTCCCAGAAACCGTCCTGGGCGATAATGGATTCGAGTTCTTGGAGGCGGTTTTCTTTGGTGGAGAGGTCAAAGATAATCCCGGATTTGATGGAGGCGGTTGCGGACTTCATGCAGGGTTTGTTTGGTTTCGGCAGACATTTTTCAAATCTCCTTTTGGGCGCTCTGCGACATGATCGTTGGCGCCGTCGTTATCGATGCGAGGGCCTGATGGGAATGGCAAGGTTCCCTTTCCAGGCCGGATCGAAGATGCTTTTTTCAAAGCTTGCGTAGCCTAATAATAGTGCAATCCGGGGCGTTCTTCAAGCGATTCCCTTGATCCGCCAAACGGCGGCTTTACCCCTTGACCGATGGCTTTGCCGGTTGCCGGAACCATTGCAACAGGCCCAGCACGCCGACGATTGCCAGGCAGATCCGGGCAAAGGTGTCGCCGATACGCACGTAGAGGGTCCGGTTTTGCAGGCAGGCGACCGTCCGGACGCGGGTGGCGCTTTCAAACAGCCCCGTGGTATCGACGATGCGGCCGTCGGGCTGGATCATCCCGCTGATGCCGGTGTTGGTCGCCCGGATCAGGCTGCGCCGGGTTTCCACGGCCCGGAATACATATTGGATGAGGTGCTGGTAGGGGGCGCTGGTGCGGCCGTACCAGGCGTCGTTGGTCAGGTTGACCAGCAGGTCGGCGCCGTTGTTGACGGCCGCCCGGGCCAGGTCGGGGAAGATGCCGTCATAGCAGATGAGGGGGCCGATCCGGTGGCCGTTGTATTCCAGTACCCCGCCGGGCGGGCCGGCGTGGAAATCCCCCACCTGGGCCACCATTTTCCCCAGGAAGGGCAGCCATTTTTTAAAGGGTACGTATTCCCCGAAAGGCACCAGGTGGGCCTTGTCGTAGCGGGCCAGGAGGGTGCCCTGGGCGTCGAGGAGGTAAGCGCTGTTGAAATAGGCCAGACCGGTATCGTTTTGACGGACGGCCGGGCTGCCGATGATGTGGGCGCTGCCCGTGTTGCGCACGCCGCGCTGCACCATGCGGGTCAGGGCCTTGTTGCGAAACAGATAAAAGGGGGTGGCCGTCTCCGGCCAGACGATGAGGTCGGGCTTTTCCGGCTTCAGTTGCCCGGAAAGTTGAATGTATTGCTTGGTGGATGAGATCTGGAAGGCCGGATCCCATTTTTCCGCCTGGGGGATGTTGCCCTGGGCCAAACCCACCCGCAGTGTGGGGGCCTTGGCTTGCAGATCTTCGATCTGGCTGCGCCGGACGAAACCATAGGTCAGGGTCAATGCGAGGCAAAGCATGGCCACCAGCAATCCCCGCCCCGCCGTCGGTCGGGGGATGGTCTGCCCCTGCCAGGCTTTCCCGGTGCGTGACAGGATAAAGAAAAACAGGGCCATGTTGACGAAAACGATGACCGCCGACAGGCCGTAAACCCCCCACAGGTCGGCACTCTGGATCAGGGTCAACCACCGGTGCTGGGAGTGGCCCAGATATCCCCAGGTAAAACCGCTCAACAGGAAGCTGCGCAGGTATTCCAGCGCGGCCCAGAGCAGGGGGGCGACGATCAGAGCGCGTGTGGTTGTCTTCCCGAGATGGATGAGCAGGGCACTGAAAAAGGCTGTATAGAGGCCGATGTAGGTGCTGAGCAGCAAGAGGACGCCGATGGCGATATAAAGGGGGAGATGACCATAGGCGGTCATGGTATGGGCCAACCAGTAAATCAGCCCCACGGCATGGGTGAGGCCGCAGAGCCACCCCAGGCGCAATCCGTCTTTGGATGAAACGTCCCGCAGGGCCAGCAGCAGCGGGATCAGGGCAACCCAGGCCATCCAGAACCCACCCGTGCGGGGGAAGGCGGCGGTCAGCAGCACGCCGGACAGCAGGGTCAGAAAGAGTTTGGAGCGGTCGATGGGTCGTGTCATGGTTTTGTCGGTCAGGCCCGCATCGTGATGGCTGGCTGCCAAGGGCAGCGGCACAATGGATTGCCATAAAAAAACCTCGCCCCGGAGGGAAGGTCGTGGAATGCCGTTATTCAGCGGTTTAATAAAATTCGCTGATCACAAGGCGCGATTATCCGGCAAGCATTGACTTTCTGTCAATTCTTAATTTGATGGTAATGGCCACCGGGGTTAGCGCTATCCAGGATATTTCCTGAAATATTCTGGCTGTTGGCCTCGAAAAGAACCGGTTGGCCATTTAACGGTGAGCTAAATTCGCAAAGACGGGAAACGGTCCGCACAATGGTTTGGGGCCTGGCGGATGGAAAGGGTCAGCCGTCGCAGCGTTCCAGCGTTGGACGGTGACGCGTTCCGGCATTGGCAAATAAGCTGTCCTGGTAACAGGATTCGCAATACGTTTTACCTCCCATGGCCAGAATATGCTGTCGTTCCGTAATTTTGCGACCGCAGATGGTGCACCGACAGTTGGATGTAGGGGCGGTCGATACCGATTTAATAACGGGCTTTGTGCGTTTTGTCATTTTTTCTCTCCCTCAATCTGTTGGTCCTCAAACTGATATTTCAAAAAATGTGCCAGGCAACGTAGTATTCCAAAATACCGATACAAATCATTAATATCAGGTAGATATGGTTTGTGGGGGCTTGGTTTGAGAGCGCCGCCAAATTACAATGTTGTAAATAGTAGCGGTTTAAGGTTACAAAATCGTCATAATTAATCAGTCGTAGGTTATTTTATCGGGGCTGTCCTAAACGGTCCCGGCCATGCAGGACACATCCGGACTCTCTATAAATATCCCGAACGCGTGAAATATCCGGGCTGATCCCGGAAGATTCAGATCTGCATCCGAATGGGCCGGCAACATGACATACAATGGTTTGGGAAGCCATCTCCCCGGGCGGTTGCAGAATAGGGTTGCAGCTTTCGCTATATTGGGGCAAAGGTAACCTAAGGGGCCTTCCTGATCCTACGAAGCCGAATACACCGGCGTAACGCGTGAAATATCCGGGTTAGAGACCGTCAGACGAAGGAGGAACAAGCACATGCGCATACGGCAGGTATCCGTTTTCATGGAAAAAGCCTTGGAGCGCTTCCGGGAGATTACCGAATTGTTCCACGATGCCGGCATCAATATCCGCGCCCATTCCCTGGTCGGCCACACGAATACACCCTACAAAATTCTGCGCATGATTGTGGACGATACCGAAACAGCCGTCGCCGTGCTGAAAAACCGCGGCCTAAGCGTCAAGGTAGAAGACGTGCTCGCGGTTGAGGTGGACCATCGCAGCGGCGGGCTTTATCGAATTCTGGAAATTCTTGATGCCGAAGGTCTGGAATTGCGCTATACCTATGCCGCCGCCCACGACGTGTGTCAGAAGGCGGCCATGGTATTGAGCTTTGACGACCTTGACCAGGCGATTAAAGCTCTGGTCGATCAGGGGGCGCCGGTGATTGCCTCCGAGCGATTTTGACCGCTTGCGGCGCCCTTTTGTCTTTTTAAATGAAAAGGGGCGATCGTGAGGACGACCGCCCCTTTTCAAGGAGGTTGGAAAAGGATTGTCTAAGCGTTCTGGCCAACGCTTATGGTTACCATCGACAATTTCGTCCCTTGACTTTAGAATTTTTTCCCATGACCGCAAAATACAGTGACATAAAAGAACTTATCCTGGCGTCCCGGCCTGATGCCGTGGGCGTGGCCTTCCGGGAACTCGATTGCGGGTGCGCGCGCCTGTGCGGTGTTTCCCGCCAAGGCGACCCGGTCGGTGAGGTGTACAACCTGTCGGGGCAGCCGGCCACCCGTAATCTGGAGCCCCTGGTCTGTCTCAAGTGCTACCGTGACAAGCGGTTTGCCGTGGAACGAACCGCCCGCAAAGGCATCCTCTGGGCCGATGGCCCGGATCGGCAAACCGGAACCGATGAGCGCCAGCTCATCGGCATCGCGGTTTTCGGCAAAGACTACAGCAACTAGAACCCGCCTTTTCAGGCCCGTTTACCAGATGCCATGGCATAGGTGATGCGGTCGATGATGATGGCCATCAGCACAATGCACAGCCCGGCCTCGAAGCCGCGTCCGATTTCGATGCGGTTGATGGCCAGCAATACTTCGAATCCCAATCCTTTGGCGCCGATCATGGAGGCGATGACCACCATGGCCAGGGCCATCATGGTGGTTTGGTTGACCCCCACCATGATCGTGGGCCGGGCCAGGGGCAGCTGGACCTTGAAGAGGATCTGCCAGTAGCTGGAGCCGAAGGCATGGGCTGCCTCCACGACACTGGGGGAGACCTCCCGGATGCCTACGTTGGTGAGGCGGATGACGGGCGGCACGGCATAGACGATGGTGGCGAAAAGGGCGGGCACCTTTCCCAGGCCGAAGAGCATCAGGGCCGGGATCAGATAGACGAAGCTCGGCATGGTCTGCATGCCGTCCAGCAATGGTTTGAGGATCTTTTCGAACATATCGCTGCTGGCCATGAGAATGCCCAGGGGAATGCCGATGGCCAGGGAGATGATCACGGCCGACGTCACCAGCGAAAGGGTTCGCATGGCCATCTCCCAGTTGCCCAGCATCCCCATGAAAAAGAGCATGCCGGCCATCATCAGGCCCGACCACCACTTGCCCATGACCCGCCAGGCCAGCAGGCCCACGGCGATAATGAGCACTGGCCAGGGTACCCATAGAAAGAACTTCTCCACCACCAGCATGAATTTCAGGATGGCGCTCCCCAGGGCGTCAAAGAAGCCGCCAAAGCTCATGAGCACCCAATCCATGGCCTGGTCGGTCCATTTGTCCAGGGGAATTTGTATGTTTTCCGGGAACTTCACTTTATTCTTACTCCTCGATTACCGCCATTATATCGGCGGCTAAATTGACCTAATCGCGTCATCCCGGCGAAAGCCGGGATCTGGCTTTTTCTCCCGCTGCTTCCGGAAGAGATTCCGGCTTTCGCCGGGATGACATCCGTCGGTGTCCAATCTCACCTGGGCGATAGGGCTGCCGTCCGGCTCCGCTAAGCTATCAGCGGGGCCGGACGAGAGGTCGGGATTTATTTCATGGCGGCCTTGACTTTGGCCGCCACGTCGGCCGGCACCCACTGGGTCCAGAGGTCCTCGTAGGTTTTCAGGAACCACGTGGCCGCCTCCGGGGGCTTGCCGCCGGTGTCCTGCATATGGGCCAGGAACTTGTTGTTGATGTCCAGCGTGGTGCTGTATTTCGTCAGGAAATCGGCAACGTCCGGGGCCCACTCGGGCAATTTTTTGTGGACGATGATGTCGCATTTGACGGCCGGGTAGGCGCATTTGGCCGTGGATTCGAAGATGGCCTTATCAAAGGGCGGCTCTTCGAGCTGGGTCATGTCCAGCTTGCCCAGCACCCAGGTGGGGGCCCAGTAATAGCCGATCCAGGCTTTGCCACGTTTGTAGGCGGCTTCCATGCTGGCGGCCAGGGCCGCCCCGGATCCGGGTTCCATTGTGTTGTAAGTGTCGCGGAGGCCGTAGGCATCGAATTTTTTGTTGTTGACGTCGCGGCAGGACCAGCCAGGGATACAGCTGTAGAAGAGCCCCTTGCCCGGGTCTTCGGGGTCTTTGAACAACTCCCAGTATTCGGGCATGTCAAAAACCGATTTCAAATCCGGAGCTGTGGGCTTGATGCCCCGCTTGGCATCGCCCTTGATCATGTAGGTGGGCACGTACCAACCCTGGACGCTGTTGGGGAAGTTGGGCCCCAGGAGGATAAATCCCTCCTTGGTATTGGGGTCTTTGCCCTTGGCAAGGCCCTCGTCATAGAGTTCCTGCCAGTTTTCAGTCCAAGTTTCCATGTTGACGTTGGGGGCGTCATCCCCTTTGGCGCTGATCAGGGCTTTGTTCAGAAGAATCGTTTCGCCGGGCGTATACTTTATGGGATAACCCAGGCCGTGTTCGATGATAAAACCGGCTACACGATTGTGCACCTGGACACTGTCCCAGCCGAGATCCGCGAATACAATGGGTTTTTTATCGGCGGCCAGAACCGTTCCGGTACAAAGCGTGACCAGAAACAGGGCGGCTGTTAACAGAATCGCTAAACGTTTGGTACCATGTCCTAATCTTCGCATGCGTAATTCCCTCCTTTTTTCTATCGTTGATAATTCAGATCAGGCGGCCTTGTCGTTTTCATTGCCGTTCGATTGGGTCCCTTCAGCCAGGGCAGCCAGGATCAATCCCTTGATGATGACACCTTGCAGATTGTTGCTGTCATTCACCACGGCAATGGGGTGTTCACTGGTGGCCAGCAAGGGGAACAGGTCGGCCGCCGGCGTGTCCGGCGACACGCGTTGGATATCGGTAATCAGGATGTGTTCCAGTGTTTTTTCGCCCCGCTTGGCCGCATCCGCGGCATCCGCAGCCTTGACGATTCCCACCAACTTTCTTTCCTTGCTGACAAAAATTTTCGAGATGCTGGCTTTTTTCATTTTGCGCAGGGCCGCCTTGGGTCCGTCGGTTTTATAATAGGCAATGGTTTCGGACTTTTTCATGATGGTTTCGGCCGTGATGACCTTGGACATGTCCACGTCTTCGACAAACTTGGCCACATAATCGTTGGCCGGGTTGGTCAGAATCTCTTCGGCCGTGCCCACCTGCACGATCATGCCATCCTTCATCAGTACGATGCGGTCCCCCAGCTTAATGGCTTCGTCCAGATCGTGGCTGATGAATACGATGGTTTTCTGCACTTTATCCTGGAGTTCCAACAGTTCGTCCTGCATGTCGCGCCGGATTAAGGGGTCGAGGGCGCTGAAAGCTTCGTCCATCAGCATGATATCGGCATCCAAGGCCAGGGCGCGGGCCAGGCCGACGCGCTGCTGCATGCCGCCGCTGAGTTGGTCCGGATAGGAATCTTCCCAGCCTTTCAGGCCTACCTGTTCCAGAGCCTGCATGGACAGGTCGCTGCGCTTGGCCGAATCAACCTTTTGAACTTCCAGACCGTATTCGACGTTTTTCAGCACTGTACGGTGGGGGAAAAGGGCAAAATTTTGAAAGACCATGCCAAAATGCTTCTGGCGAAAATGTCGTAATTCCGTGTCCGACAGTTTTAGTACGTTTTCGCCGTTAACCAGGACCTTTCCCGAGGTTGGCTCGATCAGGCGGTTGATGCAACGCACCAGCGTGGATTTGCCGCTTCCGGAAAGCCCCATCACCACAAGGATTTCGCCTTCCTCCACATCGAAAGACACATCCGCCACACCCACGCCATGGCGGGTTTTTTCCATGATGGCGTCTTTGCTCATGCCCTTGCTGAGCAATGGCATGACCTTTTCAGGATGGGGGCCAAAAATTTTGTAAAGGTTGTGAATGTCGATTTTTTTCATTTTTCTTGAGGGTCTTTCGTTGATCGTTGATGTTTGGGCATGACGTCTTGATGATGTGCCGGCCCCGGTTTCGCCAGGCGTTTGGCCCGCTGGGGATCCACCACCTTCTGCCGTGCCACGGTAAGGGCCACGATGCGTCGGAGAGAACTCAGGATCATGTGCTGCTCCCAATCGGGCAAGCCATCGAACTGTTCGATAAAGGACTCCTGCATCACGGGGGGGGCTGATTCGAGCAGGTTTTCTCCGGCGCCTGTCATGGAAACGTGAACCCGCCGCCGGTCGCTCTGGCTGCGCTGTCGGGCAATCAGGCCCCGGCTTTCCAGGCGGTCCAGAATGCCGGTCACGGTGGCCTGGCTGAGACTGCTGGCCCGGGCCAGTTCGCTGGCGGTGGTTTGAACGGCGCGTGCGGTTTCCTGCAGGATGAACAACTGGGGGCCGGTAAGACCAAACTGCTTGACCAGCCGCTTCGAACGAAGATCGATCGAGCGAATGATCTGCCGCAAAGAGATCAGGACCTGGTCGCTGACGGTATCCGGCTTGTTTTCGATGTTCATGCCCTCGGTTGGCCTTATTTTGGTTCTAAAAAATCCGTCCTAAATATTTTAGAACAAAGCAAATATTTACTTAATAATATTTACAGTTAAAACCTAATATTCTTGGGTTATGAATTGCTGTTTTCAGGCAGGAGTCAAATAAATATTTGAAAAAAAAGTAAATTTAATTTTAGCTACAGGTAGCAGGCCTGTTTGCAAATGTCAAGTATACTAAATATAATATATGGCTAAAAGTATTTAAGTCAAATTATTTCAAAAGCTTTATGGGGCTATTTCGATACGAAAGTCGTTGTATATCCCGAGTCGAGGCGTGTGGGGGGCGAGGGGCGGACTGAATTTGGGCACTATTTGATTGAATTATGTTAGACATCAAAATAATATAACGAAAGTTGGTCAAAATGATTTTATTCATTGTTTAGAGCATTGCGCGTCTTTGATATTTTTTCGTCAAGATAATGTTCAGGCTTTGAAATGTCTTGAAATTCAGCTCTATTTGGAATATTAGAAAAAAATTTTCGTTTTTTTGGTATCAATACGGCACGCAATGCGTTTAGTTGTTCAAAACAAAAGCGCTGGATAAACTATTTCGAATGCTGTTAATTTGAGTTAATTATCAGTTAGGATACAAATTAAAATGAAAGACAATCTTCTGTCAGCGCCGCCTTCGAATCGCACCGTCAGTGACAGTGTCATGATCGCTTTGCGCAAGATCATCCAGGCGATTGATATGAACTCCAAAAAACTGGTCAAGCGGGTCGGTTTGACCGGGCCCCAACTGGTCATCCTGCAGGAAATATCCAGCCAGGGCGAAGTCACCGCCGGAGAAATTGCACGGGCGGTAAGCCTCAGCCAGGCCACCGTGACCGGCATTCTGGACCGGATGGAAAAGCGCGGCCTGATTGCCCGGCAACGCAGTGAACGCGATAAGCGGCGGATCATGATAAGCATCACGGCAATGGGCGAGCAGGTTCTCAAGGACGCCCCCCCCTTGATGCAGGAGGCCTTTGTCGAGCGATTTTCCAATCTCAAGGATTGGGAACAGACCATGATTTTGAGCGCGCTTCAACGCCTGGTCTCCATCATGGATGCCCGCGCGATTGATGCGGCGCCGTTTCTGGCGACCAATCCTCTGGTCAATCAGAATGCCAAGCCCGACGGGGCGGATTCGTCTGCCCTGTAGTGCCCTTCAATTTCGTTGCATAACCATCCTTACGGAAAAGTTGATATCCGCGGATAAAATTGTTGACCCAAATTTTGGGAGACCAGCCGAAAAAGGCGTTGAAGTTGTTATGCGCGGGCAAGGCAAGGCCTCCGTTCACCAATGGTTGATTTCCCAACCACAACCGTCGGCCGCCCAAGGGATTTTGCGACGATGCCGACCTGTGGCTATGTTGTCAAGGCCGGTGGTCTGCAGGGTTCTCTGGTTTCCAAAAAAGCGGTTGAGGAATTCAATATCCGGTCTTTGGGCGACTTCAAACGTGCGGAGGTCAAAGAGGCGTTTGATATAAATGGAGCCGGCAGCACGGCTTCGGGCTTTTTTTGACCGGCGCGATCCGTCCTGCTATAGAATCCTGATGATCCCACGCGTTACGACGGGCACGGGATGCGCTCTCTTGATGGACTTCCTTTCGTATTGAAAAGCCGTTACCAATTTGAGGCCCTTTCCAATGTCGCCAAAGATAGATCTACCTGATTCCCCGTCTGGTAAAGGCGCCGCAGGGGATCAGCTGGCCCGGACGATTCTCGACTCCCTCTCGGCCCATGTGGCCATTCTGGATGAAAACGGCTTCATCCTTGAAACCAACCGCGCCTGGATGCAATTCGCCGAGGCCAACCATATTCGCATGCGGCCGGACACCCTCAAGGTCAACTATCTGGAAATCTGCGACAAGGCCGATGGGTATTCCGCGGATGAATCCCTGTCCGTCGCCAGAGGGATTCGGGATGTCATCGCGGGGCGGGAGAAAGAGTTCGTCATGGATTATCCCTGTCACTCCCCGGATGAAGGGCGTTGGTTTTACATGCGGGTGACCCGTGCGGCCGGCCCCGGCCCCCTGCGCATTGTGGTCAGTCACGAAAATATCACGGCCCTCAAGCTGGCCGAGGAGCGGTTGCGGGAGAGTGAAAAAAAGCTTTACCAGGAAAGGCAGAAGCTGGAGGATGCCAACACGACCCTCAAAGTGCTCCTGCGGCAGCGCGAGAAGGATCAGCGGCAAATGGAAACCGACATTCTCGACAATGTGCGGCAGCTGGTCGTCCCCCTCATCGAGCGCCTGGGGCGGCTGCCGCTCCCGCCTCGCGCCCAAACAATCCTGGCCAGTATGGATACGCGGCTGACGGAACTGACCCGGCCATTCCTGCGACGATTGTCGGCCGTAGAGGCCGTCCTCACCCCCCAGGAGATCGAGGTGGCCGCCCTGATCCGCGAGGGCCGCAGCAGCAAGGAAATTGCGGACCTGATGAATTTGTCGTTGACCACCATCAACTTCCACCGCCGCAATCTGCGCCGCAAATTGAACCTGCGTAATTCCAATACCAACCTGCGGACCTACCTTCTCAGTCTCACAAAATAACGGCTATTAGCCGTTAGTATGCCGTCGTTTTTCTGGGATTGCCTGTCAGTCCATCTATACCCATTATAAAGCATATATCCCCAATATTATTCTCAAGCCACTAAGGAGGTTCCGTTATGCTATGCAGCCTTGCCACCAAAGTGACCGATGAAACCATGGCCGCCATCAATGCATTGGAAAAAGATCTGGGCAAAACACTGTTGGCCTTCCAGTGCCACAGCCTGAAACCGTCCGACCTCAGCCAGGACGAACTCCAGCGGATCAAAGAAGTCGAAACCAAACTGGGGGTTTCCCTCGTGGCCGTGGAGGCCTGATTCCGGCCTGAAAAGGAATGAAGGTGCGCGTCTCGAAAATATTGCGTGGTTTTGTATCACAATGATCTGATGATCAATTCGCATGCCGACTTTTTGACGGGGCGATGGATCAGATATTCTGTCCGAGCCCATTTCAGGCGGCGTCCTGCTAAAGTGCGGGCTGTAGCGGGGGGCTGAAAAAAGGGGGGCAGATCCGGGGTCTTGATTGGATTGGTCGGGGCGGAGGGATTTGAACCCCCGACATCCTGCTCCCAAAGCAGGCGCGCTACCAGACTGCGCTACGCCCCGAAACTTGTCGGCGCTTCCCTATCATGGTTTATACGGGGGTGCAAGCGCAAAGCCCCCCCCTTGCTTATCCAGTCAGATACTCCTTCCATTATATATTCGGGTTATATAAGATGGATTCTGGACGTGGCAAACGGCCCAAATTTTCTTGACACCCAAATCTGCTCATATTAATTTAACCATTTATTTTTGCGTAGTACGGCATCTGCGAGAGTGGCGGAATTGGTAGACGCACTGGACTTAGGATCCAGCTCTGGCGACAGAGTGGGAGTTCAAGTCTCCCCTCTCGCACCACATCCAAAGGTTTAGAGAGTGCCTGGAGATGAACGACTCCGGGCACTCGACGTATAGGGGTTTTTCAATAGACCGATATTAAAGCAATATTGCCTCCGCCGACCGCTTTCGGCGACATGTTATTTGATCGAGCCTGACACCGTAATGCGCGGTAGCAAGGTTTGCCCGGAAAGGAATCCGAATGAATTTTTCAGTTGAAGACCAGAGTCCCGTAAAAAAGAAACTCACCATCGAGGTCCCCAAAGAAGATGTCGTGCGTGAATTGGACAGCGCCTATAAAGACTTGAAAAAAAATGCCAAGGTGAAGGGGTTCCGGCCGGGCAAGACCCCGCGTTCGGTCCTCGAGCGTATGTTTGGCAAAGATGTGCGGGCGGATGTCTCGGGCCGGCTGATTCAGGAATCTTTTATCGAGGTCCTGCAGGAATCCAAGATGAATGTGGTCGGGACTCCGGAAATCGATCCCCCCGAACTCAAGGCCGATGAAGCCTACAGCTTTGTCGCCACCGTCGAGGTGCAGCCCGAGTTGGAGCCCTTTAATCTCGATGGATTCGAGCTGAAAAAGACCATGTATCAAGCCACCGATGAAGAGGTGGAGGCCCAATTGCAGATGCTGCAAAACAACCTGGCCCGCATGGTACCCATCGAGGAGGAGCGCCCGGTGGCCGACGGGGACTATGTAACGGTCGATTACGAGGGCTTGAAGGATGGCAAGCCTTTTGCCGAGACCCAGCGGACCGAAAATTTCAACATGAAAATCGGTGACGGGCTGATCCATCCGGATGTCGATGCCGGGCTCATTGGCATCAAAGCCGGCGAAGAAAAGGAAATCACAGTCAATTTTGCCGATGATTATTTCAACGAAAAACTGGCCGGACTGACGGTGGCCTTTCATGTGACCCTCAAGGACATTCGGGAGCAGCATCTTCCCGAAATTGACGATGAAATGGCTAAACGGCTGGGGCAGTTCGAGTCCCTCGAGGATCTCAAGACCAAAATCAATGAAAATTTATCCATGGGCTACGGCAAGCGTCAGGAGCAGGAGTTGAACGAACAGGTTTTCGAGGCCCTCCTCGGGCAGCAGGAATTTGAGGTGCCGGAATCCCTGGTCGCCCAGGAGCTTGAGATCATCGTCAACGAGGCCAAACAGAAATTTGCGTATCACAATACCTCTATGGAGGAATTGGGCCTGGATGATGCCGGTCTGCAGGAAAAATATCGCGAAACCGCGGTCAACCAAGTGCGGCGCCATATGATCCTGGGCAAAATCATATCCCAGGAATCATTGGAGGTGTCCGACGAACAGCTGGAAAACGGCTACCAGGAAATGGCCGACAGTTTCAATCAGCCGGCAGACGTCATCAAGCAGTTTTACGCCCAGAATCCCGACCGGATCGATGTGTTCAAGCACGCGTTACTTGAAAAACAGGCAATGGCGCTTATCATTGATAGGAGTTCCATCACGGAAGTCGAGCCGGAGCTGGAAACACCTGCTGAAGACGACAAGAGCGAATAATCGGGGCTGCCCGGCATGAAATCGCCTCCCCGGCTTACGGGGCCGCAACCCTTGAACGGTTGGGGCCCCGCCTCTCATCGGATCGTTTCGCCGGCCAACACCAGACACCTTAAAAAGGAGACAAAACGTGCCGCTAATCCCTATGGTCATCGAGCAGAGCAGTCGGGGGGAACGGGCCTATGACATTTATTCCCGCCTGCTGAAGGATCGGATCATTTTCCTGGGCTCCGCCATGAATGATGACGTTGCCAACCTCATTATCGCCCAATTATTGTTCCTCGAGTCTGAAGATCCTGAAAAGGACATCAATTTTTACATCAATTCGCCCGGGGGGGTTGTGACTTCCGGACTTGCCGTATATGATACCATGCAGTATGTAAAACCAGATATTGCGACGGTCTGTATCGGTCAGGCCGCCAGTATGGGGGCCGTCCTTCTCGCGGCGGGATCGGCGGGCAAGCGCTACGCCCTGCCCAATGCCCGTATCATGATCCATCAGCCCATGGGCGGTTTCCAGGGGCAGGCCTCGGATGTTGAAATCCATGCCCGCGAGATGCTGCGGATGAAACAGGATCTCAATAACATCCTGTCCGTCCATACCGGGAAGCCGATTGAACAGTTGCAGACCGACACGGATCGTGATTACTTTATGTCCGGCGAGGAAGCCTGCGCTTACGGTCTCGTGGATCACGTGATCGCCAAGCGTGACGATCTCGGCGACAAAGACGCCGTCACGGAGAAAAAAGATGACGCATAAAGACGACGACAATGACAATCTGTTTTGCTCGTTTTGCGGCAAAAGCCAGAAGGAAGTCAACAAGCTGATTGCCGGCCCGGCGGTGTACATCTGCGACGAATGTATCCAGCTCTGCAGCGAAATTATCGAAGAGGAGAGCGAAAAAGACGCGGATGCACTTGAAAATCTCCTGGCGCCCAAAGAAACCAAAGAGCTTCTGGATGACTATGTCATTGAGCAGGAAGCGGCCAAGAAAATTCTGGCCGTGGCCGTCTACAATCATTACAAGCGTCTGAATTCGACCATTCATGCGGGTGATGTCGAATTGCAGAAGAGCAATATCCTGCTGATCGGACCCACCGGCTGCGGCAAAACCCTTCTGGCCCAGACCCTGGCCCGTTTTCTCAATGTGCCCTTCACCATCGCCGATGCCACCAGCCTGACCGAAGCCGGTTATGTGGGCGAGGATGTGGAAAACATCATTTTGTCCCTGCTGCAGAATGCCGACTATGATGTCGAGCGGGCCAAAAAGGGTATTGTCTATATCGATGAGATCGACAAGATTGCCAGCAAAGGCGACAATCCTTCCATCACCCGGGATGTGTCCGGTGAAGGTGTCCAACAGGCCCTTTTAAAGATCATCGAGGGGACCACCGCCAGTGTGCCCCCCAAAGGCGGGCGCAAACATCCCCAGCAGGATTTCGTCAAGGTGGATACCTCCAATATCCTTTTCATCTGCGGGGGCACCTTCAACGGCCTGGAAAAAATCGTCCAGCGCCGGCATGGCTCCAAAGTCATGGGGTTTGGCGCCGAAATCGTTAAATCATCGGACAAAAGCATTGGTGAAATCCTCCTGGGTGTCCAGCCGGAAGATCTGATCAAGTTCGGACTGATCCCGGAGTTTCTGGGGCGGCTGCCGGTCATTGCCACGCTGGGCGAGCTCAACGAGCAATCCCTGGTACGCATTCTTACCGAACCGAAAAACGCGCTGGTCAAACAATACCGCAAACTGTTCGAGATCGAGGGCGTGAATCTGCGTTTTACCGACAGCGCCCTGACCGCCATTGCCAAAGAAGCGGTCAAGCGCAAGTCCGGGGCTCGCGGGTTGCGGGCGATTTTGGAAAAAACCCTGCTGGATATCATGTACGAACTGCCTTCGGTTGAAAATGTCAAGGAGTGCGTGATCAGCGAAGACGTGGTGTTGAATAAAGAGGACCCCATCCTGCTCTTCGACCAGACCAAAACCAAGAAGCAGGCTTGATCGCCCCTAAACGCTTGTTTGGCAGGGATGTTGTCGGCCCATGGCAGTGCCGCTTCCTTTGCGGTACACCACGGGCCGATTTTTCTGGTGGGGCCGGGCCAGCTTCCAGTTTGGCCGGATTGATTCGATACGTCTGCACGGGCGCGTGATCCAGCCCGCGGGATATGGCCATGCTGCCAAGGTCGTATCGCCGGTGGCGGAGCTTGAAATGCAAGCGTTTTCCGATTACTTTAAGAATGAATGATGTGGCCATTGAACAATGGCCGTCCGTCAGCCGGCCAAATCGAAACCGATCGATCCATATTCTAAAAATCAGGAAGTGAACAATCATGGTAAACATTCCGAATATCTTCAAAGACGATTCTGATGAGGAAGCCATCCAGCTTCCGCTTCTGCCGTTGCGCGATATCGTTGTTTTCCCGCACATGGTGGCACCGCTTTTCGTGGGGCGTACCAAGTCCGTCAACGCCCTGGCCAATGCCATGGGACGGGACAAGCGGGTTTTCCTGTCCACCCAGAAAAGTGCGGGCATCGATACACCGGAGGAGGGGGACATCAACCCGGTGGGGACCATCGGCAAGGTCCTGCAGTTATTGAAGCTGCCGGACGGCACCGTCAAGGCCCTGGTGGAGGGAGAGCGCCGGGCGCGCATCCTGCGGTTTTTAGAGAAAGAGGATTATTTCAATGTGGCCCTGGCACCCATGCCGGAGCAGGAAGTCGACCCGATCGAGGCCAAGGCCCTGTGCCGGTCGGTGCTGGAAAATTTTGAGCGATACGCCAAGCTGAACAAGAGTATCTCCAAAGAATTGATGGAAAGCGTGGGGGAAATCAGTTCCCCGTCCAAACTGGCCGACACGGTGGCGGCCCATTTCGCCTTCAAGGTGGAGGACAAGCAGCGTTTGCTCGATACGGTTTCGGCGACCGAGCGCGTGTCGGATCTGGTCAGCCTGATCAAGATGGAAATCGAGGTCATGCGTATGGACCAGCGTATCAAAGGGCGGGTCAAGGAACAGATGGAGAAGACCCAGCGCAATTATTACCTGAATGAACAGATGCGGGCCATCAAGAAGGAAATGGGGGCTGAGGACGATCCCAGCGAAGAGCTGGAGGAACTGGAAGCTCGGATTGAAGCCAAGCAAATGTCCGAGGAAGGGACCGAAAAGGTCAAGCAGGAGTTTCGCAAGCTGAAGATGATGACGCCCATGTCGGCGGAAGCCACGGTCGTGCGCAATTATATCGATTGGCTGATCAGCCTGCCCTGGTTCGATGTCAGTGAGATCAACCAGGATCTGGACGCCGCCGAGGTCGTTTTGGACGAGGACCACTTTGGTCTCAAAAAGCCCAAGGAACGCATTATTGAATATCTGGCCGTCCAGACCCTGACCCGGAAGGTGAAAGGGCCGATTCTCTGCCTGGTGGGGCCTCCGGGGGTTGGGAAAACCTCCCTGGCCAAATCCGTGGCGCGCGCCACCGGGCGTAAATATGTTCGCCTTTCCCTGGGCGGCGTGCGGGACGAGGCGGAAATCCGCGGCCACCGGCGGACGTATATCGGGGCCATGCCGGGCAAGATCATGCAATCCCTAAAAAAGGTCGGCGTCAACAATCCGGTCTTCTGCCTGGACGAAGTGGACAAGATGAGCATGGATTTCCGGGGCGATCCCTCGGCTGCGCTGCTGGAGGTGCTGGATCCGGAACAGAACTACAGCTTCAACGATCACTATCTGGATGTGGACTACGATCTGTCGGATATCCTGTTTATCACCACGGCCAATACATTGCCCGATATTCCCCTGCCCCTGCAGGACAGGATGGAGATCATCCGCCTGCCCGGCTATACGGAATACGAAAAGTACAACATTGCCAAAGACTTCCTGGTGGCCAAACAGATCGAGGCCAACGGCCTGGAAGGACGGGACGTCAAATTTTCCAAAAACGCCATCCTGACCATTATCCGGCGCTACACCCGGGAAGCCGGGGTGCGTAATCTCGAGCGCGAGATTGCCTCCATCTGCCGCAAGATCGCCAAGCAGGTGGTCAAGAAACAGGGCAACGGCACCTATAACGTTACCGCCCAGTCCATCGCCAAATATCTCGGGCCGGCCCGCTTCAAGCAGGACCAGATCGAGGAAAAGGACCAGGTCGGCATGGTGACGGGACTGGCCTGGACCCAGGTCGGCGGGGAACTCCTGATCGTGGAGACCCTGACCATGCCCGGCAAGGGCAATGTCGCCGTCACCGGAAAGTTGGGCGATGTGATGAAAGAATCCGCCCAGGCAGCCGTGAGCTACGTACGCTCCCGGGCGGCCAACTTGATGATCGACGAAAAATTTTATCGCAAGCTCGACTTGCACATCCATATCCCCGAGGGCGCCATTCCCAAGGACGGGCCCTCGGCCGGAATCGCCATGTGCACCTCCATCGTCTCGGCCCTGGCCAAACGGCCGGTACGCCGGGATATCGCCATGACCGGCGAAATCACCCTGCGGGGCCGTGTGCTGCCTATCGGCGGCCTGAAAGAAAAAATTATCGCCGCCCACCGCGGCGGTATCAAGACCGTCCTGATTCCCAAGGAAAATGAAAAGGATCTCAAGGACATTCCCAGGCTGATATCCCGCAGCATGACCATTGTGCCGGTGGAGCACATGGATGAAGTGCTCACCCACGCCCTGATCCTGGATGACGGGGATCGTCTTTTCAAAGAAGTGGATTTACCCTTTGGCATTGGGGAAGGCGAGGGCAAGGGCAACTCGGCCGCCCCGCTGAACTGATAGTGGGCGCGCCGATCCTTCTGTATTTTTGATGTGTTGGCGGGTTTTCCGCTTGACAGGAAGGCAAGGATCAAGTATCAAGGCAGTCCGTCAACGGGCGGGTAGCTCAGTTGGGAGAGCATCGGCCTTACAAGCCGAGGGTCACAGGTTCAAGCCCTGTTCCGCCCACCACTTTTTTTGTTGACGCTGCTCCGGAAACAGTCTATATACCGGAGTCTCAATTCACGGGGGCGTAGTTCAGTTCTGGTTAGAACGCCGGCCTGTCACGCCGGAGGTCGCGAGTTCGAGTCTCGTCGCTCCCGCCACGAAATCAAAGGGTTTAGCGCATGCCGCTAAACCCTTTTTTTTATGCCGTTGTCGTGGCGGCATCACTGCGGCAACTTCATTTAAGACATTTCTCAGGTGCTGGACAATACCGGGAACCAGACCCTATGATGTATACCTTCCATGACGCTGCCAGTAGGTTGCTTATGCCGCGGCGCTTCTCTAACGCTCCAAATTTTAACTTCACATTTTATTTCATGATGCTTAACTTGTTGAAAAAGCTTTTTATCACACACCGCCTTCAAGCTGAAAAGATTGAGTGCTGATAGCATTCAAAAAATTCCAGTACTTACTTGAATACTTCTTGAATTTGCCTAGTGAAAGGGTTAGGTAGTAAGCATTCGCTCAAAATGGATGGATAGCCTCCGCTTTATGATGGGGATCAGAAATGATTGTTGGCATTACCCAACGTATTTTCACCCAAAGCCCCATACCGCCTGACGATGGGTGTGAGGACAACAACTTGAAATGAATCCGACCGCGCTGAATCAGCGCGGTTTTTTTGTTCATCTAAACAACCATTCATGAAAGGCGTCATCAAACGATTATCGTGAAAGGAGAATCGCCATGCGTACGACCATTTGGGTCCTTTGCCTTGTATTCCTGGCCACGTGTTTTTCCTTTTCAACAGGCGTTGCGGAACCGTTCAATGAGCAAGCGCTCTACCAGGCCGCCAAGGCCGAAGGCGAGGTGAATATCTATTCCTATTCATCACGCGTTTTTAAATTTGGTAAGACCTTCGAAGAAAAATATCCCGGCATCAAGGTGAATGGTTTCGACATGGATTCCCCCGAGATCGTCACCAAGGTTTTGGCCGAGCAGGCGGCCAAAAATTACGTTGCCGACGTTATTTTCCTGAAAGACCCCGCAACCGTCATCAATGAACTCTATAACAAAAAACTGGTTTTCAATTATGTGCCGTCGGATTTGGCGGATCTCATTCCAACGCAATACCAGGAACCGCTCCTCGTTCATCACGCCAGTGTGGATGCGTTGATCTATAACAACGCGAAGATGAGTGCCCCTCCCATAACGTCGCTGTGGGATTTGACCAAGCCCGAGTGGAAAGGGCGCGTTATTTTCCCCGACCCCCAGAAACTATCTGAATTTGTCGAAGTACTGGCGACGATTGTCCAGCATGCTGATGAAATGGCCGTGGAATACGAAAAAGTGTTTGGCCAAGAGATTAAACTGAGTTCGGGTGTCGAGAATGCCGGCTACGAATGGATTCTCCGACTGCTCAACAACGATGCCATCATCCAAGGCTCCACGAATGATGTCGCCAAGGCCGTGGGCCTCTCCAGTCAGGACAATCCCCCTGTGGGATTTACAGCCTATTCCCGTTTGCGCGACAAGAAAAAAGATCCCAATCTCAAATTTGACGTAATGGTGGATATCGCTCCGGTTATGGGGATCAGTACGGATGTGGTTGTTGGCCTCGTCAACGAGACCAAGCACCCCAATGCCGCCAAGCTGTTGATCCACTGGATGATGGGGGATGCCAAGGGCGGTCAGGGATACAAACCTTATTACGTCTTGGGGAATTTTTCTGTTCGCAAAGACGTGGCGCCTCCCAAGGGCTCGAAGAGCCTGTCGGACTTGAAGCTTTGGAAGGCGGATCCGAACTACGTATGGTACAATGGGCAAAAGGTTCTCGATTTCTGGTTGGCGCACCTGCAATAGAGGGGCGCAGGAAACGCGAAGGGGGCGAATGCAGGCGTTAGCGGAATGCATAGATGTCGGTATGTTCTGAATCGAGAATGTAATAAAAACGGAGTCGCTCCGGGTCGATGAAAGCACGCAGGACATTTTTAAGTTACAGCCGGTTTAAAAACTACATCCGTCGGCCGCATATCGTCATTTCGTTTGTTTTGCTGGCGATTTTGCTTTTCATCGTCCTCCTTCCGTTTGCCAAAATGGTGAAAGATTCTTTTGTTTGGCAGTTCGCCGATATTCGCCTGTCGCGCCATGCCACTCCGGGGGAATTGACGCTTTTCCACTGGAAACGCGTATTTGCCAGTGCGCTTACCAAAAACACGCTCCTTCGTCCCCTGTATAACTCGCTTGCCATCTCGCTCAGCGTGTCCGCCTGCGCCATGACGATCGGGGCTTTTTTGGCATGGCTGGTGGCCCGCACCGATCTTCCCTTTAAAAAATCCATTACCACGGTGGCGGTGCTGCCCTACGTCATCCCTTCCTATATTCACGCACTCGCCTGGCTCAACCTTTTCAAGAACGACCGCATCGGGGGGGCTGCGGGTGTTTTTCAGTATCTCACGGGGCTAAGTCCGCCGGACTGGCTCTCCTACGGGTATCTGCCCATTGTGGTAACGCTATCGATCCACTATTTCCCGTTTACGTTTCTGCTGGTTTCGGCGGCACTAGCCAGTATCGATTCCAGGTTAGAGGAATCCGGCGAGATCCTGGGCGCCTCACGGACCTATATCCTGCGACGCATCACTTTTCCCCTGGTGCTCCCGGCCCTGATGTCCAGTTTTATATTGACCTTCTCCCGCATTCTGGGCACCTTCGGTACCCCTTACTTCCTTGGTACGCCAGTGCGCTACTACACCCTATCCACCCAAATTTACGCGAACATTATCAATCGTATCCCCTCCGTGGGGTATATCCTGGCTTTTGTGCTGATTGCGATTTCTTCCGTAATCATTTATCTCAATCAGCGATTGATCGGCAAAAGCAAAAGCTACGTGACCATTGCGGGCAAGGGATTCCAGATCTCGCCGACGGCGCTGGGTAGATTGCGCTACCCCGTTTTGGGCATGGTTGCCCTGCTATGTGTTATGTCCGTGCTCCTCCCGTTTTTGCTCATTTTATGGCAAACGTTTGCGCTTTATCCCAGCGACTACTCCCTAAAGCACCTGACCCTGCTGTTCTGGATCGGAGAGGCCAATACCGCCTTTGCGGAAGGCGAGGCCGGTATCCTGCGCAATCCATTGATTATCGGGGCCGCATGGAACAGTATCAAGCTGGCCCTGACGGCATCGGTCCTCGCCGGACTGTTCGGCATTTTTATTGGCTACGCCGTAGTCAAGGGGAGACATACGCGATTGTCTGCGGCCGTCGAACAAATGTCATTTCTGCCCTACCTCGTCCCGGGCATCGCTTTTGGCGCGCTTTATCTGGCTCTTTTCTCCCACAATATCGGCCCCATCCCGGCTCTCTATGGCACTTTTTTTCTTGTGGCGCTGGTTTGTGTCGCTAAAAATCTACCGTTCACCGGCCGCGCCGGCATCACGTCCATGCTGCAGATCGGAAGCGAACTTGAAGAGGCTTCCGAAACCTTGGGCGCCCGGTGGACCATGCGATTTCGCAAGATCATTCTGCCCCTGTCCATCCAGGGGGCGATTTCAGGGTTTGTGCTTGTGTTCATTACCGTCATGCGGGAACTCTCGTTGATCATTCTGCTTGTCACGCCGGAAACCCGCACCCTGACGACCATGACCTTCCGCTATCAAGAGCAGGGGTATGCCCAGTTCTCCAGCGCCATCAGCGTGCTGATCATCGTCATTGTCGTTGTGGGGGAACTGCTTTCCCGCAGGCTGGGCCGACAGGGGGCGATATGATGAGCGCCTCCCCGTCCGGGAAACGCTGCCAGAGCGCCGGCTAAAGCGGCGTGGCATTGGAATCGGAAGATATGGAAACGCCCCTCATTGAGGTCAAAAATCTGCGGAAAGTGTTTGGCCACGTGGTGGCCGTGGATAACGTCAGCTTTGCCATCCAGGAGAAGGAATTCCTCGCCCTTCTGGGGCCGTCCGGATGCGGCAAGACCACGATCCTGAGAATGATTGCTGGACTGGAGATACCCACCCAAGGGGAAATCTATCTCAAAGGACGCCTCGTCTTTTCCAGCAGCAAAGGTATTTTCCTGCCAGCCAGAGAAAGATCCGTTGGATTGGTTTTCCAAAGTTATGCCCTGTGGCCCCATATGACGGTATCCGAGAATATTGCCTTCGGGCTCAAGGTGAAGCGTGAAAACGCCAAAAGCATCGCGAAAAAGGTGGACGATATACTCGCCTACATGCAGCTCGACAACATGCAGAAGCGCTACCCCCAGGAGATGAGCGGCGGCCAGCAGCAGCGGGTGGCCCTGGCCCGCATGTTGGTGAACAAACCGGACATCCTGCTGATGGACGAACCCCTGTCCAACCTGGACGCCAAACTGCGCCTCGAAATGCGGGCGGAGATCAAAAATATCCATTCCCAAACCGGTGCGACGACGGTTTATGTGACCCACGATCAGGTGGAAGGCCAGACCATGGCAAGCCACATCGCCGTGATCAATCGTGGTCTCATTGAACAGATAGCACCCCCCAAGACCATTTACAGGCATCCGGCCAACCTTTTCGTAGCGGATTTCATCGGCTACCCGGCAATCAATATGATAAAGGGCCGAACCGGCCGTCAAGGGGACGAATGCGGTGTGTTCGTCGAAAATGGGGATGTGTTTTTACGAACAACCTACAAGGACCTCCCCACCGGCATGAACGTGGTGGCGGGAATACGACCGGAAAGCATCCTCATTGTGGAGCAAAAGCAGTTGAATTCCCTGGAAGGCGAAGTCCGTACGGTTCTCCCGGCTGGGCCGGAAACCGTTCTGCGCGTGCGGTGCGGCGGACAAACATTCAGCCTCCTTGCAACTCAGGAAATCAGCCTGTCATCCGGGGCCAGGATCAAGATGGTCTTGCCTCCTGATAGCATCCTCGTTTTCGAGCAGGAATCCGGACGATTAATCTCTGAAGAGTCATGACAACATGAAAAAAGATCGATTGAAGGCATTTCGCGAGGACTCACGCAGGGCCGCCGCACTTTTTTTCAAGGTCGCCGTCGGCCGTTCCCGGGTTTCCACCACCGTCGTTCATCACAATGACGCTGACGGCATTGCGGCCGCGGCCGCCCTTGCCTGTGTCTTTCGCAAGCTAGTTATAAGCTGTCGACTGCTCCCGATCGAGAAGGTACATGCGCCTGTGGTTGAGGCCATTCATGCTGCAGAAAGAGGTTGTATCCTCTATGCCGATCTGGGCGGTCAGTCCTGTCATTTGATCGACAGGTATACGCGCGACGATCAGTTGGTGATCATCCTGGACCACCATTTGCCAGGGGCGGCCCCTTCTGACCAGATCGTTCATTTGAATCCCGAACATGAAGGCATCAGCGGCGATATCGACGCATCGGGGGCTGCTGTATGCGCCCTTTTCGCCGATGAACTTCTCAAGGCGGCCTTCTTTGAGGCCCGCGATTCGAAAGCCTTGCTGGCCCTGATGGGGGTGATCGGGGCGGTTGGGGACGGCCAGATGACCTCGGGGACCATGACGGGCCTGAATCGATTGCTGCTCGATACAGCCCTTGAACAGGGCGAAGTTTCCCTTTGCCAAGGGGGGTATACGATACCCCGTTACAGCAACAGACCCATAGAGGAGATTGTGGACCTATTGAATCTCCTTGGATCCGTGGGCTTTTATTCCGGGCACGCCACGACGGGCGTTGACTATCTGCTTGGGATAGAGGGGCAGGAGGCACTTCGGATTGCCGAAAGGCTTGCCGCGTTAAAATCGTCGTGTTTTGAAAGGGAAGCCGAAGCCATTCGCTACAAGGGCCTTTCGGGGTCCACGCATATACAGTGGATTGATGTAAAGGGTCGTTTTGTGCCCATGGGTGTCAAAGCCATCGGCCTTTTCCTGGAATTCCTCACCGAACGGGAACAGGTTGCACTGGATAAATATATTATCGGTTTTCAGCATCTACCCGCCGAAATGCCTGGAATCGGCTTCATCCAGGGCAAGCTGACCAAAATATCCGCCCGCGTTCCCCGACAGTTGAAGGCTCGGATTGTTGAAGGGCAGTTTCCGGATTTGATGACCCTTATTCCGCGTGCGACCGAGCGCGTAGGGGGCGCCGCAGACGGATGTCATCGCTTTGCCGCGGCATCCCTGATCGAACAGGGGCGGGAAGGGGCTTTTTTACAGGCGCTTGAAGATGTGTTGTCAGAAAAGTGGTAGACGATACCGCCTATACGCAAATAACGAAACAAGAAAGAATTGGACCGATAAGCCCAAGCGGATGCCGGACAGACATTAAGGATCGAGAGCGGGGGCAACCATTATCCCGGGGACTTCGCCCGGCAATCAATAGATTGACAGGGCGCTTTCCAGATCAGAAACTCTAATGCCTGGGAGGGCGCGCATTCGCGTTTCGTCGCTCCCGCCACGAAATCAATAGGGTTTAGCGCATGCCGCTAGACCCTTTTTTTATGGCCTGGGCAGTAGCGGAACTATAGCTGCAATTTTTTTCAATAGGGTGCAGGTGGATTTTGGTCCTTATCGGGATTCAGATCGGCAGGCACCAGCGTGAAGCGCCCCGTATCGGGATCCGGCGACAGCCCATAGTGCATGCGCGCCAATTGCGCTCGGGCCAGTTCCAGATCGAGGGGCGTCTCGATGAAAAAGGGATTGCCCGCCGGGTCGATCACATAGTAGCGTCCCTCCACCAAGCGTTCCAGCATGCGGTAGTAGCGAATGTAGTTGTTGGTCAGTTCCGCTTTAAATCCGGAGCTGATGTGTATTCGGGCCCTGGCCGCATCCGTCAGGATATGGTCGATGGCCCAGCATTCCAGGGTGAGCTTTACCGCGGTCAGATGGTGTCTCAAAAAGCGCTTGCGGTTTAGGCGAAACGTACCGAAATCCATGCCATGACCCATGCACGCCAGGCGCGGAATTTCGTAGTTTTGCAGTGCGGCGATCAAGTCGGCTACGGTGGTGATGCCTTCTCCGTCAAAAGCGGCGTCAAAAAGGATGATCGGGAAGGGTTCGTTCCTGCCGAATCGTTCCTTAAAAAAGAAGGTACCCATCTCCACATTAGGTGGTGCCACGAACTGCTCGATAAAGAAGGCATACTCTTCTGCGTCTCCACCGGGGTGCATCCGGCGGAAGAGGCTTTCGAAATAAGGGCGATGACGTTCGATAAAGACCCGAATTTCTCCCTGGCCGACGACAAACTGGGATACATGGCGGTCATCCAGATAAGGCTGGATTCGCTCATCGAAAAATTGGCGCAAGGGCGAGGAATTCGACGGGTGGTAGGTGCCCAGGCACTCGATCAGCAGGGCGTCGGCATCGCCTGCCGGTGGCGGGCCGGATAGAGCGGCCCATGTGTTGGACGATTCCAGAGGGATTCCGATGACAATCGCCAGAGTGGCCACGTATAATGCCAACGCCTGGCAGATTAGCCCGAATATTTCATGAAAATTTTTAGCACAATAAATTTTATATAAATATATCGACGGCATAAGCGCTATTCGAGGTTTGATTTTTCGGTAACAGTTTGTAACCTGCGCTGTTTTCCAAAAAGGCAGAAAAAATTTCACCCTACGGGCGCGCCCGAGATGCCCATTGGCTGCGTTATCAGGGGCTTGCGGTACAGGCGTACAGCGGCGCCCCTGATGCCTTGCCCATGAACATCTCGAACGCGAGAAATATCCGGGTTAGCAGCCGGTGGTTGCTCATGGTATGTTGCCTCATGTCCTGGAAGCTGTATGGTGAGGGTTGACACGACAGGATCTGCTGTCGACATTTCATACGTCAATGGCGTAATTTTTGCAAATTGTGTGGGGCTGATGAAAGCTGGCGGAACACCCTCCACAATGGATGGTTTGGACCGGGCAGTGGTACAGGGGAGTTATGGAATGACAAAACGATGGTTTCGCGTTGCCATGATGGGATTGGTGCTGATGGCGGTCGCGTCTTTTGGGGGCGGTGCTGCCCGGGCGGTGGCCTCCGACCGATTGAACGTGCTGCACCTCAATTCCTATCAGGACGGCTATATCTGGTCGGACAGCCTGACTGAAGGCCTTAAGAGCGTCATTGGCGCAAGTGATCTGAATATTGCCCTCAATATTGAATATATGGATTCCAAACAGCGCTATGACGACAATGTCAAAATGTCCCTTTATGGGATCTATGCTTTTAAATATCAGGGGATTGACATCGATGCCATCGTTGTTTCCGACAACAACGCCTTCGATTTTATTTTGCAGTTTCGCGACCGTTTGTTCCCCGGCATTCCCGTGATCTTTTGCGGCATCAACGATTTCAACGCTTCCTTGATTCGCGACCAGGCCAATATAACCGGCGTGACGGAAGACTTCGATGTCAAAACCAACCTGCGTATGGCCTTGCGCTTTCATCCGGAACGCCGCAAGATTGTCGTCATCGGCGATTTGGGCACCACCGGCCGGGCCATCGGCAACCAGGTCCGGGCGGCCATCGCCGATTTCCACGACCGGCCGGAAATCGAGTTTGTGGTTTCCGATCAACTCCAGCCTATTCTGGAGCAGGCCAAGGCGGTGGCCGAAGAGGCCATTTTTTATTTTATCCCCTTCTACATGGATGACGAAGGGGAACGCTATTCGGCCAATGAGATTCTCAGCAAGCTCTACACCGCGACCGATGCCCCCATTTACAGCAACTGGGAATTCATGCTGGGATCCGGCATCGTGGGGGGAAAAGTGTTGAGTGGTTTTGCCCACGGGGCGGCTGCGGGCGATATTCTGGTACGGGTGCTCAAGGGGGAAAAGCCTGCCGACATCCCGGTGCAGGCGCCCAACGACGAGCCCTATATTTTCGACAACAACTTGTTGAAACGGTTTGAAATATCCACATCGGACCTGCCGCCGGAAAGCTCCCTGATCAACCATACCTCCTATCTGTTCCAAATCAACCGGCAGCTTTTTTGGGCGCTGGTGATCGGTATGACGGTCATCACGGTGACCCTGGTGGTGCTGATGTTCAACATCTCCGAGCGGCGGGCGATCGAGCAGCGCATCAAGGAGCAGCTGGCTTTCGTCAAGCTCCTGATGAATACCATCCCCATTCCGATTTATTTCCAAGATCAACATGGTGTCGTAACGGAATGCAACGAAGCCTTTGAGAAATGGTTTCAACTCGACCGCCGCAATATCATCGGCCGCAATATCAAAAGTTTCAGCGCCGTCGGTCCGGCGCAATTGACCGATGGGGTCGACGACGAGTTGATGACGCAGGACGGGATCCGGATATACGAAGCCAGTTTGTCCACGGCCGGCCCGGACCGCCAGGACGTGATCTTGCACAAAGCCTCCTACGGCAATGCCAAAGGCGAAATATCGGGTCTGGTGGGGGTCGTCTACGATATCACGGCACGGAAAAAGGCCGAACGCGAGTTGATCGAGGCGGAAGAGAAGTATCGGAGTATTTTCGAAAATTCCGCTTTAGGGATCTTCCGGGCCTCGGCGGACGGCCGTATCTTGGACGCCAATCCGGCCCTGGCCAACATGCTGGGCTTTGACAGTTTAACCGAGCTGAAGATGGCCGGTGCGGAAATGCCCGGTGCCCTTTGTTTCAAGCCTCAAAAGCCGGTGGATCCCACCATCGATGGACTGGCCCCGGTGCAGTTCGAGCGGGAGTGCTGGACCCAGGATGGGCGTAAGATTATCGTAACCCAGCATCTTCGCTCGGTATGGGGCGAAGATGGCGGGATTCGCTACTATGAAGGGTTTATTGAAGATATTAGCCAGCGTAAGACCGCCGAGAAGAACTTGCGTGAATCCCAGCAGATGCTCAAACTGGTACTGGACAATATCCCGCAGCTGGTTCACTGGAAAGATCGGGATTTGCGTTATCTGGGTGCCAACAAAAGTTTTGGGGCGTTTTTCAATATTGACGATGTGGATGACATCATCGGCAAACAGGACCTTGATCTGTTTCTTAAAAAGGCGGAAGCCGTCAAAAGCATGGATACCGACCGGGCGGTGACGACTTCCAACCAGCCCGCCTACCGCATGCGCTGGCCGGTCCACAACCGGCAGGGCGAAAAGAAATGGATGCTGGTCAACCGTATGCCGCTGCATGACGATAAGGGGGATGTGGTGGGCGTATTGTCCAGCGCGGAGGATGTCACCCAGAATATCATCATGGAGCGCCGCATGCTGGAATCCACCAAAATGGAGGCCATCGGAACGCTTGCCGGCGGCATTGCGCATGATTTCAACAATATCTTGACATCCATCTATAACTCCACCGAACTGGCTCTGGAAGACCTTGCTTCTGACAGCCAGACCGCCAGGGATTTGCGGCGTAGCCTGAAAGCAGCTGAGCGCGGCAGCCAACTGGTGCAGCAGATCCTGACCTTCAGCCGGGCGGACCAGGAAGGCATCCACATGACGGACATTGCCGGCGTGGTGGAGGAGGCCGTTCAGTTGATCAGTGCATCACTGCCCGGGAACATCGAAATGGATGTTCATATCGAACCCCATCTCAGCCCTTGTATGGCCGACCCAACCCAGTTTCATCAGGTGGTTATGAATCTCTGCACCAATTCGTTCCAGGCCCTCAAAGAAAAAGGCGGAAAAATCCGCATTATGCTCCAGCAGATGGATCTCAATGGCAATGAAGCCGAACTGCTGGGAATTAGGGAGGGGGCCTATCTTAAACTCAGCATTGCGGATAACGGTCCCGGCATTCCCATTGAGATCCAGGACAAGATTTTCGATCCGTTTTTTACCACCAAGGGCAAGGGGGAGGGAACCGGGCTCGGTCTTGCGGTGGCCCACGGCATTATCAAAGGGCATAATGGGGCGGCGCGGGTCAGCAGCAATCCCGGTGTTGAAACCCAGTTTGAAATTTTTTTGCCGACCGGCAGCGGCGACACAATGGCGGCCGGCGAGGCTGCCGCCAATGTCTATCGCGGCAAGGGCCGTATCCTCTTTGTGGAAGACGATCCGGATCAGCTGGAAATCATTCCGCGCGTACTGCGCAAACTCGGCTACCAGGTCGAGGCCCGCAATGGGGGGCAGGCCGCCAAGCAGGCCATCGAGGAAGCCGAAGAACCTTTCCATCTGGTCATCACGGATTATGACATGCCGGAAGTCAACGGCATCGAACTGGCCGAGGCGATCCGGGATAAAAACCCGGAAACCCCCATTATGCTGGTGACCGGTCGCAAGAGCCCGGTGGCCATGTCCGGGCATATTGATTCCATACGGAAAGTCGTTATAAAGCCTTATAACAAGGCCATTTTGTCCGAGGCAATCCGGGAAGTGCTGGAATAAGAGCGATTATGGAAGAGACACCCCGCATTCTGATCATCGATGACGAACCCGAGGTTTGCGAGACCATGCTGAGCATGGTGCATCGCATGCGATACGACGGCACCTGCGCCCAGACCCTGGCCGTCGGACTGCAGAAACTGCGGGACGGTGATTTCGATGTCGTTTTCCTCGATGTCCGGCTGCCGGACGGCGACGGCATCGAATCCCTGCCGGGCATCAAGCGTGCGCCGTCGCGGCCGGAAGTCATTATCCTGACCGGCAAGGGTGACCCCGACGGGGCCGAACTGGCGATTCAGGGCGGGGTCTGGGACTATCTGGTCAAACCCTCCCCGGTCAAAAATACCAAACTGACATTGCAGCGCGCTTTGGCTTACCGTCGGGAAAAGCAGTCGCGCCACGACCTGAAGGTCCTCAATACCCGGGATATCATCGGCGAAAGCCGGGGCATCAAAGGGTGTTTCGAAAGCGTCGCCCAGGCGTCGCGAACCGATTTCAACGTGCTGATCACCGGGGAGACGGGAACCGGCAAGGAATTGTTCGCCCGCACGATCCACCGCAACAGCCTGAGGTCGGCATCGGCTTTTGTGGTGGTGGACTGTGCATCCCTTTCCGACAGTCTTTTGGAAAGCATTCTTTTCGGCCACCGCAAAGGGGCCTTCACCGGTGCGGACAAAGACCGCTCCGGCCTGATCCGGCAGGCCCACCAGGGGACGCTTTTCCTGGATGAGATCGGTGAACTGCCCATCGCCTCCCAAAAAAGTTTTCTGAGGGTTTTGCAGGAAAGGAAATATCGACCGGTTGGCGGCAGCCAGGAGATCAGCAGTGATTTTCGCCTGATTGCGGCCACCCATCGGGATCTGCCCCAAATGGTGAGGGATGGCCAGTTCCGGGAGGATCTTTATTATCGTCTGAAAACCGTGACCTTGCACCTGCCGCCCCTGCGGGAGCGCGAAGGCGATCTGCCGCCGTTAACCCTGAACGGCCTGGCCCGGATTGCGGAGAAAAGCGGAACCGTTCCGAAGGGGGTCGACCCGGAAGTGTTTACGATTCTGGCGGGCTACAGCTGGCCCGGCAATGTGCGGGAGCTCTATCATACCCTGGCCCAGGCGGTGGTTGCATCAGGCGCCAATCAGACCCTTTACCCGATGCATTTGCCCAAGGAAATCCGTATCCAGGCCGCCCGCTGCAAGGTGGCGCAGCAATCCGGCGGCGCCGACGCAATCTCGGGGCAGACAGGCAAGCCCCCCCAGCCTCTGGTGCTGGACCTGGCCGCCGCCGAATTTTTTGCCAACCCCGAATTCCCTTCCTTAAAAGCGTTTAAAGATCAGATGGAGAAGGTCTATTTCGAGACGTTGGTTCAAAAGAGCCAGGGGGATATCCAGGCAATGGTTCGCCGCAGCGGCCTGTCCCGGTCGCATTTTTATGCCATGCTGAAGAAGCACGGCATCCGCTTATAGACTCCCCTCCTGGCATGTCCCCCCTATCCTATTTTTCCTGTCGCAATCGGTGCCCTTCCAATGTGGCCGGTCTGAAAAACCGGAATTCAAGTGGATTGTCCGGATTTTCAGACGGTACTCCAACTGTTTGATATCAAATCCAATATAATCTTTTGGGGTCCCTCAGCCCCGCCCGAAAGCGCTGGTGGGCCAGGGAGACGGCCGTCCGGTTTTTCGGACAAAATGCCGTTCAAACAAAAAAATTATGTTCTTTGAATGCCATAACATATCGAAATATATATAAATTTAAGTTTTGAAAGCAAATGGCACGTTTGTTGATAAGTTCTCTCCGGTAATTGTCGATCCATCGTGCTGTGGCGTCAAGGTAGGCATGCTGGAATTCACCAACCCAACGAGCGAGGGAGCATTATGAAACGTAAATTGACACTGGCCATTTGTTTTGTCCTGGTTCTTTCATTGACGGCATCGTTTGCCTATGCCGGTGCCAAACGCGGGAAATTCGGCACCGATGAACGCCATGACGTGGCGAAACGGGTGAAGTTCAAGACGTCGGACGAAAAAATTCGCTGGAAGATGGTCATGCCCTGGTCCAAAGGCCTGTTGTTTTACGACATCGCGGTGCATTTCTGCGACAGCGTGCGCCTGGCATCGGCCGGCCGCCTGGACATCAAACCGTTTTCCGCCGGTGAACTCGTGCCCGCCATGCAAAGTTTTGACTCCGTAAGCAAGGGCTCGGCCCAGGCCGGTCATGACTGGGCCGGCTACTGGAAAGGGAAGAATGAAGCCTTTGTGCCCCTGGCGGATGTGCCTTTCGGGTTGAACCCGGAAGGCTACAATATCTGGCTGTACGAAAAGGGCGGTTTGGAACTGGCCCAGGAGATCTACGGCCAGTTTAATCTCCAGGCCCTGCCCTGCGGTCAGACCGGTCAGGATATGGGGCTTTTCTCCAACAAACGCGCCACCAAAATGGAAGATTTCAAAGGCATGCGCATTCGGACCGTGGGCTGGTATATGGACATCCTCAATGAACTGGGCGCTTCAGTCAGCCCGCTGCCCGGAGGCGAAGTCTACCTCGCCCTGGAGCGCGGCGTCATCGATGCGGCGGAGTTCTCCGCCCCGGCCATGAGCTATCCCATGGGATTTGACGAAATTACCAAATACGTCATCGAACCGGGAGTGCATCAGCCCGGCAGCCAGTGCTATGTCTTCTTCAACAAAGATGCCTACGACAAACTTCCTGAAGATCTGAAGTGGATCCTCGACATCTGCGCCAAAGAGACCCAGCTGTGGTCCATCAACTGGATCAATTCCCTCAATGCCGAAGCCATCAACCGTATTGCCAAGACCGTGGAAATCGTCCAGATGGACAAGGATACGCTGATTCAGTTCCGCAAAACCGCCAAGACCTACGTCGATGGCCTGAAGGCCAAATATCCCGATGTCAAAAAAGTTGTGGAGTCCCAGGAGAAGTTCATGGAAGAGTTTGCGGTCTGGCGCGAAGCCCGCGGCGGCGTGGCCCCCTGGCCGTATGAAACCTATGTTTCAGGAAAGATTCACGAATAGTGCACCGCCGGCGTTCCGGCTGACAGACAAAGTCTTCTCGGTCGACGCCGGATGGATCGCACACCATTGACCCTGACCCGAATAATTCATGAAATGTTCGGGCTGGAAGCCGGGGGAATGCTTTCCCCCGGCTTTACGCCGCCGGACCTGTGATCAACAGGGATGCGGTCAGAAGGAAGAAATTATGTTCGCAAAACTTTCCAAAGCAATTGACGGATACAGTCAAAAACAGGGGGAAGCGACGTCACTGCTGGCCCTGCCGCTTTTGGTGGTGGTGCTCTATGAAGTTTTTATGCGCTACCTGTTCAATGCACCCACCATCTGGGGCTTTGAAGTGACCACGTTTCTCTACGGTATTCACTACATGTTCGGCCTGTCTTACACCGATGTCACCGGCGGACACGTGAAGGTGGATATCTTCTCTTCGCGGGCTTCACGGAAAACCCAGGCCGGTCTCAACATCTTCTCTACACTGGTGTTTTTTCTGCCGGTGATGACCTGCCTGACCATCTGGTCGATCAAGTTTGCCCAGACCTCGGTTGCCGGCGGGGAACTTAATTCCACCAGCTGGGCACCGGCCATCTGGCCGTTCAAGATCATCATGGCGTTCACACTGCTGGTGCTGGTGCTGCAGGGCGTATCCAACCTGATCCGCGAAATCCAGGTGCTGCGTGGCCAAGCGGAAAGCTGACGAGGGAAAGGCAAGGGTATATCAATGAGTCCAGAATTTTTAACGGTGGCCATGTTCGCCACCCTGATTGTTGCGATTTGCCTGGGGCATCCCCTGGCCTATACGCTGGCCGCCGTGGCGGCCCTGTTCGGTCTGATCGACAACGGTTTCGACATCCCCGGTCTGTTCGACATGTTCGCCAACAACACCTGGGGGTTGATGAACAATTACGTCCTGGTGGCAATCCCTTTGTTCATCCTGATGGCCCAGCTGCTGGATCGCTCCAAAGTAGCCGATCAGCTCTTTGAAGCCCTCTATGTGGTGCTGGGGGGCCTCAAGGGCGGCCTTGGCCTGGCGGTGGTGGTGGTGTGTACGGTCTTTGCGGCCACCACGGGTATCATCGGGGCCTCGGTGGTGGCCATGGGGCTGCTGGCGTCTCCCGCCCTGCTGAAAAAAGGCTATCAGAAGGAGCTTACCAGCGGGATTATCTGCGCGGCCGGAACCCTCGGCATCCTGATTCCGCCGAGTATCATGATGGTGGTCTACGGCGGGTTGACGGGACTGAAAGAAACGTCGGTGGGCAATCTCTTTGCCGGTGCCATCATTCCCGGTCTTTTGCTGGCAGGCCTGTACTTCCTCTATATCTTTATCCGTTGCCAGATGCAGCCGGAGTTGGGTCCGCCCATCTCCAAGGAGGAAGCCAGCAGCTGGAGTGCCGCCCAGAAATGGGGCATGACGCTCAAATCCCTGATTCCCCCCCTGGCGCTTATTCTTGCGGTGATGGGGACCATCCTGGCGGGCGTGGCGACCCCCACCGAGGCGGCTGGCATGGGAGCGGCCGGTGCCGCCGTCCTGGCGCTGTGTAATCGCAAATTGACGTGGGATGTGTTGAAACACTCCTGTTTCGCCACCCTGAAGACCACTTCCATGGTCATGATGCTGTTCATCGGGGGCAAATTCTTCAGTACCGTCTTTCTTAGCATGGGCGGCGGTGATGTGGTGGCCGATGTCCTGGTGGGGAGCGGTTTGAACCGTTGGGTGGCGCTGCTCATCATGATGCTGATCGTTTTCATGATGGGCATGTTCATCGATTGGGCCGCGATCCTGCTGGTGACCGTGCCCATCTTCATGCCCATCGCCATGGAACTGGATTTCAACCCGCTGTGGTTTTCCCTGCTGATGTGCGTCAACTTGCAGACGTCCTTCCTGACGCCGCCGTTTGGCTACGCCCTGTTCTATTTCAAAGGGGTGGCGCCTGAGGGGTACACCATGATGCATATCTACCGCGGGATCATGCCGTTCGTGCTGCTCCAGTTGATCGGCCTGATCGTTATTGCGCTGTTCCCTAGTCTGGTAACCTGGCTGCCGTCCATTTTCTTTTCCGGTTAAGGGAAAGGGACGCTCCGGATTCAGCATCGACTGTACGGTGGGGCCCTCCATGCGGGGGTACCACCAGCGTTTGCCGCCACTCCGGATGGAGGCCTCGACGATAACGGGCGGGCACTTGAAAAACAAATCGAAAACCAAAACCCGTGCCTTTGCCCGCCCGTTATTTTTCCACGCCATAGACGCTTGGGGACCTGCCGCCGCCTCTGCAGCGTAAGGTTTCCTGCCTGCCTTCGATTTCCACCGGCCTTTTACGGCGCAAGGCTTCCCCGACGGACCGCCGGGCCAGCCAGTAATGCGCCGCTAACCCGAACATTGCATGGTTATTTATCCCGGACTTCGGTTGCCTTTTGGGCGAATTGCTTCTAAGCTGAACGATTATTTACCGATTATGGCGCCAAGCCTGTGTTGGCTTGCAGCGCCCATAGGGAGATGGTGCAATGATTGTCCCTGTCGTTCTTGCCGGCGGTGCGGGAACCCGCCTTTGGCCGCTATCCCGGGAGCTCCACCCCAAACAGGTATTGGCGCTGGCCGGAAAACATACCATGATCCAGGAGACGCTGGCGCGTCTTGATGGCCTGGAAAACGTCGCTCCCCCCATCGTGATCTGCAACGAGAGCCTTCGGTTTATGATCGCCGAACAAATGCGCGCGCGGGGGATTGCGCCGGGTGCCATCATTCTGGAGCCCATGGGCAAGAATACGGCCCCGGCCGTCGCTGTGGCAGCATTGCATGCGGCCCGCCAGGCCAGCGACGCGACCTTGCTGATTTTGCCGGCCGACCACCATATCGGGCAGCCGGAGAGGTTTCGCCAAGTGGTCGCAGCCGGGCAGGCCCTGGCTGAAAACGGCCGCCTGGTGACCTTCGGCATCGTCCCGACCGCACCCGAGACAGGATATGGTTATATCAAACAGGGTAAGGCACTGGACGCTTCACTCTCACAGACCAAGGGGTATGCCATTGAGGCTTTTGTGGAGAAACCGGACCGTGCGACAGCGGAAAAATATCTGGCCTCCGGGGCGTATTTATGGAACAGCGGTATGTTCCTTTTTAACGCCGCGGGTTTACTCAAGGAGATGCGGCGCCTGGTGCCGGCGATGGTATCGGCTTGTGAAAATGCACTGGCCGCCGGCCGGGAAGATTTGGATTTTTTCCGGCTGGATCGTGATGCGTTTGCCGCCTGCCCGGCCGATTCCATCGACTATGCGGTGATGGAAAAGACCGCTTTGGGGGCCATGCTGCCACTGGATGCCGGCTGGAACGACCTGGGATCCTGGGAGGCGCTTTGGGATGTGGGGGGCAAGGATGAAAACGACAACGTCACCCGCGGGGATACCCTGCTCCATGATGTCACCCGTTCGGTGGTGCATGCCGGGCATCGCCTGGTGGCGGCAGTGGGCATCGACCGGCATATTATCGTGGAAACAGCGGATGCGGTATTTGTCTGCCCCCGTGAGCGGGCCCAGGATGTCAAGCGCCTGGTGGTGCAACTGCGGCAGCAGCAGCGACCCGAATCGGAACGGCATCGAATGGTGTACCGGCCCTGGGGAACGGTGGACAGTCTCGTGGCTTCCGAGCGTTTCGAAGTCAAGCGCCTGATTGTCCGACCGGAGGCCCGCATCAGCAAACAGCAGCACAACCACCGGGCCGAGCACTGGATTGTCGTCAAGGGTACCGCCATGGTGCAGCGGGGGACGGAGGAATTCATTCTGCGAGAGGATGAATCCACCTATATTCCCATCGGGACCCCCCATCGTCTTGCCAATCCGGGCAAGATCCCGTTGGAGATTATCGAGGTGCGTACCGGCAGTTATCTCGAAGAGGACGACGTCGCCCGTTTCGAAGATGATTACGGACGCTGATGAATTTATGAAAAAAGCATTGATCACTGGAATAACGGGGCAGGATGGCGCCTATCTGGCGGAACTGCTGCTTTCCAAAAACTACGAAGTGCATGGCATCAAACGCCGTTCTTCGAGTTTCAATACCGGTCGGGTCGACCATCTTTACAAAGATCCCCATGAGGCGGACGTCCGATTTTTCATGCACCATGGCGATTTGACCGATGCCACCAACCTTATCCGTATCATCCAGGAAACGCGGCCGGACGAGATCTACAACCTGGCGGCCCAGAGCCATGTCAAGGTGTCTTTCGAAACGCCCGAGTACACGGCCAACGCGGATGCCCTGGGCACCCTGCGCATCCTGGAAGCTATCCGCATCCTGGGGCTGGAGCAGGCGGTCCGCTTCTACCAGGCCTCCACCAGCGAGATCTACGGCCGGGCCAGGGAGACGCCCCAGACCGAGAAGACGCCGTTTTATCCCCGCAGTCCCTACGGGGCGGCCAAGCTATACGGTTACTGGATTACGGTCAATTACCGGGAAGCCTACAACATGTTCGCCTGCAACGGCATTTTGTTCAATCATGAGTCGCCCATACGCGGGGAAACGTTTGTGACCCGCAAGGTGACCCGGGCTGTTGCCAGAATGCACATGGGCCTCGAAACCTGCCTTTATTTGGGAAATCTCGAGGCCCGGCGGGACTGGGGCCATGCCCGGGACTATGTGGAGGCCATGTGGCGCATTTTGCAGCAGGGCGAAGCGGATGACTATGTCATTGCGACCGGCGTGGCCCATTCGGTGCGGGAACTCGTGGAGACGGCCTTCGACGAGATCGGTGCCCATCTTCGCTGGGAAGGGGAGGGCATCGATGAAAAGGGCATCGTGGATGCCATCGAGGGTGAGCGCAATTCCGCCCTGAGGGTCGGCGACACGGTCGTTCGCATCGATCCCGGCTATTTCCGCCCCACCGAGGTGGACTATCTTCTGGGGGATCCCGCCAAGGCGCGTGACGTGCTGGGCTGGGAGCCATCGATATCCTTCGACGAACTTGTTCGTGGCATGGTGCGGGAAGATTTAAAAGACGCCGACCGGGACCGTTTGTGCAACATTGCCGGTTTTCCGGTGGTCCGGCATACCGAATAACTTATCTGGAAGAGAATGACATCATGATCAACAAGCAAACGCGGATTTTTCTGGCCGGCCACGGCGGCATGGTGGGCTCCGCCATCCAGCGCCGGCTCGCCAAAGAAGGTTTCGATAACCTCATTACCCGCCCGCATGCGGCCCTGGATTTGACCGATCAGGCATCTGTCCGTCGTTTTTTTATGGAAAACCCCGTGGATCATGTCGTCCTGGCGGCGGCACGGGTGGGGGGCATTCATGCCAACAATGCCTTTCCGGCGGATTTTATCTACCAGAACCTGATGATCCAGACCAATATCATTCAAGCCGCCTACGAGAACGGGGTCCAACATCTTCTCTTTCTGGGCAGTTCTTGTATCTATCCCAAATTGGCTTCCCAGCCCATGCAGGAAGAGGCTTTGCTGGGGGGCTGGCTGGAGCCGACCAACGAGCCCTATGCCATCGCCAAGATTGCCGGCATCAAGATGTGTGAATCCTATAATCGTCAATACGCCACCCACTATCGTTCCCTCATGCCCACCAATCTATACGGTCCCAATGACAATTACGATCTGGAGTCGTCGCATGTTTTGCCGGCCCTGATTCGCAAATGCCATTTGGCCAAGTTGGCCGTACAGCGGGACTGGGATGCCATCGCACGGGATGAACGGTGCCATGGAACGATACCGGATGATTTGCGTGAAGCACTGGGAATCCCGGACAAACCTGGTGCCGGCCGTGTTTCGGGAACCCCGGCACCTAAGCTGGTGTTGTGGGGGACCGGGCAGCCCTATCGTGAATTTCTGCACGTGGATGACCTGGCGGCGGCCTGTCTGTTCGTCATGGAACAGTCGGACGAGGCGTTGATCAAGGTTTGCCAGCCTTCTCAGGCCGAAGGGAACGCGGAGGGCCGGCCCAACCTGCGGCCGGAAACCTGTCTGCTGAATGTCGGCACCGGCAAAGATCAGACCATCCGGGAGCTGGCGGAAATGGTGCGGGACATCGTCGGTTTCAGCGGTCAAATCCTCTGGGACGCTTCCCGTCCCGACGGCACCCCCAAGAAGCAGCTCGATGTATCGCGTCTGTCGCGGTTGGGGTGGCGACCGGCGATTTCGCTTCGGGAGGGGATCGCCGCCACCTACCGTGCCTATCTGGAATCGGTGGCGGGTTGAGGACGCTGCAAGGCGTCTCCAAGGGATCTATTTTCAATGAAAGGAATTTGATGATGGCTGATGGGAAACAAGTTGATTCGGTATCCATGGCTCCCAATGGCGAGGTGTTTGCCCTGCCCTCGGAAGATGACTATGCCCGTGAATTCGAACGGCTGCGGAAGACGGTGGATGAGCAACGGGCAACCGGACGCGAAATTGTGGTGGTCATGGGTGTGGGGTTTGTAGGGGCGGTTATGGCCGGCGTGGTGGCCGACGCGACGGATAAATCCTCCGGCGCTTCGCCCTATTTTGTCATCGGGATGCAGCGGCCTTCGGTACGGTCATTCTGGAAGATCCCCTATCTCAACCAGGGGCAGGCCCCGGTGGAAGCGGAAGATCCGGAAGTCGCTCCCTTGATTGCGCGCTGCGTCAAGGAGAAACAGACCCTGCTGGCTACCTACACGTATGAGGCGCTGACGCTGGCCGATATCGTCGTGGTGGACGTTCAGTGTGATTATCTCAAGGAAACCCTGGGCGACGTGCGCAAAGGGCATGCCGATATCAAGGCTCTCGAAGAGAGTTTGAAGGTTATCGGTGATAAAATACCACCGGAGTGCCTGGTGCTGATTGAAACCACGGTGCCGCCGGGGACAACGGAATATGTCGCCTACCCGATCATCAAAAAGGCTTTCGAGGCGCGCGGTTTGGCCAATTCCGAACCCTGCCTGGCGCACAGTTTCGAACGGGTCATGCCGGGTCGGGATTACGTGGCATCCATCAAGGAATTCTGGCGGGTGTGCAGCGGCATCAATGATTCCGCCCGCGAGAAAGTGGTCCACTTTCTTTCCCGGGTTTTGAATGTCGAGCAGTTCCCGCTGACGGTCCTGGATCGTCCCATCGAGAGCGAAACCTGCAAGATCGTAGAGAATTCCTACCGGGCCACACTGTTGGCCTTTCTCGACGAGTGGAGCCTTTTTGCGGAACGCAATGGTGTCGATTTGACCAAGGTGGTGGAGGCCATCAAGGTCAGGCCCACCCATTCCAATATCATTTTCCCCGGGCCGGGCATTGGCGGTTACTGCCTGCCCAAGGATGGAGGCCTGGGCGTCTGGGCCTACAACACCCTGATGGGGTTTGAAGACGACATTTTCAAAATCACCCCCCTGGCCATCGATATCAACGACACGCGCTCCCTGCATGCCGTACAACTGGTGCGCGATGCCCTGCGCAACATGGGCAAAATCGTGGCCGCTTCCCGGGTGGCGCTTCTGGGGGCTTCCTATCGGCAAGACGTGGGGGACACCCGCTACAGCGGATCGGAGCTCATTGTGCGCAAACTGGCGGAAATGGGCGCGGACGTGGTGGTCCACGATCCCTATGTCAAGCGCTGGTGGGAAATGGAGAAGCAGGACCACTACCCGGCGCCGGGACATTCCATGGCCCGATTTTTCCGGAACCAGGAGGGGCTCAAGGACCTGGCGGTTTATGAACAGCTGGAAAAGGCGCTTGCCGGTGTCGACGCCCTGGTGCTGGCGGTGGGTCATCAGGCCTATCGCGAGCTCGACCCCGACAGCGTCGTCCGTATGACGGGCCGGCCGGTGGCGGTCATCGACTGCTTCAACCTGCTCGATGACGACCGGATCCGGCGTTATTTTGAGCTGGGCTGCGAGGTCAAAGGGCTGGGCCGGGGGCATGTCAAGCGGATTAAGGATCAGGTGGCCTGCCGCTAGTGCCAGCCCAGAAATGGTCTTTTTACCCCTGATCGGCGTTCTCCGCGGGTTTTCCGGCTGCGGCGTACGGGTGTACGCCTCACCGTAAAACCCTTGTGCGGCCTTGACCAGCGCTAAAAATCCTCATTTCTGGACCGGCACGTATAAGTTGTTGGAAAGATCTTTTCGAACCAGGTCAGCTGGCTGGCCGGTGGCGTACCGTTTTACGCTTTACCACAAATCCTTGTGCGGCATTGGCCAGAACCGAAAACCCTCATTTCTGGGTTGGCGCGTATTCGTTTTAAGAATGGGGTTGGTGTCCGCTAAATGTGGTTTTAGGCCTCGCTGCAACCCCTCTGGTAAATGGATGATGAACAGCGATCAAAAAACGATAGGGATGCGTTTGACGGCCGGGGTGGCCCTGCTGGTCATGCTTTTTTTGCTGGCGGGCTGCGGGCCCTACATTCAGGATGCCGTGCGCGGCAATGATGCAGTGCAACTCCGGCAGATGATCGCGCGCGGTGCCGACCCCATGAAAACGGGGTTCAAGGACGAAACGCTGCTGCATCTGGCGGCCAACCATAACGCCGTGGAAACCGCCCGGCTGCTCATCCAGTCGGGCGTGAAGATCGATGCCCGGGACAAGGACGGCCGCACGCCGCTGCACCTGGCTGCTTTCCGGGGCTTTGCGGAGACGAGCGCCCTATTGGTGGCACACGGCGCCGACCCCACCCTGGCGGACAACAGGGGCCAGACACCGCTGCACCTGGCGCGGATCGGGGGCGATCCGCTGTTGGTGATGGTCATGATGCCTGATGACGGGGGGCTTGCTGATCGCTGGTTTGTCATCGGCAACCGGCTGGCTGAAGAAGGACAGTGTGCCGCTGCGCTGCAGGCCTATCACCTGGAACTGGAATCGAATGGCGAGGATGAACGCGTCTATTACAACATTGGCCTGTGCCACCTTCGACTGGAACAAATCGACGCGGCCCTGGCGGCCTTCCAATCCGCGGCCAGGCTTGACCACGACTATGCCAAGGCTTATTACAACATGGGGGTTATTTTCGGGGGGCAGGGACGCTACGACGAAGCCGTGGCCGCTTTCCGCGAAACCCTGCGGATCGATCCCGCCGACGGCGAGGCCTGGTACAACCTGGGCAACTGCTATGACGGTCTCCATCAGGATGACGACGCTCTGAAGGCCTGGGAAAGCGCACTGCTTGTCGCCCCGGAAATGCCGGCGCCCCGGTTCAACATGGCGTTGACCCTGAGCCGATTGGGGCATCATGACCGCGCCCGCCGGCATTATGACGCCTTGAAGCGTTCGCATCCGGATATGGCGGCCGAGTTGGCCTCGCTGCTGCCCCTGTCACAGTGATCCCGGCTGTTTCGGAAGCTGCCTGGTAATGCCGTTGCGGTTGTGTTACAGATCGGCATGATGGGCTAAACCCAGAATGACCAAGGTCCCTGCGGGGGCTTTTTTTAATGGCGTCTGTCGCCGGCGCCGCATCAAAGGATTGTGTCTATGGCCAGCTGTTTCATTCAGACATCGGATTTCGAATTTCCGCTTGCCGACATCGAGGAAACGGCCCGGCGCAACGGGCTGCTGTCGATGGAAATCGAGTTCAGCCTGCGCTGCAACTACCGTTGCCCCTATTGCTACGTGCCGCACCACCCGGATGTGTCCCAGGAACTGTCCCGGTCCGAGATCCGGGATGTCATTCGGCAGGCCGCCGGCCTGGGCGCCCGGAAGATCATCATTCTGGGGGGGGAACCAACGATCTATCCGCATATTCTTGAGATGATCGCCTTTATCCGTGACCAGGGGCTGGACGTGGAGATGTTTACCAACGGGTCGGGCATCTCGGCCGAATTTGCCGCCGCGCTGGCCGCCCGGCACGTCCGGGTCGTCCTCAAGATGAATTCTTTCGATGAAGCCACCCAGGACCGCATGACCGGTGTCCGCGGCAGCTATCGCCAGATTCGGCAGTCATTGGACCATCTCCGGAAAGTCGGCTACCCTTCCGAGGATCTGTTTTTAGCGGTCAGCACGGTCATCTGCCAGGAGAACCGACATGAGATCCTGACCATGTGGCAGTGGCTCCGCGACCAGGGCATCGCCCCCTATTTTGAGATCATCACGCCCCAGGCCAATGCCGTGGATCACCCGGAGTTGTCCGTCCCTTCCGATGAGTTGGAACGGCTTTTTTATACGATTGCCCGCCTGGACCGGGAACGCTACGGGCATGTCTGGGAGCCACAGCCGCCGCTGGTGGGCAACAAATGCCTGCGTCATCGGTTTTCATGCCTGGTTACGGCCCGCGGGGATGTGCTGCCCTGTGTGGGCGTGACGATTCCCGTGGGCAATATTCGGCAAACCCCCCTGGCCGACATCCTGCGCGACAGCGAAGTCATTCGGAACCTGAAACGGTATCGTGAGACCATCAAAGGGCCCTGCCGTGACTGTGACCGCGGGGCGGAATGTTATGGCTGCCGCGGGGCGGCGTTTCAGATGACCGGGGACTATCTGGCTTCCGATCCCCTGTGCTGGAAAAACTGTCGGGCCGCGAATTGAGCCGGTTGACTTTTGGGGTGAAAAACGTCAAATTGACCTGTTTTTGATTTAAGTACACGTTAAAGCTGCGCCGGAAGGACGCGCCCTTAAACCGCAATGAAGAAGGTCCTGGTTGTTCAATATTCCCAGTCCGGTCAGTTGACGGATATCGTAACATCCATTCTGGAGCCCCTTACGGCGGTCAACGCGGCCCGGATCACGACGATTACTCTCTCCCCCCAGCCGGCCTACCCGTTTCCGTGGTCAACCCAGGAATTCTGCGATGTATTTCCGGAATCGGTGGCGGGGGAGCCCTGTTCCCTGGCGCCGCTCGATCTCCCGGAGGACCACCATTTCGACCTCGTTATCCTGGCCTACCAGGTCTGGTATCTGGCCCCTTCCATCCCGATGCAATCCTTTTTACAGTCCGCGGCCGCCGAGCGTCTCTTAAAAGGGACGCCCGTGCTGACGGTCATCGGTTGCCGCAACATGTGGCTGTTGGCCCAGGAGCGTGTCAAACGCCATATCCACCAATTGGGCGGCCACCTGGTCGGCAATATCGTCCTGGGGGACCGGGCCAGCAATCTCGTGGGCGTTGCCACCATTGCCTACTGGATGCTGACCGGCCGCAAGGATCGTCTGTGGGGTGTTTTCCCCCGGCCGGGGGTCGATGACGCCGACATCCGGGCCGCTTCCCGGTTCGGCCTCATTATTCGCAGGGCGCTCCAGCGCGATATCCGATCGCTGGATCAGCAGGTGCTGAATGCGGTCGGGGCGGTGCGGGTCGAGCCGTCCTATATCATTTTTGAAAAGCGCATCCAGAAAATATTCAATATCTGGTCCCGCTTCATCCGCAAAAAGGGCGGGCCCGGGGCACTGGCGCGCCAGCGCCGCGTAGGCTGTTTTTTCTATTACCTGTTGGTGGCGATTGTCGTTCTGGCACCGCTGGCCACTGTGGCGGCCAAGGTTACGCTTCGGCTGCGGAAAGCCAGGATCGAAAAAGCGGTCGCCTATTTTGCCAGCAACCGATTGGAACCCTGACGGTGGGCCCGTTCTGCGAGAATGAGCCGCCGGCGCATCGCGCCCTATTCGCGAGGTTTGCATGAACGTCTTTATCAACGACCTGGCGTCGTTTCTGCCCAATGATCCCGTGGACAACGCGCACATCGAAGATGTGCTGGGCAAAGTCAATGCCCTGCCTTCCAAGGCCAAGGCCATTACCCTGCGCAGCAACCGGATCAAACAGCGCTATTACGCCATCGACCCCGCCACCGGCGCATTTACCCACAACAATGCCCAGCTTACGGCCGAGGCCGTGCGCAACCTCAGTCCCTACAGGGGATTTACGCCGGCGGAAATCGAATGCCTCTGCTGCGGCACCACCAGCCCCGATCTGCTGTTTCCGGGGCATGCCCTGATGGTGGCGGGGGAGTTGGAACTGCCGCCCTGCGACGCGGTGACCACCGCCGGCATCTGCATTGCCGGGATGACGGCCTTTAAATACGCCTGCATGAATGTGGCGGCCGGCCTTTCCAAGAATGCCGTGGCCACCGGCTCGGAACTGGCCTCGTCTTTCCTGCGGGCCAACTATTTTGCGGTCAGTGCCGATCCCGAGGCCGATCTTGAAAAGAAGCCAATCCTGGCATTTGACGCTGATTTCCTGCGCTGGATGCTGTCCGACGGCGCCGGGGCGGCCTTCATCGGGGCGGAAAAAAATCCGCATGGCATTTCCCTGCGGGTGGACTGGATCGAAAATATCAGTTTTGCCGGCGAGTTGGACACCTGCATGTATGCCGGCGGCTGGCAGGACGACGATGGCCGGGTCAGCGGCTGGCGGGCGGCATCCTCGGTGACCGAGGCGGTGCGCCGGAATCTCCTGGCCGTCCGCCAGGATGTCCGGCTCCTGGGGCGCGAGATCGTGAAAACAAAGACCCGCGCGCTCGAACAGGTCGTTGCCAAACACGGGCTTAAAACAGAAGAGATCGACTGGTACCTGCCCCACTATTCTTCCCACTACTTCCGGGACAAGTTCTACGAGGGGATGAAGGCGGCCGGATTCGAAATTCCCTACGAGAAGTGGTTCACAAATCTTTACACCACCGGCAACGTCGGTGCCGCCTCGATTTACCTGATTATGGAAGACCTGTTCAAATCCGGTGAACTGGAGCCGGGTCAGCGCCTGCTCTGCTTTATCCCGGAAAGCGGGCGGTTTTCCCACTGTTTCATGCATCTGACCGTAGTTTAAAGCCGTCGCGGTTTTCGCCGACCCCGTCGTTTTTTTTGCTTTGATCTAACCCCGCCACCCCGGGTGGCGGACCCGGAGAGGTTTCTTTAGCTTAAGGTGATTTTTCTAAAGGGGTTTCTTCATTTTCTTCCCCGTGAAAGAAAACGAAGCAAAAGAACACGCCCGTGTCCCGCGGCCCCTTCGGGGCTTCCCTGCGCGTCGTCGGTGCGACCGTAGCACGCGGAAACTCGCCCCGCTTTCAGCGTGGCTCAAACAGTCCGCGCGCTTTAATCCGTTCGCCCCACCGATGCTCGGCACGGGACAATGGGGACACCAGAACCCAAAACGACAAACTATTTTTACGCCCCCTTCAAGGGAAGCCTTTCACTTATCCCTGAATCAAGGGTTAGCAAAAGTGGCTTGACAAGATTAAAACAGTTTAGTAGCTAAATCGTATGGGCATTCGTCAGGAAACTATCAGTGACGTCATCCGGGAGCTCTATATCGTGGCCGGCAAGCTCAACCGGCTTGAAAAGCGGGGGGTCGATTTCGGCAATGGTCTCAAGCTCCATACCGCCGAGATCCATGCCATCGAAGCGATCGGGCACCAGAAGGGCATCACTCCTTCGGAGTTGTGCCGGCATTTTGAGGTGACCCGGGGGGCTGTATCCCAGGTCATCGCCAAGCTGGAACGCAAGGGCCTCATCGTTAAATACCGCAATCCGCTCTTCGGCAAGGAGAAAAACCTTTCCCTTACCGATGAGGGCTGGAAGATTTTTCATTGGCATGACGCCTTCCACCAGGAGATGGACGGTGACTTTTTCCGACAGCTCAAGGGCGTCGACGAGAAGCGTGCGGCGGAGTTCGTGGCATTTTTGAATATGATTTCAAGTCGCTTGGATCGCTATTTGAAACGCGATCCGGCGTAAAATTTTTTTTGGGCATACAGTTTAGTTGCTAAATTGAAAGGGGAGGCATTACGGCCATGCTGAAAAAGGGACTGATTTACAGCCTGATTCTTGTGATGCTGGTGATGATCGCCACCATCGCCCACGCCTTGGGCCTGGGAGAGCCTTTTTCCCTTGAGCGACACAAGACGGCCATCGAAGCCTTCTCCCTCGACAGACCGGGCTATTTGCACAATCCCCGCCACCGGCCGCCCCTTCTGAGCATCAACGGTGCCGATGACAGCCTGGTGCCCATCGCGGACCTGCAGATCATTTCGGAGCGCGGCATCGATCAGGATGCCTGGATCTACCCCGGCAAAGGCCATTGCGCCATGGATGTGATGGACGATTGGGCGGGTAAGGCGGCTTTGTGGATGAAGGACAAGCTGGTGTCGGCTGAAGGGCCGTCATGATTTGACCCGTCATTTCTGGCGAAGGACCCGGAGTGATTGATCCAATTATTCCTTTTCTTTTCCGGAAAAGAAAAAGAATCAAAGGAAAAAAGATGCTGGGAGACATTATCGAAATTGCGGAGAGGCTGTGGTTGATCGAGGGGGAAATGCCCCGGGACAATGACCGGTATCCGGACGCGGCCAACGTGATCGTCTACCGCCGGGATGATCGGCTCTATCTTATCGACTCGGGGGTCGGGCCGGTGATGCGGGCCAGCCTGGAGAGGCTCATCGAGAAGAACCGGCCGATCCGGGAATTCACGCTTTTAAACAGCCATGGTCATATCGACCACATTGCCAACAACGATTTGATGGCGGCGGTTCCGGCGGCATCGAAACACCATTATCTTTCCGCACCGGGGTTCAAATTGTTGGATGGGCCACGCTATTTTACCCGTCTCTATGACACGATGAACACCTACTACGATACGTTTGCCGGATTTCAGGCCAGGCAACTCAAGTATCGTGCCGCAGGCCTGGTGCGCGATGTATTGGCATTCGGGGTGGGCAAGAAAAGGGCTCTCAGAATGCTGATTCCCCTGGGAACGCGTAAATTTGAACCCGTAAGGCCTTCACGCGATACCATGGAAGCCTTCGAGAGCCTTGCCCGGCAAAGGATACCGCTCGGGGGCGAGGCATGGACCGGCTGGGTCATGGGCGCAAACGATGTCCTGGTATTGGAAGATCGCGGTCATTCCCCCGATCATATGCTCTTCTATATTCCCGAGCATCGTTTCCTGTACGCCGGCGATGCCACTTTTGAATTCTTCAGCGTCTGGCCCGACGCAAATCGCAATGCCACCCGCAACAGCATCGCTAAATGTGTGCAGATGGTCAAACGCGGCCAAGTGCAGTTGTTTGCCGATGCCCATCATCACAAGGTGATGCAAGACCCCCACGCCGTGGGTGCTTTTTTGGAAAAGCTCCTTGGGGACGATGAGACCTTCCAGCGGGTCTTGGGCGGGGTTCTGGGAGACCATCCGGGTCTGACGATTCCCGAAATTTACGCACGCCTGCGCCACAGGCGCCACATCCCGGCGGTCCGAACCTACCTGGATCGGGAATTCCCCCATGCGCCGCCGACCCTTCAGGCGGTTATTCTGCTGACCCTGCTGGACATGGGCTGCCGCTGCGAGGGGCCCCGGCGCAAGAAACGGTTTTATCCGGTATGATGCGGGTTCAGCCGTTCTCTTTTTCCTGACGGATGAAATCCGCCAGGGTTTGCAGCGACTGCAGGATGGTGCGGCCGATTTTTTCGGCGTCGATGCGGATGCCGTATTGCATCTGGACGGTGACAATGATTTCCACGGCGTCCAGGGAGTCCAGCCCCAGCGGGCTTTCCGGTCCGATCAGGATGGATTCCGGGCTGAAATCGGCCGGCAGGGGCTGCGGGATGTCACAGGCGTCGACGATCATATCGATAAGTTCTTGTTCTAATTGATCCATAGCGCGCTATCCAGTGTTCCTTTCCATGTAAGCCGGGGAATGATCAGCAGGGGCCTGTACCACTCCGGTTGAAGACGCTGCCTGTCGGCCCTCGGGGTCCGGATGGACCGCCACGGCCCAGGTGCCCGGTCCGGTATGGGCGCCGGTGGTCAGCGAAAGGGGCTGCAGGATGATTTCCGCCGACGGGAAGGCCTGGTGCAACTGGTCGGCCACCAGCCCTTCGACCCACTGGCGGTTGTCGGAATATTCCAGGAGGATCAACGGCGCCTCGGCCTTGGCCAGATCGCTATCCAGACGCTGTCGGGCGAAGCGGAGTTGGTCTGCCTGGTTTTTGACGGTGCCGATTTTTTCGGCACCACTTGGCAGGGGGCTGATAACCGGCTTGACCCGCAGGAGGTCGCCCATCAGGGCGCTGGGCCGGGAAAGTCGCCCGCCCGCCGCCAGGTATTTGAGACGATCGATAAAAATATACTCCCGGCAGGATGTCAGGGACTGCTGAGCCAGGGCGGCAACAGCGTCCCGATCGGCGCCGCGGGCGGCCAGGCGGGCGGCCGCCAGGACCACCACGGCCAGGCGTCCCGAAGCCGCACCGGTATCCAGGATGCGCAGCCGGTTGTCGGGATCGTGGCGGGATTGCCAGGCGGCGGCGGTTTCGTAATTACCGGTAAACACCGACCCCACACAGAGGTAGAGGGTCTGGGGATAGGTTTCGATGAGGCGCTGATAATGCTGGTGGCGTTCGAATACCGAGGCCTGGGAGGTGGACACCTTTTCACCGGCCCGCATGCGCCGGTAGAGGTCCTCGGCCACCACCCGGGTTTCCGGCTGGGAGCCGCCGCCGGTGGTGATGTAGCTGTCCAGGAGGGTGAAGCCGTATTGCTGCTGGTCGGCGCGGGTGAGCGAAGCCGCGCCATCGGTGGCGATATGCACCCGGGTTTCAAGGGGGCGCTGCTGGAACGTTTTGACCTGCCGGGCCAGGTCGTCTTCCGACCAGCTCACCAGGGCCCCGGACGCTTCCAGGGCCTGCCGGGCAGTATCCCGGTCCGCCGTGTGAAAATGGAGTTTGACGATATCGCCGTGGGCAATGGCCACCACGCTTTCGGCTTTACCGGTCAGGTTTTTGATGACGGTGTCCGTCTCTGGCCGGGCCCTCAGCACCGTATCCACGCAATAGCCCTGATCTTCCTGTTCCTGAAAGGCCGCGCTGATGTGCAGGCTGTCCGGAAAACGCTGCGAGGGGGGGCGGCAGTCTTCGATGCGGTCGATCAGGGCATAGAAAAACCCTTCGAAAAACAGGTACATGCCCAGGGCGCCGGCATCCACGACACCCGCGGAGCGCAGGCGGGGCAGGGTGTTCCGGCTGGTTTGAACAGTGGCCTGCAGGTGGTCCAGAAGGCCGGGCACGTCGGCGATGTCGCGGGCCTGTTGGCCGTTTTCCAGCTGGTCGGCGAGGGTGTCGAACACCGTCAGCATGGTGCCGTCCCGGGGGGTGCGCACGGCCTGGTGGGCGGCCCGGGCGCCCCGGTGAAGGGCCTCGCCCATGGGGGTCGCCGGGGCCTGGATCAATTTGCTGAAAAATTGGGTGGCGATATTGCCGGAATTGCCCCGGGCCGACCGCAGGAGCTGATCGGTCACCCGGGCGCTGTCGGCTCCCGTGCGGAAGTCCTTGAGGGCTACCAGGCTGACGACCAGGTTGCGGCCGGTATCGCCGTCCGCCACGGGGAAGACGTTGATGGCATCCAAGAGATCCGACCAGGCGGCCAGACGGTCGAACCCGGTGCCGAAGGCGCGATCAAGCGCGGTCATGGTCACCTGCGTCGGGAACCGTCAACGCATTCTCGATGTCGGCCGGAATCTGGAGCATCAATTCATCCCCCGGGTATTTGACCGCCACCTGCTCGCCGCGGCCGCGCGTCGTGACCGTGCCGCATTGGGCCAGGCGGATTTCAAAATCGAGCACGATCCGGATGTGCGCCTCACGCACGGTGGCCCGCACGATAAAATCGTCGCGGTAGCGCAGGGGCCGGATATGTTTGGTGGACGTCCGGGTCACCGGGAAGAGGAATCCGGAGGTTTTCGAATATTCATGCAGGTCCACGCCGCAGTGGTTGAAGATCGCAAACCGGGCGCGGTCGAAATATTTCAGGTAGTTGCCGTGCCAGACGATCTGCAGGGGATCGAGGTCGTGAAAGGGCACGGTCATATGGATTTCATGGCTGGCAAAGTGTTCGGCACCCATGGGCGTTGCGGTTCCCCTTTCCTATGTTGTCGCCGGCAGGCCGCCAAGGCGGTAAAACGGCCTTCTATCTATCCGGCTTCCCGGATAAAAGTCAATAATCAGGCTGAATCTTTTGATATTTAAACAGAAATAGACATTGACAGCCATTCTGCAAGAGCGCTAATTTAACAAAATTTTGCTGACGGCGCTTGAACCGTGAATCGCTGGAGAAACCACCATGCGCAAGGAAAACGTACCACAGGATGTGGGGCTGGCAGGCCCGATGCGCGAAGTCGTCTACGCGGTCGGTGAAGACGGCCGCTATGAAGCCGTATCCAGCTACGGTTGGGACCCCAAAACAGTGGCCCTCAGTCAGGCCTGGGACCTTATTCTAAAAGAGTTGGAGGCGATCAACGCCAAAGTGGCGGCCGGTGAGCTCAGCCCTTTGGCCTGGCATATGACCCGGCACCAGATGGAACCGCCGCTTTTGGCCAAATACGCCCGGATCAACCGGTGGCGCATCAAACGCCACATGAAAGCCGGCCCCTTCCGCCGCTTGAAGTCGGACCTCCTGGCGCGCTATGCCGACGCGTTCGGCATCAGTGTCGCGGAATTGCAAACAATTCCCGCGACCCCGGACCTGGAATTCGAGACCCATCGGGAGGAAAATGGAAATCCCCTTTGAGCATCGCCAATCCGCCCATTGCGAAACCGGTGTGGCGGCCAATCTGATGTCCCACTATGGCCTGGACATCAACGAATCCATGGCCTTCGGTATCGGATCGGGGCTTTTTTTCGGTTATCTGCCGTTTATCCGCCTGAACCACCTGCCCCTGACCACCTACCGCATCAATACCGGCGGCATCATGAAGCGCCTGACCAAACGCCTGGGCGTCAACCTGAGCATGACCCAGTTCCGGAATCCGGCCAAAGCCATGGACGCCCTGGACCGCAAACTGGAAGAGGGCGTGCCGGTGGGCTGCCAGACCGGCGGCTACTGGCTGCCTTATTTCCCCCAGGCCTACCGGTTTCATTTCAACATGCACAACATCGTGGTGATCGGCCGCGATGGCGACGACTACAAAATCAGCGATCCCATTTTCGAAGCCCCGGTCACCTGCCATCGCCGGGACCTGGTCAAAGCGCGTTTTGCCAAGGGCGCCCTGGCCCCCAAGGGGAAAATGTATTTTGTGGAATCCGTATCGTCGGCGCCGGACCTGCCCCAGGCCGTCAAACGCGGTATTCGTGAAGTTTGCCGGACCATGCTGAAGGCGCCGGTGTCGATGATCGGCGTGAAGGGCATTCGCAAACTGGCCCAGCAGGTGGAGCGCTGGCCCCGCAAGTTCGGTTCGGAAAAAGCGTTGCTGTATCTGGGCCAGGTGATCCGGATGCAGGAGGAGATCGGCACGGGGGGCGCCGGCTTCCGGTTCATCTATGCGGCCTTCTTACAGCAGGCGGCCGATGTGCTGGCAACACCGCGGTTCGCGGAACTGGCCTCCGAGATGACGGCCATCGGCGACCACTGGCGACAGTTTGCGGTGGCCGGCGCCCGGAACTGCAAAGGCCGCGCCCGGCCGGGGGATTCCTATGCCGCCATGGCGGCGATCCTGAACCAATGTGCCGATCGGGAAGCCGCCCTCTACAAGGATTTACTGGCGCTCGCCGCGTGACGCCGGGCCGCGTATCGACTGCTCTCCGGTGGCGGCCATGGCCGCCAGCCGGTTGAACGGGCAGCTCTTATCCACGGGAATTCGGATGGTCGCACAAACCCCACAAACGGTCCGGGAAACCGCGATCCTGACGGCGGACAACCTGGTCAAACACTATCCCGGCGCTGCCGAGCGGGCCCTGGACCAGCTGACGCTGTGCGTGCCCGAAGGGCGGATTTTCGGTCTTTTGGGGCCCAACGGGGCCGGCAAGACCACGGCGGTTTCCATTTGCAGCACCCTGATGAAACCCACGTCCGGCAATCTGGTCATCATGGGAAAGAAACCGTCGGAGAACCGCCGGGCCATCCGGGCGGCCATCGGCCTGGCCCCCCAGGACATCGCCCTCTACGATGCCCTCTCGTCCCGCGAGAATTTAACCTATTTCGGGCGCATGTACGGTCTTAAAGGCGACCGGCTCCGGCAGCGCGTCGCCGCCTGCCTGGCGGCGGTGGGACTGGAAAACCAGGCGGAACAGGCGGTGGGCACTTTTTCAGGCGGCATGAAACGGCGGGCCAATCTGGCGGCCGCCGTCATTCACGAACCGCGGCTGCTGTTTCTGGACGAACCCACAGTGGGTGTAGATGCCCAGTCCCGGGCGCTCATCATGGACCTGCTGGCCGGGATGAAACAGGACGGCACCACCATGGTCTACACCACCCACTACATGGAAGAAGCGGAAACCCTGTGCGATACGGTGGCCATCATGGACGCCGGGCGCATCATTGCGGAAGGGGCGCCGGCAGACTTACTGGAACGCCACCCGTCGGCGGATTCCCTCGGGGAGTTGTTTTTAGAATTGACCGGCAGGACGTTGCGCGACTGAGGATCCACCCGCAGAGCGGGAGGCCTCAGGTAGCCCCCTGGAAGGGGGCATAAAATGGTTTGTTGTTTTTGGTTTTGGTGTACCCATTGTCCCGCGCCGAGCATCGGCGGGGCGGACGGAAAAAAGCGCGCGGACTGTCTGAACCCGCCGTAGCTAAAGCGTAGGCGGGTGAGTTTCCGCGTGCTCCGGCCGCACCGACGACGCGCAGGGTTAAGCGGGGCGCGGGCGTGTTCTTTTGCTTCGTTTTCTGTCACGGGACAGAAAATGAAGAAACGCACTCATATAAACACCCCGGATCGGTCGAACCTCTCCGGGTCCGCCACCAGAGGTGGAGGGTTTAGATCAATACGAAAGCCCTGGAGTAACCGGAATGGATCGGATGCTCGCATCGGTGATCAAAGAATGGCGGCTGCTGGCCCGGGACCGGGCCGGTCTGCTGATGCTGTTTCTCATGCCGTCCCTACTCGTCATCGTGGTTTCCGTGGTGCAGATGAATGTCCTCAAAACCATGGGAGACGAGCCGGTGGCCCTCCTGTGGGTCGACCAGGACCGGGGAACGGTGGCCCGGATGCTGCGGGATCAATTGGATGCCGTGGACGGCATCATCCCCCTCGACCGTCTGGAAGACCGGTCCCTCGATGAAACCACGGCCCTGGCGCTGGTGGCCGAAGGGGACTATCAGGTTTGCCTTGTGATTCCATCGGGGTTTTCCGATCAGGTGCAGGCCCGTGCCGAGGCGGCGGCCGCCGCCATGCTGGCCAAGGAGACGCCCTCGGTCGCAGAACCCGGATCGCCGCCGGGGCTGGTGGCCCATTTCGATCCCCTGGCCGGCGGGGCTTTTCGCACGGCCGTCAACCAGGCCCTGCAGCGGCTGGTGTCCGGCATCGAAATCCAAATGAAACTGGCGGCCTTTGCCGACCGTCTGCCGGATCATCTGGCCGCCGCTCTGGCCGATGTCATGGGGCCCTATGCGGCGGACCGTGTGCGCCGCAAACTGGCCGATATGCCCTTGGAATGGGATGCCGACCCCCTTATGCGGCTGGACGCGCGATCGGCGCGCCGCGGGGGCTATGATCAGATCCCTTTGGCCGTGCAGCAGAACGTGCCGGCCTGGGGGCTTTTCGGCATTTTTTTTATTGCCGTGCCCCTGTCCGGAGCCCTGGTAAGGGAGCGCGCCAGCGGGATCATGACGCGTCTGCAAATTCTGCCGGTCTCGTTTCTGACGCTCCTTGCCGGCAAGCTGGCGGCCTATCTCTGTGTCTGCCTGGTCCAGTTCGCCCTCATGATGTTCATCGGCCGGTTTGTGATGCCCCTGTTCGGTGCAGCGCCCCTGACGCTGGGGCAATCTTATTGGGCGGTGGGGATGGTGTTGGTCTGCGCGGCGCTGGCCGCCACCGGCTTCGGCATCCTGCTGGGCGTTGCGACCCGGTCTTATGAGCAGGCCTCCATGATCGGCGCCATCAGTGTGGTGATTGCCGCGGCCATCGGCGGGGTGATGGTGCCGGTGTTTGCCATGCCCCGTTTCATGCGCGACCTCAGCCAGATTTCACCGCTGGCCTGGGGCGTGAATGCCTTTTTGGACCTGTTTGCCCGGGGCGGAAATGTGGCCACGGTTTGGCCGGAAGCCCTGATGCTGCTGTGTTTCGCCCTGGTGATGCTGCTGTCGGCCTGGATTCTATTTCAACGCAGGCGAGGATGAGGCCCCCCGGGTGGCGGATCGATAGGCATAATGACCGCAAACGACATTTCCATACCACCGGATTCCCCCCGGCCGGCTTCCGCTCCGGCGCATCAGGGCCGTTCCAGCCAGGGGCGGTTCGCCCTTGTCATTCCGGTCTACAATCACGCCCTCAACATGGAACAGGTGGCCCGTGAAGCCCTCAAACTGGGGTTTCCGGTCATCGTCGTGGACGACGGCTCCACGGACCGGACCGCGGATATCCTGGGCCGGGTGCCGGGCCTCCTGCGGCGGCGGCATGCCGTCAATGCTGGCAAGGGGGCGGCGTTGATGACCGGGTTCGAGGCGGCCGCCGAACTGGCCGATTGGGCCGTCACCCTGGATGGGGACGGGCAGCATCGCCCGGCCGAGGCCGCCCGGCTCGTGGCGGCCGCCCTGGAGGGCCCCCGGGCCATTATCGTGGGCCGGCGCCGGGGCATGGTGGGCCGGCACGTCCCCTGGACCAGCCGCTTCGGCCGGGGCTTCTCCAATTTCTGGGTCCGGGCCTCGGGCGGGGGGCGCCTGACGGATTCCCAGAGCGGCTTCCGGATCTACCCCCTGCCGGAAATCTTCGCCCTGAACGTGAAGGCCCGCCGGTTTCAGTTCGAGGTGGAAGTGCTGGCCAAGGCGGGGTGGCTGGGGCTGCCGGTCCGGGAAGTGCCCATCAGCGTGGATTATCATCCCGGTGCGCCCCGGATTTCCCATTTTCGTCCCTTTGTGGATTTCTGCCGGAACACGGGCACCTTTGCCCGGCTGATTTTCCAGCGCATTGTCGTCCCCCGGGCCATACGCCGGCGCTGGACCCAACCCGCCGCCAAGGATGAGACCTCATGAAATCCGAGCGGCACTTCAACCCCCTGGCCACGGCCATAACCGTCTTTGTCCTGGCACTGATGGCCGCGACGGGCCTGTACCGGATCGAGTTCGAAACCGATATCGTGGCCACTCTGCCCGAACGCGACCCGGTGATTGCGGCGGCCCGGGATATCCTGCGGCATCATCCGGGGCAGGATCTGGTGGCGGTCGACATCTACCGGGGTGCCGGCGGAACCGCGGCCCTGGCCCGGACCACCCGGGAGGTGGAGGCGGCCATGGTTGCCAGCGGGCTCTTCCAGAGGGTCGGTATGCAGGCCGTGGGGGAACAGATGCCGGCCCTGATCCACTACCTGACCGGACACCTGCCCCTCCTGTTTTCCCGGGCCGATCTCGAACACCGTGTGGCCCCGCTTTTGACCGAGGCGCATATCCGGCAGCGGCTGATGAACAGCCTGACCCAGTTGGCCTCGCTGGAGGGCATCGGCCAGGCGGATTTCATCGCCCGGGATCCCCTGGAACTGCGCATCCTGCTTCTGGCGCAGCTGGCGCGGCTGGCGCCGGCCCCCGGTGTGCGTCCGTTTCAGGGGCACATGCTCTCCGCCGACGGCAGGCACGTCATGGTGGTGGCCACCCCGGCACAGACCTCCACGGACACCGCGTTTGCCCGCCGACTGAAAACCTTTTTCAACGATCTGCAGGCACGCTACCGGAACCCAGGCGGGGCAGGCGACCCTGTCGTCATCACCACCGTGGGGGCTTATCGGGCCGCCCTGGACAACGAGATGATGGCCAAGCGGGACACCCGCAAAATCGTCCTGTTTGCCATGGGCGGCATTGCCCTGCTGCTCTTTCTGACCTTTCCGCGGCCCTGGATCGGGCTGCTGGCCTTTGTTCCGGCCGTGGCCGGCACGGTGACGGCCCTTTTCGTGATGTCCCTTTTGCAGGCGCGCCTGTCCGTCCTGACCCTGGGTTTCGGCGGGGCGGTCATTTCCATCACCGTGGACCACGGGGTGGCCTACCTGCTGTTTCTGGACCGCTCCCGCGCCACCACGGGGCGGGAGGCGGCCCGGGAAGTGCGCGCCGTGGGCCTGATCGCCACCCTGACCACGGTGGGGGCTTTTCTGGCCCTGTCCTTCAGCGGCTTTCCGGTGTTGGGCGAGATCGGCCGGTTCGCCGCCCTGGGGATCGGCAGCGCTTTTCTGTTCGTTCATCTGGTGATGCCGCGTCTCATTCCATCGCTGCCGCCGGCACGGCGTGCCCGGCCGCCGGTACTGCAAGGGCTGCTGGGCCGCCTGAGCGGCCGACTGGGCATGAAAACGTTCTGGGGCGGGGTGGTCCTGCTGGGGTTGCTGGCGGTCTTCGCCACCCCGCGCTTCCAGGTGGACCTGCGCGCCATGAATTCGGTCACGGCGGCCACCCGCGCGGCCGAAACCGGGGTGCAGGCGGTCTGGGGGCGATTCATGGAGCGGGTGTTCGTGGTGACCCGGGCGGACCGCCTGCCGGACTTGCTCGTCCAGGGGGACCGGGTGGCCGATCTCCTGGAGGATATGACGGCGGCCGGCGAGCTGGCCCCCGGTTTTCTGCCGTCCTCGTTTTTCCCGGGACCGGCGCGCGCGGAGACCCATCGGGCGGCCTGGCAGGCCTTCTGGACGCTCGAACGCATTGCCGCCGTGTCCGACACCCTGCAAACCGTCGGCGCTGAATTGGGATTCGCCCCGGGGGCTTTTGAACCGTTTTTAAACCTTCTGGGGGAAACCCGGATGGCGGGCCAAATGCCGGATGCCGCCTATTTCGAGTTGTTGGGCATCGTTCCCGATGCGGATGGTTCCGGCTGGCGCCAGTTTTTTACCCTGAAACCCGGCGATCACTACCAGGCGGCCGCTTTTTATGACCGTTTGACCCGTACCGGCGAAGCCCGCCTGTTCGATCCGGTCTTTTTTGCCGATCGGCTGGGGCAGTTTCTGGCGAAGACCTTTCGCCACATGCTGGTGGTGGTGGGGGCCAGCGCCGCGGTTTTGCTGAGTCTGTTTTTCTGCGACCTGACCCTGGCGGGGCTGGCCCTTTTGCCCCTGGCCGGCGCGTTTATCGGCACCCTGGGGATCTTGGGTTTGATGGCGCGGCCGCTCGACATCCCGGCCCTGATGCTGGCCATTATTGTGCTGGGAATGGGGATCGACTACGCTCTTTTCACCATACGGGCCTACCAGCGGTACGGCGCGGAACGCGCCCCGGGGCTGGCCCTTTTCCGCACCACCGTTTTCCTGGCGGCATCCTCCACCCTGGTGGGCTTCGGCGCCCTGATGACGGCCGAGCACGCGGTTTTTCGAAGTGCCGGATTGACATCCTTCGGCGGCATTCTATTTTCGGTTCTCGGGGCGTTTGTGTTTCTACCGCCCCTGCTGCGGCGCCTGTTTGACCGCCCGGCGGCCGGGCCTCAGCGGGCGGCCGGAACGCCGGCACAATGGCGCGCGGCAGCCCGCAAGCGGTTTCGCCATCGTGAAATCGGCCCCCGCTGGACAGCCTGGCGCCGGCTGCGGAAGGGCGGGGTGCTGGACGGGCTTTCACCACCGGCTTGCCCTGAAGGACCCGCCGCGGTATATCCGGTCCATTTCGGCGTCGAAGCGGCCTGGCTGGCAGAAGCCTTCCCCGGTCGGGTCATCGCCGGGGCCGATCCGGATGGGGAAAAGGTCCGGGTGGCGTCCCAGATTGTCGCGGTGGAGGGAGACATCCGGGGTGGCGGTATGGAGGCGCTTGCAGGCGTCGACACCGCCGGGATGGTGCTCCTTACGGGGCAGCTTCCCGGACACGACGATGCCGCCACGATTTGGCCTGCGGCTTGTCGGTGTCTCGTAAACGGCGGCATTCTGATGGTCCTGGCAAGAAACGGGGATGAACATCCCTCCCGGCTGCGGAACGTTGCCGGCCGATGGTTTTCCGAACCCCAGCCGTATGCCTTGAATGACGTGGACGCGTTGCTTCAGCAGGAGGGCCTCGAACGCCTGGTCCCCGACGCGGCGGTTGCCGGCGCTTCCCTGGTTTGGGTCTGTGCCGTAAAGCGAAATGATGTCGATGGGAAGGAAGCGGATCGAACATGATCGGCGGGGTTTACTATCGCGGTCTTGCCTGGCTCTCCCGTTGGTGCGGGCTGTGGCTGTTTCGCACCGGGGCCTGGTTTGTGGCCGCCGGCTTTTACTTGTTTTTCCCCGGACGGGTGGCCGCCAGCGCGGCCTTTTACCGCGTCCTGATGCCGGGCCGCCGCCGCTGGTTCTACTGGCGATGCGCCTGGCGCCAGTTTCACCGGTTTACCGGTGTATTCGTGGATCGGTTTCTCCTGCAGACCGGGCAGACCTTCGATTATACCTCGGCAGGTGTTGAAAACCTGGACCGGGCCCTGGACCAGGGCATGGGCGGCATTATCCTCATGTCCCACGTGGGCAACTGGGAGATTGCCGCCCATCTGCTGAAGCAGCACCGCGACCATTTGCCCCTGATGCTTTACATGGGGGCCAAACAGAAAGAACAGATCGAGAAACTGCAGAAGCAGAACCTGGCGGAATCGGGGGTGCGCATTATCGTGGCGGGGGCGGATACGGGCACCCCTTTTGATACCGTCGAGGGAATCCAGCATCTCAAAAAGGGGGGGCTGGTGTCCCTGTCCGGGGACATGGCCTGGCATGCGGCCCAGCGCACGGTTCCGGTCAATTTTTTGGGGCGGCGTGTGGACCTGCCGGCGGGCCCCCATGTGTTCGCCATGGTGGCGGGGGTGCCCCTGTTTTATTTTTTTTCGCACCGCACCGGCCCCCGGAGCTACCATTTCAGCGTCAGCGAACCCTGTTATGTCCGGCCGGCGTCGCGCTCCGCGCGCCAGGCGGCCATTCAGGCCAGCGCCCAGGCCTATGCCGATCGCCTGGCCGAATATGTGCACCGGCATCCGTTTGAGTGGTTTCATTTCCGTTCGCTTTTCACGGATGGCGATGATGCTTGACATTTCGGGTTTGATTCAATAAAAATGCAAGATTTTGTTAAATAAAATCAGCGCGTTTGAAAATTCGGCAGTAAAGCGCCGGACCGTGCGCGCCCGCGAGGAAATGTTGCATGACAAGGGATGAAATCCGGGACAGAGTTCTGACGATCTTCGCCGAGGAGTTTGAAATCGTCGGCCCGGGTCTGGATGATGATTTACGCGAGGCCCATGGTTTCGACAGCATCGATGCCATCGAGCTCCTGCGGGAAATCGAGGATATGCTGGGGTTCGAATTGAGCCAGGAGCAGAAGAAGCGCGCCATGGACAATATACGGACCCTCAACCAGATTTTAGACTACATTGCGGGCCTGGCGCCCGAACCGGCCTGACAGGACCACCGTTCATGGAAAGACGGGTTGTTATCACGGCGGCTTCCGCCATCAGTCCCATCGGTCATACCCGGGACGAAATTCTTCACAGTCTGCAAAACGGCGTTTCAGGCGTCCAGCCCCTGCGGGACGACGGCTTGCTCTCCGATCATATCCATTCCCAGGTGTTCGGCACCGTCAGTGCCGATATCCCCTTCGATTTCGAGCGCAAGTACCGCAAGACCATGGGGCCGGTGGCGTTTTACGCCTGCCAGGTGGTCAAAGAGGTAGTGGAACAGGCCGGATTGTCTCCCGAACAGCTGGGATCGGGACGCCTGGGCGTGGCCTTCGGCTCCACCCACGGCAGCCCCACGGTGCAGCGGGGGATCTACGAGACCTTTTTCAGCAAATCCGGCAAGCGTTTCGCTTCCATCGGCGCCGTGGATTATCTCAAGTCCATGGTGCACACCACGGCCGTCAACATCACCAAGATGTTCGGCATCACCGGCCGGGTCATTTCCTCCTCCACGGCCTGCACCACCAGCAGCCAGTCCATCGGCTTCGGCTACGAGATGATTCGCTACGGCATGCAGGACGCCATGATCTGCGGCGGGGCGGACGAGTACGACACCACCACCGTGGCGGTGTTCGACAACCTGCTGGCCTGTTCCACGGCGTTCAACGACACCCCTTCGAAGACCCCGCGCCCCTTCGACGCCGATCGCGACGGGCTGGTGGTGGGCGAGGGGGCCGGGGCCGTGCTGCTGGAGGATTACGAGAGTGCCCGCCACCGGGGGGCCGACATCCTGGGAGAAGTGGTGGGCTTCGGCTGCAACAACAACGGCGGCGACCTGATTTTTCCCAACGTGGACGGGATCACGGCTACCCTCAAAATCGCCCTTGCGGACGCCCGGCTCGACCCCGGGGATGTGGATTTCATCAGTGCCCATGCCACGGCCACCAAGATGGGGGATGTCATCGAATCCCAGGCCATCCGGAACGTCTTCGGTGAAACCACGCCCATGGTATCCGGCCTCAAGAGCTACATGGGGCACACCATGGGCTCCTGCGGGGCGATCGAAACGATCCTTTCGCTCTACATGATGGCGGAGGGTTTCGTGGCCCCGACCCTCAACCTGGACAGCATCGATCCCCGCTGTGCCATGATCCGCCATACCCCCGGCCTGGCCGATTACCCGCTCAAGGTGGTGGGCGTCCAGAACTTCGCCTTCGGCGGCGTGAACACCTGCCTGCTGATCCGCAAAATGTGAGACCATGACCGGGAAGGCGACACGTCAGGAGAACGCATGGCGCCGAGGGTTGGCGCGGACAGGGAGCGATGCGGCCGTGACCCTGGTTTTATGGCTCTATTTCACCCTGGGCTTCGTTCTGTTTTTTCTGCCTCGCTACATCTGGGCGCTGCGCTCCGGCCAGGCGCGTGAAGCCGCCTTCCAGCGCCTCAACAGCCAGTTCTACCGGGGATTTTTCGCCCTGCTGCACTTTCTCGCCTCCCGCGTGCAGATTAAAGTGGACGCGGGCGTCCGCCGGCTCAAGGGGGCGGTCGTGGTCAGCAACCATGTGTCCTATCTGGATCCGCTGCTTTTCATCGCCCAGTTTTCCCGTCAGAAGACCATCGTCAAAAGCCTGTTTTTCCGTGTCCCGATCTTCGGCTGGTTCATTACCCAGGCGGGCTACATGCCGGCCTCGGCCTCGGGGCCGGCCGGTGAGCTGATGATCCGCAGCATGGCCACCGTGGCGGATTTTTTCAAAGCCGGCGGCGTTTTTTTTGTCTTTCCCGAAGGTACCCGTCATGTCCGCGGCCGGGATGTGGACCTGCACGAGGGCGCCTTCAAGATCGCCAGCCGCTACAAAGCCCCCCTGGCCGTGGTCCGCATCCGCCATACGGAAAAAGTCTTCCCGCCGGGCCGCTTCCTCTTCCGCACCGGGTCGCCCGTCACCATCACGGTCGACCTGGTGGATGTGTTCAATGGGGAGCAGGGGGTGGCTTCCCTGAAACCGGGGGAGTTGAAGGCCAAGGTGAAGGCCATCCTGTAAGATCGCGTTCCGACGATGATTCCCGAATTTTTCTTGACACTTGCCGATTGGCCTCCTAAGGTAACCGTCGGTTACCTAGTATCCATAAAGCATCTGTGTGCCTTGATTCCCGGAAAAACCGATTGATAAACCGATGCAAACGGCAATTCCTGCCGATAACCGGCAGCACCCTGCGTGCCGGTAAAACGGGCGTTCATTCCAAAAGAAGGGAGCCATGATGGCAAAGCAATTCGAGCATCTCATCGTTCGGGAACCCATCAACGTCAATGAATTGCCGGACCACGATTTGAGCCAGGTCATTCCCTATCCGGTGCTGATGGGCAAGGAACTCGTGCCGGAGGCCAAAGCCTGGGCGCTGTATCTTTTCATCAAGGAGATTACCCAGGAGATGAAAGATATCGCCATCCAGTCGGACCGGGCCACGCTCCACATGCATGACTTCGATGAAATGTACCTGTTGATCGGCGACAAGGACGCGATCACGTTCGAGGTCACCCTGGCCGAGGAAGTGTATCAGGTGTCAACGCCCGGCGCCGTGTATATTCCCCAGAATACGCCGCATGCCATTCGGCCGGTGGGTGCCACCGTGGGGGCCACCGGAGGGCTTATACCCGTCTGTCTGAACGGTGACTATATCACCAAGCCGGCGACGTCCGAGGCCTGAAAAAAGGAAAACGCGATGGGTAAGCTGAAGAATACAACCGTTGTGATCACCGGCGGGGCCATGGGAATTGGCTTTGCCACCGCCCGGCGAATTTTGGCCGATGGCGGCATGGTAACGGTTTGGGATATCAATGCAGCGGCATTGGCGGATGCGCGGCGGGAGCTGGAGGCCGTTTCGGATGCGGTGTTCTGCCATGGTTGCGACATTACCGACGAGGAGGATGTTCGCAAGCATGCCGACATTGCCCAACAGGAGATGGGCCGGGTCGATATTCTCATCAACAATGCCGGTGCCGTCAAAGTCGGCCGGTTCTGTTCACGCCCTCCGTCGGACTGGGAGGCGTTGACCAGGGTCAATCTCGTGTCGATGTATTATACGATCCATGCCTTTTTGCCGGAAATGTACCAGCGCAACAGCGGGCAGATCATCAACATATCATCAGGTGCCGGCCTGACGGGCCTACCGGATCTGGCGGTATACTGTGCCACCAAATGGGCGGTTTACGGCCTGACCGAATCCCTTCGGTTGGAGGGGCTGGCAGACAGGAAAAAGGGGGTTGTCTTTACGTCGGTTCATCCAGGGATTCTTAAAAAAGGCATGTTTGAGGGAAGCCGGATGAATTGGTTGGGGGAACTGCTGCTGCCGCGCATCGAAACCCATGATGACATCGCTAAAATCATCGTCAACCGGGGCATCAAGAAAAAGCGCCACGTGGTCATCAAACCCTGGACGCTTTATCTCGGCCCTATCGTCCGGGGGCTGTTTCCCGACATCCTGTTGAACAAACTGTTGCTGCTGGTGGGATCGGCCCGCTCCATGCAGCGCTGGACCGGAAGGCCGCCGATGGATCACCGGAACTGACGGGGCCGGGTGGCATTCCGTCCGGAAGGCGGATTACTTCAACAACCCTCTATACAGAAGTGTTCCGGCTTTAAGCACTTTGGCTTTGAGCCGCTCATGGTTAAGGATGGTCTGGCTCCCCCCCATGGCGAGAACAAGAACCCCCACGATGGCGCCGATGATGACCTCGGCGGCCTCCCATGAATCCGTGGGGGGGATTAGCCTTTGCTTAATGGCGTTGTCGATCTGGTCGGCGATCAGTTTGACGCCCCGGTATTCGATGCCCCGGGCCCTGTCTCGCTGGGCTTCACTACTGTTCTCGATCACTTTCGGTGTAACGTCGAAGGCCAAAAGCCGGAAGTAATCACCGTGGGTTTTGGCAAAGTTGGCGATGACCGCGATGTAGCTTAAGATGTAGTCCTCCAGGGGCGTATCTTCCCCTGGTATTTTTTCGAGCTCCCCGATGATAATTTCGAGCCCGTCGGATGCGATGCTGAGAAACAGGTCGTCCTTGTTGGGGAATTCCAGGTAGACGGTTCGCTTGCTGTAGCCCGCATTACGGGCAACCTGGTCGATGGTTGTCGCCTGGTACCCCTTTTTTTGAAACAGTTCCCGCGCGGAGGTGGTGACGGCATCCCGTCGTGTGCCTGCCGTGCTCACCTTGATCGAACTGTGCCCCCTGCCTTTCATAGATGCCTCTTTTGTTGCGCGTTATGATGGTGCTGCACCATAATAACGATAATTGGCGGGAAAAGATGCCTTTCCAGAATCTGCAAACGATGTAATCGTTTACTTAACATCTTGATATGTTATTGTATATGGAAGACCATAAAACAATTAAAAAATTGTAAAAAGCCCTGTGAATGCGGATCGCCTTGATGACCGAATATTAAACCCAATCGACCGAACTTCGATAGGCAATGCTGACCTAAACAAGGGGCACCCACGGAGAGGTGCCCCTACAGCCGATGTCAAAACGACGTTGTCCGACGTCGTTTACACATTCAAATCATGGACCACAAAACGCTATTCTGATGGTGTGAAACAAGATGGTTGGACTGCGTTTCCCGGCAGGCTTTGGCAACGTAATTATTTTGAACACATTATTCGGAACGAGGATGAGTCGGACCGTATTCGTAAATACATCGACAAGAATCCTCATAATTGGGAAACAGACGAAGACAATCCGGCGAACATCGCAACCACCAAGAAGCCGCATGTGATGAACCCATGAGCAAAGCCTTAGACCAAGAAAAAAATGACACCTGCCTTCCAATCAAAAAATGAAATTGACCCAAAGGAAGAAGATATTGAATTACTTCGGTTGGCTATAGATGAAAACAATATTTGGGTAACGGGTGAAAGTACAGGGAATCAGGATATTACATTCTTTATCAGAAACTCAGATAATGAAATAATTGGCGGTATTAGAGGCACCTATAATATTTCTGGTTGGCTATATATAGATGCACTTTGGGTAGACAAAAACTATAGAAACCAAGGTTATGCAACGCTGTTAATGCAGCGTATCGAAAATGAAGCCAAAGAAAAGGGTTGCAAGAACAGCTATTTAAATACCATTTTATTTCAGGCACCCGATTCTATATGAAATTAGGTTATCAAAAGTTTGCTGAATTTGAAAAATTTCACCATGAATACAACAGGATATTTTTAAAGAAAAAATTATGAACAATTTGGCTAATCTCTTCATCGGTTAGTCGACGTGTGAAGATCGTTGTTGACAGGCTGCCGGTTGAAGGGAAACTGAAAAAATAATTGGATTTAAATCAAAGATGATGGGTTGAATCCAAGCTTAATTGCGAGTGGAGGATTTTGCATTGGCATGGTGGAATGGATTTTCAGAGTTTTGGCGCGGGTTCATAACAGGGGGAATCATCGTCCCGCTTACGATTGTTCTCATCGAAATAATCGTAAAATTTGGATTTAAGGGGAAAAAAGGGTTGCGGTAACAACCCGAAGCAAAACGGAACAATTTATAAGATATTGATGGTTTAATCCATTTCGATATAAGCCGGATCAAACCGGGCCAACCAATCGATATCACGGATGATTGTTTCCAAATTAAAAGAGGATTGGATATGCCGGATACTGCATTTGCAACCTTGCTCGATCAAGCCCAAAACACGGCTGCAGAAAAGCGCCTATGTGTGCCGGATGACTGGATGCAAGGCCGTACCGCATACGGCGGACTGGTCGCGGCCATGGCTTTGAACTCAATGCGTGGGCATGTTGCCCGGGAGCGGAAAGTACGCAGCCTTTTATTTTCTTTTGTTGGCCCTCTGGATTCAGAACCTTTCTCTATCCGAACCCAACGATTACGTTCGGGAAAGTCGGTGACGACGATAGAGTCTAAAATAATTCAGAATGATAAGATATGCTGCACAGCGGTGGGGAGCTTCGGTGGTGATCGTGATTCACAGATCCAGATGGAACCCATTGGGCGTCTGGAGATGCCAGATCCTTCAAGGGCAATCGAATTGCCCTACATCGAGGGGTTGACGCCCGCTTTTACCCGTCATTTCAATTATCGATGGGCCCTTGGTGAATTTCCCTTTTCCGGCAAAGGCGGTCAAGAAATTGGTGGCTGGATCAGTTTTCGTGAAGGGACAAACTGCCTCACCGAAGAGTGGTTAGTTGCTTTGGCCGATGCTTGGCCAACACCCGTGCTTTCTAAACTGAAAGAACCCGCGGCGGCCAGCACAATGACATGGAACTTGGGGTTCGTTCATCTGGATCGCAACACCTGCTCTGAAAATGAATGGTGGGCCTATCACTGCGTCATCGATAGCGCCGAAAGAGGATACGCTCACGAACGAAGCGTTGTCTGGGATCCTGAAGGGCAACTGGCGTTATACAGCTACCAGACCACAACTGTTTTTGCTTAACGCCCTTCGTTATGGGTACTGAAATTGTTTATGAGAGCCGGAAGGTGCGACTTTCTGCCATCCAGTCTGGCCAAAATAGAAAGGGAAACATCAATCGATATGTACCAAGATAATCTGCACCACTGGCAGCATACCCACGCTTTCGATCAAGACCGAAAACTGCCTGGTGAGACGCGTACCATTATTGTCATCGCCATTACGTCCTCCATGATGGTTGTTGAAATAGCTACGGGTTACATCTTTGGCTCGATGGCTCTGTTGGCCGATGGCCTGCACATGGCCTCGCATGCGGCTGCTTTGACAATCAATGCTTTTGCCTACACTTACGCCCGTCGCCACGCCCACGACGCGCAATACAGTTTTGGCACAGGAAAGGTCAACGCGCTGGGCGGATTTACCGGTGCGGTATTGCTGGCAGTTTTTGCGTTGATAATGGCGTGGGAGAGCATCGACCGAATCATTTACCCAATCGAGATCGTATTCAACCAGGCCATCTTCGTCGCCGTGCTCGGCTTGATTGTCAACGGGGCTTCGGTCTTCATTTTGGGCCACCATCACGATCATCATCATGAACACAATGGTCAGCACCCTCAAAATCACGATCGCCACGAGGATCATGGTCACGAACAACATAACCACGACCACAACCTCAAGGCCGCCTATCTTCACGTCTTGGCGGACGCCCTGACGTCACTTCTTGCGATTTTTGCCTTGCTGGCGGCAAAATACGTTGGTCTGATGTGGATGGATCCGCTCATGGGAATTGTCGGTGCGCTGTTGGTCTCGCGATGGTCATTGGGTCTGTTGCGTTCCACCAGTGCCGTACTGCTCGACAAACAAGGCCCCGAGCATATCCGAACAAGAATCAAGCAATCCATTGAGCACGATCACAATCGCGTTGCCGATCTTCATCTCTGGTCGATTGGTCCGGATATCTATAGCGTGATTGTCTCGGTCGTAGCGCACGATCCGCAGCCGCCGGAGCATTACAAGGCGTCGATTCCCTCAAATCTTGGTTTGGCGCACGTTACTGTGGAGGTCCACCGATGCAACGAAAAACGTACGGACCACGCACGCTAAAGTAATCCCGATAGGCAAAGATCAATTCAAAAAACAACTCGAGGTTAGTTTTGATAATCTTGTGCACTTTGACTTTTCCGCACTGGTTGACGATGCAGACATAGATTTTTCTGGCGTGCAGATTGATCCCGCCGTAATGTTTATGCGGCCGGGTGTAGAATCTCATGGCTTGGCCTTCTTTGGGTGTAAGGATTAATCGAAAGTGGCATTTCCATTGCATCCCTCATCCGGAGGAATGCCATAACGAATATCATACGCATAAAGCGCGACGGCAAATAGCCGCCGCACTTTACCCTTGGCGTTAGCCAACAAGAGGACAATTTATGAAAACACTAAGTTCCATCATCAAAGCAAATAATGAAAATTTACTTCCCGAGAATAAAGTTTTGGGCATTGCCGGCAGTCCCAGAAAAAATGGGAATTCCGATGTCTTATTGCGGCAAGTGCTTAAGGGCGTGAGTCATGAAAATATCGAATGCGGCGCTATTCAATTGAGAGACATTCAGTTTCAAGGTTGCATCGGTTGCGAGAAGTGTAGAAAAGATAAAATCTGCACCGGCTTAAAGGATGGGATGTCACTCATCTACAGCCAGATCATCACTTCCAAAGCGCTTGTCCTTGTTTCACCGACGCACAACTACAACATTACCTCATGGATGAAAGCATTTATTGACCGGCTCTACTGCTTTTACAATTTTGAAAATACACGCCCCAGAGCCTGGTCAAGTCAGTTGGCTGATCAGGGCCGAAAAGCGGTCCTGATCGCGGTGTGCGAACAAGAAACTCAGAAGGATATGGGGTTTACCCTTGAAGCCATGCGAGTCCCAATGGAAGCGCTCGGATATCAAGTGATTGGGGAGCAGGCAATATTCAGGATTTTTGATAGGGGCAAGGTTAAAGAAGATACTGAAGGGATGGAAAAAGCATTTACATTGGGGCAGAATTTGGCGAAAACTTTGATATAGAAACAAAGATGGTCTCTATATATAGGCGAATACAATCTTATAGGAATAGTGGCTTTCACCTGGGTCATTTGTGAATCAGGCCATCCAATTCCAGGGCGCGTGAAAGCACGGCCGCCGCAGATCTCTGCCCGGCGTCATCTTCATTGACCCCTAATCGCACAGACGGGTCGAATTTGCCTTCCCCATGCCGGCTGGCGACAGCTGAGGCCCCCAGGGGGCTTATGGAGGCATGATGGGTCGCCGGGATCATATCCAGGGTGATAAAGGCCAGCAGGTGTGAAAGATGGGTGGTTTCCATGCCCCCATGCCTGGCCCAGGACACACCGGCGCTTATGCCGATCTTATTCCGCAGTTTGCCACCGGCGACATTACCGAAAATAAAGACCCGCAGCCTGTCGATAAGCGTTGCCATCATGCCGCTGGTGCGCATGAAATAAACCGGGCTGGCCAGTACGATGATGTCGGCCTGTTCCAATTTCTCGAATACAACCTGGGCGTCATCGTCAAGCGAACAGTATTTGCCCGGTTTTTGTTTGGCGAGACAGAAATTGCAATGGACGCAATTTTTGATCGTCAAGCGGGAAAGATCGATCGTGTCCGTATCGAGCCCTTTCTCCGCGGCCCGCTCCATGATCGTTCCCAGAAACGTATCGACATTGCCCTTTTTTACCGGGCTTCCGGATATTCCGAGAATTTTACGTGGCATAGCATTTTCCTAAGAATTTAGATGGCAGTTTGTCAGCAGACACATAATCGACGACGTCATTCATGGTCTGCTTATTGTTGATGGCCATGAGTTTGGATGTGCCGTGCGCCACCAGCTTTTTACTTTCGCTGAACATTTGCGCTTCGGCCAGATAGATCGTTTTCCCCGCTTTAACCCTTCGTCCGGTGACATAAACGATTCGGTCCAGGACGGGGGCCAGAAAGTCGACCTTGAGATCGATGGAAACCAGGCCCTGGTCTTCCGGCAGGTCACAGTAAGCCGACCAGTAGGCGGCCGTATCGATGACGGAAGAATAGACGCCGCCGTGGAGCGCACCGAAGGGATTCATGTGTTTTCGGCTGATGTCGGCCACCACTTTTGAATAGCCGACCCCCAATTCCGTCACGGTCATGGACATATGTCGGAAAAAGGGCCCCTGGTTGATGATCTCGATGACGGATTTCAGGTGTTCCGGGTTCAGTTCGGACATTTCCCTTCCACTCCCACAATTAGATCGTGCCCATGCATAAATGGTAGATTTTGGTTCCTGGCAAGGCCCAAGCGCGTTTTCAACCGGAGGAATAGCCCGCTATTTCGAGGATTGAAAACGAGCGCGAACGCCGCCAGGGGCCGAAAGATGCCGTTTATGGATGGGCACTAGATCAGGTCACGTACAGTGCTCCAGCCGGTCCAAGAATTCCTGCATCTGGCGCCATTCGCCGGGGGAAAAGCAACCCAGGAATTTCTGGTTGGTTTGCTCAAAGAGTTTCAAGATCGCTTCTTTATGCCGGCAGGCGTAATCGGTAAGATAAATCCGCAGAGACCGGCGATCGGTTTGGTCCGGGCGTCTTTCGATCCACCCATCTTTTGCCAGGCGATCCAAAAGGCCGGTAATGGTCGCCCGGTCCTGGGACGTCTTTTCGGCCAGCTCGCTGGGCAGGAGCCCCTCCTCCTCCATTACCGCTACGATCACGAAGAACTGGCCGTGCGTCAGCTTGTAGGCCGCAATCTCGTCGCGGTAGGCGCGGGTGACTTTTCTTACGGTTTTTCCGAGTCGGTAGCACAGGCAGTCTTCGAAATGCATGGGGCCTTCCTTTCGGGTTAACCCGGACATTGCATGAAATTTTTTCTACGCAACGACGAACTGATTAGCATATAAATAGTTTAAGTGCAAACTATAGGGGTGCGAATGATCCTGCGGAACAAGGATTATCGCGTCAAGAGCTGGGGGGATAAAAGGGGGCGAGGGGCCGAGGGCTCAAGGGGGCGAGTGAAATACTATAACATTACAACGACTTGATGGCTTGGCAGAAATGATGCAAGTCTATTCTAAAGGGCGATATACTTGCACCGGCCCTTTTCAAACGGCCGGTTGTTTCGATGTCATGGCTGAAAGCGTTGATCAAGTTTTTGCGCAATAAACATTTGATGGCGCTGTAAATCGTTAAAAATCTCGTATTGACGTCATTCCGGCGAAAGCCGGAATCTATTGCTACCAATACGTTAGAGATTCCGGATCAAGTCCGGAATGACAGATAACCTGCTTCTTGTGAGTTCATTGACACTTGATGGTTTTGTAAAAAGTTCGAGATACGGCTTGCGAATCCCGAGGAATACCGCTGTCGCGGGTGCCGCAGGCAGCGTACTTATCGTACGCCGCAGTGACGAGGGATGAAGCGTAACGCCGATCTTTAGTCCCCCCAGGGGAATCGGACTTTTTACGAAACCGTCAACACTTGGATCCTTGAAACCTCGAATCCCTGGACCCTTCCCCTCAAATCTTCCGACCAAACGCTTGCCGGGCCAGCTTGCGGTTTCGGGGGCGGTAGGTGCCGTCGGCTTGTTCCCGGCGCATGACCTGCTCCATCAGCCGGAACATCTTAAAGCGCTGGGGCTCGTCGTGATAGAAGGTGTTCCAGGCGTAGTCCAGCAGCTCCTGCAGCTTATCCGGCGTCATGTGGCGGGGCTGGTAGACCACCTGGTCGGCGGTGTACTTGTCCCAGTCGTAGGTCAGAATCCGTTTCTGTTCGTGCAGTTCCCGGTAGGCCCGGGTTTGGGGAAAGGGCGTCAGGATCGTGAATTCGGCCAGGTCGAGATCGATTTCCAGAAGAAAATCGATGAGGCGTTTGATGCTGTCTTCGGTGTGGCTGTCGAGGCCCAGCAGGATGGTGCCCTCCACGCTGATGCCGTGGTCATGGTAGCGCTTGATCCGCTCGCGGATGAGGTCCGAACAATCGAAGACCGCCTGGTAGACATACCAGGCCCCGGCCTGGGCGGCCAGGTCCAGCACCTCGGGTTTATCTTCGATGGGGTGGCTGCACCATTTCTTTTTGAGGGGGATCATTTCCCGGAAGAGATCCATTTCCCACTGGGTGTCCTGGGCCAGGGAGTTGTCCACGATAAACATGCGGTTGTTGTCGATGGCGGCCATCTCGGCAATGGTCTTCTCGATGGGGCGCGGCCGGAAATGCCGTCCGCCCAGAAAGGCCACGCAGCAGGGATAGCAGTTGAAGCGGCAGCCCCGGGAGGCGTGGACCAGGTCCACCATCTGGATGCCTTTGTAGTTGTAGAGGTCGCGGTCCAGGATATCCCGGCGGGCGGTGCCCACCCATTCGATGGGCGGGCGCTGGTCAAGGTAGTCGTAAACCGGCTTGAGCCGATCGTTGCGCCAGTCGGCAATGACCTCTTCCATGCGGCCCTCGGCCTCCCCCAGGAAGACGCTGTCGGCATGCTTTTGGGTTTCGTCGGCATGCAGCATGGTGGCGATGCCGCCGCATATGACCTTGATACCCCGTGCCCGGTAAGCCTCGGCGATTTCCCAGCCCCGTTTGATCTGAATCGTGAGCATCATGGAAATTCCCACCATGTCCACGGGATTGTCGAAGTCGATGTCCTGAAGGTTTTCGTCGACGAAATCCACGTCGATATCATCGGGCAGGCTGGCGGCGAATACCACGGGGCCGTGGGGCGGCAGGTGGAACTCGGTCTGCCGGTGCAGTTTGGCCCAGCGGGGATAGATAATGCGGAACTTCATTTGGGGCATTCCCTTCCTTATATCAGCGGTGCCGAAGCAGTCACATCGTTGGATCCAGGGCTTCACAGGATCAAACCGGTGCTTTCGGGGTGATCCTGTAGCCGTAGCAGAACCGGCAACTTAATACGGTTTCGTCGACTTGTCCACCTCCGGGCGGGCTTCGACCAGGTCCAGGTCGAGACGGTAATCGGCCGGGTGGAAGGCCTCCAGGTGAATGCGGCAGGGGACGGCCTCCTGATCGGCAAGGCCATCGGGGTGGCAGCGGGTTATCGTCACGCGGCGGGTCAAGCGATGGCGGCGATCGTAGTGCCGGATGCCGACGCGGCCGTACGGCTGGTGCACGACATCCACGTAGCCGTCGGCCCGTGCATACCGGCACCCCCGGGCGCCGGACGGCAAAGTGCCGGAAAGCAGGGGAGGGCCCTCCGGCGCAAAAAACAGCAGCCGGATGTCGGCCATCATGCCTTCGGCCAGGGCCGGGCGGTCAAAGGGCGGCAGGGCCCGGCGCACGGTCAGGGTGCCGTCGTCGTGGGCTTCGAACAGCCGCAGCCCTTCGATGGTCAGCAGGGCGCATTCCACGGCGTTTTTTTGGGGCGCCAGGGCCACCACACCCATCATGACCCCCTCGCGCCGACCGGGAAAGGCTGTTTTGATGGTGTGCACCATGCGCCAGGGCTGGCGGGGGAAAACGGCTGCGCAGTTTTTTTCAAGGTCGTCCGGCGGCTCCATGGGGATCATCAATGGCAGGCTGTAGCAGGCGGCCAGCAGGACGGGCAGCAGCGTGACGAACAGCAGGCGTCTCATGATTGGTGCCGGAACATGGCCGGATCGATGGGGCGATTGACCTGCACGCCGGTAAAGATCAGGCGGGTAAAATTGTTTTCGTCTTCGTAGACGGTGACCGAATCGATGACGCCGGGGGTTTCCGCCAGTTGAAGATCAATTTTTTGGATGACGGTGGCCAGGGCTTCCTTGCGGGGGGTCAGAACGATGCGCCCGTCGGGTTCCAGACGGGCGTCGAAATCGGGGTTTTCATCAAATCGACCCTTCATCCAGCGGCCGATTTCCTGCATGACGAAAGACATGGCCGGTAAAGCCGCGGAGGCGTCTTCGGTCCAGTTTGCGCCGGTTTTAACAAAGCGCTGGACCCGCCCCTCATCCATCACCAGGATGCTGGGAAGGGGGGCCTGGTATTCCCAGCGCAGCCGATCCGGCGCGGCAAAGATCAATATGCCATTGGACGTCAAGGGCTTGGCCAGGATCTGCAAGTGTTTTTCCTGGGTAAAGGCAGCCTGCACCGATTGGATATCCCCGGCGGCGGAGCGGATGCTCTCCCAGGAGGAAGACCAGGCGGCCGTCAGCAGGCATACCATTGCCAGGACGGAAAGCCTTGCCGCGATGGCCAGGTTGTGACGGGTTGTCCGCCCCCGGTCGGCCGACTTGTCATGCCGGAAAGCGGTCATCTCAGCACATGCCGCCGTTGACGCCGATGACCTGGCCCGTGACATAGGAGGCTTCCTCCGAGCACAGGAAACGCACCACCCCGCTGACCTCCTCGGGGCGTCCCACCCGTGCCATGGGAATGGCATGCTTGATCATTTCCACGGGCAGGTCTTTGGTCATCTCCGTGTCGATCAGCCCCGGGGCCACCACGTTGACCCGGATGCCGAGCCGCCCCACTTCGGCGGCCAGGGCCTTGCTGGCCCCGATAAGGCCGGCCTTGGCGGCCGAATAGTTCACCTGGCCCCGGTTGCCCATGACCCCGGAGACCGATGAAATGGTGACGATGGAGCCCTTCTTCTTGCGGATCATTTTTTTGATGACCGGCTTGGTGACATTGTAAAACCCCTTCAGGGCCACATCGATGACCGAATCCCATTTGCTGGCCTTCATCATCAGAAACAGATCGTCGGCCGCAATGCCGGCATTGTTGACCAGCACGTCGATGGTGTCCAGGCGCCCGGTGATTTCTTTCATGGCGGCGCCGGCCTGCTCCGGGTCGGCCACGTCGAAGGCCACGGTTTCGATGGAGCCCCCGGCCGCCTCGATTTCGGCCGTGGTGGCCTCGGCCGAAGCCGTGTTGGCGTGATAATTGGCGACGATATGATAGCCGGCCTTGGCCAGCGTAACCGAAATGGCCCGGCCAATACCCCGGGTGCCGCCCGTTACGAGCGCCACAGGTTTCGGATTGTCGGTTGTCATGGGTGCTTTCTCCTTTCGAGCTTTGCCATATTGCGATGACCCGGTTCTAATCACCATCAACTAGGGTCGGTTTCCGTCCAGAATACCTGCAGCACGATGTGGGCTGCCGGCGTGCGGTCCACCAGGACTTCCGTTTCGATTTCATGAAACGTTTGATAGCTGAAGACCGGGCGGGCGTGGGTTCGAATCGTTTTGCCGATCCGGAAACGCTGTTGATGGAAAGCGGCATTCTTGATGCCCACCAGCCATCCTTTGCCATGGAGCGTTGCGCCCCTGTGTTGGCGTTCCTGATACCCCACCAGGATTCCGGCCGTCTGGGCACTGATTTCAACGGCCACGAGGCTGCTGACGTGCCCGGCCTGCCGCAATGGCCAGCGGCGCGTGGGCGTCGCTTCCGTAACGGCCCCCCGACGATTTACCGCAACGAGCCGGTCGATCAATCGCATCCCCTCGCGGTGGGGGATCAATTGGCCGAGATCGAATGCCGTATACGACACTAAAGCGCCTTTCCAAGAGGACCCAAAGCGTGCGGTCTTTAGGGTGATTCCGGCTGACAGGGTTTTTCTACACCAGGTGCGCCGCACCTGTAAAGGGTGGAGGCCACTGGCCGTCCGGCGGTTGAATCCCCAAAAAGCGGTTGAACTGCCCCGGCGGTTGAATTATGTTTCGAAAGTTTAGCTTAATCTGTTGCCGGGTTACGGCGATTAAAGGATTAGTGGCCATTTTACCATTACGCCACGGGACCACGAGCGTGAGGCGTTGCCTGACAAGCGGACGTTTCATGCTTCAACGCGATCAGAAACGGTGGATGAATGGACAATTTTATCGAAGAACTCAAAGTAAAGATTATCGAAGCACTGGCCCTGGAGGATGTGACACCGGACGATATCGACCCTGACGCCCAGTTGGTGGGCGGTGATCTCGGCATCGATTCCATCGACGTGCTGGAGCTCGTCATGTTGGTGGAAAAAGAATACGGCGTGGTTATCGACAGCAAGGAATTGGGGGCCCAGGTTTTCGCCAGCCTCAGCGCGCTCGGCGAATATATCCAGAAAACACGCAAGGAGGGGTGAGGGATTGACTGACGGGCGGCGCGTATTCATTACCGGCATGGGCATCATCAGCGCCATGGGGCGCGGGGTTGACGAAACCCTGGCGGCCCTGGAGCGGGCCGATACCGGTATCCGTCCCCTGACACTTTTTGCATGTCCTTTTGAAGAACCGTTGCCCGTCGGCGAGGTGTGCGGGGTAGCGAACCAGCCCGATAAACCGCCCCGGACCCATCAGCTGGCGCTGGCGGCCGCCCGGGAAGCCTTGATTGAGGCCGACCGCGCGCCGGATATGGTCATCCTGGGGGGCACCACCGGCGGCATGTTCGCCACCGAGGAATACATGAAGCAGGGCCACCGACGGCCCCCTTATTCGCAGCACCATGCCGTGTCTTCGGTGGCCGAAATGGTGGCCCGGGAATGCGGCTGCCGGGGCGCGGCCATGACGGTGACCACGGCCTGCTCTTCGGGTGCGGTGGGGATCAAACTGGCGCTGGAAATTTTGCGCCGGGGCGCGGCCCGCTCCATCCTGGTGGGCGGCGCGGATGGGCTTTGCCGCCTGACCTATTATGGGTTCAATGCATTGCAGATTGTCGACCGCGCCGGGGCGCGTCCCATGGACCGCGACCGCCGGGGCATGACGGTGTCCGAGGGGGCGGCGATGCTCCTTTTGACGGCGGCGGACCAGCCTCCGGATAACGCTTGGGCCGAGGTTGGCGGGGGCGGGTTGACCTGTGATGCCTATCACCCGGCAGCCCCGCACCCCGAGGGACGCGGGGCACGGGATGCCATGCTGGCCGCCCTGGCGGACGCCGGGTTGTCAGCGGACGATGTCGATTACGTCAACCTGCATGGCACCGGCACGGTGGAAAACGATCTGTCGGAGGCCAAGGCCATAAAGTCTGTTTTTAGCGACCGCCTTCCCCAGCTGTCCTCCGTCAAAGGAAGCTTCGGGCACTCCCTGGCCGCTTCCGGTGCCATCGAGGCCGTCATTGCCGCCCTCTGCATCCAGAAGGGTTTTGTGCCATCGAACGTGGGGTGGCGGCACCAGGACGAGGCCATCGGATTCAGCCCCCTGACCGAACCCCGCCGCCAGCCGGTCCGGACCGTGTTGTCCAATTCTTTTGGATTCGGCGGCAACAATGCGGCGCTGGTATTCATTGCGCCCACGAAGAGCGAGCCGGGGACCAGGGCCCGTTTGACGAGAAGCCTGGCGGTGCGCGCCTGCTGCTGTATGACCGGGGCCGGCTGGACCGGGGACACGCTGGAGCGCTTTTTCAAGGGGTTGTCCTGCCAGGGCACGCTGTCTTCCGACCGCCTTTCCGAAGGATTGCCGCCCCGCGCGGTGCGGCGAATGAAGCGTTTGGCCCGCATGACCCTGGGGCTTGCCGTTCGTACGGTGGGCCGGGCCGACCTGAAGGAGCCTATAGGCGATGTCTATTTCGGTACGGCGTTGGGCGCCCTGTCCGAGACCCATGATTTTTTGGACAAGCTTTACGCCTCCAACGAATTCTATACCAGCCCCATCGATTTTGTGGGATCGGTGCACAATGCCCCTGCCGGCAAGGTGGCCATGAAGGAGAAGGTCCAGGGGGCCAACGTGACCATGAGCGGGGGCGATGCGTCTTTTGAGCAGGCCCTGACCGCGGCCCATTACCTTTCCGCTGAAGGCCGGCAGTCCATACTGGTCGGCGGAGCGGATGAAATGCACCCGATTTTCTCGGAGGTTTTCGACAAGTCCGTTCCCATGGGTGCGAGCGCGGCCGACGGGGGCGGCATGCTTTTGCTTGAAACGGCGGGCAGCGGAACCGCGGTTACCTTGTCGCCGGGCTACATGACCACCACTGAAGACGTGATGGCCTCGCTGCAAGCGGCAGTGGCCTGGCATGGCGGGCGCGAGGCCGTCAATGACCGGATCGGTGCCCTTATGGTGGGGATTCCGGCGGCCTGGCGGGAAAGGGTGACGCCGCACCTGGACGATTTTCTCCACTGGCTCGAATTCAAGGGTCCCGTGATCGACTACCGTCGCTATTTCGGAGAATTTGCCTCGGTATCCGCCGTGGCTGCCGTGGCCGCCGTGGCCCTGATGGAAAACGGTGCCGTCCCCGGACCGCTGGCGGAGGGGGAAGACTGCCCCCTGGCCGGCCGCGGCATCCTGCTCATCGGGTTGGGTGTCACCACGTCGACAATGCTGGTCGAAACGTCATGATAATTGGTGTCAGGCGATTGCCGTCAATGCGGGTATGGTTTTGGGGCCCAACAAGGCCCCGGCATCTTGCCGGTAGTGAAAACAGGTCGGGTGGCGTATTGTGAAGGTCCTGCTGGTATCCGCCAATCGGCTCAATGCCCCTTATGCCGTTTATCCGCTGGGCCTGGACTATGTGGCCCGGGCGATTGAAGACCGGCACGAGGTCCGGGTCATCGATCTCAACACGGCGAACACCACCGCCCTGGTGGCGGCCTTGAACGAAACCCCTCCGGATATCGTCGGGATCTCCATCCGCAATATCGACAATACGGATACGCTCGACCCCCAAGGGTTCACCGGCCAATACCGTGACCTGGCCGCCCTGATCCGTACCCATGTCACGGCGCCCATCGTTCTGGGGGGAAGCGGCTTTACCATTTTCCCCGCCGAACTCATGGCGCTGCTGGAGGCGGATTACGGCATCATCGGCGAGGGGGAGCGCCTGGCGGCCCTGTTGGACGCCATCGCGAATGGGGGGGATCCCGCCAATATCCCCGGCGTGATCCTGCCGGGAGGGGCGGCCGTCATCCCCCGGCCGCTCAGCGATCATCTGAACCGCAAGGTCAACGGCACGCCCGCTGTGACAGGTTATTACGTCCGCCGGGGCGGCATGCTCAACCTGCAGACGAAACGGGGATGCCCGTTTCGCTGCATCTACTGCACCTATCCCCACATCGAGGGGCGCGCCATGCGTCCGATCGCGCCGGCTGAGGTGGCGACCACCGCTATGGAACTTCAGGAAGCCGGCGCGCGCTACCTGTTTATCACCGATTCGGCTTTCAATGCGGACTACGGGCATAGCCTGGCCGTGGCCGAGGCCTTTCTGGCGGCCGGTTTGAGTATTCCCTGGGGGGCTTTTTTCGCCCCTACGCACCCTCCTGCCGGCTATTATAAACGATTGGCCGAAGCCGGCCTTTCACATGTCGAATTCGGCACGGAAGCCATGTCGAACCGGGTGCTCCAAAGCTACTGCAAACCGTTTCAGGTGGACGATGTCCGGCAGGCCCACGCGGCCGCCCAGGCCGCAGGGGTGCATGTCGCCCATTACATGCTGCTGGGAGGGCCGGGCGAAACCACCGAAACCCTTGCCGAAACACTTTCCAATATTGACAAATTGCGTCACACCGTAGTATTTTTTTTCTGCGGTATGCGGATTTATCCGCATACCGCTCTTTATCGTCTGGCGGTCGAAAACAACATGATTGCGCCGGAGCAGGATTTGCTTGAACCTGTTTTTTACCGGTCGGACGCCATTGCTGAAGACCGGATTTTGCAGATGGTTCAGGACCATGCCGCGGGCCGGGTCAATTGGGTTTTCGGGGCCGGCGGCGAAGAAACCGAGAAGATCCTGACCCGTTTGCATAAACGGGGGTTTGTGGGACCCTTGTGGGAATTTTTGATTCGCTGAGCGACAGAAGGATTTGCCGGGACGAACATTCAATGACAGGCACTGATCCATCGGACGGCACCATGCGCCGGGAAATTGCGATTCCGGAGGATTCCCTCTGGTTCCAGGGCCATTTCCCGGGCGATCCGTTGCTGCCGGGGATTGCCCAACTCCACCTGGTGGTGGAAACAATCCAATCCGCCCTGGGCGAAAAGCGCTGCTTGACAGCCCTCAAACGGGTGCGCTTTAAGCGGGTCATCCGTCCGGAGGAGACCATGGCCATTGCCGTGGAGCCCCTCCCGAACGCCCCCGACACCTTCCGTTTCCAATTGACGGTGGCGGGCGAGAACGCCTGCAGCGGGTTGATGACTACCGGCCCATCGGAGGCCGTAGAGGATCAGATTAAGCCATAACACTTGCCGGATTGCGATAGCAGTAGAAGGGAGACACCATCAATGGCTGTTGAAACCAAAGAAACCGATATCATCCTGAAGGTTGCCGAAGTGCTGATCGAGGAGTTGAAGCTGGAAGACGTTACCCCGACGACCTTCGAACCGGATATCGACCTGGTGGATGAAATCGGTATCGATAGCATGGACCTGGCCACGGTGGCCCTGGTCCTGCAGGACCACTACGGGATTCGTTTCGATGAAGACGATTACCCGACCCTGACCACGGTGCGCAAAATTGCGCTTTACATTGCTGCACGCCTGGAATCCTGATGGCACACTGAGGATAATGCCGTGACTGTACCGAATTTAAAGGATGTTCGCGAGCCTTGCCGGAAGCCGCCGATCCAGTGGAAGTTTGCCGACATTTTGGCGGACCCGTCGATCCGTGCCCGTTGGGAAAAGGTGCGCCGCTATTTTTTCCTGCGCGAATCCACCTACGACATGACCAGCCGTTGCAATATCCGCTGCGAAGGATGTTACTATTTTGAAGGGCAGAAACAATATGCCGAGGAAAACCGCGCCCCGGAAGCCTGGCGTGAATTGATGCGGGCGGAAAAGGACCGCGGGGTGACATTCGTCGTGCTGGCCGGCGCGGAACCGGCCCTGGTGCCGGACCTGTGCCAGGTCTGCTTCGAAGAAATGCCCCTGGGCACCATTGCCACCAACGGGCTGATCCGCATCCCGGAGGCGGTCGGCTATCGCATCCATATTTCCGTCTGGGGCAACGACGCCACGAGCAAGCGCGTTCGTGGGGCCGCCGATATGCTGGAACGGCAGTTGGACAATTACCAGGACGATCCCCGCGCGGTGTTCGTCTATACCTTCACGCCGGCCAATATCGATGAGGCCTACGACGTTACCGCCATCCTGGCCAAACGGAATGCCAAGGTGACCTTCAACATGTTTTCCGCGCCGGTGGGATATGACGGCCCGCTGAAGCATACACCGGCATCCCTGGGCAGGGTCCGGCAGACCATGGTCGATCTGCTGGCCGCCGACCCGGAGCATGTTTTGTTTTCCAACTACAACGCCGTGGTGCACACCCATCGCCTGGGGCTGCACGACCTGTTCAGTTGCCCGTATCCCCGCCGCAATCCAACCCGGAATGTCGGCCTGGGCCGGTCCTTCCGGCAATACCGCACCGATCTTTCCTGGGATCGCAATGCGGCCTGCTGTGTGCCGGATACGGACTGCGCCGATTGCCGCCACTATGCCGCCGGCAGCGCCATCGTGACCTCCAAGCTCTTCCGGCATGCCATCGACCCGGAAACCTTCCGGGCCTGGCTGGACTATGTGGATACCTATCTGGCGGTCTGGGTCAAAGGGTATGAAAAAGAACCGAATCTTTACACCAGTGTTACCGAACCCCCGTGTTGCCCCCCCTGAGCCATCCTTGTGCGTTCGGAAGGGGACCCGATCTCTTGTTGCGATTGGGGTCGGTACAGAGGTGTTTGAAGGAGTGCGTGAATGAAAACGGTAAGTTCGCTGCTGGATGACGAATGGTATGCGCGTTACAAGCGCATTTCCAAGCTGAATATCCGCAGTTCGATCTATGATGTGACCAACCGCTGCAACCTGCGCTGCAAGGGCTGTTTCTTTTTTTCCTCGGGTGAAGACAAGGCGGCCGAGGAGGAAATGCGCCAGGATCGCTGGGAAGCGTTTATCGACAACGAAAAGGAACGCGGGGTCAACCTGGCCATCCTGATCGGTGGTGAGCCGACGCTTTATCTGGACCGCGTGGAAGCCTTCTACCGGCGGCTGCCGACCTTTTGCGCGACCAACGGCTTGATCAAGGTGCCGCGGGACCGGTTCCCGGACCTGATGGTGGGCATCTCCCTGTGGGGGGATGAAAACGACGAGAAAACCCTGCGCGGCAAAGATACCTTTGCCGTATCCAGCCGACATTATGCCGGCGATCCCAACACCTACTATCTCTACACCATCACGCCCAAACAGATCGGCAAGATCGAGAAAATTATATGTAAAATCAAGGATGTGGGTGTCAAAGTGCACATGCAGCTGCTTTCCAACGACGAGGGCGTGGACGGCTTTTCCTGGCAACCGGAAGAGTTGAACGACGTGCGCTTCGAGATGGACGACATGCTGGACCGCTATCCCGACACGGTGATTTCCTGCAAATATTACCATGAGGTGATCACCACCGGTAAAATGCTCGGGCGGCCTTTTGGCTGGAATGAATGCCCCTCGGTGACCGAACCCCTGGACACCCGGAGCCCGCAGCCCAAACGGCTGATCCATTTCATCCGCTGGGCCTCGGATCTCAAGACCATGCACCGCTGCTGCACGTCCGAGACCCGCGACTGTCGGACCTGCAAGGACGGTGCGGCCCACATGAGCTGGGTCATGGTCAACAAACGGGCTCACATCCGTACCACCAAGGATTTGCAGAACTGGATCGAAGTGTACGAAATGTTTGCCAAACTGTATCAGTTTATTCCCTGGTAGGTTCCGGCGGTCCGCTGACGCCCGCAAGGCGCGTACCGGCCCCATGGGAACGTTGATATTCAGCCGCTGTTTCGGGCCTGTCTCAGGATTCACCGAACCAGCGGTTTGTTTTTAGGGCGCCGGGACAGGCACCTGAGGAAACGCAACCGATGACATCTGCAAAAACAGTGATCGTGGGCTGGGATATGGTTTCCCCCCTGGGAACGGATCTGGAGGCCCAATGGACCCGGGCCGCGGCCGGCGACAGCGGCATCGGGCTCCTGACGCGCTTTGCCCTGCCGGATGGTTTTCCCGTCGCCATCGCGGGGCAGGTCCCGGACTGGGATGCCACCCCTTATCCCTTTCTGTCCCCCCGCCAGATGGCCCACTGGACATCGCCCATTTTCCCCCATGCCATGCTGGTGGTGCATCGTGCCCTGGTGCGGGCCGGCATCGAGATCACGCCGGAACTGGCCCCGCGCGTGGCCGTCACCTTCAGCAGCGCCGTAGGGGGGCTCGATGCGGTACTGCGGGCCGACCGTCAGATGGTGGCGGACAACAAGATGCCCCATCCTTTTACCAATCCCAATTCCTGCATCAACATGGTGGGGGGGAAAGTCTCCATCCTGACCGGCGCCACCGGACCGATAAGCGCCACCATTACCGCCTGTGCCACGGGGGTGACCTCCCTGATCACCGGCCATCTGCTCCTCGAGCAGGGCCGGGCCGACATGGCCATCTGCGGGGCGGTGGATTTCTGTCTGGTGGAGCCCATCGTGGCCGGTTTTGCCACCATGAACGGCGCCTATCAGCCCAAACCGGGCCACCCCCCCCTGCCTCCCGGGGAGGCCAGCCGTCCCTTTTCCCTCGACCGGCGCGGTTTCGTTGTCTCCGAAGGCGCCGGCTGCCTGATCCTGGCCACCGATGAATTTGCCAGACGGCATGGTTTGCCCCGGGATATGGCCCTGGCCGGCTGGAGTATGACCTCCGACGCCCGGCATTTTGTGGCGCCGAACCCGGAGACCATCACCCGCTGCATTGCCGAGGCGGTGGCCGATGCCGGCCTGCAGCCGCAAGATGTGGACGCCGTCAATGCCCATGGGACCTCCACCCGCATCGGCGATACGGTGGAAGCCCGGGCGCTGGACGATGTCTTCGGGCAACACCTGCCGCCGGTGTCGGCCAACAAATCCATGACCGGCCACGCCATGGGGGCCTCCAGCGCCATCGAAACCATTCTGGCTATCGAGGGTATGCAGCGCGGCCGTCTCCTGCCCACCATCAACCACGCACCGGATCCTGATTTGTCCCTGGATGTGGTGGCCGAGGGAACCCGGTCCCTGGACCAGGAATTCGTGCTTAAAAACGCCTTCGGGTTCGGGGGCTGCAATTCCTGTGTGGTCCTGCATCGGCGGGGTTAACCCCCATCCCCCTGAGACCCGACCGTGGCTTTCGTTACAGCGACCTTGCCCGAATATATCATGAAATTTTCTGCGAAATAAATTTTATGTAAATATATCGGTGGTATTAACACTGTTCGAGGCGCGATTTGCCGGTGACGATTTGGTACCTGCGCCGATTTCCGGGAACGCAGAAAAAATTCACCCTGCGGGCGCGTCCGAGATGCCCATTGGCTGCGTTATCAGGGGTTTGCGGTAACAGGTGTACAGCGGCGCCCCTGATGCCTTGCCCATGAACATCTCAAACGCGTGAAATATCCGGGCTTATCGTGCCCACCGGTGCTGAAAAGCGACGGCCCTCCCCTTGATTTCCCGTCTTTTCGGATGTATTTGTGCATATTTGTCTTGAAGGGGCGGATTATCGCGTTATGAAAGCACCTGCCAATCGAAACGTCTATGTCGTCGGATACGGGGCCGCCACTCCGCTGGGGCGGACTTTTCCCGAAACATGGCAGCGTGCGGCCCGGGGGGAATCCGGACTGCGACGCCTGACCCGCTGCCAGGTGGATACGCGCAACAATGTCGTCGGTGAAATTCCCGATTGGGATCCCGAGACGCTGGACTTTGTCGATAAAAAAGAAGCCTACAACTGGAATGCCGACTTTGTCCTGCTGACCATGGCGGTCTGCCGGGAAGCCCTGGCGCATGCCGGCATCGAAATGGACGATACCATCGGACCGCGCACGGCCTGTCTGGTGGGGTCGGCCCTGAACGGGTCGGACGCCTACCGGACCGCCATGGACAACTACCTCAATCGGGGCCCGCTCAAGATCAGCCCCTACCTGCTGCCCAACCTGTGCGCGAACCTGCCGGCGGGCAAGGCCGGCATGCTGGAGGGGTTCACCGGACCGATTTTCTCACCCCAGGGCGCCTGTGCTTCGGGCAACCACGCCATCGGTATCGGTGCCCGCATGATTCGTGACGGGGATTGCGACGTGGCCCTGGTGGGTGGGGTGGACACCTGCCTGATTCCTGAAATCATCCATGGATTCGCCAACATGCTGGCCACCATCAGCATCGGCCCCAAGGACCGGGCTTATGCCGATCCGGGCCAGGCCTCCCGGCCTTTCAGCCGCGACCGCAAGGGCATGGTGCTTTCTGAAGGCGGCGGGGTCCTGGTGCTGGCCGCCGATGACGTAGTCGCCGCCCATGGGCTCAAGGCCCGGGCCGAGGTTTTGGGGATCGGGTGGACGTCGGATGCCTTCCATTTTACCCAGCCGAATGCCGCTACCATCATCCGTGCCATCCATGGGGCCATCGACGATGCCGGTCTTGCGCCGGGCGATATCCAGTACGTCAATGCCCACGGCACCTCGACACCCAAGGGCGACCTGACGGAAATCGAGTGTTTGCGCAGCGTTTTCGGGCCGCACCTCGATCGGATGCCGGTCTCCTCCAACAAATCGCAGATCGGTCATTCCCTGGGGGCTGCGGCGGCCATCGAGGCGGCCCTGGCCATCGAGGGCATGCAGCAGGGCATCATCCTGCCCACGATCAATCACCTTCCCGATCCCAAATTTGACGATATCGACGTGGTGCCCGATCGGGCCCGGCATCAGGCCCACGAGATCGTGCTGTCCAATGCCTTCGGGTTCGGCGGCACCAACTGCTGCGTCGTACTGCGAGGTTTTTAGATGAAGCCCAAACCGTTTCTGCCGGAAGTTTTGAGCGGCAACCCTCATTATGTGCGCGACACCTCCGGCGGCCAGGTCTGGCACCGCTGTGAAACCCGTGTTCTTTATGCCGACACCGACCGTTCCCAGGTCGTCTACCACGGCAATTACCTGCGCTATTTCGAGTTCGGGCGGGCCTCCCTGATGCGGGATGCCGGCTACCCCTACAAGGAGGTCGAAGAAAACGGATATGTCTACCCGATTATCGAAATCGGCCTGAAATATGTCAGCCCCTTGCACTATGACGACCCCATCTGGGTCAACACCCGCCCCGCCGACCTGGAGCGCGTGCGCCTGAGCTTCGACTATGTCATTACCCACCGGGAGACGGGGGCGCTGATCTGCACCGGCGAAACCCGTCACTGTGCCACCAACACCGCCGGCGTGCCGGTGGGCATCGACGACCAGACCCTGCATCTATGGAAGACGTTTCCCCGATAGGCGCACCTGTTCGCCAAGCCGTGACCATCCCCAATGCGCCCGCGCTGCAGGATCACCGCTTCCTGGGGCAGGCCGTGCTGCCGGCGGTCTTTGCGCTGGAGCACCTGGCCCGGGCGGTGCACCGCGTTTTCCCCGATGTGCTCCTGACGGACTTGTCGGACGCCCGGTTTGATAAATTCCTGGACCTGCCGGCCCTGGATACGCTGCAGGTGGAGGCACTGGCCGAATTGAAGCCTTCCCCCGATGGCGGTATCGAGGCGTCGCTGCTGACCCGCCACGTGGCGCCTAAAAGCGGCATCACCCGCATGAAAACCCATGTCCGGGCCTGCTTCGGCCCGTTGGTGGATGCCGAACTCTTCCTGCCGGCACCGCCGCCCTGGCCGGAAGATCCGGCGGAAGTCTTCCCCATACCGGCGGAACGGCTTTACGCCGAGATGGTGCCGTTTGGCCGCAGCTTCCACAATATCGTGTCCCCGGTGTATCTCCGGCCGGAAATTGCCCGGGCCGCCGTGGCCGCCGGGCCGGCGAAGACAGATGGCCCTGACCTCATCCTGGGGTCGCCTTTCCCGCTGGATGCCGCCTTTCACCTGGCCTGCGCCTGGGCCCAGCGCTATGCTGGCGTTGTTGCCTTTCCCACGGGGATGGCCCAACGGGTGATCCGACGTCCTGCGTTTCCAGGGCAGACGTATGAAGCCCATGTCTGCTGCCGCGAGCAGGCCAAAGATCGGTTGGTGTTCGATCTCTGGCTCCATGATCGCGAAGACACGCTTTGTGAGTATGTCAGGGGGCTTGCCATGCGCGATGTCAGCGGCGGGCGATTGCAGCCGCCCGACTGGGTCAGGAATTGAGGGCAAACGGCCTGCCCACCGTCATTGACCTGCGGTCCTAACGCGGTCAGTTCTTGACGAACCATACCAAAATCCATTAGCCTGACGGTGATCTTTTCCCAACTTTTTCCCGTCCAAAATACCTATACCGAGGCTTTGCTTATGAAGGACTGCCGGCAAACGCTTTGTTCCCATTTGATAATCTTAGTACTTTTGGGCGTCGGTGCTGTTTTGTCGGGCTGTGTGTCCTGGCAGCCGGATTGGCCGGCAGCCGATCCCGCAGCCAAGATTCCGGATGTAGGGTTGCTTTTGCAGGAGGCGGAACAGGCGGCCGCCGTTGCCGGCGACCGGGAAAGCTTAAAGGCGGCCATGGATGCCTATGGCCGCGTGCTGGATCAGGCACCTTTTAATGCCCGTGCCCTGACCGAATTGGCCAATCAAACCATTCTCATGGGATCGGCCCATATTGAGAGCCGGCAGGGGAAAGACGCACATTTCATCAGGGCCATGCGGTTGTGTGAACGGGCCATGTATGCGAATCGTGACTTCCGGATGCAGGTGGACCGGGGCCTGGCGCCCTGGGAAGCCTGCCAGTTTCTGGGCCGGCAGGACATACCGGCCATGATGTTCTGGGCCACCGCGGTGTTGTACCGCTTCAAAGAGGTGCTGACCTTTCCGGAGCAGGTGGTCAACCTGGCCTGGGTCGAACACACGGGGCCCTTTCTCGACCGGATGGAGGCGCTCGATCCGGCATGGGGCGGCGGTGCCATTCCGTTTACCAGGAGTCTTTATTTCGGCATTCTTCCCGGCGCCTTGGGCGGTGATGACAAAAAGTCCAAGCAGAAACTTGAGCAGGCCGTGGCCTTTGGGGCGCCCTGGATGCTGAGCCGCTGGGGCCGCGCCAAGTATTTTCACGTGCGCGACAGCAATAAGCAGGGCTTTGAGGAAGACCTGAACTGGGTTATTTCCCAGGATGTGGCCGCCGAAGGGGAGGCTTTCTGCTGGCGGGTGTATTTTCACCGGGACGCCCGGGAGGCGCTGGATAACGTAGATGAATTTTTCTGATTTGGGTTTAGGCGTTTATTTAGTCTTTCTGGTTTGTCAGCTACCACTGCTGGCGGACTTGTAGAATTTCTACCGTTCATTTTTCTTTTATTGGGTTGTTACTTTTCTTACCCGCGTAAGAAAAGTAACCAAAAGAAGGCGCCCGTGCCCCGCTTAACCCTGCGCGTCGTCGGTGCGGCCGGAGCACGCGGAAACTCGCCCGCCTTCGCTTGGGCTACGGCGGACTCAGACAGTCCGCGCGCTTTTTCCCGTCCGCACCGCCGATGCTCGGCGCGGGACAATGGGAAACCAAAATCAAAAGCCCAAAAAATATCGGCTTGCGCCGAAGTGTTGTTGGGCGAGAAATTTGCTTTTTCTCTTTCTATCGACAAAATAGAAAAACCTTTAGGAGAGCCATATGCGGCGGCAAAAATGGATCATTGGGTTGTTGATTGCGGGCAGCGTGGTGATGGTGTCGGGCTGTGCCTGGATGTTTTCCCTGTTTGCCAAGGCACCCATGGATGTTCTCCACTATTCCGCTGACACGGATGGGGAATCGCAGCCCAACCTCTTCATCTTCATGCGCGGCATCGGCGGCAGCAACGCCAGCTTTGAAGAAGAAGGCCTGGTGGACGACGTGCGCAACCTCGACCTGCCCTTTGACATGGCGGCCCCCAACGCCCACCTGGGCTATTATACCGGCCGAACCCTGATCGTTCGCCTGAAGGAGGATGTCATCGACCCGGCGCGCGCGGCAGGGAAAGACCATATCTGGCTGGTGGGGTTTTCCATGGGGGGGCTGGGATCACTGCTCTACGAACTGGAGCAGCCGGGGGATATCGACGGCATCTGCCTGGTGGCGCCTTTCCTGGGAGACGAACCCATCATCGAAGAGATCCGGGCCGCCGGCGGGGTGCGATCCTGGTCGCCCGGTGCCTACGACCCGGACGAGGATTACCAGCGCATGCTATGGCACTGGATCAAGGACAATGTCGAAGGCGATTCGCCGGTGCCGATTTTCCTGGGCTGGGGCCGGGATGACGAATTCGCGCCGGCCAACGCCCTGCTGGCGGAACTTTTGCCGGAAGGGCGGGCGGTGAGTATCCCCGGCGGGCACGACTACCCGACCTTCAAGGCGCTCTGGGAACGGTTTTTGGAGAGTGAGATTTATTTGCCTTGATTTCTTCATTTTCTTTCACGTGGAAAGAAAAGGTGGCCCCGTAAAAAGTCTTTAATCTGTCATTCCGGACTTGATCCGGAATCTCAATTTTGGCTACCCTGGCCCATAGCATCGCGTACATCCTCGATTTCTTGTAGCAAGCGATCAACGGCGTCGTACATCTGCGACTCGTAGGCGGGCAGGCTGCCGCCCTCGCCTTTGCCGTCCTTGTTGCAGTCGAGGTAGAGGCCGTCTTTGCTCTTTAGGGTTCCCCGCAGATGCATGATATAGACAGCGCTTTCGAGGGGTGCGCCGGAGAGCCAGGTGATATGGTTGGGCCGGACATTGACGATGTTGCCTTGGGTGGATGCATCCACCCAGAAATGCTGTTCGTTTTTGCGGAGCAGCCGGATATTGACGTTCTGCTGCACGGAGGACGGGTCGATCTCCTTGTTGAAGATAACCGCCACGGCAAGGCGGGTTGTGCCCGCATGCTGGATTTCCTGGAATTGGACGCTTTGCACCTGAAACGGCTGGAGGGTTGGTTGTTTCACCTTTGCAGGTTTGGCGGTGGCAGGGCTTTGGGGAATCGTTAACGCCCTGGAGTTTGCACGGCTGGGCTGCGCTTCGGCGAAGCCGTATGACTGTGTTCCTGCCACAAAGCACACTATCGCAATCAGACCGATTAGATATCTCATGAGATGATCCTCCCTGGTCCAATGGGTTGAGTAAACTTCAAACCATACACTTAATTGTATTGTGTCTTGCCATCACCGAAAGGTTCATTTGCGGCAGATGCCGACAGCCAGCATCAGCCAGGCCACTATGAAGGCGATCCCGCCAATCGGCGTGATGATGCCAAGGCTGCGGAGGCCCGTTGTGCTGATAATATACAGGCTGCCTGAAAACAGCAGGATACCTGCCAGCATGAGCAGGCCGGACGCTGTCAGAAGGGTCGATCCCTTGTATAATCGGGTAAGAATGCCCACCAGAATCAGCCCCAGCGAGTGATAGAACTGGTACTGCACCCCGGTCTGGAAGACGGCCAAGATTTCCACTGGCAGGCGGGATTTGAGCCCATGGGCGGCAAAAGCCCCCAGGGCAACTGACAAAGCGGCGCTGACAGCGCCTGTGGCGATCAGGAAACGGGTCATGGTATCTATAAATGCAGATTCATATTATTTCTTATGGTATTCAATAAGGCGTTCTACAAATTGATGACAATCTTTTTGTATGTCGTCCATTTCTATTATGCCTTTGGCCACCCCATGTGCGACAGCGTTCTGTGGGTTTCTAACCACTTCATAAAAATTATATAAACTGCGTGCAGTACCATTATGGTGCTGATGTATTCTTTCGTTTAAATCCCAAACATCAATTTTACCTTTTTTCCATTTCTGAAAATAATCAAAAAGATCGTTGAGCGCTTCTGACATTTCCAACTCGTAGCAACGTCCTGACAATTCTCTAAGATGCTTTTTCTGCTTTTTGGACATAGCTTGCATAATACACCTTATTGGTTTGATAGTTGAGCAGAGCGGGGAATTCGGGGTCGGACCAAGCTATCTATCTAAAATGAGCGGGGAATTCGGGGTCGGACCAAGCTATCTATCTAAAATCGTGTATTTTACATTCACTTTAACTCCGAATTTTCAGCTTAGCCGGCCAGTTTTGGTCTCATAATCAAGGTTCTAAGAAATTTTCAAGTTTCCAGGATATTGCATTTCCACCAACTGCGTGGCAACGATCCGTTTGTGCTCAGAATGCAGGTTTTGACCCCAAAACTGAACGGCTAAGGCCATTTTAAGGTCATATTTCAAAGTTTTATTGCTTTATGTCAACCGGTTAGCTTGGTCCGACCCAGGCATGCAGGCATGTGTTTCTCGGGTGTGCAACGTTCCGTCGAAGCCATCGGCGTAATCATCCGGTTCCAATTGGAAGCGGATGTTAGGCTGAACTGTCTGCCAATCCGGGGTCGGATCGTTGTAAGCTGAGATTAATCGATCTGCAAATCGGCGGATAGCATCAGGATCGCCATCCCTCTCGTAGTCCTTGGCTACATTCTCAAGATTCACAGTGAACGTTGTGCCCTCAACCTGGATGACGTAGAGGCCATTCTCGTTGGTCTCAAACGCAAGTCCGTGCTCCTTCATCTTCGCCTCGAAGATCGAGTAGGCGGACTCGGGGGCAGATTGATTGCATTCAGCGCTGGTCATCACGATCAGAAGTGGGATGGGTCGCATTTTACTTCACCGAACATAGCTTAGAGAACCGAAATTTGGTGGCAAATGCCACAAGCCATGTGCCATAGTCCGCCACACGGCAACGATAGAATAATGTAATTTCACATTACAGATCAAATCGTTAGAGAAAAATAGGGAATAGCTGGCTGCTAATTACGGTGCACATTATTGTGCCCTGTCAGCTGTTTAGACGGAAATCATTCGCCATTGCGGCAGGATGGAGGGGGGCCGGCTTTTTGTGTGCTGGGCAGGTATTTTTTACCACAATTGTTTCGGTTTTAACAGACGGCTCTGGTCGCAATTTGCTTGCAGGTTTGACCACGGCGTTGACGGATCTCGATTGTTAAACAAGGTGGCCGCGCTTCATAAGGACGGGGTTTAAAAAAACGAATCCATGACGCTTTTAAAGCCTTCTCCGCGCCAGGCGGCATCCGGTCTGGTTTCAACCGAAGTTAGAATATTGCCGGGAACAAATGGCAGAAAGTCCGACATCCCCGGTAAAACGACCCGGGCGACGGGAAATTGGAGTACCGGGTGGGTGAGGTCCAAAACGATGAAGTCGGTATCAAGATCGCGGCAGATTTTTTTGATGGCCTCGATTTCCGATAAGATATCGCCATTGGAACTTTCCCTGAAAGGGATGGTATCCCCCTTTTCCAGAAACGAGATATCTTTCTGGGAGACACAGCACTTGAACATCAGATAGAGATTGGAAACGCGAGAGCGATGGACAACCGGCCGGTCCATTTCGGGTCGGGAGGCTTTCAGTGTACTGCGGCCCTGCATATATTCCGTCAGGCAGCGGCTGAGCGCTTCTTCCAGGTTGAAAGCAACCCCCGGCATCAGGATTTTGTGTTCCAGTCGGCCTTCCCGCAGGTTGTGATTGATAAACAGTACACCGATGCTTGGAAAGCGTCCGCCCATGGAGAAATCCTTCAGGATGATTTCCACATTTTCAGCTTCATAAAACGCGATCATGGCTTTCAGGGTGTCATTGTACAGCGTGCTTTTATCGATGGTGGGAATGGTCTGTTCCGGTTTGATGATCTGGATCTGGGTGTGCCGTTCAAATACTTCGCACGTCGCCTGGATAATGGCCTCTTCCAGGGTGTTTCCGGCGGCCAGGCCGTTGGAAGCATTGATGTAGGCGATAAAATTGATGGGGACCTTGACGGTTTTGTCCTGGATGAGCGAATAGCCGTCCACCCAGTGCTGGGCCATCTGGCTGTTTTTAATGGTTTCGATATCCTTTGGATTCAAAGCGGGCTGGTTGCACAACAGCTTTTCAATGGACAGGTAGTCGGTCTTCAAGTTGTCCTGGTGGCTGTTGATATAGCCGTCGAGCCATTCATAATTTAAAAATCGGTTGACTTCCCGGCTGTAAAGGGCGGGCATGTTGAAGCGCACTTGTTCTTCAAACGCCTGGAAGAACAGCCCTCCGCTGAAACGTTCGGCAAGTTCCGCATGGGCGCTGGCTTTGGAAAGCTGGGGCGTCAGACCCTTTCCCTGACACTGAAGCTTAATGGCGTGAATTTCGATTTGGGACCAGTTAAGCCGGTCGGCGCATTGAAAGGGGCGATAGTGGATATCGTAGCCCAGTCGGTCAAAGCCATCGACGATGTTGCGGATCGTGTTGTCCGGTGTATCCGTTTTCCCGAATTCGTTGCGGCGGTGGTTGTTTAAAATCATGTCGTATTCCCCTCGATGATTATGGGTTGCGATGGGGTTCGCCCTGTTTATTCCGGCGACGACGGGTTTTCTGTGGCAAACAATTGGGCGGCGGTTTCCCGATCATACTTGCCGGCGGCGGACATGGGGATTTTGTCGACGGCGACGATGCGGCGGGGAAGCGCGTAGGTTTCCACGGTGGCGGCCAGGGCCCGGCGGATGGCCGTCACATCCATTGCACCTTCCACCACGGCCACGATCTCGTTTTCCCGCGCCCGTCCGGCCGGCCGGGCCAATACCAGCGCGTCGGCTATCCCGGGCAAACCCTTAAGGGCCGTCTGTACCCCTTCCAGATCCACCCGTTTTCCCCCCACTTTGACAATGCCGTCGGCCCGCCCCAGAAGAAAAAAGCCCTTCTGGCCATTGCGGCTCACCCGGTCGTTGGTCCGAAAGAAGCCGGTCTGGTCGGTCTCCAGGTTGGGAGACAGGTAGGGGGAGCGGACAAACAGGCGTTCGCCCTCGATGCGGTGGGCAACCGATTCCAATGGTACCAGGGTGGATTCGTCCTTTGCCCGGTTGCGCGTGGCCACACCCCCGGTTTCGGTGGAGCCGTAGATTTCGGTCACCCCCACACCCGTTTTACGATAGAAGGCGGCCCCGTCGTCGGGATCGAGACGCCCGGCCGAAGAGATGGCCAGGCGCAAGGTGTCGCCCGGGATGGGGATGCCGTTGAGCACCCGATAGTGCATGGGCACGCCGGCGAAAACGGTGGCCTTGTTGTGCGCGATGGCGTCCGTAATCGCCTGGGGATATGCCGATGTGCCGGCCACGACCCCGGCCGATGCGGCCAGGGGCACCAGGACGGCGAACAGCAGGCCGTAGATATGGTAGGGGACGGTGTTGGCCACAAAACAATCGGACGGGGAGAGATTGAAATGTGTCACCATGAAAAAAGCTTCCCCGAACAGGTTGGCCAGGGTTTTGGGCCACACCTGGGGCGTGCCGGTGGTGCCCCCGGTGAAAAGGCGCACGATCTCCTTGTCGGCCGCCGCAGCCTTGAATCCTTCGGAAGGAAAGGGGCGGGGGGCCGCGTCCACCGGTGTCATCGTCGGCGGCAGGAGGTCCGGAAGATCGGTGATCACCCGGCGGGCGCCGGTGGTTGCCCGGATGTCCTTCAGCACATTGGGGTTCAGGGCATACGGCAGCAGCAGCTGCGGCGAACCTTCCGCGGCCGCGGCCAGCATGGCCGCGGCGGTCAGGGCTTTATCTTCGGTGAAGAGGCACACCGGACGGTCGGGATCTTCTTCGGCGTCCAGGGCGGTCTTGAGGCCGCAGGCCAGGTCGTAGACTTCCTGGTAGGTCATCCGGCCGACGATAAAGTCATTTTCGGGCCGGGCAGGGGATTTCAGAAGATCCGCCATTTGGGTCGCAAGGCGGGTATATTCGGCAAACGGCATTGGTCAGTGGTCCTTCCGTGGTTCGAAATTATTTTTTGCAGCTATAAAATCCGGTAAATGACGGATCAGGTGCCAGAGGCTCCAGCGATGCTCCCACAGACGCCGGCGGAATTTCCGCCGCCAGCCGGGGCTCGAATAAAAGCGTTTGACGTGCTGGTTATACAGTTCGTCCAGGGCCTCCCGGGAGGCGATCCCGTGGGGCACGAAGACAAAATTGAGACAGTTCATCTGGCGCCAGTCCTCCTCCAGGGTGCCGGATTCTTCCAGATTCTGCCAGGCCGGGGCCCCGTGGAAAGGGGTGAATTTGGACATGTTCATGTCGTCCAGGTCGAGGGACATGACAAAGTCGCTCGTTCTGCGGATGGACGCCTCGGTTTCGCCCGGAAGGCCCATCATGAACAGTCCCTTGGCGCGCAGTCCGCAGGCCTGGATGCGGCGCACCGTTTTCCGGACGTCTTCGACGTGGACCCCGGGCTTGTGGCGGTCCATGATGGCGTCGTCGCCGGACTCGATGCCCAGGGACACCTGCAGGCAGCCGGCCGCCTTGAGCATTTCCAGCAGATCGTCATCGGCATGGCCCACCCGCACGGCACAGTTGAACTGGATGCCCAAGGGGCGTTCCGTGAGCCGGGTGCACAGCTCGACGATGCGCTTGCGGTGGGCGGTAAACAGGTCGTCGTAGATATTCACGTGGCGGACCCCGAAGCGCTCCCGGAGGTGGCGCAGGTGGGCGTAGATATAGTCCGCCGAATTGTAGCGATACCCCTGCTTGAAGACCGACCGGTCGCAATAGGAGCACTGGTAGGGGCATCCCCGGCTGGTGACCATGGTGGCCCCGGGGGGCTGGATGAAGCTGAATAGGGGCAGGTTGTAGTGTTGGGGGAAACCGTCCAGCTTTTCGTAGGCCGGGAAGGGCAGTTGGTCGAGATCCGGCAGGAGGCGGCGGACCGGATTGGTCACAACCGTGCCGTTGTCCCGCCAGACAAGTCCGTCGATGGCCCCGGGCCGGTTGCCATCGGCCAGTTCCGCCAGGGTGGCTTCGCCCTCTCCCATGCACAGGTAGTCGATGGCCGGATAGGCTTCCAACAGGGGGGCGCCCAGGGCGGATATATGGACCCCGCCGAATACGGTCAGGATTTCGGGGTGCTTTTGCTTGATGGCGGCGGCCAGCTCGTGGCCGTCCAGGAATCCGGACGTGGTGGCGGAAAAGCCCACCAGCTCCGGCCGGCGGTCCAGAATGTCCCGGACGATGGCCGCATGGGGCCGGAGCCGCTCGCTGCCCAGGCAATCGTAGACATCCACCTGGTGCCCGCGTTTTTCCAGCCAGGCGGCCATGGAAAGCAGGCCCAGGGGCGGCATGCGGTTGGCCACCGGGGTGATGTCTTTCTGGCCGGGAACCCAGTTGGAGCCGGCCGGATGGACGAGTACAATTTTCATGTCAGCGCGTTCCCGATCCCAGGCTGCGGACCGTGGCCATGCTGCGGGCGGCGATGCGCGCCATCAAAAGGGTTGCCAGGCCGGCCAGGCCGGCCAGGAGCGGCGCCAGGACAAGGGATCCCAACAACCACTCGTATAAGCGTTCCAGGGCCTGGTAGCCCAGTGTTTCCATGGATATTTCCGTCAAAAAATGGCCGTGGCGCAGCAGGTAGCCGGTTTCGATGCACAGGGCCGGCACCACGGGCGGCATGCACAACTGGCTGGATGCCAGGGCGGCGATCTTGTTCAGGCGGAAATAATTGGCCGCCAGCATAATAACCAGGGTATGGCAGGCAATCAGGGGCAAGGTGCCCAGGAAAACGCCCATGGCCGCGGCCAGGGCCAACTGGGTGGGCGAGGTATTCTCCCGGAGAAGGGTGCGCAGGGAGCGCATGGGGCGCCAAACCGAAATTTTGGTGCCTGCCTCGCCGGCGCCGGGCACCAGCTTGCGGTGGGGCACGGGGAGAACCGATCGCAGGGTGTAGTGGATGTTCAGCAAAAACCGCCACACCGGTTCCCCAAGAAAAGGCTGTTCACCCTGCCGTAGGGAAAGATCCGTTGTCACGGGGGCTTCCTGGAAAGGCACGTCCGCCCAGGCTGTTTTGACCAGGATCTCCATCCACAGGACGGCCCCGCCCTGATAGAGCCTGAGATGCTCGATGACGGCCAGGGGATAGATCCGCAGGGCAGAAAGCGGGTCGTTCAGTTGGCACCCGCTCTGCATTTTGAGCCAGAAGCGGGGGAACGGTTGGCCTGGCTGCTGGCGACGCCCAATGATGACGGCTTCGGGATGCGCCTGACAGGCCATGGCCAGATTGCCGACATCGTCGCCCAGACCGGGCGATACCTGCCGCAGGACCATGAGATGGGTGGCCCCGCATGCCCTGGCACGCCGGGCGGCCGTCCGCAGATCGGCACCTCGAATCCTGGCGAGGTGCGGCGTGCCCGTGGCACCCTTGTCCCCGGGCGGGGCACTCCCGTTTCCATCCAGCAGGAAACAGGTGCCCGGCAGGTTTGCCCCGAAGTTTTTTATGCCGTTGCCCGCCGGGGCCCCGCCGGGACGCGGCATGATGCTTATGGCGATACGTACCTGCATGCTGATCGCTTACGATTCCAAAATAAGGCCGATTTCAACCGTCAGAATGTCCGGTTCGATTATAAGGACGTTCCGGCGGCAATCCAGCCCATCCGTTTAACAGGGTGCCAACAGAATGGCAAGGATGTTGGCTTTGGCGTAATCCCTCCCCCTTCTGATCATGGGCTCGTAAAGGTATTATCGTTCCCGGGGATGGTTCCTGAAATGATTTTTCGATTTTCTGTCACATGGCAGAAAATCGGCATGTAAAACGTCCTTGATCTGTCATTCCGGACTTGATCCGGATGCGAAGGTGGATACTTAGGACAAAAGGGCGGGCTTTAAGCGTTTTATGCCTTGCACGTTGGTCACCCCGGGGTGCGGCTCATCGCACTCAGGGTCAGGTGAAAGCTGGCGGCGGGCCGTCCGGTCACCGTCAACGCTACGGTCGCCTGACGGGCGTCGGTTGCTGCCAGCCGGCAATCAACCCGGATGGTCTGGTCGGGGTGTAGCGGCGCCCTGAATTTGGCCTTGTCGAGCCGTTCCAGTATTACCGGCGTTTGCTGAGCAATTTCCAGCACCGCCTGGCCCATGGCTACCTGGAGAAAAGCGGGCAGCAGGGGATCGCCGGGGAAATGGCCCTGGAAGGCAACAAAATCGGGCGGAAAACAGAAAGACTGTTGAATATGCTCAGCGGAAATCTGATCGGGCGGTTGGGCGGCGGCGTTTTGGATAAGCGTCTTGAGGGGTAGCCCCGTGGGGGGGACCGCCCCTGCTGTTTGCGAAGGATTCGCTGTTGGCTTGCCGCCATCCGGCGCCAGCCAGATTTTCAAGCGGCCAGCCGCCAGGCGCTGGTTGCCGGCGGTCACCCGGCCGTCCACCAGGATGAACGCACCGAAGGCGTCGATTTTTTGGATGGTGATGTCAAGCCGGTCGCCGATACGGGCCGTTCCGGCAAATCCGACCCCGTCGGCCCCCACCAGATAGCCGGCCCGGGGGGCTCGGCTCTGCTGCCGGTCATGCCAGCCCTGGATCGCCCCAAAGGCCTGGGCGATCAGTTCCAAATAAGTACTGGGCTCCAGGGCGCCGTCCGGGGTTAGGAACGGGTTGTCCTTTTGGATCACCGCTGTGGCCCTGCCGCCCCCGGCATGGACGGATACCAGCTGTTCCACCAGTCGTACCGGCCGCCGATGAGGAACCAGGCCGGCAACCGGTGCGGGCGGATTTTTCGGGTAGGATCCCGAGGGCTTGTTCATGGATCGGTCGTTAACGGACCGAAGCGACTTTGCCGCCGCTGAACGTCACCGCTTTCATGACCCAGCGGTTGCGCCAGTAGGTCCACACATTGTCGTCCAGGGAGGGGGTTTTATGCCGGGCCGGATAGCCCCAGGCGATACGGACGCCTTTTTTGGTCATCCCTTTGAGGGCGCGGCCCTCCTTGATGCCCTTGCGGTCCGTGGCACTCAAGCCCTTCAGGTAGGCCTTCTCAGGTCCCGTGATGATGTTGAGGTATTCTTCCACCGACATGCCCGCCATGTTGCCGGAGCGATACTCGAAATAGATCAGCTGGCTGTTGTCCTGGCGGGTCAGGGTAAAACCCCCGCGCCATTTGCCTACGGAAACGGCCGTGTTGACCGGAACAAAAAAGTGGCCGGTATCCGGCTGAACGTAGTTGGCGTAGCTGGCGAGATGTTCCGTTTTGCCACGGCTTACCCGGGTGTAGCCGTGGATGTTGTTTTGGAGGTAGACATTGGTGTAGCCTTCATAAGGGGTCGGATCCCCACCCATGCTGGCACAACCCTGCAGGCCGAAAAACAGGATGAGAACGGCAGCCATGACCATCGCGGTCGTTTTCGTGCGCATGATTTCCTCCTTTTGGTTGTTGCGAAACCGGTTTGACGGATGATGGGCGTTTCAATGCAACCATTAGAACGTCAATTGAAATTATCGACAGGGAAGATGTATTGATTACCAAAAAAACGATGGGCGTGCAACTTGCCGGTCGCTCGAACCGGCTTTCGCCGGTATGATAACCCGTGGGAAAATGATTGCCCGTCTAACGGGGCAATTTTCAGATTTGTAGGAAAGGAGAGGCCATGTCTTTTGAATTTGCAACGGCCGGCCGCATCGTTTTCGGCCGGGGGGTGGCCGGCTGTATCGGCGTCGAAGCCGCCGGGCTCGGCCGCAAGGTGTTCGTGCTGACCGGACGCCGCAGCGACCGCTGGGATTTTCTGTGGGACGACTTAAAGGGGCAGGGGTTGGCCTGGCAGGCGTTTGCCATTCCCCACGAGCCCACGGTGACCCTCATCGGGCAGGCCGTTCAGGCGGCCGGGCAAATGGGGGCCGATCTGGTGATCGGCATCGGCGGCGGCAGCGTGATCGATGCGGCCAAAGCCGTGGCGGCCAAGCTGCCCAACCCGGGGGATCTTATGGACTACCTGGAGGTCATCGGCCGTGGGCGCGCGCTGCAACAGCCGTCTCTGCCCTGCATTGCGGTGCCCACCACAGCCGGCACCGGCGCCGAAGTGACCCGCAATGCCGTGCTGCGTTCCGAGACCCACGGCGTCAAGGTCAGCCTGCGTAGTGCCACCATGCTGCCGGAGCGGGCCATCGTGGATCCGGATCTGACGTTGCCGTTGCCCCCCGACGTCACCGCCGGCACCGGCCTGGATGCCCTGACCCAGCTCCTGGAAGCATTCGTGAGCCGGCGGGCCAACCCGTTGACGGACGGGCTGTGCCGTGAAGGGCTTCAGCGGGCCGCCCGTTCCCTGGAAAGGGCTGTTGCCCGGGGTGAAGATGCTGACGCCCGTGAAGACATGGCCCTGGCCAGCCTCTTCGGCGGACTGGCTCTGGCCAATGCCGGGCTGGGGGCGGTGCACGGTTTTGCCGGTCCGCTGGGGGGCATGGTGTCGGCCCCCCACGGCATGATCTGCGCCGCGCTGCTGCCGGAAGTCATGGCGGCCAATATCCGGGCCCTGGAGAACAGGGAGGCCGGGCATCCGGCCCTGGGCCGTTACGCCGAAACCGCTGCTTTGCTGACCGGTCGTCCCGGGGCAACGGCGGCAGACGGTGTCGCCTGGGTGGGGCAGTTGGTCCAACGCCTGGATGTGCCGTCCCTGGGGCGTATGGGGTTTACGGCTGAACAGGCCTGTGAAGCGGTTGACAAGGCCCGCCAGGCCAGCAGCATGAAGGGCAATCCGGTGACACTGACCGAAGAGGCGTTGATGGGGATATACCGGCGGTCGTTGTAAAGAGCTGCCGCTATGTGTGAGGGAAAGGGGCTGCGGGCATGCCGCAGATGAACTAGTGCCCATCCATAAATGGCATCTTTTGGCCCCGAGCGGCGTTTTCGCCCTTTGGAAATCCTCGAAATAGTCGACTATTCCTGCGGTTTCCACCCACCTTTCGAGATAGACCAGATGGGAAGTCCCGCAGGGCGGGACAAATCGCTCAGGCCTTGATCGAAACCAAAATCCACCATTTCTGGACGGACACGAACTAGCCGGAAGCGTCAAGCTTGTGTGAAAAAAGCATCAAGCTAAAAGGAAAAGGCAAGATTTTTTGAAAGATTTAAGGCCCGCGGTATAACCACACGGGCCTTTAGGCTTTTCTCCTGAATCCAGAATTCTGTCTCCTGACGCCTGGGTTTTTTATTTTCTAAGTTTCTCAATTCCCGGTTTTCCTTTCAGCTTTCAGCTTGACGCTTTGAGCTTGTCGCTTTTCTTTTGTTTCTGAATGCTACCCCTTGGCTTCGATCAGCACCTCAAGGTCTTCCAGGGGGTAGGAGACGCAGCAGTGCACGTAGCCCTGCTCCCGGTCCGACTGGCGCAGGGGAACGCCGGCGGGTTGGAAGACCCGGCCCTTGAGAACCCGTGTGCGGCACAGACTGCATTCGCCGGACCGGCACTGGGAGGGCGGGGCCAGACCGGCCTGTTCGAAGGTGGTCAGCAGGGGGGTGCCGGCCCGGGCGGTAACGACAGGGCCGCCGACAATGGATACGGCAAAGGACTGGTCTTCGGAAATATCGGCCGGCCAGCCGGGACACTGCGATACATGCACGGGCGGGCCGAACATCTCCCGACGGATGCGCCGGGCGAGTACCTGGCGCGCCTGCAGTTCCCCGAGACAGAAATCGTACATGGCCGACGGCCCGCAGAGGTAGACCATGGCCCCGGAAAGATCGCCCGTCACCCGCTCCATGAGTTCCCCCGTCATGAAGCCGGTTTCGCCGGTGTAGCCGGGGCCGGGTTTCTCGATGACGGGAACGTAGGTAAAATTCGGGTGTGCTTCGGCCAGGCCTGTCAGCGCTGCGTGGTAAATGACGTCGTCTTCGCTGCGGTTGCCGTAGATCAGGGTGATCTGCCGATCGAGGCCCCGGTCGCAGGTTTCCCGGATCATGCTCATGAAGGGTGTGATGCCGCTGCCTCCGGCAATGAAAACGAGCCGGTTTCCGTGCAGCAGGGGGTTGTAGACAAAGCAACCGTCCGGTCCCGACGAAACCAGGCGATCACCCGCCTGCAGGTTGTCCAGGAGATAATTGGACACCAGGCCGCCCGGCACCCGCTTGACGGTCAGATCGTAGTAGCCGCTCTGGGTGGGTGGGGACGCGATGCTCAGGGGCCGGTTGGTGCGGATGCCGTCGATTTCCACATGCAGGGACACGTACTGGCCGGCCTGAAACGGGGGCAGGACCCCATCGACCGGCACCATGCGAAACGTCTTGGTGCTGGGTGTTTCCGTGCGGATCCGGCTGACACGCAGGGACAGGCGGGCCGGATGCAGGCGTTCCAGGTAGGTGGCCACGGCGCCTTTTTCCGTGCGAAAGTCCTCACCGAGGATTTCGGCCGCTTGGGCAAGTTGCAGCATGTCCTGATAGCCTTCGAGTTGGGCGGCGATCTCTGGTTTCATCAGGTTGTCCTTTCATGAAAAATCAGGTTCACCACGAAGACCACGAAGGGTTCGAAAAAAAGATCCACCCAATAGAATTCCTTCGTGTGCTTCGTGATCTTCGTGGCGCGGGCTTTTGCTTTCGTCTGAGGCGGACGTCTCAACTCTATTGACCATTATTTTCCCAGCCGCCGCAGGACGGCTCGACCGGTTTTGAAACCCGCCTCCAGCGTGGGCTGGAAACCGTTGGGGCCGGCCCAGCCTCCGGCCAGGAAAAGTCCGTCGATATGCGCACGGTTGGGGAGAAAGACCGGTGAATCCTTGATGTGTTTCTCAAACCCGTAGATGGCCCCGCGGGGTGTGTCCAGGTAGCGCATATGGGTGATGGGGGTGGCGATTTCCATTTCTTCGATATGGTCCCGCAGCCCGGGGAAAACCTCCTCGGCTTTTTGCAGCATGGCATCGGCGAGCCGGTATTTCTCGGCGGCGTATTGGGCCGGGGGGACCTGCAGCCAGGCATCGCCGAATTTGAGGGTAATCAGGGCCACCTGACTGGTGCCGGGGGGCGAGAAGCCGGGATCGATCAGGGTGTAGCAGGTCATCATCATGCCGTCGCGGTGGTCGATTTCGAGGTTTTTCATCTGGTCGTAGACCGCATCGGCATCCGTGTGGCCCAGAATGAAATTGGTCGATGACGAAATGCCCAGCGCCTCGGGGGGCTGGTCCAGCCCCAGATACAGGGTGAAGGCCGACGGGCCGATGGAGGTGCGCTTCATTTCGCCCCATACGGCCTCGGGAACCTGATCGGGCTCCAGCATGTCGATATAGGTGGCGATTTTGGAGGCGTTGGAGACGACCTGGCCGGTCTGGATGGTTTCGCCGTCGGCGGTGCGGACACCGGCGACCCGGCCGTTTTCCACCAGGATTTTTTCCACCGGGCAACTGTAGCGGACCTTGCCGCCGCAGGCGACGATGCGGCTGGCCAGGGCATTGGAAAGGGCCTGGGATCCGCCCTTGAGGTGGTAGGGCAGAAATTCGATATAGGCAAACAGCATGGCGGCCATGTCGATAAACGACAGCCGGCTGGGCGGCAGGCCCATGTAGGTCCAGTAGGGCGTCAGGGCCGTTTTCAGGAGCGGATCCCTGAAATGCTGGTCCAGGACGGCCTGGAGGGGTTTCAGGCCATACTGGAAGTACAGCGGGTATTTGTCGGGGTGAACCTCCGGGTCCTTGAAATAGAAGGCGCCGATGACTTCGCCGAATACCTTGTAGACCAGGTCGATAAAGGCTTCGATATTGTCGGCCTCCGCAGGGAAATGACGCTGGAGAGTGGCGGTGGCCCGGGCCCGGTCGGGCTCCAGCAGGATGTCGAGCTTGCCGGGAATTATGACGTGGTAGAGGTCGCTCATGGGCATGAAATCCAGTTGGTCCATGACACCCAGCTGATCCAGGGTCATGCGCAGCGGACCGGGTTTCTCCGGGGTGCCGACGCCGCTCAGCTGGTGCAGGGCCACCTCGAATTCGAACCGGCCCCGGCAAAAACTGGTGGCACAGCCCCCGGGGATGTTGTGCCGCTCCAGCACCAGCACTTTGGCGTCTCCCTGGGCCAGGGCGGCTCCGGCGGTCAGTCCGGCATTGCCGGCGCCGATAACGACGGCGTCATAGTGTTCCATCAGGCCTCCTTTGCGGTGGGGCGACCGTCTGGCCGGTCGCCAGGAAGGATTCTATGGCAGGCTCCACCGAGGCGAGTTCGTCCGGTATGAGCCAAAAAATGTCCGGGTCGGCGCGAAACCAGGTGAACTGGCGTTTGGCATAACGGCGGGTGTCCCGCTTGAGCAGCCGCAGGGTTTCCGGCCAGTCAACACCGTTGCGCAGATGATCCACCATGTGACGGTATCCGATGGACTGCATGGCTTTCAAGTCCGGGCCATAGCCCCGGGCCAGGAGATTTTGCACCTCTTCCAGCAGCCCCTGGGCCACCATCTGGTCGACCCGCTGGTCGATCCGGGCGTAAAGGGCTTCCCGGGGCATGGTCAGACCGATTTTAAAGGCGGCGAACCGGGGACGCGCGAACCGGTGCTGCCGCTGGTGGTCGGAAATAGGGCGGCCGGTGGCCTGGTAGGTTTCAAGAGCCCGGATGATGCGGAAGCGGTCGTTGATGTGGATTTCGGCCGCGGCCTTGGGGTCGCAGGCCTTCAGACGTTCATGCAGGTGGGCCGATCCATGGGCATCCGCCAGACGCTCGAGTTCCCGGCGGATTTCCGGATCGGGGGCGACACCATCGAAGAGGCCGTAGGTCAGCGCCTTGATGTAGAGACCGGTGCCCCCTGCCACGATGGGCACGATACCCCGACCATAAAGTTCTGACACAATCGTACCGGCTTCCCGGGCATAGCAGGCCGCATCATAGGGAGTGTCCGGATCCACGATGTCCACCATGTGATGGTGTACGCAAGCCTGCTCCTCCGGGGTCGGTTTGGCCGTGCCGATATCCATATGGCGGTAAATCTGCATGGAATCGGCGCCCACGATTTCACCGTGAAAACGCTGGGCCAGGTGGATGGCGCTGCTGGTTTTGCCGATGCCCGTAGGGCCGCAGACGATGAGGACGCGGGGAGTGTCTGGCGATGGGGTGGTTTCCATGACGTATGCATAGTCGAACGAGCCGCCGGGAGCAAGAGGCGTGTCCAAGAAAGGGCGGCCCTCGCCTTGAAGATGGTTGATAACTGGCATGGTCATTGCTTGATGGGATTTTGACAATCCCCAAGGATGTCAGCTTTTTATATTGACAACCAAGGGACGATGCTATAATTAGGTCCAAAATTTATTGACCCCACAGGAGTATAATAGGCGGAACGCCGAAATAATATTACTAAAGGAGGGTATTCGTAAATGGCCACAGTTGAATACATGGGCAAAGGTTTTGAAGTTGACGAAGACGGTTTCATCGGGAATTACGAAGACGGTAAATGCGAAGAATGGATCCAGTATGTCAAGGCTCAGGAAGGTATTGACGAGCTGACCGATGAGCACCGCAAAGTCATCACGGTTCTCCAAGAGTACTACGAGAAAAACGGTATCGCACCGATGGTTCGCGTGCTTTCCAAAGTGACCGGCTTCAAACTGAAACACATTTATGAGCTGTTCCCGTCAGGACCGGGCAAGGGAGCTTGTAAGATGGCGGGTCTCCCCAAACCGACCGGATGCGTCTAATCGACGAACCGTGACGGCAACAGCATGCTGCTGAATGCCAAGGCCCTGCTGAATCAGCAGGGCCTTTTTTTTTGAATCGGGAGGGGTGCCATGACGTTAGCGGTAAAAACGCATTCCCGCACCGAGTTGGTCGATATCACGGGCGAGGTGCAGGCGGCCGTCCGTGAGGCCGGCATTCGCGAGGGGCTGTGCATGATTTATGTGCCCCACACCACGGCTGCGGTGACCATCAACGAAAACGCGGATCCGACTGTCAAGGACGATATTCTCAAAATCCTCAACAAGGTTATTCCCTGGGATGACGGCTACCGCCATCTGGAGGGCAATTCGGCCGCCCATATCAAATCCACCCTTGTAGGGGCTTCGGAACTGGTGGCTGTCAGCGGCGGGAAATTGCAGCTGGGAACCTGGCAGGGGATCTTCTTCTGTGAATTCGATGGCCCGCGTCGCCGCAAGGTTCATCTCCGGTTCGTCTGAAGCCGCAGCGGGCCGCCACCCTTCGGAACCCAACAGGAAACGCCATGACTTCAGCGCACGTGCCGATGGATGATACGGATCGCCGTATCCTCAACCGGATCCAGTCCAATTTCCCTGTTGACGCCCGGCCCTATGAGGCCCTTGGCCGTGAATTGGGCCTGACCGAAACCGAGGTGATCACCCGTGTCGATCGTTTGAAGGACCACGGTATCATCCGACGGATCGGCGGAAATTTTTCTCCGGAAAAGCTGGGTTTCGTCAGCACCCTCTGTGCCGCCTCGGTTCCGGAAGAAAAAATCGACGATTTCGCAGCCGTCGTCAATCGCTATCCCGGCGTCACGCACAACTACATCCGGGAAAACGATTTCAACGTATGGTTCACTTTCATTGCGCCGTCCATGGAAGAGATCGAGGCCAACCTGGCTGCCATTGCCGAAGAAACAGGGGTGCCCAACATTCTTAACCTGCCGGCCACCCACGTTTTCAAGATCCGCGCCAAATTCGACGTTTGACCGACGGGATCTCCCATGCAAGACATCCGTATTGCCGCGGCCATGCTGCAGACACCGGTGGGCCGGGTGGAAGACAATTGGGCCGCCATCACGCTCTGGACACGCCGGGCGCGCCAGGCGGGTGCCCGCCTGATCTGCTTTCCGGAAATGACCCTGACGGGCTACAGCACCCGCCGCCAACCGCCGGATTGGGGGGTGCCCTGCGACGGGGCCATGGCCCAAGCCCTGGAGCAACTGGCGCGCCAGGAGTCCATGACCCTTCTTGTGGGGGCCGCCGAACCCGCTCCGAATGATCGGATTTTTGCCGCCCATTGGGTGGCGCGGCCGGGTGAACCCCTCGGGGTATACCGCAAAACCCATATTGCCCCGCCCGAGATCGGTGTCCTGGCGCCGGGGGAGGGCGCTCCGGTCTTCGGCGACGACACCGTCCGCTTCGGCATTCAACTCTGTTACGATGCCCATTTCCCCGAGCTGTCAGCCCATATGGCCTGCCAGGGGGCGGATATCCTCTTTTTCCCCCACGCCTCTCCCCGGGGGACGCCTCAGGAAAAACTCCAATCCTGGCTGCGGCACCTGACCGCCCGTGCGTTTGACAACGGGGTGTTCGTGGTGGCCTGCAACCAGGCCGGCGAGAATGGCGAAGGGCTTTCCTTCCCGGCCACCGCCGTGGTGATCGGTCCGTCCGGCGATGTGCTGGCCCAGGATACATCGGGAAAAGAAGGATTGCTGGTGGTGGATCTGGAAGCCGCCCGGCTGGATCATGTCCGCCGCCATCGCATGCGGTATTTTTTGCCCAACCGACGTCCGGACCTGTATCGAAGTTTGTTGAACGACCAGATCGGTGCCGGAACGGAGCAGGCGGAAAAATGAGTCTGGTAGTGTCCGTCCATAAAGGGTAGATTTTGGTTCCTGGCAAGGCCCGAGCGCGTTTTCCCGCTCTGCGGGACTTCCCGTCTGATCTATTCCGAACGGTGGGTGTCAACCGGAGGAATAGTCCGCTATTGCGAGGATTGAAAACGAGCGAGAACGCCGCCAGGGGCCGAAAGATGCCTTTTATGGATGACACTAGGTGAAAATGGAGTATACGAGGCGGTATTGCCCGCCGGCACGCTCCACCTTGATGTGGAAGCCGTTCAGGGTGGCCGTCAGGGGACGCCCGAGCAGAAAATCGAGCATGGTTTCCGGGGCGTGACCGTTTTCCACCAGGAGTTTCCGCAGATTTTCATCGTATTTGACCATGTCGGTAATCAGGTTGCTTGCCTCGGTCTGTCGCGAGGGATCCGATTCCAGCTGCTCGGCCTGGTGCCGGATGGTGGCGTAGGCGCAGCGACGATCATGGTCCTCGATCAGCTCCCATAATCCCGCCACATCGCCCAAGAGGTCCTGTCGGGTCAGGCGATCCCTGTCATAAAGCGCTTCGATGGCCCGGGTATCCCAGCATTGCAGGGCCCGGCACTCCACCGGGCGGTGATCGTAGATGGTGCAGCGCGCTGTTTCGTCTTCCAGAAAGCGGCAGCACCAGTCATCGCCGTTTCCCTTGATTTTGATGATATCCCCCTGGGCATAGGCACGCTGCCCGGCGACATTGTCCTGGACCGGTTCTCCGGTGCGGATGGTGTAGAGGGCTTCGGCGGGAATCCGGCCGTCCATGACCAGGCGGCGATCTTCCCGATGCAGGGCCGGTCCGCCCTTACGGCAGCAGGTGCCGCATTTCCGGCAGGTTTGGTGGGTGGGATTAGATATATCCATATTCGTCCGGCTTTTGTACGCGTTTTGCTAAAGAAACAGATTCTGATGATTGGGGGCCCCGTAAAGATTTGATCGATCTGGGGCGATTGTTAATAACGTTTTCTTCATTTTCTGTCACGTAGCAGAAAACGAAGCAAAAGAAAACGCCGTGTTCCGCGGCCCCTTCGGGGCTCCCCTGCGCGTCGTCGGTGCGGTCGGAGCGCGCGGAAACTCGCCCCGCTTTCAGCGTGGCTCAGACAGTCCGCGCGTTTTAATCCGTCCGCCCCGCCGATGCTCGGCGCGGGACAATGGGATACCAAAACCAATACTTCCGGGTCGGCAAGTCAGTGACCAATAGAAGTTCATAAAATACGGGGGCATGAAGCGTGGCTCCATGCCCCCGGGGAGACAACCTTGCATTAAGCGCGGGTCAAGCCGCTGCGCTTATTTTTCGGGTTTGACGCCGGCGCGTCCGTCATCACAGGGCTCGTCGGCACCGCCATGTTCGGCCGTGCTCGACAAGGTGCAGACGGGATCACCCTCGACCGCCGGTTCGGCAACGTCCTTGGCGGTCACCTCCGGCGCGGCATACGCGAGGTCTGCCATGCGCTTCAGGGATGTATAGCGCTCGTTGTACTGTTTTTCCAGCTCCACGGTCAGCCGCTTGGCTTCTTCGGGAAAGGACTTCTGCAGCGAGGCATAGCGAACTTCACCGGCCAGGAACTCCTGAAGCTTGCCATTGGGTTCTTTGCTGTCCAGGGTGAAGGGGTTCTTGCCCTCGTCTTTGAGCTGCGGGTTATAGCGATACAGGGGCCAGTAACCGCATTCCACGGCCAGCTTGGTTTCTTCCTGGCTCTTGCCCATGCCCTTCTTGATGCCGTGATTGATGCAGGGCGCGTAGGCCATGATCAGGGAGGGGCCGTCGTAGGCTTCCGCTTCATTAAAGGCCTTCATCAACTGCTGTTTGTTGGCTCCCATGCCCACGCTGGCGACATAGACATAGCCGTAAGTCATGGCCATGGCGCCCATGTCTTTCTTGGCGGTTTTCTTGCCGGAAGCGGCAAACTGGGCCACGGCGCCGGTGGGCGTGGCTTTGGAAGACTGGCCGCCGGTGTTGGAGTAGACCTCGGTATCGTAGATGAGGACATTGATGTCTTCCCCGGATGCCAGGATGTGGTCTATGCCGCCGTAGGCGATGTCGTAAGCCGCACCGTCACCCAGGAAGACCCAGTAGGATTTCTTGGTGAAGAGTTTGGCCATATCCAGAATTTCCGCCAGAAGGGCATTGGCCTTCTGGGCCGGCAGAAGCGCCTTGAGCTGGTCGCCGTAGCGGCGTGACCCCTCGGCGTCCTTCATGTTGTCCAGCCAGCCCTGCAGCGCGTCCTTGATGTCCTGCGGGGTGTCGGCGGCCAGGGCCTGATTGGCCAGGTCCGCCAGCTTGCGGCGCTGTTGCAGGGCGCCCAGGAACATGCCGTAGGTAAATTCGGCCGGGTCTTCGAACAGGGAATTGCCCCAGGTGGGGCCGAACCCGTCTTTGTTGACGCAGTAGGGCACGCTGGGGGCCGAACCACCCCAGATGGAGGAGCAGCCGGTGGCATTGCCGATGACCATGCGCTCCCCGAAGAGCTGGGTGACCAGTTTGGCGTAAGGCGTTTCGCCGCATCCCGAGCAGGCCCCCGAGAACTCCAGCAGGGGCTGTACGAACTGACTGCCCTTGACCGTGTTGCGTTTGGCCAGGTCGTCGCGCACCGGCAGGCTGGCGGCGTATTGGTGGCGGGCCACTTCGTCCATCTGGCTGTCGAGCGGTTTCATCACCAGGGCCTTTTTCTTGGCCGGACAGATGTCGGCACAGTTGCCGCAGCCCAGGCAGTCCAGCACGTTGACCTGCATCCGGAACTGGTAGCCCTTGAGCTCTTTGCCCACGGCCTTTTTGGCGGCAAAGCCTTCCGGGGCCTGGGCCATTTCTTCTTCGGTCAGCAAATGCGGCCGGATGGCGGCATGGGGGCAGACCATGGCGCACTGGTTGCACTGGATGCAGTTGTCCATGATCCACTCGGGCACCATGATGGCGACCCCGCGTTTCTCGTACTGGGTGGTGGCCACCGGGAAAATGCCGTCCGGCGTAAAGGCGCTGACCGGCAGTTTGTCGCCCTGCTGGGCCAGGATGGGCTGCATGACGTTTTTGACGAAATCGGGGGCATCTTCTCCCTGGGCAGCGGCGCCTTCGGCATCGGCCCAGCTTGCGGGGTATTTGATTTCGACCAGGTTGTCGAGGCTCTGGTCCACCGCGTCCCAGTTCATCTTGACGATGTTCTCGCCCTTTTTGCCGAACATCTTCTTGATCTGGTCCTTGAGATAGCCGATGGCTTCGTCCACCGGAATGACGTTGGCCAGTTTGAAGAAGGCACTCTGCATGACCATGTTGATGCGGCCGCCGAGCCCCACCTGGCCGGCGATTTTAACGGCGTCGATGGTGTAGAACTTGAGCTTCTTCCGGGCGATGGTGCGCCGCATGGCGGCCGGCAGTTCCTGCTCCATGTCTTCCAGGCTCCAGGGCGAGTTGAGCACGAACGTACCGCCCTCCTTGATGCCTTCCAGGATGTCGTAGAGGTGGACATAGCTGGCCTTGTGACAGGCAATATAATCGGCGGCATCGATCAGGTAGGTCGACTTGATCGGTTTCTTGCCGAAACGCAGGTGGGAAATGGTGATCCCGCCGGATTTCTTGGAATCGTATGCGAAATAGGCCTGGGCGTACATGTCGGTGTGGTCGCCGATGATCTTGATGGCGCTCTTGTTGGCGCCCACGGTACCGTCCGCACCCAGTCCCCAGAACTTGCAGGCCACCGTGCCTTCCGGCGCAACCTCGAAGCCGGCTTCGAAGTCGAGGGAGGTGTTGGTGACGTCGTCGATGATGCCGACGGTGAAGTGGTTCCGGGGATCGGCGGCGGCCATGTTGTCGTAAACCGCTTTGGCCATACCTGGATTGAATTCCTTGGACCCCAGTCCGTAGCGGCCGCCGAGGATCTTCGGTGCATTCCCCTTTTCTATATAGGCGGTGCAGATATCGAGGTAGAGGGGGTCGCCCAGGGCGCCCGGCTCCTTGGTGCGGTCGAGCACGGTGATGGTTTTGACCGTCGACGGCATGACCTCGAACATGTATTCCGGAGCGAAGGGGCGGTAGAGGCGTACCTTGACGAGACCGACTTTCTGGCCGTTGCGGTTCATGTAGTCGACGACTTCTTCCAGGGTCTCGCAGGAAGACCCCATGGCCATGACGATGTTTTCCGCTTCGGGGTGGCCGACGTAGTCGAAAGGCTTGTAGCTGCGGCCGGTCAGAGCGCTCACCTTCTGCATGTAATCGGCTACGATGCCCGGGGTTTTGAGGTAGTAGGGATTGCAGGCTTCGCGGCCCTGGAAGTAGATGTCCGGGTTCTGGGCGGTGCCGCGCAGTTCAGGACGCTCGGGGTTGGCGGCCCGGGCGCGGAAGGCGGCCACGGCCTCCTGATTGACCAGTTTGGCCATGTCCTCGTAATCGATCATTTCGATCTTTTGGATTTCATGGGAGGTCCGGAACCCGTCGAAAAAATGCAGGAAAGGAACGCTGGATTCGATGGCGGCCAGATGAGCCACCAGCCCGAGGTCCATGGCTTCCTGGACCGAACCGGAGGCCAGCAGGGCAAAGCCGGTCTGGCGCACGGCCATGACATCCTGGTGGTCGCCGAAGATGGACAGGGCATGGGCGGCGATGGCCCGGGCGGTGACATGGAAGACGGCCGGCAGCAGCTCGCCGGACATCTTGTACATGTTGGGGATCATGAGCAGCAGGCCCTGGGAGGCCGTGAATGTGGAGGTCAGGGCCCCACCGGCCAGCGAGCCGTGCACGGCTGCCGCGGCGCCGGCTTCGGACTGCATCTGGCGGACAGTCATGTCCTGGCCGAAGACATTTTTGCGGCCGTTGGCGGCCCAGTCATCGGCAATTTCCCCAATGGGGGATGAAGGCGTAATTGGATAGATCGTGGCCACGTCGCTCATGGCGTAGGCGACATGCGCGGCGGCCGTATTCCCGTCGACGGTTAGCATTGTTTTAGCCATAGAAAACGCTCCTTTGGTATTTAAGTATTTGCTAAACCCTTATGTGGCGTGCGTTTGCCGGTTTTACCATGCGAAAGACCAAGGAAAATTCCATATTAGAATCCGGTCGGTTTGTAAAGCTTAAAGATCCCGCGGCTCGTCACGATGCTCTTCCGGTGCCATGTGCTCGGACAGGGCCTCGGCGATATGCCGGACATCGATCCGGAGACCGGCGTGTTCGGCACCACCCCGCAACTGCATCACGCAACCGGGACATTCCGTTACCAGGAGATCGGCTCCGGTGGCCTGGGCATCCTCGAGTTTGCGTTTCAGGATCTGGGAGGAAATCTGAGGGAACTTGCCCGAATAGGTGCCGCCGAACCCGCAGCAGGTTTCCTCTTCGATGGCCGGCTTGAAGTCGTACCCGGCCTCCCGAAGGAGGGCCTGGGGGGCCTCACGCTCGCCCAGGCCGCGACACAGGTGGCAGGGAGCATGATAGGTGACCGATCCCCGGGCAGGCTGGAAGGCTTTGGTGTCCAGGTTCAGCACCCGGTGCGCAAACTGCGTGAACGTCAGAACCTTTTGGCCAAAGGCCTCCGCCTCAGTCGCCTGTTGCGGATTATCGGACAGGGCCTGGGTATAGCCATGTTTGAGATGGGACGCACAGGAGGCGCAAAGCGTAAGAATATAATCGTATCGGCGGTGATCGATGGCCGCCATATTCTGGACAGCCACATCTCGGGCGGCGGCTTTCTCGCCCATCATCTGAACCGGCAGACCACAGCAGGTCTGCGCTTCGGGAAATGCCAGGGCCACGCCGTGGCGCGCCAGAACCCCAACGGCCGCCTCCAGCTGTTCCGGATAGACAAAATCCTGCACGCAGCCGGAGAACAGGGCGACCTTATAGCGCGGATTGGGGACGTGGGGCGCGATGGCCGGCCAGCGGTCCCGGAAAGGGGTTTCGGCAATCGCCGGCAGGGCCCGGAAGTCGTGATCCGGAGAAAATACATAGGGCAGATGGCGCAGATAGGGTGTGCCGCCGGTGACCGGTTTCTGGGCCTTGCGGGCCGAGCGCAGCAGGCCGTGGAAGAGCTTGCGGTTTTTGAGGGTCAACGCCAGCAGACGGCCGGACAGGGGGTGGCCCTCCTCGTCCTGGATACGGGCGTGGATTTCCTTGATCAGGCGGGGCAGATCGATGCCGGCGGCGCAGA
>CAJXSL010000009.1 GCA_913060875.1 uncultured Desulfobacteraceae bacterium
GTAGGATTCGAACCCACGGAGGTGTTACCCTCAACGGTTTTCAAGACCGCCGCTTTCGACCACTCAGCCATCCCTCCCTGCAATGAAATTTGCTTTTTATCAAGACAGGCGGACGGGGTCAATAATTTTTCATACCCCCATGCGTTTTGAAGTTGACATGCCATTTTGAATATGGTTTCCAAGGGCCAAAAAGCGTCTCAATCCCCGTAGAACCCGCCGACAAAACATTCATAGCGCTGTCGGCCCAAGGAGTTTTATATGAAACAAAAATTCCATATTCGCAAAAATGATGCTGAACAAATTCTCGTTATCAGGGAAAGCGCCGAACTGGATAAAGATGTCATGTCCCTTTTGTGCGAAGTCACCTTGCCCGCGGAAGCAATTCAAAATGCCATTGAAAACGGTCGCGAGGCGCTGATTGCCGCCCTGCGAACCCGCAACATGTATCCGCCCCGGGCATACGCCGAAATGATTGCGGATGCGGTGCAAAATCTTTACCAGTCCCCGGACAGTGACACAGCGGAATTGATGTTTGACGATCTCGACCTTCTCAATCACGAGCGGGCCGCTGCGACGGTGCTTGATGACATTGAGGAAGAGGCCGGTGAAATTGACGAGCTTCTCGATGACGGTTTCGATTCCGATTATGAGCAAAACGGCAATATCAAGAAAATCAACTCGCCCATAAAAATCGATGACGAAAACGCCTCGGATGTTGACGAAGGATTGTGATTCCGCAGGCGCCTGTATTCTATAGGATTATCCACAACGGACTTTGCCGGCAAGCAGCTAGCGTGCGGATCTCTGCACCACCGGCCCCGTTGTGGCTGACTGAAATTTAGCGCTGACCGGCGCCACAAAAGCGCCCCGAATATTCTGGCGGCCTCCTCCGTTTATAAATCCAAACGGCCTCAGGGTCATTGCCACCCGCATAAGCCGTTTCGCCATGTTCCTTTTCGCCCCCCCGCTTAGGCCATAATATATCGATATTTTATATGATTCAGGGATGCTAAACGCCGTCTCCCGAAGATAACTATTGACTTGCGGGATGCTATCTTTTAACCATAGTCAGTTTATTTTATTTCCTTTTTTTCAGAAAAATGGCAATCAAGCATCCTTGGGACATATGCCGGCAGATCGAGCCGGAATTATGTGATAGGCGTTATCCGGACCAGTTTTCTTTTATTCTCGCGCGAGGTATCAGGCGTTTTTAACCGCATCAAGGAGGTGCTGATGGAAAAGGAGAAGGAGTTCTACGAACGTTTGAATTCAAAAGGAGTCTCTCGCCGGGACTTCATGAAGTTCTGTACGTTCCTCACGGCAACCATGGGTTTGTCGTCGTCCTTCGTGCCCAAAGTGGCCGAAGTCTTCGCCGCCCCGAAACAGCGACCACCGGTCGTCTGGCTGCATTTTGGTGAATGCACGGGGTGCTCAGAGGGCCTTTTGCGATCCATGTATCCCTGGATAGACGAACTGGTTCTCGAAATTTTGTCGGTGGAGTACCATGAAACCATCATGGCCGCGGCCGGTCATCAGGCCGAAGAAAACCTGCACAACGCGGTTGAAAAATACGCCGGCAAATTCATCTGCGTTGTCGAAGGTGCCATTGCAACCAAGTTCAACGGCGGATATGGCAAAGTGGCAGGCAAAAGCTTCCTTGAAATTGCTCAGGAAGTGGTGCCCAAAGCCGCTGCCACCGTCTGTATCGGATCATGCTCCAGTTTTGGTGGTATTCCCGCAGCCAAACCCAATCCCGGCGGCTACAAGGGTGTCGGTGATGCCTTGGGTATCAAAACCCTCAACCTGCCCGGATGCCCCCCCAATCCGATCAACCTGGTGGGAACCATTGTCAACTATCTCCTCCTGGGCAAACTGCCCGCCCTGGATGAACTGGGACGTCCCCTGTTTGCCTATGGCAAAACCATCCACGACACCTGCCCACGGCGTGCGCACTTTGAAAATGACGAATTCGTCGAAGAATTCGGCTCCGAAGAAGCGGCCCTGGGTTACTGTTTGTACAAAATGGGCTGCCGGGGACCGGAGACCTACAACAACTGCGCCGTCGCCAAATTCAACGATGGTACCAGTTGGCCGGTGGAAGCAGGCCATCCCTGTATTGGCTGCAGCCAACCGGATTTCTGGGACAGCATGACGCCATTCTATGAAGAACTGTAGGATCCGAAATTTAAGGGAATGACAATCAGCCCTTTTCAGGAAGGAAAGGAGAACATATGGGCAAGAGAATTGTAGTTGACCCAATCACCCGAATCGAAGGGCATCTTCGCATCGAGGTGGAAATCGCGGGAGGCAAAGTCGTCAACGCCTGGAGCTCCGGGCAGATGTTCCGCGGGATTGAAATGATACTTCAGGGACGCGACCCTCGCGATGCCCATCATTTTGTACAGCGCTCCTGCGGTGTATGTACCTACGTCCATGCGGTTTCTTCCGTCCGGGCCGTGGAAAATGCGGTCGGCGTCAAGATCCCGGCCAATGCACGCCTGCTCCGGAACCTGCTGCACGGTGCCCAGTATCAACACGACCATATCGTCCACTTCTATCATCTGCATGCCCTCGACTGGGTGGACATCGTCAGCGCCCTCAGCGCTGATCCCAAGAAAACCGCTGCGCTGGCCGACAACGTCAGTGAAGCCCCCTGGGGCGGAACCGCCTACTACAAAAGCGTCCAAAATCGCATTAAATCCTTCGTGGACAGCGGCCAACTCGGCCCGTTTGCCAACGCCTACTGGGGCCATTCCGCTTACAAGCTGCCGCCTGAAGCCAACCTGATGGCCACGGCCCACTATATCGAAGCGCTGCGCCTCCAGGCCAAAGCCGCCCGTATGCACGCCATCTTCGGCGGCAAGAACCCCCATCCCCAGTCCCTGGTCGTCGGCGGCATCACAGCCATCCGCGACCTGAGTCCTGACCGCATCGCCGAATTCCTGTACCTCACCCGTGAGACCCAGGACTTTGTGAAAAAAGTCTATATTCCGGACTTGCTGGCCGTGGCCTCCTTCTACAAAGACTGGGGCGGCATCGGTGGCACCACCAACTTCCTGGCTTATGGCGATTTCCCGGAAACCGACGCCGAGCCGGAAAGCCTTTACATGCCGCGCGGCCTGATCGCCAACCGCGATGTGGGCGCTTTGAAACCGGTGGATCAGGCCAGTGTCACCGAAGACGTCACCTACGGCTGGTATGAAAAGGGAGATGCCAAACATCCCTGGAGCGGTGAGACCAAACCCATTCAGGAAGATCCCGAGTATCGCCCGGGCAGCGGCCAGTACACCTGGCTCAAGGCCCCGCGCTACGAGGATCTTTCCTCCGAAGTGGGTCCCCTGGCCCGGGTCCTGGTGGCCTACGGCAAGGGGCACAAGGATATCAAACCCCTGGTGGACAGCACCCTGCAAAAACTGGACGTTCCCGTTACGGCCCTGTTCTCCACTCTCGGCCGTACGGCCGCCCGCGGGCTGGAAACGATCGCCATTGGCAACCGCATGGAAACCTGGATGGGTGAACTGCTGGCCAATGTCAAAGCCGGCGATACCAGCACCTACGAACCCTGGGAAATGCCGGACAAAGCCCAGGGCTTCGGGCTGAACGACGTGCCGCGCGGCGCCCTGGGACACTGGATCGATATCGAGGGCGGCAAAATCAAAAACTACCAGTATGTCGTTCCCTCAACCTGGAACTTTGGCCCCCGGGACAGCAAAGGGGTTTTGGGCCCTGTGGAGGAATCCCTTATCGGTACCCCCATCGCGGATCCGAAAAAACCGCTTGAAATCCTGCGGACCGTGCACTCCTTCGACCCCTGCATCGCCTGTGCGGTGCATGTGATCGATCCGGATTCCAACGAAGTGATTAAAGTCAACGTTCTGTAATCAACTATGTGATGGAAGCAGCCGCTCTGCCCTTGTAGAGCGGCTGCTTGTTTTCGGGCTTCCCTCCATTGCCGCCCAATGGCTCTTCCCGCTGCATATACAAGCAACCCCGCCTCATCCATGACTTGCATGCCACGGCAAACCGTACTATAGGGTGCCGGGGGTATGACCATTACGAGGATCTATTTATGACGGATGAATCAAAAACCAAACCCAACATCACCGTGCTCGGTATCGGCAACATTCTTTTAACCGATGAAGGCTTCGGGATACGGGTGGTCGAAAAGCTTCAAGAGCGCTATGAATTCCCGGATAATGTTATCCTGGTTGACGGCGGCGTTTTGGGGATCAACCTTTTAGGCGTTCTTGCCGATGCCCAGCATTTGGTCGTCGTGGATGCCGTGAAAAACAAACAGCCGCCGGGCACCCTCTATCGGCTGGAGAAAGATGAACTGCCCGAGCGCATTCTGCTGAAAAACTCATTGCACCAGACCGATTTTCTGGAAACCCTGACCCTGTGCCAGGCCATCGACAAGGTGCCCCAAACCACCGTTGTTCTCGGGGTGGAGCCGGAAGATATTCTGACCCTCAGCGTGGAAATGACCCCCACCGTGGCCGCCCGCCTCGATGACATGATGGATCTCGTGATCCAGGAATTGAATCAGCTGGGCGTCACCTGCCGGGAAAGGAGTGCGTGACCATGTGCCTTGCCATTCCATCGAAAATCATTGAAGTCAATGACAGCATGGGGGTTATCGATGTCGCCGGCGTGCGGCGCGAGGCCAGCCTCCTGCTGATCGAGGAGCCTCAAGTGGGGGACTGGGTCATCGTGCACGCCGGCTTTGCCATTCAGAAAATCGACGATGACGCCGCCCAGGAATCCCTGCGCTACCTGCGGGAAGCCGCCCAGTTGCTCGTTGATGACGACGACCCCGGCGCCGCTGCCAACGGTTGACGGAGAAAAACGCGCCGGCCGGCCCGGCACCATTATGACGACATCGCTTGCGGCCAAACAGATCAGCGTTAAAGGCATCGTCCAGGGCGTCGGTTTCCGCCCCTATATCTACCAGCTGGCCGATCGCCATAACCTGAACGGCCGCGTTGCCAATACCGCCTCCGGCGTTCACATCCACGTGGAAGGCCCCCCGGCGGCCATCGAGGCCTTTGCCGCCAGCATTTCAGCGGAAGCCCCCCCTCTGGCCCAAATTACCGGCGTCACCATCTCCGACGCGCCCCCCGAGCAACTGGACACGTTTACGATCGTCTCCAGCCGGAATGATACCGGCAAGTCGGCCCTGATATCCCCGGATGTGGCCATTTGCAGCGACTGCCTGGCGGAAATGCGGTCGTCGGACGACCGCCGTTTCCGCTATCCGTTTATCAATTGCACCAACTGCGGGCCGCGCTACACCCTTATTGACGATGTGCCCTATGACCGCCCCCAGACCGCCATGCGCCATTTCCGCATGTGCGCCCGCTGCCAGGCCGAATATGACGATCCCGCCAACCGTCGTTTTCATGCCCAGCCCAACGCCTGCCCGCTCTGCGGGCCGCATGTCCGCCTGCTCGATGGCAGGGGCCGGGCGTTGCCCTCCGCCGATCCGGTGCGTACCGCGGTTGACCTGCTCAAGGCAGGGCATATTGTGGCCATCAAGGGGCTTGGCGGGTTTCATCTGGCCGTGGATGCCGAAAACGAGGCGGCCGTGGTTCGCCTGCGCCAGCGTAAACATCGCGAGGAAAAACCGCTGGCCCTGATGGCGGCCGACCTGGAACAGGTCCGCCGCTTCGCTTGCGTGGACAGCGAAGAGGCCGCCGTGTTGTCCAGCCCCCAGCGCCCCATTCTCCTTCTGGTCAAGCAACGCCAGCATACCATCGCGCCCTCCGTGGCCCCCCGCAACCGCTATTTCGGCGTCATGCTGCCCTACGCCCCCCTGCACTATCTGCTTCTGGAAAATGATTTGGCCGCCCTGGTCATGACGAGTGCCAACCTCAGCGAAGAGCCCCTCGTGATTGCCAACGACGAAGCGGTCCAACGCCTGGCCGGCATCGCCGATTATTTCCTGGTGCACAACCGCGATATCCGCCTGCGCTGCGACGACTCGATCGTTCGCAAGACGGCCGGCGCCACGCGCTTTATGCGCCGTGCCCGGGGCTATGTGCCCACCCCTGTTTTTCTGAGCCATGCCCCGCCGCCGGTCCTGGCCTGCGGGGCCGAGCTGAAAAACACCATCTGCCTCACCAAAGAGGACCGGGCTTTTGTCAGCCAGCATATCGGGGATCTGGAAAACCTGGCCACCTATGATGCCTTCCGCGAGACCATCGCCCACTTGCAGCGCATTCTCGATATCCGGCCCCAGGCGGTGGCCTGCGACCTGCACCCGGACTATTTCAGCACGCGCTACGCCCAGGCGCAGGATGGGCTGCCAATTATCCCGGTCCAGCACCATCACGCCCATATCGTCAGCGGAATGGCCGAAAACCATCTGGACGACCGGGTCATCGGCCTGGCCTTCGACGGCACCGGCTACGGACCCGACGGTACGCTCTGGGGCGGTGAAGTCCTCCTGGCGGACAAAGCCGGCTATGAACGCGCCGCCCATTTCAAACCCCTGCCCATGCCGGGAGGGGCCGCAGCCATCAAAGCCCCCTGGCGCATGGCCGTCAGCTATCTTTATCAGGCCTTTGAAGGGCGGTTCCGCCAACTGGATATCCCCTTCAATGCCGCCATCGATCAAAAGCAGGCGGATATCCTGGTGACGATGGTTCGGCAGGGGCTTAACGCGCCCCTGACATCGAGCATGGGACGGCTTTTCGACAGTGTGGCCGCCCTGATCGGCCTGCGGCATACGGTGGCGTTTGAGGGCCAGGCCGCCATGGAACTGGAAATGATCGCTGCACCGGAGGCCGCCGGCCATTATGCCATCGAATGGGTGGAAGGCGACAGCCTCCAGATCCCCACAGTACCCATCATCCAGGGCGTCGTATCCGATCTCGAGCGCGGGTACAGTGCTGCCCGCATCAGCCGCCGGTTTCACACCACCCTGGTTCGCCTGTTCACCGATCTTTGCGGCTGTTTACACCGCCGTACAGGATTGCATCAGGTGGTCCTGAGCGGAGGCGTGTTCCAGAATGCCATTTTGCTCCGCGAGTTGTCCTCGTCGCTAAAGAGAATAGGCTTGACCGTCTACACGCACCGCCTTGTCCCGCCCAACGATGGCGGGATTGCCCTGGGTCAGGCGGTGGCGGCCGGCGCCATGCTGAACCGCAACCCATAACCGGAAATTTACCGCTTGTGGCCCCCCGGCTTTTTGGCTATAGAGGCTAAGTTCTTTACATTCGCGGTTTTAACAGGAAGTGTTGAAAAATGACGCTGCAACACCAGGAAGAATACCGGGACCCCCAACTTTCCCGACGGCTGATCGATGCCATCCGCCGCACCAGCACCCGCCCGATCAATCTGATGGAAGTTTGCGGCACCCATACCATGTCCATCTTCCGCCACGGTATCCGGGACGTCCTCCCGGATACCATTCGCCTGCTTTCCGGCCCCGGATGCCCGGTATGCGTCACCGCGCAGCCGGAAATCGATACCTTTATCGCCTATGCACGGGTGGACGATGCCATCGTCACCACCTTTGGCGATCTGCTGAGGGTTCCCGGAACGGCATCGAGTCTCCAGAAGGAAAAGGCGGCCGGCCGGGACATCCGAATCGTGTATTCCGCCTTCGACGCCCTCAAAATCGCCCAGGCCAATCCGGATAGACAGGTCGTCTTTCTGGGGGTCGGTTTTGAAACCACGGCCCCCACCATTGCCGCCTCCGTGCTGTCGGCCCGGGAAATGAATGTCACCAATTTCCTGGTGGCCTGCGCCCATAAAACAGTGCCGACCGCCCTCGAAGCCCTGATGCAGAGCGACCAGGTCCAGATCAACGGATTTCTGCTGCCGGGACATGTTTCGGTCATCCTGGGTCTTCAGGCCTACCGGCCCTTTTTTGACCAATACCAGGTCCCCAGCGTTGTGGCCGGGTTCGAGCCGGCCGACATTCTCGAAGCCGTGCGCCGACTGGTGGAACAGATCGAACAGGGGGCGCCCCGGTTGGACAATGCCTATGGCCGGGCGGTCGGCGAGGACGGCAACCCCAAAGCCCGGAGCGTGATGGCAACGGTATTTGAACCGGTGGATGCCGTATTTCGCGGCATCGGTACGATACCCGGCAGCGGGCTGCGCATCCGCCCCGCATTTGCGGCCCATGATGCGGCGATCCAACTCCCGGTGCAGGTCCCGGAGTCCCGGGAGCCGGCGGGCTGCGCCTGCGGCGAAATCCTGATCGGCGCGAAGACGCCGCCCGAGTGCCCGCTTTTCCGCAAGGCCTGCACCCCCGAGAATCCCATCGGCCCCTGCATGGTTTCCAGTGAGGGAACCTGTGCGGCCTATTACCGGTTTCACCATTAAACCATCGAAGGCAAACCAATGACACCCGAATTGATATCCCTGGATCATGGCAGTGGCGGCAAAATCGCCCACCGCTTGACCGCCGAGTTGCTTCTGCCCCTTTTCGACAACCCAATTCTATCCGACCTGCATGATGGCGCTGTGTTGACGCTGAACGGGAACACCCGCGTGGCCTTTTCCACGGACACGTTTACGGTAACGCCCCTGTTCTTCCCGGGCGGGGATATCGGCGAGCTGGCCGTCAACGGCACGGTCAACGATGTGGCCATGTGCGGGGCCACGCCCCTGTTCATCAGCCTGGCCCTGATCATCGAAGAAGGCTTTCCCATGGCGGAGTTGACCCGTATCCTGGAAAGCATCAACCGGGCGGCAAACGCAGCGGGCGTCACCGTGGTGACAGGCGATACCAAAGTGGTGCCCAAAGGCGCTGCCGACGGCCTGTTTATCAACACCTCCGGCATCGGGCTCATCCCTGAGGATGTCCGCATCGGCAGCACCGGCGCCCAACCCGGTGACAAAATCATCCTCAGCGGCACCATGGCGGACCACGGCATGACGATCATGACCCAGCGGGAAGGCCTGACTTTTGACAGCGCCATTGAAAGCGACTCGGCCCCGTTGAACCATATGGTGGCCAAGATCCTGGCGGCCAGTTCCAATGTCCATGTGCTGCGCGATCCGACCCGCGGCGGGGTCGGCACGACCCTGAACGAAATCGCCGAATCGTCCCAGGCCGGTATCGTTCTGCAGGAAAGCTGGCTGCCGATGCACGACGCCGTGGCCGGTGTCTGCGAACTGCTGGGGTTTGATCCCCTGTATGTGGCCAACGAAGGCAAACTGCTGGCCTTTGTCGCGGCCGAAGACGCGGAGGCCGTGTTGGCCGCCATTCGCTCGGACACCTACGGCCGGGAAGCCTGTATCATCGGAGAAGTTACGGCCGAGCACCCCAACCAGGTGGTACTGGAAACCCGCATCGGCGGCCGTCGGATCGTGGACATGCTCACCGGCGAACAGCTGCCGCGCATTTGTTGATGCTTACGACCTTAACCGAAATCGCCGTATAGTCATGACCCTGTTTACGCCAACACCACCCAATCAGGCGGATATGTTTCCTCGGACCGCACGATCCGTAGGCGGGTGCCTGCTTGCCCTGGCCGCCCTGCTCATTCTGGCCGGCTGCTCCGGTCAACGGGAAATCAAACTGGCCGGCAAGACCATGGGCACCACCTATCACATCACCGTCATCGGGGGGTATTTCACGGCGGTCGGCCCCTTGCAGAAAGCCATCGACGCGCGACTGGACGCCATCAATGCCAGCATGTCCACCTATCGCCCCGACAGTGAAATCAGCCGGTTCAATCAGTTGACGGCCAGCGACCAGCCGCTGCCCATCGGACAGGACTTCCAGGCTGTCATGGCGATTTCGCAGGAACTGTTTCGCCTCACCCAGGGGGCCTGGGACGGCACCCTCGACCCCCTCATCGATCTGTGGGGCTTCGGGCGATCAGCACCGGGGGAGAACCGCATCCCGGCGGCCGAAGAAATCCAGGCCCGGCTGAAGACGATCGGCTTTCACAACATCGTCGTGCACCCGGATGGCCGTTTGAGCAAACGCCGGCCATCGGTCTCGCTGGACCTGGCTTCGGTCGCCAAGGGCTATGGCGTGGATGCGGTTGCCGCCCTGCTTGCGGATGAAGGGTTTACCGACTATCTGGTGGAGATCGGCGGCGAAGTCTATGCCGGGGGTGTGCGTATCGATGGTCAGCCCTGGCGTATCGGTATCAACAAACCCGAAGCCGGTGCGCCTTTTGACCAGGTTTACCGGGTGGTCCATCTAGAGGATCGGGCCTTTGCCACCAGCGGCGACTATCGCATCTTTTTTGAAAACCAGGGGCGGCGCTACAGCCACATTATCGATCCCCGTACGGGCTACCCGGTGGCCAACGATGTCGTCAGCGCATCGGTCACAGCCGACACCTGCGCCCTGGCCGACGGCCTGGCAACCGCCCTGATGGTCATGGGGGCCGAGGCCGGTGTGCAATTGATCAACAAGCTGGAAGGCGTGGAAGGCCTGATCATCACCCGCGATGACCGGGATCGTCTGCACGATCATGCCTCCCGGGGATTCCAAGCCGTCAAGTAAACCCTAAACGGGAGGCGGTTGCCGACCTCCCGCAAGAAGCGACAAACCCATTATGCATATTCATCTGATCAACCTCGGCTGTGCCCGCAACCAAGTGGACAGCGAAATCATGACCGGCCGCCTTAAGCAGGCCGGGCATCGGATCACGAACGATCCGGAAAAAGCCGAGACCATTATTATCAATACCTGCTGCTTTATCGAGGATGCGGCCGATGAATCCATCGATACCATCCTGGCGGCGGCAGCGTACAAAGAAACCGGACGTTGTCAGCGGCTGATCGTGGCCGGCTGCCTGCCGGAACGCTACCGCGAAGACGTCCAGCAGGCCTTGCCGGAGGCTGATTTTTTCCTGGGCACCGGTGCCTACGACCGTATCGTCGCCGCTGTGGATGGCACGCCCGAAGCACCGCTGAAGTGCCTGCTGCCCCATCCGGACACCCTGCCGCCCCAGACGGTGGACACCCCCCGGGCCCTGCCCCAGGGCCCCATGGCCTATCTCAAAATCAGCGAGGGCTGTGACCGGCATTGCACCTTCTGCATCATTCCCCGTCTGCGGGGTCATCAGAAGAGCCGTCCCATGGCCGACATTCTCCAGGAGGCCCGGGCCATGGCCGCGGCAGGGATCAAAGAGCTGGTTCTCGTGGGTCAGGAAACCACGCGCTACGGCCATGACCGCCAGGATGGCGGACCGCAACTGGCCGACCTTTTGACGGAGCTCAGCGCCATCGATGAAGCCCTTTGGATTCGTTTCATGTACGGGCACCCCGAGAGTCTCAGCGACGCCATCCTGGAGACGGTTGCGTCCCGTCCGAATCTGTGCGCATATTTCGACATCCCGATCCAGCACGCCAATATTGAAATCTTGCGGCGTATGGGGCGCCCCGATGACCCGCAGCACATCCACACGCTGGTCAAACGCATCCGGACCAGGATGCCCGCGGCAGCGCTGCGAACCACCGTCATCGTCGGTTTTCCCGGGGAAACCGAGGCCCATTTCGCAGAATTGCAAGAATTCATCGATGCCATAGCCTTCGACCACCTCGGCGTTTTCACCTATTCGGACGCCGAAGACCTGGCCTCGCACCGGCTCGAAGGCCATGTGCCGGCGGAAATTGCCCGGGAGCGACGTGACATTCTCATGGCCCAGCAACGCAGGATTTCCGAAGCGCGGATGGAACGCTATCTCGGGCAAACCGTTGATGTCCTGCTGGAGGAATGCCCTGAACCCGGGCTGTATCTCGGGCGCACCATGTTCCAGGCGCCGGAAGTGGACGGCCTGACTTATGTGCGGCCCCGGGAATCCCAACCGGCCCTTGCGGTGGGACAGTTTGTCCGCACCCGCATTACCGATACCCTGGAATACGATCTGGTGGGAGAACCGGAATGAATGACCTCAAGGCCCGCATTCTCGGTCTGGTGGAAAAGGATTTGACCGCCATTGAAGCCGAATTGGAACATCACCTGAATCCCCACCTGGATCTTGTCCGGGAGGTGGCCGGCCATATCCTCTTCAGCGGCGGCAAGCGGCTGCGCCCCCTGCTGCTGGTGCTCGCCGCCCGCCTGTGCGATTACCGGGGCGACTACGATAAAACCTTTTCCATATCACTGGAGTACCTCCACGCGGCCACCCTGCTGCACGATGACCTGATCGACGAAGCGGAGCTGCGGCGCGGCAAGCCGGTGGCCCATTCCATATGGGGCAATGCCACCACCATTCTGGTGGGGGACTTCCTCCTGGCACGGGCCCTCAGCATTGCCGCCGGAACCGGCAATATCGAGATCATCAAGGTCGTCTCCGGCATTACGGAAAACATGTCCCAGGGGGAAATTCATCAATTGAGCCGCAAGGGCGATTTATCCCTGGACGAAACGGAATACCGCGAAGTCATCTGGCGCAAGACGGCCGTCCTGTTCGAGGGCGCCTGCCGCTCGGCCGGGCTGCTGGCCAATGCCGATCCGGACCGGATCGAAGCCCTCTCGGCTTACGGCGCCAATCTGGGCATTGCGTTTCAGATGGCGGACGATCTCATCGATTATACGTCCGACACCCAGGTTCTGGGGAAAAAAGCCGGTGCGGATCTGCGGGAGGGCAAGCTGACCTTGCCGGTCATCGCGGCCCTCGAGGCCGCAGACAGCCATGACCGCAAGCGGATGGCCGCCATTATCGCCAATCCGGACTTCAGCCTGGAAGACTTCGAGGCCTTGAAGGGCCTGCTGGATCAATATGGCGGTTTGGCCTACACGCGCCAAAAAGCCCGGGAACATGTCATGCTGGCCAAGAAGGCCCTGGCGGAATTCACGCCTTCGGAAACCACTACCATACTCAACGATCTGGCGGATTTTACGCTTCAGCGCCGCGCCTGAAGCACGGAAACCCTTATGGGGGTGTTGCCGCGCTCCCATCTCGCAAATACCAGGAGGTGTAACCCTATGGATCCACGACGCTGCACGCTGTGCTGGGGCATCCTGCTTATCATCGCATTAGTGACAACCGGAATCGGAGACGCGGCCGCCCAGTCCGCGACACCGGCCTCCAAAACCTTCGTGGTCGTCGGCAGCAGTCCGGTGCAGAAAGAAAACCCCAATGCCGCCAAAACCCAGGCCATTGCCGACAGCAAGCGCCGGGCCGTGGAGCAGATGACGGCCGAAATCGTCCCCCTGGAAGTGCTGGTCCGGCAGTTTGCGGCCGTGGACACGGTCATCTACACCCAGGCGGACAAATTCATCCAGTATTATAAAATGCTCGGTGAACGGCAGCAGAACGGCCAGTATCGCGTGCTGGTCCAGGCCAAGGTGTCCGGTCGCATGATTCAGGAAAAGCTGCGTTCGGCCGGCATCCTGACGTCCGATACCCGCCCCCTGGTGCGGCTCTCCCTCACGGTGACGGGAACGGATCATCTGTCCAGTTTCGTTCTTTTCCGCAGCCACCTGAACAAGATGCCAGGAGTGGAAAATGTCCAGGTCCGCGAAATTCTTCCCAACCAGACCACCCTTTCGGTAAACTACCGGGGAACGTCGGGTGCGTTTGCTGAAAGCTTGCTGCGGGCGCCCAAAGACGGTTTCACCACCCGGGTCTATCAGGAATCCGACAAGGCCTTCCGGATTGACCTGGCGCCGGCCGCACCCGTCGAAAATCAGGGGTAACCGTGCCGCACGCGTCCGACAAGATCATCAACCTGCCCAACCTGCTGACCCTGTTGCGGATCCTGGTCACCCCGCTTTTCGTGATCTTCATGATCAAGGGGCACTACCGGCCGGCCCTGCTGGTGTTTTTCCTGGCCGGCATCAGCGACGGCCTCGATGGGTTTTTCGCCCGCAGCTTCAACCAGAAAACCACCCTGGGTGCCCATCTGGATCCCATTGCCGACAAGCTCCTGCTCATCTCCACCTTCGTGACCCTGGCCGTCCGGCAGATCATCCCCAGCTGGCTGGCCGTGGTGGTCATCAGCCGCGACATCCTGATCTTTACCGGCATCGCCATCCTGCGGTTTTTCAATGTGGCCTTCACCATCAAACCCAGCACAATCAGCAAATGCACCACCGTTGCGCAGCTGGCGACCGCCTTTCTGGTCCTGCTCGCGTTCGAGGCCACGATCGTCCAACCGGTGCTCACGCCCCTGTTCTGGCTGACGACCGTCCTGACCACGGCGTCCGGTTTGCACTATGTTTACCTGGGCATCACGATTTTAAATCGCGAGCTTCCGAAATCCGCAAACATTAAAGACTGATATGGCTGGAAATCCGTCTATTTTACTTGACAGGCAAACGGTGAAATGCTAATTGCCCCTTTTACGATTTAAAGGCACGTAGCTCAGGGGGAGAGCGCTACCCTGACACGGTAGAGGTCGTTGGTTCAAATCCAATCGTGCCTACCATAAAAATCAAGGGGTTATGGTTCACGCCATAGCCCCTTGTTTCGTTTTGGTCTCCATTTGGTCTCCACTCTTTCCAAAAACCGCCTTTTCAAGCCCTTTTGCTGCCCCCTGATTCGTGTCTTTCATCAGGGTTCAGAATCCTGATAGGCTTTTCCACAATTTCCCCCTGCCCTCTCGGTCTTTCGGCATCGCGCAGCGGATTGTAATCGATATAGCCATGCCGCACCGCATAGGCCATGATCTGGTTGAATGTCACAAGGATTTTCCGCAAGGTGAGAATGTTCATCCCTTCAAGCTGACGTTCGGTTATGAACTTTTCGACCCTGGCCGTATCGATCAGGTTAACCTTTAAATCGTCCAGATCCCCGAAATGGTTTCGGGTATGGCCTTCATAGACCGACCATGTTGAGGCGCGCAGGTTAGGCTTTTTGTATTTAAGCCACTGCTTTGCATCCTTGGAAAACAGGGGCACCTTGGCATTGGGAATGAATGTACGACGCTCCACCTGCTTTTCGAGGATTCTAACCGCTACGCCGTAATTCCGAATTTCCCGCTCAAGCGCCGCTATACGTTCCTCGGACATTTCAGCCTCCATTTAGAATCGATTCAGCCATATCCATACCGACATCCGTCAGAAAAATGCCGTAATTGTGAAGGTGCCCACCAGGGGTACAGGGATTAGGTCTATTGGAACCCTCTCCGCCTCGCCCCAAAAGTCACTTTCTAAAAACATTTGCACGAAACATCATAACTTGGTAGTTTAGACTTTCAGAGTAGGGGCCTGCTCACACCGTTACTCCTTTCCAATAGGCTTTAGACCCTCCCCCCTGTGTTGCAAAAAATCTTCGCCCCAGTGTTTTTCCAATAAAGGTTCATCTGGAATCCAAAGTTTCGCAACTCGTCGTATAATTTCATAAATCGGTGAGGTGCCCTATGCCGGACAGATTAAATATTAGAAGAACGATATTGGCACTTTGTTTTATGACCATTCTGGCACTAATCACGCCTTTTGTGAGTTTTTCTGCAACCCTTGTCTGGGACCCCAGCAGAGGGGTGGTCGATGGCTATATTATTTATTGGGGAACTGACAGATATAACCCAAGCGAAAATGTCGATGTTGGGCCCAGGGCAGCCTATAATTTGGACCGTCTCCCGTTGTCTGAAGGAGTTACTTACTATATCAGCGTATCGGCCTATAACTCGGCAGGCGAAAGCGCAAGATGTTCCCCAGTTGTTTATACGCCGGGCGACAATACGCCACCCGCACCACCGGTAGGCTTAAGAGCCGAATAATATATGTAAGCAGCAAATGGGTCCCTATTCAAACTTAGCGGAAGGGGGGGTGGGGCCGAATCGGTGCTGATCCATCCAGAATAGTTCCCCCACAGGGTTAAAAATTTTGTAAAAGACATTTCCATGCCTTTAACGGACGAAATGGTGGACGATTTTTTCATTATGGCAACGCTAGGCGTTGTTGCTACGACTGAGTTTAGAAGGCTACGGAACCCGCGATTTTGGCTAAATTAGTTGACCGGAAAACCCTTAAGAAGAGACAAGGCATAAAACATCAATTAGGGCAGTCATGAAACGATACCGCTTCGGCATGTGATGAAACCACATCGGCGTCAACAGTGGCCTTGTGTCAATACTGACGAAAAACTGTACCAATTTTCCTAAACTAAAAGTGTACCACCCGGCCCTTGCCAATTAAGCGGATATGGCAGGCGGGTTATCCTCCTTTCGCAGCAGTTGCTCTTTGACAGTCGTGTGGTCCTTGAGTCGGTAGCTGTGTCCCTTGATGTTGACCACTCTAAAAGCTGTGGAGAAAAAGGATGGCCGATAAACTGGCGGACAAATACACCTACCGAATTACGTGGTCAGCCGAAAATGAAGAGTATGTGGGGCTTTGTGCGGAATTCCCGTCTTTGAACTGGCTACCCCGTTGTTCGTTTTTTATCTGGATGCGTCCGCAAATCTATAGAACCGTTTCCATCCTTATGGGCAATATATTTCCCAACCACCCATTATTCGCCCATCAAAACCACGGTTGAAAATTCACAACATTCTGTAAATATTATAAAAGCAATTTTATGTAAATTGCTGCACAGTTATTGCATATATTTCATAACCAAGTGATCTTTCCTGCCATTCTTGATGCTTTCATCAATACGTTATTCTACATATCGGCGACAACCAGACAGACTGACCAACGTTAACACATTCACAAGGGGGGGATCGGATGAAAACAAAGGGGTTGTTGATCGGCGCATTATTTTTATGTCTTCTGTTCCCATTCAGTACATCGGCATTTGCCTACAGCCAGATTGTCGCTTTTGGCGATAGCCTCTCCGACAATGGTGATGAAGATTTTTATGGTTTCGGTAGGTTCACAGATCCGGGTGGGCTCGTATGGGTTGACTATCTTGCCCAGGATCTTGGCGTTCCGTTGTTGGATATGGCCTATGGTGGCGCAAGGACAGATTATCATCCTGCTACAAATTCAGAAGTGTATGGGTTCAATTGGCAAGTTAATGAATACCTGAAAATATCGGGAGGTGCTGACAGTGATACCCTCTACACCGTTTGGATTGGTGGCAATGATTTATTAAACCTTGGGGGGCAGACGCCCGAAGATGTTATTGCGAATGCCGTTCTCAATATCGGCGCTTCCATCGGTTCGCTATACATGGCCGGTGCCCGGGATATTGTATTGATGAATATGCCCAATCTTGGCGCAACGCCTTTGATGAATGGAGAAAATTCACCGCCGTATTACGATATGCCTGAAGCGGGCCTTGCCTTGTCCACGGGATACAATGCCGCGTTAGCAATGACCCAAGCATACTTGGAAACCCTCATTCCGGATCTGAATCTATTCTCAGTCGATATATTCGCCCTAATGGAAGAATTCCTGGAAGGCTGCTATTTCGACGACACCACCGGGATGTTTGCAAACGTTTACGAAAATCCCGAATACGCCGATAAGAATTACCTTTTCTGGGACAGCATCCACCCCACCACCTACGCCCACAGTCTGATTGCCGACGCGGTCTACAGCCAAGTGGCGCCTGTACCGGAGCCGTCCACCATCCTTCTCCTGGGCCTGGGGCTCATTGGCTTGGCCGGTTATGGGAGAAAGAAATTCATAAAATAAAAAACTGATGGCGTTACGGAACCCTGCCGGCGATTGCTGGCAGGGTTTTTTAGTTTTCAAGTTTCGGGACAGGTATCAATTCCCTTGTAACCTCTGGTATGTTGTGGTACAGAAGATTTCATCTTTCCCCTTGTTCTTGTTAAAGAATTTCGAATTCGCAGACTGGCGGCGTTATCTTCTTTTGGCCCTGCAAAGCAGGAAGCTTCTGGAAGCCCCCTAAAATAAGGGGCAAAAAATTTTCAGCGTTTTTGATTTTTGTTTCCGATCGGAAAAAATCCTGGTCTGAAAAACCGTATGGGCACCTCTGCCAGAAATGGCGGTAATCGACAGCAACAAACACGCAACATCCTACTCAAAGCCGGCAGCCTCCGCCCCGCAACAGGGCATTCGACCAAACTTTGAAAGGGGTGTTTTTCATGTTCGGGCTTGACCACTCTCACTTGATCCTTGCGGTCATCGTTCTCCCTGTCCTGCTGTTTTGCTTCCTCTGGCTATGCATCCGGATTCGGGACAAATTCCTGCTAAGCATTGCGGAAATCCTTTTTGGGGCCGCCGGAAACAAAAGGAGGCTTCCCTGAACGGCATCGGCAGTCATGCGCGCGATTTGAAAAAGCCTGGACCCAAGCGGGTCGCTATCCGCTGCCACGTCCCCATCCACGACGGCTTCAAAGCCGAGCTCAAAACCTGGTGGAAGGCGAACGATAAAACTGGCCCGATCATCCACTACCGCAAAAAGCCGTTCAGCAGCATCAAAACCGCCTGGGAAAACACCCTGATCCGAGCCGAAATCAAACGCCGCCTCCGCCCCTACGACCTCCGCCACAACTTCATCACCGCCGCTTTAGAAGAGGGCGCGGACATCGGCGCCGTGGCCGCAATCGTGGGCAGCTCGCCGGAAACTATGAGAAGGCACTATCAGCATGTGACTAATCGTTTGCGTCGGCAAACTGTGGCATTGATTAAACAGATTGAGGAACGTTAACCTTTCTTTTGATAGGATGGCAATGCAGCATGTCAAACTTCAGCGAAGATACTCTGTCAAATTGGATCAAACCACCAAGTGATTCTGAAGAAACGAAACTTTCAAATTCCGAGCGGATGGTAAAAAAAGCCCTAAGTGAGGATCCTGTTTTATCAAATAAAAGCATAGAAGTCTTTGGCCAAGGCTCCTATGCAAATGACACTAACGTAAGATTAAATAGTGATATTGATATAAATGTGCGTTATAGGGGACATCAAGGGGACGCCCTTAATTAATAAACTTCATAGTGGAATTAGTGATGAATAAACCAGTAGAATACCATTATGGCAAATTCCCACCTGAAAATATTAATTGGGAAGGGCTTGTACCTTTTATCGGCCGAGCAAATGCCGCCTTGGCCCGCTATGATGGTACTCTCTCTGCAATTCCAAATGCGAACGTATTGCTCTCACCTTTATCAACCCAGGAAGCGGTATTGTCTTCGAAAATTGAAGGCACTCAAGCTACCATGGGGGAAGTTTTAGAGTATGAAGCTGAGGAAGGGTTAAAGGACGCAAAACCTGAGCGAGCTGCGGATATTCAAGAGGTTCTGAATTATCGTCGCGCTATGTGGCAAGCTATCAATCTTTTAGAAACCCTGCCTCTTTGTCAAAGGCTGATTAAGGAAACCCACTGCAAACTAATGGAGGGCGTGAGAGGTTACAACAAATGCCCCGGTGAATATCGAAATATCCAAAACTGGATTGGGCCTCCCGGCTGTACCATGGAGGAAGCTCGTTTCGTCCCCATTTCAGCAGACCGACTGAATCAAGGTATGGATGTTTGGGAAAAATATATACATAAAGAAATCTTAGATCCTCTTGTACAATTAGCAGTTGTTCACGCGGAATTCGAAGCGCTCCATCCATTCCTTGATGGCAATGGCCGATTAGGGCGAATGTGCGTCCCCCTTTTTATGTTCAGAAGAGGGCTTATCCAAAGTCCTATGTTTTATATCAGTGCTTACTTCGAAGCACATCGAGATGAATATTATGATCGTTTGTTAGCAATTTCCCAAAATGACGACTGGAACGGTTGGTGCGCTTTTTTCTTGAAAGCCGTTGAAAAGCAAGCAAAAAACAACCAGAAGAAGGCCAAGGATATCCTGGACTTGTACGAGCAAAAAAAGAATCAGATACCAAAGCTAACAAAATCTCAATTTGGAATTCATGCATTAGACTTTATCTTTAAATTTCCAATCTTTGTTGGCCCAAGTTTTACCAACACTCAAAGGATATCCCTACCAACCGCCAAAAGGATACTTAACCTGCTGAAATCAAGCGGAATAATTAAACAGGTAAGAGAACCCAGCGGACGTAGCCCAGCCCTATATACATTTACTGAACTTTTAAACATAGCAGAGGGAAGCGACGTCTTTTAGATAGCGATAGAAGCTGTTGTGGTGCTCTAACGAGTAGCAAACCACAACATATTGTATATATAATAATATAGGGATGTTAATAAGCCTTGTAGACACATTACATATGAGCCACAAAACCGTTAGTGGCTCATATGTTATAGTTTTTGAGCCACAAAATAGATTGATGCTAATAACTGAGCCAAGAATGAAAAGCATGTGCAACAGGAAGAAGCTGAATCGTATTACAGCCTATGGCTGAAGTAGCCACCTTGGCCCATGAGTTTGCGGTAATTCGAAACCTAAAAGGGTTAGCCATGTGGATAGCCCTGTGCAGTATTCAAACCCTTCGTAAAATATTTTTTACGAAGGAAAGGCTCTAAGATAGGATTTCGTAATTAAACATCTATAAACGGGTCGTCGCGGCCTGGTAACACAAGCCTTTGCTACCAATGGTATCATCAATTTTTATAGTATATTTAGGTAGATCAACTACCCGCCCCCCCCTGACACGGTAGAGGTCGCTGGTTCAAATCCAATCGTGCCTACCATTAAAAACAAGGGGGTTATGGTTCACGCCATAGCCCCTTGCTTCGTTTTGGCGTCTACTTCTTCCAAGCCCATATTCTTACAATCCCACCACCCTATTCTGTAAGTAAATACTTAAAATTGAGAAATCTTTTTCGTATTTTTCAGAATAACTAAGGCATAAACAGCTGTCCCGCTCGGCTGAATCATACATATCATATTGTAAAAATTGACTATTTAATTTTCTAAAAGGAGCTGGCACAACTTTTGGATTAGGGGTGGACTGTTTCGGCATAAGCACTTCGAACGATCACGTATTTCTTTCATGCCATTAAAGGAGATTCAACGTATGCGAAAACTCATGGTCGGCACCGTATTCTTATTCCTAATCTTATGCATCTGCTCTACCGCTAACGCAACCAACATCACGGTTTCCCATTGGACAAGCGAAGCCGATGCAATTGCCGCTATGAATTCATGGCTGGGGGGGTCCACCTATACCATGCTTGAAGATTTTGAAAGCCAGGCGGCGTTTTTGCCGGGTAGTGGCGGTGTTAGTAGCTATGCCTTCGGGCCTGCCACGTTTGAGGCTGTCGATGGTGCCGGGCAGGGTGCCATGAGTTTTGACAAATCCGCTCCGAAAATCGGTGTAATGGAGCGTGATAGTGTCGGCGCCGACAATTATGGAAGGACTCTGAACTGGGCGGAAGAGAACTCCTTCTTTGGCAATCAATACCTCGATTCCGGCGATGTAATGGACGTCATCCTGAATCATAACCTCATAAGCCTTAAACTGGACACGCTGTTCTTTTTCATGTTCGATGTGGCCGATTGCAATGGCACCATGAGTGTTTTCGAGGACGATGGGTCCGCATCCCTCTTCAACATTGCCGACAGACCGAACGGGACCATTACTTTCGTGGGTTTGCAGGCCGATATGGGAACCTACCTTGACAAAATCAGCTGGTCTATGGACAAGGCCACGGACGGTTATGGACTTGATAATTTCGGCACAGTGGCCCCTGTGCCCGAACCGTCCACCATGGTCCTCATGGGAATAGGCCTGATGGGCCTGGCGGGTCTGGGACGAAAAAAATTTCGCCAATAGCCGGTCGCGTCTGATCACACAAAGCCCGTTGCCCGCCGGCAGCGGGCTTTTTTATGGTGACAACATGAGCCGAGCATATCCCCGAGCCTGGCACAAAATCACAAAGCCGGGGCCGCGGGCGCTTTTCATGAAACCAATCCGGATTTGCGTTTCCGGAAAAAACGCATTAAAAAAAACCGGCACGTCAGAAGCCATCTCAAAATTAGGGTTTTCGTTCGAGATACGGCGTGACCGAGAATTCCCGTAAAGCGGGACTTCCCATCTGTTCGATTCTTCAGCGGTGGGTGCAGCCCGCATAGGCGCCCCGAAGGAAGTACCCTTGGGGTACATACTCAAGTATGTCGAGGACTTGAGACGAGAGAACAACGCCGATATCGGGCGAAAAAACTTTTTTGAGATAGCTTCTAATCTTACAAGGCAAGGCAACCCATGGACTGGCATTCGATCCACCAACATGTCGAGGGTATTCCCTATATTTTGCCGGAACTGGCCCGGGACATCTACGATTTCATCCTGAAATACAAGCCCCGGCAATGTCTCGAACTGGGCTTCGGGCACGGGGCCTCGAGCTGCTATATTGCCGCGGCGCTGGAGGAGGTGGGCCACGGCCATCTGACCACCGTGGACCTGCTGCCAGCCAAAGAATGGCAGGACCCGGCCATTGAAGACCTTCTCGACCGCACCGGTCTGCAGCCCTGGGTCACCGTCGTCCGGGAACCCACCAGCTACAACTGGTTTCTGAAACGCCAAATTGCCGCACAGACCCGCGACAATAGCTGCCGGCCCGTCTACGACTTCTGCTTCCTGGACGGCGCCAAGAACTGGACCATCGACAGCACGGCGTTTTTTTTGATGGACAAGCTGCTCAAACCGGAGGGCTGGATATTATTCGACGATCTTCAGTGGACCTACGCCAGCAAGCTCAAGGAAGGGAAGAAAAAAACCGACGGGATTTCCATGCATGCCATGGGGCCGGATGAGCTGGAACAGCCCCATATCGAACTTATCTTCCAGCTCCTGGTCATGCCGCACCCGGACTATGCCAATTTTCACATCAAGGACAACTGGTGGGCCTGGGCCCAGAAAACCCGCCAGGGCGCCAAAGAGCTGACCATCACCCTGAGCCCGTCCTATAAAGCCCGCCTGGCCGCCTGGGAGACGCGCACCGGACAACGCCACCGCGCGCCCTTTGAAGCATTTCCGGATTAAACCAACCGGAAATCTTTTACGACTCCCTGCAAACCTTCTATTTAGTGTCCGTCCATAAATGGTAGATTTTGGTTCCTGGCAAGGCCCGAGCGCGTTTTCTCAACCGGAGGAATAGTCCACTATTGCGAGGATTGAAAACGAGCGCGAACGCCGCCAGGGGCCGAAAGATGCCATTTAGGGATGGGCACTATTTATGCCTTCCGGCGGTACGCACCCGATCGGAAAAAAGCTTGATGCAGGTGGGGCAGTAGCGGTGATGCTCCTTGAGATCCGGGTGGGGCGTGACCCGGTCGTGAATGTGCGCCAAAAACTTCGGGGTGGCAAACAGGGCCCCGCAGCCTTCGCAGCGCTCCAGGGGGTGGCGGCCGATCACCTCGTCGCGGATGGAAATGGTGCGCACATTGTCCTTGTCCTCCATCCGGATGGCATCGGTGGGGCAGATATTGACACAGGTGCCGCAGCCGATGCAGCGGCCTTCGATGGGATCCACGAAGTGGCCGCCGTCGCGCTTGTGCATGACCAGGGCCCCCGGTCCCACAATTTCATCGCAAACCCGGACGCAGAGCCGGCAGCGGATACAACCGTCCGGGCGGGGGCCCAGATCGACATTCCAGCGGGCGGCCAATTCGCGCACCGCCTCCGACTGGGGGGCCAGGGTCAGCAGCCGTTTGAACGCCTGGCGGCGGGCTTTCTCGACAAGTTCTCCGGAGGTGCGCACCTCCAGGCCGTCCCGGACCCGCAGAACACAGGACAGCATGGTGGTCATGCGACCGCTTTTCCCCTCCACCTCCACGGCGCACAGGCGGCAGGCCCCCGAGGGTTTGAGGGCCGGGTGAAAGCAAAGGGCCGGCAGGTCGATGGCGTTGGCCCGGGCCACTTCCAATACGGTCTGGCCCTCTTCGGCGTCATACGGCTGGCCGTCGATGGTAATGTTGATCACAGCAATCGCTCCTTCAGGCGCCAGGGCGCATGGTGTGGACGATCAGTCCAGCGGGCGCAGACAATCCTGGGGCAGGCGATGGGTTCCCTTGCCTTCCAGGCTGATTTCCACCAGGGCATCCGGGTCGTTGATGGCCGTGTCCGGGTCGGTCACGATGCCATGCAGGCCGACGAATTCATCCATGTACGGTTCCCAGCTCTCGTCTTCGGATTTGCGGTAAAGCTCCACTTTCTGGCCTCTACGGAAAACCATCGAACCGTCTCCTTTCTGCGGCCGAATCCCTATTGCTCCGGTTGCATGGTCCGGGCAGCCGCGGTACGGCCGCAGGCATCGCAAACCGGACGGTTATCCACCAGGGGCCCGATGCCCCGGGTACGCTTGCGTACATATTCGAGATAGCGGAAAGGCTCCATCTGTTTTCCGCACAGGGCACATTCGGTCAGGGCTTCGTGATTGAGCACCGTGCCGCACAGGGACAGCACGCGCTCGCCGTCGCAGTCCTCGATCCGCATGGCCCCGGTGGGGCAGTTGGCCGCACAGGCGCCGCACAGGATGCAGCGTTCGGCCGTCATCCGGAAATCCGTTTCCACGGGATGATCGAAATCAAAATACCCCATCTCGAGGGCGTTGACGCCCATCTTGTCACGACAGATCTCGACGCATTTGCCGCAGCGCAGGCAGATGTCGCAGCGCAGGCAGCGTCCGGCCTCATCCCGGACATCCGTCTCGGCATAGCCCAGTTCCACCTGCTGGAAGGTGGTCCGGCGCCGGTCGATATTGAGCAGCGGCATCTCCGGCCGCCGGGCCGTCATTTTCTGGTTGGCGGTCAAGCGCTTGCAATCGATGCGGCCGCGCCGCACCGGTACGGGCGGCAATTTGGGCTGCGGGATGCCGTGGAAATAGCGATCGATGCCTTCGGCGGCACGCTTGCCGGCGCCGATGGCCTCGATCACCGTGGCCGGTCCGGTGACCGCATCGCCCACGGCAAAAACGCCCGGAAGCGAGGTTTCCATGCTGACCATATTGGTATGAATGGTGCTGCGCCGCGTCCAGTCGAGGCCGGGCAGGTCCTTGACCCCCGCGGTATCCACCTGCTGGCCGATGGCGGGAATCAGGGCATCCGCCTCCATGACGAATTCGCTGCCCTTGACCGGCACCGGACGCATCCGGTCGCTGCCCTCCTGGGCCACCAACTCAGCCCGCAAACAGCGCAGCCCCTCGAAATGCCCATCCTGTCCGACGATGGCTTCCGGAATGGTGAGAAAGCGCATTTCCACACCCTCTTCCTCGGCCTGCTCCACTTCTTCCTCGTCGGCCGGCATTTCGTGCCGGGTGCGCCGATAGGCCAGAACCACGGATTCCGCACCCAGCCGCAGGCTGGTGCGGGCGGCATCGATAGCCACGTTGCCGCCGCCGATCACGACCACCTTTTTGCCGGGGACGGCCCGATTGCCCAAAGCCACTTCCCGCAGGAAACCCACGGCATCCAGGACCTGCGGGAAATCATTCTCGCCGGGGATGCCAAGCGTGTAGGCTTTATGGGCGCCAATGGCCAGCAGAAAAGCATCAAAGCCCTCCTGGCGCAGGTCGTCCAGGGTCACGTCGCTTCCCAGCCGGGTATTGAAGGCGAATTCCACCCCCAAATCCTGCAGCATGGCCACTTCCCGGTCGATCACCTCACGGGGCAAACGATAGCGGGGAATGCCCAGCAGGATCATGCCGCCGGCATTGGGCTGGGCCTCGATTACGCGCACGCGATAGCCTTTGAGGGCCAGGTAGTAGGCCGCACTCATTCCGCCGGGGCCGGCCCCTATGATGCAGACCGACTGCTCTTTGTCCGGGGCTTTGGGCGGATTTTTGTACTGCCCCCAGGAAAGCGCCCGCTCGGCGGCAAAGGCTTTCAGGAACTTGATCGAAACCGGCGTGTCGATGCGGCCCCGGACACACATGAACTCGCAGGGCCGCGTGCAGACCAGGCCGCACACCCAGGGGAAGGGGTTGTCCTGGCGAATTACTTCGATAGCCTCGGCATCCCGGCCTTCACCGATCAGGGAGACATAGGTCGGCACGTCAATTCCGGCCGGACAGGTCATCTGGCAGGGCGCCGGCGCCAGGCGCACGCATTCCCCGGTGGCGCAATTATGGGTGTCGATATGGCTCTGGAAGATTTCCGCCGCCTCTTCCAGACAGTTCAGGATATGGCCGCCGGTCTTCTCACCGGCATCGGCGGCATCCTCGCGACGCATTTCTTCCGCCAATTGCCGGATGGCCGGCACATGCTCCCGGCCGGCCCGCCCCCAGGCCACATCGTTGAGCAGGGCCAGGATTTCCTCACTGCGCCGGTAGTTTTTGGCATCGTGCAGTTGACCGGACGCCAGCGTTTGCTCCAGTTTCTGGATCAACTCTGCTACCGGACAGGTCTTTTCGGTCATGGCAACCTCTTTATCCTATCCCGGACAGGGGTCAAGTGGTGCTGATATCCAGGGCGGCCACGGCTTCGGCATGCCGTTTTTTGCGCACATTGACGATCTCATCCACGTTCGACCCGAATTCCAGGCAGTGGGTCGTGCACACCGTCACACAGGCGGGCTTGAGCCCCTGATCGACCCGCTCCATGCAGTAATCGCACTTCACGGCCTTGCCGGTTTCCGGATTCCACTGGGGCGCCCCCCAGGGGCAGGCCGTAATGCAGGCCTTGCAGCCGACACACAGGCTGTGGTCGATAAAGACGATACCGTCCTTGGCCCGCTTCTGCATGGCGCCGGTGGGGCAGGCGGCCACGCACCAGGGATCTTCGCAGTGAAAGCAGGGCATGAAAACATAGGTGGCCCGGGGCAATCCGCCGACCATTTTGGGACCCACCGGGATGATCTGGCTGATTTTGGGTCCCAGGGGCAGATCCTTGTTGCTCTTGCATTGAATCGTGCAGGTATTGCACCCAATGCATTTCTTGGTATCCTGAAAGAGGTAGTATTTGCTCATGAATTTCCTCCGATCATGTTCATCCGCGGTAGCTTAGGCCGCCTTCACGGTGACAAAGGTATCGTGCAGCGCCGGACTTCCGCCGACACGGTCGGTAATGTTTTCCTGCAGCACGCTGTCGGATACGCCCTTGTTGTAGCAGCGCGCGGCCAATTTGGCTTCGTGCCCGAAGCCGTGCACCATGAAAACCGCTTCCGGATGAATCAGATCGGTCACGTAGGCCTTGAGAACCCCGGAGCCGGCCTTGGAGGAAATCTCCACCAAATCATCGGTGCTGATACCAAGCTTCGCGGCTTTGGCCGAATTGATCCACAGAACATTTTCCGGAAAAAGCTCGTTCAGATAGGGCACGTTCTGGGTGGACACATGGGTGTGCAGCGCCACCCGGCCCACCACCAACCGAAACACATCGTCCTTGTCCGCCGGGGCCGGCTCGTAAGCCGGGAAAGACTCGAAACCGGCGTCTTCCAGCAGCGAGGAACGAAACTCGATTTTACCGGACGGCGTTTTCAGCTTCAGGTCCTCCAGGCGGTCCCAGAAAATCTGGCTTTTGCCATAGGCCACAAACCCCTTGGCCTCGAAATCCGCCATGGTAAACCCGGTGCCTTCCAGCTGCCATTGGACCAGTTCATCCATGGTTTCATAGGGGAAGTATGTCCCAATCCCCAACCGTTCGCACAGCTGCTTCATGATGACGGCATACTCCCGGGTGTCGTAGCGGGGCCCGACAACCTGGCGGCGCAGGAACATCTGGGGCTTGAGGCCGTTGGCCTGCTGCACGCAGTCGGTGCGCTCCAGGTAGGTGGACTCGGGCAGGATGACATCCGCATACCAGGCCAAATCGCTGTAATTGACGTCCACGGCCACCACCAGATCCAGCTTTTCCAATGCTTTTTTCATCTGGTTGGTATCGGGTATGGACTTGAGCGGATCGAACCGGTTGATGATCAGGGCTTTGATGGGATAGGGATCCTCGCTCAGGATGGCCGGGGCCAGCATCTGTCCGACACCGTGGGCGCTGTCCGGCAGCGGGAATTCCGGCGTTCCCACCTTGTCGAAGCGGGGCTTGTCCGGCTTGGGCAAATCCTGCTCCACCAGCTTGCGGGCCGCTTTGCCGCCGGCCGCGCCCGGACCCTTTTTGAAGAAAAGCCCTCCGGGCGTCTCCACACTGCCCATCAGGCAGTTCAGGATCAGGATGGAGCGGCGCAGGTAAATCTCGTTGGCGTGGTGGGCCCCCCGGTAGCCGTAATGAAAAATGACCGACGGTTTGTCCTTGCTCACCTCGCGGGCCAGGGCCCGGATCTCCTCCGCGGCAATGCCGGTTTCCGTTTCCGCCCACTCCGGTGTGTAGGAACGCACAAAGTCCTGCAGCTCGGCCAGCCCCTCCACCCAGCGTTCCACGAAGGCGCCGTCGTAGAGGCGCTCTTCAAGTATGACGTTGATCAACGCATAATTGAGGGCCAGGTCGGTTCCGGGCCGAATCATCCAGTACCGATGCGCCTTGGTGGCGGTGACCGTGACACGCGGATCGATGTAGGTTACCTTGGCCCCCTTGTCGATCGCTTGCATCAGGCTGTTGACTTCTTTTACCGACACGGCCTCGAACATATTGCGCCCGTAAAGGATAACCTGGCGTGCATTCTTGTAGTCCATGCCCATCTGGCCGTCGGTATAGCCGAACAGGCTGCGGCAGGCCGTATTGACCGACCCCTTGCACAGGGCATCGTGGGTAAAATGGTTGGGCGACCCGATGGCCTTCAGAAACGTCTTGCTGACGTGGGTGGCCAGGTTGGCACGTTCCCCCAGCACCACACTGTGGCCGCCATGGGTATCGATGATGCCCTTGAGTTTGTCCGCCACATAATCAAGCGCCTCGTCCCACGAGGCCTTGCGCCATTTGCCCTCGCCCCGGGCCCCTTCACGGATCATCGGACTCTGAACCCTTTGGGCGTCGTACTGCATCGAAATGCCGGCGGCCCCTTTGGGACACAGGCTGCCTTCCATACCGGCAACATGCGGGTTGCCTTCAATCCACTTCACCTGCCCGTCTTTGACCTCCACCCGAATCGGGCAGCGTACCGAGCACATGAAACAGAGGCTGTAAATTGATTGCGTCATGCTTCTCCTCCCCAAAAAAATGAAAAACGATAAACGCGCTTGGCAAACATCGTTAGAAAAATCCCCTCCAGGGAAACTATAGACCTGATGTGCAAAAGATACAGCGGAGAGAGAAACGCAATTAATATGCCATTTAGAATGGAACCAGGAAGAAAATGTGATTGAGATTCACCGCTGAAATAATATTGAATAATTCCATAGCATAAATCAAATAAAAAAATAGAACAGCGGTTTCGAGGGCAAGCGCGTCGAGGGGTGGTGACAGGGAAAAATCGCCATCATCAATTGGCAGTGCCAAAAAAATATGGCGTAATTACAATGATATATAGCTCATAACCTTATTCCGTCAGTCATGCCGATGGGGGACCTGCCCGTGGCGATGGGCATGCACATGCTCGTGGAAATGGACCTCCTCATCGAGAAGGATGCGCCCGTCTTCCATGGAATACGTCCTGTCGGCGGTTCGGGAAAGAAACCGGGCATTGTGGGAAATCAGCACATAGGCCAAATCCAGTTCGCCGATCACATGGGTCAGGGTGTGGCGCGTATGGTCGTCCAGGCCGGTGGTGGGTTCATCCAGCAGCAGCACCTCCGGCTCCATGGCCAGGATCGTGGCCAGCGAAACCAGCCGCTTTTCACCGCCCGAAAGACGAAAGGTGACCCGGTCTTCGAAACCGGAAAGTCCCAGGCGTGCGAGGGTCTTTTGGGCCACGGCGACGGCCTCCTCCCGATCCTTGCCCAGGTTGAGCGGACCAAAGGCCACATCTTCCAAAACCGTCGGACTGAAAAGCTGGTCGTCGGCATCCTGAAACAAGAGACCGATGCGCCGGCGCGTGGCCGCGAAATCCGCTTCCGTGGCAACCGGCTGTCCGAACAGCGTGATCGTGCCCCGGGTCGGCTTCAAAAGTCCCATGATCACATGGAACAAGGTGGTCTTGCCGCTGCCATTGGGGGCCACCAGCCCCACCCGCTCGCCGGGGAAAAGGTCGAAATCCAGATTCTTGAGAATGGGCGCCCCCCCCGGATAGGCGAAGTGAATGCCACGCAGAGAGATGAGCGGTGCGGCCTGTGCTTCCGTTGTCAATTAATACCTCTCAGTCCAGTTTCAGGGGAGGGCCTGCCATGGCCGTCCTGATGTGACGGCCGAAGATAGCGATGGCCATCGAATGATCCCCCAACCCTTCACCTTCCGGGATAACGGTCAGCCCCTTCTGCTCCAGCTGGGCCTGCCAGGATGTCGGCCGGTCGCCGGCGATATCCTGCATGAAATGGGCCCCGGCCACCAGCATGAACGGCCGCAAGTGCACGCGGCGGCAGCCGGCCGCCGCAAGGCGGGATGCAACGGTGGCTGGCGTGGGGTCCCCTTTTACCTGGCCCAGTACAATCTTGGGGCCGAAACGGGCCGTTATCCTCTGGGCCAAAACCGCATACGCCATCCAGGCGGGATGCTTTGTCCCATGCCCCACCAGCACCAGGGCATCCTCCTCTGCAGGGGGTCGCACCTCGGCCAGCCAATCCAGGACCGCATCGAAATCTTCAGGGGTCGTAAGCAGGGGCAGGCCAAGATGGATATCCAGCGGGCTCCGGGCCGCCTTCCAGGCCAGTTGGTGGAATTCGATCCCACCGATCAGATGCAGGGACTGCGCCACCGCTTTCGGATAACCGGCCCGCAGCAATTGATCGAAAACCGCTTCCGGTGTTGCCGTCGACGTGCCGTCCTTAGCCTGCACCCGTTTGCGAATGGCGCGTGACGAAAAGGCCAGCTGAATCGGATGTTCCGGGAAAAGCCGCTGACATTCCGCTTCGATGCGGCGATAGACGGTGGCGGCCGTCGTGGCCGTACCGGATGCCACCAGAACGATCGGTATCGGCCGGGTATCCTCAGGCATATGTTTCCCTCACGCGCATGCGATTTAACGCTGCGGCGTCGATGGTTTCAGATCTTCAGTCCATCCACTCCAAGCCAACGAGGAGGATCATAGCAAAAGCCGCGGCAAGCGCAAACCATTGATTGGCCGGATGGGGCGGAAAGGTCGCCAGCGAGTGAAACCGCCCGTCGAACCCCCGGCACCGCATGGCCTGGTACACGCGATCGGCCCGGGTGGCCGCCCGTACAAAAAGCATGCCGATCAAATACGCATAGCTGCGATAGGTGTGGAGATTGGTCCGGGGGCGAAATCCCCTGATTTTCATGGCGGCCACCAACCGGTGGTATTCCTGTTCGATGACAAAGATATACCGATAACACATGAGCAAAAGGTAGACGAGTTTGGCCGGAACCCCCAGGCGGGCCAGGGACTGCCCCAGGGTATTGACGGGAATGGTGGCCACCAGGGTGGTAAAAACCGCAATGATGGCCAGGGATTTCAGCGTAATCTGCGCCGACAGCCGAACGCCGGGCCAATAGATGGAGACAACCCCTATCTTGGCCGCGATAGCGCCTTCATAGGTCAGGGGCAGCAGGCACCACAGCAGCAGCAGGAACCACACTACCACCATCAGCCGTCGCCCGGTTTCCCGGAAATTCAGGCCGGGCACCAGCAACAGCACCAACGCGGCCAGACAAGCCGCCGACAGGGCCGTAAACGTCTGGAAAACCGCCACCGCACATGAAAAAAAGGCCGCGGCCAGGACGCGCAAGCGGGGATCGATACGATGCAGCAGGGAGTGCCCCTGGGCCATGGTTTCGGCAATCATGGCGCTATCCGGACTTCCGGCGGGACTGCAGATAGGCCGCCAGGCCGACCAGGCCGAGGATATAACCGATGCCGCCGATAATATCGTTCAGGGATGGGCCGGTATCGACAGCCCCCAGCCGGTGCAGGATGGGGGCCAGTTTCTTGTCCAGCGACTGCTCGACCAGGGCCTGAAGCTCGTCGGGGGACAGGGAAATGGTGGTGCGGTCGGTGTCCGTGGACACGGCCGCCTGGGGTTCGGGTGCTGCGGCCACAACCGGCGTGGGGGTGGGCGTCGCCGTTGCGCCGTTTCCAAATTCATCTGCCGCCACCCGCCATTCGTTGCGGTGGCCGGCGCCGGCCAGCAGCACGATGCGCAGGGCTTCCGGCTGCGGCGGTTGGAAGGCGAATTTGCCCTGGTCGTCCGTCTGCCCTTCCAGCAGTTTGTCCCCCGCCATATTATAGACCTCAATGCGGGCATTTTTGGCCACGCGCCCCCCACTGAACTTGCTTTCCGTGAAAACCGTATGGCCTTCCACCCATGCAAAAACGGTAACCTTATGGGCCAGGGCCGCGTTGGGGGCCAACAGGAGCCCGAAGATACAGATTCCCACCAGCCAATTCCCGATCCGAATTCGACCTGCCGCCATCTCAAATTGGGCCATCATGCTTCATTCCTTTCCTGCGGTGCGGCCATATCAGCCACCCGGGCACCCGGCAGAAGATCCGGCTGAACCCGCCGGAAAAAGGCGACGCAGAACACCGTAATCATCCCCTCGATCACCATAACGGGTATGTGGGCGGAGACAATGAGCAGGGTGACTTCCAGGAAGTTTTCCTCCGTGAACATCAGCGCGGCCCCGGCCACCACGGCTCCCAGGAGAATGCTCACGAACCCGCAGGCAAACGCCGCCGGAAGCGCAACGGCACGTCGCCCGTGCACCAGGCGGCCGAAGAGATAGAAGCAGATTACGGCCGGGGCGGCCATGATCATGGTATTGACCCCCAGGGTGGTCAGCCCGCCGAACTGGAACAGGATCCCCTGGAGCAACAGCGCCACCACGATGGCCGGGAAAGCCCCCCATCCCAGCATCAGCCCGACGATGCCGCTTAAAATCAGATGCACGCTGGAGGGACCGATGGGCACGTGAATCAGCGAGGCCACAAAAAAGGCGGCGGACAGCAAGCCCGCCCGGGCAATGCGGTCGTAGTCCAGCTTTTTCAGCCCGATAGCCGTGCCGGCCGCTGCCAGGGCGCCGCCGGAAAGCAACACGGGGCCCGACAGGACACCTTCGGAAATATGCATGGTCGCGATCGCTTCCGTTGGGCCGGTTGTCCGTCGCCAATTCAGGACACCTGCGGGCGGACAACCGGCAAGACCATTATCAATTAACAGTTTCGTAAGAAGTCAAAATTCCCGATTTTACGTCATTCCGGCAGAAGCCGGAATCTATTGATATCAAAATGTTAGAGATTCCGGATCAAGTCCGGAATGACAGATAAATGACTTTTTACGATTCCATCACCTGAAGGGGCAAAACGCTTTATTTACCCTGCCAGGCTTCGAATTTCACCCAGATAACCGCCCCCAATTCCACGTCTTTTTCCACGCCATCGGCTTTGAGCTTGTAATCCGCCGTATTCAGCGCGGCAAATCCCCACCAGCCACTCCGGGGGGCGGCGTAGGAAAAAACGCCGTTCGCATCGGCCTTGACGGTCTGGGTGACCATGTAGTCCGTGGGGGCGGCGGCATCCTTGTCCTGATTGTAGTATTCGACTTCCACCTCGGCATAGGGCACGGCTTGACCGCCAAGCTTGACGATGCCCTGAAAAAGATTGCCGGCGTACAAACCGTAGGGTTTGGACAGGGGCACGATCTCGGTGGCCAGCCCGACCTCTTCATCCCAGCCCTCGTCATCCCCGAAAGCCGTCACCACCGTTTTGGTGTAGTGAATGATAAAGCAGTCTTCCGCCGGCTCCCAATAGGGCTGCGGCTCCATGACGAACATGTAGACCCCCGGCCGTTTGACCCCGTAGGTGGCTTTCCAGGCCCCATGCTCCATAACCCGAGCGGCCTGCAGATTGGGCACAAGATCCTGCATCTGGCCATTGGCCCGGACACTGAACGCTTTGGGCTTGACAAGTTCCATGCCGGCCATTTCCATGGGATGCGAAAAACTCAGGGTCAATGTAACACTGCGCCCATCTTCCTGCATGACCATGTTGTCCGAGGGAATCACCATGCCGAAATGGGCCCCGGCCGTCCCGCCCAACAAAAGAACCAGCACCACCGCCACAAACCCAACACTGCCTTTCAAACGTAACATTGTCTTCCTCCATGCCATAAAAAACGCCACGCAAGCCGCCCGCCTTCAAGGGGTTGGGCACCTTCGTGGCGCATATGCCGTGGCGAAAAAAGTTACCGTTAGAAATCAAACACGCGTCGGGGTTCGCCCCGCAATTGAACCGGCACTGTATAAAAAAGCGGGATTCGGGTCAACAGCGAATTAGCCCACCAGGAAGTAAACCGCACCCGCCAGCGCAACGCTGCCCACCCGCAGGGCCTGCCCCATGACCAGCAGCTGAGCCCCCATTTTGGGTTCGAAGATACCCATGTAGTGGGGCAGCTGATGGCGCAGGGCCCGGATGGGAAAGGCCAGGATATTGCCCGTGAGAAGGGCCAGGACCGTTTGCTTGACCGTCAGGACCCCGGCATCCAGCAAGGCGCCGGCCGCGGCGAACCCGGACGTGAATTCGGCCACGAAACTCAGGACCACCACGGACAGGCTCTCCACCGGGATGAAAGACGACACCACCAGGTGCGCCAGGGCATCCCGCATGAAATCAAACCACCCCATGGTGTTGGCCATGAACACCGCCACATAGATGGGCACCACGTAAACGGCCACCATGGTGATGCGCCGGGGCAGTTTGCGGCGGACGCCGGCCAGCATATCCTTCCAGCGGGCCCCTCGGGTGGGGCGGTCGTCCGTGGCCGTCGCGGGCGCTTCGGCCGGCGGCAGCGGCAAGCGCAGGCGCCCGTAGCACAGCAGCAGGAGGGTGCGCAGCAGCGCCGCGGCAAAGGTCAGGAGGAAATAAAGGGCCCCGGCCCGCCCGGTCAGGGGCATCACGATAAAAAAAGTGGTGGGCAGATGCAGGAAAAAGGCCGGGAACTGGTTGACGAAATTGGTCAGAAAAAGCTGTTGGCGGGTTATCTTGCCTTCCCGGAAGAACTCCACCAGCATGGCGTTGGCCGTCACCCCGGAAACAAACGCCGCCATGAAGGCCGCCCCGCAGCGGTGGCCGAGGCGGCCGAAGCGAAAGACCGGACGGGCCGCCAGGGCCAGGGCGCGGGTCCAGCCCATGGCCTCGATCATCTGGCCCGCCGCGAGCCCCACCAGAATAAAGCCCAGCAGGCGCACAAGGGGGCGTATGAGCCGTCCACCCACCACCGGCCAGCTCAGGGTCTCCAGGCCATAGACGCCGGCCGTCAGCATGATCAGCGTCAGACCGAGGGATACCGCCAGATCGCGATAGGGGTGCTTAGCTTTTTTGCGGGCCATGGGGCGACGATTTCTTGGCGATGATCAGGGTCCAGTAGTTGGGTTCGCGCTCCAGCAGCGTGGTCACATCCCGGATCAGCTCCTGGCCGGGCTGGGAGCAGTTCACCACACCGGCGGCATGGCCCAGCATATCGGCATCATCCAGCGCCGCGCAGATACTGGGCACGTTCCGGTAGGCTTTCATGAACACCACATTGTCCGGCTTGTGCCCGTTGCCCCGCAGCCGATCGCCGCCCTGGGCGCCGGACAGCACCAGCAGGGATTCCTCGCCTTCCACCAGCGGCATATTGAGGGCTGCCGCCGAGGCCTGGTAGGACGTAATCCCCGGCACGGTTTCCACGGGGATATCAGGATAACGTTCCGCGATCTGTCGCAGCAGATAACCAAAGGTGGAAAAGGTGAGGGAATCTCCCAGGGTGAGAAAGGCCGCGTCATGGCCCTGGCGCAAAAAATCGACCACGATATCGGCATTGGCAACCCAGGCGTCCTGCTTGGCGGCGGCATCCCGCGTCATGGGAAAGGCAAGGGAATGGATGCGGGCATCTTCGGGGATGTGGGGCCGGGCGATTTCCAGTGCCAGACTGTAGTCGTTTTTGGAAGAGGCCGCCGTGAAAACCACCGACACCTGCTGTAAAACTTTAACGGCCTTGAGGGTCAAAAGGTCGGGGTCGCCGGGACCCACGCCGATGCCGTAGAGTTTACCGATTGGATTGTTCATGGGAATCCTTCATCTGGGTCATGTTGAAATTTTCTCCGGCCTCGGCAGCGCCCAGAGCGGCTTCGGCCTTACGCAGGATCCCTTCCCCGTTGCCCTGAAAATGCTCCGGATAAAGCAGGATCCCGATCTGATGGATACCATAGAGCAGCCGCCAGGTCGGCCGCGCGACAAGGGCTTCGTCGATGATGAATATCTGGTCGTCCCGGACCGCCTTGATCACCTCGTAGCCGGGCTCCCGGCGGATCATTTCCGGGGTCGGCTGGTTCATGGCGCCCCGCTGGGCGAGGTAGACGTCGATTACCCCGGCCCGGCTCAGGATGCGTTCCTTGCCGTAAAAAGCGATATTGGTGGTGCGCACCTGGGCCGCATCCGCCGCCACATTCAGGCCCCCGGCGGTTTCCAGGGCAAATATGGGCATGGAGCCGGGGGTGAATGTTTTCATCCGTTTGTGAATGGCTTCGAAATACACCCGCTTGCGCTGGCCGACGGATGCGGTCAGGGCCTCGAAATCGGCCACCGCCTGCTGAAAGGCCGTTACCATGGCGGCCGCGCGGTCTTCCCGTCCGGTCAGACGTCCCAGGGTGCGCCAGTAGGCATACATCGCCTCAATGGAACCGGGCTGCAGGGAAACCACCGCAATGCCGTTTTGTTCCAGACCGGCAATGAGCGGTGCATAGCCGCGATCGATCATAGGGCGAATGAGGACCAGGTCCGGCGATGCGGCCAGGAAACGCTCCAGCCCGTCATGATAGGAGAACACCGGTTTGCTTCGAACGGCGGCCGGATAGCGGTCATGCCGGCTGACCCCCATAACCGCCCGGCCCGCGCCCAGGGTGAACAGGTTTTCCGTGTGCGCGCCATAAAGCGAGACAATCCGCTCGAAGGGGACCGCCGCGTTAACGACCCGGCCGGCGTTATCCTTGACACCAATGGCAAGGTTGTCTGCCACCACGGTTTCCAGACCGGATAGGGCTAAAAAACACGCCAGAACAATCAGGATTTGCGCCAGCCGTTTCATCGTTTGAAATCCACCTGGGGAAGCCCGTATTCCGTATGCGGCCGGATCCGGCCTTCGACCCCGTAGATGGCCTGCAGGATCTCCGCCTTCATCACTTTGTCGGTGGGCCCCTGAGAGGCGATCCGGCCGTCCTGGAGAAAGAGGAGTTCATCGCAGTACAGGGCCGCCAGGTTCACATCCTGAAACACCGCGATGACGGTCTGCCCGCCGTTGCGGACACGCTCCCGGGTGCGGCCGAGCAGCGCCAGGGTATGCCGGATATCCAGATTGGCCGTGGCCTCGTCCAGCATGAGCACCCCGGTGTTTTGGGCCAGGGCCCGGGCAAACACCACCCGCTGGCGTTCCCCGCCGCTCAAAGCGGTGACCGATTGGCGGGCAAAGCGTACCGTGTCCGTAATCATCATGGCGTTTTGGACCTGGCGGTGATCGTCGGCGCCCGGATGGGCAAAGCGCGGGAGATGGGGATAGCGTCCCATCATGACCACGTCATGTACGGTAAACGGGAAATTGATATAAAAATTCTGGGGTACGAGGGCAATCTCCCGGGCCAGTTCCCGGCGGCGATAGGCGCCGAGAGGGCGCCCCCGGAAGGCGATCGTTCCGCTGTCCGGTTGCTTCAGGCCGGCCATCAGGTCCAGCAGGGTGGTCTTGCCGCAGCCATTGGGTCCCAACAAGCCGTAGAAACGTCCGCCCGACAGGGTCAACGAAGCCCCATCCAGAACCGGGCACTGCGGATAGCCAAACGTCACATCATGAATTTCAAACACGGGGACGACGCTCATAGGGCCTGCTCCTTCTGGCGCTTGCGGAACACGTAGCAGAAGAAGGGCCCCCCCACGAGAGCCGTCAGCACCCCGATGGGAATTTCCTGGGGCAGCACCGCCCGGGTGAGGGTGTCGGCCCCCAGCAGCAACAGGGCGCCGGCGAGCATGGATACCGGCAGCAGCCCACGGTTGTCCGGTCCCACCAGCATGCGCATGAGATGGGGCACCAGCAGTCCCACAAAACCGATAATGCCGGAAACGGCCACACAGACGGCCGCCACCAGGGACGCCGTGACCAGGAGCACCAGGGTCACGCGCTGGAAATCGACCCCCAGGGCGGCGGCCGGCCGCTCCCCCAGGGCCAGCAGGTTCAGGTCCCGCGCAAAAAAAGTGCAGACCGCCGCCCCCAGGCTTACGGCCATGGTCACCAGGCCCACATCCGTCCAGGTGCGGGCGGCAAAGCTGCCCATGAGCCAGAAGATGATCACACTCACCTGCTCGTCGGCCACATACTTGATGAAACTCAGACCGGCCGAAAGGATGGCGGCCACAATGATGCCCGCCAGGATCAGGTTGGTGGAGGAAAGCCCGCTGCCGTCGGAAGACAGATAAATCACCACAAACAACGTCGCTGCGGCACCGGCAAAAGCAAACAGGGGCACCGAAAAAAAACCCAGCATGGCGATATTGAGCAGTAACGCCACGGCGGCGCCGAAGGCGGCCCCGGCCGACACTCCCAGGGTGTAGGGATCGGCCAGCGGGTTGAGCAAAATGCCCTGGAACACCACGCCGCACATGGCCAGCCCGGCCCCCACCACGGCGGAGCACAGGATCCGGGGCAGGCGCACCTCGGTGACCACCACGGACCAGATCGGATCATAGGCGGTCAGCCAATCGGGCTGGTCGCAAAGATGGGCCCCCATGATGTGGAGAACAGCTGAAAACGGCAGACGGATGTAACCCAGGGATGCCGCCGCCGTGATCGCGGCGGCCAGAATAAATCCGAGAACGGCCAGCGACCCGCAAACGGATCGTGAGGCCCGGGTGTGGTGGTCAGGGGCCTCGTTGGCAGGTATCGGGGTCCCGTCGACGGGATTGTCGGGTGTGGGGGTTGTGTTCATCACCACGAGCACCAAGCCGGTCCGGACGGACATACCGAACCGGCCTGAAGGGTCTCCTTGTCTGTTTCGACCCCATTGCCCCCATTCCCGCAACGGGAAATGGGCAGGATCTGATTAGAAGTGGCTCAACGGCCCGCCGACATGATCGACCCAGATGTCGACGAATTCATCGAATTCCGCCGTTCCCTTGAGAACGGGTACACAGTCGATCCCGGCTTTGGTCAGGATGGACTTCCACGAGTCCTCTTCGTCACCAGCCATGTCGTTTTTGGCATGGTCGCCGGCCACCGACATGAAGGGCACCAAAAAGGCTTTCTTGATCTTTTTTTCAAGCATCATCGACTGGATCAAATCCAGTCCGGGGTAGCCTTCCACCGTCCCGACGAAGATATTGGGATCCTTGAGCTGCAGCTGAAACATCAAGGCCGCATAAAAGGCATTGGAGGGATGATGGGTGCCATGGCCCATGAGCACGACCGCTTCGTCTTTTTGGCGCTCCTTGGGGATGGTGGCCAGGATGGCATCGACAACACGCTCCATATCCTCCTGGGTGGCCAGGAGGGGGTAGGCCAGAATGACGTGTTCGAAACCGCCCATGACCTTGAAAGCGCCGACCGAACGCCTCAGGTCGTGGTATTCAGCCCCGCCGATGGTGTGCAGGGAGGCCACGGCCACGTGGGTGAATCGTTCATCCCGCATCTTGGCCAGGGCCACTTCCGGCGAATCCAGAATCCGCCCTTCCTTGGCCAACTTCTTGCGGATAATGTGGGACGTATAGGCCCAGCGCACCGGAATATCCGGGTAAGCCTGCTTGACCTTGCGGTCGATGTTCTCGAAGGAAACCTGGGCCGAATCCTCGCTGGAGCCAAAGGCCACCAGCAGGATGCCCACCTTCTTGGAGAGCTTTTCACCGTGCCCGCCGGCCATGACCACCGTCGTCATGAAGAACACCATCATCAGCGCCGCCAAAACCCTGCAACATCTTCTCTGCAACATCTCAATCTCCTCGCTCAAGAATAAGGGTTGATAATACGGGCGTCCATTTTCGAAGCACACTGTGTCCGGCGACCACCAAGAGGGAACCGCAATACCGGAAAAGATCCGAATAAAAAAAGCCCTTCAAGCGTATCGGCTTGAAGGGCTGCACCCAGCTTTCTTGGCCCTGTATGTCGTTGAATCCCGGCTGCCGCTGTCGATAGTGCGCCGCAAAGGCAGAACCCGATCCGCAAGGCAGGTCTTCTGGCTTCCGGATCCATCTACCTCCCGACCCTTCCCGCAGGGGGCATCCCCGCAGTGGATGTGTCAGGTTTCGTCCCCGGTTACAGCGGCGGGACCGCTCCCGAATTGCACGGGATTTCCTATTGAGCCGCACGGCACCTTGCTGGCCTCTAATTATGGGAACCCCATCGCCTTGTCAAGACGCGATTGGAAGGCCAAACAGGCGATAGTCGCAAACCGTTTCTTGAAAAGCAGAGGTGATTGTGCGATAGGATACGTTTTCGTAACAGCGGCCGCGTAAGGGGCCTTCAGGCCGGCACCGCGTGCGGCGCTACCGATACCAACCCTGCGGCGGACATCCGATTGCGCTGAGTCCGCCGTTTGTATTCGCAGGAGAACGCAACCACATATGATCAAGAGCAAACTCAAACACATCGTCCGGGAGGCGGCCCGGCAGGCACACGCCCAAGGCCAGCTGCCCTCCGATGCCTTTCCGGAAGTCGAAATCGAAGAGCCCAAAAATGAAGCCCATGGTGATTTTTCCACCAACCTGGCCATGATCATGGCCAAGGTGCAGAAAATGCCCCCCCGGAAAATTGCCGAAATCCTGCAGGCCCACCTCCAGGACGCCGCCGACTGGATCCTCAAAACCGACATCGCCGGGCCGGGTTTCATCAATTTCTTCATTGCCCCCGGCGCCTGGGGGCCCGTCCTGGAAGCGATCCATGCGGCCAACGACCAATACGGCGCCTCCACCATGGGGCAGGGCCACAAAGTCCAGGTGGAATTCGTCAGCTCCAACCCCACCGGTCCGCTCCATGTGGGGCACGGGCGCGGCGCCGCCGTGGGCGACAGCACGGCCCGCATCCTGGCCTTCAGCGGTTACGACGTGCAGCGGGAATATTATATCAACGACTCGGGCCGCCAGATTCGCACCCTGGGCCTCTCCGTGCTGCTGCGCTATCGGGCCCTTTTCGGTGAAAATGTGGATTTTCCCGATACCTGCTACCAGGGCGACTATATCACGGACATGGCCCGGGCCATGAAGGACAAACATGGCGACGGTCTGCTAGCCCAGACCGAGGATGATGCCGTTACCACCTGTGCCCGCTATGCCGCCGGCCTGATCATCGAGGGGATCCGGCAGGATCTGGTGGACTTCGGGGTTTCCTTTGACCAGTGGTTCAGCGAGCAGAGCCTTTACGACAGCGGACGGGTGGACGCCTGTATCGCCGCCCTGCGGGAAAAACAGCAGGTCTACGAAAAGGATGGCGCCCTGTGGTTCAAAAGCACCGACTTCGGGGATGAAAAAGACCGCGTGGTGGTGCGCAACAATGGCATTACGACCTATTTTGCCTCGGACATCGCCTATCACCAGGAGAAATTCGAGCGGGGCTTCGACACGGTCATCGATGTCTGGGGGGCGGACCACCACGGTTACATCCCCCGCATGAAAGCGGCCGTGGAGGCCTCCGGCACCAACCCCGAACAGTTCCAGGTCATTCTGGTCCAGTTGGTCAACCTGCTAAGAAGCGGCGAACCCGTGGCCATGTCCACCCGCGCCGGCGAATTCGTCACCTTGCAGGATGTGGTCAAGGAAGTGGGCCGGGACGCCGCCCGTTTTCTGTTTCTCACCCGCCATTACGACAGCACATTGGATTTCGATCTCGAAGTCGCCAAGCAAAAATCCAACGACAACCCGGTTTACTATGTCCAGTATGTGCATGCCCGTATCGCCAGCATCTGCCGCAAAGCCGCCATCGACGTCACGGATGATGAAACCCTCGACGCAAAAGCCCTGGCAACCCTGACCACCCCGGAAGACGTCCAGTTGATCAAACAGTTGAATCGATATCCGGACATCATCGCGGCCAGCGCCCGTTTCCGGGAACCGCACCGGGTGACCTTTTATCTGATGACCCTTGCGGGGGCTTTCCATTCCTATTATAACCGGCAACGGGTATTGACCGACGATCCAATGGCGACCAAGGGTCGTTTGTATCTGGTAACGGCCGTCCAAAAAGTCATTCGCAACGGTCTGGCCCTGCTGGGAGTATCCGCTCCCGAGCGCATGTGACGCCAGGACCGCAACCATTGACACCGGCGGCTTCCGGCATTCCGGCCACCTGAGCCTGCAGGCACCATGGCGAAAACCAAAACCACCTCCCCGAAACGCAAGCCCGTCTGGCAACTCTCCCGGCGAGGGGTTTACGGCGCCATGGCCCTGGTGCTGACCGCCTGCGCCTGGACCTTTTTCCTGGGGGTGCTGGTGGGCCGGGGCACCACACCGGTCAAGTTCGACATGGAAAAACTCGGCCAGGATCTGCAGGCCCTGCGGGAACAGGTCCAGCAGCAGCAGACCCGGCAGTTGGAGGCCTATTCGAGTGCCGTTGAAAACAAATCCGACCTGGATTTCTATGAAGACTTGAAGCAGTCCGGGGAGGATCCGGCCATCGCCCCCAACATGACCCGATCCCTGCCGAAGCCCACGGTCCTGGCGGAGACACCCCCGAAAAGCGAAGACCCGGTAGCGACAGCGCCTTCCGGTATCCCCGTTATAGAACGCATGCCCGGTTTGCAGCCCAAAAAAAAAGGGGCTGCCCGGCCACAGCCGGCGCCGGCAGCCGCCTCCCCTCCGGCAGCGACAGCACCCTCCGGATCGCTGACCCTGCAGGTGGCCTCGTTGCGGGATGCTGAAACAGCCGATGCAATGGCGGCACGGTTGCGCCGGGAAGGATACAGTGTCAAACGCGTCAGTACCACCATACCCGGCAAAGGCCGGTGGCACCGCGTGCAGGTGGGCCGCTTTGCCAGCCGGGAACAGGCGGTCAAAACGATCAACGCCCTGGAGGCCAAAGGGTTGAAACCCATTTTGGTATCGCCATGAGGATCGGACAGCCGCTATGCCCATTGACGGTAATCATCGCCGAGTTCCAGGGCCCCAAAGGATCACAGGGCCGATGCAAGTAAAATGTTAAACCACTTTTTATAATTGTTGGTCTGGTAGCCGTAAAACACGCTCAGTTAAATTACAAAGAAGGACGATGCGTCATGAAAATCACCCGCGAAGAAGTTCGCCATGTGGCCCGACTCGCCCGCCTGGATCTGGATGACGACACCCTGGACACCATGGCGGGGCAATTGGCCGGCATCCTGGAATACATGGATACCCTGAACCGTGTGGACACCGAAGGGGTGGCCCCCACGGCCCATGCCGTGTCCCTGACCACTCCGCTCCGGGACGACCAGCGACGCCCCCATCTGGACCGCGAAGCCGCCTTGGCCAATGCGCCGGAACGGGATGAGGAAAGCTTTCTGGTGCCCCGCGTCATCGGTTGATTATCCGTCATGCCGGCGAAAGCCGGCATCTCAGAGCCGACGCAACCTGGTAACACCGCTTAAGGGAACATCGCATTATGGATTTGAATAAACTCACGATTGAAGACGCCCATACCAAACTCATCCAGGGGGAGCTTAGCGCCGTGGCGCTGACCCAGGCCGTACTCGACCGCATCGAAACGCTGGAACCCCGCATCGCGGCCTATATCACCCTGGATGCCGAAGGCGCCCTGGAACAGGCCGCTGCCGCCGACCAACGCATCGCCGACGGGGATGTCACGCCCCTGACCGGCATCCCGATGGGCATCAAGGATGTCATCTGCACCCGGGGCCTGCGTACCACCTGCGGTTCACGCCTGCTGGAGAATTTTATCCCCCCCTACAATGCCGCCGTAATCGACAAATTAGAAAAGGCCGGTGCGGTCTTTTTAGGCAAGCTCAATATGGACGAATTTGCCATGGGATCCTCCACCGAAAACTCGGCCTACCAAATCACCCGCAATCCCTGGAACCTGGATCATATTCCCGGTGGTTCCAGCGGTGGCTCGGCGGCCGCCGTGGCCGCCGGCATGTGCCTGGGGGCACTGGGCTCCGACACCGGCGGCTCCATCCGCCAACCCGCCGCCCACTGCGGCGTGGTGGGGCTGAAACCAACTTACGGGCGCGTTTCCCGCTACGGCCTGGTGGCCTTCGCCTCCTCCCTGGACCAGATCGGCCCCATGGGTAAATCGGTCCGGGACTGCGCCCTGATCATGAATGCCATCAGCGGCCACGACGAACGGGACTCCACCTCCGTGCCCGAACCCGTGCCGGATTACAGCCGGTTGTCCAGTGGCGCCTTCAAAGGGCTGCGGGTGGGGCTTCCCAAGGAATATCACGAAGCCGAGGGACTCCATCCAGATGTCCGGCACGCCATGGCCAACGCCATTGAAACCGTAAAATCCCTTGGCGCGGAGACCGTGGACGTGTCGCTGCCCCACACCGAATATGCTGTGGCCGCCTACTACATCATCGCCCCCTGCGAGGCCAGTTCCAACCTGGCGCGCTATGACGGTGTGCGCTATGGTGTGCGCAGCAAGGATCACACCGGCATGCTGGACATGTTTCGGCAGACGCGGACGGCCGGTTTCGGGGCCGAAGTCCAGCGCCGCATCATCCTGGGAACCTATGCGCTATCGGCCGGTTATTACGATGCCTACTACGGCAAGGCCTCCCAGGTGCGCAGCCTGCTCATCCAGGACTTCCGTCAGGCGTTCGCGCAATGCGATGTCGTGCTGGGTCCGGTGGCGCCGACACCGGCCTTCCGGATCGGGGAAAAAACCGACGATCCGCTGACCATGTACATGTCCGACGTGTTCACCCTTTCGGCCAACCTGGCCGGCATACCCGGCATCTCGGTACCCTGCGGCCTGTCATCCGGCGGACTGCCCATCGGCTTGCAGATCATGGGCCCGCATTTCAGCGAAGAGCGTCTGCTCCGGGCGGCCCATGACTTCGAGCAGCACACGGATTTTCACAACCAAACACCCGCGCTATAGGAGAACGCCATATGAGCACGATCCAACCCCAGGGGGAAGACATTCGCAAAGCGGTCAAATGGATTTCCGAAGAGCGTCAGGCCGGAACAGCCATGAGCAACAGCAAGCTGGTGGAAGAGGCCGCGGTCAAATTCAACCTGTCGCCCAAGGACGTGGAATTTTTGACCAAGTTTGTCAGGGAGGAATTATAATTTCGTAAAACCGTAAATGATTCTATGCCCTGAGTTTTATCATTCCGGAGAAATTCGAGGATTACAGACAGATCGCAGCTTCTGCCGGGATGGAAACGAATCGCAAACGACTTTCAAATCTCATACCGCGATCGAACTCAGGGCATAACGTGCTTTATACAATCTTTGGTTTTGTACCAGCAACCAACCATGCCCGTTTCCAAAGGGTAGGTTTTGGTTCCCGGCAAGGCCGCAGCCCATTGGGCACCGCAGGCGTAGCTGCGCTACGTCGAGGACGAACAATGGGCGAGAACGCCGCCGGGGGACAAAAGATGCCTTTTGGAAGCGGGCATACAATGGAATTGACGAATGCCCCGTATCCGCATCCTCCCCGACATCCTTTCCAACAAAATCGCCGCCGGCGAGGTAGTGGAACGCCCGGCCTCGGTGGTCAAGGAACTGGTGGAAAACGCCATCGATGCCGGCAGCCGCAGGATCGTGGTGGAAATCGAAGCGGGCGGCCGGCGCTTGATCAGTGTCGGGGACGACGGCCGCGGCATGGACCACGACGATGCCCTGCTGGCCTTGGAGCGCTACGCCACCAGCAAGATCGCCAGCGATGAGGACCTGTTTGCCATCCGCACCCTGGGATTCCGGGGGGAAGCCTTGCCCAGCATCGCCTCGGTGTCACGCCTGACCCTGGTCTCACGCCCGGCCGGGCAGTCGTCGGGCACCGAAATCAAGGTGGAGGGCGGCCGCATTCTGAAGGTGACGGAAACCGGCGCCCCTCCCGGCACCCTGGTGGCGGTCCGGGATCTGTTTTTCAACACCCCGGCCAGGCGTAAATTCCTCAAAACCGTGGCAACGGAAATGGGGCATATCGGCGACGGCTTGACCAGCCTGGCCCTGGGCCACCCCGAGATCGATTTCCGTCTGATTCACAACGGGAAAACCACCCGGCGCTGGCCGGCCGTCAGCGACAGCGCGGACCGAGTGGCGGATGTACTGGGCCGCGCCCTGCAGAATGAGCTCTTTCCGATAGCCCTGGAGAACGAAGTCGCCGCCGTCAGCGGGTGGGTGGCCTCCCCCCGGGTCAACCGCAGCACCTCCCGCGGGGTGCATCTTTTTGTCAACGGCCGTCACGTCAAAGCCCGTTCCCTGCTGCACGCCGTCATGCAGGGCTACCGCCAGCGCCTCATGAAGGGTCAGTTCCCGGTCGCCGTGTGCCACGTCAGCGTGCCGGCCGGCCAGGTGGACGTCAACGTCCATCCCACCAAGCATGAAGTGCGCTTTGCACGCCAGCGGGACGTTCACGGGGTGGTGGCGGGTGCCGTGGCGGCGGCTCTGGAGCGGGCCGACCGTGGACGGCGGCCGGGCACGATGCCCTCCGCCCCAGCCGAGCGTCCCCTGCCGTCGCGAGTGAATGAAACCATGACGGGATTCCCTCCGCCACCTATCGATCGCCCGGTGTCATCGGCCCTTGGGGAAAACACGGCGCTGCCGGCTTTCGTCCGGCCGGCGCCAGCGCCAATCAAGCCGCAGCAAACCGATCTCTGGCGGCAGGGACGCTTTGCCCGCTTGAATGTCATCGGCCAATTCCGCCGCACCTACATCCTCTGCGAATCGGACGAGGGGCTGGTCATCATCGACCAGCATGCGGCCCACGAAAGGGTCTATTACGAGCAACTGCACCAGCGGCGCCAATCGGCCAATGCGGCGGCCCAGAAACTCCTGATCCCGGAGACCTTGGAGCTGAGCCATCGGGAGGCGGCTCTGTTGGAGGAACTGCAGGAAGCGCTGGCCCCCCTGGGATTTGAAATCGACCCCTTCGGCGGGACCACCTTTGCCATCAAGGCCGCCCCGGTGATGCTGTTGAACGGGGAAATCGGACCGGTCATCCGCGAAATTCTGGAAAAAGCCCTGGCGGCCGGCCGCCAGGCCGACCCGGAAGGAGTGCTGGACGAGGGGATCAAGATCATGGCCTGCCACGGCGCCATCCGGGCCCGCCAGGCTCTGGACGAACGCCAGATCCGCCGGCTGCTCCAGCAGATGGACGAATGCGCCAACCCCTCCCACTGCCCCCACGGCCGGCCCACCTGGATCCGCTGGACGGAGAAGGAACTGGAAAAGGCTTTCGGCCGGCTGGGGTGATACCCCTTGATCCGATACTTAAGCTACCCATGGCTGTCATGCCGGTGGAAACCGGCATCTCAGGGCCAACGCCCGTCGGACTTGAAAGAGATCCCGGTTTGCACCGGGATGACAAACAAATAGGAAGGGGCATCCACAAGACGCCCCTTTTCTTGTGCTTTGCTACTGGGCCGGCGCCTGGTCCGCCTGCTGATAGGGATCCCAGGACACCAGGTAGCTCTTGGAGTCTCCGGACATGGGATCGCCGATCTTTTTCACTACGGCAAAAACAAGCTCCGTTTTGCCATCGTTGTCGATATCCCCCAGATTGTAATCACTGATGTAGCCGGAGAACTTGCGGGTGCGCCAAAGGGCCCGCAGGCCCACATTGTCCCAATCCAGACATTCGAAACGGCCTTCCCGATAGGATCGGACTCGCGACATGAGCCCTCCGGTGACATCCTCATTTTTTACCACCAGGGCTTCATTGCGTCCGTCCTGGTCAAAATCCGTCATAATGATCCGCTGGGGAATGAAAAACAGCTGATCGGGCAAAGGATCGATAAATGTACGGCTAAGCTTCTGGCCTTTGCGGTATTCTTCAGCGGTTATCAGATAGGCGTACTTACCACCATATTTTTCGGCGCTGGTCCATTCTTCCCGGCCACTGGCAGTGGATAACCGCAATTCATCCTTTGGGGTGAATATCATCGAATTTTCGACACCGTCATGGGTCATGTCACCGTAGGCAAAACCGAGCACGTTGCCTTCTTTGGGCAGTTTGATTCTGTCCTGGGGTTCAATCACACCGTTGATCCACGCCATCGAATAAACCGGGCCGGCAAAAATGGATCGGGTCCCTCCCTTCTGCCCGTACAGCCTCGCCCGACCCGACTGCGGGTCGTGCAGCACCCTCAGATACCATGATGGCGCCGTGTGAATGGTCTGAAAGGCCGTGCCGTCCCATTCCAATACAGCGGCGCGGGGGAAATAATTTTCTGAACGCAGGGTCAGATAAATTTCAGCCTTGCCATTCCCATTGATATCCGCCACATCCACCGTCAGGCAAACCAGGCGTGGAGACAACTCGATGTCCGTCACTTTTAAAAACCCATTGTCTTTCAGCCGATAAACCGAAGCTTCCTTTTCACTGGCGAATACGACTTCCGTGTTGCCGTCCCCATCCACATCGCCCATGCCAAGACCTTCGATCACCATTTTAAAGCGACGGCTGCGCCAAAGCTTGGCGTCCGAATAGTCGGTATCCGGATTGGTGGCCTTAATCCGCATGCCGCCGTCGCTGCCCCAGATTTTCTTTTCAGGATTCATCTGATCCGGATCGGCCGGGGCCGGGGAGGCTGCCGGGGCCGGAGCCGGGGCCGCGGAAACCGTCTCGCCGGAAGAGCGGCCGAACACCCGTGTGTTGACCTCCCCGGCAAAATGGTTGATATGGTTGATCACGTCCCCCTTGCTCTGGCCGGTGTCGTTGAGGGTCACCATGACCGTGCTGGTGGCGGTCTCCACAAAGCGGGCGTCCGTGCTGATGCTGTTACCGAAAACCGTGAGGCTGCCGAAAGCCACATAATCGGCACCGACCTTGCGTCCGGCCTCGACCGCGGCCACCCGGGTCAACGGTTTCGGCAACGCCTGCAGGGTCTCTTCGGCGGCAGCCTGATCGATCATGGCCACCTTGCCCAGATCGGTGAGACGCGAAGACAACATGGCCGTTATGCCCTTCTGCAAAAAAGACATGTCCTGGTCGGAATGGATACTGAACGGCACCACCAGCACCCGGCGTACTTCGGCCAGTCCTGGGGACGGCCACACCATCAGCAAAGCAAGGACCAGAAAAAGGCCCCCGCGTCTAAAACGACGTAAATAGTTCAACGTCTCGGTCATAGGTTTCTCCTGATCATTTTCCTGACAGCTTGCTTAACCTGTATCGGGTTGTCATTTCGGCACGGAATGCCTTGTATAGGGCAGGTACTCTGCCGAGGGCCTTATACCATCCGCCCGGCCGTAATCCAACCCCCGATTGCATTGGTGGAGCGACCCGTACCCACCATGAGGTCATCCCATGCAAACCGGGATCCAGCGGTTCCGTCACGCCCGGGTGAAAACGCCGGTGCTCCCGCCAGCCAAAACCCGTCAAAAACGCCGCCGAACCTTGACTTGCCGGAATTTAACTGATAATGATTCAACGATTCGTCCTGTACGTGCGGACGGATCCATTCTGCGTCGGAAAGGAGGTGCCTTTAGGTTAGGAGACGTCACCGTGTTAGGTTATGTTACAAAGGTTAGGTTTAATTAGGTTAAGGTTAGGTTTTTTACCGGCGGCTGGTTACCGCCGGCAACTCGTTAAGGAGGAATTCTAATGAAGAAGTTTTCGATTTTGGCGTTGGCCGCTCTTCTGGTCATCGCATTTACCGTTCCGGCCGCCGCGCTGGAGAATGAATTCGGTGGTTACTGGCGTACCCGTTTCTTCAACCAGGGTCATTTCAACGGCGAAGACGACGACGCCACCAACCTGCGCCGGACCGACACCCGGACCCGTCTCTACTACACTGCCAAGCTTAACGACAACCTGAAGTTCGTCAATAAGTTCGAGTTTGACGCGGTCTGGGGCGACCCGACGAGTTATGGCCGGGTCGGCGCCGATGCGATCGCTGTCGAAGTCAAAAACAGCTATGCGGATTTCAACCTGGGCCCGGTCAACGTCACCGTGGGTGCGCAGCCCTATGCCCTGTTCCGTGAATTTTACATCTCCGACGATGCCTCCGGTATCATCGCCCGCTGGAAAGTGCTGGACAACGTGGTTCTGGCCGGTTCTTGGCTGAAAAACTGGGAAGGCGGCGCTGGTTCGGGCAACAACGAAGACGTTGACGCCTACACCCTGAGCTCGGCGATCTACTTCAGCGAAAACATCTCCATCAAACCCAGCATTTCCTACGCGCGTTCTTCCGAGCTGGGCCCCGTCATCGGCACCGGCCTGCTGGCCAATGTTGCTGGCACAGCGCTTGCCGCACCGCCCTGGGGCGAAGTGGAGCTGTTCACCTACGGGTTTGATTTCGATGCGTCCTTCGACAACTTCGGCATCTGGGCCACCCTCGTGGGCCAGACCGGTGACGTCGAACAGAATACGGCCGGTCTCAGCGACCTGGATCTCAAAGGCTGGCTGGTCGCCGTCGGCGGCAGCGTCGGCTTCGACATGTTCGACATCCACGGCCAGGTCATGTACACCCCGGGCGACGACGATGCGCTTGACAGCGACATCGACACGTTCTTCTGCCCCAGCGGCTCCTACTACTGGTCGGAAATCATGGGCCTGGGGATGTTCGACAACAACAACCCCACCAACACCCCCGGCGACAAGATCCAGAACGTGCTGGCCGTCAATCTGGGGAGCAAAATCACCCCCATGGACAAGCTGAGCGTTACCGTGGATCTGTGGTATGCCAAGCTGGATGAAGACGTTGTCTTCGCCACCGGCGCTTCCGAAGACGATCTGGGAACCGAGCTGGATGTCAAGGTCACCTATGAACTCGTGGAAGGCCTGAACCTGGATCTGGTTGGTGCCTATCTGTGGGCCGGCGATGCCGTTTCCGCTGATGGCGACAACGACGACGATCCTTATGAGTTCGGCGCCCGCCTGAGCCTCAGCTTCTAAGTTTGTTCCCTGAACACGCTTGAAGTTGGTTCATAAGATGTAAAAACCCGGGAGGGGTTTCCCTCCCGGGTTTTTTTATATCCTCATAACCAAAACGATTGGTCTTGTAATGATTCTCTTATCTGTCATTCCGGACTCGATCCGGAATCTCTAACGTCCAGGCATCAATCAATTCCGGCCTTCAAGACTTTGCCACAATTTAGTAAAGCATTTCTTTTTTGTCCGACTTGCCGAACTTGATCCGGCATCTCGTGGGTCAAGGGTATTAAAATACCTTAGATTCCGGCTTGCGGGACTGTGTCGTAATTGACGCATTAGGGGTTTGGCATCATTGGTCATTCCGATGGAAGTCGGAATCTGTTGCATCATCATGCTACTGGCTTGAGGAGATGCCGGCTTTCGCCGGCATGACAGGCAAAAACAGGGTACCTTGTTAAATCATGACATAATCTCTTGCGCCGGAATGACTTCGACACAGAAAGTTTAACGTTTTATGAACCTATCAATTTCATATTGATCGGATTTTATCTGTGTAAATCTGTGTCCTATTCGCTTTTTGCCCCGCCTTACGCCTCCAGCATCCGCTGCAGAATCTCGTTGACCAGCTTGGGGTTAGCCTTGCCGCGGGTCTCGCGCATGACCTGGCCTACGAAAAAGCCCATCAATTTCTTCTTGCCCTGGCGATAGGCGGCCACCTCGTCCGGGGCGGCCGCCAGCACCTTGGTCACCACGGCCTCCAGCTCGCCGGCATCCGAAACCTGTACCAGGCCCCGGGCTTCCACAATGGCCTGGGGGGCCTGCCCTGTTCGGGCCATTTCTTCAAAAACGGTTTTGGCGATCTTGCCGCTGATGGTGCCCGCATCGATCAACGCCAGCAGCTGCCCGAGGTGTTCCGGCGTCACGGGTGACTGGTCGATGGACCGGCCCTCGGCGTTCAGCCAGGCCATGAGCGCCCCCAGAATCCAGTTGGCCGCCGGCTTGGCCTGGGGCGCATGGGCCAGGCAGGCTTCAAAATAGTCCGCCAGGTCGCGATCCGCCGTCAGGCGGGCGGCATCGTAGTCCGTCAGGCCGAAGGCCTCCACAAACCGCTGCCGGCGGCTGTCCGGCAGCTCCGGCAGCTCACTGCGGATGGCGGCCAGCCATTCGTCGTCCACCACCACGGGCAGCAGATCCGGGTCCGGGAAATAGCGGTAGTCATGGGCCTCTTCCTTGCCCCGCATGGAGGTGGTACACTCCCGTTCGGGGTCCCACAGGCGGGTCTCCTGCACCACCGCCCCGCCGTCCAGCAGCAATTCCTTCTGGCGGCCGATTTCGTAATAGATGGCCTTTTCAACATTGCGGAAGGAGTTGAGGTTTTTCAATTCCGCACGCGTACCAAACGGGGTGGTGCCCACCGGGCGAATGGAAATATTGGCATCGCAGCGAAAGCTGCCCTCTTCCAGGTTGCCGTCGCAGATATCCAGGTAGCGCACGATGGTGCGCAGCTTGCGCAGATAGGCCCCGGCTTCTTCCGGAGAACGCAGATCCGGCTCACTGACAATCTCGATCAGGGGCACACCGGTGCGGTTGAGATCCACCCGGCTCACCGGACGGTCGGGATCGTGCACCAGTTTGCCGGCATCCTCCTCCATGTGAATGCGGGTGATGCCGATCCGCCGCGGCTCGCCCGCCCCGGTTTCAATATAAATTTCGCCATGCTCGGCCACGGGCAGTTCGTACTGGGAAATCTGGTAGCCCTTGGGCAGATCGGGATAAAAATAGTTTTTGCGGGCAAAGCGGCTGTCCTGATTGATGCGGCAGCCCGTAGCCAGGGCCATGCGCAGGCTGAAGGCCAGCACCTGGCGGTTGAGCACCGGCAGCACCCCCGGCATGCCCAGGCAAACCGGGCAGACATGGGTGTTGGGGGGCGCCCCGAAGGCCGTCGAGCAGCCGCAGAAGATTTTCGTTTTCGTTTTAAGCTGCGCGTGAACTTCCAGTCCGATGACCGGTTCGAATTCCATGGCGATTATCCCTGTGCTTGCAGTGTGCAGATCGTCTCAGCCGTCTGATGTCGGCCAAAGTTGAGTATAATGAATCAACCGGCGCGCAGCGTCAAGGCGTTTTCATCGTCTGTGGGATGACCGCGGCAGACCGATGGGGGAACCTGGCGTCATCGTTTCCGCTCATTTCGATAGCCGCTTTACGTTTCGATGCCATGATGCAATTTCCCGTCGCATTTGGAAAGAATCTCGACTTGCCGGACGGTGTCATAATGGCCCGACAGACATCCCGGCAGAACGTGTTATTTCGGACACCGTCCGGAATCTCAGGCTTGAAAAATGTCTCAAAATCGTGTAATCTTTTTTAGTTCGGAGAGGCACCTGAGCGACAGGTTGCAATCTCCGAACTTGTTTTAAATTTCCAAAACCAGGGCATTACCGGCGGTTCTTCGAATGGGGCAAAACGGCACCTTCAATATTTTGATGTATTCCCACGACACGTATGGACTGGGACACATCCGGAGGACCATGGCCATCGCCTCCCAGTTGTGCAGCACGGGCATCAACATTCTGATCTTGACCGGCTCTCCCATTGCGGGCCGCTTTTCCTTCCCGGAACAAATCGATTTCGTGCGCATCCCCGGCATGATCAAAAAAACCAACGAGGAGTATCAGCCCCTCTCCATCAAGATCAATCCCCGGCACGCCCTCGATATCCGTAAAAACATCATCACGGCCACGGCCAAAACCTTCCAGCCGCACCTGTTTATCGTGGACAAGGAACCCCTGGGTCTTAAAAAAGAGGTGCTGCCCACCCTGCGCTGGATACGGCGCTGCCTGCCCCATGCCCGCACCATCCTGGGCCTGCGGGACATCATGGACGACGCCGAAACCGTCCGCCGGGACTGGTGGAAGAAAAACGTCTATGAGAATCTGGACAAGCTTTACAGCGAAATCTGGATCTATGGCCATCAGGATTTTTACGATCCCATCGCCGAGTATGCCATCCCGGAGCCGGTCAAAAAGAAAATGCATTTCACCGGCTACATCCCCCGGCGGACCCCGAGCGACAGAGAAGCCGGCCGTATCCGCCGTGAACTGGGGGTGGCGCCCCATGAAAAGTTGATCGTGGTCACCACCGGTGGTGGCGGCGACGGTTTTGCCGTGATGGACACCTATTTGGCCATGCTGGAAGCCCAGCCATTGGACCACGGGATCAAGAGTGTATTGGTCACCGGGCCTTTCATGCCCCAGGAAGAGCGCAAGGGGCTTTTCAAACGGGCCCGCAAAGTCAATGCGCAAACGTTTCTCTTCTACCGCCGCATGGAAAAACTGATGGCCGCCGCCGACCTGGTGGTCAGCATGGGCGGCTACAACACCTTGAGCGAAGTGGTCAGTCAGGGCACCCTGAGCCTCGTCATCCCCCGGGAAACACCCCGCACCGAGCAACTGATCCGGGCCCGGGCCTTCAAAAAGCAGGGTCTGATCGATTATATCCCCTGGAACGACTTTTCGGCCCCCCTGATGCGCCGCAAAATCGACCAGATTCTGGCCAACCCCGATCCCTATTACGCAGCCCTGTCACAATTCCGCTTTACCGGTATTGAAAACATGCGCAACCGGATCCATGCCTTCAGGAGCAGAGTGAATGTTGCCGCCTGTTGATCCGCCGGTTCTCGGCATGATTCTCAAAGGTTTCCCCCGCATCTCGGAAACCTTTATTTCCAATGAAATTCGCCTGATCGAACAGCATGGGATCCCGGTGCACATTTTTTCCATGCGCCAGCCCCGGGAATCCTTTTGCCACCCCAGCGTAAAGGAAATCCGCGCCCGGGTGGATTATCTTCCCGAAACCATTATCAGCCGCCGGCTGCCCCGGATGCTGAAACACAATCTTCTCCTGGCGGCCCGTAGGCCCGCACGCTATGCCCGCGCCCTGGGCATCGCCGCCCGCCGCTACCGACGCACCCGCAAGTCCGCCACCCTAAAGCACCTGCTCCAGGCCGGCTACCTGGTCAATTACGGGTTGGCCAATCGCGGCATCGTCCATCTGCACGCCCACTTCGCCCACTCGCCCACGTCGGTGGCCATGTTCAGCAGCTGGCTGAGCGGCCTGCCCTTCAGTTTTACGGCCCATGCCAAAGACATCTATACGTCCAATGCCCGGCAGTTGCGGGAAAAGCTTTCCATGGCCGCTTTTGCCGTCACCTGCACCGAATACAACCGCCGCCACCTGATGGGCCTCGGCCCCAACGGGCACACCCCCATCCACCGGATTTATCACGGCATCGATCTGTCCCTGTTCAACGGCCACGCCACCCGGACGGCACCGACACCCCCCTACCGGATTTTGTCCATCGCCCGCCTCACCGCCAAAAAAGGCCTGCCCACGGTCTTTAAAGCCCTGGCACGCCTGCAGCAGCAGGGTATGGCCTTTGAATATACCTTGATCGGTGACGGGGATGATCGCGACAAGACTCTGGGCCTGATCCAAACCCTGGGCCTGTCGGAACGGACCCGCTGGCTCGGCACCCTGCCCCACGACGTGGTGCGGGAGCACTACCGCCGGGCGGATCTCTTCGCCCTGGGCTGCGAAGTCGCCGCCAACGGCGACCGGGACGGTATCCCCAACGTGCTGGTGGAAAGCCTGGCCATGGGCGTCCCGGTTGTGGCCACGCGGGTTTCCGCGATCCCTGAAATCATCGCCCACGGGGAAACCGGGCTCCTGGTGGAACCCGGCCGACCGGATCAGATGGCCGACGCCATGCGCCACGCCCTCGAGGATCAGGACCTGCGCCGCAACCTCATCGCGGCCGGCCGCCGGCGCGTGCAGGCCGGCTTTGACAACGGCAAACTGGTGGAGGAGCTGGTCCAGATTCATCGGAACCAGTTGCAGGCCGTATCAGCAGGTCCACGAAAAGTTTGACATGCCGACGCCGGTGGCTTTGTCACAATGTGACACAATCTCGAATGATAGCCTGACCACCGCCCGCCGCCCGCCCGCCGTTCCAGCGCCCAAAGCGAAATGGGGAAGGCCTTCATGAAACGGTACGTCAAGAATCACCGGACACGATTCTTCGTAATGCGACATGCCCCCACCGAATGGAACCGGGCCGGTCGTATCCAGGGCCAGGCCGATTCACCGCTGACAAAGGAGGGTGAGATCTGGGCCGATCAATGGGGGCGGCAACTGGCCAAACTCGACATGCAGCGCATTCTTAGCAGCGATACCGGGCGGGCGGTCGCTACGGCCCACAGGATAAACCACACCCTGCAGCTGCCGCTGGATCATGATGTCCGGCTGCGGGAGCAGGACTGGGGGCAGTGGACCGGCCGGACCATGGCCGCCATTCGCAAGACCCAGGAGACCCGATTCCGGCAGCAGGAACAGCGCGGGTGGTCCTTCTGCCCCCCCGGCGGCGAAGAACGCCTGGATGTTCTCCAACGGGCCCGGGACAGCCTGCAGGCGGCCGGCCGGAAATGGCCGGGTTCCCGTTTGCTGGTGATTTGCCACGAGGGTGTTTTGAAATGCCTGGTCTATCACCTGGCCATATTGCAGAATTGCGGCGCGTCTTTCGAACCCATGGCGTCCTACCATTTACATTGTCTGGTCCTGGAAGACGAGCGCCTGGTACTTGAAAAAATGAATGCCCTGGCCTTCAAGCCGCCGGCAAAGTAAAGGGGCAATCAAACTTTTTGGGTATTCATCAACAATGATTTGCTCCTGAAGAGTTGGTGGATTTTTAAGGGTCCGAAGGGTCTGGGATTCAGGGGTTCAAGTGTAATGCCAAACATTACCAGAATAGAACGCCTGTTGAATTCGTTGATCAAGTCTTTGGAGAAGAAGCACGCGGCCCTTTGAATCCCCGACCCCTTGAACCCTTTTCTCCAACAAAATGGGAGTGGAACCATCCATACTAAAACCCGCATGAAGATCATCATCTACTGTCAGCACGTACTGGGCATCGGGCATTTTTTCCGCACCCTGGAAATCTGCCGGGCCCTGGATCAGCATGACATCATTCTGGTTTCCGGCGGGCCGGAAACCCCGGCGCCCCTCCCGCCGCACGTACGACGCGTCCAATTGCCGGAACTGGCCATGGATCGCACCTTTCAAAACCTGCACGCCACGGACGGGCGCCCCCTGGAACAAACCCGTGAGGATCGCCGCCGCATCCTGGAAGAACTGCTGCGTGCCGAAGCGCCGGCACTTTTCCTGATCGAACTGTACCCCCTGGGCCGCAAAGCCTTCCGGAAAGAGCTGAACCCGATCCTGGAAAAAATCCGCACCGGCCAGCTGCCGCCCTGCCGGGTGGTCTGCAGCGTACGCGACATCCTGGTGGAAAAGGAGGATCAGGACCGGCACGAAGCCCGGGCGCTGGAAGCCCTCAACCGCTGGTTTGACGCCCTGCTGGTCCACGCCGACCCGGAGGTCATCCGCCTGGAGAAAACCTTCGGCCGCCTGGCCGACGTCCGCATCCCGGTTGTCTACACCGGTTTCGTGGCCCCCTCCGTGCCAGCGCTCGAAGACCGCGACGCCTGGCGCCAAGAGAACGGTATTGCTCCGGATCAGGCCCTGGTGGTGGCCAGCGCCGGGGGCGGAGCCGTGGGCTTTTCCCTTCTGAATGCCGTGGCCCGGTCCGTCCGACACCTGCCCGCGGACCTGCCGGTCCGGATGCAGGTCTTTACCGGCCCCTTCCTGTCGGCCGAAGAAACCGCCAGGCTCCAGCAGCAGAGCGATCGCCGCCTGCAAGTGGATCGTTTTACTACAAATTTTCCCGCCTGGCTGCAGGCGGCGGATCTTTCCATCAGCATGGCCGGCTACAATACCTGCATGAATATCCTGGCCACCGGCGTGCCGGCCCTGGTGCATCCCTTCGCCCAGAACCGGGAGCAAGGCTTGCGGGCCCGGTTGCTGGCTGAACGCCGCCTGTTGGGTGTCCTCGCTGAAGAAAACTTGGATCCCCGAAAAGTGGCCGACCACATCATGGATCAGCTTCGCACCCCCCGCGACGGAGGGAGCCCGGTGGACATCACCGGGGCGGCCAACACGGCCGACTGGATCACCACAAGCCTACCCCAAACAAGGCAACGGCCATGAGCACACCCCCCACAGCCCTGTGGCAAGGCCTGCCCGCCGACTGGGCCAACCAACTGGCCGCCTGTATCGAACGGGCCGATAACGCCCGCCGGGACACCACCGCCGTCTTCTTCCGGGCCGACGACATTGCCGTGCCTGGGCGTCAGCTGATCCGCCTGCTGGAACTTTTCAACCGCTATGAATGCCCGCTGGGGCTTGCCGTTGTGCCGGCCTGGCTCACCGTGTTGCGATGGAAAACCCTGCGCGGCCTGGCAGGCCCCCGGACGGACCTGTGGTGCTGGCATCAGCACGGCTGGCGGCACCACAACCATGAGCCCGAGGGCAAGAAGCAGGAATTCGGCCCCTCCCGCGGTAGAGAGGCCCTCTTCAACGATCTGGACCGGGGCCGTGGGCGACTGCAGGCCATCATGGGCGATGCGTTCGTTCCCATTTTTACCCCGCCCTGGAACCGTTGCGACAAAATCACCTTGGCGCTGCTGCAGGAAATGGGCTATAAGGCGGTGTCACGCAGCCAGGGCAGCCAGCCGCCCCCGTCGGAAGCGCTTCCCGACCTGGCCGTAGGCGTGGATTTGCATACCGACCGAACACCATCTGCGACCGACGGCTGGCAGCGTCTGATGGACCGCCTGGAGGAAGGATTGCGCCGCCCCGCCTGCGGCATCATGATTCATCACCAGCGCATGAACGATGCGGCCTTCTGCTTTCTGGAGCGCCTGCTGGATACCCTGAACCGGCATTCCCGGCTGCACATGATCGCCATGCAGGATTTGTTGTCATGAAAAAAAATGTTGTCGTTCTGACCTCGATCAACCCCCCTACGCCGGCCGTGGAACGTTTCGCGGCGCTGGCCGCGTGGGACGTCCTCGTCATCGGCGACCGGAAAACGCCCCGTGACTGGCACAGCCCGGGCGTTCGTTTCGTTGCGGCCGACCGGCAGAATAAGCTGCCGTTTAAAATCGTCCGGGCCCTGCCCTGGGATCACTACGCCCGCAAAATGATCGGGTACCTTATGGCCGCCGCGGACGGTGCGGCCCTCCTGGCCGAAAGCGATGATGACAACCTGCCGGAAAACGATTGGCAGTTCCCGGCCCTGACCGGTCGTTTCGATCAAATTCCGCCCGGAAGCGACATTGTCAATATCTACAGCCTGTTTACCGACCAACCGATCTGGCCCCGGGGGTTTCCCCTGACCCGCATCACCGCGCCGGAAACCCGCCTTCACCCGGAAGCCCTGGCGCCGGCATCCGTCCGGATCGGTATCTGGCAGGCCCTGGCTGACGACGATCCGGATGTGGATGCCATCTACCGCCTCACCTCCAACAAGCCCTGCCGGTTTGCCCGAAGGGAACCCGCGGTGCTGCCACCGGGTACGTTTTCCCCGTTCAATTCCCAAAACACCGCCTTCCGGCGGGAGCTGCTGCCCCTGATGTACCTCCCGGCCCGGGTGAATTTCCGGGTCACCGACATCCTGCGCAGCTACGTGGCGCAGCCCATCCTGTGGGCGGCCGGCTACCGCCTGGGTTTCCTGGGCCCCACGGTGCGCCAGGCCCGCAACCACCACGATCTGCAGGCCGACTTCGCCTCGGAACTGCCGTTGTACCAGGATGCGGAACGGATCATGACCCTGGTGAACGAAGGCGTCCGCCCGGCGGATTCCATCAGCGACAACCTCTACAATGTCTACCGGCACCTGGCCCGCCACGGCATCGTCGAAGACGCAGAAGGCGCTATTGTTGCGGCCTGGCTGGAAGATGTGGCCGCCATCGACGGAATCTGAGACGATGAAACCGTTTATCTACCTGATCCAGTCGGCCGCCGGCACCCCCTATCCTGAAATTCCCCACGAATCCTGCGACCGCATCGTGCTCAACTGGCAGGCGCCGGATCCCGGAGGCCACAACATTTTCGCTCCCGGGTCCAGCTGGAACGAAGGCCGCAACCGGTTGCTGTGGGAAGCCCTCGAACGGGCCCGGTCCACCGGCAACGACTACCGCTATTACATTTTCATGGATGACGACTGCATCGTGCGCGAAGACGAGGCCCTGGCCCGGAAGCTTGCGATCCCCCTGACCGGCAATCCGTTCCGGACCTTCGAGCGGTTTCTGCTGGAATGGGAGCCGGCCATAGGCTACACCCGCTACGACTGGCAGCATGTGGAAGCCGGTCAGGCCGTCAACCTCGGGCATAATTTCGACGGTCTGTTCAATGCCTTTCACCGGGAGACGCTCGCCTTTCTTCTTCCGTATTACACCGGCTTCGACAGCGAATCGTGGCTTTACGCCCAGCACCTCGTCAACCATCTGGCCAGCCTGATCTATCACCCCCATCGCATCCAGTACAATCTGGTGGTCACCACCAACACCCGGCGCCAAGGCTATGCCCAGCGCAAAAAATACTGGGACATCCCCACCACGTTTCTGGCCGGAGCCCTCAAACCGGAGCTGCGCAAGGCCCTGAACACGACCGCGCCCAACACCCCCATGCCGACATCGGGACGACCCCGGAAAAAGGACCGCTCCTATCGACTTTCTTCCGATTGGATCCGTCGGCATTGGGAAGGGGACCATCCCTTTCTGAAATATCGTCGCCTCGATGCCCCGGCGCTTCAGTCCTCAACCCGGCCGGGGCATGCCATCCGCACAGCCGTCTGTATGTCCGGGAAATGCTGCGGTTTGGACCGGGCCCATCGCAATCTTCAGCAAAACCTGTTCGCCCCCCTTGGCCATTACGACCTTTTCATGTATGTTCTCGATGATGAGGACGCCCGGTACGCATCCCTGCTGAATCCAACGGTCTTGGACGTCGTTCCGGACCGTCATCTGGATGAAGGCCGCTTGCGCAACGGCACCGACTGCCTGTTGAAGGTCGGTCTCCAGCGCTATCTGCAGCAACTGCATGGGCTCAAAATGTGCGACCGGCTGCGTCAGGCCCACGCGCAGGCACAGGGCATTCGCTATGACGCGGTGGTGCGCTGCCGGCCGGATCTTCTGTTCGACAGCCCCTTGCCCGACCCGGCCACGCTTGATTTGAATTACATCCACGTGCCCGACTTTCACTTATACGAGGGCAGCAACGACCGCTTTGCTATTGGCAGCCCCGAAAACATGACTATCTATATGAAGAAACTCGATGACTGGCACGACTACGTCACCGCCTGGGGCAACACCACTGCCGACGCTCGGCCAGTCACGGCGGAAATGTTTACGGCGGGCCAGCTGCGGCAATACGGCATCCGGACACGCCTGTTGCCGATGCGTTTCAACCGGGTACGACGGCACAAAGTCAAGACCGACTGGGAAGACGATCGTCGCAAGGCGCAACGGCGGTAGGCCGCTGTAGCGGATCACACCCTGTTCACGGTAAATGCATGCACCGCCATCCCGGCAGGGAACGAAAACCGGCAGCACCAGCCCTCGGCTGCCAGGGGATCCTGGCTTGGGCCGGGATGACCAAAGCCTCGGCGTTCCGCCCGGATGAAAACGGTTTTCCCCCATCAGGACACCAAAGGGAGCTTGCGTAACGGCATGGCAACCATCGACCGCTCCAACACAGCGACAGCGCCGCAACCTCGCATCCACCGGCAGGTTGTTCTGCCCCTGGGGAAATCATTCGAAATTGCCTTCAACAGCATCCGGGTGCGCTTTTTCCGCTCACTGATCACCACCATGAGCCTGGTGCTGGCGGTATCGTTTTTAAGTTTTGTTTCCGTGAACACGGACGTGGCCAATGGACTGCTTTCCACAGGGGATCCCGCCCTCCGGCAGGCACTTATTCGTTCCGGCTACGACCTGGCGCCGGAAGACACCCGGGCCGACAGCAGCCCCAAACAGCGCTGGATCGTTATTCTGTCCCTGCTGGTCTGCGTCGTTGGTATCGTCAACGCGCAATTGATGGCCGTGACCGAACGCTTCCGCGAAATCGGCACCATGAAATGTCTGGGGGCCCTGGACCGGTTTATTTTGCGGTTGTTTCTGCTGGAGGCCGGCATGCAGGGCCTGGTCGGGGCGGGTGTCGGCGCGCTGAGCGGTGCCGCCTTCGCGCTTCTGGGCAACCTGCTGCGCTTCGGTACCCGGGCCCTGACAACACCCGCCGGTGACGAAATCCTGCTTTCGGTGGCCTTTGCGACCGGCGTGGGATGCCTGCTGAGCGTTCTGGGGGTACTGTATCCGGCCTTTGTGGCCGCCCGTATGCAGCCGGTCGAGGCCATGCGGGTCGAACAATGAACACAATGCCTGACCCGCTTGCCGTGAACGGCTGTGGAAAATAAAACGACTGAAACCGGGAAGGATGATCATGACCAGCGTCAGGACGATCGTTAGGGTTGCCAACGTCACCAAGACTTTCCAGCTGGGTAAAATCGCCGTCCATGCCCTCAAGGGGGTCGATCTCGAAATCCCCACCGGCCAGTATGTTTCCATCATGGGACCTTCCGGATCCGGTAAAAGCACCCTCTTCAACATGATCGGCGGGCTGGACAAACCGTCCACCGGCAAGGTGTTCATCGACGAGGTGGATATTTCCCAACTCGACGCCTACGAACTGGCCTGGCTGCGCTGCCGCAAAATCGGTTATATTTTTCAAACCTTCAACATCATTCAGGTGATGACAGCCCTGGAAAATGTCACCCTGCCCATGACGTTTGCCGGCATGCGCAGCGAACGGGCCACGGAAAAAGGCATGGAACTGCTGGAACTGGTCGGTCTGGCGGACCGCTTTCAGCACAAGCCTTTCGAATTGTCCGGCGGCCAGCAGCAGCGCGTGGCCATTGCCCGCGCCCTGGCCAACGACCCGGCCATCATTCTGGCGGATGAGCCCACCGGCAACCTCGACCTCTCCACCGGAGAGGAAATCATCACCCTTTTGAAAAACCTGAGCCATGAACGGGGGGTGACCATTATCTCCGCCACCCACGACATCAAAATGCTCAATGTATCCGACCAGGTGGTGTGGATCCGCGACGGCCGGATCGACAAGATTGAAAGCCGTGAAGAACTGACCATTTCCGTGGGGCGCATCGATGCCCGCGCCGGAGCCTGAAACCATGCCCATCGTGTTGATCCCCAAGGAAAGCTGCGGTGCCGCCGATCAGACGAAAAGCCGGAAGGGCCGGCCGCGCGGAAGACTTACGGGAAGCGGCCGATGGTTGACTGTCGCGGCCCTTATCATGGGATGGGTTCTGCTCGGCAATATAGCGGCAACAGCGGCAACCTCATCTCTGGCCCAGGACATCCAAACCCTTGCCGCCCATGGCGATCGGAGCACCGGCAGCGCAGGCGCCAAAAAGGCGGCCGACTATATTCAGAAAACGTTCGATCAACTGGGCTATGCCACCACCGGCCGCTTCCGGCTGGCCCTGCCCATCCGTCAGCACACCCGCAGCGAGTTGCATCGCAGCCCGGAAGCCCCACCCTTGGCCATCCAGCCCCTGCTGGCCAACAGTATTGCACCGGGCACTCTGCCCGCGGACGGCATCCAGGGGCCGCTGGTCTATGCGGGCCGCGGCGAATTGTCTGATTTCAACGGCCTAGACGTGGCGGGCGCCATTGTCCTGATGGAAATGACCTCCGGCAAAAACTGGTTGAACGCCGCCAATTTGGGCGCCCGGGCCCTGATCCATATCGACCGCGGCGGCACCCGGCGCCCTCTTTTTCAGGACAAGTACGAGCTCACGCCCATTGATTTCCCCCGTTTTTGGGTCACGCGTGAAGCCTTGCAGGCGTATTTGGGCCGTGAGCAAGATTTCGAACGTGCGCAACTGGCTTCCAAGGTTCGGCTGAACTCACGGATCGCATGGCAGAACACCTTTGCGGAAAATCTCTTCTGCCTGGTGCCCGGCCGCCACGAAACCCTTGGCCAACAGCTTCTGGTGGTGGAAGCTTTTTTTGACAGCACGGCCCATGTTGCCGACCGCTCCCCCGGCGCCGACGAAGCCGGCAGCATCGGCGCACTGCTGGCCCTGGCCCGCTACCTTCGGGAAAATCCGCCGGACCGGTCGGTCTTGCTCCTGGCCACATCAGGCCACGCCCAGGGTCTGGTCGGTATGCGTGAGGCGGTCTGGGGCTTTCATGCGAATTCGAAAAACCTCATCCTCAAACGCCGCCAGCTTTCACAGGACCTCAAGTGGGGCCAAAAGGTTTCCAAAAAGCTGAACCGCGCCACCCTCTCGGCGGAACCACCCGACGACGATCTGGTCAAAGCTTTCGTCGATGCCGTCAAGACCGAGTCCGATTCAATCTCCCGGCGGCTCATGCGGCTGAGGCTGAAGGCGAATGACGCGGCCGCCGAAGCCACGATCCGTGATCTGGCCCAGCAGCGGCAGCTGCTGCGGGGATTGAGCTGGAAATCAAATTTCGGCCAGCTGACGGAAGCGGAAACACGCATGGTTGAGCGCCTGATTCCCCAGGCGCGTACCGTCGGCAAAGCGGTGGCCGATGACGCCCGGCAGCAGACAAAACTTCTCAGGGAAATGATGGCCTTCCGCCGGGTGGTGCGGGATCATGAAATCGCCGCCGTGATTTCCCTCCATCTCTCCAGTCACGGCGACGGCGTCGGTGCCTTTAACCAGGGCTGGCTCTATGCCCTGCGCCCTCACCGCGCCAGCGCCAGGATTTCGCCTTACAGCATGTTGGCGGAGGTGCTGCGGGAAACCGCGGCGGCGGTCGAATCCGAAGAGAATCTTCCACCGCTTTTCAAAGACAGCCTGCGTCCCAGCCGCCTTAAATCCTGGCGGAGCTATCTCCCCGACCGCCCGCAGATGGGCGGCGAGGTCAGTGCCTTGGCCGGACTGCACGGCATCACCCTGGCCACCACCCACGACGTACGCGACTTCTGGGGCACCCCCTACGACACCGTGGAACAGATCGACTGGGCCTATGCGGAACAGCAAAGCCGGTTGATTTCCGGATTGATTCACAAACTGGCCGCCCAGCCCGCCCTGCACGCGGGTGAATTTCCCCGGGACGGTCTGTCCAAACTCGACGGCCGGGCCAAGTTCATCCGGCAGGGCGAACTTTTTGCCGAACAGCCGGCGCCGGGCACCATGATTCTGGCCTTTCAGGGGCCGGCGGTCTACCACGCCATGGTGGATCAAATGGGCCGCTTCGCTCTTCACGGTATTTCGGACAAAAAGCTTGTTTACGACAAAGTCATTCTGGAAGGCTATCGTTTTGACCCGGAAAGCGGTCAAACCCTGTGGGCCATCGATAAAAAACAAACCGGCAAAAGTGCCTACCGGGTTAAAATGCAACGCCAGCAAATGGAAACGGACCTGATCATGTTTGCCGCCCGGCAAACCACGCTGTTCGGGCTGCTGGAACCCCGCAGTTTTCGCTACATGACCAAGATCAATCTGATCGACGGCCGCCTGGAAGCGCCGCCGCTACGCTATTGGTGGAGCCGCATCGACACGCGGGAATCCACCCTGGCCAGCCTTTTCATGGAACCGGACACGCGCCTCAAAATGACCTTGTCCGATTCGGTGTTGAACAAGAAATTGATTCTCACAGGGGCCACGGACCGGCGTTCCGAAGGGGTCGGCTACCGCATCGACGACTGGCCCCGGCTCTATCACACGGAATTTCGAATCGCGGAGGACATGTGGCGCCTTCTGGATCCCCGCCTGCAAAGTCTCGAAGAAAACGGCATCCACAATGACCGCCTGCGGGCCGTCGAAGAAGAGGGACGAAACGCCCTGGCAAGCGCCCGGGCGGCCCTGGATGCCAAGGCCTACGACCGGTTCATGGAGGCCGCTACCCGATCCTGGGCGCTGGCCAGCCGGGTCTACAACCAGGTTGAAAAAACCCAGAAAGACGTTCTCTTCGGCGTCTTGTTCTACATTGCGCTCTTCGTCCCCTTCGCCTTCTGCGCCGAGCGGCTGCTTTTCGGGTACCGCAACATCCACAAGCGCATTATCGCCTTCATGCTGATCCTGCTGCTCTTGATCGCCATCATCTACAATGTCCATCCGGCCTTTGACCTGGCCTACAGCCCCACCGTGGTGATTCTGGCCTTTTTTATCATGGGCCTGTCCCTGATCGTGACCCTCATCATTTTCTTTCGTTTCGAAGAAGAAATGGCCCAGCTCCAGGATCGGGCCACCCGCAAAAGCAGTGAAGAAATCAGCCGCTGGAAAGCCTTTGTGGCTGCTTTTTTCCTGGGCGTCAGCAATCTCAGGCGACGCCGGCTGCGTACGGCCCTGACCTGCACCACCCTGATCATCCTGACCTTCACGATCATGAGTTTCACCGCCGTCAAATCCTCCCGCCTGCATGCCCGGATCATGTTCCGGCCGGACGTGCCCTACCAGGGGTTTTTCCTCAAAACCCCCAGCTGGAAAGATCTGCCGCCGGAGGCCCTGGGCACCCTGGCCAACACCTTCCAGGGGGCTGTCGTGGGGCCGCGCGTCTGGCTCGAAAACGCGGATCGAACGCGGGTCACCCGGGTCCCGGTAAGATACGGCCCCCAAACGTTTGAAGCCCAGGGCGTGGTGGGGCTATCGGCCCGTGAGGGGCAATTTACCGGACTGGACCGTCTGTTGGTGGCCGGCCGGTGGTTTGACAACGACATCGATCCGGTGGTCATTCTCCCACAACGCATGGCGGAAAAACTGGAGATTCACCTGGATAATCTCGACCGGGCGTCCGTGCAGTTGTGGGGCACCCGCTACCGGGTTATCGGAGTCTTTGATGGCAGCCGACTGGATAGCCATACCGATCTGGACGGCGAACCCCTGACCCCCGTGACCTTCCCCAGCGAGGCCTCCACGCAACTGACGGAAATCGAAATGGAAGCCCTCGAATCCGGGGAAGATATCCAGGCCTTTCAAAGCCGCTACCAGCACACGGCCGGCGATCTCACCATCTATATGCCATACAGAGCCCTGCAAGCCATCGGCGGACGGCTGAAAGGCGTGGCCCTGATCCCTCCCGCCGAAGTGAACACCCGTGAAGCCGCACAAAACCTGGCCGACCGGTTTGGGCTGGAACTTTTCAGCGGCGAATCCGAGGGCACTTTCCTTTATCACTCCAGCGATACGATTCGATACAGCGGGGTGCCGAACATCTTCATTCCCCTGCTGATCTCCGTTTTCATCGTACTGAATACCATGATCAGCAGCGTCTACGAACGCCAGCGGGAAATCGGCATTTATACCTCCGTGGGGTTGGCGCCCTCCCACGTGGCCTTCCTGTTTATTGCCGAAGCCATCGCGTTTGCCGTGCTGAGTGTTGTTTTGGGCTATCTGGTGGCCCAGACGGCGGCCAAGCTTTTTGCCGGCACCGCCCTGTGGGCCGGCATTACGGTCAACTATTCGTCCCTGGCCGGTGTCGCCGCCATGGTGCTGGTCATCGTGGTGGTGCTGGTTTCCGTCATTTACCCTTCCCGGGTGGCCGCCAATATCGCCATCCCGGATGTCAATCGTTCCTGGCGCATGCCGGACCCGACCCAGAGCCGCATGGACATCACCCTGCCCTTCCTGATCAAACGGGATGAGCAAAAAAGCCTGGGGGGCTTTCTGTTGAGCCACTTCACCGGCCATCAGGATGTTTCCCATGGACTTTTTTCAACCGGTGAGATAGCGTTCCAGAGGGATTCCGATGGTCTCCGGGACACAGAGGAAGCAATGCCTGAAGGCGCCCCGCGGGCGTGTTTTCGATTGACGTCCCGTGTCTGGCTGGCCCCTTTTGATTTCGGCATCATGCAAGCGGTCGAAATCCTGTTTCTTCCGGCCGAAGATGATGCCGAATTCCTGGAAATTCGCGTTCGCCTCACGCGCCAAGCCGGCGAAGTCAACGCCTGGGGCCGCATCAACAAATCCTTTGTCAACGATCTGCGCAAACAATTGTTGATCTGGCGCTCCATGGATGGGTGGACGCTGGCCCACTACGAAAACACACTGGAAACGGCCGCCGCACCAACTGTTTGAGCCATAACCTCGTCGATCAAAACATACGTCTGCGGAAGTGGAATGCTGATGGGAACCGCCCTGCCACCAACAAGCCAAACGCGCCTGCGCCCCCGAGCCATTCTCCTGGGACTTTTGCTGGCGGTCGGACTTTGCGCGCTGACCCCCTTCAACAACGCCTTTCGGCAGGCCACACCGCTGGGCGGCGGCCATTTCCCCCTGGCGCCCTTTTTCATTTTCTTTTGGCTGACGCTGTTAATGGCCGGCAGCGGGAAGCTGTTCAAACGTTCCCCCTGGCTGAACGGCAAAGAATTGTTGTTTGTTTGGCTCCTGATGGTTCTCGTTTCCGGTATTGCCTATACCGGTCTGGTGCGCACCTTCTTTATCAATCTCACCGCGCCATTTCATTTCGCAACCCCTGAAAACCGCTGGACCGAGATCCTGACGCCCCTGCTCCCGGCCAACTGGTTTCCCCGCAGCCAGGAAGCAGTGGCGACCCTCTATGACGGCCTCCCGGGGGGACGGCGCATGGGTTGGGCCGCCGTGCTGCAGGCCATTCCCTGGGCGGTCTGGCTGCCTTCGCTGGTTTCCTGGGGTCTTTTTGTCGGCCTGTGTTATTTTGTCATGATCTGTTTGGTGAACCTTCTCAGCCAGCAATGGCTGCGCAACGAGCGCATGAATTTTCCCCTGCTGCGGGTGCCCCTGTTGATGGAAGAGGCCTATTCCCAGGATGCCATGGGACAATTCCTGCTGAATCGGTTCATGCTGGTGGGGCTTCTGATTCCGGCCACCCTGCACCTGCTCAACGGGTTGAACTTCTATTTTCCGGCCGTGCCCCAGGTCCCCACCCTTATCCTGGCCGGCGCTTATTTCCCCAAATTCGGTTTGTTCTCCGGTTTTTACAAGCTGAAAATCTATATCTATCCGGCCTTTATCGGGTTTGCCTTCCTGACCACCCGCCAGATTTCGTTTTCCTTCTGGTTCTTTTTTCTTCTGGGGAGCCTGCTATTCGGTCTGCTGGCGGTGATGGGTTACACTATACCGGCCGCCGCGCTGGGCATCACCTTCGGTCCCACCCTGTCCCGACCCGAGGAAATGCAGATGGTGGGCGCCTACGGCATCTTTTTTCTTTTTATCGTGTGGCTGGCCCGCTATCACCTGACGGATGTCGCCCGGAAAGCGTTTGGCCTGGCCCCCGGAACAGGGCGCAACATTTGGTTTTCCACCCGCCTGGCGGCCTGGGGACTGCTGGGCGGCATTCTCGTCCTGATGGCCTGGTTCCACTTGCTGGGGGTAGGCTGGTGGGTGTCCGGACTGGTCATCGGCGCCTTTCTGATGATCATGCTGGTGGCCAGCCGCATCATCACCCAGGGCGGCCTGGCCTATTTCACCCTTACAGCGGCCCCTCTGGATGGGGTAATCACGATCTTCGGCCCGGGCATCTTTTCGGCGGCGGGCATCTTTATCGCCGGCATCGTCCAGAAAGCCCTCTTCCTCGATCTGCGCGAGTCGCTGATGCCCTCCCTGGTACATGCCAGCCGTATCACGCAAAAAATCAGGCAACGGCGACGCATGCTGACAACCATCTCCATCGCCCTGCTGCTGGGGGTGATCGTTTCCTTCACCGCCATGCTGGCCCTGTGTTACAAATACGGCATCCGTGAGCTCGGCCTGGACTGGGCCAGCGGCACCACCCTGCATACCTACGAAAACGTGGTGGCGTTGATTGAAACCCCGCCGGAGACGAGCCAGTGGGTGCGCAACTTCGCACTGGCCGGTGCCGGCGTTATGCTGCTGCTGGTGGTCGGCTACCATCGGTTTTACTGGTGGCCCCTGCACCCCATCGGCTACCTGACCTGCTACAGTTCCGCCATGCGCATCCTCTGGTTCAGCTTTTTTGTGGGCTGGCTTTGCAATGCCCTGTGCATGCGCTATGGCGGCGTCGCCCTGTTTAAAAAAATCCGTTATCTTTTTATCGGACTGATTGTCGGTGATTTTCTGATGGGGGGCATCTGGGCCCTTGTCGGGCTTTTCTCCGATGCCAGCTATCAAGTACTGCCCTCGTAGGCCATGCGGACAGACCATGTACGAAGATAAAGAACTGCAGGAATATCGGGATCTGCTCAAGCCCCCCACGCATTTCGAGGAGGGCTTCGACTGGAAAACCATCGTGGGCGCCATTTTCATCGGCTTTCTCATGATGCCGGGCAGTATGTATCTTCAGTTGGTCATCGGCACCGGTATCGGACCGGCCGCCCGCTGGGTCACCATCATTCTCTTCGCCGAAATCGCCAAGCGTTCTTATACGGAACTCAAACAGCAGGAGATTTTCCTGCTGTACTACATGGCCGGCGCAGCCCTGGCCTCACCCTTTCAGGGGCTTCTCTGGAACCAGTACCTCATTCAATCCGACGCCGCCCGTATGCTCGGCCTGACCGAATTCATCCCCGGTTGGATCGCACCCTCGGTGGACTCGGAGTCCCTGGTCGAACGCACGTTTTTCCATCGGGATTGGCTGATTCCAATTCTCCTGCTGGTGGGGGCCCAGATTATTCAGCGGATCGACCAGTTCGGTTTGGGCTATGCCCTCTACCGCATCACGTCGGATGTGGAAAAACTGCCCTTTCCCATGGCGCCGGTGGGGGCCCTGGGCACCATGGCACTGGCCGAGTCCACCGAGGACCGCAAAAAGGGCTGGAAATGGCGCGTTTTCTCCATCGGCGGCATGATCGGCTTGCTCTTCGGCGGAATCTATGTCCTGCTGCCCACGGTTTCCGATCTCCTGTTTACCCAGCCCATTCGCCTTATCCCCATCCCCTGGATCGAACTGACCCGCCACACCGAGGATGTCCTGCCGGCCGTGGCCACCGGTATTCAACTGGACCTGGGGCTCGTCTTCATCGGAATGGTGCTGCCGTTCTGGGCTGTCATGGGAGGGCTGGTGGGATTGATCATCACCATCATCGCCAATCCCATTCTCTTCCGGGAAGGGATCCTGCACCGCTGGCACCCGGGCATGGGAACGGTGGATACCATTTTCGCCAATAATTTTGATTTTTACATGAGCTTCGGTATCGGCCTGGGCCTGGCCATTGCCGCCATCGGCGTCTGGCATGTGATTAAATCCTTCCGCACGGAGACGGCCGGAGGACGGGGCTCCTGGAAAGACCTCTTTCATCCGCCGCCCGGACGCGGCGATTTCAATTTCTGGATATCCATCGGCATCTATGTCTTCTCCACCCTGGCCTACGTGGTGCTGTGTGTGTGGCTGGTACCCACCTTCCCGTGGATTTTCTTTATCTGCTATGGGTTTGTCTATACACCGATCGTGTCTTACATCACCGCACGCATGGAGGGTATTGCCGGCCAGTTTGTGAGCCTGCCCCTCATACGCGAGGCCAGCTTTATTGCCGGCGCCAAATTTTTCGGCTACCAGGGCATCGAAATCTGGTACGCCCCGATTCCCATCCACAACTATGGGGAAGCCACCGTCAATTTCCGCCAGATCGAACTCACCGGCACCAGCATCCGGGGCATCATCAAGGCAGAAATCGTCGTCTTCCCGGTGGTGATGACCGCCAGCCTGCTGTTTTCCCAGTTCATCTGGCGGCTGGCCCCCATTCCCTCCAGCAGCTATCCCTATGCGCAGGAGCTCTGGCATCTGCAGGCCCTGAACACCCTGCTCATGCAAACCTCCACCATCGAGGGCAACTCCTTATTTTTCCAGGCCCTCAGCGCCACGTCCCTGTTGTCCGGCTTCGGTTTCGGACTGATCACCTATTGCGTGCTGACCCTCCTGGGGCTTCCCATTCTGCTCATTTACGGCGTAGTTCGCGGGCTGGGGCAAAGTGCGCCCCACGGGCTGATCCTGGAAGTCATCGGGGCCCTGCTCGGACGATTCTTTTTCCTGAAGCGCTACGGCGCCATGTGGCGGCAATATGCCCCGGTCCTTTTGGCCGGCTTTTCCTGCGGTATGGGGCTGACCGGGATGTTTGCCATGGCCTTTACCCTGATCTTGAAATCCCTGGGGCGATTGGCATATTAAGTGGTGTCCGTCCGTAAAACGAAAGGTCGCATGAAAGGAAGGGTCATGAAACGCCTGGTTGTTATCATTGTGCTCATGGTGTCCCTGAACGCCGTCCCGCTCCAGGCCGGCGACATTCCCCATGGCGTGGCCGGATTCACACTCGGCCAGAATGTCGCCCAAATCAAAAACCGCCTCCAGATGGAAACCGTGCTCCCCTTGCGCTACAGGGAATACCTCCGGGAGGTGGAAATCGCGGCCTTGCCCGGATTCAAAAGTGGACTGATTGTCTACGGAACCTGTGCGCAGCCGGGACACGTCGTCCGGATCAAGCTCAAATATGCCGATGCCAGCCGGGCCTTCTATGATGCGCTCTTGAAACGTGTGGAAAAACGCTTTGGCAAACCGACAGCCTACGAAGGGGATCCTTTCCATATCGTCATCGATTGGAAATGGTCGTTTATCGATGCCGACGGCAACCGGATCACGATGCACTTGAGTCACAACAACCGGGATACCGAAGAAAAATTTGGCAATGCCATTAAACTGACCTTGGTCAGCGCCATGAAAAAAGAACGTCAGTGCTCTCGCGATAAAACGCCTCAGGCGGGATATTCGCAAAAGGCGAGCCACCGGCCTCTCGAATCCCTGAGCGCGGAAGACTGGAATGCGCTCGTTCCCGATTGAATAACGGTGATCACTCCCGCCAACAGGCCGTCGTATAGCGGTGACACCAAGCCCTTTGTCTGGGCCGGCATCTCCCTGGCGATTCCGTCAGAATGGGAAACCGGCCAACTCGGCGAAGGCTATGCCCTGCTGGAATATCGATTCCGCCCGGCCATGGAGCTTAAAACCGCACCCATTCGGGGCCGATTTTCGTTCCCGCGTCATCTCAAGCAATTGACCCGGTCGGGATTAAACCCGTCGCCCCCGCCCGTGAAACAGATACCCCCGCCGGCCGAATGGCCGGATTTCCCCCCGGAAGCGGAGTTGGCTTGCTTCTCCTGGAAGGGGGATCATTTAAGCGGCCAGGGCCTATTGTATTACTGCCGGCAATGCTGCCGGGCCACATTGCTCCAATTCTACGACCCGGTGGGCGACATGGCCCCCCGCGTGCTGGCCTCGTTTAAAGATCATGATACACAATCCGGCCCCACCTTTGCCGTCTATGACATTGCCGCAGTCCTGCCCGAGGCCTACCGGCTCACACGGTTTGCGTTCAATGCCGGCCGCTTTGAACTCGTTTTCAGCCATGCCGGGGCCGTGGTGACCCTGTGGCGCTGGAGCCCGGCCGACGTCCTTTTGGCGCGCGCGAAGGGTCATCTGACCCCCATCGTTCAGGCCAACGGTCTGCTCCCGGCTGTGGCGGCCCAGGACCCCGGGCATCCCGTCGAACAGGGTTTAGAGTGGCGCTGGCCCAACAGCAGCTGGCGAAACCGCCTGGGGCGTCTAAGAACAGCATCAGCCCCGCCCGTCAATGCACTGCGCATCTGGCACCGACCAGATGCCAACCGAATCCTGGCGGTAGGGGCCGAAGGTGTTGCCGAAGGGGATATTTTTGACAGGATTTGCCGATCGTATGGGATTATTTAGAAAAAAAGCTGCCGCCCCCCGGTTGTCACGGGATGAAGCTCTGCGCTGTGTTCCCGTAAAAAGCGGGGCTATTCAGGCCTCCCGCACAACAGATGATGTCATCCGCTTGCGGTATCCGCTGGTCTTAAAACCCTGGATCGCCGAATTGGCACGGCGCTTTTCCAGCAGCCCGGCCAAACCACCGGCGCGCCAGTTGGAACTGGACGAATTGGGCAGTCTGACTTGGGATTTAATCGATGGGCACCGCTCAGTCGGTGACATCGTGCGGCAATTTGCCCGTCAAACCCAGGTACATCCCAAGGAAGCCGAAACCGCAGTGACCCAATTCCTGCGGGAACTCGGACGACGCGGCATTATCGGGATGGCCCCGGGGCAGCGCAAGGGGAACAACCGGAAGGGATAGGTCGCATATGCGGCCGCCGATCGGAAAGAACGGCACCGGAACGCCGGAAGGAAGGGTCAGACCGTTTTGATCGCATCGTCCAATGTCGCCTCGATGGGCAGGAATGAATCGAAACCGGAAATCTCGAATACCTCCTTGACATAATCCTGCATGGCGCAGAGCACCAACTTGCCCTCGGCACTTTTAAGATTCTTGGTGGCCTTGAGAATCACCCGCAACCCCGCACTGGAGATATAATCCAGATCCTGAAAATCCAAAATCAATCGTTGGGTTCCGTTCTCGATACAGTCGAATAGTTTTTGTTCAAAGCCCATCGCAGTATTGGAATCCAGGCGGCCATCGAGCTTGAACACACTGTACTGTTCATGCTTGGTTTCGGTAATATCCATTCTTTCCTCCTTACATCGTGGCCAGAACAAAATTTTGGCCTTCAATGGGATCTAACAGAGACAGATCAAAGTTCCTTGGTCAAAACAAGCACATTCTTCCCACCCCGGCGGCGGTACTCGATGTGATCCATATAAGAGCGTATCAGATGAATCCCCAGGCCACCGATCTCGCGATCCTTGAAAGCGCATTTGAGATTCGGATGGGGGGCGTCGGTCGGATTGAAGGGGATGCCGTCGTCCTCGATGGTGATTTTAAGGGCGTTGTCTTCGCTCACACAGGTGACCTGCACATGGTGCTCGTCACCGTCCGTAAACCCATGATTGATAATATTCGTAAACAACTCATCCAGCGCCAGATTGATTTCGAAAGTCTGGCGTTTGGAAACCCCGCAGGAGCGACAAAACCCGCTGAGATGTTCGCACAGGACATCCAGTTCCGACAAGTTGTTTTTTAGAGCAAACGATATGCTTCCCATCGGCTTCTTTTGTTCGGGATTTTCGAAATGCGCCATCACAGGGGGACCTTTTCTCACAGGGCGCTGATACCGGTCATTCCCTCCAATGATAAGCCTTTTTCCGTCATTGCAAAGAGGAGTTGCTGATCCCAGCGGCGGATGCTGTCCACAACCGACCGAAAAATCCTGGGGACCAGCTCCGGGAATTGCGCGATGGCCTTGGCGAACTTCTCCCGGGTCATCACCATGCATTCCGTATCCTGTCCGGCCTTGAGGGAAAACAGACGCCGACCGGGCGCCAGCAGCGAAAGGCCGCCGATAAAGTCCCCGGGTTGGTAGGTCCGCAGGGTCTCCTCGCCATCATCGGTTTCATGGATCAGGAACAGTTGGCCGTTGATAATGTAGACCGCCTGGCCGTCATCGTCATCCTCGTGAAAAACAAAATCTTCAGTGGTATAGGATTCACGCCGACACAGATAGGCGAAGACCTTTAAGGTCTCCATCGGAAGGCCGGCAAAAAACTCGATCTGTCTGAGAATCTCCAGGTTTTGTTGGAACTCGCACGACGCATCGGATTTATTTTTTTCCATGGATGAGTCCATAAAGCACTCCTTTTTGAGCCATGAGATCGTCGTAACTTCCGATTTCAATCAATTTACCCGCCTTCATCACCGCCACCTTGTCATAATCGCTGATGATGTCCAGGCGATGAACCACCGCAATCACGGTCGTCCTGCCCTTCAGGCGGGTTCCCAGAAAATTTTGGATGCGGGCCTGGGAATTGTTATCCAGCGCGGAAGTGGCCTCGTCCATAATCAGCAGATGCGGCGATTTTAAAAAGACGCGGGCGATGGCCAGCTTTTGGCGCTGGCCGCCGGACAGCTTGTCCCCCTTGCTGCCGACCTGAAACTGCATACCGATGCCGACGATCGTCTCAAGAAGGTCTTCCTCGATCAGCAGCTGAATAATGCTCTGGACAATGGAGTCCTGGGCCTTGGGCCTGGTGGTTTTGGTTTTGCCGAAAAATATATTGTTCTGGATCGTCTGGGAAAAAATATAGTCTCCCTCGTCGTAGAAGGCAAACGCATCCGGATGATCCTTGTGAATCTGCTCTTTGAACAGGGCGCGGCCCTCCAGAATGAGCCGCTCCAGGAGTTCGGGGAAAGATACCATTTTATGGCGCCCGGGAATAAAGCGCAGCGCCAGCTCCAGCAGCTTGTACCGCTCCGCCGAAGTCAACTGGTGCAGTTTATGATGGCGTGTCTGCTGGGCCAACGGTTTGAACTCATCCAGTTCCTCCGGGGCAATCGGGCTCTGTTCGAAAAAAACTTTTTCGGGAGGGAGATTGCCAAGGATATCCACCGTCTGCCGGGCCAGGTCGGCCCCGAGTTCCATGAGCGGCCTTTTCAAGTCGGCTTTTTCCAGAAAAGCGATAAAATCACGATTCGCGGCCAGGGCCGGGCCGCTGAATTCTTGGCGTTTGGATGTACCGAACAACAAATTCGCCGCCACGCTGGAATGATACAAGTAGCGGTCTTCTTCAAAAAATTCCACATATTTGGCGAGGGTTTTGCCGAATTGCTGCCGGAAATTTTTACGCACCCGGACCAGCTGTTCCACAAGCGCACGGTCGCGTTCCGCATCGAGCATCGCGTTTAGACCGAACCGCAGGGTGTCGACGAAAAGCCCGGTCTGGTGCAGGACCTGGATCATATCTTCCAGGGACGGCTCGGATGCTTCGTAGGCCCCGGCGGAAGCATCACGGGCAGCCTGGCAGGAATAGAGCAAATTGTCTTCGATCGTCCCGTCGAAGATGAACGGCGTCTGGGCCACAAACCCCATATTCAGGGCCATGTCTTGCTTGGTCAGTTCGCGAACTTCGGCGTTTCCAAACAGGGCCTGCCCATCGGTGTAAGCATAAAGCTGACCGATGCATTGGGCCAGCGTGCTCTTGCCACTGCCCGAAAATCCCACCAGGGCCATATGTTCGCCCGGTTTGAGTTCCAGGGAGATGTGGTCCAGCAGGCGAATCCCGTCGCCGGTGACAAACGCGAGATTCCTCACTTCCACATGGCCGTCCAGATGATAGGGGGCGCGATCGGAAGGGGCCAGGGCATGGTCTGGCTGGGTGTCGAAATAGCGCATGGTTTTGGTATAGGTGACGCTGCCGTCCTGGTATACCTGGTAGAACTGGATAAGCTCCTTCCAGGGATCGTAGAGTTTTTCCTGGGCCGAAAGAAAGGCCACCAGCGCTCCCAGCTCCAGCTGCCCCTGTATGGTCAGATAACCACCGAGGATAAAGACGAGAAAAGGCCCCAGACTGGTAAAAAAATTATTGGTAACTTTCACGCTGGCCCGGAAAAAATCCCAGCGCAGGCGGATCCGGTAAAGCCGATCGACAATGCCGCCAAGCTTGCGGTTTTCGATGTCGTAAGCCGCGTTGCCATGCACTTCGTGAATCCCGGAAATCGTCTCCTGGATCTTGTCGGATAACACGCGGGTCGTATCCACACGCTTCTTGTTGGCCTGGTTGACCCGTTTCTGAAGCAACGGCACGAGAAATATCACGATGGGATAAATCGACAGGGACAGACCCGCCAGCCAGGGATTGAGAAAAAAAAGATAGACGGCAAAGGCCACCAGGGTGAGCAGGTTGATGACCGGCACGGCGATGGCCATTCCCACGAAGTTGGCCGGCAGGGTCAGCTCGGATATAAGCGAGGACACCACCAGACCCGGCTGGGTGTTGCGAAAAAAATTGAGCGGCAGGGAAATGATATGGGCGAACAAGCCCTTGCGCATCCGCGCCAGGGTTCGCTGGCTGATCATCACCTGCAACACGGTAATCAGGTATTTAAGACCGCTGGCGGTTACGACGGAAGCCAGATAAATGGCGCAGTAACGGATGAGCAGATCCACCTGCCGCAGCCGAATGGCCTCGTTGACGATCCGTTTCTGCATTTCCAGAGGCAAAACCCGGGCAACAACCGTTACGGCAATCAAGACCAGGACCACCAACTGCAATTTGGTGTTGCGGCCAAGAATCCAGCTGTTGATGGAGCGCTTAACCACGGATGGACGCGGTTTGGCCATGAAGGATCTCCTGCCATGGCGAACAGTCGTTCGCCCGCGAAGCATTTTTCGGAGGCAACGGGTTAGACATCAGGGGACTTTTGATGTGCTACACCGAAAGCCCCCCATTGACAAGCGGATTTTAGGATGCCCCACCCAGTTTGACCACCACCAGGGTCGTATCGTCCTCTCGCGGCCGATCCTGTCGGTAGGCGTCGATGGACTGCAGAATGGCGTCTTTGATCGCGGCCGCCGCCCCCTCCCGGTGCCTGCGAATCGTCTCGCAAAGGTTTTCGACGCCATACATGCGGCCTGCGGGATCCCGGGTTTCATGCAGGCCGTCGGTGCCCATCAGGACAATGCTGTCCTTGGCCCAGCCCTTTTGCGTATAGGCCTGATAACGGTAATCGTGTTCGATACCCAACGCCATGCCGTTCCCCTCGAGACGTTCGAAGCGATCCCGGGTCGGATCATAAAACAACGCCGGATCATGCCCGGCCCGTATCCAGGTCAATTGCTGCCCGACAGGATCGATTTCCAGCCAGAACAGGGTGATGAACCAGCCCGTGGCCTGGATATCCTGACTCAGGAATCGGTTGACCGCCCCGATAAGCCGGGGACCGCTCTCATAGGTCTGGACCCCCGAAACAAGGTGGGCCCGGGCGGTGGTCATGTGCAGGGCGGAGCTGATGCCGTGCCCGGAGACATCCGCGACGACAATCCCCAGACGCCCTTCCGGCAGTTGGAAGAAGTCATAATAATCGCCCCCGGTTTCCGTACAATAAAGGCTGGCGCCGGCGATATCAGCGCCTTTGAAGTCCGTCCCCCGTCGCGGCAACAGGTTTTGCTGCACGTCATCGGCCAGCTTGAGGGCCTGCAGCAGTTCCGTGCGGTGCCGTAATCCCGTGATCATCGTGTTGGTATGGCCGGCAATCACGCCAAACTCGTCCCGTGTGGCCACCGGCACCATACGGGACAGATCGCCGCGGGAAACGTTTTCGAGAACCCGGGTCTCATTGTTGAAGAGCAGCTTCAGGTTGCGCGAATAGGAAACAATCAGGTTGACCACCAGCCCCAGCAGGACCGCCATGATGAACACCACCTCGATCATCACCGTACGCTCGGCCTCCTTGAGGGAAGCCGCACTGGTGGTGGACTGGGCCAGCCAGGCAAAATCCCTGGAAATGACCAATGCCAGAATAAGACATATAAAAAAGCTGAGGCAGAGCGCCACCACCGAAAATCGGCGGGTCATGGGGTAATATTTCTTCGGCGGACTGACATTCCGGTTTTGATCAAGAGCCTCCTGTATACCGTTCCGCTCACGGGCCAAGGCCATATCGAGCCCCATGAAAAAGCCCGCCACCAGGCAACCGGAAAGCAAACTCAATGCACTGACGAGATAAAACTGGTGCACATAATGGTTAAACACCCCCACGAGGCTACCCGCCCCCATACACAAGCTCAACTCCAGTATAAACTGCCGTCGGGGGCGCTTCTCCAACGCAACCGCCAGCACCATTCGCCGCTCCAGCGGCCCGCGCAATGCGAGCGCCAGGATAAAAGCCACGCCTAACGTCGTCCCCAGCATCACGGGGGACAGGCTCTCCAAAAACGGTCAGACCTGGCCCCCATAGAGGGTGAGGGCGCCCACGGCAAAGAGATAATGGAAATAGATGCGCATCGGCGAGGCTCTCCTTTCTGGGTATCGTTGGGTTGTCCGGGATAGATAGTGCCCACCCACAAATGGCACCTTTCGGCCCCTGGCGGCGTTCGCGCTCGTTTTCAATCCTCGCAATAGTGGGCTATTCCTCCGGTTGACACCCACCGATCGGAATCGATTAGACGGGAATTCCCGTCAAGCGGGATAATATCCCGCGGAGAGGGAAAATGCGCTCGGGCCTTGCCAGAAACCAAAATCTACCATTCATGGACAGACACGATATAACGCCATCCCCGGGCCGAATGGGTAGAGGGCAAAACGGCTCCTTGAATTCCATAGATAGGGATATCGGGTTTCTTTTTGACAAGTCCGTATTCACCAGTCTATAGTCCTCCCCCCAAAAACCGCAATGGAAATGATACCGGATGAAATTTTTTCTTTGTGTGCTGGGGATGGTGATGATCATCGAGGGTCTCCCCTATTTCGCCTTCCCGGAAAAAATGAAAAATTGGATGCTTCAAATCCAGGCCATGCCCGGAGAAACCCTCCGGCGGTTCGGCCTTGTGCTGATGGCCGTGGGACTGGCCCTAACCTACATCGGCAAATCAGGATGACCCGGCCATGTATGCACTGCATGACTACCATTTCGATCTTCCGGAAGAATTGATCGCCCAGACGCCGGCCGCAGAACGTGATCACGCCCGGATGATGGTCATGGACCGCCAAACCGGTGCTGTTGACCATCGCCGGTTCGTGGACCTCCCCCATCTGCTGAGCCCCCGTGACCTTCTGGTGGTCAACAACACCCGGGTGGTGCCGGCCCGTCTTTTCGGACACAAGGCCACCGGCGGCAAAGTGGAAGTGCTCATCCTGGACTATGCCGGCGGACTGGAACAGCTCGATACCAAAGGTGTTTTCATCAGCGAATGCCTGGTCAAAGCCTCCAAATCGCCCCGGCCCGGAACGCACCTGCTTTTTGGTGATATGCTGACCGCCGATGTGCTCGATTCCCGGGATGGCGTTCATACCCTTCAATTTTCCAGCCAGGCGCCCCTGGAAGCGGTTTTGGATAACATCGGGGCGGTACCGCTGCCGCCCTATATCAAGAGGACCGACCCTGCCGCCAACCCGCAGGATCGACACGACTACCAGACCGTCTATGCCGCCCACGCCGGGGCGGTGGCCGCCCCCACGGCCGGCCTGCACTTCACCGACGATCTCATGCAGGCCATTGAAGCCCGGGGCATCCCGATCGTTGCGTTGACCCTGCATGTGGGTTACGGCACCTTCGTGCCGGTCCGGGTCGACGACATTCGCGACCACCGCATGCACGCCGAACGCTTCCACGTTCCATCGGCAGTTGCGGAAACGGTCAATCGCCACAAGGCCGGGGGAGGACGCATTGTGGCGGTGGGCACCACCAGTGTGCGCACCCTGGAATACGCCACCGGACCGGACGGCCGCTTGCGGGCCACGGAAGGCCAGAACGATCTTTATATCTATCCCGGCTACCGGTTCCGCATGGTGGACGCCATGATCACCAATTTTCACCTGCCCCAGTCGACCCTGCTGATGCTGGTATCCGCGTTTGCCGGACGCGAGGCCATCCTGGACGGCTACCGTGAAGCCGTTAACCAGGGCTATCGTTTTTTCAGCTATGGCGATGGCATGCTGATCGCCTGAAACCCAACTTTAAAAGAACGGAACTGACGCTTTACCATGACCCTGTCCTTTTCAGTCCATGCCCGCTCATCCGAAACCGCCGCCCGCTGCGGCGCTTTTCAAACCGCCCACGGCCAGGTCAAGACCCCGGTTTTCATGCCGGTGGGAACCCTCGGCACGGTCAAAGCGCTGACACCGGAGGACCTGAAGGAAGCCGGCGCCCAAATCATCCTCGGCAATACCTATCATTTATACCTGCGGCCGGGCTGTGAGGTGATTGCGCCCTTTGGCGGTCTGCACGATTTCATGCACTGGCCGGGCCCGATTCTCACGGACAGCGGCGGTTTTCAGATCTTCTCGCTCGCCACCCTTTTAAAAATGAGTGAAGACGGGGCCACATTCCGGTCGCATATCGACGGTTCCCGACATCTGCTGACACCGGAAAAGTCCATCGAAATCCAGATCACGCTGGATTCGGACATCATCATGTGCCTGGACCAGTGCATCGGATATCCGGCCTCCCGGGAAGACGCCCGGGCCGCGCTGGAACTGACCACGCGCTGGGCACAGCGCTGCAAGACGACCTGGCAGGCCAAGGCCCGCCCGGATGCGGCCCTGTTCGGCATTGTCCAGGGGGGGATGTTCCCCGACCTGCGGCAACAATCCGCCAAGGCCTTGGGGGACCTGGATTTTCCGGGATATGCCCTGGGAGGGCTCAGCGTGGGGGAACCGACCGACCTCATGCTCGAAATTGCGGAAGCCGCTCTGCCGCTCCTGCCGGCCGACCGGCCGCGCTACATCATGGGGGTGGGCACCCCCGAGAACCTGGTCGAACTGGTGGCCCGGGGAGCGGATATGTTCGACTGTGTCATGCCCACCCGCAACGCCCGCAACGGCCAGTTTTTTACATCCCGGGGGACACTCAATATCAGCAATGCCCGCTTTCGTCAGGACACGGCCCCGATTGACAGCACCTGCACCTGCTACACCTGCCGGAACTATTCCCGGGCCTATCTGCGCCATCTTTACACTGCCCGGGAGCTACTGGCTTACCGCTTGAATTCCATTCACAACATCCACTACTATATCCATCTCATGGCGGATATACGCCAGGCCATCGCGGAAGACCGCTACCATGCCTTCCGTCAGGCCTTTTACCGGGCCCGGCAAAAGGATGCCGGTTGACGTCGGTCGGCCTTGCCGTATACGATATACCACCCGACGCCGTCTCCCACGGACGGCGGAAGCCCATAGGGAGGACATCATGCGGGATCAAGTCAAGGAAGTGCTGGACAAAATTCGCCCCTCGCTGCAAGCGGACGGGGGGGACGTGGAATTGGTGGACGTTGTCGACGGCATTGTCAAAGTGCGCCTCAAGGGGGCGTGTGCCGGTTGCCCCATGTCCCAGATGACCCTCAAAAATGGCATTGAAAAGTTTCTCAAGCGGGAAATCCCGGAAGTGGTTGCCGTGGAGGGCGTTTAATTTACAACGCGGCCGATAGCGATTGCCGAACCGGGCCGGGCCTCTTCTTAATCAACCTCATGCGTGCCGCCACGCACGCCAGCCGATGGATTGGACTGTCATGACCATTGCCAAAAAAATCGATTCGTTCATCAACCGCTCGTCCTGGATCCGCAAAATGTTTGAAGAGGGCGGACGCCTCAAGGCCCTGCACGGCGCCGAAAAAGTGTTCGACTTCAGCCTCGGCAACCCCAACATTGCCGCGCCCGACTGCTTTGACAAAACCCTGGCCGAAACCGCCTGCTCCTGCAGCGGCGAACACGGCTACATGCCCAATACGGGGTATCCCCACGTCCGACAGGCCGTGGCCAAGTATCTGGCGGCCGAACAGGGTGCCGTCCTCAGTGAAACCGAAATCATCATGACCTGCGGCGCTTCCGGCGCCCTCAACGTGGCCCTGAAAACGCTGCTTGACCCCGGGGACGAAGTGCTGACCCCCATTCCCTGCTTCGTTGAGTATGGTTTTTACGCCGACAACCACGGCGGGGTGCTGAAGACCGTGCCCACCCACACGGATTTTTCCCTGGACCTCGATCGTATGGAAGAGGCCATTACCGAGCGCACCAAGGTCGTCCTGATCAACTCGCCCAACAATCCCACCGGCCAGATTTACAGCCGGGAAAGTCTCGAGGCTTTGGGCGAACTTCTGCGGCGCAAGAGCGAACAGTTCGATCGCACCATCTACCTGGTGTCCGATGAACCCTACCGTAAAATCGTTTTCGACAATCATCCGGTACCCAGCATTTTTCAATGCTATGCCAACAGCATCATCGGCACCTCCTATTCCAAGGATATTTCCATTCCGGGCGAACGCATCGGGTTTGCCGCGGTCAACCCGGCCGCCGACTATCATGACGACCTCCTGAACGGCATGGCGCTGGCCAACCGGATTCTGGGTTTTGTCAATGCGCCCGCCCTCATGCAGAAAATCGTCGCCTGTCTACAGGGCACCAGTGTCGACATCAGCCTTTACCAGCGCAAACGGGATCTCCTGTGCCAGGGACTGGCCGAAGCCGGTTATGAATTCACGACGCCGCCGGGCACCTTTTATCTTTTCCCCAAAACCCCCATCGCCGATGATGTCCAATTCGTGCAGGCCCTGCAGGAAGAGTTGATTCTTGTCGTCCCGGGCAGCGGGTTCATGGGGCCCGGCCATTTCCGCATCGCCTTCTGTGTGGATGACGACACCATCGTGAACGCCCTGCCCGGGTTTGCGCGGGCCATGGCCCGCTTCCGATGATCCGGATTTTTCCGGCGTAACGGCCAGGGAACAGGCCCCCACAAAAATGCGGTAGCATTGCTGAACGTCCATCCCAACAGTGGTTCAGGGAGGCGTGACATGCCGATTTTTCAGTCTTTTCGGGATCTGCGCATCCAGCACAAACTGCTGGCCGGCTATTCCGCGGTCTTCATCCTGTGCATCATCCTGGGTAGTATGGTCGTATACTCCGTCGTCCGCCAGACGCTGGAATCCAATATCGAAAGCGAGCTGAAGAACACCACCACCTCGATTCTCAATATGGTCCGGACCTCGGCGGCCACCTCCATCAAAAACCATCTCCGGGCCGTAGCGGAAAAAAATCACGACATCGCAGCCTATTTCCATGGGCAGGCGCTGGCCGGCCACCTCACTCAAAGCGAAGCCCGGCAGAGGGTCGCCGAAATCATCCTGAGTCAGTCCATCGGGGCCACCGGATACGTCTACTGTCTGGACAGTACCGGGATCATCAACGTTCATCCCAAGCAGGAATTGATCGGCGCCAATCTGTCCGAGTATGCCTTCATCCGTGAACAGACCGTCCGCAAGGACGGCTACCTGGAATACGACTGGATGAACCCCGGCGAGGCCCGGGCCCGCCCCAAGGCCCTCTACATGAATTATTTCGAGCCCTGGGACTGGATCATTTCGGTTTCGTCCTACCGGGAAGAATTTCACGAACTGGTGAATGTGGACGACTTCCGCGACAGCATCCTCTCCCTGCAGTTCGGCCAGACCGGCTATTCCTATATCATCGACGAGCACGGCAACATGGTGCTGCACCCCCAGGTCAGCGGCAACTACCTGCATGCCAGGGACCGCAACGGCCTTGAATTCATCAAGGCAATCTGCGCCCGCAAAAGCGGCAAGATCACCTATTCATGGGAAAACCCGGGGGAAAACAGGGCCCGTGACAAACTGGTGATTTTCAACCACATTCCCGAATATCAATGGATCGTGGCCTCTTCCAGCTATCTCGACGAGTTTTATGCCCCCCTGAACACCATGCACCGCCTGATCCTGGCCACTGTGCTCATGTCCTTTATCATCGTTTTGCCGCTGACGCTGACCATCAGCAATTCCATCACCACCCCCCTCAAGCAACTCATGAACCATTTTTCATCCGGCGCCGGCGGCAATTACAGCGTCCGCATGGAGCGGCGCTCCAGGGACGAAATCGGTCGTCTGGCCAACTACTTCAACCAGTTCATGGAACGGCTGGAAGCCTACAGCAGCAGCCTCGAAAACGAAATCAACGAAAGGGAGCGCCTGCAGCATTACCTGGCCAGCATCATTAACTCGATGCCGTCCGTTCTTGTGGGGGTCGACCGCTGGGGACGCGTCACCCAATGGAACCGCGCCGCCGAGAAGGCCACCGGGGTAAGCAGCGCCGAAGCCCGCAACCAGAATCTGGGACACATCTATCCCCTCATGCAGCCCCTGGGCGGCATGGTCAAAGAGGCCATCCGCGAACGAAGCGTCCGGCAGGCCGAAAAGGTGGCCTATCCGATGGGCGGTCAGATTCATTATGCCGACATCATGGTCTACCCCCTGGATATCGAGACTCTGGAAGGCGCTGTCATCCGGATCGACGACGTGACGGCCCGGGTGCGCATGGAAAACACCATGGTGCAGACGGAGAAAATGCTCTCGGTGGGGGGGCTGGCCGCCGGCATGGCCCACGAAATCAACAACCCCCTCAGCGGCATCCTGCAAAGCGCCCAGAATATCGTGCGCCGCCTCGATCCGGCCCTGGCCGAGAACCACACCGTGGCAGCCCTGTTCGGAACCGACCTGGCCAGCATCCGTGGCTATCTGGAAGCGCGGGGGATCAGCCGGTTTATCGACGGCATCCGCCAGTCCGGCGAAAGGGCCTCCACCACGGTCGCCGATATGCTCCATTTCAGCCGGCCCAGCGATGCCCGCCTGGTGCCGACCGCGATGGAAGAATTGCTTGAAAAAACAGTGGCCCTGGCGGCCCATGACTATGACCTGCGCAAAAAATACGACTTCCGCCAGATTGAGATCGTGCGCGAATATGAAGACGGCCTGCCGCCGGTCCCCTGCGTGGCCACTGAAATCGGCCAGGTCATCCTGAATCTCCTGCGCAACGCGTCCCAGGCATTTGGTCCGGCCGGCGCGACCAAGGGCACACCCCGCATTACCCTTCGCCTTTCCCGTGAACCCGGCTTCGTGCGTATCGAAGTGAACGATAACGGCCCGGGCATGGATGAAGAAACCCGCAAACGGGTTTTCGAACCCTTTTTCACGACCAAAGACGTGGGGGTGGGCACCGGTCTGGGGCTGTCGGTATCGTATTTTATCGTGACCAGTCACCACCGGGGCACCATGGCAGTGGATTCCGCCCCCGGGAAGGGCGCACGCTTCACCCTGCGACTGCCGTGGGGCGACAAAATGCCCCCCGCGGGTAAACCTTAAGAGGGAAAGAACGCCATGCGCAAAGCACGCCTGCCCATGCCCTCTTCGGCCCATCGTCCGGTCAAGATTCTGGCCATCGACGATGAGCCCGTCATCCGTGACAATATCGCCTCCTATCTGGAGGACAGCGGCTTCAAAGTTCTGCAGGCCGGCGACGGCCAGGAAGGACTGGCCCTTTTCCGGGAACAAGCGCCGGACTTGATCCTGCTCGATCTGCGGATGCCGGGTATGGACGGGCTGGCATTTCTGGAAACCCTGCAAGGGGAAGCCTCCGACACCCCGGTCATCGTCGTTTCCGGCACCGGCGTGCTGCAGGATGCCATTGAAGCCCTGCGCGCCGGGGCCCATGATTTTGTCACCAAACCCATCATCGACATGGCCGTCCTGGAGCATGCCATTCAAAACGCTCTGGAACGCGCCCGCCTCCGTCAGGAAAACAACCGCTACCGGCAGCATCTTGAAGAAGAAATCGCCCGCCGCACGGCCGACCTGGTGGAGCGTACCCGGGAACTGGAAGCCTCCAACCAAAACTTGAAAAAGGAAATCGTTCAGCGCAAACAGGCCGAAGCGACCCTGCGCAACCGCGAACAAAAATTCCGGGAGCTGGCCGATCTCCTGCCGCAACCCGTGTTTGAAATCGATCAGGCGCAGCAGTTCTCCTTCATCAACCGCTATGGCGCTGAAATCCTGGCCGGGGGGGACCAGGCCCGCATCGCTCAAATGACCGCAAAGGACATCTTCAGCCCCGACACCCATCCCCAGATCGCGGCGGCCATGCGTCAGATCATGGCGGGCAAAGGCCCGGTGGAATTCGAAGCGGTGGTCCTCCGCCGGGACCAAACCCTCTTCCCGGCCATGGTCTATGCCAGCCCTATCATCCGCGCCGGCGACCTGGTCGGTTTGCGTGGCATCCTCTTCGACCTGACGGCAATTCGCAAAGCCGAGGAGGCGCTCCGGGCCAGTGAAGCCCAATTACGCCAGGAAAACTTGCGCCTGCGATCGTCGTTGAAAGACCTCGGGCGCTTTGGCCGCATTATCGGTAAAAGCCACGCCATGCACGAAGTTTACCAGGTGATTCTTAAAGCGGCCGGATCCAGCGCCAACGTCATCATTTACGGCGAATCCGGCACCGGTAAGGAACTGGTAGCCCACACCATCCACGAATTGAGCGATCGAAGCCACCGTACTTTCGTTCCCGTGAATTGCGGTGCGATTCCGGAAAACCTTCTGGAAAGCGAATTCTTCGGCCACAAAAAGGGCGCTTTCACCGGCGCCCACAAGGACAAACCCGGATTTCTGGCCGAAGCCGACGGTGGCAGCCTTTTCCTGGACGAAATCGGCGAGATCAATCCCAACCTCCAGGTAAAACTGCTGCGCGCCATCGAAGGGGGCGGCTACACACCCATCGGCAGCAACGAGACGGTCATGCCTGATATCCGCATCATTGCCGCTACCAATCGCGATCTCACGGAAGAAGTCCGCCGAGGCAACCTGCGGGATGATTTTTTCTATCGGATCCACATTATCCCCATTCACCTGCCGCCCCTGCGCGACCGCCGGGAGGACATCCCGCTTCTCATTCAACATTTCCTGCAATCATTAAGCGATGCTGACACCCTGCCGGTCATGCCCGAACATGCCATCCAGTCCATGGTGCAGCGGGATTGGCCCGGAAATGTCCGTGAACTGCAAAATGCCGTTCATCGCTTCATCACCCTGAACTCGGTTGAAGCCGTGGAGGTGTCGGCACCGCCGCAGGGGCCTCCCACCGACCCAACGGTGCCGCCATTGGAGCCCACGCTATCCCTGAAAGCAGCCATGGGCCACTACGAAAAGCAATACCTTCTCCGGGTGCTGGAAGCTCACCAGTGGCGCCGAGCCCGCGTCGCGACCCTCCTGGGCGTTGACCGCCGCACCCTCTTTCGTAAAATGAAGGTTCATGGGCTATAATTGACCATTTTTGGGACATTTTTGTCATTTCCCGAAATTTCACATATTTTAAAGTATTTACATTGTAAGAGTCGTTAAAATGTGACAATTTTGCCTCTTTTTTAAATTTCATTCATTCTTCATAGGCCGTCTTAATCCCTATCTATATATTAGTTGTTTAAAGACTTTCTAAATCGTAAATTTTGTGGCATATGAGTTGCACTGCCATGGGCATCCTGTTTCGGAAAATGCCGCCAAAGACATTTTCCGGCGATCGACCCCGAAAGGAGGTGGCCAGCAGCAAGACCGGTCGCGCACAGGAAAGACGCTTCATCACGGGATGACACCGGGAGATTACAGCCCGCGGTCCCGCCGGAAATAAGCTTCATTGCCTGAATACATAAACTTTAGGAGGATGACATGGCAGAGCAGCAGCAAATGGGTAATCCCGCAGTGGTCGGACTGGCAGGGTTTGGATTGACAACCATGGTTCTTCAGTTTCACAATGTCGGCTGGATGGGTATCGGCCCGGTTTTAGCCTTGGCCATTGCCTTCGGCGGGGGCGCCCAATTGATCGCCGGTTTCCAGGAATTTAAATGCGGCAACAATTTCGGCTACAGCGCCTTTGTTTCCTACGGCTCGTTCTGGATCGCCCTGGGCATCATTTTTCTGCTCAACCATTTCGGCATCTACAAAGCCAGCGGGACGGACGTGGGCTGGTTCCTCGTTGCCTGGACCCTTTACACAGCGATCCTCTGGGTGGCGGCCATGCGGGTTCACGGTGCCATGGCCATCACGTTCACACTCCTTCTCATCGGCTTCATTCTCCTGGATCTCGCCCACTTCGGCTACCCTGCCCTGACGAAAGTGGCCGGCTATGAACTCATGGCCTGTGCTGCGGCTGCCTGGTATATGATGGCCCATGTCATTTTTCTCCAGGTTTTCGGAAAAGACATTCTGCCGGTTGGGAAGCCTTGGATCACCGGCGAAGCGGAAAAGGTCAAAGGCACTCCGCTGGCTGCCAAAGCCCCTGCCCGTTGACAGCGCTTGGCAGACCATCCGGGCAACACCCCGATCCAGCAGCCTGCGGCCTCGCCGAACCAACGGAATCCAACTGACGGGGTGTTTTCGGCAACTCGGATAAACACAGAAAGGAAAGTGACCCATGACCAATCTGTATGAAGACGCCTATGCGAAATCCTTGAATGACCCGGAATCCTTCTGGGGCGAAGCGGCCGAAGACTGCCACTGGTATAAAAAATGGGACAAGGTTCTGGATGATTCCAACAAACCTTTTTACCGCTGGTTTACCGGGGGCGTCTGCAACACCTGTTACAATGCGCTGGATTTTCACATCGAGAACGGACGCGGTGATCAGGATGCCCTCATCTATGACAGTCCGGTCACCGACACCATAAAGAAATACACCTATAGCCAACTCAGAGACGAAGTCGCCAAATTCGCCGGTGTCCTGGTCAACCAGGGGGTTACCAAAGGCGACCGGGTGATCATCTACATGCCGATGATCGCGGAAGCCGCCATTGCCATGCTCGCCTGTGCACGCCTGGGGGCCGTCCATTCGGTGGTTTTCGGCGGATTTGCCGCCAAGGAACTGGCCACCCGCATCGAAGACGCCAAACCCAAAGTCATCGTGTCGGCGTCCTGCGGTATCGAAGTTAAAAAAGTCATAGCCTACAAGCCCCTGCTGGATGAAGCCATCGAATTTTCCAGTTCCAAACCCGAAAAATGCGTCATCCTGCAGCGGCCCATGGAAACGGCCGGCATGATGGAAGGCCGTGATGTGGACTGGATGGAGGCCATGGCCGCGGCCCAGCCCCAGGATTGCGTCCCGGTGGCGGCCACGGATCCGTTGTACATTCTCTACACCTCGGGCACCACCGGTCAGCCCAAAGGCGTCGTGCGCGACAATGGCGGTCACATGGTGGCCCTGAAGTGGACCATGAAAAATATCTACGATATCGATGCCGGTGATGTCTATTGGGCGGCCAGTGATGTCGGCTGGGTGGTGGGCCATTCCTATATCGTCTACGCGCCACTCTTCAAAGGCGCCACGACCATCCTGTTCGAGGGCAAACCGGTGGGCACCCCTGATGCCGGCGTTTTCTGGCGGGTCATCTCCCAGCACGGCGTCCGATCGCTTTTCACGGCGCCCACCGCTTTCCGGGCCATCAAGCGCGAAGACCCGGAAGGAAACCTGATCAAACAATACGACCTTTCCAACTTTAAATACCTGTTCCTGGCCGGGGAGCGTTCGGATCCGGACACGATCCAGTGGTCCGAGCGGAACCTGCAAGTCCCGGTCATCGATCACTGGTGGCAGACCGAGACCGGCTGGGCCATTGCCGCCAACTGCATGGGCCTGCACCAGTTTCCGGTCAAATATGGCTCCCCCACCAAGGCGGCACCGGGCTGGAACCTGCAAGTGGTGGATGCCGACTGTAAACAGGTGGCACCGGGCGAAATCGGCGCCCTCGTGGTCAAGTTGCCGCTGCCGCCGGGCACCCTGCCCACGCTCTACAAGGCGGATGAACGGTACAAGGAGGCCTACCTCGAGGAATTTCCGGGCTACTACAAGACCGCCGACGCGGGCTATATCGATGATGAAGGCTATGCCTACGTCATGTCGCGCACCGACGACATCATCAATGTGGCCGGACATCGCTTGTCCACCGGCGCCATGGAAGAAGTGCTTGCCGACCATCCGGATGTGGCCGAGTGCGCGGTGCTCGGGGTGGAAGACAGCCTCAAGGGACAGATTCCCATTGGCTTCGTGGTCCTGAACGCCGGTGTGGATCGCGGCCACGACGACATTACCAAGGAATGTGTCCAGATGGTCAGGGACCGTATCGGTCCGGTGGCGGCCTTTAAGACGGCGACCGTGGTCAAACGGCTCCCCAAGACCCGCTCCGGTAAAATCCTGAGAGGGACCATTCAGAAAATCGCCGACAACAAGGACTACAAAGTCCCGGCCACCATTGATGATCCGACGATTCTGGGCGAGATCGAAGATGCCCTGAATACCATTGGCTTGGCCGCGTCGCGGAAGTAGACCGCCAGGCAATCGATCCTTAAACTCTTTAACCGAGCAACGTAAGCCAAAAACCGCTCGATGGATAGCCGGCACGAAACAAGGTTGTTTCGTGCCGGCTATTCTTCCTTGGATCGATCATCGCCCAAAGCATGGATACGTCGGCATGGTTGTTGCTGCGATTTCGCCTGAACTGAAGGTCCATTGAAATAGTCGTTTACAGCCGCCATTGCCATGACATAGGGTAATTGGGAACCCATCACCAAATATCTCGTGATGGAGAACCCCGGGAAGGAGAACCCATGCAGATATTGAAAATCGATCATTTGGGGATTGCCGTCAACAGTATCGACGAGGGCAAAAACTTCTGGTCCGATGTGCTCGGCCTGGCGTTCGAGGGCGCCGAAACCGTCGAGGCTCAGAAGGTAACCACGGCCTTTTTCCCGGTGGGGGAAAGCGAAGTGGAACTTTTGGAATCCACCAGTCCGGACGGTCCCGTGGCTAAATACATCGAGAAACGCGGCCAGGGCATCCAGCACGTAGCGTTTAGGGTGGCCAATATAGAAGAGGCCTTGGAAGAATTGAAGGCCAAGGGTATTCGTCTCATCGACGAGAAACCCCGCATGGGGGCCGGCGGGGCCAAGATTGCGTTCCTGCACCCCAAGGCCACCAACGGCGTATTGGTGGAATTGTGTGAACGTTAGCCGCCAACCAATAGGGCTTTAGAGGAGACCTTTCGCGCCATTCGGCGATCGGCATCCCCACGAAGAATCTCGTTGACAATGCCGCGGGGTTTTTCTAAGCCCTGAGAGGGTAACAACAGTTCATTTTTTTTAGCAAGCACCATACCTAAACCATATATGTAATAGTAAATATTACATAATTTATTTGATAACCAGATTTTTTCGACGCGATTCTTCACAGGAACCATCAGTGCCCAAGGTAACGCCCGTTCGAAACCATCTGCCCGAACCCGATCTGCGACCGGATGTGCACGCACGATTGGAGAAAGCCGTTCTGGAAATCTTTTCCGAATCCGATTTCCACAAGGCCAATATCCGTGATGTGGCGCGCAAGGCCGGTGTCAGCTTCACCACGATTTACAAGCATTACGGCAGCAAAGAACGTCTGCTGTTCAGCTTCGTGGACATCTGGCTGGGGAAGCTGACCGAACGCATCATCGATCACTTGCAGGGGATCGAGGATCTGAAGGAAAAGATGCGCAAGGTTTACTGGCTGCAGCTGGACTATTACGAACGGCACCAGGGCCTGGGGAAAATCCTGTTCATGACCCTGCCCATGCAGACCTGGATGTCGGACCAGACCTTCCGCCAGAAGCGGATGATCAACCTCTATCTGGAAGTCCTCAAAAAAGGCCAGGCCGAAGGTGTCTTGAACCCCCATGTCCGGGCCGGCGTCCTGCTGGATTTCATGCTGGGCAGCGTCCAGCGGGCCTTTTTCATGTGGGTTTCCCGGGGGCAAAAGGAAAGCCTGTCCGGGCAATCCCAGGTCCTTTTTGACATGGTATGGCGCGCCATCGTTCGCCCAAACGATAATCCGTGATGCACGACCGCTGCATTAGGCGGTTGCGCGTTGCTTAACGGCTTTGCGGCTCAACACGATCATAAGGAGAGCACCATGGCAGAACATCCCGAATTGACGCAGTGGAAGGAACTGGCCGAAAAACAGATGAAGGGCAAATCCGTGGACACCCTCAACTGGAACACGCCCGAGGGGATTCCAGTCAAACCGCTTTACACGGCCAAGGACCTTGAAAGTATCGAACATTTGAATGCCCTGCCCGGTATGGCGCCTTATGTTCGCGGCCCCATGGCGACCATGTACGCCGGCCGTCCCTGGACCATTCGCCAATACGCCGGATTTTCAACGGCCAAAGAATCCAATGCCTTTTACCGGCGCAACCTGGCGGCCGGTCAGCGCGGCCTCTCGGTGGCCTTCGACCTGGCCACCCACCGGGGTTATGACTCCGACCATCCGCGGGTGGCCGGCGACGTGGGCAAGGCCGGGGTGGCCATCGATTCGGTCGAAGACATGAAAGTCCTTTTCGACCAAATCCCGTTGGACAAGATGTCCGTTTCCATGACCATGAACGGGGCCGTCCTGCCGATCATGGCCGGCTACATCGTGGCGGCCGAAGAGCAAGGCGTGAAACAGGAACAGCTTGCCGGCACCATCCAGAATGACATCCTCAAAGAATTTCTGACCCGCAACACCTATATCTATCCGCCGGTGCCGTCCATGCGGATCGTTTCGGACATCATCGGATACTGCTCCCAGAACATGCCCAAATTCAATACGGTCAGTATCAGCGGCTACCACATGATGGAAGCCGGCGCCAATTCCGTGCTCCAATTGGCTTTCACCCTGGCCGATGGCGTCGAATACGTGAAAGCCGCCATCGATTCCGGCATGGATATCGATGCCTTTGCGCCCCGCCTGTCGTTTTTCTTCGGCATCGGCATGAATTTTTTCATGGAAATTGCCATGCTGCGCGCGGCCCGCTTCCTGTGGCACAAACTGATCAGCCGCTTCAATCCTAAAAACCCCAAATCCACCATGCTGCGGACCCATTGCCAGACCTCGGGCTGGAGTCTCACGGAGCAGGATCCCTACAACAATATCATCCGCACCACCCTGGAATGCATGTCCGCCGTCCTGGGCGGCACCCAATCCCTGCATACCAATTCGTTTGACGAAGCCGTGGGGCTGCCCACCGACACCTCGGCCCGTATCGCGCGCAACACCCAGTTGGTGGTGCAGCACGAAAGCCAGGTTTGCCATGTAATCGATCCCCTGGCCGGCTCTTACTATGTCGAATCCCTGACGGCCAGCCTCTATAAAGAAGCGGAAAAAATCATCGACGAAGTGGAAGCTCTGGGCGGCATGGCCAAGGCCATCGAAACCGGCATGCCCAAGATGCGGATCGAAGAGTCGGCGGCCCGCCGCCAGGCCCGCATCGATCAGGGGCTGGACGTCATCGTCGGCGTCAACAAATTCCAGTTGCCCGACGAAGAACCGCTGGATGTCCTGGAAGTCCCCAGTACCGTAAGGGACGAACAGGTCGCCCGACTGGAGGCCCTCAAGGCGAAACGCGACAATGCGGAAGTCGAGCGCTGCCTGCAGGCGGTCACCCAGGCGGCGGAAACCGATGGCAACCTGATGGCCGCCTGTATCCCCGCGGTCCGGGCCCGGGCCACGGTGGGCGAGATATCGGATGCCATTGAAAAGGTGTTCGACCGCTACGTGGCAACGACCCAGTGCATTTCCGGCGTATACGCGGCCGAATTCGGCGACAGCGAAATTATCGCGTCCCTGCGCAAGCGGACGGGCGATTTTGCCGAGCAGCAAGGGCGGCGCCCCCGCATCCTGCTGACCAAAATGGGGCAGGATGGCCACGACCGGGGCATCAAAGTCGTGGCCACCGCGCTGGCCGACCTTGGATTCGACGTGGATATCAGCCCCATGTTCCAGACGCCCCAGGAAGCTGCCAAAATGGCGGTTGAAAACGATGTCCACATGGTGGGCGCCTCCAGTCTGGCGGCCGGGCACAAAACGCTCGTCCCCGATCTCATCGAGGAGCTGAAAAAGCTGGGCGGCGGGGATATTCTTGTGTTCGTCGGTGGGGTCATCCCGCCCAAGGACTATGGCTTTCTGGAGGACAAGGGCGTATCCGGTATTTTCGGACCCGGGACGCCGATCACGGATTCGGCCAATAAAATCCTCAACGCCCTGGAGGCTTGATGCATCCGCCGGCTTCAACCGACGACTACGTCAACGGTGTCCTGAACGGCGACCGGCGCCTGCTTTCGAAGACGATCACCGTGATCGAAAGCGCTCTCGGTCGCCACAAAGACATGGCCCGTGCCATTCTGAATCAGCTTCTGCCCCACACGGGCAAAGCGGTCCGCCTGGGCATTACCGGCGTGCCGGGGGTTGGTAAAAGTACGTTTATCGAAAGCCTCGGCATGGCGCTGATTAACAAGGGACACAAGGTCGCCGTCCTGGCGGTGGATCCCAGCTCGACACGCAGCGGCGGCAGCATCATGGCCGATAAAACCCGTATGGAACAGCTATCGGTCCAGGCGGATGCCTTCATCCGGCCCAGTCCCTCCGGCGGCACCCTGGGCGGCGTGGCGCGCAAAACCAGGGAAACCATGCTGGCCTGCGAGGCAGCGGGCTTCGACGTCATGATCGTGGAAACCGTGGGCGTCGGCCAGTCGGAGACCGCTGTGGCGTCCATGGTGGACTTTTTCCTGGTCCTGATGCTGGCCGGCGCCGGGGACGAGCTGCAGGGCATCAAAAAAGGCGTTCTGGAACTGGCCGATGCCATCACCATCACCAAGGCGGACGGCGACAATGTTGCCAAAGCCAAACAGGCCGCCCGGGCGTACGCTTCGGCCCTGCACCTCCTGTCACCGGCATCGGCCAACTGGTCGCCACCGGTCTTAACGTGCAGTGCCTTGTCCCAGGATGGCATCGACGACGTCTGGCAGACGGTTTTGGACCATCGCGCGCGCATGCAGGCTTCCGGCGAATTCGACATCAAACGGCGCGGCCAGGCTCTGGATTGGCTCCAGGCCCTCTTGGACGAAGGCCTGCGGGAACGCTTCATGCGCCACCCCGAAATTGTACGGCATCTGCCCCGCTGTCAGCGGGCGGTGGCAAGGGGCGAAACATCGCCGACCGTAGCGGCCGGTGAGCTCCTTTTTTTCCTTGACAACCCCAAGTCACCATAGGATCTAAGTGATTTCGATTTAGTTACTGATCAACATTTTAAATGCTCACTAAAATCATGCCGATTGATTAATATATTAACGCATTAGTGGTTGGTGCCCGTTATCGAGAAACATGGCCACGGGAGAAAGGAATCGTCTAATGGGTGTTACGGAAGACAGAATCAAAGCACTCAAGGAAAAAGAAAAGAAGATCCTTGGGATGGGCGGCGAGAAAGCGGTCGCCAAGCACAAAGACAAGGGCAAACTGACGGCCCGGGAGCGACTCGATGCCTTGTTTGATCCCGGCACGTTCCGGGAAATCGACATGTTTGTCACCCATCGCTGCACCAATTTCGGCATGGAAAAAGTCGAGATCCCTTCCGATGGTGTGGTCACCGGCCATGGCCGGGTCAACGGCCGAACCGTGTTCGCTTTTGCCCAGGATTTCACCTCCCGGGCCGGCAGCCTGGGGGAAATGCACGCCAAAAAAATCTGCAAGGTGATGGATCTGGCACTGAAAGCGGGAGCCCCCTTTGTGGGCCTGAACGACTCGGGCGGTGCCCGTATCCAGGAAGGGGTCGACGCCCTCTCGGGCTACGGACAGATCTTCTTCCGCAACTCCGCCGCCTCGGGAGTCATCCCCCAGATTTCCGCCATCATGGGACCGACGGCGGGGGGGGCGGTGTATTCCCCGGCCATGACCGATTTTATCTTCATGGTCAAAAATACCAGCTATATGTTCATCACCGGCCCGGAAGTGATCAAATCCGTCACGGGAGAAGAGATCACCTTCGAAGAACTGGGCGGCGCCATGACCCACAACGAAAAAAGCGGCGTGGCCCATTTTGCGGCGGAAAACGACGCCGACTGCATCGAGCAGATCAAAAAGATGCTGTCTTATTTGCCCGCCAACAACATGGAGGATCCACCCATCGTGGACACCGGGGATGATCCCCGCCGCACGGCACCCGAGTTGGATACCATCATTCCGGACAATCCCAACCAGTCCTACGACATGAAGGCCGTCATCCAATCTATTGTCGACAACGGCGAAATCTTCGAACCTCACGCGTATTTTTCTCCGAATATACTGGTCTGTTTTGCCCGCTTGAACGGCCGCACCATCGGCATCATCGCCAACCAACCGGAAGTCATGGCTGGCTGCCTGGACATCAATGCTTCGGATAAGGCCACCCGCTTCATCCGCTTCTGCGACGCCTTCAACATCCCCATGCTGACCATCGCCGATGTTCCGGGCTACCTGCCCGGCAGCAACCAGGAGTGGGGCGGCATCATCCGCCATGGCGCCAAACTGCTCTGGTGCTATTCCGAAGCCACGGTGCCCAAGCTCCTGCTGGTGACCCGCAAGGACTACGGCGGCTCCTACCTGGCCATGTGCTCCAAGGACCTGGGCGCCGACATGGCCTTTGCCTGGCCGTCGGCCGAAATCGCCGTCATGGGCGCCGCCGGGGCCGCCAATATTATCCACCGAAAAGAAATCAAGGGGGCCGACGATCCCAAAGCCAAGCGGGAAGAGAAGATCAAGGAATACGAAGCGCTCTTCTCCAATCCCTATTGCGCAGCCAACCGCGGCTATATCGATGCGGTTATCGTGCCCAGCGAAACCCGGTCACGACTGATCGACGCCCTGGAAGCCCTGTGCACCAAACGCGAACTGCGCCCGGCCAAAAAACACGGCAACATCCCGATGTAGGGTTGTCGGGCTGCGCTCTGCCCTCGCTGGCAGGGCGCAAACCTATGGAACGGAGAACCCATGGATCAGAAGAAAAAAATGGCCGCCGCTCTGGCCGCCGTTACAGCCTATATCCAGACCGAGGAAGAGGCGCTTTGCACACAAATGGCCGCCGTACCTGCCGGCCCTGAGCCCGCGGGGCCGTCGGCTGGCGCCGGACCGGTCAACCTGTGGGGCCTCAGCGGCCGTCAGGCCCTCATGCAAATGGGTACCATGATGCAGATGAAGGCCTTCCACCGTCCCTGACGCCGGGAGTCCTTCGCCCTTAACCAATAATCGCAGTTTGGCTTTTTATATCATGATCAAGGAGATGGTTTCATGAGCGAGCACACCGTACTCAAAATGACCGACATGAATTACAGCCCGGAACGACCGGCGGCGGAAAATCCCATCAAGGTGATGGACCTGACCCTGCGGGACGGCCATCAATCGCTGTTCGCCACCCGCGGCCGCACCGAAGACATGATCCCCGTGGCTGAAAAGATGGACGCGATCGGCTTCTGGGCCGTGGAAACCTGGGGCGGGGCGACCTTCGACACGATGCACCGTTTCCTGAACGAAGACCCATGGGAGCGCATCCGGACCCTCAAACGCTATTTCAAGAAAACACCGTTTTCCATGCTCCTGCGGGCCCAGAACCTCGTGGGCTACCGCAACTACGCCGACGACGTGGCTAACGCATTCATGGACCGGGCCTGTGAAAACGGCATGGATATCTTCCGTACCTTTGATGCCTTGAACGACTACCGCAATTTCCAGACCGTCGTGCCCAAAATCAAGGAATACGGCAAACATTTCCAGGGCTGCATCTGCTACACCATGACGGAGCCGCGCCTGGGCGGCGAGGTCTACAACCTGGACTACTACGTCAATAAGGCCAAAGACCTCGAAGCCATGGGCGCCGACAGCATCTGCGTCAAGGATATGGCCGGACTGATCGCCCCCTACGACGCCTATGAATTGGTGAAGGCCCTCAAGGCGGCCACCCAAGTACCCATCCACCTGCACAGCCATTTTACGTCCGGCATGTCGCCCATGAGCCACCTCAAGGCCATCGAGGCCGGCGTCGACATCATTGACACCTGCATGACACCCTACGCTTACCGGACCTCGCACGCCGCCATCGAACCGCTGGTCATGGCGCTGCTGGGCACCAACCGCGACACGGGCTTCGACATCCGGAAACTGGCCGAAATCAACGAAATCCTCGAAAAGGAAGTGCTGCCGAAATACAAACACCTGCTGGACGACTCCAAAGTCTCCATCATCGACATCAACGTCCTGCTGCACCAGACCCCCGGCGGCATGCTCTCCAACCTGGTCAACCAGCTGCGCGAAATGGACGCCCTGGACAAGATCGACGATGTCTACAAGGAACTGCCCAAAGTGCGCAAAGACCTGGGGCAGATCCCGCTGGTTACGCCCACCAGCCAGATCGTGGGTATCCAGACGGTCAACAACGTCCTTTTTGATGAACCCGGCGAACGCTACAAGATGATCACCGGGCAGGTCAAAGACCTCTGTTACGGGCTCTACGGCAAGACCGCCGTGCCCATCAACCCCGATGTTCAGAAGAAAGCCCTCAAGGGCTACGACCGCGGTGAAGATCCCATCACCTGCCGGCCGGCCGAAGTGCTGGAACCCGAACTGGAAAAAGCCAAGGATGAAATCGGCGACCTGGCCGTGGATATGGACGACCTGGTGCTCTATGCCATCTATCCGGTCACCGGGAAAAAATTCCTGCAGTGGAAATACGGCAAGGAAGAGCCGCCCGCCGAAGTCAAGGCCATGAGTCTCGAAGACGCCAAGGCCAAGCAAGACCTGGTAAACAAAGCCCGCAAGGGTGAAGTGGTCGAAAAGGCCAAGCTGGATGAAATGCCGGTCAAATCCGAAGGTGCCCGTAAATTCAACGTCTTCATCGACGACGACTGCGTCGAGGTGGCCGTGGATGAAGTGGGCGGATCGCCGGTTTTGAACTTCCTCCAGGCCGGCGGCCAGGTGGCGGTGGCCCCTGCACCGGCAGCCGCCCCGGGACCGGTTCCTGCAGCCGCACCCGCCCCGGCGCCCGCCGCACCCACGGCACCGGCACCCGCCGCACCCGCCCCGGCAGCCGCCCCGGCGCCTGCCGCCGCTCCCGCACCGGCACCGGCGGCCGACGCCGAAGGAACCCCGTTGAACGCCCCCATGCCGGGCATGATCGTCAGTTATGAGATAGAGGTCGGCGACACGGTGGAAAAAGGGGACACGGTGGTCATCCTGGAAGCCATGAAAATGGAAAACGCCCTGCCGGCACCTTGCAGCGGAACGATCAAAGCGATCGGCTTCAAGAGTGGCGACTCGGTTGCCAAAAACGCCGTACTGGCGGTTATCGGATAGTCTCGCGACTAGCCGGGCGGTCAATACCGCCCGGCACGCTCCATTACCTCATCCCGTCTACAACCTGGCAGGGACGCCATCGGTTCCGCACCCTGCCTTTGCAAGGAGAGGGATCATGAAGATCCATGAATATCAAGCCAAAGAGCTTTTTCGAGAATATAACGTAAATGTTCCCCAAGGCGGCGTTGCCTTCACACCGGCCGAAGCGCGTAAAGCCGCCGAGGGTCTGCCGGGCTTTCCTGTTGTGGTCAAAGCCCAGATCCACGCTGGCGGCCGGGGCAAAGGCGGCGGTGTCAAACTGGCCCAGTCCGCGGAGGAAGTCGAATCCCTGGCCGATGAAATCCTCGGCATGACCCTCGTCACCCATCAGACCGGCCCGGAAGGACGTCTGGTGCGCAAGGTGCTGATCGAGCAGGGGCTGGATATCGCCAAAGAGCTTTATCTGAGCATCCTGCCGGATCGCGCCACGGCCCAGAATGTCATCATGGCCAGCGAGGCCGGCGGCATGGATATCGAAGCCGTGGCCGCCGAGACCCCTGAAAAGATCATCAAGGTCTTCGTCAACCCCCTCGGCGGGCTCCAACCCTACCATGTACGCGAAGCCGCCTTTGGGCTGAACATCCCGCCCGCCGCCATGAAAGGGTTTGGCCAGCTGCTCCACAACCTTTACCGCCTGTTTGCCGCCTACGACTGCTCATTGGTGGAAATCAATCCCCTGGTATTGACCGCGGATGACCAGGTCATCGCACTCGATGCCAAGGTCGATGTCGACAGCAACGCCCTTTACCGCCACAAAGACGTCCAGGCCTACCGGGATACGGACGAAGAGGACCCCCTGGAAGTGGAAGCGTCGAAATACAACCTCAACTATATCCACCTGGGAGGCAATGGAAATGTGGGCAACATGGTCAATGGCGCCGGACTGGCCATGGCGACCATGGACATCATCAAGCAGGCCGGTGCCGAACCGGCCAACTTTCTGGATGTCGGGGGCGGAGCCAACGCCGAAATGGTGGAAAACGGCTTCCGCATCCTGCTCAGCGATGCCAACGTGAAAGGTATTCTGATCAATATCTTCGGCGGTATTTTACGGTGTGATGTGTTGGCTCAAGGGGTCGTCGAAGCCGCCAAAAAGGTCGGTCTGGAAGTACCGGTGGTGGTCCGCATGGAGGGCACCAACGTGGAAGAGGGACGCCGCATCCTGGCCGAATCGGGCCTGACCCTGATCACGGCTGAGAATCTAAAGGATGCCGCCAGCAAAGTGGCGGAAATCGTAAAATAACTTTTGGCTTATTAGCGAGGATACGAACGTGAGCATCTTTGTCGACAAACATACCAAACTTCTGGTTCAAGGCATCACCGGAAAGGAAGGCCAGTTTCATACGCGCCAGTGTCTCGCCTACGGCACCCAGGTTGTGGCCGGTGTCACGCCGGGCAAGGGCGGCCAGACGATGGACGACGTGCCGGTCTTCAACACGGTCAAAACGGCGGTCCGCGAGACCGGCGCCAACTGTTGCATGATTTTCGTGCCGCCGCCCTTTGCGGCCGACGCCATCATGGAAGCCGCCGATGGCGGCATCGACCTGATCGTGGCCATCACCGAAGGCATCCCGGTCATGGACATGATGCGGGTCAAAAATTATCTGAAGGACAAAGCCTGCCGCCTGATCGGCCCCAATTGCCCCGGCATCATCACACCGGGGGAGGCCAAGATCGGTATCATGCCCGGGCCCATTCACAAACCCGGTGGGCCCATCGGCGTGGTTTCGCGCTCCGGCACGCTGACCTACGAAGTTGTCCACCAGCTGACGGCCCAGGGCATCGGTCAGACCACCTGCATCGGTATCGGCGGTGACCCGGTCAACGGCACCAATTTCATCGATTGCCTGGAGGCCTTCCAGAACGATCCGGCCACCGAAGGCATCGTCATGGTGGGTGAAATCGGCGGGTCGGCCGAAGAGGAAGCCTGCGACTATATCAAAGCCAACGTTACCAAACCGGTTGTCGGTTTCATTGCCGGCCTGACCGCACCTCCCGGCAGGCGTATGGGCCATGCCGGCGCCATCATCAGCGGCAACAGCGGTACCGCGGATGCCAAGCTGGCGGCCATGCGGGCCGTTGGCGTGCACGTCTGCGAAAGTTTGGGCACCCTTGGCGAATTATGCGCCGGCGTATTTAAATAATAAACTAAAAGTGGTAGAAGAGGTGTTCGTCTAGGGGGCTCCATCCGGGGCCGTCGGGCGGGCACCTTTTTATTTGCCCTGTCCGGTCGAGGGAGGAAGGGCTTTTGTTGCGGCACTTGCTTTCTGGACCGGGGAATTGGGGCTAAACAGTCAGGAGGCCATGGATCCATGCACGAAATGGGCGTCGCCATGCAAATTGTGGAAATTGCCACAGCATCCATCCCCGCGGATCTGATCGGGGCACGGGTCGAAAAGGTCAACCTCAAGGTCGGCAAGCTATCCGCGATTGTGGCGGACAGCCTGCAATTCTGCTTCGAGGCCGTATCCAGGGATACCGCGCTGGAAGGCGCCCGCCTTAATATCATGGAAATACCCGTCCGGGCGGTATGCAATGCCTGCCAGAACGAATGGACCATCGATCTACCGGCCTTCACCTGCCCGCAATGCCAAAGCGGCGACATCACCCTTTTGTCCGGTCGGGAGCTCGACATTGAATCCATAGAACTTGCGGAAGAGGACAATTGATATGCTGTTAGACGGAATCAACACCATCAGGGCCTGCCATCACAAGGAAGGCCATCCCCATCATCACCCCCACGGTACGGACCAACCGGTGGAAACCCACACCCATGGCGGGCGCGAAATCAAAGTCGTGCGCCGGGTCCTGGATGCCAACGACATCATGGCCACCGTCAACCGGAAGCTTTTTGCCGAAAAGAAACTGTTCGTGCTCAATTTGATGAGTTCGCCCGGATCCGGCAAAACCACGACCCTGGAAAAAACCTTGCAGCATCTGATGCCCGACTACCGCTGCGCCGTCATCGTCGGCGATATCTGCACCACCCAGGATGCCGACCGTCTGGCGGCCAGCGGCGCTCCGGTGGTCCAGATCAACACGGACGAGTTCGGCGGCGACTGCCACCTGGCCGCCCATGTGATTGAAAAGGCGTTGGGCGGCCTGGATCTGGACAACCTCGACGTCCTGATCGTTGAAAACATCGGCAATCTCGTGTGCCCGGCGGAATTCGACATCGGCGAGGACAAACGGGCCGTCATCCTGAGTGTCACGGAAGGCGAAGACAAACCCCTCAAATACCCCCTCATGTTCCGGGAATGCGACGCGGCCCTGCTCAACAAAATCGATCTGCTGCCCTACCTGGATTACGATGTCAGACTTGCTGCGGATAACATCCTGCAGATCCATCCGGATATGCCGGTGTTCGAAACCTCGGCCAAAACCGAAGAGGGTTTCACGCCTTGGCTGGACTGGTTCAAGACCGCCGTAAAGGAAAAATTGGGGTAGACACCCTGTAGGGTTTTTTCCTTAGATAAAACCGCACCCATTAAAAAAGCCGTCGCAAGGAGATCGACCCGATCCCTTGCGACGGCTTTTTTTCTTGAGATAGCAATTGCCGCCAGTCGATTTTGTTCCGGGCAAGGCCTTGGTCTTGCCACGACCGCAAGCGTAGCAGACGCTACGTCAAAAATCGCCGGTAGGCCAAAAACGCCGTCCGGGGACAAAAAAGGCGCCTCTGCGCCACTATCTTAAGTGGACTTGCCTAACCGAGATCATATTCGGCAGGGCCCGAATATCCTCGATGGTGCTGTCGTCGGCCGGCGTATCGATATTCACCATACAGACGGCCCGGTCCCCCAGGCGGCCCAGCTGGAAACGGCCGATATTGATATTGTGTTTACCCAGGGTCGCCCCCACGTTGCCGATGACGCCGGGCTTGTCGATATTCTGAATAATGATCATGGACCCTTCCGGAATGGCATCCATGTAGATCTTGCCAAACCGCACGATCCGGGGATGCTTGTCACCGAAAATCGTGCCCCAGATCTCGTTGGGCCCCTCTTCATAATCTTCCAGGCGCATCCGGATGGTACCGGTGTAGCTGCTGCGGTCCTTGCTCAGGGTTTCCTTGACCTTGATGCCCTTGGCCTTGGCAATGGCCCGGGCATTGACAAAATTGACCGGCTTGTCCGTAAAAACCCCCAGAAACCCTTTCAGGGCGGCGTGGGTCAGCGGCCGGGTTTCCAGTTCCGCCACATCGCCCGAGTAGGTCATGGTGATATGATGGATGCCGGAAACCATCTGGCCCATGAGGGCCCCCATCTTCTCGGCCATGTCCACCCAGGGCCGGATCTGGGCCATGACTTCACGGGACACGGACGGAAAATTCACGGCATGCACGATCACGTCGTGCATCAGGTATGAGGCCATCTGGTTGGCAATCATTTCCGCAACCTTGACCTGGGCCTCACCGGTGCTGGCCCCCAGATGCGGGGTGAAAATCACCCGGGGATGCTTCAACAGCGGCATGTCGGCATCCGGTGGCTCTGTGGGCAGTACGTCCAGGGCGGCACCGGCCACATGACCGCTTTCCAGCGCCGCGTGGAGATCATCGAGCTTGACGACTTCCCCCCGGGAGCAGTTCACCAGGCGAACGCCCGGCTTCATGCGCGCCAGGGTGTCGGCATTGATCATGTTCACGGTTTCCTTGAGACGGGGGACGTGAAGCGTAATGAAATCGGACCGGGCGTAGAGATCATCAATGGACACCAGTTCCACATGCAGCGCTTCGGCCGCTTCGGCGCTCACAAAAGGATCGGAGGCGATGACTTTCATGCGCAGCCCGTTGGCCAGTGTGGCCACCACGCGACCGACATGGCCCAACCCGACGACGCCCAGAGTTTTGCCGGTGAGTTCGACCCCCATCAGGGTTTTTTTGGCCCATTGCCCGTCCTTGAGGGTCGCGGTACCCTGGGGGATATTCCGGGCCACGGCCAGCAGCATGGCAATGGCATGCTCTCCGGTGGTCACCGTATTGCCTCCCGGGGCGTTCATGACCACCACACCATTTCGCGTGGCCGCGTCGACATCGATGTTATCGACACCGACTCCGGCCCGGCCGATCACTTTCAACTTGCTGGCCCGTGCCAGCACGGCCTCGGTCACCCGGGTTCCGGACCGCACCGCCAATCCATCGAACTCGCCAATAATTTCGGCCAGACGCTCCGGATCGTTGTTGCTTTTGTCGTTATCCACAACCACTTCGATCTGTCCGGTGGCTTCCAGAATCTCCCGTGCCACGGGCGACATGCTGTCACGAATCATCACTTTGAACATGGCGGCTCCATCGTTTTTTCAATAGGTCATCGATAAATGGCCGGCCATCGGCTGGCCCGGGAAAACGGCTGTATATCACATCCCCCTGACCTTTAGCAAAGCCGATTTCAATTCTTGCCGGGTGGAACCCGTGTCCCATTCATTCGGCTTTTGACTTCGGAATGCCGGAACATTATCTTGATCCTATAGGTTAACCAAGGGAAATGGAGGTATCTTATGGTAGCGCGCCGCCCTGCCTTTGCCGGCAGCTGGTACCCGGATGACGAAAAGGCCTGCCGTGGGCAGATTGAAACGTTTTTGACAGACGATCCCCCCCGCGAAAAGTCTCATGCGGCCCGAGCGGGTGTGGTACCGCATGCCGGCTGGTTTTACTCGGGTGCAATTGCCTGCCGCGTGATTCAGGCCCTGCATGAAAAAAGCAGGGCGCCCGATGCGGTGGTCCTTTTCGGGATGCACATGCACCCGGCCCAGCGCCCGGTCATCATGGACCGGGGGGCCTGGGAAACACCGCTGGGGAATTTGCCCGTCGCCGAAAAGCTGGCCCGCTATCTGATCGAACGCATCACCTTTGTCGTTGAAAAGCCGCAGGATCCCAACCGGGACAATACGATCGAACTCCAGCTGCCGTTCATCCGGCATTTTTTTGGAGAAGTCCCAATTCTACCCATTGGCGTGCCGCCCGCCCCCATCGCTTTGGATATCGCCAATACGCTGGTGGAAGGTGCCCGGTCTTTGGATCTGGATCTTAAAGTGGTGGGATCAACGGACCTGACCCATTACGGCCCCAATTATGGGTTCACGACTCACGGAACGGGCAGGGCTGCGGTGGCCTGGGTCAAAGATACCAACGATCGCCGGTTTATCGACGCTGCGCTGAACTTGCGCCCGGAAGATGTCATCGCCGGGGCCCGGAACTACCAGAATGCCTGCTGTGCAGGTGCGGCCGCCGCCGCCATGCAGGCCGCTCTCGGCTTGGGCGCCACCCGGGGCACGCTCCTGGCATACACCACCAGCTACGATAAAATCCCCGGCGACAGCTTTGTCGGGTATGCCGGCATAACATATTGTTAAACGTGCCACCGGTTACCCGCCGGGGCCGCCGCTGCGAGGGCGTGAGGATAGCGCCACTAGACTGAAGGCGGTTCTCGAAACAGGGTATACAACAACTCCAAATGATCGGAGCGCCCCCCCTTCCCCTTGTCCACGATGACACGCCAGGAGGAGTGATTTTCCAATAGCATCAGGGCCTGGGTGATGCGTGCCAGGATGGCCGCAGGTTCGGTGCCCTGGAGGGCAATGCTCTCGCGCTCATCAAAAGATGCGGGGTCGTTGGCACTCATGCCATTGGGAAGCCCCACCAGCACCGAGCCCTCTCCCATATCCACAAGCGCACGATTCAATGCGGCAGCCAAACGGGGCGCTATCGGTGAAAGATCCCGGTGCAATTCCCGGGACAATTCATAAGGTGTCATGCCGAACTCCTTTGCAAAGGCGGCTTAAGGCCATTGGTGTACCGATCACCGCCCTTTTTTCAGTTGACGATCGATCTTGGCCCATGGATCCCGCAGGGTGGCGGTGCGGTTGAACACCAAGTGCTCCGGCCGGCTGTCGTGGGCGTCCAGGCAGAAATAGCCCATCCGCTCAAACTGTACCGCCGTCGTGCTTTCGATCCGACCCAGCGCCGGTTCAAGTTTGCAGGCGCTTAACGTTTGCAGGGATTGGGGATTCAGGCAAACACGAAAATCGCCATCGCCCGCCGCTTCCGGGTCAGGGGCTGTAAACAACCGGTCATAGAGCCGCACTTCGGCGTCCACGGCATGGTCCGCCGCCACCCAGTGCAGGGTTGATTTGACCTTGCGCCCGTCAGGGGCATTCCCGCCGCGTGTTTCCGGATCGTAGGTGCAACGCAGCTCCACGATTTCACCGGTAGCAGGATCCTTGACAACATCGGTGCAGGTGATGAAGTAAGCATAGCGCAGGCGGACCTCCCGGCCGGGTGCCAACCGGAAAAACTTTTTGGGCGGGTCTTCCCGGAAATCGTCCCGTTCGATATAAATCACTTTACCGAACGGAATGCTTCGTTTGCCGAAGCTTTCATCCGTCGGGTGGTTCAGTGCTTCCAGTTCCTCCTGCTGGCCGTCCGGATAATTTTCGATCACCACCCGCAGGGGGTTCAAAACCCCCATGAAACGCGGCGCGCGGTCGTTCAAATCCTCCCGGATGCTGTACTCCAGCAGCGCGACATCCACCACACTGTCCCGCTTGGCAACCCCGATGCGGTCGCAGAAGTTCCGAATGGCTTCGGCCGTATACCCCCGCCGCCGAATGCCCGACAGCGTCGGCATGCGCGGATCATCCCATCCGTCCACGATTTTTTCTTCCACCAGCTTGAGCAGCTTGCGTTTGCTCAAAACCGTGTAGCTGATATTGAGACGGGCGAATTCATATTGGCGCGGTCGGCTGGTCACCGGCAGGTTGTCGAGAAACCAGTCGTAGAGCGCGCGATTGTTTTCAAATTCCAGCGTGCAGATGGAGTGGGTGACGCCTTCGATGGAGTCCGACAGACCATGGGCAAAATCGTACATGGGGTAGATGCACCATCGATCGCCGGTGCGGTGATGGGCCACTTTGCGAATCCGGTAGATGGTGGGATCGCGCAGACTCATGTTGGGCGAAGCCATATCGATTTTGGCCCGCAAAACATGGGCGCCGTCCGGGAATTCGCCCGCGCGCATCCGCTCGAACAAATCAAGATTCTCTTCCACCGACCGGTCCCGGTAGGGACTGTTGCGGCCGGCCTCGGTCAGGGTGCCGCGGTAGGCACGGATTTCATCCGCACTCAGGCTGTCCACGTAGGCCTTGCCGTCTTTGATGAGGTGGACGGCAAACTGGTAAAGCGACTCGAAATAGTCGGAAGCAAAATATTCCCGGTCTTCCCAGTCAAATCCCAGCCAGCGGACATCTTCCTTGATGGACTCCACATATTCCACCTCTTCCTTGGTCGGGTTGGTGTCGTCGAACCGCAAATTGCAGGCACCGCCGTAATCCCGGGCCAGGCCGAAGTTGAGACAGATGGATTTGGCATGACCGATGTGCAGATAGCCGTTGGGTTCCGGCGGGAAACGCGTCATCACGCTGGTGTGCTTCCCGCTGGCCAGATCTTCATCGATGATGTCCCGGATAAAGTTGGATGAACTTACGGGCTCCTTCATGTTGTCTCCAATGGGGAACAATGCTTTTTGTAAGATTTTAACCTTCGTCGCATTGAACGTACAGATAGTAAGGTTATGACATAATGGTCTTGAAACGACGGAAATAGCGAATTACAGGTTTTTCCAAATACTTGTAGCTCAAATGCCCAAAAATCAAAACGATCAGCAGCATTATTGCAAGCACGCAAATATTATCATACAGCCCTGGCAGACCCCATCGATACCAAAGTCTCCCAAGGAATGAAAGCACAAGGATATGGGAAAGATAGATGGAATAAGAAGCATCGCCGACAGCAGTGAACCACGCAGGAAATCGAAATGCAGAGCGCATCTCAGATGCCACCGCGCCATAGACCATCAATGCGCTTGGTACTCCAAAAAAAAGCACCCGATACCACCCTGCCGGTAACGCTCGCCCAAAATAAAGATAACAGCCTAACATGTTGAACATCAATAAAGCGCCCCCTCCGAAAAAGAAAACGCGCCCGTAAGCCGTGCTGCCATTGAACAAGATTAATGCAACAAAGCATCCGGCAATGAATTCCAGGGTCAATGGATGAAAAATAATCTTCATTACCGGGGCCGCCTGCCCCCCCATGATCATGTTGCCGGCTGTTGCAATGGTCAGCCAAATAAAGAGATAGAGATGGATATAACGACGCGGCCCCCAGAGCATCACGGCAAATACAATATAAAAATACATTTCATGGGTCAGCGTCCAGGCCACTGCCAGCAATGGGACCAGCCTCTGTGGCCATAACAGATAAGATTCAAAAATGAGGACCTGATTGCCTTGGGAGCTGTTCACCATTTCAGGCCGCACTAAATATACAACAAGCACAAGGGAACAATAAAACCAGTAAACAGGATAAATACGCGTAACCCGGTTGTACAAAAACAAGAGCGGCATCGCGTTGGTCCGGCTTTTTTTTCGCTGCGAAACGGCGATCATGACGAACCCACTGATAACGAAAAACAAATCGACACCGGAGACGCCATAAAGAAAAAAGTCCGATAGGACATGGCCACCGTGCCCGTATTTCTTTTCGATGTGCACCAAGTGGGAAAAAACCACCAGCAAAACAGCACAGGCCCTCAACGCCTGAATATTAAGCAGTTTTCGATCAATCAATGCCAATTTTCCCAATAGGCCTCTTCTGACGAAATATATGATTCCCATCTCAGAAAACGAAAAAAGGAGTTGGGGCCGGAACCCACAACTCCTTCTATACGCTTGGCTGAGGGACCAGGATTCGAACCTGGATTGACGGAGTCAGAGTCCGTAGTCCTGCCATTGGACGATCCCCCAGAAGAACACAGACCCGACTAATTAACCCAACTCCGTTAATGAGTCAAGCCTTTTTGGCATATCGCCGGTTAATCGCCATGCGCGGCAATGGTGTCGGCGGCCCTTCTCAAACGGGCCAGGGTCTTCTCTTTTCCCAGCACCCGGATGATTTCAAATATTCCCGGGCTCACGGTTTTGCCCGTCAGGGCCACACGCACCGGCTGGGCAATTTTGCCCAGCTTGAGACCGGTCTTTTCCATGGTTTGTACGAAAGCGGCCTCAATGGACGCATCATTGAAAACACCCTGGGCTTCCAACTGCGCGATCAAAAAACGGAGCGGCTCGAGGGCTGCGGGTTTTAAAAATTTGCGGGCCGCCTTTTCCTCATACACCACATCGGCCTGAAAATAAAACACCGCCCCGTCAGCCATTTCCAGCAACGTCTTGCTGCGGGTCTGCAAGGTTTCGATAGCCGCCCCGAGATAGGCCGGATCCGGATTGTCGACCCCCAGTGCGCCGAGAAAGGGTTTCAAATGCAGGGCCAGGGTTTCGATAGAGGCCGTTTTGATATGATCGGCATTGAGGGCCAGTAATTTCTGCGGGTCGAAAACACCGGCTGATTTGCCGATGTGTTCAAGGCTGAATTTGGCGATCAGCTCGTCCCGGGTAAAAAACTCCTGGTCCCCGTGGGACCAGCCAAGCCGCACGAGATAATTCAACACGGCGTCCGGCAGGTATCCCATATCCCGGTATTCCGTGACAGACATGGCACCATGGCGCTTGCTCAAACGCGCCCGGTCGCTTCCCAGCACCATGGGAACATGGGCAAAGACCGGCAGAGGGGCGCCCAGAGCCTTATATAGAAGGATCTGCTTGGGGGTGTTGTTGACATGATCATCCCCCCGAATCACCGTATTGATCCCCATCGTGATATCATCCACGACAACGGCCAGGTTGTACATGGGCATGCCGTCGCTGCGGCAGATGATAAAATCGTCCAATTCGTCATTCTGAAATACGATCGGGCCTTTGACCACATCCTCGATCACCGTCGTTCCGGTGCGCGGGGCTTTGAAACGGATCACCGCATCCTCCGAGGGGGGCCGATGTTTATCACGGCAGCGGCCGTCATAGCGGGGCTTGTCGCCCCGCGCCTTGGCCTCATTGCGCATGGCTTCGATATCTTCCGGCGTGCAGGTGCAGTAATAGGCGTGTCCGCGGTCCACCAATTTCTGAATGTGCGCACGGTAGACATCCACGCGCTGGGTCTGGTAATAAGGGCCGTCATCCCAGTCGATGCCCAGCCATTGAAGGGCTTCGAAGATGGCGTCCACCGAGGCCTGGGTGGACCGCTGGACGTCGGTATCCTCGAGCCTTAAAACAAACCGCCCGGCCGTGTGGCGTGCATAAAGCCAGTTGAAAAGGGCCGTTCGGGCACCCCCGACATGCAGATAGCCGGTGGGACTGGGTGGAAATCGGGTTACGACAGGATCCATTGGGTTGTTTCTCCTATAAACATTGGGATGTTGCCGTTTTTGAAGTGGATCTCCATAGCATATCCTGAAGAGGGGCACAATACGGGAAATCAGGAAAATCCGCAAATTTTCTTGACATTCCAATCCGATTAAATTACTTAACTCAGTTTATGTCACTGTAAGCTTAACAAAAATATATCTCATACGATTCCAATTGGTTAGGAGATGACTCATGGCTGTACCCAAGCGAAAAACATCCAAATCCAAACGCGATATGCGCCGTACCCACAAAAAAACGGCTGCGCCCAGCGTCACAACCTGTGCCCAATGCGGCGAGCCCAAGCTGCCCCACCACCTTTGTATGAACTGTGGCACCTATAAAGGTCGCACCCTGATAGAGACCGACGAAGATTAAAATTCCCGGTGTTGCCGCAGAGGAGCGGAGATCCGGTATCACCGCCACGATCAGGCCTTGAGACCATTTTCAGCCGTAAACTTTTGCCCTTGCCGGCCTGACGAAAATCTACCGACCGGAAAGCAACGGCCCTTTTCAGCCGCAATTTCATTCTGCAGCCGCAGGACAAAGGAGGATACATGTCGACCGAAGATAAAGTCAAAAAAATGATAGCGGAAAAACTGAATGTTGATCCTTCGGAAGTGGTCCCCGAAGCCAAATTCGTCGATGACCTGGGAGCCGACTCCCTGGACCTGGTCGAACTCATCATGACCATGGAAGAAGAATTTGATATCGAGATCCCGGATGAAGACCAGGAAAAAATTCTTTGTGTCAAGGATGCTATCGATTACATCAACGCCCATTAAACCTTACGGCGAGGACCCGATGCCGACCTTACAGCTCGGCCGCGGCCCTTCTTGATTGCTAGCCCCCCAAACCCAACCCGCCAAACGATTCAGCCGGGGCCGGCGCTTTGTTGCGTCGGCCCCGCTTTTGGTCTGATCAGCACCCCCATTCCTGCAGCCGCAACTTCGATGCATCCCCCTGAAAAGGGTACACGCCGGTCTTTTCCCTTGCACTGGAGAAACAGGTTGTATTAGAAGCAAGATCCAAGAGTCTTAGCGGCTTACAAGCCTTAAAGGGCTTGGAGCCTCCGGCGAATCACGCGCCAATCGTAATCAACCCGATGGTTGACCAAAGGCCTATCCCGCTCAATGAGGAGAACCAATGACCGCCCCATCGACCGCTATCGTTATCGGCTGTGATCACGCGGCTTTCGAAATGAAGGAAAAACTCAAAGCTTATCTGCTCCAGCGGGGAGAATCTGTTGAGGATGTCGGCCCCCACAGTGCCGAATCTGTCGATTATCCCGACTACGGCAAGAAAGTTGCCCAAATGGTATCCAACGGTCGCTTTGCCCGGGGCATTCTTCTGTGCGGCACCGGCCTGGGGATGTCCATGGTGGCCAACCGCTTCCCGGGCGTGCGGGCCGCCCTGTGCCACGATTTGTTTGGAGCCACAATGAGCCGCAAACATAACGATGCCAACGTCCTGGTTTTAGGGGGCCGTGTGACCGGCGAAACCCTGGCGGAAGAAATCGTGAAAGTATGGTTGGAAACCCCTTTTGAAGGCGGTCGGCATCAAAAACGCCTGGATCTTTTCGATCGGATCGACTGACCAGTGTCCGCAGCGGCCAATCCGGGAAACGGAGTACGCCAGTCAAAGGAGAGAAAAAACCACAGTGAATTGCGCGCATATCGAAGCTGTCGACCCGGAAATCGCCCGTGCCGTCGCCCAAGAGCTTGATCGGCAGGAAACCCAACTTGAGCTGATCGCTTCTGAAAACACCACCAGTCCGGCTGTCATGGAAGCCCAGGGCAGCGTCCTGACAAACAAATATGCCGAAGGTTACCCGGAAAAGCGCTATTACGGCGGATGTGAATTTGTCGACGTGGCTGAAAAGCTTGCGGTGGAACGGGCCTGCACATTGTTTGACGCCGAATATGCCAATGTTCAGCCGCATTCCGGCTCCCAGGCCAACATGGCCGTTTACTTTGCCCTGTTGCAGCCGGGCGATACCGTCCTGGGCATGAATCTGGCCCATGGCGGCCATCTCACCCACGGCAGCCCGGCCAGTTTTTCGGGCCGCCTTTTTGATTTTCACCATTACGGTTTGAACCCGGAAACCGGACGGATCGACTACGACAGCGTGGCCCGCCTGGCCCACGAGGTGCGCCCCCGTCTGATCGTGTGCGGTGCCAGTGCCTATCCCCGGATCATCGATTTTCAGGCTTTTGCCGATATCGCCCGTGAGGTCGGGGCCAAGCTGATGGTCGACATGGCCCATATCGCCGGCCTGGTGGCCGCCGGGCAGCACCCGTCTCCCGTTCCCCATGCCGATGTGGTCACCTCGACGACCCATAAAACCTTGCGGGGACCAAGGGGCGGCCTCATCCTCGGTCAAGCGGAACTGGGCGCACGCCTCAACAAGGAAATTTTTCCCGGCATCCAGGGCGGGCCTCTCATGCATGTGATCGCCGCCAAAGCCGTGGCCTTCAAGGAAGCCCTGACCGAAAAATTCCAGCAATACCAACAGGCCATCGTTCGCAATGCCCATAAGATGGCCGACGATTTGCAACAGGACGGTATCCGTCTCGTCTCCGGGGGAACCGATAACCACATGCTCCTGGTGGACCTGCGCAATCTCGAAATCACCGGCAAGGAAGCCGAAGCAGCCCTGGGCCGGGCCGGCATAACCGTGAACAAAAACAGCATCCCCTTCGACCCGCGGGGTCCGGCCGTCACCAGCGGCATTCGGATCGGCACGCCCGTCGTGACCACACGCGGCATGGGGGTGGACGAAATGGCCCAGATCGCCGCCTGCATTGGCCGGGTGTTGCACCATCCTTCCGATGAAACCATACGGACGGAAGTTCGCCGGGATGTGCAAGCCCTTTGCCGGCGGTTTCCGCTTTACCCGGGAACTGACAATGACTGAGGAACCGAGCACTATCCTGCCTGGAAGGGATCGTCCTTCCTGGGACACCTATTTCATGGACATCACGACACTGGTGGCCAAGCGCACGACCTGCCTGCGAAGGGCGGTGGGCGCCATCGTCGTGAAAGACAAGCGCATTCTGTCCACCGGTTACAACGGTGCACCGAGCCATATCCGCCACTGCCGCGAAGTCGGATGCCTGCGGGAGCAGCTCAAGGTCCCCTCCGGCCAACGGCATGAACTTTGCCGGGGGATTCACGCGGAACAAAATGCGATCATCCAGGCCGCCTACTATGGTGTCTCCATTAAAGGGGCAACCCTCTATTGCACGACGCAGCCGTGCTCGATCTGCGCCAAAATGATTATCAATGCCGGAATTCGTAAGATTTATTACCAGTCCGGCTATGCCGACCCCATGGCCCGGGAGATGTTGGCCGAGGCCGGTGTGGAGGTCATCCACCTGAACCCCAGTGATCAGGAGGCCGCTGAATGAAATGCCCTTTTTGCAAGGAAACGGACAACAAAGTCATCGACTCGCGGCTCAGCAAAGATGGTAACGAAATTCGACGGCGGAGGGAATGTTTGGTCTGCAGCCGCAGGTTTACCACCTATGAGCACATCGAAAAAATCCCGATCATGATCATTAAAAAGGACGGTCGACGCGAAGTTTTCTCCCGGGAAAAGGTTCGTACCGGGGTTCAGAAGGCCTGCCAGAAGCGGGATATCAGCGTCAACCAAATCGAAAACTTTCTCGATGAACTGGAACGGGATCTGGGGGAACTCGGTGAAAAAGAAATCCCCTCTTCCTATTTGGGAGAAAAAATTATGGCCAAGCTGCATGCCCTCGATGACGTGGCCTATGTGCGCTTTGCCTCGGTTTACCGGGAATTCAAGGACGTGAATGATTTTTTTGCCGAACTCAAAAGCCTCTTGAGCCACCGCTGATCGCCTTCCCATGAGCATTTTCACGGCACAAGACCGGTTTTACATGCAGATGGCGTTGGATTTGGCCGCCCGGGGGACAGGGCATACCTCTCCCAACCCGCTGGTGGGGGCCGTTGTCGTCAAAGACCGCAAAGTCGTCGGCCGGGGTTGGCATGAACGCTTCGGCGGTCCGCATGCGGAAGTCAACGCCCTGAACCAGGCCGGGGATAAGGCTCGCGGGGCAGCCCTCTACGTCACTCTGGAGCCCTGCAACCACACCGGGAAAACCCCGCCCTGCACCGAAAAAATTCTGACGGCCGGCATCCGGCGCGTGGTGGTGGCGATGCGGGACCCCAATCCCGGTGTCAAGGGTGGTGGCAACGACCGTCTGCGCGCCGCAGGGTTGGAAGTGGCCGAGGGCCTGGCCGAAGATGCCGCCCGGCGGCAGAACGAGTTTTTCATTAAACACGTCCGAACCCAAAAACCCTTCGTGATCTTGAAATGCGCTGCCACCCTGGACGGGCGCATCGCCACCCGAACCGGCGATGCCCGATGGGTCAGTGGGCCGGAATCACGCGGGTTTGTCCATGATTTACGGCACGCCGTGGATGCCATCCTGGTGGGTGTGGGCACGGTCAAAGCGGATGATCCCAGCCTGACCACCCGGCTGCCGGACAGAAAAGGATGCGACCCCAAGCGTATTATCCTTGACACCCGCCTGTCGATACCGTTAAAGGCCCGTGTGCTGACTCAATCATCGCCAAGCGAAACGATCCTGGTCGCCGGACCGGAGGCTTCTCCCGAAGCGCGCCATAAGCTAACCGGCACAGGCGCTCGGGTTCTGGTAGCGCCTGTGAAGGACGGCGGCATCGACATGGCCGCGTTAATGGCCACATTAGGCCGGGAAGGCATCGCCAGTATACTGGTGGAGGGGGGCAGCCGCATTAGCGGATCAGCCCTGCAGGCCGGCATTGTCGATAAACTTCTGTTGTTTTATGCCCCCAAGCTGCTGGGAGGCGATGATGGCGTACCCATTTGCCGCGGACAGGGCCCGGAACGCATGCAGGACTGCCTGAACGTGGCGGATGTCAACGTGCATCGTTTCGGCCCTGACATCATGCTGGAAGGTTACCTCCATACGGGGTCAACCCACCGTTGACAACGTGAAAAATATAACTAGATTGAGTGTTTACGAATATTAACAGCAAGCTGGCCCAGGATCTTTTACAACCGTTGCGAAAGCATACGGCCGGACGACGAATTCAAAAGCCATGTTTACGGGAATTATCGAAGGTTTAGGAACACTGGCCGCCATTAAAACCCATGGCAACGGCCGACGTCTGGTCATCGAATCGGATTTTGATCTGAACGAAGTTCGCATCGGCGACAGTATCGCTGTCAACGGCGCCTGCCTGACGGCCGTAACCATCAACGGCCGACGCTTCGAAGTTGATGTATCCCCCGAATCCCTTGCCACCACCACATTCAATGAAGCCCGCACCGGGGAGCGCTTGAATCTGGAACGCGCCCTCCGTCTTTCCGATCGCCTGGATGGCCATTTGGTGTCCGGACACGTGGACGGCATCGGGGTTATTCAATCTCGGGAGCGACTTGACAATGCCCTGCTGATTCGCGTTGCCGTACCCACCGAGCTGAGCCGCTACATGATCCACAAGGGCTCCGTCGCCCTGGACGGCGTCAGTCTGACCATCAACCGCTGCGATGAAACCGGACTGGATGTTACCATCATTCCCCATACGGCCCAATGGACCACCATCGGCTTTAAACCCGTGGGCAGCCGCATCAACATTGAAACCGACATGATCGCCAAGTATGTCGAACGCTTTACAACGGCCGCCCGCGGGACTGAAAAACCGGCCTCGGCCGTCGACCGGGAATTTCTGATTAAAACCGGATTTCTATAATGCCGGAGAAATAGGGAATGGCAGCCCAACACCATCGTTCCCAAATACCATTGAGGAGGAAGAGTCGTCACTTATGCCGCTTCTAACGATTGAACAAGCTATCAAGGACATCCGCGCTGGCAAGATGGTCATTCTCGTGGATGACGAGGATCGCGAAAATGAAGGCGATCTCTGCATTGCCGCCGAAAAAATCACGGCGGACGCCATCAACTTCATGGCGAAATATGGACGGGGCCTTATCTGCCTGTCGCTGACGCCGGATAAGGTGGATGCACTCGATCTGCCGCTCATGGTCGATCACAACACATCACCGTTCGAAACCGGCTTTACGGTATCCATCGAGGCCCGGTGCGGGGTCAGCACCGGCATTTCGGCGGCTGACCGCGCCACCACGGTTTTGACCGCGGTACGCGATGAGGCCAAACCAACCGATCTGGTGCGCCCCGGTCATATTTTCCCCCTGCGGGCCCGCAAAGGCGGTGTCATGGTGCGAACGGGGCAGACCGAAGGATCGGTGGACCTGGCCCGCCTGGCCGGCCTGCGGCCCTCCGGTGTCATCTGCGAAATCATGGACGACGACGGCACCATGGCCCGTATGCCTTCGCTGGAAAAATTCAGCCAGAAGCACGACATCGGCATTGTTACCATCGCCGATCTCGTGGAATACCGGATGCGCAAGGAATCCTTCGTGCGGCGGGCATCGGAAGCAAAAATCCCCACGGCGGTAGCCGGCGAGTTCCGGATCGTGGTCTATGAAAATGACGTGGACAACCTGACCCACATGGCCCTGGTCAAAGGCGAGATCGATCCTGATCAACCCGTCCTGGTACGGGTCCATTCTGAATGCCTGACCGGCGATGTTTTCGGGTCCATGCGCTGTGACTGTGGTGACCAACTGCACCGGGCCATGGAGAAAATCGACGCCGAAGGGGCCGGCGTGGTCCTCTATCTGCGCCAGGAAGGCCGCGGCATCGGGCTGGTGAATAAAATTAAAGCCTACGCCCTTCAGGAACAGGGGTTGGACACGGTCCAGGCCAATGAAGAGCTGGGATTCAAGTCGGACATGCGCAACTACGGTATTGGCGCCCAGATTCTCGTCGATCTGGGGGTTCGCCAAATGCGCCTGATGACCAATAACCCCAAAAAAATGGTCGGCCTGGAAGGCTATGGGCTGAGTATCGTGGAGCAGGTGCCGATTGAGATCGAGCCCAACGAATTCAACCGCTGCTATCTGAGCTGCAAAAAACTGAAAATGGGCCATTTGCTGAAAACAGTGGATGCGACACCTTGATCTCCCGCCAAGGGAAGGGCCACAATAACGATTTTAACGCTTTTGGTTAAGGAGAAACCATGCCGAGAATTCTGGAAGCCAAGCTGCTGGCAGAAGGCAAAAAATTTGCGCTGATCATGAGCCGGTTCAACGATTTTATTACCGAAAAGCTGGTGGACGGCGCCGTGGACGCCCTGAGGCGCTCGGGCGCCCGGGACGACGACATCGACATCGTGAAAGTGCCGGGGGCGTTCGAAATCCCCCTGCTGGCCAAAAAAATGGCTGCCAAAAACCGCTACGATGCCATCGTCTGCCTGGGGGCTGTCATTCGGGGCGCAACCCCGCATTTCGACTATGTCAGCGCCGAAGTATCCAAGGGCATTGCCATGGTCAGTCTGGAGGCCGACATTCCGGTCATTTTCGGCATCATCACGACGGATACCATTGAACAGGCCATCGAAAGGGCGGGCACCAAGGCCGGTAACAAAGGCTGGAGTGCGGCGATGTCCGCCGTGGAAATGGCCAACCTTACGGAAGTGGTACAGCAGGCCTAACGATGGGCAAACGAAGACAGGCCCGTGAACTGGCCTTGCAGGCACTCTATTTTCTTGAGGAGCAAAACGGCGATCCGGACCAGGCCCTCGATCTTTTCTGCGGCAATTTTTCGCCGCCGCGTAAAAGCCGGACTTTTTTTCTCGATCTGGTCAAAGGGGTTCAGCGTCATCAGTCCACCATCGACGGCATCGTGGAAGGTTATTCGGACAACTGGAAAGTCTTTCGTATGCCCCGGGTCGATCGCAACGTGATTCGAATGGCCGTTTTTGAAATGCTCTGGATCGATGATATCCCCCCCAAGGTGTCCATCAACGAAGCCATCGACATCGGCAAGCGTTTTGGCGCCGACGATTCGGGCGCATTCATCAACGGCATTTTGGATCGAATTCATCGGGCCCTGGAAAACGGTGAAATCGAAAATCCGGCAAAAATGGCGAACGGGGACGTAGCGCCGTCCGCTACGCCCGGGGAACCCTATTTGAACGGATAATCAGGAGGCATATGTGATCATCAGGCAATTAGCAGTCGGACCGATTCAGGCCAATTGTTATATCCTCGGGTGTGAAACCACGCATGTCGCTGCCGTCATCGATCCGGGCGACGACCCGGAACGGATTCTGGCAGAGGTGCAGCGGGCCGGTCTCACCATCGCAAGCATCATCAATACCCATGGGCATTTCGACCACGTGGGGGGTAATCGCCAACTCAAATCAGCCACCGGCGCAGAGCTGCTGATCCATCCCCTCGATGCCCCCATGCTGGGACAGCTCGACCAGATGGCCGGTGCTTTTGGGCTTCGGGCCGAGAATTCGCCGGCCCCGGACCGGCTGGTGGAAGACGGTGATACCATTGCCGTAGGGGAACTCGAACTTAACGTCCTCCATACGCCGGGGCACACCCCGGGCGGGATATCCCTGCATGTGGACAGCTGCGTCTTTGTCGGTGACACGCTTTTTCAAGGCTCCATCGGCCGGACCGATTTCCCCGGGGGTGACTTTGACACCCTGATTGCCAGCATTCGCACGCGCCTCTTCTCCCTTGACGACAAAACGACCGTTTACACCGGCCATGGCCCTGAGACCACCATCGGCACGGAAAAACAATATAACCCGTTTGCCCGGATGGGATAATAACGTTCCGGTATCCGCCTTTGCCAGCTACCCGCACAGGACCCCCGTGGCGGTGTCACAGGCAGAAGGCCATTTAGCTTGAAGTCCCCACACCGGTTTGGTAAAATTTAACGTTGCGGCCTGATCGGAAACCGGGTGCCGGCATTGAAATCTTTCCCGGCAGCCGACCGGTCCGCAGGGAATTCCTTTGGCAAAGGGCCGGATGCATCTTCCATGAACGAAACGATCGCCATTCAACGCAGGCATTCAAACCCCATTCAAGTTGGTTCCGTCACCGTAGGCGGCCAGGCACCGGTGTCGGTTCAGTCCATGACCAACACGCCGACCCAGGACGTCCAGGCCACCCTGGCACAGATCCAGCGGCTGGAGGCCGCCGGCTGTGAGATCGTCCGCGTGGCCGTGCCGGACATGGACGCCGCCGCGGCCATCAAATCCATTAAAACCGGCATCAAAATCCCCTTGATCGCCGACATTCATTTTGACCACCGTCTGGCCATAAAGGCAGCCGAGGCGGGAGCCGATGGATTGCGGCTAAACCCGGGCAATATCGGTGGACCTGATAAAATACGGGCCGTGGTCCAATGCGCCCGGGACCACGGCGTGCCGATCCGTATCGGCGTCAATGGGGGGTCGCTGGAAAAGGATCTCCTCGAGCGCCATGGGGGCGCCACCCCGGCCGCCATGGCTGAGAGCGCCCTGCGTCACGCCGCCCTTCTGCAGGAGCTTGATTTCCACAAAATCAAGATTTCTCTCAAGGCCTCCGACGTTGGCCGCACCCTGATGGCGTACCGTCTTTTGGCAGGGCAAACCGACCTGCCATTCCACATCGGGGTGACGGAAGCCGGAGCGCTCTATCCCGGCATCGTCAAATCGGCCCTGGGCATCGGCATGCTGCTGGCCGAAGGCATTGGCGACACCTTGCGGGTCTCTTTAACGCGGGATCCGGTGGAAGAGGTGCGGGTCGGCTGGGAAATATTGAAAGCGCTGGATATTCGTCGCCGCGGACCGGACATCATTGCCTGCCCGACCTGCGGCCGTACGGAAATCGATCTATTCGATGTGGTCGAAAAAGTTGAAGCCCGGGTGCACCATTTTAAAAAACCCATCAAAATCGCTATCATGGGTTGCGTGGTCAATGGCCCCGGAGAGGCCCGGGAGGCCGACGTTGGTATCGCCGGAGGCAAGGGCCTCGGCATCCTGTTTAAAAAAGGCGAAGTGGTCCGAAAGGTTCCGGAAACCGACCTCGTCGAAGCCCTTATTCAGGAAATCGAGCGACTGGAGACCAGCGATTCCCATCTGGAGCCCCCGGTACCGTGAGGGAGAAAAAGCCCCGACACGCCGATCGATTGCCCTTGACGGAAGGCGTCTCGATGGCATGTTCCGTTTGACCCTCGGGCCACGACACGCCTTAATGTTATAGTGTAGCGAAGACCTTGACGAATAACGGTGGTCCGGATTACCGGCGCCGCCTAACGCATGAACTGGAGATAACGCACATGGCCAAGCCGTTAAAAACCGCAATTACCCCTGTACGCGCCGAAGACTATCCCGAATGGTACCAGCAAATCATCAAAGCATCGGATCTGGCTGAAAAATCACCGGTACGCGGTTGTATGGTCATAAAACCCTGGGGATATGCCCTGTGGGAAAATATCATGCGCGGCATGGATGACATGTTCAAGGCCACCGGGGTTAAAAACGCCTATTTTCCCCTGTTCATTCCCTTGAGTTTTCTGGAAAAGGAAGCCGAGCACGTCGAGGGCTTTGCCAAAGAATGCGCCGTCGTAACCCATCACCGGCTGGAAAAAAACGACCAGGGCGGCCTCGCCCCGGCCGGCGAGCTGGCAGAGCCCCTCGTGGTCCGGCCGACCTCCGAAACGATCATCGGCGATTCCTTCGCCAAATGGGTCTCCAGCTACCGCGACCTGCCCATTCTGATCAATCAGTGGGCCAATGTGGTACGGTGGGAGATGCGCACCCGGATTTTTCTCCGGACCAGCGAATTCCTGTGGCAGGAGGGCCATACCGCTCACGCCAGCGCCGAGGAAGCCATCGAACGCACCCAAATGATGCTGGAAGTTTATGCTCGATTCGTCGAAGACTTTCTGGCCATGCCGGTGATTCGGGGAAGCAAAACTGCATCGGAGCGTTTTCCCGGGGCGGTGGATACCCTCTGCATCGAAGCCATGATGCAGGATTGCAAGGCCCTGCAGGCCGGAACCTCTCATTTCCTGGGACAAAATTTTGCCATTGCCTCCGGGATCCGGTTCCAAAATGCCAGTGAAGAGGAGGAATACGCCTGGACGACGTCGTGGGGCTCCTCCACGCGGCTGATCGGCGGATTGATCATGACCCATTCGGATGACAACGGGTTGGTGCTCCCGCCGCGCATCGCCTCTGCCCACGTGGTCCTGCTGCCGATTTACCGCTCCGATGCCGACCGTGAGAAAGTCATGGCGTATACCGAAAAGCTGGCCACTGATCTGCGCGGGCAAAAATATCACGACCGCAGCGTTCAGGTCGAAATCGATACCCGTGACATCGGCGGGGCCCGGGGATGGGACTGGATTAAAAAAGGCATTCCGGTTCGCGTGGAGATCGGGCCTAAAGATATCGAAAAAGATGCCCTCTTTGTCGGCCGGCGGGACCATGACCCCAAACAAAAGACCTCGATACCGCGGGTGCAGTTCCTGCAGGACTTTACCGCTACGCTGGATGAAATCCAGCGCAGCCTTTACGACCGGGCCCTGAACTTTCGGGAGGCCCACACCCAGAAAATCGAAAGCCGGGAAGCCTTCGATGCCTATTTCACGCCCCGGTCAGCGGAAAAGCCGGAGATCCATGGCGGCTTTGCCTTGTCACACTGGTGCGGTGAGGCCCAGTGCGAACAGCAGATCAAGGAAGCTCTTAACGTTACGATCCGGTGCATTCCGCTGGAAAATACACCGGAAGACGGGCGCTGCATATGTTGCGGCCGGCCCAGCCGCGAGCGGGTGGTATGGGCCAAGGCCTATTAAGGCGCTATGATTCGAATCACCGATATTCTGGATAAGGTTGCCGACAACAATCTCGAGGCCGATCTGGACATTATCGACCGGGCCTATATCTTCAGCGCCCGGGTGCATGACGGTCAGGTCCGGCTGTCCGGTGAGCCTTATCTCTCCCATCCTCTGGAAGTTGCCGGCATCCTCGCGGACATGAACCTCGATCCGGTCAGCATTGCCGCCGGACTTCTGCACGATGTGGTGGAAGACACCCATGCCTCGCCCGAGGAAATCGAAAGCACATTCGGACCCGAGGTGCAGCACATCGTTGCCGGCGTAACCAAGATCAGCAAACTGCCCTTCAGCAGTTCCCAAGCCCGCCAGGCCGAAAGCCTTCGCAAAATGCTGCTGGCCATGGCGGACGACATCCGGGTGGTCTTCATCAAGCTGGCCGACCGCCTGCATAATATGCGCACCCTGCAGTTCCACAAGGAGGGCAAACAACGGTTAATCGCCCAGGAAACCCTGGACATCTACGCCCCCATCGCCGCTCGCCTCGGTATCTATTGGATGAAAAACGAGCTTGAGAACAGCTCCTTCAAGTTTCTCCTGCCGGATGAATACGCCCGTATCAAGGACCGTGTCATCGCCGACATCAAAGAGCGCGAATCCTACATGGAAACGGTCAAAGGCATCATCCGCGAAAACATGGACAACCATCACCTGGAAAGTGAGGTGATGGGGCGTTACAAAAACTATTACAGCATCTACCAGAAGATGGTTTCTCAGAACCTGGCCTTCGAGGATGTCTACGATATCATCGCCTTTCGCATCATCCTGGAAACGATTCCCCATTGCTACGAAGCCCTGGGCATCGTGCATTCCCTCTGGAAACCCATCGATATCAAGTTCAAAGACTACATTGCCCGCCCCAAGCCCAACATGTACCAGTCTCTCCATACCACCGTCATCGGCCCGCGCGGTGAGCGGGTGGAAATCCAGATACGGACCCACGATATGGATCGGGTCGCCAAATCCGGCATCGCGGCCCACTGGCATTACAAGGAGGGTGGAGAGGGCGACGAGAATGTCAGCAAGCGCTTTGCCTGGATCCAGAACCTTGTGGAAAACCAGGAGAACATCGGGAATCCGGATGAATTCCTGGAAAATGTGCGCATCGACCTCTATCCTGACGAAGTTTACGTTTTCACACCCCAGGGGGATGTCAAAACACTCCCCAAAGGGGCGACCCCGGTGGATTTTGCCTATATGATTCATACCGAGGTCGGCAACCAGTGCACCGGCGCCAAGGTCAACGGCCGCATGGTGCCCCTGAGCCAGGAGCTTCAAACCGGCGACACGGTCGATATCACAACCTCCAAAAACCACCATCCCAGCAAAGACTGGCTTAAATTCGTCAAAACCGTCAAAGCCCGCTCCCGGATCCGCCAGTGGATCAAAATTCAGGAAAAAAACCGCAGCCTGACCCTGGGGCGGGAAATGTGCGAAAAAGCCTTCCGCAAACATCGCCTCAATTTTCACACTTTGGTGAAATCGCCGCAAATGGCAGACGTGGTCGAGCATTTCGGATTTAAAACAGCGGACGATCTGATTGCCAGTGTGGGCTACGGCAAAACCACCCCACTACAAGTGGTAAGGCGCTTTCTGCCCAAATCGGAGGAAACGGAAGAAGAGGCCCCGCGGGAATCCATTTTCGATCGCATCATGGGGCGGGTGAAAAAGAAGCCGGCCAAAACCGAAATCCTGGTCAAGGGGCTGGATGATATTCTGATCCGGTTCGGCAAATGCTGTCAGCCGGTACCGGGAGATCCGATCATCGGCTATATTACGAGGGGGTATGGCGTGACAGTGCATCGTGCCAACTGCGTCAACGCCCTGAAGATGAATCCGGAACGGCAGATCGAGGTCGCCTGGACCGAAGAAAGCAGGGAAACCTACCCGGTGAAAATTCTGGTACTCTCCTATGACCGGGTCGGCCTGTTGGCCGATATCGCCACCACAATCAGTAAATATGAGGCCAACATCGTCAGCGTCAACACCAAAACCAAAGAAAATCAGGTGGTGGAAAGCTATTTGACGCTGGCGGTTTCAAGCACCGCACACCTTAATCGGGTGCTGTCCGCACTCCGCCGCATCCATATGGTCCAGGACGTCCGACGCCTGAATATGTAACCTGAACAGCGGCCCGTCTCAGGACCCCAAAACCCGCTCAGGGCGCTTTGACCACCCGTCCGGATTTGATGCAGTTGGTGCACACCACCATGCGTTTGGCTTGGCCGTTCTGAAGAGCCCGAACGGTCTGCAGATTGGGATTGAAACGTCGCTTGTTGATATTGTGTGCGTGGCTGACGTGGTTGCCGACCATCGGTTTTTTCCCACAGATCTCACATTGTTTTGACATCTTGCCAGTTCCCTTCGCTAAAAAACTTATCTTCGCAATTCGAAACGCTGAATGTTATATTATCTAAAAATGTTTGTAAAGACTTTTGTGAATGTTCTGGTGGGAGGCGGGGTGTTTTCACGAAAGCGGAAACGACGCTGTTGTCGGCAACCCAGCGCGACATGGTCACCGATGCAGTTAAGCGTCGTTGCGACTAGAAACCACCGTTAAAAAAAGGGCAGGATGCTGCTGCTGTCGGCACGGCTGATCTCCGCCAGGGCGGCCTCGGCCATGGCAATATGGCGCAGGGCCGTCTGGTGCACCCCCACATCCGGATAGCGGCTCAACACGTTTTTAAACCGCCGCAGGGCGGCTTTGTAATGGCCATCATTATAGTAAAACAGCCCGATCCGAAGTTCGGATTCCGCCAGGCTGCGCAGGCAGGCATTGATGTTCTCCTGCGCTTTGACCGCATAAATATCGCCGGGGTAGTCCCTCACCAGGCGACCAAAAACATCCAGGGCCTTGCGCGTCGACTCCTGGTCCCGATCCGGGGTGTCGATCTGTTCGTAATGGCACATGCCGATCTGATAGACGACATAGGGGATGGCCTCATTGCGGGGATGAAGGCTCTCAAATTCTTCATAGGCAAAGATGGCCTCTTCATAGTTGCCCAGTCGGTAATTCGCATCGGCGATCTTGAGTTCCGCCAGTTTGGCGTATTCGCTGTAAGGGTACCAGTCTTTCAGCTTTTCGAAGGCCTCTTTGGCGCCCTCGTAATCACCGCTTTCGTAATCGTCGATTCCATCCCAGGCCAGCGTTTGAGCGGTTTCATCGTCTTCGCCCTCCCAGAAAAGGTCGAAGAGGGCACATCCCGAGCATAACAACGGGATGATCAGGCAAAGCATGATTAATCGTTTCATAGTGTCCTGTCGCGATTTATCCGCAACGCTCCTGCCGGTTCACTTCAGACCGCGGGAATATAGGCGGAAAGGCGCAGGCCTCCCCGCCCATAACGTTCGCTTCCATTTGAGTTAAAGTAATTTTCCGAGAGATTCTTCCAGTTTGGTCTTGGCCACCATACCGGTGATCTGGTCGACAACATCGCCGCCCTTGAAAAAAATTAATGTCGGAATGGCCTTGATACCATATTTTCCGGGTGTTGCCGGATTGTCATCGACATTGCATTTCATAAACTTGACCTGTCCCTCGTAATGACCGGCCAATTCCTCCACAACCGGTCCGATGGCTTTGCAGGGGCCGCACCAGGGGGCCCAGAAATCCACCATCACAGGGGTGTCGGATTTCAGCACCTCGGACTCAAAGCGCGCATCATCAATTTCCATTACATTTTCGGCCATATTGGTTTCCTCTCTGGCAATTTAAAATCAAATATCGCGAAAGTATATGCACCACGCCAGATCTTGTCAACTATGGAAAAACCCGCGAATTCAGGCATATTAAGGCTTTCTGACAACACGGCCATTTGACAGCCCGGGGAGCATCTGGTACCACAGCAGGCACGGCAATCCGCTGCCATCACCTTCAACCCATGGAGGGCTGCCAATGCAACCGAACCTTCGCATCGGGGCACTGATTTCCGGTGGCGGCACCAATCTGCAAGCCGTCATCGATGCCTGCGAAGCCCACACCATCAGCGGTCAAATCGTTTTCGTGGGGACCGACAACCCGGAAGCCAAAGGCCTGGAACGCGCCCGCCGCCATAACATCCCGTCGTTTGTTGTGGATTACGGCGGCATCCTGCGTCGGTATCGCCAGGACCGGACCAGCCAATCCCTGCCCGACGACTTTGATTTCGAGGATACCCGGTCAAAGTGCCGCCTGTTTCCACCGGAGACCGGCGCCGACCGCATCCGCCAGTTTCTTGAAACCCGGGCCATCGCCGAGGCGGCTATCGTCGATGCGATGCAACCCTATCCTTACGATCTGCTGATTCTGGCCGGGTTCATGCGCAATCTGACCCCCTATTTCATCGATCGCGTGAATACCGATCGCAGCCAGCCCCGTATCATGAACATTCACCCCGCGATCCTGCCGTCTTTTCCGGGTGTCGACGGCTACGGCGACACCTTCAACTACGGTTGCAAGGTCGGGGGCTGTACCGTGCATTTCATTGATTACGGGGAGGACTCGGGACCCATTATCGGTCAGCGGGCGTTTGCCATTGAACCGGGGGACACGCTGGAGGATGTCAAGCGCAACGGCCTGGCCGAAGAGTGGCAACTATACCCACACTGCATCGAACTGTTTGCCCGGGGCAAGCTGAACGTGGTTGAAAACGGCCATCGACGCATCGTGGCCATTGCCCCTTGAAACGCTTCCGGCCGCAAGCCGACGGTCAGATGCCCTGCAGCACCCGCACGATCATGGGAAACGCCACAAAGGTTCCGATGGAACTGCCCAGGTTGGTGAACACCACCACCAGGAGGATACGGGTCACCTTGTTGGTCCAGAACCCCTTGACCGAGCGGATGTCGTCCTGAAGCGTCTCGAAATCGCGCACCTTGGGCTTGCGGGAAAAGGTTTCCACCAGGCCAGACACCCAACCGGCAGCGATCATCGGATTCAAGGATGTCAACGGCGCCGAGAGCACCGACGACAAGACGGTCAGCGGATGGCCCCAGGCGACCAGGGCCCCGATGCCGGCCAGCAATCCGTTGGCGGCCACCCAGAACAGCAGCATGTCGGATCCGGCCTTGGAACCGCCGGCATAGAATCCGTAGACAAAAAGGGCCAGGATAACCGCCGGAATCCCCCACTTGAACAATCCGGTCAAGCGGCTCTTGGGCGGCATCCCTTCCAGTGCGGACAAATCCGTGTCGGATGACCAGTAGCGCTTGATGCCGGGCACATGGCCGGCCCCTACCACCGCGACGACGTGGTCGCCGGGGGCGTCCTTGATCTTCTGGGCCAGGTAGCGGTCCCGCTCGTCGATCAGGATCTTCCGGACCACGGGTTGGGCGGACCCCACTTCCTCCAAAAGGCTGTTGAGCACGTCCTCCTGTTTCATGCGCTCGATGTCCTCCGGGCTTAAATCGTCCACTTCACCCAGCGACAAAAGAAGTTGGTACAGCAGTTTAAGCTTGTCCCACAGCCCCATGCTGCGCCATGTGCGGGAGAGGGTAATACGGATATCCCGATCGGCCAGCCAGACCTCGGCACCGGCCGCCTCGGCCGCCTCGACGGCCGTGATCATCTCCTGGCCGGGCTTGATGTCCATGCGATCGGCAATGCGCTTCTGAAAACTGGCCAGGATGAGGTTGGACAGCAGCAGAAAAGCTTTTTTTTCTTTGACAACCTTGATGATATCCATTTCCTGCCAGCGGGATTTCTGGCGAATGGACTGCAGCCGCGAGGCGCAAAGTTCCACGCAGACCGTATCGGGCTGCTCCGTTTCGATGACCCGGCGGACCAGATCGGCACTTTCCTGGGAAACATGGGCGGTTCCGATCAGCGTAATGGTGCGTCCGTCCTGCTCGAGTCGATGTAGATTGGCTTCGTCTGTCATGATGCTCCTGTTGCGGTCATACCGGATGGCCATGCGCGGTTGGATTTTGGCACACGCGGAACTTGCGCGAAAACATCCATTTTGATGCGCGCATCCAGCATTTCCGGGATTAATATGGCATAAGTTTAAATGATATGACACAACCACCCACGGTGCAATACGAAAACCGCATCCCCGGGCTTTAGGGCCCCTTTTCAAAACGGTTCAATTGGGCTAAATATCCACCGGTAGTCAACGGCATAAACCAGGGTTCGTCGGTTGCAGGCACCTGCTGACCGGCCGCGTGAGCGGCTGGCCCTGGCTATCGGTACAATGGACACGCAGGATTGTCAGGGAGAAAACCACATGAAGGCCACCATGCCGCTGCCCGTATCTGAGCACAATATCGACCAGGCCCCCTATTACTTGAGAACGAACGATGAAGTCCAGCAGTTTGAAGCCGCTTTCAAAGCACGGCTCCCGGTCATGCTCAAGGGACCCACAGGATGCGGCAAAACCCGTTTTGTGGAATACATGGCCCACCGCCTGGAACGCCCCCTGGTCACCGTGTCCTGCCATGAAGATCTGTTCGCTTCCGATCTGCTGGGGCGCTACCTGCTGAAAAACGACGAAACCGTCTGGGTCGACGGCCCCCTGACCACGGCGGTACGCACCGGCGCCATCTGCTACCTGGATGAAATCGTGGAAGCCCGCAAAGATACCACCGTGGTCATCCATCCCCTGACCGACAACCGCCGCCAGCTTTCCATCGATAAAAAGGGCGAGACCATTCAGGCCCACCCGGACTTCATGATGGTCATCTCCTTCAACCCGGGCTACCAGTCCGTCCTCAAGGATTTGAAGCAAAGCACCCGCCAGCGATTCATCAGCCTTGTTTTTCAATACCCCGACGAGGCGCACGAAGCCGAAATCGTGGCCCATGAAGGCCATATTGACCCGGAAATCGCCGCGCGGCTGGTGGCCCTCGCAGCGCGCATTCGCCGCATTCGCGAACAGGGACTGACCGAAGGTGCCAGCACACGCCTCCTGATCTATGCCGCGTTGTTGATCCGGAGCGGCATCGACCCCGTTAAGGCCTGCCGCTCGGCCATCTGCCAGCCCCTGACCGACGATGAACGGCTGCAGGAAACCATGGAAGAACTCATTCGGGATTTTTTCTGACCGGTCATGACCGTCGACAACCCATTCGAAGCCTTGGCCGCACTGGATCCGGAGCTGCATGCAACCCTTGAGGCGGCCCGCCGGGAGGCCGGCCTCATCCTCCCACCGAACGTTGCGGCCGATATCGTCGCGACCATTATCGAGGGATATCAGCAGGAAATCCATTTCGGTCAATCCCTGGCCGAGGGCTACCGCCGGTTGCTGCGTGGCGGGCCCCTGTCAGCGCTGGCCGTTTTCGGCCAGGAAATCCGGGCGGCGGCGGACCGCAGTGCCAGTCTGGGGCGATGTATGGCCGACATCCTGCCACCGGTATTGCTGACGCGGGACGACAACCTTCTGGCGGCCTTTCGAAAAACGCTGGCCATCCTTTTGACCAAAGGCGACTACCTGGTGAAAGCGCCTCTGGACGGGTTGACCGCCTTGCTCCCCAACAAGGACGATGCCGGCAGAGCCTATCTGGAACTCCTGCAGACGGTTTTCGACCGCCCCCTTTCCTATAACCGCTGCCAGTATCTGGGCAATCTGCTGCCGCGTGCCGTGCGGCAACTGTCCCGCCGACGACGCAGCGCCCAGCTGCATCAAATGACCCGGCTCGTCCGGGTCGACCTGGACCTGGCGGAGCCCTTTCTGGAAGGCTTGACCCAGGGGCTGGCGCTCCTGACCGCGGAGGCCTTGCACCTTTTCGTCGATGAGGGACTAACATTGGCCTTGGAAGACCCCCGGGCAGCCAAACGCTTTCTGGCGCTTGGTTCAGCGCGGGGCCGCAGGGCCTGCCAAGCCCTGCAGACCACGGTTACCTTGTCCCAGGAACAGGCCCGTTTGAACCGCTATCTGCAGGCCCGCACCGGGCAAGCCGGCCGCGTACAGGCCCAGGCCGAGATTCCCGGGCAGGACATCCCCAATGAAATAAATACGATACGCTCCGGCACCGACGGCGTTCACCTGTATCTTCCCGAAGTCGTCGACGCCTTCACCACGCGCGCTGACAATGCGAAGCTGCTGAATGTCATGGCCAAATTCGAAGCCGGTCTGATCGAGTTCGACACCTTTGCCTTCGATCTGGAACGGGCCCGGGATCTGGGCTGTCTGGACGGCCTGCAGCTCCCGGCATCCGTTTGGGATGACAGCAAAACACCGGATTTGATCGTCTTCAGCCAGTGCTTCGACGATCCCCTCTTGGCCCTGGACCTCTTGACCCTGTTCGAACACGGCCGGGTCCGTACCCGCATGACCGACACCTACCCGGGACTCATCCGTGACGGCCTGCCCCTTTACCAGACGGCCATGCAGTCGCAGCTGGAAACCGACCGATACGGCAACCTGCTGGACGTGCTTTACGCAACCATCGCCCTGGACTTCCCCGACGACCTGGGGGCGGAGCGATGCCCGCAGCAGGCCCGCCTGGTGCGGGATATTTGCGCCCGCTTTCATGCCCGGGCCCTCCCAACCATGCGGGTCGAACACTGTGCCGGCCTGGTGGCGGCAACCTACGCGCCTGTAAGGCAATCCCTTTCGGCCACGTCCGCCGGGGGGGCAAGGCTCGCACCGGCTTACCGCCGGCCCTTGCAAACCGAACGCATCGATGCGGGCAGCCGCGATGCCCACCGGCAAGCCCACCATCTGGTGCAGCGCTTGCGCAGCTGCGGGCTGAAACTCTATCGGGGCGATCTGCGGCGTCTGTTGCAGCAAACCGCGGGACGTCCTTCGGCCGAGGAAATCGTACGCCTGGCCTGCGGGCCAGCTTATGCCGGGGACGCAAAAACCGGCGGTTCCGTTGACCTGCAGCCTTCCCCCATCCCATCGGATGTCCTGGCCGAAGCCGCGTTGACCGATGACATGGAAGATCCGGACGATGTCGACCGCATCACCTGGCAGCGGGAATGGAATGCCCAGATCGGTGATTATCTGCACGATCATGTCCGTGTACGGGACCGTCATCCCGGCGGCACCGACACCGGTTTTTATGGAACCGTTCTGAAACGTCGCGAAGGGCTGGTGCGGCAAATCCGCAACGCTTTCGAACTGCTGCGCCCTGAAGGCCTCGGCATTCTAAGACAATGGATCGAAGGCGACGACTTCGATTACCGCGCCCTGCTGGATGTGGCCCTGGACCGCCGCGCCGGACTGCTGCCTTCCGACCGCCTTTACATCAAGCGGGTCAAACAGCGACGGGACGTGGCCGTCATGCTCCTGGTTGACCTGTCCCGTTCAACGTCCAATATTGTGGGGGGAAGCCAAGAATCGGTGTTGGATGTGGCCAAGGAAGCTATTGTCTTGTTTACGCAGGCATTGGAAATCGTGGGCGATGCCTATGCCGTGGCCGGATTTTCCGGCACCGGACGCCTGGGGGTGGATTATTTCCGCATCAAGGACTTTGATGAACCGCTCGGCGGGAACGTCAAAGGAACCCTCAGCGCCTTGACACCCCAACGCAGCACGCGCATGGGGGCGGCCGTGCGACGGGCAACCCTGGAACTGATGGGCCGGGAAAACCGGGTGCGTCTGCTGCTGATGATCGGAGACGGCTTCCCCAACGATGTGGGCTACAAAGGAGATTACGCCGTGCAGGACACGCGCCAGGCCATTGCCGAGGCCCGCAGCAGCGGCATTGTCACCCAGGCCATCACGGTCAATCTTCCGGCCAGTCCGCGACTGGATGACCTTTACGGCCCGGTGCGCCATACCGTGATATCCGATGTCAGCGAACTGCCGGATAAGCTCCTGCGCATCTATGGCGCATTGACGCGCGCCTGAAAAGGAAACCGGTTTGGTTGTCTACGACGACATTTTCGAATGGGAGGGCTGGGGCGGGCAGCTTAAGCTGGCCAACGGGCGTTGCTGGCTGCGGATCTACGACCTCAACCGTTCCGAAAATATGGACGTGATCCACCTGCGGCCGATTGTGGTGGTGGCCTCGGACCTGCCCCGGGAGGGCATGCTGAAGGGTGAAGTCTCGGTCCGCAGTGCCGCCGGTCATATTGCCACCGTCGTCAGTCGGAAATTCCATATCGATCCGGCGCGCATGCAGTTCGTCGAATACACCCCCCGGGAAACCTATGGTAAAAAAAACGAATATGTCATCGAAGCGGTTTTCGACGGGGTTGAATTTTCCTGGCAGGACGGCCTGGCCCTGTTTCCGCGAATCCGACGTCTGGATGAAGCCCTTTTGAAGCTTTTGGCACCTCTTGTGGAAAGCACTGTTAACCCCAAGGATTCATAAAAGTTCAAAAATTCAGGCTGTATTCCGCCACGCTATCCAGTCGGCCTGTGAAATGGCCCTGTCTCGAGATAATATAGCATTCGTTCGCCACACTCATCGATGACGATATCGGGCATTTCTTTTTCTATGACGGCCTTGAAGAAATCAGCTTTATAATTCCATTCCCGGAGGAAAACACTGCGCCTGAAATGCTCGGCAAGATAAGGCACCATGCGCGTTGCAAATGAATCCCTGAACATGACCATCGTTGCTGTCGCGGTAGAGCACTCCATGGCAAATTGTTCCTGCAAGAGCTTCCAGGACGGCCTGGGATAATCCTTCAAAACCACCTTTTTCGCACAGGTTGGACCGCGCCGCGGGGTCAAAATAAAATCTTCTTCAGTAAAATAGGCCCCTAAACCCAGCATATGGGCAAGATCACCACCCTTGCGCTCACTTCTGGCAACGGTGAAATCATCTATCATCCGTATTTTACCGACACTTCCGCCAAGAATGCGATTAACGGTGTGCATAATTTCGCCGTAACCGACAAGAGCCCCTATGTCGTTCCAGTGGGTATCGTGCCTGAAATAAAGCTGATGCATCGTCTTGGCGGCTATCAAACAGGAACGCAGATCAACCATAACCACATCCGAATGGGTCTGCATATATTCGATGAGCTGGTCCATTCGGGTCCGGCCATGGACGCGGTAGAAATTTTCCGGCATGTGTTCAGGATAGACCGTTTGTTTGTTGGGGGGAATGGCAAATATGTAATTGATGCCACGTGCAGCCAGCCAGTCACGTTTGGATTCCACCATGAAGCGAAAGCGTTCCATGTGCTCAACAGTGAATGGTGCCTGGCCGGCAAAATCCTTTAGCACCTTCTCCCGGGTATAAAAAAGCCATCCATTGCGACCCATCAAGACATTGCGTTGATCCGATTGTTTCAAAATTTTTACCCGCAGGTAATTGTTGCCCTGTATGAGCTGGGTGCGAAACGGAAAATGGTCATCAAAATAGCGCTCGTACTCTCGGGGGTACATCATCAGCGCTTCAGCATTTCCGGGCAAGGCGGGGCGATCGGTCAAACGGCGCTTCTCGGTCAACTGTGGACCTGATGCATCGCCAGAGATAACAGCCATGACGGCCGGCACAAAAATAAAGAGAAAAAAAAGGCCGATCACCGCTCGATCCATGAAAGCACTGCTTGTCCACCGATCATGCATAGTTAAAACCTGAAGTAAATAAACGGATTGTATGTTCCTGCGGCAACGTGCATGATGCTGAGCGAGAAAAGGCCGAAGAGCAAAACAATTTGAGACACCTTAAATGTGACTGCGGCCCAGGGCCTAAGCACCACTAAGCGGTCTTCCACATTGACCGGCAAATAGGGTTGGATGCGATGCAGCAGCCAAGCGGGAACCCCCTTCCAAGGAACCGCAAGGATGCAACCCAGGATAAAAAGGGCCTGCTTATCGAGCGGTAAATACTGCAGCGTAATGAGATCCCAAGTCGAAACGCCCAAAACTATGCCCTTAAACCCTGTCATGGTCGAAACGTAGATCACTGCCTCCGAGATATTCCGGGTGCAGAATACACCAAAACACAGCAAATATAATGACAGGAAATAAGTATGGCGCAGCGGCCGCCAAAGACGCTGCAATATTCGGTCAAGTCCTGCGCGCTCCAAAACCATGAAAAATCCATGAAGCGCCCCAAATACCACAAAATTCCAACTGGCGCCGTGCCACAAGCCAACTAGCGTAAAAACACTCCACAAATTGAGCTGGGTTTTCAGTCGGCTGCACCGATTACCCCCCATAGGGATATATAGATAATCCCGAAACCAAAGGGAAAGCGAAATATGCCAGCGCGTCCAGTATTCTCGAAAGGATGTTGCAATATAAGGAAAATTGAAATTTTCATGAAAGGTAAAACCGAGCATTCGCCCTAAACCGATGGCCATGTCGGAGTAGCCGGAAAAATCATAGTACAGCTGAAGCGCAAAACAAGCCGCACCCAGCCAAGCCACGGCAAAAGACCATTCACCCGGCGGCATGTTGAAAATGGTGTCGGCAACCTCGCCCAAGGGGTTGGCGATGATCATTTTTTTGGCCAACCCCACGATAAATCGCCGAATTCCATAAGCGAACTGGCTGAGTTTCGGGTCACGGTAAACGATTTCCTTGGCAATATGCCGATAACGCACGATGGGACCGGCTATCAACTGCGGGAATAGCGAAATGTACAGCGCTAAGTCGACAAAGCGCTTTTGCACTCCGATTTTGCCCTGATAGACATCGACGACATAGGAAAGGGCCTGAAACGTGAAAAAGGAAATCCCCAGGGGCAGGTGAACCGCCTGGAATTCGATGGGCGTGATTCCCATGGTCTGGAAAAGGGCGTTGATATTGCCCATGAAAAAGTTGGCATACTTGAACCAGCACAATAGCGCTAGGTTGAGAACGATGGCCGAAATGAGGATAATTTTTTTTCGGCCACCCCCGGCCGCCGCCATGAGCCTTGTTAAAAAATAGTTGCCCGTGATGGAAACAAGTATGATGACGGTATATATTGTTTCACCCCAGGCATAAAAAAACAGGCTTGCCAACAGGAGAAAGAGATTGCGCCAGGACCGCGGAAGCAGCAGGTGCCCCAGCAGCACGACAGGCAAAAACAGGAACAGGAAAATCGTCGACGAAAAAAGCATGCGCTATACTCTAAAAAATGTGCCAACCACTTGATAGGATGCAACCTTAATAACTTCCATTAGGAAATTTGTCCCTTACATGAACTTGCTGTCGGATGCAACTCTTTCGAACTGCCGGTCGTACGGCACGTTCATTGCCTATGGCAGCGCGCGATTGCGGCTGCGCCTTCATTAAATTCTTACGAAAACTTTATCCGAGGCCATCGCGGTGCATTCAGCCCGCTTGCCATATGTTGCAATGGCGACGCATAAAACGTAACGCAGACTTCGGACGTTCTACGACGCCGTCGTTTTCAAAACCGGAAATAGATGAACGGATTGTATGTCCCCACGGCAACATTCATGATGCTGAAAATGAGGATCGCCATCAGAGCCGTAACATCCAATACATGCCCCCCCACTGACATCCACAGCGGCCACCGGAACGTCGTCGTCCCCTTGATCCATCCACCTATCGATGACCAGGATACACAGGACAGAATTGCCCCCATAAACACCAACTGGTGCTCAATCGGGAACAACTCAAGGGTCAGAAGCGGCGGAGCCTGGCCTTCCCTGACACCTGCCATGACGGCGATAAAGGCAAGGGCCTCCGGCAGTGTCTCAAGTCGGAAAAAGACCCATGCCAACATGACGACTAAAAGGGCATAGGCATGTTGCAGAGGACGCCATAGCCAACGCCTTATCTGCTCGAAGCGGGTTCGTTCCAGAGACAAAAAGAAACCATGCAGACCGCCCCAGATGACAAAATTCCAACTGGAACCATGCCAAAGTCCACACAGCAGGAACACGATCCATAAGTTGGCGATGGTGCGTAACGGTGAAACGTGGCTGCCCCCCATGGGGATATACAAATAATCGCGGAACCATGTTGAAAGGGAAATATGCCATCGCCGCCAAAATTCACGAATTGATGATGCCGTATAGGGATATCGAAAATTTTCTTTGAAGGTAAATCCGAGCATGCGCCCGAGGCCGATGGCCATATCGGAGTATCCCGAAAAATCAAAATAAATCTGCAACGTATAGCAGGCGATCCCCAACCATGCCAGCGGCGTTGTCCACTCACCTGGCGACAAGGCAAAAACCGTGTCCGCCACTTCTCCCATGGGATTGGCGAGCACCATCTTTTTGCCAATGCCGATGATAAAGCGGCGGATACCATAGGCAAAACGCTTCAGATCGACACGTCGATAAACAATCTCTGCGGCAATATCATAATAGCGTACAATCGGGCCGGCGATTAGTTGAGGAAACAGCGCAATATAGAGTCCCAAGTCAACGAAACGCCGTTGAACCGCAACTTTTCCAAAATAGGCATCCACCACGTAGGACAACGCCTGGAACGTAAAAAAGGAAATGCCGATCGGCAAATGAACCGTATCCAGATGAATCAGGGAGACATTGCACAGGTGCAGCAGTCCATTGAGGTTGTCAACGATAAAGTTTGCGTATTTGAACCAGCCCAGGAGTCCCAGATTGAGGGTGACCGTTATGATCAGCACCGTGCGCCGGGGGCCACCGGCCGGTAAATTCGCCATGACTCGCGCAAGCGTGTAATTCATGCCCATCGAAACCAGAATGATCCCTGCGTAGAAAACTTCGCCCCAAGCGTAAAAAAACAGGCTGGCGAGTAAAAGAAAAAGATTGCGCAGATTGGCCGGCAGCGCATAATGCAGCAGCAACACCAGAGGTAAAAATAGGAACAAAAATACTGTCGATGTGAATAACATACCGCTATTCCGATAGAAGGTAGTCCGGCCCCGTCTCGTAATAGTAAAGAAACCGCTCCACCACTTCTTCTATTACGATATCCGCCTGTTCTTTCCCGACCACCTCTTTGAAGATTGCCGCCGTTGGATTGCGTTGCCACACAAAAAGGCTGCGCTTGAAAAATTCAGGGAAAAAGGGGGCGAAATAGACGGCAAAAGAATCGTGAAAAACGATACAGTTTCGTCCACTGGGATGGCCTTCCAAGACATAGGGCGCCGGATAGGGTTTCCAGTCCCGCCCGAGATAGCCCGGCAAGTCCTGCCTTTCGGATAGCATATCGAAATCAGGCTTGATGGCATAACAGTTCTCACCGCGGTCGACAGGATACCCCAATAGCCGGGCCAGATCGCCTTGCTTTTGCCTTTTTTCGGATCGGATCCGGTAATCCGCCATCGTTTTTACCGGATATCGATTTGAAACATATCGGAAAATCGCCCGCGATGCGGCCAAGCCTCCTATTTCGTTCCAATGGCTGTCCAAAGAAAAATAGACCTGCTGGTCTTCCTTAGCTTTCCGCAGGGCAGGGCGAAGATCCAGGATCTCCACATCGGAGTGCTGATCCATATAACCCAGGAATTGATCCAGACGTGGGGTGCCTTGTAAGCGCCGATAGGCCTCCGGCATGAACTCCGGGTAGATGCTTTGTTTGTTGGGGGGGATGACGAACAGATACCGAATTCCCCGCTTTGCCAACCAATTGCGCTTACTTTCAAGAATCCGGCGCCGCGCTTCGAGCTGCGCGACCGAGAAACGTTGCATTGACAAAAAATCTTCCAATACGCGGTCATCCGCCAGAAACAACCAGCCGTCGGAGCCGATCAGCACTTTTTTCTGGGAAGAATGCTTCCAGATTTTGATTTTAAGCCAATTATGACCAAGGATGAAATAGTCCCGCAGCTTAAAATGTTCGCTAAAATAGCGATCAAAATCGCGTGGAAACTGCGCGATCTCTTTGGGAGAGCATGCTATAACGGGAAAAGGCCCAAGCTGGCGGTTTTCATCAATAAGGCTGGAGGCCGTATCAATCGTCAGCAAAGAAAGAAAACCGGGCAGGGCAATGATGACGATAAACAGACAAACGATAAGTCGTGCGAAAAAATCGGTTTTGAGCGCCATTGCTTTGTCGACGATAAACCAATGTTGCGCTCGCTCGGTGCCGGGGGATCCCATATCATGCAGGGCACTGTTGCATGCGTTGTCATCCGATCCAATTAGAGACACATATCCTGTTTTGTTAATCCAAGCCGTCGACAAAAGCAACTGTTGGCACGATTCAACGGCAATTTGTAACAGGCATCGGCGGGAATGAAAAACCACATCGCATCTTGACCGCGAAGATCAGATTAGGGTCTTGGCCTCCCACCCGAAAAGCCGCAGGGCCTGTCGGCCGATTCTCCGGTGAACAGCCCCGAGGGCCTCGCGCACGCGGGTTTCTTCTTCGACGGACACCATCATCATCAGGGCGCAGTTGAACCCCGGCCAGACCGCATCCCCGAGCCGGGGCGAGGATTGACGCCCGCGGCCCAGGCAGCGCTCCCATTTGGTCCAGGCCGCAGCACCGCACGCCGCCAGGGCTTCCATCACGTCGTCATCGAAGGTCACGTCGTAGACCACCATCAGCATCTTCATCAGGCCGCTCCTTCCGGGCGCGTACGCCGGCGCTCCAGCAGATAGTAAAGGGTGGGGATCAACAGCAGCGTCACCAGGGTCGAAACCGTCAGCCCCCCCAGCAGGGTGATGCCCAGGGGGTTCCAGGCCTCGGCCCCGACACGGTCCGAAACAGCCATGGGCAGCATGCCGAAAAAGGTGGTCAGCGTGGTCATGAGCACCGGTCGCAGCCGATGGGCGCCTGCCTGGGTAATGGCGTCCACCAGGCCGAGGCCGCGTTTCCGCATCAGCAGCATGTAATCCAGCAGCACGATGGCATTGTTGACCACAATGCCCATCAGCATGACCACCCCCATGAAGGACATGATCCCCAGCGTGGTCCCCGTGAAGTAAAACGCGTAAATCACGCCGGTAAAGGCAAAGGGCACGGCGAACATGATGATCAGGGGATCCCGCAGGTTGCCGAAAAGGGCTGCCATCAGCATGTAGACCAGGCTGACCCCGATCACCAGCAGCAGGGTCATGTCGCGAAAAGCCTTGCTTTGTTCTTCGACATCGCCGCCCAGGACAACGCTCAGCTCGGGCGGACAATCCAAAGCCTTCAGGATCCGGCGCACCTCGGCCGTGACCTCGCCTAATGACCGCTGATAAAGATCCCCTTCGACCCGCACGATGGTCTGGCGGTTCTTGCGCTCGATCTCGATGGGGCCCCGACCACGAACGATGCGGGCCATGCTTTTGAGCCGTACCATCCGCCCGTCCGGCGTGAACAGGGGGATGTCGTCCAACCCGTCGAGATGATCCTTGTCGGCGGCCGTTAAACGCGTAAAGATATCGAAATGATACCCGGTCTCCCGGAACCGGGTGGCCTCGTGGCCGTAGTAGTAGTTGCGCAGGGTGCCTCCGATCATGGCCGCGTTCAGGCCCAGGGCACTGGCCCGGTCGCGGTCGATATCCACCCATATTTCGGGCCGGGGATCCTTCTGGCTGATCTCCACATCCACCAACCCGGGCACGTCCGACATGGCCGCGTGCAGTTGACCGGCATAGGCGAGGATCGTGTCCAGGTCCGAGCCCTGAATCTCCACCGACACGGGTTTCCCCGTGGCGCCCGCCAGGGCCGCCATGACCACATTCTGGGCCGTCACCTTAATCTTGCCGATGCCCGGAATGCGGCTGACCCGCTCCCGCAGGGCCGCGGCGATATCCTTGGCGGAGCGGTCACGCTGGTCGCGGTCCACCAGTTTGAACCCGATCGTCCCCACATTCGGTCCCTCTTCGAAACCCAGGGCCACGGCCAGGCCGTCCTCGCTTTCACCGTCAAAGGCATAGGAATGGCGCATCTCTTCCGGCCGCACCACCGAATCGATATCCGCCAGGATCCGGCGGATCACCCGGTCCGTCTCTTCGATCCGCAGCCCCTCCGTCAGCCGAAATTTCAACTCCACGGCCCCCGAGTCCATCTCCGGAAAAAATGAAGTGGACAAGCGGGGAACCAGGGACAAACTGCTGACGAACACGGCCCCTGCCAGCAGCACCACCAGGTAGGGATGGGCCAGGGCCCACTCCAGCAGCCGGCGATACCCCTGTTCCAGGGCTTCGAACCCCTTCTCGGAAAAGGCGTAAAACCGTCCCACCAGGCTCCGGCGCAGGCGCAGCTGGGTCGGCGCGGTCTTCATCCAGCGGGAACACAGCATCGGCGTCAGCATCAGGGCTGTCAGCAGCGAGGCCATCAAGGTCGTCACCAGCACGAAGCCCAGCTGTTTAAAAATGATGCCCGCCAGACCGGTTAAAAACATCAGCGGCACGAAGATCACCACCGTTGTCAACGTGGAAGCCGTGATGGCCAGCCCCATTTCACCGGCGCCGAAAACGGCGGCCGACCTTATCCGGCGGCCGCCCTCCACGTGGCGGGTGATATTCTCCAGGACCACGATGCCGTTGTCCACCACCATACCGGTGGCAATGGCAAGGGCCATCAGCGATACCAGATTGATCGTGTAACCGGCCAGGTAGATCAGGATGAAGGCGATGATAAGGGATGCCGGAATGGTCAGGACCACAATAATCGCCGTTCGCAAACGACGCAGGAAAACCAGCGCCACCAGGCAAACCAGCAAAATACCGCCGTATAGCGTGGTCCGCAGATTGGCCAGGGAGCTCAAAATGTCTTCGGAGTTGTCCATGGCAAGCTGGATCTTCACGTCGGCGGGCAATCGCGCCTCCAGGTTCTCCAGGTAACGCCGTACGGCCGCGGCCACTTCCACCGTATTTTTGTCGGACTGCTTCTGCAAGATCAGGACCACGGCCGGCTTGCCGTCGCCCCAGCCGTTGCGGTCCATGGGTTTGAAATCATCTTCCACCCGGGCCACGTCTTTCAGGTAGACCGGGTGGCCCTTGTGCATGCCCACCACGGTGCGGCCCATGGCCTCGGCCGTTCGGAACCGGGCCGGAATGCGCACGAAATAGTCCATGGTACCCGATTTGATGCGGCCGCCGGGGATATTCCGGTTTTCCGCCGCCAGCACCGCGTTGACCCGGGCCAGGGACAGGTGGTAGCCCTCGATGCGTTCCCGATCGAAATAGACGTTGAAACGCCGCCGTTCCCCGCCCTGAATCAGGATGGCACCGACGCCGGGAATGCGCTTCAGACCGTCGGCGATCTCCTTGTCGGCGATATGGTAAAGGCGCGGCCAGCTGGCATCCGCCGTGACGGTCATAAACATGATGGGCGCCACGGAGCTGCTGAATTTGAACAGCACCGGCTCCTCGGTATCGTCCGGCAGCTCCCGTTTGGCCAGGTCGATCCCACTGCGCAAATCATTGCTGGCCACATCCAGATCGGTCCCCCAGTCGAAACGGCAGGTCACGATGGACAGGTTGTCCAGGGATTTGGAGGTGAGCTTGTCCAGGTTGCTGATGCCGTTGACGTAGTCTTCAATGGCTTCGGTCACCTCGGTGGCGACATCCGAGGCGCTGGCACCCGGCCAGGCCGTGATGATGGATACCACCGGCGGATCGATTTCCGGCATCATGTCCACATTGAGCTGGGTCAGGGAAAAGGTGCCGATCAGGGCAAACGCCAGAAACAGCATCAAGGTGGCCACCGGCTGCTTGACGGAAAAAGCACTTAGGTTCATGGCTTACGATTACGCCTCCCTTTTTCTCAGCCGTCGGTCGATGTCGTACGCTGGACCAGGCTGCCTTCCCGCAGGCGGTGATAGCCTTTCACCACCACGGCTTCCCCGGCTGTCAGGCCCCGGATGACCTCCACCAGGTTGCCCCGGGTCTGCCCCACGGTCACATTGCGCAATACGGCCTTTCCCGTTTCCACCACAAAGACGTAGGGTTGTCCGGTGCCCGGCATGCGCTGGAGAGCGTCGATGGGCACCGTCAGAGCGACCCGTTCGCCAATCACCAGGCGGACATTGGCAAACATGCCGGCCGCCAGTTGACGGGCGTTGTTATCGATATGAATCTCCACTTCGGCCGTGCGTGTGGCTGGGTCCACCACAGGACTCACCAGCGCCACCCTTCCGGTAAAGACCTTGTCGGGATAAGCGGCTACCGCCACTTCGGCGACCAGACCCACCTGGATGGCGGGCCAGTCTTTTTCGGTTACCGTTGTGACAATTTTCACCTTGCGGTCGTCCATCAGGTTGAAAAGCGGTACGCCCGGGGCGGTCATATTACCGACATCCAAAAACCGTTGGGCCACAATGCCGTCGATGGGCGCCGTAATCCTGTGGTTGGCGCTCAGGACGTTCAACTGTCCAAGGGTCGCCCGGGCCATTTCGATTTGGGCCAGGGCCAGCTGCCGCTGTTTCCGGGCGGCCTCTTCCTGGGCCTGAATATGCTCGACTTTCTGGCGGGCGACAGCACGGTCCCGCAGCAGGTTTTCCATGCGAGCACGATCCTTCGCGAGAACCTTCAGATTGGCCTCGACCTGTCCGCGGTTGGCTTCGGCCGAGGTCAGCCCCGCCCGGGCTTCAGCCAGCTGGGCATCGATCACGTCCCGTTCCAGAACAGCGACGGGATCGCCCCGGCGAACCATATCGCCTTCTTCCACCAGGATCTCCTCGATGATTTTACCCGGAACCTTGCTGTAGATGTTGACCACCTGCCGTGGTTGCACATTGCCGGTCTGTTCCAGGACATGGGCCAAGGACTGCCGGCCGACGGACACCACTGCAACCGGAAAACGCTCTTCCGTCTGTGAGATGGCGACATCCTGTTTGTGCAGTAAAACATTGTAGAGCGTAAAAACCCCGAAAAGCAGGACAAGCGTTAGTACGATATACGTGCCTGTTCGTTTGGATCGGTTCTCATGGGAGGTCATTTATTATTCCTTCGATTCGTCTACAGGGGGTGTGCCGGTGTCCGCCGCGAACGGAAGCAAACCGGCCGGCCAGCGCCCTACGGCCCGGTCCAACTCGGCTTCGGCGGTCTTGCAGCCATACAGGGCCTGGTAGTAATTGGCCTGGGCACGGGTCAGGAAAGCCGTGGCGTCCAGCACGTCGGAAGTGTCCCCGATATGCTGATCAAAGCGTCGCTCGTTGATGCGCAGGTTCTCCCGGGCCTGAGCCAGGGCCTGATCCGCCGTGGTAATGTTGGTGCGGGCAACCTGCAGGCTGGCAAAGGCCTGTTTCACTTCCAGGCGAACACCCTGTTCCACGGCCTTTATTTTTTCCTCGAGAGCCTTACGCTGGTGTTTCAGGCGGGCGGTCTCGGCTCTTGTTTTGCCCCACTCGAAAAATGTCCATTCGGCCTGCATTGCCACGACGGCATTGTGGGTGTTGGCATAATCATTTTCGGTGGCCGCCAGATCCCGTCCTTCCTGGTAATACTCACCCACCAGGGCAATCCGGGGATAATAGGCACTCGCCGCCAGCCGTATCCCCTCGGAGGTGCGATCGACCCCGAACTGCAGAGCGCGCAACTCGGGGCGGGCCCTGCCGGCCTCGTCCAGAAGGTCGATCAAGGTGCCCGCCGGGGGGGGGGATGTGCCCACGACCTCCTGCACTTTCACATTGCGGTTCACGTCCCAATCCAGCAGCGTGTTCAGGGCCGCCACCGCCACACTGGCCCGGGCTTCGGCCTCCACCCGGCGCTGGGTGGCGGCAGCCTGGGCCACTTCCGCTTCCAGCAGATCGTTATAGGGAATAAGGCCCTCTTCATAATATCGCCGGCCGTTGGCCGCGTGCAGGGCCAGACTCTTTTCCGTATCCCGCAGCACGTCGAGGAGCTTCTCGCTGAGCAATACATCGAGATAGGTTACCTTCACGTTGCGGATCACATCCTGAACCGCCAGTTCACGCTCCACCCCCTTGATCCGAATCCCCAACTCCGCCAAACGGTAGCGACTGGTGAGGGCAAAACCCGTGAACAAAGGTTGGGTCAGACGGGCACTCCAATGGCTCAGTTGTCGGTGGGCCACCTGCATATCCTGCGCTTCAGTGCCTGTGATCACCCCTCCCAGACCCGGCACAACGGTCACCACAGGCGAATCCGCCACCGTCAGGTAGGGCTCTTTGTCCAGGGCACGGATCTGGTAGCTTAAATGGGCTTTGGGCAGAAAATCGGCTCGGGCACTTTTTTTCGCCGCCACGGCGGCACGGGCGTTTTCCTCCGCTTCACGGATGAGCCGGTTGTTTCGGAGCGCAACCTGAAGGGCCTCGTCCATGGACAGCCTTTCCACCGGCTCTTCGGCCAGGGCGGCCGCCGCGCCGAGCATAACCACCAGGGCCATCAGCAAAGCGAAAAACCGAGATCTAACCATTCCGGCCCCCATCTGGAACAAGCACGCCGTTGAAGAAGAGATCCAGGATCTGGTCCGCCTCAAAGGGCATGGCTTCAGGGTTTTCCAACCCTTCCATCAGAAAGGAGTCGATGATGCCATCCAGCGCCAGAACCATGTGTAAAGGATTCATGCGTCGAAAAAGCCCCTTCTCCATACCGGCTTCACATACCCGTGCGACTTTTTCCATCATGCTGCGAATCTTGGTTTTCATTTCCTTTTCCAGACCGGCGCGCAGGCTGAAACTGGAGCCCTTCGTTTCGGACAAATAAAGACGGACATAATCCAGGTTGCGGTTGAAGATGCGGATATGGGCTTTGACAGAAGCCCGGATGATGCTGATTTCATCCGCAGCCCAGTCCACCACGGATTCCCATTCCTGCAGGTATTCACTCAACTTTTCCGTTATCAGCGCGTTGTAGAGCGATTCCTTGTTGGTAAAAAATTTATAGAGCGTGCCAACGGCAAATTCCGCCCGGGCCGCAATCTGATTCATGGTCACATTGTGGTACCCGTTGGACGAGAATAAGACGAGGGCGGCATCCATAATTTCCCGCCGGTGTCGCAGATACTCCCGCTCCTTGCGTCCTAAAGTCTTGGTTTCCATGAATTCTCCTTCTATATACGATTTTAGTGTTCGCAATATGAATTATAATTCAAATATTATAATTTATATTCATATGTCAATTGAAATCCAGAAATGGCGCCGGCACGCCTTCCTCCCCAGCGGGGCGATTGCCGCCCGGCTTGACGGAGGCAGGTGGCACCTTTATTGTTAAGGGTATGGGACACGCACGATGCGGCCCCTTCACCAGCACGACCGACACTCATCATTCTCGCGATGCAAACCGGCCCGATGCCATCGGGCCACGCGGCGCCCCAGCAACAAAGGACCTCCTTCCCACTTCTCGCGTTAGCCCGTCCTGACCGACCCCTTCGTGCCCCCAGCGGACATCCATGCTTTCGGGCATTACGAAAAAGGAGGGCCTATGCGGACACAAAGCAAATCCATCGAACAGATGATCGAAGAGCAAGTGCGCAAATGGCAGTTTTCGCAAACCGAGCCCAAGGCCGAGGTGACCTTCCGGCCCATTGTGACCATCTCACGGGAACCAGGCAGTGGCGGGAATGTTATCGGCGAGCGGCTGGCGCGGCGTCTGGATATGGACCTGTTCCATCAGGAGGTAATCCATGAAATGGCCAAAAGCGCCAAGGTCAGCGCCCGCCTGTTGGAAACACTGGATGAGAAGGGGTTGTCCATGCTGGACGATTGGATGGCCTATCTGGTGGACTTCCGTCACATGTGGCCGGACCAGTATATCAAACACCTGATGAAGGTTATCGGTGCCATCGGGCGCCATGGCGGGGCCGTTCTGATCGGACGGGGGGCCAATTTCATCCTGCCGCCGGAGCGGCGCTTCAGCGTCCGGGTCATCGCCCCCTTTGAGGTTCGCGCGGCCAATGTGGCCCGCAATCACCAGGTAAAGGAGAAAGTGGCCCGGCAGCACATTACCAAAACCGATTCCCAGCGCCGGGCGTTTATCCGCAAATACTTCAACACCAGTATCGCCGATCCTTTCAACTACGATATGGTGGTCAACACCGGCAAAATGTCCATCGACGGTGCAGTGGAAGCGATAACGGCCGTGCTGGGAATGGAGGCCTCCGGGCAGACCCGGAAGGGTACCCCAAAACAACCGGCCGCAATGTCAGCGGAAACCCGTTAGGGCTCGAATACCCGTAACGATTTTGCCGTCGGACCGGCCGACACCCCGGGAATAGCTTCCGAGCAGCATCGGCAGCTTCCTGGGGTATTATGGGCTGACAGATCTGGCCGTCAGGTGGCAGAACCCCGCCGGGGTTTACACCGCCACCGGAAGGCACTTGCGTCTGAGCCACAGGGGCAGGTAACGACCTCGCAAGGAAAGGCTTCGTGCTGGTTTCCGGAGCCATCGGCAACCAATGGCTTTCCGCCGCCACCCCATCACGGCATCCTTGCCGTCAATCAGGCGGTCCCAGAGGGTCATGCGGTCTTCCTTGTGTCCGTCGCCGGTGATGGCGATCGGCATCATATCGGTCCCTTTTCCCACCCGGGCGTCGACGCCCGCTGCCAAAACAACTTCCCCCACCACCATCAATTGTTGGTTTGATTGGACGTGGTTAACCGCTGACCTTCCGGGATTCAGCTCAAGTCTTCCGCCGAAAGCGCCGATAGAAACCATGGCTGAATAAACGGAAGGGAAACCATGACATCGATGAACCTCCTATTGCTCGCACCTCCGGTGCTTTCCCTGGTGGTCGGCCTTTTGCTGGCCGGCCTGGCCCTGCTCAAGGGCGGGCGCCGTGCCGAGGCCCAGCTCTTTGCCTGGATGTGCCTGTGGTGGTCGCTGCTGTGCCCGGCGTTCATCAGTCATTTCTTTATCGATGATCCGCACACGCTGCTGACCATCGAACGGGCCATCCACTTTTTTTATGTCTACCTGCCGGTCGTCACCCTGATGTTCTTCCAGCAGGTACTCCACCGGCCCAACCGCAGCCTGCTGGCCGCCAGCCTGGGTCTGAGCTTCCTGATTTCCCTGACCGTGCCCACGGACTACTATTTCAACGGCCACAACCGGTATGCCTGGGGGATGATCGCCCGCGGGGGGCCTGCCTTCCTGCTTTTTGGCATCTATAGCTTTGCCGTCATCGGCTACGGCTTATTTTGCCTCTATCGTCGCCTGCAGGCGGAAACCAACCCCCTGCTGCGCCTGAAATTTAAATATGTTTTGATATCCTTCAGTCTCAGTGGATTTCTTACACTGTGTAATATTCCGGCCATCAACGGCATCGATTTCTATCCCCTGGGCAACCTGGGTTTTATCCCGCTTACGGTGCTGGCTTACGGTGTCTTGAAGCACCGCCTCCTGGATGTCCGCCGCATGGTTCGCCACACCCTTGCCTGGATAGCCGTATCGTCCCTCATCCTGCTGCCCAATGTCGGCATCTTTCTTGGCCTCCGAAACCCCATGCGGGAGTGGCCGTATGCCTTGCTGTTTCCGGTCCTGGCCGGCTGGTTTGGCCTCAACCTGCTTTATTTTCTCAAAGGACAGCCGGTCATCAACCGTGCTTTCAATCAATCACGTCACAACCATTTTAAAAACCGGCTGGAATTCCTGGAAGAAATTGCACTGCTGAAAAACCTCGATGAATTGTCGGCCGCCCTGACGCGCGCCTTGTCCAAGGGTGTGGGTGCCTCCCGGGTGGATCTCTACATCAGCCGGCACGAGCCATCCCAGGGCTACCGCAGCACCGACGGCACTACGCTGGATCTGGGCAAACAACTGGTGCGTCTTCTGGTGCGGCGGGGACGGCTGGTGGAACGCCATCGTCTGGAGGCGCTTCCCCAGTGCGATCGGGAGCACGCCTGTCTTTTGGATCTGCTGGCGCAAAACGATGCCGCCTACCTGATCCCCCTGGTCCAGGAGGACCGGCTGCTGGCCGTCATCCTCCTGTCCGAAAAAGCCAACGGCCTGCCCTTGAACGGCGACGAGTTCGACTTTATCCGGGAATTGACCGCTTCGGGCACCATTGCCCTGTTCAACTCGCTGCTCTACCAGAATGTCACCGATTTGCGCGATCGGCTGCAGAATCGGAAAATCATCCTCATCCAGGAAATCAAGGACCGTGAAAAAGCCCAGCGGGCCCTGCAGACCAGCGAGCGCCAGTACCGTCTCCTGGCGGAAAATATCCTGGACGTCATCTGGATCATCAACCTGGACCGCAACACCTTTGCCTACATCAGCCCGTCCGTGGCCCACCTGACCGGTTATTCCGCCGCCGAAGCACTGGAACGGCCACTGGATCAAATCATGACGGCCGCATCCCTGGCCCAGGTCCGGGAAAAGCTGCAGAGCCAGGGCGGCCCCCTCTCCGGCGGCGCCACACGGGCGGACTGGGCCCTGAACACCGAAATGGAACTGATTCGCAGGGACGGCAGCACCGTCTGGACGGAAAACCGGATGGGGCCGCTGGAAGACCCCGGCATCCCCTATAACGCCATCCTGGGTGTCACCCGCGACATCACGGAGCGCCGCCAGCGCATGCAAATGCAGCAGGCCAAAGCCGCCGCCGAAAAGGCCAGCCAGGCCAAAAGCGAGTTCCTGGCCAACATGAGCCATGAATTGCGCACACCCCTGAACCACATCATCGGCTTTACCGAACTGGTGGTGGACCAGCACTTCGGCCCCCTCAACGACACCCAGGCCGACTATCTCAAGGACGTGCTCCTCAGCAGTCATCATCTGCTGGACCTCATCAACGACATTCTGGATCTTTCCAAGGTCGAGTCCGGCAAAATGGAACTCCACCTGGAGGAGATCGAACTGGAAACCCTGCTGCAAAACGGCCTCACCATGGTCAAGGAAAAAAGCCTTAAGCACGGTATCCAGCTGGGCCTGGATGTTCACGCCGCCCCGACCCTGATCCGGGCCGACCGGCGCAAATTCAAACAAATCCTTTTCAACCTGCTGTCCAACGCCGTCAAATTCACCCCAGACGGCGGCCAGGTGACCCTGGCGGCCGCCCATAAACCCGGCCGCAACGGGGACGGCCCGCAAATGGAAATCAGCGTTACCGACACGGGTATCGGTATCCAAGCGGACAATCTGGAACGGATTTTCCAAACCTTCGAACAAGTGGAAAGCACGACAGCACGGTCCTACGAGGGCACCGGTCTGGGCCTCTCCCTCACGCGCCGCCTGGTTGAACTACACGGCGGCCGGATCGCGGCCGAGAGCGACGGAGAGGGCCGGGGCAGCCGCTTCGTGTTAACCCTGCCGATGGGCAACAGGAATCCCCACGGCACTGCAACAGGACATTGAATACGCCATGGAACACACCATACTGGTCGTCGAAGATGATCACTTGAACATGAAACTGATGCGCAGCCTGATCGGGATCGGTGGCTACCACATGCTTGAAGCCGGCGATGCCGAAACCGGCTTGCACCTGGCCGCCGATCACCACCCGGATCTTATCCTGATGGACGTTCAGCTGCCCGGACTGGACGGCCTTGCGGCCACCCGGAAATTGAAAGCCGATCCGGAACTGACCCATATTCCCGTCATCGCCCTGACCGGCCTGGCCATGGAGGGCGATCGCGAAAAGGCGCTCGCCGCCGGCTGCCGGGACTACATCAGCAAACCCATCAACACCCGTCATTTCCTGGAAAGCCTGGGATCGCTGCTGGCGCAGGACCAACAGGCCGAAGGCGCCCCGCCGGAAGCCCCCGCCACCCTCAAACGGCCCTACAGCCGCGTTCTGGTGGTGGATGACGACCCCATGAACGTCAAGCTCGTAACCGCCATCCTGAAAAAGGACGGCTACGAAAGCATCACCGCCGGCAATGGCGCCGAGGCCCTCGAACAGGCCCGGCAGAACCGCCCGGACCTGATCCTGCTGGATGTCATGATGCCCGTGATGGATGGCTACCAGGCCACCCGGGAGCTCCGGCAAGACCCGCAAACCGCCGGTATCCCGATCATCATGATCACCGCCCTCAATGGCACGGAAGACAAACTCAAAGGGTTGGCCTGCGGAGCCGACGAATTCCTGTCCAAGCCGGTCAACAGCGCCGAACTGCTGGCCCGGACCAAATCCATGCTGCGACTCAAGCAATACCAGGACCAGCTCCTCCTGCGAACCCGCTCGGAAAGCGCCTTCAACGACCAAACCGCACCGAACCGCACCGACACGGTGGCACAGCGTCCCCGGGTGCTTCTCGTCGAGGACAGCCCCAAAGATGTCGAACTGCTGTCCGGCCAGATCGGCGGCCAGGGGTATGATGTCTGTGTGGCCCATGACGGGGAAGAAGCCCTGCAGAAAGTTATGGCGGGGGGGATCGATCTGGTTCTCCTGGATATTTTCCTGCCGGGCATCGACGGGTTCGAGGTCTGCCAGCAACTTAAGGCCCATACGGAAACCCGTGACATTCAGGTGGTGCTGATCACCTGCCTCAAGGACCTGGAGGGCAAAATCAAGGGGATGGAACTGGGGGCCGACGACTATCTCGTCAAACCCATCGACAGCCGGGAGCTGACGGCCCGGATCAAGGCCCTCCTGTCCAAGAAATCCTATCTGGACCGCCTCCACAGCCATTACAAGCAGGCGCTTACCACCGCCATCAGCGACGGTTTGACCAGTCTTTACAACCAGACCTATTTCAAAAAATTTCTCGACCTGGAACTCAAGCGCTGCCTGCGCCAGCACTACCCCACCAGCCTGCTGATGCTCGACCTGGACGATTTCAAGGCCCTCAACGACCGTCACGGCCACCCGGCCGGCGACCGGGTCCTGCGGGAAACGGCCCGTACGATTCGGGAGGCCATTCGCGAAGTCGACCTGGCGGCCCGCTATGGGGGTGAGGAATTTGCCGTGGTGCTGCCCTATTCCGACGCGGAAGGGGCCCGCATCGTCGGGGAGCGCATCCTGAAGGCGCTGCATGAAATGCGGGTGGCGTCCGACAACGGGCAGCCATTGGAAACCATCACCGCCAGCATCGGCGTGGCCACATGTCCGGGCAATGCCAATGATGCGGAAACCCTGCTCCGGGAGGCCGACGCCATGCTATACCGCGCCAAGGAAGCCGGCAAAAACCGCATCGTTCTGCCGGCGTAAGGCGCTCTCGGGAAGGGGGTTCGAGAATGGTCTTGGGCCAATGAATATCGCGAACGCGTGAAATCTCCGGGCTAGGACGTCAGGTCTGCTTCAGCAAAGCATCCCGGCTGATCATCCCCCGGAAGCGGCCCTCGGCGTCCACGACCGGCAGGCGTTTGAGCCGTTTTTCCACCATCAGGCGGATGGCCTCCTCGATGCTCGTATTCTCGCCCACGATCACCAGCCCGGTTTTCATCACATCGCCGGCCGTCTTCTCTCGCAGGGTCTTGCGCAGTTCCCGGGAGCACTCGTGGCTGGTCTTGAAACTGAGCTTGCAGCTCAGGTAGTCCCAAAACCCAAAGCCCTTGCCCGCAAAGGCGGCCAGCAGGTCGCGGTCGGCGATCAACCCCAGGAAACGGCCCTCCGGCGCCACCACGGCCACGCGCTGGATGTCGTCCGTGTCGATGATGCGGATGACATCTTCCACCGAGGTGTCCGGGGTCACGGTCTGGCTGTCCCGGCGCATGATGTCGGCAACATAGCGCAGGTTGTCCACCTGCACGTGGCGCCGACGGATGGCGTCCCAGTCCGGCCCCTCCCGCATGATGGTGCGGAACACATCCACCCGGGAGAGCATGCCGGTCAATATACTGTTTTCGTTGACCACCGGCAGGCGTTTGACTTTCTTGCGCAGCATGAGATCCACCGCTTCGGACAGGCGGTGGTCTTCCGTCACCACCACGGCCGGGCGGGTCATGATGGCCTCGGCCCGCTGGCCGGCCAGGGCTTCGAAGGCGCTGTCCTTGCGCCCGGGCGCCGATTCGGCCAGCAGCCCCAGCCGCAACGGCATGCCGGCCCGATAGACAAGGTCGCCCTGGGTGATGATGCCCAGGGGGCGTCCGGCCGCGTCCACCACAGGCACGCCGGTGAAGACGGCCGGCAGCAAAAGGCGCACCACGGCGTCCACCGGGGTTTCCGGCGACACGGTCTGCGGCGCCGCCGTCATGATGTCGCGCACCTTGATCTGACGGGGGATGAGATTCTGCCGGGTTTTATAAGAGCGCACGTCCAGGTCGCCCACGGCCACGATGCCGTCTGTCACCATATCCTGGAGAGCAACCAGCACGGCTTCCGCCTCGGTGGCTGGCAGGACGATCTCGATCTTGACCGGCATGTTGTAAGAGATGGTCAAAAGACTCTGGGAGGCCACTTCCCCGGTTTCGTAGCACCCGGCCGTGGCCCGGGATACAAAGCAGCGGGCGGCGATCTTGAGACTTTTGACATAGTCCACCACGGCATCGTGCAGCGCATGGCCGTGGCTCCGGACTTCTTCCGCCGTGTAAACCGTGATCAAACGGTATTTCATGGCCATGTCGCCCCTCCTTTGAAAAAGATCTGAACCAGCCCGATGCCGGCCAGCACCAGCCCGATACCGCCGATGTTGTGGGCCAGGAACGTAACGGCCGCCACGCCGAATCCCCCGCCGCGCATGGATTCCACCAGTTCGAGAGCATAAGTGGAAAAGGTGGTCAGCGCCCCCAGGAACCCGGTCATGAAAAACAGCCGTACGGACGGGGTCAGCAGGGGCAGGCGGTCCACCAGGGCAAAGGTCATCCCGATCAGCAGGCATCCGGTCATGTTGACGATGAAGGTACCCCAGCTCAACCCGGTGCCGAACAGGCGGATCGCGCCTAACGATACCAGGTAGCGCCCCGCCGCCCCCAGGCTGCCGCCGGCCATCACGAGCAGAATTTTCGTCAGCATGTCCGTCATCTCAACACCATCGCACCTGACCGCCTCCTCGGTGAAAAACCGAATCCATCGCCCCCGGCCCTGGGCACCGTGCCCTGAAACCTGTGCACCTTTCGGGTGCCGTGGGATCAGTGGTCAAAAGTGCCAATATCCTTCATAGGCCGGATGCCACCTGATTTCAACAGGATAAGCCTGATCCAACTTAAAAGGCAGGGAAGATTGACTGATGGAATGCATTTTGCGCTGAAGATGGCTTTCGTGACCCATGCCATTTCACCGCTGAGGAGACAAACGGCCATGACATCATTGCATCCCCAACCGCCCAGACTTACACGCATGTTTTAAACCGTAGGGAGCAAGGGGTTCTGAGTCCGGTCGACAATCTATGACCAGAACGATTTTTGGCAATAGCATAGCAGGGGAATGCCATTGAAATTCAATATGTTTTTTGGTAACAAGAGATATCTCGCTGTAATCAAGCCGGTTTTTCCCACCTTGCCGCGCCAGCGGCTGTTGATAAAATAAAAAATCGCCACCGCGGGCATCTACCCATGCCCGATGTCAATGAACTTGTATTGGATTCGCACGATGGTGGCAGGGGATCGGTTCGACTGATCCACCTAATTTTCAGACCGGATATTCTGTTATGAAGTTATATGATTTCGAATGGTAAGGAAGAGACGATTAGGCGTCATTTTCTGACACATAACCGGAAGTTTCAAAATAAGATGTATGGTAGCATAACATGTCATATTTAGATGCAATATTCGTCAAAACACCAGCAATATATCAGTATGGTTAGGCGTCAAGAGGTGACGCATTTCCAAAAATCATTAGGACATTTAAACTAGGTTATATTTAAACATATGAAGCATACATTCTTTTTCATACTGCTATCATTTATATGTTCGAACAGTTCGTTTTGTATGGATTTTGATAATATCAATTGTGGGCAGGCAATGGATGCTATAAAGAATGTTGAGATCGAATATATTGACCCAACTTTTACTTATAAATGGTGTGCGGTAAAAAATCCTAAAGGTAGTTTTAGAGATGTTGAAGTGATAAAAGAAAGTTACCTGTTTATGCAAAATAAATTTTACGGAAAAATTTTAGCCGTTACCGGTCAAGATCATCTTAATCAAATTTTGAGACGTCTTAAAAAAGATTTGACTGGAAAATACGAAGAGAAAATTAATGATAACTTTTTCGAACATCCAATAGGTGGCAAAGACGGTTCGTGGGTATTTGTAGAACCTGACCAGGTAATTATTTATAAAAGATACTCAGTTCACTTAGGTCAGATAGCTATTCTTTGCAGAAATATGTGGGAAAAAACTCTGGATTTAAAACTTGAACAGACTGAAAAGTAGAAAGATAACATCCGGCTGTATTGGATTCGGGTCACTTAGTGGCCCTCAACAGTGAGCCAGGGCGTTATGCCTACAATATAGAATTATGAATAAATTCTTACTGGAATCTAAAGCGTGGCAGTTATTTCTGATATTTGTAGTGTTATATGTTTTGGCAGGTATCTTATTAAGCACTAATCTTCCGTTTCATATAAAACAATACATCTTCCCTATAATTTCAATTTCGCTTGTGTATTGGGCATTAAATTTGGAAATAAATTTATATCGGAAATATAAGAAAAAAAATAATCTTAAAAAGGCAATTTTCATTTTTAGCTTACTGGCAGTACCTATCATAACGACCTCCCCTCAATTCATCCTAAAAGACTTTAGCACCAGCATGATAATTTGTATAAACCTACTTTACTTCTATTGCATGTATTATTTGTCTAAATTGTTCGTATCTGTAGAAAAAGATATTGATGCCAGCATATACGAATATGGCGGCACTTTTTTCCTGTTTTGGATGATGCCTTTAGGGATTTTTTGGCTACAGCCGAGGATTCGGAAAATATTTTTAAATGACGGCGGGGCATAACCTCCTGCTGTTGGGGACAGCGAAAGGCATGCCGCCCTAAAAAGCAGCGGCGTTATTCGCTCAATGGAAATGGAGAGTGGTTTTGAATGTCAACGATAGAAACCCTTGGTTAGCAGGTATATTCACCTTTTTTACCATAGGACTAGGGCACCTATACATAGGACATGCTAAGAAAGCTATTTTTCTTTTTTTTGTCGGTCAAACAACTCTTTTAGCAATAACTTTATCATTAATTTATCTCTACCCAACATTGTTAAGTATTTTTATTATTATCTTTGTAGTGTTTGCATTTTTTCTTTATTGTATTGTCGATGCCGTAAAACTGTCTAAAAATAAAAAATATGGCTACACTTTAAAGAAATACAACAAGTGGTATGTCTATTTTGGATGCTGGATTCTTGCTTCATTTGTCGTACAGCCAATTGTGAGTTCGTCTATAAAGGTTTTATTTATTCAAGCCTACAAAATACCTGCTACCTCACTAGAACCTACAATACTTCAAGGCGATCATATCCTTGCAAAAAAATTATTAAATGTGCGTCAAGGTATAGGCAGGGGAGATATGGTAATTTTCCCATATCCAAATGACACTTCTACCGACTATATAAAGCGAATTATAGCAACGGGTGGCGATACAGTAGAAATTGTTAATAAGGAAGTTTTTGTTAATGGAAACAAGCTAAATGAATCTTACGTGATATATTCTGATCCCGAAATAATACCAAAAAGTTATAGCCCAAGAGATAATTTGGGCCCGATTGCTGTACCAGATAATGCTATATTCGTGATGGGGGACAACAGAGATCATAGCAATGATAGCAGGTTTTGGGGCTTTGTAGAAAGAGACGCGGTAAAAGGTAAAGCTTATACTATCTACTGGTCATGGGATAGTAAGAACTTCAAAGTCCGTTGGAATAGGATCGGAAAAAAAATTCTATAACCAAAACATAACCAACTTCTGGTTAAAACGCGCAAAGCTAACGCGCGCCTCATGGAAGCGAATTTATGCCTCTAAAATTGGATAAGACAATCTATGAATAATAGGACTCTATTAATAGCCTGTATTATAGCATACGCTCTATTTGTATTGCTGATATTTACTGAACCTATAGGCTATAATCCAATTCGGTTAAGCCTATTTTTCTTTTTTGTTTTCGCTTTCTTGTACTTATTAGTAACGAATTCGTTTATGCGGATTTTTGAAATGCTGCCAAAAAAATTCAAAACTATCCTTCAGATATTTTCCACAATTATAGAATTGGCTTGTGTATTTTTAGCCGGTTGGCAGATTCATAGTATATTGAACTCTGGAACTTCATTTTTCGAAGATTATTCTTTTCTTGGCCTCATCATGATTTTTTCAATTATATATATACGGAAAAGGTATAAAAATTTACAAAAGGACTAACATAACCTGGCACTGGTATCGACGCGTAAACGATGGCGCGTTTTAAACGCGCTCATCTCGGTCGTTGATAATAAAATGAGTGATATTTTTCTGGTCATATTCTTTGTTTCGATATTTATCGGCTTAAAAAACCCGTTATATGGCGGTTTTGCGGGCCTGATCATCGGTCTCATTTTCTGCTTTTTTAGAATACAATTCTATAATCACCAGTGGATATTTATCCCCGTAGTTTCCTATATTGTCGGTTTAATATTTCCACTTTCAATTCGATGGCTTTTTTCCGGGTACCGCGGTGGCAGGGGAAAAACCAATCCTGGCGTAACATACATTGGCGGATTCGGGTTGGGACGTGCCGGGCAATATTTTGGAAAGTGGTCGGAAGGAATCATTCCATCTCAGGATGAAGAAACCGAGTGGATTCATGATAAGCAATCAAGGCGTGAAAGAATAATTGGCATCATTATTCGTTATGTATCGGCCCCGATCATACTAATAGTTGCGATGATTGCGGCAGGGCTATTAATGTAAAATGTTTGCAGAGGGGCGCCCAAACGCCATGCGCCCCTGAAGTGCCGCGATAGCCACTTTAAACGGAGCCTGCATGCCGATAACCGAACCCTTCGATCGATACAGCGGCGCCTGTGATGAAAGGATCGATTTTCACCCATGAAAGCCATGGTACTGAATAAAATCGAGCGCCTGGAAAGCAATCCCTCCCCCCTCCGAATGACCGCAATGCCCGTCCCCACACCTGCCGAGGGGGAAATTCTCGTCAAGGTCAGCTTTTGCGGCGTCTGCCACACCGAGCTGGATGAGATCGAGGGCCGCACCCCGCCACCGCACCTCCCCATCGTTCCCGGTCACGAGGTGGTGGGCCGGGTGGCCGGCCTGGGGCCCGGAACCGGCGCTTTTCACATCGGCGACCGGGTCGGCGTTGCCTGGATCTTTTCGGCCTGCGGGGACTGCCGGTTCTGCCGGAGCGGCAACGAAAACCTGTGCCCGGATTTCCTGGCCACGGGCCGGGATGCCCATGGCGGCTATGCCGAATATATGACCGTGCCCGAAGGCTTTGCCCACCCCATTCCTTCGGAATTCTCCGATGCCGAGGCCGCTCCGCTGCTGTGCGCCGGGGCAGTGGGCTATCGCTCCCTGCGGCTGGCCCGGCCTTCAGACGGCCAGGCCATCGGCCTGACCGGATTCGGCGCCTCGGGGCATCTCGTCCTGAAAATGATACGGCATCGTTATCCCCGGGCCAAAGTTTTCGTCTTTGCCCGCAGTGCCGGCCAGCAGGATTTCGCCCGGGAACTCGGCGCGTTCTGGGCCGGCCCCACCGAGGCCGCCTGCCCCCAAAAGCTGGACAGCATCATCGACACCACCCCGGTGTGGAAACCCGTGGTGGAAGCCCTCAGAAACCTGGCCCCCGGCGGCCGTCTGGTGATCAACGCCATCGGCAAAGAGGATGTCGACAAAGGCGACCTCCTGCGGCTGGACTACCCTTCCCACCTGTGGATGGAAAAAGAAATCAAGAGTGTTGCCAATGTCTGCCGGCAGGACGTTGGGGAGTGCCTGGCCCTGGCGGCCGAAATGGGCATCCGGCCCGAAGTCCAGGCATTCGCCCTGGAAGAGGCCAACCAGGCCCTGCTGGAACTGCGGACCCGCCAAGTCCACGGGGCCAAGGTGCTGATGATGCCCTGAAACGCTAAAGACTGGAGAATATGCCATGTTTATTCTCTCTCTTCCCACCGCCGTGAGTGTGGTGCTGGCAATTATCGTGTCCTCGTCTTTTTCCGTTGGTCTCTATTTTATCGCGCATCGGTTCTGGTCCAGCGAAATCAGCACGGAAACCCGCCGGACCGCCGACAGCGTCGCCACCCGGATCGGGGTGATCCACGCCGTGGTGATCGGAATGATGTTCACCAGCGTGCGGATCGAGTACAACGAAATGATCGTGGCCATCGAATCGGAAGCGTCGGCCATCACGCGCCTCTATCATGCTATGGGCCGCCAGGGCGGCGACGAATTGCAGGTCGCCCGCGGGCAGCTGATCGACTATATGCACCATGTGGTCGATGAACAGTGGCCCGCCCTGCGGGAATTGCGCCTCACACCGAGGGATCGCGAGCTGCTCGGGCGCGTGGCCCTCGACCGGATCTGGCAGTCATTGGCATCCCATAGGCCCGAACCCGGCGACTTGAACCTTAAAGCGCTTCTCGATCGCGTGGAAGACTATCGCATTCAGCGGCTCTTCGACGCCAAGGGCAAACTGCTGCCCATCTTCTGGTACATAGCCATCATCGGCTATCTGCTCACGCTCACCACCCTTTACCTGCCGCCGCCCACGGTAAAGCGCTGCCTCCTGGTATCGCTCTACAGCAGCATGGTGGCCGTCGTTCTTCTGGGCGTCTTCATCCTGACGCATCCCTACAGTTCGGCCGCCGGCGTCAACCCGGAAATCTTTGAAGTGTTGCTGGAGGGTGTGTCCTGACAGAACGCCAGGGCACGAGCACCGATTTGGATTGCAGCGTGACCGTGAAAACCCCTTGGCTTTTCACATGACCTAAATTTTCTATCCGAAGGTCTCGAATTCCTGGTCGCGGTAATGCTGATAGTAGATCCTTATCTTGGCAATATACCGATGGGTGGCCTTGAAGGGCGGAATGCCCCTGTGCTTCAGAACATTGCGGCTGCCGGCATTGTAGGCGGCCAGCGCCAGTTCCAGATTGCCGTCGAACCGCTGCAGGAGCTTTTTCAGATAACGGGTGCCGCCCAGGATATTGTCCCGGGGGTCGAAGGCATCTTCGACACCCAGGGAACCGGCGGTGCGGGGCATCAACTGCATGAGCCCCCGGGCCCCGGCCCGGCTCACCGCCCTGGGGTTGAACCCGGATTCGGCCATGATGACGGCCTTGATCACGACCGGGTCCATATCGAATTGCCGGGCCGCATCCAGAATGAATGCATCGAAAACATCATCCCCTTTCTTGCCACGGAACGGCATCATACCCTGGGGCAGCACAGGCGGACTTTGCCATTTGGCCCGGGGCAGCGGGGCCGGGGCGGGCAGGACCGCCACAGCCGTCGGGCCGGAACCCGCCGCATGCACCGCCGCCAAGGACCGGGTGGGGAGGGATTTGACCACAACCGTCCGGGACGATGCCCGGTTTAAGGACGCGATCGGCAGCGCAAGCAACACCCCTGAGGTTAAAACCAGGAGCAGTAAGGGCAAAGTTCGGCGGTCAAAAAAAGGGGCTTTTTCAATCGTCACGGCGTCTCTCCAATACAGAGCCAAAAAACCTCAGGCTCCCTTTAACAAGACACGTGCCAACTCGATAACCGCTTGAATATTAATGATATGATGAAATTCGATGCGACAGACCGGAACGGATAACTATCAATTTGATGGTGTTTGCAGGGTGGCCGACTGTCAATTTGATAGGACTTTAACCCGCATATTTCAGGAAATGTCGGGGCTAGCGGAGTTGGTAGGCTTTCAGTTTGCGGTAGAGGGTGGCTTCCCCGATCCCGAGGATCCGGGCTGCGGTTTTGCGATTCCCATTGCTCTTGCGCAGGGCATTGATCACAGCGGCCTTTTCGTAGGCGGCCAGGCTGTCATTGATAGGAGGTTCCGGCAAAGGGGGTCGATCACCGACAGCTCCGGTGATGGTTTCAGGCAAGTCGGCCGGCACGATGGCGGAATCCCGGCCCAGGGCCAGAGCCCGGCGGATGACATTTTCCAGCTCCCGCACGTTGCCGGGCCAGGCGTAAGCCGTCAAAAGGGCCAGGGCATCCTCGCGCACCGGCTTGGGCGGCGCGAACCCGGCACTGAATTTAGCGGTAAAATGGGCCGCCAGCCTGGGGATGTCATCGATACGCGCCCGCAATGGAGGCAGGATGATGGGCACCACGTTGAGCCGGTAAAACAGGTCCTGCCGAAAACGCCCCTCCCGGACTTCTCGGGCCAGATCCCGGTGGGTGGCCCCGAGAACGTGGATATCCACGGCGACGGCACGATCGCCCCCCACCGGCCGCACCGCTTTTTCCTGGAGCGTGCGCAGAAATTTGGCCTGGGCACTGAGGGGCAGTTCCCCGATTTCATCCAGGAACAGGGTGCCGCCGTGGGCCGTGCGGATCATCCCCCGGGCGGACTGATGAGCGCCGGTAAAGGCCCCTTTGACATGTCCGAAAAGCTCGCTTTCCACCAGGTTTTCACTGAGGGCACCACAGTCCACCGGCACGAAAGGCCGGGTGCTGCGGGGGCTGTGGTGATGGATGGCCCGGGCCACGAGTTCTTTGCCGGTGCCGGTTTCACCGACAATGAGCGTGGTGGCATCCGAAAGGGCGGCCCGTTCGATGGTCTGTTTGACCGCCTGCATTGACGCGGCGCTGCCGATGAGCGGATGAAAACCGGCGGATGGCACGTCACGGCTTTTTAGGTGGCGGTTTTCGCTGCGCAGACGCCAGATCTGGACCAACTGGCCCACGCGGGCGCGCAAGGCTTCCGTCTGGTAGGGTTTTTCCAGGTAATCGGCCGCGCCCTTTTTCATCGCCGCGACCGCCGTTTCGATTTTACCGCGGCCGGTCAACATGACGACCTGCATGGACGCATCACGCAGGATAAGCCCTTCAAGGAGCTCCAGCCCGTCCATGCCGGGCATCTGGTAATCGATCAGGGCGGCGTCGGGCAGGACGGTATCCGTCAGCGCCAGGGCGGCAGCCCCCGATTCGACCGAGAGGATTCGATAGCCGTCCTTGCGAAAAAGACGCTTGAGGGCCGCCAGAGCCTGGGGGTCGTCGTCCACCAGAAGGAGGGTAAACGTATCGGATTCACGGGGCATGAATCCGGGTGTAGTCGAAGAAAAAGACAAATACAAGCCAAATCTATCAATTTGATAGACAGGTTTCCCCCGGGAACACGGTCGGGGTTGCAAACACGCCTTAAATAGGATGAAATCATTTTGGAACCCCTATGATGCACCCGCCACAGCAGGAGACCGCCATGCCCAATGCTCCCCGAATCACCGGCCCCATGCCGAGGTACTTCCGGGTATTGGTCCTGGTGGTGTTGTTGGCCGGCGGGACCGCCCAGGCCGATATCTCTAAATGCGTCGATGCCGATGGCAACGTCACTTATACAGATGCCGGATGTCCGGAAGGCACCCGGGAGGTCGCCAAGATTCCGGAAGTCCCCACCACGGAAGAAAATAAATTGCGGCCCAAGGTGCCGTTGAAATCCCGCCTGAAGCGTTTGACGGACCCGTCAGCCTACCGGGGCCTGTTATCACCCGTCGGCGTGCTGGGGGTCTATGGCCTGATGAGCCTGGTCTGTTTTGCGGCCTTTTGGCGCGACAAACGCCAGGCCCGGCAGGGGCAGTGGCGGACGCCGGAAAGCACCCTGCACCTTCTCGAGCTGCTGGGAGGCTGGCCCGGCGGACTGGCAGGCCAGTTGCTGCTGCGGCACAAGATCCGCAAGTTTTCCTACCAGGTGGTCTTCTGGAGCATTGTCGGGCTGCACGGTCTGGTCTGGCTCGATGTCTGGCACCAGCACCGGTTTTCGCAGGCGGCACTGGCATTCATGCGCGGTCTTTTATAACCATTGAAACGGATGCCGCCACCGTGAAACCTTCCTGGAACGCCTTTTTTTTCCCGCAACTCACCCGGGCCTACGCCGGCCGGGTGCTGGCCGTGGTGGCGTGCGCCGTTATCTTCTTCAGCTTCGTGCTGACCCCCTTCCGTATCCGGGGGCATAGCATGGCGCCGACCTATCGCGACGGCGGCTTCAATTTCTGCAACAAGCTGCGCTACCGCTTTACGAAACCGCAAAAACAGGACGTGGTCGCCATCCGCCTGGTCGGCCAGAGCATCGTTCTGCTCAAACGGGTCGTGGCCCTGGAGGGCGAAACGGTCGCCTTTCGCAAAGGTCGGCTTTATGTCAACCATCGCGCGGTCGAAGAGCCCTATGTCCAGTCACCTTTTGCATGGGACTTGCCGCCTCGCCAGGTTGCAGACGGTCATGTTTATGTGGTGGGGGACAACCGCCGCGTCCCCATGCATGTACACCAGTTCGGGCAGACACCCACGGACCGGGTCATCGGAGGGCCATTATGGTAGTCGAAAAGAAATGGGGCATCGCGGTTATCGGCCTGGTGGTGGCAGCTATCCTGATCTTCTTCCTTTGGCCCTCGGATGCCGACCGGATAAAAGCGCAATTCGAGTATCTGGCCGAAAACATCGCCAAGTCATCCGGGGAAAGCCCGCTGACCAGTGGCGCCAAGGCCAAGCGCATTCGAACCGTTTTCACCGACACGGTGACAATCCATGCCCCGGCCTACGACTATGCCCGGGACCTGCCCGCGTCCGAACTACCGGCCCTGGTCCTGAGTGCCCGGGCCCCATACCGCGAATTGTCCCTGGACTTTTATGATGCCACCATTGCGTTTCCCCAAAAAGGCCGGGCCGATGTACGGGTCACCTCCCGCCTGAGGGGCCGATTGCCCTCAGGAGAAAATGTGGAAGATTTCCAGGAGCTGAACTGCCGGTTGCGCAAGGTCGAGGACACCTGGTGTTTTGAAACCATTGAAGTGGTGGAAGTGCTACAGCCCTAACCGCCTGTTTAGGCCCTAGATAGGCTGATTCAGTACGTCTTGCCTATCGATGGAAAATCGGTTAGATGCCATCTCAATGACCGGTCAATCATGACGTCTGGTTTCTTGGACCCTGCATAAAGGATGCGCTGTTGAAACACACCCGCTCCACCAGCTATCAGCGGTATACGAAGGCTTTGTTTCTCCTTGTATTGCCCCTTCTTTTAGGGCCGTTTGGCAACGTCCAATCCGGCTCCCTGGATTTCTTTGTGGAGGCGGTCCGCAAAAATCACATCCAGGAAGTACGACAACACCTCGAAAACGGCGTTGACGTCAATTCACGGGATAAATTCGGCGACAATGCCGGACTGCACTGGGCGGCCCGCCAGGGACAGGCGGAAATGGCCCGGCTTTTGATCGGCAACGGCGCCGATCCGGATATCCGCAACCGGGAGGGGGAAACCCCGCTGCATTGGGCGGCCAGCGAAGGGCAGAAGGAACTCGTGGTAATCCTGATTGTCCACGGCGCCGATGTCAATGCCCTGACCCGCAAAGGCTGGACGGCTCTGCGCTGGGCCGAGGCCCACAGAGAAAAGGAAATCGCCCGCATCCTGATAGCGGCCGGAGGCCGGCGCTGATTTATCGCGGTGGCTTCAAGCTGATGGTGGTCCTAGCGCCCACGCTATTGGGGGGTTAGATCGCCAATTGTCTGCTTAGCTGTCCATGGCAGGGGTTATCGTTCAAGAAGACTATTTTTTGCGGACAATCAGATCCGCATACCCCATTTCCGCCAATACATGCGGAAAGCGCTTGAAGGTGGGTTTGACCACGGGCAGCAGCTTAAGCATGGCCGTTATTTTGCCGCCCTGTTTCACCTTGCCCCGGGTCACGGCGGCCACCGGGTTTTCGAAGCCGTGCCAGAAACGGTGGGAATGGTCGGCACTCTGCTTGGACCACACGTCCGCCTGAAGATCCGTGGGGCCTAAATAGAACGTGCCGTAGGCACCCGACTGCCGGGGTGGGTTCTTGAGATCGATGGTGATTTCACAGTCCGGATCAGTGTAGATGAACTTGATGATGATCTTGGCCTTGGCCATCTTGGGGCCGATTTTTTCATCCCGCAACACATGATCCAGGAAATATCCGTAAATTTCAAACAGATGGTCCCTGTCCCGGTAATATTTCCCCATGATCCTCTCCCCTTATCCCTTGCGTTGGTCGAAACGTCGTCCAAACAGCATACTCGCCACGGTAATTTTAAGCATCTGCATGGTACCACCGGCCACCCCCCAGGCCCGTGCATCCCGGAGCATGCGCTCGATGGGCATTTCCCTGGAGTAGCCATACCCGCCGAAAACCTGCATGGCTAAATCGGTGACCTCGCGGACCATTTCGTTGGCGTAGCACTTGCCCAGGGAAGCCTCGTAGATCGACGGCAGCCCCTGGCCGGCCCCGTTAGCCGCCCGATACACGAGCAGGCGGGCGGCATCCAGCTTCATGGCCATGTCGGCCACCATGAACTGGATGGCCTGGAATTCACATATTTCCCGGCCGAAGGCTTGACGCTCGGTGGCGTATCCCTTGGCAGCCTCCAGTGCGCCTCCTGCAATGCCCAGGCACATGGCGGCATTGCCGCAACGCTCGATGTCGAAGGTCATCATCAGGTTGCCGAAATCCCCCTGGTCGATCACCACATTCTCCTTGGGGATGACCACATCGTCGAAATACAGATCGCAGGACGGCATCCCGCGCAACCCCATGAACGCCTCCTGTTTGCCGAAGGTGAAGCCCGGCATGCCTTTTTCCGCAATCACGGCCCCGATCGCCTTGTAGCCCGGCTTTTCTCCGAAACGGGTATACACCAGATAGTGACTGGCTTCGCCGCCGCCGGTAATGAAGCATTTACGCCCATTCAACAGGAGATGCGCGCCTTTATCTTCCACCCGGGTCTGGAGCGAGGTCAAATCCGAGCCCGCTTCGGGTTCGGTCATGCAGACGGAAACGCTGTAGTCGCCTTTGCAGACGCCGGGGATAATCGCCCGCTTCTGGGCTTCGGTACCGAACATATCGATCACGCGAACCGGTCCGACGTTGGATTCGAATACCGGTGCCGCGATCATGGGGCTGTACTGGGCCAGCGCCTCAATGACCAGAATGGCGGTCAGGGCACTTTCGCCTTCCCCCCCGTATTCCGGCGAGAGGGTCATCCCCAAAAGGCCCATCTCGGCATATTTGGGTACCAGATGATGCGGGAATTCACCGGTGGCATCGATGTGGGCGGCAAGCTCTGCAAACTTCTCCCGCCGCCCCATATCCCTGAGGCTGTCCAGAAGCATCACCTGTTCCTTGGTCAGACTGAAATCCATGTGCGTCTCCTTGGTAGCGCGATCAAATCAAAGCCAACAGCGGTGCCACGGTCGGCTGCTTTTCCAGTTCCATCACCATGTCGCCGATTTGCTCCAGGCGCCCCGGGTCACGGCCGCCCGCAAACCGACGCACTTTCGCCATCAGGGCGGCGGCGTCCATCGGAACGCGCGGATCGCCCAAGGGTCGGTCCACCTGGTGGGAAACGGTGTTGCCGTTTTGGAATTCAATGGTGATTCGGCTGGCGGTTTTTTCCGGATAGGCCGCATTCAGTTCGTCGTCCGTGACCACCGCCACCCGATCGGCCAAAGCCAGGAGGGCCGGATCGGCCATTCGGTTTTCCCGCAATTGCCCGGGCCCCAGTTCGCCGTCCATCAGGCAGGCCGCCACCACGAAAGGAATGGAAAATTGGGCGGACACGAAGGAACTGTTACGATCGACACCTTTACCCACGGCCAGTTCGGCAATGCCGTAGGTGTGCACGGTAATGCGCTCGATGGCGGTGATGTCGATAGTACCTTCTTTAGTCAGTGCCAGCGCGGCCTGGGCCGCCCCATGCGTGTGCCGGCAGGCGGTCCAGGGCTTGAAATAAATATCCAGGATAGCAAAGGACTCTCCCAGGCCGGCCGTGATGCGTTCCAGCGCCGGCTCGCCGGCCGTCGTGATTTGGGTAAAACCACCGTTTAGCGCCGACCCCTCGAGCACGTAGGGGGCGCCGGTCACGCCGGCGGCGGCCAATCCCGCCGCCATGACCCCGGCACTGGCGGCCTGGCCGGCCTGAACCACTTTGATGGTGTAGCCGCCCATGAGGTGCTCGGCCATGGAAAGCGGCAGAAGGTAGCCGGCATTGCCCATAGCGTTGAGCAGCTGTGCTTCGGTGAGGTTGCGGAGGCGGGCCGCGGCCACGGCGGCGCCAAACGTGCCGCAGGTGCCGGTGGGCAGGAAGCCCCCCAGGGTATGCCAGGGATGCATGGCGGCGGCCGGCCGGCTGGCCGCCTCGTACCCGGCGACCAGCGCCGTCAGCACGTCCTGCCCGCTGGCCCCGGTCTCTTCCGCGCTCGCCAGTGCGGCCGGTATCACCGCCGCGCCGGGGTGGTTGCCGCCAAACCGCAGGCCGTCCTGGGCCTCGATGGCTTCCGCCGTTACGCCATTGAAAAAGGCCGCATGATGCACATCGGTCTTGAAGCCCGCCCCTAGGACGGTTATTTTCTCCCCTGCGTGCAGCGCGCGGATATAGCCGGCAATTTTGGCGACCGTCTCCAATTCCAGCGATCCATAGACATTGGCCACATAGTCCAGCAGACAGAGTTTGGCCTTGTGGGCGACATCCTCCGGCAACGCTTCAAAGGTCAAACCCGCGCAAAACGCGGCCAATCTTCGTGTTGGTTCCATGTAAGGTTTCCTCCCTGGAGGTCAGATCTCGGGGCGGACCATCAGACATAGCCCTTTTTTTCATAGACACTGATCATGCCATGGGGATCCAGGACTTCCCGGATCACCCGCAATTCTTCCTGGGTCGGTGGGGGGGTCGGGTGGACGGTGGGGGATATCTTGAGCTCCCAGGGCGTGTTGGCCACGATCTCCTCCACGGTGCAGTCGGGGTGGTAGGCATCCAGGAAGGCCTCCTTGGTCTCGTCGTCAAACCGCAGGATGGCCTTGTTGGTAATGATGGCCACCGGTCCGGAATTTTCCGGAAAACCCCAACGCTCCCGGGCCCCGGCCCCGTCCAGATAGCCGGGGGTGGTGACGAAATCGACCTTGTCGGCCAGCCGGCGCTTGTCGTGCAACGCGATGATGAGCGTCCTGCGGGCCAGGGACCCGATGGGGTTGGCCCCGCCGCTGCCGGGCAGGCGGCTGCGGGGATGGTCGTAATCCCCGATAACGGTGGTGTTGATATTGCCGAAGCGGTCCACCTGACTGCCGGAAAGAAACCCCACATCCACCAATCCGGCCTGCAGGACCATGCCCATGATCTCCACCAGCCCCCCGATCATGGCCGCCCCCGGGTTCAGGCAGGGATCACCCACGGACAGGGCCGGCCGTTTCGGGCGGGCGTCGATCACGCCGGACTCCTGCATCAAAACCGCATGGGGGGCCTGGATGTGTTTGGCAATATTGGCCGCCATGGCCGGGAACCCCGTGCCCACGATAACCACGTCACCATCTTCAATTTCCCGGGCCCCGCAGCAGGCCATCAACTCCGGTTTGCTGTAATCCGCTTTTTCTGTGCTCATGGTGGTTGCCTCTGTATGCGTCGGATGATCGTCTAATCGGCGTCTTCGGGCGTGATTTCAGGACCTCACCCCGCCCGGCGGGTCAGCCGCACAGCTAGTAGGCATAACTTACCGGATAGCTGTAATCGTAGGCGGCCGCCAGATTTCGAAAGCTTTTGTAGCCGAACCGCTCGATATAATGATGAAGATAGTCCGCCCGGTCCTCGATGTCGTAGACCCACTCCTTCAGAAAGGCGGCCAGGCCGTCTTCGGTGTTGGAGGCCTGCTGGTAGAGATAGCCCATGGCAAAATCCACGTCGTAAAACCCCGGGGTATATCCTGGGTGAGCGCCAAAGGGCTCTTCGACGACGGCCACGGTTTTAAAGGACGGGACGATCGTCCGGGAGGGATCCTGTCCGATGATGTCCCGATCCACAATCCGCTCACAGGTGACAATGACCTTGCGGGCCGCATTGGCACCGGCCTGGCAATCGCCGCCAATGCCCCATATCTGGGCGTTGCCTTCGGCATCGGCCTGCTGCACATGGATGATGGCCACGTCCGGATTGAGGGCCGGCACCAGGAGAGTGGGTTTGCCGTCGAAAGGCGAATCGATGATCTTGTATTTGTTGTCGCCCATAAACGATTTTACATTGAGCAAATCCGTGCCCAGCATATCGCGCACGGGTACGAACGGCATGCCCATGGCCCCGGCTTGCAGCATCATGGGCAGCGAGAGATTGGTATACTCCTCGACTTCAATTTTGTGCGGAATACCCTTTTCCAGCGATCGGCGGTAACAACGTCCCAGGCCGTAGATCCCCAGTGACAAAAAGGTGGAAATGAATCGTTTCACCAGCCCCGCCCCGATCAGCATGTCAAAGTCGTCGGCCGCGTTGCTGCGTACAATGGTCAGCGCACCGATGTTCTGCCGGATGATTTCGTGGATGGCCGCAAACGGCGTCCGGCAGACATACCCGCCGATGAAAAGAAAATCACCCGGATGGACAAAAGACGCCACGGCATCGTTAAGGGTCATCACCTTGCTCATAGAGCCTCCCGAGGAACGCGATCTTTTACAGAAGCATTTCCGATAAAACCGTCAAAGCGAATACTGATGACGATTGATAATTTCTTCCTGGGCAATATCGCTCAAATTGACAAAAAGGGCGGAATAACCGCTGATGCGCACCACCAGATCGCGGTAGCGCTCCGGATCGGCCTGGGCCTTGCACAGGGTGGCCGTGTCGACCATATTGAACTGGACCTGCACGCCGCCTTTTTGAAAGTAGGCTTGGATCAGGCTGGCCAGATGACGGCTGTCGATCTGGTTGCCGTCAAACCGCATATTGAGATTCAACCCGTTGAATACCCGCCAGAGGGGCAATTTGGTCACGGAATTCATGATGGCCGTGGGACCGGCGCCGGCGCGGCCCTCGCTTGGCGTGATGCCGTTTCCCAGGACATCCCCTGCGAAGCGACCATCGGGCGTGGCCGCTGTAAACGCTCCCATCGTGATGTGAAAGCCCACGGAAAAGATGCCCGGCCAGAAGGCGCCCCCGCGGAAGTTGGTATGCGGGGCCAGGGTGTCGCAAAAATGATCCATGACCCTGGCCGCCATGGCATCCGGGCCATCCGAATCATTCCCGTATTTGGGTAGGGCGGATTGCAGGTACACCCGTTGGGTTTCGGCGTCCATCCAGTCATCGGCCAACCATTCCGCCAACGCCGACATGCTGTAGCGGCCCTTTTCGAAAACCGCCTGCTGAACGGCATAGAGACTGTCGGCGATATTGGAAAACCCGATCAGTTGAACCCCGGTGGAATTGTAAACCGCCCCGCCGCGGGTGAGGTCCAGGCCCTTTTCCATGGGACCGTCGATCATGGCGGAAGCAAACGGCGACGGCACCATCCCGGCAATAGCCCTGTCCAGGCAGGTGATCCCCCGGACCATCTGATTGGTAAAATGGGTCATCTGGGTGTGGTAGGCCTGCCAGACATCTTCGAAGCATTGGAAACCCGCCGGATCGCCCGTTTCAAGACCGGAGCCGTAGCCGAAAATGTTGTCCACCCCGTTGGACAGGGCCAATTCAAGGCACTTTATGCCGTTGAGCTGGACCGCGAACGTCGATGCAAAGCTCTTGCCCTGGGCGTTGGGTTCCAGGCAGCCGACCACCCCGTAGTCGCGGGCATCTTCCAGGCTGTGGCCGCTGGCGACCAGGCTCTTCACAATGGTTTCATCGTTGAAAAAATGCAGGAGCACACCATCCTTGGCGTAGGCCGCCGCCCGGGCGACCAGCAGCTCAGGGGATTGCGCGCCAAAACGGACGCCAAAATTGGGCTGCACCGTGCGGACCCGGGCATAGGCATCCAGGGCGAGATAGGTCATTGCGTTGGTGGCATCGCGGCCGGCGGCATCCATCCCCCCCACCACCACGTTCTGGGTGGTCTTGCCCTCGGCGCCTTCGCCGCCCGGCGTGTAGGCCTCTTCCAGGACGTTCCAGATTTCATTGATCTTCAGGAAAAGCAGGCCCAACAGTTCACGGGCCTGCGCGGGATCGCTGCGGCCGTCCGCAAGGTCTCGGGCGTAGTAAGGGAACAGGATCTGGTCGATGCGGCCGATGGAAATGGAGTTGCCGCCGGACTCGATCTGGGCGATCAGGTGTATGAAATACATGGCCTGCACGGCTTCGTGAAAGGTTGCCGCCGGGTGCTCGGGCACGCGGCGGCATACGTCGGCAATCCGGGTCAACTCCTTGGCCCGGTCCGGATCGGATTCGGCTGCGGCCATTTGCGACGCCCGGTCGGCATAGCGCCGGGCAAAATCGATGGCCGCCGCCAGGGATCGCATCACCGCTTCATAAAAACGGCCGCGGGGTCCGTCGCGTTCTTCCGGCGTCAGAGCGTCGCGCCGACGGCGGGCATCGGCCATTATGCCCCCCATGCCCTCCGCAAGGACCCGCCCCGTGTTCATGGTGAAGTGGCCGATACCGTAGGTGATCTCCAGCATGAACGTAAAAATGTACTTGTCCATGTCTTCGAGAATATCTTCCGGCAGGTCGGCCTCGAACCGGTCCTCGACACAACGGCCTTTCCAGAACGGCAGGATATCCTCCAGCAATTCTTTTTTCTCTTCCGGCGTAATCAGGGCACGCTGGACTTCGCGTCGATCGAAGTTCTCCACATCGCCTTCGAGCCATCGTGATTTGTTTTCCGGAAACAGCGGCGCGCCTTTCAGCTTGGCGGTGCGGCAGCCCACGATGATCTCGTCATCACGAATCACCACGCGGATGTTTCCCAGAATATGGCTCAGGGCGCGACTCATCCGTGTGAGCGGATCTTCGTTCCAGTGTTGCTGCATGGACCGGGTCAGAAAACGGGCCCGTTCGATACAGACTTCCTGGGGGGCATCCAGGATACGCTGTCGAATGCGGTCGATCCGGCTGGAAGTGGACGGTTGCGGGGAAAAGAGGGCAGCCTCCATAATCTCCTCCAAATTTTGCGCAGTTTACCCTACCTTGTAAACAATTCGTCAAACTTGGATATTCATGTGATTGAGCAAAATTTTGTCCCGCGCCCATTTGGGCAGCAGCCAGTTGAGAAAAAGGAAAAACGAACTCATGAAATCCACCTGATTGTGGAGTTTCGGTCGGGTCGCACGGACGATCGCCACAATGCGCCGGGCGGCCTCCTCCGGCGTGGTGGCGGTTTTGATCAGGTCGTTATCGCGCCGGATGAATCGGGCTGCCCGTTCGCGATAGGCAGACCCTTCCGGCGGCAACTGGTGGATTTTAGCGGCGAACTGGGTTGAGACCTGGGCCGGCTCAACGAGCGCCACCTGAATTCCGAAGGGTTCCACTTCGTATTTGATCGATTCCACCAGTCCCTCAATGGCAAACTTGCTGGCCGTATAAATCGATTCAAACGGAAAGGGTATCACGCCGACCAGGGACGACATGGCGATCAGCCGCCCCCGGCCGTTTGCGCGCATGTGCGGCAGGAACGCCTGAAAAATCGCGGCCGCCCCGATTACATTGATCTCCAGGCAATGCAGGGCGCGTTCGAGAGCCACCTCTTCGAAAGGACCGAAAAAACCGATCCCCACATTGGAAAGCACCGTGCCAACCTGCCCGAAGCGTTCCAGCACTTCGTCCCGGAAATGCAGAATGCCGGGCCGATCCGTAATGTCGAGCTCCGTCAAATAACATTCTGCTCCGGCCGCGTGCAGCTCATTTTCAAGCGTTGCCAGGCCTTCGCGGTCCATGTCGAAACCGGCGATGCGATAGCCCGCTGAAGCCAGCATGAGGGCGACATGCCGCCCCATGCCCTGTGCCAGGCCCGTGATGACGATGGTCTTTTCCATTTGCCCCTCGATCTGCAGCCGCTTTTTTCCGATTCGGGCATCCTAGGCCGCCGCGTTGTGGTACCCGGCGCCAAGCTGGCGGATGGAGGTCTCGAATTCGGGATATTGGAAACGGAAGCCGGTGGTTTTCAATTTGGTATTGCTGACGATGTAATCGTCGGCAAGATACCCGGTGGCGTCGTATTCCAGGTCGGGAATCTTCCCCCGCACACCGGCCGCCAGGCCCGACAATCGTGCCAGAATGCGGATGATTGCAAGGGGCAGCTGCCGTTTCGGGGGCGGCGTGCCGAACACTTCCGCCGCCAGGCGCAGCGCCTTCCCAAGAAGCGGGTGACTGTCTTCCGCGATATTGTAGGTCTCCCCCATGGCCGTATCCAGCCGGGAAAGATGCAGCACGGCTGCCGCCACATCTTCCGCCCGTACATTGGAAAGCGCTTGGTGGCCGTTTCCGGGAATGGCCGCAATGGCACTCGGTCGCGAGAAAACCTTGCCGGCCCCGTCGTTGCAGCGGGGGCCGTAAACCGTGCAGGGTCGCACAACGATGACCGGCAACCCTTCCGCCATACGCGCAAAAATCTCGTCTTCCCCATTTTTCTTGCTGCGTCCGTAATCATCGCAGGGACAGCGGGGACTGGTCTCGACAAACGGGGTGCCTCCATATCGCCCATAGACACTCGTCGAGGTCACATGCACGAAACATTTGACACCATGCTGCATGGCCAGACCTGAAAGGCGGCGGACACCTTCGACATTGGTGGGATATAGCTTGCGGTAGGGTGTTGAAAAATTGCAGATGGCCCCCAGATGAAAAACCCGGTCAACCTTGCCGTCGAAAAGGGGCGGCAGCGATGCCGGATTGGTCAAATCTGCGGCGACAAAGTCGACGCCCAGGCGATCGAAGAAGGATACATCCCTTCGCGAACGTGCCGTCGCCCGAACTTCGATGCCTTCCCGAACGAGGTGCTCGACGACATGGCTGCCCATAAAACCAGCAGCCCCTGTCACCAGGGTGATACCTTCGTATTTCAAAGGCGACCTCCATTAGCAGGATGGGGGATGGGCTTCTGCAACCGTCAGCGGACAGGGACCTCCTCTTCGGCGGCACCCGCCCTGTTTTGATCGGGCTCAGCCAATTCCGTTTGAACTTCCTTGAGCCATGCCAGATACATCTCATTCATGCGCACACCCAAGTCGGCGATCAAGCGAACGTATTTGCCGGTATGCTCCCAGCGTTGCAGGTTGGTGTAGCGGCGGGCCAGTTGTTTTTCGTAATTGACGATCTGTTCGTCAACCATGGCCAAAGCCCGCCGGTTATCGCCAAATCCGAAAAACACAAACCGCATGAGAAAGGGATCGCGTAAAAGCATGCCACCTTCCGGGGAAGACCGCAGCCATTGCTGGAATTCTTTCCGCCCTTTATCGGTTATGGAATAGCGCTTGCGGGGCGGGCCCTTTTCCCCCGGGCAGATTTCTTCTTCCATGGTAATCAGGCCGTCGTTATGCATTTTTTTCAGATTGGGATAGATCTGGCCGTAATTGATCGACCACATATGGCCAAAATTGCGCTCGAGGTGTTCTTTCAAGCGATACCCGTGCATGGGTTTGTAGTTCAGCAACCCCAGAATGGAGTGTTTGAGTCCCATTAGATCTCCTGAAGGAAGTTTATATATTGGTTGTATATAAATAAAGTATATATAAAGTCAAGCCCCATAATCGTCATTCATCCGGTACGCCATGCATCAATGGCGTGCCTTTCTGGACTATCAAGTCCAAATGTGCCATGCTGGTCGCCAAACCGCCTTGGTGGCGCAAAGATGGCACCCATATGGCGGCCACTCTCGCCATGCACACCAAACCATAGGCTGCAACATCCGCGGCACCATGTCTGACACACGGTCGCGGCGGCCAACCATCGGTTCTCGATTTCCTGCTATTGATTGAGCAGCTGATGCCTATCCACCCAATAGCAAGAGAGACGTGGTTGCAGCTATGAACATCTATATCGGCAACATGGGGCCGGGTATTACCGTTGATATCCTGAAAGAAATGTTTGACGCGTTTGGCGAGGTCGCGAGTTGTAAAATTATCACGGACAGAAGATCCGGACAATCAAAGGGTTTCGGGTTTGTGGAAATGCCCAGCAATTCAGAGGCCGACCAGGCGATTAAAAACCTCAACGGCAAATTCATCGACGGACAAAATATCAAAGTCAACCATGCCGACCCCGGTGGCAAACGAAAAAAACGGCGCTCCCGACGCCGCAGATACTAGCCGCCCTACCGCCCATCAACGAGGTGGTATTGACCCCAGGGGCCTCTACCGGTTTTGACGAGGCCTGTGATCGGAAGGGCGGCCAGTCAGCGGTGCTGCCGGCGCTGACGACACAGCCCCTGCCCTCTTCTGGGTTCCCACCTGGACACGGTGGCCGACAGCCAGCGTTTTGGGCAGTACTTTGGCCGCCCTGGAAACCCTGATGACCTTAGGGCGGCTTGTCTCCGCCGGGCGGAATGAAACGGAAGCTCCTTCACGGCACACCCCAATCTGGGAATGAAGGGAGACGTGACCATGGCTCCAAGAAAGAAAAAAGCCGCACGCGACATCGAAAAAGGGTATCCGGCGCGGCAATTTGTAGCGAAACTGCGCCGCCTGGCCGATTGCATCGAACAAGGAAAACGGTTCCGCATCCAAGTGGCTGGCGAGCGGATTTCCGTCCCCCCCGATGCCGTCATCAACATCGAACATGAACGGGAGGGCAGGCAGGAAGAAGTCGAATTCCAAATCAAATGGAGCGCTAACTGATTCGTCGACCCCACTGTTAGGGGTCCTCCCGCCGAGCAGGAGGACGCCACCTGTCAAATCAGGTAAAACGTTTGTCCGCGCGTGTTTTTCGCACTTTAGCACCGGCCTTTTCCAGCCAGCCCAGGCGTTCGGGTTCGCGATGGTCAAAGGCCGGCACATAGGGTTTGATGTCCAGCAGGGGCGTTCCGCTGACCATATCCACATCTTCGATTTCCAGGCAATTACCCTTGATTGCCAGCAGCCGGACCGTGGAAATGCCGATCGTGTTGGGGTGATTGGGTGACCGGGTGGCAAAAACCCCGCGCGGCGTGTCGTCCAGGAAGGGTGTGACCACCAGGTGGCGCTCCTGCGTGAGATGGAAATGGTAGATTAAGATGAGATGTGAAAACCCATCCAGGTCCTTCAAGCCCTCGACGTATTCAGGCTTTAGGTTGATCCGGCCACGCACCCCTTCCCCGCCGGCCGCCTGGATCGGCATGCCCTCCCTCTCGGCGAAAGGGGTTTCAACAATCCCTATTGGATTATAACAAACTGATTCCATAGTTTTTCCTTTCTACTGAGCTTATCACCGCCAAATCCATATTAAAGTCGTTCCTAAAATCGCCGATAAAAGTTATGGCCCTTCACAAGGCATCCCTTTCCACAGTTTAGCACGGGAGGTACTCTAAGTGGCGGAACGATTTATGGCAATACTCTTTGTGGGCATCGGTTTTTATTTCCTGATCAGTGTCATCATGCGAATCATCTATGGGAAAGCCCTGGTCACCCGGCTGTGGACCACAATGGCCCCCGGCGTCATCCTGATCGGAATCCTGGCCGGCGTTGCCGTCAAATTGCGTGAGATGGGCATTTCTCCCTGGATCACACGTGGGGCTCTGCCGCTGGGGGCGGCCGTGATCCTGGTGGGCAGTTTCATTCTGGTGGCCCGCCGGATGACAAACCCGCTGCAAAAAGCGGTTGCCGTTCTGGACCAGGGGTCCGACCAGATCGCTGACGCATCCGCTCAGATTTCGTCCGCCAGCCAATCCCTGGCTTCCGGTGCGACCGAGCAGGCCGCCGCCATCGAAGAAACGTCCTCTTCTTTGGAGGAAATGGCCAGCATGACCCGGCAGAATGCCAACCATGCCGGGCGGGCCAATCAGATCATGCAGGAAACCAATAACCTGGTGACCCAGGCCTACGAAGCCATGAATGCATTGACCCGCTCCATGCATGAAATCTCCCAGGCCAGTGAGGAAACCCAGAAAATCGTCAAAACCATCGACGAGATAGCCTTTCAGACCAACCTGCTGGCCCTTAACGCCGCAGTGGAAGCCGCCCGGGCCGGGGAAGCCGGGGCCGGTTTTGCGGTGGTAGCCGACGAAGTGCGGAGTTTGGCCCTGCGGGCCGCGGCGTCATCGCGCAGCACGGCCGCCCTGATAGAGGGCACGGTTTCGCGTATAAGCGACGGGGAGGTATTGGTTACGACCACCGGGGAGGCCTTTGCAGCCGTCAAATTAAACTCGGAAAAAATCGGCGGACTGATCGAGGAGATGGCGGCTGCCTCGGGCGAACAGGCCCAAGGTATCGAACAGGTCAATAACACGGTATCCGAAATGAATGGTGTCACCCAGAAAAATGCCGCCATTGCGGAAGAGTCTGCTTCCGCGTCAACGGAGATTCATTCCGAAATCGTCAATATGCGCGGTTGCATCCGTGATGTAGCCGAACTGGTGGACGGTGGTCGGCAGGGGACGCCCCGCACACCAGCCGCATCAACACATCCTGGAGAAACCTCATTCAACACCAGTGAAATAGCCTCTGCAATGCCATAAGGATAAGGGGCCGTACGCAAACCGTTTTAAGCTTGCGTACGGCCTTGATCATCCTGACGTACCATACCCGCCGGCTTTACAAGCCGCCTGACCATCATTAATATAGACGACAAACGATTTTCTTCCCCCTCGCGTCACAGTCTGATTATCGAATGAGCTTCCCCGTGAGCGCCGGACGATGGATTGGCAACGTACCCTAAAACGCCCTGAGTTCGCTCCCTGTCGACCTGTCGCAAACCATAACGTGCAATACGCCCTTTAAGCGTACGGATCCTTGCATCCGGCCACCGCGCATGAACGGCTGACGGCAGTTAACCATCCGGTCAAAAGGAGGTGAATCGATGAGCACTTCCCGCAAACGCATCCTGTTGGCCGTGGACGGCTCCAATGCATCCCTGGAAGCCGTACGATACGTGGCCCGGATTTTTCCAACCGCCCGTACCGAAGTGATCCTGTTTCACGTCGCCGCCAATATCCCCGGCATTTTCTGGCACATCAGCGAAGAACTTCGCAATCGCACCGCTCCGGCCCGAGCATGGGTCCACGAAACACACCGCACCATGAGCGCTTTCATGGATGATGCGACTTACGAATTGAGCCAGGCCGGATTTGACCTCGACGCTGTGACGGCCAAGATCGAACGCCAGCACCATGGTGTCGTACGCGATATCATCGACGAGGCCGAGAGGGGCTATGATGCCGTGGTGGTCAGCCGACGGGGCCGCAGCCGCACCAAAAATGCCCTAGTGGGAAAAACCGGTAATCGCCTGATGAAAAAGCTGCATGACATGCCCATTATTGTTGTCAGCGGCACCCCCTCCACACAAAAAATCATGATCGCCCTGGACAGCACGGAAGACGCTTCCCGCGGTGTGGCCTGTGTCGGCTATCTGTTAGCCGAGGCGCCGACGGACATCACCCTTTGTCACGTCATCAAATCCCGCATGATGTATTACCCGCCGGCAAGTCTCTATTATGCCGAAGGTCAAGACGAATCCTGGGCCGCCCGCAACCGTGAGCGTATCGACCCCTGGATTGCGAAAGCGCAAGGTCACCTCGTGTGGGCCGGTGTGGCTCCCGAACGGATCAGCGTTTCCATCCTGGAGGATTGCATCAGTCGTGCCACGGGCATGCTGGATGAGGCCCGCAAAACCGGTATCGGCACCATCGTTACCGGGCGCCGGCATCTGAATACGCTGGAATCATGGCTCTATGGGAGTGTCAGTCGCCAGATCGTCAACTGGGCCCGAGGAATGGCCGTTTGGGTTGCGGCCTGAGCCCAAAGCAATGCATCGGAAAGGGGGGATATAGACAACAAAAACTATTCGCTGTCGGAAAGGGCTTCGCGAATCATCTTGGCCGCAATCTTCTCGCTGTCGATGCGATAGGATCCGTCGGCGATTCGGTTTTTTACCGCATCCACCTTATCCGCCCTTACATCCGGAATGCCCGCCAGGGTACGCCGGGCTTCATTAAACTCACGTGCCCGAGGCGACAGTGTCACCCGGTCGGACCGATTCGACGGCGGTTTGGTATCCGAGGGGGATTCGGCAATGCGCTTCTCAGAAAGCGAAACGATTTTGGATGGTATTGAGGTATCGGTAATCTTCATGAAATCAAGTTCCTTGTAAAATGCAATTTAAACTTATTTTTCAAAGATTGCAACTTCCCCAAGCACCCTTTGTTATCGCATCCATCGCTGGATCAAGATCCGGGCAAGGGAATGACAGGTCTTTACAAAAATAGCGCATTGAAATCTTGACGCCTTGGAAATCATCATTAGTGTGATTGCAGGAAACAAAAATTGTTTCCTGTCTTTTCTCCATAAACTTGAGGGTCGGGACTGCTTCTATTTATCCGTCCCTCAAACATCCTAATACCTCCTGCTCGACCAGCCGGGAAGCTGCCCACTTCCCGGCTTTTTTCGGCTGCCTCCCGGATCCCACGATTGACCTCCCCGCCAAGAAAGATTAGCATGCAATATTCGATTTCCCGAATAACACCCCAACATTGGCCGGCAAGCCATCAACAAGGAGAAGCCATGAGCCGTACCGTCGTCATCTACGGCAAGGACCGGTGACCCTATACCCAGCGGGCCAGGGAGGCCTACAAGGGGCACCTCTATGTCGATGTGCAGCAACAACCGGATCGGTTGGCGGAAATGCTTCGTTATTCAGAGGGACAGCGTAAAATCCCGGTAATCGTTGCCGGCAACCTGGTGAAAGTCGGCTATAACGGCGCCTGACGGATCTGAGCGCCGGCCGTGAGCCGGTAAAGGAACACGAATGCCATGAAAGCGATCGTTGTCCACAGCGACAAGGAAAACCTCCAGCTTGAATGGGAAGATATGGATGCCCCCTCGCCCGGTCCGGGCGAAGTGCTGCTGGAAATTCACGCCGCAGGCGTCAATCGCGCCGACTTGCTGCAGGCACGCGGCCACTACCCGCCTCCGCCGGGAGAATCGCCTGTACTCGGGTTGGAGGTGGCCGGGCAAGTCAAAACGGTCGGGCTTGGCGTGGAAGCGTGGGGGCCGGGGGACCGGGTCTGCGCCCTGGCACCCGGGGGCGGGTATGCCGAACAAATCGTTTTGCCCCAAGGGATGCTGATCCCCCTGCCCGATCGGTGGCCTTACGTGTGGGGAGCAGCGGTTCCTGAAGTCTGGCTGACGGCTTACTCCAATCTCTGTATGGAAGGTTCCCTGGGCAACGGCGAGACGGTGTTGATCCATGCCGGTGCCAGCGGGGTTGGAACCGCCGCCATCCAGCTCGCCCAGGAGCTCGGCGCCCGGGTGGCTGTCACCGCCGGGTCCGACGAGAAACTAGTGCGCTGCCGGGAACTGGGCGCAGACTTGGCCATCAATTATAAAAGGGATGATTTTGGTGAAAAGTGCCGGGCGTTTTCAAGGGGGCAGGGTGTCGATCTGGTTCTCGATTGTATTGGCGGTGCTTATCTTGAGCGGCATATTGACCTGCTCAAGCCTTATGGTCGCCTGATCACCATCGGCCTCATGGGCGGCACGTCAGCCCGCCTGGACATGAGGGCTCTTTTGATGAAAAGCCTTACGCTGAAAGGGACCCGGCTGCGAGCACGGTCCTTGGAAGCCAAAACAGAGATCACCCGGCAATTCCGGGACCGGATATGGCCGCTGCTGGTGGCCGGCAAAATCGCACCGGTGATCGATCGGGTCTTCCCCGTCACATTGGCGCAAAGCGCCCACGCGCACCTAAACGCCAACCGCAATATCGGCAAGGTAGTTCTCGAAGTGCGTCCGGGTAATGGCGATGGCGGCTAATGGCCAAAATCAGGACGCTGCAATATGATCGATGCGTTATGGCCGCCGAAGCCGAAAGTATTGCTCAAGGCCACATTGACGACGCGCTCCTGGGCCTGGTTGAAGGTAAAGTTCAGCCCGGCGTCGATACGTTCGTCATCCGTGAAATGGTTGATGGTGGGCGGTACCTGCTGATGATGTATCGCCAGCACACAGGCCACGGCCTCAACCGCGCCGGCGGCCCCCAGCAGATGGCCCGTCATGGATTTGGTGGAGCTGATATTCAGTCGATCGGCCTGCGCGCCGAAAACCCGTCGAATGGCCAGGGCCTCGCTGATGTCGCCCAGAGGGGTGGCTGTTCCGTGGGCATTGATATAATCGACGTCGCGGGGTTGGATGCCGGAAAAGTATAGAGCGTTACGCATGACTTTCTCCGCGCCCACGCCCTCGGGATGAGGGGCGGTGATGTGGTGGGCGTCGGCAGACATGCCGCCCCCCAGGATCTCCGCATAAATTCGGGCGCCACGCGCGCGGGCATGGGCTTCCGTCTCCAACACCAGGGCGGCCGCCCCCTCGCCAATGACAAAACCGTCCCGGTCTCTGTCGAATGGGCGGGACGCCGTCTCCGGATCGTCATTGCGTGCCGAAATGGCCCTCATCGAACTGAAGCCGCCCAGACCGCATTCCGTCACCGGGGCTTCCGACCCCCCTGTCATGAAAAGATCCGCATAGCCTGCACGTATGTAGGTGTACGCATCCAGGATGGCATTGGTGGAAGAAGCGCAGGCCGAAACGGTCGCGAAGTTAGGGCCGCAAAACCCATAGCGGATAGATAAATATCCGGCGGCAATGTCGGCAATCATTTTGGGAACAAAAAACGGGCTGAATCGCGGGCGACCGTCGCCCCGGGCATATTTAGCGACTTCATCCTGAAAGGTCTGCAACCCCCCGATGCCCGAGCCCCATATTACCCCGGCGCGCTCCTTATCCAGCCGCTCCAGATCCAGCCCCGCGTCACGGACCGCTTCGTCAGCCACCACCAGGGCATATTGGGAATAGGCATCCATTTTACGGGCCTCTTTGGCGTCGAAATAGTCGTCGCTGTCAAAACCTTTGATTTCACATGCAAACCGCGTTTTAAAGCGCTCCGCATCGAAGCGTGTGATCGGTGCGGCACCACTACGCCCCGCCATAAGCGCCTTGTCAAAGCTTTCAAGGGTGTTGCCAATGGCCGTCAGAGCACCCATTCCGGTAATCACGACACGCCGAGATTCCATTCGTCAGTCCTTTTCATCAACGTCGGTTATATCTATTCCTGAAAACGCAATAACTATGCACCGAAAGGTGCAATGGCAACGCCATTTACGGTAAATTTTGGGCTGGTCAATACCATCCCGGCATCCAAACTAATCCGGCCATCTGGATTCGGATCAGCATTTAAAAGGATAGAAGTGATGGTAGCAGTAGGAACCGATGTCACCGTATAAAATCTCGGTCTCTATCATACACTGGCCAATCATTCCCTGGGACACCTCGGGATAGTCCGGCCTCTGCTCCTCTGTTTTTTTGCAATCCATGCAAATGGGGAGATGGGTGTAAGACGAGAGAATACGAAGATCCTGCGGCCCGATCGCCTTGTCACATGAAGAACAGGCGACCGCGCAGGCCAGTTTTTCTTCCCAGTCTTCTTTCATATTGTGCTCCTCCTGCAGGCCGTCTTGGGTGGGTACACACCGTCACGAATGCATTCAAAACGATTAGCCGCACCACGGTTATAACCTGTTATCGCGTCCCTTCGCGATATTTCGCCGGGGATATCCCTTGCACTGGTTGAACGGATATAAATCCCGTCGATATTACAATAAAGCTCATCAAGCCATCAGATTTTACCGCATTGATGTATCGGGGCGATCACTATCGGTTTGCTATATGCTATCTCAAAAAAGTTTTTCCGCCCGATATCGGCGTTGTGTACTCGTCTCAAGTCCGCGATATACTTGAGTATGCCTGCGGGTTGCACCCACCGTCGAGGGCTTGATCAAATGGGAAGTCCCGCTTTACGGGAATTCTCGGTCACGCCCTGATCTCGAACGAAAACCCTAATTTTAAGATGGCTTCTAATCTGTCTTCAGTTGGACGTCTGTTTCAATCGGGCGAGTTCATCACGTGATCGAAGGAGTTCTTCAGAGGTCATGCGCAGTCGATTCGCCAATATTTGAGCAAATCCCCGAAATATCGTATAGCGAAATGCCAGCTTAGAATCACCATAAAGCGATTCCACGGCAGCCATATCGGTTTGCAGGCAAATTGTTCTATCTACGGCAAAGACCGATGCGGACCGGGCCGATCCGTCGATCACCCCCATCTCGCCAAAGACATCCCCCGTACGCCGGATCATCGCCAAATCTTTACCGTTTTTTACAATTCGGGCCTTGCCGGAAATCAGATAGAAGATGCTTCGCTCAAAAAGGCCTTCTTCCATGATCTGTTCGCCGGGCTCAAACGCTTTGATCTCGCTCATTTCCACCAAAGCTTCCAGATGCGTTTTTTCCAGCGCACGCATCGCCGGAATCTTCATCAGTTTCTGAATAATCATTTCGCTGTCTTTAAGAAAATCCGCGTCGATCATGGTATCCGCCTATGGTGTTTGGTATCGCCTTGGCTTCGTTTCTCCGGCGACGGTCGCAAAACCGAATTATTCATTAAATACCAAAGGGTTATCGTCACAACTGCGTCAGTATAAATCCGGTTGTTGATCCTGTCAACCGTGGCTTGATTCTTGACACGTCGAGAGGGGTTATATATGCTTTTTGGTTGATAAACATCAAAAACCCGTTCGAGCCTGTCAAAAGAGGTGTGCAATGGCTGAAACTGTGGATATCGGTATTTATTTGGACCAGGTCCGCGAAGTTGAAATTCTTTACCACCTTAAAGCCAACGAATTGGACCGGTTTCTAACCGTGTCGGAGGCGGTTCTCTACAGTAAAGGGGAAAAAATCGTTGCCCAGGGGGACAGCGGTAATTTTCTCTACGCCATTGTGACCGGCAAAGCGGATGTCAGCTTCCGCGACCTGAACGACGACGAGATGTTCGTCTCCTCCGTCGATGCCGGCGACATGTTTGGCGAAACAGCCTTTTTCACGGCTGAAAGCCGAACGGCAAGCGTAACCTGCGCAGACGATACGGTGGCACTGCGCATTCACAAAGGCGACCTGCTTCAGTTTATTAAAGACAACCCGCGAGCAGGCAATAAGGTCTTAATGACAATCATCCTAAGCCTGTTAAAAAAACTGAAGCAAACCAATCAGGAACTGGCGTATGAAAAACAGTCGGAAATCGATTTCAATTACGCCGACACCCTTATTCAGGACTTTCTGAACGACATTTGAGTCGATGGCAGCCCTGTGCCGAGGGCCCACCGGCGCCTCCATCCGTTCCTTCCCTAGCGAGGCCGATCCAGGCTGCGATATTGAATCGCTTCGGCAATATGGTGCTCACTGAGGGATTCCATGCCGGCCAAGTCCGCCAGAGTACGTGCAATTTTTAAAATACGATGGTAGGCCCGGGCCGATAGAGCCAATTTGTCGATAGCGGATTCAAGCAACCGTGTGCATCCGGTATCAATAGGACAATGGGTCTTGATCTGCCGGCTGTTCATCTGCGCATTACAATAGATTTTGGAACGGCGAAAACGGCGATTCTGGATATCACGGGCGCGCGTTACCCGCTGACGAATAACCTGCGAAGACTCTTCCTTTTCTCCCATGGTCAAATCCCGATAAGGCACGGCCGGCACCTCGACATGAATGTCCATCCGGTCGATAAGCGGACCGGAAATCTTAGACCGGTAGCGTTGTATTTGGGACGCAGAACAAGAACAAGCATGGTTTGGATCTGAAAAATAACCACAGGGACAGGGGTTCATGGCCGCCACCAGCATGAAACCCGCCGGGTAGGTAAGCGTCGAGGCTGCACGCGATATGGTGACGCGGTGGTCCTCCAGGGGTTGACGCAGGACCTCCAGAACATGCTTTTTAAACTCCGGTAGTTCATCCAGAAACAACACCCCGTTGTGCGCCAGGCTGACCTCTCCCGGGCGTGGTATGTGACCACCGCCAATGAGTCCGGCATCGGAAATCGTATGGTGGGGCGAACGAAAAGGCCTTTGAACGATCAGGGCCTGGTCCTTGCCCAGCATCCCCATGACGCTGTATATTTTTGTTGTTTCAATCGCCTCTTCGAAAGTGAGGGCTGGCAGAATGGTCGGTATTCTTCGGGCCAGCATGGTCTTGCCTGACCCCGGCGGACCAATCATCATCAGATTATGACCCCCGGCCGCCGCGATCTCAAGCGCACGCTTGGCATGCTCCTGCCCCACCACGTCGGCAAAATCATCCTCCTGGCCTGTCGTTGGGTTCATTAGTCCCTCGAGGTCTGGGCACACGGGATCTAGCTTTGCCTCCCCGTTGAGAAAGGACACCACCTGGGACAAGTTTTCCGCTGGCAGCACCTCAACCCCTCCGACCACCGAGGCTTCCAGACCGTTGCCCGCCGGTACGATAATGCCGGCATAGCCGGTCCGCCGGGCTTCAATCGCCATCGGCAGAGAACCGGCGACCGGTTTGATGCGCCCATCCAATGAGAGTTCACCCAACACCAGGAAGTCAGTCAAACTATCAGCAGGGATGTGGCGGGTGGCCGCCAAAATACCAATCGCCATGGGCAAATCAAATCCGGTACCATCCTTTTTAATGTGGGCGGGAGCTAAGTTGACGGTGATCCGGTCGTCCGGAAAGCGATAACCCGAGTTCTGGATGGCCGATTTGACCCTCTCACGACTTTCCTTGACCGCCGCCTCCGGCAAACCTACGGTTGTAAAACAGGGCAGCCCCGAGGCTATGTCCACTTCAACTTCCACCAGATACGCATCAATACCGATGACCGCACCGCTGAGAACCTTGGATAACAAGAAGGGCTCCTTATTCGTTGTCGGAATATGCCAACCAATTCAGGGACGATGGATACAAACGGAGGATTCCGTTTAGGGATTTTCGGTGGGCCGAAGTTTTGAAACTATTAACAAATTTTATGAACAGTGGCAATCCCCCACCTGTTTCTAATAAAAGACAGGTGTGATATGGATACCACAAAACCGAGCCCGATTTGGCTGTCCGATAGAATTCATCCAGAGCGAGACAGTGGTCTAAATTGACATATTTTGATTATTTTAAATATGTTAGTTGAAAATCGCCCTCTTTATGATTCTACTGGTACAGTATTTGCTTTGTAAAATTCAGGGCTTTTTTAAGACGTAAAAACCAAAACATAAAAATACCGACCATGTTGGAAAAGCGCATTTCCCCAATATGGATAAATGGGTGAATCGGCAACATGGCGTCCATTGAAGTTAAGGATTCAATCCTGATGAATAAAGCAACAACCTCTTTGAAGCAGCAGACCATTGGGCACGCGGTATCCTGCTCGGGTGTCGGGGTGCACTCCGGGAAAAAAGCGAATTTAACCATCAAACCGGCACCGGCCAATCACGGCATCCGGTTTGTTCGTACAGATTTACCGGGTACCCCTATGATTTCAGCTCTTTTCAACCAGGTTGTGGATACAAGCCTGGCCACGGTCATCGGCAGTGACGGATGTATTGTATCCACCATTGAACATTTAATGGCCGCCTTATCAGCGCTCGGCATCGATAACGCCATTATTGAACTCGATGCCTATGAAATGCCCATTATGGATGGCAGCGCTGGGCCGTTTTTTGAATTGCTTGAACATGCCGGCCTTGAAGAACAGGAAGCCGACCGCTGTTTTTTCATTATCAATGAAGCTTTCGAACTGCGTGAGGGCGACAAGTTTGTGGGAGCCTACCCCCATGCGGGCCGTAAACTGTCATGCACCATCGAATATGATCACCCGTTGATCCAAACCCAGTCCATCACTGTAGACCTTGATGAGCAGGTGTTTGGAAAAGAAATTGCTTCCGCCCGCACGTTTGGTTTCATGCATGAAGTGGAAATGATGAAGCGTTTCGGCCTGGCCCGGGGCGGCAACCTGGACAATGCCATTGTAATTGATCGGGAGGATGTTCTCAACCCCGGTGGTTTGCGATTTGCAGATGAATTCGTCCGGCACAAATTGCTGGATTGCATCGGAGACTTTTCTTTATTGGGCATGCCCATTGTCGGCCATCTGGTCACCCATCGATCCGGCCATGCCTTCAATCATGCGTTTCTGGAAAATCTTTTCCAAAACAAATCAAATTGGCAAGCCTGCCCGATCGACACCCGTTTCTTATCAACGACACCTGCCCAACCAAAAGCACTTGCCATTTAGAACGCAATCCGCTATTGATTGAGTATTTTAAAAGAAATTATGTAATATTTTTTAAAGGTTGAAACATTTCACACCGAAAAAAGTTGCCTGGCTACCTACACAATCAAACGCCATTTACATGCCTGATCCAACCATGAGGATTTTTTCCCCCGAGCTAAGCCGGCCCATCGCCCTATCGGACCCACTTTCTTTAAGGCCAAGGTCGAAGCCCCGGTTTGCGACGTTTCAGGATTGGCTATGGACATTGGTGTTCGTTGCCGTCACCATTATCCCCGCCGCAGCCGGCGCTCAGGAAGCCCGCCTTAAGAATATTACCATCTCCAGTGAAAACGAAAAGCTTCTGGTCTCTTTAGAGGTGGAAGGCGCCTTCACACAGGATGTCATGGAAGCAATCCTCAAAGGAGTCCCGGCGGATTTTTCATTTTTGATCAAACTCGACCGCTCCCGCAGTTGGTGGGCTGACGAGGAACTCGCGGATATTGAAGTTACCCACACTATCAAATACAATAATTTGAAAAAAGAATTTACCGTTTATCGTTCATGGGTCGACGCCAAACCCATCATTACCCAATCCCTGGCCGAAGCCCAGTCATTGATGTCCCGCATCGAGGGTTTGGCGGTTATCGACATCCGTCAAATGCAAAAGGACCGGCAATATCACCTGCAAGCCAAAGCAGAATTGCGTGAAATGACCCTTCCGTTTTACCTTCATTACGTATTCTACTTTGTCTCGTTATGGGATTTTGAAACCGACTGGCATTCGGTTGTGTTTGTTTACTAGCCAGGCGCGAGTCCGGTAAGGGTTATGACCAACACCCCTTCGCATCTATTCCAGGACCCCAACCCTGAAAACGAACGGCGGCGGCGCAAACGCGAGCTTTTGATAATTCCCTGCGTTCTGGGAATTGTCGGCATTCTGACGTTTATCGAAACACGCCTGATTCGGTTCGGTGCCGATATCCCGGTATCCAATACGATTTTGATGTTTATTTTGATAAACATCAACCTGCTGCTGTTGGTCCTGTTGATTTTTCTTGTTTTCCGAAATCTCGTCAAACTACTTTACGATCGTCAGCGCCATGCCGTGGGTGCCAACCTGCGCACGCGGCTGGTGGTCGCATTTGTGGCGCTGACACTGCTGCCGACAACGGTTTTATTTTTTTTCTCGATTAACTTTATCTCCACAAGCATCGAATTCTGGTTTAATGTGCCGGTTGAGCAGGCGCTCCAGAAATCTCTGAATGTCGGCCGCCGGGTATATGACCGTATTGAGAACAGCAACCAGTTCTTTTTGGAACGGGTCGCGTACCAAATCAACGCCAACAAGCTTCTTCAAGAGCGCAAACACAAAGCGCTGTCCCGCTACATCCAGGTGGTCCAACGCGAGTTTAATATCGACACGGTCGAAGTTTACGATCGCGAGTTGCAACGCCTGACGTTCGCATTATCCCCTCAAATGGAAAATGAAAGCCTGCCGCCCGTGGCAGCCGAGGTCTTTGATAAAGACGACGTTTTCAAAAAAGTCAAAACCCTGACGGAGTTTTCACAAACCGGTGAACGGGTGCGCACTGTGGCAACCATCCCTTTTGGCGTCAAACGTAACGAGGCGGAAGGATTTGTCGTATTGTCCATCGTTGTGCCACCCATACTCGCCAACGATATGAAAGCCATATCCCAAGGTTTTGAGGAATACCAGCAGATCAAGCTGCTCAAAAAACCGATTCAGATTACCTATTACATCTCCTTGTCGATTGTTGCCTTGCTGGTCGTTTTTTGTGCTGTGTGGTTTGGTTTTTATCTGGCCAAAAGTATCACCATCCCCATAATGGAACTGGCTGAAGGCACCCGGCGCGTGGCCGATGGCGACCTTCAATTTCACTTGGATCTCCAAGCGTCAGACGAAATCGGAATCCTGGTCAATGCCTTCAACAAAATGACACGGGACCTTCGCTCAGGCCGTGAGCAGCTTGAGCTGTCTGCCGAAATGCTCAGTCAGCGCAATATTGAAATCGAGGCGCGGCGTCAATACATGGAAATCGTTTTGAAAAATGTATCCGCAGGGGTCATCTCGCTGGATGCCCGCGGAATGATTTCCACCATGAACACCTCCGCCGAAAAGATGCTCAGCCTTAATGCCGAGGACATTCTTGACCACAATTACTCGGAACTCCTCATGGGCCACTATCGCGAACTGGCGGACGAGGTGCTGCAGGAGCTCAACTCTGCCAAAAATGATACGGTCGAATTCCCCATCCGACTAAACATTCAGGGACGCCCGCGAAGCTTTCTTGTTAATTTCAACGCGTTAAAAGATGACACCGGCCACCACATGGGGGTGGTCATGGTTTTCGATGATTTAACAGAGTTGGAGAAAGCACAGCGTATGGCCGCATGGCGCGAAGTCGCCCGGCGCATCGCCCATGAAGTTAAAAATCCGCTGACCCCGATATCCCTGTCAGCCCAGCGTTTGAAGCGTAAATACGCCAGCCAGATTGATGACCCTGTCTTTGACGAATGCACCCGCATGATTATCGATCACGTGGACCTCATTCGTAATTTGGTTAATGAGTTCTCGGCTTTTGCCCGGTTTCCGACGGCCGATCTGGCCGTATGCCACCTGCCACCGATCATTGAAGAAACGGTCGCCCTGTACAAAGAGGGGCTTGGAAACATCGAATTTACGACAGAAATTGAGGGGGATTTGCCTATCCCGCAAATGCATCTCGACCGTCAACAGATCAAACAGGCCATGATCAATTTGGTAGACAATGCAATTGCGGCAGTGAAAGGCCACGGCCAAATTGAAATCAGACTGGTTTATTTTGATACGTGGGACCACTTGCGCATCGAAGTTTCCGACAATGGCCCCGGGATCTCCGATGCTGATAAAGCCAGGCTGTTCGAACCCAATTTTTCGACTAAAAAAACCGGCACCGGCCTGGGCTTGACGATTGTCAACACAATTGTCGCGGACCACCAGGGCACCATCAGTGTGGAAGATAGCAAACCCCGCGGGGCTCGATTCGTTATTGAATTGCCTTTGCAATTATCAGGAGGGCATGCCCATGCCTGAAAGACGCGTTCTTATCCTTGACATACAGGCATGCCTTAATCAACAATACCGGCCAAACTAATAAATGTATTTGGACAGTGTAATCCGCCAAACCGTCTGCTGAGGTTATATGTTTCCATCCGTACTCATTGTCGATGACGAGCCCTCCATCGTTCAATCTCTGAAAGGACTATTGAGCGATGAAGGCTTTGAAGTGTTAACAGCCCCTAACGGCTATGAAGCACTCAAGGTAATTGAAAACGACTCGCCGGACCTGGTCTTGCTGGACATCTGGATGCCGGGAATTGACGGTATCGAGACCCTCAAAGAAATCAAGGCAAACAACCCCTATATTCAAGTCATTATTATCACGGGCCACGGGAATGTGGAAACAGCCGTAAAAGCGACCAAACTCGGGGCCTTTGATCTGATTGAAAAACCGCTTTCCATCGACAAAGTGATCGTCGGTATCAACAACGCCCTGAATTTCAGACGCCTGGAAGAAGAAAACCGCTATCTGCGGAAGAAGACCCTGGCAAAGAATTCCATTGACGGCCACAGTCCGCGCATTGAGGAATTAAAACAGAAGATAGCGGCTGTGGCCTCCACTGACACCTGGGTTCTTATAACGGGAGAAAACGGCACCGGCAAAGAACTTGTGGCACGCACCATTTATCAGCTCGGCATTCGTGCGGAAAAGCCCTTTGTGGATGTTAATTGTGCCGCTATTCCAGAAGAACTAATCGAAAGTGAACTATTCGGACACGAAAAAGGCGCTTTCACCGGCGCAACCACTAAAAAACGCGGAAAATTTGAACTGGCCAACGAAGGGACCATTTTTCTTGATGAAATCGGGGATATGAGCCTGAAGACCCAGGCCAAGATTCTCCGCGTTTTGCAGGAACAGCAATTTCAGCGTGTCGGCGGCAGTCGAGTCCTCAGCGTCGATGTTCGTGTCATCGCGGCCACCAACAAAAACCTCGCGTTGGAAATCGAGAAGGGTACCTTCCGTGAAGACCTCTATTATCGCCTCAATGTGGTTCCCATCGAAGTCCCTGCTTTAAGGGAGAGAAAAGAAGATATTCCTGTCCTGGTCAACCATTTTCTGGATGACTGCGCCCTCCAAAATCGTACCCACCGCAAGGACATCGACCCGGAAGCATTGGACATGCTGGCAACCTACCAATGGCCTGGTAATGTCCGCGAATTGAAAAACCTGATAGAACGCCTGGTTATTCTTGTGCCCGGAAATCAGATAACGGTCAATGACGTCCCGCCCAGCTACAGGACTGAAACGGCGCCCGGGAAAAAACCCCCAAATGACTACCTGGCCATCGACGATTTCAAGAATGCCAAAAAAGCCTTTGAAGAAATTTATATCCGTGAAAAATTACAAGCAAATGGCGGCAATGTATCCCAGACAGCCCGACAAATTGGTGTTGGGCGCAGTTATCTGCATAAAAAGCTCAAGCAGTTGAACGTCCAGGGGTAAGGGTGCGCGTAATTGCCGGAAATTTCAGAGGAACACGCCTCTATACACCATCAGGAAACGCCATTCGCCCCACATCGGATCGTTTGCGCGAGTCGATCTTTAACATCATCGGTCCGCGAATCCGGGGAACTTCCATTTTGGACCTCTATGCCGGCACCGGTGCATTAGGCATTGAAGCATTGAGCCGAGGGGCCAAGCGAGCTGTTTTTATCGATAACGATCCCCGGGCACTGGCATTGACGCAACGCAATATTGCCAAAGTAAACGCCGGCGATCGGGCCACGGTCATGGCCTGGGACATTGCCCGCGATCTCCGGTGCCTCCGCCAACAAGGAGCCTGGGATATCATTTTCATGGACCCACCCTACCGGCAGAGACTAATCCAGCGCACACTCGAAAATCTGTCAACAGCCCAAACAGAATTTAAGATGGTAGTTGCCGAGCATGAGGCCGAAGAGGCCCTGGCAGATCGCCCTGCCGGTTTCTTTCTGGAAGACCAGCGTACCTATGGAAAAACGCTTGTGTCCTTTTTGAGCCCTATGGTATAGCCGGATCGGCTCGACAACGCTGGGCCCCTTCAAACGCGCATACACGTTTACTACCAAACCGGACGGGAGGGTTTTCCTTCGAATGCCAAAACTGGCCATCTACCCCGGCTCTTTTGACCCCGTTACCAACGGTCATGTCGACATCATCGTTCGGGGACTAAAAATTTTCGACCACATCATCGTCTGCATCTTGAACAACCCTGCTAAAAAGGTGCTTTTCACGGTCGAAGAACGTATGGATATGCTGGCTTCCAGTCTGAACGGACTGAAAAATATCGAAATCGCATCGTTTGACGGCCTCTTGGTGGATTATGCGGTACAACGCCAGGCCAATGCCATTCTGAGAGGGATGCGCGCCGTATCGGATTTTGAATATGAATTTCAGATGGCCCTTATGAACCGCCGCCTTAACCGGAATATCCAAACGGTATTTTTGATGACCGGCTTGCGGTGGATTTTCACCAGTTCGTCCATCATTAAGGAAGCCGCCCGATTCGGCGGCAATATCAATGGCATGGTGCCTAAGATCGTCCAGAGGAACCTAAAACAAAAATTTTCAACGCCTGATACGTGAAGCAATTATGGATCTTTGGCAGTTACAAATTTTTTGCAAAGTCGTGGAACTCGCCAGTTTCAGTAAGGCGGGTCAAGCCATCCACCTGTCCCAGCCAACGGTCAGCAGTCATATAAAAGATTTGGAGCAGCATTTTGGATGCCCTCTCATTGATCGCCTGTCGCGCCATGCGGTTCCGACCAAAGCAGGCGCGCTCCTGTACACAAATGCCCTCCGACTTCTCGCCCTGCGGGATGAAACCGAATCCATCATGGCGGAATTCCAAGGCCATTATAAGGGACGCTTGGCCATCGGCGGCAGCACGATTCCGGGCGGCTACATTCTCCCTGAAATAATTGGACGTTTTAACCGCGAATATCCTCACATCCAGATCTCCTTGACGATTGGGGACTCCCATGGAATCGCCCAAAAAGCACTGGCGGGTGAAATCGAATTGGGGATTGTCGGCACACGCTATGGTGAAGCGCATTTGATCGAAACGACGTGCATGCATGACAACCTCAAACTCATTGTGCCAGGGGATCACCCTTGGGCCGGAAAAGCATCGATCACCATTGAGGATCTGCGGCAGGAACCCATGATCGTACGGGAAGCGGGCTCGGGAACACTTGAGGTCTTTACAGCCGCTCTGAGGGCCAAAGGGTTTGAGCTGGGACAGCAACAGTTCAATATCATCGCGGAAATTGGCAACACGGTCGGAATAATAGGGGGGATCAAGAGTGGCTTGGGGGTATCCATCCTGTCAACCAGAGCAGTTGAGGACGATCTGACCGACGGAACATTGAACGCCCTGGATATCGATGGGGTTGACCTTCAGCGGAATTTTTATCTTGTTTCCGATGAGCGGCGAACACTTTCGCCCTTGGGAAACGCTTTTCAGTGCTTCATCATGAATCACATCAGGGACAAGATGTCTTTATCTTCAGAGGGGTCGGGATGAGCAATTGCCAAAACCAATCGATCCACATTAAGGCGACCCCCAACCCGCTTCGCCGATCAGTTTGACAAAACGGCAGCCCCCTAGACTGACCTGACGCCAGGTGCGTTCATCCTTGACAATTTTTACCAAATCCTGCGTATACTGATTGCCAACGGGAAGCACCATGCGCCCCCCCACCGCAAGTTGCGCCAGCAGGACCTCGGGAATGCGCGGCGCGCCTGCGGTCACGATGATGGCATCGAAAGGACTTTCTTCCTTCCATCCCATGGTGCCATCCGAATAGCGGGTCACGATATTATGATACTGGAGGGTATCAAAGAGTTTGCGTGTGCGGCGATACAATGTGTGCAACCGTTCAATCGTATAGACCCGATAAGCTATTTCGGCCAAAACGGCGGCCTGGTACCCGGAACCGGTTCCGATTTCCAGTACGCGGTCATTCGGGGTGAGTTCGAGCGCCTGAGTCATTTCAGCCACGATAAAAGGCTGTGAAATGGTCTGCTGCTCGCCAATCGGCAGCGGGTGATCTTCGTACGCCTTGTGCCGCAGGGCTTCACTGACAAACAAATGTCGCGGCACCCGTCGCATGGCGGACAGCACCAGAGGATCTGAAATATTCCGCGCTTCAATTTGCCGTTTGACCATTTCCATGCGGCGACGATCATATGTGTGCCCTGAAACTGTCATGGAGTGGTCTTTAACAGCCGCCCTCGGTTTCGTCAAGAATCCCGATTTTGTGGGCCATCGCCTTATCGATCAGGTCTGAAAGGAGATTGCAATTCCCTACCGATATACTTTAGTCATTCCCATGGACACTCCGGCTTGTTGACGACAGGATTCACCGCCTGATGAACAGTGCACGACACTTAGCGATATCGATCACCCTGGCCTTCCTGATCCTGGTTTTGGGAACCATCGGCTATATGGTTATCGAGGGTTGGGGGTTCATGGATGCGCTGTACATGACCGTCATCACCATATCGACGGTCGGCTTCAGTGAAGTTCGCCCGGTGGATGCTACGGGCCGCATCTTTACCATGTTCATCGTTCTGACCGGTGTTGGATTCAGCTTATACGTGGCCGGGGCGATTGTCCAGTTTATGGTGGAAGGTCGCATCCGACAAATTATGGGGAGAAGACGCTTGGACAGAAAGATCAGCCGTTTAAAAAATCACTATATCATTTGCGGTTATGGTCGTATCGGCCGCGTTTTGACCCGCAATCTGCTTAGAAAATTCTCGAATATCGTTGTCATTGAAAAAAACCCCGACCTCGTTGCCGTAATGGAAGAAGATGGGGTTCTTTACCTTTCCGGAGATGCTGCGGAAGAAAGCCTGCTGAATAAAGCGGGTATTGAGCGCGCCCGGGGCCTTGTGGCCGTTCTGGCGACGGACACGGATAATGTTTTCCTCGTTCTCACCGCGCGTCAACTCAACCCCCAACTCCCCATATTCGCACGCGCCGGTCAGGAGGCCTCCAAGTCCAAACTCAAAATGGCCGGCGCCACCATTGTCGAAAGCCCCTACGAAATGGGAGCGCTTCGGATGGCCCAACGCATATTACGCCCCAAGGTCACCAGCTTTTTGGATTTTGCGTTAAGTAGCAAACGCAAAGATATTCTGATGGAAGAAATTCCGGTAAGCGAAAAGTGCAAAATTGCCAATGTCATGCTGAAAGATTCGGGTATCCGGCAACGATATGATCTCATCATTATCGCCATCGAAAAAGCCAACAACGATATGATCTTCAATCCTTCCTTTGAGTCCCGAGTTCAGCCGGGGGATACCCTGATTGCCGTTGGCGAAGAGCCCAACCTACTGGCTTTGGCCAATGAGCTCAATCCCGAGAACGAATAGGCATACCCACCACCCACCAAAACATTTGAATCGTTAAATTTTGTAAATGGTCCGCTTGTCCGTAATGATGATGTCCACGTGCTTATCGTGGGATTCCGCAGGAACCTGAGAAACAATTTGGTCCTCCAGAGCCAGCGATACCTTACGCGTGGTAACCGGTAACTGAGGTATCAGGCGATCGTAAAAACCGTCCCCTGCACCTAAACGCCCCCCTTTCTCATCCACGGCAACACTCGGAATAATCGCGATATCGATACATTCCAGCGGAACTTCCCGGCAACGCTGCGGATTGGGTTCCAGAAGGCCTTTAGACCCCTCGATCAAGTCCCTTTGGGGATCATCGACTTTCAATAGGCGGGCGTTTCCTTTCACCGGGTCAAAAACCGGCAAGACGATGATTTTACCATAATCATAGGTTTGGCTGAGAATGTTCTGCGTTTCCACTTCATTTTTGTCACTAACATACAACAGCACAATACGGGCTTCCAGGAAATTGGCAAAGTCAAACAGACGCGATTCAACCTCCCGGATCTTTTTTTCACGTTCTTCCCCTGAAAGTGCATGCATCGATTTGTCGACTTGGTTACGCAACTCCTGCTTTGCTTCCCGGACTTCCTCCATAGCAACCCCCGGTTTTGGACTTGTGTCGACCTGCTGCTGGTACGGTATCCATGCGATTCAACCAGCAATCCTAATTGACTAAATTAACAGTAGGTGTTAGCCTTCGCACTCGGTTTAGCAGGCCGTCTGGTTCGATATGCGATTAAAGTATAACTGTTAATAATAGGTATTCATATGCTCGAAATCAAGTTCATCCGCCAAAATTTGCCACAGGTCCAAAAAGCGATTGAAAACCGAGGGGATCATATTGACTGGTCTCGGTTGGTTGGGGCTGATGAAAACCGGAAACAGGTTTTACAGGAAATCGAAAACCTGCGCCATAAACGCAATGTTGTTTCAGATCAAATTGCGGAGATGAAAAAAAAGGGAGAATCGGCCGAAGATACTGTCACCGAAATGCGTGAGGTCTCCGGCCGCATTAAGCAACTTGAAACCAGCCTGTCCGAAAACGAAGACGTCATTCGAACCATTCTGATGCAGGTTCCCAACATCCCGCATGAATCCGTTCCGGTCGGCCAGGATGAAAACGACAATCCGACCATCCGTACGGTCGGAAATCTGCCAAGCATGGATTTTGATCCCCAAGCCCACTGGGATATTGGTGAAAAACTCGGAATCCTTGATTTCAAGCGGGCAGCGCGAATTACCGGTGCACGTTTCCCTCTCTATCTCGGTCAAGGTGCCTTGATGGAAAGGGCTCTGATTAATTTCATGCTGGATGTCCATGTCAACCAGCACGGGTTCCGGGAAGTGCTGCCGCCGTTTATCGTCAATCGCAACAGCATGACCCATACGGGACAACTACCCAAATTCGAAGAAGATCTGTTCAAACTGGATGGGTGGGATTATTTCTTGATCCCCACAGCGGAAGTGCCGGTGACCAATCTTCATCATAGCGAGATTTTGTCAGAGGAGGAACTGCCGCTTTATTACACGGCTTATACCCCCTGCTTCCGATCGGAGGCGGGCTCACATGGCAAGGACACCCGCGGACTGATTCGGCAACACCAGTTCAACAAGGTTGAATTGGTAAAATTTACCATGCCGGAACATTCTTATGGCGAACTCGAGTCACTCCTTCAGAACGCCGAAAGCATTCTTCAGCTGCTGGAAATCCCCTATCGCGTTATTACCCTTTGTACCGGCGATCTTGGTTTTTCGTCCGCAAAAACCTACGACATTGAAGTATGGATGCCGGCCCAGGGCGTCTACCGTGAAATTTCATCCTGCAGCAACTTTGAAGATTTTCAGGCCCGACGCGGAAATATCCGTTTCCGTCGCCGAGGACGGAAAGGCACAGAATTCGTCCACACACTTAATGGTTCCGGCCTGGCAGTAGGGCGAACTTTCGCGGCTATTCTGGAAAACTATCAACAAGCCGACGGTTCCGTGGTCGTGCCGAAGGCCTTGCGCCCCTATATGGGTAATGTAGAAAGCATTCACAATTGAAACTTCAAAATTTTCCGGAAACGATTCGCCCATACCTCATCCCGCGCCCCGGAGGCAACATGACGTATCGTTGCCTCGGGTGTTCGGAAACATTCGAGATCGCTGATTTACATTATGTCTGCCCGCGTTGTCACCAAGTGCTCCTGATCGAAGACCTGCGGTCGGACCGCTTAAAGGACTTGCCCGCTTCCACCTGGCATCAAATTTTCGATTATCGTAAAATGTTAACCGATCCGGCTCTCAAAGGAATTTATCGGTATCATGAATTTATAGGGCCCATGCTGCCCCTCGACAGCATCGTCTATCTGGGGGAGGGGCATACCCCCATGATTCAGGGTAATGCCCGCCTCAGGGAAACGGTCGGCCTTAATCTGTATTTTAAAAACGATGGCCAAAATCCGAGCGCCTCTTTTAAGGACCGGGGCATGGCGAGCGCCTTCAGCTACCTCTCCTATATGATTGGCACGGGGCAAATCAGAGATATACTGGCTATCTGCGCCTCTACCGGGGATACCAGCGCGGCGGCAGCACTCTATGCCGCTTACCTGCAAAAAGACATCAAATCTGCCGTTTTATTGCCCCGAGGGAAAGTGACCCCCCAGCAGTTGGCACAGCCGTTGGGAAGCGGAGCCCGGGTATTTGAGGTTCCGGGCGTGTTTGATGACTGTATGAAGGTTGTTGAAAAACTGTCCGAAGACTATCAGGTCGCCTTGCTGAATTCAAAAAACGCCTGGCGTATTTTGGGGCAGGAATCCTACGCTTATGAAATTGCCCAGGATTTTGAATACGATTTGACGGATGTCGTAGTAGTGGTTCCTATCGGCAATGCGGGCAATATCACAGCTGTCATGCGGGGGTTTCTCAAGTTTTTGGATGCCGGCATCATCACCTGCCTGCCTAAAATCATCGGCGTCCAATCCCACCATGCGAATCCTGTGTATCGGTATTACCGTGAACCCGAACCTGCAAAACGCCGTTTTGAACCGGTCACCGTTCAACCCAGTGTGGCCCAGGCGGCTATGATCGGCAACCCGGTTTCCATGCCGCGGGTCATCCAACTGGTGGAACAATACAAACGGAATGCATCGGAAGCAAATGTCTTTTTCGTCGAAGTCAGTGAACAAGACATAATGGATTGGGAACTACGCGCCAACCGCAACGGCCACATCGCTTGCACTCATGGGGGCGAGTGCTTGGCCGGATTGATCCAGGCCCTTGCATCCGGATACGTCCGATCCGATGAAACGGCCATTTTGGATTCAACGGCCCATGCCCTGAAATTTGCCGGATTTCAAGACCTTTACTTCGAAAATCGTTTTCCACCCGAATTCGGCGTAAAACCGGATGCGGCTTTGCAGAATGCCCCCATTCGGGTATCTCCGCAAGGTGTCAAACGGTTGCCTGAGGCTGGCAATCCTTTGGAAGGTCGTGAATTTGAAATATTTGTCGATCATGTTGCTCAGGACATCGCCGGGGCTTTGGGGCTGAAAAAACGGTAAATTATCAGCGGTTATCGGCCTGGCATCCTTAACGATACATCTTCGGTGGCCATAAATCCTTTCCTCCCGTTTTTACCAGTGCCTATTGGGGAATGACCAATGAAAAATAACATTCGATTGATTTTAGTGGGAGCATTTTTGGTTTTACCACTGATGGCGTGTGCAACGACCAATTACGATCTTGAAAAGTCCAAAGCCATTTCCGAAGACAAGCGCCGGCTTGCAGACGCCTACTTCCGCCAGGGTGACTACACGAATGCGTTACGCTATTATCTTGAAGCCGAAAAACATTATGCGGACGACCCAGATTTACAATATCAGTTAGGAATGACGTATCAGAAAAAAATGAACTACATACGGGCAAAAAAGCATTTTAACAGCGCCTTAACCCTTAAACCCGATATGACAAAAGCTAAAATCGGCCTGAGCATTTCCAACATTAAAGCCGAAGATTATGACCAGGCAATCATTATTTTAAAACAAACAATCGAAGACTTGACCTTTGAGATATATGCCAGACCTCAATACCCGAAATATCTTCTGGGATGGACATATTATTTAAAAAAGCAATATCCGGAATCAACACGCTACTTACAAGAAGCGCTTGATTATTACTCTTCCGGCCTTCCTAAAGATCCCATTTACATTCAGGCTTTGCGTGCCATGGGGCTGAATGCTCTTGCCCAATCCAATCCTGACAAAGCCCTATCCTATCTTGAAAAGGTGGTTCCGTTGGCGCCCAAATGGCCGAATCTCTATCTAGATATCGCCCGGGCTCATCGACTGGCTGGCTCTACACCAAATGCGCGGCAGGCCTACAACCGCGTCATTGAACTGGCGCCTGCCACCGACCTTGCCGATACCGCAGCCAAAGAAGCCGACGGACTTTAATTCTGATTGTTTTAGCGTTAACAACAGTTACTCATCGTCTGATGCATCAAGAATATTTCTATTAGCTGCGTTGCATGGGTATTGGCCTAAAATCCGGCACTTCATTTTTTCAAGTTAATAGCATCTGAGGCTGCTTCGTTCGATTGACAAAGGCAACGTTGAACGACAGGGTTGATTAACTGGCATCCATCAACTGGGTGGTAGGACGTGCACTTAAACCGGCGTCACAATAAATCCATTTGGTTTCCGGCCAAAAAAAAAGGGCCATCTGCATCGTATTCAATGCAGATGGCCCTTTTTAATTTATGTTAAAAGCATTTACTTGAGGGTTTGGACTTCCTTCTGGGCCAGTTTGACGATCTTTGGTGTCAGGAAGATCAACAATTCGTTTTGCTCATCCGCCTTGCTTCCATATTTGAAGAGCAACCCCAAACCTGGAATCTTACGCAACCCTGGAATACCGGATTCGCTTTCGGACACTGTGGCCTTGATGATGCCGCCGATAACGATGGTTTCACCATCCTCCAGCAAAAGCTCGGTAATCGCCTCATTGGTGGAAATAGGCGGTTCTTCTTGGGCCGCAAGTTCAAGGACATCTTCCTTTTTGATGGAAACGGCCATCATAATTCGATTATCGGGGGTGACTTTGGGCCGTACCCGCAGTTCCAGATCGGCTTCTTTGAATTTTACAGAAGAGCCCCCGGCTGAATCCCTTTCCTGATATGCGATCTCAACCCCTTGCTTGATTACGGCCAGTTTCCCGTCAAGCGTTAAAATTTTCGGCGATGAGATAATGCGCGTTTTCCCTTCTTCTTCTCCCAATTGGAGACGGGCATCAATGATATCAAAGGGCGTCCCGGATATCTTGCTGAGCCCGAAACCGATCGCACCGCTGTCCAAAGCCGTTGCGGGGATATTATCAGCTGTCATGTCAATCCCGGTAACCTCAAAAACATCACCCAGATCGAAACTGCCGATGCTGACCGTTCCCCAGTCAAATCCGATATCCCGCTGGAAATCCGTATTGGCCTCGACAATACGGGCTTCGATCAGCACCTGGGGCGTTACCTGATCGAGAATGCGGATGATTTCACGAATTCGCTCCACTGCCTTGGGAATATCGTTGACGATGATCATGTTTTTGGCGATATCGACAGATACGTTGCCACGAGGGCTGAAACGGCTGTCCCAACCAACTTCAGTAACTTCCTCACACTCCCGGGCAATATGCGCGCACGCTGTATCCCGAGCATCAATGTAGCTGCAAAGGAAAAATTCCGTAATCAGCTCCTGCTCTTCATCTTTCTTGCGCTCGGCTTCCAGTTTTTCACTTTCCAGCTTTTCTTCGCGGGCCAAGGTTGCCTGGGTCGCGATCCGAAATATGCCCTGCTCTTCCTTCAGGCCGAGCTGGTTCATTTTCAAAACTAGCTCCAGCACCTGGTCCCAGGGTACAGGCTGCTCGAAATTCAGCGTCACCTTTCCGGTAACGTCCTTGTCGATGGCAAAATTCTGACCGGAAATTTCGCCCAGGATACGAAATACGTTCTTGATATCCGTATCATAAAAGTTGAGGGCAATTTTCTCGCCGGTATAAACCTTTTTAGGTGTCAAAATTGATTCATCAACCCGCTTTACGACTTCCCCCTCATCCCTCAACACCTCCGAGGCACTGCCCCACTTGAGAGACTCTCCTTCACTGACGACATCGGCCGCCATTTGTTTTTCACCGGTTTGTTCTCCACGGCTTCCAGAGGAGGGCTCACCGGCAATTTCGACAGGCTCAACTGGCTCGCCTTCAAGCGCTTTTTTCCATTCAGGGGCAGCCGTAGTCTCCATCGGTTTAGGTGGAACCGTAGAAGGGGCAAATCGCACCAGGATAAAATTTTCCTCTTGCTCGATTTCAAAGGGAACCGGCTCCCGCAGCTCGAATACCACCACAGCATCACCACCCATTTGGGCCGTTTGCACAGGAGTAATTCGATCCAGCGCACTTTCAAAACGCGTTGTGATTAAAGGACGCTTTCGATACTGAGGTACCTGTGTATCGAAGAGCTTAAGCTGCAACTTGCGATCATTGATGCGTTGCATGTCGTATCGGACGACATCGGTCGTGCCGATGGTGACCACCGACTCTCCGCCTTCGGCTCCTGTGAATTCAATTTTATTGAGCCAGGCTGATTTTTCGATGGCAGACGGTGCGGTTTGGACTTCGGTATTCTCGGTTGATTCATCGGCAGCCGTCTGCTCCACAACGGCCGGTACAATCAAATCTTCCCGGATGATGGGTTTTTCTTCACTGACGCTGATAACCAGACCATTTTTAACCGGCTTGGAGGCAAAAGAGGTCATATACTTGCGATCCGTATCCAGCACCACCCTCAGCTTGTCAGGGTAACAGAAATGCCTCAATCCTGTGACCCATTCCGAATCAACGACAACTTTTTGCAGTCCTTTGTATGGGCTGTTCATATTGAATATATCGAAAACAATGCGGGGTGGGTTGTCAACCGTAAAAGCCGAATATTCCTGAATGGTCCCATCGGCAAGAATAGTAACGTCTATCCCGTCGGAACGCTCTTCAACGTTAACCGTTTCAATACAGGTCCCTGCAGGAGCATTTGCCAGCGCCGCTGTCTCGACAGGCGAGATAATTTCTTCTTCACTTTCTTCTGTTACTTCCGCGACGGCAGCACTCTTTTCGATGGCCTCCCGTGAGAACCCAATAATGATGCCACCCTGACTCTGATCGACGTGGTAAACAGCCTCCCTTTGCAAGGCCACCGTAATCTTAGCCGTGTGGCCATCGGCCACCACCTCAGACGTCTGAATTTGATCCACAGGGTCAGAACTGACAGTGTATTGCTCCTCGATACCAGACAGCTGAGTCCCCGGGAAATAGAACGTCACTTCCGGAGGGGAAGCCTTGCGGATATCCGAAAACAACAAATCCGAGCTGCCTTCTATAGAGAGATAGATGCCATTATCATCTTCGGAAACAGCAAGCTTATTGATCATTTTAAGATCACTGTTTGTTATCCCGGTGTTTTCCACCGGGTTGACAGCCGCATTTCCGGCACACCCGAAAATGATCAGGGGCAGTAAAAAATAGCAACTAAAAAAGGCGGCTTTTCGCAATTCAACCAGGGATAGACCTATGAAGCGCATTCTTATTAGTCTCCAGGCGGTTTCTGAAGTTTTAATTCACGTTTCTTACTCGCTGTTTTTCCAAAATCGTCTTCGTCTTGATGCTCTATTATGATGCGATCTCTTGCGATTTCAACGACCTTGCCACGCTCAAGACCGATTCGCGTACCGAGTTCTACGACATAGCCCTTGCCTGAGACCTCTTCGACAAGCGCGCGTTTTTGATCCGAAGTCGACACGATCGCCGTAAGTTTGAGTTGTGCTAAATCAAGCTTCTCCAAAGGCGTCCGAGGTCGCTCCGGCCCCTTAGGCTTAACCACGACTTTTTTGGCGTCCTTTTCTTTCTCCTCTTTATAAAGCGGTGCAAAAGGGTCCACTTTACCAACAGGGTTATATGGCATGCGTTTAGGCGTCGATGCCTTAGCGACCTTCTCTTTCTCAACAGATACTGCTTTGCCAGCAGTGCCTGTTTTACCTTTAACGGCAACTTTTTTGGTTGAAACCTGCGCCCCGGCCTTGCCAATTTGCTTGGTCACAACTGGCTCTTTTGCGCTTCCTTTACCCTTTTGGCCATCGCATGCGCATAGGAGGAACGCAAGGCTAGTCAGAAAAATAATGGCTATTCGTCGTGCGATTTTCAATCTGCTCATCTTTGGTCGCTTTGTTGTATAATTATCAACACAATGATCGACTCTCAACAGCTATTTCTTCTTTAGTTTTTTGGCTTCTGGCTTATCCTTATCCGGTGAAGCCTCTATAAATTTATAGGTAACTGCTTCACAGGAAGTCGTTAATGCTCCAGACTTATCCCGTGATAGTTGTATATTGCGAATATTCACAATCCTTGAAAGATTGGCCACCTTATCGAAAAACTGGGCCACGTTGTGGTAGCCCCCTTTAACCCTTATTGAAACAGGGATTTCCGCATAAAAATTTTTGTTTACATCTCCCTGAGGCTGGAAAAGCAGGAACTCCAACCCTGCTTGCTGCCCGGACTGTGACACACCCGTAAGAAGAGACGAAATCTCCTCCTTCTCTGGCAGCGACTTCATAACAAGGTTAAAATCGCGCTGTTTGGATTCGAATTCCTTTCGTAAAGCAGTTAACTGTTGAGCGTTTTTTTTCGATCGCGTTAGATCCGCTGTCAACCGCTTGTACTCTGAATCCAGTTTTCCGATGCTCTGCCACCTTGGCCAATAAGACAAAAACCAAAACAACACAAAAATGATGACAAAGACACCTACACAGATCATGATCCGCTGGACCTTCGAAAGCTCACTCACACGCTCAAAAAGAGCATCCAACTGTTTCGATGTGTTACCGCTTTTATTCATTATGGTTTCTCGTCATCTATTTTCGTTTGTTCTTTTTGTCATCTGGTACTTCGGGCTGTTTGACAGTTTTGAGGGCTGAAATTTCGAATTTTTTCATGTTGAGACTGCGTATTTCTTCGGCCTGTAATTTATTTAAACGAACCTTCTCATACATAGGCGATTCTGTATCATTTAGTTTCGACAACTCTTCTAAATTGTCGATAAAATCTGCAACTGTCTTGTTGTCCAAGGCGATTCCATCCACATCCATCTGATTTCCGCTGATATTCAGCCTGGTCAGCCACATTCTCTCCGATACGATTTTTCCGGTCAGCTCATCCAAGATGTGAACCGGCTCGAAACGCCTTTTTTCAAGATCCTGTATTACATTTTGTCGTTTTTCCAGGTCCTGTAGCTTTTTTCGAATTTCTCTGATTTCGGCATTCTTTTTCTTGTAAAGCGCCAACTCTTTCTTGGTATCGGCAACATTTGTTTTCAGGTTTTTTTGTTTGCTGCCGAGATAAAAGTGCACCCACGCCAGTACAATCAGAACCAAAAGCAGACAAAGGAAAAAAACCGACACTTGTCGACGAATATTTTCCTTCTTACGTGCAGCTCTAAACGGGAGTAAATTTATACGTATCATTTATCGTCAACTCTTCTGATGGCTAGCCCCATACAAATCGCTGCTTGTGGAGCAATTTGCTGAATATAGGCCGAATCGAACGCGTCGTCCTCTATGTGCAGGTTTTGAAAGGGGTTGATCATTTCAACATGCGCCGAAGTTTCCGCACCGAGCAGCTGTCGAAATTCTGCAATGTTAGCCCCTCCACCGCTTAACACAATTCGTGTAATCTGGTCCTCGGGGTAAGTCGAATAGAAAAAATCCAAGGCCCGTCTTATTTCCGTGCACCAATCCGCAACAACCGTCGAGACAATATTCTTCAAATCTTCACTGCTAATTTTATCCTGTTGCTCGCCATGTTTAAGCTGTTCTGCTTCTTCCACCGAGCAACCGGTTAACGATACAATCTTTTGATTGATTTGACCGCAACCCAAGGCAACATCGCGCATGAATACCGACGCCATGCCTTTTAGTATGTTGAGTGATGTTTTACTTGCCCCGATATCGATCAAAGCAATATTTTCTTCCTGGGCATCATAGTTCATTTCAAATATATTCTGAAGTGCAAACGCTTCCACGTCAATAATGCAAGGGTTGAGCCCGGCCATGTTCACTAGATTTATATAATCATTGACCATTTCTTTCTTGGCCGCCACAAGGAACACGCTCATCTGGTTGGGGTTGTGCTCACTCTCGCCCAGGATTTGGAAATCTAAGTTGACGTCAGCTATGTCAAAAGGAATATACTGCTCGGCTTCAAACTGGATGGTCTCCTGTAGCTGTTCTTCCGGCATTGTCTGTACATTTATCTTTTTGACGATAACCGAGTACCCCCCGATAGAAACAGCAACATTGCTCTCTTTGATATTATATGTCTTGAACAGTTGCTGGATAGCATCGGCTACTGCTTCAGGGTCGTTTATGGCCCCATCTTCGATAGCCCCGGCGGGGATATCGATCATCCCGAATTTTTTCAGCACAGGGCCCTTCTTACCGTCTACAACCTCTCCCGCTTTAATGGATCGGGAGCCGATATCCAAGCCAATCAAATGATTCTTTTTTCCAAACAGCATGGGGTTCTCTTATTCTTTTATTCTTTGAATATTTTGTCTTTTTCTGAAAGACTCAGGCCCAATGCCAGCAATATCTTCCGTTTTGTTTCCATCCGACAGGGCAACCCCTTTTCAATCCGCGAAATTGTTATGGGTGAAACATTTGCATCCCTGGCCAATTCCGCCTTGCTCATCAGAAGGGATTCGCGAACTTCTTTTAACGAGTTTTTGCCGCCCATAAACTTTCTACACAGTCTTAAAATGTTTTTATTGTTTTTACCCTGTTATTTTGATTTACACCCTGTCCCTTTGAAGTCAAGGAAATTATGCAAAATTAAGGTATAATTATATGTAGTTACTCTATATTGTACGTGTTTGCCTGCTATTTCACCATATGTAGTGGTCAATCCTTGTCTCTCTTGCTGTTTTTTTGCATCGAGTCCCAAAACCACGTCCATAAAATGCTTTTCGGCTATTTCGATTGAATTGTTTACCCCTTTTTTACAAATCATCCCTGCCCATATAATCTACCTTTCCATAACCTTTGAACTTAGGTAGACAATTTTTATCAATCAGGATAAAAATGTCATCATCCGTTTTGATATGGATCTTATTTCTCATTAAAACATCGCCAAGCATTGAGGATCATGGAGGAAGACGGGACTTGCCGCGACCTTGAGCCGTTTCGCCGATCCCGATCCGAAGCAAAAGGCGGTCGCTTCAGAATAGATAACGCATGCCCAAACCTGGGGTTCACGTTACGGCCCATTGACCATGCTGATAGACGGTGCGAAATGATTGCCAGCTACCAAGAAAAAGTGTCGGAAGTGTATTGGAATCTGAAATGCCTGTTGCTGTGCTTATTCAGCCATAACCCCGCAACAATCGTTTGCTTTTAGGCTAAAAACCCACATTACGGAATGGCCATAACAATTTTATGAAATCAAATCCGAGTGATCACCAAAATCGTCTCAAGCCATTCAGACTGGTTAAATTTTTTACCCTTAGCAGTTTGATTGTTATTTTTGCCGGCGCTATCATTCTTTCAGCGCTGAATATACATTGGGCCCGACAGATGCAAATCGAAAAAAGCGAAGATTACGCGCTTTTGCTTATTGAAAATTTAAATCATCAGATTTTTTTGCAATTTATTATTCCGACCGTTTTGAAGCATGGGAATATCCATCTGCGTGAAAGTGACCAATTTGAATTGATGGACAAAGTTGTCCGAAGCACGTTGCACAGCTTCAAGGTTGATCGGGTTAATATATACGACCTTAACAATACAATATCTTACAGCTTTGATCGCGAAATTGTCGGGAAGGAAAATGCGGGAGGCACTTATTACCAGAATGCATTGGCCGGACAGCGTCGTACCCGACTTGAGCAACGGGGCCATTTCCTTCAGCTTTTTTTCGGCATACCGGATGAAAGTAAAATTATTACTTACGCACCGCTACGGGCGGAAAAACCTTTAGCCCGCACCCCTGGCCCGATACTGGGTGTTGTCGAACTGGTGCAGGATATCACGTCGGAATATCAGGCCATTTACCGGGTTCAAATCCGAGTGGTGATGACCTCCACCGTCGTCATGTTGACATTGTTTCTAATCCTCCTGTTGGTGGTCCGCAGAGGAGAAGGTATTATTGAAAAACGGGCCCAAGAACGCCTTAAGCTCAAAGAACAACTTGCGCGCGCCAAGCATTTATCAAATCTGGGGGAAATGACCGCCAGCATCTCCCATGAAATCCGCAATCCACTCGGCATTATCAAGAGTTCGGCTGAACTGCTGCAAAAAAAAGTCCGTCAAATCGACCCTGCCAACCCAATGCCCGGGATCATCGTTGAGGAAGCCTCTCGCCTCAATGACATTATCACCAATTTCCTCAACTTTGCCCGTCCCCACCAACCGGATCTGCACCCCGGCTTCCTTGAACCTGTCATCGATAAAACGCTCCAGCATCTTGCATTTGAATCGCAGGAGCACGCCATCGCGATAGAAAAACGATGTGATGATGACCTGCACGAAGTCCTGATCGATCGCGATATGCTGCATCAGGCGCTTCTAAATTTACTATTGAATGCGATTCAGGCCATTAAAAAAGCCGGCCGCATTGAGATTGTGTTATCGGAGCGGGACAATTACGCCCGGCTGACCGTACAGGACTCAGGCCCGGGCGTCGACCCGCGGATTCTCAACAAAATCTGGGACCCCTTCTTTACGAACAAGGAAAAGGGCACAGGTCTCGGGCTGGGCATCGTGAAACAAATTATCGAAGCGCATGACGGAAAAATTTCGATCGACAACGCCCCTTCCGGTGGTACTATTGTCGAGATATCGTTGCCGCTTTTCCAGGAGATCGAATGATGGACGCCATTCTTGTCGTCGACGACGAAAAAAACTACACGGCGGTATTAAGCGCGGTACTAGAAGAAGAGGGTTTTGACACCCGCATGGCCAATAGTGGCCATGAAGCCCTCGAAATCCTGGCACGGGAAGAAATCGATCTGGTGATTTCCGACATGAAGATGCCGGGCATGGACGGACTTGCCTTGTTGGAAAAAATAAAACAGAAAACACCCGAAATGCCGGTTATTATCATGACCGCCCACGGCACTGTGAACAAAGCCGTGGAAGCCATGCAAAAAGGCGCCTACACCTTTATTCTTAAGCCTTTCGACAACGAACGGCTTGTAATGTACGCCCGTAAAGCCATCGAACACCATCGGCTTGTCATGGACAACCAGCGGCTCCAGCACGAAGTTGAAACCCAGTACAGTTTTGACAATATCATCGGCAAAAGCATGCCGATGCAAGATGTATTTCGCACCATTCGGAAGGTTGGCCCCACATCCGCCACCGTACTCATCGAAGGTGAAAGCGGTACCGGCAAAGAACTGGTTGCTAAATCCATTCATTTTAACAGCCCCCGCCGGGAAAAACCCATCGTCACCGTCAATTGCGCTGCTCTTGCGGAAACCTTACTGGAAAGTGAGTTGTTCGGCCATGAAAAAGGAGCCTTTACGGGGGCCGTGGCCCGCAAAAAAGGACGCTTTGAATTGGCTGACAGCGGCACCATTTTTTTGGATGAAATTGGTGAATTATCGCCAATCTTACAAGTCAAACTCTTGCGGGTGCTTCAGGAAAAAACAATCGAACGGGTAGGCGGCGTGTTGTCCATTCCCGTAGATATCCGCATCATCGCCGCCACCAATCGCAGCTTGAAGCAGGAAGTGGAAGCAGGCCGATTTCGGGAGGACCTGTTTTACAGGCTAAATGTCGTCAAGATCCAGCTGCCGCCATTGAAACAGCGGCCTGAGGATATTCGCCTGCTGGTTGATCATTTTCTCCACAAATACAGCGCCGAACGTCCGGCCGGGCAGGCCATCCCGCAGGTGGCGCCTGAAGTTGAAAGGCTTTTTACCGACTACCACTGGCCTGGTAATGTGAGAGAATTGGAAAATATGATTGAACGGATTATGGTGTTTTGCCCGGGGCCGACCGTAACCATCGACGACCTGACCCCTGAGTTCCGGGATCAGGTCCACAACACCCTGCATATCGAGGGTATCCCGGCGGATGCGAAGCTGTCTGAAACCTTGACGCTGGTGGAGAAAAAAATGATTGTGCGTGCCATGAAAATGGCTGGTAACGTCCAAACCAAGGCCGCGGAAATACTCGGTATTGGTAAAAGCGGACTCAATCAAAAATTAAAAAAATTCGATCTGAATTGAAACGCAAAGCAACACCGTCAGGGTCTCCCTGCCGCGATCCAAGACGTCTGCGCTGGATACGCGGCAGTTACGCGGCCTTACCGGCTCACCATCAACCTTCCGTCGGCTCGGGCAACATTTCGGCATACATAAAGGCCGGATATTTTTCCCGAAGCGTTTGCAGGGACTCGGAGTAGTCTGCATCCTGGCCCGTCTTTCGATAAAGCAACGCCCGCTGATAAACCGCATCGGCCTTTAAAACCGCATCGCTTCCATCAACAACTTTGGCAAATGCGGTAATGGCCTTTTCATGTTGACCGGCGGCAGCCAGGGCATAGCCCAACCCGCTCCAGGCGGCCGATGCGCCCAAAGAACCTTCCGGAAATTGTTTCGAGGCCGCGGTATAATTTGCGATGGCCACCTCCATCCGGCCAGCCTGGAAATTCATCTGGGCAAAAGCAAGTCGAGCCACCATGCCGCCCTGGCGATTGCCGTATTGGGAAATCAATGTGTCAAAATCCGGCGACACAGCCTCAAGGGCTTTTTCCAGGTCCTGGTGCTCCTGTCCGGCCACATAGGCCACCAGGGCCTGGTTAAGCAGAGCAAAGGCTTTGTCTTCAGCCTTGTCGCTAAAATAGCGGAACACCAAAATCCCGGCCAGCATAACCAACAACGCACCGAAACCTGCGCTGATCGGCTTCCAATACAGGCTGATTTTCTCCATCAGGCGGGAGCCCAGGGTTAAAAATTCATCCGGCCTTTCCAGATCCCTTTTACGCGCCCTTGAAATTCGTTTCTGTGCCATTACGCCTCCTCCTTACAAATGGGGTGCTTCCCATAGAACCTTTTAGACGATTTCACGGCGAATGCGTTGCCAGGCTTCTTCCGGAACACTGGCGCCCATTACCCGGCAGACCTCGTATCCGCAGGCCGATGCCAGCCGACCGCACATCTCAAGCGACAAACCCTGCACCAATCCGTATAAAAACCCGGCCGCCCACAAGTCTCCGGCACCGGTCGTGTCCACGACGTCATCAACACCGGCCGGCGCGATGGCATGCACCTTCCCATCAGCCGCAATCCTGCTGCCTCGGGCACCCAGTTTTAAAACCGCCAAATCTGCCATGTCCGCCAGGGCCTCCAAGGCGGCCGTCTCGTCCTGGCAACCTGTAAAAACAGCGGCTTCATCCTCATTGGCCACCAGGATATGAACATACTCCCTGACAATGTCCGTCAGAAAGGCTTTGTTTTCCTCGACAACCGTAAAGCTGGCCAGGTCAAGCACGATGCGTGCCCCGGCAGCCCGAGCCTGCTCAAGCGCCACCAGAAAAAGATCCCGATTGTATACCAGATAACCTTCGACCAAGGCGATCGCCGCGCCTTCAAAAGCGTTTTCCGGGATTTCCTCGGGCGTCATCTCGGCGGAAGCGCCAAGATAGGTCAGCATCGTTCGCTGGGTGTCCGGTGTAATCAAGGACAACACGCGCCCGGTCGGTGTCGGTGCTTTCACCAAAAAGGGATCGACGCGGCATCGGTTCAGATCGTTTTCAAACAGATGACCGAATTCATCCTGGCCGCGCTTACCGAGAAAACGGGTTGTCCCGCCCAGACTGGCGACTCCAAGAATGGTATTACAGGCCGCGCCCCCGGGGACGACCTGTGCCTCGCCGTCGGCCCGCTCCAGCACCTGCTGAATCGTGTCGGCGTCAAAATAAACCATACCCCCCTTAGGCACGCCTGACCGCCCGACAAAGGCATCCGACGTCGGCACGATAATATCCACCAAGACCGACCCGATGCCGACCACCAGCCGTGCGTCGCCTTCATCAAAAAAGCCATTGCCCATTGTGAGCCGTTTCTCCTTGTTTTGTCGCTTTATTTAAACCAGGTGAGCCATATTTATCACGGTACCGTGGTTCTTCCTCAGGCCAACGGTTAGCCCCCCACTACCAGACCAGGTTCCGATGGATCCAGCCTTTGTCGCCGTCCCGGCTTTGGACATGAATCCAGTCACCCTGCCGCTTCAACACCCGGAAAGGAACCCCCCTTTCCGCTTTGAAGGCAATGTCGTGCTGGGTTCCGGGACCGGACCTAATGTTAACCAGGTCTTTGCGGGTAATCACCGTGGCCTCTTTGCCCAACAATTTGGAATGGATCCAGCCTTCATCGCCTTCAAAATCGCGAAAAAAAAACCACGCCCCTTGCTTACGAATAACGTTCACAGGATGATAGCGCTCGACTTCCCACAAAATTTCGTATTTGGCCGTACCAGGACCGGAGCGTATATTGGCCTTGTTCGCCTTGACGGACATACGTTCCGCCCAGGCCGTGCCAACCTGCAAGCCCACGACCATAAAAAACAGCACCATCAGCCGTATTGCCGACGTTAACCTGATCGACCGGCACGTCAAAAAGGCCATGTGTTCCTCCTCGTCTGTCGACACAATGCTGGTTGCACGGCATAAACGCGCCTGGCCACAGTTACCAAATGGGCCCACCGGTTTCAATCCAGGCGGCGCAGGCCGATTTCCCCGGCCACCGCGACGGCGGTATCGAATTCCCGCGCACTGAGGCCACGCGCAAGCTCAGGAAAATCCTCCGCCTGGCCGCAGGGACGATATTGCGGCATAAGGTTCACATAGGTATTGCGGGACACCTGCTCGGCGATAAACGTCAGGATCTGTCGCGTGTCCGCAATGCCCTGCGGCATCACCAGATGCCGCACAATCATGCCGTGCCGGGCGATGCCGTCCTTGTCCGTGACCAGATCGCCCACCTGTTGGTGCATCGTCTGGAGCGCCTGGCAAGCGACCTCCGGGTAGTCCGGGACACCGCAATAGGCTTGCCCGGAGGCCGGATCCCAAAACTTGAAATCCGGCATGTAAATGTCGATGATACCAGCCAAAAGAGCCAAGGCATTCGACGCATCATAACCACCGGAATTGTAAACCAGCGGCACACGCAATCCCTTGGGGATGGCAATCTCCAAAGCCGCCAAAATTTGCGGCACCACATGGGAGGGGGAAACCAGGTTGACATTGTGGCATCCCTGATGCTGAAGCTGCAGCATGATTTCGGCCAACTGGGCGTTCGTTACCGGTTGGCCGGCTCCCTCGTGGCTGATGTCGTAATTCTGGCAAAACAAGCACCCCAGGTTACAGTGGGTAAAAAAGATGGCGCCCGAACCATAGCGCCCTACCAGGGGCGCCTCCTCCCCAAAATGGGGGGCAAAACTGGCCACCCAGGCCCTTTCTCCGGTGCGGCAGAACCCGGTTTCGCCGGCCAGGCGATCCACACCACATTGCCGGGGGCAAAGATCACATGCCCGCAGGCGCTCACGGGCAACCGCGGCCTGATCCTTTACAAACCCCTTCGAATGGGATCGGATATAGACCGGTAAGACTTCGGGCAAATTCGATCTCCCTAGTGATCCTCTTCGTAAATTCGGTGACGTGATGAGGGCATCAAGCCGACTGGCTGACCAGCGCGAAAATTAAAACCTATCCTGAATAGTCCTGGTTTTCGCAACGCCGGCAGGCAGGATTGAATGGCAGCCGAAGGTCAACTTATCTGCAAATAGGTCCACTAGGTAATGCCGGCATCCCGCAAAGCACGCATCCGATCCGCGTTCAAGATCACATTCGAACAGGGGACCGGATGAAGGCACCTCAGGGAGCAAGGCCGCATTTAAAAACAAAAATACCCGGTGGGTGCTTCAGGACCGCATCATCATGGCCCGGGTATATCGTAAGTCGTGCAGCTACCGCTGCTGCAGGTCCGCGTTTGTTTGGATGGGCCTTGACCACCGCCACTGTTGACAGCGTAATTGGTTGTGCTCATGATCCGCTCGAAATCTTCGGCGCCGCAATGAGGGCATCGCATTTCCACGGCATCCTCGCTTTTCACCGCCAAAAACTCAAATACCTCATTGCATTTCAAGCACTTAAACTCGTAAATCGGCATCTAAAAATCCTCGACGAACAAGTCGACATCCTGTTATGTGTATTGATTAACGCCCAGCCAGCAGGCCCGTTTTACTTTTGGCAAAAGGCAATGCTGATCAGGCGCAAACCTGTTTCAGACGGCCACTTATTACGCTTATCAATTCAGCCTTGTCAAGCGACAAACGCCGGTGTTTATTTACCTGCCAGCATCTCGCGGGCATGGTCCAGCGTCTTTGGGGTTATTTTGACGCCACCAAGCATACGGGCCATTTCTTCCAGGCGCTCGTCTGCATCGAGGGGATCGATTGTGGTACGGGTACGGCCCCGGCTGACCGATTTTGAAATTTTGTAATGCTGAGCACCAAATTTGGCAATCTGGGGCAGGTGGGTAATGCAAACCACCTGGTGATGGGCTGCCAGCGCCATCAATTTTTGCCCGACAATTTCCGCAATGCCACCGCCGATGCCGGCATCCACCTCATCAAAAATAATGGTCTCGAGAGAACCGGAGGCCGCCAGGATGGCCTTGAGGGCCAACACCACCCTTGATAGTTCCCCCCCGGACGCAATGGCGGCTAACGGCTTTAACTTTTCCCCCACGTTGGGAGCGATCATGAAAACCGCCCGTTCCGTGCCGCGTTCATCGGCCCGGCAACCGTCGACGGTCAGGAATTCCGGAGTATGCGCATCCGCTGCAACGGACTCCAGGGCCACCTTGAATCGCGTCCCCGGCATCTTTAAAGATTCCAACTCGTCAGCGATGGCCTGGGCCAGTTCTTCCGCCACGGCCTGACGACGATCGTGCAAATCACGGGCGGCGGCCTGCAGGCGGTCATGGCATTGTTGCAAACGTTCATCCAAAGCATCAATCTGGTCGCCCAGGTTTTCCAGACCGGCCAGGTCGGTCCGGATTTTATCGTATTGGGATAAAACGTCGTCCAGGGAGCCCCCGTATTTCCGCTTGATCCGATTCAGGATATCCAGGCGGGCTTCCACTTCCTCCAAGCGGTGCTCGTCCCCTTCCACCTGGCGCAGGTAGCGGCGCAACCCTTCGACCACATCCTCCACCAGGTAGGAAATTTCCGCCACCCGCTCAGTGGGTGCATTGAGATCACTATCAATGGCCGTAGCGGTTTCCAGCTGCTGGTGTATGGTCCCCAAACGATCCGTCACCGCATCCTGAGCACCGTAAAGGGATTCCACACAGTGGTGCACCGTCTGCATCAGGGTCTGGGCATTGCGCAAGCGACGGTGCTCCTGTTCCAGTCGTTCATCCTCGCCGGGAACCAATTGGGCGGCTTCGAGTTCCGCTTTCTGGAACTGCAGGAGTTCGCGCTGGTCATCCTGACGATCACGAAGGGTGCACAGTTCTTCGCGCCGCTCAAGAAGCGGGAGGATTTCCCGGTACAGGGCGCCAAAGGCTTCCCGTTGGCTCATGAGGTTGCCGTATTGATCCAGCACATCCAGGTGGAAATCGTCTTTGAGAAGGGACTGATGGGCATGCTGGCTGGAAATACTGGCCAGATTTTCCGTAATGGCCTGGAGAACCTGCATGGTGGCCAGGCGACCATTGATGAAGATGCGGTGACGATCATGTCGTGAAATGATCCGGCGAATCAGGAGGCCCTCATCGGCCGGGTAGCCTTGCGCCGCCAGAATGTCGTTGACCGACGCTGAAGGGGATAATTCAAACAACGCTTCGAGCTCTGCCGAGTCCTCGCCCGTACGAATCAGTTTGGCTGTGGCCCGCCCCCCCAGCAGCAGTTTGACGGCATTGATAATAATGGACTTTCCGGCACCGGTTTCACCGCTCATGATGGTGAGCCCGGCATCAAACTGCATCTGCAGGTCATCAATGATGGCGAAATTTTTTATGGAAAGATCACGAAGCATGGCGAGGGTGTCGGTATGGGCCGCTGGTTGTGCATTAACATAAGTTGCCAAAACGCCGGGGGCCGCCGCTGGTGTCGGGTACCGATTTCCAGTGTACTATGGCACAGCCGGTTTCCTTTGTAAAGCCGCCACCCATGGGGCTTTGCCGGATATTCCCGGCACCCCAATGCGGCCATCCTGCCCGGCCGGGGCAATCACCATTTGCATGGCGGCCGCCGGGCAGGGGTTCCGGTATGCCAACAGCTAGGCGGCCGCCTGATATCCCAATTCAAAGGCCTTGAGATTGGTATCCACGAAGGCGGCTTTGGTCCGGGTCTTGATCGCTTCACGCACCATGGCCGCGGTAACCGGAAGAATGCCGGTCTGACAAAGTGCGCCCAGCAGCACGATATTGACGGACATGATATTGCCGGCCGTGCGCGCCAGATCGGCCGCATCCAGTGCGATCAATCGGCCGGTTTTGGCCGCGATCAGGTCCTGTAATTGTTTCAGATCCGGATAGGTTCCCCGGCCGATGGACACTGTGAAAGGCGGCAGGGCCGCCATATTGGTGATAACGGTGGTCTGCGGATTGCATTTGTTCAGGGCCCGTAAGGTCTCCGCGGGCTCGAAGCCCACCAGCACATCCGCCTCACCATCGGAGATGATGGTGCTGCGGGCATCGCCAAATACCATAGCGGACTCCACCACACCCCCGCGCTGAGCCATGCCGTGAATTTCGCTCATCCGCACCGGAATATCGGCCATCAGGGCCGCCTCGCCCAGCACTTTCGATGCCAGCAGATTGCCCTGGCCGCCAACCGCGACAATAATCAAACGTGTCGGTTTCATGATAGCTCCTCGTTCTTCGACCACAGCCTGGGTCAGGGGGTTATGATTTCGATTTCAGGGGCACGATGGCGTTTTCAGGACAGACTTGGGCGCAAAGCGCACAGCCGATGCAAATATCGGCGTCGATGCGCACCCGGTCATCTTCGAGGTAAAACGCCGGACAACCCAGATCGTTGATACAGTCCCGGTGGTTGCGGCAGCGCTCCGACACCTGGAAAGGCTTGCCCCGCAATTGGCGCAGAGCCTTGGCGTACAGGGCACATTTTTCCTCGGCAATGACCACGGATACCCCTTCGAATGTCACGGCCTCGCGGATGGCGGCAATGCTCTTTTTGAGCTGATAGGGTCGAATCGTGGTGACATGCTGGACGCCGATGGCTTTTACCAGAGGTTCCAGCGCCACCTGGCCGTATCCGTCCAGGTTCAGCTCCTGCATGTCGACGCCCGGGTTGGGCTGGTGCCCCGTCATGGCGGTCGTCCGGTTGTCCAGGATGATCAGGGTCAGGTCATGGTTGTTGAAGACCGCATTGATCAGTCCGGGAATGCCGGAGTGAAAAAAGGTGGAATCGCCGATAAACGACACCACCTTCTGGTCGGTGGCCTGGGCAAAACCTCCGGCGCTTCCGGTGGAAGCCCCCATGCAGATCACGAAGTCGCCCATGGATAACGGCGGCAGAAACCCGAGGGTATAGCACCCGATATCCGAGGGGTGAATGACATCCAGGCCTTCGGTGGCCTTTTTGACGGCATAAAACGTTGCCCGATGGGAACAGCCCGCGCAGAGGGTGGGAGGCCGCTGGGGGATTTCCGGCACGTCGGACAGATCCGGAACGGACGGCGGCGGGCAATCGATGCCGAAATAGTCTGCCAGTATCCGCCGCACCATGGCCGGGTCAAATTCGTACAGGCGGGAAAAAAGCGCCTGTCCTTTGCCCTTGATGGGCAGGGTAAGGCCCTTTTCCTGGGCAAACGCCTTGACCGCTTCCTCGAGATAGGGCTCGCCTTCTTCCACCACCAGGACCTTCTCACACGCCGCCAGGAAGGTACCGATGCGTTCGGCCGGGAGGGGGTGGGAAAACCCGATCCGCAAGATACGCACCTTGTCCTCGATGCCGAGATCGTGAATGGCGTCGGCAACGTAAGTGTAACTGACACCGTTGCAGACGATGCCCCATGAACCGCCGCCTTCCTCGAAATTATAGGGGCTTTCCTCAGCCAGGGCTTCCGCCCGGGTAATATTGTCCAGCAGGCGGGCATGCAATCGCCGGCTTACGGCCGGCACGGTCACGTAGCTGAAGGGGTCCTTCTCGAAATGCCCTTTGGTACGGGGAGGAACAAGGGCGCCCAACGTGACCACCGCGTTGGAATGGTTGATGCGTGTGGTGGTACGCAAAATCACCGGTTCCCCAAGGGTTTCCGACAATTCAAACGCCGCCGGCACCATGGCCTTGGCCTCTTCCACCGACGACGGCTCGAGGATCGGAAGTCCCGAAAGCTTGCCGTAATAGCGGTTGTCCTGTTCGTTCTGACTGGAAAACATATACGGATCGTCAGCCGAAATAATCACCAGGCCGGCGCGGGTACCGACATAGGCAAGGGTCATGAGCGCATCGGCAGCCACATTGACGCCGACATGCTTCATCATGCACATGCTGCGCAGGCCGGAATTGGCCGCCGCGGCGGCGACTTCCAGGGCCACTTTCTCGTTGGTACTGTATTCGAAATATAAATCCGTTTCCTGAGCGATTTGAAAAAGATTGAGGGATATTTCCGAAGATGGCGTCCCCGGATAGGTGGAAGCGAAGGCAACGCCGGCCTCCAGAGCCCCGCGGGCGATGGCTTCATTACCCAGCAGGAGCACTTTCTGCCCGGCCTGGTCTGCTAGCAATTTGTGCATGGCAAATCCTTTTCTTTAAAGACAAACATCGGATCGGACGGGTGCAACCGCATCCCGAACACCAAAAGGGGGTCCTGCATAAAGCCTATCGTTTATATCAGCACCGATTCCGCTGTAAAGCCCTTTCTCAATACGGCTCATCCAACTCGAAGGGCGGCAAACCGGTTGAAACCACTTTACAAAGCCAATGGGGTGATATAGAGATAAGGATTTCTTCGATCGTCAAACGAGCGTGTAGCAAAGCGAGCACAATAATGGAACAGCCCCTCGTCCTTGTCCTGGCAACCCGCAATGCGGGCAAAACGTCTGAAATCCGGGATCTTTTGAAGGATTTCCCCATCGAAATCCGCAATCTGGATGATTTCGGTCCCATACCGGAAATTGAGGAAGACGGGGCGACGTTTGATGAAAACGCGTATAAAAAGGCTCATTTTGCCGCCCGCGTTCTGGGGTTTCCAGCCCTGGCCGACGATTCCGGACTGTTAGTCACCGCGCTGGAGGGTGCTCCGGGGGTTTACTCCGCCCGCTATGCCGGTCCGGATGCAACCGACGCGGACCGGTGCCATAAACTCTTGCAAGCCATGGAAGGCCAATCGGACCGGACGGCCGCCTTTGAGTGCGTGATCTCCATTGCCGTGCCCGAAGGGCCGGCCCTGACTTACGAGGCCCGCTGTGAGGGCCAGATCACCCACCAACCGACGGGTGAAAAGGGGTTTGGCTACGATCCGATCTTTTTTTATCCCCCGCTCAATAAAACGTTCGCCGAAATGACCATGGCTGAAAAAAGCACCGTCAGCCACCGGGGACTGGCCTTGCGGGAGCTGCAAGCCGAATTCGACAAAGTCCTGATTTGGATCCGGCAGCATATGCCGGTGGTCATCCGCACCGCTTGCGTTACCGACGATGGATCCGACCCGGCCTAAACCCCGGCGGACCGCCGCGCAGCCGTTTGAGCGGCAACACGATCCCATGAATGAAACTGCCATGCTACATCACGCGCCGAAAATCGATCCTTACCCCAATCATCCGTCTGCAGGGAGACTCGTATGACCCCAAAAAGCAAAAGTTTTGATATCGCGCAGGTGCTCGGCCGCATCGAAACCGAGGCGGCGGCCCGGGAACTTTTCGAAACGCGCCTGGCGGCCGACCAACTTGCCAAAATCCAGCAGATCCAAACGCCGTCCATTTTGGTAAAAATTGCCAATGCCATTGCCATCTGCAATCCGTCCGCTATTTTTGTCAACGCCGGCACGGCGGAAGACCGCGCTTGGATCAAGCAGCACGCGTTGGATAAAGGCGAAGAAAGCGCCCTCCCCATGCCGGATCACACCATCCATTACGACCTCAAGCAGGAGCAGGGCCGCATTATCGACAGAACCTATTACATTGCGGATGCGGATGAAGCGGTCAGTTCCCTGGCGCTGAAAAAACTGCGGGACGATGCCCTGGAAGAAATCAAACAGGAAATGGGTGCCATCATGCAGGGGATGACCATGATCATCGGCTTCTATATCCGGGGCCCGGTGGGCGCGCCGGTCTCCAATCCCGCCCTGGAAATTACCAGTTCCGCCTATGTCGCCCACAGCGCCGAAATCCTCTACCGCAATGCCTTCAGCCAATTCGACCAAGAAGTCGCACGCCAGGGCCATTTTTACACCAACATCCACAGCGAAGGTTTGAATCGCCCGGAAGATCTTCCGCATGCCCGGGTGTTTATGGACCGCAAACATCGGACGACCTACAGCTTCAAATGCACCTATGCCGGCAACACGCTGCTGCTCAAAAAAGGCAACCACCGCTTTTCAGTGGATCGCTCGGTCTACGAAAAACGCGGATGCGAGCTGGCCGAGCACATGTTTATCACCGGCATTGACGGCCCCAACGGCCGGATCACCTGGGTCACCGGAGCAGCCCCCAGCGGCTGCGGCAAAACCACCACCGCCATGGCCGGCAATCATTTCGTCGGGGATGATTTGGCCCAGATGTGGATCGCCGAGGACGGCGCCATCCGTTCGACCAATCCGGAATGCGGTATTTTCGGCATCGTCGAGGACGTTAACCGGGATGGGGATCCCATGCTGATGCATTGCCTGCGGGAAGAATGTACGGAAGTCATCTGGACCAATGTCCTCATCGACGACAACGGCATACCGCATTGGAAAGGCAACGGCGAAGACCACCCCGCCAAAGGGACGAATTTCCAGGGCGCCTGGGAGAACGGCATGACCGATACCGACGGCAAGCCAATCCCCATCTCCCATCCCAACGCCCGCTGCACCTTGTCCTCCACGGCCCTGGGCAATTATTCCGCAAGTGCGGAAGACCCGGCCGGTGTGGAAACCCGCGTCATCACCTACAGCGGACGCGACAGCAACACCATGCCGCCCGTCTGGGCGGCCCGCAATGCTGATGAGGGCGTTGTGATCGGCGCCTGTATCGTTTCCGCCGCCACGGCCACCGAAGTTGGAGCGACCGGCGTCAAGCGCGCGCCCTGGGCCAACGCGCCGTTTATTCCCGGCGCGCTGGGGGACTATATGGAGGCCCAGTTCCAATTTTTCGGCAGTGACCGTATCGCCGCCAACAAACGACCGGTGATGGCCGGATTGAACTACTTCCTCACCCATGAAGCGCGGGGCGGAAACAGCAACAAACTGTTAGGTGAAAAACGCGATGTCAAGGTATGGCTGGCCTGGCTCGAACGGCGGGCCCACGCCGAAGTGGACGCCATTGAGACGCCCATCGGCTATCTGCCCCTCTATGCCGACCTGCAAAAGCTGTTCAGCCAAATCATTGCCAAGGACTACCCGGAAGCCCTCTACAATCAGCAATTTTCTTTGTATATCGACAATATCCTGGCGCGTATCCAACTCCAGATCGACGCCTACCGCAAAGAAGCGGACATTCCAGCCAAATTGTTCGAAGTTCTGGAATACCAGCAGGACAGGTTGGCCGCCCTGAAGCAACAGTACGGCCCCATTGTAACGCCTGCCCAGCTCATCGCTGCCGACACCAACCGGTAACGCCCTATGCCCACAACCATGGGGCCGGTTCGCCCGCCGGCCCCATGGTTGTGGTTCCCCATACCATCGACAGGTTGCTTGACAAACCATGACCACCACCTCCTATTTCAAAGTGATTGCCAGCCGCCGCATGCTGGTGGCCTTGATTATGGGATTCTCCGCCGGTCTGCCGCTGTTGCTGACCATCGGGGTCTTGCAGGCCTGGATGAAAGATGCCGGCGTCGATCTGACGGTTATCGGACTGATGAACCTGGTACAGATTCCCTATACCTGGAAATTCCTGTGGGCCCCGCTGCTCGATCGCTATGCCATCCCCTTTCTGGGACGCCGCAGGGGCTGGCTCATGATGGCTCAGCTGGCGTTGATCGCTTCGATCATCGGTCTGGGCCTGTCCAACCCCCGGGACAATTTCGGCCTCATGGCCCTCATGGCCTGCCTGGTCGCTTTTTTCAGCGCCACCCAGGATATCGTCATCGATGCCTATCGCCGCGAGGACCTGCCGGACGAAGAGTTGGGTCTGGGCTCCTCTCTCTATATCTACGGCTATCGCCTGGGCATGCTGCTGGCCGGTGGCGGCGGTCTTATCATGGCCGATCACATGCCGTTTTCCCAGGTATACGGCATCATGGCGCTTTGCCTCCTGCCCTGTCTGATTACCACCTGGCTGACGCCGGAACCGCCGGCCGTAGAGGGCACGCCGACCACCTTGAAAGAAGCCGTGGTCGCCCCTCTGGTGGAGTACCTCCAGCGACCGGAAGCCTTGTGGATGCTGAGCTTTATTCTTTTCTACAAAATCGGCGACAGCATGGCCAGTGCCATCAGCACACCATTTTACCTCGACATCGGCTTTTCCAAATCCGAGGTGGGTACGGTGGTGAAACTCTTCGGCTTCTGGGCCACCATTGCGGGTGCCGGCATCGGCGGGATCACGATCTTGCGACTGGGAATTTCACGTTGCCTGTGGATTTTCGGTATTCTGCAGGCGCTTTCAACGGCCTGTTTTGCGATACTGGCCAGGGTGGGGGAGCATCTGCCCACACTGGCCGGCGTGATTGCCTTTGAGAACCTCAGCAGCGGCATGGGCACCTCCGCCTTTGTGGCCTTCATGGCCAGTATAACCAACAAAAAATTCACCGCCACCCAGTATGCACTGCTCAGCAGCCTGATGGGCATTCCCCGCGTCTTCGCCTCCGCTCCAACGGGTTTTATGGCCAAGGCCATGGGCTGGGAAGGCTTTTTCATCTTCTGCACGCTGATCGCCCTTCCCGGTTTGCTGATGTTGATGAAATTCGCCCCGTGGCAGGGAACCCGACCGGTTTCTGTGCGATAAAGACCGGGGGTAGGCATTCTCCCCGGCAATGATTAAGGTATTGAAATGAAGCGGCCCCTGGTGCACCGCGCCTAATATCCCCAAGAAAGAAACGTTTCACCCATGAGCACATCCAACCCTGAAGATAAAATTCTGGCCCTGCGCCGGAATCTCGCCGTCCAACGCGAAGAATGTTTACGATTGGCACCGGAGGAGGCCCTCGAACGGATTTTGGATTCGCCCCAACCCGCCGCCCTGGTGCATGCCTTCCCCGAGGAAGATCTCCACATTCTTATCAGAGAAATCGGCCCGGAAGACGCGCTGCCGTTGATCGCCCTGGCATCCAACAAGCAGCGCGAGTACCTGCTCGACCAGGAGATATGGCAGCGCGACCGCATCGATTTGACCGCCACGGTCCGCTGGCTCGATCGGCTGTTACGGGCGGATCCCTCACCCACCCGTTCGATCCAGTGGTTGGCCAAAGACAAGCTGGACGTAATCGAACTTTTCCTGTCCCGCGCCATCGAGGTTCAGATGCGGGAAAACGATCAGGATCCATCTGTTTTCGGCGCGGATTTTTTTAGTTATGACAATGTTTTTTATATCCGGATCATCAGCCCACCGACTGCCCCGAAGGAAGAGGAACCTTCACCGGGCGGTGTCTCCCTTCATGATACCGTGAAAAAGCTGCTGGATCACCTGGCCGACAGCGATTACGTCCGGCTGCAGGGCATCCTGCTCGAAGCCGCCCATGTCCTGCCGGCGGAAAGCGAAGAAGAGGCCTATCGCCTGCGCACGGTAAGGCTGGCGGAAAAAGGCTTCCTGCCGTTTGAAGAGGCGGTTGGCCTTTACCAACCCCTCAATGATCAGGTTTTTCCCCACAAGGCCCGGCGGCAACATCGCCTGGCACCGAGCCAGCCGGATTTCTTTCCCCTGGTGCCCACGACCGTGCTTCCCGAGGGCAACCTTTTCACCCGCGCCCTCGCCAGCCTCGATGACCGCGAACAGCGACAGGCCCTGCAGGAGGAATTCGCTACGCTTTGCAACCGCATCATCGTGGCCGACCGGCAAAAAATCGATCGCCGGGAGGCCCTTGCAACTGTCGTCGCCAAAGCCAGTGGCTATATCCACATCGGTCTTCAAAAACGTCTGCCCCAAAACGCATCCGGGGCGAGCGGCACAACGGCTGCTCGGGAAATTGGCCGCTATCACCTGGAAGGGCTTTTCCGGTTGGGTTTCGGGGAAGCGGCCCGCCTTAAGCGTGCCGCCGAGGAATGGGTTCACCAAAGCTGGTTCGCCGGCCAGGGCCTCTCGCTTACCTTCTGGGGGGAAACCTGGCTGGGGGTAATCGGCGGTTTGTTACTCAAGCGGCCGCTGTTTTTTGACAACTATCGCGCCGGCCGCATGTACCGCGAGTTTGCCTGCCAGGAAGATATCGATTGGAGCCGCCGGCAGCTGTTGCAGGTGCAACGCTTCGACGGCCTGCTCGGACGGATTGACCCGACGCTTAACGCTTCCGCCAAGGCCGCTTTCCTGACCTATAAAAATCTCCTGCTCTCCCTGTGGGCCCGCAGCGATTTGGGGCTTTCAAAGGAAATCCGCCCCATCGCCACCGAGGCCTTTCAACCATTTTTTGAAGCCCTTTTCCAGCCCGGCGCAACGCCAACGGACAAGGGGCACAAAATCAGCGATGCCAAACGATCCCAGTTTCTTGAATGGCTGGCGACCCGAACGGATGAGGCCGCCACAGCGCTGTCCGCATCCATCGGTTCGTCGCTTGAATCCCTGTTTGTCGAGCTGGAGGAAAACTACGGGCGGGTCAGCGCTGATCGTATCGATCCGCGCTACGTCAGTCATTTTCTCTTAGCGCATTGAGATCTTAAATAGTGTCCGTCCATAAATGGAAGATTTTGTTTCCTGGCAGGGCCCGAGCGCTAACGCCGCCAGGGGCCGAAAGATGCCATTTAGGGATGGGCACGAAATAAAAGCACAGCACTCCTCAAACGGCGTGCTATCCTAAATAGCTCCAGGGTTGCTGGGGCCGGCCTTCCTGCGCCCCGATAATCTCGAAGCATTTGACAGCCCCGTCCCTCATCTGGAGCGTGTGGGCCTCGTCAATGTCAAACTGTTTGCGCACCGCCTTGAAGGTTTTCTCGCAAATCAGCACCTGCTCGGAGCGTGCGGAAGCACAAACTGCCTGGACGGTATTCACCGTATCCCCGAGAATCGCGTACTGTCGGGTTCGGCGCGCTCCAATGCTGCCGGCCACAACCGTTCCGGTCGCCACGCCGATACCGATCTCCAACAGGGGCTGTTCCTCTTTCTGCCGCTGCTCATTGATGGCCTCCATCATCTTCTGCATCTCAACCGCGGCCGTCACGGCACGAAAGGGATCGTCCTCGTGGCTACGTGGCACACCCCAAACCGCCAGAAGCCGGTCTCCCATACATTTATCCACCATGCCCTCATGGTGAAACACGCGGTCAATCAAACGCTCAAAATGACCATTGAGGAACGCGATCAGTGCATCGGCGGCTAGCCCGTCGGTCAATGTTTTAAAATCAATGATATTGGCCATCAACAGGGTTGCGTTATGCTGCCGGCCGTCCATATCCACCGGCAATTGCCCCGCGACCGCCATTTCGGCCATTTCAGGCGATAACAGCCGGCGAAAACGCTCCCGATCAAGGGATTCCCGCGTCACGCTTTTGGCAATCTGAGAATTGCGGATGAACATGGCCGTCTTGTTGGCGACATTGGAGAGCAGATTCAAATCGTTTTCGCTATAGGGATTATAAGCGGCCCAGCGATTAAGAATGATTACCCCCTGCAGTTCATGTTCATCCCGAATGGGAACCGCCAATGTGGCTTTAACCGGTGTCTCGATAAAATCGGGGGCCTCGCGGCTTGCCGAATGGTTCGGGTTCATCAGGACCACGCCCTGGCCGTCATCCGCCACAAGATCGGCCAGGGTGCTTGAAATGGTCAACTCCTTGTCCAAATCTTTGGTTTTGTACGCATGAACGGCAAATTCACCTTCCGGGTCCAAAAGCAGAACAACCCCCTGGTCAAAATCCAGAACCTCGAAGGCGCGGTCCAGCACCCGTCCCAGAATAAAATCGACGTGCAGATCAAAGCCGATATCCCGCTGCAGTTCGAAAGAAATCCGCAGGCGCTCATAATCCGCGCGCAGCATTTCCTCATCGATAATATTGGTTTGGGGGAAAAATTTGTTGAGTTGCTCGGGTGGCACCTTGTGGAGGATCTGCCGCTTGATGGCCTCTTCATCCTCCTCGATCCACTTGATCTTGCGGACCTCCATTTCCTCTCGAAAAAGACAGCGCGTGCTGCCCATCCGAATGTCATCGCCATCCTTGAGATAGGTTTTGCCCTTGATCCGCGTGTCGTTGACATAGGTGCCATTGCGGCTGCCGAGATCCCGGATGGAAAACCCCTGTTCGGCTTCCGAGGCGATCAGACAGTGAACTTTCGATATGCCCGCCTCGAAAATTTTAATCCGGTTTTTCGGATGGCGGCCGATCACGTTGTGATCCACCAGGTTGTATTCGCTGCGCCCTTTTTTGGTAAAAATGTATAATTTTGCCATACGATTCCCTGTTATCGTGGCTGTCGTCCGTGGTATCGCAACATCCGCCTCTCAAGCCGACGCCGGGTTGGCGGCCCCCGGCAGGGTCACAGACGGGAAGCGTCCCGGATTCGTGTGGGGAATAAATTTGGCCGCACTGAAACGATTCATAAAGGCCTGATTGACGTTGAGCTCCATATACGTAATCCGGTCCCGGATATCATCCACCCGTTCCAGGCTCTCCGGTTCCCGCAGCACCGTTTTCGCCCCCTCCAGGGAACTGTTGCCCAGAGAATGATAGCGGTCCAGCGGAAGATCGGGCAGCATGCCAATGGTGATGGCCGAGCGGGGATCGATAAAGGCCCCGAACGTCCCCGCCACGAAGAAGGTCGACAACTGCTCCGGTGTCATGCCCACGGCCTCCGTGATGGTCTCCAGAATCGTATACATGGCCGCTTTGGACCGAATCAGACTGTCCAAATCGACCTGGCTGATGGTCAGCGCCTGGCCGGATGCGGTGGTATCCGCTGCGGCAATCACAAGACGCTGCTCATCGCCTTCGGCCACCAGGCGTGCGCCACAGGCCGAAGGGACAAAACGCCCCTGAATATCGATCATGCCGCTGGCAAACAACTGGGCCGCCAGGTCGATAACCCCTGAACCGCAAATCCCCACGGGCGGAGCGTTTTCAATGGTGCGCAACTCAAAACGGCGGTCGTTGCCCCTGATCCTGACCTGGTCGATGGCCCCCGGCCGCGCCGTCGTACCGATGCGGCTGACGCCGCTTTCCAGCGCCGGCCCGGCGGCACCGGCACAGGCGATCAACCAGTTCCGGTCCCCCAGCACCACCTCGGCATTGGTGCCCACATCCACCAGCAGGGCGGTTTCCTCACGGCGGTCCAGGCCGCTGTACAGAATACCGGCAATCAGATCGCCACCGAAATAGCTCCCGATATTCGGAAAAATGACGATCCGGGCACCGGCGGCGACATCCAGGCCCAGCCTTGCGGCAGGTGGAATACCGGGACGGTTGACCACCGGGATATAGGGTTCCCGTATGATCCAGCGCGGATTAAGCCCCATGAAAAGGTGCGTCATGGTCGTGTTGCCCGCCAGCGCCAGCAGCACTATGCGATCCCGGCCAATCGCGGCTCGCTGGCAGAGGACGGCGATCATGTCGTTGATACCATCGATCACCAGGCGATTGAGGTGTGTCAGCCCGTCCTCTTCATCGACATAATGCACCCGGGTCAATACATCCGGCCCGATGACCCCCTGGGGATTGTCGAAGGCGTCTTCCTGGAGCACCTGGCCGCTTTCAAGGTCCAGAAGGCTGAGCACAATGCGGGTGGTACCGAGATCGATGGCCAGGCCGCACAGCGGCTGCGGGTCGGTCATGCCCGACAGGCCGCACACATGCCACGTGTCTCGATCGCGGATAAGGGCACAGCGAAGGGCATGGTCCCACTGACGCAGCATCGCCGGCAATATCGCGACGAGATCAAGATCCAAAATAACATTGGGGCAACCGAGGCGTTTTTGCAGAACCCCCACGAGGCGTTCCTGGTCGGCGGTGTTGTCCGACAGGGAGGGGGAGGGCAGTGTAACGGTTTCAATCCAGGTGCGGCGGCAATCTCCAGTTTTCATCATGGGCAATCACGATGCCTTATGGTTCAGAATTGTGGATTAAAAATAAAAGGCTGTTAGACCGTTGAAGCGCGCATTGCGGCAACGGATGCTAGAATATCATCCATCACCGCGCCCGCCCCGCCTTGGAGGAAGAAGTCGCTGATTCGCCCGGTGAGCGGCGTCGGCTCCGGATTGATTTCAATCACCCGGGCGCCGGTTTCCTTGGCCAGCAGGGGCATCATGGCCGCCGGCTGCACCGTCGCCGAAGTGCCAACCACCAGAAGAACATCGCACCGGGCCATCAACTGGTGCGATCGCTCCAGGAGTTGGGGGGGAATCAGTTCGCCGAAAAATATGCAGTCCGGCCGGTAAATCCCGCCACAGGAGCAGCGCGGCGGTATCCGGGAGAGATCGACCCGATGGGTCTCGCAGCGCCGGTCGCAGTCCAGGCAGCGTTGCCAGGCGAAGCTGCCATGGAATTCAATCACATCCCGGCTTCCGGCCGCCTGGTGCAGCCCGTCAACATTTTGGGTAATCACCGCCTGCAGGTAACCCCACTGCTCCAGCTGCGCCAGGCCCCTGTGCCCGGCATTGGGGCTTGCCGCCGTCAGGACTTCCTGCATGCCCTGAATCAATAGTCGCCAGACCTTTTCCGGATCACGGCGGAAAGCGTCGATGTGCGCCACCTCCATGGGATCCATTCTTTCCCACAGGCCCCCCGGACCCCGGAAGGGCGGAATCCCGCTTTCGATGGACGCGCCGGCTCCGGTAAGGGCCACGGCATTGCGTGCCTGCACCAGTGCTTTGGCCGTTTTTTGTATCAGCGCCTGCATAATGCCCTCGTGCGCTTGGCATGGTTATTGTGGCCGCACGGCATGCTTTTATTCACCCTGTTGATGGCGGTTTTGGCAACCGCGTCTCGCTTCAGCCCTGATCATGGGCCCCCAAATATGTATACCAGATGTGATCACGCGTCCAGCGCTTGACAATGCGCCCGCCGTCATCCCCGAGCAACCGTTCCACCTCCCGTGCCTGGCTGCGCAACAGGCCCGAGAGAATCCAGTGGCGTTTGGCCTTGAAGGCCGGGGTCGATACAAACAATTTCATGGCATCGTAGTGGATGTTGGCAATCAGAAGGTCAGCGGGCATGGTCACAAGTTGCTCGGCACGCCCCTGGACAGGCAAAACGCGGTCGTCGAGCCCGTTGAGATGAATGTTGTGGCGGGTGGTCTGCACCGCCAAACGGTTGAAATCCACCGCAGTTACACGCCGGCTTCCCAGGCCTGCGGCGGCAATGGCCAGGATACCGGTGCCCGTACCCAGATCCAGAACCGTTTCAATGGGGGTGTCCTGAAAAAGCAGTTCGAGGGCGGTCAGGCAGTCCCGCGTGGTGGGATGCGTACCGGTGCCAAAGACAACGCCGGGATCGAGCAGGAGCGTAATTTCGCCCACAAGTTTCGGGCCGCTACGCGGCTTTTGGGCACCGGCTTCCCAGGGCGGCTGTACATGAAACCGCCCGGCGCGAAAAGCCGAAATACGCTCCCCCTGCCAGTCTTCATAACGCATTTGGTAGTGATCGATCAGGGTCAGGGAAGGCTGGCGTTGCACCAGCGTCTCGACAACCGTTTGGGCGGCGGCGGAAAAAAAGACAAATGAAAAACCGTCTTCTTCCCAGGTGCCAATATACGTCTCGATTTCAGCCAAGCCCTGTTCTTGAACCCGACCTTCCAGATAATAAATATACAGGTCGTCATAGGGTGGCCGATAGGCGAATTCAGCTCGTTGAGGGCAGGCAGTTTCAGTCATGCTTCGGCAAACGGTCCATGGCCCACTCCATGGGATCCAGAACCGTGAATCCCAGATCGGCCAGTTTCTTCTTGACCCGGGTGACATTGTTGGTCAGCAAATAAGGAAAAACAGCCCGCATGTTGGATTCCCAGTGGCGCGCCACGAGAATGGACCCAAAGGAGATATCCTCTTCGGTAATGGCATCCACAATGATTTTCATCTGGCCCAATTTTTCTTCCACCAGAATACCCAGAAGCGTCCCCGGCTCCTCGATGCCCAGGACATTGATGAAGGCGCGCAGCAGATCACGCACCGAAATGAGCCCCTGCAGAAGCCCTTTGCGGTCCACCACCGGGAAAGCACCCACACGCATGGTCTGAATCTGCAGCAGGACATCTTCGATGGTGTCCTCGGGGGAGACCGTGTGGGGGTTGACCGTCATGACATCGGCCACCCTGAGGTCGGCATATTTGCCGGTTTCAGGAAGAGTGTCGGCCTTGGCATAAAAGGCCGCCGGCAGCACACTGCGAATATCCCGGTCGGTAATGATGCCGACAAGAAAATCCCCATCTTCTACGACGGGCAGGTGGCGGATATGGTGCTCCTTCAGTAGGTCACGGGCTTCGATGACGGTGGTCCCGGGATTTACCGAGATCACTTTGCGCGTCATTGAATTACTGACAAACATCGCTACCTCCATGGGCACGCGAACCGTGCCGGACCATGTGTGCAAAAATAGTGCTTTCCCCCATCGTACAATACCAGGGGGCACCGCGGCGGCTAATCGTTCAGCAGTATCTGGACATGATCGGCGGCCAGTTCGGGAAGGCGTTCAAGGTTGTAGCCCCCTTCAAGGATGGATATCAACTTCCCGTCGGCATGTCGCCTGCTGATATCCACCAGTTGCTGCATCACCCAGGAATAGCCTTCCGTGGACAGGGCCACATCCGCCATATCGTCATCCTCATGGGCGTCAAACCCGACGGAAACGATAATGAATTCCGGCCGGAAGCGCTGCATGGCCGTCGCCAGTTCCCCCGCAATGGCCTCCCGGTAGAAATCATCCCCCTGTCCCGGCAGAACGGTGGCATTGCAGGTATAGCCGACCCCGCGTTTCTCCCCGTTCTCAAAAGCCCGTCCGGTCCCCGGATAGGCAAAGGAAGGGTGCTGATGGATGGAATAATAAAATACGGTATCGTCCTCTTCGAAAATATGCTGGGTCCCATTGCCGTGATGGACATCGATGTCAATGACGGCCACACGCTGTAAAAACCACTTGGTCTGGAGATAAGTGGCAGCAATGGCGGCATTGTTGAAATAACAAAACCCCATGGCCTTGGAACGCTCGGCATGATGACCGGGCGGCCGCACGGCACAAAAGGCATTGTCGATTTCGTCGACAATCACCCGGTCAATGGTGTCCAATACGCCACCCACGGCGAGCAGCGCCGTCTCAAAGGTAGCCGGTCCCATTTGGTTGTCAGGGCTGTCGAACGTCTTCTGCCCATTCCGGCAGGCCGCCTCCAGACGGTCGATATAGGCCTTGTCATGCACCAGCTCGATCCACATCCGCTCGGCAGGCTGGGCCGGTATCAGGCGAAGATGCTCCAGCAGCCCCTTTTGCGCGATCCCGTTGTAAATCGCCGTCAGGCGTTCGGGAACTTCCGGGTGATAGGGACCGGTCAGATGGTTCAAATAGCGTTCGTCATACAGAAAACCGGTGCGCTTCATAGCCCCTCCGGGGCAGGGATTTACGCCATCAGTTTATCGAAAATGGCATAGGCCGACTTAACGGCCGGCGTATCCATGGGCATCGTGATCGTGGGCTGGCCGTTGAGATCATATTCGTACAGGGTCTCATCCTCCATCACCGTCCCGACAAACTCGAGTTCCGCGTCACGAATGATGTCCATGACGGCCTCCGGCGGAGGTCCCTTGGCCTGGTTTATCATCAGACAGGTTCGGGCCACGCCGATGTTGAGCGACTTGGCCAGTTCGTTGATGCGCAAGCCGGCCTGCAGGCCCCGGCGCGATGCATCGGCGACAATGAGGAGGACATCGACGTTGCGGGTGGTCAGCCGGCTGATATGCTCCATGCCGGCTTCGTTGTCCATAACCAGATAGGGATAGTTGCCGGTCAACTGATCCATGAAACGGGTCAGCAGTGAGTTGGCCGCACAATAGCATCCGGCCCCTTCGGGCTGACCCATGACCACGAGGTCAAAGCCGTCGTGTTCGACGATGGACTGCTGCATCCGCATGTCGATGAATACATCCTTGGTCATTCCCTCAGGGACTTTGCCTTTTTTCATATCTTCGCGGGCATCCCCCAGGGTTCCCGAAACAGGTACCCCCAGCACCTCGTTCAAATTGGCGTTGGCGTCCGCATCAACGGCCAGCACGGGCGTCTTGTTGGCATCCATCAGGTACTTCACAAACAGACCGGCCATGGTGGTCTTTCCCGTGCCACCCTTACCGGCCAAAGCAATCGTAAACGGCATAATGTCACTTTCCTTTCCATCATAGATGATCGATATCAACTGATATTAACCACTTAAGACAGTTGCCGCCAACAGTCAAGAACCGATGTATAAATCCCTCAGTTTGGCCTGATCTGGTTGGGTTTCACCGGGATTCCCGTGTAAACGGGTGCGTTGATTGTCGTGTTGACGGCAACGCGCGTTTCATTCCGGACGCCATGCTTCCACCCGTCGGCAACGTAGATGACCGGCTTGCAAACGAACAGGCCCTATGATAAAAAATTGTTTTCCGAAACGCATCTTCCAGACACCGAGGCCTTTTGCGGATCGCACCCCGCGAAAGGTCTGCCGACAAGCACTGCTATACCAGCGAGGCCATCCCCGCCGCCCATAATCGTCAACTGCTTTACGAAAAAGGGGACACGCGCATGGAATTTGAGCTCAACCGAACACAGCAGGAGATTCAGAAAGCCGTTAAGGATTTCACCAAGGGCGAATTTGACA
>CAJXSL010000010.1 GCA_913060875.1 uncultured Desulfobacteraceae bacterium
GATTTCTTACTGGTCATCTCCTGCTCCTTTGAGTAAGATTATAGATAACCAGTTACACAGTTATTTGTACACCCTCCGTTGACGAGAGATCTTGCACTCTGCCAGCACTTCAAGTCTTCGAAACGGTTTATCGTCATTCTGCCTGATTCGTTGAATTATTACAGTACGCTCAACTATCCTGCTGTTCCAGCCATCCAAACTCTCTCAGCTGACTCAACTCTCTTAACTATCGTAACTATCACAACTTTATTAACGCTCTAAACTAATCAAATATATCCCCTCTGGCCGAGCACCACCAGGATATGCTGGGCGGCCTCGTCAGGGGTGAGATCGGTGGTATCCACCATTACTTCCGGGTTCTGCGGGGCTTCGTAGGGATCGTCTACGCCGGTGAAGCCTTTGATCAGTCCGGCGCGGGCTTTGGCGTACATGCCTTTGCGGTCGCGTTTTTCGCAGGTGTCGATAGGGGTAGCCACATGGACTTCAAAAAAACCCCCGTAGGCCTCAATCACCTGGCGGATTTCCCGACGGGTCACTTCGTAGGGGGCAATGGGCGCGCAGATGGCAATGCCGCGATTCTTGGTGATTTCACCGGCTACGAAACCGATTCGCCGGACGTTGATATCCCGGTCTTCCTTGGAAAAGGTGAGTTTGCTGGAAAGATTGCGGCGTACGATGTCGCCGTCCAGCAGGGTCACTGGCCGGTCGCCCCTTTCCAGGAATTTGGAGAACAGCACCTGGGCGATGGTGGATTTGCCGGCTCCGGAGAGGCCGGTCATAAACACGGTAAACCCTCTTTTGCGCGGGGGCGGGAAAGCCCGCCGCATTTCGGCAACCACCTCCGGGAAGGTGATCCAGGATGGGATGCGTTTGCCGGAGCCGATCCGGGCGCGAATATCGGTGCCGCTCATGGAGATGGTCTGGGCGCCTTCCGGCACCTGATCGCTGAAACGGAACTCGTCTTCAAAAGGCAGGTAGACCATTTCGTTCAGGGAAACGATGTCGACGCCGATTTCCGTCGAAAATTCCTGGGCGGCTAGGTTGGCGGCTTCAGCGTCGTAATAGGCCTGACCGTTTGAGTCTTTGCCGGGGCCGGCATGGTCGTACCCCACGATAAAATGGGTGCAGCCGAAATTCCGGGCGATGATAGCATGCAGAAGGGCCTCCCGGGGGCCGGCCATGCGCATGGCCAGGGGCAGGAGGTTGAGCATGTGGCTGTCCGGCGGATAGTGGCGGCCCACCAGTTTGTGGCAGCGCACCCGGGTATAGTGGTCGAAATCCCCCGGCTTGGTCATGCCCACCACGGGCAGCAGCAACAGATTGGCCCGGGCTTCATGCATGGCGTGGAGGGTCATCTCGTACTGGGGACGATGGATGGGATGACGGGTCTGGAAACCGACAATGCGCTTCCAGCCCAGTTTGGCGTACATGGCCTGGATCTCCCGGGGGGTCTGGCGGCTTTGCTTGAAATCGAAGCGCAGGGGCGGGCTGAGCACTTCCAGTTTGCCACCCACATAATAGTCGCCGCTGCGATGAAAAAGATAGTCCACCCCGGGGTGGTGGGTGTCGGAGGTGCCGTAGACCGCCAGGGCCTCTTTTTCGCGTTCCACCAGCCATATATCTTCGATATGCATGACGGCCAGTAAAAAACCTTCGGGGTCGCGCAGGGTCACGGACTGTCCGGTTTCGAGACTTTGGGCCACGCTCTCTGAAATGTCGAGGGTAATGGGCAGCGGCCAAAGCGTGTCGTCCTGCAACCGCATGCGGTCCAAAACGGATTCATAGTCCGAACGGGACATAAAACGATCCAGCGGCGAAAAGACGCCCGTGGCCAGAAGCTCCAGATCGCAGAGATGGCGTTCGTTCAGGGTGATGTCGGGCAGCTTGAGGGACAGATCCTTGAGCAAGCAGCGGCGTTCTTCATCAACAACCAGATCGACAAGGGGGGGAGAGGACATGTATGGACTCCTTCAAAAAAAAGCTCAAAGCGTCAAGTTGAAAGCAGCTGCCTTCGGCAGAGCTCAAAGTTCAAAGCTGAAAGGAACAGCGGAAAACCGGATTTTTACCACCCGCTTCGCTCGAGGCACGAAAAAAAGCAGCGCCAAGCTCAAAGCTGAAAGCTCAAAGGAAAAGCAGGAAAAGAGAGAATAGAGTATCGGGTAGATGGGAAAGAACTATGAAATCAAGGTATTTGTGAACGATAGTGGCACTAATTCCCAATTCCTTTTTTTCTCATTCCTGAAATTCCCGATTTCCCTAATTCCTAATTTCCTGTTTTCTTGTTTCCTGAATTTCCTTCGAGCTTTGAGCTAGGCGCTTTCAGCTCTGCCGCAGGCAGCCGCTTTCAGCTTTGAACGGCTGCTTTCTTTTTACCACAAACCAGGGATTCAGCAGATTTTCCTTATTATATAACAGGGGCCGGCCGGATTCGAATTCCAGGACCCTGGCCCCGGCCGCTTCGGCGATGGCCTGACCGGCGGCCGTATCCCACTCCATGGTGGGGCCGGTGCGGGGGTAGAGGTGGGCGCGGCCCTCGGCGACCATGCAGAGCTTGAGGGAACTGCCGGCGGAGATCAAGGCCACATCGCCATGGATTTGCGCCATTTCCTGTTTGATTTGGTCTACTTCCGGCGTGCTGTGGGAGCGGCTGCCGACGATGGTGAACACCTCGGGTATGGACGATGGCGAGGGCAGGGGGTCGGATACCCGGATAAGGGTTTGTCGTATTGTATCGCTATCGGTTTCTTTTGCGGTGATCTGTGCCCAAGCCTTGTCGGCGGAGGCCAATTTGAAGGCGCCGCCCGTGATGGTCCCGAAATAGAGGACGTCGTGAACCGGCACATAGATCACCCCCAGGACAGGCGCCTGTTGGTCAATCAGGGCGATATTGATGGTAAATTCACCGTTGCGCTTCACAAATTCCTTGGTGCCGTCCAGGGGATCCAATAGCCAGAAACGCTGCCAGTCCCGTCGCTCCGCATAAGTCAGGTGGCGGCCTTCTTCACTTAGAACGGGCAATTGTGTTGGGGCCAGGGCTTCCACCAGTATCCGGTGCGATTTCCGGTCGGCCAGGGTTAACGGCGAGTCATCCGCCTTGTGGTCCACCGCAAAATCCGTTGCATAAACATCCAGAACCGCTTTGCCGGCCTGGATGGCCGCATCGATTGTCCGTGAAAGAAATGCCTCGATTGTCATGTTCTATACCTCTTAGACCTCAAGTTATCCGATAAAATGTCGAAACCATTGAATAATCGATTCTTGTCGACAGCTCCGCCCTGTGGATTGCAGGGCCACTTGGGTTACAACTTATTGTGTTTACTACAAAAACTACCTGAAACGCAACAAAAAAGCCACTGGACGACAAATCAATCCAACGAGCAGGTTTGGCCTGGGACAAAGCTCATCCGGGACAGATCCTCGTTGGTGCGGCAAATCGCGCAGGCTATCCGGTTTATTTCACGCGCTTGACATGTTCATTGGAAGGTATCAAGGGTGCCGCTGTACGCCTCGATAACGCAAGCCCCTGATAACGCACCCAATGGACATCGTGTAAGCGCGAAATAACCGGGTTAGCGGTTTTTAAAGATTTGATCCAGGCGCCCCTTAAGACGTTGCCTCAATTGGATAGCTATTAAAGTATTTAATAGTATTCCCATTAAGAAAATTAAAACCAGCGCAAAAACGTTAAATTATTTAATGGTAGAATTTCCAAAAACCCAATGATAATCTTCAAATATCGAGAAAATTCGAGAATCGCAATCTACAATATTTGTATAAAATTGTTTTGTGATCGGAAAAAATTGACATTTTTTCTGAGTTACGGATTGGCGGCAAAAGTGGCACCACTCGAACCATCCGAGCTTCACCTGTGCATACCATTTCTATATAGCAAATTTCGGCAAAAAGAATTTTTGAATAATAACAATTGCTGGTAACTATCTGTATGGATATCTTTCGATCGTTACCAAGGCGTTAGGAAAGTCAGATCATTTACCAAAGGCGCATTTACAACATTAATTTGTCAGGACGACGAAAACGACTGTGCATATTTGTATAAACATTTTGTACAAAAAGATAATGTGTTGGCATGTAATTTGCTAATTTTTCTCCAAGAACACGAAGTATCACCATGCTATTCATGAATATATGCGAGGTTTGCCATGCAAATAGATAAGAAAAAAATACTCAGCCTGATCCTGATCCTGATGACGTTACCGGTGGCCGCCTCGGCGGCGACACTCACCACAAATGATTTTTATAATGAATACCAGTCCGATGCGATCTATCTGTTTATCATCAATAATAATACAGGGCGAGACATCAGTTTCGTAGATGACCCAATTGTTTTCGATGGCGCAACTGCAGGATGGACCACGACGCTTTTCAGCCCAGAAGCACTCGTGATGCAGGGGGCGACCATCGACCCCTATACGGGGAATTTCGATGTAACGTTCTGGGATAACCGCAACGGCAATGGGAACCCCACCGGCTTTTTCGATTTTACCCTGGAGTGGGCTGAATATCTCGGTGGCACGGCAGTGGCCCAAGGTTCTATTTATTATTCAAACGGCGGCATAACCGGTACAGACGGCAATTTCACTTCTACCATTCCGACCCCTGTGCCGGCATCGCTCTGGCTGGCGATATCCGGGCTGACCCTGCTGGTCGGCCTTCGACGCTATCGATAGAGAGGACGGAAACCCCATGCGCACTAAAATGATCATCCTGATGACGGTTGCTTTTTTCATGATGATTCCGGCCGGGGCGTCGGCGGCATATTTGCCCTTCAGCTACACCAATCATTATGAAACCGATAGAATCGAGTTTAACATTGTCGGGATTGAAGATCCGGCACTTGATATAACATTCGCGAATATCAATTTTCCTGGTTATGAACATGAAATTAGTTCCAGCGTTGATTGGAATTTTAAAAGAAGCAATAATTTTCACACACTCATTTTCCAACCCGATTCGGTGAGCACGATTGCAGAAGGCACGGGGGTATTCAATCTTTGGCTTTTTGAAAGTCTGACAGGCTGGTTACCCGTCACACTGGATAGCTACAATTTCACCCTGGAATGGACCGAATACCTGGGGGCAGCAACTCAGGGGTCGGGCCAAATTTTATTTGAAGAGGGTGTTGATGTGCTTTACACCCCGATCCCCGCCTCCGCATGGATGCTGATGTCAGGGCTGGCCATATTTGTCGGTATCCGGCGGCACCGGGCCGGATAATGATTTACGTGGCATAGGTGCTAATGGGGCCGGGGAATTTCCCGGCCCTTTTTTGTCGTCTCTTGTTGCTTGCAATTGCTCCCGCAGCCATCCGCCCCCCTGAATTCATCCTTCCTCGGCATCTCTTAAACCCACCTGTCCACATAAGAAAGCGTAAATTATCAAATGGTTTTAAGGCTTTGTTTGTAATCGATTAGCGGCTGGTTACCATTGTTTGCCCTCAGGAAAAAACACGCAAATAGTTGCCCAGTGCTGCGGCAAAGGTGCTGCCTTCATTCACGGTGTACTTGATATGGGGTTGGCCTGCTCTTGCCAACTGATTTTCCGGGGGGGTATAGTAGCGCGATAATTCGTTTCGATGACAGACATTGACGAAATCAGCCCGAATATCTCATGAAATATCCGGGTTCGCGGTGAGGAGCAGGTTCGAATGACCAAAGGCTTTATGATTGCCGGCACGTCCAGCGGCAGCGGTAAAACCACGCTGACCCTGGCCTTTCTGGCCGCCCTGGGGGCACGCGGCTGTCGTATGGCGCCGTTCAAAGTCGGGCCGGATTTTATCGATCCCGGGCATCACACCCGGATTACGGGCACCACCAGCCGCAACCTGGATGGATGGATGCTGCCCCAGGGGTATAACCAAGACCTTTTCCGGCGCTGTTGCCGTGCTGCGGATCTGGCCGTGGTGGAAGGGGTCATGGGACTCTACGACGGGTACGACGGCCGCAGTGAGGCCGGCTCCACAGCCCAGATGGCCAAATGGCTTGATCTGCCGGTGCTGCTCGTGGTGGATGCCCGCAGCATGGCCCGTAGCGCCGCGGCGCTTGTCCAGGGCTACGAACGCTTCGATCCAGACGTCCGGTTTGCCGGGGTCGTCTTCAACCGCATCGGCAGTCCGAAGCACCTGACCTATCTCCAGGAGGCACTGGCAGGGCATGTCACCATGCCTTGTCTCGGGGGTATCCCTCGCGACGAGGCCGTCGGCATTCCGGAACGGCATCTGGGGCTGCACACGGCCGACGATCATCCATTGGACCAGGATGCCGCCGACCGTCTGGCAGCTCTGGTGGAAAACCATGTGGACCTCGATCGCCTGTTGGCAATGGCGACCCACCTGCCGGCGCTGGATACCACCGGGAAGGCTTCCGGTATTCCCGGTGAAGGTACGGTGCGCATCGGCGTGGCCAGGGACCCGGCCTTTTGCTTCTACTATCCGGACAATCTGGAAATAATGGCGCATCACGGTGCCGAGATTATCTTTTTTTCCCCCCTGGCCGACCGCCGGTTGCCCGAAGGTCTCGACGGGTTGTATTTCGGCGGTGGCTATCCGGAACTGCAGGCGGAACAGCTGGCCGCCAACCGCGGCCTGCGGGCCATGGTGAAAGACTGTTCCCTTGCCGGCATGCCGATTTATGCCGAATGCGGCGGTTTCATGTACCTCTGCGAGCAGCTGACCGATGCCGGGGGAGAGACCTGGCCCATGGCCGGCTGTTTTCCGATGGGTACGCGTATGCTGACCTGCCGCAAGGCGTTAGGCTATCGGGAAATCAGGCTGGCCAAAGCTTCTCCCCTGGGGCCGCCCGGACTTGTCGGGCGCGGTCACGAGTTTCACTATTCGGAACTAGTAAAGGATGCCCCCGGTGTTGCAACGGTATATGCCGCAACCCCGCGATCCGGAGAAATTTTAAGGGAGGAAGGCTACCTTGTCCGGAACACCCTGGGCAGTTATATTCACTTGCATTTTGGCAGTAATCCCGATATGGCCAGTCACTTTGTGGAACGTTGTCGGAAGTTCAAGGCGGAAGAGGGCTTGCTTCGCAAGCGATAGAGGTTTGAGGTCTGAGGTTGGAGGCAAAAGATGGCTGCCTGCGGCAGCGTCGCAGGCTCAAAGCAACTGCCTGCGGCAAAGTCACAAGCTCAAAGCTGAAAGCTCAAAGGAACTGCCAAAAACAGGGAAAATCAGGAAAACCGGGAGCTTCAGGAAAGAGAAAGTGGGATTGATTTGCCCCGTGGGAGTTTTGAACTTGAATCCCTGACCCCTTGATCCCTTGGACCCTTTTTCCCCCATTGCCATTGAACCTGCGGCTATTCCAACAAGTGCAGGACGCCATGCGAAAGGACCCCACATACATGAAACCGGCGGAAATCGAAGCCCTCAGCTTTGACATCATCGAAAAAGAAGCCGGCGAACACGGTTTTCCGGAGGACCAGTGGAAGATCGTGCGTCGGATGATTCATACCAGTGCCGATTTCGAATATCTCACGACGGTGCGCTTCCATGACGATGCGGTGGCCGCCGGTGTGGAGGCCATTCGCAAGGGCCGCAATGTGGTGACCGACACCAACATGGCCCGGGCCGGCATTCGCAAAAGCGCCGTCCTGCGTTTCGGCGGCTCTTTGGAATGCCTGATCAATGATCCTACGGTGGCCCACGCCGCAAGGGATTCCGGATGTACCCGGGCCATGGCCGCCGTCGATGCGGCCATCCCCATGATGCGGGAAGGGCTCTACGTGATCGGCAATGCTCCGACCGCCCTTCTGCGGCTGATGGACCTCATAAAATCGGGGAAGGCCGCGCCGGCCCTGGTGGTGGGACTGCCGGTGGGGTTTGTCAACGCGGCCGAATCCAAAGCGCTGCTGGTGGATATGGATATCCCCTTCATCACCAACAAGGGCCGCAAAGGCGGTTCCAATGTGGCCGCTAGTGTTGTCAATGCTTTGATCCTGATGGCCTCGGCCGAAGAGTGATCAGGAGAATCAACGGACACCGGTGGGGCGCAGACGATGAGCCGAAAGCGACTGCGAAGCGGTTTTACAACGGGAACGGCGGCGGCTGCCGCCACCAAAGCAGCGCTTAAGGCCCTGGTGACGTCAGCGGATCCCCGCTCCGTGCGCATTGACTTCCTGACAGAGGGCCGTGTGTCGATACCGGTCCACTCTCTGGAACGTCTGTCCACGGAAACAGCCGTGGCCACGGTGATAAAGGATGCCGGCGATGATCCGGACGTGACCCACAGGGCGGAAATCGGGGCCCGGGTGACCCTTTCGCCGGCGTCTCGAGCGGATGAAGAGACCTTGATCCTTACGATCCGGGGAGGGCAGGGCGTGGGGCGCGTGACCAAACCGGGGCTTGAAATGCCGCCGGGTGAAGCCGCCATCAATCCCGGGCCGCGCCTTATGATCCGGCAGGCCGTGGAGCAGGTTCTCGGACGGGACGCCAAACCGGCCGCTATCGATGTCGAGATTTTTGTGCCCCAGGGGGAAGCCCTGGCCCGCAACACCCTCAATGCCCGGTTGGGCATCGTCGGCGGGCTGTCCATCCTCGGCACCACCGGTATCGTCAAACCCTTGTCCCACGAGGCCTATACGGCCACCATCCGCTCGGCCCTTTCGGTTGCCCGGGCTGCGGAGCGGGATACGGTGGTGATGACCACCGGGCGACGCAGCGAACGGTTCAGCCAGGCACTGTTTCCCGAATGGCACGAGGAGCAGTTCATCCAGATCGGCGATTACTTCCAGTTCGCCCTGGCGGCGGCCGCAGAGATGGGGGTGCGCCGTATTATCCTGGCGGTTTTTTTCGGCAAGGCCGTCAAAATGGCCATGGGGGTACCCCATACCCATGCCGCGAAATCGGAACTCCTGCTGGACCGGCTGGCCCAATGGACCGCCGATGTGACCGGGCGTCCACAACTGGTAGAGGCCGTCCGCCAGGCCAATACGGCCCGGCATGCCTTTGAACTGCTCAATGGGAAATACCCGGAAGTCATTGGCCGGGTTGGACAGCAGATCGTTCGGCATGCCGGCATTTTTGCGGAAGGCAAACCGGCGGTGCGCAGCCTGATTTTCGATTACGAGGGCGATGTTATTTTTGATTCAAGTCATTGAGAAACCAGGTAAATAGAAATTAGGAAAATCGGGCTGCAGAAAAAGAATTCAGAAGCCAGGAGCCAGGAGAAAAAGCGCCAGGATCAAAGCTGAAAGCGCTGCCTTCGGCAGAGCCATAAGCTCAAAGCGTCAAGCTGAAAGCTGAAAGGGTAAAACTCGAAAAAGGGAATTAGAAAGCAGGAAAAATTGGAGTGCGCCGCACGTGTGTTTAGGATATATATACCTGTTTCCCCTGATACACTAATTTCGAATTGACGACCCTTTATCAGATAGGAATACGCGCAGCATGCCAACTTCACAAACAGGCCCCGCCCAACCGGTCGCGATCATCGGCATGGGCATGTCCCCCGGCGACTTGACGGCCGTCCATCGCGACGTGATTGCGGCGGCCGATCTCCTGGTGGGGGGGCGGCGCCATCTGGCTTTTTTCCGGGACAGGGTCCCCGAAACGTACACGGTGACCGCCGACCTGAAACAGCTTGCGGAAGTGATCCGGGAGGGCATCCGGAAGGACAAGCGTATTGTGGTGCTGGCTTCGGGCGATCCGCTGTATTTCGGTATCGGCAGTTATCTGGCGCGGAACCTGGGGCGGGAAAATATCCGGTTTTATCCCAATATCACCTCGGTGGCGGCCGCTTTTGCCCGGATCGGGGAACCCTGGCAGGATGTGCCGGTGGTCAGCCTCCACGGTCGGCGTCAGGAGGACCGGCTGGCCCGGGCCCTGGGGCAGGCGAAGCGCATTGCGGTATTTACGGATCCTGCCTGTTCCCCCCAGTGGGTGGGGGATTTTCTGAGCCGCCGCCAGGTCCTGGATTTCCGGATCGGGGTCTTCGAATGCATGGGCACCGATGAGGAGCGTGTCTCCTGGCACCGTCCGGAAACGATCGGAAAACAGGATTTCAACAGCCCCAATATGGTCATCCTCAAAAGAATGCCGGGGGAGGGCGGGGAACGCCCGGGCCTGCACCTGGGGATGCCCGAGTCGGCCTACGCCCATGAACAGGGTCTGATTACCAAGGCGGAAGTCCGGGCCGTGACGTTGGCTCGGTTGGAACTGGGGCCCCGACAGGTTTTGTGGGACCTGGGGGCGGGCAGCGGCGCCGTTGCCATCGAGGCCTCATTGCTGATGCCCGGCGGGCGGATTGTGGCCGTGGAGAAAAATCCGAACCGGATCGAACAGATTCGCACCAATCGGGATCGGTTCGGCGTCGCCAATCTGGATGTGGTGGAAACGGTATTGCCGGACGGGTTGGGAGACTTGCCGGACCCGGACCGGGTGTTCATCGGTGGCGGCGGGAAGGCCCTGATCGAGATCATCGCAAAGGTATGCCGTCGGTTGACAGGGGAGGAGGTTCTGGTGGTCAACACGGTCCTCTTGGACAACCTTCACGATACGGTGCGCTGCCTGCGATCCAACGCCATGGACATCGATGTCGTGCAGGTTCAGGCCAGCCGCAGCCAGCCCCTGGCCGACAGCGAGCGCATGCAGGCCATGAACCCGGTATGGATCATCCGCGGCCGTAAGAAAAGACCCGATGGTGAGTAGAAAGACAGTGAGGTTGACATGACACAGGAACATCCGCCGGTATTGTTCGTGGGGGCCGGTCCGGGGGACCCGGAGCTGATTACCGTCAAAGGGCAGAAAGCCCTGGCCCAGGCCGATCTCGTGATCTATGCGGGGTCCCTGGTGCCGGAAGCCGTTCTAAAATGGGCCCCTGCCAGCGCCCGTACGCTGAACAGCGCCGGCATGACCCTGGAAGAGATTGTGGCCGCCATGGAAGGCGCCTGGCTGGAGGGCCGGCATGTGGTCCGCCTGCACACGGGCGATCCCAGCCTTTACGGGGCCATTTTCGAGCAGATGGCGGAGTTGAACCGCCAGTCGATTCCCTACCGGGTCATCCCGGGGGTGACCGCGGCATTTGCCGCCGCGGCGGCCATGGGGATCGAGTACACCCTTCCGGAAGTGTCCCAGACCCTGATCATTACCCGCATGGCCGGCCGCACGCCGGTGCCGGAGGGCGAGGCCCTGGCCGCCCTGGCGGCCCACAAAGCCACCATGGCCATTTACCTGAGCATCGGTCTGGTCCAGCGCGTGGTTGAAGTCCTGCAGGAGGCTTACGGTCCATCGGCGCCCTGTGCCGTGGTCTACCGGGCCAGCCAGCCGGACGAAAAGATCGTGTATACAACCCTGGATCGTATGGCCGGCGAGGTGGAGCGGGCCGGAATTCGCCGCCAGGCGGTCATTATCGTGGGACGGGTGCTGGATGTCAGCCTAGAGAGCCTGAAGCACAAGTCCAAGCTCTACGACGCCGGTTTTGCCCATGGCTACCGGTCTCCACAAGACGAATCTTCCTGAGCCGGCGATTGCCCGGTTGTTTTTAGACCTGATAACGGCACGGACATGACTGCACGTTTCAATCCCATAGCCATTTGGACCCTGACGGCCGAGGGGGCCGCCCTGGGGCACCGCTTGCAGGCGCATTTCCCGGAAAGCCGCCTGTTTGTGGGGCAGCGCGCTGCCGAAAACGCTCCCGGGGCCATCCCATTTGCCCGACTGGCCGAAATCCTGCCCCGGCATTTCCATCAGTATGCGGGCCATGTCTTTATCATGGCCACCGGTATCGTGGTGCGGTCCCTGGGGGGCCTGCTGCAGCACAAAACCAAAGATCCCGCCGTGGTGGTGATGGACGAATGCGGACAGTATGCCATCAGCCTTCTTTCCGGCCATCTGGGGGGCGCCAACCGTCTGGCCCGCCGGATAGGGGCCTGCCTGGGGGCCCAGGCGGTGATCACCACGGCCACCGATCTGCACCAGGTGCCGGCCATCGATCTGATCGCCCAGGAACGGCATCTGGTCATTGAAAATCCCGAGGCCATCCGCCATGTGAGCATGGCCCTGCTCGAAGGCCGATCCATTGGCCTGCATGATCCCTACGGATACCTTCTGGGGGCCCTGCCGACCCAAGCCGTCAAAGCGGGGGAAGACGCCGATTCTTCCGGTCCGGGCGTGTGGGTCGATGATATTCGCATTGACCGGCCGGCGGAAACCCTGATATTGCGACCCGCATCCCTTTTTATCGGCATGGGCTGCAACCGTCATACACCCAGCACCGAGATGCGGGCGTTGCTGGATCACGTGCTGGCGCAATTTAGCTTGTCCGCCGCTTGCATCGCCGGTTTGGCCAGCATCGATATCAAGGCCGACGAAGAGGGATTGCTGGCGCTGGCCGCGGATTTGTCGCGGCCCTTATCTTTTTTTACCCGGGATCAACTGGCAACGGTCACAGATATCCCATCGCCCTCGGCCATAGTCGAGAAACACGTAGGAGTTCCAAGCGTATGCGAAGCAGCCGCCATTCTGGCCTCGGGAAGGGGGCCCCTGATTGTTCCCAAACAGACCACGCCCAACGTGACGATCGCCATCGCCCGAATAAACTCTACATCGTCGGCATAGGCCCCGGAGGTCTCGACCACCTGTCGCCGCGGGCCCAAGAGGTGCTAGCGGCCGCGGATACGGTGGTCGGCTATACCACCTATATCGATCTTATCCGCCCCCTGGTTTCCGGCAAACAGGTCATCAGCACGGGCATGACCAAAGAGGTGGACCGCGTCGATGCCGGTATTGCCGCGGCCCTGGCCGGGCAGGTCACGGCCGTCGTTTCCAGCGGTGACGCCGGGATTTATGCCATGGCCGGTCTGATCCTGGAGATCTGCCAGAAACGGCAATTGCCCCTGAACGCGACCGGTCCGTTGGATGAAGATCAAGCACTGCAGATCGAGATCGTACCCGGCATACCGGCCCTGGCGGCCGGAGCCGCCCTGCTGGGGGCGCCTCTGACCCATGACTTCGCCGTCATCAGCCTGAGCGACCTGCTGACGCCCTGGGAGACGATTGAAAATCGGCTGGCGGCCGCGGCCCAGGCCGATTTCGTCATCGTCATCTACAATCCCAAGAGCCGGCGGCGGCCGGACAACCTGCAGCGGGCCTGTGACATCATGAGTGGTTATCGTCGCCCGGAAACGCCGGCCGGCATCGTCACCGGCGCCACCCGAGACAACCAGGTGGTGCAGGTGACGACCCTGGAGAATCTGTCCCGGGCGGAAGTGGGCATGCAGACGATCGTTTTTGTGGGCAATTCCACCACCACCGCTTATGACGGCTTCATGATCACCCCCCGGGGGTATGCCCAAAAATACAATATGGACCGGAAGTGAGGTCTTGCGGATCGACGTGAAGGATTGAGGAACACCATGCCAGACAAGCCAATCGAGAACCCGGCGACCATCGGATGCGTGCAGGTTTACACCGGCAACGGGAAAGGCAAGACTACGGCCGCCCTGGGGCTTTGCCTGCGGGCCGTGGGGGCCGGTTTCCGGGTTTACATCGCCCAGTTCATGAAGGCGGGCGACTACAGCGAACTCAAGGCCTTGAAACGGCTGGGCGACCAGGTGAGCCTGGCACAATTCGGCACCGGCCGGTTCGTGCGGGGCAAGCCCTCGGAAGAAGACCGGCAGGCCGCCCGGCGGGGATACGAGGCCGCCCGGGAAGCCCTTGCCAGCGGTCATTATCAGATGGTCATTCTGGATGAAAGTATGGTGGCCCTACACTTGGGGCTGTTGACCGAAGAAGAGATCGAGGGGCTGATGGCGGTGTGCGGCGAAGGGGTCGAACTGGTGCTGACCGGACGTTCGGCGCCTGCGGAAATCTTGGCTAAAGCGGATTTGGTGACGGAGATGCGCGAAGTGAAACATTACTACCACAACGGGATTCCGGCGAGGGTGGGCATTGAAAAGTAATCCATCGGCCCGCTGCCTGGCCGTGTTCGGCACAGGCTCGGATGTGGGCAAAAGCGTGGTGACCACCGGCATCTGCCGCTGCCTGCACCGGCGCGGTATCCGGGTGGTGCCCTACAAGGCCCAGAACATGTCCAACAATTCCGGGGTAACGCCCGAGGGTCTGGAAATGGGGCGGGCCCAGATCGCCCAGGCCGAGGCCTGCGACCTGCCACCCCATGTGGACATGAATCCCATCCTGCTGAAACCCACCAGTGAGGTGGGCTCCCAGGTGGTCCTGCTGGGAGAGGCCCGCACCAACCAGACCGCGGCGGAGTACCACCGGTACAAGCATCTTCTTTTCGATACGGCCTGCGGTGCGTTGGACCGGCTGCGGCGAAATTTCGAAACCGTGGTGTTGGAGGGGGCCGGCTCCTGTGCCGAAGTCAACCTGGCCGCCCACGACATCGTCAATTTCCGCATGGCCGAATATGCCGAGGCCCCGGTGATCCTGGTGGCCGACATCCATCGCGGCGGGGTGTTCGCGCAGATCGTGGGCACTCTGGAATGCCTGGAGGCGGAGCAGCGCCGGCGGATTGCCGGTTTCATCGTCAACCGTTTTCGCGGGGATTTGAGCCTGTTTCAGGACGGGGTCGATTGGATCGAGAAACGCACGGGCAAGCCGGTTTTCGGGGTGCTGCCCTGGTATCATCATTTCGTTATCGACCAGGAGGACTCCGTGGTGATCGAACAACCAGGGCGGGTGAACACCACGGCGGACATTCAGGCCGCGGTGGGGATTATTCGCATTCCCCATATTTCCAACTTCACGGATTTCGAACCCTTGCAGGCCGTGGATGGGATGACAGTTGCTTTTCTCGAAAAGATGCAGCCCCTGGAGGGATTTAACGCTGTCATCCTGCCGGGATCCAAAAATACCCGTGCGGATCTGGACTGGCTGCACCAAAGCGGCTGGACCGAAACCATTCGGCGGTATTTAGAAACCGGCGGTTCCGTGCTGGGAATTTGCGGAGGCTACCAGATGATGGGGACCTCGGTGATCGATCCCGATGGATTGGAAGGGCGGCCGGGGCGCACCGACGGACTGGCCTTGCTGCCGGTGGAAACGATACTCCAGGCACCCAAGACAACAACCCTGACACGCTTTTCCTGGGAAGGCATCGAGGGACACGGCTACGAAATCCACATGGGACAGACCACCCGGCAGGAAGCGGCCGAAGCCTTGCTGCAGGTGGCCGAACGCAACGGCCAGGTGTGTGGGGACGCGGACGGCTGCGTGGCCGCCGGCGGGCGGGCCATGGGTACTTATCTGCACGGCCTGTTCGACACCCCGGCCATTGTCCGCAAATGGCTTGCCGGCATCGGCCTGGGAGCGCTTGCGGTCGGGGAACTCCAGGGACCCCTGGCGCGCAATCAGGCCTACGAAGCACTGGCCGACCACATGGAAGCGCATATCGACATGGCGGCCATCCAGGCGTTGGTGGAATAAAACTTGAGGGGCCGAGGGGTCGAGGGAAAGGCAGAAATAAGGCGTCAGGGGGCCAAGGGGTCAAGGATTCCAGGGTAAGGAAAAAAGAGGGGACGGGTAGACTTCGGTCGGCACTCACTTGAACCCTCGACCCCTTGGATCCTCGAACCCTTTCAATACTTAAAGCCAATCATTATAAATAATATTTTAAAATGTCGAAATCTAATCAAATACAGTTCTACATCGGCGGCTGCCGCAGCGGCAAGAGTTCGGCCGCTCTCCGGCAGGCGAATCAGATCGAGGCCCGTCGCAGGATCTTTGTGGCCACTTGCCAGCCCCATGACGATGAAATGCGGGCCCGGATCGATCGCCATCGTCGGGAACGGGACGCGGGATGGGAGACCATCGAAGAGCCCCTCGACATTGCCGCCGTCATTGGGCAACACAGCGCCCCCCAGACCGTTATCCTGGTGGATTGCCTGACCCTCTGGCTGACCAATCTAATCCTCGCCGATGCGGATGACGACACGCTGGAGCATCACTTCGATGCCCTCCGGCAAGCCCTGTCCGCAGCTGCGGGTCCGGTCATATTGGTGGCCAACGAAGTGGGATTGGGGATCGTGCCCGACAATGCCTTGAGCCGCCGGTTCCGGGACTGGGCCGGCAGCCTCAACCAGAAAATGGCCCAATGGGCCGGGGAAGTCGTGATGACCGTGGCGGGCATCCCGGTCACCATCAAACCGGCCGGCGGGGAGGGACCAATATCGCACCCATGAAACCACTCATTGCCGCCATCCAGTTTCTGACGGTTTTGCCCCTGGGGGGCAAAGGCACCTATATGCCCCGGGAGATGATTGCCTGGTTTCCCATTGTGGGCCTGCTGCTGGGGCTTCTGCTGGCCGGGTTCGACGCGGTCGTTGCCAGGCTGTGGGCGCCGTCCGCAGCGGCAGCGCTCGATATGGTGCTGCTCATCGTATTGACCGGGGCCCTGCACCTGGACGGGTTGGGGGATACGGCCGACGGACTATACGGGCACCGACCGGTGGACAAGGCCCTGGCCATTATGAAGGACAGCCGCATCGGCGCCATGGCCCTGGTGACGGTGGTGTCTTTCCTGGCACTCAAATGGAGCGGACTGGCCGGGCTGGGGCGGCATCGCCTGTTCCTGCTGGTATTGATCCCGGCCTATGCCCGCGGGGCCATGCTTTTCGCCATCCGGGGGCTGCCCTACGGCCGAAGTGAGGGCGGTACCGGATTCGACCTTTTCGCCACGCCGCTGACTGCCCGCGATTTCGGCGGGCTGATGGTCGTCGTGGCCCTTTCCTTTTTTTTGGGATGGCGGGCCATTGTTCTGAATCTCTTTTTCCTCATGATGGTGATGCTGATGCTTATTTATTACCGGCGTAAAATCGGATGCATCACCGGGGACATGCTGGGTGCCATGACGGAAGTGGCCGAGAGCGCGCTTTTTTTTCTGATGGCCATGGCGGTGCTGCGATGATCCGCGGCCATGGCGGCAATATCTATGCTTTGGCCGCGGCCCTGGGCTGCCCGACCGATGCCATCACCGACATGAGCAGCAATGTCAATCCTTTTGGCCCGCCGCCCGGCCTTGTGGCGCATCTGCAAGACCACATGACGCGGATCCAGGCCCTGCCCGAGGTGGACGCCCATGGCGCCGTGGCCCTGTTTGCGGAGCGTTTCGGCATCCCGGAAGACCAGATCCTGGCCGGCAACGGCACTACCCCGCTCATCTACAGCCTGCCCCGGGCTCTGGAAACCAGGCTGGCGTTGATCGTGGGGCCGACTTATGCGGACTACCGGGACGGCTGCCGCCAGAACGGGGTGGACAGCGCCTGCTGGCTGACCCGCAAGGAGGATGACTTCAAACCGGACCTGGTCGCCATCGAGGATGTACTGCAACCCTGTGACACGGTCTATATCTGCAACCCCAACAATCCCACCGGCTGCCTGGTGGAAGGGGAGGCCTTGCGGCGCCTGAGCCGGAAGTTTCCCGACAAGACCTTTGTCGTGGACGAATCCTATCTGCCGTTCGTGCCGGAGCCGGATGAATGTTCCCTGATGGCCGAACGCCCGGCCAATGTCCTGGTGCTGCACTCCATGTCCAAGATTTTTCGCATACCAGGCCTGCGCATCGGGTATATGGTCGGTGATCCCGGTCTTGTGGACCGCATGCGGCATTATGCCCTTCCCTGGAGCGTCAACAGCCTGGCCATGGAGGCGGTGCGATTCCTTTTACGACCCGATGAAGGGATCGACCGGTTTGTTGAGGCAACACGGTCCCGGCTGACCGAAGAGAAGACCTACATGACCCGGCGTCTGGCCGCCATTCCCGGTATCCGGCTGTACCCCAGCGTCACTGGTTTCTTTCTGATCCAGCTTCCCCGCCCGCATCGGTCGGAGGACATTTGCCGGGAGATGGCCCGGAACAAAATCCTGGTGCGCGACTGTGCCAATTTCAAGGGACTGTCGGATCGATTCATCCGGATTTCCCTGCAGGACCGCGAAATAAACCAACGCTGTGCCGAATTGCTGGAGAGTCTTTTGGCGACCTGAGATTTCTATGACCGAAGTCATTGCCATTATCCTGCCGTTGACGGTTCTGCTGGGCTTTATCCTTGATCTGTTGATGGGCGACCCCTCTTTTTTGCCGCACCCGATCCGCTGGATGGGGCGGGCCATAACGGTCGGGGAGCCTTATTTCAGGGGATCGGAGTCCGGTCTGTTCCGGCGGGGGCTGGTGTTTGCGGTCGTTATGGTGGCGGGCACCTGGTGCCTGGCATTGATCCTCATCAAAGCGGCCTACGCCCTCACGCCCTGGTTGGGTGTTCTGTTGGAGATCGTTTTGATTTATTACTGTTTGGCCACCCGTTCTTTGCAGGATGCCGCCCTAGTGGTTGCGAAGGATCTTCATCGGGATGACCTGCCGGCGGCCCGCCGCAGTGTGGCCATGATCGTCGGAAGGGAAACCGATCGCCTGGACCGGGCGGGAGTCAGCCGGGCAGCCGTGGAAACCGTGGCGGAAAACCTGGTGGACGGGATTACGGCCCCGTTGTTTTACGCGGTCATCGGCGGGGCGCCCCTGGCCCTGGCTTACAAGATGGTCAACACCCTGGATTCCATGATCGGCTACAAGAACGATCGCTACCGGGACTTCGGAAGGGCGGCGGCCCGCCTGGACGATGCGGCCAACTGGCTGCCGGCCCGTTTGACCGTGCCCCTGGTCGCCCTGGCCGCCGCCATGCTCAACGGGCGGTGGCGTCCGGCCCTGGCCCTGGCCTGGCGGGACGGAAGGAAGCACACCAGCCCGAACGCCGGCCTGTCGGAGGCCGCTTTCGCCGGCGCCCTGGCCCTTCGACTGGGCGGGCCCAACCGCTATCATGGGACACTGGTGGCCAAACCCTGGATCGGCGGGGAATTTGCATCGGCCCAGCCCGGCGATATCGGGAAAGCCTGTGACATGATGCTGCTCACGGCTGTTTGGGCCCTGTTGGCGTTTTGGGCGTTGCCTGTGTTGGCGCGCTTGATTTGGGGCTAAACCTGTCGGCTCTGGTGGAGACTCTGGAGAGTTTCTACCGATCCGTGATCCTTGATTTTATTATGCCTTTTCTTTCCCGGGAAAGAAAAGGAAGCATGTGGGGGATTTCGGCATGACTTCTAAACTGCCCATGCTTCCGGATTCATGGAAGAAGCGCTACCCCTTCCGAACGGGGACGACATCGTTTATCTACCCGGCCGGCTATACCGACAATGTCGCCCGCTTGGGGCCCTTCCTGGATGAGATCGAACTCCTGATGTTCGAAAGTCAGCCGGACAGCCGGCCGAAGGATAAATTGATCCGTGACCTCGCCCGGCTGGGGGAGGAGCATGCGATCACCTACAACATTCACCTGCCCACCGACCTCGCCCTGACCCACCCTGAGCGTCCTGTCCGTGACCGGGCCGACCGGATCATGCGGGACTTCATCCTCAGGCTGGCACCGCTAAACCCCTCCGTGTATGTTCTGCATCTCGAACCACCGGAAAATGTTCACGCTGCCAGGCCGCTGGGGGACTGGCAGCAGCTGGCCGCCGATTGTTTGGAAAACCTGATGCAAACCGGAATTTCAGGACGGCGGCTGGCCCTGGAGAATCTTTTCTTTCCCTTCGATTGGCTGGATTCCCTCATCGAAGCCTTTGATCTCAGCGTTTGCTTGGACATCGGGCATTTAGCCTTGCAGAACGGTGACCTGGAAGCATTCCTGGCAACATACGGAAAACGCATTGCCATCGGCCATTTGCATGGTCTCAGGGGCGATCAGGACCACGTTGCCCTTTCCGGTTTGCCGGTGGAATACCGGCGCCTGCTGGCCGCATGGCTACGGGAATTCACCGGTACGGTGTCCCTGGAGGTATTCGCTTACGAACCGCTGCTGGCATCCCTGGCGTGCTTGGATGAGATGATGGGGGGGGCAGGGGTAGGTTGAAGCTGCTTCACTTGCCTTCCACCCGGGCGGTCAGATAGCGGGCGACATCGTCTTCGGCTACGGTTTCGACCCCCAGCATGGTTTGGACGTTCAGGCCGTCGATGGTGGTGATCATCAAGTGGGCCAGGGTTTCCCGGTCCGGGTGGTCCGGCATGAGGCGTTCGATGGCTTCAAGGGCCCGGGCATACCAGTAGGCATAGATTTCCTGGTAGCGGGTTTTTATCTCGTCGTTGCCGTTCATGGCCTGGCAGACAAGATTGAGGTGCAGACGCATGCGGATGTGGTTTTCTTTGTGTTTGCGGAAAAGGAGGCGGATCAGATCTTCCGGATCGGATTGGGGGCCGCCTGTCTCGATTAAATCAAAAATAAAATCCGTGATATCATGAACGTGTTTTTCGGCGATGTCGAAAATAAGCGCTTCTTTGGTGGCGTAATAATAATAGAGCGTGCCCTTGCTGATCCCGGCGGCCCGGGCAATGGACGTGAGACTGAGATCCTCCAGCCCCCCTTGGACAAAGAGGCGGCTGGCCGCTTCAATGATCTTTGCTTTCCGATTCGATTGCCGTTTCAGGCGTTTACGGGTGTCCATGGCTTTTTCCGGTGCTTGGTCAGCAATGCTCGTCGAAACTGGAAATTTTTTTAGGTAACCTGCATTATCATGGGGCGCTTTAGGGCGAGCGCCCCGGATTCAAAAGAAACGCGTCAGGCGAACCCCAAAATGCCGGCCCGGGCGGTGGCCGTGGCACCCTGGAGCGTATTCGTGTACGATATGTTAATTTAACAATAAATACAATGATATTTTATCGGCCAAGCGGCTGAAAAATATTATTGACAATACCCTTTGGGTGTGTCAACAAATCCTGAATAAAGTTCATTAGGGCGGTCCGTTGATTCAGGCCGATACGGCTGACTACACGGCAATTCCATTGGATCCCATTCAGATGTCAGGAGGGGTAGCATGGACAGAGGCTACACGGGCACGATTCTAAAGGTCGATCTCACTACCGGTGACATTCAGGAGGAGGTCATTCCTGATTGGGTGTACGAGCGCTTTCTGGCCGGCATGGGCCTTGGTGCCTATGTCCTGCACCGGGATATCCCGGCCGGGGCTGATCCGCTCGGGCCTGACAACATGTTGGGCTTTGTAGCCGGGATCCTGACGGGTACCGGGAGCCTGTTTACCGGCCGCTGGACCGTGGTGGGCAAGTCCCCCCTGACCGGTGGCTGGGGCGATGCCAATTGCGGCGGAATGCTGGCCCCGGCCATCAAACGCTGCGGCTATGATGGTATTTTTATCCGCGGGTGCAGCGACACACCCGTCTATCTGGAGATCAAAAACGGCAAAGCGTCCATCTGCCCGGCGGGGGACCTGTGGGGTCAGGATGCGGTGGAAGCCGAAGCCCTCCTGACCGAGCGCTGCCGTAAAAAGAAAATGCCCCGGGTGGCCTGCATCGGTCCGGCCGGTGAGAACCTGTCGCTCATATCGGGCATCTGTACCGACCGGGGCCGGATTGCCGCCCGATCCGGTCTGGGGGCGGTCATGGGTTCCAAGAAGCTCAAGGCCATCGTTCTGTCGGGAACCCGCAAAATCAAACCCCATGACCGCGATGCCGTGCATCGCCTGAGCCGCAAATGCAACCGTTGGGCCAGCTTCCAGATTCCCTTTGTGTCCGGGGGAATGCTGGGAAAAATCGGTACGCTCATGCGCATGCTACCGACCCAGATGGCCATGGACGGCCTTATGTTCAAGCTCATGCTCAACAAATGGGGCACCACCTCCATGAACCAGATGTCGGTGGAAATGGGGGACTCACCCATCAAGAACTGGAAGGGCACCAACCGGGATTTCGATGCCAAACGCTCCCAGACGGTCAATCCGGATATTTTCCGCCAGTGTGAAGTCGTCAAATACCACTGTTATTCCTGTCCTGTCGGGTGCGGCGGCATTTGCACCACCAACGGCCGGTTCAGCGAAACCCACAAACCCGAATATGAAACGGTGCTGGCCCTGGGCGGCCTGTGCCTCAACGAGGATGCCGACAGCATTTTTTATCTGAACGAACTGTTGAACCGGGCCGGCATGGATTCCATTTCCGCCGGCGGAACAGTGGCCTTTGCCATCGAATGTTTTGAAAAGGGGTTGATCACCACCGCCGACACCGATGGATTGGAACTGACCTGGGGCAATACTGAAGCCATTGTGGTCCTGATTGAAAAAATGGTGCAGCGGGAGGGTATCGGCGATTTGCTGGCGGACGGCACCAAAGTCGCAGCAGACAAAATCGGTCGTGATGCCCACCATTACGCCATCCACGCCGGGGGGCAGGAACTGCCCATGCACGACGGGCGCTGCGACCCGGGATTTGCCGTGCACTATGCGGTGGAACCCAGTCCGGGCAAACATACGGTGGGCGCCCAGCTCTACTACGAGATGTATCGCCTGTGGAAAAAAATCCCCGGCCTGCCCAAGCCGGATATGCTTTATTTCAAGGGCCGTAAATATGTGGCGGACGAATCCAAAGCCATCTGCAGCGCCGCTTGCAGCAAATACGTGAACGTGTTGAACGGCGCCGGGGCATGTGTTTTCGGCGCTTTCCTGGGCGCGGACCGGATCCCCATGTTCGACTGGCTCAACGCCGCCACAGGTTGGAAAAAAAGCCCGGAGGACTACATGGCCATCGGCGAGGCGGTCCAGACACTGCGCCAGGCGTTCAACATCAAACACGGGCGGGATCCGCGCCGGAATATCCCCGCTCCCCGCACCACCGGCCAGCCAGCTCTTTCAACCGGTGCCAACAAGGGCCGTTGCGTCGACATCCAAAAAATGATCCACGACTACTGGCAGCAGTTTGGCTGGGATACCACCAGCGGCAAACCTGATCCCGAAGTCATCGGCCCGCTTGTTCAAGCGCCGATCACGGTGGTTGGCGAACGCAATTGATGGCTATTGAAACGATGGACAATTTTAGCCCCCGTGCGTTAATACCGACTTGATAAAAAAAGATACGATATCCGCATGCCAATATTTACGCGGTCCGAAAAGAGAGGAAGCCCAATGAAGACGGACGCCCGCCCCATTCCGGCATTCAAACGCAAGAAATGCATGGCCTGTAAAATCTGTGTGGATGACTGTCCTGTCAGTTGCATCGGCGTCGCGCCAAGCGGATCCGCCAAAGATCCCCATGGCTATCCCTTTCTTGAAGATGAAACCCGGTGTATCCATTGCGGGCAGTGTGCCGACAATTGTCCGGTGGAAGCCATTCGAATGGTGGCGGCTTGACGACCGGCGCCATCCGCGCGCTGCATGGGGTCCAAACCGACTGAAAAGGAAACAGGGGTTGCCATGGAATTGATTTATAGTGAAAAAAGATCCGGGAAAAGTTATCTGAAGCAAAGCTATATATGCGTTCTCCTGTGGTTCATGGGACGGGCCGTCCAGGCGGCTTCCCGCGTTGATGACCGTGTGCGGAAGGAATTCAAGGACTTGCCGGAAAATTTCACCTTTGCCCTGGGCGTCATGCCGGCAGGCCCGCATTTAGTGGTCCGGAGAACGGCTGAAGGCACCGCCCGCTACCTGGGGCATCGCATCACGCCCCAACCGGTGGATCTGAAGATGGAATTCAAGCATCTGGACGCCGGCTTTCTGACGTTCACCTTTCGTGAAAATACCCCTGTGGCCACCGCCCGCGACCGACTTGTGGTGGACGGGGAGGTGGGCTATGCTTGCGCGGTGGTACGTATTCTCGATGCCGTGCAAATTTATCTGTTGCCCAAATTCATTGCCCGGCTGGCGGTCAAACGCTATCCCCGATGGCCCCTCGGGCAAAAATTGCTCCATCGTACGCGAATTTACTGGCGGACGATCCTGGGGTATTGATCCTGCCCGCGCTTTGGCAGGCGCGGCCGTATATCTTGCCGCTCTTTGGTCGACAACCACCGATGCTCATGATTTGATGACCTAACACAAACGACGACGGAAACTTAACCATGCCCTTACCCACCTGTTTTGAATTCGAATGCCCGGTCAAGACCCATTGTGGTGATCGGGCCCTGGAAAACATCGCATTCGAGATGCGTGCCATGAATGCCGTCAAACCATTGATTATCGGTGATGAACCGGCAGCGCAGGAAAAGCGGCTCGTACCCGTACTCAATGCCTTCAAAAACGCTGAAATGACACTGGGGGTTGTGGAGGCGATTCCTGTTGAAGATCCGGCAAGCGTTGCCGCGCAGCTCGCGGCTATCTACCGGGACAAGGACTGCGATGCCATTGTGGCCGTCGGCCAGGGGCCTTTCATCGACATGGCCAAATGGCTGAATCTGATGGTCTCCACCGGTGAGGAAAATCCGGATGCATTTATCGAAGGAAAGGGGATCCCACGGTCCCTCCGTCCCTTGGCCGTTATCCCGTCGGCCACGGCCGATGGCCTGGAGCTCTCGGGCTATGTCCGCCTCCAGGGAAAAACCCTCCGGTCGGTCAACCTCATGCCACCGCTTCTTTTTCTTGATCCCCGGTCAGTCGGCCAACCCGGCGATGTCGCTCTGGCGGAGACGGGTTTGACCGCGCTGACCCTTGCCCTGGAGGCCATGTTTACGGCCGATGCCAACCCCATGGACGTCGTATACGCCCGTACCGCCGCCAAACTGGCCGCCATGGGCCTGAACGGCCTGGCGGGAGACTCGGAAATTGGAGGGCCGCTGTCCCTGACAGTTGCCCATGCGGCGGCCCTGGCCGGTTGCACGCTCGGAGCTGGCCCGCAGCCGCTGGCCTTTAAGCTTGGATGGGCAGTGGCGGAAACGGGTAAGATTTCCGCGGCCCAGGCAATGGGGGTCATGCTTTCCTACGTGCTGGAGCACCGTTTGGCCGCGAATGAAATGCCGGCTGACATGCTCCTCGAGTTGCTGGACAGCGCGGGCCGCTATGCCCGCACCCCGGAGGGCCAACGCGGCGCCGCGGGTCTTCAGCTCTTGCGCGATTTGTTGAACCGCCTTTTCGAGACCACGGATGGAAAGATCCGGCGAACCCTCAGTGACAGCGGATTGAGCCTGCAGGACGTCACGGAGGCAACGGAAGGGATTAGCGCTCAGGGGAAGGGCAATGCATCGGGCGGTCAGGAGACCATCATCACCTGTGCCTGGGAAGGTCGCCCCATTCGATAATCGGTCGTCATCATTGCAAGGAGTGCTATTCACGATGCTGCATATACCAGGATACTACGAATACTGCTGCCGCGTTAACGTGGTTGCCGGGCATGACGGATTGGAAAAAATTCCGGCCCTGCTCGAAAGGGTCCAGGCGGCCAAACCCATGATTGTAACCGACCGCGGTGTGGCCGGCGCCGGTCTGATCGATGTGGTGACCGCCGCCCTGGGAGACAAAGTTACCATTGGCGGCGTGGAAGACGATGTGCCTCAGGATTCCTCCCTTGAAGCCGTGCAACGCATTGCAGAGGCCTATCGTGCCAATGGCTGCGATGCGCTCATCGCCGTGGGGGGTGGATCGGTGCTGGATACGGCCAAGGGTGCCAATATCATGGTCTCCGAGGAAACCGACGACCTGATGGCTTTCAGTGGTGTGGGTAAATTAAAGCGCCGGCTCAAACCCCTGATTGCCATCCCCACCACCGCCGGTACCGGGTCTGAGACCACCCTGGTGGCGGTGATCAAGGACCACGCCCGGCACCAGAAGATGCCTTTTGTCAGTTATTTTCTGCTGCCGGACGCAGCGGTTCTCGATTCGCGCATGACCCTGACCCTGCCGCCGGCCATCACTGCCGCCACCGCCATGGATGCCCTTACCCATGCGGTGGAGGCCTACACCTGCCTGGCCAAAAACCCTTTGAGCGACGCCAACGCCGTATCGGCCATCGAACTGATTGCCCGTCATTTGATGGCCGTCATGCAGCAGCCGGACAATCGGGACGGACGACTGGCCCTGGCCGTGGCCGCCACCCTGGCCGGTATGGCGTTTTCCAATGCCATGGTGGGCATGGTGCATAACATCGGTCATGCTACCGGGGCGGTCTGCGGTGTACCCCACGGAACCTGCATGGCGATTTTGCTGCCCTACGGCCTGGAATACAACCAGCACCGCAACGGTCATTTGACGGCGGAGTTGCTCTTTCATCTGGAGGGACCGGACGTATTTGCCCATACGCCGAGCGATCAGCGGGCCCAAAAGGTGATCGCCTGCATCCGGGAAATGAATCAATCCCTGCACGCGATCACCCAGGGACAGCACGCCCGCTGCCTGCGCGAGACCTACGATCGCGACGGCAACAGGGCCGTGCCTTTCGAACGCTTGACGGAGATCGCCGCGACCGCCAAAAACGATCCGGCCATCCTGCTGAACCCCGAAGATCTGGATGACGAAGACTATATGATGGTGCTCGAGCATGCCTGGGACGGTTCACCATTGAATCGCGCGGACATCGCCGGATTTGAAAAAAAGTATTGAGCATACGGGGATAAAGCCTTGGCCGGTTTCACCCTCATCAGCGGCAACCGCATGGAATGGCTGGCCCGGGAACTGGCCGCACACATAAAAATCCGAACGGGCGATAGCCTGGCGCCGGAGCTTATTGTCATTCAAAGCCGGGGCATGGAGCGCTGGCTGGCCCTGGAAATTGCCCGGCATAACGGTATTGCCGCCAACCTGGATTTTCCGTTTCCCGACGCATTTCTGCGCCGGATCCTGGATGCTGCCCTGCCCGATACCGTTTCGGAATCCTTCTTCGACCGCGAGGTCATGACATTCGGGATTTACGCCTTATTAGCGGATTTGGCGGCGGCTGATCCGGCCTTCAATGTCATCCAACGTTATCTCCGCCACGACACCGGCGGGTTGAAACGGTTCCAACTGGCCGAACAGATTGCCCGCCTGTTCGATCAATATCTTGTTTTCCGGCCGGACATGATCCTGCGCTGGGACGAGGGACAGCTGGCGGGTGAAAACCCGCACGAGCGTTGGCAGGCGGTTTTATGGCAGGCGTTGCGGCAGCGCCTGCCCGGCAAAAGCCATCGGGCGCATCTGTGGCGGCGAATGCTGGCGTCATTGCAGCGGGGGGACGTTTCGGACGGTACCTTGCCGCAACGGGTTTCGGTTTTCGGTATTTCCTACCTGCCGCCGTTCTATTTGCAGGCCCTGTCAGCCCTGTCTTCGCTGATGGCAGTTGATTTCTATCAGCTGAATCCCTGCCGCGAATTCTGGGCGGACATCGTAAGCCGTGACGAAGAAAAGCGGTGGCGCCGTTCATGGCGGAACACGGGCGGCGTCGGGACAGAAGCCGACCTGCACCTGGAAGAGGGCAATCGCCTGCTGGCATCCATGGGGAACCAGGGCCGCGCGTTTCATCGCCTGGCCGGCGATTTCGATATCCAGACCGAAGAGTTGTTCCAGGACGGCGACAGCCGGAGCCTTCTGGCGGCCATCCAGGATGACATTTTAAATTTGCGCCACCCTTCAGCCGAAGACGAACGGACAGCTCCATCGACGGCCGGCGACCATTCCCTTCAAATCCATGCCTGCCACGGTCCCATGCGCGAAATCGAAATTCTTCACGATCATCTGCTGAACATGCTGGATACCGATCCCCGTCTGGAGCCCCGGGACATTCTGGTATTGACAACGGACATGGAAACCTATGCGCCCTATATCCAGGCGGTGTTCGGCACGCCCGAGGATGAGAGCCAGCGGCTGCCCTTCAGCCTTGCGGATCGCGGCGTGATTCAGAACCGCCCGGTGGTGGACGCTTTCTTCCTTTTGCTGGACCTCCCCCAGTCACGCTTTCCGGCCAGTGAAATTGCCGGTCTCCTCGAGGTGGCCTCCCTTCGGGCGCGCTTTGGCTTTGCCGATGAGGATGTTGCCCTGATTGGTGATTGGATTTCGGAAACGCGTATTCGCTGGGGGACGGACGCGGCAGCCAAATCCCGTCTGGGGTTGCCGCCGGAGGAGGCCAATACCTGGCAGGCAGGGCTGGACCGGCTTATTATGGGGTATGCGGTCGCTTCGGATGACGGGCCATTATGCCACGGGATCCTCCCGTCGGCCGGGGCCGAGGGAACAGCGGCGGATGTCCTCGGGCATCTGGTGGTTTTAATGGCGCGCATGAAAGACTGGCAGCAGCGATTGAGCGCTCCCATGCGCGCCACTAAATGGGCCCGTTGCCTGTTGCGCCTTCTGGATGGTTTTTTTGAATCCGACCCAACCCATGAACCCGACCTGCGATGGCTGAGGCGGCTGATCAACGAAATGCCGCAATACGCAGAGGAAGCCGCCATGGACGATCCGATGGGGATCGAGGTGGTCCGGGCCTACCTCCGCCGGCGTATCGAGGATCAACGCTCGGGGGCCGGCTTCGTATCCGGCGGGATTACCTTTGCAGCCCTGCTGCCCATGCGCAGTATTCCCGCCAAGGTGGTCTGCCTTCTGGGGATGGGCCAGGACCTGTTTCCACGGGAAGACCGCCCCCTGGGATTCGATCTCATGGCGGCCAAACCACACCTGGGGGACCGCTCCCGCCGCAGTGATGACAAATACCTGTTTCTGGAAGCCCTCATATCCGCCCGGCAATGTTTCTATGTCAGTTTCGTGGGCTACGACGTGCAGGACAACACCATCCTGCCGCCGTCGGTTCTGGTCAGCGAATTGATCGATTACATCACGGAAGGGTACCGGGTTAAGGAGGAGGACCTGGTGACCCGACATCGCCTGCAGGCCTTCTCACCGGCCTATTTCCAGACCACGGATCAACGGTTTTTCAGCTACAGCCAGACCGCCCGGGATGCGGCTGCCCGTCTGGTCGCGACACGTTCGCAGCCCCAGGTGCCGAGAGATTTTATCGCCTCTCCGCTGCCCCCGTGGGATGCCGGATTCCTAACGGTCGATTTGGACAGCCTGTCACAGGCCCTGGGTCATGCCTGCCGTTTTATGATGGAAAAACGCCTGCAAATCCGCTTGCATGACCGGGCCGTGGACACCAACGACCGGGAAAGTTTTACGCTGGATCCGCTGGGGCGTTTTGATTTGGGTCAGACCCTGGCAAGGGAATTTCTACAGGCATCGGACATGCCGGATGCCATGGCCAAAGCCAAAGCCCGTGGCCAGATACCCCATGGCGACCCGGGGCGGAAGGCATTCAAGGACGTTTGGGGGGAGGTGGCCGATTGGATCGCCGTGATCCAGGAGATTCAGCAAGGTGCTTTGCCTGCCCGCGTTACGGTCGACAGGCAAGTCCCCCCTTATACGATTACGGGGACGCTGGACACACTGTTTCCGGGGGGACAGCTGTGTTATCGCTTCAGCAGGGCCAAAGGTACCGATTTGATCGGCGCCTGGCTGCGCCACCTGCTTTGGGACGACCCGTTTGACCGGGACGGGAATCGCCCGACGGTGCTGGCCACCCGGGACGGCCTGTGGCGCTTTCGACCGGTGGACCATCCGGACGAACATTTGCAGGCCCTGCTGGCCATTTACCAAAGGATCGGCCATGAACCGGTTCCCCTTTTTCCGCGCACTTCCTGGAACTATGCCGTGATGCGCTTCGAAAAACATTTTACAACGGAAAGGGCCCTGGAGCGGGTCCGGGCCCAATGGCCGACAACCTATCGCTATCCGGGAGAAGCGGATGATCCTTACATCCGGTATTGTTTTCCCCATGGGAATCCCCTGGGTGAAACCTTTGTCAAGGTGACCGAAGCCGTCTACGATCCCATCATGCAATTTGCCGAGCGAATTCATTAAAATGCCCCCGCGATCACCATGGCCGGCGCATCGTCCGGACCCCGAATTTTCTGCCGACAACGATGCCGGAATCGGGCGGATAACGGGCATCGTCATCCAAAAGACACCTTTCAAACGCGCCGCCATCATGGTGGATGGCCATCTGGCAGTTTATGCGCGTCCCCGGGATGCCGAGCGGTTGCGCACCGGTGATGCCATCAGCGGAGGGGCACTGGCGGAACTGCACCGTTGTTACCAGGATTATGGCGCTTATCGCCAGGCCGTGCGCTTTTTAAGTGCCCGGGATCGAAGTGTCCGGGAGGTGCGCCAACATGTCCGCACCAAGGGATGGGAGACGGCCGCCTCCGACCGGGCGGTTGAACGCCTGCAGGCCGAGGGATATCTTGACGACCATGCTTTTGCCCGCCGCTGGGTCGATACACGCTGCCGCACGGCGCCGCGCAGCCGTCTGGCGGTCATCCAGGAATTGAAACAGAAAGGTGTCCCGCGCGACGCCATCGATGCTGCCGTGGCGCGCATGGACGAGGCGGCTCTGGCACTTGCGTGTACCCAAAAGAAAGCTCGGCAGTGGGTGCGCTACGGCGAGGACGAAAAAGAGCGTCGTATCGTCGTTTTTCTTCAGCGCAAGGGGTTTTCCTATGCCGTGGGGCGGAAAGCCGCCCAAGCATACCGTGAGCTGACAAAGGACGATTGACTTTTCAGCCGCATGCCAGTATGAGTGCCCCCAATCAAGGGGAGTGATCCAGCATGTATGCATCGATGACCATTTATATCGCCGCGGTCTTGGCCGCCAACTATACCGCCACCTGGTTCATACCGCTGCCGATCTTCGGCATGGTATCTGTCGGCACCCTGATTTTCGGCATTACCTTCACCCAACGGGACAGGGTGCACCGCTACGGACGCAAAGCCGTCTATACCATGATCATGCTGGCGGCCGTCGGAATGGTGCTGGAATCCCTTTTCCTGGGGGTGGAATGGCGTATCATCCTGGCCTCATTCATCGCCATCGTACTCAGTGAAACCGCCGATACGGAAATTTACCAGAAACTGCTCCACCGCAGCTGGATTCAGCGGGTGACCGGATCCAATCTGATCAGCATCCCCCTGGACAGTATCCTTTTCAACCTCATTGCCTTTCTGGGTGTTTTCGCGCCGGGCATGCTGGTGGCCATCATTTTCGGGGAAATTGTCACCAAATTCTCCACCGGTGCGCTGGCCGCGCTATGGCGGGCGCCGCAGAAAATCAGGGACGTACCGGCCTAAGCATCACTCCGGACCGGTATTCACGGCGGCAGCCAACGCATTGACATCAATCCCCAAAGCCCGGCACGTAATCCGCGCTTGACGGACGGCGAAGATAACCGCTATTCTTACGCACTGGCTCCGGCTCCGCACCGATTGACGATCGGCGAAGACTGGGGCGAAAAAATCGTTACAGGAGGCGGCCATGGGACAGGAGGCGCAAGGACACCCCGACGAACGCGTGCCCGAGCGGCGCACAACGCCCCGTGTGGGGGTCGAATTCTGGGTTGAAGAGTGCTGCCAGGACGGTGTCTATTTCCACCGGGTGACCAACCTGAGCCGTGACGGCTTCTTTATTGAAAAAAAACTGCCGTTTCAGGTCGGGCAGACCGTCCACGTCCGTTTGGAACTGCCGGGCATCCAAAACAAGTTGGATGCCCGGTCGCGTGTGGTCGACAACTACAGCGACGGACAAGCCGCATTGCGGGGGGCGGGGTTTCAGTTTCTGGAATTGGATCAACGGACACGGGCGGGGATCGCAGCCTATATCGATCAGGTCCGCCAGCCGGAATAAGCCGGCGTCACCAGGGATGCATCGGCGGGCAAGCCCAGGCGGCACCCGCCGGCATACAACCGCTGTCCGCCGGTCGGCATGATAAATAGTGCCCATCCGTAAACGGTATCTTTCGGCCCCTGGTGGCGTTCTCGCTCGTTTTCAATCCTCGAAATAGCGGGCTATTCCTCCGGTTGAAAACTTGCTCGGGCCTTGCCAGAAACCAAAATCTACCATTTATGGACGGACACTAAATGACAGCATCGTTGCCTATCCCATACAACAGGAGGAACGGCGATGACCCTGACAACGTTCCTGCAAAAAGCCCGTAAATTCGAGCTCCAGGCCTACCGACAACCCGCCGACCACGGCCGTCTGGCGGAAACCCATATCGCCTATTCCGGTTCTCCTTTTCAACATCCGGACAATCCGGACAAGATCATTCTGGTAGCAGATCCCTACAGCCAGAATACCTTTTACTACGAATTCAACAAAGGCGACATCGGTCTGGCCGAAGATCTTCCCAATATCGTCAACCTGGAAAACGAAACCCTGGCCATGGTGCGTCTATGGGTGAAGAAGGGCACTCTGGCGGTACGCTGCACACCCTTTCGGGTGGCCAACACGTTGGGGTGAGGATTCAAAACGCACCGAGCTGGCAGGGTTTCACTTTAATGCCCAAAGCTTCGCACACATTGGCGATATCCAAACGCTTTATCTCATGGCGGCGGGCAATTGCCCAGGCGGCGTAGCAGGGCAGACGCTCGTTTTCAAGGGCCTCCAGGATGTCCTTTTCGAGGGCCGCATCCCAATGGTCGGCTTTCCTGACGATACGATTCTCCGGTGTATACCCGAAAAGCCCCAACTGACAGCGCATCAAGCGCACGTCCATTAAATCCAGCGTTTTGCCGATGGCGGCCGGTTCCCTTCCGAGTTTTTGGGCGACACCATGGGCCGCCGCGCAACTGATGCGGCCATCCTTGATTTTTTCGCTTAACGCGCCGGCCACATCCTCCTCCGGCACAGACGACGCCGGGTGCTTGCCGGCATATCCATCATGACGATCATGCGACATACTTTCCTCCTGATATTAAGGTCGAGCCATGACATTATGCTAGAATCGATGCGGTGATCAAGTCATCATGCGTCCGTATGGCGTTGATCTGAAATTGACAGGGTTGTGCATGATTGATAGGGTAGCGCGTCTTTGCGGCGGTGATGCGATCCGTATTGCCGTAAGCGTTTTCGGCAGGGCACCGGCCCCAATCGTTAAACAGGAGATATGCATGCGTATAAGCGAAAATTTCATGCCGGCCTTCAAGAGCCAGGAGGAACTTCGGGTGCACCAGTTGAAAGGCCTGCAATGGACCGTACAGCACGCCTACCACGGTTCGCCCGAATACCGGAAAAAGTTTGACGCCGCCGGTGTGAAACCGGAAGACATCCAAAGCCTGGACGATCTTCGGCGCTTGCCGTTTACCACGGCCGAGGATTTGCGCGCAGGCTATCCATTTCCATTGCGCTGCGTGCCCTATGAAAAAATTGTGCGCATCCATTCCAGCAGCGGCACAACGGGCAAACGCAAGAACCTTTGCTATACCCAGAAAGACGTCGATGACTGGGCCCGATTTTTTGCCCGCTGTTATCAAATGGCGGGGGTGACGGAAAGCGACCGCGTTCAGATTGCCGTGGGGTATGGTGTCTGGACCGCCGGGGTCGGCTTTCAGGCGGCGTGCGAAAAACTCGGGGCCATGGCCCTGCCGGCGGGCCCGGGCAACGTGGATTTGCAATGTCAGTTCATGTTGGACCTCCAGTCGACCGTATTGTGCTGTACGGCCTCCATGGGGCTTCTGATGGCGGAAGAAATCAATCGTCGCGGTTTGTCGGATCGCGTCAACATCCGCAAAGTCATCTACGGATCGGAGCGCTCTTCACGCTCCATGCGTGAGAAGATCAGCAGCCTGCTGGGGGGCGCCGAACTGTTCGATATCACGGGTTTGACCGAACTTTACGGACCGGGCACCGGCATTGAATGCCCGGATCATGACTGCATCCACTACTGGTCGGATTATTATTTATTGGAGATCCTTGACCCGGAAACCCTCGAACCGGTGGCCGACGGCGAGTGGGGTGAAATGGTGGTCACGACCCTCGCCAAAGAAGCCGTGCCCATGATTCGCTACCGCACCCATGACATCACGCGCATTCTCCCGGGGCCCTGCAGCTGTGGGAGCATCATGCCGCGCCATTCCCGTATTATGGGACGCACGGACGACATGTTCATTTTCCGGGCCGTCAATATCTATCCCTCGCATATCGACACCATCATCTCCGGCATTTCGGAGTTGGGATCGGAATATCAGATTCATCTCGAACGGGATGCGTCCGAACGCGGGGTCATGCGCATCGTGACCGAAATCCGTGAGGGGGCCGACCTGGAAGCCTGTCAGCCCCTGGCCGGGGAGTTGGCCAAAAAAATCAAACGGGAATTGATGGTAACGCCCCAAGTGGAACTTGTCGCCTATGGCACCTTGCCGCGCTCGGAGCGCAAAAGCCAGAGGGTGTTTGACGAGCGGATTCAGGATCCGATTATTTAACCGGGCATTCCGGCGCATGACGACGATGTTTTCTATTCGAAGGGAAAGCCAATGGAACAGCGTCCCTTTGTGGTGGTGCCTTTCAAAGAACTGAGTCCGGATGCTCTGACGGGCCTACTGGAAGCGTATGTCAGCCGGGAAGGCACGGATTACGGCCATACCCCGCCGCCGACCCTGGCGGAAAAAACAGCGCAAGTACGCCGGCAACTGGAGGAGGGGCATGCCGTTATTGTCTTCGATCCTGAGGCTCAAAGCTGCAATATTATGCCGCGCCACGACCTGCCGCCGGATGCCATTAACACATCCGCAGAATCCAAATAGCCCAGGTCATGGCCGCTCAAACCCGATATCGTGCACGCCATGCAGCCATTCGACTCCATCCATACACCCCTAAGCGGTACCTGCCTGATCGAAGCCGGAGCGGGCACCGGTAAGACGTACACCATCACCACAATTGTGGTACGGCTTATCCTTGAAGAAGCCCTGCCCGCCGAACAGATTCTGGTGGTTACGTTTACAACCGCGGCAACAGCCGAACTGCGCGATCGCATCCGACGTCGTTTGAAGGATGCCCAACGTATCCTAAGGGGGCATGCCATGGCGGACGACATTCTGACGACGATTGTCCACCGCAGCGGTCCCCGGGATGCCGCCCTCGAACGGCTGGAGGATGCCCTGGCCAATTTTGACCGCATGCCGGTCTATACGATCCATGGGTTTTGTCAACGCGTTCTCCATGAAATGGCCTTTGAAACCGGCAGTGGTTTTGAAGCGGAATTGCTGACCGATGCCACGGCGATCATTCAGCAGCTGACGGATGATTTCTGGCGCAAAACCTGGTACGTATCGCCGCCGGAACTCATGGCCTTTGCTTTACAGGTTTTCAAAACGCCGGATGACCTGGCCGCGCTTTACCGACGCCACGCCATTCCGGATGTCCATATTCTGCCCGCCAAGACCGATTTGCCGCCGGTATCGTTTGAGGAATTTCGCGCACGCTGGGAAGTCATCCGCCGACATTGGCTCTCCAGCCGACAAGACATCCTGTCCCTGCTGCAGTCCCCTGACCTTAAAGCCAATATCTACGGCCGAACGGACCGTCCTGACGGCCGCGAAAGGGCCACCTCCAAACGGGACGCAAAAATTCAAGCCTGGACGCGGCAGATCGACCGATGGCTGACCGCTTCGGACAGTGGCTACCCGCTTCCCGAGGACCTGGCCTATTTTTGTCAAACGAAACTGGATGCGTCTCTAAAAAAAGGAAAGAATCCCATTCAGCACGTCTTTTTTGAGGCCTGCGACCACCTTGTGGAGGAGAGCCTGAGGTTGACATCGGTCATGGACCAATGGCTGACCATTTGGCAGGTTCACTATTTTCACCACCTTGGTGAGGAATTGGCTCGCTTTAAACGGGAACACCAGACCCTGTTTTTTGATGATCTTCTGCTGATGGTCCGTGACGCGTTGCGCGAAAATCCCCACGGGGCTTTACCAAGATTGCTGCGGTCGCGCTATCGGGCGGCCCTGATCGATGAATTCCAGGATACGGACGCCGTCCAGTACGAAATTTTTGAAACCCTCTTCAACGGAAACGACCAACGGCTTTTTCTGATCGGGGATCCCAAGCAAGCCATTTACAGTTTCCGGGGGGCGGATATTTTTACCTACCTCCAAGCCGCCCACAACGCTGCCGCGGGTTATACCCTCACCCGCAACTGGCGGTCATTGCCAGGCCTGGTCCAAGCGGTGAACACCCTTTATCGCCAGTGCCCCGACCCCTTTGTGTGGCCGGAGATTGCATTTCATCCGTCAAAAGCTGCAAAGCGGCCGGAAGAGGGCAGCCTGCCGGAACGGTTGGCGGTGCTCGCACCCCTGACCATCTGGTTTCTCGAAAATCCCCGGGGAGAAAACGGGCGCCCGCAGCTGAACAAAAAGACGGCTTCCGAACGGATCTGCGCTGGCGTTGCCAGGGAGGTGAAGCGGCTTGCCCGGACACCTCCGGCTGACGCCCAGGTGCCGTTTCGGGACATAGCGATTTTGGTGCGCACCAACCGTCAGGCCCTGATGGTGAAAGAGCATATGGCCGCGGCCGCTATCCCGGCGGTGATATACAATGCCGGCAGTGTTTTTCACCGCCCGGAAGCCCTTGATTTGCAGCGCATTCTGGATGCCGTGGCCGATCCCGGCGACGAAAGCAAATTGCGTACGGCGCTGGCCACCCCCTGCTTCGAACGCCAAGGGCACGAGTTGGTTCTGGGTGACCCGGTTCCCGCCTGGTGGGATGCCACCCTCGATCGGTTTTTTCACTACCGGTCCTTGTGGCGCGATGGCGGATTTATGCGCATGTTTCGCCACCTTATGGCCCGCGAGAAGATGGCCCCGCGTCTGGTGGCGGCGCCATCCGGAGAACGCTATCTGACCAATATGCTGCACTTGGCCGAATTGCTTCACCAAGCGGCCGTAACGCGGCATATGGGCATCGCCGAACTGCTTCAGTGGCTGGCCGTACAACGTATGCAAACCTTTGATCCACCTGAATCCCATCAAATTCGGCTGGAAAGTGATGATGATGCGGTAACGATCCTGACGGTTCACAAAAGCAAAGGCCTTGAATTTCCAATTGTTTTTTGTCCCTTTGCCTGGGAGGGCATGGGGAATCCGACGCCACCGGCGTTATGTCATCATGCCGGCAAGGCGCGGCGTTTGGTGGATCTGGGCTCCGAAGACATGGAGCGGCACCTCGCACGGATGGCCGAGGAACGCATGGCGGAAGAATTGCGTCTCTTGTATGTCGCCCTGACGCGCGCCCAAAACCGTTGTTATATGGTCTGGGGTGACTTGCCTTCCGCCGCCTATTCCGCTTTCGCGTATTTATTGGATACCGGTCATGTCCGGGAAAGGAAAGGGGGGTTCTGGGAGGGATTACAAACCCGGGCGGAAAATTTTCGCCATCGTAGCAGCAGCGAACACCGCATGACTGTCGCGGATGTGGCCGGACGATCCGATGGCGCGATCGGGGTGCGGGACATAACGGAAGAGGCGGAGGTGATGATCGATCACATCCAGGAGGCTGCGCCGGTGGGGCCGCCCCGCGTTTTCAGCCGGAAAACGATGACCACCTGGCGAATTACGAGTTTTTCATCCCTGATTCACCATCGGCACGAGGCGGTGGAGATTCGTGATGATCTGGAAAGGGAAGACGAGTTTAGTGTATCCCGGCAGGGCGATGAAACCGACAGGCCGGAATTGTCCATCGGCGCGATTAGCGCATTTGAGGCCAGTGCCCGGGCCGGTCTTTTTTTTCATGACATACTGGAACACATCGATTTTACCGCCTCCCACCACCAGTGGCGAGAGACTGTTGACACTTGCATGCAAGCCCATGGCTTTGCCCCCCAATGGCAGGATACGATCCTTGAAGCCATGCAACGCGTGGTTCAAACGCCCCTGGAGGGGGCATTCCCTGATTCATTTTGTCTCCGTCAGGTTCCCTTGATTAATCGGGTGAATGAAATGGCGTTTCACCTGCCACTGCATGCCGTCGATGCCGGCTCGTTGGGACAGGCCTTTTCCGCCTGCCGTCAGCCGGATTTTGCGGGGCGTCTTCCCAAGCTTATGGAACAACTGGCGTTTTCCATATCGGGCGGATTTCTCAAAGGCTATATTGATCTTGTGTTTCGCCACGGGGGTCGTTACTTCGTCGTCGACTGGAAATCCAATCTGCTGGGGGACACGTTTCAGGCCTATCATCCCCGCCGCTTGGGGGAAGTGATGACCGCCGATTATTATTTTCTGCAATATCATCTCTACACCCTCGCACTGGATCAATATTTGCGTTCCGGCTGCCCGGGTTACAGCTATGAAAAGGATTTCGGCGGCGTTTATTATTGTTTTATTCGCGGGATGGGATCGCCGAACGGTTCACCGACAGGGGTGTTTTACGATCGGCCGGCATCCGAATTGATTCGGGATCTGCGGAAATCATTATTGATATAATTATAGGATATTAGAGTATATTTGTTTAATAATAACATGATAGAAAATGGCTTCGATAGCGATGTCTGCCGTGACTTGTTCCGGGATATTGATATTGCTTTCGCCAGCATGTTGGCCCGCCTGTCGCCGGAGGCGCCCTCCGGGGTCGTTTTGGCTGCCCTGCTGACCAGTCGCGCATCGGGTGAGGGCCACGTCTGCGTGGATCTGAAACAATGGGCGGGACATGAGCTGCTTTTGGGTAACGGCAATCCCACGGGTCTGCACTGCCCATCCTTTGACGAATGGATGGTCCAGCTGCAGCAATCTTCCCTCGTGGGGGATAGCGGCGGCGAATGCCATCCTTTGATTTGCGATACCAAGGGACGCGTGTATTTGCAGCGGCTGTTCAAGCATGAGCAACACCTGGCCGGGCTGCTTCGCCGCAAGGCCGATGCGCCATGTTCGAGGCTTTCTGCAACGGAAGAGGGGCACATTGTTTCCCTGTTGGACCGCTATTTTAACCGTTCCGGAAACGATACATCGCCCGATTGGCAAAAAATTGCAGCGGTGGTTGCCATACTGAAACGGCTCTGCATCATTTCCGGGGCGCCCGGTACCGGCAAAACCACCACCGTGGCTAAAATCCTGGCCGTTTTGTTGGCTTGCGATCCCCTCTCGGCGTTGCGCATACGGCTGTGCGCCCCCACGGGCAAAGCAGCGGCACGACTGGGGGCTTCCATAACGAAGGTCTGCCGTGAGATGGATTTTCCCGAGCCCATTGCGGCCGCTCTCACCGCCGTGGAAGCCGGCACCATCCATCGATTACTGCGGGCATTGCCACGGGGCAGGGGATTTGTCTACAATGAAACCAATCCTTTACCGGCCGATGTCGTCGTGGTGGATGAGGCCTCGATGGTGGATCTCGTTCTGATGAGCCGTCTGGTCCGGGCGGTACCCAACCAGGCACGGCTTATTATTCTGGGGGATAAAGACCAACTTGCTTCGGTCGACGCCGGTTCGGTTTTTGGCGATCTATGCCGCGGCACATCGGCAGGGCGCTATTCATCGGAAATGCGCCGGCTGATCAGCAGACTGTCCCGGACGCCCCATTTGCCATCAGAGACTGGCGATGGCCCTACCAGCGGTCGGAAGAATTGTACCGTTGTTTTGCAGGAGAATTACCGTTACTGCGCCGATGAGGGTATCGGCGCCCTGGCAAGGGCCGTCAACGCGGGTGACGCTGAAAGGGTCCGGCACGCTTTCGAAAACAACCAGGGGCAAACAATGCGCTGGGACCGATGGCGCCACCGGACGGAATTTGACAAATTGCTTGCAGCCTATGCCCGCAAAGGCTATGAAACATACCTTGCCAGCAGGGATCCGGAAGAAGCCCTGTCGCGTTTCAACCGTTTCAGGATATTGAGTGCGCTGGCATCCGGACCGTTTGGCGTGGACCGCTTGAATCGTTTCATTACGGACGTGCTGGCAAAGGACGGCCTGGTGGGCCGTGAACGCCCCTGGTACCCGGGGCGGCCGGTGATGATAACGCGCAATCATTACCGGCTGGGCCTCTACAACGGTGACACCGGTCTGGCCTGGCCGGACGGGGACGGCAATTTAAAAATCTGGTTCCCGGTGGAGGGCGGCGGCGTTAAAGGCTACAGCCCCCGACAGCTGCCCGAACACCAGACCGCCTTTGCCCTGACCGTGCACAAAAGCCAGGGGTCCGAATTCGATCAGACGCTCTTGATCCTGCCGGATCGGGATTCGCCGGTCCTGAGTCGTGAATTGATTTACACGGGATGCACCCGGGCCCGCCACCAGCTTATCCTGATGGCACCGGATCCCATTGTCGAACAGGCGGTAAACCGAACCATCCGGAGAACGACCGGACTGGTCGATGCGCTTGATGCAGATGAATGATTGATGCGCGAAGAATCATTTCGCATCCCCTAAACTTTGAAAAACAGGAGTATCCTTATGACTACAAGAGCCGTCATTACCGGAACCGGGCGCTACGTGCCCCCCCGTGTCGTCACCAATGATGACCTGACCCAGTGGATGGATACATCGGATGAGTGGATTCAACAGCGCACCGGCATCGAAAAGCGCCATTGGATCGATGAGGAGGCCCCTGTGGGGACCAGCGATCTGGGGCTGGAGGCCAGTAAAATCGCCCTGGAACGGGCCGGATGGGCACCCGAGGACATCGATTTGATTATTTTCGCCACCTTGAGTCCGGACCTGTTTTTCCCGGGCTCAGGGTGCCTGCTGCAGCATAAACTGGGACTGGAGTCGACCCCGGCCCTGGATCTCCGGCAGCAATGCACGGGGTTCATTTATGGTTTGGCCACCGCGGATGCCTACATTCGAAGCGGTATGGCCCAGAGAATTCTGCTGGTGGGTGCCGAAGTGCACAGCACCGGTCTGGATATTTCCACCGAGGGGCGGGATGTCACCGTTATTTTCGGAGACGGAGCGGCGGCGGTATGTATGGAAGCCGTGGAAACCGACCAGGCCGTGGGTGTGCTGGGATCGGTGTTGCATGCCAAAGGGTCCATGGCCGAGAGTCTCAAGACCGATGCACCGGCCTCGCGGGAATGGCCGCGTCTGACCGCCGAAATGATGGCCGAACGGCGCCATTTTCCCCATATGGACGGCAAGGCCATTTTCAAAGAGGCCCTGCGCCGCCTTCCGGAAGTGACCAAGGTCATTTTGAAACAGACCGGGTTGACCAAGGAGGATATCGATCTGTACATTCCGCACCAGGCCAATATGCGCATCAACCAGTTTTACCAGCAAATGATGAAGCTGCCGGAGGAAAAAGTCTTTCACAATATCCAGCGCTACGGCAACACAACCGCTGCAACCATTCCACTGGCGCTGGATGAGGCGTTTGAAATGGGCCTGATCGGCAAAGGCAGCACGGTGCTGTTTCTGGGGCTGGGCTCCGGCGTCACTTGGGGCGCCAATATCCATCGATTCCCGGAATAGCCCGTTCAGCCCTGTTTGGTTTGGAAAAGTTTATCCAGGTAGAATTGAACGATAGGATCATCATGGGGCGCCGGGCCCTCGTCCCCGCGGTTGCGGGCGGCGATGGTGGTACGAATGCCCTTGGCCAACGATTTACCCAACTCGACCCCGAACTGATCAAACGGGTTGATATCCCAGACAAAGGCTTCCAACACCGTGCGGGCCTCGTAAAATGACAGCAGGCGGCCGATATTCTCAGGTGAGAGGTCGTCGAGAACAAGGGTGGAGGAAGGCCGGTTTCCCGGAAAACAGCGTGCCGGTTCCGCATGGTCACGCCCGACGGCAAGGGCCATGGGTTGGGACAGCAGGTTAGCCCAGAGTTCCTGATGATTGGTGACCCCCTGGGAGAGGTGGTTGTAGGCCGTGTACTGGGGGGTCAGGACACCGATAAATTCGATGGGGAAGGGGCGACCCTGGTGGGCCAGCTGAAAAAACGAATGCTGCGCGTTCGTCCCGGGCTCACCGAAGATAATCGTGCCCGTGGGTACCGCGAGCACCTCACCGTGCCGGGACACCCGTTTGCCGTTGCTTTCCATATTCAACTGCTGGACATGCGGCGCCAGCTTGGACAGCGGGGTGGCATAGGGGATGATTCCCCGGGCGCCATAGCCTAGAAAATTGTTGTTCCATATATCGATCAGCGCCGCAGTCAGTGGCAGATTATGCTCCGGCGGCGCTTCCGCGGCATGCCGATCCATGGCCTCGGCCCCCTTTAGAAATGCCTCGAAGCGATCGTAACCCAGATAGAGGCTGAGAGGTACACACCCCACGGCCGATGCGACACTGTAACGCCCCCCGATAAAATCGAACATGTGGAACGCCTGGAGCAGGCCCTGATCCGAACGATCGCCAGGGCTTCCCTGGCTGGTGACGGCGATCATATGGCGGGACGGATCGAGGCCCACGGATTCGAGGTAGGCTCTGGCCTGGGCCGCATTGGCCATGGTTTCAGCCGTGGTGTAGCTTTTCGAAATCACGATCCAGAGGGTGGCGGCCGGATCGATCCGGGTGACGATACGCCCGAAGTTGTGGATGTCGACGTTGGCCAGGAAATGGAGCTGAATGCCTTTGTCGGCATAGGCCTCCAGAGCCGTGGCCACAAATTCCGTTCCCAGGTAGGAACCGCCGATGCCGATGACGACGACGTGCCGGAAACGCCGGCCGGTGGCGCCGCGCAAATCCCCGTCATGCACGCAGCGGACAAATTCCTGTATCCGGGCACGCACCCGCCTGAGAGCCGGCATGATATCGACGCCATCCACCGTCACCGGTGCTTGCGTGAAATTGCGGGCGGCGGTGTGCAGGGCGGCCCGGTTCTCGGTGTTATTCACCCGCTGGCCGGCAACCATGGCGTGGAACCGTTTCTGAAGCCCGGCGGTTTGTCCCAACTGGTAAAGCAGGGCCATGGTTCGCTTATCGACACGCTGCCGGGAAAAGTCCATGAAAAGACCGCCTCCGGACAGGGAGAAAGTTGCCAGGCGGTCCGGGTCGGCCAGCAGGTGACGCAGGTGCATGCGCTCGTGCTGCATGGCGGCCGCCTGATCTTGCAGTTGCGTCCATTCGCCTGATTCTGTCGCTCTGATGGTGGGCATGGTGGTGTCCTCCCGATTGGTTATTTCCAAGGCAGGGCATTGCGTGCAGGTAAAAACAGGCGCCTTAAAACAGTGGTCCGCGGTGGTTCACCGCCTCCGGGTGCACGGCACCGTATCGGCCAGAATGCCCCGGATGCGATCAAGCCGATGACAGGTTTGGGAACAGTGCGGCAGCTCGTCGGCCTGATCACAGCAACGGCAGGGGCTTTCCACCAGGTAGCCAATATCGAAATCGAATTGGCAGGTGTACGTGTAGCGGCGCTCGGGGTATTTTTGCAATTTCATGGCAGATCGGTCAAGATGGCATTTGTTCAAGGTTGCGAAACCGGCGGTAGGCGACCATTTTGGCAAAGGCCTGTACCGCGCGCTCGGGCGTTTCGAAAAACACCCCGTTGTAATCACACCCCGCAACATTGTAGACGGTCCGGTCGGTGCCTTCCCTTAACAGACTGACCCCATAAACCGGTTTGCCGTATTGGGCGCAGAGTTCCGCGATGCGCTGCACATAGGTTTCTTCAAAGGTCTGTAGGGTTTGGCGCGCCAGATCCAGAAAACCGGAATCCAGATCCGGATCGGCCACGGCGGCGGCTTCGGTAAGGCGCTTCACGAAGATGCGCCGGCCGAGAATGCCCAGATTGATGACACCGTCACACCCCTCCCAACGCAGTAATTCTTCCAGCACGGCGAGGGGCAGGTCGAGATCGTTTTCACCCACCAGGTCCACCGGGTTGGTGCGGCTCCAGTAGGGCGGCAGCATGGTATCGATGCGGGCGACGATTTTTTCGTCCAGCACCGGGACCTCGAGGCCGTTCTGGACACAGAGATCAGCGGTGACCACCCCCCAGCCGCCCCCCAGAGTCATGATGGCGGCCCGGTTGCCTTCCGGCAAGGGCAGGGATGCAAAAGCGGCTGACAGGTCCAGCAGTTCCATGGGACGGTCCACCTTGACAATGCCGGCTTGGCGGCACATGGCGTTGAATACAGCCGTGTCGGAAGCCATGGCACCGGTGTGGCTGGCGGCGGCCCGGTTGCCGGCCTGACTCTGGCCGCCCTTCAACAGAACGATGGGCTTGTGCTGGCTGACACGGCGGGCGCTTTCAAAAAAACGCCGGCCGTGTTTAACGCTTTCGACATAGAGCATGACCGTGCGCGTGAGGTCGTCGTGTTCGAAGCCTTCCAGAAAATCTTCGATGGTCAGCATGGCCTCGTTGCCGGAACCGGCAAATCCGCGGATGCCGATGCCCTGCTGTTCGGCAAACGCCAGCAATTGGGTTCCCATATTGCCCGATTGCGCCACGACGGCCGTATCGCCGGCAACGGGATGAACCGGAGAACCCGTGCAGTAGAACTGGATATGAGGATTGCAGATTCCCATGGTGTTGGGCCCCAGCACCAGCACCCCGGCTTCGCGGGCTTCCTGGACGAGGGCTTTTTCCAAATTGAGTCCGTCACCCCCGGTTTCCCCAAAACCGGACGTGATCAACAGCATGTTGCGGATGCCCTTCGCCTTAAATTCCGGGATCAGGCTGCGCACATGGGCTGCCGGAATGGTCACCACGGCCAGATCGACGGTTTCCGGGATTTCGGTGACACTGCGGTACACCTCGCGCCCGGCGATGTGTCCGCCCCGGGGATTGACCAGGTAGACGTTGCCGCCAAAGTCGCCGCCCACCGTGTTGACATACAACATGTGCCCCCATTTGCCGAACTGGGCCGATGCCCCGATAAACGCTATGCTGCGCGGATAGAACAAGCGGCGGATATCGGCAGGGGAGACCGGATCAAAGGCTTTTTCAGGGGCCTCCTGACGACGGCACGTGATAAGGGCATCCACGGCCTTGATACGGCCATCCGGTGCGACCAGCAGGGGATTGAGGTCAATTTCCGCTATGTCGGGACATGTTTGGGCCAATTCGCCGAGTTTCAGGATGAGATCGGCCAGTCCCTCGCGATCGACGGCCGGCTCGCCCCGGAATGCCCCCAACAGGGCGGCGGAACGCAGGTCGGTCACCATTTCCCTGGCATCGGCGACGGAAAGGGGCAATAGACGGCAGGTGGTGTCTGCTAAAGCTTCGGCCAGCACGCCGCCTAGTCCGAACATGATGATGGGGCCGAATTGCGGATCCCGCACCATGCCGGCCATCAGCTCCCGGCGGGCCGCAATGAAAGGCTGCACCAGCAGGCCTTCGATTCGATTCCCGCCCCGTGCGGTTATTTGTTCAGCCGCATGGCGGACTTGTTCGGGCGAATCGAGATTGACGAAGACGATTCCCATTTCGGATTTATGCAACAGGTCGGGGCCCAGCCCTTTGAGGACGACCGGGTAACCGATCCTTTCGGCGGCGGCGACGGCTTCTTCGGTATTGGCGGCAGCGGTTTCCTCGATGACCGGGATGCCGGACATCCCCAGGACCATTTTGGCTTCATTTTCATTCAAGGCGCCATTGGGTCTCTTGAGCGCACATGACAGGATTTGGTTGATATGCTCTATTTTTTCCATGATTTTTCTAACGTCACACGCTTTTAAAGGGGTTCATTCACCGGCGCAGAGGGGTCGGCACCATCGACCACTGCCGCGAAGGATCGCTTATACCCCCGCCGTGCTTCGGGGTCAAGGCGCGTGTGCCTGGGATGCTTCAGACCTCTCAAAGGAGAACGGAAGGATCTGCCGGTTCGGTATCCTCAGCGCCCCCGGCCATAAAAATTCCGGCGCATGCTTTCCCGCAGGGAACGCTGTTTGGTGTTGAACAGGGTGTAGCTGTAGCGAATGTTTTTTTCAATGAGGTCCGGATAGTTGCGGATATTGCTTTTCAGTTTGATGGTATTGGAGGTGACCTTGCGAAGCAGGTCGATTTCTTTGCCCATCACGCGGGTCTGGCATTCTTTAACGGCCTGCAGAAAGGCCTCGCGCTCCGGCGGGCAAGCGGCATAGGTGACGGCCCGGCCCATTTGCGTTAGACGGTGGCCATCACTGCCACCGGTAATGCCTTTGCCGATGTTGAATCCCAGAACCGTGCTTTGCAGGTTCCATTTGTTCATATTCTCCGCATTGATGACTTCGATGCCGTCGACCATTTCGTACAGGCCCAGGAGGCGTTCTTCGGAAAAGTAGGAGTTTTGGATGCCGGTATAGGCCGCACTGTAAGGATGAGGAAAAATGATGACGACCGGGTATCGGCGGGCGGCATCGATAATGGCTTCCATTTCCAGAGAGGTCGAACTCATGACGTCCGCTCCCATGGCCGGGACGATGGCATGCAGATAGAAGCGCTCCAAATCCTTGGTCGAATAAAAATAGACGAGCACATGGCTGCCCTCCACGGATGTTACCTCGATGCCCGGTATGCAGAGGGTGTCATTTTGGGTGGCAAGTTCCAGGGCGCCTTTGATTTCGTTGTGATCGGTTATCCCGATGCCGATGCCGAGTCGACGGGCGGTTTCATGAATTTCGCCCACCGTGTCATGGCCATCGGAATACTGGGTGTGAAAATGCATATCGACGACGGTATGGTGGGCGGAGAGTTTTTCCAGATCCGGCTTTTTGAATTGAATGCGGTGATGCGTTATGGTGTCGGTCATGCGTGAATATTCAACCCCTCGTTGGATTACAGGTCCGATGCGCCTGGAAGAAAGCGTGAAGCCAATGGTGCCGCGGATCGGTATCATGCTATTGAGTGTCCATCCCTAAATGGCATCTTTCGGCCCCTGGCGGCGTTCGCGCGCGTTTTCAATCCTCGCAATAGCGGGCTATTCCTCCGGTTTAAAACGCGCTCGGGCCTGGCCGGGAACCCAAATCTACCATTTATGGACGGACACCAGATAACGGCAAAATGGATTTCGTTGTATGAATGTGTATAGTACATATCGACGCGGATGGGAAATTCTTAAATAAAATTTTTCACTTCGTCGGGATCCTTTACGGGCACAAGCCGTCTATAGTAATGCCCCACACGGCACTTGTTATTTTTTACCGAAGGAGGAAGCCGTATGCGCGTCGGGATTGGATATGACATTCACCGTCTGGTTGCTGGACGTCGTCTGGTTTTGGGGGGCGTTGAAATCCCATATGAGCGGGGCCTACTGGGGCATTCCGATGCCGATGTCCTGACCCACGCCCTTTGTGATGCCCTGTTGGGGGCGGCTGGTCTGGGCGATATCGGATTTCATTTTCCGGATACGGATGCGACCTGGGCCGGAATCGACAGCCTTGACCTGCTCAGGCGTGTTAATGAGATGATCCGCAGCGATTGGTACATTGCAAACATCGATGCAACGGTCATGGCCGAGGCGCCCAAAATCGGTCCCCACCGGAACAACATGCGATCGTGTCTGGCTGCCACCCTGCAGATGAATGCAGACCGCATCAATATCAAGGCCACCACGACAGAGGGCCTTGGCCCGGTTGGAAGAGGGGAGGGCATTGCCGCCCAGTGCGTCGCCCTGCTGCGGAAACCGGATGGTCGGGGCGCGACAAATGTCACCTGAATACATCGTATGATTTTTAATCGTTTTATTAAAATTTACAGCTATTAAAGAATTAAAATATGAAGTCATTGTTTAAATTAGAAACCGCTCTGAAACCCCAGGGGGATCAACCCGAGGCCATCCGGGCCATGATCCGGAATCTTAAAAAGGGGACGGCGCACAATGTATTGCTGGGGGTGACAGGGTCCGGGAAAACCTTTACGATGGCCAATATCATCGCCGGCCTGTCGGCGCCAACCCTTATCATTGCCCCGAACAAGACCCTGGCCGCCCAGCTGTACAACGAGTTCAAAGCTTTTTTTCCGCATAACGCCGTTGAATATTTTGTCAGCTATTACGACTACTACCAGCCGGAAGCCTATATTCCGGCCAGCGACACCTATATCGCCAAGGATTCGTCCATCAATGAAATGATCGACAAGCTGCGCCATTCCGCCACCCGTTCCGTGCTTTCAAGACGGGACGTCATTGTCGTGGCCAGCGTGTCCTGCATCTACGGTCTGGGCGCGCCTGAAGATTATCTCGGGATGCGGGCGGATATCGCCAAAAATGATCTGTTGGACAGGGATGAACTTTTACGCAAGCTGGTTTCGATGCAATACGAGCGCAATGATATCGATTTCCATCGGGGCACATTCCGGGTAAGGGGGGATCGGGTGGAGATTTTCCCGGCGTATGAGGAAAATATCGCGCTGCGGGTAGAGTTTTTCGGCGACGAAGTGGATGTCCTGGCGGAAATCGATCCCTTACGGGGTTCGGTTCTGCGCGCCATTCCCCGGACCGCGATTTTCCCGGCCAGCCATTATGTCACACGGGCCGGCACCTTGAAGCGGGCGCGGTCTACCATCATGGCGGAGCTTAAAGAGCGCCTCGAATATTTTCGTAGTGAAAACAGTCTATTGGAAGCCCAGCGCATTGAAGAACGCACCCTGTATGACCTGGAGATGATGACGGAGCTGGGCTACTGCACGGGCATTGAAAACTACTCGCGGCATCTGACCGGCCGGTCACCGGGCGAGCCACCGCCGACGCTGCTGGACTATTTCCCGGATGATTTTCTTTTGTTCATCGACGAAAGTCATATCGCCATTCCGCAATTGGGGGGCATGTACAAGGGGGATCGCAGCCGGAAAAAGACCCTTGTGCGATACGGATTCCGTCTGCCGTCGGCTCTGGACAACCGGCCGCTGAAATTCGAAGAATCCACCGCCCGTTTCAACCGGGCGGTGTATGTTTCCGCCACGCCCGCCGACTACGAGCGGCAGCTCGGACAGGGTCACCTGGTGGAATTGATCGTGCGCCCCACCGGCCTGGTGGACCCGGAAATCGATATCCGTCCCGCCGGAATACAGGTGGACGATCTCCTGGAGGCCATCCACCGGCGGGTCGAACGCAACGAGAGGGTGCTGGTGACGACGCTGACCAAGCGCATGGCCGAGGATTTGACCGAATACTATGGCGATCTGGGGCTGCGGGTACGCTATCTGCACGCCGACATATCCACCCTTGAGCGCATGGATATCATCCGTGATCTGCGTCGGGGGGATTTCGACGTGCTCATCGGTATCAACCTGCTGCGGGAGGGCCTTGATATCCCCGAGGTTTCGCTGGTGGCAATTCTGGATGCGGACAAGGAGGGGTTTTTGCGGTCGAGCCGTTCCCTGATCCAGACCTGCGGTCGCGCGGCCCGCAACGTCAACGGCAAGGTGATCATGTATGCGGATCGGGTAACGGATTCCATGCAGCAGGCGTTGGCCGAGACCGAGCGCCGTCGTTCGATTCAACGTCAATACAACGAAACCCATGGCATCACGCCGCAGACCATACAAAAAGAGATCGTCTCCATATTTGATGATTTGACATCCCCGAACAAACCGCAAGAAGGCGAACGGGTCCGTGAAACCCAGGCGGCCTATGGGAGCATCGATGAAATGGAACAATCGATCAAGGCGCTTGAATCGGAAATGATGGTCGCCGCCCGGGATCTCGAATTCGAGCGGGCCGCGGATTTGCGTGACCGCATCCAGGCCATCAAAGCGCATCTGGTTTTCGATGGCAACGCCTGACGGCCATCGGAAATGCCCATTGGTATCCATCCCTAAATGGCATCTTTCGACCCCTGGCGGCGTTCGCGCTCGTTTTCAATCCTTGAAATAGCGGGTTATTTCTCCGGTTGGGAAAACTCGCTCGGGCCTTGCCAGGGACCAAAATCTACCACTTATGGGCGGACACCCATTAACATTTTGGTTTAAACGACGCATCAGAGCGAAGATGAGGCGCGATTGAAAGAAACACTCGAATATACGGCCCCTGACCTGAGGGCCAAGGTGCGCCGGACCGTCATGGATCCGGGGGTTTACATGATGAAAGACGCTTCGGGTAAAATCCTCTATGTCGGTAAAGCCAAGAATCTCAAGCGCCGTCTGTCATCCTATTTCTTAAAGACCGGCGTTGCCGACATTAAAACGCGAACCATGCTGCAGCGGGTGACCGATTTTGACACCATTGTGACCGCATCGGAAAAAGAGGCGCTCCTGCTGGAGTCGAATCTCATCAAACGTTACCGCCCGCGCTACAATGTGATCCTGAAGGATGACAAGCGCTACCCCGTGCTGCGGTTGGATCTGAAGCATCCCTATCCCAACCTGACGGTCGTTCGCAAAATCGGGAAGGACGGCGCCGCTTATTTCGGCCCTTTTGCCTCGGCCCATGCCGTAAGGGAAACCCTCAAGTTTATCAACAAGCACTTTCGCCTGCGGAAATGCAAAAACCGTGAGTTTGCCCAGCGAACCCGACCCTGTCTGCATTACCAGATGGATGCCTGTTTTGGCCCATGCTGCCTGGATGTGAAACACGTTTTTTATCGGAAGATTGTGGACGAGGTCATCCTGTTTCTCAAGGGGCGCACCCCTGAACTGATTCGTAAAATCCGCGCCGAGATGGAAGCGGCCGTCCAGCGATTGGCATTTGAAGAGGCCGCCCAACTGCGCGACCGCATGCAGGCGATGGAGATGACCCTGGAAAAACAGCGGGCCGTGACACGTGATCTCTACGACCGGGATATCATCCAGATGGCCACCGTCGATTCTCTCACCATGATCAATATTCTATCCATCCGGGGCGGGTATCTGCAGGGCAGTCGCAATTTCGACATTCCCGAAACCCTTTCCGATCCTGCCGAACTGCTGAGCGGCGTCATTCGCCAATCCTATCCGCACGGCGCCCAGTGCCCGAAGGAAATATTGGTGCCCGGACGGCCACCGGATGCGGCGCTTCTGGAAGACTGGTTTCGATCCGAACACGGGCAGAGGGTTAATATTATTCAGCCCCAGCGGGGAGAAAAGAAACGCCTGCTGGATCTGGGGCGCCAGAATGCTGAAACGGCCTTGCAGGAGCGCATGGCGGAAACAGCTCGGATGCGAACATTGTTAGAACGCCTTGGGCGTCGGCTACGCCTGGGGCAAGCACCCCGGCGGATCGAATGTTTTGACAACAGCAATCTGTTCGGGCAATCGCCGGTAGCTGCAATGGTTGTATTTGAAGACGGGCGCCCCCGGCGGGACCACTATCGGAAATTTACCATCCGCACCGTCGGCAAACCGGACGACTATGCCTCGATGGATGAAATTCTGAGTCGCCGCTTTACCAATCATCCGGATTGGCCGCTTCCCGATGTTCTGCTGCTGGACGGCGGGAAAGGGCAGTTGAACATTGCCGTGGATATCCTTCGGCGATTGAACATGGAAGGGCGGTTTGCCGTGGCGGCGATTGCTAAAATGGAACCCGAGCGAGGTGACTTACAGGATAAAATCTATGTTCCGCGACGGGCCAATCCGCTCAATTTCGGTAGCAATGAGGAGGTGCTTTTGTTTTTGCAGCGGGTGCGCGATGAGGCCCATCGCTTTGCGATCCGCTTTCATCGTCAAAAACGCCGACAAAAGGCTTTTGTTTCGGATTTGGACGGCATTCCGGGTATCGGCCCCAAGCGCAAGCAAGCCTTGTTGCGTCACTTCGGGGGCCTGAGTGCAATCCGGGCAGCAACACTCGATGAATTGAGTGCGCTGCCCGGCATGAACCGCAAAGCGGCACGCGTACTACGCGAGAGGTTGGCCTCCGCTCAGAAATCGGGATGATTTAAGCCAAATGACCTTTTATGAAAAAGCGCCAAGCTCAAAGCATCAAGCGGAAAGGGCGACGCATCGCGTCGACATCGAAATGCCAAATCGGCCGGTGCGGTAGGCGCTATTCTCATGAATGCTTAAACCGGCACCAGCCGGCGGCTGCGCTCAAAGCGTATTTTGGTTCGGTTTTAGAGGTTTTTGAGAACCCCTTTCAATTCTTCAACGGCTGCGGCGGATTTGTCCAAGGCTGTTTTTTCGTCGGCCGTCAGTTTGATTTCGATAATTTCCTCCACCCCACCGGCCCCCAGTTTGACGGGCACGCCGATGAACAGGTCTTTGTAGCCGTATTCGCCGTCCAGGTAGGCGGCGCAGGGGAGGATTTTTTTCCGGTCCTTGAGAATCGATTCCGCCATTTCAACGGCTGATGAGGCGGGTGCGTAAAAAGCGCTGCCGGTTTTAAGGAGCCCCACGATTTCGGCCCCGCCATTGGCGGTGCGGTCAACCAGAGCGGCAATGCGTTCCGCCGGCATGAGTTCGGTAATGGGAATACCGGCGACTGTGGAATAGCGCGGCAGGGGAACCATGGTGTCGCCGTGTCCGCCGAGCACAAAAGCGTGAATATTTTCAACCGACACATTGAGTTCCATGGAAATGAAAGTTCGGAAGCGGGCTGAATCAAGCACACCGGCCATCCCGATCACGCGGTTTTTCGGAAAACCACTGGCTTCGTAGGCAACATGACACATGGCATCCAGCGGATTGCTGACAATGATCAGTACGGCGTTCGGCGAATACTTGGCAATCTGCTCCGTCACCGATTTTACGATGCCGGCATTGGTGCTGATCAGATCATCGCGGCTCATGCCGGGTTTGCGGGGAATGCCGGCGGTGATAATGACGATGTCCGAACCTTCTGTCGCTTCATAGGCATTGGCCCCGGTCACATGGCAGTCATGTTTCTCCACCGGCGCGGCTTCCATCAGATCAAGCGCTTTGCCTTGGGGAACGCCTTCGACGATGTCCACCAGAACGACATCGCACAAACCTTTTTCCGCCAGTCTCTGGGCAGCCGTGGCGCCAACGTTGCCCGCTCCGACAACCGTAACTTTTTTGTCCATGTCCGACTCCTTATCACTCAATGGGTTGGGGGTTGAATGGCATTAATGCCGAAGGATATGCTATTGGCTGATTCCCACTCAAAATAAAAGAAAGATTTGATACCATGACCAAAAACAATGTCAACCTATTTATCTGGTTTGACTGTATTGACTTTTATTTTAAAATTTGAATATATCCCACAGGATAGGCCTAACTTGTTTTGTTTGTTGCAGATTGTGTTGCAGGCCCAATACGATGGCACAGGGTAAGCCGTGATGAGGTTTAAATGGATCCTAAGGACCAGATTGTATCGCTTTTAAAAGAAGCTGATCTGTATCAGAAACAAGGGCTTTTAAACGAAGCGAAAGAAAGATATAAAAAGGCCACGGACATTATTAAAAACAATGCCGGCATTAAAAATGGGCAGGAGCTCATTGCCAGTATCGTCAAAAAAGTTGTCGAGCTCAATCAAAAAATCAATACCATCAACCAAGCGACTTCCAAGCCGGCCGTTTCGGATAAGAAACAAGATCTGATTAAAAAACTATTCGCCAGTTCCGGAGAAAAGAAAGATGGCCGTCATGACTTGGAAGGCGCCATCGCCTTGGCCAAGTTCGGGCAATTCGATCGGGCCCTGGAAGAATTTGAACGCCTTCTGGACGATGAGACGGTTCGGGTGGCCGCCGCAAAAAATATCGTCCGCTGCCATCTGGAAAGTGAATCCCCTGAAGATGCCGCCCAGAGTTTCGAACGATGGGTAGGGGATGACCGCTTCAGTACGGCGCAACTTGACAAAATCCGGTTTTTCATTGAAGGGCGCTTTCGCAAGTTGGGTTTTGAGCGAGAATTGTACCAGCATGAGGAAACCGTTTCCGAGGAGGATATTGAAGACCTCGAAATGGTATCGGATTCGAACGAGGCGGTTGACACCCCCGGCACTGACCACGGCGTTGAAAGTCAACCAGTCGTTTTGGAAGATATGGAGCTGCCCGAAGAGGATGAGTTTTTGGATATCAATTCGGTTGGCATCCAACTTCAGACTGGCGTTCAAAAGGGCCGAATGATAGAATTGGATGTCAGTTTTCAGACGGGCAATTCCATCAACCTGATTGTTTCAAGCAAAGAAAGTACGTTGCTGGGCGAATTGGAAAAGGGTACCGAACTGACCGATATGCAGTTTTTTTCGCCCATTGCCATACTCAATGGCTCAGGTGTCGTCACAGCGAAAACGCAAATCAAATCAGGTCCTAAAGAAGGTGACTACAGCTTGGACATTACGATTCTAACCACTTAATCCGTTCTGCAACCGCTCCCGGAGCTGATTTGAATGGCTACATTCAATTTTAAGAAAAGAGAAATCGAGTGCAAAATCGTCTATTATGGGCCCGGACGATGCGGCAAGACCACCAATCTCGAGTATATCTTTAAAACCTATAAAAAGCAGATCGCCGGTGAAATGGTCTCCATCGATACCGAAGGTGATCGCACCCTGTTCTTCGATTTTTTGCCCATGGGTCTGGGAAAAATAAAAGGCTGTGACGTAAAAGTGCAGCTTTATACCGTACCCGGTCAGGTTCAATACAGCTCAACGCGCAAGCTTGTCCTGAAAGAGGTTGACGGACTGGTTTTTGTGGCTGACTCGCTTGAAGTCCGGCGTGAAAAAAATATGCTGTCCCTGAAGGACCTCCACGAAAATCTCAAATCCTACGGTGCCAGTATTTTCAAAGTACCGTTGGTGATGCAATATAATAAACGGGATCTGGAAGAAGAAGGGATCCCGTTGATGCCGATCGAGCGGATGGACCAGGACTTGAATCGCCAACTCAAAGCGCCGTGTTTTAGTGCCAGTGCCATCAAGGGCCAAGGTGTTCCGCAAACCATTACCGAATGCCTCAAGTTGACTTTGCTGAATTTGCAAAGACAACTCAAATGGGCAAAATAGGCTTATCTACCCATGGCCGATCATGTTGTGCTCTCCGGCAACCTGAGCTTCCTCAATCTGGCTGAACTCCTTCAGTTGTTAGGCTCCAACAATAGCACGGGCATTCTGAGGATTAACTCGCAATACACAGCCGAACCCGGTATCGTCTATTTCCTGAACGGCAACCCGGTGCATTCGCTCAACGCGGAATTGCGCGGTCTTGAGGCCATTTTTTCGCTTTTCGGCTGGATGGAGGGGGAATTTGCCTTTAGTGATGAACCCTATGACGGTGAAGTCACCATCAACAAGAGCCGCATGGAAATTATCCTGGACGGGTTGCGGATGTTGGATGATGGCGAGATCGAAAAAGTGGAGCCGGTTACGCTGGCGGCAGAAGTAGCGGCTCCCGCAGAAGAGACCGTAAAAAAATCTTCACTGCCGATCATCAAAGGTCCTTTGGTGGATTATTTACATGTCGTTGATGAAGAGGAATTCTTTGACGGTGAAGAGATCATCATTGAAGGTAACCACGGCAACTGGATATGGGTGATCCTTGAAGGTACCGTTGAATTGTCGCGATCGACGCCCAACGGCCCGATAAAATTTTTGCAAATCAGTGATGGTGCGTTTATCGGGAGTATCAGTTCTCTGCTTTCGGATGACAGCGTGCGCAATGTTACGGCCCAGGCCATCGGAAATGTGCAGTTGGGCATGCTTGACTCTCAAGGCATGGGAAGTGAATTCAGTCGTCTGACCCCGGAGTTTAGAAACATTGTCAGGAGTCTTGACAATCGGTTCAACGAAATCATGAACCGGGCCGCGGCCTGTTACGTTGGTAAAAACGATCCGGCCAAACTGTTGAAGGATAAGGGCCCCGTCATTAAGGAAGGCAAAAATGACGACAAATCCTTCATCATCACCGGGGGGCGGGCATCTATTGTCAGGAAAACCCAGAACGGTGTCGTTCCATTGATCACGGGCCTGGGCAAGGGGGATTTCATCGGCCAAATCCCCTTTCTTGACATGGGATTGGAGCCGACATCCGCCATCGTTGTCGGTGACAAACGCTTGAAAGTCGCCACCATCGATCAGCAGACGTTACAGGATGAATATGACCAGTTGTCATTGACCTTCAAGAATATGCTGGAAAATATTTCAACCATTATTCTGGCTACGGCCATGGTGATCTGCGGACTAGAAAAGAAAACCGCCGAATAACTGTCCTGTATTGACTAAGATAACGGGGGAATCGATATGATATCCGAAAAAAGAAAACATATGCGCATCAATGCACTCAATCTTTCGCATGTGGCTGTGGACGATCAGGAGGATACGGTCAAACAGGCGATTGGGCGCACCCTGAATGTGTCTGAGACCGGTATTTTACTGGAAACCCATTTCCCCATCGAGTCGGATCAGAACGTTGAATTGACCCTGGGGTTCGAGGAAAACCTGGTCAGTCTCAGGGGCAAGGTGATTCATCTGCTGAACGGTGAAACCGGAAAATTCGAGATGGGCATTCAATTTACCGATATCGATGCGCAGGGTACGGAAGTCATCAAGGATTTCATCCAGCGGTTTCGAAAACTGACGAAAAAATAGAAAAAACGCCCTGAGCGAATTTTGGGCAACCTGGCAAACAGACTCAATTCCCGGGAGAAACAGGACGATTATGAAAACCGCCGTTTATCAGACGAATTTGGAAAAAATGCCCCTCCTCAAACAGGGCAAGGTTCGAGACATCTACGATCTAGGGGACAGCCTCTTAATGATTGCGACCGATCGTCTTTCGGCCTTTGATGTGGTGATGCCGGATCCAATCCCGGATAAGGGGAAAATTCTGAACCAGATTTCCATTTTTTGGTTTGATGTGATGGCGGATATCGTTCCCAATCATTTAATCGAGTGGGATGTATCGAAATTTCCGGCTGCGTGTCAGCCATATCAGGATCTGCTGGCAGATCGCAGCATGGTGGTTAAAAAAGTCGAACCGTTGCCGATTGAGTGCGTTGTGCGGGGCTATATTTCAGGTTCGGGATGGAAATCGTATCAAGAGGACGCTACCATTTGCGGTATTCCGCTTCCGGAAGGCCTTAGAGAATCGGATAAATTGCCGGAACCTCTGTTTACCCCATCCACCAAAGAAGAAGTCGGTCTGCATGATATCAATATCAGTTTCAAAGAAGCGGCCAATCGCGTCGGAAGTGAAATCGCGGAAAAGGTTCGCGACCTGAGCCTGGAAATCTATCGCAAAGGCGTTCAGCTTGCCGCCGAGAAAGGTATTATTATCGCCGATACCAAATTTGAATTTGGGTTGCTCGATGGCGACATTATATTAATCGATGAGGTTTTGACGCCGGATTCGTCACGTTTCTGGCCGCAAGAGGCTTTCGCGCCCGGTGGCCCTCAACCCAGTTTTGATAAACAGTTTGTTCGTGATTATTTGCTTGAAATCGCTTTCAATAAAATGCCGCCCGGTCCCAAGCTACCCGAAGATGTCATCGCAAAAACACGTGAAAAATATGTTGAAGCCTTAAAGCTGCTGACCGGATCGACGCATGGATTATAAGGCCGAATGGGTCGCAACGGATTCCATCGATAAAACCAATTGTTTGTATCGCATCACTACGCCTCAAGGTAAATTGCCTATTGACGCGTCGGTAAAACGAATCGGTCTTTTGTCTCCTGTTGTCGTCAAAAAAGAAACCGATCATTTGGTCGTCGTCAGCGGGTTCAGACGCCTGGAATCCTGTTGCCGGCTAAAATGGCCCCGCATTCCATGCCAAATTTTGCCCGATGATGTTTCGAAAATAAACTGTGCTGAAATTGCCATTACCGAAAATTTGACGCAACGTCCCCTCAATGTGGTTGAACAGGCCAGATGCCTGCAGCTTCTAAGTGATGCCGGATGTGACCATCCGCAAGCCATGGCGATTGCCCAGTCCTTGGGTTTGTCTCTGAATCATGCCTATGCGGCCAAATTGCGAACGGTGCATAGCTGCTCGGAAGCCGTACAAGACGGGATCGTTCAAGGTAAGCTCAGTCTGCCCATTGTCGTGCTGCTTGCCGAACTTCCCAGTAAAGACGCCGATGCGCTGGCATCGGTATTTATCGGTTTGCCTATGGGCCTTAACAAGCAACGTGAAATTTTACATCACTTAAAAGAAATTGCCGCGCGTGACGACATTGCCATCACGGGATTATTTGAGGAAGAGGGGCTTAAGGATATCCTCGCGAGGGATGATATGGATGGCAACCGTAAAGTTGGTCAAATTCGTTCTTATCTAAAAAAAAGGCGCTATCCCCATTTGATGGACGTCGAAGAACGATTTGAAAATTATTACCGTCAACTTAAATTGGGGACCGGGGTTAAAATTCAACCGCCGCCCTATTTTGAAGGACCCACTTACACGATGACCATTCGTTTTGACGGATTAGAGGATTTAAAACGTGAAAACGATAATATAGCCCGGGCCATTGCTGACCCGATGGCGTCCAAATTATTCAATCTGATCTAACCACACTGCCTCCCCCATTGTCTGTATTGCATTCAACCCCGTCGCCGTGAACACGACTACCGGTCTATACCTGAAAATAGGCGACCGAACCGGCACATCGGCTGGTTTAATGTAAATACTTTTATGTTCCCGACAATTACTAAATATAAATTTTTCTTGACATAAAAAGCACAAAAAATGTAAAGCAATAAAATCAATAAATCATGTTCATAAAATTATGGGTATACAGGAACGAAAACGGCGAGAACGCGAGGAACGGCGCCGTGAAATCATGAACGCGGCCCGCAAAGTGTTCTCCCAAAATGGCTTTTCGAAAACGACGATGGAGGACATCGCGCGTGAGGCCGAACTAAGTCCGGGCACCCTATATCTGTATTTTAAAAATAAAGATGAGCTTTATGCGTCATTGTCGGTGGAGGTTCTAGAGCATTTGCTTGACCGACTGAAGCATGTTTATGTGAAAGAGGCCCAAAATCCACAAATGCGCATCAACCATCTCAAACAGACCTTGTTTGGGGTCTATGAGGTGGATCCGTTGATTTTACTTAGCCTTTTCCACCTCCAATCCAGCGAAATCTTGAAAAATCTTGCCCCTCCAATGTTGACCACCATTCGTGATTTGTCCAAGCAGTCTTTGGAAATCATTTCCAAAATATTCGCTGAAGGTATTGAAAATCAGGTGTTTATCGAAAAGCACCCGGAAGCCCTTTCCGATGTCATGTGGGCTCTTTTTTCGGGTGTCGTTCTTTGGGAGGAAAGCAAGCGCATTATCCGTGATAAGCGTGAAGCCAATTCCCCGTCATTTGATACGGCATTCGAAATATTTTCGCGCGGTATCGCTCGGTAAACAATCCTTTTTGCCCGCCATTAGCTCCCAGCCAAGACAACGAACAGTCTGCCCGACAAGATGTTTGCGTCCGTATAATCAAAATCCGATGTCACGCGCAATTTGGATTCCAGCGGAGGGAGGCGACGGGCTGATTTACATCGGTCCCATGAACGAAATAAAATACCGACAAGGCTTGCTAAGCGTATGGGAATCCCATAAAACTTCAGCCCAAAGACGGGGACTTATGTTGACCCTCAACCTACATTAGCGAAAGTTAAGACATCCATGCCTATCATTGAACACCTGTATATTGACCGTTCCGTCATCGGGGATCCGCAGGTCAAAACCCTATCCGACCGCCTCAACGTCTCATCTTCCGTCATTGACCATGTGGAAGAACTGTATGGCCTCATAAAATCAGCTCCCGATCCCGTAAGCGCGGGCAAAAAATTACTTTATCTAACGGCAAACAAGGGTGATTTCGTCCGCAAGTGTCCCGGAACACGGTATTATACATGCTGTGATTATATGATTTTGCACATCGGCACGTTTTGTACCATGGATTGCGCCTACTGTATTCTGCAATCCTATTTTCACCCACCGATCTTGCAATACTTTGTCAATCACAACCAAATGTTTGCGGAACTGGATGCCTTTATAAAAAGTCGCTGTCACCGACGTATCGGAACCGGTGAATATACCGACAGCATGATTTGGGAATTGTGGACGGATTTATCGCAGAAGCTTATTCCGTATTTCGCCGCCCAATCCCATGCCGTTTTAGAACTCAAAACCAAAACAACTTTTATCAACAATATTCGCAACCTCAGCCATAAAAGACGAACCATTATGGCATGGTCCGTGAATTCTCCTGAAATGATTCACCGCAATGAGCGGGGTACCGCCAGTTTGGATGCCCGCATCGAAGCTGCGGTTCAATGTCAAAATTGGGGGTATCCCCTGGCATTCCATTTCGACCCGCTTGTAGATTATGAAGGTTGCCAGGACGCGTATAGGATGGTCGTTGATAAAATTTTCAAGAAAATTGATCCTGACAATATCGTTTGGATCAGTTTGGGATCGCTCCGCTACATGCCGGATCTAAAAACAACGATCCAATCGCGATTTCCAGATTCCAAAATGGTCTACGGTGAGTTTGTTCCCGGGATGGACGGCAAATCACGCTACTTTAAGAGCATTCGTATTGAAATTTATCGTGGTATTTTAAATGCCATCCGGCAGTATGCACCCAATGTTACGGTGTATTTTTGCATGGAAAGCGATGAGGTGTGGGAAAAGGTATTTGGCTTTGTGCCCGAAGAAATGGGCGGTCTCCCCCATATGCTGGACGAGAGTGCCATCAAAGTGTGTGGCTTGTCGCGATAGGGGAGGGGACTCCGAAAAACGGATATGAGGACACCCGCCATTGATGATTTAAGTAATGAACGATTAGAAGTGGGACATCGTTTCGCTGCCCTCGGTGGCGCATCAGCTGTTTACTTTGAAATATGATATTGCTATTAATTTGGCGATGCAGCGTATGGTTGAACATTGAAGATATCTTGGCGTAGGGCATAACCTTTAATGGATCTACAACGGTAGACGATACATGGAACTGGTCGATATCATAACACAAGTCAAACACTTGGCCTGTACCCAAAAAAAATATCATGTGGATCGCCATGGAGAATATGTCCAACTGGTCTTTCGTAATACATACCTGAAGAGTTGGCTGGATAAAATCGAAGCAATTTTGGGGGCTCCTATAAAAAAAGCGGACCAGCCTGTGACGGAGGAATTGGTGGAACTTACCGAAGACTTCGGAGAAATATTTGATCATCAAACGCTTTTTTTACAAGAAATCGACGATCAGCGTGTCATGGCCATGTTTTGGCCATGGCGAAATCAGGGCATGACAACCTTAAAGCTAATGATTCTCAATAAAATTTAAAGGATCCGTGTCTTTTGGATACCAAAATCAAAACCATCCAAAAATCCCTCCGTATCCGGAAGGTTGATGTGCAGGAAATATCAAATGGTATTCGTGTTAAATTAAGCGATCCTGGTCTACAGCCATTGAACGTAGATATTTACACCTTACGGACAAATCCGGACCATCTTCGCGCGAAAATAAAAGGTGCTGAGGATTCTTCCGAGGTATCGGACAGTGACCTGAAGAAAATACGCATCAAACTGCAGAACGATCTCTTGGGGGTTGCCAGTGTTGGCACGTTTACTTCTTTGGGGCGGAGAGGCGGGTCTCATTATTATTATGCTCATGTTACCATGAGCAAAAAATCAGCTGATCTGGTTTTGATTCAGAAAGGCGCCCAACATGCTCTTGAGCAGTTGAAAGGGATTGATTCCGGAAGATTTCGAAAAGGGTTGGACTCGTTGGGGCTGCCGCGGTCAAGCAAAGTAAGGCTGGCCTTGACCCGCATATTCAGGGAATCTGACGATATCGAGGAAATGCTGACCGTCGTTGTCCAAGAAGCCGGCGTTATCGCGAAAACCAGCGATTGGCGGCTGCTTAAACAGATTAAAGAAGAAAGCGATGTCTCCTATCTCAATATCATTATAGAACTGTTGTGGAAGGCCGTCGCCAAAGAACGTTTGATAAAAACCCTCGAAGACATCCACAATTAAGAGCACTTTTACGCGTTCAATATCCAGCCAGCCTGCACGCCCTTTTTATCGACGAACAGCACGGAACCACCCGCATTCTTTCGAATCCTGTTGGTGCTTGGCGGGAGCGGGGGCAGCTTTGACCACGTCGACGCGAATAATCCATTTTCCTGAGTAACGTTTATAGCTGTCCGAAGACCAATACCATGCGCTGTAAACTCCCGGAAAAGGAGAGGGGCCTTTGAACAGGGTCAGCAGTTCCTTTGCGGTCGGGAGGCGCCAATCGTTATAACCACCCAATTTCATGGTTTTTATATGGCGGATAGCTTCATTATAAGTCATGCATTTCCCTGTCGACATTTGGGAATCCAGCAATGCCCAGGTCAGTCCTGTTTTAGAATCGCGAAACGTTTCGCTTTTATGGACCGTAAAACGACTCCCCTTTTGGCCAAATAGGCGCTTCAATTTTTCAAGTTCTCCCTGCGCGGCCTGATGTCCAAGCTGAAGATTGATTCTGGCAAGTTCCCCCCGCACCAATTGGGCTGCCGGGCTGTTAGGGGATTCAAGGAGAAAATGATTAAACGTATCGCGAATTCTTGCCGGAGGAGCATCCGGGCCGCCGGCCCTGGCAATCAAAGTCTGTAAGATGGTGTCATTCTGAAGATTAATTTGATAGCGGTCGCGCTTTTCTTTGAGTTTCAATGCCGGTGTTGAGTCGCGATAGACATCGATATAGCGGTTGCACAACTGAATGCATCGATCCCAGTCTTTTTGTCGTTCACATTGTTGCAGCGCCTTGACAACATTACGAAAATACGGTTTTTCAGCATTTTTGATGATGCGATTGGTTTGGGATACGAATTGGCCGTCAGGATGGTTGCGTAAATAGGCGATACCAGCGTGGGCAATTTCCTCAGGTTCACCGCCCTGCAAGGCAACGATATTTTGATAGTCGCGATCATCGATAAGGGGAGGGATGGCCGCGCGTTTTTGCAGGATTGGATCCGCCCAGGCCGTATCAGCGTGGCGGGATAGAAAATTTCCGTAAAGCGCGTCGATTTCTTCATAACGTTTTTCAGCGTGGAGTTTCTCCGCGTTGGCTTCGACAAGCTTGAAATCTCTTTGCACTATGCGTTTGCGAATAGAATCGATGTTTGTACGGGCCTGCTCCCGCATTTTATCATCGTCGATACGGGCCATATAGCTTTCAAAAACACGAATTTGAGCCTCTAAAGAAGCCTTTTCGCGAGCCTCTGTAACCGTCCGAAGGTAATCTTCTTCGCGACGTTGCGCGCTGAAGTAAAAATACCAGAAGATCGATCCTGTTATCAAAACAACACTCAGGGTTATGAGGGCGACTTTTGAATAGCGTTTAAGGTTTAGTTTCTTTTTCGGTAGATCAACCTGCCATTTTTTCGATTGGCAGTAATCGATAATATGCTGGCGGGCCTTGTCCGGTGGCGTTCCAAAGCTGATCGCCTTGCGAAGTAGATGATGATAATGTTCTGTACAGATAACGTTCTGCTGGGCCGCAAGATCGATTTCATAATTGAGTCTTTTCAACATTGCGCGTGCGCGGCTCAAGTCGTAGGCGTAGCGATTTTCATCTGTTTTAAAAAGGGATATACATTGTCCCGCCAGAACAGCACTGGCCGTAACAACGGCATCCTTTTGGGCGATTTTCCGGATAGCTTGCTCTTTTTCAATAGATTTCGCCTGGAGTGCTTCTAATGTGGAACCCGGAAAAAGACCGAGAAAACTGTAGAGGGAATCCTGTTCGACAATTTTCAGGTTCTCATTAATGAACTGCTCGACCGTACTGTCGATTTGGTAGCTGGTTTCGGTATCAACCTCGGCTTCCTTTTTAATCGGACAGCGAACACGGCGCAGGATGTCGCCCTGATCGATTGAATAGATGGCTGCGAGGTTTGAAATCTCATTTTGGGCCATGAAGCCTTTGCGGATCTGGATATTGATGTAGGCCTCAATCTCGGCCGAGCGTTCATCCTGCAGCTTTTTCAAAACGGCCTGGACATTATCGGAGGTAGTGCCAAATTGAGCGGCTATTTTGGAAACTGTTTTTTCATCCGGTTTTTCATGAATCAAAAGCCGGCTGAGATGAATCGCCAACGGGGCGCCTTTTTTCTTGCGCCAGCGATCCGCGCGTCTTTGGACAATGGTCGGCTTTACCTTGTGAAATGTAGCCAGACGGTCAATGTCATCCTCATCCAAGTCGCCTTTACTGCCCAACAATTGAATATGCTTGTCAATCGCAATAAATTTGGCTTCCAGTTTTTTCTTGAGAAGATCGAGGGCTGCCCGAGCTTCCGAAGTTCTTAACTCGGAATCGCTCATGACCTTGCGGATTTCGGTGAGAAGACTGATATTTTGACGGGCCAGCGTGCCTTTTGTGGGATGATTGCGCAGGCGGCTCCATTCCGCCTGTTTACGTTTGATAGCGGCGGCGATAACTTGAGGATTGGATTCAGGTGGATTTATTTTTAACTCAAGAAGCTGGTAAAAATTAACCCTGCTCATGAATGCCTCTTTTATGGTTTAGGCCGTCAAATTAAGGAAAAAATGAACATGCGTTTCCCATTATCACCACAGGAAACGCATGAAGAAAACGTTGTGCTCACGCGGTGGCCCGTCATACGACGATTCACCACCAATAGTATCGGGCGTGCGTCAATGCACCACAAGATGCTGCGCCCGCTCAATGGCTTCGGCCAATTCTTTGCCCTGGATGACGGAACTTGTTTCAATCTTGGCCACGACCTGTCGGTTTTCCGATGTTTCGATTGCCGTGATCTGAAGCCGCCCCTCACGGTTAAGGTTGAAGGTAATTTCGACCGGAGAATCCTCCGGAAGGCCTTCGGGCAGATCTAAAACGGCCGTGCCAATTTCAATGGAGTGTTCGACAGAAACGACTTTTTCGTTGGTTTCATTTTCCATGATACGGATGAGCACACGTTCTTGGTTGGCTTCAGGGGTATAAAAAGTCCGTTTGGTTTCGACGGGTACGACGGTGTTTTTCAAGATGAGATTGAAAACCCCTTCCTGATTATTGGGGCGCCGGGCGACAACGCCAAAGCTTTTGCTGGCCACATCACGGATTTTCATGGTTGATCGTTTGACGGCCGAGAGGGTGACACCCGTTTCTTCGGACATTTCCTTGGCGACTTCCTCCATGATTTGCTTGGGCGTCGTTTCAATAATGTCTTCTTCATCGTCAACGCTACGGTTCGTTTTTTCCGCGATTCGTTTAATAAGGCCGTCATTCAAAGATAATTTCCACCCGTAAATGGCAGCACCTTTCGCAACCGCCTCATCCGGATCAAACATGCGCGGTTCCATTCCGAACTCCTGTCGGATGCGGTCCGGAATCTGGGGCATGCGGGTAGACCCGCCAACCATAATGATTTCGTCGAAATGCTCGTAGCCTTTGTTTTTGGCATCTTTTAGCATTTCATGCGTCAAGGCAATGGTTCGTTCCAGGAGGTCTTCGGTGATTTCCAGGAATTTATCGCGGCTCAATTCGACTTTCACGCGGTCACCGCCGTGGGTGATTGAGATGGGGGTTTTATCCCGCTGAGAAAGGATTTTTTTAGATTTTTCCGATGAAAGCTGCAGATCCTGCCATGTATCGGGGTCTTCCAGGATATCCTCTTCCGATTGTGTTTGACGTTGAAACTCCTGGACTAAAAAGGCGACGATGCGGTCGTCCCAATCCTTGCCGCCCAGATTATGGTCTCCGCCGGTACAAATGACGTCGATAGAGCTTTCCTGGATGTCGATCATGGTGATATCAAACGTTCCGCCCCCAAGATCGTAAACTAAAACAACCCGGTTTTCCGTTTCCTGAACGGTTCCGTAGGCGATGGCCGCCGCGGTCGGCTCATTGATGATTTGCCGCACGTTGAAACCCGCTATTTCTCCAGCTTTGCGGGTCGCCTCCCGCTCGTTGATACCGAAGTAAGCCGGGCAGGTAATCACCACATCCTGAACTTTTTCGCCGATGGTTTGTTCCGCGTCCTGGGCAACTTTGCGCAGAATATAACAGGAAATTTCCTCCGGCCGGTAGGTCTTGCCGTCATATTCATAAAGGAAATTGGCTTCCCCCATGGACCGCTTGATAAAACTAACCACTTCATTGGGATATAGTTTGGCACTTTCTTTGGCGACATCGCCAACAACAATTTCACTGCCATCGAAGAAAACCACCGAAGGTGTTATCCGTTGATTTTCGGCATTGGGAATAATCACGGGTTTGCCATATTCATCAACATAGGCAATGGAAGAGTAGGTCGTGCCGAGATCGATACCAAAAATTTTGTTTATTGCATCACTCATCGATATTCCCCATCTCTACTGATTTTTTCTCATCCGTGTAGACATAAACGGCAACCATTTCCTGTCGTATCACTTTGCCTTCCCATTCATATCCAGGCCGCAAACTCTTGGCAATGGTCTTGTCTTTTGAAATGTCATCAGTGGTTATTTTTTTTATGGCACGTTGTCGCGCAGGATCGAAGTCGCCCTCCCGATTCTTGTATGGTTTGACGCCCTGCCAGTAGAATATATCCTCCAGATCGGAAGGAATGGCTTCCAGATACCGGAACAGTTTCACCGGATCCCGCTGGGAGACTTCCAGAGACCTGAAATAAGCTAACCATTTACGAATGTCGTCGGCAACTTTAACCACGTCGAGAACAATCGATAATATATGTTTTTTAACGATGTCCTGTTTGTACTCCTGGAGTTCCTGATGCAGTTTGTCGATGATTTCATCTTTATGGGCATCGTATTTAATCTTGCCTTGAAACTCATCGAGCAACTGCGTAAGCTGTGCCTGAACGGCATCAAACTGGGGCTGAAAATCGTGTGGAACAGCATCTTGGATGAGCGGGGCATCCGTTATTATTTCGGGCAGTGCTTCTGATTGAGGCGCGGTGGCAACCATGTCGTCTTCATCTGAAAATTCGTCATGGATGTCGGGAGCATCGATTCCATCGTCAATTGCGGCCTCCATATCGGCCTGCTCCAAAACGTCCGTGGGTGCTCCATCATCACCTTGATCGTCCTGCGGAACCGGCAATTCGCCATTTCCCCCTTCGGATTGATCGCCATCGTCGAAAGGGGACGCCTTGAGTCCGACTTCCGCCAATTCGTCTTCGTCGAAAAGGGCGGGTAGGCCTGCGCCATCAGGCTCCGGTACATCTTCGGCAGGGGGGGCCTCCTGGCTGGACTCCGTATCCAGAGGTGTTTCCTCAGACGATAAATCGTCCAAGGGAATGCCAACTTCATATTCGTCCTTATCCTGATTCATCATTTCCTCGCAAAAGATGAAAAGCAATACGGTTGTCGTGCGGCTTCCGGCTTTCAGGGTTAAGGCTAAAATCCATGTGCAGTCGTTCGAATAAACGCTATTTAAATCTTGTAATTTAAAACCCACCAGCATCAGAAAGTCAAGGTTTTCATCCCAATATTGGGGGGATATCGTTGTCGTATCCCGTAACTAAAAAGCCGCCAGTGGGTTGGAATCCCATCTGACGGCTTTCTTTTGGCGATGCGAACAAATTATCCTTTGGAATTATTTCATTCTTCCGCCTTTTTGACTTCCTCGATCACTTTTTCGGCGATTTGGGCCGGCACTTCATCATAATGGGAAAACGCCATGCTATAGATGCCGCGCCCCCCTGTCATCGATCTCAGGTCGGGGGCATAGGTCTGGAATTCCGCCAAGGGAACCTGGGCTTTGATCTCCTGGTAGCGGCCGGCATTTTCCATTCCCAGGACCCTGCCCCGGCGCCCGTTTAGATCGCCCATAATATCACCCATGTATTCGTCCGGGGTGGTCACGGTAACTTCCATTATAGGTTCCAAAAGGACCGGGGTGGCATCCGCAACGGCCTTTTTAAACGCCAGGGAGCCTGCCACCTTAAAGGCCATTTCAGACGAATCGACGGCATGAAAGGAGCCGAAATCAAGGGTTGCCCGGAAATCCACTGTTGGGAATCCGGCCAAAACCCCCTTTTTGGCGGATTCAACGATGCCCTTTTCAACGGCCGGAATGTACGTTTTGGGAATAACACCGCCGACGATGGCATCCACGAATTCGAATCCGGCGCCCCGCGGCAATGGCTCCATCTGGATCCAACAATCCCCGTACTGGCCATGGCCGCCGGTTTGTTTTTTGTGCTTGCCTTGAACGCGAACCTTCTTTTTGATGGTCTCCCGGTAGGGTATCTTGGGGATATTGAGGTTGACGTCCACTCCGAATTTGCGCTTCATTTTCTCGATCGTGGCCTCGATATGGACTTGGCCACGGCCGGACAACAGGATTTCATTGGTTTCAGAGTTGCGTTCCAACTTCAGCCCGGTGTCTTCCTCTATGATTTTGTTCAAAGAGATATAGATTTTATCTTCATCGCCTTTGGCTTTGGATTCCAGGGCAAATGAGATCAGGGGCGGCAGCGGTTCTGCAAAGGCATATTTGACTTTGCCACTATCGTCACACAGGGTATCCCCGGTGGTGGATTCTTTCAGTTTGGCCACGGCCACAATGGCCCCCGGGCCAGCCCCTTGCGCCGGTTTCTGCTCCTTTCCGGCGATTGTCAGCAGTTGGTTGAAGCGTTCCTTGGTTTCTTTGGTGGCATTGTAGAAATTGCCGTCTGATCCAAGGGTACCGGATACGACCCGAAAAATGGAAAGCCGTCCGGCATAGGGATCGGCAACGGTCTTGAAAATAAACGCGGAAAAGGGCGCTTCAGGATCCGGATCACGGCTGACTTCGTTGTCGCCGCTGAGGTCGGTGCCGGTTTTGGGGCCCCGATCGACGGGGGATGGGGCGGCACTGATCAACAAATCGACCAGATTGTCGACGCCGACATTACCCGTGGCTGATCCACAGGCCACCGGTACGAAAATGCGCTCGTTAACGCCTTTCCGCAGGGCGGCGAGCAATTCATCGTCGGTGATGGTCTCCCCTTCGAGATAGCGTTCGATCAAAGCGTCGTCCGCTTCGGCAATGTTTTCGATCAGGTTTTCTTTCTCCGCTTCGACCAGGTCCTGCATGTCTTCCGGGATGTCTACCGTACTGGCTTTACCCTTATCATCATAGGTATAGGCCTTCATGCTGATGAGGTCGACGACGCCCTTGAAATCGCCTTCGGAACCGATCGGCAATTGGACCATAATGGGCTTGGGATCGGACAGGGATTCGGCGACATCCTCAAAAGCCTTGGTAAAATCGGCGCGCTCTTTTTCCAACTTGTTGATGAAAATAATGGAGGGCAGGTTGAATTCGGCGGCAAAATCCCAGCCCTGTTCGGTCTGCACCCGGACACCGTCAATCGCATCGACGACAAACAGCGCCGCATCGACGGCCTGCATACAGTTCTTGGTATCGGTAAAAAAATTCTGGTCCCCTGGGGTATCGATGATATTGATCGTATGTTTTTTCCATTCGAGCTGATGGACACCGCTACTGATGCTGCTTTGACGTTTCAGTTCTTCGGGCTCGAAATCCATGAGCGTATTGCCATCTTCAACACGACCAATGCGATTGGACAAGCCGGCTTTGTAGAGCATGACTTCAGCCAATGAGGTTTTTCCGGCGCCATTGTGCGACACAAAGGCAATAGTCCTAACTTGTTCTGCGTTAACAGCCATTTATGCTCCTCTCTGCCATGTTTTGATAAACCATACCCCAAATGATACCAAATTTTGCTAAAGTCATTTCAACTACCTGTCCCTACTAAAAAAATCAAGTGGAAAATTGCCGCAGGAAGGCAAGAAATTCCTGGTTGCCTTTGGGGCCCCGAATAGGGGAGGGGACGTCGCCCATGTATTGCAGCGGCAGTTTCTCGAAAAACTGACGCAAGGATGAGATGACTTCCTGATGAAGACGGCTGTCCTTGACCACACCGCCCTTGCCGACTTGTCCCTTGCCCACTTCGAATTGGGGTTTGATCAGGGCAATGATACCGGCGTCAGCTTTCATTAATGGCAAAACTGCCGGCACGATCAGGCGCAGGGAAATGAAAGACACATCGATGGTGACATAATCCACCATCTCCGGCACCGTATCCCGATTGATATGACGGGCATTGGTGCGCTCAATGGCAATGACGCGCTGGTCCTGCCGCAATTTCCAGGCCAGTTGGCCATAACCGACATCGACGGCATAAACTTTCCGGGCGCCATGTTGCAGCAGGCAGTCGGTGAACCCTCCTGTTGATGCGCCAATGTCCAGGCAAACCGTATCCTGAAGGTCAATCGGAAACGTCTCAAGGGCTTTCTCCAACTTGAGACCGCCACGGCTGACATAGGGGAAATCTTCCTCCTTGAGGGTGATGGCGGCGTGGGTTGATACGATCGTGGCAGGCTTGGCTGCCGGCATTCCATTGACAAGGACGGATCCCGCTCGGATGAGCGCACGCGCCCGTTCGCGGCTGGTTGCCAGATGCCGTGCGACCATGAGTTGATCGAGCCGTTGCTTATCCGGTTTCATTGGTTAGTACCCATCTATAAACGGCATCTTTTGGTCCCGAGCGGCGTTTTCGCTCTTTTGAAATCCTCGAAATAGCCAACTATTCCTGCGGTTTCAAAATCGCTCAGGCCTTGCCCGAAACCAAAATTTACCATTTCTGGACGGGCACTAGTTAAAGGACTGCCGTACGCTTGGAAGGGGAGGGTGGGAGAAAGGTCATGCAATAGACGATCAGGACACAAGGCGCAGGGCGGCGGCGACAATGGCTTGGGCATCGACGCCGTAAAGACGGCGCAGGCGTTTCTGGGAACCATGCTCCACAAAGACATCCTTAATGCCAAGGCGTTTCAATTTAAAACCGCTGATGCCTGCGTCGTTAAGGGCTTCCAGAACCGCACTGCCAAAGCCGCCCGGCAGGGTGTTCTCTTCAACGGTAATCACGTTGGGAATGCGGGCCGCGTAATGGGCAATGGTTTCAACGTCCAGAGGTTTGACAAATCGGGCGTTGATGATCTTAGCCGTGATGCCGTGTGCTTCACTGAGAATGTGGCGAGCCTCCAGTGCTTCTTCAACCGTTCGACCAATCGCAACAATTAGTATTCGGGCTTCCTCACTGTTTTCATGGGCGATTTCGGCCTTACCTAAAGCCACAGGTGTAATGGATTCGTCAAGGGCAACGCCCGTGCCGATACCACGCGGATAGCGCAGGGCCACCGGTCCGGGGTGTTGGACGGCGGTCAGCAGCATACGCCGAAGTTCGTTTTCATCCCGTGGCGCCATGACGACCATGTTGGGAAGGCTGCGCAAATAGGACAAGTCGAAAAGACCGTGATGGGTGGCGCCGTCTTCACCGACAATCCCGCCGCGGTCCAGGGCAAAAACCACCGGCAGCGCTTCGATGCAGACATCATGAAGGATTTGATCGTAGGCTCTTTGCAGGAAGGTCGAGTAGATGGCGACCACGGGTTTGAGTCCCTCCGATGCAAGGCCGGCGGCAAATGTTACCCCATGCTGCTCGGCAATGCCGACATCGAAGAACCGCTGGGGAAACTCCTCGGCAAACTGGGCCAGGCCGGTTCCTTCCGGCATGGCGGCCGTTACGGCAACGATGCGTTCATCCTCGCGGGCAAGCGTCACCATGGCGTCGCCGAAAACCTTCGTGTAGGTCGGGGGCGTGTCCTGCGCCGGCAGACATTCCCCTGTGGCAACCTCGAATTTTCCGCAGCCGTGAAAATAGACGGGATTCTTTTCGGCCGGGGTATAGCCTTTACCTTTTTTGGTGATCACATGAAGCAGCACAGGCTCTTCGAGCACTTTGATATTCTGTAATATGTTGATGAGGTGGTTCAATCGATGGCCGTTGATCGGCCCGAAATATTCAAAGTTAAAGGCTTCAAAGAGCATACCCGGGGTGACAAAAGCTTTGAAGGATTCCTCTGATCGTTTGGCCAGTTGGTACATGTCATCGCCGATGCGGGGCAGCGATTTGAGAAAGTCACCAAACTCCCGGCGCATTTCCTGCAAACGTTTGGCGGAAAACGTCCGGCTTAAAAAGGAGGAAAGGGCGCCGACATTGTGGGAAATGGACATTTCATTGTCATTGAGGATGACAATGAGATCTTTGTCCTTGTGGGTGTCGCCGGCCTGATTGAGGCCTTCATAGGCCAGGCCGGCCGTCATGGATCCATCCCCGATGACGGCAATGACTTTGGAACGTTCGGCCTTGATTTGCTTGGCGGTGGTGATTCCCAGTGCGGCGGAAATGGAGGTGCTGCTGTGTCCGGTTGTAAAAGCGTCGTAGGGGCTTTCACTCATCCGGGTAAATCCGGATATGCCCCCATGCTGCCGGATGCTTCGAAACGCGTCGCGCCGGCCCGTCAGGAGTTTGTGGGCATAGGATTGGTGGCCCACATCCCAAATGATTTTGTCGCGGGGGACATCAAAGACGTAGTGGAGGGCAATGGTAAGCTCGACCGCCCCCAGACTCGGTGCCAGATGGCCGCCATTTTGGGCAACCACCTCGATAATGGTCTGACGAATTTCACGCGCCAGTCGATCCAGATCCGAACGGTCGATGCGTTTTAAATCGGCGGGGCTGTTAATGGTTTCTAGTAAACCCATTATTCAGTCGGTCCTCATTCAAGGTATATGCAGCTATTTAGTGTCCGTCCATAAATGGTAGATTTTGGTTCCTGGCAAGGCCCGAGCGCGTTTTCCCACTTTGCGGGACTTCCCGCCTGATCGATTCCCAGCGGTGGGTGTCAACCGGAGGAATAGCCCGCTATTTCGAGGATTGAAAACGAGCGAGAACGCCGCCAGGGGCCGAAAGATGCCACTTATGGATGGACACTATTTAACGCTGGCGTTCGATGACATAGCGGGCAATTGCCCGCAAGGGATCGGATTTGCTATCAAAAATATCAAGGCTGCGCAAGGCTTGATCAACAAGGTCGGCCGCTTTCCGTTTAGCGGCATCCAGGCCCAGCATAACGGGATAGGTGTTTTTCAAATGCAGGCGATCCGTTCCGGCGGCCTTGCCCATGATCCCCGGGTCGCCCTCTTCATTAAGGATGTCGTCCACCACCTGAAAGGCCAGGCCGATACAGCGGCCATATTCGCTTAAGCGCAACGCTGTTGATTCTTCGGCCTTGCCGATCAGGGCACCGGTTTCAATGGACGCTGAGATCAGGGCGCCGGTTTTCAGGCGATGCAGGCGCTCAAGCTGATCGGGAACAAGGGCACGGCCCTCCGCACGGATATCCTGCATCTGGCCCTCGATCATGCCGTCGGGGCCGGCGGCACGGGCGATCATGGCAATCACTTCAAGCCACTGTCGCTGTTGGCGGGGCGGCTGCTGAAGGGCATGGGCCGACAGCACTTGAAAAGCGGCCGTCAGAAGGGCATCGCCAGCCAGAATGGCGGTGGCTTCACCAAACGCTTTATGGCATGTGGGCTGGCCGCGCCGCAAGTCATCATCGTCCATGGCAGGCAAGTCGTCATGGATGAGGGAATAGGTGTGGATCATTTCAATGGCACAGCCTGCCGGCAGGGCCTCTTCCTCAAGCCCTCCTGCGGCCTGGGCGGCAGCCATGCAAAGAATCGGACGCAAGCGCTTACCGCCGGCTTTGACCGAATAGAGCATGGCCTCGGCAAGTTCCGTGCCGCTGCGCTCCCCGGTGTTGAGCATTTTTTCCAGGGCCTGATCGATCCGGTCGCGACGGACGGCAAGATATAAAGCTAGGTCAAAAGCGTTCTTGGTTGGTTCGGGGGACGGCATGCTGGTATGGTTTCTTTGGGGATATCCGGGGATTTTTTCGTAACGTTATTGTCCGTCAGGATTCTCGTCAGCGTCGATTTCAAAAGGGGATTCATTTTCGGAATCCACTGTCTCAGCGATCAATTGGGTGACTTTTTTTTCAGTCGCATCCAGCATGGCGCTGCACTGACGGGACAGGTTCATACCTTCGTCGAATTTTTTCAATGCTTTTTCCAGAGGCAAATCGCCGGTTTCCAACGCATCGACAATTTTTTCCAGTGCCTCCAGTGATTGCTCAAAGGTTCTTTTAGCCATGTTCTTGCTTCCCTTCAACCCGGCAAAACAGGGTGCCGGCAGAAAGTTGGATTTCGACCTGCTCATTGACACGAACCTGTCGGGCGGATTTAACCACCTGTCCGGCAGGAACGGTTCGGGTGATACTGAAGCCTCTTTCAAGCACGTTTAAGGGGTTCAGGGTCACGAGCCGAAGTTTTAATTCATGATGTTGGTTTTCGAAATCATTTGTTAATTTATTTATTGTTATCTTTAGTTTATATTCCAACTGCTCAAGTTTTTGTTTAGATAAATCAATACGGCTGCGCAAGGGGATACGGTTGAGGCGAGTGCGTAACTGCTTCAGGGCGACATGTCTTTTTTCGATATAATAGTGCCAGGTTCGATGCAGCCGGTGCTCGATGTCATCCAATTTGAGGCGCATTTCCTGAATCTGGCGTCGGGGGTCGCGCAGCCGTCCGGATAAACGCCCCAGAACGTTTCGGTGGTAGCTGATTTCGGCCGCCATTTGACGCGCAAGGCGTAATGTCACGGTATGACACCGTTGTTCCAGAAGGTGTTTTTCCGGCACGACGATTTCGGCGGCCGCCGATGGTGTGGGGGCGCGCATGTCCGCCACAAAGTCGGCGATGGTAACATCGGTTTCATGACCCACGGCTGAAATAATGGGGACCTCGGAAGCAAAAATGGCCCGGGCCACGGGTTCCGAGTTGAAGGGGTGCAGATCCTCGAGAGAACCGCCGCCGCGTGCCAAAATACCGACTTCGGCGTCTTCCTGGCGGTTTAGGATCGCCAGGGCCCTGATGATTTCGCCCTCGGCTTTGTCGCCCTGAACGAGCGCCGGAATGACCGTTATGGGCATATTGGGAAACCGGCGTTGGATGATCTGGATCGTGTCATGCACCACGGCGCCTGTTGGCGAGGTGATGATGTGCACTTTGCGGGGCAGTAAGGGCATCTTTTTTTTGTAGATATCGTCAAACAAGCCCTCGCTGGCCAATGTTTTTTTGAGTTGGTCATAAGCCAGTTGCAGGGCGCCGACCCCTTTGGGGTCCAAATGTTCGAAGATGACCTGATAGGTTCCCCGGGGTTCATAAACGGAAACGCGCCCTAGCCCAACGACGGACAGTCCGTTTTCAAGTCGGAATTTAAGTCGTTGGGCTTGCCCCTTGAACACCACGGCGCTGATTTGGGCGGCCGTATCCTTGAGCGTAAAATAGTGATGACCGGAAGTCGGCCGGCTAAGGTTCGACAATTCACCGGCAATCCAGACCAGGGGAAATTCCTGCTCGATGATGGTTTTTATCCGGCGGGTCAGCTCGGATACGGTGTAAACAGGGGGAGTTTGATTCAAAGGTGCAACCAAGGCGATTTAATCCATAACGTCTGATAAGATATATTATGTAAACTATTTGGAGTTGATTTTAGAAACCGGCGGCGGCTGAGCAAAAAGGCTGTCCGCTTCAATGTATTTACTCAAATGCTCGCGTATGGCCGGCAGCATGTAAATGTCGCCACAGGGCATTTTCCCCAGAAACTCTGACAGGATCTGGATCCTTCTATGCAGGCTTTTGTGCTTGTCGATCAGAAAAAGCGATTTGCCTTTGACTTTGCACAAACCACTGACCGCGTTCACACCGGTGGCGCGAAAATTTTGCTCCGTGACTTCCACTTCAAGCTTTTCCGCCAGATCTTTTAGCTCCTGGTACAAACGATCGGCTTTCATATGAACGAAACTCCATATCAACGATGGCCAAGCTTGTGGGACGGTTTCGTAAAAAGTTCGAGATCAAGGCGTGCGAATCCGGAGGAATACCGCTGTCGCGGGTGCCGCAGGCAGCGTACCTATCGTACGCCGCAGTGACGAGGAATGAAGCGTAACGCCGATCTTTAGTCCCCCCAGGGAATAGGACTTTTTACGAAGCCGTCAAGCTTAGGCTTGATCAAAGCATGGTTTATCATTTTGGTTTCGCAATTGAAATCCATGCCGGATGTATTATAATGATGATTCGACAAAAACAACTTTGAACATGATTCTTGCCGTTCCCATTATGTCAAGGAGGATTGAATGCAGCGTTCCGTAACCATGCCGAATCAGGAAGCCATCACCCAGGTTAATTCATTTGTCCGTAGTGTCTATCTCTGGATGACACTGGGATTGGCGATTACCGGTATAACGGCCTATATGTTTGCCAACACGCCTTCGCTTCTGGGGTTGCTCTTTCGGGCCACTCCCGAGGGTGGTGCTTCGCCCAGCATGATGTTCTACATCATCATGTTCTCCCCACTGGCGTTAGTGTTTCTGCTCAGCGCCCGCATACAAAAGATGCAGGCGACGACGGCCACTTTCCTTTTTATACTATATGCCGCTTTGATGGGGGCATCTCTAAGCCTGATATTTCTTATCTATTCAGGTAGTTCAATCGCCCAAGTTTTTTTCATCTGCTCGGGCACTTTCCTGGCTTGCAGCATCTACGGCTGGACAACTAAGAAGGATCTTACCTCGGTGGGAAGCTTCATGATGATGGGCCTGATCGGCATTATCGTTGCCAGCATCGTCAATATTTTCCTAAATAGCCCGATGGTCCACATGGTCATCAGCTATATCGGCGTGCTGATTTTCGTCGGTTTGACGGCCTATGACACGCAGAAGCTGAAAAGCATGGCACTGGCGCAGCCGGCTGATCTCGATGCCGCGACCCTGCGAAAAGGCACCATATTGGGCGCCTTAACCCTCTATCTTGACTTTATCAACCTGTTCCTGTTTCTGCTCAGAATCTTTGGAAATCGCGAATAATTAAGGTTTTTGAAAAACGATCATCCCTCCCCTGCTCCAATAATAAGTGACCGGAGCAGGGGATTATTTTTTCTGTTCATGGGATATTTTGGCGTGTTTGTAAAAGGTTACGATCAAGGCGTGCAAGTTTGGAGACGCGAGGCGTACAGCAGGTACGCCGCAGTGACGAGAAGAGACGCGCAACGCTAATATCGGGCATTTTACGAAGCCGTTATCTAGTGTTCGTCCAGAGATGGTAGATTTTGGTTCCGAGCAAGGTCTGAGCGATTTGGAAACCGCAGGAATAGTGGACTATTTCGAGGATTTCAAAAGAGCGAAAACGCCGCTCGGGGCCAAAAGATGCCATTTATGGATGGACACTATCTAAGTACCGATGGCGTCGGCGATGGCAATCGCAATATCGTTTGCACAGTTTGCCGCCATTTCCTCAGTGGGCCCCTCCACCATCACCCGGCACATGGGCTGGGTTCCGGAATAACGGACCAGCACCCTTCCCCGATCACCCAGATTCTGTTCCGCTTTATGGATGGCATCCTTGACCGGAGCGAGTGTCCTTAGATCCGGCTTTTCATTGACCGGGACGTTGACCAGGGTTTGAGGATAGACCGTCATGAATTTGGCCATATCGGACAAAGGGCGTTCCTCTTCCTGCATGGCCTCGACAAGCTTCAAAGCGCTCAGGAGCCCATCCCCCGTTGTGTGGTAGGCCCTGTAGATGATATGGCCGGAATCCTCACCGCCCAGCGCAGCCTCTAAATCCGTCAGTTTTTCCATGACGTAACGGTCGCCCACATCACTGGCGGCGTGACGAATACCGATGGACTGCAGGGCCTCCTTGAGACCGATATTGCTCATCACCGTCGACACCAGCACGTCGTTCCAGAGCTGCCCCCGGCGGTGCAGAAAGCGGGCGCCGATGGCCAGGAGCTGATCCCCGCTTATGATGGAGCCGGATTCGTCCACGGCGATGAGGCGGTCGCCGTCGCCGTCGAACGCCAAGCCAAGATCGGCATCACTTTCAAGCACGCTGCGTCGCAAATCTTCAGGATGTTCGGAACCGCACTGATGGTTGATATTGGTTCCGTTGGGTTCGTTATGCAATACGGTCAAATCGGCGCCCAAGGAATCGAACAGGCTGGGCGCCACGGCGGAAGCCGCACCATTGGAGCAATCCAAAACGATTTTCATGCCATCGAGACTGAAATCCGATGGTAGCGAACGGAGCAGAAACGCCAGGTAGTTTTTCCGGGATCCCTTCATGGTCTGAATGGCGCCCACCTGATTTCCCAAAGCTTCCTTCAAGGAATCCGAGGCGTCTTCCCGGATGAGCGTTTCGATCTGAGTCTCTTCGCGATCGGAAAGCTTAACGCCATCCTGGTTGAAAAGTTTGATCCCGTTATCTTCGTAAGGGTTGTGAGACGCCGAAATAACAACGCCGGCGGCGGCGCCGTGATGGCGGGTCAAAAAAGCGATACCAGGCGTCGGAATAATGCGCGCCAGCAGGACATTGGTACCCGAGGAGCAGATGCCGGCCGCCACGGCGGACTCCAGCATATTCCCCGACCGGCGGGTATCTCGCCCAATGATAATGGGCGGCCCGCCATTGGCATCACCAAATATGATCCCGATGGCGCGACCTATGCGCACCGCCATGTCCGCGGTCAAAGGATATTGGTTGGCCCTGCCCCTGATACCGTCTGTACCGAAGAATTCGCCCATGGTGGTTAGCCTTTGTTCAAAGGGTCTATGGTAAGGTTTAGAAAGGGTTCGAGGGTTCGAGGATTCAAAGGGTCAAGGGTTCCAAGGTTTTTTTCCCAAGTGGGAAGTCAGCTGCTATTCTGTAAATCATTTTTTTCTCGAATCCTCGGCCCCCTGAGCTCTTCATTTATATCCACAGATGTCGCCGAGGAACGCCGATTAAGACTCAGAAATGTTTGGTTTTCCCTTGGACCCTCGACGCCTTGAATCCTCCTCCCCTTAATTTTTATGTAGATACCTCATCGACAATACTCTGGAGCCATTGGCTTCCAGTCTGACGGACTTCGTCCGGTAATGCCTTTATCGTATCGATGTAAGGTTTTTGTGATGATTGATCCAAATTAAGGCCTTGTAGAAACTGATCCCGCAGTTTCAGCTTACCCAAATCAATGGAATCGTTTTGAAATTTATTCTCCAGGTCGCCGTAGAGGGTCGCTTGTTCCTGAGTGCCAAGATTCTCGGTGTAATGAATCAGTCTCTTGAAACGTTCTTTGATTCCCAGATCCAGAATGTTCAGCAAGCCCTTCCACAGTTCTTCCGGGAATCTATCGGAAATGAATACCCGGCGCACGTGGCGATACCACTCTCTGAGGGCCAAGAGATTGCCAATATAGATGAGGTTGTTTTTGAGAATCCGGTTCGATATCCCAATAGAGCCGGGTTTGTAAGGGATGCTGCCCCCCTTCCCTGCCCCGCCGAAAATTAGATGATCCGGCTTCAGTTGATCCTTGCGAACGATCGTGCCGGCGGCGCTGACCGTACCGTAGGCAATCCGGCAAGGTCCCACGAGCCCCCCCTGCCCTCCCAGGAAAATGGGACGCTGGCTCAGCATGACCCCTTTGGGCACGTCGCCCAACAGTGAGGGCGTCGCCTTGTCCTGATTAGGGGTAAAATTAAAATGAATGAAGGAACTGCCCACCTCGCTGTGGTTCTTACGGGACGTGCCGCCGGCCATCAGGCAATCGCAGAAATTGATCAGACTGCCCAACGTTACAAAAGGCAACAAAATCGTCTGCTTCAGACCGACACAGTGGGCCGTGCTGGCCTGCTCCTCCAGGATGGTCCCTTCCCGTACGTGGGATCCTGACCCCAGGGAAGCCTTTTCTAGGAAAACAGCGTTTTTGAAATAACCGCTTTTCAATTCCACATCTGGACCGACATAGCAATTCTCGATGGTGACCGGTCCTTCGGTGCCGATGCGGGCATTGGCGGCGATAAAGGTTTCTTCTCCGTTCAGACGGCATCCAGAATGAATCCACACGCCGCGAGAAGCGATGCGTTTGGGATTAATCTCGCCATCTAATTCAACGGATTGAGGACATGGCATGTTTACACCGCGAGAAATTAGCGGGTCAGCTTTTCCAAATGCTTGCATAAACACTCCAGATACCTGTTGTATGAATACTTGGGGCAACCCAGTTCAGTGTTGTTCATCAGCTGTTTTAAATGTGTAGATAACAGTTGCTCCTTTGCGAGCAGGGAGTTTATGATATAGGTCATACCGTTTCAATTCAGGGATGGTGGCCGTCTTGTTTAAATTGACTGCCAAAACGATTGCATCTGCTTGATATCTCATGGCCCGCTTTTCAATGGCGCCTATCTGCCCATTTGCCAGGTAGGTCGATACCGCTCCGGCCGCCTGGCTCATTGGCAGGTAAGGATCCGAACTTTGGCAATAAAGCCAATGACGGGGATCAGAAAATAGAATTTTAGCCGTTGCCAGTTTTGCATCGCTTTTGATGAATTGAACGACTTCCAATTGATCACTGTCGTTTTGTGTAACGGCCTGCAAACTTTTTACACCGGCCGGTGCAATGACAAGGAGGGCAAGAGCAATCTGCATTGCCCGCGCAAATCGAATACTCCCCAGCCATTCCCAAATGAGCGTTAGGCCGTGACCCACCCATGGATAGAGGAGGATTGCCGGCGTAAACAAAAAACGCCCTTGTATGAAATCCCTTACCATATAAGCATAAAGGATGAGCGCCATATAGATAACCCATATCAGAAGAATAAAAGATTTTTCAGCTGCTATGGTTTTGTTCTGACGGGAAAAGTAGCGGCGAACGACAATAATCAACGGTATAATGAAAACAATGAAAACCTGTTTGACAAAATACTCCAGAACCCCGATCAAATAGATCAAGGGCATCCAATGCCGAACAATTGCTGGGAGGGATTTTGAATAGGGAGAGAATGGCGGTTGGTCTTCAATCGTTTTGAAAAAGCGGTAGATTTCCTGATAATTCTCAAATGCCGTAAACGTCCGGATTCTGTGGATTTCATCCGTGAACTGCCACAGCCGGTTTTGCGTCAGTAATTGAGAACTGAAAAGAGTGGTAAGCAATACCAGCAAAACTAGGGGAAATCCAATCCAGAGGGCCAAGGATTGACGGAGAAAACGTTTCTCCGGTGCGTCTTTTGTCATCATACCCTTCAGGGAAAGGTAAAAGATCGGTGCCATTAGCAAAACAACACCCTCGACACGAAAAAGAAATGAGCTTCCAGCCAGTATCAGGGCCCCGAAAATAAATTGGATGCTTTTAGATGCCAATCCTTTCAGGAAAAAATGGACCGTAGCTAAGGCCAGCAATAGAAATACAGGATCTCTCAGAACACTGGGTATTTGTTCGTTTGCTTCGGGCGTCAAGGCAAAGCACAGTGTCGCCCAGAAAGCCGCATTGCGGTTGAATAAGATGCGGGTGATACCAAAGAGGGGAATCGTGGCGATTACCATAGCGGCAATATTGACTATTCGCGCAGCCGTGATCCAATCCGGAACAAGCCATTGAATGGATGCCAGCAACATTGGATATGCAAACATCGGGTAAAGCTTTAGTGCTGCGATAACATTACCGGAGGCAATTTTTTGTGCCGCAGCAATGTAAAGAACGCCATCCGGGTTGATGACATGATCAAATCCGAAGACGAAGAGCTTAATCGCCAGGGAGAGCATCATGATGCCGGCAAGCATAATACGATCATTAAATACGATGCGTTGTTCGCTTTGGGGGGCGATCATTTGGGTAACGATTGAATCATCAGGCATGTAATTTTCCGTTTAAACCACAGATTTTGGCGGTGCAGAAGGTGTTTTATGTTTTCCAATTCCGACATCCTGCGGCTGGTAGTCCGGAAGTGTCTGCAACAAGGTTTTGCGAATACCATCGCCATCCTGGCAATGGGCCTGTTCCTCCAAGAGATGAATGTTTTTTTTCAATTCAATCAGGTCACAAGCGGTTCCTTCCAGGACAAGAATTTTTTTATGCGGTGTCGGTACGATCCCCTCTCCTTCCGTGATCAACTCCTCGTAAAGCTTTTCACCCGGTCGGAGGCCGATATATTCAATTTTGATATCCACGTCCGGTTCAAAGCCTGATAAACGGATTAGATCGTGAGCCATGTCGTCAATTTTGATAGGTGTCCCCATATCCAGAAGATAAATTTCGTTTCCATTTCCCATTGCCCCGGCTTGAAGAATAAGCTGACAGGCTTCCGGAATGGTCATGAAGAATCGCGTCACATCTTTATGGGTGACGGTTACAGGTCCACCTTGGGCAATCTGGTTTTTAAATAACGGGATTACGCTGCCGACACTTCCAAACACATTCCCAAAGCGTACGATCATGAAACGCGTTTTGCTATTGGACTGTCCGCGTTGACATTGAACCAACATTTCGGCGATACGTTTGCTTGCGCCCATAATATTGGTCGGGCGAACGGCTTTATCGGTTGAAACAAATACAAATCGCTCGGCAGCATACTCACTGGATGCAGCGATAACTCTGGACGTACCGATGATATTGTTTTCCACGGCCCGCCAGGGTTGTAATTCAAGCATTGGGACATGTTTGTAGGCCGCGGCATGAAAAACGGTTTGGGGGTGTAACCTTTTGAATGTCTGCCGAAGAAGGTTCTCATCAAGGATATCCCCTAAGACAGGATGGTAAGAAATCTCTGGATGAAGGCGTTTGAGTTCCAACTCAATTTCATAAAGAGGGCTTTCCGCTCTCTCATACAGAATTATTGTTTCGGGTTTGAACCGCGCAATTTGGCGACACAGCTCGGAGCCGATGGATCCCCCGGCTCCCGTTACTAAAACGATTCCATTTTTTAGATAGGCGCCAATACGATCTTCCTCAAGATGGACGGCTTCCCTTCCGATCAAATCCCGATAAGCCACTTCACGAATGGAATTGACCGTCACGTTTCCATCGATGAGTTCGCCATAACCGGGAATGGTTTTAAACGGGATGCCGATGGTTTTACATTTTTCAACCACCCTGCGCATTTGGGTCGAATTTGCGGACGGTATCGCAATAAGCACTTCTTCAGCGTTGGCGCTCTTGCGGATGGTTGGTAGATCATTGATATAGCCTAAGACAGGAACACCATGAATTTTTTTTCCGGCTTTCACGGGATTGTCATCTAAAAATCCGACCGTGTGATATTTGAGGCTTGCATTATCGCGAATTTCGCGCAGGATTTTTTCGCCGGCGGTTCCGGCACCAATAATGAGTAAATTTTTGGCATTGGGCAACTTTTTACGAATGGGGCGCAAAAGGTCGATGATAGACAGCGTTCCCCCCGTCTCGATTCTGGCCCTGTAATCGTAAAAAAATCTGACGCATAAACGAAAACCGCCAATAAGCATGATCGTAAGGCCCCAATCAATGAGGTAGACCGAGCGGGAAAATCCTCTGAAGCGCGTCATGAAAAGGATGATGGCAACGATCAGCAGGGTCGCCACTGTGGAGGCCTTGATAACGTTGAACATGTCGGCAATGCTTGTGAAGCGCCACATGCCTCGGTAAAGGTCAAAGATATAGAACAGACTCAATTTGATCAGCAGAACGATTGGAAAAAACTGTAAAGACAGTCGGAAAAATATGGGTTGAATATTAAAGTCAAAGCGCAGCAGATGGGCGCTAAAAAAGGAGATGGACAAAAGCACCACATCCAGAACCAGAATGATAACAAAATTTCGGTAAAGGTGAATAATGGCCATTTAGGGGATTATCTCAGTCTTGGTGTTCACAGCGAGCTTTCGGGTCAGGGATTCACGTGACGGCGTATCCTATAGGTTAAAAGCGTAAAACCAATAAAGTAGACCGATAGTGCTGCCATAATCGTCTTTACGCCATAGGGCGACAGCAACAACACACTGATGCCGATGACCAGTTGAATGATGCCGTAGCCGGCCGAAACGATCCAATGCCGACAACCGAGTTCATTGGCAAGAATTTGATAGAGATGTCGGCGATGAGGCGCCAGCAAACTATCGCCGTCCTTTATTCGAATGACCATGGTCGTAAGCTCATCAGCATAGAAGAGAAAAAGAAAGGATGCCGTGCAGATGAAATCCAAAGCATTCCGAGTGGTGACAACAATTATGCTGGCATACAGGAATCCTAACAGGATGCTGGCGACATCGCCCATAAAGACGCTAGCTTTCGGGATGTTGAAAGGGAGAAAACCCATTACGCTGCCCACGATAAAACCGATGAGCAACAGATAATTATAGTCATAACCGGCTGTACCAAAATAGTACCAGCATAAACCATAAGCTACAATGGCTGTGATCCCGGCGATCCCGTCGATGCCGTCCATAAAATTGTAAAAATTGGCCGTTCCAACGATAAACACACACCCGGCTAAGGGAACAAGAAAAAAGATATCAAAAACTGCAAAACGATTTTCATATGTAAACAGGATGATGCCGGCCGCTCCTAAAAACTGGATCATCAATCGCTTTTTGGGGCTGATATCCATTCGGTCGCTGAGAAGACCTAAAATCGATATGGCAGCGATGATGAGCATAAAGGCTATATTTACACCTGACCAGATACATCCGGCAATAAAGCTGACCAAAATCCCGATACCACCACCTTTAGGTGTCGGGACATGATGGGAACTCCTTTTACCGGGTTTGTCCATCAGTCCCGAGCGATCCCCGATGTGTTTGACCGAATAGGCTCCTGCAGCGCCAAACAAGAGGGCCACGATTACCATTGAGACGTAATGGTTTGAAAATTCCATAACTATTTATCGGCCAATGGCCTTCTGCCACCCTTGATTTAATGAATAGCGGGGTTGAAAACCCAGTTCATTTTTAAATTTATAACCGCTGACAGCAACATCTTCGACCAGCTTGTCCAGAAATCTTGAGAACGAAATCGGATTCGCGCCGAATAAGTGAAGGATTTTATCGGTAGGCTTCGACAGATAACGAATGGGCTGCTCGGGGAAATAAATCGTGGGCGGTTTGCGTCCAAGTGCAAAAGAAATCGATTGAACAATGTCATTAAATGTATGGATGCAGCCATCCGTCAAATTAAAAGTTACCCCATTTGCCCTTGGATGCGAGGCAGCCAAAAGAGCGCCACGTATGAGATCGTCAATGTAAATTAGAGTGCGGCGATTTTCTCCTTTTCCCACAGGCCAGAAACAACGATATTTTAATGCGCGAACCAAATGTTTATAGTTCCCCTGAAGACGAGGACCATAGACAGCCGCCATGCGCAGGACCACCGCCGAGGAGCGCCTTTTTTTGCGCAGAATATCCCAGAGGGCTTCTTCGGATTCGACCTTCGTGAGTGCATACAACGTTTGAGGTCTTAATGGTGATTTCTCCGAAACAGTTTCGTTATTCCGACACGGGCCGTAAACATTGATGGTGCTGAAATGAACCAGCCTTTCGACGCCGCAGTCGTATGCGGTTTGGGCTACATTCTCAGTACCTCGGACATTGACTTGATGATATTGGGTTTTAAGGTCGGCAGATGGGTTGTTGACATGTAGTTTGGCGGCCAGATGAAATACAACATCGGCGTCGGCGAAAGCGTGTCGCATCAATTTGGTATCACCGCAAATATCAGCCTGAATGGTTCGGACACCTTTGTTGAAAAGCCCTTTTTCGGGCAGGCGGCGAGAAATTGTACGGACCTGATGGCCGTTTGACACGAGATGTTGGACGAGCTGCGGACCGATCATACCCGTAGCCCCGGTGACAACGACACGCATGAAAACTATCCTTTAAAGCGGGGTCTCAAAGCGAAGTCTCTAAACCCCTTCGATGCAAAAAAACGCAGCATGCTCTTAAGATGCCAGCGCATATATTGGAGATTGCGATGGCTATCGTAACGTGCATCGTGCACTGCTTGGACATCTCTAAACAAAAATACAGGAAAACCTGCGCGTTTGAAACGCGCGCACAAATCGACGTCTTCATAATACAGGAAATAGCCTTCGTCGAAACCATTTACGGCCTCATAACATTTCCTGGAAAAGAGCATGAACATCCCGCCAATCCAATCCGGTTCTATATCTCCGGCGGAGACGGGATAGTCAAGGCCAGAGATGCCAACAAGGGCCTTTTTGATAATAGTGAAAGGCGTTGGAAAACGACGGGCATTATTTTCAAGTTTCCCCTCCGGGTTTACAATCTGGGGAGCGACCACACCATCGCCATGATTTTTAAGGTATCGCGTCAACCGGTCGAAGGGATTCCCCAGAAGCCGAATGTCCGGGTTCAGAATACAAAAATAGTGCCCCCGGGATTGGCGGAAAGCAAAATTATGATTGGCGCCAAATCCCTTCGGGCTGGCATTGCGAATGATGGTCATCGGGTGGCAGTAGTCGCTCGCATTGAAAGCAAGTGATTCGTTCGTATTGACCGTCAGAAGGATTTCAGCGGGCAATTCCTTTCCAATAGCCGCAATGTCTTCAAGCAGGTGTTGAGCTATTGAGGCTTGGTTGTGAAGGACAATCGAGATTGAAATAAGATCAGGTGTCATCGCATCGGTTACTGGGAATCAGGATTTTATATTCGATGGAAGCGGGCCAAAAATACCCGATTGGGGGGCAATTCTTATGATGAAGTTTTCCGCTTTGCGCAGCCAGTACTCAATGCTCAACCCTTTCAAATGTTCGAACAAATGCGTTGCCGCATACATGCATAGAAGTAATAGGGATGTCTGCAAAAAACAGTCCACCACATTATTATTTGTCAGCACAAGCCGAAAATTCATTCGAAGTCCCAAGACCACCACGAACTGTTGCATGAAATACAGGCTTAAAGGGTATTGACCGAAGCGCAGCATAATGGAAAATGGGAACCTGTGCAGCCGCAATCGGTTCTCGAAAAACAAACTGGAGCAAAGAAGAATAAATATACAGGCCTGAGATGCCGCAATACCGACCAGGTTCGTGCTCAAGTTAATGATGCGCTCGGCATTCAGGTAGAAGGTTAAAAGATATACCACGCTGCCTGATAACAACAGGAGCGTTAACCACGCAAGGTTGTACCGACTCAACCCCCATTTGGCGATCGCATAACCACCAACAAAATAAATGCCGTTTGGCCATATCGGGAACAGACCCTGGTCGGGACGGATATTGGGGAAAAAGTGCCAAACCAGCAGCAGGGCAAGCAGCGCGATTAAGTTCTGGCCGCTATAGCCGATATAGCCGAGCAAGCCGGCGATAGCGTAACATGCTCCGATCAGTTGGAATATATCCCAATCGATTTTGAGACTACCGTGACTGACGACATCGACGCACCATGCCATTGTGAAGAGGATGCAACCGTGAATGACCATTCTAAATGGCCATCGGTATTTTTTTTCGTGTAAGACCAAGGCCATACCCGATACGGCGATAAATAAGGGCCTCGTATAATAAGCTCCGATAACAAAAAGTTGGTGCCCCACGGCCGTCGAATGCAAACCAAATGGAACAGTCTGATGCGGCAGGGTCATCATGATAATAGCCAGGCCCCTCAGGAAATCCAATGATTTGATCCTGCCCCTGGGGATAAAACGATGCCAGTTTTGGCGCATCGCAATCAATCGTGTATTATTTGATAAGTTGTGTCGCGTCATTAGGGAGTCGTTTTACGCATTGATTTCAGGCGCCTGACGGCGGATGTGTTTTCGGCTGATAAGATTTTCGGGTGTTATCAGAGAGCTAAGGTAAGCCGTATCAACCCGCCTTGTCGCTTGAATTATTCTTCTCTTCTTTAGCATTTTGAGGGACCCTGCCAGTGCATCCCTTTTGGCTTTTAGATATGTTCGCGCATGCCCCCTTGCAAAAAAAAAGGCCATGGCGGCAAGATTGTAGATGACATGCATTGGCAGCATCTTGATCAGAAGGGATAAAGGAAGATTTTTGATAAAGACCCATTCGAGATTGCGATGACCATAATAGACTGATGTTTCGGAATCATGGCCAATCGTACTGCTGGCTTTATGGTAAACAACGGCTTCGGGGACAAAAAGGCATCTATAGCCACGCGACTGCAATCGGAAACTAAGATCGACGTCCTCGTTGATCAGGAAAAAGTCTTTATCAAAACAGCCAACTTCCCTTAGGGCCTCGGTACGGTAGATGGCCGCTCCGGCACAGGCGCCGAAAATCCACTCGACATTGTTATATCGGCGTGCAGATTCCTTGCGTCCTCTCAGCTTTCCTGCACCGGCTGTCGTATAGGCGTCCCCTACCCTGTCAATGAGTCCGGGGTCGTCGAAATACAGCATTTTGGATGCGGCCATTCCGGCCAACGGATTTTCGTCCAAGGCTGCAATCAAACTCGAGATCCAATTCCGGGAGGGGACGGCGTCATTATTCAACAGCAGTGTATACGGCGTGCCAACATTTTCGATGGCGACATTATTGGCGTGAGCGAATCCGGCATTCCATCCCAGGGGCAGGATGTCAATATAGGGGAAATGGCGTTTGATATAATCAACCGACCCATCATGCGAGCCATTATCGACAATCATGGTGTGAAAGGCAGGCTCCGTTTGGAGCCTCAACGCATGCAGAGTGTCAGACAGAAGTGCTCGCCCGTTCCAGTTGACAATCACTACCGTAGCGCGGGATTCAGGTTGTCTGTTTGCGGCTATTGGCATGATATAACCCATTGCCAGGTTCTCTGGATCCCCTCTTCAAGACTTATGGCGGGATGCCAGTCAAGAAGCCGGCGGGCTTTAGAAATATCAAGATAGTTGGCCGGCACATCCAATTTCCTGCCCGGTAAATAACGAAGGCGTGGTTTTATGCCGGTAACCTTTTCCATGACAGCCAGGATGTCCAAAAGGGTATAGGCCTTCCCGCCAGCAATATTCAAGACTTCACCGGAAAGTTCCGTGTTTGCGGCTTTGATAACAGCCGATACCAGATCACTGATATGAAAATAGTCGCGGGCAACCGATCCATCGCCCCATATCTCGATCACGCCTTTTTCCCTAAGCTTTCCCAGAAAAACAGGAATAGCGCCCTGGGTGCTGTCCAACCGCTGGCGTTCACCGTAGGGATTGCCAAAACGCAAAACAATATAAGGCAGTTGATGCAGATGGGAGAACAGCGCCAGGTATTTTTCGATCGCAAGCTTGGTAATACCATAGCCGCAAATGGGGTCCGTAGGATGGGTTTCCGCGATGGGCAAAGATTGCGGAATTCCATATACCGTACCCCCTGACGAGGCAAAAATAATTTTTTTGATACCATGATTCAATGCGGTTTCAATTAACCCGAGCGTTGAAACAAGATTTGTTTCGACATCGTAGACAGGGTTTTGATTTGAGGACGCGGGTAGAGTTGTTGCCGCGAAATGGAAAATTAAATCTTTTCCCCGGACAGCGCCTTCTACATCGCTGGGATTGCAGAGATCGCCCTGAATGATATCGATGGCCTCAAGGCAATCATTTAGATTGTCCAGGGCAACATTTGGCCGGTCGAATACGGTAACCGCATGCCCTTCTCTCACCAAAGCATCAACAACATGTGAGCCAATGAACCCTGCTCCACCAAATACGACGCATTGCCTGTTACGCACAATCATTTTCTCCACTCACCGACCTACGATATCACGATATTCTTCTTCCAATAAATCGCCAAATTGGTCGATGAACATGGGCGTATATCGGTTTTGCCTTAATTTTGGTATGAGTTCCGGTGTCTTTACAAGCGATTCCAAAATTGACGATAGTTTTTGATCGTCATCTGGTGGAATCAAGAACCCGTTGACCCCGTCAGATACGACTTCATTCATGCCCCCCAGATCGGTTGCGATAACCGGAAGTTTCGCCGCTTGGGCCTGGAGAAGGATAAGCGGTGTGTTTTCATACCACAGGGAGGGCAGCACCAACACATCAAACGCATTCAGTATCTTCCCGATTTGGTCGCTTGGGAACGTTCCCTTGAATTCAATGCGCGGGTCATCGGAACAAAGATGATCCAACATGCGGACATACTCGGGAAACTGCTGGCGGTTTCCGTATAAGCTGAGATGGATTCTCATTGATGGTGGTAGGGATCGAATAGCTTTTATGGGGATATGCGCCCCTTTATGATGGTTCAGCGTTCCGATAAAGCCAACTTTTAAAACATCATGGGCCGTTTGGGGGGAACGCGGTACGGTATTTAGCGGTTGAATGCCAAAAGGCATTATTTTTAACTTTTTGGAAAGAATTCCATTATCGACAAGCATATTATGCATGAATCGGTTGGTGACAAAAATACGCTTCGCATTGTTGGCTTGTCTCAGAATATAGCTTGGCCTTCCGACAAGGGCATTTAGATCAGCCAATGGTCCTACGCGGAGCCTTGGTTGCCATGATGACAACCGTAAAATTCCCCGAATTAAGCAAGCGGGCATGGCATTTACAATGCGGCTAACCGCAGGCTTTGATGCCCTGTTGGCAAGGTGCTTAACACAATTGGCCATCATCCTTTGCGGGCCGGAGCACAAACGATTATTAGGCAGCAAAAGTTGCGTTGTTGGGCATATGAGCCAGAAATCAGTTACCGTAATGATATAGGGTATTCCCAATTCGGTACAAATTTGAAGGACTCCGGCGGAAAGTCGCTGGAGATGAAATACGTGCACCAAATCAGGGGCGATTTTTTTGAGAAGGTTTTTAAACCACTCTTTAACGATATTATTATCGTGTTCGGCCTCCATTACCGTTTGGTCGGGCAATGGATGAAAACTGGACGATCGATACCGGTAAACGGGCAGATCGTCATAAATGTATTCATCGAAAGCAAAATCCGGATTCACGGGCTGTTCGGAGGGATGCCCCGTCACAATGTGCACGCTATGCCCTCGGCGCCTCATTTGCGAACAGGTCATATAGGTCAGCAGTTCGGTTCCGGCCCCGTATTCGGGATAAAACTGGTGGGTAGTGTAAAGAATTTTCATCGTTTCAGTAAGCGCGCGACCAAAAAGGACCCAACCCGCGAACTTTTCTTAAAGCGTCAAGAAGGATACGGGCGTTTTTTTCACCCATTGTCCGCCACATCATCAAGCGAATGACAGCGCCAACCCATAATTTGACCCCAAGGAGACTATGCTTCGGCAAACCATTTCGCATCTGGGCTCTCTTGATTTCTTTTAAACAAATCAGATTGTTTTGGGGTACTGTGCTGATGCCTCCAAGTGGTGTTCGGCATACCGGGTTGGGCCAGTGCTCGGGCTGGCTATTCTGAAATATACGAAGGAGCAGTTCATAGTCGGCTGCGATCGTGTAGGTATCGTCAAATAATCCAACATCATCAAAGACACTACGGCGGTGCATCATCCCCTGATGCGGAAGACACATCGTTTTGTAAAAAAGCGACCTTAATTCCTGCCACGGTGTTCCAACCGGATAGAGCGTTTCTCCTTCGGAATTGACGATATGATTGATACCATAAACCACTTTTGTTTTGGGATTTCGCGTTGTTAAAAAACCGGAATAGTTTTTCAATACATTTTTATCGGTAAAGCAGTCGTCAGCCCCCAAAAAACAAATCCATTCACCTCGCGCGTGGGGTAAAGCCCTGTTCCAAGCATCATATATACCGTTGTCGGGACAGGATACAAAATACGTTATGTTTTCGCGATAAGCATCTATGATGGTGGGCGTCCCGTCATTCGATCCACCGTCCTGGATAAGAATTTCACTGGCTGCGAACTGCTGTGCTAAAATACTGTTTAAACATTGTTGTATGGATTTTTCCGCATTAAAAGTGGCGATAATAATGCTGAAAAATGGGGTTTTAGATTGATCCGTTTCCATCAGTGAATGATCGCTGCCTGGCGTTTACTAAAGGGGGCGGTTTTGTGTTTTGAAAAATAGCGTGTGATGGGTTTTTCAATGCAAAGGTAAGCGATATGGCCGGTCGCTATACAGAACAGCAAGGATAATACGACGAGTAAATCAATGGGAATGCTGGATAGCAGGCCCATTTGCATGAGTTTGCCGATAACCATCAATGCAAACGTATGATACAAATAAAGTGAGTATGAACTATCCCCCAGCGCGACGAGAAAATGTGGTGTTTTAAAACCCTTTGCCTTTTCTAAATTCACGATACCGGCAACCAGACATGCCGCGGGCAGCCCCCAATCAACAACTCTGGTATAGCCGCTTTTGCCATATATGATCGTGGCCAGAAATCCCAAACATCCGATACAGATAAGCCCCACTGAAAAAAGACTTCCAAATCGATACCGCGATACATATGCTGTACCGATAAGACAACCCAATAGGAATTCGATTAAAATGGGATTGGTGAATAACCGGTAGGGAGAATTGGGCGCTATGCCGTACAAAAATCCACACAGGATGCATATTGAAAAAATTATGGAAATCGACGGTAGAAACAATCCCTTTTTAAACATTAAAAAGAAGGCAAAAAGAAGGTAGAAATACATTTCGTAGGAAAGCGTCCAGCCTTGTGCCACCAGCGGCATCATTTCTTGAGAGGTTGGATTAACAGAGGGAATGAAGAAGTAGGATCGAATTGTAAAAGTTAAATCAAATACACTTTGCTGAAGCGTGAATGGAAGGCAAATCAACAGCAGCATTATGGATGAATAAAACCAATACATCGGCACAATACGGATAAGGCGGCGCTTGAAAAAATGCATCGACGCTGACGGCTGGCCATATTTCTGCTGAGAGACAACCGTCATGATAAAGCCGCTGATGACGAAAAAAATATCGACCCCCGATGAACCAAAATGCCGGAAATGAAAAAATTGATTTAGCACGGATTGTTCCGCACTGAACTTTTCCGCCATTCCCAAAACATGTAAAAGTACAACAAGGCCTGCGGCAATGGCCCTTAGACCTTGGATGGAATTTATTTTATTTGGACCCATTTAAAATGGTTTGGCTTTCTATAGGTGATTTCCTATTCATGATACTAATTTAATAAGAATTTAAGTAATTTATAATCTATGCGGTTGCATAGATTTCTTTAATGTAGTTGAAAATGTCAAATTCAAGTTGGTTTTCAGCGATGAATTTTTCTTTTAATTCATCAGAAAGCGTCTCTTTTCTTGGGGATATATTGTAGGTAGGGACCTTGACCGTCCCTCTGCCAAGTTTTTCAGCCAGCCGATCGATACTGGTTTGGAAGTCTTCAGACAGGCAAATATAAACAAATTTATTTTGGATGATGTCACGATAGTTGGCATGATTTATTTCGTTGGGTAAGAAGGAAAGCAGGTAGGATTTTGGCGAATCCTGAAAATAGTGTTCGATCGTATAGTCTGGATCCGCAGCTTTCAGCAACTTTCCATTGCGATACGCATTTTTCCCAAGTTTTTTCAAATAGAAATAATTGGACAAATGAATCTCAAGCGGGTTTCGCATAACGGAAATGAATTGATCAACTTCAGGATAATATTCGCCGGTGCCATTGCCCCGGGTATGATTGAAGTGTCCATGAATGCATATGTTGGGTCGCATTTTCTTTTGTATCAAACCTTTTCTCAAAGGATGCAACCTTGGGCGTTTGTCCTTTTTTTCATCGTGATAGTGCAGGAGAAGTTTCCGGCCGAACCATTTTCGTAAAACAACATGAAAGCTAGCCCCTGCACATTTTGGGATATGGATTGAAATGAGCGGCAACTTAGGGTCATATTGCTTCAAGGGATCTCCTTTGATTGGTATGGTGGTTATGTTTTAGCGCTAGTTTTATATAAATGGCGCAGATTTTGGAAATTTTCCTTGAGCATCGTCAATTCAAAATTCGTGTAAAAGATTCCAAAAAGTATGCGGTAGATATCCTGAAAACTACGACCGTCAAGCGAAACGTCCAATTCATCCAAGCTTTTTAACAATGATGCCATCTTATACCCCATGGCATCCAAGCGTTCCTCGCCAATCCACTTTATATAGCACCGGCACCAACTTCTCCGGACCGGATTGTTGAGAACCTTTTTCCATTTGCTTAACGAATGCTGGTCTAATTGGGTTTCTTTATTGGGTCCGGTTTGGTCCCCCATATGGCCGCTCAAGAACGGATTTGATTTCAAATTAATGGAAAAGTCGCCGACATCAATTTCCAAATACTCGAAGAGGCGATTCATTTCTTTGGCAGGGTTGTTTAACAGATCCTCGTATTGCATCGTTATGGACGAATCGGCGAATTCGTTCTGATAATGTATTAAATTCTCCAGTCCTTTGTATAGATCAACGTTGAAGAAATATAAACTCCATACATTTTCCGGTTCAGTCATCAGCATTGAAGAAACAACGGACAAGGGATTCCTGAAAAGATAAATAAATTTTGCATCGGGAAACGTATGATGAATTTTATCGATCACAAGGTGATATCGAGGTGTCTTGTCAAGAAAGTACCTGGCGGCTTTTTTTTCATTAAGACAAATTTGCGTATACATGGAACGATAAAATGATTCAATTTTTTGATAGATATCATAATACCCGCCAGGTAAATGCTGGTATAAGTCCGTTAGCGCCAATGATGTATTACGGCGGCCATACTCGGAAAAAGAACCATGATTGTCCACCAGATCATAGAGGGGCAACAAGACCCATGGTTCTGAAACTGTGTGAATGAGCTGATGGTTGCCCAAAATTCTTTGAAGGAGTGTTGATCCCGATCTTGGGAGTGAAAAAATAAAGATTGGTTTAATGCTGATCATGGATTGCGATTGTACAGTCGTTTTCAGTTCAGGTTTATCGCGTCTTTTAACGGTTTTAGATATTTATAAATATGGTATTTCTTAGATAAGTAGAAAGCTTTGCTTTTTATATCCAATCTTCTGAATTTTCGGTTTGCCTTGGCAATTTCAGCATCAATTAAAAGATCTTGGCAGAATTCAAATGATTCCGCCTTCCATATATCTGTAAGGTATTTATCTGTAACCGTGCAATGCAAGCCTGATCCATCATGTCCGATATTTTGAACTAATGATTTTCTTGGATATACCGTAAATTGATGCGTCAGGACTTGACGGTATATCGCTTTAACGTCCAAGGCGTCAATTTTACCCTCTGCGTCCAAGATCAGCATTAGCAAGGCATCATCGCCAATATTTCTTTTAATAAATTGAACTGCTTTTCGAGTTTGAAATAACTGATGCAATTCAGTCGTTTCGATATATTCAATCTTATCATACCGGTTCTTCCAAATGCCAAAACCCCAGGCATTAAACCGCGGAAGAAAATAGACATCAGGTTTACCCAATTTTTTAGTATTTAGCGGTGGTGAATACCCGGAAATACTGAAGATAGATTCATTTCCTTCAAAATAATTTAAGGCAGTATTCATAAATGAAAGAAATGATTCTGAAACAACGATGTCATCTTCCAAAAAAATGAATTTGCCAAAGTTTTCAGAAAGAAACTTCTGCCCCGTCCTATTATTGTAAACCCGATTGTTTCCTTCTCTGGCATGGATATGGATTTTTTTAAAGCCGCTTATGGATTCAAGATAAGTTCTTACCCGTTCAACTTTTAATTCATCTCCTGGTTTTGGCCCGTCAGAAAAAATAAAAAGCTCACTGTGCTTGGCAAAAGAGCAATTTTTAAGCGCATTCACAGTCTGCTTTAGGTGCTCAATTCGCGTATAAGTGGAAAGGCCGATCGGTGCAAGTTTCAAGTTAGTGCCTTATTTTCTCGAATTAATTTGAATTGAAATACCACTAGATTGCATAGAGTATGATTTCTTGTCCGATAATCGTGTAGTAGTCCAAATAGAATTTATAGCCTGAATTAATTGACTTGATAAGTTTTGGAATTTCAACCAAGTCATCATTTTTATGATATACCGAAATTGCCAGCTTTGGTTTAGACTTGTATATGGTTTCCGATGCACCTTTTAGAGCAGGGATTTCAGCCCCTTCAATATCCATTTTTATAAAGTCAATTTTTTCTATTTTTTTTTGTTCTACTAAATCATCAATAGAGAGGGTTTCCGTCTTGCCGGGAAATTGGTCATAATCGCCGACTTTGCTCGAGGGCCCTTTGTCAATATAGCTAATTTTCTTTCCGCTTTCAGACCAGATAGGCTTATTGATAATTTCGATATTTTCTTTATAGCGGTTGTTCAAGGCTAAATTTTTTTCCATAATTGCAATGTTCGAAGGCACAAATTCAAATGAATAAATTTTACGCGATCCCATAGCCGCAAAATACAATGCAGAGTCTCCCCAACAACCTCCGGCATCTATTACGACATCTCCAGGCACAACTTTGACGGCATCTTTATATCGATACTGTTGTAATAGAAAGGTGGTTGCTATTCCATTGGGAACAAAAAATAGTGACAGATCGAAACCTTCATTTTTTAAGTCGTATAAAGACAAATACCCATCGCGAAAATTTACAGGAATTCTATCTTTTTTAATGTACGCCTCAGTTTTTTTTCGAAGTGCCCAAAATTTGCTATTATTAAGCTTAAGCTTGATTTTGTTGGACCCTAATATGTTATATGACAACAACTCAATCAAGCATTTTTTACTATCATCATCTTCCAACTGGTCATATATTTTCTCGAATAAATTTACATTATTCCAGAAATAATTCTCTAGTAAAAAACTCAATCTAATTTTTCGATGGAATTTTGATAATATGTTATTTATCGATTTTTCGATACATAATTGGATTTTTTGCCCCCAAGTTTTCTTGCCAATTTCAAAATCGAAATTGTTATCCAATGTATTGGTTAAATTATCAAGAATTGCATCAAGTAGTAATTTGTGAAAATTTTCCATATACTTATGGCATTCCTGTTCCATATAAAGCGCAAATTATTATGAGATAAAATAAAAATACATATTTCAGAATTATTTATATTCAATTTCATTGATGATATTTTTATATCGAAGCATCTTTTTATTCTCATTATTTTTAAATCGTGAAGTTTTATATTTAATTAGATAATTATAAACATAATATAATAATACATTTATGATTCTTATAGATTTGATTTGTCTGTATTCTAATTGATAACCCAGGATTTTTAATAAGTCCGAGGCAACTGATTCAAAAGTATGAATCTGATTTTTATTCAAGTTTTTAAGATATTTTTTACTGTTAGTGGATATGATTGGTTTAGATAAATTTTTCCAGAATTCTGATCTTTTAGAATGGTCTTGTATTTTATCGTTTTTATAAAATTCAAGCATGGATGATTCAAAATCAATACCGATAAAATCAGATAAATTTCCAATGACGGTATAAGGATCCCTGATTAAATCTTCATAGTATACAGTAATCGAACCTTTTCGAAACAATGGATCTGAAATGTATTGTAAACATTTTATCTGATCGTTTCGCCACCTTTTGGCTGCAAAATAAATGTGGTTTTCATGGAGTCTTCCCTTGAGCATTGACGCCGCGACATCTCTCCCATCCCTTACGAGATAAATAAACAGGGCATCTGGCATATGAGTTTTAATTTCATATCCATAATCAAACAGGTTGGGTTCTTTACTGAGCCAATACTTTGCCGATTGATTTTGGGCATAAAGTTCATTGATGGACCGGAACATTTCCCAAACTGAAGGCTCTCGCATCTCCATTTTGATTTGGTCAATAGTGAAATTGATATCCCAATTAGAGGGATGTGCATCGATTAATCGGATAGCATCAGAAATTAGTTCCTTACAGTTGTCTCCATCTGTATTACATTGGTATTTATATCGATTTTTGGCTAAGACATTAATAATTCCCGAAGCCGGCGGAGAGGCAATTTCTGAATGAGAAGAAAGAATCGCTCGTAAAAGATTTGTGCCTGATCTTTCGGTTGAAAACAATAAAATTGGTTTGATTGAGTTCATTTTTTTGTCCCGATCTAACTGTAAAAAGCACAATTCATATTCTATAATTGATTATTTTCGGTTAAGAGACGAATTGAAAATAGAGATAAATTCACGGCAATTATTGCTTTGAAATATAAATGAGAAAAATGAATAAAAAATAATACCGGAGAGTACTAGAATTATGGACACAATGATATTACTAAAATCCAACAATTTAACAGATTTAATAAAGTAGACAACAACGGCCATGCAGAGACTGCAAAAAAGAATCCTGTAAAAATTTTTTAAATAATCCATAATCGAAAGGTCGACAAGTTTTCCTGCAAAATAAAAAGAAGGATAAAAATTAATGATCCGAGCAATTATCAAGCCATATAACAAACCAATGATTTCTCCGAAGTATGCCCCTACGACAACACATAAGAGAACATTAAAGCGACAAAATACCGTTACTTTAAATTGCAGCTTTGTTTTTCCAAATGATAGGTATAGCGGTTGATTTAAAATCGCTACAGTTCCGAGCAAAAAGCTAATAGATAAATAGGATAGATATAGCGCCATTTGATTCCACTTATCACCTAGCAATGCCAGTATCAAAACATCGGAAACAATGCTTAATCCAATCATCATTGGAAATGTAATAAATGAAACGAGGCGAACAGATTTGAGATGGATATTTTTGATATAAGCTTTATCATTAATCTTCTCAGCATAGTCTGCAAAGAACACACGATTTGCGACTGTATTCAGAAATTGCATGGGCATAGAAGCAATGGTAAATCCATATTTGTATGCGCCTAAGGGAGATGGACCAAAGTATTTTCCGATAATAAATTTGTCAGCATTTTTCGTAAAATAATTAAATGTTTTAGAAAATATTATAAATTTGCTGTAGTCCCATATGATAAAAAACGATTTTTTATCTAAAATAATATTAGGTGACCAGTTTGTATACTTAAAAGCCAGATACGTTCTTAATGCAGAAGCGCATAATACATTAAAGGCTAAAGACCATACACCACCGCCACATACTGCAATTATTATAGCAATTAAGAAACCAAATGAAGTCGATAGTATCTCAATTTTAGAAATTTTATCAAAAAGTTTTTTTTTCTGTAATATTGCTATTGGCGTAACGGATAACCCATTTAAAATAAATAGAACTGATATGGCTTTTGCAACGATTATAACTTCGCTTGAATTAAAATATGCTGCAATTAATTCGGATGATATAAATAATAGAAGCGAAAATAAAAGGCCAACTATGACATTTATCCATAGGGCTGTTGAGTGAAACACATGGTCGGCATTCTTGTAGTAGACAATAGCAGCCCCAGTTCCAAATTCGACAAAGATCGATGCAAAATCAGAGAAAATTGCAACGATTGCAAAAATCCCAAAATCATGTGGACTAAGTAGCCTGCCAAGGGCAATAAAACAGATTAAGGTAATTATTTTACTTCCGATTCCCCCTACAGCGCTATGTGCGAAATGTTTAATCAATGGAATGAAAGAAACCGCTTACCTTCAAAGCAATTTTGGGTCTTTAGATCTGCCATCCGAACAATTCCATTTGAAATATAATGGTGAGTAATTGCCACAGATAGAAACCGTAAGATCATTATCGCATAAATTTCTCAAATTAAAATGGAGATCCATCAGAGGTGATATCAGTGTCGACCTATCGGGGGAAGGCGGTCATGTCTATATTCTCTTCTTGGTGAAGGATTCTATTAACGTGCATATTCTTTCAACCTCAATAAGTTCCAAATTGCCATAGATCGGGAGTGCTAATATTTGCCTGGAGACTTTCTCAGCTACAGGAAGGTTTTCTGGCCGAGCGCTTGGTAAATTGCGATAGGCTGGAATTTGACTTATTAATGGGAAAAAATACCTTCGGGTATAAATATCATTTTCTCTTAAATATTTGTATAATTCGTCCCTTAAATTTTTTCCATTAAGATCTTCAACGCGTATGGGAAAATATGAATAATTATGTTTTACACCCTCGCAATCATAAAAAAATTTAATTCCCTTCAAATTTTCTAAAAAAGAACGATATGCTTCAGCAACAGTTTTCCGTTTGTCGACTTCATTTTGGAACTTATCAAGTTGTAATATTCCAAATGCAGAAAGCAACTCATTCAATTTAGCATTAATGCCTGTCCCAACGATGGTCGTTTCGTTTGCAAATCCAAAGTTCTTTAAGTAGTCGATTCTTTTTTTAAGATTTGGATCACTATGGACAATAGCACCACCTTCAACGGAATTAAAAACTTTGGTGGCGTGAAAACTCAAAATTGACATATCGCCCAAATTGGCAATTGGTTCATCATTAATTTTTACGCCAAAGGCATGGGCCGCATCATAAATGACCTTTAATCCGTAAACATCTGCAATTTCTTGAATTGATGATGTATCGCATGGATAACCATATACATGCACCGGCAAGATAGCAGAGGTTTTATTTGTTATTAGAGCTTCAATTTTAGTTGGATCAATGTTGAAATTTTCTGAGTCGATGTCACAAAAAACAGGTTGAATATCATTCCAGTAAATTGAATGCGTGGTTGCAACAAATGAAAAGGGAGTGGTAATGATCTCACCCGTCAGACGAAGAGCCTTTATTCCGATAATGAGCGCTAAGGTACCATTGCAAAAAAGGCTGCATTGTTTTGCACCTAAATATTTTTGGATCCTATTTTCAAATTCTGAATGGAATGGTCCATTATTCGTGAGTTGCCCGCTATCCCAAATTTTTTTCAAAAATTTTTGATATTCATTTAGATCTGGTAAAGCAGGAGATGTTACAAATATTTTCTTTCCCATAACAAAATAATATCCCCTTAGGATGAAGTGCTAAGATAAATAGTGGTATTCAAGGAAGAAATTGAACAAAATACAAATAAACAGATTGAGGTGCTTTAGGATGGTTGGTCCGCTCTATGAATATAATAGGTCATTCATAGATTCATATGCACGAATGAATTTTATACGCTCACTATCTGTTATTTTTATATTTTTTTGGGGTGTAAATTCAGGGAATTTTGCTGACGGCCAGCTAAATTTATATCCTAAATCATTATATTTCTCTATAATGCATTCGTAAATTTTTTCCGGTGAATTGCAAACTTCGTCATAAGAAAATATTATCTTTCTATTATCGGGCAACGTTTTCAGTCCCTCATTTATTGCTTTTTTTAAGCAGAAAACCTGGGCTGCAATCTGTTCATAGATGGTAAAATTTTTAATCATTGGGTACTCTTTGGGCTTAAGGGACCACCAGTGGAATATGCTATCCGTATACTTCTTTCTGGCGAAATAAAGAGATTGCATGTTGAATAATGGATCTCTATCGACTGCAACAAATATTGTTTTTGGTAAAGCACTTGCAAAAAAATCTAAGTTATTTTGAAGCAAAATTCCCTTGCAAATAAATGGCTTGGAAAACACACTTTCAATCGATGCAAAACCAGATATAATACCTTTAACATTGACAGAGGAGAGATTGTTTATTTCAATAAATCCATCATCCTGTTTCGGCATAAAATTTCGAAAAAAATATTGAAATTCATTCGTCGCTAAGGCACCTTTACTCGTTCCCAGATTCGAGATAAAATTCACTTTACTTTGTAAATCTTCAAACTGGTCTTGATAGTCACAGGCAGGATCAAATAGAATTCTTTGAATTAAAGCTCCTATGTAAGGCAAGTATGCAAATCTATTTATAAGATTGGTTGGGTAGGAAAACCCCCCAACAGATGACAGAATTTGCAAAAGAAGCGTCGTTCCACTTCTGGGAACACCAATAATGAGTGTAACAGGCCATGTGGTTTCTGTGAACTTTTCCTGAATTTGCGATTGTAGTGGAATAAGCAATTCACTAAGATCATTTAAAATTCTATCTAATTCAGGATTACTTCTGAAAGGTTTGGATTTTTGCATAAGTTATATTTCAACTGCGCTTTTGTATTATAAAATATTGAAAATTTCTTTAACAATGCGTTTCATATCGCGTAGATCATAACGATGATCGATTGGAATTGGCAATAACTTCTTTGAAATTTCAATGCCATTTGATTTTTTTGGGACCCAATTTTCAATGCCCTTCCAATAAACCGGTATGAAAATATTTTTTCTCAGTAAGTTTTCCCTCAATTTTGTAGCCATTTGTGGATTAAGAAATAATGGGTATATCATTGGGGTGCAATTGCTATTGAGTTTTAATGAATTCAGGCATTCGAATTTATGTAATAGATACTTATAGTTTGTCGAGCGTTGTTTTCGAGCTTTTTCATAATCAACAGTTTGTAATATATTGTAGGTAATATTAGACATAGACTTCATGCCTTCTTTGGAAAATCTTTCTTCATTTTTTTGATAAATCTTAAATCCAGCCTTGGCGCCTGAATCAATACGAAGCAATAAGTGTAAACACTCCCTTGAGGAAGTTGATTGGTTCAAACGCAACTGCTTATAGCCATCTTCTAACCCAACAAGTATCCCGCCATCCGGAACACCGAAAAACTTTCTTGGCGAATAAAACGCCAATACTTCATTGTTTGTCTTGCAAAAAAAAGACTGTGTCAAATCCCAAATAATATTTTTTTTGTATTTAGAATAGTGTTCTAAAAGTTCATCATTAACGCCAAAATAATTAACAATTAGTATTTTCTCATCGGAATCATTTAATTCCCTAAAATTTAAAACTGGCTTTAACTGGCTATCTACTTCATAGAAAGAAATTTCAATATTCAGTTTGTTAATAACAGAAAATAGAGAGCTGCAAATATAAGATGGAAACCATATTTTTTTTATATTAATTGCTTCGCAAATATATTCAAAGCAAGACCTTCCTGAATTAAGAAAAATTCCTTTATGATAAATAGGGAATTTCTTCTCTAGATGAAAATTAAAATATCCGCCAATATCTTTCATGATAGCTTATATTTAGTTAGCATATCCGATATTTCATTTTTCGAATTAAACATCAGCAAATCAATTATTGATAAATTTGGTATGAAAATTTCGGAAAATTGTCTATAGATTACAGGCATTGGTTCAATGAATGACAATTGAATCTTGTTTAGATTAAAATGCTTGTGTGAATATAGAAATTTACCACCGACAGGATTGTAATAATGTGTCGCATTGAGTTTTTTACATATTTCAATAACTTTATTTTCACCGCTTAATGAGTTGTCTTTTTCAATTTCGCTTGAAAAAAATATTTTTGTGTTCAAGTTTAAATATTCAATTAATATTTTGATTGAAAAAAATAAAAATTTAGAAATGAATATTTCATCTATATCAAAAGCATTTTTTATTAACTGATAAGCGGAATCGAAATATGGAGCTTTACGATAATTTTGCTCGATTGTTTTTAGTATTTTATTTTTTCGTTTGCCGACTTTAACATCGCATATTAGACGATTTGAACTTGCACCAAATACATCTAATGTAATTAAGTGTTTTTTATTGTTAACAAGTATATAATTTCGATTAATCCACCCCTGTTTTATATATGTGACATCATCATAAACTACAAAACTATCCACCACCGATATCAATTGCCAGTACCCAATGTATGGGAAAAAATATGGCTGCATTATCGCAAGCTTCATAAATATTTTTCTATAAAAACGATAATAATAATGTGTTACGGATTATTAAAATTTGTAAATTCGAAACTGCATAAGAAAGCCGAGAAGGTAAGTTTTAAAACCTTTTCATCTTGAAAGATTATATTATGTTAGATGATATGGAATGAATCTGGAAGGAAAAATGAAAAGAGAGTTTCTAATTCAATCAAAAACCACAATTAAATTTTGATGATAAAAATACAATATGAAAGGGCACCTGACATTTAAATCGAATATTGGTGGTGCCCTTTCATATTAAAATTGATTGGAAATTTAACAGAAATACAAGGTTTTCCTACTTAAATTTACAAAACAACATAGTATCAATTAATTTTGAAGGTTAAACGATCGTCCGCAGACGCCTTCGCCTCCGAGCCTGCATTCTTGACCGCCACTCGCAGTTGGAAGGTTCCCTTAAGCCCTATGGTATTCCAGCTCACACCCGATGAGGTGGACCAGTCACGAAGCGTGTTCCATTTCCCGTAAGAAATACCTGCCCGTTTTCGATACATAAATTTATATTCGTAACTGCCGGTTCCACCGGATGCATTCGCGCTTAGCCAAACACTCGTACCGGCAGTAATGGGGCTCGTTCGATTCGTGTTAAGGTTCACGGAATCCGGCCGATTTTTCTGAACGGTCAGTGACATGGTATCGGTGGCGATCCATCCACTTGTATCGAAAGGATTACGCGCATTGACTTTGAATTGGCATTTCCCAGTGGTGTCCAGACTATCCCAGTTGTATGATGATGTCCCACTCCAGTCGCTTATGAGCTTCCATTGTGTCCACCGTTTACCCCAAACAGTATTTTTCTGATAGCGATATCGAAAACGATATTCAGTGTTGGCTCCACCACCTTCCACGGTAGCTTGGAGCACAACAGTTTGCCCCTCGGCAACTGGACTGGCAATGTTTGCATCGATGGCCACCGCCTGAACCGGGCTGGTGCTGGAGCCGGATCCGGTATCGCCACTGTTTGTATTGGACACAATGCAATTCGCACTGACGGTTTGAAAAGCGCCGCTTTGGTCCTCTATCCTGGCAGAAATGGTGTGAGCACCATTGGTAAGGGATGTCGTGTCGAACGGGACTCCCAAATCATACGGCGCATAATTTTCCGTATTGTGCGTCGCACCATCAATGGAGAAGACAACTTGAGAAACATAATCTTCAGGATCAAGAAAAATATATACGTTCCCGGAAATGGTTTGCTCGCTGAGTTTGACCGCATTGGACCGATCCGAATTCGTGCTGAGCAATAACTGATAGTCTTCCGTGGCAGGCTCAGAGGAAGTCGCATTGGCCGAAACTTCGTATGAATAACCGCTTTCATTTCCAGACGTATCCGATGCCGTTATAGCGAAATAATAAGTCGTTCCCTCCGTCAAATTTTCAACCGTGTATGATGTCGTATTTCCGGCCGGAATCGGGGGGCCGTAGTCACGCGATTGGGTGCCATAATAAACGTTGTAGCTTGATATGTCCGGTTCGGAATTCGCCTGCCATCGCAATGTAACAGAAGCGGCAAAGCCAATTGTCGGAACGATGAGAAAGATTAATACGACCATGAATTTGGCCAAATGACGTATCTGCATAATTGATATCCTACCTACTATTCGTTATTTGTGACGCTTTTGATATTATCCGTCAGTTGAAACAATCAATCAAGTTTCTTGCAGGAGTTATGCCATTGTACGATTAAAATTGGCCCTTGAATTCATTGTATAAATTGTACTTGGAAAAGCGGCGTTGATAGAAAATGCGTATGATTTTTGTTACATTTGCATTTTATTGTACCAAAACATTCAGTTCAACCTGCGTCAAGCAGAACATCCGCTATTTTGCCCTGATCTTGGGGGGCAATGTAAGGATGCATGGGCAGACTGAAAATTCGCTTGGCGCAGGATTCGCTGTCAGGGAAATCCCCTTTTCGATATCCTAAAGGTTTGAATACGTCCTGCAAATGCAATGGTTTCGGGTAGTAGATGGCGGTTGGTATATTTTTTTGGCGCAAGGCGTTTCTCAGCAAATCCCTGTGAGTTTCGCTCTCCGCCAGCAGGGAGTATTGAGCCCAGGCGCTCCGCGCTCCAACCGGCACTTTCGGAAGCTTTAAGTTAGCGATCCCGCCCAGCAAATCTTCATAGCGATTGGCCGCATCGTTTCGTAAATTGGTCTCTTCCGGGAAAATGGCGAATTTGGAAAGGAGTACCGCTGCCTGGATGGTGTCCATCCTCCCGTTGATGCCCACCCGGATGTTGTCGTACTGATGGTCGCCCATACCATGAATGTGGAGCGATCGAAGCGTTTTTGCCAATTTTTCATCGTTGGTGAAGCACATGCCGCCGTCGCCATAACACCCCAATGGTTTGGCCGGATAAAACGAGGTGCAGGCGACATTCGCGAGAGAGCTGGCCATATGACCGTTCTGTTCCGCCCCGAATGACTGGGCGGCATCCTCGATAACCTTAAGTCCATATTTTTGGGCAATGGCATTTATGGCAGGATAATCAGCCGGTATTCCAAAAAGATCCACGGCGATGACCGCCTTCGCTTCTAAAGTCTCTCGCGGATCCATGGATCGGTAGACAGGGTGGGTGCGATCATTATTGACGATGTCTTGGATAACCGCTTCGAGCCTACGGGGATCGATATTGAAACTGCTTTCATCGATGTCGACAAACACCGGCGTGGCCCCCAAAAGGCTGATAACTTCGGCCGTGGCAAAGAAGGAAAACGGAGTGGTGAAAACAGCATCGCCAGGTCCTATTTCATATGCCATGAGCGCCATTAATAGGGCATCGGTCCCGGATGCGCAGGCCAAGGTATGGTTCACACCGACGTAATCCCCTAATCGCTTCTCCAATTCAGCAATCTCCGGCCCCAGCACATAGTGGCCATGATCCAGCACATTGAGAATGCGGCGCTCAAGATCAGGCCGAATGCGTTTTTGTTGGGCAGCTAAGTCAATGAATTGCATTGAAAACCCTTTTTTCGTTAAGTTGGTTTAGATAGTTTAGTTCGTTGAGTTTGTTGGGAGAAAGCGATTAAACACCGCGATCATAAAAAAGCGTAAAGCTTTTTAAAAAGAGCCAAGCTCAAAGTGTCAAGCTGAAAGGTCGACACTTCACGTCCACATCGAAATACCGAACGCGACCGGGGTGGCAGGCATTTTCATGAATGATTAAACCGACACCCGCCGGTGGCTTCGCTGAAAGAGAGAACCAGAAAAAGGCTAGCTCCAAGGCCGCGTTTGAATTTCCAATTTAGGTTTCTGGGTTTAATGAAGTTCCTTTGAGCTTTCAGCTTTGGGCTTATTTATACCTATAGGGTTTTTATTTTTTCTTCCGCGATGCCACTTGCAATCAACTGACTGGCAAGATCAGCGGCGGCGTGATCTTGTGTGATAATCACGACATCAAATGCCATTTTTAGCAGTTCACCAAGATCGATAACCCGATGGCCGAAGAAGGGTTTGCCATTGGTATCGAAATCGCCCACGGCGACAAATTCCAGATCAAACTCCTGTAACGACAGGTAGGCAATTTCGGATAAATCCCCAACACCGAAAAATGCTATTTTGTTGTAACCCCTCTCGTCGAGTGATTGGAAAAGCTGGCGCGTTTTTTGGCGCACATCCCGATAAAAGCGATAGGAATGCTGTAAATAAGCATAGGTCAGGCGTGTTTTTTCCGCCATGCCCGTGGGCGTTAGAATGTAGCGCATCCTGTTTTTAGGCAGGTGGGTTATTTTGAAATATCCCTTTTTGGTCAGCCGGCGGATAAAGGAATTCACCAGGCCTAACGATACATCAAGAGATTGGGCGATATCCCTCTGACTGGGGGAATCCGGACGATCGATCGCCTCCAGGATTTTCAGCGTGCGCATCTCTTGGGTATTCATGATTGACGTAGAAGGATTGTGAAGGGGTTTCTGCGATATAGCTCCGCCGGGTGGATTACCATTCCGTGAATAATGGTCCAGCGAAACAAAGAAATGAAATTGGAAAATGGCACCCGAAACAGAGCTTTTCGGCAAAGGGCACGTTCAGCAATTGAACGCAGGCGTATTGCTCACAATTTGATAAGAAAGTCAAGATGTTTCCGAAGGGCTTGTGATCATGCGGGCAGGTGGTGAAACGATAGCACTTAAAGCGCGACTAAAAGTATTTTTCATAATCAATGGGGATTTGCATAATCCGTGTTGCAAATCCCCATCGTATGTTATTGGGGGGCTACTTTGGGCCCACAGTTAACCGATCCTTGTTCAGTTCCAGAATTTTGTCGCCGACCCCTTTGACATTGACGAGATCATCGACGGTTTTAAAGGGCCCGTTGGCTTCGCGGTATTCCACGATACGCTGCGCGGTTTTGGGACCGACTTTATTCAGATCGGTCAGTTCTTCTGCTGAGGCCGTGTTGATGTTGATCTTGTCCGTGGCGGCCATTGCCGCCGGTGCTGCTGCCATTGCCGTAAAACACACCAGTAACAATACGATCCATACTTTCCGCATACGTCCTCCTATTGATTGGGAGTTGATAATTGCCATGATTTCAGGATCAAAAACACCATGGCGTAAAGAACTGGCCGTTTTAGTTCCCAAAATGTGTGCCAAACCATTCGAATCATGCGATTCGAATGATTGACGGATGCTCGGCACCTCTGATTTGTGGGCATAACGCCTTGTATTGTTACATTATTTTTGTGAGAGTACCTGACAGAAAAAATGACCGGGTTTCAGGCCGCATCGGTCACAGTCCACGGAGGACGATGCGTTTTTCCGGAGATTATGCCCTGTTTCATGTGAGCGATGCCCACGATGCTGTGCAAATTGATGGTTGTTGACATGGGGCGGGAAATCTGGCCAATAGGCCAGTGCCTATCGACGGTGAATACGGGTCGGGGGCTTTACGAATTGAAGGAATGTCAATAGACCGAATTCCGGGTCAACTCCGGTCCTGGCTTCACACGCATGGAACCACCGGAACCTATGGAACAACAACAAGGAGAATGCATTGATGGGAAATGAAGGCGACACGGTCCGGGTCAACGTGACCATTGATATCGAGGGCGAAGTACTGCAAACCATCGTTCGGACAGCTAAGGAAATTGTGGGGCGAAATGAAAAAGGGCATTACCGGATCGATACGGCGGATCTGCTGGAGGATCTGATAACGCGATTTGTCGCTGAAAAAGGATTTCGGGATTACGTTGCGGACAGCGGAAATTACGGTTTTCTCGACCAATCCTAAAGGCTCATGCCGGATCGGCTCGAAGTCGCCGCCTGGTGGCCGGTTTAATCATCCTTGAAAAGAGCGCCTGCCGCACGGTTCGCGTTTGGTATTTCGATGTCGACGCGAAGCGTCGCTCCTTTCAGCTTGACGCTTTGAGCTTGACCCTTTTTTCATAAGCGCTTGGCCCTTATTCACAAGAGCTTTGCATTGATCCGCCCCATGGCGGCCATGAAATCTTCACGGATTTGGCGGGCAAAGGGATTGAACCGGTGCATGTCCTGGAACAGTTGCCAGGTGTCGTGCTCCACGACTTCCAGCGTGTAGGTCAGGCGGCGATACCCTTCCGTATCGATGCGGAGCCGATCGGCGCCGAATTCCGCCAGCGATCGACCGATAAAATGGGTCAAAGAAAGACTGATGGCGATCTGGCGGTCGTGCTCTTCAGGGGATGATTCAATGACGTCCAGTCCCCTCCCCCGCAGGTAGAGGCGTATTTTTCGGTAGATGACCTCCGGTGTGGTGACATTGCAGAGGACGATTTTGCGATCCTGAAGCGAATCGGCGGCACTGTCCGGGCCGAACATGGGGTGGGTCCCCAGGATGCCGACATGATCCGGCAGACGTTGCTGCATCCACTCCAGCGGGTATTTTTTGACGGAACATACGTCGATGACCACGGCATCATGGGCAAGCATGGGCGCGATTTTTTCCAGCGCAGGACGCATGGCGCTGATGGGCACGCACAAGATCACATAGGGCTGGGCGCAGACCTCTTCCAGAGTGGCTTTGGAGGCCCCCACAGCTTCAATCGCGGCCGCCGGCTGGCTGTTCGAATAGACCAGGACCCTGCAATCCTCGGCCAAATAGCGCGCTGTCAGGGCGCCAAATCGCCCGAATCCGATAATACCGATCATAAAATGTCCTTCATTCTCTGAAAGCCTTTGGACAACCGTCCGGTGCTGGTGGCAAAAGAAATCCGGATATGGCCGGGCGCTCCGAAAAACGTCCCGGGCACGACGGCCACATCGGCTTTTTCCAGCAGATAGCGGGCCAGGGCCTGGTCGTCGCCGAAACGCTTCTGGTGTCGGCTGATGGCGGGAAACAGATAAAAGGCGCCCTCCGGGGCGATTAAGTCAAACAGCCCCCTACTTGCTTCCACAGCCAAATCCCGCCGTTTTTCAAACTGCCGGCGCCTCTGGGTCAACCTTTCCGCAGGCACTCGGGTGGCCGACAGGGCGCCATGCTGGGCAAACGAGCAGATGTTGCCGGTCAAATGACTCTGGATGGTCGTCAGACGCGCAATCATTTCATTCGGTGCCACTACATACCCGATGCGAAAGCCCGTCATGGCATAGGTCTTGGAAAAACTGCGTGCCATGATCAACTGCGGCCTGATTTCAGGAAAGGCGAACGGGCTGACGAAAACACTGTCCCCATAGACGAACGCGGCATAGGCCTCGTCGGAAATCAGCCAGAGATCGTTCTGTCGACAAATGGCGATGATCTCCTCGATGGAATTTCTGTCGTATACCGCTCCGGTGGGGTTGTTGGGCGAATTGATCAGGATGGCCACGGTTCGTCCGGTCACGGCCTGGGCCATGGCATCGGTGTCGAGTTGGTGCTGCACGGTATCGACCATTACCGGCACACCACCCGCCAGTCTCACCTGATGCTGAAAACTGACCCAGCAGGGATTGGGTATGATCACCTCCTGGCCGGGATCGCAGATGGCCTGAAAGATTTCGAACAGTCCCTGTTTGGCGCCGTTCGTGATGAGGACATTCCGGGGGCCGTAGCCTTCGAAGTCAGCCGCCAGAGCGTCTTTCAATGCCGGCAGGCCGGCCACCGGTCCGTAACGGGTGTGCCCGGCTTCCAATGCCTGGTGGGTGGCATCCATCACCTCGCCATCGACGCCGAAATCCGGTTCCCCCACGGCAAGGTCGATGATATCCCGGCCCTGGGCACGGAGTTGCTGGATCAGCGTGGTAAAGGCAACGGTTCCGGATGAGACAATATGATTAAACTTATCGGATAGATACATATTATAATTAAAAGTTATTATTTATAATAAATCGGCGTTTTGGGATTCAAGGGTTCAAGGATTCCGGGTTTCAGGGGGCCAAGTGAAAACCCAAACCTCACCCCCTCATCTTTTGCCGTAAAACAAAATCGCCAATAACCAGGGCGGCCATGCTTTCGACAATCGGAACCGCCCTGGGCACTACGCAGGGATCATGCCGTCCCTTGGCTTCCAGTACAGCGGGGGCACCGCTGAAGTCCACGGTTTCCTGGGGCCGTTTGATGGTGGCCGGCGGTTTAAAGGCGACCCGGAAGAGGATCGGCGCGCCGCTGCTGATGCCTCCCAGGGTTCCGCCGCTGTTATTCTTTGAAGGCACCAGGTCGTCGCCCTTTTGCTTAAACGGATCGTTGTGAACCGACCCCCGCATGCGGGTTCCGGCAAATCCGGATCCGATTTCAAACCCTTTGGTGGCCGGAATGGACATCATGGCCTGAGCCAGTTTGGCTTCCAGTTTGTCGAAGACAGGTTCCCCAAGCCCCACCGGGACGTTACGGCAAACACAGCTGACAATGCCCCCGATGGAGTCGCCTTCTTCCTTGAGTCGGAGGATCAGCTTTTCCATTTCATGGGCGCTATGGTCATTCGGGCAACGCACGGTGAATTGGTCCACCTTGTCACGGGCAATGGTTTTGACATCCACCGTGTCATTTTCGACCGACCCCACCGCACTCACCCAGGCCACGATATCGATCCCAAACTGGTCGCGCAGGAATTTATCGGCAATGGCGCCTGCGGCCACCCGCCCGATGGTCTCCCGGGCGCTGGATCTTCCCCCGCCGCTGCTGGCCCGGATGCCGTATTTTCGCTGGTAGGTGAAGTCGGCGTGCGAAGGCCTTGGGATGTCCTGCATGGACTTGTAGTCACTCGGTATCTGGTCTTTGTTGGCCACCAGCAAACCGATGGGGGTGCCTAGCGTCAACCCGTTTTCCACACCGGACAGGATCGTCACCCGATCCGCTTCCTGCCGGTCCGTGGTCAGCCGACTCTGGCCGGGACGGCGCCGGTCCAACTGGGGTTGGATATCCTTTATGGTGAGGGCCAAACGGGGCGGCACCCCATCGAGGATAGCGCCGACCCCCTTGCAATGGGATTCGCCGAAAGTGGTGACCCTTAAAAGGGTGCCGAAAGTACTGGACATACGCTGGCTCCTTTAATCATCAAAAAATCATTCACCACGAAGAACACGAAGGGCACGAAGGTACACCGGCTTACGCCGGTGAAAACCCATAAATTGGTTATTATATTATTTTCTTCGTTTTCTTCGTTTTCTTCGTGTCCTTCGTGGTGATATAGGTTTTGTTCTTAATCGCTATCTGAAAAGCGATGCATACACCTCCCAGAACGATGGAAAGGATTTTTCCACACAAGCCGGGTTGCGAATACGCGTTCCCGGCGCCCGCAAACCGGCCACGGCAAAGCTCATAGCGATCCGGTGATCATTATAGGTTTCGATTTCCGCTGCTCGGGGTTGTCCTCCCACGATGCTGAGATCGTCCCCGGTGCTTCTGGTTTCAATCCCCATGGCCTTGAGTTCCTGCATGACGGCATCCAGGCGGTCGCATTCCTTGGCCCTGAGATGGGCCACATTGCTAATGCGGGTCGTCCCCTCGGCAAAGGCCGCGACGACAGCCATGGTCGGCACCATGTCGGGCATATCCGCCATATCCGCTTCGATGGCCCTTAATCGTCCTCCCGAAACGGATATCCCGTCAGGACGAATGCTTACGTCGCACCCCATTTTTTCAAAAAGGGACAGAATAGCTACGTCACCCTGCAGGGAATGGCCGCTGATCCCCATAACCTTGATGGTCTTCCCGGTAATGGCACCGGCGGCCCAGAAATAGGACGCATTGGAAACGTCGGATTCCACGTCATAGGCCCCGGGCCGGTAGGTTTGTTCACCAGGAACATCAAAATGGTCATAACCTTTGCGTTTCAGGGTCACACCAAATCGGTGCATGATATCGACGGTCAGATCCACATAGGGTCTGGACACCGGTCCTTTCAGGACATCGATTTGCAAACCCTCGCGCGTGAGCGGTGCCATCAACAGCAGCGACGACAGGAACTGGCTGCTGATCGAGCAGTCGATGCCCAGTGAGCCGCCTTTGACGGCGCCCCCGTTGATGACGAGCGGGGGACACCCGTTTCGATTCACGGATTGTACCGGAACGCCGATCTGGGTCAGGCTGTCGATCAGGGCCTGCACCGGGCGCTCCTGCATGCGGGAGGTCCCGGTCAGGGTATAGGCCCCTTCTCCAAGAGCGGCGATGGATATCAGCAGACGCATGGATGTGCCGGAATTGCCAAGGAAAACGGGTTGCTCACAAGGTCGGAATCGGCCGCCGAGGCCCTGGACCTTAATACATGCAGGCCGGACATCCATCAAAACGCCCATTTGCTGCAACGCCTTCATGGTCAATTGGGTGTCTTCGCTTTCCAATGCGTTGGATATGGTGGACGGCCCATTGCCCAGCGCGGCGGCAATCAGCACCCGATGGGTGTAACTTTTTGATCCCGGTATCCTGACGGCCGTATCGGTTATCGGCTGTGAAGGCACTGTGAATATGGGAGACAAAATATTTTCCTCCTGCAGAATAAAAAAGCCGCGGGCATTTTCGATTGCCCACGGCTTTGCATTTTTCCAGCGAAATTAAATTCAGCGCAACCACGGACGGGGACGGATTTCCGGCCAGGCATAATAATAGTAGCTGTCCACACGTCGCGTCATTCTTGTTTCTTCTCTCTTCAGTGGTTGGGTGCGCCTCAATTTCAGTAGATAATCACTTGAAATTTGTCAAGACATTTATTCTGCTTCAGGCGGCGCACAGTTGCTTTCATCCAGCAGAACCCGGCCTTCTCCCGGGTATACGGCGTGATTAGAGGCAAACGTCGGTGGGCCGGGATCAGGCCACCGCCCCGACTGAGGGTCACTGCCCTCACGTGCCAGGGGGGACGGATCTTTGTCCGCCATGCAGGGGCTGATCCTGAGATCGACCGTGTCCACCGGCCAACTGAACTCAATGGGGATATTGTTGGGGTCAAAGGTATAGATGGAATGGATAAAACCGTGATCGATCACTTCCGAAACCCATTGTTCCGCCGCTTCCAGACAATGTTTCAAATGCCACAGATCCTCCTTGCGAGCCACTTCGAAGGAAATATGATCGAATGCGAAAGCACCCCGGACCGGCACCCCATGATCTTTCTCAGGCAAAGGCTCGACACCGGGCCATTCGAAAAAAGCGATCATGTCGTGGGCCGATATTTCAAAAAAATAGTGCCGGTACCCCGGTCGCCCCAAACCGGCCACCAACCGCATGCCCAGCAGGTCGCGCCAGAAAGCGATTGTGGCATCGATGTCGCCGGTGGCCATGGCCAGGTGATTGATGCCGGTGAAGTTGATTTTCATACGCGGGCTACTCCTAATCCGAATATTGACGGTTTCGTAAAAAGTCCGATTCCCCTGAGGGGGACTAAAGATCGGCGTTACGCGTATCCCTCGTCACTGCGGCGTACGATAAGTACGCTGCCTGCAACACCCGCGACAGCGGTATTCCTCGGGATTCGCAAGCCTTGATCTCGAACCTTTTACGAAACCGTCCCAAATTAAACTTTTTACGAGACCATCAATATTACATGCATTGTTCGGGCTGAACGGTGACGGGTATTACGGTCCTACTTTGAGCGCGAACCGGGCTCCGGAACCGTGGCTTTATAAATGACGGCCTCGCCTGTCAATCGGTAGCCACCGGCGGCGGCCGGTACTAAAACGCTGTCGCCCTTCTGGAGCATCAGGGTGTCAGCTTCGTTTCCTGTTTTCAAAGTGGCGCGTCCCTTCATCAGCAACAGAATCTCGACATTGCGCTGCTCTGGCGATGCATGGGACTTTCCGGCGGCGACCGTCACCTTCGACAAACAAAATTCTTTTGCCGGAGTGATATAACGGGCCTCGGTCGGCGATACGGCTTGCGCGGTCATAACGCCGGGATCACGGGGTTCAAACAAGAGCACCCGCATCAGTTCCGCCTGATCGATGTGCTTCGGCGTCAAGCCGCCCCGGAGCACATTGTCGGAATTGGCCATCAACTCGATCCCTACGCCGTCAAGATAAGCATGGAGTTGACCGGCCGGCAAATACATGGCCTGGCCGGGTGCCAGGCATACCAGGTTCAGGATAACAGGGGCCAGGATACCGATATCTCCCGGATAAGCCTTCTGCAGCTTGATCAACCAGGAGGATATCGGGTCCTGCGGGCGGTTGCTTTCCGCCCGGGCAATCGCCTCGCTAATGGCCCTTTCTTTTTCCGTCGTCGGCATGTTTAGCATGGTCTCAAATAACAACCGCAGCGCCTCATTCGGAGAAAGGGCTTGCAGAGAAGCCAAAATTTTCGCGAAGGTTCCAGGGCAGAACTGTCCCAATTGCCGTTGGAGGTCGTCGATCGTACGGAATCCATTGACCCCCCAGAATTCGGTCAGGGCGCAAATGACCTCCGGTTTATGGTTGGCGTCGCGATAATTGCGGTGGGGTGCATCCAGTGGTATGCCGGCCTGATTTTCCCGATCAAACCCCCTGCGGGCCTGAACGCGGTTGGGATGGGCCTGGATCGAAAGGGGTTCGGCAGCCGCAAGGACTTTGAAGAGGAAGGGCAGCTGACGATCAAACCGGCGGGAGACGCTTTTCCCCAAAATTTCTTCCGGGAACCGGTCGATCAATGATTTCAAAGACGCCGAATGGTCACCATCAACGATCATTGATGGTGATTTGGGATGGGCGCCCATCCACATTTCAGCCTCGGGTTTGCTTGTCGGATGCGTCCTGCCGGTGAGGTCGGCAATGGCCGTTCGCGACCCCCAGGCATAATGCTGCACAGGATTGTTAAGGCGTTGTACGTTTTCGGCGCCAATGGTCATAAGCGTTCTTTCTCTGGTAAAAGGGCGTAAAATATGTCCTGTAAATCCCCGCGGTGGTAATTTGGAAATTGGTATTGAAGGAACCATAAAACTCATGCCATAATTATGTCAAATAACAGACAACCTCAATGGAAGGTTCCTATCCATATTTCATTTCGCCAGGTAATGAGCATCGTCCGATTGCCCGCCAAAAACGGCCTGTTCCAGGCCGTCATGCTGACATTGACCTTCAGTATCGGTGCTTGTCTGATCGGCCCGTTAGGTGTCGATCAGCATGATCCGCTTTCGTTATGGCTGATCAAGCTCGTCCAGACCAATTTGCCTTCTGCCGAGAGAATCAATCCTCTTGAAATTCGTTCAACCCCCACGCCTGTTGCCGTCCTCGAATGGGGTTTTTGTCTTCTGGCCGGCATTATGGCGGTGCTCATCTCAAAACGGCTGAAGCTGCGATGGTGTTTAACAGCTGCGGGAACACTGGCCGTGTTCGTCATGGGGATCACGCTGTTCACCTGGCGTAACTGGGGTTTTCTCATCTCAAGCGGCGTGCCCCTTCTTGGCATTGGTTTTGGTTTGTGGACCGTTTTCATTTTGAGACGGCCGATTACCGTCAGGGGACCGGAACCCCTCAATAACAATCCAATCGATGGGCATGAACATTATGACGTTGATCCGATGGCTAAACCGCCGGGATCTGCAGAGGCCTTGCAAACAAACGGGGATTTTTTCAACCCGTCTGCATGCCTAGACGCTGCTCCGGAAGATGAAAGCGAATCCGGCTTTATTAACGGGAGGGTCATCGGGCGATACGAAATTATCCGTTCCATTGGCAAAGGCGCCATGGGAGAGGTCTTTTTAGGACGAGACCCCCATATCAACCGCCTGACCGCTGTCAAAACGGTGCGTTTCGAGGACAGCTTTGCCGAAGATGATATCGAACAGATCAAAGGTAAGTTTTTCCGGGAGGCGGAAAGCGCTGGGACCCTTTCGCATCCGCATATCGTTACCATCTATGACGCCGGAGAGAACGGGGACTGCGCCTATATCGCCATGGAATTCCTGGAAGGGTCGACGTTGCTGCGCTTTGCCCGGCGCCAGCGTCTCCTGCCGCTCCGGCGAATTATCCGGTATATGGCCCAGGTCGCTGAGGGGCTGGATTATGCCCACCGTCAGGGCATCACCCATCGGGATATCAAGCCCGCCAACATCATGCTGGTCCAAAACGGAAAGATCAAGATCACGGATTTCGGTATCGCCCACATTGCTACGTCCTCCCAAACCCAGACCGGCGTTGTCAAAGGCACGCCCTATTACATGTCGCCGGAACAATTCTCCGGTCAAAAGGTGGATGGCCGTTCCGATATTTTTTCTCTGGGCACCACCATGTTTCAGCTTCTGACCGGCACCCTGCCCTTCTATGCCGAAAGCCCCGCCCTCCTGATGAATCAGATCATGAATTTTCCCCATCCCAACCCCCGCGCAATCAATCCACGCGTGTTACCGGCCATGGTGAAAATCGTCGACAAAGCCCTGGAGAAGGACCGTGCCAACCGTTACCAAAGCGCCAAAAGCCTGGCCCGGGATTTGCGTCGGTTGGATCAGCGGATCAAAACAGCGCTCCAAAAAGACCGTACCGCCAATCTTTAAACAAGCGGAATTTCGTCGTTTAGGCCCATGGATGCGTCATATCGGCCCATACCTTGACTTGCCAATGTTATCTGCTATAGTTTTCCTGTTAATTGCTACCGAAACCGTTTGAGATTATTATAAAATCATCAGGATAAAAGCTGTCTTTCAGAAAACGTTGCATCCCGTGGGCCGAGCATGATCGATATCGCTGCAGCCGGACTTTCCGACATCGGACGGAAACGCCCTTCCAATCAGGACCGTTATATAGTGGACGATCGTCACCGACTTTATGTGGTGGCCGATGGCATGGGGGGGCATCAGGCCGGTGAAGTGGCGTCACAGTTGGTCACCGATTCCCTCCGACAATATTTTTCGTCAGCCGGTACCGTTTCCCCAAATCCGGATACGCCGCCGCTGAAGGATCCCTCCCTGTCGCCCGAGGCCAATCGCATGCGTGAAGCCATAGAATATGCCAACCAGCAGGTGTATCAAGCGGCAGCCAATGATAAGCGCTGCCAGGGCATGGGATCAACCCTGGCCGCCGTTCAATTTGCGAACAATACGTTCATTGCGGCCAATGTCGGCGACAGTCCTATCTACCTGGTCCATGAGCAATCGATTGAAACGATTTCCGTCGCCCACACTTTCCTGGCCGAGCGACCGGATCTCCAGACGGATGCAGCCAATGTATTCAGCACGGAACTGCAACACCTGCTAACGCGAGGGATGGGTGTCGAGGACACGGTGCAGCCCGATATCTGTGAATCCCCCTGGTACGGTGGCGATCGTTTGGTGATTTGTTCCGATGGTTTGAGCGGGAAAGTCGCTCCCGAAGAAATTCTTACCATGGTTTCTTCCAATAGCGTTAACAGCGCCTGTCAACTGTTGGTGGAAAAGGCCAATCAAAGAGGCGGTGACGATAATATCACCGTCATTGTCATGCATGTTCGCAAACAGAACAAGTTGCTCCAGCGGATAAACCAGTGGATCGGTCGTTTTATCGGCGGCGGCTTATCCGAGGGGTGACAACCGAAATAACATCAAGAGGGAAACAATATGCCAACCATCAGCCTGAGGTTTAAAAACAACACCATCGGAACCTATGATCTGCAGCCGGGGCAATCCCTGACCATCGGACGCCTTGACGATAACGACATCATCATTGAGAACCTGGCCGTTTCGGGTCGGCATGCTAAAATTGATACGGTTGGCGAGGGCTATCTGCTGACAGATCTGCAGAGCAAGAACGGGTGTTTCGTCAACGAAAAACTGGTGGCATCCCACTGGCTCAATCATGGGGATAAAGTGAGCATCGGCAAACATATCCTGGAATTCGCCTTTAAATCCGGTGAGCCCCGCCCGCCTGCGCCAGCAACGGACCAGCGGGATCAGACCATGGTAATGGATACCGGCGATTACCGCGACATGCTGTCTAAATGCGGTGCTGCCGATCGGCTGGCGTCAGCGGTCGGCAAACCGGTGGGGGTTTTGTCCTATCTTGCCGGCGGCGAGGGCGAATTCGAGCTGACACGCAAACTGGTTAAAATCGGAAAAGACGCCAACAGCGATATACGCGTCAGCGGCCTGACCATAGGCCAAACCGCCGCCACCATCAGCAAACGACCCAATGGCTATGTCCTGAGTTATGTCGCCGGGCTTTCCAAACCCAAGGTGAACGGGAAAGCGGTTAAACAATCCGTGGCGTTGAACGAATTTGACGTCATTGAGATTGGCGCGCTTAAGCTGCAGTTTTTCACCAAAGAATGACGGTTTCGTAAAGAGGCCAATCTCGGCGTTGCGCGGCACCATTCGTTGCTGCGGCGTATAATCATACGCCTCGCGCCTCATGCCTTGCGCGCCTTGACCTTGGCCTCCTTACGAAACCGTCCGGGAGGTGCATGGCAAGGGGCAATCTCGGCGTTGCGCGGCACCATTCGTTGCTGCGGCGCAGAATCATACGCCTCGCGCCTCACGGCTTGCGCACCTTGAGCGTGCCCTCTTTCGCAACCGCTTGCCAAGGTTGTCGGCGTGAAAATCGCATTTCTCCATTATCATCTCAAGCCCGGCGGGGTCACGACCGTTCTTCGGCATCAGGTTCTGGCACTCCAACAGGATAACGAACTGCTGGTTATCAGTGGTGAACCGGGGCCGGTCGATTTTCCGTGTGACGTCGCCCACGTCCCTGGGATCGGTTATCACGCCCATAAAAAAGCGCAACCGGAAATCGACGCCATTGTCGCTCGGATTGCCCGTCGGATTCACCGCCAATTCAACGGTCCCTGCGACCTTATCCATATCCACAATCCCCTGCTGGCCAAAAATGTTTTTTTTCTCGACATTATCAATGGATTGCAGCAACTCGGCTTTAGGCTTTTCCTTCAAGTGCACGATTTTGCCGAAGACGGTCGGCCAAACGCGTATTTTCGGGACCAGGCCTATCCCAGGGACTGTCATTATGGCGTGATCAACTCCCGGGATTATCATATCCTTATCCATTCCGGGCTTTCAACCGATGGTGTGCACTATCTGCCCAATTGCGTTTTCCCTCTCGAAACCAGGCCGGTGTCCCCATCGGAACATTATCTTTTGTATCCCGTACGGGCCATCCGTCGCAAAAATATTGGGGAGGCGCTTTTAATTTCCCACTTCCTGCCCCAAGATTGGGCTGTCTTCATTACCCAGCCTCCCAACAGTCCGGCGGATTTCCCCAGCTACAATCAGTGGAAATCCTATGCCGCCGCACACCGTTTAGCGATTGGCTTCGAAATGGGAACCTACCGACCATTTCCTGAACTGGTGGCTGGCGCCCGTCAGGTCCTGACCACCAGTATTACCGAAGGGTTTGGCTTTGTGTTTCTGGAGCCCTGGACTGCCGGCAAGCCGTTGACAGGGCGGCTACTGCCTGAGATCTGCCGTGATTTTACCGATGAAGGGATTCATCTGGACCACTTGTATGCCGAAATGGTGCTGCCCGTTGATTGGATCGGACGTGAAAAAATCATGGATCGGTTTGACGATCGTCTTGAAATCAACCAACGGGCATATGGCCCCAACTGGCCGGCGAATTGGACTGCCAACTGCCTGCGCATCCTGAACGCGCGTCAAACCATTGATTTTGGAATGCTGGACGAACCATTGCAGATGGAAATTCTCGATATGCTCCGGGATCAGCCGGCCCGGAAAGAGGCAATGTTGCGCTTGAACCCCTTTCTGGAATCCGTTTCTTCAGTGGCGACACCGAACGATCTTGTCAACGCCAATCGGGAACGTGTCTTGTCGCTGTATCACCCGAACCGTTACCGCAAACACTTGCAAGACATCTATACCCGCATATTGGGCAACCCGGTTCATCAAGCCATTGACCGCAAATCGTTGTTATCGGGCTTCCTGTCGTTTGAAAATTTCAGCCTGCTGAAATGGAATCCTCCTGATGATGGATGACCGGCATTTAAAAAACCGGATTCGTTACGTTGCACCCATACCGACCGGCTGTACTCCCGGAGGGCGGCTTATGCGCCCCATCCGGGCCATCATTTTCGATATCTACGGCACTCTTTTCATCAGCCGCTCCGGTGATATTGGAACGGCCGAGGCAATGGCGCACAAGACCGCCAGGATTAGGGATGTATGTCGACGATACGGCGTGGATGAACCACCCGAGCGGATAACGCAGCGATTGTTTAAGGGCATCCGAACGGCCCATGAAAGAAGGCGGGCGTCGGGTATCACCCACCCCGAAATTGAAATCGATCTCATCTGGAAAAAGGTGTTGGGCTGGAAGGATAACCACCGAATCCGCAAATTTGCATTGGAATACGAATGGACTGTCAATCCGTGCTATCCCATGCCCGGCCTCGATGAAACCCTGCGCGTGCTAAGGCGCCGCGGTCTGACCATGGGGCTTATATCCAACGCCCAATTTTTCACCCCCCTGCTTTTCCGGCTGTTTTTGGGCGCTTCCCCGGAAGAGCTTGGATTTACTCCTGATTTGATTGTATATTCCTACCAGTACGGACAAGCCAAACCAGCGAATAAGCTTTTCGCAAAGTGCCGTGAGGGACTCAGGGCGCAAGGGCTGTTCCCGGTGAACATCGTCTATATAGGTAACGATATGCAAAACGATATCCTGCCGGCATCCAAGCTTGGCTGGCAAACCGTCCTTTTTGCAGGGGATCAGCGGTCCCTGCGCCTGCGGGAGGATTGTGCCGACTGTCGCCGCACCCGCCCCGACCTTGTCATAACCGACCTGAGAGAGCTCTTGGACTGGATTTTGTAAGCTGGAACGCGGCGGTATCGTTCATTGGGTGAACATGCCGCCGCCGGACGGTGTGAATCCCATTATGAACCGGCATGGGATGAATTACGGCAGCTTACCGCAACAGTATTTACTTGCAAAACGTTCCAAGTGAGATATAATTTTAAATTGATACGGCTAATTATAAACAGCAACCGCGATTGAAAAATGCAGGACGTCCGAATTGGATCCATAACGCAAACCTCAGAAGGATGGCTACTCCCTCCCCCGACTTCGCCCGAAGTCCTGTCAATGTGTCTTTCCCGGTGCCGGTGGCCGGAATTTGACCTATGGGCGAATTCGCGGGCCGCACTCCAACCATTACCTATTAAACTATAAATGTACGACCAAATTGCTTTTCTGATCATTTTACTGTTTTTGTCCGGCTTTTTTTCCTCAGCGGAGACCGCCCTTTTTTCCATCAGCCAAACCAAGGCGCGCCATCTTGCCAAAAGCAGCGGGCGCACCGCCGAACTGATCTGCGAGATGAAAGAGGATCCGCACCGCCTGCTGACCACTATCCTGATCGGCAATAACGTGGTCAATGTTGGCGCTGCCGCTTTGGCCACGTCCCTCACCATTGGCGTTTTTCCCGACTATGCGGTGGGCATCGCCACGGGAGTGATGACCTTTCTGATCCTCGTTTTCGGGGAAGTATTTCCCAAATCAATCGCGACCCGGAACAATATCCTCATTGCCAGAATGGCCATCTATCCCATTTATTGGCTTTCAATCTTATTCTATCCAATCCTGCTCTTTCTGAATTTCATTCCCTACCTGACCGGCAAGATCAAGAAGTCACCCAAGGTTACCGAAGAAGAATTGATGACCATCGTGGAAGCTGTCGAAGAAGAAGGCCAAATCAAAGAAGAGGAAAAAGAACTGATCCACAACATCTTTGAATTCGACGACACCAATGCCTCCGAGATCATGACCCCCCGGGGGGATATGTTTGTCATCGAAGCGGACGAACCATTGGACCTGCGTGCCATCCTTGCTTCGGGCTACACACGGATTCCCGTCATCGAGGGGGACATCGATCATGTCATCGGCATTGTCAATCTCAAGGACCTCTATTCCCATTCGGTAACGTCTGAGGGCCCCGTCGATGTGCGCCAGATCATGCGGTCGCCCTATTTTGTCCCGGAACATAAAAAACTGGACAAGTTGCTCCAGCAGTTCAAGAAACGCCGCAATCACTTGGCGGTCGTCGTCGATGAACACGGGGGGGTATCCGGCCTGATTACCCTCGAAGATGCCCTCGAAGAGATTGTCGGTGATATTTCCGATGAGACGGACAAAGAAGAACAGCACATTATCAGCACCAAACCCAAGGAATGGGCGGTGCTAGGCAAATCCGACATTGACGAAATCAATCAGGAAATCCCGATTGATATCCCGGACTCCAAGGAATACGACACCTTTACCGGTTATGTGCTGTACAAGATAGGACGCATCCCTCAGGAAAATGAAGAAATTCTCCTGGATGGTTTCCGCATCACCGTCAAGGAAATCGACGGCGTGCGGATCACAAAATATATTGTTCGCCAAATGTGATTCGGCGAATCGAATCACATCGAATCTTCGCCGGGGTGGTTATTCATAACGATACGGCGATTGGATATCGAACGGCCGCTACTCTTTGACCCGTTCCACATACTGGCCTGTCCGTGTATCGATCCTGACCTTTTCCCCCTCTTCCACAAACGGCGGTACTTGAAGAACGTACCCGGTCTCAAGTGTTGCGGGCTTGGTATCCCCCGAAGCCGTATCGCCTTTCACCCAGGGGTCGGCCTTCGTAATGCGCAAATCCATAAAAATCGGCAGGGTCAGGCCGATCGGGCTGCCATTGAACAGCAAAACGCTGCAAACCGTGTTTTCCTTGATAAGTTCACGGGCATCACCGACCTGTTCGGCGGAAAGGAATTCCTGATCGTAGGTGGCGGTATTCATGAAGCAGTAATTTTCACCATCCTGATAGAGGTACTCCATCTCAACCTCTTCCAGGCTGGCCGGCTGAATCTTGTCTCCGGAACGCCAGGTTTTATCAAACTGAACGCCGGTCACCATATTCTTCAGTTTGCATTTATATAGCGCCTGGCCCTTGCCGGGCTTGACGAACTCAAACTGGGTAATGACATAGGGCTCACCGTCAATCTCGATCTTCAAACCTTTTTTCAGTGATCCGGCTTCTATCATATTGGCTCCTCCATTGGTAAAACCCATCTACAGGTTGTTTTAGCGCATTGGATTGAATCCATCACCACGATTGAACGGGTACTGAATCAACCGTTGTTCATCGATGTTTGGCCCGCATCAAAACCGTCGGCCATATCGTAGGCAGCCCTCTGGGCTTCCATCACGAACCGACGGACGCGTTCCAAATCTTTTGCAAACCGAATCGGACGCCCCTGATCATCTGCACGGTTGGTGCAGGTACAGCTGTCCACGCCGACCGGATTCACAGCTTGCACACCGTCATAAACATTCTCCGGTGAAAGACCACCCGCCAGAATCACGGGTATTTGTGCATATTCCGCAAGCTCCCGGGCGGTTTGCCATCGGCATGTCTGACCGGTAATCCCCACAAAGCCATTGACCGGTTGAGACGTTAAAGCCGCACCGGCTGACAAAACCGTATCGGTCAGAAAAAGATCACTCACCGGTTGAAACAATTCGGCCAAGGCAATGGTCGGTATTGCCATATGTTCACCAGGCCGGCCAATGGGGATGGACCGCATGATCATCAATTCTGGATACCGTGACCGGACTTCCTGCTGCAGGCTTATCAGGCGTTGGCACAGGGCCTTCCCATCCATTTCAAAAGTGAGCATTTCGCAAAAATGAACGATGTCAGGCCGATAATAATCCAGGGTGCGGAATACGGTTGCAGGATCGTTGTAAAGCGGAATCAGGGAGCTTTTTTTCCCAATTCCCTGAATCGCCCGCACCGTCTCACGGATGATCGGCAGTCGCCAGTCCTTCTCCGAAAGAATAACGCTCCCGATATGGTCGACCCCTATTTCGCCAAGGGGTTCCACTTCTCCGGGGGTCTGAATTTCATAAATCTGGGTGATCAAAGATCTTGACCGCTCCTTACGCGTCCACGCCGTCGGCAGGTTCATTCAGGCGGGGTTTATAGCCCTTCACAGCCCTACAATTCAGTTGACTTTTGGTGCGCTGTCTAACATATTCAGCTTGTTTTCGCAAACGGGTCGAAACGTTTTCCATAATCCCCGGGCGCTGCATGCCTGCGCTTATATTGAGGTGGCTATGATCCTTATCATTGACTTTGGTTCCCAGTTCAATCAACTCATTGCCCGACGGGTAAGAGAGTGTCGGGTATACTGCCAGATTGTCCCCCCGACCATTTCCTGCAAACAGGTCCAGGCCTTGAAACCGGAAGGTATTATCCTGTCAGGGGGACCCTCCAGCATTTACGAAACCAACAGCCCCAAGGTTGATCCGGACATATTGAATTTGGGCGTTCCCGTCCTGGGCATTTGCTACGGCATGCAGTACATGGTGCATGCGCTTGGGGGCGAGGTTGCCCGCTCAACCAAGAGAGAATATGGTTTTGCCGAATTCCGGGTCAAAAAAGACGACGGCATTTTCAAGGGTGTCGACCAAGACACCACCTGCTGGATGAGCCATGGTGATTCAATTACCAAGCTGCCGTCTGGGTTTCGTATAACCGGTTCGACGGAAAATACGCGTATCGCCGCCGCCAGCCATACCCGCCGCAAATTGTTTGGGCTTCAGTTTCATCCGGAGGTTGAGCACACCCCTCGCGGCAAAAAAATGATCCGTAATTTTTTAACCGACATCTGTGGTTGCCGCATGTCCTGGACCATGAAATCCTTTGCCAACCAGGCCATCGAAGACATTCGGTCTCAAGTCGGGAAGAAAAAAGTGATCCTGGGCCTTAGCGGCGGGGTCGATTCTTCGGTGGCAGCCCTCCTGATCCACCGGGCCATCGATAAAAATCTGACCTGTATTTTTGTCGACAACGGCCTTCTGCGGAAAAACGAAGCGGAGAAACTTAAAGAAGTTTTCAAGCAGAATCTGCATATCAATGTCCGTTTTGTTAAGGCTTCGGGCCGGTTTCTCAAAGCACTGAAAGATGTCCAGGATCCGGAACGCAAACGCAAAATCATTGGCAAAATTTTCATGGACGTATTCGAGGCTGAGGCCAAAAAGATCAAAGATGCCGAGTTTCTGGCCCAGGGGACCCTATATCCTGACATCATCGAATCCCAGAGTGCCTTCGGAGGCCCCACGTCCGTCATCAAGTCCCACCACAATGTCGGGGGGCTGCCGAAAAAAATGAAGCTCAAGCTGGTCGAGCCTTTGAAATACCTTTTTAAGGATGAAGTTCGCAAATTGGGGAAAACATTAGGCCTTCCTGAAGAGATGAATTGGCGACAGCCTTTTCCGGGGCCAGGATTGGCCATCCGTATCATCGGCGCGGTTACGGCGAAACGGTTAAAAATTCTACGGGAAGCGGATGATCTCCTGATGGCCGAAATAAAATCGGCGGGTTATTACAAAAAACTCTGGCAGTCTTTTGCGGTTTTGCTGCCCCTGAAAAGTGTTGGCGTCATGGGGGATATGCGAACCTATGAAAATATCCTTGCCATCCGTGCGGTTACCAGCAAAGACGCCATGACGGCGGACTGGGCCCGCCTGCCGCATCAATTGCTCAACCGAATTTCCAACCGCATCATCAATGAAGTCAAGGGTGTCAATCGTGTCGTCTATGACATCAGCTCCAAACCTCCGGGAACCATTGAGTGGGAATAAACGCTATGAATGACAAAGACACTGACAGTTTCCGCCTGGGTACTTTTGAAGAAAGTAGGGAAGTGCCTGTGGAAGAAGACCGTGAACTCGTCGACCTTCAAATACGGAAATTGCAGCGACGCTTCCGTTGGTTTCTTCTCATTGTTCTTCTGGCGGTCGGGGGGCTGTTCAGCGTTGGATATCTGGACTTGAAAAACCGATTTTCCATGCAACAGACAACCGGTACAAGGGAGATCGAAAATATCGCCGCTGTCTTTGAAGATCGTCTCGATGAATTCCAAAAACGGTTGGATGAGCTGGAAGCTTCACTGGGCAAAAAAATGGCGGCTATGGATCAAAAAACGGTCGTTTGGCAAAAAGATCTGGCCGGTCTGCGCCAGACTGTGGAAAAAATTGACTTGAGCGGTGCCGTAAAGAAAGAGCAGAAGGCCGTTCTCCAATCCGTTCGCAAAGAAATCGAACCGATGGAACAGAACATCCAGGCCCTAAAATCCAACCTGACGGATTTGGAGAAAAAAATCACTGCCCAAATGGCCCCTCTATCTGAATCCCTGGCACGCAATTCCAAAGAGGTGCAAACCCTGCAAAAACGTATCGGACCGGCCTTCGGAGAAATCGTCAACAAAGATCAAATGGACCTCGAACTGCTCAAAATCAAAAAAGCTTATCGCCAAAATCTCGCGGCCGAAGTCTCCGGTCTCGAAAAACAGCTCCGTCTCCTTGTCGAACGCCTGGAGCGGCTGGAAGCCAAACCGGCACCTAAAGCCGCCGTGCCGGCCGGCCCACCCCCTGCTCAACCCGTGCCATCAAGTAATGCCGCCGGCGCCACGGGTATCGACGAGCAAAATCTTCCCTGATTCTCATTATCCGATCAAATGCCCCACTCTGTCACCGGCACCAATGATTTCCTTGATGCGTATGCCGTATTTGTCATTTTCCACCAGGACCTCCCCTTTGGCAATCAGGCGATTGTTGGCCAGGATGTCCAGGCTCTCCCCCTCAAGATTGGACAGTACGATAGCTGAACCTCTGCCGACTCCCAGAATATCCTTGATGTTCATTTTGGTTCGGCCCAGTTCCACACTGATATGGACAGGGATATCTTTAATAAAATTTACATTCTCCGGATAGTTTGGTCCTGCTGACGTCTGACTTGCGGTCGCTTCGGGTGGGTCGGGCATCGAAGAAGCAACCGGCCCGTCTTCAGGTTTGGACGCCGCATCAGGGGCTCCTTGCGGTGCACTTTCAACCGGCGCAGTTGTCGGTTTCTCTTCGTTATGGGCGGCCGCTAAAAGCGACTGGATCGCATCGTCATCCAGCGTTTGATTTCCATTGTCGCTATCAGACGGTGGCGCCCCCTCGGCACTGTCGTTATTGGCGGCGGCAATCATCGCCTGGATGGCATCATCATCGAGCGGCTGCGATTCGTTTGGTTCCTGTGCCAGGGGCTGATTTGCCGTCTGGACCGGTTCCGGTTCGTCGATCTTGACGCAAACCTCAACCAGGATGTCATGATCGTTTAATTTGAACGCAAAACGTTCATAGCGGTCCATGTTCAGGATTTCAATCTGGAAATCCAGGCCCACCGTTAGGGACGGCGTGGATATCTTACAATCCAATCCGGTATCGCAAAATGCGGCTTTCAGATTGCCGCCGAGAATATTGGTCATCTCGCCGATTACATCTTTGACCGTGTCGATATCCTGGATCTCCTCCAGGTTCTGGCCCAGCATACCGGCGGTGATCATACGGGCAAACGTCTGGGATACCTGAAACTGGATGCTGCCGTGCACCCCGCCTGTGAAGTCCAGCGCCCCCATCACGCGGAAATCTTCCAATTTCTGAAATGGATCACGGTCAGCCAGATCGACATCCATAGAGAGCATGGTATCGAAAAGCTCGATGATGGAGTCCCCCACTGATGAAATAATATCCAGTCGCTGGAATTTGGAGATATCGATTTTTTTGAGTTTCAGAATGGAGTGCAGGTCCGCCTCATCCTCCATGACGAATTTGACGGCGACTTCCACCAGAATGGTTTCATCTTCATAAGAGAATGCGAACTGTTCGTAGCGCTCCATATTCAGGGTCTGCACCTGGAAATTGCTGCCCGTGGTGATGGACGGGGTCGAGATTTCGCAGGTTAGGCCGGCATCACAAAAATTGGATTTCAATCCGCCGGCCGTGATATTGCAGACTTCTCGCAGGACATCCTTTATTTCCTCGTCGGTTTCGATTTCATCGACGTCCATCCCCAGCATGCCGGCGGCCATTTTGCGTGCCATCATTTGGCTAACCCGAAGATTGACGCTGCCCTGTACCTTGCCGGCCAGGCTGACGATACCGACGAGAATCTTGTCTTCTTTTTCGGTGATGGCCGAAGCATCCTCGCAGGACTGGAGATCCATGGACAACATGGTGTCGAACAAATCAACGACGGATTCGCGGACGGCTAAAATAATATCCCTGTTTGGGTCCTGTGACATGCAAGCACCACTTTCCGTTTCGGTTCCACACAATGGATCGGTCATAACCGGTTGAGGATCGGTTTGACGAAAACTATCAGAAAAGAAGAAAGCAAAAAGAGTGCCACGGCCTCATACCAACGCAACCAATAGAATATACGTTTATTATTTATCGTTGGCGGCATGTCGCCATTTTTTTTAGGACCAGGGGCCGGCGAAATTTTGACAGCTGTCAGAAATGACAACAATTGGAGGCGGGAGCATAATGAAGACATTCCACCCCGGGGGTACTGCGCAGCACTTCAAGGCAGGGTGGGCGTCGGCTTTTAAACCCCATGGCGCGGCACCCATAGGGATGTTTTGGTTCCCAGGTTACGTAAAAATGGCGGCAACCGCGACAGCTTGTGCGGCGGTGATGATGTTTCCTTGGTGTATGCATGAGCGTTAACCAAATAATGACCAGAAATCTGGGAAAACCTGTTCGGAACACGGACACGGTATCTTGATGCGTACATTCGTCAGGGGCGAACCCGAAGTTCGATACCCACCCGGTTCAGCATTTCCCAGGACCGGTAATAATCTTCGTCACGTCGCTGGGACGAGGCCACTACGATGGCCTGTATGACCTCATCACTGATTCCGGATTGCTTCAGTTCAATCAGATCCTGTACGGATGACATGTTGAGCGGCTTAATTGCCCGGCCATAGATAATCGGCTGGGACTGACGCATAAACGAGCGTTCGGTCACTAGAACTTCGATGGTGTCGTCCGCCATCCCGGCTTTTTTGAGTTGGATGAGCTCTTCGACCGTAAAAGCCGCCGTTTCGATCACTTTTTCGCGGGCGACCGCCTGAATTACCCCATCACTGAATCCGGCCTCCTTGAGGGCTACCAAAGCACTGGCCGGCATGGCCCGCATCTCATCATAGCCGTCGGCAAAAAAAATCAACAGGCAGATCAGCACCGTTTTTAGGATGCGTGCGTTCATTTTAGTTTAGGAAATTCATAAGGGTCGGTTGGATAATCTTGGCCGCTGCGTTAAGGGACATCTCATAGGCCAGTTCCTGGTTGTTGAAATCAATGATAGTTTCTTCGATATTGGCTTTTTCGGTGTTGTCCAGCATTTCCTCGAAGGTAAGTTTCAGCTTGGCCGTCTGCTGCTCCACCAGTTCGAGCTGTTGATATTTAGCCCCGCTTTCGGCACGAACCATCTGGATCTGGCCCTGGGCCTGTTCGAACCGGTCGATCTGGTCATGGATCAGCGTGGTATCGTCCGTCTGCAAACCAACGATCAGCTGATCCAGGGCGTCAAAAACATCTTCAGCCCCCTGGAAGATGCGGCTTCCATCCGCCTCAACCTGTATCTCCATATTGTCGGCAGACATGACGCTGTAGTAGCCATTATCCCCGTTGTAAGTCCCACCTGAAGCAAAGGGCGGTGTCAACGTCTGGAAGCCGGAAAAAACATAAACACCGCCCATTTTCGAATTGGACAGTTGCAGGACCTGGTCCCGGATATTCTGGACACTGGTGATGGCCGCCTCGCGATCCATGGAATCGGATCCCGACTGGTTGACGGCCCAATTCTTGGCATCCACGATCAGATCTTCCACCCCCTCCAAGGTGGTTTCGATGAATTCGATACGATTTTTGGCATTCTGGATGTTGCGATCATACTGGTCTAACGATGTAAGGGTTTTGCGGTAGTCCAGTACCTTACCATATCCCAGGGGATCGTCGGAAGGCCGATTGATGCGCAAACCCGAAGACATGGTTTCCTGTTTACGGGCCAGGTTTTCGGCCTGCCGAAACAGATTGCGTTTGACCGTTGCCGTCATCATGCTGTTTGTGACGCGCATGTCATCCTCCTATTAAAAGCAGTGGGCTTCTCCCGCCGCAAGGGTCGCCCAATGGCCCGGAAAATGGGCGGGCGGTTGCTACACCATATTCAATACCGTGTTGAGCATATCATCCACAGTGGTAATCAGTTTCGCCGCCGCTTCATAGGCGTGCTGAAATTTGACCAGATTGACCATTTCTTCATCCAGGGAAACCCCCGAAACGGATTCCCGATAATTTTCCAAGTGGGTCATCATGGCGCTTTCATATTCCTGGTTGGCGGACGCGTTGCTGACATCGTTGCCCACACTGCTGGCCAGGGCACTGTAGTAGTTGTCGAAAGTCGTACTGCCGCTGTTCATGATCAACTGGTTTTGCAATTCGGCAATGGCCACGGCGTTGCGGTTGTCGCCGGGAACGGTTGCCGCTGTTGCTGCGGCGGCGATGAGGTTGACGTCTGCGGCCACGGCCGGGTCCAGCGCCATGGTAGCGGCCGTACTGCCCGTAAAAAAGGCCTGCCCGGTGGTTGGCAGCCCGGTAGCGGGATCAATGGTCATGCCATAGCCGCTTTGGTGCATGGTATTGACCTCGCCGATGATGGCATTGGCCAAGGCATCCAATTCGTCAAGATACCCTTGGGCATAGCCATCCCGCACGTCCAGCCAGCCTTTCAGTTCACCGCCGCCGATATCCGCGGTAATGTCAATGGTCGTGCCACTCCGATCCGTCCAGACCACATTCTGCAGACCATTGGCGTTGACTTGGGTGGAGAGCTCGTAGGCATAGGGGCTCTGCACTAGGGCCGTGCCGTTGCCCGTCAAAACAGTGACTTGCCCCTGCTCGTTCTCATACGTATCGATTTCAATGAGTCCGGACAGTTCCTTGAGCAATTGGTCGCGCTGGTCACGGTAGTCGTTGGAATTCTGCCCGGCAATTTCGACCTGGCTGATTTTCTCGTTCAAATCGACAATCCGCCCTGTCAGTCCGTTGATTTCATCCAGCGTTCCGGCGATGGTGTTATCGTAATCCATTTGGATCTGCTGCAGATTCTCCGACATGGTGTTGAACGTGCGTGCCAGGGTTTCGCTGGCCGAACGCAATACCGTGCGTTCCGGATAGCCGGCCGGATTGTTCGCCAAATCCTGCCAGGCCGACCAGAAAGCCCCCATGGCCTGCTCCAGTCCGACCCCGGAACTCTCGTTGAAGATCAGCTCGATGCGTGACAAACCGCTTTCCGTGGCTTCCCATTGCCCCAGCTTGGCGTTTTCACCATTGATCTGCCCCCCGATAAATCCATCGTAAATCCTCTGGATTTCAGCGGCTTTGACGCCCGTGCCCATCTGGCCCGGTTCAAAATTGATGGGCGCGCTGGGTTCCATAACGACACGTTGCCGGGAATAGCCCGGTGTGTTGACGTTGGCAATGTTTTGACCGGTCACGTCAATGGCTTTTTGCTGGGTCAGCAGGGATCGGCTGGCCGTGCTCAATATCCCATAGATGTCAGGCATAATTCACCACCTTGCGGGTGTCCTTTTTCTACGTGTTCCCATTGCGTGCCAATGCATTGAAAATGGCTTTGGGTATTTTTGAAAGAGGCTGGATTTCGTCGACGCCTCCCAGCTTGATAGCCTCTTTGGGCATACCGAAAACAACACAACTTTTTTCATCTTGTGAAATGTTGTAGGCCCCATTCTTCTGCATGGCCAGCATGCCCTTGGCCCCGTCAGCCCCCATCCCGGTCAAGATAACGCCCACGGCATTCCGTCCGGCATGCTTGGCCACCGATTGAAACATGACATCCACACTGGGCCTTTGATAATGGACGCGCGGGCCTCCCTTGATGTTCACGAGGTAGTTGCCGCCGCTGCGCTGGAGCACCATGTGCTGGTTCCCGGGGGCGATCAGGGCCACACCGGGAACGACATGGTCCTTGTCTTTGGCTTCCCGGACTTCCATCGGACAAAAGCTGTCCAACCTCTCGGCAAAGGTCTGGGTGAAGGTTTCCGGCATATGCTGAACGATGATCGTTCCAGGTGACCCCGCCGGCATCTGCCGTAGAACCGCCTCGATGGCTTTGGTTCCGCCGGTCGAGGCGCCGATGGCAATGATCTGATGGGTCGTTCTGGTCAACAAGCCGCTGTTGATATCAATTTTTTCCCGCGGTCCGTCCGCTTTTTTGGCCGGCAATGCACTTACCCGGGCCTTGGCCGCAGCCCGGATGGACTGCACCAGTTGGCGGGAGATGTCCTGGGTGGAGTACGCCGAACCGCTCTTGCACAAAACGTCCACAGCGCCGAGATCCAGGGCCTTGATGGCCGTTTCACTGTTCCGCGGGGTGAGTGAACTCAGGACGATCACGGGGAGGGGGTAATGTCGCATGAGTTTGGCCAAAAAGGACAACCCGTCCATGCGGGGCATTTCCAGATCCAGCGTAACGACATCCGGTTTCAACTTGACGATTTTGTCCCTGGCGACATAAGGGTCAACGGCTGTGCCCACGATATCGATATCTTCATAACGCGACAGTTCATCGCTCAATATTTTTCGCACAACAGCGGAATCGTCTACAATCAGCACTTTAATCATTGCTATTCTCTTATGCCCGGTCGTGAACCCTAGAACTTCATTTCATCCGTCAGCCACTGTTTTCCGTCCGTAAATACAATTGACATTCGCCGTCATCCAAACTCAGCAAGGCCGAGGCACACCCCTGTGGGGCATTCAGGTATTCCTTCACCAGACCCCTGGCGGCATCAGCGTCAATAATCTCCGGGGCCTGGATGTCGAAAACCGCATCGACGCCGCCAATGCGGGGCAGCAGGTTCCCGCAGATAACGTTCAAAGCCTCCCGCAGTGCATCCAGTTGCTGGTCTTCGGGAGGTGCATCGTCTTCGTCCAAGCCCAGCATATTGGAAGCCAGTTCGGGAAGCGCCGCCGTGGATATGTTCAGGAGGAGTTCTCCCTGCTGCGGTCCGTTGAAGGCAACACGACACCCCGTGGTGGTTTCCTTCCAGATAGCCTCGGGATCCATTTCATCCGGGTAACTGAAGATGAACGCCAATTGCTCCAGCGTCTCGCCGGCAATTTCCCTCAGTAATTCAGAATGTTCCTGCGTCATCGCTTTCTCCTGTTTCCGTGGGGCCGATGCCTGTAAGCGCATGGATAGAATCTCTAATGATTTCAGGGGTAAAAGGTTTGTGGATAAATTTAACCCCCTTACGTTCAAGTCGCTCGATGCGTGTGGCGCTGCCCTCGGTGGATATGACGATAGTGGGCAGATCGGATAATTCCGGGTCGGCTTTCATCTGGTCGATCATTTCCTCGCCATTCATCACCGGCATGTTGATATCGGCGACAACCAGGTCGACCCAGTTGCCCCTGGCGGCATCCAGCCCCTCCTGTCCGTTGCCGGCCTGATAGATATCCCCAAGATCCAGTCCGCTCATTCGGATGGTTTTGATAATCATCGCCCTCATGACGCTGCTGTCATCGACGATTAAGACATTGAGTGGCATACGGTTTCCCCATTCAGCTAATTAAATTGTATGGTTAATCGGCAGAAAACACATCGGACAGATCCTCCACCCACTGCAATGTCTGGCTGGCGACCTGTTCCAGATGAAAAGGTTTTATTCCCAATCGACGTGTGACCAATGGCGACGGTTCGTATTGCAGCCCTTCCCTGCCGACGCCAATTCCCATCATCAGGCAAAGGACATTGGCCACATGAACGATATCCGTCATTTGGTTTGGTTTATCCGCTCCGTCCGGATCGTGGTGCCAGCGCACCGCGTGCACCAGATCGTCCGGAAGAGACCATTGCGCCAGGATCCGGGCCCCGATTTCAGCATGATCAATGCCGAGTACTTCTTTTTCGGCGACTTCAAAGGAAACGTCCTTGCCGGCGGCCGCATCGATAGCCGCCATATCATCCTGGATAAACTGACCCAGAACCAATTTGCCGACATCATGCACCAGGGCAGCGGTAAAAACATCTTCCGAACTTGTCAGCTGCATCTCGCGACACAAGCCTTCCGCCGCCACGGAAACGGCGATGGAATGCCGCCAAAGCTCACCCGGCGGCAAATCGTATCCGGGGATCGCGCCATCCATGACGGCATTGACACAGGACGCCATCACCAGTTGTTTGACCTTTTTCATGCCCAGCAGCATGACCGCCCGTTTCACGGACCCTACTTTGTTTGGCAAACCAACGTAAGCGGAATTGGTCAACTTGAGCACATTGGCGGTCATTCCCGGATCCAGGCGCAGAATATCTTCGATTTCCTGGACCGATGCTTCCGCATTCTCCAGTAAGGCTAATAGCTTGACAGCCGAACCGGGGATACTCGGTAGCGCTTCCACCTTGGCCATAATTTTTTCAACACAAGTGGCTTTCATAACAGACTCACTGACCCGTTGCTGGATATTTTGACTTCGCCGCTGGTGATATCAAAATGGACGGTACGCCCGGCCGGTCCCCCGATATCATCAGCGTCCAGAAGAACGTTGTTTTTCCATAGCAGCTTTTTCAGGACGGTGAAGTTGCGTTCCCCGATCTTGAAGATCTCATTTTTCCCGAGAGGCTGTCCACATCCAGCCGCTTTGACGATGAGTCGGGATTTTTCCCCCCCGATTTTGTAAATTTCCTTGAACAATTTCGGCACACCGATGTCCACGAACATATAGGGATTGTTGGCGGCTTTTTCAGGATTGATTTTGGACAAGGGCAACATCGCATGCAGAAGTCCGCCAACCTGAGCCTGCGGGTCATAAACCATCAGCCCCAGGCAACTTCCCAACGCATGGGTAACAAGGATATCACCCTTTTTGCCCAACTTCATATCGGCAACCACAACAACGTGTCTCATTTATGCCATCCGAACCCTAATGGTCATTACCGTTTCCTGTAAGTCGCCGGTTTCATGTACTGAAACTCATGGCGAATGCCTGAAAGCCCTTCGGAGTGCCCCACAAAGAGATATCCCCCGGGTTCCAGCATGTCCCAAAAACGATTCACGAGGCGCTGCTGGGTCGGGCGATCGAAGTAGATCATGACGTTGCGACAAAAAATGACGTTGAAAGGGCCTTTCATGGGCCAGGGCTGCATCAAATTCAGCGAAGCCAGCCGTATCAATTTGCGCAGTTCGGTCCCCGCGCGATAACGCGGCTTCGAGCCTTCGCGGATGCGTTCAAAATATTCTCGGACCAGTGGCTGGGGAACCCCGGCCATGCGTTCTTCGGAATATACACCCTGCTGCGCCATCGCGATCATCTGATTGGAAATATCCGTCGACAGGACTAAAACATCTTTCCGATCGATATCCCGGATGTTTTCCCGCAAAACCATGGCTAAGGTGTAAGGCTCTTCGCCGGAAGAACAGGCGGCGCTCCAGAACCGCAGGCGTTTCCGAGTACTGAGATCCGGAAGAATTTCCTGGGCCAGGTAGTCGAAATGAGCGGATTCCCGGAAAAAGCTTGTCTTATTGGTGGTCATCACATCGATCAGGGTATTGATTTCGGTCTTTCCCTTTTCGCTGCTGATGAGTTTCATGTACTCTTTTACACTGGCAATTTTGAGTGCCCTAAGCCTTTTCATAAGGCGCGCGCGCACCAATGCTTCTTTCCCGGATTTCAGGCTGATGCCACATTGTTGATAAACAATCTGGCTGATTTCCTGAAACTGCCGTTGATCAAGTTCGGCGGTCAACAAACTCATTGCGGTAGAGTTCCTTTTTGGGCTACGCCACGGCCTGCAGCGGTTGGGCCTCGATCATCCGCTTGTCTTTGCCGCCATCGTGGCTGTCTTTATTGGCATAGCGCATCAGGCTGCCCACATCCAATATCAACCCAACGCGGCCGTTGGGCATGATGGCGCTGCCCGAAATGCCGGGTATATGGCGCATGGTTTCACCAAGAGTTTTAATCACAACCTGCTGCCGGCCTACCAACTCATCGATGACCAGCCCGGCACGGCTGTGTTCATCTTCGACAATGACGACCAGCATATTGGTGTCATCTTCTTCCACGGCGTCAAGCCCATAGATGTCCACCAATCGTACCAGTGGTATCAGATTGCCCTGGACGGAAATCATTTCGCCCCGGCCGTACACCGTCGAGATGTCATCCCGTTCCGGCTTGATGGATTTGATGATGGAAACCGTCGGAACAACGTATGTCTCTTCCCCGACCCGCACCACCATACCGTCGATAATGGCAAGGGTCAGCGGAAGGCTCATCTTGAAGGTGCTGCCCGCTCCCTTGACCGAGTGGATTTCCACCTGCCCCCGCAGGGATTCAATATTTTTCCGGACCACATCCATGCCGACCCCGCGTCCCGAAACATCGGTTACTTCAGCCGCGGTCGAAAAACCGGGTTCGAATACCAGGTTGAATATTTCCCGATCGCTCAATCCGTTTCCGTCACTGATCAATCCATTCTGGATGGCTTTGTCGAGGATGACATCCCGGTCGAGTCCCTTACCATCGTCCTGAATTTCCACGACCACATTGCCGGCCGAGTGATAGGCGGCCAGCTTCACCTGTCCGGTTTCTTCCTTGCCCCGTTCCTGGCGCACTTCAGGCGGTTCAATACCATGATCGACGGCATTGCGGATCATATGGACAAGCGGGTCGTTGATGACATCCACCAGGTTGCGATCGATTTCGGTCTCTTCGCCCTCCGTGACCAGATGGACCTGTTTGCCGGTCTTGCGGGCAACATCTCTTACCAGGCGGGTCATTTTGTTGAACGTGGCTTTGAGCGGTACCATGCGAAGGGACATGCTCATATCCTGCAGTTCCCGTACGATTTTGCTGGTATGGCCGATTTTTTTAATGAGATCGTGGTTGCTCCCGTTGATGACGACATCGTCCTGAGCCACCATGGAATGGGCAATGACAAGCTCCCCCACCATGTCGATAAGGCGATCGAGACGACTGGTGCTGACCCTTACGGAGGTATCGACCACGGCCTGGGGATTCTTCATGCGCTGCTGGGTCCGCAAAGCCTTGCCGACATCTTTAGCGCTGGCTTGCTGGGTTTTAACCATCTTGACGCCAAGAGGGGCGCTGCCTTCCTGTTTTGCGGCGGTTTCAATCTGTTCACGGGTGGCGGTTCCCTGGGCCACCATGATATCACCGACCCGCGGTTCGGAAACGACGGATTCGACATCTTCGCGGCTGACTTTGCCCTGTGCCACCAGCAGATCCCCCACCCGCGGATTCGGCTCCGTGTCGCTCTCTTCGCTGATACCGGCAGCCTCCGGTGCCGACAATACTTTCATCAACTCGTCATATCCGGCCGGCTTCAGAAAAGCTCCGCCGCCCAATGCATCCTGGACCCCTTCGACCATTTCTTTCAGCATGTCCAAAGCGCGCAGGGATAAATCGGCATACCCTCCGGTATAGCGGATTTCCCTGTCTCTTACGCGGCTGAGCAGGCTTTCGGCATGATGCCCCATATCAGCGATAATCGACAGTTCCAGAAAAGCCGACGTCCCCTTGATGGTGTGAAAGGCACGGAAAACCATGCCCACGGCATCCATGTCGTCCGGATCGGTTTCAAGCGCGAGCAATGCTTCTTCCGCTTTGACAATGAGATCACTGCCTTCCTCGATGAATTCGCCGATGAGTTCAAAATCCGGATCATCGGGCAGGTAGTCGTTCATATCCTGTTCGGGTGAGGCCGGTGGTTCTTCCATTTCCGGAAGAGCCCCAGGGGGGCAAGGATCGTCAACAGGAGATGTGACTTCAGCAGGCACAACAGGATCGGTTTCGGAATGCGGCCTTGGTTCTGATTTATTTTCGGGCGCCACCGTTTCAGCGTCTTTAACCGGATCCGCAGCCGGTGTATATTTGGTTTCGTCGATCAGTAGATCCATGGCGGACTGGATTTGCCCTCCGATGATATCCAGAAGGTCGTCCGACAGTGCTCCCGCCTCATCCAAGGCGTTTGTCAGCAGAATATGCGCCTCCTGCAAGCGGGTTTGCGCCGCATCGGGGAAAGCCTGATTCTGACCCAATTCGTCTAGGGCGTCCCGGATGGCGCGACATGCCTCCAGGTCGTCGGTATCGGCCTGAACGATCATGGCGGCGACATCATCGATACTCAAAGGGCCATCCTCCACGGTTTCACCTTCTCCATCCGTATCGATGACATCCCGTGAGGTCGTATCTCCGCGGGATAATATTCCCTCCAGCGCGTCGGTCGCTTTTTGGGCCAGGATCTTACGGTCCGGCCCGTTTTCCAGATAATGTTTGGCGGCGTCAAAGCCATCGGCGATAGCATCGATGATGGACAGGTAGTCGCTAAGGGATTTCTGGGCAATGGCGGCAATCCCTTTATGGCAGGCTTGCAACAGTGACCGGAGGGGTTTCATCTGTTTGGGGATACCTCCGGCAAGCGCGGCCAGTTGATCGGCAAAACGGCCCCATCCCTCGCGATCATTCAGACTGAGATTGTCGAGGTTGTCATAAAACTGATTTAACTGTGGGATGACTTTGGATCCTGTTTTCGTCATGAGTATCTATCCGAATCTGTTGCCTGGATTTATGGTAAAATGCCCGTCGTATCTATACGGCCCCTGAAAGCATGCGGCCGATCTTGCCGCCATGCTGAACGCGACCCGTTGCATGGTAGACCTGATTAGGATGCGTCAGCGTTGTCAGCATCTTAAGCGAGCCGTTGATGAATTGCAGGGCCTGAAGGCAAAGGGATCGGTTGCGCTCGGATTCAATCTGGATCGTGTCGATCAGTTCCTGGAGCTTCCCTCCCCGTTTTTTTAACTTGGAAGCATGCGGTTCCCCGACCCGTTTGCTCAACCGGGTGACGGTCATCTCTTCAGAATCCAGTTGGAGTTGAACCGCAATTTGATCGGCGATCTGCTTTCGATGGAACTCCTCACGACGAATGCGCTGGAGTACCGTCTCCTTGTCCGTGACGATCCGGTTGAGGGCCTCAAGGTCGGACTCCAGAATGGCCCGACGTTCAACGAGGAAAAGATCCAACAGTTTGCGATAGAGAATCAATTGCCGGTCAATGCAATCATTTAAAGAGGTCAACGCTTTTTCCATAGAGCTCTCCGTTAGGATCGGAGCATCGCAAACCGCATATTCAAAATTTAATCAAACTGTTACTTCAATTTAATTAAAAATCATTGTTAAGCGCCATATCCCGCATCATGCGCTCTGCGATTTGACTGCCGTCGATTTTGTAGACCCCCGTGTCAACCTGGAGGCTTATTTGGGCCACTTTGCCCTCGTCGATATCCGGGATATCCTTCAAAAGGTTGCGGGCCTCCTGGATTTCCCGGGCCTTGGGCGACAGGACCACTTTGTCCACCGGTGGATTTTCACCGGAAGCAGCTGCTGGTTGCGGTTTCCCGCCGCCGGCGTCCTTGGCCTTCTGTGCATAGGCCTCAAAATTAATGTGAATGCTGCTGTCATCGATTTTCATGCATGGCCTCCAGCTGTGGATCCGAACCGTTATCGGTTCCGGATACTGAGTGTTCTGGTCGGCGGATTCTCCTTGAATGCCATCGGATGCATTCTCCGGAAGCTTTTATATCCGCAAGGTGATTATCGGCCGCCCTCTGCTGGAGCTTTAGATGTTTCTCATTATTCCCAATTCGCCCTTTTGACCGTGCCCGGATTCTGGGTCAATCGGGCTTTCATCTGGTTGGCCAAGCCAATGGCGCCTTGGCCATGGGCCATTTCCCGGGCAACCTGCTGATCCATCATGTCGGTGTAGATTTCCTCGGCCCGGCCGCTGTCCAGCAGGCCCGATTCCGGTATGCTGGCACGCATGGTTTTAAACAACTGTTCAACGAAAATGGCTTCAAAATCAGCACAGGCCTTTTCAAGACGTCGGTTTTCAGCTTCCGTCCCGGATCCAGCCACCCCAAACGTCTGACGACGGATGTCCGTTCCATTTTTCGATGGTGCGTCACCAAAGCCGGTCATGGATGCAATCCCTAATGGATCCAATTGTCCCTCCTCTATCTGTCCGCTAAATGATCTGCAGTTCCGCCTGAAGCGCTCCGGCCGCCTTGAGTGCCTGAAAAATGGCAATTAAATCCCGCGGCGATACCCCGAGCGCGTTTAACGCGCGCACGACTTCACCAATACTCACGCCCGATTCCACCAGGAACAGGGGGTTGCGGCCTTCTTCGACAACCATTTCCCGGTCGGATGTCACCACGGTCTGTCCTCCCCGGGAAAAGGGTAAGGGTTGGGACACATTGTCCCGCCTGTTGACCTGGATACTCAGGTTGCCGTGCGCAATGGCGATGGTGGCAATGCGCACGTTTTCTCCCATGATGACCGTTCCGGTGCGCTCGTTGATGATGATCTTGGAGACCATGTCCGGCGTGACACCCAGGTTTTCGATCAGGGCCACCAACTCCACGCTTCGACCGCGATAGAGATCCGGCACTTTGACCTTGATGGTACCCGCATCCGGTGCGGATGCCATGGCATCGCCGAAAGCACTGTTGATGGCCCGGGCCACCCGTGTGGCCGTGGTGAAATCCGGGGCGTGCAAGGCCAGTGTCAGCACTTCCCGTGCGTTGAAATCATGCACGATTTCCCGTTCGATCAACGCGCCGCCGACAATGCGCCCCACCGTGGGGAAGTTTTTCTGCACCCCGGTGCCGCTTCCCTTGCCGTAGGAAAACCCGCCGGTGCTGACCGGACCCTGGGCCACGGCATAGACCTTGCCATCGGCCGCTTTCAATGGGGTAAGAAGGAGGGTTCCGCCCTGGAGGTTCTTGGCATCTCCGATGGAGTTGACCAGCACATCGATGCGGCTGCCGGTCCGCGCAAACGGGGGCAGGTTGGCTGTAATCATGACAGCCGCCACATTTTTGACCTTCAAATCGTCCGGATCGATGGTGATGCCCATCTTTTCGAGCATGCTGGCAAGCGACTGCACCGTAAAAGTGGATTTGGTACCGTCACCGGACCCATCCAAGCCCACCACCAGGCCGTATCCGAACAGCTGATTTTGGCGAACACCGCGGATATTGGCGATGTCCTTGATGCGGGCGGCATGGGCCACATTAAAGACCATCAGTGCCAGGACGGCTATCGTCCCCACCATTACAGCACGGGTGCGGCTTTTTTTCAGAAAGGGATCGTTGGCATTCATGATGCGCCTCAGGTATGCAAATGGTCGTTGTTTCAGAATGGCCAGACGGTATTCAAAGCATTGGCAACCCAGCCCGGTCGCTGCCGGTCATCGACGATGCCGGCGCCGCTGTAGGCAATGCGCGCATCCGCCACGAAAGTGGACAGGACGACATTGTCTTCGGAAATATCCCGAGGTCGAACGACGCCATAAATGGTCATAATTTGCTTCTCGTTGTTCACCATGATTTCCCGGGAACCGATCACTTTCAGATTGCGGTTGGGCATGACTTCGACCACCCGTGCGGTGATATAGGCGTCCAGTTTACCGCTGCGCGAGGTGCTCCCCGAGCCCTCAAAACCACTCTCGATTTCACCACTCACCGACAGATTCTTTAAGGTCGATGTGTTCACGCCAAATAGTTCACTGATGCCGGCACTGAGCGAGGATTCACGATCCGTAGAGGTATCCGCACTGTTGGAGGCGCTGGAAGATTCCGCAATTTTGATGGTGATGACGTCTCCGGCGCGACGGGCTTTGGGATCGCTGAACAAGTCCCCGAAGGCCACCTCTTCGGACCAAAGCGACATATCGTCCTTCGGCATCTGCGGTGTGCTGACCGGCGTCGATGGTGTCGTGGCGGCGACCGGCGCCGTACTGACCGTCATGCCGCCGTGAGGGGTTGCGCACCCCACTAACAATAGGGCTGCCCATAAACTCAGTATGGCCAAACAGACCATTCCGCGCATGTCCTTGGGAGTCATGATGTCATCCTTTCTAGAAGTCCACTTGTACGGTTCGGGCATCGATCACCCGGGCAAACAAGGATTTATTCGAATCCAGATTGACAACGCGGATGCGCTCGCCAGGCCGACCGATACTTTTCACCTCTCCGAGGGTGGTGATGCGCAATCCTCCGGATTCCGCCACGATCAGGACGCGATCGCCCTTTTTTACCGCGGGTGGAAATTCCAATTGATCTTTGCGCAATACCGTCCGCGGCCCTATATTGCGGCGGGCGCGCTGACCGGCTATTTCCTGAAAGGAAAACACGGTATTGGGTTGGAGATCCGTAATATCCATCGTTTGCATCATAAGGTCTTCGGGCTGGATCAGTTCATAACGGGCGATAGGACGTCGCGTCACAGGCACCTCTTTCATCATGACGACATGCGCTGTTACCATGACCCTTTTTACCGGGGTTCCGTCGACACTGAAAAAAATGTTCAATGGCAGGGTGCCGGAAAGACGCTTCTGAGGAAGATATTGTATGTCATGCTGCACGTTGCCGGTCGGCAGCATGACATCATCGGCAACCCGCACGGATGAAATGGTCAGGTCCGCATCCCTAAAGGGGGGATGTTCCGTAATATGGGCGCGCACCATCATTTCGATATCGCCAGCCGAAATGGTCACGGCCCGACGCATGAGGGTGATTTGCTCGGGCCCCTGAACGCGCATGGCATGCGTATCGAAGCCGGATTGACGCAACCGCAGCAGGATATAATCCCGGCTGATGGTGCGGCTATGGCCGGCCTGCGGGGCACGACCGATCATGACCGCCGCCATTTGCGGCCCGTTTGCGGCATCGGCTCCGGTAATCCGGGCCACCTGCCCCAGAGACACGTTTTCACTGTCGATTTCAACTGGGGACGCTAACGCAAGGCATACGGTCGCATGCGGTCTTTCAGCTGCAATGGCGTGGACCGTAAAAAAACCAGCGCCCACGAGCAGAACCAGCATGATTATGATTCGTTTTGTGCCGACCCGTCGGGTAATCATCAAACCCCTCTATTGTTTTTAGCGTTTGACATTATTGGCCTGCTGAAGCATGTCGTCCGCCGCCTGGATGGTTTTGCTGTTGATTTCGTAGGCCCGTTGGGCCGTAATCATCTTCACCATCTCGTCCACGACACTCACGTTGGACATTTCGAGAAACCCCTGGGCCAGGCTCCCCAAACCGTCTTCTCCTGCTGTTCCGACGATGGCGTCACCCGAGGCATTGGTTGGCAAATAGAGATTGCGGCCGATACTGTGGAGTCCGGCCGGATTAACGAAACGGGCCAGGGTGATGGTACCGATTTCCGTGGGCTCGCTGCTTCCGGCCTGCAGGACCGACACCGTCCCGTCCAACCCAATGGAAAGGGAAATGCTGTCACTGGGAATCGTAATTTCGGGTTCCATCACAAACCCGTCGGATGTCACGATGCGACCATCGCGGTCCATTTTGAAAGCGCCGTCGCGCGTGTAGGCCGTTTCCCCGTTCGGTTGAATAATCTGGAAAAAACCGTCGCCTTCGATGGCGATATCCAGTTCATTTTTGGTTTGCTGAAAATCACCCTCAGTGAAGATCCTGTGCGTGGCCACCGGACGGCTCCCGTGACCGAGCTGAATCCCGGTGGGAACATCGGTGCTTTCGGAAGAAGAGGTGCCGGCCTGCCGGAGGGTCTCGTAGAGAAGGTCCTGGAAATCGGCCCGGCTGGTTTTGAACCCCGTGGTGTTGACGTTGGCCAGGTTATTGGAAATAACATCGATGTTGAGCGACTGTGATTTCATTCCAGACGCTGCGGTCCATAAACTACGAATCATGATTTCCTCCTCGGCGGTGAAACCGCCCTATTCCGTGGTGCCGACACCACTGATGACACGCGAGGCCATTTCTCCCATGGTTTGGATCATCTTCTGATAAGATTCATATCCACGTTGAACCTCGATCAGCTCCGTCATGGCCTTGACGGCGTTCACGTTAGAACCTTCCAGAGATCCCTGCTGCACATCAACGAATTCCAGCGGCTCTTCCGCGCCTTTGGTTTCATCCAGTTGGAAAAGGGTTTTACCCACTTTGCGCAAGGCGTCCGGGGCGGAAATTTTGACGATTTTCAGCTTGTCCGTCACACTGCCGTCCACCAGGACATTCCCGGATCCATCAATACGGACATCCGTTCCGTCAATGGCTATTTCGCCGCCTTCTCCCATAACGGGATCACCGTCCGGGGTTGCCAGAAGGCCTTCGGGGTTAATCGTGAAAGCGCCATTGCGGGAATAGCGCACCCCCTGGTCGGTCTGGATGCTGAAAAAGCCCTCGCCATTAATGGCGACGTCCAGAGGATTGCCGGTACGCTGAATGGGGCCTGGTGAAAAATCGGTATGGGCCGTCATTGGAATGACAGGGGCAATCAATCCACCCGTCGTGCCGGTAGCGGCTGGATCATCCGGATCTGCCACCATATCTTCATCCGGAATTCGGAAAGTGGCGCGATCCTCTTTATACCCGGCCGTATTTATATTGGCGAGATTGTTGGACAAAATCTGCATGCGGATGCGCTGGGCTTCAGCTCCCGAGGTCGCAAGATAAATGGATCCGCTCATGTCAATTCCTTACATCTCAGACAAATTCAATAAAAAGTAGAACCGTCGAATTATTATGACGCATAAAAATAAGCAAAAAACGGACCACACCCGAAATCTTTTTTCCTGCCAAGGCACCATTGGCGCTGCATCGAAACCACCCCGTGTGAAATCCAATTCATCCCCCCGAAGTTCTCCTTCCGGCAAGAACGATATTCTTTCGCCCCCCGCAGGATTTGTTAAAAGCCCTTCGGTTTTCACAGAGCGGCACGTGGTTTTTTATAGGGGGTTGCCGGACGCGCGGTGTTTCCGGTCTTCCGGAAGAAAGCAGCGGCATTTTTTACCGGTCAGGAATGAATTGCCTCGTGCCGGCAAATCGACAGGATCCCGTCAAGGTATGGGAATCAGGCGCGGCGGCCCTGCTCAAGCTGGTGAAGCCCCTGGAGTAGCTCCCATTCACGTTCCGCCAGCCCGCATTGCCGCATGATCGCCTCCCTATCCGTGCCCTGGGCGATCATTTCCTCAGCCCTGCGATAACGTCGCCGGCGTCCCGGCCGCTCAGATGGAACAGCACCCGTCGCGGCAGATAAGCCCAAGGGGGCCTCGGACGGCGGATTATCCATGCGCCAATCGCCATTTCCCATCCGGCGAAATGTCTCAAACTCGCGTGTCAGGGACAGCTGTAAATTGTCATAGGCTTTCTGTGAATGCTGGAATATCAGTTGCCGGGTGACTTCGTCAGTGAAGCTTGCCGTTTGTTTGTCTTGCCCGGCAGCGAGCACCATGGCGCCATAGCGACGGCGATTGACCACCAGAAACAGAAAAAGCCCCAAACTGCATACGAGAGCCAGGATATCCAGGAGTGTTCCATATTGGTTAGCGATAGCAATAAATGGCATGGCGTTTCCTTTGGTCAAACAAGGACGGGGTTAAATGATGATGTTGATTCGCTTGCCGGTCTTTTTGGATATTATCGGACCGTTTTCGGCTTCAGGTCGGTTTTCGCGTTCTGACATGTCTTGGGAACGATCATGCTCATCAGCCGCATGCTGTTCGTCTTGGTTTCCATGGGATTCTTGGCGTGATTGCCCGCGTCGTTTGACGGTTCGCAGGGGACCCGGCGCTTTGATCACGCCCACCCGACCGGTTTGACGAATGCTGTCCACCATAAGGGGTATCTCCTGCCATGACGGTTTTCTCCGGCAACGGCCTATGGCAGCGGCAATAACGGCTAATGGGCAAGGATATTGGCGCGTCGCAGTTTATTGCGCAGCCGAATAATGGCTTGGGAATGAATCTGGGAAACCCGCGATTCAGTGATGTTAAGGACCTTGCCGGTTTCTTTCATGTTCAACTCATCGAAATAGTAAAGCGATAACACCATTTTTTCTTTTTCAGGCAGTTTTTCAATGGCCGTCGCCATGGCCTGCTTCAGTTCATTCAGATTGGCCATCGTAAGGGCATCAACCGCATCGTCGGCGACATATTTCAGCAGCCGTCCTTTATCATTGGAGTCGCTATAGCCCATTTCCTCAAAACTGATAAATGAGATGCTGGAAAGTTTCTTGATGGCATCAAGCTGGTTCAGATCGATTCGCAGGGCATCGGCGACTTCATGATCTTCAGCATCACGTCCCAACTGCTGCTCCAACATGGCATAGGCCTGGTCCATCTCCCGAATTTTGCGGCGGTTGGCACGCGAGAGGAAGTCCCTTGATCGCAATTCGCTGAGCACCGCCCCGCGGATACGATGGGTCGCATAGGTGATGAATTTGTTTTCCCGACTGGCATCATAGCGATCGATGGCTTGTATCAGGCCGATAACGCCGACGTTGTAAAGATCTTCGATATCAACCGTCGAAGGCAAATGGATGGCCATTCGATTGACGATCCGCTTGACATGCGGAAGGTATTCCATCATCAATTGTTCCCGGGTTTCCGGGCCTTTGGCTGATTGATGACTGACTTGTCTTTTTAACGCTTTCATAAAGGCACCTTTGGGACGTTATTTTTGCGTTTCAACATAACCGTTGACTTATGATTTGTGCGACATAGCGCCATTCTGGAAAATGTGGCCCCAGAAAAGCAACGGGTCGCCTTGGGAAGCTTTCGCCGTCGGCAGGGCCATCGTTCTTCGCGCCAGGTTTTTAAAACCATAGCTGGCCGGTGATTCAGGATCGGCCTGGCTGATAAGACGCTGTTGTTTGACATAGCGAACCAGGTTGGCATCCTGAAGAACACATCCAAAGTATTCCATCTTGATGGCCAGAAATTTCTGGGCCACCAGGTTCAACTGGCGGAATATTTCCCGCCCTTCCTGCTCGCTGGCGACTTGATTCACGATTAACCGGCAGGTCTTCTCGGCATACTTGGTCGACAGGACTTTCATGAGGGCATAGGCATCGGTAATCGAAGTGGGTTCCGGTGTCACGACGACCACAATTTCCTGGGCCGAAACACTGAAGTCCAATACATTGGACGAGATGCCGGCGGCCGAGTCGATGAGGAAAATGTCCACCGTGTCCAGCAGTCGATCCAACTCGTACAGCATGCTCATTTTTTGATCGGACGTAAGGTGGGTCAATTCCTGGATGCCGGATGCCGCCGGGAGGATCTGAAGTTGTCCCGGACCCTGGATGACAATATCGCGAATGTGTTTTTCACCCGTCAGTACATGCGACAGGTTATGACGGGGGGCCAGACCGAGAAGAATGTCCAGATTGCCAAGGCCCAGGTCGGCATCGAGAATCAATACACGCTTGCCGGCGCGGCTAAGCTGATACCCCAGATTGGCAACGATATTGGTTTTTCCCACACCGCCTTTCCCACTGGTAATCGAAACAATGCGGGCGGGCCGGCGTTCGGGCTCCGGCAGGCGGTCCCGGGTTCCCGGCCGAAACGATTTACGGGAACTCAGGGTGATAACCTTATCGTTGGACTGGATCGTCATATTCATCTACTCCTGATACGGAAAAACTGCTCGTTGGCTACAGAGCGGCACCTTCCTGTGATAAAATGCCGGTAATCGAAAGATGTTGGGGATTGCAATAGCGACAAGGTTTGAAGCGATTGTTCAATGCTTCGGCAAATGAATTGAATTCCACGATATTGGCTTGGTTGATCAATCGAATCCATTTGCAGTCCGGCCGATGGAAAATATCCGAGTTCTTGTTGGCCAAATAAACCTGATGCCCGGCCTCGACCGAGCTGCTCTCGTGAACCGCTCCGCAAGGGCTTGGCGCATGGGGTGCCGGCAAACCATTTTGCAGAAAGCGTGCCGCAAGTCGCTCAAGTGTGGCCGCCGTTAAATCGCCGGGTACCCGGTGACCGTCGGAGAAAAAATACACCGGCAATGCATTGCGGCACAAAAAATTCACCAAATCAGCATATGAACGCGTCAGATCGGTTTTGGTAATCATGGTGCCGATGGGGGTCAGCGGTGTATAGCGAAGGGCCGTATCCTGCAGATCTTCCTCGCGGCCTTCGGCGCTCAGGACCAACAGCGTCCGGGGTTTTCCTATTTTTTGAAGACCGGTCCTGATCCGGGCCAAGCCCTCCCTGTCGCCCGGATGCACTGCCGGCGTGTCTACCAGGATCACGTCGCATGCGTGCAAACGTGTCCATGCCGCCGTCAATTCCTTGTCATGGGCCGGCATTTCCAGAGGAAGATTCATGCTGTCGGCAAAATACTGGAGTTGTTCCGCCCCGCCGAGCCGGAGGCCATTCAACGCCAGCAATCCCACCGATTTTTTATGGATGGATCGGAAACGTGCGGCCAGTTTGGCAATGCTGGTCGTTTTGCCGACACCGGCATTGCCAACCAGCGCAATGGGGGTGCTCATCTTCTTGTCCAGGGACAGGGACCCCACTGACAGTCCTGTCTTTGCCAGGTAACGCCCCATCGAACTGCCGCCTGCGTCGCCGGACAAACCCTCTTTTGAGGCATGCTGGGTTTCAGATTGCCCTGTCATCCCGTAGGGGCGTTCTGTGGTTGGATTCGAACGGGTCGCGACACCCTGTTCCATGGCCGCCGATCGTTTGGCATTACCATTCAGGCGAACCACGTCGTTGATTTTCGGCAGGAAACCGAAACCGGTTTTCCTATCGTTCATGGCCGCACGATGGTGAAGGGCGGCCTGGGCAGCGGCATCTTTGCGCCTCGCCGGTTTCCGGTGGGAATTCATGGCCGGTACGTCGTCATCGACAGCCGCCATTACTTCAACCCCGATTTTGCGCGAGATTCCCAGCAAACGGTTTTCCCGCCGCCGGTCTTTGGCCGATAGAATGACCGCTTCCGGTCCAAGTTCGCGCTTGATCTGACGCAATGCCTCCGTCATGTTTTTCGCTTCAAAGCGTTTAATCTGCATGGGTTAACTCCACCGATCCAATTGTCTGAATCTGCACATTGTTCATGACTTCATCATAGGAAAGAACGGCCAGATTGGGGACCATCCGATCAATCAATCGTTTGAAATGCGGCCGTATCTGGGCGGAGCACAGAACGACCGGCTGGCTGTTCAATGCGGCAAAGGTTTCGATGTGTTTGGCCATGGCCTGCACGATTTTTTCCACTGTCCGTGGATCCATGGCCAGGAAACTGCCGTGGTCGGTCCTCTGGATGGCTTCCGAGACAGCCACCTCCACGCCTTGATCGAGGGTGACGGCGGCCAGGGAGCTGCTGTTGTTCTGATAGGCCTTGACGATGGATCGTGCCAATGCCTGGCGAACATACTCCGTGAGGATGTCGAGATCCTTGGTCATGGGGGCCCAGTCCGCCAATGTTTCCAAAATGGCCAGCAGATCCCGGATGGGGACCTGTTCCTTAAGCAGATTCTGGAGAACTTTTACCACCCCGCCCAGGGGCAAAAGGTTCGGGATCAATTCTTCGACCACTTTCGGGTAGGTTTGCTTGAAATGGTCGAGCATGCGCTGGACTTCCTGGCGTCCGACCAGTTCATGGGCGTGACGCGTAATGACATCCGAAATGTGGGTTGTCATCACGGTGGCCAAATCCACGACCGTAAAACCGTTGGCGATGGCCTTTTCGCGCTGTTCTTCCTTGATCCAGACGGCGGGTAGTCCATAGGTGGGTTCATGGGTGTCGATACCTTCGATCTGCCCCACCGCGTCCCCCGGATTCATGGCCAGAAAATGGTTGAGGACCAGTTCTCCCCGGTTGATTTCATTACCCTTGAGCAGGATGCGGTATTCACCCGGCTGCAGCTGCATGTTGTCCTGGATGTGCACCGGGGGCACGATCAAACCGATTTCTTCGGCCGCCTGGTAGCGAATGGATTTGATGCGGGTGAGCAGTTCGCCATTCTGTTCCACATCCACCATGGGGATCAAACCATACCCCACTTCCAGAGACAGCAGGTCCAGGGGCGGCAAGTTTTCCAGGTTTTCAACGGTTGTCTCGCCTTCCGGCAGAAGCTCGACATCTTCCTGGGGCTCCGTTGGCGCCTTGCCGGCGTTATAGACGACATAGGCGACCACAGCGGCCGTGGCCGCGAGCGTGATAAAGGGCAGCGTAGGCAGCCCGGGAATCAGCGCAAAGCCCAGGAGCACCGCGGCGGCTATGCCGATGGCGCGATGTTGGAAGAGGACCTGCGAGGTAATGTCCCGGCCCAGGCTGGATTCCGACCCGGCGCGACTGACGATGATACCGGCGGCGGTGGAAACGATAAGCGCCGGCACCTGGGATACCAAACCGTCGCCGACGGTCAGCAGGGTGTAGTTCTGGGCGGCGTCTCCAAAATTCATCCCGTTTTGAAGGACCCCGATGGTCAGACCGCCCAAAATATTGATCAGGGTAATGATGATGCCGGCAATCGCATCGCCGCGTACGAATTTATTGGCACCGTCCATGGCCCCGTAATATTCCGCTTCGCGGGCGATATCTTCTCTTCTTTTGCGTGCTTCGTCTTCGGAAATAAGGCCGGCGTTCAGATCGGCGTCGATACTCATCTGTTTTCCGGGCATGGCATCCAGTGTGAAACGGGCCGCCACTTCGGCAATGCGGCCGGCCCCTTTGGTAATGACCATGAAGTTGATGATCACTAAAATGAGAAAGACGATGATGCCCACCAGGTAATTGCCACCGACCACAAATCCCCCGAAAGCCTGGATCACCTTACCGGCCGCGCTGGTGCCCTCAACCCCGCTTAAAAGGATGATCCGGGTCGATGCAATGTTGAGCGACAACCGAAACAGGGTTGCCAACAGCAGAATGGTGGGAAAAGAGGACAACTGCAGGGGGTGGACGATATACATGCCCACGAGCAAAATCACGATGGAAAACGTGATATTGAAACTCAACAACAGGTCAAGAATAAACGCCGGCAGGGGGAGGATCATAAAGATCAGAATCCCCACGACAAGGGCCGCCATGAGGATATCCGAGTTGTTGGTCAGCGCTTCGAGTTGAGCGGGAAGCTGTTTCTGATCAGCGTATTCCATTCCATTTCCTGTTGGTTGCGGATGCGCGTTTATGGACACCGAAGATTTTAAAGGGAAGCATTTTGCAGGAATCATGCCGAACAAAGGCTCACGTTGCCCCTGCATTTCAAGCCGCCGGACTTCCCCGGAAATATCAATATGATTTCAGCAAAATACCTTTTGGGGCGTTCCCGAGAAACGACCGGATTGGTCCCGGGCGATCGATGGAAGGTTGCCAGAGGCGATCACCTCCATGTCAAGCTTTTGACGGCGACTGAGAACGTGCCATTCAGCACCTTGGGAACCAACGATTGGGCTTTTAATCCGTCAATAGGCCCAAAAGGTCCAAATGGGGTCCAAGGGGTGTGGGGTTGGGGCCGGTCAGGCGGGTAACATCTGCCGAGCAGGCGATCAGACCGGATGGCGAATGCCCTTGAGGCGGTAGACGTAGGCCAATACTTCCGCAACGGCACGATAGAGTTCGGCCGGAATAAAATCACCGATGTCGGTGGAACGGAAAAGCGCCCGTGCCAGGGGTTTGTTTTCCACCAGCGGCACATCATGCTCCCCGGCAATTTCACGAATACGCTTGGCAATCAGGTCGGCCCCTTTGGCAACCACCTGGGGTGCTGCCATTTCCGCCGCGTCAAAACGGATGGCGATGGCAAAGTGGGTCGGGTTGGTGATCACCACGTCGGCGGTGGGAATGGCCTCCATCATGCGCCGTTGGGCCATTTCCATCTGCATGCTGCGAATACGCGATTTGACCTGGGGATCGCCGTCGCTTTGCTTGCGCTCTTCTTTGACCTCCTGCTTGGTCATCATCAGATTTTTCCGGTGCTGCCAGCGCTGATAGGCAAAATCGGCCGCCGCCAATACGATGAGGCCCAGACATACGAAGAAAGCGATTTTGAAGGCCACAGTCCCCATGTAGGCCGCCGTTTCCACGACCTCGGCATGAATAAGGGTTGGAATGGTCATCAATTCCCGCCGGAGCATCAGATAAGCGATCAGACCGACGAACCCGATTTTAAAAATGGATTTTATCAGTTCCACCAGCGCTTTGAGGGATATCAGGTTTTTCACACCGCTGACGGGGTTCAATTTTTTGAAATCGGGCACCATCAGGTTTTCTTTGAAATTGAAGCCGAACTGGGCAACATTGGCTACCACACCGATCACCAGCAGGGCGATCATCATGGGCATCAAAATCGTCAGGGCTTGTTGAAACAACCACCCGGCCATGGCGTCCGCCGACGCGGCACTTTGCATCCACTCCCCTTCCAGGTCACGGAAACTGACGCGCATGAGATCGGTCAATTGCCGGGCCATTCCCTGCCCGCCGAAGTAGAAAACGGCCAGGGCCGTCATCAGAATCATGGCCGAAGGAATTTCGCGGCTCTGGGCCACTTGCCCTTTTTTGCGGGCATCGCTCAGTTTTTTGGGCGTCGGCTTTTCCGTGCGGTCCATGCCGTTGTCTTGCGCCATGCCGCCTCCCTAGGATCCCATGAGCCTTAACAGGGGCACCAGTCCGGCACCGAAACCATTGAAAAGCTCCCGCAGGTAGGTCTGCAGGTACGGGAGGCTGAAGACGACAAAAAGAAGCCCCACCACGATTTTCAGGGGCATGGCCACAATGAAGATATTCATCTGGGGAACCGTGCGGGCCATCAGGCCGAATGAAACGCTGGTCAGGATAAGGACGACGATGACGGGCGCTCCGATTTTCAAGGCAATGATGAACATATTGCCCGCCAGATTCATGAGGTAACCGATGAAAGAAGATGACATAACGAATTGAAATGGCGGGATAAGAGTGAAACTTTCCACAAGGGCCCGGAAAAACCAGTGATGGGCATCGATGGCCAGGAAGATGAGCATGGCCATGAGGTTGAAAGCCTGGGCCAGTATGGGCGTCTGCATGCTGGTGGCCGGGTCCATGATGTTGGCGATGGCCAGCCCCATCTGGAAGCCTGAAACCTGGCCGGCCATCTGGATGCCGGCCATGATGAGCCGGATCGCCAACCCGATCCCGAGGCCCATGAGGACTTCACTGATTACCCCCAGTGTCAGGAAAATCCACCGGTCCATATCCGGCAATATCGTCAGATCGACCACCGGGAACATTACCATGGATACGGCCAGGGCCAGCCCGGCCTTGAACATGTTGGGCACGTTGTCGCCGCTGAAGATGGGCAGGCTCATCAAGATGGCGGTGACCCGCAGAAAGACGAGAAGGAACAATTGCACCTGCGGATATGAGACCTGAAGGGACAGCATACGGCGACTCGCTAGATACCTTTCATCGAATGGCCTGGGGAAGGCCGACAATCAAATTCTGCATGAAATCGATGAGCATCTGCAGCATCCAGGGAAACGATATCAGCAGCGCCACCGCCACCGCCAGCATTTTGGGGATGAAGGTCATCGTCATTTCGTTGATCTGGGTGGCGGCCTGGAAAACACTGATCAGCAAGCCCACCACCAGACCGGCCAGCAGCATAGGGGCGGCCAATAAAATGGTCAGCTTGATGGCTTCCAGGAAAAAACCGGTAACGAATTCTGGGGTCATTGCAGACGCTCCTCACTCAGGCGAAGCCCTTGACCAGAGAGCCGACGATCAGGTGCCATCCATCGGCCAGGACAAAAAGCATCAGTTTGAACGGCAGGGAAATCATCACGGGTGGCAGCATCATCATCCCCATGGACAACAGAACCGACGCCACGACCATATCGATGATCAAAAAGGGGACGTACAACATGAACGCCATCTGGAAAGCGGTTTTCAGTTCGCTGATAATGAAAGCCGGAATCAATACCGTGGTGGGAACATCGTCCAGCCCCTTCGGACGGGGAGCTTTGGCCATTTCCATGAGCATGGCCAAATCCTTTTCCCGTGTCTGTTTGAACATGAAGTCCCGCACCGGGGCCATGGCACGCGTCAAGGCCGTTTGCTGGTTGATTTGTCCCTCGAGATAAGGTGTCAAGGCCTCCTGGTGCGCCTTCTGCCAGACCGGGGTCATGACAAAAAAGGTCAAAAACAAGGCCAGGCCGATGATCACCTGGTTGGGCGGCATGGACTGGGTTCCGATAGCCTGGCGCATGACCGAAAGAACGATAGCCATGCGTGTAAAGGATGTCAGCATAATCAAGATGGCCGGCGCCAGCGACAGGACCGTCAGCAGCATAAAGATCTGCACGACGATCGCGGTTTGGGTTGGATCGTCACCGTCCGGCATTTGAATGCTGAAAAGTGAGGGCGCCGGTCCTTCAGCTGCCGGACTTGTCCCGGCAATACCCAGCACCATGACCGTGACCAAAAGGGCTGCCAAACCATATTTGCGCAGGGTCGTTTTCATGATGGGTTTCATTCCGCAGATTCCGTCAAAGCGTCCGAACGGTTTGCGTGGGTCCAGCTTCCGGTGAATTTCTGCAAATGCGCCTTGAAAGAAGGGACGGATGCTTGGGACGCCACCAGGTTCAGGGCTTCTTCCGCTTGTCCATCCAGGCGATCGAGCAAGGTAATCCGGTCGTTGGTAATCCCCAACACCAGCACGGCACCCGGCACCTTGACCAGGGTCACTGCCTTTTTCAGCCCGATCGGTGTCGATTCCAGCACCTGGACGGATTTGCGCCCGGGGCCGCCGACACGGTTCTTTAAAAAACGCTTGGAATAGACATTGAAACCTAAAAGGCCACCGACGATGAGCACCAGGACGCCAATCATCTTCAGTGCCGCGGTGACAAGCTCCGGCGTCATCATTTCAATTTCTCCACACGTTCCATGGGACTGATAATCTCCGTCACGCGAATCCCGAATTTCTCATTGATCACAACGACTTCTCCGCGCGCCACCAGTTTCTGGTTGGCCAGAATTTCCAGGGTTTCGCCGGCCATTTTTTCCAATTCGATTACCGAACCCTGCCCCAGTTTAAGCAAATCGTTGACCAACATATGGGTCCGACCCAACTGAACGGTGACTTCCAGGGGGATATCCAGAATAAAGTTTAAATTGTTGGCTTTGGCGCCGGCGTCTCCGCCCTGCAAGGCGGAGAATTGATATCCATTGGCATTTTCGGCACCGGGGCTATCCACGGATACGTCTTTTAGGGCAACATTTTTATGGTCTCGCGATGCATTCATCATTTTTCCGTAGCGGCCTCCTCGGGGGATATGGTGGCAAGAATTTCAACGGCCCGGTTTCCATTCACGATGCCGGGATATCCCCGGTATTTGGGTATACTTTCGATGTTGACCGTAATGGGATCATGCGGCCCGGTGTTCAGGGTAAAGATGTCATCCACCTGCAGCGCCAAAAGATCGCCGAAGGTGTGCGCCGTGTGGCCAAGTTCCGCGATGACGTTGACCTCGGTCTCCTCCAGGCTTTTCTGGATTCGATCGCTGAAGGCGGCTTCCGAATCCTTGGCGCGCAGATAACGGGACGACAATTTTTCTTTGATCGGCTCCAGCATGCGGTAGGAAATACAAAGATGAAAATTACCAGTAAATTCCTCTCCTTTGATGGAGAAAACGATCACGATCATCAACTCGTCCGGGCTCACCAGGTGGACGAATTCCGGTTTGGTTTCGGCCTTCTTGGGGGCTATATGGATGGCAAAAACCGTTTGCCAGGCGCGCTCGAAATCCCCCAGCAATTCCCGGCTCAAACGTTTCAGCATGCCGATTTCAATGGTGGTGAACTCGCGACGCTGTTTAAGGGGGGTTCCCTTGCCGCCGAACATGCAGTCGATCATTGAAAAAACCAACCCCGGTTCGATGGCCAGCAGGGCGGATCCGATCAGGGGCTCCATACTGAAAATCGTAAAACTGGTGGGGTTGGAAAACGCCTGGATAAAATCACCGTATTTGACCATTTCGGTGGAAACGAACTGGACTTCAAACGCCTGCTGTACGAGCCCTGACAGGGTGTTCTGGAGCAGCCCCGAAAATTTGTCGTAAACTTCTTCCAGGGCCGAAAACTGATCCCGCAACATGATGTTCTGGGAGGTGATGTCATAGGCCTCAGCCTTGGCCTCGGGCGGCTCTTCCTTGCTTGTCAGGTCGACTTCGCCGCTGTCCATTGCCGACAACAGGGCATCGATTTCGTCCTGTGAGAGTACGTTATCAGCCATGATGGATTACCCTGTTACTGGATGACGAATTCGGTAAAATAAATATTGGCCACACTTTCGACCTTCAGAAGATCGTTCAGCCGGAACATGATCTCCTTCCGTAAGACTGTTTTGCCATCGACGGTGCGAATCTCCTGGGACTGTTTGGTGGGCAGAACGGTCAAAATAATATCCCGGATCTGCGGCAGCCGTTGTTCCAATGTTTCCACGGTCTGTTCAGGCGTCAGTTCGAGCTGCATGGTCGTCCGCAGATAGCGTTTGCCTTTCGGGTCCGCCAGGTTGACCACAAAGGTGTCCAGGGGAAACATTTCACCGATGACCACCGTCTCGGTTTCTTCTTCCATTTCCTCTTCGGCGATTTCTTCCGGAGGCTGTAGACTGGCAATTTTCATCCACATCATGTAGAAACCGCCGCCAACCAGTGCCATGAAAACGAACGCTATGGATGCCACGATGGCAATTGCTTTTTTATTCATTGACCTTTCCCTTTCAGGAGAACAATCTCAACCCGCCGGTTTAGGGCGCGATTTGAGGGGGATGAATTGGGTTGCAAGGGTTTGACGTCGGCATAGCCGGCCGCGGCAAGTCTTTCCGGTGCAATGCGCCCTGGGCCGGCCATATATTTGACCACATTGACGGCCCGGGCCGTGGAAAGCTCCCAGTTGGAAGGGTATTGTTCCGTCCGGATAGGAATATTGTCGGAATGCCCTTCGATACGTATCCGATTGGGAATGGCCTGTAGCTCTTGGGCCAGGCGCCGCAATATGGCCAGACCCTCGGGATTCAGCTCGGCTTTACCAAAGGAAAACAGAAGGCTGTTATCCATTATGAGCTGACCCTTGGCGCCGATTTTGATGCGTTGCGTCCCCTCGAGCCGATTGATGCGTTCCGCGATACGAACGGTCATTTCCCTGACGGTCGAATCATCCGGAATTGTCGCCTTGCCGGTTTTTGAAAAACGTGTTGCGGGGGCGGTTGGCGTTAATTCCTGATCGTCCCGATCGGCGGCCGGTTTCCCATTGGCAAGCACCCCCAGCCCGTTTTGCAGCGATTGCTGCATATTTTTCAGTAGGGGCCCGTCGATGGTTCCCATGCTGAAAAGCAATACGAAAAAGACCAGCAGCAGGGTCATCATGTCGTTGAAGGTGCACAGCCATGCATTACCCGGCAGCTCGAGCTCATCGATATGGGTGTGTCGCCGCAATGTCCTCATCGATATTCTCCGCGGTGAAAAATAATTTCCACACGCCGGTTGCGCGCCCGCCCTTCCCAGGAATCGTTGCCATCCAGCGGCTCAAAAGCACCGCAACCCACCGCGGTCAACCGGTACGCCGGGATATCGCAATGCTTGATCAAATACCGTAAAACGTTGACGGCGCGGGCCGTGGACAATTCCCAATTGGACGGGTAGCGGCGGGTCCGAATGGGTAGGTTATCCGTATGTCCTTCGATTCTGACAGGGTAGTCGGTCGCCGAAATGGATGCGCCGATTTTATCCAGCAATGGCAGAATTTTCATGGCCAGTGCAGCAGACCCGATACTGAAAAGCATTCGGTTGTCGAAACGCAGCGTGAACGCCTCGTCCGTCAGCACCATTTCAAGTCTTTGATCCATCTGGCGTTGGGCCGCCCACTCGCGCAAGCCTGCCTGGATGCGGCGCATCTCCTTTTTGAAAGCATTCGTTTCATCTCCTGGCGGCGCTACCCGTTGGCCATCGACCACACGGTTGCCTCCCGGTAAAACGCTGAGCGCATTGCTGAATGAGGCCACAAACTGAAGCACTCGGGATTGTTCAAATGTGGCAAAAGAGCTCAGCATGATGAAAAAGGATAGCAGAATCAAAACAAACCCCGTGTAAACGACTTGCCACCCACCTCCGGTAATGCCGTCCATGCGCGGGTTGGGGCGTTGTCGTTTCCAATGCATACCCATCAGTCCTATCTGGTTTACCTCAAGCGGCGGCTCTGCGGACCCGCGGCGCGAGGAATGCTTTCAGCTTTTGTTCCACGACCCGGTGATTGTCTCCGGACTGGATGGCGATCACCCCTTCCAGGGCCATTTCTTTCAACAGGATTTCCTGTTTGCTGCGGGTTTTCAGTTTGGCGGCAACAGGCAGAAAAACCAGATTCGCCAACAAGGTGCCGTAGAAAGTGGTCAAGAGGGCCACGGCCATGGGCTCGCCGATGCGACTGGGATCTTCCATTTGCATCAGCATCTGGACGAGGCCGATGATGGTGCCCAGCATCCCCACCGCCGGGGCAAATGTTCCCATGGTGGTAAAAATTTCGGCGCCCAGCCGATGCCGTTCACTGACACAGAGGATCTCATTGGACAGGACTTCCTCGATGGATCGGGATTCCATTCCGTCGATGGCCATCTGAAGCCCACGGGATAAAAAAGGGTCGTCAATCGCCCCGAGTTCATCTTCAAACGACAATATGCCTTCCTGGCGTGCTTTGCGGGCGAAACCCGTCAGAAGTGGAATCAATTGCAAAGGTGACTGGGACCGATACTGGAACACATTCCGAACGACACCGAAAACACCCAACACCTCCTTCAACGGATAGGCCAAAAGGGTTGCCCCCATGGTGCCCCCCAGAACAATCATCAATGCCGGATAGTTGATAAACCAGGAACCGGGGCCGCCGATGAGAATGGAACTGATGACCAGTCCCCCACCCACCAGAATGCCGATGAAAGTTGTTATGTCCACGGAAGAACTCCTGAAATATTGCCTCGGTTATCGTCCTGGGGCGCTTGTTTTCGGTAGCGTTTAACCATTCCGTTGAATCAGCAATTATTATGCCATGAGAATTTGAAGACGATGTCACGCGGGAGGATGAGCCGGATACCGCCCAAACAGATGCTATCTGTTTGTTTTTCTGTGTTTATTTTCAGTATTGCCGTTTGAATTGCGGCTCAGAACGCAATCGATGTCGCTATTCGAGGGGCAGCACGTCTTGCCATCATGAGGAAAGGGATTGACGCCTGTCAACAGGTTGACAGGACGGAGTCGACAGCTCCAACGATATCGGGCTGATAAGAAGGATGTCCCATCAGCCCGATATCCACAGCCTCAACTCCATTGGGGGTTATCGTTTGATATTGATCAGCTCATTGAGGATTTCGTCGCTGGTGGTGATGACCCGTGAATTGGCCTGGAAAGCGCGTTGGGTCGTGATCATTTTGACGAATTCCTGGGCCAGGTCCACATTGGACATTTCGATGGCGCTGGGGCTGATGCTGCCCAACCGACCGCTTCCGGGCATGCCCGGCATGGCGTCGCCGGATTCCAGGGAAGCCCCGTAAAGGTTATTCCCCATTTTGGTAAGGCCATAATAAGATGGAAAATCCACCAGCGCCACCTGGAAAAGGGGCACCAGCTGGCCGTTGGAATAGGACCCGGTGATGACACCGGCCTCGTCCACCGAGACGCTCCGCAGCATACCGGCCGGATACCCGTTCTGGGTTTGAAAGGTCGTGGTGGATGGCGAAGCATACTGGGTCAGGTCGCCATTGGTGGCGTTGGTGGCGTCGAAAAGATCCCAGGTCATGGCCGGCATAGTGGCGCCGTTGGCCAGCGTGAGGTTTATCACCGGGTCCGCGCCGGTATTCAGGGCGCCGGTGGTGGCATCAAAGGTTATGGTTGTGGGGCCGGCCGGCGTAACCGCCGTCGCCAGGGTGGAGTTGGCCTGCCAGGTCCACTCGTTGTTGGCGGTCTTGACGAAGTCGATGGTCATGGGAATGTCGTTCCCGAGAGAATCGTATACGGTGAGCGTGGTGGAATAGGTGTCGTTGATTTGGGCCGCCGAATCCAAATTGACATCGATGGTGAATTCATTGGTGGCGCTCGGTGGCGTCGTGCTCTCGGTGGGAATCTGGATATTGGAGATGGATCCCAGGGTCATGGTGCCGTTTGCCGCCACCGACTGGACACTGTAGCCCTGCAGCACGAGACCGTCCGGGTTTTCCAGATCCCCTTCGCGGTTAAAGGAAAACTCGCCCGCGCGGGTGTAAAAAGCGGATCCGGATTCGTCCACCACCTGGAAAAAGCCGCGCCCGTTGATGGCCATATCCATGGGGGCACTGGTATTCTCCAACGATCCCTGGCTCCAGACCGGGGTCGTTCCCCAGAAATCGACGCCGCGGCCAATATCGTTCCCGCCGCCCCCGCCGAGGCTCTGGCTCAAAACATTGGCAAACGAAGCCCGGTTGGATTTGAAAGCGGTTGTATTGACGTTGGCAATATTGTCGCCAATGACCGTCATTGCGGTGGAGTTGGCATTCAGGCCTGAGATCCCTGCGAATAATGAACCAATCATAAGTTCCTCCTAACTAGAATTAATCCGTCTCGTCCATATTGGGAATAAATATCATTGCGTATTCGCGCTTCGCTTCCGTCGTCATCATTTTTATCTCGGTCAGAGCCTTGCTATTCTTCCGTTTGGCTCACTTCAATCACGCTGTCGATGGTCATCAGCAACCCGTTGACCACCAGCATGGCTTCGCCATTTTCGAAGGCAACGCCGCTTACGGTGCCGCTGCTCAATGTATAGGCCTCGACTTCTTCCCCGGCCGTGTCGACAGCGGACACTTCAAACCAGTAATTGCCATCCGGCAGGGGGTTGCGATCCATGTCAAGCCCCTGCCACTCGACGGCGCCCCGGCCGGTGCTCATCGCCTCCGTGTTGAAGGTTGACCGCAACGCCCCGGTATCGTCATATATGCTGATGTAGACTTCTTCCGCCGGGGCATCCAGGACCACTTGTAAATCCTGAGCCACGCCATCGGAAATACTGGTGGCATTGCCGTTGGAAAGAACCGTCCGTCCAATGTAGGACACCGTCTGCGAATTATTGACAGCGGTTTGTTTTACCGCCAGTTCTTCCAGTTGGCTGTTCATGTTGGTCAATTGCTCCAATGAGCTGAACTGGGCCAATTGGGCAGTGAAATCGGCACTGTCCATCGGATTCAGCGGGTCCTGATATTGGAGTTGGGTCACCAGCAAATTCAAAAAATCATTCCGTCCCAGCTCATCGTTGGCTTTGGTTGCCGCTGCCGCGTTAGCGGTGCTGCTGGTGCTCGTAACGCCTGAAATTGTCATATTTGGGCCTTCCTCCTTGGTTTGCTACCGCCGAATACGGGCATCGTCCGTCATCGGCCGAAAGCGTCGTCCCGCTTGCTGTCAGGCGAAATAATCAATCCCCGCGGCTCCGAACGTATTGGCTTTTCTTGGTCCCGGCCGTTGCTCCCAATGGCCAGGGGCTTCTTCTTCATGTGACGGTTTGCCGTTTGAGGCCATATGCCGCATGAATGTTTCACGTTGCCGGGCCCCGCGGTAGGCGTCCCGCTGGTCATCGGAGACCGAGACTTCGATGGATTCGACATTCAATCCCTGCTGTTGCAGCTCCGCCCGCAGCTGATTGGCATTGGCATCGATCAAATCACGGGCCACCGGTGACTCGGTGACAATCTTAACCGTGACGATATGGTTCTCGGTGGCGATCTTCATCTGCACATGCCCGAGCTGATCCGGTTTCAAGGCGATCCGGGCCTCCGACTGCCCCCCCCGCACCGTGAACAAGGCCTTTTCGACAAGATTGTTAAAATTATCCGATTGAAACGTTTCCGCCGCGGCGGGGGTGGATTGAGCCATTGCCGAGCTGAGCACAGGGGCGGCCTTCCCACCGGCGGGCGCCGATGTAAACGGCATGCCGGAATCCACTGCAGAGGGGCGGCCGGACGCAGGACCGGAATCTTCCGGCGCGGTCATTTTGGCGAAAGCGTCCTGTCCGTTATCGGCAGAGCTTTTGGCAACTCCGGCACCGGTATCGGCTGACGCGGAGGATCGGGCCGTCCGTTCCTGACCGTCAAGGTTATTTTCCCGCACCGATGGATTTTCGGATGCAGTCCCCTGGCGGCCCTCTTCCTGATGTTTCAGTGCCCTGATATGATCTTTAAAATCATTGGCGAATCGTTTACCGGCTTCGATTTCGGATTTTCCCACCGGTCCACCGCCCTCCCCGTCGTTTTCTGAAGACGCTGTTTGCGCCACATTCGGTCGTGGTTTTGGTGTTGCTTGCCCCTCCGGATCGGATGGAACAGAATTCGTTTCCGCCGGCGCTTTGTTTCCAGCAAGTGGGTGTGCATTGGCTTCGCCAGCGTTTTTGGCCATTTGCTTGGTTTCTTCCGATGTCATGACGCGGTTCATCTCTTTGAAGGCCACCGTTTCCGTACCGATGTCTGCCTTTGCGCCCGCATGCGTTTGTTCTGTTGCCGCGACGACGGACGGGCGTACTGTTCCTTCGGCATTTATCTTGTGTTGGGTCTTGGACGCCCCTTCCATGGCAGGCGCGGCGGCTCCCGCCGTCATTTTATCGTCTGTTACCGTCAAAACCGGCTGGGATTCGGCAAGTCCTTTACCGGTAACAACATCATCGGGTTTTCCTTCCAGGGGATGCACCGGCGTCAATGGGTTCGTCACCACTGTGTCGACGGGACTCTCTGAAGGTGCCGCTTTCTCGGTTTGTTCTCCGTTATCCGTTCGGCCATCTGCTTCCGCAGTTCCAGGCGATGCCTCTTCGCGGTCTTGTTGGGACGCTTTGTGGGCAGCCGCTTCTTTTTTATGAAGGGATTCCAGGGTGGATGCAAAACTGTCAGTATCCTGACTTCCGGCGTCACCTTTGCGACTGGCAGCGCGGGATACGTCTGCCTTCAAAGGGCCACCGGGAATTTCAGAAATTGCGGTCGGCATAGGCATAGCATTCAACATGGACAATCATCCTTTGGTGAAAATGGTGTTTGGGTCAGTAAAGAAGCATTTTTTGTGCCATAAATCGCCAATACTTTCCATTGACCCCGCAACAAGCCGTTCCAAACTTAAATGGCGTTTATCGCAAATAATTTTAACCCCATGCCCTTTTGTTGGCGGAAAATCGCAATTCCCCTCCAATTCGCACCAATGCGTTACGGCCTTTCCTCCGGGAAGGATTTGCCGTTTGCCGGCAGAATTTACCCCCTCCCGGGGGCATCAATATTTTCGCTGGTAGCGGCTTATGGCTGCATCGTTCAATAGCTTCTGTTCCAAATCCCGCTCTTTCTTTTCCAAATCGGCCAGATGGCGTTCCTTCAATTTTTCGATCACTTTACGGTCTTTGAGAGTCGTCATCAGTTCTTGGCGTTTTTTTTCCTTCTCTTCAGCCATCCCGGCGACCCTGTCCTGCTGGTCTTTGATTTCCAGATCGAGCCGTCCCAAATAGCGCGCGTACAGGATGATTTCCATGGCGTAACCGCCCTTTTCCTGCTTGTGACGAAGATCACGCCGGCACTGGTCCCGGTTGTTTTCCATTTCGGCTAAAACCTGTTGGGCCTTCCCCAACTCCCGGGCCGCTGCAGCAAAAACTTTGCGAGCCGACTCCTCCCGGTGTTGGCGTTGATTCAATACAGCTTCAAATTTGAACGCGCGGCCCAAAATAATTCTTCCCCTTCATCGGACGCTGACGCGGTTTACGCCATAGCGGTCGTCATCAATGAAACATGGCACTAAGTTGCTCGACACTGCTCTCAAAAGAAACGGTTGTCTCGATTTCCTGGCGCAGATAAGCATTGATCTGCCCCACCATCTGGATGGCAAAGTCGATGTCGGGGTTGCTGCCGGAGGCATAGGCACCGATATTGATCAAGTCTTCGGCTTTACGATAGGTTGCCAGAACCGCTTTGAGTTTACGGGCACTGTCGCGGTGTTCGGTGGAAACGATATCGTCCATGACACGACTGATACTGCGGGAAACGTCGATGGCCGGGAAATGGCCCTGGGTAGCCAACTCGCGGGTCAGCACCACATGACCGTCCAGAATGGATCGAATGGCATCGGCAATCGGTTCGTTGGTATCGTCCCCTTCCACCAAAACCGTGTAGAGACCGGTGATCGACCCCCTGGTCGAAGACGTGCCGGCCCTTTCCAGAAGTCGGGGCAGAAGGGTGAATACGGACGGCGTATACCCTTTGGTGGTTGGGGGTTCCCCTAAAGCAAGACCGATTTCACGCTGAGCCATGGCAAAGCGGGTCACGGAGTCCATCATTAAATTGACCTTGAGACCCTGATCGCGAAAATATTCCGCCACCGCCGTGGCAATGAAGGCCCCGCGCATACGGATCAAGGGGAGATGATCGGATGTGGCCACAATAATGACCGAACGGCGCAATCCATCCTCACCCAGCTGTTTGTCGATAAAGTCGTTCAATTCCCGCCCGCGTTCGCCAATGAGCGCAATGACATTGACATCGGCGGCGGTCTTTTTGGCAATCATGCCCAGCAGGACACTTTTCCCCACACCGGATCCCGCAAAAATGCCGATCCGTTGGCCGCATCCGACCGTGAGGAGACCGTTGAGGGCCCGGATACCGAGATCAAGCGGTTTATCAATCCGCTTGCGTTTCAGGGGGTTGGGCGGGGAGGCATAAATCGGATATTCTGTTTTGGAATGAATCGGCCCTTTGCCATCGATGGGATTTCCAATGCCGTCGATAACGCGTCCCAGCAGATGATGCCCAACCGGGATGAACGCCTGGGTTTGACGGGCCACCACACGGCTGCCGGGTCCGATGCCATGAATTTCTTCCAGGGGCATCAACAGTACGCGGTTTTCCTTGAACCCCATGACTTCGGCCGGAAACCTGCGGCTGCCGTCTTTGGAAAATATATCGCAGACGGTACCCAAACGGCACTCCGGCCCCACGGACTCGACCGTAAAGCCAACGACACGACTGACTTTGCCGTAGGCCTGAATGGGGTTACAGTCTTCCAGGCATTCATGATACCGATCCAGGCAGATAAAACGGCTCATTTCCATGGTTCCGTATGAAAGCACTGACATACCTTCAGAGCGTTTTTGTTCCGATGGCTACCTGCTGCGGAAGAGCGAAAGCGGCTTGGGCTATACATCTGCGGGGTGATCCTGTTCGCCGGGGGGTGTTCGCATGGCGGAACGAAAAGCTTCTTCAACGGCGTGAAGCTGCTCTTCGACACGGGCATCGATTTCACCGAATTCGGTTTGAATATAGCATCCCCCGCATTCGATGCCGGGGTCTTCTTCAAAATGAATGTCGTCGAGATTCTCCATGGTCGCCTTAAGACGCGCGCCGGCCCCCTGAATGTGTTTCAGATCCCCGGGATTCAAGCGAATGGCAATTTTCCCCGGATCTTCAAGTTGTCCCATGGCGTCCTTGACAACGCACAGGATGGAATCTTTGGAAACCGACAATTCATGACGAACCACCTTCCGGGCCACATGCAGGGCGAGCTCCACCACTTCCTGCTCGATCTGCTGTCGAAGGCGTTCCCGGATACCGTCAAGCTCAGCCAGGGTATTTTCCAGCGCATCTTTCAACGGAGCAGCCTGTTGCCGGGCGGCCATGCGCCCTTCCTGTTCGCCTTTGGCATATCCCTTATCATAGGCCAGGCGTTCAATTTCTTCGGCCGATAGCTGCGGTTCAGCCCCAGCGGCATGGTGCGATGGCACGCTGTCATCCTTCCGCTGGCGTTCGAACACGCTCTGCAAACCCCCGCTGGCTGCGTTTTGCTCGACACCGCTCCCCTCTTCCGGAACGGGAATGTTCGGGAAATAGTGCAGTCGAAACGTATTCACCTGTTCCGTATTCGAACGTTTAATGATCTTACGCAACGAGAGCCTCTCCCCGACGGCCGCTGATGATTAACTCGCCTTTGAACTCCATATCCTGTATCAGACCGGTGATTTTCTGTTGCGCTGAGGATACATCGTTCATTCGAACCGGGCCCATATCGGCGATTTCCTCCCGCAGCATATCACCTGCGCGGGCCGACATGTTGCGGAACACTTTATCCTTGACTTCGTCCGATGCCGCTTTGAGCGCCACCGCCAGTTCACCGGTTTCCACTTTGCGCAGCAGTTTCTGGAAACCCTTGTCATCCACGAGAACAATGTCTTCAAAAACGAACATCTTCTGTTTGATCTGGGCGGCCAGTTCGGGGTTTTGTTCCTCGATTTCGCCCATGATCAGTTCGCTGGACATTTCATCGGCCAGGTTGAGAATTTCGGCCAGGCGTTCCACGCCGCCGGTGTCATGGGTTTCGGAGGTTTCTTTGTCACTGAGGATGGATTCAATGACCTGGTTGATTTCCTCCACCATGCCGCTGTTGACCTTATCCAACTGCGCAATCCGCAGGGCCACTTCCGTTTTGACCTCATCCGGCAAGCGTGACATGACCTCGCTGGCCGATTCGGTTTTGGCATGAACGAGGATGATGGCAATGGTTTGGGGGTGTTCGTTGGCCACCAATTTGAACAATCGATCCGCGTCGAGTTTTAAAATGGCTTCAAGATTGGAACCACCGTCGCTCTTGGAGGCCTTGTTTTCGCTGGGGGCGGAAGCTGTCGCCGGCACGGAACCACCTGCCGGCAGCGCCTGACGCCGCTGCATATGTTGGTAAAATTCCTCGGCGACCTTTTCAACCAGATCGGGAGAGACATTTCCCAGTTGATCCAAATGAGCCATCACCGCTTTTTTTTCATCGTCGCTCAGGCTGTTAATAATAACTTGCGACGTACTGGGTCCCAACGCCTGGGCCAGTATGGCAATTTTTAAGGAACCGGGGAGATTGCGCGCGTCCATATCCACTACTCACATGTTCTGGTCAATTCGATTTATTGTTCCTTGATCCATTCCCGCATGACCCCCAGGGAGCCCTGATTGTCACTGGCGATCATTTGCTGAATCTGATCTCGAAAAGGCAGTTGCTGGCCTCCCCGGGAATATTCCCGCTCCAATTCGCCGACTGTCTTGGGCAGTTGGCGGACGATTTCACCACCCCCGGCCGGCTCCGCCGTTAGCCAGCGGACCAGAGGACGCACCAGGAAAAGAAAGCTGAAGACAACGAAAAGTGCCACCAGCATGTATTCGAAAATAAATTTAAATTGACGGATCGTGTCCAGGATACCGCCCGAAGGTTCCGATTCGGCGTCCATGCCCAGCTTGGCCGTTTCAAAGGGAATGTTTTCAATTTCGACGGTATCACCACGTTGGGCGTTAAAATTAATGGCGCTTTTGACGATTTTTTCGAACTGGGCCATTTCTTCCGGACTGCGCGGTGTGTACTGCCATTCGGCTGGCCCTTTTTTTTGGGGAACCATCTGGTAGTTGCCATCCACCACAACCGCCGCTGAAACCCGTTGCAGGGTTCCGGAGGGCATGATCTTTCGACTGACGACCTTGCCGATTTCGTAGTTTTTGGTCTGGTCCTGTTTCCGGAACAGGGTGGCATTGCGGGTGGCGGTCGTCTGCGGCTGGGTATTGTTGATGCCCACCCCATTGGGCTGGATATTGGAGCCGACCCCCGGAATACCCATGGCCGTGTTCCTGCCGTCGGTGGTCGCTTCGTCATGAATCTGTTCACTGCGAACCACCTGATTGTCAGGCAGGTACATCTCTTCGGTCTGTTCATGCCGCATGAAATCCAGTTCGCAGGAAACACGCACGATCGCCTTTTCCGGCCCCAGGACTTCCTCGAGCATGGTTTTAATGCGATTCTGCAAGCTGGTTTCCATCTTGCGCTGGACCATGAACTGATCCGTACTCATGGCCAAAGGGGAATCGGTACTATTTTTGCCGGCCAGCAATTTGCCGCGATTGTCGACGATGGTCACATTTTCCGTTTGTAGTCCCGATACACTTGAGGATACGAGGTGAATGATCCCCTGGATCTGCCCCTGGTCGATTCGGTTGCCCGGCTTTAATTTCAAGACGACGGAAGCACTGGCCGGCGTTTCCTCTTCGATAAACAGTGTCTGGGTCGGCATGACGATGTGCACCCGGGAGCTTTCGATTTCATCTATCTTGTTGATCGTCCTGGAAAGCTCGCCCTGGAGGGCGCGTTGATAATTGACGTTCTGCATAAACTCGGTCATGCCGAGTTTGGCATTGTCGAAAACTTCGAAACCGATTCCCGATCCCTGGGGCAGCCCTTCGGAGGCCATGGCCATACGCAGTTCATAGACCTTTTCGCCCGGTACTTCGATACAGGTGCCCCCGGCCGTGATGCGGTACGGAATTTTCTGACTTTTAAGCTGATCGACAATCAACCCGGCGTCATCCATGGAAAGGCCTGTATACAGGCGCTGGTAGTCCGGTCGACCACTCCACTGAATGAGGTAAACCAATCCGCCAATCGTCAACCCCATGACAACAAGAAGACTGATCTTCTTTTTCAAACTCATGGCGGTCAGTGCCGTCCCAATCGGTCCCAAAAGTTTATCCATGGATCACAAGCCCTTTCCGGTGCCTAAATCTGCATGCGCATGACGGTTTCGTAGGCGGATACGACCTTGTTGCGGATCTGCATGAGAAGCTGAAACGACACATCGGCCTTCTGCAGCGCAATCATGGTGTTGTGGACATCCTGGCTTCGTCCCGCGGCCAGGGATTCCACCGCCTGATTCGCTTCGTTATGCAGGCGGTTGACTTCCCCTACTGCCCCTTTCAGAAATTGGCCGAAGCCCTGGTCATCCGTCTTCGGTGTTGTCGTCTTGATGGATGGGGTCGGCAATGATCCGCCGATGGCGTTGATATTCATTTCCGTCATGCCTTACCTCCCGATTTCCAGGGCCTGCCTCACCATGTTCTTGGTTGCTTTGACTGCGGCGACATTGGCCTCATAACTGCGGGAGGCCGATACCAGATTGACCATTTCCTCCGTCACGCTGATATTCGGTAATGCCACAAAACCGTTTTCATCGGCGTCAGGATGGTCGGGTTCGTACTTGGTCAAAGGTTCACGCCCATCCTTAACGATCTCCACCGTCTTGACTTCCACGACACCGCCTTCTTTCTGGGCTTTGAGCATGTCATGAAAAGACATGTTATCGGGCGACTCCGCGGCAAAAACCGGTTCACGCCGCTGGTAAGGCCCCCCTTCCGGGGTGCGCGTCGTATGCATGTTGGCCAGGTTGCTGGAGATGAGTTTCATGCGGACGCGCTGGGCCGACAATCCGGAGGCACTGGCCCGCAAGGCATCAATAAAACCCATGGTTATTGTCCTCCTTTAATAGCATCTTTGAGTGCTTTGAACTTATTGGCAATAATGCGGGTGGCGGTATTGTACATCAGGCTATTCTCCGCCAGGTTGGCCATTTCGGTGTCCAGTTCGACCGTGTTGCCATCCCCCCGCAACGAAAGCGCATTATCTTCGACCCGTTCGACACGCCCCAGTGTCGACGAGGAAGCCGAAAACCCCACATGGCCGATCTGGGTGCGGGTCATTTGCAGTTGAGGACCTTCGCTGGCGCCATCATCCATTTCCTCGCCCACCATCATTTTGAAGGCTTTGAAATGGGGCGTATCCATGTTGGCAATGTTGGAAACAATCAGTTTCTGGTTCAGGGAACGAAGATTCATCGATCGTTCCAGTGACGCCATGGTCTTGCCGAAAAGCGGGTCGGTCTTCATGGGGTTGCTTCCTTTGCAAGCTGTTCCGTGCGCAGTTTGTATTCGTTGAGCTTATTGCGCAGCGTGCGTACGCTGATACCAAGCATTTTTGCCGCCTGCTCACGGTGGTCATTGACCTCGTGCAGGGTTCGTTTGATCAGGACTTCTTCAACCGCCTTCACGGACAGGCCGGGCCGAATATCCATGGGGGCGTCTGAATTGTCGGGAAGGTCCCGGAGGCGCCCCTTCGTGCTCTCTAAAGAAGGCCATTGCCCCATCAGGACCGCGCGTTCGATGGTGTTTTCCAACTCGCGGATATTGCCCTTCCAACGTTTTCCCTGAAGAGCTTTCCGAATGGCCGCATCGTGTTCCGGTGCCGGACGCTGATACATGCAGCTGTAATAACGGCAGAAATGCTCTGTCAGAGGCGGAATATCTTCCGGGCGTTTACGCAGGGGGGGAAGGTGCAGAGGGATAACATTGAGGCGATAATAGAGATCTTCGCGCATCTGCCCGCTGCGGACCAACGCCTTCAGATCGCGATTGCTGATGGCAATGACCTGGGCGCTGAAGGGCACCTGGCCCATGCCGCCAATCCGGTCGATGCGTCTTTCCTGAAGAACCCGCAGGAGTTTGGCCTGGAGCATCAGGGGCATTTCACTGATTTCGTCCAACACCAGAGTGCCTTTTCCGGCCTGTTCGAATTTGCCAATCTTGCGGCTGATGGCGCCGGTAAAAGCGCCTTTCTCATAGCCGAACAATTCACTTTCCATCAATGTTTCCGGCAGGGCAGCACAGTTGATGGCCACATAGGGTAACGCGGCCCGACCGGAATTTTGATGAATATAGGACGCCAGAACTTCCTTGCCGGTGCCGCTTTCTCCGGTGATTAGAACCGTGGCTTGGCTACCGGCCACGGCTCGACCTGTTTCCAGAATGGATTGAACCGCCGGAGAAGCGGTAATGAAGGGTTTGTCGCTGCCGTGATGGCACTCATTTCCGGGGATCGCTGGGCTTACCCGTCGGTTGAGGTAATGGTCCACACAATTTTCCATCGCCTCGGAACCGACCGGCTTCATGAGGTAATCGGCAGCCCCTTTTTGCATGGCGGCAACCGCATGTCTTACCGTTGCGGTCCCCGTGGTTATGATGATGGGTAAATCCGGTGATGCATCGCGCATGCGTTCCAGGAGAAGCATCCCCTGCTGACCATCCACCTCACTGTCAACCATTGCCAGGGCGTATTGCTGTTGCTCCACATGCTGCAGAGCGGCGTCAACATTGTCGGTGACATCCACGACGATACCCTGTGACTGTATCTTTCGAAGGGCGTCCGACGGAATATCCCTCTCCTTTTCAACCACCAACAGGGCAGCGTTGAAGACCGGGCGGGATGGACTGGATGCGATTTCGATGGCCGTCTGATTCATAACGCCAAGCCTAATTGCAATCTATGTGCCACCGATATCAAGTGGATAGGCTGTCTTCCATTGCCGGGATGTCTGCGAACGGCATGGTCATCTATGCGATCGTAATTCCATTAATATCAAGCATATTGGAAAGTTTTTAAAAAATATTCCACTCCCGCACAGGGTTGGATGTTGCGCCGGTCGGAAGCAGGCCTTGTTTACGATTTCGTCAAAATTCAATTCGCTTCGTCATCGCTTTGACGCCTGTCCGATGATCCCCGGCCGGTTTTCTCTCAAGATATTCTTTTCAGGGGACGATAACGTTAGGGGTTGTATGGTTTTAAAAAATTGCGGGATGAGGGGTAGCACCGTGTTCAGGCATGCCATCTGGCGGTATGACCGCATTCGGGGAAACGTATGTCTTTGAGGAGTTGAATGCATGTTTTTAAAGCGCCGAAAATCGATCGAAAACGCGAGCGTGGTGGATTTAAGCCAACGATTGCAGGATAGTGAAAGCCGTGAAAATGCCTATGGCAGCATCATCCGGACACTACTGGTACTGGTAAAAGATTTCGCCATGGACATTGCCGAAATTAAAACCGAACGTTTCCGCCAAACGGTGGATGATTTTGGTGAAACCTTTCTCGCGCAAAAAACGCCCAAACGCCTGCTGTCCATCTTCGAGAAACAAAAACCCGTTATCACAGCGTTTATAACGGATCAGAAGCGTTATTTGGATGAACGCGAAGCGGAGCTGCGCAACATTATCGACCTGCTGACCCGGGCCATGGTCTCGGTGGATTCCGAGAACGCCGCCTATCATCGCAAAATTCTTCAGCAGGGCGAAAAAATGGAGCAAATCACCCGCCTCGATGATATTCGCAAAATCAAATCAGCGCTTGAAAGAGAAGTGGCCACCTTAAGGGATACGGTGCGCAGTAAGCAAGCCGGAGAGCAGGCACGTATCGAGAATCTTGCCGGCCAGGTAAAAACACTCCGACAGGAGTTGTCGCTGGCCAAGGAGGAAAACCTTCGCGATGGACTCACCGGCATCTATAATCGCCGGGCTTTCGACGATTATCTGCAGGGATTGATCGAACGCAATCTATTGCAGCGCCAGGAGTTTGCCCTGCTCATTCTGGACATCGACGACTTCAAAAAAGTGAATGACACCTACGGCCATCCGGTGGGTGACCGCGTCATTCTGGCGCTGGCCAACACCTGCAGTCAGATGGTGCGCAGCGATGATTTTCTGGCCCGCTACGGGGGCGAGGAATTCGTGATTATTCTTCCGGGCGCCTCACGCCGCAACGCGGCCAAAAAGGGCAAACAGATCTGTAAAACCATTCACAAAACCCGCTATACCCTGGACCCGCATGATGATAGCCGGGAGCCGCTGTCCCTGACGGTCAGCATCGGGGTAACGGCCTTCACCAGAAACGACACGGCCGACAGCGTTCTCGAACGGGCCGATCGGGCCCTCTACAAAGCCAAACGGTCCGGTAAAAACTGTGTCATCACCGCATGAATGCAACCGTACGGGAATTTTTTTCCGGATCGTGTCTCTTCGGGGTAAAACTTGCCCGGCACAAGGGCTTCATAATTTTTATATGCTTGATATTTCGTATAATATTTATTTAGGGAGCTTGGCATGAGGTTTGCTTTATTTCCTTGGCAATTGTCCCGGTGATGACGATTACGCCGTGAATGGAACCAAAGGACCGACTTATGAAAATAGACCACACATCACAATCCAACACCATCAAAACTGGTTCTAACAGGCCCGGTACCGATACGACCGGATCCGAATTTAAAACCATTTTCGATAGCGCCGTCCAAAAAGAAGGCCAAACAGCATCGGCCGCTTCGACACCGCTGCTTTCATCCGCATCGCTGCAGATTGCATCGATCAATGCCATTGGCCCACAGAATTCGGCTCAGCCTCTCAAAGCGATGGAACAACTGATTGACGCCATGGATTTCTACCAGAAGCAACTTCAGAATCCGCAATTCAATTTGCGTGATCTGGAACCAGCCTTTGAACGTCTCGATAAGGCCCATAATTACCTGTCGGGATTGGCGGATAGGGGGTCTTTGGATCTCTCCCTCCATGGTATTGTCGAAGAGGGCCTGGCGACGGCGTCCATGGAACTCAGTCGGTTTCGCAGCGGGGCATATTGCTGATGTGAGACGCATGCGAATGCTTCATGAAAAGACATTCTCCCATATTCACTGATGACGCATTCCAAACGTTGCCGATGTGAGCAACCTTCGCCATGATAAAATCAACCCATAAAACCATCCAGGATTATATCCAGCCGGTCAGGCAACCGTCGAAACGGGATACCGCCAACACCTCACGGGCGGATTCATTTAAATCCTTCCTGCAAAGGGCTTACGAGACTGGCAAACCGGGACTGTCCCAAAAGGGCCAGGCCGAAACCGGGCTCAGCGTGCAGGATTACATGCATCGCCGGTTGGTGGCACCGGTCCAGTTGCGATCAATTCAGGACCCGGGAGGGCCAAACGCTGGTGAACCAGATTTGAACAGGGTCGATGCGCCCTCAACGTCCGCGGAAAAGCCGTCGCCTTCCCCGGCCGTTGATCCGAAAACAGCCACGTCCGAACAGGCTATCATCGAACAGGCGGTTCTATCGGCCGCCCGCAAGTATGATCTGCCTGCTGGTTTAATCCGCAGCGTGATTCGGTGCGAATCGAATTTCCAGCCGGATGCGGTTTCCCATGCCGGCGCCCAGGGGTTGATGCAGCTCATGCCGGCCACGGCTGGCGATCTGGGGGTAACAAATCCGTTTGATGTTGAGCAAAATATCGACGGGGGAACCCGCTATTTACGCCAGATGCTGGATCGCTTCGATGGCGATGTTGAAAAAGCCCTGGCCGCCTACAACGCCGGTCCGGGGACCGTCAGCCGCTATGGGGGTGTGCCGCCTTACCGGGAAACACAGGCCTATGTTAAAAAGGTGATGTACCATGCCGCCATGCCGGATATCACCTGAATCGGTTGATCGGCATACGTCCATAAATGAACCACAAACGTTTTTCAGCAGTCGGCTTATCCCGAATATTTCACGTGTTCGTGATATTCATGGGACGGCATCAGGGGCGCCGCTTTACGCCCTGTTGCCGCAAGCCCCTGATAAAGCGGCCAATGGGCATTTCGGGCGCGCCCGCAGGGTAAGATGTTCGGGGTTATTCCCTGTAGGGTAAACGTTGGCGCAGGAATTGGCGCTGCATGCGATAGAGCACCTTGGTAAGGGATTGTGCTTCCTTTTTTTCCATGTCTTTGAACTGGAAGGCGTACTGGCGATGGCCGGTTTCCGTGTTGGTTTGCACGCGCACGATGGTGGCTTCGCCAATCCGCACTTTGGTGGTCACGTTGTCATCCCGGAAAAGCAGTTCCATATTTTTAAGATTGCGCCCCCGGGTCAGCATGAGGTTCTTCTTGACCCGTGCCCGGGGTGATGCCACCATGCACAGCAACCCGCCAAGACTGAAATCGATCACGACCATTTTCAACGGGGGCTCAAGCTGTCGCAGGATGAGTTCGGTTCCCATGGGGGCTTGGAGCCGGAAATTGCGCCGGCGCTGGATGCGATGGATCTCGTCCGGGACGGGTATCCACACGTCACCGCTTTGCCACTCGGGAATGGTGGCCGTCTCAAAGGTGTAAAGGACTTTGTCCGGGCCATTGAACTCGAAATACAGGTTGCCGCAATCCTTGCTCTGCAAAATGACCTGGAAATCGTCCGGACTGTCGATTCGGAATTGCTTCTTTTTCTCGCGTGACCGCATACCGGTGACAACGGTGACGCTCTCGTAACCGGTACCTTTGACCACGAGCTTGACCAAAACCCGTTGGTCATGAAGATATTTGAATAGGTGAGTGATTTTTTCAGGCGAGAATTTTACGTCGTCGTCCATTTTTGTTAAGCCATCATCCGGTGTGGCGCGCAAGGCTGGCAACACTGCTTGCGAACTCCTGATCTTCCATCAACATTTTCGCGAAACTCAAGTATTTCTCGGCGATAGCCCGCACGGCAAACTGCAAGGCGAAAGGCCGAATCGGCTTTTCCAGGAGGTAGTATACATTGGACGCCATGCACATATTGACGACGTCTTCACTGGCATTACCGGATACGACGATGGCATCCGTGTGCGCCGAGGGGTATTTTTTTTCAACGGCATCCAGGAAAAAAAACCCGCTCTTCCCACCCAGGAACACATCGACGATGAATATAGCGACCCCCGCCGGACTGCTCAGGCAATAGAGAATGGCTTCATCCGCACTGGTGAAGGATCGCACATCGCCCCAGGTGTAAAATGACTTAACCGTGTCGGTCAGCAACCGGCATACCGCAGGATCATCATCGACGATGATGACATCTAACCCGTCTGACATGCTGGAACTCCTTCCGCCCAAGGATAAATTGGATTCAACGGTTTGAAATCCACGATGCATACGGCACCTTGCCATCATTATTAACTTTAATTTTAACTGTTTGTCAATGGATCCGGGCATGGGCGGCCGGGGCGAAATAACACATTAAAACCCAATCCGGCTATCGGTCGAGGATGGTTTTAAGCTGTTCCCGTATCTCATCAAAGCGATACGGTTTGGCGACAACCCCGCAAAATCCGTATTCCGTATAATGCGTCACGCCGGGGTCATTGGCATAACCGCTGGAAACAATGGCTTTGACATCCGGATCCATCTCACGCAGCCGCCGAATGGTATCTTTGCCGCCCATTCCTCCCTTGACGGTCAGGTCGAGGATGACCAGAACGAATGGATGGCCATCGGCCATCGCCTTTTCATAGGCTGCGACCGCTTCTTCGCCGTTGCAGGCAAACTCGGTTTCAAATCCGAGTTTGCCAAGCATATTACCAGCCAGATTGCGAATCATGGCTTCATCGTCCATCACCAGTATGCGTCCGCTGCCGATGGCGGATGTGGATGGATGGGATGGTTCATGCGGTTGGACCGCTGGGGCGGCCTTTGTCGATGCGGGCAGATAGACCTGGAATAAAGCCCCCTCGCCCGGTGGTGAGGCCACCACGATCCGGCCGTCATGCTTCTCAATAATGGAATTGGCAATGGACAATCCCAATCCCATGCCGCGCTGATCCCCCATTTCCTTGGTTGAAAAATAGGGGTCGAAAATTCTCCCCATGACATCGGCGGGGATGCCGGTTCCGGTATCCTGGATCGAAACCATCACGAAGCGGCCCTGTTTCCGGATAGGCCCTTCAGGCATGATGGTCGTGTTGCCGGCGATGACGGAAATCTTCCCCCCATCCGGCATGGCTTCCCGGGCGTTGATCACGAGGTTGTGAAACGCCTGCCCGATTTGAGTGCGATCGACATCCGCACACCAAAGATCCGGGGAAATATCAAATTCGGCGATGCTATTGGACCCGCTGAGGGCAAACTCCGTGGCACTTTCAATCAAACCGGCGATGTCGACGATTTCCTTTTGGGGTAGACCGCCTTTGGAAAAGGTGATCAGCCGGTTGGTCAACTCCTTGGCGATCAGGGCGGCCTCCTGGGCCTGGGAAAGCCAGTCATAAATGGCATCGTCTTCCGGTATGCCGGTCAACGCCAGGGATATGTTGCCCATGATCGCGGTCAACAGATTGTTGTAGTCGTGGGCAATGCCGCCGGACAGCGCCGCAATGGATTCCAATTGGCGCGATTTGAGCAGTTCCTGCTGCATCTTTTTCCGCTCGGCAATGTTGCGCACGATGATGACGGCGATGGGGTTTTTACCGGCCCAGATGAAATGGACGGAAAGCGCGACGGCGGAAATCCGGCCATCGGCCATCTTCAACGATGATTCGTATAGAGGGATAAGCTCAGGGTTTTCATGTGCGGATTCGGCTCTCGCCTTAGGGCCCACGAATGGTGGTGGATCAAACATTGCTTCCAGATCGAGGGCCTGCAACTCTGGAATGGACCTGCCGGCCATCCGGGCCATGGCAGCGTTCACCTGGATGATGCGGCCGTTGGAAACAGTAATAACGCCTTCATCAATGAGGTCGATTATTGTTGGGGCAAATTGGTCAGTCGACATAACGCCTTCCTTGTGGGGATTTGGCTCTAATGAACGGTGATATCTTCACGAAGAAACCACGCTTCGGGCGGTACCACAATGGTTTTGGTCTTATGCTGACTCCAGGCAAACAGGACCAGTTCCTGCGTGTCCTCCACCCAGAATCCAGTGCAAGGCACGCCGATTCTCCTCTCTTCTAACTCAGGCAAATACTCAAAGGTATCACTTAGCATCTGCATATCATAAAGATCCTGGTAGACGCGATGCTGGGAGGCACGATCGATTTCGACATCTTCGAGGGAAATTTCATTGAGCTGTTCCGAGGCGATATCGAGTGTCAGGCTGACGGTTTTTTTAATACGTTTCAAGATCATCCTCCACACTGTCACAAAAAAACTGAGGTGGGTTAGCTCTATTCTTGCAGTGCATCATTTATATAAATATCGATATCGGCATTTTGGCATTAATCTTTATTCAAAAATTCCGGATTGATAACATGGTTTTTTTGCATTTTGAAACAGGGTTCAGACCTTCATATAGAATGAATAAAAATCCAAAATGCCCTAATTTGGGAATGAGTCCCACGCTTCTATGGTCGTCAATCCTTTGACTGCGACCGGCAATTAATTCACATCATTCAAGTAAATTCAATACCACGGCAATCGACAAGGTGCTGTAACCCATTGTTTTTTTATATATTATTTTACACCGCGCCAGGATTGGCAGTTTTTTTGCATAAGGTTAACCAGACCATTGTTCAAATATACTTTATCTAAACACATATCGGGTTAATGCAGGCGGACGATACATTTTCAGAATCCTTTATTTTGGAATTATGACGACATCGAGAGACGTGCCATATCCTTCGTCATAATTTACTAAACTGTGCGCTAAATAAATCGTATGCTTATGCCCTTTGTTAGCAAAGATATATGTAACTTCAAATTTTCATTCATGTCATCTAAATATATCTTTAGCCACGATACCAACAAAAATTATTCGTTGCATTTACGCTGATAATTTTTTTAGAAAATATTCAAAAAAACAGGTGAATTATGAGAGCATCAATTTTAGTTCCGACATACAACCATGAAAAGTATATTTCGGTATGCATAGAGAACCTATGTAATCAAAAGACAGACTTTGAATACGAAATATTGATTGGTGAAGACGGTTCAAGTGACAAGACACGTGATATTTGCATTGATTATTCTAATCGATATCCTGAAAAAATTCGCTTGTTTTTAAATGATAGAAAAAATGTGATCTATTTTAATGGGAAACCATCTGGAAGATGGAATCTCATGAATTTAATTAGAAATGCAAAGGGGAAGTATATAGCAATTTGTGAAGGAGATGATTTTTGGAATAGTGCAAATAAATTATCCATCCAAACCAAATACCTAGATAAAAGAAAAAATCTTTCTTTCTGTTTTCATCCTGTCAATTGGCTTAATGAACAAACGAACACATTATACACATATAAACCAACCCATATACAGGATAATTATTCCATCAACAATATTCTTTCACGGAATAATTTTATTGCTCTCTGTTCGGTTGTATATAGAGCGGAAATTTTACAAAAAATTACAAATTGGTTTAAACATATTCCGTATGGCGATTTGACACTTCATATATTTTCAGCCATTAAAGGTAATTTCGGATATATTCCCGATAAAATGGCAACTTACCGACGCCATGACGGTGGCATTTATAGCTCTCAATCGCCAGTAAATAGAACGATTATGGCAATACAGACGTTGCAGTTATTAAATCGGCAACTAAATTTAGAAAAATTCAAAGAATACAATGAAGGTTTGTCTAAATATTACAATCAATTAGCAAAAGAAGCAAAATTAGAGGCAGACAAAATCATAAATATCCGTTCAAAAACTTGCCCAGAAATTGATAGCATAAAGCCTATATCTCCTAATTATACAGTTGAAAATAAAAAGTTATCCAACACAATTTGCATACAAAAATTTTTAGATTCATTAGATGAATTTTACAATGAGAAATTCTCTAAAGCTGAAAATTTAATACAAACATATCGGGCGAACATAGACTACTCAAATTTCGATATGTGTGACAATCGTAAAATTGACAAACCGCTTATCAGCATCGTTGTAGTAGCATACAATACTAATGAATTGTTGTTGGATTGTTTAAATTCTCTTCTGAAACAAAATTTTAAAAATTTTGAAATAATATTAGTAGATAATGGGGGCAATGACAGGGTCTTTGATTCCATCAATAAAATAGACCTTTTATACATAAAATGCCCTATAAATTTTATTTTATCTGAAGGAAGAAATATTGGAACATTTTATGCCAAAGGAGAAATTGTTGCTTTTCTGGATGATGATGCCATTGTAGATGAAACGTATGTCTCAACAATAGTTGAAGCTTTTAAGAAGTATGACATCATTGGCATGAGAGGCAAAGTTCTTCCAAAAACGGAGGATTCAATTCATGATGCTGATCATTATGATCTCGGAGAATGCGCTATTCCATCCACCATTGATACGGAAGGAAATTCAGCCTTTCTTAAGCGTGCATATTTAAATGTTGATGGAATGAACCCACTTCTCTTCGGTATGGAAGGATTAGAAATCTCATACAGACTTTCAAAGCAATACGGTATAAACAGGACTATCTATTGGCCATCTACAGTCATTTTCCATGATTATGGCGATTCGAAAGATAAAGTTTCTAAAAAGCTTAAGCGCTATGCTATTATGCGAAAATATGTTCAGTGGAAGTTCCCTGACATATATCCATTTCATTTTCAGCAAAGAGAATGCCTAAAGTCAAAGCAGAGTCTACTCCAAGCTAATAGTTATATTCCCAAGAAATATTGCAACGATTACCATTGTAAAGAGAAGAATTGCTCAAATAGTACAAATTCTGAATCCAATTCTGGAGCGAATCATTTAGAAGTTAAATTTAAGCCCAGAATAACAATCGCTATACCGACCCATAAAAGGCCACCGTACCTCCGTGAAGCTATCAAAAGTGCTTTGCAGCAAAAAAACTATTCAGCATCATATGAAATCCTCGTTATTTCAGATGGCCATCATCCAGACACGGAAGCCGTTGTACACGAATTTGATTCAAATCGTTTGCGCTTCATTCAGAAAAATCATTCCGGTGCAGTCGGTACTCGAAACAAGGCTATCTGCAAAGCCTATGGAGATTACATAATATGGTTAGACGATGATGATTTGTTGGATCCGAATGCCCTTAGCACACATCTATCTGTTCTTTCAAAATATCCAGACACAGATGTTATCTATGGTAAATTGCATTATTTTGATGATCGCACAAAAAAATTTTTAAGGTGCTTTGATCCAAAAGACTGGTATGCAAAATCACATGAATTACTCAGTGCCTTGATCGATGGATGCCGCATTCCCAATCCTGCTACAATGGTTAAAAGAAGCGCTTATGAAAAAGTTGGCGGATACAACGAAACATTTTTGCGTGCGCACGATTATGAATTCTGGACAAGAGCTGCTTCCGAGTTAAAATTTAAGAAGAATGACAATGTTATCTGTCGATATCGTATTCATTCAAACAACATGTCTTTTGGAAATAAAATCGATTTTTCATATGAATCGTTAATTATACGAAATATGGTACACCGATACGGGCCTAAACAGATTTTCTATTGGCTTGACTGGAGCAGACCTAAGGAAGCCAATTACGTTTCCAAATACTTAACGGCAAAAAGCCTTTATTCTTATGGCGACTATTATAATTGTCATAAAATTTTAAACCAAATACCCCGAAACTTATGGTCCAAGGATATTTCCAAATTAGGTTTCTATTGTTCATTGTTTATGGATAAAACGATAAACTCTGATGCTTATCGGTTTTCCCAAGATGAACAACTGAAAAAATCTTTATCTAAATTTAGGCGATTGTCAAAGAAGCTTAAAGATGCAATCAATAGCGGCAAAATTGATAAATGCCGAAAAGTTTTAATCGATTATCAAACGAATGGTTTTTCACCCTCGCCAGCGATACTTTTGAAAGTCGGCATTCTATACAACACTTACGGAGCTACAGATGATGCTAAAAATATCTTTAAACGGGTCCAGATGCTGGATCCTTACATCTTTAACCAAAATAAAAATGTATTGAACCATTTTGATTCAGAAGATGTGGAAAAAATTTGTTCACCATCAAAGAGAATCCTAGGTTCTGTCCCAATTTGTCAAAAAGGCAACCTCCGCAAGCTGCAATCAAACGCTATCATCGAGACGTATGTCACCCTTGAAACGGCAACACGTCATTATCAGCTTGAAAATTATCGTTCTTCACTAGACGCTCTCAACTGCATCCTCGCAGTTGACCCAAACAATTGGGACGCCTATTCGCTTCAAATGGATGTATTGCTTCAGTCTGGTCGGAATAATGATATTTTTTCTCATTTCTTAAATTTGGAAAACCGGCCGAACCTCCCGGCTCGGATGTTGGCGCTGTTGGGCTGCGGGTACGAGGCTTCCGGTGATCTGGAAAATGCCGCTCGTTTT
>CAJXSL010000011.1 GCA_913060875.1 uncultured Desulfobacteraceae bacterium
GTCGCCACCATGTTCATGGCCTTGGTGATCTGCTTGGTCTTTTTTACCGCTTTGATTTTCAGTTCAACGTCTTTTAATGTTGGCATACGCTAAGCCCTTATCCCGTTTAACGTTAGCGGATTTTAATCCCGAGCAGTCCTACTTAATGGTGTCTTTAAACTCATCACCGTAAGCTGTCAGGGCTTCGCCCATCAGTTTATCCAGATCGTCGGTAATTTCCTGTTTTTCATTCAGGCCTTCAAAAACCTGCGGAAAACGATCTTCAATAAACTTGTAGAGGCCCGCTTCGTATTTGGCCAGGACGTCGAGGGGCAGATCATCAAGATAACCGCGGGTACCAGCGTATAGCACAGTCACTTGTTTAGCCATCGACAGGGGCTGGTACTGGGGTTGTTTCAGGATTTCCACCAAGCGCTGACCGCGGGTAAGCTGCTTCTGGGTGGCGGCATCCAAGTCGCTACCAAAAGCGGCAAAGGCTTCCAGTTCGCGGAACTGGGCCATGTCCAGACGCAGGGTCCCCGCCACCTGTTTCATCGCTTTCACCTGGGCGGCACCACCCACGCGGGATACCGAGAGGCCAACGTTAATCGCCGGGCGAACACCGGCAAAGAAGAGGCCGGGTTCGAGATAAATCTGGCCGTCCGTGATGGAAATAACGTTGGTAGGAATGTAAGCGGAAACGTCGCCCGCCTGGGTTTCGATAATCGGCAGGGCTGTAAGAGAGCCGGCGCCGAGTTCGTCGCTCAGTTTGGCGGAACGTTCCAGCAAACGGGAATGGTTGTAGAAAATATCGCCGGGATACGCCTCACGTCCCGGAGGACGGCGCAGCAGCAGGGACACCTGACGATAGGCGGCCGCCTGCTTGGACAAATCGTCGTAGATGATCAGGGCATGCTTGCCGTTATCGCGGAAGTATTCGCCCATGGCGGTACCAGCGTAAGGGCCGAGGTACTGAAGCGTGGCCGGGTCACTGGCGCAGGCGGCGATAACCGTGGTGTATTCCATAGCCCCGTGTTTTTCGAGGACGTTAACCACCTGGGCCACAGAAGACTTCTTCTGGCCGGAGGCGACATAGATGCAGTAAACATCCGTATCTTTCTGGGCCAGGATGGCGTCGATGGCCACAGCCGTTTTTCCGATCTGGCGGTCACCGATGATCAACTCGCGCTGACCACGGCCAACCGGCGTCATGGCGTCAACCGCCTTCAGGCCGGTGTAGCAAGGCTCATGCACACTCTTACGAGCGATAACACCGGGCGCGACCATTTCAACGCGGGCTGTTTCGGCACCCTCGATGGGACCTTTGCCGTCCAGAGGTTCGCCCACACCGGACAACACGCGGCCGAGAACCGCTTCACCGACAGGCACCTGGGCAATTTTACCGGTACGTTTGACAATGTCGCCTTCCTTGATGTTGACATCTTCGCCCATGATGGCAACACCGACATTGTCTTCTTCGAGGTTGAGCACTAGCCCCAGAATGTTGCCGGGAAACTCCACCAGCTCCAGCGCCATGGCTTTTTCCAGGCCGTAGATACGGGCAATACCGTCACCGACCGACAACACGATACCGGTTTCGCTCAGTTCGACCTGCTTGTCATAGTCCTTGATCTGCTCTTTGATAATTTGGCTTATTTCTTCAGCTTTTAGTTCCATCAGACACTCTCACCCCTTTTTAAAGATTCTCGCATATTGACTAATTGCGTCTTAATGCTTCCGTCCAGTACGAGGTCGCCGATCTGGGTCACAATGCCGCCGATCAGCTCGGGATCCTGCTTCACCTCCAGAATAATATCCTTACCTGTCCTCTGGGACAGGGCTACGCGGATCTTATCGACGGTATCATCCCCGAGTTCGGTCGCTGATACCAAGCTGGCCCGGGCGATGCCCTTCAGATCGTCCGCCAGCTTTTGATAAAAGTCATTGACGCTCTCCAGAAATCCAAACCGCCCCTTTTCGAACAACAGGAACAGAAAGGATTGCATGACCTTAGAGAGGTTGAGCTTCTGAACCACCGCTTCCAGAACCTGACGTCTGTCAGCGGCATTATAGAGTGGGTTGTTGATGGCACGGCCCAGATCCGGTTCGCTGGTCATGAGCCGAGCCAGACCATCGAGCTCCTCGCGGTAGGTTTCCGCTTGGCCGTCTTCCTTACCGATCAGCAGAAGTGCCTTGGCATAACGCCTTGCGATTGAAAGATTCTTCACGATGCCACCACCTTCGCTAGATATTCATCAATGATTTTTTCCTGATCTTCCGCTTTGACCTTCTCCTTGATCAGTGCTTCCGCTTTCGCAAGGGCTTTGTCGAGAACCTCTTCCTGCAGCTGAGCCTTGGCACGCTGGATCTCGCTTTCGATATTCTTCTGGGCCTGGGCTTTCAGCTTTTCAGAAGCGGCTTCCGCCTCTTTAAGAATCCTGACCTTGGCCTCTTCACCCTGGCGAACGTATTCAGCCACGATGTTTTCGGACTCTTTTTCCAACTCCGCAAATTTGCGGTTGTAATCGGCCAGTTTCTTTTCCGCTTCCGCTTTTTGGCTTTCCAGTTCGCTCAACTGATCTTCGATACCCTTAACCCTGGCACCGAGCGCCTGGGAAAGCGGTTTTCGCAACAAGAAAAAAAGCCCGCCCGCCAGGACGATGAAATGCAACAGCCGATAGGTGTCAGTTGCCACCCATCCTTTGCCATGGGCTTCACCGCCATGATCGCCTTCCGCACCGTGCGCCACTTCGGCCGCACCTTCGTGCCCCCCGGACGAACTGATTGCCGTGCCGACTGAAAAGACCAGAAGCACCGCCAGGACAACCACCATGAAAAAGCGGATGGTCGGGATGCGGCGCCTGCTGTTAGAACAAGGAATTTTCATCAAACAGCCCTCCCCAATATTTTTGCTCCGATTTCACTGGCAAACGTATCGACTTCCTTCATCAAGGCATCTCTTGCCGCGTCGGCCTCCTGAGCCACTTTCTCTTTGACCGCATTGAGCTCAGCCAGGGCATCCGCGTTGATCTTGGCGATGATTTCCTTTTCCTCGTCGGTGGCCGCATTGATCAGCGCATCTTTCTCCTGCATGCCCTTTTTACGGGCATCCCGGATGCCGCTTGCATAGGTGGTCTCTTTTTCGGCAAGATCACCCGTGGCATTATCGACCGTCTGTTCGAGACCTTCGATTTTCTCTTTTCGCTGAATCAGCATATTGCGAATGGGACGATAAAGGACGATGTTGAGAATAAACACCAAGATGAGGAAATTAGCGGCTTGGATGATGGTGGTCCAGTTGGGAATGACCGTGATGCCTGCGGCGAAGGACTCGCCGCATAACGTAAATAAAAGGAAGGATAGGGATAGTGCAGGCACAGCAAAGCGTTTCCGGTTAAAACCAGAAAGAATCATGTCGAGCCCCTCCATAGCAAAATATTTAAATATTCCTTACGATTACGCTTTGTTTATGTTCCTCCGAGCACAAAATTTTACTCCGGCGACCTATAGCATCAGTTATCGCGTATTGTCAAAAGTTTTTTTCCGCCTCAGCTTTCTCCGGAAGGCGCGGCTTTGGCACTCGCGGCCGCTTTCGGGGACGGTTTGCCCTTCGAGGCTTCAGGAGACTCCATGAGACACTTTCCATTGAGAACGGCGCCGGACTCGATGGTGACCTTAGGGGCTGCGATGTCCCCGTCAATTTTGGCCGGTGGGTAGAGTTCGATTTTTTCCAGTGCCGTCACCGTTCCGGTGATGCTCCCCATGATAACGGCATTTTTCACATTGATCTCCGCCTTCAGAACTGCTTTTTCGCCCACAATAAGGGTACCGTTACGTCCAGACAGGGTTCCTTCCAGTTTTCCGTCCAGCCTTAGCGTCCCGCCGAAATCAAGATGGCCTTCAATTCGGGCATCCTCACCCAGCAACGTGCTTATCGAATCCGAATGTCTCTCTTTGTCTGTCCGTTTCTTCATGTTTCCTTCTCCAGGTTGGCAACGGGTATAATCGCCTATGCGCCGTCATTCGATCATAAATCGTCGCATACTGATATTCAACAAAATCCCGACACTGATCATGGTTGTCAGCAAAGAGGAACCACCGTAGCTGATAAACGGCAACGGCACCCCCACCACCGGCATCAACCCCATGACCATCCCCATATTGATAACGGCCTGCCAGGCAATCATGGCGGTAATGCCGACCGCCAGAATGGTTCCGAAAGGATCACGGCAGCTGTAGGCGATATTCAGTGCCCAGAATATGAATACCAGAAATGCAAAAATCAGGATGATAGCCCCCAGGAACCCCCACTCCTCGGCCAGGACCGAAAAGATGAAATCGGTGTGCTGCTCCGGCAGGAAAGAGAGCGCATTCTGGGTGCCTTCCAGAAATCCTTTACCTGTTAAAAACCCGGAACCGATCGCAATTTTGGATTGAATAATATGATAGCCGGCTCCCAGGGGATCCCGGTCGGGATTAATAAAAGTAAGAATACGCTGCCGCTGGTACTCTTTGAGAAAGAAAAACCACATGGGCAACGCCATGGCGACACCGCTGCCCATGATGAACAACAGGGTGCGTTTCTCGATTTTGACAAAGAGGGTCATCGAAGCCGCGATCAGGCCGATCAGGCCCGCCGTTCCCAAATCCGGTTGCCGCACGATGAGCAGGAAGGGCACGAGGGTCATGATCACCGGCACCTGAAGACCTTTCAGTGTGAATCCCCGACCAGAAACATATTTGCCATAGTAGCGGGCCAGAATAATGATGACGGTTATCTTGGCCAGTTCCGAGGGCTGCAACGAAATCGGCCCGAACACGATCCAGCGGCTGGAACCGCCGATGGTCTTGCCGAAAAACATGACCCAGAGCAGCAGGCCGATGCCGCCGCCATATATCAGCCAGGCATAACGTTCCATGAGTTTGTAGTTGAAAAGGATACAGACCAGCATGGCCACGAGGCCGATGCCATACCAGATCAACTGCTTAGTAAACAGGGCTTTCTGGGGCGTCGGCGCCCCTGCCATCACCGCGCTGTAAAGGGTCATCAGTCCGATGCTGGCCAGCAGGAATGTCAGGGCCAGCAGGCCCCAATCAAAATAGGTCAGATAGCGTCGATCAACCATTGCGCGGACCACCGGCCCCAACCGCCATCACCGGCGGGTCGGCAGGCGCCTCCAGATAGGTTTTGATCAGTTCTCTGGCGACAGGCGCCGCCGCACTGGACCCGTGCTCACCATGCTCGACGATGACGGCAATGGCCAGGCGGGGGGCATCCGACGGCGCATAGGCCACAAACCAGGCGTGATCCTTGTACTTATGAACCGAAGCCCCGTCTTCGCTTTCTTCGATTTTCTCCCGGCTGACCACCTGGGCCGTACCGGTCTTGCCACTGATTTGGGTATCTTTGAGCCGGGCAATCCGGGCCGTACCCCGATCGCCCTGGACAACCTCCCACATCCCCTTCTGAACCAGCGTCAACGTTTCCGGGCTCACCGGCAGACGGCCGGCCACACGCGGCGTGTTGCTCAGAATCTCATTGCCATCCCAGGAAACCACCCGTTTAACCAGCGTTGGCCGAAACCGGACACCGCCATTGGCCACCGCCGCGGTAAAAACCGCCATTTGAAGCGGTGTCACCAGATTAAATCCCTGGCCAATCGCCACGGACAACGTTTCGCCAGGCTGCCAGGCAATGCCGGTCCTTTTTTTCTTCCAGGTGGCGTTGGGAACAATCCCTTTGCCTTCGTGGCCCAGTTCGATACCGGTGGCCGTTCCAAGTCCCGCCGCTTTGGCGTACCAGGCCAACCGGTCGATGCCGAGCCGCTGACCGACCTGGTAGAAATAGACGTCGCAGGATTCCGCTATCGCCTTTATCAGGTCCACCTTGCCGTGGCCACCCCTTCGCCAGCAGCGGTAGTTGCGTTTGCCGAAACGGTAGTGGCCGGGACAAAAAATGGTTTCGTCCGGCGTAATAACGCCTTCCTGAAGCCCGGCCATGGCTGTTATGATTTTATAGGTGGAGGCCGGCGGGTATTCGCCCTGAATGGCCTTGTTTTCCAACGGCCGGTGGGGGTTGTTGACCAGGGCATTCCATTTGTCGCGGCTCAGCCCGGAAATGAAATCGTTCTGATCGAAAGCCGGCGCACTGGCCAGCGCCAGGATCTCCCCGGACGTGGGGTCCAGAGCAATGGCGGCCCCGGCCTTGTCCTTCATGAGTTCTTCCGCCCGCTGCTGCAGGCGGCTGTCAATCGTAAGGAATACGTTATGGCCGCTGCGGGCCGGAACTGTTCGCAAAACCCGCACCACCTGGCCGTTGGCATTGACCTCCACCTGGCGGCCGCCGCGCTCGCCGCGCAAATAGTCTTCCAGTGTTCTTTCGACACCGAATTTGCCGATAAGATCCCCGGCCCGGCAGTCAGCATAGGCTTCGCGCTGCAGTTCTTTGGTATTGATCTCGCCAATGTATCCCAGCAGGTGGGCTGCCAATCCACTGTGGATGTAATTTCGCAGTCGTTGGATTTGAATATCGATGCCGGGCAGATCATACCGGTGGGCCGCCACGACCGCCAGGGCATTGCGCCCGATATCGCGTTTCAGCAACTGGGGGCGATGATAGGCCGCCCCCCGCACGCCGTCCACCCGGCCCGTGAGTTCCGTCATGTCCAGGGAAGCATGTGTGGCCAAACGTCCGATGGTGTCTTCCACCGGGCGCGCGTCCTTCATGCTGATGTAAAGGTCGAAGGAAGGGCGGTTGTCCACCAGCAGATTGCCGTTACGGTCGAAAATAAGGCCCCGCGGCGCATCGATACTCTGCAAGCGAATGCTGTTGTTCAGTGACATGCGCCGGTATTCCTGCCCCTTGATGATCTGCAGGAAAATCAGGCGCAGGATCAGAATGACGGCGGCCGCGACCACACACACCATAACCAGGGTCAGTCGCTGCCGGAACCACTCGCTGTCAACGGTTTTCAGGTACTTTGACATAGGGCATTCAACAATGCAGTCCGATCACAGTCACATTCATCCACGGAAGCGCTCTCACCCACTCTGGGCCGACTCCCGCACAAAATAGGTGTTCAGCATGCGTTCCCACAGGCGGTGCATGCGGCGAAACAGTACCAGCAAAAGCCCCCCCGTGCCCAAGGCCCAGAAAATCTGGGTCAGCGCCACACCCAAAGTCGGGGCCGCAAACAATGTGGCTTTACCCAACAGCAGCGTGGTGCCGATATAAACGCCGTTCTGAATGATGACCCCGACGGCCACGATGAAAACATGCAGCACCAGATTGTCCCGGTGGATGAGACGTGTGGTCCAGCGTGTCAAAAGATAAAGCCACAAATAGGTGGTCAGGAACAACCCCAGCGGCCCGCCGGAAATCGTGTCCATTATCCCCCCGAAGACCAGAATGATCGGCCAGATGTCACGCCCCCGGTGGAACAATCCCAGATAGATGACATAGGCGGTCAGCACGTCGTAAAAACCGGTCAAGAAGTATACCTGGGGTTTGAGGGCGGTTTGAAAAATGACCAGCGCCAGACATACCGCAATATGGAACAGATAGGTCATTTGTCATCCCCCGGAATGACGTCCTTGGGCGACACCACCACCAGCACCTCTTCAAGTTTTTCGAAGTCCACGTAGGGGCCGACGGAAATCGTATAGAACATCTCGGTCGCGTCGGAAGTGACATCCTTGATCTCACCAATGCGCAATCCCTTGGGAAAGACATTGTCGAGGCCCGAGGAGACAACCGTATCGCCCACCTGCACATCTTCTTTGCGCAGCACAAACTCCAGCCGGCACTGGTCCGCGAACTCGCCTTTGATAACCCCCCGCGCCCGGGTCCGCTGGACCAGGGCATCCACCGCACTGTTCTGATCGACGATCAGCAGCACCTTGGCATAATGGCCGGAAACCGACACCACCTGCCCGACGATGCCTTCGGGCACCATCACCGGCATCCCGACCGCCACGGTATCGCGATGCCCTTTGTTGATGACAACCGTCTTGAACCAGGCGGTCGGATCCCGCCCGATGACCTCCGCGTAGACCAGGGCCTGGGAAAAACCGCCCCCCAGATCCATCAAACGCCGCAGGCGATCGTTGGCCAGCCGGGCTTCGACCCATTCGTTTTTCATTTCGTCGGCCCGGGCCAGTTGTTTGCGAAGTTGATCGTTTTCCTCGGATACGAGGATCAGATTGAAGTAATGGCGCCAGATTCCTTTGAGAAACCGCGATGAACCGGCAATCGCCTCCTGGAAGGGTGCCAGCAAAGAAATGGTAAAACCACCGGGTCCGGAGGTCGGGTAGCGCTGACTGATAACCGATAGAATCAGGATGTTGGCGATGATCAAAAAGAACGCGCCGATGATCACCACCGTCTTTTTGGAAAACATTGAGTTTACGTAATGATGACGCGCTTGAGCGTCTCAATGCTGTCCAGAGTTTGGCCGGACCCCAGGGCCACCGTGGACAGGGGGTCGTCAGCCACAATGATCGGCAGGCTGGTCTCCTCGCGTATCAGCTTGTCCAGATTTTTCAGAAGGGCGCCGCCGCCCGTCAGCACGATACCCCGGTCGACGATATCGGCCGCCAACTCCGGCGGCGTCTGCTCCAAGGCAATTTTGACGGCTTCCACAATGGCATCGATCTGCTCGGAGATGGCCACGCGGACCTCTTCGGAATCAATGGAGAGAATTTTCGGAATACCGGAGGCCAGGTCGCGCCCTTTCACTTCCATGGTCTCCAGATTCTGGGGATCGGGATAGGCGTTGCCGATGGTCGTCTTGATGGCTTCCGCGGTCCGTTCGCCAATCAGCAGATTATACTTCCGTTTGATGTACTGAATGATGGCCTGGTCCATTTTGTCGCCCGCCACGCGCACCGACATGCTGTACACAATGCCGGCCAGGGAAATCACGGCCACTTCAGTGGTCCCGCCCCCGATGTCTACCACCATGTTGCAGGTGGGTTCGGTGATGGGCAGATTGGCGCCGATGGCGGCGGCCATGGGTTCTTCCACCAGGAAGACTTCACGCGCCCCTGCGGATTCAGCCGATTCCCGCACCGCCCGTTTCTCGACCTGGGTGATACCCGACGGCACGGCAACGATAATCCGGGGCCGGATAAATGACCGCCGGTTGTGTACCTTGCGGATAAAATAGCGCAGCATAGCCTCGGTCACCTCGAAGTCGGCGATGACCCCATCTCGCATGGGACGGATGGCCACGATGTTGCCCGGGGTTTTGCCCAGCATGTTGCGAGCTTCCTGGCCCACGGCCAGCACCCGGTTCTTGGAGCGGTGGTCCGTGCTCACCGCGACCACGGAGGGTTCGTTGAGAACGATTCCCTTGCCCTTGACATAGACCAGTGTGTTCGCCGTTCCCAGGTCGATCGCCAGATCGCTGGAAAACACCCCTAAAATACCGTCAAATAACAAATTCATGGCTCACCTTTTCACCCCCCGCCGTGCGGGAGGGCCTGAAACGACCGCCTGCTGAAGCGGTTTCGGAATTATTCTTGGGTCGCGCGGGCTCTTTAACCCGTATACTTTTTTATATAAAAACTTAATATAACCCTGAATTGATAGCAAAAATTTCAGTAAGTGACAAGCGTTATTATATTGAAACCGTTTGATCGGCAAGGGTTCCATCATCAATGCCTATCGGCTATACGCCGCCGAGCCTTTAGCCTCAGGTGCAGGGAATATCCGGTTTGCCCCTCACCGGCACCCAATCCTGCTTTCTATTTTCCCTATTTCCTGTTTTCCAATGGCGCTTCCCCTTCAGCTTTGATCGCAGCCGCCGTGAAGCGCCCCCTTTCAGTTTGACGCTTTGAGCTTGGCGCTTTTATTCCGTTACGATCCCTTCCATGATAGCATCGTGGATTCGCGGCCGGAAGGTGCGGATTTTTTCATTGCCGCGCGAGGGATGCACCCGGTTGCTCAACAGGACAACTATGATCCCGCGATCGATATCCAGCCAGAAGGACGTCCCGGTAAATCCCAGATGTCCGACACTGTTGGCTGAAAAATACCTTCCCGCGCTGGAACCCCGGGCCGACGGCGTATCGAAGCCCAGGGCCCAATCCGAACCGGGCTGTGTTCTCCAGAACGTATGCAGGATATGCGAAGCGAACGCCACACTTTTTTGTTCTTCCCGGTAAGCCCGCAGCAGAGAGCGCAGCAGATCTAAAACCGCCCGGGCGGTGCCGAACAGCCCCGCATGGCCGGCGACGCCGCCCTGGGTGTAGGCATTGTCATCGTGCACGGCCCCGCACAGCACCCTGCCCCGCCAAGGGCACGCTTCGGTGGCGGCATAGATCCGGTCCGCCGGCGCCTCGTCCAGGGGATTGAAGAACAGGTCGGTTATTCCCAAAGGCGCGTAAACCGCTTGCGCGACATAGCGGTCCAGGCGCATGCCAGTGCAGGCTTCGATCATCAGCCCCAGAGCGAGAAAATCGAGATCGCTGTAAAGGGCCACCGTCCCGGGCGTCGCCACCAAATCCTCGTCCGCCAGATAGCGGGCCAGTTGCGGGCGGCGTTCGTCCGGGGGGACGTCACGCAGCCGCTCGAAATAGGGCTGCCAGGCCGGCCAGCCCGAGGAATGGCTCAGCAACTGACGGACGGTCACGCCGGCCTTGTCGGTGTTTTTCATGATCGGCAGCACCGCCCCCATGGGGGTATCCAGTTCCAGCCCGCCGTCCTGAACCAGCCGCATCACGGCCAGGGTGGTGGCCAGGGGTTTGGTGAGCGAAGCCAGGTCGTAAACCGTCTCCCGCGTGACCGGCCGTTGCGATGTAAGATCGGTCACGCCCCGTGCCGCGTGCAAGAGGATATCTTCTCCGCGTGCCACCAGAAGCACCGCGCCTGGAAATACGCTTTCTTCGATCGCCTGCTGCATCAGCGCGTTTATGGCCATTTCATTGGGGTGCGTGGGTGTCGTCATGTATTTGTCGGGGGATAGGATAAAAAATATAGGGTTCCAGGATTCCAGGGGCCGGGGGGCCAAGGGTTAAAAAAAGAAAAATCCAATTGTCTAAGCCGGATATTTCACGCGTTCGAGATGTTCATCGTTTTGTTTTTCACCTGCCCCCTTGGCCCCTTCTGTCAAGCCGTCGCCGCCTCAAAATACGACAGCCGCGGCGGCCGGGTGGTCAGGCGGGCTTTCAATCCGATGGGCAGGGTGGCGTTATCCGTCCCGTGACCAATGGGAAAATCAGCCACCACCGGGATCTCCAGCGGTTCAAAAATTCGCATGAACACCTCATGAATTTTCGCCGCTTTCCCGCAGTCTTCAAACTGCCCCAGCACCAGGCCGGCCACCCCGTCGAAACAGCCGGCCAGCGACATCTGAACCAGCATGCGGTCGATCCGGTAAGGCGCTTCGGTCACGTCTTCGATAAACAGCAGGCAGTCCTGGTAATTGGGGGCGTAAGGTGTGCCCACCAGATGACACAGCATGGTCAGGTTGCCCCCCATCACCGGCCCCGTCGCCTCGCCATGGTTCAGCACGGTCACGCCGGAAGGCGAAAGCGATAGGGGATTGTCGGATGTCAGGGCCTGCCGGAGCATGGCCCGCCACGCCTCCGGAGATTTGCCCAGGGTGGTGCCCATGGGGCCGTGCAAGGATACCAGGTGGGCGTTGGCCATCAAAACACAGTGCAGCACGGTAATGTCGCTGAAGCCCACAAAGGCTTTCGGATGGCGCCGGATCAACTCCCAGTCCAGGTGGGGCAGCACCCGGGTAGCGCCGTACCCGCCCCGCGCGCAGAGGATGCCCTGGATGTCCGGATCCGCAAACAGGGTGTTGATTACCCCGGCACGGGCTTCATCCGGCCCGGCCAGGAATCCGTTTTTCCGGAAGATGGCCTCGGGGATGTGGATCTTGAAACCCATTTCCCGCAATACATCCATGCCCTGTGTAAAAAGATCGCTCTCGAACGGGCCGGACGGTGCGGCAATACCGATGGTATCCCCGGCCTTAAGACGCGGCGGACGAACAACCTTTCCAAACCCGGGATGCTGATTTTCAGGTCCCATTGAAACATCCTATTTATACCCGTCATTCCGGACTTTATCCGGCATCTCGTAGGGCAGGGTATGCAATGCCAGAAGATTCCGGATCAAGTCCGGAATGACAGGCGCATCGCGATTCTCCGGTTGACAGCCCCAGGGCAAGGTGCTAAACAGCCTTTTTGCGTCGGGGCGTAGCGCAGTCTGGTAGCGCACTTGAATGGGGTTCAAGGGGTCGGAGGTTCAAATCCTCTCGCCCCGACCAAATCAGTCTAAACAATAAAGCGGCTCACCTCAAGGGGTGGCCGCTTTTTTGTTTAAGGGGAGTCTGGTTCCTGGGATCGGTTTGTCGGCAAATCTTGACAGGGTGGCCGACAAGCCTTCAATTCAATCAGTCAAAACTACAGTGCCCCTGCTGATCATTTCAACCAGGCAAGGGCACCATATTCTTCTACTTGCTTGTGGGCGTTATCAGATTTCCAGTTTCATGCAACCAAACCATCAAAAACGGTAGCGCAGCCCCAAAAATGCTTCCGTCGCCACCAAATCCGCTTCGTAGTTACCGGCAGGAATTAGTAAGCCTATCGACGTCAGATCGACATCCACATCCCCCATGTCGATATAGCGATAGCCGGCTTGCAGAATCCAATTGTCCGACAATTCGATTTCGGCCCCGCCTTCAATCTGCCAGGTGAAATTCATGTTGCGCTCATCCCCTTCGACCACACCGTCGGTCACATCGATTTTGACTTTGGTGCCGCCGATGCCGCCCCCAGCGTAAAAGGCGACGGCTTCATGTTTGAAAAACGTATAGAAAACCGACAGCATCAGAGAATCGGCTCGCACCTCCGAATCATAGAAAAAGGTCGGTGTTGGCGGAAGAAAGCTGTCGGTGGTAAACTCGAAATCCTGTCGATCGACATAACTCAATTCAGCCCGCCACCGGCCGTACTCCAATCCGGCCTTGAGACCGTAGGCCGTTTCGGCATCATTGTCGTCGTTGGTGTTCTCGAACATCCCCGCCGTATTATATCCCCCCGAATCCAGATCGACTCTGGTTCTTTCCAACTCTACCCCAAGATACGGGCGTAGACTGGTCTCTTCCGCATAAACAGGTACCGAAATGAGCGCAGCAACAAGCACGATCCATAGACTACGTACAACTTTCATTTCCCCTCCTATCATCTGCAACAACTGTTATTTTGAATGCCTCTCACCGCCGACAATAAAAAACCGGGCTTTCAATGAAAACCCGGCTACCATTTCGTTTTCGGCAACCCGGCTGTCTCGTTGAGACCCGTGGCGTTCCACCCCCGGCTCACACCGGGTTTGGCTTTTTCGTTTTTAGTGTATACTTATGTATGAAAAATGTTTAACAAAAAGATAACGACAGATCAAGATCTATATTAAAAATTCCGATGCAATATGTCATAATTTCAGTAATTTTGAATAACAAACCAGCTGGAGAAAAACGAACGAGAAGGAAAGATGCGCAACTTTAAGACGAGACTTGGGGTTCAAGGGGTCGGAGGTTCAAATCCTCTCGCCCCGACAAAAACAGTTTAAACAAATAAGCGGCTCACCTCATGGGGGTGGGCCGCTTATTTGTTGATGGGTTTCTGTGATCTGGGATGGGTTTGTCGAGGAATTTTGACAGGGGCCAGACAATTTTTCGGTTGATCCTGACAAAATGGCCGACACGTTGTCGATGCGTCGTCAACATTGATGCCGGTAATAGACCAACAAGCTGCCGGCCACGCTCATTTTTCAAGCTGGTGTTGCTTGCGGCCATAAATGCCGACACCAAAGCGAAAGCTATCAAAGGTATACATTGGGAACTCAAGCGAGCTGAAAAGAGCTTTAGTTGGTTGTCCGATATCGTGACAATGATGTGGTCAATCTGGATTGTGCCATTTCCCGACAGAAGAAACAGATGACGACAAGCAAACCGGAGAACCAAAGAATATTCTTGACAGGAATATTCAACTCCGATAGTCCTCACACTCAGTTATCCAAATATTCCTGGAATCATAACAATTTTGATTCGTCAGCTCGAAATCCGGGCCGCTACCGGCCGTCAGGCGGCCGGACACCATTGATCCCCACGTCCTCCCGGACTCTGAACCGAAAGTGAGGTTATGCCGCTTCTCGAAGTCGACCACCTGAAGACCCACTTCCGCACGCCGCATGGCATGGTAAAAGCGGTGGATAACGTCAGCCTGACTTTAGACAGCGGCGAAGTCCTGGGGGTTGTGGGGGAATCGGGTTGCGGCAAGAGCGTGCTCTCCCTGTCCATCCTGCGGTTGTTACCCAGCCCGCCGGCGCACTTCGCCGGGGGCCGGATTGTGTTTGAAGGCATGGACCTGCTGGCCCAACCGGACGAAGCGATCCGCAATATCCGGGGGAATCGAATCAGCATGATTTTCCAGGAACCCATGACCGCCCTCAACCCCGTGTTTACCATCGGCAACCAACTCTCCGAGGTCTATCGGGTGCACCGGTCCATCAATCAAAGCGAGGCCCTGGAAAAATCCGCCGCCATGCTGGAGAAAGTCGGCGTGCCGGCGCCCCGCCGCCGACTCCGGGAATATCCCTACCAGCTCTCCGGCGGCATGCGGCAGCGTGTCATGATCGCCATGGCCCTGGCCTGCCGACCTGCCCTGCTCATCGCCGATGAGCCCACCACGGCGCTGGACGTGACCATCCAGGCCCAGATCCTGGACCTGATGAACCAGCTCCGTGAGGAACTCCAGACCGCCATCGTCATCATCTCCCACGATCTCGGGGTTATTGCCGAGACGGCCGACCGGGTGGTGGTGATGTACACCGGCCGAATCGTGGAGACCGCGACGACGCTGTCCCTGTTCGAAACCCCCCGGCACCCTTATACAAGGGGCTTGATGCGGGCGATCCCATCGCTGGCCCCGGGAGGCGTCCAGGGGGATCTCTATGAAATCGACGGGACAGTGCCGAGTCTGCTCAGCCTGCCGACCGGATGCGCCTTTCACCCGCGCTGCCCCCGGGCGGAGGCTGTCTGCCGCGAGAAACGCCCCGAACTGCGTGAACTGGCCCCCGGACACCGGGTGGCCTGCTGGATGGCCGACCATGACTGATTTTTTACAGGTCTATAACCTGGTCAAACACTTTCCGGTGCGACGCGGCCTGTTGCGCAGCCGCCGGGAAGTGGTGCATGCCGTGGACGGGATCTCCTTCAGCCTGGCAGCGGAAGAGACCCTGGGGCTGGTGGGGGAATCCGGCTGCGGCAAGTCCACCGCCGGCCGTTCCATCCTGCGCTTGATCGAACCCACCGACGGACAGGTATGGTTCCAGGGCCGAAACGTGCTGTCGATGGGGCATCGGGAAGAACGGGAAATGCGTCGGGAGATGCAGATGATTTTCCAGGACCCTTTCGGGTCCCTCAATCCCCGGCTGACGGTGGAACGCATCGTGGAGGAACCCCTTCTGACCCATCGCGTCGGTGACAGCCGGGAACGCCGGCAGCGGGTGGAGGAAGCCTTGCAGACAGTGGGACTGCTGCCCGAGCATATGAAGCGCTTCCCCCACGAATTCTCCGGCGGGCAGCGCCAGCGCATCATGATCGCCCGGGCGCTCATCCTGCAGCCCAGCCTGATCATTGCCGACGAGCCGGTGTCGGCCCTGGATGTTTCCGTGCAGGCCCAGATTCTCAATCTAATGGTGCGGCTGCAACGCCAGTTCCGCTTCTCCTATGTCATCATTTCCCATGATCTGGGGGTAATCCGCCATGTCAGTCACCGGGTGGCGGTCATGTATCTCGGACAGATCGTGGAAACCGCTCCGGCCGACGCCCTTTTCGAGGCCCCGAAACATCCCTACACCAGGGCACTGCTTTCGGCCGTGCCCCAGCCGGACCCCCGCCGCAAACAGCGGCGGATCCTGCTCACGGGGGATGTGCCGTCCCCCCTGCACCCCCCGTCGGGGTGCCGCTTTCACCCGCGCTGCCCGGAGCGCATGGCCATATGCAGCCGCGAGGCACCGGTCACACGGGAAGCCGGCCCCGGACATCGCGTGGCCTGCCATCTGCATACGGAAGGCCCGGTTTGGGAACCGGTGCCGCCCGAGGGAAAACCCCGTCCGAGGCACGCCTTGGACGGCAACACCAATCGCAAGGTGCAACCGTAAACTGAAGGAGGGTTGAATGATGAAAAGATGGATGCTGATCAGTCTGTTGGCCGTGATCGGCCTGGCGCTGGGGGCCTTTCCGGCCGCCGCCGCAGGTGCCGACACTCTGGTGGTGGTGCAGGAAGCCGAGCCCGTGGGCCTGGACCTGATGCAAAACTCGATCCAGACGACCATGAGCGTCTGCTACAACATTCACGACACGCTTTTCCACCCCCAGGAGGACGCCTCCGTCCTACCGGCCCTGGCCGAAAAATGGGAAAAAACGGACGATCTGACCTGGAAGATCACCCTTCGCAAGGACGCCGTGTTCCACAACGGTGAGCCGGTCAATGCCGCCGCCGTCAAGTTCTCCTTCGACCGCGTCAGCAAGGAAGGGATGCAATCCCCCCACAAGGGCAAACTGCTCTCGGCTTTCACCGAACTGGCCGTCGTGGACGAATACACCTTTACGATCAAAACCGGCAAACCTTACGCCCCCGGCCTCTACATACTGGGCTACTACCTGCCCATCGTGCCCCCCAAATACGTCCAGGAAGTAGGCGACGAGAAGTACAACACCGATCCGGTGGGATGCGGCCCCTACAAGCTGAGCAAATGGATGCGGGGCGAAGAAATTGTGCTGGAGCGTTTCGACAAGTACTACGGCCCCCAACCGGCCTATAAAACGGTGGTCTTCAAGGCCAATCCCGAAGAAGCCTCCCGCGTGGCGTCCCTGCTGACCGGCGAAGCCCAGGTTGCCAGCGCCATTCCGGTACACCAGCGCAAGAAGATCGCCGGGTCGGGCAAGGCCTATCTCACCAATCAGATGGGCGTCATGCCCTACCTGGGCATCAACACCTACGAGGCGCCCTTCGACGACGTGCGGGTCCGCCAGGCCCTCAACCACGCCATCGACAAAGCGCTCATCGGCAAGGCGCTGTTCGGCGGCAAGGCCATTATCTGCAACGGCCCCATCAGCCCGCGCACCTTCGGTGCCAGCCCCAACCTGAAACCCTACGCCTACGATCCTGCCAAGGCCAAGGCGCTTCTGAAAGCGGCCGGCCATGCCGACGGACTCGACGTGCGGCTGGCCTACCCGACCTACATGTCCCAGATCCAGGAGCAGGCCGAAGCCATTGCCGCCAATATGGGCAAAGCCGGTTTCCGCGTAACCCTGGAACCCTACGAACGCGCCGTCATGTGGGAACGCTACAAGGGTAAAAAGCACCAGCTCTACATCTACTGGTGGGATGATGCGCCCGAGCCCGACCGCTACATTTACTCCCTGTTCCACTCCAAGAGCCGGGACTATTACTACAAAAACGAGGCCGTGGACGCGCTGCTCGACAAGGGCCGTACGATCATGGACCGCGCCGAGCGGGCCAAGGTCTACGCCCAGATCGACGAAATGCTCTACGAGGACGCCCCCTGGGCTTATCTATACATCGTGCCCGAGGTGTTCGCCGTAGCCAATGACGTGGACTACCAGGGACGCCGCGACGGCTTCCTGAACATGCGCTACGCCAAACCGAAAAAGTAGTTGTATTTACCCCGTAGCGGGTCCGTCGCCGGACTTCCCGGCGGCGGACCCGCGGAGGGCCTATGCTGCCTTATCTACTGAAAAGACTCTGGCATACCGTGTTTGTCATCATCGGCATTTCGGTGATCAGCTTTTTCTTCATCCACCTGTCCGGTGACCCGGTCATGCTCATGCTGCCGGCCGACGCCTCCCATCAGGAGATCGAGGCCCTGCGGGAACAGCTGGGCTTCAACGCCCCGCTCTACGAGCAGTATTTCCGTTTCGCCTTCAGGGCCATCCAGGGGGATTTCGGAAACTCGCTCTACTACAAGATTCCGGCCATGCAGCTGATCATCGAACGGCTGCCGGCCAGCCTCGAGCTTGCCACTGCGGCCATGATAATCGCGCTGGTGGTGGCGGTGCCCATCGGCATCATCTCCGCGGTCCGGCGGGGATCCCTGCTCGACATGGGCAGCATGCTGGGGGCGCTTTTCGGGTTGTCCATGCCCCACTTCTGGCTGGGCATCATGCTGATCCTGCTCTTTTCCGTCCAGCTCGGCTGGCTGCCCACCTCGGGCCGGGGTACGCTGGCCCACCTCATCATGCCGTCGCTGGCCCTGGGGCTGAGCCTCACGGCCATGTTCGCACGGCTGACCCGTTCGGTCATGCTGGAGGTGCTCAATCTCGACTATATTCGCACCGCCCGCTCCAAAGGCCTCAGGGAGCGCATGGTCATCAGCAAACATGCCCTCAAAAACGCCCTGATTCCCATCGTGACCGTGGCCGGCATGCAGTTTGGTTTTCTGCTGGGCGGCACTGTAATCATCGAAACGGTCTTTGCCTGGCCGGGCGTGGGACGGCTGGTGGTCCAGGCGATTTTCAACCGCGACTACCCGCTGGTTCAATCCATCGTGCTGGTGCTGGCCCTGATCTTCGTGGCCGTCAATTTTCTGGTGGATATGCTCTACATGTACCTGGATCCCCAAATCAACTACTTCGAGGACAAATGAACGTGCAGGCCCTCCGTAACGCGCAACTGTTCGACAAGATCGAACCCCGGCTGCGGTATGCCGGCGAAACCATGCGGGAGGTGGCCCGCCGCCCCAGCGCCCTGGTGGGCGGCGTCATGCTCGTCCTGGTGCTCCTGATCAGTCTGGGCTTTCCCCTCTTCTACCCCATCGACCCCCTGGAGCAGGACCTCCTGGCCCGCTTCACACCGCCGGCCTGGCAGGACGGCGGCGTCTGGGTGCACCCCCTGGGTACCGACAACCTGGGACGGGATGTCCTGGCGCGCCTGCTGCACGGCAGCCGGGTATCGCTGCTGGTGGGGTTCTCCGCCGTGCTGGTAGCCGCGCTGGCCGGCATCGTCCTGGGGCTGGTGTCGGGGTACTATGGCGGCCGACTGGACAGCATCGTCATGCGCATTGCCGATGTTTTCATGGCCTACCCCTTCATGCTGCTCACGATTTCCGTCATCGCCGTACTGGGCACGTCGATCTTCAACCTCATCCTCGTGCTGGGCCTTTCCGATTGGGTGACTTACGCCCGGACCATTCGCGGCAGCGTGCTTTCCCTGAAGGAGAAAGAGTTCGTGGAAGCCTCCCGGGCCATCGGCACGCCGCACCGGGTGATCATCTTCCGTCACATCCTGCCCAACGTGTTCTCGCCCCTGCTGGTGCTGGGCACCCTGCGGGTGGCGAACATCATCATCTGGGAAAGCGGTCTCTCTTTTCTCGGCATGGGGGTCCCCCCTCCGATGCCGACCTGGGGACGCATGCTGGCCGAAGGCCGCATCTACATTACGGACGCCTGGTGGCTGGTGACCCTGCCGGGCGTCGCCATCATGATCACGATTCTGGCCATCAACTTGCTGGGTGATGGGCTGCGGGACGCACTGGACCCGCGCCTGCGCAATATTTGATTCGATCAGCGGCCGCCGATGGAAGCACCCAACGCGACCAAAAGGAGAAATGCTTTGATGAAAGTACTGGTACTGGGTCTGGGACTGCAAGGTAAGGCGGTTGTGCAGGATCTGGTGAAAAACGACCAAGTAAGCGAAATCGTGGTGGCGGATATGGATGACGCCGTCGTCAAGGCCCACCTAGCGGGCAAAGGCTACAGCAAGTGCCGCGCCGCCCGCCTGGACGCTTCGCAGGCGGCGGAATGCCTCGACCTGATGCGCGCCGTAGCCCCTCAGGTAACCATCTGCATGCTGCCGCCCGATTTCAACCATCCCATTGCCCAAGCCGCCCTGGCCGCCGGCTGCCATTTCGTGAGCAGCAGTTATACCGGCCGTGTGTCCGAACTGGATGCCGAAGCAAGAGAGAAAGAAATTATCGTCCTGCCCGAAATGGGCATGGACCCGGGTATCGACCTGGTGCTGGCCCGCCTGGCAGTGGACGAACTCGACGAAGTGCACGGCCTCTATTCCTACGGGGCAGGGCTGCCCGAACCCGCCTGCGCGGACGACAACCCGCTGCACTACAAAATCACCTGGACATTCGACGGTGTGCTCAAGGCCTACAAACGCCCGGCCCGCATGCTCAAGGACGGCCGTGAAATCGCCATCCCCGGCGAAGCCATCTTCCAGGAGAAACACGGCCATACGGTAACCTTTCCCGGCTTGGGACCGCTGGAGGCTTATCCCAACGGTGACGCCATCCACTATATCGAGGCCTTCGACCTGGGGGCCCACATCCGGGACATGGGCCGTTTTGCCCTGCGTTATCCCGGCCACCGGAAATTCTGGTCGGTGATGGCCCAGATGGGCTTCTTCGACGACCGGCCCGTGGATGTCGACGGCCACCCGGTCTCTCCCCGCCGGTTTTTGGTGAACCACCTGGCGCCCCAACTGCAATTTGCCGATGACGAACGGGACATGGTGGTGTTGCGGGTTACCGCCTGGGGCCGCAAGGACGGCAGGACGCAAAGGGTTACTTACGACCTCATTGACTACCGGGACCTGGCGACGGGCCTCTTCGCCATGAACCGGACCGTAGGCTACACGGCCAGTATCGGGGCTCAGATGATCCTGGACGGCCGGATCACCCGTCCGGGCGTCCTCTCCCCGACCCGCGACGTGCCACCCGGAGACCTTGTTGAAGCCCTCACGTCGCGCGGCATGAAACTCGATCACCGGACAGAGGAAATCGAATCGGCCTGAAACCATGACACCGCAGCAAACCGAACGCGATGATCTGGAACGCGAAATCCAGATACGGGTGGGCCAGCGGGTGCGCGAACTTCGCCTGGCCGCCGGCATGACCGCCGTGGAGGTCTCCGGTCGTTCCGGAATCTCCCAGGGCCAGCTCTCCAAGATCGAAAACGGCAAGGCGGTGCTTTCCAGCAAGGTCCTGGCCGCTCTGTGCCGGGTTTTCGATCGGCCGATGGGCTATCTTTTCCAGAGCCGCGACGAAATGCCACGGGTACTGGGTACCCTGACCACCGTAAAAGGCCCCGAGGACAAAGGGATCAAGGCCTTTGCCGACAATGTCCACCGCCGCACCGGGAAACGCATTTCGCTCATTCCCCTGAGCCTGGCCCAGTTGGGAACGGCCTGCACCCAGGTCGAGGCCCTGCGGGAAGGGCTCATCGATCTGTTCATCGAGGAGCCTTTTTACTATGACGCCTTTGTGCCCGGTTTCAGGCTCTTCGCGCTCCCCTATACCTTTCGGGACGAGGATCACCGCCAGGCCTTTCTGTCCGGCGACCACTTCCGTCATGCGCTCTGCGAGCCCCTTCGTCGGGCCGGCATTCGTTTTTTGAACTCCCGCTGGAACTGGTTCCGGGGCCGGGAATGGGTGCTCGTGGCCGAAAAACCCATCACGGAACCCCAGGACATCCGCGGTTTGCGGGTCCGCACGCCGCTGTCGGACATCCACCAACACTTCTGGCGGCTGATGGGCGCCCATCCGGTGGCCGTACCCTGGAACGGGGTCGCTGCCGCCCTGCGGTCCCGCAAAGTAGACGTCGTGCCCACCCATAAGACCCATCTCTATCCCCTGAGGTTTTGCCGCTATGCCCGTTTCGTGACGCGGTTGGCGGACCTGCCGCCGGTTTTGTCGCTGGGGATCAACGACAGCCGCTACCAGGTGCTGCCTCCAGGGATCCAGGAGGGCCTGAAAGATGCCTGCGACACCGCCGGGGAATTTTTCAGTCGCTGTGTGCTGGATGCCGAAAAAGAAAACGAACGCCTCAACATCAGCCGCTTCAAGGCGGTCTATTTGACGGTCGATGTGGCCCTGTGGCGGAATGCGGTGGACGTCGCCCGCCAGCGCCTTATCGAAGAAGGTCACCTGGATACGGCTGTCTGGGAAGCTGCCATGGCAGCCGCCCCGGGGAATGCGGAAAGGACGACGCAATGAGCTATACCACCCGGCTTCTGGCCGAGTATGTGCTGGACCTGGACGTTCACCAGCTACCTTCTGCCGTGGGCGAGGCGGTCAAGGATTGCCTGATCGACCTCCTGGCGGCTGCGGCCGCAGGCGCAACAACCCCGCCCGCACGTCATACCCGCCGCATGGCGGCAAGCTTCTTTGCCGATGGACCTTCGAATGTGTGGTTCACGACCAAACGCCTGCGACCCGAGGCGGCGGCTCTGGTGAACAGCGCCGCCGCCAGTGCCCTCGACCTGGACGACGGCCAAAGGGCGGCCGGCGGACACCCGGGAGCCGCGATTCTGCCCAGTGTGTTGGCCGTCGGCCAGGCTGTGGACGCCGGTGGGCGCGACATCATTGCGGCGGCCACAGCCGGATACGAAGTCGCGGTGCGCATTGGCGCCGCGCGGGATTTCAGCCGACTGGACACCCTTTCCACAGGCCGCTGGAGCGCCTACGGTGCCGCCGCGGCCGCCGGCCGGCTGCGTTGTGTCACGCCCGAAGTGCTGGCCCAGGCGCTGGCCATCGCCGGGGTGCTTTCGCCGGGGCTATCGGCGGCAGGGTACAGCGCGGTCATGGGCAACCAGGTGAAGGAAGGCATCCCCTGGTCCGTCTTCACAGGGCTTGCCGCTCTGGAACTGGCCGAGCAGGGCATGACCGGCCCCCTGGACATTCTGGATCATCCGGACTACTTCGATGGCCGCCGCATTCTGCGCGGGCTGGGTCACACGTACGCGGTGACCGATGTCTATTTCAAACCCTACGCCTGCTGCCGCTGGATCCACGCCGCCATCGACGGGCTGATCGATCTGATGGCGCAGGCGGCAATAGCTTCGGAGCAGATCACCGGGATCACGGTCCACACCTTCGAGCGCGCCCTGCGCCTCAACAATTACCCTGACCCACCCACCATCGAGGCCGCCCAATACAGCGTGCCCTTCTGTTTGGCTCTGGCGGCACGAAGCGGTGCCGCCGCCCTGCTGCCGATATCACCCACCCGACTGACGGAACCGAAGACCGTAGCTCTGGCGCGGCGGGTGTGTCTTGCGGTGGATACGGACATGGATCGACGTTTCCCCACCGAGGCCGGCGCCCGGGTGGTCGTGGAAACCGACCGGGGCCGCTATGAGCAAACAGTCCGCTTCCCTCTGGGAGACCCGCGCAATCCCCTGGGAAGGCCGCGACTGGTGGAAAAATTTGAGCGACTCGCCGACGGTGTGATGACGGCCGTGGACCGCCGGCGGCTGCTGGAAGCGCTGACGGCCATCGAAACCGGGACCATGGCGGATTTCGCCCCACTTTTGCAGGGGCGGCCGGAAGGGTCTGCGAACCATAAAAGGTGATAACCATATGAAAATCGGCATTCGTGCAGAAGACAAAAGCCCGTGGGAGCGGCGCGTTCCCCTGGTGCCGGAGGATATCCGGAAACTGGCCCGGGAAGGCCTCCAGGTGGCGGTGGAATCCAGCCCCCAGCGGGCCATCGGCGATACGGAGTTCAAGGAGGCCGGGGTAGCGGTGACAGAATCCCTGGTGGACTGCCCCATCATCGTGGGCATCAAGGAAATCCCCTCGCAACGGCTCGAAGAGAAAAAAACCTATCTTTTCTTCTCCCACGTCATCAAGGGCCAGGCTTACAATATGCCCATGCTGCGCCGTTTGATGGAGCTGAAGGCTACCCTGATCGATTATGAGCGGATCGTGGACGAACAAAACCGCCGTTTGATCTTCTTCGGACGCCATGCCGGCCTGGCCGGTATGGTCAACAGCCTGTGGGCCCTGGGCCAGCGACTGGACTGGGAGAAAATTGAAACGCCCCTGACCCGCCTGCGGCAGGCCCGGACTTATCGCAACCTGGATGCGGCGCGGGAAGATCTCTCCGTTGTAGCCGAAGATATCAAGCGCGGAGGGATGCCCGCCGTGACCACCCCCCTGGTCTGCGGTTTCACCGGTTACGGGAATGTCTCCCAGGGCGCCCAGGAAATCTTCGACCTCCTGCCCCACGAAGAGATTGCGCCGGATCAACTGGGCAAGCTCCCGGCCGGCGTCAACGACCGCCTCTTCAAAGTCGTCTTCCGGGAAGAGGACTGCATGGTCCCCCTGGAGACCGGCGCCGCTTTCAATCTGGCGGACTATTTTGACAGAGGCAGCCAGGCCTATCGCAGCGTTTTTGCCCCCCTGGCCGAGCACCTCACCCTGCTGGTGAACTGTATCTACTGGGACCAGCGTTACCCGCGGCTGCTAACCTCGGCGGACTGCCGGCGCATGTGGGCCAACGGACGGCAGCCCAAACTGCGGGTTGTCGGGGATATCAGCTGTGATCCGGACGGGTCGGTCCAGTGCACCGTAAAGCCCACCGGACCCGGCAATCCGCTCTATGTCTACGAGCCGGAAAGCGCCCGCGCCGTCGACGGCGTGGCCGGGCACGGACCGGTGGTCATGGCGGTTGAAATCCTGCCGGCGGAGATTCCCCGGGAATCGTCGCAACATTTCAGCAGCGTATTGAGAGGCTACATGCAGGCTCTGGCGACGGCGGATTTCAGTCAGCCCTTCGAGGCCCTGCAACTGCCGGACGAACTGAAACGGGCGACCATCCTCCACAGGGGTGAGTTGACAACCGCCTACCGCTACCTGCAAGCCCACCTGGATGCATCCGCCTGATAGGCCCTATCCGCAGGTGGACGGCATTGGCAATTCGTTGCCTTGACATATCCAAACAGGGAATGGCCGGGCCGTTATACCGGCATGAAGCCCCCGACAGGGCTTTGGCCATTCCCTTCCCTTAACATCTCCTCACAAGGAAATAGGCACGACCTCACCGGCTGTGGATGCCCCATCAAAAAAAACTTGCACTTTTAAAAATATTGCATTAAATGCCTCCAGTTTTTTTCATTTTCGGCCGTTCCGACGGCGCTTATGACCAACTGCCAACCATACCGAAGGGGGGGCCCAATGAATGAAAAGAGTGGGGATTGCAGTTTATGATTTAGGTTTGCCCTTGGGGGAGATTCGGCCTGGAAACACCTGGCCGGAGCACCACCACATCTCGATTGACGGCGCGGCAGACGACCATTTCGTCGAAAAAGACGGGATCTGCTTTGCCGGCACCCACCTGATCCTCGATTTCTGGGGAGCCAAACACCTGGACAACTTGTCACGGATGGAGACGGCGCTAAGGGAATGCGTGGACGCGTGCCGCGCAACGCTCCTGCACATCCATCTTCACCATTTCACGCCCAACGGCGGCATATCGGGGGTGGCGGTGCTGGCGGAGTCCCACATCAGCGTGCACACCTGGCCGGAAAGGGATTTCGCCGCGTTCGACATTTTCATGTGCGGCAACGCTCAACCCGAAGCGGCCCTGCCGATCCTCGAAAAGGCCTTCGCACCGCAAACCGTGAATTTGACCGAAAAATTAAGAGGAATTCGTGACGATGCCTGAATTCATCGAAACCCTGTATGATTGCTATGGCCAGGTTTTTCGCATCGACGAGAAGCTGCACGAAATCAAAACCGACCACCAGCATCTGATCATCTTTCACAACGCCGCCTTCGGCCGCGTGATGGCCCTGGACGGGATCATCCAGACAACGGAAAAAGATGAATTCATCTACCACGAGATGCTGGCCCATGTGCCGATTCTGTCCCACGGGAACGCCAAACGGGTGCTGATCGTCGGGGGTGGCGATGGGGGCATGCTGCGGGAAGTTATCCGCCATCGATCCGTCGAAGATATCACCCAGGTGGAAATCGACCGCCAGGTCATCGATCTTTGTCGGGAATACCTGCCCAATCATTCCCGCGGGGCTTTCGACGACCACCGGGTCAACATCGTCATCGACGACGGGTTGAACTTTGTTCGCACGACACCGGAGCGCTTCGACGTGATCATCTCGGACAGCACCGACCCGATCGGGCCGGGGGAGACCCTGTTCAGCCAGGATTTTTATGCGGCCTGCCGCCGGTGTCTCCGCCCGGGCGGTATCCTGACGACCCAGAACGGCGTCTTCTTCATGCAAAAGGAAGAAGTCGCCACCACAGCACGGCGCATGGCCCGGGTATTTGATGACTGGCATTTTTTTGCCGCGGCCATTCCGACCTACATCGGCGGCATCATGGCCTTCGGCTGGGGAACGGACAACCCGGCTCTCAGAAGAACCGGGCTCGACATTCTGGCCGCGCGCTACCGCCAAAGCGGCATCGCGACCCGCTACTACAACCCGGAAGTCCACAGGGCCGCCTTTGCCCTGCCCCAGTATATGCTCGAAGCGATCGGGAAGGCCACCAATGAATAACCTGCTTTATGCTTCCTATGCGCATGGCGCCCGATACCGGCGATACGTCCAGGCCCACGGTGCGCCCCTGCTGATACTGGATGCCCGCAAGGTCGAAGCGCAGTACCGGGCGCTTAAAAAGGCCCTGCCCGCCACCGACCTTTACTACGCCATCAAGTCTTTGCCGCACCCGGCCATTCTTGAAATGCTCGCCGGTCTGGGCGCAGGATTTGACCTGGCCTCCTCAGGCGAAATTGCCCTGGTCCGGGAACGGCAGGTTTCGCCCCGGCGGACCCTGCACTCTCATCCCATCAAACGGGACCGGGACATCCGGGATGCCCTGCGGTTCGGCTGCACCACCTTTGTGGTGGACAACACGGATGAACTCCTGAAATTCCTGCCTTACAAGCACCGCGTCGGGCTCTTGCTGCGCATCAGCTTCCGCAGCCGGGCGGCCGTGGTGGACCTGTCCAAGAAGTTCGGCTGCGCCGTGTCGGAAGTCCCTGGAATGCTGACCCTGGCGGCCCGCCTGGGCATCCATATCAAGGGCCTGTGTTTTCATGTCGGCTCCCAGTGCCTGGACACCAAGCAGCAGGTGGATGCCATCCACACCTGCAACACCCTGATTCGGCAGCACCGCGACACGGGGGCGGCCCCCATCAGTATGCTCGACATCGGCGGCGGTTTTCCGATTGCGTACGATGGCAAGCCCCTGGACATCGACCGCTACTGCGCCCCCATCCGCCGGGCCCTGGTCGAACTTCCGCCCCATGTCAGCGTTGTTGCCGAACCCGGCCGCTTCATCTCCGGACCCGCCATGACCTGTGTCGCCACCGTCATCGGCAAGGCCTGGCGCGACGGTCATTATTGGTATTACCTCGACGACGGGGTCTACGGATCGTTCAGCGGCCAGCTTTTCGACCACATGCGCTATCCCCTGGAACTATTTTCCGATGATGAGCGCCGTTTCCCCAGCGTTCTGGCCGGCCCGACCTGCGACAGCATCGACGTGATTGCCGAAGATATTCCCCTGCCGGAATTGCATCTGGGCGATGTGGTGGTCGGGCACATGATGGGCGCCTATACGGCCGCCTCGGCCACCCGATTCAATTCGTTGGAGAACGCACGTGTGATCGTGGTGAATGCGCACCCTGGAGAAGCGGACGCATCGGGCGAAGTCCCGATGAAAGCAGGGAGTTCGGATGCTGCGGGTGGCGCTTCCCGATTTGTCCATTGACGTCACCAAACCGAAGCCACTGTCGCGTGTAGAAATAAGCTATTCGAAGCCTTCCAGTAAGTGGCGGTATTATTGGCTTTTTTGGCAGTCCTGCGCGTCTTCTATTGATCCCAGGAGAAAAGATAGGCCCCCACCGACAGGAAAATTCCGGTCATCAGAAGCAGCACCGCGATCTGCGGCCAGACGTCCACCAGGCCCGCACCATCGTTCATGATCCTGCGAATGCCCTGCAGCAGGTGGGTCAGCGGAAACGCCTGGGCGACCTGTTTGACCCAACCCGGCGCCCCCTCGAGGGAGAACCACACTTCGGATAGAAACATCATGGGCCAGGAAATGAAATTGAGGGTCCCGGTGGTGAATTCTTCGCTGGTACCCCTGGCGGCCAGGACCAGTCCCATGGCCGTCAGGCTCAAGCTCCCCAGGAAGAACAGCAGGAAGATGTGGCCCAGCGATCCTTCCACGTGGAAGTGAAACACCAGGTCGCACCCGAACCAGACCACGACCAGGGTAAACATCAGCAGGAAAATGCGCGACAGCATCTGGGCGCTCAAATATTCGAACGCGGTCAGGGGGGTGGCCTTCAACCGCCGGAGAGCGCCGTTTTTCCGGTAGCGGACCACGATGTAGCCAACCCCCCACAGGGCGCTGAACATCATGTTCATGGCCAGGATCCCAGGAAACAGCCAGTCGATGTAGCGGATTTCAGCAGTGGTGATGCGGCCCTTCCGGAGCAAGGCGGTGTCAGCCCCGCCGGTGAGGCTGGCCTGGAAGATTTTTTCGGCCAGGTGGCCATTGGGGGCGGCGTCGTTGATCCAGTAGGCGTAAGGCGGCGGCCCGGTTCGGATCACGATGTCGATCTTGTGGTGGCGCAGTTTTTCCAGGGCGTCGTCCTGGGAGGCAAAGCCCACAAACTGGAGGAAACGGGTTTCCTTGAAGGCTTCCGGCAGGTCCAGGGACGCCACCGCCACGGCCCCGGTGGGTGCCGGGAAAACACCTATTTTGTAGGCAGTGGGCTCCCTGCCGCCGAAAAGAATGCCGAAGCCGGCCACCAGCAGAAAGGGGAACAGAAAATTCCACCCGAAGGAAGCCCGGTCGCGAAAGAATTCCCAGTTGCGGGCTTTGAACATGACCCAGATCCGTCGAAACCGCATGGCTTATTCCCGTAAGTGCCGCCCGGTGAGATTGAGAAAAACATGTTCGAGGTTCGGTGAATACACCGACATGTCGGACAAATCGACCTGGCAGGACAAAAGTTGTTTGAGGCAATCATCGATATTCGATGTCTGGATGTGCACAGCGCCGTTCATTTCCTGCACGCTGAGAGGCAGGGTTTCCAGCGGCTGCCGGAAACTGTGGCGCGGCAGGACGACGGTGACGCCTTCGCAATGGGCGTGAATCAGGGCCTCGGGTGTTCCCTGGGCGATAATGCGCCCGTGGTCCATGATGGCCACTTCGTCGCAAAGGTGCTGGGCTTCTTCCATGTAATGGGTGGTCAGGATAATCGTCTTGCCCGACGCTTTGACGGCATGGACGATTTCCCAGAGATTGCGGCGTGCCTGGGGGTCCAGACCGGTGGAGGGTTCGTCCAGAAACAGCAGTTGCGGCCGGTTCACCAAAGCCAGGGCCAGGAGGAACCGCTGCCGCTGTCCACCGGACAGGTTCTCATGCCGCTGGTGCTTGAACTCCTGCAACTGGCATTTTTCTGCCAGGGCATCGAGGTCTTCGCCATCCGTGTAGAGCGCCTGGAATACCTGAAGGGTCTCCCAAACGGTCAGCATGGCCAGCAGCGAGGTGTGCTGGAATTGGATGCCCACTTCGTTCTGGAACGCCCTGCTGCGGGGTTGCCCCTTGTAGAGAATGTCGCCCGAGGTGGGCGGCAGAATATTCTCGATCACCTCCAGCGTCGTGGTCTTGCCGGCGCCGTTGGGTCCCAGCAAGCCGAAACAACTGCCCGCCGGAATGGCAAAGCTGATGCCGTCGACCGCCACCAACGGGCCGTAGGCTTTCGTCAGATTGTTTACCGCAAGAATCGGCGTCATTGCTTGGGCTTTCCTTTCAGCTTGACGCTTTGAGCTTGGCCTTTTTTTCATACAAGGGGAAAGTGCCCACGCAATGTGAACCATTCGGGCGCGCTTGGCAACCCTCTTTCTATCAAAAACCTGATGGAGGAAGGCCTGGATCGTAACAAGGTCCGCCGGGCCAGCGACCGGGTGTGGGAAACCCTGGGGGCCCAGGCCGCGACCCAGCTCAAACCGCTGATGGGTGACAAGATCAGCCTCGAAGAACTGCGCCAGGCCGGCCAAATCGCCGAAGAGATCCACGGCATGCAGGTAAAACGGTCAATCGCCGGTCAAGAGCTGACCACCGAATTTACCGGCTGCCCCTGGCATGACGCCATGCAGGCCCATGACATGCCGGAAGACTGGCGCATATGCGCCAGCGGCCACAGCGCTTTTGTCCAGAGCATGTACAGCGGACTGGATCCCAAAGCGACCTATGTTCTCAAAGAAGACATGCCCGGCGGCGCCCGCATCTGCAAAGGGGTCGCCAAGCTTTAGGGTAATGAAAATCTGGCGGGAAACACGATGGCATGCCAGGGTTACCGTAACGCCAGGAGACGGTCCACTTTGGACTTCACCTGCATCCTGAAAACCTTGCCGATGTCAAGCTTGCCCCTGGCGCGTCCGAGGGCGTAAAGGGATGCCACGGTATCCCTGGGCATTTTTTCCCTCCGCGCTTCGGATTTGCGTTTCAGGGATAGGGAACCGGTGGGACAGGTTGAAACGCACAAACCGCAACCGATACAGCGATCCGGATCCACGGTGATCTGCCCTTCCACCCGGTGGATGGCCTCCATTGGGCAGCGCTCCAGGCAGACCCCACACCCCTCGCAGGTCTCCCGGTTGAACGCCGCCACAAATGGAGAGGCCACCCACCCGACCGGCCTGGGCAAATGCTTGATGGTGCGCAGGGCCGCACAGCAGCACCCGCAGCAGCAGCACATGTAAAGCACGTCCCTGGAATTGCCGGGCTGCAGCACCAGGCCGCATTCATCCGCCCGTTGAATGATCTCCAATACTTCCTGCTTGTCGCTGGCACGGCCGCAGCCGTTTCGCACCATGAAATCGGCGACAATGCCAAAGGTAAGACACACGTCCTCCGGTTTGCCGCACCCCTCCCCCATGAGCCGCCGCTCTCGTCGGCAGATGCAAGGGTTGACGGCAAACCGGTCATGGCGATCGATCAGGTCCAGCGCGCGCTCATGGGGCATGACGCTAAGCGCGTGATGAAGACTTTGGCCGATGGGAATGGTCCTGAGCTGGGGCCTTTTCCAGGCCGTATCCTTCAGGGAGGGGATGTAGGCCTCCATATCCCTGACAAAGGCCGGGGTCAGCCGGTTCACTTGGCATTCCCAGATGCCGATAGCATACTGGGCCGCCATATAGGTCGGGCGGCCCGGCACGTCCTCAATCCGAAACAACAGCCCCTTGCGGGCCATGGCCTCCAGCCGCCGGGTGGCCGCTGCAACGCTTATCCCGGCGAGCCGGGCCACGACCCGGGCTTCCTCGGGGATCAGGGTCAGATGAAGGGCCAAAGCCGCATCCTCCGGGCTGAACAGGTGGCGTAATATCCGCAATTCGACACCGGAGCCGGTGGGGGGAAACCCCCCGGGCAGATGGTCCAGATGGCGTGCCAGTTGCTGGTAGACATCGATGACCATCATGATCTCCTTGCGGTGCAAAAGGTGAACGACGCCTCTAAGATGAAAAAGCAAGGCAGGAGCAGCAGGATCCGAGCGAATCGATGGGGGCGGATACTTTCAAGATAATACGCCAATATAGGCAGGACAATCAGCCCAGGCCGCGATGATGGCCAATGCCGGCCAGATGCCCGGCATCGCCCCAGGTCTGGATAACCCAGCGGTTGGTTCCGTAAAAACGGCCGTGCGTAAAAACACTCAGACTGGCATTGGTGGTCACATAGCAGCGGGGCTGGGCCAGGGGCAGGCGGGCCACGTAGCGAAAGAGGCTGTCCAGGACCCCACCGTGGGCCACGATGGCCACGGTGGAACCGGCCCGGTTGGCGAGCCACTCCTCGATCCAGGACCGGTTGCGTTCGTAGTGCATGCGGTGGCTCTCACCGCCGGGGATCACATAGTCCGGGTCATCGGCATGGAAACGCTTCAAGACCTTGGCATGGCGGGCATTGATTTCTTGCAGAGTGAGCCCTTCCAGGATGCCGTAATGGCGCTCCCGGAGGCGTTCCTCGGTGGCCATGTCATGACCTGTGTGCGCGGCTATGATGGCGGCGGATTCCCGGGCCCGGCCGAGATCGCTGCTGATGAGCGTATCAAAAGACATACCCCGCAGCCGGCGCCCCAGGGCGTCGACCTGCCGTCGTCCGGTGTCGGTCAGCGGGCTGTCTTCATGCCCCTGGAAGCGCTCCTCGACATTCCAGACGGTTTCCCCGTGACGAATCGCCAGGACAGTGGTGGGCAGCAAATCAGACATGGTCTTCCTTCCTGGGAAATGGCCGCGCCAAGCCTTGGACCTATGGTAATGCGACCCGCGCGGGTCGATCGCCGCCCTAACCCGAATAGTTCACGCGTTCGCGATGTTCATCGGCATCAGGGGCGCCGCAGTACTTTTGCTACCGCAAGCGCCTGACAACGCGGCCAATGAGCATATCGGGCGCGCCCACAGAGTGAGATGTTCAGGCTAAAACAACTCCATTTGTGCCGGACCCGTTTTAGGGCGTTTCGCGGGTGCCGCCTGGTCAGGACGTTCCGGGTCTATTGGGGGCAAGATAGCCTCCCAATCTTGGCAAAATGCTTCCTGGGGGACGGCATCATACTCGACATTGACTTCGGCGCGGGAGGACCGCTTCAGCCGTATGAGCGGATTGAGGATCAATGCTTTTTCCTGGGCGGTAACCACGGGAAACCCATAGACCGTGCTGCGGTGTTTCGGGGGGGCATCCCCTGCCATCCGTTCGGTCACAAACGCTATGTGTCGGGCCAGCCGGCCTTCGATATAATGATTCAGCCTGTCGCACAGGCTTTGTGTACAGACGTCCAGATGGCTTTCCATCTCGGCATCGATTTCAAGACCGATGCTGTTGCGCGCGGCGGCCATAGCCGCCACGCTGGTGGTCCCCGTGCCCCAGAAGGGGTCGAGTACCAGATCCCCGCGCACCGAGTACATATTCACCAGCCGATAGGCCACCTTCAATGGAAACGCCGCACTGCGCTTGCGGAATTCGCTATTGGCAAGTGCTTGGGACGTGCCTTTGATATCCGTCCATATATCGGAGAAGAAACGATTGCGCTCTTCCCAGAACATCGCACTGGCCCGCCGGTTTTGTTTTTCGCCTTCGGTTTGGAAAACCCGTTTGGGGCCCTTGCGCGCAATCAGGATGTATTCATGCTCGAGGGTGACATAGGCGCCTGCCGGCAGCATGCCGGAACCCATGAATTTGTTGGGCGCATTGGTCTGTTTACGCCACAGGATATCGGGCAGAAGGGTAAAACCGGCCTGGGACAGATGCTGCAAAATTCTGGCATGGTTGGGATACAGGGCAAAGTCCCCATCGATGCTGCGGGTGGCATCACCAATGTTGATGCAGGCAAATCCGCCCGGCTTCAGGACACGAAACGCCTCATCCCACACCGGGTCCAGCAGGCAATGCATGAATTCAAAGGCTTCCCTGGGGCGCCCCTCCGCCAGTGCATCGGTGATGCGGGGGTCCTGCTGACAGAAAACACCATCCCACATCCGGATCATGGGATAGGGCGGCGATGTGACGATGAGATCGACACTGGCCGACGGCAGCATCTGCATACGCCGAGCATCGCAAAAATAGACCTTATGTCTGGTTTTCAGCATGGCACCCCACTTCGCGCCCCTGTTCGCCGATACGATGGCCCAGCATTGGGAGCAGATACCTTATAACAGAAAAAGCGGGTTGGCTAAACGGCCTTCCCGCTATTGCTTGGCGCCACTGTTTTTCGTGTAAAAATCAGAGGGAAGCCATCATACCGTATGAAGGGTTGGGGCGCCTGGCGGCTCGTCAGGTTTTATCCTCCAAGTGGAAGGTTTCGTCGAAGATGGTCAGCAGCAGCAGGGCCTGCTCACTGATCTTCAGGCAGGCATTGTTGATCCCGTAAAAAAGAATGCTCAAACGGGTTTTGGATTTCCCCGAACGGATGCGCCCGATCTGGTTGTCGTCATATTCTTCCAGAAGCCCCTTGAGCTTCACGTAGTGGGCGGCCACTTCCCGGTATTTGAAGGCTTCATGGCTGAGCAAAATGCGGGCCGTATCGTCCAACAGAGCTTCCACACATTTGCGAATTTTCTGCAGCTCCTTTTTCTGGGCCGGCAGCAGGGGGGCATGCTTGTTGGAGGTATGCACGTGACAGCGCATGATCACGTCGCGCAGACTTTCGGCCATCTCCTGCAAAGCTGAGATGACGTGGCTGTACTTTCCGGCCCGGGCCACATCCTCATGCTGGAGAAGCCGCAAGGTCTTGAAGATATTGGCCACGATGATGTTGGACGTCGCCTGGACCTTGCTCGTTTCCCGCCGTAGTTTTTTGAGGGGTTTACGGTCTTCGGTCAAAATCCCCTCGAAACAGAGATCGAGTTTGTCCCGTACGGCGGACAGGAGGCTGCCGCTGTGTTCGAAGCAGGTCTGGATGGCGAAATCCGCATCGGTCACCCGTTTGAGATCTAGGACTTCCAGTTCCTGGGCGGCCTTTTCACGGCGGCGGTGAATTTTGAAATTCCGGAAGATCAGCAGGCCAACGATCAGCAGCAGCAGGAAGATGGCCCCCCCGCCAAGATAGGAAATGGCAAAGGCAAAGGTCAGGGCCACGGAGAAGGCCATGAATGCGGTGAAAAACCACCCGCCGATCACGGTGAGGACTCCGGTGACCCGGTAGACCGCGCTCTCCAGCCCCCAGGCCTGGTCCGCCAGGGAAGTCCCCATGGCCACCATGAACGTCACGTAGGTGGTGGACAGGGGCAGCTTCATACTCGTGGCCCAGGACACCAGGGCACTGGCCACCATCAGGTTGACGCTGGCCCGCAGCAGGTCGAACTCCGGGATGGTGCCGTCGTACCCGGGGGGCGGCTCATACCCGCTGGTGTCGAGACGGCGGCGGATGCGGTTGCGGAAAGATTCCGGAAACACCCGGCGCACGGCCTCGAACATGCCGGATACCATGCGGACGATGACACGGCTGAGCTGGGAAGAGTCAAACCGCTCCAGCCCTTCCTCCTGGCGCCCCAGATTGACCTCGGTTTTCGTCACGGTGCGGGCCTTGCGGGACAGCCACAGGGTGGCCACCATAATGGCCCCAGCCCCCAGAAGGAAAAGAGTGTCGGTGTGGACCGATTTCTGTAATGCCGCCATGGACATGGTCAGCGGCTCGGCGCTGGTTTTGGCCAGGATGAAAGCATGGAAGCTGGCCAGGGGCACTCCGATAAAGTTGACCAGATCGTTGGCAGCAAATGCCATGGCCAGGGCAAAGGTGCCGGTCAGAACGATGGGTTTGAGGATGTTGATGCGGGTGGTGAGCATGAGCAGTTGGAACACCACCGTAAACCCGGCAAAACCGGCCCCAAAAATGGTCCAGGTATGGGTCTTGATCCAGGCCACCATGGGCGGCGACATGAAGGAAGCCCCCTTGGAGCCCTTGATCAGGATAAAATAGGTGATCATGGAAAGGGCCAGCCCCCCCCACAGCCCGCCGTAGCGCCGCAATTGTTTTTCATAGTTGAAGGTAAATACCAGGCGGGTGGCGAACTGGGCCAGGGCGCCACAGACAAAGGCGATGCCCACGGAGAGCAGGATGCCGGAAATGATGGCCAGGGCCTTGCTCGTATTGATGTAATCGGCCAGGGCCAGGACACTCTGGTCGCTGTGAAAAATTTTGACCAGGGATACGGCAATCGCCGCCCCCAGGAGCTCAAACACAATGGATACCGTGGTCGATGTCGGCAAACCGAAGGTGTTGAAAAGATCGAGCAAGAGGATATCGGTGATCATGACGGCCAGAAAGATAGTGATCAATTCCGGCATCAGGAAAAAGCGGGGATGGAAGATGCCCTTGCGGGCCACTTCCATCATACCGCTGGAAAACGTCACGCCGGCCAGGATGCCCAGGCTGGCCACAATCATGATGATGTGGCGGGGCGCCACCCGGGAGCCCACGGAAGAATTGAGAAAATTGACCGCGTCGTTACTGACCCCCACCATCAAGTCCGCAATGGCGATGGCGAACAGCAGCGCCACGGCAAAGCCGTATAGTTCCATGCCTACCTCAAGCTTAAAGTTGTCTGCCTCCGACCGCCCCATAGCGACGGCCTGCCCACAAAGAGCGGGGCCGGCCTTGAGACCCGCCCCGAATGTTAGCCTGCCATAATGTTAGCGAATTGTTAGCACAGTGTTAGGAGCAAAACAATTATTTAGTGTCCATCCATAAATGGCATCTCTGGACGAACACTATTTAACACAAAAGGCCTGCAGCAAACAGCGCTGCAGGCCCTGAAGGATCGTTTGTATATCAGTCCTGGGGTTATTGCTCCGGCTTTAACAGCGGGAACAGCACCACATCCCGCAGGTGCTCGGTGTCGGTCAGGAGAGCCACGAACCGGTCGATACCCATGCCCCAGCCGGACATGGGCGGCATGCCGTATTCCATGCAGGTCACGAAATCCTCGTCCGTTTCCATGGCCTCCAGGTCGCCCTGTTCCCGGGCTTCCAACTGCCCCTGGAACCGCTGCATCTGGTCGATGGGATCGATCAGCTCCGAATAGGCGTTGACCATTTCCCACCCGTTGATCACCAGTTGGAAACGGTCGACGATGGCCGGGTTGTCATCATTCTTCCGCGCCAGCGGGGAGATGTCGATGGGGTGTTCGGTCAGGAACGTGGGATTGACCAGCTTGGGCCGTGACACCTTCTTGTAAAGCAGGTCCACCAATGTGCCGTAGCCGATGCTGGGGTCCTTGATATCGCGCTCGATGGCGATGCCGTTGGTCTCGATGGCGGCCACGAGCTTGGCCTTGTCGTTGGTCTCCAGCAGGTCGATGCCGCAATCCTGCCGGATGAGTTCCCGGAAGGATTTCCGCTCCCAGTCGCCGTCCAGATCGATGGCCGTGCCCCGGTAGGTGAACTGCAAACCGCCGATGGTTTCCGCGACAACCGCCTTGATCAGGTTCTCGGTGAACACCATGTTGTCCTCGTAATTCCAGTAGGCGGCATAGTATTCCAGCATGGTGAAGTCGGGCAGGTGGGAGGGGTCGATGCCCTCGTTGCGAAAACAGCGGGCGAATTCATAGACCCGGTTGTAGCCCCCCGCAATGGCGCGCTTCAGGTAGGTTTCCGGCGCGATGCGCATGTAGACGTCGATATCCAGGGCATTGTTGTGGGTCTTGAAGGGTTTGGCCAGGGCGCCGCTGGCCTTGTTGATCAACACCGGTGTGTCGATTTCAATAAACTTATGGGTGTTGAGATAGTCACGGACCGTGTTGATGAACTTGGTCCGCAACTGAAACCGCGCAACCGATTCGGGTGACGAGATCAGGTCCAGGTAGCGCTTGCGGTATTTCTGTTCCTTGTCGGTGATGCCGTGAAACTTTTCCGGCAGCGGCCGCAGGGCCTTGGAGAGCAGACCCCAATTCCGGACGACAATGGTCTTTTCCTCGGTCCGGGTGGTGAAGATTTCACCCTCGATGCCGACGTAATCCCCGATGTCCACCGTGTCCTTGAACTTCTGGAAGGTGGCCTCGACAAAATCTTTTTTCATCAAAAACTGAAATTTGCCGTCGATGTCGGACAGGTGCCCGAAAATCATTTTGCCCATCTTGCGCAGGCTCACGATACGCCCGGCCACCGATACGTTTTCGATACCGTCTTCCAGCTGACGGGCCTCGGCCAGATCATGGGTTACGGTATAGCGGTCTTTGTAAACGATTTCGCCGGCAGCGGCCATTTTCGCCAGCTTCTGCTTGCGAATGTCAAATTCATTCGTGGATTCGGTCATAACAACTCCAGTCCAAACAGGAATATGCGTTATAAGGTTCCAATAATCTGGCGGATCTCTTTAGCTTGGAATGCCGCCAAGTGCAAGGGCCAGGCGCTGATTTTTCGACTCGAGGCACTTGGCCTGGCCCGGCGCCGCCCGAATATTTCATGCAATTTTTCCTACACAGAAAATTTTATGCAACGATTCAAGGATATAAGCGCTATTCGAGGTATGGTTTTCAGGCGACAGTTTTTACCCCTCGCCGATTTCCAGACGCATAGAAAAAGTCTCACCCTGCGGGCGAGCTGAAATATCCGGGATAGAGGCAAAAAGGGGGTAAGGAGGAATTCTGTCAACCGGGCGGGCGCCTTGTGATTCCGACCTTTTAAGGATGGGACGGGGCAACCTCAGGTTTTCCCTTCGTCAAGAATGTTCCGAATCGTCTGGAGCATTTTCTGGAGCTGATAGGGTTTGCCGATGAAGCCGGCCGCCCCGGATGCCAGCGTATCCTGCATGGATCCATTGGGGGAGTAGCCGCTGGCCACCAGAACCGGCACCGCCGGGTAGCGCGCCTTGAGGGTTTCAAGGCAGCTCTGCCCCCCCATGCCGGGCATATTGAGGTCCAGAACGACCAGGTTTACCTTTTCGGCCTTCTCTGCCATGACCGCCAGAGCCGCTTCACCGTTCTCGGCCCGGATGACACCGTAGCCAAAGCGTTTCAGCATGGTTTCGGCCAAATCCAGGACCACCTTTTCGTCGTCCACCACCAGTATGGTTTCCGAACCCGAGGGGGCGATGGCTTTTTTGTCGGTGTCTTTGCCCGCTTGCGCTTGCACTTTTCGAAGCGCCGGGAAGTATAGCGAGAAACAGGTGCCCTGGCCCGGCGCGCTCTCGCAGTGGATGTAGCCGCCGTGATTCTTGACGATCCCGTAGGCCATGGCCAGGCCCAGTCCGGTGCCCTGGCCAATCTCCCGGGTGGTAAAAAAAGGTTCGAAAACCCGCAGCCGGGTCTCCGCATCCATGCCGTGCCCCGTATCCGCAATGCTCAACAGGACATGCGGCCCTTCGGAGGCTTCCGGATGGGCAAGACAAAACGTGCGGTCCAGTTCGACATTGCGGGTTTCGTAGACCAGACGGCCACCGTCGGGCATGGCATGGCTGGCATTGACCGCGATGTTCATCAAGACCTGTTCGATCTGGGAGCGGTCGGCGTTGATAATGCTGATATCAGGGGCCAAACGGCACTCGATACGGATCATCTTGGGAATCGTCCGCACCAGGATGGCCCGCACGGCTTCGATTTCCGCATTGAGATTGACCGGTTTCAAGGCGCTGGGGACCTTGCGGCTGAAGGTCAGCAGCTGGCGTGTCAGTTTGCTGGCCCGGCTGGCGGCTTTTTCGATGGCCCGCAGATTGAGATAGTCCGGGTCCTCCGGTCCGCGATCCCACAGCATGAGCTGGGTGTAGCCACTGATGGCCTGCATGATATTGTTGAAATCATGGGCGATGCCCCCGGCCAGGGTCCCCACGGATTCCATTTTCTGGGCCTGGAGCAACTGCGCTTCCAATGCCCGGGTTTCGGTGACGTCCAGGAAAGAGAGGAAAACCCGCCCGTAATCGCTCTCGTGGCCCGGCGCCACAAACCACTGCATGATCATTTGCCGTTTTTCACCGGCCAGGGTGAGGTTCGCGACCTCGGTGGTGGAACCCTTGCCGCCGGCATCGATCACCACCAGTTCCCTGGCCAGGGCCTGCAGGGATTGGGGGGTCACGATTTGCGCCAAACCGGACATGAGGGCCTGCTTGTCAGGCGCCTGGAAAATATCAAGGGCCTGCCGGTTGACGTCCAACACCTTGATCCGGGCGGCACAATCGGCCAGTGCCCCCGGATGGGCTTTGAAATGGTCGTCCAGGTCGTCGACACCCTTTGCCCGCAACTGGTTCAGGTATTGTTTGATCCCGGAAAAATCCTCCACCCATAGGGCGGCCGGAGCATTTTCGAAAAGCGAGCGATAGCCCTGTTCGCTTTCCTTGAGGGCATCCACAGCCCGGCGGTGTTCAATAATGGTGCCGAGCATCCGGGCCACGGTTTCAAAAAAAGTTCGATCTCCCGGACTGCTCGGCCGCGAAGCACTGGAATGCAGTTGCACCACCCCGATCAGCTCTCCCCCGGCGTTCACAAGGGGATGGGCAATGACCCCCAGCAGCCCGAGTTCCTGGATGCGCATGGCATGCGAGGTGGCAAGGGGGTGATTTTCGAGAACGGGCGCAAATACCGGTTGGTTCTCCCGGGCCACAAAGGCCCCCAGGTAGTGGGGGTCGTCGATGGACTGAGGGGGGAACTTGTCCGGCATGGTTTGCACCTTGCGTCCGGCAATGGCCGTTGGGTGCAACAGACGGGTCCGAGGGTCGTAAAGCCGCAGGGAGGCGAAATCGAACCGCAGCAAATCCAGGAGGTCTTCAAGGACTTTTTTTAGGATATCCGTTAATTCAGAATTCGATAAGGCCGCCTCGGTGATGATATGAAATGCCTGGCGTTCGCGCTCCAGGCGGGCAAAGGCAGCCACAGGGGCGTCTTCGCGGTGTGGGCGATCGGCGGGGGGCGATGCCGGGTCCAAGCTGGTGCTGACGGGGGAATCAGCTGCTCCCGCACGTGGATATTTCGGGTCGGATTTCATGAAATGCGGAGCACCTGTAGCGATTCTGATAAACGTAAAATGCGGTTGGAAAGCTCTGATTAGTCGTCCATTTATTTTCTAATTTATATTTTTGAATCCATTCCATGTCAATAAGGGTTGCCCTATACGGCAGAATAGTATAACAGAAGAATTCTACATAAGAAGAAGGAGGCGTTCGAAACCCATGCGCAAAATTGCCGTTGCAATGGCCAAAGGCGGTGTCGGGAAAACCACCACCGCCGTAAATCTGGCCCATGGTTTGGCCCTGGCGGGCCATCGGGTCCTGATCGTGGATTGTGACACCCAGGGACAGACTGCGAAATTTCTAGGCGTTGATCCCCCCTACGGTCTTTATGAATTCATCACGGGAACCGATACCGAGGGCCATACGGTTTCCAAAATGGAGACCCTTTTCCCGGCGCGGGAAAATTTATGGCTGCTGGCCGGCGGCATTCGCTTGGTGGAGCTCAAAAATTGGCTCGGCGAGCAGCCCCGGGACATTCGCCAGAAGGTCCTGGCCAAATCGCTGATTCCCCGGGATGGCGCCCTGGATTACCTGATCTTCGACTGTGCGCCGGGCTGGGACGTCTTGAGTGTCAATATCCTCATGGCATCCACCGAAGTCCTCTGCCCAGTAGCCTTGCAGGGACCGGCTCTGGAAGGCCTGAAAACCTTTTTCGGTTACCTGATGTCGGCCCAGCGCATGAACGAGGACCTGCAGTTGAAATATGTACTGCCCACCCTTTACGACCGGCGCACCCGCCACAGCTCCGAAATCTACAACGTGCTGCGCCGGCTTTTCTGCAAACAGATCTGCGAACCCATTCATTACAACGTGCGATTGACCGAGGCCCCTTCCTGCGGCAAAAGCATTTTCGAACACAGCCGTCATGCCGCCGGTGCCATGGACTACAATCAGTTGGTAAGGAGGATCCGCCATGATGCCCGATCCCAAGAATCTGCCTGATTTTTTTGATACCGACCCCGTCGACCCGGTCAACGCGGCCACCGGCGGTGCCTCCATGCCTGCGGCGAAACCCAAGAAAAAAGCCGGTTTCTATCTTTCGTTACAGGTCATCGAACGCTTTGACCGCAAATTCCATGAGCTTAAATTGGCCGGTGCGGCGGTCGACAACAAATCCACCCTCCTGGAAGCAGCCCTCGCATTTGCCCTGGATGATCTTGATCAGGGTGAAGAAAGCAAAGTTCTCCAGCTTCTCTAAGGCTTTTCACGCCGCGATAAAGGCCGCCGCCGCCTCGGAAAATGCCCTTTATCGGCGGATACTATTTATGAGCTTTTGGTTTTGGGAGATGCGCGGCGGGGTCAGTTGTCCCCGGCGGTAGGAAGCTTGCCTTCCTGATGGAGACGCAGGAGGGTTTCAACGACCCGGGGATCGAAGTGGGTGCCCGCGCGATCGCGGATGGTTTCGAGCACCACAGACTCTTCGATTTTCTTGCGGTAGGCACGGCCTGAGGCCATGGCATCAAAAACATCCGCCACGGCCAGCAGCCGGGACAAAAACGGAATTTCTTCGCCCTTCAGTCCCTCCGGGTAGCCGGTTCCGTCAAAATGCTCGTGATGGTAGCGGATGATGTCTTTTTCTCGATCCCACAGGCCCAGTTGTCCGACGATATTGGCACCGATCTGGGGGTGCTCCTTTATTTTTTCATATTCTTCGGCCGTCAACCCGCTGCATTTCAGAAGAATGTCATCCCGGATGCCGATCTTCCCGATGTCGTGCAGATGCCCCGAAAAATGCAGGATGTCGAGTTCTTCGGGAGAGCAGTTCATTTCCTGCCCCAGCAGGATCGCCAGGCGGGCCACCCGCTCCGAATGCTGCTGGGTGTAGGGGTCTCTGGCCTCGATCGCGTTGACGAAGGCATACAGGGTCGAAAAGAGGTTCTGGTAGATATTTTCGTAAAGGGCCAGGTTTTCGATAGACCGCGCCGCGTTGCGGGAGATATAGGACAGGTAGTAGAGATCTTTTTCGGAAAAATGCAAATCGCCGCGGCAAACCGCGGCGGTTAGCACGCCGAAGACTTTTTCCCTGATCTTCATGGGCACCAACAAGGCCGAGCGCACATTGTCGGGAAGGCCCTCGACGCCCTGACGGTCTTTCACCAGAAGCGGCAGTTCGTCACGAACGACACCGGCCACAAGATCGTCCGGCAGACGGACATCCTCGGCACCAGGCACCGCGCCGTTACCGGCCGAGACCACCTCGAAAGGGGTCTCGACATGTTCGTTCATCACCAGGAACTGGGCCCAGTCGGCGTGGGCCACTTCAATGGTCATGTCCACCACGCATTTGAAGACATCGGTCGTTGACCCGATGGCGGCAAAATCCCGCATGATCCGGTTGATCAGGTTGAGCTCTTCAACCTTGTAGACGAGTTCGCGATTAAGCTTCTCCAGGCGCTCCTTCTGCTCGACCTCTTTCTGCAGCAGGATGTTCTCCACAAACAGGTGCCGCTGGCGCAGTACGCGGCGCACAGCCAACTCCATCTGCTCCAGGTTGACCGGTTTGATCAAAAAATCAACAACCCCGTTTTTCAGGGTGGCGATGGTATTGTCGAGGGAGGGATACCCGGTCATCACAATCACCGGGATGGTGTTGTCCGTGTGGTGGATGTGTTCGGCCAGGGCCAGTCCGTCCATTTCAGGCATGTTGATATCCGTGAAACAGCAATCCACGCGCTCGGATTCCAGCACTTGTACGGCTTCGCGGCCGTTGCGGGCAGTGAGCACCTCAAAACCCTTGAAGGTAAAATATTCGCTGGCGATATCCAGAATATTTTCTTCGTCATCGACGAAGAGAAGCGTTTCTTTTTGCTGTTCGGTATCCATTCTGACGCTACACCCGGTTCCGAAATAAAGCTGCGCGTTGATCGGACGGGCTGTAATCCCGGCACCCCGTAGCCAGTCCCGGGAACCAACCCGTTGGATAAAAATTACCTTAACTAATTAAAATTTCATATTATTCATGCGTTGTCAAGAATTCCGCAAGCGATTCGAGCCACGTTGCAGCCGGCGTCTCAAACGGCCGATCGCCCCTGCCAGGTATCGTTGACGTGCCACATGCCCATCAGGGCGTTGATCCGGTCCATGACCGCCACGGGCAGAAGCGCTTTCAACAGCGGCGTCAATACCGCCACCGGAAAGGAGGGCACCCCCACCAGGGCCTGGTTGCGGCGAATGGCCTGCACCACCTGGGCCGCAACATTTTCGGGGCTCAGCATACGTGTGCCGCGCACGGTGGCAGCGCCTTCGAACATGCCCGTATTGACCGTATTGGGACAGACACATGTCACCCCGACGGGCAGCCGCTCTTTCTTCAATTCCTGGCGCAGGGCATCTGAAAAGCCCACCACGCCGAACTTGCTGGCACAATAGGCCGTGAGGGAGGGAATGGCGAGAAGCCCGCCGGCGGAAGCCATGTTGACGATATGCCCGGAACCGGCCCGGCGCATCCCGGGCAAAAAGGCCTTGCACATCCAGAACTGGGCCGTGAGATTGATGCGAATCATCCGTTCGATATCCTCGTCGGCCAGCTCCAAAAGCGGTGCCGCCCGGACGATGCCGGCATTGTTCACCAGGATGTTGACGTCCCCCATGGTTTGCGCGACGCTCGACGCCAAGGCCTTCACCTGTTCGCGATCGGAGATATCGCATGTGAAGGCCCGACACTCACCCTGCCCTGCCAGCACCTGGCTGGTTTTTTCCAGGGCATCGGCGTTGATATCCACCAGGGCGACCCGGCAACCCTCCGCCAAAAGCATCTCGGCCATCTTTGCGCCCATGCCCATGGCCGCACCCGTTACCAGGGCAACTTTACCTTGCAGCTGTTTCATACGGTGCTCCTCTCGAGGTTCAAGGGGGTTCTTAGGGGGTCAAGCAGCATTCGTCAGAAGGAGGGGGATTCCCGGCGCTCCGGGGGATAACCCGCAGCATCTTCCCGGGCAGCTGTCGGCCGATAACCGTTTCCAGCTTTCGTGCCCAGACCGCCACCTGGTGCAAATCAACGCCGGTGGCAATACCCAGCATGTCCAGAAGGTTGACCGCATCTTCGGTGGCGATGTTGCCGGCCGCCCCCTCAATGAAGGGACACCCGCCCATGCCGCCCAGGGCCGTGTCAAAGCGGTCGATCCCGCTCTCCAGGCCCGCCATCATATTGACAAGACCGGTTCCCCGGGTATCGTGCAGGTGCAGCACAACCGGCTGCGGGTCAACAGCGGGCAGAAGGCGATCGAGGAGACGTTTAAGGGAGACCGGAGACCCCATGCCGGTGGTGTCCGATACCACCACCGCATCGGCACCCTGATCACGAAACCGCCTCAGGATGTCCGTCACCCGTTCCGGGGGCACGGGTCCTTCGTAAACGCAGCCCAGGGCGCACTGGGCACCGGCCCGGACATACAGACCGGCCGCCTTGGCCCTGCGAATCATACGCATCCCCTGGTCCAGGGCATCGTCAAATGCCATATTGCTGTTGCGCCTGCTGTGGGTATCGCTGGCGGAGATGGAAATTTCCACCGAAGGCAGCTGGGCGGCCAGGGCCCGCTCAAGCCCGCGTGGGTTGAGGACCAGGCCATTATAGTGGACATGGTCCAATTGCGGCAGGCGTTGTATCAAGTCTTCAGCATCGGCCATCTGCGGCACCCGCTTCGGGTGCACGAAGGAGGCGACCTGGATGTGGGTGAGTCCGGCCTCAATCAGGCCCGCCACCACCGCCGCTTTCAGATCGGTCGGGATGATTTGCGGTTCGAACTGGAAACCGTCACGCGGCCCAACTTCCATCAGGGTTACGCGTGCAGGCCAATTCTTCTGCATCAAAGGCAACCTCCACGGTTGGTGGCGTCCACTGTCGATGGGGTGAGAGCGGCTTGTGCGGTTTAATCATACCGTCGGAGCGCCCAAGATTCAACCCCTGGCTTGCCTTCGCCCCTGCCCGCCAGAAAGGACTTGACCCGACCCGGCGCTAGCGCTACTCTGCCCGCTCGTTTTAGGTGCCGACTTAAACCAAGGGATCGGTTCTCCGGTCGGCTCGACACGCATAAAACCCATTAACGGGATAGGGCCATCCCGTACCAGGCCTGATACCATTTGCATGAATCGACCGCTACGCATCTGTATGCTTTCCTACCGCAGCAATCCCCATTGCGGCGGTCAGGGGGTCTATCTCAAACAACTGAGCCGGGCTCTGGTGGATCTCGGCCACCGGGTCGAAGTACTGTCCGGCCCCCCGGACCCGCAGCTGGTCGCGGATATTCCGGTGCACCGGGTCCCGTCCCTGGATCTCTACAATCCGGCCGATCCTTTCCGTTTGCCGAAACTGCATGAACTGAAGCGGGTGGCCAATCTGTACGAATGGCTCAATGTGTCCACCATGGGATTTCCCGAACCGTTTCTTTTCGGTTTTCAGGCCTACCATTTTCTGCAACAAAACGGTCACCGCTACGATGTCATCCACGACAATCAGAGCCTCTCTTATGGCCTGTGGGCCTTGAGCCGCCGCTGGCCGACCCTGGCCACGATTCACCATCCCATTACCGTGGATCGCAAAATCGCCGTCCGGGCCGAAAGCTATTTCTGGCGCAAACTGAAACAACTGCGCTGGTATTCGTTTATCCACATGCAAAAACGGGTCGCCCGAACCCTTTCCCGCATTTTGACGGTTTCCCAATGCGCCCGTGAAGACATCCGCAACGACTTCGGCATTCCCCGGGAACGATTCCGGATCGTACCCAACGGCATCAACACGGATTTATTCCACCCCTGCCCCGATGTCCCGCGGGAAAGCAACCGTATCATCGTCACCAACAGTGCGGATACCCCTTTGAAGGGGCTGGCCTACCTGCTGGAAGCCGTATCGGCCCTGCGCCAGCGCCGGCCGGTACGACTGGTGGTCATCGGACAGCCCAAGCCCAATGGTCCGATCGAAAAGCTGGTCCGCAAACTGGATCTGGCCGAACACGTGACCTTTACCGGCCGCATCAGCGATGCCGCCTTTGTCCGCCAGTATGCCCGCGCCAGCATGGCGGTAGTCCCCTCGGTGTACGAAGGTTTCGGGCTGCCGGCCGGCGAAGCAATGGCCTGCGGCGTACCGGTCATCACCACCACCGGCGGCGCCCTGCCCGAAGTGGTGGGGGACGCCGGCATATTGGTCCCGCCACGGAATTCCGCCGCTTTGGCCACCGCCATCGAGGATCTTATCGACCATCCGGATAAAGCCGCCGCCATTGGACAGCAGGGCTACCAGCGGGTCCAGGCCCATTTTACCTGGCAACGGGCGGCGGAAAAAACCATTGCCGTCTACAGGGAGGTCATCGATGATCACCGCCGATCTTAGCCGCCTGGGCCTTTGCCCGGGACAACGCCTGCTCGATATCGGCTGCGGCAGCGGCCGCCACACCTGCGAAGCCTATCGCCTGCAAGGCATTATCGCCGTGGGGGCGGATCTCAACCTCGATGACCTGAAACAGGCCCGGGGAAGACTTGAATTCCATGACCGGCTGGGCGAGCACGGCGGCGGTTGCTGGTGCCTGTCGGCCGCCGATGTCCGGCATCTGCCGTTTCCGGACGCCCATTTCCATGCCGTGATCTGCAGCGAGGTCATGGAGCACATCCCGGATCATCACCAGGCCGTCCACGAGTTGGTGCGGGTTTTGAAGCCCGGCGGCCACCTGGTGGTCAGCGTGCCCCGTTATCTGCCGGAAAAAATCTGCTGGATGCTTTCCAGCGAATACCATCAGGCCAACCAGGGCCATGTGCGCATCTACCGCAAAAAGGAATTGATCGGCATGGTGACGCGTACGGGACTCAGACTGTACCGAAGCCACTACGCCCACAGCCTGCATTCCCCCTACTGGTGGCTCAAATGCCTGGTGGGTCCCACCCGCGACGATTCCCTTCCGGTCAACCTTTACCATCGCTTTTTGACCTGGGATATCCTGCAGCATCCGCCTCTGACGCGCCAGCTCGACCGCCTTCTGAACCCGATTCTCGGGAAAAGCCTGGTGCTCTATTTCCGCAAACCCCACGGAAGCATTTCTTAAATTCACCGCCATGGGGCCCTCTCCCCGGGCGGCGCCACAGACCATTCCGTTTTCTTGAACGTCCATGGAAATAAGCCTTGATTAATTGCTGAGTAAATACTAAAAAATCGCGATCAAATCTGCATAGGAGGTTGTTATGGATTATCGTGAAGAATACCGTCGCCGGTGTGTCGAGGCCGATGAGGCCGTCAAGGTCGTGGCCTCTGGCGATGTCGTGGATTATGGTTTCTTTAACGGCAAGCCCGTGGTCTGCGACCTGGCCCTGGCCCGCCGGGCCGACGAATTGCGAAATGTCAGTATCTATACCGCCGTTTCCGTCCCGCCCATACCGGCCGTCATCAACTACCCCGAAAGTTTTATCTACATGGACTGGCACTGGAGCAAACTGACCCGCATCATGCACCAGCAGGTGGCGCCGGCCTATTACTCCCCCATCCAGTACCATCGCGCCCCGGCCTACTATCGTGAACAGGAAACAAGCCGCCACTATCGTTCCTGGGACTATGACCGCAACGATTTGAAACGGCGGCGCAAATGGATCGCCATCTGCCAGGTCGCTCCCATGGACAGCCACGGCTATTTCAACCTGGGCCCCCAGACATCGGCCGCATCCGCCACCATCGAAGCTGCGGACATCGTCATCTTAGAGGTCAATCCCAACCAGCCGGTTTGCCTGGGCGGGGGCGAGGAGTCCATTCACATCTCCCGGGTGGATCATATCGTCGAGGCCCCGGAAGACCAGGTCCTTTTCGATGCCCCGGTGGCCACACCGAATGAGACCGACCGCAAGGTCGCCCGTCAAATCATGGAACACATCCATGACGGATGCTGCATCCAGTTGGGCATCGGCGGCATGCCCAGCGCCGTGGGAGAAATGATCGCGGAAAGCGATCTCAAGCATCTCGGGGGCCATACCGAAATGTTTGTGGACGCCTATGTCAACATGATCGAATCCGGCCGCATGGACGGATCGCATAAAACCATCGACCGCCACCGCTGCGCCTACACCTTTGCCATCGGCAGCCAGCGCATGTACGACTTCATGAACAACAACCCTGCCCTGGCTGCCTACAACGTGGATTACACCAACGATCCACGCATCATCAGCCGCAACGACAACATGATCAGCATCTGCAACGCCGTCCAGGTGGACCTGCTCTCCCAGGTCAATGCAGAAAACATGGCCGGCAGCCAGATATCCGGCAACGGCGGGATGTGGGATTTCGTTCTGGGGGCCACCTGGTCCAAGGGCGGCAAAAGCTTCATCTGCCTGAGTTCCACCTTTACCGACGCCGCCGGAACCGTCCATTCGCGGATCCTGCCCCGCTTTCCCGAAGGCACGGCGGTCACCATTCCCCGCCAGATGGCGGATTATATCGTGACTGAATACGGGGCCGCCCGCATGACGGCCTGCCCCACCTGGATGCGGGCCGAAAAACTCATCCAGATCGCCCATCCGGATTTTCGCGACGACCTGATCAAAGAGGCCGAAAAAATGAAGATCTGGCGGCGTTCCAACAAGCGTTAACCCGAATATTTCATAAACTATCCGGGTTAGGCGATTTCTGAGGATTCAAGGGGGCCAAAAGGCGAGAATTCGATCGGGCGGCAGCCCTATTTCGGCAAATCGGCCGGCAGCATGGTGACGGTGCGGCGCTGCAGCACGGCCAGGGTCTTCACAATCCCAAGATCTTCGAACAGCCCCGACCGGCCGGCCAGCTCATAGATATGACGGGGCGCCTGCCCCCCCTCGGCCGGATCAAAAAAGATGTCGTGGATCAAAAGGTAGCCCCCCGGCATGATGTGGCCGCACCAGGCATTGTAATCGCCGAAGGCGGCCGGAAAGGTATGGCCGCCGTCGATGAACACCAGGCTCAGGGGGGTCGCCCATTGGCGGGCCACCGTGCCGGAACGGCTGACAATGGGCACGACCGTGTCTTCGAGATCAGCTTGTTCGAGGGTTTTCCGGAAAAAATCGAACGTGTCGATGCGGCCGCTGCGGGCATCCACGAGGTCGGGGTCGCAGTAGGCTTCGCCGGGCTGTTGCTCTTCGTTGCCCCGATGGTGATCGAGAGAGAAGAGAACGGCTTTGTTGCTGCGGCAGCCGGCCCCCAGGTAGAGCGAAGATTTGCCGCAGTAGCTCCCGATCTCCAGACAGGGCCCCAAACGGCTGGCCGTCCTGGCGATTTCAAATAACTTCTGGCCTTCCTCGGGGTCAAGAAAGCCTTTGGTGCGTGCAATCAGTGATGCATCGATGGGGCAGTCCAACGCTTGTCCATCCCTTCGTCCCAATGGTTTTACAGGCCATTAACGCTATTTAGTGTCCGTCCATAAATGGTAGATTTTGGTCCTTGGCAAGGCCCGAGCGTGTTTGCAACCGGAGGAATAGCCCGCTATTTCGAGGATTGAAAACGAGCGAGAACGCCGCCAGGGGCCGAAAGATGCCATTTAGGGATGGGCACTATTTAATATCCTCGTAGTTGCGTACCAATACTTCCCGTGGTTTGGCCCCGTCCGCCGGTCCGATAATGCCTTCCCGCTCCATGGTCTCGATAATCCGGGCCGCCCGATTGTAGCCGATGCGCAAGTGGCGCTGCACCATGGAAATGGAGGCCTGGCCGTTCTGGGTGACCAGGGCGACAGCATCGTCGTAGCGCTCGTCGTATTCGGTCTCTTCCGTCTCACCGGCGGCCGCGGGAGCCGCTTCGGTGACGGCCTCGTCATATTCGGGCGCCCCCTGGGTTTTTAAGAAGTCCGTTATCTGGTTGAGTTCCGATTCACTGATGTAGGCACCATGAATGCGCTGCAGTTTACCGGCACCGGGCGGCATGAAGAGCATATCGCCCCGGCCCAGGAGGGTCTCCGCCCCGTTGGTATCCAGGATGGTCCGGGAATCCGTCTTCGAAGACACCTGGAAACTGAGCCGGGTCGGGAAATTGGCTTTGATGATGCCGGTGAGTACATCCACCGAAGGCCGCTGAGTGGCCAGGATGAGATGTATTCCGGCCGCGCGGGCCATCTGGGCCAGACGGGTGAGGGCCACTTCGACGTCGCGGGAGGCCACCATCATGAGATCGGCCAACTCATCGATGATAATCACGATAAAGGGCAGCTTTTCCGGTGGGTTTTCCTCTTTCTCTTTTCCCTTGGCGGCCTTGTCAATCTTCTGATTGTACTGGGCGATGTTGCGCACCCGTTTTCCCGACAGCAGTTCATAGCGCCGTTCCATCTCGCGAACCGCCCAGAACAGAGCGTTGGTGGCTTTTTTGACATCGGTCACCACCGGCGTAATCAGGTGGGGAATTCCGTCGTACATGGTCAGTTCGATGCGTTTGGGATCCACCATGATCAGTTTCACATCATCCGGAGAAGCCTTGTAGAGAAAGCTGCAGATCATCGTGTTGAGTGCCACGCTTTTCCCGGCGCCCGTGGCCCCGGCAATCAGCAGATGCGGCATTTTCTCCAGTTCGGCCACAACCGGGTTGCCGATGATGTCCTTGCCCAGGCAGATGGTGAGTTTGGAGCGCGATTTTTCGTACACGGTCGAAACGATGACTTCCCGAAAACGGACCGTTTCGCGATCCTGGTTGGGAATTTCGATTCCGATAACGGCTTTACCGGGAATGGGGGCCACAATACGCACGCTGGTGGCCCGCAGGGTCAGGGCCAGGTCATCCGCCAGGGTGACGATCTTGTTGATCTTGACACCCGCCGCCGGGGCATATTCGAAGGTCGTGATGACCGGACCGGGGGATACGGCCACCACATTGCCGCGGACGTTGAAGTCTTCCAGCTTCTTTTCCAAAAGCTTCGACAGCATGCGCAAGTTTTCGTCGTCCGCCGAGACCGGCACATGATCGGGCTCTTCCAGAAATGTCACGGGCGGCAGCCGGAAGCCGCCATCCTTCTTCATGAATTCGAATACTTCCTGTTTGGGCGCCGGGGCCGATTTCATGACTTTGGGCTTGGGCGCTTTGATTTTGATCTCAGGCGTTTTCCTGGGTGTCTGCGTCTTCAAACGATCCCGACGCTTCTGGGCTTTGGCCCGCCGTTCCTTTCGCTTCAGGTAAGCGGTTTTGACCTGATCGACCCGTTTCAACACCCAGGCCCAACATTTGTCACCGAAGCGCATCAGGGAAAAGCCCGTCATCAGAATAAAACCGATCAACCACAACAACGCCAGGATAATACCGCCCCCGGTGGTGTTGGTGTAGCGCACCAGCATCTGGTTCAAGTGGATGCCCAGCCAGCCTCCGGATGAAAACCGGTTGCCGAAAAGAACATAGGCGTCCTGCTGAAAGGCCAGCAGGGCCCCGCTGGTCAGGATCAAAAGCAGCCCCCCGGCAAAGGTCAATCCAAAGGCCAGTGGTGGACGGCTTGTAAAAAACTGGATGCTGAGAAAAAGAAGCATAAGGGGCACCCAGAAAGCCCCCAGGCCGAAGAGGCCGATCAGGGCGTCAGCCAGATAGGAGCCCACCAGGCCGAACCGGTTCTCGATATGATGGCTGGATGTGGCGTTGTTGAGCGAAGGATCCTGAGGGTGGTAGGTTACCAGACTGACCAGGATAAAAACCAGCAGGAAGAAAAGCAGTATTCCGATAATCTCTTTGCGCATAATCGATCCACTTAGATCCCTGACGGCCATTCACCCATGGATATTTTTCGGCGGGTTTGCCGGCCATCCTGCCCGACGGGATGGCCGGTGCTGGATACCGGTCAGACTTCGATAATAATGGGCACAATAACCGGTCGCCGCCCGATGGTAAAGAAGAAATACTGTTTCAGGACACTTTGCAGCCGGGACCGAATTCGGGCCGCCCGGTTGTGGGTTTCCGGCCCGATGTCTTCCACGACCTCCAGCACCACACAAACCGCATCGTCCAGCAAGTGTCCGGTTTCAAGCTCAAATACAAAACCCCGTGAAAAGATTTCCGGTCCGTAGACCACCGTGCCGGTATCCTCGTCCAATGCCATGGCCACCACCACAAGGCCATGTTCGGACAGGTTACGGCGTTCCTTGAGAACACTTCGGCCGACATCTCCGACGCCCTTGCCATCGATCAGAACCCGACCGGTTCCCACACGTTCGCGAATCCGCCCCCCCTTCTCGTCGAATTCGATGATCTGGCCATCCTCGGCCAGCAGAATCCTGTCCTGCGGGATGCCGACCTCCTGCGCCAAACGGGCATGCAGGGTCAGGTGGCGATATTCCCCGTGAATCGGAATGAAATGCCGGGGCTTGGTCAGGTTGATCATGAGCTTCAATTCTTCCCGGAAAGCATGCCCGGAGACATGGATTTCGGAAATCTTCTCATAGATCACGTCCGCCCCGAGACGATAGAGCCGGTTGATAATACCGGCAATGGCCCGCTCGTTGCCAGGGATGAATTTGGACGAAAGGATGATGGTGTCTTCCTTGCGGATCTTGATATGCTTGTGGGTACCCGCCGCCATGCGGGCCAGAACCGACATGGGCTCCCCCTGGCTGCCCGTCGTGACGAGAATGATTTCATCGTCGGGATAATAACCGATATCGTCGACATCGATTTCCATTTCAGAAGGGATCTGGAGATAGCCCAGCTCTTTGGCCAGCTTCACGGAATTCTCGATACTTCTCCCATTGAAAACGATCTTCTTGCCGCGGGACTGGGCGATATGGACGATCTGCTGAATACGGGTGATATTGGAGGCAAAAAGGGCGATAATGATGCGTCCTTTGCGTCCCTCCGTTACCCGGGCCAATGTGTCGCCGATGGTTTCGGCGGAAATGGTATAGCCCTCTTTTTCGACATTGGTGGAGTCGGACAGCAGCGCCAGCGTGCCCTTCTGCCCGTAGGTGGCAAAACGGTTGACGTCCGTGGCCATGCCGTCCTGATTGCTGTGGCTGATTTTAAAATCACCCGTATGAATAATGACCCCCAGCGGGGTTTCGATGGCCAGGCCGACCCCGTCCACCACACTGTGGCGCACCCGGATGAATTCCAGTTGGAACTCGCCCAGCTTGATCCGGCCTCCGGCACGTATCTCATGCATCTGCGCCGATTGGGCGAGGCCGAATTCTTCCAGCTTATTGCGGACGACGCCAAGCGTGAAGGGGGTTCCGAACACCGGGGCATTCACGATGCGCAACAGGAAGGGCAGCGCACCGATATGATCTTCGTGCGCGTGGGTCAGGACGATGGCCGCGACTTTGTTGCGGTTGGCCCGGATATAGTCCATGTCCGGGATGACAAAGTCCACCCCCAGCATGTAATCCTCGGGGAACATGAGGCCACAGTCGACGACAAACAGGGTGTCCCGATATTCGAACACCATCATATTGAGACCGATTTCGCCCAAACCACCAAGGGGGATAATTTTCAGCATGGATCCCGCAGTCAGGCCTTGATACCCAGTTTATCCAGGATGGCGTCTATGGTTTCGACCAGCCATTCCCGCTGTTGGCGGTTCGCGTAGGCGATACAACTGCATCGAACGCGGTTCCCGGTGCGCACCAGTAATTCGCAGACCAGGCGATCCGGCAGCAATTCAAGCGCAAAGGCAAATGGCTTACAGTCATCATGGGAATGCTGCTCCGGCGAAAGCAAGTCTTCCGCGATCGGCAGCCAAAACAATCCGTCAACCCCGGCAGGCTGGGTATGACGTTGCAGGTAATCGCTTACCGCATCATGATCTTGGGGTTCCAGTTCATCAATGACATACTGTTTCATGGCGGACGAATTTACCATATTATACCAAACCGGGCAAGGCAGGATACGGATGGGGCGGGTTCAGGATGAGCCCTCCTGCGGCAATATAGGATTGATCGCCCTTTGGCCGTCGATTCCAACCAGGCTCTCAAGAACCTTCGCAACGGCAGGCATCGCGATTTGTCCACCTGGCTGACGATTTTGCCGGACGCAGCAATGACGGATTTCTCATCAATATTATTCGCAAAAGGCAAAAAAGCTATTGTCTGCCACGCAACCGAAATGGAAAAACACCAACGGAGGCCGGTTGACATCAATATCACCATCATTATTCTTTGGACTAAATGTTGCTTGATAAGTCATGTTGAGCTGTGCTATGGGTGAAAACGTTCCACAAGTCATAGCGCCTAGCGCAATCCCCGGTTCAAGCATGAAATCCCAAAACAGACGTCAGTGAAAGGGCCGCTGCCCTCTGTAGCACTTCCGCCAGTTGCCCGAATGCATATTATCACAACGATTATTGCTTCAATCAGCTCTCAACCGCCGTATTACGTTCCATCGCTACAAAAGAATGTAAAGAATGCGAGGACGCTCGCCCGGTCTTCCCAACTTTAAACCCAGACACAGACGAGGTGAGGTTATGAACAAACGGATGATGACAGGTGTTTTTTTTCTCGCCGTGGCTTTGCTGGTGGCCGGTTGTGCCACCACCCAGCCCATGGCGCCTTTTTCCGCGCAGGACCTGGACGGCAAGGTCCGCTCCGGTGACTACATCGCCAAACCGGACCAATTTGTCGTGGTTTTCGATGCCTCCTCTTCAATGGGAGAGACTTATGAAGGTCAGCTCAACAATGGTCATTCCAAATTCGCCGTTGCCAAAGACCTGGTTGACCGCATGAACCAGACCATGCCGGCCCTACCGATTCAAGGTGCAGTGACCGCCTTTGGTCTCGACCCCAATGTCACCAAGAACCCCACGGTGACCGTTTACGGCATGACGGACTACACGGAAAAGGGATTGAATGACGGTATGGCCCGTATTTCCCGTCCCGGCGGCACGACCCCCATGGGGATGGGTCTGGCGGATGCCGGGGATCTGCTCAAAGACGCCTCTGGCGAGGTTGCGGTCATCGTCTTCAGTGACGGCAAAGAAAACACTTATACCACGGCCGCGCTGGATGCCGCCAATGGTTTGAAGGAACAGTTCGGTGACCGCCTCTGCCTGTACACGGTCTTTGTGGGCAACACGGAAGCCGGCCGCAAACTGATGTCGGATCTGGCCGCTACCAGTGCCTGCGGGTCAGCCGCCACAGCCGACGATCTGGCCTCCGCCGATGCCATGGCCGCCTTTGTCGAAAAGGCCTTCCTGAAAAAAGCACCGGCCAAACCCGTGGCGAAGCCGGCGCCCCTGCCCGTTCCGCAGCCCAAAATTTCCTGGATCCTGAGCGGCGTCAATTTCGACCTGAACAAGGCTGTCGTACGTCCCGATGCCAAAGAAATCCTCAAGAGTGACATCAAGATCCTGCGCGAAAACCCGCAAATCCGCGTCGAAGTCCAGGGGCATACCTGTGATCTGGGCGATGCCAACTACAACCGCATGCTCTCCGATAAACGCGCCCAGGCCATCAAGGAATACCTTGTCAGCCAGGGCGTTGGCGCCGACCGCTTGACGGCCCGCGGTTATGGCGAGGACCGTCCGCGCTTCCCGAATGATTCGGAAGCCAACCGGGCCAAAAATCGCCGCGTCGAGCTGGTGCCCATGAATTAAACCACCCCCCAAACGGCAAGGCTTCCGCACGCGGCGGTCTTGTCGTTGGATAACACCACCCGGGCGTTGGCGACATCGCCCGGGTTTTTATTTTGCTTGAAGCCGAACAGATGGCCCGGATATTTCACGCGCCCGCAGAGTGAAATGTTTGGGATAGGACATGGCGGCGGGAGAGCCAAATTCCCAATAAAAAACCCCGATCCCGTTTTCGGGATCGGGGTTGAAACTTAGGGTCGTGCGATTTAGGATTCTTCGATGGTGATAGCGTCGGCTTCGCACACTTCTACGCAGCTCTCGCAGCCCAGGCATTCTTCAGCATTAACCGGAACAGATTTGCCATCCTGCATTTCAAACACTTCCACCGGGCATACATCTACGCATTCTTCGCAGCCTTCGCATTTGTCTTCATCAACGATCGGGGTAAAAGCCATCTAATAGCCTCCTTTCAAGGATAGTCGCAAATGGCGCTTGCGCGCCGTTGATATCAATATGGTGGAAGTCCATATACCAATTGCATAGGTGAGTCAAGCCTTGTCAGCATTTTTTAAACCCATCCAAGCGCAATTTTCACAAAAATACATTCACATTGATTTCAGTTAGTTATTTCGACCACAATCCATCCGGGCACAACGCATTGCCAGGGCCATCGTCTGGCATTGTCAAACATCCGACCCAGCAGGATGCATCCTCCGCCGATGCGGAGAGCGCCGTATCGGTCCGGTCCAGGCGATCGGCCAGCAAGAGGGGAAAGGTCTCCGCCGCAACCTGCGGAATTTCTACCAGGTCGAAAACAGCATCGGTGCTTAGCACCACTTCCCTATGGGGCTCCGACCACAGGGAATCCATCAGCCAGCCGGGGATTGAATCGGTTTTCCTGGGAGACAAACTGCCCGCCACCAGCCGGTCTCCCCACAGGCGGATTTGCGTCTCGGGGAGAACCTCCCGGATATGTTCCAGCACGCTGCGGCGGTCGGTCAAAAAAAGAACCTCGGACGCTCCGAATGTCGAAGCCCATTCCGGTACGGTCTGGATGACACGCGCCCACGCCTTGAGCCTCAGGGACAACGTCGGATCCGAACCGGCCGAGGGGCGCATCCCGCCGCTGGCCGCCCTCTCGGCTTCGCCGCCCGCCTCGCCTTTGAGCAGCACCATCATTTCCTTTTCTTTATGCGCCAGCGCCGCCATATCGCGTGCCAGTTCCCGCTGCTGCAAATCGAACTCCTGCGCCATGGCCAAAAGGAGCTGCGCCTGGAATATCCTCTGGTCGGGACGGTCGTCCGGCGTGCGCTCCGGCAGGTCGCCTCCTTTCCGGATTTCCGCCACGATCTGGGCAGAAGACTGACTGCTGAAAAATGGAATGCCCTGTCCCTGTTCCATCATAGAGGCCAGATCATCACCGGAATGCTGAGCTGCCCATTGTTTGAAGTCGCCCATGACGTCCTGCACGGATCCGCCGCAAACCGCGGGAGGCATAAGGGTTTCAAGGAGCCCTTTCTCCAGCAATGCTTTTGTCTCCGGCAGACAGGAATCCGGCGAAGGTTGCAGCAGGGTCACCGGCCCCCACAGGGCGGCCAACATTTGCGCCTGCCGGGGCGCAATGGTCGTATCGGGGAAATAAACTATTTTCATATCTTTTGATCCTTTACGGCAATGCCGTGGGCCAGCAGCTCCTCGCGGATACGATCGGCCGTGGCCCAATCACGGGCGGTACGCGCCGCATCACGCTTCGCGATCAATGCCGCCACATCTTCGGGGGGCGGCGCTTTTTCAAAATCAAAAATGTCAAGGACGCTATCCACCTGACGAAAGGCTTCAATCAGTTGCAGCGCATCCTCCCGGTGGAGTTCGTCCGCCTGCAGAAGCCGGTTGATCCGACGCACGATGGAAAAGACGGCTGCCAGGGCGGCGGAGACATTCAAATCGTCATCCATGGCCTGGGAAAAACCATTGCGAATGTCGTAAAGCAACTGGTTCAGTTCCGGGTAGGGGCGGCCCTCTTTTGCCTCGTAGAGATTCTGGATGCAGGTGTCCAGGCGTTTGAGCGACAATTCCGCGTTGGCCATGCGTGCTTTCGAGTACATGAGGGTTTTGCGGTAATGGGTCGCCAGCATCCAAAAGCGAATCGCCCGGCCCGAAGCCCCTCCCCGGGCCAATTCCTTCAGGGTCACCGGCAATTCATCCCGGGCATCGGCATGCGCATCCATCCGGACACCGTTGCAGTGGAGCCAGTAGTTGGCCAGGGGTTTTCCGCTGATGGCGGCGGCAATGGCAATCTCGTTTTCATGATGCGGAAAAACCAGTTCACGCCCACCGGTGTGGATGTCGATGGTTTCGCCCAGGTACTTGGTGGCCATGGCCACACACTGAATATGCCAGGATGGCCTGACATTGCCCCATTCGGTCTTGGTAAAGAGTCCCCGTTTGAGCTCGGACAGGCGGGCCCGCTTGAGCAAGGTGAAATCACGGGGGTTGTCTTTTTCATATTCGTCCAGGTCAACGGTGTGCCCCAGTCTGATTTTGTCCAAATCGATCCCCGACAGCCGGCCATATGCCTGCAGACGGGAAATATCAAAATAAAGGGAGCGCAGTTTTTCGTAGGCGAATCCTTTCTGGGCCAGCTGACGGGCGAGCTGCACCATGTCGTCGACATGTTCACTGGCCAGCGGGTAGGTGTCGGCCGGCCGAATGCGCAGATAGGCCATATCTTCCTTAAAATCATCGATATGGCGCCGGGTGAAGGCCTCCAGGCTTTCCCCGGCTTTCTCCGAGCCCTGGATCGTCTTGTCGTCCAGGTCGGTGATGTTGACCACATGGCGCACATCGTAACCTCGGTAAATCAAATACCGGCTCAATAGATCGGCGAAGACATAGCGGCGGCACTGCCCCAGATGAAGGCGGGCATAAGCGGTCGGGCCGCAAGAGTAGATGCTGGCTTTCCCGGGCTGTTGCGTTTCCAGGACCTGCTTGCCGCGTTTCATCGTATCGAAAAGCCGGATCGCGGCTTTTTCCGGTGCGGTGAACAGGGGGGTGCTAAGATACCTCTCGCCGCCATCCGGGAAGATCACCACCAGGGTTCCGGCCGTAAGCAGGCGGGCCTGGCGCATGGCCACCGCCATGGCCGCCCCGCTGCTCATACCGACAAAAAGTCCCTCTTCGCGGGCCAGACGGCGGGTGATGTCGAAGGCTTCCTCATCGTCGATGTTGACCTTTTCATCCAGCCGGTTTTTATCGAAAATCTCCGGGCAGTAGGATTCCTTGAGGTTCTTCAGGCCTTGCAGTTTGTGCCCCATGTAAGGCTCGACCCCGATGATGCGGATGTCGGGATTGAAGGCTTTCAATCCCATGGACAGCCCCATGACCGTTCCGCAGGTGCCAATGGTCGCCACCATATGGCTCACCTGGCCATCGGTCTGCTGCCAGATCTCGCTGGCGGTCCCCTCCTTGTGAGCCATGAAGTTGGCGGGGTTGTTAAACTGGTCGGTCATGAAATAGCGGTCGGGATTTTCCCGCGCCAGCCGATAAACTTCTTCGATGGCGCCGTCGGTGCCCATATGTCCGGGGGTCAGCAGGATCTCCGCCCCCCGGGCCCGCAGGATCTTCTGGCGTTCGACACTGGCCGCCTCGGACATGGCCAGCAGCAGCCGATAGCCCTTGACGGCGCAAACCAGCGCCAGGCCGATCCCCGTATTCCCGCTGGTGGCCTCGATAACGGTTTTGTCCGGCGTCAGTTCGCCGCTTTTTTCACCGGCTTCGATCATATACAGCGCGGCCCGGTCTTTGATCGAGCCCCCCGGGTTCATGTATTCCAGCTTGGCCAGAATCCGAACGGCCGGATTGGGATTGAGATGCCTGATTTCCACAAGGGGCGTGTGGCCGATTTTATCAATAAGCGTTTCTGTCATGGTGTCCGGTCTGACCTTTCAGCAGCGGCAGGGGCCGTCGTCGTCAAGAAAATGAATCCGCGAGGGGTTCCGGCAGGCGGGGTAAAACCACATCGACAATTTGTCTTAAAACCTTTTCCGGCACGGCCGCCGCATCGAGGACCGCAAAACGGTCGGGGGCCTCCCGGGCCAGGGCCAGGTAGTTGGTCCGCACGCTTTCGTGAAATGCCAACGCTTCGGTTTCAAAGCGCGATTCGCGCCGGTGGCGCTCGCCATCCTCCACGGCCGCCCAGGCGCGGGCCAGCCCGACGCGGGGGTCGAGATCAAAAAGGAGCGTCAGATCCGGCTGCAAGGGCGGCAACACCAGCTGGTGCATATCGCGAATCAGCGCCATGCCGAGTCCCCGGGCGCCGCCCTGATAGGCCAGGGTCGCATCCATGTAACGATCGCACACCACGATACGCCCGGCGGCCAGGGCCGGCTGGATCACCTTGCGGACATGCTGGACCCGGTCGGCGCAATACAGCAGCAATTCCGCTGCAGGGTCGATATCGCCGCTGTCCGGATCGAGCAGAATCGACCGCAGTCGGCGGCCAAAAGTCGTTCCTCCGGGCTCCCGGGTCACGGTGCAGACATGCCCTTCACTTTCCAGGTAAGCCACGAGCCCGGCAAGTGCGGTGGTTTTTCCGGAACCTTCGATACCTTCCAGCGTGATAAACATAGGCCCATACGTTCCCGGGTGGCGACGCACCCATTCGTTACCGGCGGCACGGCGGCGGCCGGGGGAAATCAGTCTTCGTTGCGGGGGGCATGACCGCCCCCCATATAAAAATGACGCCCCAGGATCCGGTGATAGGATGTCCAACTCTGGGACGGATCTTCCTTGGCCATGAACTCCCGCACAGCATTGATTTTGGAATCCAGGTCATCGATGTAGTGCAAAACCACCGCTTCCACGGTCTTCGGCGGTTCCAGCGCACCGAAGGCCGGTTCACCATGGTGGCTCACAATCATGTGTTTGAGCAAGTTGGCTTGATCCCGGGGCACATCGGGTATCTGCTGCAATTTCCGGTCGATCATTTCAAGCCCGATGACGATATGGCTGAGCAACCGTCCTTCGTCGGAATAATCGATGGCCACCGTGTAATCGAACTCCCGCAGTTTGCCAACATCGTGCAGGATGGCACCGGCAATCAGAAGGTCGCGATCCAGTCCGTTGTAATGGGCGGCCACCTTATCCGCCAAAACGGCCATGGAAAGACAGTGTACCAAAAGGCCGCCCAGATAGGCGTGGTGCATACGCTTGGCCGCCGGTGCTATTTTAAAGGCCGCCACGAAGGCCTCGTCCTGCCAGAAAGCCTCAAACAGGCGCTTCAGCCAGGGGGTCGTGAAGGAGTGGGTCAATTTGACCACGCGCTCGAAAAGCTGCTCCACGTCCAGGTCGGTGGCCGGCAGAAAATCTTCGGCATTCACGTCGTCCGCGGAAAAGGCCGTCATGGATTTGACCACCAGTTGCGGGGTACCGCGGTATTCCGATACATTGCCGCTGACCCGCACGAAATCGCCCGCCCCGGCCGCAGATGCAATGGCCTGAACATTGTCCCAGACAACCCCCTTGATCTGGCCGCTCCGGTCCGCCAGGACAAGATTGAGATACGGGTTACCATCCTTTTTCTGCAGCATGGTTTTTTCAGCCAGGGCGAATACGTCGTCGACAATGTCACCGGGCACAAGAGCGGCGATAAAATTTTTTTTCATGATTCCCTTCAGATCGGTTTGGCAGATGCCCTCTGACCACCGCCACGGTGTCTCGGGGACAGGCGGCACTATGATTCCCAAGGCCAGCGGCGCAGGCGCTCCAGGACATCATAATCGGTCATATCGCATTTGATGGGCGTGATGGAAATGAAATTGTCCTCCAGGGCCGCCCCATCGACGTCCGGATCATCCGCAAACACCTGGGGATCACTGCCGGGCCAGAAATAGGCGCGGTTGCGGGGATCCCGGCGTTTTTCAAAATGGTCGGCAAAAACGCCATTGCCCTGTCGGCTGACAACGGTTCCGGCAATTTCGGCGAAGGGGACGTTGGGGATGTTGACGTTGAGAAAGGTGCCTCGCGGCAGCCCCCGGTGCAAAACCATCTCGGCCAGGGATTCGGTAAATGCCGCGGCATCCTCAAAATTCACCACATCCCGGCCCTGCACCGAAACGGCAATAGCCGGCAGGCCGTAAAGGGCGGCTTCTTTGGCCCCTGCCACCGTGCCGGAATAATTGACATTGATCCCTACATTGGCCCCGGGGTTGATCCCCGACAACACCAGATCGGGACGGTTGGCGAGCAGCTCGAACATCCCCAGTTTGATGCAGTCCGCCGGTGTACCGCTGACGGCATACCCTTTGAAATGGGCATTCAGGGCCACCCGGGACGCCCGCAGGGGATGATGGAGCGTAATGCCGTGTCCCACCGCACTGCGTTCCTGGTCCGGGGCCACCACGTCCACCGTGTGCCGGTCGGCCAGACGCTGATGCAGCGCCTGCAGGCCGGGTGCGAAGATGCCATCGTCGTTGGTGAGAAGAATATTCATAGGGGCCTTGTTGTCCATGTCGGGAACGGCAGGCCACACCTATATAAGAAAACCGATTGCGGCGCAAGGTGTAAGCCCTGACGCTGTCAACCAAAGGCATGGCCACAGCAGGATGGAAATCTAGAGCATCGTCAGGGCATCAGGCGGGCAGAGAACACTTACCAGGTCCCCAATGCGGGGATTCAGATCCTGGTAGGCCTGGGAAGACAAAATGATCGTCAGGGGCACGCCCACATCCACCATGAGCCGAACCTCGTCACCATCGGCGACCATTTGGAAAACCCGGCCGGGGCAACTTTCCGGTTTAACCAAATCCGATTGCAGCGCGGCCACCTTGATACGCCGGGGATCGATGGCTACCCTGCCGGCCGCGGGCGCGTCCGAAGGCATCCGCACCCGCAGCTGATGGCCAAGGCATCCCCATATTTGGTTATCTTCGCGGTAAACCGAGGTCGGAAAGGTATTTTCGTAATCAGCGCCGTTCAGGCGGCCGTCGGAAAGGTGCAGGCGTGTCTGGGTCAGGCGGGCGGCCTGGGTTAAATCGTGGGTACAAAAGATAATGGCGGACTTACCGGCATCGCGGATTTCCCGCATAATCGCCTCGATGACCGAACGGTTTTCCATGTCCACATTCGAGGTGGGTTCGTCCATCAGGATCACCTGTGGACGGCAGGCCACGGCCCTTGCGATGGCCACACGCTGGGTTTCACCACCGGAAAGATGGCTCCCGTCAGCCCCGGCGAAGGCACGCATGCCAACCATTTCCAGGCTTTCATCCACCCGGCGGGCGATCTCGCGCCGCGCCAGACCGCGCAGTTTCAAGCCGAAGGCCACGTTTTTGGCCACCGTTGTGCTGAACAGGATCGGATGCTGCTCCACCAGCACGGCCTGACGTCGCAAACGGTGCAATTGCGTCGAGTTGAAAGCCACCGGCTGATCCTGAAACATCAGCTGACCGGATGAGGGTCGCAGCAGGAAGGCCAGAATGTGCAGCAGCGTGGTTTTGCCGGCGCCGTTGGGTCCCAGGAGCGCCACCATGCCGCCGGCGTCGATGGTCAGGGCCGGCAGGTCCAGAACGGTCCGTCCGTTGTAATTTTTCTTCAATCCGCGGACATCGTAGAGACTCATTCGGCGTACCGTCCCTGGAAATAGTTCAGCAGGGTGTTCATCCCCAGGCTGATGGTGAGCAGCACGATGCCCAGTCCCACGGCAAGCACGAATTCCCCCTTGTCGTACTCCAGTGCCATGGCGGTGGTCATGGTGCGCGTAAAACCACGGGCGTTGCCCCCCAGCATCATGCTGATGCCGATTTCGGATATGACACGACCGAAAGCGGCCACGGCCGCAGCCACAATACCGAAACGGGCTTCGCGCAAAACCGCCAGGGCGGTCTGCAGGTGATCGGCCCCCAGGGTCAGGGCCGTGCGGCGGTAGCGGTCGTCAATGCGGCTGAGAGCGGCAATGGTCAAGGCCGTAATCACCGGGAGAATCAGGATCACCTGGCCGATGATAATGGCGTTGGGCGTGTAGAGAAGGTTGAGCATGCCAAGCACACCCCGGCGCGCAATCACGGTGTACACCATGAGTCCGATAACCACGGTGGGCAGCGCCAGCAAGGTATTCAAAAGGGTGATCACCACCCGTTTGCCCCGAAACTGGTTGAAGCCGATCAGAAACCCCAGGGGAACCCCCAATCCGCCGGCAAGGAGGGTGGAGGCGAGGCTCACCCGCAGGGAAAGCCCTACAATCTCCATGAGTTCCGGATCGGCGCCCAGAATAAGCCGCATGGCCGATAAAAAACTGTCGATGAAAAACGCCATCGTCCTCCTCGCAAATGTCGTCTGAGCCGCAGGGCGGCAAACCTCCGGCGGAGCCCCCGATGAACGCCCCCTGAAACAACAGGGCCTGCCGAAGCAGGCCCTATTTATAGCGCAGAGAGGTGCGCCGGACAATACCACGGGTGCCCATTGCGGGCAGACCGATGGCTATTGGGCAGCGGGAATCGCATCGGGGTAGAATAAGGGTTTGCCCAGCAGCCGATAGTTGGCGATCAGCCCCTGGCCTTGCGGGGAAACCAGCCATTCGGCAAACGCTTCGGCCTGTTTAACTTTGACCTGGGGATATTTGGCCGGATTGACCGGGATGACGCCGTAGGGATTGGCCAGGCGGTCGTCCCCCTCGCAGAGGACCGTCAGACCCAGTTTTTCCTTGCGGCCGAACTTGTATTTAATATAGGTGCCCCGGTCACTCATGACGTAAGCCTGTTTTTCGTCGGCGAATGTCAGGGCTTTACCCATGCCCTGGCCGATGGACATGTACCATTCCCCCAAACCGCCGGGATAATCGAACTGGATTTCCCGGTTTTTGCCTTTTTTGACAATTGTCTGGGTAATCGTTTCAAGGGGCAGCCCGGTGGCTTTCCACAGCTGTTGTTCCTTGGTATGCGTGCCGCTGTCATCGCCGCGGCTGACAAACATTGCTTTCTGGGTGGCAATGGTCTTCAGGGCGGCGGCCACATCGCTCTGCCCCGTGATGCCCGCCGGGTCGGCCTCGGGCCCCAGGATGACGAAATCGTTATGCATGACCGCATAACGCTTGGTGCCATAGCCCTCGGCCACGAATTTTTCTTCACGTCCCTTGGCGTGGACGAAAATAATATCCACGTTGCCGTCCATGCCGTCGCGGATCGCAGCGCCGGTCCCTTTGGCAATGACCTTCACGGAAATGCCGGTCTCCTTTTCAAATGCCGGCAGCAGGATATCCAGGAGGCCGGACGCCTGGGTGCTGGTGGTGGTGGACATGGTCAGGACGTGATCGTCGGCCGGCGACAGGGCCGGGAAGCAAAACACGATAACGCCGAAAACGGCAAGCCAGAATGTCAATCGTTTCATCCTTCCTCCTTCATCATTCGGGGTCTTCGTTGATCATGTACCGCCTTGCCGACGTTGTTCGGCGCAGGGCACGGGGCAGCTGTCACAACCTGTTCATTTTCGTTACTTATCGTCCCTTTAGGTATTTTTTCAATCCTTATTTTAACGTTATTTACCGTCAAGACGAAAAAAATACGAAGAATAACATTCGAAAAAATGAATAGCAGAAACCCATCATCGCCGCTGAAAAGGCGTGGTTCCACCCTAAAACTGTTGTTTTATTCAATTTATCCCGCCACAATGATCACCGGTGGGCGGTGGGATAATGGTGCGTGGACTGTTCATCCGCCTCTGGCGGGCCTGGGACCGTTATATAAGGACGAGTTTGGGGTGGTCCGGCGGCAATAGCCGGTATCAGCAGCCAACGTCGTGCCGTCAGACAAGGCGCCCATCGAAACACGGCGTGCAGCAGTCGCAAAACAATAATCACCCGCACACGATTGGCAAGACGGTATGGTGCCAAGCAACGCCACGCCGTCGTCCGGTTGAACAACGCCCAGGGAAGTATAAAACATCGTTACCCCCCCGGATCAGTCGAATCCCGCCGGTTTCTCCCCCCCCCCAAAGAGACGGTTTAGGTTAAAACTAACGTTGACTTTTCCCACGCCCTCCTGTTTATAAGATCGGTTTATGACGCCATCGGCAGCGTATGGATAGTTAGTGCCCATCCATAAATGGTAGGTTTTGGTTTCTAGCAAGGCCCGAGCGCGTTTTCAACCGGAGGAATAGTAGGCTATTTCGAGGATTGAAAACGAGCGAGAACGCCGCCAGAGCCCGAAAGATGCCCTTTATGGATGGGCACTCAGGGCTCCCATCAACATGACGGCTCCTCGCAATCCCCCTGCCACGGCGGACAATATATCCAAACAGTACAGGCGGCTTCATGCACATCGTTACATTCCGCAGCCACTCCCGGAAGCTCCACCGGGCGGCCCGAATCGGGTTCATCTGTCTCCTGACAGGCATGATGCTCCTCGGCGGACTCATTTTTCCGGCGTGGGGCGCGGATATGGCTGAACGTTTCAATGAGAATCCGGACGAGCCCTGGCATATCACCGCCGATACGATCAGTTATGACGACCCCACCCGCCGTTACGTGGCCGACGGTCGCGTGCGCATCAGCAAAGGAATGGTTCGGCTCACGGCCGACCATGTCCGCTTCGATCACCGCACCATGGACGCCGCCGCCACCGGCCATGTGGTTCTGGTCAGCGGCAAGGATGTGCTCATCGGCGACAGCGTCGAAATCAATTTGCAGGACCAGGTCGGGACCGTGATCAATGGGACCATTTTTCTGGAGGAAAACCATTTTTATATCCGCGGCGAAAAAATCGAAAAGCTGGGCAAAAACACCTATGCCGCCGAGCGGGCCAGCGTTTCCAGCTGCGACGGCCAGCGCCCCGCCTGGAAGATAACCGGCCGCAAACTGGACGTCACCATCGAGGGCTACGGCGTGGTCCGGCATGCCGCCCTGTGGGCCAAAGAAGTTCCGGTGCTGTACACCCCGATTTTTGTGTTCCCCGCCAAACGCGAGCGCCAGACCGGGTTGCTGTCGCCCCAGGCGGGAACATCCAGCCGCAAAGGCACCTACATTATTCAGCCCTTTTTCTGGGCCATCAATGAACAGTCGGATTTGACGGTTTATGAACATTATATGAGCGACCGCGGCAACAAGCTGGGCATCGAGTACCGGTACGTGGTGGACCCCCTGACCCGGGGAACGGCCATGTTCGACTACCTCGACGACCGGGAAGTGGATGACGGCATCGGCGACAACAGCGACGACTGGGGGTACACCAATGACAACTACCTGCGCCCGGACGACGATCGCTACTGGTTCCGGATGAAGCATGATCAGGGGCTGCCCTTCGGCTTCACCGGCCGCATCGACCTGGATATCGTCAGCGACCAGGACTACCTCACCGAATTCCGCAACGAAATGACCGGTTACTACGAGACACGGGATTATTTCCGGGACACCTTCGGCCGGGATTTGGACAGCTACAACGATCCCATTCGCACCAACCAGGCCATTGTCTCCCGCCGCTGGGACCGCTTCAGCCTCAACGGCGGCATCGTCTGGCTGGACGATACGACCGAGCGTTGGGAACCAGATGTCGCCGCCGCCAGCTCGGTGCCCAAGCTGGACACCCAGCTCCAGCGCCTGCCCCTGGTCCGCTTCGATGCCATGCGCCAACCCCTGGGCGATACCCCGCTCCTGTTCAACATGGACACCGAATGGACCTATTTTTACAGTGATGACAATACCAACGCAGCCCGCATCGATTTGCATCCCAGAGTCACCTGGCCCTTCCGGCTGGGGCAGGCACTTTACGTCGAACCTTCGGCCGGCCTTCGCCAAACGGCCTGGTTCGTGAAAGATTATCAGGACATTACCGCCGAAGAAGCCAAAGACGACGATACCTACCGCACCCTGTACGATCTCAAGATGGATGTATCTTCTGAGTTTTCAAGAGTTTACGGAAAGTTCAGTCTCGACGGCGACGCTATCCGCCATACGGTCCTGCCACGCGTGGTCTATGAATACATTCCCAACAAGGATCAGGACGAATACCCGGCCTTTTACCAACAAACGGAAACGGGGGATGCCAGCGATCCCGTTGACTTCACTGCCCTGGACGACGGTGTCAACCGCATCGATCCAGTAAACAAAATCACCTATTCGATCACCAACAGCTTCACCTCCAAGTCCCGGGCGGTGCATGTTGATGAGGATGGCGGGACCGACGAACCGTCCGCGCCCCAATACAACGATTTCCTGCGCATCAAACTGGAACAGTATTATGATATCCGAGAAGCTCAAGGCAGCGATCGTATGGACCCGGAACGGAAACGGCCGTTTTCCCCGATCCGCGCCGAACTGGAATATACCCCGGCCCGCTACCTCAAACTGACAGCCGACGCCGAATACGACGTCTACGACAACCGACTGGCGCAGCGCAATCTCTCCGCCACGCTCACCACGCCCCGGGGCGACGAACTCTACCTGCGCTACAGCTACGACAAGGCCGATTACAGCTTCTACCAGAAAGACGATACCGACGAAGACATCGAATCGCTTTATGGCCGCATCCGGTTGAAACTGCCCTGGCGGTTTACGGCCTATGCCAGCAACGAATATGACTTTGAGGAAAGCGACCGGATTGAAACCACCGTCGGACTGCTTTATGAGGCCCAGTGCTGGTCTCTGGACCTCCGCTACAATGACGAGGACGACGACAAAGAGTTCTCCTTTATGTTCAACCTCTACGGATTGGGTCCCCTCGGTCTGCAATAGGAACCCGATGCCGGAGAAAAGTTTTCCCTGGAGTTGACGGACGCGCATGAAAAGTAGTGAACTGACCTGGCACTGGTATGTTCTGCATACCCGCAGCCGTTTCGAAACCGTCGTCCATGACGGTCTTTTCAAGAAAGCCCATGACGTTTTCCTGCCGAAAGTACGGGTGCGCAGCAAACGGCGGGACCGCAAAGTCATGATCGACGTCCCCCTGTTTCCGGGTTATGTCTTTGTCAAATCCAACCTCCACCCCCATCACCACATCGATATCGTCAAAACGGTGGGCGCCGTTCGGCTGATCGGCAACAAACAGGTGCCGGTGGCCGTTCCCGATGAGACCATTGACTCCCTGCGCATCATGGTTTCCCGCAGCAGCCCGATCCAAACCGGCACGCGGTTTCGCAAGGGGGATCGTGTCATGGTCGTCAACGGCCCTTTTACTGGTATTATCGGCACATTCGACCGTTATCGCGGCATGAAGCGCGTCATCGTCCACATCGACGCGCTCGGCCAGTTTGCCAGTGTCGAAGTGGACGAACAGGACGTGGAGATCATTCCCGCCGAGGGCAAGCAAGCCTTCCTGCCCGGCAACCTTTAACTTTGTTGGCCTTTTATCACCGGGCTACGGACCATTCGGCCCAAGTCGTGCGGATCTCTTGAGGAGCTGAATCCGTGCGCCGACAGGGAGATGGGCTATAACCCCTTGACTTTTTACCGGCATTTATTTAATTATAACAGGATCATCACATCATCCGTCCGCTACCAACCCAAGGAGGTAGTATGAATAAATTGGAACTCATCTCGGCCCTGAAAGCCGAAGCGAATATGTCCAAGGCCGAAGCCGCCAAAGTCGTGCAAATATTTTTTGACAACATGGCCGACGCGATGGCCCGCGGAGAGCGGGTTGAAATCAGGGGCTTGTGCAGCTTTTTTATCAAAGAATACAAAAGTTATACCGGCCGCAATCCCAAAACCGGCGCCCGTGTATTGATTAAACCGAAGCGACTCCCGTTTTTTAAATCCGGCAAGGAATTGCGCGAACGGGTCGACAGTGCCCTCGGCAACTGATGCCGGGCTGATTCCCAGAGCTGTGCACGGATTTGATCTGATACAGGGTCAACAACAGGCCATTGGCCTTTTGGCCACTTTGCTTCGCAACGGGCATATCCCCCATGCGTTCATTTTTACGGGGATCGACGGTATCGGCAAGCAAACGGCGGCCAGGGCTTTTGCCATGGCCTGTAATTGCGCCAATCCCCAACCTTTCAAGACGGCCTGGCCAGACCTCCCCTCGCCGCCTGCCGTCAATGCCTGCGGGCAGTGCCGGACCTGCCGGCGTATCCTGGCGGACAATCATCCCGACATCCTGCATGTCCGCCCCTCGGGCAATTTGATTCGCATTGCGGCAATTCGCGAGCTCATTCAACGGTTGATGCTCAAACCCTATGAACAGGGAAAACGTGTCGTCATCATCGCCAATGCCCATGCCATGAATCCGGAAGCCGGCAATGCCCTGCTCAAGGTCCTGGAAGAGCCCCCCGAGAACACCCTGCTGATCTTGACCGCCCAGCAGACCACGGATCTCCTGCCCACCATCGTTTCCCGTTGCCAGCAAATTCGTTTTGCCCCGTTGCCGCGTGACGTGCTGGTGGAATTGATCGCCGCGAATGAAGACCTGACGCGCGAAGAAGCCTTGAGCGCCGCCAATCTTTCCGGCGGAAGCTATACCCACGCCCTGCGGCTGATCGGCGAAGGATGGATCCCCCGCCGCACCTGGTTGGCCAAGGAAGTCAGCCAATTGCGGACACAACCAACCGTAACCATACTCGCCCTGGCCGAAAAGCTGGCCGCCCGCAAGGCCTTGTTGCCGGATACGCTGGCATGGCTGTTAAGCTGGTACAGGGATGTGATCGTATTTCCGTTTCAACCCCAGCAGGTCGTCAACAGCGACCTGCAAGACCAAATCGAGGCAACGGCTGCGGGCGTTGACCAACAGACCCTGATCAAAGGGATGCGGCTTATCCAGAAGGCGCTCAAAGACCTCCAGGCCAATGCGAATCCACGCCTGACCATGGAAGCACTTGTCCTGCAGCTGGCAGCCGGTTAAGAAAGATGTTCGCTGATGAAAAAAATTGTCGGTATCCGGTTCAAGCCTGCCGGAAAAGTATATGATTTTGACTGCGGGGCCTATGTTCTTGAACTCGGCAATCATGTTATCGTTGAAACCGAGCAGGGACTGGGCTTCGGCACGGTGGCGGTCGCACCGGCCCCCCTGGAAAACGGCACGCGGAAAAAACCGCTGAAAAAAGTCTTTCGCATCGCCAGCGAGAAGGATTTTGCCCAGCGGGAAAAAAACCGCAAGACCGAACAGTTCGCTCACAACTACTGCCTCAAGTGCATTGCCCGGTTGAAGCTTAAAATGAACCTTTTTTCCGTTGAAAGCACTTTTGACGCCAGCAAGCTCACCTTTTTCTTTACGGCCGACGGCCGGGTTGACTTCCGTCAACTGGTGAAGATGTTGGTAAAGAAGCTGGGGGTCAAAATCGAAATGCGTCAGGTGGGCATCCGGAACCAGGCCAAGATGTGTGGCGGCATCGGACGCTGTGGCCGGGAAATCTGCTGTTCCCAATTTATGGAAAAATTCTCCCCGGTCTCGATTCGTATGGCCAAAGAACAGGGGCTGTCGCTCAATCCAACGAAAATTTCCGGGCAGTGCGGCCGGCTGATGTGCTGTTTGACCTATGAATACGAAACCTACAAAAAACTCAAGGCGAACCTGCCCAAACTCGGCAAAAGGGTCCGAACCACCGAGGGTGCGGGTAAAGTCATTCGTCACAACCTGAACACCAACCGCTTTGTGATCCGCTTGTCCGATGGAGGACAAGAGGTGGAACTTGGCCCCGAACATATCGTCAAGGAGAAAAAGAAATCCAATGGCTGAAAGATTCTATATCACCACCCCGATCTATTACGTCAACGCCAAGCCGCATCTGGGGCACGCCTATACCACCATCGTCGCGGACGTGGCCCGTCGTTTTCACACCATGCGCGGCAGCGAGACCTACTTCCTGACGGGTACGGACGAACATGGCGATAAAATCGTGCAAGCGGCCAAAGACAGCCACATGACCCCCAAGGAATATGTCGATCACATCAGCCAGTTGTTCCAGGACCTTTGGCCGGAACTCAACATCAGCAACGATGATTTCATTCGCACGACCTACCCGGGCCACATGGCCGTGGTGGAACGCATCCTTCAGAAAATTTACGACAACGGCGACATCTATTTCAGCGAATACGAAGGCCTCTACTGTTTCGGCTGCGAACGTTTCTACACCGAACGGGAACTTGTCGACGGCAAATGCCCGGATCACGACAAGGCCCCCGAGGTTATCAAGGAATCGAATTATTTCTTCCGCATGAGCAAATACCAGGATTGGCTCATCGAGCATATTCATCAAAACCCTGATTTTATAAGGCCGGAGCGCTATCGCAACGAAGTCCTTGCTTTCCTGCGGGAACCCTTGGAAGACCTCTGCATTTCACGGCCTAAAAGCCGTCTCCAGTGGGGCATCACCCTCCCCTTCGATCCGAACTATGTGACCTATGTCTGGTTCGACGCCCTGTTGAACTATGTGTCCGCCATGGGGTATCCGGAAGGTGAACGCTTTCAGAAATTCTGGCCCAGCGCCCAGCACGTCGTTGCCAAAGACATCCTCAAACCCCACGGCATCTATTGGCCCACCATGCTGAAAGCCGCCGGCATCCCCGTTTATCAACATCTCAACGTCCACGGCTACTGGAATATCGACCAGACGAAAATGTCCAAGACCATTGGCAACGTCGTGGAGCCCCTGGCCATGAAATCGACCTATGGCCTGGATGCGTTTCGCTTTTTCCTGATGCGGGACATGGTCTTCGGACTTGACTCCAGCTTCTCGGAAGAAGCCTTTGTCCAGCGCATCAACAGTGACCTGGCCAACGACCTTGGCAATCTTTTCTCCCGGGTGCTCACCATGGCCCATAAATACTTTGAGGGGCAGGTGCCGCCCTACGACCCCACGACCGACAAGGAAATGCACCTCGACCTGGAGGCGGACGCGGCCCGGGCCATGACGGATTTCGAGACCGCCATGCTGGGGTTCGAATTCCACAAGGGACTCATCGCCATCTGGAGCTTCATCGGCCGCCTGAACAAATGCATCGATGTCTCCGCACCGTGGGAACTGGCCAAACGGTCATCCACACGGAAACAACTGGAGTGCGTCATTTATAATCTGCTGGAGGGCCTGCGGGTCATTGCCGGCCTGATTTACCCTGTGATGCCCGATACCGCCCGCACCATGCAACATCATCTCGGTCAGGACCCCGATGCCGCCTTCTACCGTCTGGACCGCATCGGCAAATGGAAAACATTGGTGCCCGGGACCAAGCTGCGCAAATCCAAAAGCTTGTTTCCGCGCGTCGATCTGGAAAAATTGACGACCAAACCGCAAGCCGCAAAGACGCCACAAGCGCTCACCCCCTCTTTGCGCCCCCTCATCGACATCGATGAATTTGCCCATGTCGATCTGAGGGTTGCCACCGTCATCAAAGCCGAAGCCATTCCCAAGGCGAAAAAGCTGCTTAAACTCGAAGTGGACATGGGGGAACGGCGGACCATCGTGGCCGGCATCGCCAAGTTCTACCGTCCGGAGGAACTCGTCGGTCGCCAGGTAATCATCGTGGCCAACCTGAAACCGGCCAAACTCATGGGGATCGAGTCACAGGGCATGCTCCTGGCGGCCGTGGACGGCGACCAGTGCACCATCTCGGCCGTCGAAAAGCCCGCTCGCCCCGGCGCCCGCATCAGCTGACGCCTGTACGCAACCCGGCGCGAACGGTGATGTTCGAATCGGATGCGGCGCCCTTGGGCACTTTGGATACAGGCAAGTGTCAACCACGGGATGACAAAGGACCTCGTCGGAAGGGCAACGCCGCGCCCACGGCGGGTTGATATAGACCAACGGTGACCATCATTCGCCCGCACAAATCGTCTGCCCGGAATCAACGGCGCCCAAGCTGGCGAACCTACCAGACCCAGCTTCAACGGCGGGGGCGGGTTCGGATCAACCGGTCCCTTCTGCTGAAATGTGCCGGTGTCCTCGCCGCGGTGCTGGTGGCCCTGGGGGTCATTCACCACCGAACGCCCTCCCCGCCGCCCCCGGTGACCGCCCTCGAGCCAACGCCGGCCGGCGGGGGCAAGGCCCGTGACGAACTCCTTGCCAAGGCCGACGTCCAGGACCTGCTGGCCGACCGTCCCGTGACGGATTTACTCGAAAAACGCATCTATGTTCACTGGGGCGATCAAAAACTGGCGGTCGAAGGCAGTATCGACCAGGCCCTGCAACACTATCTGGCCAAACGTCTGTATGAGCGCACATCGCGCTATATCGCCATTGTGGTCATGGAAAGCACCAGCGGTCGCATTTTGTCCCTGGTCGGCTTCGATAAAAATGATCCGGACGGCAATCCATGCCTCAACAACCATTTCCCCGCCGCCAGTATCTTCAAAATTGTTACGGCCGCTGCCGCCATGGAGCACTGCAACCTTTCCAGCGGCTCGACGCTGACGTTCAATGGGGCCAAACATACCCTCTACAAGTCGCAACTGAAAAACATCCAGAACCGTTATACCCACAAGACCACGCTGGCCACGTCATTCGCTCAATCGGTCAACCCGGTTTTCGGAAAACTCGGCCGCCATTGCCTGGGCCAGGCGACACTGGAACGCTATGCCGAGGCCTTCGGGTTCAACCACCCCATTCCCTTCGAACTGCCCCTGGCATCCAGCCAGGCGCCGGTGACGGCCGAGCCCTACCAGTGGGCCGAAGTGGCCAGCGGCTTTAACCGCGATACCGTGATATCACCGCTCCATGGGGCTCTTCTGGCCGCCGTTGCGCCCAATCGGGGTATTCTCCCGGAACCGTCCATCGTGGACCGCATCACGGGGCCCCGGGGAAAAATTCTCTATCGCCATGATGCGCCCCGGGAACGCCGCCACGCGGTTAAAGCGCAGACGGCGCTGGAGCTGGAACGCCTCATGCGGGAAACGGTCCGGCGGGGGACAGCCCGCAAACTTTTCCGCAGCCGGGCCAAGGATCGTGTCTTGTCACAACTGGTCATTGGGGGTAAAACCGGTTCCATAGACAATACCGGTCATGATGCCCGTTTCGACTGGTTTGTCGGGTTTGCCCGTCCCTCTGGCAGCCAGGAGGCCATTGTCGTATCGGTTGTCGTCGCCCACGAAAAGTACATCGGACGCCGGGCCGGTGAATACGCCCGTCTGGCCATAAAAGAATATTTCCGGCCACGGATCGCCCCAAAACAGAAAACATCCGGATAAACGGTGCCGGGGTTTCAATCGACAATCGATTTACACAGGATCCGAATTGCATGCGTGTCTACCCAAGAAACAAAAAACCATTTGAAAAGGCCTCTCCAGTTGGGTAAAATCATTTTATAGCCACCCGATCCCGGGGGCTTTTGCTTTTTATAATCGATAAAATCTCTCCGGGTCTTTCACCATAGGTGGCGGGTTTAAATTCATTCCCAATAAAAAGAAACGCTATGACCCAGACCATTTCCAATCGTGTTTTCGGCATCATTCCGGCACGCTATGGCTCCACCCGTTTTCCGGGCAAACCGCTGGCACCGATTTTGGGCCAACCCATGTTCTGGCATGTTTTTCAGCGTGCCTCCCGGTGTCCGGAAATCGAAAAGGTGGTGCTGGCAACCGACAGCCGCCGCATAGCGGAAGCCGCCCAATCCCACCATGTGCCTTACGTTATGACACGGCCGGACCATCCCAGTGGCACCGATCGCGTGCTGGAAGCCGCCGATCACCTCGGCGTGCCCGAAAATGCGGTGGTCATCAATATTCAGGGGGACGAACCGGCCCTCCAACCGGAAATGCTCTCCGAGCTCGTGGGGCCTTTCAGTGAACCTGAAGTCCAGGTGGCAACCTTGATCAGCGACATGGACCCTGACCAACGCGGGGATCGCGACCAGGTCAAGGTGGTGGTGGACCACCGGGGCAATGCCCTCTATTTTTCACGGGCGGCCATCCCCTATGCCCGGGACGCAGAACCGGCCGTCTACTATCGCCACATCGGATTGTACGCTTTTCGCATGGCAACCCTCCGGCACTTTGTGGCATTAGGCCCCGGGCGTCTGGAACGCACCGAAAAACTGGAACAATTACGCCTGCTGGAAAACGGGATCCCGATCCGTACGGTTCAAACCCGGCATCGCAGCATTGGCGTTGACCGACCCGAGGATATCGCCGCCGTATCCCGCTGGCTAACCTCGCAATCAAAAGGATAACGCCATTATGAAACGACTGAGAGCCTCTACCGATAATGCAGTGCGCACGCCTCAGGTCCGTCGCGCCATGACAGCCCTGTCCCGATGGATCCACTGCCCGGTCTACTGGGGACGCCACCTGAACACCGTCCCCGAAGGGGCACTCGTCATTTTCCCGGTACGCCCGACCGTAGCCCATTGTGGACTGGCCGGTATCGTGGCCTTCAAGGGCCGCACCGCACCCGAACAAACCGGTGCCGTCGATCGTCTGGAAGGCCTGCTGGCAACCTGCGAAGCAAACGCTTTGCAAACATGCCTGCAAGCGAAAACCGTCGTTGAAGATATGTACCTGGGGGGGGACGCTCACATCCGCCGTTTGAAAAAAGCCTCGGATCAGCTCAAACGCAAGGCCGTTTTCTTCGATCTGTTCCGCCAGTCGGACCAGCGGCAACGCCTTGCGGACCTGGAAAAACGCCTTCAGGCCGTCATCCGGCAGGAACGGGCGATATTGGCGGAGCAGCAGGGGCATCTTGAGGCCGGCGAGGTGGAATGCATTGCCCGCCGCATCGAGACAGTGGAAGACACCGCCTGGTGCCTGGGGCGCGAATTGCTGGCCAACATGCAGAAAATCGATGCCTTGATGGCCTCGGATCGCAACGGCATGGCACCGGAAACAGTGGAAGTCTTCTACAATATCAACGCCGTGCTGAACAGTATCGACCACCTGGAAGTGAGGGGACGCGACTCGGCCGGCATGTCACTGATGTTCATGCTGGATCAAGCGGTTTTTGCGTCCTTTGAAGCCGCCTTGCAGCAGGATGCGGATAACAACGTCTACGACCTCATGCAGAAGCGGGCGGAAACAAGCGTTCTCGGCAACCAGGGCATGGATATCCACACCGCCACCGGCCCGGATGGGCAAACCTATGTCACGATCTCCATCGTCTACAAGGTCGCGGCCGAAATCGGCAGTCTGGGTGACAACATCCGCTTCATTCGCAACGAGATCCGCAACGATCCCATCCTGCAGACCCTGGTGGGGTTCCCCCGCCGCCATCATACGGTATCTTCCCATACACGCTGGGCCTCGGTGGGGGCCATCAATGAAGCCAACTGCCATCCCCTCGATGCCCGAACCCAATGCCACCCCCGTGGTATCCAAGGCCCCATGCATGTGTGCCTGAACGGCGATATCGACAATTTCATGACCTTGAAGGCGGCCTTCGAGGTCCAGGGCGATCAGATCCAGGAAGAAATTTCCACCGACACGAAGATCATCCCCCTGCAGATCAGCCACTACCTCAGCCAGGGGAACGATCCGGTGGAGGCCTTTCGTCGAGCGGTCAATGACTTCGAAGGCTCCCATGCCATTTCCATGCACACGGCCCTTGCGCCCGGCAAACTGTTCCTGGCCCAGAGAGGAAGCGGTCAAGCCATTTTTATCGGCCTGGCCGCGGACCATTATATGCCGACGTCAGAGGTCTACGGGTTTATCGAGCAGACCCAGCGCTATCTCAAAATGGACGGGGAAAAAGTCATGGACGGCCCCACGGGGCCAACCCAGGGCCAGATCTTCATTCTTGATCAAAATTCCACCGGTGGCCTCGAGGGCATCCAGGCCATGTACTACGACGGAACCCCCATCGATCTCCAGCCCGAGGCCGTCAAGGAAACCGACCTGACCTCCCGGGACATCAACCGCCAGGACTTCCCGCATTATTTCCTCAAAGAGATATCGGAAGCACCGGATTCCGTTGACCGGACCCTCTACAACCGCTGGAAAATAAAAGACCGTCAGCAAAATCTCTGGGCCATCGACCTCGATGACGCCGTGGTGCCACCCCACCTGCGCCAGGCCATCACTGAAAACCGTATCCGGCGCGTTTATTTCGTGGGCCAGGGGACGGCCGGTGTCGCCGCTCTGGCCTGTGCCAATCTCCTCGCCTTTTACATGGATGAACCCACGTTGCAGATCAACGCTCTCAAGGCTTCCGAACTCAGCGGCTTCATGCTCGACGAGGGTGACGGCGGCATGGCGATGGCGGATGCGCTGGTGGTCGCCATCAGCCAATCCGGGACCACCACCGACACCAACCGCACGGTGGACATGGTGCGCGAACGCGGCGCCCACACCCTGGCCATCGTCAATCGCCGCGATTCGGATCTGACCTTCAAAGTCGACGGCGTCATCTACACCAGCAGCGGACGGGACATTGAAATGTCGGTGGCGTCCACCAAAGCCTTTTATTCCCAAATCGTGGCCGGTGCCCTTTTGAGCCTGTACATTGCCGGCCTGAAGGGCCGCCGGGACGACCTCTTTGTGACCCAGGAGCTTCGGCAGTTGCTGGCCTTGCCTGACAAAATGCGCCAGGTGATCGCCATGCAGGAGGACATAGCGGCCTCGGCCCGGCGCCTGGCAGTTACCAAAACCTACTGGGCCGCCGTGGGCAGCGGCCCGAACAAAGCTTCTGCGGATGAAATCCGCATCAAACTGAGTGAGCTGTGCTATAAAACCATCTCTTCGGATTACGTCGAGGACAAAAAGCACATCGATCTGTCATCGGAGCCGCTGATTCTTGTCTGTGCCGCCGGATGCCGCAATACGGTCATCGGTGACATCATCAAAGACACGGCCATATTCAAGGCCCACAAGGCCACACCCATCGTCATCGCCGATGAGGAGGAAGACCGCTTCGCCCCCTATGCCGAAGATGTCTTCCAGGTCCCCCGTACCAACGAACATCTCGCCCCCATCCTGAACACCCTGGTCGGCCATCTCTGGGGGTATTACGCGGCCCTGGCCATCAACGACGGCTCCCGCTTTCTGTACCACTTTCAGGATACCGTTCAAAACACCCTGATAGACAAAGCGGAAGAAGGCTTGACCATCTATGAAATCATTCTCGAAAAATCTTTCCGACAACAATTTGCCGCTTTTTACCGGGAATTCCGTCAACGCAAAGCAGCGCAACGCCTGCCGGCCGCTCTCGGTCTGGAAACAGCCGCGGACTTGACCCTGCTGTTGAAATATCTGGCCGGCAAACTGCCCGTCTCCGATTTTGAAATCGATTTCGGCCTAAAAGGCACGGCCCGGAACATGCTGGATACGTTTTTTGCCGTCATGGCCCGCGGGATCAATGCCATGTCCCGTCCCGTGGATGCCATCAAACACCAGGCCAAAACCGTCACCGTCGGCACCAGCCGCATCAGTGAAAAATTGGAAGGCCTGCTTTTCGATACGCTTTCCGCCTATGACCTGACGCTGGCCCAGTTGACCAACCAGAACGTGCTGGTCCTGAAACATCTTCAGGAAATCGTGGAAACGATCCATGGGGCCATCCTTTACCGCATTTCCCATCTGGATCTCCTGGGCGAAATCACGGAAGAAACAACGATTGAAATCGTCCGCAAAGCCGGTGTGCTGGCGCCGATTCCCTCACGGGTGGAAGCCGATCAGCGCTTGAAGGGCACCAAAAAAATCATCGTTCGGCAGGGCAACGTTTATATCGGCAAAGGCCGCAAAGATGACCGCAGCATCCTGATCATCCCGCTTATTTCCGATCAGGCCAGCCGTCCGGATGTCATCGAATACCTGCTGCTGCTGAATATCGGATTCCGTTCCGAAGTGCCTCTCTCCGACCGGATCAAGGCTCTGGGAGGTAAATATGAACATATTCGCAGCATCGTGCAGGAGAACAATGTGGCCTGGGAGGACCGCCTGCTCAATCTGATTGAAATGGAAGAACTTTTTGGACGCTCCGCGGAGAAAATTGGAGAGCGTATCGTGTCCCAGGCCGCCTGACCATAGTGGGCCAACCGAACTGAAGAAAAATGATCTGGCTCAACAATCCCTTTGCGATCCCCCTGGCCGCGGCGACGGCAGTTTGTCTGGGGCTCCTTTTCATTGCCGGGCGCTACCGCACCACGCCCGGGGTGATCTACTTCATCCTGCTCATGCTGTCCATGAGTGCCTGGACGGTGATGTACGGTCTGGAAGTCGGTGTGCTGGGCCTGGCCGGCAAGCGCTTCTGGGCCCTGGCCCAGTATCTGGCCATCCCCTATGCACCGGTCTTTTGGCTGGCCTTCCTGTTGGCCTATACCGGCAAAGGCGACTGGCTGACCCTGCAGCGCATCACCGCCAGCCTGATCATTCCCGGAATCACCAGTGTTCTGGCCGTCACCAATGCCAGTCATAACCTCATCATCCGGGCTGCCAGCATTGAAGCGGAGGAGGGCTTCGATATCCTGGTGCGCACCTTTGGCGGGTGGTTCTGGATTCACACCACCTACAGCTATCTTTTGCTGGCCGCCGGATGCCTGCTGATCGTCTTTTCCCTGAATCGAACCCCGCAGTGGTACCAGGGCCAGAAAACCATCCTGCTGTTATCCTGCCTGATCCCATGGCTCGGGAATCTGCTCTACCTGGCCGGTCTCGATATCGTCCCCACCCGGATCGATCCGACCCCGCTCCTCTTCACCCTGTCGGTCGCCCTCCTGGGGTGGGCGGTCTTCTACGGCCGTCTCTTCGACGTTATTCCCATCGGCCACGACGCCGTGGTGCAAAGCCTGCCGGACAGTGTCATTATCCTCGATCGGCGGGATCGGGTGGTGGAGATCAACCCTGCCGCCTGCCGTCTGGTGGGCGCGCCGGCCCACAGTATTTTAGGGCGTCCGGCACGGGTCGTTCTGGGATCTTGCCGCCACCTGGTCGATCGGGGGAAGGCCAGCGATGAGATTCTGGAAGATGTCGAACTGGAACTGGATAACGGGCCGGGAATTTTCAACGTTCGCATCGCCCCCATCCGTCATCGGGGCCGTTTGGCCGCCCGCCTCTTCATGCTGCAGGATATTACGGCCAGCAAACATGCCCAGAACGATCGCCTGGACAGCGAAAAATTAAAGGCCGCTTTGGAAATGGCGGGTGCGGTCTGCCATAAGCTGAACCAACCCATTCAGGGCATATCCGGCTACGCGGAGCTGCTCATGCTCAAAATGGATCCCGACGACCCGCTCTACACCAAAATCGCCGGCATCAAAACGCAAACCGAGAAAATGGGTGCCATCACCAACAAACTGATGGGCATCACGCGCTACCGCACGGCGCGCTACACCTCCGGTGAAACCATCGTCGATATCGACCAGTCCTCCCTGCCCGAAAAAAAATGAGGGACGCCGCTTTCCAGTGGCCGCCCCTCCTGGCACAACAGGTTTAATCCGAATATTTTAGGCAATATTCGGATTAGGCCGATGTCGTCTTCGTCTTGGCGTTTTCACAGGCCGCCCGGATAAACTCCCGGAAAAGGGGGTGGGGCGCCATGGGCCGCGATTTGAACTCGGGGTGAAACTGGCAGCCCAGGAACCAGGGGTGATCCGGCAGTTCCACCATTTCCACCAAATCACCGCTTGGCGAGGTCCCGCTGACCACAAGCCCTTTTTCTTCCAGTTGATCCCGGTAGGCATTGTTGAACTCATACCGGTGCCGATGGCGTTCGGAAATATTTTCCTTGCCATAGGCCCGATAGGCGACCGTGTCGGGACGCAATCGGCAGGGGTAGGTTCCCAGCCGCATGGTGGCCCCTTTGTCCGATGATTCGTCACGAATCTCGGTTTTGCCGGTTTTGTCGTCAAACCATTCGGTCATGAGATAGATGACCGGATAGGGGGTACGCTTGTCAAACTCGGAGCTGTTGGCCTTCTCCATGTCGGCTACATGGCGCGCGAATTCCACCACCGCCACCTGCATCCCCAGGCAGATGCCGAAGTAAGGCACCTTGTTTTCCCGGGCATAGCGCGCCGTACAGATTTTGCCTTCGATGCCGCGCGAGCCGAACCCTCCGGGTACCAGAATACCATCGGCTTCCATAAGGGTCTGGCTGCAGGTGTCTTCGGCAATGCTTTCGGAATCGACAAAAATAAGATTCACGCGGCAATCGTTGGGAATGCCACCGTGATAGAGCGCTTCGTTCAAACTTTTGTAAGATTCGGTCAGATCGACATATTTGCCCACGATGGCGATATTCACGGTTGAGCGCGGTTCTTTCAGTTTCTGCACGAGCTCGCTCCAGGCCTCGAGTCGGGGGGCCCGGGTCCAGATATTGAGCTTTTCAACAATTTTGTCATCCAGACCTTCACTATGGAAATTCAGCGGCACTTCGTAGATACAGCCGACATCCTTGGCCGTGATCACAGCGTCTTCATCGACATTGGTAAACAGGGCGATCTTGCGTTTGATATCGTTGGACAGGTTGCCGCCGGTCCGGCACAACAGGATGTCGGGCTGGATACCGATGCTGCGCAATTCTTTGACGCTGTGCTGGGTCGGTTTGGTTTTGACTTCACCGGCCGTGCTGATGTAGGGCACCAGCGTGACATGGATGTAAAGCGTATTCTCCTTGCCGGCGTCCCCGCGAAACTGGCGGATGGCCTCCAGGAACGGCAGGCTCTCAATGTCGCCGATGGTGCCGCCGATTTCCACGATAACCACATCCACCCCTTTGTCGGCCATGCGAATGGCGGATTTGATCTCGTCGGTAATATGCGGAATGACCTGGACCGTTCCCCCCAGATAATCACCCCGTCGCTCTTTCTGGATCACCGTGTTGTAAATCTTGCCGGTCGTAAAATTATTGTCGTGCCCCAGCTTGGCGTGGGTAAAGCGTTCGTAGTGGCCCAGATCCAGGTCGGTTTCGGCCCCATCGTCGGTCACGTAGACTTCACCGTGCTGAAAAGGGTTCATGGTGCCGGGATCGACGTTGATGTAAGGATCCAGCTTCTGCAGGGTTACCGTCAGGCCCCGGCTTTCCAGCAATGCACCAATGGCAGCCGAGGCCAGACCTTTCCCGAGAGAAGATAAAACGCCACCTGTCACAAAAATAAATTTCGTATTGGAACTCATAAATACTCTCCGGCACGGTTTAAGTAAAAAGACCACCCCGGCCTCCGGTTCCCACAACGGTCATCGGACGCCTGAATGTCATGATCGGTAATGACCCTGGAACGATGGGAGAAGAGGGGGGTGTGGGGTTGATATTGGTTGACGACGTGAGATTGGTTCAGCAAATACCCCATTTGTACTCAGGCTGCGGCTTTTTGAGCCGCCACAGCGGTTGTTGTCCTGGGATTGGAAATTCTTCGACCAATGAACCGGAGGTCGTCACAACCATCCGGTTTACGGCTTCGATATATTCCAGAATGCGCTCCGAAGTGCAAGAGCTTTGTCAGTTTTTTTTATCCGTTTCGACGGGTATCGGGTCGGTGCTCCCGGGCCGATCGATGACGCGCCGCCCCTCCCCTTCCACAGGCTGCGTCCATTCCCGTCGCAGGGCGGTGATGTCAAAGACATCCGGCGTGAAAACCGGGTTGACCTGAAGTTTATCCACCCGGATTTCCTGCATGATCTGGTGATTCTGGCGCATGACGATATGCATGGGATAGGCGATCCCATCCATGAGGGCCCAGTTCCGGTAACGAATTTCCACCGGCCCCCCATCGGTCAGACGGGTTGACGGGGGCAGGATCAACCGCAGCGGATGGAACGTGTCCTTTTCCACCCACAACTGGGGCGGGGTCTCATCCGGATAGCGGGCGCCCACCACATAACAATAGCGATCCTCCAAACGCCCCAGACTGGATACCGTCACATCGATCCCCAGCATACGCAGGTGATCCGTCAGGGCCTGTCGGGGTTTGGCCATCAGGATCTCATGATAGCGGGTGTAGCGCGGCGGCGCCCCCTCCTGAAGAACCGCGTTCACGGCCAATAGCGCCATACGCCCGGAGATGACGGTCTGGCGGCGGTAGCCGTCCCCGGTGGCATCCGCACGCAGATCGTAGGGGAATCGGATTCGCACCGTTTCCTCTAAAGGTGAGATCGGCAGCGGGAGTCTGTCGGCGTGAATCGTCAGGACCTGGTTCACCTCCACCGTTTCCGCCTGTCCCAGGGCCTTGACCATCAAATCCAGGACATGCTCGCCCATGAGCACATACGCCCGGGACGGTGTCGGCATAAGGCAGAGCATTACCATCAGCGCCGCGCCCCACCATGTCTTCGTCGCTCCCACGGCTTTTGTCACCCTCATGATTGACGGTATCCTTATCGTTCAGGTCGTTTAAGAGGAGGGCGGGTGCCCCCCTCGCCCCCCGGGAATGATTTACAGCAGGTCGTCCGAAAAGGTTGCCCCGGTGCCAAGCGCCTCCTCGATCCGCATCAACTGGTTGTATTTGGCCACCCGATCACTGCGGGACAGAGAGCCTGTCTTGATCTGCCCGCCATTGACACCCACCGCCAGATCGGCGATGAAGGCGTCCTCCGTCTCGCCGGAACGATGCGAGATGACCGTGGTATAGCCGGACTGTTTGGCCATTTCGATGGCGTCCAGGGTTTCCGTCACCGTACCGATCTGGTTGAGTTTAATCAATATGGAGTTGGCAATGCCCCGCTCGATGCCCTTCTGGAAAATCTTGGGATTGGTGACAAAGATATCGTCCCCCACCAACTGGACCGATGACTCCAGCTGGTCGGTCATCAGTTCCCAGCCATCCCAGTCCTGCTCGGCCAGCCCGTCTTCAATGGAAAGGATGGGGTAGCGATCGACCATTTCAGCGTAATAAGCCACCATCTGTTTGGCACTCAGGCGCCGATCCTCGGATGCCAGGTGGTACTTACCCTTTTTGTAGAACTCGCTGGCCGCCGCATCCAGGGCAATGCCGATATCCTTGCCCGGCTTGTAGCCTGCCGCCGTGATGGCCGCCATGATCTCCTTGATGGCCTCCTCGTTGGATGCCAGGTCCGGAGCAAAACCGCCTTCGTCGCCAACGGCCGTATTGAGCCCCTTGTCCTTGAGGATTTTCTTCAGGGCGTGAAACGTTTCCGCGCCCATCTGGACGGCTTGCCGCAGGGATTTGGCCCCCACCGGAATAATCATGAATTCCTGGATATCGAGATTGTTGGCGGCGTGGGCGCCGCCGTTCAGGATGTTCATCATGGGCATGGGCAGACAACGGGCGTTGATGCCGCCCAGATAGCGAAACAAAGGCAGACCGAAAGCGGCCGCGGCGGCCCGGGCCGCCGCCATGGAGACCCCCAGGATGGCATTGGCCCCCAGCTTGGTCTTGTTGGCGGTGCCATCCAATGCCAGCATCTTCCGGTCCAGGGTGACCTGGTCGGCGGCATCCAGTCCCATTATTTCCGGCGCGATGATATCGTTGACGTTGCTGACGGCCTTGTTCACGCCCTTGCCGCCATAACGTTTGGCGCGTTTGTCGCGAAGCTCGAGCGCTTCCCGCTTGCCGGTGGAAGCGCCGGACGGCACGGCAGCGCGCCCCAGTGCTCCGGAAGCGGTAAGGATATCCACTTCCACCGTCGGATTACCCCGAGAATCCAGAATTTCCCGCGCGGTAACATCAATTATTTCCGTCATGACCTCCCCCTTTTGGTTTCCGTGTATCCCCGACGGACCGCACCGTTGCATCAACGGCAGGCCCCTTGGGGATTGGATGTTGTCTGGTGAAAAGTTAAGGTGACATCCGGCGTTACGCACCGTCGGGTGCGCCGCTTAGAATTGTCATCGGGTCGCTGTGTCCGTGCATTTCCGGAATTGAAGCAACCGGATGGCGTCTTGACAAAAAGCGGTCAAATGTTACTCTCCGCTGAACCCCCTGTCAAGATGACAATCGGCCATCCGACAGGGCTTTGTCGAAGCTTAAAGGAGACAACCCGTGGATACCAAGGAAACCTTATCCCTTTATGACAGCGCCCACCTTTTTACAGCCGCAGTGCGCCTTTTGACCTATCAGGATCAATCCCCTCCGGATATCGATCAGGTATGCGATCTTTTGAAACTGTCCAAAGAACGGGGGGGATTCATCTGCCGCCGGTTGGAAGAACTCGGTGCCCTGGAAGCCGTCGAGGGCGCTTACGGCCTGCGATTGTTTGTGCGGGACCATCTGAAAATCGAATCGATTCCCCAAGAAGACACTCAGGACCGGCTGCAGGACGAGCTGCATAAATTTCAGGCGGCGCAAAAGGGGGTTGCCAGCCGCATCGAATCCATGCGGGCCGACCAGAAGAAGAAGAAAAAAAGCCTGTTCGAAGAGATGGAAAAAAAGTTGCGCGCCGAAATCGAGAAGAAAAAGTCCCCATGAGCAAATCCCAGCACGCAGTGCTGACAGGGGTTTAGGAAGGGTTGAGCGTCAGGCCCTGGGGCAATCTTTTTCCGGAAAGACCTCGTCCAGGCTGACCATGGATTCCGTATCCGCATTGGCATCGGCTTCCGTCAGCGTCAAACGCCGGTAGCCCGGCAAACGGGTCCGGACCTTCCCAAAGAGAATCCGCATCAGAATATACATGGGGATGAACGTAAAAGCATAACCCACGGATGTCCTGGCGCCCAGGGGAATCGGCAGCAGGAAGGCCACATCCGCAAACCGCTCTCCGAGCCACTGCAACGCAAACGGTACCGGCCAGAGCGAGGAGGCCCCCAGGGCAAGCTGGCTGAAAAAAACCTTTCCGAAGGAATCGTTGGCCACCTCGTTGCAGGCTTGATAGCTCTTCTTGTCCCGGGCCTTCAGGGCCCAGAGGGACTTGTTCTGCATGCGCACCAGTTCCTGGTTGTCCCGCTTGAAAAACGTGCCGTTCAAGCGGAAAGCCAGGGCCACCGTCAGGTCCCCGATGACGGCGCACAGCAGGGCCAGTATGGCGATACCCACCAGATATCCCAGCATGGGATTGTCCACCAGCCGAAAAAAGAAAATCAGGGCCGCGTCGATTTGGAGATAGATCGTCTCGAGGTTTACAGACATGCGCACTTACCGTTAGGTTTAAAGATAGCGCATCCCGTGGGCAGATGGTGAAGGGCCCGCCCACGGGATGCATTGATTTCCTGCTATGTCGCGATCATGCCGGAACGTTTAGAACGGCGGCACGATGGAGTATCCCAGGAAGCCCTTGGTCGTGTAACGAATACCAACGTAGAAGGCCAAGAGGACGAACAGGCGTTTCAGCCAGATATCCGGGATGTACTTGGACGTCCGGGGTCCGATCATGGACCCGACGAAGATGCCCACCAGCTCGGCGCCGATCAGGCCCCAGTAAACCGGAACCCCTTTGCCCACCATGTAGCTGAAGATGGACACGATCATGCCCACGAGAACCACCAGGGCGCTGGTGCCGGCCACGAGGAACATGGGCAGGCCCGCCACCGAGGTCAGGAAGGGCACGAACAGGAAGCCGCCGCCGATCCCCAGGAAGGATGCCAGGGCTGCAATGAAGATACCGCCCAGCATGGGGATGAAGGCCTTGAACGCGAACTCCACGCCGTAGAAGGTGAAACGAATGGTTCCGGCAAAGAAGGTCACCGCCCAGCCGGCAACTGCCAGCAGGTAGGCCACGACGCGCATGCCGTCCACCAGGTTGGCCCACAGGGCGCTGGCCACGACCAGGGCGAGGGCGATGCCCATCAGGGTCCAGCTGCCTTCCAGGATCTTGACGCCGTCGTCGGTAGCGCCGCCGCTCTTGACCTGTTTCTCGAAGGCTGCCGCCGCTTCCTTGGCTTTTTTCTTCCGGGCCATGCCGGCTGCGGTGGTTTCCCGAATCAACATGATACCCAGCAGGAGGACGATCAGGCCGAAGTAGCCGATGTAGTCACGCAGGCTGATTTTGCCGGCCGTCAGGTCGGGAATCAGCCAGGAGCCGCCCACACCACCGATGGCCAGGCAGATACCCAGCGGCGCCACCAAGCGGCCCATGCGGTAGTAGTTGGTGCTGGAGATCAAACCGCTCATCCCCACCAGCCACTGGTTGGATACGCGAATCGAGTCCGTGATGAGCTTGTTCAGAGGCGTGCCCTTGCCGAAACTTTTGGCATAATCAGCCAGCCCGAAAATAGTGATGTGCCCCACGCCAGCCATGATGCCGCCGAAGGCGCCAACCGTGGAGAAAATCCAGCCGACCCAGATGGCCCACAAAAACCCGTAGACAATGTTGGGATCCGGCGCCCCGGGAATACCCAGGAACCCGGGTTTGGCGTTGGGATCGATCTGGCCTTTTTCCGTGCCGGTGGGTGTGGCTGCAATGGCATCTTCCAGACTCGCCGCCTGGGCCTGATCCACACCTGCCATGGGCACTGCCAGAGCAAGTCCGAGCAGGGCCAGCATCATGATGAACAAACAGGGTTTCTTCATGTCCTCTAACCTCCATTCCATAAAATAAGTAGTAGGGATGTATATCACTTCCGGTGCCGTGCCCATAGGCACCACCGGGAAAATCCGGGTCATGAACCTTGGTCACCCAGAGGGCGAATTGCCCGATCAGGGTTGCCGGGCGCCCCCTGATGTTGCCCGGCGACGATACAAGGGCCCTTAATTAGGCCAAAGTATTTAAGCCTAGAACAAGAATTGTGCCAACGTGACTAAAACGAGCACTAAAAAATTAACTATTTGAAATTATATTGTTTTGATGAAGAAATCCCCCAACGGCAAACCCACGGGACGGCTGCCGCGAGCATGAAAAGTGCAAGCGGAGGCTGACAAGGCAGGCAGAATGATTGAATTGATTTTAATTTTCATATAGTTACGCAAGCAATAAAAACTTGGCGGCAGTGCCACTATTTTGTGGCGCTATTACGAAATGGTTCGGAACGGATGCCATACTTTCGCATAATTTGCTGAAAAGACTGGCGTTCCAGTCCACTGGCCCGGGCCGCCCGGGTGACGTTGCCGCCGGACCGTTCCAGCGCCTTTTCGAGATAGGCCGTGGTGAACTGGGCCAGCACCGATTCTTTGGCGTCACGGTAGGGGGTGGCGGACAGGTCTTCAGTTTCCAGGGCCGCCACGCATTCATGCGGCGTCCAACCCAGATCATGCAAGGTGATCATGGTCCCGGTCGACATGACCACCGCCCGTTTGATGATATTCTCCAACTCCCGAATGTTGCCTTTCCATTCATGGTTCATCATTTGGGGCATGACGTCGGGCGCCAGAGGTTTTTTGCCGCGACCATAGCGTCCGCAATAGCGGTCCAGAAAATGATCCACCAGAAGGGGCAGGTCTTCCCGCCGTTCGGAAAGCGACGGCATCTTCAAATCCACCACGCACAGCCGGTAGAAAAGATCCTCGCGGAATTCGCCCCGGGCCATCTTGTCCTCCAGGTCGCGGTTGGTGGCGGCCACCACGCGGACGTCCACCCGCACCGTGCGGTTTTGCCCCAGGGGCTTGAACTCGTTGTTTTCCAGGACCTGCAACAGTTTGGTCTGAATGCTCGGAGGGATATCCCCGATTTCATCCAGAAAGAGGGTACCGCCGTCCGCCGCCACGAAAAGTCCCTTGTGATCGGCCGCCGCATGGGTAAACGCCCCTTTGGAATAACCGAACAGTTCGCTTTCCAGGATATTCTCGGGAACGGTGGGGCAGCTAACGCGAACAAATGGCGCCTTTCTCCGGTCGCCCATTTCATGCAGGGCCTTGGCAGCCATGCTTTTGCCGGTTCCGGAAGCACCGGTGATGAGAACCGTCAGGTCCGACTTGCTGAGCATTTCGATGCTGTCGTAGATGCCCTGCATGACCGCACTGGATCCCACGAACCGCTGAAAGGTTTCCTTGGCCTGGGCCTTTTTCTTGAAGGCCAGATTCTCCTTGAGCAGCCGCCCCCGTTCAAGGGCATTGCGCAGGTGATGAACCAGCTCGTCATGATCAAACGGTTTGGTGATAAAATCGTAAGCCCCCTTGCGGATAGCCTCCACGGCCACTTCGATGGCGCCGTAAGCCGTCATCATGATGACGGCAAATCCGGGCGCGCGGGACTGGATCTCCTCCAGGACCGCCATGCCGTCCATACCGGCCATGCGGATGTCCAGCAGGGCCAGATCGAACGCGTCCGGATCGAAAAGACGCAAGGCCTCCTCACCGCTGCATGCCGTTTCAACCTCACAGTCCAACGCTTTGCCGATACTGCGGCTCAGCAGGCGCAGCATATCCTTCTCATCGTCCACAATCATCAATCGGGGTTTCATCACCTATCGTCCTGAAAGTTGGTCTGGCCGCCGATGGGCAGCCGAATAACAAATGTCGTTCCCCGACCGACATCACTGGATACCTGGATGTCGCCCTGGTGGTCTTCGACAATACCATAGCTTACCGAGAGGCCCAAACCCGTCCCCTGCCCCGTCGGCTTGGTCGTAAAAAAAGGATCGAAAATATTGTCCAGGATATCGGGCCCGATTCCCGGTCCGTCGTCCTGGAAAATAATGACAACCGACTGCCCTTCCGCATCGACACCTGTCGTAATGCGGATATTGCCATCTTTGCCGATGGCCTGACGGGCATTGATCAGCAGGTTCATGAACACCTGTTTGAGCTTTTCCGTATCCCCGCTAATTTCCGGCAATTCCGTATCAAAGCGCGTCTGGATAATAATATTGTCCAGTTCCAACTGGCTCCGGATCACGTCGATGACGGCCTCCAAAGCCTGGTTGATCCTGACTTCCGACAAGTAAGTGCCCGACTTGCGGGCGAAGTTCAGCAGGTCTTCGACTATTTTTTTGCAATTGCGGGTTTGCCTTTCGATGGTTTGCAAATCTTCCCGTATGTCGGCCGCATCGGTTTCTTCCCGCAACAGCAGTTGCGTATAGCCCAGAATCAACCCTAAAGGGTTGTTGATTTCATGCGCCACGCCCGCCGCCAGCTGGCCGACGGAGGCCAGGCGGTCCGCCTGCAGGAGCTGACGGTGCATGAGCCGGCGCTGGGTGATGTCCTTGACGATGCCCTCATATTCGGCAACCCGGCCGTTGGCATCATGGCGAACAGTCATGCTCAGCAGGGCCAGCAACTCCCCATCCGCAAATGTTTTCAGGGTACACTCCCAGTTCCTTACAAAACCGTAGCGCTCGATTTCCGCAAACAGCCGGCGGGCGTCCTCGGGTTTTTGCATCAGCGAGGCCAGGCTCTCCCGGGCCACAAGATCTTCACGGGAATCAAAGCCCAGCATGCGGATACCGGCCGGGTTGATGTCCACAATATGCCCCTGGGGATCGGCCACGAAAATGAGATCCATCGAATCCTCAAAAATCCGCCGGTATTTGGTTTCCGACTTGGCCAGAACCGCTTTGGAGTTCGCCAGTTGTTCGATATAGGCTTTGATGGCCGCCGTCATGGCATCGAAGGTTTCCGCCAGTTGGTGAATTTCATCCCCGGCCCAGCGGTTGCGGCGGATGCGCCTTGTCGATTCGAAGGCGCGCATGGATTTCGTCAGCGTCTTGTTCGGAACGGCCTTATCGGCCTCCCGGTGCCCCCTGAGCATGTCCTCCGTAGCCGTCTGCAGCCGTTTGATCCGGCTGGTCAGGTTGCTGGCCAGTGAAAATCCGACCGTGTCCGATACGATGATGGACAGGATGGCAAAGGCAAAAATCGCCCACCACAGTTCATTGACCGTGGTCGTGACCTGGGTTCTGAGCATACCCAGCCGAATGGTCCCAACCTGGAACTCCCCCACCATCACGGGGGCGGCAAAGTCATAAAAGTGATCATCGGCGGCCACGAGCAACTGGATGCTGCAATGCTCTTTGGGTTGTATGCTGTTGGCGGTTTTGAGCGCCACCGGAAAACCGTCATTGAAGGTGTGGCTCAGAACTTCACCGTCGGAATCCTGGATAAAAACATAAAGGATATCGCCGGCCGATGTGGAGACTTCGCCGATCAGGCTGCGCATGCGCAAAAAATCCATGGCCAGGATGGAATCCTCGCTACGGGCCGCCAGGTTGACCGCCAGGGAAATTCCCCGGTTGCGGTATTCCTGGAATAACGCCCTTCTCACGATCTGGCTCGCCGCCAGGGCGATCAGGAGCACGGAAACCAGCACGATGGTCATGATGCCCAGGTTGATCTTCAGGCGAATGCCGGATGGGAAACGGAACAGCCACATGCCGGTTACCCTTCCTGGCGGCCCGGGGGCCGGTCCGAAGCGGGTGCTTCTTTGGGGATACAGCCGGGCTGAACGGTCCCCACCTGTTGCCAGAGGTCCCGCACCTTATCGAAATCCTCGTCGGTCGAGGGAATGACAGCGGTCATGTGGGCATACCGGAGAATCCGTCGATGGTCCGGATTGTCGGCATCGAGGGCGGCCAGAGCGCCCGCGATCTGGCCGATCTTTTCGGGGGCCAAACCAGCCCGGGCCGCATAGACCCATCCCGGATACCAAGGGGTGCGGGCCAGCACCCGAATCTTGTCCCGGTCCACCTTGTCCGCCACCACATCCAGCGCCCCCTCACGCACGGAGCCGATATCGTACTGACCGGCATACACGGCCAGGATGACTTTCTCCTGTTTGCCTCCCGGGCCGGGAGCAAACGCGATCTCGGCAAAATCGGAAGGCTGGATGCCGTGGGCCACAAAATGTCCCATGGGATACAGAAAGCCCCCTGCCGATGCCGGATCCACGGCAATCCAGCGTTTGCCGCGGCTGTCGGTCAGGTCTTGAATGGCCGGATTGTCACTGCGCACGATGATTTCACCCCGGAAGCGTTCGCGCCCGTTTTCCTCGATCACCCGGGCAAAGGCGCGGGTGCAGTAGGCCTGGGCCATGCGCACATAAATGAGGGGGTTGGAAAAGGAAATGTCGATACTGCCCTGCCCCACCATGCGCATGTGCTCGTCGAAGGTGTCCGGGAAAACCTGCCGGATGCGCAGCCCGGTCTGTTTTTCAAGATAGCGAATCAGAAGGTGGTGCCGCTGGAAGGATACCGTGTGGGAAAACTGCGGCAGGTAGGCATAGGTCAGGGCCTGTTCGGCCACATTGGGGATGGCCACATCCTCCCGCACCGATAAATCGACGGGGATGGCACTCTCGTCGCGGGAACAGGCGGTCGGCATCATCCAGATCGCCATGAGAATCAGCTGCACCGCCACCGCCAGCCGGCGGCGGGATGTCCATCGCCCCATCATGCGCAACCTATGAACCGGCATCGTGATCGAAGACCTCTTTCCGTTGTGATCCAACCGCGCCATCGCAATATCATTTTTTTCGATCATGCTGTCAACAGGGGCTCGCCTGACGGAACACCGCAGAAAAGTCTTGAGCTGCCGATCGATTTCCGCGATAAGCATACATATTGGCCCACCGCCCCATCACGACGACCAACCGTTCCCGACAAATATTCGGCAAGTTCAAAGCGCGGAAATAACAGAAGATGACCCTCCTGGCAACATTTGCATTGACCGTGGCCCTGGCGCTGGCGATCGGCCTGGCCGCCGTGGCCCTGGCCCGACGCACCCGCCCTTGCCATCGCCGGGCTGACGGCGAGGCCGCCATTACCGGTACTTGCGGGGATACCATGACTCTGCGGCTCACCGTCCATGACGGCCGTATTGACGGCACGACGTTCAAAACCAAGGGGTGTGCCTACAGTTTCAGTTGCCTGCAGGCCGCGGCCGATGCCGCCGAGGGCCGAACACCGCTCCAGGTGTTGGATATCGATGCCGATTTCATCACCCGCAAGGTGGGCCACATTCCACGGGATCACCGGCATTGTGCCACCCTGGCGGCCCAAGCCCTGCATAGCGCCGTGGATTGTTATATGCAGCGCCAGCTGTCTTGCCCTGCCGGATCAGGCGAGCCCGCCGGCTTGACTTGAGACGCCGGTGTTACCCATATTGATGCGGCAGACAACGCCATTTTCTTCCCCCAAACATATGAAGCGCAGCACAGCTCAGTAACAAGGAGATCCCCCCGACCATGAGCACCAACCTCAAGGACCGATTCAAGGCGCTTTCGCGCTGGCAGAAAGCTGCTCTCACCGCTTGCCTGGGCATTCTGCTCTACACCCTTTTTGGATTTTTGATCCTCCCGACGGTCGTGCGCCTGGTGGCGGTCAGTCAACTGCGGGATCAGCTCCAGCGGGAAGTTCACATCGACGCGGTGCGCATGAACCCCTACACGCTTTCAGCCACGATCCGGGAGCTGGCCATCTTCGAACCGGATGGGGATACCCTCCTGGCCGGCTTTCAGGAATTGTATGTCAATCTCCAGGCCGTCTCCCTCTTCAAATGGGCCCCGGTGCTCAAAGAGGTTCGTCTGGACGGTCTTTATGCCGCCCCGGTGCTGCAAAAGGACCATCGCTGGAACTTCTCGGACCTCTTGCCCGAGCCTACGAAGCCAACAACATCGCCGGCCGAGGAGGCCCCACCCGGGGAACCATTCCGATTTTCGTTGAACAATATCCAGATCCGTAACAGCGAAATTCATTTTCAGGACGACATCCGGGGCAAAACCCACCACATCACCGACATCGATGTAGCCCTGCCCTTTTTGTCCAACCTTCCGGCCCAGATCGATATCTTCGTGCCCCCCCACTTCAACGCCACCGTCAACGGCACGCCCTTCAAATTGCAGGGTCAGGTCAAACCCTTTGCCGACTCCCGTGAGACCGAACTCCGTCTGGACCTCCGGGGCATCGATCTGGCGGCCTATATGCCCTATGTGCCTCCGGACGCCGGGGTCAAAATCCAGTCGGGTCTATTGGATATCCAATTGAGCTTGATATACATGAGCAACGAGGACGGCACCCAGGCGTTCAATGCCGCAGGAACACTGGCCCTGAGAACCCTGGCCATGACCGACGGCGCCGACCGGCCGTTATTGAACCTGGACCGGTTGGCCATCGATATCGGCGCCCTGGCCCCCCTGGAAGGTATCGTCAGCATCCAGGAAATCAGCCTCCAGGGCCCGGCCTTCACCCTGACGCGCTTGCCCTCCGAACGCGTGGTGCGCACCCGCGATGCTCTGGCGCCTCGCGATGTGTTCCGTCAGATCAACCTGCCGCCGCCGGTTGTCAAGATCGCCCGGGTCGTCCTGGAAGACGCCCAGCTCACCGTGCGGGACCTCAAATCGCCGACCGACAGCCTCCCGGAAGGTGGCTCAACGGATCACACCATGATCCGGATCCCCCGCTTTGCCGTGGACCGCACCCGCGTCGATATCGACCGCCAGACCGTGCGGATCGGTGAAGTGGCCGGACAGGACGGCCAGTTCGAAATCCGGCGCCTGGGCGACGGCCAGCTGAATCTGGATGTCTTCCTTGGGCCGGCCGATGCCGGTGAAACATCCCCGCCGCCGGAGGCCGCCGCCCCCTGGCAGGTCGCGGTCCAGAAGGTGAATTTGTCCGGTTATGCAATCCGCGGGGTCAACCTGGTACCCGCAGACCCGTTGACCGTCACAGTGGACGAGATCGATCTGGATGTCAGTGACTTTTCCACCAAAGCCCAGGCGGAGGCGGCCATTGCCCTCGCCTGCCGCATCAACGAATCCGGCCGTCTGGAAACCCGCACGGCCCTGACCCTGACCCCGCTGGAAGCCGATGTCCAGATAAATTTGGACAAGATGGACCTGTCCGCCTTCTACCCGTTCATCAAACCTTACATTGGTGTGGTGCTGGCCGACGGGGACCTTAGCATCGACGGCAACCTGACCCTGGCGGGCAAAAATGACGCCCCGCCGGCCATCGTCTACCAAGGGCGGGCTGCCATTGCGAATCTGCGCACCCTGGACCGTCGCCATGCCAGGCCGTTTGTCACCTGGCAGGCCCTTGACCTGGAGGGTATGGACATCGGCGTCACCCCCACTTACCTGACCATCCAGGATATCCGTGTGGAAAAGCCCTACAGTCGCCTCGTGATTGACGCAGACGGCCAGCTCAACCTGGCCATGGCCACCGTGCTCACGCCGGAGGAAGACGGCGAAGCGCCGAAAGCGGAATCCGAAGCGACCGCACCCTCCGCCGAGACTGCCGAAGAGGGAACGCCGGTGCCGGTCAGCATCGGCACAATCAAAGGCCGCGGCGGCAAGATCGTTTTTGCCGACCGCAGTTTCAAACCGGGCTTTCAGGCCGTGATCGAAGGCGTCGAGACCCGCATTTCCGGCATTTCCACCGAGGGCGGCAAGCCGGCCGAGGTGGACATCAAGGGACGCGTCCAGGGCCATGCGCCGGTCACCATCAAGGGCGCCCTCGATCCCCTGGCGGAAGACATGTATGCCGATCTGACCTTCGACTTCCAGCAGATGGATCTCACCGCCGCCAGCCCCTATTCCGGCCGCTACGTGGGCCGCACTATCAGCCAGGGCAAGCTCTCCATCAAAACCGAATATCACATCGAAAACCGCGCCCTGAAGGCCGACCATGACATCCTGATCGACCAGTTCGATTTCGGCACCCGTGTGGAGAGCCCCGACGACCTCAACCTGCCCGTGGACCTGGCCGTGTCCCTGTTGAAGGACCGCCGCGGCGAGATCCATATCGACCTGCCCGTCTCCGGCGACATGGATGATCCCGAGTTTTCCATCGGCGGCATCGTTTTGAAGGCCTTTGTCAACCTCATCGTCAAGGCGGTGACATCCCCCTTTGCCCTGCTGGGCGGCATGTTCGAAGGCGAAAACCTCGACCAGCTGGAATTCGAACCCGGCCGAGACCGCCTGACCGACAGCACCACCGAAAAACTGGATGCCCTGCTCAAGGTTCTCTACGACCGGCCGACGTTGAAGCTGGAGATCTCCGGCTATGCCGATCCGGCCAGCGACACCCCGGCTTACGCCGATCTTCTCTTCCAGCGCAAACTCCAAACCCAGAAAGCCCTCCAACTGGCCGACGATGGCCAGGAAGCCGGCCCCCTGGATGAAATCGTGATTGCGGAAGAAGAATACGAAGCATACCTGCAGGCGGCCTACGAGGCCGAAACCTTCGAGAAGCCGAAAAACTTCATCGGCATGGAGAAAACCCTGCCCCCGGCCGAAGCCGAGGCCCTGATCCGGCAACACATCGAAGTGGATCGCGCCGCCCTGGAGGAGTTGGCCTATGCCCGGGCCCTGGCGGTCAAGGACTACCTTCTCGATTCCGGGCAGGTGGAAGCCCAACGGGTTTTCCTGGTCAAGCCCGACGAGGTGCTGGCACCCAATGCGATGGAAGGGATTGCTCCTGGGCGGGTCGTGCTGGGTTTAAAATAGAAAGACGGCAAACGGAATTGCGCATACAAAACAGAATTTGTCGTTAGGGATATGTGGAGCTACCTGCAATAGTGTACCCATAGTCGACGGTGTTTGTTAATAGCAGTAAATCACAAGTTAGGGAGATTTACTGATAAATTCGGGTTGTCTGTATTTTAAACGCCAAACAGATACTAAGCGTTTCACTAGGCATTCCGGACATTACGATCAATGTATTTATCTCTGCTACGTTTCCTTTTGTTACTTCCTAAGCAGATGTAACATGAACTCCTCGAAGGCTTTATCTACGTAACTGGCGATATCACTCATAGCTGGCTGGAGCACTTTCTTTAGTGCCAAAAAGCCGTCTACAGGGTATTTATTAATTTCATCTATTTTTTCAACACAGTGATCCGCCATCTCTTCAGCTGTCACAATGCTGGTTATAAGGTCTAGTTTCTCAGCTTCAAGGGCGCTTAAAGACGTTTTTGCCAATAGAAGTTCAGTTGCGCTCTGGCGCCCGAGATATTGAACCAGATAATATGCAAGAACGCCTGTTGTCGGCAAACCGAGTTTTATACTTGGAATATGAATGACCGTATGAGGTGTTGCAAAGCGGTAATCGCAGGCAAGGCTGAAACCAAATAGTACTTGTCCTATATCCCCATTCATCGCTACAATTGTAGGCTTTGAATAGTTAATTAAAATATTTAGCAATTGTAGAGTTGAGTTTTTAAAAAAATGGATTGCATTGCTACTTATTCCCTCTCGAATGATTTTCGAATAATGGGCAATTAGAGCTTCTAATTGTGTGTCGCCTTTAAATGTTGGGGAATTCGCTATAACCAAGCCTCTAATGCTCGCTGAGTCATTGACTGCGGCAAGGGTCGAGAAAAATTGATCCCTAACATCAAGTCGGGTAACAATTTCAGCTGAATTTTTGTTAAGATAGACAAAACAGACATCCTTTTTCTGTTTGCATGAGTAGACATCGGTATCGATTTCAATTGAGTCTGCAACCATTTTTAACCTCCTTATGGCCCGAATAACCTGTTAAGCATGGAATAAATTTGTAGGCTTATGGAAAAGAGTCGCGCCTAAAAGGTTACCCATGCGTAGGGAATGGTGACGGCCAAAGAATAGAAGAGAAACAAGCGTCAGAATACCCAATTGACGTTAAGCAGAAAAAAATGCACCTCGTTGGTGTCATATTCACCCTTCAACCGGCCGGCCAGAGGGCCGCGGTTCTGATCGATCTCCGCTTTGCCGAAGTCACCGTATTCATAGGCGGCACTGAACGTAAGGTCGTCATCCCACTTGTACTGCACACCGGTGGCGTAGCGGATCTGGCGGTCCAATGGAAGATCCGCCGTACGGTCGTCATCGTCCACCGGAGAGCTGTCGTAGGCAAAGCCGGCCGACCACATCCATTCCGGGGCAAACCGGTAGCGGACCCCCAGCGCCACGTGCCAGGTGTCGTCATAGTTGCGATCGGACGTAAAGCTGGTGGTCGTATTGGACGATATCGTCACATCGCTCTTACCGAACTCACTCCACTCCTGCCACCCCAGGTTGCCCATGATCGCCCACTGGTCGTTGATGTCATGGTAGACACTGAACATCACCGCCTGGGGAAGGGTCATATCCAGATCGACTTTGCTACCCCGCACCCCTCCCAGTGCAGCCGAAAGCCCCGGCCCTAAACCTTTGAGGTTGAGGGCATCGTCAAATTCCAGATCCACTTCAGAGTTATACGCCAGCCCAAAACGGGTGTGTTCCCATGGCTCGAAAAGGACGCCAAGGATAATACCGTAACCAAAGTCGTCTTCGTCCAATTCCAGTTCGCCGTCGGGCAACGCGTCCAGAACATTGTTGATGGCCGCTTTCTGGTTCAGGGTTGCATACATCATGGTGATCCCGCCACCAACCGAGAGCCAATCGTTGATCTGGTATCCCACGGTAGGGATTAATGAATAGGTAAGAAATTCAACTTCCGTTACATAGTAGCGCCCCACCCAGTCATCGCCGTAGTCCATTCCAAGCCCGAAGTAGGATCCCATGGAAAGCCCCAATTTGAGATCGTCCTTTAAACTGTGGACGTAATAGAGGCCGGCGGCTCCGATCAGGGGATCGTCCTCACCATCGGAACCAGCTGTTGTGGTCTCGGCATCCGGGTCGAATTCGATCCGCAGCCACAAGGGCTGGGCGCCCGCCATCACCTGTGATTCGTCCAGGCGCGTCATGCCGGCTGGATTGTGGGCGGCCGTGGCGGCATTCTCTGCCAGGGCCATGCGGCCGGCGCTGGCGGTACCCAAATCCGGCGTCGACTGTTCGTACAGCCAGATACCGGCGGCCCAGGCCCCGCTTACCCATGCGCACAGAAGGAAAACGGCAAATACAGCGACATTTTTCCAACGGTCGTTAGGAAAGCACCTCATATCAACCCCCATGAATTGTTTAATAAGAGTGGCCCCATCAGTGGGTGACCAGCATCATACCGGGTTTTACATATTGCGCAATTCTTCCAACCGCAGCCGCAGTCGCTCGGCCCAGTAGTCGGCAGCTTGCTCCACGTCGGCCCAGGTGTTGGTGGAGCCTTCGTAATGCTTGCCGCCGGAACGTTTGTCCACGGCCGCGGCCATGCGCCGGTTGGTGACAATATCGACGATCTCAAGCTCAACCGCCGCCTTGCCTACAAACGCGCTGGTTCCTGTCGACAGGCGTTTGACTGCGTTGATCAGGATCGCCGGCGGAAGGTAGGTCGTGATGATATCGCCCGCCACGGTCGAACCTTGAGCCTCGGTCAGGGCCATCCGGATGCGCATGGTGCCGAACTCCGGCGTTTCCACAATTTCATAATCTTTGGCCAGCGCCTCCTTAACGGCCAGATAAAGATAGTGCTGGAGGTTTTTCTGCTCTTCCGGCGGCAACTCGCCGATATCCGAATTATCGTTGCGCCAGATGGTCACCGGATCGATCACGATCTTGTCGTAGCTCTTGAAATCCATGTCAGGATTGATCCAATAAAGCAGGGCTTCGTTTTTCTCTCCGGGTTTGAGCTGGGAATAATTTCCCAGAAAACCTGATGGCTCCACGCTACGGACCTGCTCGGTAGTGGCACAGCCGGAAAACGCCATCATCGACGCCATAATGACCATTAGCACTGTTGTCAGAATAGTTTTCATGTTTGCGTCTCCAGTTTTCAGATTTCGTATGGGTACCGTTATTGGGGCAATACGCATTGGCACTGCAGCAGGCTTGCAGCCCCAAGGGTTGGCATTGGGAATGTTTATCAATGTTTCCAGGGCCTAATGCGTTCGGGTGAATTGAACCGGGAATGTCTGTTTCACGGCTGCTTGGAAATAGTATCCACCAGGATATCCCCATTCGGCTGGTAGACCAATGCATAGGCCGATCCAGGATATCCCACGTCCTGGAATTCTATGTAGACATGCTGCTCAGCCTTTTTCAACAATGCTTCGGCACGTGCCACGTTGATTGACTTGGGGTTGTAATAAGCAGCGGTCACACGACCATCGCTACCCACCTTGCGGATTTCAAGCCGATAGCCGCCATCCTTACGCCGCCAGTGACCGATCAGGTCGATGAAATCATCGGGCCTCACCGACACAGGAGAAAGGCTGCCGGATGCGTTTTTCTCCCTGGCCGCTTGCGGGTCCTTTCGGCCCCAGTGAAGATACACCAGGACACCTGCGGCTATTGCCAACAGAGCAAGACCTGAAACCAGCCAAGGGGCCGAGAATTTCTTCGGGGCGTTCTTCCCGGACGGCCTTTGTTCGGTGCGATGATTATTTTTCTTCCGACGGCTCACGTGATCTCCGGCTTGCGTCTATTTAGGAAACAAAAACTTCATCTGGAATTGCACGCTCCAGTCGGAGGTGTTGTCCGGGTGTTCCGCATTCCAGAAAGACTGCACCTTGAAGTCCACGGGCTGATTTCCGAAACGCACCAGACGGCCGACACCTCCGCCGATGGGCACGGTCCAGGTGTTGTCGCTGTCCGCCTCCCAGTCGGCCACGAAAGTGGGCGACGAGGTCAGGTACCAGCCGTCGTCCAGGTTGTAGTTGATAAACAGCTGGGCCGAAAAAAAGTGCACGTCCGGTTCATCGTCTTCACCGGTGATGGACCATATGTTCTGGGCCAGGATGCCGAACAGCCAGTGTCCCGGTGTGGCCAGGCCTACGGCGGCCGGCCCGGCGGACCACTGGTCCACCCCCAGGCGGTCATCGGTATTGGTGGGCAAGTAAATGGACGGGCCGAACCCCCAGATGATGTCGCCGGCCTCGGCCGGGGTGAAAAAGGCCTGGTAGTTGATATCCCCCAGACCGAATTTAGTTCCCTGCCCTTCTTCCAGCTTTTCCTGGTAGATCACCGGAACAATAAACCGGTTAATCAACAGCCAGTCTCCCAGGTTCGCTGGGTAAACCGGTTTGACGTCCATGCTGTAGATGGTGTTGTTTTCGGAACCGGCATTGAAACTGGCCTTGAACTCGAACGGCAATGAAATCAGGTTGGCAATAGGGTTCTGGGATTGTTTGGCCAGGTCCTCGGTTTCGTCGGCCGTGGCCGCCATCGCCAGCAGGAGAACGCACCCCATCGCAATCATTGTCGATTTTACGTAAGGCATCATGACCACCCTTTTTAACTTTCCGTGAAGTTTAGACTCGTCGGTTCAAAAAGATCTTCAATCGTCAGTCTTTTGCTGGTCAGGCCCTGTTCATAGGAATACTGACACAATGCTTCCAGCGCTTTGCGATTTGTTTCTATGCCGTAGGGCCAAAAGTTTTCGCCCATCAGCGCCCGCGTTTCTTCAATTTCCTGTGGTACCCATGGCAGCGAAATCGTGGCCCAGCCCATTTTTTTCAATTGGTCATACATGATTTGCTTTGCCTGGGAATAGGCATTGAACACAGCCTCGGGCAGCCATGGGTTTTGTTCGACAAGGGTATTGCGGATCGCCACTGCGTGCATAATGGGGAAAATCCCGGTCTGCTTGAAATAGGCGCGCTCGGTCTTGCGAAAATCGGGAAAGAGCCGTGCGACCTTGGGATGCCCCTCGATGTAGGCCCTGGGCTCGGCCGCGTGAAACAATGCGTCCACCTCACCTGATTCGAGCATATCCGATTCATCTTTTCCCTCCGGCCCCTGGCTGACAGAAAGGCCTTTGGGCACCATACTTTCCTGTTTCGACACCTTGCCGGCGGCTTCTGCAGACGAGTCCTTGGCCGATACGTACCACTGGATCTCTTCGGGGCTGACGCCATATTCATGTTTCATGATGCCCCGCAGCCAGGTCAGGGAGGTCGAGGAAAAGCCAGGTGTGGCTACCTTCCTCCCACGCAAGTCTTCAGGCCCTTTAATGCCGCGATCGGTACGAATGAATATGCTTTTGTGCCGGAAAACGCGTATCGGGTAAATCGGCAGCAATGAGTAATCCCTGAAACCTTCATTGGCATAGGCCAACATGAAAGGGTGCAGGCCGATCTCGGTTACGTCCAGGGTTTGCGGTCCGCTGAACACATGGGTGTTCAGGTCGCCAATGCCCTGTTGCTCGATCTGAAAGTCACACCCCTCGACGTTGACCTGCCCCTCAAAGAACGCTCGGGTGCGGTCTAAATTGTACCCGGCCATGGTGATGGGCAGGCCGTCAGGTTTGTCCTTGTCCTGGGTCGCAGCCTGGCCACCTGCAGCCAATACGCCGACTGCTCCGGCCGCAAGGGCCGTTGTCTTGATAAAATCGCGGCGGGATATGGTGTTTGACTTTTCCCGATCGCTTGTCTTTTCATTCATAACGAGATTTCACTCCTGCCTGGCTTAGAAAGCAAAGATTGTTTTGTTTCCGGCACGGTCGCCTTCGTCGTCACAAGACTCGCATGCCGACAAGTATGTATCCACCTGGGACCGCTTATCGATGCTCCCCATTAAGCAAAACGCGGAAATAATTTGAGGGCATTATCCCGATAAACCATCTGCCGGATTTCATCATTAAACACGGACAGTCCGTTTAAATCGCTCACCTCCTTCGCGACCAGATCCTTCGGTGCGAAGGGGAAATCGCTGCCAAACAGAATATGTGTCGGCTCAACCAACTGCAACAGGGAGGCCATTGCGTAGTTGGAGGGGGACAGGGCCGTGTCGTAATAGAGTGACTTGAGGTAGGCCAGCGCGCCCTTGGGCATGGTCTTGGCATAGGGGGTATCGGGCAAGATGTCTGCCAGGGACAACCGCCAGGCCAGATAGGGGACCGTGGCCCCGGCGTGGGCAACAATCCACTTGATGTTCGGATAACGCTCCAAAACCCCTGAAAATACCAGATTGGTGACCGCCCGGGTCGTATCAACCATGAACTCAATGAAGAAACCGGGGATATTCAGGGGTAAATTGTCGGAAGTCGAATGGATGTTGGGGTGGATGAAGGCCACACATTGGCGGCGATCCAGTTCCGCCATCAACTCTTCAAAATCCGGGTCGCCCAGAAAATGGTCGCCTGCGCTTGCGAGCAGGACGACACCATCGGCCTTCAAGGTATCCAGGGCGTGCGCGGCCTCCTTGATGGAGGCTTCGACGATCGGCAGGGGTAGAATGGCAAAGAACCCGAACCGATCCGGGTGCTGCTGAACCATTTGGGCTGAGTATACGTTCAGCCTGCGGGAAAAATCGATGGCGTGCGCTTCGTCCCCGATATAAACACCTGGGGAAGAGATAGAAGTCACGGCCGCGGCAATACCATTTTGGTCCATGACGTCCAGGCTGGCTTCGGGGGTCCAGGCCGGATAACCGGCGCCATGGGAGGGCACATAGTTTTTGCTCTCCAGTTCTTTAACATATATATCCGGAACCGAATGGTGATGAACATCAATCTTGAAAGGTGTCATACCGTCTCCGCCATCAGTGTTCTTTGCAGCATGTGCCAATCCCGCCATTCCCAGACCACTGGCCCCAATTGTACCGGCCACCCCCACAGCACCGGCAGCCAACGCGGTGGTCTTCATGAAATCGCGGCGGGAAAGTTTCTGCCAAGGTGAGTTTTTATCTACATCGGTCTTCACTTTGCGCTCATAACAGGCAAGCACCAATGGCCCCACCTACCGCTGTTTCACGACCAGGCGGGGCCATTGATCTATCAGACATCAATATGCTTAAGCGGCGTATTCACGCCATCCGCCGAGATTACAAGTCACTCCAGGTGAACGGCAGATCCTGTTCCCAGACCTCTTTGGGGTCGAAGGGGAGCTTTTTGGGATCAACCGGCCCCTCGTAGATTTTCCTGGTTTCGGGACGCTCGTTCTCGATGCCGGTCATCGCTGGCCCATAGGTTGGGCCGGGGCGGTTCGGATATTTCTTTATCCACAGCTCGTGGCGCTGGCGCTGATGGTTGAACATGCTCTTGACGTGGAACATCTCGATCATCTCGCCGGTACGCTCGCGCGGATCGGTGTAAAGGTCGTAGAACTCGTTCTTGGAGAGGCCGGGCGTCGCATTTTTCCAGTCACGCTTGAAACGGCCTTTCACACCGGCAGCCAGGCTGGGCCCCACGTAAATCATCACGTAGTCGCGGCGGCTGTACCCGTCACCATTGAGGAAGAGCGATGTCTGGTCCACCCCGTCAATCACCCGGTCGGTGGGGATGTACTCCATGGCGCCGCCCAGGCGGGCAAAGGTGGTGTAAAGGTCGCTGATGTGCAGAATATCACCGACGATTTGTCCGGGCTTGATCACCCCCGGCCACGTGGCGATGCAGGGCACCCGCACACCGCCTTCGGTGAAGTCGCCCTTGCCACCGGTATAGAGGGTCTCCGCCATGCCGCGCGGGCCATAGTGGATGAAAGGCCCATTGTCGGCCTGGACTATGATCAGGGTGTTCTCGGCGATGCCCTTTTTTTGGAGGTGCTTTTGCAGCTTGTCGACGAAGATGTCGGCACGCTCAAGGTATTCACCGAGGACGTTTTTGTTGGCTGTTTTCTTGGTGGGGTCACGCGGATCAGGAATGAAGGACAGCATAATCGGGTGGTGAGCGATGAAAAAGGGTTTCTTGGCTTCCACCGCCTTGTCGATGAAGTCAAGGGTGCGCTTTTCGGATTCGACGATGCCGTCCCAATAGTTGGTGACCTTGGGAGGCGGTCCCCACTCGTAGGTCTTGCCGCCCTTGGTGCCTTCCAAAAACCATACCGCTCCAAGGGGTTGCCAGGATTTGTCGATGTCGTATTTATCCTTGCCATAAACATCCGGGTACATGCCGGTGATCACGTTCATGGCCTCGGCTTCTTTCACCCACATGCTGGGCACCTGGTTGTAGGGCGTGAAAAAGGCCTCGTCATAGCCCTGGTTGTGGGCGTAGCTGAACTCCGTGTCCCCCAGGTGCCATTTGCCGAAGAAGCCCGTCATGTATCCGGCTTCGCTCAGGACCTCGGCAATGGTGACCTCGTCGGCGTCCATGCCGGAGTATTCCACCGGAAAAGACACGGTGTGCATGCCGCTGCGCACGGCGTAGCGACCGGTTTGAAACGCCGCCCGGGTGGGCGTGCAGGCTGGCTCGGTGTACATGCGCATGAAGTTGATGCCATCCTCGGCCATCTTGTTCATGACGGGTGTTTTGAACCCGCGAACCGACTGGATTTCGGGAATACCCACCTCGCCGAGGGCCGTGTCGTCCCACATGATGTGGATGATGTTGGGCTTGGTGCCGTGCTTTTTCTCGAGGTCGGCCAGCACAGCGTCGATGGATTTGTCTTCCTGGGCCCATTTTTCACCATGCTGGGCTTCCAGGACGTAGTGCTCGGCATCGTGGATGATTTTGTCTGCAGCATTGGCCACCGATAACCCGCCTGGAACCAGGCAAATCATCAGAAAACCGAATACGGCAATCGCCATGGTTTTTTTAATCATTGTGATCCCCTCCTTATTCTTTGTTTTGCAAATGGATTAACGTCACACCACCACAGCCAAACACCAACAACATCGGTTGGCAGTGCGGCCGTTCCATAAATTCAGGGCGCGATCATATTGGTGAATCGCGTCTCTCCCTGTGCTTACTGTCTGTGATTTCAATTACATAGGTTTGACTTAGGCTCTTCATTGCACCCAGCAGGGCTTGGAAATGCTCGGAGCCCAAGAAATCATTTAGCAATGACCATCGCTGCCAATGTTGCTGCATCGTAAAAATGATCCCGTTTTCGCTATCTCGGGAAAGATGGCAATCCGTGCAACCCTCTTCCCTGGCGGCCTGGTCGAGAATTAATTGGAATGTGCGCATCAACTCGTTGCGTTTATCGTCACGTGCATGGACACGTATTTGCAGCATTTCCACTAACCGATCTCCTTTACGCCAGCCGCACCGTGAAACGGGCAACATTAGTCCTTGAAAATCGGTATTACATGATCAGTGCCAATACATTACTAAAGAGAGGGATTTTTTAAGCCACTGAATATATGCGGTATATTATGTTCAGGGGGTATTTAAGGTTGCTACAAAACATGAACAATCCGTCATCTATGACCGATACGGTCAAATATGACGGTCAAATGCTGCGAGGGGGCTTTAGGAATTTCGTGATGGTCGACAGATACCGTGTTTTCGCATCCGTCCGCGAAGTGTGCTGGGGTTCAAACCTAACAATTCAGCAGCGCCGTTTTTCCCGGAAATATTCCAGTGCGTTTTCCTGAGCGCCATCAGGATGTGCGACTTTTCCATCTCCAAAAGAGTTTTTATCGGGGCACCGGGCGAATCGAGATCAGGTGATTCAGGATTTTTCAAAGGCGATGCCAATTGCAGCATGCTTCCCTGTGAAACGATGACGGCACGTTCAACAATATTTTCCAGTTCCCTTACATTGCCGGGATAGGCATAATTCTTGAGCGCCTCCATGACATCATTCGGCACGGTCTTTATATGCTTGCCAATCCGCCGCTGGATCTTATCGATCATCCAATTGACAAGAAGGGGAATATCCTCGGTGCGTTTTCTCAGCGGAGGAACAGACAAAGGGAATACGTTCAGTCGATACCACAGATCCTTTCTAAAACGGCCCTTCCGGACATCTTTTTCTAAATCTCGGTTTGTCGCCGCAATGATGCGAACATCGGTGTGCATCACTTCTGAACTGCCCAACCTTTCATATTCACCATCCTGCAGAACTCTCAGTAGTTTCTGTTGCAGTTCCAGAGGCAATTCGCCGATTTCATCCAGAAACAGGGTGGCGCCGTTGGCAAGCTCAAAACGCCCGACCCTCTGCGAAACAGCGCCGGTAAAGGCCCCTTTCTCATGCCCGAAAAGCTCCGATTCGATCAGGTTTGCTGGTAATGCGGCGCAATCGACTTTTATCAAGGGGCGATCTTTTCGCATACTGTTGAAGTGAATCGCCCGGGCAATGAGTTCTTTGCCAGTGCCGGATTCGCCAAGAATAAGAACCGTGGTGTCGGTCGCTGCGATTTTCTCAAGACTGTAAAGAACGTATTTTAGCACCTCACTTTCACCAATGATGTTCCCATAGTCATGCTCCAGCTTGATCTCTTCGGTTAGATAGGTGCAATCCGCCTCAATTTGTTTTTTTAATTTTTCAAGGGTCGACCATGCTTCCTGAAGCTGTTTCTCAGCTTTTTTACGCTTGCTGATATCGATGCCAAACCCCATGAGCACCGGTCGAACCCCCATCATCGTTCGAACCGCTGTATAGACATAGGGGATTTCTTCCCCCCCTTTGGTCACGAGTGTGGCTTCGATGGTTACTTCCCCTTGTGTAAATACTTTCGCAAGGGCTCCCTCTATTGCCTGATGTTCGTTTTTGTTGAAAAAGTCGGTGGGGAGCATATTGGGGTAATCTTCCGACGAATACCCCGTTACGATCTCGTGTTGCTTATTCCAGCGGATAAGTCGCGGGCGATCATCCCATATGTAAAATGTTCCCGGCAATTGGTCGAGGATATCATCCAGAATCTTTTTTTCCGCCTGTAATTCATCATTAGCGCGTTTGAGCGCGGCCATGTCATTATTTAATTTCGTAACCGCTCTGCTCAATTCTTCTACGCTATATTTTTCAGGTAAAACTTTCATGGAAAGATGCCCCGGGGTGGAAAATTAGACAATAACATGCGGATATGATGTACAGCGTTTACAACACTCTGATATTCAACGCATATCCTAAAATTTTTAAGCTGTCAAAATCTATGACAGCATGCCGAGAAAACAGAAATCACGCGATTGCATATAGATCGGGATAATCCCACAAAAACAATGATGGTCATATTCTGTGCTTACGTGCCACACTCAAACCGCCAAAATCATACTGTTTTGTTGGATATATCCTGCCTATCCCCCCCCATCTCGCATTAATTTTTCTGAATTAAATTCTGAAAAAAACCGATGGCATCGGGTGCCGCCCAGTCCCGGGGACCGATCACTTTTTCGACAATGATCCCGTTCCTGTCGATTATGAAGGTTTCGGGCACGCCAGTGGTCTGATATTTATTTTGCAGTGATCCCTTGGCGTCGATCAGAGCGGTGAAGTTCAGATTGTGCTTCTTCATGAACGGAAGCACGGCTTCGGCGCCTTGCTTGTCGACGCTGACCGCCAGGATGTCGAAGTCTTCGCCCTTAAGTTGCTGGTATAGCCTTTCCATGGAAGGCATCTCATCCACACAGGGCGGGCACCAGGTGGCCCAGATATTGAGAAAGACCACCTTGCCTTTCTGATCCGCCAGACGGACCATTTTTCCGTCAAGGCCGGGCAAGGTAAAATCCGGCGCCGTGGCCCCCTTGCCCAGACGTGCCTGCCCGGTCTGGTTTATTGAATCGTCCTTGATTTGCAGCAGGACGACAATGCCGATGCCAACGATCAGCAGGAAAATCAGGGTAATGTTCTTAGTGCTCATGTTTGGTAATGTCCGGTTCTTTCTGTCATCGACAGCAGATCAATGATATTCCGATTAGCAGCGAATTTTTAGATTAGTCCGACGTCCGCCATGGATATGGGTGCATTTCTTTTTCGTCACGGGCCCTTGAGGCGCATGGAGATGGTCGGCCCCATCGGTGAGTGTCCACTGGAAGACCACGCGTTGGGACAGGACATGGCGGCCAAGCTCTGGACGCTCTCCGAGCAGAAGACGTCCCTGCGCTGATCGCCCTAGTTTGACTATAAAAATAGGTTCTAATTTCGAAACGATCCCCATTTCATGTCCAGGAAAGCTGCCGGAAAACATAAGACAAAATGAGCCACGCAAGAAGCAAGATAATGATTATTTTTAGAATTTTAACCATGACATACTTGATCTTATAAAAAGTAATGACCCACAAAAACATTCTGGATGGCGTTCGAAAATCAGAAAAAAAATTCACTTGAGCTTGGATTAAGCAGCCTAAGGCAGGTTGCCGCCAAAACCAGGAGAGAGCCGTTGGAGAAAAAAGGCTTTTTCAGATGAGGTGATGCTTAAAAATAGAACAAAACAAGTCGGGGGGGGGCAAGCCCTGATAAAATCAGCCGGACGGTCCGGCCATCGTTCGAATTGGCTTTACTGAAAGGGCCATCAGACACGCTTTAGCAGCGCCGTCTTTTGGTCGTTGTATTCTTTTTCGGTGATCAGACCCTTTTCAACCAAGCCTTTGAGTTTCTCGAGCCTTGTGTCGACAGAACCGGATTCCCCGGCTTCCAGGACCGGTTGGTTTTCGCTCTCAACGGTCTCATCAGGGCGAATCCCCATGAGTCGCCCCAGAAACCCGAATACCTTCTTGACCCCCCGCCAGATTTTGGGCAGGAGCCAAATGAGCAGCACGAGAAACACGATGAGGAAGGCCAGGAAAATCCACGGATAGTGCAGCGCCGCCCAGATCCCGCCGATCACGGCGACATCTTCGGCCACGGAAGCCGTCCAATTCGTAAACGGCTCGGGGGAAGCGTTGATGAGAACCCGCGAGCCGGCCTTGGCGGCGTGGCTGCCGGCGGCCAATCCGCCCCCGAGAATGCCGGCTGTGATCGCCACCGCCGGGTTGACATCCCCGACGGCGCCGGCGGCCAGCATGGCACCGGCCGGTATACGGATAAAGGTATGCACGGTGTCCCAGCCGGTATCCACCGCCGGCACCTTGTCGGCAAAGAATTCGACAATGTACATCAACCCGGCGGCCCCGATGATCATGGGGTGCATCAAGATCTGCAGGTTTTCCGGCAGGACGATATTGTCGGTGGCCCCCAGCAGGCCCAGCACCAGGACGGCCGCATAGAGATTGATGCCGCTGGCCCAGGAGGCCCCCATGGCCAGTGATAGCGTATGAACCAACTCGTTGAACGAATCCATTATTGCCTATTCTCCAGTCAGGCTGTTTTCAGATACCCTCTGCTTTAACGTTCCTGGCAGGCCATTGTCTGCACAGCAACATGTAAAGACGACCAAAGGGCCAAAAAGGTTTACAGGCCCTTGAAAGGTGCGCAAAATTGATTGGTAAAAATAATTTTGGATTCTGGGATCAATATCCTTTCAGCAAGCCGGTACCAGCATTTCTCTATTTCCCGTGAACCGTGTCCAGATAGGCTTTCACCTTCCCCGCCCAGTATTCGAAGGCTTCCTCGGCGGATCCCCATTTTGAAAACCGGTCGCCAAAACTCGCTGATCTTTCGTCTTTGGCAATAGCAAGCACATCGTTGGTCATGGAATCCATTGCCATCATTTCCGTACTGGTGGCACCCGATCCAGCCCAGGAGCCGGTGGCCCCTTTCTTCAAGGTGCTGACGGCCAGCCCCACCGGCACCACGGTCGTGACGGCACTGATGCCGGGATTGCTCTGCTCGAGATCGGTGATGGCAAAGCGAATCCGCAGGACATCGATGCCCGGCTCGGTCTTGACAGGGTAGCTGTCTTTCAGGGTGTCCACGAGCGTCTGGTTGAACTTGTCGGCCAGTTCCTTCAGATCATCGGCGTCGATGCCCTTGTACTCGGAGGCGTCATCGAAGAAAAACACCACGCTGTCGATCATAACATAGTTATAGCGGCCCCAGTCCGCGTCCGGCTTGATCCAGCGCAGCTTGGCCCCGTCTTCAGGGCCGGGTTCCAGCTTGTCATAATAACCTTTCAGAAAACCTGTTCGGGCATAGGTTGATGAGGCGTCGCTGCCACCGTTGGTAGTGGCGCAGCCTGCGACCAGCACCATTGCCGCGAGTATTCCCAATGCTTTTTTCATCGGCGTTTCCTTTCGTTTAAACTTCGGTTCTTGGATGGAATCGGAAAGCGTCGCATTGTGCGCCTCCTGCTGTTATGCCAGCAGGAAGCGGGATCTGATGATTCAGCGTTTCAGCAGTGAAGAAGCCAGTGAGAATCAGTCGTGTGAAGGGTGTAACGCGCCACAGGGCAACCACCAGTTTCCGCCGACGGGAAATTGGAAATCACAGTTCACATGGGGGTCAAATCAATGCGGGGAGGACCCTGTGGTTTAAACATAAAGAAAACCCTACCGTTTTACAGGTGCTTTAATCAAGCGTAAAAAATCAGCCCGTACGCTGTTGCTGCAGTTCTGCCGCAACCTCCGGTTCATACGCGTCCCCGGGTCTTATCCAGTCATGGATATCCTCGATTAACAGATACAGGCAGGGCACGAGGATAAGCGTGATGACGGTTGCGAAGAGAATGCCGAAACCGAGGGACAGGGCCATGGGAATCATGAAGCGCGCCTGGCGCGAGGTTTCGAAAATCATCGGCGCCAGGCCCCCGAAGGTGGTCAGGGTGGTCAGGATAATCGGCCGGAAACGCCGCAGGCCGGCGATGCGTATCGCCTCATGCGGACCGGCGCCATTTTCCCGCTGCCGGTTGGCATAATCGATCAGCACCAGCGAATCATTGACCACTACGCCGGAAAGCGCCACGATCCCCATCATACTCATCAGGCTGAGGTTGTACCCCATCAGCAGATGCCCCAAAACCGCTCCGAGAACACCGAACGGAATGGCCAGCATGACGATCAAAGGCTGGCTGTAACTGCGAAACGGGACTGCCAGCAGGAAGTAGATGAGCAGCATGGCCAGGATAAACCCGCTTATCAGGCTCTGCATGCTTTCCTGCATGTCGGCCTGCTTGCCCTGGTAGCCATAGGCAAGGCCGGGATAGTTGCGGGCCAGGGCAGGCAGGATGGTGCTGTTGAGGGCGGCTTGCACCTGGCTGGTCTGGCCGATGGGCTCGACATTGGCGGTCACCGTCACGGTGCGGCGGGCGTCCCTGCGGCTGATGGTGGTGTAGGCCCGGCCCCGTTTGACGTCCGCGATTTCGGTCAGGGGCACGAAGGTGCCGGCCGGCGTGCGGATCATCAGGTTCTCCACATGGTATTCGCTGATGCGCTCGTTTTCGGGCAGGCGCACGCGCACCGTCACTTCGTTGCGGCCGCGCTGCTGTTTCAGCGCTTCAGCGCCCGAAAAGGCGTTGCGCACCTGGCGGGCCACTTCGGCCGAGGTCAGCCCCAGGCTCTGGCCCGCAGGCGTGATGGAAAAATTGAGCTGCTGCTTGCCCGGCGTGTATCCGTCATCGATATCCTTGACGTTTGAAAATTCGTCCAGGCGTTGGGCCAGTGCGGCGCTGGCCTGGTCAAGCACCTGGATATCGGAATGGGAGAGTTCCACGGTCAGGGCTGCACCGGAGCCGGGCCCGCCGCGATCCGATTGGAACTGCAGCGATTCCAGGCCGGCGACCGGGCCGAGATTTTCCCGCCACAACCGGATCACCTCGCCGGTGCTCAAGGGGCGCACTTCGGGGTCGGTAAGGTAGGCGCGCACTTCCACCTGGTTTTCATCGATCTTTGTAAAGATCCCTTCGAGGAGCCGATCGCCGCCGTTGTCGTCGGCCAGCGCCTCCATGGCGGCGGTTAGCCTGTCCTGGACGGCCGATGCTTTCACCATGGGACTTCCCACGGGGAGAACAGCAGTCACCACGGCCTCGTCCGACTCCACCCGGGGCATCAGGATCATGCCGATGCGGCCGCTGAGGGCGTAGCTGACCACCACGATCAGGGCCGCCAGGCCCAGAGCCACGGTAAGGGCCCGCCAGCGGATGCACCGCTCCAGAAAAGGCGCGTAGACCTTGTCGATGAAGCGGGTCACCTGTCGGGCGAATCCTTGCTGCCAAAGCTGCAGGCGGCCGGCCGGCTGTTTTGAGGAGCGGTTTTTGGTATGGGCCAGGTGGGCCGGCAGGATCAGCAGCGATTCGACCCAGGAAATAAGAAAGACCATGACCACAACCATGGGAATGACCTTCCAGATCTTGCCCATCACCCCGGGAACGAAGAAAAGGGGCAGAAAGGCCACCACGTTGGTAAGAATCGAAAACGTGATCGGCAGGGCCACATCCCGGGCGCCCAGGATGGCGGCCCTGGCGAAATCCATCCCCTGCTGCTGGTATTCGTAGATATTCTCACCGGCAACGATGGCGTCGTCCACCACGATCCCCAGGGCGACGATAAAGGCGAACATGGAGACCATGTTGATGGACACCCCCATGCCCGGCAAAAAAAGCAAACTGCCGAGAAACGCGGTGGGAATGCCCATGGTGACCCAGAAGGCCAGCTTGAACTCCAGGAAAAGACCGAGCACCACCAGCACCAGCGCCAACCCCATGAAGGCGTTCTTCAGCAGCAGTTCCAGTCTCTGCTGGTAGACTTCGGAACTGTCGTTGCTGATGTGCCATGCAATGCCCTCGGGCAGATCGCGCTCGATGTCCCCCATGGCCGTTCTTACGGCCGCGGCGACCCCGATGGGCGTCTGGTCCCCCACCCGGTAGACATCGATGCCGATGCTGCGGTGCCCGTCGTAAGCGGCGGCCTTGTCGCTGTCCTCGAAATCTTCCCGCACCCGGGCGATATCTTCCAGGTAGACCACACTGCCGTCGGCAGTAGTCACAATGGGAATCCGGGCGAATTCGACGGCCCAGTCGCGGCGGTCTTTCACCCGCAGCAGGATATCGCCGCCGGCCGTATCCACCGAGCCGCCGGGGATCTCGGTCGAGGCGCTGTCAATGGCCTGGGCGACGCCGGCCAGGGTCAGACCGTAAGCCCGCAGCCGCGCCTGGGGTATTTCGACCTGGATCTCGTAGTCCCGGGCCCCGGCCAGCTCGACCTGGGTGATCGCGGCGTTTTGCAGCAGCCGGTCGCGCACGCTATCGGCCGTCTCGCGCAGGGCCATTTCCGGCACGTCACCATAAAGGCTGATGGCAAGCACCTCCCGAAGGTGTGTCACGAGGGAAACCTCGGGTTCATCGGCATCCTCGGGAAAAGTGGTGATCCGGTCGACCTCCTGCTGGATCTCCTGATAGATTTTCTGCTGGTCAGCGCCCTCCTCCAACTCGGCGCTGACCGATCCGTTGCCCTCGGAAGCCGTGGCGGTCAGCTCTTTGACCCCTTCGATGGCGCGGATGGCCTCCTCCACGGCCAGGAGAATCCCCTGTTCGACCTCTTCGGGGCTGGCGCCGGAGTAGTCCACACTGACCTTCACCATGTCCAGGTCAAACTCGGGAAAGACCTCCTGTTTAATGCGGCTGGTCATGAACAATCCGCCCAGCACCAGGAAAATCATCAGCAGGTTCGGCGTTATCCGGTTGTTCACCATCCAGGCGATCGGTCCGCGGATCCGGGAAACAGGATTGTCGCTCATGAGGGATCTCCCTGCACATCAGAAGGTTTCGCGGCCATTTGGTCGGTGGCCGTGTCGGCCGTGCGCAGCCGCATCCCCTCCACCGGGGCCGCCAGGTCGGTGACAACCAGCTGCTCCCCCGGTTCGATGCCGCCGGTGACCAGGACCCGGTCGAGGCCCCGAAAGGCGATTTCCACCGGGCGGATCGAGAGGGTGCCTTTATCTTCCATCACCCAGACACGGCTGCCGTTGCGGATGAATTCACGCTCGATGGCCGCGGCCGAAGCAACCGGTTGCCCTTCGATCTCCACCCGTACGTAGGCGCCGATCAGCATACGGGGCTGATCCGCATTGCCCGGTTGCAGGCCCAGGGGATCTTCCACCTGGACCAGCAGTCGCGCCATGCGTCCCTGCTCCTCCAGATCCGCTTCCAGGCGAATCACCCGGCCCTGGCGGCAGATTCCGTCACCCCAGGCCGCCGGGTCGTATACCCGGACCAGGGCGCCCTGATCCCCATCGGCCTGGGGAATCCGGATCCAGCGCAGTTGGTTCACCGGGACCGACACTTCCACCCAGTAGGCATCCGTGCCCACCAGGGTGGCCAGTACGGTGGATTCGCTGGCCCGGGCCCCGACGTCCACGGCACGGGACTGGACCATGGCATTGAAGGGCGCTTTGATTTCAGTGCGGGCGAGGTCAATCCGGGCCTGTTCGAGCTTGACCTGGGCCGCTTCGAGGGTGGCCTGCAGGTTTTCCAGCTGGGGCCGGCGCAGCATCAGCGCTTTCTCGACATCACTGACCGTTTCACCCAACAGCGTGTACTCTTTTTGGGCGACAATTTGATTGCCCTGCTCAAGCTGCAAATCCGACTCGGCTTTGGCCACATCGGTGGTCAACTGCCTCACGGCCAGGCGGTAGTCGGTGGGCTCGATTTTCAGCAGCGTCTCGCCCTGACGAAAATGGCTGCCCGGGACCAGGTTGCGGTTCAGTTCGGTGATTTCACCGCTGACCTGTGGCTTCAGTTCCACATTACGGGCCGCGGTAACGGTCCCCATGCCGGAAATCACCGTCTGCCGGGGGCCGTAATCCACCGGTTTTACCGCCACCAGGGTCGCGTTGTGCTTTTGCGGGTGTGGCTTGGCCTGGGGGCTGGTCTCCATCAGCCAGAAGGCGACCGCCCCGCCTGCGGCCAGGACGACCAGGGGCATCAAAACCCTGAAGATGATCCCCGTCCGGCGTCGCGTATCACGCTCTTTCGCTCCCGCCGCGCTTAGGTCTTGTTTACAATCTGTTGCGATTTCTTGTTTCGCTGGCATTGCGATTTCCTTTATCTGCAATTGTTGAAGCACTGGAGCGGTTTTCTTCCGGACGTTCCAACGTCCATCCCGATCCCAGAGCCCGGCACAGGTCAATGCGGTACTGCACCAGATCCCGCCTGGCGGACAACAGGCTGCGCTGCAACTCCTGCTGGGAAAGCAGCGCATCGAGCACCCGCTGGTAGTCCACCGTCCCCTGGATGTACCGATCCCGTAGCCTGTCGACGACCTGACCGGCCAGCGTCAGCTGTTTGTCAATGCTCGCAATGAATTCCCGCTGGCGCTGTTCCTGAGCAAGGGCGTCTTCGACTTCACCCAGGGCATCGAGAATGGTTTGGCCATAGGCGTTCAACGCTTCGGAGGCCACCGCGCGGGTCCGGTCGGCTTCGGCCCGGCGTGATCCCCCGTCGATGATCGGAGCCGCCAGGTTGGCGGCCAGCGTGGCCAGCCAGTTGTCGAACAGGTCACGGACATGCCCGGTCGTGGTATCGATACCAGCGGTCAGACTCAACCGGGGGAAACGGTCGGCAATGGCGGCCGCCAGTTCGCTGTCAGCCGCCTTGACGCTGAAATAAGCACTGCGAATATCCGGACGACATTGGATCAACTCTGCCGGCAGCCCCGATTGCGGCATGGGCGGCAGGTTTATTAACGCTGCAATCCGCGGCGCCACCGTCTGTTGGGGGGAAGCGCCGAGCAGGATCGCCAAGTGGTGTTCCAGAACCCCAACCTGGGCGGCCACCTGCGCCTTCTCACCCCGGTTGGACTCCACCAGCTGCCGCTGCTGCAGCATATCGGCGATGCCGACCTGGCCGGTGCGAAACTGGAGCGTCACCAGTTCGAGTACCTTTTCATTGGTGACGATCTGCGCGTCCAGCACGTTCAATTGCCCGTATTGTTCCACCAGCTGGTACCAGGAACCGGCGACTTCGGCCGAAAGGGTCAGGGCCGCGGCCCGGAGATCTTCCGCGCTGGCCAAACGATCGAATTCGGCGGCGTCGCGACTGGAACGGATGCGCCCCCAGAGATCCACCTCGTAGCTGGCGACCAGGCCCAGGGAATAAACGCTGTTGCTATCTGTCAAGCCGTCGTCCCGAAAACGAGTGCGTGAGACGTCGGCCTCAGCATCGAGTGCCGGGTATAGTTCGGCCCCGGCACTGCGTACCAGGGCTTCCGCCTGACTGAGCCGGTCCCAGGCCGCCTTGAGGTCGAAATTGTTTGTCAGGGCCTGATCCACAAGCCCGTTCAGCACCGAATCCTCAAAGGATGTCCACCACCGGTCAGGCAACGGCGCGCCGCCGGATGCCGAGAACCGCTCCGGCACCGCCAGCGGAGCCTCGATTTCGTGATGCACCATGCTGCAACCGGCAAGCAGGGCCACGAGCATGGTCAACAACAGCGCCCGGCCCCACAGGGAACCAATGGGTTGAAAATGCCTGAAGGTATTTTCGGATCGAAGGGTCATTTTTCTTCCACCGTAAAAGGTTTTACGCCCAATTGCCTGCCGCATTCACATATAAATCAACCGCGCAGCAGATCTCTGGATTCCGTTATTGGATCGGATTGTATCGTTGGGGACGTGAACAGGCTGTAAAAGAAAAGTGAAAAAAATGTGAAATCTTAATGCGGTTATCCGAAAAGACCACGTTTGGTTAAATGCAACAGCTTGAACCACGAAGATCACGAATGACACGAAGGGGTTCAACTGCTCTGGCCGGTTTTTCTTCGTGCTCTTCGTGCTCTTCGTGGTAAATTCTTGTTGACGGGAGCTTGGCAGAGAACCGTTAACTTTAAAAAGCCGCTATCGGTGAGCTTTTCAGGTGTCCTGCCACAGGATTCGGACCCGGGTCCCCTGCCCTGCCTGACTTTCAATGGCCAGCTGCCACCCGAAGCGTTTGCACAGGCGGGAGACGATGCTCAGCCCCAGGCCGAAACCCTGGCTTTTTTCACCTTTGATGTGGGCCTGGGTGACCGAATCGAGTTTGTTCATTTCGATGCCCATGCCGGTGTCCTGGATACCGATGTGGGCATGGTCAATGGTGACGGTTACCGATCCCTGGGGAGTAAAATGAAAGGCATTGCGGATCAGGTTCGTGACAGCGATATAAAGGATTTCTTCCTTGACCCGGACGGCTTTGTCGTGGCGCACGTCCAGGTGGAGCTGAATAGCCTTGTTTTCTATCAGATACCGGTTGTCGTCGATTGCTTTCCGAACCACCGGTTCCACCCGGCAGGGCTCGGCCGTCCCGCCCTCCTCCCTGGCCAGCCAGAGAAACGTTTCAATGGTGGTTTCCATGTCCCGGACCGACCGTGAAATCCGTTTCAGGGGTTTTTTCAACAAAGGGTTGGTTTCCATTTCCGGCTGCTGCTCCATGATCTCCACGGCGCCCTTGACGATGGTCAGCGGGGTCCGGAGTTCGTGGCTGGCATCCCGGGTGAATTGTTTTTCGCGCTGGATAAAGGCGTTGATGCGGTTCATGGTTGTCTCGATGGTGCGGGTAAGCAATCCGAGTTCATTGTTGGCGTGCTTTTGAAAAAAGCGGCCCGGTATGTTTTCCGGGTTCAGGCCCTTGATCTGGTCCCTGAGGGCCACCACCGGTGCAAAGAGCATGCGGGAGGTGATATAGCCGATGATGATGCCCGGAATGAGCAAAATCGCCAGGGAGATCATCAGAATTTGCCCGGGGCGCAGCAGGGCGTTTTCTTCGAAAAACTCCCGGCCATGGAAAAACATGAAGTAGGGCATATCCTTGCCGTTCAGCTGCATGACACCGACGTATTTGGGGGGCCTGTTGCCCTGCTTTTCGATGGCATGGATGCCCGGGGGAAGGTTTTTGACCTGCTCCCGGTGCCGCTCCGGCACCGCGTCAACACCGGCAAACACATCGATATATTTGGAATGGGGCAAGGGGGTCGTGCGATCCTTTTCATATTTGTAGAGAAAGGTATCCACTTCCGTATCGATGAGGTTGGCGATCACCTTCGACATGCTGTTGCCCAGAACAAAAAAAGTAATCCCGGCATTGAGAGTCACCAGCAGTGTGCCGAACAGGAGAATGCAGGCCACGATCCTGAACCGGATGCTCTGGTAAAATTTCATGACGATTCTCCCTTGATCCGGAAACCGATGCCGTGAATGGTTTCGATCATGGCGTGGTCAAAGGGTTTGTCGATTTTTTTCCGCAATGTGTACATGTGGCTGCGCAGCACGTCGCTGCCCGGTGGATTATCCCCCCACAGGTGGTTCTCCAGGTCTTTGCGGGCGACCACATTGGGAGCGGATTCCATGAGCATCTTCAAAATGGCCGTGCAGGTGTTGTTCAGGTCGATCCTTTTCCCCTGGCGGGATACTTCGAATGTCCCCAAGTCCATGCGCAGGTCAGCCACCGACAGTACTTTGTTGGTGGCCACCCGGCGTCTGGCCAGCACCTTGATACGGGCGTCCAGTTCTTTCAGGGCAAAGGGTTTGACCAGGTAATCGTCGGCACCGGATTCGAAACCCAGCAGTTTGTCGTCCAGGGTGTCCCTGGCCGTCAGCATGATCACCGGCACCTGTTTGTCCGCCTCCCGGCGCAGTTTCCGGCACAGGGTGATGCCGTCCATGCCCGGCAGCATGAGATCCAGGACAATGACGTCATAATCCTGGGTCAGGGCCAGATGGAGACCGCCGATGCCGTCCATGGCGAAATCCAGGATGTACCCCTTCGATTCCAGAAAATCGGACATGTTTTCCACAATGTCGGGGTTGTCCTCGATGATCAGCAGTCGAATATTGGGCGGCATGGGGCTCTCTCCGGGCTTGGTTGCCATTTTTTCCGATATAATCGCCGAAGCCCCCTAAGGCAAGGATTAGCGCTAAACGGGCTCATTCATGGTGGTGCCGGGTTTATCCTGAAGCACGTGAAGCGGCTGTAAAAAATACGTGAAAAAAACGTGAAATATCCGAAAGGGCTTTGGGGGATTGGCAAGGCTGAATATTAAAACCAGATCGGCAGCGATTCGTGAAATCATCCGCCAACACCCGTAACCGTCACTTCGATGGGCCTTTGCCGGGCGCGGTTATCGTGGTTGATCACCACCACCTGCTGCCAGGTGCCCAGCCGCAGGCGCCCGTCACGCACCGCCAGGTGGATGGAGGGTCCCAGCAGGGCGGCCTGCACGTGGCTGTGCCCGTTGCCGTCGTGCCAGGCCTCCTCGTGGGCGTAGTAGGCGTCCGGCGGCGCCAACCGTTCGATGGCCGCTTTGAGATCGGCCACCACGCCCGGCTCGTACTCGATGGTGGTCAGGGAGCCGGTCGATCCGACAACGCAAGCTGCCAGCGTCCCCTCACGGATCCCGCTTTCGCGGATCACGCCGTTCAGCTCGTCCGTGATGTCCCGGATGTCGGGCCCGGTGCCCAACGCAACCGTCAACGATGCCGCGTGCTGCCGTAAATCAGCCATTTTCTCCTCCACAGCTGAGTAGGGAAAAAGGGTTCCAGGATCCGAGGGGTCAAGGGTTCCGGTAGAAAATCAAACAACTTGAAAGACGAAACCAAAACCCACCAGACCCTGGGATTTATAAGGCCTTAACGATACCAAAGGCGTGCGAACCCCAAGGAGGGATAAGCGTAACACCGACATTTATCCGCCCCGGGCGGATCGACCATTCAATGAAAACAACTGGATAGGACGGCTTCGTAAAACGTTCAAGTTCAAGGCGTGCAAGTTCCGAGGAGAGAGGCATATCGCCGATTTTTATCCGCCCCGGGCCGATCGACCATTCAACGCAACCGCCTTTAGAATGGGGCGATATCCCATCCAGAAATCAGGATTTTTTATTCTGATCAAGGCCGTACAAGGGTTTTCGGTGAGGCGTACTGATGTACGCCGCAGCCGAAAAACCCGCTGCGACCGGCAGATCAGGGTAAAAAAGACGATTTCTCAAGGGATATCACTTCAGGCCAATGTTCCAGTTCCAAAGCCCCGCCCGCTCCTTCAGTTTCACCCTCTTGGGCACCGGTTCATCCAGATGCACGAACCACTGGTAGCCCGCCTTTTCCAACAGGCGGCGGTGGCGGCTGAAGTCCAGCTTCCAGTTGGGGAAAATCCAGTAATTGTCGTCGTAGCGGCTGGCCCAGGCCTTCTCCCCGCGCGGGCTGCTGAAGGGTTCGCGCAGTTTGACCTCCTCGGAAATCACCCGGGAGAGGCACAGCGGCCACATACCGGCGATCACCATTCCCAGGGGCAGGGGGCTGTTGCGCGGCAGATCCAGAAAGGCCTCCTGCCCCAGTTCCGGACTGACAAAAGCACCGCTGAAACCGGCCTGCCGCAGGGTTTCGAGGGCCAGGGGATTGGCCAGGTTGCAGAAGGGGCCGGCCCAGAGATCGAGCTTGTCCCGGCCGTCAAACAACCCCGCCTGCCAGGGGGCATTGAGGACGAACCGGCGGGCGCCGCTTTTGCACAGGCGTTTCACCAGACCCGCCGTTTCCGCCTCGGAGGCCGGCCACACCACGGGGGACAGCCACCACCAGACCGTGGACATGGAACTGGCCTTGACCTGTTGCACCGCCCGGGGGGAAACCCACAGCCCCTGGGCCCCCTCGATCGCCGAGCGGCCGGCCGTGCGGCCAACGACCATGTCCCGGCCCGGCGTCTTTTTCAGGCGAACGGCCGCCGGCATCCTTGCCCGGCCGTGATGGCGATCGGTTGGGGGCACCGCAATGGCGGCCAGTTCGGTTTCCAGATCCGCCAATTTACGGGTCAGCTCGGGGGCCCGCCGGTCGATGAGAAAAACCGGTGTCCGGCTGGCGGCCTTGCCCCGGCGGACGGGTTTGAAGGCCAACCGCCCCCCGGGGGGAACGGGCTGGCGCACCCGCACAATGGCATGCCCGGCATCATCCTCGTAGCCCACCCGCAGCACATCGCCGGCCAGCAGGGGCTTCCGGGGAACAATGGTCGGGTTGTGGGCCGGCCCTTTGACCGTGCCGATCATGAGACCGGAACCCGTGGGCGTGCCGGGCTGGAGGGGAATCTGGGGACGCTGGGGCAAAAACCGGTAGTGGCTGGCCGGACGACCGAGGGCCTGTTCCAGCAATTGCAGGGCCTCACGCTTCTTTTGGGGGTCATGGCCCTCGTCCCGCAGCATCCGGTAGGCGGCCACCGTGTGATAGACATAGTGCGGGCCTTTTTTGCGCCCCTCGATCTTCCAGGTCTTCACCCGGGGAATCGTGCGCAGGACCTTGACCAGCACGTCATGGCTGAGGTCCATACACGAAAAGTGACGCTGGGGCGCGCTGCGCTGCTGGTAGAGGCGTCGGCAGGGCTGCACGCAGCGACCCCGCAGACCGCTTTTGCCCCCCAGGAAACTGCTCCAGTAGCAGCGCCCCGACACCCCGTAGCACAGGGCGCCGTGCACGAAGACCTCCAGGTCCAGCCCCTCCGGACAGGCGGCCGCCAGGGTGCGGATCTCGTCGATGTCCAGCTCCCGGGGGATCACCACCTGGTCCACGGCCAGGTGGCGGTGAATCCATGGCAGGGCACCGGCAAAGCCGGCATTGGCCAGGGTGGACAGGTGCAGTTCACCCGTGTAGCCACTCGCCCGGGCCAGGGTAATCATGGCCAGGTCCTGGACGATGAGCGCATCCGGCTGCACCGTCCGGACGAGATCCTGCATCAGCCCGGCCGCCTGCTCCAGGTCGCCCATGGTCAGCATCACGTTGAAAGCCGTATGGACCCGCATGCCGTGGCGATGGGCCAGTTCGGTCAAAGCCGCCAGTTCCGGAATTGTAAAATTCTTCGCCTCCGCACGGGCGGAATAGCTTTTCAATCCACAGTAGACCGCATCGGCCCCCGCGGCCAACGCCGCCAGAAAGGACGCCCGGTTGCCGGCCGGCGCCAGGATCAGGGGGGCGCCTTCAGGGATATGGGATGGTTTTTGCTTGGGCATGGGGTTTCGACAATCCCCTTCTTTCAGGTAAAATATTTGGTGCCGTTTCAGCTTGTCCCCATAAGGGACAACGCGCCAAAGGTCAAGGCATCATAACCATCAAGGCATCGCTAGCTTAGAAATTTAGTGTCCATCCAGAAAGGGTAGATTTTGGTTCCTGGCAAGGCCCGAGCGAGTTTTAAACCGGAGGAATAGCCCGCTATTTCGAGGATTGAAAACAAGCGCGAACGCCGCCAGGGGCCGAAAGATGCTATTTCTGGATGGACACGGACAAGTGCTGTGTTATATTCCATTGCGACGACACAACCGGTTTTGGAGCGGCAGACACGCCGCCTTCGGGACAGAAAGGAAAACACGTATGAAAATCGCGGTTAGCGGCAAAGGCGGTGTGGGCAAGACAACCTTTTCATCTCTTCTCATCCGGTCCTTCAACGAACAGGGCCGGCATGTGCTGGCCATCGATGCGGATCCGGATGCCAACCTGGCCGCGGCCCTGGGCATCGACGGGGCCGACAAAATCACCCCCATCTCCGAGATGAAGGACCTGGTGTACGAACGCACGGAATCCAAGCCGGGCACCGTCGGCGGTTTTTTCAAGCTCAACCCCAAAGTGGACGATCTGCCGGAGGCCCTCTCGGCCCGTCTCGACAATATCAAATTGATGCGCCTGGGCGGAGTCAAAAAAGGCGGCGCCGGCTGCATCTGCCCCGAGAGCACCCTGCTGCGGGCCCTGGTCACCCATGTGGTCCTGTCCCGGGACGAAGTCGTGGTCATGGACATGGAAGCGGGTATCGAACACCTGGGGCGGGCCACGGCCCAGGCCGTGGACAAACTCATCGTGGTGGTGGAACCGGGACGCCGCAGCATCGACACGGCCCGCAATATCCAGCGCCTGGCCTCCGAAATTCACCTGGGGTCCATCGGCCTGGTGGGCAACAAAGTACGTGGTGAAACCGACCGGGCTTTTTTCGAAAAGCACCTGTCCGAGTTTGAGATTCTCGGATACCTGCCCTATGACGACCGCCTGATCGAAGCCGATCTGAACGATCAGTCGCCTTTCGAAACCGCCTCCCCGGCGGTGGATGAAGTCAAGGCCATCATCGAAAGGCTCTAATGCGCAGAGGTCATTATCCCCGGCGTCGGCGGCCCTGCACCCGGCGGGAAAAAGCGCCTGAAATCGACATCAAACCCGGCGCGGATCGCCGCCTGAAATCCGTTTTCGCCCGCATCGGTGTGCCGGAGGAACAGCCGTTCCAGCCGGACCCCTTTCAAGTCGAGGCCGTCGAAGCGGTCCGGCACGCCGACTGTCTGGTCACCGCCCCCACCGGCGCAGGCAAGACCTGGATAGCGGAACAGGCCATCCGGCACGTCTTTGAAAACGGGGGACGGGCCTGGTATGCCTGCCCCCTGAAAGCTCTCAGCAACGCCAAATATTCCGAATTCGCCGAACTTTTCGGCGCCGCCAACGTGGGCATCCTGACCGGCGACCGCCGGGAGCAGCCGGATGCCGCCATCATCATCGGCACCACCGAAATCCTGCGTAACCAGCTCTACGACGCCATGCATGCGGGCATCGAGCTGGAAACGGATTTCGTGGTCCTGGACGAGGCCCATTTCCTGGGGGACTACGATCGGGGGGTGGTGTGGGAAGAAATCATGATCTATCTTCCGCCCCGCATCCCCCTGCTGCTGCTTTCCGCCACCATCGGCAACGCCCGGGAAATAGCAGAGTGGCTGTCGGCCATCCGGCGCAAAGACTGCCGCCTGGTGAAGGAGGGCCAACGGCCCGTGCCGCTCTACCCCCTCTATTTCGCCCCTTCCGGCACATTGCTGCCTCTGGTGGCCAAAACCGCCAAGGGCAAATCGCGCCTGGACAAGACCGTCCAGAACCTGATCAATCAGAAGAAAAAGCCGGCTCTCGGCCCACCCTGGGGGCTGCCGCCCTTTGGCGATATGTTGAAGGTGCTGCGGGCCTATGATCTACTGCCAGCCATCTTCTTTCTCAAATCCCGGGCCGATTGCGGCAACGCCCTGAAACGCTGCATGGGCAACCGCCGCCGGGATACCCAGCGCCAGGCAGCCCTGGAGCGGCGAACGGATGAACTTTTGACTGCCAGCCCGCACCTGCAACAGCACAAACAGCTCTGGCATATCCGCAACCTGGCGGTGGGGGCCCACCACAGCGGTCAGCTGCCGGCCTGGAAACTCCTGCTGGAAACCCTCATGAGCGAAGGCCTGCTGGACGCGGTCTTCGCCACATCCACCGTTGCCGCAGGCGTCAATTTTCCGGCCCGCACCATCCTGTTTCTCAATTCGGACCGCTTCAATGGCCAGGCCTTTGCCCCCCTGACACCCACCGAGTTTCACCAGATGACCGGCCGGGCAGGACGCCGGGGCAAGGACAAGATCGGTTTTGCGGTGGCCGTACCGAGCCGGTTCATGGACGCCCGGCTGGCCGCCCGCCTGGTGGATACACCGGCGTCGGACGTGGAAAGCCAGATTCGCATCAATTTCTCCATGGTGCTGAATCTGCTGCTGTCCCACCTGCCCGACCAGGTGGAAGATCTTCTCAAACGCAGCTTTGCCACGTTTCAGTTGATGCGTTCCTTCGGCCCCAAGACCCCCCGGCACATGCTGGAAAGAAGCTACCGCCACTTATGGGACGATTTCCGGCATCACCTGGAATTTCTTCAGATCCACGGCTACGTTGATCCGGCGGGGCGCCTGACCGACGACGGCATCTGGGCCGCCCGCCTGCGGGTGGATCAACCTCTCCTGATCGGGGAAGGCTTCCGTCGCAAGGCTTTTCCGGAAAACGACCCCGCCATCCTGGCCGGCATCGTGGCGGCCTTCGTCAACGAGAGGGAATGCGACGACCGGCTTCCCAAAAGAGCCCTGCCGCGGTCCCTGGCCTCGTCCTACCGGCGGGTCAAAAAAACCCTGGCGCCTTTCGCCCGCCAGATGCATGTGGAGGGCTTTCCCTTCCGCCCCCTCTACCTGCGCCCGGCGGCCGTGCTTTACCATTGGGTCCGGGGCCGAGACTGGGAAGATATTGTCGCCCTGTCGGAACTGGAGGAAGGCAACCTGGCCATGTTGATTCTGCGAACAGCCGACAACCTGCGCCATATCCGCAATCTGGCCAATGTATTTCCGGAGGCGGCGGAATCGGCAGCCTCCGCCGTGGAGGCCATTATGCGTGACCCCGTGATCACGGATTTGTAGCCGACCAAAACCGGCCCTGTTGGCGCCCTTTAAAATTATCCGTTTACACAATACCCCGAGTGGCTATAATGAAACTCAGGCATTCATTAGTCTCCATCCATAAAAGGCATATTTGGGCCCCGGCCGGCGTTCTCGCTCTTTGTAAATCCCCGGCGTAGTCCAACTGCGCAACGCTATCGCTCATACGGCTACGCCGTCCGTTTACAAATCGTTGCGGCCTTGCCCGGAACCAAAATCTACTATATCTGGATGGACACTCATTAGCTCCAAAACCGAACACACGATCTCAGGAGGGAGAAGCCCATGCGTACCGAAGATCTTGCCAAAGCATTTCTTGCCATCGTTGAAGAAGCCCAGCATCTCCAGTCTTTCCACCTGCCGGAAGAGGCCCAAACCCGGGTAAAAACCATCATTTCCATCGCCAAGCACCAGAACGACATCCGCCAGTCTAGCCAGGGCAGCTGCACAGCCAAGCACTGAGGCCGATACCATCGGCAACAGGATCGACCCGGCCCCCTTTAAGAAGCAACCATCTCAAAATGTAGATTTGGGGAGAAATCATGCGTGCTGCCATCTATGAAACCTTTGAAGGTCCCATCGAAACCAGAGAACTGCCGGATCCCACGCCTGCGGCGGACGGCGTGGTGATCCGTGTGGAAGCCACCGGCATTTGCCGCAGCGACTGGCATGGCTGGATGGGGCATGACCCGGATATCCGCCTGCCCCATGTTCCCGGGCATGAACTGGCCGGCGTTATCGAAGAGATCGGCGCCGAGGTTACGCGCTGGCACCCGGGGGATCGCGTCACGCTGCCGTTTGTCTGCGGCTGCGGCCACTGTCCCCAGTGTTTGCACGGACACCACCAGGTCTGCGACCATCAATTCCAGCCCGGTTTCACCCATTGGGGATCCTTTGCCGAGCGGGTTGCCATACGCTATGCGGATGCCAATCTGGTAAGGATTCCCAACAGTGTCGATTTCGAGACCGCAGCCAGCCTGGGCTGTCGCTTTGCCACCGCTTTCCGCGCCGTGGTGGCCCAGGGACGCACCGCCCCCGGAGAGTGGGTCGTCGTCCATGGCTGCGGCGGCGTCGGTCTGTCCGCCATCATGATCGCCGACGCCATCGGTGCCCGCACCGTGGGCATCGACATCAAAAAAGAAAAACTCAACAAGGCCCGCTCGCTGGGGGCCCGGGCGGTGATCGACGCCTCGCACGTCGAGGATGTCGTCCAGGCCGTGCGGGACATCACCCATGGCGGCGCCCATGTGGCCGTGGACGCCCTGGGCAGCCCCACCACCTGCTTCAACGCCATTGCCGGCCTGCGTAAACGGGGACGGCATGTGCAGGTGGGGTTGATGCTGGCCGATCACAGCACCCCGCGCATCCCCATGGACCAGGTCATTGCCAATGAACTGGAAATCCTCGGCAGCCACGGCATGCAGGCGCACCGCTATCCCGAAATGATGGCCATGATCGCGGCCGGCAAACTGCATCCGGAAAACCTCATCGCCCAGACCGTCGACCTGGATCAAGGCATCCGGGAATTGCAGGCCATGAACCGCTTCGACACGATCGGTGTCTCCATCATCAATCGTTTTTGAATTCCGGGACAAACGATGCCCCTGGAAAGTTTAAAGCCCGCCGTCCCCAAACACTGGCTCATCGCCATTGCCGGACTCGTCTGGTCCACGGCGGGCGGTCTGCTTTGCCGTATGGCCTGGCACTGGCTGCGCCCCCTGCCGCCCCTGCATATCATAGGCCTGGCGGGAGGAGGCCTGGCCCTGGCTTTCGTTCTGCACCGCAGCATGCTGGACCGGATCGCCCGGCGCAATATGGCCCGCATCGACAGCTATGCCGATCGCGGATGCGTATTCGCCTTCCAGGCCTGGCGCAGCTACCTCATGATTCTCCTCATGATCGCCATTGGCTCTTTCCTGCGCCACACCGCGCTTCCCCGGGAGCCCCTGGCGGTCCTATACAGCGCCATGGGCGTGGCCCTGCTTGCGGCCAGCTTATCGTACTATGCCATGTTCTGGCAGATGATCCGGAGCGACCCGCCAGCCGGTTAACCCGATTATTTCATGACATAAATCGGTTGAGGGGGCATCCAACGACGGTGGCCTGGAACTGATTTTTGCATTTAAAATGGTTTATTGCTCTGCGGGCCGCATCGGGCATCGACGCTTTTGACGGAAAAACCCCGAAAAAAGAAGAATGCTTCCAGGGCGTCCTCAGGAAGAAACGCGTTGCGCGCCCAGCACATCGGTTAAGCGCATGCAGTTTTTGCAGATACCGTCCACCCGCACCTCCACCTTGTCGATCCGGCCCGGGAAGGTCTTCCGGAAGGCATCACCGTCCAGGGGCAGGCTCTCGGGGGAAAGGCATTCCATCTGGCCGCAGCGTTTGCAATAGAAATGGGGATGGGGCCGGTGATGTTCATTGGGTGCCATGCCGTAGTAGGCCGCCCGTCCGCCGGTGCTGATGCGGTCTACCAGGCCACGGTCCACCAGCAAATCCAAAATGCGGTAGACCGTAACACGGTTGATGGCCCCCGAGCGTTGGAGGGTCTTGAAAATATCGCCGGCGGAAAGGGGGTAACTGTTATTCCCGATGACCTCCAGCACCCGCAGGCGGTTTTCCGTAGCGTCGAGTTTTGCGCGGTGCAGCATGGTTTCATAGTCGCACTGCTCACACATGGGCGTACCTCTTCTCACTTTCTTGGCGTGACGTCCTGGAAACGCGGTTGTCCGGGAAAGCGCCCCGAATGGCCGCCCCTCTCCGGATTCTTCACCGAATGGGGATAAACTGGCACGCCATTAAACCGCGCGCTTGGCCCTGCGCAGGAGCGTCCAGCGTTCCACCAGCAATACCAGGAAAAAAGCAGCGCCGCCCAGCAGGATAATGCTGGCCCCGGCCGTCAGGTCATAAGCGTAGGACAGCCACAACCCGCTGACCGTAAACACCGCCCCCAGAACACTGGCGCCGACCATCATCTGGAGCAGCGACTGGGCATATTTTTCGACGATAAACGGCGGAATGGTAAGCAGGGCGATGACCAGGATCAACCCTACCACCTGGATCACCATGACGATGGCCACCGCCAGCAGACCAATCAGCGCGAAATACAACCGTTGCACGGGCACCCCCCGAATCCGGGCGAATTCTTCGTCATAGGACATGGTCAACAGATCCTTGTAGAAGACACCCACGAATCCGGCCACCACCACACCGGTTGCCAGCATGATCCCCAGATCTCCGGCCGGCACCGTCAAAATGCTGCCGAAGAGATAACTCATCAGATCCACGTTGTAACCGGGCGTCAGGTCCAGCAGGATGATGCCGATGGCCATCCCCACGGCCCAGATGACACCAATGATGGTGTCGGCCCGGTGCCGGGACCGCAGCGTGACCGCCGCCATGACCAGAGCCGCCGCCAGGGCAAAGCCGATAGTGCCCGCCAGGTAGGGCCAGCCGAAGAAAAAAGCCATGCCGATACCGCCATAGGCGGCGTGGGCGATACCGCCGGAAAGAAAAACAATGCGGTTGGCCACCACCAGGGTGCCCATAATCCCGCAGATAATACTGGCCAGCAGACCGGCGGCCAGGGCATGACGCATAAATTCGAATTGCAGGGCATCCAGCATGGCATCAATCCTCGTGATGTTTGAGCACGCGGTGGGGCAGCCCGTGGGCCACCAGTTCCACCGGGCAGACGTCTTCCACCGTGCAAGGGTACATGGTTTCCATCATCTCGCCGGTGATCTCGGCCTCGTGGTGGTAGTGCAGACGTTTGTTCACGCAGGCCACGGATTTCACATAGGTTGAGACGACCAGGAGATCATGACTCACCACCAGGATAGTAACCTCCCGGTTCAAATCCTTCAGCATCCGGAAAAAATCCGCCTGCCCCTTGGTATCGATGCTGGCGGTTGGTTCGTCCAGCAGCAGGAGCCGGGGCGCCGTGACCAAGGCCCGGGCGATGAAAACACGCTGGCGCTGCCCGCCGGAAAGTTCACCGATCCGGCGGCCGGCAAAGGCCGCCATTTCCATTCGTTCCAGGGCGCCCAGGGCTTCGCGGCGATCTTGGGCCGTGTGGCGCGCCCACCGTCGCCGGGGATCCAGTTTGCCCATGAGCACGACGTCCAGTGCCGTGATGGGAAAACGGCGGTTGATATGGACATCCTGGCGCACGTAGCCGATCTGATGGGTCGCCCCGCCGGTGGCCTCGCCCAGCACCCGGATGCGGCCGGTATCCGGCTTGAGCAGCCCCAGCATCAGCTTCAGCAGGGTGGTCTTGCCGCCGCCGTTGGGCCCGATCACGGCCACGAAATCCCCCTGGGGGATGGCCAGATTGACGTTCTCCAGAACGGGCTGGCCGTTATAGGCGAAGGAAACGTTTTCGATGTCGATGACAGGGGATGACATGATCCTATATCTTTCTGGAATGTGTCCGATTCTATTGAGTGTTCGTCCAGAGATGGTAGATTTTGGTTTCGAGCAAGGTCTGGGCGATTTTGAAACCGCAGGAATAGTGGACTATTTCGAGGATTTCAAAAGAGCGAAAACGCCGCTCGGGGCCAAAAGATGCCATTTATGGATGGACACTATTTAAGGGCCGCCTCGAACTTACCGGCAACCACGCGCATGTTCTCCAGCCAGTTCAAAGCCAAAGGATCGGCAGCCACAACCTGACCGCCGATTTCCCGGGCAACGAGCTTGGCCCGTTTGGTTGAAAACTGGGGCTGGACAAAAATAACCTTGATTCCTTCTGAGCGGGCCGCGGCGATCAACGCCTGAAGCTGGGCCGGTTTGGGATTTTTACCCTCGATCTCGATGGGCACCTGCACCAGGCCGTAGTCCCGTGCAAAATAGCCCCAGGCCGGGTGAAATACCATGAATTGAAGATCCTCCTTGCCGGCAAAAATCTTTTTCAGATCGGCGTCCAATTGATCGATTCGCGCTGCAAAATCTCTGAAGTTGCTCTCATAGACATTCCGATGCCCGGGGTCGGCCTCCTTGAGCGCATTCAAAATGGCGCGGGCCTGAATCTTTACAAGCTGCGGCGACAGCCAGATATGAGGATCGAGACCGGCATGTTCATGGTGATCTTTATCATGTCCGGCATCCCCATGGTGCTGGCGCTTTTCATGGTCATGGTGACCCTCGGCGTGGTGCCCGCTCTCTTGGGATTCACCTTCGTCATGGTGTTCGGTATCTTCCCTATCATGATGGTGGGCTGCCATCGCGCGTTTTTCGATGCCGTGATCCGTGTGAACGACCTCCATTGCGGGATTGGCGGCCGCTATTTTTTCCAGCCAGACGTTTTCGAACGGAACGCCGACCGCAAAATAAAGCCGGGCTTCGGACAGGGCCGCCATCTGGCGTGGCTTGGGTTCATAGGTGGCCGGACTGGCGCCGGGTTGGACCATCAACTGGACGTCCACCCGATTGCCGCCAATTTGTTGCACAAAAAATTTCTGGGGCTGGATGCTCACGAATACCGGCAGGGGTTTATCGGCCTGAGCATGTGTATTCCCCGTCAAGCAGATGAAAAGTAAAGAAATAGTATAAGCCAGATGTTTCATAAAGCACCTCCAGACAATTTGGTGGCTCCCTAAAAATACCACGACGGGAACATGCAAATTTATTGCATGGAATAATCGATTTCAAGGGCATGTTTCAGAAAAATACGGTTATCGTGCCGTGATTGCCGGCCCTTTGTGCAGGGCAGGAGGCCGGAAACGAGTGCTATGACACCGGATCCAAAATTTGCCGAATCTTCTGGGAGACATCGGCGATACTGAAGGGTTTTTGAATAAATCCATTGCATCCCCGGCTCATAATTTCGGCCGCCTGGCCTTCGATGGCATAACCGCTGGACAAGAGAATGGGCATGGCCGGATATTTTTGACGAATTTGGTCGAAAACTTTGCCGCCGTCCATGTGGGGCATGATCAGGTCAAGAATCACCAGGTCGATTGCGTCTCCCCGCGCCGAGACCATTTCGATGGCCTGGGGACCGCCTTCGGCCACCAGAACCTGGTAGCCCAATTTCCTGAGCATGGCCTGGCCCACCTGGATAATCATTTCTTCGTCATCCACCAGGAGAACGGTTTCCGATCCTTTGACGATGCGCGTCGGGGCGTCCGGTCCGTGGTTCACGTCCTTTTTCGATACCGGCAGAAAAATGGTGAAGGTACTGCCACGACCGACTTCGCTGGAAACCGTAATGAATCCGTTGTGATTCTTGATGATGCCGTAGGCCGACGCCAATCCCAAGCCGGTGCCCCATTCTTTGTCTTTGGTGGTAAAAAAAGGATCGAAAATCCGTTGGCGGGTCATTTCATCCATGCCGATGCCGGTATCCCTGGCCGCAATCCGCACATAATGACCCGGAGGGACTTCATGAGGTTGGCAAGAGGCCTCGTCCAAAATGACAATGCGGGTTTCTATGGAAAGTTCACCGCCACCCGCCATTGCCTGGGCGGCGTTGACGTAGATATTGAGAAGCACCTGTTCGATCTGAGACCGGTCGACCTCGGCAACCACCGGTCCCGGCGCCATCTTCAGGCCGATCTGGATCTCCTTGCGCGTGCGGCCGAACATGGTGACACTCTCAGTTACCAGTGCATTCAAATCGATTGGTTTGGGTTCGTATTTGCCGCCGCGGGCGATACCCAGCAATTGCTTGGTCAACCCGGTCGCACTGCGGATGTGATCTTCGATGGCCTTGATATGCTCCTGATGAGGGTCGTCCGTTGCCAGATCCACCCCCATCAGTGAGGCTCGCCCCTGCATGCCCAAGAGGAGATTGTTGAAATCGTGGGCGATACCGCCCGCCAGCGTGCCGATGGCCTCCATTTTCTGGACCTGGATAATCTGTTTTTGAAGCTTGACCCTGTCGGTGACGTCCCGCACGAATTCGACCACCCCCGTAATTTCATCTTTCTCCTGGTCTTTGAGGGGATAACTGAAAACCTCGAGCCATTCCGCCGAGGAGCCCGGCAGCCCCGGAACAAGATTCGACTCGGTCTTCCCGCTGGCAAATGCCCTTCGCGTCGGGCAGGGATCGCAGGCGGTGTCGTTACCATGATAGGCCTTGAAACATTTCTGTCCCACCAGCGGGCCGCTTTCTTTGTACCACTCCCGCATGACCGCGTTGGTGTGCACGATGGTGTACTCGCGATCCAGAACGCTCATACCGTCCTGAATGCTCTCGATGACATTTTCCAGAAAGTGCTTGTTGGCTCTGAGCTCCTCCCGGGCCTGCATGCTATCGGTAATATCTTCCCCGGTGCAGACGACGTAGACAACATCACTATTTTCATCCAATCTGGGGGTTTTGGTGAACCTGAACAGTCTTTTTTCACCGTCCGCCCGTTGCATCCATTCCTCGGTGACGATCTGCTTCTTCTCCCTGAAAATACGCAGGTTGCCCTGCTCGCAGACGATGGCCTCTTCGGTCGAAAGCATATCATAAAGGTTTTTGTACGCCAGATCGCGTTTGTGGGCGCCGAAGAAATCGGCATGGGCTTTGTTGACCATTCCGTAAGTCGACGGGTCGGACAGATAAAAAACGTGGGTGTCGATGGTATCCAGCAGCAGCAAATGCTCATCGATTTTGGCACTTGCGTCGTGGGTCTCCCGCGCGCGTTCTAGTTCGGTATTCCGTTGGCGGAGCAATAGCAGTTCTTCAAGGAGTTCCTCCCGGCTCTTGTCGGCATCTTGCATTGCAGGCTCCTCCAGCGAATAAGGTCCGGTACCGTCTATAGTGGCCCCATGGGGCGGTTTGTAGGGCTGTGCATACCAACCGCAATCTCGTGTCGAGAGCTCCTGTCAAATTATCATTTAACATGAAATATATCAATAAAGTACAAATATTTATCCCACAAAGCCCTCAACAGCCTTCACGCCACCCCGCGCTGTTCGAAGACATAGAACCTATCCACATAAGGGTGATGGAAGGGCCCCTGAGGGCTTAATCTGTTTTGCGCAATCGTACTGCCAGTACTCTGCCGCCGTCTGCCGGCGCCTGGCCGCTCCAGCCTTCGCCGCCATAGCTGAAGCTGAAAACCCATCGCGAGGAAGTTGTGCGGGTCTTTCCGGCCCAGATCCAGTAACCCGAATTGCGCAGTAGAGGCGTAATATTGCTCACCCCGTCACCGATGCGGGAAAGCGCATCCAGCTCGCTTCGGCTCGGCATGCGCCACCCGCCCCCGAAGACGCCGAGTCCGGCCACCCAGTCCCGGGCCTCATCCCAGCTCACGCCCTGATCGCCCCCCGCATACCACTCGAGGCCCGATGAGGTGTCGTAGACGATACCCGTCGCATACTTCACCAAGTTCCGATCCCGGGCAACGATTTCATCACTCAGGCAAGGTGTTGCCCTCAGCATCGCGGTCAGAGCAACCACGATCAGCAGCATTGAAAATCGAACAGGCTTCATCGCAAGAGGACTCCTGATTTGGGGATGCGATTAGAATTGAATCTAACGGCTTACAATAGATATTGACCATCGCTGCCCGTGATTCAAGGACGGACCGACGGCAAAATGATCATTAAATACCAATGGTCGGAGGATCACGCGGGCGGCAACAATAACCTTGCCAGGATGTAGTTAATCAACTACATCCTTCACTGATATCATCATTTTAGGGTCTTCTCCCGAATAGTTGGTGCAAATGAGCAATTGGGCCACAGGGTATTACCTCTCGGGCATCTCGGGATCATAAGGGTTCCAGGCGTCAAGGGGTCAAGGATCCAAGTGAAATACTAAAAAATTACAAAGAATGGCAAGTGTGGCAAAAAGCATATGCGCTTTGTTTGCATCTATATAATGTATCGAAACGCTTTCCAAAATTTGCAGTGGAAATGGGGCCAATCGAGCGAATGCTGAAAGCTCTGATTAAATCTCCAGAGAACAAACCCTTGGCCACTTGAATCCTAGAACCCTTGGACCCTTTCTCCCAACAAATTGGGAGAAGAACCTCATTTTATATACTGCGAGGATCTCCGATGCACCCCAAAACCCGCCCCACCGGCAAAAAAGATGTCATGAACGCCATTCTCATAGCAGCCACGGATCTGTTTGCCGAACGCGGTGTGGCCGGCGTGGCCGTCCGGGACATTGCCGCCCGGGCCGATGTAAATCACGGCCTTGTCCATCGGCACTTCGGCTCCAAGGAAAATCTGCGCCTGCAAGTGCAGAATCACTTGATGCAAAAAATCAATGCGGACATCGGTGAACCGGACGACTACGCAGAGGCTTTCCTGCGGGGCGTGGCGGCCCTGCGCCGGAACGAGGCCTTCTGGAAAGTGTTGGCCCGGACTTTTCTGGACGGGCAGTTCGAAGGCGATGTGCAAAGCGCCTTTCCCTATCTCCGGAAGATGATCGCCCTTATTGCCGCCGCCCAGGCCGACGGCAGGTTCGACAAATCCCTGGACCCGCGCCTCCTGGTGGCCGGGGGCACCGCCATGGTCCTGGGGCTGTTTGTTTTTGCCAACTACCTCCTGCCCGGCACCGGCCTGGACGATCGACCCGCCGAGGAGACCCAGGATGCCATCCTGCAGGCCTTCATGGATATCCTGATTCAAGAAGCCAAATGAAGCTCCTCCCGCGCAGCGGGAGGTTTCAGGTAGCCCACTTGAGGGGGCTGTAACATGGTTTGAAGCCTTTGTTTTTGGTTTTCCCTTTGTCCCGCGCTGAGCATCGGCGGAGCGGACGGATTAAGGCGCGCGGACTGTCTGAGTCCCGCGGAAAGCGGGGCGAGTTTCCGCGTGCTCCGGCCGCACCGACGACGCGCAGGATTAAGCGGGACACGGGCGGTTGAAGCCTGTCACGCCGTTTTCATGCAAGGCGTGATTGCTTCCGTTTTCTTTCACGTGAAAGAAAATGAAGAGCCCATCTATAAAAAAAACTCCCGAATCGGTGGGACCTCTCCGGGTCATCCACAGGGGTGGAGGACTCAGAACAATACCAACTCAACCCAATGCCCCCTGGCATCCCGAACTTGACAAAGCGTAGTCATTCGGTTACATCACCAAGCCATGTAGTCGATTGGCTACAAATACGATCCGGACTGTCCGAAAAAATTTAACTCGCCGACCACTCAAGCCCTGCGGAGGTCTGTCGTGAAACATCTCCATGCTTTACTGGTAATCGCCATGCTCACCGTCGTCGCGGCCTGCACACCGGAGCCTGGCGAGAATGCAGATGCCTCCGGTTTCAGTGCCCCATCGAAAATCACGCGTAAGGCCAATGAACGCGTGCGGGAGGAACTTCCCATAGACGACCCGGCCGATTTTAAGGAGGCCCGGCAGGGCCTGATTGCGGCGGCCCCACAGCTTCAGGTCAAGGATGCCGAGGGGGCTTTCCTATGGGACATGGAGCGCTTCGGCTTCATCGATGGAACGGCGCCGGCCAGCGTCAACCCGAGCCTGTGGCGCCAGGCCAAGCTCAACAATATCCACGGCCTGTTCGAAGTCACAGAGGGCATCTACCAGCTGCGGGGATTCGATCTGGCCAACATGACCCTCATCGCGGGTGAATCCGGATGGATTATCGTGGACCCGCTCACCACCCGGGAAACGGCCGCCGCGGCCCTCGCCTTTGCCGAGCAGCACCTGGAGCGCAAACCGATTGCGGCCATCATTTTCACCCACAGCCACATCGACCACTTCGGGGGGGCGCTGGGCGTTATTTCCGCCGCGGAGGCGATCGAACGCGCCATACCGGTCATTGCGCCCAAAGGCTTCATGGCCGAGGCCACCAGCGAGAATGTCATCGCCGGCATCGTCATGGGCCGCCGGGCCGCCTACCAGTTCGGCCGCCCCCTGCCGGCGTCGGAACGCGCCTACGTGGATACAGGGCTGGGCAAAGCGGTCCCTTTCGGCCAGTATGGCATCCTGGCACCAACCCGGACAGTCGACCACACGCCCCAGGAAATGATGATCGACGGTGTGCGTTTCATTTTCCAGTATACACCCGAATCGGAAGCCCCGGCCGAGCTGACGTTTTATCTGCCCGATCATAAAGCCTTCTGCGGCGCCGAGATCGTCTCGCGCAACATGCACAACCTCTATACCTTGCGTGGGGCCAAAGTGCGCGACGCCCTCAAATGGAGCCATTATATCGGTGAGGCCATGGACCTTTTCGGGGAAGCCGAAATATATTTCGCCTGCCACCACTGGCCCATCTGGGGTCGCCATAAAATTTTAAACTTCCTCGAAAAACAGCGGGATCTCTACAAATACATCCATGACCAGACCATGCGCCTGGCCAATGCCGGCTATACGCCCCGGGAAATTGCGGATCAGATCGTCCTGCCGGAAGCATTGGACCGCTTCTTCCCCAACCGCGGTTATTACGGAACCCTCAGCCACAACACCAAAGCGGTTTATCAAGGTTATCTGGGATGGTACGACGGCAACCCCGCCAACCTCAATCCCCTGCCCCCGGCGGCCGCGGCCAAACGTTATGTGGACTACATGGACGGTGCGGATGCGATACTGGCCAAAGCCCGCCAATCCTTCGGTGAAGGCGATTACCGTTGGGTTGCGGAAGTCCTCAACCACCTGGTCTTTGCCGAGCCGGACAACCGGGAGGCCAAGGCGCTCCTGGCACGCACCTACGATCAATTGGGCTACCAGGCCGAATCCGGCGTGTGGCGCAGTGAATATCTGACCGCGGCCTATGAACTCCGGCACGGGGTAATGGACCAGGGAGTGGATCTGTCCAAAGCCTATGAATTGCTCAAACGCACGCCCCTGCCGCGCTTTTTCGACAGCATGGCCGTAAGGCTGGACGGCCCCGCGGCCGCCGGCAAAAAGCTGGCCCTCGATATTGTCTTTACGGATATCGGGGAAAGTTATCGGCTGGAATTGAAAAATGCGGTGCTGCACCACAAAGCGTCCATGCCGTCAGAGGATGCCGACGTCACCCTGGAAGTGACCCACGATCTGTTCGTGCGCATGCTCACCGGCCTGGCCGGCCTTAAAGAAACCATTTTCTCGGACGACCTGAAAATTTCCGGCAGCCGCCTGGACCTGTTGAATTTTCTCCGGCTACTGGATCGCCCCAAGGCCAATTTCAATATCGTCACGCCCTGATGCCGGCCAGAGTGTGGCCGGCATCAGGCAGCCCCCTTGAAGGGGGCTTAAAATGGTTTACAGCGGGGCGAACGGATTAAAGCGCGCGGACTCTGTTTACCCGCCGTAGCCAAGGCGAAGGCGGGTGAGTTTCCGCGTGCTCCGGCATCCCCCCGGGTCAGTCGAACCTCTCCGGGTCCGCCACCAGAGGTGGAGGGTTTAGATCAATAGTAACGATCCTGGCCCTGAGGGCCAGGGTTTCTCTAATAGACTAAAAAATTTTATCCCTCCCCTTGCAAAGCACTCCAGCGGTCCTATTCTGAACCTATCGTGCCAGATGGCACCTCTGGTCAGGCCAGGCAATCCTATTGATATGAAATACGGTCACCGGCCCTTCTGCCCGCTTCTCGCCCCTCCGGCTCCAAGCCCCCCCCGACTCTGACAGACTGCCATACAAGGCACCCTGGAACGCATGATTCGAAATGTAAAAGCATGCTTCCTCTTAAAGCATCGCAGTATGTCATGAGGAGGTACCACCATGAAAATTCAATTAAAACATATATCGACCTTATGTGCCCTTTCACACGCCATATCCATGGCGATCATTCTAAGCTTCACATTGTCCGCCTGCACCATGACGGACACCCGCAACAACGTCTCATCCCTGGCCGTGCCGGGCCAAACCGCCCCGCGGCTGCAAAATCTCGGGAATCACCAATTCCCCGTCACAACAAAATCAGCCCGGGCCCAGCTTTTTATCAATCAGGGGATGATGCTGGCCTATGGCTTCAACCACGCCGAGGCCACCCGTTCCTTCAGTGAAGCGGCCCGCCTCGACCCGGACTGCGCCATGGCCTACTGGGGCATGGCGCTGGTGCTGGGCCCCAACATCAACATGCCCATGCCGCCCCAGAACGAGCTCCGGGCCTACGAATTGATACAGAGGGCCATGGCACTGCAGGACACTGTTTCGGAAAAGGAGCAGGCCTATATCGCCGCCCTCGCCAAACGCTATTCCCATGGAAAACTCCCCGACCGGAACGCACTCGACCGGGCTTATGCCGAAGCCATGCGTGAATTGAGCGCTGAATATCCCGATGATCTGGATGCGGCTACGCTTTACGCCGAAGCCGTTATGGATCTGCGTCCCTGGAACTACTGGACGCGCGACTTGCAACCCTATCCGGAAACCGTTGAAGTCATAGCTGTTCTCGAATCCGTGCTGAAACGCAACCCGTATCACCCCGGTGCCATTCACCTCTACATTCACTCCGTCGAGCTCGGCCGCCCCGAGTTGGCGGAAGCCGGGGCGGAGCGTCTCTGGCATCTGGTCCCCGGAGCCGGCCACCTGGTCCACATGCCGTCGCACATTTTCCGCCGCATCGGGCGCTATGCCGACGCGTCACGGAGCAACCAGGACGCCATTGCGGCCGATGAGGACTACATCGTCCAATGTCGGGCCCAAGGGGTCTACCCGCTGGCCTATTACCCCCATAACATTCACTTCCTGTGGGACTCGGCCACCATGGAAGGGCGCAGCGAGGTCGCCATTGCGGCCGCGGAAAAGTCCTCGGCCAGCATTCCGGAAGGGGCCTGGCGCAAAGTGCCGCTGCTGCACCAGTTTTTGGTGGCGCCACTCTTCGCCTACACCCGCTTCGGCCAATGGGAGAAAATCCTGGACGAACCCCGCCCCCCCGAAGATAGTCGTTTCTGGATGGGCACTTGGCACTATGCCCGCGGTCTGGCCTTTACGGCTGAAGGCCGTTTTGACAAGGCCGCCGGGGAATTGGATAGCCTGGAGGCAATCGCATCCGATGCGTCCCTGACCGACTACCGGGTAACTTTTTCCCGCAACGGGGCCCGAGCCATCCTGGCAATCGCCATGGAAGTTCTGGCCGGTGAATTGGCAGCAGCACGCGGGAGTTACGACGAAGCCATTGCCCGACTGCACCGCGGAGTTCTGCTGGAAGACAACCTGATCTACAACGAACCGCCGGACTGGCATGTGCCGGTGCGGCAGGCCCTGGGTGCCGTGCTGCTGGACGCCGGCAGGCCGGCCGAGGCCGAAGCCGTCTACTGGCAGGACCTGAGCCGCAACCGGGAGAATGGATGGTCCTTGTACGGTCTGGCCCAAAGTCTCCGGTCACAGGGGAAAAAAGCCGAAGCGGATCATGCCGCCAACCGCTTCCAGGAGGCCTGGCAAGCGGCCGATGTCACCCTGATGGCCTCACGCTTCATGGGGGCGCCATCATCTAACCTGGCCTCAGTTGCTCCGAAGTAGAAAACCATCAACGCATCGACATGGGGAGGTAAATCATGTCCGCAAAAAAAATACTCAATGGTGTGGATGTGGAAGCGGTCACCAGTCTGATCGCAGCCGTCAAAGACAAACCCGACCTGGCCGATTCCCAATTTCGAATTGATAACGAGTGGCTCGACGGGGGCCACAACCGAACAACGGTAAAGGGTTTCTACAGCGCCTGCCAGGAGATTCCGCATACCCGGGAATTTGTCGTCGAGGCCGATGAGCCCCCGATTCTGGCGGGGAAAGATCAGGGGTTGAATCCCGTGGAACATCTTCTCAATGCCCTGGCCAGCTGAATGACGACCACGATGGTCTATCATGCCGCAGTTCGCGGCATCAAGCTGCAGAAAATCGCGTCGCGTCTGGAAGGTGATCTGGATCTCAAAGGCTTTTTCCAGGTCGCTGAAGACGTTAGGCCCGGCTATGAGGAAATTCGGGTCAATTTCAAAATTGAAACCGAGGAGAAAAATCTGGAAACCCTGCGGGAACTGGTAAAGCTGTCACCGGTTTACGATGTCGTCAGCCGGGGAACACGGGTCGTCGTCGACATCGAAAATTAGCGTTTTTTTTAGATCAAGATTAAGGGAGGGAAGATGTTCCGGATTTCCCCGGCATGGACCGCAGGATCGGATTGCGGTCGCTCAGGCAGAAGGCTTCAGTTCCGGGAAACCATGCCGCAGGGCCAGCTTTTCCAACATGGCGGCCAGCCCCGACCCCAGGGAGAACAGCCCGCCGACGTCCAGGTTGCGATCGGCCGTTTCGTCGAAAAAGACGTTCAAAGTGGACTCCAGATTCTCCTCGGGCTTCCAGTAGCAGATCATGATGGGCACCTTGGGCAGGGGATCGAGAACCACCGATATGTCGGAAGCGAATTCTTCGGCCACCTGGCGCCCGCTGAAAATGTGCACCAGGTCGTCGAACAGGTCGGTGTAAGTGTCCGCCACCCGTTTCATGGCTTCCTCGCAGCGTTTCTTGAAGAGGGGGTAGCGTTCGGCGCCCTCCTTCAACTCCCGCAGGGACACCCATTTGCCGGTGGGCGACACGCCTTCACCGAAAAGGACATGACCGAGGAAAGGCATGGCCACCCAGGGATTGACGTGGATATCCGCAAACAGGTGGCCGTCGCGGTCCACACTGAAATCCTTGCCCATAATTTTGAGGGTCAGCCGTTGGCCGTCAAACTTCCCGCCGGTACGGGCGGCCGCTTCGACCAAGTCGATCCCGGCAACCTGCCGCTTCAAGTCCGCCAGGTATTCGTCACGATTTTCTTCCACGGTGGCCGGGCGACCGGAGCCATCGTTATCGCTGAATCGGGCGATGACCTCCGGGCTGAGCTTGGGGCATTCGGAAACGTCTTTCCTGCCCTGAAAAACGGCCGCGGCAAAGGCCAGGCAGGTTTTTTCGTTGCACTTGCGGCAGTTGGATTTATCGAGATACTGAAACAGTTCCATCAGGTTGTTCATTGCAGCCATCGCTAATCCTCGCAGATGCTTCAATCTTTGCTGTTCATTATCGATCGGGCAAAAAAAATACGCCAACCCGCGTCATCTCGGCGAAAACCGGGATCTTCTTGCAATTCGTTCCATTACCGTAGGTATCCGGCTTCCGCCGGAATGACAATCTTGAAATAACGGATTGACGGTCGGGTAAGATATCACAACATCCGGTCCTTGGCCAAAAGAAGTGCTGCCGGTTGCGCTTTGGGTCCCAATCCGCTTATTATTGAATGTTCGCGGCCCTGCGCCTGTCCTGGTAATGCCATTCAAACACGTGAAAGGCTCGCTTGGAAGATGCGGAACGATGACACCCCCGACCGCCGCTACGTCCTGGCCATCGATCTGGGCAGCGGCGGCCTGAAGACCGCCATTGTGGACGACAGCGGAAACGTCGTCGCCAGCGCGGAAGCCCCGGTCACAACCCACTTCCTTCCGGACGGCGGGGCCGAGCAGGACCCGGTCGAATGGTGGCAGGGCGCCCGTCAAACCGCCCGGCAAGTCCTGGCCGACGCCGGCCTCGCCCCCCAACGCATCGCCGCGGTCGCCTGCGACTCCCAGTGGTCCGTCGCCGTGCCCGTGGATGACCACGGGGATCCCCTGATGCGGGCCGTCCACTGGATGGACACCCGCGGCGGCCCTTTCAACCGGGACGTTGTTGACGGCTTTCCGCGCCTCCAGGGATACGGCCTCTTCAAGTTGATCCGCTGGATTCGCCTCACCGGTCTGGCGCCCACCTTGTCGGGGGTGGACTCCCTGGGGCATGCCCTGTTCATCAAGCACGTCCATCCGGATATTTACGCCCGGACCTACAAATTCCTGGAACCCATGGATTTTCTGACCAGCCGGCTCACCGGCCGGATCACGGCCAGCCAGAAAACCATGGTGCCTTTCGTGGTGACGGACAACCGCCAATGGGGCGGCACCGCTTACAGCGACACCCTGCTGCGGATGGCCGGACTGGACGTGGAAAAATTTCCCACGCTCATCGCCAACAACGGTGTCGTGGGCCCCTTGGCAACCGCGGTGGCCGATGAACTGGGGCTTCCGGCGGAAACGCCGGTGGTGGCCGGAGTCAGCGATTCCAATGCCTCCCTCATCGGCGCCGGAGCAACCCGTGATTTTGAAAGCATCATCTACATCGGCACCTCGCTGTACATGACCTGCCATGTCCCCTTCAAAAAGACCGACCTGGCCCATTTCATGACGGCCCTGCCCAGCCCCTGCACCAACCGCTATTACCTCCTGGGCGAACAGGGGGCCGGCGGCAAATGCGTCGAATTCTACCTGAAGCAGTTGATTTATCCCGAAGACGCGTTCATGACCGGTCCCAAGCCGGAGGATGCCTATATCCGCTTCAACACCATGGCTTCGCAGGCCCCGGCCGGAAGCGCCGGCGTCATGTTTCTGCCCTGGCTGAACGGCGCTCTGGTGCCCTGCGAAGCACCCCGCGTACGGGGCGGGTTTGTGAACATGTCCCTGGGCACAACCCGGCAACACATGGCACGGGCCGTCATGGAGGGCCTGGCCTTCAACAACCGCTGGACAATGGGACCGGCCGAAAAATTCATCGGGCGCGCCATCGACCACTTCCGCTTTGCCGGCGGCGGCGCCCTGTCGGATCTCTGGTCCCAGATCCACGCCGACGTGTTGAAGGTGCCCATCCACCAGGTGGACGACCCGGTCAATACCACGGTACGCGGGGCGGCCTTCCTGGCCTTCTGGTCATTGGGGCATCTCGCCCTGGAAGACGTCCCAAAGCGCGTTCGAATTAAAAAAGTGTTCCAACCCAACCCGGGCAACGCCGCCCTTTACGACACCATGTACCGACAGTACCGGCGTTTTTTCAAAAAGAACAAAAAAATCTTCGAGGCGTTGAATTAATATCCGGGCCCGGAGGACCTGGCGTTGGGTTCCCCCCGGAAGGGGGGCTGCAATCGCGAGAAACAATAGGCGTCAGGAGTCAGGAGTCAGTAGGATTTTGATGTCGCTTCGCTCCGTCTTTTGAATAAAATCGAATGCGCCGAAGGCGACAACCTTATTCTGACGTCTGGATTCTGACGCCTGAATTCCTATACGACGATTACGGCGGAGACAATTTTCTCTGACCTGGCCCACAGGACCAGGTTTTCTGGACCGAATAAAAATTATTTTACGGTAACATCAACTATTCAACGGAAAGAAAACGGACATGACCGAAAACAAAACGAACACTCAACCCGTCGACCCCCTGAAACCCTACAAAGGCCGCTTTAAAACCTATGGCCGCATCCCCGCCGAAGGACGGAACCGGGACGATATTTTTCAGGAATTGTCCGTCATGGCGGAAGAAGAAAACGCCCGCTGGCAGAACGGCCGCGTCTCCGGCACGTTCTACCATGCCGGCGAAGAACACCGGGCTTTTTTGAACAGGGTTTTCAGCCTTTTCTCCCATGAAAACACGATCCAGTTCGACCTCTGCCCCAGCATGTTCAAACTGGAGAGCGAAATCATCGCCATGACCGCAAAGATGCTCAACGGCGATGCCGCAGCCGCGCGCAATCCCGACGACCAGGTGTGCGGCACGGTCACCTCCGGCGGCACCGAGAGCATCCTCATGGCCATGAAGGCCTATCGCGACTGGGCCCGGGAGGAGAGAGGCATTGCGTCGCCGCAGATCATCATGCCCCATACGGCCCACCCGGCCTTCGACAAGGCCGGCCAGTACTTCGGCATCGAGATGGTGCACGCTCCGGTGGGGGAACCGGATTTCAGGGTGGATCCCCAAGCCGTGGAAGATCGCATCACCGACAACACCATCGCAATTGTGGGCAGCGCCGGCAATTACCCCTATGGTCTGATCGACCCCCTGGAACAACTTTCCGAGATTGCCATGCAACATGGCATCGGCATGCACGTGGACGGCTGCCTGGGCGGGTTTATCCTGCCCTGGATCGAGAAGCTGGGCTACACGATTCCCACCTTCGATTTCCGCCTGCCCGGGGTAACCTCCATGTCGGCCGATACCCACAAATACGGGTTCGCCCTCAAGGGGACCTCCGTGGTCCTCTACCGCAACAATATTTTCCGCCGCCACCAGTATTTCAGCCTTCCGGACTGGCCCGGCGGCATGTACGCCTCCCCCACCGCCTCGGGCAGCCGTTCGGGGGGGCTCACGGCCGCCACCTGGGCGTCCATGCTCTATCTCGGCGAGGAGGGCTACCGGCAGGCGGCCAAAGCCATCATGGACGTGGCCAACGCCATCAAGACGGGCATCGCCGCCATGCCGGAGCTCACCCTCATCGGTGACCCCACCTTCGTGATCAGTTTCCGGTCCGAAAAAGTCGATGTCTACCACATCAACGACTACATGAAGACCAAAGGATGGCGCTTCAATGTCCTGCAGCTGCCGCCGGCCCTGCATTTCTGCGTGACCATGCCCCAGACATTCACCCCCGGTATCGCCAGCCAGTTTCTTGGGGATCTCAAAGCAGGTGTCGACTATGCCCGGTCCAGGGAAGGAACGACTGCGGAAACCACGGCCCTCTATGGAATGGCCGGCACGGTGGAAGGCAACCGCCAGATGACCGAGATCATGCATGGCTTTTTCGACTACCTGTATTCTCTTTAGGTGCCGACGCTTTCACACAAAATCCAAGAATTTGTAAAGTAATTGGGAAACGGTCCGATAACCTAAAATGAGTTGCGACCTAATCCGGAACAAAAGGATGCCGCAATTATGCAATTTTTCGATAAGTTCCTAATAGTTGTCTGCAGCTATCCATGGCAAGCCCTCGGGTCATGCGCCTCCGGCGAACGGCCCGTTACATGTATTGAACCCGGGAAGTTTTAAATGGGTATCGTTCATATCGACAGCGTGAAACAGGGCATGGTCCTGTCGGAGGACGTGAAGGACATTTCCTCGCGGCTGCTATTGTCTAAAGGCCAGCCGATCCAGGCAAAACATGTCCGGATCTTTAAAATCTGGGGGGTGACCGAAGTCCAGGTCGAAACGGAACCGGAAGACGATGCCAGAGCGAATGCCGATACGACACCGGTGGATACCACCGTCGCCACCCAGCAGACAGACGCCATCTTCCGCCACGTCGATACGGATAACCCCCTGATGTCGGAATTGGTCCGCATCGCCATCGGCCATCGATCCCGGACCCCACTCGAGCCGATCCCCAAAAACAACGGCGGCATTTATATCCAGGACCTGTCCGAGGCGCCTATCCGCAGCGAAATTGTCACCATCTTAAAGAGTCCCAAAACGCAACTGCCCGAACTGCCGACGCTGGTGTCCGAACTCAATGAAATCGTAAACGATCCGCATGCATCGGCTGAAGCCATCGCCCAGGTGGTCAACAAAAGCCCCAGCCTGGCCGCACTGCTGCTGAAAATCGTAAACTCGGCCTTCTACGGTTTTTCCACCAAAATCGACAGCATCTCCCGGGCGGTGACCCTGATCGGCATCAAGGAGATTACAACCCTGGCCATCGGGGTATCCGCCTTGAGACTGTTCAAGGATATTCCATCGGGCCTTGTGGACGTGGCCTCCTTTTTCAAGCACAGCTTCGCCTGTGGGCTTATCGCCCGCATGCTGGCGGCCCACAAGAATATCCAACCCCCCGAACAATTGTTTGTTTCCGGCCTGCTGCACGACATCGGCAGGCTGATTTTGTTGAAACATTTTACCGGCCGCTACAGCGAACTGCTGCACGTGGCGGCATCTTCCGATTCCGCCCTCTATACCCTTGAAAAAGCGCAACTGGGCTGCCGGCACACCGACGTTGCCAAATATTTGCTCGAGACCTGGAAATTGCCGCCATCCCTGGCCGATACGGTGTTTTACCACCATCGCCCATCGTCTGCCCGGGATGTCAAAAGAGCCGCAGTGGTTCACCTGGCCGACATCATTGCCCACGGTTTGGACCTGGGCAACAGCGGAGAAAATTGCGTCCCCCGCTATGATGCCGGGGCGGTGAAGCAACTCGACATTCTGCCGAGCAATCTGGAGCTCATCGTGCGGCAGGCCGTCCATCAGCTCGTGTTCCTTGACGCCATGTTTCAAGAGGGGGCCATGCAATAATGCCAAATGATCCCGTCATCGCTCTCGAAACCCGGATCGATTCCCTGGAGCAGAACCAGCGCAAAATCATGAACGCGCTCGATATGGCCCTGACCCTGGCCGATTTTCAGGAAGAGATCAATCAACGTTTTCAACCGCCCCAGCTCTTCGCGGAACTCCAGATGCGTATCGCCAAGGTCTTCCCGTTTGAGAGCTATGCCTTTTATTTTGTCGACCAGGAAAGCTCCGACTTTGGCCTGGCAATTTGCAATCCGGATAAAAGGCGCCGTTATTTTGACACCGAATTCAAATTTCTGATCGACAACGGATTCGTCGCCTGGGCCATTCGTGAAAAAAAAGGGATTGCCGTCGTAACCGAAGACCACAGCCGACACCTCTTTCTGCACCCCATCGCCACCCAGTCACGAACACGGGGGTTGTTTATCGGTTTGCTGCCCGAAAAGGACACGATCATTCCGGAAATTTCCATCTACCTGATCTCCACGATTCTGCGCAATGCGGCCAATGCACTGGAAAGCACCGAGCATTATGGGTGCATCACGCGGGGAAAAGCGTTGCGTGAAAGCAAAAACCGCCTCGAAGCGGTTCTGGACTCCCTTCCCATCGGCATCTTAACCGCGGACGCGCAAACGAACCAGGTGCTCGATGCGAATCCACTGGCCATGTCCACTCTTGGCCTATCGCGTGACACGATAACCGGCAGGTATCTGACCGATCTTTTGACAACGGAAAATACGATCCCGCCAGGCCATCAAAAGGATTTTTCCGAAGGCGTACTCGTCACGCAGGGCGGGGCGACGCTTCCGGTCTACAGCACGGCCATCAGTGTCGATATCGGAAATCGGCGGTGTCTGATCGTCAGCTTTCTGGATATCAGCGAAAAACGCAAACTGGAGCACGAACGCAACCTCAAGGAAAAATTTTTGGGCATCATCGAGCTTGCCGGGGCGGTATGCCACGAGTTGAATCAGCCCCTGCAGGTCGTCATGGGCAATGCCGAATATATGATGATGAGCCTGCCGCCGGATAATGAATACTATGAGAGCGTCAAAGAGATCAGGGAGCACAGCGACAAGATGGGGGCTTTTACCAAAAAGCTGATGAAGCTGACGCAGTACAAAACAAAAGAGTATCTCGGTGGTCGGATACTCGATATTGACTTGAGCAGTGACTAACCCGAAAATTTCATGAAATATTCGGGTTAAACCAGCGTTTCAATAGCGGATACCACGATGCCAGACCGGAAAATTTTAATCGTCGACGATGAGCCGTCGATCCGAAAACTGTTAAAAATGGTTTTTACCACGCAGGGCTATGCTGTCAGTGTTGCGGAAAGCGCGGAACAGGCGTTGCAGATCATGGAACAGGACGCCTACCCGGTCATGTTTTTTGATGTGAATCTGCCTGGAATGAATGGCATCGACCTCTGCCAACGGGCCAAAACCGCGGACCCCAAAGCCATTATCTACGCCATCACGGGTTACACCTCGGAATTCGAATTGACCCGATGCCGCGAAGCGGGTTTCGACGACTATTTCACCAAGCCCGCCGCCATGGGCGATTTAATCAAAGCCGCCGAAGACGGTTTCGAAAAAAACCGACGCTGGGAATCCCAATAAGGGATTGCACGCCCGTTAAGCATGCAATTCTCTTTTCACGGCCAACCCGATTTTCTCCATGGTGTACGGCTTCTTGATATACTGGCCGGCCCCTAACTCTTGAACCGCTTTTACGCGGTCCGTTTCCGAGTATCCGCTGGCAATAATGGCTTTTTGATGCGGTTTGGATTGAATAATCCTCTTGTAGGTTTCCAGGCCATCGATTCCCGGGGCCATAATCATGTCCAGGACCATTAAATCCGCGTCTCGGGTTTGCATGTAGGCCACGGCCTCTTCGCCGCTGGGCACGGTTTTGACCGCATAATTCAACTTGCCGAGTATGTTGGCGGCAATTTCCCGCTGCTCCTGGACGTCGTCAACGATCAAGATGGTTTCTTGATGTCCCATGTATTCCTCAACAGGGATCTGACGTCGTTCGCGCATCTTCCGGTGATGGGTTACCGGAAAATAGAGTCTGAAAGTGGTGCCGACACCTTCCGTGCTTTCAATATCGATAAATCCCTGGTGGTCATGAGTGGCCCCCCAGACAACGGCCATGCCGAGTCCTGTGCCGCTGCGCCCCATTACTTTTTTGGAATAGAAGGGTTCAAATATCTTGGGCAGATCCTGTTCCGATATGCCGAACCCCGTGTCCTGGATCGATAGAACCGCATATTCCCCTTCAGGGATTTCTTCATACCCGTTAATCGGCGTATCGACATATTGGTTATGCGTCGCAATCGTTATGCGGCCTCCGGAAGGCTGGGCCTCGGCGGCATTGGATACAAGGTTCATGACCACCTTGATCAATTGGGTCTTGGCCCCGACAATATTGAGCAGATCAGTTGCCAGATCCGCCGCGACGGCAACATTCGCGTGATGCGTTTCCAATTTTCGATACTCGGGCGACCGCAGATATTCCGAAATCAACTCATTTAGATTGATAATGTCCTTGTTTTCAACGCCTCGTCTGGCGAGCGTCAGCATATCCTGTACGATTTCAGATGCTTTGCGTCCGGATTGCTGCATGGTCAGGATGGGTTCCCTCAATGGGCTGTCTTCCGCCAGGTCCATCAGCAGCAAATCAGGATAAGAAACAATGCCGGACAACACATTGTTCAAGTCGTGGGCGACGCCGCCGGCAAGCAGACCGATGGCTTCCATTTTCTTGGATTGCTGAAGTTGCCGTTCAAGCGCTTCTTCATCCCTTTCTTTGGCGATATAATCAAATTCAACCGCCACCATCTGGCAGACTGTTTTAATGAGGTTTAAATCCCATTCGTCATATTCTCTCTTCTTACCGAAAACATTCATTGTACCGGTTACCACGCCTTCGCGATCGAAAATGGGAAGACCGGCATAGCTTTCCGCTTCCAACAGTGCCAAACACTGCGCTGCAGGAAATTGCACTTGGGCGCCGGCGGTAACGATAATCGGCTTCTTTTTGGAAACGATCTGTAGAGAAGGCAAACCGACAGCTGCGCCGGCCATGGTGCCGCCATCGCGGGAAAGGGTGGCCAAAGCCACCGGACGAAACTCCGCTTTGGCCTTATGCCATTCCAGAATAAGCGTATTGAGACCCAATGCTTCCGACAGGGAATCGGCCGCACGCTTGAAAAATTCCTCGCCCCGATTGGCAATGGCAATGAGATATAAATCTTCCACCCACTTATTTTTTTCAGCCAGCGACGCCATCATATCGGAAATCTGGTTGCTCAAAAATTCCAGTTCCGTGATACCCTTATAACGGGGCTGCCGTCCGACGCGCATGGCACGGATAATCTGGTTGAGGGGCCTGCGAAGAAACCGCTCCTGAAGCAGGAGAATCAGGAAAAGCCCGAACAACAAAAGAATGGCGGTAACGATATAGACAAGCTTCACGCGTCGGATCAAAGGCGCATACACGGCGGCATCCGTTACCAGGTCGATATGCCACCCCCATGGCTTGAAATTCAAATGCTGGAAATAATATCGTTTCCCTTCAAACTGAATTGTGGAGGCAATCCCTTTCGAATGTTTCTGGACGATATAGGCCATCAAGTCGGCATCAATCTGGAGCTGCAGCATCGTCTTTTTTTCATTCTCGATCAGCCGGCATCCGATCCTGTTGCGCTGGGCATATTCTTCGATATCGCCTATGGTTAAGGCCTTTGTAATCACACCGGCTTTTCGATCCGCCGCCTTGCCGGCCTGCATCAACTCGGTAAAATGTTCATCACAGATATCATAAATTTCACTGGCGTTATTTTCCAATGTCTCTTTGATCCGTTCATCGGCAAAATCCGAAACGGAGCGTAATACGAGAAAATAAATGCCGATGCCGACGAGGAAAATGGCTGCCACGACAGGAAGTACCATCTGGAAGGGCAAACTTTTAAAAATGCGTTTGGTCGGCATCGGCGCTAAAATCTCGGTTCCGCTGTTTTAATCCGGTCGGGCCAGACCAGTTCCTTGAATCCATTCTGCCATTGGATGATAAATTTATGCTGCCGGACCTGTTTGCCCGTCTTATCCACCCCAAATCGGCCAATGATGGTCATGGTATCCAATTGGAACAGAGCATCCCGCACTTTTTCCTTATCGACACGGCCCACCTCTTCCACTGCCTTTTGCAATACCTGGCCGGCGGCATAGGCGAGCCCCGCATGATACCCGGGCGCATGGCCATGGGTTTCAATGAACTGCCGGTTGAATTGCTGGGCACCGGGATAGTTGGCCCTGGGTTCCCACAAAGAAGTCCCAAATACGCCCTCGGCATCCGGTCCGCACCGGTCGGAAAACTCCTGAAGGGCCGGTCCGACGGATGCATAAAACGCTTTCGGGCGCCATCCGATTCTGTTCAATGCCCTGGTCATATGGACGGCTTCATTCATATGCCCGCACACCATCAAGACTTGTGACTTGTGCGCCTTGGCTTTAAGGGCCAAAGCGTCCAGATTCCGGGTTCCCTTTTTGAATCCTCGATAATCAACAACCGTCAACCCGAAGCGGTTGGCCCATTGTCGGCTGCTTTCGGCCAAATCCACTGAAAAGGGATCTTCGGCATAGACCAGTGCAATACGATCCAGATCGTTCAGGACAAGGAGCTCCAGGAACCCGACGGCAAATTTACTGGCAGGGGTATAAATACCGATGGCATTGCGAAACCCCTGTTCCCACAGGCTGTCGGCGGCTGCCCCGGCAATCAGCATGGGCATATCGTATTCTTCCGCAAGGGGCAGAACCGCAGCGGTAATGAGACTGGAGTACGGGGCAAAAAGAAAATCGACCTGCGCTTCGGTTATCAGTTTCCGATAAATCGCGACCGCACGCTCCGGGTCGCTCTGATCGTCTTTGACGATGAGCCTTACGGGTCTTCCCAGAATGCCATTCTGCCTGTTGACATTCCGTTCCCATAATTCAAACCCGTTCTTCAACGCGGTTGACATTTCCACAAACCGGCCGGACAGCCCGAGACTGACACCGATCTTTATGGGCTGCGCCGTCGAAACGGATGCCGTTCCCAATACGGTCAAAACAACCGCTAAAACGATCATTCGCCTGAAAAAGCCGAACGGCGCAATGCTGTCGAATCCCGAAAAGCCCCGTCTTAATTCCCAAAGTGCCATTGCCAAGTATCGCCCCCATTCGTGGTTGGATTTATGATAGCAAAAGACACCTGCATGACATGCTGAAAATCGATTCGCGGGCGAACATCGCGCGCTTATGGGGTGGTTGCAATTTGAGGTAAGAAGTCTCGGCCGTCAAACGCGGCAAGACGTTTCAAGACATAGCAGAAATCTATCAATATTGTCAAGATTTTCTGACGGTTAGACGTGTATCTATGGACGGTTTTGATTTTCTGAAAAAAGCGCCTACACAAGACCGCGCTTCTGGGCCAGGAGCATCATCTGCTCGGCCATGCTGGTCGGCGGGACACGGGTGTCGCCTTCGGATTTGGCCTTGAGCGTAATGGCTTCCACCGGACAGCTCACCACACATAGCCCGCAGCCGATACAGCGATCCGGATTGACCCGGGCCGTTTCCTCATCCGTCATTTCCAAGGCCCCCATCTGACAGCGCTCCAGGCAGGTTTCACAGCCGGTGCAGTCTTCTTCCGAAACTTCCGCCAGGTGGTTGGCAATGACCAGATCCACCGGCTTGGGATGTTTGTTCAGGGCCGTCAGCACACCGCAACAGTCGCGGCAGCAGTTGCACATGCCGGACGGGTTCTGGGCCGTGGCCGGCTGGGTCACCAGGCCGGCTTCCCGACACTGGTCCATGATGGCGGACGCCTCCTCGAAAGAGACTTCACGGCCGATGCCGCGGTCGAGGTAGTACTGTCCCATGGAGCCGAACATGAAACAGGCCTCCAGGGGCTTGCCGCAGCCTTGGCCGACCACCTCCTTGCGCTTGCGGCAGATGCAGTCGGTCACCACGATGCGGGGTTTACTCTTGAGGATGGCCAGGGCATCATCATAGCTGGCCACGTGATGGCGCGCATCGATGGACTGGTGGACCGGAATGGGACGCAGAAAATAATCCGCCCCCTTCTGCATGGCCGTATCGAACCCCTCTTCGAAATACTGCTCCACCATTTCGGCCAATTCCCGGTGGAGATTTTGCACCTGGAACTCAAACAGTCCGTGGACGAAGGGAATCGCCCCGTAGCGTGACCCGCTTTCTTTTTTGAGACGAAACAACAGGCCCCGCTCGGCCATGTCGTCCAATTGTGCCGCCACGGCATCTTCGGTCTTTCCCAACCGCTGGGCCACCGCGTCCGGCGTTTCCAGATTATGGCTCATAGACAGAAACATGGCCGCGTCTTCTTCGGAAAACAGATAACGGAGAATCTTCAGTTCGATACCGGAATCCGTAGCGGGGAATCCCATGGAGAAAAGGTCGAGTCGTTCCTGCAACCGGCGAAAAATGTTGTCGCTCATTCGAACTCCTTTCAGGGAGGGTCTGGCAGACCGTCCGATATCGAGGTGGCAAACTTGATGGTCACAAAAAAAGGGCTGCGCCTTTCACTCCAGGCCCGATCCGCAATCGCTGACGGAAACGAATCGGATCCGGGATGCTCGTTAGCATACGAACTACCCAACCCGTTTGTTTCCGTCAATAAAAAAATGGCTCCGGGGGATGCCGGACGGCCCCCATTGGGGCATGGCGAACCAGAGGTGAGTGAAAAAACTTTTTTGAGATAGCGCTAGTATGTGTAGAACATCTCCTGCAACTCTTCCAGGCTGCGGTCCTGCTGCAGGGCAAGCATCAGGAGGATGCGGGCCTTGGCCGGATTGAGTTCATCCGAAACGATGAAACGCCGGCTGTCATCGTCGATCTCCACATTGCGGATGACTGTGCCGGTTTGCACTCGGGAGCTGCGCACGACCACCGTTCCCTGGCCGGCCGCCCGGGAGGCCGCAGCAATGGCGCCCGCATTCATGTTGCCGTTGCCATCCCCGGCGACCACGATGCCCCGGGCGCCCCGGGACACCGAGCAGTCAATCAAATCCGCCGGCATACCGGCACAGGCATATAGGATATCCACCCGGGGCAGCCGATCCACGCCGGCCACCGAAAATTCGCTGGTATGGGTGTGGCGTCGGAAAGGTCCCCGGAAATACTGGGTCTTGCCGTAAATGACGGTCCCAATGAGGCCGTTGATGGGGGAAAGAAAGGTTTCCACCGAAGTGGTGTTGTTTTTGGTCAGGGAATGGGCACCATGGATGCGGTCGTTCATCACCACCAGCACCCCCCTCTCGGCGGCCCGGGGGTCGGCGGCCACGGCCACGGCATTGTAGAGATTCAGGGGCCCGTCGGCACTCACGGCCGTGGATGGCCGCATGGCCCCGGTCAGGACCACCGGTTTGCGGCTCTTGACGGTCAGATTGAGAAAATAGGCGGTTTCTTCCATGGTGTCGGTGCCGTGGGTCACGACAACGCCCTCCACCGCACCGTCACCAAGCAGTGCGTTGATGCGATCGGCCAGGGCGATCATGAGGGCAAAGGTCATGTCCTGGGAACCCACATTGGCGATCTGCTCTCCCTGGATGTCGGCCAGATCCGACAGCCCGGGAACGGACCCGATCATGGCATCCACCGTGATCCGGCCGGAGGCATACCCGGCCTGGGTTCCCGTTTCCGCCTGCCCGGCAATGGTGCCGCCGGTGGCCAGGACCGCCACACAGGCTTTTTTCCCGGTAGGCGCTTGTATATCTGTCGGCATGGCTCTTTCTTTCATTTTCTATTCAGCATAGGCCGTATCCTGGGCAGCGGCCAGTTCGTCACCCTGCCAGGCGGCAAGGTCCATTTCGTTTTCCGTTCGGGCCACAACACAGGTCACGGCCAGGTCCCCGGTGACATTGCAGGCCGTCCGCCCCATATCCAGCAGGGCATCGATGCCGAAGATCATGGCATAAGCCATCGCCACCGGTGAGCCCGGCTCCACTTTCAACCCCACCGATTCAAGCACCATCATCAGCATAATGGCCCCGGCGCCCGGTACACCGGCCGTACCGATAGAGGCCAACAGGGACGTGGCAATGATGGTCAACTGCTGCGCAAACGTAAGGGGTGCCCCGATGGCAAACCCTACAAAAATGGCGCAGACCCCCTGGTAGATGGCGGTTCCGTCCATATTGATGGTGGCCCCCAAGGGCAGGGAAAAAGAATAAACCCCTTGGGAAATCCCCATTTTATGCCCGGCCGTCTCCATGCTCACCGGCAGGGTGCCCCCGCTGCTGCGGGTGACAAAGGCCGTAACGATGGCTTCTTTGGCTTTGTTGAAAAAAGCCAGGGGCGGCAATTTAAACACCAGCAAAAGCCCCCCGTAAACCAGCAGCATGTGCCCGATAAAAGCCATGTAGACCGCCAGTGTCGTCCAGCCCAGGGGGCCAAAGGCTTCGGCCCCCTGTTTGCCGAAAACGTCAGCGATCAGGGCAAATACCCCTATGGGGGCGTACTGCAGAATCCAGTTCACCACCAGATACATGATTTCCGCCCCCCCGTTGAAAAAGCGGAAAACCGTCTCGCCGGAGCGACTGATCGTTTCGTCTTCGCTGTTGCGGACGTACGCCAGGCCAATGCCGAAAAGCAGGCAAAAGAAAATCACCGGCAGGACATTGCCCTCGGCAATGGCACCATAGGGGTTGACGGGCACCACGTTGATCAGGGTATCCACCAGCGAGGGCGCGGTCACCCCTTTTTTGACGCCTTCGGCCGCCCCGGCAGCGATCTCCATCCCTTGACCGGGTTGGAAGAGATTTCCGAAAATCAAGCCGAAGGAGACGGCAAACCCTGTGGTGACCATGTAGATCAGCAGGGCTTTAACGCCCACCCGTCCGAGCTGGGAGGGATGGACGCTGGCGGCACCGACCGTCAGGGTAAACAGGATGACCGGCATGACAATCATTTTAAGCAGCCGAATGAAAATTTCGCCCAAGGGCGTCGCCCAGGCCATGGCAGGCCCGAAAGCCAGGCCGCAGACCGCCCCCAGAATCAGTCCCGCCAGAATGCGTGCCAGAAGATTGGATTTGAAATACCAGTCGAGCAGTTTCATATTCAACTCCCTGTGGAGAAAAACGCTTGGTTGAAGTTCAAGCTGTTACGGGCGCTACTCGTAGTTGTCGCCTCTGCCTCGCGATGCCTGACGAAGCTGTTCGATCCGGGCCTTGCGGTTGGCCACAAAGCGATTTTGCAGAAACCGGGCCCGCGACATTCGCTCTTTGGAAATCGCCGGGCCGGAAGCAAAAGGCATTTGCTCGAAATAGGTGTACTTAAGCAGGTCCAGGGTACCGTCCGCCTGGATCTGGTCCACGAAGAGATTGAGCCAGTTTAAAAACTCCGGATCGCCCGGGCGGATGGCAAAAGCGTAGAACTCCCGGGTAACAGGTGCAAGCATGGCGGCCATTTGTGTGTAGTACTGGCGGTGGGTGCTGCGCCAGCGCTGAACAAAGGGGGAGTCCGCCACCATGGCGTCCACCTCGCCCTCGAGGATCCCCGCCACCGCCGCTTCGGCCGTCGGATAAAGCCTGATGGCCTTCTGGTCAAAAAGTTCGCGGGCAAATTCCTCATGGGTGGTGCCGGCCTTGACCCCCAGTCGCAACCCTTCGATACCAAGCAGATCGAAATACGAATCCGCATCCGACGGCAGCAGTTCCCGGCGGACGAGAGCGGCCTGGCTGACTTCGAAATACGGGGCGGTGAAACTGACCTGCAGGCCCCTTGTCACCGTTCGGGTCATGGCCGCCATAATGATATCCGAATCTCCGGCCAGCAGGCGGGGAATCTGCTGATCGTAGGATTCAGGCCAGATAAAGCGGAGGTTTACCCCTAGATATTCGGCCAGCAGCCGCGCCAGATCGGCGTCCAGGCCAATGACCCGATCTTTCTCCATCATGGCAAAAGGCGGATAGCCTTTGTTGAGGGAAACGACCAGTTCACCCCGGGCTTGAATGCGTTCGATCTCACCGGCCCAAAGCACGGGGACCCAAATGACGAAAACCAGGCCAACGACAAGCAACCATCTCCATCTCCCTAATCCCATATGGACTCCCTCTTAATTTGGGGCGTTGCCGCCCTCCTGATCAGAGCCCTCCCGCCACCTGTCCGCACGGGCAAATCAATGCCGGCGCAGACACGATCCGCTGGAGATCCAGACATTAGATCCCGGCGGCCCGGCGCCGGTCAGGCAAACGGTATCAAAGATAGAACGGATTCGTCGAACAATTGCACTGCTGATGAAATGATGGTGAAAAACAGCTTAGGACCTATCTCAAAATAAAGATTAGAGTTCCTGGCAAGACGCGAGACGGTGAAAAAGCGGAGCATACACGCAGTATGTGAGCATTTTGAGCCGGCTCGGTATGCCCCGCTATCTGATTCAAACGATGCGGTATCCAGCAACGCTGGAAACGCCGCCAGGGGCACTTAGATTTTTTTTGAGATGGGTTCTAGTGAAGCAACAGCAGTATACACGTCTCGCGCCGGCAGGGCAAGCCACCGGCGGTCTCTTTGGCTTCATCGCCTTGACGGTTTCGTATATAGCCGGGCCCGGAGGACCCGGCTTCGGGTTCCCCCCCGGAAGGGGGGATGCTCCAATCACGAGAGACAATAGGCGTCAGAAGACAGAATTCAGGAGCCAGAAGGATTTTGATGTCGCTTCGCTCCGTCTTTTGAAAAAAATCGAATGCGCCGAAGGCGAAAACCTTATTCTGACTTCTGGATTCTGACGCCTGAATTCCTATACGATGATTACGGCGGAACCAATTATCTCTGACCTGGCCCAGAGGACCAGGTTTTCTGGATCAAATAAAAAGGGAAAAATCATCACCGGCGGTTTCAGCCACGCAGTTCTTCCTTGATGGCGTTGCCGAGGGTATCCAGCATGTAGGGTTTTTTGATATAGGCCCCGGCCCCGAGACGCTGGGCTTCTTTTACCCGTTCCGTCTCGGCAAACCCGCTGGCGATAATGGCTTTTTGCCCCGGATGATGTTTGAGGATGTTCTGGTAGGTTTGCAGGCCATCCATGCCGTCTCCCATGAGCATGTCGAGAATGACCAAATCCACGGTATGGTCCTGCAAAAAGGCGATTGCCGCCTCGCCGTTTTCGGCCGTATGGACCTGATAGTTGAGGTGGCCGAGCAGGTGGGTGGCAATCTTGCGCTGGCTTTCCATGTCGTCCACGACCAGGAGCGTTTCCCGCCGGCCTTTGAGGGACTCCAATCTCAGGCCGTTTTCCTTTTCGGCGGCTGCTTCCCGGGAAATGGGAAAGTATAGGTTGAAGGTCGTGCCCTTGCCTTTTCCACTGAGCACGTCGATGTAGCCGTGGTGGTCCTGAACGGTACCCCAAACCACCGCCAGCCCGAGCCCCGTACCGCTGCGGCCCATTTTCTTCTTGGTGTAAAAGGGCTCGAAAATATGATTCAGATCTTCAGGACTGATGCCCTGGCCGCTGTCCTTGACCTGCAGGCGGACATACTCACCCTCATTGACCGTGTTATAACCCCGGATCGGATATTCCAGAAAGCAGCTTTCAGTGGACACGGTAATGCGCCCGCCTTCGGGTTGGGCTTCCGCCGCGTTGCCGATCAGGTTCATGAGGGTTTTCTTCAGGTGCACAGAAGATCCCTTGATGTTGAAAAGGTGGGCTTCAAGCTGGAAATCCACCTCGGTGTCCTGGTGATGCGCCAGAATCTTCTGGTGCTCCGGGGATGTCTGATAGGATGCAATGATGTCGTTTAGATTGATAACATCCTGGGCCATGACACCGCGACGGGCCAGGGTCAGCAGATCCTGGACGATGGTGGCGGCCTTCTGACCGGATTCCTTCATGGTTTCGATGGGTCCCCTCAATTGGCTGTCGGCGTCCAGGTCCATGAGCAGCATATCCGGATAGCTGACAATACCGGAGAGCACATTGTTCAAATCATGCGCCACACCACCTGCCAACAGCCCCAGGGATTCCATTTTCTTCGACCGTTCCAATTGAGAACGCAGCTCCTGCTTTTCCTTCTCCGTTTTTTTCCGTTCGGATATATCCCGGGTAACCCCCATAATTCCGGTCGGCAGACCGTCTTCACCAAGGACTAATGAAGCTGTCACTTCCGTAGGAATCGTGGTGCCGTCCTGTCGGTAAAGGTCGAGTTCCATGGTCACCGAACGGTTATAGCTGCCCCTGCGCTCCCCTTCGGCAAGGCGGCTTGCCAACAGGCTGCCGGCCATATCGATTGACTCCGGCGGCATGACCTGATCGATCGTCAGCGTTTTCAACGCCTCAAGCGACCAGCCGTGCATCTTGACCGCCACCGGACTGATATAAGTGTAGTTAAAATCAAGGTCCATGGTCCAGATCACGTCGTTGATATTGTCGGCCAGCAGACGGTATTGTTCTTCACTGGCGCGCAAGGCCTCCTCCGCATGGATTCGTTCATCGATTTCCCGTTTGAGGGCCCGGTTTGACGACAGCAATTCAGCCGTGCGTTCCTGGACGCGCTCCTCGAGAACCTTCTTCGATTTCAGGACCCGTAAATAAAGAAACACAACCAGATAAATCAACACCACCGCAAAAAAGACATAGGCGTGGATATAGATCGAACGGGAAAGCCAGATCGCCTCCACCCAGCCGATGATATTACCCCGGTATTCCACACGGGCCATAAGCGGAACCCTTGGGATTAAATGCAGGCGGATGAGAAGCGGTTCCAGTCGTCCGGTGCTTTCAGTCCGGATATCCTGGAAAATGTCGCCGTTGTTGTGCGTCACTGTCAGGGATTCGTAACCGTGCGTATCGGCTGCCAGCGCCAGGTATTCCGAAGCCCCCAGATGATTGTAGTTCCACATGGCATCTTCGATGATGCGGGCATGGGTTTGAATACGTTCCTGGGCCTGATTGAGGGCGTGTTTTTCATAGCCCAAGACAAACGCACAGAATGTCATGGCCAAGAGGCTCGCGGTCAGAAAATGGATGTGTCGATGCGTCATAGAAGAATACCCATGGCCTCAGGATTGGCCTCTATGGTGCCCATCAGGTACTTCTTTATGGCACGGTTCAGTCGTAAGAGGCTCACCTCATCGATTTTACGGCTGCAAATGAGAAAACGCTTGTTGCCGGCCGGCATATCAGTGAAATGGATGATTTTGAAATCTTTCATCGGCAGGCCGGAGCATAAGATTAAATCTTCCGCTTCTTCCTTGGATATAAAAAAATAGTCCGCTCGATGGGTATGGATCATTTTTATCATACTGGTGTTTTCGGCCGTGGTAACGATTTCCCGGGGGGCATACTGCTTTAGTCTATTATCGATGTATGGCCCGTAAGAATAGCCGTCCTTGCGGAGGAACCGCAAACGACGATTGGCCAGCGTCTGTGCCAGAGTGGCTCCGGGGCGGATTTGCTCATTGTCGGTTCTGGCAAGGGCCATCATCGGATTGTCCATATATATGGGCAGTGAAAAATTACCGTAGGCTTCCCTTGCGGGTGTCTTGAACCATCCCACGGCACAGGCACGTTGCGCATTATCCCGGATGACTTCCAGTTGGCGTTTGGCCGGTATCTTGTGCCAGACGTATGGGATGCCGGCCTCCTTGAATACCCAGTTGACACGATCGGCAATCATGCCGTGAACTTGTTTGGGCGTCGTTACATAGTAGGGACGCCGCTCGTGATAATAGACGACAATGCTGTCATCCGGTGGCGTAGCCGCCTGGCGTGACGCCGTGTTAAGGGCCTGCAAGGGCGCGGCCTGGGGATACAATGATGATCGCCCCATATAAACGGCGGCTATCCCTAAGGGCACCAACAGCGAGAATAGGATGATGGTGGTTCGGTTTTTCATATTTTCAACAGTACGAACGGTTCGGCCCTGCAGTTTCGGGAATGCCGCTTTTTTCTTACCCGATACGGCCATGCCGTAGCGTTAATAAAATGCCATGGCACCGATCGGCAGGCCGGCAGGGCGTTCACATCTATATATCGGCAACTTCCCGCAATTCTAAAACTTTTTCTGCAAAGCAGGGAAGGGCAATATCCGTTTGCAGGGGATTGGGAAAGCATCGGAAAAAGCCGAAACGGGGCCATAACCCAGCCCGGCTCCGGCTTTATAACTTCGAGAGGTCCAACTTCAGGGGTGATCACGTCTGAAAGGCGTCTTCCCCATTAAAAAACCATCTCCGACTACGGCCTTATTCCCCTTCACCGCTGACGGCAAACCCGCTTTTCCCCAGTCCGGTTGAGGAAGGTGTTCCCGCAATCTTGGCCAGGTAGGTGTCCCCCAGCTTTTTGATATGACCATCGACACTGTCGAAATAGTTGAAGTGAATCTGCTCCTCGTCGATAATGTCTTCGAAAATCTTCATGCTGATGCTGTCGCCATTATCCCGGCACACCAGGGCAAACTGGTTGTATACATCGATGGTATCGTCCTCCAGTTTGGCATCATATGGGAACATGCCTTCCACCTTCTGCCCTTTGGCGATCTTGCCGTCGTGGCCGGTCACCGGTTCGCCCCCCAGTTCCTTGACGCGTTCGGCAAACTGCTCGGCATGCCGCATCTCGTCAATGGCGATCAGCTTCATTTTGGCAGCCAGTTCGCCATAATCCATATCGTCCAGGTTGTAATGCTGGTTCATGTATTGGTGAATGGCCTCAAGTTCCATGGCACGGGCCTTGTTGAGCACTTCGATGACTTTTTTTCTGCGTGTCTCTTTGGATGCTTTCGGCATGCGTAACCTCCTTGGGTTGAAATGGACATTGGTTTTTATGGCTTCAAACTCTGACCGCTGAGTTGACCGGATTGTCGGTAGCCGTCAATTGCACGGGCGTGTGGTGGATAGGCCAATCCACGTCGGGAAAGATGACAGTTGCTGTTAATGGCCCATAACAAATCACAAGGCAGAAAACAAATCCTCACCGCCCGATGGATAATTCGCATAGAAAAATGTGGTAATTTATTGCAGACAATGATCGATTAAAAACAAGAAAGAATCAATCCGCGTCTTGGCTGGATAGGCATTCCTCGCAAAGGCCGAAAAAATCCATCCGATGGGTCAATATCTTGAAACCGCTGGCTGCGGCAACCTCCTGGGTGAGATCCTGCAGCCCCGTGAGGTTCGGGTCGATGATTTTTTTGCAACGCACGCAAATGACGTGGGGGTGCGGGTAGGGTTTGTTGCCGTCATAACGGTTGCCCCCCTCGGGGAACCCCAGCTCAAGCACCTCCCCCAGGGATTTAATGAGCATCACGTTCCGGTAGACCGTGGCGAGGCTCATGGTGGGGAAATCCTCTTTCAACTGCTCGTAGATGGATTCAACCCCGGGGTGCCCCTCACTTTTGGCCAGGATCCTGGCAACCGCCAGGCGCTGGGGCGTAAGCTTGTGATTGTTCTCCCGGAATTTGCGAATGATCGTATCGTATCGTTTTTGTGGATCGTTGTGCGTCACGCCAACCGTCCTGACATTTGAGATAACCAACTATTCAATAATTATTATCATTTACCTTTTTATGACCGCATTGTCAATCTGGAAAATATCCGCAAGCAAGCGGGTGTCCATCGCGGTGACGTTCCCCCCCTCGAGGTAAAAGGTTTGATTGATTGGCCTATCTATGCCAGATTAATGGCATCAGGGATTTCGACGTTAAGCGGTCCCGCCATTCCAACCAATCATTCTCATCATGCAACGGGAATGTCCCATGTCGCAAGAAAACGAAACCATATCCATCGACGCGCCTGTCGATTTATATGACGGCATCGCCCTTAACCCGCCAGCCCTGGTGGTGGTTTATGGCAGCAACCTTGGCAAGGCCTACTATCTTCAGCAAGAGGTCCAGGTCATCGGGCGCGCCCTGGCGGCCGACATCCACCTCGACGAAGACAGCGTTTCGCGGGAGCATGCCCGCGTCAGGATCGAACGCAATGCGACCACGGTCTCGGATCTTGGTTCAACCAACGGGGTTTTCGTGAACGGACACCGTGTGCATGAGGCGCAGCTGAAGGACGGGGACCGGCTGCATCTGGGCGAGACCATTCTCAAGTACATTTCCGGATCGAGCTCGGAAACCCGTTTTCTCGAAGATGTCTATCGGCTCATGACGGTGGACGACTTGACCCAGGCCTTCAACCGACAGTATTTTCAGGAATCATTGAAACGCGAGATCAGCCGCGTGGTACGCTACCGGCGCAGCCTGTCGCTTGCCATGCTGGACATCGACCAGTTCAAGATGATCAACGACGCGTTCGGACACCTGGCCGGCGACGAAATCCTGAAAGCTTTCGTGGCGCTGGTCAGTCGCAACATTCGCCAGTCCGACCTGTTGGCGCGCTACGGGGGTGACGAGTTTGCCATTATCCTTCCCGAAGCCGGGCCGGATGCCGCTTTGAAGTTCTGTGAAAAACTGCGTGCCATGGTGGCGGTCCACGATTTTCAGTTCCAGGGGCAAGCCATCGAAGTGACCACCAGCATCGGTCTCCAGAGCTATGAGCACACGGATGGCGACAAGACGGTCCGCCAATTGGTGGCCGCCGCCGATGCCCGCCTTTACGAAGCCAAAAAAACCGGACGCAACCGAATCTGCACAGGACGGTTTATCTGAAAGTTTGAAACAACTTCGATGGAAATGCTTGGCGCATTTCAGACCACGGCTGCAACGCAAATAAAACGATCCCAATTCTGTTGACCGGCATCTTCGTATACACCCGGCGAATCCAACAGCCATCACCGACAAATGTACCGCACCTCCAGCACTGGTTTTTCGTTTTCCTTGGCCGATTTTACCGCGGTTTCAAGCCTTATTGAGTTTGGCTGAAAAACTGGAATGTTTTCGACATGCCTTGCAACGCCGGAACGTTCGGCCGGAAATCAAACCTTGGGAGGGAACAAACGCATGCCTGCAATGATGCCCCGCAATTACAGACAAACCGTTCCCTGGATCTTAGCCATCGTCGTCGGCTTTTCAATGCTTGCCTGTACGGCCGCCATCCCACCGAAACCCGAGCAACCCCGCGCCTATGTCATGACCGAAATCGAACTGCAGTCGGAACTCATGGGATTCGCCGACCGCTTTGCCACGTTTATGCTCCAGGCCATCGAAGACTTCCAGACGGGCCAACCATTGCCGGACCAGCGACGGATCGTGCTCGGGGACACAGTGCTCACCATCGCTTCCGTGTACACGATCGCGGCCGAACCCAATCCCGACATTGCCTTGCTGGATATGGTCGCCATGGTGACCCTGGGCCGCATGATCTATGAAGAGCACTGGCTGAATCAAATGGGGAGCAAAATCGAACCGATCATCAAAGGCCTGCGCACAGCCGAAGACGATGTTTGGCAGCTTGCCGCGCGCATTCTGGACGTTGAAAAGCAGGGGGATCTCCAGGGGATCATCCTGGAATGGCGGCGCGCCAACCCCGAAGTGCTCTCATTCAGTTTGCTGCGCTTCAGCGACTACGCCACGGAACGGAAAAAATCTACCATGACGCAGCAAGCGCCCCAGGTCAGCGGTCTGTTCCAGTCTGTCCAGCAGGCCACCCAGGAAGTGGAGGAAACCCGCCTGCTGGCGGAGCGTTCCTTGTTTCTGGCCACCCGCATGCCGCTGCTGACCGGCTATTTCGCCGATGTCTGGCTTTCACAAATGACGTTGAACCCCCAAGCCCATGATCTTCTGGCCAATCTTGACCGCATGGCCGCCTTCTCGGAAAGGATGGCCGCCGTAGCCGAAAAATTTCCACAGGATATTGCCACGATCCGGGAAAACCTTCTTCGTCAGGCCGCCGAAGAACTCGACCGGCTCGGCCAAAAGCATATCGAACTTCTCGCGGTGAAAATTGGAGATGAACGGGAGGCGGCCATCCGGCAATTCATGGCCGCATTGGGCCGGGAACGGCAGCAGGCCATCCAGGATTTGGTCAGGGAAGAAAAACGCCTGGGGCGAATGCTGGCCGACCTGCGCCTGACCTTAGAGGAAAGCAGTCGTGTCATGGGGGCTATAAACCTGTTTATGGAGCGTCTGATTCAGCTGGAAATGGAGGAGGATCTCGATGACGATCCCTTCGACATCAGGGAATATGCGCAAACGGCCACCAATGTCGGCCGTGCGGCCAGGGACTTGAATACGCTGATCAGCACCTTTGAAGCCCTATTGAACTCGCCGGGATGGGAAATTCTTCTGCCACGTCTGGAGGACGCCATCAATCGCGTCGGATCCGAAGGTGAGGAACTGATCGATCACAGCTTCAAACAGGCCGCCCTCTTGATTTTGATCTTCCTGGTCGGATATGTATTGGCGCGTATCATGGTGGACAGATGGATGCGTCCACGAAATTCCGGGTGACATCTACCCAGCACATGGCACCGTTAGGCGCCTATTGAGAAAAATCCGGAGACCGGGTATGCATGACAGACGCCTATCCCCAATATTTCATAAAAACAGCCTGCGGGCGCACCCGAGATGCCCATTGGACCCGTTATCAGGGGCTTGCGGTAGCAGAAGTACAGCAGCGCACCTGATACCGTCAAATGACATCGCGAACGCGTGAAATATTCCGGATAGAAGAGAACCATTGTCTTCTCCCTCTATTCATCTTAGCAAAGGAGCCCCTGATGCGAAAAACGACCGTTGGCCTTGTATGCGTATGCCTGTCCGTTCTTCTGATAAGCGTTCACGCCGCAGCCGGACCGGTGCTGGACCGTATTCTGGAAAAAGGCGAGCTGGTGGTGGGAACCAGCGGTCAGCAGCCCCCCATGACCGTAAGAGCCAAGAGTGGGGAGATCATCGGGCTGGATATCGATATTGCCAGGGCCGTGGCCCAGGGAATGGGGATTGACGTTAAGTTCGTAACGCTGCCCTTTGCCGAATTGCTGCCGAATCTGGAAGCCGGCAAGGTCGACATGGTGATTTCGGGCATGACGATCACCCCGAACCGCAATCGGAATGTCGCCTTTGTGGGGCCCTATTACGTTTCCGGAAAAGGCATCCTGGCCTTGGAAAAACGCTATGCCGAACTGCAGGATGCGAACGGTCTGAACGCCCCGGAAGTGGTCGTGGCCACTCTGGAGAATTCCACCAGCCAAAAATTTGCCGAAACGCTCATGCCCAAGGCCAAACTGGCTCTCTCCCCATCCTATGACGGGGCCGTCGACCTTCTCCTGAACAGCAAAGCGGATGTCATGGTGGCCGACCTGCCTTTTTGCGCCTTTGCCGCCTACCGCCATCAGGAGAAAGGCCTTTCGGCCGGTAAATCCCCGCTGACCTTCGAGCCCCTGGGCATTGCCATGCCGGAAGATGCCCTGTTGATCAACTGGGTGCAGAATTTCCTGAATACACTCCAGGGAACCGGACAGTTGAAAAAACTGCATAAAAAGTGGCTGGATGGTGGAAGCTGGATCGAACAAGTGCCCTAAACCGGGCGTCATGATAGAACCAGCGGCGGAAGAAAAGGAAGCCATCCTTAAACAATAGAACCCCGGACCGTCAATGCCGATCCGGGGACTTTCTCTGTCGTATAGGGTTTATTAACCTGGCAACAAAATATACAAACGCACGTCATCCCGGTGAAAGCCGGGATCTCCATGCAAACCGCCAATTTGCCAATAGATTCCGGCTTTCGAGGCTGTGTCGTAATTGACGCGTTAGGGGTTTGGCATCATGGGTCATTCCGGCGGAAGCCGGAATCTGTTGTATAATCATGCCATTCGTTTGAGGAGATGCCGGCTTTCGCCGGCATGACAGGCAACCCCGTTGAATAGCGACACAATCTCTTCCGCCGGAATGACAACCTTGGCATGATCAATCGCCGGGTTCATAAATGAACGTTAGAAGTCGTCGAAGCTGTCCCCCGCATCCATCGGAATGATAGCTTCAGGATCGCGCGGCGGCGCTGCCTGGGGCGACTTTTGCGGTGAAGCCGCGGCGGTTTTTTGCACCGGCCGTGTTTTCACCGGTTGGGGCTTTCCCGCGCCACCTTCAACGTAGCCGACCAGCTCGCTCACCGTGCTTTTCATCTGATCGGCCTGGGCGTTCATCTCCTCGGAGGCGGACGCGGATTCTTCGGCCGTGGCCGCATTCTGCTGCACCACCCGGTCCATTTCACCGACCGCCGCGTTGACCTGCGCGATGCCCTGGGCCTGTTCGGTGGAGGCCGCGGCGATCTCGCCCACCAGGTGTGTCACCTTCTCGGCCTGCACCGCCACCTCGTCAAAGGCCTTGTTGGTGACATCCACCAGATCGGCCCCCTCCTTGATCTGGCGCACCGACTCCTCGATCAGGTTCGAGGTGTCCCTGGCCGCATCCGCCGCCCGCATGGCCAGGTTGCGCACCTCGTCGGCCACCACGGCAAACCCCGCCCCGGCTTCACCGGCCCGGGCCGCTTCCACAGCGGCATTCAGCGCCAGAAGGTTGGTCTGGAAGGCGATCTCGTCGATGGTCTTGACAATCTTCTGGGTTTCTTCGCTGCTTTGGGTAATGCTCGTCATTGACGTGGTCATGCGGTCCATGGTGGCATTGGCCGTGGCAATGGTTTTATTGGCATCTTTCATCAGGGCGTCCGCCTGGCTGGCATTGTCCGCGTTCTGTTTGGTCATGGAGGACATCTCCTCCAGGGATGCCGAGGTCTCCTCGATGCTGGCGGCCTGCTCCGAGGCCCCCTCGGCCAGGGACTGGCTGGCGGAAGAAACTTCGCCGGCCGCCGAGGACACCTCGTCCGAAGCCCCCTGCATGTGGGTGGCAAAACCGGAAAGTTTCCTGCCGATCCGACCGCCCATCAAGGCCCAGAGGCCCACGGAGGCAACCAGGGCGACCCCGATGAGCACCGCCAGAATGGTCATACTGGCCCGGCTGTCGGCCTTGATGGTGTCCCGGGCCGCAAAAAATTCGTCCTCGAAAGTGCCCGCCCCGATGATCCAGTCCCAGGGTTTGAAATAGGTGACCTTGCTGATTTTCATGCGTGCGGCTACATCCCCTTCGTTTTTCCAGGGGTAGATACTGTCGAAAATTTCGCCGTCCTTGGTATCGATGGCTTTCGTTACGATCTCCCTGATGAAGAGATTCCCATCGGCGTCTTTGGCCGCCATGATGTTTTCACCGTCCCGCTGACCGCCCTGGGACAGGATGTAGTTGCCCTTGCTGTCGAGCACCCAGACATATCCGGTGGCGCCAATTTTTGTATTCAGCAGGGCTTCCCGCATGGCCGGCGTGCCTTCCTGTTTGACGCCGAAATAGAGCGCACCGATGACCTCGCCATCGTTGTTGAAAAGCGGCTCATAGGCCGTGAGATACCAGGCATTGACCACATAGGCGCGTCCCTTGAAGGTCTTACGCGCCAAAAGGGCAGCCGCCACCGGGTTGGGTTGGCCGTCCGGGTTGACCGCCGGGATGTAGGTGCCGATGGCCCGGGTCTTGTCGCGCTTTTCCACGTTGGTGGCCACCCGCAGCATGTCGCCGGCTTCATTCATGCGCTGAAACACTGTGCAGGTGCCGCCCACCAGCAGTTTTACCTCATCCACGAGGGGTGTTGGAATACCCGGGTCGGCGTTTTGCTCCAACCACTCACCGCCCAGGGTCATATGGGGCAGTTCCACCGTCTTGGCTTCTTTGGTGTATTGATTCACAGCCTGCCAGGTGGCGGTTTCCGAAAAATCGATCATCAGGCCGCCGCCATCCCGCATGACCCGTCGGGCCACGTTGAGATCGTGCACGACCTGCTCCTGAAGAATATCGTTCTGGGTAGCCACCATGGTCCGGATGCTTTCCACGATGTGGTTGAGATCGGCATGGGCCACTTGCGCCAGACCTTGCGAGGCGGCTTCGGCCATGTGACGGTTCTGGTAGAAGGTGCTGGCGGTAACCACCATCAGCGGCGCCACCGAAAGGATGACGCCCAGTGCGATCAGTTTGAATTTCAGGGACCGTTGTAAAAACATGTTCACCTCTTCGAATGATGAGCATTTGGGATGTTGTACCGGCTTGAATGTGCCATCTCTCTTCTTTATTGGCGAATTTCAGTTGTACTTTAGAAAAAATTGCCGATGGTGCCGCCTTCAGGATTGAACGTTGACCGTTATGCCGCCATCCGCTAAATAAGCCCGACACCGTTTCCACTCCGAATCCGGCCTAATGCCGCCGCCGGCAACATCACCATCATGAGGACGAACAACCGCCATGGGCACCAAACCAACTCGCCGACAACGCCGGGGCCGCCAGGGTACCGAGATCGACACCATCATGATCAAGGGGGCCCGGGAGCACAACCTGCAGAACATTGACCTCGAACTGCCCAAGAAAAAACTGGTCGTCGTGACCGGGGTGTCCGGATCCGGCAAATCCAGCCTGGCCTTCGACACGCTTTACGCCGAGGGCCAGCGCCGCTATGTGGAATCCCTGTCGGCCTATGCCCGGCAGTTCCTCGGGCAGATGGAAAAACCCCGCTACGACATGATCCGGGGCTTGTCCCCCACCATTGCCATCGAGCAAAAGGCCGCCAGCCGCAACCCGCGCTCCACCGTGGGCACCATCACGGAAATCTATGACTATCTGCGGGTCCTGTTCGCCCGCATCGGCGAGCAGCACTGCATCCGCTGCGGCCGCCGCGTGGGCCGGGGCAATGCCCAGGCCATGGTGGAACAGATTTTGGACCTGCCGGGCGGCACCCGGTTCGTGCTCATGGCGCCCGTGGTGGCCAACCGCAAAGGCACCCACCGGGAACGTCTGGACAGACTGCGGCAGGCGGGCTTCGGGCGCGTGCGGGTCAACGGAATGGTCCATGACCTGGAAGATGTTCCTCCCCTGGCCAAACACAAAAAGCACACCATCGAAGTGGTGGTGGATCGCCTGGTGGTCAAAGCGGGGTCTGCGTTTCGCAAGCGCCTGACCGATTCGGTGGAACTGGCCCTGAAAACCGGCCAGGGCCGTTTGGTGGTGCATATCCCGGGTCAGGAAGACTGGCAGATGAGCGAAGCCCGGTCCTGCTGCGGCATCGCCTACCCAGAACTTGATCCGCCCTTGTTCTCCTTCAATTCCCCCCAGGGCATGTGCCCCGACTGCAACGGCATCGGCAGCCGGCTCTCCATGGATCCGGACAAGCTGATCCCGGACAAACGGCTCACCATCCGCCAGGGGGCGCTGCTGCCCTGGCGCAACCATTTCACCAACGGCGGCGGCGCCAAAAACTCCTGGAGCGGACGCCAGATCGAAGGGCTGAACCGGCAGTGGGGCCTTCCCCTGGACACCCCCTGGAACAAACTCGCCCGCAGGCACCGGGACCTGGTGCTGTACGGGTCCAATGGCCGGGAGATGGTGGTTTCATGGGATTCGGAAAAAATCCAGGGGCAGTTCAAGACCGCCTGGGAAGGACTGGTGCCGGCGTTGATGCGCCGCTACCAGCAGACCCAGTCCGAACGGCAAAAACGCTACTACGCCGCCTTCATGTCGGAAAAAGCCTGCTCCACCTGCAAGGGCGATCGGCTGAAACCGGAGGTGCTGCACGTGCGGGTCGACGGCAAATCCATCATGGATGTCACGGCCATGACCGTGGGCGAAGCCAGCGCCTTCATGCAGGGACTCGATCTCCGGGGCAACCGCAAGCTCATCGCGGAGGAACTGGTTCGTGAGATTGTTTCCCGACTGGGCTTTCTGGTCAATGTGGGCTTGGACTACCTGACCCTCTCCCGCAAGGGCCCCACCCTTTCCGGCGGCGAGTCCCAGCGCATCCGTTTAGCGTCCCAGGTGGGCTCCGAACTGACCGGCGTTCTCTATATCCTGGACGAGCCCTCCATCGGCCTGCACCAGCGCGACAACCGGCGCCTGCTGGAAACCCTGGCCCACCTGCGGGACATCGGCAATTCCCTGATCGTCATCGAACATGACCGGGAAACCATGGAATCCGCCGACTGGATCGTGGACATGGGCCCCGGTGCCGGCTTGCTGGGAGGCCGGATCGTGGCCCAGGGCACACCGGCGCAGATCCGCCGCAACAAAAAATCCGTTACGGGGCAATACCTTTCCGGGCAAACCGCTATCCCGATTCCCGGACAGCGAAGAAAGCCGCCGGCCCGCAACCACGGCTGGATTACCATCCGCAAGGCCACGGCCAACAACCTGGCGGGCATGGATGTCCGCATCCCCCTGGGACTTCTCGTGGCGGTCACCGGCGTATCCGGGGCCGGCAAGTCCAGCCTGGTCAACCAGGTTCTCTATCCCGCCCTGGCCCGCCGACTGCACGGCGCCACCCTGGAGATGGGCGGGCATGCCGGCCTAAAAGGCCTGCCCCATATCGACAAGGTGATCAACATCGACCAGAAAGCCATCGGCCGCACACCCCGCAGCAACCCGGCCACCTACACCAAGGTTTTCGACCTGATCCGGGATTTCTTCGCCCGCCTGCCGGCCGCAAGGGAAAGAGGCTACAAGAAGGGACGTTTTTCCTTCAACGTCAAGGGGGGGCGCTGCGAGGCCTGCCGGGGAGACGGCTTCATCAAGGTGGAAATGCACTTCCTGGCCGATGTCTACGTGCCCTGCGAGGCCTGCCGCGGCCGCCGCTTCAACGAAGCGACCCTAGAAGTCGCCTACAAGGGCCATTCCATCGCCGATGTCCTGGCGCTGTCGGTCCGCCAGGCCCGGGAGCTGTTCGCCCACCACCCGCGGATCATGGCCATCCTGGACACCCTCATGGATGTCGGGCTGGGCTACATCAAACTCGGCCAGTCAGCCGTGACCCTTTCCGGAGGCGAGGCCCAGCGCATCAAGCTGGCCCGGGAACTGGCCAAAAAGGGAACCGGCCAAACCCTCTACATCCTGGACGAACCCACCACCGGCCTGCACTTCGAGGACATCCGCATGCTGCTCACCGTGCTCCAGCGCCTGGTGGACGGCGGCAACACCGTGATCATTATCGAACACAATCTGGATGTGATCAAAACCGCCGACTGGATCATCGACCTGGGCCCGGAAGGCGGCAGCGGCGGCGGCCGCATCGTGGCCGAAGGCCCGCCGGAAGCCGTGGCCGGCACCGAGGCCAGCTATACGGGCAAGTATCTGAAGGAACTTTTCACCTAACCACGCACCCCGTGGTCTGGATCATACCCTATCGCCGGTATCCCTGCTTTCTAAACGGGGAGGAATATGCTATGTATGCGTATATCAAACCTCAGATAAGCTGGCCCCCGCCTCAATTGCCGCAACGGCCGTCGACAATACAAAATCCGTCATTCTGATTTATCGGAAATCGGCCGACATTCAGTCGCCATGCAAATTTTGGTTCAGCTAATTTTGCGCGCCCAGTATTTTTTATCGGTAATTTGCTGCGAATTGCTTTTGTTTTTTATCCGGAACATTCCGCATATAAAACACATGGCATTGTCCGGTTCGGAAACAAGCCTTCTCAAGAAAGGACACTTGCATGCCACGTAACAAGGGAACCGATCACAAGTTAGGGATTGTTTTAAGCCTTCTGCTCTGCCTGCTTGCCAGTGCCGGCTGCACTCCGAAAAGCCTGCATTACCCGCTGCACCCCAGCCTGCAAACTTCCCAGCTCCCCCCCCTCCTTTCGATAGAAGAACTGTTTCACAGCGACGAAGAAAAATTCCGATTTCGCGTATCGCCCGATGGCAGGAAACTGGCCTGGGTCGAAACGGTTCGCGGAACGACAACCGTTCACTATAAGACGATAGGCAAAGACGACACACGCCATCTTCCGGTCAAATACGGCCACATATACGGTTTTACATGGGCCCAGGACAATCAGCGCATCCTCGTCAACTACCGTTCGCGCGGAAAGGAAAACAACCAAATCTATGCCTTCAACCTGGATGCTATCGGCCGCCGTCCTTTTAAGCTCTATGAATTTAGAGGTTTTATGTCGGATAAAAAAAGAGCCCTCATCCATCGCCTGCTGCCCAATGATCCCGACCATATCCTGATTGAAAACAATGACCGCGACCTTTCATGCTACGACCTCTACAAAGTCAATATTCATGCCAAAGATCGGGAGCTTTTGGCCACGAATCCGGGCGATGTCCGTCAATGGATAACCGACCGCAACGGCACGCCCCGGGCACGCATCAGGGTCGATGACGCCAAACATCTCAAAGTCCTGGATTTCCGCGGGTCAAATGATGACGAATGGCGGGAGAAGATCGCGATGGGTTTCGAAGAAGTCTTCGAGGTGGTTGGATTCGATGATCCAACCGGGAACATGTGGGTTCTGTCCAACCGCAATCGCGACAAAGTTGTCCTGGCGAAACTCAACCTCCGGACATTTCAGGAAACCGTCCTTCTCGAGAACCGGGAAGTCGATGTTGACGCCTGTGAAGTGATACGGAAAACCGGCGTTCCCTATCTCGCCTATACATGCCCGGATTATCCCCAAATTGCCTTTTTAGACACCCAAACAGAAAAAACTTTCAAACCCTTGCTGGAGCGAATCGAAACCGATGGCTATAAAAGCTATCGCATCACAAGTGCGGACAACCAGGCGCATGTTTTCACTGTCTATGCCTATTCCGATAAGGATTGGAGCTATTATCTCTTTAACCGCCTCACCGCCGACATGGCCCTATTGTCACGCAACCCCTTGCATAAGCGCCGGTCTGAATTCGCCTCCATCGAACCGATCACCTTCACAAGCCGCGATGGCATAGACATCAAGGGCTATCTCACCCTGCCCCGGGGGGGTCAGGCCCGAGACCTCCCACTAGTGGTGTTGGTGCATGGGGGACCGTGGTCTCGGGATTACTGGGGCTATAACCGCGGGGTTCAACTGTATGCCAATCGGGGCTATGCCGTCCTCCAGATCAATTTCAGGGGATCGGATGGATACGGCAAGCATTTTATGGAATTGGCCGTCGGTGAATTTGCGGGCTCAATGCAAAACGACCTGCTCGATGGTGCCTTGTGGGCCATCCAAGAAGGAATTGCCGATCCTGGCAAAATAGCGATCTGCGGACAAAGCTACGGCGGATACGCCGCGCTGGTTGGGCTGACGTTTACGCCTGATTTTTTTGCGTGCGGAATCAATGTATTCGGACCAAGCGATCTCGAAACTCTGCTTGAATATGCGCCGGTCTGGTGGAAGTTAGGCATGGCCAAATTTTACAAATACATTGGTAATCCCGGCGATCCCGACGACCGGGCTGCGATGCGGGCCAAATCCCCCCTGTATCGTCTCGATGATTTATCCAAACCGCTGCTTATCGTCTATGGGAGTGAAGACCAGCGCGTGGCGAAGAAGCAGTCCAAAGATATCATTGAGCGGTTGAAAGAACTCGAAAAGCCCTTTGAATGGTATGCCTTCCCTGATGCCGGCCATGGCATCTACGGGCGCAACCGCATCACTTATTACCGTCTTGTCCAGGAGTTTTTGGCCAAGAACCTGGGCGGGCGCAATTCGTAGGCCACACTGGACCGATATGTGACGTCACAGGGAGTCATTGTCTATGTTTATCAATAATTGCATAGACGGCCTTGTGAAACGCCCAAGATGCGGCGTGCAAAGGAAGAGGAGTGAGGCGTACATCAGTAAGCCACACTGACGATTCCTGCCGCACAACGCCGATATTGGTCTGGCGTTGAAAGGGATGGCTGTTAAAAACACACCGCAAGGCAACTTCGTAAAATGGCCAAGATCAAGGCGTGCAAAGGAAGAGGAGTGAGGCGTACATCAGTACGCCGCAGCGACGATTCCTGCCGCACAACGCCGATATTGG
>CAJXSL010000012.1 GCA_913060875.1 uncultured Desulfobacteraceae bacterium
GAAGATCATTAAATGGTGGAATCGTTTGCCTGGAGCAGGTTTAATTCTAATTAGCCTTTATCTTGGTTATAGGTCCGAAATTTAATGATGTTGATGAGGCAGGGTCAATTTTGACCTTGCCTTTTTTGGTGATTCTTCCAGCATAGTCTCACTTTGTCCCGAATGTAGATATCAACATTCCGTTCAGGTACTACTACCCATCTCCGACATCAGCGATAAGGTTTGACTAACCCATCAACTTGAATATATTCAATTATTAACATCCAAACCACCTCTCCAACTGCTCCGGAGCGAGCGTTTGCCGCTGAATCGAACCTGCGCAACATGCGTTCTTGCGTTTCTCTGATTGATCCACCTGCCGAGTTCCCGGGTCTGAAACCTTAACCATGGGGGTGCCTATGGCCGGTCAAGGTTTTAAGCGCAAGCTCTCTGCCATTTTTTGCCCTGGCATCAAGGGATTCAGAGAGAATAATGAGGGCTCCGCCCGCACCCCATAGCCTATGGAGGCAAATTGCCCTTGGATTATACAAATCACAGGATTTCGTTATCCTGTTTTTTATCACAGGTATTTCCCGCTTTTGTGGCTATGGTGTTCCTCGCAGGATGCCCATCTGATTCGAAGGGCCCGCAATACGAGATCTTTCCTCCTGCAGGTGGTAAAGGTGCGATTGTTTTAGCCGTATCCGGCTATGCCGGTACGGACTATTTCCGCGACTTCAGTTCAAAACTCGCAGAGCTTGGGTACTTTACACTGTTGATGGATGGGAAGGATTTAATCGATCCTGGTAGCTTGGGTGAAATTATACCTGGCGCGGAGAACTTGCAGGCGGCTATCACTGCTGCGGAGTCTTCGCCGCATGCTATTCCCGGTAATGTAGCTCTGGTCGGATTTTCAATCGGTGGCGCCGGCGTGTTGAAATATGGCGCCAAGTTGAAGGATCAGGTGTCGGCTGTGGTCGCCTATTATCCGGCGATTACGATTACCGGGGCCATATCCAACTTAGCGGCAGGACTTCAGACGCCTGTCCTGGTGCTCGCCGGCGGGCAAGACCATTACCAGAACTGCTGCCTGATCGCATCGATGCGAGAGCTGGCCGAGGCTCCGAAAGCAGCACCATTTGAGCTGGTCGAGTATCCAGATGCCGGACACTGTTTCAATCTTAACGCCAATGTCCCGGTATTCACTTATCGCCCCCAAGACGCCGCCGATGCATGGGATAGAACCGTTGCGTTCCTGAAGCGTCTTCATCCTCCGGAAGGTGAATGAAAAAGTTGCATGACCAGTCGGGATCACGCTGCGAGATATCCGATAACCAGGGCATATTTCTATGATGTCATTAATTCGGCTGGTCGGATGACGGGCACCTAATCTGCAAATTCAATAACCTCAATAATATCAAAAGTTAGAATCCAAAAATAAGGAAAAATCAAAAGGAGGTTGGAATTGTGAAAGTATTGGCTCTAAATTCAAGTGCACGACCAGGGGGGGAAAGTAAAACCGATTTGATGCTTCATCACCTTGTTAAGGGAATGAGAGAGGCAGGCGCCAAAGTCGAGACGGTCAATCTCCGAGAGAAGAATATCAAAAATTGTGTGGGATGCTTTACGTGTATGACGAAAACCCCGGGGAAATGTGTACTCAAGGATGACATGACAAGAGATCTCTTCCCTAAATGGCTGGAATCCGATCTGGTCATATACGCTACACCGCTGTTTCATCACACTGTCAATGCGACCATGAAAACCTTTATAGAGAGAACCTGGCCCATTTGTGAACCCTTCCTCGTGGAAAATGAAGGGCGTTGGTTTCACCCCCTTCGCAGTAAGCACCCTGGGGTTGTGGTTCTTTCCGTATGCGGCTTCCCGGCAATGTCCGCATTTGCTGGATTGACTCACTATGTGAAATTTCTTTATGACGCACAGGAAAAAGGGATGCTATGGGCTGAAATCTATCGGCCTGGCGCCGAATTCATGGTGTATCGAAAAGAGAAACAGAAAGATATACTCGACGCCACCATCCATGCCGGTAAGGAGCTTGTGGAGACTAAAAGGGTTTCTCCGGAAACATTGGGACGTATCGAACAGCCGTTGACGGATAATGTTTCTGATTTTGCAAAAATGGCGAATTGCTGGTGGAAGACCTGCATTGCGGAAGGGATAACCTTAAAAAAATTTGCCGATGAAGACATGATTCCGAGGCCTGATTCAGTCGAAACGTTTTTGCTCCTGATGACAATGGGATTCGATCCTGAGGCGGCAGGAGATATGAAAGCAACGTTGCAGTTTGAATTTACAGGCCGTGTGAAAGGATCATGCTATTTTAGCATCGCGGATGGGACGATAAAAGCAACGGAAGGGAAGTCAGAAGGACCGGACCTATTGATAAAGACGCCCTTTGAAGTATGGATGGATATCGTGACCGGCAAAGCAGATGGTGCTGAGATGTTCCTGGAGGGGAAATACGAAGCAGAGGGAAACATGGAATTCCTGGATATGCGTAAGCTTTTTGGACTATAAAAATCGTCGCGCCTATGAAAAAAAAAGGGTCATACCTTCAACACACGCCCCGGCCTGACACCCTGGACATAAACCCCGTCCTTCACAACCGTTTGACCGTTGATAAAAACTTGCCTGATCCCTTCAGGCCGTCCGGCAGGCTGGCGGTCATGGCCGGGGTTATCTGTTATTTCCCGTGGATCGAACAGGACCAGGTCCGCGGCCTTCCCGGGGGCCAGGGAGCCGATATCTTCCAAGCCGAATCGCTCCGCCGAGGCATGGGTCATGCGGCGGACGGCTTCCTCCAGCGTAAATAGCTTTCGGTCTCGCACGAAGCGGCCCAGGATCCTGGGGAAGGTGCCCGTGGCGGATGGGTTGGGCAGACCGTTGGCCTTGATGGCGGCGTCGGTTTCGAAGAGGCAGTCATCGCGGGAGAGAACTTTTTCCAGGGGCGCCTCGAAACCGGGCTCACCGCTGTAGGTGTGGTAGAGCATCAGGGCGGCGCCCCGGCTTTTTTCCGCCAGGGTCAGCATGGCCGTAAAGGGGGAGCAGTTTCACTTTTCGGCAATCTCGGTGATCCGTAGGCCGTTCAGATCCTCCCCGCCGGGGATGGCGCTGTCCATCACCTGGAAGTCCGGATAACTGAAGCCCACCAGTCGGAAGCCCACGGCCAGCTCCAGGCGCAGGCGTGTTTTAAGCAGGATGTCGGCATAGGCTTCCGGGATTTTTTCAAGAAACCAGTAGGGGACGGGCGCCAGGATGGTGGTGTTGCCGCAGGTGTAGGGGAAGGCGTCGATCATCACGTCCACCCCCCGGGCGCGCGCTTGGTCGACCAGGTCGAGGGCCTCGTCCACGGTGGACCAGCTCTTGCGGCCGACGAAGATAAAATGGGACAACTGAAAGGCCGCACCGGTCTTTTCCGCCAGCAGGAGGGCTTCCTTCAAGGCTTTGATGTTGTGGGCCGCCAGTGTTGTCAGGGGATAGCAGGGGGAGATGCGGGAGAGGGCCTTCATGTGGATGGTGACGGGTTTGCCGGCCTCGGCGGCGACCCGGCTGAAGGCCTCCAGTTCTTCCAGGGAGGCATACATACCGGGATCGTAGCCCAGCCCGAAGCTGAGCCCGCAAGCGCCTTCGGCCAGGGCCTGGCGTGTGCTGCCCAGACAGCGCTCCAGATCCTCAGGCCCCATATCCCCCCGGTCCCGGCGGCTGTTGGCGTAGCGCACGGTGGCATGGCCGACCTGTTGGGCGATGTTGACCAGTGGGCCTTGTTCGGCCACGTGGTTGAAATACTCTTCCATCGAGCGCCAGGGATAATCCAGGGGCCCGTCCATGACGATGGACGCCAGTACTTCGGTCCGGGCCTTGGCCTCCGGTGTCATGGGGGCCGGCGAGATGCCGCAGTTGCCCGCCACCACCGTGGTAATGCCCTGTTCCACCAGGCATTTTAAATTTGTTGCGTGGCGCGCCAGGGGCAGGACCCAATCCGCGTGGGAGTGCATATCAATGAAGCCGGGGCTGACCACCAGGCCCTGTGCATCGATTTGGTGATCGGCCGGGGGTAAGGCGGTGCCTTGGGGAAAAATGCTTGCGATGCGGTCGCCTTCAATCAACAGGCTGCCCTCAAAGGCCGGGCTCCCGGTGCCGTCCACGATGGTGCCGCCTTGAATCAGGGTGGTTGTCATGGCGTCGCGGCTCCTTCACCCGGATCGATGATGATGAGGTGTCCATTGATGATATTTTGGTTTAATATCAATGAACATTCGAGATCAATCGTTTTAAATGGGATTGTAAAGAGAAGGGAAGACCATGGACGGTACACGAAGGGCCGACATACGGACGGGCATCAAAGTTCGCATCGTGTTGAAGAAAGACCAGCGCACCGGCAGGCTGACGGAGGGTGTGGTCAAAGATATCCTGACCCGTTCACCCACCCATCCCCACGGGATCAAGGTCCGCTTGCAAGACGGGGCGGTGGGGCGCGTTAAGGTAATAGAACCCTGAAGGTATTGGAGAGCCCCAATTCGTCCACCTTTAGAGGGTTTGTTGCAAACCTGCAAACACTGCCTATCGTATCTTTGCAAGAGCAGTCGCTTCCTAAGCGGCTGTATGTCGATCTGTCACCGACGGCACCTGCCGCCAAGCAGGCCTAAACCCAAAAAATACGGGCAGCATTGCTGCCGCACATATGGAAATGGAGGCTACCATGTCCTCACGATTAACCCGAATTGCAACGGTTTTTGTATTGTTGACCTTTTTTGCCACGGCGGCATGGGCCGCCGGCAGCAGCCCCAAGCCGGCCAAGGACAAGCGGCCCGGGGTTGCCGAGTACAACGCCGGTGTGAAGCTGATGCAAAAGGAACGCTTTGCCGAGGCCCAGTCCAAATTCGAGGCTGCCCTGGCCAAAAACCCAAAGATGGCCGAGGCCCACAACAATCTTGGGTATTCCCTGCGCAAACAGGGGGAAGCCAACTTTGCGAAGGCCCTGGAACATTACAACCGCGCCATCGATCTCAAAAGCGACCTGGCCGAAGCCTACATGTACCGCGGCGTGCTGCACATGCTGATGGGCAACGAGGCCAAGGCCCTGGAGGATCATAAGGCCCTCACCGGAATGGATCGCGGGCTGGCCGATGCGCTGCAGGCGGCCATTGCCTCGGGCGAGGAGCCGGACGGGCTGGAAGGGCTGGCCACGGCGTGGTAGGACCTCGCACGCTGGCCGCAGCGGCGCTGGTGCTGCTGGCCGTGGCCTGGCATGCCGGCCATCAGCGGCTGGTGCGCGCCAATGGCGACCGTGCCGAGGGCTTTGTCTGGCAGTTGCCCCAGGGGTTTCCCGCCCCCCGGGTGCCGCCGGACAACCCCATGACGCCGGTAAAAGTGGAACTCGGCCGTCGCCTTTTTCATGACCCCCGCCTGTCGGGGGACGGCACACTGGCCTGCGTTAGCTGCCACGATCCGGCGCGCGCTTTCACCGACGGCCGGGCCCGGGCCCTGGGTATCCAGGACAACCTTCATCCCCGGTCGGCCATGTCCCTCACCAATGTGGCCTACAATGCCACCCTGGGGTGGGACGATCCCGGCCTGACGCGCCTGGAAGACCAGGCCCTCGTGCCGCTGCTCAACACCCGGCCGCCGGAAATGGGCGTGGCCGGCCGGGAGGACGAGGTCCTGGCGCGCTTCGCGGGCGACAGACGCTACCGCGCCCTTTTCACGGAAGCGTTTCCCAAAGACGACCATCCGGTGACCCTGCGCAACGTGACCTATGCCCTGGCGGCGTTTGAACGCACCCTGATTTCCGGAAACTCTCCCTACGACCGCTGGGCCTACGGCGGCGAGGTGGCGGCGCTCGATCCGGAGGCCCGCGCCGGGGCCCGCCTGTTTTTCTCCCGTCGGCTGAACTGCTTCCGCTGTCACGCCGGCTTCAATTTTTCAGGGCCGGTGGTCTACGAGGGCTCGGCGGGACCCCGGCCCCTGTTTCACAATACCGGCCTCTACGACGAAGATGGCCGCGGGGCCTACCCGGCACCCAATACCGGGGTCCACCGGCACAGCGGGCGCGCTGCGGACATGGGCAAATTCCGGGCGCCCACCCTGCGGAACATCGCCCTGACAGCGCCCTACATGCATGACGGCAGCATCCCCACCCTCGCGGCGGTCCTCGACCATTACGCGGCGGGCGGCCGGGCCCGTTCCGCCGGACCCCATGCCCCTGCGGCCACGGACGATGACTTGACCGATCCCCTGATGGCCGGTTTCAAGCTCACCCCGGACGAACGCCGGCATCTGGTGGCCTTTCTCCACGCCCTCACCGATGATTCGTTTGTCCGCCAGGCGCAGGAAACGGGCCAACCGTGATCAACGGGGCACATACATGCCTGCCTGCCAAATTTTCGTGACTTCATCTGAATAATTTTCGAGATTGTGTCAATCCGCAATGGCGCCCGTTAAAGCGCCGTCCGGCCGTTCCAAGGCCTCGTCGATGTGGGCGTCGATCTGTTGGAAGGCGGCCTGCAGGGCCTCGGTTTGGGGGAGTAGGTCTTTGAAGGTGGACAGATAATCGCGCCGGCGTAAGATCGCCAGGGATGGTGCAAAGTTGAAGTCGTATACCCAGGCCAGTTTGATCAGGACTGCGTCCGCGTCGCTTTGGACATCCTGGTAGCGGATCACGCGTTTTTGCCGGAGGCTTTCGAGAACTTCAGGCGATACGTCCGGGGTCTTGATCGGTCCGATGAAATGATAGGTCGGGTGGTTCAGGTCGTCGGTGAGAACCTTCAGGATGTCGAGTTTGTCCGCATCCCGGATAAGGCGACCATGCAGGTGCCGGCGGGCATCCAGGCCCGGAGGGAGAGCGGCCTTGTTGTGATGGACCACGGCACACCGGATGATGTCACGGGTCTCCGCATCCAGGTCCCGGAGCATCGGGTGGTCCACCAGAAGTTCCGCCCCATAGGATCCATGGTCGATGGAGACATGGTCGTTAAAGGTCCGGTAGCGGGCAAATTGCTCGAACCGCCCCACATCGTGGAGCAGGCCGATGATTTTGGCCAGGGTGATATCGCCGTTGTCCAGGCGGATGCAGCGTCCGACCAGGCCCGCCAGGCTGGACACGCGCAGGCTGTGGTTGCGTTTCAGCAGGATGTGGGCCCGGCAGGTGCTGTCCGTGTCCATGAAGGTGGCCACATAGGCCAGGAAGCGTTCCCGAATCCGGTTGAAGGCGATGGGGTAAAGGTGCCGGTGGTCGGCTTTGAGCAGCATGGTTGTTCCTCAAGAAAGCAAATTAACGTCATCCTGATGTTTGGCGGGTGGCGCCGCACATTGATTTCTACACCCGTGACCATGCTCCCACAAGCCTTATTCGGATGGTCCGGGCCTTTTCATGAAGCCGTATTTGCGTTATGGGAAAAAAGGGCGATTTGCATGGGGCGTTCTGCCCGGGAATTTACGATGGCCCTTAGACGTTGACCTGCCAAACCAACACCTGAGAGGAACCTGAAACCGATACCATGGATATACGAACAGCAACCGATGCGGATTTAGACGATGTCCTGGCCGTTGAACGCGAGGCCTTTGGTGAGGAGGACGAGGCCGAACTGGTCCGGGCGTTGCTCGATGATCCCAGCGCCATGCCGATCTTGTCTCTGCTGGCCTTTCAGGGTAAACGGGCCGTGGGGCATATCCTCTTCACCCGGGTCCGTCTTCAGGCGCATCCACAATTATCGCTGGCGATTCTGGCACCCCTGGCGGTGGTGCCCGATGTCCAAAACCAGGGTATCGGCGGGAAGCTTATCGCGCACGGGCTGAATCTTTTGACGGCCTCCGGCGTCGACCTCGTTTTCGTGCTGGGGCACCCGGGCTATTATCCCCGCCACGGCTTTGCCCCTGCCGGCAAGCTTGGACTCCAGGCCCCTTATCCCATTCCGGAAAAAGATGCCGACGCCTGGATGGTCCAGGCCCTCAGGCCGGGGGTGATCGGGTCCGTGAGCGGCACGGTTCTGTGCGCCGACGCGCTGGACAAGCCGGAATACTGGCGGGAATGACCCCATGTCAATCCTGAGGAGATCTGACGCGATGGATCGGAAAATCATTCTCGCGGTGGCCCCCACCGGCGGCTGGGGCCCGGGCCGCAACAATCCCGTCACGCCGGAGGCCATCGCCGGGGACGTGATCGCCTGCGCTCGGGCCGGTGCGGCCGTGGTTCACCTGCATGCCCGCGATGAAAAAGGTGCGCTTACCACCGACCTGGCGCCGTTTGCCGCTGCCGTGGATGCGATCACGGACGCCTGCGACATCATTCTGGAGGCCTCCACCGGCGGTCTTTCGGATCTCACGGCGGCCGAGCGGGTCCTGCCCGTATCCAACCCCCGCGCGGAGATGGGGTCCCTCAACATCGGCTCCCTCAATTTCGGGGACGCGGTCTACCGCAACAGTCTGCCCGACGTGCGGTTTTGGATCGAGACGATGGCCAAGCGCGGGATCAAGCCCTCTTTGGAAATTTTCGATACGGGCCATCTTGAAACCGCCCGCCACCTGATCGAAGAAGGGCTTGTCGGGACGCCCTGCAATTTCAGTTTTATTTTCGGTGTCCGCTGGGGCATGCTTTTCGACCCGGCCCTCCTGGCTTACCTGACGTCGCGCCTGCCCCCGGCAAGCCGTTGGGGCGCCATTATGATTCAGAGTGAGGATTTTGCCCCGCACCTGGCGGCCGCCCGGGCCGGCGCATCGATTCTCAGGGTGGGCTTTGAGGATTCCCTCCGCTACGACGGGAGAACGGCTGTCTCCAATGCCGAACTCGTGACCGCCCTTCGCGAGGAACTGGAAACCGCGGGCTTTGCCATTGCCTCCCCGGGGGATGCCCGGGCGATGCTGCTTTAACCCGAACATGTCATGGAATATTCGGGCTAAACCGTCTGCCCCGCTGATGTTCGGGGCGGGACAATGGACAAGCGAACAGCCGAAACGACAAACCATTTTACGCCCCCTTCGAGAGGGTTGCTTGAGATCTCCCGCTTTGCGGGAATAGACTTACTTTCGGTATGGATCCACGCATCGCCAAACATGGAAAGGGCAAGGGGAGCATCATATGAGCACCATTGCGACCGTATTCGCCTTCATCGGTGGCGCCATCTTTATAGTTCTCTTCGTATGGAAATCACGGGATTTTTATAAAGAGGCCTGGCAAAATGCCGAAGCCAACCAGTTTTCGCCCCGGAAATGTCTATTCATCGCCATCGCCTATACCGCTCTGGTGTGGTTGTTGATCCTGGGCAGCTTTGTTGTTTTCGGGGCGGCCACCATCAAGGCGGACAGTCTTCTGGCGGGCCTTGTCGTGATGGCTGTCTGGGTGGTGGCCCTGATCCTCCTGATCATGAAATTGTCCAGCGCCATGCCCATCAAGGCCAAGGGGCCGGAAGACGATGCGCCGTCCTGATTCGCGGCCGCAATGCCGGTTATCGACCTTATCCTGGGAAAGAATTTGCCGAACACACGAAAACCTACCTTGGTGCCATGAACCCGAACGATCTAATCCAGAAATTCCACCTTGCACTGCCACACTTGCGTCAATGGGTGGAAGACACGCTGGCCGCCCACCGGAAGCAATCCGTGCCGGTGAACCGCATGGGGTATGCCAGGTTGGGACAGGTGTTTCCAGAGGAACTGCTGCAAAGGGTCCGGTCCGTGGTCGTCGAGGGCAATCCCCCCTTTCCCGCCCTGAGCCGCATGGGCTTGCCGGAACTGGCCCGGTTCGAAGCCCTGCCCATCACCGGGGTGACTTACAGGGACACTTTTTTTGTGCGGCGCGCCCACCAGACCGAGAGTCTCTATTTTCATGAAACCGTTCATGTGGTCCAGTGGGACCGCCTGGGCGTGGACCGTTTCCTGCTGGCCTATGGCGTCGGTCTGATGCAGTTCGGTTATCGCGACAGCCCGTTGGAGGAGATGGCCTATACCCTGCAGGATGATTTTGATCAGGGCCGGCTTGCGGGGGATCTTGTGGGGCGCATCCACCGGGAAACCGATGCTGTTTGGGAGGGGGTGAAAGCCCTCCTTTAGATATTGGACGGCCTTCAACAGGAGCTTACGCCCGGGGAGCGCATCAATGGAATACAGAGTGATCAACCTCAAAAAGAAATTGTCACAGTTTTCCGATCAGTGGGCCCCCAAAATAGTCGCCCAAAGGCCGACGGACAGCAGATGTTCATGGGGCAGCAGTATCAAGTGGCGGGAGACCTGGCTTTGATGATCGAATTGTTCAAAGCGGAGGCATGATTATTTCTTTTCCGGAAAAGAAAAGAACGCGTCCAATCGAGATGAAAGCATAACAAGGGCAAAGCATGTATCAAGAGAAGAAGAATGGTGCCGAAAGGGCGGGGGCCGATCAGCCGGTCAGGAAATTCACCGAAGGTATGCTTGACAACGACTTGATCCTGGAGACGCTGGCCATTGCGTCGGGCCAGACCGTTTTGGATGCCGGCTGCGGCACGGGCTACATGGCCAAGCTGTTTGCCGACCGTGTGGGTTCGTCCGGTAAAGTGATCGCCCTCGATCCGAACAGCCATTTCATCCGGATCCTGGCGCAGGAAACCCGGGGCACAGTGATCCGGGCCATGGAAGGGGATATCACCCGGCCGACCGGGCTGCCTTCCCGGTCGGTGGATCTCATCTACCTTGCCACCGTGATGCACATCTTTTCACCCCAACAGGTGCAGGGTTTTGTCCAGGAGGTCGGCCGCCTGCTCAAACCGGGCGGGATCCTGGCCGTGGTCAACCTCGACAAGAAGGAAACGCCCTTCGGTCCGCCCGTGGCCCAGCGCTACGCCCCGGAAGATGTGGTCGCCGTGATGCCGCTGCAATTGTTGAAAACCCTGTCCGTGGCCGACTATTTTTACATGCAGCTTTTCCGGAACCAGGGCATGGACGGCCGGCATTGAGGATCATTGCCCCGGCTGTTCGCTCTGGAGCTGTTTCAATTTGCGCCACAACGCGGCGCGGCTGATGCCCAGGATTTCGGCTGTTTTGGATTTGTTCCCCTGGGTGGCTTCCAAGACCTCGACGATATAGCGTTTTTCCACCTCCGCCAGGGTCATGAACTGCCTGGATCCCCGTAACCTGGCCGGTTTCCGATCCTCGAGAAACCGTGCCGGCAGGTGCCGGCGTTCGACGGTGGTGCCGTCGGCCAGAATTACCGCCCGTTCCACGATGTACTCCAATTCATGGACATTGCCGGGAAAGTCGTAATCAACCAGAATCTTAATGACTTCCGGCGCCATCGTATCGATCGGTTTGCCTAACTCCTGGCGGTATTTGTCAAAGAAGTACTGGCACAGGGGCGGGATGTCGTCCCTGCGCTCCCGCAGCGGCGGAAGCGTCAATTCGAACACTTGCAGCCGTTCCCAGAGGCCCTTCCGGAAGGACTGGGCCCGCACCCGTTGCGCCAGATCGGCATCGGTGGCGGCCAGGACCCGAATATCCACCGCGCTGTCATGCTGCTGAACATCCGTCACGTCGAGGATGTTCAATAGCTGCGCCTGCATATTGTCCGGCATTTTTTCAATCTGATCGAAAAGGAGGGTGCCCACCTGACCGGCACCGAAGATGCCGCTGCGGGTCCGGATGGCCTCGTAGAGGTTTCCGTTTTTGTAGCCGAGCAGATGACCGGCCAGTTGATCACTGCCGAAGTCGGCGCAATCGATGGCCAGAAAACGTTGGGTCCGGCGCATGCTTCCGGCGTGTATGGCCCGGGCGGCAAGTTCTTTTCCGGTGCCCGATTCGCCGTGCAGGAGCACCGTGCAGTCTAAATGCGCCACACGCTCGATGTTTTTGCGCAGGGCCTGCATGGCCGGCGTTTCGCCGACAATGCGCGGCCGCTCCATGCTCCCGGATGGGGCCGAACCGATGGAAAGCCCATCCCGCCGCTTGCCGGTGGCGACAAAATCGCCCTGGGGGTGAATTTCGATCTCATTGGTCGAAAAGGGGGCCGGCGGGTTGGCACCATCGGCCTGGGGCTGGGCTAAAGCCGACTTGGGGCGGATGACCACCACGTTGCCATCGGTATTCAGTTTTTTGATGAAACGCCAGAAATCCCGCATCTCATCTTTTTCGAAATAGAGCGTATTGAGGGATTCCGTGGCCTGTTTCACCTTGTCATTGCCGTGCCCTGTCAGCAGGACGGTTTTCAGGCCGGGTTTGACTTCCTTGAGTTTGGTAATCGTCACCAGCCCGTTCATATCGGGCATCTGAAGATCGACAATGGCCAGGTCGATGGGATTATTAGTTGCGATATCAATTGCTTGCAGCCCGCTGGTGGCCGTATGGGGTATGAACCCGAGAACGGTCAGGCGCTGGGCAATGGATTTGAGCAGCTTTTCTTCATCATCGACCAGGAGGACGCGTTTTGTCTCTGCCGTCATTCCTTATTTCCTCCCGCCAGGGTCAAAACGTTAAGGGCATCTCCAAAGGCAAAGATCGTTTCATCAGGGGGCATACGGTTACCTATCATGACGTTATAGATGACATACCAGATTTTTGAGTTTGTTTCAGAAAAAGAAGCGCTCGTTTCAAATTTCAAATAATAAAAAATTATATGTTTACAAATTAAACTTTTTCGGTTAATGCGTGTAGCATAAATGATATAAATTGTTCCGTCAACCGAAATAAATGTATTAAAATGAAACGTTATGATATATTGATTGTCGATGACGAACAGCGCTATGCGAACATGTTGGCCAATCGATTGACGCTGCGCGGTTTGACCTGCCAGGTTCGCTACGATGGCCGCACAGCGATCGATATCGTGGAAAAGGTTTTTTTCGCATGGGTCATTTTGGATCTGCGGCTGCCGGACTGCTACGGCGTGGAGGTGTTGTCTCGGATAAAGGCGATCCGCCCTGATACCAGGGTGATTATCCTCACCGGGCACGGCACGGAACAGGATCGCAGACAGTGCCTGGCCCTCGGTGCGCATGCCTTTGTCAATAAGCCGTTGGATATTAAGCGAATGATCGCCATCATGGGGCAGGATAAAGCCTGAATTGGTAAATTGGTAAAATGGACAAATTCAAAGCCAATCTCAAGTCGTTATACCCGCACTTTCACCGGCAAAGTGATGAGCACCTGAATCCATACTATACCTTTCAGGACTATCGGCAGATCTGGGGCGTGGGAATTTTCTTCCTGATGGCGACGGCGCTTCTGCCGCTCATTGCGATGACCCTGATCTGCTACCAGCTTGTGGATCAATCCATCGACACCGAATCGCTTTTGCGCGCCGAGAGGCTGGCTTCCAACACCCGCCGCGCGGTATCGTTTTTCCTGGAGGAGCGCCTGGCGGCGTTGACCTTTACGGTCAACGAAATGGGCTATGAGCGTTTGACCGATCCCAGTCGACTGGAGGAAGTGCTCCGAAATCTGAAACTGGGCTTCGGCGGTTTGACCGACCTCAGCGTGATCGACGACAGCGGAACCCAGGTGGCCTATGCCGGTCCCTTCAACCTGGAAGGAAAAGACTACAGTCGTCAAGCATGGTTCATGGAGTGCCAGCGACACGATGCCTGTGTCAGTGAAATTTTTTCCGGTTACCGTGATGTGCCCCACATCGTCGTGGCCGTCAAATCCATGCAGCCGGAGGGCCGTTTTTTCGTACTGCGGGCGACGCTGGAGACGGAACGGCTGATCCAGACCCTGTCATCCTACAAGACCGGGGAACATACCGACATCTTCCTGACCAACCGTGAGGGGGTGATGCAGACGCCGTCCCGGTTTTACGAGGGGGACTTGAATCGATTGACGATTCCCCTGCCGGCCTATTCCGATCGCACCGAGGCCCTGATTTCTTCCGATCCGCAAGGCCAGCCCATCGTTATCGGCTACGCCTTCATTGACACCAAAATCGCCCCGACATCATTTGTTCTCATGGTCGTCAAGAAAAAAGCCGGCATGATGAAGGTGTGGCTGGACCTGCGTTCCAACATCAATTGGCTGTTGATCGTCAGCGCCGTCGTTATCGCCCTTGTGGTTTTCCTGACGTCTTCTTTCATGGTTAACAAAATGTTTGATGCGGACCGGGAAAAGGCCCGGACGATGGTCGCGGCCGAGCAGAATAGCCAGCTGGCTTCCATCGGCCAACTGGCCGCCGGGGTTGCCCATGAGATCAACAATCCGCTGGCGCTCATCAACGAAACAGCCGGTTATATCAAAGACCTGTTTATCCTGAAAGAACAGTACCGGGGCGATGCGGAACTGATCGAACACATCGATTCGATCATTGAAACCGTGGAACGGTGCGGCACCATTACCCGGCAGCTTCTGGGATTTTCGCGCCGCTTCGATGTCCAGATACAACCCATCAATCTTGGCAAGATGGTTTCCGATGTCATCAACTTCCACAAAAAGGAGGCGGAATACCGCGCTATCGCGATTCATGTCGACATACCCGCGACGCTTCCGCTGATCGAAACCGACCGGGGCAAGCTCCAGCAAATCATTCTAAACCTCGTGAACAATGCGTTTCAGGCCACGGACAACGGCGGTTGGCTGGATGTCCGCGCTGATGTGGAAGGCGCGGAACACGTGCGTCTGACCATTCGGGACAACGGCTGCGGTATTTCGGAAGAGCATCTCAACAAAATTTTCGAACCTTTTTTCACTACAAAAAAAGAAGGCCAAGGGACGGGGCTGGGTCTTTCCATTACGTATGGCCTGGTCAAGAAACTGCATGGCGACATTGCCGTCCAGAGCAAACAGGGCGAAGGGACCACGTTTGTGGTCACGCTGCCGATTCACACCGAAAAGGGCTTTGATGCATGAAGATTTTATTGGTGGACGATGAACGAAAATTCGTGACGATGCTTGCCAGGCGGCTCGAGTTGAGGGGGTTTGCGGTGACGTGCGTTTACACCGGTGCCGAAGCCCTGAAGGTGGTCCAGGACGGCGCCAAATTTGATGCGGCGGTGCTCGATGTCAAAATGCCCGGAATCGGCGGCATCGAGCTGAGGCGGGAACTGCAGCAGTTGGATGGCGGTATGAAATTTGTCTTCCTTACCGGACACGGGTCCGATAGCGACTACTCCGTTGGCGCCAGGGAAGCGGCGCTATATCTTCCCAAACCGCTCAAGATCGATGATTTAGTGGACATTTTGTCAAGGGTGACCGGGAAAAACCCGGAAGGTGGCCATTAGAGGCACTTCCAAATTTTAAGATACTTCTACAGTTGATCGAAAGCCAGTGAGATTAGGCCCTAAAATGGATGCCTGCGGATAACGGGAGGCGCGGATGGATCGAAAACAAGAACTTTTCAATTACGACAGCCTGGCGTTATTCGGGCGCGTCAATGCTTCTATCTCGCATGAATTGAAGAATATCATGGCCATCATTTCGGAAACCGCCGGACTGCTCAGCGACCTGTCGGAAATGGCCAAAGGGGGGACGGCCATCGACCCGGATATTCTCACAGGCAGCATCGACAGCATCGCCGAGGAAATCGAAAGGGGCTTCACGACGATCCGGCAGATGAATCGATTTTCCCACAGTGTCGACATTCCCGTCGGTTCCACCGACCTGATGGAGATCCTGGATTTGGTCGGCCAATTGTGCGGTTATCTCGCGTTTGCCGGGAAAATGCGCATACATCCGTGCCGAGAGGCATCTCCCGTCGTCCAGACCAGCCCATTCATTCTTCAGGCGGTAGTCTACCAAACGGTGGCCGGAATTTTCAAGAATACCGGTCCGGATACGGAACTGGATGTATCCGTTCAGCTCCGGGACGATGCGTCCTGGCGAATCCTTTTTGACGGGGCTGGTATCAAGGCGTTTGAACTGCATGCCGGTGACGGCATTGCACGCATGGCGGCATCCATCGGTGTCGCCATCCATTGGGAGCCGGCGGGGGATCGTTTGGAAATGACGGTCCCCTTTTCAATCTAAGTAGTGTCCGTCCAGAGATGCCATTTATGGATTGACACTAAGTAGCGGCCCGGAAGGCCGGGAATGACGGCAGACGATAACAGGTTGCGCAACCGGGCGTAAATCGGAAGCGTTTTATTTAACCTCAAATAAGCGGAGAACCCCATGGAAACAGACAACACGATTAAAATTCTTATGGTCGACGACGAAGTAAAGTTCCTCAAGGCCATTTCGGATCGGTTGAATTTGAAAGGTTTCGAGGTTACCACGGCAACCAACGGCGACGACGCCATCGATGCCGCCAGTAAAGGCGGTTTCGATGTGGCCGTGGTCGACCTGCAAATGCCGGGAACCGATGGCGCCCAGGTCCTGAAAATTCTCAAGCAGAACCACAAATTCATCGAAATCATCATGCTGACCGGGCACGCGACGGTGGATTCCGCCGTGGAATGCACCAAGCTGGGTGCCTTCAAATACCTGGAAAAGCCCTACGATTTCGACAAGCTGGTGGAAGCCCTCAAGGAAGCTTTCCAGGCCCGACTGACGCATAAATTTGAAAGCAACATGAACCGCATGGCGGCCATTCAGAAGCTATCGCTGCAGCAGTCTCCCCTGGGGTTGCTCCGGGAAATGGCGCGGCTGGATGATGGCCGGAAATAAATCGCGGCGGCCGGATAAAGTTCTCAGCGCAGGTAAAAACTAAAATAGGAGTGGTACATGTTGGCCAAGGTATTTCCCTTTCTGGCGTGGTTCAAAAACTACGACAAGACATCCCTGCAACGCGATGCCATTTCGGGCCTGACCGTGGCCCTGGTCCTGATTCCTCAATCGATGGCCTATGCCCAGCTTGCCGGACTGCCCGCCTACTATGGGCTTTACGCCTCTTTTCTGCCGCCGATGATTGCCGCCCTGTTCGGGTCGAGCCGCCAACTGGCGACCGGGCCGGTGGCGGTGGTTTCCTTGATGACCGCGGCCTCCCTGGCGCCCCTGGCCACTGCCGGCAGTTCCGACTACATCGGCTATGCCATCCTGTTGGCCCTCATGGTCGGCGCATTTCAGCTGACGCTGGGTATTCTGCGGCTGGGATTGGTGGTCAATTTTCTCTCCCACCCGGTGGTCAACGGCTTTACCAACGCCGCCGCCATCATCATCGCCTCCTCCCAATTGTCCAAGATGTTTGGCGTATACGTGGACACGGCGCCCCACCATTACGAAACCATCCTGCATGTCGTCGAAGCGGCCAGCCACTACACCCACTGGCCGACTCTGCTGATGGGGATTTTTGCCTTTGGGATCATGTACGGCCTTAAATGGCTTTCGCCGCGCATTCCCAACGTGCTCGTGGCCGTGGTCATTACCACCTTGCTATCCTGGGCCACCGGGTTTCAGCATGACCGTAACGTGAGCATCGAAGCGATTGAAGCCCCGGCCGTCCGCAGTCTGATCGAACAGTTCAACGCGGTGACCACCACGCTGCCGTCCATGGCCGAAGGGCGAACCCAATTCGGGGAAGCCCTGGACAAAGCCAAGCAGCGCCACGACGAAGTCGGCATCCTGGATGCCGAGCACGACATGAATGTGGCGAACCTGAATATCGCCCGCCAGCAGGAAAGAGCGCACGGTTACCGGGAGCAGATCAGAGCGGTCCTGCTCGCTGGCGTTTCCCAGGCCGACGGCACCCTGGCATTTTATCCGGAAGACAACGTTCCGGCCGGTATGGAAAGCGACGGCCGCACCTGGCGTATCAAGGTCGGCAACAAACCCCTGGACACCGACAACCTCAGGATGATGGGCGGCGGCGCCGTGGTCGGCGCCATACCGAAAGGCCTCCCGTCGCTGGACATACCCCCGATCAACATCGGGGTCATGCTGCACCTGCTGCCTTTTGCGGCGATTATCTCGCTCTTGGGCTTCATGGAGGCCATTTCCATCGCCAAAGCCATGGCCAGTAAAACCGGTCAGCGACTGGATCCCAACCAGGAACTCATCGGCCAAGGGTTGGGGAATATCCTGGGGGCGATCGGCAAGAGTTATCCCACCTCGGGTTCTTTCTCACGCTCGGCGGTCAATCTCCAGGCCCGGGCGGTCAGCGGATTATCCAGTGTCTTTACCAGTCTGGCGGTTGTCATCGTGCTTTTATTTTTTACGCCCTTGCTCTACCATCTGCCCCAATCCGTGCTGGCCGCCGTCATCATGATGGCCGTTATCGGCCTGCTGAACGTTTCCGGGTTTATCCACGCCTGGAAGGCCAAATGGTACGACGGTGCCATTTCCATCATTTCATTTGTCGGCACGATGGTCTTTGCACCTCACCTGGACAAGGGCATCATGATCGGCGTGGTGCTTTCCCTGATGGTGTTTCTCTACAAGAGCATGCGGCCAAAAGTGGCCTTCCTGGCGCGGTCGGAAGACGAGGCGCTGCGCTGTGTATCGACCCATGGCCTGAAGGAATGTCCCTATGTCACCCTGGTACGCTTTGACGGGCCTCTTTTTTTCGCCAATGCCAGCTATCTGGAAGACACCATAACCGAGATCATGCGCAGCAAAGAGGGTCTCAATCATATTCTCATCGCGGCCAACGGGATCAACGATATCGATTCCTCCGGTGAGGAAACGTTGTCCATGCTGGTGGATCGGGTCAGAAGCAATGGCATCGACATATCGATGAGCGGCGTCAACGAGTCGGTCATGGAAGTGTTCACCCGCACCCACTTTCTGGCCAAAATCGGTGAGGACCATATTTTCCCGACATTGGAAAAAGGCATCGTCACCATCCATCAATCCGCACACGAACAGGCCCAGGAAGCGAACTGCCCCCTGCTGACCCCGTGCCGGCTTGTTGGCGCGTAAAAGGAGGAATCACCCATGCCAGTCATTTCCCTGTTCAGCGGCAGCTATTGCAACGAGGAACCGGTCGTTCAGGAAATCGGTTCGCGTACCGGCTACAGGCTGATATCGGATCAGCAAATCGTTGCGGAAGCCAGCCGTCTCTCCACCATACCTGAAAACAGGATCGTCCGGGTGTTTTCCGATAAGACCTCGGTATTCAATCGCGTGACCCGTGAACGCGAGCGTTCGATGGCGAGCCTTCGGATGGCCCTGGCAAACATTCTTGCCGAAGACGACCTGATCATCAGCGGATTTGCCGGTCAGCTGATTCCGCGCGCTGTAAAGCATGTGCTGCGGGTTTGCCTGATCGCGGATATGAATGCCCGCGTTGCCACCGCCGCCGATGCGCACGGGATCACCCCGCCCGAAGCGCTCAAAACCATCCATGGCGCGGATGAGAAGTGTGCGGCCTGGATGCATATGATTTGCGGCACGCAAGATCCGTGGCGGGCCGACCTTTACGACATTGCTTTTCCAACCGACAAAACATCGCCGCAAGACATTGCCGCCACGATCGAAAAAAGCATCGCCACGCCCGTCATCAAACTTGCCGGCAACGCCCAACAGGCGGTCGGTGATTTCGCTGTCGCCGCCCAGGTGGAAATGGTGCTGGTCAAGAAAGGCCATACCGTGGGGGTCGATGTCGAGGCCGGCGCCGTTACACTGACCATCAACAAGCATGTCCTGATGCTGAATCGCTACGAGGAGGAACTCAAGGCGATTGCCGGGCGCGTGCCGGGTGTGACATCGGTCGCGGCCAAGGTGGGGCCCGGGTATTATTTGACCGATGTCTACCGCCGCCAGGATTTCGACGCGCCGTCGAAGATCCTGCTGGTGGACGATGAAAAGAAATATGTCCAGACCCTGTCCCAACGCCTGATGATGCGGGAATTGGATTCGGCCGTGGTCTATGATGGCGAAGCGGCCCTTGAATTGGCCCGGGAGGACGAACCCGACGTGATGATCCTGGACCTTCGCATGCCCGGTATCGACGGGATTGAGGTGTTGCGCCGCGTCAAGCAAGACCACCCGGCCATCGAGGTGATTGTCCTGACCAGCCAGGGATCGGAAGCGGACAAAAAGACCTGTATGGAACTGGGCGCCTATGCGTTCCTCTCCAAATCCGTCGACATCGAGGAATTGAGCAAGACCATCAAGGCCGCGAAAGAGAAAATCCGTCAAACACGAGAGGCGGGGAGTTAAACCAAGGCGTGCAGTCCAACCTTCTGAAACGGGCTAAACAGAAACGGCCACTCTATCGTGAGTGGCCGTTTTTCTTGCTTCGCCGGTTAGCCCGGACATTTCATGAAATTTTTTCGGTGCAATAAATTTATGTAACTATACAGGGTTATTAACGCTATTCGGGCTATGTGCGAAAGTCTTCTATCGACACCCTACCAACTTAAGGTGATTTCGTTTGAGCAAACCGATGTTCCCTTCGTACAAACCTGGTAAGTTGCCGGCTTTCCGCTGTTAAACGGACCATGCAGATATTCTCCGTCGTTAGGTATCCCCGCACCATCAGAAACCAAACTCCCGTTGCGATAAACATCGATGTATTCTGAGGAGGCTCCCAACCAGGAAAGGTTGGCGAATTTATCCCCTTTTATTTTGAAAGCATCAGCGCTAAGGGTGATATCGTCGTCGGAGGTCGCTATGGGGGGTTCGACAACCGTGCTGTCTGGTTCAGGGATTGTAATGTAAGTTTCAGAGGAATAACCGCTTTCATTCCCCACTTTGTCCACCGCGGTTACTGCAAAGAAGTAAGTCTTTCCCGATTGTAAATTGGCGTAAAGATATTCGGTCGTATTACCGATGGAAATAGGCGGGCCGTAAGCCCTGGATTGGGTACCGCAATAGACATTGTAGCCTTTCAGGTCCGGCTCCGTGTTTGGCTGCCATTGCAGCAAGCTGTCGTTGGCCGCTGAGGGGTGTGAGGCGAAAAAAATAAAAATCAGAAGAAAAGAAAAACCGAGGTGTTTGCTTGTTTTCATTTTTCCTCTCCGATAAGCGGTTTCTTTTTAAGGAACCAGCAAAATTTAAGCCAAAGAGAGGAAAACGTATTCTATCGCAATTTTTTTAGGGCATCTAATCGCGATTTTCAGCGACCATTCCGTTTTATTTGATTATAAATGCTATCATATCAATAAGATATGGGCATAATGAAGGTAAATTCAATGCGGTCTTCATGTTCTGGGGGTAAAAAGAAGCAAAGGGATTATAACTAACTGTTTATATATAAAAACGTTATTTTATGTATACAAAAGTATTCGATGCGGGTTGTTGCTGTATGCTTTTCCCACCTGTTGGCGTTCTTTTAGAGCTTATTGTATTTTTACGTGCAATGGCTGTCGGGTGGCCAGGCAGGAAGTTACTTGGTGGTTCCGTTGATGACTTTAGTCAATGGTTACGCCGCGACGTTTGGCTGCATTCTGGAGATGGGCTCTTACAGCTTTTCGCGCTCGATCGGGCTCCCCGCGTTCAATCGCCTGAAAAATATCGATATGTTCATTCTGGACTTCATGGGGCAGTCCGATCTGGATAGAGCTGTCCCGATCGGCCTGCACCAGATCGCGAATTTTATTTCCTAGAAACGACATAAAATCAATCAGGTAAGGGTTTTTGCTGGCGGCCGTCACTTCTTTATGGAAATCGACATTCGCGCCTGTCCCATCACGATGATCCTCGCTGGCCCGGCTTAAATCACCAATCAGCTGTCTCATTTCATCCAGATCTTCATCCGTGCGCCGTACCGCCGCCAATGCGGCGGCTTCACTTTCCAGAATTGCCCGAAATTCATAAAGATAAGCGATTTCCTCCAGGTTATTCGCCTCGAGCTGATTCATGCGAAACACACGCTTGGAGCCGTCACTGGCTACCTTGGAGCGGCTGCCCTGGCTCGACTCCAGGAGTCCATCATATTTCAGGCGTCCCAAAGCCTCGCGAATGACGGTCCGACTGACATTAAACTGATCAGACAACTCGGCCTCGGAAGGCAGGAGCTCGCCCGGTTTAATGTTGCCGCTTTCGATTTCCGCGATGAGGAAGTCGGAAATTTGATCGGAAAGCTTGGGCACGCGCATGATGTTCGGTTTGCGGGATAGTTTCATAGCGTCGATCCAATCTGTTGATATCGCATACTATGGGAAACGATGGTTGAATGTCAAACATTAAGGTTTTTTATAGCATTTTATACTTGACATACAACATTATATGTTATTGGTTACGACAAAATATGACTGGCAGACGCAAAATGAATGACACTCAGAATCGGTTGCCAAGACCGATCACCCAAGAGGCGCAAGGAGGTAGATGAATGTATGCTCTGGAGGGCTTGAAGGTCGTTGATTTGACCCGTTTCGTTTCCGGCACTTTTTGCTCTATGCAGTTGGCCGACCATGGCGCTGATGTGGTCAAAATCGAGTCCCCCATCGACCGCGGGGATCAGTTGCGGAGTTGGGGGCCGTTCATCGGGGACAAGAGCTACTACTTCATAACCCTCAACAAGAACAAACGCAGCATTGCCCTCGATCTGAGGAGTCCGGAGGGCATCGAGATCGTCAAACGGCTTATTGAAGAAAGTGACGTGCTGGTCGAAAACTTCCGTCCAGGGCTGATGGAAAAAATGGGGCTTTCCTGGCCGGAAGTCCACAAAATCAATCCCAGGCTCGTATATTGTTCCATCACCGCCTATGGGCAGACAGGCCCCTTTCAAAGCAAATCCGGTTTTGACGTCTCTGTTCAAGGCGATACGGGTTTCATGGATATCACCGGCTTCGATATCCCCACCCGTGTCGGCATCGGCTTGACCGATTTCATCGGGGCGTTTTACGGCCTGGTCGGTATATATTCCGCCCTTCTCGCACGGGAAAAGACCGGTGAGGGACAGCATGTCGACAGCGCCATGATGGACGGCATGATGGCGCTCCTCACCTACCAGGCCGGCCATTATTTCGCGACGGGCGAGACACCGAAAAGGACCGGCAACCGCCATCCCCAGCAAACGCCTTATGGAACGTTTCAAACCAAAGACGGCTTCGTGATCATTGGCGCCGGCAGCCAGCGGCTGTGGGAGAATCTATGCGCCAAGGTTCTCGATCGCCGGGACCTCATGGCGGATCCCAGATTTCTCACGCTCAAGGACCGCAACCAAAATCACGCTGTTTTGCAGGACGAAATCGAAAAAACAACCCGGGAAAAGGATACGGATACCTGGGTGGAACTTCTCAACCAGGGGAGCGTTCCCTGTGGAAAGGTGCGTACCGTCAAGGAAGCCTTTGAGTTGGAGCAAACAAAAGCACGCGAGATGGTTGTCGAAATGGAGGACGCGTTGCGCGGCCGGATTAAAATGCTGGGCATCCCCACGAAACTTTCCGCAACCCCGGGTAAAATCAGGTTGATGCCACCGCTTCTCGGTGAGCACACCGATGAGGTCCTGAAAGAGATCGGCTACGCGGAGGATAAGATCCAGGCGTTGAAGGAGTTCAACGTGGTCCGGCAGTATGCGATCCCCTGAGATTTGGAACGTAAGCAGAGAATTGAGAGTCAAAAGAAGTGTGTAGGAATTCGTGTACTTGTGTCCAGAAACGGTAAAGGAGGAAATCATGAAGAGGGCTTTTGCTGCGATAACGGTTGTTCTGACAGTGGCCGCGTTCATGGCAACAGATGCGTTCGCCGCGCGGGCGTATCGAATCAAATGGGGCGCGGTTTCCCCCCGGATCGGGTCGTTCGCCTACATTACAACCATGGCGCGAACCGTTAACAAGGATCTGAAGGGACAGGTCACGATTTCCCCGATGGAAACCGGAGGGTTTCTCGACAACATCCTGAGACTTCAGAAGGGGCTCGTCCACTGCGGTCTCACCCACAACCTGGCCGCGTATGCGTGCTACAAGGGCATCGCCGATTTCGAAGGCAAAGGCGATGATCAGCTTAGGGGGTTGTGGGGCGGCTATGTCGCTCCCGTACTCCAGGTTGCCATCAAGGACCGCAATATCAACAGCATCTACGAACTCGACGGAAAGCCGTATGTGATGAGTCCCGGCACGACCGGCGGGCGGCTGTCCAAAATGTTTCTCGGGTCACTTGGTATCAAGCCTGAATACAAGCTCATGGGAATTTCTTCAGGCATCGACGCCATGAAAGCCGGATCGGTGGATGCCTTCTACCGCATTGGGCCGCTCGATTCCTCCATCCTTGAGATTCAATCGACCATGGATGTGGTCTTTCTGCCGGTCACCCCCGACGATTTGGCCAAATTTGAAAAAGCCTGGCCCAAGCATTCGCTCGAATACACGCTGGCGGCCAACACCTACGACGGCCAGACGGACCCGGTGCTTTGCCTGGCCTACGCCTGTGGTGACTACAGTCATGTCAGGGTGCCGGAAGACGTGATTTACAAGATCGTCAAGTCCGCTTACCAGAACCGGGAAAAAATCGGCACGTCCGTTCCCATCGCCCGCGACGGGAAATGGAGCGAAATGTGGGACCATACGGTCAAGTTCATGGAAGTCCCGCTGCATAAAGGGGCTGTAAAAGCATATCGGGAACTCGGATTCACCGTTCCTGAAAGACTTATTCCGCCGGAAGCAAAATAGGCAAGGAGGGTGATATGAAAAGAAGGCCGCAAGCAGCTGTCGGAATTATCCTGGGGCTATCCTTGACGTTGTTCCTGGTCTTTTCCGGCTGTGCCGGCAGGGACATCAAAGCCGGCGCCGCAACACCGGCGCTGACCGTTTCGGGCTCCGGCGTCCCCGGCAAGGTTATGGACGTGAGCGGAACCGGATTCGTTCCGGATGAGGTCATTGAACTGGTATTGAACATGGAAGACGTGCCGATCATTGTCGGGAAGAAAGGCAAAGTCATCAAGGCAGGACCGGACGGCGCCTTCAAGGCCAAAACCAACTATCCCCATAAGTACGTGGCCATCGCGGGTCTCTGGGACCTGGAGGCCACAGGCGACAAGGGATCTTTCGCCGTCTGCAAGGTGAAACTCCAGAAGCCCTGACAGGCGAGGGATAATAAGGCCCAAGACCATACCGGATCTAGGCCATTGCTATTGAGGAGAAATTGGGTGAGAAGGCCGTTCCAGGTGCTAAACGGCTATCGGTGGCCTTCTCCCCCCCTTATAGCGGCATAAGGTAAATGTCGGTCACAGCAAGATTGGCAACGATTGAAATAGAACGAAACAGGGCGATCAGAAGGATGCCATCTGAGACTCAATCGCCTGATGTCGCATATTATTTTCAAAGAACGCGCCGGGCGTCCCTTGCCATCACCGGGCCCGCGATGTCTTTGGTAAGGATTTCCACGACAGTTTTTACACGGGCCATTGAGCCGATTTACAGGAGACTAAAATGAGAGCACTCACGGGCGTTTGGAAGTGGATTGTAATCGCAATTACCGGAATGGCCGTAACTTTTATCGTTTTCACTTCGCTCTGGCGTCCTTTCCATCCAGCCCTGCAGGGGGCCGTTGTCCTCACGTTCGGCATGCTCGTCGTTTTTATCAACTATCCCATCAGTAAATCAGCATTGACCCGGAACCCGTCCGGAAGTGCGGCCATGCTGCTATACGGTTCCGGTAATGCCCCATCCCTCCTCGACATCATTTTTACAGTGCTGGGAACGGCCCCGTGCATTTTCATCATTTTCAACTGGGAGCCGATCGTCAGCAATCCGCTCACCTACGAAACCTACTACCTGGTGCTCGGTGCCATCCTGTTTATCATGCTGGTGGAAGCGACCCGCCGGACCCTTGGCAACATCGTGCCGATTGTTGTTTCGTTGTTTATTGCCTATGCGCTCTTGGGCCATCTGCTCCCCGGGGAACTCGGTCATGCCGGTTACGGCCTTGAGGAACTGCTCTACATTTTCTACCTGACCACTGAAGGTGTCTGGGGGCTTCTCACCGACTTGACCAGCCGGTTGATTGCCATTTTCATTCTGCTCGGACCGATCCTGTTCGCATGCGGTGTCGGGAACACGTTCATTAAATGGTCACGCTTTACCGGCGGCCGCATCAGGGGCGGGGCCGGCCAGATCGCGCTGCTCTCCAGTGCCGGTCTGGGAATGCTGTCGGGTTCGTCGGTGGCCAATGTCGCCACGACCGGCACCTTCACGATCCCGACAATGAAAAAGCTCGGATACAATGACGAAATCGCCGCTGCGACCGAAGCCTCGGCCTCTTCCGGTGGGCAGATCATGCCCCCGATCATGGGCGCCGGGGCCTTCGTCATGGCCGAGCTGCTTGGCATCAAGTACATGGAGATCATGTTTGCGGCCATCATTCCGGCAATTTGCTATTTTATGGGCATCGGCAGCGGCATTTATGTGCTTGCCGGGAAATATGGTCTTGGCAAACTGCCCGCCAAACTCATCCCCAAATGGGCGGATCTTTTTGACCCCCGCGAATTGATGAACACGGTCATTCCCATCGGGATTCTTATTTACCTTCTCGTACAATACATGCCGCCGCAGACTTGTGCCGGATGGGCCCTGGTCTCCTCCCTGGTCATTTTCATATTCATGGGGGGGCCCCTGAAGCGTCAGGAAACGACGAAGCGCGTCACCATAAGCCTGCAGGCATTTTACAAAGCGGTCAACGGCGCCCTTGTCATGCTCATCGTCATGATGAGTTGTGTGCAAGTAGTCGTTACGCTCATCAACGCAACAGGTCTGGGGGTCAAAATCTCCGAGTTCATCGTCAACCTGGCGGGCACCAATGCCTTCCTCGCACTCGTGGCGGTGATGATTGTGGCCATCATTCTGGGCATGGGGATGTCCACCACGGCCGCGTATGTCATTGCGGCGTCAGCCCTCGGACCGGCCCTGGTCACCCTCGGCCTGCCGGGATTGCCGTCGCACCTGTTTATCTTTTATTTTGCCATCGCGGCCGGCATCACGCCCCCCGTGTGTGTGGCCGTATTCACGGCACGCGCCATTTCCGGCGGATCCTGGGTCCGAATTGCGATGATCTCGATGGGGCTGAGTCTCGGCGGATACATCATTCCATATTTTTTCATCTATCAGCCGGCCATCCTGATGCAGGGCGGCACTTTCCTGGGAACCATTTGGATTATGATCACCGTGGCGATTGCCATGTTTTTCATCGAAGCCGGTGTGTTCGGATATTTCCTGAAACCGACCTCGATACCGGAAAGGGTACTCTTCATTATCGGGGGATTGTTTCTTCTCAGCTCCACCTTGGTGTCGGATATCGTCGGCATTGCGCTGGTCGGGGTGGGAATTCTGTGCCACATTTATACCCCCAATATTCCGTTTCTCAGCAGCCGGCCGGAAGAACTTCCCCGGGTGAACCTGGAAGATATTGATTGGACCGGCGAGGACAGCATCGCCAACATGAAGGTCAGTTGATTTGGCATCGACGTTGGCGAAAAGGAGTGCGGTGATTTGAAAATACGCCTGACGACCCTGAGCGAAAATACGGCCGGCAAACCAGGATTTTCAGCGGAGTGGGGGCTGAGCATACTGGTCGAGGCCGATGATCACACCATCCTGTTTGACACCGGGGCCGGTGACGTTGCCTTGCGCAATGCCGACCGCCTGGGCATCCGGATTCCATCCGGGACCCCCATTGTCCTGAGCCATGCCCATGCGGATCACACCGGCGGATTGGTACCGGTGCTGAAGCGCATTGGGAACACCAGGGTCATGGCCCATCCCGCCATATGGGAGAAGAAATATACCCGGCGCCCCTATGAAGACCAGGCGGCCGACATCAGCATGCCCTATGAAAGGCCGGCGCTGGAACAACTGGGGGCTGATTTTCATCTGAGTGCCGAGCCGGTAAAGATTGCGGAGAACATTTGGGTGAGTGGTGAAATTCCAATGGTAACGGATTTCGAAGCCATCGAGCCTATTTTCTACATCAAGGAAAACGGCGCATTCCGGCCTGATCCCATTCTTGACGACCAGGCCTTGTATATTCGCAGCAACAAGGGCCTGGTTATCGTTTTGGGCTGCGCCCATCGCGGAATGGTGAACACGGTTTTGCATGCCCGCAACATTACCGGTGAGCCGCGAGTTCATACCATTATCGGCGGCACCCATCTTTTTCCGAAAACCGAAGACCAGAAACAAAACGCCATCGAAGCGCTCAAAGAATTGGGCGTACAAAAAATCGGCGCCTCCCATTGCACCGGGTTTCCTGCGGCCATGATGCTGGTGCAAGCGTTTGGGGATAAATTCTTTTCCAATAATGCCGGAAGCATCACCATCATCGATGACGCCGACACCACGGACGATTGAAGGACCAATGAACGCGGAGACGACGAAAACCAACGGGCAGGATTGTTTGTCGGCTCGCCTGGACCGGAGCTTCCGAAAGCATGCCGAGCAGTCGGCCTTGCGGTTTTTGCGGGATGGCAACGTTGAAACTGCGCTGACCTACGCTGAACTCAACAACGATGTCAACCGAATGGCCCGCTATTTTGTGGAATCCGGGATTCGGAAAGGAGACCGGGTCATTCTCTTTTTGCCCAAATCGGTCGTTTTTCTCGTTTCCCACCTTTCTCTTCTCCGTATCGGGGTCGTGTCCGTGCCCGTGAATCCCGGTTTTCGTCAAGCAGAAATGGACTATCTGGTTCGAGATACGGATCCGGCCCTGATTGTCGCCGACAAGCCCCAGGCGGAGATACTCGAAAAGGTAAACCCCCATTGCAGTGTTCTTGTTTTGAGGACGGATCAGTCATATGACGATGTCGACTTCTTTCGGTCGTTTTCCGAGAAAATTCCGACTGTCGACATCCAGCCGCAAGATCCCGGCACGATCATTTATACATCCGGCACGACGGGGCAGCCCAAGGGGGCTGTTTTAACCCAGGGCAACCTCGCCCATGACGCGAAAAATATCATCGCCATATGGCAAATCAATGACGCCGATCGCATCTGCCATGCGCTGCCCCTTTTTCATGTCCACGGCCTCGGTTTTGCGGTGCACACAGCTTTGATGGCGGGTTCCGAGATTTTGCTGCATGATCGATTTATGCCCCAAACGGTCATCGATGCACTGGCTCGGAAGGAGCGCGAGAACCGCTGCACGGTGTTTATGGCGGTGCCGTCCATGTATGTCAAAATGATCGAGGCGATTGAAAAAGCACGGATGGATTTCGATCATATACGGTTGTGGACGTCCGGGTCGGCTCCGCTCCTCACTAAAGACTTCGATAGGATCAAGGCTGTTTTCGGGAAAGCGCCGGTTGAACGCGAGGGGATGTCGGAAACCGGCATGAACTTCTCCAACCCCTTGAAGGGGCTGAAAAAGCCCGGATCCATCGGCCTGCCCTTGCCCCAGCTCGAGGTGAAAATCGTTTCAACGGAAACGGGTGCCATCCTGCCATCAGGAGAAGTCGGGGAAATCTGGCTTAGAGGACCCGGCATAACGCCCGGATACTGGCAAAAACCGCAGGAAACCGCCAAGGCATTTGAAGATAGCTGGTTCAAAACAGGCGATCTTGGCTATGTGGACCGGGACGGATACTACTATTTGACGGATCGTTTGAAAAACATCATCATTTCCGGTGGCGAGAATATATCGCCTAAAGAAGTCGAGACCGTTATCAATCAGATAGATGCTGTCCTTGAATCGTCTGTGGTCGGTATTCCGGACGAAAAGTGGGGTGAAAAAGTGGTCGCCGCAATCAAATGCCGCCCCGGTAAGGAGCTGGATGCTTCCGCAATACGACAACATTGCCGGAACCATCTACATGCCTGGAAAACGCCCAAGGATGTCAGATTTGTCGAAGAGATCCCCAAAAACCGAATGGGAAAGGTCTTAACGCGTGACGTGCGGCAGTTCTTCACGGACTAGATGGTCATCCGACTCGTTTCCAACATGGGAAGAGGTACGAGATCGGGTGGAACGGTTTGCCCAAACAAATGCTGATATCACTCAGATCGAAACCATCGGCCACACCGCGGAAGGAAGGGCAATCCGCGCGGTTTTTGTCACCAATACCGACCATCCGGACCAAAACAAGGAGATCGTTCTAATTGTTTTCGGACGGCACGGGGATGAACTCGGTACCCGCACCGTCGGCCTGCAGCTCCTTGAATGGCTGGCTTCACCGGAAGCAAGGGACGTCCTGATCAATCAACAGGTCATTGTGGTGCCGGTCGCCAATCCGGATGGCTGCGCTACGCAAACCTTTGGTCTTCCTGCCAATCGGCTTTCGACGCTCGAAAAAGAATCCATCATCAAATTCGGTCTTTCCATCGTTCCGGATTTAGTTCTAGACGTTCACAGCGTTGGAAAGGGGAAATACGGGTACAACTGGGGTGGCCTGGAGGCTGTCATTATTGATGAGACCGCCCGATCCGGGGAAGACCCCTATATCCTGCATACACTGGCAGACCAAATGATCCAGGGGGCCGCCCAGAAAGGCTATCCGTTCCTTCTGCATACCGCCGAATTCTATCGCAACCTGAAAAATAAAGCGGCTACGCTTACGGACGGCGCTTTCAACAACCATGTTAATCAGGTTTTTTACGATGCCTTCCATTCCCTGACCTTCGGTATGGAAGTCAACCATTTTGTCCTCAACCCCCAAGAAGCCGCCGAAAGCGGTGTCGCCGCCATCGCCGCTCTTCTCGAAGCTGGCAACGCTGTTTATCCCTGGGAATATTACGCGGGGTATCCCAATCGGATCATCATCGGTGATTTCCAAGCCTCCATACGTCCCCGGGGCGAAACCGCGGCGATACGCCGCTCTTCAAGGCTGGAAATCTGGGCGCAGCGCCATATTTTCGGCAGCATTGCGCCCTACCGAAAAATGGAAAACGATCATTCGCTCGACCTTGAATTCGCCTTTCACGGCGCGAGGCCACTCCAGGGCGGACTGACCGTTGGCACACGTCTTCGGGGACAGCCACGGATCAAGCGGATTGAAGCCAACGGGACCATCCCCACCTATGCCGCTGCCACGGACGTTTGCTCCACCCATCTTTTCATTGATTTTGAAACCATCGAACCCGACATACACAATAAGATTTATGTTGAATTTTAATCCCTCAATTCAACTTTGTATGTCCAGGAGATATCGCACTACCTTCAGGACGCTTGATAGTCATGCCGTCCTATCCAATGATTTTATGGGCGAAGGCGATTGCTTTGTCTTTGATGCGCTCATCCAATTGGTCCGGTGTTGAACACGACCCGATGAAAAGCTCCCCGGCGTTTACCGCCTTATGGGGCTTTTGCAGGCGGCCGAACGCCGTGAAGGCGGCTTCGGCATTATTTTCGTAGGGGCCACCGCCGGTTACCAGCAAGGCCTGGCGTTGCCCCTCAACCAGTGAAGCATGCCCGGGCTGGTGATAATCGACATAAAGGCTGTAGGTGCGATCGATGACGGTTTTCAATTGGGCGCTCACACCCCAGAAATAGAGGGGCGATGCAAAAATCACCAGCTCGGCCCGGGTCATTTTTTCCAGAATTTCCGGGATATCGTCTTTCTGGATGCATCCGACGGTATCCGGCTTTTCCTTGCATTGGCCACACGCAAGGCACCCTTTAAGGTTTTTCGTATTCAAAAAGATGGATTCAACTTCGTGACCCAAAGCGCCAAGCTCTTGTTCGACCCAGGAAAGTACCTGGGCTGTATTGCCATTTTTTCGGGGGCTTCCCTGCAGGGTAATGACCTTCATTTCCGTCCTCCTGTATGACCTGTCATTAACACATCGATGCGATTTCATATTCCCGTATCCAAGATAAAGGCGTCATTTAGGCGAAATGGATGGCGTCGTCAAATGAATTGTTGGATACCCCGCTGAAGGGTGGCGCCGCTATGCCATCTACGGGACCTGAGGGTTGGCGGCCACCGGCCAACGCTTGACATATCGCGCCCTGCCTTTTATGCCTTTCAAGACAAACCGGCCTGATATTGAGCAGACACTTCCTATTCCAACGGGGCGAGCGGAGGTGGCGATGGTAGCCGCCTCGAAATGCTCATGTAATTAGCGTTCGCTCCGTTTTCTTGCCGCCTTACGTCTTGTCATGCACCCTAATCTTGTTTTTGGGATAGGTTATCGTGTCATGCACGTTGACCGCTTACACTGACGGGAGGTGATCAGGTGTTTAAACGGCACACCCTGCGGGCGCAAGCCCCTTTCCTCATCGTTATCCTGTTGGCGGCAATAGGGTGCCATAGCGGAACCGGAGGACAGCGGCTGGGATTATCGGCACCTCTCCCTGCGCCATTGCCTTTGGATAACCTGAACGCAATTCAGCTGCGCTTTTTTGAATCGGGATACACGGCGAGCCCATTCGGGAATAGAAATTACAGAACCCGATTTGAACGCCGGGGCACACGATATATCTATTGGGAACTTCGCCTCAATTTCTCTCCACCGAAACGTGATATATATTTCAACATTGATGCTATCTGGTTCCGATCCGACGGCCGCATTCTAGCAAAAGACGCCTGCCGGTTTCATGTTAAGCCGAACTGGACCCACTTTCGGGTATACCGGGGATGGGGCGCAAGGAGCGGTTCATGGTGGTTGCCCGGGGCCTATCGCGTGGTCCTTTATTTCGAGGGGCGCGAGCTTGCAGAAGGTAAGTTTGAAGTCGAGGGCTCGGATCGAAAGCCGCCCCGGAAACCGTTCCTCCGGCTGGATACAGGAATGCATACGGCCTCCACCTGGGAGTTGGATGTCGATGCAGACAATCGCTACATGGTGACCGGTGCCAACGATAAGACGGTGCGGGTGTGGGACCTGATCAACCGTCGGTTACTGCGAACCTTGCGCCCGCCGATTGGGGAAGGAAAAGAAGGCGCTATCGGCGCATTGGCAATTTCGCCTGATGGCCGTGCGGTTGCTTGCGGCGGCAGAACAGGATGTTCATGGGAGGGAACCTGTTCGGTCTACATATTTGAAACGCAATCCGGAAAACTTATACGGCGTATCAAAGGCTTTGCAGGGCCAATCAAGCATATTGACTATTCGCGGCAGGGTCGCTATCTGGCCATTGCTTATCGCAACGGGCTTGCAATATATCGAATACCGACTTACGACCTTATCGGTCGAGATGAAGACTACCAATCGCAATGCACCAGTGTGGACTTCGGCCCGGACCGACTTATCGCCTCCGTCTCCCCTGATGGCTTTGTGCGGCTGTACCGTGTCCGGAAGGACAGCCTAAAGCTTATATCTAAACGAAAATCCCCCCATGATCGTCCGCCATATTGCGTGCAATATGCCCCTGATGGAAAAAAAATAGCGATAGGATACTGGTCCTCGAAGGGCTATTGGGCTCAGGATACCCCGAAAGTCGATGTGATATCAGGCGTGGACTTACAATTCCTGTATTCTCCGGATACCAGTGGACTCACGCACGGTTTGGAGCCGGTTACATGGTCCAAGGATGGGCGTTGTCTGTACGCCGGGGGGTACCCAATGACATGGGCGGGTAAACGGATGGCACCGGTGATCCGATGGTCCAAGGAGGGCCGTGGCACCAAGACCGTTTTTCCGGCAGATAACGATGCCATTCAGGACATATTTCCACTCAAGAATGGCGGCATCGTATTTGTTGCCCATAACACCGCTTGGGGCGTTCTGGATTCCGCCGGCAGGAAAGTTTACTACCATCGTCCCTGCAAAGCTGATTTCAGGGGCTATATGAACATACCTTCTTCCATGTTGAAGACATATATGGATCAGCTGGCTTCGCAACAGGTGAATGCTTCGCAAGATCAAAAGGGATGGTTAGAAGAGCCTGCGATAAGAGGGTTTCCGATTTCTGAAGATGCCACCAAAGTGATTTTCAGTTTTGAAGCGAAAGGCCGCCAAGCAGCCCTTTTTGATGTTGCGGGAAGATCACTCCAGCTGAACCCGCTTTGGAAGAATAGCTATTTGCTTCCGATTCTCGAATCGCCTCGGCTGCAAGTTACAGGGTGGTGTGGCAAGGCCAAGCCCAAGCTGAATGGCCGGCGCTTGAGGCTGGGCACAAATGAAATATCATGGTGTCTGGCAATATCGCCGAATGACGGCGGTTTTCTGCTCGGTACGGAGTGGAACCTTTATCATTTTGATCAGGAAGGGCACAAAATCTGGCGGACTCCTTTGGATTCGGCCGCTTGGGCGGTGAATATTTCAAAAGACAGCCGTATCGCCGTCCTTCATCTGGCGGACGGTACGATCCGCTGGTACCGCATGCTCGATGGAAATGAAATTTTGGCATTCTTTCCACATGCGGATCGCAACCGTTGGATTGCTTGGACGCCGGAAGGGTACTACATGTCTTCTCCCTATGGAGATGAATTGGTCGGATGGCATTTAAACAATGGCAAGGACCAGGAGGCTCACTTTTACGCGGCCATGCAATTTGAGCGTATTCTTTTTCAACCGGCATACGTCCAATCCTATTTTCGCTATCTCGGAAATCGAAAAAAGGCCGCTAAAATGCTTGGCGGGCCGTTCTTCGATATTAAAGACTTGCGGTCAATAGCGCCCCCTCGCGTTGAGATTGGGTTATCAAAACCTTCTGGCAGAGGCCGTTCCAATAAGATTGAGTTGGTTTTTAAAGCCGACAAACAAAGTCTGCCAATGGAATCCTTCGCTGTATTTGTAAACGATATTCCGATAATTCCGTCCACAGAAAGGTTGTTGTTCGGAAAGGAGCGAAACCAATTCTCCCGCCAGCTTGAAATTCCTGTGCAGAGCAGGAGAAACAATATACGGGTCGAGGTTTTCAACGGCAGGTCCATGGGGTTGGCCCATACCTCAGTGCCTTATGATGGCAACACAATCGAAGCGAAGCGGGGGGATCTTTATCTGTTGGCCGTGGGGGTTAACCATTTCCCCAAGATGCCGTCATGGAATCTCACCTATGCGGTCCAGGATGCCGTCAACATCGCCGCCCTATTTAGCCAGCAAAAAGGGGGAATTTATCATGACGTCCATCATCGCGTCATTTCGGATCGCTCCGGCATCAAGCCACGGAAGACCCAAATTCTTGCCAGTCTCGATTTTATTGCCGATGCCGGTGCCAATGACACCGTGATCGTCTTCTTGGCATCGCACGGCGTGAGTGATCTGGCCGGGAATTACTATTTCGTACCTTCCGATGCCGAAATTGCCGATATTCAGCGTGTCGAAAACTCGCGCCGGAGCGGTCAGGTACTACCAGAGGCGGGAGTACCCTCACTGGTGCCGTGGAAAGTTTTTTTCGACGCGTTGAGGGCAACTGCCGGCCGTCGGATTCTCATTGTCGACACCTGTCAGGCCCGGGCTATTTCAGGCCCTTTGGATATACACGCGTTGGCGAAAAAATCATTGACGTCTGCTTTTGCGCTTCTCGCGGCCTCCAAAGGGGATGAGTCGTCGCAGGAATATCCTGAAGGTCGACATGGACTGTTCACATACGCTTTGCTAAAGGGTCTTTGGGGCGATGGCGATAGGGACAATGACCGGCAAGTTACTTTGAATGAGCTTTACGAATTCGCTCGGCGGTTTGTCGAGAGCAAACGCGACCGATCGATTGGACGTCAAACGCCACAGTTGGCCTCACCTTCGATTCTCAAGGATATTCCGCTATCATTTTGTCGGAGGCGAGATCCATAGATCGAAGGCCATTGATACGGCAGCGGCGACTTTTGCGTATTTTCTATTTGAAGCTGAAGCGATGGTTGCAGACGGCCAACGCTTGACATATCGTGCCCTGCCTTTTATGCCTTTACAAGACAAACCGGCCTGATATTGAGCAGACACTTCCTATTCCAACGGGGCGAGCGGAGGCGGCGATGGGTTCGAGTGATCCGGGCAATACGGTGTTTATCAAGCGCTGCGAGGACTACGATCGGAAACGGATAGAAGCCATTGTGTCGGAAGGCATGGCCTACTGCAACTACCGCCCGCGCGGCCGTGTCATGGTGAAGCCCAATGTGGTCTTTGCCTACAACACCGAGCGGTTCGGCAGCACGGCTTATACCGCCACGCCCCTGGTGGGCGCCTCCCTCACAGCACTTGCACGATCTTCGGCGGTGAAGCGGATCGATATGGGGGAGAACTGCGCCGTGGGGATGCCCACCCGGCTTTGCTACCGGAACGCCGGCTACTACGATGAAGTGGCGTGCGTCAATCAGGAGGCCGGCTGTCCGGTGGGGATCTTCTGCATGGACGAAGAGCCGCGCGAATCCGTCTTTGTCGGCGGGGTGGTGCACGACAACTTGCGAATTTCCCGCAAAATGGCCCGGGCGGACACCAAGGTTTATCTCCCCAAACTCAAGTGCCACTGCGTCAGCAACATGACCGGTGCGGTCAAACTCAACATCGGCATTTGCTCGGATGACGAGCGCGCCATCCGCCACGATTTTATGCTGGACGAAAAAATCGTCGATCTTTTGGCGCCCGGTTATCCGGATTTCATCGTCATGGACGCCATTGACGTGGGCGTGGGCAACGAGGCCTTTCCCACCCCCCGCAAGTTGGGTCTGGTGATCATGGGCACCAATCCCATGGCCGTGGATATCGTTGGCGCAAGGCTTTTGGGGTTTGACCTGGCCGATGTGCCCTATCTCCAGGCGGCGGTCGGACGCGGTTATGGGCCGTCCCGGATCGACCAGGTCACCCTTGCGGGCGACCTGCAAAGCGTTGCCGACCTGGACGAACAGGCCCAACGGCTACTGCCCTACGATGATGCCTATACGCGCTGGCAGGATGTGGGCCGGGAGCTCGAGCGGCTGCAATCGCCCATGCGCTTTTACTGGGGCAGCTATCATGCCGGCAACGGGCACAAATGCCTGACGGGATGCGTCATGGGCCTCAAGATGTTTCTGGGCGGTATTGAGCGATTCGCCGGCGCCGAAGCGTTTGCCGGTGCCAGGCCCGTAACGTTCGTGATCGGCCGCTGTGAAGAGACCATCGATGCCCGGGGGGAAGACGTCTTCCTGCTGGGCAGCTGCGCCCGGGCCGACATCATCAACGCCAAAAAAGTCATCCACCTGGACAAGTGCTTCACCACCGCCGGCGACATGAACCTGGCCATCGGCCACAAACTCGGCATGCCGGCGGTCACCCGGGATCCGGCGTTTCTTTTCCACCTGGTCGGGGCGACGCTAAAAGCCTCGGTACGCAAAGCGGCCAGCATGCGTTACCTGCAGGACATCCACCACTTCGCAACGAAAAGCCTCATCCGCCGGGTTTAACTTTTGATGAACGCTTATGATCCTAACGGCGAAGGGAGCGATGGCTCCCGTGACAGGACAGGATGCCCTCTGTGCCGCTGTCGTGATATCCTGATGTTTTTTCGGGACAGGGCGCGAACCTACCTGCAATGCGACGCCTGTCAGCTGGTTTTTGTCCCCGAACGCTACTGGGTTTCGGCGGAAGAAGAGCGCCGCACCTATGATTTTCATCAAAACGACCCCGGGGATCCGGGGTACCGCCGATTCCTGTCGCGGCTGAGCGATCCCCTTTCAGAAAGGCTGCCTCCCGGGCGGACCGGACTGGATTTCGGCTGCGGACCGGGGCCGGCCCTGCAAGCCCTGCTGGAAGAAAAGGGGCACACGGTGGATTTATACGACCCGCTCTACAATAACGACCCCGGGGTATTCCGGAAGCGTTACGACTTCATCTGCGCCACGGAAGTGGTGGAGCACCTGCGCGCCCCCGGTTCGGAATTCGACACCCTGTTCCAACTGCTCAAACCCGGGGGCTGGCTGGGGATCATGACCAAGCTGGTCATCGACAAGCAAGCCTTCCGCCGGTGGCATTACATTCGCGATCTGACCCACATCTGCTTCTACAGCCGGAGAACCCTCGATGATATCGCCCGGCGCTACAACGCCCGGCTTGAGCTCGTGGCCGAAGACGCCTTTCTTTTCCGCAAAGCATAAGGTGCTGTTTCTTTCAGGCGACATCCGCCTGCTTTTCGAAGCACGGCAGGCAGTAGCATTTGTTCCCCCGCAGCCGGGTGCGGGTTTCCATGACCCTTTCGCCGCATCCGTCGCACACACGGCTTTCGAGTATCCTGGCCTTTTGGGGCGGCGGGTCGTTCAAGGCCTGGATATCAAAGATGTCTCCGAGTGCGGCGTCCATGGTTTGGGCGGCGACATGTTCCCGGAGGGCCTGAAGCCGGTCCGCCTCCCCGGGCGTCAAGCCCGTGGCCTTTTTGCGGTGCAGGGCGGTCATTTCTTCCTGTTCGGCCGTGTTCCCCATACCCTTCAGAACAAGGCGGGCCGCTTTGCCATCCGAGCGGCGATAAAAGGAAAAGGCCAACTTGCCATAGTCCCGGTAGATGAGGTTGCCTTTGCCGAAGGTGCAGCCGGTGAGGCACTGAACGGCATCGATGCCGCAATAGTCGGTCTCCACGACCGCCACCAGTTCTTCGTCTTCCGAGCGGGGCCCCATTTCCGCAAGCGCCCATTCCGCCGCCCGGATGCCGCTGGCCAGCCCCGGGCACCAGTGGCCGTGGAAGGCGATGGCATGATCGATCTGCTCTTGGGTCAGTTGGCAGGGCATAGATTTACTCCTTGTCATTGAGGGATTACGAGGGGAAAGCCGTTGTGGTGATGGATTTCCACGGGGATACCGTAGACTTCCCTGATGATGTCACCGGTGATTTCCCGGGGAGCGGCGACAGCGTGAATGCGGCCGTTTTTGAGGAACAGGCACTTGTCGGCGTACCGGAAAGCCGTGGTGAGATCGTGCAGGGTCATGACGGCGCCGACGGCATGCTCCCGGACCACATGGCGGATCAGTTTCAGGATTTCAATCTGGTTTTTCAGGTCGAGACTGCTCGTGGGTTCGTCCATCAGGAGAAGACGGGGCTCCTGGACCAGGGCCCGCCCGATGGCGACCTTTTGCAGCTCGCCGCCGCTCATGCGGTCGATGGGCCGCATGGCCAGGTCTTCCAGGTGCAAACTTTTGATGGCGCCGTCGACGATTTCAAGGTCCCTCCGGCGGACCTGCAGGCGGATGTGGGGGCGCCGGCCCATCAGGATGGCATCGAAGGCGGTGAGTTTGCCGGCGGTCTGGTACTGGGACACGTAGCCGATGCGGCGCGCCACCGCCATGGCGCTCAATTGGAGCACATTTTCATCTTCCACCATGACAGCCCCGGAGGACGGCCTGAGAATGCCGTTGATGCATCGCAGCAGGGTGGATTTGCCGACACCGTTGGGGCCGAGAACGGCAACGAGTTCGCCTTTTGAGACAGCCATGGAAACATTGTCCAGGACCGGCTTGCCGTTGTAGCGGAAGGCGATATCGTCGATATGCAGGATCATCCGCGTTGTCCTTTCACGATCAGCAGCATGAAGACCGGGGCCCCCAAAAAAGCCGTAATGATGGAGACGGGCAGCAGGTGCGGGGCGAGGACCAGGCGGGCGACGGTATCCGCAACCAGGAGCAGGATAGCACCCAAAACAACCGTGGCGGGCAGCAGAAAGCGGTTGTCACCGCCGATCAGGCGGCGCACCACATGGGGGCATACCAGGCCCACAAAGCCGATGATGCCCAGAAAAGAAACAATGACGGCCGTTACCAGTGAGGCCGTCAGCATGCCCCAGAGACGCACCCGTCCAACGTTGACCCCCAGTCCCTGGGCGGTTTCATCGCCGGCGTCCACCGCGTTGTAGTTCCAGGCATTGAACAGGAAGTAAAGGGTCGCCGCCGCGGTGACCCCGCCCAGAATGGCCAGATCCTGCCAGCCGGCCCGGGCCACATCCCCGAACGTCCAGAAGACCATGGCGGCCAGCTGAACATCGTCGGCAAAAAATTGCAGCAGCATGGTGCCGGCCGTAAACAGGGCGCCCAGGGCGACCCCGGCGAGGATCATGGTTTCCGGTTTGGCCCCCCGCATGCGGGATACGGCCACGATGAAAAGCGCGGCCAGCATGGAGAAGGAAAAGGCCGCCATTGTCGTGACGATAGGATTGGCAATGGCAATGGACCCGGCGCTGGTCATGGTGCCGGAGCCCAGAATCATGACGGCAAAGGCGGCGCCGAAGGCGGCCGCGTGGGAGATGCCCAGGGTAAACGGTGATCCCAAGGGGTTGCGCAGGATGGACTGCATCACGGCACCGCTCACGGAAAGACCGGCCCCGGCGACAACCGCTGCCAGCACCTGGGGCAGGCGAATTTGCCATACAATCAAATCGAAGCGCGGGGACGCACCCGTGCCCATCAGGGATCGGATCACCTCGGCCACGGGAATGCGGGCGGCGCCACTGGCAATGCCGTACAGGACGGCCAGGACCAGCACGGCCAGGCCGGCATGGATCAGGAGGAGCTTGCGTTGGGTGTAGCGGGTGTAATCCCGGTTCAGGGTGCCGTCATGAAAGTGCATGGATTTCCTATCGCAGGGGGACCGGTCGAAAGACCATCTCCCCGAAAGCCTTGTTCATCGTGTCAAACACCGGCTGGCCCACCAGGTAGGTGTAGATCCGATCCGCTTCGGCGACCGGATCGGTATCCGCGAAGGCCTCCGGATAGACGCATTTGCCGATATAATAGGCGTTGGCCAGGATCGAGCCGAAATTGCAGCTGTACCAGTTGTAGGGCAGAAGCCCATAGACCCGCCCCTCTTGAACGGCACTGAGGCCGCGGTAGGCCGGATCGGTTTTCAGTTCATGCCATCCGCCGGCCTGGCCGCCCATTTGCAGCGTGGACAGATCCAGGAAGAGCCGATCGGGATTCCAGACGACGATCTGTTCTTTGGCAACGCTGCTGTGGGCCAGGGTTTCAGCGCCGGATCCGGCCCGGCCGGCCAGGTTGCGGACATTGACGAAGGTAAAGGGCGGGTAGGCCGGCTCGGTGGATTGAAACCCGTGGGGACCTCGATAAGCGATCCCGCCCACAAAACAGCCCGGACGCTTGTCCGCCGGGATAGGATGGGTGCGGGCTTCCAGGTCATGGATGCGTTGTTCGAAAAAGGCGATCACCGCCTCGGCCCTTGGGGATTGCCCCAGGACCGTTCCCATGATCCGGAGGGCCTGGTACAAGTCGGGACGATGGCGGCCGAGGTCGCCGGTGTTCAGGACGACCACCGGAAGGCCGGTTTTTATGGCCAGCTCTTCCGGATCGTAGCCGGTTGAGGAACGGGCCTTGAAAATGACCTGGGGCAGGGGATCCAGGGTCAGAATGCGTTCCGGGTGATCATGCCCGCGAAACCCGCCGAAGACGGGGAGGGTTTTGAAGCGGGGATTGGCCAACGCATAGGGGCGTGCGTCGAACTGCGGTCGCCGGGCTTCCATGTCGTCCACGGCCACGATGCGGTCCTGGCTATCGAGGTAGGTCAACAGCCGCAAGATACCGGCCCCGGAGCAGATGACGTGATCCACGCTGTCGGGGACTGAAACGTCCCGGCCGGCCGCATCCGTGATGCTGCGGCCCATGGCCGGGCGGGAGCCCAACCCGGCTATAGTAATGATGGTCGCGACGAGAACGAAAACGATAGGCCGATGGTTTTTTTTCATGTGTTTGGCGGACTCCCCATAAAAAAAGCCACGAAGCACAACACCTTCCGGGGGTGTTGCCGGCCTTCGTGGCTTAAACGCTAATATCGATAAACGTTGATCCGCCTGCCTTCTGGCAGGTCATGCTAAGACGCTATCTTAGGTGGCTGCGACCCCGCCTGTCAAGACCAAAATAGGATTGAAACCGCCTTCACTTTATGGTTTGATCGCTAGCGTTCTTCCGATCACTATAGCTTCATCGGTTGATGGCGGCGTAAGCTCAGGATGGAAGCGATTCCGGGAGTGTTCGGGATAACCAAGAAGGACTGCCGACGACAGGATCCTGGATGTCGTCGCAACGCTAACGCCCCAAACGACCCGCCTTTCATTCGGTGGCCACGGCATATCGTGACCATCAGACCCTCGCAAACCATTTGGAGACCCTATGCAGACGTGTCGATACAATTTGATTGCGGTGCTTCTCCTGCTGGCAATGGCGTCGTCGGCCTTTGCCCTTTCTTCCGAAGAAAACGTCAGGCAAAGCACGCCCGAATCGCTTTATGAATGGAAGCACTGGGTCCTCTTCGACAAGGAAGATCGTCTCTGCCCGACCAACTACAACGACGGTGAAGCCTATCGCTGCGACTGGCCGTCGCGCCTGCGTTTCGATCTGGATGCCAGCGGGGGGACATTCGCCCAGGAGTGGATGGTTTTTTCCCAGGGCTGGCAGCCGTTGGCCGGTGATGCCGGCCTTGGCATCTGGCCTGCAGGCGTCCGGGTTGACGATCAGGAAACACCGGTCATCAACCGGGGCGGAAAACCCTACGTGCATCTTACGGCGGGCCGCCATCTTGTGGCGGGCCGTTTCGCCTGGCATACGCTGCCGGAAACGATTCCGGTGCCGCCGGCCGTCGGGCTGATCGATCTTGCGATCGGGGGCCGCACGGTGAAGCGCTTGCAGTACGATCCGGACGGACGCCTCTGGCTCCAGCCCCGGGAAGGCCAGACCGGGGCGGCCGATCGCCTGCAGGTGCATGTCTTCCGACGGCTGGACGATACGATTCCCATGCGCATCACCAGCCTGTTCCGCCTGGACGTTTCCGGTCGGGCCAGGGAAATCCGGCTGGATGATGTGCTGCCGGACGGCACCCGGGCCATCGGCCTGCAAAGCCCTCTGCCGGCCAAACTGGGGCCCGGAGGAGCCCTTTTTGTGCAGGCCCGGCCCGGCCAGTGGAAAATCCAAATCACGGCGCGGTCCGAGGGGCCCGTGACCGGGATGACGGCGCCCGGCGCCTACGCGCCGGAAATCTGGTCGTTTCAGGCCTGGAATCACTTTCGCATGGTGGAGGTCTCCGGCGCATCATCGGTGGAGCCCGCGCGGACCGATATGCCGCCGGAATGGCGCGGCTTTCCGGCCTACCTGATCGAAGCGGGGGGCGGTCTGGTCTTCAAGGAGGTCCGCCGGGGCGACCCCGATCCGGCGCCGGACCGGCTGACCCTGGCCCGGACCTGGTGGCTGGATTTCGACGGCGGTGGGTTTACCCTCCAGGACCGCCTGCAGGGTACCGTGAGCCGGCAGTGGTCCGTGGCCATGGCACCGCCTTTTACGCTTGGCCGTGTATCGGTGGACGGTCGCGACCGTATGATCACCCGGCACGGGCCCAACGGCCTGCCGGGCGTGGAATTGCGGCGCGGCAGCCTGAATCTCACGGCTGAGGCCCGCTATGGGGCTTCGGTTTTTGGCACGCTGCCGGCCGTTGGCTGGACCCACGATTTTCAGAAGGTCTCAGGTGTTCTCAATCTGCCGCCCGGCTGGCGGCTTTTTGCGGCGGACGGGGTGGACCGCATGGACGGCAGCTGGATCCAGCAATGGACCCTGCTCGATTTTTTTCTTGTTCTCATCATCGCCCTGGCTGTTTTTAAAATCCGCAACTGGCGCTGGGGCCTCGCGGCGCTGGTGACCATGGCGCTTGTCTATCAGGAGCCCAATGCGCCGGTTTACGTGTGGCTGCACATCCTGGCGGCCATGGCGCTCCTGAAAGTGCTGCCGGAGGGCCGGATCAGGGGCCTGGTCAAGCTGTGGGGGTTCATGGCCATTGTGGTTTTGCTGGCCATGGCGATTCCCTTCATGGTGCAGCAGATCCGCTGGGGGATCTATCCCCAGTTGGAGCGCGCCAACGTGTTCACCGCATCTTCCCACCGGGCCATGGCGCCTTCACCGCAGATGGCCCAGGCTCCGGCGCCATTGCAGGAGGAGGCCCTGGAGGGCGAAATCCGGGTGGAAGCTGATCGCGCTGCTCCGGCCAAGATGAAATCGCTGGCCGGATCCAGCCTGAAACGTCGACCCCGGCCGGTTAGCGCCGTCGAACAGTTCGATCCGGATGCCCTGGTGCCCACCGGCCCGGGCCTGCCCCGCTGGCGCTGGCGCGCCCACCCCTTTGCGTGGAACGGGCCGGTCCAAAGCAGCCAAACCTGCCGGTTCTGGCTGATTCCGCCCTGGGCCAATCTGCTGTTGGCGGTTGTGCGGGTCCTGCTCCTGGGCGTTCTGATCCTCGGGGTCGTGCACTGGAAAACCTGGTGGCAAACGATTCGCACCCGGTTTCAACCGGGGGTGGCCGCCGGCCTGTTGGGTGCGGTGATCCTGGTGCCTTTGCTGGCCGACCAAAGCCATGCCGCCGGGGATGGCTTCCCCCCGACGGCCCTGTTGGAGCAATTGGAAAAACGCCTGCTGGAAAAACCCGACTGTCTCCCGGATTGCGCCGATATCGTGCAGATGGAGATGACCGCCCGCCCGGAGGCCCTGCAGGTGCTGCTCAGGGTGCACGCGGCTGTCCAAACCGCTGTGCCGCTTCCGGTAACGGCCCAATCCTGGACACCCGTTCAGGTGAGCATGGACGGGTCGCCCGCCCGCGATCTGGCCCGCGATGCCGCCGGCCGCCTGTGGATCCTTGTACCTGAAGGTGTCCATACCATAGCCCTGACAGGCGGTGTGGCGCCGGGTTCCGGCACCGTCCAGTTGTCGTTTCCTCTCCAGCCTCACACGGCCAGCTATACGGCCGAGGGGTGGCAGGTGGTTGGCATTGGGCCGGACGGGAAGGTGGCGGGCACGGTCCAGCTGGTCGCTGAAAAACCGGCCGAAGAAAAATCGGTGGACTACAAGGACAATGTCCTCCCGCCTTTTTTGCATGTCCACCGGACCCTGCACCTTGGTTTGACCTGGCAGGTGGCCACCACGGTGACGCGCATCACCCCGACGGGCACGCCGGTGGTGGTGTCCCTTCCCCTTCTGGCGGGCGAGTCCATTACCACGCCGGGTATTGAGACCCAGGAGAGCACCGTCCGTCTCGACATGGCCCCGGCCGTCAAACAGGTGCGGTTCGATTCCGTGTTGGCGTTCGCGCCGGCCCTTGCGCTGGCAGCCCCCCGGGCCGTTCCCTGGACCGAGACCTGGACCCTGGATGCCAGTCCCGTATGGCATTGCGAAATGCAGGGGATACCCGCCATTCATCACCAGGGCAAAAGCGGGCAGTGGCAGCCGGAATGGCGGCCATGGCCCGGGGAGCGCGTCGAGATCCGGGTGACCCGGCCGGAAGCTGTCCCGGGACGTTCCCTGACGCTGGATGCGGCCGAACTGGTGTTCATCCCGGGCCAGCGGTTTGATCGGGCCCGCCTGAAAGTGGCCGCCCGCACGAGCACCGGGGGGCGGCACTGGATCGAACTGCCGGCGGCGGCCGAACTGCAACTGGCCCAGCTCAACGGCAAAACGCTCCCGATCCGTGCGGAAGAGCGCGGGGTGCCGATTCCCCTGGCGCCCGGGGCCCAGGAGATCCTGCTGGAGTGGCACCAGCCCTCGCCGTCCCGGCTGTTTGTCAAAGCGCCGCCCGTCAAGATCGGTGAAGAAGCGGTCAACGCCACCGTGTCGTTTGAGATGCCGGACAGCCGCTGGATCATATTTACCGGCGGACCGCGCCTGGGGCCTGCCGTTCTCTTCTGGAGCTATCTCCTCGTCATGGTGCTGGTGGCGTTTGCCCTGGCCCGGACCCGGCTCACGCCACTCAAATACGTCGCCTGGATCCTTCTGACCGTGGGGCTGACCCAGACATCGATTCCGGCGGCGCTCATCGTGGTGGGCTGGTTTTTTGCGCTGGCCTGGCGGGAAAGAAAACCGGCGGAAGTCGGCTGGTTCCAATTCGACCTGGTGCAGGTGGTTATCGTACTGTGGACCATCGCGGCCCTGGCCGGGCTTTACGAAGCGGTGGAGCGCGGCCTGCTGGGGACACCGGACATGCAGATCGCGGGCAACGGATCCACCCGCTACCTGCTCCACTGGACCCAGGACCGGATCGGCGCATGGATGCCGCAGCCGTGGGCGCTGACCCTGCCCATGTGGCTCTATCGCATGTTGATGCTGTTCTGGTCCCTGTGGCTGGCCTTTGCCCTGCTGAAATGGCTGCGCTGGGGATGGACGTGTTTCAGCCGCGACGCTATCTGGAAGAAGCCACCCCCGATCCGGCGGAAGACCAAGATCAAACCGACCCCGGAAACCTCGGAAGAAAAAGGCGGAGGCCGTGCCTGACCCGGTGGCGAGAGCGTGCGTGCCCTGACGCCGAGGGGCCTGTCGCTCTTCTCGCCAAAAGGTGTAAATAGTGCCCATCCATAAATGGCATCTTTTGGCCCCGAGCGGCGTTTTCGCTCTTTTTATTTGCTTTTTCAGGTCAGTGTTAATAAAGAAGGCTTTTTTCCAAAACGGCCTGCTTGATGGCCACGAAAGTGAATCCGCACGATGCCTGAAGAAAGCCTTCTGGAAGACGCCATCCAGCCTCAACGCTGGTTTTCAACCCTTCCCCGGCCGGAATACGCCGCACTGCCTAAAATTGAGACCTCCGAACCCTGGTTCGAGGTTTATCAACTGCCCGGCAATGTGATGGCCCTTTATGAACCGGGCCACTTCCAGGAAGTCATTTCCTTTCTCGTACTGGGAAGCGATAAAGCGCTGTTGATCGATACCGGCCTGGGCATCGCCAACATCAGGGCCGTCGTGGAGGAACTGACCACGCTCGATGTCGTCGTCGTCAACAGCCACACCCATTTTGATCACATCGGGGACAATCACCGTTTCCCGTGCGTGCATGTCTACAACCACCCTCACGCGATCAAACGGCTTGGTGACGGTATGGAACCGGACCAGCTATCGGTGCACCTTCGCGGCGATTCCATCTGGATGCCCGTCCCGGAGCGTTTTGATCCGGAGGCCTATCGCATACCGGCCTGCCGTTTCGCAACCATCGAGGAGGGCCATCTATTCGACCTTGGCGGTCGACGGCTGGAGACGCTCTACACGCCCGGCCATTCACCGGACAGCATCATGCTCCTGGATCGGGAAAACCGCCTGCTCTTTACCGGGGATACGCTCTATCCGGCCGTACTATACGCCCATTTGGAAGGGTCGGCTTTCCATACCTACCGGAAAACGATGGCCCGCATTGCCGAACTGGCCCCCCAACTGGACAGGGTCTACTGCTCCCACAATACACCGGTCCACCGGCCGCAATTTCTGATCGACGCCGCCGCGGCTTTTGAGGCCATTGCTGCCGGCGAGGCCGACTATAAATTGGATGCGAACGGCATTCGGCTCTATTCTTTCGAAGGGTTTGCCATTGCCACCCCGGATGATGAACGCGTTTTGTCTTGATATATTGTTACTCGAATCGATACAGCACCACAATTTCCAAGGAGGAAAAATGAAACCCATGCGAACCATGACGATTGTTGCCGCGATATGTGCATGTCTCGGCGTATTCCTGGGCCAGGCCACGGCGGCGGACACGTCGACCTGGGATAAAATCCAAAAGGCCGGTAAGATTACCGTGGGCAACAGCCCGGACTACCCCCCCTTCGAAACGCTGGACGACAACGGCAAGCGTGTCGGGTTCGACATCGATCTCCTGAATGCCATGTGTGCCCAGTTGGGCATCGAGGCGGAATTCGTCACCATGGATTTCGGGGCCATCGTCACGGCCACCCAAAGCGGCCAGGTGAATATCGGCATGTCCGGCTTCAGTATCACGGAAGAACGCCGGAAAATGGTCAACTTTTCAAACCCTTACTACATCAGCGGCCAGGCGGTCGTCACCACGCCGAAGACCGGGATCAAGTCCGTCGATGACCTGAAAGGCAAACGGGTCGCGGTGGGCCTGGGCACCACCGGGCAGGAAGAAGCGGAAAAAATCGAGGGGATCACCATCCAGTACCCCGAAGATTACACGGTGGCCTTTGTCATGCTTAAAAACGGCGGCAGTGACGCGGTCATCTGCGACCTGCCCGTGGCGGAAGCCTACCTGAAACAAGGCGGGTTCGAACTGGTGGGCAAACCCCTGTCCTACGAGGAGTTCGCCATCATCGCCAATAAAAAGGACGACGCGGTGGTCAAGAACCTCAACGACGCCCTGGCCAAAGTCAAGGCGGACGGCACCTATGACGCGCTGATCAAGAAGTGGGAATTGAAATAAACGTTTGCTGCCGCGGGGACTTCGGTCCCCGCTTTTTTATTGCGAAAACGCCGGTGTAACCCGTTGTGGTGCCATACGCCGTAACCCAAGTCCTCAGGAGTCGCGCGGTGGATCTTTTTCTTATCTGGAAACACAAGGCCATGTTGCTCAAGGGCACGGTGGTGACCCTGGAATTGACCGGCGGCGCCATCACGATGGGCTTGATACTGGGAATTATCGCCGGCATGGGGGTCATTTCCCGAAACAAATGGTACCGCACCCTATCCGATATTTATGTGCAGCTCATCCGCGGTACGCCGGTGCTGCTGCAGATTTTTTTCTTCTTCCTGGGCGTACCACAGATTTATAACGCGGTCACCGGCAATACATTGTCGCCGGACCCGGTCATCACCGGCATTATCGCCCTGGGTTTCAACAGCGGCGCCTATACCGCCGAAATCATCCGGGCCGGCATCCAGGCCATTCCGTCCGGGCAGGGCGAGGCCTCCCATTCTCTCGGCATGTCGGATGCCCAGACCATGCGTTATGTCATTTTGCCCCAGGCATTGCGGCGGATGGTTCCGCCGCTTCTGAGCGAACTGATCGTCCTGCTGAAGGATTCCGCCCTGGTTTCCACCATCGGCGTGATGGATCTCATGTTTACATCCAAGCTGCTGGGGGCGAAATACTACAATTACGTGCCCTTCCTGGTGGGGGCCGGCGCAATTTATCTGTTTTTCACGGTGTTTTTATCCCGCTTGCTGAAAGTGTACGAGAGGAAATACCCGATACGGAAGTAAATCCTGCCAGCCGGTATTCATCTTCGGAAAATTACAATCTCGCCAGTGCCCGGGCTGTCAAAAAGGCGGTCACCATACCTGTCATAGCGGTGGGTGGATTCATCCGCCCCGCGGCCATGGAAGCGGCCCTCTTCAACGGCGATGCCGATGCCGTTGCCCTGTCCCGGCCCTTCATCGCCGACCCGAAGTTCCCCCGGAAGATTGCCGGCGGGGCCACGGCGCTTTCGCGCTGCATCCAGTGCAACCTTTGCCTGTTCTATGCCCCCGTTGCCCCGTTGAAGTGCTACCATGGCAAACGAATGCCCGCGGCCGGATGACGGTGTGACAGTTGAGGCAATTGTAGCCCGAAGGATGCGAAGGCGGCTCCTCAAGTTCGCCTGACGGACCCCATTGCGGGAAGACCGATAGGGTAGAGATGGCATCCTTCATATAAAGCACCGCCCGGCGCTGCTTGCGCGACCGGGCGGCGGGGTTGATGCAACCATCGGATGGAGGAACGTAACGGCTCACTCCAGCTTTTTATGGCAGAACCACCAGTCGTAGTTGTCGAACTGTTCCAGACGTTCTTTGGCGGTTTTTTCGTCGGTGGCCGGCGGCACGATGACCCGGTCTTTGATCAGCTCGTTGTTGGGCCATCCGGCCGGCATGGCCACCTTGTTGGCATCGGACACCTGGAGCGCGTGCACGGCGCGCAGGATTTCATCCATGTTGCGGCCGACCTCCTGGGGGTAGTAGAGAATGAGGCGCACTTTGCCTTCCGGGTCGCCCACAAAGACAGCCCGTACCGTATTGCTGCCCTTGGCCGGGTGCATCATGCCCAGTTTCCCCGCCACCGTGTCATTGCCGGCGATGATGGGGTAGGTGATTTCCACATCGAGTTTTTCCTTGATCCATTCCACCCATTTGATGTGGGAGAAAACCTGGTCCACGGACAGGCCGATGAGCTTGCAGTTCAACCTGTCGAATTCTTCCATCCGTTTCTGGAAGGCCACGAATTCCGTCGTACACACCGGCGTGTAGTCGGCCGGGTGGCTGAACAGGACGAACCAGGATCCTTTGAGGTCTCCGGGAATGTTCATGGGGCCGTGGGTGGTTTGAACGGACAGCTCGGGAAAGTCTTCCCCCAAAAGGGGCATTCCGGTTTTTTTCTCTTCCATTGTCATTTTTCCTTTTTTTTAAGTTTCAGTCGACGACATCATAGCCGGCGTTCAGCCAGGCTTTCATGCCGCCGGCCAGGCTGTGAACGTGTTCGAAGCCAAGGCCTTCGAGAAAGCTGGCGGCGATGTTGCCGCGATAGCCGATGCCGCACATGGCGATGATCTCCTCGTTTTTGGGAAAATCCACGTTGCCCTTGAGCAGTTCCGTAAGGGGCAGGTGGATGGCACCATCGACATGGCCCATCTGCCATTCGGCCGGGGTGCGCACATCGACAAGGCGGTGGTGGTTGCCGGCGATCTTTCCCTTGAGGGTTTCCGCCGAAATCTGCCACAGGTGGCGCAGGGGGTAGCCGGCCTCCTGCCAGGCCGCGATGCCGCCATAGAGATAGCCGGCAATGTTGTCGTAGCCGATGCGGTGGAGATGGGTGGACATGGCCTCGTAGGCCTCTTCGTCCGGGACCACCAGGACCAGTTCCGCGGCCGGCTCGATGACCATGCCGATCCAGTTGGCGGTCTGTTTGGCCAGGCCGATATTGATGCTGTCGGGGATGTGGACGCCGCCGAAGGCCGCCGTATCCCGGGCATCCAGAACAGTGGCGCCGGCTTCGATGCGTGTTTTCACCTGGGCCGGGGACAGGTCCCGGCTGATGGGGCAGCGCTCCAAAAGCGGTGGGCCCGACTTGTTGGTGTTGATGATATGGGTGAAGCTTTTGGGCCGCTCGGGGAAGCTGGCGGCAAAGTTTTCTTTGAAGGCTGTTTCGTCCAGGTTCAGAACGGGGTTGTTGCGCTTTTCGAATCCGATGGTGGAGCTTGATTTGGCGCTCATGCCCTTGCCGCAGAGGGAGCCTTCGCCATGGGCCGGAAAAATTTCGAGGCTGTCCGGAAGATGCCCCAACTTGCGATAGAGGGACTGGTAGAGGTTGTCCACCTGCTCGTCGATCAGTTCCGCGCCGGCCAAATCAGGCCGACCCACATCGCCGACAAACATGCAGTCGCCGGTCAACACCAGCCAGGGGTCTTCGCCCCGGGACCGATCGGTGACCAGAATCGACATGGAATGGGGGGTGTGTCCCGGTGTTTTCATCATTTCGAGCTTGGCGTTGCCGAATTCGAAGACATCCCCTTCCCGTACGGTTTCGTGGTCAAAAGTGACGGGAGAGTCCTCCATAAAGTGGATTTTGGCGCCGGTCCGGGACTTGAGCTCCATGTTGCCGCTGACGTGGTCGGCATGCACGTGGGTTTCGAACACATGGGTGATCTGCATGTCGTTCTTACGCGCCAGATCGATGTACGTCTGTACATCCCGTTTGGGATCCACCACACAGGCCACTTTGGCCATCGGACAACCGATCAGGTAAGACAGACATCCCATGCCCTCCACGGCGATCTGCTTGAAATACATTGAGCAACCTCCTTTATTGAATGGTGATGAAACGTGTTTCAGGATACGGACCAAATACTTGAGAACCGTTATTATTAAGAGGTGATATTTCTAGGATGGTTACAAAAAGATGAGAAGACCAAAAGCTTAAAAAGCGTTCCAAGCCCCCCCTAAAGGAGCCACCTGAGGTCCTCCCGCTCTGCGGGAGGACCCTCATTGCCGCAGGGCGCCACGCCGTCAACCTGACGCCGGGCCTTTAATTGGCGACTGCCCGCGTGTTGTCCCGGTCGACGACACTCGGGAACATGTCCAGGTTCGTGTGGGGCAGAAACAGGGCCGAGGTGAATTCGTCCATGTAGCGCGGATTGCTCGAGAAATCGATATAGGTCATGTTGTTGCAGATAGCCTGGGCCTCCTTGCGGTAGCGGTCAGACAGCAACGCCATATAGGCGCCGACGATCGAACTGTTGCCCAGATAAGCGAAACGGCTGCGTTCCATGTCCGGCAGGAGGCCGATGTAAATGGCTTTTTCAATATTCAGGTATTGCCCGAAGCCGCCGGTAATCACCATGCGTTCGACCATGGAAAAGTCCAGGCCGGCCTCGTTGAGCAGCGTCGTAAAGCCGGAATAAACCGCCCCCTTGCTGTAGATCAGGTTTTTGACGTCCGATTCCGTAAAGATGATATCTTCCGCCATGGGGGTCTGGTCGGCAAAGGCCAGGACATAGGCGGGTTCGTCGTTGATCGCGGTGATCCGGGGGTGCTCCCGTTCGGTATGAAAATGACCGCTGCGGTCGATGATGCCGGCATCCAGCAGTTCGGCCATGAGGTCGATCATCCCGGAGCCGCAGATGCCGCGGGGGGGCTGGCCGCCGACGGTCGTGATGTCGGGCTCCAGGGTTGCCGGATCGATGGTGACTTTTTCGATGGCGCCGTCCTCGGCCCGCATGCCCCAGCGGATGCCGCCGCCTTCAAACGCCGGCCCGGCGCTGCAGGCCGCGGTCATCATCCAGTCTTGATTTCCCAACACGATTTCGCCATTGGTGCCCACGTCGATAAAGAGGGTCAGGGGCGACTCCCGATGCAGGCCCGTGTAAAGCAGGCCGGCCACGATATCGCCGCCGACATAGCTGGCCGGACCGGGCATGACAAATACCGCCGCCATCGGGTTGGCGGCCAGACCGATGTCACCGGCCTTGAAGATGGGGAACTCCGTGGCAGTGGGGATATAGGGCTCCCGGCGGATGTAGCGGGGCTCGATCTCCAACAGCAGGTGCGCCATGGTGGTGTTGCCGGACAGCACCACGTTCTTGACCTGGTCCCCGGAGGCGCCGGCACTGTCCAGGGCTTCTGCAACCAGATTATTGATGGTGACCAATGCCAAGCGGCTGAGTTTTTTAACGCCGCTTTTTTCCGCGCACACCATGCGGTTGATGACATCGTCGCCGCAGGCGGCCTGCCGATTGTGTCCGGAAGCCGCGGCCAGGATGGTGCCCTTGGCCATGTCCACCAGGTAGACGACAATGGAGGTCGTGCCGATATCCACCGCCAGCCCCAGGGAGCGGGGGGCATTGTTGCCCGGGCGGACCGCCAGGATTTCGTTAGAGCATTTGCGTTGCACCACGGACACCGTTATCTTCCAGCTCTCTTCGCGGACCGTCGCGGCCAGTTGCCGCATGACGTCCAGGCTGACATTGAGACGGTCGATATCGCAGTTTGCTTTTTTCAGCCCCCGTTTGAGTCGGTCCAGGTCGCTCACGGCATCCGCCAGAGTGGGTGGGTCGAGGATGAGGGGGATTTCCCGCAGCATGGGTTCCGGTTCGGTAACCAGCCCTTTCAGACGGTTGGTGGCCTCCTGGCCCATGCCGGCCACCTTGAGTTTGCGCTGGCGGGCATCCTCCGGAATGCGCACACGGATATCGCCGGTGACGTTGCTCTGGCAGGCCAGCACATATCCCTTGTGTTTCTCTGCCTCGGTCAGCAATGGGGTGTCCGGGGCATCCGCCTCACCCGACGTCACGATCAGTTTGCATTTGCCGCAGGCGCCCTTGCCGTTGCAGGACGCATTGATGTGAACACCGGCCTGCCGTGCCGCTTCCAGGAGGGTGGTGCCGGTCGAAACGCTGACCGTTTGGGCCTGGCCATCGGATCCAAAGGTGACCGTGTGTGCCGGCAGGGTTTCCACGGCGGCTTCCGATGCCGGTTCGGCATCCAGCCCTGCTTTTTTACGGGACATGAACCATATCGGACAGGATTCACGGAACTTGCAATATAGCTTCGGGTCGCGGCATTGCAGGCATTCCTCGCACAGATAGACGTTGTGTTTCATACAGATGTAGCTGGTTTCACGCTCCGGATGATTCGTACAGGTTCCCATGTGAAGTCCTTTTCGATTGGCGATTGGAAGGGAGGAAATATGCTCCCGCCGACGGGCGTATTGTCAAGGCCTGCGGATGCTGCCGGTATCACCCCGCCAGGGCGAGTTCCAGCGCCTGCCGGAGGGTTTTGGCCTGCTGCAACCCCACGAACCGGTTAACTTCTCGGCCGTCCTTGTAAAGGATCAGGGTCGGAATGCTCTGGATGCCGAGGTCCCGCGCCACGTCGGCATGGTCGTCGATGTTCATCGTGGCAATATCGGCCCGGCCGTCGTACTGCAGGTCCATCTCATTGAGAACCGGCTCCTGGGCCCGACAAGGGCCGCACCAGGGGGCATTGAAGTCCACCAGGGTGACGCCTTTTTTAATCATTTTCTCAAAATCGGTTTGGGATTTCAATTCATTTGCCATTATCGTGTTACTCCCGTAGCAGCGTTGTTTGTTGGCCATGGGCTGCTGTCGTCAACAGCAGCCCATGGATGAGGGACTGTGGGTGCCGATGGTGGTTTAACCACCAAAATTACCCGCCCCCAAACCGCGCATGGCTTCTTCGGTGGTGACTCGCAGCGTTGAAATGGCCTGGTCGAAAGATTTGCGTTCGGTCTGGATGTCGTCCATACCCGTCTCCGGAGTGCAATTGGCCCGGATCTGCTCGATCCGGTCATCCATTTCACCGATGAGCATATGCAGATCTTCGATGTTGGGCCGGATTTTTTCCTTTTCCCCGCCCGGCAATTGCTCCATTCTGCGGCTGATGTCGTAAACGATGGCTTTCCAGCCGGTCAATTCCATCTCCATGGTCTTGCAGCAGTTTCTGGCCTTCATGATGATCTCCTTTGTTTGGGGTTCAAGGTAACGCCTCATGGGACGAATGCCCAACGGGTATTTTATCGATTACAAGCCCCATTATTACAAAATCAATGCCAGTATGACCTGTTTTGCAATTTGGTCGAAAAAATATATAAATATATGAAAACGTTTAGTTTAGTATGGTCATGCCGATAAGGTGGGAACCTGGCTGTTCTGATTTCAAGGCTTTCTGATAGACCGTGCGTTACTTGTGGTAACGATTGTTGGCGAGGTAACGTTATGTTGCGCTAATGGTAACGGTGGGCGGGATTCGGCCCGCGACCTTTGATGGGCGACCCGGGAGGAGATTTTTCAAATGAATGTCTTCGTCTTCATGCTCGTGAAGGAAAACGCCCATGCCCCGATGCATCCTGCGCGTCGTAGGCGCGACCGGAGCGCGCGAAGACGCGCCCGCCTGTGGTCAATCTTCGGCGGGTAAGCGCGTTCGCGCGCTTTAACCCGAACATTTCATCAATATTTTCACCCTGCGGGCGCCACCGAGATGGCCATTGACCGCGTTCTCAAGAGGTTGCGCCCATCACGATGCGGCCGATACGGTGCCCGTGGCCTGGCGGTCGGCGGGGTGTGCCGCAAGCCCGTGTTCCCGGGGCAGTTGAACCACCAGAACCGGGCAGCGGCTTTGGCGGATCACATCGCTGGCCGTGCTTCCGATCACCTTTTCTTCGAGCTTGCCGTGGCCGTGGGTGCCCATGATGATGAGATCGAAATCACCCCCATCGGCAGCGGCCAGGATTTCTTCCACGGGATTTCCGATCCTGACGACGACGTTGTCGTCTGTCAGCGGGCATTCGGGCATTTCGTCTTTTACCTGACGCGATGTTTCCCGGATGCGTCGGTGGATGGCCGCGCGTGCCTTGGCAACGCCGGATTTATGAAAGGTATCCCATTCTTTCGGGTCCATGTGATCCGCAAGGTCGATACCGGCTTCGGCCGAAAGGGTTTGGACCATGTCCGGAATGACGTGCAGCAGGGTGACCGCCGCATGGTGAAGATTCCCCAGGCTGCAGGCGTAGCGGGCCGCATGGCGGGCGGTGGCCGACAGGTCGGTAACGTAAAGGATGCGGTTGATGGCGGGGATGGCGGCGCGTACCGTATCCGGCTGCGGTGACGGAAACGGGGCCACCTTGGCCGGTTCGCTGCCGTCGGCCGGCACGGTGGAAGGCAAGGCCTCGGCTTCCGTCTTTCCGAAAATGCGATCCACCAGTCGCACGTACCAGGCGGCCGATTGGATCTGGATGACATAGGCCAGGGCAATGAGCAGGGCGATGGTCAGGCCCTGCTGGCCAAAAGCCGTCATGGCGATGGCAAGGGCAATGGAAAGATCCCGCATGACCACCCCGAAGACCATGGCCACGGCATCTTCCCGACTGAAAAACAGGCGGCCCGCGACGGAAAGGAGGCCGTAGGAGATGATGTAGAAGACCCCCAGGGGCACCAGGATGGAAACGATATCGCCGGGATTGGCGATAATGCTTTTGGCCTTCAGGGCCATGGCCACAAATGCAATCAGGGTCACCCCCAGAGCGGAGAAGGGTGGGAATTTGGGTTTGATGCGCTGGTTCCAGGTCTGGGCGCCAAATTTTTTCTTGGCGATGACCTGGGTAAGCAGGCCGGCGGCCAACGGTACGAAAACGAACAGCACGATTTGCCGGAACATGTGAAGCATGTTCACATCGACGGTGGCCCCCATGAAAACCTTGGTGTAGACAGGGGCGGCCAGGGCACCGAGTACCAGGCCGAAAATCACCATTTTGATGGCGGCTTCCTTGTTGCCTTTGGCAAACCCGGTCCATGAAATGGTCATGCCCGAGGTGGGCAGCACCCCGATTAAAAACAGACCCACGGCCCACAGCCCGAATTTTTCAGCTTCGCCGCTGAAAAACAGCTTGCCGGTATAAAACGCGAGGAGCGGGATCAGGACAAAATTGATAAACTGGGTGGCCAACTGCAGCTTGTAGTCCCGCCCCTTGAAAATGGTCTGGACGTTCAAGGTCACCATCATGGGATAGACCATGATGAAGGTCACCGGAATGATGAAACGCTTCAAGGGGCTGGCGTCGAACAGATAGCCGCAGGCCAGGCCCAGGAGCATGGATATGGGAATGGACCACACCAGATTTTTTTGCAGCAGCGAGAGGGCTTTCAGCATGTTACGGTTCTCCTTTCGGCAACCGGGTGTGTTCCCGGAGGGTTCGCATTTTGGATCGGTGGGTATGGTGATAACCAAATTTCGTGCCAGGAGGGCCCTGGGGCTTGGAGGATGACTGTTGGGTACCTTCCAGATGGTTTCCCGAAATGTTGCGGCCAGGAGAACGTGGGGGGGTAGGGCGAGGCTGTGTCTTAATTCAACAGGGTATCCTGTTTTTGCCCGTCATGCCGGCGAAAGCCGGCATCTCCTCAAGCCAATGAAATGATGATGCAACAGATTCCGGCTTCCGCCGGAATGACGTCAAAACGGGAAGTTCGACTTTTTGCGTGACCAGATTTCTTTTCCGGAAAAGAAAGGAAATAAGATTGACAGGCTTACTATGGCCACATATGGTTTGGTAACGTTAGGTAACGTAAAGGTAACGCAACTTGCAGTCGCCGGAGGTAACGCTCATGGGGAACCGCACCCACGAAATCTGGAATTTTCATCTGGTCAGCAAGATTATCGACTCCATGGCCGACGGGGTGTTCACCATGGACGACCGGGGGCGGATTTCTTCCTGGAATCCGGCCATGGAGCGCATCAGCGGCTATTCGGCCGAGGAGGCCCTGGGCCAGACATGCGGTCTGCTCCAGTGCAGCCGCTGTTTCGGCCGTGAATGCCCGGCTGATGTCAACAAGTGCCGTATCATGGAGCAGGGGCATGCCGAAGCCAAGGAGTGCCGGCTGCGGCACAAGAACGGCCATGATGTGGAGGTTATCAAGAACGCCAATGTCGTGCGGGACGAAAACGACACCGTCATCGGTATTGTGGAAACGGTGACGGATCTGACCGAACTGAACCGGGCCCGCCGCAAAGCGGAAGAGGCGGCCCTGCGGCTGGCGGAAGTCCATCAGATGGACAACATCATCGGCAAGAGCGCGGCCATGCAGCATGTTTTTCAAAACGTCAAAGCCGCGGCTTCCAGCCAGGCGACCATCCTGGTGCACGGTGAAAGCGGCACGGGCAAGGAACTCGTGGCCGGCGCCATCCATTACAACAGCGAGCGCAAGGATGCTCCCCTGGTGACGGTCAACTGCAGCGCCCTGTCGGAAACCCTTCTGGAAAGCGAGCTCTTCGGCCATGTCAAGGGCGCCTACACAGGAGCGGTGCGGGATCGCCGGGGGCGCTTCGAAGAGGCCGCCGGCGGCACGGTCTTCCTGGACGAAATTGGGGAATTGAGCCCCTTTATCCAGGTCAAACTGCTGCGGGTGCTGCAGGAAAAGGAGATCGAGCGGGTGGGGGATTCCCGCAAGCGGAAAATCGACATCCGCATCATCACGGCGACGCATCGCGATCTCTACAGTCAGGTGCAGAAGGGCCATTTCCGGGAAGATCTCTACTACCGCCTGAAGGTATTTCCGATTCGTTTGCCGCCGCTCCGGGAGCGCCGGGAGGATATCCCCCTCCTGGTGGATCATTTCACCCGCCGCATGAACGCCAGCACCGGCAAGCGCGTGCAGAACGTTTCCCGGCAGGCCCTGCGGGCGCTGATGGATTACCGCTGGCCGGGCAACGTGCGGGAGTTGGAGAATGCCATCGAACACGCGTTCGTGCTTTGCCATCGCGACCGGATTGCCTTCGGGGATCTGCCCATCGACATTCGCGAACCTTCCGGGGGCGGGGTCTGTGCCGATCCGGCCGCCGCCGCGGGCCTGCCGGCAGGGGCGAAGCGGTCACGGTTGACCAAGGAGCGGCTGCTGGCGCTCCTTGAGGAAAGCGGCTGGAACAAGGCTGCGGTGGGTCGGCGGGTGGGCCTGAGCCGAACGGCCATTTGGAAGTACATGAAAAAGTGGGAGATTCCCTTGCAGCCCGAAGATGCCTGACCGGTGGAAGACCATGTCTCCCACCGGTCAAATGGGGCCCGGCGCATTAATCCGCGTTCAGTATACGCGCCTGATCGGCCAGCAGACCTTTAAAGCGGTCCAGGGTAATGGGGTAGGGAATGATGGGGATGCCCATCCAGTCGGAATATCCGAGAAAGCCCTCGGGGTCTTCGGCCATATAGGTGTCCATGTAGCCGATGCCGTCCAGGACGATGGCCCCACCGGTGTGCTTGGGAAAGTTTTCGTTGGCCAGTCCTTGGTCCCATCCTTTGAAGACATCTTTGCGGAATTTCACCCAGCCCGGCGTCATCCACCAGACCGGCTCGTCGCCGGCCATTTCCCGGGCGATGCCGTTGCGCTCATTTTCATCAGCCAGCATATCCATGCAGTGGGTGGCGTCGATGCGGGCCACCCCGGCCCCCTGTTCCTGGATGATCGTCTGCATCAGGCGGGTGGGTTCGTCCACATTGACATAGCAGAACTTGCCGCCGTAGACGACGATGACTTTGCCATGCTTTTCTTTGGCCTTGGTGACCAGGCGCACCAATTGGCTCTCCAACGCGGGGATGTCCTGATGAAGCCCTGGCGTCGTGTAGTAAATCTGGGGGGTGTCCAGGAAGCCGCTGGCTTTCAAATGATTCAGTTCGAGACTCATTGTTCCGCAGGAGACAATGCTGATGCCTGAAAACGACGGTTCGCCCATGATGATTCTCACCTTTCTTGGAAGCATTTAACGCATTCGCTTCATGGAAGCGTTCTGCTCTCCAAGAGGATACAAAATTGGTGCCAGATCGAATCAGGTGTCGAATTTAACCACCACGCAGGTAAAATCATCGCTGCGGCCGGTGCCGGCCTGAAACGCCTCGACCGCATCCATGACGGCGGTGGCGATCATTTTGGCACTGGCGCCGGCATTGGCCCGCAGGATGGCTTTGATGCGGCGTTTACCGAAAAATTCTCCCCGGTCGTTGCGCGCCTCCCAAATGCCATCGGTTCCAAGGAAAAAGACCTGGCCCGGCTCAAACGGATGGTTTTCCTCCAGATAGGTTTCCGTCTGGTCGATGCCCAAGGGCAGGCCCTTGCCCACGCCCATCAGCGTGGTGAAGACATCCGTTTGGGGGTCATACAATAGCGCCGGGTCGTGGCCGGCGCGGACCCAGTGGATCCGGCGCTTGTCCCGATCCAGACGCGCCAGGAAAAGGGTTACGAAATTACCCGAAACCTCCACATCTTCGGCGAAAATGGCATTGGTGCTTGCGACAATGTCGCTCAGGGCGCCGGAAATGCGGGTACGCATGCGCAGGGCCGAGCGCACCGAAGCCATCAGAAGGGCCGAGGCGATGCCGTGTCCGGAAACATCGCCGATGGCCACGCACAGGCGGCCCTGCTCCGCCTCATCACAGAGGAAGTCATAATAGTCACCGCCGGCATAATGGCTGTAGAGGGTCAGCCCGAAAATGTCGAATCCGTCAATGCGGGGCGGATGCGGCAGCAGGTGCGTCTGGATTTCGGAGGCCAGCTCGACGGACCGTCGCATATCATAGGCTTGCGACAGCTGGGGCCCGATCTGATTGAAAACACCGGCCAGCGTGCCGATTTCGTCCCGCGCAGCGATATCTACCCGGGCATCGAGATTGCCGGACCCGAGTTTGCGGGCGGCCCGGGTCAGTTTTTCAAGGGGTTTGGTCACAATTTGGGAAAAGGTGACCGCGGTGATCGTCGCCGCGAGCACCAGCACCGCGAGAAAAACGGCGGTCAGGATTTCGACCCGCCGGGTCCTCTGCCGGATGGCATTTAGCAAACCGGCCACCTCGCTGGCGTCCTGGGCCGGCACCACCAGTACCAGGCCCACGCCCAGATGGGGAATCGGGTTGAAAGCCCAGTGGCTGGCTTGGCCATCCAGGTGGATGTTGTGGATGTTGGCGCGCAAGCGCGAGAAATCGTTCAGGATCGCTTGGTAGGGGGCGCTGTCGCCTTTAAGGCCGAAGTCACCGGCCCTGATTGCCGCGGGTTGCGTGTCTGCCCCGTCCGCTTCGCCGGTGCGGGCGTAGGTCCGGATGATGGTTTCGTCCGTTGAGGAGTCCTCCGCCAGGACACCGATGAAAGCGAAGGGATCCTTTTCCGAGGGCGGCAGGTCCAAGGACAGATCCAGGAGGGCCTGCAGATCGATGATCATGCTGGTGATGCCGAAAATATCATCCTCCTGGCAGTAAAGCGGCAGGGAAAGCGCAATCACCGGCCGTCCCGAGTCCGGGTCGATGTAGGGGCGGGACCAGTAGGACACGCGTTCTTCGAAGGCCGCGGCGTACCAGGCGCCGAAGACGCCCCGGGAGGCGGCACATCGATCGTGACGGCAGGGAAAGACGCTGACCCATTGGTCGATCATGGTGTAGTGGTGGCGCACTATCGCCCCCAAATGGTCGTCGATGGTTTCATAAACCGGCCGAAGCGCGCTGAGGGCCTCGTAAACCGGGCCATCCTGGTTTTTCATGCGGTCATGCACGGCATAGACGTGATGCCGGGAACCGGAAGGGGCCGTGGGGGGCTGGTCGGCGACCCGGTCGTATCGCCTCGCATGGTCTGCATCCGGGGTATACCCCCGGCAGCCGCTGGCGGTCCGCAGCAGCCGGCGGGCTTCGTAGGTCTGGAAAAGAAGAGCGGTTTCCAGCTTTTCGAAGGTCTGGCTGAGAAGCTTCTGGTGGCCCTGCAAGATGGCGTTAAAGCGCAGTTCGCTGCTCTTTTGCTGGTTCAGATTGACCTGGCGGGTGACCTCGTCCGCAAACAGGTGGACATTATGGATGCCAAAGGCGCGCAGCGCGAGGATGGGGATAATGGAAAGGCAGACCAGCAGGAGGATCAGTTTTTTACGGAAGTTCATGGGACACCTGTTCATGGTAGGATTCCAAAAGTTGTCGGGCGGGGATCAGGCACAAACTATCCTATGATCTAAAACTTTGTCAAAAACCTGCTCAGCCCGAACATTTCATGCCATATTCGGGTTAGGCCTGCCGCCAGTGGAGATGGCGGCCGGGTCGTACCGCTATGCGACCCGGCCGCGGGGGGCAATCAATCGGAATCCGGGAAGCGTTCGCCGAGGGGAATTTCCTCCCCGGGACGCCAGGTCTCAAAATCCCCTGTTCCGAGGAATTCCCCGGCTTTGGTTTTGGTCTTGACCCATACGATGCGGGTGTCGCATTCCCATACCCTTTTGCCCAATGTTTTCATTCGTTTGGCAAGGGCCTTTTCAGCGGTTTCCCGGCTGCGGTGGACGGAAACGACTTCTTTGCGGGGTTGGGACAAATTGCCGTCGTCCAAGATGAGTGCGTACATCATAACCTCCTGAAAATTTTGGGTTTACGTTATCCTGACGGCCAATGTTCAAATCACCAATGCCGTGACGATATCGTTCAGGCGGCCAAGGTCTTCCTCGTCGGGGTGGCCCGCTGCCGCGTCGGCATCCCCGATCCAGGGAGGCTTCGGATTCTTGTTTCTGATCTTCAATAGCACCCTGGGGTTCACCGCCCCCTGGCAATTGAAGGTGCCCAGGACCCGGGCATCCGGGGCCAGGCTTTGGGCGTAGGCCATCGCGTTTTGTGCATGGGCCGAGTCGGCGGCGGCCCCATGGGTGGCGAACAGAAACAGCGGCGCTTTGCCGATTTTTTGCAAATAGGCGGCGGCTTTGGCGTCCGGCTTGCCGGCCTGGAGCCAGAAACCCACGGCAATGCAGTCGTAGCCCGCCGGTACGGGGGCGTCATCCACCGCCACCATCTGCTTTTCGCCCGGCAAGGCCGTATAGACCGTCATGGCCAGTTTAAGGGTGTTGCCGGTTTGGCTGGAATACACGATGAGGGATTTCATGCGGAGCCTCCTTTGCGAAAAAAGTTGTTTTTATTTGTCTCGAGGAAACACGGCCGGGTCGATTCCGGCCCTTTTTCGACGAAACTGCCATTTTGATCATGCGAAGTTTCAAGAAATGTGCCATAACTATCTGGCAGTCGGGGGGTGCATTTCAGGCGGAATGGATGGTTCGATCGGGGATTAAAAGAGGGTGCAAGGCCCAAAAGATCACAACCCTGGCGGACTATCCGCCAGGGCCGTGTGCTAGGAGGTGAGAGCAAGACAACAGCTGATGGAGGGGTTGCCAAGCTTACTCTGGGAATAGTTAAAGCAAATGGTGTGCCATAATTGAACCGGAAGAAAAAAATATCGTTGCGGTTAAATTCGCCGGTGTGGATGGGAACGTCTTCTGGGGTGAATCCGCCCGGTTCGGCATCGACCTGTCACGGCATTTCCGGACCAAGCCATTGGGCCTGCGGTCCTGTCAGGCGTCGATGACTTTATTGAGATCGATGCCGTATTTGCGCATCCGGTTCCATACCGTGACCCGGTTGATGCCCAGGAGGCGGGCGGCCTGGGTCTGGTTGCCGCCGGTTTGGCGCAGGGCGTCGACCAGGGCCTGTTTTTCCGCCCCTGCTCCGCCCGGTCGGCCGCCCCCCTGGATGCTGAGGGTTGAAGGTGTCTCCGCAGCCGGTGTCGGAAGGTGCTCGAGGTCGATCTTGCCCTTCTCCGCAATCACGAAGGCGTATTCCAGCGCACTTTTGAGTTCGCGCACGTTGCCCGGCCAGGTGTAGTCCATCAGGTGCCGCAGGGCGCCGGACGTCAGGCCGGTGATGGCTTTTCCGGTGCGTCCCCTTAGCCGCTGGACAAAGCTGTTGACCAGCAGCGGGATGTCTTCCCGCCGTTCCCGCAGGGGGGGGATGCGTATGGGGATCACATTGATCCGGAAATACAAATCCTCACGAAACTGCTGCTGTTCGATCAAGCTGACCAGGTTCTGGTGGGTGGCCGATATGATGCGGACATCCACATCCACGGAGCGGTGGTCGCCCACCCGTTCGATCTGCTTGTTTTCAAGCACCCGCAGCAGCTTGACCTGGACCGACAGAGGGATATCACCGATTTCGTCCAGGAAGATCGACCCGCCGTCCGCGGCCTCAAAGCGTCCCGTACGATGGCGATAGGCGCCTGTGAAGGCGCCCTTGATATGGCCGAAGAGTTCGCTTTCCAGCAGCGCGGCATTCAGGGCGGCGCAATTGAGCTGGACATAGGGGCCTTTTTTACGGTGTCCCCGTTCATGGATGGCCCGGGCTACCAACTCCTTGCCGGTGCCGCTTTCCCCTAAGATGATCACCGGCGCGTTGCTCTGGGCCGCCTTTTCCACCACCTGGAACACCTTGCGGATGGCGGGCGAGGTGCCGATGATGCCATGCTGCTCCCGATAGTCGTTCAACTGACGGGAGAGGAGTTCCACCTGCTGGTCCAACCGGTCGATTTCGCTGATGTCGGTGATGGTTTCCACGGCGCCGAGAACCGTACCGTCATCGTCTCGCAGGACCGATGCGTTTTTGAGGGCCGGCAGGCAGGTGCCGTCCTTGCGGACGATGCCGCAGCGGCAGCGGCGCATATCCGGGTGGTTGGGCAGGAACAGTTTGCACCATTCGCCGGGCCGGTTGTGGAGGGTCTGCTCACAGGCATCGCACTCCAAAAGGGTGCAGGACTTGCCGATGGCTTCGCCGGCACTGTAGCCGGTCAGGCGCTCGAAGGATTTGTTGACCATCAAAATGGTCCCTTCCGCGCTGATCAGCATCAGGCCGTCATTCATGGTGTTGATGATGCGCTTCCAGTAGCGGCTGATGTCTTCGCTCTTCATTATAGTTCCCCGTCAGGTTTGGCTGTATAGATACAACACTGTTTAAACGTGTTTAAATAAGTGTTTAAATACCATTAGCGGCCGAGCAGATCAACCCGGTTGTATGAAGCCAAAAAAATACGTTATTTCTATAGTTTATAAATTTATTCGGTTTAGCGTCATGGCGGCACGATTATTGTTATTATCCTTGTCAAGCTGGGATGATATGGGATATGGACCATAATATGCCGGATATTGACGGACTGGTCGGCCTGCTGAAATATACCGCCGCCCTCAGGCAGCTGCCTTTGGGCGATACCCTCTGTTTTACTGTCCGGGATGCGGATGTTTATGAGGCCCTGGTCCGGATTGTCGAGAACGATAGACACTGCCGGATGAGGGTGGCCGAAACAGCGGAAGGCCGTCGCATGAGGGTGACCAGGATCTAGATCGGACCGCATTTTCCTTGTGAGCGGGTTAAACGACGGGAGGATATATATGGATTTGAGCCGAAGAGGGTTTTTTAAAGTCATGGGGGCCACCGGGGCGGGCCTGGCGGCTTCAAACCGACCGGCCCGGGCCTGGCAGTCGCGGGCGCCGGAGGACCCCTACGGATGCCTGGTGGATCTGACCCGCTGCATCGGCTGCCGCAAATGCGAGCAGGCCTGCCAGGCGGTCAATGGCCTGCCGGAACCCGAAATGCCGTTTGATGATCTGACGGTTCTGGACCGCAAGCGCCGGCCGGATGAAAAGAGCTTCACAGTGGTCAATCGCTACTACTCCGGCAAGATCGACGAGCGCGACCAGCTGATCCCCACCTTTGTCAAGATCCAGTGCATGCACTGCCAGGATCCGGCCTGTGCCTCGGCCTGCATCGTGGGTGCCTTGACGAAAAAAGAAAACGGTGCCGTGGCCTACGACGCCAGCAAGTGTATCGGGTGCCGTTACTGCATGGTGGCCTGCCCCTTCGAGATCCCGGCCTATGAATATCACGATCCGATAACGCCCCGGGTGATGAAGTGCACCTTCTGCTACGAGCGGGTCGCCGAGGAGGGCAAGCTGCCTGGTTGCGCCCAGATCTGTCCGGTGGAGGCCATCACCTTCGGCAAACGGTCCACTCTGCTGGAAGTCGGCCACAAGCGCATCAAAGACAACCCCGGGCGTTACATCGATCATGTTTATGGTGAACATGAAGTGGGTGGCACCAGCTGGATGTATATTTCAGATCAGCCCTTCGAGAACCTCGGGTTCATCCAGGTGCCGGAAAAGCCCCTGCCTCAGTTGGCCGAAACCATCCAGCATTCCCTCTTCAGCTACCTCTGGTCCCCCATCGTCCTTTTCGGCATGTTGAGCGGCGTCATGTGGGGGTTCCGGAACAAAGGCGACCGTGACATCGACCATGAAGGAGAGAATTCATGAGCCATTCCTCAAGCCCGATACGGGCCAAGTTCTGGACACCCGGCGTGGTCGTGCTGGCCTTCCTGATGGCCGCCGGGGCCGTGACCATCGTTGCCCGCTATATCGGCGGCATCGGCTATGTTTCCAATTTAACCACGGCACGCCCCTGGGGATTGTGGATCGGCGTGGATGTGGCTTCCGGTGTGGCCCTGGCGGCCGGCGGCTTCACCACCGCCTTTCTGGCCCACATCGTCAGCCGCCACTACTATGAACCCGTGGTGCGGCCGGCCCTGCTGACCGCCATGCTGGGGTACACTTTCGTTGTCCTGGGGCTGCTGGTGGACATCGGCCGCTCCTGGGCCATCTGGAAGCCCATGGTGTTCTGGAACCCGAACTCGGTGTTGTTCGAGGTGGCCATGTGCGTCATGTTTTACCTCAACGTGCTCTACCTGGAGTTCGTGCCCATCGTGGTGGAGCAGTACAAGGGACGGGTCAATCTGCCCGGACCCCTGGCCGCGCTCAACGGTCCGGCCGAGGGGCTGCTGAAAATCGCCGACCTGATTACCGGCAAACTGATGTGGATATTCATTATCCTCGGGGTGGTGCTCTCCTGCATGCACCAGTCCAGTCTGGGCTCCCTGATGTTGATTGCCCCGACCAAATTGCATCCCCTCTGGTACACGCCGATCTTGCCGCTGCTTTTTCTGACCTCGGCCATTGCGGTGGGCTATCCCATGGTGGTGTTCGAAACCACGCTGGTGACATCCTCCCTCAAACTGGATTCCGAGATGGACATCCTGGCGCCCCTGACCCGTTTTACCGTATTTTTGCTCGGGCTCTACCTGGCCCTGAAAATTGGCGACTTGGGGGTGCGCGGCACCTACGTCTATCTGCTCGACGGCACGGCCCAGACCAACGCCTTTCTGGCGGAGATCATCCTGGGGGTGATCGTGCCCTGGGTCATGCTCGTGCTGCCCAGGGTGCGCCAGTCCCGACGCGGCCTTTTTATCGCCAGCAGCCTGATCGTGGGCGGTGTGCTCTTGAATCGCGTTAATGTCTTCGTGGTGGGTTACCGTCCGCCCATCAGCGAGGCCAACTACGCGCCGGCCTTCGGCGAAATCCTGGTTACCGTCGGGCTCATCGCGGGCCTGATGTTCCTATACCGTTTTCTGGTGACCTATCTGCCGGTGTTGAACCGACCGAAACAGGAGGTGTCGGCATGATCAACAAGTCGTCTATCGTTTTATGTTTAATGCTCCTGGTGGGAATCAACGGCGGCCTGGTCGCCCTCCCGCCGGGCAGTCCCGGAAGTGTTGCGGCCTATGCCGCAGCGGCCCAGGACAAGCCTGCGCCGGAGCCGGAGGCCAAGGCCTGGACCGCCCCCGACCAGGAAGCCGCCCTGGCGCGCGCCGCCGAGACGGTGCCCTTCGTCGAGGCCGTGATGGACGAGTGCAAGCTTTGCCGTCAGATGCGGCTGCGTGAAACGGGTTTGAGCACCAAGGACATCACGCACAGCTACTTCGTCCTCAACAGCCCTATCATCAACAAGGTCGAGGACCACTACGGGCCGGTGCGCTTCATGCACAGCAAGCATGCCGCGCAAATCCAGGATTGCGCCATGTGCCACCATTACCGTCCCCTGGATGCCGACGCCAAGGAAACCACCCGTTGCTCGGCCTGCCACCAGGAAGCCTTCCGCCCGGAGCACCCCGAACGCATCGGTCTGAAGGCCGCCTATCATCAGCAGTGCATGGAATGCCATCGGGACATGAACCAGGGACCGGTGGACTGCATCGGCTGCCACAACAAGAACGTGCCCGACCACAAGGACAAGGTCCAGCTGGCCGCCAATCCGACGCCGTTCCAGGTGACGGCCGAGTGCCTGCGCTGCCACGAGGCGGCCGGCCAGGATATGCTCAAAACCGCCCATTGGCTATTGAAAGGCCCGTCCCCCTACACGTTGGGCCACCGAAAGGAGGTTGAGATCGGCAAAAGCACCATTGCCACCAACAACTTCTGAATGAGCATCGCCAGCAACGAGGCTCGTTGCACCAGTTGTCACGTCGGCTATGGATGGAAAGACGAAACTTTTGACCACACGGATATGACCAAGATCGATTGCCTGGTGTGTCATGACACCACCGGCACCTACAAAAAAAACCCGACAGCGGCAGGCATGCCCGATCCCAAAGTGGATCTGGTAAAGGTGGCTAAAAACGTGGGGCCCACCTCCCGGCGCTCCTGCGGCGAATGTCACTTCAACGGCGGCGGCGGCGAGGCGGTCAAGCACGCCGATCTCTCCCGCCAGTTGCTGACGCCGGACCGCAATTGCGACGTTCACATGGGTGGTTACGATTTTCAGTGCACCGAGTGCCATCGCACCCGCAATCACAAGATCGCCGGACGCAGCTCTTCCGTGGCTGTGGTGGAGGGCAGTTTTTCCTGCGAAAAATGCCACACCAGCAGCCCCCACCACGGGGATGATCTGCTGGATCATCACCTGAACAAACACAGTCAGACCATCGCCTGCAATACCTGCCACTCACCGGTCTATGCCAAGTGCAAGCCCACCAAGGTCTCCTGGGACTGGTCCAAGGCCGGCGACAAGGAGCGCAAACCCAAGAAAGATAAATACGGCATGAAGGACTACCACTGGAAAAAGGGTGAGTTTCGGTGGAAAGAGTCTGCCAAGCCCGTCTACACCTGGGACAGCGGCTTTACGAAGCGCGTGCTGATTGGAGACAAGGTGGATTGGCGGTCGGGGCCGGTCAACATCTCGGAGCCCGTCGGTTCCATCAACGATCCCAACTCCAAGATCGCGCCTTTCAAGATCATGGCGGGGGTCCAGGCCGTGGATGCCGAACACGACTACCTCCTCGTCCCCCATCTCTTCCCCCGCGACAAGGAGGATAAGACCGCCTACTGGAAAAACCTTGACTGGCAGAAGTCATTCGCCGACGGGATGAAGGCCGCCGGCCTGAAATACAGCGGCAAATACGAGTGGACCTCTTCGCAGATGTACTGGCGGGTGGAGCACGAAGTCATGCCCGCCCAATCGGCCCTCTCCTGTGTCCAGTGCCACGCCAGCCTGCAATCCGAGCGCACCTGCGACCGCTGCCACCAGGACAGCCGTGAGGTGGACTTCAAGAAGATTGCCCACAAGGGGACCGACTTCAGCTACATGGCCTCCCGGGGGCGTGATGTCAGCGATCTGATCGGTACGACGGACTATATCGACTTCAAGGCCCTGGGCTACAAGGGCGATCCCATTATTCACGGCGGCCGTTTCAAGAAGCTGCCCATGGGGTATAAAGCTAAAAAATAAAAAGCTGTGACGGGGTGTACCCCCCGCGCGGTCGGTCAAAAAAGCGAACCGGACCATCCCGTTACGGGAGGTCCGGTTTGTGCGTTCAGGCGATCGTCATGGACAGTAGCCATAAGTGCGGCACAGGTCCAACCGGGTTCCCGGAACCGGCCGGCGGTAAGGCCGCCGCAATGTCCCCGGCCGCATCGGCAATGCGTCGGGCATGCGGTCAACGTCCTTTATGGTCATCAAGCGGCGCACCCGTTCCCGGGTGGGGGGGTGGGAGCGCAGGAGCGAATCTTTGGAAGGTGCTGCCAGCGGCCATCGGAAAAAGCGACGCTGCAGCAGACGGTTGTGGTGCTCGATCCTGACCAGAGCGGCGACAAGGGGTTGTGACGTTCCGAGCATCGCGGCGGCTTCCATGTCGGCCAGGTACTCCCGGGAGCGGGAAAGGGCCAGCTGTAAAAGAAAGCCGATGTAAGGCGCCAGGATAAGCATCAGGATGCCGCCCATGCTCAGGAAGTGGTGCCCGGCCAGAATCAACGGCAGGTTGACGATCAGCAGCAGCTGGCCGAAGAAGGACATCCCCTGGATGAGCTGGGAGAGCAGGGCGGCAAATCCCATGACACGGGTATCGTCGTTTTTAAGGTGGGCCATTTCATGGGACAGCACCGCGGCCACTTCATCGTGTTCCAGATGCCGCAGCAGCGCATCGGTGACCCCGATGACCGCATGGTGGCCCGTGCCCATGGCAAAGGCGTTCATCACCCCGCCGGGCAGGTAATACAGCTGGGGCGGGTTGGGCAAACGCGCCCTGCGGGACAGTTCCGCCACCATCTGGTGCAGTTGCGGAGCTTCCGGCGGCGTCAAGGGCCGACCGCCCTGGACGCGCAGCATCATTTTGGGAGCCAGGATGGGCTGCAGCGCATAGAGCAGAACGACCGCTGTGAAAACGGCCAGAGCCATCGTGACACCCCCCAGCAGCCCGCCGGTGAAGCCCAGCATAAGCGCCATAGCGGCCACGAGGGCAAAGGCCTGCAAGCGTGACGATAGTCGATATTTCCAAGTAGACGTTGATTTCATCGAACACTCCTGCGTATCGAACATTACTAATTACTATCTTATCAATATGGTAATGAATAATGCCAATAAATCAAGTCATGCGGCGAAGGGCGCCGCCGGTGGGTGTTTTATATCCTGATCCGGTCCGTTTCGGATGTGCTTTTCAGAAGGGCCGCCGTCGAACGTCAGCCCTGGGTATGGAACCGGTAGCCGGTCTTTTTTTTCAGGCGTTCGAGTTCCTGCTTCAGGGCATCGGCCTGGGCAGCCCCTTCCGGCGTATCCATCAGGTTGGTCATCTCGCGCGGATCGGCCTGCAGATCGAAGAGTTCGCGCGGCCTGAGGTTGTTCTGGTACTCCACATATTTGAAGTGCTCGGTACGGATGGCGGTGATGCCGGGGATGGGGATTGGAAAGACCGGGAAGTGTTCGTAGAGCCAGGCGCTGCGGCCGGAGGTGGCGGCATTTTCAAGAACGGGAACGAGGCTGCGGCCCTGCATGGTGTCCGGTGGGGTGAGGCCGGCCAGCTCGAGCAAGGTGGGCGCCAGGTCGATGTTGAGCGCCATTTGCAGGGCCCGGCGGCCGGGATCGCGGATGCGGCCGGGGTAGCGCACGATGAAGGGGATCCGGATGGACTCTTCATAGGCCAGGCGTTTGTCATAGAGGCCGTGTTCCCCCCAGAAATGCCCGTTGTCCCCCGCATAGACCACCACGGTGTTCTCCGCAAGCCCGCCAGTATCCAGGGCGTCCAGGATGCGCCCTACCTGTTCGTCCACCGAAACCACGGTTTCGCAGTAATGGCGGTAGAGAAGATCCATCGGAAAGATGGCGCCCACAAACGGGTGGCCGTTGGTGTAGGTAATCCAGGGGTCGGATTCCGGCGGCAGGGCCAGGTCCACATCGCGGTAGTGCCCCTTCAAGTGGGGCGGGGGGCGAAAGCCGAAGTGGACCGCCTTGTGGGAGAGATACAGACAGAATGGTTTGTGGCGTTTCTTGGAGATGAAGTCCAGGGCCAGATCGGTCAGGTCTTCGGTGATATAGCGGCCCGGGCGTTCGGTTTCCACGCCATCGATGATCAGGGGGCAGTCGTAGTAAACACCCTGGCCCCCTTCCCGGGTAAAGGAGACAAAACGGTCGACGCCGCGCAGATCCGGCAGCCCATCGCCGGGCATGTGCCACTTGCCGATGAAAGCGGTTTCGTAGCCGGCGGCGTTCAAGTGTTCGAGGAACGTGACGTTGCGGTTGTCCCAGGGCGTGTGATTGGTCACGACCCCATGGGTGTGGGCGTACTGTCCGGTCAGGAAGCTGGCCCGGGACGGGCTGCACAGGGATGTGGTGACGAAGGCGCTTTCAAACAGGATGCCCTCGTCGGCCAGTCGATCCAGGTTCGGTGTTTCCAGGAAGGGATGGCCCATGGCGCTCAAAGCATCCCAGCGGTGATCGTCGGTAAGGATGAAAATGATGTTGGGGGGTGCCGTATCCGCGGCCCGCACCGGACCCGCCGCCAGACTGGCGGCTGCTAGCCCAACCGCGAGGAGCGCTCGAAAGCAAAACCGGCCTGATGGAATCGTCATGGAAGCCCCCTATAAGAAGATTTTGGTGTAGAGATCCATATACCCGTAGTAGTAGGTGTGGCCGCCCTTCCAGAGCATCATCACCACCAGGGCCAGACTGACCACCAGGGTGACGGTGTTTTGCCAGGCGAACACGCGTATCACAGGGCCGCCGGTCCTTCGCCGGGCGATCGCCCGGCAGAGGGTTTCGGACAGGGCCATGCAGAGCAGGGAAACCAGCGGGGCCCCCAGCACGAGATGGTGAAGGAAGAGAAATGCAAATTCGCCCGGTGAGTAGATACCGGCAAAGCGTGCCAGGATCGTGGCGCTCCAGATGATGGCGGTGGCCGTTCCTGCCAGCATCCGTTCGGCATATCCGGCGCCCCGGAAGAAAGCGATGGGATGGGCGATGAAGGCCCCCAGCCAGATGGTGGTGAACATCCCGGCGGCGCCGGCATGCGCCAGACCATTGTGAAGCACTTGGTTTGGAAGGGTACGCGAAAAATCGTACACCAGGGAAGATCCCACCATGATCCCCGTCACCAGGGCGATGGGAAACAGCAGGCGCCGCGTCAGGCTTTGTTTCATGGGTGACCTTTCGCAGTTAGGGGGTAGGGTTACACTTCAATGCCGTCGGGTTCAAACGTCGAAGACCTGTAAATCTGGCAACGCATAATCCAAACCCACGTCATCCCGGCGAAAGCCGGGATCGCGTCGCATGCCGTTCCGTTTCCAAAAGATTCCGGCCTGCGCCGGAATGACGACCCTAACTGAATACCAGCCCAATAAAACGAGCGTTCAACGCCGATATGGCGCCAAAAGGCTTTTTTACGATGGCTTCTAAAAGTCCGTTACCGGCTCCAGAGGCACCTCCGGGTAGATCTGGCCGTGGGCCGGCGGCATGGAGTTGTAGACCCACGCGATGTCCACCGTACCCAATGTTATCAGGCGGTGGCGCTTGAAGCCGCGAAAGGTGCCCCGGATCAGGACGTCTTCCATGCCCATGGTCAGGCAGAATACGGCCACTTCGGTGCCTGCCGGGATGCGGTGCAACTCCCGGCCGAAGGCCAGGGGGGCGAAGGCCAGGCGCCGGCTGTCGGCCGCCTGGCACTGGACCACGGGCACCAGTTCGGGAAAGCCGTCCGCCCCGACGTAGCTGATGAATTTCAGCGATCCCATCTGGTTGAAAAGACTTTCGGCAAAGGGTTTTAAAATTCGCTGCGAGTGCCGGGTGGCCGCGGCGCTTTTGGCGAGGCGCGTCAGCAGGGCGCCGGCCACAATGCCGGGCATGGGCAGGGGCATGGAATCCGACGTTTCCAGCAAATCCAGGTAGTGAACCGTGTTGATCCCGAAGTAGGTATTATAGCGAAACATGGGAATGTCGTTGTAGCGCTGGTATTCGGGACCCTCCTGACGCAGGTGGGTCCAGCGCGCCCGCCCGCGCCAGAGGCGGCGGTCCATGGTCATGACCAGGAAAGCGATGCAGGGATTCTGCTGGATATACTGTTTGCTGAGCCCGCGGCAGAACTCTCCCAGGGTGAGCTGATTCGGCTGGGGCGCCATGATGGAGGTGATCAGGGAAACGTGCGGCTGGCCGTCCGGATTGACGCAGGCCACGATGCCGATTTTTTCGGCAGGTTCGAAGGCTTTTTGGTCCTCGGGGGTGAATGTGGTTCGGGTGGCGGTCATATAACGTCGTCCCTCCTGCTGTATGATCAGGCCGTGCTCATTTGGGGTGATGGGTCGGTCCGGCCGTGTTGCTTCGCTGCCGGCATGCGGGTGTTGCCGCTCCAGTGCACAGTATCCGGATCGACCCCCGAATGTCGGGCCGCATCGGCCAGGCGTTCCATGGTGTCCTGGGTGAGGAGCGGCTGGTGTTTATACGGCCAGTCGCGATCCAGACGCTGGTACTTGTCCTGGCAAAGATTGTTGAAGGCGCACAGTTCCCAGCGGGCGACAAGCCCTGGTAGATGCGCGCCTATCCACTGCCCGATGCCGACGATGCTGGCGGCTGTCGCCGTGGCGTCCGGGATGACCGGCGTGCGGATCCACAATTCCTGCGGGGAAACACCGGATTCCATGCGGGTCCCGATGGTTCGCAGGTTGTCCAGAATCTGTTCGTTGGAGCGGCCGGTGAACCGGCGGTGGCGCTCCGGATCGATTTCTTTCAGGTCGTAGAGCACCAGATCGGTATGGGGCAGGACATCCGCCAGGGCCGCCGCCGGAAAACACCCGCAGGTATCCACGGCCGTGTGGACACCCTCCTGCTTCAGGGCTTTCAGAAAGGCGGACAGGAAGGGCGCCTGGAGGAGGGGTTCGCCGCCGCTGGCCGTGACACCGCCATTCGACCGGGCGAAATAGGCGCGGTCTTTGAGAACTTCCCGCACCAGATCATCCAGGCCCCAGCGGGTGCCGATTATTTCCATGGCGGTGGACGGACACTCGGCGGCGCATTCGCCGCACAGGGTGCAGCGGCCGCGGTCGATCACGATACCTTCGGCCGTAAGGTCCAGGGCTGACTCTGGGCAGACGGTGCAACAGGTGCCGCATCCGATACAGCGGCTGGCCAGCCAGTGCAGTTGCGGCCGGGCGGAAATGCTTTCCGGATTGTGGCACCAGGCGCAGGCCAGGCTGCAGCCCTTGAAAAAGACGGTGGTGCGGATGCCCGGACCGTCCTCGGTGGATAGCCGCTGGATTTCGAACAGCATGGCGTCCGGACCGGTTGGTTTGCGGCTGGATCGATGAAGATCGTTTGCATGCATGATGGTTTCCTGCCGGAGCCCTCGGTTAATACCCCTGATGGCTCACCCGTTCGATGACTTCGTTTTGCAGCTCCTTGCCGATAGCGGTGAAATAGGCATTGTAGCCGGTGATACGCACCAGCAGATGGGGGTAGTCCTGGGGATTCTGCTGGGCATCCCGCAGCATGTCCGGATCGAGCATGTTGACCTGGAGGCAGGTGCCCCCGTTTTCGGCATAGCCCTGGAGAAAGGCTTTGAACTTGGCCTGATGTTCGGGATCGCGGATGATGGCCGGGTGAAAGGTGATGGTATGGCTGGCACCGTTGGGCAGACAGTTGAAGGTATCGCCCCAGTCCGCCCGTCCGTCCCCTGACCGTCCGCCCAGGACCTTGCCCACCGAATTGGCATTGGCCGTCGGTCCCTTGATGTCGGCCCCGTTGGACGGGCAAATGGCGTTGGACAGGAACTGTCCCCGGGGGCGGCCGTCGGCGCTGGCGGCCATGACGAATCCGTCGCCGGCCCAGTAATTCCAGCTCAGCATGCCGGGCCGGAACTGGCGCTTGGTGGATTGGGTGCGGTGCTGCCAGGTCAGGTCACACCAAAGATCCATCACCTTGCGGGCCATGACGTCGGCCGCGTCATCGTCCCGGCCGTATTTGGGCGCTTTGTTGCGGGCCGTGGCCTGGAGCACTTCAAACCCCTGCCAGTTGGCTTTCAAGGCGTCGATCAGTTCGGCCAGGGTGCATTTATGGTTATCGAAAACCAGGTATTTAATGGCCAGCAGGGAGTCCACGGTGGTTGCGAACGTTACGGCTTCCAAGGTGGTAAAGCTCAGTTCCGCGCCACCCCGGGTAACGTCCAATCCTTTTTCGGCGCAGCCCCGGACCAGGCAGGAGAGGTAGGGGGTGGGAAAAAAGCGCGCCCGGGCGGATTCCGAAGCCTCGTAGGTATCCACGCATTTGCGGATAATATAGTCGGTCTGGGCCTCGTAGGCGTTCCAGAAATCTTCCCATCGGTCAAAAGTTGCGGCGTCCCCGGTGGCGGGGCCGTCCTGTTGAATCGGTTCGGTCTTGCCGGTCATGGGGTTGGTGAAAGGCAGCAGGTCCCGGCCGCCGGTGAGGGCCAGCTCCACGGCCTTCAACAGATTGAGATTGTTGTCCACCGTACCGGAGCGGTCGTTGCCCACCATGGTGTTTTCCAGGCATCCCACCGGAGCGTAGTCATGGACGTTGTCCGGGCGGATCATGTGGCGGCAGCCGCCGCGTTCGGCCTCGCGCATCATGCCGGCCATGGCGCGTTCATCGAAGTTGAGCAGAAAGGGGGCGCCCTGGCTGCCGGAAATCATGCCGACCACCTTGTCCAGAAGCTCCGGCGGTGAGTTGCGGTGCAGGCGGACATTGGGCTTGGGCTCCAGGATGGGGGACATTTCGTCGATAACCTCGAGGATGGCATAGGTCAGATCGTTGGTCATGTCCTGGCCGTCGGGTCCCAGTCCGGCCAGGGTGATCAACTGGCCGAAGCCCGAGGTGATGCCCTGGCGGCCGTTGCGGATCATGGCGTCGTACACCGTGTTGCAGTGGATCCAGAAGCACTTCAGGACTTCCTTGCCGAACGCGCGGTCCATGCCTTCCTTCAGGGCGGTTTGCCAGTAGGGCAGCAGGTATTGGTCGATGCGGCCGAAGGAGACGCCGGGGCCGGGGTAGTTTTCGTCGCTCATGATCAGCATGTGATTGAGCCACAGGGCCTGCACCGCTTCCCAGAAGGTGCGCGGCGGTTCCCAGGGAACCCGTTTCAGATTGGCGGCCATCTGGCGCAGTTCCTCTCGCCGCTGGTCATCGGTGGCTGTTTGGGCCATTTGACGGCAAAGGTCGCCATAGGCCGCCGCCAGGTCACGCGGCATGGTGGCGGCCGCCATCATGGCCCGCAGCTGGGCGCCCCGGGGCCCCATCTGGTCTTCCGGGCTGAGGCTTTCGTAGCAACGGGACAAATCCGCATGGATGCCCTGCCAGCCGATTTGCAGGGCCCGGGCGTGGTCCGGCACGAGATGTCCGCTGGTGGCGCCGGTGTTGCCGTAGCCGTGATCATGAAACCATTTCATGCGGGCCCGGGCGCCGTTACTCCCCAGAAGGGCCTCGTCGAAGGTCTTCTGTTCCGTTTTGGTAAGGCACAGGGAGGTTTGCAGGTTGAAGCGGGCGCCGGCCAGAAGATCGCCGGGGAGAATTTCACGGGGGACGTGGTTGACCATGACCTCCCGGACGAACCAGGCTCGCCGCTCGGGCAGTGACCAGGACCAGAATGCCTCCGGAAGATCGACGTCGCGGGCGGCCTGGCGGAAGGACCCCCGCAGGGTTTGCAGCAGGGTATAGGTTTCCGGAACGATGTAGAAGGTCATCTCGTTGAACTGCACGTCCCAGGGCGTTCCGGTGGACCAGGCCAGAAACTGGTTGTTCCACTTCCGGTCGGCGCCCTTGAAATAATATTCCCGCAGCCACGCGATGCGCGGCGACAGCTGACCGGGCGCTTTCAGCGGGGGGCTTTCCTGGAATTGAACGGCGGTTGTCATGGGGCACCTCCTGGCCGGAGATCAATTTGGACCGGGCGGGTCAGCCATCATGCCCGGCGGATATTTTCTGCAGATGATCGGCCCCGTGGGCCAGCATCTGCTCCATGATCGCTGTGGCCGCATCTGCATCCCGGCGATCGACGGCGACGAACATCCGGCGATGAAACGCCTGCACGGTTTTCACCACGGCGGGATCTTCGAAAAACTGGGCCGCCAGGTTCAGGTAAACCTGCTTGAAAGAGTTGAGCAGCAAAGGATAGACACGATTGCCGGAGGCCAGGGCCAGCAGGTGATGGAAGCGGAAGTCCAGGGCGGCGATGCGGGCCACATCCTTAGGCCGGACCGTATGTTCGTCTTCGATAACGGTTTGCAGGGCGTTCAGATGCGCCGTTTCCCGGGAGAGGGCGGCCAGGCGGGCGGTTTCCACTTCGAACAGGCGGCGCACGTCCAGGAGACTGGTCTGGAGGTCCGACTCCAGCCGTCCCTTCTGGTAGGTCACGAGCGAATTCAGCAACGCCAGGGAGCCTTCCCGGCGGTAATCGGCCACCACCGCGCCCACCCGGGGCTTCAGGGTGACCAGCCCCTTGGCCTCGAGGTCCACAAGTCCGTTATGGACCACGGGCCGGCTGACATTGAGCTGGAGCGCCAGCTCGCGCTCGGAGGGCAGTTTCTGGCCGATTTTGAGCTGTCCGGATAAGATAAGGGCTTCAAATTGTTCAATGAACGCGTCTTTGAGACTCGGGGTTTGGATGGGAGCGAGCAATTCCTGCATGGGGTCCTCTATGGCTGTTGGTAATACCAGTTGCCACATTAGGCCGATAAGGGATAAGCTGTCAAGCCTTTACGTCATGATGAGTGCCCGTTGAATTTAGGCGGGTCGACTGCTATGGCCTCTTTGTCGCGGGTACAAAGGGTCTTTAAGAACGGTGTCCGGAAAAACGGATTCGACGCCAGGGAGAGTGCGATCATGGAGCAGGAGCACATTGCGGTAGAACAAAAGGACAATCTGGCCGTGGTGACGATCGGGCGTCCGGAACGCCTGAATGCGTTTAACCAGAAAATGTTTGCAGCGTTGGCGGCGGTCGCGGCCAAGCTTGCCGGCGATCCCGGACTGCGGGCGGTGGTCATCACCGGCGCCGGAGATGCCTTCAGCGCCGGTTTTGACGTCAATCCGGACAATCCCATGGTGGCGGCCATGGCAGGTGCCCTGGAGCAACAGGAACGCGAGCCCATCGAACGGGCCATTGCCGACCTGCGCCAAAGCGTGGACCGTTTCGTGGACTTGCCGGTGCCGGTCATTGCGGCCATCAACGGGCAGGCTTTCGGCGGCGGTGCCGAACTGGCCGTGCGCTGTGATTTGCGGGTGATGGATCCGGCGGCCGAAATCTGTTTCGCCGAGGTGAAGCTGGGCCTGATGCCGGATTGGGGCGGCGGTGCCACCCTAGCCAGTCTCATCGGGCCGGCGGCGGCCGCCGACCTGGTCCTGACGGCCCGCCGGGTCGGGGCGGACGAGGCTCTCCGGCTGGGATTGGTCAATCGCATCAGTGCCCCGGGGGACGCCCTGGTCTGTGCAGTGGGAATGGCGGCGATGATTGCCCGGAACGGTCCCCGGGCCGTGCGGAGTGCCCTGAAAGTGATTCGGGCGGGTCGCAATCTTCCCCTGCAGGACGCTCTCGACCTGGAACAGCAGACGGCCGTGGACCTGATTGCTTCCGGAGAATGTTTGCACGGTATCGGGGCTTTCCTCGAGGGCCGGGTGCCGGATTTTCCCTCTTAACCGGAAGCAAGTCGACCATCGGCCTAATTTGCCTTCCGCGGATGAGATGATATAACGCTGTAGACAGGCGCTCACAAATGGGGGGCATCCCCATGGAAAGGGAATCGATAGAGGTAAGCAATGGCCGATCAAACATATCAGGTTGTATTCCGTGGGCAAATCGTTCCCGACCATAACCGTGACGCGGTGAAAGCCAACCTGGCGAAGCTGTTTAAAACCGATGCGGCCCGCATCGAACGCCTGTTTACGGGCCAAGCCGTGGTGCTCAAAAAGGGCCTGGGCCGTGAGGAGGGCGAGCGCTATTGTGCGCTTTTGCAAAAAGCGGGCGCACTGTGCGAGCTCGTGGCGACATCCGCGACCCCGCCGCCCCCTCCGGTCGCACACCAATCGCGGCAACATGCCGACATTGCCCCGCAAAGGGATGCCGGCGATTCCGCGGCTCCAGCGGTTAAAAATCCTGCTGTTTCGGCTGAGGCACCGAGTGGAAACCAGCGGGGCGCCGCAACAGAGGACAAGGCCAAAAGAGTTCAGACCGGCGATCTCCAGCAAACCCTGGGCACTCTCAAGAAAAAGGTGCGGGATATCGATTCCGAGGAGGCCGGCCGCAAGATGGCGTCGCTGGTGGAAGGCGCCGCCGCCTCAATCCAGTCCGAAAGGGTGAAAACGGGTGTCGCCGCCATTAAACAGAACAAGATTGCCTGGGCGGCGGCCGGTATGGCCATCATCGTTCTTACTGTCCTGGTGTTGACCCTTGGCGGCAGTTCCAAACCCATGCCGATCGAAGCCGACGTGTTCACCCCTTTCATGCAGCAATACAACCGGGAAATTCGAAATGCCGATCTTGGCAGCGCCGGCACCATGTCGCTCATCGCTCTGGCCCGGGATGTCGTCGAGGATATGGGGTATGATTTCGACCGCACCCTTCTTTTCTGGCTGCTCCATAAAGACCTTGTGGAAACCAAGGGGGGGATGGATGTCTATGCCGCCATTCTGGTCGAACCGGCAGCGGTGGCGGTTGCCGCCGACCTGTCCGGCATCGGGGAACTCATTGCACCGGAAACCCAACAGGTTTTCAAAAAGGTGACCGATCTCCCCCAGGGCGTGGACCTGCTGCCGATTCGTATGGTCAAGGCCTGTCCGGCAACGGGGGCGTTGCTCAAACAAGCGGATATGCTCAACGTGATGGAAGACAATGGGGTGGCCATCAATGCCGCGCAGCCGGATCTGGCGATCGCCGACACCTTTTTCGGGCTGGAGCGGGCCGGCCTGATCAAGATTCACCGTCGCTGGGATGACGACGTCCAGTACAGTGATATTGAAATCCTGGACAGGGACACCCTGAACACCCTTGAAGGGAAACTGGTCTACATGGAAGCAATGCGGAAGGAATTCGTCGGCCGGTAGGAAGGCGCAATACGCTCATGACCTTTATCGGCCACAGCCTGGTGGGGGCCTCCCTGGCCCAGGCCACCATCCCTGCCGGGGCTTCCTGGAAACAATGGGTCTTCATTATCAACCTCTATGTGCTTGTGGCCTTTTTCCCCGACCTCCCCTTTCCCGGCTGGGGGCATTTCCGCTACGATTTCAGTCATAGCCTGTTTGTGAATCTGGCCCTGATCATACCCCTGACCCTGCTGGGCTGCTATTACCGATCCCGGAAAGACTTTGCGTCTTATCCGCTGCTGTTGGGAGCGGCCCTGGCCTGGTTGACCCATTTCCCTCTGGATGCCATGTACAACCACGGTCGCGGCGTGGCCATATACTGGCCGTTTTCGGAGGCGGCCCTCAATTTGCCGCTGCCCTGGTTCGCCACCCTGGATATGAGCCAGCCGTTGACGTCAGCCTACAATGCGCGGGTGTTTCTGGTGGAGGCCCTGTTCTATCTGCCGGTACTGGCGACCGCCATTCTGGCGCGCTATTTATGGCTGAGGCGGAGACGGCCGACCGGGCATGCTGCCGGATCGTCGGGCCATTCAAGGTGAGCAATACGATGTCAATGGATCATGGGGCTCCTTTTGGACGGTTTGAACGCATGCGATGTGCAATGGCATATCTTTTGAGCTGTTTGCTGTTGCTGCCTACCGCTACGGCGTCAGCCGGCGCCCCGGGCTTTGCAACGGTGCTGGCCGGCATGAAAGCCAAGATGACCGCCACCAACGACTACCAGTGTCGCTTGGAAACCCGGTCGGCCAAGGGCAATGAGACACGGGATGTCGTTCTGGCCTACTTCTACCGCCGACCGGCACGCATTCGAATGGAAGTGCTGGAAGGGCCCTATTCCGGATCCCTTCTGATCTACAATGGCGAAACGGATGCCGGCAAAGTGCGCGTCCTGGCCGGCAACCGCCTGGTGGCCTTTCTCCAGCGGATGCTCTACGGGGAATATTTCGCGGTGGATCACGAATGGGTCGTGGACTTGCGGGGCAATGGCATCCATGAATCCCACTGGCCGCATTTTATCAAGACCCATGAAGCCTACCTGAGTAAGGGGACCAGTCGGTTTATGCGAGAAGAGGTGTTGGATGGCCGTGTGGTGTATGTCTACCGACTCGTTTCGGATTCCCCGGAGGAGACTATGGCCGTCAAACGGGAAGACCTCTGGGTGGATGCGGAATCCTTTTTCCCGGTCCGGTATTTTCAGTACGACGAGGCCGGCCGGTTGATTCGGAAGGCCGTCACTAAGAAATTGCGTTTCAACACCGGGATCAATGAGCGGCTTTTTATAGAATTTTACCCTGACATGGATTAGCGCCTATCATAAAATACGGATTTTGAACCCACGATGATACAGAATTAATCGCGTTTTCGACCTGACCTCTACCTGTTAGAAAGGAACCTGAGATGACCTTGCGCGCCTACCAGCGACCCTTGCTGCTGACGACCTTTTTGGTGCTAATTACATGCCTTGCCGCCCATGCCGAAGACACGGCTCTGGGTGAAAACGGATTCGCTCGCTTGGATGTGGGCAAAACCTATGTGAATCTTCCATCCGAAGGCGCGGTGATCACGTGGTTTTTGGAACCCTACGGTGAGACCGAAAATCGACTCTGGGGCGAGAATATCGAGGTTGCCGGTGGGGTGCGGCTGAGAGGTCTTGATACAACCCCCGAAGACAACACCCGCTTCGAGGCGGAGTTTAACTACCTGGCGGCCGATGCCACAAATAGAGAAACGGGTTATCTGGTGTTGCCCGGACTTACGATACCGCTCGGTTTTTTTGCCATCGACGGTTCGGGGGGCGCCAACGGCACCTTAGGCATCATCAATACCGCCGTGTTCGAAACAGACTATTCGCAGTGGGGGGTTGACCTTAAACTGGCCAGAGATATGGACGTTGCCGGTGCAAAGTCCCTGACCTTTTACACGGGGTTGACCTATTTCAACACGGAGCTGTCTAATGATTTTGACCTCATCGAAGACGGTGTCACGATTCCCGTCTATCTCGAAGACGAAATCGACACGGACTACTACGGGTGTATGGTTGGGATTGACGCCGCTTTCCCTCTGGCAGACGGGCTGGTGTTCGACATCGGTGGGCGCCTGGACTTGCTCTATGCCGATGCCCAAATGACCGCGCGCCAGAACCTGAATTTTTTTCCTCCCGTCAATGTTATAAGGGTCGACGATTCCGAGGATAAGCTGGCCGGACGGGTGCAGGCCCACATGGGTTTTCGCTATGATTGGCACCCCGCAGTATTCGGCATCGGTGCATCGGCCAGCTATCTTTCCTATCAGCCTTATGCCGAGCATCCTAACTCTGTTAACACGGCGCTGACCCCCTCCCATATCGAAGATGACGACATGTTAAGTTTTGCCTTCAATATTTCCATGTGTGTTACCTTTTAGGCGGAGGTGTCGAATTTCGGAGAGAAGGTAGCTGATATTGTTAAAAAGATTTTACGAATAGGTGCCTCGATATGCCGCTGACCGGACCATCACCAGATCTGACGGGAGCCGCCTTGATTCTTGAGGGCGGCGGCCTGCGGGGTAACTACACTGCCGGTGTTTTACGGTATTTCATGGACCAGGGGCTCTACTTCCCCTACGTGGTCGGGGTGTCCATGGGGGCCTGCAATGGCTCCAATTATGTGGCCCGGCAGCCGGAGCGCAACCGCATCGTCAACACCCGTTTCGTCAGGGATTCCCGTTTTCTCAGTTATCGGCGGCTGCTGGCCGGCGGTGGTCTCTTCGGGATGCCGTTTGTCTTCGGCACCATTCCCTTAAAGCTGGTCCCTTTTGATTTCGACCAATTTTTTGCCAATGATCAGCGGCATGTTATCACGGTGACCGATTGCGCCACGGGTGCCCCGCGTTATTACGAAAAAAAGGATCTCGGACGACGGCATTTTTTGCGTATCCTCCAGGCCGGCTGCAGCCTGCCGCTTCTGCAGAAGCCCGTGCGGTTCGATGGCCGCGTGTTGATGGACGGCGGCATCGCCGACCCCATCCCTTTGGGCCAAAGCATGGCCGACGGCAATACCCGCCATGTCCTGATCCTGACCCAGCCCCGGGGCTACATCAAGAAAGCATCTCCTTTTGCCGCCTTCGTCCGCCTGCGCTACGGGCATTATCCGGCCCTGGTCCATTCGTTTGCCCATCGGCACCAGCGTTACAACGAAACCATGACCCGGCTGGACGAGCTCGAAGCGCGCGCGGCCATTTTTACCATACGCCCGAAGGCTCCCCTGGCGGTTGGGCGAGCCGAGCGCAACAAAGACAAACTCTACGCCATCTATGATATGGGGTACCATGATGCGGCGGCGCAATATGATGCCCTGAAGGGCTATCTGAGTCGGCCGCCTGAGGGGGGCCGCCCGTAATTCTGGGGTATCGAGACGGCCGACATGAAGGGCAGAAATCCAAAGAATTTTGCCATCATATGATTTCGCGGATTTTCTGGGATATGGCGTCCAGGGTAAACGGCTTCTGGATAAACCCGTTGCAACCGCTTTTCAGAATCTCCGCCGCCTGGCCGTCGATGCTGTACCCGCTGGACAAGAGGGTTTTGACTTCCGGATCGATGGTCTTGAGGTGCTCAAATAGCTCGCGGCCGCTCATTCCCGGCATGATCATGTCCAGAATGACCAGGGCGATGGCATTTTTGTTACGGTGGTAGATATCGATGGCTTCCTGGCCCGTGCGGGCGGTCAGCATGGTGTAGCCCAGTCGCTCCAGCATCTGGGTGCCGACGCTTAAAATCATTTCCTCGTCATCCACCAGAAGAAGTGTTTCATTTCCGACCAGTCGTTCCGCCGTTTGACTGGATTTTACGACGGCGGGCTGATTTGAGGCCGGCAGAAAGATGGTAAAGGTGGTTCCCCGGGATTCGCCACTAGATACTTCGATGATGCCTTGGTGGTTGGTGACGATCCCGTAGGCCGAAGCCAGGCCCAACCCTGTGCCGGCGCCCACCTCCTTGGTGGTAAAAAAGGGATCGAAAATGCGTTGCTGGGTTTCGGCATCCATGCCGATGCCGGTATCGGACACCGTGATTTCGACATAGCGTCCCGGCTTGAGATTGTAGGCCGCCACCCGTTTGGTGTCCAGGTCGGCCAAGCCGGTTGTTATTGTCAGGGTCCCGCCCTGAGGCATGGCCTGCCATGCGTTGACGAACAGGTTGAGCAGCACCTGTTCCAGTTGGCCTTCATCCGCTTCCACGGTGGGAATATCCGGCTGGCAGTGCGTTTGGATGGTGAGTTCTTTCTTGGTGCGACCAAAGAGTGCCACCGTGTGATCAACGAGCCGGTTGATATCGATGGGTTGGATTTCGTACTTGCCCTCCCGGGCAAATCCCAGGAGACGATTGGTCAATTCCACGGCGCGTTGAAGATAGCCTTCGATTTCCTCGAGACGACCGGCTTGCGGATGCTGCATGGGAAGGTCGTCAAGCAGGAGGCCGACGGTTCCCTGAATGCCCATCAGCAGGTTGTTGAAGTCGTGGGCCACCCCGCCGGCAAGGGTGCCGATGGCCTCCAGGCGCTGAGCGCGCTGGAGTTGGGCTTCGGTGCGCTGGCGTTCTTCCTCCAGGCGTTTCACTTCGGTAATATCGGTGGCCATTTCCAGCATGACATAGCGGTTGTTCAGCCATTTGATGGCGCGATCGTAGTTGATAAACCACTTGCCGGTGGTGGGGTTCTGGGATTCGTAGGCAATGGTGCCGCTGGGCTGGCCGTTGGCATCGAGCAATTCGTCCACGCGGCAATCACTGCAGGGGGAATCGACCTCCCGCAGGGCCTTCCAACATTTTTCCCCCACCAGGTTTTCCCCATAATGCTCCCGCATATAACGGTTGCAAAAAAGAATTTCCCGGGTTTCCAGATCCGTCACATGGATGACCGCTTCGATGCCATCCAGAACGGTCAGGAGGGTTTTGTGGGAGTCCCGCAGGGCCGCCTCGGCGCTCAGCCGGTTGGTGATATCGCGGGCCAATACCAGAACGGCCTTTTCCTCTTTCAGCTCGATGATGCCGAGGCGCATTTCCACCGGCAGAAACCTTCCGTCTTTTTTCAGCAGGTTCGATTGGTGGGTCAGTTGCTTGTGGCGGATCAGCTCATCCATGGTGGCGTCAAAGCCCTGTCCGTCGTAGCGGGTATCGATTTGGGCGAACGACATGGACAGCATCGTCTCCCGGCGATACCCCAAAGCCGTGCAGGCCTGCTGATTGATGTCCAGAAAGCGGCCGTTCAAATCGTGAACGAAGATAGCGTCGGCCGCCTGGTTGATCAGGGCCCGGAACCGTTCTTCACTCTGGCGGAGGGCGATTTCCGCTTCCCGGCGCTCCTTGATTTCGTCTTCCAACTGGCGGTTGGCATTTTCGAGCGATCGCTGGCGCGTCTGCACTTTATCGCCCATGGCGCGGAACTTGGCCACGATGGTGCGCATTTCCAGCTGCTTAAACTTAGGGAAGGTATAGGCATAGTTGCCCTGGGACAGTTTTTCGATCCCCTGGATCAGGAGATTGAGGGGATGACGCAGGTAACGGCGGACGAAAAGGCTGGTGATGACGGTCAGTATGACGACAATGAGCAGTGTATTGCGCAGATTGGACCACAGGAGGGTCCGCAGGCGGTTTTGATAAGGGCGGGGCGTCAGCCCGACCGTCACGCTGCCGATGACCCGCTGATTGAAGATGATGGGGCGCTCTTTGAAGAGCAGTTGATCCATATCGATTTCATGTGCTTCGAACAATACCTGTTGATTCGTGGTGTCTTTAATGCGCATCAACGCCACCAGATCCCCGCGCATGAAAGAGTCGGCAATCCGGCGCACACCTTCCTCATCCATGGACCAGACCGGCAGGGCCAGGCTGTCGACGAGATAAGATACGTATTCCTCGGCCTTTTCCTCAAGCTCGGTATGGGCGCTGCGGGAGACAAACCAGTAAGTCAAACCATAAAGCAGGGCGGATGGCACCAGAACGGCCAGGACAAGGCTGATGGTCAGGTCTCGCGTTATGGTATGCTGCAGGAACGATGTTTTTGTGTTGTTCAGCCCCGATGCTGAACCCTTGGTTTGATTCATATGGCGTCTCTGGGGACAAATTCCATGGCTGGCGTTCCCGAATGCCGCCGGTGATGTTTTGGGTTGACGGTGTCATGACGGGCGCCGGATGTTGAATAGCGTGCCTGTGGCTACCCTTTGCAGTTACCACAAAGCGGCCCGGGGTTCAATTGGCCGGTGTTGGGTTGAGGGACGGAACTATTTTAATCTGCTGGTTTTTATGCTTATATGCAGCGGCGACCATCATCGCGCACGTCCATTTCCAACCTCTAACTGTTTTCCGAGGGCTATTTCATGCAAGCAAACTTCAGTGTCTGGAGATGTCAGAACGGGATACCTCATGTGGAAGCCGCCGACGTCGTTGGTATGTACCAGGGGCAGGGTTATGTGCATGCCCGAGACCGCGGCATGCAGCTGTTGCTGATGCGCATTCTGGGACAGGGCCGCGCTTCGGAATTCCTGGATGCCAGCGAGGAAATGCTGGCCGTGGACACCTTCTTCCGCCGCATGAACTGGGGCGGGAATCCTCAAAAGGTCCTCGATGCGCTGGGGCCGGAGGAGCGGCGTCAGTTGGAGGCCTATTGCGAGGGCGTCAATATGGGCCTCAAAGAAAAATTGCCCTGGGAATATAAGCTGTTGGGGTACCGTCCGGATCCGTGGTCGCCGGATGATGTCGTTCTCCTGTTTCGCATGGTGGGCTACCTGACGCTGGCCCAGTCCCAGACCGAGGTGGAGCGGCTGTTGGTGGAAATGGTGCAGGCCGGCCTTCCCCTGGAGAGGCTGGAAGAGCTGTTTCCGGGGAATCTCGAGGGGCTGGATGTCGACCTTTTGAAAAGGGTCAGGCTTGGCGAGCGTATCGTGCCCCCGGACGCGTTGTGGGCCATTGCCGCCCCGCGCATGATGGCTTCCAACAACTGGGTGGTGTCCGGCCGCAAGACGGCCAGCGGCAAACCCATCCTGGCCAACGACCCCCACCTGGAGGCGAACCGGCTGCCAAATGTCTGGTGCGAACTGGTGCTGACCTGCGATGAGCGGTCAGTCATGGGGGCCTCCATGCCTGGGATGCCAGGCATGCTGGTGGGGCGCAGCCCGGATCTGGCCTGGGGGGCCACCTATGCCTTCGCGGACGCATCGGACAGTTGGATCGAGCATTGCCGCAACGGATGTTGTTATCGTGAAAAAGACGACACCTGGCAGCCCTTTCAGGTCCGTAAAGAAACGGTCAAACGCAAGAAGAAGCCGCCGGTGGAAATCACCTTCTATGAAAACGAGCACGGCGTCCTGGACGGCGACCCCAACCAGGAGGGCTACTACCTGGCCACGCGCTGGGCGCCGGGCGAACGCGGGGATGCCGCACTGAAGGCCGTTTTCGAGATCGGTCAAACCGATTCAGTGGTGGACGCCATGACGTCCTTTGGAAAAATTGAAAGCGCCTGGAGTTATGTTTTTGTGGACCGTCACGGCGATATCGGCTACCAGATGACCGGGCTGGTGCCCCGCCGCCGTGCCGGCGTCAGCGGCTTCGTGCCCCTGCCGGGCTGGGTGGCGGACAATGACTGGCAGGGGTTTTTGAGCCCCGAGGAGATGCCCCGGGCCCTGAATCCCGACGAAGGCTTCATCGCCACAGCCAACCAGGACCTCAATGCCCTGGGGACGGCCAACCCCATCAACATTCCCATGGGCGCCTACCGGGCCGAACGCATCGAAGATCTGCTCCGGCAGGGCGACAATTTCACCGTGGCCGATATGACCGCCATGCATTTCGACCTCTATTCCCTCCAGGCGGAGCGTTTCATGGCGATCCTGGAGCCCCTGCTGCCGGCAACCCCCCAGGGCGAAATACTCAAAGGCTGGGATTATTGCTACGATGCAAAATCCAAGGGGGCCTTCCTTTTCGAACGCTTCTACCAGGCGTTGTACCGGGAGGTCTTTGGCCGGTGCGGTATGGGGGAAAAGGTGATTGATTACATGGCCGCGCACACGGGGGTCTTTGTTGATTTTTACGAGAATTTCGACCGGATATTGTTGGCTGAGGAATCCAGCTGGTTTGGCGGGCAGACCCGGGAAGCCATCTACCGGAAGGCGGCCGCGCAGGCGCTTACGGTCGAACCCCGGGAGTGGGCACAGGATCGCCGGGTCATGATGGCCCATATCCTGCTGGGGGGCAAGCTGCCGGGATTTGCCGGTTTCGACCGGGGGCCCCTGATCGGCATCGGCGGTCGGGCCACCGTCCACCAAGGGCAGATTTACGAAAGCGGGGGGCGCGTGACGACCTTCATGCCCTCCCTCCGCTGGGTGACGGACATGGCCGAGGCCGATCTACATTCCAACCTGGCCGGAGGACCGTCGGACCGGCGGTTTTCCAAATGGTATGTTTCCGATCTGGCCAACTGGCAGGCGGGCCGTTACAAGACGGTTTCGCCGGATGGCGATGGGGCACGGTTGCCTTTCCCATGACAGCGACCGCCATTGCCGCATTTTTCGATTTCGACCAGACGCTCCTGGAAGTGGAGAGCGGGCACATGGGCATCCGCATGCTCCAGGAACAGAAGCGGCTGCCCCTCGGCTATTTCCTGAAAGTCTGGATCGCCAACCTTTTCTATCAGCGGCAGCTGCTTTCGGAAGCGGGTATGGCCCGTGTCCTGCTGACCTATTACCGTCGACGCCGTTTGGCGGAATTCGAAGCCACGGCCGAAGATTTTTATCGGATCTACCTGAAACCCCACCTGGCGCCCCGTATCATGGGCCGTCTGGAAGACCACCGTAGGGAGGGGCACTGGCTGGTGCTCATTTCCGGATCGGTGCGCTACATGCTCGATCCGGTGGTGCGGGATCTGAGGTTCGACCGGTTATTTTGCACGGACCTTGAGATCGGGCATCGAGGCCTTCTGACAGGCCGCTCCAAAGGGCCCATATGTGTGGACAAGGCCAAAGAAGACTATGCCCGGAAGTTTGCTGTGGAGGAAAACATCGATCTTGCGGCGTCCTATGCCTATGGCAACCATCCGGCGGATTTGCCCATGCTGGAGGCCGTCGGTCACCCCCATGTGGTGGAACCCACCCGGGCCCTGGCCCGGATTGCCGCCAGGCGGTCCTGGCCGGTGCTGTCTTTCCGGTGAAGACCGATTTTCCGATAAAAGTCATCATCCATCTCTAACTGAAGGAGGCCCCATGAAATCTGTTCGCGCTCGAATTTTTCTACTGGCAATTCTGTTGACGTTGACCCTGCTGGCGGCCTGCGGCGGTGACAAATACGCCGATGCCCGGGATATCATGAAGGCCCACGCCGATGTGATGGAAGCCTACATTACCGGTCTGGAGAAAGCCGACAGCGCTTCCGAGTGCGCGTCCGTGATCGATGCCTACACGGCCGGCATGGAGGACTTGATTCCGCGCCTGAAGGCTTTCCGGGAGAAGTACCCGGAACTGGCCGCGGAAAACAGTGATGCCGAAATCCCGGCCGAAGTGGAAAAAGAAGGCCAGCGAATGAGAGAACTCGCCGCACGCATGCCCGCGGCTACCATGAACATGATGAAATACATGGCCGATGCCGAAGTCCAGGCCGCCATGCAGCGCATGAGCCAGGCCATGGAGAAGATGGGAAGTTAACCGGAACGATCCGGCAATCGATATAATATAGTGAAGCCTGGAGGTATTCTGGGTTGCCCTTATTACAGACGCTCCATGCGAAAGGCCAACCACTGTAAATTGTGGTTGGCCTTTCGGGTTTAATATGTGCTGCAAGTTACCTACAGATAGCAGATACCACCGGTCTCACAAACCGATTTCACATTCAGTTTCCACAAATTTTGCTATGCTATCCGGACATGGTTGTAATGCGCCGCCTGAAGGGCCGCCACATCCCTGAACGACAGTTACTCGAATTCGATCGTTGCCGGTGGCTTGATGCTGATATCGTACGCCACCCTCGCCGCGCCGGTGTGCGCGGCTATCTTTTTGCCTATCTCAAAGAGTGCCGCCTCGTCTATCCGAACCGGAAACGCCAGCTTCGCTGCCGCGCTCTCGACCGCCCGCATGCCGACGACGTACCTGGTTTTTGGCGCATCGTTCGCGCAAAGCTCGATAAGAATGCGTGGAAGCTGGAGCTTACGCCACGCCTCGACGCAGAGTGCATTCAATTTGTCATAGTCGATATCGCCGGCGAACTTTATCCACGAGACCGGTTTGTAGATAGGAACCTCGGGGCGCGTTCCCTCTTCGGGGACGACCGTTGTCTGGCTATCCATTCGGAAGCACTCCGCGTTCGCCCCGAGAGTGCTGCGGGTAAGGTCTGACAAGGCCGGATCGGGTTCCATGTTCGGGTCGAGCGCCATTCCGAAGTACTGAAAGGGCGTCCGGATGCCGGTAGCTTCGTCGTAAAGGTAGGGTTTACCGTGTTTCTCAGTGTAGTACTTTTCAATCTCCTGCTCGATGATATCGGACGCGAGCTGGCCCGTACGGAGCTTCTCTTCATTGAATTCGCCGACAGTTCTGATGATTTGCGCGGGACCGGGACAGGGGATCCGATGCGTGAATGACGGCGGGAGGTCGAGATACTCGCCGACCTTCCTGACCTGAGGCTTCGCAAGCGACGCCAGCGGCTCGATCTTCCCAACAGAGTAATTCCAGCCGACGTTATGCTGGCTCTTGAAGCCGCCTTCGGTTTCGATTATGTCTGGCGCGATCGTGCCGTCCGCGATCCAGGCGGCGCCCACCTGGTCAATATGCCTGTCCGATACTTTCCTGTAGTTGCCGATAAACGTCTTGCGTTTCTCTTCACCGTCGGAAAGCCCTACCAGGGGCGGGAGAATCTCGTCCCTCACCTCCAGGACAGCGAAATTCAACTTGCTGAAGATTTCACGCGTTACCTCCCCCTCGGGCTCGTTGTTTATGAGGCGACGGCAGCCGTCTTCGATGAAGAACGCATAGAGGTCTTTGCCGACGATACGGTCGAGAAGAAACGCGGCGATCGTACTGTCGACGCCCCCGGACGCGGAAAGGGCGATTTTCTCGCCCGGTTTCACCAGGCTTTTCACCCAGGAAATCGCTTTTTCTACAAAGTCCGCGGGATTGAAATCGGCGGGATTCTCGGGAGTGGCGTATTCAAATCTGTGCGTCTGGATCTTATTGGCCTGATTCGACATGTTGCCTCCTGTTTGGATGGGTGGATGGAGATAGCTAATATCACAAATCAGCCCCAATTGAATCTATTTCGCCATAAGCTATCGACAGATTACGTGCCGCCATCTGGCAATGGAAGAATTCAAAGGGACATCACGATATGGTGGTTGGCTGGCAGGTTGCCGGGTCATAGATCCCATCATAATAGCGCTGGCTGGCCATTGCTCCTGTTGAAGCACGGCACATCCTCGCTAAGGTTGGGGCCCGTTCACAGCCGCCGGTTGACCTTGGCGATCGATGATTTGAAAAACTGCATGCCGCCGCCTTCACTGACAATTTGGAGCAGCGCGTCAGGTTTCTTCACAACAATGCCGGATAGCAGGGTTACGCCCGTGCCCTCGAAAACGTCTGGGCAGAGGGGGGTGGAAGCGCCCAGAACGACAACCTTCCGGCAGGCGGCGGCCAGGGACAGCAGGTGCTCCGCGGTCTGGTTGATGATGGCGGTGGCGGTCAGCAGGGCGATCTGGCACTGGGGCAACAGCTGGTCGGCCATGGCCGTCGGGAGCAAGTGGCCCTGGGGTTGATCGATCTGTTCAAATACATGCAACTCCCGGGCCTGCTGGCGAATGGCGGGTATCAGGGGGGCAAAATTGCCCACCATGCCCACCCGGTCCTCCGGCTGGATGTGTAGATGAGCGAGGATATCCCCCTGGTGGTGGGATTCGTCCGGCCGGTTGAAAAGCGCATTGGCCGTCGCCAGGGCGAGGGTTGTTTCAATGCTGCCGCCGACATCGAACAGCGCCAGGAGATCCGCGGCGGGGCGGCCGGCCAGGGGGCGTATATTGCGGTAAACCGAACAGCCGCCCCTATTCTCCCGAAAGGTATAGGCCGTGCCGGCATGGCCGTCATCCAACAAAACGGCTGTGTATCCCAGGCCGATGCGGACATCGGATACGTTTACGCCCTGGGCCAGTGGAAGCGCGGCGCGCTGAATAGCCTTTTCAATGCTCATTTTCTCTTCGCTTTTCAAGATCATGAATGGCCTTGATGCCGGCCAAAGAGAATTGGACGGTGTGTTCGGCGATCTGCTCCACGCGTTCCGATGTGAGCTGTTCGCCCTCCAGGAAATCAAGGTTTTCCATAGGCAGTACCATATACCCCCGACACTGGTTGACAATACTCAGTTCGCACAACTGGACGGTCGTTTCCGTTGCCTCGGGGCCCATGATTTGACGTATCAGGTCGGACATCTCCTTCTGGCGGGGGGCGATCTCTTCCTGCCAGGCCTCATTGATCAGTCCGGTGGGATTGGCCAACTCCATCAATTCCAGTCGGCGCATATGGCTCCTGTCCTTGTCACTGGACAACATTTTGCGGATGAATCCATGGATTATATAGCGAAACTGCTCTTCAGGCGGAAAGTCTTCCGGCGGTTGATCAACGGAGTCTAAAAACATCCGCATGGCCTGCCGCCAGGCCGCCACATAGAGCGAGTCCTTATCTCCGAAATAATAGTTTACCGCTGCCACGTTGGCGCCGGCGCGTCGGCAGATTTCCGTGACAGTTGCCCCTTGGAACCCCTTTTCCGCAAACACCTCACAAGCGGCATCCAGCAGCTTCTGCTTGGTTGCTTTGCCGTCTTTTCGCTTGGCCATATCAGAAATCCAATATTTGTAAGTGATTCATATTTTGTTTAGTTTAGGTTTAAATTTAAAATGAGTTTTTAAAAAATTCATTTGATATTGTCAATCGGTTTTGTTATACCCGCCGCTGTCGTTGGCATTATGGCGGCGTGGTAATTTTTGGAAAACCATATTGGCCATAATATCAAACAGTAAACAACCAGGGGAAGATGCAAGAGGATCCCATGCGACTGAAAGATCGAATGACGTTGAGAAAATGGGTGGCACTCGGTGCGGTTGTCATTCTGACGATGGCCGGCTGCCAGAGCTCGAAACAAGAAACGCCTCCGCCGGCCCCGACAGCCCAGGTGTCGGTGGTGACCATCGCGCCGCGCGCCATCATGCTGACCACGGAATTGCCCGGAAGGACATCGGCGTATCGGACCGCCGAGATCCGGCCCCAGGTCAACGGCCTTGTCCAAAAGCGGCTGTTCACCGAAGGGGCCGACGTGAAGGCCGGCCAGGTTCTTTATCAGATCGACCCGGCCCCTTTCCAGGCGGCCCTCAGGAATGCCGAGGCGGCATTGGCCCGATCCAAAGCCAATCTGCCGGCCGTTCAGTTCCGCGTGGCGCGCTACGAGGAACTGTTGGCCGATAAAGCCGTCAGCCAGCAGGACTACGACGATGCCGCCGCCGCCCTCCATCAGGCCGAAGCCGATATCCAGTGCGGGCAGGCCACGGTGGAGACCGCCCGCATCAACCTGGCCTACACCCGTATCACGGCTCCCATTTCCGGTCGCATCGGTCGGTCCAGCGTGACCGAAGGGGCCATTGTAACCGCCTACCAGCCACAGGCCCTGGCCACTATCCAGCAATTGGATCCTATTTATGTGGATGTGCCCCAGTCCGCCACCGAACTGCTGCGCCTAAAACAGCGCCTGGCCGAAGGGCAGATCAACCGCAAGGACGCCAGCCATGAGACGGTTTCTCTCACCATGCCGGACGGCACAGCCTACCCCCGGGAAGGAACCTTGCAGTTTCAGGAGGTCACCGTTGATCCCACCACCGGTTCGGTGACCCTGCGGGTGGTGTTCCCCAATCCGGAGGGTTCGCTGCTGCCGGGCATGTTTGTTCAAACCCTTATCAAAGAAGGCGTCAACAAGGCGGCCATCCTGGTCCCCCAGCAGGGGGTCTCCCGGGACCGGAAAGGAAACCCCACGGCGCTGATCGTCGATGCTGAAAACAAGACCGCGCTGCGCATGCTTACCGTGGACCGTACCGTGGGGGATCAATGGCTGGTTTCGGACGGATTGGCCTCCGGCGACCGCGTCATCGTCGAGGGGCTGAAAATGCTGCGGCCCGGGACCACGGTCGAGGCCGTTCCCTTCCGTGCAAACGGTGTCCAGACGGCCCACACGAACCAGCCGGCCGGCGGATCCAACTAAGGGAGGCATCCGATGTTATCGAAATTTTTTCTGGATCGGCCGGTCTTCGCCTGGGTGATCGCCATCGTCATGATGTCCGCCGGCGGCCTGGCCATCTACAACCTGCCCATATCCCAGTATCCGCCCATTGCCCCGCCGTCCATCGCCATCGAATCCTATTATCCCGGCGCGTCGGCGGAGACCGTGGAAAACACGGTGACCCAGATCATCGAGCAGAAAATGACCGGCCTGGCCGGCATGCTCTATCTTTCCGGGTCAAGCTCGTCCTCTGGCACCTCACGGATCGAACTGACCTTCGAGCCGGGCACCGACCCCGACCTGGCCTGGTCCAAGGTGCAGAACAAGCTCCAGCTCGCCATGGCCAGCCTGCCTGACGTGGTCCAGCGCCAGGGCGTCGAGGTCAGCAAATCCACCCGCAACTACCTGATCATCATCGGGCTGATATCCGAAGACGGCAGCATGAACGGTGACGATCTGCGCGACTACGCCCAGTCCAACCTGGAAAAAATTCTCTCCCGGGTGCCGGGGGTGGGTGAGGTCGAAGCCTTCGGCAGTCAATACGCCATGCGGGTCTGGGTTGACCCGGACAAACTGACCAATTTTCACCTGACCATGGAAGACGTCATCGGGGCGCTGCAGGTTTACAACGTAGAGGTTTCCGCCGGGCAGTTCGGCGGGGCCCCGGCCGTGGAAGGCCAGCGCCTGAATGCGGCCATCGTGGTCCAGCACCTGCTCCAGACACCGGAGGAGTTTGCCGCCATCCCGATCGTGACCAATCCCGATGGGTCGGTGGTCCGGATCAAGGATATTGGACGCACCGAGCTGGGCACCGAGCGCTACGACGTGGTGGCCAAGAACAATGGCATGCCGGCTGCCGCCATGGCGATCCGCCAGGCCGCCGGCGCCAATGCGTTGGACACGGCCGAGGCCGTCAAGGCGAAAATGGAGGAGATGAGCCGTTATTTCCCGCCCGGCATGAAGGTGGTTTATCCCTACGACACCACCCCCTTCACCGAGGTGGCCATCCACGAGGTGGTCAAGACCCTTTTCGAGGCGGTTTTTCTGGTTTTCGTGATCATGTATCTCTTCATGGGGACCTTTCGGGCCACCCTGATCCCCACCATCGCCGTGCCGGTGGTATTGCTGGGGACTTTTGCCGTTTTGGGGCTGTTCGGGTTTTCCATCAACATGCTCACCATGTTCGCCATGGTGCTGGCCATCGGCCTGCTGGTGGACGATGCCATCGTGGTGGTGGAAAACGTGGAGCGCATCATGGCCGAAGAAGGGCTCTCGCCCCGGGAGGCCACAGCCAAGTCCATGGACCAGATCACCAGCGCGCTTATCGGCATCGGCCTGGTGCTGGCAGCGGTTTTCGGTCCCATGGCTTTTTTCCCCGGGTCCACCGGCGTGATCTACCGCCAGTTTTCCCTTACCATCGCCGCGGCCATGCTGTTGTCCGTGGTGGTGGCCCTGATCCTGACGCCGGTGCTCTGCGCCGCGTTGCTCAAACCGGTGCCGGCCGGACATCAGCCTTCCGACGGCGCCGTGTTTTTCCTGCGCCCCTTTTTCCGGTGGTTCGACCGGGCCTTTGCCGGCTTCCGGGACCTGTACGTGAAACTGGTGGGCCGGGTGCTGGCCAAAAAACTGCGCTATCTGCTGGTGTTTGTTTTGATCGTGGGCGCCATGGGGGTGCTGTTCCAGCGCATGCCCACGGACTACCTGCCCAACGAAGACCAGGGGATCATGCTGGTCCAGGCCGTGCTGCCGGGAAATGCCACTCTGGAACAGACCAGCGCGGTCATGGACAAGGTCCGGGAGCATCTTCTGACCCGTGAAAAAGAGGCCGTGGATTCGATCATGACCATTCCGGGGATCAGTTTCGGCGGCCAGGGGCAGAACATGGGGCTGGCGTTTGTCAAGCTAAGGGACTGGGACCTGCGCCAGCGGCCGGATTTGAAGGTAACGGCCGTGGCCGGCCGGGCCATGGGTTCCTTTTCACAGATCAAGGAAGCCATGGTCTTCGCCTTTCCGCCGCCGGCGGTACTGGAACTGGGCAACGCCACCGGGTTTGACTTCCAACTTCAGGACCGCGGCGGCGTGGGCCATGCCAAACTCATCGAGGCCCGCAACCAGCTCCTGGGCATGGCCGCCCAGGACCCGCGCCTGGTGAAAGTGCGGCCCAACGGCATGGAGGACGTGCCTGAATACCGCATCGACGTCGACTGGGACAAGGCCGGCGCCCTGGGCGTTCCCATCTCCAGCATCCATACCACCATTGCCGCGGCCTTCGGCAGTTCCTATGTCAACGATTTTATCCAGGCCGGGCGCGTCAAGCGGGTTTTCGTCCAGGCCGACGCCCCGGACCGCATGCTGCCCGAAGACCTGAACAAGCTCTATGTGCGCAACACGGCCGGCAAAATGGTCCCCTTTGCCTCTTTTGCCTCGGGGCACTGGACCCAGGCGTCGCCGCGGTTGGAGCGCTACAACGCCTTCCCCTCCATCAATATCTGGGGCGAGCCGGCCCCGGGGCGCAGTTCGGGCGAAGCCATGGCGGCCATGGAAGAGATTGTGGCCAAGCTGCCCCAGGGGATCGGCTTCGACTGGACCGGCCTGTCCTACCAGGAGCGCATGGCCGGCTCCCAGGCGCCGCTGCTCTACGCATTTTCCATCTTTGTCATTTTCCTGTGTCTGGCCGCCCTTTACGAGAGCTGGCCGATTCCCATCGCGATTCTGCTGACCCTGCCGCTGGGGGCCATCGGCGGGGTGATCGCCTCCACCTGGCGGGGGATGCCCAACGACGTCTATTTCCAGATCGGGCTGCTGACCACCATGGGGCTGACCACCAAAAACGCCATTCTCATCGTCCAGTTTGCCCGGGCGAGGGTGGATGAGGGCGCCCGGCTCACCGCGGCCACCCTGGAAGCAGCCAAGCTGCGGCTGCGCCCCATCATCATGACCTCCCTGGCCTTCGGGTTCGGCGTCCTGCCCTTGTTTTTGGCCAGCGGAGCCGGGGCCGGGGCGCAGCGGGCCATCGGCACCGGGGTGTTGGGCGGCATGGTCACGTCCACAGTGCTGGTGACGATTTTCGCCCCGCTTTTCTACGTCATCATTTACAAAGCGTTGGGAAGACACCGCAAGCGGGTGACCATGAAGCACATTGTTGAAAACGGATCAGGAGGGGCCGTCGCATGAACAGATATCTTATGATCCTATGGGCCGGCATCGTCCTGCTGCTGGGGGCCTGTTCCCTGGCCCCCTCCTATACCCGCCCCGAACCGCCGGTAGCGGACGCCTGGCCCCAGGGGCCGGCGTATGCACAGGCCGGGACCCAGTCCGAAACGCTCGGTGCGGCCGATATCGCCTGGCAGGAATTCTACACGGATGAACGCCTGCAAAAAGTCATCGCCGCGGCGCTGGAAAACAACCGCGATCTCAGGCTGGCGGCTCTCAACGTGCAGAGGGCCCGGGGGATCTACGGTGTCCAGCGCTCGGCCCTCTATCCGGCCGTGGATGCCACGGCCAACGGCAGCAAACAGCGGACTCCGGCCGATTTATCTTCGACTGGCGACGTCCAATACCCGGAACGCTATGATGTCAACCTGGGGGTATTCGGATGGGAGATCGATTTTTTCGGCCGCATTCGCAGCCTGAGAGATCAAGCCCTGGAATCCTACCTGGCTACGGAGCAGGCCCGCCGCAGTACGCAGATTCTGCTCGTTTCCAGTGTTGCCGATGTCTATCTGGCCCTGGCAGCGGATCGGGAGAATTTGTTCCTTTCCCAGGCGACTTTGAAAGACCAGCAGGCGTCCTACCAGCTGATCAAACGGCGCTACGAGGTCGGCCTGGCCACGGAACTGGACCTCAACCGGGCCAAGACCCAGGTGGCCACGGCGCGACGCAACATCGCCCGCTACACCCTGCTGGTGGCCCAGGATGCCAATGCCCTGCAGCTTCTTGTCGGCTCTCCGGCGGAGGTGCCGAAAACCCTTTTGCCCACTGACCTGGCAAGTGTTCGGCCGCCGGAACCGATAACGGTCGTCCTGTCTTCGGACGTGCTTTTGGTGCGGCCGGACATTCTGCAGGCGGAGCACCAGCTCAAGGCGGCCAATGCCAATATCGGTGCGGCCCGGGCCGCGTTGTTTCCCCGTATTTCTCTGACCACGAGCGTGGGAACCGCCAGTGCCGAATTGTCCGGCCTGTTCGATGCCGGGTCGGGCACCTGGCTGTTCAACCCCCAGGTTGCCATGCCGGTTTTCGATGCCCGGCTGTGGTCGGCCCTGGATGTGGCTAAAGCCGAAAACGAAATTGCCCTGGTGGCCTATGAAAGTGCGATCCAAACAGCTTTCCGGGAAGTGGCCGATGTCCTGGCCGCCAATGGCACCATCGACGAGCGCCTGGCCGCCCAGCAAATGTTTGTCGATGCCGCGGCGGAAACCTACCGGCTTTCGGAGATGCGTTATACCAAAGGGGTCGACAGCTACCTCAGCGTTTTGGATGCCCATCGCTCGCTCTATGCCGCCCAACAGGTGCTGGTGGAGCTGAAACGGGAGAAACTCGCCAGCCAGGTGCGGCTCTACGCCGTGTTGGGCGGCGGCGGGGAGTAGATCTGAAGCCTGGTCATACCGATGATGACGCAAAGAAAATGGCGCGTTATTGACGGCCTGATTGTGCCTGGAGGAAATTGAACGGCATCACCCCCGGGGCAGATGGATGGTGATGGTGCAGCCCGGGCCGTCGTTGTTGGCGGCGGTCACTTTGCCGTCCATGGCCGTCGCGAATTTTTTGACCAGGGACAGACCGATGCCGGTGCCGCCGGTGGTGTGCGTGAGGGGATCCTCCACACGGTAGAAATCGTCGAAGACTTTTTTCAGGGCCTGGCGGGGAATGCCGGGACCGGTATCGGCGACCCGAATGGCCACTTGCGTGTCTGTGGCTTCCAGGCTGACGGTGATGCGGCGAATCTTGGATTGCCGGCCGAATTTGATGCTGTTTTCGATCAGATTGATCAGCAGCTGAACCATGACTTCGCGATCGTAGGGAAAAGCGGGGACGTCGAAGGGAGGAACGCTCAGGGTAAAGCCCTCCTGACGCAGCTTTTCCGCCATGACCGCTTGGACTTCGTCCAGAACTTCCTTAAAATTTCCCGGCCGCATGTCAAACCGGCGCTGATTGTTTTCCAGCCGTGACAACTCCAGAACATTGTTGATCAGCCGCGACAGCCGGGCACTTTCCGAACCCACCACCCGGAGATAATCCTGCTCCCGGTCCGTGTCCCGGGCCACACCCTGTTCGAGCATTTCGATATACAGGCGAATGTTGGTCAAGGGCGTTTTCAGTTCGTGAGTGACCGAGGATACGAAGCGGTTGCGGCGTTCGGAGAGGTCCACCATGGCATGGGCACTGCGATAGATGGCCCCGAGGCCCAACAGGAAAACAGCCGCCAGGAAAATCAGAATGATATTCAACGTTCCCCGGGTCGCCACCGCCGGGATTTCCTTACAGGTCAAACGGGCGTCGAGAAAATCGAAGGGGGCGGGGAACCGCCGCTCCAGGGCGAAGCGGACTTGCTGAACAGCCGCACCGGCCTGGACCACCGTGGCCGGACTGTCCGTTTCGGCGATCTTCAGTTGCAGGTGGGCGAAGCGGGCCATGGGCTGGGTGAGGAAATAGTTTTCGGCCAGGTAATGGAGAAACGGTTGAATTCCCAATACGAAGCCCTGCCGGTAAATGCGGCTGTCGATCGCGATCCGTCGAAAAATGAAGATCTGTTCCCTGTTGATGAACACGGACTGGAGCGGCGCCACTTCAACCTGGAAGCGGGTGGGAAGATCGTCGATCGATTTTTCGGTTTCCCGGTCGAGGATATCTTCCGTCAGTGGATCTGCGACTTCGTCCGACAATGCAGATGCTGTCCTGCCAGCCGTTTCTGCGGGGGGCACGGGCGAAGACGCAAGGGAGGATGATGGTTTTTCGCTGCGAGAGGACGTGTCGTCCCGGCGTGCCACGTTCAAGGCCTGCTGCGCCGTGATTTCTTCCGTGCGCTGGGTTTGGCGTCCCAGATACGTATCCGATGCGCGCTTGCGGCTGAAATCAAGAAACTTTCCGGCAAAAGAAGTCTTGGTTTCCTCCTTCGGTTGTTCCGCCTTTTTGGCCGGCAGGGAAGACTTTGGCGTCGGGGGCGAAGGGGTCATTTTTCCCCGATTGAACTGGCGGTTGATGTCTTCGAGCTGTTGGACGATGCCTTCCAGTTCCCTCGATGGGCGCTTTTCGTTGCTGGTGAGAGGGGTTTGAAAGGATCCGTCCGGATTGTTTTGCAGATACCCGAGAATGTAGGGTTCGGTGGGCGGAGTCGCCAGGGGAGAGATGCTTTGTCCGCCGCCCTTGTCCGCGGTGACCGTAACCGTATGATGATAGGCGTCCACGGGCCGGCTTTCTTCCAGTTCAACCCGGTCGGCCAGCGCGGTTTCGATGGTGTCGAAAAGGGCCTCGGCAAAAAACCGCATGCGCGCGGTTTCTTCCCGGGCAACGCCCTGGTAGGTGCGCACCACCACATAGACCATGGGAATGGCCGTGGCGACGGCAAACAGGAGAATGATCAGCCTCAGCCTCTTCATGTCTCAGGCGTCTTTTTCCAGGCGATACCCCTGCCCCCGCACTGTTTGTAAAAACGGGGTGTCGCCAATCAGTGCACTGATTTTTTTACGCAGTTTGAGCATGTGAATATCGACCGTGCGCGTTTCAATATCCGCATCGGCGTAGTGCCAAACTTCGGTCAGCAGTTCCTTTTTGGACACGATGCGGTCCTGGTGGCGGAAAAGATAGGTGATGATGTCCATCTCCTTCCGCGTCAGCGGGCTTGTCTTCTCGCCGCATTGGGCTTCGAGGGTTTGGCCCTGGAAACAGATGCCCCTGTGGTGAATTTTTGCCTCGCCGGCGAGTTTTCCCGCCCGGCGCAGAAGGGCTTCCACCCGGACCATCAATTCCCTCAAGGAAAACGGTTTGCTGACATAATCGTCGGCCCCGGCTTTGAATCCCGTCACCACGTCGTCTTCCGCCCCCTTGGCCGTGAGCATGAGAATAGCCTGTCCGGGACGGCGCGCCCTCACCCGTTGGCAGATGGCGAAGCCGTCCAGGGACGGCAGCATGACATCCAGAATGATTAGGTCAAAGCTGTTTTGCAGAGCGCTTTGCAGACCTTCCTGGCCATCGTCGACGCCCTTCACCCCATATCCATTGAATACCAGGACGTCCATGAGGCCATTTAAAATTGCCGGATCGTCTTCCACCACCAGGATATGGGCTTTGAGAGATGACATGCGGTTCATCCTTTCTCAGCGCGCTGCGGTTGGATCATAAGTATGGATTAATTTATACCATCCCCTTCCAAAACCAAAGCAAAACTTATGTAAAAAACCAGGCTTCTTCTTTTGCCGTTCTTTGAATTGTCTTCTGGCAGGTGGCTGTTAGGGTGGCAGGCATGTGAATTTAACGGCATGATGACCAAAGGAGGTCTGCCATGAAGACACCCAATCGCACGCCCTTGCTGTTCGTCGGGGGCCTTATTCTGATAACGGGACTGATCATGGGCGTCATTGGCCCTGCGCAAGACAGTGATGCCCGGCGGGTTGCGGGTGCGGCCTTCCCTGCCGATCCGGCAGGCAGCCCGCTGGCCATCAGCGCGCAGCTGGTTCAGGACAAGGTGCTGCGTGGTTCCGAGGGCACGGTTAACCTGGCGTTGACTCTGGCGGCACCGGCGGTTGAGCCGTCGGAGGCTGGCCCACGGCATGCCGTAGACCTGATGGTGGTTTTGGACCGCAGCGGCTCCATGAACGGGCAGAAGATCGGTGATGCCCGTCGGGCAGTGCAGCGGCTGATCCGTACGCTTGCGCCCCGGGATCGCCTGGGTATTGTCACTTACAGCAGCACGGCCGAGACCTTGGCCGGCCTTCTACCCATGACGGCGCCCAATCGACAGGAACTGTCCTCGTTGGTCGGTGGCATCCAGCCGGGCGGCGGCACCAATCTTGGCGCCGGCCTGGAAGCTGGTCTCCGGACTTTTGACGATACGCCCCCAGGGGGACGCCATCGCAAACTCATCCTTATTTCCGACGGACTGGCCAACCACGGCGTCACCGATCCTTACGCTCTGGGTCGCATGGCCGCCAGGGGGGTGGCCAATGACTGGGTGGTGAGCACGGTGGGGGTTGGCCATGAATTTAACGAACACCTTATGGCCACCCTGGCCGATCACGGTGCCGGCACCTACTACTACCTGGAAGATCCGGTGGCCTTCGCATCGGTCTTCGAACGGGAGTATCGCCATACCGCATCGGCGGCGGCATCGGGGCTATCCGTCAGTGTCCCCTTGCATGACGACATGCGCCTGGTCGATGCGGGGGGGTACCCGATAACGATCCAAGACGGCCGGGCAAGTTTCCGTCCGGGCAACCTGCGTTTCGGGCAGCGCCGCACCTTCTATCTCTCCCTGGCCATTCCAACCGGGACACCGCACGAAGTGAATGTCAAAGGCCTCCAGGTCCGTTACCGCACCCCGGCGGGGATCATCACCGCCATGCTGCCGGAAACCTTTACCATTGCCTGTGTCGAAAACCCTGAAGACGTCATGGCGTCCATACGCAAGGATGCCTGGACGGCGAAAACCCTGCAGGAAGACTTCAGCCGTCTGAAACAGGCTGTCGCCGTAGCCATCCGCGACGGTGATGAACAGAAAGCCATGCAGCGGATTCAATCCTACCGGCAGGAGAAAGCGGCTGTGAACAAGGTGGTGGCATCTCCCCGGGTGGCCGAAAACCTGGACGAAGAGGTCGATGCTCTGGGGACTTATGTCCGGGAGACATTTGCAGGTAAACCGGCGGCCGTGGTTGAGAAGCAGAAACAGAACGCTAAAATTCTTCAGTATGAAGCCTATCAGAAGCGGCGGGCGAAACAGTAAAGAATATGGCTGCCGGGAGACAATTTCCTGAGGGCCGGAACCCCCGCGGCCGGGGATGTATAGTGGACGAACCAAAGTCTGTAGGCCGCATCCTGATTCCCGGTACCGTCCTTGCCGATACATCTTGAGAATGACCGAAAATAGGAGGATTTTATGGGCCTATTGTCGCGGATTATCCGCATTTGCCAAGCGGATTTGCACGGTGTCATGGATCACATCGAGGACCGAGATTTGCTGCTCAAACAACACCTGCGGGAAATGCAGACGGCCATGGCCGCCAAACAGGCCCGCATCGACCAACTTGAAGAAACTGCCCGAACAGCGCAGCGCCAATTGACGGGCTATGCCCGGCAGCTCAAGACGGTTGAAGAAGAACTGGACCAGGCGGTGGCCAGGGACAAGGATGCTGTCGCCCGGAGGCTGATCCGCAAACGGCGGTCCTTGCAACAGTGTGCTGCGAACCTGGACAACCAGATCCGGGATTTGACCGCAACCCTGGCCGAAGCGCGCGAACGACGGGCCGCGCAAACCATGACCTATGACGAACTGCGTCTCCGTGTGGCGGCTGTTCAGGAGCGCTCCCGGCGGGGCTTATCCCTGGCGGCCCCTTTGGGCGGTGGCCTCATGCCGGGGCAGCTGGAACCGAGCGACGAAGAAATTGATTGGGAACTCTTGCAGCGCAAGGAGGCTCTGGCCTCCGGGAGGGCGCAGTGAAGAACGAACAGCAGGCGGTCAGATCCACGATTATTCTGGGCGGCCTTGGCGCCCTGGCCTGGTTTCTGGCGGCATCGACCCTTGCGTGGCACCGGTATTGGCCTTGGGCGGCTTTTGGTATCGTCTGGCTTATGACAGCGGTGTACGCACTCATGCTTGTGCGATGGAGCGGCCGCCGCTTTGCGGCCGTTCTTTTCCCTATAATGGTGCTGGCCTTGAGCGGCGTTGTCATGCCCCGATCCGTTTTGGCCTCTGGAATGGCGATCGCCATCCTGGGTTGGATTCGCAGCGGTGTTTGCTTCCCCCAAACGGTGGGCCAATCGGTTGGGCGTGAGCTGGTGTTAGGGGCCGGTGGCGGGATGGCCATTCTTTGGTGGGGACCGTCGACACCCTTGTCAGGGGCACTGTGCCTGTGGTTGTTCAGCCTGGTTCAGGCCCTGTTTTTTATCTTGTTTGAATCCGAGGTGGTTTTCACGCCGGCCGGTTCCGCCCCCGACCCGTTCGATCGGGCGGCACGCCGGGTCGAAGATCTTTTAGACGGTCTGTAAAAACGGGTTGCCAGAGTGCGATGGCGGATGCATTTTTTTGCGTGGGATTGCGTGTGAAGTTGCGGATGTGGCCGAGGCCATTTATCAGGGCTGATGAACGGCCGCCTTCCGGTTCGGCAGGTCGACGCCATTTTGAGGCTTGACCGCAGGCCTGTCAGGTGGGTTATTATCCTGCGTGCCAATAACCCAACCTGAAGACGGGAGACTTTTGACCATGCGCCGCCGCCAATGTGAAATTACTGATCCGCAGGAAATCAGCCGGATTCTGTCCGCTGCCACCATCGGCCGTATGGCCACATCGGGCGCGGACGGCTATCCCTATATCACCCCCGTCAATTTTGTTTATTTCAACGGAAATATCTATTTTCACTGTGCCCGGAAGGGTGAAAAACTGGACAATATCGTCCGGGATGATCGGGTCTGTTTCCAGGTGGATATCCCGTTGGCCTACCTCGATCTGGACGCCACGCCGAACGGCGGGTCCTGCAACCTCCACCAGTTGTATCATTGCGTGATCATCCGGGGGCGGGCCCGGGTGGTGCCGGACGGCGATCTCAAAACCGATGCGCTCAATGCCCTCGTGGCGGCCCATGAACCTGGCCGGACACCGCCGCCCGTGCCAGCGGATACGCCGGCGTACCAGGCTTGTGCCGTGGTGGAAATCCGGCCGGAGAACCTCTCCGCCAAGAGTGATCTGGCCCAAAAAAAATCACCGGCGGAACGTGAAGCCCTGGCCCGTTATCTGGCGCAGCGGAACCGTCCCGGGGATTCGGAGACGGTGAAGGCCATGGGGCTCAGGGCGGGAGCGAAGTGAAACCACATTTTTCAGGGGAGGGTTTAACCATCCATGAGCGTCTGCGTCGAAGGCAATGTGTTGCAGGAGTTGCTGAAGCTTTTAAAGCTGGAAAAAATTGAAGAGAATATCTTCCGGGGACAAAGCCAGGATCTAGGATTCGGCAATGTGTTCGGGGGCCAGGTGCTTGGGCAGGCGCTTTCCGCGGCAAGCCAGACCGTGCCGTCGGACCGACGCGCTCACAGCATGCACGCCTACTTCATGCGGCCCGGGGATGCCCGCATGCCTATCGTTTATTCGGTGGACTGCATCCGGGACGGCCGCAGCTTTACCACCCGGCGGATCAAGGCCGTCCAGAAGGGGCGGGCCATCTTCAGTATGAGTGCTTCCTTTCAAATCGATGAGCCCGGTTTTGACCACCAGGACGAGATGCCGAACGTTCCCGGTCCGGAGGGGCTCGAACGCGAGATCGACCGGGCACGGATTCTGGCCCCCAAAATACCGGCCGGCCTGCGGGAAAAGCTGTTGTGCACAAAGCCCATCGAAATCCGTCACGTGAATCCGGTGGACCCCTTCCAGCCCGAAAAGAAAGATCCCGTCAAATACGTTTGGTTCAGGGCCATCGACAAAATGCCGGACGATCCGGCCGCCCAGCAGTATATGCTGGCCTATGCCAGTGATTTCAATCTGGTGGCCACCACCCTGTATCCGCACGGGCATACTTTCTGGCAACCGGAGATGCAGGTGGCCAGTCTGGACCATGGCATGTGGTTTCACCGGGAGGTCCGCCTGGACGACTGGCTTCTCTATGCCATGGAGAGCCCCAATGCCCATAAAGCCCGGGGGCTTGCCATCGGCCGTATTTTTTCCCAGGCAGGGCAGCTGGTGGCCACCGTGGCCCAGGAAGGGTTGATCCGCTTCCGGGGAACATCCACAAAGGATTAAGGCTTGTGCTTGGCTCGCCTTTCCGTGTGGAGACGGTCTTATTCTTCCCGCCCCAAAGGTGGGGCTTTGCCCCCCTGTTCCGGGGTGCCTTCTCTGGCGCCTCTGTTGCCGTCTTTCTTCCTGCAACTCCCGATAGGATGACAGTTGTTCCGATGTTCAAGCAGTGTCGGGCTGAAAATAGCCGGGTATGTAACTTTCGCTTGGTTGCCTCCGACTCAACTTATGAGCGCTCGAAAACAATTCCCCTTTGAAGGGGGTTTGAAACCAATTTGATTTAATTCATTCTGGAGGTCACTATGAAAAATTCGGTAAAGACGCCTATATACTGTTTGCTGGTCAGTTTGGTGGTTTTGGGCAGTTGGGGCATGGCCAATTTTGCCTGGGCCCGGGGCGGGCATGGCGAGGGGGGCGGCATGCCGCTCAAGATGCTCTGGAACCTTGATCTTTCCACCGAACAAAAGGCGGCCGTCCATAAGCTGTTACCGGCCTATCGCACGGAAAAGGAAGCTTTGAGGGAAAAGATGCATGCGGCCCGGGAAACCATGCACGCCTTCATGACAGCCGATGCCCTGGATGAAGACGGCATCCGCGAAGCCTCACGCAACATGGCGCCCATCATGGAGGATATGGCTGTTTTGCGGGCCCGTTTCCTGTTCGATCTCAAAGACATCCTGTCCCCGGAACAGGTGCAGAAGCTCCGGGAGCGGCACCAGGGGGCCACCCATCGCCGGGAAAAGAACCGCCGGTTCCGGCAGGAGATGATGGACACCTGGCTGCAGATGCCCGCCGGCGATGCATCCGATGTTGCTGGATCCCAGCCCTGAGCATGCGATGGGGCTTTGATCTGGATGGGACGTATTGACATGGCTTAGGGGTTTTGCAGTGGCTGCCATTAGGCCCCGCAACGTCCTGCAGGCAAAACGTTCCATTCAGATCGTGATCTTCAGAAAATTTTTAACCGATTAAGATGCACAACACGCCTTGCGTGTCGGAACCGGACATAAGCGAGGAGTCGACAGGATTTGAGAATGCCCCTTGGAAACGCCGAGCCTGAACCCGTTGCGCCCGACGATCAAGATGTGGTGCAAAGGGTCCTGGCTGGTGACGTCAATGCCTTTGCGCTTCTGATGGAGCGTTACCAGGAATACGTCCTGGCCATCATAAGGCGCCACGCGCCGCCAAACCAGGTGGAGGAACTGGCCCAGGAGGTTTTTATCAAGGCCTTTAAATCCCTGGGGGGATGGCGCCGAAGCGGCCGCTTCCGGTCCTGGCTGGCATCCATTGCCGTGCGCACCTGCTATGATTTCTGGCGGAAACATTATCGCACCCGGGAAGTTCCCCTGAGCGCGCTTTCGGAAGCCCACCGCGAATGGCTGGACAGAGCCTTGACGGACGCCTCGGAAACATCCTGGCAGGACATCGCCCGGCAGCAGGAAGCCCGGGAGATTCTCGATTGGGCCCTGGATCAGTTGTCCGCCGCCGACCGCATGGTTCTGGAACTGGTCTATCTCGAAGAGCGACCGGTGAAAGAGGCGGCGCGCCTTCTGGGGTGGACGGTGTCCAATGTCAAGGTTCGCAGTTTCCGGGCCCGGCGGAAAATCAATCAACTCCTTTTGCAAGAGGGGAGGCATTCATGACATCAACGCCCCAACAGTCGGAAAGGTTACGCAACCTGCTGCAGGAAACCCATCATGCACGTGAAAACCTGCCTGGAGACACCCTGTGGGCCCGGCAGACCATGCGGCAAATACGTCATTTGGCGGTTTCCGGCCGCACCAGATCCGCGGCCGATTTTCTGGAACCTTATTTTTGGCGATGGTTCACGGCCGGCGGAGTGGCCACCGCTGTCATGGCGTTGCTGCTGCTCAATTTCCAATTTGTACCGGATGCCGACCTTTGGTCTTTCCTGGTATACGAAAACGAAACCATCAACATGTTTCAGGCATTGCTGTATTGAGGTGGCATCATGAAAAAAACGAAAATCATTGCCGGTCTTATCATGATTTTTATTCTGGGCGCACTCTCGGGAGCGCTGGGCACCGGCGTTGTGCTGAAGCGTCATCACCCCTTTTTCAGCGGTAAACCGGAGGGGCGCAAAGCCTTCATCCTCAAACGGTTGACCCGGGAACTGGATCTCAGTGCGGAGCAGCGGGTCCGGGTTGCGGCGATCATTGACCGGGTCCAGTCTGAAACATTCACGCAACTGAGGGAAGGGCGGCGTTTGATGCGACAGAAACTGGAAAGTGGATTTGCCGAAATCAGGAAGGAGCTTACCCCGGACCAGCAACGCCGCTTTGACGAAATGAAGGCGGAGCAGGAACGCCGCCGCAAAGAACGCGACAGGCGTTTCCACGGCCTCTGGCCTCCTCCGCCCCACCATGACCCTTTGATGCCGCCGCCCGAAGAGAGGCCCTGAAAACGGTGTTCACCGGTCGCTATGCCCCGTGGATGTCCGCCAGACATCCACGGCTTCCAGCCGGCAGGATTGTGCTCATTGACATTTATGGAATGCAGGAGGCCCTTGTCACCGGCGCCGGGCGCATCGCGGCCGACCATGGTTTGCCCTATATCCCTGTCGTGCACTGCTTCCTGTCGGATGGCCACAGCCGTGTGGATCTGACGGAAGGCAACCGCAACGGCAAAAACGGTCCCATCGACAAGTTTCTTTTCACCCGCCAGGTGCCGGCGGACATTTCGGAAAAAGATGAATACCGCCTCTATCGCCAGACCCTTCAAACCCATGTCCTGACCTTTGACGACATGGCCGGCATCGATCTCAAAACCATATTGCGGGCCCGTGAAGCCGCCCTCGCCCTGCTCAAGACCAACATGCAGCGGCAACAGGCCCGGTTGGCGTAAGAACACCGCCCAACGTCCCCCGCAGCCGGCCCCGCGCTGGCGATCTGCCCTTGATAGCGCCTGATGCCGGTGTGTCCATCCCGTTGGACAGGCGTCTGCCTGGATCCCACCCATCCTTCCGCAACCATTCGTCCTATAAAGCCAGAGGTGCCTTGCCAAACCATCGCCAAGTGGATTAATCATGATGGGGTAACGCGGACATGCGAAAGGAGTATAGGGATGTTTGCCCACAAGATTACGGATGGCTACAAAGCCGTGATGGACAAGGTCCGGATGAAAACCCTGGTGCATGGCGACAAGACGCTGATGGTGGAATTTCGTTTGGATAAAGGCGCTGATCTGCCGGTCCACGACCATCCCCACGAGCAAACGGGCTATTTGGTTGCCGGCCGGATCACCCTCACCATCGATGGCCGCGATCACGATGTTCGCCCCGGTGGCAGTTGGTGCATTCCCGGAGGAATTTCACATGCGGCGGTGGCCCACGAGGATTCCGTGGCGTTGGAAGTTTTTGCCCCGGTGCGGGAAGATTACCTGCCCTGACCGCCTGTGTCGGACGGAGGCTTTGACGCCGTCACCATTTTTTTAAATTCCCAGCGGACATCGCCAGGGGTGTTATGATTGGCGATGACGGCGTCGGGTGGTGGACCCATACGACACCCATGAAAGCAGAAGGGGGACAACATGATTACGCTTTTGGCATGCCCTCAGATGGCGGTTCTGGCCGAACGCATTGCCGCCGGCCGCGCGGACATTCATTTGGGCTATATCCGGTGGGACACCTTTGATGACGGCTACCCGAATATCCTCATCGACAATATCGAGGCCATCCGCAACCATGATGTGGGCTTTTTGGCCTCTTTCGACACGCCGGGCGATATTTTTCCCCAATTGTCGGCCATATACGAAATTCCGCGCTATTCCGTGAAATCGTTCAAGATCGTTTTACCCTATTACCCTACCGGAACCATGGAGCGGGTGGACCGCGACGGCCAGATCGCCACGGCGGCAACTTTGGCAAAAATGGTGTCGAACGTCCCCATGACCCTCGCGGGTCCGGCTCAGATTATCATTTTCGATATTCATGCCCTGCAGGAGCGCTTTTATTTTTCGGATCAGGTGATTCCAAGGCTTGAATCCGGTGTTCCGCTTCTGCGGGAAAAGCTGCATAGACTGGAGCAGCCGGCCGTGGCTTTTCCGGATGAAGGTGCTTTAAAACGTTTTGGCAAGTGGTTCGAAGAATTCCCCCTCATTGTCTGCCACAAGGTGCGCGAAGGCCGCAAACGCCGGGTGACGGTGCGCGAGGGGCATGCCCGGGAGCGTCACGTGGTGGTTGTGGACGATTTGGCCATGAGCGGTGGTACCCTGCTCGAATGCCGCCGTGCATTGCGGGACAACGGGGCCCGGGCGGTCAGTGCTTATGTGACCCACGGGGTTTTCCCCCAGGAAGCCTGGCGGCGTTTTCTGGATGCCGGATTCGATCATTTCTGGGTGACGGATTCCGTGCCGCGGCAGGCGGCCCAATTAGAAGGGCAGGCTCCCTTTGAAGTCTTGTCTCTCGAAGGGACGATTGCCAGTCTGCTGGCGGGCCCATGACACCCAGCGGAGCTGAGTTTTTATGGTGGTGGGGGCATCATTGCCCGGTCATGGGTCGCCACCGCAGATCACGTGCTGCCGCGGCCCAACCAAAGGTTTTGACCGAACCCAGAATTGCGATGGGGCGTAAGTCAATTGCGTTCCCTGCATGGCGTATGTGAGGACATGGTGATGCCAATGATGTCATCCCTGAGAAACCTGCTGGACCGCTTCCTCCAGGGGAGTTGCGATCATTACAGCTGGCATCTGCCGGCGCCTCTGGGCCCTGGCGGACGATTGATGATGAAACTGCTCTTTGCGCATGTTTCCATCGAGGAAGATCAACTGGATCTCATTCGCAAACTGCCGGACAACGCAGCGATCGTATATGTCACCAAACACAAAAGTCGGCTGGAGCGGCTGTTTTTTCATTACTACACGAACCGTCACGGCTTGCCGTGTCCGGAAATCGGTTTTTACTATCGCAGCTATCTCGGGCAGCCTTTGGTACGCCTGCTGCGTATCATAGCGGCGCATCTGGTTTATTTCCGGCGCCACGTCAAAAGCCCCGATCCGTTTGCCGGCGGCTACATTGCCCGCCAGATGGCCGCCGGGCAACCGGTCATGCTTTCGCTGGTGGAATCCAACGAGTTCTACCGGCGTTATGTCCGATCCCAGACGGATCCGCTGCGATTTCTGGTGGAACTGGAAAAGAATATCGGGCGTCCCATATGGCTGGTTCCGCAATTGATTTTTTATGGCACGCGACCGGTATCAGCGCTTTCCGCGCCCCTGGTGGGGTCGGATCCCCGGCCGAGCCTGGTGCGCAAATTATGGAAGCTCGTCTTTAATCCCGAAAAGATTTTGGTGGAAATATCCGAACCCATCAACCTCCAACGGTTTCTGATCAAAACCGGCCGCGAGGACAGATCGATAGATGCCCAGGCCATGGTGCTGCGGCATCGCCTGCTCAGCCAGATTACCCGGCACCGCCAGAGCATCACGGGGCCGATTCTCAAACCGGCCGAAGAGATCAAACAGCATCTCCTGACCAATGAACGGCTGAGGGCGTTTATGACGTCATGGGCCCGTCGGCGGAAGATGTCGATTCCCAAGGTACAGCGCGAAGCCCTGGGTTATGTGGAGGAAATCGCCGCCAAACCCAATCCACTGGTGGTCAAGATGGGTATGGGAGCGGTGCGCTGGATGCTGGACAACATGTTCGAAGGCGTGGACTTCAACCAGGAAGGGTTCAATGCCGTGCGCAGGGCCTCACGCAACGGTCCCCTGATCCTGATTCCCTGCCATAAAAGCCATGTGGACTACCTGGTGATTTCTTACCTTATGCATCGGAACAACCTGCCGTGCCCGCATACCTTTGCCGGTGCCAATCTGGCGTTTTGGCCCATGGGGCCCGTCTTTCGCCGCGTGGGCGCTTTTTTCGTGCGGCGCTCCTTCAGCGGGGCTATATTTTACGCCAAAGTATTTTCCGAATACATTCACATGCTTCTGGAACAAGGGTTCAATATCGAGGTGTTCATCGAGGGAACCCGCAGCCGCAACGGCAAGCTGTTGCTTCCCAAGCTGGGAATGCTCTCGATTCTCCTGACGGCTATCCAGAACCGGGCATGCCCCCATGTTACCTTTGTTCCGATCTATATCGGCTACGACCGGGTGCCTGAGGTCAATGCCTATCTCCAGGAAGTGGAAGGGGGGGCCAAGGAACCGGAGAGCTTTTGGCAGATGATTCGCGCCCGGAGGGTGCTGAAGAAGCGATTCGGCAAGATTTATATCAAGTTTTGCGATCCCATCGCTCTGCGGGACCTGGAAAACGCGTATGGTTCGCCGGTGCCGGACATGCGTGCCAAGGACATCCGGATGCTTACCCGGGACCTCGGCGACCGAGTTTTGCGCGCCATCGATCGCCACACCGTGGTCACCCCCCAGGCGCTTGTGGCGGCCGCCGTCTTGAACAGCGCTCATAAAGTCATCAGCCGCGAACAAATTGACTTCAATATCGATACCTTTATGAGCTACATGGAAGCCATGAACGTATCGCGGGCGGAAACGCTGCTGGCGGACACGCCCCATGCCGTGTCCCATATCCTGAGCGGTCTGGTGCAGCAGAAAATACTGCGTCCCGTGACCAAAGGAGAGGATATCAACGGCCGGGAGGCCCATTTCCACCTGAATGTGGGCAAACGATCAACCCTTGATTACTATAAGAACAGTGGCATCGGGCCCTTCGTGCCGGCGGCCATGACCGCCCTGTCGATTCTGGCCCGGGATGCCTTTCAGTTTGCATCCAACGATATCCATAGCCACTTTTATTTTCTTCAGAACCTTTTCCAGAATGAGTTCGCTTCCGGCAATGGGGCTGAAATGGATGTCCGTATCCGCAAGACCATCAAAGCGTTTATCGCCGATGCCATTTTGGTACCGCATCCCAAACTGCCGGACACCTACAATCTTACCTCGGAAGGATTCCGCAAGCTCAAATGCTTTGCCGGTTTTCTGGCACCGTTTCTGGAGTCCTATCTCGTGGCGCTCACATATTTCAGAGATACGGCCAATCCACCTGAAGACGGCGCCGCCCGGTTGAAACAGATCCTGCATTTAGGCGGAAAATTCTACAAGCGCCAGGAAGTCGTTCGCCAGGAAGGCGTTTCCAAGATCAATTACCTCAACGCGGTTGATTTGTACCTGAAAGGCGGTATTCGCAAGGGTGAAAACGGTATGACGCTGGCAACCACCATCGAAGCCATCCAAACCTATATGAAGCATCTGCCACTGTAAGCCCGCGGCCGGTTTTGCCAAGTCCGGGATCCTGTGTTAAAAGACTTGACGGCGGTTTCCCATGGTTCCGACAGCTTAAACGACAATCGCGTCATCATTGGCCTTGGTGGTTTCCTGTGCATTTAGGTTGGCGATAACGGCGAGGATCGTTTGCCAGGTGGCAAACCGTCTGCAACCGGATATCCATACGCTTCCATACGATAGGATTAACCGATGATGAGGGCATCTTCTCCTGCGCTATCCGATCCACCTTCGCCTGTCGAAATTCTTCAAAAGCTGATCCGCTTCGATACCACCAACCCGCCCGGTGATGAAAGGGCGTGTATCCTCTATATCCGGGATTTACTCCAATCTTTCGGTATCCAAACCCATATTCTGGCCAAAGAGGAGAACCGGGCCAATCTGGTGGCCCGGATTCCGGGGCGCGGCAAGGCCCCCACCTTGATGCTCTATGGCCATGTCGATGTCGTTACAACCACCCATCAGGAATGGACTTACCCCCCGTTCGAAGGCAAGCTGGCCGATGGCTATGTATGGGGACGGGGCGCCCTGGATATGAAGGGCGGCCTTTCCATGATGCTGCACGCGGTTTTGGATGTCGTGGCCAAGGGTTGCCCGCCGGCCGGGGATATTTTGCTGGTGATTTTGAGCGACGAAGAAAGCGGTGGCCGCATGGGCGCCGGGTTTTTGGTGGACCAGTATCCCGAAACCTTCGACGGGGTCCGTTATGCCCTCGGTGAATTCGGGGGGCATACGAACTACATCGGATCCCGGCGTTTTTATCCGATCCAAATTGCCGAAAAGCAATTGTGCTGGATGAAGGCAACCGTCCGCGGTCCGGGCGGGCACGGCGCCCGGCCCATGCGCAATGGCGCCATGGCCCGGTTGGGAAAGATGCTGACGGCCCTTGACCGGCGGCGGTTGCCCCTTCATGTGACCCCTGTGGCCAGACAGATGGTGAAAACCATGGCAGATAACCTGCCGGGACTGCGCGGGGTTGCCCTGCGTCAGTTGTGCAACCCCTGTTTAACCGATTTTTTGATGAAACTGATGGGGGAGAACGGGAAGACGCTCGAGCCGCTTTTTCACAACACCGTGAATGCCACAATCGTTCGCGGCGGCGAAAAGATCAATGTGGTTCCCAGTGAAATTATGGTGAATCTGGATGTCCGTCTTCTGCCGGGGTTCAAACCGGAAGATGCTATCAGGGAACTGCGGCGGATCATCGGGACGGATATCGTGTTGGAAGTGACCCGTTTTGATCCCTGCCCTTCAAAGCCGGATATGAATATGTTTGCGTTTCTCGGCGATGTGATCCGGCAAATCGACCCTGACGGCGTGCCCGTCCCCCTCCTGATGCCCGCCGTAACGGATGCGCGCCATTTCGCCCGGCTGGGGATCCAGACCTACGGGTTTACACCGATGAAATTGCCGCCGGATTTCAATTATTTTGAGACCATACACGGGGCGGACGAACGCATTCCCGTGTCCGCCCTGGCGTTTGGGGCGCGCGCTTTGCGGGAAGTCATTCTAGAGTACGCTGCTTGCTGAAGTAATTGGGAGGCGCGCCAAACGAACCCGGCGATTCTTCTTGGCATGGATGGCGCCACCCCGTACGGCTGTAACTGTCGATCCCCTGTTGTTTCCCTGTGCGGCGGAACCGCTGGCCATTCTGGTGTCAGCTCCACCTCGGACAAACGCGTTGGCTTGGTATGGCCCATTATGGGGCTGGGTCACAGGCCGGACCGTTGGTGGTGTTCTGCGTACCTGGCCCAGGGGTGATCAAAGTCCGTTTGCGCCGGCGGGGAAAGTCTGGCATAAATAGGGCCAATGCCTTTCAACCGCATCCCACCTTGGGATGCAAGCCCAATAAGGAACCATCCATGCTCCCCATTGATCTTCAAGGCCGCCGTGCCCTGGTGGCCGGCGTCGCCGATGATAAAGGCTATGGTTTCGCCATTGCCAAGGCGCTGGCCGAGGCGGGGGCTTCCGTATCCGTCGGCACTTGGCCGCCGACCTGGAATATTTTCGCCAAGCTTATGGAGCGCGGTAAACTGGACCGCTCACGTAAGATGCGCGACGGTCGTCTCCTTGAGTTTGAGCGCATCTATCCGCTGGATGCGGCTTTCGACACCCTTGACGATGTCCCGGAAGATATCCGCACCAACAAACGTTATCAGAATGTCGGCGATTATACCATTTCAGGCCTGGTCTCCCGCTGGCGCCAGGATTTTGGCGAAGAATCCCTTGATATCGTTGTGCACTCATTGGCCAACGGTCCCGAAGTACGAAATGCCCTGATCGACACGAGCCGCAGGGGGTACCTGGCGGCTGTCAGTGTCAGCGCCTATTCCCTGGTGGCCATGGTGCGCCAGCTGGCACCGTTGATGGCCCCTGGCGGCGTTTTTATGGCCTTGTCCTATCTGGCCGGCCAGCGGGTCATCCCGGGATATGGGGGGGGGATGAGTTCTGCCAAGGCAGCTTTGGAAAGCGATGTACGGGTTCTGGCCCATGAGGCCGGCCGTCGTTTCGGGTTGCGGATCAACTGCATCTCCGCCGGCCCCCTGGCCTCCCGGGCGGCTTCGGCCATTGGGGAAATCGATCGCATGGTGGATTATGTAGCTCGCAACACACCCCTGACCGCGTCGCTGCAATCGGATGAAGTCGGTCAGGCCGCGGCGTTTCTGTGCAGCCCGCTGGCCAGCGGAATTACCGGTACCGTGGTTTATGTGGACAAGGGGTACCATGCCATGGGAATGCCGGTGGACCAGGATTTGCTGTAATTTTTTGGTATTTAAGAAGGAGGAAAATCGGTTATGACGATGCGGTGGAACGCTTCCGGCCGATGGGGTCTTGTGACGATGGTATGGGTGCTGCTGTTGGGTTTGCCGGCTGCGGCCTGGTCGCAAGGCGAGCCTTTTGCGGTGACCCGCTTTGTGGTTTGTGAAAATGTCCATGATCGCTCCCCCGTCAATGTGTTGGATATCTTCCCGGCGGGAACCGAAACGGTCTATTGTTTTCTCGAGGCCCGGGATATCCCGGAACCTACGGAAGTCACAATGGTCTGGTATCACGAGGAGCAGGAGCTGGCCAGGGTCGCCCTGGCGGTCGGCCAGGGGCCCCGTTGGCGGACGTACACCCGTAAAAAGACGATGGGCCTGACAGGCAACTGGAAAGTCTATCTGCTGGACAGCGCCGAGAATACCCTCGCCTCGGTTCAGTTCGTGCTGGAATAGGACGTCAAACCGGTCCTTCGCCGGGGGTCTGTATTTCTGAGGTCGGGCAGCAGCCATGCTAGCGATCATCGCCGATACGGCTAACGTGGGAGGGCAGCTTTTTTCGCATGCGTGATGATTTACAGGGCCAAAGCCGGCTCATCATCCTGGCCATCGGATTGGCGTCGGCCGCCGTGGTGGGGATCCTGGACGACCTGACGGGAAGTCATTTCACATTGACCGCCATCTACCTGGTCCCGGTCTATTTTGTGGCATGGCATGCCGGTGCGGGGGCCGGGTTACTGGTATCCTTCTTTTGTGCGGCGGTTTGGCTGGCGGCCGGATTCTATTCCGGACGTCCGTTGCCCGCCCCTTGGATCATGCTGTGGCAGTTCTTTTCGCTGCTGGCCATCGCCGGCGCTTTCGCCATCCTTCTGGCTCGTCTGCGCAAAGCTCAGTCCCGCACACGGGCCCTGTCTCTGGTTGATTTTTTGACCGGCGCCCTGAACAGTCGCGCTTTCTATAACCTTGTGGAAAACGAGCACCGCAAGAGCGTGCGCTATCAACGCCCGGTGACACTGGCCTATGTCGGGCTGGACAATTTTAAACACGTGAACAGCCGGTTCGGCCATACCGTTGGTGACACGCTGCTGCGCAAAGTGGCGCGGGTCATGATGAAATGCCTGCGGGCGACCGACCGCGTCGCACGTCTCGGAGGGGACGAGTTTGCCGTCCTGCTGCCCGAAACCGACCTTGAAGCCGCCAAAATCATCCTGCCCAAAATCCGTGACCGGCTGGCGGATGAAATGGAGGACAATGGCTGGCCGATAACGTTCAGCGTGTCCGTCATTACATTTTCCAAAGTGCCGCCCTCGGCCCGGGCCATGATCAAGATGTCCGAAAAGCTGATGTGGGCCGTTAAAAAAGACGGTAAAAATGCCGTTCGCTATGCATCTTACAACGGCTAACCCGAATATTTCATGAAATATTCAGGCTGATCATCCGCCAAACATACCCAGTTGCGGATACCGCCCATTGGCCTTGAGAAGATCCTGATGGTGGCCTTCCTCCACAATGCGGCCCTGTTCCAGGATGGCGATACGGTCCAGCTGTTCAAGCGCCACCGGCCGGTGGGTGATCAGCAGCATGGTGCGTTTCCGGGTTAAGGCCAGGAGCGTAACCATCAGGGCCCTTTCATTGGTGCTGTCAAGGCCTTCGGTGGGTTCATCCAACAGCCATATCGGGGCATCGCGCAGTACGGCCTGGGCAACCGCCAGGCGACGTGCTTCACCACCCGACAGCCGCTGGCCGGCTTCGCCGATCCAGGTGTCCAACTGTTCTGGGAGGGCGGATACAAAACGATCCAGACGGGCCGCCTGCAGCGCCGACCAGAGTTGATGGTCGCCGGCCTCGGGGCAGGCCAATTGGAGATTGGAGCGGAGGGTGCCATTGAACAGGTGGGACTGCTGGGACACAACCGCCATGGCCCTGCGCAGGTCTGCTTCACTCAAGATCCGGATATCCTGCCCCCCAATACGTATCCGCCCGGCCACCGGGTCCCAGAAGCGGACCAGCAAATGGAACAGCGTTGATTTGCCGGCCCCGGTGGCTCCCATAAGGGCCACCCGTTCGCCCGGTCCGACCCGCAGGTTGAAGTCTTTGATAACGTCGGGCTCCTCCCGGTCATAGCGAAAGGTAATATTCTCGAAAGTCAGGCCATAATGCTTCGGTGGGACGGACTCGGTCGGGAATGTCACCGGCGGTGATTGGGAGACGATTTCCGTCAGGCGCCGGGAGGCCTCTCGCGTACGGCTGAGATACTGAAATGCGGCCGGCAATGACCAGAGGACATCGAAGGCGGCCAGGGCGGCAAAGACCATCATGGCCAGGATGGCTCCATCCAGTTGCGCCTTTTCCACGCCACTGGCTCCCAGATAGAGCACGACGCCCACAGTGGCACCGGACAGCAGCGTCATGCCGGCCGATGCGGCACCGCTGATGCGGCTCATGGTGCCCTGGGCCCGCAACAATGCATTATGGTCCCGGGCGATTTTGGACTGATGTTGATCGGCGGCATTGAAGACCAGCAGTTCGGCCAGGCCTTGAAGCCCTTCGACCGTGTGAATGCGCAGCCGGGCGGAATGCCGGGCCAGAGATTCCCCCGACCGGGTGCCGGCGCGGTCGGCGGCCAATGGCAGTGCGAAGCCAACCAGAACCATACCCGCAAAAAGTGTGATGGCCACCCCCTGGTGATAGGACCAGAACACGCCCGGCACCAGCATGGTCACGGCCAGGGCCACCATGCACGGGGTCAGCACCCGGATGTAGAGATTGTCCAGGGCATCGATATCCGCAATGATGCGGCTGAGAATGTCCCCGGAACGATAGGCGGCCAACCGTGCCGGCGCCAGGGGTTCCAGGCGAAGGTAAAACCATATCCGCAAACTCTCCAGGATCCGGAACGTAATGTCATGGTTGACAATGCGTTCGGCATAGCGGGCGGCCGTGCGCGTAATCGCAAAGATGCGAATGCCGACACTGGGATGAAACAGGTTGAATAGGTGGGCGGTCAGCGGGGTCAGGCCGGCCAGGGCGGATGCCGAGATGAACCAGCCCGCCAGGCCGAGGAGACCGATCCCGGCGGCACCTGCCAAAAATGACAGGGCAATGCCCAGCACCATCCAATAACGGTGGGGTCGCAACAACCGAATGAAGGGGCCGAAAGTCCCTGGTGGCTTATTCATGGTGCCGCCCCTCCCGTTGCGGGCTGGTGCAACAGATGGTAGAGGGCGCCGCGGGCCGCCAGGAGGTCCTGAAAGCACCCCTCCTCGGCAATGCCGCCGTCAGCCAGGACCAGCACGCGATCCGCGCTATGGACATTGGTCATGCGATGGGTCACCATGATGACGGTCCGACCGCGGCTCAAAGCTTCGATGGCGCTGACCACCAGGCGTTCGTTGACGCTGTCCAGACCGGCCGTGGGTTCGTCCAGCAGCAGCAGGGGGGCGTCGGCCAGGAAGGCCCGTGCCAGGGCCACCCGCTGGGCCTGGCCGCGGGAGAGGCGCCGGCCCTGCTCTCCGACAGGCGCGTCGAGGCCGGCGGGCATTCGATCGGCGAACTCCAGCACTTTGGCGGCCCGTGCCGCTGCGATGATTGCCGCTTCGCCGGCTTCCGGCCGACCCAAACGGATATTGTCACGCAAGGAACCGTGAAACAGGACCGGCTGCTGCCCGACCCACGCCATTTGATCGCGCCACTGGGCGCAATCCATGCTCGCCATTGGGAAACCGTTGACCAGGATTTTGCCCCCGGTGGGCTGATGGAACCCCATGAGCAAGTCCAGGAGCGTGGTTTTCCCGGCGCCGCTGGCGCCGGCCAGCACCACTTTCTCACCCGCCCGGACCGTGAACGAAACGTTTTCCAGCAGGTTGGGCGCATCACCGTTGAAGGCAAACGTCACCCTGTCGAATTGGATGCCCAGGGGTTGGATGATACGAACGGGGGCATCCGAGGGCTGCAGCTGAGAAATCGGTGTCCGGAGGATTTGCATGATGGCTTCGGCGGCGCCGGCAGCCTCTGCCCGGGCATGGTAGTGGGTGCCCAAATCACGCAGGGGAAGATAGAAATCGGGGGACAGGATAAGGATGAAAAGCCCGGCCCCTAACGTCAACGGGCTGCCATAGGTGCCGAAATCGATATAGCCGAGGAAATGTGTGCCCAGGTAAACCGCCACCAGGGCGATGGATACCGAACTGAAAAACTCCAGCACGGCGGAAGACAGGAAGGCGACGCGCAACACCTGCATGGTCCGTTGCCGATAGGTCCGGGAAGTCTCGGCCACCCGGTCGGCTTCCGCCTTGCTGCGCTGGAAGATTTTCAGGGTCGGCAGGCCCTGAAGAACGTCCAGGAAATAGGCACTCATGCGGGACAGGGCCTGGAACTGCCGTTGGCTGATGGATTCGGCGCCCATTCCGACAATGACCATGAACAGCGGTATCAGGGGTGCCGTCAGGGCCAAAATGGCGCCGGCGGTCCAGCTGACGGGGAACACCACCGCCAGAATGCTGAGTGGCACGAGGACAGCCAGGCCCAGTTGGGGCAGGTAATGGGCAAAGAAGTTGTGCAGGGCCTCCACCTGTTCCACAACAATGCTGGCGAGCGCGCCGCTTTGTTTATGGCGTGTGAAGGCCGGCCCGGCGGCGGTCAGGTGCGCCACCAAGTCTAACCGTACTTCGGTCCGGACCCGGGTGCCGGCCTGAAAACCGGCCATTTCGCGCGCCCAGGCCATGCCGGCCCGCCCTACAACGATTAGGATAAACAGGCCGAAATAGGGTGTCAGTTCGGACCGCGGTGTGGTTTCGATAAAAGCGGCATGGATCAGGTGGGCGATCAGGGCGGCCTGGGCGATCAGCAGCAATCCGCTGGCGAACCCCAGCCCGACGGCGAGCATGATCCAGCTCCGTGCCGTGCGGGCGCGGCCGAACAACCATTTGAGCGCCGGCTTGGTATGTTGGGTCGATGCGGGTTTCATAGGAAAATATTTGACAGTTATTCATAGGTTATAATACAAAATTTGCCAACAAAACTCATCTTGCATGCAGAAAAAGGTGTGGCCGGATATTGTGTAATAAATCCGCGCACCGGTTTCCGCCATCCCCGAAAACGTTTTTCCGCCCTGCCGACACGGCCATTTTCCGATGGTGCCCGGCGCTCGGTGGCGAGATGCCATTGCCCGCCCCGGCGGTCATCTTTTGGATCAAGGAGTTGACAGATGCTACCAGTTGATGGGTTGGTCGAGTTATCCCGCTGGCAATTTGCCATTACCGCCATGTATCATTTTCTGTTTGTGCCGCTTACCCTGGGGCTTTCCTGGATTCTGTTCATCATGGAGTCGGTTTATGTCATGACCGGGAAGGTCATTTACCGGGACATGACGCGTTTCTGGGGCAAGCTTTTCGGCATCAATTTCGCTCTGGGTGTGACCACGGGGCTGACCATGGAATTCCAGTTCGGCACCAACTGGGCCTACTACTCCCACTATGTGGGCGACATTTTTGGCGCCCCCCTGGCCATCGAAGGGCTGATGGCCTTTTTTCTGGAGTCGACTTTTGTAGGGTTGTTTTTTTTCGGCTGGGATAAACTGAGCAAGCGCGCCCATCTGGCCACCACGTTTCTGGTGGCCCTGGGCTCCAATCTATCCGCGCTCTGGATTCTGGTGGCCAACGGCTGGATGGGTTACCCGGCCGGCGCCGAGTTCAACTTCGAAACCATGCGCATGGAGCTGACCAGTTTCGCGGACCTGTTTTTCAATCCGGTCGCCCAGGTGAAATTCGTGCACACCGTAGGGGCGGGCTATGTAACGGCCACCATGTTTGTCCTGGCCGTCAGTTCCTACTACATCCTGCGGGGGCGCGACCTGGCCTTCGCCCGGCGGTCGTTTGCCGTGGCCACAGGGTTCGGGCTGGCCTCCATCCTTTCCGTCATCGTCCTGGGGGATGAGAGCGGGGTGGTGACCGGTCAGGTGCAAAAGGTCAAATTGGCGGCCATGGAGGCCCATTGGGAAACCGACGAAGCCCCCAGCAGTCTGACGTTGATCGGCTTTCCCGACCAGGACGCCCAGAAAACCCATGCGGCTGTTAAAATCCCCTGGATTGGCGGACTCATGATTACCCGCTCCATCGACACCCCCATTCCGGGGATCAAGGAACTGGTGGCCGAAAACGAAGCCCGCATCCGCAACGGCATGATCGCCTACGGTCTCTTGGAACAATTGCGGCAGGGGGATCGATCCGCGCCGGTCAAAGCGGCTTTCCGGGAGCGCCAGGACGATCTGGGCTACGGCCTGCTGCTGAAGCGCTACACGCCTGACGTGGTCGATGCCAGCGAGGAGCAGATCAAACAGGCCGCCCTGGATACCATTCCCCGCGTGGCGCCCATGTTCTGGTCATTCCGGATCATGGTGGGGCTGGGTTTCTGGATGCTGGCTCTGATCGCCGTGGCCTTTTACTATTGCATCACCCGTGTTTTCGATCAGAAAAAATGGCTGCTCAAATTGCTGATCCTATCCGCTCCGGCCCCCTGGATCGCCGCCGAACTGGGGTGGTTTGTGGCCGAATACGGCCGGCAGCCCTGGTCCATCGGCGATATCCTGCCGACCTTTTTGTCCATATCTTCGCTGACCCGGGGGGATTTGATCGGCAGCATAGCGGGTTTCGTGCTGCTCTACACCGGGCTGCTGATCGCCGAAGTGTACCTGATGCAGAAATACATCCGCCGGGGGCCCAGCAGCCTGCATACGGGGCGCTACCATTTCGAACACGAAGCCGCAGCCTCATAGGCGGACTTGCGGATACCGGTCATAGGAGATTCGCGCCATGTTCATTGATTATGAAACACTGAAACTGATCTGGTGGCTTTTTATCGGGGTGTTGCTGATCGGCTTTGCCCTCTTGGACGGCTTCGACCTGGGCGTGGGCACCCTGCTCCCCTTTGTCGGCCGTACGGATGACCAGCGCCGGGTGGTCCTCAATGCCATCGGGCCGACCTGGGAAGGGAACCAAGTGTGGTTTATCACCGCCGGTGGCGCCCTATTCGCTGCCTGGCCGGTGGTTTATGCCACGGCCTTTTCCGGCTTCTATTGGGCCATGCTGCTGGTTTTGTTCGCCCTCTTTTTCCGGCCGGTGGGGTTCGAATACCGCAGCAAGGTGGATGACCCCCGTTGGCGCACGGCCTGGGACTGGGGCTTGTTTGTGGGCGGCAGCGTTCCGGCCCTGGTGTTCGGTGTGGCTTTCGGCAATCTGCTCCAGGGCGTACCTTTCCATTTCGATGCGTTTATGAGGCCTTTTTATACGGGGAGTTTCTGGGGGCTGCTCAACCCCTTCGCCCTCCTGGCCGGCGTGGTGAGTCTGACCATGCTGATTTTTCACGGCGCCATCTATTTACAGATGCGAACCGAGGGAGAGGTGTACCAGCGGGCCCGGAAAGCCGCCACCCTGTTTGGGATGCTATTCCTGGCCGCTTTCGGAATCGCCGGTGTCTGGCAGGCCTATGGCATAGACGGTTTCCGTATTGTCGCCATGCCCGATCCGGGATCGGTGATGACACCGCTCGACAAAACGGTGGAGATCGCCACGGGGGCCTGGCTGACCAATTTCAGCCGTTATTCCTGGATGATGGCGGCGCCGGCGGTGGTTTTTCTGGGAGGGCTGGCGGCCATTTTGATGAGCCGATCCCATCGGCCGGGATTGGGATTCATTTGCAGCGGAACGGCTCTGGCCGGTGTCATTCTGACCGCGGGGTTTGCCATGTTCCCGTTTGTCATGCCGTCCAGCACCCAACCGAACAGCAGCCTGACGGTTTTTGACGCCACCTCCAGCCATCGCACCCTCATGCTGATGTTCGGGGCGGTTGTCGTGTTTCTCCCCCTTGTCATGGCCTACACCAGTTGGGTCTATCGTGTGCTGAGGGGCAAATCGACGGAAGAAAACATCCGGGCCAACACCCATTCGGTCTATTAACCGTTCAACACCATAACCCCGGAGGTCGAACGCTTTGCCGACGCGGTTCAAATGGTAGGGAGCTTATGACATCATGTGGTATTTTTCATGGATATTGGGCGTATTGCTGGCATGTGCCTTCGGCATCATCAATGTGATGTGGATGGAAACAGAGGAGATCCTGGGGTCGGAGGAAGAAAATCCATGATCCCCGAACTTTGGACCGTATAGGGTGCGCCCTTCATTCCATGGCGTCCAGACGCCGCAGGACAATCATCGGCAACCCCTGGTGCTGATAGCGGATGCGCATATCAGCGAGCCTTTGGGGAACGCCGATGTTTTTTTCCAGATGCTGACCGCTTTGGAGCGCGGGGCCGCCGACGTGATGTTCCTGGGCGACATTTTTGACCTCTGGATCGCCCTTCCGCGCTATGAGAAGGCCTTGCACCACGCCTTTCTGGCCTGGTGCCGACGGCAAAAAATGCATCGCCGCATCGGTTTCATCGAAGGGAATCATGAATTCTTTCTTGCCCAAAACCATCTTGAGGCGTTTACCTGGTGTACCCATCGACCCTGGTGGCGGGATGACGAGGGGAACCTGTACTGCCATGGAGATCGCATCAACCGCCTTGACCGCCGCTATATTGCTTTCCGGAAACTGACCAAAAATCCGATCTCCCGGGCTGTCATCCGCTGGCTTCCGCTTGGGCCTTCCTTGGTACAACACGTTAAAAGCCGTATGAAAGGAACCAACCAGGCGTTTCGTAAAACCCTGCCCCTGGATGCTTTGCGGGCGTTTGGGGAGGCGCGATTTGCGGAAGGTGTGGATCGGGTATTCCTGGGCCATTTTCACCACCGCTTTGATTACCAGGGGGCCCGCGGAGGGGAGCTCCATACGCTGCCGGACTGGTTTTCACAGGGATGGATCAGTGTTTTAACGGCGGATCGCAGCGATCTCCGACAGGGTCCGTGGCGCGATATCCTGCCGTTGGCCTAAAATGGGGGCGGCTTCCGGCGCTCTTTTTATTTTTCCTTAAATATCAGACAGTCTTGACTCCAAGCCGGCATCATAATAAATTTGACAGGCGAGTGTTCAAATAGTTCACGCGGGGTAAACTGTGGTACAGGATGCTTCCGGGGAGGATTGCTATGCTGAAAAGAAGTTCGCAACAACGGGTTCGAATAACCAGCCTGCGGTTTCATCGAGGGGGATTCATGAAATTTGCCGGTTTAGGGGTGGTTTTCCTGGCTTTGGGCATATGCTTTTTACTGTCGCCGGATTATGGAACCGCCGGCGTCTACAAGTACAAAGACAAAAATGGAGTCTGGCATTTTACGGATACGCCGGACGAAGACGTTTACAAGGAAGCCGAACAATACATCAAGGACGAGAAGGCGGCGGGCCGGAAACCCGACATGGCCAGCAGTGCCCCGGTGGGAGAGGATTTGCAGGCGCATTTTAAGAAAAATCTGCCGCCGGCCAACAAGATCGAAGAAGCGCGCAATGCCACCGTTTCGATCAAGATGGCACTGGGGTCCGGTTCGGGCTTTTTTATTTCGGAGACCGGCTATATCGTCACCAACCGCCATGTGATCGATTCTTCCTATGGTCAGAAGGAAGATACCGCCGACCAGATCGAAAATATGAAAAAGCAGATCGAATACCAGGACAAGCTCCTCGACCAGGAGGAACGTCAGTTGCGCAAACAAAAGGCACAACTGCGTCGTCAGCGGCGACAAATGCAACCGGAGGAGTACCGGCATTGGAAAGATCAGTTGGAACGCCGGGAGGAAATATTGCGCCAGCGACGCTACCAGTTTGACGAACAGCGGCGTCAGTTCGACGAGGCTTACGACAAATATGAACAGCGTCTGATCAGTGACCTGGCCCAAAGCGGTTATACCATTGTCCTGGCGGACAAAACCGAACTGCAGGCCGAAAAGGTCACGATCAGTGAGCGCTACGACCTGGCGCTGTTGCGTCTGAAGGGTTACAAAACCCCCTTTATCCCACGGGGTAATGCCCACGGTTTACATCACGGCCAACCCCTGTACGCCATTGGCAATTCACTGGATATGGGGCACACGGTGACTTCGGGAATTTTTTCGGGGCGTCGTTCCGATCTCCTGCAGACCAACGCGCAGATCAACCCGGGCAACAGTGGCGGACCGCTGATTACCGAGGAAGGCCTGGTGATCGGCGTGAACACCTCCAAACTCGTCGGCATGGGCGTGGAGGGTATGGGCTTCGCCATCCCCATCCACGTGGTTATGACTGAGTTTGGTGCTTTTATCGGTATGTGAGGTCGACGATCTGAATCCGACAATGCGCGCGCCCTCAAGGAGCGAATGGTATGGCCGGTCAAGCGATGCAGGTCCTGGCCCTGAATTCGAGCCCCCGTAAAAGCGGCCAGAGCAAAACCGAATTGATGTTAGGCCATCTGACCGATGGCATGCGTCAGGCCGGCGCAACGGTCGATATCGTCAACCTGCGCGAAAAGCAGATCAAACCATGCATCGGCTGCTTCACCTGCTGGAGCAAAACGCCGGGGCAATGTCTGCATGACGACGATATGCGACGCGAGTTGTACCCCATGTGGCAGGCCGCAGACATCGTCGTTTATGCTACGCCGCTTTATCACCACACCGTCAACGGGCTCATGAAGATTTTTCTTGAGCGTACCCTGCCGTCCATCGAACCCTTTCTTATCCCGGGCGACACCCGCTGGAGCCATCCCCTGCGCCATCCTCATCCGGATGTCGTGGCCTTATCGGTGGCCGGGTTTCCAACAGATACCGCCTTTACAGCCCTTTCACACTATATGCGCTATCTCTGCGGCGATAAAATCCGATTGCTGGCGGAAATTTACCGCAACGGCAGTGAAATCATGACCAAGCCGTTCTGTCGTGAACGCATGAACGCTATCCTGGACGCCACGCGTCAAGCCGGCGTTGAGCTTGTTCAGAGCCGTGCCGTATCCGAGAGCACCATGAAGCGTGTCTGTCAACCGCTGATGGATGATCCGGACGATATTGTTCGCCTGCATGAGCTCGCCTGGCGATCCATGATTGCCGCCCGCATGACCCCAGAGGTTTCTGAAAAACGGAAACGGATGCCCCAACCGCAATCGCTGGAGGACTTCATGCTCCTGATGCGGATGGGTTTCAATCCGGATGCCGCCCGTAATCTGGAGATAGTAATACAATTTGAGTTTGAGGGGGCCGTTTCCGGTGTGTGCCATTTGGTCATCCGGGATGGCCGACTCGCCGCCATTGCGGGACCCGCCGATCCCCCTGACTTGACGGTGCGAAGCCCGTTCGATACCTGGGTTGCAATTCAGTCCGGGGAGACTGACGGGGCGCAACAATTCATGGAGGGGGCCTACACCGCCGAAGGAGACATAGGGCTCCTGCCCCGCCTGGGGGAACTTTTTGGTCGCCACTGAGACCGGTTTCCATGAACTCCCGAGCATTCAAGCACTAAATGACGGTATAACGACCTGCCGATCATCCCAAAGTCCGGTTGTAAAAAATCCTTCAGGAGGAGCTATGTTCGTACACGATTTTCTGAACAGCGAAATGCCGTGTTGTTTTCTCTATGGTGGATGGAAGACGGCATCGGTTTAGCGAATATCGGCAAACGAATAGCGAGGGGCTGGGCGCCGGGCGTCTGGCTATCCTGCGGGAGGCGATATGACGAAAGAGTTGCTGGATACGATGGAAGCCCCCCAACTCAGGCAGTACCTGGATTTCCTGCTGTGGCATTATCGGGTGGTGGATGCCTTCTGGTTTCTCAAGGTAACGGATCGGTTCGACCAGCCCACCGCCGAGGCGATCAACGAGGACGTCTGGGGACGGGTGTCGGGGATGGCGGCCCGGGATCTCAAGACCCGATTCGGTATCACGGCCCGCGGCCTGGAAGGTTTTGTCCAGGTCTTACGCCTGTTTCCCTGGACATTGCTGGTGGGCTATGACATCGATTGTCGGGAGGATGAAGTGCTGCTCAACGTTCCCTCCTGCCCGACCCAGGTGGCCCGCCTCAGACGCGGCTTGGGGGAATACAACTGCAAGGCGATGCACCGCAGGGAATTCGAAGGGCTGGCGCGGGAGATCGATCCGCGTATTCAGGTGACCTGCCTGTTTGCCCCGCCGGATGACCATCCGGCCGATATGTTCTGCCGCTGGCGCTTCACCCTGGCGGATCACGACGCCTGAAACCGGTGCACCGGTCCTCCGAGGGAATCAGTTCATATAGAGGCTTTGGGTGCCACTGCCGGCACCCGATAGATGCCGGCTTCTAAAAGGGCGGTCAGGACCGGTCGATTTTCATGGTGCGGGCAAAATCTGAACTGGCATCTTTGCTGCCGGTGGTGCGTACGTCCAGCGTGTGTTTGCCGATGGTGACCTCCTGCTGGGGCCCAAGACCAATGCGGGTGATTTGGCGTCCGTCCACAAGGGTGCCGTTGGTGCTGCCGAGATCTTCAAGATAATAGCCGGTCTTGTCCCGGACGATACGGGCATGGCGGTCGGATACGGCCAGGTTGTCGATGGTAATATCGTTGGCGCTGTTCCGGCCGATGGTGATTTCGTCTTTGTCGATTTTGAAGGTATCCAGGATGGTGTTTTTGAGTTCGAGTGTAATGTCCAGCATGGTCGTTCTCCTTTGATGGGGCGCTATGAAGATGGGCGCCTGTTCGATAAGGCCGAGGCGGGTTTCGGCCTTCCGGGGATAGGTCCTGTAAATGCCTTTGCGGTCAACGGGTGTGAGGAACCTTCCGCCCGCCAACAAAACGGTTGGTACCGGCAATCGTTTCTGACGCGCAATGCTGAGGTCGCCATTAGTCAATGTCCGCGCGGCATCGGCGTATGGCTTCGAGCACCTGTTCCGCTGTTTTATATCGCCGGGTAACGCCTTTGTTCAATAATTTGTTCACGATGGCTACACAACCGTCCGGTATATCGGGTACGATTTCGGTCAACGGTCGATAGGGCGCCTTGGCCACCGCGTACATCAGGGCCGTCAAATTTTCTCCTGCGAACGGTTTCTGGCCGGTCAGCATTTCATAGAGCACAATACCCAGCGAGAAGAGATCCGAACGACCGTCGATTTTTTTGCCGCCCACCTGTTCCGGCGACATGTATGAAGGGGTTCCCATCACGATGCCGGTGCGTGTTTTGGCGCTGTTCAATACCTTGGCGATACCGAAATCGGTTACTTTGATGCGCCCATCCTTTAGCCGCATGATGTTGGCGGGTTTGATATCGCGGTGGATCACGCCGGCTTTGTGGGCGTATCCCAAGGCCTCCGCCACCGCCGCCATGATATCCAGCACCTCCGGAACGGGCCTCAGGTGGTCGCGGTGGCAATAGGCGGTGAGATCGCAGCCGTCCAGGAGTTCCATGGCCATATAGGCCGTGTCGTGCTCCTCCCCCACATCATAGATGGTAACGATATTGGGGTGGGAGAGCTTACCGGCGGCTTCGGCTTCGCGCCGAAAGCGGGTTTTGATATCTTCCAGGTCTTCCGGCGGCGTGTTGTTATACCCGATGGTCTTGATGGCCACCTGACGGTTGATTTTGGGATCCAGCCCGAGATAGACCGTCCCCATGGCGCCTTGGCCGAGCTCTTCCAAAATTTCATAGCGGCCGAAGGTGGGGCGGGTTTCCGCATCGGACAGCTTCAACGTGGCGACCGGTGCATCCGGGCTCGGCACAGCCGTTACGGGCTGGCTGTCGGCCTTCAGTCGCCGCAACCGCCGCTTGGCGTCCCGGTACCCGCCGGCGTAAATAATGCGTTCATAGACCGTCAGCGCCTTGTCCGCCATGCGTTTGCGCTCAAAATCAAGTCCGAGATTGTACAGCAGGCGCCGGACGGTTTTGTCCTCCGCCGGGCACTGCATGAATTTTTCCAGGGCCATATCGAGCATCCCCTGGGTTTGAAAAGAGAGACCCAGGGCGCGATTCAATTCCATATTTTCAGCCTTCAACCGTCGGGCCACCTGCCGGAAGGCAATCAGGCTGAATCCTACCAGACAGAGAAGCACGGGCGGGAAAAGACGAAACCAGTAACCCGCCTGGACAAAGGCAAGAACGACCGCCCCCCCGCAAGTGGCCAGGAAGACGACCAGGATCAGGGCGCCGATATTCAACCTGACCCGCGGAATGACCAGCAGCAGAAAGAAGAGAAAGTAGAGCAGGGCGGCCCCTTCGGCCAGGGGCGCCCAGCGGGGCCGAATCAGGTGGTCTTTGCGAAGGATGGTGTCGACGGCGGCGGCCATAATTTCAACCGGTGCAGCCCGGTCGGCAAATGGGGTTGCGTAGGTTGGGGCCAAAGCTTTGGCCGTTACACCGACGACAGCCACCTGGCCTTTAAGGATGGCCGGGTCAACCCGGTCCGCCACAAGATCGGCAAAAGGAATCCGGTTCAGGTGGACCGGAGGCTGATGGTAGGCGATGCGCATGCGATAATCAGCATCCGTAGGAACAGAGATATCGCCCACGCAAAGACCATCGGAAGTGCAAGTATCCGGGTTTAATGTGATTTTTCGAAAAGGGTGCCCTATGGCCTTAAGGGCCAGTTGCAGAGAAAGGGCGGGAAGGTAGCGTTCCTGATAGGGCCATAGCAGTTGAACTTGCCGGACAATACGATCCGAGTCAGCCGAAAGGTTGACGGCCCCCAGGGCGGCCGCCTTGCCTGCCAGGGCGCGAAAGGTTTCGGTGACATGCCGAGGGGCGGGGGAAGATGGCTGTAAGTGGTCGAGGAGTGTCCGGGCGTGTTCCTGCAGTGTTTCCGGCAGGTGGTTCGCCTGGCCCGGCCGGGCCAGCGAGTTGATCCGGAGCAGGCCGCTCATGGGGGATGGGGCATCGCTCCCAGGTTGCGTGCGCGTCAAACGAAAGGGCAACACCATGTTGTGACCGGCCCGCACGGCATCCATCAGAATCCGGTCTCCATCGATGCGATGTTCGAGTTTTTTGAGTTTTTGCACCATCTCGTGGTTGGCGCTTTTTCGGCGGGCGCTGTTGTCCGATTGAAGCGCCGTCTGAAGATTGCGGATTTCCGTCAGTGCCGGATTGGCTGAAGGTGCGGTGTAGACCGTGGTGATTCCCACCGCCTCGGCGCCGTATTCGGACAGGCGGCGAAGGCCCTGGGCCATGATGGTGCGTGTCCCGGGCCTCATGCCCAATTCCTGGATGCTGGCCTCATCGATGGCCACGATCACCACGCGGCTCGGGGGCGTCATCGGCTTAAGCTTCAGCATTAGGTCGTACAGTTTGAGTTCAGGCAGCTGCAGGGGGCTCCATTCCCCCAGGAGACTGACGCCCAACAAAGCGGTCGTCAGGCAGAGAATGAAGCTTGTGGATGCGAAAATTTTCTTGAGTTTCATGGTGTTGATCCAAGCATAACGTCATATGGGTATGCCATGATCGCCAAATAAAAAGACCGAATCGTCCCGTGGTCTGAGCGATTCGGCCGTTAACAATCATCGGCGGCCCGGCTGTCTCGCGTAAGACCCGTGGCTTTCCGTCCCTGCCTCGCGGCAGGTTTGGCGTTCTCCGTTGTCGGAGAGCAATGATTCCTATTTCAGTAATTAATAGATTAGGTGAAATTATCAGTAATGTCAAAAGGAAAACCCGACAAGCGGTCGAACGGGCTCTTAATCGGATGGAACCCTTTGCGTTCCAAGAATGGCCAACCCGCCGGTATTACACGATGGGCATTTTTATGGCGCCTTGGGGTGGGTCCGACAGGCCGACGGGTAGCGGGCGGCAGCGGTCATGTGCTATGAAAATGACACCGTCCGGGTGGCTCTTGTCCCGCCGACGGCGCCTCCAAAGGCCGGTTTTCCCTGACCTGCATTTTGGGACTTTTAAGCCAAGGAGTGTTTGATGGACTGTACCAAGGAAAAGAATTTGGCCCGCTGCAACTGCACCTACGAACCCTGCGCCCGCAAGGGCAGCTGCTGCGAGTGCCTGTCCTACCACGTGGGTATGCGCCAACTGCCGGCCTGCGTCTTCCCGGCCGAGGCCGAAAAGACCTATGATCGCTCCTATGAGCATTTCGCCCGCCTGGTGGCTGAAAAACGCGTTTGACCTTTCGTCGGGCCGGTTGCGTTTTGAATTCACCACCAATGCCCCTGACCGATCTGGACGTGCTGGCGATGGACTGCCAGACCACCGGAGCCACGCCGTTGTCGGGCTGCCTGGTGGAAGTGGGCTGGGCAAGGGTAAATCCTTCCAGGGATTCGTGCGCTTCGCCGGAAACCTGCCTGATTTGCCTGCCCGAAGGGCAGGTGCTGTCCCCCAGGATACAGAAGCTGACCGGCATCCGTCCGGACGAACTGATGTCGGCGGTGCCGGCTTGCACCGCCTGGGAACGCCTGATCGCGGCAGCGCAAGACATTCGGGGCCGATCGGGCGGATCGTGCATCGCCGTCATCCACTATGCGCGCTTCGAGCGCCCTTTTCTGGAGCAGTGGCATGAGACCTGTGCTCCGGAAACGCCTTTCCCGTTCGATATCATCTGCACCCATGGGCTGGCCCGCCGTCTGCTGCCGGGGCTGCCCCGCTGCGGTCTGCGTGCGCTGGCCGGGTATTTCGGCATGGGGCTTCCCGGCGAAAAGCGTTGTGCGCCCCATCTGGCCGCCACCGAACTGATCTGGCAGCAACTGGTGGCATACCTTGCCGACCAGGGGATGGAAGACCTGGCCGCCCTGAAAGATTGGCTTCGGTCGGCACCCGCCCCGGCCCGGGTACCTCGTGCCTACCCCATGCCGGCCGAGCGGCACCGTGGTCTTCCGGACCAGCCCGGTGTCTATCGGTTCCGGCGCTCCAACGGCGATCTGCTCTACGTGGGCAAGGCCAAATCCCTCAAGCATCGTATCGGGAGCTATTTCCAGGGCCGACGCCGCCATCCCGAACACATTCTGGAAATGCTGACCCAGGCCGTCGATCTGGACTACACCGCCACGGCCACCGCACTTGAAGCCGCCCTGCGGGAGGCGGAGGACATCCAGAGCAAGGCACCGGAATACAATGTTCAGCTACAGCCTGGCGGCCAGCCGCCGGTGTTCTCTTCGCGGGACTTTCAACAAACCGGCCTTGCCGGTGAAGGGGCTCTGCCCCTTGGCCCCTGGCCGTCGCAAACGGCTTTGGAGCCCCTTGCCGCCCTGGTGCGTTGCCTGGCCAGCGATTCTGGCGACGTCGAATGGACGGATGAAGCCATTTGCAAGCATTTTGGTCTGCCGCCGGCTACAGTCCCCCCACCGGGGATTTTTATTGACGGGCTGTCGCTCTTCCAACGCCGGAATAGCCTGTCCGGCCATCAAAAGGATATCGCCCGTCGTCTGCTGATACATGGTGCGGAATGGTGGCGTCTGGCGCGGGAGAGTCTTCCTGAAGAAGCGTCGGAAGAAGGTCCCGTGGGAGGGGAAGAACGCGCCTGGTCGCCGGACGATGTGGCCCGATTTCTCGAAGGCGTGGTGCGGCGAGGCGCCTTTTATCTGCGACGGGGTCGGTGGTTCAGCCTGCTCTGCGAGGCCACCCTGCAATGGCGCCTGCCGGGAGACGGCACTGCCACGGCATCACTGGCGCTCCAGGGCGGTCGGATCGCGTTTGCCGGCCTGACGGATTCTCCCGGCCATTTGCCACCTCCGGCCAACCACCTTTGGACGCCTCCAGAACGACGGGTTTGCTTCGACGGACCCACCTACACCCGCTTGCGGGTGCTGACCACCGAATTGCGCCGTCTGGTGTCGGAAGATCGCAGGGTCCGTCTTTGCCTGCGGCCGGGGGTTGTCCTCGACGAAGCGGTGCTGGCCAGGCTGTTCTTCTGGATTTAACGGCGCAAAAAAAATGGAAAGACAGGACCTGGGCCTGCCGGTATCAACGTGGAAATGCGGTCGTCTGATGGAATGTGTATGAACAATACTTGACCGCAACACATTGCTACTTATCTTCACGAGTTAAACACTACCCCGCGAGAGTGGGGAGAGGACTCACCACCGGCCTTTTCAGGCCACTTGTTTTCAGCACACGATCAGTACAATTTTTACGACTACCTTAAGCGGAGGTGTATTGATGGAAGATCTCGTCCAGAAAGGCTATGCATTGCTGGCGGCTTACGGTCTCAAAATCGTCCTGGCGATCATTATTTTCATTGTCGGGCGCTGGGCGGCCCGCCTGTTCAGCAAACTGACCCGGCGCATCATGGAGAAGCGGGATGTCGACCAGACCCTGCAGTCATTTGTCGGCAACCTGGTTTACTATGCCCTGTTGACCTTCGTGGTCTTGGCTGCCCTGAGCCAGCTTGGCATTCAGACCACGTCCTTTATCGCCGTTATCGGCGCCGCCGGCCTGGCTATTGGTCTGGCCCTGCAGGGCTCCCTGGCCAACTTTGCGGCCGGGTTCCTGCTGATCATGTTCAGGCCTTTCAAGGTGGGTGATTTCATTGAAGGGGCCGGGGTATCTGGTACGGTGGAAAGCCTTCAGATTTTTACGACACAACTGCGAACGCCGGACAATAAAAAAATCATAATTCCCAACGCCAGTTTGACCGGCGACAATATCGTCAACTGGTCGGCCACCGGCACCCGGCGGGTGGATATGGTGTTCGGGATTGGTTATGAGGACGACATCGATAAGGCCAAGCAAATCATTAGCGATATCCTGGCGACCGACAACCGCGTGCTCGAAGATCCCGCACCCCAAGTGGCGGTTTCCGAACTGGCGGACAGCAGCGTCAATTTCATTGCCCGGCCATGGGCGAAAACCGGAGATTACTGGGGGGTGTATTTCGATACGACCGAGGCGGTCAAGAAACGGTTCGATGCCGAAGGCATCAGCATTCCCTATCCCCAGAGTGATGTTCATGTTTATCAGCAGCCCGTGGAAGCTTAAGAACCGGCGATTTGCCTCTCAGGAAAAGAAGGGGTGGTTTCCCGTGGGGAAACCACCCCTTCTTTTCGAGCTGTGGGCAGCGATCTGCCCGGGAAAGACTAAGATTCCAGTAAGCTGATGATATTATTTTGTAAAGTAAACGCCGGGGATCCAGCTTTTTTTGATCTTGGCGGTCTTGACGTATTCGGCGCTGTTTTCGTCGATGAACTTGAAATTTTTCAACCCGACCCGGATGACATCCTCATGGACTAGTCGCTGCCGTTCAACCCGATCAATATTGACATAGGTGCCGTTGGTGCTGCCAAGGTCGCGAATGTAATAGGCGGTGGTCCCCTCCTCGGATTCGGGGGCAACTGTTTCGATGATGCAGTGCGCTGTGCTGACGGAGGCGTCGTCGATGTAGACATCGCTTTCCGGTGATCGCCCGATGCGAACCGCAGGCTTGTCGATTTCGAACTGGGCGGTGGCAATGCCGTCCAGCAATTGAACGATGCGGGCCATGGCCAAAGTCTCCCGATGAATTCTTCCTGCCGTCATTTTTTGCCGAACCGACGCCGCTAACGCGGGCGGACGTCAAACGGCAAGCCTTATCCGAATCCAGCCTGAAACGGCATTTTCCCGTCTTGCTTTTGTCCACCAAAGCAGCCTATGAATCGGAAGCTCGGCCGCCGGAACCATGGTTCAACGGTAGGCGATTATCAGGAAGGCGTCAACCCTATAGCTATAGGCGTGATAGGATGGGAAAACATAGGTGGCTTTTCAGGCCGGTCAGGTGGAGAGCGAGCGACTGGACGCGTTGGATTATCGTGCCATAACCAAGTAAGGCCCGTTGCATGCCCATTAGGCCCGACGCCATGGGGCGCTAAAGTGCACGGCAAAACCGGCGATAATGTACGGAGCAAGTCGTAAATCGATGAAGGATGGCAGGACATGACCGAACAAATTGGCATCGTTGTGGACAGCACCGCAGATTTCCCTCCCGACATGGCGGCGGATTTAGGGATCCATACCATTCCGATACATATCGCCATCGATGGGCAAGATCACCTGCACGGGGTCTCCATTGAAAATGAACAGGTGATCGCGGCCATGCGGGAGGAGCGTGACGTGCACACCTCGCCGCCAATTCCCAGTGAATATGCCGACGTTCTGGAAAAACTGCTGGATCGGTACGATCGTTTGCTTTCGTTCCATGTGTCCAAGGCGTTGTCCCAATGCTATACGTCCGTGCAACGTGCCATTCAGCTGTTGTTCGACGATGCCGCCCAACGGGTGATCCCCATCGACACACGGACCTGCACAGTGGGGCAGGCCCTCATCGTCAAGCGTGCCGCCGAGATGCTGCGGCAAGGCCTTCCCATGGATGAACTGCTGCACGAACTCAATTTTTTTATGGGCAACGGCAGTTTGTATTTTACAGTTGATAATCTTTACTGGCTCAAACGGGCCGGCCGGCTCAATTTTTTTTCTTCGATTTTAGGCGGCATGCTGGATATCAAGCCGGTCATCGGACTCAAAAAAGGCCAGTTGGTGCCAATGACCAAACACCGGGGCCATGAGGCCGCGCTGGTTTCCCTGGCCCAAATGGCTGGTGACGACTACCGTCGGCACCGCGGCGACTGTGAGATCTGGATCGCTCATGCTGCGGCGGAAGATAAGCGGGACCGTCTTATGGAGGAACTGGAACTGGAGATACCGGTGGCCCTGGACGGCATCCGCATGGCGGAAATCGGCCCTACGATCACCGCCCATGCCGGACCGGGTTGTATTGCTCTCAGTGTCATGCCCACTTAATAGGCCCACCGAAAAATTTTGACTTTCCCTCCCGTGGGACTTTAAAACAGTCCTATGCGAACACGGCGGTTTTCCAATGTGATCGGATTCGATGATGCCCCCTTTCCCCGGAACCACCGGGGGACGGTCAAGATCGTCGGGACCGTGTTTGCCGATCGACGCCTGGACGGTGTGCTGGTGGGCGAAATCGAAAAGGACGGTTTTGACGCTTCGGCAAAGTTGGCGGATCTTGTCCGGACTTCGAAATTTTTCCAGCATGCCCGTTTGATCATGCTCCAGGGCATCACCATGGGCGGATTCAATGTGGTCGATGTCTTCGACCTTCATCATCAGCTGGATCTGCCCATCCTGGTGGTCGCGCGCCACGCCCCGGACATGGACGCCGTTCGCCGGGCCTTGGTCGAGCATCTCCCCGGCGGCCAGGCGAAATGGGCCGTTCTTGAGTCCCTGGGGGCTATGGAACCGGTGGCGGGGGTTTATGTGCAACGGGTCGGGCTGACCCGGCCCCAGGCGGCCGAAACCCTGCAGCATTGGGCGATGCACAGCCGGATTCCGGAGCCGCTCCGGTGCGCGCATTTGATTGCCGGGGCACTGGCAACCGGCCAGAGTCGCAACCGTCCCTGAAACAAATGAATTCATGGAGAATAAAGTTTAATGATGACCGATAGCGCAGCACGGGGTCCGGTTTGCTGCGGCATTGCAATCGCTGCCCGCCGGGCCGTATTTGTTGTTTTACGCCGGGAGGGGGATCTGGTGCGGGATGTGACCGGCCAGGCAACCCAAATGACGATAAAGGATGAGGACAGCCCTGCGGAAATCCGCGCCTTCTGCCGCACGGCGCATGCCGTGTTCGACCGCATGCAGCCGGATCGCATCGGGATCGTGCAGCGTAAAAAGAAAGGGCATTTTGCCTCCGGCGGCACGACCTTCAAGCTTGAAGGCCTGCTTCAGCTTTACCCCCGGACGGATGTCACCCTTGTCGATCCGGTCTTATTGCGGCAATTTGTCAAGGAACAGCGCCCTATCCTGACGCCTCGGTTTCAATACCAGAAAGAGGCTTACCTGCTGGCGCTTTATCTGCTGGAGACGCTTGGGCCGAAAGCCGGATGACGGCGGCCGTATTTCGTCCAGGAGGAATTCGTGGTATGGTCATGCTGTCCCGGTGATTTCCATCCATGATATCGACCTGTGGCAGAGGAGGTGGGCGATCGTGAAACAGTCTATGACCTGGATTTTGGCGATGGCGGTTCTGTTCCTGCCGGGAGGATGCGCCTGGCTCGACTATCAGGAGACCAAGCTTCATTCGGGATCCATATATCTGGAGGTCGATGCGGATGCACAGAATTTTGGCTACCAGCGACTGATGATCAACTGCCGCTACCGCGAGCCGGTCAACACGTTTATTCAAACGCATGGTTTTCCGGATTATATCTATGAATACAACAAGGCCGCTCGGGAGGGCATCCGCCTGTTCTATTTGGAAGAGAACAAAGTGGCGGATTTCCTCGAACAGGGAATGAGTCCGGATTCCGCCACCCTGATCGAGCATCGCCCGCTGGATTCCTACGAAAAAGCGGAAATCAATGAATATCGGACCCGAAAACCGCTGTAGCGCGTGCGCTAAAGCCGTTCTCCGGAATCGTTCCCCAAGACCCTGATGGTATTCGTCATGGCAATGGGGCTCCCGTGCCCGCATTGGCTATGGCGACCCTAAATAGCGCCACCCTTCCTTCAAAAAAAGCCCCGCAAATATCAGGAGCAGGACACCCAGCGTGCGGATAATCCAGATGTAAGGCCGGCTGTGCAAAAAACGGCGGGACCGTCCCACCACAACGGCGACGAGAATTTTGGACCCCACCAGACACCCATAGAAAAGGGCCAGAAACAGGGCGGCGGAAAGGATACCGGATCGCGCGGCTTTGAAGATCAGGGGGCTGCCCACGGTCAGCCAGAAAACGTAGGGATTCGGGTTCAGCAGGTTGGCGATGATGCCCGTGCGCAGGGGGGAGGACCGCCGGCCTGCGGTAGTGCTTGCGACCCCTCTGAATTGGATATTTTGAACCCCCATCCAGGCAATGTAACATCCTCCCAGCAAAGCCACGATGCCGACAAATGTCATGGCATGGGCAAACGTGGCCAGCAGAAAGAGGCTGCCGATGATAATGGGGGCGTCGGTGAGCAGGGGCGCGACGGCGATCCTGAGGCCGGCGGGTACGCCTTGCTTGAGGGTTTCCGTGATGACGAGTGTCATCAGCGGACCGGGGGAAAGCCCGGCGCTCAGGCCGAAAACAAGGGCGGTCGTGAAGATGCCGGAGGTTCCCATCATGGCGGGGACGGCCGGCCGGAAGGGGGCGGGGCCGGCGCACCGGACAGGATGCGTCGATAAACGGCAAGCACCTGTCGGCGGGTGGCGTCCTGTTCGCCGCTATTGTCGATGATGTAGTGGGCGTGCGCCCGTTTGTCATCGATGGGCATTTGGGACCGAATGCGGGCGGCCGCATCGGCGGCACTCAACCCGTCCCGCCGCATGAGTCGCTCCTTCTGCACGCTTGCCGGAACGTGGACCAAAATGACGATGGGCAGGGTGGCATGCAGGCCGGATTCGATCAGAAGGGGAACGTCCATGATCACCAGATCGTCGGGATGTTCTTCGGCCAGCTGCTGGATTTCCTGTGCCATGGATTCAAAAACCCGGGGATGGACAATCCGGTTCAGGGCACTCTTGGCTTCCGTATCGTTGAAGACAATGTCCCCCAGCGCGTCCCGGTCGATTTCCCCATCCGGCTTCAGTATGGTTTCCCCGAAATGCGCGGCGATATCGTGCCAGGCCGGTTGGCCTTTCTGTACGACCTGGTGGGCGATGCGGTCCGCATCGACGATGCGGGCACCGGCTTCGGCCAGCATGCCCGCCACGGTGGATTTCCCCGAGGCAATACCGCCGGTAAGCCCGGCAATGATCTGATGAGCGGTTTCAGGCACCATGGGGCGACGGTCTCCGTTCCAGAAAAGAAGCGACAGGTTCCAGTAGCGTAGCGGCTTCCAGGGTCCGTCCGGGTGTTGGATCCCACTGGATTTCCAGGTGGGCATATTGTTGGTAGCGGGTTTCGCGGTCCGCCAGGAGGTCGGCATAACAGCGTTTGAGGGCGGCCTGGTCATCTTCCCCGGTTTTTTTGCGGTAATGCTGTTGCCATAAGACCGGGCGGGGGTTTTCAACATAGGCCCGGTGCAGCGCCTGGCGATAGGCGGTGGAAGTGGAAAGATAGACGACCACGGTTTGCTGCCGCAATCGTTGCCGAATGGCGGCACCCGTGTAGATAACACTGCCCGTGGTATCGATGACCACGGGTGCGGCGTCGTCCGCCGGGCGGGTTTCAAGCTCGGTCAGGAACTGGTCCATAACCGATTTTTCATGGTCCAGATAGAGCGCCTCCCGCCGGGCAAAATCGGTTTCAAAGGGAAATCCCATCCAGCGCCCGATCAGATCCAGGGAGCCCGAGGGCAATTCGCCCGCTTGGACAAGGCGGCGGCCGATATGGTTGTCGCAGCCCATATGCTGAAATCCGTGGCGGGAAAGAACGGAAGACCAGAGGGACTTTCCGGAACCCGACATGCCGATCAGTGTGATGCGCATGGGCCTAGTCCGCCGTTGCGGGGAATTGCTGCATGACCTGCTCGATACCGAAACGGGCAAGCTCTTCGGCCGACAGCCAGCGTGCGCCTTTCTCGAAAAAATTTCCGGCATTGAGCAGGTCGTTCGCCAAGGCTTGCTGGGTGCGGTCGAATCGCCCCCGCCAGACGCGGCGGCCGTTGTCCACTTGCAGCAGATAGACGGTAAAGGCCACCGAAGCGCCCGCATCCGGAGTGCGTTCCCGGTAGCGCCATACCGATCCGAGCATCACGTGATCGGCCCCCATGGCCCGTCCGAAACGCTGGGCCAATTGGCGGGGGGTGTCCACGGTGCGGTTCTGGGGCAAGTCCTCATAAAAGGCCGTGGCACGGGCCAGCGGCAGGACTTTGTCATCCAGTTGGCGTTCCAAGGCGCGCTGCATCTGGCGTGTCAGGGCATTCTCGGCGCCGCTTCCCAGTTCGTTGACCTCCTGGCAGAATTCCATCATGGTGCAGTCTATGGCCGGTCGCACCTGGTCATCGGCATTCAGGGCGGTGTTGCCGGGAAGAAACGGCATGACGGCGACGCGTCGCAGTTTGACCACGTCATAGCCGGTTAAGGTCTGGGTGTTGGGCGCTGTGGCGCGGCAGGCGGAAAGCGCCCCCAAGAGGCTGATACCAACGGTGAGGGCAACGGCCGTTTTTTTGAAGTGCATGCGGGAGTCCTTTGTTGGGTGACCCTTTGGGGCCGGCCTAACCCGGATATTTCATGAAATATTCGGGCTAAATGGGCGCTACCTTACCGTGTTGGCAGCGATCGATCAAGAGACAGGTGAATTGACTAATGGGTTTTTCAGTATAAGGCGGCGGCGATCCCATGCCGGTTTTTTTGCGAACGGGGTCTCGCGCAGGGGTTAGAAACCATCACATTTTAGCCGGTTTCTAATCGAAGGGTTCGCCCCGCCCCATGGGACGGTGGAAGGTGTAATCAATGGTGTCGCCGAGAAGGCTCTGGTAGGTTTCCTGCTCATTCCCGGCGGCTTTGGCAAAAGGGTAACTGAGGCCGTAGACCAGCCCCATGACGGGGATCATGACCAATCCCACCGGTCGCAGGATCAGTGCGTCGGCGGTGACATTCATGGGATTCGGCGGGGGCGTGCGGGGTTCTTTGAATTGATCGTCGCTCCAGGTTGTCCCGGCCCCCACAATGACACTTACCAGGATGCTGACGAGAATGATGGCGGCCCATGGCCGTTTGGCGGTTCGGTGCATGGCATTGTCTCCCCGGCGGCATTCGGAGTTGCACACCCGTGATCAAGTTTGATGATAACGGGCATTTGTCGGTACATAATAAACGAGGTTGCGCGAAACCAGAACCCGATTGAATTCGGATTGATTGTGGACGCTTGGTTCCAGGGACCAGGGCATTTTCGAAATCGGCGAAAACGGCACTTTCAACGCTGCCCGTGGCAGATGACGGCCGCATTGGCAGCAAACACAGGTACGGGCATGCAGCCGGCAATAGAACCACACCAAGCTCCAGAGGCCGCAGGTGGCCAGGGTCAGGGCGAGGTGTAGCAGGTCGCCTTTTGCCGCGCAGGCCATCATGATTTCTTCCCCGCAATAGGGGCAATAGCCGGGACCGGTTATCACTCTCATGGCGGTCTCCTTGGTGAGAGCATTCCTTCATATGGTGTAAAAAAAATATAATGAATTCCAGGGGGAAAGTCAAAAGAAGGTTTGCCCGTGTAGACGGATTCCGGCTTCTTTGGCAGCCTCCCGAATGCCGCCGCCGTATTTAGCGAAGGTCCTTGATATACCGTAAAAGCGTGGGATTGGTGCAAACTTCGTAATAGTAGCGCCCGGTGTTGCCCGTTACCTTGAGATCGCTCAGCCTGATGATCGGCAAGGGCGCCTGGCGAATGACCAGTTGGTGGGACGTGCCGGAAACCGTCGGGTATTTACCCACAAAGAGCTGGTGCGACTCCCCTTCGGCTCCCGGTGCTTGCAGGTCGAGTTTTTCCATCTGGATTTCTTTTTGCAGCTTTTCGAAGGCATCGTCGCTTAATTCGATGCCGTTGACATTATAGCGGATATATTGTCCCGCGGCGGCATTTCGGTCGGCTTCCGCGATTTCATAGACAAACACATTGAAAGGGGATTGCTTCAGGGCGGTTTGCTCCCGCAGGGGCTTGAAGCATCCCGAAAGACGGTCGGCCTGGTTGATGGCCGGCGAGATCATGATGCGGTTGTCGGCGTCGAAAAAAAAGGTTGGTGCGCTGGCCGCGTAGCTGATGCCAATGCCGATCTCCAGAAGCGGTAAACGGGAGGCGACATTTTTGCGATTATAGCGCTGTACGATCAGCAGTGTATTCATGGCCAGGCCGCAGGCCCGGGCAACGCTGTACCAGTTCTGCGGTTGGTTTTCATGTTCGAATATGGAGAGGATGATTGCGTCGCCTTCGATAAATTCCTTGAAAGCCCCGAAGCGTGACAGGATGCCGGTGATCGGATCGAAAAAATTCAAACTGAAATTGGTGGCCGGGTTCATACCCTGGGCTTTCATTTCATTCACGATGCCCGTGGAACCCCTGACATCCGCCTTCATGACGGTGTGGCTGATGATGGGCATTTCATCGGGTTTCTGTTCATTGGGGAGCAGAAATTCATAGAGGGAGTTGTTGGCCCGGGAGAGTTTGAGAAACGTGTCATCGTTGACAAAGTTGATATACGAGATGGCATGACTGACCATGTTGTAATTGCATAAATCGCGATGATAGCGGGCAAAGGTTTTCACAAAATCAAGCAGGATTTCCATTTTCTGCTGACGGGGGAGCCAGCGGATGCGTGACAGGCAGTTGCGAATCGGCTGGAGGGAATATTCTTCGCCGTAGTTTTTCTTGATGCGTTTGAGTTTGGCCCGGATCGGTTTGCGTGACTTGCGGTCGACGATGTACTGGAGCAGCTCGTGCGGTGTCAGGGGCGGGCAGTAGTTATCGCAAAAGGCTTTCATCTCCTCGGTTGCCACCACGATGTGGGTCAGCTCCCGGGCATTGAACGTTTTTATCAACGCCGTCAGCAGGCGTTTTTGCTTGCGGGCGACCTGTTTGAGCTTGCGGATGCGTATTTTATCCTTGGCCTGTCGCTTATCCCGCCGGAGCATCTGGTCGGTCCGGTAGAAATTAAACAGCGCATCCATGTTGGTTTCCTGTTTGATCCAGTCGGTATAATTCGCAACGTTGTTGCCGGCGGTCATATCCCGGGAGGCCTGTTCGCCGGGCGGGTTGGTCGGCTCCTCATCATTTGCCGGCGGCGTTGCGGCTGATGTCGGCTGACCGTCCTGGCTGGCCAGGAAATCGTTGAGGGCATCCAGAAACGCTTCGTACTGATTGACGTCTTCCCGTCGACTGCCGAGCAATACATATTCTCCCATCAGAAAAGCATCCTGGGTGGGATTTTCGGCGTGCAGAAGCGGGTTGGCAAAAAAATCCTCGGGCAACACGGCTTCCGGGCCGAAATGCAGGGTATAGAGATCGTTCATGCTTTCCTGAAGAACGTCTGTCAGGTAGCGAAACAGCCTTGCATTGGCACTGCGGATGGTGGTGTCCCGATTGCGGGTCAGAATTTGAAGGCATTCCTGCAGGTGTTTGACCTGGTCTTGGTTGTAGGCCATCTCCTGGCGCCAGATCTGGTTGTTCACATGCTGCAGGCAGGCCTTATAGCGGTCGTTGACCGCTTCTTTGAAGACTACGGCAAGGGCGGCTTTGGCCAGAAACAGCACCTGGGATTCGTTGTCCAACTTGGCCTGTTTAATGGCATCGGTGATAATATCGCGGCAAAGGCCCTTGAACTCCTTTTCGCCGCGATACCAGTTGAAGCCGTTCTCATAGTCGGGCAGATCGGCCACACCGGAAATGCGGCCGATCAGTTGAAGCGCCATCCGCCGGGTGGCCTTGATAAACCCCGGGCTGAGGTGGATGTCATAGCGAAGGTTATCGACACCGAGCTTGAGCCGCTCGAGGCCGAAGCCATGCCGGTAGGGCTTGAGGGGGATACCGGCGAATTTTTGGGGCTGCATGGAATCGGAAACCGCCATAAGGAACTCTGCCAGCCTGATCACTTAATTATTTCAAGTAGTTTAGTTTATCGGGGCACCGATGGCCTGTCAATGATATTATCCGGATACGCCCCCTGGTGGCCCGGTCCTGTCGCTTGATTTTGTGCTCGGGAGGCGGGTGTGGTATCTCAGAAGACCGTTTAGCATTTGCCCTTGGAAGGGAACTTTAGCCATGCTGCTGATCGACAATCGATCCGAAAAAAACGCGGTGGTCAATCTGGCCCTGGAAGAGTTTCTGATGGGATTCCCATCGGGGGAGGAGGCGATCCTTCTCCTTTATGTCAATGATCCGGCCGTGGTGATCGGCCGGAATCAAATCCCCTACGTGGAAGCCAACCTGCAACGATTGCAGCAAAAACAGGTTCTCCTCGTTCGACGCCTGTCAGGCGGCGGGACCGTTTACCAAGATTCGGGGAATGTGAATTTCAGCCTGATCGAACCCCGGGGGAAGCGCCCGTTCGTGTCGCCCGGCGAGGCGTTGCGGCCTGTGCAGACCTGTTTGCGGGCGCTGGGGCTGCCAGTGCAGATGAGCAAGCGCTACGATTTGCTGCTGGAGGGCATGAAAATCACCGGCACCGCCCAATATCGTGCCCAGGGGAAATGTCTCACCCACGGCACGCTTCTCGTTTCGGCCGATCTGAACAGACTGCGCCGCCTGCTGGTGCCGGACAGCGATGTGCCGTTTTTCCGGGGGCGGCCGTCTGTCCCCAGTCCGGTGACGAATGTGATCGAATTTCAGCCTGAATTGACGGTTGATAAGGTTTGCCGCGCCCTGATCCCGGCCTTTGCATCAGTTCACGGCCGCACAAATCCCCTGGCACTGCAGTCCGCGGATTGGACCGCAGTGCGACGGTTGGCTGCATCCAAGTATTGCTCCTGGGAGTGGACCGTGGGGCGCTCCCCGGAATTCAGCATCCGTCGCAAAGCGGTGTTTTCCTGGGGGCCTTGCGAGGCGCTGATTGGAGTCCGGCGGGGGATTATCGGTGGCGTCGACCTGGTGCTGCCGGATGGCGCGCCCCCGGGACTGGATCGGCTCAGGGAGGGTCTTGAAGGCCGGTGCTACCGAACGGATGATGTGGCCGCTGGTATCCGGGAGACTGGTCTCCCCGAACATGTCTCCGGAGACGCTGCGTATTTATCCGAATGGTTGTGTGCGCCAGGCGCCTTAGGGGGAGTGTCCTCGCCGGTCTGAACGGGGGATAGGCCTAAATCCGTGACGAGTTGGATGACCACTGCCTGGACCCGTCACGCTTTGCTTGGCTTCAGGAGAGGGCCCGGTCCAGTGTTTCCTCATCGAGGATTTTTTTCTCAAGGACCACTTCCCGGATGGTTTTCCCCTTTTCATGGGCTTCATGGGCGATGGCCGCGGCCTGATCATAGCCGATAAAGGGCACCAGGCCCGTTACCAGGGCCAGGCTCTGTTCGATATTGGCGGCGCAGCGCTCCCGATTGGCCGAAATGCCCCGGATGCATTTGGCCTCCAGCACGTCGGCGCCGGCGGCCATCAGGTCAATGGATTGCAGCAGATTGTAGGCCGTGACGGGCAGCATGACATTCAATTCGAAATTGCCGGACTGGCCGCTCAGGCTGATCACCGTGTCGTTGCCCATCACCTGGGCGGCGGCTTGAATTACGGCCTCCGGAATGACCGGATTGACCTTGCCGGGCATAATGGAAGAGCCTGGCTGCAGCGACGGCAGGTTGATTTCCCCGAGACCGCAGCGCGGTCCCGACGACAGCCAGCGCAGGTCGTTGGCGATTTTGACCAGGGCCACGGCCAGCGTTTTCAGCGCGCTGCTCAATTCGACGGCCGTGTCCTGGGTTGCCTGGGCTTGAAAGTGATTGGCCGCTTCCCGGAAAACCATGCCGGTGATGCGGTTCAGTTCGGCGATGGTCCGTCCGGCGAATTCGGGGTGGGTGTTGATGCCACTGCCCACCGCCGTGCCCCCCAGGGCCAGTTCGGCCAGACGCTTTTCAACGTCCTGGAAACGTTCCCGGGCCAACTCGATCTGGTGTGCGTAGCCGCTGAATTCGTTGCCCAGGGTCATGGGGACGGCATCCTGAAGGTGGGTGCGGCCGAGTTTGCGAACATCGGCGAATTCGTTCGCTTTGCCTGCCAGGGTGGCGCGCAGTTTTTCCAAGGCAGGATACAGCTGGGCATGCAGGGCCAGCAGGGCGGCCACATGGATCGTGGTGGGGATGACGTCATTGCTGGATTGCCCCAGGTTCACGTGGTCATTGGGGTGTACCGGGGAGCGTCCTCCCCGCTGGCCGGTGAGGCCTTCGTTGGCCCGTCCGGCAATGACCTCGTTCATGTTCATGTTGGTGGAGGTACCCGAGCCGGTCTGGAAGACATCGATCGGAAACTGGTCGGCCAACTCACCGCGGTGGATTTCCTCGGCGGCGCCGGCAATTGCTGCGGCGGTTTCGGCCTCCAGAAGGCCCAGGGCCTGATTGGCTTTGGCTGCGCAATGTTTGATCAGGGCCAGGGAACGGATGAACGGCGGCGGCATCCGCAGGCCGCTGATGGGGAAATTGTCGGCGGCGCGCTGGGTCTGGGCCCCATAGCAGGCGGTTTCCGGGACCTGCACCGTCCCCATGGAATCTTTCTCCTCACGGTAGCGTGTCACGCTGTTTCCCCCTACTTAAGATTAAAGGACAAGGCCGCAAGACAACATAAGGGCAGCGGCTCATTATAGACGGGCTTTCGTATCCTCTTTCAGCCGTTCGATATTGGCGCGCAACTGGGCCACCTCGATTCCTAAACTGACACATTGTTGGCCGAGCATGCATTTATCGGCATCGCCGTCTTCGAGGTAGGTCTTGAGTTCGAACTGATCTTTCTTCAAATCGACCACCCAGGATTTCTTATTTTCGTCATAGGTGACATCGACATCAATGCCGCATGCGCCGATATCCGGGTATAGCTCGATAATTTTATCGCATAACTGTTGCTTATCGATCATGACGGCTCCTTTCTGCCAGCGGATGCTTTCGAGTCCAGTCATCCTGAGGGGAAGCAGTACAATCCTGATTATTTGGTTAAATCACTGAGCGTTAACATATGGCGATTTACAAACTTTGCAAGCAGGGAACCCATCGGTCCAATGCTCAAGTCGTCGCTTTTGGATCCGGGGGCAGATAGCGTCGCACCCAGGCGGCAATGATGCCCGCGGCATAACGGGAATCCCGGGGATCGGTCAGCAGGTGGTCGGCCGTATCGAGGGACACGAAGCTTTTGGGGTGGCGCGCGGTGCGGTAGAGTCTGGCCGCATGGTCGATGTGGACCACGGTGTCCCGGGGCGAATGCAGAATCAGCAGGGCGCGGTTCAGGTTTTTCAAGACCGTTTCCATGTCCACCCCGGCGATGTCGTCGAGAAACTGGGGGGTGATGGTCACGGTCTGGCCGGCGATGGTGAGGTCCGCCCGGCCATCCCTGGCAAGGGTTTCATGGATGCCTTCCATGTGACGCGCCAGGTGGCCGGGTTCGGAGGGCGCAGCAATGGCGACCACCGCCCGAACCGAGTCCACGCCGGTGGCGGCCTGAATCACGGCGGCCCCGCCCAGGGAGTGTCCGATCAGCATCTGCGGGGCCATCCCCTGCGCGGCCATATGGCCGGCCGCGTCGATCAGGTCGCTGACATTGGAGGAAAAATTCGTATCGGCAAATTCGCCCTGGCTGGCGCCCAGGCCGGTAAAGTCGAACCGCACTACTCCGATGCCTTCCTGGTTCAGGGCCCGGGCGATATGATAGGCAGCCTTGATATCCTTGCCGCAGGTGAAACAGTGGGCAAACAGGGCATGGGCAATGGCCGGCCCATTGCCGGGCAGGTCGATCCGGGCTGCAAGGGTCAATCCGCGGCGATTGGTGAAGTCAAACGATTGCTGCGGCATGGGCAGGCTCCTTACTTGTCGAAGTCGCGATCCTCAATGGCGGTTATTGCTTCCCTGGCCGCCTGTACAATTTCCGGGTTGGTGCCGGTCCTGGCGATGTCCTGCAAAAAGGATAGGCTTCCCGGGTCGCCGATTTCGCCGATGAGGTAGAGCATGTCGCCGCGGACAGCATCATCGAGATCGGTGTAGCGCTGATGGAGAACCGGCAGGGTCTCGGCGGCGAGAGACCGATCCACCGCCGCAATTTCTTCCATGACCACCATGGCGCCCAGCCGTACCGGCCATTTGGCGTGGGTCAAAAGGTCGAAGATGGCCGGGAACAGGGCGCCCCTGTCCATCATGGCCCGGGCCAGTTGCCCGGCCTGGCCTTCCTTGATGATCCCCTCCAGTGCTTCCGCGCTCAACCGGCTCAGGTCGCGGTCCACGGCTTGTTCCAGTACGTCGGTCACCGGTATTTGGCCGGACCAGCGCAATTGGTCGTCGAGCATCAGGGTGGGCACGGCCTGGATGTTCGCCTTGCGCACCATTTCCGGGAACAAGGCGCCGTCGATGACGCGCAGCCGCAGGTTGTCGCCGGCCCGGGCCAGTGTGACCCATTGCTGCAGGGCCCGGGGGCAGAACGGGCAGGCCGGCGCGATGAAAAGACGGATTTCCACCGGCAGCGCCATGCGTTTCAGGAAATCGCGGTGGGCTGGCGATAAGTCGGCTTCCTGCGGGCGGAACGGCTTCAGGGCGTCCATCAGGCTGTCCAGTTTGCTCCCGGACGGAAGGGCCTGAAAACGGATGCCGCCGGCCGTTTCCATCCACGGCGGGCCTGTTTCGCCAGTGATGTCGGTCAGAAGGTCGATCCCGGGGGCCGCCGCTTTGATCTGACGGCCGAAAGCCTGGAAGGCGTCACTGGCCTCGTGCCGTGTGAGGGTGATGCGCAAACGGGCGCCGGCCGGCAGCTCTTTCGCAAGGTGCGTCAGCCGTTCCAGGTCTTCTTCAGCGATAAGGTTTGGGGTATTCATAGTTCCTGTCGTCATTTCACCGGTCGGGTAGCGAGCGGTGGGAGGATGCCCGATGACCATGTGGCTATAATCCAGATTTGCCTGGCCTGCAACTCCGCTGCCGGTAAACGGCGGCGGCCGAGCAGACAAGGATAATATTTGACATCCCCCAAGTCCTTTTTTAATATCTCTTAATTCCCGGCGGATAACGTGCTTCGGCGCGGCCTCGGCCGATGGAAGCCACCCATTACCCTGTACCCATCCATTACAGTATAGCCGCCACACTCCCGTCAGGAGGCGAACTGCCCATGAATGTCTTCGAAACCTACAACGCCGAATTTATTGAGGACCAATACGGTCGCTGGCGCAACGATCCCCAGTCTGTCACCACGGACTGGCAGCACTTTTTCAAGGGGTTTGAAATCGCCCGGTCCCGGGGGGAGATGGCCGGCGAGACCTGGGATGAAGATCGGATGCTGAAACAGGCCCGTGTGGAGGCCCTGAAGTACCGCTACCGCGATATGGGGCACCTTCTGGCCTGCATGGACCCTCTGGAAGCCTGCCCCATCGATCACCCCCTGCTGGCTTTGGAGGCTTTCGGACTCAATCCCGGTGATCTGGAGACATCTTTTTTCACCCGCCGTTTTTCCGATCGGCAGATGGCCCCCCTCAAGGAGATCCTCCAGGCGCTCAAGGAAACCTACTGCCGTGCCGTCGGCGTGGAATACATGCACCTCCAGGATCCGGAAGAGCGCCGCTGGCTGCAGGAACAGATGGAACCGGTGCGCAACCAGCCGGTCATTGCGCCGGACACCCGCCGGCGCATTCAGGAGCGCCTCCTGCGGGCGTCGCTTTTCGAACAGTTTCTCAACCGGAAGTATATCGGCGTGACCCGTTTTTCCCTGGAGGGGGGCGATGGCCTGATCCCCATGCTGGACGACCTGCTGGACCACGCCGCCAAGGGCGGCGTCAGCGAGATCATCCTGGGCATGGCCCACCGCGGGCGCCTGAATGTGCAAACCCACATCCTGGGAAAGTCCTACGACGACATTTTCAGCGAGTTCGAGCATTGCTACGATCCCGATGCCCTGGTGGGGGCCGGCGACGTCAAATACCACAACGGCTATCTGGCCGACCTGACCACCGTCGGCGGCCATGCCCAGCGGGTCTACCTGGTGAACAATCCCAGCCACCTGGAAGCGGTGGACCCGGTGGTGGAGGGCATTGCCCGGGCGCGGCAGGATCTTGCCGCTGCCGAGCGCCATCGCATACTCCCGGTCCTGATCCACGGGGATGCCGCTTTCGCGGGCCAGGGCGTCGTGGCGGAAACCCTGAACATGTCCCAACTGGAAGGCTACCGCACCGGCGGCACGCTGCACATCATCATCAACAACCAGATCGGCTATACCACCCTGCCCAAGGACGCCCGCTCCACGCGCTACTCCACCGATGTGGCCAAGATGCTCATGGTGCCCGTGTTCCACGTGCACGGGGAGAATCCGGAAGCCCTGCTGCACGTGGCCCGCATGGCCTGTGACTACCGCAACACCTTTGGCAAGGATGTGGTGATCGATCTGGTCTGTTATCGCCGCTACGGCCACAACGAGGGGGACGAACCCTATTTCACCCAGCCGGGGATGTATGCCCGCATCCGCCGCCGGGCCTCGCTGGACAAGCTTTATACCGAAACGCTGACCGAGGCGGATCTGACCACCAAGGAAGCGGTCGCCGCGATGGGGCAGGGGATTCGCGACGAACTCGAACAGGCTTTCGAGCGGATCCACGGCAGTGAATGCGCCTTCCCCCAGGATCGCTTTTTCAGCAACTGGGACCGCTATACGGGCGCCTTCAGCCATGCCCCCGTGGCCACCGGCGTGGCGGCCGACACCCTGGTTCAATTGGCCCGCCGCCTCCGCGAGGAGCCGTCCGGCTTCAAGCTCAACCCCAAACTGATCCGCCAGATGGACAAGCGCCTGGCAGCCGTCGAAAGCGGGACGGGCATCGACTGGGCCAATGCCGAATCCCTGGCATTCGCCTCCCTCCTGGCCGAGGGAAACCCCATACGGCTCAGCGGACAGGATTGCGGCCGGGGCACCTTCAGCCAGCGGCACAGCGTCTGGATGGATATCGAGTCCGGCGCGCCCCACGTGCCCCTGAATGCCCTGGGGGGCGACCAGGCGGCTTTCGAAGTCCATAACAGCTTGCTGGCCGAGTTCAGTGTCATGGGATTCGAGTACGGCTATGCCATGATGCGGCCGGAGACCCTGGTGATGTGGGAGGCCCAGTTCGGCGACTTTGCCAACAACGCCCAGGCGATCATCGATCTTTTCATTGCCGCCGGGGAGTCCAAGTGGCAGCGATTGAACGGGTTGGTGCTGCTGCTGCCCCACGGCTTCGAGGGACAGGGGCCCGAGCACTCCAGCGCCCGTCTGGAGCGTTTCCTGCAGCTGTGTGCCAACGACAACATGCAGGTGTGCTATCCCACGACCCCGGCCCAGTATTTTCACCTGCTGCGCCGGCAGGTCCACCAGCCGTTTCGCAAACCCCTGGTGGTCATGACCCCCAAAAGCCTGCTGCGCAACCCGGAAGCGGTATCCCCGCTGGAGCAGTTGGCCCGAGGCTCGTTTGCCGCTGTCATCGACGATGACGACGCGCCGGCATCGGTCCGGCGTTTGATTTTTTGCAGCGGCAAGATCTACTACGAATTGCGGCAGCGCCTCCGGGCCATCGGCAAGCACACGGTGGCCCTGGTTCGTCTGGAGCAGTTCTACCCCTTGCCGGAGAAGGCCCTGGGCCAGATCATCAAACGCTACAAGAAAGCCCGGGAATATTTCTGGGTTCAGGAGGAACCTGAAAATATGGGAGGCTGGCAGTTTGCCCGCCCCCGTCTGGAAGCGCTTTTGAACAAGCCCCTGCACTATGTGGGGCGCCCCGCGGCGGCCAGCCCGGCCACGGGATACCCCAAAATATACCGGCGCCAGCAGGATGCCATCATCGACGAAGCCATTGGCGTCAGAGAGGCGGATCGTGCCGCCAGCTAAGCGGCAAACTATAGGAGAAGGCGATGACCATTGAGATAAAAGTCCCCAGTGTAGGCGAATCCGTTACGGAAGCTCTTTTGGCGGAATGGTTCAAGCAGGACGGCGAGGTGGTGGACAAAAACGAGCCGTTGTTCGTCATCGAAACCGACAAAGTGACCCTTGAAGTGGAGGCCGAAGCCGCCGGGCAGCTGAAGATCCTGGTGCCGGAGGGCGAGACCGTGGCCATCGGCGCGGTGGTGGGTAGCATCGACCCGGCCGCGGCGGGCAAAGCGGCCCCGCCGCCGGCCGCAGCCGCCCCCGCAGAAAAGCCTGCCGAACCGGCACCGGCCAAAGCACCGGCACCGGCGGCGGAACCTGCGCCAACGCCTGCTGCCGAGCCGGTCAAACCCGAAGCTGCTCCGGCCGCGACCGAAGCCATGCCCCTGTCCCCGGCCGTGCGCCGCCTGGTGACGGAACACGGCCTGGACCCGTCGGTGGTCAAGGGAACGGGTCCGGGCGGGCGCGTGACCAAAGGGGATGTACTCCTCTATCTGGAAGGCCGACCGGCCGGTGCACTGCCAACGCCGGCTGCGGCGCCGTCGCCGGCCGCAGCCGCCCCGGAAGCCCGACGGCAGACCATGAGCCCCATCCGCCGGCGTATTGCCGAACGACTCCTGGAGGCCAAACAGAACACGGCCATGCTGACCACTTTCAACGAGATCGACATGAGCCGGGCCATGGCCATTCGGTCCAGCTACAAGGAGGCCTTCCAGAAAAAACACGGCATCAGCCTGGGCTTCATGTCCTTTTTTGTCCGGGCCTGTGTCGAAGCCCTGGGCGAAATCCAGGAAATCAACGCGTTTATCGACGGGCAGGATATTCTCTACCACGATCACTGCCATATCGGCATTGCCGTTGGCGCCCCCAAGGGCCTGGTGGTGCCGGTCCTGCGCCATGCCGAGCAGATGAGTTTCGCCGATATCGAGCAGGCCATCGTGGACTACGTGACCAAGATCAAGGAAAACCGGCTGGAACTGGCCGACCTGGAGGGGGGCACCTTTACCATCAGCAACGGCGGTGTTTTCGGCTCCCTGCTGAGCACGCCCATCCTGAACATGCCCCAGAGCGGCATTCTGGGCATGCACAAGATCGAAAAGCGGGCCGTGGTGGTGGACGATGAGATCGTGATCCGCCCCATGATGTACGTGGCGCTGAGCTACGATCACCGGATCGTCGACGGCAAGGGGGCTGTGACCTTCCTGCGCCGTGTCAAGGAATTTCTCGAAAACCCCGAACGCATACTCCTGGAGGTGTGACCATGGCAGCGACGGAAACCTATGACCTGATCGTCATCGGCAGCGGGCCCGGGGGCTATGTGGCGGCCGTGCGTGCGGCCCAGCTGGGCATGAAAACCGCCTGCATCGAGAAATCCGAGCGTCTGGGGGGCGTGTGCCTGAACGTGGGCTGCATTCCCAGCAAGGCGCTCCTGGATTCATCCGAATACTACCATCTCGCCAAAGACCGTTTCGCCGAACACGGCATCAAGACCGGGCGTGTCAGCCTCGATCTTGCCAAGATGATGGCCCGCAAGGAAAAGGTGGTCAAAGATTTGACCGACAACGTGCGGCAGCTGCTCGAAGGCCACCAGATCACCATCATCCAGGGGGCGGCCGCAATGGACGGGCCTGACCGGGTAACCGTGACCCGGGGGAAGAAAAAGCAAACGCTAAAAGCCAAACACATCCTGCTGGCCACGGGCAGTGCGCCGGTGGCGGTGCCGGGTCTGGACTTCGACGAGAAAATGATCGTCAGTTCCACCGGCGCCCTCAACTTCGAAGCGGTTCCCAAGCACCTGGGCATCGTCGGCGGCGGCTACATCGGCCTCGAGCTGGGCTCGGTCTGGATGCGGCTGGGCGCCAAGGTAACGGTTATCGAAATGCTGCCCAAGATCGCCACCGGTTTAGACGGACAGGTGGGCCGTACCCTGGACCGCATTCTGCGCAAGCAGGGCATGGACATCCGGGTGAAAACCAAGGTCACCGGGGCCAAGCGTTCGGGCAAGAAATTGAAAGTTTCGGTCGAGCAGGCGGGCAGCACCGAAGACATGCTCTTCGACCGCCTGCTGGTCAGTGTCGGCCGACGGCCGCTGACCCAGGGCTTGAATCTGGAAGGTGGCGGTGTCGCGGTGGACGACAAAACCGGACAGGTCAAAGTGGACGAAGGCTATCGCACCAGCGTGCCGAACATCTTCGCCATCGGGGACCTGGTGGCGGGCCCCATGCTGGCCCACAAGGCCTCCGCCGAAGGGATTGCCGCCGTGGAAACCATGGCCGGCCAAGCTTCTGAAGTCAATTACGATGCCGTGCCCGCCATTGTCTACACCCATCCGGAAGTGGCCAGTGTGGGCCTCACCGAAGAACAGGTCAAGGAGCGGGGCATCCCTTACTGCACGGGCAGCTACCCCTTTACCGGGGCCGGACGGGCGCGCTGCATGGGCGATACGGACGGTTTCGTGAAGATCATCAGCCACAGCCGCAGCGACCGGGTCTTGGGTATCCACATCATCGGCGCCCGGGCGGCCGACATGATCGCCGAGGGGGTGCTGGCCATGGAATTCGGTGCCAGCTCCGAAGATATCGCCCGCACCATTCACGGGCACCCGACCTTTGCCGAAGCGCTCATGGAGGCGGCCATGGGGGCCAGTCAATGCTCGATCTACGCGTCATGATGGCTGTAAAGGGAATTTGGGTAGTCGTACAATCATTTTAATTGCAAGAATAGATGAATCGGAAAAAGTCGCATTCTCCGTTTGAACGTCATGCCGGCGAAAGCCGGCATCTCTTGCAATTCATAGGGTATAAATCCCGAATCATTGTCCCTTCGCCGGCCCCCGCTTTTACCGTGCAAACGGAAACAATTCAGTGGACGCTTCACCGTATTCCCATATAGTCAAATTGCTGCAAATTAGAGCTGAATCGCCTCAAGATAATTTTGTGACGCAATTATTATGCAGCATGATAATATCATAGTTGGACTGACGCGATATGCAAATGAATAGAAAATTTATTATTTTTCTGGTCTTTATTATTCTTGCTTGTTCTAGTGCGCCAAAAAAAGATGCTGAAGAAAAATATTCAGACGCAGAAGATTTTTTTAACGATCAAATTTTTCACTCTTTAGAACCGTTTCTTAAAATATCACCAACCCCGAGGCTCCTGACACAACCAAAAGCTGAAAATATAAAGATTTTTGAAGCATATGGCTATCGAATTTGTTTGCCGTGGAAACTAGAAACCAAAACAATCAGAAATGAATTTACGTCTATAATATATACACCCGGCCAATTTTTATTGGCGTTTGAAAACCCTGATGAAAGTGTTAACAGTGATCTCTATATTGGTATGTTAGATGCCTTTGAAGAAAAAGTTCAACTTCGAAATGTATATCAGGACTATGCTAAATCTAAGAGTAACTACGATTTTGTTACGGCAGCATTTAATATTACCAATGATACCATTTCTGTTGATGATCCTTTTAATCAAAAGTTGATTGCTTATATGTTGTTGCTGGTAAAAAGCTTGTACTTACATGAGAAGGAAGAAATTGGTGTTAAATCCAAACCATTTTATCATTTTGAATCAAAAAATATTAAAGGATACCAGATCGGTGACACAATAACTGGCGATTTTATTAGGCTTTCTCTGTTTCCAAATGATACTGAGGAGCTAAACCTATTAATAGGTATCAAAGGTGATTTTCTCGCTACTCAATCGGATATCGATTTTATTATCCAGAAGATAGAAAAAATTAACTGAATTCGGTCCAACATTTCGCTTTTGGTGGACTCGTTTCACTCGCCGTAAAGCCACGGGTTTAGTCAGAATATGGATAATTTATTCGGTATAGAAAAACTTATCATCCTTATCGGATTAAACAGATCTGATGAAGAAATTTTATTCTTCCTCAACAAAGTATCTTCAGAACCATATATTACCGTAGATAAAGATGATGGTGCCGATGATGAGTTTGTAGAATTTAAGAATAGCGGTTTCGGATTACATTTCATGAATGATGTGCTTGAGTCTATTCACTTTCAATCCGGAAACCATAGACCGGTTGGGGATAGCCAAACCCAAAATGGTTATGTTTAACCGGAAAAGTCGCGTGTTTGTATAGTGCCGCCGCTTTGTGCGGAAGCGAGTACAACCGAGGAATCCCGCCTTGGCGGTAGAAAACCGTAGGTCCGGGTCTCTGCGGGGGATGCCGGGTTACCAGCATTCCTATCGCAAGATAGCAGAATAATTGAAGAGAAACACTATTGTAGGTTTCGATAGATATCCTTGCGGTGGCCAATTTTGACTATCAGAATTACAAGGACCTCCTCTTGAACCTCATAGATGATGCGATAATCACCAGTGCGGACTCTGTGAAAAGGATTATTCCCCTTCATCTTTGTCAAGTCCGGATTCGGAAGATTATCAGCCAGGCTGTCAATTTTTTCGACTATTCGTTCTCTGTCCGATTTTGGAATTTTCTTGAGCGCTTTTGCAGCAGACCTTTTGACCGCTATCCGGTAGCTCAAAGTTCAAGTTCCTTTTTTAGGTCTTCCCAGGGGATCGGATCTCCGGGCTCGTTTTTGGCCTTCCATGCATCTTCAATATCGATTTGGTCCTCTAATTCCTGCAACAGCTTAAGTTCGCGAATAGAAACCAGGGCGGCCATTGGCTCACCACGACGGGTCAGAACGAAAGATTCATTTCCAAAAGCCACTCTATTGATTATATTAGAAAATTTTTTCCTGGCATCGGCCGTCGTAATTTTGTTAAGCATAGTGGATACCTCATAAGTACAATATGGTTGTTTTGTACAAAATGTACGCATTGATATATTGCTTGTCAACTTTAAATATTCCCAGAAACAAAAGGATGTTATGACAAATCGCGGGTGTGGGCGCCGGGAACATGCGCCCACTGTTCAATCGTCAATGATTTTAAAATGTTCAATGGATGCTTAGCATGAAAATTACAGTCTGCCAGTTGGATCCCCGAGAAGGTCAAATAGATACGTATCTTTCCTCCCTCAAAGAACATATCGCATCCGAAAACAGCACGTTTGTCCTTTTACCTGAAATGAGTTTCTCTGAATGGCTTGCCGCTGACAAAGATCCCAATCCTGACCGATGGGACCACGCCATCGAGCGCCATAATCAATATATCCACAACCTGAATGACCTGGGAGCTGACGCAATTGTAGGGACGCGACCCATTGTCAATAGCACGGGTAGTCGCCGAAATGAGGCGTATATCTGGACTAAAGATTTGAATCGCCCATCTCCAATTCGTGAAAAATATTATTTGCCCGATGAGGAAGGGTATTGGGAGCATTCGTGGTATGATCGGGGGCCAAAGGCGTTTGACACGGCGTGCGCCGGTGAAGCACGCGTCGGTGTTCAAATTTGCACCGAGATGTGGTTTTTCGAGTGGGCCCGCCATTATGCGGCATCCCGTGTCGATATATTGTGTGTACCGCGCGCAACGCCGCACGGTTCTCTGGATAAGTGGTTGGCAGGTGGACAAGCCTCCGCGGTGTGTTCGGGCGCTTACAGTCTTTCCTCGAACCTTTGGTACCCGCCAGGTGATAAAGCCGATTGCGGCGGCTTGGCTTGGATCATTGACCCGGATGGCAATATTTTGGCAACAACAGATTCAGACAGGCCGTTTGCGACAGTGGATATCGATCTGGCGTTTTCGAGGCTCAGTAAATCAACCTATCCACGTTATGTGCCTGAATGAAAGAGATGGATTTCAGTTTCAGCCGTCCAACTTGTCGCCTAACCGGGCAGCGTTTTGCTCCGCTTTGTTACGAAAAACACTGACGGTTAGCTTTACTGTATTTACGGCAGTGATCCACAATAATAACAGAATCTTATTATGGGCCAGATAGAAAACCAGCACGGCGCATTTGTGACAGGATATGACGAAGAAGCTGAGGCGACCGGATGGTTCGGTCCTGAAGTTGTCTTCGGTCTTGCCTACACGTATGTTCACTCCGGGCAATCCTTACTGGATATCGGTATTGGAACCGGCTTGGGTTCGGCCCTGTTCCAAAAAGCCGGGTTGCAGGTCCATGGTATGGATAATTCCCTGGAGATGCTGGAGGCGTGTCGAAACAAAGGGTTTACAGCCCTGCAACTGCATGACTTGAGCGCCCCTCCGTATCCTTATGGGTCAGAAAGCATGGACCACGCCGTCTGTGTCGGCGTTCTGAATTTTTTCAGCGATCTGTCGCCAGTGTTTAAGGAAATCGCCCGTATTCTTCGCAAAGGAGGCATGTTTGCCTTTGTCGTTGGGGATAGGGCTGAAGGTGATGCTCATGAAATTGAGGTTGGACCTGAGCATACGAAATCGAAAAAAAACATTGTGATGTACCGGCACAGCCTTGAGCAAATCGATACCTGGCTGGCAAGGTCCGGGTTTGAACTTCTGAGAAGTCTTCCCTTTACCGTTTTTATGGATCGAAAGCGAACAAAGAGCATGCCGTCCAGGGCTTACCTGGGTAGAAAATGTTGATATTCGATCTTTTCAATCCATCCCATTAGAGGAGAAAAAGATGGGGCTCGCAAATGAATTGGCAGACACAGCGCCATGTGGGGCGCGGACTATTATGGCGTTGCCAATTTTTCGGCGGTGAAAGTTGCCATTCGCGAACAAGGAGGCGCCGAAATAGCGGCATATCTCCACTGCATCTCCATTGGAATCGCTTAACATCACCTGAATTTCGGAAGTCGTTTGCGTAACGGTTGAGGTTTTCGAGAAAAGGTCATCCAAAACATCCGAATAGAGCTCGCGAAAGAACCTATGGAATCAATGAGCACTGAGGCAGCCAAAAAGCACTTAGCACGTGATCGCTATGCGGCTTTGACAGGGGTTGAAATCGTCGAAGCCGGAACCGGGTATTGCAAAGCCCGTCTGGTGATTGAAGACAAGCACATGAATGCGGCAAATGTGGTCCAGGGTGGCGCGATTTTCACGCTTGCCGATCTTGCTTTTGCGGTGGCCTCCAACAGCCGGGGGCCGCTGGCCCTTGCCATCAATGTCAATATCTCCTATCTGAAAGCGGCTACTTCAGGAACCCTCCATGCGGTTGCGACCGAAGTCAAAGAGCCGGGAAGGCTTGGCGCTTATGATGTACTGGTAACGGATGACGGAGGAGAGATTGTCGCCCGATTCAACGGAATGGTTTACCGGAAAAAGTGATTTTAGAGTTTTGAGAATTACCTGCTCTCTGCTGGGGTGATTATTCGACCAACAGCATCATTTATCCCATCCCTGAGAAGTTCAATCTTTAAAATATATCAATAGGATAGTGTTGGTTGCCTTGACGATTTATCCTTTCTGACCAATATTCCTTTCCAAACATCGCAGCCGTGTTTACCTGACGACAGGCTGTTTATCAGTGCATGTCGATATTCCATAGCCGATTCAATTTCTAAATCTCTTACAGGGTTCGGATCCTTAAACGACGAATCCGCCATGACACGTTGTCATTCTTGCCATGACAAGCGACAAGGAGGCTTGCCATGCCGCGAAAGAAAATCAATATCACCGAAAAAATCGAAACACTGAGCATATTGGATGCCAAGGGCGTGGTGGATAAAAAACTGGAGCCGTCCATGTCCGACCAATTGCTTCTCGACCTTTACCGGGCCATGGTGCTGGGCCGGCGCTTTGACGAACGGTTGCTGGCACTCCAGCGCCAGGGTCGCATCGGTACCTTCCCGCCCATCGCCGGCCAGGAGGCCAGTCAAATGGGCGCCGTGGCCGCCCTGCGCGAAGACGACTGGATGGTGCCGGCCTTTCGGGAGACGGCGGCCGAAGTCTGGCGAGGGCGGAGCCTGGAGAGCGTCATCCTGGGGAACAACGGCTGCGCCGAAGCGGCCACCATCGATCCGCCCGGGACCACCATGCCGGTGTCGGTACCGGTGGGTTCCCAGATGCTGCACGCCGTTGGTATCGGCTGGGCCGCGCGCTACCGCAAGGAAGACAAGGTGGCCATGACCTTTTTCGGCGACGGGGCCACTTCCGAAGGCGATTTCCACGAAGCCATGAATTTTGCGGCGGTTTTCCAGGCCCCGGTTATCTTTTTGTGCCAGAACAATCATTGGGCCATTTCCATCCCCCGCAGCAAGCAGACCCGGTCCCGAACCATTGCTCAGAAGGCCGTGGCCTACGGCATGCCGGGGATCCAGGTGGACGGCAACGACATCCTGGCCGTCTACAGCGCAGCCACCGAAGCGGTTGAACGGGCCAGGGCCGGCCGGGGGCCTACCCTGGTGGAGTGCGTCACCTACCGCATGCAGGTGCACACCACGGCCGACGATCCGCGGCGCTACCGGAGCGACGAAGAGTTGGAGGGCTGGAAAGCCAAAGATCCCATTCAACGTTTTGAAACCTATTTGCAGCGCAAAAAACTGCTCACCAAAAAGAAGATCGCCGGCATCGAGGAAGCGGTGCTGGCCCAGATCCAGGCCGCCGTGGACAACGCCGAAGACCTGATGAAAACCATGGGCGATCCGCTGGATATGTTCGATCATGCCTATGCCGAGATGCCGGCTTCTCTCGCCGCCCAGCGGGAAGAACTGGCGGCGGAGTTGGCCGCGGCGGGAAAGGAGGGCGCCGATGGCTAAAATGACCATGGCCCAGGCGCTGAACCTGGCGCTGCAGCAGGAATTGGCCCAAGACGACCGCGTGGTGCTTCTGGGGGAAGACGTCGGTGTCGACGGCGGTGTGTTCCGTGTCACCGACGGGCTGATCGACCGGTTCGGTGAAGAACGGGTGGTGGATACCCCCCTGGCGGAATCCGGCATTGCCGGCATGTCCATCGGCATGGCCGTCTACGGGCTGCGCCCGGTGTGCGAGATGCAGTTTTCCGGATTTTCCTACCAGGCCTTCCACCAGATCGAAAACCATGCCGCCCGCCTGCGGTGGCGGTCCCAGGGACGCTTGTCCGTGCCCATGGTTTTGCGCGCCCCCTACGGCGGCGGCGTGCGGGCCCTGGAGCATCACTCCGAAAGCCGGGAGGCGTACTATGCCCATACCCCGGGCTTGAAGATGGTGATTCCCTCCGGCCCCCGCAACGCCCGGGCCCTTCTGGTGAGCGCCATCCGGGATCCGGACCCGGTGATTTTCTTCGAGGCCAAGGCGATCTACCGGGCCTACCGGGAAGACGTGCCGGAAGAAGAGGAGACCCTGCCCATCGGCCAATCCCGGAAGATCCGTGAAGGGCAAGACCTTACCATGGTCACCTATGGGGCCATGGTTCGGCCGACCCTGGCGGCGGCGGAAGAACTCAGCCGCAAGGACGGCATCGAAGCCGATGTGATCGACCTGCTGACTGTAGCTCCCCTGGACGACAGCCTTTTTACGGCCTCGGCCCGGCAGACCGGACGGGTTATGGTCGTTCACGAGGCGCCGCGCAGCTTCGGTCCGGGTGCTGAAATCATGGCCCGCCTGGTGGAGAAGTCCTTTTACTACCTCGAAGTGCCCATCGCGCGGGTGACCGGCTACGACGTGGTGACACCCCTTTTCAGCCGGGAGCAGCACTATATTCCCCACGCGGACCGGGTGCGGGAGGCCGCGCGCCAAATGCTCGGTGAAGGGTGAAGGATAGGAGGGAGCCCATGACTGTGAAATTCAAACTGCCGGATCTGGGGGAAGGGATTCACGAGGGCGAAATCGTGGAGGTCTTCGCCAAAGCCGGCGATGCCGTCACGGAAGGGGACCCCCTGTTCGAAGTCGAGACCGACAAGGCGGTCACGGCCATCCCCTCGCCCCACACCGGCATGATCACGGACGTGCGCATCGCGGCCGGGGATACGGTTCACGTGGGCGATGTCATGATCGTTTTCGAAGGGGAGGCGATCGCGGAAGCGGCGGCTCCTGCGGCCGCCCCTGTCGCAAAGAAACCGTCGCCTGGGCCTGGGCCGGACGATGCCGGAGAAAAGCCACCGTCGGTTCAAACCGCACTGCGGGATACCCATCAAAATTACGGGCGACGGGGACCCGTGCCGGCGTCGCCGGCCACCCGCCGTTTGGCCAGGGAACTGGGTGTGGATCTCCATGCCATACACCCCACCGGGCCCCAGGGGCTGGTTACCGCGGAAGATGTCCGTCGTCACGCGAAAAGCGGACCTGCTGCCCCGGAAGCCCCGCTCGAAGGGGAGGCGGCAACCGTTGAACTGACGCCGCCGGTGGTTTCTCCGGACCTGCCGGATTTCTCCCAGTGGGGACCGGTGGCCGTCGAACCCCTGCGGTCCGTGCGCAAGGCCACGGCCCGGCAGATGGCCCTGGCCTGGTCCCAGATTCCCCACGTGGCCAATCAGGGCGAGGTGGATGTCACCGCCCTCGAGGCGCTGCGTAAGCGGCACGCTCCCCGGGTAAAGGACGAGGGCGGCCGGCTGACCCTGACGGTGTTTGCGGCCAAAGCCGCCGTGGCGGCGCTCAAGCGGTTTCCCCACTTCAATGCCAGTCTCGACATGGCCGGGGAGCGGATCATTTTCAAAAACTACTACCATGTCGGGGTGGCCGTGGATTCTCCACGGGGACTGATCGTACCGGTGCTGCGCGACGTGGATCGCAAGAGTATCCGCGAACTGGCCGTCGAGTTCCAGGCGCTGGTGACCCGGGCCCGGGAGGGCAAGACCAGCCTCGACGAGCTTCAGGGCGGCACGTTCACCATCACCAACGCGGGGGCGGTGGGCGGCGGGCATTTCTCACCGATCATCAACTTCCCCCAGGTGGCTATCATGGGGTTGGGCCGGGCGTCCCTCAAACCGGTGGTGCGTCTCAATGCGGACGGCGCACCGGAAATCGTGCCCCGCCTGATCATGCCGCTGGTCCTCAGTTTCGACCACCGTATCGCGGACGGCGCGGATGCCATCCGCATGATGCAGACCATGGTGGCTACCCTGGAGGATCCGGAGGCCATGGTGTTGAATTTCTAGTGTTGATCCAAGGCTTTCCCGTTTGATGGAGGACCAGGAGCGGTTTTATTGCTCCGGGAAATTTTTCTAATGAGATTCCTTCATTTTCTTTCACGTGAAAGAAAAGGAAGCAAAAGAAACCGCCGGTATGAGCTAACGACATAGGTAACAGTTTACGCTAACGACATAGGTAACACCTACCATGTAT
>CAJXSL010000013.1 GCA_913060875.1 uncultured Desulfobacteraceae bacterium
ATGTTATGAATTTGTGTGTCTCGTTCCGTGATGGCCTGGTTCAAGCTTTTGATCTGGCGTTCACGATCATCGGCCGTCTGGTTCATGTTATGAAATTGTGTGTCTCGTTCCGTAATGGTCTGGTTCAAGCTGCAGATCTGGGAGTATGTTTCACTCCGTATTTTAAACAACCGTTGATGCCTTCCTCGGATGAGGCCAATTGACTTCAAAGCAATCTTAAATTGGTCATTCGAAAAGCTTTCTTTGGTTTGCGGCTTTTTAAATTCGTATCCAAATGTTTCGAAATCTTTTCGATAAAGATCTTGGACAAGCTCTGCGGCTCTATTTGATATGAATTGTGGCAGATATGGTATTATGCTCTCGTTTTTCCAGGTTCCAAACGGATCAGGTATGCCTGACCCAAGATAATCGAATAATGCCTCCCGTAATGGCTGGACGTTTTCGATTTGGGCCACCTGATTGTAAGAAATAAGATCTGGTCGAATCAGATCTGTTTGAGGGGTCCAATGTACATCCCAGTAATTAGGTGCTTCTAAGGCGGCTAAATGCTCAATAAAGCATTCGAAAGCAGGAACAATATCTTCTATGCTTCTAATTGGAAACTGAAAAAAATTGGAGTTTTTATAGTTTTCAGCTTGAAGCGGTTCTCGCAGAAGTAGCTTTGACTGCCAGGCAGAAAAGATTCTTGTATAAGGGTTGCGTACTACAGCAAAACGAAAAAATCGATTAGATCGTAGTAGTTCTTCAAGTCTGTTTTTAGGCAGGCCAGTAACATTAGGCGCAACTTTATAGAATGTGTCATGGATGACAAGTTCGGGAGAAGATTCACCACTGTTTTCTCCTTCTGACAAAATGCCAGAATACCCCTCCAAAGCGGCAATCCACCATTTCAGGGATGTACACGCCACCTTCGGGGTGGAGATATAGAGCAATTTATAACGCGGCGACAGAAAACTATTAAAGTGCAGATAATCAAATAATTTTTTATCTTTAATTTTCATATGGAATTTCAATTATTGAGAATGTTTTAAATAGGCTTTCAGTACTTCGGCTACATCCCCCTGGGCTTTGGTGCGGCCGTCCTCGATCCAGACTATGCGGTCGCACACCTCCCTTAGCAGTGGAGCGCTGTGGGAGACGATCACTACGGTTTTGTCTGATTTGATACGTTTCTTCATTGCTTCTGTGGATTTTTTGCGGAAGGCTTCATCGCCGACCCCCAATACCTCATCCAGCAAGATCACATCGGGGTCCACATGGTAGGCCACGGAAAAGCCGAGCCGGGCGCGCATGCCCGTGGAATAGGTGTTGACAGGCTCGTCGAAAAAACCGTCCAATTCGGAAAAAGCCACGATGGCCTCCATGCGCTCATGGATTTCTTCTTTGGTGGCACCCAGGAGCATGCCGCTAAGGATCGCGTTTTCACGTCCGGTCAGATAGGGCACAAAACCCGCCCCCAAAGAGATCAGGGAAATGCGCATGCCCTTGCGGTGTATGCGTATCTGGCCGGTATCCGGGGACAGAATGCCGGCCAGTACCCGCAGGAGGGTGCTTTTGCCGACGCCGTTTTTCCCGATGACCCCTAAAGTTTCGCCGGCATACAAGTCAAAGGAAACATCCTGGAGGGCCCAGTAGCGGGTACGTCGCCGAAATCGCTGCCGCCGGCTGTAGTACAAACCCACATTGTGCAGGCTCAGGATTTTTGTCGGAGAGTTTTCGGGCGTATTGGGTGCCATAGGCAAAAGGAAGCGCCAAGGTCAAAGCGTCAGGCTGAAAGGGGGCCGCTTTGCAACCGTTGGCGCTTGGAGGTAACACAAACCCCTGCGCAGCAGGGGCTCAGTAGATGATTTTGGGGTATATCCGGTCGAAGCGGCGCAGGAGCCGCAGGGCCACCATCAGGATCAACAGGGACAGCAGCACCAGCAGCAGCAGGGTCTGCCAGTCCGGCGGCAGTCCCTTGAGCAGCAAGGATCGGTACATGTCGATCAGGGCGGCCATGGGGTTCAAGCCCAGATACTGGCGGATGGATGCGGGCAATTGGCTGATGTCGAAGAAAATGCCTGAAAGAAAAAAGAGCATGAGCAACAGGTTGTCCAGGATGACCCGCAGGTCCGGGAAAAAGGGCATCAGGGCGGCCAGCAGGCAGGTCAGCGCCACGATGAGCAGCAACTGGGCAGCCACCAGCACCGGAAGCAGCACCCAGGCCGGCGAAAGCTGGACAGGGGTGAACAGCAGAAAAATCAGGAACAGCGCCAGAATGATGAGAAACTTGAAGGTGTTGACCGCGATGTTGGTCAGCGGGAATATGATTTTGGGCACATACACCAGGTTCATCAGGCCGGCATTGTTCATCAGGCTGCTGGCCCCGCTATTGAGCGTGGCCTGGAACCACTTCCAGGTGATGAGACCCGTCAACAGGAACATGATATAGTTTTCATCGCCCCGGTGCATCAGGTGGGCGAACACCGTATAGAAAATGCTCATGTACATGACCGGCTCGATGACCCACCACAGCACCCCCAGATATCCCCGCGAAGCCTCGGCCCGCAACCCGGCTCTGGCCTCCTGCACGACCAGGTCGATAAAATAGCGCCAGTTGCGTCTCCGTTGGAGGGCGGCGGTTTTGCTACTCATTTGCGATATTGCTCCAGCTTCTGTCGTGGAAAACCAATCAATTTTGAGCGATCCATTCCGCAGACCAACTGGGCTGAGGCCCGCGCGCAACTCGGGCCTGTTGTCGCCAAACACCGTCATGTGAGGGGAAAACGCCGGCGAAACTCAAGCTGCCGCCGGAAAGCGCTGCTCGAAAAGCCGCTTGGGACGGGTCGCCTGAGAAGAGGGCCAACGATCGCTTGTGCGCACGGAAACACGGACGCACCGGCGTCGATGGTGCTGCTCTGCTAATGGCTCGATCGGTAATGCGTCAAAGCGTATCCGGGGGGTGATTTTTTGAAAAGCGCCGGCTAATAATCAGGAGGGTGGGGTCCCCCAAACGGATTCCGGCGTGGACATTGCGTCGGCACGCCCTGGGGAGCCAGCTCCGCCTTGCCGATTACCGATCGAATATTAATTTAACTATTTGAAAAAATTAGACTATTGTTAGAGCGTCGGCCTGTTGGGGCTTAAGCTGTGTTCTCGGCTGAAGGTTCACGCCGACCGATCTGAACGCGTGGACTTTCGGTTTGTTTCCGGCAGAACACCCGCGGGTCTTCCGGCAAAAACAATGCGCACGCAACGCACCAACTGGGAGCAGGAGGTGCTCATTCGGTCCAGGATCTATTTGTAATGGTCTTGTCGATGCCTGCCGCCGCCGAACCCAAGCAGAACTGACGCTACCAATACGGCCAATTCAAAAATTTCTTATCTGCAGCACCATTTCCAATGGCTGATAAAAAACCACATCTTACCGGTGCCCAAAAAAACCGGATTGCCGATGATGCGGCAATCCGGTTTCGTCTCAAGTCATTTGCAACCTGGTAAACTTGGTAAGATCCATGGTTTTCCGTCCCCACCTTGTGGTGAGTTTGCTATCTCTTAACCTCATTGATTCCGCTTAAGAAATTGACCTTTATATCAGCGAGAAAGGTGTGTCAATGAGATATAACCCATATAAAACCCATATGGCTCCCCCCTCAGCCGTCACCGGTGACACGATTTGGCAGGCTGAATGACGGAAAGTGTCAGCATATTGTCGGTTTCAAATCATGTTTCATGATAAATAATTGAAAATATGTGGCATATCGACTTCAGGCCATCATGGCATGAAAGTTGTACTATTCTCTTCCGGGTTCTTATTTTTCACGAAATTCCGGCGGCATATCCCTCTCAAAAACGGATCATCGCGTACCCTGCCGGTTAAACCGAACATTTGATGAAATTTTTTTATAAACAATAAATTTTATGAAATATCCGGGGTATGGGGATGGTAGCAATGAGAACAATCCTGGCGTTGATAACACTTCTGTCGATGGTGGTGATGGGCCCTGGCCTGGGGGCTGAAACCATCGTGCTCAAGGATCAAAACAGCCTGACGGCACCGGTCCTCAAGTCGTCCGCTGAGCATGTCTATGTGGACCTGGGGTTCGACATCCTGAAAATCCCCCGGGAATCCATTGCCAGCATCGGTGCGGAATCGGCACCGGCGCTAACGGCGCGGCCGGCGGCACCTGTCGAGAGCAAAGGCCTTTATACAGTAGGAAGCCCCGGGCTCCATTCCACCGTGGAAGGGGTTGAAGCCTTCGGTCCTGCCGTGGTGGTGGTCAAATCGCCGGCGGGGTTGGGATCGGGCTTTATCGTGCATGCCGACGGGTATTTGATCACCAATTTTCATGTGATCGAAGGGCAGAAACATTTCACGGTGACCCAGTTCGTCCAGGCCGGGGCCGAACTCAAGCGCGTGATCCACAAAAAGATCCGCATCGTGGCCCTGGATGTCTTCCATGACCTGGCGGTGCTGCAAATCGAAGATGCGCAGGCGGCCCCCTTCCCCACGGTTGTGCTGGGACCCGAGGAGCAGGTGTTTGGTGAAGGCGTGTTCGTCATCGGAAATCCGGCCGGCCTCGAACGTACCGTTACCGAAGGGATTTTGAGCCATACCGGGCGGCTTTTCGAAGGCAGCCTTTATCTGCAGATCGATGCCTCGGTCAATCCGGGCAATTCCGGCGGACCGCTTTTCAACGGGCAGGGCCAGGTCATCGGCGTGGTCAACATGGGCAGCCGGATCATGCAGGGGCTCAATTTCGCCATCCCGGTGCGGCATGTGACCTTCCTCCTCGACCACATCGAGGCCTATGCCTACGACAAGAGCAACTCGGAATCGGGCTTTGTCTATGTTTCGGCGCCCGCCAACCCAGGCAAGACATCCAAAAAGGAACACCATGACTAATTTCCGCAGTCGGCACGGCCTTTGTTTCCTGTGGTTCTTTCTGCTGTTGGCGGTCCTCGCCCTTTACGCCTGCAATCGATCCCAGGAGGCGGCGGATACGCCCCGCATGGATCGCCTTGATCTTCTGGCGGACGCGGATTTGATCGTGCGCGCTTCCGACACATCGGGCCTCATGGCGGCCGTCGAACAATCGCCCCTGGGGCGCTTCTGGAACAGCCCGGAAATGGCGGATTTTCGCAACGGCAAGAGCATCGAAGAAGAAATCCGGCTGGCCCTGGTGGATGCGGACGAAGGCGAAAATGCCGCCCGGCTGCGGGACATTTATCTGGAAGAGATGCGGATGTTCACCGGCGAGTTTATTTTGGGGCTTAATTTCAGTGATTTCGAAAGCGACCCCGAGCTTGCCATCGCCGCCGCCATGCGTGCTGAGGATTACAAGCGCAGTCTCGAACTGGACGAACTGCTCTTCGAGCTCGAGGATGTGGAGACCATCAAAGCCTCCGAAGATTTTCGCGGTACGCCGATCTATACCTATATGCGCAAGGAAAAGGATGGCGACCGGTTTTTCTACCAGGCGTTTTACGCGGGCACCCTTTTGGCGTCGGACGATCGCGCCTGGCTGGAGCGTGCCCTGGTGCAGCTGAAGGAGACTCCGGCCCGGGATCCGAAAGGTGATCCGACCGTTTCCATCAGCGGCAAGGCCCACCTGATCGACCGGCTCCAGTCGCACCTGGCGGCCCAGGCCTCCCAGGCGGAAACGCCGTTCGATGTCCAGGCCATTGTCAAGAGCCTGGGCATCGATACCCTGGGCGATATGGGGTTGAACCTTCGCCTGCAGGAAGACCGCCTCGAGATGGACTTCCAGGTCGCGCGACGGGGGGAATGGAATCGGGGTCTGATGGTCCTGATTCCCCCGGAGCCGGCGCCTTTGGATTTCCGCCTGGCCCATGTTCCCCGGGATGTGGCCAGCTACCAGGTTACCCGGTTGGACTTGAATGCCTTCTGGAAGCAGATTCCGGAAATGCTGCAGCAGATATCGCCTGAGTTTCAGATGCAGTTCAGCATGGGGGTCGGCGCCGTGGGCGGGATGCTGAACATCGATGTCAACGAAGACATTTTCAACAATCTGGATCGGCTGGCCTTTACCTATGCGCGTTTCGGCGACCAGGGGCAGGAGTTGCTCTACGGACTCAAGGTCAAAGATGCCGATGCCATGGAGCGCACCCTGCACAAACTTTTTGCCGAGCATTCGCCCGTCGTAGCCCAGCTGGGCGATTTTTATCACGAAACCGATGTCCAGGGGCATGTCATCCACACGCTGCAGTTCCCGATGCCCGCAGCGGAGGGAGATGTTCCGGTTTTCAATGAAATCGGCCTGACGGTGGTGGACCGTGCCCTGGTGGTCGGACAAAGCGGCCTGCTGGAGGATTACGTCCAGGCCGCCATGCATAACCAGAAGGTGCCGGAATTTTACGAGAGCCCGCCGTTCAAGGCCATGGTAGCCCGTGTTCCCGCCGAAGCCTGCAGTTATGGATGGAGTGATCTCGCGGCCTACGCGCACTTTTTTATCGACGAGGTGCAGGAAGCCGCCGAGCAATTGCAGGCCGCGGGCGCTACCCCGGCCAGTGCCGACCAGGAGAGCGGTGAAACCGTCGATCCCCTGAAAGACCTTTTTGGGGGCTTCGCCGTCGATCGATTACCGCCCGCCGAGGTGATTGCGGACTATATAGGGGCCAGCGACGGGTACAGCGTTATCGATGCCGCCGGTTTCCGTTCCACCTGGACGATTCATTATCCTGAAAACTGACGGGACCGGTATCTGCTCTGGTTTGGTCCGGCATCGTGACGGGGGCCTTGCCAAACCCCGTCCATGCTGCCTATGATGATGCCTGTCGTCCCCCGGGGCTGATTTTTCAGGAGAAACCGGGGGTAAAGGCCCATCATGGGTTCCAATCGCGTTACCCCAATCATTCAGAGGAAAAAATTCATGCGAAACACAACGGCGGTTGTCGGCGCCTGCCTGATCGCGCTGGCGGGGATGCTCCTGACACCCGGCGTGCGCGCACAAGACACACCGGGTCAGCGGGCTTTCGGTTTTGGCGAGCGCGAAATCTACGAGTTCAAGCACAACACCTCGCGGCTGATTTTTCATGACATCAACCGCGATGGGCACGACGATATTGTTTTCCTGAACAACCGCATGTCCCGTATCGAGGTGTTGATCCGTAAAGCCATTGAAGGCGCCGGAGACTTCAACGGCCTGCCGGCTCTGGAAGACGCCTTCGATTCGGCCGGGTTTCTGCTGGACCAGAAAACCACCCACCTGGAAGTGCTCGATCTGAACGGTGACCAGCGGCCCGATATTCTCACGGCCGGTGCGCTGCGCGGTCTGCGGATATATGTTCAGACCCCTGACGGCCGGTTTGAAAATACAACGGCGCCGGCCGTAAAAAAGGCGGATCAGATCGTACATGTCGGCACGGCTGATTTCGACAATGACGGCGGCCAGGATATCCTGGTCTGCCGTCGCCGGAATGCGGTGCTGTTGGCCAACGACGGCCGGGGCCGGTTTCGGCGGCGACTGAACCTGGAATTCACGGCTCCGGAATGCGAAGGGGTCATGCTCGGCGATTTCAACGGCGACGGCCGGGTGGATATCCTTCTGCGGTTTCCCGAGGAGCAGCTGCCCCTGCGGTTGTTCCTGGGGCAGCCCGAAGGGGGCTTCGGGTGGGAGCATCCCATGGATACCCCGCCGCTCCAGGCCCTGAAAGCCATTGCCCTGATTGACCGTAAAGCGGACCAACTGCTGGCCATTCTCAAGAATGCCGTGAACATCCGTCATTACGCCGTTGCGCGGGACGCTTCCGGTGACCTTTGGGAAGCGCCGGCCTTGTCGGCCAGCCGGGTGGTGGCCCGGGGTGTCGGCGGCAAACTGCCCCTGTCCTGGACCATGGCGGATTTCAACCGGGACGGCTACCCGGACTACGGCGTCAGCGCGCCCGAGCTTTCCCGCATCATGCTGCATTTCGGCGGGGAACAGGGGTTGAACCCGGTGCCCCGGGAGGTCAGTTCCCTGCGTCGCATCGAAACCCTGGGGGTTGACCGTCGGGGCGATCTCTATGTCTTCAGCCCGGCGGAGAATGCTGTGGCCTGTCATCCGGCGGGGGCTTATGAGGCCTTTCCGACCTTTGTGGATCTGGAAGGCAGTCCCCTTATGATGGATGTGTCCCCCTGGAGCGATGGCTTTTTCAGCATCCTCAAGCGCCGGCGCGGCCGTCTTTTTTTCTGCTGGGCGGATCGGGCGGGTGAGAAACGCGCGGTGCCCCTCGATATTCCCGCCGACCAGCCCCCCGATACCATGCGGGTGTTCCCCGTATCCCCCAAGCGCTGGGGGGTTGTGCTCTTTTCACCCCTGAAAAAGCCGGCCATGTTCCTTTGGAACGGCCGTAAACTGGAACCCGTGAACAAGAAACAATTACGGGCGCTGGGGGCGGGCCTGACCACGGCGGACATCAGCATGGTCGGCACGGCGGCGGCCCCGGGGATCATGATCAGTGAAGGCCAGGCGGCGCGCCTGTACCGCTACGATGGACAGGCCTTTGTGATCGAACGCCAATTCAGCCTGCCCGATGAGAAAGCGGCCCTGAAGTACGGGGTGGCGGCCAAAGGGCCCGGAGGCGCGCCGGGCTATCTGTTTTACAACAAGAACGGCAATGAACTCTGCTGGTTTCCCCGGGAGGAGAGCGGGGAGCCCCTGTCTGTGGCGCTGGCGGATGCTTTCCCGGAACTCTCCGGCATCGTGCCCGTGGCGACCCCCCGCAGCCAGGGTTTGCTTTTGCCCGGCAAGTCGGAAACCCGCTGGGTAAGCGCGGATGCGGCGGCTTTTGCCCTGAAGACCATCAGCGGTTATACCAGTCGCGCGGAAGACCCGAAGTTATGGAATTTCTATCCCGTGCAACTCGGCATCCCGCCGCAACCCATGGTAGCCGCCCTGGATGCCCAGAATGCCGCCATCGAGCTGTTGTCCGCCCGGGATGGCAATCTGGTGGAAGAAGTCAGCTTCAAGGTTTTCCAGGGGCCGCAATTTGGCCAGGATGACGACCGCTGGAACTACGAACCCCGGGAGGTGGCCAGCGGCGACCTGAATGCCGACGGAAGGATGGACCTGGGTATCCTGGTGCATGACAAGCTCGTTATTCACCTGGGGGAATAGGGCGGGCCGGCCAGCGGCCGCGAAAAAGGCTCAAAGCGCCAAGCTGGAAAGAATGAGTATAGAAGTCAGTAGTCAGTAGTCAGGAGTCAGGAGTCAGGAGACAGAATAGAAAATAACACCGTTATTGTTGGAGGCAATGCCTTCATCTTGAACCCTTCCGTATTGGGCCTGTAAAACCCCGTTTTTGATCGGAGACGATCCCTCCCGGATATTTCATGAAATATTAGGGCTATCCCATCCTGCGTTTGAACAGCCACCCCGCCGCCGTCAGGGTCACCAGGGCGATCACCACCATGGGAAGGATATTGGTCATGACGTCGCCCGGGGGCATGTCCTTGAGGAAGACGCCGCGCACGATGATCAAAAACCAGCGCAGGGGGTTGACGCCGGTGACGGTCTGCAGCCAGGCGGGCATGTTTTCGATGGGGGTGGCGAAGCCGGAGAGGATCACGGCCGGAGGCATGAAGACAAAGGCGCCCAAAATGGCCTGCTGCTGGGTCATGCAGAGGCTGCTGATGAAAAGCCCGATGCCCACGATGGCCAGCAGGAAGACCACCATGGCGCCATAGAGCAGGGTCAGGGAGCCTTGGAAGGGGATCCGGAAGACGAAGATGGCGATGGCCAGCAGCAGGGAGGCGGAGCACAGGGCCAGGAACAGGGCCGGCAGGGCTTTGCCCAACAGGATTTCAAAGGGCTGCAGGGGGGATACCAGCAACTGCTCGAAGGTGCCCATCTCCCGTTCCCGGGCCACCGACAGGGCGGTGAGAATGAGGCTGATCACCGTGGACAGGATGCAGATCAGGCTCGGCACGGTGTACCACATGAATTCCAGGTTGGGGTTGAACCAGTGACGCGTCTCCAGCACGGCGGGCATGCGGCTGGCCGCGCCCGGCGCCTGCTCGGCCAGGAAACCCTCGAGGATGCGTTGGGCATACCCCCCCACGATCTGGGCCGTATTGGTCTTGCGGCCGTCCAGCAGCAGCTGGACCTGGGTGGGGCTGCCGGCCGCCAGGCGGCGGGAGAAATCCACCGGTACAACCAGGACGGCCAGGGCCTGCTGTTCGTCCAGAACGGGGGCGATTTCGGCCTGGCCCTGAAGGGGGAGGATGCGGGTGAAGGTCTTGGCCTCCCGGAAGCGCTGCACCAGCTCGAAGCCCGCCCGTCCGGCGTCCAGGTTCAGCACCCCCAGGTGAATGTTCTTGGCTTCCATGGTCATGGCAAAGGAGAAGATGAAAATCTGGATGATCGGGGGCACGATGAGCACCGTGCGCGACTTGGGATCCCGCAGGATGTTGAGAAGTTCTTTGGTCATCAGGGCTCTGAGGCGCGTCAGCATACCGTCTACTCCAGCCGGCTGGGGGTTTTTTTCAGGGTCAGGGCCAGCAGGACGCCTGCGAGCACCAGGAGAATCAGGATATTGGGCCGCAGCAGGGACCAGACGTCGCCGGTCAGGAACAGGGTCTGGAGGTTGGTGACAAAATAGCGGGCCGGGATGACCTGGGCCACCATGCGGATGATCCAGGGCATGGAGGCGATTTCGAAAACGAACCCGGAGAGGATGAAGGCCGGCAGAAAAGCGCTGACCAGGGCGGCCTGGGAGGCGATGAACTGGTTGCGGGTGACTGTGGAAATCAGGAACCCCTGGCCCAGGGCTGTCAGGAGGAAAGCGGCCGAGACCACCGTCAGGGCGGCCAGCGATCCCCGGTAGGGAATGCCGTAGAGAAAAAAGGCCACGGCCGTGCACACCGCCATGGAGGCCATGCCCAGGACGAAATAGGGCACCAGCTTGCCGATGACGATTTCCAGGGCGCTCAGCGGTGTGGCCAAAAGGGCTTCCATGGTGCCGCGCTCCCATTCCCGGGCCACCACCAGGGCGGTGAGCAGGGTGCCGATGATGGCCATGATGATGGCCAGGGATCCGGGCACCAGGGAATTGCGGCTGTCCAGTTCGGCATTGTAGAAAAAGCGTGGCGTCAGCACCACCGGCGGCGTGGCGGCCCGGTCGGCCATCAGACCTTCCTGGATCATCCAGGTGGTGAGGGTGCCGCTGGCATAGTTGGCCACGTAGCTGGCCGTGTTGGTTTCGCTCCCGTCGGCAATCAGCTGGATCGTGGCGGTGACCCCGGGGGCGTTCAAGGTCTGGGCAAAATCCTGGGGGATGACCAGCATGCCGCGAATGCGGCCGCTGATGAGATCGGCCTCCAGATCACGGCGGTTCAGGGCGGTGCGGGCATCGAAGAAAGGGGTCGCCCGGAACGCGCCGGCCAGTCGGCGCGCTTCCGGTCCGGTGTCTTCCAGGACCACGCCCAGGCGAACTTCCCGGGCATCCAGGGAAACCCCGTAGCCGAAGAGAAAAAGCAGGATCAGGGGCAGCACGAAGGCAATCAGGATGCTGCTGGGGTCGCGCACCACCTGGAGGCTTTCTTTCACGATCAGGGCTTTCAGGCGCCGGGCCCGTCCCCGGCGGCTATGGTGGGCATCTGCTGTCATGCCGCCGCGGCCTCCCGTGCATCGGATTGTTCGATCAGGGCGATGAAGGCGTCTTCCAGGGTGGGGTCCGGCTGCTCCGGGGTGCGTGCGGCGGCCTTCAGGCGGTCGGGCGATCCCTCGGCGATTTTGCGGCCCCGGTAGATCAGCCCGATGCGGTCGCAGTATTCGGCTTCATCCATGAAATGGGTCGTGACCAGGATGGTGACCCCCTTTTCCACCAGCCCGTTGATATGGTTCCAGAACTCGCGCCGGGTGATGGGGTCCACTCCCGAGGTGGGCTCGTCCAGAAAGAGGACGTCCGGCTGATGCACCACGGCGCAGGCCAGGGCCAGGCGCTGCTTGAAACCCAGGGGCAGGGTGCCGGCGGAAGTCCCGAGGAAGGACTTGAGGTCGAAGACGTCCACCATGGCGGCCACGGCCTCCTGCTGGGCGCGGCCCTGCAGGCCGTAGGCCCCGGAGAAGAAGAGCAGGTTCTGCTGCACGGTGAGATCGCCGTAAAGGGAGAACTTCTGGGCCATGTAGCCCAGACGCGCCCGGGCTTTGGCCGCGGCCCGGGCCAGGTGCAGTCCGGCCACGAAACCCTCTCCGGCTGTGGGCTTTAGCAGGCCGCACATCATCTTGAAGGTGGTGCTCTTACCGGCGCCGTTGGGGCCCAGCAGGCCGAAAATCTCGCCCCGGCGAATGGCGAAGCTGTTGTCGCTGACAGCCGTAAACGCCCCGAAGCGTTTGGTCAGGCCCCGGGCTTCCACAATGGGCCGCTCGCTGGCCGGTCGTTCGAAAGTGCGGCGCGCCAGTAGGGAATCACCCCCCGGCCCGCCCCCCAGCAGGTCGATGAAGGCGTCTTCGAAGCGGGGGGGCACCGGCACGATCCGGGTTTCCGGTCCGTTGCCGAAAGCGGCCGGATCGGGCGGCTTGGCATCGGCATCCATGACGAAGCGCAGGGCTTTGCCCTGGACCACGCCGTCGCGAATCTCCGGGCGTTCGAGAATCTCGGTCAGCAGGCGTCGGCGCTGCGCTGCGGGAATCCCCAGGAGCTGGTAGACCCGTCCGTCCACCCGGCGGGTCAACCGCTGGGGCGGCCCGCTGTAGAGCAGTCGCCCCTCGCTGAGCAGGAGGACGCGCTCGCACTGCTCGGCCTCGTCCAGATAGGCCGTACTCCAGACGATGGTGGTTTCCCCGTCCAGCATCTCCCCCACCATGCGCCAGAGTTCTCGGCGGCTGATGGGGTCCACCCCCACGCTGGGCTCGTCCAGCAGGAGCAGGCGGGGCTTTTTGATCAGGGCGCAGGCCAGGCCGAGCTTTTGCTTCATGCCGCCGGAAAGCTGCCGGGCCAGCCGTTTTTGAAACGGCGCCAGGCCCGTGAAGGCCAGCAGGCGCTCGAAGGTCCGTTGACGTTGGGTGCCGGTGATGCGGCGCAGGTCGGCGTAGAGGCGCAGGTTTTCGATGACGGAGAGATCTTCATAGAGGCCGAAGCGCTGGGGCATGTAGCCCATGACGGCGTGCAGGGGCTGGGTGTCGCCGGCCGTATCCAGGCCGTCGTAGGTCAGCCGGCCCTCGGAAGGAATTAAAAGGCCGGCCATCAGGCGCAGGAGGGTTGTCTTGCCGGCCCCGTCCGGGCCCACCAGTCCGGTGATGTGCCCCGGGCGGATTTCGGCCGTGATGGCGTCCAGGGCCGGTTGGGGGGCGCCCGCGAAGTATTTGGTTATGCTTTCTATGGTGAGCATTCGCAGCGTTTTGGCATCCAAACGGTTTTAATGCTGAAGAAGTAATGTGCTACGATATTTCCGGTCACAGATCATTTTTCGATCGTTCATTTTCTTCCACGTGAAAGAAAACGAACCAATCACGCCTTGCCTGAAAACGGCGTGACAGGCTTCAGACGCCCGTGCCCCGCTTTATCCTGCGCGTCGCTGTCAAGGACGGAGCACGCGGAAACTCGCCCGCCTTCGCTTGGGCTACGGCGGACTCAAACAGTCCGCGCGCTTTTTCCCGTCCGTGCCGTCGATGCTCGGCGCGGGACAATGGAAAAACTAAAAGCTCACAAACTGATTTGTAATCGCCCTTCAAGAGAGCTGCCTGAGGCCTCCCGTTTTATGGGAGATCTCGGAAAACAGGAAATCGAGTAATAAAAAAATCGGAAAAAACACAAAAACAGGCCTTGCCTCCAACAATGACAGTGGTATTTTTTTGTCTCCTGTCTCCTGTCTCCTGTCTCCTGTCTCCTGTCTCCTGTCTCCTGTCTCCTGTCTCCTGTCTCCTGTCTCCTGTCTTTCCCCATTTTCACTCGGCCCCTTGACCCCCTGACCCCTCGGACCCTGTGTTCTCATCCTCTCCCTCCGGCGGCTGGCGCAAGTCCAGCACGACGGTCACCGGCATGCCCTGGCGCAGGCCGTGGTCCGGGTTGTCGGCGATGACCCGCAGGCGGAAGACCAGATCGGTTCGCAGGCGGGGGGTTTCCACGTTTTTGGGGGTGAACTCGGCTTCCGGCGAAATAAAGCCCACGTGTCCCTGGTAGGGTTGGTCGGGCCGGCTGTCGGTCAGGATTTCGGCCGGCATGCCCGGCCAGATTTTGCCCAGGTCCGGCTCGGGCACATAGGCCCGCACCCAGACCGGGTCGTTCAGGGACAGGATGGCCACGGTCTGGCCCGCCGCCATGATGGTGCCGGGCTCCACCACGCGGGTCAGGAGCGTGCCGTCGGCCGGCGCGAAGATTTCGGTGTCGGCCAGGCGGATCCGGGCCTGCTCCAGGCGGGCTTCGGCTTCGGCCACCTGGGCCTGTCCGGCGGCGATGTCTTCCTGGCGAAAGCCTTCTTCGGCCAGGGCCAGGGTTTCACGGGCCATGTCCAGCCGGGCCCGGGCCGCGTCCCGGCGGGCCCGGATGTCGTCGTAGGACTGGCGTGACACCACGTTCTGGGCCACGAGGTCCTCCCGGCGCAGGAATTCTTTTTTAAGGGTCAACAGGGTGGCCTCGTATTCGGCCACCTGGGCCCGGGCGCGCTTGATCTCCTGGGGGCGCAGCCCGTGTTCGAGCCGGGCCATATCGGCGGCGGCCCGATCCCGGGCGGCGCTGGCCAGGCGCACTTCGTTTTGATAGGGCACCCGGTCGAGGACGGCCACACGGTCGCCCCGGCGCACCTGATCGCCCTCCTCGAAATCCACGCCTTCGACCCGTCCGGCCACGCGGAAGCCCAGGTCCACCTTGCGGATATCCACGTTGCCGTAGAGGATCAGGTTGTCGCCGTTTTGGGCCTGCCGGCCTTGATGCCAGTGGCGATAACCGAAAATACCGGCAACAATGGCCACCGTCAGGCCCAGCAGGATGATTTTTTTCTTCATGGTCGAACTCCTCCGGGCCAGGTCTTCCGGGCGGCCATGAAATCGAGTGCTGCCATGGCCCGGGAAATAATGGCTTCCTGAATTTCCGCAATTTCGTCGGTATTATAGCCCGTCATGCCGAGACGCCGGTTTACGGTGGCCCGGCCGCCCCGGAAAACCAGGACCTGGCCGATGAACAACAGGGCCTGCAGGTTGCACTGGCGTTCATCCGTCTCGCCGGTAATCGCCCCGATCAACATGACGAAGGCTGTAAGAATGCGCTCCATCACCCGGGGGTAGATCAGGTCGAAAGCGGCCGACGGCGCCATCTGTTCCCGCAGGATGATCTGGGAGAAGGGCACAGTTCCGGGGTCGCCGCACATCACCGCCACCATGGTGGCCAGCCCATCCCGCAGGAGACCGCGGGCGGCCTCCGGCGATAATCCCGTTTCGGCCAGGTGTTGGATTTTAGACAAAAACGGCTCCAGGTGGGCGCTGAGGACATCGGCGATGTGCTCGATCACGGCCAGGTAGAGCCCTTCTTTGCTGCGGAAATAATAAGGAATAGCGGACAGGTTGACCTGGGCCTTGTCCGCCAGCATGCGGGTGGTGGTGGCGTTGAAGCCGTTTTCGGCAAAAATTTCGACGCCGGCCAGGATCAGACGCTGGCGGGCATCCGGTCGGGTGTCAGGCGTGTTCATACTCCGGTCCTTTCCATCGCGTTTCGCATAAAATAGTTCATACGTTTGAATAAGTCAAGCGTATGAATTAATGCGTTAACTTTATACCGGCCGGCATGTCCGGGCTTCAATCCGGAATGAAGATGGCTTTACAGGCCGGGGCGCAGGTGATATGAGCATAATCTTGTTATTGAACCTGGCGTGTATGTGTTTATGGCCAATTCAGCAGAGGAGGAACCGGATGGCAGTTTTACCTGAGAAAGTGAGCAAGGCCTGGGAAGATCGCGAGGGCCCGATCGTGTTGGCGACCATCAATGGAGACGGCATACCCAATGCCATCTATGCGACCTGTGTGTCCAAATACAATGAGGACACCCTTGTCATCGCGAACAATTATTTTTCGAAGACCCTGAAAAACATTCAGGCGGGAAGCCAAGGAACGATCCTGTTTATCACCAAGGACGGGACGTCCTATCAGGTCAAGGGCCGGATCGAATACCACGAGGCGGGGGCGATTTACGACGACATGAAGAAATGGAATCCCGCCAAACATCCCGGCCACGCCGCCGCGGCGTTGCGCGTGGAAGAGGTATACTCGGGCGCCGAGAAGCTGGTCTGATTTGAACATCTGGCATTGAACCGTCAAAAGGAGGATACCATGGCTTTTCGCATCTCCCCTGTATGGTGGCCTGTTCTGGGCGTGGCCTCGCCGTTGCTCGCCCCCTTGCTGTACGGAAAAAACAGGCGCTACAAAGCCAACCTCGAAGAAGTGGCCGAACGCAACCAGGCCCGCATGCGAAAGGCCGAGCCTATCGACCTGCCGGAGCTCGATTTCCTGGAACTGACGGTCCTGGTGGAAGAGAAGACATCCGACGGGTTCTATGGCGATGCCGGGGTGTCCTATCTTTTCCGAACCGACCGGGGCGCCCTGCTTTTCGATGTGGGCTTCGGCCCCGAGCGGCCGGCCCTGGCGCACAATGCGGCCCAGCTGGATTTCAAACTGGATCAGGTCGAGGCTCTGGTCATCTCCCACCTGCACCCCGACCACATGGGCGGCATGAAAGCCTGCCGGTCCAAGCAGGTGACCGTGCCCGCGGAACTGGGACGGCCAAACGGGCAAACCTGTTTTCTTCCGGATCAGGCCGAGGCCGATGGGATGCCGTGCGAGCTTGTCAACGCGCCGCGCATGCTGCCGGCCGGCATCGCCACCACGGGCCCCCTGGCCCGCAGCCTCTTTTTCATGGGACTCATGGAAGAGCAGGCCCTCGTGGCCAACGTCAAAAACAAGGGGCTGGTGGTCATCACCGGGTGCGGCCATCCCACCATCGAAGTGATCCTCCAGATGGTGCGCCGCCTGTCGGACAAGCCCATCCATGTTATCGGCGGAGGTTTGCATTTCCCGGTCACCGGCGGCCGGGGCAACCGCCTGGGCATCCAGTTCCAGACCCTGATCGGCACGGGCAAGCCCGCCTGGCGAAAAATCACGGACGACGATCTCTCGGACACCATCACGGCGCTCAACCTCGTCAAGCCGGACAAGGTCTTCCTGTCGGCCCATGACAGCTGCGACCATTCCCTGGCGCGCATGCAGAAGGAATTGGATGCGGATACCGATGTGTTCAAGGCCGGGAAAACCTACCGATTCGGGGAAACCGGTTCGGAAGCCGTGCATTAAATCTTTCCGCATCTTCGCAAATGTGGTATCAGACACCATTTTCCGGCGGCGGAAAACACTACCAACGGTGGGCATCCCATTCATCCATTTGCGAATTGTGACATAATTGCGGATTATCTTTGAGTTGATTCAAAACACCCGCAGTCAGCGGCTTGCAGGAACAAAGCGCCGCTGTCGGCGGGTTTTTTATGGACGAGCCCAAACTTTCGGGCGAGGAGAGGACTGTTGGGGCGCCTTGGGGCTGCGTGGACGGATTTTATGGAGGGAAGGAGAGAGATACGGATGAAAAAAGGCATCATTGTTCTGTTGTTGATGGCGGCCTTGCCGGCGGCTGCCTGGGCTCAGGAGTTCAGCAATGCGGAGCTCTACCAGATGATCCAGAAGATGGAGCGCAAGTTCGACGAGGCCATGGCCCAGACCAACCGGGCCCTGGCCGAGGCCGAGAAGGCCAAGGCCGAAGCCGCTGTCGCCAAGGAGGAGGCGGCCCGGGCCAAAGCGGAAGTGGCGCAGGCCAAGGAAGAGACGGCGCGGGTCAAGGCGGAGCTGGCCCAGGTGAAGGCGACATCTGCGCCTGCGGTTGCCCCTGCGGAAGTGCCGGCGGCGTCCCTGGTCCAGGTGCCCGAAACCACGGAGGGGCTCGGTGCTTCCTTTGAAGTGCTGTACATGCGACCCTCCCGGAGCAATCTGGACTATGTGATAGCGGATGCCAACACCGATAGTCGGCCGGAAGGCCGCTCCAAAAAAGTCGCGCCGGATTACGACAACGGAGGAAGGCTTGGCTTGAGCTATAACTTTGGGGAGGGTACGGCCGTTTTTGGCCAGTATACCATGTTGAATACCAAGGACAGCGATTCTGCCGTGGCACCAACCGGAGGCAGCCTGTGGGGTACCTGGCTGCATCCGAATGCGTTTATTGATGACAACAATGTTACGTCGTCCACGATGACCTACGATTTCGACCACGACGTATACGATATCGGGCTGCGAAAATGGCTGGCGGTTGGAAGCGACCTGGGCATGCAGATCGAGGCCGGGTTGCGCTATGCCAACATGACCCAGGATATCACCATCCTCTATGACCAAACGCCTCCCGGCCTTACAGCCGACATCACCAATCATAATGATTTTTCAGGTTGGGGACCCCGACTCGGGGTGGGGCTGGACTGGCACGTCGGCAGGGGTTTCAATTTCTTCAGTTCCATTGCCGGATCCATATTGGTTGGGGATTTTGATCTGTCCCTCAGGGAAATCGACAACGGGTCGACGGTCATTGCCGATGTTGAAGACTCGGAAGACAACCGCGTGGTGCCGGTGCTGGAGATGCGAGCCGGTGTCGAATATGCTTATCAGTTGGAAAACGGTATGTTCGTCGGTGCCAAGTTCGGTTACGAATGGCAGAACTGGTTCAACATGGTGACGGCCCAGCGCTTCATGGACGATGTGGATGCCCAACTGATGTATACCGACACCACGGATCTTTCCTTAGACGGGTTTTTCCTGGAAGGGTTCATTAACTTCTAAGACCCGCCCAGAATCAGCCGAACGGTTGACCGGAGAAAACCGATCCTTCGGCGGGGCGCATGGCAAGTGCGTCCCGCCGAAACTTCCCCGCGCAAGTTTTCACATCCTGGCATCAAATGGCTGCTTTGGTACCGGCAGCCGATTCTTCCCTGCCGGCTCAATCGGCCTTCGGTGGAAACCCTTCAAGTCACCGAAAGCGCTTTAAGTATTCACTCAATAGTGCTATAGACTCGAGGCAATTCCCAGCCGACGCCGGTCGGCGGAATTGATTTACCCCCAAGCCGGTGATTTGCCCTGTTGCCCATCCCCCCGTGCAAGGACAATTCACAACAATTTATTGATTGCAACAACGCGCGCTTTACTTCTGTGGCGGCCCAGCGTCCGGCAACCTGCAGGGCGCGCTTGTAAAACCGGTGGTGTCAAGATGCGGCACCGATAGCGACACGGAAGAGGAAGACAGTTGCGCATGGAAAGCCGGAGGGTGAAGACTTTTCTGCTTTCCGGAGTGCAGGCTGTCAAGAAGCATACGGCAGAGACAATGAATCGGAAAAGAAGGAGGAAGGCAATTGAAAGCTCTGTGGATTCGGGTAAATCTGATCGTTCTAATGGTGTTGGTTGTTTTTTTGGCGTGGGCAGGTCCTGGCAATGCATCGGAGGTTACCAATGCGGAAATCCTCAAACGGCTCGATGCCATGGGCCAACTGATTCAGGAGATGGGCACCGAGATCAAAACCCTGAAAAAGGAAAACAAGGAACTCAAGGCTGAACTCGAAAAGGTGGGCAAGGGACAGGCAGAGCGCCCAACAGTGGCGGCGAACCACGTCAAGGCGGCCTCAGTTTCGGCAGGGACCCCGGCCGAAGTGCCGGTAACCTCCCTGGTCAAAGTGCCTGAAACCACCGAGGGGCTCGGTGCCTCCTTTGAAGTGCTCTACATGCGGCCGTCCCGAAGCAATCTGGACTATGCGACTGTGGATAGCGACACTGATGGTCATCCTGAAGGCTCTCTTGCAAAGGTCGAGCCTGACCGCAGCGGCGGCGGACGGTTCGGCTTGAGCTACAATTTTGGTTCGGGCACGGCCGTATATGGGCAGTATATGAAGTTGAATTCCAAGTATAGCGATAATGTTGTGGAACCAGCAGGGGGAAGTCTGTGGGCTACCTGGACGCACACGGATTCCACTATCGATAGTCAGAATTTGGATGAAGCAACGATGAATTACGATTTCGACCACGAGGTTTTCGACCTCGGCGTAAAAAAGTGGCTGGAGGTAGGTAACGATTTCGGCATGCAGATTGATGCCGGCCTTCGGCATGCCAAGATGAAGCAGAACATTGATATCAACTACCAGAGGAGTGGTGGTGGCGCTTTTTCGGACGTCCACAATGAAAATAATTTTTCAGGATGGGGGCCCCGTCTCGGTTTAGGCCTCGATTGGCAAGTCGGCAAAGGGTTCAGCCTTTTCGGTTCAGCTGCCGGTTCCGTCCTTATGGGTGATTTCGATATGAATATTAAGCAGGTGGATAATGGAACAACAAGTATTTTTTCTATCGATGACTCGGAAGACAACCGTGTGGTGCCGGTGCTGGAGATGCGGGCCGGTCTCGAATATGCTTATCAACTGGAAAACGGTATGTTTGTCGGCGCCAAGGTTGGATACGAATGGCAGAACTGGTTTAACATGGTCGTAGCGCGGCGTAATGTCGATGATGTCGATGAACAGTTGATGTATACCGATACAACGGACGTTTCCCTGGACGGATTTTTCCTGGAAGGGTTCATCAACTTTTAACGGAACAAATTGGCATTGCCGTCATTCCAGCACAAGCTGGAATCTTGTTGTGGAAATAGGGGGAGCGACACAATTCGCTCCCCCTTTCGGAAGCCTATGGGACAAGGAATATGGCGGGCACGAGGGGGCAAGGAGTCGAGGATTCAAGTGTAAAGGGATTCTGAAGGGCAGAGGCGTCAAAGAAGCCGGGGACGACAGGACACAACCCGGGACCTGAAGTTCAGCAAACAGGAAATTGAGACATCAGTAAATCAGAAAAGAGCCAAGATAAAAGCCTTGCGTCCAACAATGACGGCGTTATTTTCAGGAGTCAGGAGTCAGGAGTCAGGAGTCCTGGCATTGATTTTTTTGCTTTGCCCTATGAAAGCGTGGTGCCAGGATGCTGCTAAAAAGCTACCGGCTGGAGGTCGTCAACAACCACTGCATGCCCAGTGCCATGACCGTCAACTGCATCGCCCGGCTGGACCAGGACGTGGGCGGCGCCATTCCCTACCTGAATGCCGTGCTGGGGGGCGACCAGTTCACCCCGGATCCGCCGACGGTCACCTTCCAGACCGAAGGCAAGCTGATTTCGGTCCAGGAGCGCATGATCACGGTCAACGCCGTCCAGGACGAGGCCCAGGGCCGGAAAATTATCGCGTGGATCCAACGGGAAATCAACGACGCCTGGGAAAACCGTGCGAATATCGATCCCAGCTACACCAAAGCCGAACGCCCCCAGCTGGTGGAGATCCTGAAACGCCTGCCCAAGACCAACTGCAAGAAATGCAAAGCCCCCACCTGCATGGTTTTCGCCACCTGGGTAGTCCAGGGCGTCAAGGATGAGACCGATTGTCCTGAATTGGATGACGCAGGGAAAAAAGCCCTGCACGATTATCTGGCCCGGTTCACCGCCGACGGCTGATGCCGCCAGGATTGAACTGCCGATAAAGCCGTTCAATCCTCGAGGGCCTCGAGTTCGGCCCGGGCGCATTCCGGGCAGAGGCCGTGGCTGAAATCCGTATCCAGGTTGTTGCGGACATAGGTTTCCAGCGAGCTCCAGGCGCCGTCGTCGTCGCGGATGCGGCGGCATTTGGCGCAGATGGGGATCAGGCCCTTGAGGGTCTTGACCTCGGAGAGGGCCTTTTTCAGGTCCCGGATCAAGGCTTCGCGCTCGGCCTGGATCTTCCTGAGATCGGTGATGTCCCGGGCCATGTGCACGGCCCCGGTCAGCCGGTTGCTCTTATCGGTGAGGGGATCGACGGTGACGGACAGCCAGCGGCCGTCACCCATCTGAAACTCGGTCTGGGCCCGCTTGAGCGATTTCACCATTTTGGGCACGGGGCATTCGGCGATGTGGGTGTCCGTGCCATGCACGATTTTGTAGCAGGTTTTGCCCAGCACTTCTTCCCGTTTCAATCCCAGAAAAGACTCCACGGCAAGGTTGGTGCGCAGGATGCGGAAATCCGGATCGATGATGCACACCCAGTCGGTCAGGGCATCAACGGTTTCGGTCCACTCGGAGGAGCAGTGGGCCAAGGCGGTTTCAAGTTCGGCGACACGGGCTTTCAATTGACGGCTGGCGGCATCTGTGGTCATGGCGAGGTCCGGTTGGCGCAGCAGGGCGTCGTTTGAGGTTGAAATGACAGGGCTTGGTTGACGTTGTATGCCAACGCTTAACCCGAACATTTCATGAACATATTCATGCAAATTTATTTTGATGAATATGTTCAGTGCCTTAAATAAAGGTTGCAGCAAAGTTGTCTGGTAAGACTTTGCGACTGGTGTTTTTCAGAATATCCCGCATATATTTTTTCACCCTACGGGCGAGCTTGAGGCATCCATTTTCGGCGTTATCAGGAGCTTGCGGTAGCATTCGTACAGCGGCGCTCCTGAATGCCTTGTAAATGGAAGCCTCAAACCCGTGAAATATTCGGGTTGCCTGTCGCGACATGTTGCTTTGAGATGTTCAAATCCTGCCGGCTGGGCGCACATGGCAAATCGGCCCGCCGGGAGGTGGGGTAAGGGACGTACCGATTTGGAGGGAGAACAGACCGCCTTGTCTGTTTGTGCTGAAAAAACGTACCACTAGTTAACAATGAGGTCAATGATGGACGGCCCCGGCCGTTTGGCGATAGCTAATCCATCAACTGGAAACCGGCCGCTGAAGCCAATGTTCGATCCGGTCGAAGGCGGCGTCGATTTCGGATTCGGTCCCGCCAAAGGAAAGCCGGAGATGCCCTTCGCCGTTGGGTCCGAAGGAACCACCCGGAATGGTGATCACCCCGGCTTCGTTCAGCATCTGTTCGGCGACTTGCCGGGAAGATTTTTGGCTGAAACGATACCGGGCCATGATGTAGAACGCCCCCCGGGGGCGGACGTAAGTGAAATGGTCGGCCAGGGCGTCAAGCCGCCGGCAGCACTGCTCCCGGCGTTCGGCCAGAATGCGCCGCATGTCCCTTACGCAGTCCTGGGGGCCGTTCAGGGCGGCCAGCGCCGCCACCTGCGAGGGGGTGGGCGCGCAGATGGCGGTGGCATCATGCACTTTCATGATCTGCGCCATGACAGGTTCGGCCGCGGTCACCCAGCCGACCCGCCAGCCGGTCAGGGCATACTTTTTGGAAAAGGAGCCGACCGTGATCACGCGCGGTCTCACGGCCTCGCGGCAGGCCGGGCTCTTGGGGGGCGCATCGTCGTAGACCAGAAAGTCATAGGTTTCATCGGAGATGATCCACAGGTCATGCGCTTGGGCCAGGTCGCAGAGGGCCTCGACATCGGCATCCGCAAACACGGTTCCGGTCGGATTGCCGGGGTTGCAGAGAATCACGGCACGGGTGCGTTCGGTTATGGCGTTTGCGATGGCCTCCAGATCAAGCCCCCAGTCATCCGCCCGCAGCGGTACGAAGACGGGAATCCCCTCGGCCAAAAGCACTTGTTCGATATGCGAGGCATAGGTGGGCGACGGCAGAATGACCTCATCACCGCGTTCGATCACGGTCAGGATCGATGCCAGCAGGCCTTCCATGGCGCCCACCGTGATGCCTACCTCGGTCTCCGGATCCACGGCGACGCCCAGGCTCTCCCGGCTCATTTCGGCGATGGCGCGACGCAGCGGCGGCATACCGCTTTGAAGGGTGTAGCGGCCGATGACCGGCTCGTTATGAAGCGCCGCGGCCACGGCTTCCAGGACATGGGGCGGCGTGGGGAATGAGGGGACCCCCTGCCCCAGGGATACACTGTCGGGGACACGGCTGGCCAGAACGGCCATGTATTTGGTGGCCGACATGGAAATGCTCGCCACGCGGCGGCTGAAGCGGGCGGCGCCGGATCGTGAATCGGTCATGTGCAGGGCTCCGTAAGGGGAATTCGGGTTGTCAGGTGTTCGGAAACAGTTTTCCCGGGTTGAGCACCTGGTTGGGATCAAAGAGCATTTTGATGCCCCGTTGCAGGCGGATGCTCTCGGCCGGCAGTTCCATGGGCAGGAATCGTTTTTTGGCGGCCCCGATGCCGTGTTCGCCGGAAATGGTGCCTCCCATGTCCAACACCAGCTGCAGCAGTGCGCGAATTGCCTCTTCCACGCGCTCCGGGTGATCACGGTCCGCGGCCGTGATGTTCAGGTGGATGTTGCCGTCCCCGGCATGGCCAAAGGCGAAAATTTCCAGGTGATATTTTTGCTCGTACTCCGGCAGACGGGCAACCAGTTCGGCGATGCAGCCCAGCGGAACGGCCACGTCCTCGGAGACATACAGGGCGGCGTGGTCATGAATGCGCAGGGACACCTGCCGCCGGGCCTCCCAGATACGTTCACGTTCATCCGGCGCTGTGGCGGGATGCAGGTGTACGGCCCCGACTTCCCGGCAGATGCGGCCGATGGCGTCGATTTCGTCGGTGATGTTGCCGGCGACCCCATCGGTTTCGATGATCAGCAATGACGACGTCCCGCCCGGCACGTTGAAGGGCAGCCGGTCCCCCACCAGGGCCAGGCACTTGTAATCCAGAAATTCGATGGCCGATGGCAAGTGGCCCCGGGTCATGACCTGGGCCACCGCATCCATGGCCGTTTCCAGATCCTTGAAAACCGCCACGACACCGGTGACCGCCGGCGGGTGGGGGATCAGTTTGAGGGTGAGGGCCGTTATGATCCCCAGCGTCCCTTCAGACCCGACGATCAGGTGCGTCATGTCGTAGCCGACCACGCCTTTGCGGGTTTTGACGCCGGTGCGGATGCATTCCCCATTGGGCAAGACGACCTCCAGGCCCAGGACGTAATCCTTGGTGGTGCCGTATTTGACGCAGGCGGGGCCGCCGGCATTGGTGGCGGCGTTTCCGCCCACGGTACTTTCATCCAGGCTGGCGGGATCCGGAGGATAAAACAGGCCGGCCTCCCGGGCGGCCTCCCGCAACTGTTGCGTGATCACCCCGGGCTGGACTTCGGCGACCAGGTTGCGGGTGTCGATGGCAAGAATGCGGTTCATGCCGCTCAGGTCCAGAACCACGCCGCCGCAGGTCGAAAGGCAGCCGCCGGCGAGCCCGGTTCCGCCGCTGCGGGGGGTGACCGGAAAATTATATTGGTTGGCCAGGCGCAGCAGTTCCTGCACCTGCTCCCGGTTGTGGACGCGCACGACCATCTCCGGGGCGTGGCGCAGCTCCGAAGCATCGTGGTCATAGTCCGCCAGGGCCTGCGGATCGGCGATCTCGCAATCGTCGCCCAGGGCCCGGTTGATCCGCCTGCGCAGATCGGTGGTGATCGGTGTAAAAGAAGTCTGTTCCATATGTCTCTCGTCAACTATTATTCAATCCGTGTTCCGGGACCGGGCAACGCCAAGCTATGGTTCGCAACTGCGGTAAGAACCTCCGCGCCTGAAAGATGACGTATCGAAAACGGCGCCCGGGACCGAAATCGGCCGGTCATGGGCGCCCGCGCTGGAGCTTATACCATAGTTCCATTTGTCTGTCCTCCACAGAATTGGCTCTGCGCCGTCCGCATCAGCGGGCTTGACTTGCCCTTCAGGTCATGGAATTAAGGATAATTTTGTTGCATGACCCGTTTGGGAGAAACAGGCCCGGAATCCAAAGTTCTAACCACGAAAGGAGCCCCCCATGAACAAACTGAGGTTCGCAGTTGTCGCCCTGGCGCTCGTGTTATCCGTTTCCGTTGTATTGACAGACGGATATGCCGAAGACAAGGTGTACATCAACGGCTTCGATGCCGCCTATCCGCCCTTCAGCTTCATCGACAAGAGCGGCAACCCCGCCGGTTTCGACATCGAGTCCATCAACTGGATCGCCAAGGAAATGGGATTCAAGGTCAAGCACCAGCCCACCGACTGGGCGGCCATCGTACCCTCGCTCAAAGCCAAAAAGATCGACATGATCGCATCGGGCATGAGCATCACGCCCGAAAGGCAGGCGGCGGTCGATTTTTGCAACCCCTACTGGCAGGTCATCCAACTGCTGGTGGTGCGCAATGATTCCGACCTGACCGTGGAAAAAGCGCTCGAGCCCGGCCGCAAGATCGCCCTGCTGCGGGGCAGTGCCGAGTCCAAGTGGATGACGGAAAACCAGCTCAAAAAAGGCTACAGCTACGAGCTGAAGTTTTATGACACCACGCCGCTGGCCATCGAGGATGTCGTCAATGGACGTGCCGACGCCGCCGCCGTTTCCAATACGGCGCTGCAGGAATCCGCCGATCGGGGCGCGCCGGTCAAGAGCATCGGCCGCTATGGCCAGCCGGACGTTGATTACGGCTATGCGGTTCGCAAGGAGGATGATGCCTTTGAGAAAACCCTCAACGAAGGCCTTGCCCGCCTGAAAGCCTCCCCTTACTGGGACGAGCTGGTGAAAAAGTGGTTCAGTGAGAAAAAATAGCCCTACCGGCTGGCAAGACATGAAGGCGTCGCAATATCATTCGTATTGCGACGCCTTTGCATGGGCACATGGGCCGCGGCCGTAAAGAATACGTTCCTGAGGAAATGTGATGCCTGAAGGAATCATCGTCATCGGTGAAAATCTGTCCTATATTCTTGGCGGCCTCTGGGTGACCGTGGCTGTGGTGGGCGGCGCGCTGTCCATGGGATTGGGGCTGGGCCTGCTGCTGGCGCTGGGCCAGGTGTACGGCAACCGGCTGCTGCAGCGCATTGTCGGGGTGTATGTGTGGTTTTTCAGGGGCATCCCTCTGCTGGTACTCCTGTTCATCTTCTATTTCGGCTTGCTGTCCGCACTGGAGATCGATCTGTCGCCGTTCACGGTTTCCATTGTCGTGCTGGGACTGATCAGCTCCGCCTATCAATCCCAGATCATCCGCGGTGCGATTTTATCGCTTCCGGAAGGCCAGTTCAAAGCGGCGCGATCCCTCGGCATGAGCGACACCCGCGCAATCCTTTTCATCATCCTGCCCCAGGCCCTCCGGCTTTCGATCCCGGGCTGGGCCAACGAATACACGATTATCATGAAGGATTCGGCGGTCACCTACGCCTTGGGGGTCACGGAAATCCTGGCACGATCCAGGCATGTGGCCGAGCGAACCTACCAGCATTTTTGGATTTACATCCTGGCCGGCTGTATTTTTCTGGTGTTGACCTACATCGGCACCAAACTGCTGCAGCGGCTGGAGGAAAAGGTGCGCATCTCCGGATATGCACACTAGGGAGACCTGCGCCATGGCCGAAAAGGTCCCGGTGTTAAGCGTTCAAGACGTCCACAAGCAATTTGGCGACACACCCGTGTTGAATGGGGTCTCGCTCGATCTGTTCCGCGGCGATATCAAAGTGGTGATCGGACCCTCCGGGGGCGGCAAGAGCACGCTGCTGCATTGCATCAATTTTCTGGTCAAGATGGATGCGGGCAACATCTATCTCAACGACACCAGGATTGACCAAAGCCGCAAACGGGAACTGTATGCGTATCGTCAGAAAGTCGGGATGATCTTCCAGGACTTCAACCTTTTCGATCACCTCGACGCCCTGCACAATGTGATGATCGGACTGGTGCAGGTGCGCAAACTGCCCCGCAGCGAGGCCCGGCAGCGGGCCGAGGCCGAGTTGGAGAGGGTCGGGCTGAAAGACCACATGGCCAAATATCCGGCGGAACTTTCCGGCGGGCAGAAACAACGCGTTTCCATCGCCCGCGCGTTGGCCATGGAGCCCGAAGTGATGCTCCTTGACGAGCCGACTTCCGCCCTGGACCCGGAGCTCATCGGGGAAGTCCACGAGGTGATCCGGGCCATGGCCGCCCTGGGGATGACCATGCTGCTGGTGACCCACGAGATAGGATTTGCCAGCACCCTGGCCAAGGAAATCTATTTCATGGACGGCGGCAGGATATTAGAGCAGGGGCCGCCCCAGAAGATCCTTTTTGACGCCGAGCAGGCCCGGACGCGCGAGTTTTGTTCGAAAATCGGCCGGCTGAACGAAAATTCCGATTGAGTGTACCGGTGATAGAAGAACTGCTGTTTATACGTCAGGAAGTCGCCCCGGAGTTGATTGCCGGGTTGTGGATGAGCATTCAATTGATCATCCCATCGGCGGTCTGCGGCCTGCTGATCGGCATCGTCATCGGGACGCTGCGGGTGTACGGGAGCCCTGGGCTGAAAGGCTTCGCCGGGATCTACGTCTTGTTTTTCCGCGGCTTCCCGCTGCTGGTCCAGCTGTATCTGTGGTATTTCGGCCTGCCGCGCATCGGCATTTATCTCTCGCCCTTCGCCGCATCGGTGATTGGGTTTTCCCTGTGCAGCGGCGCCTACCAATCCGAATACATCCGGGGGGCGCTGCAGTCGATCCGTAAGGGGCAATTGCTGGCCGCCTATTCCATCGGTTTCAGCCATACGCGCGCGATTTTCTCGATTTTGCTGCCCCAGGCCGTTCGCCGCGCGCTGCCCGGCTGCGGCAATGAACTGATCTACCTGATCAAGTATTCCTCCCTGGCCTACATGGTCACGTGCATCGAGCTGACCGGCAAGGGATCCATCCTGGCCAACTTCCATTTCAAGTACCTGGAAATCTTTATCATCGTTGGCGCCATCTACCTGTTGCTGGTGTCGGTGGTGAGCGTGGGCCTGAATTATCTGGAAGACCGGATTGCGGTGCCGGGATTCGACCGGCCCAAAATTTGACCCGGACCTAATTTGAGCGATTTTCAAGTTTGCCGCAGGTACAAGGAAAAGGTTAATGCCGCAAATCGATTTGCCCTATGGTAACGACGTGCTTTCCTTCGCCGTCGACGCGGATCTGCCGTTAGCGGTGATCCGGCCCCAAACGGTGCCGCTGCCGGCGGACGCTGCCGCTGTGGTCCGCGACGCGCTGGCCGACCCGATCGGCTGTCCGCCGCTCGATGCGATTGTGCGGCCGGAGAACACCGTGGCGGTGATCGTGGATGATATTACCCGCCAGACGCCGGCCCACCTGGTTTTGCCGCCGGTGCTGGAGGCGCTCCATGTCGCCGGCGTGCCCCGCACGGCGGTGCGCATCGTGATGGCGCTGGGCACCCACCGGCCCATGACCGCTGACGAGATCCGGCAGAAGATCGGCGCCGAGATCGCCGCGGCCTATGCGATCGTCAACACCGACTGTCGGGATACGGGCGCGAGTGTTTACCGGGGGCGATCCGACGCCGGGATACCGGCCTGGGTCCTCAAGGAGGTGGTTTCCGCCGATGTGCGGATCGGTATCGGCATGATCACCCCGCATATGGATGCGGGCTTCAGCGGCGGGGGCAAGATCATTCTACCCGGGGTCTGCGGCGAAGCCACCGTGGAGGCCTTTCATCGCCGCCAGGCAAAGATTGCCGGCAACCAGCTGGGACGCCCGGATGCGCCCCTGCGCCGTGATCTGGAAGCCTTCGTGGATCAGCGTATCGGTCTCGAATTCATCGTCAACGTGGCTCTGGACGCCCGGGGACGGGTGTACCGATGTGCCGCCGGTCATTTTATAGCGGCCCATCGCAAGGGCGTGGAATTCGCGCGCGAGGTCTACGGCGCACCCGTTCCCCAACGCTATCCCGTGGTGATCGCCAATGCCTATCCGGCCGAAATCGATTTGTGGCAGAGCACCAAGGCCATTGCCGCGGGCGAATTGATGACCGCCGACGCCGGCACCCTGATCCTGGTGGCCGACTGCTGCGAGGGCAACACCACCCACCCGCTGGTGGCCGACTACATGGGGTCCGATCCCACCCGCCTGATCCAGGCGCTCGATGCCGACAGCGCCGAGGATCCGGTGGCCTGCGCCCTTGCCGTGCCCTTGAGCCGGATGCGGCAGCGCGTCGATTTGGCGCTGGTTTCATCCGGTTTGACGCCGGATGTTGCCGATCGCATGGGGGCGGCCCTTTACGCAACCGTCGAGGAAGCTCTCGACGCGGCCCTGAAGCGCCAGGGACCGGATGCGGCCGTGGGCGTGCTCACCCACGGCGGGGTGACGTTGCCGCTCCTGCCCTGACGGCTTTCAGAGAACATCGCGAACGCGCGATATATCCGTGTTAATCCATCGGGATATCTTCAGGTTTTATTCCCCCCGGGATATGGAAGCGCTTCTGGATGGCTGCGGTGCTTTTAAGAATGTGGACGTCGTTGCCGGCAAAGGCAAAACCAAACCGTTGTACGGTGCCTTCGGCACCACATAAATTATCTTTGGATGCACTTCAAGCGATGCTTCTCCTTCAAGGGAAGATCCGTCTGCCGCGTCGAAAATCGAAAAGCTTTTCTCGAGTTGATGGCACACTTTTCCGGATACATAGTCTTCGATTGTCGCCATGGTGCCTCCTTGTTTCTTATGGGTTCTTCATTTTCTTTCACGTGATTAAATCCGATATTGAAATGCGGTGCATCCCCCGAATGGGGGATTCGGCAGATTCGTTTTTTTGGGAAAAAGGGGCCATAATTGATTATTAAAGAGGTGGAAACCATTTGCGGAGGGCTGCCATGTCCCAGGTCAACCCGGTATTTGAAAAGAATTACCATTTTTATCTGGAGGAAATCGCCAAGGTGGATTTGGATGCCATCCAAGACATATTAGGGTGTCGGGTGGAGGGCGATCAGGTGGTGGTGCCGTTTTTTGGGGAGGAATATCGTGTTGCGCCATCCGGCATCACCGACGCATCCAACCAATGGCCGGGATACATCGTTTGCGTCGTGCTGGCCAAATATATCCTGCGGTGCCCGGCTGCCGCCCCGGCCGGCGACGGGTGGGTGTCGTTCAAGGATTTTAAAGCCACCTCCCATTTTACGAACATCAACTATTTTGCCAGTGATACGGAGCAGGCCATTGTAAAAGGCTTTGGCGGCCGGCTGGCCGAACTGGCCGAGGCCTGCCGGCAAACGGGCGGTGTGCCGCACGAAGACGGGATGCCTTACGATCTTTGCATGCGGTTCGATGCCCTGCCCCGGGTGTCGCTGCTGCTGCTCTTCAACGACTGGGACGATGAATTCCCGGCCGGCGGCACGGTGCTGTTCAACAAGCAGGCCGAAGCCTATCTCGATCCGGAATCCCTTGCGGTGACCAGCGCCTATCTTGCCAAACGCTTAAACCATATTTGCGAAAAAGGTTAATTTCATTTCGGCAGCAAAACATCGCCTAAAAATGAGTTGTCGAGCGCACGTCGCTCGGGGTAATGGGAAGAGTGAGGCCTGACCACGTTTCGCTATTGCATAGGATGGCACCATGCTCATAACGGGATATTCCGACCTGTCCCTTACCCGCGGCGGTATTTTGCAGGACTTATCCTCCGATCGGCGTTGGGGAGCCTATTTCAAGTTCGACAATGATGTCCGGGAGGTGTTCCCCTTCATCAACGGCACGGTGGAGAAGGCCCGCTATCAGCTGCGGCCTCTGCATATCCGCTTTGTTTACCGGAAGGCGGCCTGCACCCTCTATCCGGTCGAGGGGATGGCGGCCCCCCTGCGCGGGCATGATCATGCCGTCGCATACATCGACGGCCTCATTGCGTTCCTGAACGACCTCCACGCCAGTCGCCACGACCTGACGCCCAGCCACAAGCTCTACCAGCCGCCCGTTTCCGTGGTGGACATCGTCAAGATGCTGCCCCTCACCAACTGCCGCCAATGCGGCTACCCCACCTGCATGGCCTTTGCGGCCGCCATTCGCAAGGGCAAGGTCCTGCCGGAAGACTGCCCGGATTTTGCGGAACCGATCTCGGTGCGCAAGGTTTATCCTGTCTTCGGGTCGGACGGCGCCATCGAATCCACCCTGTCCATCGAAAGCAACCACAGGCCGGGGGCTGCCGACAGTCACAAGGCCGCCCCAACAGGGGGGCATGCGGGCCGCCAGGCAACCAGCGGTGACAACCGCAGCGCCCCGCTTTACGACCGCTACGGCATCCGCATCCAGTACGATCTCAGCCCGCGGGAAATCCAGGTGCTCCGCCACCTGGCCGAGGGCGCCAGCAACCCGGAGATTTCCGAGGCCCTCAACATCAGCCCCCACACGGTCAAATCCCATGTCATTCACATCTTCAACAAGATCAACGTCAACGACCGGACGCAGGCGGCGGTGTGGGCGGTGCAGAACAAGGTTATTTAGTGTCCATCCCTAAATGGCATCTTTCGGCCCCTGGCGGCGTTCTCGCGCGTTTTCAATCCTCGAAATAGCGAACTATTCCTCCGGTTACAAACGCGCTCGGGCCTTGTTAGGAACCAAAATCTACCATTTATGGAAGGACACTATTTAGTGATCATTTTCTTTCACGTGAGGGAAAATGAAGAATCGAAACCGGAAGCGTATTCCCACGTACAGCTATCCATGGCGCTGCGCTATTTTCTCGAACATCAACGCCAATCCTGTTCCTAATGAGTAGATGGCTTCGATCTTGAGGTTGGCCTCGGCGGTGTCGTCGAAAAACAGGTGCAGGTCCGACGGCATGCCCTCGTCCGGCTTCCAGTAGCATACCAGCAGGGGCAATTTGGGCAGCGGATACAGCACCAGGCCAATGTCCGCGTCGAAATGCTGCCCCACCCTCTGTCCGTTGAACAGGTGCACCATGTCCTCGAACAGGTCGGTATAGGTGTCGGCTACGGCCTTCAACGGTTTCTCGCATTGATGGCTGAAAAACCGGTACCAGTCCTTGCCGCCCTCGAGCTCCCGCAGGGGGACCCAATTGCCTGACGGCGTTTTTCCTTCCCCGGCCAGGATATAGGCGAGCACCGGCCCGGCGATCCAGGCATGCACGTGGATATCAGTGATAAACCGCCCATGGGAATCCACGCTGAATTCCTTGCCGAGGGTGCGCAGGGTCAGCTTGCCATTGTCGCAGCGGCCCCCCAGGCGCTCGGCTGCTTCGGCCAGGTCGATCCCCGCGATTTGGCCCTGCATCCGACGCAGGGCTTCCTCGGCGTCCTGGTCCATGGTGCGGGCCTTCGCCGGCCCGCCGTCGTATTGGGATACAATTTCCGGATCGAGTTTGGGGCATTCGGAAAGCTGCCGCGCGCCCTTGAAGACCGAGGCGGCAAACGCCAGGCAGGTGGCTTCCTCGCACTGCCGGCAGTTGGATTTGTCCAATAATTTGAAGACTTCCATCGCATTTTGAATTTGAGGCATGGTTCCCTCCCGATTTGGTTTGGCCTACATTTAATAAGCCGGGAAAAAGGAGGGCATCCCCCAAATGGGTGATTTGAGATGAAAACGGTCGTTTATTCCTTTTATGGGCTGTCGTACTGCCTGTCTCAATCCGAAAAATATGAACAACATCAACAAGATTGGTTCGCATTATCACATGATACGTCTTTACAAGTAATCGGGTCGATGGTATGTGAGAAATATCTTATTAGAAGCTGTCTCAAAAAAGTTTTTTCGCCCGATATCGGCGTTGTGCCCTCGTCTCAAGTCCTCGACATACTACAGTATGTACCCCAAGGGTACTTCCTTCGGGGCGCCTATGCGGATTGCACCCACCGTTGAGGGCTTGATCAGATGGGAAGTCCCGCTTTACGGGAATACTCGGCCACGCCGTATCTCGAACGAAAACCCTAATTTTGAGAGGGCTTCTAGTCATTCAGGCCGCCGGCATTCCCTCCCAATTCGCCGCAATGGCAAAAAAAGTGTTCGATCAAGAAGCGGAATAAGCATGCCCATACAAATGCTTTTACGGCTCGTCATATGATTCCATCAAATAAAATCCATGAAAAAATTCTTAGATGGAGGTGGTCCAATGGGGAAGAGAATTTTGTTGTTGGTCGTAATCGCTGCTGCGTTTCTTTTTTTTATGGGCTGCTCAGTTTTTCAGGTCAAACGGGAAGTGACGGACAATACACTCGTATCCAACACACCCAACGTGAAGTTCCGAATAGATCCAGAGTTTCAATATGTCGGCAATCCGCACAAACGCGATACGTCGGAATCAGTGGGCGGCAGAGAATTGGATATCAATTTTGATTCCTACTGCTTTGTCAAACCAGATGATGCCAAAGCTTCAAAGGTTATTTCGATACAATTCCACAGGGTAGAAACATATTTTGTGAGCGATTTTTTCCGAAAAGTAGAAGCCTTGCAAAAAGGTGCCCAGGATGTGGCTGGAAAAAGTTTTCAATATTACATGAGGGGCGTCCAGCCATCGATGAACAGCCATATGACAAGGATGATAACCGATAAAGGCTACAGCATGCCGTATGGCCTGGTCAAAGTATTCGGCCGGATCTATGGGCCGAAGGGGAATATGCTGGTGAAGCTTTATTACTATGAGTCCCTCGATGGTTCGGGATTGGAAGACCTTGCCTGGAAAAATTACGACAACCTGAGCCGGAAACAACAGGATTACCTCGAAAAGTTCAGTGAGAGAGCGGATGCGTCTTTTGAATTGTTGGATTGAGCAGAACAAATAGTCGACGTAATCATGTACCCGAAGTCAAGAATGGTTCCAATCTCCAACAAAGGATAACTCCATGAAAAAAGGCTTTTGCGCGTGCTTTTCCATTTTCCTGCTCCTGGTATCGGTATCGCTGGTCCGTGCCGGTTCGCCCGTCTGGAAGGTTGCCAAGGGGGAGCACCATCTCTTTATCGGGGGAACCATTCATTTGTTGAGCAAGGCCGATTTCCCCCTGCCGGAGGCATTTGAAAAAGCGTACGAGGCGTCCTCCATCGTCGTGTTCGAGGCGGATATCCGGGAATTGCAGACCCCGGAATTCCAAAAGGCGATCGTGAGCCAGACCCGCTATCCGGAAGGCACCAATCTGACAATGTTTCTGACGGATGCCACACAGGAGCACTTCGTCCAGTACCTTGCCTCCCGTCAAATCCCATTGGAAAACATTGTGAAGTTCAAGGCCGGCATGGTTTCCATAACGCTTACCGTGGTGGAGCTGCAACGGCTCGGCCTCGCCGGCTCCGGGGTCGACGAGTTTTACAGCCTGCGGGCTCTCAACGACGGGAAGGAAATCGGTCAACTGGAAACCGCCGATGAACAATTGGCTTTCATTGCCACTATTGGAGAGGGAAAGGAAGACGAGATGATCACCTACACTCTGCGCCAGATGGAAGATTTGCCAAAATATATGGAGAGCATTAAGGCAGCCTGGCGGGAGGGCGACAATGTCAGGTTGGAGGAAGTGGCGATGAAAAGCATGGAAAAAGAATTTCCCGAAATGACCGATCAATTAGTCTATGACCGCAACGCGGCCTGGCTGCCCAAAATCGAAGCCCTGATTCAAACCGACGCCATTGAATTCGTCCTGGTGGGTGCCCTGCATCTGGTGGGTGAGAATGGGCTTCTGGAACAGTTGAAGAGCAGGGGGTATGCGGTTGAAATGCAGTAGCTTGGGTGGTGAGATTTTGATGTAACGGTAAGCGTAGTTGCGAATATCGAAATATACAAAGCGTCGCTTATATAGACAGGGCGGCCCATCAGCGTTTTTTTAAAGAAGTTCCGATTTCCCTTTGAGGAGGCCTGATGCAAACGAATGTCTCGGTTGTGATGGTGAAAAGAAAAAAATTTCGAAACAGGACGTGGACGTACACGACAATTATTAGATGGAATGAAAAAAGAAATAAATTTAGAATTTGAAAGAGAGATTAAACAAAGCGAAAGAGTCCGCAAACATGCGCTTCAACGAGGACATTGCACCTGCGGTTCACGAAGATACAGCGCCCATTAAGGCGGGCGTTAGCTGTAAATAAATAGGAATAACCATGAAAATCGAATCTGTAAGAATAGAAAACTTTAGAAGTTTCAAGGATGAGACAATAAAGCTTGATAACTATACCTGTCTTGTCGGTGCGAATGGTTCAGGGAAATCAACTGTCTTAAATGCTTTGAATGTGTTTTTTAGGCAGTATAAAGACAGCAAAACAGATCTCAGTAAACTAACCAGTGAAGATTTTCATCACAAAAATACAGGGAACCCAGTAAAAATCACAGTCACTTTCACAGATCTCTCTGAAGCCGCAAAAGAGGACTTGTCAGATTACGTAAGGCAGGACAAGTTGATTGTTTCTTCTGTAGCAAAATATGATTCAGAAACAGATTGTGCAGAGGTGAGACAATATGGAATTCGGTTAGGCCTACAAGATTTTCGGAAATACTTTGAAGCAGATAAAAACGGAGAGAAAGTTTCAGAATTGAGGATTATATACCAAGGCCTGAAAAATAAATATCCCGACTTACCTAAGCCAGGAACAAAAGGTGCGATGGGCGATGCTCTCAATACATATGAAGCGAACCATCCGGATGATTGTGGTTTGATTCCAAGCGAAGATCAGTTCTATGGAATCAGTAAAGGAGCCAACAGATTAGCTAACCATATGCAGTGGGTATTCATTCCTGCATCAAAAGATGCCACAGAAGAAACAGAAGAATCAAAGAACACGGCTTTGGGGCAATTATTAGCGAGAACTGTTAGGTCAAAGGTAAATTTTTCCGAAAAAGTTGGAAAACTAAAAAGGGACACACAAGAAGAATATCAAAAAATATTGGACGAGGAACAATCTGTATTAGATTCAATATCCTATTCATTAGAAAATAGTTTAGAATCTTGGGCACATCCTGGTATCACTGCTCAAGTTCTTTGGAAACAGGATTCTGATAAGTCAGTAAAAGTTGAAGAGCCTTGGGCATATCTTAAAATTGGTGAGAGAGGCTTTGAGGGTGATTTAGCAAGATTTGGACATGGCTTACAACGGTCATATATGCTTGCTTTGCTCCAAGAATTGACCAAACTTTCTGATGAAACAGCCCCAACATTGATAATGGGAATTGAAGAACCAGAAATTTACCAACATCCGCCTCAAGCAAAACATCTTGCAGAAACCTTAAATGATCTCTCAGCAAAAGACTCTCAAATATTGATTTGTTCACATAATCCATTATTCATACCCAGTGACAATTTTGAAGCAATAAGAGTGGTAAGAGAAAAGGACAATCCTAGCACGTCCTATATTTCTCAACTTTCATATGTTGACTTGTCTGATAAGCTTAAATCATCAGGACAGAAAGCACTAAAAGAAGAAGGGATGTTAGCAAAACTGTATCCGTCTCTCAATCCAATAATTAACGAGATGTTTTTTTGCAATAATTTGATTTTAACTGAAGGCATAGAAGATGTTGCATTCGTCTCAACATATTTGATGCTCACAGAAAAGATTATGGATTTTAGGAAATATGGCTGCCATATTGTCCCCGTTGGAGGGAAAAGCTCAATTATTAAACCTTTGGCAATGGCTCAACTACTGAATATTCCCGTTTTTGTCATTTGCGATGCCGACACAGACAAAGATGAAATAGAGGACGAGAATAGAAGAAAATCTGAAGTAGGAAAGCACAAAAAAGATAATCGAACGATTCTAAATCTATTGAATTACAAGGACTTGAATGAATGGCCAACTGATTCAATTATCAAAAATAATTTATATATGTGGAAAAATAATCTAACAAAAATAATTGAAGATGAATTTGGTAAAGATTGGAAGATATATCAAGATTCAGCGTATGATTATTATGGGAACCCAGGAGGATTAAAGAAAAATCCTATTACAATTGCACGTGCTTTAGAATCAGCGTGGGGAAATGGTTTAAAATCTACTTCGCTTGTAAAATTGGTTGAATCTATTGTTGATTTTGCAAAGAAAAAAGACAGCTAACAAATCACCACGCTGGAATTTTACACCGCTGCGCTCCATAAAAACCTGTGAGTTCAAGCGTTAACCAATAGAGGATTACAAATGAAACTAAATGAATACTTATTGCTGTTTTCAAATGAAGGAGCAACCAAGGTGCAGGTTAAGTTCAAGGACTTTGACGGTACTGTTGTGACTCAGTCAATGGAGCCACGCGAAATTGTACGACTTGTTTCACCTGAAAACGGTAAATTTATGACATCTATGACTTTCGATGAGTGGCCATTTGAAGTCTATAAATATGAAATTGATCCAATTAAGGACATAGTTACCATACGTGCCAGAAAAAAGTAGATACAGAACAATGGAGACACAGAAAGGGTCGTATCTTAACCATTAATTATTCACCCAAACCGGTTCAACCGACCCCGAATTTTCATGAAAAATTGTGGATAAAGAAGGAAACGCCACTCATTTTTCAACAGATACCCGGCGATCCCAGCCTGTCCCGTCTGCAATCGCAGATTGAATTAAACCGAATATTTCATGAAATGTTCGGGGTAAAGTTTTTGACCCTTTATCAGAGGATCAAAAGTGCTAACCAATAAAGGGCATGCCGCCGTGCGAAAATTGCGACAGAAATATTATGATTTGTTTTCGAAATTCTATGACAGGTTTATCGCCATGCACGCCAGCGACAAACAGGGTGTGCTGCGCGACATTCTTGCCGAACAAGCGGGTGCTGCACCGGGAGATTGCGTGCTCGATATCTGTACGGGTACCGGGGCGGCCCTTCGGCCGTTGGCCGGACGGGTTGGCGCGAAAGGACTGGTTGTGGGGCTCGATTTCTCCTCGGGAATGCTTGGAGCGGCCCGGGAAAAATCGCGGGGCAATGATCGGGTTTGTCTAATCCAGGCGGACTGCGGCCGGCTGCCGTTCAAGACCGGCGTTTTCACCGTCGTCACCTGCTCCCATGCCTTCTACGAGCTGAAGGGCGCCACCCAGGTCAACACCCTCAATGAAATCAAGCGGTGCCTCAAACCCGGAAAGCCTTTCCTGATGATGGAGCACGAGGTGCCCGAAAACAGGCTGATCCGACTGCTCTTCTATATTCGCCTCATATCCATGGGACGGGAAAGAGCCCTCCAGATCCTGAAGCACGAAGCGGGTTTTCTGAAACAACACTTTCGCCAGGTCAGGAAAGCCGCTGTGGTTACCGGCAAATCAAAAATCTATATCTGCACCTGATTTAGATTGGGTGGGTGCCATACATCGGCATTAAGAATGGGCAAACAGAACTTGCTGATAGAAAACTGATGGTCTCGTAAAAAGTCAGATTTGGGACGGTTTCGTAAAATGTTCGAGATCAAGGCTTGCGAATCCCGAGGAAAGAGGCGTACTTATCGTACGCCGCAGTGACGAGGGATGAAGCGTAACGCCGATATCGGATTTTTTACGAAACCGTCAAAACTTGAGCAGGAAGCCAAATGGAACGTTGGTTTACAATAGATCAGATAGACACGGAAACTTATATCATCAGCGAATACCGCCACTGGGAGGAAACGCATTGTTATCTCTTGAATGGCTCTGAACGCAGCTTGCTGATCGATACCGGCCTCGGAATCGGCAATATCCAGGACCCGGTCATAAAGCTGACGGACAAACCGGTTGCCGCCGTCGCCACCCACATTCACTGGGATCATATCGGTGGTCATCAACACTTTCCGGACTTTTACGCGCATGCGGATGAACTGAACTGGCTTAACGGAGAATTCCCCCTGACCATCGAGCAGATTAAAGGCATGGTCGTCGACCGCTGCGACCTTCCGGAAGGTTATGATGTCAACCAATATGAATTTTTTCAGGGGGAACCGACACGCGTGCTGACGGACAAGGATAGTATCGATATTGGCGACCGCCTTGTTCAAGTGTTGCATACGCCCGGCCATTCGCCGGGGCATATGTGTTTTTGGGAAAAGGAACGCGGATACCTATTTACCGGCGATTTGGTTTATAAAGACACGCTGTTTGCCTACTTTCCTTCCACCGATCCGGAGGCGTACCTCAATTCTCTGGAGAGGGTGTCGGCCCTGCCGGTGAAGCGTGTGTTTCCCGCCCACCACTCCTTGGATATCCAGTCCGAGATTCTGGGTCGAATGCGGGATGCCTTCCGGCAGTTGAAGGCCGAGGGCAAATTGCACCATGGCAGCGGAACATTCGACTTCGACGACTGGGCTGTATGGCTGTAAACGATAAACCCCCAACGTTGCATAAAAAAGATGGCGGATACTTTACTAAAGGCCATGTGTGTTGACGCTGAGGCAAATTCGTGTGAGACAATTGGAACGAACCCACGGTTCATTCGAGGAACAGCTTTGTTTTTCTCCTTCTTTTTTTTATGCAACGTTGGGGTAAACACCTGTCAAGCTGCCCGAAAAGACGCGCAAAATGCAACGGAAAACTACCAAAGAGTCTCAACTTATAAGACAAGAATTTACCACGAAGAGCACGAAGAGCACGAAGAAAAATCGGTCAGAGCCGATGAACCCCTTCATGTCCTTCATGATCTTCATGGTTCAAGCTATTGCATTTAACCAAACCTGGCGATTTCGGATAAGCGCAACATAATGAAACCTTTCCTCTACATCTTCGCGGGTCTTCCTGCCTCGGGAAAGTCCACATTGGCCAAAATGTTGGCCAAAAAACTTCAGGCTCCATATTTCCGGGTGGATACCATCGAGCAAGGCATTAGGGATCTGTGCGAGGTCAACGTGACCGGCGAAGGATACCGTCTGACGTACAGGATCATCCGGGACAACTTAAAGCTGGGGATCAGTGCCGTAGCGGATTCGTGCAACCCTCTGGAATTAACCCGAGACGAATGGAATGACGTGGCCAGGGAAGCCGGTGCTGGTTTTGTCGATATCGAAGTGGTTTGTTCCGACAAGGCGGAGCACAAAAACAGAATTGAAACGCGGGGGAATGAAATCGAACGTCTCGTTCTACCAACCTGGCAGCAGGTATTGGATCGCGAGTATCACGAATGGAGCCGGGATAGAATCGTCATCGATACCGCCGGCATCTCGGAGTCCGAAGCCTTTGAAATCCTGTTTTCCAGATTAAAAAGCCCGCCAGGGCCGGGCCCCTTCCTGTAACAGGATTCAAAGCATTCTGCGAACTTGGGTATGATGCGGCGCAAGAATGATCGTCCCCCCTTCCGCCGACAAAGGCGCCGCGCGTGTCTGTCTGCGGCACAGCCCCCAATCGTTGGCGTGAAAACTGAATATTTCAGACAGGCGGCCTTTCAAAACCGGCCTGCCGGCATTTGCTCCTTGCGCACGGATATAACTATTTTCAGAAGCAGCGTCAGAATTAGCAGACCGATTCCGAAAATGCCAAGGCAAACCATCATCTCGGGAACCGTGGGCCAGTAGTCCACGAGCTGGTGAAGGGGGGTCGGCACAAATCCTCCGGTGACCAGACCTATCCCCTTGTCGATCCACGTTCCGATAAAAAGCGCCCCGCAGGACAGCGCCAGCAGGGTCTCGTTGGTGCGGGTTGCCGGAATGATCAGCAGCACGGCGGAGCCGACCAATAGAAACAGGGCGCTCCGCATCCAGGGCACCAGATGCGCATGCCCGTCCAAGCCGAAATAGAGATAGCGGAAGTGATCCATATGGTCCGGCAGCCCGCTGTAGAAAACGACAAATACCTCGCAGCCCAGGAAGAACAGGTTCGCCAGAAGCCCGTAGGTGATGATCTTGGCCAGGGCCTGGATGGCATTCCTTCCGGGGTCAAAATCCGTAGTCGCGCGCAGCAGAAGGCAGACGATGACCAGGAAAGCCGGCCCGGCTGAAAATGCCGACGCCAGAAACCGCGGCGCCATGATGGCTGTCAGCCAGAACCCGCGACCCGGCATCCCGCAATAGACAAACGCCGTTACCGTGTGGATGGCAAAGGCCCAGGGGATGGACAGGTAAATCAAGGGATAGACCCGGGATGGGGGTTTGGCGCCGTTGCGCTCCGCTTCGATAACATGCCACCCGACAACCAGATTGAGCAGGAGGTAGCCGATCAGGACGATTGAATCCCAGAAAACGATCGAATGGGGGGAGGGATGCAGAAAAACATTCATGGCCCGCATGGGCTGGCCTATGTCCACGAATAAAAAAAGTCCGCACATGGTGACCGCCGCTACCGCCGTGAACTCCCCGATAATCGTCAGTTTGCCGAATTCCTTGTAATTGTGCAGATAATAGGGAAGTACCACCATTACAGCAGACGCGGCAACGCCCACCAGGAACGTCAACTGGGCGATATACAACCCCCAGGAGATATCCCGCCCCAAGCCGGTAATGCCCAAGCCGAATTGAAGCTGCCAGATGAATGCCGCCATGCCGCCCGCGATAATGCCGACCAGGGCCGCTACCCAGCACCAATACGCCTTTCCGCCCTTCAAGGCCAATTCGATCATTACACCATTACTCCTGAAGTTATGATTTAGGCCGATTATTTATAGAATCGGACATCGACATGACATGATCTTGTTCTTTAAATGAACGTGTTCATAATATGAGCATATTATTGTGTCAATCATTTTGTGTTGGATTCTGTTTCAAGGCGGGAGGAACGCATGTTGCTTTAGGCGGCAATTTTCTTTATGACTTCAATCGAAGTTGCCTCAAAATTGGGATTTTGGTTCGCGGTGTGGCGAATTCCAGTTTCAAATCGCAGATATGCGTATTTATATCGACAGGTTGGAACGATAATCCATCAACGGGATTGGGCCAAAAGCTTTTTTTGAAGCGACTTTAAACCATTATCATGACGACAGCGGGTACATGGAATGTCGCAAAAGTTCGGCACCAGGCGTGAAAAAAACAAGGAAGAGACCCGTAGGGTCATTTTCGAGACGGCCTATGCCCTGTTTGAAGAAAAGGGATTTGAACAAGTGACCATGAGGGAACTGGCGGCCAAAGCCGGCGTCGGCTTGGGCACCATCTTTCAGCACTTCAAAGACAAATCATTCCTGCTTGTATCCGTTTTTGAACACGATTTTCGACCTCTGATCATGAAAGTCTTCGCGACGCTTCCCCAGAGTGCGCTCAAGGACCAATTGTCCTATATGGTACGGCATCTTTTCGAATACTATGCACGCCGGCCTGATATCTCCCGCATACTGGTGAAAGAGCTGTACATGGATCAGAAGAATGCTGCGCGGATCAGCCAATCCTTTCAAAACGACCTGGCGGAAGTGGCTGCCCTTTTCGAGGCGGCCAAACAGCGGGGCGAGATCCACCCTGACGTCAACACCGGCGATGCCGTCATGGTGTGGTGGTCCTACTATTCGTCTGTGCTGCTGCAATCCCTTCAATTGCCGCGGTTCGATGTCGAAGAGCGGCTTGCCGTTTATAAACGATTGATGGATCAGCACTTCAATGGTATCGGCGGCAATTAAACTTCAATTTAGGCGCATCTTAAATTCACATCCTATCCCGTCTTTTGAAGGCGCCACAATAAAATACTGCATAGCAGGCTTTCGCCATGGTGTGGTATACTGAAAACCAATCCGATAACAAATTTTCCATAATGGTCGCGGCAGTCCCGATTCCTCTATTCACCTCAAGCCCGCTTATCGGACTCACTGATTAAGAATTGATAGAAAGGCGCGCGTTATGAAGAGCCACTTCATTCTGTTGACAGCCTTTTGTCTGGTCCTTTTGAGCTTGCCGGCAGCGGCCTGTACGGGTCTGGTGCTGCAGGACGATGAGCGCGTCCTGGTGGGCAACAACGAGGACTGGTTCAATCCGCGCACCAAGATCTGGTTCATCCAGCCGGCTGGGGACCGCTACGGCAGCGTCATTTTCGGGTTTGACAATTACTATCCCCAGGGCGGCATGAACCAGAAAGGGCTGTTTTTCGACGGGTTCGCCCTAAAATCAAAGCCGGTCGAAGAGCCGGCGGCCAAGCCGCGCTTCAGGGGCAACCTGATCAAAGAGGTCATGGCCACCTGTGGGACGGTGGCGGAAGCGCTGGCGCTGTTCGATCGGTACAGCCTGGGTTTCATGGACCATTTCCAGTTGTTCTTTGCCGATGCCACCGGCGATGCCGCCATTGTCGAGGCCAATGCGGTGGTCCGCAAACAAGGGGACCATCAGGTGGTGACCAACTTCCGGCAATCGGAAACCGATCCGGGCAAGATTTCCTGCTGGCGCTACCTGACGGCCCAAAAGCTGTTGGCGGATTGCGGCGACGACCGGCTGGACTGCATCCGCGACATCCTGGCCGCCACCCACAATGAAGGCGACTACCCGACCCTTTATTCCAATATCTACGACCTGACGGCCAGACGGGTCCATGTCTACCATTTCCAGGATTTTAACGAAGCGGTGGTGATCGATCTGGAAAATGAACTTGCACGGGAACCCGGCGTGATCGATCTGCCCGCCCTGTTTCCCCATAATGCTGCGGCGCAGGCGTATAACAACAAGGTAACAAGCTTGAAAAAGGAATACGTGCACGACGCGCCGCATTTTGTAGTGCGCTATCCCGGGGTGTATGTTGCCGATGAGCCGTTGGATGACAGCCAGGTCTTTTTGTCCAAAAGCCGAGTCGGCGATGTGCCGGTGCTGACCGTTTCCGTAACGCCGGCCGCGGCCGACATGCCCCTTTCCATGGTGGGGGGGCGGTTTTATGCCCCCAGGCTGCGCGCGCTCGGGAAGCAGGTGACGGTTGTCTCCAACCGGCCCACCCGACTGATTGACGGTTCGGAGGCCTACGAGACACGGTTGGCCTGGCGGTGGCAGGGCAAAATCAAGGTCAACAGCCTGGTGCTTTCGGCCATCCGGGACAACCAGCTGGTCAATGTGGCCCTGCATAACACGGGCGATTTGGACTACTTGATCCATATCCCCTATAGTTTGCGGTTCGAATAACTTTTATTTTTGGTTCTTCTCCCAATTAGTTGGGAGAAAGGGTCCAAGGGTTCTAGGATTCAAGTGGCCAAGGGTTTGTTCTCTGGAGATTTAATCAGAGCTTTCAGCATTCGCTCGATTGGCCCAATTTTCACAGCTAATTTTGGAAAACGTTTCGATACATTAATTAGATGCAAACAAAGCGCATATGCTTTTTGCCACCCTTGCAATTCTTTGTAATTTTTTAGTATTTCACTTGGATCCTTGACCCCTTGACGCCTGGAACCCTTATGATCCCGAGATGCCCAAGCGGTAATACCCTGTGACCCAATTGCTCATTTGCACCAACTATTCGGGAGAAGCCCCTTATTTTTTAATGAAATATCCGGGTTAAGGAGGCATGATGGCCAAACGATTTTTTACATTGTTCTGCTGCCTGGTCGTAAGCGTTGGCGCCGTCTCCTGCACGCGTTTCAAAGCCCGGCATTATGCCGGCGAGAAGGTGTTCCTCACGGAAGCGGAAATCAGCGAAGAAACCGTCTGGGAGGTTGGGGACCAGGTGTATTTCGTAAGGCTGGTCGAAGGGGGGATGCTTACGGCCGCGACCCTGGAATGGGACCAGAAGAAAAACGCCTATGCCATGCGGACCCATGAAATCGTGTCTTCCAAGCTGGGGGATCACACCTTCCTGAACGTCAAAGAGGGGGGCTACTACACGATCCTGCGTGTGGTGGGCGCCGGGGATGATACCCTGGTTCTTTTGACGGTGGACAAGGACAAGCTGGAGAAGGATATGGCCGAGGGCAGCCTGCAGGCCCGCAAGGATGACACGGATATCGTCATGGACGGCCCCAAAGAGGCGCTGGACCGCTATATCGAAAGCCACATGGACACCCTGTTTTCGCTGGAGGCGGCGGCGGTGGCCCGGTTGATTTCGGGGGAGTTGAAGTAGGCGCGCATTATGACATGCCGGAGAGGGGGCCATCTTGTTTATTGGCCCTAATCTATACGCGCTCTCCTGATGGAGGAATCGGAGAGGTTCTATCAATTTTGGTTACTTTGTTTAATCATTCCTTTTCTTTTTCGGAAAAGAAAAGGAATCAAAAGAAACCGCCCGTGTCCCGCTTAACCCTGCGCGTCGACGGTGCGGCCGGAGCACGCGGAAACTCGTCCGCCTTCGCCTGGGCTGCGGCGGACTCAGACAGTCCGCGCGCTTTTTCCCGCCCGCCCCGTCGATGCTCGGCGCGGCACAAAGGGAACACCAAAACCAAAAGCTCAAAATTCACTAGAAGCTCCTTCAAGGGGGTTGCCTGAGGCCTCCCGCTTTGTGAAACGAGCTACACTCGGGAATAATTGCGCTGTACTTTGAAAACGCCATCTTAACAGAAGCCATCTCAAAATTAGGATTTTGGTTTAAGATCAAGGCGGACGAGCGTTTTGAGCCGGAGGAATACAATGGTATTTCGAGGACTTAAAACAATCGTTCAACGCCGATATTAAGCCAAAAGACTTTTTTGAGATCGCTTCTAGCTGAAAGGAATTTAAATGGCAAAGCGATTCGTTGATTTGAGCATCAGTATTGAAGCCGGACTTCCCAGCGACCCGCCGATGATGATTCCCAAGATCGATTATGTGACCCACGAGATGGGCGCCGAGCAGATGAAGATGTTTTTCCCGGGGATCGACACCAAGGATCTGCCCGGGGGGCTCGGCTGGGCGGTGGAGGAAATCACGCTCTACACCCACTCCGGCACGCATCTGGACGCCCCCTATCATTACCACCCCACCATGGACAAGGGGCAGCGGGCTTTGACGATCGATGAAATTCCCCTGGAATGGTGCTTCAGCGATGGCGTGGTGCTGGATTTCCGGCACAAGAACGACGGCGAAGCGATCTCGGTGGAGGATGTGGAAAAGGAGCTGGAGCGGATCAAGTACGACATCAAACCCCTGGATATCGTCCTGGTCCGGACCGGCGCGGACGCGGCCTGGGGGACCGATCAATACCTGGTCAAGGGAGCCGGGATGAGCCGTGAAAGCACGCTTTATCTCACGGAAAAGGGGGTCAAGGTCGTGGGCATCGACGCCTGGAGCTGGGATCGCCCGCTGCCCTACCAGGCGGCGGACTTCCAGCAAAACGGCGATGCCAAGGTCATCTGGGAAGCGCATTTCGCCGGTATCGATATCGGCTATTGCCACATGGAGAAAATGGCCAACCTGGCCGCCATCGGACAGCCCCACGGGTTCGAGGTGTGCTGTTTCCCCGTCAAGATCAAGGGGGCCAGCGCCGGCTGGACCCGGCCGGTGGCGATCGTGCCGGCCTGATCCAACGCCATCCCTGATATGATAAAGGGGGGATGCCTATGCGACACGCACGCCTGACAGTCACGGTGATCCTGACGGTTTGTCTGATATGCGCCTGTGCCACCGGGCCGCCCCAGACCCACCCGCACCTGATGGTGGATCCGGACGGATATGCCCTGGAGGATGACGGCGCACGCATGCCGCCGGACGCCTACGGGGCGCGCATCGATGCCATTGTCACTGATGTCGGCGCTCATGTGGCGGCCGCCAGGGCGCAGGGTAAAACGGCCCGCATCCTGGTGTACGTCCACGGCGGGCTTATCAGTCAGGCCGACAGCCTGCGCTACATCGATGCCATGGTGACGGCGGACGGGCTGCTGAAGGATACGGACGACTACCCTGTTTTCATCAACTGGGATGCGTCCCTGGGCAGTTCCCTGTACGACGATATTTTCGAGATTCGCCGGGGAACCCGGGATCCGCTGATTGGCTACCCCACCTCGCCCTTCATCGCCCTGTCACGGCTGCTCAGCGGCATCGTCGAGCTGCCGGCGACGCTGGTGTACCAGTTCGACACGGAGAAAATGCAGTTCGAAAGCTGGGAGGGCGAAGAGCGGTCCGGGGGCGAGCTGGTGGGCAACGGCATCATTACCATTGCATCGCTTCCCATCACCATCGTGTCGCTGCCGGTCATCGCGGGCTACGGGGAGGGGGCCTGGAGGGCGCTGCGGCGGCGCACCGAACAGATGTTTGCCTATCAGATCCGGCCCCAGAAGCATATTTTGTTCGACCAGGTCCGGCAGCCGGGGGCCCTGCGCCAGTTTTTCGAGAAGATCGCACCCATGGCCGACGAGAGCCACCCCGGCATAGAGATCACGCTGGTGGGGCACAGCATGGGCGCCATCGTCGTCAACAAAATCCTGCGGGCGTTTCCCAAAATCAAATTCGACCGGATTGTCTACATGGCCGCCGCTGCCAGCATCGAAGATTTCATGGACACAGTCCCGCCCTACCTGGAACTCAACCCGCAGACGTATTTCTACAGCTTCAGCCTGAGCAACCGGGACGAAGGCGGCGAGTTCAACTATTTTCTGCCCCGCGGCAGCCTTCTGGTCTGGATCGACAACATGTACGAGCCCGGCATTTCCCCCACCGGAAAGCGCGTGGGGTTTTTCCGCAATAAAGATATCATCAACATCCGTCCCGTGGAGGGGGTCTGCTGCGCCCGCATGACCTTTGTCAAATTCACCGGGGTGGAAGGGCAGCCCCGGAAGCACGGCGAGTTCAACGATGACGGCATCTTCCAGCGCGTCCTGCAGCTGGCACATCCGGATGAGGTGCAGCGCTTGCGTCGCGCCGAGGATTTCGTACTGCACTACCCCTGCGACCCCTGACCCGAACATTTCATGAAAATTTTTATGCCGATTTATTTTGATGAATATGCTCAGTGCCTTAGATGGAAGTTGCGGCCAAGGTGTCTTGCAACACTTTGTGCCCGGCGCTTTTCAGAAAGGACCGCATCAATATTTTCACCCTGCGGACGCGCCCGAGATGTCCATTGACCGCGTTATCAGGCGCTTGCGGTACAGGCGTACAGCGGCGCTCCAGATGCCTTGTCAATGAACATTGCGAGCGCGTGAAATATCCGGGTTAAAGATATCAATTTAGACATTATGAAAATGCGATGGGCGGTGGTTGTTTGCCTGCCATGGGGCACCCATGACGTGATTTAGCGGGATTCGTCCCGGAATTGGCAGAAAATGGGTGAAATTCATAAGTTGCGGGCAATTCCAAGCAATAGCCGGTCGCAGGACATAAACTTTGCCCAGTGCCTATGCGGAGACCGCTCTGGGTTTAAGTAAGAAATATGCCAAAATTACCGGCAGGTTATTGATGCTCGCATCTGCGCGTTATTGCGGCGGTATGGCCGTTGCCGCGTGACGGGACGGCCGCGAAAAACGTCTGCCACCCCGGATGATGTATTGCCATCTGTTTTGAGTAATGTATCACATTTGATATAATCCAATCTAAAGCTGTTTTCAGGACAACGCCTATCCCCTCCCATGTGCTTGGTGAGGCGCGCGACATCATCCCTTCACTCATATACCAAGGAGGCCTGAAAATGACGTTAGATGCTGCCACTGCCGTTCCCGACGTGTCCAAACCCGTCAACACCGAGATGTATCTGGATGACGTTGCGCTGGCCCAAGCGCTTCTCGAGAATGCGGCCCGCAACGATGGTGTGCTCAGCAATGCGGACATTGTCTTCGCGTTGCGCAATCTCCTCAAAACGACCTACTACCCGGTGGCCATCAAATATTTCTATTCGGAAGACGAGGTCGAAGACTTCAAAGCCAACAATGAGTACAAAACGGCGATGCACGCCTACACCTTCTGCCATTTCGTGGCCGCCTCCCGCATGCGGGGCGACATTCTCCTGGGCACGAGCGATAAAACCGGTTGCTCCAACGCCAAGTACGTCATGGGCTGGAAGGAACTGGATGACGCGGAAATAAAAAGCCACCTGAAATATACGAAAAGCCGGGAACAGGCGGAGAAATTCATCCGCACCAAAAAGCGTCTCCCGGAGGGGTTGGTGGCCTTTGCCACGGCGCCCCTGCACAAGGCCCCGTTCAAGCCGGACGTGGTCCATGGAATCTGCGACGTTCTCCAGGCCTATCACCTGGGCAACGACTGGTGCGCGGCCTATGACCAGCATCCCTTCGAGATGATCATGACCATGAACTCTTCGATCTGCCACGGCTGCGTGCAGTGCCATGTGATTGCCAAGCCGAACATCACCCCCATGTGCAGCAGCAGTAAAACCGCGGGGAAAACCGAGCAGAGCGAAATCAATTGGGTATGGCCCGGCGATCAGGTGGAACCCACCGTCCACTGGATGCTGGAGCGTACCGTGCGCGACGGCGGACCGTCCTTTCCGCGCACCGGGGAGACCTATCCCGGTTTCGACATCTGCAAACTCTGCAATTTTATCGTTTTCAGGCCGCACAAGCATAAATAAAATGGAACGTATCGCCATCCCCATATTTCAATCGCGCATTTCCCCGGTCCTGGATACGTGCAACGACCTGGCGCTTGTGGATCTGCCGGAAGCGGGCGCCCTGCCGCGCACCACCTTATCGCTGAAGAGCTTGAATCCGGGGGAGCGCGCGGCGGTTATGGCGCGCCAGGGGGTCGACAAAGTCATCTGTGCCGGCGTGAGCGACCTGATGACAGCGTGTATTGTCAGCCATGGCATCCGTGTTATCAGCGGCCTGTCCGGGGAGGTGGAGCAGATTATCGCTGCTTATCAACAGGACCGGCTGGATCAGGATTGTTTCCGAATGCCGGGCGGCAAAAAATGGGAATCGCCATCTCCCCGCGCGCAAACCGCACGCCTCGTTTGGGGCGTGTAACAGGGATGTGTCCGGTAATCGTGAAATATTCGGGTTGACGGAGATCTGATCCCCGCCCTTGGTTTTGATCTAAGCTTTTCACCTTTTTGTTTTATCCTAAACCTTCCACCACAGGTGGCGGACCCGGAGAGGATTGCCTGATCCGTCTTTCGTAAATTTGCATCGCTTGAGATAGCCCTTGACCTAATCCCGCGACATTGTCATAATTCACCCACTTACAGCCTTGGTTCTTCGTAAGGGATCTTCTTTCTCCTGTCGTTTCGCTTCGCCCATTTCAATCCATCGGTGAGTCCATGCCTAAATCGGAACTGCATAAAAGACGGCCGATCTGCATGACGCGCTCCGCGATGCTGCTATGCATGGCGGCTCTCCTGACGCTGGCGGCGGTTGGCTGCGCGCGTCAGACGCTGCGGGTTCCCCCGCTGACACCGGAGCCGACGGCACGGCATCTCACCGGCAAGTTCGTCTGGTTCGACCTTTTCACCCGCGATCTTTCGCAGGCCTGTCGCTTCTACGAAGACTTGATGGGCTGGTCATTCCATGAAACACCCGGGGCCGAAAACCGGGTCATGACCATTGAACTTGACGGTGTTCCCATCGGAAACGCCGTTTTGGTGGATCCGGCCAAAATTAAGGACAAACCGTCCCGCTGGCTGAGTTATATGTCGGTGATGGATGTGGACCAGGCCATATCGCGGATTGAACAAAACAAGGGCTCCGTCTTCATGCCGGCCCGGGATTTGCCGGATCGCGGCCGTGTGGCGGTTGTCAGGGACGCGGAAGGGGCTTCGTTTGCGCTGGTGGCCGGCACGACAGGCGACCCGCCCGACAATGGCTTCGACCGAAACGATTTTTTTGCGGCCGAACTCTGGGCGCTGGACCGGGACGCCGCCATTGCTTTCTATCAGGCCATTGCCGGCTATGATCTCGAACTGGCGGATCTGGGGGACGGCAAACCCTATCATCTGCTGGTGGAAAACGGCGTTCCCCGGGCCGGTGTGGTTCAGATTCCCTGGGAGTCCATCCAGCCCAACTGGGTGCCCTACATTGCCGTCGAGGATGTCGATGCGGTGGCCCGTCGCGCGGAGTCCCTGGGCGGAAGCCTGCTGGTCGAACCCGATCCGAGCATCCGCGAAGGCAACGTGGCCATTATCGCCGATCCTACCGGGGCTGTTTTTGCTGTCCAACAGCGGTAGCCCCGATTTTATCCGGAGACGTGTTCCCATGTGGCGCGCAATACGGTTATGGTTAATTTTCTTGGCAGGTCTTCTGGCGTTCGCGCTTGCGGGCTGCGCCTCCTCGGCCTACCCGCCGACGGTGCACTACGGCGTCAGCGTTGGTTACGGCTCCTACTGGAACGACAGCCGGCATCGCCACCACCATCACCACCATTACCGACCGTCTCCGAAACCCCCCAACCGCCCCAAACCCCCCAACCGCCCGCGTCCACGACCCAGGCCACGGCGGGCTCGCTGACGGTACATGACAGATCCTCTCCCCCGTTTTTATGAACTGAATTGGGAGCGCCCATGACGGAAACACCCCTGCGACTGCGAATCCTGCACGTGCTCGGCCAGCGCCCGGATGCCACCGGCAGCGGCATCTACCTCCAGGCCATCATGCGTGAAGCCGCCGCCCGGGGGCACGCGAACATCATGATTGCCGGCATCCAGGACGACACCGGGGCCGAGCTCCAGGGCGTTGCCCCGGATCAATGCCGCTTCGTGCGGTTCAACGGGGCGGATCTTCCCTTTGCGATTCCCGGCATGACGGATATCATGCCCTACCCCAGCACCCGTTTTAAGGACCTGTCGGACGACGAGCGCGCTATGTACGAAAAGGTCTTCACCCGGGTGCTGGCCCAGACCGTGGCAGACTTCCGGCCGGACATCATCCACAGTCATCACCTCTGGCTGATCAGTTCCCTGGTGCGGCGCCTTTTCCCCGGGATACCGGTGGTGACTTCCTGCCACGGGACCGACCTGCGGCAATTCCAGAATTGCCCCCATCTGCGCTCCCGGGTCCTGAGCGGCTGCCGCGACCTGGATGCGGCCCTGGCGCTGAGTGGGCCCCAGGCCGAGGACATCGCCCAATTTTACGAACTGCCGTCGGAGCGCGTGATCGTCACCGGGGCGGGCTACAGCGATACCCTTTTCAAACCGGCGGAAAAGCCTGTTGCGCCGCCGGTGCAGGTGGTCTACGCCGGCAAGCTCTGGAACGCCAAGGGGCTGCCCTGGTTGCTCAAGGCCCTGCAAACGATCGCGAGGCCGGAATGGCAGCTGCACCTGGTGGGGGGCGGAAGCGGCCCTGAAAAAGAGGCCTGCCTGCGACTGGCCGAAACCATGGGAGAGCGGGTTATCATCCACGGCCAGATCCCGCAGATGCGCCTGGCCGCCCTTTTCCAACAGGCCCACATTTTTGTCCTGCCATCCCTGTTCGAGGGCCTGCCGCTGGTGGTATTGGAGACCCTGGCCAGCGGCTGCCGCGTGGTGGCCACGGATCTGCCCGGTGTCATGGAAGTGCTGGGGGATGTGCGCAGCGAAGATATCACCCTGGTGCCCACCCCGCGGCTGCGCAACATGGACCAGCCGTACCCCGAGGATCTGCCGGCCTTCGAGCGGAACCTGGCCCGGGCCCTTGAAGTCCAGATGGCGGGGGCTTTACAGCGGACTCGCATCGATTTTGCGGCCGTCCAGGACACCCTGGCCGCGTTTACCTGGCGCGGGATTTTCGCCAAAGTGGAAACGGTGTATGGCGATGTGCTCAGGCGGTATGCGGCCCGGTGACCGGTTTCTGGTGAAAGACGGTTGGCAGGGGATTCGGGGGGGTTATCCAGAGGGCACACGTCTGGTTCCGGTCGATGCGATCACCCGGAAACTTGTTTTGCTCAGACGCTCAGCTCTTCATCGATAACGTCCATTTTCCGATCGATGCTGTCGAGGTCGTTCTCCTGGCCGGTGACCTCCAGGCTTTGGCGCAGCTCTTCGATCTTCTCCCTTAAAAGCGGCAGGATTTCATTCTCGAGCTTGTGTTTCATCTCGTTGGTCATGGTCCCCAGATCGGCGATGATGTCATCCAGCTGCTTTTCGATTTCCTGCATTTGCTCGCTTTCGGAAATGCCCTTGAGCGCGCGGAAAAATTCATCGATCCCGGCTTCGAAAAGCAAAAGGTTTTTCCCGATCTGGTGGGCGAACTGTTCGTAAAGGACGGCATATTTGGCGTGCCCGTCCACCAGGGCGCCTTCTTCGATGGGCGGGGCGCCCGTCTCCATCTGGGCCACCCAAACCGCTTTTAGCCCGCTGTTTTGCGGGGCGGCGTCGATATAAAAAAGGCTGGCCTGGGTGGCGGCGCTGGCGAATTCCTGCTGGATGGCGATGGCGGCCAGGAAATCGCCGGCATCCGTGTAGGCGACTTGCGTTACGGAACCGATGACGGATTCTTCAAAGACCACCGGATCGCCTTTTTTGAGCCCGTGGACATCATCGAACCGAATTTGGAAATCGAGGGTGCTGTCCATGCATCCGGCAATGGTTACCATTGCCAGGGTGCACAGGACGATAAGTTTCAGGGATGTCTTTACGGACGAACGCATCGGGCCTCCTGCCGCTTCAAGACCGGTTTGGCATCCTCCCTTTTCAACACGCGAAATAGAGGGATGTAAATTCAGAATTTCAACAACTCTACCAAAGCACGCGCCCGGGGGCAACCAGAGGCCCGAGGGATGGATGCAGACAATACGAATCAATCTAAGCCAACCACCTCTGGTGGAGGACCCGAAGAGGTTGGACCGATCCGGGTTGTTTTTATGAACGCGTTTCTTCATTTTCTTCCTCGTGGAAGAAAACGAAGCAAAAGAAGACGCCCGTGTCCCGCGGCCCCTACGGGGCTTCCCTGCGCGTCGTCGGAGCGGCCGGAGCGCGCGGAAACTCGCCCGCCTTCGCTTGGGCTACGGCGGGTTCAGACAGTCCGCGCGCTTTAATCCGTCCGCCCCGCCGATGCTCGGCGCGGGACAATGGGAAAACCAAGGGCTCAAAACCACTTATGCCCCCTTCGAAGGGGCTACCTGAGGCCTAACGCTCTGCGGGAGGATCCTCTTTGCTGTTTCAGTGTTGTGTTTTTAAAGACCCTCACCGTCTGCACGTGGACATCTACAGTATCGGTGGTGTTGCGGCCGTAGCCGCCGGCCATGGTGACTGCCACCGGCAGGCCGTGTCGGCGGCAGAAGGCCCGCACCTGCCGGTCCCGTTCGGCCAGGCCCGGCCGGGTCAACGCCATGCGGCCGTAGCGGTCGTTGCGGTGGGGGTCGGCCCCGGCCAGGTAGAAGGCCAGCTCCGGCGCGAAGCGGCCGGCAACCGTCTCCAGCCCCTGGTGCAAGGCTTCGAGATAAGCATCATCGCCGGTGGCATCGGCAAGTTCGACATCCAGGTCGCTCACCTGCTTCTGCAGCGGGAAATTGTTTTTGCCGTGAATCGAGAAGGTAAACACCGTGGTGTCGTTGCGGAAAATAGCGGCCGTGCCGTTGCCCTGGTGAACATCGGCGTCGATAACCAGGATGCGTGTCGCCCGGCCTGTGGCCTGGATGCTGCGTGCGGCCACGGCCACGTCGTTCAATAGGCAATAGCCTTCGCCCCGGTCGGCAAACGCGTGGTGGGTGCCCCCGGCCAGGGATATGGCCACGCCGTCCTTCAGGGCGGCGCCGGCGCTTTCCACCGTGGCACCCACGGACCGACAGGCCCGCCTGACCAGCTCGATGGACCAGGGCAGCCCGATTCGCCGCATCTCCTTCGTGGTCATCTGTCCGCTTTCCAGACGCCGCAGGTAATCGCGGGTATGCACCCGCAGCAATTCTTTCCGGGTCGCCTCGCGGGGCACGCGCATCTCACCGTCGGCAACAATGGCTTCGTCCACCAGCCGGCGGGCGAGCAGCGTGTATTTCTCCGCCGGAAAGCGGTGCCCGGGGGGGAGCGGCAGAGGAAAGATGTCGGTGCGGTAGATGTTCATGGTTCGTGTCAGGGCATCAAGGATTCCGGGGGTCAAGGGGGCCCAGCATAACGACGACGCAGGAAACCCGTAAAGGTCAACACTTAACATTTTGCCGGTGGGTGTCAACCGCAAGGGGAAAGCTTGCCCAAGGGGAACCAGAAAGGTTGCCTCTATGGGATGACTTCCGGCAGCATCGAACCGGTTTCCAGAAAATTCCGGTGGAGGTCAAAACACCGGCCCAGGTCATGGGGAATGTGGCCGACACGGGCTTCCCGAAGGTACTTTTCCAGATACGGCCGATAGTCAGGGTGGGCGCAATTCCGGATGATCCGCCTGGCCCGCTGCACGGGCCCCAAGCCCCTGAGATCCGCCAGGCCCTGCTCCGTGGCCAGGACCTGGACCGAATGCTCCGTGCTGTCGATGTGCGTGCACATGGGGACCACCGCTGACAGGCGGCCGTTTTTGACAACGGACGGGGCCGTAAAAATGGAGATGTAGCTGTTGCGGGTGAAATCGGCGCTGCCGCCGATGCCGTTCATGATATCCGTGCCGAACAGATGGGACGAATTGACGTTGCCGTAGATATCGAATTCGATGGCCGTATTGATGGAAATGACCCCCAGCCTACGGATAATCCCCGGGTGGTTGGAGATCTCCTGGGGGCGCAAGACGATCCGCGTGCAGAAAAAATCCATGTTGTCGACAATCTGCTGCAGCTTGTCCGGTGTGATGGTCAGGCTGGTGGCGCTGGCGCCCAAAAGTTTCCCCGCGGCCATGATATCGACCAGGGAATTCTGGAAGACCTCCGAGTACATCATGAACGGCGGTACGTCCGGATGGGCGCCCAGGCCGGACATGAGGCCGTTGGCGACATTGCCCACCCCGGACTGCAAGGGCAAAAACGTCGGGGGGATACGGCCGGCCCGCATTTCATCCATCAGGAAACGGATCACATGATCGGCGATCTTGAGGCTGGCGGCATCCGGGGGGCTGAAGTCACCCAATCGGTCGGGCTCGTCATTTTCGACGATACCGACGATTTTGCGCGGGTCCACCTGCGCATAGGGCCAGCCGATCCGGGTCAGGGGCTCATAAATGTGGATCGGATAACGGTTCGGCGGTGCCGGCATCACAAAAATGTCCGCCATCTCGCGCAAACGGGGCGACTGATGCCGATTGATTTCAATGATCACCTTTTGGGCGTATTTCAGATAGGTCGGTGAAGCGCCGATGGAGGTGGTGAGGTAGACGCGGCCGTCCGGGGTTATCTCCGTTGCTTCGACAACCGCCGTGCCGATCTGCCCCAAGAATTCTTCGGCCACGGCCTGGGGGAGGTGGGACAGGTGCATGTCGGCATACTCCACCTCCTGACGGTTGATCTGCTTGCGCAGGGTGCCGTCCGACTGATAGGGCCCCCGCCAGGAAATGGCGTCCACCTGGGCCAGCGCTTCATCGATACTGTAGCCGCTGGAGGCCCCGGTGAGAACCCGGACCTTGAAGGGATTGCCCTTGGCATGCGCTTCGCGAGCCCGCCGGGCCAGGGCCACGGGCACGGCTTTGGCGGATCCGGCCGGGGTGAACCCGCTGAAGGACACCGTGTCGCCGTCCTGTATGTGGGTTATCGCTTCTTCGGCCGATAAGACGGGATACGTTCCGGCAGTGCCCAACGTCATTTCCTCCTCGGTTTTGGGTTGTGTCGGGACAGGCCAATGGGAAAACCAGAACCGGAAACTCAAACACCATTTTCAGGCCGCCCCCTCTAAAAGAACCGCCCCACGCTTGTTTCTTGCAGGCTAATTCGATTTGGCAAAGCATATTACATGCCAAAATGCCCTGGTGCGCGCGGGGCGTTGCGATGGCCGGGGATAGGCGGTTTCAGGGGGGCGCGGGCCTTGATTGGCACGGATGATAGCCCCCGGGCGACTTCCCTTTTTCGATATTTTGCGATGGCGGGTTTGAAATTTTGCAAAGGGATCGCTTGCCAGAGTTCCGGTTTGATCGAAGCCTGTCACCTTGGCGGGCGTAACCGGAGCGGTTCTACCCATCCGGGGCGATTGATAGCACTATTCCTTTTCTTTCCCGGGAAAGAAAAGGAATCAAAAGAAACCGCCCGTGCCCCGCTTAACCCTGCGCGTCGTCGTGGCGGCCGGAGCACGCGGAAACTCACCCGCCTTCGCATAGGCTACGGCGGGTTCAGACAGTCCGCGCGCTTTTTTCCGTCCGCCCCGCCGATGCTCGGCGCGGGACAATGGGAAAATCAAAACCAAAGGCTTCAAACCATTTTTAAGCTCACTTCAAAGGGGTGACCTGAGTCATTCCGCTTTGTGAAAGGCGCCTCACTGCGCGGTCAGCAGTCTGCAGGTATTGATATTCCAACAGAATTCGCTATAAATCGGTTGATAGGGTTCTTTTGGCCGACGGAATGCGTTGATCAAAGTCCATCTGCGAACCATTCGAAGCGCGGATATGAGGTGGCTGTCATGCCGGTAAATAGGGCCGGGTTAGCCAAACAATTTTGTCTTGCCGCACTGGTTGTGACGCTGTCTATTTTGATGGCGCCTTCGCCGGCACGTTCCTACCCACGCGAGGAGGCCGCCCGGTTTCAGCGTTCCATCGTCGATTACCGTACCCGGTTGAATTCCCGTTACCCCAAAGTCAAACGCCGCAAGACCAAATACATCATCGTGCACACGTCCGAACTCGGGCGGAAGGCCACCCTGCGCGTCGTGTCCCGGGGCAAGCGCTTCCGCAGCGGCCGGCGTACGGCCGGCGGGCACTGCCACTATGTGATCGCGCGCGACGGCCGCACCTACCGCATCCTGGACAAACAATATGTGGCCGACCATGCCGGGACCAGCATGTGGAACGGCGAAACGGATATCAGCAAGCTGTCCATCGGCATCGAGATGGTGGGCTATCATTACGCCCCCCTGTCGACGGCGCAGTACCGGTCGTTGGGCCTTTTGATCGACATTCTCCAGGGGGTCTACAACTTGGACGACCGGGCGGTCCTGACCCACAGCCAGGTGGCCTACGGGTATCCCAACCGCTGGCACCGCAAAAACCACCGCGGCCGCAAGCGCTGCGCCAAGAATTTCGAGCGCGCCAAAGCCGGGGTGGGGCCCACCTGGCCTTATGATCCCGACGTGCGGGACGGCCGGCTGACGGCGGACCGGCAGCTGGCGGCGGTCTACTACAGCCCCAAAGCCGTTGTCGCCGCGGCCGACGAGGCCAACGTCATCTCCAAGCGCAATACGGCCTGGGTGATCGCGGGAGAGGATTTCGACAGCACCGCGACCGTCTACAAGTTCCCGGACGGCCGGATCTTTTCGGGGGATCAAATCGCCGCCAAGGTCGGCTGGGACCGCTTGCCCGCCAAAACGGTGGTCCTGCTCAACCAGGAGGCCAGTGTCGAACAGCTCAAGGACGACGGCCCGGTCAAAACCATTGCGGACGGCGTCACGGCCTGGTCCCTGGCCGGGCGGCTCTACAACCGGGCCACCACCATCTATTTCCTGCCCTCCGGCCGGATCAAAACCGGATCGGTCATCGACGACTGGGACGATCTCCCGGTCCGCACCCGGCTGATCGTCGGCTACAAAGGGCCCTTCGAGCTCCGCAAGGACCAGTCCGCCTACCGCATTGCCGGCAAGGGCTACAAAGCCCCCGAGACCATCTACTTCCTGCCTGACGGACAACTGGTGCGCGGCCATCGCATCAAGGATTTCACCCAGCTCAAGCGGGGCACCCTTGTATTCCTGCCGGCCCGGCAGAAAGGCCGCGGCTAGTCCGAACATGGCATGAAATTTTTCCTACGCAATAAATTTTAGGCAACTATTCAGGCTAAATAGCGGCAAGCTAACGGAAGCTTTTAGAAGATGGATTCGTTTGGTATAGTCGCATCGTTACCGCATTCTGGATGAAACGGCTTTTACAGGCCTTATCCGGAGCGATCCCGGCAATGGCCCCCATTCCTTCCCAGGCAACGGTATGCAGAAAAAAATAGTTTCCCTAATCGTAGTGCTGTCCGTCATGGGTGCCCTTCTGGCGGCCTGTTCGCCCGGCAATTATCGACAAAACTTTGCAAAAATCAGGGATAATTACCAAAAGACAAATGAGATTCAACCGCTTTTAGAAGCCCTTGAAAGCCCGGATCTTCGCGTGCGCGTGCTTGCCGCCAATTATCTGGGAGAAATAAACGATCCCAGGGCGGTGGCCCCGCTACAAAAGGCGTTAAACGATCCCAGCCGCTACGTGCGAGAAGAGGCTGAAAGTGCCCTGGGGCATTATGGCCATGCCCCCCAAACACGGTCCGTTGCGGACCAGGATAAAAAAGCCCTCCTGGAGGGCCGCCAGGTTCAAAGCGCTTTTGCGAATGCCGATCTTTTTTCGACGCAATTAGGAGCACTTCCGCGATCCCGAACAAGCGTCAAGTCACTGGCGTTTTCTCCCGATGGACGGTTCATGGCGGCCGGCTATATTTATGGGGGATACATTATCTGGGATCTCAAGGAAGGGCATTTATTCGCCAAGCCGATCGCAACAGGCCACACAACCCCATATTACCATAGAGATCGCACGTCCGTATCCGTGCAATATGGTGATCGCGGGAAAATACACGCTGTCGGTGACAGTACGGCGATTTCCGTCCGAACGGGGAACGGAAGCATCCTTTGGGAAAATACCCGTGCCCATGCAAAATCATTTGGTCGCAGCATCGGGACATCGATTGCAATTGTCCCCAAATTCAACCTTCTTATCTCGGGTGGCGCTGATGGCGCGATCAAAACATGGGATCTCCAAAACGGACAAAGGCGGGGATTGCTAAGAGACGGCGGTCCGGCGGTTACATCCCTTACGGTTTCAAACCATTCGCAGATGATAGCCTTCGGAGACCAGTCAGGGCGAATTGTTGTCTGGGACCTTGCGGCTAATCGACCCTTACGTTCTATCAAGGGCGATTCGGGTGAGATCAACAGCCTGGCATTTACGCCTGACAACCGTTTCTTGGTATCGGGGGGAAATGACGGTGTCGCAAAAATCTGGGACATTTCGGATGGATCGCGGCTGAAGGCGTTTAAAGGGCATACGGGGTCGGTAAAATCCGTTGCCGTGTCCAGGAACGGGAAGCTTGTTGCCACAGGTGGCAGTCGTTCGACCATAAAGATATGGGATGCGTATCGTGGCCGTTTAATGAAGGAATTCAATGGCCACTCGGGATGGGTTGAGGCAATCGCTTTTTCGCCCGACGGGAAAAGAATTGCTTCCGGAGGGAGAGACGGGCGCATCCTGCTATGGGATATCGAAGACCGTCAGGTCAAAGCGTGCCTGGTCAATTTCGACTTCCTGGACTGGATGGTCGTCAATCCCGCAGGTTATTTCAACACGACTGAAGATGCCTATCGACACCTGTGGATGAAGATCGATGGGCGCAGCTATTCAATAGAGCCTTATTTCCAATCATTCTACAAACCCGAAGCCATCCGGCAGGCGCTGTCCGGCAGAACAACAGCGCCGGCCGATTTTACGCGTCTGGACCTGCCGCCGCCATCGATTGAAATTTTAAAACCCGTCGATGGCGCCGTGATCGAAAAGGATACGGTTACCGTGTCCGTTTTAACAAAAGACAGCGGGGGCGGTGCCGAACGGATGGCGCTTTACCACAATGGCCGACGTGTCCACAGGGAAGCAACACGCGGCTTGCAGATTACGTCTGTCAAGAATGAATCGATCGCCCGGTTTGACGTCAAGTTGCTGGCTGGCGCGAATACGTTTTCGGCCATCGCTTTCAACCGCGCTGGCATTCAGGCGCGAACGAAACCTGTTACCGTCAAGCACCCTACCACCGAGAGGAAAGTCGACCTGCACGCCGTGGTTGTCGGGATCAATCGGTACCGCAACGCGGAATTGAATTTGAACTATGCCGTTCCCGACGCGACCGCCATTGCCTCTTTTCTTAAAGGTCAGGTTGATCACCACCTGTTTAAATCCGTATCCATCGACACCCTGCTGGACGAGAATGCGACCGCTCAACGCATTAAAGATGCACTTGACCGCGCAGTGGATAACACGGAACCTGAAGATGTACTGACACTCTATTTTTGCGGGCATGGACAGGCTGTGGATGATCAATGGTATTTCATTCCCCATGATTTACTGAGACCGGAACGTGATGAGGAAGTTCGCCATCAGGGAATATCATCGCGCGCCCTGGCCGACTATTTGAAAAATGCGCGTGCTCAAAAAGTTCTTCTGATCATGGATTCCTGTAAAAGCGGGGCTGCCCTTTTGGCGTTCAGGGGATATGAAGACCGCAGGGCCTTAATGCAACTGGCAAGAGCCTCCGGGGTCTATATCATTGCCGCATCCACCCAAAACCAATACGCGGCGGAAGTAAAAGAGCTTGGCCATGGCGTTTTTACGCATACCCTTCTGCAGGGTTTAAATGGCAAGGCGGCCATGGGGGATCAGACAACCGTGACTGTTAAACGTCTTCTGGCCTATGTCGAAGAACAACTTCCTTTATTCTCTCAGCAGTTTAAACAGCAACCGCAATACCCGGTCGTGTATTCCATCGGAATGGATTTCCCGCTTACGGTGGTCAAATAGATCAAGGTCCATAAATTTCGGCATCCGGCCGATAGTGCGAGGCGACGGGAATTTCCCAATTACGGAAGATAGGGAGAGATCATTTGAAACCTTTCCTTGCTTTCGCCATACCCTTGTTGATCTGGGCCCTGTGCCTTGGCGCCCCGCCTGCGGCCCTGGCCGCCGGGGACTACTGGCCCGATCAACAGTGGCGCAAGGCCACCCCCGAAAGCCAGGGGATGTGTTCGGCAATGCTGGCCGACATGCTGGACAGGCTCTGGCAGAAAAACCTTGAAGTCGACAGCATCCTGATTGTCCGCAACGGTTACGTGGTTCTCGACACCTATCAATTCCCCCGGACGCCGGAAGCGCGGCATGATCTCCATTCCTGCACCAAAAGCATTTCATCGACGCTCATCGGTATTGCCATCGATAAAGGCTATATCGCTTCGGTCGCTCAGCCCCTGCTGGACTTTTTCCCGGACAAAACCCCCCGGCATCCGGATAAGCGCAAACAGCAAATCACGCTGCAGGATGTGCTGCGGATGACAACCGGTTTAAAGTGCCGGGACTCGATCCACCACCAGTGGGCCGGATTGAGGGCATTGCGCGGCAGCACGGATTGGGTACAGCATATGCTCGACCTTCCGATTGCCGAAGCGCCGGGCACGCGGTTTGAATACTGCAACGGGGCTTCGTTTCTGCTGACCGCCATTATCCAGCAGGTAACGGGCCAGCCCGGCCTGGCGTTTGCCAAGGAACATCTGTTCACCCCCCTCGGCATACAGGATGTCGACTGGCCGGCCAACAGCCGGGGCCAGACCATCGGCTGGGGGCGGCTTTGCATGCGCCCCCGCGACATGGCCCGGTTCGGGTATCTTTTCCTGAAAGATGGACGATGGAACGGGCGGCAAATCGTATCGGCCCAATGGGTGGCGGATGCCACCCGCAGCCATATACCGGTGGGTCGGGCGTCCGGCTACGGATACCAATGGTGGGTGATGGGGCCCGGGGAGGTCGCGGCCATTGGATACAGGGGGCAACGCATCTACGTTTCGAAGCGTCACAACATGGTGGTGGTGTTTACCGGCCGCCTGGCCGCATTGTCGCGGTTTCTCCCGGCGGGCCTTTTCCGGCGCTACATCATGCCGGCGGTCAAATCCGATCGGCCGCTTCCGGGAAACCACGCCGCTTTCGCGCGGTTGCAATCGTTGGATCAGTTCTGGCAGACGGCCAATTATGCCGACCGGGACACACGGCGGCAGGCAATGGCCCCGGGGTCCTCTCAGCCCCAATGGAAGCCGTATGTGAATCCATCCATGGGTTTTTCGTTGACTTATGACGCCGACCTGGGCGACAGCGGGCCGGAGCTTGTCCCTCCCGTCGTTTTTCAAAAAAGCGGGTTGACGGGTTTTCCCGTTGTGACGGTGGTCTGCGACGACATTCCGGACGGATTGAAGCTGGCCGACAGTGAAGATTATATTGTAAGGCAGCTCGCGCAAACCCAAGGGGTAAACCATATCCAGGTCAAGCATAAGGAACGGATCCGGCTGCCGGGCGGCGAAGGCAACTTTTGCATCATCAAGCTGAAATATCTCGGCTATAATTTGACCGCCTACGGGGTTGTCGGCTACAGGGAGAAGACGTTGATCGGCGTGTATGCTGTCGGAGGGGGGCTGGAAACACCCCTCGCCCATTTGGAACACATGGTTCGAAGCTTGCGGATTGAATCCCTCCAGCCATGACATGCCCGCCGGTTTAGCCGGTCGACAACGCCGTATCCATTGACTATGGCGGCATGGTAACAACAAGAAAAAACGCATCAAGACGGGAGATGAATCATGGCCGTAGGGTGGTCCCGTGACGGGGATGTGCAGGAACAAATCGACGCCAGCGTGGCGGACGCCGTCAAGCTGGCCCGCAGCCGGCTGCCCGAAGGCGAAAGCCGGACCCATTGCGAGATGTGCGAAGAACCCATCCCCGAGGCGCGGCGCCAGGCCATCCCGGGCGTGCGCCTGTGTGTCGATTGCCAGGCCGGACTGGAAAAGCGCCAGGCGGCGCCGGCGCTTTTCAATCGGCGCGGCAGCAAGGACAGCCAGTTGAAGTGAGTGGCGCATTCTTCCGGAGGTGACGCGATTGTAAAGGGCTGCGGGGCAACGGTTTCCGATACAAAAGGACTTCAGGGAATAGGGAATTCGAAAATTTGGAAATCAGGGGAAACCGTCAAAGCACGGGAAAACCGCGCCCGAAACCTACAAATCGGTTTCAAGTCTTCTCCAATGAGAAGGCAAGGTTTTCCCCCCATTTCGTCTGTAAGTCTCTATTCATAGCGCAACGCTTCGATGGGGTTTAGCCGGGCGGCCTTGCGGGCCGGGACATAGCCGAAGACCACTCCCACGGCGGCGGAAAACAGGAAAGAGGCCGCCACGATGCCGGGTTTGAAGACGAAGGGAACCCCAATGAAATAGGACCCGAGGCCTGCGGCACACAAACCTAAGGCGATGCCGATCACCCCGCCGAAGGTGGACAGCACCACCGATTCCACCAGGAACTGCATCAGCACCTCCCGCTCCAGGGCGCCAATGGCCAGCCGGGTGCCAATTTCGCGAGTTCGTTCGGTCACCGACACCAACATGATGTTCATGATGCCGATGCCGCCCACCAGGAGGCTGACCCCGGCCACCGCGCTGAGCAGGGCGGTCAGGACGGTGGTGGTGCCGGTGAGGGTGTCGATGAGTTCTTTCATGTCGCGCACATGAAAGTCATCATCCTGGTCCGGTCGAATGCCCCGCCGTTCGCGCATCAAGTTTTCGATATGTCCCTGGACGGACGTGGTGGCGACACCGTCGGCCACGGCCACGAGAATGGTACCCACATCCGTATCCCCCCTGATGCGCCGCTGTAGGGTGCGCAGCGGAATGACGACGATGTCGTCTTGGTCCGTACCGAAGCTGGACTGCCCTTTTTCCTGGAGTGTTCCGATCACTTTGAAAGAGATTTTGCCCAGACGGATAGTTTGACCAAGGGGTGATACTACCCCAAAAAGCTCCTCCCATACGGTTTGCCCCAGCAGGCAGACGGCCTTGCCGGCCTTTAATTCGCCGGCCGAGAAGACGCGGCCCTGGGCAATCGACCAGCTCTGAACCTGGAAAAACGTGTTGGAGGCGCCGGTAACGGCGGTGGACCAGTTGGCGCTTCCGTGGATGGCTTGGCTCGACGCCGTGGCGGTGGGAGCTACGGCCGCAAGGCCGGCGACATTGCTGGCAATGGCGTCCGCATCCTCAATGGTAAATTGATCGGCGCTGGTGCGGGCTCCCCCCGGTCCCCGCATCCCCTGACCGGGGCGGACATGGAGTGTGTTGGTGCCTAAAGAGGAGATGTCGCTGGTGACCTTGGCCGTGGCGCCGCTGCCCAGAGTTACCATGGTTATGACGGCGGCCACCCCGATGACGATGCCCAGGATCGTCAGTGTGGAGCGCAGCGCGTTGCGGCGGATGGTCCGCTGGGCCAGCAGAAAGGTTTCCCAGAGCATCAGCGTTTCTTCCCGTGGTGTCCGTTCGAGGTAATGCGGCCGTCCTGAAAGTGAATCTGGCGGTCGGCATAGGCCGCCATTTCGGGTTCATGGGTCACCATTACGATGGTGATGCCCTGGCGGCGATTGAAGTCCTTCAGCATTGCGGCGATTTCCCGGCTGCGCACCGAATCCAGGTTCCCGGTGGGTTCGTCGGCCATCAGCACCCTTGGCTGGCCTACCAGGGCCCGGGCAATGGCCACTCGCTGCTGCTGACCGCCGGACAATTCTCCGGGGGCGTGATGGGCCCATTTGGCCAGCCCCACGGCCGTCAAGGCGGCCATGGCTTTTTCATGGCGCACCCGGGCCGGCATTTTCCGGTAGATCAGAGGCAGTTCGACGTTTTCGAGCGCGGATGTCCGGTTGAGGAGGTTGAAGCCCTGGAAAATAAACCCCAGGAACTGGCGGCGCAGCAGGGCGCGCTGGTCCCGGGACAAGCGTTCCACCGGCACCCCCTCGAAGCGATAGCTTCCTTCGCTGGGGGTGTCGAGACTTCCCAGGATGTTCAGGCAGGTAGATTTGCCGGACCCGCTGGGGCCCATCATGGCCACGAACTCCCCCGCCCGGACGCTCAGATCGATGCCGTCCAGGGCCCGCATGGTCGCCGTGCCTTGCCCGTAGACCTTGGCCACCTGGTGAAATTCAATCAGTGGCGGTGTGGATTCCGAGGCCATTTTCGAGAGCTCACTTCTGCGTGTTGAGGGCATTGACGATGAGTTCCATACCGGGCTGCAGCTCCGCCGAACGGACGGCCGTCAAGGCGCCATCCGTGGCGATGATGTCAACGGGGACAGGCCGCGGCCGGTCGCCCTGCAGCATCCAGACGCGGGCTTTTTTGCCGTTGGCATGCGCCGTTTCGGTTCCGGCGGACTTTTTTGCTCTTGGACGGCGGGGTGGCCCGGGCAGCAGGGAGGACAACAGGCCTCGGCGCTTGCCCTCACCTGCGGCCGGCGCAGCCGGGGTGAACCGCAGGGCGGCATTGGGCACCAGCAGGGTGTTTTCGGTCTTCAGGACCGTGATATCCGCAGTCGCCGTCATGCCCGGCCGCAACAGGAGATCGGGGTTTTCCACCGCCAAAACGGCCTTATAGGTCACCACACCGTCCGTGGTTTCGGCGCCGTAGCGCACCTGGGTGATCCGGGCCGCAAAGGTGCGGTCCGGGTAGGCATCCACCGTAAAGGCGGCCGTCTGGTTCTCCCTGACCTGGCCCACGTCGGCTTCATCCACATCCACCTGGAGTTCCATGCGGCGCAGATCCTCTGCCAGGACAAAGAGCACCGGCGCTTCCAGCGAGGCGGCCACGGTCTGACCGGGTTCCACATCCCGGCTGAGGACGACGCCGCTGATGGGGGCGTAGATCACTGTTTTGGCCAGATCGGCCTCGTCGGATTTGAGATTGGCCTGGGCCACTGTGATGGCCGCGGCCGCGGCCGCCAAGGCGGCCTTCGAGCGCTTCAGCTCGGCTTCCGCCTGTTCCAGATCATCCAGGGACGGCAGTTTGCCGTTGGTAAGTTCCCGCGTTTTCCGGTAGCGTTGCAGTTGTTTCGCCGCTGCGTCCCGGGTGGCCAGGGCCTCCTGATAATTGGCCCGGGCCGAGGCAACCTCGGCGCGGGACCGCAACACCGCCGCTTCGTATTGGACGTCGTTCAGGTACGCCAGGGGCTGCCGGGCTTCTACCGTATCGTTGTAATCGGCCGTCATGCGGGTGATGGTGCCGGACAGTTCACTGCCCACCTCCACCTGGTTGGTGGCTTCCAGGTTGCCGGTGGCGGAGACCGTAACGGCCAGATCGCCCTGTTGCACCGGCTGGGTCTGAAAGCCCACAGCCTTGCCGCTCGGGCGAAGAAGGATCCCGACGGCCGCGGCGGCGACAATCAGTAGCAGGATACCCCCGGCCAGCCATGCGCGTCGTTTTTTGCGCCCGTTGGCGGCGGTGGCCTGCCCCAAGGTTTGTTCAACCGTGGTGGTATTGCCCTCCAGCATCATCCGGCTCCTTTGTCATTTTCGCGTGGAGAAAATTCTCCCGGTGGAAGGAGGGATTGCCATCCCCCTCCCAGGGCTTTGTAGAGTCCAACCAGGGCTGTTAAAGCGGCTCCTTGGCTCCGGGTCATTTGATCTTCGAAAGAAAGTTGCGAACGCTGGGCGTCCAGCACGTCGCTGAAGCCGGTCATGCCGGTGACATACTGATGGCCGGCTAATTCAGCCGCGAGATCGGCCGCCTGGGCCGCAGTGCGCAGCGTCACGATTTTCTGCTGTTCCCGGTCATAGGTCACCAGGGCCTTTTCGACCTCTTCGAGTGCGGACAGGACCGCGGACTCGTAGCGCAGCAGGGCCTGTTGACGAAGTTCTTCCTGTATGCTGATGTTGCTGCGGATGGCGCCGGCATCGAACACCGGCCAGCTGATGGTGGGGCCGAAAGACCAGAGCCGGTCGGGGGAAGAAAACAGGTCGCCCAAGGAAAGGGCTTCCAGCCCAATGGATCCGCTCAGGGTAAACTTGGGGTAGAGGTCGGCGGTGGCTTCCCCGACACGGGCGGTCTGGGCTGCCAGCTCGCGTTCCGCCTGCCGGATGTCCGGGCGCTGTCTGAGGATGTCGGCTGGCACCCCGACGGCCATTTCCCTCGCGACGGTGGGAATCGGCCGGACCTGGGTCAATTCAGCCTGCAGGCTGCCGGGCGGCTGAGCCGTCAAAACGGCCAGGCGGTTCATGGCGGTTTCCAGCCCCGCTTCCAGATCGGGAAGCGTGGCGCGGCCGCTTTCCAGATTATACCGGGCCTGGGCCACCGCCAGCTCGTCACCCGTGCCCGCCTGGGCGAGGGCCTTGAGCAGCTGCCAGGTTTCCTCCAGAGTTGCCAAATTGCGTTGGGCCACCGCCAGGCGTGCCTGGTAGGTGCGCACATCGATATAATTGACCACCACCTCGGCCAGCAGTGTCACCATGACGTCCCGCAGATCTTCGACACCGGCTTCCAGGTCGGCCTGGGCGGCTTCCACCGACCGGCGGGTGCCACCGAAGACGTCCAATTCCCACCCCGCATCGAATCCGGCCGCATAGAGTTCGGTATCCGTGTGGCCGTCGTCATCATGCCGGACGCTTTTGGTGGCGGAACCGCTGGCATCCAGGCTTGGAAACAGGGCCGCACGGGTCTGCCGCCGTTGAAACCGGGCCTGGCGCACCCGGGAAAGCGCCTCGCGGGCATCCAGATTGTCGGCAGCCGCCTGCTTGATCAGGCGCGTCAGCAGGGGGTCGTTCAGCCCCTGCCACCACTCAGCCAGCAGGTTCGCATCCTGTTGGGTCCCGTCGTCCGTCATGTTGGGCCACTGTTCAGGCAGCGGTAATGACGGCTGGGCATAATCGGGTCCCACGGCGGCGCATCCGATGGGGGTGACCATCAGCACCAGCAGGATGAATTTGGCGAATGTCTGTTTTGTCTTTCTCGTACGCAAAATGACTGCACCTTTTAAGGTTGGCGTTGGATTTGCCGACATAACCTGCCCATGGGCTGCTGCTGGAACGCAACGGGCGGCATGCTATTTCATCCTAGTAGACGTAGGGAATCCGAAAATAGGTTACAAAAGTATGATTCTCGGCCTTTGTTTTTTGGTAAAAACATTATTAAATTAATATGTTATGGATTTTAAGGGGGGGGTGGCAGCCAAGGGGGTAGGAAATGTGTGGTGGTTTGATGCGTGGGCATGGAAAGTGAATGGGGAGTAGGGGATATCCTATAATGATTGGTTTTTTCATCGGAATGGAGCGCTCAAACGGTCCAATTTCTTAGAATGGAACATGGTGAAGGCCGGGATCCCGTATCAGTGCTGCTTGGGTTGCGGGAAGATCCCGGCCCGAGCCATTTTGAAGGCGAAGGGTGCTTACAGCATCGCCCCTTCGCCCGGATAAACGTTGTCTGTCAGGCTGTGGACAAGCGCTTCTTCCGGGTCCGGATCGAATTTTCGGCCGGCCAGATCGTCGATGTCCTGTGACCATCCGCAAAAGGTGCAGCGGGTCAGGGCTTTGGGTAAAAGATGGCCGCAATCGGGGCAGAATTCATGAACCATGGCGTCCTCCTGAAGTGCGAATCAAAGGAATGTTGCGTGTTCTTGATGGAATTGTCGTTTCCATTGCCGCAGCTGTCGGGCTCAATCAAGCGGTGCCGGGCGTCCATAACCAAAGGGTTTTCTGGAGACCAGCACATCGATAATGAGACGGACGTCGGGCAGGCCGATGTCCTCCAACGTGACCGCCACTGTTGTGTCCGTTTTTGTCTCCGGGGGAATCTGCAGGTTGAATTCGCGAAGGGCATGCACCAACCCGCGTCCCCGGCAGCAGGGGCAGAAAAAAGCCTCCCACAGGCTGCTCGTGCGGCAATCGGGGCAAGGCGCCATAACGGGCACGGAGACGGGAAAAATGCCGCCGTGCAACGCTTCCTCCGGTGAAAGGATCGCCTGCAGATACAAACCGTGGTGATGGTATCCGGGCACGGCGCTGGGGCGATCGAGGCCTGGTTTAAACCCCTCGAAGCAATCGTCGACAACCGTCGGACGGCGCCGAAAGGCTTCCCTAGGGGCGGCCTGCCGGGGAGATGCTTCTTCGGAGGGCCGGATATTTACAGGCGGTTCCCGCCGGACCAGTTCGGCGTCGTAAGCCCGGCGTTTGGCGGTATCGGACAAGACTTCGTACGCCTCCTGCGCCTCGATGAACTTGCGGGAACAGGTGTCGCCGCCAACCGTGTCGGGATGGTAGCGCTTACTGGCATTGCGGTAGGCACGTTTGATCTGGGATAAATCCGCACCACGCTCGACTCCCAAAACGATGTAATAGTCATGCGGCATCGGAACCTCCTGGAAGGGGAACCCGAAGAAGGTTATTTCTGCCGACGGCCTCCCAAAGAGCCGGCCCGTTCTCCACGGGGACGCCAGCCGGTAAGCGAGGAGGCAACTTACCGGCTGGTCTGGGTTGTCAGGCCGCTTTTACCGTTATTCTACGCGGCGTGGCCTTGGCGACTTTGGGCAGTGACAGCCGCAATACGCCATCTTTCATCTGCGCGTCGATTTTGGCCTGGTCAATGACTTCGGACAGCGAGAATTGGCGATAATAGCGCCCGGTGGAATATTCCATGTAGATCATCTCTTCCTTCTGGGCTTCCATCGGCGCGATGTCGCCTTCCAGCGTCAGGGTGTTGTCCCGCAGGTCGATGGTCAGATTTTCCGGCCGGACACCGGGCATATCGGCCAGGAGCGTGATGTCATTGTCGGTTTCAAAAATATCCACGCTCGGCGTAAATACGGCTCCCGGTCGGGTCTGTTCGGCAGGCTGGGCCAGTTCCTGTTTTTCCCGGACTTTGAGTTCTTTGCTATCGGTGGCAGCCATATCGAATCCTCCTTTTCTAAACCGGTCATTAATGGCGAACCGTAATCTGTTTGGGTTTGGCCTTTTCCGCTTTGGCGATCTTGATGGTCAAAATGCCATTGGCCATTTCGGCGTCGACTTTTTCGGCATCGATGTCGCCGGGGAGCGTGATCACACGGGAAAAGGAGCCGCCTTCACGCTCGCGCCGGTGGTAGCGGACGCCATTGCCTTCCTCGGCAATCCGGCGCTCCCCGGAGAGGGACAGGTTGTTGCCCGTGGCCTGGATATCGAGTTTGTCGGCTTCGATGCCTGGCAACTCGGCCCGCACGTAGTAGTTGTCCTGATCCTCCGTCAGATTGATGGGCGGGAAAACGCCGGCAGACACATGCCCCGTGCGCTGGCCGCTGAGGGTATCCATTAGCCGGTCCATCTGTCGCTGCATTAGATCGAGTTCATGAAACGGGCTGCGAACTTTCCATGTGGGAACACCGTACATGCTGCGGTAAATCATGGCTAAGTCCTCCTGTTTAATTAATTTTATTGGACATTCAGTGATGACTTTCACTGCCGTTTGAACAAAAATTTAGCAATTTTTTATGGTGTGTCAATATCGGCATTGCATTTTTTATGTCATTATAATATATTTATTTTATCATAAAGTAATGATGCGGTTTCCCGAGCGGGAGTTTGCAACATGACCAAAAAGTCCGCCCACCCAAAAGCCCCCGACGTATCCCTTCCAAGGGCATCCGCGACCGAGTTGCGCGGTCGGCAGTCCATCCGGGTCGCCTTCAAGCTGACGCCCCGGTGTATCGAGGCCATGAACATCCTGGGCTCCCACCTGCGGTTGAAGCCCAAGTCCCTTTTCGATCATATGGTGCAGGAACCGGAAACCCTCCAGGTGATTGCCGCGCGGGCGCAAGCGCTTGACCTGGAGGAAAAACCCCGAACGGCCAAAACATATGTTATCAGCCGGGATGCCGCCGAGATCCTCGATGATGTCGCCCGTTCCCATAGCGTTGCGCGGGATGCCTTGGTGGAAGCTTCCGTTCAGCACCTCGTGCCGCTGATCCAAAAGGAGCAGGTCCGCCACAGCTCGCGTAAAAACCTGGCAGCGCGCATGGCACACCACCTGGATGACGGCCGTCAACTGCTGGGCGAGATGGTCGGCGACCTGGGGGACCATGATCCCATGTGCGACCAGATGCGGAACGTGATGGCGGCCTACGAACGGGCCTACGCAACCCTCACCGCCTTCATTCACAAAGGGGACAATATCGAGGGATTCAATACCGACGGTTGAGCCCAACAGTGTCGATGGCGGGCATTTGAACGCGGGATACCACTAGGACATGCCCCGTATGGCCCGGACCGATCCGGCCCTGTGGTTGTTTCTTGAATAAAAGGATCCATTATGCAATGAACGGCGCGTGAACGAATTGCGGCCGGCGCCGCGACCGGGCCGTTTCGCCCGCGTTTAATGGAAAGAGGCCCAAAGCCTATATCCATGCCCATTCCGAATCCGAGTTCAGTCACAGCATCTACCCGCGCTGCATGGAAACCCATTACGCCGACTTGTAGCGTGCCAGATCGTTCCGATATCGATCCGAACAGCATGATTTCAAAGCAAGGTGAGGGAGGCATTTCATTTGCTGCACATCTATGTCGATGCCGATGCCTGCCCGGTAAAGCAGGAAGTCTACCGTGTCGCCCGCCGCTATGGGCTCCGTGTCACCCTGGTGGCCAACGCCTGGATGCGCATCCCCAATGAAAAATGGATCGAACTGGAAGTCGTGTCGGCCGGATTCGACGCGGCCGATGACTGGATCGTCGCACAGGTGCAGCTTAACGATATCGTGATCACGGCGGACATCGTCCTGGCGAGCCGCTGTGTCAAGGCTGGCGCGAGCGTACTGGGGCCCAACGGGAAACCCTTTACGGAAGACAATGTCGGTGACGCGGTGGCCCTGCGCGACCTGATGGCCGACCTGCGCGGCGCCGGCGAGATCACGGGCGGGCCGCCGCCCCTGCAGAAGCGCGATCGCTCCCGTTTTCTCCAGAAGCTCGACGCGGCGATCCAAAAGATTCGCCGTGAGTATCCATCCCGTTCGACCTGATCATCCGCTTGAGCCCATTGCCTGCCCATTCGGCTTGCCTTCCCTGGTCTTATGCTGTAAGAAGGCCGCTTTTCAATTGTTAGGGGGCACCATGAATGTTTTCGCGACCCACATGACACACGGCTTCAAGACTGCGCTGGCAGCTGTTCTGGCCTACGCCATTACAACGGTCCTGGCACTGGAATTCGGATATTGGGCGGTGATATCCACCGTCATCGTGATGCAGGTTTACGTGGCGGATTCGGTGGAGATGTGTTTGTATCGCTTTTCCGGCACCATCATCGGCGCCCTGCTGGGTGTCGTGGTCATCCTCCTGGTCCCCAAAACCCCCATTCCCGTGGGCATCGCCCTGTTCGTTACCATCGGGGTCTGCAGCTTTCTGACGCGCTATCGCAAGCGCTACCGGATGGCGGCCATAACCGTGGTCATTGTTGTCATGACCGGACTGCAAACCCAGGATGCGTGGCTTTTCGGGTTGTCCCGGGTCATGGAGATCGGCATCGGCATCATATGTGCCTTTGCTGTTTCCGTCCTGGTTTTTCCGAAACGCAAAGTGGATGTGCTTAGGATCAAGCTGGAAGCCCAGGCCGAACAATGTGCGGAACGATGTCTCACCCTGGTTGAAGCGTTTATCGCCAGGCAGCAGCATGTCGAGGAATCCCTGCTGACGAACCTGGTGGATGATGTCTGGGGCAACTTCGCCCTGCTGGAGAAGATCCGGCAGCACGAGTCCCTGCTCTACCGGAAAAAATTCAAAGACAATTTGACCCATAAGGTCGCTGTCCTCAGCCGTTCCGTGGAGCACTTGCGCAATATGGCCCGGGCACTGAATGCCCTGGATGACAGCGGGTATGACATCATCATGGCCCGTGAATTGAAACAGTTGGCGGACCAAAGCGGCCGGGCGCTTGTCCGTTTTGTCAAAAATACGCCTGCGACCGATCCACAGGGTCTTGAACAGGCGGTTTCGGTACTCAAGACCACGTTTCTTACGATTCGCAAAGAAGGCCTGATACGCCGGTTCGATGCCGAAAAACTGGTCCAGGTTTTTTCATTTTACAGCAGCCTGCTCTATTTTGCCGACGATATCCATTCCGGTATCAATGCATCGTGATGGCGACCTTTTCCGGCTTGGGCCGATTGCTTCCATAAGAACCATCTCCATTTAACAACAGCGGCCCAGGTCCTGCCAGCCGCAGGGCGCGGGCCTTGCGATTCTCTGATGACTGGCCATATTGGTGGGCGTGCAGAGGATGTTTCCGTTTGACTTTTAACCCGAACATTTCATGAAACATTCGGGTTCAGTGAACGGCGGAATCCTGTTCATCGCATTAAAGATTCTTTGCCCGGCAAAGCACCGGCCGCGGCCCGGGGTGCTGCAAGGTTGTTACCCCCTATGAACGTTCGAAATATAAGGAGGTTTTCATGATCACCATAACGAGCAGTTTTCCTGTTTATATCGTCGAAGATCTCGCCGCGGCCAAAATGTTTTATACCCGTCATTTCAACTTTGCGCCGGCGTTTGAAAATGAGTGGTATCTGCACCTCGTAACGGATTCCGGTGTTCAGGTAGGCTTCATGCGGCCGGATCAAGCTACCCAACCCGCCATTTTCCGGAAGGGTTTCGCCGGCTCCGGGGTGATTTTCAGCTTCGAGGTGGAAGATGCGGATGCGGCCTACGCCGAGGCGCAGAGCCTCGATATCGTTCTCAGCCTCCGCTCTGAAGACTGGGGGCAGCGGCATTTTTGTGTCAGGGATCCCAACGGCCTTTATCTGGATGTTGTCCAGGCCATCGCGCCCACGGAAGAATATCAGGAGGGCTACGTCGATGGATAGAAAATTGACAGATCTGAAAAACATCGGGAAGAAAATCGCCGGCCGCCTCAACGAAGTCGGCATCCAATCGGAAGACGACCTGCGATCCGCGGGGGCTGTGGCGGCTCACCAGAAGATCCGGCGACGTTATCCGGAGGAGACCCTGCCGGTGTGCTACTACTTGTACGCTTTCGAGGGGGCCCTTACGGATACGCACTGGAATGACATCGGTGAAGGCCGAAAACGCGCGCTGCGGGATGGTATCGGTCGCTAATCATATCGGCCGCGCTATCCCGGATATGGCATGACATACCCGGAATAGGCGGCTGTTTGCGGATAGTCCCTTCAAACATGTTTGATTGCGGCGATTTCGGGAAAGCCGTTGAACCGCACCCGATAGATGGCCCCGACAGCGAAGAAATTCTCGGCGGTGAACGTTCATCGCAAGCGGTTTTTACTTCACACCGTTTTCGTTGAGATAGGCTTCCAGGTCAAAATAGAATTCGTTCAGCGAGTCGGCCACGGCGCCATCCCAGCCGTCGCCCAGCATGTTTTCCGCCTTGCCGGTTGCAACAAAAACAAAAGGGTTGACCGCTGTGGCCATATCCCCACCGGAATAGCGGTTGATGTTGTTGCCGTCTGTTTGCGTGGTGAAGAGGGGCTGGCGGTTGGCATCCAGGAACGTGTAGTCGATATAGACATTGTAGTTGGCATTGTCCCAGATAGCGGTGCCCAGGTCGATTTTATAGTTCTTGAAATCCGTTACCAGATAGTAATCGTGCTTTTGCCCGGCGGGCGGCAGCGTGTAGGCAAAATCCACGGTTGTAAAGCGGGTCTGCATGAAGTTCATCAGGCTGTCCCGAAAGGCTGGCCCGGCTTCGTAGCGGAACTTGTCGGACAGGGGGCCCGGTTTGTCAATGATCACTTTTTCCGCCTGGGACTTGTCCATCACCACCAGGAGTTGCTTGTCTACTTTGGTGTCGGGGATGTTTTGAAAATCGAATTCATGCCGAAGCGGGACATTACGGGTACAGCCAGCCATGAAGAGGAAAACCAGAACGGTTAGCGAGACGAGACCAAACCAGCGGTGGAAACGAATATTCATCGTTGACCTCCTGATGTTGGGCGTTGCGTTGATATGTCATACCCGGGCTGCGGGCCATCGTCTCTATAGGGGTTCGAGCAAACAGGGTTCGGTCAACCCCTGGCGGCTTCCCTGCAACGGGGAGGCGGTAACGGCATTTTAACCGTGCGGACGGAAGATGTCAAAATCCCGTTTGACACCCGGCTGCGGTATTGGTGCTTTCTTCGGGAGAAACTCACGTGGTAGGGCTTGTGCCACCCTGTTTACGGATGTGATTCGTCGTCGGGGAAACATTATTGGAGGCTGACGGGAAAAAGATCGAAAGGCCGCCAGCGACAAGCGCCGGCGACCGGTGAACTGAAAGGGCGCGGTCAGGCGGCTTTCCGGGATGTACGGCCGCGCTCCCGCAACAATTTCAGAACCCGTCCGGCCTCGTTGGTTTCTGCCGGTGTGAGCAATCCGGCAGCGATCCAGGATTCCAGGGTGCGCAGCAGGCCGGGGGGGGTATCGTCTTCAGCATATTGCTGTATCAGTTCCAAATCCGTTAATTTCATCTTGTCCTCCGTATGGGTGTGAGCCAAATGGGCTCAAACCGTATTAGCATTAGACCGATTTGGGCCGACGCAAGGGCGGCATGGAAAAAAATGGGTGCTAAGGGGTTTTGACGGGACACATGGCCGCGCCTGACGGTAGAAGGGCCTCCGGCATCAGTGCAGCGCGCTTTTAAGCGCCTGCAGCACGCCCGTTGTGCCATAGGCCTCGCTGTCCTGCTTGACACAGTCGCGGCCGGCCCGCTTGGCGCGGTACAGGGCCTTGTCCGCTTTTTCCAGCAATCCGGCCGGGTCATCGCCCTGACCCGGGATGATGGCGGCAACCCCGGCGCTGATGGTCAAATGATCGCGACGATAGGCCCCTTTATGGCGCAACTGCATATCCTTGACCGTGCGGTGCATGGCTTCGGCCACATCCCGACCACCCTCGAGATCGGTATTGGGCAGCACCACGACGAATTCCTCGCCGCCGTAGCGCGCCACCAGGTCGCCTGCCCGGCGAACGTTTTTACGCAGGCAGGCCGCCACTTTTTTCAGGCAATCATCCCCGGCCTGATGGCCGTAGAGGTCGTTAAAATTCTTGAAATAGTCGATATCCATCATGATGAGGGCCAGGGGTTGCTGTTCACGCGCGGCACGCTGCCATTCATTTTCCAGGACTTCGTCGAAGCGGCGGCGGTTGGCAAGACCGGTCAGGCCGTCTTCCATGGAGAATTTTTTCAAGATCTGCTGGGCTCGTTTCTGCTTGATGATGGACCACATGCTGGTCATAAACAGGGTGAGCTGGTTGACATCCGCTTCATCATACGGCCTTTCCTTGTTGCCCACGCCGGCCACTGCGACGACGCGCTCGCCGTCCATGACCGGAACGCTCATATGGCGGCGGATGGGGAAATGGCCTTCCGGCAGGCCCTTTTTATTTGGCATGTTTTCGAAATCGTTGTGAATGATCGGCCGGCGCAAACGGATGCTGTCGGCCCACACGCCCGCGTTTTCCAGGGGATAATGGCGGGTTTCTTGGGCCCGACAAGCTTCCTGAACACCCCGGGACCAGGCCACCAGCTCCAGGGATCCGGTTTCCTCCTTGACCAAATGCAGGTAGCCGGCCTTGCTGCGGGTCAGGCGGACAATTTCCTCCAGGGCATAGTCCCTGATTTTTTCGTCGCTTACATGGCTCATCTGGCTCAATTTGAGCAGGGACTGCAGGCGTTCTTCATTGAGCTTGATGGTTTCCTGGCTCTTGATCTGATCGGTCACATCCCGGGCCACCGCGTAGATCAGGCCTTCTTCCACGTCGGGAATGGCGTTCCACTCGAGCCAGCGGGTGCGGCCGTCCTTGCCGACATAGCGGTTGCGAAAATCCTTGACGGATCGTCCCTGCCGGAGATCCTGGTTGATGGCTTCGGTGGCGGCCGTATCTTCGGGATGAACGAATGAAAACCAGGGGATGCTCAGGAGTTCTTCTTTGGACCAGCCCAGCAGGCGGGTCCAGGCCGAATTGAGATCCTTGAAATAGCCGTTGAAATCGGCCACGCAGATGGGGTCGATGGACAGGCTGAACACCCGCTCGCGGTCTTTTTCCGCCCGTTTGACAGCGGTGATGTCCTTGATTACGCTGACCACGCGATTGACTTTGCCGGAAGACGAGCGGACCGGGTAGTAGCGGATCAGCAGATGGCGTTTGCCATCCGTATCGTTTTCCTGCACCATTTCATATTCGACCGATTCCCCCTGGAAGCAGGCATCCAGATGGGGCTTGATGGCGTGGAAGGCTTCCGGGCCGATGGCGTTTACAATGGGGGTGCCGATGATTTTTTCCCGCGGAGAGTTGCGTCTTCTAAGGTAGGCTTCATTGACCATGCGAAAGACATAGTTGCGATCCAGCACCGTAACCATTTCGTCGGAGGCTTCCAGGGCCAGGTGGTATTCGCTCAAGGTATCCTTGGCCTCGCGCTGGTCCGCCACCGCCTTTTTCAATTCGCAGCTGCCGGCCTTGACCTGGATCTCGAGTTGGGATTTGTAGCGCATCAGGGCCAGTTCCGCCTGGCGCCGTTCTTCGATTTCCTCCCGGAGGGCTTGATTGGCCCTCTTCAGATCCGAAGTTTGCAAATCCAGAGCCTGCCCCAGCGTCCGGCGAGAACTCCACAAGCGGAAAATAACCGTGGCGGCGATGGCCAGCGCGGCCGAGAGCGTTCCCAGGGCGATGGCCGGTCCCACAGGGCCGCCCGAGGTTTCCCGAACCTGGTGATACGCAAGCCACAGGATAAGGGTGAGCAGAGCTGCCAGAACGATATTGGCACGACTTCCCACGGACAGGGATTTTCCCGTGTGCTGGTGGACGACTTGTCGGGTTAGTCTGGTCATGCGGTTCCATCAAATCGGGTTTTGCCACGCTGGGCCGGTGCTTGGTGCCATCTTTCCCCGGCTTGCTGCCCGTGGGGTCAATGCAATATGCTTGCCAATAATTTTTCAGGGAGGGGAAACGGAGGGCGGTAAACGGATGCGCTCCGAGGGGAAGATGATGGTCAAATGGTTTAAATCTATTGATATTATGAGGGGTTTGTCGAGTTTGCCCGCAGGATTTGTGCGGACGTTTTTATCCGGCAGCCATGCGGCGAATGCGCTTGCAGTGGCACCGGGGGGGCTCTGAAGGCCCGTCAATTTTCTCCCGCGGCGTCAATAATTCCGCCGGGTTAGCGTGTTTGGACAACGGCCCTGATGGCCTCGGCCAGAACGTCAGGCACTTCTTCCTGGAGAAAATGCCCGGCTTGGGTTTTGACCAGGGGGGCGTCGGGAAAAATACCGCGCATGCTTTTCAGGGCCCGGCCCAGGATGGGGTCCTTCATTCCCCAGACCAGACGCACCGGACCGGCAAAATTTTCCCCCCACGCCATTGTTTTCTGCATCAGCTTCCAAAAGCCGCTTCAGGCATGGTTACGACTGACGGATCGGCGGCCATGATGGCATCCATTTTCCCCTGGGTCACCGGCAGCAGGCTGTTGATGAAATAGGTGGCCGTCTGGATCTGGCCATGGTAAAAGGCCGCGCCCTTGTGGGTGTCGATTTTTTTCCGGCGGGCATCCTCGTCCAGCCCGGCCAGGAGTTTTTCCAGTGACCCGGCAGCCACCGACGCCCGCCACAGGAGCATCCAGGCCATGATGACATCCCCCATCACTTCCTGGAAGGGGGTGGCATGGGCGAAGGCCGTGCGAAAGTTTTCGCTCATGGCGGTTTGGCCCAAATGCAGGGCCGTTTCCCCCAGCCGGTTGAGGGCCTGTTCCGTCTTGTCGGCCAGCTCGGACAGTCCTTCGAATGCCCTGGCGCTCTGGATGACGCGGCTCACCTCACCCATGAAATTCATGAAAACCTGGCCCTTTTCCATGCCGAGCTTGCGGCCCAGCAGATCCATGGCCTGGATGCCGTTGGTGCCCTCGTAGATGGCGGCAATGCGTACATCCCGCATCAATTGTTCCACCGGATACTCCCGGGTGTAGCCGTAGCCGCCGTAGACCTGCACGGCTTCCGAGCAGACCTCGAAGCCCCGATCGGTACAGTAGGCTTTGAGCACCGGCGTCAACAGGTCCAGCAGCCCCTGGTGGTAGGCTTGGTCCTCCGGCGTCTCGGAACACTTGATCCTGTCGAGCAAAAGGGCGCCGTAATAGATGAAACTGCGCATACCGTCCACGTGGGCTTTCATCCACATGAGCATGCGGCGCACATCGGGGTGGCGGATAATCGGCACCTGGGGCGCATCCGCTTCGAAGGTCTTCTCCAGGTCCCGCCCCTGTTTGCGTTCCCGGGCGTAGTTCAAGGCGTACAGGTAGGCTGCGGAGGCACTCGTAAAACCAATGGCCCCCACCAGCAGCCGGGCGGCATTCATCATGTGGAACATGACTTTCATGCCCCGGTTTTCTTCACCCAGCAGAAGGCCCCGGCACTGCCCCTTGCCGCCAAAGGACAGACTGCAGGTGGGGCTGGCATGAATGCCCATCTTTTCTTCGATGCCGGTGCAGACCACGTCGTTGGGTTCTCCCAGGGACCCGTCGGCATTAACCCATTTTTTGGGCACGATAAAAAGGGAGATGCCCCGGGTGCCGGCCGGCGCCCCTTCGATGCGCGCCAGGACCGGATGGATGATGTTTTCCGTCAGGTCGTGCTCGCCGCAAGTGATAAAGATCTTATTGCCCGTGATGCTGTAGGTGCCGTCAGGCAATTTGCGGGCCGAGGTGACCAGGGCGCCCACATCCGACCCGGCCTCCGGCTCGGTCAGCACCATGGTGCCGGACCATTGACCGGTGTACATTTTTTTCAGGAAGAGATTTTTCTGCTCCTCGGTTCCGAAAATTTCGATCATTTCGCCGGCCCCCACGCCACTGAATCCGAAGAGGCTGAAGGCGTAGTTGGCCCCCAGTTGATAGTCGGAGACGGCCTGGGCCACCAGACAAGGCAGACCCTGACCGCCCAATTCCGGTTCCGCGGTCAAGGCGTTCCACTCTCCGTCCACAAACAGTTTATAGGACCGGTGGAAGCATTCCGGCACCCGCACCTGCCCGTCTTCGAAGACCAGGCCGTCCCGGTCTCCTTCGGCAAGGGTCGGCAGGATTTCCTTGATGGCCAGCTGACGGGCCTCGTCGATGATCATGTTGAAGGTTTTGCGGTTGAAATCGCTGAAATTCGCATGGCGGCAAAGCGCCTCGGCATCGAACTGCTCATAGAGGACGAAATCGATATCCCGACGGTCGGCAATCAACTGAGCCATGGTATTCTCCTTTTCTGATTATCAATGGCGACGCAAGGGGTGATGGCTGCTTTTTTATTTTTCTTCAACGGGTTTCGTGAAACGCTCCCCCTGTCGATGGATCACAGCCGCATAAACTTGGCGGCAATCCCTTTCATGATTTCATTGGTGCCGGCGAAGATCGACATCACCCGGACGTCCCGGAAGGCGCGGGCCACCGGATGATCATCCGGCATGCCGTGGGGGCCCAGAAGATCCAGGCTGCGGTCGGCCACCCGCTTTACCATGTCGGTGGTCCAGTACTTGGCCATGGAGGTTTCCACCACGATGTTCAGCCCTTCCATGTGATCGGCAATGAGCTTGTCCACGAAGGTTCGTCCGAGTTTGACCTCGGTCAGCAGTTCCACCAGGGCAAACTGCACGGCCTGGTGTTTGGAAAGGGGTTTGTCGCCTTCCTTGTGGCGGGCACAGAAATCGAGGGTCCACTCCATGATCCGCTCGGCCGCCGCTACGGCGCCCAGGGCCGCCACGATGCGCTCCTGCTGGAGTTTTTCCATGAGCATGAGAAACCCGGAGCCCTTGCCGCCGAGCCGATTGGCGGTCGGTATCCGGCAGTTGGTAAAGAAAAGTTCGGCCGTGTCCTGGCTGTGCCAGCCCATTTTTTCCAGGTGCGGACCCCGTTTGAAACCTTCCGTGCCGTCTTCCACCAGAAAGAGGGACAACCCCAGATGGGGGTTGTCGATATCCGCCTCCCGGGCTGCCACGATCACCAGGTCGCACGACAGGCCGTTGGAGATGAAGGTCTTGGCCCCGTTGAGGACCACGGTATCGCCATGTGGTTCGGCCAGGGTGCGCATGCTTGCCAGGTCGCTGCCGGCGTCCGGTTCGGTCATGGCTACGGCGGTGACGATCGCGCCGGAAACACATCCCGGCAGATAACGTTGCTTCTGCTCCTCCGTGCCAAAAGCGGCGATATAGGGCACCACGATATCGCTGTGCAGGGAGGCGGCCAGTCCGGTAATGCCGGTGCGGGACATTTCTTCGGTCAGAATGACGGAGTAGAGAAAGTCGGCACCCTGTCCACCATAGGCAGGCGGCACATCCATGCACAAAAAGCCGGCCTGCCCCATCTTGTGCCAGATTTCCCGGGGCACGGTGCGCTCCTTTTCCCACTGGTCGGCAAAGGGGGTCACCTCCCGGGCCAGAAACTGGCCCAACCGGGTGCGAAAGGTTTCGTGCTCTTCGGTGTAATGAAGGATGTCCATTTTAACCTCCTGGACACGGGGCCACAGGTTAGCCGAAATGCAGCGGTGGCCGACAGATCCGACCGCGCTATGCCCCGGTTTTTCTCAGCTGGTAGACGCCCTCGGTTTCGGCCACCACCTGGTCGTCGGCGTCCCGGATTTCCGTTTTCAGAATGAACTCCGCCTTCCCGTTGGCGTCGGCCTCTGCGGCAATGCGGGCGGCCTCCGCTTCCGGCAGAGAGGCTTCCACCGTCACATCGGTTAAGGCCGGCCGCCGAAAGCGGATGTTCATGGCCTTCAGCACCGGGTAAAACCGTTCCACATCAAAACTGGTTAGAAAAAGGGCGCCGCCGGGAAGCTCCGCCACGGTGAACAGGGCGCCGGCATAGATGGACCCGATGTGGTTGGCATTGCCCGCCAGGGGCAACCCCAGTTTGACCCGGCGGGGTTCCATCACAAGGGCCCGCAGGCCGATGCGTTCCACAAAGGCGAAGGGTTTTTCGATAAAGGCCTTGGCGTCTTCAGGGCTCAATACCAACGTCATGGGTTTTCTCCCTGGTTTCGGTGACAGGCGTTGGGCCGGCAAGGGGGAAACGATGCGTTCCGTCCTGGCGGTCGAAGAGAACCAGGTCGCGGTAGCGTTCCAGGACGGACGGATCCAGACGGGTATACAGGGCGGCCACTTCTCCCGGGGGAATCTGCCTCCCGCCTGCCGGACAGACCGCTTCCCAATCCAGCGCATCCGGACCGTTTTCCAGGCGTAATCGGCTCTGGATGGCCACGGCGATGGTGCCGCGGTTGAAGATGAGGATTTCCAGGTTCTGATCCGGAAGGCTGCCGCCGCAGCACTTGCAGGCAAAAATGTCCGCCACGGGCGAATCGGTTATGATGGTGACTTCGAGCATGAGGTTTCACCACCCGGGTAATGTGCTGTCTGGTATCTTAACCCGACTATTGCACGCGCCCCCAGAGTTAAAATATTGATGCGGTTTTTTCTGAAAAGCGCCGGTCACGACGTGTTGCAAGGCATCTTGGCCGCACCTTCCTGCGCAACACGGAGCATCTTCATCAAAATAAACCGGCAGGAAAATTTTCATGAAATGTTCGGGTTAACTTTCCTCCGCGGTAAAGGCCGGCACCAGTATGAATTTAAGCGTCGCTTTGACGACCTCCCGATAACGCGGCCGGTCGATATCCATCATGGGCCTGAAAAAGGTTTCCCCGGAAATAAAATTGAGCACGGCGTTCCATACGGCCAGGATGCGGGCTTTGGCATGCACCGAGACACGATCAGGGCGGTCGGCCAACCCCATGGCAATGGCAATGCTGGAAATATACTGGGCCACATTCACATCCAGGACCACGTCACGGTCAGCCTTGCGAAAATAGCCGAAGAGAATCAGGTTAGCCACCTCGGGGTGGGTGAACAGGAAATCACACATGATGTCGATGGCAATTTCCAACCGGCGCCCCAGGTCCACCCCGGTGCAGCGGCGTTCGACCTCCCTGAATTTCAGAAGGATCTCGTCGTTGATGGCCGCGAGAACGCCTTCATAAAGGTCCTGCTTTTCGCCCCAGTGGTAGTGCAGGGTGGAGACATCGATACCCACTTCCGCGGCAATCATCCGCGTGGTGGTATCGCTGTAGCCGTTCGCTCCGAAAAGCCGGCGGGCGGCATTCAGGATACGTGCTTTGGTGGAGTCGGGATTCTGCAGCGCTTTTTCGAGACGGGACGCCATGGGGCTGTTTTCCTTAAAGGCGGACGCATCCATGACGGATGTTCCACCATATGATTCCATCAAATGATGGGGTTTTTGTATTCGATTTCGCGGGCATCGTCAAGCCATAAATATACCGCTATGCAGGTGTATGGATTTGAAGCCGCCACGTGGGTTGTGGTTTGCGGGTGGATTTTCCGATCCGGGGTGATTGATTTCCTGAATATTTCATGAAATCTGTACGAGGGAGAATGGTTACCGGCAGTCTCAAAGGAGGGCAACGGCCATGGCAACCCATGAGCGCCTGAAGGAAAGATGTTTCGGTCCGGTTCGCTTTATTCCGGGACCAAACAGGGGTAAATATCCCCACTGTCATTCGCTTTTTATCGAAGGGGCGGGGGTGCTGATCGATCCCGCTGCCGACCGGAAACGCCTGGAAGCCCTTCGGGAGCAGCATGATGTCCGGGCGGTCTGGCTGAGTCATTGGCACGAAGACCATTGCATGCACCTGGATCTCTTCGATGACCTGCCCCTGGCCATGCATGCGGCAGATGCCCCCTTCCTGGAAAGCATCGAAGCCTTTCTCGACGGCTACGGCATCGAAGACCCCGCCGCCCGTGAGGCCTGGAAGCCGCTGTTGACGGATGCGTTTCATTTTCGCCCGCGACGTCCGGCGATGTTGCTCCATGAAGGCCAGACCCTTGCGCTGGGCAGTGTGACGGTCGACATCCTGCACACGCCGGGCCATACCCCGGGGCATCTGGGTTTCTTTTTCCGTGAACCGGAAGTCCTTTTCCTGGGCGATTACGATTTGACCGCCTTTGGCCCCTGGTACGGGGACCGGCAGTCCAGCATCGCCCAGACCGAGGCCTCGGTCCGGCGCCTGCAGCATTGGCCGGCCCGGACCTGGCTGGCCTGCCACGAAACCGGGATTTTCGAGAGTGCCCCACCCGCCTTGTGGGACGACTACCTGGATGTCATCCGCCTGCGGCGGGACGCCCTGCTGGCGTTGCTGGAAAGCCCTCGCAGCATGGACGACATTGTCGACGCCTGGATCGTCTACAAACGGCCGCGCGAACCCCTGGCCTTTTATCGCCATGCCGAACAGTCATTGATGGCCAAGCACCTGGCGGAATTGATGGCAGCAGGGGTGGTGGTCCGGGAGGAGGGGCGGTTTCGGCGCATTTGACCGCAACGGCAGGCTGGCTCGTTATGTTCTAGCCCGAACACTTCATGACATTTTTTCTAGACAATAAATTATATCCAGTGCGGTTATCCGGAAAGGCCAGGTTTGGTCCAATGCAACCGCTTGAACCACGAAGGACACGAAGGGGTTCGACTGCTCTGGCCGGTTTTTCTTCGTGCTCTTCACGGTAAATTCTGGTTGACGGGAGCTTTGCCGAGAACCGTTATTTGTTTTTTCCCGGCAAAGAAAAGGCCTCCATCAAGCTTCAAAATCCTTCAAAAAGGTATCCGCCGCCTGAATCGAACGCTCGATATCCCGGATCAGCACGTCCACATCGGCTTCGATGCGGCCCATTTCGGACCCCAGGGCCCCTACGGCCTGGGCATTGAGATTGTGCTTGAGATAGAGAACATAGTCGTTCAGGCGGCTCAGCACCGGGTCCATCCGGCCGCGGGCCTGCACCATGGCCCGATGCAGCTGCTGGTAGCGCCCGCGTGTCCGGGCCAGTGACTGGCGGCTGCTGGCACGAAAACTGGCATCCGACATTTGCCCGATTTCCGTTTCCCACTCGGCAAACAGATCCGCGGCGATCTGCTCCACGTTGCCGATGCGGTCGTCAATAATGGCTGCCCGCCGCTCACAATCCTCGTAGTCATCCTTGAGCTGCAGGTAAACATTTTCCAGTTCGCCGCCCTGAAAACCGGTCAGTTCCCTGATCCGGGTCAGGGCATCCTTGAATTCCTCGGAGGCCCGGGCCTGGTCCTCCCGGGCGTTTTCCACTTCGTCGCGCAGCAGATGGCGTTTTTCCTTGCCCAGGCTTTCCCAGGCGGCGTAATAGGTGCTCCGGCATCCGGACCACCCAAATCCCGCCAGCAGAATAAACACCAGAATTTTTACGACCGGCGCCGTTTGGTTTCGCATCGATGTCATCTCCTCACTCCAGCATGTGGCAGAATTCCGTCAGTATCACCGTCATCAGCTCCTTGCCGATGCGGATGCCGTAGTCGATCATCTGGGGGCCGTATTTTTTGCCGGTATGGCTGCGGAAAGTGGCCTTGATTTCATCCAGGCGCTGCATGCCGCCGGGATAGCGGGCCACGAAATCCGAAAGGGATGGGTTGAAGAACGCCACCATGTCCCACAGGGTGTCTTTGAAATTATCCGGTCCCCAGCGGAATTTGTCCGCGTCATAAAGGCAGTCGGACATTAACCCGGCAATGGCGGTGGGCGGTGCTTTGATGCGCTGGAACGCCTCGTGGTTGCGGATCGCATAGCAAATGGCGTCGATTTCGCCGGCGTCGACGGGAAAGGTCAACAGGGCCTTGCGGGCGTAATGCGCCCCCTCGACGGCATGGTTGGGGCGTTTGCGGCGGATATCGTGCAGCAGCCCGGCGGCCTGGCAAATCAGGCTGGTGCGCCGGACGTGGGCATCGCTATGCCCGGCCCGGGCGCCTTCGATCAGGCACAGGGCACCGGCGTCGGCGGCCACCTTGAGGGCATGTCCAATTCCGTGGCCAAAATCGTCATCCAATCGTTCGATGACAAACGCGCGCAGCTCGCACAGCAGAGGATCCTGATCCAGACGACGGTGGGCGAGGGCCAGGTCGCCGGCATGATCGCGGTAAAAATCAGGCTCGGGCAGATGGGCGGCGATTTCGCGGGCCTTGTGCTTCAGGATAGCAAAAACCGCAGCGGATTCTTCCGGTAATTGGGAAGGCGTATTGACCATGGGAAAACCATATTCGCCGGAGAGGGGCCACCTGTCGGGAGGACCGCCAGCCGGCAGCAACGGAAACGGGGTTGCGTTTGGATGCCATCTAAAAAGGGAGATGCATGACGCACGCTGCATCTCCCTTGGATCTCCGGGCCGTCGTCATGACGGTGAAGAGTGGAACGGTTGCGGCCACCAGGCCGTACGCCGGTCAGTCGATCATGGCGAAGTCAAATTCGCAGACTTTCCACTTGCCGTCTTCGTTTACCAGATCAACCATTTCATCCAGGTGATAGGTCTCGCCCATATTCATGATTTTGAGAAAAAACGCAAAGGCCGGATGAATGGCCCTTTTCATGGACGCGGTCAGCTGAACCTGGGCGGATGCTTCATCTTCAGCCAGAACAGCGGCATGGACGTGAAAAAGCTGCATACGCGGGTAGGCGGCACCGAACCCTCGCGCTTGGGCCCGGTTTGAGGCGGCATGAAAAATATCATCCACAAGGGCTTCAGCGTCCTGCAGATCGCTGCACATGCGCTCGGTCACGCTGGGGGACATCTTATAGAATGCCTTCGTGAAGGCGATGGCTGCTCGGGCAGGCGTGTCCTTGGTCTCTGCCGCTACAAAGACAACTTGCACCAGTATGCCAAGAAGGACCACCAGCGCCAGGGGAATCGCATTGCGGAACCTATCCATTGATCCTGTTCTCCTTTCGCATCGTCGTCAGAATGAAACGGCACACTTGCCAGGCACCGCCCCGTTGTGCATTTGCACTCTTCGATACCATAGAATGGCCGTCCTGCCAAGACCTCCGGAAGGAGGGGGCGGCAACTGCCGATGGATAAAATGGTTTTTTGCCCCGATGCCATTGGCATGATCTGAATCGTAAATGTGGTATTAAATATTGCTTGACACACAATATATTGTATGAGAGTTCTCGACACGTTGCGGTCAATTCGGCCACCGGTCAGTGCCTCCTTAGGTGCCCGGTTCAGGGCTGAATATCATGCCGCATGGGAAGGCGCTCCTGGCTCCCGCTCCAGGGCGCTTGAACGTATCGGGCAACCATGCATTTTGCTTCTTCCTGATTACATTAATATCACCAGCAGCGTTGAACGCACCGACGTTCTAAAATTCTGCAAAGACCCTGTAAACTTACCCGGAGGTTTTCATGGCCGAACGATGTCGTTTTGTTTTAACTGAAGACGGGCGCTTGGACCTGTCCGCCTATCGATGGGATGACCACCGCTTTACGGATTTACTGACCCGCGCCGGGACTGCCACGACGGATACGGCCATGAGCATCAGCCGCCATCTGCGCAAAGAGATCGACAAGATCGAAGAGCGGACCATCACCATGTCGGTCATTGAGAAGATCATCGATGACAAGCTGCAGGAGTTTGGATTGGACATCGCCAATCCGGTCAAGCTGGACGTGAGTGTTTTCAAGAAAAAGGGTCCGCGCCTTTCCGGGAACGCCAAAACCGTTTTGGAACGCCGGTATCTAAAAAAGGATCCCGGCGGCAAGGTGATCGAGTCGCCGGATAAAATGTTTCGACGTGTGGCCCGTCATATCGCCAAAGCGGAGTTGGCCTTTGGCAGCGAAGAGACGGCCGAAGAAATGGAAGACGCTTTTTACGACCTCATGACGGATTTCCGCTTCCTGCCCAATTCGCCGACCCTGATGAATGCCGGACGTCGTCTGGGTCAGCTGGCGGCCTGCTTTGTCCTGCCGGTGGAAGACAGCATGGAAGGCATCTTTACCTCCCTGCACAATGCTGCCATGATCCACAAATCCGGCGGCGGCACCGGGTTTTCCTTCTCGCGGCTGCGTCCCAAAGACAGCCGGGTCGGCACCACCGGCGGGGTGGCCTCCGGTCCGGTTTCCTTTATGAAAATTTTCAATACGGCCACCGAACAGGTCAAGCAGGGCGGCACCCGCCGCGGGGCCAACATGGCCATCTTGCGGGTGGATCACCCGGATATCATGGAGTTTATTTACTGCAAAAAAGAGCAGGGGTCGCTCAACAATTTCAACATCTCGGTGGGGGTCACGGAAGACTTCATGGCGGCGGTTGAAAATGAGGCGGATTACGACCTGGTGGACCCCCGGGACAACTCGGTGGCCGGAAGCCTCAACGCCCGGGAAGTGTATGACGCCCTGGTCAAACAGGCCTGGGAAAACGGGGATCCCGGGGTTGTTTTTCTGGATCGCCTGAATCGGGATAACCCGACCCCGCTGCTGGGGGCGATCGAGAGCACCAACCCCTGCGGTGAGCAGCCCCTGCTGCCCCTGGAGGCCTGCAACCTGGGATCCATTAATTTGGCTAAATTTGTCATCAAGGAAGGTGACGCCGCCGTGGTGGATTTCGACGAACTCCAGGAAACCGTGAAGCTATCCGTCCGCTTTCTGGACAATACCATCGATCGCTCCCGCTATCCGCTTCCGGAAATCGATGCCATGGTCAAGGGCAACCGCAAAGTAGGGCTGGGCGTGATGGGGTTTGCCGATATGCTCTACCAGCTCGGGATTCCCTACAATTCCGAAGATGCCCTGAAAATGGCCGAAGAAGTCATGCGAACCGTCCAGGAAGCCGCCCGGGAAGCCTCCCGGCGTCTGGCCGAAAAACGCGGCCCCTTTCCGAATATCGACAAGAGCGTCTATAAGGACAGCGAAAAAGATCAGTTTCGCAATGCCACCACCACGACCATTGCGCCCACCGGGACCCTCAGCATCATCGCCGGTTGTTCCAGTGGTATCGAGCCGCTGTTCGCCTTAAGCTTTGTGCGCAATGTCATGGACAACGACCGCCTGATGGAAGTCAATCCGGTCTTCGAAGCCGTTGCCCGCGCCTATGGATTTTATTCGGAAGAACTCATGCAGAAGGTGGCCGAGAGCGGCTCGATTCATGATTTCGAAGAGATTCCCCAGGAGGTCCGCAAAATTTTTGTCACGGCCCATGATGTCTCGCCGGAGTGGCATATCCGCATGCAGGCCGCTTTCCAGAAGTATACCGACAATGCCGTATCCAAGACCGTCAACCTGCCGCGCGACGCCACGGTGGGGGATGTCCGGAAAATCTATGACCTGGCCTACGACCTGCGATGCAAAGGGGTCACCATTTACCGCGACGGGAGCAAGGAAAACCAGGTTCTGGCCTTCAGTACGAAAGAAGACTCCCGCACCCGCTTTCTGCGGGCGGTCAAAGAGCGGCCGGAGACCCTGGAGGGGTTCACTACCCGTATGAAAACCGGCATGGGCCACCTATATGTCACGGTCACCGAATATGAAGGGCGCCCCTTCGAGGTCTTTGCCACCATTGGAAAATCAGGCCGTTCGACCGCCGCCAAGGCGGAGGCCGTCGGCCGTCTGGTATCCCTGGCCCTGCGCAGCGGTGTCAAGGTGGGGGATATTGTCAAACAGCTCAAAGGCATTGGCGGCGAATACCCGGTCTTCCAGCCGGGCGGGCTGGTGCTGTCCATCCCGGATGCCATCGCCAGGATTCTCGAGAAGCGTTATCTGAAGAACGCCAATGGGGCCGCAACTTCATCCCATACCCGCAGCCTGATGGGTGAAAAATGCCCGGAATGCGGTCAGACCATCAGCTTTGAGGAAGGCTGCATGACGTGCCATTTCTGCGGATTCACCAAATGCGGATAGACCTTTCCAGGGGACAAACCATATCCTGGATACCTATTTAGTGTCCATCCATAAATGGCATCTTTTGGCCCCGAGCGGCGTTTTCGCTCTTTTGAAATCCTCGAAATAGGCCACTATTCCTGCGGTTTCCAAATCGCTCAGGCCTTGCTCGGAACCCAGATCTACCATCTCTGGACGAACACTATTCAAGCAACTGATTGGATCGTGATAAAGCCGGCAGGTGCAATCACCGGATGCACTTATCGGCTTTTGTATTGATCCCAACCCGCCAACTCTGGTGGAACAACCAAGCCAATAAAAGGAAACGGCCCGGGGTTTCAGAGAAACCGCCGGGCCGTTTGTCATTTGACGAAACGATTCGCTGGCGAAGAAGGGGAGAAGTCAGGGTCAGGTCAGATGTCGCAGGAGCAATTTCATCGCATGAGGCAGCAGTCCACCATCGGTTCAATAATCGCTTTGAGCTTCAACAATTCGTTATCGTCAAAAAGATGGTCTTTCTGTGATCCCGCATCGGAATCAAGCGTCTCATTAGCACAAAATTTTTGAATTGCATAGGTCTGGGCCCCATTTATCAGGTGGCCAATACGGGCCATAATCTTGGCGTTGACAACAGGCCGATAGCAGGTGGTGCGAAATTCATATGGCAGACCGGAGGCCATGATCAGTTTGATGCTGGCCTTGACGGCGGCAGACGGATCCTTGGGACACAGGGCGGGGGCATAGTGGTCCGGGTCCGTCTTGACATCCATGGCCACATAATCGACCAGGCCATTGCGAATCAATGCGGCGATAACCTCCGGGTAGCTGCCGTTGGTATCCAGCTTGACGGCATAGCCGCGGTCTTTGGCGGCTTGGCATAAATCCGCCAGACCCGGCTGGAGTGTAGGCTCGCCGCCGGAGAAAACCACCCCTTCCAGCAGGCCCTGCCGGGCATCGAGGTGCGCCAGGACATCGCTTTCCGGTATCGGGTCATCAATATCGCCCCGGGCCAGTTTCGGGTTATGACAGTAAGGGCAGCGAAAGTTGCAGCCGTTGAGGAACACCACGGCGCTCAATCGCCCCGGAAAGTCAATCATGGAAACTTTTTGCAGGCCGCCGATTTTAACCATGGTAATCCGGCCTCCCTCAGGACGCGATGGCCTTTACCGGTTGCGGGACGGTCGGGGTTTCCGATGACGGTTTTTCATAGGTTTCGAGGGCTTCCAGGGGCGCCGTCCACCGAAAGGGCCGCCGGTTGCGGTATTCGGCCTGTTTGCCGTCATTCCACTGTTTGACCGGTCGGAGATAACCCACAATCCGGGAATAGACCTCCGTTGCCTGGTGACATTGCGGGCATTCCGGCTGTTCGCCCTTTAAATAGCCATGCGATGGGCACACACTGAAAGTGGGTGTCAGGGTGAAATACGGCAGGCGAAACTGACGGGCGACTTTGCGCACCAGGGACTTTACCGTCTGGATATCGTCGACCATCTCACCCAGGAAAAGATGCTGGACCGTACCGCCGGTGTATTTAACCTGGAGGTCGTCCTGGTGGATGAGGGTGTCGAAGAGGTCGTCGGTGTAATGCACCGGCAGCTGGGTGGAATTGGTATAGTAGGGCGCCGCGCCTTCCTGGACATCTTCTTCGTTGGCACAGCGGATATCCGGATACCTCTTTTTGTCCAGGCGGCAGAGCCGATAGGAGGTGCCTTCGGCCGGGGTGGCTTCCAGGTTGAACAGGTCGCCGGTCTCTTCCTGCAGATCCGCCATCAGGTCGCGCAAGTGGTCCATGATCCTGAGCGCGAAATCGCGTCCGGCAGGGCTGCCGATGTCTTCGCCCAGGAAATTCAAGCAGGCCTCGTTCATTCCCACGATGCCGATGGTGGCAAAATGGTTTTTCCAGTAGAGGCCTGATCCGGCCTTGATGTCCCTCAGGTAGAATTTGGCGTAGGGATAAAGGTTCTTGCGGGTGAATTGCTCCAGAACCTTGCGTTTGATGACCAGGCTGTCGCGGGCCAGGCCGACCTGCCGATCGAGGCGCTCAAAAAACGCTTCTTCGTCCCCGGCCAGGTAGCCGATACGGGGCAGGTTGATGGTGACCACCCCGATGGAGCCGGTCAGGGGATTGGCCCCGAATAGCCCGCCGCCCCGCTTCCGGAGTTCCCGATTGTCCAGCCGCAGCCGGCAGCACATGGAACGCGCGTCATCGGGGGACATGTCGGAATTGACGAAATTGGAAAAATAGGGAATGCCGTATTTCCCGGTCATTTTCCAGATAGGATCCAAATCGGGGTTGTCCCAGTCGAATCCCTCCGTGATGTTGTAGGTCGGTATGGGAAATGTGAACACCCGGCCACGGGCGTCGCCTTCCATCATTACATCCGCAAAAGCACGGTTGAGGATGTTCATCTCCGGCTGGAATTCGGCATAAGTCTCGCTGCGCATTTCCCCCCCCACGATCACGGGATGATCCTGGAGGATGGACGGCACATACAGATCCATGGTGATATTGGTAAAGGGGGTTTGAAAACCGACCCGTGTCGGGATGTTGATGTTGAAGACGAATTCCTGGAGGGCCTGTTTGACCCCGCCGTAGTCCAGACCGTCAAATCGTACGAAAGGCGCCAGGAGGGTGTCGAAATTGGACAGTGCCTGGGCGCCGGCGGCTTCGCCCTGCAAGGTATAGAAGAAATTGACGATTTGCCCCAGGGCCGAGCGCAGATGTTTGGGCGGTGCGCTTTCGACCTTGCCCGCCACCCCGCGGAAACCCTGCAGCAGCAGGTCTTTCAGATCCCAGCCCACGCAATAGACGGACAGCAGGCTGAGGTCGTGGACATGCATGTCACCATCGCGATGGGCCTGGCGTATTTCGGGGGGATAAATGCGGTTGAGCCAGTACTCGCTGGTTACATCCGAAGAAATATAATTGTTGAGGCCCTGGAGGGAGTAGGACATGTTGCTGTTTTCCTTCACCTTCCAGTCCAGTTTGCGAATATAGTGCTCGACCAGGTCGACATTGGCCTTGGTCGCCATCTGCCGAAGTTGGGCATGCTGTTCACGATAGAGGATGTAGGCCTTGGCGGAGCGGTAGAAGGGGGAGTCCAGCAGCACCCGTTCGACAATATCCTGGATGTCTTCGACGGTGGGTTGGGGCCCCAGGCGCAGCTCATGGGCCAGGGTCAGCACCCGGAGGGTAAGTTTGCGTGCCTCCCTCGGGCCGAATTCGCCGGTGGCTTCTCCGGCTTTGGTAATGGCGCCTGTAATGTGAGAGGAATCAAATTCGAGGATTCGGCCGTCCCGTTTCTGAATGGTATCGAACATGTTCATGAGCCCCGCTGGTTGAGAGAAGACATTGGTGCGACTTTCCGGAATCGGTATAAAGGGAATTGCGCCGGGAGTTGCGGTGAGAACGTGCCACAACACGCGAGCAACGGCCAAGACGCCACAGCCCGCAGCCTAACAAAAAGATGTTACCGATTTAGGGAAAGCTTCGGACAAGAAATGGTCAGTACAACCGACTGGAGGGGGTATTGCACAATATATTGTAGCGTGTCAAGCCAAAATCACTTCATATTGTGACTATTAAAGTGGTCACCCAATCAAAAAAATGCGGCTCATCAAGGGGTTACCCAGATATAGTCCGCCAAATCCAGGTCCACTTCCGATCCCACCGCGGCCAGGTAGACCGTTCGGAAAGGGGCTTGGCTGCGGCGGTAGGCCCGGTCGGGAACGCCATACTTATATTGGATATGGCCGTTTCCGATGACGACGACCATGGGGCCGGCCGAGAGGTTTCGGGCAACGGCTTCGGCCATGGTATCTTCCCAGGCGCACTGGACTTCATAAAAATAGTCGAAAGATTTCGCCCGGCCGTGTGCGTGCTGGTTAAACACCTCTTCGACATAGGCGCGGTGCTCCGTGTTGCCGGTGTCGATTTCGTCAGCCAGCAGACTGCGTTCATCGGGCAAAAGATTTTCGATGCCGCTGGTACTGATTTTGGAACGGATCCAGGAGGGATAATTCAATCCCACCAGGCCTAAGCGCTTTTCCTGAACCATTTCGAAAATCGGGGCGTAAAGATCGAAGGGGAAGCCCCATCCGGTGCCGCGGGCATACCAATGGGTTTTTTGAATAAACGTTTCGCGATCCAGTTCGCCTGCGCTCCAACGGGCCAGTATGGGGTCATAGCGCGGATCAAACATTTCCATGCCGACCGTAAGGCGCTGGTGTTTCTGATAAAGCGCCTCGATCAGACGGGCCTGTACAAGATGGTGATCCCGGTTGGTATGGGTTTCCCCGACATAGACAACCTGAACCCCGGCCAGATCTTCCACGAGGGCATCGAAGGCAATCGGCTGACCGGTGCGAGCGGAGATAATGGTTTCGGCCGGATAGGTTTTACCCGTGTCGGTAACGGTCAATTGGGTCGGCATGGTTGTACAGCTGTAAGGCATTAATATTAACAGGCCGGCAACAATCCAAACGGTTTTTGACAGGCCCGTCCGCACGGTGGCTTTCATAGGCGAGGTACTCCGCGGCTTGCATTTAAATGGGTTTTATGACAGTGGGTAAATACAGTACGAATGTACTACCGTTCCAAACGGACTCACCCTAAACCCATAATGCCGCGCGTTGCATACGTCAAGGCGGGTCGTATCTCCATGCGTCAGGATAAAAGCCCTGTTTTTCGTCAAGCCATTATCCCCTGGTATGATTCCAGCCGGGTGTGCTGGGTTTTGATCGGCTTTCTGACAGCCGTCGTGATCTTCGGAGGTGCCGGTATCGATGAAGCCCTTGGTACGGAGGCGTTTACCGCCTATGCCTGGGTGCCCCTGCTTCTGGTCATCCTGGGGCTGGGGGTTATCGGCGCCATCCTGGTTCGCCTGATGCGCCGTTATCTGGATAGCTTGTCGCGCTGATCAGGCTCCGGAGAACCGCGGGTCACCCGGCTGAACCGAGCAACCCGCCGATATCTTCTGGCCTAAAGATTGTCGTTGACGTAGCGCAGTACGGTCACGAACTGATCCGCCTCGTAATATCCCAGGAAGTTGCGCAGCTTTTTCCCGTTGGCCGATAAAAACCAATTGTCCGGTACCGGTCGGATATTGTACTTGCCTGCCACCTTGGCGTTTTTATTGGTGTTTACGCGGATGGCGACGAAATCCTTGTTGAGAAGATTAATAACGGAACGATTGCGAAACGTTTTTTGTTCCATTTCTTTGCAGTAGCTGCACCAGTCCGTGTAGAAATGCAGATAAACCCGCTTGTTCTCTTTTTGCGCCAAGGACATCCCCTGCTTGTAATTGTACCAGTTGATACGATCGGCCTTCTGCCCCTTTTTTCCCGCCAGGACGACGCTGCCTGAAAGACAGAACACAATGATCAACAAAGGAATTAAGAATAGTGATTTTTTCATGGGTCATACCTCGACTATAAGATTTTTCCGCTGGGGCGGAACGTTGTTTTCAGCCGGCCGCCGACCCGATCAGCGACCAGATGACGCCAAAGCGATCAAAGACCAGGGCCAATCCCAGTCCGATCAGCAGCGTGCCGGCCGCTATGTTGACAAAATATATTACCCGTCGGGCTTTTTTCAGAAAAACAAGCATCAGGTTGATGAAAACGGACATCAGCAAAAACGGTATCCAGAGACCGGCGGAGTAAGCTGTGAGCAGGCCGATGCCTTCGCTTATCGATTCCTCGCTGCCCGCCAGAATGAGGATGGATCCCAGCATGGGCCCGATGCAGGGGCTCCAGCCGGCCCCGAAAGCCATACCCACCAGCACGGTACCCAGGATATGGGTCGGCTTTTCGCGCATTTGGACCCGTTTTTCCACCTCGAGAAATGACAGACGGAATAACCCGGTCAAATGGAGCCCGAAGATGATGATGACAAGCCCGCCGGCGACCCTGATGATCTGCTGGTAACGGGCCACGACACTCCCGAGAAAAGAGGCCGAAGCTCCCAGCAGGATGAAAATCAGGGAAAATCCCAGCCCGAAGGCCATGGTGGCCACAATTACCTTCCGGCGGACACGGCCGAGCCGACTGGCGGTCAACTCCTCCAGCGAGTAACCGGAGATGAACGTAAAATAGGCGGGTATCAACGGTAGTATACATGGCGAAAAAAAAGACAGTAGCCCGGCTCCAAAAGCCGCCGGATATGTTATGGTTTCATCAAGCATTGAGGCCCTTTCGGTTGCAACGGCGTTTGATGCTCTGGCGACGGTGCTCCCGTCTGCTCCGGGTGATGATCAAATTGCCATCCAGGAGTGTCTCGGACGGCATAACCGAAGAGCCAACGACTGTGGCCAAAACTTCAGCAAAATACATGCCGGGAGACACAATTTTCGAATTGGTTGTCATATCAGAATGGTAGGCTGGTTTCTCTTTAGACGGGATGCCGGCCGCCTGACATATTTTGTCAAAAACAGTGACAAACTGTGTCAGCCGGTTGGCGGTCCGGTGATCGTTGTACCGCAAGCGTCATATTTCCGGAACCCAACCGTTGTAAAATGCTACATCGGATCATGCTCGGTTTCAAGTCATGGCCCCCATAAACCGGAGCTTAACCGCCATTCGCATCCCAGGGTGGCAGCCGTTGCCAGCAACGAAAACCCTTGACTTATCGACAATATTCGTCAAACTTTATGAAGTTATGGCATGGTTATGGGTGATCCCGTCCGGTTTGAATGGGGATGCGAATCGGGAACGTGGCCCCTATTTTTCGATTTTTCGCAGACTGACCCGCAGCCGTCAGGCTATACGCATAAGGATAAGGATTAGACACATATGGATATGCTTCGCTATTTTCTCGGTGCCCTGGCCACCGTTTTGAACCTCATATTGACGCTGTACATGTGGGTCATCATTGCCCGTGCGGTCCTCTCATGGGTCAGCCCGGACCCCTACAATCCCATCGTGCGTTTCATCTACAATGTTACCGAACCGGTTTTGTCGCAAATCCGCCGCCGGCTGCCGGTCAGTTTCAGCGGGATTGATTTCTCCCCCATTATCGTTTTGCTTCTCATTATTTTTCTCCAGAACTTTGTGGTCAATTATCTGGTCCACCTGTCGCACCCGATACCCTATCGATAGGGATGGCAAGGGAGGTTGTCATGAAACTTACGCCTCTGGATATTCAGCAGCAGCAATTCATGATGCGTTTTCGCGGTTTCGATGTGCGCGAGGTCGATCTTTTTCTTGAACAGATGGCCAACACGTTCGAACAACTTCAACGCGACAACGAAGCGCTAAAAGAAGAAATTCTACGCCTGCGACGGGAAGGCCAGGGGTTGAAGAAACGGGAAGAAACCTTCAAGCGCGCGATGATCCATTCCCAGAAAGTACTTGAAAACATGAAGGCGAACGCCGAAAAGCAGGCCGAGCTGATTGTCGCGGAAGCCGAGATCAAAGCGGACAAGATCATTCATCATGCCCAGAATCGATTGAACCACCTCCAGGAAGATATTACCGAATTGCGCCGCCAGCGGGTCCAGATCGAGGTGGAAATCAGCGCCGTTATCGAAGCCCACGCCAAACTGCTCAAAATCAGTCAAGAAAGTATGCAGGTGGCCGATAACAATGATGATAAAGTGGCGATATTGAGCAGCAGCGCAACCTGACGGCTGCGGCCGTTGGAAACCGGTATTCATAAAACGCGAATCGCCTTGGAAACGAACCTCGCCCGATCCGCCGGACTGAATCCCCGTTTGACCCCATACAGGAGAAATGCATGGCCAAAATCGATGCCTTTTTCAAACTTCTCAACGAACAGGGAGCTTCGGACCTTCATTTAGCCTCGGGCCAGCAACCGGCCCTGCGCATTCGCGGGGAAATCGAGCGTATCAAGTACAAGCGCCTGAACAGCGACGATCTGCGGGGCATGCTTTACGAGATCACACCGGAAGACAAGATCAAGGTGTTTGAAGAAACCGGAGATATCGATTTCGGTTATGAAATCCCCGGACTGGCCCGCTACCGTTGTAATTTTTTCATGCAGAAAAACGGTGTGGCGGCCGTCTTTCGTGAAATTCCCGATACGATCATGACTTGCGAGCAGCTTGGGTTGCCGCCGGTGGTTCCCAAGTTGGCATCGCTGCCCCGGGGGCTGGTTCTCGTCACGGGACCGACGGGTTCGGGTAAATCGACCACCCTGGCGGCCATCGTGGACGAGTCCAACCGGACCCGCAAGGATCACATCATCACTATCGAAGATCCCATCGAGTTCGTCCACCAAAGCCAATCCTGTATTGTCAACCACCGGGAAGTGGGGCTGCATACCAAGACCTTTTCCGCGGCCCTGCGGGGAGCCTTGCGTGAAGACCCGGACATCATTCTGGTCGGGGAAATGCGCGATCTGGAAACCATGTCTTTGGCGATCGAAGCGGCTTCGACGGGTCACCTGGTATTTGCCACCCTGCATACGCCCAGTGCACCAAAAACCGTTGACCGAATTATCGAAGTCTTTCCCCACGACCAGCAGGCCCAGATTCGTTCCACCCTTTCGGACGGCCTGCGGGCCATCGTGGCCCAGGTGCTTTTCAAGCGCATCGATATCAAGGGGCGTTGCGTGGCCCTGGAAATCCTGATCGCCACGGCGGCCGTACGCAACCTGATTCGCGAGGGGAAAACCCATCAGATTCCGTCCATGATTCAAACCGGCAAGAAGTACGGTATGATTCTTTTGGATGACGCCATCATGGATCTGTTGAACCGGGGCATGATCAGCGCCGACGAGGCCTACATGAAAGCCAACGACAAAGGGCGCTTCCGGCCGCTGCTGCAGAACCCGCCGGCTGATTTTACCGAGGCTTAGCCCGGAATCCTGTCGTCAGCCGGCATCGTCCTTCGTTGAGGAAAGGGTTATCGCATGCGAAAAAACGAAATCGATCACATTCTTACCCGAATGCTGGACTCCCATAAAAATGTGTCGGATCTCAATCTCACGGTGGGCAAACCGCCCCAGGTGGAAAGCGCCGGCGTTTTGCTGCCGGTGGAGATGCGTCCCCCCATCAAAGAACTGACGCCCTTCCAAACGGAGGTCATGGCCCTGAATCTGATTAACGGCGATCGCCGGCTGACCCGCGATTTACTGGAACATGGGTCCTGCGATTTATCTCACAGCCTGCCGGGTAAAGCCCGTTTCCGCGTCAATATCTTCTCCCAGACCGGCAACTACTCGATCGTGCTCCGGAAGCTCGAATCCAAGGTGCCGACCATCCAGAGCATGAACCTGCCGGAGTCCTTTTACGACATCGCCACGGAGAAAAACGGTATTGTGCTGTTCACGGGGGCCACCGGATCCGGTAAAACGACCTCGCTGGCCGCCATTCTGGATAAAATCAATGACGATTTGTCCGTCCACGTGGTGACCCTGGAAGATCCGGTGGAATATCTCCACCCCCACAAGCAAAGTACGTTTAACCAGCGTGAACTCGGTCTGGATTTCGACAGCTATGCCAGCGGCCTGCGCGCCGCCCTGCGCCAGGCACCCAAGGTTATTCTGGTGGGGGAAATGCGCGACCGGGAAACCGTGGAAATCGGCCTCAGCGCAGCCGAAACGGGGCATTTGGTTTTCTCGACGCTGCACACGGTTGACGCCGGGCAAACCATCAATCGTATTCTGGGTATGTTTTCCACGGAAGAAGAGAATCAGATTCGCATCCGTCTGGCGGATACCATTCGCTGGATCGTGGGCCAGCGTTTGCTTCCCAAAATCGGGGGAGGGCGCGTGGCCGCGTTCGAAGTGATGCGCTCCAACATCCGGGTCAAGGACAGTATTCTGAACGGTGAATCCGAGGGCAAAACGTTTTACGAAATCATTCAGCAGGGGGCGGCCTTCGGCATGTCCACTTTCGATGATTTTATCGTGCAGTTATATGAGCAGGGTCTGATTTCCCAGGAAACGGCCATGGCCTACGCCTCACGGAAAGGTATTGCCGGACGGGGCATTGACATGGTCAAAGCCGCCCGGGGAGAGTCCACCACCGATATCGACCGGCTCGAAATCGACCATCAGTACCGTAAAACCACCCGGCGTTGACATAACGACCGGCGTCACGGCACCGCCCCGGGGAGCACCGGTGGCGGTCATGTCGCAAGGGATAGAGGAGACAAATCATGGAGGTCGTTTGTGAGTCCTGCCAGGCCCGATTCAATGTGCCGGACGACAAGATACCGGCTGGTAAAAGCATCCGCGCGGCCTGCCCCAAGTGCAAAAGCAAAATCACGATTGCGGCTCAGGAAACCGATCTGTCGGAGGATGCCGGGGACAAAGCCGGTGCCGAGCGCTATGACGCGGCGGATAAGCCCTTCGATTTCGTCGAGGAGGACGCTCTGACGGCCCTGATTTGCGAACCGGATCCGGCGATGCGGGAAAAAGTATCTTCGGTGCTCGAATTGATGGAATATCATTTGACCACAGTCAGCTCCACCCGTGAAGCGCTGAAAAAAATGCGCTACCACAGCTACAACGTCGTGGTGGTCAACGAATCTTTCGATACCAAAAATCCGGAAACCAATGGGGTGCTGCTCTTCCTGGAACGCCTGGCCATGGCTTCCCGGCGCGCCATTTTCGTCTGCCTGATCACGACGCGCTATCGCACCATGGACCATATGATGGCGTTGAACAAAAGCGTCAATATGATCATCAATGCTAAAAATATAAACGATTTCGGCAAAATCCTCAGCGCCGCGATTACCGAAAACGACATTTTCTACCGGGCCTACAAAGATACCGCCAAACTTGCGCGGGGTTTTTAATGTCCTCCCAATCCGCTTATGGCTGCCAGGACTACCGGACGGAAATGATTTTGATCGGCCTGCAGGCTCGCCTCAATAAAGAAGATCTGACCGAAGAAGAACGGCAGGCCATCAAGGAAGAAATCCGGCGTATCGAAGCCGATTACTACGGCTGAAATATGGATTCAGGCACCATCTGGCAGGTTGAAGAAAAACTCTACCTCATCGGTCTTTCACCGCCGCTGCCGGGATTCAAGCACTTCATCGGGGTGTGGCTTTACACCGGTTCGCCAGCGTTTCTGGTGGACGTCGGTCCGACCGCCACCTGTTCCGCCCTCCTGAAAGCGCTTGAGAAAATCAGGGTCCGCCATCTGGATTACCTGCTCCTGACCCATATCCATATCGATCATGCCGGCGGTATTGGCGCCGTATCGGCGGCTTTTCCCCGGGCGCGGGTGGTTGGCCATCCGAAAGGACTGCCGCATCTGATCCAGCCGGACCGGCTGTGGCAGGGTTCCCTGAAAGCCCTGGGCCCTACGGCCGAAGCCTATGGCGCCATTCAGGCTGTGGCCCCCGACCGCGTGATGGCGACGACCGATCTCGACGATCCGCGCCTTGGCACCATTCCGACCCCCGGCCACTCGCCCCATCATGTCAGTTATCTGCTGGACGACCTTCTTTTTGCCGGGGAGGCCGGCGGGGTCTGCCTGGCCACTGACAGCGGGAGACCGTATCTGCGTCCGGCCACCCCGCCCCGCTTTTACCTGGATGTGACCCGTGCCAGTATCGACCGTTTGATCGCCCGGGCGCCGGCCAAAATTGCTTACAGCCATTTCGGTCTTTTTGCCGGAGCAGGGGCGCTGCTAAAATCCCATCGACGGCAACTGCAACTCTGGGAAGATGTCATCGGCCGGACCTTGCCGCACTTTGAAGGGGACGCTTTGGTCCAGGCCTGTTTTGACCGGTTGCTGCAAAATGATGCCCGCCTGGAAGCTTATTCCGCCATGACCGCTGCGGAAAAAAATCGGGAAGACGGTTTCCTTTACAACAGTATCAGAGGGTTTATCGGCTATTTGCGTGAAAGCGCGGATCGGGTATGGCCGGACGCTTAACGGGGCAGGGCGGGCGATGGGGGCGCATACCGTCAGCCGGCCAGCCGGCCGACTTCGGCATGCCGGAAACAGTCCACCGTGTGGTCGTTCACAAGGCCCACGGCCTGCATCAAGGCATAGCAAATCACCGGGCCGACAAATTTGAACCCCCGTTTTTTGAGATCACTGCTCATGGCTTCCGAGATCGGAGTGGCGGCCGGCACTTCGGCGATGGAGCGCCAACGGTTTTGCCGGGGGCGGCCGTCCACGAACTGCCAGATATAGCGATCAAACGAACCGTAGGCTTCCTGCACCGCCAGGAAGGCCTGGGCATTGGTGACGGCAGCCTCCAGTTTTTGCCGGTTGCGGACAATTCCCGGATTTTGCATTAGTTTGCGCATACGGGCCTGGTCGTAGCGGGCCACCCGGGCAGGATCGAAGCCATCCAGAGCAAGGCGGTAATTGGAGCGCTTCTTCAGGATCGTCAACCAGCTCAATCCGGCCTGGGCACCTTCCAGCACAAGAAATTCAAACAGGCGCTGATCGTCGTGCAGGGGAACGCCCCATTCCTCGTCGTGATAGGCAATGTAGCGCGGATCATCCGTCACCCACGCGCATCGATTTGGCATCCTTCGAACCTTTCTCCAGGCGTGTGCCGCCAACAAGGGGGGGGGCGAGCGCCGTAAAAGGGCACTGCGGTTTCGCGGCCGGGGCGGTCTTTAAAATGGAACGTGGCTGGACGGCTAGGCCCTGTCTCAGATGGAATTGCTGATGATTCGCAGCCCTTCAAGCGTAAGGGTGTTGTCGACCTCTTCGATGGATGCCGCCACATTTTTCATCAGCGGCGCCAGGCCACCGGTGGCGATTACTTTCGGTGCGCCGCCCATTTCATCGGCCATACGCCGGACCATACCGTCCACCAAACCAGCATAGCCGAAGATAATTCCGGCCTGAATCGATCCGGCCGTGTCTTTGCCGATGACCACTTCGGGGGGGCGGAAAAGATCCACCCGGGGCAGTTTGGATGCTTTTTGAAAGAGGGCTTCGGAGGCAATGTGAATGCCGGGACTGATGGCCCCTCCCAGATATTCACCCGCTTCAGATATGGCATCAAAGGTCGTGGCCGTGCCGAAATCGATGATGATAAGGCTGGAGCGATGCCGGTTGTAGGCCCCTACGGCATTCACGATCCGGTCGGCCCCGACTTCGGCGGGGTTGTGGTAAAGAATCGGCATGTGGGCACAGTTGCGGGGATCGACCCATTGGGGCGCATGGCCCAGGTATTTGCGGCAGAAGGATTCCAGGATGGTTACCATGGGCGGCACAACGCAGGAAATAACGGTTTTCCGAATGTCCCGGGTATTGATCTGGCTCAGATTCAGCAGATTGGTCACCAGGACGTTGAATTCGTCTTCCGTACCGCTCTGCACGGTGCGCACCCGCCAGTCCTGCAGCAGGGTTGTCCCGTCATAAATGCCCAGCACCGTGTTCGTATTGCCCACGTCGATAACAAAGATCATGGATTTATTCCGTTCCCCGGGTGAGTTCCTGTGCCGTGGCTCCGGCATTGCGAATGGCATCGATGATGCTGAGGGTTGTGCGGGTGTCGGCCACTTCGTGCACCCGGACGATATGGACGCCCTGCAAAGCGGCCGCGGCCACAGTGGCCTGGGTGCCGGTGGCCACGTCCGGTACATTCGCCGGGATATCTTTTTTATCCGCCGGCTTGAGCAGGTGGCGAATGAAGGCTTTGCGGGAAGATCCCACCAGGATGGGGCAACCCAGTTCATGGAGGGCGTCCAAGCGCCCCATCAATTCCAGGTTGTGATCAAAGGTTTTGCCGAATCCGATGCCGGGATCGACGATGATGTGGTCGGCCGGGATTCCGGCCTGGACGGCCTGGGCCGCGGCCTGACGTAAAAAAGCAGTGACTTCGGCCACCACGTCGTCGTACGCTGGATCGACCTGCATGGTTTTAGGCGTTCCCAGCATGTGCATGAGGATAATGGGCACATCGTGGCCCGCCGCCACTTCCGCCATGGCCGGATCGACCCGCAGAGAGCTGATATCGTTGATGATCGAAGCGCCTGCTTCCAGGGCCTGCCGGGCCACTTCCGCTTTGGTGGTATCGATGGAGATCGGCACCGATCCATTGCGGGACAGGGCCTCGATCACGGGAATGACCCGTCGCAGCTCCTCCTCCGTCGATACCGGATCGGAAAAGGGGCGAGTGGATTCGCCGCCGATATCGAGAATGTCCGCGCCTTCGTCCATGAGACGCATACCCTGATCGATGGCATCGTCCCGGCTCATAAAACGCCCCCCGTCCGAAAAGGAATCCGGGGTTACATTGACGATGCCCATCACCAGGGTTCGCGGCCCCAGTTCCAGCCGATGTCCGCCCCACGCCAGGGTATAGTGCTTCATGGGTTGCCGCTTTCCTTATGGTCGGCGGCATCTTCCGGCGGCGCTTCCGGTGGCTCCGCTTCATCCCCGGATGTTTTATCAGCCTGGCTGTCATCCGGCGCTTCATTGGCCTCGGGTTCTATGGTGGAGATATGGTCATGCTTGGAAGGGAACTCGAATCCGGGCCGCATCTCCAGGATGAGGCGATCGAGTTCGTCACCCAGAACGGTTTCTTTTTCCAGCAGAACTTCGGAGAGGCGGTGGAGAATGTCGATATTGTCCTTCAGGACGGTTTGGGCCTTTTCATAGGCGTTTTTAATGAATTTGGCGATTTCATCGTCGATACGGCGGGCGGTTTCTTCCGAAAAATCCCGGTGCTGAGCGATTTCGCGGCCAATGAAAATATGTTCTTCGCCCTTGGCATAGGACAGCGGGCCCAGGTCACTCATCCCCCACGAGCGCACCATGCGCTCCGCAAGATCGGTGGCCTGTTTGATGTCGCCCGCCGCGCCGGTGCTGATCCGGTCAAAAATCAGCTCTTCGGCCACCCGGCCGCCATACGCCACGGAAAGTTCGCTCTGCAACTGGTCTTTGTACTTGAAATCGCGTTCCTCGGGTAAAAACCAGGTGACCCCGGCGGCACGGCCGCGCGGAATGATGGTCACCTTGTTGACCGCATCCGTGAAGGGCAGGAAGCGGGCTACAAGGGCGTGGCCGGCCTCGTGGTAAGCCGTGGTTTTCTTGTCTTCCTCCGAGATCACCTTGGATTTGCGTTCCAGGCCCATGTAGACCTTGTCCTTGGCCTCCTCGAAATCCATCATGCCGACCCGCTCTTTGTCCTGCTTGGCAGCCAGCAGGGCGGCTTCGTTGACCAGGTTTTCCAGGTCCGCACCGGAGAAACCCGGTGTGCCTTTGGCCAGGATGACAGGCTCGACGTCGGGTCCGATAGGCGTTTTCTTCATGTGGACCCGCAGTATTTTCTCGCGGCCCTTGATGTCCGGCAGGGACACGACCACCTGGCGGTCGAAACGGCCGGGCCGCAACAGGGCCGGGTCGAGAACATCGGGGCGGTTGGTCGCGGATATCAAAATGACACCTTCATTGGATTCGAACCCATCCATTTCCACCAGCAGCTGGTTCAGGGTCTGTTCCCGTTCGTCGTGGCCGCCGCCCAGTCCGGCACCCCGGTGCCGTCCCACAGCATCGATTTCATCGATAAAAATAATGCAGGGTGCGTTTTTTTTGCCTTGAACGAAAAGGTCCCGGACCCGGCTGGCACCCACACCCACGAACATTTCCACGAAGTCCGAGCCGCTGATGGAAAAGAACGGCACACCCGCCTCTCCGGCAATGGCCCGGGCCAGCAGTGTTTTACCGGTTCCGGGAGGCCCCATCAGCAAAACACCCTTGGGAATACGCCCCCCCAGGCGGGTGAATTTTTTGGGATCACGCAGGAAATCCACTATTTCGCCAAGCTCCTCCTTGGCTTCGTCGATGCCGGCCACGTCTTCAAAGGTGACCTTGGCCGACTGGTCGGAAAGCAGCCGCGCCCGGCTTTTGCCGAAACTCATGGCTTTGCCGCCGCCGGATTGCATTTGCCGCATGAAGAAGATCCACACCCCGATGAGAATGAGCATCGGAAACCAGCTCACCAGGACCGACATGTACCAGGGGGATTCGGCCGGCGGCTTGGCACCGATATGGATGCCCTTGCTTCGCAGGGTGGAAATCAGGTCCGGGTCATCCGGGGCGTAAACCTTGAACCGATCCCCTTTGTCGTCCTTGACCGTCAATTCCTGGCCCTGAATAACCACTTCATCCACACGCTCGTCGGCTACCATGGCCAGGAATTCCGAATAGCTGACCGGCGTTTCCGCAAGACGCTGTTCACTGAAAATCTGGTACAGCATCACGAACATCAGCGTAATCACAATCCAGAGCGACAGGTTTTTATAGAATGGATTCAAAAGATATGTCCTCCTCCTAAAAGAGTTGCTAACGCTTTAAATCGACTAAAAATAACCATCTTGCCCGGATAGGCAACCCACGGCTTCGACTTTCAGCCAGCGTTTTGTTGCGGGTTCGATTTGGGCAATGGCGCTTTGGCGCACACCAACAATCCAGATGATCTGGTCACCGCTGAGCAACAGGGGATAATGAAGCCTTTTTTCCCGGTCGATTTTGCGGTCGATAAAAATTTTTTTGACTTTCTGCGTACCGTTCAACCCCAGGGGCGCCAGTCGGTCGCCGGGGCGAAAATTGCGGACCCGTAAAGGAAAACGCAGCTTATCCATATCAAATAAGGCGGTTGGCTGTCCAGGTTGGCCGGCCTTCACCGGGGGCGCCGATGGCAGCAGCGAAAAATCCAACGCTATCCCGGCTTCGTGGATGTCAAAACGCCCGGGTGATGGGATGGTGTATTCGAATCGGGCTTCAGGCCGTGTCGGCCGGCAGGGGCGGCCCTGCCCCCGCCGGTGGGCAAGTCGCTGGATGGTGAGCCGGGGGCCCTGCCCCCGGACGCATACCCCATCGGGCAAATGGCAGGCGCCCTGGTCGGGGCCTTTTACGGCCAGTGTGCGGGCGCTTTCAAGGGGGGCGAAACCGACCCGCCGCAGGTCGCCCTTGCAGCGCTGCACCGCAGCCCGCAATACGCGCCGCTGCAGCGCCGGATGATAGGCGGCCAGCTTGCGGCGATCGATTACCTGTATGGATCCGAGATCCTCTAACGCGGCAGCATCGCAGGCCCGGGCGGTAACGCCGGCCAGCCAATCCTCTTCATCGCGCATCAAATGCGCCATCCGGCTTAGTCCCTCGACCAGGGCGGGATTATAGTGTTCGGTCAGCAGCGGCAGCAGTTGGTGCCGAATGCGATTGCGGAGAAAGCGGGCGTCGGTGTTGCTTTCGTCTTCCACGCCCCTTTCCCCGCAGCGTTCCAAAAAAGCCAGAATCTCGGCGCGGGATGAGCGAATGAGGGGGCGAATAATGCGGATTTGCTTTTCGGCTGTGGAGCGGATGGGCGGAATCCCGGCCAGGCCCAGCGGGCCGCTGCCGCGCAGGAACCGCATCAGCATCAGTTCGGCGTCATCATCACGCTGGTGGCCCAGCGCAATCCGGTTGAACCCACCCTCTGTGGCGGCCCGCAGCAAGAATCGGTAGCGCACCTCGCGCGCGGCCTCTTCAGGGCTTGTTCGATGGTCTTTTTGATAGACGGTCACCGACTGGTGCTCGACAACGAAGGGAATGCCCAGCTTCGCGGCCAGATCGGCGGCGCAGCGGGCATCTGCGGCGGCCCGGTCGCCCCGCAGACCATGATTCAGGTGGGCCGCACCCAGGGAAAAATTCCTGGTTTCCGTCAAGCCGTGAAGACAGAGCAAAAGGGCTGTGGAATCGGGCCCGCCGGACAACCCCACCAGCACCCGGTCGTCCGGTTGCAGCATGGTATGGGTCGTCATGGTTTGATCGACCGATCGGACCAGAGGGTCGGATGATGGCGTGGGCGGAATTGTCATGGGGCGGCAGCCTCTTTCTTTCTGTGGGACGGACCTTATATTAATAGGGTACAACCCTGTGATACACAAGATGCGGTTGGCAGACGGGTTCCTGATGCATGCGTCAGAAGCCTGAAACGCTTCTTGGCCTATCCGTATTGACAAAGCAGATCCCGGTCAAGATTATTTGACAGACCGGAAGCGGCTTTTTTGCTTGCAAATCGCCTGCGATTTGTCGATACTGCCGATCACATCATTCGGAATCGCCCTTCGGGGTCATTCCGGCCGGGCACCGACACTTTATGGCCGGACCCCGCGCAACAGACGCTTACGAACCTCGTCAGATCCGGAAGGAAGCAGCGATAAGTAAGGCTGGCTGTGTCGCGGGATTTCCGGCCTTCCCGGTGTTGGCAGCCCATTTTTGCAAGCCCCTTGCCATCCCGGCGGGACGCTGTTTCATCCATCCCCTCATGCCATCTTTGAATGGCATAAACCCCCGTTAACCGCAGACTTATCGTCTTGACATCGAAACATGGCGTCTTATTTTTTATGCGATGTTTACGTCCGGGCAACAAACGACCGCTTCCGGGATCCGGAAGCGGTGATTGTTTAGGGCTGCCCGAATTTTGTTCAAGCAACATATTCCCCAGCGGACTGCAACGGGGCACAGGGCAAGGAGAACCAGCGGAGTTATGACCGAGAAAGAGACGACGGCAGGCGTGACCGAAACCGACCACCCGGACGCGGACGCAACGCCGCCTTCCTCAGATTCCAAGGACGTCAAATCCCCAGCCACCGCACCCATCGATGACCAGGAAGAAGCGGCGGAAGAAAGCGCCGCACCCGCGACAATTGAAGAAAAACTTGAAGCGGCTGAAAAACAGGCCCAGGAAAACCACGAACGTTTTCTGCGGGCCGCCGCGGAGCTGGACAATTTTCGCAAACGCAAGGAGCGCGAGGTCAGTGATCTGCGCAAATACGCCAACCAGTCCCTTCTCCGGGAACTGCTTGGTGTCGTCGACAACCTTGAGCGCGCCCTGGCGTCATCCGGAGAAAACGGCAAATCCGAAGGCCTTGTGGAAGGTGTCGACATGACCCTCACTGAGCTTCTCAAAATTTTTGACCAGTTTGGGGTGAAACCGATTGAAGCGCTGGATAAGCCGTTTGACCCTTCGATTCACGAGGCGGTCATGCAGGAGCCCAGCGACACGGTTCCCGCCAACACCGTACTCAAAGAATTCCAAAAAGGCTATATGCTGCGTGAACGCCTGCTGCGACCGGCCATGGTTGTCGTTTCCACCGAAAGCGCTTAACTTCGAAAAAACATATATCACAGACGACGAACTCAAAACGATTCAGGCATAGAATGCTACTCGATCTTCAAGGAGGATAGACGAAATGGGTAAAATTATCGGAATTGATCTCGGCACCACCAATTCGTGCGTGGCTGTCATGGAGGGTGGGGATGCCAAGGTCATTACCAACCCGGAAGGTGGTCGCACCACACCATCCACGGTAGCCGTAAGCGACAGCGATGAGCGGCTTGTGGGCCAGATCGCCAAACGCCAGGCCATCACCAACCCTGAGAATACCGTGTTCGGTGTCAAACGCCTCATCGGCCGCAAATTCGACTCCCCGGAGGTGCAGCAGGACATCGGCATCCTGCCCTATAAAATTGAAAAAGCCGGCAACGGCGACGTACGCATCAATTTAAAAGGCACCAAGTACAGTCCGGCGGAGATTTCCTCGTTCATCCTGGCCAACATCAAAAAAACGGCCGAGGAATATCTGGGTGAAGCTGTTACCGACGCCGTCATCACCGTGCCGGCCTATTTCAATGACAGCCAGCGCCAGGCCACCAAGGATGCCGGCAAGATTGCCGGTCTGAACGTGCAGCGGATCATCAACGAACCGACCGCGGCCTCGCTGGCCTACGGGCTGGACAAAAAGGCGGAAGAAAAGATTGCGGTTTTCGATCTGGGCGGCGGCACGTTCGATGTCTCCATTCTGGAGATTGGCGAAGGCGTTTTTGAAGTCAAGGCCACCAATGGCGACACCCACCTGGGTGGCGAAGATTTCGACCTGCGGGTCATCGAATTCCTGGCCGACGAGTTCAAGAAAGACCAGGGCATCGATGTTCGCCAGGACAAAATGGCGCTTCAGCGTCTCAAGGAAGCCGCTGAAAAGGCCAAAATGGAATTGTCCACCTCCATGGAAACCGAGGTCAACCTGCCGTTTATCACGGCGGACGCCAGCGGTCCGAAACACATGAACATCAAGCTCACCCGGGCCAAACTGGAAGCTTTGGTGGCGGACCTGCTGGACAATCTGGAAGGGCCTTGCCGGACAGCCATGAAGGATGCCGGTTTGTCCAACGGCGATATCAACGAGGTTATTCTCGTGGGGGGTATGACCCGCATGCCGGCGGTCCAGGATCGGGTCAAAGCCATTTTCGGCAGGGAACCCCACAAGGGGGTCAACCCGGACGAAGTGGTGGCCCTTGGCGCCGCCATCCAGGGCGGTGTATTGCAGGGCGATGTCAAAGATGTGCTGCTTCTTGACGTGACCCCGCTTTCCCTGGGCATCGAGACCCTTGGCGCGGTCATGACCAAGCTGATTGATAAAAACACCACCATTCCCACCCGCAAGAGCCAGATTTTCAGTACGGCCGCCGATAGCCAGCCGGCCGTCTCCATCCATGTGCTGCAGGGCGAACGGGAAATGGCCAGCGGCAACAAGACCCTGGGCCGATTCGAACTCGTGGGCATCCCCCCGGCACCGCGTGGTGTTCCCCAGATCGAGGTGACCTTTGACATCGATGCCAACGGCATCGTCAGTGTCTCCGCCAAGGATCTGGCCACCAACAAAGAGCAGTCCATCAAGATCACGGCTTCCAGCGGCCTTTCCCAGGAAGAAATCGACTCGGCCATCAAAGAAGCCGAGATGCATGCCGATGAAGACAAGAAGAAAAAAGAACTGGTGGAAGCCCGCAACCAGGCCGATGCCTTGATTTATTCCACTGAAAAATCCATCAAGGATTTGGGCGACAAGGTCGACGAAGCCACCAAGAAACAGGCCGAGGAGGCCATCGAGCCCCTGCGCAAGGCCATGGAAGGCGAGGATCCGGAAGAGATTAAACGCCTCAGCGAAGCCCTGACCCAGGCCTCCCACAAACTGGCGGAAGCCATGTACCAGCAGGCCTCCCAGGATGGTGCTGCCGGTGCCGCAGGTGGTCCCGAGCAGGACGCCGCGAGCGGTCCCCAGGACGATGATGTGGTCGATGCGGACTTTGAAGAGGTCAAAGAAGACAAGAAATAATTGCTTCCATCCTAAAGTAAACGCCCTGCAGATCGAATCGGCAGGGCGTTTTGTATTGGACCACCGACCCGCTTCTGGCCTGAGTTCAGGGGCGGGTTTTTATGAACGGGTTTCTTCATTTTCTGTCCCGTGACAGAAAACGAAGCAAAAGAGCACGCCCGTGCCCCGCTAAACCCTGCGCATCGTCCAACCGGCCGATGAAGCGTCGCCTCATGCCGCCATACGGCGTTATCCATCTCGCTTGGGTGCTCACAATCTGGCGATTGCTGCGCGCCTCGCTTAGATGGATGCCTTGTCTGGCAGCATGATGCTTGCTGCATCGACCGGTTAAAGCGGCCGGAGCACGCGGAAACTCACCCGCCTTCGCTTGGGCTACGGCGGGTTCAGACAGTCCGCGCGCTTTAATCCGTCCGCCCCGCCGATGCTCGGCGCGGGACAATGGGAATACCAAAACCAAAGGCTCAAAACCCCTTTTAAAACCCCCTTCGAGGAGGGGCGACCTGAGACCTCCCGCTATGCGGAAGGACTGACAACCCACGGGCATCATTGATCTGCGAACACCTTCTGGAGCAGTTCGGTTGCCCGGGCTGCCGGATCCTGGCGGATTTTGGCTTCCTCCTCCGCGACCAGGAAGAAGAGCCCTTCCAACGCCTGGGAGGTCACGTAGTCATCCAGATCCACCAGCCATTCCGAGAGAAACGGTATGGCTTCGGCCCCGGTCTGTAGCGTCTGGTATTGCTGGGTGACACCCACGTTCTCCATGGCCTGGTGCACCAGGGGTTTGAAAACGGCCGTCAGCTCATCGGTGGTTTTGTCCTGGAAATACAAGGTCGCCTCGTTTTCCCTGCCGTCCAGAATGCGCTTGGCATCATCGAATTCCATCTGCTTGATAGCGTTCCAGAAAATGGACTGGGCTTCGGGGGCCGCCTGTTCGGCGGCACGGTTCATGCTCAGCACGAAGGCATCCAGCTGATCGCCCATGCCGGCCGCCCGCATAACCGTTTCCACGTTGGCAATGGTTTCCGGCAGAGGGATTTTGATCGTGGGATGATCGAAATAGCCGTCTTCCCGGCCGGCCAGCTGAACCGCCTCGTTTGTACCGATTTCGAGGGCTTCCTTGAGGCCGTTGATGATATCAGTGTTTTCAAGTTGCGTGTTGTCTCCGCTAAGGGTTTCCACGGCCTTGTCGAGCACGTCGGTCCAGCCGCCGGCCGCATTGGAGGCTACCCAGAGGGTGAAAAACGCAGCGGCAATAACGATCCATTTCACCTGTTTCATGATGCAGTTCTCCTGGTAAGATTTTAATGGGGTGCTTTGATGTCATATCGCATTGGCATCCATTACCCTACATCCGTATTTGATTTTGATGGCCTGTCATCCCTCCGGCAGATGAAAGGCCGTGGCCGTCATGGTGGTGGTGGACCATGGCGGCGTCTTGCGGTAGGCGTGTTTCCGGTGTTCGCAATCGCTGCTGCCGCAGATCGGGCAGTTCTCTTCCTGGCAGGGGTCCATGTGAACCAGTACGCTTTCCGCTCCGGGCACTTCCGCCAGGATGAATTGCTCCAGGTCGTCCGCTTCCTGATGGGCCGCTTCCAGCGGCATTTCCCGGGGCAGGATCAGGTGCAGGTCGATATGGATACGGGCACCGGCGTTCCAGGCCCGCAGTTTGTGGATGTCGATCCAGGCGGGACGGCGGTGCGCGTTGATCACATCGGCGATCTGGCTCAACACGGCGGGGTCGGCGGCATCCATGAGCCCTTTGTAGGACGAACGGATCAACCGGGCGCCGGTACCAAGGATGTGCAGCCCCACCAGGCAGGCCACCAGGCCGTCCATCCAATACCAATCGGTCAGCCGCACCAGCACCAGACCGGCCACGACCCCCACCGAAGTGTAAACATCGGTGAGCACGTGGCGGCCGTCCGCTTCCAGGGCGATCGACCGCGTTCGGCGGCCGACCCGCACCAGGCCGAGGCCCAACAAAAGGTTGGCGGCGCTGGCGGCCACCATCAAAAGCAAGCCTGTTTCCAGCTCGGGGAGGGGGTGCGGCGCCAGGATATGACCCAGTCCCACCCGGAAGATGCCCAGGGCGGCCAGGACAATAAGAGCCCCTTCAAATCCCGCGGAAAAAAACTCGATTTTACCGTGGCCGTAGGGGTGATCCTTGTCCGGGGGAATGGCCGAAAGCACAATGCTGACAATGGCAAAACTGCTCGCCACCACATTGATGATGGATTCCAGGGCATCGGAGAGCACCGCCGAAGATCCGGTCAGGCGGTATACATAGAATTTGACGGCCATGAGGCCCGCCCCCACCACCAATGATACGATGCCGGCCGCGATGCGCTGGCGCTGTTGGTTTTTTTCCGTCATAGGGCGCTTTCTATCGGCCGGAGGTCAGGGCACGGGGCCAGCCAACACCGCCGGGAGGACCTGATAGGACTATGAACGATTATTTTCCGCCGCTTCAAGCCAACGCGACAGCTGGGTCACCAGTCCCGGGATATCCATCTCATTCTGGTCACGGAGGGCCTCGCCATAGCGGTTCAGCCGTTCAATGGCCTTGCGGGCCAGTTTTTGGGCCGCGTTGGCCTGGCCGGCCTCCCGATGGACAAATACACCGATGCCCTGGATCAGTCCCTTCAATGCCTCGCGCTCATCACCATCGGTGGCCAGCCAATACGGCTCCAGGATTTCATGCGCTTCAAAGTATAACCCGTGGCGCCAGAGAATGGCCGACTGGTTCATAGGGGAATCCTCAGTTGAGCGCATGCTGGTGGTGGCGGCCCGGTAGCGCTCCACACGGTCTTTTATGTACGCAACATAGGGCGATTGGGGAAAGCGATGCAGCAGATCGGTTGGCTCTTCCGAGAATACTTCCCGGCGTTCCAGACAGCTTTCCAGCATTTTGGCGAGGGTGTTGCGTACAGTGCGTGATGGGCGATCGTTGAACGGGTCGAATGAGGCCATCACGCTTGTTGATACGTCATCGGACAAGAGAACACCTTCCTTTCAATCCACCGTGAGCCGGTCCCCTTCCAGGTCCCGGATGCGCTCACGCACATCTGCGGGTACGGGGACTTTACCCCCGGCGGCATAGTCGATGGTGACGATACGGCCGTCGCCTTCGGCGGCGATTTTGCCGTGGTGGCGGCTGGCCACGGCATATTGCATCAGAAAGCCCTCCGGCGCCAGTGTGCTGACGCGGGCCCCCACCGTCATGGTATCCGGAAACGTAAGGGGAATCCGGTAGCGGCATCGGGTCTCCGCCAGGATGGGCCCCACGCCGGTGGTTGCCATAACGTCCATGATCCCGAGGGCTTCGAAATAAGCGATGCGGGCACTCTCGAAATAGCGGAAATAGACCACGTTGTTCAAGTGTTGAAATGCGTCCATTTCGCCCCAGGCCATCGGGATTTCGATGGTCACCGGGTAGCTGCGCAGCAGTTCCTTCATTTAAAAAACCTTTCAGCTTGACGCTTTTTCATATGCGTGTGGGTCATCCGTGGATCCGCGGGCCGTCCTTGTTCGGTCCATTTTAACGACCACCAGGGTGATATCGTCTTCCAGGTCCGACCGGCCGCAAAAGGCCTGCAGGCGGTCCACCAGGCGATCACGAATCATCCCGGAGGGTTCCTCCGCATGGTCTTTCAACAGTGCCCGGACCCTTTCCTTGCCGAACATTTCACCCTGGGGATTGCAGGCTTCCCAGACGCCGTCCGTCCCCATGAGGATGATGCTGCCCTCCGCCAGATGGCTGCGGCGCTGGACTGTGAAACGGGAAGCGCCATCCACGCCCAGGGCGATGCCAGGGCCTGCCAATGGCTCAAAATGGTCATGCGCGGGGTCGTACAGGATCGCCGGATCATGGCCGGCCCGTACCCAGACGATTTCTCCGGCGGACCCATTGACCGCCAGGCACAGGAGGGTCATGAACTGGCCGGAGATCCCGATATCCTGGGCGAGCTGGCTGTTGACATCGTTTAAAACCGCGGCCAGGTCTCCCGGCAGCGATAACCGCTGGCGCAACAGGGAGCGGGCGATCGCCATCAGGAGGGCGGCCGACACACCGTGACCCGAAACGTCCCCCACCACCACGGCCAGGGGCATCCCTTCGGCCGCGCCGGTGTTGTAATGAATGAAATCATAGTAGTCGCCGCCGGTTTCGTCACAGTAGATACTGATCCCGGCGATGTCGAGACCCTCGGCCGCCGGGTCCCCGGGGGGCAGGAGATTTTGCTGGACTTCCCGGGCCAGGATCATGGCCAGGCGCATTTTTTCCCGTTCTTTGAGGCCGGCGGTCATCTGGTTGATCACATCGCCGGTATAACCGAGTTCATCGTTGGAGGTTACCGGCACCCGGCCGTCGAAATCGCCCTCCCGGGCCCGGGAGAGGGTTCGGATAATGGCCCTGAAGGGATGGGAAAGATTGGTGCTCACCAAAATCCAGAGCCAAAGTCCCACGCCCATGAAAACAAGCGAATTGGTGACCAGGGCATTTCCCAGGCGCTCCAATACAACCGCCGGGTCCTCTTCCGCCGCCGTCAGTCCGAAATAGACCTGAATCGTGGCAAAAAACGGAATCAAATTGCAGGCGAACAGGAAGGCTGCCAGGCGCACCCGGATGTTGACGCGGATCGTCCCGGGAACTTCGTAGATCCGGCCCTTCGGGAAGAAGAAGAGGGCCAGTTTTTTCTGGAAAATGTGCTCCAGGAGAAAAAAGGCGACCACAATGGTAATCAGGCCGATATGCAGGTTGATCAGAAACGCCCGTTTGACGATGTGGTCGGGCTCGCCCATATACCTGAAATAGGAAGACCAGAACACCGCCGCCAGAATCCAGATGAAAAGATCCAGCGCCATGGCGTAAAAGGGCTCGTTCAACAGTCGTCGCAGGACCTGCTGGGGCACCTCGCGGAGCCGCCTCCCGTCAGCGCGGCATTGCGTCAGATAGCGGCGCATGGGCAGTTCGTACCCCACCAGACCGATGAACCCTATAAGAAACAGGATGGGGGTTGAAATCGCCTGGATCAGGAAGACCTGGGCTTGGGTGGCGGCCAGAAGCTCAAGGGGGGCCACCAGGTTGGTAATCACCACGGCGGCCACCAGGTTGGCGCTGATGTTCGCCACGAGCATGCGGTTTTTCAGCCGGAAGCATTGCCGTGCGGTCATGGTACGCACCTCATACGATGGGCAGACGGCTTGCAATGCAGGTGTATGCCAACGGTGGGCCCAACAACGGGCACCGGCAAGCCGGCGGTGGATCAGGGGGCCGGATCGATGTCGATCGTCAGCGGTATGACATGGGTGCCGCGGTCGATTTCAAGGGTGCGGCCCATCTCCCATGCCCCGCAGCGGTAGGTGCTGTCCAGCAGAAGCGCGATGCCATCCACAAGACCGGCCACATCGATGACGGGATGCCGGCTGAAAACATGGGGCAGACCATAGGTTCGGCTGCAGGACAGGCATTTGCCCGGCCGCTGCGTGAGCTTAAAAACGAATCTTAACTGATTTTCCTGGACCCCCTGGTAGTCCAGACGGATATCGAACGACCCTTCGCCGGCATCGCCGAAGAGCGCTTCGAAAAAGCGATCCGCTCGTTCGGCGGGAAAAAGGCCTGCCAGGCGATCCGCGGTGAATAGGGTATCAAAAGGATCTTGTGCCATTTTGCCCGGTTGCCCTCCACTTGATCTGTTTTTCTTGTCACTTGCCCGGATATTTCACGCGCCCGTAGGGTGAAATTTTCGGGATAGCCGGTCCGATGCGAGATTGCCCACGCCAACTTCTATACGGTCGGAGGCCCGGTGTCGATAATCTCCGGATATGGCTGTCGGCGTCGGGTGAACAGGTCCGTGGTGGAGCGTTGTGCCCCGGGTGACGAAGCGGCGGTGGCCGGCGGTTGCCAGGGATGCCTGACATCCTTGGCAAAACAGGCCCTGCGCACGGCAGTGAACCGATCGATCGGTTCCGACATGCTCAGGCGGGGGACTCATACCATATCATTGGCCAGATTACAATTGGCGCCTCTCTTTCACCGGGTGGCTTTGGTTGACGATTTAAGCGTCATCTCTTACCATGTTAGTTCAATCCGCGGGCGTCCGGGAGGGTCCCGGGCGGATACAATCCTTTTTCCAGGTTTGATGGGATGCGCCTGCAACACAACAAAATGTTCATGCTGGGCGGCCTGGTGTGCGCCCTGTTTTTCAGTGCCCTGCTGTTGGTGCGCACAGGCGTCTTCCCCTTTTCGAAGCGCCCGGCGGCGGAGGTGGCCCTGCGCGCGGGCCAGCCGCCGACAACCGGGGAGCGCTGGATGAATATTTTCCAGGGCGACCGTAAAATCGGGACCACCCACAGTCGTATGGAACCTGAGGAAGACGGCTATCGCTTAACCGAGCGCGTGGCCATGCGCATCAACACCATGGGTTTGGTGCAGGATCTGACCCTGGATTCCCGGGGGTGGCTCAATCCGGATTTAACCCTGTCCCGCTTCGCCTTTGCCATGCGTTCGGGGCGCTTTACGTTCAATGCCAGCGGCCAGGTGGAAGACGATCATCTGGTCGTCCGGATTCAGTCCGGCGACAGTGAGCGCCGGATGCGACTTCCCCTGAAGGCGCCGCCTTATCTTCCCGCGGGGATTTTGGCGGCCGCTGTCCAGGCCGGCCTGGCACCGGGTGAACAACGGGTGTTCCCCATTTTTGACCCGTCCACCATGGCTCAGGAAACCATCACCCTGGTCCTGAGGGGCCGTGAAACCTTGCAGATGGGGGAGAACGAAGTGGACGCGCTCAAGGTTTCCCTGAGCTTCAAGGGGGTTTCCCAGGATGCCTGGCTGGATGAGGATGGTGAACTCCTGATGGAGAAGGGCCTGCTGGGCATTCGTCAGGTGCGGGTGAGCCGGGAAGAAGCCCTATCCGGTTTGCCGGTGAGCGCCGCCGGCGATCTGACCCGCGTGGCCGCCATCGTGCCCGATCGCCGCCTGCCGGACCCGGCCGGTCTCAAGCGGCTTACCCTCCGGCTGGGCGGGATCGATCCGGGACGCTACCGTCTGCTGGGGGAGGGACGGCAGCAGCTGTCCGGCAACCGGCTGACATTGACCCGGGAAGATGTGGACGACCTGCCGGGGGCCGTGGCCCGGGACGACATGCCGCCCGATATCCGTGATCTCCTGGCCCCGTCCACCTTTGTGACCTCGGATCACCCCAAAATCCAGGCCCTGGCCGCACGGCTGGTGGACCCGGAGGCCACTCCCCTGGCCAACCTGCATCAGTTGGTTGGCTGGATGCAGGCCAACATCGAGAAACGTCCGGTGCTTTCCCTGCCCGATGCGCTCAACACCCTCGACAACCGCATGGGGGACTGCAACGAACACGCTGTTTTACTGGCCGCCCTGGCCCGTGCGGCCGGCTATCCGGCCCAGGTGGAAGCCGGCCTGGTTTATCATGAAGGCCGTTTTTTCTACCATGCCTGGAACCGGGTTTATATCGGCCGCTGGATTACCGTGGATGCCCTTTTCGACCAGATCCCGGCCGATGTCACCCACATCCGCTTTGCCCGGGGCAGCGCCCATGAACAGCTCGATATCCTTCCCCTGCTGGGGAAGCTGCAGATCAGCATATTGGATATGGAGTGACAGATAAAACACTCTTTACGGGACTATCAAGCTTATTCGGGGTATCAAATCGACATATCTAAAGCGGAAACCCAACTTATGATCGAACTGCACGACATCGTCAAAACTTACGGCAGCCACAAAGCCCTGCACGGGCTCAACCTTTCCGTCCCGTCCGGAGAGATCTTCGGTTTCATCGGACCCAACGGGGCCGGCAAGACCACCACCATCAAGATTATCGGCGGCATCATGGCCCCCACGGCCGGCACGGTGCAGGTTGCCGGGATCGACATGGCCCGCGATCCGGTGACGGCCAAGCAGCGCATCGGGTTTATCCCCGACCGCCCTTATCTCTACGAAAAGCTTACCGGCATGGAGTTTCTGCAGTTCACGGCGGATGTGTACGGTGTTCCGGCGGCAGACTTTCGCACCCAGGCGGTTTCCCTGTTGAAGATGTTCGCCCTGGCCGACTGGGGGGAGGAGCTGATCGAATCCTATTCCCACGGCATGAAGCAGCGCCTGATCATGTGCGCGGCCCTGCTGCACGATCCGGAGGTGCTCGTGGTGGACGAGCCCATGGTGGGGCTGGACCCGGTGGCCATCCGGATGGTCAAAAACCTCTTCCGCGACCTGGCTGCCAGGGGCGTTACGGTGTTCATGTCCACCCACACCCTGGCCGTGGCCGAAGACATCTGCGACCGCATCGGCATCATCCACCGGGGGCGCCTGATCGCGGAAGGCACCCTTGACGATTTGCGTCGGGATATTGCCGGCGGCGCCCCGGACCTGGAGGCCGTTTTCATCAACCTGACCCAGTCCCCGGCGGACAACCCCGGGCAGGGCGCGGCCGCATGAGCAGTGTTTTCGATCTTATCAAGCCGCGCCTGTGGCCCGTCGTGCATCGCCGCCCGAATACGGCGGCCCGCTCCTACGTGCGCCTGGCCGTGATGACCGCGGTGGCCGGCGCGCTCTGGATCGGCATTTTCCTGGTCAGCCTGCGGGTGCTGACCCATTTCAGCACCATCGAAGAAATCGGCACCCTGCTCAACTACAAGCTGCTCAACATGCTGATGGTCACTTCCCTGGCCCTGCTGGTGTTCAGCGACATCCTGACGGCCCTGTCGAAACTCTACCTGGCCCGCGATCTGCCCCTGGTGCATGCCCTGCCCGTGCCGGCCCATCGCATTTTTTTGGCGCGCTGGATGGAAATCAGCTTCGACGGCTCATGGATGGTGCTGGCTTTTACCCTGCCGGTATTCCTGGCCTACGGCATGGTCTTCGAACAGGGCTTGATATTCGGGCTGGTGCTTGTCGCCGTCCTGGTGCCGTTTGCCCTCCTGGCGGCCACGGTCAGCAGCCTGCTGGTGCTGGTGGTGGTGATCATCATTCCGGCCAACCGCATGAAGAATATCTTTGTCCTGCTGGGGCTGCTGGCCTTCGTGGCCGTCTACCTGGCCATTCGCATGGCCCGGCCCGAACAGCTGGTGGACCCGGAGGTCTTCGACAGTGTGCTGACCTATGTGGCGTCGCTGCAGACGCCCTCTCCGCCCTGGCTGCCCTCCACCTGGGCCTACGCGGCCCTGCAGGCCGCCCTGGCCCCCGAACCACACCGGGGGCTGCTGGATATAGCGCTATTGTGGAGCGGCACGGGCTTCTTCCTGTTCCTCGCCGTCGGGCTGGCCGATCGTCTCTATTTCCGGGGGTACTCCCGCACCCAGGCGGCCGGCCGCAAGTTCCGCCGGCGGCCGGCCGGGACGACCCGGCGGCACAGCCGGTTTACCGGCCCCCTGCGGGCCCTGCTGGACAAGGAGCTGAAGACTTTCTGGCGGGACCAGACCCAGTGGTCCCAGATTTTCCTGATCATGGCCCTGGTGGTGATCTATGTCTACAATTTCAAGGTGCTGCCCCTGGAGAAGTCGCCCCTGCCCACCGTCTACCTGCAGAACCTGCTGGCTTTCCTGAATATGGGCCTGGCCCTGTTCGTCCTCACGGCCGTCACGGCCCGCTTTGCCTTCCCGGCCGTATGCAGTGAACGGGAAGCCTTCTGGGTCATCAAGACCGCCCCCATTTCCATCCGGTCTTTCCTGTGGATCAAGTTCGGCATTTATTTTCTGCCTCTTTTGATCCTGACCGAAGGACTGATCGTGATCACCAACCTCCTGCTCAACGTGACCCCGGTCATGATGGGACTTTCCGTGCTGACCGTCTTCGGCATGGTGCCCGGCATCGTGGCCCTGGGCATCGGCATGGGCGCCCTGAATCCCAATTTCCGGACCGAAAACCCGGCCCAGGCCGTCACCGGGTTTGACGGCCTGCTCTTTATGGTGTTGAGCACGGCCTTTATCGGCGCCGTGCTGGCCCTGGAGGCCGGTCCGGTCTACCACTATTTCCTGTCCGAGCTCCGCGGCCGCCCCCTGCCGCCCCACTGGTTCCTGCGCACCTGGACCAGCGGCCTGCTGGCGGTCCTGCTGTGTCTGGCCGCTGCCGTCGTGCCCATGGCCATCGGTCAACGGCGGCTGGAACGCCGGGGCATCTGAAAGGGGCCCGGGATCAGCTGTCCGACAGGGCCTGGAGCTTGCGGTAGAGGGTTTTACGCCCGATGCCCAGGATATCCGCAGCACGGGTCCGGCTTCCCCCGACGTATTGCAGCACCGCCAGGATGTGCTGGCGTTCCACTTCCCTAAGGGGCAGGAAGGGCTGGTCGATGCCGGCCATGACCCCGCCGCCGGTCAGTTCCAGGGGCAGGGCGCGCTCCGTGATAACGTCGCCTTCGGACAGAATGAGGCCCCTCTCCAGAACGTTCTGCAATTCCCGCACGTTGCCGGGCCAGTCATAGGCCATGAGGCATTGCATGGTCCGGTCCGAGATGCGCACCATGCGGTCACCCGGCCGAAGGCGCCCGATAAAGGACTCGATCAGGGCCGGGATGTCCTCTTTGCGGTTGCGCAAGGGGGGCAGGGGGATGTTGAACACGTTGAGCCGGTGATACATGGCTTCGCTGAAGCGGCCCGCCTCCACTTCCTCGTGGAGATCCCGATTGGTGGCGAATATAAAGCGTACATTCACCTTCTGCTCGTTTTTTTCGCCCACCCGGCGAAAGGTCTGGTTTTCAATGACCCGTAGCAGCGCACTCTGTACCTCGATGGGCAGCTCCCCGATCTCGTCCAGAAACAGGGTCCCTTTGTGGGCGAAGGAGAGGAGTCCCTCGTAGGATTCGGTGGCCCCGGTGAAGGCTCCCTTGCGGTAGCCGAACAGTTCGCTGCGCAGGAGGTCTTTCTGGAAGGTCCCGCAGTTCTTAACCATCAGGGGCCGTGCACTGCGGTCGCTCAATTCATGGATGAGCTGGGCCACCACGTTCTTGCCGGTGCCGCTCTCCCCCGTCAGGAGGACCGGAACACGGGCGGGCGCCACCTTGCGGATCAGGAAGCGCACGTTTTCCAGTGCGTCCGACTGCCCCACCAGCTTCGGGGAGCCCTGTTCAGCCTGGGTATGGCGCAGCAGGCGGTTTTCCCGCTGCAGGCAGGTTCGCTGAAAGGCTTTTTCCATGACGAGGGCCAGGCGGTCCAGGTCAAAGGGTTTGGTGATGTAGTCGTAGGCCCCCATCTTCATGGCCCGGACGGCGTTGTCCACGTCCCCGAAACCCGTGATGATGATGACCTGGGCTTCGGGGGCCAACTCCTGGAAATCGATGAGCAGATCCAGCCCGGAGCCGTCGGGCAGCCGCATGTCGAGAAGGGCCAGATCGAACGTCTCCTGCTTGAACAGGGTCCGAGCTTCGCTTACCGTGCCGACGGTCGTGATGCGGCGCCGTTGGTTGCCGAGTTCCTTTTCCACGAGGCGGCGAATGTTGGGTTCGTCGTCCACCACGAGGACGTGCATGGTTTCCATGGCCGGAGTCATGGCTGGATTCCTTTGGCCGCCGGCAGCCGAACCGTGAACCGGGAGCCTTGCCCCGGGAGGCTGTCCACGTTGATTTCACCCCCGTGGGCCTGGATGATGTGATAGCAAGTGGACAGCCCGATACCGATGCCCTGGCCCACCGGTTTGGTCGTGAAGAAAGGCTCGAAAAGCTTGGGCAGGTGATCGGGCGGGATACCGCACCCGTTGTCCGCCACTTCCAGCGCAACCCCCCCGTTATGACGGCCGCGGGTGCGTATCGTGATGCGGCCTTCCGGCGTAACGGCAGCCAGGGCATTGAGCACCAGATTCAGAATCACCTGTTCGAGTTCCGCCGCGTTGCCTTTGATGGTCGGCAGCTCAGAGGCCAACTGCAGATCGATAAGGTCGTCCGGGTACTGTTTGAGCTTGTGGTGGAGGAGGCGCAGGACGTTGCGAATCAGGGGGGTTAAACGGATCGGGCTCAACTCGGCGGTCGTGCGGGGGCTGAAGGTCAGCAGGCTTTGGACAATGCCGCTGCAGCGCTGGCACTCCGTGCGGATGATATCGAGGTACTCCTCGAAGTCCCTGCGCAGGCCGTCGTCGTTCAGCGCCTCGGCCAGTTTGGCCATACGCCGCTGGAGGCCTTCGGCGAAACCCTGAATGGAAGTGAGCGGGTTGTTGATTTCGTGGGCCACGCCGGCGGCCAGCAGTCCGATGGTGGCCATCTTTTCGGCGTGGTAGTATTGGGCCTGGAATTCTTTTTCCAGCGTCACATCCCGTTTGACGACCAGGATCTCGCTGAGCTGCCCGTCGGCGTCGCGCAGTGGCGAAGCGGTGATGGCAAAGTGGCGGTTGCGACCGTCGACGCCGAAGATGGCGTTCTGCCGACAGACCTGGTTGGTGGCCAGGGCGTCCCGCAGCGGACACTCTTCACAGGGTTCCGAACGGTCGCGGAAGACCGTGTAGCAATAGCCTTTTACCGCTGATCGTTTTTGATAGAGATCGAAAAAACTGTGGTTGACCGACCGGATGCGGTAGTCGGGGGATATAACGGCCACGATGTCCGTGATCCCGTCGAGGATGGTCTGGACATGCCGCTGTTCGCGCTGCAGCTCACGGTTGGACGCGCGCAGCTCGCCCATTTTGACCTGGACTTCTTTGAAAAAGCCCAGCTTGGTGTGTCCCAACCCGATTAGATCTTCGATACGCGGTTTCGGTTTCATATCTACCAACACGTTTTGCAGAGGTCGACCATGTCGTCCACCGTGGCTTCCCTGGGGTTTGTCAGCAGACAGGCGTCCTGGGTCGCCATCTTGCATATCGGCGGCAGCACAGCGTCATCCCTCACGATGTCCCGCAGCCGGGTGGAAATATTCAGATCCGCAAAGAACGCTTCAAGGCGCGCAATGCCGGCTTGCGCCGTGGCTTCGGCGTCGCCGGTGCGCTGCCCCAGTACAATTTCACCGATATCGGCCATCTTGTCCACACATACCGGCAGGTTGAACCGCATGACGGCCGGCAGCAGGATGGGGTGAATAAGGCCGTGGGCCAGATCCAGCTTGCCGCCCAGGGAGTGGGCCAGGGCATGGTCCAGCCCGAGGCTGGCATTGCTGAAGGCCATGGCCGCACACGTGCAGGCGCTGGACAAATTGTCAAGGGCCGCCATGCGACGCCCCTCGAGGGCCATGGGAAGATATTTCATGATCAGGTCGATGGCCTTGAGGGATTGGTTTTCCGTGAGGGTCGAGGCAATGCTGGAGACGTAGGCCTCCACTGCATGCGACAGCGCGTCGATGGCCGAGGCGACGATGAGCTCTTCGGTTTTGGTGGTCAGCAGCTCGGGGTCGATAATCGAAATGTTGGGCACGAGGGTGCGGCTGATAATCGACATCTTCACCTGGCGCTGCATGTCGGTGATGATGGCGAACTGGGAAATGTCGGCCCCGCTCCCCGCCGTGGACGGCAGGAAGACCATGGGCGGCAGGGGATGTTGGATGCGGTTGGCCCCCTCGTAATCCTGAACAGTGCCGCCGTTGCTGGCCACCATGGCGATGCCCTTGGCGGCATCCATGGGGCTGCCGCCGCCAATGGCCATGACGACGTCGCAGCCGGCCTCTTGATAGCAGCGCACCCCCTCGTTGACTTGCTGGTCCCGGGGGTTGGCGCTGATTTTGTTGAAATAGACCCACTCGAGTCGTTCGGCCTTCAATATGGACTGGAGGCGTTCGACCCACCCGGCCTTTTCAAGACCCCCATCGCTCACCAGGAATACGCGATCAGCCCCCAGGCGCTTGGCGCACAAGGCGGCATATTTCATGCTGCCGGGACCGAACAGAATCTCGGGAACCGAAAATTTTCGCACGTCCATGGTCTGGTCCTCCCGACGTACAAGCTCTGCGAAGTTCGTGCCAGCACATGTGTTCAAGATTTACAAGGATAAGCGCAGGGATAGATACTGGATGGGTCAAAACGACCCGAAAACCCTTCGGCCGGTGGGTCAACCTGCCCCGCCATGGCGGGGTGCGGAGGGCCCTGTTTTCCGAAAACGTAATCGCGTCATCGTTGCCTGGCAATTACGTTAACTGATTTAGGTCCAATTTTCAAAAGGATATCCGCTGCAAGGCCCGTGTTGTCATCCCCCTCCGCCGCGTCTGGCCCGTTATTTGCCACTGCAAGTGCGCAAGTTTTAACCCACACATCATTTAAGCAAAGGAGTAAGCCATGACCGTTCAAGAACAAGTATTCGGATTTTTCATTCCCACCGTGACGCTGATGGGGATTGGGTCCCACAAGGAAATCGGCAACCAGATCAAGGTGCTGGGGGGCAAAAAGCCTTTCATCTGCACGGACAAAGGCATCACCGGCGCGGGCATCGCGGACCAGATAAGCGCTGTGATCAAAGAAGAGTGCGGTGTGAAGCCCGTTGTCTACGACGGCACCCAGCCCAACCCCACCGACAAGAACGTCCATGAGGGCTACGACCTTTACAAGTCCAAGAAATGCGATCTCATTATTTCCCTGGGCGGCGGCAGCTCTCACGACTGCGGCAAGGGGATCGGCATCGTGGCCACCAACGGCGGCAACATCCGTGACTACGAAGGTGTGGATCAATCGCAAAAGGCCATGCCGCCGTTTATCGCCGTCAACACCACCGCCGGCACGGCCAGCGAAATGACCCGCTTCTGCATCATCACGGACACCAGCCGCAAGGTCAAGATGGCGATCGTGGATTGGCGTGTCACCCCCAACGTGGCCATCGACGATCCCCTGCTGATGGTCGGCATGCCCCCGGCCCTCACGGCGGCCACCGGCATGGATGCCCTCACCCATGCGGTCGAGGCCTATGTGTCCACCATTGCCACGCCGGTCACGGACGCCTGCGCCCTCAAGGCCATCGAGCTCGTGGCGGGGTACCTCAGGGCGGCGGTGGCCAACGGCAACGACATGGAAGCCCGGGACAAGATGTGCTACGCCCAGTACCTGGCCGGCATGGCCTTCAACAACGCCAGCCTGGGCCACGTGCATGCCATGGCCCACCAGCTGGGCGGCTTCTACGACCTGCCCCACGGGGTCTGCAATGCAATCCTGCTGCCCCACGTGAGCCGCTACAACCTCATCGCCAAGATGGACCGCTTTGCGGACATTGCGATGGCCATGGGCGAAAACATCGAAGGCTTATCCGTCCGGGCGGCGGCAGACGTGGCTTTGGACGCCATCCAGACCCTGTCGGCGGACGTCGGTATCCCGGCGGGATTGAAGGGACTGGGGGTCAAAGAGAAGGATCTCAAGATCATGGCCGAGAACGCCCAGAAGGATGCCTGCGGGCTCACCAACCCGCGCTGTCCCACCCTGGAGGATGTAATCGGCATCTACAAGAACGCCCTCTAACGCGAGGGCCTGAACAGGAGCGCCAATCGAAAACGGCTGTTGCGGGCCGCTGCGTCAGGGGCCCGCAACAGCCGTATCGGCAATTTGATGGTGGGAGACCATGTCAAAACCCTACGGAAATGACGCGCCGGCCATCATCCTTTATGGCCTGCAGACCTGCAGCCACTGCAAGGCGCTGAGAGCGTGGCTCACCGAGCGCGGTGTGCCGTTTCGCACGGTCTATGTCGACATGCTGGTCGGTGCCGAGCGCAACGATACCATGCGGCATCTCCGTCGCATCAACCCGACCCTGTCGTTTCCAACCCTTGCGGTGGGTGGCACCACCATTGTGGGCTTCAAGAAGGACGATATCCAGGCCGCGCTGGCGGCGTTTCCGGAACAGGACGGGGGGGTCAACAGGCACGCTTCAGAGGATCGGCATGGGGGTTGAGGACGGTCCCCAGCGCCGGCGAACGCGCTTGGTGACGATAAAGGCTCGGTCGGCGGGGGCCTGACTTCCATGGTGGCCCTTGCGGGTTCTTCTGCAGGAACGACAGGGGCAAGGGGGGCGGTCCGGGAATAGGGCCGAAGGTTCCATGACTAGGGATTCCGGCCTTTGTTGTTTCCGCAGTTCACTCGAACCCCAGACACCTGGGCCCCTGGCCGCCCCACGGACACTTCTTATTTTTGCAAGCTACCCTTCCTGATATGTCCTGACAGCCGTGCGCAAGGCATCGGGGATCCGGGTGGATTTCTCCGTTGCCGTGTCCACCAGGACACCCTTGATATAGCCGGAGGCCACGACCTGGCCGTCACTGGCGCGCACGATCGTCATTTCGGCGGTCAGGCTGCTGTTGCCCAGTTCGGCAATCGCGGCGTGCACGTTCAGCCGGTCGCCGAAAAAGGATGGTCCCCTGAACTGGCAGCCGCTGTCCACGTAGTAGATCCCCAGCCCCATGGTGCTCAATTGCGCCCAGGAAAACCCCAGCTCGTCGATATAGGCCATGAAGGCTTCGTCCATAAAGGTGAAATAGTTGCCGAAGAAGACATGGCCCTGCTGGTCGGTGTCGGCGAAACGCACGCGAATGGGGAAGGCGAATTGGGCAAGCGGCATGGCAGTTCCTTTTCCTATGTTCGTTTTGATTGAAGTCGGGGGGCTGATCGCATCGGTCATCATCATGCGCCTGTTCGCCTATTAGCGGCCTTGGCCGAAAAGAAAGTGCAACTCAAGTTTGCGCGGTTTTCCGGTCGAGCCACGCGGCCACGGTCTTGCCGAAGTCGTATTTTTCCGGCTCGCAGAGCAGGTTGTGGGCCGCTTCCGGGAAAGGCAAAAAATCGTACCCGTAGGCGTTCGCCCAGCTTTGCAGGGTGTTGAATTCAAAAAAATAGTCCTGTCCTGCCGCGGCCACGGCCACGGGGGTTGAGGTAATCCGGGCCGCCTTGAGTTTGAAGCCGGGAAGGACCATCTGCCGGATGGCCCGGGACGATTCCAGGTTAAGCCGTTCGAAATGGGCCTGGATTTTTTCCTGCGGGAAGTGGTTGAAAAACAGGCGCCGGCACATGGCCGTGTTCCGGATGGCGGTCATCCGTCCCAACGTGGCCGTCACTCCGGCAACGGGCTGATGCCAGGCATACCGGAGCACCAGGCCGAGGCTGCCGCCCATGGCGGGGCAGGGGGCGATCAGCAATGCCGCCGGAGCCGCATGCCGCTCCAGAAACTTTTGCACGATGAGCCCGCCCATGGAGTGCCCGATCAGGATGGGTCTGGCCAGGGCTATCTCGGCCGAGGCGGCTTCCACGGCGGCGACGTAGTCCATGATCCCCAGGCCGGCAACGCCTTCGGATTGCCGTGTGGCGTGGCCCGGCAGGTCCATCGCGTAGCTGGTAAATCCCCTCTCCGCCAGATACCGCATCAGGGGTTCCCAGCACCAGGCGCCGTGCCAGGCACCATGGACAAACAGCAGCGGAGGTTTGGAATTTGCGCCAACGCTTTTTACTTCGATCATCGCTTGCATGGCCAATCTCCTGTTCAGGGGTTCTGCTTCAGGTTTATCCGGAGAACAGCCATTACAAATGGCTGCGCGAAACCAGGTTGGATAGGGCTAACAGGGTTAAAGAGGCGGCAAAAAACAGCCAGATCAGCGGGATCGTATTGCTCAGCATTTTAAACGCGTCGGGTCAGATGCCGCGATCCACCGGCATGATCAGGCAGTTGGGCCCGCCCATGCCCTTGGCGAATTCCCCCAGATCAAGATCGTGAACCACGAAACCTTTGCGGTCCAGCAGATCGCTCACCGTGTTGTTGGTGCGGTTGACGATGACCTGCCCATTGCCCAGGCAGATAATATTGGCGGTGGTGTCGCCGCCGCAGGCAATGGCCAGGCCTTCGAAGCCGTCGATGGCTTCCCGGGCGACCAGATCCCGGCAATACAATACCTGCTCGGGGCCCAACATCATCAAGGCTTTATCCAGGTGCAGAACCGTATCCGGCAGGGCGATAACCCGGATTTCGTAGCCCATGGCCCGCATGATGTCGGAAAACTGCCGGATGCCTTCGTCGTTAGTGCGAACCGTACGACCGATAAAGGCCACCTTGCCGGCCAGCACCACATCGCCGCCCTCGACGGTCCCCGGCGGTGTGATTTCGCCGATACAAGCCTCCCCCTGGGCATCCAGCACCTGCGCCATCCAGGCCCCCTCGGTTTGGCGGGTTTTCAGGCCTAAATTGACTTGGATATACCCCTGGGGGGTGGTGATCGCCGTATCGCGGGTGAAGACCGAATTGGGGTGGCTTTCCATCTCCGGCACATCCAGGACGTCGGCTCCAAAGGCCCTGAGGGTTTGTTTCAGGGCATCGTGCTGCCGGATGGCGTCTTCCGGATTGCCCAGGGGGCCGATATTGTGTTCTTCCCGGTTGTCGGCCCGGGCATATTCATGGGTGGGGGTGCAGACCACCACGCGTTTTAAAGGGTCGCCTTCGTTTCTGACCATGCTGGTCCCTCGGATATTTCATGAAATATTCGGGTTAATCCTGATTTGATAGTGATCCCAACCCTTCACCTATGGTGGAGGCTCCGGATTGGTTTTAGCGATTCCGGGTGGTTATATCAATAGCGGTTTTTCCATTTTTTTTCCCGCGAAAGAAAACGAAGCCATGCCCCTGGCCCCTTAATTTTTTGCGGTTATCCGAAAAGGCCACGTTTGGTTAAATGCAACAGCTTGGACCACGAAGATCACGAAGGACACGAAGGGATTCATCTGCTCTGGCAGGTTTTTCTTCGTGCTCTTCGTGGTAAATTCTTGTTGACGGGAGCTTTGCAGAAAACCGTTTAAAATTTTTCTGAAATAGCGACTTGGCAATGGGGTGCCAACCGGTCCGGATCAGCTGCCCGACCGTCTGGCGTGGTAGGCATCGCGGTGCTTTTTGCAAACTTCAAACGCCCATGATTCCCAATCCGGGATATGGTCGAACTCCGGATCGAACTCGAATTGAATGCAGGTGTAGCGGGCTTTGTCGCCGAGGGTCGCAGGATCGAGATGGCGGATTTGGTCCACCAGCAGGTGATACTCTTCTTTGGTGATGGCGAACGGTGCCCAGGTGGCCCCCGGCCCCATGCCGCCTTCGGCGCCGCCCTCCGCTAAGATCGCGTTGAAGATGTGGCGCGGCGGGAAGATGCCGCAGGCGCCGAGGTAAGGGATATCGTAGACGAAGGTGGATAATGCCGCAGTTCTTTCCTCGGGATCATCCTGGAATTCATACCGCTTGTAGGTAATGGTTTTCATAGGCTCACAATTCATAGAGGATTATTGGAAGAACATCTAAAAAAGAGTGTTCTTAGGTGTAATATTTTGGGCGATGGGTAATCTGTTTTTACTTTGGAACCACATTGCGTGGCAAGGTGACCGGCAAAAATTCGGAAGAAGATAAGCGAAACTTAGCAGAAGCAAATCGAAAAGTCAAAATGGCGGCACGAATTATACCGTATGAAAGATCGGATATCTTCTGAAGGCAGGGGGCACGGCAATGATGCGTACCGGCAGGACCATAAAAACGGCTCTGCTTTGGGGCAGCATTTTTTACGCTTCGAGCGGAAACATCTTCTTGGTGGCCTCGTCGGAGGGAAAAAGCAGTTCGATCCGGAGTTCCTGAGTCGTCAGGTCAAGCGGGGTCCCGAGCGTTGTGATCGTCGTAAAGAAGCGTGCGGCTCTGCCGCCTTTTTCTAAAGTCAGGCTCATAACAGGAAGGCTGCTGTCGATTTCCATTGCCATCGATCCGTCAGAGGATTTCAATTGTTCAATGTCCCGATACAACATCATTAATTCCTTGTTTTGTGTCGAAACCACCTCTTCCCACAAGCGGGCAAGTAAAAATTGTTCGATGGTCGGCCAGCCTTTTACAAACGGGCGCAAGCCATCTTCAGCAAACAGGATGCGAATGGCATTATCGTATTTCCCAAGGGCTTTATCTCCGGCATAGAAGGCTATCATTCGGTCATAGCCCGCATTCGTCATGAGGATTCGATACCCTGTATTGACCACGAATGCGGGGTAGGGTGCATGCTGTTTCAGCATGCGGCGCAACGCTTCCCGAACCACTTCCATACCTGGGCCGTCAAAAGGTTCCTCTTCAAATTCAGGTGCATAGCCGGCAGCGATTAAAAAAGCATTGCGATGCCGGAAGGGCATTTGCAGCGCCTGGGCAAGCTTCGAAACCAGATGGTGGCTTGGCCGGGATTTGCCTGTTTCTACAAAACTCAAGTGCCTGGATGAAATATCCACATCCAGGGCCAGTTCCATCTGGCTTTTGCGACGCAACTGCCGCCAGTAGCGCAACATATCACCGATCGATTCCTGGTTTTTTACGGTTTTGACCAGATTTTGCATGAATTTTACCTCAGAGGTAATGGATTTTATTATCTGTATGGATACACTGGGCGGCAATTGGAGACAATGGTTTTATATCATGAGGACATTTGTTGAAGGGATTTTGACCATGAAGGCATTTCAGATTTTTTTGGTTGTCGTCATCATCGGTATCGTCAGCATCACTGCCATCGTGATTTCCCGCCACGGGATGAACCTGCTGCCGATCTTCTTTGGCGATATGGCCGCCCTGACCTGGCCCGGGCAGTTTAATTTTGATTTCCTGTGCTTCCTGCTGCTTTCCGGTTTGTGGCTTGCCTGGCGGCACCATTTCTCAGCCGGCGGGATCCTGCTGGGCCTGGCCGGTGTGTTCGGCGGAATCATGCTGCTGGCCCCCTACCTTCTGGTGGCAAGCTTTAAAGCCAATGGAGACGTGAAGATGCTGCTTCTGGGGAGAAGAAGGGCCGGCAGCTGAAATACGGCCAAGAAGTAAAAGCTGGTCCTATAGCGTTCTCTTTTTCGAGTGCTCTCCTGGTATGGTTTTGGGTGCTGAATTTCGGTTATGAATTTCCCAGGGCATACGCCAGCGCCGCCTCTGCATGGATCACGGCGGTATCCAGCAGGGGGACCGATGCATCCTCCGGCTTGATCAGCAAGGGGATTTCGGTGCATCCAAGGATGATGCCGTCACCGCCGCGGCCGACCAACTCGTCGATGATGCGGATATAGTTCGCCCTGGACGAATCGAGCAGCCGGCCCTCGATCAGTTCGTTCACGATGACGTCATGAATGGTGGTCTGGTCTTCGGGCCGGGGCACGATCACGTTCAGACCGTTCCGGGCGATCCTGTCCTGGTAGAAGCCGTCGCACATGGTGTAGTGCGTGCCCAGAAGCCCCAGTTTTTTCAGCCCCATGGCCGTGGCCTGGGCCGCTGTGGCGTCGATAAGGTGAATCAGCGGCATATCCACCGCGTTCTGCACCTCGTCAAAAACCTTGTGCATCGTATTGGTGGCGATCAGGCCGAAATCCGCCCCGGCCTTTTGAAGCGATCGGGCGGAAGCGATCAGGTCCCGGGCAACCCGATCCCAGCGGTCCTGGCGGCGCCAGCGGTGATAGTTTTCCAGATTAACGCTGTAAATGATGATTTCCGGATAGCCATGGTCGCCGAAGCGTTCGACATAGCTTCTGGTGATATGCAGGTAATAGCTGACGGTCGATTCAGGGCTCAAGCCGCCGATGATGCCGATTTTTTTGTGCATGGGGTCCATTCCGGTTTCACGTTAACGTGTGGGGCTGAGGTTTTCGGTCGTCCCCAGCGTACCGATGGATGTCTACGGGGCCAGGCGCATGATGACGGTAGGAACCCCGGCCAGGTTTAATCCGCCCGCTTTGTGATCCGTAAAGCCAACGTCGAAATACAGCTTTCGGGCCGCCGTGCCTTCAGGAACGGATGCATCAAAGGTCTGCACCCATATGCTTTCCCGGGGATTCAGCCGGTTGAGGGCAAATTCCAACAATTTTCGCCCGTACCCCCTGTTGCGGCAGTGTTTTGAAACGGCAAGCCAGGCAATTTCGTTCGCGGCTTCGGATACAACGATGCCGCCCTTTAGAGCAACATCGTGTTCATCCCTGGCAGAGCGAATGCAGAAGGCCGCCTTCCCGGAAATCGCACGCTGCAAGGCCTCCTGAAAGGCGGTTTCCTCCGCCATGGGGCCGAATAAAGGCTCGACTTCCCGGGCGAGTGCGATCCAGGCGTCAAAATCGGTCAATTCCGAATACGTAACATCCATGCCCTTCTGTCTATTGGTCCGCAACGATGCCTTCCACGGATGCGCCGATTTCTGCTTCGATCTGCATCATGAATCGTTTCGCACAGGCCTGCGCCCGTTCGAGCCGGTCCAGAAAGAAGGCGTTGCCGCCATTGCGGTTGCGCAGGGACGCGAACCGCTTCTCCAGGGTCGTGGGCCGGTCATATTCAATGAGATAATCCACGAGCGGAACGAGCCTTTCTTCGATGGTGCGCGGCACGAATTCGCGCGCGGGCAGGCCCACCTGCGAGGCCTCGGCAGCATCGAGGCCGAAAAGAAGGTGCGACGCACAGACGTGGGCTTCCCGTGCATGCCCCAGGGCGGACAGAAGCTTGTAGCCTTCGACCCCGTGGCCCAGGGGATCGTGGGTGACGTGGCGCCCGATGTCATGCAGCAGCGCCCCGGACCATAGAAAGGCACAGTCGATGGCGTGTTTTTGCACCAACGCATCCCCGACCCGCGCCGCCGCCTCGGCCACGGCATGACAGTGCCGGGTCCAGCCGGCGTCCCCACCGTACCGGGATAAGAGCTCCACGGCATCATCGCGCGTCAGCATGGTTGACGGTCCTCGCATGAACATAGCCTCGGGCGGCGGCCCTTGTTACTCGCCGGGCCACCGGCACATCATTGGCCGCAGCAGCGTTTATATTTTTTGCCGCTGCCGCAGGGGCACGGTTCGTTGCGGCCCACTTTGGCTTCGGCCACCCTCGTTTGGGGCGGGTTCTGCAATATTTCCAGGGCCGCGATATCCTCGGGTTTGTCCGGTTCCAGATCGATCGTGTATTCCCAACCGTTTTCCTTGAAGACGGCCTCCAACTCTTTTACCCGTTTTTCGGTCTGCACGTGCACGACCGCCGGATTGGTTTTGGTGCCCAATTTACCGGTCTTTTTGCCATCGAATATTCTTTTCATGTTTTTACCTTTACGTTTCAGGATGAATCCTTGACGGAAATTGGCCGCACGCGTCGGTACAGTGCGGTGATCAAATAGGCTTTATGGGGTAAGGCTATCCCGAATAGCTTATATCCCCCTAAATAGTTGCATAAAATTTTTATTGTGTAGAAAAAATTTCATGAAATGTTCGGGCTGGTGGGAATAGTATGGTGAGGGCGGTTAATTGTCAAAAACAATGTCTATTGCTCGGTCGAATAAGGCTGCCTTATTGTTGCGTATGATTCATATATAGACCGTATAGCAGCTTTATGGGCTATATACGGACCATTTATTCTAATTTTTAGGTATTACCCTCGAATCCCCGAACCCTTTCCCCCTCGGCCCCTTATTCTTTCGGCAGCTTGTAAGACACATTGCCGTCGTTCACCACGATGAATTTTTTCTGTTTCAGGGTGTTGACGATGGCCATCAGTTCGTTGTCCGGCAGTTTCTGGGTGAACAGGGAGTTGATGGTGTTGGCCAGGGTCTTGACCTTGCGCGGGCGGGACTGGCCCCGGCCGGCCAGGTTTTTCACGATGGCGTCGATCTTCTCGTTGCTGCTTTTGGCGGTGGACATGCGCAGCACCGAAATCTCGGCCAGGTCCTTCTCCCGCTGCACTTTAATTTTGCGGCCCTTCAGGTGTTTGATCAGGGGATCGAAGCCCGTGTCCTTGGAAATGATGTGGAAATAGGCCTCCGGCTCCTGGAGGGAGAGCTGACCGATGTAGAAGGCAATATGAAAATCCAGTGCATTGTTCCCGTTGCCGCTGATTTTGACGTACCGGGCGTCATCGCCCAGCTTCTGCATGGCTTCCGCCAGGTCGAAAGGAATTTTGGCCTGGCTGGCTCCCACAAAAACAAGCACCTTGAACGGATGTTGGGAGAGGACTTCCAGGTTTTTCGGGCGGACGTTTTCAAAATCGATGAGCACGTAGTTGGTGGGCAAGGTTGGCTCCTTGGGTGTCGAGTGGCAACTTTGTTAAAAATTGGAACCTGAGCTAAGAGGTCCAGCTTTGCACGTCGTATTCGACAGCGCTTGATTTTATCTTTTGGAAACCCAATTTTTCCAAACCACAAAAATAAAACTGCCAAGAACGATGGCCCCGCCGACATAAAAACAAAGTGAAACTTTTGGCTGAACGGTATGATCGGGGAGGGCATAAATGCAGATCAGAGATATCGAAATCCCGGAAAAGACAAAAAATAGGGAATAAATGGTAACAAGCCATTTGATAATTTTATCGGAAACAGTCTCTTTTACACAAAGAATTGTATTACCTTCGGGTAGATTCGATAGGGAATGCTCCTCGAGCATCCTTTCTTTTTTCCATTTAAAGAAAAGGAAGATGCTAATCAAGCAGGCACAGCAACCATAAAATAGAGCGCCAATCGAAGGCCTTACGGTTTGATCAGGCAACGCATAAATGGTTATAAGGGAAAGAATGACACCGAAGAGTGAAAAGAAGATGATCGCTAAGGAAGTTAGCCAAGCGTGTACAGCTCCAATAGATTGATTCTTAAGTTGAACTTCGGACATAAAGAATCCTTTCGATCAAACAGTTCCAGATCCATAGCACCGCAGACAAAGCATAGTGTAATTTTCATCCACATCAATTTGCAGATTAGATGCCTTGCCCCTTCTTCTCCAACCAATATTCCGGGCTAAAAGAATAACGATATCGGGTCCATTTTGAAGCGATGCCTATGTCATAGCCGTAAGTCAATGAAACTTGGATAAGGTTTCGCTGGATCGCATCCTTATGGGTTTCCAAAATGACATTGGCGATTCTGGCCGCAAGTTCTTCATCTTCTATATTCTGGTTGTTTATAACGACCTGAGCGCTGAGGTAGGTTGTTGTTTTGGATTCGCCGCTGATTTCGCTGAAGGTTGATTGGCCATCCTGGATGGTTGCATTAACGACCTGGGGTACATTTTGGATTCGCTCTCTGGTTTTGAGGAGCTCTGAGAAAAATTCACCTTGAATGATCTGGCCCATAAAGATTGGCGCGAGTAAGGATAGCACCATTAGGACACCGGTAATGGCGTAGTGTAGCGGCCAAATCGGTTTTAAAGCCTCGCTGGATTCCGAATTTTTTCGAACGACGTAAGTTCCGGTAATGATGTCATGCAACGACTGGCGCGTGTTGCGGTTAAAAACGAACAGATAAACAATAGAAAGGCCAAAGCCGAATACCAGCAGCGACAAAATATAGAAGCCAACAGGGTATAGAAATGATTCCGGCAGTAGAGCGCCATTGAGAAAATAGGGAACGCCGATAATGGAATATCTGAGCGTGCTTTTGGGCAAACTCAGGAGTTCACCGCCTTTATCCACAACCTGTATTTTAAAGGCCCTTTTTCCGATTGTTTGTCCTCCGCCGATGCGACTATTCAATACGGCAAAATATAGAGCGGCAATTGGAAATCCGATAGCGCGACCCCAGCCGCCCAACTCGACAAATTGCTGGGAAAAGAACAGTCCGAGAACAAGACCCAAAAGACCTAAAATGATCGAGTCGATAAAAAATGCGCCGAGCCTTCTCCAGAAACCTGAAATTTCATATTGCATTTCATAATTCCCTTTTTGAAATTATTTGAACTATAGGTTTCTCGACGTGAAGCAGATAAGAGGGCTTGCCTCTTTTTGATATGCCTCCCAACTTGCATAACCCTCAAACAATATATAAAAATATACCTCTTGATCAGTAGCGCGAACTACATACTCAAACTCTGTCGGTTTTCTTTCAGATTGCATATAAATTTTTTCTTTGATTTGTTCTATCCGAGCAGTGTTCTCATCACCAATAACAGCATAGAAGGAGATATGGAGAATAGCTCTATCTGGCACCTCGGGTATGGAAGCACTTCCCCGTATGACAAACACATCCTCATACTTTTTAATATTGTAATTTATAATGACGTTACTATCGGTTGGTATTTTTCCAGCAGCACCATCTTCGATTTCTATTAATTCCTCGCGCCTTTCCATATTAAATCGGTACACACCACCGTCTTCGGCCACAACTATTGGTTTAAACTTAGCACATCCCAAAATAACGACGGAGCATAGAAATCCAAAAAGCACCAAATTTAGAAAAGTGAACCTCATAGCCATCTTCTCCGGAACCCTGGGGAACAGGATGTCAGATATATACGCACATAGTTGGATAAAACGATGAACCGTGAGAGGCGGCTTTTTGCGCCCGCACCTGTGACTGGTTAGCCTAACTAAAGTTCGCCAATGCTTTTCAATAATGCGCCATTTTTGACACCTAATCATCTCTGCCATTGATACGTCAAACGACCAAATGCTGTATGAAAAACGGGCATTGTTATTAAATAATGCTTTTCCAAATGAAGTTGGTTCGGTGGCTTGAGATGACGCCTAACCGGATGTTGAATTTTGGTGAAAGGCATATAGCTTTGTGGGCCTTTCTGTTTTCAACCGCTTTGCGCGGTACTGCGGGGCCGTGCCGGCTGACTTGGGGTGAGACTTGTGGGATTTGTATCAAAACTTTAGTGGATTGTCAAAATAATTGCATGATAACGGGATGATCGGGGATTCTGTGTAGACTTAAATGGTTTGCCCGACGTCTTGTTTGGAAAAAGAAACCCATTAACGGCTTTTGAGCCTGAGAGAATGACCCTTCCTCCTTTTATCAAAAGTGTTGGATTAACCGTGAGCCTGCTATTCATATCGGTTGCAGGTTTGGCCGACCCCCTGCCCTTTGAGCCAGGGGAAAAGCTCCATTACGAAGTGCGCTGGCAGAAGGTGCCGGTGGCCCGGGTGAGCTTCGAGGTGAAGCCCCATAACCGGATCCAGGGGGAGCCGGTATATCATTTTATTTTTCGGGCCAAAAGCTATCCGGCATTGGATGCCTTGTATCCGGTGGACGGGTATATCGCCGCCTACACCGACCTCGATCTGACGCGGTCGTTCAGGCTGGAAAAGGATATGCAGGAGGGGTGGAAGCGGCGGGCCTTTCGGACGGACTACGATTGGGATCGCGGCATGGCCAATTATTCCAAACGGCAGAAGATCCGGCGGCGCGTGCCCCTGGAAGACGGCACCTTGGACATGCTCTCCATCCTCTATTTTGCCCGGTCCCTGCCCCTGGCGGAAGGGCTGGAGGCGACCCGGCCGGTCAGCAGCGGGAAAAAAACCTACCAAATAAAGGCCCGGGTGGTGCGCAAGGAAACCATCGTGGTGGGTGGCCGCACCTGGCCCGCCTTCCTGATCGAGCCGGATGTCAGCCAGGCGGGCGGAGTGTTCAAGAAGAGCAAAGAGCCGCGCCTCTTTTTATGGATCTCCGCGGACGAGGCCAGAATCCCCCTCAAGCTGGTGAGCAAAGTGTGGGTTGGCGCCTTTATCGTGGAGTTGGCTTCGGACCCGCGAGAATTTGGCTGATTGGGGTGGCAAGAGCAGGCTGGAAGTGAGACTCCTACCACAGAGCGAAAGGCTCCAAGTAGCTGCTTGAAAGGGAGTTTAAAAAATGGTTTTTTGTTTAGGGGGTTGGTTTTCCCTTTGTCCCGCGCTGAGCATCGGCGGGGCGGACGGAAACAAGCGCGCGGACTGTTTGAGCCCCGCTGAAAGCGGGGCGAGTTTCCGCGTGCTCCGGCCGCACCGACGACGCGCAGGATGAAGCGGGGCACGGGCGGTTTCTTTTGATTCCTTTTCTTTTCCGGAAAAGAAAAGAAATAATAAAATCAAACTTTTTTCTCTTTGCTTGACTTTATGCGCTGCCGCTTTGGAAGCATAATTCACAGCTCGAAATGCGGTGCGAGAATTCATGCCCGGTTGTGATCTGGTTAAGCCCTCGGGTAGCTTCCCATCACCGGCTTGATGGCCCTGCCGAGCCAATCGATGCTCTTCCCGAGGTGGCGCATGTTGGCGATGCCCTCCTGGTCTTCGCTGACTTCGCCCTTGCCCAGACCAATGCCCATGTTCCAGTAGGTCGAGCCCGGAATGATCATCTGGGACATCTGGAACATGTGGTTGATGGTGTCGAAGGCATGGGTGGCCCCGCCGCGCCGGACCGCCACCACGGCCGCCCCGATTTTGCCGGCAAAGGCGTGGCCGTTGGCATAGGCGACGTAGCCGGCCCGTTCCACCAGGGCCTTCAAATCTGCCGACACGGCGGCAAAATAGGTCGGGGAGCCCAGGATCATGGCATCGGCTTTGAGCATCTTGGCAAAGATGGCGTTGAATTTGTCCTTCTTGACCGAGCATTCATTGTCCTGGTTCTCAAAACATTTCTGACAGGCGATGCAGCCCCGAATGGCCGTGCCGCCGACCCTTTCAAGCTCCGTCTCCCAGCCGGCGTCGTTCAGTTCGGCCAGGACTTCCTTCAGCATGAATTCAGTGTTGCCACCCTTTCGCGGACTTCCGTTGATTGCTAAGGCATACATGATGACCTCCTTATTGTTTTATCTTCATTTTTTTTAACCCGGTTATCCATGAAGTGAAAGTGATTTTTCGGTAGGTAAGTTACCGTGACGCGCTAATAGAATGCTATCCGCAGATGACGCAGATTAGAAAAAACATTTTTGCCGTTATCTGCGATAATCTGTGTCATCTGTGGACTAAGCTTTTGTTTTCTAGATAGCTAGAATTTTGAGATAGCTTCTATTCAAAATAGTCCAGATACTGCGTCGGAATTTGCTGCTTGTCCACCTCGAACAGCTCGATCAGGATATCGTCCGGGGCCGGGACCATGATGTATTTCCAGAATCCCAAATCGGTGACATCTTTTTTGAGCGTTACGCCGTTGGATTTCAACCGCGCCACCACAGCCCCGATATCGTCTGTCTGGATTCCGAAATGGTGGATATTGCCCCGCAGCTTGTGCTTGGGCGCCTGATCGTAAAAATGGAGCCGGCCGCTGCCGATGCGCATGAAAACATTCCGGGCGTCGGCCAGTTCCGCATCCAGAATGACCCTGCCGCCGAAGTTATCTTCGTAAAAGGCGGTGCTTCTGGCAAGATCGGCGGCATAGATGTGAACGTGGTGAAGATGGTTGGCGATTTCAGTCGTTTCCGTCATGGCGGGCTCCTTTTATTCGGTGAAGCCGCGATTTCTCATCCGTTCGCTATCCCGGAACAAGGCCATGCCCGTTTTCATCCGTCGGAAGCCGTGCTTTTTGTAATAGCCTTCTTTGCCCGGCGAAGCATAAAGGATGATGTTGCCGTCCGGCAGCCGGGCCATTATGTGTTCCATGATAAGTCGGCCGAGTCCCTGGCCCTGGTAGGCTTCCACAACGGCACAGTCATAGACGGCGGACTGGTAAGCACCGTCGGAAATAGCGCGGCCGAAGCCCACGAGCTTTTCGGCATCGTATACGAACACGGTCGTGTGGCTGGCCTCGAAAGCCTTCCGATGGACTTCGGGGGCATGGTGGCCCATGCCAACGGATTTCAAAATGTCCCGGACGGCTTGCCAGTTGACACCGGAGCAGTCGTGCTTGATCTGCAGTTTCAATCTATTCCTCTATTGGATACACCTGAATACCTGCATAAAATTTATTGCGTAGAAAAAATTTCATGCAATATTCGGGTTAGAGCAGTCCGATCCTATTGTTAGCCTTTCACCCGGCCCCTTGAACCCTCGACCCCTTGGCCCCTTCATTCCTAAGCCCCTCGAACCCTTGTAGCGCCTTATCCCCCTCTGTCCCCCCTGGTCTCACCATATATGAATTCTTAACATGCAGCACGTCGGAGGTGGCCACAACCTTGAATCCGAATTTTTCATAGAAGCGGACATTCTTTTCCAGGTCGGTTTCCAGGTAGGCCATGGATCGGCAGGCGTCTACTTCGCGGCAGAAGCGCTGCATCAGGGCGGAACCGATCCCGGCGCCCTGGCGGTCCGGCAGGACACCGATGGGGCCGAGGTGCCAGTGCTGTTCGGCTGGATCGCGGCGGGCCCACGCCCTGTGCCAGACGGCCTTGCGCCAGTTGATGTCATCGGGGTCGATGGGCCCAATGGGGTCCTCCGGGGGCTTGCGGCCTTTGCAGGACTTCATCCGCATCACACCGACGATGGCTTGGCCCGCCTTGGCCAGAAAGGTCACGCCGGGCAACTCTGCAAAGAGTGCCGCGAACATGGCTTCGATCTCCCGACGAGATTTCTCGTCACTGCCCTGAAAAATAGCCACGTGGAGCGGGTTGTCGCGCATGGCGATGCTGAGCACCCTCGCCGCTTCAGGGAGGTCGTTTTTTTCCATCAATGAGATTGCTATGGTGTCCAATGTTTTCCTCGACGGAATGAGTCTGATTAGGTCGCCTGATAGTGAACTGCATTAAAGAATTTGGCACCGATACACATTGGTTTCGCGTATTTCAAAGCCGAGCTTGTCATAGAACCGATTGGCGGCCTCGCGGGATGGATGGGAGGTCAGTTCGATGGCCTCGGCACCCCGCGCTTGGGCCAGTTGGATGGCCCTGCCCACCAGCGCTTTGCCGATGCCGTGCCCCCGGGAATTATCTTGGACGACGAGATCTTCAACCCTGGCCCGGGTGCCGGACGGAACTCTGAAAACGACCAGTGTCAGGCAACCCAAATACTGCCCGTCTTCCTCCGCCATCAGCAAATGCGTCGCATCGGCATTGATGAAGTCGAGCAGATGTTCCCGGGTCAGGTGGCGCGGCGATGACGACAATTGGGCCAGTAAGTCGTTTAAGGCCGCAAGCACAGCGTCTGAGTAGTGATCGATTTCTTTAATTTTCATACCATCAATTCAACTAAGTTATTCTCTATTTCAGTTTTTGCTTTTCACTCGAATCCTGGAATCCTCGACCCCTTAACTGGTGTTCGTCCAGAGATGGTAGATTTTGGTTCCGAGCAAGGCCTGAGCGATTTGGAAACCGCAGGAATAGTGGACTATTTTGAGGATTTCCAAAGAGCGAAAACGCCGCTCGGGGCCAAAAGATGCCATTTAGGGATGGACACTAACCAATCGCCCATAATATTCCGTCCTCCGATCATCGAACAGGTCGTTGTTCTCCGTCATGAATTTGTTCCGGGCCGTGGATACGTCGATGTCGCAGAGGACAACGGCCTCCGCGTCGGCGCTGGAGCTGGCGATAACTTCCCCCTGCGGGTCGACAATCTGGCTTTGCCCTGTAAAAAAAAGCTCTCCCCGGGGGCGGACTTCCTTGCCGGTCCTGTTGGCGGTTACGGCGTAAACCGAATTCTCAAGGGAGCGGGTTTGCATGGCTTTCTGGCAATAGGCCAGCACCAGGTTCGAGGGGTGGCAGAGCAGGTCGGCGCCCTGTAGCGCCAGCGACCGGGCCACCTCGGGGAACACCCAGTCGAAGCAAATCATGACGCCGACATGGGCACCGCAAATTTCTATCGGCTTCAGCGGTGTGTCGCCGGGATCAAAATATTCCTTTTCGGTATTGAACAAATGGAGCTTGCGATAGCGATGCCGCAGGCCGGATGGACCGATAACGAGGGCAGAATTATAGAGTTTCTCTTTGCATCTTTCGGCAAAGCCGACGACCAGATAGAAGTTGTTGGTTTTACATAGCCTCGTCAGGCCTTGGACGATAGGGGAATCCGACACATCTTCGGCCAGTTCGCGCAGCTCGGCCCGGTCTTCGAAGAAATAGCCTGTAAAGGCGAGCTCAGGCAGAACGACAATATCCGCCTCGACGCCGGCCAGGGCATCTTCAACTTTCTCCAGGTTGCGCCCGGGCGCGCCAAACTCGGGATGGTACTGGTAGTAACCTACACGCATAATGCTTCCTTTGGATTTCGGCGAGATCATTCCTGATGCATTGAAGGACATAAAAATTCGTGAAAGGTTTGCATTTCACTCGACCCCATGAATCCTCGGCCCCTTGGATCCTGATCATCTCCCCCCAATCTTTGGGAGATGACCCTAAGTTCTTCACTCATCCCGATGGACTGTTTCCGGAGAAAAAGCCGGTAGACATACGGCGATGTATTCCGCGCCTTCGGGACCCGGCGTGCTGTATTGAACCCATTCGCCCGCGGGCACGATCACCGCTTCGCCGGCTTGGATGTCAGCAGCCTCCGCTTGGGTCGTTACCCGCAATAGACCTTTGAGAACCAGCGTGTATTCGTCGAATTCGGGAGTCTGGCCCGGCTCGACCCATCCGGACGGGCTCTTCATCCGGGCGATGCTCAGGTCCTTGGTCCCGGAATTGACCTGCCCGACAAACTCCTCGATGACTTTGGGCTTGTTGCCGGCGGCCGCGACGATGGTGGGCGTTTCGATTTTGATCATGATGTTTCCTCCTGGAATCCTCAACCCCCTTGAACCCCTCAAAACCCCTTTTCATCCCTTTTTCAGATTATCCATTATTTCCAGCACCGATGCTTTCAAAATCACTTTGTCTTTGGAAGGCGGGCGGTCTTTGATCATCTGATCGAAAAGGGCATGAAAGGAGGCTTTGTTTCTCAGGAAGTGGCTGCGCAGGACAAAGCGCTGTCCATCCCTTTTAAGCTCGAGCTGCAGATCCTCCGGATCGATTTTTACCCGGCCGAGATGGTCCGGAATTTCAAATGCAGGCGTATCCTTCCTGCGAATGACCGTAATCGTATTGCCGGAAACTTTCACCCGGCGGAACGATTGCAGGTAGCCGTATCCCAGGATCGGAGGCGCGGCAAAAACAACCGCCATCACGAGGCTGCCGACTGTCAGGACAACCGAGCCCGATGTGACGATGCTGACAATAAAGCTGACGGCAAATACAAGGCTGAGCACCAACAGGATGGCGATCGGCACCCATTCGATGCGGAGGCTTTCTTTCTCGAAAGTGTGTTCCATGGCGGTTGCGGACCAATTCTGTCTATCCGATTGGCAGAGGCCTGCTGTCCGGGCGAACCCGAACATTTCATGAAATATTTGGCCTAACCCGGATATTTCACGCGTTCGCGATGTTCATTGGCAAGACATCAGGGGCGCCGCTGTACGCCTGTACCGCAAGCGCCTGATAACGCAGCCAATGAGCATCTCGGACGCGCCCGCAGGGTGAAATTTTTTCTGCGTTCCTGAAAATCGACCAAGGGTACAAAGTGTCACCTGAAAATTAAATCCGAAATAGTTTTGATATCCCTGAATAGTTGCATAAAATTTAATGTGTAGAAAAAATTTCATGAAATATTCGGGCTAAACGGGTCTTATCTTATGCGTCTTATCGAGCTCGATGGCCAGGCGGGCAATGATGATCGCCGAAGCTTCCTCCGGATGTTTGATTTCCCTCCCGGCGTCTTTCGAGCATGACCAGAGCAGGGCCCTGTTGTCCGACCACAACCCGAAACTGTTGCGGATAAAGTTTCCCAGACTGAGATTCAACTCGCCGATTTCAGGGGCCGTCATGTTGGCGATGGTGACCTTGTCCTTGAGGGGCAGCATTTCGACAAGATAGGCCACGGCCTCCTCGACGGTCTTCGGGAGGGGCTTCTTGTCGGCGGCGGTTTGATCCTGCGCGGGATAGGTTTCCTTGCCCAGCATCAGGAAATGGAAGAGCGTGTCGTAGGTGGCCTGGTAGATCCGGTTGTCATCCTCTTCGGACGAACCGGTCACATACAGGCTCGCGGGCGCGTGCTTGTCCTTCCAGATACTGATGTGGAAGGCCGCCTGCAAGTGTTCCATTTGATCGAGATCGATGTGCAGGCTGGGGTGACCGTGCGAGTAGGCATAGTCATCCACCAGGGTCAGGTCCCGGTTGAGCTGGCCATGGGTGAAGATCAGGGTGGCGTCGCCAAGGTGGACATTGGCCTCGTTTTTGGAACGGGAGCTGTTGAAGTCTTTCTCCATGAGCTTGTAGCGCCGGGTCAGCCGGTGGGGGGCGAGCATGGAGCTGTCCATGGCATAACCGCCATAGGGGATTTTCAAGCGGATGGCGATGTCCAGGGCCGCGGATTCCGCGCCGGGCGTGCCGGAGGATATGATTTTGGAGATGGTCATGATTTCAAACGTTCCATAGCTGATGTTCCTCTTGCGGCAACTGTTTCGTCCTGCCGGTGCTGGTTTGCATTAGCCTTGCGGGACGGTTACGCCTGCGCGATGGCGGCTTCGATGCGGCGGCGGTGGTGGTCGAAATGAGATGCCAACAGGCGCAGGGTTTCCAGCACCGTCAGCGGGCCGGCTACCGTGTGGCGGGCGGCCGGTCGTTCCAGATCATCCGGCCCGCAGTTTTCCAGGAAGCGATGGAGGGCCTGGCGGGATTGCTCCCACTCCCGGATCAGATCGTCCAGGACGGCATCCCCGTCCGGCACCATGTCCGGATCCGGCACATCCACGGCCACATCATGGTCCAACACCTGAAAAACCGCTTTCAGCATTTCGGGATTTTGCTTCCCGGTGTCCAGACCGGCTTCAGTCCCGAGGGCCGTCTTTCGTTCGGCCAGCACCAGGTGCTGAATATCCTCCAGGATCGACCAGCGCTCCGGCCCGGGCCTGCGGTTCAGCAAATCCGGCGGCAGGTCGCGCACTGTGCGGATCAGCGCCAGGCGGCCCTCCTCCAAAACATCGTACCGATCCTTGAGCTCGTCCAGCATATCGTAGCCCCCCTGAAGGCCATGGATAGACCATCCCTATTAGGATGTTGTTCGTATAGATCATTTCGTCTTGTTCTGCGTCAACAGCTTTTCGGTTGCCACGGGCTGACGGGCATGGCGCAGGCAGGGGAAAACAGGTAATTCCGCGGGACAAAGGGCAAGCCAAAGCCGGAAACTGAAGATTTTTGGGTCTTTTCCCGAATAGCTGGTGCAAATGAGCAATCGGGTCACAGGGGATTACCGCATGGGCATCTCGGGATCATGAGGGTTCCAGGAGTCAAGGGGTCAAGGATCCAAGTGAAATACTAAAAAATTACAAAGACTGGCAAGGGTGGCAAAAAGCATATGCGCTTTGTTTGCATCTATATAATGTATCGAAACGTTTTCCTAAATTAGCAGTGAAAATTGGGCCAATCGAGCGAATGCTGAAAGCTCTGATTAAATCTCCAGAGAACAAACCCTTGGCCACTTGAATCCTAGACCCCTTGGACCCTTTCTCCCAACTAATTGGGAGAAGAACCCGATTTTTTTTACTTGGTTGGAGAAAAGCATCCAAAAGGTTTATCAGCGTTTTCAACATGCGTTGCATTTCACTTGAACCCCTGACGCCTCGAATCCTCGACCCCTTCCATAGGTAGATTCAACACCACGCGGGCCACCGCGTCGGCAGCCTGGTCCGGGTCGGCGCAGGGATGGGCGCCGTCGATGACAGGGCCGTCCGCCAGGACGAAAACTTTTTTTTCGAACTGCAGGCCGAAGGCCATCTCCGAAATGGTGCCGTAGCCGCCGCCGATGGCTACCAGGCACAGGGCGGCGCGGGCCACCAGGGCATTGCGGGCGATGCCGATGCCGGTGGCGATGGGCACGCTCACATGCGGGTTGGCCATGGCCGGGTCGGCATCCGGCAAAATCCCGATGCTCAGGCCGCCCTCGCCGGTGGCCCCCCGGCAGGCCGCTTCCATAATCCCCTGGCGTCCGCCGCAGACCAGGGTGAGGCCCATCCGGCCCAAATGGCGGCCCATTGCTTCGGCCGCCTCAAGCTGTGCCGGCGTGGCCTCGCGCCCGCCGATCACGGCCACGGGCACCCGGCAGGGGCTGCCGCTGTTTTTCTGGAGCCATTCCACGGCTTCGACAGGACTCACCTCACGGGCCGAAGGCATTTCTTCCTCAAAGGGCTGCCAGCTCCGGTCCTCCGGCCTGAAGAGGGTTTTATTGGCGCCGGCCAGGCGACCGTTTTCAAGATCAAGAATGAGCTTCATGGCGTTCCTTCCTGAGGGTGTAGAGTTCGCCAGCGGCCAGTACCAGCGTGCAAAGGGTGAGCAGAACAACGGACAAGGCCGCGGCCGAGGGGAAATCGGCGCCGGTGTCGGAGATGCGGCTGTAGAGAATGAGGGGCAGAATGTTGACCTGGGTACCCACCAGGGCCAGGGCGGTTCCGTAGGCCCCGATGGCCACGGCCGATACGAGGCAGAAGGCGCTGACCGCACTGGGCATGATCTGGGGGATCAGGATGTCGGCCAGGGCCCGGAAGTGGCTGGCCCCTAAAGATTGCGCGGCCTTGATCTGGCTGCGGTCGAAATTGACCAGCACGGGCAGGAGAATCAGCACCACCCGGGGGATCAGGTAATAGGAATAAGCGAAGGCCAGACCCATGGGGCTGTAGAGAAAACCGGAAAAAGTGGCCGGGTCGGCCCCCAGCCTGGCCAGGGAAAGGGTGATGAAGCCCGCCCGCCCGAACGCCAGAATAAACCCGTAGGCCACGATCAGGCCGGAGAAGGTCAGGGGCAGGGAGATCCAGAACATCAGGCTGGTGCGCAGGTTTTCCGGCAGGGCGGAGAGGTGCCAGGCCACCCCGAAGCCCACCAGCAGGGAGAAGGCCGGTGCGGTCAGCCCCAGCACCAGGGTGCCGGCCAGGCCCCGCCAGAAAATGGGGTCGGTGAAGATGGTGACGAACGCACCGACCCCGCCGGTAAAGGCTTCTCCGGACACCACGGCCAGCGGCACCAGGAAGAAGAGCAGGATGACCAGGGCGCCGGGGGCGGCCAGCAGGACCAGCCGGCCCCGGCGTTTGTTGTCGCGTTTATTTGCCAAGGATCAGCTTCGCCCAGGTCTGGTCGATTTCAGGTTTCAGCGCGGCCGCCTTCACCAGGTCCAGCGGTTTGAGCTGCGGGGTTGCCGGGAAACGGTCCGCGATGTCGGCCGGAAGTTTCACATCCGGTACGGACGGGCGCACAAACCCTTCGGCGAAGGTGGTCTGCCCCTTGTTGGTCATGATGAAGTTCAGCCAGAGTTTGCCGGCGTTCGGGTTGGGCCCGTTTTTCACCAGGCTGATGGCGTAGGGGGCCGCCACCGTGGCTTCTTGGGGGATCACCACGGCAATGCCGTCGCCCATGCCGTCTTTGTATTTGGCTTTGAGGCCGTCGTTTTCGTAACCGATCCAGATGGGAATTTCCCCCTTCACGAATTTGGCGTAGGGTGTGGTGCCTTCCACGCGCAGCACGTTGCCGGCCTTGTGCAGCTTGGCCAGGTATTCCATGCCGGGCATGATGTTTTCCATGTCGCCGCCGTTGCCGTAGTTGGCGGCAAAGCTGAGCACCTGTCCCTGGCCGGTGGAGCGGGGATCGAGGTAGACAATGGCGTTCTTGTATTCCGGCTTGGCCAGGTCAGCCCAGGACTGGGGCACGTTGTCCACCAGCTTGGTGTTGACCAGGAAGGCGATGGTGAGCTGGTGGATGATGAACCAGCGGCCGTCTTTGTCGCGGTAGACCTCGGGCAGCTTGTCGAAGTTGACGGGTTTGAAACCCTCCAGCAGCCCCTTGTTGGCCGCGTCGATGGCGGAGCCGCCGAAGTAGTAGGCCGTGTCGGCCTGGGGGCGGTTTTTGGCCTTGTCCAGGGCCACCACGGTGGCGCCGGAGCCCAGGTCGTTGTAGGCCATCTCAACTTGGGGGTAGCGTTTCTTGAAGCGCTTGAACATGTTCTTCCAGTTGGCCCAGGTGGGGCCGGTGTCGAAAGAGACCACCATGCCTTCCTTGGCCGCGGCTTCGTACAGGTCTTTTTCGCCGGGATAGAGCTCCGGGCCTTCCAGGGCCATGGCCCCGGTGGACAGGAGCAACAGGGAAACCGTTGCGATCAGCAATGCCTTCAATTTCATTTTACCCTCCTTGATTGATGAATGATCTGCTTGGGTTTACGCGGGCAGGAGCCTTACGTGCTCCGGCCGTATACTCACCGCGTCGATGGGACCGCGGGTGCCGGTCTGTCCCAGAATGACGGAATTTTCGATGGCCAGGTCGTAGCGGCGCACGGCGCCGAGAAAGCGGTCCCGGACGATGCGGCCCGTGAAGCGGTTGGCGGCCTCGGCCGTGTGGCCGACCGCGATGTTTTCGGGCCTTACCAGCACCGTGACCTTGGTGCCGTTGGCGTAGTTGTGGAGGCCGGTCTGCAGCTGGCCGAAAGGCAGCGCCACCGAATCGGCCGATGCCACCACGCCTTCCCAGAGGTTGGCTTCGCCCACGAAATTGGCCACGCTGCGGGTGGCGGGCCGATCATAGAGCTCCAGCGGCGTGGCGACCTGGACCAGGCGGCCGGCCTCCATGACCGCCACCCGATCGGCCATGGAAAGGGCTTCCTCCTGGTCGTGGGTAATGTGCACGGTGGCAATGGAGAACTCGCGCTGCAGGCGGCGGATTTCATCGCGCATGTCGGATCGCAGGCCGGCATCCAGGGCCGAGAGGGGCTCGTCCAAGAGCAGGGCCTTGGGCTGGAACACCAGGGCCCGGGCCAGGGCCACCCGCTGCTGCTGGCCGCCGGACAGGGTCTGGGGGAGGCGCTCTTCGAAGCCCTTCAGCCCTACGCGTTCCAGGGCCTCGCAGGCCAGGCGGCGGCGTTCCGATGGGTTGATGTTGCGGATCTTCAGGGGATAGGCCACGTTCTGCCAGGCGGCCATATGGGGGAAGAGGGCGTAGGACTGGAACACCACCCCGAGCTGCCGCTCCCGCACCGGACGCTGCGTGATGTCCTCGCCGTCCAGCTGGATCTGGCCCTGGCGGGCCATCTCGAACCCTGCGATCAGTTTGAGCAGGGTGGTTTTGCCGGAACCGCTGGAGCCGATCACCGCCAGAAGCTCCCCGTCGTCGATGAAGAGGTTGATGTCGAATACGCCGGCGGACGTGCCGGCATAGGTGAAAGTCACGTTTTCGAGTGCGAGGCTCATGGGGCATTCTTCCGATATTTGCTGGCCGAGCGGGCCGCCAGGGCGCCGCCGGCCGCGGCCAGGAGCGCCAGGCCGAGAAGGATAACGGTGGCGGCACAGGCGAATCCGGTGGACCCGTAGAAAGCCTGCAGCAGCACCACCGGGTAAGGGCGGTAGAGAAATCCCGAGATCAGGTTGGAGAGCTGGAATTCCCCGATGGACAGGGCCGCCACCATAATGAGACCGGATCCCAGGCTGTGCCGCAGCAGGGGCACCACCACGTCCAGGAAACGTTCGCGAAAGGTGGCTCCCAGGGATTCGGCGGCCAGCTCGAGTTCTTCCAGATGCAGGTGGCGCATGTCCGCCACCAGGGTCTGCAGGAGGTAGGGCAGGGTCAGCACCACATGGCCGGCGATGAGGAGCCAGATGCTGCCCAGCCAGGGCAGGGCGTCGGTGGAAAAGATGAGAATGAAGCCGAAGGCCAGCACCAGCGGCGGTGCGGCGATGGGCAGGAGAAACACGATGCGGGCCGCCAGCATGACGCCCCGGGAGGCGCTCCGGTAGAGCGCATAGGCCAGGGGCACGGCCAGCAGGGTGCCGAAGGTGCAGGTGGCGGCCACCACCTTGAGGCTGACCATGAAGGCCCGGCGGAAGCTGCCGTCTTCCCACAGTTCCAGATACCAGGCGCCCGTGATGCCCGTGGGCAAAAGGGTGTTGGTCCAGGTTTCACCGAACGACCCCACGAACAAAAGGATGATGGGGATGAAGAGATAAAGCAGGTAAATGCCGGTGACGACAGCCATTCGCGGGTGTTTCCCCTTTCGCCCGGATATTGCACGCGTCCGTGGGTGAAATTTTCGGGTTAGCGCAACCGGGGGGTTGGGCCCGGTTGGGTTTGGGCATGTGGCCAGTCCACATAGATCTAATTGGACGGTTCGCATTGTAGCTGCTGCGCCACATGCAGTGATGCCTGAGGCATACGGTATCCGGCTTTGCTTGTCAACAAGATGGTTGTCGATTGATCCGATCTAACAAAAATTTAGCAAATTTAACAATAAATTAGTAATTATTTCGTACAAGCTTCCCGAGGCTGGGAGCTTCATGGATTTTAGCTTGCAAAGGGCGGATGGACGTTCGCAGCAGGAGAATTGTTCCCGTAATAAGCGGGCCACAATTCAAAGTGGACCGTCCAAATAGAGGATTATGTACCAAAAAGGTTGGTTTTGCGGGCCAAATAGTGTATCCATCAATGTTTAATCTGGATAATTCTTGCACTAGTTGGTCTCAAAGCCCCGCGGCGGTGGGCCGGGTGCATATCGAACAGAGGATGGCATGGCCAAGGACACCCCCAGCGTTTATAGCGACATCCGGCAGCGCCTGGAAAAGGAAATCGCAGCGGCACGCCCAGACACCAAGATCCGCTCCCGCCGCGATCTCATGCAGGAATACGGGGTGAGCCGTACCACCATCGACCGGGCCATTTCCGAGCTGATCGGCCAGGGCCATCTCTACGCCAAAAACGGCAGCGGCACCTATGTGGCGGCGCGCGCGGGCGCTGCGGCTGCCGGCCGGCAGATGCGCTCCTGGGGCCTGCTCCTGCCGGATATCCGCCATTATACCTACCCAGGGATCCTGCGCGGCATCGAGCATGTGAGTTTTGAGCACGATGTCAACCTGATCGTGGGCAACATCGAAAACCAGGCCGTCCGCCAGACAAACTACCTGCGCAACTTCATCGACAGCCGTGTCAGCGGGGTGATCATCGTGCCGGCCCGGCCCAATCCCAGCGAAGATCTGGAAGGCCAGCTCTTCGCGATGCTCCAGGAGCTGAACGCCCGGGGAATTCCCTTCGTGTTCTGCAACCGCAATGCCCTGGGCATCGAAGCCCCCCAGGTGGTGAGCAACGATTACCACGGCGGCCTCCTGGCCACCCGCCATTTGATCGACCAGGGCTACCGGCGCATCGCCTATATCGCCCACCCGCGCTACACCATCTCCCTCAACCGCTACATGGGCTATCTCAGCGCCCTCGATCTGGCCGGACGCCAACCGGACGAGCGGCTGGCGGCCTTTTCCGACTCCTGGGAATTCGAAAGCCCCGGCTACGAGGAAATGGGCCGCATGCTGGACGGACCGGCGCCGCCGGATGCGGTGTTCTGCTTTACCGACCCCATTGCACGGGGGGCCTGCCGCGCGGTCTGCGAGCGGGGCCTCGTGCCCGGCCGGGACGTGGGCATCGTGGGCTACGATGACAGCCCGGTCTGCCGCACCCTGGAAATTCCGCTCTCTTCCGTTAGGATCCATGCTTTTGAACTGGGCCGCAAGGCGGCGCAACTGCTTTTCGACGCCAACCAGCGGTCGACCCTCGACCCCAATGCGTCCATCATCCTGCCCCCGGATCTCGCCATCCGGGAGAGCAGCACCCGCTGAGGGCCAGCGTCCTTTCCCCATCAACTGCACAAAATTATGGGCTCGATGCCCATGGAGCAGTGCAGTTTGTCACGGCCATCCTTCCTAACTGACTGAAATCACATGTCCAGGCAACTGGTACGGTTTTTGCCGAATAGTCGGGCCAAAACCCCACCTCTTGTGGAAGACCCCGAGAGGTTCGACTGATCCGGGGTGTTTATCCGAAAGGATTTCTTCATTAACCAAGCGCTTGCTTTCAGGATGTAAACTCTAATGGACAGAATCTTCTTAGGATCGGTAAAAACGGTTTGGTTACTCCTTTTTCTTCTTTTGAGCCATTTTTCACCGGCATCGGCCACGGTCGATCTCAAAGATGTCATGGCCGTATCAATGGCCATCGAATCGATCCACCTGGAGGGCCAGGAGAACTATTTTCTTCCTCCAGGTTCAGAGGGCCAGCTCGTGGCCAGGACTTTCCCCGAGAATCTGAAGAACAAGATACGCTGGGAGATCGTAAATCCGTCCACTGATCTGGATTTGGAACTCAATCCGACCACAGGACTGCTGGTGGTAACACCGAGAAGCGGACTGGGGTGGTTCACTGTCCGTGCTTCAGCCGAAGGATGTCTGCCTTGTGACCAACGCATCGATGTCGACTGTGAATGCCGTGAAGAATATGGCCCTTGCGGCGGAGATCTTGCCGGCGGGGAGATTAACATTGGTTCGGTGGACGTGCGACTGGGCCTGGGAAAGGACGCGGAGGGCCGCTCCGCCGGGGATTTGTTCCTGTACGCGGAAGAACCTTTGGTGAATTTAGCCACCCCTGAAGCCCTGGTGATCAACAGCAGCAGCAATCAGGTGATCCCTTTTTACCGGAACGGCCTGCTGGAGCAGGTCGCAACCCCCCAGGCCATCGTCAACTTCATCCGCTACTCGCCTCGGAAATACGAAATTCATTTTTATGATGTGGCCTTCCGGGGCCGGCAGCTTGACGACGGCGTCTACAACCTGGATCCCGGTGCCGTGCCCCTGGGCGTCTGGTGCATCGAAAATCCGGATGAAACCGGGGAGACGATCACCAATCTGCTGATCACCGAAACCCGGGACGGAAAGGAGCGGGAATTTTTATACGGCTACGAGGCTCAGGACAAGCGGTGGAGCCTGACATCGGGCAACGGACTCAGGATCGAAACCAGGGCAGAGACCATCAATGCTGCCGGCGACCGGGTGGTGAGGACTGAGGTCGCAGGCCCGGACGGCCGTCCGGTGCGGGCGGAGGAGACGGTCTACCGCGACTTTGCCTTCGGTGAGAAGCGCATCCGGGAGACCGTGGACCCTGAAGGCGCGGCGCTTACCACCGAATACCGCTACCGGACAGACCCGGGGCCGGGTTATGGCAAGCTTGCCGCCCGGATCGAGCCGGACGGTGGCTGGGTGCGCTATGACTACGACGAACCGGGGCGCATCACCCGTGAGGTGCGGCCCTTTCTCGATGCTCCGCTTGCGAGTCCGGACGAAAAAGCGGTTGTGGTCGCCAAAAGCTACGCCCCGGTGGACCCGGCCGACCGCGATGCGGAAAATGACCGCCACCGGCCCCGGTTGGTGATCAAAACCGTCAACGGCATTGAAACCGCCCGGACATACTATGCTTACATCCGGACCGAAGACGGCGCGCGCACCGCGATATCGGAACGCTGCACGCTTCAGGGCAGGCCTTACGGCCACGCCACCAACCTCGGGAGGGTCACAACCTACTATCCACGTTCGGGCGAAGGCTCTGAATCCGGCAAAATAAAAAGCCGGCGATCCGAAGACGGGCGTTTTGCCGCCTACACCTACGAAACCGGCCAATGGCAGCTGTCCCGCGATCCGGCCAAATGCCGCTTTATTCCCGGCAAGGGTAAGGCTGCCCGCACCACGGTAACCCATGGCACGGTGAACCACCCGCAAGGCATCCCCTTCCAAACCACACGGGAAACCACCATCAGGGACGGGATGGGGCGGGAGAAGCTGCGAGAGACATTTGTGAAAACGGCCGATGGCTTTGCACGGATCAATTGGCGCCTGCACACCCACGACCGTAGGGGGAAAATAATCGAAACGCTTCACAGCAACCAGACCCGCACCGAGAGTACCTGGGGATGTTGCGGCAAGGCCGGCGAGACCGATGTCAACGGCATCACGTCCAGCTACGCCTACGAAGATTTGAAGCGACTGGCCTCCCGGACCAATCAAGCCACCGGCGTGGTCACCACCTTCACTTACGATGCGGTCGGCCGCCGGCTGACCACCACCGAGAGCAAGGATGGCGTGCATCGGACCCAATCGAGCCGGTACGATGTCGCCGGCCGATTGACGGAACAGACCAACGCCGCCGGCCTGATAACCCGCTATTATAAAGACGGGAATATTGCCGCCACCACCCACCCCGGAGGCGCCACCGAGATCACCGTCCGCCATCTGGATGGGAAAATTCGTTCCGTGACCGGCACCGGCGTGGTGCCGCGTTTCTACCAGTACGGCGTCAACCCGGACGGAAGCCAGTGGACCAAGGTCTTTATCGGTAAAGACAATTCTCTCCGCTGGGAGAAAACCGTTCGGGACCTGGTTGGACGGGTCATACGGGTGGAAAAACCGGGTTTTGCCGGCATCGAAAAAGACCGTAAAGCCTATGATCGCAAGGGGCGATTGATCCGGCAGGAGACTCCCGGCCGGGGAGACACCCTGTATGTCTACGACGATCTGGGCAATCCGGTCATGACGGGCCTGGATGTGGACGGCGACGGACGCCTGAACCCGGCTTCCATGGACCGCATCGCCAAGACAAAAGCAAGCTTCCGGTTTATCGACGGGGACTGGTGGCTGGAGACCACCCGCTCTATTCTGGCCCGTGACAACAGCGACACAGAAACCATTATAGGAATACAGCGGCAGCGCCTGACCGGGTGGAAAGATCATACCATATCCGAGCGCATCGCCATCGACATCCACGGCAACCGGACCCGAGCGGTGGTGACCCTGGACCGGTTCAACCGCACCCGGACCGAGACCATCCATACGCCGGATTCGACGATCCCTTCCCGGAAGGTCTACGTGGACGGACGCCTGGCCGCCACTACCAGCAAGACCGGCATCACCATGACATATGGCTACGATGCCCTGGGACGGCGCGTAGCTGTCAATGACCCCCGCAAGGGCAAGGCCCGACTTCATTACGATATCAAAGGTCGCCTGGATTATGTGGAGGATGCCGCCGGTAGCCGAGCCTGTTTTGAATATGATCCGGCCTCCGGTCGCAAGGTGGCTGAATACAATGCCCTGAACAAAGCCACCCGCTATGAATACAACCAAAGGGGCCAGATCATCCGCACTTGGGGCGATGTGCCCTATCCGGTAGCGTATCAGTATGACGTCTACGGTCAGATGCTGGTGATGCAGACCTTCCGGGGTGGCACCGGGTGGAGCGATTCAACGTGGCCTGCAACCATGGGAAGGGGCGATCAGACCATTTGGCACTACCAGCCCTCCACAGGTCTCCTGCTGGCCAAAGAGGATGCCAAGGGCAGGCAGACCACTTACACCTATGGCCCTGGGGGAGCACTGGCTACCCGGACTTGGGCCCGCTTGAAAAACGGCAAACCTCTTCAGACTTCCTACCGCTACGATCCCGCCACCGGGGATCTGACGGAAATCGACTATTCCGACGAAACCCCGGATATTGCTTTTGCCTATAACCGAGTGGGCCGCAAAGTGCGGGTGAACGATGGCGCCGGTGTGCGCAGCTTCGTCTACAACGACAAGCTCCAGTTGCAAAGCGAAGGGTTGGTTGGAAGTCAGATCTACCAGATCCGTCGCGATTATGATGACCTGGGGCGCGCTGCAGGGTTCACCCTGGATGACGGTTATGAAGTCGCTTACTGTTATGACGACGTAGGACGGTTTAAGACCGTTGATTGGCAAATTGGTGATCAGGTTGGCGATGTTGCCTACCAATATCTTGAAAATTCGGATCGCCTGTCAGGTATGGAAAGCAAAAGCGGCCTTTCCGTACAATATGATTATGAACCGCATCGCGATGTGAAAACAGCTGTAGTCAACAAGTTCAATGACCGGATGATATCAAAATACGAATACCAGTACGATCGACTGGGTCGCCGTATCAATGTGAAAAACAGCGGAGAGGCGTTCGAGGAGGATGGGTTTTGGCTATATGGATATAACGACCGCAATGAGATGACGATAGCGAGTAATTTCACGGGAACGGATTTAAATGATCAAACCATGCCGCGGATAGAGCTGGAACGGGTATATCAATACGATCCTATTGGCAACCGAATCTCGTCTGTGGAGGGAGATCATCATATCCGATATCAGACAAATAATCTCAACCAGTATGAGAGAGTATCAGGCTCAGATCAAGAGGAGGAAAGTTTAAGTTATGATGAGGACGGCAATCTGATTGAAGATGATCGCTTTCGGTATTTTTGGAATGCCGAAAACCGGTTGGTAGCGGTGGAACAAAAAGATGATGAAAGAGAATCGAAACGATTAGAATTTGCCTATGACTATATGGGAAGAAGAGTCCTTAAAAAGGTTTTTCAATTTATTGGAAACAGCTACAAGTTACATGAGACCAATTGTTTTGTTTATGACGGCTGGAACACGGTTAAAGAGACGAAGCTTGAAGTCGGCGTTTCAGTTGACAAGCTGTACGTCTGGGGGCTTGACTTGAGTCAGTCTTTGCACGAAGCTGGAGGGGTAGGAGGACTTATAGCAGCCTCTGATGGTTGTGTAGCTTACTCCTACATGTTTGATGCCAATGGAAATGTTGGGCAGCTGATTGATACAGAAATGGAGGGTATTCCGACGTATTATGAGTATGATTTGTTTGGAAATTTAATAAAAGGCGATAGCTCTAATAACTTAAAAGACCCATATCGATTTAGCACAAAATATCATGATATTGAGACTGAACTATACTACTATGGATACAGATATTACTCGCCGTATATCGGGCGGTGGCTTAACAAAGACAAAATTAGCGAAATGGGTGGAATAAATTTATATGCCTTTATACGAAACAATTCTATTTCTGAAATAGATTATCTTGGCCATGAAGGCGTTTTTGAGGATATAATAGGCTTCGCGGATGGAATTCTCACAAGTGCAAGGATAGTGGTGGGCGTAGCTGGAAGTATAATAGATTTAGATGCTTTCAGGGAGAGAGGGGATTCCCCTGTAAAAGGTAACAGTAAAAATAATTGCCAGTTTTTAATAACGATAAATGGTATGTTTAATGATTATGAAGACGCTAAAGCATTCCCTAAAGATTTAAGGAAGGCACTTCCGAAATTTGGAGCTATAGATCATTTTGGTTTTGTTAATAACCCAACCACATACATTTCAGACTTCATCCAGGTAGGATTTCTTGAATTAAGAGGAATAGGAATACCCTCAATAACAACTGCTCAGTACATAGAAGAATCATATAACCATGCGGTTGAACATAATTGCCTCTGTACTGATATATTCATCGTGGCCCATAGCCAGGGAGCTGCTATTTTAAATAATGCGATCCCTTTATTACCTGATAAAATTAAGCAATATTTGAGAATATTAACAATAGGCGGAGAGCAATTTGTATATGAAAATTCTTTAGGGTTTGTAATGAATTATGATAGCAAAGGTGATTTTATCCCAGAGCTTTCCCCATGGAATAAGTTTATTTCCGAGGAATCGATACCAAAAGAGGAGATACCTGGCCATGGCCGAGAGTATTATATTGATTATTGGAAGAATAAGGGGTTGCCAGATGAACTCTTTCGATAGACGGGTAGTAGTCATTGTTGCAATATTATTCTTGTTGTTGTCGTGTGCAACAACGAAAGATATTACAGATAACTCCATCTTAAGAGGGAATTATAGAAAAGGGTTAGTGCTAAAAATAAAATCAGATATACTTTTGGACGAGTATAATTATTTATGGGATCTTCCACGGGATATTGAAAAGGCAAAACAATATGGTTTTTCGGATGATTATAAAGGATTTGTAAGAGAAGGAACGAAACTGATAATTTTAAGAATTGAATTGTATCAGCATATAGAAAATGGGAACTATATATACCCTATGGCTTTGATACTAAATGGACAGTGGAAAGGCGAGAAAGTAAATTTGCATTACACCTCAAGATCATCGGATAGCCCTCATAATGCGTCCTATCATATTGACATACTGGATGTCGACCCGGAGGTGTTTGAGATCGTAAATGAATGACCAAAGAGGAAAATGCGATGAAAAAGATTGGCTTGGCCAGGTTGGTTCCTCATGCTTGGGTAATCGTTTTATTACTTATCGTATGCTCGTGTTGGTCTTGGAGTAGAAATAATGCGCAACTTACTTTTGTGCAAAAGGTGGCCGATAGAATCGAGGCTTGTACTGGTCCGGTGTACTTAACGAAACAAGAGATAAATGAGTTGGAGGAATCCCTGAGCGGTCCGGTTGAGGAAATGTTCCTGGATAGTGAATTATCCGACGATGTTGTTGCCTATTATGAAGAAACAACAAAGGGTATCCATAAGAACAATGTCGTATTCTACAGGCATAAAAGGGATAATCAGCGTCACGTCTTTATCTTCTACACAAGAGCCGGAAATTTGTTTGCCGCTGGGGGCGCATTGGGGGCGAAATACAGTATTTTAAACCGTTTAAAAAAATGCTCAAAAACGCATAGCAAACAATGAAAATGCACAAGCGAAATGGTTTATTGTATAAGTAGAGAACAGGATCAGGGTCTAGGCTAGGATCAGGGTCGGACCAAGCTAACCCATTGCCACAACAATAAAATAGCGAAAAATTTGGCCTAAAAGCGTGCTTAGAAGGGTTGTTTTTCCCACCAAACCGCAGATCTAACCGATAGCCTGTTATAATGGCCCGTGCCAACAGACATTTCATCCCCGGATACATCTGGCATTTGACGCACCGCTGCCACAAGCAGGAGTTCCTTTTAAAATTTTCCAGAGATCGTTTCCGATGGATGGAGTTGCTATTCGAAGCTAAAAAACGTTTCCAGTTAACCATTCTAAATTTCGTTGTGACCTCTAACCACATCCACCTCGTCGTGGCAGATAACCGCGGCCACCAAGTTATCCCGCGCGCCATGCAATTGATAGCGGGCAGAACCGGTCAGGAGTATAACCGCCGTAAAGGCCGCAGAGGCGCTTTCTGGGAAGACCGCTATCATGCGACAGCTATAGAATCGGGTGATCACCTGTGGCGGTGCATGGTATATGTTGATCTAAACATGGTGCGCACTGGTGTGGTTAATCATCCCTCTGAATGGAAATGGAGTGGGTATCATGAGATTCAAAAACCGAAATCGCGTTACCGTTTGATAGATCATTGTGCGTTGCGGCGTTATCTCGATTCACCGACCAATGAGGAACTTGCTGAAACGCATCTGCGCTGGATCGATAGCCACCTGCAAGATGTGGGGGCGCGCCAGGCGCACTTTAGCAATAGTCTTGCGGTGGGAAGCGAGACATTCGTGGAGAAGGTAAGAGCGGAGTTAAAGGGTTGCGCACTTGGCAGGCAGACCATTGAGGTCAAGGATTCAGAATTTCAATTGAAAGAATTCATCGCCGAGTATCAACGTGAGGGTAGGAAACAATTGGTGACGAAAATTCATAAGGATAACGATACCAACATGATCCCCTGGAAGGGAAAGTATTCCTTAGACGAGTGATTTCCACCTCAAAACCTGCCGTCTAAGCAAAAAAACATAGGGGAATGTTGAGATTTAAAATGCGATTTCGGCAACTTAGCTTGGTCCGACCCCAAATACCCTGCCGCAAATCCAAGGAACAAAAAAGGCAGAGCCTCAAAGAGGCTCTGCCGGTGTGGTCAAGTTCAGTATTCGCTTTGTTTAGGCTATTCAGCTCAGTTCAGTAAGGTCAGTGTTTTGTTGCCTATGGTATTGAAGCTCTGCCTTTTTCTCAGACCTTGCAGGCCGCATTCTTGTTGGCTGCGCAGCTGTTGATGTAGTAGCCTATAATCGCAATTGTCAGTGCCGTTCCTATCATGGTGCACCTCCCCGCAGGTTATCCTGCCACATCGATTCCCAGATCACATCCCAAACGAGGGTCAGGATTATCACATTCGTGGTTTGCTCTGCGCGTATCAACATGACCGTCGTTGTCGTCCTTGAAGTAGTCTTCGGTGCGTGTATTTTCCATGATTTGTCTCCTTGTGATTGGCTTGGTTGTGGATGCTGTCGTTCTTATCAAACAAGTTAGCCATGGAACAGGATCTGACAATAGGGGATAAATAGGGTGAAAAAGATAGGTAAAAACTATAATAATGGGTTTCGCCTCCTTATGGAGGAGGGGGGGCGGCGCTGGAAGCGCCCGGGGGTTATTCCAGTGGGGACCATATTGCAAGCAGGGTGGCCTCCTCTGCGTATGTTGCAAGACCATTTGTGACTCTAATAAATGCAGGGCGGGAATTAGCCTTTTCTACCTGAAAAATCCTGATGGTCCGCGCAGTGGCAAGCTACTACACGAATCGGCATGGTCCTTTTTTGTGGGATAGCCAGAACGTACTGCGTGGCCATGATAATTCTTGCCACTGATCCGAGGAGCATCTATCCCAAAATTTGACAAGGGCGATTGTAGCAAGATACTCTCACTACATCACCACCCAACCATTAGAGAAGTAAATGCGTTTAAGATATAAACACCCATCTATATACTTTTTTTCTCATAAACTGGTTAATTTGTTTCATATTTACCCAATTGTCGTCCATCATTAGCCTTCATAGCAAACTGTAACAATTCGTAAAGATTGTCCTATTTTCTGTTTTTATGTTCCTGCATAATTTTTGCATGAATATCATTCGTTAAATTCAATCCATTCTAAAATCCAAGAAAACGCCAGCCCTGCTGTGAAGCAGATACGGAAAACCACGGGTCTCTCGGGGTGAGAACCACAGACCTAAGGGAGAAAGCCGAGTTGCCTTGTTAAAAGGAGGTGATTCGGCTTTTTGTATTAGCAGTATGCAAATGTTCATCTGATTTTAGGAAAGGGGGACGAATGCAATGAAACGATTTTGGAAGCAGGTGTTAGCATTCTTATTAATGGTCACTTTCTGTTTAGTCGCCGCCGGCCCGTCCTACGCCATTCTGACCACCATCGGCGTTGCCAATTTCGACTTTGATGGAGACGGTGTTGAAGATGGTGCCTACAATCTCATATACGAAGGGTTACTTGGTGGCAGCGGTCTGGTGTGGCTGGACTACACGAATCGAATTGACACCTGGCAAAACCAAGTTAACTGGGCGGCTTCATTGGGTGATTCGCTGACGACAGTGACCATTGATCCGGCTTACTCAACGAGTATCGATTTCAGCACAGGTTGGCGCTTACCGACCACGGTGGACGGCCCTCGAGTTTTGGGCTATGACGGCACCACCACGGCGGGGTATAACATCACCACCAGCGAGATGGGACATCTCTATTACGGGGAACTGGGCAACCTGGGCCGTTATGACACCAGCGGTAGTGAAAGACCGGCAGGTTCCTGGGGCCTGACGAACACCGACGATTTCCACAATTTGGTTGCAGACTGGTACTGGTCCAGTACGGTGTATGGCGACGATCCGGACGACATCGCCTGGTGTTTTTCCTTGTATGACGGCTTCCAGAGCACCGGCGTCTGGGCCTTCGAGTTCCATGGTTTAGCCGTACACAGCGGACAGGTTTCAAACACGGCCCCCGTCCCCGAGCCCTCCACTATGCTCCTACTCGGCACCGGCATTCTTGGTATCGCCGGACTCGGAAGAAAGAAATTTCTGAAAAATTATTCTCATAAAATTTAACGGTCCTATAACCAACTTTAAGGCATCATTGTGACCGGATCTGTCACAGGCAGCTGATAATATTGCCTCCAAACCA
>CAJXSL010000014.1 GCA_913060875.1 uncultured Desulfobacteraceae bacterium
ACCACCGAGCTTCCGGGGTGGCAACCACGATCGGTTGCCGGATACGCCGCTTTTCCCCAGTAGCTCAGTCGGCAGAGTCCCGCCGGAGCGGGATTAACCACCGAGCTTCCGGGGTGGCAACCACGATCGGTTGCCGGATACGCCGCTTTTCCCCAGTAGCTCAGTCGGCAGAGCAGGTGGCTGTTAACCACCGAGTCCGCGGTTCGAGTCCGTGCTGGGGAGCCAATACTAAAAGCCCTGCCGGCTATCCCGGCGGGGCTTTTTTTATGACGCAATGGGTCTACATCATCCAAAGCGAGTGCAACGGACGATACTATTGCGGCCAAAGTGCCAATGTCGAACAGCGGTTGAGACAGCACAACGACCCTAATTACCGCGGAAGCAAAACCACCAAGCGAATCCCTGGGCCATGGCGCCTCGTGTGGACCTGCCCCTGCCATGATCGCAGCCATGCAACCCTATTGGAACGCAAGATAAAGAAGCGGGGCATTGCGCGGTATCTTCATGACCAAAAGGAGGCAGAGTCCCGCCTTGGGCGGGATTAACCACCGAGTCCGCAATGGTTGAGGCCTTGAGGCCGAAATGACGCCAGCGGCGTTATTCGAGTCCGTGCTGGGGAGCCAATACTAAAAGCCCGGCCGGCTATCCCGGCGGGGCTTTTTTTATGACGCAATGGGTCTACATCATCCAAAGCGAGTGCAACGGACGGTACTATTGCGGCCAAAGTGCCGATGTCGCGCTGCTGCTCATCCAACACAATGATCCCATCGACTGCTTGACCAAACCACCAAACAATATGCCGGACCACCAGTGGTTCGCCGACCAGATTCACACCAGCAAACAGATGCGGCCATGAAAAATTTAGACCTTCGCGGACTTTATAAAACACAACGATTCAATGCAAAAAGTGACCGCCACTTGATTTTTCGGCAAAAACCAGACATATTGTATCCACTTAATGATTAGTGGCAACAATATGTCTGGAACTCAAGATGAAAGAACGACCTGAAGAAATTTTCCGCAAGCATGGTGGGCAGCTTCGAATGAGCGAGGCTATCAAACATGGCATCACCCGCTACATGCTCTATTCGCTCAGAGACAAAGGCGTCATCACGCAAGTGAGTAGAGGTATCTATCGGCTGGCGGACCTGCCTCCAATCAGCAATCCCGACCTGGTGACGGTCAGCCTTCGCTTTCCAAACGCCGTTATTTGTCTTGTATCCGCATTGGCCTATCATGATATCACGACACAAATTCCACACGTTGTTTTTGTCGCGGTGTCAAGAAACTCAAGGATGCCTTCGATAGACCATCCTCCCATCCAGGCCCACAGGTTCTCGATTGAAGCATACAAATCCGGCATTGAAACGCATCCGATTGATGGGATACCGGTTAAAGTCTACAGCCCCGAGAAAACCCTGGCCGACTGTTTCAAGTTCCGCCACAAAATTGGAATGGACGTGGTCCTGGAAGCACTGATACTCTATAAGACAAGAAAAAAATTCAATCCTGGAACACTGTTCAGATACGCCAAAATCTGCCGGGTCGAAAGGGTGATGCGCCCCTATCTGGAGGCGACGGTATGACGCCTCCCAAAAACATGGCCGCGTCCGTGAGATAAGCCGGACATCATCGTTTCTTCCACAGCAGCACAGTGCGAGGTTGCCGTAGAGGTCAAACACGGTGGTAAGGGGTGGACATTGCGACAGCTATAAAACGCATTGATAAACCAACTGGGCAATCGTTATTTGAAGCCATCCACCCGCCGACATGGTGTCCTTGTGGTAACATATCATGGGAAACGAAAATGGCCCTATAGAGGTAAAATGTTTCGGAATTAATGCGTCATAGCCGGCCAACGGCATTTCCATATCGAAAAAGATCGACAGGAAAATGACCGCAGCAGTCGAAAGGGATAACCATGAAAATCGGACGCAATGCGCCCTGCCCTTGCGGCAGCGGGAAAAAATTCAAGAAATGCTGTCTGGGTAAAACGGCCACACCTCCCCAGGCATTGTACTATCGGCGATTGTCCGAGGCCCATGACCGGCTCGTGGACCGTTTGGTGAGCTATGCGGCCCGGATCTTTGGCGAGGAGTCCGTTCATGTGGCCATGCATGAATTCCTGCTGTGGCCCGAAGCCGATGACGACATCAGCGAGGAGATGCTCGACCGGGCCGGCCCCCTGTTTTGGCCCTGGTTTGTGTTCAACTGGGAATACGATGAGATCGACGCCGAGGTGGCGCTTGCAGGCCCGCAGGGTCGGACTGTGGCCGAACTGTATGCTGAATCGCGCACCGGCAGACTCGATACCCTTGAGCGGCATCTGATCGAAAGCATCAACCGCAAACCATACAGTTTCTGGGAAGTGATGCGCGTTGACAAGGGAAAGGGGATGACGCTTCACAACATTCTCAGCGGTGCGCGTATCGAGATCCAGGAACGCACCGGATCGGAATACGTCGAACCCGGCGATTTGCTTTTTGGCCGCGCCGTGTCGGTTGACGGCGTGGGAATGATCATTGGACTGAGCACGACCCGAATTCCTCCGGGCCGCAAACCGGATATAATCCAATTGAGAAAACGGCTACGCTCAATCGATTCCACCGTCACAGACGATACCGTGTATGACTGGGACACGGAAATCCGGGAACTGTATTTCGACATCGACCGATCCTTGCATACCATGCCCCAGATGCAGAACACGGACGGCGATGCATTGGAATTTCACAAGCTGATCTATGAGGTTTCCTCAATCGATGCGGCTTTCCCAAAGCTCTGCGATCTGTGTGTGACCATGACGCCGGAGGAACTGGCCGTTGATGTGGAGCGTGACGAGACGGGACGGATGGTGCGGGTTGAAATTCCCTGGGACCGCCCGGCGCACAAGAAAATGTCTGGTATGTCCAACACGATATTGGGTCGTGTTGTCATCGATGGCCGACGCCTGATTGCGGAGGTCAACTCAGCCGAACGGGCCACGACCTTGCGTCGGGAGATCAATGCCCGTCTTGGTGACGAGGGCCGATTCATGGTGGACGAGATACAGGATCTGGATGCGATGATGAGCCGGCATGCAGCCGAATCGACTGAAAGCACCCCATCGTCAGAGCATGAAGAACTCATGCAGCACCCCGAGGTCCAGGCCCAGGTGGCGGAAATGTTCGGCCGGCACTGGGAAAGCTGGGTGGACCAGAAAATACCGGCTTTGGGCGGAATTTCCCCGAGAGAGGCCGTCAAAACCGCTGATGGGCGCGAAGCGGTTGAAGCACTATTGATAGATGCCGAAAGAGGCCGGGGGCAGGACTCCTTCACGGCGGAAATCAACCGCAAGGGCATCCAACAGGTCAGAGAATGGCTCGGTTTGGATCATCGGTAAGGGATTGATTAAAAAAAACCGCATCAAATCAATGACAACGAAATGACGCAGATCGTGAGGAACAAATGGGCCTAAAGATCTTAAGTGAAACGCCTCCTTGGGAATGGCCGGAAGAGGCCGGGAAAATGCTTCATGAAATACTTGCAAACGACCAGGCTGATGCTTCCGAACGCATTCTGGCGGCGGAACTGGCCGGGGACTACACCGTGATCAACGACGAACTCGTAGATGACTTGCTCTCCATTCTCCAAGGTGAGAATGAATCCGAGGCGCTGCGCGGCAATGCGGCCATAGCCCTGGGGCCAGCACTTGATCATGCCGATAATCGCAATTCTTGGCAGGTTTAATTTGAAACGGATTATCGCAATCGATCTGCAGGTAAGTAATATTTTGGTTTTTGGCATAAGATCATAAATTTTGACAATCCGCATCTCAATAGGATACCCTCCCCGGGCACATTAAGCAGGCCGTTGCGACCGCCTCGCAACTACGCTATCCATTCCCAGTTCGGTATACGGCACAGCTGCAATTTTAGAGCGGCTATAGATTCAGGAGGGTGGACCTATGAAATCTGTTCATTTCTGCATTTGCACCGCCATGATTCTTCTTCAAGCCATTTGGGGCTGTGCAAACGCTCCCAAGGCTGTCAATTCTGAAGGCAAAAGCGCCCGCCTCAACCGTATGGCAATCGTTGTTGGAAACAATGGTTATCAGCATTTCCGGAAATTAAAAAATCCTATTAACGACGCTGAAGACATGGCGAGAGCTTTAACCAGCTGTCATTTCAAAGTGAGCAAATTTATCAACGCTGACATTGATCAAATGCAACAGCTGGTCGATACCATTCAAGTGGAAAAAAAGTTAGATACGGTCCTATTTTTCTATGCTGGCCATGCGGTCCAAGTTAACGGACAAAACTTCCTTATCCCTGTCGACGCAAAAATATCAACCGATAAGGACGCAACAGAAACATTGCTGAATGTATCGTCCGTTTTATCTGCAATGAATCAATTGAATAGCAAAACGAATATCATTATTTTAGATGCATGCAGAGATAACCCATTCAATAATGGAGAAGTCAGCCATACCGCCCTATCTCAGGTTGCCCCTTCAAACGCCTATCAATCTGCTGCCAATAACGACCTGAGGGGCATTGCGACAGTTGGTCTCGTAAAAATGAAAGCGCCGGATAAAACCCTATTGGTATATGCCACCTCTCCAGGAGCATCTGCAGCTGATGGTATCCATAGAAACGGCCTTTACACGTCCCAATTACTCAAGCACATTCTCACTCCGGGCCTACCGGTCGAGACACTATTAAAAAAGGTTCGTATTGGGGTGATAAAAGACTCTGATGGCCAGCAGGTTCCATGGGAGTCTTCATCCCTCACAGATGATTTCTTTTTTGTGGATCGAACGCCAAAACCTATTCAAAAACCAGAGTTTACAAATCACAGTTGGAAGTCGGTACAAAAAGGGGGGCAAGGCAAAATTGGGTTAAACGTCTCAGAAGTCATCTTGGAAACATCCTCTTCAAAAAAGGCTCTTCTTGGATTAAATTCGAAGTTCAAGCTCGAAAACGATTTTGATCTGCAAATTCAATTCGATCTCAGCAGGTGGCCCACAAAAACAAATCAAAGCGCCAATGGGTTGGAATTTGGAATTCAATTGGGTTCCAATGGTGCTGATCCACGTTGCATCATCGGAATCGTCAACAGCAAAAAGAGTCAAAATATCGTTTGTTTTTCAGGTCTCTATCGAAATGGACGGTGGTTTAGAGGGGGATCAAAAACAATTCATAATACGGTGGGAAATTTCAGAGTACAGAGAATATCGGGAAAAATTAAGACCTATATTGGAGAAGGTGATTCTTGGGCACTGATTGGCGATTTTTCACCCGAAGTTAAAGGAACCTATCCGGTATTTGTATACCTTGATAGCCTTAATGCTAATGACAGCACTGCCGCCAGGGTGGTTCTAAAAGACATTATTGTAAATTAGGTGGCGAATATAAGTCGTTATCGGATCGCCAACAAACAAAAAAGGGGATAAAGATCATAATCTCTATCCCCTTTTCTCCTATACCGCGCTAAAACGACATATCATGAACGGCTTCAGCCGTTGCCGGGTTATCCGTTCGCTTCCCCAAGCGGTACCTCTTCCGCGGCCATTGCCGGGTTTTCATACCCATGGTCATCGGTCGCCGCCATCTCAGGCGCATCGGGTTCCGTCGACTGGGATGAGCGGCCCTCCACGAGGACAACCATGTCCCCGACGATCTGCTTCATCTGCTCCGCCCGATCACGCATTTCTTCCGAGGCCGAGGCTGATTCTTCGGCGGTGGCCGCATTGTTCTGGACCACATGATCCATCTCGGTCACGGCGTCATTGACCTGGGCGATCCCCTGGGCCTGTTCTTTGGAGGCAGCGGCAATTTCGGCCAGAAGGGAACCGACTTTGGCCGTAGATTCCTCGATGCCTTTGAAGGCATGACTCGTTTTCTCCACCAACTGGGATCCGTCCTTGATCCGGGTGGAGGTCCCTTCGATCAATGTTGACGTATTTTTAGCGGCCTCGGCGGCCCGCATGGCCAGATTGCGGACCTCGTCCGCCACCACGGCGAACCCGGCCCCGGCTTCACCCGCCCGGGCCGCTTCCACGGCCGCGTTCAAGGCCAACAGGTTGGTCTGGAAGGCGATCTCGTCAATCGTCTTGACAATTTTCTGGGTTTCTTCGCTGGCCGAGGTGATAGCATCCATCGAGGTGGTCAAATCATCGATGTCGCCACTGGCTTGGGCCACAACGGTATTCGCCTCGCCCATGAGGGTGTCGGCGGCCTGCGCATTGCTGGAGTTCTGTTTGGTCATGGCCGCCATCTCTTCCAACGAGGCAGAACTCTCCTGGATCGAAGCGGCCTGTTCGGTGGCGCCGGACGAGAGATGCTGACTCGATCCGGCCATCTGCCCGGAGGCTGCGGCAACGGCATCGGCGGACTCGCTCAGGGCCCCGACCATACTATGGAGCCTGCGGGTCAATCGGGTCATGATGTAATAAACGACCGCAAGCATGAAGATGATGGACCCCAACCCCATTAAAATGCCAATCCAGCGGGTACGACTTGTGATTTCCAGATAGGCCGTATGGAAACTATCCGTGATCTTTTGCGCGGATTCGCCATTCATATGCCGCACCGCAGCCATGGTGTCGTCCATGCGCTGGTTCAGCTGGGTGGCAATAGTGCCGATGACGGCTTGAACCTGGTTCGTATTGTCCTCGATGAGGGCCTGGAAACGCTCTTCCACGGCCTGAATTCTTTTTTGGGAAGACAACTGGTTGGCAACCACCAGCACCGAACCCAGATTTTTCCCTTCCAGTGTCACGGATTTTTCAACGGCGACCACCTTGTCACTGGCACGGGCGGCCTGGATCAGCCGATCGATTTTTTTCTTGCCTTTGCCCTGGGCGATCAGGGCTTTGACCAGTTCATCCTTCCGGTTCATATAGCGCGTCATGGGTTTGCCGTCCGGTTTGAGATAGACCGCGAAGGCCACGTCCGGATTGGCGGTTGCCGATTTTACGTAGGATATCAGCGCCGTAAAATCGAAGGACAGCATGGCGCTCGGCGCCACCTGGGCCAAGAGCTGCGCCGTAGATTCGGTGTTCACGCGCAGGTTTTCTTGCCACTCACCTGCAATGATCTGTTTCTCCCGGTCCAGGGTTTCACTGGTCGACCCTTTGAGCTGGGCCGCCGCTGATGCTTCGACCGTCTTAAGGTAGTCATCCATCTCGCTGGTCGATTGATTCAAATTCGTCTGGATTTCCTGGGACGATGCCGTAATGACGTCGGCAAGCTGGCCCTGCATCCGGGACAACATACGCTGCTGCACCGAAATAACGGTAATCGCCAGGGCGGCAATGGACAGAACCATGATGACGGTGATCGGCACCAGGATCCGCGTTTTCAAATTATTCGAAATCATCTTGTTCCCCATGGTTTTCTCCAAGTCCGGCTTGGCGCCTTGCAGCGTCAGCCCTCAATACCTCTCCTGCAAAAATTACATCGCCGGCAAATTGATCGAACTCTTTTCGGAATGTCGACGGCCCGTTTATGCCAACCCGGCCCGCTGCCACCAGGCCGGGTTGGCCGACAAACACGATTCTATTTGGCTGCGTAGGCCCCCACGCTCAGCGTTTTTTGCAATGCTTCCACCGGACCGTAGTCCAGGGCATCCGTCCAGCCGATAACCTTGGCAGTCTTGGCCGCCGGATCGTCCTGGCTGAGGCCTTTCAAAGCAGCCACGACTTCCTGGGCAACGCCGGCCGGTGTTTTAGCCGTCTTGGCCAGGGGCCATTCCGGATACAGCGGCGTGCTGCAGACAAAGGGAAAATCCGCGTGATTTTTCTGGTTGACGATTTTGAATTCTTCCAGATCGACGGTGCCTTCATGCGCCATACGCTCCAGGGTATCCGTGCGCACCGTTCCGGCCTCGACCACGCCGTTCTGAATGGCCAGGACGACATTGTCATGTTTGCCGGCAAATTCAAACTGGGTGAAATCTTTGTAGGGATCGATACCGGCGTCGACCAGTTCCTTGTAGGCCATCTGCCATCCGCCAAAGGATGATTTCTTGACCGCCATGAAACTTTTGCCCTTGAGATCACCGAGGGAATTGATGGCCTCATTGTCTTCGGTGGTAATGATGACTCCGCCGAACGATTTCAGCGGCTGTCCCTGGCGGGAATTGATCATGGTCGCAACCGCCTCGGCGCCGTAGCGAACTTCAGCCGTGACGAACATGGAGGAATTTACCAGAAAAAAATCGACCTTGTTGCCTTCGATGGCCGGATTGACTTCATCAAAATCCAACGGAACGATCTCGAATGATTTCCCGTCGATTTTCGCGGTGAGGTAATCCCCGGTGGCTTTCCATTTGGCCAGCGCTTTGGCCGGGCCCCTTTTGGCCAGGACACCAATTTTGTAGACTTCGGCGGCATTGGCGGTAACCGCGAAACAGAGAACACTGAGCAGGATGACGACTGTCTTTTTCATTTTGTCTCTTCCTTTACTGATTTGATGGTTTAACCAGAGTTACGCCAACAGCAGCTCTCGATGCATTTGGCGTGAAAAAATTATTTTAGCTGCACTATAAACAACCGACGATACTTGCTTTTACATAATGATATATGGGTCAAAAACCGGCCGGACTTTAGCCCTTTTGCCGAAAAATATCCCGACGACACCTCTAAAGGCGGAAATTTTCATTTAAATTCAAATAGATGAATGTTACAGGGGCGGCAAAAAAGGAGGCGGTTTGTATAGGTGGATTCAGCTTCGGACGGGAGGTTTTCGCGGTTAGCGGGTCGCAACGGCCGATCTACTAATCGCCAGGAAAGAACCTGTTAAATCAATCACCCCAATCGGTAGAACCTCTCCGGGTTCTCCACCAGAGGTGGCGGGTTTAGGTCAGGGCTAGCCCGGATATTTCACGCGTTCGCGATGAAATATTCGGGCTAAGGCTTGCGGGCGACAACCGCAAATTCGTGACCCGCCGGGTCGAATGCCGATCCGGCAACATCGCCATAAAAGCCTTCCACCTTAAATCCGCTTTCGGCAAATTCATTCGCCAGCAGTTCCGGGCTGAAATACTGCAGCCAGTTGTAGACCGTGCGGGTGCGCGTTGATTCTACAATCGTATATTGGTCCAAAGATCGCTGGCCGTGTAAAAGGCAAAGGGTTCCGGGCGGGTGTTAATGGCTTCCAGTTTGGCGAACATGGTTAGATCCTTTTCCCCGGGCCGACAGCGGTGGCCATCAGGCGTCGCCCTCCGGCCGGCAGGCGGCGGCCTGCTGCCCGGCAATGCGGCCGAAAACCAGACACTCGGCCAGGGCGCAGCTGCCCAGACGGCTGGCACCATGGATGCCCCCACAGACTTCACCCGCGGCATAAAGGTGCGGAATGGCGCGTTGATCCAGATCGAGCACCTGGGCCTGCGCATTGATGCCGATGCCGCCGGCCGTATAATGCACCTTGGGCCACAGGCGAATGGCATAGAACGGGGGCGCAGCCAGCAATTGGGCTCCCCGGCCAAGAGGTTTGCCGAACCGGTCCGTCCGGCCCTTGCCAATGGCATCGTTGTAGTGTTTTACCGTAGCCTCCAGACGGCCGTCCGGCATGTCGTATGCCGTCGCCAGATCGGACAGCGACTCAAAGGCTTTGACATGACCGCGTTTGAGACTGGTCTCCAGGCTTGCCGCGGCGATGGACGCTCCACGGCTGTCCACAATCCCCACGCAGGCGTGGCCGGTATCCAAAATCGCATCGCTGCGGGTCCGGCGATCCGACCATTCGTTGACGATGCGTTCCCCGGTAACCGGGTCCACCAGGATACCGGAGGGGTACACGCTGTAGGAGGCAAAACTGGAAGCCCGGCCATAGCCTGCTTCATCGGCACAGGCCCAGGGGCCCAGTTGAATCCAGGACAGATGCACCGGCGCCGCGCCGATTTTCAAGGCCGCGATCAGCCCTTCGGCCGTCGCCCCCCGGTGATTTGTTGACCCGACGGATTCGTTCAGGGCGGGATTCTGGATCGAGCGGAAGCGAACGTCGCTGCCAAAACCGCCGGTGGCTAAAACAACCGCCTGGTTGGCGCCGATATGTTCGGCCACGCCGCTGTTGGCGTCCGGGAACTGATAGCCCGAACGGATGGCCACACCGCACACGCCCCCGCGATCATCGGTAAGCAACGCCGTCAAAAGACAGCCCGTGCGAACTTCAACCCCCATCGCTTCGAGTTTCTTCATTTGCGCCCGGGTGAAGTCGGCACCGGTGTGGTTCCGGGTGGTCAGGGCGCGCGCGGATGCATGCCCGCCGAAACGATCCAGGCGATCCAGGTATTCTACGCCCAAAACCTCGCGCGTCCAGTCCACGGATTCGGCTGCATTTGCGGTCACCACCTCGAGCAGATCGGGGTGATTGAGCCCCAGCCCGGCCGCCCGCATATCAGCGTAGAACTGCGCTTGGGAATCTTCGACACCCTTTTCTTTTTGAAGATAGTTGTTGGGCGCGGCGATCCCGCCATCGCTGATGCGGGTGTTGCCGCCGGTCACTTTCATCTTCTCCAGCACGACCACCGAAGCGCCGGCCGCCTTGGCTTCGATGGCGGCGGAAAGGCCCGCGATACCACTGCCGATGATGACAACGTCTTTGTGCTCATCCCAATTGGTCATGATTCAATCCCTGCGGTTAGTGGCCACAATGGCCGTTGCGCTACACACATACACATTATCGCTGTGGCGCTTTTTCCGCAAAACAGGAGGCGGCAGACAGCCCCACAGGAATATGTTTTGATGCCTTTTCTTTTCCGGAAAAGAAAAGGCAGATTTAAATCATTCACACCAGATAGCCATTGGCTCTGGCCTTCGCCGGGTCCGGAAACCGTCCCATGCCGGTTTTTAAATCGCCGAAACCAAATTGCCGGTAGAAATCCTGTTTACCGGGCACCACGTGCATCAACACAAGCGTGCCGGGCGGAATCTTATCCAAAAGCGCCTTCATGATGGTTTTGCCCACCCCTTGATTTTGGTAGGCCGGCAATACAACCACATCGTAGATCGCTGACTGGTAGGCCCCATCCGACACGACGCGGCCAAAGCCGACGAGCCTTCCATTCGCATATGCGGAGCAGACCGTGTGACTGTTTTCAGCCGCTGTTCTCAGTTTTTCAGGGTCACGCGTACCCAGCGGTGCCTGGCGAATAACCTCGCACACCGCCCCCCAATCGATATGGTCGGTGCCGTAGCGTATCGTGATAGCTGCCATCGGGCCATCCATCGTTGAGTGTATTCGGCGAATTGCCGCCAGGACAGAACGCTCTTCCCGATTGTTCAGAATAGAAGGGAAGACAGTCGAATTCACGGCGGCCACATTATTCCAGTGAAAGCCGATGTCTTTTGAACATAAAATATCGAAGATTCCGGATCAAGCCCGGACGGCCGGACAAAGGGATTATTATGGATTTATCGCCTGTCCATGACCCACAGCTTCCGCCGCCGCCGGAATCGCGTGCTGATTGAAAACCCGGATGCCGTAGGCGCGCAGCAGGGCCGTGGTAACGCCGGCACCGGGAATTTTCGTGCCGCCAAAGCGGCCATCGTAAATCATGCCGCTGCCGCAGGAAGGGCTTTTTTCGGCCAAAACAGCAATGCTGATGCCGTACTGCCGGCAGGCGTCAAGGGCCTGCTGCGCGCCGGCAATAAACGCAGTGGAAATGTCGGTGCCGTGGCGGTCCATCACTGCTGCCTTGCCGGCCAGAACCGCCCCACCGTCCCCCCCGGCAATTTCGGCCGGTGGCCTGGGCACGGGGAGCCCGCCGGCCACTTCCGGACAGCAGATGATGATCCGCCCCTCCGCAAGCCACCGCTGCAAAATCGAACTTTCGACACCCAGGCCACGGCCATTGTAACGAACCGGTTTACCCAGCAAACAGGCACTGACAAGAATTTTCGGCATCATTAGCGACGATGAACTTTTTGCGGAGTGAGGTTCCTCACCAGAGAACAGGGCCTCATTTAGCTACCTCGTATGGCGCTTGAGAACGGTTTTTGTGATTTCGGTTTTCATTTTTCCCATTGTCCCGCGCCGAGCATCGGCGGGGCGGACGGATAAAAGCGCGCGGACTGTCTGAACCCGCCGTAGCCCAAGCGAAGGCGGGTGAGTTTCCGCGCGCTCCGGCCACGCCTCACTCCGGCTCAGCGGCGGTATCCGCAAGGGGCGCTCCCGGGGGCTGGAGGGCCTCCATGCGGTCCACGTTGCGAAACCCCCGCGGCAACTTGCGCCCGCGTCGTCCGCGCATGCCCACAAACGCTTCCAGGGTAGCGCCTTTCAGGGTGACATGGCGCTTGCCGGCATGCACCACCAAGCCGCATTCGGCCGGCAGGAGAAACAGTGTCGTGAGGTATTCTTCGTGGCTGCGGGCCCGCTCCTTGGGAATCTGGATAATCTTGTTGCCCTTGCCGCGCGCCAGTTCGGGAAGGTCTTTCAGCGGAAAAATCAACATGCGCCCCTCGTTGCTGACCGCCACCACGCTTTCCGTTTCCACGTCACCCACGGGCAACGGCACGAGCGGTGTGGCACCGGGGGGTAGCGTCAGGAGAGCCTTGCCGTTGCGGTTGCGGGTCACCATTTCGCCCAGCCGAACAACGAATCCGTAGCCGGCATCGCTGGCCAGCAGGAAGGGGGTCTGGTCGTCGCCCATCAGGGTGCTGATGAAGCGCTCACCGGTGCTGATGGTGAGCCGGCCGGTCAGGGGCTCGCCATAGCCCCGGGCCGAGGGCAAGTTGTGGGCCGGCAGGGCATAGCTCCGGCCGGTGGAATCCAGAAAGATGGCCTGCTGGTTGCTGCGGCCATGGGCGCAGGCCAGATAGCCGTCGCCGGCCTTGTAGCTCAACCCGGTGGGGTCGATTTCGTGCCCCTTGGCCGAACGGATCCAACCGCTCTGGGAGAGAATCACGGTGATGTTTTCAACCGGCAGCATCTCCTCATGGGTGATGGCCTGGGCGGTCTCGCGTCGGACAATGGGGGAGCGTCGTTCGTCGCCGAATTTTTTGGCGTCGGCTTCGATCTCCTTGCGGATCAGGGTGCGCAGGCGTGTCGCTGACCCCAGGATGGTCTCCAGCTTTTTACGCTCGGCCGCCAGTTCCTTCTGTTCCCCGCGGATCTTGATTTCTTCCAGCCGGGCCAGGTGGCGCAGCTTCATTTCCAGGATGGCTTCGGCCTGTTCTTCGCTGAGACCGAATCGCGCCTGCAGCACCGGTTTGGGTTTGTCTTCGGTGCGGATGATGTGGATGACCTCATCGATGTTGAGGTAGGCCACCAGAAGACCTTCGAGGATGTGCAGCCGCCGGGTGATCTTGTCCAGCCGGTGCTGCAGCCGGCGCCGCACGGTTTCCTGCCGGAAATCGAGCCATTCCTTCAACAGGGTGATGAGGTTCTTCACCTGGGGGCGGCCATTCAGGCCGATGACGTTCAAATTGACCCGGTAGGTGCGTTCGAGATCGGTGGTGGCGTAGAGGTGGGCCAGCAGGACATCCCGGTCCACCCGGTTGGAGCGGGGCACGATCACCAGCCGGGTGGGGTCCTCGTGATCGGATTCGTCCCTCAAATCCGCCACCATAGGCAGCTTTTTGGCCTGCATCTGGGCCGCGATCTGTTCCAGCACCTTGGCGCCGGACACCTGATGGGGCAGGGCCGTGATGACGATGTCACCGTTTTCGAATTCATGCCGGGCCCGCATGCGCAGACTGCCCGTTCCGTTGGCATAGAGCTGCCGGATGTCTTCCGAAGGGGTGATAATCTCCGCCCGGGTCGGGAAATCCGGCCCGGGCAGGTGTTCCATCAATTCGTCCAGAGTGGCCTTGGGGTGCTGGAGCAGGTGCGTGCAGGCCCGGGCCAGTTCCTTCAGATTGTGCGGCGGGATGTCGGTGGCCATGCCCACGGCGATGCCGGTGGTACCGTTTAAAAGCACGTGGGGCAGCCGGGCCGGCAGCACGGCCGGCTCCTCCAGGGTACCGTCGAAGTTCGGGACCCAGTCCACGGTACCCTGTCCGGTTTCGGCCAGCAGCAGGTCGGCAAAAACCGACAGCTTGGCCTCGGTGTAACGCATGGCCGCAAAAGATTTGGGATCGTCCGGGGCCCCCCAGTTGCCCTGCCCGTCCACCAGGGGATAACGGTAGGAAAAAGGCTGGGCCATCAGCACCATGGCTTCATAACAGGCGCTGTCGCCGTGGGGGTGGAACTTGCCGAGCACGTCCCCCACGGTGCGGGCGGATTTCTTGTACTTGGCCGTGGACTTCAGCCCCAGTTCGCTCATGGCGTAGATAATGCGCCGCTGGACCGGTTTGAGGCCGTCCCCCACATGGGGCAGGGCCCGGTCCAGAATGACGTACATGGCGTAATCGCGGTAGGCCTTTTCGGTAAATTCCGACAGGGCAATCTTCTCGGCACTTTCGTTGATCACGGTGGAACTCATGGCATGTTACCTTTAATTTCCGGCGCGCATCCAGGCGCTTGCATCATCAACGGCATAGGCAAGGCGGCCGTTGGTTTTAGGTATTCAATCACTTCAACCGTCATCATGCTGCAGCCCCCCGGCCTCCAACCAGCTGCGCCGGTCTTTGGCCCGTTTCTTGGCCAGCAGCATATCCAGGGTTCGCTCGTCGCCGTCGCCGGCCTGCAGCTGCACCAGGCGCCGGGTATCCGGGGCCATGGTGGTCTCCCGCAGCTGCACCGGATTCATCTCACCCAGCCCCTTGAACCGCACCACATGGGGTTTGACCGTCTTCCTGCGGGTGGCCAGCCGTTTCAGGATGGCCTCTTTTTCCTCGTCATCCAGGGCGTAGTGAATGTCCTTGCCGGCATCGATGCGGTAAAGCGGCGGCATGGCGACATGGATATGCCCGGCTTCCACCAGGCGGCGAAAATGTTTCAGGAACAGCGCACACAGCAGGGTGGCGATATGCAGGCCGTCGGAATCCGCATCCGCCAGGATGCAGATCTTGCCGTAGCGCAGCCCGGAAATGTCGTCCGAGCCCGGGTCCACCCCGATGGCCACTGAAATGTCGTGAATTTCCTTGGAACTCAGCACCAACCCGGGGTCGACTTCCCAGGTGTTCAGGATTTTTCCCCGCAGGGGCATCACGGCCTGGAACTGGCGCTCGCGGGCCTGCTTGGCCGATCCGCCGGCCGAATCGCCCTCCACCAGGAAGAGTTCGCTCAGCCGGGAATCCTGGCTGACGCAGTCGGCCAGTTTGCCCGGCAGGGCCGGGCCGCTGGTGACTTTCTTGCGGGCCACCGTTTTACTGGCCTTCAACCGCCGCTGGGCATTGGCAATGGCCAGTTCGGCAATTTTCTCGCCCGCTTCGGTGTTTTTGTTCAACCACAGGCTGAACGCGTCCTTGACCGCCCCCGAGACGAACCCGGCACAGTGCCGGGACCCCAGGCGCTCTTTGGTCTGCCCGGAAAACTGGGGGTCCTGCATCTTGACCGAGAGCACGTAGCTCAGGCGGTCCCAGACGTCTTCCGGGGCCAGTTTGACCCCCCGGGGCATCAGTTTGCGAAACTCGCAGAATTCCCGCAGGGAGGCCAGAAGCCCGCTGCGGAACCCGTTCACGTGGGTGCCCCCCTGGGCCGTGGGAATCAGGTTGACGTAGCTTTCGGTCACGGTTTCGCCGCCCTCGGGCAGCCAGGCCATGGCCCAGTCCACGGTCTCGCCCTCGCCCTCGAAATCCCCCACAAAGGGTTCCTCCGGCAGCAGCTCACAGGCCGCCAGGCTGTCATTCAGGTAATCCCGTAAACCGTCCTGGAAACACCACGCTTCGGTTTCGCCGTTGTATTTGTTGGCAAAGCGCACATTGAGGCCGGGACACAAAACCGCCTTGGCCCGCAGGGTATGTTTGAGACGCTTGACCGAAAACCGCGGCGTGTCGAAATACCGGGGATCCGGCCAGAAGCGCACCCGTGTGCCGGTGTTGCGCAGGCCCACACTGCCGACGACTTCCAGCTCGCTGGTTTTTTCGCCGTGGGCGAATTCGATCCGGAATTGCTTGCCCTCGCGCTTGATGTAGACTTCCAGGCGCTGGGACAGGGCATTGACCACCGACACGCCGACCCCGTGCAGCCCGCCGGAAAACAGGTAGCTTTTGTTGGAAAACTTGGCCCCGGCATGCAGACGGGTCATGATGACCTCTACCCCGGTGACCTTTTCCTCGGGATGGATATCCACCGGCATGCCGCGCCCGTTGTCCACCACCTCCAGGGACCCGTCGTCGTGCAGGGTGACCTCGAGCTTGTTGGCATAGCCGGCAATGGCCTCGTCCACACTGTTGTCGATGGCCTCCTGGCCCAGGTGGTTGGGCCGAATGGTGTCGGTGTACATGCCCGGCCGCCGCTTGACCGGGTCGAGTCCGTTTAAAATTTCAATGGATTCCGCTGTGTATTGGTCTACTGCCATAAAGGATGCATCCTCTAACCGGTTACGCCTCCGCGCATATGGCACGCCGGGGCGGGACTGTTAAATTGGCGCGTACCATACCGCATCTGTTTTTTTTTGCAATTCGAAAACAAAATGCTGGATCGCGGCGGGCCATGCCATGGTGGCCACCCAGGAAATCAGGATCAGGGAACGGATGCCCCTGAATGCGATGATAGCCGGGATTATTGTGAAAACGTGGCCGCCAACCACCGTTCCCGATAGCGGATCAAGCCCCGGCCGGCGGCGGCGCAGTTGCTTTGTGGGCATCCTCTTTTTGCAGGTTGTGCGTCAATACCCGTATAACCGCCTGGCAGAGGGTGGCCAGCGGGATGGCGAACAACAGCCCCACGATGCCCCAGAAGCCCCCGAAAACCAGAACCGCCACAATGATGGCCACCGGGTGCAGATTGACCACCCGGGAAAGCAGCAGGGGAGCCAGCAGGTTGCCGTCGAAAATCTGGATGACGCCATAGGCCAGCATCACCCATAGGGTATCGGCCGAGGCGCCCCACTGGAAGAAGGCGATCATGGCCACCGGAAAAAAGATCACGGTCACGCCGATATAGGGCACCAGCACCGAAAGGCCGGTGAGAAGGGCCAGCAGCATGGCAAACTGGAGGCCCATGGTCGCAAAAACGATATAGGTGACCACCCCGACAATGATGATCTCCATGATCTTGCCGCGCACATAGTTGGCGAACTGCAGGTTGACCTCGATCCAGACTTCCCGGGCCAGGCCGCGGTTGTCCGGCAGAAAGCCCTTGACCCAGTCCATGATCATCCGCTTGTCCTTCAGGAAAAAAAAGACCATCAGCGGCACCAGAATGAGGTAGATGATGGCGGCAATGAGACCGCGCACCGAGGCCAGGGAAAAGGACAGGATCTGCTGGGCCAGTCCGGTGATCTGGTTGCTCAGGGAGGCGGTGATCTGGCGAATCTGGGCTTCGGTGATATACCCCGGATATTTCTCGGGCAGCTGAATCAGCAGGCTCTGGCCTTTGGCAAACATGGCGGGAAGCTGCTGGAGCAGTTGGCCCACCTGGCGGGAGATCAGCGGCATCAGAATAATGAGCAGCGCCAGAAAACTCACCATGAAAAAAACGAAAACGATGAGGACAGCGGCCTTGCGGGGCATGCGGCGTTTTTCCAGAAGATGGACCAGCCCTTCCAGGAGATAGGCAATGATGATGGCGGCCAGAACCGGCGCCAACATGTGCCCCAGGAACACCACCAGGGTAAACCCCAGAATCAGCAGGAACCACAGAATCAGGACCTGCGGATTGGAAAAATAGCGGTTGATCCATTCGCGAAAAAGCTGGTTCATGCTCGGGTCATCCCATGGCCGTTGGCAAAATCGTCCGGCAGTCCCCCTGCCGTTTAAACTGCGGCAAATTAAGACAAAACCGAAATCCTTGTCAAATGAATTAGAACGGAACGGCGGAACCTATCGGGCCCCTCCACCCGAAATGGCGCATTAAGATCTAAACTCAGACGGAAGTCTCTCCGGATTCCTGGGCATCCGGCCCCTTGACCACCAGACGTTCCCAATCCCCGGCGGTCCGATCCGAATCCCCGGCCAGCAGCCGGAAAAAATCCTCCGGCAGCCGGCGGGACCGCAGGATGCGGCGCTGCTGCCCCGGAGGGTTGGGCAGGTCAAGCTCCCAGGCGTGCAAACCAAGGCGCGTAAAGCCGGCCCTTTCCCGCAGGTAGCGGAGGGATCGCGGCGATCCATAACGGCGGTCGCCCACCACCGGGTGTTTCGCCAGTTTGGTATGGCGGCGGATTTGATGCTTACGGCCGGTCAGGGGAGCACAGGTTACCAGGGTATAATGCTCACTGTGTCCGATCACGTGAAACGCGGTTCGGCTGGCGACCCGTGGCCCCTTCCCGCCAGGGTGGGTCCGCCCGCCGGCGGCCCGGGTCAGCGGGAAAGACCAGGCGCCCCGGTCACCGGGCGCCCCCAGGCGGCCATGCAAAATGGCCAGATACCGTTTCGCCACCCGGTGCGTCTGAAACGCCCGGCCGTAGAACGTCAGGGCTTCCGCCGTAGAGCACACCAAAACCAGGCCGCTGGTATCACGATCCAGCCGATGGGGGGCATGCACCAGGGTCCCCGGTGTAAAGCCGGCCCTGCCGGCCAAATGGCGGTCCCTCGTCAGCAAGGCCTGCACAAGCGAGCAGACATCCCGTCCGGGATCATTGTGCACGCTGACACCGGAAGGTTTGTCGACCACCAGCCAACCCGGTCCTGTCGCCATCACGCTTTGGTCAATCTGTTCGGCAAAATTTGTCATATCATCCCTTGACCCCATCAATGACGGAAGGGTAAACCATTTCGCCAGGAAGCGCCATGCCGATTGTTCAATCCACCAGCTACCGCCCTCCCCCCCTGATGGCCAACGGCCATCTCCAGACCATTTTGCCCTCACTCCTGCGCCGCGTTGACGGGGTGACCTACCGGCGGGAACGCATCACGACTCCGGATGACGATTTTATCGATCTGGATTGGTCCTGCCGGGGCAGCCGCCATCTGGTGTTGCTCTGCCACGGCCTGGAAGGCAGTTCCCGCGCCCCCTACATACGGGGTATGGTGCAGGCCTGCAACCAGGCCGGCTGGGATGCCGTGGCCTACAATTACCGGGGCTGCAGCGGACAGATCAATCGTCAGCTGCGGGCCTATCACAGCGGGGCCACGGATGACCTGGGCTTTGTCCACCGCCATATCGACGGCCGGAACATGTATCAGAGCCTCGGGTTTGTCGGATTCAGCCTCGGCGGCAATCTTGTCCTGAAATACCTCGGCGAAAACAGCCCCGCCCTGCCCCCCGACCGCTACTGGGGGGCCGCGGTATCCGTACCCTGCGACCTTGCCGCCAGTGCACGGCAAATCGACCGGGCCGTCAACAAGCTTTACAACTGGCGTTTTCTGCGCACGCTGATCCCCAAGGCCCACTGGAAAGCCCGACACTGGCCCGGTCGGATTGACCTGGAGCGGCTTAAGTCCGTCCGCTCCTTAAAGGCATTCGATGACCTTTATACCGCCCCGGCCCATGGTTTCAGGGATGCCGAAGATTATTGGCGGCAGTGCAGTGCCCTGGGCTTTCTGGATGGCATTCGAGTGCCGACCCTGCTCATCAACGCCCGGAACGATCCGTTCCTGGACCGGTCCTGTTTCCCCTACGCGTCGGCCCGCCGGAATGCCATGCTGTATCTGGAAACACCCGGCTCGGGGGGCCATGTCGGCTTCATTCCCCACAACCGGCGCGCGCCCTTCTGGCACGAAGCCCGTATCGTCCAATTTGCCCGCTCAAAGGGCTTCCTCCGCAAGGCTGCCGCCGCTCAATGTAAAACCGTTGACCTGCCAACATAAATTTGCCATTTTTCAGATTGCCTGGGAGGACTTGTCATGGAACTGAATCTGAGAAAGATGCGCTTTTACAGCGGAGGCCACCAGGGTGCCGAAGCGGAATTCGGCCATCAGGCCGAACGCTACGGCATTCGCGAAATCAATTTTGTCTACCACGGCCAAACCCCTGAACGCCAACGGGGGGCAACGATTCTCAGCGCGGAAGCCTTAAAGCGCGGTGACATCAGCATGGAAATCGTTTCCCTGCGCATGGGGCGAACCTATAGTCGGGAAACGGAAATACGCAAAGTCATCCAGACGATTTTCCACATGGTCAATATGGGCCACCAGGTTTTTTCCGTGGGGTGGATCCAGCCCGACGACACGGTCCTGGGGGGCACCGGCTGGGCCGTGGAACTGGGCAAACTCTTCAAACGTCCCCTGAGCGTCTACGATCTCAACCAAACGCGCTGGTACACCTGGCAGGACGGCAAATGGCAACCGGACCTCCCCTGCATCGACCATCATACCTTCACCGGAACCGGCACCCGCCGGCTTACCCAGGCCGGTCGCCAGGCTATTGTCGACCTGTTTCAGCGATCCTTCGGCAAACCTCCGGGAACTTGACACCCTCCTTTTCCCGCCACGCACCACTCCGAAAATTATTGACATGATAAAATCAAATATGAGATTTTGCCTATTTTGATTTTTTTGCCCCACCCCATCGCATGGACTACGGGCGACGACAAAACAGCAGGCGTCATCATTAAAAAATGCCAAATGGCCGATACCTGTCTGGCGAGAGGTATCGGCTGTTATGCGTTGATGCTTCCAATGACGGCGTACCCTGTGAAAGTGAAACCGGTGAAGGATCGCCGCTCAACCGGCCGGAATAACAACCGGCAATAACATACAGAAGGAAAGTCGCATGATAAAAAAATGGTTACTCGCACTTACATTTCTCACCTTTCCATGTTTGGCATGGGCGGAAACCGGCCATCAGGCCGTGGCCGCCAGCGCATTGACCGGCACCTTCTGGGGCATTACCGCCCTCGTCATTTTTGTATTGGCCTATTCGCTGGTCCCCCTCGAAAACAACATTCACCTGCGCAAAAGCAAACCGGTACTCCTGGCCGCCGGTCTTATCTGGGTCCTGGTAGCTGTCTGCTACACCCGCATGGGGGATACCCATACGGCCCACGAGGCCCTGAAGCACAGTCTGCTTGAATATGCCGAGTTGTTTCTCTTTCTCCTGGCGGCCATGACCTACATCAACGCCATGGAAGAACGCAACGTCTTCCAGACCCTGCGCGCCTTTTTGGTATCCCGCGGCTTCTCCCTGCAGAAAATCTTCTGGATCACCGGTCTCCTGGCCTTCTTTATCTCGCCCATCGCCGACAACCTGACCACCGCCCTGCTGATGGGGGCCGTGGTCATGGCCGTGGGCGGCCAAAACAAACGGTTTATCGCCCTGGCCTGCATCAACATCGTGGTGGCCGCCAACGCCGGCGGGGCCTTCTCGCCCTTCGGCGACATCACCACCCTCATGGTGTGGCAGGCGGGCAAAATCGAATTTACCGAGTTTTTCCGCATTTTTGTACCCTCGGTCATCAACTGGCTGGTTCCTGCCGCCTGTATGAGCATTGCCATCGGCAAGGCCTCGCCGGAACAGCTCAATGAAACCATCCGGATGAAATATGGCGCCAAGATCATGATGGGCCTCTTTCTGCTGACCATCGTTACGGCGGTTTCCTTCCACAATTTCCTGCACCTGCCGCCGGCGGCCGGTATGATGCTGGGCCTGGGCTACCTGGGGGCTTTCTCTTACCACGTCAAACGGCACGAGGGACGTGTCACGAGCTATGACCGCATCCTGGGCGCGAAATTCAATCAACCCCTCGAAGCCATCGTTGCCCCCAGCCGCAAAGAAAACGCCATCACCAAGATTATCGAGAACCAAACCCACGCCGCGTTCGCCATCGATACCAATCATAAAATCACCCACTGGAACAAGGCCATGGAAGAACTGACCGGGGTTTCGGCCGCCAAACGCGTGGGCACGAGCGAACAGTGGGCCCCTTTTTATGAAAAGAAACGCCGCATCCTGGCCGATCTGATCGTGGATGAAATGCCGGAAGAAGATTACGACCGCCACTACCCCGGACGGCATCGGACCCGCGCCGAAACGGCAGCCGCCTGCGATGCCGCCGATTTCTTCCCCACCATCGGGGCGGAAGGCAAGTGGCTGACCTTTTCCGCCGCCCCCATCAAGGATGAAAACGGGCAAATCGTCGGCGCCATCGAGATCATCCGGGAGGTGGAGGAAAAACAGCGCGAAGTGGAACATTTCGACCTGATGAAAAAAATCGCCCGGGCCGAGTGGGACACCCTGCTTTTCTTCTACGGGGTTATCCTCTGCGTGGGCGGCCTGTCCCAGTTCGGCTACCTGTCCATGCTCTCGGAATATGCCTATACCGGCCTGGGGGCCACCATCGCCAACACCCTGGTGGGCATCCTTTCGGCCATCGTGGACAACATCCCCGTCATGTTCGCCGTGCTGACCATGGACCCGGCCATGTCCCATGGCCAATGGCTGCTGGCAACCCTGACGGCGGGTGTGGGCGGCAGTCTGCTCGCCATTGGTTCGGCCGCCGGCGTGGCCCTGATGGGAACGGCCCGGGGCACCTATACCTTCGGTGCCCACCTGAAATGGACCCCGGTGATCGCTCTCGGCTACGCGGCCAGCATCATCTGCCATCTCTGGCTCAATGCCAGTCTGATGTAGCGCCACGCTAAATAGCACACGAAAACAAAGGGGCTGCCGGTGCAGCCCCTTTTTTTTTGGTTTCATCGCGTTTCCATGCACGTCTCGGGCCGCTTTCCGCCCAAATTGGTCGTGTGGTTTTTGCTTGACAACCATATGAGCCATATCTTACATCGCAAACGATACCGCAAACGTTTGCGGTATGCTGTTTGGCAACGCTTTCCCCAAATGTCCCATCTGAAAATGCGGTTCATCTGCGGGGTCTTGAATCCCCCCCGGGTGCGAAAGCGTATCAGCATGGCATTGACGCAAGCGCAACACGAACTGCCACCCAAGCCCCATCGCCGCTTCAACCCGTTGACCGGCGAGTGGATCCTGGTGTCGCCCCAACGGACCCGGCGCCCCTGGCAGGGCCAGGCGGAAAAGCCTGACCCGCTCGATCGGCCCGCCTACGATCCGGCGTGCTACCTTTGCCCGGGCAACATCCGGGCCGGGGGGCACAAAAATCCCGATTACTCGAAGCCCTACGTCTTTACCAACGACTTCCCGGCGTTGGAACCGGATGACGGCCATGACGGCCCGCCCTCCCCGGACCACCTGCTGAAAGTCGAACCCGAAACAGGGATTTGCCGGGTGATCTGCTACTCCCCCCGACACGATCTCTCCCTGGCGCGCATGACGGTTCGCGAAGTCCAACAGGTCGTCGACGCCTGGCAGGCCGAATATCGGGAACTGGGCGCGCGGCCGGATATCGGGCATGTGCAGATCTTCGAAAACCGGGGCGCGGCCATGGGCTGCTCCAATCCCCACCCCCACGGCCAGATCTGGGCCAACCGCTCCGTGCCGACCCTGCCGGCCACCGAGGGCCGCTGCCAGGCCGCTTACCTGGCCGAGAAGGGCGACTGCCTGCTGTGCCGCTACCTGTCACTGGAAATCGCCCGGGGCGAACGGATCATCCTGCAAAATGAAACGTTTGTCGTCCTCGTACCCTTTTGGGCCTGCTGGCCGTTTGAAACCCTGATCTTGCCGCGACAGCATGGCGGCTCCATTGCCGAGCTCGATGCGGGCCAAAAACGGGATCTCGCCGAGGTTATGACCCGCTTGGCCATACGCTACGACAACCTTTTCCAGACCGCTTTTCCTTACACCATGGGACTGCACCAGCAGCCCACCGACGGGAAGAACCATCCGGCCTGGCACTGGCATATCCACTACCTGCCGCCCCTCCTGCGATCCGGGTCCGTGAAAAAATTCATGGTGGGTTATGAAATGCTGGCCATGCCCCAGCGGGACCTGCCCCCCGAAGCCTGTGCCGACCGGCTGCGGTCCCTTTCGGAAACCCATTACCGGGCATCGGATCCTTAGCCATGCACGATACGCCGGAAGCCTTTACTGCCGCCCTGAAGGAAAGCCGTATGGATGCCGTCCTGACATCCTTGTATGGCCAGGGGCAACTCCCGGCGCAAAAAAGACGCTACCTCCGGTTGCTGGAAGCCCTGACATCCCGCCTGGCCCCATCGGAGGCCATCGTCGTCAGCGCCCCGGGACGCACCGAACTCGGCGGCAATCACACGGACCACAATCACGGCCGGGTGCTGGCCGCTGCGGTGCAGATGGACTGTGTGGCTGTGGCCGCCCCCAACCCGACACCTGAAGTCGTGATGCATTCCGTCGGCTACCCCGAACCGATCCGGGTGGATCTCACGGATCTGGCCCCCCGGACCGCCGAGCAGGGCCGGCCGGAAGCGCTCATACGGGGTGTTGCCGCCGCCCTGGCAGATCGGGGCGATCGTGTCGGCGGCTGGACCGCCTGCGTGGACAGCACCGTCCTGCCCGGATCCGGATTGAGTTCCTCGGCCGCCCTGGGCGTGGCATTGGGCGGCATTTTCAATCACCTGTTCAACAAAGGCCGGCTGACGGCTTTAGAGCTGGCTCTCGTCGCCAAGCAGGCCGAAAATGTGTTTTTCGGCAAGCCCTGCGGACTCATGGACCAGTTGACCAGTTCCCTGGGCGGCATCCTGCATATCGATTTCCAAAACCCACTCGCGCCCGGAATGGAAAATCTCGATTGCCATTTTTCAGAGGCCGGCTACCGGATCGCCGTCGTCAATACGGGCGGCAGCCACGCCGAACTGACACCGGAATACGCGGCCATCACAGAGGAGATGCACGCCGTGGCGTCACTGCTGGGCCGGGATGTTTTGCGCGGCATGACCATGGAAAACATCATACGGTCCGTTCCCCGGCTGCGGGCCAAGGCCGGCGATCGCGCCATTCTGCGCGCCCTTCACTTCATCGAAGAAAATGATCGGGTTACAGCCATGGTCGCCGCCCTGCGCCGAAAACAGATGGACGCCTACCTGGATCTGGTGTCCGCCTCCGGGAACTCCTCCTGGCGCCTGCTGCAAAACAGCGCCCCCGCCGCGACCCCGCATGCCCAGGGCATCCCTCTGGCCCTGGCCCTGACCGAGCGCTTTCTGGACGGCCGGGGGGCCTGCCGCGTGCATGGCGGCGGCTTCGCGGGAACCATCCAGACCTATGTACCCTATGCACAATTCCCTGCCTATCGGCAGTTCATGGATACAATCTTCGGAACAGGGTCCGTCCAGCCCCTCAGGATTCGACGCCCCGGCCTGCTGCGGTTGCGACCGGACGGACGGGACCCCACCTTCAAAGAAACGGGCTCGTCATGCGCCATGTGACCATCAAAGATATTGCCCGGCGGCTGAAGTTATCCCCATCCACCGTTTCCCGGGCCCTTCGGGACCACCCGGACATCAGCCCGGCCACAAAAGACCGGATCCGGACCCTGGCCGTCCAGTTCAATTACCAGCCCAATCTCATCGCCAAAAGTCTTCAAACCCGGCGCAGCACCACCATCGGTGTCATCGTGCCGGAAATTCGCTATGATTTTTTCGCCATCACCATCAGCGGCATCGAAGAAGAAGCCCATCGTGCGGGCTACAGCATCATTGTGGCCCAAAGCAACGACAGATACCCGCACGAAGTCCGGAGCACCGCGGCCATGATCGCCAACCGGGTGGCGGGTCTGCTGGTGTCCGTCTCCCGGGATACCATCGATACGGCGCACCTTGATAACGTCATGCGCCAGGGCATTCCGCTGGTCCTCTTTGACCGGACCGTCGACATACCGGCCGCCGGCAAGGTGGTGGTGGACGACCGGGAGGGCGCCTATGCGGCCGTTGTCCATTGTATCCGCTGCGGCTGTCGACGCATCGCCCACCTCGCAGGTTCACCGCATCTCTCCATCAGCCGCCTTCGGCAGGCAGGCTACGAACAGGCCCTGAAAGACAACGGCCTGGCGGTTGACCCGCGCCTCATCGTGGCCGGGGGCGGCCGGGAATCGGACGGCCGGTCGGGGGCCAAAACGCTAATGAATTTAGCCGATCCGCCGGATGCCATCTTTGCCTTCAACGACCCGGTGGCCATCGGCGCCCACGTCTATCTTAAAGAAACCGGACGGCGAATCCCCGACGATATCGCCCTGGTGGGCTTCTCCAACAACCCTGTTTCGGCGTTGATCGAGCCCCCTTTGACGACCGTTAATCAGCCCGCTTATGAAATAGGCCGGACCGCCGCCGGCCTGCTGCTGAAACAGTTGGAAGACGATAAAACTTCATTGACCGAGGAGATCCGAATCCTGAAAACCGATTTAATCGTGCGGCAATCGACGTGCGGGCCCCCAAGCGTCCCTTCCGAGGAAAAATGCCATGGCGAAAGTTGAACTGATCGGCGTCACCAAACGATTCGGGGCCACCGAAGTCGTCCACGGGGTGGACCTCCAAATCCGCGACAACGAGTTCATTGTGCTGGTGGGGCCCTCCGGCTGCGGCAAATCCACCATCCTGCGCATGATTGCCGGCCTGGAACCCCTCAGTGACGGGGAGATCAGGATCGCCGACCGGACGGTCAACCAGGTGCCGCCCAAAGAACGCAACGTGGCCATGGTCTTCCAGAACTATGCCCTCTACCCCCACATGACGGTTTACGACAACATGGGGTTCAGTCTGAAGATGCAAAACCGCCCCATGGAAGAGCGCGACAAAAAAGTGCGGGCGGCCGCCGAAATTCTCGAACTGGCCCCCTTCCTGGACCGCAAACCGGCCGCGCTGTCCGGCGGCCAGCGCCAGCGGGTGGCCATGGGCCGGGCCATTGTCCGTCAACCGGACGTCTTTCTCTTCGACGAGCCCCTTTCCAACCTGGATGCCCAACTGCGCACCCAGATGCGGATGGAGCTGAAAAAACTGCACCTGCAGATGAAGACCACCACGATTTATGTCACCCATGACCAGATCGAAGCCATGACCCTGGCAGACCGCATCGTCGTTCTCAAGGACGGCGACATCCAGCAGGTGGGCACGCCCATCGATGTCTTCGAAAAACCGGACAATGTTTTCGTGGCGCGCTTTATCGGCAACCCCCCGGCCAATATCCTGAGCGGTGTGGTTCAGCGCGAAAACGGACAGGCGGCGGTGGCAACAGGAGGGCTGACCTTGCCCATCCCCAGGGATATTCGACTGGAGACCGGTCGCGAAGTGCTGGTGGGTATTCGGCCGGATGCCATCAAGGCCGGGGAAGCCGCAGCCGGCCTGCCCGAATCCTGGCGGTTCGGGGCAACCGTGGTCGTGTCGGAAACGGTGGGTGCCCAGTCGCTCCTGGAATTCGACCTGCGGGGCCATCCCATGATCGCCGAACTGGAAGGGCGGCTTCTGTTCAGCCCTGGCGCCGACATCGACCTGGGCTTCGATCTCAACCGGATCCTGCTGTTCGACCCGCAGACGGAACAGGCACTGCGGTAAAAAAATGAAGGGACAATTCTGCCGCAAAAGATCGGAGTGGTAAACCCTCTCCGGATGCACCACCAGAGGTGGAGAACATCGAACCAAACCACATCAAATGAAGGGAGGACATAATGAAACGGAAGTGTATCCGACGGATGGCCCTTATCGGTATTGCCATCCTGGTACTCCTGCCAATGACGTCCGCAGGGGCCAGGGATCTGTCCGGCGATCTGGAAATTTTTTCCTGGTGGGCGGGTGACGAGGGGCCGGCTCTGGAAGCCCTGATCGCCCTGTATAAAGCGCGCCATCCCAGCGTCAACGTGATCAATGCCACCGTCACGGGCGGATCCGGTGTCAATGCCAAAGCCGTTCTGAAAACCCGCATGCTGGGCGGGGAACCGCCCGACAGCTTCCAGGTGCATGCCGGCCAGGAGCTGATCGGCACCTGGGTCAAAGCCGACCGCATGGAGGACCTGACCTTCCTGTTCGACGAACAGGGCTGGAACAAGGTCTTTCCCGAAGGTCTGGTCAAATTGATCGGCACGGACAAGGGCATCTGGTCGGTGCCCGTCAACATCCATCGGTCCAACGTATGCTGGTATATCCCCGCCAACCTCAAGAAATGGGGGATCGAGGCGCCGGCGTCCTGGGATGACTTTTTCGCCGTCGCCCCCAAGCTTAAAGCCAAAGGCGTGGTGCCGCTGTCCCTGGCCCAGAACTGGACCGCCAATCATCTGTGGGAATCGGTGGCCCTGGCGTCCCTGGGTCCGGATCAGTGGGATGCCCTGTGGACCGGCAAGCTGGCCTTCGACAGTGCCGGAGGTGTCAAAGCCTGGGAACTCTTCGGCAAGGTGCTCGAATTCACCAATGACGATGCGTCTTCCCTGTCCTGGCAGCAGGCCACCGACATGGTGGTGGACGGCCGGGCCGCCTTCAACGTCATGGGGGACTGGGCGGCGGGCTACCTGAGCACCACCAAGAAACTGGCGCCGGGCAAAGGGTTCGCGTGGGGGGCGTCCCCGGGCACCGCCGGCCGGTTCATGTTTCTGGCCGACTCCTTCGGCCTGCCCAAGGGTGCGCCCCAGCGGGACAATGCCATTGCCTGGCTGGCGCTGTTGGGTTCCCGCGAGGGCAGTGATGCCTTCAACCCGCTGAAAGGATCCATTTCCGCCCGCACGGACAGCGATTTGGCCAAATACAATGACTACGCCAAATCCGCGGCGGCCGATTTCGGCCAGGATCGCATCGTCGGTTCCCTGGCCCATGGTGTCACGGCCAACGAAGGCTTCATGAACGACTTTGCCGCGGTGATGGAGATGTTCCTGAAATCCCGCAATGCCCAGGCCGCCGCCAAGGCCGCCCAGCAGATTGCGGTCAAAAACGGGATCGGTAAATAGAGGGGGGGGCTCATTCCGCAACGAGGAAAGACGATGGTCGCCATCTTCCTCGAATAAGGAGTGAAAACAGCTGTTGATTTTATGGTTTTGGTTTTCCCATTGTCCCGCGCCGAGCATCGGCGGGGCGGACGGGATAAAGCGCGCGGACTGTCTGAGCCCCGCTGCAAGCGGGGTGAGTTTCCGCGTGCTCCGGCCGCACCGACGACGCGCAGGATCAAGCGGGGCACGGGCGTTTTCTTTTGCTTCGTTTTCTTTCCACGTGAAAGAAAATGAAGAAACTCTTTTAGGAAAACTCCCCTGAGCGAAAGAGCCTTTCTGAATCCTCCACTATAAGCGGAGGGTTTAAAATAGAATAAATAAATTCACGGCACCGGCCGGTTACAACCGCCGGTGCCATACCCATCCACCCGGAGATTTATTGTGGGGGACATGTCCAAAGACCGGCTCAAAGCCTTTTTGATGCTCCTGCCGTCCATCCTTCTTATCGGGCTCTTCGTCTACGGCTTTATCGCCCACACCTTCTGGATATCCCTGACGGACTGGGGCGGGGTGGCCGCCCTGGCGGAGAACCCGGTCAAACAGTTTACCGGTCTGCAAAATTATGTCGAGTTGTTCACCGGTTTTCTGGGCGGCGGGTTCCGGCAGGACCTGGTCAACGCGGTTTACTATTCCGTCATGCTGTTGGCTGGCGCCATCGGTCTGGGGATGTTCATCGCCATCCTGCTGGACTGCAAACCCCGGGGCGAAGACATCTTCCGCACCATTTTCCTCTATCCCATGTCCCTGAGCTTTATCGTCACCGGCACCATCTGGCGCTGGATGCTGGCGCCCCAGGGAGGGGTCAACCTGTTGCCCACCTTTCTGGGCGGCGAGCCCCTCGGATTCCGATGGCTTACCAGCACCCGGGCCATCTGGGAGTTCAACTGGCAGAATCTGTTCCTGATCGTTGTTTATCTCGTTGCCGCCGGGTTGCTGCTGATCGGCCTGGGAACGCTCCGCAGCAATCCTTCCAGGGCCTGCAAACGCTGGCTGCTGCCCGGGGTCGGCGTCGGCCTGTTCGCCTGGCTGGGGGCCGACCTCATCCCCCGGGCCCTTTTCATGGAAGAAATCCACGGGTTCAACCTGGCCGCCCTGGGCATCATCCTGGCCACCGTCTGGCAATACGCCGGCTACACCATGGCCCTGTATCTGGCCGGGTTTACGGGCATCTCCCAGGATCTGCGGGATGCGGCCATGCTGGACGGGGCCGGCGATCTCCGCTACTACCGCCATGTGGCCCTGCCCATGCTCAAACCCATCACCATCAGCGCCGTGATCATCCTCTCCCATATTTCCCTGAAAATGTTCGACCTGATTTTCGCCATGACCGGTCCGGACAATGCCGAAACCGGTCACCCGGCGCTCACCATGTATTTGACCACCTTCCGGGCCAATGACTTTGCCAAGGGGGCGGCCATCGCCATCGTGCTCTTCCTGGTGGCCGCCACCTTCATCATTCCCTACCTGGTCAGCAGCTACCGCCGGAAGGGGGCCCGCTAGATGACGCGCAAACTGCCCTTCGGCCCTTTTCTGCTCTACGCGGCCCTGATCCTGCTGGCGCTGGCCTATCTGCTGCCGGCCTACATGACGGTGGTGACGGCCCTGAAGCTTCCCGCCGACATCAGTCTGCCCCGGTCATGGGATCTGCCGGCCGCGCCCAACTGGAGCGGCTTTTCCGAGGCGATGGCCCTGCTGAAGCCTAATTTGATCAACTCCATCGTTCTCACGGTTTGCGCGACCCTCTTGTCCACGGTGTTGGGGTCCATCAACGGCTATGTCTTCTCCAAATGGCAATTCAGGGGCAGCGAGATTGTCTTCATCCTCTTTCTCTTCGGCATGTTCATTCCCTACCAGGTCATCCTGATCCCGCTGTTCCAGACCCTGCGGGCCATCAATCTCTACGGCGGCCTGCCGGGGCTTATCCTAGCCCATGTGGTTTACGGGCTGCCCATCACAACCCTCATTTTTCGGAACTTCTACGCCCAGATTCCCGACGCCCTGATGGAATCGGCCATGCTGGACCATGCCGGTTTCTTCGCCATCTACAAAGAGATCGTTTTTCCCCTTTCCATCCCGGGCTTCGTGGTCACCAGCATCTGGCAGTTTACCCAGATCTGGAATGAATTCCTGTGGGGCATCACCCTCACCCGCCACACCGCCAACCCCATCACCGTCGGCCTGGCCCAGCTGGCCGGCGGCCAGGCCGTGAGCTGGAACCTGCCCATGGCCGGCTCCATCTTGGCCGCCCTGCCCGTGCTCCTGATCTACATCTTTCTGGGGCGCTATTTTATCCGCGGCCTGCTGGCCGGGTCGGTGAAGGAATAAAAACAATCCCACAGGCAGAAAGAGGGTTCGGGGATCCAAGGGGCCAAGTTCGTATGAAAAAACGCCAAGCTCAAAGCGTCAAGCTGAAAGCCCCGTGAGGATAAAATCAATTTTCCCGGATCGGTTGGACCTCTCCGGCGTCTGCCTGCCATCTCCCCACACTTCCTTGACAACCGTCAGACGACGCTGCTATATTATTGGTCGAACCAATTTTTATCCAAAAACATTTATAACAGCCCAAGAAAAATGACCAACAACGCCAACACCAGGCCCTCCCGTGCGAACGAGCACGTGACCCGGATCCTGCTCCGGCAGATCATCCGAGGCACGATTCCCGTCGGCGCCAAACTGCCCACCGAACGTGCCCTGGCCGCTGAATTCCAGGTCAACCGGGCCACGGTGCGGGAAGCGCTGCGCTATCTGGAGAACCTCGGCCTGGTCGCAATTCGTCAGGGGGATGGGGCCTATGCCTGCCATTTTCTGGACAGCGCCAACCTGGAAACGGCCAAGGCGCTGATGCACGTGGATGCGGCCATGCAGCACGAGGTCCTGGGCGCCCTTCTGGAAGTCCGGCGCATCAACAGCCCGGAAGTGGCCTACGCCGCCGCCCGGCACCGCACGACCGACCATCTGCAACAACTCGAGGAAGTTGCTTTTAACCGTCACGAAAGCCCTGTCATGGAGCGGGACAAGGCTCTCCACCGTATCATCGGGCAGGCCAGCGGCAATATTCTCCAGATCCTGATGACCAATTTCTTCGAGGATTTCTTTGATCAGTTCGGCCACTTCTATTTCCAGAATGACCAAAACATCCGGCGCTCGGAGGCGTTTCACGGCGACATCTATTACGCCATCCGCGACCAGAAGGCCGGGGTGGCCCGGGAAATCATGCGGGATGTGCTGCACTACGCCGAAAAGGCAGTTTTCGAGGAAATCGACAGGGTGTCAACCACCCGTGGCAGCCGTTGATGAAAGAGGGGATTGGGAGCAAGCTTTTATTGGTCGAACCAATATGGCGCATTATGAAAGAAGGGCCAAGCTCAAAGCGTCAAGCTGAAAGGGCGACGCTTCGCGTCGACATCGAAATGCCAAACACGACCTCAGCGGAAGGCGCTATTGTCATAAAATATACGGGATAGGGCATTGTGATAGAGACGATTTTCTAATTTCCCATTTTCTTATTTTCTACAAATAAACCTTTGAGCCAGGATCTCAATCCATGCAACGCTACACCGCGCAAAGCGAAGAAAAATCCTTCGATGTCATCGTCATCGGCGGCGGCATTTCCGGGGCGGCCATCGCCTATGAAGCCGCCACCCGGGGGCTGCGCGTGGTCCTCTTCGAGAAAGGTGATTTTTCCGAGGCCACCTCGGCGGCCTCTTCCAAAATGATTCACGGCGGGCTGCGCTATTTGTCCAACATGGAGTACGGTCTGGTGCGCGAATCCCTGCGGGAGCGCCGCATTCTGGAGAATATCGCCCCGAACTTCGTCTATCCCTGTCCCATGCTGTTTCCCCACTACCGTTCCCAGCTCAAGAGCAACAAGTGGCTCGTCAAGATCGGCCTGACCCTCTACGACCTGCTGGCCTTCGACAAGGGCCGCACCTGGGATACGGGCAAAAAAATCCCCAACCACACCACCCTTTCGGCCCGCAAGGCCTTGCAGGTTCAACCGGTATTGAGGCGGGAAGGCCTCACCGGGGCCTCGCTTTTCTACGACTGCCTGAACATCTTCCCCGAACGCCTGGCCCTGGCGTTTGTCCGGTCGGCCATGACCCATGGCGCCCGGGCCGCCAACTATGCCAAGGTTACCGGTTTTCTGATGGATCGCAAGGGAGCGACCGTGCAGGGGGTGACCGTGCACGACCGGATCCACGACCGCGCCTACGAAGTGCGCGGTACGGTCACACTCAACTGCGCCGGCCCCTGGGTGGACAGTGTGCTCGCCATGGCCCGCGGCAGGCGGGAGGGTCTTCACATGCGGCGCTCGGAAGGCATCCATATCATCACCAAAGCCCTCATTGAGGAAAACAGCATCGTCAGCGCCATTACCCCCGCCGGACGCCACTGCTTCCTGATTCCCTGGCGCGGTCACACCCTGATCGGCACCACGGACCAACCCTACGAAGGGCATCCGGACGATTACCGGGTGACCCGCCGGAGTATCGAGGACCTGATCGCAGCGGTCAACGCCTCCTTTGAGGGTTTGGCCATCACCTACGCCGACGTACGCCACTGCTACGGCGGCCTGCGCCCGCTGGTGGAAACCCAGACCGAAGAGACCTACACATCCTCCCGCAAATACGAAATCCACGACCACCAGCAGGATGGGCTGGACCACCTGATGACCGTGGAAGGCGGCAAATGGACCACCAGCCGACACCTGGCGGAAAAAGTGATCGATCGGGTGCGGGAAAAGACCGCCCTGCCCATACCGCCATCGGTCTCGGAGCGTAAATATCTCAAGGGATCCCGGATCAGGGACATGAATGCCTTTCTTCAACGCAGCAAGGCTGCCCACCCTGACTTTTCCGAAAGTACGGTGGCCTATCTGGGGCAGATCTACGGCACCCAATTCAATGCCGTTCTGGAATTGGCCCGGCAAGACGCCGCCCTGGCCGCGCCGATGAACGCCCAGGGCGACATCCTGGCCCAGGCCGTGTATGCTGCCCGCCATGAAATGGCGATTACCCTGAAAGATATCGTCCTGCACCGTACCGGCATCGCCACCCTCGGCAATCCCGGCGAAGATATCCTGCAGCGGGTAGCCCGGGCCGTGGCCGACGATCTCGGCTGGGACCAAAAACGTGTTCAACAAGAAGTGGAACAAACCAATGTGATGCTGCAAATACCGGTGGATTGAATTCTCCTGAAAAAAGCGCCAAGCTCAAAGCGTCAAGCTGAAAGGGCGACGCTTCGCGTCGACACCGAAATAGGGAATGCCTGAAGCCACGATTGGGCCTGAAAGGCAAACGTGGGGATTAGAGGTATTATGATCGAACCGATTTTCTAATTTCTTATTTTCTCATTTTCAATGGTTTGAATTTTTGATTTTCCCTTTGTCACGAGGCCGAGCATCGGAGGTGCGGCCGAAAAAGACGCGGCGACTGTCTGAGCCCCGCGATAAGCGGGGCGAGTTTCGGCGCGTCCGGCCGCAGCCCCGACGCGCAGGCGGACCCGAAGGGCTCGTGGCAGGGCGCCTTCTTTTGGTCATAAAAATGATATCGATGTTATCGTCCTTGGACATGAGGATAAACGGGCGCAATTAAGGAGGTCTTGCATGAGCGTGACAAAACCGTTCCGTCCCGACTGGAGCGAAGTCCCCCCTGCCGACGGCACCTACCGGGCCATCTTCAAATATGGCGATCCCCACCGGTTCAAGCACCCCAGCGACAACTGGTACGCCATGCTGAAGGCGGAATTCGGAATGACGGACGCGGATTTCCGCCGCAAGCAGCCCGAAGGCCGCGAGCCGGTCGCACTGGATCGCCCGTCACAGTTGTCCGCCGGTCAGGTGGACGCCCTGGCGGCCATCGTCGGCACGGAAAATATCTCCAGTGACGTCTTCCAGCGAACCCGCTTCGCCTACGGGAAGACCACGGAAGAAATGATGGAACTGAGCCGGGGCACGGTCCGGGAAATCGCCGACCTGGTAGTCCACCCCCGCGACAAGGAAGACGTCCGCCGCATCGTGGCGTTCTGCCATGACGAAACCATACCGGTCTACGTCTTCTCGGGGGGCTCGTCGGTCAACCTGGGGCTGCGGCCCGCCCGGGGCGGGGTCACCCTGGTGATGAGCACCCACATGAACAAAATCCTCGCATTGAACGAAACCAACCAGACGGCCCGGGTACAGCCCGGCATGTTCGGTCCGGCGTACGAGGCCGCCCTCAACCAGGCACCGGAGCGGTTTGGCACCAAAAGGCGTTTTACCGGCGGCCACTTCCCCCAGTCCTTTGAATATTCCACCGTGGGGGGCTGGGTCGTGACCCTGGGGTCGGGCCAGGCCTCCACCTATTACGGCGATGCCGCCGACCTCGTTATCAGCCAGGAATATGTCACCCCGACGGGCAGCATTCGCACCCTCGACTACCCGGCCACGGCCACGGGGCCCAAGGTCCACGACATGCTGAAAGGATCCGAGGGCACCTTCGGCGTCCTGGTGGAAGTCACCATGAAGGTCTTCCGCCACATGCCGGGCAACCGCCGCTATTTCAGTTTCATGTTCCCCTCCTGGGAGGCGGCCGTGGCGGCCAGCCGCAACATCAGCCAGGGCGAATTCGGCCGGCCGGCGGTCTACCGGATCAGCGACCCCGAAGAAACCGACCGGGGCCTCAAGCTCTACGGCATCCCTTCCCTGGTGGATCGTTTTCTGGTCAAACGCGGTTTTCACCCCGGGCAGCGCTGTCTCTGCCTGGGTACCGTGGAAGGCGACGGGGACTACACCCGCCTGGTAAAGCGCAAAATCCGCCAAACCGCCCGCCGGCACGGCGCCATTTATCTCGGCGCCTACGGCAGCCGCAAATGGGAAAAAACCCGCTTTACCGAACCTTTCATGCGGGAGGACCTGCACGATTACGGCATCGTCATCGACACCCTGGAGGCTTCCGTCACCTGGGACAACCTGCACGCCCTGCACCAGGGGGTGCGGGCCTATATCAAAAGCCGGCCGCAGACCATCTGCATGACCCACGCCTCCCATTTCTACCCCCAGGGCACGAATCTCTACTTTATCTTCATCGGCCGCTTCGAGCACGCCGAGGCCTACCGTGCCTTCCAGGGCGGCATCCTGGATCACATCCAAAAATTCGGCGGATCCTTGAGCCACCACCACGGCATCGGCCGCATGATCGCCCCCTGGATCGAGCATCACCTGGGTAAAGAGCAGATGGACGTCCTGCGGGCCCTCAAAAAACACTTCGACCCCCGCAACATCATGAACCCCGGGGGCCAGTTGGGCCTCGACCTGGACGAACCCCTGAAGAGGAAACCGTGATGACCACCAGCGGACAAGGCGACCTGATCCTGGTTTTCGATGCCGGCACCCAGTCCATCCGCGCGGCCCTGATCGACCTGCGGGGGAACCTCCGGCACATGGTCAAGACCCCCATCACCCCCTACTTCTCCCGCCGGCCCGGCTGGGCCGAGCAGGACCCGGATTATTACTGGCAGCAATTCAGCGCCACGTCCCGCCGTCTGCTCGATGCCGACGGTGTCGATACCGACCGCATCGCCGGCGTGACCGTCACCTCCCAGCGCGCCACCATGGTCAACCTGGATAAAGACGGCGCCCCCCTGCGGCCGGCCATCCTCTGGCTGGACCAGCGCAAGGCGGCCATGGCCACCCATCTCTCCCCGCTGATGACAGGCGCCCTGAAAGCCCTCAACCAGTATGGGGTGGTGGAAAAAGCCGTCCGGGAGTGCAAATCCAACTGGCTGCGCCAAAACCAGCCCGACATCTGGAATAAGACCCACAAGTTCCTTTTTCTCTCCGGCTTCTGGATTCACCGCCTGACCGGTGAATATCGCGATTCCGTGGGCAGCATGGTGGGCTATGTCCCCTTCGACTACAAACGGCATTGCTGGGCCGGACCGCGGGACCTCAAGTGGAAACTCTTCCCCATGGACGCCTCCCGCCTGCCGGAGCTCGTGCCGCCGGGGGATGTTCTGGGGCACATCACCCGGGAAGCCTCCCAGGAGACGGGCATCCCGGAAGGCCTGCCGGTGATCACCGCGGCCACGGACAAAGCCTGCGAAGTCCTGGGCGCCGGTTGCCGCTCCCCGGAAGTCGCCTGCCTGAGCTACGGCACCACGGCCACCGTGAACACGGCCAATCCGAAATACGTGGAAATCAAACCCTTCGTGCCGCCCTACCCCAGCGCCCTGCCCGGGGCCTACAACACCGAGGTCATGGTCTACCGGGGCTTCTGGATGGTGAGTTGGTTCAAGGAGGAGTTCGGCCTGCGGGAACAGCAGATCGCCGAGGAACGCGGGGTGGCGCCGGAGGTGCTTTTTGACGAATTGATCCGGGACATCCCGCCCGGCTCCATGGGACTGACCCTGCAGCCCTATTGGTCCCCGGGTATCAACACCGATGCCGATGCCAAGGGCGCCATCATCGGCTTCGGCGACGTGCACACCCGGGCCCATATCTACCGGGCCATCCTGGAGGGCCTGGGCTACGGGTTGAAGGACGGCCTGCGGGCCCTGGAAAAACGCAACAAAATCCCGGTTACGGCCCTGCGGGTCTCCGGCGGGGGTTCCCAGAGCGACGCCGCCATGCAGATCACCGCGGATATTTTCGGCCTGCCGGCCCAGCGGCCCCACACCTACGAAACATCCGCCCTGGGCGCAGCCATCGATGCGGCCGTCGGCCTCAGACTGCACCCCGATTTCGACAGCGCCATCAGTGAAATGACCCGGGTGTCCGACGTCTTCGAGCCCATCCCGGCCAACCGCGACCTCTACCAGGCGCTTTATGCCAGGGTCTACCGCCGGCTCTACGGCCGCCTGAAAAGCATCTACAACGAGATCCGCCAAATCACCGGATACCCGGCCATGTGATGACGGCGGCGATACCCTATCCTGAATATTTCATGAAATGTTCGGGTTAAGGCAGATCCTTCTCGTCGCCCAAAGCCTCTTTGAATAGTTCCGCCGGGAACGATTCGGTCGTGCTTTCCCCGTCCTCGGTATCCGGGCCGAGCCGGGTAACCCGCCAGGCCACATCATCGTAGCCGGCATCGAACAGTTTGCCGGTAATGTTGACCACCCAGCCGGAGCCAAGCTCGTTGCGCGGCACCACTTTGGAAAACTTGATATAGGACCGCTGGCTGCCATCGGAGAGGATCGTCTTCCTGTACATGGTCTTGAATCCGGCCAGGTCTTCTTCGTCAGACAGGCGCTCGACAATCGCACGCGCTTCCGGTTCGGTGGTGTCTTCCGGGAACAGGGCAATCGCCGTCGCGCGAATCTTTTCCGTTTGATCCATTCATTCCTCAACGTGTCGGGGTTAGGCAATAATTTCCGTTTAGCTGAAATCATTTAATAAATAAGCCCCAATCTGTCAATCTAACCCGGATATTTCACGCGTTCAGGAGGTTCATTGGACGGCACCAGGGGTGCCGCTGTACGAATGCCACCCAAAGCCCCTGAAAACATCCTGCGCCCCCTTGCATTCCCCCGCCAAATCTGCCATAGGTCATTACAAGGCAGGTATAAGGCGCGGCACTGTCACTCCTTCCATGGAACCCTCCTCTTTCCAATAAGCCGGCAACCGTGACCGCCTGCCTTGCCCATATGCCACACAATCAGATTTTTGCCGGCTTAGTAAAACGTCCGAGATACGGTTTGCGAATCCAGAAGAATACCGCTGTCGCGGGTGCCGCAGGCAGCGTAGGCAACGTGCGTAGCAGTGACGAGGGATTCGCGTAACGCCGATCTTTAGTCCCCCCAGGGGAATTGGACGTTTTACGAAACCGTCTTTATTGGAGGAGAACGTGGAAACCGTCTGTCCCTACTGCGACCGATTCATGGAAGTGCCCGACGAAATCGAAGGCACCCGCACCTTGTGCGAATTCTGTGGTCAAATCTTCACTGCCGATCGGGTGTTTGTCCTGTTCGCAGACCAAACCAACGAAATGGCGTGTCGGGAACAGGCGGGCTGAGGAATGAAGCTTCCCTATTCCCTCTTATGAAAAAAGCGTCAAGCTGAAAGGGTGACGCTTCGCGTCGACACCAAAATACCAAACTCGCCCCGTGCAACAGGCGCTATTTTCATGAATGATTAACCCGGCACCGTCGCTACAAGGCCAAATGCTTGTCTTGAAGAGTCTTGCAATGGCCACCACTTTTGAGATATAGCCAATTTCTGGCGTGTATCAGCAAGGACGTTGGCATCCTCCCAAACGGTACCCATCCAATCGCATATCGCTGGGGCAACTATGATCAAGTACCGTTTCAACGGGCATCCTTGCGACTGCTCTTCCCCTGCTGAACTCTAATCCGACAGGACGCGAGCATTCCAAATGGCCTATACCGTCATCTATGAACGCTTCGTGTGGTTCGACCGTTGCGTGCGAAACGGCAGGTATCCCAATGCCAGCACCCTGGCCGAACGATTCGAAATCTCCCGCAAGACCGCCCAGCGCAACATCGATTTCATGCGCGACCGACTTGGCGCCCCCCTGGCGTATGATGCCGCCCGACGGGGCTATTACTACACGGACAACTCATTTCAGCTGACCCCCTTCCAGGCCAGTCAGGAAGAACTTTTGGCCGTGCTGACGGCCCGCAGTCTGCTGGCTCACGTTTCGGGCGGTTACCTGAGCCGGGAAATCGACCGGCTGGGGAACAAGCTTACGGCCTTGTGCGACGAAAGGATGGCATCCGAAAACCGCCTGCCCGCCTGTTTCTCCGCCTCCTGGCACGGCCACTCCCCGGTGGATGAGACCCTTTTCCGCACCACGGCCCAGGCCCTGATCGAACACCGGGTCATGGCCATCACCTACCATTCGCCGGCCTCGGGTCGCCTGACCCAGCGCGTCATCGAGCCCCACCATCTCCAGCACTACATGGCCTCTTGGGTCCTGATCGCCCGCTGCCGTCTGAAAAACCAGTGGCGCAAGTTCTTCCTGGCCCGCATCCGCGCTTTCGATCTAAAGCCGGAAACCTTCACCCCCCGCCCGGAGCGCGAATGGCGCCCCTTGGTCGAGGGCGCCTTCGGCATCTTCCAGGGCGAGGAGCGTATCCCGGTAACCTTGCGCTTCTCCCCTTTCCGCTCCCGCTGGATCCGCGAGCAGGTCTGGCACCCCAACCAGCAGATCCAGGAGCTCTTCGACGGCAGCCTGGAAATCACCTTCCCGGTAGCCGATTTTCGCGAGGTCAAAATGATGATCCTCCAGTTCGGGGCCGACTGCGAAGTGGTGACCCCGGAGGAACTGCGGCAGGAAGTGGTGGATGAGATCAGGCGGATGGAGGGAGTTTATATGGGAAGGTTAGATGATTCAAAACAGGTCGATTCGTAAGATGACCGGAAGCGGGACCTTTATCCACCAAATGGGGCGGATATGTCATCCGGTAAAGGCTCGAAAAAGGATTCCGGAATTTCAAGGGTGCCCTTGGCCAGACCGATAGGCCTTGCGGTCTTGCGTTTGCAAGGAAGCCGCCTGATTTCAGCTATGGGCACATTGCGCTTGCACAGCAGTATCGTTTCGCCTTCAGCCAAGTTGGCCAGATAGCGCGAGAGATGGATTTTAACCTGACTCATGTTGATTCGCATCATGATTTACAAATGGATCATCCCGTTGATGAAGTCAATAGCAGTAAAAATTGGAAAATTTTTAACATAGGTCATCCGATGTCCCACCAAGGATGCTAAATTGGTAAAACGATTGCCAGCCATCGCCTTTGATTTGGAAACCACAGGTTTGTCCCCCTTGAAGGGACATCGTGTTATCGAAATCGGGGCGGTCAGGATTGAAGCCGGCCAGCCTGGTGAAACGTTCCACAGTCTGGTCGACAGCGGTCGGACTATTCCCCCAAACGTTCGGGAAATCAACGGAATCACCCAGGCCATGTTGCAGAACGGTCTTTCAACGGAGAAAGCTTTTCGTAATTTCCGAAAATTCTGTGGACACGCCACACTGGTGGCCCACAATGCCCCTTTCGACAAACTGTTCCTGCAATATGAATACAGCCGCTTCGGCTGGGGCCTGTCCAACCAAATCCTCTGCACCTTGAAACTGAGCCGGCAAAAGCTGACTGATTTGCCAAACTATCAATTGGAGACGGTGGCTAAACATCTGCTGGGCGATACGGCAATCGAAAACATGAAACCCCACCGGGCTTTGGACGATGCAAGGCTGGTGGCACAAATCTGGCTGGCGCTGGAGGACAAATGAACGACTGGCCGAGCTATTATCGCTATTGGGGAAAAACTGACCGAGAGGATCCTGATCGGTATCATCTGCTGGTCTATCACTGTCTGGATGTTGCTAAGGTGGAATCATAGATACGAGATTAAGTTTTACAATTCAAAAACCATTAATATTTATCCCCTCTGCTACACACAAGAAGGCATGAAACCAGCCAACATGGAGAGCCTATGAAACCTTACAAAATCAAGTTGGAGATCGCAGGACAAACGGCAATGTGGACGAGGCCGGATACAGGAGACTGTCCTGTCAGTTATCCTGCGCCAACCTATTCATCTGTCAAGGGGATATTTGAGGCAATTCTCTGGGGGCCAGCGGTAGAAATTATGCCGTTCAGAGTTGAAATCTGTAAACCGCTGCGTTTTCACGGCTATGCCACAAATTACAACGGACCTTTGCGTAAAAGCGGTACAAATGGGGCTTATCAGTTTTTAACGACGGTCCTGACAGATGTCTGCTACAGGATGTATGCCCATGTCTATCCGACGCGTAATAAAAATATTTTGGGTGATAAAGCCAAGGCCTGGAATAGTAAAACGACTTCACCCGGACACGCGTATGCCGCGATATTTGAGCGCCGTCTAAAGGGGGGGCAGTGGTTCACGCTACCGTTTTTGGGATGGAAGGAGTTTACACCGTCCTATGTGGGGCCTTTCCGTGAGGAAACAAAGGTACAAGATGATATCAGCACTGTTCTCCCTTCGATGCTGCGGGAAGTTTTTCCGGATGGATGCAACTCCAAAGTTCGGTTCACATATGACCAGAATGTTCGGATTGAGCATGGCGTTCTGCATTACAAATTGAAAGGGAGAAACTAGGATCATGATTAATGAATTGGCCAACGTCGCCGATGCAATGCGGAATACCGGGGTCGTTTCTGTTAACTGGCATCCAAAACTAAAAATTATGCCGAAAGTCTCGAAAAACGCTCCATGCATAAGGGCCTGGTTAACAAATGATGGACATATCAAAAACTTGGAGTTGCTATCGAAAGAACATGTTGGAAAACTAAGGAAATATGAACCAGATTTAGGCAGAGCTTTGCCAGGTTTTAACGTGCGTCCACTTTACCGTATTGTAAAAACTGATGAAGAGATCAAAGCAGCCCGACGAGGTCAAGCAGGTGAAAATCTAAAGCGAAAATGGATAAAAGAGTTCCTTTCATGTGATCCAACAGAACAGGAAAAATATGGTTTTTGGGAAAAAACTTGCGATGTCCTGTGTCGGTGTTTTGGCAGAGTAAATAATGAGTTAAAGTCAATGTGCATTAACAATTTAACATATGGTGAGACGCTTCATAAATTTTTCAATGCAGTCCAGGAGATTAATGTAAAACAATTCCATAAAGAGTATTTAAACGAGGTGTGTCATAAGATCAAAAATGGGGAATTCCCGCCATCAATAATGTTTTATTTTGTTACTAATGAAAAAAAACAAAAAGAGGATGCTGATTCAAAAGTTCCTGTTCCAAAAATTTCTGTTTTTTTAGACATCGAAGATTATAAAGATTATCCTTTTGCACATGAGGCAACCATATATAGGCTCAATGAATTGTTGATGAAAAATCAAGGGGAGAATCAATCTTCTTCCTATAAAGGTGATGAAAAAGATGCCTATGGTTTAGATGTTCAACAAATTAATGAAAAGTTTCCCAGCGTTTCCTTGTCTTTTTTGGGTGGAGTAATTCTTCGCTCCCAAGCGAAAACAATACCAGCACAAAGACGTTATAATCAGTGTGAAAGTAAAACTTTTCCCGTCGGTTATGAAACACGCAAGCAAATAAAAGCAGCACTTGAATGGATTTCCAATCCTGAACGAAACGGAATAACTTATGGTATCGCAGGAGATAAAGAACTACTATTCGCCTATCCGCGTATTTTTCCAGATAAAAAAATTCCACTTGCCAAAATGTTTGGCGCACAGGAGGGCAACTCCTATGAAAGAGAGGATACGTTTGAAAAACTCGCGAAGGCCGTTGTTGGGCAATTAAAAGGGTTGGGGGGAAAAGTCGCCGATGCTGAACTTGAAATTTTTTCATTACGAAAAATGGATAAAGCCCGTACAAAGGTTGTCTATTATCACAACACCACAGTAGCTTCACTGGAAGAAGCATCCGCCAAATGGCATAAGGCCTGCCAGAATATTCCCAAATTGGATCTGCGGGATTGGAGTGAAGCTAAGAACCAAAAAACAGGAAAATCATACCCTGTTCCCGTGGAAAACCTGACTACATTTCCTATCAGACTCCATCGTTATCTTAACACGGTTTGGAAACGTGATGGAAAAGAGAAGAACAAAGGAGAGCAGGCAGGGAAAGTTAGAATTTTTGAACCGACAGACGGATTGAGCTTGTTGTTGGATAAACAAAACAATGCGTTAACAGCGCACATGATTGAACGATTTATGCAACATGCTCGTGGGTATTTCCTCACTTTATGCCGCAGTATGGCTAAAAATCAAATCGCGCCGCTGCCTGATAAAAAAATTTATCCTAGCATATTGGGATTATTACTGAGCAAATTGGGGAAAAACAAGGAGGATTTCATGAAAGAAAGCGCGTTTCTGCTAGGGCGCTGCCTGCGGATAACCGATGAGATACATCGGTTATACTGCGAGGTGGTGCGCAAGAAAGAGCTACCGCCTGAACTGTGCGGAAGCTCGTTGCTTGTAAGTATGATGGAGTCACCGGTTACCACTATGAGTCAACTTGCCATGCGTTCGGCTCCTTATGTCAAATGGGCTTATGCATACCATGACGATAAGGCAGTTAAAAAAAGCATTGATGGTGCAGAAATAAAAATAATCGTGCTTGTCAAATCGTGGCGGAAACGTTGGTCTAAAATTGCCGATCAGCTACATCTTTTGGAATGGCCAAAACGTCTGACGCCAGAGGAACGCGCGCAAGTGTTTCTTGGTTATCTAGCGTCTTTTCCAAAAAGCGAAAAACTAAATGAAAGCAGTCACACTGGACCTATAAATTAGACCAGATAAGGAGATGAAAAATGGATGACGAAATTAAGCGTGTGACAGGTTTACTGATAATTGAGGCGGTTAATTCCAACCCGAACGGAAATCCCGATCAGGAAAGTGACCCGCGCGTTCGCGACAACGGGCAGGGTGAAATCTCTCCTGTTTCGTTCAAGCGAAAACTCCGCGACCTGATGGAACTGACGGAGGGGCCTGTTTATCAGACCGTAACCAAGGACTTAACGGATGGTATTGATGGATATAAGTTCAGGATATTAGAATCCCGAGGGCGTGACCGTACCATTTTAACCAAGGAACTTGAAGAGGGACAGACGAAAAAAAAGAAAGGGAAAAAGGATGAGATAGACTTTAAACAATCAATTTTCCTGCAGAGCACTTTTGTCAAAAATTACTGGGATGCCCGGCTCTTTGGAAACACATTTTTGGAAGAAGGCGGGAGTAAAGGTTTTATCAAAACCGGTATTGCACAATTTGGCATGGGACTTTCAGTTTCATCGGTCATTATTCAGCGGCATACCAATACAAACAAAGCTGGTGTACAGGAAGGCAAAAACCAAGGCATGGCGCCATTGGCCTACCGTGTGGTACAGCACGGCGTTTATGTAATGCCATTTTACATCAATCCCTCTCTGGCTAAAAATTCTGGATGCAAACCCTGTGATGTCGAATTACTGAAGCGTCTGATTCCCTACTCCTACGACCATACGCGCTCAGCCATCCGTCCCGATGTGCGCATTCGCCATGCATGGTGGCTGGAACATAAAAACGCGCTCGGAAGTTGCCCGGACTACATGCTTATTGATTCGCTAATGCCAAAACGCAAGGGAGACGACCCTATGGCTCCTTCTGAATCTTGGGCGGATTATGACGTGCCGGACAAGCTACCGGACTATTTAAAGGACAAGATCGCACCAATCAAAAACCTGGACTTGATGGGCGCATGATATGACCTATTACGCCAGAAGCGCATCTGATACCGCTCTTCGTCAGACATATCTGAATCATGTATTGCATGTACTGGTCCGAGGGCGGTGTTATTTGCGCAAAGTATTGCATTATGCACAGTGTTTGGACGCAAAGGCAATTCAACGAATCTATGAACTCGCTGCTGAATACCACGACCTCGGTAAGCTCGATGATGAAAATCAAAAGATACTGGTAGGCGATAAGAAAGCTTGCCGTTTGCCAATACCACATGCCGATGCAGGTGTAGCTCATTTGCTTGCGCAGGATGCCTTCACATCAGCACTTATGGTTGTTGCCCACCATGCTGGCTTGCCTGATTGCAATGCCATAGACGACATGCGCAATAAGAAAATCCAGCAGCATGTGGATAACGTTTTGCAGGAATATTTGGTTCGGCATGAAACAAGTGTACGGCCAAACATTTTGGTCAAAAAACAGCCAAAAGATAGGCCAGATTTAAAACCGCCTGATGTCCGCGTGCTTTTTTCCTGCCTGACACACGCTGATCATGGTGACGCTGCTCGCGCCTCAACTGAAGAACCGGGAAGGTTATATCACCCAAAGTTACGGGCTTCTGAACGTTTGGTGGCCTTACGGAATTATGTAAATGGTTTGAAATCTAAAAACGACGATACCGAGCGTAATGGGCTACGCACAGCTTTTTTCTCGGCATGTGCCGAAAACCTGCAAGAAAGCCCTATCACCATCTGCGATGCGCCGGTTGGAACAGGTAAAACAACCGCCGTGATGGCAAGCCTGCTCTCCACTGCGGCTCGTCATAACCTGAGGCGAATCTTTGTCATTTTGCCGTTTACCAATATTATTTCACAGTCCGTACGTGTCTATCGCAAGGCGTTGGCATTGCCGGGGGAACGCGGTGAGGATGTGGTGGCGGAAATTCATCACCGTGCAGAATTTGAGGATGTAGCAAGCCGCAAACTCACCGCCCTGTGGGACGCGCCAATTGTGGTTACAACTGCCGTAGCTTTTTTCGAGACGCTGGCCTCTGCCACCCCGTCTACCCTACGACGATTGCAGAACCTGCCTGGAAGCGCTGTTTTTCTGGACGAAGCCCATGCCATGTTGCCTGCAAAACTGTTGCCTCTTGCTTGGCAATGGATCCAGCACGCTGCTGCATGCTGGTCATGTCACTGGGTACTGGCTTCCGGTTCACTCTGCCATTTCTGGGAAATGGAGGAGTTCGGAGACGCAATCCGGTTGCCCAACATTATTCCAATCAGAGAGAGGGATAAGTTACACGATTTCGAAGTTGTGCGCGTCAGACACAGTTTTCGCCCGAACGCCATGAACCTTGATGCTTTGGCTGAATGGCTGGTGACGTTGGGAGGCCCGGTAATTGTCGTGTTAAATACCGTGCACACAGCGGCGGCTGCGGCACAGGTTGCGGAAGCTGTATTTGGAGAAGGAAATGTCCTGCACCTCTCAACATCTCTGACGCCTGGAGATCGTGAAACCACGCTTGCGTTGGTGCAGGAGCGGTTGCTCGACCGCACGGACACAAAATGGTGCCTGTTTGCGACCTCCTGTGTTGAGGCCGGCGTGGATTTATCGTTCAGGACAGGTGTGCGCGAATGCGCTTCCCTACTTTCATTGCTGCAACTTTCCGGGCGGGTGAATCGCAATTCGGAAGACAATGAGGCGGATGTCTGGACGATCATACTCAATGCCAATGATAGCGGCGTGACCAAGAATCCCGCTTTTGACATATCCTCACGCATCCTGCGTGATTTTTTTGATCAAAACACGACAATTTCACCGGCCTTATGTACGGAAGCCATGCTACGTGAAGTCCGTGAAAGCGCAAACATATCCACAGAACTGGTAAAACAAGAAAGTGTTTATGGCTTCAAAACTGTCGAAAAGAAATTCAAGGTTATCGAAGACCAGTCACAACTGGCAGTAGTTGATAAGCAGCTCATTGAAAAGATACAAAATTTCGAAAACATTTCGTGGCGGGAGATCCAAAATAGTAGCGTGCGCATTCGAGAGAAAATTCTTCGGAAACTGAATATTCAGGAATCGCGTCGTTACCCCGGCGTTTTCCTTTGGACTGCCGAATATTCGCCATTTCTTGGATATATGGAGGCGGTGCTGAAGCTGGAAAAAATAGATGAAGATGGTTTTGCACTCATATGATGGAAAGGAAATGGATTAATGTACACGGATGATGGATTAATCCCCATTTCCGCCCTAAACCATTTTTTATACTGTGAGCGCCGTTGCGCCTTGGTGCATATAGAACAGGTATGGCTGGAAAACCGCTTTACTGCAGAAGGACGGATCATGCACGAGCGGGTTGATTCGGGTAAAAGAGAGTCGCGGGGGGACTTTTGGTTTGCCTATTCCCTTCCTCTGCGGTCTCTTCGGCTTGGATTGGTGGGCAAGGCCGATGCAGTGGAGTTCCAGAAGGAAAAAAATAGAAGAGGGAGAATAATCGGGCAGCCATTTCCGGTTGAATACAAGCGTGGTAGGCCCAAAAAGGAAAATTGGGACAAGGTGCAGCTTTGCGCCCAAGCGCTTTGCCTTGAAGAGATGATGGATCTTGAGGTGTCGGCGGGCGCGTTGTTTTACGGCAAGACCCGGCGCCGGGTGGATGTGGTGTTTGACTATAACCTGCGCAGCGAAACCGAAAACACCGCACACCGTTTGCACAGGCTGATTGCATCCCTGCAAACCCCGCCTCCGGTTTACACGAAGCGCTGCGACAAATGCTCGTTTCTGGACCGCTGCCTGCCCAAGCTAGAAAAAAAGCGCCATTCGGTGCGTGACTATTTGAAGGGAGTGACCCGGATGCCATGAAGAAACACCTCAACACCCTGTTTGTCACGACCCAGGGCGCCTATCTGTCCAAGGAAGGCGAAACCGTGCGCGTGTCGGTGGAAAGGGAAAATCGCCTCCAGGTGCCGATCCATACCCTTGGCGGCATTGTCTGCTTCGGCCGGGTCATGTGCAGCCCCTACCTGATGGGATTTTGCGCCGAGCAGAATGTGGGGTTGAGTTTCCTGTCTGAAAACGGACGGTTCCTTGCACGGGTGCAGGGGCCGGTTTCCGGCAATGTTCTGTTGCGGCGCGAGCAGTACCGCAAGGCCGATGCCCCGGATTTTTCTGCCGATATGGCCCGCTTTATCCTGACCGGCAAGGTCGCCAATTCTCGGACGGTTCTCCAGCGGGCCATCAGGGACCACGGGGAGAAAATCGCGACGGATGGAATGAAGCGCTCCGTGATGCTGCTGGCCGACACGCTGACCCGGCTTCAGGATGAGCCATCCCTCGACGTATTGCGCGGCATCGAAGGGGAGGCGGCCCGGTACTATTTCAGTATGTTCGACAAACTGATTACCCATCAGAAAAAAGCCTTTCGTTTCAACGGCCGCAACCGCCGTCCGCCAATGGACAAGGTCAACTGTCTGCTCTCCTTTATCTACACCCTGCTTTTGCATGATGTGCGCTCAGCCCTGGAAGGCGTGGGGCTCGATCCGGCCGTGGGATTTCTCCACCGCGACCGGCCCGGCCGGACCGGCCTGGCGCTTGACCTGATGGAGGAGTTCCGGCCGTTTCTGGCCGATCGTCTGGTGCTGTCCCTGATCAACTTGCGGCAGGTCAGTGCGAAGGGATTCAAAAAAACGGAAACGGGTGCGGTCTCCATGAGCGATGATACGCGCAAGGAAGTGATCATGGCCTACCAGAAGCGCAAGCAGGATGAGATCCATCACCCGTTTCTGGATGAAAAGGTTTCGATCGGTATCCTTTTTCATGTCCAGGCGCTGTTGATTGCACGTTTCCTCAGGGGCGACCTGGACGGCTACCCGCCATTCATCTGGAGGTAATATGCTCGTTCTCGTCAGTTATGATGTCGCCACCAGCGACAAGGCCGGGCGAAAACGCCTGCGCCGTGTCGCCAAAACTTGCAAGAACTATGGGCAGCGGGTCCAGTATTCGGTTTTTGAATGCATGGTGGATCCTGCCCAGTGGGCCGTGCTGCGCAATCAGCTTTTAGAAGAAATCAACCCGGATAAGGACAGCTTGCGGTTCTATTTTCTAGGTGCCAACTGGAAGCGCCGTATTGAACACATCGGGGCCAAGGAAAATTATGATCAGGAAGGCCCTTTGATTGTTTGACCCTTCCGCGAACCTATAGCTTGCAGGCTTTCGCCGGAAGGTTCGCGATGCCACAACCTGCTGGAAATATGAAAACTCCTTTGATTGCTCTTTGAATATTTGTTGAAATTCATCTGAATGGAATCGGTTCGCGTTAATGTATTAAAAAAACCCACTATTTTAAAAAGATAAATGCAGTACAGTCGCTCCCCTCGCGGGAGCGTGGATTGAAACAAACCGTTTGGCCTCTCTGGCGATAAACGAGCGGAGTCGCTCCCCTCGCGGGAGCGTGGATTGAAACATTGTCGGCCTTAACGAAAAACAACCCATGGTGCCGTCGCTCCCCTCGCGGGAGCGTGGATTGAAACAATCCTTGTCCATGCCTTTGATATCAGCTATTGGGTCGCTCCCCTCGCGGGAGCGTGGATTGAAACATGGCTAATTACTCACCCCGCCAGAGCAATAGATGTCGCTCCCCTCGCGGGAGCGTGGATTGAAACTGTCAAATGTTGGCCTCCTACGCTTTTCTTTTCGTCGCTCCCCTCGCGGGAGCGTGGATTGAAACAATTACATTAGCATCGATGGTCAAATTGTTTGGGGTCGCTCCCCTCGCGGGAGCGTGGATTGAAACTAATCTGCGGTATCTCCTGGCCCTGTGTGAGTACGTCGCTCCCCTCGCGGGAGCGTGGATTGAAACACATTTCTTCCCGGTGATGATGTTACGGAGTGTTGGTCGCTCCCCTCGCGGGAGCGTGGATTGAAACACGATCCTTCATCATCTCACCCCGCTACATTCCGCGTCGCTCCCCTCGCGGGAGCGTGGATTGAAACCCGATTGCGGCGCTTAAGGGTGATCTGGAAGTTGTCGCTCCCCTCGCGGGAGCGTGGATTGAAACACGCTTATCGTTGTCTACCTTGGCATCGATAGTTAGTCGCTCCCCTCGCGGGAGCGTGGATTGAAACCTCCAAAATGTTGTCTTGCACAAAGATTTAACTTTGTCGCTCCCCTCGCGGGAGCGTGGATTGAAACATCCCAGCGGATTCAAAGCCGGAATCAAAACCGCGTCGCTCCCCTCGCGGGAGCGTGGATTGAAACAGCGAACATCCACCGCCGCCGACATCCGCCTCTCGTCGCTCCCCTCGCGGGAGCGTGGATTGAAACAACACTTCGGCAATCGTGGTTAAGGTTTGATGCGGTCGCTCCCCTCGCGGGAGCGTGGATTGAAACCCTTTTAGCGGAGATCGTGGCCGACCTGGCCGCGGGTCGCTCCCCTCGCGGGAGCGTGGATTGAAACATTTTTTACATCTGCGGGTTGCTGGATATCGACCGTCGCTCCCCTCGCGGGAGCGTGGATTGAAACACCAATGCCACCGGCCCGAGCAGCGAGGGTGTGGCGTCGCTCCCCTCGCGGGAGCGTGGATTGAAACAAAGCTGGCCGCCACGGACTCGTAGTTGGTGTCCTGTCGCTCCCCTCGCGGGAGCGTGGATTGAAACAATCAGATCCTGGGCATATTCCTCCTGCCCCTGGCGTCGCTCCCCTCGCGGGAGCGTGGATTGAAACAGCTTTGCTGGCAAGCTCTGATACAAGATGGGATGTCGCTCCCCTCGCGGGAGCGTGGATTGAAACATAGCATCCCCGTCTTTACGCCAAAGGTTTCAGGTCGCTCCCCTCGCGGGAGCGTGGATTGAAACAGCATATTTAGACGCACCACGCTCATAGACTTCAGTCGCTCCCCTCGCGGGAGCGTGGATTGAAACCACTTGGACAACACAGAATGCGAGAAGGAGGATGGGTCGCTCCCCTCGCGGGAGCGTGGATTGAAACATGTTTTTTGCTATCGGGTAACATTTTTGCCAAGTCGCTCCCCTCGCGGGAGCGTGGATTGAAACAAGCATTTCCGCCATGCGGTTTTGGGTATGTCCCGTCGCTCCCCTCGCGGGAGCGTGGATTGAAACTTCCAGTATCCGCACATCATAACGGTTGTAGCGCTGTCGCTCCCCTCGCGGGAGCGTGGATTGAAACAACCGTCAAAAGTTTCTTACCCTTGCGCTCCCGGTCGCTCCCCTCGCGGGAGCGTGGATTGAAACAGGTCCCGGCTGCGCTCGCGCAGGGCGGGCAGGTGTCGCTCCCCTCGCGGGAGCGTGGATTGAAACACCATCCGCAACGTCACGGACTGGGGATGGGAGGTCGCTCCCCTCGCGGGAGCGTGGATTGAAACGGCCTATGGGTCGTACCAATCGGGCAAGGACCAGGTCGCTCCCCTCGCGGGAGCGTGGATTGAAACAGCGTCCTATGTGGGCGATCTGAGGCGCTCCAGGTCGCTCCCCTCGCGGGAGCGTGGATTGAAACAACGTCACCGTCACAGATGGCGTCGGGGTCAAAAGTCGCTCCCCTCGCGGGAGCGTGGATTGAAACCTGAATGATGCTGGCATCGGATGGGATGAACTATGTCGCTCCCCTCGCGGGAGCGTGGATTGAAACATGATCAACCGGGCGGCATCCGGCCTTTCCGAGGTCGCTCCCCTCGCGGGAGCGTGGATTGAAACCCTTTGCCATAGTTCGAAACGCCATAGGCAAACGTCGCTCCCCTCGCGGGAGCGTGGATTGAAACAATGTCATCATCCTCCATCAATAACCGCGAAAGTTTTGTCGCTCCCCTCGCGGGAGCGTGGATTGAAACAGGTGCATTTTGATAATCTGTTGGGCTATACCTCGGTCGCTCCCCTCGCGGGAGCGTGGATTGAAACAATGTGGATCATGCGGGGGTTTTGGAATGCCTTCAGTCGCTCCCCTCGCGGGAGCGTGGATTGAAACAACATCTCCATCTCCGGGAATGACAACGGCAGTGGTCGCTCCCCTCGCGGGAGCGTGGATTGAAACATGAAATACCCGGCCAGCGGCTTACGCCTCGCTGCGTCGCTCCCCTCGCGGGAGCGTGGATTGAAACACATCAACATCAAGGGGTGGATCATCCCACTGGAAATCGCTCCCCTCGCGGGAGCGTGGATTGAAACATCATGGTGCTGGCCGGCCAGGGCCGCAACGGCAGGTCGCTCCCCTCGCGGGAGCGTGGATTGAAACCCGGTAAAAACGGATGAGTCCGCACTGGTGGCCGTCGCTCCCCTCGCGGGAACGTGGATTGAAACTATTGGGGTTATACCCGTGCCCCTACCCTGCGCTGTCGCTCCCCTCGCGGGAGCGTGGATTGAAACATTTCCAGAAGCAGGGCGTTTTCGGTGGCCATTTGTCGCTCCCCTCGGGGAACCTAAAGGGGTCGGCTCTTAATTATTCATTATTCACGAAAACATCGAAACAAATCGCCTATGAATTTTAAGAAACAAGAATAGGACTTCTATCAAGTCGTTGCTGCGGACGTTTCCACTACACCAATACGCAGATTGGCTGAAACGTTTTCTACCTTCAAAAATGAACAGTGAAAGCAAAAATATCCACCATAATTAGCACAAGTGAAAACAGGATGTGGGAGGAACTTCAAAAGGTCTCATCTCTCATGCATGTTGCTTCACCCATATTAAAGTTTAAGCCTCAAGAAGGCCATTCGATACCGGAGAGATGGTCTCTGGGAACCGAATACAAACTCAAGTTATCGTTTTTGGGTACGGAATAATGGCGTTAGCAATCAGTCGCTATTTCCATCCAGCCTTCCAGATCGGCTTAATACGGCATTGGCTTTTGTCGATTCTTGGAATTGCCCTGATTCTTTTTGGGGTGCCTTTTTTCATTATTTCAGTAAAATCGGTTTCGCGTGCATACAATGCTGATGCACTCGTCACCGACGGCATTTTCAGATGCTGCCGCCATCCCTTGTATGCTTCATGGGTGGTTTTCATTGTACCTGGTATCGTCTTCCTGACAAAAAGTTGGATGGCACTTACAACACCGATATTCATGTACCTGATATTGCGCAAACTGGTCCGAAAAGAAGAACTATATTTGGAGAATGTATTTGGTTCCGAATATATTGCGTATAAAAAAGAGGTGCCGGATATTTTCCCGCTTGGTTGCCTATCCCGAAAATTTCACCCTCCAGTTGCGGCTGATTAGCAACGCTACCCAGTCGCCCTCCGGAACAGCCCGATCGCAAATTCACGGAACAATTGGCAACGACGTAAAATACGAGAGGGCCAGGTCTCAACTCTTAACAGCGCAAGCCAGAAGAAGCATAAAACGTCAGCTGACATACAAATACCACAGCCAGCATATCGGCAATGGTTTTGACAAAGGGCGACGGCATAGCGATATTGGTTTATTCGTCCAAGCAGCCACATTCTGTATGGCTCCTAACCGGATTGTCGAAACCCCATGAGCACGGAAGCCTACCCTTCACGGCAGGAACTCATCAACCAGGTGCACGACCTGAAACAGCAGGTCGCGGCGGCCGAGCAGCGTTTGGCCCGGCGGGAAGATGCGGCCGACGCCCGCAGGCATGCCGAACTGATCATCGACTACAGCCCGGCCATTTTGTTTCGCCGCCTGGCCGCCGACGATCTGGAAGGGCGGACCATGGTGTACGTGTCGCCCAACATATCCCGCTTCGGCTACAGCGCGGAAGACTTCATGACCAACCGCATCATGTTCCGCGACATCGTGCACCCCGATGATACCGAGCGGACCAAACGTGAAATCCAGGCCTATGTGCGCCGGAACGTGGACACCTACAAACAGGTCTACCGCATCATCACCAAAGACGGGGCCGCACGCTGGATCGAAGACCATACCTCGGTGGTCGTGGATCCTGAATCCGGCGTCCGCTATCATCAGGGGATCGTGATCGACATTCATCGGCGCAAGGAGGCCGAGGACAAGCTGCGCCGAAGCGAGGCGAAATACCGCCAGATCGTGGAAACCACCGGCGAGGGTTTTTTGATGATGGACCCGTACTTTACCATCATCGACCTGAACAGGGCCTTCGGCCGCATGACGGGCCATTCCCGGGAAAGCCTTATCGGCCGAACACTGCCCGATCTGATGACCGCCAGGCACCGCGCGCTGCTGTCCGCCAACCCGGACCTCCTGAGGCACAGCCGGCCGTACGACTATGAAGGGGAACTCGACACCGCCGACGGGGCCGCCGTTCCGGTGCTGATCCACGGGAACCCCCTCCGTGACGAAGACGGCACCGTGATGGGAAACGTCGCCTTCATAACGGACATGACCGAACACAAGAAAGCGCTCGTCCTGGCCGGCGAGGTGCAGAAAAGCCTGCTTCCCCGCACCGCCCCCCAGCTTCCGGGGCTGGATATAGCCGGCAAGAATATATCGTGCGACGAGATCGGTGGAGACTATTTCGATTTCCTGGTGACACCCGGAAACCGGGACAGCCGCTGCGCAGTTGTGGTGGGGGATATCTCGGGCCATGGCGTCGCTTCGGCCCTGCTCATGACAACGGCACGCGCCTTTCTGCGGATGCGGGCCTCGCAGCCGGGCAGCGTGGCCGATATCGTCGCGGCCATGAATCGCCACTTGAGCCGGGATGTCCTGGACAGCGGCACATTCATGACCCTTTTCTACATGGCGGTCGATCCCGAGAGCAGATCCTTGGAGTGGGTTCGCGCCGGCCACGACCCGGCCTGGCTGTATGACCCGGATTCGGACACCTTCGATGATCTCAAAGGGGCCGGCCTGGCCCTGGGCGTCGACGATGCCCATGTTTACCGATCGCACCGCCGCGACAGCCTGAAAAAGGGGCAGGTCCTGGTGGTTGGAACAGACGGCATCTGGGAGGGGCACAACCGGGCCGGCGACATGTTCGGCAAGGAGCGGCTCCGGGCCCTCGTCCGGCAGCACGCCCGGCACTGCGCCGAGACCATCGTCGAGAGCGTATTTCAAGAACACCGGAAATTTACACAGGACGCACCCGCCGAAGACGACCTGACCCTCGTCGTTGTCAAGTTTGTGTAAGGCACCTCCCGCCGAAACAATTAGGGTAAGTCTACATTTGACCTTAAACATTGTCTGTCGAAAATTTATCGGGCCTCAAAAAAACAGATGCACAATCGATCGCTGGTATCAATTTATAAAAGTTGCTATAATCTTTTAGAATTATCTCGATGAAATATCCGGATAAGGTCTGAAACCATGCCCCACTTCCTAACCGATCTCGACCCCGATCTCCAAAAAGCCCTGATGATACAACTCAGGAACCTGTGGACCCACACATCCACGGCCATCGAGGGCAACACCCTGACCCTCGGGGAAACCGCTTTTGTATTGGAAGAAGGCCTGACCATTGCGGGCAAGCCCCTGAAAGACCATGAAGAGGTGGTGGGGCATGCCAGGGCCATCGACCTGATATACGATTTGGTCAAGGAGGGCCAGGCGTTTAGCGAAACGGACCTGTTCGCCCTGCACCGGGCTGTTCAGACGGAAGTCATTGTTGACGTCTATAAACCTGTCGGCGGCTGGAAAAAGGAACCCAATTCAACCGTCGGCGTTGTTGACAAAAAACAGGTGATTTTCGAATACGCACCGCCTGCCGATGTGCCTATACTGATGGCGGACTGGTTTGATCTTTACCGCAATCTGAACGATCGCATCCAACCGGAGGACGACCGGAAAGCGCTTGATGCCTATGTGAAACTCCACATGAGCTTCGTTCGCATCCATCCTTTTTTCGACGGCAATGGCCGATTGGCCCGGCTGGTGGCCAACATCCCGGTGCTCAGGGCCGGCTTGCCGCCGATCATCATTCCTCGCGAACATCGCAAGGCTTATATCGATGCCTTGTCCGCCTATCATTTTGCCGTTGGCCCGATTCATGTCGGCGATGAACTGTTGCCCCAGCCGGAAGCGCTGGAACCGTTTGCCGCGTTTTGCCGGCAGGCGTGGCAGGCCTCGATCGACCTGGTCGACGCCGCCAGGGAAAAACAGCGATCCAGGCCACGATAGGCAAAAAAGTCGATCCGCCAAAGGATCGCACCCTAACCTGAACATTTCATGAAATTTTTACCACACAGCCAATATTTGACAAATCTAAAGTTTAATTTAATAATTGTCATATGAAATATTTCCAGAGAACCCTCGAAAACGAAATCACCAGGGCCGCGAAAGGCTTTCCGGCCATCCTGCTTACCGGTCCCAGGCGGTCCGGCAAGACAACGCTTTTGCGCCAGCTCTATCCGGAACATGAATACGTCCTGCTGGAAGACCCTGACGTGCTGGCCCGCGCAGGGGCCGATCCCAGGGCCTTTCTCGATGCCCTGTCCCTTCCCGTGATCCTCGACGAGATCCAGAATCTCCCCGGATTGTTTCCGTATATCCGCTCGCGGATCGACGCGGACCCCACCCAAAAGGGCCGCTGGTTTCTGACCGGTTCGCAGGAGGCACCGCTGATGCGTGGTGTTTCGGAATCCATGGCGGGGCGCGCCGCTGTTTTCTCCTTGCTGCCGTTGTCCTCCGAGGAATCGCCCTTGGTGTCCCCCTTTCTGGGTGGATTTCCCGAGGCCCTCACCGCGCCCGATGTCGCTGACATCTGGTTCCGCTCCTATGTGCTGACCTATTTGGAGCGCGACGTCCGTGCCATCGCCGCCATTCGCGACCTGGTCACCTTCCGCCGGTTTCTCGGCCTGCTCGCCACCCGCTGCGGCCAGATGTTGAACAAAACCGATTTGGCCGCACCCCTGGGCGTCAGCGTCCCGACTCTCAGCCAGTGGCTGAGCATCCTTGAAATCACCGGACAGATCATCCTGGTGGCGCCCTGGTATGAAAACTACGGCAAACGGCTGGTAAAAACCCCCAAGCTCTATTTCACCGATTGCGGTCTGGCTGCCTCGCTCCTGGGCATCCGCGATGAGGCTGCGCTGGCCCAATCCCCCTTTCGCGGCGCCTTGTTCGAAAGCCTGGTGGCCTCGGAGATCCTCAAGTACCGGCTGGGCCGCGGGCTTGAACGAGGGTTGTACTATTTCCGCGACCGACAGGGGTTGGAGGTGGATTTCATGGTGGATAACGGCAACAGGCGCATCGTTCTGATCGAAGCCAAAGCCACCCAGACCCCCATGCCGAACGACGCCCGCCCGATTGCGCGCTTATGGCCGTCGCTTCCGGCCACCGTCCGCGCCCGGGCTTTTGTCGTCTGCGACCATGCCGCCAACACCCCGGCCCCGCTCAGCCCGCAAGTCCGCGCTGTAAACTGGCGCGGGTTGTACCGAGCGCTTGCCGACGAGCAGGTGGGAAGAACACCTTGAATGGGTAGCAGAGCAAGCCAAAAGGGTTCGCCCAAGGTTCGCATCCTAATGATGCCCTAATTGCATCAAAAACTTCACAGCAGTTTATTGATGACCTGACGCCGGTCCTTTAAAGACACGGCCGATCTCTCGAAGCCGATGGCATCGAGGGCTTTGCGCTTCCCGCCGAGAATGCGTGCCAATGTCCCCGCAACAGTGGCCTTGTCGTCGTCAAAGCCGCCATGGCTGCTCGATTGGGCGGCCTCGCGCAGTTGGGTTTTATTGTTGGGCGACAACACCCATTCGGCCACCTTGTCCTTCCGGAGTTTCTTCAAGTCGGGATCGTCAACGGCGAATTTCTCCATGCCCAGCAAAGGCACACCGGGCCACCTGGGGTTGATGGGTTGGAAGGCTTCCTCAAAGGCCTGGGAAACCAGGTAGAGAAGCGACTTGTGGTAGATATGGGCGCAGTGGTCGTCCCGTTCGGCCTGGTCCGACAGTATGTAAAGGGCGAAGGCCATGATTTTGCGGTTGGCCCCGGATAACAGGGGCAGGTAGTGCTTTTTGAAAAGATCCATCGTACAGGCCGGCGCCCACAGGGTCAGCGTCTGGATGGGGGCATAGGCCGCGATCCGGTTGACCAGGGGCGCCATGAAAATCGATCCGGCACTGTGCGCCGCCACGTGAATCTCATCGATCTTTCCATCGGCAACCAGCTTCTTGAGCTCCGCCGCCACGCGCCGGGCCCCGCCTTTGTTGTCCGTCGTGGCACGCAGGGCGTTTTCCTTCATCTCGTCCCACTGGCTTTTGCCGCCAATAAAACGGGCCAGCGGTTCGAGGGTATCATCCAGGCGGTCCAGCATGAAATCGGCCACATCATCGATCAGCCCCTCCGGTTTGCGCCGCCGGACCGCTTCGCCCAGGATATTCTTCAGGGTCGACCAGAAATCGCTGTGCCAGACAAAGGCCAGGGGATAGACCTGCGCATCGAGAAGGGGCTGACGATAATCAGCCACCCGCTGAACCGCCCCTTTCTCGCCCACCAGTCCGCCGTGGGCATAGAGCAGCAACCGGCGTTTTTTCCATTTCTTCGTGATGCGGGGGATTTCTTCCTGAAGGATTTCCCGGATGTCATCGGCGGTGTTGCCGAAATCACCCTTGACGGTCGGAATCCCGTCATTGCCGAGACTGATGATATGGGGACGCAAATCGGCGAAACTGGCCGACAAACTGGTTTGCGACACCGCGAACTGGTCGGAAGCGAAGGCCAGCGAGCTGTCGATCAAAACCGGCGCCCCCAGCCGGGCCACCCACACATCGGTGCCGTTCTTGAGCCAGTCCTCATAGCCCAGATGCCCGAAGCCGTCCTTGCCCCATCCGTCGCCCCAGGAGTTCTGGATCCAAAACCCATTCGCATTATACCCGACGATCGCAAAGGCATGCCCGCCGATATTCTCTTCGCTGAACCTGATTTTACCGCTGGAAGAAACGCCGCGCCACCCCCGGTGCACCACGGCGGTGGCATACAGAATGCCCACCTCGGATAGGGCACTGTGCATGGCCACGACATCCTTGTGGTTGACGCGATAGTAGGCGCCCAGGGGCCGGTGCCGGGCGTCTTCCAGGCGGGCACGCGTCAGGTTGCGATCGATCCGGCCGGACACATAGGGCCAGTTGTCGGCGGCACAGACACCGAATTTGTGCCACCCCTTCATCGCCCCCCGGGCGCTGGAGCCGGAATACTCCTCCCCCTCCCACTCGTCATACCGTTTGGCCATTTCGTAGAACATGCGGGGACTCACCCTGGTTTCGTCCGGCACGATTTCCCGGGTTCGCAGAAGATAGTTGGCCACGGCGGCCAGACCGAACCCCGTACAGGCCCCTTCGCGCTCCTGGTCCAGGACCGGATTTTCGAACTCCCGGTATTGCGCGAGGGGGCGGCGGGAAGGAACCTCCACCAGCGTGGGCTCATAGAGCTTGTCGCGGAAATCCACCGTGTCCGGGCGGGCGGTCAAAAAGTATCCGTCGATCTGGGGCACATTCTCGGGATTGCTACCGTCGCCAACCGGTTTCCGCTGGCTCTTCTTTTTTGCCTTTGCCATGACAGCCTCCTTTTGCTCAGCCCGATTGTTGCATGAATTTTTTCTGCATATTGGGCATCGCGAGCGCGTGAAATTTCCAGGTTAGGGATTGCTTTCGCCATCGATGATGGCCTTTCCATGCAGATCGCTGCGGGCAGCACATGGCCGGAATCGGGACGCGCAATGGTTTCAGAAAGGACGGTCGAACTCAGGCACGCGGTCGCGGGACTGGGGCAGAAAGAGATGAATGCGGCGAAGTGTTGCACCGCGGCGCGCATCACGCTTTTCCAGTCGAACCGGAATGCCGGGAGAGCCCGTCCCGGGATGGCAAAGCCGGCCTGGCACCACCCTATACAATTCAATGGCTATCGGCTAACGGCGTTGCCCGAAAAGAGCCGCAAATCGGCATGAAACGCCGCTAACCGTGATCCATATAAATATTGTTGGGCCGGCTTGAATGGGGGAATGCGATACGTGCAGTGAACAACACCTTAGTAAGGCTATATCGGAAGTTCAAGCCCTAAAAAAGGGACATCCGTATGGTTGGCCTGAAGGTTCAACAGGCCGTGACGCTGCCTGCGGATGGCTTCCAAGCTATTCCGCTTCTTTCGAAATGGATTCGATAACCTCCCCGAACCCCTCGAGCGAACGCGGCCCGCGAAACTTCTTGCGGTTGATAAAGACGGTCGGCGTGCCGCGCACGCCGGCGGCATTGCCTTCTTCCAGGTCCCGGCGGATGAGATCTTTGAGGGCCGGGTCGTTCATGCGGGCCTGGAACTGCTCGGCATCCAGACCGAGTTCCTGGCGGATCTCCTCCACCTTCTGGGCGTTCAGGTTATTATAATTCTGGAACAAGCGGTCGTGAAACGGCCAGAACTGCCCCTGGTCGTGGGCGGCCATGGCCGCCAGGGAGGCCTGGGCGGCAAAACGGTGCATCCGCAGCGGGAAATGCTTGAAGACGATGCGCAGGTTATCGGGATACTGCTGGTGCACCTGGTCCAGGAGGGATGCCAGTTGGGCGCAATAGGAACATTCGAAGTCGGTGAAAAGCGTCAGGGTAACCGGGGCATCGGCCGGCCCTTTGGATGGTGAACCCTCCACGGAAAAATCATACTGGAGGTTGATCCGGACAACCTCCAGGGTGCGTTTGGCCGGATTGGTGACCAGGAGAACGTCTTCCTGACGGCTTGTGGTAATACGCCGGGATCCTTCCGGCACCGCCACTGCGCCTTGTAATGCCCCGCTATTGGAATAAATCCGGACATGGGCATCACCCGTCAGCACATAGATTCGGCGCCCGTCTTCGGATTCGGCCACGTCCAGTGGTTCCGCCTCCAATGGAATGCTGTTGAGCAGATCCAGGTCGACCTCGGCAAGGCAGGGCTGCCACGCGGTCATCACCAGCAGCATGACGGTCACAAAACCTATCGACTTTCTCATAAGGTTCTCCTTGTCTAGCGTTTCAAATCCAACGGCTTTCCAACTGTTGAACAACAAGCATTTCAAGCATGGGAAGGAAACAACATCGATTACTTTAAGTCAACTCCATAGCCTTTGACAAGAGACAAGCTATTATCGGGCTGGCAAGGATTTTTTTTCTTTGAACTGGACGGATTGATGCCTTGCGTGTATCCGGGCCAGAAAATGAAAGGCCGCCTGATGCGTTGCCATCAGGCGGCCTGACCGAAATGACCCTGTGTACGATTGACGCTTACTTGTCTTTACCCTTCCCGTTGCCGTTGTTGCCGTTGTTGCCGCTATTGCCTTTGCCGCTGTTGCTTTTGTCTTTGGATTGGCCCAAGCCACCGGCATTGCTGTTGCCTTGGCCTTTGCCGGCATTGGCCTGTCCAAAATTCTTGGCCCCGCCGGTTTTCAGATCCCGGGCAGTACTGCTCATCATATCCGCCTTTTTGCCGTGGCCATAACCGTGGGCGGCCTTGGTCTTTTCACGGAACTGGTTCTGGCGGCCGAATCTATTGCCCAGGCCCAGAACACTCGGATGGATGCCTTTTTCAATGGCAATTCGTCCCCACCCCATCTCCTGGCGCATCTCTTGAATTTCAGCGTACTCATCGTCCGTATCGGCCAGAGCCTCAGTCCGCGCGTTTTCCAATGCCTCCATGGCGTCTGCTATGGCGTCTTCGTCCCCTGCCGCTTTGGCGTCCGCAAGGTCTTGCATCGCCTGCTGCACGGCCGGGTCCTCTTTGACCGCAAGGGCATCGGCCAGATTCTGCGCTTTCTGGGCCTGGGTGGGATTGCTGAAGGCGGGTGCTTCGTCATCGTCCCCCGTGTCGTTTTCATCTTCACCAACGGGGTCATCACCCTCATCAGCGGGGGCTTCCATATCCTGGGCCTGGACAGTTGACACAACTGCCGGAGCAGCCATGATACACATGACAGCCACCGCAATAATGAAAAACAGACTGGAATTGGGTAAAAAACCTTTCCGCCCCATGATTGTCTCCTTAATATAAATCTTGCTGTTATTGACTGTTGCCGCTTGATTTCGCTGTAAAAAGTTTGATGGAAGCCTCAATGCTGCTGTTTCGTTTCCCGGCCTGGGTGGTTTCGGCCTGGCCAAACCAGCTGATACGCACCCGCCGGCTCACGATCTCAGGGAAATTTTCCGCGATATAGTCTTTGGCCGCTCGGGCCCGCCGGGCTGCCAGCTGTTCATTGTCCTTCACAAAGGCCACAATGTGCAGGACAACCTCATCCTGCGTCTGCACAAGCCGGCCGATCTCCGCCAGGGTTGCCGCCAGGGCAGGCGCCAATTCCGTACCCCCCGCCTTGAATCCCGGCGAAGGCCCCACGATGAAGCGTTTGCCCACCGGGAACGGGCGATAGCTGAAGTCGCCGATTCCGTTCAGATTGCGGGCCGCCTCGGCGGCCATCCGGTCCGTGCGGTGATGCTGTAAATACCGACGCCAGACGGCGCGCGCCTCCGCCTGCCGGTCCAAGGCATTGAGGGCCAGACCGGCATTGTAAAGCGCTTCTGCGTGCGCGGGCCTGGCCTGCAACACAGTGGTGTAATGCACCAGGGCTGTTTCCCATTGACCGCGGTCCAGTTGGTTGTGCCCGGCGTAGACATGGGCCGGCAGATAATTCGGATCGAGGGCCAGGGCCTTGTCGTAGGCGGCCAACTCACGATCGAGGTCGAGGAGGGCCCAGTAATTGACCCCCAGCCAGAAGTAATAATCGGCGTTGCCCGGTTCCAGTTCCACTGCCCGGGTGAGATGGGACAATGCACGGTCGGGATCTTCAAGAGCCAGATAGGTTCGCCCCAGATAATAAGCCATTTGGGGATCGTCCGGCTTCTGGGTCACGGCATTGCTCAGCACCTGCCGGGCTGCGCGAAAATCTCCCTTTTCAAAGAGCGCCACGCCGTCGGTCAGATCGGCTCCCATCAGCAGCAATCCGGCTGCCAAAATAACGATCAAGCCACCGATCGGCTTTAATAACAAATCGTTAAGGGGATTTTTCCCCATCACTAACGATGCTTTGGCAAATAAATTGGCTCTAATCATCTATACGCTCGAACCATAAAGGTGGTCACATGTTTTTTTAGAGTCCACCGGCACACCGCATGACAGCGGCCGATGGGCCGACGAATCTTAATCCTTCCCCAGGGGGCCGGTTCGCAAATTCCGACCGGTGAATCCCAGACGGGTGAGCAGATCGGCGGGTCCGCCGCCCGCCTGCAGGCGTTTCAGGGCCTCGCCACCGGTTTCCTCGTCGGGGACACCCTTCTGCCGGGCAATCACCACGATCTGGGGAAAATGCCGCCAGGCCGGATTGAGGGACTGCTGCGCAAGGCCTTCGGCAATGATTTGATCCGCCAGGTCCGGGGCGAACGCCAGTTGTTTCAACAGCGCCCGCATCTCTGCCGCCACAGCCGTCATGGCCAGCGGGGCATCATCGCTCTGCTGCAAGAGGGCGTCGAGTTCCGCCAGCGTCAGGCCCATTTCAAGGCCGTCGGCCAGGGACGCCACGGCAGTCTGATAGGTGGATGCGTCCATGTCGCGGCCATCCGGCAGGCGTTCGCTGACCTGGATCAGGCGCTCTAATCGCTCTTCCAGTGCCCGGGCGATGCGGGCCCCATCGATGCGCTTGGCAATGCCCTCATCGATGCGATCCCGGAAGGGCTGCAGTTCATATCCTTTTTGACGGGCCTCCGCCAGGACCGTAAGCGTGCGTGCCGCCGAAGCAGGATCAAAGCCGGCATCGTAGACCGTGGCCAAAACATGGCTGATGAGCGGTTCCGACAGGCCGGCATCATGGGCGTGCGCCAGGGCGTCGGTCACCATGGGGCGGGGCTCGGCCCATACGGCAGGTCCGCAAAAAAGGACCGACCCTAACAGGCCGGTCACAATGCACCCGAATATGTGTTTAGATTTGGTTTTGGCCATTGGCGGTTGCGTAGACGATGGAATTTGGCGTACCGAAACCGTTGTTGCGACGGAAGGCCGCCTGGGGATCGGGCACGATTTCCTGGCCATCCACCAGGAAGGCATATTCATAGCGGCCGGGGTCGACATCCACATGGAAAATCCACAGATTGCCCCGCTTTTCCGTTTTGACCTGCCCGTCGGGCATCCAACGGTTGAAGGTGCCGATCAGGGCCACTTGCCGGGCATGGGGATGCTCGAAGGTGAACGTCAGCGAGGCTTGCCGGGTGGTGACGGTTTCGGCCACCGGTTTCCGGGCGTTGTCCACGGATGTCAAACGGGGAATGACGGCCAGCAGCAGGAGGACCGCCAACGCCGGCGCCCACTTGATGGGAACAAATGTGACCGTATGCGGCTGGACCAGAAAGCGGCGCATCCGTGTTGCCCACCCAGGCTTTTTAGGGGTCAGGGACGCCATGATGCCGGGCCGCAGACTGGCCGGGGGCGACACTTCCGGCAAACCCCGCAGCCGTTCGGCCATACGATTGTGGTTTTCCTTTTCATTTCGATGGGTCATAGGTCGTCTCCCAATATGGCGCGCAGCTTTTCAAGCCCGCGATGAACCCGCATTTTGGCGCCGCTCACCGACAGGTTCAGCATTTCGGCAATCTCCTGCATGGAGCGCTCCTCCCGGTAGCGCAATACCACCGCTTCCCGGTAGTCGATGGGCAACTTCTCCAGGGCCATGAACAGGCTCTGGACCTCCTCGGTCAGGCGCGGATCCTCCGGCGCCGTATCCTGAAAGGTCCGTTCGGCGACATGGCCCGGATTGTCGTGAATCGAGGGCGGATGGCGTTTTTTGTAGCGCAGGTAATCCCGCCCCACATTCACGGCCAGCGCATACAGCCAGGAAAAAAAACTGCGGCCCAACTGAAACTGCTCCAGCTTGTCATACGCCTTGAGAAAAGCCTCCTGGGTCAGCTCGACGGCCTCATCCAGCGACCCTGTCGTCCGGTACATCAGGTTGAAAATCGGCTTTTCATATTTGGCCACCAGCGGTTCGAAAGCGTTGACCTCCCCGTCCAAAACCGCCGCTATAATCCGGGTTTCGTCCGTCATCGGCATTTGCCATCAGCATCGGGTGCATGACCGTCTGCCACTTACACACCTTCCTTATAAAGATATACGCGCATGGACACCGGCAGGTCACATTAAGTTGAGCGATCTCCCGGCGCTTGGCGTTGCGTCGCGAAATGACGACGGCAACCTGACAGTCCTGACCGTTTCAAACATTCCGTTTGAGGGTAAAAAAGTTGACGGCGGCATCCTCACGAAAACGTTTTTTCCCAACGACGACTTTTTCAGGCACATCGAACCAACTGATTTTTATACGGTTTGAGCTGATACGCCGGTTGCGTTCCATGATATAGCGCCGGATACTCCGGGCCCGGGCTTTGGCCAGGGCCTTGTTGTTTTTCTGGTAGGCCAGCACGTGCAACTCAAAACGCGTCTGCTTTTCAAAAACCCTGGCCAGAAAATCGAGCGTCTTACGGCTTTCCTTATCCAATTTGGCGGTCAGTGGTTCGAATCGGATTTTCCCAAGCGTGATCGAGCGGATCCCAATTAGATGATTGCGATAGTCGAACACCCCATACATGTTGAGATATTTGGCGGCCTGCCGGGCATGAGCGCCCTGGGGGTAGTTTTGCAGGTAAACGCGCCAGGACTGAATCTCTTCGGGCGTCCGTTTATAATGGCGGCAAATAAGGCCACGATTGAAAAGCGCCTGGGGTTCGTCAGGAACCTCGGCCAGCGCCTTGTTGTAATAGGTCAGCGCCCGCCTGTAATCTTTGGCCTCCAGGCGGTTGTGCCCCATGTATACCAGGGCCCCGACATGATCAGGATCCATCGCCAAAGCGGTTTGGTAGCTTTTGCGTTCGGCTTTGGGGTTGCCGTTGGCAGCATAGGCCACACCAAGCCAAAAGTGGGAATCCGCATGCCCGGGGTCCAGTTGAACCGCTTTCTTGAGGGCGATCAGTCCTTCACGGTTTTTGTCTTCCGCCAGGTAGCAACGGCCCAGGTAATAAAATGCTTTGGGATCGCTAGGATTCTCGAAGGTCTCTTGTTGAAAATGAACAATCCCATCCCGGTATTTCCGATTGTCCAGATAAAATTCGCCCATCGTATAGTTCTTGATGGAAACGAATTGATCCTGGGCAATTTCCGTGACGGCGCAGCCACTCGTGAGCAGTGTTATCAGAACAAGGATAAAAAGCAGCCTTCTTGACATGACAGCGTATTTCCATGAGGCGCTTCTATAAACGAACGGCAGAAGCGCTTCGGATAAGTTTAAATTTGGTAAAAGCTTTAACGATTATAATACCATACAAAGACTTGAGCGGCAAACAGGCAGCTCCTTCAGATCGGATTCCGATGGCGGGATCGCCAAAAGATAGTCCGAATATTTCACGCGATCGCAGGGTGAAATTTTTTCTGCCTGTTTGAAAATCGGTGGAGGTTGCCAACTGCCACCGGGAAATCACACCCCAAACAGCGTGTATACCATTGATATTTTGCAGTTATTCTATTGTGCAGAAAAATTAGGGAAATCGAAGGCAAACTGCAGCAGTTAGTATATACCGGCTTTTTGGAGCAGAGCGGCATTCTTCATTCCGTCCACACGGAACTTGAGGGATAATACTTTCTCAAAATCCTCAGCGGAGAAAGTTGGCTTTAATTGAAGGATTTTACGGGCCGCGGCCAGGGCCGCCTCCTCGCGTCCAAGTTTGTTGTTGTAATAGGTGATGCCCACCCAGGCCGCGATGTTGTCAGGATTCAGGGCAACTTTGGCCTTGAGACTGGCGATGGCGTTTTCATAATCCGATACCCTGCCGGGCGTCTCTTCCTCGATCATCGAGCGAGGGTCTGTCACCGACGCATCATCCAGCAAAAGATCCTTGCCCAATACGATGCCATCTTCTTCGATCTCGTCTACACCGGCGGCGGTTATGGCGTAGCCCCCCGTATCGATCATCGAAATCCACTTTTTTTCTTTCAAATACCAGATATGAAACGCAATGATTTTTTCCGGGAGGCCCACCACTTTTTCCATTTCCCAATTGCCCACCCCCGGGGTTTCCGGTGTATCCCGGCGGCGAATGTAAAGCAGGGACAAAATGGCTTTGCGAATTTGGCCATCGGTTCCCGCACCTTCGAAAGCAGCCATCTCGGAAAAGGCTTTGAATTCACGGTTGCGCGCCTTTTCATATTGGACATCGTAGGCGGCGCGCTTTTCGGAGTCGGCAAGGGTTTGGTAGGCCTTGGTCAGGATATTGAACTTATCGATATTGCCGGTGTCAGAATTGTCCGGATGGAACTTCTTGGCCAGCAGGCGATAAATTCGCTCGATCGTTTCCTGATCCGCATTCGGACTGACCTGGAGATACTCGTAATAGTCTTCGGGCAACGGTGTGTTCATGGGTTTCATCTTTCGGATGCGACAAATCCCTTCAATTTAAAATTCGAAGCGCGTCATTTAGATCATTTTGAGAGATCAAAATATACCAGGAATGACTCGATAGGGAACACGATTTGTATACGCCTGATATTCAGGCGACCTCAGCAAAAGGTTTTCTTCCGCAAAAATTCGCGCTAACAAAAACCCCCAGCAACAAATGTAGACAGCAAAATTCCACCATGAAGGCGCCGCTATAATAAAACCAAAGTGGGAAAGAAAATAGCCCGCATACATTGGGTGACGGACGAAAGCATATAGTCCTTTGATCTTTATACCGCGATTTGCCGGAACGATTCCAAAACTTCTAAACAGGCTTAGTTTGGCCCCAAGGTGTATCACCAAGCCCAAAAGCAATAATACTACGCCAAATTTCGGCATCCAAAGTTCTCCGGAATTTGTTACCAACAAGGGGGAGAGGGTACCCGCAAATGCAATGGACCATTCTGAGAAACGATTTGAAATGTGGGCAGCCGATTTCCTGATCAATGTCATAAAAACGACAATGCTCTCCGACACGATCAATAGTGCAAGATAAAAATTCAATTGCGAAAAACTATCCGGCCGCAGACGATTTATGAACCAGATGTAAAGCGATAATACAACGGCCTGCTCAATGAGGTCCAAATGGTTCCTTGATTTTTTGAATAGCCTGAGTGAATCCATAATCAAATCCCTCAAATTTTGGGAATTATCGAACGCTAAAATCTTATACACCATCATGGCAACACGTCCGACTGCCAACGAATGGTGCTTCTATCATAATCGATTCTATAGTCGATGCCTTTGAGAGCGTTCATGCCAAGAAGTCCGTCGAAGGCAGCGGCAGCGCTTTGCTTGTAATCGATAACGCCGGCAAGCACATCTTTCTGTTGGTAGGGGCCAAATAGGACCTCCTCCAATTCCACCAGATCCGCAGCAATCACGTGGCCTCCTGCCGTCGTGAATTGGGCGGTCTTTCCTTTGGGCAGCCGCAAACGTTTGACCGCCGCCTTGTAAAGGGTGATGATGGAGGCACCGGTATCCAGCAAAAGGTTCAGGTTCCGCGAGCGCCCCTTGTATTTGATCTGCACCGGCACAATGACATGCGGCCCCACGATGATAACGTCTGTTTCTGTTGATGCATCGACGGGTTGTTGATGGGATCGGTTAAAAGCGTCGATTTCTTTTTCCAATGCAGCGTTGTCGTGATAACCGAGGTAAAATTTCCCCTTTTCGGTTTCAAGATAGAGCCCGCTATCATCACGCCCGATTCGATACCATCCGGACTGACCGGGTTTGAAATAGGCCCGGTCCTCCTCGGGGATGTACCAGGCACCTTCGTGGTCCGTCTCGAAATAGACGCCGTTTTCATCCTCGAAAATGCGGAACTTTCCGTCGGCAAGCAACATGACGGGATAAGCCCAAATGGCCGTCAAAATAAGGGCAAACGTTATAGGACGAAAAAATTTCAACGCCCGCACCTAAGCCCGCTCTGATCTGTGGAATAAAAGCTTTGCGGCAGAAAAAAGAGCGAAAGCCGCTCCACATTGGTGGATAGAAAATGATCCGCCTCCAACGCGACTTGTTTGTATTGGGGTTCAGCAATTAGAAATAGGTGCCGGTTAGCCTCCTGAATGAGCCCGTTTAAGAATTCCACAAAGGGATGATAGCTCAAAGGACCTAAGAACGTCATAAACTGCTGGGAGTTTCGCGGGCAGACCGCCGAAAGGACGCGAATTTCAGCCTTACTACAAGGTTGCTTGCAGCTATTCAGGTTTATTATAGGGCAAAGGTTTGGCGTCTGGGGACATGCCTTCGTAATCTTCTCATCATAAATAAATAAAATGCGCGCGGATTGTTCTCTGGCAAGTTTACGTATAAATGGGAATCGGTTTTTTACCCAGTCCGTGTGATCAGCGTTCGCATGGTTCTTATCCGCCCGGAAGACCTGACGGCGGACAATACCCATTTTCTGGGTCATGGCATTGACCGTACCGAGGCTAAGCTCGGTAAGAAATAAATCTCGGATGGTGTCGCGAATAACCTTATTCGACCAAAGGACTTTCGATTGGTTCATGTCCCCGGGGGTCTTGGTCAAGATTATTTCTTCAATAATGCTTTGCTGATTAAAGGTCAGTTTGGACGGCCGGCCCGGTTCTTTAGCAGAACCATGCCCTTCCGATTCATTCTTTTTATATTCCGTATGCCAACGGCGAACGCTATTTGGTTGGCAACCCAGAACCTCGGCAACGTCATCGACGTTTTGCCACTCCTCCATCAATTTGCCGGCAAGATTGCGAACCCGTTGTCGCGTCATCAGGTTGATACTCTTCGTGGCCACAGCTTCCCTTTCAATCAAACGTCCGTATCAAAACATCTATGAATAAAGATCGTGGCTACGCGACGGTAATGGGCCTCTCCTTCGGCATCGCTTTATCTGAATGGGGTGTCTGGGACATATGGATAGGCTTTTTCACATCCTTGATACCCTGGGTAAAGTAGATCGTCGCAGCCCGTTTCAGGTTGTTTTTATTGATTTCAGCCGGTGTTCCTTCATAATGGCTAATGGATTCAATGATGGTGACAATATCGTTCGGGTAGCAGGCACGAAGCTCTTTGCCTGTAAAAAAGGTGCAGAGTTTCCTGAGCATCTCGGCGCTGCTGGGTTCGTGGGGTAAATTTTTGTTTTCCAGTATCCTGTGGAAAATGCGATCAAAATCTTCCGGCGTGACAGGTTCTACCAGTATTTTGTTCTGGATTCGTCTTAGAAAGGCCTCGTCCGCCAGATCGGAAGGATCGAGATTGGTGGAAAATACGACCGTCGTTTCAAACGGAATTTCAAACTTGGCCCCGTAGCTCAGGCTGAGATAATCCACGCGCCTGTCGAGCGGCACGATCCAGCGGTTGAGCAAGTATTCAGGCGTGAGAATCTGGCGGCCGAAGTCATCGATCACAAACATGCCGTTGTTGGCCTTCATCTGAAGCGGCGCGGCGTAGACCCCGGTACTCTTATCCATTTTGAGCTCCAGCATGTGGGACGTCAGTTCCCCGCCCACGATGACGCAGGGCCGGCGGCAGATCACCCAGCGGTCGTCCAGATCGTTTATACCGGTCTCCACGCGCTCATGATAAACGGGGTCGTAGACGACAATGATTTGGTTGTCGAACTCGACGGCGTAAGGCACGGCAATGACGTCCTCGTAGATGCGGGTAAGCCGCCGGACGATGCTGGTTTTGCCGTTCCCGGTGGAACCGTAAATGAAAATGGAGTTCTTGGAGATAAGGGCCGGTCCCAGCTGGTCCAGCAACTTATCCGTCAGCACCAATTCAGATAAAAGATCTTTCAAACTGGATCGATTGACGGATACCTGTCCTGTTTGGGCCATAACCGCTTTACGATAGTCATCCAATGCTACCGGCGCCGGACCGTTGTAGCGGCAGATATCATAGCTTTTGCGGGCAAATTCTTGCCCCTTGCCGGACAGCGTAAAGTTGTAGTCCTGGCCATCCATCCCCTTGACTTCGAAAAACTGCTCTTTGCGGAGTCGGTTGAAGATCTCCTGGACCAAAAAATAGGGAATCTTCAGGGCCTGGCTCAGCGCCTTTAGACTGGAAGTCCCCGATGTATACACGCGCCGCAGGACAAGGTCCTCCACCATGGCCTCGGGGATATTCAATTCTGAAAGGCTGTCGGGTTTTGGGGGAAATTGGTGGGCCGTTTTTTTTTGTAACAGATCGATTGCAGTATTCATGACATCCCTCAGTGTCTTTCAATTTTCCTTGAATTGACCTACGGTTAACCACAAAATTCTATCAAGATCCATCAGCTTTCTTTTAACGCGTCCCGGTGAGAAACGAGATCATTACCGATCAGGACAGTTATATCGGCATTGCCATCCCGGATCTCATCGACCTGTTGTAACTGTTGTCGGCCGGGTAATTTCTGCGACAGGCGGAAAGCTTCGTTCAAATTGCCTTTCGTGTAATAAATGCTGGTGTTGTTGTAGTTGAAATGATCCGCATTGGAGAGGTACATGATAACGACATTCGGTTCCTTCAAAAAATGCCCCACCTCTTTGGCCATATGGCGGACACCGTTGCCGTTGGAAACCTCGATTTTCACCCGCTCGAGGGCATAAGTATCCGCGTCCTCAATGCCTGAACTGAGCAAATCGCGGAGTTGGGACTCATCAAGAGGCTGCAGTCGATTAAGCAGCAGCGGTTTCTCAACGGCTGGGGATGCTGTGTTCGAAACCTTTCCGGAAGAAGCTTCGGCAACGATGTAAGGTTTTTCCGTCACTCCGGACGTCCCCTCGAAATCAGTGTCCGTGATAGCCACCACGGTGTCCGTGTTGTCAAAATTCTGCACCGGTACAGCCGGAACCGTGTAATAGCCGTCTTTATCGTAGCGGGATGAAAAGGATTGCGTCGAATCGGTTGTGGTTTTTGGGCCGACGGGATCGTCTGTATCGCGGGCGGCATGAATTTCAGCCATGCTGACCGCGGCGATTAGTTCCTTTTTCACCTGGCTGTTTTTCGGCTTCAACCGGGCCGCCTTCTTGTAGTAGGCTTCCGCTTTTTCATACTCGCCATCCCGATAGTAAACCCGGGCAACCTTTAAATGGGCCTTGGCTTCATCGTTGTTGGTATTAAAGGCGGCAATGGCCGCTGAATCATGACCGCTCTTTACATAAGCGGTCGCCAAATTGTTGCGGTAGCGGCTTTTTTCCGGGTTGAGGGCTAAGGCTTTTTGAAAACTCGCCACGGCCAGATCATACCGCCCTTGAAGCAGGTAGGAATAGCCCATGTTGTTGTGCACATAATCCAGATCGGAGTTCACGCTCAAGGCGGCCTCGTACGCGGCCAGGGCCTTGTCGAACTCACCGATCAGGTCGTAGGAAACCCCCAGGCGATTGTAGGCTTCCACATAGTTCGGTTTATTGGAAACGGCGGCCTGGAACTCATCGATGGCCCAGTCGTGCTTCTTCCTTTTTTGGAAATGACATCCCATCGTGTAGTGGGATTCAGCTGAGACCGGATTGGTTTCGATTTTTTTGTAAACCACGTTTCCTGCGAATTCGTTAGATGTTGCCGCACTGTATTCCTGGTTTACGAAAATGGCACACGAAGAAAGCAATACGACAATCGTGCCGGTTAGAATGACAACCATGATTGTGGAGGCAATGAATTTTCGCATGGCAAGATCCCTCGCAGTTCAATCTGATTTATGAAGATGTTTTTGTGTTGTTGGCAGCCTTCGAAATATGATCCTTGCTCAAGACCGGCCGCAGGAACTTCTCCGGCACCCAATTGTTCTTCCCCATATTTATCCAATTGAGTTTTATGGCATGAACCCGAATGCGGGTTCCTTCCGGCAACACACCCAGAATCTCGTCACCCAGCGAAGGGCCGCTGCGGATGCTGACAGGCGTAACTGCTACAAGGATCTTAGAGGTGTCAGATGGTGCCATTTCCATTTCTTCGGCCAATTTTTTACCATAAAGTGAATCTTCGGCCTGTCGATTAAGATCCGCCAAAATCGGCATAACCAAAAACAACGCCAGCGCCAATACAATGGCGGATGGCGGCAGTCCGCGATAGTTCAATTTCGACTGCTGGGTCTTACGGGTTTCGCCTAAGAGCATTTCGTTTTCGGCAGGACCTTTTGACGCACCGGCTGCGGTCTGCCGCAAGGATGCATAGACGAGAAGCAATTGCCATAGCAAAACCACCAGAACGCCTGTCTGAAACGCAATCATGTACACGGTCGTTACGAGTGATTTTGATTTCAGAAAGAGCAGTAACACCAAACCGGCGGTAGCTGCGACCAGGTGAAGTATTTTCGCGAGAGCCATCCCTTGCCGGGCCAGCGTCGCAATACCGAAGGCAAAACTCCAAACATAGAGGAAAAAGAGGATATTCCAGTTCCACACAAAAGGGGCCAAAGCCGCTACATCCAAGGTCCAGGGAGTCATCATCTGGACAATGAGATTGACGGCCAGCATGGGATTGAAAGAGTGGTATTTCATCAACAGGAAAACGGCATTCCGGGCTGGTTCCGCCGTGTCAGCAGCAGCGGCAAGGAGCCCGGTGGTCGCAACTTGAATGCCGTCCATTGACGAAACGCCAAGTGCCACAACCACAAACAGACCAAGCCATGATAACGCAACAAGTTTCTTGCTCTCGGCATTTCGGATGGCTTCAAAACAACGTATGCCGACGGCAATCGTCAAAAGGATTATCAGGAGGCTCATGGTGATTCCTAGCCAGTACGCGGTAAAAGAATCGAATACCGAGTTGCCGTTCACGACCTCAAGCAAACGTCCAGAAAACCAGACGAGGAGAAGAACCGGTATGACGACCCAGGCAGGCTTTTCAATAGTTTTAACGGCGCTGATAAGCATCTTGAGAAAACCGAGCCATTTTTCATTTTTGCTTTTTGTGCTTGCTTGTGGCGTATCCATTGGGAATCCTCTTTCGATTAGATTGACTCCGCCAGCCGAACATTTTGATTGATGCTATGGGACCATTCGGGCGACTTCCAGTTTTTTCAGATTTTCATGCGCCGTGTGGTAGAATTTGGGGCTGGCCTCGATGGCCTTGTTGAACATCTGTTCGGCTTTTTGATATTGCCCCTGGGACATGTAGATGCATCCCAGGTTGTTGTACGCCTCGGGAAGGCTGGCGCCTTGTTTGAAGACCTCGAAAGCGGCATCATAGCGACCGGCCTTCGCCAGGACAAGCCCCATATTGTTGTACACCTTCTCCTTGTCACCCCTGGCCCCCAGCGCTTTTTTGAATGCACTGATGGATTCGTCGTACCGCCCGGAAAGATAGAGAGAGACGCCCAGGTTGTTGTAGAGGTTGGCATCTTTGGGTCGAATCAGGATGGCCTCCGCATATTCTTTAGCGGCCCGGTCGTGCTCTTTCCGGAAATCGTAAATCTGGCCCAAATAATTGTGTGATCGCCACATTCTTGGCGACAGTTCCACGGCCTTGTATAAATGGGGCTGAGCATGTTCATATTCATACTGTCTAAAAAAAGCCGTCCCCAATCCTTCGTGAGCGGCGGCGTTGTCGGGATTGTTCTCAATGACTTTCTCGAAATAGGCAATTGCGTCTTTGTTCTGATCCGATACCAGGAATAGAAGGCCCTGTTTGTAATGAATGCGGCTGTTATCAGGTGATAGAGCCAATGCCTTTTCGTACTGGGCGAAAGCCATGCCGTAATTCTGCTGCCCGAAATAGTGATCGCCGGAGATTTCGTAATCCCGGCTCTTCATTTCCGGAAGTGGTTGGGATAAAGCGTCATCATCGGAATTTGAGCTATCCTTTCCCAACATGGCCTGCTGACCCTGATAATCCGCGGGTTTATCAAGAGCATGCATTCCGTAGGGCCCGCCGCCGGAAGTGGCGCAACCGGACACGCTGATGAGGATCAAAAGCACGACTGAAAAGGCGATGAATTGATTAATTATATGTGTTGCTGATTTCATAATATTTACCTCAACCTTTTCCCTTACACGCAATTATTGCATAAACATTCGCCAAGCCTGGATAGCTGCCGGCCCTATCGCTACGACGAAAAAGGACGGGAAAATGCACATCGCCAAAGGAAAGATGAGTTTGGTTCCGATCTTGGCCGCTATTTCCTCGGCCTTCTGATACCGTGTCGTTCGAAATGTTTCCGAGAATACACGTAGCGATTGGGCCACGCTGGTGCCGAAACGATCAGTCTGGAGGAGCATGGTCACCAGGCTGTTGACATCGTCGATGTCGGTTCTTTCGGCTAGGTTGCGAAGGGCTCTTCGGCGGGGTTTGCCGGCCCGCAGTTCGAGATTCATCAGCTTGAACTCCGCGCTCAAGTCCGGATGGGTCAATTCCAATTCCTTGCCAATCCGATTGAAAGAGGCATCGAGGCCCATGCCTGCTTCCACACAAACCACTAGCAGGTCGAGAGCATCGGGAAAGGCTTTTTCGATACGCTCCTTCCGTCCGCTCGTTTTGATACGCAGCCAGAAATCCGGCAATGTCATGCCCAACAGGACGAGGAAGGCCGTTCCTAGCAAAACGTATTTGGTAGCGAGGGACTGAAAAAGCACGGCCACCACGAGGAGAAAGGTCATCGGGAACGTGACCGCTAGAAATACTTTGGTTCCCCAAAAGACAGTGGCGACATTAGTGCCCTGATATCCGGCTCTGAGAAACTTCAGTTTGGTATCGAACGCCTTTTCCGAGTCCTTGGCTCTGAATTTCATACCAATGGCATTAAGAAAATTCAGCAAGGAACTGGACGGTGTCTCTGATAACGACAGGGATGCGGAATTGTCATCAAACACACCATATTCCTCGTCGTGAGCATTGAGCTTTTCGACCAAACGGCGCCGATAGGCCAACTGTTTGAAATACACCAGAAGTCCTAGTGCCAGCAGGCAAATGGTGACAAACAGAACGGTAGCTGCAATGAGTGGAATACTTGGATCCGAGAGTGTCATCGTCTATTTACCTCCCAAACTGTCATACGTCGACATCAATAATACGTCTGATAAAAAAGATACCCACAATCATCATAATGATCGAAATGGTTGAAATCGCTCTTCCCAAAGGATCCGCGATCAGGACCGTCATATATGTTGGATTGATTAAATATAGCGCTGCAAAAAGAAAGAATGGAAGCGCCACGAGAACCATCGCCGACAATTTGCCTTCGGCCGAAAGTACGTCTACCTTGCGCCTGAATTTAAACCGCTCTCTGATGAGATGAGCCAGGCTTTCCATGATTTCCGCCAGGTTGCCGCCGGTTTCCCGCTGAAGTATCACCGAGACCACGAAAAATTTCAGATCTAGGCAGTCCACTCGATTGGTTAGATTTTTCAGTGCATCGTCCACGCTCAATCCAAAATTGATTTCATCCAGCGTCTCATCGAATTCAGGTCCGATCGGGTCTTTGAATTCCTCAGAAACGAGTTTCATACCGCTGGTGAAGGCGTGGCCTGCCTTGAGCGCACGGGCAATCAGATCCAGCGCCTCGGGCAATTGCTTTTCGAATTTGGCCATGCGCTGCTTTTTCTTCATGAGAAGGTGCAAATAGGGCAAACTCATGCAACCGAAACCGATGGGAATCGACTGCCATATGTTCTTTAAAAAGATCCATCCGGCAAGGTAGCCGACCAGACCGAATGTCATACTGATCAGGATAAAAAAGCCAAGCGTATACTGCATGTTGGCCTGGTTGATGGTCATCTGAAGCCGACCGAGCCAGGGCAGCGCTGAGAGAATCTGGTTCAGGAACGGCACATCGCTTAATATCTGCTTTTTCAGGAGTGAAGGGTCACCTTCGTCCGCTGTATCATCATCCAAGCTTCGGCTGAGCCGTTTGCGAACGAGGGCGCGATCGGGATTCTGGTAGATGCGAAGCGCATGGAAGCCCAGTTCGATGATCAGCAGGGACATGACGAAAATCACGATGCCAAAAAAAATAACATTCATGCCGATTCTCCTTTCGCGCCTCAGACTTCGATCTGGTTGCTTGGATCGAAGAGATCTGCCGTGACGTTGAAGCCGACCATCTTGAAGCGATCAATAAACTTGGGGCGCACCCCTTCGAAAGCGAAGCGGCCCCTGACCTTGCCATCCGGCTTGATGCCAAGCTGTTTGAAAGAAAAGATGTTTTGGGTCGTGATGGTATCGCCCTCCATCCCAGTAATTTCCTGGAGGCTGATCAGTTTGCGGGAACCGTCGGTCAGCCGGGAAAGATGGATGACAACATCGATGGCGGAGCTGATGTAACGTCGCAAAAATTGACTGGGGATTTCGAAGTTGGCCATGGCCACCATGGTTTCCAGTCGCATAAGGGCGTCCCGCGGCGAGTTGGCGTGGATGGTGGTCAGGGAGCCGTCATGCCCCGTATTCATGGCCTGGAGCATGTCAAAGGCTTCCTTGCCGCGTACTTCGCCAACGATGATGCGGTCTGGTCGCATACGCAGGCTGTTGATCACCAGGTCCCTCTGGGTCACCTCGCCTTTGCCTTCGATATTCGGAGGCCGTGTTTCCAACCGCACGACGTGGCGCTGCTTCAGCTGCAGTTCAGCCGAATCTTCAATGGTGACGATGCGCTCCTCAGCCGGGATGAAACGTGAAAGAACGTTCAGAAAGGTTGTTTTACCGCTTCCTGTGCCGCCGGCAATCAGCACATTCAGCCTCGATTTGACGATTCCTTTTAGTATCTCGCCGATCTGGGGGGTCAGCGTCTGGAAGCCCAGAAGATCATCGAGTTCGAGCGGATCAACTGAAAACCGGCGAATGGAAAGCATAGGGCCGTCCAGCGCCAGGGGCGGAATGATAGCATTGACCCGGGAACCATCCGCCAGGCGGGCATCCACCATGGGTGAGGATTCATCGATTCGCCGGCCGACAGCCGAAACGATCTTGTCGATGATTTTCCTTAAGTGGGCCTCATCCTTGAAACGAACGTCGGTCGGCTCCAGCTTGCCGAAGCGCTCGACATAAACCTGGTGAAAACTGTTGACCAGGATGTCCGACACAGTGGGGTCCTGCAGCAGGGGCTCCAGAGGACCGAAGCCCATCACTTCGTCGATGATCTCGTTGTGCAGTTTTTCCTTTTCAACCGCATTGAGGGGCACGACGTTGGAATCGTCGTTAAGGATTTTATCCACCACGATGCGCAATTCTTTCTTGAGCACACTCGGTTCAAGCCTTTCAATCACCGACAGATCCACCTGATCGAGAAGACGATCATGAATCCGGCCCTTGAAATCATAGTACTCCTCGTTGAATTGAAGGTGCGCTTCACTGTTCCCAGATCCTTTGGACGATATTTGCATGGTATTCAAAACAACCCCCTTGTTATTACGAATCCGTTACCGACCGTTCCCTATTACCTATTATGAAAAAAGTCCCCATCGTTTTGGTTTCGCATCCTTTTGACTGTCGTCCAGAAAGGCATCGGCCAGGGAGGCCAGGTTTTTGGTGATGTTCGCCTTGGGTGACAGGGTGTGCAGCGGAATCCCCCGGTTGATGGCCGACATGGTCGTCTTATAATCATTGGGAATGTTCCAGAAGATTTCGGTTCGAACGCTTTCCTGGGCTTCCTGGAGCGTAAGATCGGACTTTTTCAGATAGCGATTGACGATCAAGCCCAACCGATCCTCACTGAACGCTTCCAGCCCGGCAAGGGATTTGAGAACATTCTTTGTGTTGGTCAAACAGGGCAGGCTTAAAAGCGTTATCAAAAGAATGTGTTGGGACATTTCGATCACCTTCATGGCCGGAGGGTTCAGTGCCTGGCCCCCGTCGACGATGATATAGTCGAAATTCGACTTCATCTCTCCCAACAGACGCTCCATGATATCGGCCGTTGCCGGAGGATGCCCGTTGAGGTAGCTCGGGGAAGGCAGGATGTGCAGGCCGCAGGCGTGTTTGGCCATGGCGTTCATGAGAAACGTCCGATCGAGGCGGTTCAGGTTACCGGCGATGTGGCCCCAGTGATATTTGGGTTTCACGGACAGGAAAAGCGGTATTTCGCCGAAGACCGTGTTGAGGTCCACCAAGGCTACCGAGCCCGCTTTCTTCAGGTCGGCCAGGATCATGGCCAGGTTCACGGCAATCGTGGTCGTTCCCACCCCGCCCTTGGCCCCCATGACATGGATGATGCGCCCATAGTGGCCCGTCTCATGATTGGCCGCCTGCTGCCGGCGCTTCACCAGGGCAGCCAAGGCGGATTGAATATCTTGGGCGTTCAGGGGCTGGGGAAAAAACTCCTTGATGCCGGCACGCATGGCCCTCAGCAGCAAATCCGTGTCCGGCTGCCGGGAAGTCACAAAGACTTCTCCCACGGCATTCGATTCGATCAAGGACTGGAGCAGCTTGAATTCTTCCGCAGGCGCATCACCCAACTCATAAATCAGAAGATCAGGACGCTCTTTTCGCTCTGATAGGATGAATTGCCCCAGCGACAGGGTAATCCTTTCCAGCTCTTTTTTGATGCCGGAATTTTTTGACTCTATTCGTATCGATATCTTCTGGTTCATGATTTCACTCCATTATCAACACTAAAAGGCCTGCTAAGCATGAATAGCTCATTCAACCAGAACAGGTATCCTGGCCAAAACGCCGAAATTATAGCCGCCGGTGCCGCCACGCGGTTCGTGATAACTGCAATCCGGACGAAAAAACATGGTTTTCTGGATGTCGCTGGCGGTCAAATCGCCTACGGATGTGTCATCGGCCGTGTGCAACTGGAAGGCATCTGTAAATTCCTGCCATGCTTCCTGACGCTGGGCGTCAGTCATGTCATCAATAGTCAAATCGGGATTGTCACTTAGGCCCGAATAGGTCCAGTTTTCCATTTCAAGGGGAATATCCTGCCAATGCGGATCGGTGCTCGACTGCTTGATCCACAGGACATCCAGGGTTACCACACCCACCAGTTCGGAGCAGGGTCCCGGATTGTTGCCAGGGCAGTCGATGACCGGCAGCGTGATTGTCCAGGGTTCGATCGGATAACCGCGATCGTCGGTCGCCAGGCCGGTCGCCGGATCCATCCAGCAGTCCCGCATTTGGTCATACACATTGTTCTGCATACCGCCGACCGTGCCCATGTCCGCACCAAAGATGAGCGATTCGGGGTTTCCGTCGGCGCAGATCAGGGGCCTCACCGTGGGCACCGAAGTGGTCTGGCAGGGTTCCTGGCTAAAATTGGTCCAGGCGGCCGTATTGTGGGTCGATCCGCCGCCGCTGTCGATCATTCGCCCGGTGGCACAGGAATAGGCCCCGGTTTCAGGATCCACGATGCTCTGGCGGCAGATGGCAATGGGCTGGTCCACATCTTCCGGGCGCAGGGATCCGGCAAAACCGATGTAGGCCACGGCATCCGTGTAGAGCTCGAAATCGTCATATCCAAAAATCCGGGCAAAAAAGGAGGCTGCCGGTGTGGCCTGTCGCCTGGCCACAACCCGAACGGCATTGATGAAATTCAGGTCGCCGTCCAGTTCTTCGGTGGTTCGATCAAGATCGACCGGAAACAGGGAATCGTTGGCAGTAAACGTATGGGTGGTAAAAGACCAGTGTCCCCGCTGAACATCGACGTTGGCGCCTGAATTTTGACCGTCGGACCAGTTTACGTCCACCGCGATCCAGCCCGTCTCTGCCAGGGCCCGGTTGTCGCGCGCCGCATCGTAGGCAATCTGATTGGCCCCGGGATTGACCGCCGAACCGTCGTTGTTGTAGAGGAACCGGGCACCGGCCAGAGCGCCGGCATCGGCGGCGTTCTGCAGTTCGTTCCTGACCACGTAGAGATGGGCCAGATCGATGGTTAACGCCACAATGCCCAAAAGTACGAACATCAGTATGGCCACCAGGGGAAGGGTGATGCCTTTCTGGTTCAACAAAACCGTTTTTTTATTGGTCTTTAAGCCGTATTTCATGGCACATTACCTCTATTCATTCCATTCGCATGACGGTTTCGGCCTGCAGGTTCAGGCTGTCGTTAATGTTGCCCCCCAGCAACGCCAGGACGTTCGAGAAGACCAGAAAGCGGAAGGGGTAGGTGACGTTCACCGTGAGCTGGTCACCGGCGGAATCCAGGGAGGGTGACCCGGCCCTGGATATGTTAATATTGACCGCCGAAGCGCTGTCGAACGATATGAGGTAGTCCTGGCAGTACTGCTGAACTGTTGCGATGATGGTGGCATTGTCCGGATGATTGGTTCCGGCGACGCTGTCGAAATCGTAGACAATGCCGGCCCGCGCACCCTCACGACTGGCATTGGTGAGCATGGCCTTGTCATAGAGAAGAACCCCGAATTCAATGATTCCGAAGAGGATCACGAAAAGAAGTGGCGCAATAATTGCAAATTCGGCCATTGACCCGCCGTTTTCATCCTCGATCATGCTATCCTTCCGGGCCGGTCGATAGATCAGACTGCGGGATGAACAGTTTGCGGTCATGCCGCTGCAGCCTGGGATATCTTCCCCATTCCTCGCGATCGTTTTCGATTGGGCGCCCTTCGTTGGACTGACGGATTTAGGATATGGGTTCGTCGATGTTGTCATGTCTCGAATTCCCTTATAGTACTTTGATCTTCATCCTGTTCTATTGCTTTACCGTTACGACCCCAAATTCAGTGGCCGCCTTCGGCTGGGCTTTTCCGCCGCTCTTGTAGGCTTTCATGTTGCTTTCGGAGGCATCGCCATCGAGCCCCTCCACCGGATCGATGTTTTTCCCGGCATCATGGTTGATGATCTGGTTGTGTTTAGCGGTTTCGTATGCCCGGCCCCAGTTTTTATCGAGCCGGGACTCGCCCATAAAAACATTTCGATTTTGTGAACAGCCCAGAAACGCCATCAAGACGATAGTGCCTGCGATAAGTTTGAATGTGTTGCTCAGCATTGCTTCCCCCTCATGTTTGGTCTGTAATCTTTATATTCGAAGGTTGTTAGGGTGTAGCGTGTCCAAATTCCCCATCCATATCGCCCTGAAGATTGTTTTCCTTTACCTTAGCCTGCCCTTCCATCAGCCCCAGGACATAGAACTCGGTGTCGTTGGGTTCGATATAATAGTCGGTGGGCAGCGGCTGCTTATCCCCATCGATGGGCTTCACCAGGTGGGGGGTGGCGATGATAATCAGCTCGGTTTCGTTCTTCTGGAAAGACCGGCTGCGGAACAGCGTTCCCAAGATAGGGATGTCACCTAGAAGCGGATATTTGCTCATGGCATCCCTGGCCGTATCGCGCAGCAGTCCGGCAATGGCAAAACTCTGTCCGTCGGCCAGTTCAATCACCGTCTCCGCTTTGCGCGTGTTGAGACCGGGCACCACGAAGCCTTCAAGTTGCACCGCATTGCTGAAATCCAGTTCAGAGACTTCGGGGGCTACCTTGATGTTGATTTTGCCGTCGTCCAGAACCGTGGGGGTAAAGGTCAAACCGACACCAAACGGTTTGTATTCGATGGCCACGGTGCCAAGCCCTTGAGGCACGGGCACCGGGAATTCTCCGCCGGCCAGGAAGTTGGCATTCTGTCCGCTCAATGCGATCAGCGTGGGTTCCGCCAGGACTTTGACCAGACCGTCGGCTTTGAGAGCGTCGACGAAACCGGTCCACGTCGTGTCATTGCTGCTGAACCTGAAAATGGAACTGACGGTCGGTGACACGAAGGTCCCAAAAGGCTCCGTCACGAAACCGGCACCGACATCGATCAAACCCGGTATGCTGATGTTGGCATCATCGGGATCCACCAGGGTCGTGAGGTTCCCCAACTGGTTGACGCCGAATTTGCCGCTATCGGTCAGGTAATTGAAGTTGACCCCCATGCGGCGCGCCAGGCTGCGCTGCATCTCAGCCACCCTCACTTCCAGCATGACCTGCTGCACGCCCCGCACCTCAACCAGATTGTTGATATTGCCTTCCGGGGCATAGGAGCGGGCCAGGGAGAGGGCCTGGGAAAGATTGGCGGCACTGGAGACCCGCCCGGAAAGGGTGATCGCCTGATGCGTTGCCGTTACCTTGAGGTCGCCTTCGTCCGGCAGAATTTCATTGAGTTTCTGTTTCAGCTGGGAAACATCGAAACCCACATCGAGATCGAAGATTTTGTAATTTCCCTTTTGGTGCCACAGGGTCATGTTGGTGACGCCGGCGCTTTTTCCCGTGACATAGATTTCATTGGGGGATATCAGGACGAAGTCGGCCACATCGGGATCGGCAATGGATATGCGCTTGACCGACTCCTTGCTCTTCAGCACCATGGATTTACCCACCAGCAGGTTGAGTCGTTTCACGACGTGCGTTTCTTCCGCCAGGGCTCCACCAGACCATAGGATGCACGTCAGGAAGAAGACCATGATCACAAGGATCGTCCCAGCAGACTTTGTTAGTTTTACTCCCGTTGACGGTAACATACCGATCGTTCTCCTCTCCAGGTTACATTTTGAATTTCTGCTTGCTGACCTTGTCGCCTTTGATCATTTCTACTGTCGTGCTGCGGGTTCGCGGCACCCACTTTTTAGTCGCTGACTTTGTTTTGGGCTTGGGCGGATCGCCCCGCAGAGATGCCAGCGTCTGCGGTATGGTCGCGCCCTTGGTCAGGACCGTTTCGGTATCCATCATATTGCGCAGGGCGAACTGCAGCTTGCCTTTGGTTGCGGCCAGGGAAAGCTTTTCAGCCTGCTCCGGGTCCACCTCAAGGGTATAGACGTCCACCGGGTTAGGCTTGCCTTCTTCGTTTTCTTCGACCTCGGTTCCAGCCGCCAGAACCTGCACATTGCTCAATACCAACTTGGTGGTTTCCTCCTTGTTGCGGGGATCTTTGAGCGTTACTAGAACATCAACCCTGTTGCCCGGCTGAATGAAACCCGATATACCGATGACCTTGTCGCCTTTCACGGCCACAGCGCGCATTCCTGATTGGATCACGGCTGATACGCCACCAGTCGTTACATTTTCTGGCGCCAGTCTGTACTCCAAAACAGGTTCGGTCATTTTGAGAGGCGTTACGACGACGCGTCCTACAAGCTTGGCAGGATCTGAAAAATGACCTTCCGGTAAGCTCTCTTTCATGTAGGGCACCGTCTTCAGCATTTCCTTTTTGAGCTTGGTGCCCCAGTTCAAATTCGCCGCAGCCACCACGACTTTCACCGCTTCGACCTTTTCGCCCGTCATTTCGACCACATCGGTCGGCATATTTTTCGACTGCAGCCAGTTGTACAGGAACAAACTGCCGCTTGTCGCGATGATCAGGGCCAAGGCGATTGGAATGAATGCTTTCCATCTACCCATGATGTTTTTCTCCTTCTTTTACTGATGAAGTTGTTTAAATGGCCTTATAATAATTGTTTAAAGACATCATACCCGTTGTATTCCATCGCCAGATAGCAAAAGGTTCCCACGGCAATGGGGATTGCGTAACGCAAAACCAGCCGTTTTTCTTCAGTGTCCGGAGGTATTAAAATCAGATTTTTTGTAAGCCAAAGTGTTTTGGTCGTTGCATACAAACGCTTGCCAAACGAGACGGCATTGCCTCTGTTCAGGGCAAAAAGAATAGCGCCGTAAACACCCCCGAAAAGAACCACCAGGATCGAGGCCATCAGTACACCTTTGGGTCCTATTATGGCGCCGACCGCCCCCATGAGCTTGGCGTCTCCTGCCCCCATACCGCCCATGAGGTAAGGGATAATGAACAGCCCTATCCCGGTTGCCATTCCTCCTGCACTGAACAAAAGTCCATCGACGCCGCCTGCCACAACATGGGCAATAAGTGCGAGGAGCATGGTCGGGTAGGTTACCCAGTTGGGTATTTTCAATCGGCGAATATCTTCAATCACCGCTATCCCCGTGGCGATGGCCAGCAATATAATCAAATATTCTTCCATGGTATGGTACTCTTTATCTTTGAAAATTTTTGACTATTTGTTTAGCCCTCTTCATGAACACTTTCCATGAAGAGGGCTAATGATCAGACGGCGAATTTTTATCCGTTGATTGCCGTAGTTACGTTGTCAATTGAAGTATCAATGGCCTGTCCCAGTAGAACAGCTGCTCCTGCTGCGACAATAACGACAAGGGCACCCATTACGGCGTATTCAGCAGTTTCAATTCCATCTTCGTCTTTCAGAAAGTTCCAAATCTTTTCCATTTCTTTTGTCTCCTCTTAAGATTGATATGGTGATTTAGTGAAACAAAACAATCAAAAGTAAAACCGATGCGCCTTACCACCCCCCTTCAAACAAGCATTGGTCATTCAAAAAAGGTAAACACCGAGCCCTGGCCAAGACCTGCGTCAGAAGATAAGAGTTCTTCTGTAAATCGTTGAAAGAGGGTATGAGCAAAGGATGTGCCAAAGAAAAAAGAGAAGAGAAGAGATAAACACTATTTTTGTGAAGGAAATTCCAAATACGATTAAAAATAAAAATTGGTCACAAAATATTTACAAAATGTAACAAGAAAAATTTGAGGGCAATTTCTATGAGAATCGGTTTCCCTAAAAAAACTTTAGGGGGACTCAAAATGGAGGGATTTTCAATTTGTTGGTCGATTTCAGCAGATGAACTTTAAAGGCATGGGCATGGATATGCGCAAATATTAGGTTTCCCAGCGATATTATTCACAATATAAATCTGCATCGAAGATGATTGTGGCCAATTGTGGCATAAGAACAAAAATACCCAAAATGTTTAAATAACAACAAGGCCATAAATATTTTTAAGGCCTGAGGATTTCACAAGATATAATTGGGCAATCTATTTCATACAAAATCTTTGACAATGATTTTTTGCCAAGTCATGGTTGGTATTTTTTACCATTTTTCTTCAATTTTTTTCAATTTAAAAAGATTTATCGATATTTATTCTATTAAATATCAAATAGATATATCGAAATCGGCCTCAGACTTCAATTATTTTTCAATTGAATCCGTTCCTTTTCGATTTATTGATGCGTCGGTTTGATTCATCTGAAATTTGGACAGACCAGCCCTTCATTATAGTTTAGCCGCTGAGGTCATCTATAAATGAGGTGAATCGCTGCTGTGTGAATTTTAAGCGATTTGCTAATACGAGCGGCGGGTGCTCAGTTGTTTGCAGCTTATCCCTGATATTTCACGCGTTCGAGATGTTCATTGGAGGACATCAGGTCTCCGTTGTACGAATGCTACCGTAAGGATCTGATAACACTGCCAATGAGCATCGCGGCGCGCCCGCAGGGTGAAATTTTGGCGATGATTTTGGGAATGGACTAAGGATACAAAGTGTCACCTGAAAATCATACCCCGAATAGCTTTTATGCTACTGAATCGTTGCATAAAATGTAGTGCTTAGAAAAAATCCATGAAATGTTCGGGTTAATCATTTGTCAGGGCGGGGTATTGCAGTGGAGCTGAACCAGATCCGCCGATGAAAACACCGTTCCCTTCCTCAGGGCTTCACAGCGGACGGCTTCAAGCAGTATTTTCGTCTCCGCATTCGACAGGGCCAGGCCGGCTTCCGCCATCACATGCTGCAAAACCTTCGATCCACTGTGACGACCGACCACCAGTTGCATCTTTTCACGGCCCACGACATCCGGACTGAAAGGCTGATACGTCCGGGGATCGTTCAGCAACGCGGCACAGTGAATGCCCGACTCGTGGCGAAACACCCCTTCGCCGGTGATGGGTTGGTCCACCGGTATGGCGCGTTTGGTGGCCTGGGACACGTACCGGCATAAGGGCAGGAGTTTGCGCGTGTCGATGGCGCCGGTACGATTTTCAAGCGTCCCCACCGCAACCGCAACCTGTTCCAGGGATGCATTGCCGGCCCGCTCGCCGATACCGTTGACCGTGACGCTGACCGCCTGTATGCCGGCTTCGATGGCGGCAATGGCATTGGCCGTAGCCATCCCGAGATCGTTGTGGCCATGGAATTCCAGGGCCGTTCGTCCGGCCACAGGCGTCAGCGCCTTAACCATTGCCGCCGTTTGCAGAGGGCGGGCCAGGCCGACCGTATCGGCAATACGAACGCGATGGGCCCCGCAGGACGCGGCCAGTGCCACAAAGGCCTGAAGAAATTCGGGCGCGGCCCGGAAAGCATCCTGGGCCCCCACGGAAACCAGCTGGAACCGTGACAATGACCAGGGCACCAACGCCCTGAGCTGCGCCAGCACCCATTCCCGGGGTTTGTCCATGGCCCGCATGAGGATGGGGGAAACCGGAAAACTGATGTGCACGCCGGCTGTTCCGCAGCGGGCCGCCAGCTCGATGTCGCGGGTCAGGGCCCGGCACCAGCAGGTGAGCAACACACCCAGATCCATTCCCGCAATGGCACGGATGTCGTCCCGCACCTTTTGTCCCATGGCCGGTGTGCCCACCTCCAATTCCGCCACGCCGACCTCGGCCAGGAGGTGGACGATAGCCATTTTGGTGGATCGATCAAACACGATGCCCGGCGCCTGTTCTCCATCCCGCAGGGTGGTGTCGATGATCCGCACATGACAACGATCATGCTTCATTTGAGCGTCCTTCATGCCATCTCCTGTTTTCAATCACATATGCCTTCGCAGGCAGATGAGCCGTGTCGGCACCCACCCCATCCGGTCGTAAAAATCAAGGGCGTTGAAATTGGTGCGATCCGCCAGCAGTTGCAGTCGGGTCAGGCCGCGTTCCTGCGCCCAGGCCATGACGCCGTTCATCAGGCGCCGGCCGACCCCGCAGCCGCGGTGGTCCTGGTGCACGACCACGTCTTCCACAAGGCCGACCGCCCCTCCTTCGGCCGTGGATACCAGGATCTGGATCGTGGCCATGGCAATCACCTCGGCCCCGCTTGCCGCCACCAGAATGCCGCGATGCTTGCCGCAGCCGTCCAGAAAACGGATCAGCCCCCTTCGCTGGCGTTCCGGATCGGGGGTAAAGTCCTCCTCTATGGCAAACAGTGCCTGCAGCAGGGCAACCATGGTTTCCAGATCGTCCTGCCCGGCGGATCGTATGGTCAGGGCCTTCGTGTCCATCGTCATCTCCGTTGCACCGGCAACTATCCCGAATATTTCATGAAATTTTTTCGCACAATAAAATTTATGTAAATATATCGATGTTATACGCGCTGTTCGCGGTTTGATTTTTCGGTAACAGTTTGTAACCTGCGTTGCTTCCCAAAAAAGCAGAAAAAATTTCACCCTGCGGGCGCGCCCGAGATACCCATCGGCTGCGTTATCAGGGGCTTGCGGTACAGGCGTACAGCAGCGCCCCTGATGCCTTGCCGATGAACATCTCGAACGCGTGAAATATCCGGGATAGGGCGTTAAAAACCATGGAATTTACCGGTTTGCGCCAAAAGGAATCATGTCTTCTCGGCCGGACTCACCGTACGGATGGAAGCAATTTTGTCCAAATCATAATAGGTATTGACGGTCGTCCCGTCGGTCTCGGTCAAACGCACAAATTTTTCATTGAGAAAGAGGACCGCCGCCTCGTACACCTTGCCCTCGTTGATCTGCAGCCGAAGTCCTTTGCGCAGTTGGCGCGACATGGTGCCGTGCAGCGGCATGGAGGCATATTCCAGTATCTTCTCCCAGGTTGCTTTCATAAGGCCTATCCTTTCTTCAAATATCCGTGTTAGGTTGCTGCCGCACCGCAAGCATCCCAGGGGACGTGCTGTTTGGCAAAGCCGACGATTTCACGGCCGGCGATCAATATCGCCTCAATGTCCAGGTCGCCGGGCGGTTGACGTCGCTCGGGCGTCAGGGAACACATGTCGTCAACCTTTTCGATACGCGTGATCATGCCGGCCAGGTCGGCATCCAACGGGCAGACCTCGGACAGCGCTGCCACCAGTCCGGTGAGGGTGTTGTCGGCGGGCATTTGCTGATGATACTGGCACACCCCGACCATGAGCTTTTCAATGGCCATGGCCGCCAGTTGAAAAATCACCTCGTTGCTGAACACCGACCGGCGTGTCATACCGTTGCTGGCGGTCTTCAAATATTGGCATCCGGCCACAATGTGATCGTGCCAACCGGTTATGGCTTGAAAATGCATGTCTTCCGGCCTCCGTTATGCGACCTTCGGTTTTCGTTTTCCTTGCGATCGTTCGCAAACCACCTCCGAATTTTTTCTGTCAGCGGATGAGAAACTCTTCGGCGGCTTCCCCATCTTCCAGGGCATCCAGGATTTCATCCACGGCATCTTCGCTTTCCACCTTGCCGTACCAGAGCCCCTGGGGGTGAATCACCATGACCGGCCCGTGGTCGCAGGCCTTCATGCAGCCCGTGCTGGTGATCTGGGCATCGAGACCCCGGTCGAGAATTTCATTCTCGATATACGGCAGCAGATCCACCGATCCTTTCTTGTGGCAGACGCCTTTGGCGTCCCCATCAGCGCGAAAACTGGCACAGACAAAAATGTGATACTCAGGTTTCTCCATCTCTCCTCCTCCGAACGGTTTTGTATTTCGTCCGATATCTGCGTTACGTTTCCTCCCTCGTCACTGCGGCGTACCATCCGTACGCCTCGCTCCTCGTGACTCACAAGCCTTGATCTCGAACGAAATACAAAACCGTTCGAGGTTGAATGGTAAAAAATCGACGGCTCAAAGTCGTTGCATGGTGTGCGTCAGCGGCGATAGATTTGAGTTTCGGGCAAGGCCGCAGTGCTTTCCGTATCCGGAGGCGTGGTTTCGACTACGTCGAGGATCACGAAGGTACGAGAGCACCACCCGGGACTGAAAGATATCGGCAGGACGCATCCCATCAGCCACACCCCATGCCACTACCCCCGCATGCACTGCCACAGGCGGTCAACGTCCGTTTGACCATGTGATTGAGGCTCTCGCCGGCAAACACCGCCCGCACGGCTTCTTCGATCAGCCCCTCGATCTCCATGACCCGGATGCCCGAAGCCGATAGCACTTTTTCGGGATTGGTCCCTACGCCGCTGACCAGCAGGGAGCTGCAATCCGACAGGGTTTCCGCCAGCGCCTGCCACCGTGCCAGGCCGCCGCCCCGGGGTGGGGTCGTGCGGACCTCCACCAGTTCGACCCGGCCCTGCGTCTCACCATAGATCATGAGCTTGGCGGCTTCCCCCAGATGCTGGTTCACCAGCATCCCTTCCATGCTGGCCACAGCCACGCGGGGACGCGGCGACACCCTTGCTGTCCGGGGTTTGCTCACATCCAATCGCTGACAGGCATTGAGGGTGTCCATCAACCCCCTATCCGTGGCTTCCCCCAAAAGGCCGACCGCGTCGGAGCGGCAGCGTGTGCAGTGCCGCATCTGCTTGACATGGCGGGCGCAGGCAGCGCGGATCGTCTCAACAACGTCTTTGCCCGGTTCGGGCAAATCCTCGAAATCGGAGCCCGCATTGGGGTAGTAGGGCATGGCATTGAACAGGTCCACACCCAGACCAGCCATGTGTTCGGCGACCCTTTCGATATGGTCGTCGTTGATTCCGGGTAAAATGATGCTGTTGACCTTGACCATGATCCCCCGGGCCTTGAGCAATCGAATCGCCGCCAACTGCTTTTCCAGGAGGGCGGCGGCCCCCTTTTCGGCAAGGACCACCCGTTTGTCCAGGCGCATCCAGGCGTAGATTTGGGCCCCGATGGCGGGATCCACGGCATTGACCGTTACGGTGACGTGACTCACCTTGAGCCGTGCCAGTTCGTCGACGTGCGCTGCCAGGTTGAGGCCGTTCGTGGCGACACACAGGATGACGTCCGGATACCGGGAGCGCACCCGGGACAAGGTCTCCAGGGTTTCCCTGGGGTTGGCGAACGGATCCCCCGGGCCAGCGATGCCCACGACGGAAATGTTCCCCTTTTGGGCAAAGACTTCCTCCAGATAAACCATGGCCTGCCCCGGCGAGAGCACGGCGCTGGTGACACCGGGACGCGTCTCGTTGACGCAGTCGAACTTGCGGTTGCAGAATTTGCACTGGATATTGCAGCGGGGCGCCACCGGCAGATGCACCCGCCCGAAGGATTTACAGGCACCGGGATTGAAACAGGGATGGTTGTCAAGATTCATGGTATGGCCCTCTCGGGTTAATCGTCATTTTCCAACGGAAGGCAACGTGTTTGCTAACCGTGTCGTTAACCTAATTTGGTGCCCAAAGGGCTTTGGAACGCCATTTGACGTGCGGGGCTTATCCCATTGTCCCGCGCCGAGCATCGGCGGGGCGGACGGGAAAAAGCGTGCGGACTGTCTGAACCCGCCGTAGCCCAAGCGAAGGCGGGTGAGTTTCCGCGTGCTCCGGCCGCTCCGACGACGCGCAGGGTTAAGCGGGGCACGGGCGTCTTCTTTTGGTTCGTTTTCTTCCACGTGGAAGAAAATGAACAGAAGTACACAAAGACAATCAGATGGAGTGCTTCCATTTAAGGATACCCTCACCTTAAACAAAGTAAAAAAATATTAATAGTAGGTATAGCCAACGGCATTCTTCTTCTGCTTCTCTTCGATCACCGTATTGGCAATACGGTCGAACAACTGCTGGGCCCCGCGGTAGCCCACATGCAGCAGACGGCTGCCGTCGACCCGGTCGTGCACCGGAAAGCCCACCCGGATCAGGGGCCGCTGCAACCGCCGCGACATGGTAAAGCCTTTGCTGTGTCCGATGAGAAGATCCACGTCGATTGCTTCCAGCGCTTTTTCGATGGTGACGAAATCCACGTCTTCCATCACCTGCATCTGGTCGTGATAGCGCTCCGGCACCACCTTGTGCACCGCCTGGGCGAACCGCCCTTTACCGCCGCCGGTGGCGCAAAGCACCGGCACAAGGCCCACCTCCCCGCAAAAACCCGCCAGGCCGGCGACCAAATCTTCTTCCCCGAACAGGGCGACTTTCACGCCGTTGAGATGTTTGTGGCCGTCCACCAGAGCATCCAGCAGACGCCCGCGCCGGGCCGTGTATTTTTCCGGGACCGGTTTTCCACTGATTTTGGACAGAACCTGGAAGAGCCGGTCGCTCTGGCCGATACCGATGGGCAGGCCCAGGCGGTGCAGCGGCACGTCAAAGCGCTCCTGGAGCCAGGTTCCGGCGGTCTTGGGTTCATCGGCCAGGACCAGGCCGCACTCGATGCTGGCTGCCGCACCGCCGGTAGCGCGCAATGCCGCCACCGGTGTGCCGCCCGGGGGAATACGGTGGTATTCGGTCCACAGGGGGCCATTCAATGTGTCGCTGTAATCGGGCACCAGGTTGCCGGCCAGGTCAAAATCCGCCAGGATGGTTTTCAGATGCCGCAGGTCCGCCGGCGAAACCATGCCCGGGAAGAGATTCACCGCCGGACGCTCATTTCGCGATGTCGCTTCGGCCAGGGTTTCCACCAGGGCGCGCACGGCCCCATGGAATCCCTGCATGTGGGTTCCCTGGTAGCTGGGGGTGGCCACATGGACCAGTGCCGGCAAATCTTCATCCGGATTTGCATCCCGATAGGCTTTGATGAACATGGGCACGTCGTCGCCGATGGTCTCCGACAGGCAGGTGGTGGCAATGCCGACCAGGTCCGGATGGTACTGCCGGCGGATGTTGTCCAGGGCCAGCTTGATGTTGGCCCCCCCGCCGAAAATGGCCGTCTTTTCCCCGAAATTGGAGCAGGCGATATCCATGGGCTCTTTGAAGTGGCTGATCATGTAGCGCCGGATGTAGGTGGAGCATCCCTGGGAGCCGTGCAGCAGGGGGACGCTGTTGGCAATGCCCTTGAAAACCAGGGCCGCCCCGAGGGGCGCGCACAGGTTGCAGGCATTCTGCGTGGCCGTGTAGGTTTCGGTCTTCCGCGCGGACTTCATCGAGCCACCTCCTTTTTGCTTTCAAGGACCGCCGCACGCGCCGGTGCGAACTGCCAGACCGGGCTGGTCACCGAGTTATGAACTTCACGGGCGAAATGCAGCATGCCTTCAAATCCGGCCAGCGGGATCTTGCGTTCGTGATTATGGTCGCAAAAACCGATGCCCATCTTGAAGGCGATGGGGCGTTCCTTGACGCCGCCGATGAACAGATCAGCCTTCTTCTCGATGATGTATTTGGACAATTCCAACGGATTGGCGTCATCCAGGATGACGGTGCCGTCGTCGCACATGTCCTGGAGGGTGGCGTAGTCGCTCTCATTACCGGTTTGCGACCCTACCAGCACCACGGTCATTCCCAGGTAGCGCAAGGCCTTGATAAGGGAAAACGCCTTGAAGGCGCCCCCCACGTAAATGGCGGCCCGCTTGCCGTACAGATCGCATTTGATGCGGTTGAGCTCGGGCATGATGGTCTCGACCTCGCGGCGCACGATCGCGCGGGTGCGCGCCATCACCTCGGGGGCTGCGTTGAAATGTTCGGCCACGTCGTACAAAGCCTTGGCCATGTCGTCGATGCCGAAATAGGACACCCGCATGTAGGGGGTGCCGTATTTTGCCTTCATCATCTCGGCCAGAAAGGTCAGCGCGCCGGAGCATTGCACGACATTGAGGGCCGCCCCGTGGCTGCGGGCCACCTGGTCCACCCGGCCGTCGCCGGTCATGATGGAGACCACCTGAACCCCCATCTGTTCGTAATATTTTTTGATGATCCAGGCCTCGCCGCCGATGTTGAATTCCCCCAGGATGTTGATGCTGACCGGGGCGATATCGGCGGTGGAACCGGTGCCCACCAGCTTGAAAAGCGCATCGCAGGCCGCTTTGTAGCCGTCCTTCTTGGTGCCCTTGAAACCTTCCGAGTGAACCGGAAGGACCGGTATGCCTTTTTCCTGCTCGACTTTCCGGCACACCGCGGCCACATCGTCGCCGATAATGCCGACGATGCAGGTGGCGTAGACAAACGCCGCCTTGGGTCGATACTGGTCGATCAATTCGCCCAACGCCGCCGCCAGCTTTTTCTCCCCGCCGAAGATGACATCCTTTTCGCGCAGGTCGGTGGAAAAGCTCATGCGGTGCAGTTCCGGCCCCGACGAGAGGGCGCCGCGGATATCCCAGGTGTAGGCCGCGCAGCCAATGGGGCCGTGGATCAGGTGCAAGGCATCGGCAATGGGATAGAGCACCACGCGGGAGCCGCAGAAAACACAGGCCCGCTGACTTACCGAACCGGCCAGGCTGTGCTTGCCGCAGTCCATCTCGAAGGGCTGGGTACCCTTCTGGTGAATTTGCGCCTGCCGGGCTTCGAGTATGGGAATGGAAGACATGAGGGCTCCTTTTCTGGATGCTGGTTCCGGTATCCTTGATGCGGGATTCTGGATGCACGGCATCACACGTTTGGATCAATGGTCGAACAAGCTGGCACCCGATCGAATCGTGGTCGAACGACGTTTGTAATGCGTTTTCCGAAACCCGGTTTCGGAAAACACATTACATGACCAGTTCCATGGTGATGTCATCCGCATCGCGATCCTTGCAGTCCAGGATGGCATCCAGCAGCTTCTCCATCAGGCGCAAGCCACCCCGATACCCCATGGTGGAGAAGTAGCTGTGCCCCAAACGGTCGTAGATGGGGAAACCGTGGCGTACCAGCGGAATGTCTTCGTCCTTGGCAATATACTTGGCGTAGGTATTCCCGATGATCAGGTCCACCGGATCGTTCTTGATCCACTGGTGAAAGAGATACATGTCGCCGGGCACCTTGATGTTCACCGCTTCGGGAACTTCGGCAACGGCCGCCTGCAGGGATTTGATGTACTTTTTCCCGGCCGGGCTGCCGGTGACGATATGGACCGGCCGCATGTCCAGCGATACCAGGAAGCGTGTCAGGGCCAGTACCTGGTCCGGATCGCCGACGATGGCTACCCGCTTGCCGTAAAGGTACTGGTGCCAGTCGGAAATACTGTCCACCAGCTGGCCGCGCTCCAGATTGAGGCCATCCGGAACGCTCACCCCGGCCATGCGGCGCAGGGTATCCACGAAGGCATCGGTGCCGTGCAGGCCGATGGGCAATCCCAGGATTTCGCAGGGCACCTTGCACTTGGCATCCAGGGCCCGCGCGGCCGGCATGGAGGCGATGCGCCCCAGGGCAATGGTACCCGTGCTGCTGCCGCTTTTTTTCAGCTCGTCGATGGTGACGCCTCCCTCCGGAAACATCTTATATTTCCCTGTCAAAGGGCCGTTGAGCACTTTGGAGGTATCCGGAAACATGATGGTCGCAATTCCCATGCTCTCGGCGATGCGCCTGATTTCGGCCATGTCCGACGGCTCCACGTAGCCCGGAATCAGGTTGATCGTTTTCGCTTTGCGTCCGTTGGATTCGGCGAAGTAATCCACCATGGCCTTGGTCGTACTCGCGAAGCCGGTCACATGCGACCCGACGTAGCTGGGGGTGTTGGCATGGAAGAGGAATTTCCCGTCGGGCACCTTGCCGTCCGCCATGGCCTTGGCGAAGATCTGGGGCACGTCGTCCCCGATTGTTTCGGACAGGCAGGTGGTGTGCACGGCGATGACATCCGGATTGTATACCGAAAAAATATTGTCGATGGCCTGCACCAGGTTGGCCTGGCCGCCAAACACCGATGCCCCTTCGGTAAAAGCGCTGGTGGCCGCCACGACCGGCTCTTTGAAGTGCCGCGTCAGGGCACTGCGATGGTAGGCGTAGCACCCCTGTGAGCCATGGCTGTGCGGCAGGCAGCCATGAACCCCCAGGGCCGCATACATGGCCCCGATGGGCTGGCAGGTTTTGGCCGGGTTGACCGTCAAAGCGCTGCGTTCTTTGATTTCAGTGGATGTATGTCTCAGTAGCATTTCTTTCTCCTTACTTCAGGGGATCAGGTTCAAACCGATCCTGAGGGTTCAAGGGTCCAAGGATCCGAGGGTCCAAGGGGGGCTGGAAATATCCGTTCTCGTAGGGGCAGTGATCCGGATTTTTACCCTTGACCCCTCGGCCCCTGTCGGTCACTCCCAGGCATAGGTGGCCGACAACTCGGGATGCTCCTGCCAGGGTGCGCGCATGTACTGCCACACCCGGCTGCTGACCATGCGATCGATTTCCCTGTAGAAATTGACCGCCCCCTTGAAGCCGGCGTAGGGCCCCCCGTAGTCGTAGCTGTGGAGCTGCTTCAGCGGAATGCCGTGTTTTTGAACGGTATATTTTTCCTTGATACCGGCGCAGAAGATATCCGGCTTGAATATCCTGATGAGCTGGTCGGTTTCATACTGACTCAGGTCGTCGATCACCATGGTGCCTTCGGGCATTTCCGGCATCATGCCGTCGTAGGCGCTGAATTGCAGCCCCTTGGCCTCCAACGCGACTTTTTGGGCGTCGCTGATGCGCGGATTATAGCGTTCCGGGTCCGGTGTGATTTCGAGTTCTTCGATGTTGCGACTGTCGGCGTCCACCTTGATGTCCGGCAGCACTTTGCGGCCCTCATAGTCATCGCGGTGACCGAATTCGTACCCGGCCGAAAGGGTCTTCATGCCCAATTCGGCAAACAGTTCCTGGTAGTGGTGGGCGCGGGAACCGCCCACGAACAGCATGGCCCGCTTGCCTTCGGTGCGGGGACGCACTTCGGCACAGGCCGCTTCGACGGCGGGCATCTCCTCGGCAATGACCGCCTCCACCCTTTCCGTAAGCTCTTTCTCATCGAAATATTGGGCAATTTTACGCAGGGATTTGGCCGTCGCCGCGGCACCGATAAAATTCACCTTGACCCAGGGCACCCCGAATTTGGTCTCCATCATTTCCGCCACATAGTTGATGGAGCGGTGGCACATGATCAGGTTCAGGTCGGCGGTGTGGGAATTGGCAAAGGCATCAATGCTGGAATTACCGCTGTAGGAAGAGACCAGGGTAATGCCGCAGCGTTCGAAGAGGCGCTCGATTTCAAAGGCGTCGCCGCCGATGTTATACTCGCCCAACAGGTTGATGCGGTACTTGCCGTCCTTGATGGTGTCGTCCAGACCCACCACATGTTTAAAAATCCCGTTATTGGCGATGTGATGCCCCGCACTCTGGCTGACGCCCTTGTAACCCTCACAGGAAAAGCCGAAAACATTGATGCCCAGCTTGGCCTTCATTTCACGACAGACCGCATGAACGTCATCGCCGATGAGGCCCACCGGACACGTCGAAAATACCGCAATCGCCTTGGGTTTGAAATTGTCATAGGCTTCCTGGATCGCCTGCTTGAGCTTTTTTTCCCCGCCGAAGATAATCTCCTCGTCCTGCATGTCCGTTGAAAAGCAGTAGGTCATGAAGTTGTGACCGTCGGCGGTGCTGTCCGGATCGGTCTGGTTGCGACGCGTCAGCCAGCTGTAGTAGCCGCAGCCGATAGGCCCGTGGGTGATATTGATGATATCCCGGGTCGGCCCCAGAACCACGCCCTTGCAGCCGGCATAACAGCATCCGCGCTGCCCCATGAGGCCCGGCACCGTGCGCACATTGGAGTTGATCACCGGTACTTTGCCGTCGGGTTCAACCTTGTTGATGACGATCTGTTTGGCGCGCTTGCGGGCCACCTTGGGAGGATATTTTGCCAGCAGCCTGGCTTTTACTTTCTCAGGATCCTGGCGATCCAGCTTGACATTTTCGGCCGGTTTTTTATTCGCGCCCATAGCCATGTCCATATCTCCTATCGAAAATCTGATTTTGAATTTGTCTTGATGGTCAGGTACAGCACTACATCAACCGTCATCCAGCGTATCTTCACCCCGCTCGCCGGTTCGCACCCGAATCGCCTCCGCGCAGGGCAGCACAAAAACCATTCCGTCACCTGATTTGCCCGTACGGTTGGTCTTGATGATGGTTTTCACGGCCTTCTCCACCAAATCGTCATTGACCACCATCAGTACAGCGCGTTTGGGTATCAATCGCTGACTCTGTCCGAGCTGGGCGATCGCTTCCTCGTAGCCATGTTCGGCGCCCTCGAGCAACTGGAGATCCACAATCCCTTTGCCACGCCCCAATGCATTCCGGGCCGTGATCGATCCCAAACCAGCGTCGGCCAGGGCGCGCTTGGTTTTGTTCATCATGTTCATTCGCACGATGGCGATCACCTCTTTCATATCGCCACCTCTTCTGTTTCGCCATCGGCTGATTCTTTGATGCCGGAGCTGATGGTGTACGCCTCTTCAACCGGCACGATGAATATCCGGCCATCGCCGAAGGCGCCTTTGTCACCCGTGCGGGCGGCCTTGATGATCGTTTGAACGGCAAATTCCTTGTCATTGTCTTTGACGACGGTCAGCAGCATTTCCTTCGGGATTTCATCATAGGTTATTTCACCGATTTTTATGCCGCGCTGCTTGCCACGCCCCACGACAGACATTTTGGTGACACCGGGGAAACCGGCTTCCATCAGGGCTGCCAGAACGTTGTCAACCTTTTCGGGACGAACGATGGATCGAATCATAATCATCTCTCTATTTCTCCTTTGATTCGGGATGACAGGATAGAAGCTATCTCAAAAAAGTTTTTTCGCCCGATATCGGCGTTGTGCCCTCGTCTCAAGTCCTCGACATACGACAGTATGCCTGTGGGTTGATTCTCGGCCACGCCTTGATCTCGAACGAAAACCCTAATTTTGAGATGGCTTATAGCGGCACTAGGCCGCGATACCATAATCGATGAGCAACTTCTCTAATTCTTCGATCTCGAGAGGTGTCGGGATCACCCGCATTTCATTGGTATCGATCTTCTTGGCCAACGCCCGGTATTCCGCTGCCTGGGAATGAGTGTCTTCGAATTCGATAACCGTCTTGCGGTTGATTTCAGCCTTCTGGACCATATTGTCACGGGGGACAAAATGAATCATCTGGGTTCCCAGCTTGTCGGCCAGGGCCTGGATCATTTCCATTTCGTTGTCCACTTTGCGGCTGTTGCAGATCAGCCCACCCAGGCGCACACCGCCGGCTTCGGCGAATTTGACGATCCCCTTGCAGATGTTGTTGGCGGCATACATGGCCATCATTTCGCCGGACACGACGATGTAGATCTCCTGGGCCTTGCCTTCACGAATGGGCATGGCAAAACCGCCGCAAACCACATCCCCCAATACGTCGTAAAAAACATAATCGAGGACCTCGCTGTCGGCATAGGCGCCTAATTGCTCCAGGAGGTTAATGGATGTGATAATGCCCCGGCCGGCGCAGCCCACACCCGGCTCGGGACCACCGGACTCCGTACACATGGTGCCGCCGAAGCCTTCTTTGCGGACATCTTCCAGCTCCACGTCCTCCCCCTCTTCCCTGAGGGTATCGAGAACCGTTTTTTGCGCAAGACCGCCCAGCAATAAACGGGTGGAGTCCGCCTTGGGATCGCATCCGACCACCATTACCTTTTTGCCCATTTCGGCCAGACCGGCGACCGTATTCTGGGTGGTGGTTGATTTTCCGATTCCGCCCTTGCCGTAAATTGCCACTTTTCTCATCTTTCCATTTCCTTTTGTCTGCCAGGGTTATGGTAGTTGTTCCAGCATTTGTTGCCCTGGGATAGAGCAATCGTCATGCCACCGCAGCCGGCAGAAAAGTAAAAGATCAAAAGCGCCATGAAATCATTATCGATTTTTCCCATAGGGGCATCGGGTCAGGTCTACTTCTTTTTCTCCGGGCAAGGGCGATCTACAATCATGTCGATTGCCCATCGACAATAGTGTAGATTCAGGTGGCAGGTTTGTAGATTGGGCCAAGGTAAGCGCGGGCGCACGGGCCTTTTTTGTTGGCACGGCTGCTTGAATCAGGACACCCATCGCACCGGACCGGTAGAATCTATCCTGGTCCACCAATAGAAATAGCAGGCTTGGGTCGATACGAAAAAATCAGGAAGGATTTGGGCGGAACGAACGCCTCAGGAGGCTCTGGACTGCAATTTCTTGTGCTCACGGATAATCTTGCCCAGGTTGTACTTCTTGACCCGGTAACCCATCTGGCGCAGGGTCAGCCCAATCTCCCGGGCGGCTTTCTGCTGGACCCAGTCGTTGCGGGACAACGAAGCCAGCAGGGTTTCTTTTTCCATGATCTCCAGCTGCGAATTGCCTGAATTCTCCACAAAAGGCAGGGGAGGGCAATTGTGTCCATTTATCAGATAATCCGGCAGCATCTGCGGTTCAATCTGAGCGGTTTCGGCCATAATGGCCACCCGCTCGATGAGATTTTCCAATTCGCGCACGTTGCCGGGCCAATCGTAGTTGGAAAGGATGGCCATGCTTTCTTCGGTAAATGTAAAACCGAAGCCATACTCCTGGGACGTTTTGGTGGTGAAGTAGTCGATCAACAGGGGCAGATCGGCTTTGCGCTCGCGCAATGGCGGTATGGCGATGGGGAACACATTTAAACGATAAAACAGGTCGGACCGAAAACGGCCTTCTGCTACCGCCAGGTTCAAATCCATGTTGGTGGCGGCCACAATGCGCACGTCCACTTTTCGCGTCCGCGTACTCCCCAGGCGTTCGAAATCGCGCTCCTGCAAAAAACGCAGGAGTTTGGCCTGCACGGGCAAGGGCAGCTCACCAATTTCATCCAGAAAAATCGTTCCGCTGTCTGCCTCCTCGAGCCGGCCCTTTTTCAGGCTGGTGGCACCGGTAAAGGCCCCTTTTTCATGCCCGAACAGTTCGGATTCAATGAGATTGTCCGGCAGGGAAGCACAATTGACTTTCGTGAACGGGTTCCGGCGGCGATGGCTCAGTTCATGGATGATCCGGGCGGTCAGGGTTTTTCCGGTACCCGACTCGCCCAGCAGGAGGACCGAAGCTTTGCTGGGGGCCACCTTGCGGATCATCTTGTTGAGAACCTGCATGGCCGGGCTGATGCCCACCGCGAAAAAATGGTTGTATTGCGCCGAAACTTCAGCCCGCAGGCTGCGGTTTTCAGTGATCAGATCCTCTTCCCGTCGCTCCACCTGGCGGTTGAGACTGACAAATTGAGCCATCAGGGCCGCAACAATGGTCAGGAACCGGATATCTTCCTTGAAATCCACTTCCGGACCGAAAAGCCGGTCGGCACTGAGCACACCGATGGGATCGTTGTTCAGAGTGATGGGCACGCCGATAAACGCCAAATTGTTTTTGTTCAGATTGCGCGCCTGGGTGCGGTTCAAGAACAATGGCTCCCGTCCGATATCCGGTACGGCAAAGGGCCGGGCTGTCTCGAAAATCGCACCGGTTATCCCTTCCCCGGGCGCGTATATCCCCCGCTTCTGCTCCATGGGGTCAAGGCCGTGGGAGGCGACAATCTTAAGGAGCCCCGTTTTGGGGTCACGCAACGTAACCGTGGCGCGATCCATGGCCAAATTCCGGGAGAGGTTTTCAAGAATGGATGACAAGGTCTGCCCCAAATCCAAAACTTTTCCGATTTCCCGGCTGATGGCGTAGAGCGCCTTTAACTCGATTTCGTAGATAGTGGATTCCATAAAACCTTGAAGTGACCTTCGCGTGATCCATACCCGCCAGACCGAACAGACCAACGGGCGGCTCGGGTATGCAGGGCAGTTAGCACTCAATATATCTTGACAGTTTATATCAACGTTCATGCCAAGCGAATCCGCCCATCGAACTTTTTTATAACCTACTGAAATAATGTTATATTAAATGATATGAAGAATCTGGCGGGCGCCGACTAAATAATACAATTATGTATTTTATTCTATATAGTGATACATTTATGTATTTATTGTCGATAGAAACGATATGATTGGCGTCAAGATCGGGAGGTATTAAGGGGGGCCACTGCCGGCTCGACTAGCAATGCCCCCCCCCCACGTGCATAGCAATTATTTGGAACGATACGAGTCCATGGCGATGTTTTGCGGCGCCCCTATGCGGCGATGGTATCGGCCTCGACCGCCGCACTCCGAATGTCCTCGCCTGCTGGCGCTGCTTGGCGCACCGCTTGCGCCAGATCGGCCAATGCCGCTCCGTCGATCACCTCGTCTTTCAGCAATTGCCGGGCGGTTTTGTCGAGCAATCCCTTATTCTCTCTCAGGATCGCCATGGCGACGGCATACTGCTCATCGATGATGCGCCGCACTTCCTCGTCGATCAGCCGGGCGGTCTCCTCGCTGTACGCACTGCCGGTATCCGGCATCGGACCAAGGAATTGGGCCGAACGTTTGGGCGCAAAATAGACCTGCCCCAGGCGCTCGCTCATGCCGTACTCCTTGACCATGCTGCTGGCCGTATCGGTTGCCCGGGATAGATCATTGTGGGCGCCGGTGGAAATGTCATTGAAGACGAGGGCTTCAGCGGCCCGGCCGCCCAGCAGCGTGGCGATCCGGTTGTTGAGTTCAGTCTTCCGCATCAGAAAGCGATCTTCAGTCGGAACCTGCATGGTATAGCCCAGGGCGGCAATCCCGCGCGGCACGATAGATATCTTCTGCACCGGATCGGTGCCGGGCAGGGCCATGGCCACGATGGCATGACCAAGCTCGTGATAGGCCACGATCTCTTTTTCTTCCGGATTGATCAACCGGTTTTTCTTTTCCAGACCGGCCACCACGCGTTCGACCGCTTCTTCGATCTCGGCCATCCCCAGGCGGCTTTTATCGCGTCGAACCGCCAGGAGCGCCGCTTCATTGACCAGGTTGGCCAGATCCGCGCCGACCATGCCGGACGTCATCCCGGCAATTTTTTCGGCATCGATGTCGCTCTCGGTCTCGACCCGGTCGATATAGATCTTCAGGATATCGGCACGCCCTTTTTTGTCCGGACGGTCCACGAGCACCTGGCGATCGAAACGGCCCGGCCGCAGCAAGGCCGGGTCCAGAATCTCCGGACGGTTGGTGGCCGCCATCAGGATCACGCCCACATTCGGGTCAAAACCGTCGAGTTCCACCAGCAACTGGTTCAAGGTCTGCTCGCGTTCGTCATGACCGCCGGCCATGCCGACCCCCCGGGCCTTGCCCAGGGCATCCAGCTCGTCGATAAAAATGATGCAGGGCGCCTTGGTCTTCGCCTCTTTAAAAAGGTCCCGCACACGGGCGGCCCCCAGGCCGACGAACATTTCGACGAATTCCGATCCGCTCAGACTGAAAAATGGCACGCCGCTTTCCCCGGCCACCGCCTTGGCCAGCAGGGTTTTACCCGTCCCGGGAGGCCCTACCAGCAAAATACCCCGGGGAATCTGCCCCCCGACGCGGGTATAACGTTCCGGCTCCTTGAGAAAAGAGGTCACCTCTTCAAGCTCCTGCTTGGCTTCGTCAACCCCGGCGGCATCCTTGAAGCGGAAGGGCACATCATCCTCCATATAAATCTTGGCCTTGTTCTTACCAACGGTCATGACCCCGGACTGCTGCTGGAAACGGCGCATCATGAAAAGCCAAATCCCAAAAAACAGGGCAATGGGGATGACCCAGGACATCAGCGTTCCCAGGAAATTGGACTCGATCCGGCCCGAGTATTGTACATTGTTTTCTTCCAGCAGCTGGGAAATATCCGGATCGACCCGCACCGTGCGGAACATATCCCCTTTCTCGGAACTGCCATCGGTCGGAACCATCCATCCCCGGATGTCGTTTTCGGAAATGGCGATTTCAGCCACCTGCCCTTCTTTCACCATTTTAATGAATTCGCTGTAGGGAATTGTCTTAACCATCAGGGCCGAAGCGATCAGGTTGTGCAGCAGCAAGACCGCCCAAACGCCCATGAGTACGTACCATATTGAAAAGCGATGTTGTTTTTTCATGGGGTGTCCTTTCATTCAAAGCGGCACAGCGTATGAGCATAGGTTTCACAAGGACTATCATCCGGCGCTCGATCGTATGGCCGCATCTAATCGTGCTTGGTTGCAAGTCGACATTTATTTAAACAAATATTAAACACAATGTTGACATATGCAAATCGCTTTTTTATTGTTGGATCATGGAAACCCTTTGCACCCATCCGATCCGATACGTGGCCGACCATACCGGATTGAAGCCTTATCTCATCCGGACGTGGGAGGAGCGGTATGGCGTTGTGCGTCCCCACCGCACCAGCGGCAACCGGCGGCTCTATTCGGATGACGATATCCGGCGGCTCAAATTGCTCAAACAGGCCGTTGATTGCGGCCACAACATATCCACGGTTGCGGAGCTGGATGATAAGGAGCTGATAGCCCTTGTGAAACGCGCCGCGCAGGACCGCTCCCGCCAGGCCCGGCAAGGCCCATCCGAACCCAGCGGATCACAGCCCCCCTCGCCAACCTCAGCCTGGCCGACCATCGAGCGCGCCCTGAACAGCATCGTTCAACTGGATGCGCCGGCGCTCGAAACCGTCCTGAGCGAAGCCGCCGTGGATCTGCCACGGCAGACGTTTGTGGTCGATATCGTTGTGCCTTTATTTGCGAGGATCGGAGATTTGTGGCGCACCGGCAAGCTGAAAACGGTCAGTGAGCACATGGCGTCGGTGACCGTACGGTCGATCCTCTGGGATATGCTGCGAACCGTGGAAAACGCCCAAGATGCCCCCCGTATCGTGGTGGCCACGCCCGCAGGGCACCGGCACGAAATCGGGGCGCTGACATCGGCGCTTGCGGCGGCGGAGTCCGGCTGGACCCCCCTTTACTTCGGCCCCAACCTTCCATCCGACGAGATCGCCTACGCCGTCAAAAAGTGCAACGCCAGGGCCCTGTCCTTGAGCCTCTGTCACAGTCTAAACGCAAGCCGGTTGTCTGTCGAGCTGGGTAAAATACGCCGCGCGGCGGGATCCGACCTCCCCATTTTCGTGGGCGGCCCCGGTGTGGCGGCCGCCGGAGCGGCATTGGAGAGGATTGCAGCGATGGTGTGCGACGACCTTCAAACCTTCCGCGATCGCCTTGAAATGCTGACCTGATGGGCGGGATTATTCCGACCGGCAACGCGTCCGGCTGCCGGTCGCCCGGGGGTTAGGAACCTGATTTGACCCCGTGAACCTCACGAAAGGCATTCCATTCATCCGTACTGATGATGCCGTCCTTGTCGGCATCGATCATGTCGAAACCTTTGCGCAGCTGTTCCTGATGCCTGGAACTGTATTCATCGAAGGTCAACTGGTTGTCCTGATTGGCATCCAGCTGGTCCATTTGCCATCCCGATGTCATACCGCCATAACCGTGATAGTGATGCCCGGCGATGGCTGCGGTGGTTGCAATCAGCGATAGACTGAACAGAGATATAATAAAAATTTTAGGGTCCATTATGGTCATCCCTTCTCATCAGCAGAGCCGATGTTTTATATTATGTTCAAATCATGTTTAGATAATAGAAATCCTGACCTGTTTGTCAATGGCAGGGGATTTTCCCAATTGGGAAGCGGTGGGATACGGCAACGGCCGGGCACCGCTGAAACGCCATCACGCAAGAGGCCTCAGGCAGGGCGGGAAGCGCCCGGGGAGAACGTTCCTTGTCGTTGCGCCCAACTAATTAGCCAACTTGTCCAGGGCCTGTTTCAACGCCAGCATGCCGCTGCGAATTTGGTCCCGGTCCGGAGCCGGGTCCCGGAACCACGTCCAGAGCCCCTTCGGCTCAGGGGCCTGGTCGGAAGCGATCAGCTTCCGAAGGACGATCCGGCGGTGGCCACTGTAGATGCAAAGCGATGGAATGCGAGGAAAGAGGGGTGCCGTCTTAACCCGCGTGATGGATTCTTTCGCCAGAAAATAGCGGTCCACAGGTGTTCCCACGGAAACCCCCTCCGGGGTGATGTCGACGCAATAGCCTTCCCGGCTGCGTTTGGCCATGAAATAGACCAGGCCGATCCAGGTCGGGAGGAGCAGCAAGGCCAACAGGCCCGCGACTTCCAGCGCAAGAGCGATGAAGAAAACCCCCGCTTCGATGCCGAGCTTGAGCATCGAGGGCGCTTGCAGGCTCGCCGTGGCCACACGCTCGATAATTCCCGGCGCCCAGACCTGAATCCCCCGGACAAAAAAGAGCACCTGGAGACCGACAATCAAAAAGACGCCCATGCGGGCGTAACGTCGGCGGGCAAAGAAAAAAGTCTGCCCGCGGAGGGATTCTTTCCATCTGGGACCACGGAAAGCGGAAAGGATATAATAGCGGATCCCCTCGAAGAGCGAATACATGACCGGGACCACCACCAGGGTCAACACGGTCGCAAAGCAGATGCCGAAAATGATCACCACCCCCAGCCCCTCCCACAACTCATCGGTGATGGTCAGGGTCAGAATGCCGCCCACCGTGGAGACGGTGGTGGAGATGATCGGCCGCAGGCGCTGCTGGCCGCCGGCCACGATGGCATCGAACATGTTCAGGCCGCCCTTGCGCATGCGGTTGATGCAATCCACGAGAACGATGGAGTCGTTGACCACGATCCCGCTCAACCCCACCAGGCCGATGAAACTCATGATGGAAAAATTATTGCCGGTGACATACAGGCCGACCATGGCGCCCACGATGGACAGGGGCAGGGCCGTCAGGATGGCAAACGGCTGGGCAAGGGAGTTGAACTGGGAAACCAGCAGGGTAAAAATCAATAGGGCGGCGACGATATAGGCCAGACGCAGGGATTCGAAGGACTCGGCGGTCTCCTCGAATTCGCCGGAATAATCGAAGGTATACCCCGGCGGCAATTCCAGATCGTCCAGTTGGCGCATCAGCTCCTGGGTGATCTCCACGGCGGAGCGCCCCCGATTGTTGGCCGATATCCGGACGATACGGCGCCGGTCCGAATGCCGGATGCTGTTGAGCCCTTCGTCTTGGTAATAGCCGGCAATGGTCGTCAGGGGCACCAGGCGGCCCGAATCGGACCGCACCTTGACCTTTTCCAACATGCGCGGACTGGTGCGGCACTCCGGGGCAAAGCGCAGCTTGAGGTCGTATTCCTTGGAGACATCCAGTTCGTCACGGTATTCGCGGATTTCCAGGCCTGCAGTGGCCCCCCGCAGGATCGTCGCCACGGACTCCAGCGGGATGCCCATGGCCGCCGCCCGCTTGCGGTCGATTTCCACCCGCAGTTCCGGCGCCGCATCGCTGAAATCGTCCTTGATGTCCACGACGCCCTCGATCCCTTCCATCACGGCCCTGACCCGGGCCGTTATACTGCGCAACACATGGATTTCAGGACCGACGATTTTCAGCAGAATGGGAGCGGCCGTGGGCGGTCCCCACTGGAGGGCCCGGAAACGGATATCCGCCCCGGGAATCGCCTGGAGAAAAGGCCGGATGCGCTCCTGGATTTCACGATGGGAGGCCCGCGCAAACTCTTTGCCATCTTTGAGCTCAACCGTAATCTCGGCGAAATTGCTGATGGTGCCGGTTCCGAAGGAATATTCGTAGGCGCTCTGGCCCCGCTGGCCCACCGTGGACACCACCTGGACCAACTCCGTCACATGGTCGTCCACAATGCTTTCAACCTCGCGGGCCACGGCATCGGTAATCGCCACTTCGGTTCCCCGCGGCGTTTCCACGGTGATGTAGATATAATCGAAATCGACATCCGGGAACATTTCGATCTTGACCAGCCCCCCGGCCACCAGACCGAGGGCACTCCCCAGACAGAGGAAAATCATGACAATCACGAGGAAGCGGTGGTTCAGCGCCCAGGAGACCCCGCGCACATAAATCCGTTTCAGCTGACGGAGATCTTCTTCCGGCCGCACGATGCGGCCGTCCTTGCGGGAGCGCTTCATGATCATGCTCAGGATCAGGGGGTTGGCCACCAGGGCCACCACCAGGGAGGCACAGAGGGCAATGGAAACCGTCTTGGGAAGAAACCCCATGTATTCGCCGGTGACCCCTGTCATGAGCAGCATGGGCAGAAAGGCCGCCATGGTGGTCAGGGTGGCGGAAATCACCGGCATGGCGATCTCCGAGGTACCCTCGATAACGGCCGTCACGCGATCTTTGCCCAACTGGTAATGGTGGTAGACGTTCTCCACCACGATAATGGCATTGTCCACGATCATGCCGATGCACAACACCAGGGAAAAGCGCACCATGTCGTTGTTGGACATGCCGAAGACTTTCAGGAACACGAAGGAAAGCATGAGCGACAGGGGGATCGACAGGGCCGTGATCATGGCATTGCGCAGGCCCATGGCGAAATAGAGCACGATGACGACGATGATCAGGCCAAATACCGCCGAGTTGTTCATCTGGTCGAAGCCCTGTTTGATATACTTGGCCTTCTCGGCGGTGACAGTGGCATGGACTCCGGCCGGAAAAGTTTTTTGCAAGTCTTCCAATTTGGCCTGGACCTTGCGAGAGGTCTCCAGGATATTGGCCCCGGCGCGTTTCTTGATGGCGATGGAGGCGGAGGCCACGCCATTCACCCGGGAGTAAGTCATATCCTCGGAATGGCCGTCGACCACCCGGGCCACATCTTTTAAAAAAACCACCCGGTCCCCATCGCGAATCAGGGGAACCTTGTTGTAGTCGTCGACGTTTTTGATCTCGGTGAGTGTCCGCAGGAGCAGGCGGCGGCCCTCGACATTTACTTGTCCGCCGGGAATGTTGATGTCCGAGCGTTTGACCGCCTGAAAGACATCCAGGAGCGTCAGCCCGTACTGGCTCAGACGGTCCGGATCGAGGTAGATCTGGATCTCGCGGATCAACCCGCCGGCCACTTCGGCGGCCAGGATCTCCGGCATCAGCTCGATCTCGTCGGCCACGTCTTCGGTAAGCCGGCGCAGTTGTACCGGGTCGATGTCACCCACCACCGAGGCGATCATGATGGGAATGTCGGAAAAGCTGACCTCGTTGACCTCCGGGTCTTCAGCCTCTTCAGGGAGATCCTTGCGGGCATCGGTGACTTTCTCCCGCACCTTCTGGAGGGAGCGCTCCAGGTCGGCCTCGGCTTCGAAATCGATAACGACCACGGAAACCCCTTCAGCCGAATTCGAGCGCATTTCATCCACATCTTTTAAATCGCTCAGGGCTTCTTCGATGGGGTTGGTGACCAGGCTTTCGATCTCGCTGGGGGAGGCTCCGGGATACAGGGTGACGACGATGGCCACCGGCGCGGAAATTTCCGGTTCGCCCTCCTTGGGCAGCGACTGATAGGCAAATGTTCCGGCGATGACAGGCAGAACAATCACAAGGAGCGCAAAAATCAGCCACCGGTTAAGGATATAATGAAAAATTTTCAAGACGCAACCACCGTAGAATATGCTTTAGCGCCAACAGTTCGCCTGCGCCGTTTTCTGCCCGGAATCTCCTTCTAAAGGCTGTCCGCAACCACCACCGGATCGCCCTCCTTGAGATACTGCCCCCCGGTCGTGACCAGCCGATCCCCCTCCGTGATGCCCGCCAGTATCATGACGGAAGAGCCATCGACCCGGCCCAGTTTCACCTCCCGGACGGCCGCCTGGCCGGCATCCGTCACGACAAAGACTTCTTTGCGGTTCTCGCGAAACAGGACACATCCCTGGGGAATCAGGATAGCGTCCCGGATCCGGTCGACGGTGATTTTGACGGTAGCCGTCAGGCCGGCCTTGAGGAGCAAATCCGGATTGGCCACGAGGATCTCGACTTCAAAGGTATTGGTCTGGGAATCGGCCTTGACCCCGATGCGGTCCACCTGGCCGGGGAATGTCCGATCCGGAAAGGCTTCGATCAGAACCGAAACGATATCGTCATGATCCAGATGAACGTAGTCCTGCTCATTGACATGAAGTTTCACGCGCATGGACATCATGTCGGCAATGGCCATCACCGGATCGCCGATATTGATATGTTGTCCCGCCTCCACCAGCCTACGGGCCACAAGACTGTCAAAGGGCGCATTGATTTCTGTTTTCGCAAGACGCCTCTGGTTGATATCCACCACGGCTTCAGCTTGCGATACCGCAGCCTGGGCGGCTTTGTAGTCGGCCTCGATTTTATCGAAATATTCCTGGGTGATCACTTTTTCGGGCAGCAGCTGTCCGGCCCGGAAGTGGGAATTTTTGGCGGCCGTATAGCGGGCCCGGGCGGCCGCCAAATTGGCACGGGATTCGTTCAGGGCCAGCCGGTAATCCGTGGGGTCGAGCGCCACAAGCGTCGTTCCGGCTGCCGCCGCATCGCCCGTATCCGCGCTGTAGGTTTCGACGATGCCGGACACTTCCGAAGACAGAACCACTTCACGGTTGGGAAACAGCCGCCCCACCGAACTGACCACCACCGGCAGATCGCGCCGGGCAACCACCATGGTTTTGACCGTACGAGGCGTCGCATGGGTGCGGGTCTCTTCCTTCGGGGGGCTGCATCCGGTCATTACAAGCACACCGGCCAGCACGCCCATCGTGAGCACCTTCATTTTCATGGGATAATCAGGCCTCCTGCTGCTGTGTATTGGAACGGCATCGATTTTCGCAAACCAAGAGGATTTCAACTTGAACACGGAACACTGAAAAAATGCTGACAACGGGATTGTCAGCATCGTTTCCCGCCACGAGACGGCAGTGACGGTCGGAATGGTAATATTCCTTATCAAATAACCTAAATGCTCTTCCGGAGCAAGGGCGTCGAAACCACCTGCCAACGATCCCCTCCCGGATTTGGCGATGCAAACATACAAAGGACGCCGCACAACGGGTAAAACGCGCTGTTTCGGCGTTGGAAACAGGGAAGGCCGCAAAAAAGGCAGCATTTGCTTTCCGATATGGCACGCTCATTGCGAAAACAAACGAATAAATTGGGTCCTATTGACACACAATTTACCCGATAACGTATCGTTATCATGCAATGAATAGGATCTCTGGACAGGATGTTTGCCGCCTGAAAGCGTCAATCATTTTGACGCTACGGCTACAATTTCGTCTACTTGATAGTCATCGCATGTGGAATGTCACCTGCCAACGCATGATAAGGATCGCAATCAAAAGATGGCCCTGATGAAGCAACTAGAAGAAATCGCTCGGGAAGATTTCCAGAAAAGCCCTTATTGGATGTTCTACTCCGGACACAACGGTGAATTTGATGTCGCGACGACCCTGATTTCCCAGGATCATCCCGCCTTCCACAAGCGAGCACCCCGTTTGATCAGCACCCGCTACGTATTAAACAATGGCCGCCTACTGGAGGGTTTCCTCCATGAAAAAGCCCCTCACTTTTACCGGCACACCCTCTTTGTGAGAAATACGGGCTTTGAGACCTGGTTCGGCTTTTTGCCGCCGTCCCGGGATTATATTCGCTGCATTTATGACATGCTCAATCTTGCCAAAGACGATGTATTTCCCATCCGGTGGGAATCATTCGGGAAGGAATATTCCGGTACCATCAATGGGTTTGGCTACTTGAGCAATGGGGTTAATACGGAAATCAGGTAAACCGCCTCGCCCCCGGGTTTGTAATCGCAAGGCAGCCCCCCCGGCACAGCCAGCACTGACTATGACCTATCTCAAAAGAAATCTAAGTGCCCCTGGCGGCGTTTCCAGCGTTGCTGGATACCACATCGTTTGAATCAAATAGCGGGGCTCAAAATGCTCACATACGGCGTGTATGCTCCGCTTTTTCACCGTCTCGCGTCTTGCCAGGAACCCTCATCTTTATTTTGAGATAGGTTATAGCCCACCCCTTTTCAGGAAGTCGTCAAAACCCGTCACCATGCCCGGAAAATTTCTTCAGCACGCCGGCCTTCTGCATGGCCGCCTTGAAGTGGGCTTGAAACGTCTTGTCGGTCAGGCTGGGCACCTTGTCCTGCAATTGAACCAGGGAGATCCGGTTGATGATTTCCTTGCGGCTGGTCGCAACCGTTACGATCCGGCCCTTGCGAATATCATCATAGGCCATATGGGATACAATGATACCCATACCCAAATCGTGCTTGATGCAGGCAATCACAGCCTGGAGACTGTCCACCGTCATGACAATCTTCGGATGGAGGGCTACTTTGCGGAAGTGGTGCCGGAACCAGCTGCGCAGCGCCATCGCATCAGGCTGATAGGATATAAACTCACCCGCAATGAGACGTTTGAAAGAGAAATCATTTCCCAGGGCGGATTCGCAGTAGTTCTTCGAACACGCCAGGACGACTTCTTCATCGATAATCGGTTCGATGCTGTAGATGCCAAGGTCGCCGTGGACCCTGCTTTGGGTCAAAAACACATCCACCAGGGCAAAATCCAGAGTGCCACGCCTCACCATGGACAAAAGCACCGAGGGATCGCCCAGCGTCAGGGAAAAAGTAACTTCAGGATATTTTTTCCGAAACGATGAAAAAATTCCCGGAAAAAAGGCTTTGCCAAATTCCGTCGGGGCCCCCACCCGCAATTGCCCTGACGGTTTGGTTCGGGCCTGGTTAATGGTTCGGAGACCCGCCTCAAGGTCATGTAAAAACGGATTGACGATCGCAAACAATCGATCCGCCTCGCCGGTGGGCACCAACTTCTTGTGCAGCCGCGTAAAAAGGGGGGTCTTGATTTCGACCTCCAGTTTTTTGAGCTGCTGACTAATCGCGGACGGTGTAATATTGGCCTGCCTTGCAGCAGCAACAACACTCCGCGTGGTATAGATGTCGTAGAAAATTTTCAGGCGATTGATATCTGGAAGCATTAGATAAACTTAACTTAAAATTTATTTTGTTTAAATTTACTAATACATCTTCCTGACATATAGTTCAAGCCAAGACATAAAGACCTCGCAGCGATCAACCGACGAACCAATAGGGGACAAACCATGGCTATGGATCAATCTTCATGGCGAAACAAAATGGCCTTTCTGTTCACTCCGGAAGATTCTTTTACCACCTCCGAGCAACAACGGGCCGCTCTTCTCTATCCGGCTTCCAAGCCGAATGTCTTTGGCCTTTTTAAATCGGTTTTCTGGATGGTCAATGCCATCGCCGCCGCTTTGCTGTTCGCCACCCACCTTTGATCTCTCCTTGATGTCAAGGTCTTCGCCTCCCGAGAGATATCGGCAGCCATAGCTCTTGACATCAACATATCCGGGCCCACCTTAGCGGCAGGACGGCCGCACGCCGCAACCACTGGGTATTATGGAGAGTCATCAAGACCATCGGCCGTGTCGGTCGTGCCCGCATTGCCGATATCGGAATGCCGATCAACACGTTCATCATTCCGGAAGTCCTGCGGCACAAAAAAACGCTTTAGATCATTGCTATTGGTGAAAAGCGCTGCTCATCAGGCGTGCTGTGGCGGCGTCCATCAACCGGCGGAAACAGAAGGAGGCCCCAACCATGAGAGTATTGATTGTATACTATTCGACCTACGGCCACGTTCACACCATGGCCGAAGCCATCGCGGAAGGCGTCGGCCGGATTGACGGCGCCGAGGCGGTTTTACGACGGGTGCCCGAAACCCTTCCCCCCGATGTGATCGAAAAGATGGGGGCTGTCGAGGCGCAGAAATCCCAGGCGCATGTCCCGGTTTGCACCGTGGACGAATTGGCAACGGCCGATGCGGTCATCTTCGGTACCCCGACCCGCTTCGGCAACATGTGCGGGCAGATGCGCCAGTTCCTGGATGCCACGGGGCAATTGTGGGCGCAAGGGGCCCTGGTGGGCAAAGTCGGCAGCGTCTTTACGAGCACGGCCACCCAGCACGGGGGCCAGGAATCCACCATCCTGTCCTTTCACATTTCACTCCTGCACCATGGTTTCGTTGTTGTCGGCCTGCCCTACACGTTTCAAGGGCAGATGCGAACCGACGAAATTACCGGCGGATCACCTTATGGGGCGTCCACCATTGCCGGAGGCTCCGGGGAACGAACGCCCAGTGCAAACGAACTGGAGGCCGCTCGTTTTCAGGGACGGCATGTGGCCGAAATTGCCGCCCGCCTGAAGGCGTAATCCGGCATGGGGCCCTCGCGCAAGTTAGCCGTTCGTAGCGGCTGGGGCATCGACGACAACAGGCCCGCCGGCAACGAAAGGCCGGCCAGATTTTCCAGATCGTAAAAAAGAAAGGATTCTTCCGATGAAATATGCTGTTGCGACAATCCTGATACTGGCCATGGCAGCCCCGGCGGGCGCCGGCGGCATGGCCGTTACCTACCAAGTCGAGGGGGCTTCTTATGAGGGCTACTATGTAAGCCCGTCAGCCGATGCCCCTCTGGTGCTGCTGATCCATGACTGGGACGGCTTGACCGACTACGAAGTCAAACGTGCCAACATGCTGGCGGCCAAAGGGTATGCCGTGTTTGCCGCCGATCTGTTCGGGGCCGGCGTGCGGCCCACCGAAGTCAAGGACAAGCGCCAGCACACCGGCGAGCTTTACAAAGACCGCGCCAAAATGCGGTCCCTTATAAAAGGCGCCCTGGACGCGGCCAATGCTAAGGGTGCCAATACCGCCAGCGCCGTTGTCATGGGGTACTGCTTCGGTGGCGCGGCGGTCCTTGAATTTGCCAGGTCCGGTGCCGACCTGAAAGGCTTCGTCTCCTTTCACGGCGGCCTCAAGACACCGGAAGGCCAAAGCTACGCCGATACGCAAGGGAAGGTGCTGATCCTGCACGGCACAGCCGACAAGAACATCACCATGGACCAGTTTGCCGCCCTGGCCAACGCGCTGGAACAACACGGTGTGGCGCACGAAATGATCACCTACGGCGGAGCGCCCCATGCTTTCACCGTCTTCGGCTCCGAACGCTACCGCAAGGATGCGGATGAAAAATCGTGGCAGCGCTTTCTATTTTTTCTTGAAGATACGCTGAAATAAGGCGGCTCTGAAAAACGTTCAAGATCAAGGCGTGCAAGGCCTGAGGAGTGCGGCGTACACCAGGTACGCCACAACGACGAAGGCCGCCGCAGAACGCCGATATTAAGCATTTTGCAAAGCCGCCTCAGCTGCGCCGGAACTGGACCAGCACCACGCCGCAAATCACCAGCAGCATGCCCGAAAAAAAGAGCAGCCCCAAATCCTGCTGGCGGTCCAACCAGCCCATCCCCACCAGGAAAGCGGTGATCAGGGCCGTTGTGGGCGGTTGGGCATTGGTGCAGACGGCCACCTCCACCGGCCCCAGATCGTGCAGCAGGACGTTCCAGAGCAGCATCATGATGACACTGGTGAATACCGCCAGCCAGGCCAGAGAAAGCCAGGCCGCCGCCGAAATAGCGGTAAAATCCATTGCGACCAGACCCGGCCCGGCAAGGGGCAGCATCATCAAGGCGCCGATAATCAGACTCCAGGCCGTCACCGCCCGGGGGTCATGTTTCTGGCAGGCGCGCCGCGCGGCCACTGTATAAATCACCCAACTCAAAACGGCGCCTAAAATCCAGAAATCACCTGTCCGGATACGGCGAAAGGTCTCGCCGCTTTCCCATGGACGCAAGATAACGATGACGCCGACCAGGGCCAGCCCCACGCCGAAAATCTTCGGCAGGGGCGGCATGCGCCTTTTCAGCAGGCTGTCCAGGAGAAGGACGCCCAGCGGTGTCAGGGCATACAGCAGGGCCGGATGACTGGGAACCGTATATTGCAGCCCCTTGATGAAGCAATACTGGTTGAACAGCACCAGCAGGAACCCGAACCAGCAAAGCTGCCCCCATTCCTTCAGATTAAACCGCGGTGGGGGAATAAAGGAACCGGTCAACAGCAAAAAGATCACGGCCGCCCCGGCCGCCCGCAGAAACGTCAAAACTTCGGGATTGTCAAAACCGATCGCTGCGGCCTTGCCGAAAAGATAGGTGGCCGACGCACACCCCACGTGCAGGGCCATCAGGCCATAGAGCAGCCCCCGGGGCAACGTTTCGTCAGCGATTTGGGGTGATCGATGGGACAAAGGATATTTCCTGAATCAAGTCTGGTCCGAATCCGGATATTTCACGCGTTCGTGATGTCCATTGGACGGCATCAGGGGCGCCGCTGTACTTCTGCTACCGCAAGCCCCTGATAACGCGGCCAATGGGCATCTCGGGCGCGCCCGTAGGGTAAAAATTATTCATAAAATGTTCGGGCTAACCGGCGGGTCGCAGAAATGCGTTGACACCCGGCTACGCCTCCGCGCGATCCCTTACCATGAGAATAACAGCAAGAATGATCAATCCGCTCCCCACATAGCCCGCCGGTGAAAAGAATTCGCCCCACCAGAAGAAGGCCACCACACCGGCGACCACCGGCTCCAGGGTCGCCGCAATGGCAGCGCGGCCGGCCTCGAGATATTTCAGGGCGGCATAGTGGCAATGGTAGGCCGTGAAGGTGCATAGCACGGCCAGGCTTGCCAGGGCCAGCCAGGCCGTCCAGGATTTCTCGGAAAATTCAAGCCAGGGTATCAGGCATAACGCCCCCATGGGGAGGATATAAAAAAAGACAGTGGCCGCCGAATATTTACCGCCGAAGTACTTGCCGAAAATATAGTAGAGGGAGTAGCAAAAACCGGCCACCAGGCCGTAGAAAATCGCAGTGGCCACTTGATCGGAATCCCCCCCGATCACATCGCCGGAGCCCAGGGATACCAGAGCCACACCGGCCAGTGTCGCCACCAGGGCCGTCATCTTGACCGTTGTCATCTTTTCCCGGAAGAAAAAAATAGCCATCAAGGCCACCCAGGCAGGCGCCGTATACAACAAGACGGACGCCAGGGCCGCACCGCCCTTCTGGACCGCCAACTGATAGGAACCGTAAAAAAGGAAAACACCGGTCAGGCTGAACAGCAGCAACACCGGCAGGTGGGCGACCGCCACTCGGACCTGGCGCTGCCAGATCGCCTGGGCGCCGAAACACAGCCAAGCCAGGACCGCCCGCCAGAACGCCACTTCCAGGGGAGCGACACCTTCCTGAAAGGCCAGTTTGGCAAAGGGGCCGATCAACCCCCAAAGGGCGGCGGCGGAAAGAATGTACACGTAGCCTTTCATTCCCTGATCTCCATCCGGATTGATTCATGGCGTCCATTTCTGGACAGGGGTGCGTTGCGGCCGCCCCGGTTGACAGTCAGCCGGGCCGCCCTTAGGTTGATCGCAGAAGCACAGGGGGCCGACCGCCCTTTGGGCGACCAGCCCGATAAATACGAACGCCGCTCCTCTTAGCATATCTTCCAAAGCGAGGCCAACACCATGCGAACTGCCAAACCGGGAAAACATATCATCGATTTAGCCCTGCTGAACCGGCTCAATGCCGAAGGCTGCCCCGCCTGCGGCCACAAGTTCACCCTGGGCGATCCGGTCGTGGAAGCCTGCGGCGCCTGGGAAGGCGGGCCGCGGCTGATCCATGAATCCGAAGCCATCTTCGACCGTGCAACCGCATCATATATTGAAAAACGCTGCTATGCCGCCAGGCGGGAACGCATTGTCTGATCCAAGGTCAAAAGCAGGGAGGGGACCCCATGGCGTCCCCCATCTTAAGTGGTAAATACCGCCAACAGCCCCTTGCGGGCATTCACGTTCTGGATCGTCACTTCAAGGACTTCCTCCGGTTTGAAGGACCGGCCGGTGATCAACGGCAGGTCGCACTCCACCATAAACGCCGTTAGCAGGACCTGATAGCTGTTGCGCCGCCGCTGGAGAACGACAGCTTCGGTTTTCTCTCCCACCAGGCCTTCCAGATAACGCAACAACCAGTAATGATGGCGGTGATGCTGGACCCGGGAAACCGCCGCCATGGGCTGCTCGAGCTGAACCATCAGGTTGTTGATATCCTCCGCCGTATAAGGGTCTTCCAGCCCCAGAACGGCACGGATCTGACGCTGGGCAATCAGATCGAAGTATTTCCGGATCGGGCTGGTGGCGGTAAGGTAGGCATCCAGGCCGAGACCGGAATGTTTTTCCGCCTTGGTGTCCAGAACAAAACGGTTCAGTCGCCGCCGTTGCATCCAGTTCTGGAAGAGGCTCCCCTCATTGCGTTTATAGAGACGCTCCTTGGGTTCCGGCTGGGAACGAAAAATGGCCGGCATGCCGTTGTCCCGCAGGAATCGGGCCATGATCCAGTTGGCCATGATCATGAATTCGGACACCAGCAGGCGGGCAGGACTTTCGCGATTCAAACGGCTGAGATTGACCGCGCCATTCTCATCGAGCCATACGTTCACGTCCGGCAGGGTAATCTGAACAGCCCCCTGGTCCAACCGAAAATCGCGAAATTTCTCGGCCACATGACGCAGGTTGACAATATCCGTTTCGTCATCGGCCGACAGGTTGACATCGTAATAGGTCCGCTGGTGGCGCACGCGGATGACACTGGCGCAGATGTCGTAAGACTGGATCACACCAAACGGGCTGACTTTGATAAAGGTCGAAATCGCCGGCCGTATCTCGCCGGCTTTGAGGCTACAGACCCCTTCCGCCAGGACAGGCGGCAGCATGGGAATACGATGGTCCGGCATGTAAATCGAACTCCCCCGGGACAAGGCCTCGCGATCGATGGCATCGCCTTTCCGGACATGGTGGGCCACGTCCACGATATGCACGCCGATGAGATAGCTATCCCCCAGATCCTGAATGCTCAGGGCGTCGTCGTAATCCAGGGTGGCCTGCCCATCGATGGTCATCAGGGGCAGATCGGTCAGGTCGCGCCGGGGGCCGCCGGCATCAAACAGGCGGGAGCGGGCCGCAACCCGATCCGCCTGGGCCAGTTCATCCGAGGCAAACGCGTCGGCAATGCCTTCGCGCACCAGTTCGATATTTTCGTCCCGGTCCATGATGCCCAACTGCACCAACTGCGCAAAGACATCATCCGGCCGATCGATACCGGCACCAGCGGCAATGGCGCGGCCAATGTCATGGGTCGGGCTGTCTTTTCCGAAAATACAATAGGATTTCAGAATGGCGGCGAATTCTTTGGCGTTGCTGCCGTTATTGGCGGCAGTCCGGGCCGCGGGGTCGGCCAGGGACCGACGCAGCCAGTCGCCGCCCTCCTGGATCAGCTTCCGGCGGCGGGCCGCCTCTTTTTCGCGGGCCAGCAGCTGTTCGACATGCGCCTCCGAATGGGGGAAAAATTCATCGTTTTTGAATTTGAAGTAGCGCCGGTTGTCGAAAAAAGCCCGGATCACAGCCGATTCATGGTCACTGGTGCTGTTTTCCGGGAAGCAAAAGGCGGTCATGGTTCCCAGGTCGATCCACTCCTGTTCCGTGTTGAGAACCTCCCAAAGCTCGCGAATATCGATTTCACGGGTCAAGGCATTGCGCCGGAGCGCCAGATGCTTGAGCATATCGACGATCCGGTCACGCCCCAGCGCCAGATCGAGCCGGGACGCACTCCGGTGGGAAAGACGGCTGGGCGAAATGCTGACCTCGCGGGCATTCTCGGTCAGCAGCCGCAGCCGCTGCTTTTTAACATCGAGGATCACAGCGCAGAGAATGCGCTGTTTATCGATATATTCGACGACAAAACCGGATTCCATAACCTTGCAAAATATCAATCCGCTGCTTCAAAGTCAATCCGCGATACCAACAGGGAGATAAATACTTTTATTGATTTCATGGGGTTTCCAAAGGATACCCCCCTTCCGGCCAGGGCCGCCGCCCGGCAGCCCTGGCCCGTAAATTGACCCCGGGCGCAAACAGTCTTAATCTAGTGATTCTGCACGCCGATAACCCCATTCTCAGGACAGTCCGATCTTAAAGGAATATGGTATCTTGAAGCCCCTGGATCTGATCAAACCCACCTTCATCGAAAACCGCACCCGCATCCTCATCGGCCTGATCAGCCTGATTATCGTCGATTTCCTGCAGCTGCTCATCCCCCGCATCATCAAAACCGCGGTAGACGAACTGGCCCTTTATGAGGCGTCGTGGTCTGGACTGCTGCGGCAGGCGCTTCTCATCGTGGTGGTGGGCCTCTTTATCGGGGGCTTTCGCTATGTGTGGCGACGCTGCCTCCTGGGCACGTCCCGGCGTGTGGAGGAAGCCCTGCGCAACCGCCTGTTTCGTCACCTGCAGACCCTCTCCGCCCGATTTTTCGACACTGCCTCCACCGGGGATCTCATGGCCCATGCCACCAACGATATCAACCAGGTGCGGATGGCCACCGGCATGGGCCTGGTGGCATTCAACGATGCCATCGTGCTGGGGGCGGCCGCCATTGGCTTCATGCTTTACATCAATGTGCAGCTGACCCTGCTGGTTCTCATCCCGGCGCCGCTGATCGTCCTGGGAACCCGTTTCTTCAGCCGTCAGATGCACGCCCGCTACCAGACCGTCCAACGCACCTTTGCCGAATTGACCGAAGTGGTCCGCGAACGGCTGGCCGGCATACGGGTGATCAAGGCTTATAATTGGCAAACGGCATCGGCCGACGCCGTGCGAACCGCTTCCGGAAACTACGTCCGGGAAAACATCGCCCTGGTGCGTGTTACCGGGGCCTTCATGCCCATGATGGTGCTGCTCACCCAATTGAGCATGGTTGTCGTGGTCGGAATAGGCGGACGCCAGGCCATCCTGCAGGAAATCACACCCGGTGACTTCGTGGCTTTTATCAGCTACCTGGGGCTGCTGACCTGGCCCATGATGGCCATGGGGTGGGTGACCAACCTGATCCAGCGCGGCAAGGCCTCCCTGGAGCGCCTGAACACGATTCTGGAAACCAGGCCCCTTGTCGCCAACCGGCCGGAAGCCAGCGCAAGCATTGCCCCCCCCTGCCGCCTCACCTTCCAGGGCGTGTCCTTTGCCTACGACAGCATGGCCCACGGGGCCGTTCAACCCGCCTTGCGGGACATCGACCTGACCGTATCGCCGGGGGAAACGGTGGGCATCGTGGGGCCACCCGGCGCTGGCAAGACAACCCTGCTGAACCTGATCCCCCGCCTGTACGACCCCGATGCGGGCCGGATCTCGGTCAACGGCACGGACCTGCGCGCCATGCAGCTGCAGACCCTGCGCGCCCTGGTCACCATCGTTCCCCAGGAACCCTTCCTGTTTGCCGGCACCATTCGGGACAACATCACCCTGGGCCGCACCGTGAAGACCGGCCATCTGGACGATGTCCTGGCCAAGGCCGCCCTGAGCCGCACCGTGAGCGCTTTTCCCCGCGGGCTGGACACCCTGGTGGGCGAAAAAGGCGTCGTCCTTTCCGGAGGCCAGAAGCAGCGCATCGCCCTGGCCCGGGCCCTGCTGGAAGACACGCCGCTTCTGCTCCTGGACGACCCCATCAGCCAGGTGGACATGGCCACCGGCCGCCGGTTGATCCGCACGCTGGAGGGGCTCCGGGGAAACCGGGCCCTGATCGTCGTCTCCCACCGGCTTTCAGCCCTGCGCCGGGCCGATCGGATCATCGTGCTCCAGCGCGGCCGCATCACCGCCGCCGGGGATCATGACCGTCTGATGGCGGACGGCGGCTATTATGCGGAAACCGTTCAGATGCAGGCCATAACGGAGGCCCTCGATGCAGCATGATATCGGCTATTTCGAAGAGGGGCAGCTGGACAAGCGGCGGGATCTGCGTCTGCTCGGCCGCCTGCTGCCCTTTCTGTCCCCCTACCGGGCCATGCTGACCGCCTCCATCGGCCTGGTCATGCTCATCACCGTCCTGGACCTGACCCTGCCCTATCTCACCAAAATGGCCATCGACCGCTATATCGTGCCGCAGCACACCACAACCGCTACCCGGGAAATCCGCTGGCTGATGCTGACCGATGACAATCCCGCCCTGCCGGCTATCCGGGCGCGGCATCCACAGATGCTGGTCAACCGGAATGGCGGATGGGCCATCACGTACCGCGATCTGGCCCGCCTGACCCCCGAGGAGCAGCGGCAACTGCGCGCCCCCCACTTGAGCGGCCTGGCGTGGATCGCCGCCGCCTACCTGTTGCTGATTTTGATGAACTTCCTATTTAATTTCATCCAGCGCGTGGCCATGGAAAAAGCCGGTCATCGGGTCATGCACGATCTGCGTCTGGCCATCTTCGCGCGCATGCAGGCCCTCTCCATGACGTTCTTCGCCCGCAATCCGGTCGGCCGCCTGGTGACCCGGGTCACCAATGACGTCCAAAACATGCACGAGCTTTTCACCTCGGTGCTCTCCATGCTTTTCAAGGACATCTTCCTCCTGCTGGGCATCGGCATCGTCCTGCTGACCATGAACTGGCGCCTGGCCCTGGCCGCTTTTGCCGTTCTGCCCCTGGTGGCCCTGGCCTCCTGGTGGTTCTCCCGCCGGGTACGCGATGTATTCCGGCTCCTGCGCGTCAAGGTCGCCGAAATCAACACCCTGTTCGCCGAGACCATCGGGGGCATTCGCGTCATCCAGGCCTTTCGGCGGGAGACCGACAACGAAAAACGGTTCCGCGGCCTGAATCACGAAAACTACCGGGCCGGCATGGAACAGATTCATATCCTGGCCATTTTTATGCCCCTGGTGGAAGTACTGGGGGTTGTCACCGTCGCCATCGTCATCCTGTATGGCGGCGACCGCATCCTGTCCGGCGAGATGACCCTGGGTATGCTCGTGGCCTTTATTTCCTATATGCGCATGTTTTTCCGGCCCATACGGGACCTTTCGGAAAAATACAACCTGCTCCAGAATGCCCTGGCTTCGGCGGAACGTATTTTCCTGGTCATGGACAGCCCGGAACGGCAGCCGCGCCCGGACCATCCCGGGCCATCCCACGCGACGTTCAGGGATGAACCGCTGACCCATATCGCTTTTGAAGGCGTTTCGTTCAGCTATATTTCCGGAGAACCGGTCCTGCGGGACATTTCCTTTGAGGTCCAGGCCGGCCGCACCGTGGCCCTGGTGGGCCCCACCGGATCCGGCAAAACCACCCTGACCCAGCTCCTGGGACGCTTCCATCTCCCCGGAGCCGGGATCATCCGCATCAACGGACGCGATATCCGCGCCTGGAATCCGGAGGCCCTGCGCCGCCGCATGGCCGTCGTCATGCAGGACCCCTTCCTGTTCTCCGGCTCGATTCGCGCCAATATCATTCCCGAGGGAGAGGACCTGTCGACCGACACTCTCCGGGAAATTCTGGCCGAGGCCAATTGCCTGGACATCGTCGATCGGCTACCCCAGGGGCTGGACACCCCCTTGAGCGAACGCGGGGCGTCCCTGTCCAGCGGCGAACGTCAGTTGCTGTCCATTGCCCGCGCTTTTGCCCGCCGACCCGACATTATCATCCTGGACGAGGCCACCTCCTACATCGATTCGGAAACCGAAAACCGTATTCAGGAAGCCCTGGGGCGCCTCACCACCGGCCGTACCACCTTCCTGGTGGCCCACCGCCTCTCCACCGTGGTGCAGGCGGATCAGATTCTCGTCCTGCACCACGGGAAAATCATCGAATCCGGTGGTCATGCCGACCTGATGGACCGGCAAGGATTTTACTACCGCCTGCAACGTCTCCAGGGCTAACACCCGCCTCACAAAATTCCGGGGAAGGCAATGCCCATGGCCCCATGATTTGCCCTTGCCAAAAACACACCATAATGCTACAAGATCGAAGTTCTTTTCGAATGGTTGCGCCCGGGGCACCCCGCCCTGGCGCCGCGCTGCATACACCCGACAGCCCTACCTGTTTTTCGAGGTTCATTTGGGGAACCGACGTTTCTTCGTCGGTTTCGTTGTCCGTTTCACCCCATAACTTAACTGAAGGAGGAAAGGATAAATGGCTTACGATGCGGTAAATATGGCAGACTGGCAAATCTCCGAAGCGGCAGAGAAGAACATGCCCACGCCTGATGAGTGGCGCGATAAGCTCGGACTGGAAAAAGAGGAAATGCTCCCCATGGGGCGCCTCGCCAAACTCGACTTCCTGAAAATCATCGATCGCCTGAAAAACAAACCCGACGGGAAATACATCGAAGTGACCGCCATCACGCCGACCCCCCTGGGGGAAGGTAAAAGCACCACCTCCTGCGGGCTCATGGAAGGTCTCGGGAAACGTGGTGTGAATGTCGGCGGCGCCCTGCGGCAGCCCTCCGGCGGCCCCACCATGAACGTCAAGGGTACGGCGGCCGGCGGCGGCAACTCGCTCCTGATCCCCATGACCGAATTCTCCCTGGGCCTCACCGGCGACATCAACGACATCATGAACGCCCACAACCTGGCCATGGTGGCGTTGACCTCCCGCATGCAGCACGAACGCAACTACAATGACGAACAGTTGGACCGCCTGACCAAAATGCGCCGGTTGGACATCGATCCCACCCGCGTCGAAATGGGCTGGATCATCGATTTCTGCGCCCAGGCCCTGCGCAACATCGTCATCGGTCTCGGTGGCCGCTATGACGGCTTTACCATGCAGTCCAAGTTCGGCATCGCCGTGGGTTCCGAATGTATGGCCATTCTGGCCGTGGCCAAAGACCTGGCCGACCTCAAAGAACGCCTGAACAATATCACCGTGGCCTTCGACAAGAGCGGCAAACCGGTCACCACCGGCGACCTCGAAGTCGGCAACGCCATGGCCGCCTTCATGCGCAATACCATCAACCCGACCCTCATGTGCACCGCCGAATACAACCCCTGCATGGTGCACGCCGGCCCGTTTGCCAACATCGCCGTGGGTCAGTCCTCCATCATCGCCGACCGCGTCGGCCTGAAACTGTTCGACTACCATGTCACCGAATCCGGCTTCGCCGCCGACATCGGTTTCGAGAAATTCTGGAACGTGAAGAGCCGCTTCTCCGGCCTGAAACCCCACGTCTCGGTCCTGACCTCCACCATCCGCGCCCTCAAGATGCACGGCGGCGGCCCCAAGGTCGTGGCCGGCAAGCCCATGCCCGACGAGTATACCAAGGAGAACGTGGCACTGGTGGAAAAAGGCTGCGAGAACATGGTCCACATGATTGGCGTCATCCGCAAGGCCGGCATCAATCCGGTGGTCTGCATCAACCGCTTCTACACCGATACGGATGCGGAATGCGCCGTGGTCCGCAAGGCCGCTGAAGCAGCCGGCGCCCGCTGCGCCGAGTCCAAGCACTGGGAAAAAGGCGGCGACGGGGCTCTGGAATTCGCCGATGCCGTCATCGATGCCTGCAACGACGAGAACGACTTCAAATTCCTGTATCCGCTGGAGATGAAGCTGCGCGACCGCGTTGAAACCATTGCCAAGGAAGTCTACGGCGCCGACGGCGTGGATTGGCAGCCCGAAGCTGAGGCCAAAGCCAAGATGCTCGAAGACGATCCCAAATACGCCGACTTCGCCACCATGATGGTGAAATCGCACCTGAGCCTGTCCCACGACCCGACCATCAAGGGTGTGCCCAAGGGCTGGCGCCTGCCGATCCGCGACGTGCTGATCTACTCCGGTGCCAAGTTCCTCTGCCCCTGCGCAGGCACCATCAGCCTGATGCCCGGCACAAGCTCCAACCCGGCCTTCCGCCGCGTGGACGTCGATCCGGAAACCGGCAAGGTTACCGGTCTGTTCTAAATACTAAAACGAACGTCGCATCCGCCCCGGCGGATGCGGCATCGCCCCTATCCGATGGCCCGGAATATTTCCGGGCCATTTTCTTTTGCCCTTGTGCCAATGGTTTGGTATGAAAACGCCGGTCCTCAGGTTGGAATGTAGCGTTTCAGCCAATGATGATAATTTTTTTTCGTTTTAATTGGTTTTAGGTTTTCCCCATTGTCCCGCGCCGAGCATCGGCGGGGCGGACGGGAAAAAGCACGCGGACTGTCTGAACCCGCCGTAGCCAAAGCGAAGGCGGGTGAGTTTCCGCGTGCTCCGGCCGCACCGACGACGCGCAGGGAAGTGCGAAGCACCGCGGGACACGGGCGTCTGAAGCCTGTCACGCCGTTTTCAGGAAAGGCGTGATTGGTTCGTTTTCTTCCACGTGGAAGAAAATGAACAGCAAAAAAAGATTCTCTGAAGATATAAATTGGAAACCGAACATCCCAAAAACCTTATATAAATTTTCAATGCCATGACCAACCGCGTACTGCTCATCAACCCCGCCTACCCCCTTTCGGAAACCCCCTCGCCCCCCCTGGGACTGGCCTATCTGGCCGGCGCCCTGGAGGCGGCCGGGGCGACTGTGGGTATTCTCGACCTGGTGGTTATGCCGAAAACCGCCGACACCATTGCCAAGGCCATCGAAACCTTCCGTCCGGATGCGGTGGGCGTCACCGCCGTCACCATGACCGCCGAAAGCGCCTTCGGGATCATCCGTGAAGTCAAACAGGCCGCGCCTGACGTGCTGACGATGATGGGCGGCCCCCATGCCACCTTCACAACCGCGGGAACCCTGGCGGCCGTACCTGAACTGGATGTCATCGTACGCGGGGAAGGCGAACAGACCCTCCTCGACCTCCTGGCGGAACGTCGCCGGCCCGGTCGCTGGACCACCATCCCGGGACTGGCCTTTCGCAATGGCGCCGGCATTCACGAGACTTCCTGGCGCAAGCCGGTTGACGACCTGAACGACCTGCCGGGGCCGGCCCGCCACGGCCTGCCCCTGGGGCGCTACCGTACCTTGGGCATGCCGGTCAGCGTCACCACCAGCCGGGGTTGCCCCTTTCAATGCGCCTTCTGCGTCGGGCGGCGCATGGTCGGGGCCCGGGTCCGCTATCGCAAGCCACTGCGGGTCGTCGATGAAATCGAAACCCTGGCGGCCCTCGGATTCCGGCAAATCAACGTGGCCGACGATCTTTTTACCGCCAACCCGCGGCACTGCAAGGCCATTTGTGACGACATCATTCGCCGGGGTCTGCATATCCGCTGGTCTTCTTTCGCCCGTGTGGATACGGTCTCGGTGGACCTGCTGACCCGCATGCGTGAAGCCGGATGCCATGCCGTCAGTTTCGGGATGGAGTCCGGCAATCAGGACATCCTGAAACGGGTGCGCAAAAAAATTACCCTGAAACAGGCCGAAACCGCCGTGGCCATGTGCCGTCAGGCCGGTATGGAGGCCCACGCTTCGTTCATCTTGGGCCTGCCCGGGGAAACGCCGGAAACCCTGGATCAGACCATGGCCTTTGCCCGACGTTTGCGGGACCAGGGTTTGTCCTACGGCTTTCACCTCCTGGCCCCTTTTCCGGGGACGGCCATCGGCGACCATCCGGAAGATTTCGACCTGCGGGTCCTGTCGCGGCATTGGCCCGACTATCATGCCAATCGTGCCATTTGTGAAACGCGGGATGTGGACCGGGAGCGGCTGGATGCCATGGCCGTGGACTGGGAAACCCAACTCAAGGACTATCTCGACGACATTGGCCGGCGCATGCAGACCGGGGACGCCCGTGAAGAAGAAATCCAGCAGATCCGCAACATGGAGCGCACCGTCATCCTCCACGAATTGATGATGGCCGGTGCCCTGGAAACGGCCGCACCGTTCAACGGCAACGACGCTTCCTCCGCGGCGGCCATGCAAAGTCTCACCCGTCAGGTCAGCCCCTGCCTGCCGGACTGGTCCGACGACAAAATCCATGACGCCCTAAACCATGCCCGGGACAAGGACGGCTTGCGCCGAACCATCCGGTCGGACGGGCGGACGTCCTGGCACTGGGTGGATTATCTGCCCGAAGCCCAGTGAGGATAAAAGGAGCATCCATGACAGGAGAAGGAAATCCGGCGCTGCAACTGGACCTGCGCCGGCATTGTATCGAAACCGCCATCCGGAAACGCTACGAAAAAGCCCTCAAGGCCTATTTCAAATCCGAAACCAACCGGGACAAGCTGGAAAAAGAAATTCAACTCCTCCTGCAAGCCCTGGAAACGCTTGATTTCCCGTCCCTGCGCAGCACCTATCGCCCACTGGCCGGCGCAAGCACAAGCCAAATCCGGTTATCAATGGATTCTACGGGACGGCTGACAATTCACGTCGACGACCAGCCCCTTCCGGATCTCCCCCAAAAATGAAACGCCGCCGGCAGCCGCACGGCCACCTGCAGCGTTCTATTTTTTATACCCTTATGAAAGCGTCAAGCTGAAAGGGGGGAGGTGTCGCTCAAAAGAATCTATATTTCTCTCAGCTTTCTTCAGCGAAAGCCGGAATCTTTTGATATCAAACGTTTAGAGATTCCGGATCGAGTTCGGAATGACAGATAGAACAGATTTTACGGTTCCATCAATGATAACAAGAAAAGCTTATATAAAAGTCAAAGTGCCCGATCAAAGGTGAGGATTTTTTGTTCTGATCAAGGCCGCACAAGGGGTTGCGGTGAGGCGTACTAATGTACGCCGCAGCCGCAAACCCCGCGGAGAACGCCGATCAGGGCAAAAAAGACCACTTTTGTTCGGGTGCTACCCCTTCTCACGCTCCTCGTCCCGAAGCACCCGCCGCAGCACCTTGCCCACGTTGGACACCGGGATTTCATCGCGGAATTCGATCAGTTTGGGGCGCTTGTAGCCGGCCATATTCTCCTTGCAGAACGCCAGAATTTCTTCCTCGGTGCAGCTCTCGCCCTCTTTCACCTTGATGAAGGCCTTGACCGTCTCGCCGCTCTTGGCATCCGGCACGCCCACAACCGCCACCAGTTCGACCTTGGGATGGGTAAACAGGATGTCCTCCACTTCCCGGGGATAGACATTGAACCCGCCCACCAGAATCATGTCCTTCTTGCGGTCCGTGATGATGATATAGCCGTCTTCGTCCACATGGCCGATATCGCCGGTCAGGAAATACCGTTGGCCGTCGATCTCCCGGAAGACCGCCTCGGTCTCCGCCGGTCTGTTCCAGTAGCCTTTCATCACCTGGGGACCGCAGATGGCCACCTCGCCGTCTTCGCCCCGGGGGACTTCCACTTCGCTGGATTCCACATTGAGAATTTTAATGTCGGTGCCGGGCACGGGAAAGCCGATGGAGCCGATCTTGCGGGTGTCCTGGAAGGTCGGATTGGAGGTGGCCACAGGGGCCGTCTCACTCAGGCCGTAGCCTTCGAAGATGACCGCACCGGTCTTGTCTTCGAATTGCTTGCAGACCTCCGGCGGCAACGGTGCACCGCCTGAGAAACACCCCATCAACGACGTCAAATCGTACTGGTCCAGCAAGGGATGGTTGGTAAAAGCCACAAAGATGGTCGGCACCGCCGGCATCAGGGTGGGACGCTGCTTCTGGACGATCTTGAGCACCTCGGTAAAGGGTGGGTCACCGGCCCGGGGATCCGGCACACAGATCAGGCGGCTGCCCGAACCACAGGCCGATAGCATGGCCACCGTCATGCCGAAACTGTGATACCAGGGTAAAACCCCGAGATAGCAATGATAACCGCCTTGGCGGATGCCTTCGCGCACGCCCGGCTTATCCGGGTATTCAAACTTGGCCCAGGTCTCCAAAGCCCTTAGGTCGTAAACAAAATTGGAGTGGGTCAGGGCGGCCCCCTTGGGCACCCCGGTGGTGCCCCCCGTATAGATGATGAGCGCCAGGTCCTCGGAGGGATCGATCTCAACCTTCGGGGGCTTCGGCTGGGCGCCGCGGACCACGTCGTCGAACATGAGGTGGCCGGGCGCATGGCTGTCGGCCTTGGGAATCTTGCCCAGCAGCCCCCCCAGAAACCCTTTCAGTGGCGGCAGGTAGGACTTCACGTTGCAGATCACCACCGTTTCCACCGCGGTATCCTGAACGGCCTTGACGGTCGTGGGGTAGAATTGGGGGTGGTCCATGCAGAAAAGGGCTTTGGCCCCGGCGTCATTGAGCTGATAATTGAGCTCGGTGGGCGTGTACAGCGGGTTGCAGGTCACGCAAACCGCCCCCGCTTTCAGGATCCCGAAATAGATGGCCGGATAATGGGGCAGGTTGGGAAGAAAAATCGCCACCCGATCCCCCTTGCGGATGCCTTGGGCATGGAGAAAATTGGCAATCCGGTCAGCCGTATCCTTGACCTGGGCAAAGGTGCGGGGGGCATCGTTGAAAACGGTGTAAGTCTGATTGGGATAGTCGCGGGCCGCTTCGTCCAGCAGGTCGAAAAGAGGCTGGTCATAATCGGCAATGTCGTGGGGAACACCTTCGGGCCAGTTGGGGGTGGACCAGGGGGCTGATGTCATAGGCTCCTCTCCTGTGGGTTGGGGTTGATGCCGGTGCGGTTGCACAAATTGCCAGCGGTTGGCGGCAAACCAGGCGGTACGGGGGTAGCGATGCGGTTTGACGACAACGGCGAAAAAGCGTCAACGGGTCGCCCGGAGGCGTGTCCTATGGCAGCAGGCAAAGGGAGCCTGGCCGGCCATTTTCACGAATTGCTAAACAGTAGAAAAGTAAAAAATTTTACGCTGAAAGCGCGGGAACTGTCAAGTGCAATACGCCCCCCGGCATGGCGGATAAAGGGGGGACGATGCCCGGCAGTCTAGTCATTCGGTGGTTGATCTTCCGTCATAGACCACGTGTCGGCATCGCGCCAGGCAGGGAAATTGCGGCGATAAGTTTCGAGGCCGGCGCCATCGATCGTCAGCGTGTGAACAGCTTCGCGATCCCCGGCGTGGTAGATCACCGCCCCCTGATAATCCACCGCCAGGGAGTCCCCCGCATAGGTCTGGCCATTGCCGTCCCGCCCCACACGATTGACGCCCAGGACATAGGCCTGGTTTTCGATGGCCCGGGCTTTGAGCAGTGCCGCCCAGTGGGCGGCACGGGCGGCCGGCCAGTTGGCCACGAAAATGGCGACATCATAACGACGGGCGACATTGCGGGTCCAGACGGGAAACCGAAGATCATAGCAGATAAAGGGGCGGACGCGCCATTCGCCGATGGACACGGTCAACGATGTCGTGCCGGCGGCATAGACCTTGTGCTCGCCGCTCATTCGAAAGAGGTGGCGTTTGTCGTAAGTGTAGATATGGCCTTCGGGCGACGCCCATACCAATCGATTGTACACATTGCCGTTTTCCCGGATCACGAGGCTTCCGGCCACATGGGCCGCCAGGCCGGATGCCGTCCGCTTCATCCAGGCCACCGAGGATCCTTCCATGGCCTCGGCGACATCGTCGCCGGCCATGGTGAATCCGGTGGTGAACATCTCCGGCAAAACCACCAGGTCGGTGGTCCCGGCGATTCCCGCCAGGGCGCGGTCGAAACGGGTCCGGTTGGTACGCGGGTCTTCCCAGGCCAGATCAGCCTGAACCAGTGTGATCTTCAGATGCGACATAATTTTTCGGCGGCTTCCCTCAAGGTGGCATCGTTTTTGGCAAACCAAAAGCGCAGGACACGATGGTCGTCGCCCCCATGGTAAAAAACCGATGGGGGAATCGCCGCCACACCGTGCCGGGTGGTCAACCGGCGTGCAAAGGCCATGTCGACCTCGTCCGTTATGGCCGCGTAGTCCAGCATCTGAAAATAGGTCCCCCGGCAGGACAGCGGCCGAAAACGGGACGGGCCGATCAGCTTCAGGAAAAAATCGTCAGGCCGACATCCGGTAATTTGCTGGGCAGTGTCATGCACGGATTTCCGGTTGATGGTTTCGCCGGGCGGACGCCATCAGGATTTGTTTTCCTTCCCCTGGGTCGCCGCCTGACGGATGGTTTCGTACACTTCCATCGGGCTGACCCCGTTTTTAGCGCCGATTTCCTTGAGCGTCAATTCCGGATCGACCTGCCAGCCGCCGGTCTGCAGGGCCTGGGTGACAGCGGCAACCGGCAGGTCGTAGGCACGGCAGAGGTCGGCCAGTTTCTTTTGCCCGGTTCCCGGCGGGGGATCGACCGGCATGGCCTTGGCCTCCGTCGACGGTGCCGTCGCCTGCATGATCTGGTAGATTTCCTGGGGCGAGCGGTTGCTCCGGGCGGCAATGGCCTGGAGGGTATCCCGGTCGCTGTCCAGCTGAATGCCGGCGGCCTTCAGGGCCGCCACCGCCGCCGGCAGTTCCAGGCCGGTGCGGCGGGCGAATTGGTCCAGTCGGGAAAGCTCCGCGTGCCCGTAAGGCGGCTCCCCGTACTTGGCGGACGCCGCATCCTTGAGATGGGCATTGAACACCAGCGGCCAGTCAAAGGGCGGCACGGCCGCCAGGGTCCCCACCAGAATGATCGTCGTGAGACTGAAGGCCGCATTGAATTCCGGGGTCCAGATTTTCAGGCGGCGGGTTTTGTCCTTCAGATAGGCCAGAATGGCCTTCCAGTTGTAATAGATGTGGAGCCCGATGGACACCAGGAAAAGCAACCCCATGTTGATGTGCACATCCCCCCACTGGGTCTTGTCCAGCCCCCACAGGGACCAGTTCGACCAGTAGGCCACCCGGCCGTGGGGTACGATGTAGAGCATGATGCTGGTCACCATCAACAGGATAAAAGACAGCAATGCGGTCAGGGACGTTGCTTTGCGCAATTTCATATCATCATTACCTTTCCGTCAAAAAAACAGCGGCCGGATGGCCGCTGTTTCCCTCATGAATTCGTCTTTCAGGCTGGCAGGCGTCAATCCTCCTTGAGCGAGAACCGCCAGGCACAGTACCATTCATCCGGGTGCGGGTCGGGCGGGCACCCGATGCATTCCGTTTCGATCCGCGGATCGAACGCCCGGGCAAAGTAGGCATACTCAACAAGTCCGGCGGACTTGCAGGGGTAATCCTCCAGCCCTTTGCGTTTACGGGCGACCTGGACCCGGCATTCATCCATCCGGAAAATAAACGCCCGGGGGCCGTCATCTTCAAAAGACTGGCGGTTGACGCGCCCATAGACCCTGAAGTTGAGCGCCTGTTTGAGCCCCTCCAGACCCGGCGCCAGGTCGTCCCCCAGAAAGCGGCGTATGGACCAGGCTTCGAAGGGTGAAAACTGGGACCAGCAGGAATCGTTGCAGCGTTTGGCATCGTTCATCCCATGATTGAATTCCACGGCCTGGAACCACACCCCGTCATTGGCCAGCCAGTTGATGGCCACATTGTCGAGCAGCGCCTCCAGGGTATCGGCCGGCAGATCCAGCAAAGGCTGGGGCAGGCCGTCCGTCACGTCGAATCCCAGGGTCTTTCCCAGGCGCTTCAGCTGGATGCCGAGACTGCGCTGGGAGGCTTCCGCCAGGACATCGTAGGCCAGATTCGCCGGCAGCTGGTGGCGCACTTCGCCATACCACATGGCATAATGCATCATCGTGCGGTGGAGGTAATCCATCACCAGACGCGCTTTGTCCTTATGAGCCAGATCGTCGATAGAAGTTACAGTTTCTGCAGTCATGGAGACGCCCCTTTCAGCATGCGGTTAACCATTTCAATTCGCGATATCGTCCCAATCGAAAGCGTGAAAACCATGCGCACACGGTTTCGTCGTATTCAGGAAGGCGCGGTCCCGATTCCCTTCTGTGCCTCTCAGAGGCAACTCAATCCTCCTGCAGCTCCACAAGATCGGCATAACAGTCCAGGGCTTCGGGATTTCGCAAGGCATCCTTGTTGGTCACCGGCTCGCCGTGGATGACTTTACGCACGGCCAGTTCCACCTTTTTCATGTTCAGGGTATAGGGCACGTCGGGCACGGCGATAATCTTGGCCGGGACATGCCGGGGCGAGGCATTGGCCCGAATGGTAGCGCGAATTGCCTGGCGCAGATCATCGTCGAGTTCCTGGCCGGGCGCCATCTGCACGAAAAGCACCACACGGGTGTCATTGTGCCACTGCTGCCCCACCACGACACAATCGGCGATGGCCTCGATCTGGTCCATCTGGCGATAGATCTCGGCCGTGCCGATACGCACGCCGCCGGGATTGAGGGTGGCGTCCGATCGCCCGAACATGACCACCCCGCCCCGCTCGGTCACGACAATGTAGTCGCCGTGCCGCCAGATCCCCGGGTACATGTCGAAGTAAGCATCGTGGTATTTCTGCATGTCCGGATCGTTCCAGAAATAGATCGGCATGGAGGGAAAGGGTGCGGTGCAGACCAGCTCCCCCTGGCGCCCCACCACCGGTTGTCCGGTTTCGTCGAACGCCGCCACTTTCATCCCCAGGCCCCGGCACTGCAACTCGCCGGAATAGACCGGCCCCATGGGGTTGCCCAGGGCAAAGCAGCCGTTCAGGTCCGTGCCCCCGGAAATGGAGGCCAGCTGGAGATCGGACTTGATATGATCGTAGACGAACTGGAAGCCCTCCTCGGACAGGGGGGAGCCGGTGGAGAGCACCGCCCGCAGGCGGCCCAGGTCGTAAGTTTCTCCGGGTTTGACGCCGGAGGCCTGCAGGGCGGCAATATAGCCCGCACTGGTGCCGAAAACCGTAATGCCCGCCTGTTCGGCCAGCTCCCACAAAGCGCCGGGATGGGGGTGAAAGGGGTTGCCGTCGAAAAGCACCAGGGTGGCCCCGGTGGACAACGCACAGGTCAGCCAGTTCCACATCATCCACCCGCAGGTGGTAAAATAGAAGATGGTGTCCTCCCGCGTCAGGCCGGTGTGCAGCACCAGTTCTTTCATCTGGTGCACCAGAATGCCGCCGGCACTCTGCACCATGCATTTGGGCAACCCGGTGGTGCCGGATGAGTACATGATGTAAAGCGGATGACCGAAGGGCAGCTGGGCGAAGTCCATCTCCGCGGCATCGCGCCCGTCAATGAACTGCTCCCACAACACCGCGTTGGGCACGGCACCGATATCCGGATCCTCCTCGGTGTAGGGCACCACCACCACGCGTTCGATGGAGGGCAGCTGCTTCAGGATGTCGGTAATCCGGCCCAGGCTGTCGATGGCCTTGCCTTTGAAAAAATAGCCGTTGGCCGTGAAGATCACCTTGGGCTGGATCTGGCCGAAGCGGTCCAGCACGCCCTTGATGCCGAAATCCGGAGAACAGGACGACCAAGTGGCCCCCAGGGAGGTAGCGGCCAGCATGGCAATAATGGTCTGGGGCATATTGGGCATGAACCCCACGATCCGGTCGCCGACGGTAACACCGCTGTCCCGCAGGGCGGATGCCACCCGGGAAACGGCCGCATACAGTTCGGCATAGGACAGCCGTTGCACGGGCAGGCTTTCCCCTTTGAAGATAATGGCGGCCCGGTCGTCCCGGTAGCGCAAAAGATTTTCGGCAAAATTGAGACGGGCTCCCGGGAACCAGCGGGCGCCGGGCATCTTCGTAGGGTCATCCACCACCTGATCATAGCCCCGGGAGGCCCGGATCTCCATGAAATCCCAGATGGAAGCCCAAAAATCAGGGATGGCGTCCACCGACCACTGGTAGAGATCCGGATAGGTTTCAAAGGCGTGACCATAACGCTGGTTCACGAACTGCATGTAGCGGTACATGTTGCTCTGCTGGATCTGAGCCTCCGTGGGTTGCCAAAGCAGCTTGTCCATGTGCTTCTCCTTGCCTGCCAACGCGTCGCATGCGACACGTGCAGGATGCTGTCCGGTGGCCTTGCCTGTCGTTCAGGAAGGCACCGGTGTATCCGCTTCACCCGAAAAAATTCTGGGGGCCTGACCCAAACCGCTGAACACGCGGAAAACATCCGGGCTAGTGGTCGTAAAGCACCGCCACAATCGTGGCCTGTCCGGTCTTGGCCGCAATCAGGTGGGGTGTGGTGGACAGATAATACACGCTGTCGCCCGGGTGCAGATCGAAGCTGTCATCCCCGATCTGCATGGCCACCGTGCCTTCCAGCACGTAGATGAACTCTTCCCCGTCGTGAACGGAAAGTTCCCCCGCGGGGTTCTCCTCCAACTGCACCATAAGGGCTTCCATGTGGCGCCCTTTGACTTCCGGCGCGAGGCTCTTGTAGGTATACAGTTTCTGGGCGCCGGAACGCCCGGTGGAGCGTGCCACCACCTTCTGCTCCTCCCGGCGGGTAATGGAATAAAGACGGTCGCCCACGCCGGATACCAGGCGGCCGAAGGCGCTTTCCAGCGCCTTGGACAACCGGATGGCGGTTCCCAACTGGGGGTAGACTTCCTTTTTTTCGATCTGGTCCAGCAGGGCCTCGTCGAAACCGGTCAGCTTGGACAAATCCTTCAGCGTAAGGCCCTTGGACTCCCGCAGCCGCCGCACGCGGTTACCGATTTCTTCCAGCCCTTCGGCCGCCGGGGCGTCGATTTGCCCCGTCAAATCTTCGAAATAGTCCACATTGATGTGGGGTTTTTCTTCCTTGGTCGTCATGAATCACTCCTTAATGATGATCGGTATCCGCCCTTGCCGGCATCTTACCCCCGGGAGCGCAGATGCTCCGGCAAAACCGCCTTTTGGTCCCAGTCAGCCGGCAGTTTCTGGCCCGGCGCCTCCTGGAAACGCTCCTTGACTTTTTTCAGGCCGGGGCGGGCGAACTGGGGATAGCCCTCTTTGAGGGTCCGCCCGTTGATAACCGCCTCGCTGCGCAGACGCTGGCCGACGGTCCGTTCGATCTGGCGCCCGAGCCACAATACCCGGTCCACATTATAGCCGTGTTCGATGCCCATTTCGTCGATTTGTACCAGAGTGTCCTCCAGGCAGACAAGTCCGACATAGCGGGGATCCTCGTAATAATATTCGCCCGTGCCCGGCACGGGGCAGTCGTCCAGGAAATTGGCCGGCTGGCCGCCCATACCGCCCAGAACCGCCTCGAAATGCGTGATTCCGGCCTGCAGGGCCGCCAGGACGGACGCCGCGGCCACGCGTTTGGTTTCATGAAAGTGGGCGATATGGACGCTGGTATCGGGGATTTCATCCAAAATCATGGAAAAATAGCGGTAGACGTCCGGCGCGGAGGCACTGCCGTCATGGTCGGCATGTTCGATGTCCGAGGCGCCGATTTCCAAAAACCGTTTGGTGAATTCCACCGCGTCCTGCAACTCGGTGGCCCCGGCAATGGGGCTGCCCCAGATCGTGCTGACCGTGCCGCACATCTTCATCCCGGCATCCCGGCATTTGCGGATGGAGCGTTCGCACTCCTTCCAATAGTCCGGCAGGGAGGTCCCCGAATTGGCGAAGTGATGCTCCTCTTCGGTGGAAACCATCATCAGGCAGCGATCCGGACCAATGCCCTTCTGCCGCAGTTCAATGGCCCGGTCCACCGATTTCTCGCGAATGGTCACAGCCGTGATGCAGATGTCGTCATAGTCGATCCCGCGTTTGGCGCACTTGCTGCGGAATCGGTCGCTGCGCAGGTAGCCCAGCACTTCTTCGGCATCACTGAACTGGGGCATGAGGTAGGGATTGCCCAGGTTGGTCACTTCGATGTTGCGACAGCCCGCAAAGATCATTTCCTCGGCATAAAAAATCTTGGCCCGGGTGGAAATGAATTTCTCCAGGTGCTGGAAACCGTCCCGCACCGTAATGTCGCCAATGGTCACCTTGCGCGGCATGCGCGGAAAAATCTTCCAGTAATCATGTTCGGTCATAAAAGCCTCCTAGCGTTAGGTATTGGGGGCATTGGCCGATCCCGGCAACATGCCCGTTGTCGGTTTAAGCAATTTAAAAGAAGGATTCGAGGGGCCAAGGGTTCGAGGGTCCAGGGGAACGGCCATAAACACCTGCCCGCTCGTAAGTGCTACCATTCGTCAAAACCGGAAATTCCCAAACGCCGGATCGCCAATTTCCTTCAGCAAACTGACTTCGAAGGCCATGGCCAGCCAGTCACGCATTTCGGCAAATTTCAGCACGCGATCGCTGAGCAGGCGCGCCCCGCAGTAAAAGGGATGGGCCTCGCCGTCGTACTTGTTGATCATTTTTTCGCTGAAGGCCTGTTTTTCCGCCTCGCTCATGGGGTTGCCCTTGGCCTCGCGCTTGCGCTCTTCGATGGACAGCAGCACACCGGCCGCACTGCGGCCGCTCATGACCGAGGTCCGGGACCGCATGGTGTGGAAGAGGAAATGGGGACGATAGGCCCGGCCGCACATACCGTAGTTGGCCGCGCCGTTGTCCGGACCGATCACCAGCTGGATGCGGGGAACCTGGGCGCAGGAAACCGCCCGCACCATGTCGGCCCCGTATTTGCCGATGCCCATGTGCTCCGATTCGGAGCCCACCATGTAACCCGGTGCATTCTGGACGAACAACAGGGGGATTTTCTCCTGGCTGCAGCGCACGATCCACTCGGTGGCCTTGCGGGCCGCCTCCACGAAGATGATCCCCACCCCGTTGGAGGCGATCACCCCCACCGGGAGGCCCTTGATGCGCATCTTCCCGGCCACGATATTATCTCCCCGACCCGGGGCGTAATCCCTTTTGTACTCCGAGAACATGCTGTCGTCGGCCAGGCATTGCAGGACGGCCCGCACGTCGATCCCCTGGTGGATCGCCGCCGGCAGCACATCGTAGATCTGCTCGATCGGTATGGCCGGCGGACGTTCTTCAAAACGCTGCACCCGGACCTGCTGGGGTTTTTCCAGACACAGGATTTCCCGCACCCGGGCGATGGCTTCTTCCTGGGAGGTGCAGAAGTGGTCGGCCCCACCGGAAATCTGGGTATGCACCCGGGCCCCGCCCAAGTCATCCGCCGAGATCACCTCACCGGTGGCCATCTTCACCAGCGGCGGCCCGCCCAGGAAACTATAAGCCTTCTGGTCGATCATGACCGACTGGCAGGCCATGAAAACGATATAGGCCCCGCCGGCGGTGTTGCCGCCGGTGCTCAGGGTGATCTGCTTGAGCCCCATGGCCGACATGCGGGCCATGTTGTAGAACATGGATCCGAAATGCTGGTCGTCCGGAAAAACCTCGGCCTGCATGGGCAGAAACGCCCCCCCGCTGTCCGCGATGTAGACGCAATTCAGTCCGCAGCGTTCGGCAATGGCCTGGGCGCGCATGTGCTTTTTGAGGGTAATGGGGAAATAGGTCCCGGCCTTGACCCGGCTGTCGTTGGCAAAAATCATGGTCCAGTTGTTGTAGATCTTCCCGATCCCGGTGACGACACCGCCGCAGGGCACATCGTCGACCCCCGGATACCCCATTCCGAACCCGGCGATGCGGCTCAGCTCATAGAAAGCGGTGCCCGGATCGATCAATTCGTTGATGAGATCCCGTACCGGCCGTTTGCCCTGCTTGACCAATCTGTCGATGGCTTTCTGCCCGCCAGGGTAGATGGCGGCACTGGCCTGCTGATCCAGCTTCTGTTCCTCATTCAACCAATACGTGCGATTATCGTTGGTCGCTGCGGTCGCCGTTGCAGTCATGATCCCTATTCTCCCCTGTATACCGGTTTGCGTTTTTCACGAAAGGCGGCCAGTCCCTCCAGGCGATCCTTGGTGGGTATCGTCACCCAGTAGGCATTGGATTCAATGGCCAGGCCGGTATGAAGATCGGTTTCCAGGCCGTGATTGATGGCGTATTTGGCCTGCTCGATGGCGATGGGGCCGGTTTGGCACATCTCGGCGGCCATGGCCCGGCAGGCCTCCAGCAATTGATCGGGCGCCGTGACCTGGTTGACCAGGCCGATGGCCAAGGCCTCTTCCGCAGGCACCCGGCGGCCGGTAAATATGAGCTCCTTGGCCTTGCCGCGGCCCACCAGACGCGGCAGGCGCTGGGTCCCCCCCGCGCCGGGAATGATCGCCAGGCGGGTTTCGGTAAGCCCCATGGAAGCGGTGTCCGCGGCAAGACGGATATCGCAGGCCAGGGCCAGTTCGGTCCCCCCGCCCAACGCCACCCCGTTCACCGCCGCGATCACCGGCTTGTTGAGATTTTCGATGCTGCTGAAAAGATCCCGGATGGTAAAAATGAATTCCTTGACCTGCAAAGGCGTCAGCGTGGCCCGTTCCTTGAGATCCGCCCCGGCGCAGAAGGCTTTCTCCCCCGCCCCGGTGATGATCACAACCCGGATTTCGGGTTGAAAGCGGATGCCGTCGATCTCGGTCTTGAGCGCCCGCAGCAGGTCGAAATTGAATGAATTCATGACCTGCGGGCGATTGAGGGTCAGTGTCACCACACCGTCTTGTTCGTCTTTAAGCAATACCGCGTCCGCCATCTCTCCTCCTCTGGCTGCCGTGCCGCCCGCGGCCGGGCGGTCATCAGCAGCCGATGTAGCGTGAAATCACCAGTCGCTGCACTTCCGAAGTCCCCTCGCCGATGTCCAGAAGCTTCTGATCGCGATAAAACCGCTCGACATTGTACTCTTTCATCAAACCATAGCCCCCGTGAATCTGGACGGCGTGGTTGGCCACCCGCCCCATCAGTTCCGAGCAGTACAGCTTGGCCATGGCCGCTTCTTTGGCAAAGGCCCGTTTATGGTCCCGCAGCCAGCAGGCCTTGTAGAGCAGGTTGCGACCGCACTCGATTTCCATGGCGCAATCCGCTAGTTTGAAGGCCACGGCCTGGAATTTGGAAATGGGTTGACCGAACTGCTCCCGTGAATTGGCGTATTTCAGGGCCACGTCATAGGCGCCCTGGGCACCGCCCAGACCCATGGCCCCGATGGAGAGGCGGCCGCCGTCCAGGGTCTGGAGCATCTGGTGGAACCCGTCGCCGATATTGCCCAGCACACTGGCAGCCGGCACGCGCACATCGTCGAAATAGAGTTCGGCCGTATTCGAAGCCCGCCACATCATCTTACGGTGCATTTCCACGGCCTTGAACCCCGGGGTGCCGTGCTCCACCAGAAAGCAGGTGTATTCCGGCCGGCCGTTGGACCGTGTACCGGTGATGGCCTGCACCGTAACCCCCAGGGACATTTCACTGGCGGCGTTGGTGATAAAAATCTTCGAACCGTTCAAGACCCATTCGTTGCCGTCTTTGACCGCTGTCGTCTTGCTGCCGCCCGCGTCGCTGCCGGCCGTCGGTTCGGTCAGCCCGAAGCCCCATAGCCCTTCGCCCCGGCACAGGGGGGGCAGGTATTTCTTCTTCTGCTCTTCCGTTCCGAAATAGTAAATCGGGCCGATGCCGAGGGAGTTGCCGGCGGCGATGGTGGCCGCCTGGGATCCGTCAATCCGGGCGATTTCCTCCACGGCGATGATATAGGCGATGTAATCCATCTGCTGGCCTTCGTAGGCCTCGGAGACAATCATCCCGAAAAGCCCGATTTCGCCCATCTTGCGGGTCAGTTCGGATGAGAAGGCCTCCTTTTCGTCGAGTTCCAGGGCAACCGGTGCGATCTCTTTTTCGGCAAAAAGGCGTACCTCCTTGCGGATCATCTCCTGCTCGCGCGTTAAATCGAAGTCCACCACGACCTCCTTTGCATTTCACAAGCGTTGATTCATCTGAAAACGCCGGTCGGCCCGACCCTGGGGCTAGCAGCCGGGTTTCGGCGTTATTCCTGGAAATTGGCCTTTTTGGAGCCCTCGCAAAACAAAGGTTTCATAAATGTCGGCGATCGCGTCCACCGCCATGCGTCCTTCCGGGTTGTACCAGATGGCCCCGGCATTGCAGAGGGTCAGGATGGCATAGGAAAGAATCTTGACATCTACCGGAACAAACACCCCGGTCTCGCATCCTTCCCGGATGATCTGCTGAAAAATTTGTTCGTACTCGTCGCGCTTGGCCACGATTTCACGATAATGGGCGGCGGTCAGCCCCCGCAATTCGCTGTTGGCGATAAAGGTTTCTTTCTGGCGATGGAGATGAAAGCGCACATGGCTGTGCACGGCCGCCCGCATGCGCGCCTCGATGTCGTCCCGGCCGTCCAGATTGCCGCGCAGGTAACCGGTCAGTTCGTCCATGGTCACCTTTTGGATATGAAAAAGAATATTTTCCTTGCTGGCGTAGTGATAGTAGATGCTGGCTTTCTGGATGCCGCACTGGCCGGCGATCTCGCTCACGCTGGTGGCAAAATAGCCCTTCTGGTGAAACAACTCGATGGCCACACGGGTGATTTTATCTTTCATGGAAGGCATGCCAAACTCCAGATAAGAGAGCATATACCCGAATCCTACCTACCGGACGGTAGGCAGTGACATACCCTTTAGCCGTGATCCCCCACCCTTGTCAAGTCGAAATTCACACGCCGGGGATAGGGTTCAAAACCCTAGTGGGAAAAGTTTTAACGGGTTGGTGACATCTTCGTCGCTTGAAAAGAGGCCATTTTCGGGTGGGGCGTCCGGCCCTTTTGACAATGCCGCCGTCAGCGCCCTGACCACCTTCGGATCGAATCGCGAACCGGCACCACCCTGCAGCCGTGCCAGGGCGTCGGCCGGCCGGTGGCGGGGCATGTGCGGCCGGCCGGCAAGCATGGTCTCCAGCGCATCGCAGGCCGCCAGGATGCGGGCCCCCATGGGGATGGCATCTTCCCGCAATCCGTCGGGATACCCGGATCCGTCGTAGCGCTCGTGGTGGTGCCGGATCATCGGAATCAGGTCGCCCAGAAAAACCAGGGGCTCCAGGATGCGGGCACCGATCACCGGATGAAGACGGACCTCGCCCATTTCCTTGGCGCTGAGCCGTCCCAGCCGGGCCAGGATTTTGTCGGTCATGCCGATTTTGCCGATGTCGTGCAACAGGCCGGCATGATAGAGTTGTTCCGCGGCCCGCGTCGACAGTCCCATTTCCAGAGCGGTCAGGCGGGCGTAGGCCCCCACGTTGAGGGAGTGGCCGTGGGTGACCGGATCCTTGGCTTCCAGCGCCGTTACCAGCCCCTCCACGGTCCGGCGGAAGGTGTCCAGCATGTTCTCGTCGTAGCGGCGGGAGCGGTGCAGGGAAATGGCGCCCTGCTCCCCCAGCACCTTGAGAAGATCCATATCCTGACGAGTCAGGCGATAAGGAGCACTGAAATAAACCGCCAGGATGCCCCGGATGCGGTCGTCGATGCCGAAGACCAGGCCCGCCACCGTCCGCACATGCTGTTTGCCCAGGCCTTGCAGATCCCGGATGCGGTCATCGGCAGCGACATCTTCGATCAGAATGACACCGCCGGGGGTCGAGTCGAAGATGCGGAGCAGCGCCGCACAGTCCACCCCTGCCAGACTGCGATAACTGAACCCGTGGGAAATTTTCGCCTCGATCCGCATGGCGTCCATATCGACGATCCAGTAGATGCATCCGGCCGCCGCCAGAAGTTCCGTGATCTGGCGCACGATTCCCTGCAGAATGGCGGCCGTATCGTTGCCGCGATGGACGGCCTGGCTGACGTTTTGGAAGGCCTTCAGATAACGGTCCGGGACCAGATGGTTGCGAATGGCCTGGGCCCCCTGCTCCCCCATGGCCGTTAAAAAGGCTAAATCTTCCGCGGAGGGGGTGATCCTGCCGTTGAAATGCAGCCGCAGCACCATGTGGCAGTCGGGCACAACCGCAAAGGGCAGTTCGATAATCGCGGCAATGCCTTCCTGCACCGCCGCTTCGGGGTACTGAACCCGTACATCGGTTTCAATGTCCTGAATGACGAGCGGACCTTCAGCGTATATCTTTCGCAGGGACTGCTGGACGGTCACCTTGCCTTTGGCCAGGTAGCGGGCACTCAACCCGGCCGCCGCCCGCAGCCGCAATTCGTCTTCGGGCAGCTGCAACACCCGCAGGGTGCCGCCCTTGGCATGGCATATATCCGTCGCGGCGGCGACGATCCGTTGCAGGAAATCTTCCAGATCCGCTGTGTGTCGGGCGGCCCGGGCAATTTCTGCCAATATTTGAAAAGGGTGACGGGTGTGATCGATCATGCAGGCGCGATCCCTTCCGGAAATCCGGCCGGTGGGTATCAGGTCCAGAGATAGAGAAAGCAGCCGATATAGAAAACAGTGGCCACGGCGCACAACATCATCTTCGGCCGGGAAAGACTTGCCGCGGCCTGGACGGCAACATATCCCACGGCCAGGGCATAGGCCACCATCGCCAGGGCGATGATCTGGATGACGGTGTCGCTCGCTCCCACCTGGATCATCGCCACCAAGGGCGCCAGCGGCCAGAGGGCCGCCGCCGCGATGCCGAGATTGAGGTAAGGCGGCATGAAATGCGGACACCCGCCCAGGGCGCGGCAGAACACCCAGATAAACAGGGCGGTGGCCCCCTGCAGCAGAAAAGCCACCGAAACCCCCACCATGACGACGAGCACACCGTTGATATGACCGTCGGCAACGCCGCTGCGGGCCAGCACCTCGCTGCTGAAATGCAGTGAGGCGAACCCGTAGATCAGGCCCAATACCGCGACGTTGATGACGCTGTAGCGCAGGGAGCGGCCGCGTTCCATCATCTCGGTATAAATCCGGCCGTCCAGGCGCATCACGCGATTGAGGTCATTGACATAGGCCATCCGCCGTCCTTTCTTGGTCCCGCACCGTCTATATAAGGAAGGGGAGGTGGCCGCCTCCCCTTCCCGGCGCGGAACGCTGGGTATGGATCAATAGGTTGCCGGCGGGTGTTGGCCGCGCCGGCTTATCGTTCTCAAGCCCAAGGCTGCATGCCCCAGACCATGATGGCCAGGCAGGCCGCCGCGGTCACCAGGGGCCAGGTAATGCCATTGTAGCGGGCTTCCTCGTAGTGTTCACCCCAGCCGTGAATGCGGTCGATGACCTTTTTGTCTTCCAGCGTGGGCGCAAAGGCCGCCAGCGCCGAAATCCGGTTGAACACGATGGACAGAAGGATGAACATGGCAAAACTCAACGGCACGGTCACCATGCCGCCGGACATCCCCAATGCCGCCACCAGCCCCTTGCCCACACAGATGCTGGGCAGCACGTGGGGGGAGATGACGATAAACAGAATGCCGCATACAATCGAGGAAACCATCAGGGCCAGTTTGTTGGCTTCTTTCCACCAGACCCCCAGCAGAATGGCCGGCGTGGCCGTGGTGGCCAAAAGTCCGAAGGCCCACAGAATGCTCGTGACCAGGAACTTGGGCGGTTTGAAAGCCAGCAGGATAGCCACGACGCCGCCCATGGCAAGGGCCACGTAACCCCATTTGATTTTCTTCTGGGATTCCATTTCCGGAGCGATGATACCCAGCAGATCGTTGCCGATCAACCCGGCAATGGCCATCAGGTTGCCGCCGATGGTGGACAGACCGGCCGCCAGGGCCCCGCCCATGACAAAGGCCGCCACCAGGGCCGGATTGTAGAAGACATTCAAAATCAGCACCGTCTGGTCGGGCTTCACGATTTCGCGCCCGGTGGCCGCCGTAAAGAAATTACCGGCGAATCCGGCCGTGTAGGTGCCGGCAAAGAGCAGCCCCAGAAAAATAACGAACCATACCACGGCCCAGCGAGCGTTCTTCACACTCGAAGAGGTGAACACGCGCATGGCCAGGTGGGGCAGGGCCACCGGCCCGAGGGTAAAGGCCGGTATCAGGGCGAAATACCAGCGGTAGTCGTATTTCATGTCGAAAAAGGTCGGAATCTTCTCCAGCATGCTGGGCACCATGTCGCCGTAGGCCAGGGGGGGGAACCACCAGCCCGAGGAACCCATGGCTTTCATGATGGCCCCCATGGGCACCACCATGGCAATGGTCATGACCACCATCTGGAAAGCCGCGTTGTAGGAAGCGCCGTACATGCCGCCCATGGTGATAAATCCTACCGTGGCGAGGCCCGCCACGATCAGGGCGGTGTTGTAGGGCACGCCGAAAAGCAATTCGAAGGCCCGCCCCAGCCCGATCATCTGGCCCAGGGCATACATGATCATGATCAGGGTCATCCAGCAGACGATGACGACGGTCGACGGCTTGCCGTAGCGGGCCTTGATAAAGGTGGCCGGCGTAAAGGCTTTCATCCGCCGCAGACTGGTACCATACAGCAGGGTCAGCAGCGGAATGGAAATGGCCCATTGGATCCACAGATAGACAAAGGGCACCTGAAGTTTCTGAATCAGGGCGATCACCCCCAGGAAGGTGGCCAGGCTGGCCCAGGTGGCCGCCATGCCCAAGCCGTTGGTGACCGGCCCGATGGAAAACCCGGCAGCATAAAAATCCGCGTCGCTGGCGGTTTTACGGCTGGCCCACCAGCCGACGTAATAAAAGATGGCAAACAGGGCGATCACGACCCCGATTCCCAGCCAGATGTTGCTCAGTGCGTATTCAGCAGGCATATGCGTTTCCCTCCTCAGTCGGTTACGACCACTTTTTTATTGGATTCTTCCTCAGCGAAGGCCTCCATCTCGTCGTCGAATTTGTTGCAGACCAGCGTCATGACCAGGCAGACCACGGCCATACCGAACCAGCCCAGCAGGATGGGAAGGATATATTGGGTGGGAAACCCCCAGAAGGTGCCTTGCTGCAAACTGGGAAAAAGCACGAAAAACGATGCCGAATGGCCCATGAGCATGAGCAGGGCCGAAAAAATGATTGTCAGCCAAATCTCTTTTTTGTATAATTTTTCTTTCATCCTCTCGAACTCCTTTGCCGTTTGAGGGGTTACCTACGGCAGACACCGGTCGCGGCCAAACTTCCGGTGTCTGCCGTTCCTTTTTCAGGGGGGGATAGGCCTAACCCTTGCCCCATTCATGGTCCCGCAGCTCGATCCGGCGGATCTTGCCGCTGACCGTTTTGGGCAGAGCTTCCACAAAGTCGATCTTGCGGGGATACTTGTAGGGGGCGGTGACCTTCTTGACGTGGTCCTGGAGTTCCTTGACCAGGTTGTCGTCACCCGTATAACCCGGCGCCAGGATGACAAAGGCCTTGACCACTTCCCCGCGGGTCTCGTCCGGGCTGGAAACCACGGCCGATTCGGCCACGGCCGGGTGCTCGATCAGGGCACTTTCCACCTCGAAAGGACCGATACGATAACCGGACGTCAAGATGACATCGTCGGCCCGGCCCACGAACCAGAAGTAGCCCTCCTCATCCACGTAGGCCCGATCACCGGTCAGGTACCAGCCGTTGCGGTAAACCGAGGCCGTGCGATCCGGTTCTTTCCAGTACTCCTTGAAAAGGCCCACCGGACGCTCCGGCTCGACCCGCACCGCAATATCGCCTTCCGTATTGGGCGGCAGGGTGTTGCCCTCATCGTCGATCACCTGCAGATCAATGCCGGGGGTGGGTTTGCCCATGGAGCCGAACTTGGGCTCGATGCAGGGGAAGCTGCCGCACAAGCACACAGTCTCGGTCTGGCCATAGCCGTCGCGGATCGTGCAGCCCGTGGCGTTTTTCCAGACATCGATGATCTCCGGATTCAAGGGCTCGCCCGCTCCGACGCAGTGACGCAGATGGGGGAATTTGTACTGGCTCAGGTCCTGCAACACCAGCATGCGGTAGATGGTGGGCGCGCCGCACATGGTGGTCACAGGATACTGGCTCAACAGTTCCAACGTTTTCTGGGGGTCGAAACGGTCGGTGTGGTGGATAAACTGGGCCGCCCCCATGTTCCAGGGACCGAAGTAGCTGCTCCAGGCCGCCTTGGCCCACCCGGTGTCGCTCACGTTCCAGTGCATGTCGTCTTCCCGCAGGTCCAGCCAGTATTTCCCGGTCACCTGGTGGCCGATGGGGTAGGAGGCATGGGTGTGCAGCGCCATTTTGGGAAACCCGGTGGTGCCGGAAGTGAAATAGACGATGCAGTTGTCGTCGCTGCGGGTCTTGGCCGTCTCGAATTCCGCCGAGGCCTTGTCCACGGCATCGGTGTAGTAAAGCCAGCCGTCGCGAGGTTCGGTAATCACGATGCGACTCTTGATGGTGGGGCAATCATCCGCCACGTCATCAAACCGGGCGGCAATTTCAGGATTGGTGATGATGCAGGCCGCTTCGGCCTTGTTGGCGCGAAATTGGATATCCTTGGCGGTCAACTGGGTGGTTCCGGGTGCCACCATGGCCCCCATACGAATGCAGGCCGTAAAGATCTCCCACCATTCGATGTTGCGGGGCAGGATCACCAGAACGACATCATCCTTTTGGACACCCTGGTCGGCCAGCACATTGGCCAGTCGTTTGGAGGCCAGGCTCAGGTCCCGAAAGGTTTTACGCATCTCGTTGCCATCGTCATCGACCCAGAGCATGGCCAGTTTCTCCGGATCTTCAGCCCACTTGTCGATGACGGCGCCGGCAAAGTTGTAATATTCCGGCACCTCCCACTTAAACGCAGCGTATTCCTTGCCGTAGTCGGTCATGTTCATTGTGCTTGCTGTGCTCATTCCTTTTACATGCCTCCCTTTCATGGATAAGGTCGGTGCTTGGCGGCGAGCCCATCAGCCGGCAGAACCACCGACCTGGTAAAATTAATCAACCCAATTTAATGAATGTCATTTAGTTTTAAAAACGCTCTCTGGCAATCGGCCGTCGACCGATTTTTCTGTCGGATATCAAACTGACAACTTGATAGGAATTGGGATTAGAAGGGGTAGGTTCTGAACCTACAAGGCGTTTCAGGGAGCGTCCAGCTGGCCGGTACGGGCCCAGTGAACGGCGTGGCGCAGGAGTTCGTTGGCGTTTTTGAGGTGCAGCTTGACTTTGATCCGCTCCCGGTGGGTGCCGATGGTCTTGACACTCAGGTTGAGCTTGTCCGCTATTTCCCGGGTGCTCAGTCCCTGACCGATCATACTGAAAACTTCCAGTTCCCGGTCGGTCAAACGTTCCATGGAAATCTGTTCCCGGCCCTGGCGCGGCAGAGAAAGGTTGGCCAGGATGTGCTCCTTCATGGGTTCGTTGAGGTAAATCTTGCCGGCCAGCACCTGGCGGGCGGCGGTCACGACCAACTCCATGGCCTCCTGCTTCATGATATAACCGCGTGCACCGGCATGCAGGGCCCGCTCGGCATAGAGGAATTCATCGTGCAGGGACAGGATCAGCACCGGCATCGCCTTGTAATGACGTTTGATGCGTTTGGTCAGTTCGATGCCGTCCCCGTCTTCGAGGGTAATATCGGCAATCACCAGGTCCGGTTGCAGGCGGGTGATTTCCTGCCAGGCCCGGCCGGCATCCTGGGCCTCGCCGCATACGACCATGTCGGGCTCCTGGTTGATGAGTTCACGCAGTCCCAGACGAAAAATGGGATGGTCCTCCACCACCAGAATCTGTTTTTTGGCATTCGTCATACCGGCTCCCGCCTATTTATAAATAGTGCCCATCCATAAATGGCATCTTTCGGCCCCTGGCGGCGTTCTCGCTCGTTTTCAATCCTCGAAATAGCGGACTATTCCTCCGGTTTAAAACGCGCTCGGGCCTTGCCAGGAACCAAAACCTACCATTTATGGACGGAAACTAGATAACGACCCGCTAAGATTTGGCCACCGACGCATCCAGAACGACTTGCACCAGGGTTCCCTCGCCCCGGCCGGATCGAACGTCCAGCGTAGCATTGATCATTTTGGCACGAAACCCCATGATGCGTAAACCCATACCGTCGCTTTTCTGGTCCTGCGCCATGCCGCAGCCGTCGTCATCGATGGACAACAGGATGCGCCCGTTGGCCTCCAGCAGCTGGATCACGATATTGCGGGCCTTGCCGTGGCGGATGGCATTGTTGACTGCTTCCTGGACGATGTAGAAAAGGTGGGTGGCGGTTTTGTTGTCATGAATGATCACGTCCGAACCCGCGCTGAAGCGGCAATGGACGCCAAAATAGGATTCGGTCTTTATCGCCAGGTCCTGGAGGGAAAACTCCAGCCCGTGGTCCACCAGATAGACCGGGCACAGGCCCCGGGCCATCCCGCGGGTCTTGACGATGGCATCCTTGATCAAATCGGTGATCTGCTCGCACAGTGTCGCCGCGGCCACGGCTTCCGGGCATTCCTGACGCAGGCGCCCATGCAGGACCTTGGCCAATCCTTCGATCCCGATCAGGTGGGGACATAGATCGTCATGCAGGTCCTGGCCGATTTTCTGGCGTTCCTGGTCGCCGATATCCATCAGCTGCTTCTGCAGCCGCTTGAGTTCCGACACATCCCGGTGAATGATGACGCTGCCGGCCAGTTTCCCGCCCAGGTCCCGATAGACCGCCCCCCGCACACTGACGTCCACCAGTTGACCATCCTTGGTCAACCGGCGGGTCTCGACACTGGGCAGGGTTTTCCCGGCGGCAATCTTGGCCAGCCCCTTGCGGGTTTCCTTCCAGGTGTCCGGAGGCACGAAATGATCCATCTTCCGGCCCAGGCATTCGGACTGGTCCCAGCCGAAAACACGGGTGAAGGCAGGGTTCAGATAGGTCACCAGGCCGTCCATGTCGTAGACCACGATCGGATCCGGTGCCGCCTCCATCACCGAACGGTAGCGTCCCTCGCTGATGCGCAGGGCATCCTCGGCCTGGCGGCGTTCGGCAATCTCCGCTTCCAGGTTGCGGTTGTAGTCTTCAAGCCGTTCCATGAAGTAGTTGAAATAATCAGCCAGGTGGCCGACTTCGTCACGGGAGGGTTTCACGACCCGGACCGAAAAATCGCCCGCCGCCCCTTTTTTAAACCGATCCAGCAGATCCCGCAGCGGATTGGTAATGGACATGGCCATCAGGAACGACATGGGCAGAAGGAGAAGCAGCGACGCCAGGGCGGAAAACAGAAGAACCTTGTTCAATGTATTCAGGGGCCGGTAAAATTCATCCACATAGCTGGAACTGGCCACGATCCAGTCATATTCGGGAATGGCGTTGAAAAGCACCAGCTTCCGGCGCGGCCGGTGCTCCCCGGGGTTCTTCCAGTCGTAGATGATCTTGCCGTTCTTCTCCGCCAGCATACGGCGCAGGGGTTCCCGGGGAAAATCGTCTTCGGTAAAGATGTTGATGCCCGACAGTTTGGGGTGGATGATGATATTCCCCCGGCCGTCGGTCACGAAAGAATAGCCGGTCTGGCCGAACTGCAGCGCCAGGACGCTGTCACGGAAATCATCCACATTGACCAGGGTGTGGAATTCATCCCGATAGGATGAGACGTCGATGATCCAGTCCCAGGGCTCGAAATAGGTCATATAGAGGGCCTTGGGCCGCGGTTTTGCGTCACCGGGGTTCTGCCACTCGTATTCCAGGTAGCCCTCCTTGTAGGCCACCATGTCCTGCACGAAGGCATAACCGGAAATATCGACACCGACCCAGGAGGGTTGGGGATGAATCACCATCACGCCCTGGCTGTTGACACAGGCGATATAGCCGGTGGTGCCGATTTTCTGGCTCAGCAGGAGGGCGGCGGCCATCTCTTTGGCCTGGTCTTCGGTCATGTCCCCCGCACGGTAACGGTCATAGAAATACTGCACCATGGCCCGGTTGTTTTCGGCCGCGGCCCGCAGATGGTTCTTGATGGATACGGAAACCGATGTCCGCACCATGTTCAGAAGCGCCGCCGTGGAGTTTTTCAACTCGCTTTCGATGTTGGTTTCGACGGTCTTCCGCAGGATGGAAAAGGCCACCACCCCGCTCAGGACAATCACCAGTACAAACACACTGGAATAGCTGTAGAGCAGCTTGTGGCGGATGGGCAAATTCTTGAAAGCGGGCAACAGACGCATAACATCATCTCTTCGGGTTGGGACCGCCGTGGTCGGTGATCATGAAAAAAAATTCATCCAGAACAAGCCGTAACGCTTGGCCACGAGTTTCTGCATCCGGCTCACGCCATGGAGGGCGTCTTTCAGCAGATTGCGCTCGGCTCGGGACAGGGTCGCCGGGTCGATATAGTGGTCCGGGCGTTGGCCCTGCCGCACCTTGGCCAGATTCGTCCGCGTACTCAAAAGCACCAGGGTTTCGAAACAGGTGCGGAAAAAGTCGGCATCCTCGGGGTCGAGCACCCCGCGCTCGGCAAGGGTCGCCAGGCGCTCAAGGGATGATGCCGCCGTCACCCGGTTGTTGACCGCCAGAACGCGCAGGCCGTTGACGATATGCACCAGCCCGGCGGTTTTGAGGTTCAGCCGGTTTTTGTGCGGGCCGCGTTTCTCGGTGGAGATCGTTCCCAGAAAGGACACCGGTGGTGCGGACTGCTGACCGTCACGGACGAGCAGGTGGCTGGCGCTGCCGGAGGCCTCGAAGGCGGCGAATATCTGGTCGCGCACCCTGTGGCCGAGTGCGCGGCGCCCCCAGACGGTCCGGAAGTCGAGCAAAATCGTCAGTTGACGCGTGTCCTCCGGATCGGGTGAGGCCACCCAGTGCGCCACCGCCCGGTTCCAGTCTTCCAGAGAACGGCGCCATTGCGGATTGGAGGCCATGACGCCGCCCGGACAGCGGGCAAACCCGCACGCCTCCATGGCCTCAACGGCCACCGCGGCCAGGCGTTCAAAATACCGGGCGGCCCCCCCGGCCGCATCCGGCGGCGGCGTATCATAGATCAGGGCGTTGTCCTGGTCCGTGCGAATGACCTGCTCCCGGCGGGCGGCGCTGCCCATATTGATCCAGCAGTAGTCCACCGGCGGTCCGCCCCGCCCTTCCTGCCGAAGCTGCTCCTCACTCAATTGGAGGACCCGGCGGTTGACCCGCTCGTAGAGGTTCGACATGATGCCGAGCATTTCGGGCACCCCGGCGTTTTCAGCCAAAAGCGCCGGCAGCATCTCATCCGCCTCGCGGCTGACGGCGGCCAGCGAGGCCAGTGAGGCCTGGGCATCAATTTTCTCGGCCAGCATGAGGGCCCCGGCGCTGTATAATTTGACCAGGTCCGTCCGGCTCACCACCCCGATCGGCACACCCCGCTCCACCACCACCAGCCGGCGGACACCGCGGCGGGTCATGCAGGAGAGGGCCCGGGCCGCCGAAGAAGCGGGCGCAATGGTTATGACCCGGCAATCCATGGCGTCCGCCGCCGTTTCCTTGCGGACGGAGGCCCCTTTACGGATGAAATGGCAATGCAAGACATCGCGGGCCGACAAAATGCCGGCCGCCCGGCCATCGGGTTCCAGCACCACCAGGGAGCCAAAGCTGCTCTCCGCCAGAAGGCGGGCCGCATGCGCCAGGGAATCCTGTCGGCCGCAGCTCGCGATGGGGCTCGACATGATCTCGCTGACCTGCCGGCGGAACAGCAGGGCCCCGGACGGCGTTACCGGCGTCCGGGGACGATCCGCCACCAGGCCCTCATAGAGAAGCCGCATGCGCTCGGCCAAAAGGGTATTGAAAAACCCGGAAAACTCGGGAAAACGGTAGATGAGGTCTTCCAGTGCCAAACGATCAAGGGAAAGGCAGACGGTGTCCCCGCGAGCCCGCGCTGTTCCGGGGTAGAACGCTTGAGACAGCACCACCGTTTCTCCGAAAAAATCATAGCGGCGCCGGACCCCCACGACGGTTTGCGGCTGGTCCTCGGCGGCCACCAGGAGTTCGACCAATCCGTCGGCGACGATAAAAAGCCTGTCCTGGCTGGCCTCCCCCTGCCGAAAAATGGTTTCCCCGTCCGCATAGGCATGCCGTTCCAGTCCGGCCGCCACCTTGTCGAGCACCTCCGGCGCCAGTATTTCAAATGGGTCCGTCCGTGTCAGGATTTCCAGATTGGTGATCGCCACGGCCTCTCCTCAGGCTTCTTCGTTCAGAGCTGCAAAACGGCCCATGGGGTGGAAGAGCCCCTCGAATCGTCCTCGCCGATGCGGCAATGCTTTCCGCAAAGCGGAGACCCCCAGGTCCCCATTGATGAGGGCCTATACTTGGTTTGAGCGTGTCACATTTTGGTTTTCCCCGGCGATTACCGTATACCAGACATGCAGGGGCAACAAACAGTTTTTCCTATTTAGTGTCCGTCCATAAATGGTAGATTTTGGTTCCTGGCAAGGCCCGAGCGCGTTTTCCCGCTCCGCGGGATATTATCCCGCTGCTCGGGACTTCCCGTCTGATCGATTCCGGTCGGTGGGTGTAAACCGGAGGAATAGCCCGCTATTTCGAGGATTGAAAACGATCGCGAACGCCGCCAGGGGCCGAAAGATGCCTTTTATGGATGGACACAATTTACGCATCAAAAAGTTACCCATACGCAACGCTCGCGGGCCGGTCAAACCGATGCAGGCTATTTTTCACAATAAATCCGGCATGAAAAAAATGATTGACAACCATCGGCCGGAGGATGTATTTCCGACTGAGCGCTCGTTCAGTTTTCCCCCTGGACAACGAAAGGATCATGTCAGTGGGTATCGCGCCCCGGCCAAACGCACAGCATATCCCCACCCAGGTCAAGAACCAGGACTTGGTGGAGCGTCGACGGCGCCAGATCGTGGATGCGGCGGTCGAGCTCTTCATCCAGAACGGATTCCACAAGACCACCACCCGCCAGATCGCCAGAAATGCCGGCTTTTCCATCGGCTCCCTCTATGAATACGTGGCCTCCAAAGAAGACATCCTCTATCTGGTCTGCGATGCCATTCATGCCGAAATGGAGCGCGGCATGGCGGATGCCATGCAGCGGGAGGCGCAACAGGGCAATCCGCTGGCCGAGGTGGTCCGGGCTTATCTGCTGGTCTGCGATCGTATGAACGACCACATCCTGCTGATTTACCAGGAGACCCAGTCCCTGCCCCACAAATGGCGCCGGGTGGTCCTGGAAAACGAAGTGCGCATTACCGGATTGTTTACCCGCGCCCTGACCCAGCTCATGGCCGACGGCAAAATACCGCTGCTTTCCGAAGCCGCCATGGATCTCATTGCCCACAATATTGCCGTAATCGGTCATATGTGGACGTTCCGCCGCTGGTTTCTGTCCCGGCACTACACCATCGAAACCTATATCGAACACCAGACGGCCTTTATCCTGAACATGTGTCACACGGAGGAACCCGCCCCGGCGGGAAAACCCGTCCGTGGTAATCCATAATCCACCATCAACACCAAACGAACACGAGGAACCCACCATGGAATTTGAGCTCAACCGAACACAGCAGGAGATTCAGAAAGCCGTTAAGGATTTCACCAAGGGCGAATTTGACA
>CAJXSL010000015.1 GCA_913060875.1 uncultured Desulfobacteraceae bacterium
TTGGAGCGGGAGACGAGGCTCGAACTCGCGACATTCAGCTTGGAAGGCTGAAGCTCTACCAACTGAGCTACTCCCGCCTAATTCAACAAGAAACGGCATCACAATAAGAAAGCGTCCTATTGTTTCACCACGCATTTAACGTTTTGCAGGAAGCCCTGCAGTCCGACTGATTCGCGCCACAAACGCGAATCTCCTGCCATAGGCCCTCAATCAGGCTGGTGGTGGGGGGAGGATTTGAACCTCCGAAGGCATCGCCGACAGATTTACAGTCTGTTCCCTTTGACCACTCGGGAACCCCACCTTGAGATCAAACTGGAGCCAGCGAAGGGACTCGAACCCCCGACCCACTGATTACAAATCAGTAGCTCTACCAACTGAGCTACGCTGGCCCACAAAACGCCGTCAAAATGTAATCAACGCGAGCTGGCACCAGCCGCCGATGATTGACCAAAATAAAACAATGTTATTTACCGACCTTTTTTCAAAATTTCAAGAAAAAAATGAACCTGTTTGAACAAATCTTTTTGCTCCATATCAGTTCGCTTCCAACTAACTATTATAACTCGTATAATTGAAATCTTGGCTTCACGTTTTATTCATAACGACGGGCCAACTTGACACAGTGACAACATAATCCCCAATTCCGGAGGCGTAAAGCCAAATGGTTCCGATACACCTTAATATAATGTCCTAAAGATAAATCGTTGACGACCGATATAGAATTCAGCCTCTTCTATCAGAGCTTTGCAATCCTGTCTAACGGAAGGCTTATAGGCCCCACCGGGCCCTAACTGTCAAATGATTCGTCGATAACCCCTTGACAATCTGACGATGCATTGTATAACAACTCGAAGATACAGTATTTTTCCGCAATAGAATATTCAGCTAAAGTGAGATGATTTTGAAACGAAATGAAGTCCTTGCACTCCTTACAGGGTTAGGCTTACTGCTGACAGGCTGCACCACAACGATGATGGGCGTGGCCGCGCCCGACAAATTACCCGCGAAGACGCCTGAGATTGTGACGGAGACGGCCCCTCCGAGTTACGTGGGTATCGATGAAAACGTTTACCATAGCATCACCAATGGTGAAACGGCTTCCGACACAGCCGGTTCGGCCAACCACGATGTGAAAGCTGCCCCAACGAATCTGCCGCTGCCGGAACCCAGCCCCACCAAATCAGCCCAGGAAAAGCTCGACGAAGCACTGGAATTTTGCCGCGACTCACAGGATTATTGGCAAAGGGGCGAATTGGAAAAGGCTGTCGACGCTCTGGATCAGGCCTACCTCATGATCCTGGAGGTCGAACCCGAAGATGATTTCAAACTCATCCAGGAAAAAGAAGATTTGCGTTTCATGATTTCCAAACGCATCCTGGAAATCTACGCTTCGCGCAACATTGTGGTCAACGGCAACCACAACGCCATCCCCCTGGATATGAACCGCCATGTCCAGGCCGAAATCAAGCGTTTTACAGTGGGCGTTGAAAAAAATTTCTTTTTGAGCTCACTCAAACGTTCAGGGCGCTATCGTTCCCAAATCGTAGCGGAACTGAAAGAAGCTGGTCTGCCCGAAGAATTGTCCTGGTTGCCCCTGATCGAAAGCGGCTTTAAGGTCAAAGCCCTGTCGCGTGCCCGCGCTTTGGGGCTCTGGCAATTCATCCCATCCACCGGGTATAAGTTCGGCCTCAAACGGGACCGCTATATTGACGAACGAATGGATCCGGACAAAGCCACCCGGGCCGCCATTGCCTACCTGAAAGAGCTCCACAACATCTTTGGCGACTGGACCACGGTGCTTGCGGCTTACAATTGTGGCGAAGGGCGTGTCCTGCGGGTCATCAAAACCCAAAACGTTAATTACCTCGATAATTTCTGGGATCTATATGAACGTCTGCCAAGGGAAACGGCACGCTATGTCCCCCGCTTCCTGGCCACACTGCACATTCTCAACACGCCTGAAAAATACGGCATCGACCTTGCCCAGATCGATCCCCCCATCACCTATGAAACAGCAACCATCAACCGCCAAATCCATTTACGCGATGCAGCCAAGGTTCTGGGGATAACGGAATCCACATTGCGCGAGATGAATCCGGAACTGCGCTACAAAATCCTGCCACCAACATCGTATGATCTGAAAATTCCGACGGGAACCGGCAGTCAACTGTTGGCGGAGATTGAAAGCATTCGCAAAACCGCGCTTCCTCAACCGGCGTATGTATACCATCGGGTTCGATCCGGGGAAACGCTGTCAACCATCGCACGGCGCTACCGAACCAGCGTGGCACGCATCAAACGGGCGAACAATCTACGGAGTTCCCATTTTATCCGTGCCGGCAAACGCTTGAAGATACCCAGCAAGGGATACAGCTACGCCAGCCAGACGAAATCACCTCAAAAGCACTCCGGGCCGCTGCCGGATTACCATGTTGTACGCCGAGGGGACTCCTTGTGGAATATCGCCCGTAAGTACGGCACAACAACACAAGCCATTCAAAAGATTAATGGCCTTACCGGCACGCACCTTTACAAGGGCCAGCGACTTAAAATCTCAGCCGCGCCAGCCCCACGGCAGACCGAAGACATGAAAACCTATCAGGTGCAATCCGGCGACAGTCCATTCAAAATCGCCCAGGCACACCAGATGCCGCTGGACCGCTTCTTGAAGATTAACCGTCTTTCACCACGCAGCACCATCTACCCGGGGCAACAGGTTTATGTCGAATAACGGTAATAGGTATCTCGGGATAAAGCTTGATGCCGGCGTCGCATCAGAGGGTCGGAAAGATAACTGAAAACGACCAGGTGATGGTCATTTTAGGTAGGCGCCCATCACCTGGCAACGGTGGTTTGACCAGATTATTTTCTCCAGAAAACCATTCCCATCACAATCAGCAATAACCCCACCGCAAAAAGCAAAATATACAGCGGCATGGTAAACACATAAACCAGCCAATCATAATCAACCGCCCAAAACAGGCGCTCGTCCCCCACAATATCCACGATGGCCAGTTCACTCCAACCGCCGGGAGGCGCCCCCCAATCGCCGCCGCCGCCCTCTTCCATCAGACTGGTAATGGCCTGAAACCCCACAATAACCAAACTCACCAACCACGCACACAATCCAACCATCGTAAATTTGTTCATCTTCCTGTCTCCCTAGCTTACCATCGTATGGCGCCACACAATGCTTTCGAATCATATCTTTTAATTATAGCCTATCGAAATAAGATCTGGAGATCAAGTTCGTATTCCATACGCCGGAAGGGCCATCTGCCAATTTACCGGGTTTCAATCTGCCATTGGCGACCATCGGTGCGAAGACATACAGCACCATCACGGTCCGTTCGGTAAATCGAAGCCTTCAAACCATGATAGCGTTCAAGGGCGCAGTCATGGGGAAAACCGAAACGATTCTGCCAGCCCGCAGAGATAACAATTGTCTCCGGATGAACCGCCGTTAAAAAGTCCATTGAACTGGAATTGCGGCTACCGTGGTGCGGGGCGACCAAAACATTGCTTCCCAGATCCTCTCTGCAACAGCGAACCAATTGTTCTTCAGCCGGCCTTTCGATATCCCCAGGAAAAAGAATCGCACAGGACCCCAGACTCAATTTCAAAACAATCGAATCGTTATTGCTGTCTGTTTCCAACAAGGCAAGATGATGGTTTGATTCTTCTTCTGGTGGGTGCAAGATCGTCATTTGAACACCACCGATAACAGTGTCCCGATCAAGTTGGGCAAATACGGGTACCGCGACATCGCTTCCAATAACCGCCGCATAAAAACGTTGAAAACTCTCCGTTGAGGCCTGGCGCCCTGTCCAAATCAATCGTTTAGGGTGAAAATGCTTGAGGACATAGACTAAACCGTTCATGTGATCCGTGTCGGTATGACTCAGCACAATGGTATCGATCTGTCGAATCCTTCGGTATCTCAGAAAAGGAGCGACGATGCGTTCGCCTACATCGAAAAAACGATTGCTGGTAAACCCGCCACCATCTATCAACATGGTGTTACCGCCCGGCAATTCTGCAAGAGCGGCACTGCCTTGCCCCACATCCATCACCGTGACACGCAAATCACGGTGCCAAATACGCTCATAACTCCAATAAAAGGCATCAACCGCGATAATGGCCAAAATCAACAATCCCACCCAACGCCATTGGCGCGATCTATGGCGCGCGGCCAGCAACCCCAGCAACGTATAATAGCAAAGGATCTCAATCGAAGTGGGGACAAACGTTTCGATGGCAATACCGTCCCAGCCATCAAGATACGCCATTCCGCTAAGCGCCTGGGACAAAACACTGCCGGCCAGCTGAATACCCCAAACGGCTACAGTTTCATGAAATGGCAGGCTAAATAGAGCGGCCAGGCCAACCGGAAGAACGAACATGCCGATCAGAGGGACCAAAAGGCAATTGGTTACCAGCCCCACAAGCGACACTTGCTGAAAATAAAGCATAACCAACGGCAGGGTGCCGGCCGTGGCCCATACGGTTACCCATAAGAAAGTCTTTATTTTCTCGCCCCTCCGGGAGGGGGAATGTGCCACGCGATTCGGTTCATTCGAACTGGCCTGCAAGCCTAAAACGATCCAGGCAACAGCTGCGAAGGATAATTGAAACGAAATCGAGAATAGCGCCGGAGGATACCAGATCAACATCAAGAGCGCTGCGATGGATAGAAAATTTAATGTATCACCATCCTTGTACACAAAATAGGTCGATAAAACGGCTAAAACCATTATCAACGCCCTTTGGGTAGAAGGGGACAATCCTGCCAGGATGGCATATAAGACGACCGGACCGGTGGTCAACAGAGCGGCCCCGCGTCGTCCCCACCCACGATCCAAAATACCATCGAAACGGTTCAACCCCCATTGGCACATCCATAATGTCAATCCCGCGATAATGCCGATGTGCAGGCCCGAAATCGCCAAAAGGTGCCCGACCCCGCACCGATTAAACATCTGACGCAACTCCTGGGAAACGGCATTTCGTTCCCCGATCAAAAGCGCTCTCATGATCGCCTGGGCATTTTCATCGGGCAATTGCGCAATCATATCCCGGGCATTGGTCCTGTAACGGTCCAACAAACTCGGTCGTGCCACATCGGTGCCGGGCATGATGCTCAGGCGGTCCGCCACGATAAAGGCCGATCCGAAAACCCGCTGAAAAATCATATAGCGCCGATAGTCAAAACCGCCGGGGTTGTTAAAATTTCGAATCGAACGGATCCGGCTTCGAAAGGCCAGCCGGGTACCGGGGCTGATGAGGGGCGGCGCATCGGCAACCGTGAGACGTATGCACCCGGTGACGGACTTTTCATGACCACCGTCCCGCAGTTTGGTGACCTTGATAATCAAGCGGGCCCGGTCGAACCGGCGCGGCAGGATCCGGGTGACCTCCCCCTGAATGTGCCAATGGTTAGAATCGGTATAGTGAAAGATGTGGTTATCAGGGAATTGAGCTGGTAGCCACGGGGAGATAATGGTGTAACCCAAGACAACCAGCAGCATGAGAGGGGCAAAAAGGGAATGACCGCCGCGGCTCCAGGCCAAAAGCATTCCCGCCAATGCCAGAAGACCGGCAGCGCCTGCAAGCGGCATATATCCGGGCCAATTCCCGCCCAAGAAAATACCACCTGCCAGCGCCAGAACAATCGGAATCAATGGGCGGTGGTAATAATTGGGGCCGCCAGGCTCGAACGCGCTGATCCATTCCATAGACCAATGGCATCCCATTCACAGGTCTCCACCCAAAATTCAGCTTTTAAAAGCCGCCCCCTATTAAAGGGCATTGAGTGTCCCTGATCAACAGTTCGCCGCCTGTTTGTATCCATCGAGCCACCGTAGCGCAACCTCCTGCCGAAAGGATGTTGCGGGGTGGTTTGGGCCAGCTTCGATCAAGGCCCGCCTTGCCGGGATGTTATCGCCCCCCACCTTGGGGGAAGGACCGGCGTATTCATCAACGCCCAAAACCAGTGGTCACCATCATCGGCAGCCAAGCCACCGTCAGGCTTTTTCCCTCCGGATCGAAGCACCGATTTGACGCAATTTTTCTTCGATCCTCTCATAGCCGCGATCGATATGGTAAACACGGTTGATTTGCGTTACACCCTCAGCCACCAGCCCCGCCAACACAAGCGAAGCGCTGGCCCGCAAATCGGAAGCCATGACCGGCGCCCCCCAAAGCGCTTTGACACCACGCACCACTGCCGTATCACCCGAAACCGTTATATCGGCACCGAGGCGCCGCAGTTCGCTGACATGAATGAACCGATTTTCAAAAATGGTTTCCTTGATGATACTCTGGCCTTGGGCACAGGACATCAATACCATAAATTGCGCCTGCATATCCGTTGGAAACCCCGGGTAGGTCTGGGTACGAACATCGACACTCTCGATGGGCCGATCAGCGGTTACCCTCAGGGTCGTCCCCTTCGGATCCAGATTGATGCCCGCTTGTTGCAGCTTGTCACATACGGCGCTGAGGTGATCCGGCCGGCAGTTGGTCAGCGTTACATCACCGCCGGTAAGGGCCGCGGCCGCCATAAAAGTACCGGCTTCGATACGGTCGGGAATGATCTCCGCCCGGGTCGGTTTGAGCTGGCTGACGCCCTGGATTGTCACCACCGAAGTCCCGGCACCCTGAATATCGGCCCCCATCTGAACCAATACATCGGCCAGGGCAACCACTTCCGGTTCCCGTGCGGCATTGCGCAAAACGGTCGTCCCTTCCGCCAACGCCGCCGCCATCATAATGTTTTCCGTTCCGGTAACGGTCACCGTATCGAAATAGATATCCGCCCCCTTAAGGCGCGAAGCGCGCGCTTCAACATAGCCGTGACGGATTTCAATGGACGCGCCCAAACGCTCCAGCCCCTTGAGGTGCAAATTAATCGGCCGGGCACCAATGGCACAGCCTCCGGGAAGCGAAACCCGGGCATAACCGAGCCGGGCCACCAGCGGGCACAACACCAGAATCGAGGCGCGCATTTTCCGCACGAGGTCATAAGGCGCCTCGCTGGCAGCCAGGTTGGCCGCATCAATGGTTACGGTATTTCCATCGGCGGACGTGGTCGCGCCAAGACTTTCCAGGAGCAACAGAATACTCCGAATGTCCTGAAGGTCGGGAACATTCGTATAGGTACACTCTCCTCCCGTCAGCAGTGCCGACGCCAAAATCGGGAGAGCGGCATTTTTGGCACCACTGATAGCAACCGTGCCCGAAAGGCGCTGGCCGCCTTCTACGACAATAATATCCATTCAGTCTTTACTTTCTTGTTGAGCCGATCCGTAACGGCGACAGCCGGTAAAGCAGCGCCCTCGAGATGATTCGATTATTGGGAGGAAAACACCTTTAAACAAAAAAAAACGCTTCTTACCCCTGATCGCATAGGGGCCAAGAAGCGCATTTTTATCCAAACGGTTCAGTGGTGATGTCCACCTTTGCCACTGGCCGTATCCAGGATCGCCTTAATGACACAAAACGTCATACCGGCACCCAGAATGCCCAGCGCGTACCACAGCCCCCCCATAAACACCATGTGGGACATATCCCAAACCCACTCAAAATTAAATGGAAACATGCCATTGCCTCCTTGAAACCAGTTTAAGCCTCAGCCGGGGTCAGTTCCGGATCGGCATCCGCTTCGGTCGCCTCTTGGGAATCCATCTCAGCCGCCACTGGGGTTTCCGGCTCCAGGGGATTCAATTCGGCCTCCTGTGGAAAAATCGGAAGATAACGGTAGGAAATCATGATCAAAATGACACCGTAAGCCACCGGAAGAATTGTTGTCGCCACTTCCTGCCAGCTCGGGTAGTACATCACCCAGGTATCAAAGGACATGACCGGAACCGCCATCACCTGCAGGACCATCACCCAACGATTCAGGCTGACGCCGATCACGGCCAGCACCGTGGCAAGCGTCAACAGTAAACGGTTGCTCCGAACTTTAGGGATCACCAGCATGACCGCCGGTAAAACACCACAAACTACGATCTCGATAAAGAGAATCGAAAACCCGTAAACCGGGTTATTGCTATAGAATTCTTTTAGGGAAAAGCCCAGAGAAGGTGCCGTCGTGGTCGCCCAATAGATGGTATCGATAATCTTGGCAATGATGTAGGTGAACATCATCCAGCCGGCAATTTTAGCCAACAACTGAATTGTGGCATCCTTGACCAGTTGTTTGCGGGCGATCTTTTCGGTAATCCGGGTCACCAGCAGAGTGAAGCAGGGACCATAGGCGGCCGCTGACCAGGTAAACAGAAAAAATGTCCACGGCCAGATAAACAGGTGTTCCCGGTAGGCAAACGGTCGGCCGAAGAGAACGCCGGCAACCCCACCCAGCGAGCCTTGGTGAAAGAAGCTGAGAAAAGCCCCCGTAGCCGCAAACACCGCCATGTACTCATGCATGCTATGGCTGAGATTATGCACGAAAGGCACCTTGTCCAACTGGCGGTTCTCAAGAATAAGCGGGATGTATTCGATCGTTAACACACAGAAATAACAACTCAGACAGAACGCCACCTCCGTCAACATGGAGTGCACGTTGGCATGCCAGAAAATAAACCATGAACGCAGGGGTTGACCGACATCAATGGCAAGGATCAGCAACGCGCTGCTGTAACAGATGAAACCGATCAAAACGGCATAGTTGATGATATTCTTCAGTTCGTCCTTGCCAAAGACATATTTCAACAGACCGGTAAAAAAGGCGCCGCCACCCAATGCAATGACGGCCAGGTCCGCCCAGATCCACAGAGCGAACCCATAGTAATCGTTCATGTTGGTCTGGTTCAAACCCTTGAACCAGCAAAGGAACATGGCGTAAACGCCCCACAGCAGAACCGCACCCGCAATACCGAGCCCCAGTGCGAATTGCCAGATCGGGCAACGTTTGACTCCTTTGGGTATCAATGCAGAATCCATAAAACCAGTGCTCCTAATAAGGCTGTCGTTTAATGGGTAGGACCGGCTTCCATGAACCGGTCGCAGTCTCTTCGCCCCAACCCAGGGCGGTCAATCAATGGTGCGCCGTCTTCTGATCCAGCAAGTGTGGCTTGTGACAGGCTTCCTGGACCCATTCCCTGCTGGAGAGATAATACACCTTGGGGTTGGTCTCGAGTTCTTCCAAAAGCCGGAAAACCTTAGGATTGCGGGGGCGACCACCTTTGGCGGGATCCGGCTGGGCAATCTGGTGAACCTTGTGTTCCGGATTGTTCAAATCGCCAAATGTGATGGCACCCGCCGGGCAGGCCTGGGTACAGGCGGTTTGGTATTCATCTTCTTCTAGTTCACGCCGGCCTTCCATATGGGCTTTCTCCATCGCTTTTTGATAACGATGGAAACAAAAACTGCATTTTTCGACGATGCCACGCATCCGGGCCGAAACGTTCGGATTGAGCGCTTTTTCCATCCCCTTCGGCCATACCGGGTCCCACCAGTTAAAATAGCGCGCATGGTAGGGGCAGGCCGCCATGCAATAACGGCAACCGAAGCAGCGGGTATAAATCTGGCTTACGATCCCGGTCTCCTGATCATAATCCGTGGCCGTCGCCGGGCAAACCGACACACAGGGGGAATGGCCCTCATGCTTGCCGGCACAGTGCTGACAGGGCCGGGGGAGATAACAGACTTCGTTGTCCGGATAGGGTTTTCCGTTGGTCAGCCGGTAAACCCGCAGCCAGGTGATGCTATCCAGTTTGTTGGATTCGTCCTTTTTGAACGGGACGTTGTTTTCGGCCATGCAGGCCACCATGCATGTGCCGCACCCGGTACACTTATCCAGGTCGATGACCATGCCATAACGTTTGGGCTTACCGATATTGCCTGTGTGTTTCATCAGAACCTCATGCAGTTGAATTAGGCTTTCACCAGAGATGCAAGAATACCCCAGGCAGCGTCAAGGCCGGAGGCCGCGTCTTCAACCGATCCGATCAGATCATTGGCATTGATGCCCTTTTCAGCGAGATAGCCGTCAAAGGCCGTATGCCCAAGCCCCCGGGGGATGGCCACCAGTCCCGGCATCAGGCCGTCCGACAGATGAACGCGTACGGTGGCGCTTCCCAAAGGGGTTTTCAATACGGCATGATCCCCCTCAACGAAACCGGCCGCTTTAGCCGTCTCCGGGTTGACCTCGACGAAAAGATCGTTGCCTTTCAGGACCGTGTCGGAAACAATCTTGACAAGAAATGGCGGGGATCCCACCGGGCCATTGGGGATCCGGACCGAGTCGTAGGGAATCAGCTTCAAATTGTAGCTGCCATCGTCGCCTTCCGGTTGCGCAGGCGCGAACAGAGCCTTAAGATCACTGCCGGCAACGCCAAAATCAAATTTCCCCGAAGGCGTCGGAAACGCAAGAGACCAGGTATCCGGCCGATACCGATTGTCAATCCAGAACCCATCCGCCTCCAGTTGCGACCAACGGGAAGCGAGACCTTCCTGAAGGCAGGCTTTGTAATTTTCCCAGGGCATGGACGCGGCCATTGTGCCTCCCAAAGCCGCTGCAAGGCGCAGCAAGGCGTCTCCCGTATGCATCGTATCCCTTATGGGTTCAACGACCGGTTGGACCAAACCGATCATCGGTTGATGGAAGCCAGAGGTATCCGGGACATCTTCCCAGCGCTCCAAGTGCGCGTGATTGGGAAGGATCAAATCCGCCGCCATGGCCGTTTCATCCATATGCGAGGCGAAACTGACAATAAAAGGAATCTGATCAAAAGCTTCGCGAACTTTCGCCGCCCCGGGTGTGCTGAACAGGGGATTGGCCTCGTAAACAAACAGCGCTTTCAGCGGATAGGGACTGCCTGTTGCCAAAGCCTCCGGCACCCGATTGAACAACTGCTCGGCAAAGGGGAAAGCCGCACTGCCGGCACCGTCCAGGCGAGGCTTGGCGAGTCCGGCCTGGGCCGAGGCATCCAGGGCGGGGGCCGCCCATCCGTCCACTGCGGGTCGGGGCATCGCCCATACACCGCCCGGCCGGTTGATATTGCCCACCAGGGCATTCAGAGCGTGAACCGCCACGGATTCCCCAAGGCCGCCCGGTACGGTACCCTGACCGCGACCGCATAACGCCATGGGGCGCCTGGCCCGCGCAAATTCCCGGGCCAGGGTCACGATCGTCGACTGGTCAACGCCGGTCTGCTTGGCGACGTTCCCCGGGCTGTAGCCACTCAAAACAGCACTGCGAAATTCCTCGAATCCGGTGGAAAAATTATTGACGAAGTCGTAATCATAAAGAGATTCTTTAATAATGACGTAGGCAATCCCAAGGGCAAGAATGGCCTCGGTACCCGGGGTGACAGGAATCCACTGGTCGGATTTGGCAGCGGTGTTGGACAAACGCGGCTCGATCTGTTTAACAGTCGCCTTGCGCTCCTTCCAAACACTGTTAGTATGAATCATATAAGCGGTATTGCCCCAACCTTCGATGAGACCACTGCCGAAACTGAGGACATAGTCCGCGTTTTCCAGATCGAATCCCATGCGGCCATCGACACCATGCATGCGCTTCAGGGTCATGTCGTAGGCATCCATCATGGATGGCGTGACCATGAAGTTGGGTGACCCGTAAGCCGTCAGGAAACGTTTCAGCAGTTCGGCCACGGATCCGTACTTGCGGCTGGAAAGACAGGCCACCGTTTCCGGTTGACCGGCCTGGCGGATCTCCCCCAGTTGTTCGGCAACCATCGACAGGGCCTCTTCCCAGGATATCCGCGCCCACTGACCGGCACCGCGGTCACCCACGCGCTTGATCGGGTGAGGAATCCGCGTGGGCCCATACAGCATTTGCATCCCGGAGGCGCACAGGTTGCACACCCCCCCCTGGTTGGTGGGATAGTCCTCCCGTCCTTCGATTTTGACCACGCGGTCGCCAACCTTGCGCACGGTGACACCGCAGCCACCTCGGCAAAGCGTACTGACGGTATGGGTGAAGGTATTCTCGCCGTCCAACGGGTCGGGCGTCCACGGCCACATCTGGGTCCAGATCGCCAGGTCGTCCTGAATTTTCCAGGGCAACGGCGTCAGGGCCGTTCCCACGGTACCGCCGACACTGAGCGCTAAAAAACTTCTTCGGTCTATTTTCATCGACATACCCCTTGTCTCTTGCTGGAATCTTCTTAAACCATTTGCGGATCGTTATTTATGGCAGACGAAACATCCGCCTTTACCCGTCTGGACGCTGGCCTGGCGAACGCCCTCCTTGACATGGCATTCAGCGCAATCGTCCATCTTCATGCGATCCCAGGTGTTCTTTTTGAAACCGCCGATGTTCTTGCCCCAGATATTGCGACTGTATAGAGAAATACGATTTTGTTCATATACAGGCAATTCCGTGGATTCACCGATATGGCCGTGACAGGTCACGCAGTCCATGTTGCCCATTTTGACATGGGCAACATGCGAGAAATAGACGCATTGAGGCTGTTTCGAATACACCAGCCAGGGGACTTCCCGGTTTTTCTGAACATATTCTTCGACAAACCTGATCTCGTTTTCCGTGTCGCTCTGGACCTCTTCATGGCAGTCGATACATTGCGCCAGGGTCGGGGCACCTGAAAAACTGCCGTCGTCGCGGAAAAAGTGACAGCTCTCACATCCGTCGTCAACCAGTTCCATGTGCTGGACATGATTAAAGTCAATGGGCTGTTTCTTCTGGGAATACAACAGCTTGGGGAAAATAACCCACCCCACGACAAGACTGAGAGCCAATCCGATCATAAAAAACAGAATGATCGGGCCGCCGGTCTCGCTGGCGGTCGGCACCTTTTCCTGACCATCCGCGGCAACATGTTTGGTGTCGTCTACTTTACTCATGGAAACTCCGTCTGGCTGTTGAACAGAAAAAAAATCCCTTCAATCGGCGCACCGATACCGGCATGAAACGCTTGAATGATACAAGTCAATGGAACCATTCTCAGCATTCCCACCGTCGGTTACCAAAATCAGGGATCCTCCCCACCGTTCTTAAGTTGGTTAACTCGGGCCAAAACTAATCAGTTGTCTTCGATTTCCGTGTCCCTCATAAAGAAAACCATCCACGCCCGTCGGATGCAACAGGGCGGACGGCTATAATTCCCAAATGGCCGTGCTCATAAAGAGGCCATTTTCAATCCATTGATTTACAGTCAAAATTTGTTTTATCTATCCTTCCGGCGGCCAAAATGTCAAGTCAAAATCACTGTCCCATAGCCCCGTAACTGTGAAGCCCCGGCAGATAGTTGACCCCGAAATAGGTAAATAAAACCGCCAGGAAACCAACGATCGACAGGATCGCAATCCGATTGCCGTGCCAGCCGCGCATGAAGCGTGCATGCAGCAGGGTGGCGTAGACAAACCAAGTGACCAACGACCAGGTTTCCTTGGGATCCCACCCCCAGTAACGGCCCCAGGCGGAATTGGCCCAAACGGCACCCGTGATAATGCCGGCCGAAAGGAACAGAAACCCGAACATGACCAGTTGATGCGTCAGTTCGTCCATAAGGCGATCAGAGGGCAGCCGCTCCAAAATCGCCGGACCGCCAAAGCGGCGCAGCAAATAGAGCAGGCTGATACCAAAAGCAATGGCGAAAGAAGCATAGCCGATGAAACACGTGAACACGTGGGCAATCAGCCAGTTGCTTTTCAGGGCCGGAATAAGCGGTTGAATCTGACTGGGTTTCAGGGACGCGTACGCCAGGGCACCCACGGCCAAAAACGAGCCGATAAGGCCGATGATGCGATTCTTGTATTTCCACTCCACAAACAGGTGTAGAAGGACGATGCACCAGGCAAAAAATACGAGGGATTCATAGAGGTTTGATAACGGGGCATGACCGATTCCCATGCGGTAGGATTCCACCCAGCGCAGAATGATGCCCGCCGTATTGCCGACGAGTCCAAGGATGGCCACCACCGTTGCCATGCGTCCCGCCGACGGCTTCTTAAATACACACTCAAAAAGATAAAGGAACGCTGCCAATCCGTAAACGAATGTGACAATGGAGAGTATATGTGAACTGCTCATGGTATATCCTTATTATATTTTAGAGATTAAGACATGACTGTTCCTGGATCCATCCCGCAGCACGACCCTAAAGCGATTGGAGTCGCACGCTCAACTGCTCGGTTTTTCTCTCCATCCCCAGCTTGTTCCGATCCGCAATACCGGTCACAGCCACATGGGTCTGCCCCCCTTTGGCCGTCAAGATCACGCACACGGTCTGATGCGACATGAAAAACGTGATGATAAATCCGACAATCATGCTCACGAAACCGGTATACACCACCGGAACCCCCGGGTCTTTGGTAACCTGGAGACCCGTGTAATAGCGTTCGGCCTCTTCCTCGGGTTTGAAGTCCCGGGTTTTCTGCCCGAGAATGGTAAACAGAAAAGCGCCCCCCCGCATTTTATCGAAATTGGGGAAATGCAACGGTAAAAGGACCTGCTCCGCCTGGCCTTGGGGTGATGAAATCTCGACCAGCAGGCCGGGCCCCAGATTCTGGCCACCGAATGTCAGCGCTTCCTGAAATCCGGCAATTTTCACCTGACCGGAACCGCCTGGCAAATCGAATTGCGTTCCGATGGCCACTTTCCGCGTCAGCGAACGGCCCGTCGCCTTTTCGGTGACTTTCAGTTCCACTTCCTCGGGCGGTTCCACATGCCGGTGCCGGTCCTCAGGTGCCATCTTGCCGTAACTGGACTGGAATACGTTAATACCCCGATATCGCAAAGGGTCGTTGACAACGATATCCTTCTGCAACGCCATCTGGCCGTTTTCAAGCACGGTCAGGCTGGATCGGAACTCCTTGGGAGCGCCATTGGCGTAAAAACTGACGTCAAAATCATCACATCGTATGGCAAAAGGAAGTTTTAAGGATTGGCCGGTCTGCCGGAGGAATATGGTGTCGACGGTTTCATTCTCAGGAATATTGACAAACCCTTCAAAGCCGAAAATCGATCCGACCAGGCTCCCCAGCAGGAGAACGACAATACTGAAATGAACGATATAGACACCGATACGGGTCCAGCGCCATTTTTCGGCAAACAAGTAGGTCCCCTCATCGGTGGTTTTCGTTTGGGTATACCCGAATTTCCGCTTCAGGACCGGCGCATAAAGGTCATGCAGCTTTTCGGGGCTGCGTTCATCATCGAAAGTCCATCGGGTTTTGACTTTTTGGAACCGCCCCGGCCGGAATTGCGGTTTTTTCACAAACAGGATCTTGCCAATGGAAGCCAGCCGTTCAATGGAACATATGATGATATTCAACACCAGCAGAATGATCAGCAGACGGAACCACCAGGACCGGTACATATCAAAAAAATCGAGTGCCGACAGCAACCGGTAACCGAACTCGCCGAAAGCCTGCAGGTATTCCATCGGTTGTTTGTTCTGCGGGATAAACGTGCCAATAATCGATGTCGCTGCCAGAGAAAGCAGCAATATGATGGTTAACCGTACTGAGGCAAAAAATCCCCAGATGGTATCCCAGATACCAACCGAGGCGTCCGTCTTACGCATGTGGATTCCTTTCCATATAAAGCCATCGCGCCCGACAAACTGACACGCCCTTCAGTCGGCGGCTGCCATGTGATGGCCGCTCGGTATCTGAACGACGCAGTTTCAGCACCGCCAGAGCATGATTATCGCTGGGACGCGATCCCAATAATGCGGGTTTCCATACCATGACATCATCAGCCAGGCAACACGCTTTGCCCGCGCCATCGGGCCGGATCACGGCCCAGCCGTGGCGTGGGCCTGTACAACGGCAACTCTGGAAAGATCAAGATACTGTCGGGCCATCTTTTCAATATCCTCCTTGCGAATGCCGGCGTAGTCACTGGCAATTGTCCGGCTCCAATCCAACTGAACCGGGTGATGGGAGGCCCCCACGAGGACCGTTTGCAGCCAGTATCGATTTTCGCGGAAGCGGTCCTTGATTCCCGTCAAGGTCGGTTCCAATGCGCGCTGCAGTTCTTCGGACGATATGCCGTTCTCCCGAAGGTCGCGGATCAGCGTCCGAACTTCGGCTTTGATCGTATCCAACGCCCCCGTTTCCAACGGGATATAGACGATAAAGAGACCGTAATCGGGGTAAGCGCGGCTGGGCCAACTGTAGGCGCCCGGGGAATAGGCCGCCCCCAGATTCTCACGAACCCGAACCCGCAGACGTTCCGACACGATTTCCGACAGGATGTTCAGTCGCCGCGTGCGTCCGATAGCCCAAACATCATCCGTGGGGAAGGCCATCACCAGCAAGGCCTTGTTGATGCGGCTCAAAACAGGAACATCCATCTGCCGGGCATCCGGAAAAACCGGCCCCGGCTTAGCAACCACGATCTGATTCTTTGGCGTTCTGTCGGGGAGGCTGCCCAGATAACGTGCCGCCAGCCGAATGACCGTCTCGCGATCCACGTCTCCGACCACCGACAGTTCCATGGCGCCCCGGCGCAGAGCCTTGCCAAGCCAATCTTCCATATCCCCCGCAGAAAGAGCGTCGAGTTTGGACGGCGCCGGCATACCGAAACGCGAATCGTTACCGCTCAGGAAATGCCAACCCCAGAGATTCATGCTGCCATCCACCGACTGGCGCATGGCCAGATGGGATTGCCGATACCGGCTAAGCGCCAGCTGCCAGGCATCCTCGCGAAAAACAGCATCCGTGACGTGGGCCTGCAGCAGTTGAAACATGATCTCCATTTCTTCGGGCACGGTACGCCCCTCGAAGCTGAACCGATCGTCGTGCAGCAGGAACTGCAGTTCCGTTTTCTTGCCCGCCATTGCCTGGGCCAGCGCCTCCTTGTCCAATCGACCGAGCCCGCTTTCGTTCACCACCTCCTCGGCCACAACCGCCAGGGCCGCCTTATGGGGCGGCACACCGGATCGCCCTTGGCCGAAAGAAAGCACAAACTGCACCTCTCCCGCGGTATAATCCGTCGGCTTGAAATTGACACGGATGTCGTTTTCGAAACGAACCATGGAAACACCGATATCCGCATGCTCGCTACGCTCGGCAATGCGCCCCGCTTCCTGGGGACGTTCCAGATAGGGGAAAACCACTGCGGGGGCCTCCGCCGGTGGCGAAACCGCTTGGGCCTGCGACCGGTGGAAAACAGCGGCGATTTCATCTTCCGGGCCCCCTGACGGCGACCCAATTTCGGCATTGCCGGTAACCATAACCAGGCGATGGTTTTGGTTCCACACGTCACGCAGCCGCACCAGTAAATCTTCGCCCGAAACCGCCGTGACAATCGGCTCGGCAAGCCCTTGTTTCTGTTGGGGTGACTGAAAAACTTTATCCGCCGACACCGCATGGATCAATTCGCGCGCCAGGGTAGCGTTTTCCCGTGTCGACGCCTGATCCACGGCCAACTCAAGTCCGCCGAGATATTCCTTTTTGACCCGATCAATCTCGTCATCCGTGAAACCGTATTCCAACGCGCGGCGCAGTTCCTGTTCAATCAGCATAAGGGCTTCCGGCCAACGATCGGGCTCGCAGTCCGCCGCGATATAGCCATAGCGCACCTGCCGCAGGAATACGCCGCTGCCGGCACTGGCGTCCGTGATGGGTGATTCGGCTTGATTGAGTTTGCGGTTCAGGCGATTGCGGATGATTTGGTTGGCCAGATACGTTTCGATCTTCTCCTGCCGCAAGGCCGCATTATCTGTCCGGTGCGAAGTATGGTCCAGCACCTGCAAAGTTACCGAAGTGCTGCCAAGCTCGGCCTCATGATGATAAAAGGTCTTCATCCCGTCATGGTGGATTTTACCGGTTTCAGGTTGCCTTTTAGCCGGAGCGCGGGCGGCCATGGCAGCGAACTGTTCTTCGACAAGGCGGCCGGCGAGTACCGGATCAAAATCGCCAACCATGACCAAAACCATGTTTCCGGGCCGGTACCAGGTGTCATAAAACTGCTTGAACACCGATCGATCCGCAGACCGAATCACCGCTTCGGTTCCAATGGGAAGACGATCAGGGAAAAGGGTCCCGGCCAGTTCAAAGTTCAGGGTGGCCACATAAGCCCGATAATCGGCCGAGTCCCGGGCACGCTTCTCCGCAAGAATGATCCCGCGTTCACGGTCGATCTCGGAGGCCAGGAGCAATGCCCCCTCGGCATAATCTTGCATTACCTGCAGGGCTTCCTGCAAGCTCTGCCGGTCGGATAGCGGTAAGTTGATATCGTAGACCGTTTCGTAAAACCCCGTATGGGCATTGGCGTCCGGTCCAAACGCCATTCCGATTTTCTGGAAATATTTAATGAGTTCCCCAGGTGGAAAATGCGTTGACCCGTTAAAAAGCATATGCTCCAGAAAGTGGGCAATACCGCGCTGTTCATCGGATTCTTGAAGGGATCCGGTGCGAACGACCAAGTGCATACGCGTGCGGTCTTTCGGTTTGCCGTTGGGCATCAACGCATAACGGAAACCATTGGCCAGCCGCCCAAAGGTCACCTGTGGATCCGGGGTCAGATCGGACGCTTCATGCGCCCAGGATCCGGCGCTTACCGACGGCGGCATCCTCTGCGCCCCCTGGGTCGATTGATCCTGTGTCGCTTCGAGCTCACTGCTTGCGATTGCATTTACGGGAACGGTCGCCGTAGCGACACCCCACACCATCACCAGGATCAATCCCAGTAACCCCTGAACTGCAACATTTTTTCGCCGGTTCATTCCATTTCCTTCCCATGATCAGATTCACCAATGGACACCATTCATCATGTCGCATTGACATCGCTCTCAAGCGGTTCAGTCGCAAGCTACATAATAAGAACGGACAGGCCTATGACAACATGCGGCACGATAATTTCGACCGGATAGACGTGGAATATACTTGGCAGTATGAAGAATGCTAACGGTGACTCCGGGCAGGAGCGTGACGCCCATCGTATCTGGGTCTATCGAAAATACGCGACACGCCCTGTGGACGCCGAAGGCGCGTGTGGAACGACGGGGATAAGCCGGCGGCTCTCAACCGACGTGAGTTTGACTTTGCTACCAAAACACCTCAGCCTGTCTTCCAAGTGAAGACAGGCTGAGAAAACAATCGGTCTTGTTTCATGATTAGAGGGAAGACCGTCCGACAATGGCATTTCTGGCTACCCTGCCCCGTAATTTCTGGGGCTATTCAAAAACGGGACGCGCCCCCCCTTGCAAACAGCGAAACGCGCTATTTTTTAACGTAAAGACCTCGAGATTTAGCCACAATCTTTCCCCGCGTGGAAAGCTTGTAGAGGGCATTGCTCAACTGGCGCGGAGAAAGTCCTGTTTTTTGTTTAAGCTGGGCGATGGTGGCACCGTTTCGGGCTTTCCCAATGACACCGTAAACCGCGTCGAGTACGGTCGGCTTTTTGGCCGCTGCCTTTTTGGGAGCCGCTTTGGCTGTTTTTTTGGCCGCAGGCTTTTTGGCGGCCGTCTTTTTGGCCACAGGCTTTTTGGCGACTTTTTTGGCAGCCGTTTTCTTGGCGGCAACCTTCTTGGGGGTGGTCTTCTTGGCGGCCTTTTTAGCTTCCGCCTTCATCAGTTTGTCTACTTTGGCCGTTGCCTTTTCAACCTGTTTGGAAAGCTTAACCAATTCTTTGGACACCGCTTTCAGCTGTTCTTTTAATTTCTTCATCTGACATATCCTCCTTCTTCTATTCGATTAATCGGTGCCTGACAGTGTCGAAACTAATACAAAGAATATATAAAGTCAACTCTATCATCAATAAAAAAAGCACATTAGGCGAGGTTGTGGCTAACAATTCAGGCACTGTAAGGATTTACTGAATATCTTCTCCATAAAACAATTACAAAACATAACTCATTGTAATTTTTATCTTTAATTATAAATCACCCTTTCTATTACTATCCGTAATCTCACACAGGTGTAGATACACAATGCCCCAAAAATATCTCCGAAGAAAAAATAATTGGTAATCTCTGGGTATGCGATAGAGTAGATCACTTCCCGGCTTGCCCCGGCATACCTCTTTCCGGGATCCCTTTCACAAGCTATGTGACGCCGCACCCCAGAGCCATATGGACATTGACAAATCCAGGGGCCTGTGGAAGAACACGCAGACATAATCTCAATGCCGGCCATATCGTTCTTTTGGCCCGGCTAAACATGACTGCCCTCCCGTCCGACGCCATCGCATAGGCCTTGTCTTAAGGTCGTTGACGTGGTCTCAAGCGGGGAAAGATAACGAGAATTTCATGTCACTAACGCTTAGAAAAAAATTTAGCACAGAGCTCAATGCCGTCCAGTTTGAAGCGGTTTTTCATGATGAGGGGCCTTTGTTGGTTATTGCCGGTGCGGGAAGCGGAAAGACGCGGACACTCACTTATCGCGCGGCACGCCTGGTACAGGAAGGTCATCAACCGGAATCCATCTTATTGCTGACATTTACACGCAAATCAGCGGGGGAAATGCTGCAGCGCGCCAGTCGCCTGCTGGATGACCGCTGCCGTCAGATTGCCGGCGGTACGTTTCACTCTTTTGCGAACAGCATGCTCAAACGTTATGCGGCGGCATTGGGTTTTCCCAACAGCTTTTCCATTATCGATCGGCCGGATGCGGAAAGCCTTATCGGATTCGTACTCAAGGAAAAGATCGATATTCCCAAACTCGGCGCCTTCCCCCGCAAGAAAACGCTCGCGGATATTCTCAGCAAAGCCGCCAACAAAGATGCTTCACTGGAAGACGTGGTCGATATGGAGTATCCGCATTTTTCCCCCTATCTGGATGTTTTGCTTGAAATACAGAACGGCTATGGCGAACTGAAAAAACAGCAGGCCCTGATGGACTACGACGACCTCCTGAACAATCTTTGGTGCCTGCTGGACCAGCATCCTGACATTCGCGAGCGTATTTCGGCACGATATCGCCATGTCATGGTGGATGAATACCAGGACACCAATCACGTGCAGGCCCGCATTGTTCACCTCCTTGCCGGTGACCACCGCAATATCATGGTTGTCGGCGATGATTCCCAAAGCATTTATTCCTTCCGGGGTGCCAACTTTCGCAACATCATGGACTTTCCTGTCCTTTTCCCCAACACACGGATCATCACCCTTGAAGAAAACTACCGCAGCGTTGAACCAATCCTGACTTTGACCAACCGGCTGATCGACCAAGCCATCGAGAAGTATCCCAAGACGCTATTTTCAAAACGGGCGGGTCGCCATGCCCCCCGCCTGGTGCATACCGGCAGTGAAAACAGCCAGTCCCGCTTTGTTGTCGATAAAATCCGGGAATTGTCCGACCGCGGAATACCTCTCAACGATATTGCCGTTCTATTCCGTGCCGGCTTCCATGCGTTCGACCTGGAAGTGGAATTGACACGCGAGGGAATCGACTATGTCAAATACGGCGGGTTTAAATTCATGGAATCCGCCCATATCAAGGACGTCCTGGCCCACCTGCGCATCCTGACCAATCCTTATGACCGCCTGAGTTGGTTCCGCATTTTACTGCTGGTCGACAAGATCGGTCCCAAGTCGGCCCAAAGCCTTTATGACCACCTGCGCCATCGGGAGAAAGGGCTGGGTGGTTTTCTGGAAGACGAATCCAAGATGGCGCAGAAACCGGGCATCCGGCAACTCAAAGAACTCATCGCGGCCGTCGATGACATCACCTTGTCGCCGTCCCAGCAGGGGGAGCAGATCCTGGCCTATTACCAGCCGATCTTAAAGCAACGGTTTGACGATCATCCCAAGCGCGCCCGGGATCTGGAACAGCTTCTGGCCATTATGGAAACCTATGAGAGCCTGGATGACTTTCTTGAAGATATGACCTTAGAGCCCCCAACGACGACTATTTCGGGCGCTTTCGGTACTGCCGACACCGCGGAGGATCATCTGGTCCTTTCAACCGTACACTCGGCCAAGGGGCTCGAGTGGCATACCGTTTTCATCCTCTGGGCCCTGGACGGCCGTTTCCCTTCGCTGATGGCCACGGAAAACGAGGGACAACTCGACGAAGAACTGCGGCTGATGTATGTCGCCTCGACCCGTGCCCGGGAACAACTTTATTTCATGTGCCCGGGCCAGGTGTATGATCGTATGTCCGGCATGCTCTTAAGCCAGCCATCCCGCTTCCTTGCCGAACTCCCGGAAACCATCCTGGAACGCCAATCCGGATCGCTCTGGTAACCGGCCAAACACCCCATCTTTCGCTGGGGCAGCATCTGATCAGCCACGTTCGCCCTTCCATTTGTTAGGATTTGATTAGCATCCCAAGGCATGCTAATCACAAAGCACAGGGGACAGGGATAAACCGACGGGAAATCTTCAGCGCATGCTATCCGAATCACTGGTTCTGATATTCGGTTATATTGTCGGATTTTACATGTCGTGGAATATTGGCGCCAATGACGTGGCCAATTCCATGGCGTCGGCCGTGGGTGCCAAAGCCATCACCATCCGCCAGGCGGTCTTCATTGCCGGTATTCTGAACTGCGTAGGGGCGACCGTGATTGGCGCCCATGTCACCAACACCATACGCAAAGGCATTGTTTCAACGGATATTCTTACCGATCCGCACTTGGCCTTGATCGGCGCATTTTCAGCCCTTCTGGCGGCCGCGTTGTGGGTCAGTTTTGCCACCTGGAAATCGCTCCCGGTATCGACCACCCATTCCATCGTTGGCGCCATGATCGGATTCGGCATCATGGCCGGCGGTGTTTCGGTCGTCAACTGGGGCAAGTTGGGGGCCGTCGTCGCCAGTTGGATCATTTCCCCGGTCTTCAGCCTCATTATCGGCTGGAGCATGTTTAAAATCATCGTCAAATTGATCCTTCGAAAACGCGATGCCTTTCGCTGGGCGTTGAGGCTTGCGCCCGCCTTTATCGGGCTGGCGGTATTTGTGGTGGTGCTGTCGTTCCTGTTCAAAACACCCCTGGGTAAAACCCTGACAGTGGATACGCCCCAGGCCCTTCTGCTGGGGGTCGTCCTTGCGGCCCTGGTGGGATTTAGCGGACAGGGCCTGCTCAGGCGCTTCGTGCAACCCGATGATAACGGCACCGAAGAAATATTCCGCAAGATTCAAATCGGCACCTCGTGTTATGTCGCCCTGGCCCAGGGGGCCAACGATGTCGCCAACGCCATTGGGCCGCTGGCCGTTATCTATTTCCTTGTAAAAACCGGCACCGTTGGCGACACCGTGCCGGTTCCCATCGTGCTCCTGCTCTTTGGCGGCATCGGCATCGCCTGCGGCATCGGCATGGCCGGCCACCGTGTCATGGATACGATCGGCACCAAAATAACGACACTGACCAATACGCGCGGTTTCTGCGTCGATTTCGCTGCCGCCACGACGGTTCTGATGGCATCGAAAATGGGTTTACCCGTATCCACCACCCATGCGGCGGTGGGCGGTGTTTTAGGTGTGGGGTTGGCCCGGGGCATCGAGGCCGTCAACTTTCGCATCATGTATCAGATTGTTTTTTACTGGGTATTAACCGTTCCCGCCGCAGCCCTGACCAGCATGGTCGTGTTCAAACTATTGGAACACCTCATGTAAATCGGGGACGATTGTCAAAAGGAGAGCATCATGCGTATTCCCTTTTTATCCTCGTTTGTCACCTCGCCCTTCGAGGGTCTGCTGGAACACGCCGAAAAGGTCAAAGAATGCGCCTGGGCCTTCCAACAGGCCATCGAATGTCACATCTCCGACCGCTGCGGCCAGTTCGAGGAACTCCGCAGGGAGGTCAGTCAACTGGAAAACCAGGCGGACAGCATCAAACGCCGCATTCGCGGGCATCTGCCCATCGGCACATTGATGCCGGTCAGCAAATTCCAGCTCTTCCGTTATCTGCGCGAGCAGGACCAGGTCCTCGATGCCGTCAAAGATTCCTTGAACTGGATATCCTACCGGACCGAACCCGGCATTCCGGAAGAAGTGCATAAAGATATTTTTTTACTGGTGGATGCCGTTATCGACCCGCTGGAAGAATTGAGTCGTATGGTGGCGGGCGCCAAACGCTATTTTGAGACCTACTCGGAAAAACAACGGGTGGCGGTCAAGGAAATCATCCGCAAGGTCAGATCCCAGGAGCACGAGGCGGACAAGGCGGAAGCCGCGATTAAGCAACGCGTGTTCAACATGGCCATTGATCCGGTCACCGTATTCCACATGATCAGGCTGGCCGAAACCATCGGTTCCATCGCCGACCATGCGGAAAACGCCGGCGACATGATGCGGGCCATGCTTTCCCGCTGAAAACAGTTGTCGGGACGAGGGGTACAAACCCGAGGCGGCAAAACAGCCCCCCCTTCGGAGTGCGCCCCTCGTGTCTGGCTGGGCCTAACGATAAACACACCGCTACCGCATGAAGGCCCACCAGAAATACACCAGAAAAAGGGTCACCGCCGCCGCCGCGGTAATATAGGCTTTCCAGTCCACCGTCTTTTTGGCCCACCCCGAAGATTCCACCGGTCCAACCCGCTTGCCGCAACGATCACAGCGATTGGCATTGACCGTCAGGTGGCTGTAGCAGTAGGGGCATTTCTTGACGGTAAATGTTTTCAGGTCAACTTTGGGTTTCTTTTTTTTGGCCATGGAAAGTTCTCCGAAAAGGTGAATGCAACCGGCCTGCCCCCCTATTTCAGCAATTCATGGTCAATCTCAACTTCAGCCTGGTTGCGGGCTTCTGCCATCCAGTTTCCGTAAATTTCCCGCTGTTTGCGCTGGCGCAGCTGCTTCCTGATATCATCCAGTTCCGCATCATCGCCGGAGATTTCCGGGATATGCCGATCAACGAACCGAAAAACGACAACACCCTTCTGGACACGCACCGCCTTGTCGGGAAAAGGATTATCCACGGAAAGCTTCATGGCGGCTGCCGTCAGGTCCGGCTCGAATCCAATCTCCGGCACAGCATCTCCTCTTTTAAACCAGCCGCTGGTCTGGACACTCATATTATTCGATGCGCCAATCTCCGCCAAGGGGCTTCCCTCACGCAGGGCGTCGAGCAGGCCATCCGCTTCGGTCTGGGCTTTGTCCCACTGCCTGGCGGCCGTCAGATCCTGCTTTACGCGCGCCTGGACCTCTTCGAAAGCGGGGATTTGAGCGGGAAGTTTTTCGAGCGTCTGGAGGATATAAAACCCATCCCCCAAATCCTGGACTTCGCCCACGGCCATCGCGTCCAAGCGAAAGCCCGTTTCGGCAAATTGGCCGGAATTGGCCACCCCGGGTATGGTATCATTGCGGGCAAACAGGCCGGTGGTTTGCACCGTTACACCGTAGCGTTCGGCCGCCGCCAGGAGATCGTCACCGCCATAGGACATGTCATAGGCGGATTCGGCATCTTCCAACGCCAGCGCCCGGGCTTTTTTGTCGCTCAACTGACCGCGGATCTTGTCCTCGGACGCTTCAAAGGACTGGGTCTCGGCCGCATGATGGTTTTCCACCTTAATGATATGCCATCCAAAATCGGTCCTGACCGGTTCGCTCATCTCACCCGTTTGCAGGGCAAAGGCCGCGTCTTCAAAGGGTTTCACCATGCGGCCACGGCCAAAGGTGCCCAAGTAGCCCCCCTGGTCTTTGGAAGGTCCTTCCGACAGCTGCTTGGCCAGTTCAGCGAAATCCTCACCCTTCAAAAGACGCGTATGGATTTCGGAAGTGCGCAGGCGGCCCGCCTCAACAGCCGCATCATCGGCATCTTTGTCCACTTTGATGAGAATATGGCGGGCTTCGACGGATTCAGGCGAAAAGAACTCCTTCGGATTTTCATCATAATAGGCCTTGACTTCATCATCCTCCAACACAACGCGGGATTTATAGTCTGCCGGCCGGAATACCACATAGCGGACTTTTGCCTTGGGCGCGGTTTTGTATTGGGCTTCATTCGACCGAAAATGGGATCGGAGTTCCTCCTCGTTCAGGTCAATATCCGTATAACGTGCCGGCTCAACAATTAAGTATTCGATATCGACCGTTGTGTTTTGCCACTGATGCCACGCCGCCGCCTCATCCTCGGAAACGTTTACCGTGCGGGTGATAAAGTCACTCACTTTTTGAATGAGCAGATCTTCCCGGTGGGAGGCTTCAAAAGCTTCCGGTGTCAAACCAAGCCGGCTCAACACCTGTTGGTAAGCCTGGGAGTTGAAGCCCCCATTGGCCTGAAAGGCCGGGATGGCTCTGATCGCCGCGCTCAGTTCTTCGTCCGTGACCCTGAAGCCCATCTCCGCCGCGGCATTGCGAATAATACGGCGGTCCACCAACTCTTTGACGGCCTGCTCTTTCAAATTGAGCGCTTTGATCATGTCTTCATCGACATTGCCGCCAAATTGCCGCCGGACGTTTTCCATCAAATTCTGGTAGGTCCGGCTGAATTCCATATACCCGATGGGCTCCCCATCCACCGTCGCAACGGTTGTATTGGAGTTTTTCTGTTCGGGCCCCACCCCCCACAGTACAAAAACGACGACGATCGCGCCAAGCAGTATTTTGATAATCCAACTGCCGACATTTTCCCGCATCTGAGTGAGCATAGCCATCCTTTCTCCGTGATCCGACTGCGGTTTCAAACCGGACCCGCTCGCTGCCGCATCCTTATTCGCAGGCCTTATCGATCCTTTCCATAAAACGGAATCCATGCGATTCCATGTCGATAGGCCGAACTGTTGTTCCCCAAAACGACAAACGCATTAGATAGATTTATCGATCATTTTTGTCAATAGAGGACCCGGACCGGCCAAAAGCCGTTCCGATCGGACATCTTCCTCACGACACCGTGACCGGAACATGGTCCAAAAATATATATTGACAGCCACCTGATAGTCTGTTAGCTTCCGCGCTTACGAAAACGGGGCTGTAGCTCAGCTGGGAGAGCGCATGACTGGCAGTCATGAGGCCAGGGGTTCAAGTCCCCTCAGCTCCACCATTTGACCTCAAGGGGCGGCAATGCCGCCCCTTTTGTGTTTGGCAGACCCAATGGTATCCGCCGCTCCCTCCCATTAGCCGCTCCGCCTTAGGTTCCCATAATCTCCCGGATGTTGCGGTGCAACTGATCCAGTTGAAACGGTTTCTGGATAAAGCCGTCACAACCCCGCCGCATGATTTCCGCGGCCTGGTCCTCGATGCTGTAGCCACTGGAAAGCAGGACCTTGACCTCGGAGTTCATATCCAGAAGCCGGTCAAATACCTCACCGCCACTCAAATCGGGCATAATGATATCAAGAATAACAAGATCAATCTCGGACTGATGCTTGCGGTAGACATCCAGTGCTTCCTGGCCGCCCCGGGCCACCATGACGTCGTAGCCCAGCTTCTTGAGCATGGACGCACAGGCCTCCAGGATACTGTTTTCATCGTCCACCAGCAAAATGGTCTCCGTTCCCGGCACCAGTTCGATAACCTTTTTTTCAGCGACGGTAATCATGGCTTCCGTAGCCGGCAGGTAAATCGTGAAAATCGCCCCGTGGCCCGGACTGCTCTTCACATCGATATACCCACTGTGACTCTTGACGATTCCAAACGCCGATGCCAGGCCGAGCCCCGTCCCGGTTCCGATTTCCTTGGTTGTGAAAAAGGGCTCAAAAATACGCTGCATGGTAATGTCGTCCATGCCCTCACCGGTATCTTTGATGGATATCCTGACATATTTTCCGGGCACCGTATGGAAGAATTTGCCCCGCTGGCCATCCAGAACGACATTTTCAGTCCGTAAATACAATTCGCCACCGTCGGGCATGGCCTGCCAGGCATTGATATAGATGTTCAGGAGAACCTGTTCGATCTGCTTCTGGTCCACGTTGACGGCCCAGATATCGTCTTCATAATTTTCAAAGATGACGATTTCCTTGCGCGTCCGGCCGAACAGCTGGGATGTTGACCGTACGATGCTGTTGAGATCCGTCGGTTCCACCACGTATTTCCCGCCACGGGCGAACCCCAGCAACTGCTGGGTCAGTTTGGCCCCGCTTTCCACACATTGCTGGATGCTCTGGAGATTCTCGTACAACTCCGAATCCGGCGGACAATCCAAAAGAAGCACCGACACATTGCCCTGGATCCCCATGAGCAGGTTGTTAAAATCATGGGCTACGCCTCCCGCCAGGGTTCCCAGGCCTTTAAGCCGCTGCACCTGCTGAAATTTCACTTCCATTCGCCGGCGCTCGCGTTCTGCCTGCAAACGCTCCGTAACATCGCGAACCAAACCACGATGGCCTGAAGGATTGCCATGTCGATCGCTGATCAGGGAAGCCGAGATTTCCATGGTGCGATGCGCCCGATCACGTCGAAAAACTTCCAGATTGGTCACTTTGACCACATGACCTTCAGCGGTAATATCCCGAAAACGCTTGCTAATTTTGTGTGCCGATTCCTCCGACATGAAGTGGCGCCCGTCCATGCCCTGCAATTCAGCGCGGCTGAATCCCATGATACGGCACAGGGGATCGTTGAAAAATGTCAACCGGCCTTGCAGATCACATTCGAAATACCCTTCTTCGATGTCTTCCAGGATAGTGCGGTAACGCCCCTCGCTCTTACGCAGTGCTTCCTCGGTGGTCTTACGCTGTTCAATCTCCTGGATAAGCTTTTGATTGGTCGCTTCCAGATCCGCCGTGCGCACATGAACGAGGCTTTCGAGTTCACGCCGGTATTTTTCCAGTTCCTGTTCCGCCTGCTTGCGATCGTTGATGATCCTCAGCGAGCCCACCATTCTTTCCGGCGTATCATCGGCTTTGCGCAGCAGGCGCGCACTGATGGAGCAATGCAGCAGGGTGTCGTCCTTGTCTTTGAGGTCGATTTCGAAATCGGACACTTGCCCTTTATCGAAAAAAACTTCTAAAAGGGCCTCCCGTTGCGAGGGGTCCTGGTAAAGGCGATAAACAGACTCCCCGATCAGTTCTTCACGGGTGTAACGGGTTTGTTTCTCCACCGAGGGACTGATTTCCAGGAGGGTTCCGGTCATATCGCTTTCGTAATAAATGTCCTGGATATTGTCATAGATACTGCGGTATTTCTCCCGACTTTGCCGCAGTGCTGTTTTTAATGCGGCCAGAGAATCGGCGGTCGCCTGAATCTCGCGATAGATGGAATCGGTGGACACCGGAAACTCGAAATCTTTTTTCCGGATCGCCCGGGCCTGTTCGGCCATGCCGGCCACCGGACGAATGATCCCGCTGGCCAACCAAAGGCCAAAAATGGTGGCCGCCACCGAACAGATGAGGGTGATGACGATATTGTCCCGGCGGTTGTCCTTGATTGCACCGATATAATCGTCCTCGGGGATGTAAACCCCGATCACCCAGGGCCACTGCTGCTCAAGAAACGGCGTGAACATGGTGTGGTAAATTTGCCCGGCATGTTCGAATTTTCCAAACCGGGGGGAATCCAGTTTGAAGCGGCGGTTCTGATCGTACACCAGGCCCATGGCGTCAAAAGCCTTACGGCTGAGCACATCATCCACCTCATCGATTTTGGCCAGGCGATAGGCCTGCCCTCCGGCGGGGTCTTTGTATTTCAATTTGGCCAAATCCGGGAAGGCCACCACATCCCCGTTGCGGTTGAGCATGAAGGCGCGGCCGTTTTTGCCGATGCGCAGCTTGCTGATGAACAGGGAGAGTTCGTCGATTTCGATATCGACCCCGACGATACCTTTGAGATGGCCTTTCGGGGTCAGGACGGGGCCGGCGATGGTAATGCCAGGCTTCTGGGAGGTATAAAAGATATAGGGGTCTGTCCAGACGATATCTTGGGCCTCCATGGCTTTGATAAACCAGGGACGCTTGCGGGGGTCATAGCCATCATTCGCAACGTCCTGGCGGTGAACAACCTGATGCGCACGGTTGCGCCAAATCAGACGCGTCTCCTTGCCAACCTTGGTATGAATCGAAATCTTGGTGCGCGTGCCGTCCGTACCGTGGGTTGCGTCCCGTCGGACATCAAAAAAATCGCCGTTGGGCTCCCCGAGATAAATCCCCGCAAAATGAGGATAGACCTCCAACTGGTCATGAAAGTAACGTTCCAGATCCGTCATGCGGTCCCGCGCACGGCTGACCACATTGGATGTCAACAGCCGCTTGGTAAGGTGAGCGGCCGATTCGGCATGAATCAGGTGGCTTTCCGCCTGCTCCATGGCCAGGTCGGCAATATTGCGCATGATATCCTGGGCATGGTCCAGCAGGACGCGCTGGGAGGAGACATAGCTGGAGGAGATCGTGATAATCTGGGTGACCCATATCATGGCCAGAAACCCCAGTATCAGGACCCACCTTATGGATAGTTTCATTGGTTGCGATCCTTGTTATGATGAAGAACCAGGACGAAGTTGCCGCTCGGATGCCAGGTGGCGAACAACCCCCTCCAGGCATTGCCGAATCCGCCTCGCGCAAATCCGGTAATCTTCCAGAGGACGATGATAGGGGTCATCGATGGTATCCGACTGCCGGGGACGCTCAAAATCGGCCAGCAGCCGGATCCGGCGGTTTTCCTCAGGGGGCACCGCCCGGGTCACGATCTCCCGGTGGAAGGGTTCCATCACCAGAATAAGATGCGCCCCGGAGACCATTTCGGGGTCCAGGGAACGCGCCCTGTGTCCGGAAATATCGACGCCCATTTCCGCCGCCGCCTGGATGGCGAAATCCGAGGCCGGCGCACTGTCCAGGCCATGGGTACCCGCCGAACGAACCCGGATATCCGCCTCCAGTCTATCGGGCAGCATATGCCGCAACAGCCCTTCCGCCATCGGGCTGCGGCAGATATTGCCGGTACAGACCATCAGGACTTCCATATTTTTTTCTCCTGGGCACCGCTCTTTCGTCATCCGGTTCCCCGTGGTGGTCTTATGCGATTCAAGGGCCTGAAAACTGCGACAGCCCTTGTCAATACATCACCAAGCCTGATAATTATATGAAAACAGGCGGCAAGTGCAAGGAACGGTTTAGGGCCGGGCCGATCACCCCCCCCAAAAAAAATGGATCAGGCCCCTTTCTTTCGAAAAACCTGAGCAGCCTGGAGGCGTGATCATCATGGCATCCCTGGCACCATCCGATGTTGAGGCCGTCGACCGGATACTCGCACAAGCCTGGCTTGAAGACCGCGAGACCCTTTTCGAGCATGAAGTTTATCGGATCCTGAACCTGCTCGGAATGGAAACGCCAACCGTCGCATTCGTCCGGCATGCGGCGGAAATCACCCCGCAAATTCTGGATCGTTTTTCACACGATACCCTGGTGATGAAAATCGTATCACCGGCCGTGGCCCACAAGATGGCGGTCAGCGGCGTTCGCACCGTTCACCGGGATCTCGATTTTTTACAATTCAGCTGTGATCGCATGATCAGCGACGTCGCGTCGCAACACTGCCCTGTAGCCGGTGTTCTTCTGGTTGACCATATCCACTACACCAAAGATCTCGGCAATGAAGTCCTGCTTGGTTTCAGGGAAAGCGATGCCTTCGGCCCCGTCATTTCCTTCAGCAAGGGGGGCACCGACGCCGAGCACTTCGCCGAACATTTCTCCCCCCCGAACCTCATCCTGGCACCGATTGACGAAGCCTGGGCACGGGCCCTGTTGCAGTCCACGAAAATCTACCAAAAATATCTTCAGGAAGCCCGCAGTGACCATGTCGACCAGATCGTTCGGGCCGGCGTGCAACTGAGCCGCCTGGCCACTGATTTTTCCAATTTTATCCCCCGGACATCGCGCTTCATCCTGAAAGAATTGGAGATCAACCCGTTTGTTTTCGACCCCCACGGCCGGTTTGTGGCGCTGGACGGCTTTGCCACCATCGCTAAACGGACCGGGATCCGGCCCACGACGCCAATGGAGCCTTTCGACCAGTTGGCCCCTTTTTTCGAGCCCCGGGGCATTGCCGTCATCGGCATCAGCCATACGGACAGCACCAAACCGGGCAATATCATCCTGGAAAATCTCCTGCGCCTGAAACGGCGGGATGTTTACGGGGTCAGCATCAAGGGCGGCCGCATCGAACTCGCCGGCCGGACCCAACCACTTTTCCTCTCCGTGCGGGATATCACCGAGCCCGTCGATCTGGCCGTGGTGGCCGTACCGGCCGACCAGAGTGTTGCCGTCATCGAGGCCTGCGCCCACAAGGGGGTACGTGCCATAATCCTCATCCCCGGCGGGTTCAGTGAAACGCGCAAGGATATACGGCTGGAGGAAGAAATCCGGGACCTCATCCGTCGTCATGGCATGCGGCTCATCGGCCCCAACTGCCTGGGGATCTTTTACAGCGGTGACGAGCGGGCTCCGGGCATCAACACGTTCTTCGTGCCGGAAGAAAAATTCCACGTTGATCTCCAAAAGAACAACAACGTGGCCATTCTGAGCCAAAGCGGCGCCCTGGGCATTACCGAAATCTACAACCTGCGCAATGCCATTTCTCCCAAAGTCATCGTCAGTTACGGCAATCAGCTGGATGTGGATCCAGCCGACCTGGTGGCCTATTTCGACCGGGACCCCGAAGTGGATGTCATCGGCTGCTATATCGAGGGTTTCAAGGCCGGCGGCGGTAGGAAATTTTTCGACACCGCCCGGCAGACGCATACGCCCATCGTGGTTTATAAGGCCGGGCGCACCGAGGCCGGAAAACAAGCCACGGAATCCCATACGGCCAGCATCGCCGGTGAATACGCAGTCGCCAAGGCCGCCATGAAGCAAGCGGGCCTCATTGTGGCGGAAACCATGATCGACCATGGCGATTTCATCAAAACGTTCGCCCTGCTGAAGGATTGCGACATCCGGGGCAACCGCGTGGCCCTGGTCGCCAATGCCGGCTATGAAAAAACCTACGCCGCCGACAACCTCGGCCGTCTGCAGGTCGCCCCGCTGGATCCCCCCACACACGAAACGCTGGGAGGACTGCTCCCCTCCTATGTCAACGTCGATTCATTGCTGGACCTGACTCCCATGGCCGGAGATGCCCTGTATGGCGACTGCATCCGTGCCATGCTGCAATGCGCTACGGTGGATGCCCTGATCATCTCCATCGTCCCCCACAGCATCCTCCTGCACACCACGGATGATGAAATCGCGCGAACTGAAGATCACCTGGCCAACCGCATCGTCCGACTGGCGCATGAATTCAAAAAACCCATCGTGGTATCCGTCAACGTGGCCTTTGGGGCCGGCGCCGTCTATAACCGCTTCGGCCAGATCCTGGAGGCCGGCGGCGTACCGACCTTTCTCACCGCCAACCGGGCCATGATCTGCCTAAATGCCTTCGTGCACTATCACCTGACACGTCGCCAGGAAAAGCGGGACGCCTGGCTGGCATGAGAACCGCACGGCGAAAACTATTCTCTTTCTGATAAACCTATCCGGTGGGCCCTTTGACATAGTGCCGGGCCAGTTCGCAATAGATGCCGGCATCGTGGCGAATGGTTTCCGGCATGGTGGCCGGCAGCTGTTTACGAACCCGGGCGGGAAGACCGGCGGCCAGTTCCTGGGGGCCGATGGCCTGGTTTTCCAGCACCACGGCCCCGGCCGCCACCACGGACCCCCTTCGGATGTGGGCCCCGTTTAAAACCACCGCATTGATGCCGATCAGGCATTCGTCCTCGAGGGTACATCCGTGAATGACCGCGTTATGGCCGACCACCACCGAGGCGCCGATAACGGCCGGGCAGCCGGCATCCACATGGATGGTGCAGTTGTCCTGGATATTGGTGTCCCGGCCGATACGAATCGACGCCAGATCACCCCGGATGACGGCATTGAACCAGATGCTGGCGCCGTCGGCGATGTCGACATCCCCGATCACAACGGCCGTAGGTGCGATAAAGACCCGGTTGCCGATGGTAGGGGTCCTCCCCTTGTAAGGCACAATCATAAATAAACCACCTTTCCGTATTGCCGGGTGGTGCGATTCCGGTCAATCCGACATTAATTGGTTCCGACAGACAGCGGCGATGGCCTTTTCGGCATCACGCCGCTACCCGGTTGCGCCCCGCTTTCTTGGCTTTATAGAGTGCCTTGTCAGCCGCGGCCAGCACGTCGGAAGGTTTTTTGCGGCCCTTTTGCGGCAGCGCCAGGCCAATGCTGACCGTGATTTTGACCTGCTGCCGCGATGATGTCCGGGCGGTTCGGGAACCGCGCCTTTTTTTTGAGGTTCGCGGTACACGGCGAATGACAAAAGGCGTCTGCGCCAAGGCTTCCCGGAAGGCTTCCATCCGGTCGGCCGCCCGCCGCGCCGCCCGCCCCCTGAAAATGACGGCAAACTCCTCCCCGCCGTAGCGAAACGCTCGCCCGCCCGAAATCCGCTGCATCCGGGCGGCAATCATTTTCAACACATCGTCCCCCGTACGATGCCCATAACGATCGTTGAAGCGCTTGAAATGGTCCACGTCCAGCATGGCAATGGCAAAGCGACGCCCCAGTTGCGGGAGCATGTCGTTCAGGGCGCGGCGACCAGGCAGACCCGTAAGCCCGTCCCGGTAGGCCCGATCGAACATGGATTCCAGGATGCCCACCAGCATCACCAGGACGGCGGCAGCCGCGACGATCGCCAGGGAAAGACCGTTCAGGGATCGAACAACCGGCGGCAGCAGCATCACAAGACTGGCGCCCAAACCGGCACAGACGGGATCATGCCGACGGATGGCACGGGCCATCAGATAAAGCGCCACGCTCAGAGGCGGTAAAGCGCCGTCCCACAGCGCCAGCATTGCAGACAAATCGACCGGCAGGGTTTCCGCCCAACCGAAGGCCCGCTTGAGGATGGCCTCCCCCCGGCCGGTGCACCCAACAGCATATACCCAGCCCGTCCAGAACAGGCCCCCCGCCAGAGCGATCAGGCCGCGTCGGGATCGCCAGGAATGCCCCAGGCACCAGCGGCCCAAAAGGTAATTCACCGGCAGCAGCCAAACCCAGACCGTTGGCATCGCGCGTTGATTCCCAGCCAAGGGATAATTGAAAAAGCCACCGGGATTCAGCCCGTCTGTTACGACACCGGCGGTCAGCATGATCATCACGACACCAGCGCTGCCCATGCGCAGACCGATCACCACCCCTGTGGCCGCGAGCACCAGGGGAAGGTGGAAAATCATCCCCCGCCAGGCATCGGGCAATCGCCCGCCCCAAAGGGTATCGAGAATCAAAGGCTGGTAGTGAACCAGAAGGAGCGTCACCAGGATCAAAAAAAGCGGCGGCGCCCCCACAGCAGCATAGCGACGGATCATGCCAACTCCATTTAAGGCGTCTACCGGTTGACGGTCGGCCCTTTTTCTTTTAACGTCTTTTGCGTATAGCCGAATAACTCCAAAGGATCAAACCCATGACACACATCGAAAACAATCATTACGATTTATGCGTCATTGGCTGCGGACCCGGCGGCTTTGCGGCGGCCATGCGGGCACTTGATCTGGGCAAACACGTCTGCATCGTCGAGGGGCGTGAAATCGGCGGGGCCGGCGTCATGTGGGGGGCCCTGGCCTCGAAGACCATGTGGGAACTGGCCAAGGACTTTTCCATCGCCGCCCAAACCCTGCGGGGCTACCGGGCCTCCGGTCTGCAAATGGACTACCAGGCCATGCGGAATTCGGTGCTCCAGGCCGTGGGGGAAAAGCAATACCAGATGCTCTCGCAAATCGAAACGTTTTCGCCCCGGCGCTGGCAGGGACCCGGATCGGTAACCCTGAAAAAAGGCTGGGCGTCCTTCGTGAACGATCATGTGGTGACCGTCGCCCTCCCCGGCGGGGAAAAAGAGGACGTCCAGGCGGACTATTTCATTATCGCCACCGGATCCCGCCCGCGGGCCTTTCCCGGCATCGTCACCGATGGTGAGCGCGTGGTCGACTCCGATACGATCCTCAATCTCAAGGCGTTCCCCAAACGCCTGGTCATCGTCGGCGCCGGTGTCATCGGCTGCGAATATGCCACCATCTTCTCCAATTTCGGCCAGACCCAGGTTTACCTGGTGGACTATGCCGAGCGCATCATTCCCTACGAAGATGACGATGTGAGCGATTTTATCAGTTCCAATTTAACCAGCAACGGCGTGCAAATTCTGCATTCCGCCATTTTGCGGGACATCCGCCATTTTGACGATTACCTGCAGGTCATTCTGGACTACGACGACGGCCATTCGGAAGTACTGGAGGTCGACGCCGCTCTCATATCCATTGGCCGCCAGGCGAATTTCGATTGTCTGAAGCTGGAAAACGCCGGTCTTGCGCCCGACCCCGACGGCTATCTGGCCACCTCGGAAGATTGCCAGGTCAAAGGCCATATCTATGCCGCCGGCGACGTCACCCATCGGCCCGCCCTGGTCAACCTGGCCGAAATGGAAGGCCGTTTCGCCGTCAAGCATATGTACGAGACCAACCGCTGGCCCCTCAACTATCGCAACATGTCCACCGTCATGTTTTTCAAACCGGCCGTGGCCGCCGTCGGCCTCAACGAAAAAGCCTGCCAGAAAAAGAAGCTGCCCTACCGGGTGGCTTACTATGCCAACGCATTGCTCCCGCGGGCCATTGCCATGCGGGCCACCCAGGGATTTCTCAAAATCATCGTCAGCGACGACGCGGAACAAAAAGTGGTGGGCATGCGCGCGGCCGGACCCCAGGCGTCCAATACGATCATGTCCATCGCTTTTTTGATGGATCAGGACAAGGGTATCCGGGATGCCCTAAAATCAGTGCACCCTCACCCCACCATGTCGGAGGGCATCCAGGACTGTTTGCGGGTCCTCCTGGACAAATCCGTTTTTAAACCGCATGCCTTTCCCAACCACATCAAGATCAAACGATGGCATCCGGACAAGGGCTATATCAGCTGAGACCGGGCAACGAAGTGAACAAGGACCATTCGTGGGCGTATCTGCAAAAAAGCCGGGCAATGCGATCAGGGAATCACCAATTCGGACATTTTTTGCGTGATGCTTCGACCCTGGGCGTCCAGGCGCGCCTGCCATGCCGGCTGACCGCGGAGATAAAGCGTGGCCTGATCGTGAAAAACCTTCGCCTGGGGAGCGTTCTCCTTCTTCAGCCATGATGCCGCCAGATAATAATAGCCGGGACCGAAATGCGGCGACTGGGCCAGGGCCTGCTCGAAAAATCGGATGGCCGAATCCACCTGCCCCTCCGCCAGAAGGGCGCGCCCCCGCTCGGTCAATGCGGCCGCCACACCTTCCCGGCGATGGAGTTCATTCCGGACAGCTTCCGGCGATGCGCTTTCCTCAGGCACTTCCTGCACGGCAGGGGGAGGCGGTTCTGATGCCGGCGGCGGTGGCATCACCATGGGTCGGCAGGCAAAAACCATCATAAAAAAAACCGTCGCCAGGCACCGTCGAGCCTTAAAAGTCATCAGACCTTCCTTTGATTTTCTGCATCAACCGCTCCAGCACCGCGTCCGGATGATGCAGGGTGGCTGAATCCTCCGGCACGTTTCCGGCTAAAAACCATTCGGTCGTGGTTTCCCCACAGTCCTCGCCATAGGATGGAAAACCATCCCGGGAGCAGATAACCCGTTGCTCGACACCGGGGGGCACCGCAAAGTCGCCTCCGGTGATCTGATGGGGAATGGCGCGGGCCAGCTCCGCCCAGATGGGCAGCGCCGCCGTGGCGCCCGAGGCATGAATCGAGGCCCCGCTGTCATACCCTACCCATACCAGGATCAGAATATCGGGCGTATACCCCACAAACCAGGCATCCCGGGAATTGTTGGTGGTGCCGGTTTTGCCGGCCACCGGAAAATGAATACCATGGCCTGCCAGCCCCCGTGCGGTCCCCTCCCTGACCACACTGCGCAAAAGCGTGGTCATCAAAAAAGCCCGCTCCGGATCAATGACACGCCGGGCTCGCATATGGCGTCTTTCCAGAGGTTGGCCCACGTCGTTGTAGACATCCCGCAGGCCGACGGGGTTGGGCAGCAGGCCGGCGGCAGAAAAAACGCAATAGGCCCTTGCGAGTTCCATCGGCGCCACGTCAACGGCCCCCAAAGCCAGGGAGGGATAAGGTTTTAAAGGGGTTGAAAAATCAAACCGGGCGGCGGTTTGAACGACCTGATCCAGGCCCACTTTCATGGCCAGGTCCACGGTGGCCCGATTGACCGACCGGGCCAGGGCTTCCCGCAGGCTGATGACCGGTCTGGCAAAATTACCGGCGTTGCGCGGCTGCCAGAGCTTGCCATCCACTTCATAGGTCCGTTCCTCATTGGAGAGAACCGAAACAGGGGTGTACGTATCCAGGGCGGCCAGATACGTAAACACTTTGAAGGTGCTCCCGGCCTGGCGACGGGCCTGCGTGATCCGGTTGAACTGGCTGAGGTGATAATCCCGCCCGCCCACCATGGCCAGCACAGCCCCGGTTTGGGGCTTCATCACAACAATGGCACCCTGGAGCGGCTCGGCAACGACGGTTTTCTCCCCACCGCCGGGCAATGTCGCTTCGATACGGGCCAGGCCATTGGTCAGGGCGGCTTCGGCCGCAGCCTGGACCTGGGTGTCAAGCGTCGTGTAGATGACGAGTCCCAGGGAGGTGAGATCCTCCGGTGCGTAGAGTTCGGAAAGCTGGCGGCCTAAATAATCGACAAAATAGGCGGCCGCACGCTGATGGGGTCGGATGCCGACCGGTTGAACTGCCGTTTGAAGGGCTTCGGCGTAAGCTTCAGGTGTGATCCAGCCATGGTCCTGCATGGCGCGCAAAACGGTATCCCGACGTTGCCGGCAACGCTCCGGGTCCGCGTACGGCGAGTAGGTATTGGGGCTCTTGATCAGGCCGGCCAGTGTGGCGGCTTCAGCAACCGTGAGATCCCGGGCGGGTTTGCCGAAATAAAAGCGGCTCGCTTCACTGATCCCGTTGATGGACACCGATTGGTTCTGCCCGAGATAAATTTCATTGAGGTACATTTCGAGAATGGTTGGCTTGTCATAACGCCACTCGATCACAAGTGCCAGAACCATTTCCTTGACTTTGCGCCCTAGCGTTCGCTCGGGGGTCAAAAAGTAATTCTTGGCCAGCTGCTGTGTTATGGTGGAACCGCCCTGGCGAATGCTGCCGGAGCGTAAATTGGCGAGCAAGGCTCTCCCGATGCCGCGCCAGTCAAGACCGATATGGTCGTAAAAGCGGCTGTCTTCCGCTGCGCGAACGGCATCCGCCAGGTGCTTCGGCACGTGGTCGATGGCGATCAGCTCCCGCCTTTCTCTTTCCGGGCCGAAGAAGAACCCCACTTTTTCGGGTTCCAGGGTCACCATTGCCAGGGGTGGACCGGGCGGCAGGCGTTCCAGGGATTCAATGAACGGCCCGTCGGTCGTCAGCCGTACGCCAAAACCCGGACGGGTGAGGCCCGGGTGGCGGCGGTCGTGAAGAAACAGTTCCAGGGTCTTGCCGATCGCCCGCATTTCCCCCTTGGCCCGGGGCGTGTGGCGAACGGGACGGTAATCCAGACGGTAAAGCTTTTCCAAAAGCAGGGATCGGTTGATCCGCATGCCGGGAAACAAAAGGGTGACGTCTGAGTAGATCCGCGAAGGGATCTGCCAGCGGCGGCCGGAAAACCGCTGCTCGACGTCCTGGTAAAGATGCCATCCATAGGCCCCCAGCAGCGATACGCCGGCCACCAGGACGACCAGAAAGCCGGTTAAAAGCAGGCGGTATTTGCGTGACGGCATTTTCATGGATTGCGTTGAAGCCTTGTGATGCGGTTGCCGGGGCCTTCCCGGGAGAAAATGTATCGCCCGATCCCGTAGAAAGCAATCGCTAAGGGTGGTTGACAATCTGGATTGGCAAAGCTTATGGCTTGTCTATCGTATCCGTAGGACCGCTCCGGGGCCTCCATCAATGGTTGCGGGTTTAGATCAGAACTTGAAAAACAGCGCGCGACGACAGTGCAAAGGTATTTTGCATGGCAGTCAACCACAAGCGAAAAGCCATATGGGGCTGGGCTTTTTACGATTGGGCCAATTCGGCGTTTGCCACCACCGTGATGGCCGGATTCTTTCCGGTTTTTTTCACCCAATTCTGGAGCGCCGGCGCCGATCCCAATATCACCAATGCCCGCCTTGGCTTTGGTAATGCCGCCGCCAGCCTTCTGGTGGCCGCGTTCGCCCCGTTTCTGGGGGCCATGGCCGACAGCGGCGGTTCCCGCAAGCGATTTCTGGCGCTGTTTACCACCGTGGGGGTTGCCGCCACGGCGACCCTTTTCTGGTTGCCCCAGGGGCAATGGGCCGGGGCCATCATGATTTACGGCTTGGGCATCATCGGGTTTTCGGGCGCTATCATTTTTTACGATGCCCTCCTGCCCCTCGTGGCCCGACGGGAGGATCTGGACCGGGTTTCCGCATTGGGCTATGCCGCCGGTTATCTTGGGGGCGGCCTCCTTTTCCTGTTGAATGTCATCATGACCCAGAAGCCCCACTGGTTCGGGCTGGCCAATGCCGCCGCAGCCGTGCAGTGGTCTTTCCTGACCGTTGCCGTTTGGTGGGGCCTTTTCAGTCTGGCGACTTTTGGATGGGTATCCGAGCCGGCGGTACCGCCCTTGACGGGTGCCGGGCATACCTGGCGCCGGGCCTGGCGGCAACTCCTAACCACCCTGCGCCATGTTCGGGATCGCAAACCGGTGTTTCTTTTTCTGCTGGCTTACTGGTTCTACATCGACGGGGTGGATACCATCATTCGTATGGCCGTGGCCTACGGATTGTCCCTCGGCTTTGCCGCTGCCGATCTCATCACCGCTTTACTTCTCGTGCAATTCGTGGGGTTTCCGGCCGCGCTGCTTTTCGGACGCCTGGGCCAGCGCTGGGGGGTCAAGCGCAGCCTGTTCCTGGCCCTTGGGGTCTATATGGGGATCACAGTCTGGGGCACCGTCATGCACGCGCGCTGGGAATTTTTCGGTATTGCGCTGGCCGTGGCCATGGTGCAGGGCGGTATTCAGGCCCTCAGCCGTTCTTACTACGCCCGCCTCATCCCCGAAGGCCATTCGGCCGAGTTTTTCGGTCTCTACAATATGATGGGGAAATTTGCGGCCATCATCGGGCCGGCCCTGATGGGGACGGTGGGGCTGGCCGCCAAGCATATTCTAGCCACGCACGCCCCCTCACCGGAAGCAGCGCCGGGCATTGCCAACCTCGCCTCCCGCATCAGCATCGCTTCCGTGATGCTGCTCTTCATCATTGGCGCAGCCCTGCTCGCACGTGTCAAACCCCAGGCCTCTGCACCAGCGATACCGCCGGAAGGCAATGCGGCAAGAGAAGAATAAGGCCTATACCGCGAAATCCCCGCTTTCAGCTTGACGCTTTGAGCTTGGCTCTTTTTTCTATCCGAGCCGCCTGGTTCACCAATCGCTGAAGCACCAGTGCCCGGTCGGAAAACAGCCAATCGATCCCCCGGCCCACCTCGCGATACAGGCAGCTCGGGGAATTGATGTAGCCGGTGCCGATGCGCCCCCCCCGGCGACGGATCATCTGGATATCTTCACGCCGGATGAGCGCATAGTGCCCGGCCATGCCCCCCCAGGCACTGGCTTTGAACGCCTGTTTGACCTTGTGGAGATTCATCTGGGCGATGGGCAGACAGGCCCGGGCCGGAGAAAACCGAAGGCGGTGCAGCAGATGTGGGTCCAGACTGAGAATGTGGTAGTCACGCCCGGGGGTGAGGTTTTGGAGGTGGCGCTGCAAAATCCTGGCCTGGCGGCTCGCACCATCAGACGACAGGGCTTTGACTTCAATCATCAGGTGTAGACGACCGCCGAATTGCGCGACGACCTTTTCCAGCGTCGGCACCAACGGCAGAAGGCGCTGCAAGGTCTCAAGATCCATACCTGCAATCGGACGATCAAGGCCGAACAACCGTCGCCCATCCGGGTCATGGGAAACCACCGGCACCTCATCCCGGGTCCAGCGGACATCCAGTTCAACCCCCCAACCACAGGCCTCGTGAAACAGTTCGAACGCCGCAAGGGTGTTTTCAAAAACCTGAGAATTGTCGTAAATCCCACGATGGGCCACGACACGGGCGGCAGCCAGCCGTCGCGCCGGTGGAGGGGTCGGCCGAAGACGCGCAACCCAGCGGTCGGCGGACTTGAGAAGGCATTTCTCCAACCAGGCCTGCAGCTGCATATCCGATTCATTCCCGTCGACGATTACCGGTCAGCCGCCGCCGTTTAGCCGCCGTGGCTTACCCTGTCGAAACGGCCCGAAGCGGGGCACAAGTAAAGACTGTGAAGACATCGAAAAGCCTTCCCGTTCCTGAACGCGAATGGCATGTTAATGGACGATGAGAACCGAAATATTTTTGGCCAGCTGGAGCACTTTCTGCGAAATGCTGCCCAGGAAAAAATCACGAATGCCGCTCACACCGCGTTTGCCGATGACGATCAGATCATAGCCCTGTGAGGCCTCCTGGATGATGTCGCGTGCGATGCCTTTGCGTTTGGGTTCAATTTTGGTGTTGACATAGGCCGGATCCCATCCGGCTGCGCACAAAGTCGCTTTGCTTTTGTCGCATGCCTCACTGACCAGGCTGCGTTTCTTGTCTTCCAACTGACAGAAGCTCGACTGCTGCGATTTGAAAAGAGGTGTCAATTCCGGACTGTTCATATCACACAAGCTGGCGGTATCCGAAAGAACGCTGAACAGGGTTACAGTGGCGTGATTCTGGAAATTCGCGGCCACATAATTTACGGCACGCGCGGCGTTTTCCGAATCGTCCAGTGCGATCAAGATTTTCTGGGCCATGGCTCATTCCTCCCTGGCAGGCGATGCCCATATCAACTCCGGACACGCGATTCATCATAAACAACCCGTATCCTAGCTTTCGTCCAGAGATGGGCGATTTTGGTCCCGAGCAAGGTCTGAGCGTTTTTTCCCGCTACACGGGATATTATCCCGTTAGACGGGACCTCCCGTCGGACCTATTCTCTGCAGCAGGTGGGAATCGCAGGAATAGTGGCCTATTTCGAGGATTTCAAAAGAGCGAAAACGCCGCTCGGGGCCCAAAGATGCCATTTATGGACGAATACTATTTAATATGGTTCTGATCCCGCTCGTTGGCAAGGCGGCACCATTGGCAAAGGTCCCGTGCCCCCATCCTGAAAGGCAATGCGATCAATAAAGTCCGTAGCGCTTCATCTTGCGTTGCAGGGTTCTCCGATTGATCCCCAGGGAGGCCGCCGTTCGGCTGACATGCCAGCGCATCTGCTGCAGTTGTTCAAGCAGAAAGGCCTTTTCAAATTGTGCGATGGCCTGGTCGAGCTGGTCGGTTTCGCCGATGGCAGGCCCGCTGGCATTAATCGCACTGCCACGATCCATGGCGCCCGCGCTGACATCTTCCAGAACCAGCCGGCCAAGGGTGACATACCGGTGCAGCACATTTTGCAGTTCGCGGACATTGCCCGGCCAGTGATAACCGATCAGCTGGTCCATGATATTCCCCGGCAGGGGATGACATTTGCGGCCTTCATCACCGTAAGAGCCCAGGAAATGCTCGACCAGCAGCGGGATATCCTCACGGCGATCCCGCAGCGATGGGAGGTGGATGGGAATGATATGAATACGATAATAAAAATCTTCACGCATCTTGCCGTCGCGCACCATTTTCAACATGTCACGGTTGGTGGCCGCAATGATGCGAATATCCGTCTTGTGGACATGCTTGCCGCCCACCGGGGTATAGCCGCCCCCCTCGATAGCCCGCAACAGTTTGACCTGCATGGACACATCGATCTCGCCGATTTCGTCCAGGAAAAGGGTCCCGCCGTGGGCCAGCTCGAGAAACCCGCTTTTATCCCGTTCAGCCCCTGTGAAGGCGCCTTTTTTATAACCAAAAAACTCGCTCTCCAGCAGGTTTTCCGGAATGGCACCGCAGTTGACCGGAACGAAGCTCTGCTTCCGGCGGTCACTGAAATCATGAATGGCCCGCGAGACGAGTTCCTTGCCGGTACCGGACTCCCCGTAGACGATCACATTCGCGTGGGACGCCGCCGCCCTGAGAATCATTTCGTAGACCTGCTGCATGGGCGCACTGCGCCCGAGAATCTGTCCGAAGCGGAACCGGTCCTTGATACTGGAACGCAGGCGCTGGTTTTCCTTGTTAAGCTCCAGTTCGGCTTGTTTGCTGGTGTCGATATCGGTTACCAGGCCTTCCAGTCTCAGCAACCGCCCCTGGTCATCATAGACGCCGGCACCGCGATTCCGGACCCATTTGTACTCACCGGAGGCCATTTTAAGGCGAAAAACCGATTCGAAAGGTTGCCCGGCCTCGACGGCCGCATCGACCGTTTGCCGTACTTCTTCGGCATCCTCAGGGTGAATATTGTTTTCGAAATGGTCCTCAAACTTACTGCCCACCAGCTCATCCGCATCGAATCCCGTGAAGGCCAGCGCCCCACGGCTGACCATGGAAATGGTTTTCTGGTCATCATCCTCAATGCTGTAGGCCATGCCCGGCATGTTGTCCAGCAGGCGTTTCATGCGCGCCTGGCTTTCCTGCAAGGCCTTTTCGGCGTGTTTGCGCAGGGAGACGTCCATCAGGGATACGATGGTGCGGGTGGTGCCCGGAATGACATCCGCTTTCAGGGCGACGAATTTGCGCCCCCCCCGGCGCGTGACCAGTTGCCCCTCGTATTCCGATGGGGATACGCCGCCTGCCAGGCGGGTTTTATGATAGGCCACCAGCCGCTCGTAATCATCATCAGGAACCAGTTCACGGAAAACCCGCTTCTGGCGGAACTCTTCGGCCGGGATGCCCGTCAGGCGAACAAATTCACCGTTGAAGCTGTGAATGATCAAATCCTGTTCGAGAATGACCATCGCCGTGCCGGTATTTTCAAAGAGGGTGCGGTACCAGCGCTCCATTTCGTCCGGATGGGGCTTGGCAACCGAGGGGTCTTCCTCAAAGGAACCGGGGCATTCATCCGGTCCGTGGCAATGGCTGATATCCGCTGCCATGACAATGGTTCCGCAACGGTGCCCTTCGGCATCCAGCCATTCGCTGGCCGTCCAGGACAGCCAGCGGGGCATGCCATCCGGATCATGGTGACGGCCCACAACAGGACCGGCATCTTGCGGCTGCCGCAGCAACTGATCCCAATCGGCCTTCATCCAAGGCCGCCAGTCGATCTCCAGAGGGGCAACCAGTGTTTCGACAGACTGGTTACGTACGGATTCCGGGTCGATATGCAGCAAACGCCCACCACACGGATTAAGATGAACAATCCGGCGTTGGGCATCCAAAAGCGCTATAAGACCACTGGCCTGATTCACAGTTTCCTGGAACATGGGGCTGCCGTTCTCCATTAACCTTATCGCTAAAGCAACGTGTCATGTTGCCGGTCAGAGAAATTTAAGAGTTTACTCTAATCGTGAATCAGAGGGATGGCAATCATTTTCAGATCAGGGGCAGTGGGGCCGGGAGGGGACGGTTGGCGGATATGGAGATGGCCTCCAGGCCGGCCCGGGAGCCGTCTGGAGGCCGCGCATTGGCATTACATCTCTTTCCAGCACTGTTTGACCACCTGGTCGTTTTTGATCTGGTAGACCATGGCCGATTTCGCATCGCTGGGCGGAAATGTCCGGATATAAATCAGCTCCTGCATGCCGTCATCGTGGGAAACGACTTTGGTCGGAGCCCCCAGACGGGCGATAACGCTTTCCTTGGTCGTGGGATGATCGCTGTACCATTGTTCATCCCAGGTGCCGTAGCTTCCAGCGCAGCCCACCAGGAAAGCGGCCACCACCGCCCAGACAACCATCAGCAGTACAATGTTACCCTTTTTCATGATAGCTCCTTTCGGTTGGATAGGTTTCGTCCTTCAGACGCCAAGATCTTTGGCTCTTCTCCATGAACACCTTGGCGGTTGAAACAATTCGCTTCGAAATGCTGCATAAGAATTTTCAAGCGCGGTAAATCGCTGGCTTTTTGCAGGTAGAAATCGACCCCTTGGGTTCTCACCCGGCGTTCGAAATCAGGCTGATCCAAGTCACCGATCACGATCAGCAAGGCATCGGGCCATGAACGCCGCATGCGGGGAATCCACTCCACACCTTCCAGCGACAATTTTTCCTCACCGACGAAGATCAGGTGCCAAGTCTCCTGCGGAGAATGGACCAGGGCTTTTGCGCAGCTTGATTCGACCGCCACCGAATGTCCCCAGTCCTCAAGCATATCCCGGATGAGAGAGCTTTGTTCCGGTAGGGAATCGATCATCAAGACCTTGAGCATAAGCACCTCTTTCGCTTGAATGAACGTGGTCTTGTCAACCGTATAGAGCAACAATGATGCCGAATCGTTAAAAAATTTTAACTATTTGTATTTATTATAATTTTCTGTATCTAAAACATCCTCTCCAACAAAACAATTGCGGCGTAATTGCCGCATTTTTCATCCATCCTACCTATCTGCCCGATATTCATCGAAAAAAATATGAATCAAAACTACGCACATTGCGACATTTTTACCGCATCACGCCAAAGCGCCCCAAAAGATCCGATAGCAAAGAAACGAATCCATTTTGACAGGCCTCAACTGTAGAAGGTGTCACCACTGGAGAGAGGGGATGAGGGTAAGGAAGGCCCCGGATGCCGACTGATCATCAGCGGCATCCAGGGGATGGTCTTGAGCGGAAAAAGACGCCGGGCCTGGTCAGGCCTCGCCGGCGGAAACCCCCTTGCTGAAATCGAGGGGAACGGTGGCCGCCCGCTGGCCCAGTTCACGATCCAGCATCATCAATCCCTGGGGATTGTCTTTGATCAGTTTCAGCTGATCGATGATGTCGTTGTCGTTTTCCTCTTCTTCTACCTGCTCCGTGACATACCACTGGAGAAAAATCCGCGTAGCGTGGTCTTTTTCTTCAATGGCGATCTCCATGAGGTCGTTGATGGACCGGGTCACCATCTGTTCATGGGCCAGAGTTTTGGTGAACATATCCAGCGGCCCCTCAAAAGACTCCGGCGGTTCATCGATGGCTTTAAGGGCAACGCTGCCGGACTGGCTGTGAATGTATTCATAAAGCTTCATGGCATGGAACATTTCCTCATGGTATTGCACCATGAACCAATTGGCGAAACCTTTGAGCCCGATGGCGTTACTGTAGGAAGACATGGCCATGTACAAATAAGCGGAATACATTTCTTTGGTGACCTGCTCATTCAGGGCCGCATTCATTTTCTCGCTGATCATTTAAGGTTCCTCCCTAAACAGATTCGATGGTTGAAGCCTCGATAGGCTTGGCACAATGAATATTGACACCAAAATGGGCATTGCCGGATGACAAGTCAAATCTTCTGGAAGTGTGTTGGAGGGCAGGGAAAGACGGTTAAAGAATCAGGGGCTCAGGCTCCAGCCGAATGCCGAACGTCTCTTCAACAGAGGCCTGAACCGCCTCGGCCAAAATAAGGATATCCCGGCCGCTGGCGCCGCCATAATTGACCAGGACCAGTGCCTGGTGAGGATAGACGCCGCAGGCCCCGAGGGTGCGGCCCTTCCAGCCGCAGTATTCGATCATCCAGCCGGCCGCGATTTTAACCCGCTGGTCATCCAGCGGGTAAACGGGCAATTCCGGGAACCGACCGACCAGTTCATCGCAGTGCTGACGGGAAATGACTGGATTTTTAAAAAAACTGCCGGCATTGGCAAGCTTCTCCGGATCCGGCAGTTTGCGCCGGCGGATGGCACAAATGGTGTCGCTCAACCCTTGCGGGGTCAGGGTGGTTTCTTTCCGTTCCGCCAGGGCATGACGGACATCGGCGTAGGCGGTGATCAGTTGCGGCTGTTTACTCAGTTTAAAAATAACGGCCGTAATAAAAAACCGGCCCCGAAAACGATCCTTGAATAGGCTGCGGCGATAGGCAAAGTCACATGCGTCGGCCTTGAACCGGCATGGTTCACCGCTCTGGAGATCAATGGCCTCCACCGTTTCGATGCGGTCGCCGACTTCTACGCCGTAGGCCCCGATATTCTGAACCGGTGCCGCGCCGACGGTGCCCGGGATCAGGGACAGGTTCTCCAGGCCGTAGAACCCCCTGCGGAGACACCACTGGACAAAGGTATGCCAGTCCTCACCGCCACCGGCACGCACGCGAACGCTACGATCGTCCTTCGCCAAAACATCAATGCCAAGGATATCGTTTTTCAGTACAAGCCCCTCAAAATCCCGGGTAAAGAGAATATTGCTGCCGCCACCAAGAACCAGGATGGGGACATCCTGCCCCTGACCGCCGAGAAGGGCGACCAGTGCCTCCGTCGTCGCCACCGAAAGAAAACAACGGGCCGTGGCCTCTACGCCGAAAGTGTTGTAAGGCTGCAGCGAGATATTTTCGAGAATCGACGACAACGCCATGTCAACGCCTCAAACCGAATGGAAGCATCGGGCACATCACGACGCCATGGCCTCCCGGCACCTGGCGATCCACTGCCGGGTCTGAGGGGTTTCATCCATATGCTGTAACCGGCGCAGGGCCTCATCATGTGCTCCCTGGTTCATATCGTTGACCGCCATGCAGGTCTGCAGCGATTCATCTCCCGGAAAATGCGCGATGCCTTTTTCCAGGATTTCCGCGGCTGCCGCAAAATCCCGGCCTTGCTGACAAAGCATGCCCAGGCCCAGGAAGGCCCGCGCATCGGGACCGTAGCCCAGGGCACGGCGGTAGAGCCCTTCGGCGGTCTTGCGTTTGTCCGGGATGGCCTCAATGCGGGCGAAATCCCCCTGGTGAAACGTCATGGCCAGCCGGGAGAGAAAATCCGCATGTAATGGGTAGAAATCAGGATCGCCTACCAGGTCGATATCGGCGGCAAACGTTGGCAACATATGGTAAAAGCCGTTCCGCAGCATGTGCCCGTAGGACTGGACCGCCTCCTGATCCATGGCCGGGTCGGTTTCGAAATAGAGAATGTCCTCGATCCGTTCCAGCCAGATATCGTCCGTTTGGCCGGAACGCTTCAAGTAGGATGCATAGAGTTGTGTTCCCGGAAAAAGGTCCAGGATGTAGAAAATGGCCCCCAGCGGTTTGATATCCGCGATAAGCTCGAGGTTCTCCTGCATGGTCGCAGGGCTGTCGCCCGGACAGCCATAGATAAAGTAGGCCCGCGGCAGAATGCCGAAACGGCGTGTGGCCGCAAAAGCCGCGCGGGCGTCTTTCAGGCTGATGCGCTTGTCCAGATAACGCCGTATCGCCCTGTTGGCGCTTTCAACACCATAACTGATCTGAATACATCCGGCCCGACGCATCCAGCTTAAAGTGTCGTCATCCACCGTGTCGACCCGGGAAATGGCCGACCAGCGGATATCGAGCCCGCGTGCGATGATGTCGCGGCAAACCGCCAGCACCGTTTTTTTGCGCAAGGTAAACGTGTCGTCGGAAACATAGAAAAACGACACGCCCCCGGCGGCCAAACGTTGCATCTGGTCTACAAAATAAGTGGGGGAATGAAACCGCACCTGGCGCCCCCAGAGCCCGGGCGAACCGCAAAATCGGCAATTGGCCGGACACCCGCGGGTCAGGGCGAGATGCTGATAGGTGAAATGGTGGGAGGGATCCGGCAGGCTATCCAAGTCCTCGACAAAGGGATCACATGCGTTTCGAACCGGTTGGCCGCCCCGGCGGAAGGCGATGCCGCCGATCCCGTCGATATCCCGGCCGCTGCCCCGTTCGAGGCTTTGGACGAGACGGAGAAAAGGCCGTTCCCCCTCGCCGATGACGATATAATCGATCTCCGGGAAATGGGTCAAAAAATGCTCCCAGAGCGTGCTGGCCCCCGCCCCGCCAAAAACAGTGATCACGCTCGGAAAACGGGTTTTGACCTGCCGGGCGATGTCAATCCCCCCCCAGCGGTTGGCATTCAGGATCGAAAACCCGATCATATCCGGCTGAAATTGCGCGATGACGCCCATCACCTGATCCGGCAACTGCTCGTCCTGGTTGAGATTGAGGACCGCGACCACATGGCCTTCCGCTTTGACAACGGCGGCGATATGGTACAGTCCGATCGGCACAGCCCGGATTTCCTCTTCGTGGATACGCGCTTCCAAAAATGGCGGGTAGATCAATAGGATGCGACGTTGCTGCGATTTCATGCCGCTGTCCCCCCATGGCTCCCCGCTGGGGAGTCATCCTCACGCCGTAACGGTTTTTGTAAATGGATCATTTCCGACTCCGGGCTCAAGACATCGTGCCAGCCGATGAAGGCTTACCATACCATCATTGCAGGAAAGCGCAATCCGTCAATCGGTTGAACAAAATTTTGTTCTGTAATTTACACATATAACAGAATATAATTCTTGACTTTACTAATTTTTAAATATAACGTTCTTAAAAAATAGGAATTATAAAAATGATTGACGACATCAGCCATCGAATTCTCCAAATCTTACAGCGCAAAGCCCGCATCCCCAACGTGGAAGTGGCCCGGCAAGTCAACATGGCCCCTTCCGCCGTCCTGGAGCGTATTCGCAAACTGGAGAACCAAGGTTATATTGACGGATATGAAGTGCGCCTGAACCCCCAGCGTTTCAACCGGGCCATGGTGGCCTTCATATTTGTCGAGGTCCGGGGGCCCTCCCACCGGGAATCGGTGGCCCAGGCCCTGGCCGGGTTAGCAGCAGTCCAGGAGCTTCATTTCATTGCCGGCCCGGATCGCTTTCTGGTCAAGCTTCGTATTGCCGGCACAGCAGAATTGAACCATCTGCTGCAGGAGGATATCGGTCACATCGAAGGTGTCAGCGGCACCTGTACCCACGTGGTGCTCGACACCGTCAAGGAAACCGCCAACATACCGATTTAAAATAAGAAAGGTCACCCGTCATGCCCATGTCGTCCCCCTTTCAGGGCCGTCTTTATCCAGCCCTGAACGAAATAGCCGAGCACTTCGGAACACCATTTCATATTTATGATGAAACCGGTATCCGGGAAACCGGCCGCCAGTTGCTTGAAGCCTTCCGGCACCTCGAGCCTTTCCGTGAATACTATGCCGTCAAAGCCCTTCCCAATCTGCGCATCCTGGAGATCATGCAGGACCTGGGGTTTGGATTCGACTGCAGTTCCATCCCCGAACTGGTTCTCGCCCGCATGGCCGGCGGACGGGGAGAGGCCATCATGTTCACCTCCAATAACACAACGCCGGAGGAATTCGCCGCCGCCCAGACCGAAGGCGGCAGCATTATCAACCTGGACGATATTTCCCTGGTGGACAAGCTGGCACCCTTTCCGGAGCTTGTTTCCTTTCGCTACAACCCCGGCCCCCGGCGCACGGGCAATGCCATTATCGGCAATCCGGTGGAATCCAAATATGGGGTCAGCCACGATCAGATCGTTGCGGCCTACCAGATGGCCATCGAACGCGGCGCCCGCCGCTTCGGCCTCCACACCATGATTGCCTCCAATGAACTGGACCACCGCAACATCGTCGAAACCACCCGCATGATCCTGGATATCGCCGCCTGGGTGGGACGCAGCACCGGTATTCAATTCGAATTCGTCAACATCGGCGGCGGCATCGGCATCCCCTACCAGCCGGAGCAGCCGGCCTTCAATTTAGGGGCCCTGGCCGATGAGGTCGAAGGCCTTTTCCGGGATTTTCGGGCGGCCAACGGTTACCAGCCCGGCCTCTCCATGGAATGCGGCCGCTTCATGACCGGCCCCCACGGGGTCCTCGTCACCCGGGCCATCAACCACAAGTCCATCTACCGGGAGTACATCGGGGTGGACGCCTGCATGTCGGCCCTCATGCGGCCGGCAATGTATGGCGCCTATCACCACATTACGGTCCCCGGTCGCAACAACGGGACCCCGCACCACACCGTCGATGTTGTCGGCGCGCTTTGCGAAAACAATGACAAATTTGCCGTGCAGCGCACCCTCCCGCAAATCCGGGAAAGCGATCTTGTGGTGATCCATGATACCGGCGCCCACGGTCATGCCATGGGGTTCAACTATAACGGCCGGCTGCAACCCAAAGAGTTGTTGCTGAAAACCGATGGCACCGTCGAATTGATTCGTCGCGAGCAAGACCTGGAGGACTATCTGGCCACCCAGACCTTCGACCCGGATCAGATGCGTCCGCAGCGATTGTCGGCCGGGGCCTGAATACGCTTGACAGATGCTGCAGTCGTCACTACAACGGCCTTCGCCTCCCGCTGTCGTCAGATGGACAGTGCGGATCGGATGAACAGCCGCTCCCGCCGGCGGCCGGGAGACAGGACGCGACAGGCAAACCCATGCAAGCATATAAAATCAAAGCGGTTCTCTTCGATTTCGACGGCACCCTGACCCAACCGGGTGCCCTCGACTTCCAGACGGTAAAATCCGCTATCGGCTGTCCCCCGGACCAGCCCATTCTGGAATTCATTGCGAGCCTCCGCGACGATGCCCGTCAGGCCGAGGCGCATGCCATCCTGCACGCGATGGAACTGAAAGCGGCCCGCCAATCCCGCCCCAACGGCGGGGTCGACGATCTCTTGCGCTATTTGAAACGCCATCGTCTGCCCATCGGCATGCTGACCCGCAACAGCCTGGAATCAGTAATGACGGCCCTGCAACAGTTTTCCCACTTGTCCATCGATGATTTCGATGTGGTGATTACCCGGGACGATCCGGTGCGGCCCAAACCACACCCCGACGGGGTGCTTCTGGCCGCCGAACGTTTCCATGTCGAACCGCGCGAAATCCTGCTGGTGGGCGATTTCCATTTCGATATCGAAGCCGGCCGGCGGGCGGGCGCGTTGACCGCCTTCCTGGAAGGGGGCCATGGCGATCCGGGCGATAACCTCGTCTGCGATTTCCGGGCGCGTTCGTTGGCCGACATCATCCAAATCGTGCGCTGCGGCCTGCCCCTGCCCAACGGGAAATTCCCCAGCGACCTGCTGGAAGGCTTTTTCGGGCATTTAGAGCACGACGATGAACGCTTCCTGATCAAGCCGGGCATTGGCGAGGACACGGCCGCCATCGACATGCACGACCATGACACCCTGGTGGTCACCTCGGATCCCATCACGTTCGTCACGGACAGGATCGGCTATTATACAGTCCTGATCAACGCCAATGACATTGCCACCTCCGGCGCCACCCCCCAGTGGCTGATGACGACCCTATTGTTCCCGTCCGGCGCGACACCTTCGGAAATCTTTCAGGTCATGACGGACATCAATGATGCCTGCCAGCAATGGGGCGTCACCCTCTGCGGGGGCCACACAGAAATTACCGATGCGGTTCAGCGTCCGGTGGTGGTGGGAACCCTGGGAGCGGCTTTGCAGCGGCAGGACCTCATCGACAAACGCAACATGCAGCCGGGCGATCGTATCCTGCTGACCAAAGGCGTGGCCATCGAAGGGACGGCCATCATCGCCAACGAGTTTACCGATCGCCTTCAAAACCTGGGTATGACCGCCGCGGCCATAGACGACTGCCGCCGCCTGGTTGACCAGATCAGCATCCTGCCCGAGGCCGCCATCGCGGTCCAGTCACAGGGTGTGACCGCCATGCACGATGTGACCGAAGGGGGCTTGGCCACGGCTGTTTCCGAATTAAGTTCTGCCGGTGGACACCAGCTTGAAGTCTACTGGGACGCCATCCCGGTTTTGGAGCAGACGGAGCAGGTTTGCCGGTGCCTCGATATTGATCCCATGGGGCTGATCGGTTCCGGAAGTCTTTTGATCGTCTGTCGGGCGGAAGTGAGCGACAACCTGATGCAGGCCATCGGTGAGGCCGGCGTTGCCGTGGCGTGTATTGGGGAAGTAAAACAACCCGGCCAAGGGGTCGCAGCGCTACGCGAGGGCGTCGCCGTTCCTTGGCCGGAATTCGAAGTAGATGAAATTACAAATCTTTTTTAAAAAGGGATAAGCCCATAGGCCTTGCAGGCGAGAGTTGCCTGACAACGCATTACCCTTTGAGCAGCCCGCGATAAAAGATCTCGAAAGCGACCTCGAGGGTCTTTTTGAGATAATCCTTCTGCTCATCGATGATTTTCTTACTGGCCTCCCAGAGGACCACGCCGGAAAACAAGGACCAGAAGATGTCGGCCAGTGCCACGGGGTGGTGATCGATAAATTTCCCGGCCTTGATGCCCTGTTCAAATATTTTGGCAATGGCCGATATGGATTTTTGCGACAGGGTCTTGATTTCGGACATGAGTTGAGGAGATAAATTTTTAAGGGTTTCACTGGATTGCAGGTGAAACATGTTTATAATAATCAGTGGATCGAATTCATAAACGTCATACATGGCATTCATGAGGGCTTTGACTTTTTCCTCGGGACCGGCAACGTCCTCGGTATCCACATGTTCGACGCGAATCAGCAGGTATTGTAAAATGCGCAAGGACAGGGACGCATACAATTCTTCTTTATTTTTAAAATACAAATACAGCGTCCCCGGACTCAACTCGGCCTCGTGGGCGATGTCCTCCATCGTGGCCTTGTTGAAGCCTTTTTCGGAAAAAACACGTTTGGCAGCCACCATGATCTGTTGCCGGCGTCGCTCCTTCTCCCGCTCCTTGCGCTCCTGAATTCCCATAGTATACTTTCTCCTGAATCTTATTTTTTTTTTGATGTTCACTACATAATTTAAACGCTATATTTGGTCAAGAAAAAAACACCCTTTCCCGAACCGGACAACCGCGATCCCATGACGTTTGAGCGATTATCCTGAAAAAATATCGACACGAGACCAGCCCCCCCATCAAACCAGGCCTGCAAACCACCCCGCGACGGCATCGGATGAACAGATTCTGACGATCTCCTACCCGAACAAACAGGTGTAACGGCATGATGATGGCAGGCTTCGGAAGTTGTAACGGTCAGGTGGGGATAATGAAGCGATGCAAGGGGATCCACAACCCACTGAAACGAACGACAGGGCCAAACGACAGGCCGTCAGACAATCCGCAATTGGATATCGCCATCCGTTGGCAGCGTTAATATCTCGCCCACCCGGCAGGCTGCATGCACGCCGGATGCCCGCAGGGCATCGACAAGGGCATCCGCCGTCTCCCGCTCCACGGCGGCCAGCAGACCACCACTGGTCTGGGGGTCAAAAAGAATCTCCTGGTGCCGGGATGGCCAGTCGCCGTCCATCCTCAAATAATCCTGCACCATGCGCCGATTGTGGGGATTGACCCCCGTATTGACGCCCCGCCGATACATTTCAAGGGCGTCCCTCATCACCGGCAGACGGTCCATATGAAGCACGATCGACACCTGGGAAGCCTGCGCCATTTCAAACGCATGCCCCGCCAGACCGAACCCGGTGACATCCGTGACCGCGTGCACCTCGAAACGTTGCAGCGTTTCACAAGCCACACGATTCAACGTGGTCAGGTGGGCGATACATTCGGTCAGCGCTTCGCCGGATACCCACCCCTTGATATTGGCATTGAAAAGGACCCCGCTGCCGACGGGTTTGGTCAATACCAGCACGTCACCGCCGCGCGCCCCGGCATTGGTCCAGATCCTGTCCGGATGGACAATGCCGTTGACCGCCAGTCCGAACTTGGGTTCCTCGTCTTCGATGGTGTGTCCGCCCACCAGCACTGCTCCGGCTTCGGTAATTTTGGCCACGGCCCCGGCCACGATACCATGCAGAATTTCGGGTGCCAGTTTCTTGGAGGGAAAGGCCACCAGGTTTAAACAGGTAAGCGGGCGCCCCCCCATGGCATAAATGTCACTGATGGCGTTGGCAGCGGCAATCTGGCCATAGGTGAACGGATCGTTGACCGGCGGGGTAATGAAATCCGCCGTGGCCACAAGCGCCATGTCATCCGATAGCCGGTAGACGCCGGCATCATCACTGGTATGGAAACCCACCAGGAGATTGGGGTCTGCAACCTGAGGAAGTTGCCGGAGTAAGTCGCCGAGCCCGACCGGGTCGATTTTGGCCGCTCACCCGCAGGTTTTGGAAAGACTCATCAAGGTCGGTTTCTGAAACAGTTTCATGGCGATTCCCGTTTTCCTGAATTCTGGGCACTAGATAGTGTTCGTCCAGAGATGGTAGATTTGGGTTCCGAGCAAGGCCTGAGCGATTTGGAAACCGCAGGAATAGTGGACTATTTCGAGGATTTCAAAAGAGCGAAAACGCCGCTCGGGACCAAAAGATGCCATTTATGGATGGGCACTAACTAACGCCCGAATGTGCCGAACAGTTTCCTTATTTCAGCGGTTACGCGGTGATCGTTCTGCTGCAGATAGGCCCAATTCGCACTTTCCAACATCTCCGGCTTGCGGTCAAGCACAATGGCGGCCGCCATTTGTGCGGCCTGGCCCGTCAGTTGGGCGCAGTGCTGAAAATGCGAACGCGATCCGTAAACCAGCGCCTTGGTCAACACGCGGCAGCAGGTTGCTTTGTAGGCCGCTTTGAACTGGTCGTGCAGTTCCGCTGCGGCCTGGCGTACGAGTTCACCGTTGCGATACCCGGGGCCCTGGCGCCCCAGAAACAAACCCAGCGCCAAAGCGCCGCCATTCAGGGCGCCGCACAGGCAGCCCCGCCGACCGAGGCCTTCCGGCAGGGCCGAAGCCAGCCTGATGGCCATGTCGGGCGCCAGCTCACCACCGAGGCCCTGGTTCAAAACCGTTAGCACGGCTTCGGCACACTGAAGTTGCCGGGTCATGAACAGGTTCTCGGCGCGACGTTGGATATCATCCAAAAGCGACCTTGTTTTCGAGCATTCGTTCATCGGTATGATCCGTGCTTTGGAATTCTTTCTAGGATTCATCGTTAGTCCCATGATGCCAAGTTATATAGGGTCCGTTCATAAATAGTAGAATACGCGCTGATAGGCCAATCCATTATATTAATCACACTTGAGGCGATAAAAAGCTTTTTTCAATACAACAAACTTGCCGGGCGCAAAAACCGTCCCCCAGGGATGATGAAGGATAATTTCTCACGCCCCCACCCATAGACAAACATTTACGGATGCCGGTGTTTTTAGTATGGTGCCTCCAGTCCGGGACAAGACTGCGGCCATAAAAAACGACGTCCCGGACATCGACCGACATGGAAAGGGGGCCGTCCGCCCTGAAACGACATCTATCCTGAAAGGACAAACCCCATGGGACAGCAAGACAACCTTCTCACCGCCAAGGAGTTTGCAGCGCAATCCGGTTTGACCGTTAACCAGGTGACCAAAATGCTGCGCGCCGAAAAGATTAAAGGACAAAAGCAGTCCGGAAAATGGATGATCCCTGCCAGCGAGTTGACATCCAGTGACAGCCAGCCGCCCGCGGCCAAGCCCGCGCAAGCGCCCGCCCCGAAACCGGCCCCATCGCCCGGTGCGTCGCAGACCTACTCGGTGCCTGAATTCAGCGCCAAGACCTATCTGACGGAAACCGGCGTACTCCGATGGCTGAAGCAGGGACGCCTGCAGGGGAACCAAACTTCCGACGGCCAATGGCAGGTGGATGCCGCCAGCCTGGAACTGCCCGCTGTTCAGCATCTCCTGCGATCCTGAAAAGCGACCCTAAGGCCATGGATACCCCCATGAACGGCAAGGATATTGGCGCCTATCTGCGGCCCCGCGTGCTCGAACGCTTTCTGCGATATGTCCAGGTGGACACCAGTGCCGACCCGGATTCCGGGCAACACCCTTCCTCTCCGGGGCAACTGGAACTGGGGACCCGTCTGGCCGCCGAATTGCGGTCCCTGGGCCTCCGGGACGTCGAACAGGATGCCTACGGCTATGTCTATGCGGTCCTGCCGGGCCGCCGATCCCGGTCCCCGATGGCCCTGACCTTCTGTGCCCATTTGGACACCTCGCCATCGGTTTCAGGCACCCATGTCCGACCGATCGTCCACCAGGGCTATGACGGCGGCGCGATAGGCTTTGAAGATGATCCGAATCTGTATCTCACCCCCGGGGATTCGCCCGAACTGCTCAAATTCAAGGGAGATGACATCATTACCGCAGCCGGGAGGACATTGCTGGGCGCCGATGACAAAGCCGGCCTGGCCGCCATCATGACCGCTCTGGAAGCCCTTGTCCACTGGACGGAGTGGCCGCACCCGGAATTGCGGATTGTGTTCACCCCCGACGAAGAGATTGGTCAGGGAACCGACCTTATCCAACGCGGTCGACTGGGCGACATCGGCTACACCATCGACGGCGGGGAGATGGGGGAGTTGGAAACCGAATGTTTTCATGCCCTCAAAGCGGTTCTGGTGTTTCATGGGATGAACGTCCACCCGGGCTATGCCAAAAACCGGATGATCAACGCGGCGGCCATGGCCGCCCGGTTCGTGGCGGCCCTACCCGCTGCGGAAACACCCGAACACACCGAAAAACGCGAGGGTTTTTTCCATCTCACGGCCTTGGACGGCAACGAGAGCCGGGCCACGGCCGAAATGATTCTGCGGGATTTCGATGCGGATCGCAATCACCGGCGGACGGACCTGTTGCGGCAGTTGGGGACCGCTTTTCAAACCGCCAACCCCGGCCTGGGCATCGATATCAACGTCTCCGAACAGTACCGCAACATGAAAGAGGTTCTGGACCGCTATCCCGATGTGGTTGGCAAAGGGCAGGAAGCCATCCGGGCGGCGGGATTGGCGGTCATCACCAAGGCCATCCGGGGGGGTACGGACGGCGCCCAACTCTGTTTCATGGGAGTGCCGACCCCGAATCTTTTTGCCGGCGGTTTGCTTTTCCACAGTCGCAAGGAATGGATCCCGGTAACGGCGCTCACCAAGAGCGCCCAGGTGATCATGGAACTCTGCCGCCTGTGGGCCGCCGATTCAGGACGGGCCGGAACGACGCCGGGAAAGGACTAGCGTGAAGCCGTTACCCGGACGGATGAAATGGTTCACCAATTCCCGCGCCCGGGAAACGTCCGCCAACGCCCCGGACACGCCTTGGGCATCACCGGAAGCGGTGGCAAGGGTGGGCCGGTTTCATCGCAGCATGCCCGTTTACCAGCCGACCCCGCTGGTTTCTCTCAACACGCTGGCCCGCAGGATGGGCCTCGGCGGTATCTGGGTGAAGGACGAATCCCAACGCTTCGGGCTGAAGGCCTTCAAAGCGCTGGGCGCATCCTACGCTGTCTGCGCGACACTGGCCGCGCGCCTGGAAATGCCGCCGCCGCTGAATTTCATGGATTTCATACGACCGGATCTTCATCCACGCCTGTCGGCATACACCCTTGTCGCGGCTTCCGACGGCAACCATGGTGCCGCCGTGGCCTGGATGGCGGCCCGACTTGGCTGCAGTTGCCGGGTCTTTCTGCCCGGCGGCACAACCATTGGCCGGTTGGAGGCCATTCGTGATTTCGGCGGAGATGCGGTGGTCATCGACGGCAATTACGACGATGCCGTACGAAAGGCCGCCCGGGATGCCCATGACCGGGGCGGCATCCTCGTTCAGGACACGGCCTGGGAAGGCTACACGGATATTCCCAGACGCGTCATGCAGGGTTATCTGACCCTGTTTGACGAAGCATTGGCCCAGATGGCACCGGTCATGCCCACCCATATTTTCGTGCCGTGCGGGGTGGGGGCCCTGGCCGCCTCTCTCCAGGCCTATCTGGTGGAACGTTTTGGCCGCGACCGGCCGGTCCTGGTGGCGGTCGAGGCCGCTGCGGCCGATTGCTATTATCGCTCTATGGTGGCCGGCGGTCGCCGGATCATTCCCGTCGAGGGCAAGCTGGCCACCTGCATGGCCGGATTGGCCTGCGGCGAACCCACGCAACCGGGCTGGACAATCTTGCGCCACTACGCCGATGGATTTGCTAGCTGCGACGACGCTTTGGCCCGCCACGGCATGTTGCGGCTGGCCTTTCCGCTGCCGCCCGACCCGCCCATCGAATCCGGTGAATGCGGTGCCGTCGCCCTGGGGTGCCTGTGTTATCTGATGGAAAGCGAAGATGCCCGGGACTGGCAGAAGCAAATCGGGCTGCAGGCCGCCTCCCGTATCCTGCTGTTTTCGACGGAGGGGGCCACGGATCCCGCATCCTACCGAAAACTCCTCCATCAGGCCGCCGACATCCCCCTTGGAGCGTGATGCCGGCCAAACGACCGTCAACCTTTTAGGATCGCCCATCAGGGAGGGCACGCCTTGCGGCCATGACCACCCAATCCCCCCCATCACCGTTTGCCATTCCCGATGTGCGGCGCTTCATTGCCTTTCGGGTATGCTTCAATGCCCGTTTCTACTATCCGGTCTTTGCCGTCCTTTTTCTCGATTTCGGCCTGACATTGGAACAATTTGCCGTACTGAATGCCGTCTGGGCCGCTACCATCGTATTACTGGAGGTGCCCTCCGGCGCCCTGGCGGATCTTATCGGTCGACGCAATCTGCTGGTCGTCGCCGGTCTGCTGATGGTCGTTGAAATCACCCTGTTGTGCCTGGCCCCCCGGGGACCGGGCCCGTTCCTCTTTGCCATTTTCCTGGCCAACCGGGTATTGAGCGGCATGGCCGAGGCCGCTGCCAGCGGTGCGGACGAAGCCCTGGCCTATGATGCCTTGAAACGCCACGGGTGCGCCGAGAGTTGGGGACGCGTGCTCGAACGGCAAATGCGCTACCAGTCCCTGGGCTATGTCATGGCCATGAGTGTCGGGGCCGCCGTTTATGATCCTGATTGGCTCAATCGCATCATGAACGCCATAGGGCTGAGCGCGCGATTCACACCGGAGGTCACCCTGCGGTTGCCACTGGTCCTGACCTTGGTCATGGCCTTAGCCGCCTTCATTCAAACCCTGGGGATGAAGGACATCGAATTCGAAACCCAAAGGACCGAAAACCGGCTGGACGGCCGTCCCCCCTCCCTCGCCCAGGCCTTCCGTCTGACACTTCAGGCCGGCCGCTGGATCATGCAAACGCCCATGGCCCTGTGCGTCATTCTGGCCGGCATGCTCTTCGACCATGTCATCCGGGTGGTGATAACCCTGAACAGCCAGTACCTGCGCGCCATCCAATATCCGGAAGCCAGTTTCGGCCTGATCGGCTCGGGGCTGGCCCTGATGGGTGTCTTCATTCCCAAAATCGCCGAAAAGATGGATGCCCGCTTCCAACCGGTATCCAATTTTCTGGGAGTGGCTCTTTTGGCGATTCTAGGCCTGACCGGTATTGCTTTCTTCTGGCCCTATTGGGGCCTTTTGCCGGTGGCGATGCTTTCCGGGGTCATGATGTTGACGCATTTTTTCTCCAGCCGCTATCTCAACCGGATAACCGCTTCCGAACAGCGGGCCACCGTGCTGAGCTTCAAGGGCCTGTCCTACAACCTGGCCTACGGGATTGCGGGTCTGCTCTACGCCCTGCTGCTGGCCCTGCTCCGCCGGCAGCCGGCCGTCGTGGGCGCCGCAGGGGGCAATGACCTGGAAGCCGTCGTTTTCGAACGCTCTTTCCTCTGCCTGCCGGGGTATTTTCTTCTGATGCTGGCTGTGTTAATTATATTTGCATGGCGCCAGGCTAAACATCATTAGCAACCACGAATCTATGGGACATGAGCCATGAAACCGATACAGGTAAAAATCTTCTATGACGGTGGTCACATTCCTTCCGAACGTTTCGAGTCGATTATCACCAACCTCTCCAACAAGGTCAACGACTGGATGCAGAACCATCCCGACATTGAAATCCAGCAAATTCTCCAGTCCGAGTCCCAGGGCTCGGAAAATGCCTGGAACCTCACCCTGTCGATTTTCTATCGTTGAATGGCATTATGGACAGTTGGACCAACCCGCAAACGTTTAATGATTGGTTGAAACGCGTCTTCACGCTGCGGCCCGTCGCCCTGGTGCTGCTGCTCAGCCTTGCGGTGATCGCGGAGTTGCGGTTTGACTGGGCCGAACAAATTATCGGCCGCTATCTGGTCACCACCAATCAGTTTCGCCCCGAATCCGGCGCCATCTGGGAAAAAGGCCATCGCACCGAAGACGCCCGCCAGATACTCGAAAAAATCGTCACCGACAAACAGGCCGTGCAGCGGGAGGCCCGGGAAGCCCAAAATTTTACCCAGGTCGCCCAAACCCTCTCCCGGGGCATCGAGTTGATCATATCGGCGGACCATTTCCGCCAGCTTTACAACGAACTCCCCCCGGAACTGGCGGCCGAACTGCTCTCCCCTTATGCCCTGGTCCGCATTGTCAGCGAGAATGAATGGGATCGCGCCTTTTTCGAACCTGAAGCCGGTGGCTTCAACATTTACTTCCTGAACAAAGACAACCGTGTCCTCAAACAATTGACCGTATCCGGGGACATGCTGGCCCGCATCGAACATGGCGAAACGCCGCGTGCCGATACCCTGGGAAACCTGCCGCAGTTTGCCAACCGCATCTATCCTGCGGATCGCTTTTTCAGAGCCCTGGAAGCCGTTTCGGAAGACGTCCGTCGCCAGGGCGTTCCCTGGCCGGAAAATCTTTTGAAATCCCCGGGGCGGGTGGCGCGCGTGGCCATATCCGATGAGGTTCTATCAGGATATATCGAAATGGGGTTTGAAATCCAGGAAGCCGGCCGCACCCGGGTCATTCTTTTCCAGGGACGTGATTGGGCGGTGGCCCGCATACGCTCGGTTTTGGAAGGGGAAACCTTTGAAAAGCAGATTACGTTTTGATGATATGAGCAGCCTTAACCTGGTGGTGATAACGGCATGATCCGCTTTTTACGAACCTTTTTCTATACGGTGCTGATTGCCGGCGGCCTGACCGTCCTGGGCGTCATGGCCTTCCTCTTCGTTGTGGTGCAGGATCTCCCCCGTGTTCCCGATCCGCTGAGTCGCATCATCGAAACACCGCCCACGGAAATATTTGCCGCCACGGGCGAACGCCTCATGGTGATCGGCGGCCGGGAGGCCATTCCCATCAGCCGAATCTCCAAAGACTTCATCAACGCGGTTGTCGCCACGGAAGACCACCGGTTCTGGGGCCACCACGGTGTCGATAAACTGCGCACACTGAAAGCCTTGTGGATCACGCTTTTTGAACCCGGCAGAATTCAGGGAGCATCCACGATTACCCAGCAGCTGGCCAAGAATCTCTTCTTTTCCTTCGAACGCAGCTACCTGCGCAAATTTCGCGAAATGCTGGTGGCCCTCCAGATTGAATCCCGCTACGACAAAGAAGATATTCTGGAGGCCTACCTCAACCAGATTGCCTTCGGCCCACGGGCCCACGGCATCGAACAGGCAGCCCGGTCTTTTTTCGCCAAAACCGCATCGGAACTTAATCTAGCCGAAGCCGCCATGCTGGCCGGCCTGCCCAAATCGCCGACGCGCTACAACCCTTACCGGCATATGGACCGCGCCCAAAAACGTCAACGCATCGTCCTGTCACGCATGGTGGCTACAGGATACATCACCCGCAGCCAGGCCGAGGACGCTTTTCAGACACCCCTCCACCTGGCATCCTCATCGCGCAAGTCACGCACCGGCAGTTATTTTCTGGACATGGTCATCCGACACCTGGAAGATCAGTATGGCCCGGATGTAGTTCATCACGGCGGCCTCAAGGTGGCGACCACCATTGATCCCCACCTGCAAACTCTGGCCGAAGAGGCCATGACCGACGGTCTTGACAACCTCGCGGAAATAACCGGAACCGTCCCTGCGCCTGGTAATGAGGAAACCCCGCGTCCCCAGGGGGCCCTGGTGGCGGTGGCAACCCAGTCCGGCGCCGTCAAAGCGCTGGTGGGCGGGTATCGTTATGCGGAAACCGCTTACAATCGCGCCATCCAGAACCATCGCCAGGCCGGTTCGGGATTCAAGCCGTTTACCTACTACACGGCCCTCGAAACCCTCGGTTTTTCCCCGGCCACGGTCCTGGTGGACCGCCCCCTGACCATTGCGGTCCGCGGCGCCGCTGACTGGCAGCCCCGCAATTTCAGCCGGACCTTCCTCGGCCCCATCATTCTAAAAAAAGCGCTGATGCAATCCGTCAACACCATCGCCGCCCAATTGATTGAACGCAGCGGGCCGGCGGCCGTCGTGCAAACGGCCCACCGCTGCGGCATCGAAAGTTCTCTGCAACCGGTCTACTCCCTGGCGCTGGGGACATCTGGAGTCAGTCCTCTGGAAATGGCCAGTGCGTTTGCGACCTTTGCCACCGAAGGCATCCGCCACAGACCTTTCTGGATTGAAAGGATCGAGGATGCCCAGGGCCGCATCCTCGAAGAGCATCTGGTCAGCGGCGAGCGGGTCCTCAACCCGGAATGGAGCTACCAGGTCGTCGATATGATGCGGGGCGTTGTGGATCACGGCTCCGGTGCCGCCGTTCGCCGGCTGGGGTTCTCCTTGCCCGCGGCCGGCAAGACCGGCACCACCAACAGCTACAAGGACGCGTGGTTCACGGGGTTCACACCGACCCTGTCCACCTCCGTCTGGGTGGGCTTTGACAAGGAACGGCCCTTGCGGGACCGGAACGGGGTGGGCATTACCGGCGGACGCGGCGCCGCCCCCGTCTGGGCAAATTTCATGAAGAAAGCCATGGAAGGCGAACCCGCACGCGAATTTAAAGTGCCTGAAGATATTCGCCTGGAGATCGTCGACCCCCAGACAGGACGCCCCCCGGACGACCTGTCACGCGAAACAATCACCGTGGCCTTGACCGCAAGCCAGACGGCCAGCGGAACGGTTATCGAAAACCATTCCGGCGAACCCCTTGCGGGATCCGGCCCTGTGCAACCGTTTCAGCCACCACCCGCACATGGAGCCGGTGAAATTATCGAAGAAGACCTTCCGTAGATTGGCAGTGCCTTTAGGGAAAAGAAGCAAAACAAGGAAACGTTGAAAGAAAGATCGTGGCAATTCATGCGTTGAAACATATGGCCTTCCGGATCTGGACGGCAACAGCCCTGTCCGTACCCCTCAGCCTGCTGCTCTTGTCGTTTCTGGGAACGACCGGCGGCGTGGGAACCCCCTTGGTGGTGTTGCTGGTGTTTTTCGGGTTGTTCTTTGTCGGAAGCGGGTGGCTGGCCTCCCAGGTCGTCTTGCGCCTAATGCCATCGGTGCTGCAAGAAGCCGGCATCTGGGAACGCAACGGTGACACGACGAAAGCGGAAAAAGCCTACCGGAAAGCGATGTCACTCTATAACAGCTTCCTGATATCGCCGGGCGACCGTCGTCGCGGCATGCCGGCCCTGGTCTCCCGGGTGGCCCGCATGTATGCCGCCCAGACAGACATTCAGCCTGCCGCCGGTGAGTTTATGGAGGGATACCTCCATACCTATCCGACGGATGGCGAAATCGCCGAGAACTGGCTGCAAACACAAGAATACAAGGGCGGCCTTGAGCCCCGCCAGCAGGATCTTGCCGCCCGCATCGGCGATGCCCATCGCGACCGGACCGACATCCAGCTGATCCTGGCCCGGCTCTATCTTATGGCCCAACGCACCGATTTCCCGGCCCTTCAGACCTACCGCCGCGCCATGAACTCGCCGCGGGCCCAATCATCGGCCATGGCCACAAGCATCTCGGGGGTATTTATTCAGGAAGGCCGCTGCGATGAATGGGCTCTCCCCGTCTATCTTCAGGCCGCCGAACAGCAGTCTCCTTCGGAAGCATTGCGTTGCGGCCTGGCCGCGTGCCTTCGCTGGATTCTTCCGTCAGGGCGCAATGCCGACCTGTTGCATCGAACCCGAACCATACTCGGCCCCATCGACGAAGACACACTGGCACGCATGTCTTCCGGTTTTGTGCCGCCCACCGGCAGCTATTCCCAACACGAAAACATGGAGACGCTTGGAGGCACTGCCGGCCGCCCCCTCCTGGCAGTCGTCACCAATGGTATGAGAAAGACGGGAGCCGCGCTGGGCCGGATCGGGCACGATCTTCGAACGATGGTTGCTGAAAGCCTGCAGCGTTCACCGGGGCTGCGCCGCACCTTGATCTGGGGCCTGATTGCCGGTTTGGGTATGCTCGCCCTGGTTTCCCTGGTCAACACTGTCAGCTATCTGACCCCAACGCCGGCACCGGAGGCCCCGCCCGTCAACCCGCCCCCGCTGGTGGAGACAACCCCGCCGGTAAAACCCATGCCCTATACCTTGCAGGTCGCGGCTTATCTCAAGCCCGAGCATGCGGAACATTATCTGGGAAACCTTCGCCAGCAATCCCTCGACGCCCACATCGTCCAGGCGTACGGCAACGAAAAAACCTGGTACCAAGTGCGTATCGGCCATTTTCCCGACAAACAGGCTGCCCGGGAATATGGCGCCGGTCTCAAAGCAAAGGGCCTTATCGAGGATTTCTACGTCGCCAAACGGCCGTCTCCGTGACAGGCCGCCTCCCCTCTTTAATTGACAAATCGAAAAAGATATCTATTTTATTAGATTAACCTTTATTTCAAATGCAGCCGTTTGGCGCTCACGACGCGAAACATCCGGGTGAGTGAAAGGAGTTCTGCCGTCCCATGGCCAAAACAAAAAAAGTGATTACCGATCTGCAAAAACAAATCTTGAACATCCGTTGTGAAACCGAGGAAATATACGCGGAAAAGGCCGCCACCGAAGAAAAAATCAACCGACTGAGTTTTACCTTGGCCCTTTTCCAGGCGGAAAAAACCATGGATGAAAGCATTCAGGAAAAAATTGACGGTTTAAAGGAGCAGATCGCCGCATTGGAAAGCCAGGTACGCCAGATGCCGCGGGCCATCCGCAAGCTGGAAGCCAAACATCGCCAGTTGCGGGCGTCCGAACGCGCCTCCCAATAAAATGGCCGGCCCATAAAATTTTAAAAGCGGAGTGCCTCTTGCGAGGCCACTCCGCTTTTTTTGTCGCGTGCGGGGAGTTATTTGAGCCGTCGGCGGCCGACAACCCCCAGCCCCAGAAGACCGATCCCCATGAGGAGCATGGTGGCGGGTTCGGGCACCGGCGCGGCGACCAGCTGGTCCTGTCGTTCAATATTGAGGGCCGCAAGGAACATGCCCTCGAGACCATCAGTGGTGGCATTCGTGAGTTCGTCAGTCATGGCGACAAACAGCCCATTGATGTCATCACCGTTGTTACCAATACCGAAACCGTCGACCACAGTGCTCCAGACGGCAAGCTGCAAGGCGGCCACGACATCCCCCAGATCACCGGAAAGCTTGTTGCGACCAAAATAGGGATCGAAATTGTACACCAGCCAAGCGGCTTGGGCAAAATTTGCTTCGGCGGGTGCGAGATCGGCTGCAAAGGGCGTATTCCAATAAAAAACCTGTCCCGGATCGATGCAGTAAGAATAGGTATCGATGGTCTTGCCATCACGGGTAAGATAGGTATGGAACCGGCCGGAACTGGCAGTGTAGTCAGTTCCGTCGACCTCATAGTACAATTTCTGCCAGAGGGATCCTTCCTGTACAATTTGGATATCCCCCTCCGGTAAAACGGTCAGGGCCTGCACCGGCCCAGAGCTCATTACCAATAAAAACACCGCCATCAAACCAATCCATTTTCGCATGCTGATCTTCCTCCGGTTGAGTGAGAAATGAACGTTCAATATGAGCTCCCCATGCCTTAGCAATCAGCATGCCATGGCTTTCAAAATATTTTATTAAGTTATTTCAAATAAATACCAGCCTTTTAAAAAATACTAGCGTATGGGTAGGTAAGTATTTCGGATGAATTGGGGAATTGATTTCCCAATACGGATAGCGTTTTGGGGCAGTGCTTCGGGAGATCGGGTGCGTGCAGATAAAACCGCATCAAGTCTGCTTTAAAAGGCTGGTTCCAGGTAGACGATGACCGCCCCGCTCTTGCGCTTGACGCCCTTTTCCCAGCGGTAGGCCAGCACCAGTCCGTCCCGCTTCAATTGGATAAGCTGGTCTTCCACCACATCCGGCAGCACCGCCCCGGATTCGGAGTGCAGGCCTTTGCCCACGATAATGCGCAGGGTAAAAAGGCCGTCCGCATGGGCGGTGCGGACGTAGGCGTCCGTGCGCTGTTGCGCCTTGATGGCGGTTGCGCCGTGTAGATCCAGCTGTCCCTGGACTCGGGGATAGCGTTTCAGCCGTTCTTGGAGGGTCAGTTTGCGGGTGGGGTAAATCCCGCCGGTTTTGCGCTTCATGAGGGTGCGGGCATCATGGGCAAGGGACGCCTTGAGGTCCTGGGACCATTCCTCCGCGGGTGCCTCAGCTTCCCCGGACGCGGCCATGAGGCGCCCCAGATCCCGGCAGTGATCCAATACCGGAATGCCGTTTTTGTCTCTTTGGGTGCAATCGTCAGGCTGCGGGGGCTTGTTCGTGGCCCATCGATCTGCCGGTAAATCGGTTTCCCCGGGCTCCTCGAAATGACGCTCCAGGTCGTCCCGCTCCGAGAGCAGCGGCAACCCGTGCCGATTGGTTCGCGGCTTTTTCCGGAGCCTGGCGCCCCCGGCCCGGGCACTGCGTTTACGGCCCGCAGGGGGCGGTTTCGGTGACAGTACCTTTTCGGAAGCGGGTAAGCCATCGTCGGCAGCAGCGGCGTCGTTACCCTGCATGAGATGCCCCGGGTCATCGTTGGGTCTCAAAACAGGGATGCCATGGCGATTCACGGGCATGCCCCCGGTCCCGCGAGACGGCCCTGGTGGGGAAGATGGTGGTGCGGAGGCTGCGGTTTGGTGGCCCGGCGACCGGTCGGACGGCCCGGGTTGGACGGGTGTCTGCTTGGGAATGCTTTCCGGATTCTGCCCAAGGCGGGATGCCGGGGTATTGTCCGGAATTTGACAGGGGTCGCCCGGGTTCTCCTTATCCGTTTCAGGACGGCTGCTTTTCAACCAGCGCAGCAATTGTTTCCAGTCGGGTGCCATCAATCAAACACCGTTCAAAGAAAGAAATCCGGCAGCAAAATGGGAAGGGCTTTATCCTTGAATGTTGCCATAACGCCTCCTGCGGATTAAAATCGCCACCAATAGGCCGGCCGCGGCAATTCCCCATTGTCGAGGGGTTGCGCGTATTCTACAGCCTTGACGAACCTTGTCAACGTCTGCGGCCGGCAGATACAGAACCGGTGCGGTCGTTTCCATTAAACACGAAATATGGTATCCGTAGACAATAAGATCAGGTTTGCCGAATGATACCGCCCATAGTTGGCCCCGTTAGCGGAGACCCGTACCATGCCCGATTGGATTCGAATCTGGATCATCTTCTTTCTCTTGGCCCTGGCATCCCCCGTTGATGCTCAGGAATGGATCTACTGTCCGGCAGCTCCGGAAAAACTTGAACAGCAATGCCGCCAAGCCGAAAATGCCATCCGCGTCAATCAGGCTCGCGTCGACAAGGTAGGCGATCAGATGACCGATCCCAACGTTATGCTGGTTCAGGTTCACCGCAAACCAGACGAATCCGTACGCCTTTACCAAAAACGCGTCAAACTGCAACAGGGTGTGGCCACGCCGGCAACCAACCAATGGATTCCCGTGCGCGGGCGCTACTATGATCCGGATCGTCAAGTCATGTATGTCGCTTTGGACCGCCAGGCCTATTGGCAGTATGTCTGGGAAATCCTGGCCCCCGACGAAGCGCTCGCCCGCCGGACCTTCGACAGACACGAACGCCTCAGCCGTCAATTCAAACAGGACCGCTACACCGGTCCCGGCGGCAAGCTGATACTGTGGCAACAGGCCGTTGACAACGCCCAACGCTTTCACCGGCAATGCTGCCAAGCCGGCTCCACGGGAGCATCCATCTCCAACAATACGGATCGTTGACCCGGCGTGAATCGGTATTAAGTTCTTCCAACACCCAACGGCTATCGTTTCCAACCCCCAAGGCCCATGCGAATCCGCCCCTTTGGACACATTTCAGGGGCAACGGACAAGAGGCCTGATATGATACGACACCTTAAGCTAAATGCGTATGCGTCATCGCGCGCCCTGCTGTACGGCGGCGTTGTTATGTTGCTGTATGTTCTTGCCGCCTGCGCCGGCGGCGGCATGGCATCTTACACCGGACACCTTGCCAAGCCTGAAAGTATCGTGATGGTTTCCGAAGGAGGGCCCCACGAACTCCAATGGCAGACCAATGACCTCACCATTGATACCCTGTACGTCCTCGAGAACGGCGCATTGGATCTGGCAGGAACGGTCAGCTTGCAAAACAGACTGCGCCATTACCCCATTGTGGCCTATCTGCGCATCAGCGCCCACGCCCTGGATGCCGACGGCATCATCCTGGGTTCCTATCCCCTGTGGGCCGCCGGACAAAATAACGAACACTTTTTCATCAACTGGACTTTTCAACGACGGTTTCCGGTTCCCGCAAACACCCGGGCGGTAACCTTCAGTTATCGAGGCCGCACGCGTGACGGCGGTGGATGGGGCCCTGCACGGAGCCGGCAGGGCGATAGTGTCAGCTGGGATTTCTGGCACACCCCTTGAGGTGACAACCTGCTGCAGGGAGAAACAGGATGGTGCGAATGCCAACGACAGCCGGAACATTCATCATTCTGCTGTTGCTGTTGAATGGGAATCCGGTTGCGGCCGATCTGTATCACTGGACGGATGACAACGGCGTTCAGCATTATTCCAACACCCCGCCGCCCCAAGGCGTGGAGAGCTCCATTTTACAGAAAGAGATTCCTTATGACCCTGAAATCGACAATCAGCGCCGCGCGCGTGAAGACGCCCTTCTGCAGGAGCGCGAATCCGCCGAAACACGCCGACGGATAGAAGAGGCGGAGCGCAAGGCGGAAGAGGCCGAACGCGACGCCAAAGAAGCCAAGCGCAAAGCCGATCAGCTGGAAAAGGAATTGGAGGAACGGGAGAACGACCGTTCCTACGGCGTATACTATTATCCCCGGCGCCGTCCGGGCCATCGCCCGCCGGGTCAGCGCCCGCCGGGCCACAGACCGCCCGGGTGGCGACCTAAACCCGAGCCCTACGAAACCAAGCCATCGCAGCCCCCCCAGAAACGGCCGAGGCCGCAACCGAAAGGCGACAGAAGCGTTCAGGGCCGCCAGCAATAAACGCCTTCGAAATAGTGCCGAAAATTCAACCGGGACAGGAATGGGCTCAGCAACAGCACATTACCTTCGCGGCCCACCTCCGTCCAGAAAGGGCTAATCGAACTCAAAATGGGCCCGGCGGTTCTTCGCCCAGGCCGCTTCATCGTCTCCCAAAGCCAGCGGCTTTTCTTCACCGAAACTGATGGTGCGGGCACGCCGGTCGGGGACCCCCAGATCCAGCAGGAACCGCTTCACCCCCTCGGCACGCCGCTCGCCCAAGGCCAGATTGTACTCGGTGGTTCCCCGGTTGTCGCAATGCCCTTCGATGATAATGTTCAAATGGGGGTTGCGCGTCATCCACTCGGCCTTGGCCTTCAAAATCGCCTGGGCCTCGGCACTGAGAACGGAACTGTCAAATTCGAAAAAGATATCCTGATTGATAAACCGCTCCCGGTTCATGACCGTCCCGTCAGCCATCACGATTTCGTCCACGGGGCTTTCATCTACCGAGGCCTGTCCGGCAAGATCCTCCTCGCGCAGGTCGCTGCCGGCGACCGTGTCGCCTTCGGCACCCGCGGGCGGGCGCGTGGCCGCTCCGGTATCGAGAACCGTTTTCTGGCAGCCACCGGCCGTCAGGATTAAACCGATGCAAATGACCAAGCTGAAAAATACCCATCGTCTGTACATAACGTCTACCTCGTTTGTCGGTTAGGGTTAGGTCAGCGGCGTCACGTCTGCCACCGGGATAGAATGTCATTGTCGTCATCAGGAAGGCCGGCCTTCATTTGCGTCAATCGGCCGCGCATTTAGGGTGCAACGAAAAGAGACGGAAAGAATGGAGGAACGCCGCCTCCCCCGCGTATCGGGAACCCATCATAAGGCAGTCAAACCGTTTGATCAAGAGCGATCGACAGAAGCGGACCAAAGGTCCCACCGTCGGCCCTCTAACCCGAAAATTTCATGAATTGTTCGGGCTGACTGCCATTTGGGGATCAAAGCTTATGATGATGTCGGTAGATGGTTATCGGCAGGCGATAGCAAGCTTTTCCAGGGAGGGTAACATGGTTGACCATCTCATTTCCATCTTGGCGGGTGTCTTTGCTTTCCTGATGTTCATCATCATCTTTGCGCGACGCGATCATCAAGGCAAACGTGGAAGCCGCCTGGCCGCCTGTTCTCACCCCACCGCGCCAACTGCAGGCTGTCGTTGCCAAGCCCTCCGGAAAACCACGGCACTTTCGCACCGGCGGGAACAAGATGAACCTTCCGGGCGCTAAAAGGTTTTTTGGGGGCCATTCACCCTTTCCTTCAGCAGGCGGCTGACGTCCGGCTTACAGTTCGTGATCAAAAATACTCTTGAAATCTTCCGGGACCAGGCAGAGATAATCTAAAGTCTGGCGGCGGGTGGCATGGTGAAAATAGGTGCTCAACCGGGAAAGATCCGTACCGAAGGTGGCAAATTGATGATACCCCCATGTTTTGCGAAGCGAATTGGCGCCGTAGTTGCCTTCCAGCCCCACCGCTTTGCACCAGGACTTGACCAGGCGATGAACCGAAGAAGCCAGCAACACGTCACCGCGGCGGCTTGAGAATAAATAGGGGGATGCGGGAGAATGAGGAGAGCAGCACTGCTGTGCCGATCTGAGATCGGCAATGGCCTCGCAGCAAACGCGGTTGAGGCCGATCTTGAGCTTGCGGCCGGTGCGCTTTTCGCGAATCGTCAGCAATTCACCCGGATTTACATCGAGAAGCTGGTCGAATGTCAAGCGAAGCAGGTCGGAGACCCGAAGGGGCGTATTGATCCCCAGAGTAAACAAGGCCATATCCCGGGGGCGATTCGCGAGGAGGTTTTTGATACGTTTGATTTCCGCTAAAAAACGAATGGGCTCGACTTTAATGTGAGCCCCTCTGCGCGGATGGTTGTCACAGATCATATACGGGTGACGTCACGGCGTTTGACATGGAAAACTTTGTTGGGACGCTCGACTTTGACGGCGACTTTGCCGTTCTTGAATTCCTTGACGACGGTCCCCTCCACCGCCCCAATCCAAAAGTCGCTGACCGTGAACTTAACACGTTTTCCAAGGTGCGATTGTGTAGGCATCGGCTGTCCTTTCGATTGAATTGCCAAGTTATATTAAAAAATAAGAAATAGTTGGCCAAAGTCAAGCCGTATAAGCCAAAATAGTGTTAATAAACCATAAATACTTGGCAAAAAAAGCCATCCCCCTACCATGCCATTTGCTCCTCTGAACCGTTACGCCCGCAAAAAAATGGGTTTGATTGACGAAGCTGCCCCCGATTGACATTTTTTTAACCGCCAATTAGGTTGAATAGACAATAAATCACCGATGACAGTTTGCCGTCGGACTGCGCTCTCCCGGCATAGGTTAAGTGGGACGCAACATGAGCGGGACCTCATCATGGAAGCCATCCGGAAATTTGTAGCCCCTGAAATCGTCGTAGGTGCCGGAGCGCTGACACTTGCCGGACGATACGCCCGCAATCTTGGCGCCAACAAGGTCTTGTTGGTATCCGATCCGGGTGTCGCCGCCGCCGGTTGGACTGAGGCCGTCATCCGCAGCCTGGCATCAGCTTCCCTGAAATACGCCCTCTTTACAGACGTCAGCCCCAATCCCCGGGCCGAAGAAGTCATGGCAGGCGCGGACTACCTTGCCCGCAAGGCTTGCGATATGATTGTCGCGGTAGGCGGCGGCAGCCCGATGGACTGTGCGAAAGCCATTGGAATTGTCCATGCCAACGGCCGCCATGTGTTGGAGTTCGAGGGGGTGGATCGCGTCGACATCCCCGGCCCGCCAATGATTTGTATCCCCACCACCGCCGGAACCGCTTCCGACGTTTCCCAGTTTGTCATCATCAGCAATCGCTTCGAGAAGCGCAAAATCGCCATCCTCAGCAAAGGAGTGGTACCCGATGTGGCCCTGATCGACCCGGAAACGACCACCACGCTGGATGCCTATCTGACCGCCTGCACGGGTATGGATGCCATGGTGCACGCCCTCGAGGCGCTGGTTTCAACCGCCGGCTCCGATCTGACCGACATGCATGCGCGCGAAGCGATCCGCCGGCTATACCGCTATCTGCCCGAAGCCATTGCCAGACCGGGAGACATTGCTGTGCGGCAGGAGGTCATGTTCGGCAGCCTGGCGGCCGGTCTGGCCTTTTCCAACGCCAGCCTGGGAGCGGTGCACGCCATGGCCCACAGCATCGGCGGTATCTTTGATTGGCCCCACGGGGAATGCAACAGCCTGCTGGTGGACCACGTTATGCGTTTCAACTGGCCCAAGGCTGGCGATCGTTATCGGGACCTGGCCGCTATTTTCAAGGTCCCGCTCGGGGGGTTGACTTCAAGCGAGGCCTGCGATGCGATCACGCAGGCCGTGGCCCGGTTCAAGACCCGCATCGGCATCAGCGGAAACCTTGCCGAACGGGGCTTGAAAACGGCAGACATTCCGCGGCTGGCCCGCATGGCTGTCGATGATCCCTGCATGGCCACCAATCCTGTGCCACCAACGGTTAACGACATCGAGACGGTCTATGCCCAAGCCCTTTAAACCCGGATACAACTACCAGATCACCCGGCAGCGAATCATCGGTTTGGGGGAACGCACGGTCCGTAAAAGCTACTACCCCCAACTGCGTCAGCGCCTTGAAGAGCTCAAACGCAGCGAACTCCGTTATCGGGCCCTGTTTGAAGACTCCCCCATCTCTCTCTGGGAAGAGGATTTCAGCCGTTTGAAGCGCCATTTCGACAGCCTCAAAAACAACGGTGTCCATCATTTCGACCGCTATTTCACCGACCACCCCAAAGAAATCTCGCGCTGTGTCCGGATGATTCGCATCATCGATGTCAACCGCTCGACCCTGGCGCTTTACGAAGCCGACAGTAAAAAGGAACTGCTGGCCAATATACGTCACATCCTGCCGCAAACCGCTCAGCACGTCCTCAGGCAGGAGCTCGTATCCATGGCCGAAGAGGGCCGGTTTGAAATCGAATGCGTCAATCGCACCCTCAAGGGCAACGAACGCCATCTGTTGATCAAATCGTCCATTCCGCCCGGATATGAAGACAGCTGGGAACGTATTTACATATCGGTTTATGATCTGACCGAGCGCATCGAAGCCGAAAAGGAAAGAAAAGCTTTGGGCCGGCAACTGCGCCAGGCCCAGAAAATGGAGGCCGTCGGCAGCCTGGCCGGGGGCATCGCCCACGATTTCAATAATATTCTTTCCGCGGTCATCGGTTTCACCGAGATGGCCATGGAAGATGCGCCCCCGGACTCTTTTCTCAGCCACAATATGGAGCAGGTGCTTCAGGCCGGCCTGCGCGCCAAACACCTGGTGCAGCAAATCCTGGCGTTCAGCCGCCAGAGCGAGCACGAGATGCGCCCGGTCCAACTGGGCCGTATCATCAAAGAGGCCTGCGAGTTGCTGAGGGCCTCTCTGCCCGCCACCATCGACATCCGCACGGACATCCGCACCGAGGCCTTCACCCTGGGGGATCCCACCCAGATGCACCAGGTGTTGATGAACCTGTGCACCAACGCCGGGCATGCCATGCGTGACCATGGCGGACGTCTGACCATCACCCTGGAAGAAGCATCCCCGGCGGAAATCCAGGGAAAAAGGCTCCCGGGAATGGATGCCGAAGCCTATCTCCGGTTGGTGGTCCGGGACACGGGCCACGGCATCCCCCCCAACATCATGGACCGCATATTCGACCCCTTTTTTACCACCAAAGAGCACACCGAGGGCACCGGTATGGGCCTTTCGGTCGCCCATGGCATCGTTAAGAGTCACCAGGGAACCATCGATGTTGAAAGCCGGCCCGGCCAGGGAACCACCTTTCGCATCTACCTCCCCCAAATTCTCCCCCACGAAAAAGATGCCGCCCAGGACACGCCGCCCCTGCCATCCGGCAATGAACGCGTCCTGTTTGTGGACGACGAGGCCATGCTGGTGGATATGAGCCGCCAAATCCTGGAGCGCCTGGGCTATCAGGTTACGGCCTGTACGAGCAGTGTCGAAGCCCTGCAGCACTTCCAGAAGGATGCCGCCGCCTTCGACCTGGTCATTACCGACATGACCATGCCGCAGATGACCGGCAAGGAACTGGCCACCGAGATATTGAAAATCAACCCCGACGTCCCCATTATATTATGTACCGGTTTCAGTGAAACGATTACGGAGGAAGCCGCCAAACGCATCGGAATTCAGGCGTTTATCCTCAAGCCGATCGTCATGAGTGATCTGGCCGAGACCATGCGCCTGGTGCTTGACGGCACGCCCTGAAAAGGAGGCGACGGATGAAACGCTTCGACCCTGAAGAGGCTATCACCCAGGTTCAAAGGGAATTCGGCGAACATGGCGGTGTTTGCCCGTCCATTTCACGCTCGTCCACTTTTACCGTCATGGCCCCCGAAACCATGCCGGAAATCTTCCAGGGCATCCGCAGCCCTGAAAAAGGCGGCTGCTATCTTTACAGCCGTCATTTCAATCCGACCGTGGACGTTCTGGCCCGTTATCTCAGCGCCATGGAGGACACCGAATATGCCGTCTGCACGGCCAGCGGTATGGCGGCCATTGCCTGCACCCTGCTGCAACTCTGCCGCCAGGGAGACCACATTGTCGCCAGTCGCACGGTTTACGGCGGCACCCATGCCTTGCTGGCCGACCTGCTCCCCCAATGGGGCATTACGGTTTCTTTCATAGACCCGACCCAGCCGGAGGCCTTTGACGCAGCGTCCCAAAAGACAACCCGTGTGTGGTATACTGAAAGTGTGGGCAACCCCACCCTGCCCATAGCGGACATCCCAATCTTGTCCCGGAAAGCGCATGCCCGGGGCATTACCCTGGTGGTGGACAACACCTTCACCCCCATGCTGATCTCGCCGGCGGTTCTGGGTGCCGACATCGTGGTCTATTCCATGACCAAATTTATCAACGGCGCCAGTGATCTGCTGGCCGGCGCCATATGCGCCCGACGCGATTTTGTCCATCAACTCATGGACCTGCATACCGGTCGCGCCATGCTGTTGGGTCCAACCCTCGATCCGCGGGCGGCCTTCGATATCATTCAACGGATCCCCCATCTCGCCGCACGTATGCGCGAACACGGCCGGCGGGCCATGATAATGGCGGAGCAACTGCAGGACTGGGGCGTTGCCGTGGCTTATCCCGGCCTGCCGTCCTTTCCCCAGCACGCAAAACTGAACGCCATCATCAACCCGGGCTATGGCTTTGGCGGTATGCTGACCATTGACTGCGGTACGCAAAAAAGGGCCGAGGCCCTGATGGATCAGCTCCAGAATACCGAGAAATTCGGTTTCATGGCCGTTTCTCTGGGCTATTTCGACACCCTCATGTCCTGTTCCGGCACATCAACCGCGTCGGAAATCAGCCCGGATGAGCAGTGTGCCATGGGGTTGTCTCCCGGGTTGCTGCGCATGTCGGTCGGTATTACCGGGAACCTGGATAGCCGCATAGAGCAATTGAGGCGGGCACTGCAGCAATGTGACATGATTAAAACCTAAAAGAACGAACGGGAAGGCGCTCAGGAAGAGACCTCCTCTTCGGCGGGCGGCGACAGGAGATCCGCAAGAACGTCCCGGGTCAAGGCAAAAGAGGCCGCGGTAGATCCGTAATGAACTGTCTCCACATGACCGGAACGGATGGTGACGGTATCGGGTTCCTTCATTTCTTCCGCTACGGGTTCGCTATCAAAAAGATCCATCTGATTCACGACAACGCTCCTCATTACCATTTCCGGATATGGATGCGGTTCCGCCGTGCCTGGACATCCCGGGCAGGCCATCACAGGGTAGCGCACTATAAGCACCGGGGCAACACGGAACCGTGAGACAGCCCCCCCGGGAAGCCTGCCGGGTGCAAACCGGTGCGGTAACCGCTATAAAGCAGGACCGAGCAAGGCACCCCGCCAATGCATTGCCTCTCAGCGCCATTGCCTTACCCCGCCAAACGCTTATATTCAATTTGAGCGGGTCGATCATCTTGCTCAGACATCTGACGCGCCGACACCTCTGCCCATCGACAGGTAAGATACGGCATCCACCCCCCCCCTCTGTAAGCCCCGACGCCTCCGAACGACCAAGCTTTAAACGGCTTTGAACCTTTCACGCACCCCGGATGGCCGTATGGGGTTTCAGGAGGGCCGTATGGCGACACCATCCCATGAAACACTGCATCACCACCTTGAAGAATTCAAGTCCGGTCACCGCCGGTTTGAAAATGCCTTCCAGGCCGTGGCCCGCATGATCCTGAGCAACAACATCCACAAAGTCGTGGTCAACGGCAAAACCACCTATGACTTCGGCATATTCCGTGTCGGTGCCAAACCCGTCATCGGCATGTATGACGAAATCAACAGTTTCGTCTCTTACGTCAAAGATGCCGCTGAAGGCGGCTCTTCCAAGGAGATGGCCTATGTCCTTGTGGGGGAACCGGGCAACGGCAAAACCTATTTCGTGGAATTCCTTTGTGAACAGTACCGCCGCTTCCTGAGCCAACCGGAAAACCGCCGCTATACGTTCCATTTTCGCAACCTCGACCGCATCGGGACCTATGGTAAAATACGGAGCACCGAGTCTCAGACTTATGAAGATCCCATGGTGCTCGCCATGAACTTGGCGGAAACCCCGGAGGCCAGCCAACGTTACCTCAGCGACCAGATGGGATTCTCCCCGGCTTTGATCGATGAGATTTACAAAAACTACCGCCCGCTCGGCGCCTGCAGCGAGTATATCTGGAATGATATCCGCAGGGCCACGGACGGCAATCTGGAACAGATGTTGGATCACATCGAAATTTTCCCCATTCCCATGATGGAAAGTTTAGGAACCCTGACCGGGAAATATCCGGCCAAGGATAAAATTACGTCCTCGGCCGTGGACCTGCTGGGCGAGGAATCGATCCAGCGGCTGCTGCACATCAGCGATACCGGCAACCCCTTTCGCTTTGACCTGCGACGGGGGGCCCTGGCGCGGGTGGCGGGCGGCGGCATTCACTTTTGTGACGAATTGTTCAAGAACAAAAAGGATCTGATCCAGGTCTATCTGGGCGTCATTCAGAACCGCAACATCGAAATCGACGGCTTCAAATGGCCCATCGACTCCCTGATCATCGCCACCAGCAACAATTCCGAATTCAACCGTTTCCTGGCGGAAAAGGAGGAGGCGCCCATTGTCGACCGCTGCCGCATTACCTATGTGTCCCACAATACCAATTACAAACTCCAGGATGACCTCACCCGCTATGCCATCGGCAGCGGTGCCCGCACCACGCTGAACCGGGAAGAACTCCACCAGGACCCCAACTTGAACTACGCCGCATCGGTCGCCGCTGTTTTGTCCCGGCTGCCCAAATCCGAAAAACTCACGCCGGTGGAAACCCTGAAATTGGCGGCCGGGGAAATCGCCGGTGAAAAAAGCATCAAAACCCTCTCGGAAGTGATCGACACCCTGAATCAGGAGCCCGACATCACCCGGCGTTTCGGGCAGAAAGGCCTGGGGCAGCGAAACCTGGGACGTGCCATTCAGCTGCTCATCGAAAGCTCGGAAACCAACGAGGGACGCTGCATGTTCGCCTACGACATCTTCAAAGCACTGGACCGCATCATCCTGGACTATGTTCCCGAGGCCAACGACCGGGGGAAATACCTCGAAGACCTCAAAATTGCCCGGGGCTTATACAGAGAGCGAATCATGACGGAAATGTTCAATGCCTACATGGATGAACCCCATGCCATCCGCAAAGATGTCATGAACTACGTCAACATGATCATCGGCATCGATGCCGAAAACCTCGGTCCGGATAAAATGTGGAAATACAAGGATCCCCAGACCGGCGACTTGAAAGCCATGAAAATCGATGAGCGTTACATCAATAGCGTGGAGGAACGCCTGGGGCTTAAAACGGAAGAACAGCGGGAATCATTCCGCACCTCCATTCGCAAAATCTACGGCCAGAAAATATCGGTTCAACCGGACTACGATTTTATGGATAACCTGGAATTGGTCAAGGCGGTCACCGATGTACGCCTGAAATCCGATATTGCCGGAGCCGGCAGCCTGGTGGGCGCGCTGGCCAATCGGACCAATGAGGAAAACCAGAAGCTTTACGACCGCATGATCGATACCATGTTGAACAAGCTCGGTTACTGCCAGACCTGCGCCCAGAAAACCATCGAATACTTCTGTTCCCAAGAAGACGAGAATTGACAGCGGCCGACCGCTAAAGACATTGCCCCGGACAATCAGCCAACGGGAAATAAACCACCATGGCGACCAAAGGTGACCATAACCGCGGCACAAAGCCCCCGGATGACGCTTCAAACTCTTTTTCACCGTCGGCATACCGGGAAAAAAATGACAAGCGGTCTCATACCGTTCCCCCGGCCGGGGAGCCCAAGTCTTCCGCGAATCTGTATCCGGAGCACTTTTACAGTCGTGATGACTTTGCCGCTTTGCAGGATATGCGGCCGTCGCCAGGGCCTTACATCACCCGTCTCCAGTCCCTGGACGAACTTTTGGAACGTGACCGCCAGCGCGAAGCGGACGGTTTTCCCCGTAAAATCCGCGTGGGCCGCATGATAAAACCGGGACTGGTCGGCAAAGACAAGGTGGTGGTCGTTCCCACGACGGTTGAAGAAAAATTGATTCACGACACATCGGACCATCCACCGGAAGCCTCGCCGTCCTCAGGGGGGGCCGGCGAAGGGGAACCCGGCGACATCATCGGCGAACAGCCGGTCCGGCCGGCCGGCAGCGGCGCCGGAACCGGTCCGGGCCAAGGGGAAGGCGGTGGTCACGATGTCGAATCCAGCGCCTACGATCTGGGCCGGGTGCTGACCGAACAGTTCGCCCTGCCCAACCTTAAACGAAAAGGCAAAAAGCGCTCCCTCACGCGGTATACGTACCAATTAACCGACCGGCACAGCGGCCGGGGGCAGCTGCTCGACAAAAAAGCCACCCTGCGCAAGATTGTAGAGACCAACATCCATCTGGGCAATATCCCCGATACAACCCGGATCGACCCATCCGCTTTCCTGATTTCACCTCGGGATCGGATTTACCGGATTCTTTCCCCGGAAAAAGATTTGGAATCCCAGGCCATGGTGTTTTTTTTGCGGGACTATTCCGGCTCCATGGCGGGCAAGGCCACGGAGGTCGTGGTCACCCAGCATGTGCTGATCTACAGCTGGCTGCTCTACCAGTATGCCCGCCAGGTGGAATCCCGCTTCATCCTGCACGACACCGAAGCGCGCGAGGTGGAAGATTTTTATACCTACTACAATTCCACTGTGGCCGGCGGCACCCAGGTGGCCTCCGCCCTGGAACTGGTGAATACCATCGTGGAAAAAGAAAACCTGGCCCCGGACTACAACATCTATGTCTTTCACGGGACGGACGGCGATGACTGGGACACCCAGGGTACCCGGAGCATACCGGCGTTGGAAACCATGCTCACCTATGCCAGCCGGGTAGGCTTTACCGTGGTGGAACGACCGGCATCCGCCGGCGACACGGAGGTCAGCCGCTATCTGAACCACTCCCGCCTGCTCGAAACGCATGCCGATCTGCTCAGGATGGACACCCTGTCCGAAGACGCCCCCGAATCCCGTCTGATCGAAGGTATCCGGCACCTGATCTCTGAAAAGGCTCCTGCCAGCCGGTCAAGCGATTCAGGATAAAACGCATGGAACTGATCGACCAACATACCAAAAGCATCATGGAGGGCTGCAAAATCCGCGCCCGGTCAGCCGGACTCCAGTTTGGAGATGAAACCCTGGAATATATCGTCACCAATCGCGACCTGCTGGAGCTTTCCCCCAAGATGATGATCCCGACGCTCTATGACTACTGGGTGCACGACGTGGAGGTTTTAAAAGAGAAGGGCAAATACGAGCTCTACCCGGGCAATCCCTACGAAACCGTCATCAACACCCGCCCGGCCATTTCCTATTATAACGACAACAATCCGGATTGGCTCAATGTGATGATTTTCTACCATGTGCTGGGCCACATCGATATGTTCCAGAACAACGTTTTCTTTCGGCACACCTGGGATTACGATTTCAACGGCCGGGCCCTTTCGGACAAACGGGTCATTGCCCGGCTGCGATCGGAAAAGGGCCGCTGGGTCGACTACATTATCGAGTTTACCCGCGGCATCGACAACCTGGTGGGATTCCATAAGGCCCTCTCGCGCCTGGACCAACCGTCCGGGCAAGGCTTCCCCTCTAAAATTGATTACTATTTTGATGTTTTTCTCCAGGCCCAGGACGATTTCAACATCAGCCGCTACGTTGCTGAAATCGACCGCTACAACCGCTGCCGCCGGGAAACCCCATCCCGTTGCGACGATGCCTTTTTTGCCGAAATCGAATTGAACCACCCGGAATTCCAGGCCCTGTACCAGAAGTATCGCGAAACCCACACGGGCGACCATCAGGATTTGATCGAGTTCATTGCCGCCCATTCCGAGTTCTTGAACAAAGATGAAAACCTGTGGATGAAAACCGTCATCCAGGTGGTGCGCCAGACGGCCATTTTCTTTCAGCCCCAGATTCGCACAAAAATCCTGCACGAGGGCTGGGCCAGCTACTGGCATGAAAAGCTCTTCCTGCAGGACGATCGCATCCAGGGCCACGAAGTGGAATATGCGCGTGTCAATGCCGGGGTTACCTCCCTGCCGCGCGTTGGACTGAATCCTTATGCCCTGGGGATGCGCCTGTTTCAGTACGTGGAGGAAATGGCCGACAAAGGCCGCTATAGTTTTCGGTTTCAACAACTGAAGGATGCCCGCCAGCGCGAGCGCTATGATACCGCCACAGGGAAAGGATATGCGCATATCTTTGACATCCGACGCAATTATTGTGACTTCATGTTCATCAATGAATTCGTGGACCAGGATTTCGTGGACCGCCATCGGTTGTTCGTGGCGGGGAAGCGCCTGAATCGATCGCGCATGACATGGGAATATTTTATCCAGAGCCGCGATGCGAACCGATACCGGCAAATGCTGATCGATTCCCTGTACCATCCCCCCCATATCGAGATCGACCGCAAGCGCACCGATGAAGGCCCACTGGTGCTGAGGCACCGGTTCGAGGGCAAGCCGCTTGTCACCGAATTTATCGCCAACACGATGCTGGGCATCGAATACCTTTGGGGACGGCCGGTCATTCTGGAAACCAATGAACAGGTGCCAACGGTTCCCAAGCCGGAACCTGCGCCATCCGCCGTACCCCTCGGCCGGCCAAGCGAAGAGCCCCCACCGCCCCCCGAGCAGTGGCAGCGCATCCGTTATACGATGCGAGACCGTAAGCTATCCCGCGAGGTTTTATCGGATTAGAGGTGTTCATGGAAAACGTTCGCCAAGCCATGCAAAGCCTGGACCGTTCCATCAAGGAACGCGGGCAACCGCCCCCCATACCGTTCGAAGAATTTCTCGGACGCGTGGTCCAAAATCCCGAAGGGTTGATGCGCAATGTCTTCCAGGTCTTTCACGACATGATCAAAGCCTATGTCTCCGCAGGTCACGACGAATACCCGGAAGACCCCGAGTCCATCCACTTTATCTATTACGACTGCAGCCGCTTGTTCGTGGAGGGATCGGACAATCCCTTCTTTGCCGACCGGCTGTTTGCCAACCGCCTGATCAAGCTGGCCGAAGCCATGAAACGCGGCGCCCAGCAAAACAAAATCTACATTTTCGACGGCCCCCCGGGGTGCGGCAAGAGCACGTTTCTGAACAATCTGCTGATGAAGTTCGAAGCCTACGGCAACACACCGGAAGGCATGCGGTACGAGGCGGTCTGGCGTATCGACCGCCAGCAGCTGGGTATCGAACCAGGGTCGGAAGCGCTTCCCTTCTTTGAGAAGATGTTTTCGCTCATGGAGCGCACTTCCCGCGAAAACGAACCGCCCACCAGCGAGGGCGGCTACGGTCACCCCGGCAACCATGCCGGGGCGCCGTTTTTCGAAAACGACGCCCTACCCCCTGTGGAATCGGATGTGGTCGAAATCCCCTGCCCCAGCCACGATCACCCGATCCTGATGATTCCCAAACATTATCGGCGCTTATTTTTCGAAGATCTGTTTTCCAACGACCGCTTCAAATGGACCCTTTTCACCGACAAGGCCTACGACTGGGTCTTTCGGGATGTTCCCTGCACCATCTGCGCCTCGATTTACCAGGCCCTGCTGAACCGGCTCAAAAGCCCGCTGAGAGTCTTGAGCATGCTGTATGCCCAGCCCTATCGTTTCAAACGCCGTATCGGCCAGGGCATCAGCGTATTCAACCCGGGGGATCGCACCAGCAAAGAACTCGTGCGCACCAACGCCAACCTGCAAAATCAGATCAATTCAGCCCTGAGGGAAAGCAGCCAGATCAAATACCTCTTTTCGCGCTACGCCACGACCAACAATGGCATTTACGCCCTGATGGACATTAAATCCCACAATATCGAACGGTTGATCGAATTGCACAATATCATCAGCGAGGGGGTACACAAGGTCGAAGATATCGAGGAGAATGTCAACTCCCTGCTGCTGGCCCTGATGAACCCGGAGGACAAAAAAAACATCCAGGATTTCCAATCCTTTTCCGACCGCATCGAGTATATCAATATCCCCTACATTCTCGACTTGAACACCGAGATTGCCATCTACCGCAACATCTTCGGTCAACAGATCGACGGCAGTTTTCTGCCGCGGGTATTGCATAATTTTGCCCGTATCATTATCTCCTCGCGCCTGAATCTTAAATCCGAAGCCCTTATCGAATGGATCGGGAATCCGGACAAGTATCGTCGCTTCTGTGACGAAAATCTCCAGCTGTTGAAGATGGAAATCTACACGGGCTATATCCCCACCTGGCTCACCGAAAAAGACCGTAAACGTTTTACGGCCAAACGACGGCGCAAGGTCATCGGCGAATCGGAACGGGAAGGCGTGCGCGGATTCTCAGGTCGGGATTCCATCAAGATCTTCAGTGAATTCTACTCGGCTTTTGCCCGGGAAGACAAACTGATCACCATGGCCGATCTGTGCAAATATTTCACCAAGGTCCGCAAGGATCTTCTCGACCTCATCCCCGGCGGTTTTTTGGATTCCCTGGTCCGGATGTACGATTACACCGTGCTCCAGGAGGTCAAGGAGTCTCTTTTTTATTACAACCGGGAACAGATCAGCCGGGACATTCTGAACTACCTCTTCGCAATCAATTTTGAACCTGGAGCCGTGGCCGTGTCGACCTACACCGGCGACCGGCTCGAAATTTCCGATGATTTTTTGGCCGACCTGGAAAAACGCCTGCTGGGCGATCGTGTCAGTAAAAACGAACGCGTGGCCTTCCGTGCGGACACCCAAAAGGCCTATACCACCCGCACCCTGACCCAGGAAATCATGATCGAAGGGCAGGCCGTCACCGAAACCCATCTATTCCAGGCCATTCTCGAGCAGTATGAACACAATCTGAAGGAAAAAGCCCTGGACCCCTTCCTGGACAACGAAAACTTCCGGCAGGCCATCAAGGACTACCACGGCCCCTCTTTCAAAACGTTCGACCGTAAAATACGGGACGACGTCACCTTCCTGATCAACAATCTCGGGGGGAAATACCGCTACTCCGAAAAAGGCGCCCAGGAAGTCTGCATTTATGTCATCGACAACGATCTGGCCCGGAAATTTGCGCAAAAGAATATGGGGGATAACAAAGGGGAATAATCAACGTGTGGCTCGTTATGGCAAACGCCGGCCCACATCCGGAAAAAAGCTTCCGGGCTTTACAGGGATTGGCAATCGGTCTTTCAGCCTTTTGGGCTGTTTTGGCTACCGCCCATGTCTGCCCTCTCCGGGCCCAGGACTGGACTGCTCGGCGCCAAGAAATGGTGGCGGCAATCCGCGCCGATGTGATCGCGACCCGCAACTATATCGGCAAAGGATTGCTCCGACCTGACGTGCTTGCGGTTCTGGAACAGATACCCCGGCATGCCTTTGTGCCTGAGGATGTGCGTCCGGCAGCTTATGAAAACCGGCCCTTGCCCATCGGATTCGGGCAGACCATTTCCCAGCCCTATATCGTGGCTCTCATGACGGATCTATTGGAACCCGCCGCCACCGACAGGGTTCTTGAGGTGGGCACCGGCTCCGGCTACCAGGCAGCCGTTCTGGCCGAACTCGTCGCACGCGTTTACTCTATCGAAATCATTCCCGAACTCGCCCGCCGGGCCAAAGAGCGTTTCGGACGCCTCGGGTATACGAAAATCGAAACGCGAGAGGGCGACGGCTATTTCGGCTGGTACGATGCCGCGCCCTTCGACGGCATCGTCGTCACCGCGGCGGCCGATCACGTTCCACCGCCGCTGGTGCGTCAACTCAAGGCCGGTGGCCGCATGGTCATCCCGGTCGGACAGCGCTTCAGTGTCCAGCAGTTGCTGCTCATTACCAAGGCCCAGAATGGCGACCTGAAAACCCGTCAGATCCTGCCGGTACGCTTCGTTCCCCTGACCGGCGTCCATTGAACCGGGACTCATGTTATGTCGGCTGCCCCCGATAACGCCTCACCATTGCCTCCTATGAGTGCCGTGGGCATGCTGTCGGCCGCCGTTCTCGCTTATGAGCTCCTCCTCATGCGTCTTTTTGCCATCGTTCACTGGCACCATTTCGCCTTTATGATGATCAGTATCGCCCTGCTGGGATACGGGGCCAGCGGAACATTTATCGCCCTGCTGCCTGCGATGAGGGCAAGCCGCCTGCGTTGGCTGTTTCCAGTCGGGGCGGCCGGATTCAGTATCGCCTGTGTGATCTGTTTTCTCGCCGCACAGCACCTACCTTTCAATGCTCTCGAGGTTTTCTGGAATCCACGTCAATGGGCATACCTGGCCGGTATCTACGGGTTGCTCTTTCTGCCCTTTTTCTTCGCCGCCACCAGTATTGGCACGGCCCTTCGTTTCGGCGGTCCGCGGATACCGCAGCTGTACGCTGCTGACCTGTGCGGCGCCTCCGTCGGGGCATGTGGGACCGCCGGCCTCCTTTTCCGCATAACACCGTCGACGGCGCTGGTCATCGTGTCCAGCATCGGCGCCCTGGCCGCCGCCGCAACGGCCCTTCGCTGGCAGTTGAAGCAACGCGCGCTAGTTGCCATAGCGACCGCCGGCTGGATTACCCTCTTGGGATTAGGGACGGTGCACTGGCATATCCCCGCCATCAATGCCTATAAACCACTGGCCCAAGCCCTGCGTATTCCGGGCACCCACATGCTTTATCAGCGGCATCATCCCATGGGGTGGCTAAGCGTGGTTCGAAATGCCACCATCCCCTTTCGCTACGCCCCGGGACTCAGCCTGAACAGCGAGGCCGCCATCCCCGATCAGGCCGCGATCTTTATTGACGGGCAGGCCATGAGCGCAGTCGATCGCTATCGCGGCCATTCGGAAGCAATCGTTTATCTTCGCCAAACGACCCTAAGCATCGGGTTGCACCTGCGCCCCAATGCAAAACGGATTTTGGTTGTCAACGCCGGCGGCGGTCAGGACATCCTGAGAGCCAACGCCTACGGCGGCCATCAAATCGATGCCGTCGACCCCCATCCCGATTATGCGTCTTTGCTGCACAATGAACTGGCCGATTTCTGGAGGGGGCAAATGCCCAGCGGACGCCTCCATTACCACACCACCACGGTCCGTGCGTTCCTGCAGCCTCCCCGAAAACCCTACGGTTTGATTCAGCTTCCGCCGGGGAGTAATGGCGGCAGCGGCGCTTCGGCCTTCGGTGAGAACACGCTGCTGACCATCGAAGGTCTGGCGCAATTGTGGCAGTATCTGGAACCCGGCGGTCTCCTGGTTGTTCCCCTCTGGGCCCGCCTGCCGCCGCGCGGCAGCCTGAAAGCGTTTCGCATGGCCGTGATCATGCTCGAAGACCAGGGCATCGTCCATCCATCCGATCATCTGGCCATGATCCGGGACTGGCGCACTGCCGTCATGTTGATCGCTAAGTCTTCCCTTGCAAACGTCGAGCAAAACGCCGTCCGCAACTTCTGCCGCCGCTGGGGGTTCGACCTGGTCTTTCTTCCCAGCCTCCGCCCGGAGGAAGTCAATCGGCACAATGTCCTTGCGCAACCGTTCTTCGCGAATGCGGCCCGGGCGCTCGTCGGCGAGGGCCGGGAGGCGTTCTGCCAGCGTTATAAATTCGATCTGCGCCCGGCCACGGACGACCGCCCTTTTTTTGGACATTTCTTCAAATGGCGCGCCCTGCCTGAAATCGCCGCACTGCGCACAGCCGGTGGCATTGCCCTTCTCGATTGGGGGTACCCCGTTCTCCTGGCGGCGTTGGCCCAGGCCGTGGTGTTCAGCCTGTTTTTCATCGGCCTGCCGGTTCTCAAAAACAGGCTCGGTAAAAGGGAAAGCCGTATCGGCCGGCGGCAAGACTTGGCGATACTGCTCTACTTCAGTGTCGTTGGCGGCGGATTCCTCCTTCTGGAAATCGCCTACATGCAACGCCTGACACTCGTCCTGCATCACCCCCTGGTGGCCGCCACCCTCACCCTGACCGGCTTTCTCATGGGAGCCGGGATCGGCAGCATCTGCGCCTACCAGGCCGTGGCCAAGGGTATGGCGGTCCGGCGCCTCCTGCGAAAAAGCCTGATGGCCGTCTGTTTGATCGGTATGCTGGAACTGGCGGCCATGCCCTGGTTGATGGCCCGGCTTGGCAGCATGCCGCTCGGGATCGCCGCCGCTGCAGCCGTCGGTCTGATCATGCCACTGGGCGTGGCCATGGGCATGCCGTTCCCGTTAGGTCTGGCCCTATTGAATCGCCATTGGATGGAAGGGATTCCCTGGGCTTGGGGCATCAATGGCTGCAGCACGGTAATTAGTGCGGTTGCGGCACCGTTGATCGCCATTTCGATGGGTTACACCGGGGTTATTACACTGGCCATCCTGCTTTATGGATTCGGCTTGGTCCTGGCAAAATGGCTCTGAAAAATGATCACGGGCGGGTTTCCTGGTTTGGCGAACTGGAACAACCCACCGCGTTATGTATTGTCGCGCTGTCCGCGGTCAATTCTTTCTCAACCCCATCGGGAGTCACGTACAGGGTCAGCCCCTTCATTTGATGGATCCGCACTGGGCTGCCATTCTCGATGGGGGGTCCATCCCCAACTTTTACCGCCCGCCAGAGTTCACCACGCACTTGCACGTATCCGCTGGGTTGAAGTCGTTGCTTGGCAATGCCCTGGGCGCCAATCATGCCCGGCGCCTTCGTTTTCTCACCTCCATCATAAGCGCGCCAGATGAAGGGGAACAGGATTATGTCCTTGGCGATCCAGAACAGGACCAGGCCCCAGAAGAGTCCGTCGGAAAATGTTACCCACCGCCGGACAAGGGTTAAGACCAGAACGAAAACAACCAGTTCGGCCCCCCCCAGCAGGGCATAACGGATATAAACAGATCGATTGATTGTTTTCTTACCTGAAGACATAAATTCATCTTTTCACAAGGGCCGGGTCAACCCGCATCGACTTTGGGCATGGCGTCCGCGGCAATGACTGCATTGCCCGGAAGGCGCCCTTTGGTGGCTGCCGGCGGGTGGTGAAAGCCCTATCCAAATTATCGCACAGCACAAAGCCAGTACACTATTTACCCAGAGGGGTAAAGAGAAAGGGTGATTGCCCCCAGCAAACCGTGCTTAGGCCTCCCACCCTTATTCTTGTAAATGGATGGACACTACGCTAATAATTCTCCCTGACTCTTAAAAAGGACGGAAATCGTGGTATGCCCGACGCATAAAAACCGTAATATTTGAAGGTAACGAGTGACCCGACAGGAGGCGGATTTTCTCTTTCGGCGTCAGAAAAGCCGGTACCAATCTTGAATCTGATATTGCGATCCGGCAAAGCCACCAGCAAAGCACCCAATCGGCCCGTGTTCCTACCCTTCCCTGGAAGATGCGCGATCACCACTGCTTCCGTATCCGCATAACTTTTTACCTTCAGGATGTCCCGGCTACGTCCAGGGGTATAGGGCGACCCGCGTCTCCTGAGGATGATGCCTTCGCCGCCGAACTTTTCGATTCTTTGAAGCTCGCTGTCCAAATACTTCTGACTCACCACCGGCCGGTGTTGGATGATAAATGCATACTCAGACGGGTGTTTGTCAAACCATCCGGCTGCTTGGCTCAATCGCGCTTCAAATCCGCCAGGAGCCTTGGGAACATCGAATATGGCGAACTGCAATTCCAACCACCCGTCGTGCGGCCCTTGTTGCTTGACGATACCGATGGCCTTTTCAAAGGTGTTGCGTCCCCCCCAGATTTCTCCTTCCACTGGAAAATCCGGAAAATTATGCGTAAACGCCAAAGGCGGTTCGAAGGGCCTTCCGCTCTTGGATAACAGTTGACAGCCGTCCCAATAGCCCCTCACTCCGTCGAGCTTCTCACTCATCAGCCATTCGGAAAAATCGATGTCACCTTCGTATACAAGCGGCAACATGACCTCCGCAGCCTGGATACGTGATCCTGCAAGACCCGCAAAGATCACCATCAAAAGGACCGCATACTTAAAAATAGAGCCATCTCGGCACGCTTTCTCTTTGATGTTCATTTCTTAAGGCTTTCTGAAGATAAGGTATCGATATAAACGAGGCACTGGCGCAGGTGCTCACCAGTTTCAACCGCCGTGGCATGATAACGGTCTTCCCAGAACGCGCCCTTCCTGCCTTTCCGGCGGTTGTATTCCTGGGCCGTCCTGCCGGCCGCCAGCTGGAGCTCACCTATCCAGGGGTCAGCAGTTCAATGTTTTAATTTCTTCTGCAGTGGCAATGCTCAGAACGTATTCCGCGAACCTGTGCCCACTGTGGATTGCACATCTCGCGGTTCCGATACGGCCCCTAAATCCACGACGGGAGGCGGAGGCAGATGCGTCGCTACTTTGATCCGCACGGGCGCGGGCGGTACTGTATCTTCTGCTGGCGTGTCCTTCGGGGACAAGATGCTTTCGATATCGACCCGATAGACACGGGCCAAGTGATGGGCCACATCCGTCAAGGGCAGGCCGGCGTCCACGGCGGCCAGATAGGCGTCCACAGCCGCGTTGGGTTCGCCCTGGCGCTCCCGGAGTTGCCCCAGGACGACAAACGCCTCCTGTTGGTCCTTTTCCAAAGCCTGGGGCACGGCGCTTTCCACCAGGGCAGCAGCTTTGGCATCGTCGGTTTCTCCGAAAAACAGCACATATCCCATGAACAGCCGATACCGTGTGGCGCCCTTCAGCGGATCCGCCTTTTCCGCGATCTTGGCCCGCATCTCGCCCAGCTTGCCCGGCGTTATGCCCATGGAGTCCCGGGCCAGGAGTTGGAGGGGAATGTCCTTTTCCAGCAGAGCCTCAACCTCGGCCGTGCGATCGGCCATGACCAGGGGGTAGATCTGGGTCAGGGTAACACCGGCCTTTTGCAGGGGTGCGCGCGCCTTGTGGGCCGAAGCCACCATGATCAGGGGCTGCACCTCGGTCTCCAGTTCCGGATCCGCGGTTAGGGCTGCCTGGTAATGCGTCAAGGCGCCGGGGTAGTCCTCCCGGATCAGGGCCAGGTTGCCCAGGGCCGCGTGGGCAGGTCCGTAATCCGGATCCAGTGCGATCACATTGTCGAAACCGGATTTGGCGGCCTCGTAATCGCCCTGTTTGTAGTGCTGGCAGGCCGCTTTGTATCCATGAGCAGTTTCCTCTCGATAGATTTCGCTACGCAAACCACCGCATCCCCACAGGACATAGGAGAGCAAAATTAAACCGGCGGCTGAAAAGACAAACGACCCGGTACACCTGCGCAATCTGATCCCGCGGTGCTCTCCCCGTCGATCACCGGGAAGATTCCGACTTCCGCCGGAATGACGGTGCTGGGGATTACATCGCCGCGCCAATCGCTTCATGACGAGAAGAGTCCAGGCCCGTCTCACTGTTCCTTGTTCCTTTTCAGCGTACATTCGTAATCCCTTCCGGTTCAGAATCGCAGTTCCATACCCACTTCCACCTGCTTTTCCGTATCAAAAGCCGACCGGTTGCCAAGCGACGCATAGGTGACCACCTGATAACGGTGCAGGAATTCCCGGCGGTATTCCACCCGCCCGAACAAGTTGATGCCGTGATCGTCCTCGTTATGACTATAGCGCGCTTGCACTTGCGCCCCCCAGCGGGTGTTGTCCCAATCCAGGCGCAGGCTGGTCTCCTCATAGGGCGAAAGCGCCGAGGCATCGATGGTGCGCCGGATCCATTCCAGTGCTGCGCGGGCAGTCTGCTCCTCCCGGCGGTAGGCGGTGTCCAGGGTAAAACGCCAGGTGCCGCTGTCCTCCGCGTCGATGCGGTTGACCTGCAGGCTCGAAGTCCACCGGGGATTCCACTGATGCGTGGCGGTTCCCAGGAAGGTGTGAGTGGTGCCGACCGCATTCTCCTGTCCGTACCAATTAAAGAAAAAGGCGTCCTGTTCGCCGATTCCGAAGCGCAGGGAGGTGTCGATCTCGCGCACCTTTTCATCGTCGCTGTGACGCTTGAGATCGAACAACCGCATGGTCGCGATCGGGGCTTTAAAATAGCGCCAGGTGATCGGCGCGGCATAGTCGGCGCTGGCCTCGATGCCCCGGGCATCACTGGTGATGCCGTGCAGGGGATCGGCAAAATCAGCGGCAAAGTCTTCCCCCAAGTCGATATAGCCGGCGGACAGACGCAAGCGCCCCTGGTCGTAGGCCATCATGGCTGTATAGCCGTTGTCGCTGCTCTTTTCGGTGTCTTCGGTGTGAACAAACTCCATCAGCAGGCTCATGGGTTCGATGATGGGCACCTTCACGTCGGCCGCCATGGCCTGGTTGCGGTAGCGATCGTCACTGTCGTCCTGCAAAAGGGCTTCCCGGTGGGTGAACCCCGCCCCCCACTGCCAACGGCCCTCCTGCCCGAATCGCAGGCGGGCCGCGGCTCCGGAGGCTTCGGTAGCCTCATCGCCTTCCGTGGTGTAGGCCAACCCAGTGGCCTGCCAGTCCCCCAGGCTCTGATCCACACGGAAACCGAACTTTTGGCGCTCGCTTTTGAAGTCGCTGAAGAGTTTGACGGGGTCGTCAAAACTGCCCAACCCCTCCCGGAAGACCCCCTTTATCTGGCCGCCGTTCCAGCGCTGTTCTACCATCGCCTGGCTGGCATCGGTGTTGGTATCGCCGCCGGGATAGGTGTCGATAATGGAAAACAGGGCTTCGGCGCGACGGGCATCGTCCGCGTAGGAAAACCTGGTGCGGGCCCGCAGCTGGCCCGTGTCCTCGTGGTTTTCGCCGTCATGGCGCCAGAAAGAGGATACCGAACCGCTGATCTTGTAGGCGTGCTTTTCCGGCGGCAGCGGTTCCGGCGCTGTGGCGCCCGGCGCGGCAGCGATGGTGGCCAGCCGAACCGTCACCAGGCTGCGGCCGAGGCCGCCGTCTTTGAAGCGCACCTCGAACAGCAATTCGTAATTGCCGTCCGGCAGGTGTTCCCCGTTCTGATCCCGGCCGTCCCACTCAAAGGTGTGGTCGCCGGCCAGAAGCTCGACAAAGCGGTACTGATGGACCACCTGCCCCCGGAAGTCACGGATCCCAACCGCCACCTCGTCGGCATCCGTTCGAAGTTCGTAAGCCACCGATAGCGGTCCCTGCCCCGGATCGAAGATGCCGGCATCGTTCAACGGTATCCGCAGGTCTCCATCCGCCCGCACCGGATGGGACGGATAGAGGAGCAAGCCGCAGAACAGGACGAGGGTAACCCCGCGAAGCGCCCCCATCAGGTGCAGTCTCCCACCGTAATCGTTATGGTATCGATCGCCTGGACCCCGTCTGTGGTCTCGATGGTGGCCTCGATATCATAGACGCCGCCCAGGGAAGTGACCGCCCCGCAGTCCACGCTGAAATGGGTCCCGTCGAGGATGGTGACCGGGCAGTTGCCCATCTCCCAGGGAGCGTCGACGCTGATGCTGCTGAGGGTTCCGCTGCCGGTGGAATAGGTCCCTGTAACGGTCAAGTCGTTGCACTGATAGAAATCGCCGCCGGAAGGGGATGTGATGGTAATGGACGGTGGCGTAAACGAAACGGTCCGAAAGATGTATCCTGTTGCCGATCCCCGGCGGCCATTGCTGTCCGCCCCGCTCACCTCGATGGTATTGGCGCCATCCGCCAGGTTGACAAGAGCCTCGAAGCGTCCCCCTTCCCGGCTGAAGGCCACCGGTCCCTGCAGGGTGCCGTTGACCTGTATCTCCATCCAGTCGATGAATTCGGCCTCGCTTGTGACAGTGCCCTGCACGAGGATGGTGCCTGCCGTGGTGGTGGGCGGCAGCCGATCCAGGGTCAGCATCATGCTCTCATCGATAGGGATGGTGGGCTGATGGATCGGCAGCGTCAGCGGCAGGGCAAATTCGGTTTCCGGATCGCAGCCAAGAGTGAGGTCGAAATAAGCCTCGTAGGGATCGCTGATGGTCTTATCCAGGATCTCGCGGTCGATCCGGAGGTCAAAGCCCTTCATGGGCACCACCGTGCTGCCGGGCGCCATAAGGCCGTAGTTCACGCGGTCGGTCTCCACCCCGATTTCCAGATCCTCGGAGGAGAGGCGGGCGGAACAGGCCAAATCTTGGTCCGAATCGTTTCGCAAGGTAATAAACAACCGCACCAGTTCACCGGGGTTGGCCTGCCCGTCGCCATTGTGGTCTTCAAGTTCCATCAGCGTGAGGCTCTCGATGGACAAACCCTGGCCATCGCTCTGATAAGCCGTGGCAATTTCCGCCGCCCGGGTGAAGTGCAGGCTGTCACTGGCCTGGTTGCCATGGCTGTCCATAGCCGTTATCTCGGCGCGATGAGCCCCCTCGGTTAAATCCAGGGGGCCATCAACGGAAAAATATCCGCTGGCCGGATCGAAATAGAAACGATCGGAGTCCACCGGCCGGCCATCGATGGTCAATGACAGGCTGCTGGTATCCAGATCGCCCCCCATATCGATGATCATGGCCGTCAGGGCCGGCCCGCCGACCTTACGAACGGCATCAGGCATGACTTTGAAATCGTAGATGTAGGGTGCCAGTTTAAAATCGAAGGCAGTTGTCGCCTCAGCCCAGAGTCCCGTGGCATCCGTGGCCCGAAAACGGGCCTGATGGTGACCTTCCGCCACCCCGGCCGCATAGCTGGCTTTGTAGTTGAACCGACCGCGCCAGCCGGCTTCGGGGGTGTGAGAATACAGGAAAAAGGGAGGCAGCACCTGCTCATCCAGCCATAAGGTGGTTTTCTCTGGAATGATCATAGAATCGTCCCGGGCTTCACCTGTCATGAAAGCGGAAGCATTCACCCCGCTGCGGGTCATCGACTTAGAGCTGTTCCGGGTTTCTGCCGTCAGGCTTACTTCCGGCGGCTCCCTGGGGAGGATAATATCGACATCGACAAAGCTCCGGTTGTCCGCTTTGTCCCTGGCGTCGATACGCAGGGTAAAAAATTCTCCCCGGTCAGGAGGAACAAACAGGCTGGTAAGAATTCCGTTTTGAAAGGTAAAGGCCGGACGGCTGCCCGCACTGTACATCCGGTAGCCCCAGTTGACGATATTGTTGGCGGAATCGCTTCGGGCCGTCACCGCGAGTTCAAGCTCGGACAAAGGCATGCCGTGGTCATGGATGGCGGCCGTTAAATGTCGTGAAGAAGGATCGAAAGACGGCTGTATGACCGGGGCCAGGATGTCGCGTTCTTCCGTTCGGCACTGTTGAATTTCTTTCATTTCGAAAAAGAGGCCGAAGCTGGAAATCGCGCCATTCAGGGGGATCTTGCGCCCACCGTGCCAGGCGGTGGCCACAAAATAAATATCCCGTCCGGTGCTTTGTGCGGATGAACCTCCCGTTGCCGATACAGAAGAAACACCCCCTTGGCGTGCGGGAATGGGCTCATAAAGGTTCCGTTCATAGCTGGTCCCCATGATCTCAAAATCCAGCGGCAGATGTTCCGCCAGGGCGCGCCTCAGATCATAACCGTTTCCGGCATGGCGGGGCCGCAACTGGATCAGCCGCATGGCGCTCGGAGAACTGTCGATGGGAACGAAGCGGCCGTGGCGGTAATAACCCCACTTGAGCGCATCTTCACAGATTTCCACAACGGCGTTACCGTTTCCTTTTGTCCCGAGCACCCTGTCGACGTCATGCAAGTTCGGGCTGTGGGTATAGGGGCTGCGCGCCGACACCGCTCCGTCTTCCCCGGAGCTTTCCTCGGTCTCTTCGACTTCCCCGAAGACTTGACAGTTCTCCGTCGTTGTCTGCTCGGCTAAGTCTGTCACGCTCAAGGAGGCGGTCAGAACCGAAATGGGGGTATAAGGCAATTCAGCCGACAGTTTGCCGGTCTCCCCATCGAACGTCGCTTCCAGGCGATGCCCCGCAATCCAGAGGCCAATCCTCAGATCTTCCCGGTGCGTTCCCTGGTCGTCGATATCGGCTGTAAGTGTATTGCCCTCCCGGTCGTAGCGAAAATTTTCGACGACCGGCGGAGCCAGGCAGACGACGATATCGCCTTCCGTCATCATGGTACGGCGGGTGGTGCCGCCCCCCCCTTCAGGTTGCAGAAATTCGGCTATTTTGTGGGTCGCGCCAATCTTGTAATGCACCGTTCCCTCGTGGGCCGGTCCTTCAGCCACGCAGACATCCCCTTGGCGTTCGAACCAGTATGTATCGCCCAGGAAAGCGAACCAGGACGCCCCGGTATCCATAAGCTCAATAGGAGAAAATTGAACTTTCGCCACCAACTGATCATCTTCCTGCTCCACCGTCAGGCTGAACGGTTCCGCGGCGCTCTCCAGATAGACCGGGATGGCAATGGTCTCGAAGGTATAGATAAAAGCGTCTTCCGGAATATGGTTATAAATGGTGTCTTCTTCATTGAAGGCGTCGACCTTGTTCTTGGCCTCGCAAAACCCCACCTGCGACGCATCGATCCTAAAATCCACGGGCACCGTGACCAGCAGGGTGTCCATCTGGTCGCCCATGGGGAACAGATTCTGCTGGGAGATTCGAAATGAAACCCGACTGTCCTCCAAATCGCTGTCTTCCAACTTAAGGATGGCCACTTTGCCTGAAGCGCTGCGGATTTCAATCAGGTCTCCTACGGATTTCTGGAAAAACGGGTTCATCGTAACGATTTCGGATTCGATCTCCTTATCGTACCCTTCCTCTCGCCGCATGATCTCGCGCACATTTTCCGGGTAGTGGTAATCCTTGCCAAAACAACCCCGCGTAAAAATATCGAGCTGTCGGTCCTTTCCTACTCTCAAAGCCATGCCGCTGTAGGCCGGCTCCACCAGAAACGCGCCACCTGTTTGGATGTAGGTATCCCTGTGCTTGCATTTATAGATTATGATATTCGGTGATGTGAGACTCTGGGTGGTAAAAGTTTCGGAGGACCGCCCCACATTGCCGGCCCGATCCTGAAGGGACACCGATACAGTGAAGCTGGCATCGTGCTCGGCAGCACCGCCGGGGAAAGCCACAAATACCGTCAGGTTGAGCTCGTTCGCTTCGAGAGAAATTTTTTTATCTTGAAGCGAAGCGCCGCTAACGGTGACGTTCAGGGCGCATTCCGCGGGATCGATGGAAACGCCGGAACCGCCTTCCGGATCGGTGACTTTGAATTGGATCGCACCAGCGGTACGGGGAAACAAATCCCCTTCCGGAGCCACCCGTTCGATGATCGGCGGCTTGGAATCGACAATAAAAAGGATCTGTGTGTAGTCTTTCTGGCTCCCGTCCGGGGTCAAGGTCTTTACGGACGCCTTGTGCTTTCCGTCCATCAGGCCCGGGAGATGACCCGATAAACCAAGGTTCCCGTCCGAGCCCGGGGCGAGTTGGAAGGCCGTCATCTTGCCATTGGTTGTCGTTTCCACCAGGGACGCATCGTTGGGAACCGAACCGGGCGACCTGTCCGGCACCAAATTAGCGATAAAGGGATCGCGGCCGGATTTAACATAAGCAATTTGATCCCCGGCCAGATTTTCCGCCCGAAGCACACCAGGTCCTGCCGACATAGCCAGCCCGGCCAGCACACTTCCCCATAGCAATAGGAGGATGAGCGGTGGCCAAACACCCGCAGACCGGGATTGCCAATACGGTTGGGATAAAGCGGTTGCGAAGGGGGGAAGATCGAAAAGGCGGGTGAATAATCGGGGACTGATCGGCATCGCTCCTCATTTCTTAAAAGGCAACAGTAAATGGAATGCTTTCCCCTATGGCAAAAGGAGTGCCAGATCGTTCCGGAACCAGGGCATTTTTGTCGAGAAAAAAAGCCGGTTGAAAAAAAGCACGGAAAAAAACAAAACGCCTCAAGGGAATTCGATATTGAAATTAGATGGATAATGAGGATCAGCACTTACGCGGCGGGGTAGCCAGCTTTGCGTCGAACACCGGCAAATAAAAGTGCCGACGGTTCATTTTCGAGAAATGATGCCCATTAGAGAAGAGCAGTTTTCTTAATCCACTGCCCTGTTTAGTGTGCGATATGCACAGGCTGCTGGGCACTGCTTCCGGATCCATTACCCGAAAAGGGAAACGCGTGGTCGTTTTCAGCATCCCTGAAAATGATTTCAAGGGCGCCCGAAATGTGATAAATGATATTTTATTGGCCGGCAGCCATCATTTACCCCTTGAGCCTAGCGAATCCACGTACCCGAATGATCGATTTCCTCAGATGGATGGTATTGTTGACCTGTTTGTTTATTGTGGCGGCCAGCCTGCCAGATGACATCGCCGCCAATCCCTGCGAACCGCCAGCGCTGTATATCAATCTTGTCGATGTCGGCAATGCCGCCTCGGTACGCAGCCTTTCCGATTCAATATTGACCGCCATCCTTCAGGAAAGCCCTTTCCCGGAAATTGACATCATCCACCCGGACGATGGCGCCGTTTTCCCTCCCAACATGGCGTCCCCGCATTTTTTCTGGAACGATGCCTTTCTCTTCTCGAACGCCTGGCTGGTCATCATTGAAACCCGCAGCGGGGCACGCATCTGTTGTTTCACCGCAGAGCCCCGCTGGATACCGGAAAAAGCGACTTGGGAGTGGCTCTGCCAACACATGGGCGATGATCCGGCCACACTGACGGTGGTAGGATTCAACGCCGCCCGTACGCAGCGGCCGACCACCGTTACACAAAAAACGTTTTCCATCTCCAGTGATCCTTTCGACGGCGTTCTGTTTTTCAAACAAACGCCATTGCCGTTCCTTGCCGCACGTGAGCATCCGGAACAGTCCCGTTGGCTGCTGGCGGATATTGGCGCCTACGACCCGCCCCGGGTGGTGGTGGAGGGCATCCAAAGCTGTGCCCACTGCCATACTTTTTCACGGGATGGCCGCTTTTTCGGCATGGACGTGGACCGCAATGGGGATAAGGGCGGATACCTGCTGGCACCGGTGGCGGGGCAGATGACCCTTGATGAGAGGCACTTCATTACCTGGAACGCCTTTCGTCCGGAAGACGGCCGGACCAGTATGGGCCTGTTTACCAAGATATCGCCCTGCGGGCGCTACCTGGTCAGCACGGTCAGGGAAACCTCTCTGTTTGCCATGCTGCCGGACCTGGCCTTCTCGCAACTCTTTTTCCCTGTCGAGGGCCACCTGGCCATCTACGATCAGGCCGAACGCCGGTTCCAGACCCTGCCGGGGGGCGACCGGGATGATGCGGTGCAGACCTGCCCGGAATGGAGTCCGGACGGCCGGACGGTTGCTTTCGCGCGGTCGCCCGTGGATGCCGCCCTGGTCAACCTGATGCGGGATAAGAAATTTCTGACACCGGCACCTGGTGAAACGATTGATGATTTGAACCGCCGCTATCGGATACGCTTCGATCTCTACACCCTGCCGTTTAACGGCGGTGACGGTGGTACACCGGAGCCCCTGGAGGGCGCCAGCCGCAACGGCCGCAGCAATTTCTTCCCGCGTTATTCCCCCGACGGCCGCTGGATTGCTTTCAACCAAAGCGACACCGGGCTTGTTCTCCAGCCGGACAGCGCCCTTTACCTCGTGCCGGCCACAGGCGGCAAGGCCCGGCGGATGCGCTGCAATACCGGCCTGATGAATTCCTGGCACGACTGGTCCCCCAATGGCCGCTGGCTGGTGTTCGCCTCCAAGGCGGTCACCCCTTACACGGAGCTACTGATCACCCATGTGGACGAAAACGGCAACGACAGTCCACCTGTGGCGCTCAACCGGTTGAATAGGAAAGGCTTTGCGGCCGTACTGCCGGAGGTCATCCCCTTAGGCGGGCAACACCCTCGAAACATTCGAATCGGCACCGGCTTTCTCGCAGGAGCCGGCCCTTAGCTGGCAGTTATTGGTTTCGCAGGCGTTTGGAGAATGCTTCACCCATCATCAAGAGGAGGTTGTATGCGTAAAATTGTTTGCAGCACCATAACCATTCTCATGCTGATCACCCTTTTCGCTCTCCCGGCATTTGGATATGGGGGCGGTGGCGATGGCGACAACTTGGGAAGCAGCGCAACGGACTTGGGTAGCGGCAACCAGCCACCCGCAGGATTTTCATCCATCCCCTTTGATAATACGCTGGTTACGGAACAGCCCCACGATACCACCAGCACTGACCGAACAGCCATTACCGGGGAACCGGAAACCCTGTCACCGGAAGAACTGCAGCAACTGCAGGCGGCCTTTGACTTTATCATGATTACGACCGGCGGCGTCATATTGGGCTATTCCACGGCCGCCGCCGGATGGTCCGTTCTAGGGCAAGCGGCCGCATCGGGAGCTTATGCCGGGTTGACAACCTACGCGACAAGCGATGATAAGGTTGCCGACAACACCACCAAAGCCGCTCTCCAGGACTTTATAATTGGTTTTATCCCCGTTAGCCCGATTGGACAAGCAGCCATCAGCCAAGCCGTTACCAAGCTTAGAGAAGTACTTCCTGAACCAAAATTCAACCGTGAAGGCGCTTCGCTTTCAGAGCTACGGCGGGCCTACCGAGGTTTTTAGTGCGCCTACCCCTTTCATAAGGAGAACAGAATGACAATGCAGCGAAACTTACGCCTAAAAATAATCGGCCTGCTGGCTTGCCTGGCCATGATTTGGGTTGCAGGGCCGGTTGCGGCCGCCGAAGTCGACGACCCCCGCGCCCAGAAAATCGCCCTGGTGATCGGCTATACCTTGAGCCACCAGCAGGACCGCATAGCGGCCATTACCGGGGTGGCAAAAACCAAAGCGCTTCCCCCGGGGGAGACATTGGCTGATCCGGATTTCTACCTGGCTGGCGCATACGTGCGCAGTTTCACCTTCTCGAAATCCAAAGGCCGCCTATCCGGTACCGTCTATCACCGGGATGGATTGAGCCGCATGATCCTGACAGGGTTTGAAGCCACGTTCCGGGAAGACGCCAAACTGGCCATCACGAAAGTGGACCTGACGCCCACATACGCGCCAACGCCCCGCACGTCACTCTATTTCGTTCCGGCCCCAAAAGTGGCGGCAGCCAAATTCAAAGGTCTCTCTTTCAAAGAAGCCCTGCTAATGGCCAACCGATATGCCATACCAGCGGAAGGGCAGAAGGGCGACACCCGTCCCAGGGCGTATACCGTGGTCGCCTTCATGATGGACCGGCAGGCACCCGATGTCCAAATGGAAGTGGTCCAGAGCCCGATCTCCGGCAGCGCGTCAGGGGACCATCGTCAAAAAGGTCAAAACCAGGAGGGATGGTGTTTCACGGTTCTGCCGGCGACATTCACCTTCAACAAGGGCCATGAAAACTTTTTCAACGTTTTCCTTCATGTGGATCAGAATATCTGGCTGGCCAATACTTACTCCACCCACTCCCTGCTCAAGCGCACCCAGCGGGCCCTGGCCCAACGGGGATACGATCCGGGTCAGGCCGATGGTCTTATGGGGAAAAAGACACGCCAGGCCATCCAGCGGTTCCAGAAACGGCAGGGTATCCCGGCGGATGGGCAACCATCCCTGGCCCTGCTTTCGATCCTGAGGGCCACCGAAAGGCCACCCGGGGTCCAGTTCGCCCAGACCGCCCTTAAGCAGTTGGGCTATGACCCGGGGCCGGCCGACGGTCAAATGGGTCGCAAAACATCGGCGGCCCTTCGTGCCTACCAATCCGATTGCGGCCTGGTGGCGAACGGTGCCCTCAGCGCAGGTCTGCTCTGCCATTTGGCAGCATCAGCCGGCCCCATGCCGATCGGCGCAGGCACCTCCTCGGCAGTTCCGGGTGCCAATGTCAACCGCTTCGAATCCCGGCAATGGCCCAACCAGTTGGCACAGCCGTAATACCGAAACACCCCGAGGAACGAGAGGATAAAGGACGATGATAAAACGATTAGGCCTGTTTGTTACACTCGTGGCACTCTGCACGTTAATCGGCTGCAGCACGGCGGCACAGAAAATGGGGTTTTCATCTTCGGGCGAACCGGTAGCAGCATCACTCGATGAAATGCCGCCGGATGCCGCCAAGGTGACCCGTGCCATCGGCAACCGTCTGGGTGGCTATGCGATGCCGCCCGATGTTCGCCTGGACCGCGCAGTCAATCAAACCCTGGCGTCCCGCAACGTTCTGGAACCCGGCTTTCAAGTGAAATCCGCCTGCCTGTCAACGTATGCGACCACGGGGTCGGCGTCCCGCCAGGCCGCCGGACGCATGGAGTTGTGCGATGGCCTGGGCCGCAGTGCAGCCGTGGCTTTCGAAACCGCCTATGCCATCCAAGACGATCACACGGTGATCAACACGGTCACCATCCGCCCTCTTTTCGATACGACACCGGCGACAGTCTGTTTCGTGGTGCCGGCCGAATCCGCGGACTTGAAGGCCGCCGGTTCGTCGCCGAATTTCGCGGCCCTCTACAACTATCTGGGGCAGCGGGCGCTCGACCCACAGACTGTTATTCCCGGCGAACGAAAGAATTATCTGCTGGCGGTCTTTTTCCTGAACCGGATGTCTCCTTCGGCCAAAGCCACAGTGGCGGTATCGGATTCGCCCTCCGGTATCCAGGGATATTCCAAGGATAGCCGCTACATGGATTATAATGGATGGCGGGTCGGTTTGCTGTCGGGCAATATGGCCCTTAAAAATCCAAAAACGGAAAGCAGTGTCTACCTCAAAGCCGTTTACACCCCTGGCAAGGAAGCTGGATTCTTACGAATGGCCAAACTGGCAGGTGTTTACGCCATGTCCCAAAAAGAGTAGCGCCTAACTCAAAATAAATTGTGAGATAAGCGCTAGTTGACCATAACATCGCCTACCTGCGGCAGGTTGCCCCCTTATACGACACCAGAGGGCGTGACCGCCGCAGGCCGACAATCAATCCGCCTTGGGCAAGGAGTCGACCTGAATGCATCGATCGCACAGATCGCCTACGCGTTTAACAAATTTTTTCTGACGATCCGAGAGGTACTCCCTCCTGGTCCAATCCCTGAATTTAGTCCTGCCTTTGCCAAAACCGTCGAGAGCCTCAACATACATAATCAGAAAGCTGTAATTATCATCACTGCCTTCACGCCGACTGAAGGCTTTGGCCACAAAGATATCGCCGAGAATGTAGCCGCGGTCAAAAATGAAATTTTCTTCAAAATCGAAAAAGGGTCTTTTAGAAGGAAACACCGCATACTGATAATTTTGACCGCCGAAAGATGTTATCCCCGAGTCCAGGCGGTGCTTAACCTTGTCGAATAAATCCGGAAGAATATACCCCTCACTTAATTTTTTAGTCCGTATGATCACCCCACGCTGCAGCCGGGCGTTGGACCCTTTCAGAGCAAACAGAAAAGATTCGTAATGACTGGTAGAGCCGCCGGGTGAATTTTTATAGCGCTGATATTTCGAGTGCTTAACGCTCCCGATGTAGGTCAAATCCGAATCGACGGAAACGGTCACCGCCGGATAGCGGGTCGACGTAAACGTGTTTTGCACATCCACACTTCGCTGGGGGGTCCAATGCTGACAGCCGGCAAACACGAGCAGCAGCCCAATTACTTGTAAAGTATAGCGTCCCATGGCCTCTCCCTCCTTTTGGAATGCTTTCCATGAAAGGATGACTTAGAAACGATCGCTATTTGGCAGTGATTCCCAGGGCCATCTCCAGCAGTTCGTCCGGAGATTCCATCTGGGGGGTCTGCGTGCCTAGCACGACGTTATGATGCCGGGAAACGAAATCAACGGTGTATCGATACAACTCGGACAACACGATCTGCCGGTCCCTGTCCCGGTCGCCTTCTCCCGCAAGCCCCTTCAATAAGGCATAGGTGAAGAGCCCATGCTTGATCGCCGGGAATTCCTGCGACGCCTCGTTATCTTTCGATGCGGTCATCAGCGCAAAGGAAGACGATGCCGATCGTTTGGCAAGGGCATACATGTCAAAATTGCCTGCAATCGCCTGCGAATGACACGTGTCGACCATGAGCAGTCTTTTGCCGGGGATGGCACGTAAAATATCGAAAAAGACCCGCCAGCCGATGAGAGAATCGACCTCGCCGACCGGCACGACGCCTCGGCTCCGGGGCTTGACGATGCGGCGAATATCAGCAAACGTGCCGTCACAGGGAACCATGTAGTAGTTGCCGGCACTGTCACTGAAACCATGGGAAGCCAGAAAAAGAATTGCCGTGTCGTAGGGTCCGGCCGCTTTGAAAAATGATAACTGATCCATGATCGCCCTTTTGGTGGGTTTGATCGGACTGTTATCCGTTATGGTTCGCACGTGAACGCGGCGGAAGGTCCGGCCGGCCTCTGCCTTGAATCTTTCGGCGAGCTTTTGGGCATCGTTGACAGCAAAAGACAGACTGCTGGTGGGCATGCGTGAAAAGTGGTTGATACCGATGGCCAGCAGGTAAAGATCACCTTTAACCACCGGCTGCGTCTTAGACGTGTAAAAATGGGTTTCGGCAATACCCATGGAGTGACCACCGGTCGATTCGATCCGCAGAAAGTTCTCCGTTTGGTGCAACGGCAGATCGATTTCGTGGTCGAAACGGTCTCCGGCGCCGATGATGGCCCTCTCGCGGGCAGGCGTCAGCGGAATGTTGTTGAGATAAATTGTATAATTCTTCATTGACCGTCCTGTCCGATCGATACGAAATTTCATACGAAGGGTTTCGGAGTGGGTCCTGAATCCCGGCTCAGGGTGAACAATGGTGATGCGCGGCGGTAGTATCTGCGTCAGTTGATGTATGGAAAACTGCAAGTTTTTGTCTTCACGGATCATACTTTGGCGATCGCCCAGGCGTTTGAAACTTGTTTTGATATAATTGGGCATATAGAGCAATCGCTCGAACTGGATGGCGGTATAAAAATCGGCCGCGCTGTCCTTCCCGTTGTTGAGGTGCCACCCGATAAGATCGTCGCCGTGCGGGGAACACATGTAATAGCCATCGGGCGTCCAGGCAATCCAGCGTTCGCCGTCGGGATGCGGATAAAAGGCCAGGAATTCCTTGCCGTCCTGCATACGGTACCAACGGATTGTTCCATCACCGATATGACCGACGGCAATTTTGCCGTTTTCGGAAATATTGACGGCCCGGGTCACCGAAGGCACCGGTACCCGCCATAAAATGTCACCGTTCGGGTTGAAGCAGTAAATATGATGGTTAGTGCCGAGAATGAATCGTGATCCTTCAGCTTCGATCGCCAAACAGCGGGAAATTTCGCCTTTGTGATAGAATAGGGGTTTACCGTCAAGCCTTGGATAGCGCTTATGTTTCCAGCGTCGGATGTCCAGTCGCGGATGGTTCACCCGGGGATAAATAAAGGGGGCCTTGCCCGCAATATCCATCCAGGAAACAACCCTGCCTTTCCGGATGTCAAAGACGAAGCCGCTGTTTGGGTAGGGGTCGGACTGGTAAAATACTTTGCTGGCATCCGGCGACATACGGCATCGCTTTCTCAGTTTGCGGAAATGCAGGATGCTCGGGGGGTGGCTGAACGCCTTCTCGTGCTCGGGGTTAAGAATCCCCCAGGCACCATCATACAAGCCATAGACAATACGGCCGTCCTTCAGGGCGCAGAGTGTATTGATGCCAATCTGGCCGATGGGAAGGGCCCTCCGCTCGCCTTTGCCCCTGCGTCCCCAGCAAAAAATGGGGAATAACTTCTCCCGTTTACCTTCCGGGGCCATGTATTCTTCATGCACGCCACCGGCATATAGCGACCGGCCGTCGCTGGACCAGACCGCCGATATCAGAAATCTTTCGATGCCGGCACAAATGGGGGAATAAAGATACCGTAGCGTATCGGCGGAATAGACATCGATATCCTTGGTATCCCTGAATGTCACAGCGAGGTTTTGGCTATCCGGGGAATATCTGATGGATATGGGGTTCCGTCCCGATCTTGTCGATTCGGTTGCTTTATGCACGATGCGGCCACCTTCGATGCGGTAGACCAGCAAATGGCCATCGAAAGTGGCCAGGGCCAATTCGTTTTTGGTGTTGATATCCGCGCGGGTCACCCACCGATAGGGAATCCCGACCTGATCGACCAAGTCCCATCCCGGGTAGGTGTATACCCGCAGGCCGTCTCCATAGAAGACCACCAAAAATTGCCGGTCCTGGGAAAACGCCAAATCCTGAATCGAATGCGGAAAGCCTTTAAGCGTTTTAATTAGTACGCCCCTGGCTCTGTCGAAAATATAGACGACATGGGACATGTGCCAGCTCTTCCCGGTTTGACCGCCGCAGGCGATGACCTTGGCATCCGTTGATATCGCAACCGTCCGGATCCTGCCTTCCGCGCCGTCTCCGATGGGCGGTCGCAACACACGCAGCAGCCGGTAGCGGTTGAGATCCCACAAACGGACTGTTTTATCGTTGGATGCGGTAACCAGGTATTGATTATTCTGATCTGTCTCGATCTCATTCAGGCAGGCATGGTGATTGGTCGTGTTGAGCCTGAAAATCGGCCGGCGTAATGGCACTCTTGGGCGGTAGCCTGCGGAAGCGGCCACTTGGAACTGGCCGGAAACCAATTGCCGGTTGCTGGCCGAGAGCACCACCGTGTAGCGGCCGGGTAGCCACCCCGTATCTGTCCAGGGCCGCCAGGCGGCACTGATGCGTGCTTCATGGCTGCTTTTTTCCAGTTTCAAAAAAACGGTCTGGACGTTGAGCAGTTCCGTATCGTTGAATCGCCAGACAGCACGTATTTCAATAGTGGTTTCTTTCTTCGACGGGGGGCCTCGCAGGGTCAATTCCCAGGCGATGGCTTCCGTTTGATCCTGGGGATAGGTGTTCGTGTAGGATCGTTTGCCAAGCGGCTTACCCGGTCCGTCCGTGGGGTAAAAACGCAATTCCCGACCAATGGATCCGATTGTAAATGCACGCCCCTTACGATCAAGGTAAGGATGGTCTATCCGGTAGCTGCAGGCCCACATACTGCCCAAGCCAGCCAAACCGATGGCCAGAATGTTGATAATTATCCGTCGGCGAGTCCATAACCGTTGCATTTTTTCCCCGATATATCTGGCGGTCTGAAATAAAACGCGAACGATCGCATCAGCAATTCGAAGAAATCAAACGGATGGGATTTATAAGTAGGGCAATAGGTTCTAGAGAGAGGGATAGAAAGGAATCAGATTTGAGGGCCAACCATCTGGTCCGATGGTCCTGCCCTCATTTGGTACACAGTTCCTGCATTCGGCCAGCTAATGACAACACCCCAAGGTGTTGCCATCATTCCAAGTAGCAATACCCAGCGCTTTAGTTATCTATTTTGAAAAATAATAAACGCATTTACATTGTCAATCATTTCATCCTTATTCGTCTCCCCTATTATGCGAATTTAGGATAAACACCTATGAAACAATATAGCTTCGAAACCGTCAACAGAATGGCCGGCGTCTGCGACGATAATGCTTGCCATGATGCTCATTTCATAAACCAATGATCATGACGATCATCAGGTTTGATCTAAAGCCATCTTGCGAACATCCTTCCGCATAATTTTGCCCACCGCCGTCTTGGGCAGTTCCTGGATCACGACGATCTCTTGGGGAACTTTATAGGCGGCCAGTACTTCGCGGCAATAGCCCCTGATCTCGGCTTCGGTCGGTTCCAGCCCCGGAACGGGAACCACATAAGCCTTGACGGTTTCCCCCCTGTAAGGATCGGGCACACCGACCGTGCACGCTTCCAAAACCTTTTCGTGCCCCATCAGGACCTCATCGACCTCCTTGGGATAAATATTGTATCCGCCTGCTACGATCATATCTTTTTTGCGGTCCACGATGGATAGATAGCCATCCGCGTCCATCCGCCCCACATCGCCTAAGTAGAGCCAGCCGTCTTTGAGCACTTCGGCCGTCTCATCGGGCTTGTTGTAGTACCCTTTCATGACCTGGGGCCCCCGGATACAGATCTCCCCTTCCCGATCAGGTTCCGTTATGTCTTCACCGGTTTCCAGATCGACAAGTTTCATATCCGTGTTGGGCAGAGGAATGCCCACCGTCCCGATTTTCACCTGACCGTGCCAGGGCGTGCAGGTCGCAAAAGCCGTATTTTCCGTGGCCCCGTAAACATCGTGAATGATGGCGCCGTAGAGATCCTGCAATTGATTCAAGGTGTCCTCGGCCAGGGGGGCGGCACCCCCGAAATAGCCCTTCACATGGGAAAGATCCAATTTACGGAAGGGTTCGTGCGCCAGTAAGCCCACATAAATCGTGGGGACCCCGGGGAGGAAGGTCGGTTTGAATTTCTTCAGCATCTTGGTGATCACGGCCGGTTCCGGACGCGGTATCATGACACCGGTCCAGCCGTTCCAGATGAGGAGGTTCTGGCTGACGGAATAACCGGCCGAGTGGAAAATCGGATAGATGCCCAACAGCCGCTCGGGAGCGCCGTAGGGCAGATCAGGAAACCAGGCGCTGAACTGCTGGACCACCGAAGAGATATTGGCGTGCGTCAATTCGGCCCCCTTACTGACCCCGGTGGTTCCCCCGGTATAGAGCAATGCCGCGGTTTCATCCCAGACCGCCTTGCTCGCTACCGGGGTGTCCGGATAGCGGGCCATCAGTTGCATGAAGGGAAGCACCCCTTCGTGGGGAGCATCTTTGCGGTACATGGCCTTTTTCACAAGGGGAAAAAGCTGTTTGACCGGAAACGGCAGATAGTCGTTGATATGGCAGGTGATAACAGTTTTGATGCGTGTCTGGGCTTTGATTTTCAGGACCCGGGGAAGTAGCAGATCCAGAGTCACCAGAGTTGTTGTTTCCGAATCTTTGAGTTGATGCAACAACTCGCGCTCGGTATAAAGCGGATTGTTCATGACCGTGACGGCACCGAGTTTGTAAACGGCACAGTTGGCGATCACCAGCTGGGGAATATTGGGCAGCAGCATCCCCACCTTGTCTCCCTTGGTCACCCCCAGGCCTTGCAGGGCATTGGCGAAAATGTTCACCAGACGGTTGAACTGCCGGTAGGTAATCTTGGTGCCCATGTAAATAAAAGCAATATTATCGGGGAAGTCCCGGGCAGTCCGTTCCAATACTTCCGGCATGGTCACCGATTCGATAGCCACTTCCGGGGGCGTGCCTTGAGGGTACCATTGGTGCCAAACACGATCAAATCCCATAACCTCCTCCTTTGGCGTATAATGTAACCTTTCTGGTCAGGTTCGGTTTCAGGCGTCTGCCGGCTACTATAGTGTCCGTCCATAAATGGTAGATTTTGTTTCCTGGCAAGGCCCGAGCGCGTTTTCAACCGGAGGAATAGTCGGCTATTGCGAGGATTGAAAACGAGCGAGAACGCCGCCAGGGGCCGAAAGATGTCATTTATGGATGGACACTACCCTAACAGTTTTCCGATGGCCTTCCGGTGGCCATCCGACAACAGCATGAGCGGCTGCATGTGGGCCTCGATATCCAGGACTGTCTGCAAATCCAATCGGCGTGCCCGATTCAGATTCCGTTTGGTCAGCGCCAGGGCCTTGGGCGGGGCCTTGGCGATCCGGGCGGCCAGAGCCATCACCTCGTCATCGATCTTCTCCCGGGGCACCACCCGGTTGACCAGGCCCATCGCCAGCGCCTGGTTGGCATCGAGGATATCGCCGGTCAGGGCAAATTCGCGGGCCCGGGCCAGTCCGACACGCTCGGTGAGAAAATAGGTCACCCCCATGTCCGGCACCGCGCCAAGGCGGATAAACCCGCAGCAGAATTTGGCCTGGTCCGTGGCGATGGTGATATCCGAGGCCAGGGCCAGGCCCAGGCCGCCTCCGACAGCGTAACCGTCCACCGCCGTGATCACCACCTTCGGCCCCTGGTGTAGATCGAAAAGCAGCCCATTGATGCGATTCATCAGATCGCAAAGGCCGGCCGGATCCAGGTTGTCGCCCAGCATCGCCAGATCGGCGCCTGTGCAGAAGTGTTCCCCTTCGGCGCGCAGGACGATAACCGAAATCTGCGGGTCATCCATGAGGCGCTGGATGGTTTCCACCATGGGCTGCCCCGTTGTCAGACTGAGGGCATTCATTTTCTCCGGGCAATTCATACTGCAACGTGCCACCGCGCCGACCCGCTGCATATCAAAAATATCATCTGTCATTGGGCTGCTCCCTTACCGTAACAAAGCATTTTCCAAAAAACGGCACCGTTCGCACATACGCTTCCCCGGCCGAACACATGCTACCGCTCCCGGTCTTCGACCCGATGGAGAGCGTCCAAACCACAGCCAATCTCCACCCACCCGCTGTTTTGTACTATAAATTTTGAATATGATTCATTCCAACCAAAAACAATTGTCTGAGGGAACGGCATCGCCATGCCCAAATTCAACCCAAAAGGACTTATTTATGTCGGTATTAAATGGTTAAAAGATGCCATTTGCGGATGGGCACTAAATAATCTCCATCGCATCGAATGCTGCCATTTCCTCCGGGCTATACCCAAGCTCTTGAAGAATCGCGGCAGTATCCTGCCCGAAAGCCACCGACGCATTGCGAACCCGTCCGGGCGTATGACTGAGTTTCACCGGCACACCGATGGTGGTCTCCGTCTCGCCGGAGGCACCCGGAGCTTCGACAAACATCTCCCGTTCCCGGAACAATGGAAAATCAATGGCTTCGTCGGCCGTCTGGATACCGCTGATACACAGGTCCAGGTCGGCGAGCGCAGCCTCCCACTGGGCCAATGTTTTTTTTCGGAAAATTTCCCGGAAAGCCGCGATGATTTCCTTGCGTCGGCTGTCGTCATATTGAAAACCGGCATACTTTTCCAGACCCAACCGCTCGCAGATGGCTTTCCAGAATTTGCTTTCCACCGCCCCCATGGCCAAATGACGGCCGTCGGCGGTTTCATAAGTGTTGTAGCAGGCATAACGATGGGAAAGCATGTTGTCGCCCCGGCGCGGTGTTCCGCCGGTCAGGGCCTTCCAGTACATGGCCACGGGCAGCAACCCCACCATGCCGTCGGTCATGGAAATATCCACGTATTGGCCTTGGCCGGTTTTCTCCCGGCTAAACAGCGCCAGCAGGATGCCGATGGCCGCATTCAGGCCGCCGCCGGCCATATCGGCAATTTGAGGGCCCGGGATGGAGGGTGGGCGGTCGGCCTCGCCGATCATATCGAGGATTCCGGAATAGCCCAGGTAGTTGATGTCGTGCCCCACGCGATCCCGAAAAGATCCTGTCTGCCCGTAACCGGTCACGGAGCAGTATACGATGTCGGGCTTGACCTCCCGCACCTTCTCATAATCAACGCCGAGCCGTTCGACCACCCCGGGACGGAACCCCTCCAGGATCACGTCGGCCCGCGCCGCCAATCTGAAGAATATATCTTTGCCCGCTTCCGATTTCAGATCGAGGGCCATGTGCTGTTTGTTGCGGCAGACATTGGGCAGGAACAGGCCGTCGGCCGCGTACTGTTTACGGTCCTCGATGGCGATGACCCGAGCGCCATGGTCCGCCAGGATCATCGAACAAAACGGGCCGGGCAGCAATCGCGAAAGATCGAGAACCGTTACCCCGGACAGAGCCCCTTGTGTCGTCATCGTGATTTCCTCTTATGAATTTTGGTCATCGCCCCAACACCGAGATTAACACTTGGCTCAAGCCATTCCCGTAAGGACCGGGCGGCCTAATGAATTTTGTCCAGAGCCTCCTCGGCCTCTACCATCATCCGGTCCAGCAGATCTTTAACCGAGGGGATGTCTTGCACCATCCCGATGCCCTGACCGCAGGCCACGATCCCGGCCTCGAGTTGGCCCTGGTCAAACATCTTCTTGGCATTGTCGCCCGAGACCACCGGATAAATCTCCTCGAACCCGGCGCAGGCATCTTCAAGTTCGGCGCAGCGGTTGGCAGCCGCGTTGTTCCAGACGCGGTGGGTGGCATTCAGTGAGCGCATGATCAACATGGTATCCAGTTCACAGGCCCCCACCAGGGCATTTTTGAGGTTGTCGTGAATCGGGCATTCCCGGGTGGGCAGCAGACGGGTGCCGATAATGACCGCCTCCCCCCCCAAGGCGAGGACCGCCGCAACCCCCCGGCCGTCGGATACCCCACCGCCGCCGATGACTGGTAGATCGACGGCATCCGCCACTGTCGGCACCAGAACCATGGTGCCGATATCGAGTTTACCCGTGGCCCCGCCGTTTTCGTAGCCGACCACCGTAATGACATCGGCCCCCAGGGACTGGGCCTTGCGGGCGTAGCGGACCCCGACGCATTTGTGAATCCATGTCATACCGGCGTCCTTGAACCGGACGCTGAGTTCCTCGGGGGCGGCGTGGCCCGATGTTTCCACAATGCCAACGCCTTTTTCAATGAGGATGTCGAGATAGTCGTTGTTGTCGATGGGCCGCATGGCGGGGAACAGGTTCAGGTTCACGGCAAAGGGCTGGTCGGTCAGTTCCTGGATGCGGTCGATGGCCGCGGCAAATTCTTCCCGGGAAGCATAAATCGCCGAAGCCAGGACACCCAGGCCGCCGCCATTGGAAACGGCGGCAACGAAATCGGCATTTGATATCCACATCATCGTACCCCCGACAATGGGATAGCGGATCCCCAGCATTTCCGTAATGCGTGTGCGAATCATCAGAATCTCCCTATCTTATAGTGAGTCAATTACCTCGGCTAACGGAAAAAGATAACATCATCCATACTAAAGCCCCATGAACTTGGCGGCGATCCCCTTCATGATTTCATTGGTTCCGGCGAAAATGGACATGACCCGGGCATCCCGCAGGCCGCGCACCAGCGGACAGGCCTCGGTGCTGCCGGACTCACCGACGATATCCAGGCAGCGATTCGCAACCCGGCTGCCCAACTCGGTGCACCAGTATTTGGCCATGGACGTTTCGACGATGACATTGCGGCCTTCCACGTGATCGGCCACCAGCTTGTCAACGAAAGTCCGTCCCAGGTTGACGTCGGTGGCCATTTCCACCAGGGCAAACTGCACGGCCTGGGACCGGCTCAGAGGCCTTCCGCCCGAGGAGATTTCCTTGCAGTAAGTCGTGGTCCAGTCGAGCATGAATTCGGCCCCGGCCACACCCATGATCGCGCAAACAAGCCGCTCCTGCTGCAGTTTATCCATGAGCATGAGAAATCCCATGCCTTTGTCCCCCAAACGGTTGGCCCGGGGAATGCGGCAGTCCGAGAAAAACAATTCGGCCGTATCCTGGCTGTAGAGCCCCATCTTGTCGAGCTGGTTGCCCTTCTTGAACCCGGGAGTGCCGTCTTCCACCAGGTAGAGGGAAATGGCCTGGTGGGGATTGGCCTCGGCCGGATCTTTGGCCGCAACAATCACCAGGTCGCAGAGAATCCCGTTGGAAATAAAGGTTTTAGCGCCGTTGAGCACCACCTGATCGCCGTCTTCCTCGGCGGTGGCCACCATGCTGCTCAAGTCGCTGCCGGCCCCCGGTTCGGTCATGGCCACGGCGGTGACGATATCGCCTGAGGCACAGCCGGGAAGGTATTTTTCTTTCTGGGATGCATTGCCGTAAGAGGCGATGTAGGGCACGACAATGTCGCTGTGCAGCGGTGCGGCCAGCCCGCCGTGGTTGGTCCGGGATATCTCTTCGATACCGATAACGCCGTACCGGAAATCACCACCCAAACCACCATAGGATTCAGGCAGGGACGTGCAGAGAAATCCCTCCCGGCCCATTTTCCGCCAGACGTCCCGGGAAACCTTATGATCGGCCTCCCATTGATCGATATGGGGCACGACTTCCCGGTCCATGAAGGATCGCAGGCGCATGCGAAAGTCCGTGTGTGCATCCGTATACTGGAGAATTTCCATCAGGCTACCCTCTTATTTGATCTTGCCGATAACACGGCCGGCAATTTTGTTCTTCAGATGAATCGTTCCACCCAGGGTCAGGTCGGCGACCTTGGCATCGCGATAAAAGCGCTCCACCTCGGACTCTTTCATGTAGCCATAGCCACCGAAAAGCTGAATGGCTTCGTCGGCCACGGCCACGGCCGCCTTGGCGGCGGTGATGCGGGCCATGACGCCCAGGCGGTCCAGCCCTTTGCCCGCATCGCCGCAACGTGCCGCGCCATAGGTCATCAGACGGGCCTGCTCGACCTGCAGCGCCATGCCGGCAATCTTCTGCCGGGTAACCTCGAAAGCCGCCAGCTTGCGCTGGAACTGCTCGCGCTCCCTGACGTAGGCCAGGGCCCGGTCCAGAGCCCCGGCCGCCGTTCCCAGGCATTGCCCTGCGATCAGAATACCGGTTTCCTCGATAATAGTCTCGGCCTGGGGAAGCCCCCGGCCTTCTTTTCCCAGCAGATTGGCAGCCGGAAGATGTACATCGGTGAAAACCAGATCGGCACATGCCACCATGTTGCCCCCGAGTCTTCTTTCGGCATCCCGAATCGTGAGGCCTTCCTGATCGGCATCCACCAGGAAAAGACTCAACCCTTTTCCCGGTGATGCTTCCGGGTCGGTGCGGCCTAAGATCAGGTAGACGCCGGCGGCACCACCGTTCCAGACATGGGATTTGGTACCGTTGATTACCCAGTGACCGTCTTTCTTTTCCGCTACGGTAGCAACGCCTGCCAGATCACCGCCGCATTCGGATTCGAAAAACCCAAACCCGCATTGCATTTCCCCCTCGGCGATGCGCGGCAAGTAGGCTTTCTTTTGATCGGCATCGCCGTAACGCACCAGGCCTTCGGCCCCGCTGGTCGCCATGGCCAGGGCCATGCCGATGCTCGAATCCTTGCGGCAGAAGGCCTCGGCGATCAGGCAGGCCTCCAGCATTCCCAAACCACCGCCGGAAAATTCCTCTGGTAAATGGACGCCCACAAACCCTAAATCGGCCGCTTTTTTCCAGATATCATGGGGGAAGGCATTGGCGTTTTCCAACGCCAGCGCCTGATCCTTGTCGAACTCTCCTTTGGCGAATTCCGACGCCGCCTTCAGGATTTCCTTCTGCGATTTATCCAGTGTCACCATAGCTCCACTCCTTGTCAGGCCTGGTCGGCAGCAATGTCAGCCGCCAAAAGCTTTCGGGCCAACCCATGACGTTCAAATCCAGACACGACGAACCGCTTTTCCCCATCGGCAGATCATGTACTGTTTCAGCACGCGATCATGACCCGTTACATTCCTCTGGCATGGGCCGTCACGGGATCAATGCGCCTCACCCCCGGCAAATTGCTCCCGCAGCCTGAACTTGAGAACTTTCCCGGAAACATTGCGCGGCAACTCCGTCGTAATTTCCAACAGTCTCGGAATCTTGTAATCGGCAATTTTGGGTTTCAGAAATTCACGCAGGCTCTCGACATCAAGCGCCTGCCCCTCTTTGAGCACAGCAACGGCCATGACCGTCTCGCCCCATTCGGGATGGGGTTTGCCGATAATCACCGCATCGGCGATGGCGGGATGTTCGTAGATGGCGTCCTCCACCTCCTTGCTGTAGACGTTTTCCCCTCCGGTAATGATCATGTCTTTGCTGCGATCCACCAGGGTGATGTATCCTTCCTCATCCATGACACCCAAATCGCCGGACCACACCCATCCGTCACGGATGGTCGCCCGGGTGGCCTCCGGGTTCTTGTAGTATTCCTTCATCGTGGTCTCGCCCTTGATGAGCAGTTCCCCCACCACCCCCGGCGCGGTTATGGTGTTGCCTTCGGGATCCGCCAGCCGCGTTTCCATGTTGACGATATACTTCCCGCCGGCCCCGGCCTTGCGGATCTGATCCTCGGGAAAAAGGGCGATGCCGCCGGGGCCCCCCTCGGTAAGACCGCATAGACAGAAAAATTGACCCGTGCCGAATTTCTGGATCATTTGACGCACCGATTCAGCCGCCATGGGGGCGGCGCCATACCCGAAGTAACGCATGGAAGAAAGATCGTAACGGTCGAAATCGGGAACCATCATCATAAACGAATACATGATGGGGGCCCCGAAAAATTGGGTGACACGCTCCTTCTCGATGAGCGCCAGGACACGATCAGGGAGAAAATCCTTCACCACCACGTGGGTGCAGCCCAAATAGGTGCCGGGGTTGACGTAGAGGTTGAGCTCGGCGGAGTGAAACATGGGTGCGGCGTGCAGGATAATATCGCTGGGGCGCATGGAAACCAGTGAAGCGACGGTGGTGGTCAGCACCATCTGATTGTGGTGCACGAACACCGCGCCCTTGGGCTTTCCGGTGGTACCGGACGTGTAGATGATTTCGCTTAAATCGTATTCATCCACCATTACCCCGGGGTCCCCGACGTTTCCGGCGTCAATCGTCTTCGTCAGGGATGCAACCCCTTCGAATTCATCTTCTCCAGCTGAAAAATAATGCTGCGCGGCCTTCAGCCGTGGCTGCATTTCTCGAATGGCGGGCGCGAAGACATCGTCAAAAACAAGCGCCACCGCGTCGCAGTTGTCGAAAATATATTCGGCCTCCCGAGGGGCCAGCCGAAAGTTGACCGGTACAGCCACCCCGCCCGCCTTGACCACGCCGTAAAAGGCCAGCAGAAAAAGATCGGAATTGAACATCCACAGGGCGACCTTGTCCCCCTTCTGCACCCCTCTGTCGATCAGCGCGTTGGCGATGGTGTTGACCTGATCATTGACTTCCTTCCAGGTATACCGGCGGTCTTCGTAAATAATCCCCAGTTTGTCAGGAACGGTTCGCGCATTACGGGCAACAAGTTCTCCAAGATGCATGGCATATTCCTTTCTGAGACCGGTTAGTCGATGGTAACAGTCAATGCCCGATTGGCGATGGCCGGCACCCCTCTGTTTGAAGGCAAGAGATGCCGAACTATCGCAATCCTTTTCCAACTTGCGTTACCGATTCCGCAGCCTCCTTCAGCCCTGCTGTTGCATCACCCCGGTTAACGTCTATCCGTCATATTTGCCGACGATGGAGATGCTGCACACGTTCATGGACGGGAAACCGCCCAAGTTGTGGGTAAGGCCGTAAGTTGGATTTTCCAGTTGCCGATCTCCGGCCCGCCCCAGAAGCTGGAGGTACATCTCGTAAATCATGCGCAGACCGGATGCCCCGATGGGGTGGCCGAAACACTTGAGACCGCCGTCCACCTGGCAGGGAACCTTGCCGTCGATATCGTAGACACCGTCCAGCACGTCCCGCCAGGCCTGTCCCCTTTCAGAGATATACAGGTCTTCCATGGTCACCAGTTCGGTGATGGAAAAGCAATCATGCACCTCCATCATGCTGATTTCTTTACGGGGTTCGGTGATACCCGCTTCCTTGTAGGCCATGGTGCTGGCCTTGGAGGTGGTCATGAAGTGATCCCCGTCCCAGTCATTGTAGGACATTTCTTCTCCGCTGCTCAATGCAAGCTGCAGCGCCTTGACCGAAACAAGATCATTCTTGCCCATCTTTTTAGCGATCTCGGGCGTGGTGACAATGGCGCAGGCCGCGCCGTCGCTCACCCCGCAGCAGTCGAAAAGCCCCAGAGGATGGGCAATGATGGGGGCCGCCATGATCTGTTCTTTGGAAACCGCCTTGCGCAGATGAGCTTTGGGATTTTTCAACCCGTTGGCATGGCTTTTGGCCGATACGTGGGCCATAGCCTCTTTAATGTCTTTGTCAGACACGTTGTACTTGGCCCCATAGGCCGACGCCAGTTGGGCAAATGAGCCGGGGGCGGTAATGTTGGGAAACCACTGCCAGGTCAACGTACCGGAGTCGGACCCGACAAAACTGGGCAGTCCGCCGTAACCGGTGTCCTTGAGCTTTTCCACCCCCAATGCCAGGCAGATATCGTAGGCCCCCGAAGCCACGGCGTAGACCGCTCCCCGAAACGCCTCGGTCCCTGTGGCGCAGAAGTTTTCGACACGGGTCACCGGGATAAACGGCAACCGCAGGGTCGTCGACAGCGGACACGCGCTCCGGCCCACGTTGATGCTTTCGAAACAGGTACCGAGCCAGGCCGCCTCGATATCCTTTTTCTCGACGCCGGCATCGGCGATACACTCCTCGAAGGCCTCCACCATCAACTCCTCGGCCCCCATGTCCCAGCGTTCTCCAAAGCGGGAACAACCCATTCCGATAATCGCGACTTTATCTTTTATGCCCGTAGCCATACGGTGTCCTCCCTGGAATCATTTTAATTTTTATGAAAGCGGCCAGCCGCTCGTCCTTCAAATTTGCGCCGCAGGTCTATATTTGGAACAGTTTTTCGAGCAACTGGGACTTCATGATATCCCCTTCGATCACCAGCTTACCGGCCGTAAAGGCCTGCATGGGAGGCAGTTTGCCGCTCATCATGGCGGCAAAATCCGTATCCTCCATTTTCAGGGTGCAAACGGGTTTGGCATGCTGCCCGGCGGCAATGGTGCAGGCGCTGTCTTTGATGACCGCATGCCAGTCCCCGCCGGCGCCGCCGGAGATGTTGAACTGGAAGATCACCTCCACTCCGGCCGCCGCCTCGGTTTTGAACGTCGTCGCCAAATTGTCAAAAATTGCCTGCACATCGATGCCGCTGTCTCCACCCTCGCTTGAGGTGTCTTCGGTTTCAGGCGGTGCCGGTGGGGTCATGAGATCCATCAGTGCCGCATTGGCATCGCTCAACTCCTTGGCGCCTTCCAGCGCATTGATGGCATCGAAGTTGTCGGCAACCATTTCGACGGTCGGCAATTCTTCGGTGGCCAACTGGATGCCGGGCCCGGTCATGACGGCCGCCCGGTTGTAGTACCCCATCCCGGCGTTGAAGATTTCACCGGTCGGCTGGCACGTCTCGCTGCAGAGATACATCGCCATGGGGGTCACGAACTCGGGTTTCATCTGCGCGAACAGGTCCGGGGGCAGGATATCCTCGGTCAGCCGTGATGCCGCAATGGGCGCAATGGTGTTGCATTTGACGTTGTATTTCCGGCCTTCCAGTTTGAGGGTGTTCATGAGGCCCACCAGGCCCAGCTTGGCCGCCGAATAGTTTGTCTGGCCGAAGTTGCCGTAAAGGCCGGCGGCCGAAGTCGTCATGACGATGCGGCCATAGCCTTTAGCCTTCATGATCTTGAAGGCCGGCCGGGTGACATTATAAGCGCCGTTGAGGTGAACATCGACCACCGCATTCCAGTTTTCCGGCGTCATCTTGGTAAAGCTCTTGTCCCGGAGAATGCCGGCGTTGTTGATCACGATATCCACAGTGCCGAAAGCATCCAGGGCGGTTTTAACGATGGACTCGCCACCCTCCACCGTGGCCACGTTGTCGAAATTCGGTACAGCTTCCCCGCCCAGTTCCTCGATCTCGGCGACCACTTTTTCAGCCGGCGAGCGCGAGCCGTCTCCGGCGCCGTCACGGGCGCCGCCCAGGTCATTGACCACGATCTTGGCGCCCCGTTTGGCCAGCTCCAGGGCATAGGTTCGTCCCAAACCCGCCCCGGCGCCGGTGATGATGGCCACCCGACCGTCAAAGCGAACCTTTTTCATTTCTTCCACCGCACCGGGCGCCGGAACCGCTTTCCAGAAGTAGTTCACAAACCCGCGCTGAGCGTCTTCAACCTTGCGTTTCAGCGCCATCTGCACCCGCAGCCCGACCTTCACTTCGTCCAGCTCACAATCGGTAAAATCCGCCATTATCCGGCCCCCGTCGTCGAACTGGACCATACCGTAAATGGCCGGCGGATCGACGGAGATGGCCAGCATATCCCCCGTAAACGTCTTGACCTTGGCCGGGGCATCGGCAAATTCGTAATCGTCCTGGCTGTTCAGGGCGCCGCAAGAGGGGTTGACGCAATAGTCCATTTTCGGGAACTGGGGTGTGCCGCATTTCCGACATTTACCGCCCACCAGGCCAAGGAGCATTTTGTTCTTCCGCCACAGAACGGTGGTCGCCGTCTGGGTGGGGGCTTCGGCCCGAATACCCATCTCGGTTTGGATCAAATCACGGAATTTGAGCCACTTCGCATAGTTGTCGATCACTTTTTTGTTGGCCAGGGAACCGGACACGCCATTTCGCCCCGCCAACGCTTTTATCTGGTCGGTGACCTTGAAGTAGAGGGCATTGGCGCCCTGCCCGAATCCTACCAGCAGGATCCGTTCACCCGGCTGGGCCTTCTCAAGGGCGGCAATGAACATCATAAAAGCGTGGGCCGCACCGGTCTCGCCACAAACCTCATGCATATTGTCCACCAATTTTTCGGGGGTGGCCCCCAGCTTTTTGGCGATTTTCTTGTGATCCCCCTTGAAAAAGCAGGGATAGACCAGCTTATCCACATCATCCATGGTGATGCCGAGCTTGTCGAACAGACCGTTGACCGCCTTGGGAATGATTTCGCCGTAGCCGATGTCCCGGGTCCAGCGTTCCTCCCAGACATAATCGTACTTTTGGAACGCGCCCCGGTAGTGATCCACGAAATCGCAGGACAAAGAATAAGATCCCAAAAACTCGGCAATGACGTTCTCATTGCCCACCGAAAGGGCGGCCGCACCGTCGCCGAACCACATTTCATAGAAATAGGCGGTTTTGGTCTCGCGTTTGTCCGCCGCGGTCACCAGGATTTGCTTCCGGTTGCCGCTCTGAACCGACTCCAGCGCCGTGATCAGTGCGGTGGTGGCCACTTTTTGTGACGCGGTATAATCGGCGGTGATGATCTCATCGGAAAGATTCAGGGCGGCCGAGACAATACCGGCGTTCTGGCGGTCGGCAAACGGCAGGGTGGTGGAGGCCAGGTAAAGGGCATCGAGTGCTGACTTGTCTCCGCCCGCCAGGCAGTCGCGGGCGGCGGCCACCGCCATGGTTATGGAATCTTCGTCATAGTTGCACATGGACCGTTCCCCCTGGGAAACCGCCATGATGGCCGGGGCGAACCACCCCATATGCTGAACGATGGATGACCGGCTCAGTCGCAGGTGCGGGATATAGGCACCGAAAGAAGTAATTCCTATCATTGTTTGTCTCCTTGCTTGAATGAACTTGCTTGCTCGAAAAAGGGCCTTGCCGGCCCTCAGCTGTCGCCTATTTCAATTGGCGCGTTTAGAGTTTGAACAGCTTTTCGATCAGCTGGGACTTCATGATGTCGCCTTCGATGACCAGTTTGCCGGAGGAAAAGGCCTGCATGGCCGGCAGTTTTCCCGTCATCATGGCAACGAAATCCTCCGCATCCATTTTCAATGTGCAGGTCGGTTTGTCATGGCATCCGGCTTCCACGGCACAGCTTTGATCTTTTATAGCCGTGTACCAGTCGCCGCCGCCGGCACCGGCAATAATATACTGGAAGACCACATCGACGCCGGCCGCCGCTTCCGGTTGAAAATGATTCCCCAGGTCCGCGAAGATGTCACCGACCGAGATGCCAGTCGGATCGTCTTCACCGGCCGCCGCTTCCGATTTAGGCGTAAATGCCGCCATGAGATCGCCGATCTGCTCGTTGAGATCGACGTACTCCTTGGCCCCTTTAAGGGAAGCGATTTTGTCCAGGTTGTCGACAATGTCTTCGAGTTCCGGAAACCCCTCCCCTTTGGCGACCACAGCACCGGGACCGGTAACGACGGCGGCCCGATTGCAAAATCCCATGCCCACGTTGTAGATGTTGCCGCTCACCGGGCAGTCTTCCGAACAGAGGAAAAGGGTCATGGGGGTGACGAACTCCGGTTTGAGTTTCTCGAACAGATCCGGGGGAAGGATATCTTCGGTAAGCCGTGAGGCTGCCACCGGCGCTACCGTATTGATCCGTATGTTGTATTTCTTCCCCTCGAGTTTCAGGGTGTTCATGAGGCCTACCAGGGCAAGTTTGGCCGCGGTGTAGTTGGTCTGGCCGAAATTTCCGTAAAGCCCCGCCGCCGACGTGGTCATGACGATGCGCCCGTAGCCCTTGGCCTTCATCACGGCAAAGGCCGGGCGGGAAACATGGTAGGCCCCTTTGAGATGGACGTCGAGCACCGCATGCCAGTTTTCCGGTTCCATCTTGACAAAACTCTTGTCCCGCAGGATTCCGGCATTGTTGATGAGGATATCGACAGTTCCGAAGGTGTCGAGAGCGGTCTTGACGATGGCTTCGCCCCCCTCCACCGTGGCCACGTTGTCGTAGTTGGCCACGGCTTCGCCACCAGCCGACGTAATTTCGGTCACCACCTGATCGGCCGGAGCCGCCGAACCGCTGCCCGAACCATCCCGGGCCCCGCCCAGATCGTTGACGACAACCTTGGCGCCCCGCCGGGCCAGTTCCAGAGCGTAGGCCCTTCCCAGGCCGGCGCCGGCACCGGTAACAATGGCCACCTTGCCGTCATAGCGAATCTCACGTTTGGGGATATCGCCGTACTCGAAGATACCGTTGTCGATAACGATTTCTTCGTTTTCCATATTGATCACCCGCCACAGGGCCTTGCCCTCGTCGGTTTTCCAGATCAGGGTTTTGATGGGGATCCCCGGGTATAGGGTCTTGGAAAAACGGCAGGCCATCCGGCGGGCTTTCTCGGGTTCTCCCGGGATCAGGCAGTCCATCAGGGCCCGGCAGGCAAACCCGTGGGTGCACAGGCCGTGCATGATGGGTTTTTCGAAACCTGACATTTTGGCAAATTCCGGATCCACGTGCAGACTGAACACGTCCCCGGAAAGACGGTAGATCAGGGGCTGATCAGGGGAAGGGGTCGCCTCGATACTGAAATCCGGATCCCGGTCGGGGAAAACCACTTCGTTTTTGGGGGCGTCCTGCCCGCCGAACCCACCGTCGAGACGGCCGAAGATCGTACAGATGCTGGTGAAGAGCTTTTGCCCATTGGAGTGAAAGGTGTCGCTCTCACCGATCACCAGGGCGCCCCGGCCTTCGCCCTTGTCGTAGATGTGGCTGATCTTGCCCTTGGTGGTCATGGTGCCTTCCACCGGGATGGGATTGTGGAAGATCAATTCCTGTTCACCGTGGAGCACGCCGGCCAGGTTGATGTTGGACTCCAGCCCGATCTGCATCAGGATCTTGAAAATGGATGCAATGGAAAAACTGGGAATGACTTTCAGGTCTTTTTCATAGCAGTAGTCCAGCTCGGGAAACCCGGCGCCGACCCCAAGGGCATACAAAACAACATCTTTCCAGTCGTAATCCTTGGTCAGGGGGGCAAACGGTTTGCCCACCGCGTCAAGATTCAATGCCATGGTGTCCTCCTTCATACCAAAAGATTAACGGATTTCCATCAATCAATTCCATCATTTGATGGATCCAAAATTGTAAAAACCGATATCCCCTTACGTTCACGCCAACGCCAGCCGGTGGCCCCAAAAAAAACAGGCGCATCGGCATCAATGCCGCATCATGAATCCTTCCGGGTAAAGGCCGGGATCAGGATAAATTTCAGTGTTTCTTTGACAACCTCCAGGTAGGCATCCCGGTCCAGGCTCAGCATGGGCCGGAAATAGTTTTCCCCGGAGGCAAAATTAATAATGGAGTTCCACACGGCGAGCACCCGGGCATTGGCCTGGGGCGGCACGTGGGTTTTGTCCAGGGCCAGCCCCATGGCCACAGCGATATTGGCCAGGTGCTCGGTCATACGGGTGTCCAGGTCCGAACGGGTCCGCGTTTTAACAAAATAGCTGAAGAGCATCAGATTGGAGGCTTCGGGATTGTGAAACAGATAGTCGCTCATGACGTCGATAGCCACTTCCAGGCGCACATCGAGGGGCTTGCCGTGAACCAGTTTTTCGATTTCCCTGAGCTTCAGGCGAATATCTTCGTTAAGGTCGGTGAGAACCGCTTCGTAAAGATCCTGTTTTTCCCCCCAGTGGTAGTAAAGGGTGGATATGTCGATGCCGACCGCCTTGGCGATCATGCGTGTCGTGACCCCGTGAAACCCGTATTCACCAAACAGCTTGCGGGCCGCAGAAAGAATACGCCCTTTCATGGAATCAGGCGCCTGGCGGGCTTTTTCAAGGGGAGACGGCATGGAAGCGACATTCCTTTCAATGGCAACGGCCGTGCGCTTATCCCAGCGAATCGCACTGGGTTCGGTCCATCTATGGGAGGGACCAGCAGGGCCGCTATCATTCCAGCGACTATATACCAAGACTTGTTTCCAACATTTGATGGAGAACCATACCCAATCACTAATCGGATGTCAACGGGTAATTTACATTCATTTAATTCCGACCAGCCCGAATATTGTGCGCGTTCGAAACCTTCTTGGGCAAGGCTTCAGGGGCACCGCTATGGGCCCGGAAACAGGCGGATATCGACCCGTTGTTGAAGATGGGCATCAACCGTTTTTCCGATTGCGGGCATTTCCTGGGTCCGGTCGGCGATGCGTTCGGCCGCGACCCCCTTCCCCACGAGATAAAACTTAACCGCCATGACCCGTGTTTCGGAAACCAGCCCGTGTTGGCCTTCACTTTCATCCCTTCCGGCATAGCCGCTGAGGGATATGGTCCAGGATGGATTCGCCATGACCCGGTCAGCGATCTGATCCAGTTTGGCCATTTGGTCCGGACCGGGAAGGTTTGAATTTTTTTGGAAATATACCGTGTAGTCAGGCTTCGGCAAACGGGCAGGGATAGATTTTTCCGGAAATTGGGCAGGACCTGCCGACTCAGGCCGGGAGGCCATTGATGGGGAGACCGGCGCTACAATGGCTTTGTTGGGAATAAATCCGCTCTCGGAATACGGCGTTGCCGCCTGGCCAACCGCCGGATCCCGTTCGTTTGTCGGCACATCCTGGGAATCGTCCGCCACCATCGGCCGGGTGGGGGAACCCGGTTCACGGTCTGGTGGCGCCGCTACAGCGCTTTTCAACCTTTCTTTAAGCCGGGCATGCACGTGAAAAGAGAATTCATGGTCCCGGTACCCGGTTGTGCCGGTTCGAACACCCACGCTTGTGCGGCCGCCAACTTCCGGCCTGAAACGCAACCTCAGCGTTGAACCGGCCGGGGCCGCCGCCAGGACAATGGTTTCCCAGGGCCCCCCGCGTTTGGAGCGCACCGGTAAATCCAATGCCGCGAGGGTGTCGATACCGGCATTAACCACCGTTTCATAATTGTGTCCGTACGTATGGCGCACCTCCCCGTTGAAATCGAGGTAAGTCCCATCGACCGTGCGATGGTCCAATGGCATGGCACAACTGGAAATGGCCATCCATAGGGAGAAGAGAAGCCAGGTTTTGGGGCGCCTGTCCATCATTGCAATCCCCAAGCGATAGGTTTATCCCGGCTGGCCGGATTGAAAACAGTGCGAGCGTGAAATGCTAATCAGGATAAGTCCGCGGTCCATAAGGCACGGGGCGCGTCCCATCTTCCGGGAAGTCGTCATCGGGCGGTGCAGCGGTTTGCGTGGCCGGCCTTGGGGCCGATGCAGGTGTCTTGCCGTGCTTGCGGGCATAGCTGTGGGTAAGCGGAACATTGTGCCGGAAAAGCTCACGGGGAATGAAAACCACATCGCCCTTACGTAAATCGTTTGCTCTGAGATTGGGGGTGACCCGGGCCAGAATACGGGCGTTCTGCTCTTTTCCGGTGTACCAGCGCGCGATCACGGCCAGGGTCTCCTCGGGCCAGCGCACATTGTGCAGGTAGCAAAAAACACCCTGGTAATTCACACTCGGCAGCACCACCTTGCGGGGAGGGGCTTTGCTTTGGCCGCCGACGGGGTCCAGCTTCGGTTTCAACGCCGAACAGGCCGTCAAACAGCCGGCCACCAGAACCAGCAGCAGCCACCCCCTGAATCGTCGCCCTTGGTTTCGTCTCATGGTGGTGAAGAGAACCGCCTTTCCATCCGCGCCAGGTAGCTGATCGCCCTGACATTGTGGGGGTTGTACCGCAGCGCCCCCTTGAGGCTGCGGACCGCCGCCTGCCGATCGCCCTGGATGTCCTGAACAATGGCCAAATTGAAAAGCACCTCATCCTGATAGGGCGGGGCCTCGGCCGCCACCTTTTCGTAATGCCGGGTTGCCTCACCATACTGATTGATTTTAGCATAGGCAAAGCCGAGGTTAAAGTGGGCATCGACCATTTCCGGGGCCAGTTCCAGAACACGCTCGAAAGCGGCGATCGCGGCCGGATAATCCTCCTGCCCGAGGTGAAGCAACCCGAGGCTGAAGTGGGCCCGGAGATTGTCCGGCTCATTCCCGGCCAACTGGCGCCAAAGCGTCATGGCATCTTCCGGATTCGAGGCCATCAAGTTGCGGGCCTGTACTTCGATGGGCGAGATCCCGGCCGGTTCGCCCTGCTCGGATCCATCGGCAGCCCCCCTCCGATCCGCTGCCGCCGTCGTGGCGGTATCCGCATAACGCCTGGCTTCAAAGGCTTCGAGGGGCTTTCCCCCGCCGTTGCCGGGAACGTGCCAGCGCACCCACATAAAAAATGCCGCCACCGCCAGGATACTGATAAGGCCGAGACCTATCCATCGACGGCCGCTTTGGCGTGCTTCGGTCGCCGGTGGCATTGGCTGGCGGGTCGGGATCGCGGCGGGTTCCACCGTCGATAGCGTCTCGGCGGCTGGCAGTTTGGATGCGGGTTCGCTGGGGTCGGTGCCACCGCCGTCAGCCGCCAGGTTCTTCAGACCTGCCGCTTCGTTGGCTTTTTCCTCGGCGAACAAATCGCTGACAAGGTCTGCCAAATGCCGCTCGATGGAACGGGCCGACAAATCACCGAGGCATTCCTCCAGGGCTGCCAGGGCCGCGGCGCAATCCGGGAAACGATCTTCCGGTTTAACCGCTAAAAGCCCCTGAAAGACATCACGGAGTTGCGGGGTCATGTCCGGCAGGATGTTTTCCGGCGGTGCGAACTCGCCGGTCTGGGCACGCCTCAGGATCTCCATGGTATTGCCGTTATAGAGGCGGCGTCCGGTGAGCAGTTCGTAAAGAATGACCCCCACGGCAAAAATGTCCGAGCGGTGATCGATAACCTTGCCCTGTGCCTGCTCGGGCGACATGTAGGCCACTTTGCCCTTGAGCACCCCGGCCTCGGTGGTGGCCCCGCGATCCGTGGCCTTGGCAATGCCGAAATCGAGGATTTTGACCTGGCCGGCATAGGTCACGAAAATGTTCTGGGGGCTGATGTCTCGGTGTACGATGTCGAGCGGACGACCGGCCATGTCCGTAAGACGGTGGGCGTATTCCAGACCGGCGCAGACCGACGCGGCGACACAAAGGCTGTTTTCCAGACCGAGTGGGCGCTGCTGCTCATCCAGTGTTGTCGTCAGGGTACGCAGGTCTTTGCCCTGCAGATATTCCATGACGATAAAATAGACCCCCTCCATGCATCCGAAATCGTAAATCTGGACGATATTGGGATGTTGCAGGAAGGCCGCCAGCTTGGCCTCTTGGATAAATGCTGCCACCGCCTCCGGTTCGATGGAAAAATGGGCGTGCATCTTCTTGACGGCCACAAACTTCTGGAACCCCTGGTCTCCCCGGATCCTGGCGCGATAAAGTGCGGCCATACCGCCGTAGGCAATGCGATCCAGAATCTGATATTTACCAAATTGACTGAAGGCTTCCATTTGGGCAATCATGCGGGAATCAAACCCGCTCCTCCTGCGACATCGGTCATTAATGGTGTAAAATGTTGAATATCAGAGCCTTAGGGAATAGATCAACTCCCATTTACAATTAACCTGCGCTCTGACTATCCTTTCCGGGCGGTAAAAAGCCATCGCCGCCGAAGGGATCGATATTTAGAGATACAGGCCGGCAAGACGGTTTTGCCTGGCCCAGTAACGGCGATAAGAACGGCGCGGGGGACGCCCGGTACGGGTGCCCGGGGACGACAATTGTTCGATCTGACGGGCGGTCCATTCCCGGGATAGACGAAACGCTTCAGCCGTTACATCTGTCGGCAGCCGTTCGGAAACCGTATCAGCCAATGCGGCCAAATTGACCTGCAAAGCCTTTTGCCCTTCCCGGAAGCCGGCGCAGGCCGTCCCGAAATCCATCAGCACCCGGCGGTGGAATTGTTCGTGGAACCACCACAGGGATGCCGGATCGAAATGGCCGCCCGGGGCAGGACCGATATCCGGGAGCACCTCTCCCCCAAACCAGACCGGCTTGAAAACAGCCGTACAGGGCGCGGAGGTTCCCGTCACCCATAAAGTCACGCCATCCGGCTTCAAATGGGCCACCAGGGAGCCGGTGGTCTGGGTGGCGTTGCGCGTCAGGCCGTTGGCCGCATGCGCGCAAATGCGATCCCCCAGCAAATGGCTGTCCGGCCGGTAGGCCGCCTCCCCATGGTCCTGTAAAAGCTGGATGGCCAGCGCCGGACCGATGCGGCCGTCGGCGTCAGCCAGGTGCGCCTGGGTGCAGACACGACGGGGGCGGGAAGCTGAAAAAAAGGTGTAGAAGCCATCCGCAAAACGCCTGGCAAAGTCAAAGGATTGGCCCTTCTTACGAAATCGGCCCAGGTGGGGATGCCCCCGGTCGAAATCGGCACCGATGGTCAAACCGTTGCTGATGGCATAAGTCCCCCGGATGCGCTTGGCCGCCCAGTAGGGGCCGGCGGTTTCCAGGACCCAGGCATCCTGGGGATCGGCCAGGATAAAACTGTTGTGATACGCCATGCGGCGGTCCCGGTACCCGCAGATCCCGCCCTGGCCGAAGTCATGCAGCAGACCACTGATGACCGCCACACCGGCTTCCGCGCTGGTCGCCCGCTCCAGGGCCAGGCGCACCATGTCCATGCCGGTCAGGCCCCCCTTGCGGTCCAGGGGCATTCGGGTCCATACCGCTTCATTACCCACCACCAAACCCGCAGCGTTGGCCCCCATTTCCGCCCCCCACATCCAGAAGGGGCGACACAGCAGGACCGGTTGCGTGACCACTACCTGGGGGATATCGATATAGGTACACTTCGTGCGGGCGCCGACAGGGTATTCCCGTGCCGGATGGTATTCCAGGGCCTGGGCTTCGTTGGCTTCCCGATCACTGTTCTTGCCGAAAACGACGGATCCGTCACGGGTGGCCGAGGCCGTGGCTACGAAGGTATCGCACATGCGCAAGTCACCGTTTAATGGTTCCGGGAAGGATGAATTCATAACGCCGGCGGAACAGATGGCGGGACAGCCAGCGATCGATGCGCCGGAAGGCCAGAAAAAGCGACCAGATGAGGCGATCCCCACGATAGTAGCGCTGGACCGCTTCCGGCGTAAGGGGTTTTTCCAGGATCTTCGAACATTGATTGACCGTCTCGGTCACGGGTTCAATCAGATCGGGGCGCTGTTCCTTGTGGAGATTGGCAATCAGATCGACCATCACATCCCGGTGGGAATAATAGCGGTTCATCACATCGTCCAGGAAAAACTGCCGCAGGATCCAGCGCAGGGCGCCGGGCGCACTTTGCAGCAACTTTTCCGGATCCAGTTGCTCCCGGCCGTCGATGCGGAACAAAGGCGTGCTCGTGTCGATATAATAAAGGGAGGAAGCCCCCTGGTCCGGCGTGCGCACCCAGTTGGAAAGCTGCCCGTCCAAGGCCAGTTCCAGGCCCGGACCGCGCTCGGCGTTAAATTGCCAGACCCCGTCGATCAGGGCCACGATCTCACGAATCAAGGCCAGGGTATCGTCCCGGCGCCCCTGGTGGATCAGCCGGTGGCCGAAGAGGTGATCCGGCAACTGACGCTGGGCGATGTAGAGGGCGACGACGCCGGCGGCGGACCCTACCACCGCCGTGGCCTGGCCCGGGAGATGCAGGCCGGCTGACGCCAGGTGGCCGCAATAGGTGCGGAACATGGCGGCATAGGCTTCGGCCTCCTCCGTCGTGCTGAAAACCGGCAGCCGTTTGAAAGCGATGCCGTCAACACCCTGAATGGCAAAAATGCTCGATATCTCGCCGAAGCCCAGAATGCACGCCGGAATGCGGGAAGCTTCGGGCTGCTGGGGGTTCAAGCCAGCTTCGAAGCGTTCCAGAAAAGCGCTGTCGACCGTCACAGGCCGGGCCGGTAGATTCATGGCGCCTCACGTGCGGGCACTGCGGGATTGCCGCGGTGCATGGAGGATCGGGACAAATGGCCCGACCCGTCTTCAGGTTAGGGACTGGTGGAATTCCGCTGCCGCCGCCAGGGCCCGATCCAGGCGTTCCAGCACCCAGGGAATCTGGTCATGTGTCATAATCAGGGGGGGCAGGCACTGGCATACGGACGGCGCATTGTTGGCATAGATCATCAGCAAACCATGATCGTAGGCGCATTTGGATAAAATAGGGCCGCACAGGTCGTCTTGCAGTTCGAGGCCCATCATCAGGCCCAATTGCCGCACCCCCCGAAAAAAACCGTCGTAACGTTCGACAAGGGGCTGGAGCCCATCGCGAAACCCCTTAGCCAGCGCACGCACATGCGCCAGAAACGCCGGCGTTGAGGATAGCGCGAGCACTTTGCGGGCCACGGGGCAGCCAAGTTCGGCACCGCCGAAGGTCGAAATATGAATGAAGGGGTCGGCGTGGAACACCGCCTCCAGCGGGCGCCGCAACATGGTGGCGCTGATGGGATAAAGCCCCCCGGAAAGGCCCTTACCGACAATGACCATGTCCGGAAGAACGTCGAAATGCTCGAATCCCCAGAATCGCCCGGTGCGGCCGAGACCGGTCTGCACCTCGTCCAGGATCAGGAGGGCCCCGGCCTGGTCGCACAGCCGGCGAACCTCGGTAAAATAGGTTTCCGTGGCCAAAGCCATCCCCAGGGTGGCCGGCACGGTCTCGAGAATGACCGCGGCGGTCTGTTCATCCAGGATTTCCGCCAGTGCTGTGAGATCGTTGAAGGGTACCTGGCGAAATCCGGACGGCTGGGGCCCGAAGGGCTGACGGTAGTGGGTGTCTCCGGTGGCCATGGCAAGACCGGTGTGTCCGTGATACCCGCCCCGGGCCGAAACAATCCGGCGGCGGCCGGTATGGGCCCGGGCCACCTTGATGGCCAGATCCACGGCTTCGCCGCCACCGGAACCGAAAACAGCGTAATCCAGATCTTCCGGCAAAAGCGTGGCCAGATCACGGGCAAGCTGCGCCCGCTCCGCGCTGATGAGGTGATGGTTGCCGATGTCGAGGCGGTCCAGACTTTCTTTCAGGACCGCGATCAACTCCGGGTGGCGATGGCCCAAATTGAAAACACCGCCGTTGGCGTGCAGGTTGAAAAGTTTCTTGGATGCGTTCAGGTCGTGGAGGAAAGGACCGCTGCGGGCCCCCATGACGAAATCCATACCGAACTGACGAAAAAAGGCGACTTTGCCTGAGGAAACGTGCGCCTCAAAATCCTTGACCGCATCTTCTCGCGAAACCATGGCAGAACCCCAGACTGCTGTCAAAGGCGCCGCACACCTTTTTCAGCTACCACAAAGGAATCTGTTCCAGGATGTCCGGATGACGGTTTTCCATCCACATCCGCAGAGACTCCGGCCCCTGGGTGGCCGTGTCATCCGGCAGGGAAAAATCGGATAGCAGTTCGGCCTGATAGCGGCTGTAGGCTTCCAGCAGATCCGGATTGTTGTTTTTGAGCCAGGAGCGAATCTTGGCATCGGTCATCTTATCCATGCATACCTCTGTCCGTTTCCAATGATACCGGTCTGCAGGCAGCCAACAGCCAACCGGCCCTGATGGTGATGTCGGTCAGTGACCGCCAAATGCGAGAGGGCCCCATGCAGCGATTGATGGTTTTCCGCTGTGTCCACTGTCTGGAGGGGGCATACGGCCCGTGTTCTATTGGAATTGCCCGGGTATGTCAAATGCCGATCAGGTTACCCCGTATCTTCTGATATCCGATTGGTCAGTCGGACGAATTCTTCCACCGACAGTGTTTCAGCCCGCCGCCGGGGATCGATATCCGCCTGGCCAAGCCATTTTTCCACAAGCGCGTGGTCGGCGTTGAGGATATTGCCGGCCATGGCATTTCGCAGGGTCTTACGACGCTTGGAAAAACCGGCTTTGACCACCCGGGCCAGCAGGCGCTCATCTTGTGCGGGATCAATGATCTTTTCTTTGAAAACCACACGGATCACCTGCGAATCCACCTTTGGCCGTGGATAAAACAGGCTGGCGGGGGCTTCCGCCACCACCGAAACGTCGGCACAATACTGCAGCACTACGGACAGCCGGCCATAATCCTTGCCGCCCGGCGAAGCGATCAATCGCTGGGCCATTTCCTTCTGCAGCATGAGAAGCGCGCTGCGGATATAAGCACGTGACGTAATCAAATGGATGATGATCTGGGAGGAAATGTTATAGGGCAAATTGCCGATCACCACGGCCGGGGACACGCCGGGATCGAAATAATCCCGGAAGGCAAAGGTAAGGATGTCCTGATTCACCAGTTGAACGTTGGACAGGCCCTGGGCCGCCAGTTCATTGCGCAAAAGATCCAGAAGTTGCGGGTCTTTGTCCACAGCCACCACCTGCGCCGCCTGGCGGGCCGCCGGGAGGGTAATGGCCCCCAGGCCGCATCCGATTTCGAGCACATGGTCCTCCGGCGTCAAATCCGCCCGCGCCACAATTTTGTCTGCCAGGGCCTGATTCAGCAAAAAATTCTGCCCCAGGTGTTTTTTGGGTCTGAGGTTCCAGGCCTTCAGCAAAATGCGCGGGGACGTCATGAAAAATGGCTTTCCTTCATGGGCAGGGGTATGGTTGGCATTTCCGGCGCGCCCGGCATCATGGCCGGCAACCGCACGGGACGAATGGTCCTGATGCCATTTGAGTACCGGAAAGGACATCACTTGGCAAGGCTAACCCGAATATTTCACGCGTTCGCGTTGTTCATTGGACGGCATCAGGAGCGCCGCTGGAGGCCTGCTACCGCAAGCCCCTTATAACGCGGCCAACGAGCATCTCGGGCGCCCGCGGGGTGAAATGTTCGGGCTGAACCCGGTACCGGCGTGCTGCCGGGCAGAGCCGCCGGATCCGGAGAATGCTTGTTTGACTTATCGGCGGAGGTCAGGATGGCTTGACTTTGGGGGTTTCGTAAGTAAACTTTAGTCATCGTCAAAAGACCGCTACCAGCATCGCCGCATCCCTGGCCGGAAACTTGGCCGCACTTCGCGTTCAACTGACGCTGGCATCCTATAAACCTCTACCCGTCCACATCGCCAACTTTGGACAGGAAACGGACGGTCACGGCAATCGCAACGATTCCGATGATGAAGCGGAGGCAAACATGACGCGCAAAAAAGGAAAATCCATCAGCTTTGACGCCATGGTAAAATTCTTTATTCAAAATTATAACATTCCCACCAAAAAAGACTTCGATAAATTGCAGGCGCGCCTGGACCGCATCGAAAAACTGCTGCGGCTCGAAAGTTCGCGGTCGCGCTCAAGCGCCACCCGACTGAAAACCGCTGACAAAGGCGGGGCTGTCACAGCCTTGGACACGGTTTTCGATGTGATCAAACGCTCCCGCAATGGATCGTCCTTCAACGATATCCAGATGAAAACCGGCTTCGGCGATAAAAAAATCCGCAATGTCATTTTTCGCCTGAACAAAACAGGCAAAATCAAACGCAAAAGCCGTGGTATCTACATCGCCGCCTGAACGATTGCCGGTTCTGCACGCAAGGGACCTACCCATCGGAAATCCACCATGCTCATCGAAACCCCATACCACCAGACAGCAGGTTGCCCATGACACGACCCAAGACTGAGACAACTCCACCGACATTGAATACGGGGGATACCCTTCACGGATTCACCCTCAACACCGCCTTGCCGCTGCCCCATCTGGACGGCATGTTCTACGCACTGGAACACACCGCCACCGGGGCCCGCTACCTTCACATCCAGTGCCCCGACCGGGAAAACGCCTTTGGCGTGGCCTTAAAGACCGTTCCAGCCGACTCCACTGGTGTCGCGCACATCTTAGAGCACACGGTGTTGTGCGGTTCCCGCAAATTCCCGGTCCGCGACCCCTTCTTCTCCATGCTCAAACGGAGTCTGAGCACGTTCATGAATGCCTTTACGGCCTCCGACTGGACCCTATACCCGTTTGCCACCCAGAATCGCAAAGATTTCTACAATCTGATGGATGTCTACCTGGACGCTGTTTTTCACCCCCGGCTGGAACGCCTCAGTTTCAAACAGGAAGGCCATCGGATCGAATTTGAAGGCGATAGCGATCCGGAGCGGCGGCTGGTCTACAAAGGGGTCGTCTATAACGAAATGAAAGGCGCCATGTCTTCCCCGGATCAGGTGCTGGGCCGCTCCCTTCTGCACGCCCTTTATCCGGACACGACCTATCGTTTCAACTCCGGCGGCGATCCCCAGGTTATTCCCGATTTAACCGTGGAGGACCTGCGCACCTTTCATGACCGCCATTATCACCCCAGCAACGCCTTCTTCTACTCCTACGGCAATCTTCCCCTGGAGGACCATCTGGACTTTATCAGCCGCAAGGTGCTGGACGGTGTCGCCGGTATCGACCCGGGCACGGAAGTCCCCTCCCAGCCGCGCTGGTCGAAGCCCCGGGAAGCGGTTTACACCTACCCCCTGCCCCCCGGCGAAAATGCCGAACGTAAATGCCAGGTTGGCGTGGCCTGGCTGACGGCCGACATCCAGGATGTCTTCGAGGTGCTGGTATTGACCCTGATCGAGCAGATTCTCCTGGGCAATCCGGCCTCTCCCCTGCGGAAAGCCTTGCTGGAATCGTCTCTGGGATCGGCCCTTGCGGATGCCACCGGCTTCGATGCCGACAACCGCGACACCCTCTTTTTCTGCGGGCTTAAAGATGTGGCCGAAGCGGACAGTCAAGCCATTTTCGACATCATCGTGGAAACCCTGACGAAGCTGACCGAAAAGGGGATCGATCCGGAACTGATCGAAAGTGCGGTTCATCAGGTGGAGTTCCACCGCAAGGAAATTACGAACACGCCCTATCCCTACGGCCTCCGTTTGCTGATCGCCATGACCAGCACCTGGATTCATGGGGGTGAGCCGCACCGTCTGCTCCTGTTCGAAGAGGACATCGCCCGCCTGCGCCGCGAGATGAAGACGCCACGGTTTTTCGAAAACCGGCTCCGCAGGCATTTCCTGGACAACCCCCACCGGGTATTTTTCAAGCTCCTGCCGGATTCGGGGCTGGCCGAAGAGCGGCGGCGCACCGAAGAAGAAAAACTGCGCGCTATCGAATCGGCCCTTTCAGACGAAGACATGGAACGCATCGCGAGAGATACCCGGGCCCTGGCCCGGCTTCAGGACAGCGAAGAAGATGTCAGCGCCTTGCCGACCCTTGCCATCGACGATATCCCCCCTGACGTCATCCGCATTGAACCCAGCGGTGTCAAGGCCAACACCCACTTTTACGCCCAGCCGACGGGCGGCATTTTCTATTTTTCCACCGCCATGGGAATCGCTTCCGTCCCGCCTGAAAACCTGCCGCTGCTGCCGCTCTTTTGTTACGCCGCCACACGCCTGGGAACGGCCGCTCGGGATTATGTCGGCTTGGCCCGCTATTTGGATCGCTACACCGGCGGATTCGGCCTGTCGGTGCAGGCGCGTACGCGCTTTGACGACGGCGGTGTCTCCCTGCCCCTGGTTACCCTGGGGGGCAAATGCCTGAACCGCAACCGGGACCAACTCTTCCGCATCATCGGTGAAATTCTGCAGACCATTCGGTTCACCGACACGGATCAGTTGAAACGTGTCCTGATGGAATTCCGGGCCATGCAGGAAAGTGCCGTGGTGCACAACGGCCACCGACTGGCCATTGCCCTGGCCAATCGCCACATGACACCCTCCGCCCATCTGAACGAACTGTGGCACGGGGTGCACCAGCTTCGCTTCATCAAGGATTTGAACCGAGAAATCGACACCGGCGCGGCCGCACTGGCAGCCACCGGCAAACAGCTGGCGGAAATCGCTCAAGCCCTCTTCCGGGGGGACAACATGCGCATCGCCCTTGTCGGAGACAGCGGTCAGTTGGATAGCGCGGAAGGGCAGGCCGCCCAGCTGACCGCACAGCTTGACGCTGGGGCGGATGGGGGGCCGGCAACCCGCCCGGCCCTGGCGGACCCGGCTACTGTCTGGGAAGGATGGCACACGGGAACGGAAGTTTCCTTCGTGGCCCAGTCCCTGCAATGTGTCCGCCACGCCCACGCCGACGCCCCGGCGCTGGCGGTCATCGCCAAGCTGATGCGTTCCCTTTACCTGCACCGTGAAATTCGTGAAAAAGGCGGCGCTTATGGCGGGTTCGCCCTCTACAGTCCGGAAGACGGCCTTTTCTCGTTCGGGTCCTATCGCGACCCCCACATTGCGCGGACCCTCGATGTCTACGCCGATGCCGCCGCTTTTGCGGTCTCCGGCAACTACACGGCGGATGATATCCGGGAAGCCATCCTCCAGGTCTGCTCGGATATCGACAAACCCGATCCGCCCGGCCCCGCCGCCCGCAAGGCATTTTATCGCCGGCTGGTCGGACTTGACGATGATCGCCGCCAAAGGTTCAAAGCGGGCCTGCTGGCATTGGACCGTGAAAAGGTGCGCACGGTGGCGGAGCGCTATTTGGGGAATCTTGAAGGCCGGACATCGACCGCCGTCATCTCCTCCCGGGAAATGCTGGAACGCGCCAGCCAGGATCTGAAGGGCGGCCCGCTGTCACTGGAAAAAATATAGACGATCCGGGACAAGGGGTTAGTAGAAGCGATCTTAAAATCAAGTTTTGGTGAGCACCTCTTCCAAAGCCCGCAACGTTGCCGTGTCCACCCCGCCGCCGGCCTTGGCCAGGGGCAGGGTGTACTGCCCCAGCAGTTGGTAGAAGGGCAGCATGTCGGGCAGGGCCTCCCCGATCTTGCGGCAATGGGCCTCAACCGTGTCCAGGTCGCCCCGTGCGATCGGTCCGGTCAGGGCCGCCGCCACCCCCCTGTTTTCGATATTGTTCAAAGTCCCCCTTACAAGCGGCAGCAGTACCTTGAGGGTATCTTCGGAAGCAATGCCGCAGCCTTCCAGCATGCGCGTCGCCGCCGCCATGAGGGTCACCAGGTAATTGGAGGCCACGACCGCGGCGGCGTGATAAAGGGTTTTATGCGCCGTTTCGATGGGCAGGAAAACCGCCTGGAAACCGGAGGCAATCTCCCGGCCCAGCGCCAGCGCCGCATCATCGCCCTCCCCGGCCATGACAATCCCCTGGAAGGGATTGGCCGGGAAGGTGGGGGCCGCAAAACTCTGCAGGGGGTGCAGGGAACCGATATGGGCCCCGCAACGGCGCAGGTCGGCCAGGATCGTGGATGGCAGAACCCCGCTGCAGTGCAGGACCACGGCCCCGCGCTTCACCCCTTTCCGTCCGGCCAGACCTTCGGCCACGGATTGAATGACGTCGTCCGGTGTGGTGATGAAAACGATATCCGCATCCTTGGTCGCCTCGCCGGCCTCCCGGCAGACACGCCCGCCGCCTGCGGTTTCCGCCGCGGCATGAGCCGAGGCCGAACGGCGGCTGGCAAAGCCCGCGGGCGCAAGTCCAATATTCACGAGGTGCCAGGCCAGGGTTACCCCAACCTTGCCGCAACCCAGGATCGCAAACGTGGCTTTCATCGAAGATGCCCCCTCTCTTCTGATGGACTCAATCGTAACAGTGCTCGGCCGCCGGGAAATGCCCCGACCGCACCTCCCCGGCATATTCCTCCAGACCGCTGCGGACCTCGGCCGCCAGTTGACGGTATTGCTTGACGAACTTGGGGACATGGCGCTGGCTCAGACCAAGCAGGTCGTGGAGCACCAGAATCTGCCCGTCGCAGGCCGGACCGGCACCAATGCCGATGGTCGGAATCTTCAACTCGCGGGTGATCTTGGTGGCGATGGGGGTGGGGATACCCTCCAGCACCACTGAAAAAGCCCCGGCCTGTTCCACCTCTAGCGCGTCGGCCACAAGCCGTTCCTCGTCGCGCTGGACCCGATAGCCGCCCATCTGGTGCACCGACTGGGGCGTCAACCCGATGTGGGCCTGGACAGGAATACCCGCCCCGGAAAGGGCCCGGATCATGGGACTGACCGACACCCCGCCTTCCAGCTTCACCGCCGCAGCCCCGGCCTCTTTGATGAAGCGCCCGGCGTTGCGAATGGCTTCCGCGGTATCCGCCTGGTAGGCCATGAACGGCATATCCCCGATCACCATGGCATTTTGAGCACCCCGGGCCACCATGCCGGTGTGGTAGACCATTTCGTCCATGGTCACCGGCAACGTATTGCGGCGCCCCTGGACCACCATGCCGAGGGAATCGCCCACCAGGATGACATCGATCCCGGCGGCATCCGCCAATTGCGCAAAACCGAAATCATAGGCGGTCACCGCCGCGATTTTTTCCTGCTTTTCTTTCATACGCCACAAACGGGGTATGGTGACGGGTGAAGCCATGGATATCCTCCCTATGTTGAAGACTTTGGTTTTGGTTTTCCCATTGTTCCGCGCCGAGCATCAGCGGGCCACCATGCCGGCCAGCCACATGGTCAAGGGCGCATAAAAGGTCACCACCATCAAATCGATCAGCAATACCAGCAGGAAGGGCCCGATGCGCCAGGCAATGGCCCCCAGGCGGTCTCCTGATATGGTTCCGGCCACGATCAGGCAGATCCCCATGGGAGGGGTGAGCATGCCGATGGCCAGGTTGGTCACCACGATGACGCCGAGTTGCACCAGATCGATGCCCAGGGCCGGCAGCATGGCCACGATCATGGGGACCAGCAGAATCAGTGCAGCGGTGGTCTCCACGAAAGTGCCCGCAATCAGCAGAATGAAATTGATCAACAGGAGCAGCAGCACCCGATGGTCGGTCAGATCGAGCAGCGCGCCGGCCAGACGGGCCGGCAGTTCCTCGATGGCCGCAACCCAGCTGAAGATCGAAGCCGCCGCAATAATGAACATCACGACGGAAGCCGTAACCGCAGCATTGATGAGGATCTTGGGCAATTGCCGCAACCCGATTTCACGGTAGACCGTCAGGCTGACCACCAGGGCATAGACCACCGCAACAGCGGCGGACTCGGTGGCGGTGAAAACCCCCAGAAGAATGCCCCCCAGAATGATCAGGGGCGCCCCCAGGGCCAGGATGGCCTGGCGAAACGTGCGCCACACGTTGCGGCCGGAAAAGGGCTGCGTGGCCCCGTAGCCGCGGCGCCATGAAATCACCGCGGCCACCCCAATCAGCGACAGGCCCACCAGCAATCCCGGCAGAATGCCGCCGGCAAACAACTGGCCGATGGAGGCGCCCGTCAGGAACCCGAAAATGATCATGGGAATGGAAGGGGGAATGATCACACCGATGGAGCCCCCCGAGGCCAGAACAGCCGCTGAGAAGTCCGAATCGTAACCCGATTTCTTCATAGCCGGAATCAGAATCGCCCCCACGGCGGCCGCATCGGCAGCGGCCGATCCCGATATGCCGGCGAAAAACATGGCCGAAACGATGGTCACCGCCGCCAGCCCGCCGGGCAGCCATCCCACCAGGGCATTGGCAAAATCGATAATCCGTCGGCTGATGCCCCCGGCTTCCATAAGGGCGCCGGCAAACATGAACAGGGGAACGGCCAGGAGATGAAACGAATCCGTCCCGCCAAACATACGCTGGGCCATGACCATCATGGGGAAATCGCCCTGGACCAGGATGCCCACCACCGAAGCCCCGCCGATGGCCACGGCAATGGGGGCGTTCAGGGCAAACAGCACCAGCAGGGCGATGATCAGGGCTTCCGCCGTCACGAAGCCGACTCCTTGAGCTCCGAGGCGATGGCCGCCGCGGCATGCAGGCACATGACCAGACCGCTGAACGGCAGCACCAGCAGAACCGTCCACTTGGGGATCTGGAGGGCCGGGGATATCTGCAACCGCACAAAATAGGCGAACTGGGCGCCGTAGATCACCAGAACACCGCAAAAGGCCATTGCCACCAGGTGCGCGCCGACACGCAGGGCCCGTGCGCCACGGCTCCCCAGGCGGGCGGCAAACAGATCGATGCGCGGGTGCGCCCCCCGCCGATAAGCCGCGGTAGCCCCTAGAAACGTCAGCCAGACCAGGATATACCGGGCCAGTTCTTCCGACCAGAAGAGGGAATGGTTGAGGACGTAACGGAAAAAGACCTGGGCGGCCACCACCCCGATCATCAGGACACCCAGGACAAACAGGGACCGTTCGACCTGGGTGTTGATGTGTCGGCTGATCCGGTCAAGGCGGTGCATGCGGCTTTCCTCCGTCATCAGGCCGGTGCCAGTCCCGATCGATCAGCGGGTCGCAGCCAGAATGCGGCCCAAAAGATCGTTCACCCTGGGGTCGCGGTAGATCGAATTGGATTGCAGGGAGGCCAGTTTGGCACGGAAGGCCGTCAGGTCCGGTGTTTCTTCAACCGCCATCCCTTTTTCCTTGAGAAAAGCCAGGCGGGCGGCATCCTTTTCGCGGTTGTCCTTCCGCTGGTAATTGGCGGCATCCCGCATAGCCGTCAAAACCATGGCTCTAATCGGCGCTTCGAGGGTGTTCCACCACTTCAGGGAGGCCACATCAATGTGGGGCGAGTAGACATGCCGCGTCAGTGTCATGTAATTCTGGATTTCGTAGAACTTGTATTCCTTCATCACCCAGAGCGGGTTCTCCTGCCCGTCGATGACGCCCTGCTCCAGTTCGGTGTAAATCGGCCAGGGCATGGGGGTGGGATTGGCCCCCAGCGTCTGCCAGATGGTCTTGTGCAGGGCCGAAGACATGACCCTGATTTTCAGCCCTTTCACATCGTCCGGTCCCTTGACCGGCCGTTTGTTGTTGGTCAGGTTGCGGAAGCCGTTTTCGGAGAAACAAAGCCCTTTGAATCCCGAGCCTTCCAGGCTGGTCAGGATCTCCTGTCCCAGGGGCCCGTCGAGGATTTCATCGGCCTGGGCGTTGCTTTTAAAAAGGAAGGGATAATTGACGACACGTACGATGGGATCGAAGGTATCGAAGGGACCCACCGTGATGATACCCATCTGGACCGTGTTCATCTGAATCTGCTGCAGGATCTCGGTCTCGTTGCCGATGGACTTGGAGTGATAGATTTTGACGGTCACATCGCCGTTGGAGCGCTGGGTCATCAGTTCCTTGAATTTCTCGGCGGCGATATTCTGGGCCGATCCGGGTTTGGTCACCACTCCGAGTTTGATGGTCATGGCCCCGAAGGCATTCAGCGGTAGTGTACACAAAACGCCTACGAGCACCGACATCACGAGTTTCCGCATAGTCGCTCCTCCATTATTCAGCCTGATGCAGTCTAACAAACCGCTGCAGGATAAATGAGTATAAGTATTCGCTAAACTTTGATTTTTAACGGATTCCATCCCAAAAGTCCATCCCAAATACCGCACGTCTCCGGGGCCGCAAGGGCGTGACGTGACGGACAGCAACGTCTGCCGAACTATCCTGTTGACTAATAATCTACCCATACGATACAAAGCGTGATTTTAATCATCGTCGCTGACAACGACCGGCAGCCGGTAGTGACACCGGTTTCGGGCACCCGGCGGCACAATCTTTACGAAACGCGCACGACGACACACACTATGACACCATTGCAATCCATCAAAGGGTTCAAGGATATTCTTCCGGGCGAGTCCGAACTCTGGCAATCCATTGAAGAACAGGCCAAGACGGTTTTTGCCGCCTTCGGATTTCGGGAAATCCGCCTGCCCATGCTGGAGAAAACCGAACTTTTCGCCCGCAGCATCGGGGAAGCCACCGATATCGTCGAAAAGGAAATGTACACCTTCCAGGACCGGGGCGGCGACCTGCTCACCATGCGCCCCGAGGCCACGGCCGGCATCGTACGGGCCTACCTGCAGCACAAGCTCTATGCCCAGGAGCCGGTCCACAAATTCTTCACCATCGGCCCCATGTTCCGCCGCGAACGGCCGCAAAAGGGACGCTATCGCCAGTTCAGCCAGATCAACGCGGAAATTTTCGGCGTGGCGTCCCCCTATGCCGATGCCCAGTTGATCCTGGTCCTGGTGCACCTGATGAACGGCCTGGGCGTCACCGACGCCAAGCCCCACATCAACTCCCTGGGCTGTCCGGCATGCCGGCCGGCGTTCCGCACCGCCCTGCAGGATTTCCTGGCGGATGCGGGCGACCAACTCTGCAGCGACTGCCTGCGCCGACGCGAAACCAATCCCCTGCGGGTTCTGGACTGCAAAGTACCCGGGTGCAAGGAAGCCACCCAAAACGCGCCGGCCCTGTCCGATTATCTGTGCGCGGAATGCCGGACTCACTTTGCCACCGTGCGCCAGGCCCTCGACGACCGGGGCGTGGCCTACACCATCGACGACCGTCTTGTGCGGGGGCTGGACTATTACATCCGCACCACTTTCGAAATCCAGACCGGCGCCTTGGGTGCCCAGAACGCCATCGCCGGTGGCGGCCGTTACGACGGACTGGCCCGGGCCCTGGGAGGGCCGGACATCCCTGCCACCGGATTCGCCATCGGGCTTGATCGCCTGGCCGAGATTGTCGGCAGCATCCGCCGCCCCGATCTTCCCCGGCCGACCCTGTATATTGCCGCCCTGGGGGAAGACGCGCGGCCCATGGCCTTCCAATGCCTCAGCCAGTTGAACCTTTCAGGCATCACGGCCGAAATGGCCTACGAAGACAAAAGCCTCAAGAGCCAGATGAAAAGAGCCAACAAGCTGGGCGCCGCCCATGTTCTGATCATCGGCGAGCAGGAGATGCAGCAGGGGAAGGCCACCTTGCGCGACATGGCCACCAAGGAGCAAGTGACCATACCCACAGACGATTTGGCGGCCCACCTGATCGAGCGTTTCCATAACACCGGCGGCTGATCGCACATCCTGAAAGCCGCCGACACCGACCATTCATTTTCGGAAAACAAGGAGCCAAAGCATTGACAGCGGATATACTCGGCACATTGAGGCGCAGTCATCACTGCCAGGAACTCACCGCGAAAGCCATCGGTCAGGAAGTCGTCCTGATGGGATGGGTCCAGCGGCGCCGCGACCACGGCGGCGTTATTTTCGTCGATCTGCGTGACCGCGAAGGCCTCACCCAGGTCGTATTCAACCCGGCCGTCAGCCCGGAAGTACACGACAAGGCCCAGGTCCTGCGCAACGAATTCGTTATCGCCGTCAGGGGCAAGGTCGACCATCGCCCGGAAGGCATGACCAACCCGCAGCTTTTTACCGGCGAAATCGAAGTCCTGGTCACCGAACTTAAAATCCTGAATGCGGCTCAGACCCCGCCCTTCATGATCGAAGACCAGGTGGATGCCTCCGAGACCATCCGCCTGAAACATCGGCACCTGGACTTGCGCCGTTCGGCCCTGCAGAAAAATCTGATCCTGCGGCACAAGGCCACGGCCAGTATCCGATCTTTCCTGAATGCCAGCGGGTTTCTGGATATCGAAACCCCGGTGCTCACCCGCAGCACCCCTGAGGGTGCCCGCGACTATCTGGTGCCCAGTCGGGTCAACCCCGGCAATTTTTTTGCGCTGCCCCAGTCGCCGCAAATTTTCAAACAACTGCTCATGATCGCGGGTTTCGACCGCTATTACCAGATCGTCAAGTGCTTCCGGGATGAAGACCTGCGGGCCGACCGCCAGCCGGAATTCACCCAGGTGGATATCGAGATGTCCTTTGTGGGCGAAGAGGATGTCATGGCCATCAGCGAAGGATTGATCACCGCCTTGTTCAAGGACACGTTAGGCGTTGACCTGACCCCGCCCTTCGAACGCCTTACCTATGCCGAGGCGATCCAGCGCTTCGGCCTGGACAAACCCGACCTGCGTTTCGGGCTGGAGCTCAAGGAGATCTCCGACATCGTGGCCCAGTCCGACTTCAAGGTCTTCGCCAATGTGGTCAAAAACGATGGCATCGTCAAAGCGTTGAACGCCAAGGGTTGCAGCCATTTTTCCCGCAAAGAGATCGATGACCTGACCGAATACGTCGCCGTCTATCGGGCCAAGGGCATGGCCTGGATCAAGGTCAAAGAAGACGGCACCTGGCAGTCGCCGATTGCCAAGTTCTTCTCCGACGCGGAAAAAAGGGCCCTGGCCGAACGCCTGGACATGGCGCCCGGCGACATCATCTTCTTCGTGGCCGACCAGCCCAAGATCGTCAACGAATCCCTGGGCCACCTGCGCAACCACCTGGGCCGCAAGCTGAAGTTGATCGACAACCAGGCCTTCCGCTTCGTCTGGATCACCCACTTCCCCATGATGGAATACGACGAGAACGAAAAACGCTACGAGGCGCTGCATCACCCGTTTACCGCCCCCCTGGACGAGGATCTTCAGGACCTGGCCACCCAGCCGGACAAAGTGCGCTCCCGGGCCTATGACATGGTACTGAACGGCACCGAAATCGGGGGCGGCAGCATCCGTATTCACCAGCCGGAAATGCAGCAAGCGGTGTTTAAGGCCCTCGGCCTCCCGGAAGCCGAATACCAGGAAAAATTCGGTTTCCTCCTGTCCGCCCTGGAGTCCGGCGCACCGCCCCACGGGGGCATCGCCTTTGGTTTAGATCGTATTCTCAGCATGTTATGCGGCAGCGAATCCATTCGCGACGTCATCGCCTTTCCGAAGACACAACGGGCCGCCTGCCTGCTGACCAACGCCCCGTCGGAAGCCGGCAAAGCCCAGTTGGATGAGCTTCATCTGCGGGTGCGGCAGCTGAATGCCACCTGATGGTGAAGAGGTCAATTTTTGCTTGACAAGCCTTGGCAGTTTGTATAATTGAGAGTCCTTTCAGCTCGACCACAAGGCGGGGTTCAACACCGCGCCGGAGTCAGCCGGAAAATTTGACTGCCGGATACACGATTATTCCCCAGTAGCTCAGTCGGCAGAGTCCCGCCGGAGCGGGATTAACCACCGAGCTTCCGGGGTGGCAACCACGATCGGTTGCCGGATACGCCGCTTTTCCCCAGTAGCTCAGTCGGCAGAG
>CAJXSL010000016.1 GCA_913060875.1 uncultured Desulfobacteraceae bacterium
CGGCGGGTTCAGACAGTCCGCGCGCTTTTTTCCGTCCGCCCCGCCGATGCTCGGCGCGGGACAATGGGAAAATCAAACTCAAAAACATTTTTAAGCGATCTTAAAAAGGAGCCTAACTTATTCGAAAAAGCAAAGTAGAAGCACTCGAGACGGATTCTAAGAATGGTCGAGATCAAGGCTTTCGTATCCTGAGAAGCGAGGCGTACGTTTGTACGCCGCAGTGCCGAAGGATACGTATAACGCCGATATCGGCCATTCTAAGAATCCGTCAGCGGAAACGGTTCATGTTGGGGCGCTTGACCACCTCCGGGGCGATGTCGAAAAAACGCTCTAACGTATCCCGGACCGCGTCCATGTCCTGGGCCCGATGCAGCCGGGCATACAGGGTGTGGCCGTACAGGAAATTGGCGGAAAAATAGGCGGCATACCGCATGAAACGCCGCAGGGCGGTGGTGCGCTGGTAGTAGCGTTCGAGCCGCCGGGTCAACTGCCGGGCGCAGGTGCGGTAGATATCCGCATCCGGGGTGAAGGCCCCGGTCCACTCGCCGAAAACCCAGGGCTTGGCCAGGGCCAGGCGCCCCAGGGCCACCCCGTCGCAGCCCGTGGTGGCGATCATCCGCGCGCAATCCGCGCGGTCGAAAACATCTCCGTTGCCGAACACCGGGATGGACACGGCGGATTTGACCTCGCCGATATAGGCCCATTTGGGGGGGCGGGTGCGCCGGTCCGGGGCTACCCGGGGGTGGAAGGTCAGGGCATCGGCCCCGGCCGCCTCGAACCGCCGGGCCAGGGCCACGGCGTGGTCGGGACGGTCTTCCCAGCCGGTACGGAACTTGACGAAAACCGGGATGTCTACGGCCTTGCGGATGGCGGCCACGATGGCCTCGGCAATATCCGGGGTGCGCAGCAGGGCCGCGCCGCACTGCTTCCGGCACACGGCGGCCACCGAGCAGCCGAAGTTGATGTCCACCCCGAAAAACCCCTCCCTTTGGATAATTGCGGCCGCCCGGCCCATGGCTTCGGGATCGTTGCCGAAGATCTGGCAAACCAGTTCGCCGAGGTCTTCGTCTTCCCGCCACATGAAGCCGCCCTGGTCGTGGCCGTTGCCGCAGGGCACCGAACGGGCCCAGCACATCTCGGAAAAGAGCAAACCATAGCCGCCGTATCCGGCGACCTGTTCGCGAAAGGCGGTGTTGCCCAGTTTGGACAGTGGCGCCAGGAACAGGCGGCCGGGGATCTCACGGCCGCGAACGGTAAGGGGCCGGCGCAGGAAGTCGCTCAGGGTGTCGGTGGTATTGGAGGTGTCCAGCATCATTTTATGGGTTGTCGGTATGTGCTACTTTTATTTTTGATTTAAGCGGTTCTCTGCAAAGCTCCAGTCGACAAGAATTTACCACGAAGAGCCTAGCGCAGCGGAGCCGCAACCAAAATTACTGACGAGCAGAAAAAAACATGGCATCTTCTCCATAGCCAAGTTCCAAACACACAAAAAAGGAGAAGATGCCATGCTGGAATTCATGAAACTTTACAACAAAAAGGTCACAGGTGCAATCAGCGGATGGGATCGCATTCGTTTTCGCGGAACAATTCGCTGGTTGTCGAGTACGCGGGGTATCAACACCTACCTGCATACTTACCGGATCTTGCTCAAGGACTTTGGCCAATGGGCCAACAGCATCACCAAAAAAGTGCGCGACATGTGTGCAAATCAAGCAAAAGAGCTTGATATTCCAATGATCTATCTGCGCTCTGCTGCCATCAACAAAGAAGACTATGCCCGGCGCGTCATGCAAGAAAGAGGCATCGACACAGGCGATATTTGTATGTTCAGTACCGTTGAACCCTGCCTGGCCCCCAGCCTCAAGGGCAACAAAGCCAGCCGTCGGTTGGAATTGGAAATGGGGCCAAGAAAGTGCATCTGGATCTACCACTATTGGAATGACGAGAATTTAGGGTTCGGCCATACCCGGCTTCAGACATGGTTGCCGTTGGCCGCGACCGTTTGCATCAACGGCCGTCACTGGTTGGAACGTCAGCTCATACGAGAAAAAATGGGTTATGTGAAGGATGGTAACTGTTTTACCCATATTGACGACTTTCCCAAAGCCGGCGAATTGATGGAACAACACCTTCGGGCCAATTGGTCCGAGTTGCTCGCGGCGTTGCTCGAACGCAACTGCCCCGGAATCGCAACCGTTTTGCACTCTCCTTTAGATTATTACTGGTCAGCCGATGAAACCGAATGGGCGACCGATATTGTTTTCCGTTCCAGGGCCGAACTGGATGAACTTTTCCCTAAATTGGCCCGCTACGGTTTGCTCAGTGCTCAAAGTCCAGCGGTCATGCGGTTTTTAGGCCGCTCCAGCAAAGGGCGCCGCCCGGAGCAAATCGTAAGCGACCTGCGCAGCCGCTACGAAGGGCTTCGGCTCAAGCACTGGGTCAACCGCAACTCCATCAAAATGTACAACAAAGCCGGCTGTGTGCTGCGTGTTGAGACCACGATCAATCAGACACGTGACTTCAAGGTCTTTCGACATCCGGATGACGACACCCGCCGCCCGGCCAGTTGGCAAAAGATGCGCAAGGGAATCAGCGACATGTATCGGCGCTCCGTCGTTTGCCAATCTTCCAACGAGCGCTATCTCGACCATTTGGCGGCATCGAGTTTCTCCGAGAGCTTGAAGACGACCGTGGCGGACATATGCCGGCGCAAGCATCAACAGGGCAAGTCATACCGCGCGATAAACCCTTGGGAGCGAGAGGACTACCAGAGCCTTGAGTTTCTCTCGCGCGGGCAGTATCAGATCAACGGCTTTCGCAACAAAGACTTGAAAGCCGTATTGTATCCGGCCATCAAAGAGGCCAGGCACCGCAAGCGGATCAGCAGCAAAATATCCCGTAGGCTTCGTCTGCTCAGAGCACACGGTATTATCCGCAAAGTCGGCTCCACGCACCGTTATCAATTGACCCTCAAAGGCAGACGTGTGGTTAACGCAGTCTTGGCGGCATCGGCTGCGGATACCGAGCAACTTATGGAAATGGCAGCATAAATTCAATTATCATCCAAAAAAAACAAGAAAATGACGGATAGTAGTACGAAGAGCACGAAGAAAAACCGGCCAGAGAAGATGAATCCCTTCGTTTTCTTTCACGTGAAAGAAAACGGAGGCAAAACCAAACGCCTTTATTCCCCTGGTTTGCCTCTATGACGCCATTGCGGTCCCGAGCAGACTTTTTAACCTTTCAGCTTGACGCTTTGAGCTTGGCGCTTTTTTTATAACCCTCGACCCCTCGAACCCTCGCCCCCCGGTTTTCTCGGGAGCGGCATGCTTTCACAGGGGGAGGGGATTTGTCAATCCGGATGGCCGGAGGGGGGCCCCGGCCTGTGGTCAACGGTCGCCGTAGGTCAGGTCGAACAGTTTGTGGGCGGCGTCTTCGTCCAGCTTCTTGAGGATTTTGTACTGTTCCAGGGCGGCATCGCGTTCGCCGGCGCGCAGGTAGAGAAGTCCCATATTGTAGTGGGCCGCCACGAATTCGGGGTTGATGCGCAGGGCTTCCTTGTAGGCGTTGGCCTCCTGGCGGTAGTTGCCCATGTTGGCGTAGACCAGGCCCAGGGCGAAATAGGCCTGGGCAAAATCGGGTTTCAGCCTGAGAACCTCTTGCTGGGCCGCGATGGCTTCCTCGTAGAGGCCGAGCCGGTTGCAGACCAGCCCCAGGCGGAAGTAGGCCGGGAAGAAGGTGGGGGCCTGTGCGATGATATCCTTGTAGACGTCTTTCTCTTCTTTCGGCCGGCCCATCTGTCCCAGAGTTTCCCCCATCTCCAGGCGGGCGGGCAGGTGCTTGGGGTTGGCCGCCAGGGCGTCCTGGAATGTGGCCACGGCCTCTTCGTAGCGCCCCAATTGCCGAAAGTAGTGGCCCAGGTTGTAATGGGCATTGGCATTGCCGGGGTCGGTGCGGATGACCTGCTGGTAGGCGTCGATGGCGTCGGCCGGCTGTTCCAGGCCGATGTAGCAGTTGCCCAGGCCGAACCAGGCTTCCGCATCGTCCGGACTGGCCTCGACCGCTTCCTGGAAATAGTTCAGGGCTTCCTTGAATTCTCCCCGGATGGAGAAGCTGAACCCCTCCCGGCAAAGATTCTGAACCGCCTGGGGCTTGTGTTTGATGCGGGCGTAGGTCCATTCCGAAAGGGAGGGCTCGGTTTTCGTTTCCTCCAGCTTCAGCAGGTTGGCGCTGGCCACGGCGAAATTGAGATTCTGGCCCATGCGCGACTGAAAGGACACGATGCCCACCACCTGCCCGGCGCCATCCACCACCGGGCTGCCGCTGGAGCCCGTGGAGATGGGGGCCGACACCTGGAAAATGGTGCCCACATCCGGCACATCGCGAATGGCCGACACGATGCCTTCGCTGACGGTCTGCTCCAGGCCCATGGGACTGCCCACCACCACCACCTGGTCGGCAATGGCCGGTGCGGTTTCGGCAATGGGGAGCCAGCGGCGCTTCTCCGCGGGAATGTCGACGGCCACCCGGATGAGGTCCACCGTCGCGTTTTCCGCCAGCACGGCGGTGACCGGATAGGATTCGCCGTCCCGGGTCTTGACCGCGGCGGCATAGGCGCCCTCGAACACGTGGTGATTGCTGATCAGGTGGCCCCGGTCGTTGATAAAAAAACCGGTGCCCAACCCCATGGGCTTCATATCGGGATCGAACGTACGGATCGTGACGACGGCCTGCTGGACCCTGCTCACGATCTGGTTGATCGTCAGCGGCGTCGTTTCCGGCGGTTGGCCCCTATGGGCACAGCCCGCGAGGATGATTCCCAGGCCTGCCAGCGCGGCCAGCCCGTGTTGGAGTGATCGCATGGTTTTCACATCGGTTTCCTATGGCCGGTCTTTATACAGATCCCCATCCCGCTTGAAGCGATCGCAGAATCCGGATGTTCGTTCGAGACAGCTTCAATATGCCGTCAATATGGGGCGATCCCGGGGCGCTGTCAATCGTGCCGCCGGGCGACCCGGGGACGGATGTCATTTTTCTTCGGTTCTCAGACAAGGGTGACGATGCCGGGCGCGGGCGGCGTATCCTCCCGGGCGATCCGGTCGCGGCGGACCGCCTCGGGCAGGTGGTTGAGGATGTCGACGGCGGTAACGCCGTCCGCGCCGATGGCCTCGGCGGCGATATCCCCGGCCGCGCCGTGCAGGGCGACCCCCTTGCACACGGCCATGTCCAGGTCCAGCCCGGCGCCCGCCATGGCGGCGATGGCGCCGGTCAGCACATCGCCGGAGCCGGCCGTGGCCATGCCATGGCTGCCGTTGGTGTTGATGCAGACGCGCTGGTCCGGGAAGCCGATCAGGGAGTGGGCACCCTTCAGCACGATGGTCGTCTTTAACTGGGCCGCGGTTTTCTGCACGATCCCCACCGGGTCGTTCTTGATGGCGTCCACGGACGTGCCGGTCAGGCGGGCCATTTCCCCCAGGTGGGGGGTCATCACGGTGTCGGCCGGGCGCTGGCGCAGGATTTCCGGGGACTGGCTGATGGCCGTGATGCCGTCGCCGTCGATGAGCAGGGGCACGGGTATGGTTTTGACCAGATTGCGCACCAGGCTGGCGGTTTCCACGTCCAGGGACAGGCCCGGGCCGACGACCACCATATCCCGGGCGGCGGCGGCCGCCGCCAGCGGGTCGTGGTTGCTGAGGGCCAGGCTGCCGCTGTCGGTTTCGGCCTGGGGGAGGAAAACAATTTCCGGCCCCAGCCCGGCGACGGTCGGAATGATGGCGGACGGTGCGGCCAGGCGGGCATACCCGCCGCCGGCCTTTAAAAAGGATCGGGCCGCCAGATAGGGGGCGCCGTAGTAGCCGGCCGCCCCGGCAATGAAGAGGGCATCCCCGAACGTGCCCTTGTGCCCGGCAGGGTCGCGGGCCGGAAGCGCTGGCGGTGCGTTGAGGGCGATTTTGAGTTCGGCGGACCGGGTCAGATCGGGGGGAAAGCCAATGTGGGTGGCGTAGAGCTGTCCCCCGTAATGGTAGCCGGGATAGAGGAGATTGCCGACTTTGGGCAGCCCGAAGGTTACGGTCAGGTCGGCCCGGATGGCCGTCTCCATGATCCGGCCGTTGTCGCCGTGGATGCCCGACGGGATATCCAGGCTTATCACCGGGCAGCCGGCCGCATTGATCCGTTCGATCACCTCGGCGTAGCGTCCCGTGACCGGCTTGGAAAGGCCGGTGCCCAAAATGGCGTCCACCACAAGATCGCAGCTATCCAGCCGCGCTTCCAATGCCGAAACGCTGTCACCGGTCAGGACGTCGATGCCCAGCTTTTGGATAATTTTCCAATTGACAGCCGATGCCCCCCGGTAGCGCGCCGGGTCGCCCAAGAGGAGGATTTGGGGGTGCCCGCCGTCGGACAAAATCTTGCGGGCCACCACCAGGCCGTCGCCGCCGTTGTTGCCGCTGCCGGAGCATATCAGGACGCGTTGGCCGGCCACGGCAAAGCGGTCCCGCAGCACCCGGTAGGCCGCCCCCCCGGCGTTTTCCATGAGAAGGGTTTCGGGGATGGCGAATTTTTCGATGGCCTGTCGGTCCATGGCGCGCATTTGGGACACGGTGGCGATTTTCATGGGCGTTTCCTTATGCTGGTTTGGTTCGGGGGGCCGCGGTCGATGCGTTGGGCCGAAGATCTTCCCGGGGTGTCGAAGGCGGTCGGCGGGGGCGGATGGGACGGTCGCGGCCCCGCCGGCGTCTTGATCCCACCGGCTCACACCTACCAGAGAATCTTCCGCCCGGGCAAGGGAAAAGGGCCTACCGGCGCTAAGGCTTGACAAATCGGTCCCCCTCGGCTATTGGCAGGTGGACGAAAGGGAATCCATACGACGATGAAAACAATTCATGCCAATTGGTGGTGGCGGGCGGATTGAAGCAGCTCACCACCAAGCCACGCAAAAAATAAATGCATCAGGGCTGTGAGCGGCTTCAACATCAAACGTTGGAGAAGTTCATGGCCCTTTTTTTTGGGCGCGCAGGCGTTGGATCCCAGGCCGGCGGTATCACGAACCGGTAACGGCGAACTTTAAAGCGAAACGGAACGAGGAAAGAGCGGACGATGCGACGATTGATGTTGGGCAATGAGGCCATTGCGCGGGGATTGCTGGAAAACGGGTGTGCCATGGCAACCTCTTATCCCGGCACACCCGCCTCGGAGATTCTGGCGTCGGTGGCGGCCATGCGTACGGCGGAAGACGTTGACATGCATGTCCAGTGGGCGGTGAACGAAAAGGTGGCCCTGGAAATCGCCTATGCCGGGGCCATGACCGGCCTGCGCACCGCGGTCAGCATGAAACAGGTGGGGCTCAACGTGGCCTCGGATCCCCTGATGAGTGCCGCCTACATGGGCACCAAGGGCGGCTTCGTGGTCATCAGCGCCGATGACCCCGGCCCCCATTCCTCCCAGACCGAGCAGGACAGCCGCATGATGGCCATGATGGCCAAGATTCCGGTCCTGGACCCGGATTCGCCCCAGCAGGCCAAGGAGATGATCGGCCTGGCCTTTGCGCTTTCGGAGGCGTTTGAAATTCCGGTCATGGTGCGGCCCACCACCCGGGTCTGCCACGCCCGGCAGGATGTCGCCGTGGCCCCCCTGGCCGACGACCCGCGGCAGCCCGAATTCGAGCGGGATCCGGCCCGCTGGGCGGCGACCCCCAAATTTCGCTATCATCTGCACGGTGAACTGGAGGGCAAACTGGACGCCATTGCCGCCTACGCGGCCACCGCGCCGGTCCAGTTGAATGCCGGTGTTTCCGGCGACCGGGCCGTGGTGGTTTCGGGCGTGGCAGCCGCCCATACCGTGGAAATCATGCGGGAGCTCGGCTTGTGGGACCGCCTGCCCCTTTACCAGGTCCGCCAGCCATACCCCCTGCACACCGACTTTGTCACCCGTCTGGAGAAGGCGCACGATGCCGTGCTGGTGATCGAGGAAACCACCGGCATGATCGAGATGCAGTTGGGCGACCGCAAGCGGGTGACCGGTAAACAGACCGGGGCGGTTCCCCGGGTGGGTGAACTGACGCCGGAGACCATCGAGCGCATCCTCTGCGATTTCAGCGGGCAATCCTGTTCGGTGAAAACACCCCCGGCCGTGGCCGGACGCCGGCCCACCCTGTGTGCCGGATGCCCCCACCGGGCCAGTTTTTTTGCCATCAAGAAGGCGGCCCCCCGGGCCATCTACACCAGCGACATCGGCTGCTACACCCTGGGAATGAACCTGGGGGCGGTGGATACGGTGCTGTGCATGGGGGCGGCCATCAGCCAGGCCGCCGGTTTCTACCACGCGTTCAAGGGGCAGGAAAAACCCCGGGACGTGGTGGCCACCATCGGGGATTCCACTTTTTTCCACGCGGGGCTTCCGGCGCTGGTGGATGCGGTGTCCCAGGGGGTGCGGTTCGTTCTCGTTATCCTGGACAACCGCACCACCGCCATGACCGGCAATCAGCCCACCCCGGCCTCCGGGCGGGGCGCCTGCGGCGAGCCCCTGCAGAACGTCGATATCGAGAAGCTGGTGGCGGGCTGCGGTGTCGGCTTTATCCGCGAGGCCGATCCCTACCAGACGGATGCCTGCATCCAGGTCCTCAAGGAGGCCCTGGCCTACAGCCGGGAGAACGGGCCGGCCGTGGTCATTTCGCGCGCCCCCTGCCTGCTGGACAAGCAGGCCGCCCGGAGTAAATCAATGGGCGCGCCCCCGGTGGTGACCGATGACTGTGACGGCTGCGGGTACTGTGTCCAGCATTTTGAATGTCCGGCCATCGTGATGGCCGAGGACGAATCCCATGTGACCATCGATCCCGTGCTTTGCAGCGGATGCGGCGTTTGCCTCTATGTCTGCCCCAAACAATCCATCCAGCCCGCCGAATAGCCGGAGGGCCTTGCACGTTGAAGAAAAGGAAGTGCCATGAATGATAGCGTTCACCAGCAGATTGTGATCAGCGGCGTCGGCGGCCAGGGCGTTCTCTTCGTCACCCGCCTCATGGCGGAAGCGGCCATCCGCAAGGGGCTGCCGGTGCTGACGTCGGAAACCCACGGCATGGCCCAGCGGGGCGGCACCGTGATTTCCCACCTGAAAGTCGGCGATTTTGCCAGCCCGCTGATCCGCAGCGGCCATGCCGATCTCCTGATGGCCATGAAGGCCGAAGGGGCGGCCCAGCATGGCCACTACCTGCACGAGGACGGCTGGGCCGTCGTCAACGGGGGGGCTGGCGATGCCGCGGCCAAGGATTGGCATCGACTGGATGCCGACCGACGGGCCCATGCCATCGGCAACCCGCGCGCCGTCAACCTGGTGGTGCTGGGGGGCGCACTGGCGGCCCAGGGGCCCACACCCCTGTTTTGCACGGTGGAAGATATTCGCGCGGTCCTGGCAGACCGATTGGCGGCCAAGTCCGCTATGCTTGAGATGTCCTACAAGGCCCTGGAAGCGGGACTGCACATCACTGATTCCTGAGCGCATTCAGCGTTTATATGGAAACGGCGTGCGGTGCGTCCCAAGACTAACGTAAGCCGCCGGTGAACCCACCGGCGCGCGGAAGCGGAGGAGGAGAGCCCGACATGAAAAGGAAAACCGATGTGCGGTTGACGTTGTGCCTGGTCGTCGCCCTGATGACCCTTTTGCTGGTGCCGGCCGGTGCGACGGCCGGGTCGATTACCCTCAGTTATGCCAATTTCCCGCCGGCCCCGACCTTTCCCTGTGTACAGATGGAGCGCTGGAAAACCGAGGTGGAAAAGCGCACGGACGGCAAGGTCGCCATCAAGACCTATCCGGGCGGCACCCTGCTGGGCGCCAAGGAGATGATGGACGGTGTGATCGCCGGCCAGGCCGATATCGGCAACCTCTGCATGGCCTATCAGCCGGGACGTTTCATCGTCACCAACGCCACCAGTCTTCCCCTGGGTATCCCGAGTGCGAAGACCGGGAGCCTGGCGCTCTGGGACCTCTACCAAAAATACCAGCCCAAGGCCTTCAGCCAGGTCAAGGTGCTGACCATGTTCACCACGGCCCCGGCCAACATCATGTCCAAAAAGGCGGTGCGCAGCCTGGACGACATCCGGGGCCTGGACCTGCGGGCCTCCGGCGGCGCGGCTCAGATCCTCAAGGCCTGGGGCGCCAACCAGGTGGGCATGCCCATGTCGGCGACACCCGAAGCGCTGCAGAAAGGTGTCGTCCAGGGGCTGTTTTCTTCCCTGGAGGTCATGAAAGATCTTAAATTCGCGGAAAGCTGCGGGTACGTCACCATGACCGACACGGTGATCTATCCCTTTGCCGTGGTCATGAACATGGATCGCTGGAAAGCCCTGCCCCCGGACGTCCGGAAGGTGATGGAAGACATGGGCACCGAGCAGGCCGAGTGGACCGGCAACTATATGGACCAGCACGTCAAGGCGTCCATGGACTGGTCGGTCAAGGAACACAAGGTGGAGGTGATCGATCTGGATGCCGAAACCAAAGCCGTCTGGGATCAGAAACTGCAGTTCATTACCGACAAATGGGTGGCGGATGCCAAGGCCAAGGGGTTTCCGGCCGAGGCAATCGTGACCGATATCCAGAAGCTGACCGAGCAGCATCGCTGATATCACCACATACCGGGGCCGCAATCGCCGCTGGGGGTTGCGGCCTTTTTTCGGTTAGGGGGAGAAAAACGAATGACCGCGTTGGATCGCGTGATGCGGTTCCTGAACCGTATACTGGTATTCTGCGGGGGCGTGTTCCTGGTGGGCATGGTCGTGCTGACCTGCGCCAATATCGCCACCCGTACGGTGTGGGAACCGATTCGGGGAACTTTTGAACTCATGGGCTATTTCGGCGCCGTGGTGACGGCCTGCGCCCTGGCCTACACCCAGTTGAATCGCGGGCATATCGCCGTCAACGTGCTGATCCACCGGTTTTCCAAGAAAACCCAGCAGCGGCTGAATGGCTTCAACAATGCCGTGTGCACGGTTTTCTTCGCCCTGGTGACCTGGCAGATCGTGCTGAAGGCCCACGGTTTTATGCAGACGGGTGAAGTCTCGGAAACGCTGCGGGTCATTTTCTACCCCTTCACCTATGGGGTGGCCGCCGGCTGCGGGGTGCTGGCCCTGGTCTTCCTGGTGGATTTGCTCCAGGCGTTGATTCCCGGCAAAGGAGCGTCCCAATGAGCGCGGCGATGGTGGGCCTGTTGGGTATCGTGATCCTCCTGGGGGTGTTGTTCTTCCTGGGCATGCCGGTGGGCATTGCCATGGCCCTGGTGGGATTTGTCGGCTTCTGCGTGCTGGTGTCTTTCAAGGCGGCGCTTTACATGCTGAGCTCCGTCATCTGGGACACTTTTTCCAAATACGGTCTGACGGTCATTCCCCTGTTCATTTTCATGGGGCAGGTGGCCTTTTATTCCGGGGTCAACGAGAAGCTCTACAATGCGGCTTACAAATGGGTGGGGCACATCCGGGGCGGCATCGCCATGGCCACGGTGATGGCCTGCTCCGCCTTTTCGGCGATTTGCGGTTCCAATGCCGCCACCGCGGCCACCATGACCACGGTGGCCCTGCCGCAGATGCGCAAATACGATTATCATCCCAAACTGAGCACCGGCGCCATTGCCTGCGGCTCCACCCTGGGCGTGGTCATCCCCCCCAGCGTGGTATTGATCGTCATCGGGCTGTCCACCGAGCAGTCCATCGCCCGTCTGTTTTACGGCGGTGTGGGAGCCGGGATCCTGCTGACCCTGACCCTGATGATGACGGTGGTCATGGTGTGCCGGCGTCACCCGGACTGGGGGCCCGTGGGGCCGCCCACCTCCTGGGAAGACCGCTGGCGTTCCCTCTCCGGCGCCCTGGAGATGCTGGTGCTCTTCCTGCTGGTGATGCTGGGATTGTTCTTCGGCGTGTTTACGCCCACCGAGGCCGGCGCGGCCGGAAGCTTCTTCGCCCTCCTGATTGCCGGTGTGCAGCGCCGCCTGACCTGGAAGGGGTTCCTGGCGTCGGTGACGGACACCCTCAAAATTTCCTGCATGGTCATCGTGATCGTGACCGGGGCCATGATCTTCGGCCGCTTCCTGGCGGTCACCCGGATTCCCTTCGATATCGCCGCCTGGGTGGTCGGGTTGCCGATTCCCAAAGTGTGCGTCATGGGGATCATCTGCCTGATCTATATCATCGGGGGTGCGGTGATGGATGCCCTGGCCCTGCTGCTGATCACCATCCCGATCTTTTTCCCGGTGGCGGCCGAACTGGGCTACGATCCCATCTGGTTCGGCGTGACCATTACCGTGGTGACCACCCTGGGGGCCGTGACCCCGCCCGTGGGGGCCACGACCTATGTCGTGGGCGGCATGGCCGGCGATATTCCCCTGGAGGATGTGTTCCGGGGGGTGACCTATTTTTTACCGGCCTATATCCTTTGCATCCTGATCCTGATGCTGGTCCCGGAAATCGTCACCTTTTTACCGGATCTTCTCCGGTAGAGGGGCTTTCTGGCAGGGCGGCGGGCCGGCAGGGATTACGAAAAAAAAGACTTGATTCCGCCGATGTCGGCTGGTAGGGGATTGCGAAATTGACGTGAACCCGGGGTGGTTCGGCCGCAGCAGGCCGGCCCGGCCCGGAACAATTTGAGCCCGAACCGTATTCTTCGATCTGTGCGAGCAAATGGTAGCCTCCACGCAATACGGTCCGGGCTCCTCTTATTCTGGGCGAACGGCTGACGATCTCACCGTACCGGCAGCGCTTCTTCCTTGCATCTGCGGCAAGCTTGTCAGCCGTTCGCCCAGAAATTTTTAGACGGGTTCGTAAAAAGACCAATCGCTGCGTTACGCGGCATTTTGAATCGCTGCGGCGTACCGTTCGTACGCCTCACAATTCAAAATGCCGCAAGCCTTGATCTTGGCCTTTTTACGAACCCGTCTTTTCTTGGGGATTGTGCTCTTTATTCTTTTTTTTTCCGGAAAAGAAAAGACGGAACCGCAAAAAGTTGCATTTCCTGTCTTAAGGTCATTCCGGCGGAAGCCGGAATCGGCTGCATCATCATGTCATTTGTTTGAGGAGATGCCGGCTTTCGCCGGCATGACGGGCAAAAACAGGACACCCTGTTGAATTGCGACACAGTCTCGGAAGCCGGAATCTATTTTGCTCGGGTGCTCATCCCGCCGTCGGAGGGACTGCGCATCTCGTACGCTTGACGCCTGGCAGCACGATGCCTGCTGCATCAACCGGCTGATGCCGTCGCAGCGCGCGGAAACTCACCCCCCGATGGAGGACATGCGGGCATCGACGTGCTTGCCGCCGGCGATCAGACCGTGGGCCATGGGTTTGAGGCGGGCGCCCTCCAGGAAAACCGCTCGCAGGTCCGCGTCCGAGGCGCCGGCCCGCAGGGGGGTGATCAGATCGTATTCCTGGTTGGAAAGCAGGCAGGGGCGCAATTTGCCCCCGGCAGTCAGGCGCAGCCGGTTGCAGCGGTCACAGAAATGATGGCTCAAGGGGCTGATGAATCCCACTTCGCCGGGGGCGCCCGGGTAGCGGAAGCGTTGGGCGGGACCGTCCGTGCTACCGGGGGGCACCGGCACCAGTTTTTCTTCCTGTTCGATCCGTTGCCGCACCTGATCATTGGACAAATAAGGGTCGCCGGGCAGATTCGGGTTGCCCATGGGCATGTATTCGATGAAGCGCACATGGTAGGGCAGCTGGCGGGTCAGGGCGGCCAGTTCCCGGAACTCGTCGTCATTGATCCCCTTCATGGCCACGACATTGAGTTTGATGGGCTGAAAGCCCAGGGCGTGGGCCGCCTCGATCGCCCCCCAGACCTGATCGAAATGGTCCCTGCCGGTGATCCGGGCAAAACGATCCCGTCGCAGGGTATCCAGACTGATGTTGAGGCGTTTGATACCGGCCGCCTTCAACGGTTCCAGATACTCCTGCAGCCGGACCGCATTGGTGGTCAGGGCGATGTCGACGAGCCCCTCCAGGCGGGTGAGCTCCTCCAAAAAGGGCAGCAGACCTTTACGGACCAGGGGCTCGCCGCCGGTAATGCGGATCTTGGTGATGCCCAGGCTGACCCCGATGCGCACGATGCGCAAAATTTCTTCATAGCGCAGGATGTCGCGGTGCGACATGCGGGGGATGGTGTCACGCGGAACGCAGTAAACGCATCGCAGGTTGCAGCGATCCGTAATGGATACACGCAGGTAGTTGAGTCTTCGACGATAGCGATCATGCAGGGGAATGTCGTGCAATGGGTTGCCTCACAGCCGGTCGGGGGACACGTGGTCGCATCCGCTTTGGTTCAATGCTTTGTTAAACGCCAAACATTAATAATAAGCGTTCCCGGGTCCCGGCGCAAGCGGTTAGGTGGCGTTGGGGGCGGATTGACCGAATTTTTCCTGGTATTCGGGAATGCTGGCCATGGGGGGGCGTTCGATGCCGACCATTTTCACGACATCCGGGGTGATGTCGTTCTTGACCAGCTGGTACTGGATCATCTGGTCGTAGATATCCTTTTTCATTTCCATGATGCCGAGATTTTCCAGGCGTTTCAGAAAGGTTTTGATCACCACGAAAGACATGCGCCCTAGGGCCTTGGTGTCCTGGTTGCGGTGAATGCGGCGTTCCAGATCTACCTGGGCGATGACATCCAGGCCCCATTTTTCGCAGATGTCCAGGATCATGCTGGTTTCGACCCCGTAGCCGATGGGGAAAGGGATTTTTTCGAACACTTCCCGGTAGCCGGCGTATTCGCCGGACAGGGGCTGCAGGATCTGGGTCAATTCGGGAAAAAAGAGCGAGAACAGGGGCCGGATCACCAGTTCGGTCACCCGCCCCCCGCCGGTGGGCCTGATTTTGCTTTTGCCGATGGCGATGGGGCGGTCGTAAAAAGCCTTGGTATACTTGATGTGGTCATACATCAGCAGCGGGCCGACCAGCCCGTAACAGAAGCGATGATGGATATTTTTGATGTCCGCGTCGAGATAGACGATAATGTCGCCGGTGGTGATATAGAGGGCTTTCCAGAGGTTTTCGCCCTTGCCTTTGTAAGCGCCGTGCTCCGGCAGCAATTCGTCCGCCAGATAGACCTTGGCGTCGAAGGATTCGGCGATTTTGACCGTGTCGTCCGTGGAGCCGGAGTCGATGACCACGATCTCATCCAGAAGCGGATGGCGCGTCATGAGTTCCGACTTCATGATGATGATTTCTTTGGCAATGGTTTTCGCTTCATTGAGGGTCGGGAGGCACAGGGAGATCTTCAGGCCTTTTTCCCGTTTTTTTCTCACCAGATGGGCCAGATCACCGAACCGGCTGTAGTGAAAGGTATTGGACGCAACCCAGCTTTTATTCATCGCACACCCCGCTGTCGATGGCCTGGATAACACCGATGACCTGGGCGATGCCCCTGAACAGCGGGTCGATCGCCATCTGGGAATCGGTTTGGTGATAGTGCTCGCCGTGGGTCAGCCCCAGTGTGACGGCCGGAATGTTTTTGGAGAGCAGGATGGACAATTCGGATTCACTGGGTTCGCCCACGGTATGAATGTCCAGGGCCTCCATGATCTCGCCGGCGGCCTTCACCAGCGGATGGTTGTACCGCAGCCGGGAGGCCGTGGCGTTGCTGATGGTTTCCATTTTCATGCGTACGCCGAATTCATGGCTGATCCCCGTTACCATGTCCTTGATATCCGCGAAAATGGTTTTCACCATCTTGTCGGAGTCGCTCTGGATTTCCAGCCCCAGGGTCGCGTCGTAGGCAATGATGCCGTGCTTGCGGCCGCCCTTGATCATGCCGATGATGACCCGGCTGCGGGGTTTCTGGGGCAGCCGGATGGCCATGATCTGGTTGATCACTTCATGCAGCACCAGAATCGCATTGGGTTTGAAACGGTATTCGACCCCTTTTTCCTCGAAAATCTGACAGGTAATTTCGCACCGGATCATGCCTTCGGAATAATAGCTCAGGCGGCCCAGTTCCACGCCCTCGACGCAGATGGCGCCCCGTATGGGCGTCGGCCAGGTTTTGACCAGGTGGCGCATGCCCCGCTGGTTGCCCTTGCCCAGGGATTGGATGACGCCCACCAGGAGGATATCGGATTTGAAGGTCAGGTCGAGGTGTTTGAAAATGGCGGGCATAGAGGCCAGGACGCCGACCCCCACCGAATTGTCCAGAATGCCGGCGCCTCTGATGGTGTTTTCATTAATGGTATAGTTGTGGTCGCAGTCCTTGGGAAAGGTGGTGTCGAGGTGGGCCACCAGCAGAATCGGGGGCAGGTCGCTTTGCTTGCCGCGGATGATCCCGATGGGATTCTGGTAGCCGTCCGTGGTGCATTCGTCCACGTCGTTTTCCAGCAGACGGTCCATGAACTTGACGGCCCGCCGTTTTTCATGAAAGGTCGGCGCCGGAATCTGCCCCAGAAAAACGATATTGGCGATAATCGTTTCGCGGATATTCCGGACCGCCTCGACATAGCCGGGAAGATTTTTGAGATATGGCGGCATAGAGCCTCCCGTCGGAGGGTGGGTGCGCTGGACGTCCGGGGGCGACAAAGGCAGCTCGAGAGAACCGGGACGCCTCCGGCCGCCACGGCCGAGCGTTACATACCGGGCCTCGGCCATCAGCGTATGATGGATGCCTAATTTTCTCGCAGTTGCACCGATCGGGGGCGAATCAGTGTCCACGCGAAGGGTTGGTCAGCGGTTTGGCGTGGCGATTCGCAGGGCGAACGGCCGGTACATCGCGGGAAATGATGTGTTTGAGTGATTACTTATAATAGAATACACCCGTTGGGGCCGGAAGGTCAATCCTTCTGTTGACCTTCCGTGGTGTCGGCAAAAAACGCCTGGATGGCTTCACACAGGCCCGGTATGGTGTAGACGTCGGCCGTCATATCGATGGTAAAGCCGAGGGATTCGGCGGTTTCCGTGGTAATGGGCCCGATGCTGGCCGCCCGCACCCCGTTCATCAGCTCGGCCTGGCGTCCCTCCGGCAGCATTTCTTGGAAGTGCCTGACGGTCGATGAACTGGTGAAGGTCACCATGTCGATGCGGCCCTTTTCCAGGTCGTCCAGCAGGTCGGCGGCCCTGTCCGTGACGCGCCGGGTGCGGTAGGTTGCGATTTCATCCACCTCGGCGCCCATGCGCCGCAGCTCGGTGGGCAGGATGGGCCGGGCTTCGGCCGCCCGCGGCAGAAGAATGCGTTGACCGGCCACATTCTCGTCGGCAAAGGCCTCCACCACGGACTCCGCCCGATAGCTGACCGGGACGATGTCGCTGCGCAGACCGTGCCGGCGCAGGAGAGCCGCCGTGGCCGGTCCGATAACGGCCGTGCGCACATGGTGAAGGGCGCGTACGTCCTTGCCCAGGGCAAAGAGACGGTCGAAAAAGTACCGGACGCCATTGACGCTGGTGAACACCAGCCAGTCGTAGGCGGCCAGGTTTTGGATGGCCTGGTCCAGGGGCGCTTCGTTTTCGGGGGGCACCACCTCGATGGTGGGATATTCCAGGCAGTCGGCGCCCAGGTCGGTCAGGCGTTCCACCAGGTCGCTGGCCTGGGCCCGGGCCCGGGTCACCACGATGGTGCGACCGAAAAGGGGGCGGGCTTCGAACCAGGCGAGGCGCTCGCGCAGGTGGACCACCTTGCCCACGACGATGATGGCCGGGGCTTTCACGCCGGCCTGGCGGGCGATGGCGACAATGGTGGCCAGGGTTCCGGTGACGGTTTGCTGGCGGGTGGTGGTCCCCCAGCGAATCAGGGCCACCGGTGTTTCCGGGGCCATGCCGTTGTGCTGCAGCTTTGCGGTGATCGTGGGCAGGTTTTTCACACCCATGAAAAAGACCAGCGTGCCGATGCCGGTGGCCAGGGCCTTCCAGTCGATGCTGGAACCGGCTTTGGTGGGGTCTTCGTGGCCGGTCACAAATGCCAGTGTGGAGGTGAAATCCCGATGGGTCAGGGGGATGCCGGCATAGGCGGCCCCGGCCACGGCCGAGGTGACGCCGGGCACCACTTCAAAGGGGATGCCGGCGGCGACCAGTTCTTCCGCCTCTTCCCCGCCCCGCCCGAAAATATAGGGGTCGCCCCCCTTCAGGCGGGCCACCGTCAGGCCCTGGCGGGCCTTTTCGATGATGAGCTGGTTGATGCCCCCCTGGGGCAGGGTGTGATTGCCGCCCTTTTTGCCCACATAAATCAATTCGGCATCCGCTGCGGCATGGGCCAGCAGGGCCGGGGCTGCCAGGTAATCGTAGATGACCACGTCGGCCGTGTGGATACAGGCCTGGCCTTTGACCGTGATCAGGCCCGGATCGCCGGGACCGGCACCGATGAGATAGACTTTGCCTGGTTTCATGGATGCATTTCCGTTTGTAGACTGTCGAGAATGGTTCGCGCGCCCTGCTGCAGCAGTTTTTCGGCCAACGTCAGGCCGATGGACGCGGCCGTTTCGGCGGGTCCTTCCAGGGTTTCTTTCACAACCGTTTGCCCGTCCAGATCCGCCACCAGGCCGGTGATGCTGAGCTGGTCGCCCTGGAGGGTGGCATGGCCGGCAATGGGGACCTGGCAGCCGCCTTCCAGCTTGGCCAGAAAGGCCCGCTCGGCCAGGACGGCCCAGCGGGAGGCGGCATGCTCCAGCGGTCGGATCACGGGGCCGATTTTCGGATCGTCGACGCGGGCTTCCACGCACAGGGCCCCCTGGCCCACTGCGGGGAGCATGATGTCCGGTGCCAGATATTCGGTGACCCGGTCCGCCAGGCCCAGCCGTTTGACCCCGGCCGCGGCCAGGACGATGGCGTCCATTTCACCCTCATCGAGTTTGCGCATGCGGGTGTCCAGGTTCCCGCGCAGCGGTGTGATGCGGACATCCGGACGACAGAGGCGCAGCTGGGCGGCCCGCCGCAGGCTGCTGGTGCCGATGCGGGGGCTCGGCCCCAATTCGTGCAGGGCTTTGTTTTCCCGCGCAATCAGAACATCCACCGGTGTTTCCCGCTCCGGCACGGCGCCGATACAGAGACCGGTCGGAATTTCGGCCGGCATATCCTTCATGCTGTGCACGGCAAGGTCGATGCGGCCGTCCAGCAGGGCCTCTTCGATTTCTTTGACGAAAAGCCCTTTGCCGCCCACCTTGGCCAGGGGGACGTCCAGGATCTTGTCGCCCTTGGTTTTGATGATCTCCAGGGCTACCGAAGTCCCCGGGTGCAGCTCCTCGATACGGGCCTTGATCCAGTTGGCCTGCCACAGCGCCAGTTTGCTGCCGCGCGTGCCGATGGTGACCGCGGCACCCATCAGTGGCCGCACCCCGCGCAGCTGGAGGCGCTGCACCCCGCGCAGGACGAATCGGTCGCGGAGGACTTGATTGTTTCACCGCCGCTGCCCTTGCTGAAAAAACCGCAGGTGGACAACAGGCGGCAGACATTTTTACTCTGGCAGTCCGAGCATTCCGGGTCGGGTTTGCCCATCACCAGGTACTCGAAGGTGGCGCCGCAATCCTTGCATTGGTATTCATAAATCGGCATAAACGTTTCTCCTTGTGTTGCTTGCTTGCCGCTGAAAGGGTCTAAAAACGGAAAGGGGCCTGCGCCCCTTCCGGATCGTTGCGAGTCAGTCGGCGCTACTCTTTACACGGCTTTGGCGCTTTTGGCAAGCCATACCCGGTGTCCCCCGGCTTACAGCGAAGCCTCCGCGCCGTGGGGAAACAGGATCTGGTCGACCATCTGGCAGAGCATGTGGCCCATCAGGATGTGGGTTTCCTGGACCCGCGCCGTGGTGGCGGTCGGAACCGTCAGGGTAAGATCGCTGATATCCTTGATACGCCCCCCCTGGCCGGTCATGCCCAGGCAGCGCAGTCCCTGTTCCCGTGCGGCAGCCAGGCCGGCAACGACATTGGGGGAATTCCCGCTGGTGCTGATGCCCCAGGCCACGTCGTCCCGCTGGCCCAGGGCCTGAATTTGTTTGGCGAAGATCTGGTCAAAATCGTAATCATTGCCGATGCTGGTGATCACCGAGGTGTCGGTGGTCATCGCCAGGGCCGGCAGGGGGCGGCGTTCGATCTGGAAGCGGTTGACGAATTCCGCGGCGATATGCTGGGCGTCGGCGGCGCTGCCGCCATTGCCGAACAGCAGGATTTTGTGCCCCGAGGCGATACAGGTCACCAGCATGTCGGCGGCCGCAATCAGTGTGTCCAATTGTGTTTCGATCGCCTGCCGCTTGGTGCGGACGCTGTCTTCGAGAATGGTGGTAATGAGGTGCTGCATGGGACGTCGTTGTTCTCCCTGTATGTTATAGCCTAAACCTGCCATCTCTGGTTGAGGACCCGGAGCGGTTTTACCGATCCGGGGTCTGTCAGGACGCCTTGTGGATGTCTCGGTCTTCCAGCGCAAGGATTGCGTCGCGGGCATCTTCGCCCAGCGCTTCGGCCTTTTTGAATGCGGCCAGGGCTTTCTCGTACTGGCCGCTTTTGCGGAGCAGCCGGCCCAGGCGCAATTGAAACCGTCCGTTTGCGGGCATAATCTCGACACTCTGCTGGCAAAAGGCAAGGGCGATGTCCAGATTTTCGTTTTTCAGTTCGTAGCAGCGGCCCAGACACGACAGGGCCGAGGCTTCGTTGGGATGCAGCCGCAGGGCCTTTTTATAGGGCGGGATGGCCTGATCGACGAGGCGCTGGGCCAGATAGGCATCCCCCATGAGCCGCTGGACCATGGCGGATTCGGGTTTCAGCTCGGCGGCGCGGCGGATCAGGTCCTGGGCCTTTTCCGGTTGGCCCGATTCCAGCAGAAGCTTGCCGGCCTGGTAATTCAGTTCAAAGACGTCGCGGCCCAGGGGCGCGGCTTTGAGCCAGAGGGCCAGCGCTTTCTGGGGCTTGTCCATCAACTGGTAAATGAGGCCGGCGTTGTAAAGGGCCAGGATTTCCTCGCTGTTGATCTTGAGGGCCGCCTGGAAGGCGGTCAGGGCTTTGGTATGGTTTTCCTGGACGCCGAAACAGACCCCCAGGCTGTTCAACACGTTGACGTTGCGGGGGTCCAGCCGCAGGGCGTTGCGGAATTCGGCGATGGCCAGATCCACCTCACCGGCGTCATAGTGGCGGTCGCCGCTGATGTTGAGGCTCACGGCATCGAAACAGGCGCGGCCGCCGGGCCCCAGAAAGGCGGCATGCTCCAGGGCCTTGCGGGCATTGGCGATGACGTCCGCCGGAGCGTATTTCAGGCAGGGATAAGGTGCCAGGCCGATGGTCAGGGTGCGTTCGAGGGCCGCGTTGACCTGTTCCTGGAGTTTTTTGACCTGGGGCAGGCTGGAGGCCATGTCCCGGCCCGGTAAGACGCCGCCGAAGGTGTCGGGTGCCAGAAGCCCCCACCAGCCGCTTTCGGCCGCGAACATTTTATCGATGAGCTCGGCCACCTGCAGACTCAGCTGCCGCTGGCGTTCGCGATCCTCCTCATGCCGGCAGAGGACCGCATCGAGGCGCAGGGCCAGGGCGGTGAAGGGCTGGCTGTCGCCGACTTTGGCGGCGGCCCAGTTCACATAGCCGTCATGGGTGCGGAGGCCGGGATAGCGTTGTCGAAGGGCGTTCTCAGGAATGCCGGCGGCCGGGTCCCGGGGGACGGATTCCGGGGGGAGGGCCTGGCCGTCGTCCGCCGGTGTCCGGGAAAACAGAAAATGCTGGGTTGCGGTGAGGTTGCGGTTCACGTCGCCGGGGTCTGACGTCATGGGGACTCCTTTTTCAAAATACGCCGGAAGGCCGTTTCGATGGGAGGCAGGTCGTCTTCCTGCAGGGTGCGGACATCCATGATGAAGCGGTCTTTTTCAATCCGGCCGATAATCGGCGGGTCACTGCCCCGCAAAAGGGTTTCGATGCGCTGGGCCGACCGGTCTTGCAGGGTCACGGCCACACACTGGCTGGGCAGCCTGAGCAGGGGGAGCGAGCCGCCGCCGATACGTGAATCGACCTGGTCGCGTTCGACCGTCAGACGCGCATCTCCGATGGCCTGCAGACGCGCACCTAATCGATCGGCCCGTGCGGCCAGAAGGTTCGCGGGAACCATCATCATCTGCAGGGTCGGAATATGGGCCAGGGCCTGGGATTCCTCCCGATAGAGCCGCAACGTGCTCTCGAGGGCCGCCAGGGTCATTTTGTCGATGCGCAGGGCCCGGTTGATGGGGTTCTTTTTGATGGCCTCCAGAACGTTGCGCTTGCCGACGATGAGTCCGGCCTGGGGGCCCCCCAGCAATTTGTCGCCGCTGAAGGTGACAATGTCGGCACCGCTGGCCACGGATTCCTGAACGGTGGGTTCCCAGGGCAGTCCATAGCGCCGGAAATCCACAAAGGTGCCGCTGCCCAGATCTTCCATGACCGGTACGTCGTGCCGGCGTCCGAGTTCCACCAGTTCTTTCAGGTCCACCGCTTTGGTGAAGCCGGTGATGGCGAAGTTGCTCTGGTGGACCTTGAGGAGCAGGGCCGTTTGTTCACCCAGGGCGGCGGCGTAGTCTTTCAGGTGGGTGCGGTTGGTGGTGCCCACTTCATGGAGCCGGGCGCCGCTTTTGCTCATGACATCGGGAATGCGGAAGGAGCCCCCGATTTCCACCAGCTCGCCCCGGGACACGATGACCTCCCGTTCTTTGGCCATGGTTTCCAGCGCGATGAGCACCGCACCGGCATTGTTGTTCACCACCAGGCCCGCTTCGGCGCCGGTAATTTCGCACAGCAGGTCTTCCACCGCGCTGTAGCGGGACCCGCGCCGGCCCTCAGCGAGATTGAACTCCAGGTTGGAGTACCGGCTGGCGATCACGGAAAGGTTTTCGATGGCCTCCCGGCAGAGGAGGGAGCGGCCCAGGTTGGTGTGGATGACGACCCCGGTGGCATTGACGGTGGGCCGCAGATTGGGCTGCATGGCCGTCGTCACCAGGGTTTCGATGCGCTGCAGCACGGCGGCCTCTTCCACCTCGCCCGGGTCGATGTCCGTATCGCCTTCCAACAGGCGGTGGCGGAGGGCATCCAGGGCCGTACGGGTGGCGTTGCGCAGCACGCTGTGCGGCACCTGGCGGAGCCGGTCGAATTGCCGGGCATAATCCAGCAGGCGGTCCACGCCGGGCAGGCGCTGCAGCAAATTCCGGGTCTGGTCGTCCATGATCCTCCCTGAAGGGCGCCGCCGGGTTCCGGCGGCAGGCTGGTTTTGTTTCTTAAACTTTACTTTTTAGCATCGAAAAGCTAAATATTTCAATCTATTTATTCATGCTGACCATGCCCGGCGGCTGCCGCCGGAGGACCGAGAGGAGCCCATGCGAGAACCACGCGATTACCTGATCTTCCCCCTGGATGTCCCGACACGTACCGAGGCCGAGCAGCTGGTGCGCCGGCTGGCGGGACATGTCGGCCTGTTCAAGGTGGGGCTTGAACTTTTCATCCGTTCAGGGCCGGAATTGATCCGCTGGATCCAGGCCGAGAGCGACGCCGGGATTTTTCTGGATCTCAAACTGCACGACATTCCCATGACGGTGGCCCGGGCCATGGAGGCGATCGCGGCCCTGGAGGTGGACATGACCACGGTGCATTGCGGCGAGAGTGCTCGCATGCTCCAGGCCGCGGTCAAGGCCGCCGGGGGCAAAACCAGGGTGCTGGGGGTCACGGTGCTGACCAGTGTGGCGGCCGAGGATCTGCGCCGGTCGGGGTTCGCCCCGGAGCTGGCCCAGAGCGTGGACGCCCTGGTGCAACGTCGGGCCGCCGCGGCCCGGGAGGCCGGCTGTTCCGGGGTGATCTGTTCCGGCTGGGAGGCCGCTGCGATCAAGCGTCGTCTGGGAAAGGATTTTCTGGCGGTAACACCCGGCATCCGCCCGGCCTGGGAGACGGTGGGACCGGATGATCAGCGGCGGGTGATGACGCCGGCGGAAGCGGTGCGCAACGGCGCGGATTACATCGTAATCGGCCGCCCCATCCGGGATGCGGCCGACCCGGCCCAGGCCGCCCGGCAGGTGGCCGCCGAAATTGCCGCCGGCCAGTCCTGACGACGGTTGCCGGCCGCCGGCCCGGGCGTCATGCTTGCCGGGCCGGCATCAATACCACAGCAGATGCCGGGCAATGGTCAGGACGACGATCACCCCGGCTATCACCAGAATCAGGGCCAGCTGATCGCGGGAGAAGGATTTCATCAACCGTCAGGGTTTGTTGGTCGTTTAGATTCCGATTTCAGGCGGTTGCGGAAAAAGTTCGAGATCAAGGCTTGCGAATCTCGAGGAGAGAGGCGTACCCGGGTACGCCGCAACGACGAGAGATTCGTATAACATCGATATTCGGATTTTTTACGAAACCGTCAGGGTTTGTCCAGGCCGAAAGCCGTATGCAGCACGCGCACCGCCAGTTCGGCGTATTTTTCGGTGACCACGCAGGAAATGCGGATCTCCGACGTGGCGATGAGCCGGATGTTGATGTTTTCGCTGGCCAGGGTATCGAACATCTTGGTGGCGACGCCCGAGTGGTTTTTCATCCCCACCCCGATCACCGACACTTTGGCGATGTTCTGGTCGCCCAGCACCTCTTCGGCCCCGATGTCTTTCGCCACCTCTTCCGCGATGACCATGGCCTGCTTGAAATCCGTTTCCGGCACGGTGAAGGTCAGGTCGGTCTGGCCGCCGGAGCGCATGTTCTGGATGATCATGTCCACAATGATGCCGGCCTCCGAAACGGGGGAGAACACTTTGGCGGCAACTCCGGGCTGGTCCGGGACCTTTTTCAGTGTGATCCGGGCCTGATTTTTGTCACAGGTCACGCCGGAGACCAACAATTTTTCCATGCTGGCATCTTCATTAACCACCATTGTTCCCTCCTCATCACTGAATGACGATCGCACGTGCACGGGCACGTTGTATTTCTTGGCGAATTCCACGGATCGGATCTGGAGCACCTTGGCGCCCAGGCTGGCCATCTCGAGCATTTCATCGTAGCTGACCCGCGCCATTTTCCGGGCCCGGGGGCATATATTGGGGTCGGTCGTGTAGATCCCGTCCACATCGGTGTAGATCTCGCAGGTGTCCGCCTTGATGGCGGCTGCGATGGCCACGGCCGACGTGTCCGAGCCGCCCCGTCCCAGGGTGGTGATATTGCCGTTGATGTCGCAGCCCTGGAAACCGGCGACCACGACGATTTTGCGCTCCTGGACAAGCGAGCGTATGGGATCCGCGCCGATATCCAGGATACGGGCGTTGCCGAAAGCGCAGTCGGTGACGACCTTGGCCTGGTGCCCCAGAATGGATTCCGCGGCATAGTTCATGGCGCGCAGGGTCATGGCCAGCAGTGCGGCCGTGGTTTGTTCGCCCGTGGCCAGCAGGACGTCCAGTTCGCGTTTTTCCGGGGTATCCGTCACCTGTTTGGCCATGCCGATCAGCTTGTCGGTGACACCGGCCATGGCCGACAGGATGACCACCAGATCGTGGCCTTCGTCATAGGCCCGGGCCACCCGTTTGGCCACATTGCGGATGCGGTCGAGATCGGCGACGGACGTGCCGCCGAATTTCTGCACGATTAAGCTCATAAGCTCCTCTCAGATAAGATTTTGGAGCTCTTGTAGCAAAATCTTGGGGGCAAGTCCATATGCGGCCAGATCGAGCCGGCGTACGGTTTCGTCAAGGAACCGCAGATGAACCGCCAGATGCTCGGTCGGCAGATCCGCGGTCATGCGTTCCGACCATTCGATGGCCGTGACGGCCGGCTCCGCCATGAGGTCCAGGAGCCCGATGTCCTCGATATCGCCGCCCGCGAGGCGATAGAGGTCCACATGATGGAGGGGCAGCCGCCCGGCATAGGAATGAATGAGGGTGTAGGAGGGGCTGGTGACATAGGTGTCCCGGGGAACCCCCAGTCCGTGCGCCAGTCCCTGGACAAAACAGGTTTTACCGCTGCCCAGATCGCCCGAAAGCGCGATCAGCAGATGGGGTTGCGCCAGGCGGCCGATATGCCTTCCGATGGTGCGGGTCTGTTCGGGCGAATCGGATTGAAAACAGTGCTCCATTGCAGGGGTCATGACGGGTATCCAGGAATAAGGGCGGTCAACGGCTGTGCGGTGTGACCTTTAACGATGGGCATTCAGGAGTCTTCAAGGAGAATCACCATTTCCCGTACCGCGGTCTCCATGCCCACCAGCATGGCCCGTACCATCAGGCTGTGCCCGATGAGGCAGGCTTCCACTTCGCTGATGCGGCCGATGGCCCGGGCCGTGGAATACCCCAGGCCGGTGCCGGCCGCCACGCGCAGTTTGAGTTTGGCGGCGATTTTGGCCGCATCCACCACCCGCGCCAGCAGACGTTCGCGGGTGGAGGGCAGGCCATCGCTGGCATAGGCGGCGGTATGAATTTGTACGCCGTCCACATTCAGGCGATGGGCCATCTTGATGTGTTCCGGATCCGGGTCGGTCAGGAGAAAGACCGGGATGCCGCTGTCACGGATCGTGGCGATGGTTTCGCCGATATCGGAACGGTCGAGGATCAGGTCCAGGCCGCCGTCCGTGCTCGCTTCTGCGGGCCGCCCGGGAATCAGGACGACTTCATCGGGCTTGACATCGAGGGCCAGCCCCATCATCTCCGAGGTGGGTGCCATGCCCAATACAAAACGTCCCTGCACGATTTCCCGCAGGACCCGGATGTCCCGGTCGTTTACAAAGCGGCGGTCTTCCGTAAAGCGCACGGCAATGCCCACCGCACCGGCCAACTCGGCCAGCACGGCGGCGGCAGCGGGATCGGCGCGAAAGTCATTGGGGTGTTGGCGCAGCGCCGCCACATAATCGACGTTGACAACAAGATCCGCCATGGAACCTCCCCTAAAATAGGTTATGCCAGTTCATCCAGGCGTTGCAGGACGTCGCGGCTTTTGGCCGTCATCCGCCGTTCGTCTTCTTCCGAGGTCTCGTGATCATAGCCGAAAAGGTGCAGGATGCCGTGAATCAGCAACGCCAGGAAATGGCGGTCGAAACTGATCCCCTCGGCTTGGGCCTCCCGCTGGCAGGTATCCACCGATATGACCACATCCCCCAGCATCTGGGGCATGACGTCGGCATAGTCCCCTTCATTCATGGCAAAGGCCAGGACATTGGTCGGTCCGGAACGACCGCGGTATTGCTGGTTGAGGTCGGCCATGGCCGCGTCGTCAACGAGCAGGAGGGACAGTTCGCCGTCAGGACAGGCCAAGACGTTTAAGATGTCCCTGGCCGTTTTCTCGAGTTTCCCGCTGGGGATCGTTATCCGATTTTGCTGATTGCTGATGAGAACTTCCATTCCGGCCTCTTTTTTTGGCAGGCGCGCCGCTGCGCTTTTCCGGGTATTCGATGCGGTGATGGTGGATACCGTTCAAAATGGTGTTGAAGGATTTGGCGATATTGTGCAGATCGCGCAGGGTCAGTTCGCAATTGTCCAACTGCCCGTCCGAAAAAATACGGTTGATGAGGTTCTGCACCAGGCCCTGCAGCCGTGAAGGGGTGGGGTTGGCCAAAACGCGGGAGGCGGCTTCCACGACATCGGCGAGCATGACGAGGCCGGCTTCGCGGGTCTGGGGTCTGGGGCCGGGGTAGCGATAATCGTCGATGTTGACGGCATCCTCGCCCCGGAGCTGTTTGGCCTTGTCATAAAAGTAATGAATCAGGCTGGTGCCGTGGTGCTGCCGGATGGTGTCGGTGATGGCCTGCCCAAGCTTATATTGCCGCGCCATGTCCATGCCGTCCTTGATATGGGCAATGAGAATCAGGGCCGACATGGACGGGGCCAGCTTGTCATGCCGGTTGCGCCCGTTGGACTGATTTTCGATGAAGTAGGCCGGCTTCCGGATTTTTCCGATATCATGGTAATAGCCGCATACCTTGGCGAGAAGGGGGTTGGCGCCAATTTCCGCCGCCGCGGCTTCCACCATCGTTCCGACGACGACGGAATGATGATAGGTGCCCGGCGCCTCGATCATGAGTTTGCGCATCAGGGGCTGGTCGAGGTTGGCCAGTTCCAGCAGTTTGATGTCCGAGGTATACTCGAAGAGAATCTCGATAATCGGCACCAGACCGGTGGCGATGACCGCCGAAATAAAACCGCCCAGGAACCCGAACGCGCATCCCCAGAGGACGGCCTGGGCCGATCCGGATCCGCTGTAGATGCCAATGGCGGACGCGAGTATGATGTTCAACAGGCCGGTCAACAGGCCGGCTTTGATAAACACGCGGCGTTCACGGCAGTCCTGCATCCAGTAGGCCGCCATGGAACTGCCGATCAGAAAGAAGACCATCACCTCGAAGCTGCCGTGAAACACGATGGCGGCACCGATGGACAGGATCACGGCCAGCAATACTGCGCTTTGAAGCCCTACGAACAGGCAGGTCAGCATGGTGGCGGTGCTGAGGGGGGTTGCGTAGAAAAGCGATAAGGCCTCGAAAGCAAAGGGGGTGTTTTGCGCCAGGGTGCGCGACAGGGATCCGGCCACTTCCGCTATGATGAAGAACGTGCACAAAACGACCGCCGAGAAGATGAGATCACGGTTGACCGCATCCGCCGTTTGGTTGGCGCCGCTGCGGAACCGGAGGAGATAAGTGGTCAGCAGCACGCAGATCATGATCATGGCGGCCCCCAGGCTGCTCAGGACGACGCGCTGGTTGAACTGCTCTTCCTGAAGGGCCTGCAGCTTCAGGATATGCACGGCGGTCACCCGCTCGCCCTCGCGCAGGAGCATTTCGCCGGCCTTGATTTTATGGAAGATGGGCTTGACGCCGGCTACGGCCGCATCTTTGCGCTCCTGGGTCTCGTTGCGATTCAGGGTGATGTTGGGCTGCAGCAAGTCCTGGGTCATGTCCACGATAAGATCGGCATTGGCATAGCCGAGATCCTTCAGCAGGGGCTGCCCCGTGATGCGAACCATCATCTTGGCTTCTTCCAGGTCATAAAACTGCCGAAGGTTCCGTACGATGCGCTCCTTGTCCGTTCCGACCGTGCGCAGCGCGATGCCTTTGGCGGATTCCCGCAGGAGAATTTCTTTGTTGGAAACCACGCCGGTGTTCAGAATTTCAAAGAGAAGCTGAACCACGCGGTCGGATATGGTCCGGCTGAACCGTAATTCCATCAGAAGCGCGTACACATCGTCCCGGACCGTGATGCCAAGTTTTTCGTTGAATCCGGTCTTTTTCTCCAGGAGGGTTTTCCGGAGGGCGCGGCCCTTGTCTTCAACGGGTTCCACGGCCTGGCCGGGGCTGTTTTCCGCGTCGAGGTCATCCATGGTGGCGGCCATCTCGGGGGGGGCGGCCGCGGCCGTTTGCAAGGCGGCCTGGGCTTCAAAGGCGACAATGGTATCACGTATGTCGCCGAAAACCTGATCAATATTGGCGGTCAGGTTGCTGGCCAGCATGACATCATGGTCGTAGACGGTGGGTGTCTGTTCGACGGCCAGGCGCTGGTTGGTTTCGGTCGCCTGGCGGTCTTCGATCAGGAAATCGCGGGTGGCCTTGATGTCTCTTTCGGCGACGTCTCCGATGGTGTAGGACAGATCGGTGGCCATCAGACCGGGAAAGAGAACCGCGGTAAATACCAGGATCACTGCCAGCATAATCAGCCAACGGGTGCGGTCCTGTGGCTCCAGGCGTTTCAGAAAGGCCTCTTTTACTTGAAGAGCCGTCATGATGTCTTTACCCCGTCCTTAGCATGTCTGACCGGCAACCCAGCGTCGACACGTATATTGAATCCGTGTGTGCATCGGCATTCCCGTACTATTCGAAACGGTTTTTCTCCAGCGCTTCATAAGCGCGGATAATATCCTGAACCAGCCGGTGTCTTACGACATCCGTGTTGGAGAAAAAGACGAATTCAATGCCTTCGATATCTTTGAGAATCCGATTGGCTTCGATCAGACCGGAGGTTTTCGCAGCGGGGAGGTCCACCTGGGTGATATCCCCGGTAATGACGGCTTTGGAATTGAAGCCGATCCGCGTCAGAAACATTTTCATCTGCTCCGACGTGGTATTCTGGGCTTCATCCAGAATAACAAAGGAGTCGTTCAGGGTTCGGCCGCGCATAAACGCGATGGGCGCGACTTCGATCACGCCCTGCTGCATGAGATTGGATACTTTTTCGAATCGCATCATGTCGTGCAGGGCGTCATAAAGGGGCCGCAGGTAAGGATCCACTTTTTCGGTCAGGTCGCCGGGCAGAAACCCCAGGGTCTCCCCGGCCTCGACGGCCGGCCGGGTCAATATGATGCGGCTGACGATGCCCTTGGAAAGGGCTGCGACGGCCATGGCCATGGCAAGATAGGTTTTCCCCGTACCGGCCGGTCCGATGCCGAAAACGATATCGAACCGCCGCATGGCATCGATGTAGTTCTTCTGGGCGGGACTTTTCGGCGTAATGGATCGCTTTTTGGACGTGATGTAGACCGTGTCCAGAAAGATGTCTTTCAACCGTACACGGTCGTCGGCACTGAGGATGCGAATGGCATAATCGATATCGTTGAGATAAATCGGGTAGCCATCCTTTATCAACCCATCGAGTTGTTTGAGAATATTTTCCGCCAGGGCCGCAGCGATGGCATCGCCTTTGATGATGACGGCACCGCCCCGGGCGTTAATGGTCAGATCCAGCGCATGGGCGATTCGCTGAAGGTGGCTGTTGTGCTCCCCGAACAGCATGCGCGTGCGTTCGACATCGTCGAACACCAGCTGGCGTGGCGGGTCTTGAAGGTTATCCGGCATAAACATTCTTTCTTCCAAGGCGCTAAAACGGCCCCCTGCAGTTGGCGGGACGCTTCACAGGGGACCTTAACCCCGTAAGTATAACCTGAATTATTATCATATTGATCTTTGTGAAAGCAAATGGCAATTCATCCTCGCTTCAGTTGGTGGGTCGTTGATGAAAAACCTTGACCCTTCCATGATAGCTCTGTTAAGTCAACCTCTTGATTCATTTGGCGTTTTGGCCGGTTGGCGGCCATGGGGCAACGCTTCCGGGCGGGCCGACGCCGTTTACAGGGAATGCAGGTTCAGGGGTTTGCAACACGCTATGAATGCACTGGATATTGTTATCGGCATCATTTTGGTTTTCACGCTGGTGCGGGGTATTTTCCGCGGCCTGGTGGAAGAAATTTCATCGATCATCGGCATTTTCGGCGGCATCTACGGCGCGGTGTTCTATTATCCGGCCGCCGGACAGTTCCTGCGGCGCTGGATCTCGGATCCGGCCTACGTCAACATCATCGGTTTTCTGATTATATTCGGCGGGATATTTATTTTGGTGGGTATCCTGGGAGTCCTGATCAAGTACCTGCTCAACATCGCCTCCCTGGGCTGGTTCGACCGTCTGGGCGGGGCTGCTTTTGGCGGCATTAAAGGCGTTCTGATTGCATCGGTCCTGCTGATGGTCCTGACGACGTTCCTTCCCGGCGGCACACCGCTTCTCAAGACGTCCCGGCTGGCGCCCCACGTAGCGGTCATCACCGAGGGCATCGTCAAGATCATCCCGAAGGATATGAAAACCCGTTTCAGTAATAAATACCAGAAAGTTAAAGACGAATGGAAAGCGAAACAATAACGCCGGCGCCCAATTCCCTGGGCGCGGTGATGGCCCTTATTCGCCGTCTCAGGGGCGAGGGCGGCTGCCCCTGGGACCGCAAACAAACCCCGCAGTCCCTTACCGTTTATCTGATCGAAGAGATGTATGAACTTGTCGATGCCATTGCCTCCGGCGATGCGCAGGCCGTGTGCGAAGAATTGGGCGACGTCGTCTTCCAGGTCCTGTTCCTGGCCGAACTCTTCCGCGAATCCGGATCCTTTGATCTGGATAATGTCGTTCAGCACAACGTGGAGAAGATGGTGCGGCGGCATCCCCACGTTTTCGGGGAGAAAAAGGTCACGTCGACAGCGGCCATCCGCGCGAACTGGCACGCCATCAAAAAAGAAGAACAAAAGGCGAATGGCAACAACCGGGAAACCTCGGTTCTCGACTCCATTCCCGCCAGCCTGCCGGCCCTGATGCGCTCCTACCGGGTTTCGGAGCGGGCCGCCCGCACTGGTTTCGACTGGGCCGACCTGCTGGAAGTGATGGGCAAAGTGGAAGAAGAGTGGGACGAATTCAAAGTTGCCGTTCAGCAGATCGACGATGATGCCACCCGCGACCAGGCGGCGGTGGAGTTCGGTGACATTATTTTTACCCTGTCCAATGTCGCCCGCTTCGTGGGGTTCCATCCCGAAACCGCGCTCACGGCCGCCATCAATAAATTTGAGCGACGATTTCGCTACATGGAGCATGCCTTCAGCGACCAGGGTTCCGATCTCGAAGCCGCCACCCGGGAGGAAATGGATCGCGCCTGGGAGACGGCCAAGGACGTCACCGCCGGCGAGGGTCAGGTGGATCGCGCCGAAGAAAATCAGAAGCCAGAGAATTAAAAAAACAGGGACTTAGGAAAACAGGAAAATCAGGATAAGAGGAAGTCAGGATAACAAGGAATTCGACCTGCAGCCTCGCCTGAAAACGGCTTTTCCTTTCAGCTTGACGCTTTGAGCTTGGTGCTTTTTTCCTAAGAGCTTGACGCTTTGAGCTTGGCCCTTAAGAGCGAATGGCCGGGCCCCTTGTTATTTGTTTTCGTCGATAAGGGACTGGAAACGGCCGATGAGTTCTTCCGGGTTCTCCACGGCCAGATGCTGGCGGTGTTTCTGGCGGTCTTTTCCCATCGTGTGGTAGTGGAATGTGCCGGAGGATTTGGGTTGTGTGGGCTCCTGGGCACGTTGATCCCGGCCACTGGTTATGCCCGTCCGGTTCCGGGATTCCTCTTCGCTCAGACGCGTCACGCGGTCCATAATGGTGACGGAGACTTTGTTGACCACGGTTTCCAGCCGGCGGTCGGCATCCTTGCTGCGTTGGTCGTTTTGGAGCTGGTGGGTGAAGTCTTTCAAGATGTTGTGGATCTGGTAGTTGGGGATAAACATGGTGGTCGTTCCCGTCGTTCCGTTTTGATTTGAAACCATTACTTCTGCGGCGAATCTTGCAGTATTTTTCAGATTCAGGGCTTTTCTATAGAAGCCATCTCAAAATTAGGGTTTTCGTTCGAGATCAAGGCGTGGCCGAGTATCAATCCGCAGGCATACTATAGTATGTCGAGGACTTGAGACGAGGACACAACGCCGATATCGGGCGAAAAAACTTTTTTGCGATAGCTTCTCCTAAGGTTTCCGCCTTTTCTTGCACTTGGAAGAAAAGATGGCCCCGTTGAACGCATTAGATTGGTGATTCCGGAGTTGATCCGGGATTTCCAACCATTGGGCATCAATCGATTCCGGCCTCCACCGGAATGACGTATAAACGCACAATTTGGTTTATTGCCGGTTCAGGTTCTCGCGAGTGATGACCCGTTCAATGAACTCCCGGTGGCTGCCGAAGGCCACGGGCGGCAAATCGCCAACGCCAAACCAGTTTGCCGCCATGGCATCGTCTCCGGGATGGATCTGCCGGCTCAAGGGCTGCACCCGGTAGCCCGCCACCAGGACGGTGTGGTAAAGCCGGTTGGGGGCCGCCTTGAGGCCGATCAGCCCGGTCACCTCGCCACGGAGCCCGGTTTCTTCCGCCAATTCCCGCAAGGCGGCCGCTTCCGGTGTTTCGCCCAGTTCCATGAAGCCGCCCGGCAGGCACCATTCCCCCCGACAGGGGGCGACATTGCGCTGGACCAGAAGAATCCTCCCGCGGGGATCGGTGGCCACCGCACAGACCGCCGGTACGGGGTTGTCATACAGCGGCAGGTCACAGTTCCCACAATAGCGGCGGACCATGCCCTCCCATTCCCGGAAGGCCGTGGGCTGCCCGCAAAAAGGGCAGAAGGCCTTTTCCGCCAGGGGCGGGCAGGGGGGCTCTCCGGCGTGATGGTCGTCCTTAATCGTCGAAGTCTCCTTCCGGCCCCTTGTCACTGTCAATGGATGCCGCACGCTCCCTTATTTTGGTCTCGGTCCAGTCTTCCGGCGCTTCAATCTGCCCGGCGTTCGGTCCCGGATCGTAGCCGTTGGCTTCGCGGATGGCTTCGATGGCCAGAGGGGCGGTGTCCGCCGCGTTGAACACGTTTACGAGCATATTGTAGACAAAATCCCTGACGCGATTGACCATGCGATCACGGATCGCCTGGGGCTGGCCAAGGAGTTGGTTTTCAAAGGGCCGGTTCAGTTTTTTGTAGTTGCCGGCGCTCCATCCCTGTTCCTTGGCATAGGCCACCATACGCTGCCAGTTTTCGTCCAAGACGCCTTCGTCCGGGCGTTTGATAAATTGCCCGTCATCGTCCAGGATGGCGTTGCCGTAGTCGTTCACCTCCAGCCCCCAGGAGATCATCTGCAGAGCCGTGGCCACATTGGCTTTGGTCGTACGGGTGCGGGCGGCAATTTCCCGCAGGCGGTCCGAATTGTTGCCGGACGTGCCGTGCTGCGCCCCGGAAACATTGTAGGGGCTCAGGGCGTCGTGGATGTCATGGGTCAGATCCACCTGGATTCCCTGGCCGCTGGCTTCGATACCGTGGGTGGTGCCGTTGTTCAGGGCGATCCAGTTGGGGTAGATCTCGTGGGCGTTAAGGCCGCGAATCAGAAACAGGGCCTCGTCGGCTGACGAAAGCCCCTGGGTCCCTTTGATCTCGCCCACCTCGGTTTCCAGACCGGCCCATGCCGGGACGCAGGGATTCAGTGCGATGTTGGCCAGAAGGTTGAGGTCGTCGGGCATGTGGGAGGCATCGATGGCGATGGAGGTCATGCCCGCTTCGAAAACGGTGGGGATTTCGATTTTGGCCGGTTCGATGTCGCTTTCTTTCTTGATGCCGTAATGGTCGGCATGAATGGCCACGGGAATGGTGATGCCCAACTCGTTGCAGGCCGCATTCACCTGGCGGGCGATATTCCAGTAATTGACGGCGCAGTAAGCATTGGCGCCTCCCTCGGAGCGGGCGATTTCAATGATCAGGCAGGCGTTGGCCTGCTGGGCGGCCAGCAGGGCGCCCCGGATGACAAAATTGCTGCGGCCGTTGGCGGCCATGGCAATGGCTTTGCCTTTGGCCAGCATGGCTTTGTCGATATATTTGCCGCTCACGATGAGCGCGCGTGATTCCGGGAACAGCTTTTGGATATTGGGTGGCCGACCGATTCTGAGGGCTTCCTGATAAATAGGGGATTCGATGGAAAGTGGTGCCGCCATATCTGCCTCCTTTATGGTGATATTCCTCGGGATGGTGATGTTGCAGTGCCGTGCCCGGGGGCAACCGGTTTCGATGGAAAGCGGCGGATCACCCCGGGCGCCGGAAGACGAAACGGGGTAGGGCCACGGCGGGCCCGCCGAATAGACGGCGCCGTTTCCCACGGGTTTGTTGAAGTTGTGCCAACGTTCGTCCCGGCAGCGGTTACGGTGATTGAATACAAAATTATACGTGCCGCCGCCCGACGCGCTATGACGAGCCTATCCTATGGGATGGGAGCGGCATAATCAAGTCTGTTTCGCAGTGGTCCGGACGAAATTCATGCGGGTCAGGAAGCATTTTGCCCTCTATGGGGCCGGATGTGTTATAACCATCGTCGGATAGACTCCCAACCATGAAAACAGGAGATCACTGATGGCCTCCGGACGGCTCGATGGCAAAGTGGCGCTGGTGACAGGGGGATCCCGTGGCATCGGCCGGGCGATTGCGGTCGCCCTGGCGGCCGAAGGGGCTGCCGTTGTGGTCAACTGGGTTGCGGACCAGGCTGCTGCCCGGGAGGTGGTGGCGATGATTCAGGACGGCGGTGGACGGGCGCTGGCGCTCAAGGCCGATGTGTCGGCGGCCGACGATGTGGCCGCCCTTTTTGAAACCACCGCGGCCCGGTTTGGCCCGCTCGACATTCTGGTCAACAATGCCGGCCTGGCCCGCTACGGTCCCATCGGAGAATACGACGAAGCGGATTTCGACCGGCTTTTCGCGGTCAATGTCAAAGGAACGTTCCTGACCTGCCGGGAGGCGTCCCGGCGACTGGCCGATGGGGGGACGATCGTCAATATTACCTCGACGGTGACCCGCGTGATGCTGCCCCGCTACGGGGTGTATGCCGCCACCAAGGCGGCCGTGGAACAACTGACACGGGTGCTCTCCCAGGAGTTGGGGGCACGGCAGATCACGGTCAATGCCGTAGCGCCGGGGCCCACCGATACGGTGTTGTTTCGCCGGGGTAAAACCGAGGCCCAGGTGGCCGCCATGGCGCAGGGCGCGGCCCTGGGACGACTGGGGCTTCCGGAAGATATCGCCGATGTGGTGGTTTTCCTGGCCACGCCGGCGGCGCGCTGGATATCGGGCCAGTGTCTGCCGGTCAACGGTGGGTTTGCCTGATATATAAACATAAATTTATTGTGTAGATAAAATTTCATGAAATATTCGGGTTAACTGAGGAGATGCATATGCTATTGGAAACGGAACGCCAGGCGGTGGTCCGGTACGGACAGGCCATGCTGCGGGCCAACCTGACCACCGGGACCGGCGGGAATTTGAGCTGTGTCCAGCGGGAGCGTGGCTGGGTGGCCATCAGCCCCAGCGGCGTGCCCTATGACGAATTAAAGCCCCGGGATGTCGTCGTGGTCGACCTGGAGGGCCGCAAGGTGGAGGGGGATCTAAAACCTTCCAGCGAAATCGGTTTTCACCTGGCCCTCTACCGGCACCGCCGTGACATCGGGGCGGTGGTCCATACCCATTCGGTCTACGCCACCACCCTGGCTTGCCTGCACTGGGAAATTCCCGCGGTGCATTACCTGGTTGGGTTTGCCGGGCCCAAGGTGCCGGTGGCGCCCTATGCCACCTACGGGACGGAGGATCTGGCCCGCAATGTGTGGCAGACCATGGGCACGGACTATCAGGCGGTTTTGCTGGCGAATCACGGCCTCGTTGCCGTGGGCGCCAACTTACCGAAAGCCCTGGATACGGCCGAAGAGATCGAGTTCGTGGCCCGTGTTTTCTGCCAGACCAAATCCATTGGCGATCCGGTCTGCCTGGATGATGCGGAAATGGAACGCGTGATGGAGAAATTCAAAAGCTACGGCCGGCAGGACGGGGCACCGGAAGGTTGACGGCATTTTGCTCTGGTGGCGGCATTGGATCGGTTGGCCAATCCGGGTTATTTAAAGGAAACCCTTTATTCATTTTCTTTCACGTGAAAGAAAACGAATCAAAAGAAAACGCCCGTGCCCCGCTTAACCCTGCGCGTCGTCGGTGCGAACGGAGCACGCGGAAACTCACCTGCCTATGGGCAGGTTCAGACAGTCCGCGTGCTTTATTCCGTTCACTCCGGCGATGCTCGGCGCGGGACAATGGGGATACCAAAAGCTAAACGACTTAATTCAGGCCCTGTCGAGAAGTCTATCTGAGGCCTTTGATGAGCCATACTAATGGTTGGAATTGTGTGGCCTTATATGGGCCTGGAAAGGTGCTGCCCAGCGCTTGGGCGGAATGGGGGGAGGGATAACGTATGACGATGCAACGTGTTAGAATACCGATCGAAAGGCGGCGGTTTGTGGAAGGCTGCCTCGATATACCGGCACAGTATGCCGGTTCCCGCCGCACAGGGGTCATCATGGCCCATGGCGCGGCCAACGACATGCATGAGCCCTTGCTCAAGCACCTGGCCGCCGGGCTCTGCCGGGCCGGCTGCCTGGCCATGCGTTTCAACTTCCCTTACCGGGTCGAGGGACGCAAGAATCCCGATTCCCAACGTGTGCTGGAACTGGCCTGGCTGGAAACCATCAACTGGCTGCGGACCCAAACGGATTTTCCCGTGGACCGTCTGGTGGCCGGGGGCAAATCCATGGGCGCACGCGTGGTGGCCCAGCTTGCCGGTGCCGGGCGGCTGAAGGCTGCGGGATTCGCGTTCTGGGGCTACCCCCTGCATCCCCCCGGACGCAAAAACCAGGTGCGGGACGCCCATCTCGACCCGATCCGGAAACCCATGCTGTTCGTCACCGGAACCCGAGATCCCTTCTGCGACTTAGAGCTGTTAGAGGGCGTTGTCGCGCGGCTGGGGAGCCGGGCCACCCTGGAGATCGTCGAAGACGGGGACCATTCCTTCCGGCTGTCCAAAACGTCCGATACCCCGCAACAGCAGGTCTATGATCATATCCTGGCGCGTACCATCGACTGGCTGGGGCTTTGACCGTCTGCGCGCTAACCCGGATATTTCATGAAATATCCGGGCTGAAGCGTGGGATGAAGACAGCATCACGCTGTCAGGCCAGGCTTTCATGAAATAAGCGCCAAGCTCAAAGCGTCAGGCTGATTTGAACGCAAGCCCGGACGGGCGAAAATCGGTTGGCGTAAGCAAAACAAAAGGCGGAGATCACGATCTCCGCCTTTCGCATATCGGGGAGGGTGGTTGCCGGCCTCAGGCCGGCCGCCTGAAATGGAATTCTATTCGGCGGGATGGCATTCGATGCAGCCCACCGGACCGTTGCGCAGCTGGTCGGTGTCGCCCGCGATATTGGTGGTTTTGGTTTTGGCCCGGTTCTGGGCATTGATGTCGCGGTGACAGTCGCGGCACATCTTGTGATAGGCGTATTTATAGTAGCGGATGCCTTCCGCCGTATACTGGCCGTTTTTGACGGCATTTTCGGGGGCCGAGGTAAGATCATGGCAGCCCGAGGCCGTGCAGTTGTCCAGGATGGCATGGTACTCCCAGGTGTGGTGGCAGGTGTCGCAGGAGTAGGTCAAATGCCGTGAGTGGGGAAAAGCGACTGACGTGCGGGTTTGTTCAACGCCGTCGGGGGCGCCGATCTCAAACGCTCCGACCGGGAAGGACAGGGAGTCTTCCTCATCGATTTCTTCAATCCACGGGCCTGAGGCCATCAGGGTTCCACCCAGCAGAAAAAAAGTTGCGATGCACACGATGAACAATTTTTTGTTGACCATCTCGTTCCCCTCTCTTCTATACGATTTTCAGGCTCGCAGGCATTTCCCCGTAACCCGAATTGATGGCGGTTGCCAGAGAAATCAGGCGCGTCAGCCCAGGTTCTAAAACACATTCGGCATCGGGTCCAATTCCGCAGTGGCCTATATCATAAAATCCGGAAAAAGTAATGGGGATATTGCAGAAATTGTGGAAAGCGGCAGTCCTGCCGGGGCATCCCACGGCCTATCGATCGCAGTGGACCATGGTTGGTCGGCAAGTCACCTCTTGACCGACGGCCTCCCAATATTTTACACAGGCATGGGCCGCTTCGGCGATTGCCGTGAATGTCCGACACTTATACGCCCGGAAGCAGGCCCGATGGACCAAACGAAACCGACAGCCCCCATCTCCATCAAATCGCGGTAGCGATCATGACGCACGACGACAGTCCGGAAAAAGCCCCTGGGCCCCGTTATCTGGGCCGCGTTCTGGTGCAGCCCTATTCCCGCCCCCTTAAGCGCCGGGTGGCCGCCCTCATCAAGGCCTGTCGGGCTTTCGACCTGACCGGTGCGCCGGCCATCCCCTATATTGCGGCCTGGCAGGACCATGCCAATATCTGGTATGAATTCGCGGGACGCCGGTTCCTGGACTTGTTCGGCGGACCGGGCGAGCACCTGGCCGCCACCTTTCGTAGCCGGGTGGTGGACCAGCGGGTGTACAAATGCGTCGACGTGCATGCCGCCATCGAGCGCGAGGTCCGCACCCAGGAGGAGTTGAAGCACGACCGCGACCATCTCCGCGAGGAGGGGATCATCCAGGGGGAAGTGGATGCGGTTTACAAGGTGGACGCCCCCGGCGAGGGGATCACATGGCTCAAGGACCAGGCCGTGGTGGAGGTGTTCGAGGCGGACCGCCTGTGCCTGTCCATCGGCCATCTGACGGTGGTGACCAAGGAGATGCGCTCGGAGGAGGAACGGCTGGAAAAAGAGCGCCTGCAGGTGTCCCTGGAAATGGCCGGGGCCGTCTGCCATGAGTTGAACCAGCCTCTCCAGGGCATTACCAGCTATGCCGAAATCCTTGGTGAACATCTGGGGGCTGACAGCGGCCTGCATGGCCAGGTTCGGGGTATCCTGGATCTGACCGGGCGGATGGGGGTCATTACCCGTAAATTGATGCGCATTACCCGCTACGAAACCAAGGATTATGTTAAAGGGGTGCGCATTATCGATATCGACCGGGCGGCCGAGGAGGCCGCCAAGACCGAATAAAGGAGGCAACTGCGACGATGAGCAGCGACGACATCATCTCCGATGAGGAATGGGAAAACCGGGAATTATGCAGCGACGGCAACTGTATCGGGGTGATCGGGCCGGACGGGCTGTGCACGGAATGCGGCCGGCCGGGCAAACGCGGCCCGGTGGCGGCCCGCAAGGCCGACACCGCTTCCGAAGAACCGGCGGCCGAAGGGGACCGCGAAGCGCCGGCCACGGCCGACGCGGCATCATCCGATGAAACCCAGGCCGTTAGCGATGACGATGACTGGGCCAACCGCCGCCTGTGCCCGGACGGCAACTGCATCGGCGTCATCGGCCCGGACGGCAAGTGCAAGGAGTGTGGCCGCCCCGCAGAATAACAGGAAACCCATTTCCCCGGCACCGGCAGACCACTTTTCATAAGTCTGATTTGGGCGGTGTCGCGATTTGTTCAAGATCAAGGCGTGCGAGCCCCGAGGAGCGAATCATAACGCCCATATAGAAATTAAAATTTAAGCTGAAATCAATAATTAGAGGGGTTTGCAAATCGTTCAAGATCAAGGCGTGCAATTTCTGAGGAATGAGGCGTACTCATGTACGCCGCAGTGACGAAGAAAGCCGCACAACACCGATATTGGGCGATTTGCAAACCCCTCAAATTGGGGCTTGAAATTTGAGGGGAGTCTTGCTAAAGCACGCTTCACCGTTCGCTTGGTGTCTAACCGTGTGGATGGGTAAAATTCGCAGGACATGGTGGGGTTCCCGAGTGGTCAAAGGGAGCAGACTGTAAATCTGCCGGCAAAGCCTTCGGAGGTTCAAATCCTCCCCCCACCACCACAATTGCCATTGCGTCCCCATCGTCTAGCCCGGTCCAGGACACCGGCCTTTCACGCCGGCGACAGGGGTTCGAATCCCCTTGGGGACGCCACCAGTAATATCAAGGGCTTACGAATGAACGTAAGCCCTTTTTATATTTCTTATTTTTAGGGCTCCCTCCACTATTCCCGCCGTTTGGAACCTGGCACTTTTCGCGGTATTGTTCGAAGCTTACTGATTCTTCCAAGCATCGTGGCGGATTATATTCCCTGTAAAAGCTACAGTATACAAATCCAAATTATTTAAAAGCATTGACAACCTTTCATTTGGCCGGTACAGAACCTTTCATTTGGCCGATATAAAACTTTTCATTTGGCCGGCTATTTGGTTTCCGTATCGACACAATGACCGAACCGACTCTATATCCAAGATTTGCACGCATTCGTGTGGAGGAAGCGTTACTCGACACACCGGTGGTGCTGATCCATGGGCCGCGTCAGTGTGGCAAGACTACACTGGCCCGAATGGTCGGGGACGCGGCTGGCTATGAATACATTTCATTTGACGACGATGTCCAATTAGCCGCTGCCCAATCCGATCCGGTAGGTTTTGTGGCCGACCTGCCAGATAAAAGTATTCTCGATGAGGTCCAACGTGTGCCGGCCCTGTTTCTGGCCTTGAAATCGGCTGTGGACCGTCGCAGAAGGCCCGGGCGCTTCATATTGACAGGTTCGGCCAATATCTTGCTGTTGCCGAAATTGGCGGATTCGCTGGCGGGTCGAATGGAAATCCTGCGGCTGCATCCGTTGACGCAGGATGAACTTGCCGGGAAAAAATCTCGCTACCTGTATACGCTTTTTCATGGTCGCTTTATGAACCGTCGTTTTGAACGACTGGGCCCCGATCTTGCCAAACGGATTGTCGATGGTGGCTATCCCGCGGCGGTTTCACGCGCAGTCCCGAAACGGCGGGCCGCGTGGTATCGCGACTATATTCAAACTCTGGTGCAGCGTGATGTACGTGATTTAGCGAGGATCAGCGCTTTATCCGCAATACCGCAACTGCTTCAACTTGCCGCTGGGCAAACAGCCCGACTAGTCAATGTGGCTGAAATGGCCTCTGCCTTTCAGCTGAGCCGCCCGACCATTCGGGATTATGTGGTGTTGCTGGAGCGCATATTCCTCCTGGAGCATCTTCGGCCATGGTTCAGCAACCGACTGAAACGCCTCATCAAAACGCCCAAATTGCATCTTACGGATACCGGTATGGCTTCAGTGCTGCTCGGAATGGATGCCGAAACGCTCAGCAAAGACCGCACGATTTTGGGACAGCTACTGGAAACTTTTGTTTTTCAGGAACTAAGGAGGCAGGCAAGCTGGAGCGATGGTCCGATTCATTTCTACCATTTCCGCGACAAGGACGGCGTTGAGGTGGATATTGTAATGGAACGGGCTGGTAAAGTGGCGGGTGTCGAGATCAAAGCTGCGGCTACAGTTACGGGAAAAGATTTTCGGGGATTGAGAAAGCTTCGTGAAACGAACAAAGAACGTTTCGTTGCGGGTGTTGTGGCATATGATGGCGAAAGTGTGGTCGGTTTTGGTGAGAATTTATACGCTGTGCCAATTCGTGCCCTTTGGGAGTGGACTTAAACCGAACATTTCATGCCTCTCTCGCATTAATTTATTTCAATTGATCACGACGGATCGCCTGGTGCTGGTGCTCCGAGATCCTGGGCACGCTTGACTTGGAACCAGGTTTCATAGACGGTGTCCATGGCTTCGGAATCGGGACGCTGCCCGGCTGCCATGCCGCCGCCCATACGACCTCCCATACCCCCGCGCATGCCACCGCCCCTGCCGCCTCGTATGCCGCCGCCTTTGCCCCCTCTCCTATCGCCCGATTCCTCAGGAGGCGTGGACGGTTTCTCCGGGGTTGGCATTTCGACAATGTCAAATCCGAGCCCCAGGGTTTCCCCAAACCGGCCGCTGATAAAGCTTTCCTGAATGGCGAATTGGATGCTGACTTCACAGACATAGCCGTCCTGTTTATTGGAAACGATGCCGTAGGCAACTCCGGAGCGGCGGGCCGCGGCTTCGGTCATATCGATCGGGCCGGTCGCTTCCGGGTAGGTGATGGTCAGCCCGCGCGGCGGCCTTTCTCCGCGTGTTGGGCGAGACGCTTGGTTTCGGGGCCTCTTTTCCCCGGGATCCGGTTGACCGGTCCGCGGGGCAAGACCCGGAATGTGAACGCCGAAAGTGGGGGTTTCGCCGCCGTCCAGATCAATCCGGAGGTTAAGCCCTGATGCGGCCAGGGTATCCATAAGCGCTTCGTCACGGGTGGCAAAACAGATATGGAGGGTCTCCTGGTCGTTCATGACCCGGATGGTCAGCTCAGGGTCCTTGTCCTGCCATTCAGGGATCGGCGGCCAATCGTCGTCCATACCGTCAGGACGGATGGGGGCGGCGCACCATTGGCTGGAGACGGCCGCCGGCCCGGAAGCGCAACCGGAAGCGGACAGGGCCAGGAAAAGCCCTGAAATGCAAAGAACGGAAAACCTAATAAAATTTCTGGACATGCAAACCTCACCGGGAGTCTGTGGACCAGCGGTCCTGTTGATAGATGATTTTTTTACCCTTAGGTCGCTTCGGGGGCTGATAAAGTTACAGACGGCCCGGTGAAAACCGTAATCTATTGATAGCCTGATGCTATCGTTTTCGAATCACGGCCTGTCCAGGACACCGATTGGGGATCCGGTAATCGTCACGTATACTTTTGAAGTACGCTGTGATAGCAATGACCGATTCGCCGTTGGCGGGAAAAACGATAAAACCGCGTTTGTGGGTACTCGATACGGATAGGAAAAAATGGCAAGGATTACGTTAAAAAAACTGGCGTCGCCCAGGATCATTTCATGGGCACTGACAACTGCGGTTCGCATGTGGTTCGGCACGGTCCGCGTCGAGATTCTGAACCGTGACGTGTTTGAACGGTTTGCACGGGATCCGTCATCCGGCAACATCGTGGCCGGGGCCTGGCATCGTAACGCCGTTTTCCTGTTCTACTTTTTTCGCACCCTGGGCCCCCGTGGTGTCATGATCAGCCGCAGCAAGGACGGGGATGTCGTGGCGAATGTGGCCCGCCGCTTCGGGTACACCACAATGCGGGGGTCATCGTCGAAGGGAGGCGCCCGGGCCCTTCAGCAGATGATCGCCTACATGAAAGAAACCCATGAAAAGCGGTTGTGCGGAACGCCGGTGGACGGTCCCCGCGGTCCGGCCCGTGTCGTAAAAAAAGGGATGCTGGCCGTGGCCAAGGAGTCGGGGGCCCTGTTCGTTCCCATCGCATGTTCCGGAACCCGTGTCCTGACGTTTCACAAGGCATGGGACAAGACGATGATTCCACTGCCATTCAGTAAAATGGTCATCGATTTCGGCGAACCCTTTTCCATCGCCTCCGATGCCGATGATGCGGAAATGGAAACCATGCGGCTTCGCGCGGAGCAGATGCTGAATGACATGACCGACAACCTCGATCGGATTTGTGGTTATGCGTTGCCGGTATAGCCGGGCAAGGGAAAGCGTTTCGCTTCCCTAGTGTGGCTTTTTCGCCTCACACTCAGGTAAACCTGTATCTGGCGGTGCGCTTGTCGCCGCTCTTTTCAAGCATCCCCGTTTGAACGCCAAACTGGAGATCCCGGCTGGCCGTGGCTGTGGAGATGGTTTTGAAAATGGAAAGATAGTCTTTGCGTGTGAACGATCGATCGCCAAAAGCGCTTTGGGCCAGTTCGAGCCGGGAGGCGGCATTAAGGGAGACGGGGCCGGTTTGATCGATCAATTCATCCAGTGATGCGCTTATCAGTGACAGCATGAAGATCACAAAATTGGTGCCGTCGCCGGTGTCGTCCCCAGCCGCGAGTTCACGGTAGTAGTCCTGCTGGTGCTCCTTGATGTATGCTTCAACGGGTAGAAATTCGAACACGGGGTGATACCGCATCAGGAGTATGGTTTGCCAGAGCCGGCCCATACGCCCATTCCCATCCATGAACGGATGAATGAACTCAAGCTGATAATGGACGCGACAGGATTGAACCAGCAGATGGTCATCCGTCGTCCCGACATAGTCGCAAAGGGCCTGGATCATGGCCGCCACGTCCTGCCAAGGGGGGGCTTCATGGAAGCGATTGCCCGGGCGGAGAACTCCGATCGGCCCTTTTCGAAACGTCCCTGCCGACGGGATCAATCCTTTCATCAAGATATGGTGGGCCCTCAAAAGCGAATCGATGGAACCCGGGTCGAATGTGCCCAACTGGTCATAAACGGCAATGGCATTCTGGACTCCGAGGATATCCTGGCGGGGACCGACGACCCGTTTGCGGTCGATCAATGCGGTTACCTGATCCCGCGTAAGTGAGTTGCCTTCGATGGCCAGGGACGCCTGGATGGTCTGGATGCGGTTTTGCCGGCGCAGCTTCGGGGGGGGGCGCTGAAGGTTGATCCCCTCCAACTGGCCGATCCGTTTGGCGATATCCGTCAGGTGGTGAATCACATCGGCGGTCACGCGGCAATGAGCTATTGTCGGTTTCATTTATAATGATAGTATCATACGATACTATCATAGTCAATGGTCAGGCCACCCGTAACTAATTAAAATCGGGTCAAGGATATTGAAATTTGTCTCATTATCTTTGCATTTTATAAACAATTTTGGTAACGTTCGTTCCACTTTTAAAGCTGGCCCAACCCCTATCGTGCAATGCGACCCGCTCAAGCCTTTTTGGATTCTAAGCCATAGACTTAATCTTCACTACCTGTGGAGGGCTCAAATGAAGAACCTGCTCGCTGCCGGCTGCATTTTCGCAATTCTTATCTCAGGTTGCTCCACTGGAGGCATTGGAAAAAGCTCCGTAAAGATAACAAAAGCGCAGATTTTGAACTTGGGTGCATATGAAGGGAATTTCATAAAGAGAAAAACCACGTCTGACGCTCAAGGCAAGGGTAATACATACGAAGATATTGAATTTGTAAGCGACTCTGACAAAATTCCTGCCGAAATTGGCAATCGATTTGGCATAAGGCTTGTCTTGCGAGGTGAACCAGATGGAAAAAGAGTTAAAGTACGCGTAGTGCGCCACCACCCGCCAATGCACAATCCGCATAAAAACAAAACAACTTCGCTCAACGAGTATACACGGAAGCTTCGAATCAATTCGCCACATCTGATTGGATATGGATTTGATGAAGAATGGGAGCTTGTTGAGGGTATGCACAGGTTCGAAATTTATTATGGCGAGCAAAAATTGGTCGATAAATCTTTCACTGTGTATAAGCCATAATCTACCCTTTCAGCATCATCATAACCGAAAATTACGCGGCATCTTTACGAAAATCCATTTCGTTCGAGGGGGGCACTCTATGGTGCGTTTTTGCGTTCGATTCTTATTGGTCTTTTGTATTCTATCAAGCGCTGGTTGCGCGATGATGCGAACAGAGCGAAAGGTCGTTCCTGACAATGTGTTCATGTCTTCAAGACACCCAGATATCAATATCAAAATAGATCAGAGTCTGAAGTACATCGGAAAGGCTACCGCTTCAAAATACTCTAAGCACAAAACTCATCCTGGTGGATCAAACGCATCTTTCGAATCACACCTCTTCGGGGAAGTTGGTGAAAATAATAAAATAAAGAGAGCGGTAATCATACGATTTTTGAGAATACACACAGGCTTCTGGCTACCTGATAATTTTTCAAACGTAAAATTTATGCTCGATACCGGCATCGTTGATGTCAATGACATAAACTATCAGTATGCTGTTTTTCCCGACACGAGTCCATTCATAAATTACGAGGAAATTTTTCTGTTTGATAGCGGTTATGTAGTACCGAATTGCTTTATTGTAAAAGCACTCGCCAGGCGAGAAGGAACTAACAATAAGCACAAGTATTATGTTGCGTACCTTGAAGCCGCACAGACTATTCTTGATGGTAAATATCGTTGCAAAAGTTGGACAAATCGCGACAACCTTGAAGGTGAGCAGAGGGAATATTTGACGACAATCGCAGAGAATTATAACAAGTGTATCGAAATCGGTTGTGGCATCCCAAAGGGGATTGAATAATGACCCGATCCCTTGATTGTTGCGGAAGAGTTTAGCAGGTTCGCCCTTTACCATTAATTGGAAAAGTTAATATACGATTCAACGGGCAGGGGCAGAAGGATTGAGAAGTGAGGCCCTGAAAAACGTATCGGGCACATTCGGGATAATTCATTGTAAAAATGGAGGGCGATATGAAGATTAAATCAATCGTATTGTTATTGAGCGTGTTGGCCTTCGTGTCCTGCGCCACCATGGATACGGGGCGTCACTATGACGAAGGAAGCCGTTGCTTTATTTCCAAACACCCGAATCTCAAGGTCCAGATTAAAGACAAGGATGCGCGGGAAGCCAAAACGAATATCAAAGCAACGCATGCCTATGGATTCGATACGAACGATGGCGGTATTTTAATCGAAATCAAGAAGATTCAGCATCACAACTGGGATTACTTCTACAGCGACGAGGCGATTATCAAGAACATAAGGGGGGCTGTCTGTCTTGGAACGAAACCCATCAAGGATAAAAACTGGGTGAAGATGGCCTACTTCACGGAAGAAAAAAACATCCAGATCGGCTATTTCCGGCGCCAGGATCGCTACTTGATTTGGGTCACCTATATCGAACACCATCCTGAGCAATCGGCCAACATCAAAGCCTACAAAAAAACACTCGAGATACCCCAGGGACTGCAAGACCAGATTGACAGGCAGTTTGCCGTTGCCGATGCGAAGTTGGAGATTCTGTAAGGCGCACAGATCAAAAACCATACCAAAATTTGGGATAGCTTCTACTTTCGCGAAAGGAACATCCATGGTCACGAGGGAATGCGATGCGGTCGTCGTGGGGTCCGGTCCCGGCGGCGCCACAGTGGCCCGGGAGCTGGCCCGGGCGGGAAAGGACGTGCTGCTTCTGGAAAAAGGCAAATACCACCGGGATCTCGGCTCCTACCTGGGTGCCGCCCGCATGCTGGACCGGGCGGGGTTCTACAAGAGCCGGGAGGGGGTTTCCATGCTCAAGGCCACCACGGCCGGGGGCGCCACCATGGTTTACTCCGGCTCGGCGGCCATGCCGCCCCCCTGGCTTTACCCGAAATACGGCATCGACCTGAATCCCGATGCCCAGGAGACATGGGAGGAACTGGGCGTGGACTTCCTGCCCGACGACCTGGCCGGCGAAGCTTCCATGCGGGTCATGGACGCGGCCAACGCCATCGGCTACCAGTGGGAGAAGTCGCCCAAGATCATGGACACCGCCAAGTTCGTGAACGGCAAGTGCTGCGGCGCCCGCACCTCCCTGGGCTGCACCTGCGGCGCAAAGTGGACGGCCCGGGACTACATCACCCAGGCTGAATCTGCCGGGGCTGTGTTCCAGACCTCGGCGGAATGCCGGGACGTGATCGTGGCAAACGGAACGGCCAAGGGGGTGGTGGTTCGCCAAAACGGTGAGACTGCCGAGGTCCGTGCGCCAACCGTGGTGCTGGCGGCCGGCGGCATCCCCACGCCGGTGCTGCTCCAGCGGGCGGGTATCGAGGATGCGGGCAAGGGGTGCGTCATCGATCCCACCATGCTGGTCTACGGGATCCATCCTGAGATCGGGGCTTCCGAAGATCCCCTGGTAAGCGTGGTCACCTGGGAGTTCTACGACCAGGGGATACGGCTGGGCACCCTCATCGATCCGCGGCTCATGACTTTTTTCAGCCTGGCCAAGACCGGTCCGGCCGGCGCCTGGAAAGCCCTGGCCTACGACCGGATGATCGGCATCCTCGTGAAGGTCAAGGACGAGCTGGGCGGACGGGTGGACCGCGAGGGCCAGGTCTCCAAGGCCCTCACCGCGGCCGACTTGGAGAAGATGGACCGGGGGGCGGCCATTTCCCGGGAAATTCTTCGCAAGACCGGCTGCCCGGAAAGCGCCATCCTCCAGGGCGAAATCCGGGGCGCCCATCCCAGCGGCACCTGCCGCATCGGCGAGGTGGTGAACGACGACCTCGAAACCCAGATCGAAAACCTCTACGTGTGCGACGCCAGCATTTTCCCCGAGGCCCTGGACCGGCCCACGGTGATCACCATCATCGCGTTCGGTAAACGGCTGGTGCGCCACATCCTGGCCAAGGAGAATCCGGCATGAAGAAAGAACGAAACGCGGACACCGTGGTCGTGGGCACCGGACCGGGCGGCGCCACCGTAGCCCGGGAACTGGCCCGGGCGGGAAAGGATGTGCTGCTTCTGGAGAAGGGCCGGCATCACCAATGGCCCGTGGGAACGCCCCTGGCCTACGCCACCATGTACGACATCCGGCGGTCCCGGGAAGGTGTTTTGGTGCGACGGGGGGTCACGGCGGGCGGGTCCACCATGCTCTATTCCGGCAACGCCTACGATCCGCCGGAATTCCTCAAGGAGGAATACGGCCTGGACCTTTCCGAAGAAACCGCGGAGACCAGAGAAGAATTGAGTATCCGGCCCATCCCGGCCAGCTTTTCCAAAGATTACGTCGGCACCCGGCGACTGGTGGAAGCGGCCGGCGAACTGGGATATGCCATGACGCCCCAGGAGCGGTTCATCGATCCGGATCGGTGCGATCCGGGCTGCGACCGCTGCCTGTTCGGGTGCCGCCGGGGCGCCAAGTGGACGGCCCGCTCCTATGTGGAGGACGCGCAGGAAGCCGGGGCCGGAGTGCTGCTGCGATGCGACGTCCGGGAAGTGTTGCACGCCAAAGGCCAAATCCGGGGCGTCCGGGTGAAGACCCCGACGGGGGAGGAAACCATCGGTGCCCGGCGGGTGGTGCTGGCCGCAGGCGGGATGGGAACGCCCATGATCCTTCACCGGTCGGGCGTCCCCGGTGCGGGGACCCATTTTTTCACCGATCCCATGGCCGTGCTGCTGGGCGTCATGAAGGAAGGCAAGGGGACTTTCCACGAAATCACCTACACCTTCGCCAACGAGTCCCACCGGGGAGAATTCGTCTGGGGCAACACCGGGGCGGTGAACGCCCTTTTGGCCCAGATCGCCGGCGGTTATCTGCCTGCGGCGATCCGGGGATTTGCCATGAACCGGCTGGCGGGAATGTTCGTCAAGCTGTGCGACGAACCCACGGGCCGATTGGATCCGGACGGTTCCTTCCACAAAGCCTTGACCCCAAAGGACGGGCAGACCATGGACAAGGGGGTCGCCCTGGCTCGTTCGGTCATGATAAAGGCGGGAGTACGGCCGGAAACCATCTCCGTGGCCCGGGGGATCGGCGGCCACCCGGGCGGCACCGCGGCCATCGGCCGGGTCGTGGGAACGGACCTCCAGACCGATGTGGCCGGGCTTTACGTGTGCGACAACAGCGTCATGCCCCGGTCGGGCGGCATCCCTCCGGTGCTTACCCTGATCGCGCTGGGAAAGAAGTTCGCCCGCGGTCTGCTGGACAACTGAAACCAACCACTGCACAAGGAGTCTTCATGCGCGACAAGGTCATTATCACCGCGGCTCTCTCCGGAGCCGGCACTTTCAAAAACAACAACCCCTCCGTGCCCTACACCCCGGCGGAGTTCGCCGAGGAGGCGGAAAAAGCCTACAAGGCCGGGGCCGCCATGGTGCACGTCCACGCCAAGAAAGACGATGGCTGGGCCACCCATGAAGTGGACCGGATCCGCGCCACCCACGATGCCATCAAAGAGCGGGTGCCCGAGCTCATCGTCAACTTGAGTTCGGCCGTGGGGCTGGGGGCCACCCCGGAGCAGCGCATCGCCCAGATCGTGGCGGTGAAGCCGGAGATGGCCTCCCTGAACACCAATACGATGAACTTCAGCTTCATCGACCGCAAGACCGGCCAGATCCTTTTGGACAACGTGTTCGAGAACACCTTCACCATGCTCCAGGACTTCGGCAAAGCCATGGAGGAAAACCAGGTGAAGCCCGAGGTGGAGATCTACGACATGGGCGGTCTGGACAACTTCCTGCTCATCGCCCGCCAGGAGATTTTCACCGCGCCTTTGAATTTCAATTTCGTGTGGGGCGTGGCCGGGGGCCAGGCCTTCCGGCCGGACGCCTTCTGTGCCTTGAAGCACGCCATCCCCCAGGGCGCGAACTTTACCACCTGCGGTGTCGGCACCGCGGAATTCCCCGCCATCATGCTCTCCTGCATGATGGGCGGCCACATGCGCGTGGGCCTGGAGGACAACGTCCGCATGCCCGACGGCGAACTGGCCAAGGGCAACTATGAACTGGTGGAGGAGGCGGTGAAGATCGCCGGAATCCTGGGCCGGGAACCCGCGACCCCGGACGAGGCCCGAGGCATCATGGGGCTCAGAGGTTAGAAGCGATCTCAAAAAAGTCTTTTCGCCCGATATCAGCGTTGTGTCCTCGTCTCAAGTCCTCGACATACTTCAGTATGTACCCCAAGGGCACTTCCTTCGGGGCGCCTATGCGGGTTGAGGCTCATCCACGCCTTGATCTCGAACGAAAATCCTAATTTTGAGATGACTTCTCAAACGCATATGGTGCGCATCCCCATCCCCGGTATAAGAGGACGGGGATGCGCGAAAGTCTTCCGTGCGGACGGCTCCATCCGTTATAAATGCATGAAATGTCGGTGGTGCAAAGGGCAAAACATCTTAACGACACTAAAGATGGGGTGTATTTGTTGTGAAAATATTAATGCCGGTTTTTTCAGCCACGGGAAACACGGCTACAATCGCCAAGGCAATTGAAAAAGCATTCACAGAGATGGGCGCTGAGGTCACCATGTCCGACATCACCCCCTACGCGGCCAGAAAAGAGAGAATCGATTTCGGGCCTTATCAGGCGGTTGTGTTTGGCGCACCCATTCATTCCTGGCGGGCCCCCAGGGCCGTGCGCGAATGGATGCGAACGCTGGATGGCCAGGGGAAAAAATGTGCCATGTTCTTCACCTTTGGTGGATTCCAGGTCCATCCCACGCATTATTCCACAAGGCAGATCCTGGAAGAACAAAATTTCAGCGTCGTGTCATCGGCCGAGTTCTTGGGTGTCCATACCTTCAACCTCGGGGGCTGGAAGGCCATGAAAGGCCGACCGGATGCATTGGATCTGGAAGTGGCAGAGGAATTTGCCCGGGCAACCTACAAACGATTTACGGGCGAGGATGACGCGGTATTGGGTGAACTGGAAAAGACCGACCATACCGAGGAAGCTCTTGATGCCATAGAAACTTTCCGGTTCAATGTGCTGACACAGCTCCCGACCCGGCAGGGCGAAGCGTGCAGCCTGTGCATGGCCTGCGAAGAAATTTGTCCTACGGGTGCCATGCAGGCTGAAATCGGCGAGGCCGACAAGGGAAAATGTATCGGCTGTTTGGCCTGTGTCGCCAACTGCCCTGAAAATGCGTTAAAAATAAACGACATGTCGGATAGCTGGGCGTTCAAGCTGGAGCTGGAAAACACCACCGAGAAAGGTCTAAAAGAAAAAAGGAGTAAGATATACTTGTAAAATCATAGAATTAAACGGTTCCCAGCAAAGTCCCAGTCAACAAGAATTTACCACGAAGAGCACGAAGAAAAACTGGCCAGAGCAGTTGAACCCCTTCGTGCCCTTCGGATCCTCGTGGTTCAAGCTGTTGTATTTAACTAAACTTGGTCTTTCCGGATAACCGCATAAAATATTGGATCCGCACCCGCCACCTCAGTCAAGGACCCGGAGAGGTTTTACCGATCCAGGGTGATTCAACCCCTTAATCTTTTCTTCTCAGGAAAAGAAAAGATAATCCCGAAAAAAGAATTTGTCTGTCATTCCGGACTTGATCCGGAATCTCTAACCCTTTGACCGCAATTGATTCCGGCTTTTGCCGCAATGGCATCAGAACGGGAAACTATCCTTTTTACGGTTCCATCAAGTTTCAGCTTGAGGCTTTGAGCCTGGCGCTTTTTCGAAAGAGCGGGCAAGCTTTTCTCTAAGCCGTTTGTATTCCACTATGGCCCCCAGCGCTTTGGCGGCCCGCTCCGGACTGGGCAGCACCGGCACTCCCTTGTCCTGAAGCCCCGCTATAAAAGGATTCTCCCGGGTCAGGAAAGAAAAGCCCAGCAGCGGTTTGTTGTGGGCCGTCATCAGGGCGGCCACGGAGGCGCACTGCTCTTCAACGATCTTTTCCACCTGGGCGTCAATCTCCGCCTTCGTCAACCCCATGCCGGCCAGGGCCCGGTGGATCATGGCCGCCGAGGCCAGGAAATAGACCAGCATGCTGTCCGCCCCCTCCTCTTCCAGCAGGATCTTGGGGATGGCATGGAAGAAATCGAGGGGATTCTTGGTATAGGTCAGGTCCACGGGGTTGCTTACACTGCCGGTGTGGGGAACATAGGCCCCCAGTTTTTCCAGGGTTGCCGGCGACAGGGTCGGCAAATCGATGCCCGCCCGTCCGCACGCATCGGCCGCCGCCGCGCCGGGTCCGCCGGAATGGGTCTGGATAACGGCGCGGTTGCCTCCCGGCAGGGGGCAGGAACCCAGCGCATAGCAGAAATCGAACAATTCTTCCACGGACTGGGCCCGGATGATGCCGCATTGTTTAAACACGCCGTCATAGAGCCGGTCCGGTCCGGCAAGAGACCCGGTGTGGGAAAGACAGGCCTTTTTGCCGGTTTCCGATCCCCCCACGTAAAAGGCCACGATGGGTTTGGTTAAAGATACTTCCCGGGCCGCTTCGATGAATTCCCGGCCCCGGCGGATGGACTCGATATATAGCGCAATGGCACGGGTGTCCGGACAAGCGCCCAGGTAACGGATGCAGTCCGCCATATCGATGTCGGCCTCGTTGCCCAGGCTGAAGCCGGTGCTGAAGCCCTGCCCGAACCGGGGTCCCAGGTAGTCGAACATCTGGGTGATAAAGCTGCCGCTCTGGGAGGCCATGCCGATGAAGCCGGTCCGTTTTTGGGAGGGCAGGAAGGTGGCGTTGAGCTTTATGTGGGAATTAACCACCCCGATGCAGTTGGGGCCGGTGAAGCGTATTCCGTATTCCCGGGCAATGGCCTTGATTTCCTCCTGCCGGGCCGTGCCTTCGCCCCTGACTTCGTTGAATCCGGCGGTCACGATGACGGCCCTGCGGATGCCCTTTTCCCCGCAGGCCCTCAGGGTTTCGGCCACGATTTTGGTGGGCAGGACAATATAAGCCAGGTCCGGCACCGCGGGCAGGTCCTGAACCCGGGCATAGGCTTCAAGGTTGAACACCTTTTTTTCCCTGGGATGGACCGGGAAGATCCGGCCTTCATATCCGTCGGTGAGGATGGCGTTGAGAATGCTGGACCCCATGGCCGAAAAATTATTGGAAGCCCCGAAAAAGGCGATGCTCTCAGGGCGGGCAATCTTATACAGCGGGCTTTCTGAAATTTTAGACAGCATCACCGTGGCCCTCCTTCCAGGATCATCAGGGCATCCACGGCCGTGACGGCACCGTCCGGGGCAATGATCAGGGGATTGATATCGATTTCACTTATGTCAGGCCGTTCCAGGCCGAGGCGCCCCAGGGACGTGAGGATTCGGCCGAGGGTCTCCAGGTCGGCCGGGGCCTGCCCGCGGAAGGCATCCAGCATGGCCCGGTATTTTAAATCCCGGATCATGTCCAGGGCTTCGATCGCGTCGAAGGGGGCGGCCCGGAACACCGTGTCGGCAATCACTTCGGTCATGACCCCGCCGAACCCCAGCATGACGCAGGCGCCGAACTGGGGATCCCGGCTCAATCCGGCCACGAGCTCCCGGTTGCCGGCGATCATTTCCTGAACCAGGACGCCCTCTATAGGGGATTTAATTTTTGCACGAATTCGGTCATAGGCCTGATTCACCGCCTCCGGTCCGGATAACCCCAGTTCGATGCAGCCCAGTTCGCTTTTGTGCATCAGGTCGTGGGCACAGGGTTTGAGGGCCACCGGGTATCCGATATCCTCGGCAACCGCAGCGGCTTCATCGGCCGTCTGTACCAGGACTTCCCGGGTAACGGGGATGTCCCACGCTTTCAGCACCTGTTTGGATGCATATTCGGACAATGAGGTCCGGCCCTTGTCAACCGCCGTTTTAATGGGATCCATACGATTGTCCACCCAGCAGTCTGAGTTATAGGTTCTTCTCCCAATTAGTTGGGAGAAAGGGTCCAAGGGGTCTAGGATTCAAGTGGCCAAGGGTTTGTTCTCTGGAGATTTAATCAGAGCTTTCAGCATTCGCTCGATTGGCCCAATTTTCACTGCTAATTTTGGAAAACGTTTCGATACATTATATGGATGCAAACAAAGCGCATATGTTTTTTGCCATACTTGCAATTCTCTGTAATTTTTTAGTATTTCACTTGGATCCTTGATCCCTTGACTCCTGGAACCCTTATGATCCCGAGATGCCCAAGCGGTAATACCCTGTGACCCAATTGCTCATTTGCACCAACTATTCGGGAGAAGACCCTCATTTATTAAAATAGCGTCTGCTGCACTGGCCCATATGGAATTTCGTTGTCGACGCGAAGCGTCGCCCTTTCAGCTTGACGCTTTTTTCTTATAGCTTGGCGCTACAGCCGGCTATCCGTTTCGCCTCCCACTCGGCCCCCTGAATCCTCGAATCCCTGACCCCTATCCCAGGTTAAAGCTCCAGTTCCCGGATGGCCTCCAGCCCCCGGATCATGGCATCCAAGTCTTCCTTCCCCACCGCCTGTTCAATGCTTTTTTCCAGCGCGGCCCCCATGGACAGTATCCCAGGGGCAACCCCCTGGGCTTTTGGGGTCAAATTCAATACATTGAGACGGCCATCCCTCGAATCCGGGGTCTTGCTGACCAGATCCATGCGCTCCAGCCGTCGGATCATGGCTACGGCCGAGGCTTTGCCCATGCCCGCGCGCCGTGCGAATTCCCCCAGACTGATGCCGTCCGCCTGCCAGAGCACCCCCAGGGCCATCACCTGCTGGGCCGTCAATCCCAAGGGTTCGAGGGTCCGGTTGTAGTAGGCGACCATGCGACGGACCGCCCGGGTGGCAAGAGAGCAGATGAAATAGCGGGGGTGGGAAGTATTGGTTTGCATACTAACATTCGTTAGCAAACGATATCTTTGATGTCAAGATGGTTGGGCGGTGTTGGATCCAAGGCTTTTTTTTGGTGCTGACCTCGCCAATCACGAGTGTCTTTCCGGCAGATTAGGTGGCCACGCAAAAGGTCATTTCGCCTCTCGGGCTTTTAGCCTCAATGAGTGGATTTTTTGATCCTCATGCTAATGGTATGGAAAGCACTTTGCTGGATAGCTGACATCAATGAAGGAGGGTGGGCCAATGACAGATCCTAAACGCGGACAGGTAGCCATTCTTTACCCGGGCGACCGGGAGGCCCGGCAAAATGCCACACTGGACAACAACCGGCTGGCCCCCATTTTTCACGCCCTGGCCGACCGGGGCATTCATGCCCAGCCGGCTGTTTACCACGATGATTTCCGCGAGGAGGTTCGTCGGCAGCTGCTGTCGGTCGATATCGTCCTGGTCTGGATGAATCCCATCCAGGACGGGCGCGATCGTACGGTTCTGGATGATCTGCTGCGCGAAGTGGCCGACGCGGGTGTGTACGTCAGCACTCATCCCGACGTGATCCTGAAAATGGGCACCAAAGAGGTGGTTTACCGGACGCGTGAAATGGGGTGGGGCAGTGATACCCATCTGTACCGGGACCTGGCCCAGATGTGCATGGAACTGCCGGCAAGGCTGGCTTCGGGAAAGGCACGGGTTCTTAAACAATACCGGGGCAACGGGGGCCTGGGCGTTTGGAAAGTCAGCCTGGCGGCAGCGACGGCGGCACCGCAGCCCGACACCATGGTCCGGGTGCGGCATGCCAGGAAGGGGAGTGTCGAAGAGGAAATGCCGTTGGATTCGTTTTTTTCCATTTGCGAGCCTTATTTCGCAGGATCCGGCCGGATGATCGACCAGGCCTACCAGGAGCGGTTGCCGGAAGGTATGGTGCGCTGCTACCTGGTGCACGACAAAATCGTCGGTTTCGGCCACCAGGCCGTCAACGCGCTCTTTCCGGCGCCCGCTGGGGCTGCGCCCGATGAGGCGCCCCAGCCCGGTCCGCGCCTCTACCATCCGCCGACCCTGCCGGATTTTCAGCGCCTGAAAGAGAAGGTGGAAAAGGAGTGGGTGCCGGCCATGCAGGAACGCTTGGACATTAATACCGCGCGTCTGCCGGTTCTCTGGGACTGTGATTTCCTGCTCGGTCCCCCGACAGCTTCGGGTGACGACACCTATGTGCTCTGCGAAATCAATGTCAGCAGCGTGGCGCCTTTTCCCGATTCGGCGCCGCCCTATATTGCCGAAGCCGTCCTTGGTCGGCTGAAAACGACCAGGGCCGGCGATGTGGGCGGCTGACAGAAAATCGCCCTGCAAGGCCTTATTCCGAACGCATCGACAAACGCATCTTGATCGTACTCTGGAAATTCATGGGAATGGGTTTGGGGTGGTCGTGCCGCCTCAGATGGGGTATAAAAACCAGCGCTACCAGTCGGCATTGCTGTTTTGGACGCTTTTGGGCGAAATGGCTCATTCATAGCGGGATAACCTTATATGATAAAAAAGCTTTCCATCATTACCGTCCTTTTTCTGGCCGTGGCATACGTTGGCTATTTTACCGATTGGGACGATCGTCTGTGGTACTTCTGGCACGATCTCAGGGTCAGCCGGGAAGTCAAGGCGAATGCCATATGGCTGCCGGATTATCAGGTCGATATTGAAGCCCGGAAAATACCGGGCATAAAGGACAATGCCTCAGGCATTACCTTTGATCCTGACCGCAAAACCTTATGGATCGTTGTCAATAATCCGACATTGCTCCTGGAAATGGATCTGGAATTCCGGGTCTTGCGCAGGATTGAACTGATTAATTTTTTCGACACCGAAGCCGTTGCCTATGTCCGCAAGGGATTCCTGGCGCTTTGTGATGAGCGCGATCAGGCCCTGGTGCTTGCCCGAGTCGATGATCATACCCGGCGACTCGACAGGAAGACGCTTCACCAACTGGCGCTCAACCTGTCCGGACATACCAACAAAGGAATGGAGGGGGTTGCCGTAAATCCCGAGACGCTCACGATCTACACCGTCCGGGAGCGTGATCCCATGAAGCTGATTCAGGTCAGCGGTCTGATCGAGGACCAGCTGATCATCAATATCGATACGCCCGCGCAGATTGATGTGACCGACCTATATATGGACGACCTCTCGGGGCTTCATTATGATGCCGATACCCATCATTTGCTGATCCTCAGCGACGAGTCGAAAATGCTGGCGGAAATCGACTTTTCCGGCAACAAGATAAGCTATATGGACCTGGAGAAGGGCTTTGGCCGTTTAAGCCACTCCATCCTGCAGCCGGAAGGGGTTACCATCGATGACGCCGGGCATCTTTACATTATCAGTGAACCGAACCTGATCTATCGTTTTACCAAAAACAACGTATCGGAAGACCAGTCCGAATGATCCTTTGACGGCATTCGTTATCCAATTGGTTTGGATTTATAGCGAAGGCCGGCTGCGGATGGACGGTGCAAAATAAATTTAATGACAACATGATTGTCAACTTGACAACTGTATTGTCATAAGCTATGGTGGGGCATATCAATGCTGAACCCATGACATCTGGAGGATCAAAATGGATATGACCGCAACCGCCGACTGCATGGAAACAGATTCGCCGCAAGTGAAACTCATGCCGCCCACGGTGTTTTACGTCTGTTTAGCCCTTGGTGGGTTTTTGGAATGGCTGTTTCCCAGTACGTTGCCCTGGCTCTCCATGCCGGTCGGCCTGGCGTTGGGGATCGGCCTGGGCGCTGCCGGGTTTGGCTTCATGATGCTGGCGCACGAAAAATTCAAAAAGGTCGGCACCCATGTGCCCACCAATCTTCCGGCCACCGAGCTGGTGGTCCGGGGGGCGTATCAGGTCAGCCGCAATCCCATGTATGTCGGCGGTTCGGCCTTTTTCCTGGGTCTCGGCCTGACGGCGGGCAGCCTGTGGATGCTGGCCGCTTACATCCCCATGGCAGTCTACCTGGTGCTCTATGTGGTCCCGCGTGAGGAGGCCTATATGGAGCGGACCTACGGCGAGGCCTACACCACCTATTGCCGCAATGTGCGGCGTTGGTTGTAGCCATGGCCGATACGTCGTGCCACTATGCCGGTGGCCGTGAAATTCACGATTTCTTCCGGGAAATTTTCATGACCCATGCGGCCCTGACCCGGATCATGGACCGGGTGCACGAACAGGCCGGGCTGAGCACGGCCCAGCACAAGATCATGCGCCGCCTGAAAGGATCCGGACCGGCCACCGTTCCGGATATGGCGGCGGCCCTGGGGGTGTCGCGCCAGTTCATCCAGACCGTTTGCAACCATCTGGCTTCCCGCGGTTTTATCGAATTCACCCCCAATCCGCGCCATAAGCGCTCCAAGCTGGTGACCCCGACGGAAGCCGGCCAGGCCGCGTTTCGCCAGGCCCGGGACAGGGAAGATGCCATCATCGCCAACGCCCTGCCGGAGATGGATAGTGAAAAAGTGGCCGAGGCCTGCCAATTGATGGGCGTGGTCAGGGAGGCGCTGGCCCAAGTGCCGGAGGAAATCTAAGTTGTTCATAATTACGGAGTGTCTCTCCCAAAGCCCGTAATCGTTTGAGGGTCCGAGGGGTCTGGGATTCAAGGGGCCGTGTGAAAAGGAAAACGGATAAACGTATCAAGCACCAAGCTCAAAGCGTCAAGCTGAAAGGCAACCAAGGAATTAGGAACATAAGGAAACAGCGAAATAGATCATGACAATGGAACCGATTTTTTAATTTCTCACTTTCCTGTTTTCAACAGTTTACTCCTGAATCCTCGTTTTTTTCGCCAACCGATTTGAAGAAGAAATCTGATCATCGAACGACCTTCTTGCCTTTCCGGCGGGTTTCGGGATAGCTTCGAAGCCTATGGAAAACGGCATCCTCAGGCTTCAACTGGTGGTCTTTGCCCTGGTTTCGGCAGCCTTCACCAATATTTACCTTACCCAGCCCATCCTGCCGGTGTTGCAGGATGTCTTCGGTGTGACACCGGCGCAGGTGTCCCTGACCGTCTCCGTGGTGATTCTGGGCATCGTCCTTTCCAATCTCTTTTTCGGCATTCTCTCCGACCGGCTGTCCATCCGGCCCATTATCCTGACCGGTGGGTTGTGCGTGGCCGCCGGTGGTTTGATGGCGGCCCTGACCCCTGATTTCCGCTTCCTGGTGGCGGCCCGGTTTTTCCAGGGGCTGTTCATCCCGGCCCTGACCACCAGCCTGGCCGCCTGGCTGGCCCGGACCCTGCCGGGCGACGGGCTGAGCGTGGTGATGGGGTCCTATGTATCCGCCACGGTCCTGGGCGGGCTGGGAGGACGCCTGCTGGGGGGCTGGATCCACGAACCCCTGGACTGGCGTTATGCTTTTTTTTCGGCTGCCGGCCTCATCCTCGCGACAACGGTTCTGGCCCTGCTGGTGCTGCCCCGCACCGGCGGCAGGGACGTTTCGTCCCGGGCTCCAGGGGACGGTTTCCTGGCGCTCTTGAAGCGCAAGGACCTCCTGCTGGTCTACTGTTGCGGTGCCGGCGGTTTTCTCATGTTCTCCCCGGTGTTCAATTTCCTGCCTTTCCGTTTGGCTGGGGCGCCGTTTCATTTTTCCACCGACCTGATCACCATGATCTATCTGGTCTATGTGCTGGGCATTTTCATCGGGCCCCTGGCTGGGCGGTTCAGCCGCCGGTTCGGGGGCGGCAATGCCCTGATGGCCGGAACCGGCATCCTGGGTATTGCTTTTGCCCTGCTGCTGGTCCCCTCGGTGACGGCGGTGATCGCCGGCCTCTTGGGGGTATGCGCCGGTTTTTTCACCATCCATGCGGTGGCGGTGGGCCTGCTTAACCAGAAACTCTCCGGCGGCCACGGCAAGGCCAATGCCCTCTATGTTTTATTTTATTATGCCGGCGGTTGGCTGGGCATCACGGGGGCCGGCTTTGCCTTTGAACGTGCCGGATGGCCCGGGGTGGTCGGTTTCGTCATGTGTTTTCTGGTCATCCCGCTGGCGGCCGGTATTTCCGAAAAGAGAACCCGCGGGGCACGGTCCTGACAAATGCCGAACGAAGGAGACGCCATGGCGACAGACAAAAGGTTTTCGCTGGAGCTGACCGTCCTGCCGGGTGAATTCTGCATCCATCGGTTTGCTTGACGAAATTTGGCCTTGACTTCGCGTTGCGTCTATTCCTAATTATATGAGAATAAGATCATAAGTGGTTCTATAATTTCCACACGAAGTGGAAGGAGGCTGCGGGGACCACGGGTTTACCGCAGCTCATGGTCTGATAATGCAACGTGGATCGAACAGCGTCGATGCTGAACAGCCGGACTGCCCCTACCGGGGGCGGGTTCGGCTATTTTTTTTGGTGCTGCGGGCATGAGGGAAGAGGGGACTTTCTGAAAGGTTCGGGCTGACCCATTTCCGTGAAGGGCATAACGATTTGATTTTCATCCATCAACCAGGAGGCAATCATCATGGCGTTCAGTGACAAAATTCTGGCAAGAAGCATTGACCCATCGGTCCACCAGATGCTCGACCGGGCAGAACAGCTCGGCCTTGAGACCGTATGGGACCGCTACGAAAAAATGCTTCCCGAATGCGGGTTCGGGGAACTGGGGGTCTGCTGCCGCAACTGCAACATGGGCCCCTGCCGCATCAGTCCCTTCGAGGACGAGGGGCCTCAAAAAGGTATCTGCGGTGCCACGGCCGATATCATCGTGGCCCGCAACCTGATCCGCATGATCGCCGGCGGTGCCGCGGCCCACTCCGACCACGGCCGCGACCTGGCTCATACCCTGCTGCTGACGGCCGAGGGCAAGAGCGGCGGCTACGAAATCAAGGACGAAGCCAAACTGGCGGCCCTGGCCGCTGAATATGGCATCGCTACCGATGGCCGCGGCAAGGCGGAAATCGCCCTGGATCTGGCCCAGGCGGTCTACGCCGAGTTCGGCAAACAGGAGGGGGCGCTCCAGTTCACCCGCCGGGCTCCGGAAAAGCGGGTGGCCCAGTGGCAGAAGATGGGCATCGACCCGCGCGGCATCGACCGCGAAATCGTGGAGATTATGCACCGCACCCACATCGGCGTGGACAACGATCCGGTCAACCTGATCCTCCAGGGCCTCAAGGCCTCCATTGCCGATGGCTGGGGCGGCTCCATGGTGGCCACGGAAATCTCCGACGTGCTCTTCGGCACACCGGAACCGGTGCGCTCGACGGCCAACCTCGGCGTGCTCAAGGAGGACCAGGTCAACATCGTGGCCCACGGCCACGAACCGGTGCTCTCGGAGATGATCCTGGCGGCGGCCGCCGACCCGGACCTGGTGGCCAAAGCCCAGGCGGCCGGTGCCAAGGGCATCAACGTGGTGGGCATGTGCTGTACGGGCAACGAAATCATCATGCGCCACGGCATCCCCCTGGCCGGCAATTTCATGCAGCAGGAGCTGGCCATCATCACCGGCGCCGTGGAGGCCATGATCGTGGATGTGCAGTGCATCATGCCGGCCCTGGGCGACCTTTGCGAGTGCTTCCACACCAAGTTTATCTCCACCTCCTACAAAGCCAAGTTTCCGGGGGCCGTCCACATGCAGTTCGGCGAGGAAAACGGCCTGTCCATCGCCAAGGAAATTGTGGCCGCGGCCGTGGAAAACTTTGGCAACCGGGTGCCGGACAAGGTCTTCATTCCCGAAGAAAAAACCGACTGCATGGTGGGTTTCAGCGCTGAGGCCATCATCAAGGCGTTGGGGGGCACCCTCGATCCTCTGCTGGACGCCATCAAGTCCGGTGCGATCAAGGGGATTGCCGGTGTTGTGGGCTGCAACAACCCCAAGATCAAACACGACGAGGGGCATGTGGAACTCGTGCGGGAGTTGATCAAAAACAATGTGCTGGTGGTAAATACCGGCTGCAATGCCATCGCCACGGCCAAGGTGGGCCTGATGCTGCCCGAAGCGGCGGAAGAAGCCGGTGACGGACTGAAAGGGGTCTGCCAGGCCCTGGGGATCCCGCCGGTGCTCCACATGGGTTCCTGTGTGGACATCAGTCGCATCCTGGTGGTCTGCGCGGCCGTGGCCAACGCCCTGGGCGTTGACATCAGCGACCTGCCCGTGGCCGGTGCCGCACCGGAATGGATGAGTGAAAAGGCGGTCAGTATCGGCTCTTATGTGGTGTCGTCGGGCATTTTCACGGTGCTGGGCACGGTGCCGCCGGTGCTGGGCAGCCCGGTGGTGACCGAGGTGCTGACCCAGGCCGCCAATGACGTGGTGGGGGCCGCCTTTGCCGTGGAGACCGATCCGGTGAAAGGCGCCGGTTTGATGATCGCCCACATGGACAAGAAGCGCCAGGCGCTGGGCATTTAACGGCAACCCGCGGGAAGAAAAAAGGAGAAGGCTATGTCACAGCCCAAAGAAATATTCGTCAGGACGGACCGCTGTGTGGGGTGCCGGTCCTGTATCACGGCCTGTGCCGTGGAGCACTCGGCCAGCAAGACTCTTTTCGGCGCTATTGCCGAGACGCCGCGCCCCAAGAGCCGTGTCTACGTGGAATGGGTGGCGCCGGACCACAAGGTACCCCTGGTTTGCCGGCACTGCGAGGATGCGCCCTGTATGCACGCCTGCATCAGCGGGGCCATTCACCGGGATGCCGACGGGGTGGTGCGCACGGATGCGGACAAGTGCATCGGCTGCTGGACCTGCGTGATGGTCTGTCCCTACGGGGTCATCGGCCGCCATCTGGAGGAGCACAAGGCCTATCGCTGCGACCGCTGTCCGGACCGGGAAATCCCCGCCTGTGTGGATGCATGCCCCACCGGCGCCCTGGTCTATCAAACCGTGCCGGCCTATTCCGGGGCGGCCCGCCAGCATGCCTCCCGGGAGCTTGTCCAAGCGGAAGGGGGTTGATGTGAACGAACACCAGAGTCAATACGTCATCGTGGGCGGCAGTGCGGCCGGTATGGCGGCCGCCCACACCATCCGGGCGAAAGATGTCCGGGGCACCATCACCGTGCTGTCCGAGGAGCCGGACGTCCCTTACTTCCGGCCCCTGATTCCCTTCCTGGTCTCCGGTCAAAAGCAACCGGAAGACATGGCCCTGACCGGCAGCGGGCCTTACATGGGCGCGGACATCGCGGTGAAGACCGGGGCCCGGGTCGCGGCCTGCGACCCGGACAGCCGCAGCCTCACCCTGGAAGACGGCACGTGCTACGGGTATGAAAAGGTTTTGTTCGCCACGGGCAGCCGGCCCTACGTGCCGCCGGAGATCGAAGGCACCGGGGCCGAGGGTGTTTTCGCCCTGCGGACCCTGGCCGATGCACGAAGCATGGCTGCACGGGCAGCGCGCACCGCGCACGCCGTCATGCTGGGCGGGGGACTATTGAATCTCAAGGCCGCTTTCGCCTTGCTGGAACGGGGGGTGAAGGTGACCCTGGTGGTTTACTCCCCCGAGGTGCTCAGCCAGCTCATGGATCCGGAAGACGCCTACCTGGTCCGCAAGGCCCTGGACGATGCAGGGTTGACCATCCATACCGGGGCATCCGCCACCGCCATCCAGTCGGACCCGTCCGGGGTGACCGGGGTGGCCCTGGACAACGGTGAGGAACTGGCCTGCCAGATGGTCTGCATCGGCAAAGGGGTGCGGCCCAATGTGGAATTTCTCCAGGGCAGCGGTGTCGCGGTGGATGGGGGCATCGTGGCCGACCGCTTCACGGCGGCCAGCCGGCCGGATACCTATGCCGCCGGGGATGTGGCCGTGACCCACGATCCCATTTCCGGGGCCCCCATCATGACCGCCCTGTGGACCAATGCCGTGGAAATGGGGCGCTGCGCCGGGATGAACATGGCGGGTATCAAAACCGCCTACACCGGCACCTTCGGCATCCTGAACGCCACCCAGGTGGCCGACGAGCCTTTCGTGGCCATGGGGGTGGTGCACACCAGGAGCGGTGACTATGAAATTCATCGCCGCGCCACCGCGACCACTTTCCGGAAACTGGTTTTCGATCCCGGCGGCAATCGGCTGGTGGGCGCCGTCTTCGTGGGGGATATCCGCAACGCGGGGCTCTACCGCTACGTGATCCGCGAGAGGATGGACGTAACCGGATTCAAACCGGCGATTATCGACCACACACTGCACTACGGGCATTTTATATGCTAGTGCCCATCCCTAAATGGCATCTTTCGGCCCCTGGCGGCGTTCTCGTTCGTTTTCAATCCTCGAAATAGCGGGCTATTCCTCCGGTTGAAAACGCGCTCGGGCCTTGCCAGGAACCAAAATCTACCATTTATGGACGGACACTATGCTAAGCTGTTATGAAAAAAGGGCCAAGCTCAAAGCGTCAAGCTGAAAGGGCGACGCTTTGCGTCGACATCGAAATACCAAACGCGGCCATTGCGGCAGGCGCTCTTTTCATGAATGATTAAACCGGCACCAGCCGGCGACTTCGCTGAAAGGTAACCGGGGAAGCGGGAAAGTGAGAAACAGGGGAACAGGGGCCTGATGATGGACTCTACTTTCTAATTTCTCACTTCCCCGTTTTCGGAAGATCGGCCCTGGAATCCCCGGACCTTTTTCTCCAACCCATTTGTAGACGAAACCGCTACGCGCAAAAAACGCGGGGCATTTTTTGCCGGCCGCTTCCTTGCTGAAATTCCTTTTGTTGTTGATCCGCCGGATCCCTGTCGAACCGGGAAAATACCTGCCCGCTTTGCACGGAAAAGTGAAACGGAACCCGTGGTTGATCCCAAGTGACAAACGTTGTGCAAAAATAATTGCAAAAATTTTCTTTCAGCAAATTTTATTGACATGTATGGCGGCCTATATTAGCGTGACGGTCATTCACACCCAATAACTGTTCAACCGAAAGGGGAAATCATGAAAAGATCAATGAGAAACAGGTGGCTGGCGGGTTTTATTGCAGCATTACTGATCATGACATGCGGCGGTATGGCTTATGCCGAGCAGTTGCGGGTGGGTGTCGATACGGCCTTCGTGCCCTTCGAATTCAAGGGCAAAGACGGCAAGTACACCGGGTTTGACGTTGAGCTGTGGGACGCCATCGCCAAACGCCTGAACCTGGATTATGAATTGATTCCCATGGATTTCAACGGCCTCATTCCCGGATTGACCACCGGCAATCTCGATGTGGTGCTGGCCGCCATCTTCATCAAATCTTCCCGCGAGAAAGCCATCGACTTTTCGCATCCCTATTTTCGGGCCGGACTCAAAGTGATGGTGCGCTCCGAGAACAGCGACATTCGGGGGCCTGAGGACCTGAAAGGTAAAGTTGTCGCCGTCAAAACCGGAACGGCCACGGTGGACTACGTCAATACCTTAGGGGCCAAAAAGATCGTCAAGTTCCCCAATATCGACCAGGCCTATCTGGAAGTCGTGACCGGCGGTGCCGATGCCGCCATGCACGATACGCCCAACGTCCTTTACTATATCAAGACGGCTGGCCAGGGGCGCGTGAAAGCGGTGGGTCCGGACGTCAAGGCCGCTTTCTACGGAATCGGTTTCCAGCAGGGCAGCGAATTGCGCGACAAGGTCAATGTGGCGCTGCTGGAGATGATGGAAGACGGTGCCTACGACGAACTCTATAAAAAATGGTTTGGTGCGGCGCCCGAATAGAAGACAACCGGCACTACCGGAAGAAGACCTTACCTGCCGGCCACGTGCCGGCCGGCAGGTAAGCCCCGGCGGCAAGAAATTGTCCGGGAACCGCCTTCGGACCACGTTACTGGGCCTCAAGACCGCAAAAACGGGAAGATTTTAAAATGGGCTTTGAATTCAAATATGTTGTCGAATCCATTCCGGCGCTGCTCCAGGGGGCCAAGCTGACCTGGTACATTACCATCATCGGCATCGTTGGGGGGCTCGCGCTCGGGACCCTGGCAGGCCTCATGCGCCTGGCGGGAACCTCCGCCGTGGGCGGCGCGAGCTATGGCCATTTCCGCTGGCTGGCGATCACCAGCCAGAAGGTGGCCATCGGCTACATTGAGCTGATCCGCGGCACACCGATCATCGTGCAGGCCATGTTCATCTACTTCGCCCTACCAATGCTGATCGAGGTGACGACCGGGTACAAAGGCATTCGCTTTGACGCCCTCACCGCTGCGATCATTACGATTATCATCAATGCGGGGGCCTACATGGCCGAAATCGTGCGCGGTGCGGTGCAGTCCGTCAACAAGGGACTTGTGGAGGCCGGCATGGCCATGGGCATCAGCCGGCTGCAGTTGATAACCAGCGTCATCGGTCCCATCGCCTTCAAACGGGCCATTCCGCCCCTGGGCAATCAGTTCATCATCAGCCTCAAGGACACCTCGCTGTTCATCGTCATCGGGGTCGGCGAACTGACCCGGCAGGGGCAGGAGATCATGGCCAGCAACTTCAGGGCCCTGGAAATCTGGTCGGCGGTGGCGGTTTGCTATCTGATCATGACCACCGCGTTGGCCCTGATCCTGAAGTTTATGGAGCGAAGGATAAAAATAATATGAGCGCCCTCATCGAATTCAGAGACGTCGGCAAAAGTTTCGGTCCGGTGGAAGTGCTGCACAACATCGATCTGACCATCGATCAGGGTGAAGTGGTCGTCCTGGTCGGGCCTTCGGGATCGGGCAAATCAACGCTCCTGCGCTGCATCAACGGGCTGGAAATGGTCACCTCCGGCGAACTGGTCGTCGACGGCATTCATTTGCCCCGCCAGAAGCGTCGGATTCGTGAAGTGCGCCAGGAAGTGGGCATGGTTTTTCAGCTGTTTCACCTGTTTCCGCATATGTCGGCCCTGGACAATGTCGCCTTCGGACCCCGCAAGGTGCGGGGCATGTCCAGGGAAGAGGCGCATGATGTTGCCAAGGATCTTTTAAAGAAGGTCGGCCTGGACGACCGCAGCCACCACTATCCTGCGGAACTGTCGGGGGGGCAGCAGCAGCGTGTGGCCATTGCCCGGGCGCTCGCCATCAATCCCAAGATCATGCTGTTCGACGAGCCAACGTCGGCCCTCGACCCCGAGCTGCGGGAAGAGGTGCTCAACGTGATGATTGCCGTGGCTGAGCAGGGCATCACCATGGTGGTGGTCACCCACGAGATGAGCTTCGCCAGCAAAGCCGGTTCACGGCTGCTTTTCATGGATGGGGGCCGCATCGCTGAGGACGGTGATCCGCAAACATTGCTGCGCAATCCCAGCAGCGAACGTCTGCAGAACTTTTTACAACACGTGGGGTACTAGGCTCCGACATTTCATAACCAATAACCGTAATCGTCAAGCCGCCCCAGCATCGATCGAGGATCCTGCTGGAGGACACTACTGTTGCGCCCTGAAATCAGCCCGCGCCGGCTTGCCCCCTGAAGACCAAGGAGTAAGGCATCATGCAACCTGCAGTGAAACCAAACATGACGGAAAATCACGCAGCGCTCAAGGGCATCGACTGGCGCCAGCAGGACTGGCGCCGTGAACTGCAGAACAATATAACCACCGTCGATGCGCTAAAAACGTACCTGCCGCTGAGTGAGAAGGAAGAAGCTGATTTGCGCCGCGTCACGGATATCCATCCCATGAATATCCCTCGCTATTACCTTAGCCTGGTGGATGCCGAAGATCCGGACGACCCCATCCGTCGCCTGTGCGTTCCGGATGCCGCCGAGCTTGTCGTGGCCGGTGCCATGGGCGAGACCACCGCCGATCCCTACGGTGACGACAAGCACGACAAGGGCAACGGGCTGCTGCACAAATACAGCTATACGGCCCTTGTGGTCACCTCCGAATACTGTGCCATGTACTGCCGGCATTGCTTTCGCAAACGCATGGTGGGGTTGTCCAATGAACTGACGGTAAAAAACTTCCAGAAAGCCGCGGCCTATGTCGCCGAGCATCCCGAAATCACCAATGTTATACTTTCCGGCGGGGACCCGTTCATGCTGCCCACCAAGGTTCTCGAAAAAATGCTGGCGGCCCTGGTCGACATTCCCCATGTAAACCACGTGCGGATCGGCTCCCGGGTGCCGGTCAGCTATCCGCTGCGCCTGTTCGATGACGACCTCATGGCAGTGCTCAGGGATTTCAACGACCGCAAAACGCTCTTCGTGCCGACCCATTTCAACCATGCCCGGGAAATCACCTCGGAAGCGCGTGAGGCCGTCCACCGTTTGCGCCTATGCGGCATCACCGTCAACAACCAGGCCGTTTTGCTGCGGGGGGTCAATGATTCGGAGGAGGCCCTCGTGGACCTGATGAACGGTCTGCTGCGCATTGGTGTCAACCCGTATTATCTCTACCAGTGCATGCCGGTGGCCCGGGTGCGGCACCATTTCCAGGTGCCGCTGAAGAAAGGCATCACCATTGTGGATCGGGCGCGGCGGTATTTCGACGGCTATGCGAAACGCTTCAAGTACATCATCGGCCATGACATCGGCAAATTGGAGATTTGCGGGCAGATTGACGGCAAGGTTATTTTAAAACAGCTGCACGCCCGCGGCGGGCACGATGAGGAAGTTTCCCGGCTGCTGGTGCGAGAGCTTACCGACACAGGGGGCTGGCTCGACGATTTGCCGGAGGCAAGCCTCTAAGGAACAACGCCGGTCGGGCCAACCGCCCGTGCCCCACTTCATCCCGTCCGCCCCGCCGATGCCCGGCGCGGGGCAAACGGGACGAAGGAAAATGGAAACAGACCATTAATCATCGTTTTTAAACCCCTTTCGAGGGCGTTGCCCGAGGCCTCCTGCTTTGCGGAAGCGCCTCACTGAGAAGACACTGATGACGACCCCTGCGCCAAATAGCATCGAAGAACTGAGACGCCTCTATTTCAGCGTCCGCAGCGGAGATCACGAAATGCGGCTTACGGACCGCAACCTGGCCGTTCTCAAGCGAATGCTCGATGAACCGCACGAAACGGCGACCAAGTCCATTTCCGAGATTGCCGCTGAAAATGAGATCAACATATCGTCGGTAACTCGTCTGGCCCAAAAACTGGGTTTCAACGGGTTCCCGGGGTTGAAGGATCTTTTTCGCCAAAATGTCCAGCAGCGCAAACGCTTCTATAGCCAGCAGGTCAGGAAATTCCTGGAAAGGGGACCGGCCGGGGACGATGACAAAACCAGTCTGCTGCAACATGTGATACAGGACGAGTGGAGCAATGTCATGCTCATGGCGGAGGCTTTCGAGGAGAAGCAGTTCCGTCGTGCGGTCGATCTCATCATCAAGGCCAGGGAGATTCAGATCATTGGTCTTCGCAGCAGCTACCCACTGGCCTACTACTTGAGCTTCTACATGAAGATGATCCACAGCGGGGTATCCATGATCGGCCAGGCCGGTCACACCCTGGCCGAGGATCTATCGCGGTTAAAGCCCGGCGACCTGCTGATTGCCATCGGGGTCAATCCCTACACACGGGACACGGTCGAAGCCTGCCGGATCTGCCGAGAGCAGAACGTCGACGTCTTCGCCATTACCGACAGCGTCTCGTCGCCTTTGACCAATGAGACCGAGAATTACCTGACCGTATCCATCCAGGGCGACTATTTTTTTAGCCCCATTGCGGCCGCGGTGATCTGCATCGAGACCCTGCTTTCCGAGTTGGTCAACCAGTTGGATGACAGTGCCCTTCAGAAACGGCTGAAGTATGCGGAAACCATTTTAGACAAGATGGGCGTCGAGATCTGACGGTCGGGTTGGAATCCATCTTCTTCACCGAGGGAGTCGATATGCGCGAAACAGCTTCTATCTGCCCCAACCAGATTGTACGCCATTTGGGAAAACCGGCTGAAGATTTTACCAAACAGGACCTGGTGAAATTCATCGCGGACAGACAAATTCAGATGGTCAATTTTCGCTATGTCGGCGGGGATGGGCGGTTAAAGACTTTGAATTTTGCCCCCAACAGCCGCAAGCATTTGGATCAAATCCTATCCCGGGGAGAACGTGTCGATGGGTCGAGCCTGTTCAACTGGATTCCAGCTTCCGAAAGCGACCTGTACGTCATCCCCCGCTATGGCACGGCTTTTGTCAATCCGTTCACCGACATCGCCACCATTGATATCCTGTGCGCCTACTATACCCGGGAGGGCGATCCCCTGGCGTCTTCGCCCGAGAACATCGTTCGCAAGGCTCATCGGGTGCTCCAGGAGACCACCGGGTACAGCTTCGAAGCGGCGGGTGAATTGGAATACTATCTCTTCTCCGAAATCGATCAGATCTATCCGATTATCGAACAAAAAGGCTATCACGAATCGCACCCCTTTTCCAAATGGGGCGCCATACGCCGTGAAGCCATGCACATCATCAGCCAGATCGGCGGAGACATCAAATATGGCCATGCGGAAGTCGGCAACATTCTCTACGACAACTGGGAGATGGTGCAGCATGAAATCGAGTTCCGGCCTACGCCCGTCGAAAACGCAGCCGACCAGCTGGTGCTGGCCAAATGGGCCGTGCGGGAAGTGGCCTACAAATACGGTCTGGAAGTAAGCTTTGCGCCCAAAATCATCGTTGGACATGCCGGTAGCGGACTGCATATTCACATGCGGCTGCTGAAGGACGGCCAAAACGTGCTGGTGGACGCGACAGGTCTCAACGATACCGCCCGAAGACTGATCGGCGGATTGTTGTGCCTGGCCCCCTCGCTGACCGCCTTTGGCAATACTGTGCCGACGTCTTTCCTGCGGCTCGTGCCCCACCAGGAGGCCCCCACCAATATCTGCTGGGGGGACCGCAACCGCTCGATGCTCGTGCGGGTTCCCCTGGGTTGGCAAGGGGTGGACGGCATGATTGCCGACGCCAACCCCAAAGAGGCCACCGTTTTGCCCATGGAAGTCAACCCCCAAACGGTCGAGCTGCGAAGCCCGGACGGCAGTGCCAATGTTCATCAACTCCTGGCGGGTTTGGCGGTGGCGGCACGATACGGGCTGCGGAACCAAAATGCCTTCGAAACCGCTCGCAAATGCTATGTGGAGGCCGATCGCGAGCATCCTGCGGACTGGGATCAACTGCCAGGTTCCTGTTGGGAGGCAGCCGATAAATTGACCCATGACAGGGAGCACTATGAGGCCCACGACGTTTTCCCCGCCGATATGATCGACCAGGTCATTGCCCAACTGCGATCCCACCAGGATCACGAACTCAGCGAAAAGCTATATGGCAATGCGGACGCGCTCTACGATATCGTGAAAGCCAACCTTCATTGTGGATAACCCCCATTCACGTTGGGGAAAACGGATCCAATTGCCCGCCGGTCGATAGCCGCCTCGCCTTCCCTGCAGGAACATGGCCGTGAAATGCTGGCCGCTGCACTAAATGTTAACCTGTAAAGTTAACACCTGTTAGCGAACTGTTAATTTCCGCAGGTCCAACTCCCGGTTATAAAATTTAATTTAAATAAAGATAACAGGTAAATATGTCCTGTTAAGGAAATGTCGTCTTCCTGGCACGGGAATTGATATTGTAGGGCTCTTCGAACCGTTTACACGGGAAACGAGGCACAACGCCCAAAAATAAAGACGACCATAAGACGGAAAGAGGAGGATATGACATGCGACGATTCGTGATGTTGGCGGTGGCCATGATGTTTGTTTTTACATCGGTCGGGGCCAGTCTGGCCATGGAGCAGGGTAACAAGCGCAAGGGGAAATATACCTACCGCAAGGTCTACAAATCATGCAACCAGCGGGGGGAAGTGGACAGCACCAAGCCACCCTTGAACCCCAGCGACAAAACCCAGGCCGAATGGGAAGCGTTGTTCGACAGCGGCGATTTTACCCCGTTTGGCTGCCAGGATGAGTGGACCAACCTGTCCGATACGGAAATTACGGATATTTTTACCTATATGCATGCCCATGCGTCGGATAGTCCGACCCCTTTGAAATGTAAATAATGCCCATCCCTTTATGGACGGACACTAAACAGGCCATCCTGAAATAAATGGCCGTGAACGCTTTTTGTAGAATGGAGCGCACCATGAAATACCGCAACGTAATGATGTCGGTCGTATTCCTGGCGGCCCTGGCGCTTTTGGCCACGGGTTGCGCCACCACCCAGACCCCCCAGGCCACGGATCAGGCGGCGGCCGCTACGAGTTGGCAGTACCACGAAATCGTGGATGCGGCTTTCGTCGGGCAGTACGCCAAGGTGCCCATGGCGGAAGACGTGATGATCATCGATTCCCGTCCGTTCAAACCCAAGTATGTCAAGGGGCATATCCCCATGGCCACCAGCATCCCGTATTCCCAGATGGACAAGATGCTCGATCAACTGCCGGAAAACAAAGACAGCCTGCTGATTTTTTACTGCGGCGGCCTGAAATGCAAACTCAGCCACAAGGCCGCATACAAGGCCGAGTCCCTTGGCTACAAGAATGTCAAGGTGTTTGCCGAGGGTTACCCCGGATGGCTGAAGGTCCCCGGCAACTACGGGTCGGTTTCGGTGGACTGGATGAAAGCCCAGGTCGACAAGGGCGCAGACATGGTCATCGTGGATGCCCGCCCGAAGCGGAAAAAATATGACAAGGGCCATCTGCCCGGGGCCGTCAGCATTCCCGACACCCAATTCGATAAATTCAAGGACCAACTGCCGGAAGACAAGAACACGCAACTGGTGTTCTATTGCGGCGGTCTGAAATGCAAGCTCAGCCACAAATCGGCGGCCAAGGCCATTGCCATGGGCTACACCAACGTGAAGGTGTTTGCCACCGGCTATCCGTCCTGGGTCGCTTATGTGGGCAAGGAAGGTGCCGGCAGCACCATCCAGGCCGGCAAGGAAGAAGGCAGTATCGACATTGCCGCTTTCGAGAAAATCATCAGCGATAACCCCCAGAGCATTTACCTGGTTGACGTACGCGATGCGGACGAATTCGCCACCGGCAGTTTCCAGTCGGCGGTCAATATCCCGGTGGAAGTGCTGGAAGCCAAGGTCAAGACCCTGCCGGCGGATCGCCCCATCGTTTTCGTGTGCAGCACGGGTGCCCGCAGCGGGGAGTCTTTCTACATGCTGCAGGACCTGCGGCCGGAGCTGAAAAAGGTGTACTACCTGGAAGCCGAGCTCACCTTTAACAAGGATGGCTCGTTCAAGATCGTCGAGCCGCAGTCGTAACGACAGAAATGCCCGCTGCAGAGTTGCCGCTTAACCCGAATATATTTCATGAAATGTTCGGGTTAATCCACGGTGTCTCTGCAGTGGTGTGTCCTGATCCCAATTTCAACGATGGATTGTAAAATATGTCCCCGAGGGGAGAAGATTCGGTCATGCATGCGATATACAAGAACCTGATCATGATGCTGGCGGCCTGGATGCTGGTGGCCGCAACCGTGCCGCCGGTCCTGGCAGACGCGACGGAAGCCCCGGGGCGGACCATGGCCCAGCAGGCCACCAAGTCCCTCAATATTTGGAATACCACCGATCACGCCAAACATCCGGCTTTACAAAAGGCGTTCACCTCCGGTCAGGACATTACGGATGCCTGCCTGTCGTGTCATTCCGAAGCAGACGACCAGATCCACAAATCTATCCATTGGACCTGGCAGGCATCGCCCGACGGTGAAGAAGCGAAATTCGGCAAGGCAGCTCATTCCCTGAACAACTTTTGCATTTCAGCCAACCGGATGGAGGACAAAAGCTGCCTGGCCTGTCATCCCGGATGGGGGACATCGACCGAGAGCGGCATCAACTGCCTGAACTGCCACAGCCGCAAGAAGGTCAACTGGGACGAGGCCATCGAAGATCTGGCCGCGTTTGTCGAGGCCGGTGACGAAGAATCCCTGGAAATTGCGGCCGAAATCCAGGCCGAACTCCAGGAAGCAGCCCAGGATATCGGGCGGCCCAGCCGCCAGAACTGCGGCGGCTGCCATTTTATCGGCGGCGGCGGGGATGGGGTCAAACACGGTGATTTGGATACCTCTTTGACCAAGCCCAGCAAGGCGCTGGACGTCCATATGGGGGTGGATGGGCAGAATTTCGACTGTGTGCGCTGTCATACCACCAAGATGCACAATATCGCGGGGCGGGTGTATACCCGTCCGGCGGCGACGGACCGTAAGAGCCTGATCGAAGACGACTTGGCCTCCAAGATTACATGCGAGTCCTGCCACAGTGCCACGCCGCACGCCGAGAACTCCAAAGCCAACGATCATGCCGACCGGGTGGCCTGCCAGACCTGCCACATTCCGGAAGTGGCACGGGAGCTCCCCACCAAAATGACCTGGGACTGGTCCCAGGCCGGCCAGCTCAAGGACGGCAAACCCTACAAAACCAAAGACGAATTCGGCAAGCACGACTACCTGACGATCAAGGGGAAGTTCACCTGGGCCAAAAACGTCAAGCCCGAGTACTTCTGGTATAACGGGGTGATCGATTCCGTGACCGCCAATGATATGATCGATCCGGGCCAGGTCGTGCCGGTTTCCGCTCCGGTGGGGTCCCCGGCGGACCCCGACAGCCGTATTTACCCGTTCAAAGTCCACCGCGGCAAGCAGCCCTATGACAAGATCCACAAGACCCTGTTGGTGCCGCTGCTCTCGGGTGATGACGGCTACTGGAAGACCCTGGACTGGCAGCGGGCCCTGTCCCATGGGCAGGCTTCGGTGGATCTGCCCTATTCCGGCCAGTTTGACTTTGTCGAAACCACCTACGTCTTTCCGGCCACCCACATGGTGGCGCCCAAGGAGAACGCCCTGGCCTGCAACGATTGCCATACCCGCAACGACAGCCGGATGGCCGGTGTCGCCGGCGTCTATATGCCCGGCCGCGACCGGTTCGACCTGCTGAATACCTTCGGCTGGGTGGCCGTCATTGGCACTTTTTTTGCCGTTTTCTGCCATGGACTGGGCCGCGTTTTTTCCAACGGTCGCAACGGAGGCCACGGGTAGCCGATCCGATAACGACACCGGCCGCATCCCGGTGCCGCAACCATAGCACTAATCAGCGCCGTTCCCCTGCCGGGAACGGCGTTTTTTTTTGTCTGTTTTTGGCGGATGCCCGGCAATGCATCTCCTAAACGGGAGAGATTTGGTATGAAAATGACAATATTGTCTAAAGAAATGCTTCAATATACAAAAGTGTTGTTTGTGGAAAAACTGGTTGGCTCTTTGTGGCCTGGTTTGAAATCGAAAAAATTGAATTAAAACGAGTGACTACATACGATTTGGATCAATTCGGTTAATGTGGCACAGCTCTTGCCATTACACCTTTACAAGATAACAACAGCGTCATGGCGACCGGGAGCGTTAACCGGGAGCCGGGAAAAATGATGACAATCCCTAAATCCAATGGAATGAGTGAGGAACAGAACATGAAACGATTTTTTTCGATCCTGGTGTTACTTCTGGCAAGTGCGACGTTTTGCTGGGCGGGGGACGAACCGCCCACGGCCATGTCCAATAAAGAAGCCATCGACCTTGTGCAGGAGCATGCCAATTTCCTGTGGACCCTGGTGGCGGCGGCCCTGGTTTTTTTCATGCAGGCCGGGTTTGCCCTGGTGGAAACCGGTTTCACCCGGGCCAAAAACGCCATCAACATCATCATGAAGAACCTGATGGATTTCTCGATAGGCTCCATTGCCTTCTGGGCCATCGGGTTCGGGCTCATGTTCGGGGCTACCTCTACAGGTTGGTTCGGTACGTCGGGCTTTTTCCTGAGCGACTTCACGGGGGAAGGCACCGAATGGATCCTGGCCTTCTGGATGTTCCAGGTGGTTTTCTGCGCCACGGCGGCCACCATCGTCTCCGGCGCCATGGCCGAACGCACCAAATTTGTAGGCTACCTTTGCTACAGTGTGGTCCTGAGTGCCCTGATCTACCCGGTTTTCGGCAGCTGGGCCTGGGGCAGCCTGCTGAACGGCGAAGGCTGGCTGGAAGGTTTCGGATTCATCGATTTTGCCGGATCCACCGTGGTGCATTCCGTGGGCGGCTGGGCGGCCCTGGCCGGTGCCATCGTGCTGGGACCCCGTATCGGCAAGTACATGAAAGACGGCAAAGTCCGCCCGATCCTGGGCCACAACATGCCCCTGGCGGCCCTGGGGGTCTTCATCCTCTGGCTGGGATGGTTCGGGTTCAACCCGGGCTCCACCACCACGGCGGACAAGAGCATCGCCATGATTTTCGTCAACACCAACCTGGCAGCGGCCGCGGGCGCCATCCTGGCCCTGGTGGTTTCCTGGATGAAGTTCGGCAAGCCGGAAGTGGGCATGAGCCTCAACGGCGCCCTGGCCGGCCTGGTCGGCATTACCGCCGGCTGTGCCAATGTTACGCCCACCAGCTCAATCCTGATCGGCGCCGCCGCGGGTGTCATCGTCGTGTTCTCGGTGGTCTTTTTCGATAAAATCAAGATCGACGACCCGGTGGGGGCTATTTCCGTCCATGGTGTCTGCGGCGCCTGGGGCACCCTGGCGGCCGGTATATTTGACATGGGCGGGTTCTCCCTGAAAATTGTGGGGGTCCAGTTGCTGGGCATCGGGGCCTGCTTCCTGTGGACCTTTCCGCTGGCCTTCCTGATGTTCAAGGTTATCGATGCGGTGGTGGGCCTGCGGGTATCCCCCGAAGAAGAGCTGGAAGGCCTGGACTGGACCGAACACGGCGGCACGGCCTACCCGGATTTCGAGGTTTCCAGCTATACGGCCAGCCCGGGGTATTCGGGTGGTGGTTCCGGCGGCGCCAAAACAGTGCCGGCGGCAACCAAACCCGTTCCCGAGATGAGTTAGCACCGCACCATCCATGCCTTGGATATACGGTCCAAGCGCTTAGAATGTCACAACCGGTCGAAGCCCTAAAGGCCCTCTCCCTTTTGCGGGCTTCGACCGGCTGACAGCAGGAAGAGGTTGACGCCCCAAAACGGTACCGGATGGACTGGCTCCGGGCCCTCTCCCGGAGCGACCGTCCGGATATCGTGTGATGTGTCCGCTAAATGGTCTGTTCCTCCCTACCGACCAACCTCTTCCTGCTCCTTTTCTGAGAAGGCTGGCCGGATCTTCGGCCCGTCCTCCCCCTCCCCTTCGTTTCAATTGGTCTCGGCGCTATGCTGTCAGGCGGTTGTGTCCCCGATACCCCTTGCCAATAACCATCTCGAACACGTGAAATATCCGGATTAGGCTGCGCCGGGACGGCCCCAGGTTGTCTATTCTGGAGCAGAATGGGCCGAAAGGCCGAGCTCCGGTTACGTCGGCATCGCGTTGACATCGTCCAGGGGGTTATATATGACCAGACAGGAGCTCAATCAGCGGCGTTTCATTTATCCGGGGGGATGGCCTATATGCTGGGCAAGCGCAGCGCGACGACGGAAAAAATCCTCATACTTGGCCTGGGCGGCGTTGGCGCCTATCTGGCCAAACGGCTGGTCCATGAAGGGTATGCCGTTACCGCCATCGAACCGGACGGCCGGCTGATACGGCATATCGACGGCCAGGTCGACGCCCGTCTGATCCAAGGATCGGCCATGAGCATCGACCGTTGGCGGGAAGCCAATGCCGAGACTGTGGATGTGCTAATCGCCGTGACCAACAATGATGCGGTCAATATGCTGGCGTCCATGATTGCCGACCGGTTCGGCATTGCCATCAAGATCGCCCGCGTTCGGTCGCTCGATTTCGGCAGCAAGGATTCCCTGCTCACGGCCGACGACCTCAAGATCGATTTGCTCATCCACCCCGAAGAGTTGGCCGCCCAGGAGATCGCACGGTTGGTCAAACGCACGGCCGGCAATGAAATCATCGACATTGCCGATGGCCAGGCCCAGGTCATGGCCACCCGTGTCCATGAAGGATCGCCCCTGGCCCACCAGAAACTGAAAACCCTTTCCCGGACACATAGCAGCTTTCCCTTCAGGATCGTGGCCATTGCCCGGGGGATCAAGACCATCCTGCCCGGCGGGGATCAGGAAATCCTGCCCCAGGACCAGGTCTTGTTCATGGTGTCCAAGGAGGACATTCCTAAACTGATGACCCTGATCGGGGTCAAACAGCAGCGTCGCCACCGGGTGATGATTTTAGGGGGCGGCCTGGTGGGCTGCCGCGTGGCGGAACTGATAGGCAAGGGGGTTAAAGTCAAGATTATCGAAAAGGACGAAGACCGGGCCGCCGAGCTATGCCACCATCTGGAGTACGCTGAAGTACTGCACGGGGACGGATCCGACGCGGATGCCCTCGATCTGGCCGGATTGACGGATATGGACACCTTTATCACGGCCACCGGCGAGAACGAGACCAACATCATGAGTTGCATGCTGGCCAAACATCTGATGAACGACACCAACGACAATAAACACACCAAGGAACGCAAAACCATTTCCATGGTCAACAAGGAAGAATACCTGGTGCTGGCCGCCACCTCCGGTTCGGATATCGCCCTGAACAAAAAGGTGTTGGCGGCCAACGAGATCCTGAAGTTCATACGGCGGGGAGAGCTTCTTTCCGTCGCCCACCTGCATGGATTCGACGCCGAGGTCGTGGAGATCCTGGCGGCGCCAAACTCCCCCATCACCCGTACCCCACTTTCCAAAATCGATCCCTTTTATTACGGGAAGATCCTTGTCGGCGGCGTCTTCCGGGAAGGACACTGGCAAATCGCCGTGGGGAAGACCCGTATCCTGCCCGATGAACGCGTAATCGTGTTCTGCAAGTCGATGCATCTGAAAGACGTGCACAAGCTTTTCATGGGGTAGCGCGGTTTCGTAAAACGTTCAACAGCGGTGTTGCGCTTCACCGCGTGTTGGCTGCGGCGTACCGGAAGGCTATACTTGAGGAGCCAGAAGTCAGGAGTCAGAATTCAGAATGGTGGAGAGATAGGAATCGAGCAATTTGCTTACTTCTTCTATTTGTATGGATAGTTCATGGGTGTCACCATAGCCAAGATCATGGGATAAAAGCAGGTAATAGCGTGTTTCTTCGAGAGAACCTTGGGAAATATTTAAGAACCGGGCCTTGTCTGGGCGTGTTCGTTTTTTAAAACCTTCAGCAATATTTGCAGGAATGGAGACAGCCGAACGCCTTAGTTGACTTGTCAATCCAAACCGCTCATTTCGTGGAAAATTCTCACTCAATCGGTAAAGAGACAGTACCAGTTGATACGCTTTTTGCCAAACAACTAAATCCTGAAAACGTTTTGCAGGCGGTCGTTTCATTCTGACTCCTGGCTCCTGAATTCTGTCTTCTGCCCCTGTCTTTTTCCCCTCATCATTTTTTCCAGAAGGAAGGATAGAAAATGACCAACGCGGAGAACATCTCCAGGCGTCCCACCAGCATGTTGTAGGAGAGAAACCATTTGCCCGCATCGGAGATAAAGGCATAGTTTTCCGAAGGCCCGATGGCCCCGAAGCCCGGCCCGATGTTCATGAGGGTGGCGATGACGGAACTCATGGCGGTGACGTAGTCCATATCGTCGGTGAGCACCATGACGCAGCCCCCCGCCAATACCATGAAGATATTGACGATAAAATAGCAGACCGACAGATAGATAATGGAGTCGTCCACCGGTCGCTGGTTGAGGCGCACTGAGATGATGGCCATGGGCTGGAAAAAGATCTTCTTGATGGCGGCCGCCATGAACTTGCAAATCACAACGTAGTGAACGATCTTGATGCCGCTGGTGGTGGATCCGGCACAGGCCCCGATGAAGCAGACGGCATAGAGGAACATCTGGGCCGCCTGGGGCCATTGCTCGTAATCGGCGGTGGTGAAACCGGTGGTAGTCAAGAGACTGGTGACCTGGAACGTGCCGTAGCGGATGGCGTCCATGAGACCGTAGGTGTTGTCCTGCCACAGTATCCAGGAAACCACCCCGCAGAAAAACAGCATGAACCCCACGTACCAGCGGAATTCCGTATTGATGCGCAGGGCCCGCCAATCCCCCAGGACCATCTGGTAAAACAGGACGAAGGTCATACCCCCCAGGAACATGAAAAGAATGATCACCCAGTCGAAATAGGCGTTGTTGTAGTGGCCGATACTGGCATTCCAGGGGGAGTAGCCGGACGTGGACACGGTGCCGAAGGCATGGCACAGGGCATCGAACAGGGACATGCCGCCGATCCAAAGCATGAGAATTTCGGCCAGGTTCAGCACCATGTAGATGATCCACAGGCGCACCATGGTGTCCCGGTTGCGGGAGTGAAATTTCTCCTTGGTAATCACCTGGCCCGGGGAGGACTCCGCCCGGAAGATGCGTAGCCCCCCCATGCCGTGGGGCAGGAAGATGACCGTCAGGGTCAAAAAGCCCATGCCCCCCAGTAGATGCGTCTCGCTGCGCCAGAAGAGCAGCCCGCGCGGCACCACTTCGATGTCGGTCAGGATCGTGGCCCCGCTGGTGGTGTAGCCGGACATCATTTCAAAAAAGGCGTCGGTGAAGGACGGGATGGATCCATGCAGCATGAAGGGCAGGGCGCTCAAGGCGGAAACGAGGATCCAGCCGAAAACTGCGATAAAGATGCCGTCTTTAATCCCCAGGTCGTGGTTCCGCCGGAAAAACCACCACAACGGCACCCCCAGCAACAGAATCAACACGGCCGAAACCAGCAGGGCCTGAAAATCGCCGCCGCCGTAGATGGCGGAACAGATCAGCGGCAACACCATGGAAATGCCGGTGACCATGAGCAGGGTGCCGATGACATGAAGGATGGGCAAGAGATGCATGGGGCATTGTCCGAGTTATCGATGGATGGGGCCTTACCCGCCAGTATGCCTGTATTTTTATAGCCCACGACAGTGGAAAAATCAAAACGCCGGGGAAAAGGCCTTCTCCAAGCCTTGATGCGTTTGCCCACCAGGCGATTCTTGCATTCCGACCATGGTGTCCTGAAGAACACTAAAAAATTGTTAAAGCATACCGGGCAAGGACCGATAATGTCCTTTCGGAGAGGACATTATCGTCGGCATAACGGCAAGCTTTCATGCCATTAATCAAAATTGAACCTTATTTCCCGGAGGAAACCCCATGCGAAACGCGCTTGTTCTTGGCCTGATCTGTGCGATGTGTTTCATGTTAACCCTGCCCGCGGCGGCAAACCAGGGCAAAGTGCTCGTGGTGCAAAGCTACCATGCGGAATACGACTGGTGTGCCGGAGTCGATGGTGCCATTGCCGAGACGCTGTCGGCCGCCGGCGTTGACTACAAAACCTTCTATATGGACACCAAGCGGAAAAGCGACGGTGACTGGAAAGTCGAAAGCGGCAAGCTTGCCGACCAGGAATTGAAAGCCTACCAGCCGGATGTCGTCATCACGGTCGATGACAATGCGCAGGGGTTTTTTGCCAAAGCCTATGCGGGAGACCCGAGCGTATCGGTGGTCTTCTGCGGGGTCAACGCGGACGCTGAAAAGTACAACTTCCCGGCTGCCAATGTGACGGGTATCTTGGAACGGACCTATCCCGGCCAGACCCTCGATTTGTTGAAACTGATCGATCCGGCAATTGAAAAAGCGGCCTATATCGCCGATGACAGCGGAACGGCCAGCCTGATCACGCCGCGCATCCAGGCCAAAGCCGGCAACGGCGAATTGCCCGTTGAGATTGTCGCGTTCGATCGTCTCTCTACTTTCAGTGAATGGCAGGCAGCGATACAGAAATACAATGCCGATGCATCTGTCGGCGCCCTGATCATTCCCCTGTACCATACCGTCAAGGACGCTTCGGGCAATCGCATGAAGCCCTCTGATGTCATGGCCTGGGCGGTGGACAACTCGACCAAACCCATCGTCGGCTTCTGGCCGTTTTCCACGGATGACGGCGCCTTGTGTGCCGTCGTAGTCGATCCCAAAGAACACGGTTATGTCGCGGCAGCCATGACCCAGGAGGTTTTGGGCGGCAAAAAGCCTGGCGATATATCGATGGTTACCAATCAGGATGGCTTTGCCATCATCAATGTCAAAACCGCCGAGAAACTGGGGGTCGGTGTCGACTACGACATTTTGCAGAATGCCAACAAGGTCATTGAATAATCGGCCTTGTTAACGTGAGGGATAAACATCCCACTGAATTAAAACGCCGGGGCTCACGAGGAGTCCCGGCAGCCCGACCTCCCCACCCAGGCCGGCCAGAGTGCAGCCTGTAATGAGTATGGAAAGGCCGCCCCTATTTCGACACAAGGAGAGTGGTGATGAAATTGAGCCTACAGAACAGAATTTTAGTAATAACGGTCAGCCTGATCCTGCTGGGTCTCGGATTGACATCCGGCTTTTCCTACTTTAAGGCCGGCGCCGCCCTGGAGCATGAGATTACCTCCTCCCTGACGAAAGAAGGGGACGCCCTGGCAACCACCTTTACCACGTGGTTTCAGGATCGGCGTCTGGATCTCGATACCTGGAGTGAACAGAAAATTTTCAGGGCGGCCCTGAAGGACAGCTTTATGGGCAAAGCCGCCCGCAAAACGGCCAACATCCAGTTCGCCAAACTGATGGAAAACTACGGCTACTATGAAAATATCTGCCTCGCTGATGTGAAGGGCACCATCATATCGGCGGCGGTGAGCGATGTCGTCAATAAAATCAACGTGGCCGAGCGCGCCTATTTCCAGAAAGCCATGGCGGGGGAGAAAACCGTATCCGATGTAATCAAAAGCAAACAGAGCGGCGGTGCGGTGTTTGTCATTGCCGCGCCCCTGGTGGAGAAAAAGAAGGCTGTCGGGGTTCTTTTCAGTGTGGTCAGCATGGATCGTTTCAGCGAGAAGTTCATCGACACCATCAAGGTCGGCACGGCAGGATACGCCATGATTTACCGCTCGGACGGGATGGTCATCGCCCATCCGGACCGTGAGGCCATTTTAGAGGTGAATGTCAATGCCATGACCGGGGAAGCTGACAACGAAGACACAGGATACATTCGCTTTACGGCGCAGGAGGCGGATTGGGTGATGGCCTACCATAGACTGCCGGTCATGGGATGGGCGGTGGCGGTCTGCGCCTTGCCGGATGAACTGCTGGCACCGGTGAGATCGCTGGGCTTGTTCAATCTGGCCGTATCCGCCATTATCCTCATCCTGGCTGTGGTTGCCATTTATTGGACGGTTCGAAGCCTGTCCCGGCAAATCGACCGCATTGTCAGGGGGCTGAACGCCGGCGCCGATGAGGTAAGCTCGGCGGCAGACGAGGTCTCCGCGGCCAGTCAGACCCTGGCGGACGGATCCTCCCAACAGGCGGCCGGAGTAGAAGAGACGTCCTCTTCATTAGAGGAAATGGCTTCGATGACCAAGCAGAATTCCGATAATGCTCTCACAGCGGACAGGTTGATGCAGGACGCCAATAGCATCATAACACGGGCAAACACTTCCATGAGTGACATGGTTGCATCGATGGAGGCGATTACTCAAACCAGTGAAGAGACGCAAAAAATCGTCAAGACAATCGATGAGATTGCGTTTCAAACGAATTTGCTGGCGTTAAATGCGGCTGTTGAGGCGGCCCGCGCCGGCGAGGCCGGGGCCGGGTTCGCCGTTGTTGCCGATGAAGTCCGCAACCTGGCCATCCGGGCAGCCGAAGCGGCACGAAACACGTCAAACCTGATCGACGAATCGGTGGGCCAGATTAAGCGCGGGTCCGAACGCCTCAATGGGACCAATAAGGATTTCAGTGATGTGGAAACCAGCACCGGCAAGGTGGCAGAGCTCATATCGGAAATTGCTGCGGCCTCCGAAGAACAGGCCCAGGGAATTGAACAGATCAACGGGGCCGTGACCAGCATGGATAAAATCACCCAGCAAAATGCGGCTACGGCCGAAGAATCGGCCAGTGCATCCGAAGAACTGAATGCCCAGGCGGAACAGATGAAAACCATGGTCGCTGATATGGTGGCCTTGGTGGAGGGACGCCGGAGGAAGATGGACGCAAGCAGATCTACAGGTCGTGCAGTTTTATCGCAGTTCACCTCGTCTTCTTCGCGGGACGCTGCTGATAGCAAAGTGCAAGGGACCCCGGTTCCCGGAAAAATAATTCCTTTGGCCGAAGAGGAACCGTTTGACGATTTTTAGTAAGCGTCAACACGAAAAGGCCCGGGGAGGTTGCGACTCCCCGGGCCTTTTGTGTGTTACCCCTCCAAGATGTTTGGCCTGCTTCAGGCGGTTTTCCCCTTCACCAGATTGTCGTGCATTTGCTGGGAATAGGCCTTTTTCTTGTCCGAGGCCGTTTTGACGGTTTTCAAAATGGCCTTTGGTTTGATTTCGGCCTTGTCGAAATCAAAGAGTTCGACGGTCTTGTTGCGGGCGTCGGCCATGATGGCCCGGCCCACCGGCGAGCGGGTAATGACGGTGGTCCAGCCTTCTTCAGCCCCCAGACCGCCGAAGGAGATATCGGCGTACTCGGCGGAATAGTCCGCGCAGTAGTGGCAGGCGAAGCGTTTCATGAATTCCAGCTTGTCCAGCGGAATCAGTTTCTTTTCACCCGTGTTGAGTTTAAGGATCAGGTGGTCGCGCAGATTGACTTTGGCCACGTTCTCCCATTGGAACCCGCCGATGGTTTCCAGCTCCTGCTTTTCCTTGGCATCGAATAGGAAATTGCCCGAGCAGAAGAGGCCCAGGGTGTAGCGGATGGAATCCGAAGGAACAATGCCGAGGGCTTCGATCTTGCGCAAGGCCTTGATCTGGCAGGGAGTGCCCACCAGGGCTACCCGGCGCAGGCCCTTCTGCACCATGGGGCGAAATTCCTGCACGGTGGGGGCGTAGGTCGAATAATCGTGACCGAAATGCTTCATGCCGTGGGAACTGTCGAGATAGAAGCCGGCCGCATCGATGATTTCCTGCCGCGACGTGGCCAGCCAGGGATCCCGTTCAAAAGGGCCGGTCTGGCGGGTTACAATGGCGCCGTCGATGTGCCCCCGGTCGAACAGGTGCACCAGCAGGGCCGTCACCACGCCGCCGTCGGTGGCCTTGTCCCGTATGGCAGGATCGATGGCTCGGGCAACGGTGGTGTCCAGGACATGCCCCATGGGGGGCTCCCAGCCAGCCACCTTCTTGGTTTCCTCCTGAAGTTCGTCGATCTCGGGACAGATGCTGTAGCACAGGCCGCACTCGATGCATTTTTCGCGGTCGGCATAGCGGGGCACCCCCTCTTCACTCAGTTCCAAGGCGCCGTAGTTGATCGAGGTGCAAAAGGTCACGCAGCCGCCGCAGTGGTGACATAGGCCCGGATTCTGGACTTCTTCAATCAGGTCATCAAAGGTCTTCATGTCGCCTCCTAAACTTCAGGCCTGGGGTAAAGACCCGACGATTCAACGATTCCCGGGACTTTTTCTTCCCATTCGATGGCCATGATGTGAAATCCCCGCACGCCTTCAACTTCTTTGAGCCGCTGGATGGACTCGATGCACATTTTGATGCCCTCCTCAGCCTGTTTCTCTTTAGGCGTGTCGGCCAGGCGCTTGACCACTTCCTCGGGGACATCCATGCCCGGGACCCGGTTTTTCATATAGCGGGCCATGCCGGCCGATTTCATGGGGGTCAGGCCGGCCATGATAGCGGTTTTTTCATGGAGGCCCCGGTCCCGTACACCTTTCATCCATTCCTCGAATTTGTCGAGGTTGTAGATGCACTGGGTCTGGATGAATTCAGCTCCGGCCGCGACTTTTTTGGCCAGACGGGCCACCCGGATTTCGAAGGGGTCGGCAAAAGGGTTGGCGGCCGCCCCGGCAAACATTTGGGGGGGGCGTTTTATGTCGTCGCCACCTAAAAATTTGCCTTCATCCCGCATGAGACGCACGGTTTGCAGCAACTGCATGCTGTCAAGATCGTGGACGTTCTGCCCTTTGCTGCAGTCGCCGAAACTCTGATGGTCACCCGACAGGCAGAGGATATTGTTGATGTCCCAGTGGGCGGCCCCCAGAATGTCGCTTTGCAGGCCAATGCGGTTGCGGTCGCGGGTCACCATCTGAAGCACCGGTTCGATTCCCATGGTTTTGAGGCGGATACAGACTGCCAGGGAACACGTGCGGCAGACCGACGTCTGGTTGTCGGTGATGTTAATGGCGTCCACATAGTCTTTGATCATTTCGGCCTTTTCGATAATAGGCGTTGGGTCGCTGCCGCGGGGAGGACCGCATTCGGAAGTAACGGCGAAGTGACCCGCAGCCAGGATCTTTTCCAGTTTGCTCGGTGTTTTAGCTGTCATGCTGCACATCCTCCCTGACCAGTTTGCGAGGGCCTCCGGCACGATCGGAAGACCAGTCTTTAATCGGAGTGAGTTCCTCGTATTGATCGAGTTGACCCAGCAGCTTCAACCGGTCGACGATCAGCTGCCAGGCACAGTCGACATCCTTGCTGATTTCACACTTGCCGTTGGTGGAACCGCCGCAGGGCCCGTTCATGACTCGCTTGGCGCAACGGGCAATGGGGCAGATGCCGCCGGTGCGCGCCAGGATGCACTGGCCGCAGGCCTGGCAGCGTTCGGTATAGACCCCCAATTCTTCGACGGCTCCCAGGAAAGTGGTATTCAGGCCCGGGTAGATCGGCTTGGGATAGTTTTCCGCCATGAATTGCACGCCGATGCCGCAGGCGGTGCTCAGCACCGCATCCGCCCACTCGATTCGGTCTTCGGCCTTTTCGAAGAATTCATGCTCGCACTGGCGTTCGATGCCGGAATCCTGGATATCGATGTCGACACCCTCCTGGGTCGCCTTCATGCGCAACATGGACGCCAGGATTTCAGCCTCCTTGTTGCCCCCCTGCTGGCAGACGGCGACACAGGTGTTGCAGCCGAACACCAGGACTTTTTTGTGGTCTTTGATGTACTCCCAGAGTTCTTCAAGAGGTTTCTGCTCGCCCACGATCATGACTGTTGTCTCCTTTCCCGCGCCTCGATAGCAAGCCGTATAGGAGAAGGACCGAGTTGCCGGATCCTTTCCGTGAATTCGTTGCAGATCTCCGCCCAGCGGGGCCCCATGGCAGCTGAGAGATTGTACATCTCCAGGCGCTCAGGATCGAGGCCGACCTTGGGCAGAAGGGTTTTCAGATGGCGGACCCGTTTAGCAGCATTGAGATTTCCTTCCAGGAAATGACATTGGCCCTCCAGTCACCCGGCCACGAACAGGCCGTCAACCCCCCTTTCAAACGCACGCAGTACGTAGCCGTGATCCAGTTTGCCGGTGCAGGGCATGCGGATGATTTTGACATTGTGGGAATAAGACAACCGCATGACACCGGCCAGATCGGCGGCGGCGAAGGCACAGTAGTGGCAGGCAAACGCGAGAATGCTCGGATCCCAGTCTTCCGGGATCTCAATTACGGGCTCAATGGAGGGAGCTTCCTCCGGAACGGCCGCTTGCGCTTGTACGGTCATGGTGATCGTTCTCCCTGTGGTAGCTGATGCGTTATGAGTTTATGCCTTTGCGCAGATATTTTCCGTGGCGGCATCGATCATGGCATGAATCTGGTCGTCACGGAAATTGTTCACCTGGAACGCCTTGGCCGGGCAGATCCCGGCACAGATGCCGCAGCCGGTGCAGATGACCTCATTGTGGCTCACCTTGCCGTCTTCGTCGATGAAGGGCGACCCGAAGGGGCACACCCGTAAACAGGCCAGGCACGACATGCAGATGTCCCGGTCGTGCTTGGAAATGATGCCCGAGACGCTCAATTTGTCATGGGAGAGCAGGACGCCGGCCCGGCCGGCGGCGGCCAGGGCCTGGCTGACGGTTTCATCCAGATTCTTGGGGGCATGGGCCAGACCGGCAACGTAAAGGCCCTCACTGGGGAAGTCCACCGGCCGCAATTTGACGTGGGCCTCCAGGAAAAAGCCGTCCGGGTTGCGGGTCAGCTTGTATTGCTTGCCCACCTTTTCCGTCAGGGGATGAGGGCGCAGCCCGGTAGACAGGACCACCGTATCGGGAAACAGGCGAATATCCCGGTTGAGCACATAATCGAAAGCGCTGACCTGGATGCGGTCGCCGTCGATGTCAACCTGGGGTTTGGCCTCCGGCTCGAAGCGCACAAAGAGAACGCCCAGATCCCGTGCTTTCTGGTAGAAGTCCTCCCGCAGGCCGTAGGTGCGTATGTCGCGGTAGAGAATCGTCACCTGGGCGGCCGGCGATTTTTCCTTGATGGCAATGGCGTTTTTGATGGCATCCTGACAGCAGATCCGGGAGCAGAAGTTGAGTGGCTCTTCCCGGGACCCGACGCACTGGATCATGAGAAAGTGCCGGCTGCCGGGATCGAGGCCTTCTGCGATCTGCTTCTCGAGTTCGCGTTGGGTGATGACGTGGTCGCTTTCCTTATAGCCGTATTCTTCGGGTTCATATTCCATGCCGCCCGAAGCCACGACAATGGCCCCATGCGCGAACTGGTCGCCATTGGCCAGGGTTGTCTTGAAACTGCCCACAAAGCCGCCGGTGTTCTCCACTTCCGTATCCAGGTGGGTTGCGATGTTAGGGTGGTTGTCTACCGCGGCGATTTTCTCCTCAACGAAGGCCTGGACATCGCTGCCGTCCAGGGTGCGGTAGACATTGGCCGCCAGGCCGCCCAATTGATCGTTCTTCTCAACGATGTGGACGTCGAATCCCTGGTCCGCCAGGGAGAGGGCCGAGGTCATGCCGGCCACCCCGCCGCCGATCACCAGGGCCGCCGGCGTGACGTCCACGGCGTCGGTATGCACCGGTTGCAGGTGCCGGGCTTTGGCCACGTTCATCTTGACGATTTCCTTGGCTTTTAGGGTGGCGATCTCTTTCTGGCCCATGTGGCACCAGCTGCACTGCTCCCGGATGTCGGCCAGTTCGAAAAGGTATTTGTTGAGGCCGACCTCGCGGATGGTATCCTGGAATAAGGGCGCGTGGGTGCGCGGCGTGCAGGAAGCCACGATGACGCGGTTGAGCTTGTGCTCGTTGATGATTTCTTTGATTTTTTCCTGACCATCGGGTGCACAGGCATACATCAGGTCATCGGAATAGGTGACGCCCGGGTAGCCGCGCATCTCCTCCGCCACACCCTTGACGTCGACGGTCTGGGCGATGTTGATACCGCAGTGGCAGACAAAGACGCCTACCCGAGGCTCTTCCTCGGTGATGTCCCTTTCCTCCGGAAGCTCCTGGACGGTGATGTCCGTGCCGCGGGCCTCCCCCAGGAGGGCCATGCTGCGTCCGGCCACGGCGCTGCCCTGGGCCACGGTTTCGGGGATGTCCTTCGGCCCCTGGTAGGTGCCGGTGACATAGACCCCCGGCCGGGTCGTTTCCACGGGGCTGAGGGTGGACGTCCGGGCAAACCCGTGGATATTGGGTTCGATGCCGAAGGTGCGGGCGAATTCGGCCGCGTCGGCATGGGGCTGGAAGCCGATGGAGAGCACCACCATATCGAAGACTTCGTTGATCAGCTTGCCGTCTTCGGCGGCATAGCGCAGGATCAGGCTGCCGGTATCCGGATCCTCCTTGACGTCCGAAATCATGGTGCGGCGGTAGACCACGCCATATTCGGTTTTAGCCCGGTCCACGTATTTGTCGAAGTCTTTGCCGAAGGCCCGCATCTCCATGTAGAACACCGTGGGCTGGATGCTGCCGTCGTGCTCCTTGGCAATGACGGCCTGCTTGGTGGCGTACATGCAGCAGACGGAGGAGCACCAGGGGTTGGCGTTGTGGGGATCGCGGGAACCCACGCACTGGATCCAGGCCACCTTGCGGGGATGCTTGTCATCGGATGGGCGCTTGATTTCACCGGAAAAGGGGCCGGAGGCGGACAGGATGCGCTCGAATTGAAGCGATGTGACCACGTTGGGCCACCGGCCGAAGCCCAGCTCCTGGCGCACCCGGGGGTTGTAGCGGTCGAGGCCCGGGCTCAGGATGATGGCGCCCACCTGCAACTGGTAGTCTTTGGCCGTGTCGTCGAAGTTGATGGCATTGGCGTCGCAGAACTTGACGCAGGCCTTGCAGCGGCCGCGCTGCAGGTAAAGGCAGTTGACCGGATCGATGACCCGGGTGTTGGGAACGGCCTGGGGCAGGAGGGAATAGATGGCCTTGCGTTTGGTCAGCCCCTGTTCGAATTCGCTGACTACCAGCTTGGGGCATTTTTTCTCGCAGGCGCCGCAGCCGGTACATTTTTCGGCATCCACATAGCGGGGCTGTTCATGCACACTGACGGTAAAATCGCCGGGTTCCCCCTCGACCGCCGTGACCTCGGACAGGGTGTGGAGGACAATGTTGGGGTGCCGGCCGACCTCCACCATCTTGGGGGAGATCATGCACATGGAGCAGTCACCCGTCGGAAAGGTCTTGTCCAGCATGGACATGGTGCCGCCGATGGAGGAGTCCTTCTGGATCATGTGGACCTTGAAGCCGCTGTCCGCCAGATCGAGGGCCGCCTGCATGCCGCCGATGCCGCCTCCTGCAATCAGTACCGATCCGCGTTTGGTGCTATTTCCCTTTTTCTTCATGTTGCTCCAACTCCTTCAAGAGTGTTGTGCCGTCGATGAAATGCCGGTCGGTCTGCAGTTCCGCCGGCGGGAGGTCCATGGCGGCGCCGATGATTTCGGTGATGAAGAATACCGGCAGGCGCGTCTCGATGTCGTGTTTCAGACAGAACGCCTCCTGCTGGGCATCCAGGTTCATCTGGCACATGGGACAGGTGGTCACAACGCAGTTGGCACCCCGGGCGACCGCATCCTTCATGATTTCCGCCATCAGGTTGTGGGCGGTTTCCGGATCGTTTACGGAAGCCGAGGCGCCGCAACAGGACGTTTTGTGATTCCAGTCGATGGTTTTGATTTTCAAGGTCCCCAGAACCCGTTCCATCCCCTGGGGATTTTCCACGTCGTCCGGGACCGGAACGGCATAGGGGAAGCGGGTCAGCATGCATCCGTAGTAGCAGACCGGCCGCAGGCCCGTCAGCTTGTGGACCACCCGGTCCTTCAGGGCGCCGCTGGCGATGCGCTCCTCCAGGGCTTCCAGAATGGAGGATACCTTCAGGCTGCCGTTAATGGGGGCTGCCAGTTCGCTGTTGATTTCCTCCGCCAGGGCGGCATTGTCCTTTATGCGCTGCTGGGCCACCAGTGTCCGGGAGTAGCAGGCCGAACAGGGAATAACCATTTCCGTGAATCCGGCCCCCTCGGCAATGCCGATGTTGCGGGCGGGCATGGCCATGGCCATGAAATCGTCTACCTTGCCGGCCGAAGTGGCGCCGCAGCAGTTCCAGTCCTCGATTTCCACGAGTTCCGCGCCCAACTCGGAAAAGATGCGTCGGCTCTGGACATCGTAGAGCTTCGACGATTGCTGCAGGGAACATCCGGGATAGTAGGCTAGTTGCATGGTGCTCCTCTTCTCCTCTGAGCCGTTTTCAAAACGTTCCATTTTGTGCAATTGCTGCGTCGGGGTCCCATTTTGATCCTCGAAATTAGCCTTGCATGTCTGGGGTCACAATGTTCGCCCGCCTTGGACTTGAACCAACGGAAACGCCTCGCCAATGGCTCCCTGTGCGTTAGTGGGTGGCACGCTGTTTTGATTTGCGCTGCAGCGCTTTGATTTCCTTGCGGCCTTTGGCCATCAGAAAACCGAAATGCATGCGCCGCAGGCGGGTCATTTCCATGCCGAGGCGGGCCTGGGTCTTGATCTCGTCCATGATGGCACCGAACTCCCTGGTTTTGATTTTGCGCAGGGCGAACTTCATCTCGTAGGCCCCCATGAATTCCATCTCGTTCACGCGCCCCCAGCGCAGGCCGGAGCGCACGAACGCATCGTGAAATTCAGCCACTTTCGGCTGCAGGGGTTCGAGGTGTTCTTCCTTGGCCATCTTTTTCAGGGTTTCGGTGATGCGCGCCGTCTGGATGTCATTGGGGCAGCGGGTTCCGCAGGTGTAGCAGGAGACACATTTCCAGACCAGCTGGTTGCTCAGGGCCTGGTCGCGGTCTCCCAGGACCACCATGCGAATGAGCAGGTTGGGGGTGAAATAGTCGGTTTCATCGCCTACGCTGCACCCGGCGGCACAGCGACGGCACTGGTAGCAAGCGGTAAGGTTCTGGCCGGAGCGCTCCATTACCTGCTGGAGGAATGGTTGGGTTTGATTGGGATTGATGGCCATTGCGGGTGCGGTCATGGGTGGTTCCTCCCCCGTTTCGGAATGCGAAGGCGTCTGAAAGGATTTGATCCCCGTTTGATGACGCATTGTGAGCGTCGGCAGCCTGATCCTCGAGAGACGACCTTTGGAGGTGCCTGCAAATTACGCCGCTGGTGATGGCAGGACCGGACTGCGGGTAAAAAAAGCCTGCCAGGCCCAGAGAGCAACCATTATGCCAGACCGTGCGGGAGCCTGCGTATGTTCAATAATTATATGAATAACAAAGCGTTGCATTGCCGGTGGTGTGTTTCTTCCCGGGGGCCGCGGGGGGCGGCGTAGATCTGGGCTGTCCCAAATTGGAATAGTTCGGGGTAAATTGCTATAAATCGCAGTGGGTTATTGGAGATATGCCATTTTGGAACGGTCTATTTTGGCAGATGTCGGATGTTGATTGGGGGAACCATTCGGCAGGCATGGGCTCAGCGGCGTTACAGGGTGTTGTCAGATCGCATTTTAGCGCAAAGAAAACAAGGCGTTTTCAGCCCTGATGGGCATCAGGGCCGAAGCGCCATGGGGGACACTAATTGCGGTGCTTTTCCTGCTCCTCGGGGGACAGGGTCCAGAAAGGGGTTCCGTCGCTGGTGATACGGACTTTGAACTCAAAAAAGTCCCCTTTTTTCACCTTAGAGGCCATAAAGACGAATTCACCGCCGATCTCGGCCCATACCCCTTTGACTTTGACGCGGTCGCCCCGGCGCAGTCCGATATCGTTGGGGCCGGCAAACCATTCCGGACAGACATGCACCAGGTTGACGCTGTCCTCGGCCTCTTCCACCAGAATAGCGGTGGCCGGCGCCATGCCCGGCAGGGGCACCACCGTGAAAATCTTTTTGACGTATCCCTTGAACGAGTCGAGCTCCCGGGAGTCGTAGAGCTGGTTGTAGGGGGCCTCTTTCTCCCAGCCCCCCATGTCCTCGGGGCCTTCCGCCAGGGTCGCCGCAGGCATGCTCAGCAGTAGCAGCAGGGTAAGACATACGAGTTGTTTCATGGTTCCTCCTGATGCATCAAGTGCAGATGGGTTGCGTGTGCGTTTTGGGATTTGGCAATGCTTTTCAAATAATAGGACGCATGCCGCCGATAACAAGTCGACATGCCGGAGGGCGCGTTTGATCCACGCTCTTTTTTGCGAAGCGTGCCGTCCTGCCGACGGCGGGATGCGCACCCGATCAAGATTGGGACGCACCGAAAGGCCCAAAATCCGATGAAAGCTCCCGCCGCGCGCTTCAACGCCGCATGTCAGCACGAGGCGTCGCTGGATCGACCGGTTTCAGACGGGGCGGCCGGTTCCATGTGCTTACCGCTGGCCCGCATTTCCCAATAGTAGATGAACTCGTCCAAACGGTTGTCCGGGTTGTCGATATCCCAGTAAGCGTAGGGCCCCAGATCCTGGCTGAGAAAATCATTCCAGAAAAGATCCACCAGGGTTTCTTCGGTGATGGTGGCATAGATGAATGTGGGACGCAGTTCGAAGCGTTTCATGTGGGGGATCAGGCTGCATTCCGGCTCCCAGGTCTGCCCCGGCACTTTTTCATCGGACGCCATTTTTTTAAACGTTACGGGACTCCCCGAATTGAATACGAATTCCAGCAGTTTGTTGCGGTGGTCGCAGAACCACCACCAGTCCGATTCACTGTCATGGATGATATGTCGGGCCATGCCGTTCACCCTGAGGTGGTGGCGCAGGTCTTCGGGGGTTTCCAGCTTGAGTTGGACGACATCCGGGTAGTTCAAAACAGGGGCTCCTCGGCCGGTTGTGGCGATGTTCTGGCTTTTCCCCCCTCATAGCATTGATCGCCGGCGGACGGCAACCGATGTCGTTGTCAAATCCTGTTTACCGAAGGCCCAACCGGGGCCTCGACCGGGAGGCGGTTTTCTTCCAGAGGGTTTGTGATGTTGAAAAGGCAGGGGTGTTCCCTGCCGTTTTCTATCCGGCAGCCCCTTTTTGCCGTTCCTGCACATATTCCAGCACCTGGCTGGTTTTCAGTTGGCGGGTGGAGGCGCCCGATCGGATGAAGAAGCGCTCCTCCTGTTTGTCTTTGACGAATACGGCCCGCGGTGACGGCCGGCAGGCAACGACAAGGACCTGCTGCTCGCCCAGGGGACGGACCCCAAAGCGGATAAAGGGAGAAAATTCCATGCCGATATGCTGGTTGAAGAGGTTGGAAAAATGCTGCAGGTATTTATCCGTGTTGGGAAACTGGTCCACTTCAAGTCCGGTGACTTCGCCCTGATCGTCCACGCCGACAATCAGGGCACCCCCGTCGGTATTCAGGAAGGCGGCCAGGGATTTCATGACGGCCAGTTCGATTTCCTTGCCGGCCCGGTCGGCTTTAAGGTTCCAGCGCAGGCTGGATTTGAACTCCAACCCCTCATGTTCTCCGGCCGCGATGATGGCCTGCAGCTCGGATTCAGCAAGACTTTCGGGGTTCATGAGGTCGTCGGGAGAGGCGTCCTGGTGAGCCACCCGCCGGGCATAGGCCAGCAGAAAAGCCCAGAAGATGACCAGCACCACCGGGATGTAGATCAGTTTGCCGGGGGGCTTCAACCCCACCAGCTCTTTTTCGGGGGCGAAGATACCGAGGCCGCCCAGCCGTCCCGGACTTTCATCGGCATCCACCAGCAGGCCCCACCAGGGGGCACCGTCGTATTGGAACCGGAACGGGCCGTCACCCTGGTCCCTCTGGGCCCACTCGTCCAGGGCCCTGAGGATCATGTCGCCAGTGGGATCGCCATTCGTTTCCTGAAAATCGACCAGCAGGCGACCCTGGGCAAACAGGAAAAAGACGGTCGACGCAGTTACCTTGATGTCGTTCAGCAATTTGGTGACGTCCGCCATGCGGACATCGAGACCGAAGGTCAGGATCCGGTCGCTGTTCGACCAGCCGGATATGGCACTCAAACCCTTTTCCTCACTCGGGAATAGGGCGTAGGGCGGTGACCAGTTGAGCGGGTAGGACCCAATGTTCTCGCCGGCTTTTGCCCAAAGGTGCCGGGCCATGGGGCTCGGTGGTTGGCTGCTGAAATGATCTTGGATTTTTGTCCCATTGGGATCATACCCTTGCCAGATGAGGGGCTGGCTTGGATCGGCGTTTGACGGGGCGCGATAGGCGAACCACTGGTTTTCGCGCCGCATGAGGCCGTAGAGGATATCCCCGCGCGCTGAAAAGATGTGCAGGGCCCGGATGTGGGACGTCTGTTCCAGCAGAGGCCGCAGCTTGGCGTTGAAGGTTTCGATGTCGCTTTCTTCAAGAATGCCGCTGGTGCCCCATTCCCTGATGATACTGGCGGTTGACCATACCGGCATGAAAAAATTGTTGCATTTTTCGCCGGCGGCGGCGGTGATCTGACGGATGTGGTCGGCGGAAAGCTCCTGGCGCTGGGCCAAGTAGGTATAGACGGTCCCTCCGAGAACCAGTACGCTGAGACCGGCCAGGATCAGGACCAGTTTGCGCAGGGCACGGCCGTGACGAAGGCTCGTGGGGGGCAGGCGTTTTGCATTCGGGTGCGGCGACCGGGTCATCGATGGGGTCTCGTCGTTCATGCGGTTGCAGTGTTCGGGTGGTATTGTAACGGTTTGAAAAATTGCTTCTAACAGGTTTGGCCATTCAGGTCAAAACCGGATGCCGGTCGGCCATCCGGGCTCATTTTTTGTGACCAGGTTATCACGGATATTTCACGCACCCGCAGGGTGAACTTTTTTCGATGATTTTGGAAATCGGCCAAGAGTACAAAGTGTCACCTGAAAGTTATACCCCGAATAGTTTTTAACGGTTCTCTGCAAAGCTCCCGTCAACAAGAATTTACCACGAAGAGCACGAAGAAAAACCGACCAGAGCAGTTGAACCCCTTCGTGTCCTTCGCGATCTTCGTGGTTCAAGCTGTTCCATTTTACCAAACTTGGTCTTTCCGGATAACCGCATCGTTTTTATACGCCTGAATCGTTGCATAAAATTCATGGTGCAGAAAAATTTCATGCAATGTTCGGGCTAGGATCAGATCAGCTTGATGACGGCCAGGGTGATGTCATCGTCCTGGTCCGGCCCGGTAAAGTCGGCCACGGCCCTGAAGACCGCGTCCTTTATGGCTTGCGCGTCCAGATGATGGTGGTTCCGGATAACCTCTCGTAAACGTTCTTTGCCGAACATTTCCCGCTGGGGATTATGGGCTTCCCAGATGCCATCGGTGCCGATGACGATGACCTGGCCGGGGTTCCCCATGGGGCTGCTGCAGGCCTTGAAATCGTATTCCGCCTCGATGCCGAGGGCCATGCCTTCACCCGTCAATTCCGTAAAACGGTCGTGGTGCGGATCGTAGAGCAGGGCCGGGTCGTGGCCGGCCCGCACCCAGCGCAGCTGCCGCCGGGCCATATCGAACTCCAGGTAGAACAGGGTGATAAAGTCTCCCGTGTCCGTCGTGTCGGGAAAAAGCAGGCGATTGACCAGCGTGATGCGCCGGGCCGTTTCCTGCTCGAGGATGGAAATACTCCGTATCATGGCCCGGGCTGTCGTCATCAGGAGGGCCGAGGCGACGCCATGTCCGGAGACATCGCCCACAACGATGGCAAAACATTTTTCGCCTGAAGAACCGGTTTTGAATACATCATAGTAGTCGCCGCCCGTTTCGTCGCAGTAGTGGCTGTCGCCGGCCAAGTCCAACCCCGGCAGTTCGGGGGTCTGATCGGGCAGCAGGTTGCGCTGAATCTGGCGTGCCAGCTCCATGGACCGGCTCAGTTCCCAGTGGGCTTCGAGCCGGGGCACGATATCGTTGAAGGCATTGATCAGGATGTCCCGCTCGTCTCCGGCGCGATAGTTCATGCGTACCTGGAAATCGCCGGTCGACAGTCTCTCCCAGGCATCGACCATGGTGTAAAGCGGTTGCAGGATCTTGCGGGTGCCGAACCATCCCACCAGAAGCACCAGGACCAGGAGCAGAACGGCCGTGATGCCGGTCACACGGTAAATATAATGGGTCTGGTCCAGAACGTTTTGCCCCACCTGCTGTGACAGTGCCGATATGACGGTCTGGGGCACGATCAACACGATCCGCAGGGCCTCATCCACAGGTGGCGTAAAGCGGGCAAACGCCCAGATGGAGGGGATACTCCCATAGGGCGCCTCCATGTGACCGCTTTCCGATTCACGCATGGTATCGATAAATACCCGCTGCCTATTGGCATCGGGCATTTCCAGATAGCTTGCATCACTCCCTGCCGGTATCCTGTCAAGCGCTTGGGCCTGATCACTCCCGGCAATAATCCACAACCGCGCGGATGATTCTGCCGGCCGGTTTTCCGGCAGGACCAGAAACGCCCGGGTATCGTTGGACCACTTGGCCCGCAGCTGCTCCATCTTCATGAACTCATCCGGCAGAATGTCGATAGCGCCGACACCGATCAGCTGCTGTTCACGGTCACGAATGGGGACCGCGATGGTAAACACGACCCGGTGGGTCGAACGGTCGGTATGGGAGAGCCAGGTGAGCTTGCCGTTCTGGAGGGTTTCGACAAACCAGGGCCGCTCGCGCGGGTCGAATCCCGCGGGGAGGCGTCCGTGTCCGGGAAACGAAAAATGAAGCCCGTTCTGCAGCCCGACATACACCCGGTGCACGGTGGCGCCGTTCAACTGATAGATGTTTTTCAGGACCGGTGTCAGTCCCTGGAGCCGCTGGATCTGTGGGCTCAGGGCCTGCCTCTGGTTTGGGGGGATGACCACCACCGGGAAGCGTGTACTGACGCCCGACGGCATCAGTACGCCACTGGCCGTGACGCGGGGGTAACGCCAGGACATCTGCATATCCGGCGGGGCCGTGGCGGTGTGATTGAAGTCTTCCGGCGTGTAGAACGGCTCTTCCGGCGGGATGCCCTCAGCCGCCAGGGCGTTTTCGACGGTGTCGGCCAGATACTGGAGGGACAGCCGCAGGCTGGCCACGTCGTGACTGATGGCATTGGCGGACACCCGGGCGCTCTGCACCAGGTCCCGGCTGATGGTTTCCGTCATGAAGGTGCGGGCGTTCCCGGAAAGGTCCGCTCCCAGGCGGATGATGCTCTGCCGGCTGCTGACGGTGATAAGCAATAGCGGCAGGAGACTGAATGCCAGCAGGGCCAGAAAAAATTTGATGCGTATACTCATGGTGGAAGAACCTGGCTTGCAGTTGGCGGCCGACCCGGATGCGTTTCCGCGACTAGAGTGCCGGCCGGCAGGGGAAAGACGCCCTTAAATGAAAACGGGATAGCGCCTTAACCTGGTTATTTCACGCGTTCGAGATGTTCATGGGCAAGGCAGCGGGGGCGCCGCTGTACGCCTGTACCGCAAGCCCCTGATAACGCTGCCAATGGACATTTCGGACGCGCCCGCAGGGTGAAATTTTTTCGGCGTTTCTGGAAATCGGCGCAGGTTACAAATTGTCACCGGAAAATTGCGCCTCGAAAAGTGCTTATATCGCCGATATATTTGCATAAAATTTATTTCGCAGAAAAATTTCATGAAATATTCAGGTTAAACTACCTTACCTGAAAAATGCCCCGCGATGCAACTAGCGCATAAGCGGTTCTCTGCAAAGCTCCCGTCGACAAGAATTTACCACGAAGAGCACGAAGAAAAACCGGCCAGGCCGATGTCAAATCAATGACGTCTGCCACGAAGCTGGCAGCAAGGATATCCTGTCCAACGTCTTGAATGTTTTTAACTGCTTGAAAATAAAGTGAAATTTTATATTGAAAGATTGCGCTTAGGATGGCCTGAGTTTTGCTAATCTTGTTCGCAGACGATTTTGTCGGGCCACGCGACGACGTGGTGGCGCTGCGCCTTTCCCCCCAGTGCTCGAAGAGGTGAATTCATGGCTCCTGGCAGTATGACCACAAGAAGAAAAACGGCTCGGTCTTCAGGCGGCGGAGGGCCGTCCATCGGTTTGGATATTGGTACCGCCAACATCGTGGCTTACCGGAACGGTCAATCGGAAAAGGGCACCCAAATGGAAGCCAATGCCTTTTTTACCGTGCCGTCCATGCCCAACACCCGGAAGATCCTGGAGGACAAGGCTGTTCGTTTTTTTGAAAAGGACGAACGTCTGCACATTCTCGGCAATGCGGCCGAGGAGTTTGCCAATATCCTGGGGGGTACCACCCGGCGCCCCATGGAGGATGGTCTCGTGAACCTGAAGGAGGATGACGGCATTCAGGTCATCCAGGCCATTCTGGATCCCATGGTGCCGGAGCCCGCCCAGAAGGGCCAGCCTTTGTGGTTCAGTGTTCCCGGTGATCCGCTCGATCGCAACGGGGCTGTGCTTTTCAACGAATCCATCTTCAAGACCTATCTTAAAGGCCGCGGTTATACGCCGCGTCCCATCAACGAGGCCATGGCCGTGGTCGTGTCCGAACTGAGCGACCAGCATGCCACCGGTATCGGCATCAGCATGGGGGGCGGGATGTGCAATATTTGCTTTTCCTATCTCTCCATTCCGGCGGTGACCTACAGTATCCAGAAGGGCGGGGACTTCATCGACCAGACCGTGGGGCGCTCGGTGGGGGAGCCCGCCACCAAGATCAAAGCCATCAAGGAGCAGGAATTGGACTTGAGTGTGGCCCCCCGGAATAACATCGAGCACGGACTGCATGCCGCCTACGATGACTTGTTCGCCAGCCTGGCCGAGAGCCTGGCCCGAGTCCTGCGCGGGTCGGACAATGTGCCCCGCCTGAACCAGGCCCTGCCCATTGTCCTGAGTGGCGGCACGGTGCTGCCCCCCGGCAGCCGCGAGCGATTTGCCGCCTGCCTCGGGGAAGTGGATCTGCCCGTTCGCGTTGCCAAGGTCGTTCAGGCCCGCAACCCTCTTTATGCGACCGCCAAAGGCGCCTACATGATGGCTGTTGCCGAAGATGAGAGCTGATCGAAAAAAAAGTGTCGCCATCTACGCGGCCAGGCCCGTCCGCGGGCAGATCATCGCCAAATCCCTTGCCCTATGCGGTATCCGCGTCACCCTCGATGACGACCCGGAGGCCGCCATCCGGAAAATCGAATCGGGGGCGGCGGCTTTGCTGGTGGTGGACGTCAACAACCACCTGCAGGAAGAGATCGAACTGGTGCGGGGGATGGCAACCCATCTGGCCGATTGTTTGCTGGTGACCCATACGGACCCCCGTGACCGCGACGTGCTGGAGGAGATGGGGGTCGACAGGACGCGCTGCATCGGCGGCCCTCTCGATCCGGAGCAGACGTTCGTGGCCGTGGACGCTTTTTTCGCGGCGGATGACGGTCCGCCACCCGCCGATCAGTCGACCGGGAAGGAAAAGGGGCGGCTGAAGGCGCGCGGCCGGCGGGCCCGCAAAGCGTTCCAGCGTGCCCTGAAGGCCCCGGACCGGAGGGTTTGGCGCTGGTGGACCAAGTTGATCCGAGGGTTGCAAATGCTGCGTCCGGTGCGCACCATGGCGGTTTCCGGCGCCATCCTGGCGGCCGGGGCTTTGGCCGGCTATCTTTTCTGGTGCCTGTCGACCCTGCCCGACATCGATCGCCTCAACCACTACTCGCCTTTCAAAGCCACCAAGCTATACTCCTACGGCAATCAACTGCTGGCCGAACTTTACGAACAGCGGCGCACGCCTGTGCCTCTGGACCGGATCCCCGTGCATGTGCGCCAGGCCTTTATCGCTATCGAGGATGCGCGTTATTTCCAGCACAGCGGGATCGATCCCATTCGCATTGCCGGGGCCCTGTGGGCCGATATCAAAGCCGGCGGATTCCGCCAGGGGGGCAGCACCATTACCCAACAGCTCTCCAAAATGATTTTTCTGAAACCGGAAAAAACGATGACGCGCAAGATCAAGGAGATGGCCATCGCGCTTATGCTGGAGCGCCGCTATTCCAAGGATCGCATCCTGGAACTCTATCTCAACCAAGCCTATTTCGGCTGCCAGGCCTACGGCCTCCAGGCCGCGGCCGAAGCATATTTCGGGAAACCGTCCGACCGGTTGACCCTGGCCGAGGGCGCTCTGTTGGCGGCCCTGCCCAAGGCCCCCAATGCGTATTCGCCTTTCCAGAACCCGGAGCGCGCCCGCCGCCGCCGCGATCACGTGCTGCAGCGGATGCAGGTTAACGGCTTCCTGTCTTCGGACGAATACCGGCAGGCCACAGGGGCGGATCTCCCTTCCGTGTTTCACGAGCGGGCTTATCGTTCGCCCTATTTCGTGGACTATTGTCAGAAATACCTTGAGGAGACCTACGGGGATCGGCTGAACACCAGCGGACTCACAGTGTACACAACCCTGGATGCCCGCCTGCAGGCCGCGGCCGAGGCAGCCATCCTGAAGGGGATGGCCGCGCTGGAGGCCCGGGGTGTCGTGGGGGTGCAGGCGGCGCTGGTGGCCCTGGCGCTCGACACCGGTCACATCAAAGCCATGGTGGGGGGGACGGACTACGACCGCACCCAGTTCAATCGGGCCGCCCAGGCCTTACGTCAACCGGGTTCCGCCTTCAAGCCGTTTGTCTACCTGGCGGCACTGCAGAAGGGCTACCAAACCGACTCCCATATTCAGGACATGCCGGTGACGATTGCGGTCAACAACGGCAGGCAGACCTGGCGGCCGCGTAATTACACCGGACGGTTCAATGGGGAGGTCACGGTCAAAGAAGCCCTGACGCGTTCGCTCAATGCGGCCACCGTGAACCTGGCCCTGCAGGTGGGGCTTACGGATATCATTGGCACGGCCCACAAGGTTGGCATCCGGAGTAAAATTCATGCGGTCTATCCTTCGGTTTTGGGCGCTTCGGAAGTGACCTTGCTCGAACTGGCGGCCGCCTACGGTGCGCTGGCCACGGGCCGGCGTATCGAACCGGTCTGCCTGGATCGCATCATTGACAAGGCCTCGGCCACCATCTGGGACCCCGGGACGGAGCCGGCCACCATCCTGCCGTCTTCCGCCGTGGCGGGCATCCGGGAAATGCTGGCAGCGGTGGTCAGCGACGGTACGGGCCGGCGGGCCCTGGCGCTGGAACGCACGGTCTATGGAAAAACCGGCACCACCAATGGTAATGCGGATGCCCTTTTCGTGGGGTTTGACGACCGGCTGGTGGTGGGGGTCTGGGTGGGACGCGACAGCCGGGAGCCCATTGGCCCCAAGGAAACCGGTGCCCGTGCCGCCTTGCCCATCTGGGTCGAATTCATGCGACAGGTTCCGGTGGAGGGGATGAGGGTGGCGGCCCTCGGGTCTCCGTGACGAGGGACATCGGCGTCATACCAAAACGTTACAAGTCGTTATCAAGCAGCTTACAGCGGCAGCCTGCGGACGCCTGATTTGAGAGAACGAAAGGGGAAGGTATAGGCACCCTTTATCTCAGGCCCGGCCATGTTGAAAATCACCCGAGCATCGTTTCGTCCCCGAAGTTATCCCCCGACCACCTTCTTTTTCGAATCCGGCAGGGCGCCGGCAGGTGTTTTTTCAACGACCGCCAAAAATGGCGCGTTGGCCGGCGGGAGGGGCGCGTCGGCGCATTGCACCTGGTTGCGGCCTTTGTTCTTGGCCGTATACAGGGCTTTGTCGGCCAGGCTGACCAACTGTTCGGGCGGGATTCGGAAATCGGGTGTCACACTGGCCAGACCGAGGCTTACCGTCGCTTTCAGCCTGATCCTGCCGCTTTTTACGGTTTGGGATGCGATGGCCTGGCGCAGGTTCTCAGCCATGGCCGCCGCATCCTCCAGCGGAGTGCCGGGCAGGAGCACCGCGAATTCCTCGCCGCCGTAGCGGGCGATCACATCGCTGCAGCGTTTGAAGGCCCCTTTCAATATCGCGGCAACGCCTTTCAGGTAGTCATCCCCGGCCAGATGCCCATAGGTGTCGTTGATGTGTTTGAAATGATCGATGTCCATCATGATCAGCGTTAGAAGACGCTTTTCCCGGGAGCCGCGCTTCCACTCGAATTGCAAAATCTGATTGAAATGGCGCCGGTTGTAGATGCCTGTGAGCGCATCGATTTTGGAAATATCTTCGAGCTGGCGTGTTTTTTCGGCCAGCGCGGCTTCGTTTCCGAGGGCCGTCCAGTATTCGCGATGGCCGCGGGACAACTGGAGCAGGGTAAACCCGATGAAGACCAGCATCAGGTAAAACAGGGGCATCAAATCGTGAGCGAATACGATGATGCTGGAACAGGCCGGCAGGATGATCACGGCCAGATAGCTGATGGCGATTTTACGGTCCGGCGCAAAGGACGACATGGCTCCGGAGCAAAGTCCGGCCGTGGCCATGACCATAAGGGGGCGGATCGTGGCGGTCTCCGGCCCCGCGATGCAATAGGTGAACAGGCCTCCCCACAGGCCGGCCGGAATCATGACGGATGTCAGAAACAGGCCGTCGCCCAGCTTCGGGCCGAATCGGTAGAGATTCTTGTAGAGCAATTGGTAGAGGAGCCGCAGCGAACTGACCACCAAAAACCCGATCCAGGCAGGATAGGCCACCGCTGGGTGGGAATGGTGAAAGCCGGTGGCAAACGCGATGACACTCCACAGGGCTATATAGGCGGGAATGCCGGGAATCGAGCGTTCCGCCAGATCCTGGATCAAACGTTCTCGGAATTGCACTTTCAGTTCTGGTGTCATACCTTTTGCTCCCCATCCGAAAGGAAAACGGATTGATGATAGACGCTGTCCTCCCTTGTGGGAGGCGATAATAGAAAGAGGCTGCCATGTCCCCCGATTCCCGCAACAGCGAAGGGTCCGTAACCGCCCTGTCCGTCAGCCGGACCAAGGGCCACAAAAAAACCAATATCCCCGCCGGCCGGTTCATTACCGGGCACGGCATTGACGGAGATGCCCATGCCGGCGACTGGCACCGCCAGGTCAGCCTGCTCGGAACCGAGAGTATTGCCAAAATTCAGGCCGCCGGCATCGATGTCTCTCCCGGCGATTTTGCCGAAAACGTGACCACCAAAGGCCTTTGCCTGTATGAGCTGCCCATCGGCACACGCCTTCAACTCGGGGAAACCGTCCGACTCGAAGTCACCCAGATCGGCAAGACCTGCCATCACCGCTGTCAGATTTTCCACCAGGTCGGCGACTGCGTCATGCCGCGCGAAGGCATTTTTGCTCAGGTGGTGCGCGGCGGCGATGTCCGGGTCGGTGATGCCATCAGGGTCCTGGACACGGTGTCGGGGATTGAATCCGGGGCGTGACGCATACCGAGCGCCAGCGGAAGCGGCCGTGACCGCCCGCGTCGTGCCGGGTCAAAATGGCGGCAGTTTCAAGTGGTCGATCTGCCGTTTGTGCTTCCGTAAAAAGGCGTTGACATAGCAAGGCGTCGACTGGTCCAGCAAATAGACCTTGAAGTCCCGGTCCACTATGGATTTAGACACCGGCCAGTGCTCCGCGGACTTCCGGAAGATTTCGTATTCGCTGGAACCCGTGATCCGCGCGATTTTATAAAGATAATCCTCGGTCGTGGCCGGGCGGGATTTTATCGTGTTGCGTTTCTGTCGCTGAAGCAGTTGGAAGAGAAGAACGGCGGCGGCCAGAATCATCGCGGCTTCCAGTTGCAATGCGATATGCGTGAACATGGTGAATGCCTCCTGCCTTGGCGGTCATAAAGGCTATCGGCATTTCGGCTGCAAAACTTGACCGGAAAATGAGGCGTTGTCGCCACTGGTTATGATGGCGGGCGTCGGGTCTGGAAAAAGGAAGGCGGGCACGGATGGTTTTGGCCACCGTGCCCGGGGACGGGAGTTAACTGGTGTTCGTCCAGAGATGGTAGATTTTGGTTTCGAGCAAGGCCTGAGCGATTTTGAAACCGCAGGAATAGTGGACTATTTCGAGGATTTCAAAAGAGCGAAAACGCCGCTCGGGGCCAAAAGATGCCATTTATGGATGGACACTAACTGAATTTTTGGCCGACGGCCTTGCCGTAATCCTGGCACGCCCGGGTTCCCTCGTCACCGGCGAGCGCCTGCTCTTTCAGGTTCAGGGCCCCCAGGTCCACCATGTCCATCTTGTAGACGTGCTGCATGGTGTCGAAAATCATTTGGGCCGACTCACCGCTGTGGGTATACGATCCGAACGCTCCGCCGATCTTGCCGACCATGTTCTGCTTTTGGGCCAGGAAAAGAAAGGTTTTCATACTGCCCACCAGATCCCGGTGGTAGGTCGGGCATCCGAACACATAACCGTCATAGCCCTCCAGGTCCTTTTCGGATTGGATATCGGCAATTTTGACAACCGACGCTTCGTTGCCGCTGAAACGAATACCCTCGGCGATGAATTCCGCCATCTTGGCCGTGTTTCCCGTACGACTGACGTAGCCGACCAGCACCTTTTTCATGAAATTGTCCTTTCGTTGATTTGGAAGCTTAAGGAAGGAGGATCCCGGGAGAGTAATAATGGATCCCCGCCAGGGTTTACATCAGACAATAATACGGATTTTGGCAATGTCACCCACGGCAAATCCCCGTCAACGGACGGAGTTTCGCGATACTGCTGAGAAATGGTGTTGACTTGTTGATGTTTAAAGGTAAATTCTTGACAGGAGGACAATGCCCATGCCGAAACGCAAGGATCACGATACCCTGGCGACCACCGTTCTCAACTCCCTTTCCGCCCACATCGCCATCTTGGACGCCGATGGCATTATCCTGGAGACCAACAAGGCCTGGCAGCGGTTTGCCTCGGAAAACAACGACGAGGCCGCCGCGGATCATTCCGTGGGGGTGAATTACCTGGCGATTTGCGATGCGTCCGAGGGGCCCGGCGGGCGGGACGCCCGCCATGTGGCCAAAGGCATCCGGCAGGTGATCAACGGCGAAGTGGAAGAATTTCTCTACGATTATCCCTGCCATTCGCCTTCCGGTAAACACTGGTATTATATGCGGGCGATTCGCACGGCGGACGAAGATGCACTTCGGGTGGTGGTCAGTCACGAAGATATTACGGCTTTGAAATTGACCGAGGAAGCCCTGCGCAACAGCCGCAAGACTTTGCGCGACCAAGCCCGCAGCCTGGAGGAGTCCAACATCGCCCTCAAAGTGCTTCTCGATCACCGGGACAAGGACCGGCAGGATATGGAACGCAAGGTCCTGGCCAATGTGAAAGGGCTGGTCCTGCCGTACCTCGAAAAGCTGAAAGGCGCGCGGCTAAAGCCCCGGGAGCGCACGCTCGTGGAAATCGTGGACACCCACCTGCAGGACATCATTTCCCCTTTTCTCCAGAATGCCGCCAATGCCGATATCCTTTTGACCCCCCAGGAAATGCAGGTGGCGGCCCTGATCAAGGATGGGCAAAGCAGCAAGGAAATCGCCGAGGTCCTGAACATTGCGGAGGCCACGGTGAATTTTCACCGCAAGAACCTGCGCATCAAGTTCGGCCTGCAGAACCGGCGGGTCAATCTGCGCAGCTTTCTGCTGTCCATGTCCTGAAGTCTTCCGTACACTGGGAGGCGCCTCACGCTGCCACAGCTTCTCTTTTGACGACGATCAGGGTGATGTCGTCTTCCGGGCGTGAGCCGTCCTGGAACCGGTCCAGGTCCTCCAGGATGGCGTCCCGGATATCCCGGGCATCGTGCCGGGCATATTGACGAATCAGGTCGCGCAAGGCCGCTTTGCCGAACATGTCGTTGCGGCGGTTGCGCGCTTCCCAGATCCCGTCGGTACCGATGAGCAGGATCTGACCGGCATCAAAATGCTTCCAGGTGGCGGCGGCATAAGAGCCTTCGTCGTCGATGCCGAGGGCCGCCCCCTTGCCTTTGAGGGTCTCGAACCGGTCGCTTTGCGGGTCGTAGAGCAGGGCCGGGTCATGCCCGGCCCGGACCCATTCCAGGGTCCAGCGCTCCGGGTCGAAGACGCCAAAAAAAAGGGTCATGAACTGGCCGCTTTTGTCGACATCCCGGCTCAACTGACGATTGAGGTCGGTAATGATCTGGGCCGGTGTCCCCGGCAGGCTGGCGCGCTGGCGCAACCCGCCGCGGACCGTGGTCATCAGCAGGGCCGAGGGGATGCCGTGGCCGGCGACATCGCCGACGGTAACCGCAATCTTTCGCCGGCCCTCCCTCACCATCGGGAAGATGTCAAAATAATCGCCTCCGGTTTCATCGCAGTAAACGCTTTGGCCAGCCATCTGGAGACCGTCGCGGGTGACGATATCGGCCGGTGGCAGAAGCTGCTGCTGGACCTCCCGGGCCAGGGTGAGGGATTGCTGCATGGCGTCGCGCTCTTTCAGGCCCTCCGTCATTTCGTTGATCACATCGCCGGCATAGCCGATTTCATCGTTGGCGGTTACGCGCACTTTCTGGCTCAAGTCCCGGTTGCGGATATGTTTCAGCACGCGGATGATTTCGTCCATGGAACGGGAAAGGGTTCGGACCACGAGCCAGGTCAGCAATCCACCTACGACGATGAACGTGACTGCGTCATATAGGATGGCCGACCGGATCATGCTGATAACGTCTTCGGGGTCCGATGACGAGGCGATAATGCGCTGGGTGGACCCGGTAATGGTCACCAGGGGAACCACATTGCAGGCCAGCAGGAGGGCTGCCAGGCGAACACCAAGCCCTATGCGAAGCACGCGGGGTGTCTGCGAGAGCCCGCCTTCCGGAAAGAAAACCGGTGCCAGCCATTTTTGCAGAATACTTTCCAGAAGGAAGAAGGCCACGACAACCGTGATCAAACCGTTGCCCAGGCTGCGGAATAACGCGCGGTGAATCTCTACGGGGTCGGCGTGATTCAGCCAGAACAATCCGGAATAAATCAGTGTGGCATACAGCCACAGCGACCAGGATACCATAATGAGCATGAACGGTTCGTTGAGCAGACGCTGCCGCGCCTGGCGGCGCAGGCGGCCGGCAATCGTCCGGCCCGCGGCCAAATGCCCGATGAACCGGCGGATGGGCTGCTCATACCAGATGGTGAAGCCCACCGATATGAAAAAGACGATCGGAATGAACGTAAGGTCGAGAAAGTTCGCAATGGTCATAATTTCCGGAGGGGGCGGTGCATCCCCCTGGAGAATAAGGAGATCCATGGAAAGGCCGCTTATGAGGTTGGCGGTCACCATGGCAATGAGCATGCTGTTTTGAAGGCGGAATTTTGTCCAGGCATTCATGCGGATGGTTCTCCCGCGGATGCGATCACCGGGTGTGCAAATTGATTCCGACAGGTATGGGAAGGGTTTCACATTGTGTTAAAGGCGTTATATTGGTGACAGTGCGGTTGTTGTTGCTTCCCTACCCAGGGCATGGCACGTGTTGGGGGTGTTTGCAGATCAACGATAGCATGACCGCCTGCTCCAGGCAACCAACCTCCGGAACGCGATGGAATCTGCTGGCGCGGGATCGTTTTGAATCCGTCGTCAGTGGGCGTTTTATTTCGATGGATGATCACCTTTTGCACTTTGCCGACGGGAGGTGCCTATGCGCGTCTATTTCGATGAAGCGTTTTACCGGGTCTACGCCGCCGACCCGGCGGCGGACGCCGGCCGAATGGAGGCCATCGTTGCCGCCATAGAGCCGGAAGCCGCCTTCGAAACCTTTGCGCCGGCGACGGAAACGGATATTTTGCGGGCCCACACCCGGGCGCACATCGATCTCGTGCATGACATGGGGGTGTATGACATGGCCGCCCTGGCGGCCGGCGGCGCCATCCAGGCCGCTATCTGCGGCCTTACCGAACCGGCCTTCGCCCTTATCCGCCCGCCCGGCCACCATGCCTCCGCCGACAGCTGCTGGGGGTTCTGCTATTTCAACAACATGGCGGTGGCCCTGCTGCGACTGAAAGCGGAAGGAAGCATTAACCGGGCCATGATACTTGACTTCGATCTCCATTTTGGCGACGGCAACGTCAATATCCTGGGGGGCAACCCCTGGGCCACCATCCTGAATCCGGAAGCGTCCGACGCCGACGATTATGTGGCGCTGGTGGAGCGGACCCTGGCGAACGCATCTTTCGATATCATCGGGGTCTCCGCTGGTTTCGACAATCACCGGGACGACTGGGGCGGGCTGTTGGCCACCGAAGACTACGAGGCCATGGGCAGCATGGTGCGAAAGGCGGCCGAACGCAACCAGGCCGGCTGCTTCGGGATTCTGGAAGGGGGCTACAACCATGCCGTCCTGGGACGAAATGTGCGGGCGTTCCTTAGGGGGATGGGTGGTGAAGCGGAATGACGCCTGGGGGGCGAGGCCTCCGGCGCCGTGAACCTCCGGTGGCGAAAACCGATCGGATCGGCTTGACAACATACTGAAACGTTACAATATACTTGAGTATATTCTCATTCACAAAAGTTGCATTCCCTCCTGCCTCTGGTGCCGTCCAGGTAAAACCATGTATTCCCGCAGATTGCCATTTCATTTGACCCCGACAATGTCTTTTTACCCCGGACCCCTGTTCCATCAACCGGATTGATGTAATCGGTGTCCAAACCAATGTGTTCCCAAATTTCATTTCGGAAGGAGGTGGTGGGGAGCCGTGCGTTTGCAGTGTTAACAGACCCGTTGGGAAAGGAGGGCGAAAATGAGGAGAGGCATTTTGATGACATCCATGATTGCAGTCCTTGCAATCGCGTTGCTGTTCATTCCCGTTTTTTCGCCGGTGGTAAAGGCGGCTGACAAAATCGGATGGGTCGGGCCGGTTTACAAGGAATTGTCCGCCAGTCTGACGAAAGGATTCAAAGCCCATTATAAAAAGACATATGGCAAGGATGTCGACATTACCTTCGTGCGCCCCGGCGGCTGGCCGGTCTGCCTGGACAAAGTCAGAGCCTGGGGCGGCAAACCGGATGCCGACATTTTTCTGGGGGCGGGCGCTCCGGCTCATGAAGTTTTGAGACAGGAAGGATTGATCGTTCCCTACAAGCCTGAAGGCTGGCAGAAGGTTCCCGCCGACTGGCATGGCATGAAGGTTAAGGACAAGGATGATTACTGGACCTGTTTTGCCCCCTGGATCGTCACGAATCTCTACAATGAAAAGGTGCTGAAAAAATTGCGATTACCCCCTCCGAAAACCTGGCATGATCTTCTGAATCCGATCTACAGGGGCAACATCGTTCATACGCTGCCCTACGCCTCCGGCACCATGCATGAAACCATCGAAATTCTCATGCAGGCCTTTGGCGAGGAGGAAGCCTGGCGGTACCTGCGGCTGCTGGCGGCGCAGCTCGCCCGTTTCTCCACCGGCAGCACCGACACGACGCAACTGGTGGCCCGGGGTGAGGTTCCCATCGGAGTGGCCCAACCGCAGATGAACGCCATGGCGGCGCGCAAGGATGGTTTTCCCGTTCGGGATTTGCTCCCAGAAAAAACGATTCTGGTACCGGAAGCCGTCGCCCTGTTGAAAGGGGCCCCCAACGAAGCCACGGGCAAGATTTTCCTGGACTGGCTGTTCAGCCCGGACGGCCAGAAATACGTGCTGGAAGGCCGTTACTTTGCGGCCAGCGACGACGTCAAATTCGATGCCTGGGAAAAAGAAGGCGTCGAAATGGCCACCCACGCCAAGAAGGCCCTGGGGGCGAATTCCTTTTGGGAACTGGAAGTCGAATTCATTGAATACGACCTGGATCTGGCCACCAAGCGATGGGACGAGGTCAACAAGAAGTACGAATACGAGATCTACCGCAAGTGGGGTGAGTTGAAGAGCAGTCTTTTCCTGATCGAGGAAGTCGAGGGAGAGGTCGCAGCGGCCAAGGATCAGAAGATGGACGTTGCCAAAGCCGATGGGAAAATAAAAGAGGCCCGCAGGCTTTTCGAGATCGACGGCGACTACGCCGCCGCCCGTTTGGCGGCATCGAAGGCGCGCGCGTTGCTGGTCGCCCCATGACCGGTCGTCATTGAGCCGTATTCAGTGCGAAGGCGGCATCAGGACAAGACAAAGGGCGATTTTTGCCCGGTAAGTATCATTTGACGGCAGGGTAATTAAGCCTTCACCCGGCAGACAAGGGAGCGTGCTCTATGTCGCGCGGCAACGTCATACTGGCGGCTCTTCTGTGGGCGATCATCGCCTTTTTCGTGCTTTACCCGCTGTCCATCCTGGTGTTGGAGAGTTTTAAAATTTCCGGGACCGACAACTGGGGGCTGAACAATTATGTGGAGTTCTTCCGGGATACCTATTATCTCAAGACTTTCGGCAATACCCTGCTCCTGAGTACGCTGCTGCTGCTGACGACAACGATCTTCGGGGTGCCCCTGGCCTATATCCTGGCACGCTACCGGCATCGGGGGAAAACCGTTTTCACGGCCTTGATCCTGCTCCCGATTGTGCTGCCCGCCTTTGCCGGGGTGTTTGCTTTCATTATTTTCTTTGGCAAATACGGCACCCTGAACCTGCTTCTCATGGATATCGGTATTATCGAGGAGCCCGTCAATTTCATTTACGGCCTGCACGGACTGGTTTTCATTCAGGCGTTGCACATGCTGCCGTTTATCGTTCTAGGGCTTTCGGCCGGTTTCACCAACATCGATCCATCCTTTGAAGAAGCCGCCGAGGTCGAGGGGGCCAGCGGCTTCCGAAGGTTTTTCACAATTACGTTGCCCCTCTGCACCCCGAGCTATCTGGCGGGGGCCGTCCTGGTTTTTTTGTGGCCCTTCACCGACTGGCTCACTCCCTTGATTTTAGGTCAGGTGGACTTTCTGCCGTCGGTCTCCTACATCAACATCTCCTATCACTTCACCGACGTCCACCGGAAATATATGGGTATTGTGGCGACGGTGGTCTCCGCGGTCGTGTGCATCAGCCTGTTTTTACTGGCCCGATGGTGGGTCGAGAAGCGTAAGTACACGGGCCTGTCCAAAGGGACGACATCGGAAGGCCGGGTGGTCGAGCCGAGTCCATTTGTGAGGCTGGGGGCGTATGTGTTTATGGCGTTCATAGCCGTCCTGGTTCTGTTGATCCCCATTGTTCTGGGGTTGTCCGCCTTTTCCCGAAGATGGGTTTTCGAGCCCTTCCCCACCTATTGGACCCTGGAGAATTTCAGGCTTATTCTCCTGGAAAGCCCGGGGTTGGTGAAAAACTCTTTTCTTTTCAGTGGTATCGCGCTTCTGTTCGGGATTGCCTTCGGGCTTCCGGCGGCTTACCTCATCGTGCGGACACGGGTGCCCGGCAAGGATGCGCTCGATTTCGTCATCACCCTGATGCTGGCCTTCCCGGGGATTGCCGTCGGCGTCAGTTATCTCCTCGCCTTCTGGCAGGGCATTCCCCTGGCGACGCATTGGATCATCATGCCCCTGGCCTTGTTTGCCCGGCGGCTGCCCTATTTTTTACGCATGGCCCATTCCTCTTACCTGCAGTTGGACCCCTCGCTGGAAGAGGCTTCCGAGGTGTCCGGCGCCGGAAAGATCAGGACGTTCTTCAGCATATCCCTGCCGTTGTTGCTGAAGGGCGTTCTGGTGGGTGTGGTGATGTTTTTCATCATGGCCTTCCAGGAAATTTCCACGGCGATATTCCTTTACCGGGGGGGCTGGGAAACCTTGCCGATCGGCATTTATTTGAACTGGCACCGGGGCATGGAATTTGGAATTGCCGCCGCCATGGCCTTTTTAATGATCGTCATCACGTTTATCCTCCTGATGATCATTTCGCGTATCGGCGGCGGCGTCCTCAAGGCGGCCTGGGGTGCCGGGGAGAACTAACCCGGATATTTCACATGAAATGTTCGGGCCAAAAAAGGTGGACGCCATGGCATTCATCGAAATCCAGAACCTCTACAAGTGCTTCAAGAAGGTTGTCGCCATCAACCGCATCGATCTGCATGTCCAACAAGGCGAGATGCTGACCCTGCTTGGCCCTTCCGGCTGCGGAAAAACGACCACGTTGCGCTGCATCGCCGGATTGGAAAAACCGGAAGAGGGCGACATCGTTATCGATGGTAAACCGATGCTTTCGAAAGGGTTTGTGCCGCCGTCCAAAAGGGGTATCGGCATGGTGTTTCAGAATTATGCGGTCTGGCCACACATGAAGGTTATCAGCAACATTGTTTACGGCCTTAAAATCCAGAAGCTGGCCAAGCCGAAGATTAAAGAAAAAGCTGCACAGGTCCTGGCGCTGGTCGGTCTGGAAGGGCTGGAGGACCGGTATCCCGCCCAGTTGAGCGGAGGCCAGCAGCAGCGGGTGGCCCTGGCGCGAGCCCTGGTGGGCAATCCCAAGGTGTTGCTGCTGGATGAACCGCTCAGCAACCTGGACGCCAAACTCAGGGAAGAACTGCGGTTTGAAATCAAAAACCTGGTAAGGCGCATGGGCATCACATCGGTTTATGTGACCCATGACCAGGCCGAAGCCATGGTCATTTCCGACAGGATTGCGGTCATGGATGCCGGAAATGTGGTGCAGCTGGGTACCGCCCAGGAAATCTACCAGGAACCGGCCAATCGGTTTGTGGCCGACTTTATCGGTACAATGAATTTCATTCCCGGGGAGGTCGTCGAGACCCTCAAGGACAAAGACGCGGTTTATGTCAAGACGGAATTCAGCCCAAGACTATTGTGCCACCGGATCAACCATACAAGTGATTTGTCGGGGGCAAAAGTGTATGCCTCCATACGTCCCGAAGATGTCGAAGTGTTTCCAGACCCGCCCACACACATGGAGAATTTGTTCCAAGGCACGATTATCCATAAAGCCTATCTGGGCAATTTCCTGAATTTTTTCGTTCGTGTGAAAGAAACGATGATCCGGGTGCAGGTCCCCCATCACCTGCCCCAGGGGGAAGGCCAGGAGCTCTACCTGTTCCTGAATCCGGAAAAATGCGTGATCCTGCCTTGATTGACACTAACGGATACCAGAAACAAGGATCGTTTCCCGCATTCGGGACGAAAGCGGGACAATCGGCCCTGCGGCCCCGGCGAATAGGTTCACGGCAGAACTGCCGCTTTCAGGTCTTCTACCACCATGCCAAAGGTTCGCGCGATTTCGCGTTCCTGTTCCAGGCGTTTAATGTAGTAGTACACAGCAAGGCTTTCATCCGGGTGGGCTTTCCAGGCATGGCAGTGCAGGCGGCCGGTCTGGTGGTAGAGATAGGGGCAGCCGCCCATGCAGATGGGCAGCAGCAGGCAGTCGGCGCATTCGAGTTGGAAAATATTCCGCCGGTTCCAGTTCTCCGCGTTCCGGCGCATACGGTCATCTTCGGTATGAAACAGGTGTCCCACAGCGGCGGATCCCTCCGAGGCTTCGTTCCAGCATTTCAGCAGGCAGCCGTGGGGCGTAACCACGAAGGCATTGGCCCTTTCGGCCATGCAATAGGTGCTTATGGCTCGCGGGGCGCGGTAGGCCAGATAACCCTGTTCGACCAGTTCCATCGTGGTCTCCAGTTCGAGCAGGGCAAAGTCGGCATCGGCCAAACAATCGCTAACCACGTCCATGCATACCCCGGTGTAGGGATAGGTCCGGCCGAGATAGGGATGGACCCTATCGGTCAACCCCATGTCGGCTATTTGTTGGAGAATGGCGGAGATACCCTCACGATTGGTCTGGTCCACATTGATGCGCAGGTGGATGGGCACCCGGGATGCGGCCGCCTCGATGTTGGCCAGAATGGTGTCGAAGGTGCCCCTGCCATCGGCCAAAGGCCGCCGCTGATCATGAACGGGCTGCGGGCCATCGAGGGTGACCTGGGCGTGGTTGATGCTGCAGTCCCGCAATCGTTCGGCCATGTGGCCGTCCAGCAGGTAGCCGTTGGTGATGATGTGGGATGAGTAGCGGGCCTTGCGTCGATCGCAGAGCCGCCGGAAGCCGGCAGTGAGCCTTTCGATACGATCAATTTGAAGCAGCGGCTCCCCGCCGAACCAGGTGACGGAGAGGGTGCCGTCTTCGCCCAACCGTGCGGCCGCCATATTCAGCACGGCTTCCTCGACTTCCGGCCCCATGGTCTCAGGCTGATGCTCCTGATAGCAATAGCGGCAGCGAAAATTGCATGCCAGGGTCGGAATGATGGTCAGGCTGAGATTACGGTTGTTTGTTCGGGCCTGGGCATGCCCGTTTCGCAGGTAATCCCTTTCATCGACTTCTGCGGGAATTAGAAAACCCTTATCCAGGAGTTGCCGGCAAAGCCCGTGAGGTTGAGAGGGATACGCGTTGTGAGGGGTAGCCAGCAGTATTTCCGTCTGCCGTGCTTCTGAGCCATCCAGGGCCATGAGATTCAGGGTAAAGAAATTGAAGAAGAGAACCGTACCATCCGGCAGCAGGGTATGGAAATTATAGGCGGATGGCTTCAGGTCCTGGCTGTCGTTTTCTTGGGCATCATGTTCGATGGCGGACCTCCTGATCTAAAGGCTTTCGAATTGGGCGTCTTTACTAATTGGTTTTTGGGCGCACGTTGAGCGTTTTTTGCTGGACAGGTTGCCCGCCCATTACCTGCTGGGGGGTGATAACGCGTTTCTGTCGGAGCATGTTCTGAACCTGGCGTCCCAGTTGTCGGGTGTTGGTGGTATGGAAGTGTTCCATCAACCCCTGGACATAAGGATCGTTGCGGCACTGGTTCAACAGGCCCGTGATATCCGCTTTATTTTTGCCGCAGCCGCCGAGACTCGGGCAGGATTGCGACGTGCACTCATTGTCACCGCAGACATCGAGAGTGCCGCAGTCCTGATCGTTACAGTCGTTGGTGCCACATTCACCTCCCGATCCATCTTCGCCGATGTCCTGGCCGCTGCATACATTGGTGGAACAGGTGTCCAAGGCCGGGCATGAGTCGCCGCCAAAAGAACCGCACACAGAAAATTGAGGGCAGCTGCTGGCCGCATTCGCCCCCGTGACCCCACCCAAAGAATGGACGGCGCAACCCATGCCTTGTTTGGCACCCGGCAGCCCCAGGCGGGCGGCCGGCTTCATGGGCCTAATCCGCCCAAATTGGCTTTGAAACACCTTCAGATCGAACCCGGAGAGTTTGACTTTGAGCATTTTCAATTTGGTTTGAGCGTTTTTGGGCAACGTTCCGGCTTTGGCTGACAGGATACGTTTAAGATCCAGGACGCTGATGCCGGCTGCCAGGGCGACGGTTTTGAGAATGTGGTTCATGGCTTCGCGGCGATCCATGTGGGAGGTAAACATTGGCATTCCCTTTCATTTGGAGGTGGATTATTCGAAACGGTTGCATCACCAATAGGTTTTTCAGTTGACGATCAAGGGTGCCGGCCACGCATCCAGAGATGGACGGCACTTAAAATACCAAACAACAAAAACGTACCGGCAAAAAAGTACGGCACGGCATTGAAACCGGGGCCTCCCGGAATCAAGACTGCTTGTCGGGGCTTGTCGGGATTGTAGTAGACCGGAATGGATTTCCCTTTGGGATAGCGGGTGACAAGCTGTTGGGCGTTTCCGGAAGGCGAGGAAAGCGCTACTTTGGAGCCCTTGAAGCGATTGCCATCGACTTGGTATTCATAGGCGATTTTGGGGGTCGTTATGAAGGTTTCCTCTTTTTGGGAGTCATCACTGCTGGTGCGGGTATGCGCCTCGATTTCCGATCGAATGATCACGCCGTTGGCCGTTGGCCAGGTTTTGCTGGCCATGCGGGTCGCATAAGTGCTGTAGGTGAAAAGGGCGATGATGAGGCCGACCGCGAGGAAGAGAACCGTAAACGCGACCTTTTCCACATAGGGCGAAGCGAACCCCCCGATCAAAAAGAAAACCCCGAAACAGAAAATGATCAAGGCGGCCATATAGGCTTCGAAAAGCAGGACCGGAAGGCAAACCAGCAAGAGAAAGGCGCCGCCAATCCTTTTCCCCCAACGCTTGACCGTCGGCATCAGGGCGGTGTCGGCTTTGTCTATAAACTCCCGGAAAGTTTTTGTGGCATCTTCAGGGGAGAGGCGCTCCGGTGTCGCCGATGCGGGCGGCGGCGGTGGGGCCGCTTCGGTGGAGGACGCGCCGGCAGCCAGGGCTGCATTGCCGGCTGCCACGGACCCCGGTGGGGCCTGACGTTTGATCGTCCATATCCGGGTGTTGAGATTCAGATCCTCGACAATATCGATGGCCAGCTTCAGATCATCGTAATATTCCTGCACGTGGGCGATGGTCAGGAGACTTTCCATAATTTTGGGCTCGAACAATTCTCGGGCCAGGGGAATGGCCACGTGCAGTTTGGACGCCGAAAAGGAAAGCCGCATCTCTTTCCGGGTCCGATTGCGGAAGTCCACGATTCGGCGCATCAGGCTGGTGGAAAGTAGATAGCGGGCCTCCACCTGGTCTTCGCCATAGACCACGAACAACTTTTCGAATTCTGGGTCTTCCAGTTTGATCAACTGGCCGTTTTGAACGTTGAGGGCCTGAAGCGCCTGGCCCAGATCGCCAAACAGTTTTTGGGCGGTGTCCGGCAGAACCACGGTTGTTCCCTTGAAGGTTTTGTTGAAATCCGCCACGAAAAAAAGACCGCTGAAAATCGGGGTATAGCGCTTTTTAGTCCCCCGGTTGGCACTGCTCGAGCTGGAACCCTGGCGGACAATGTCCACCCGTTTGGCATGGATTTCGGAAAACTTGATGGCGGTTTCGCCGATGGTGCCGCTGACCAGGTCGTCCCCTTTGTATTCGCCGGGCCGGTCGTGGAATAAATGGCTGGCCAGGAATTCTTCCTTGGACACTATACCGTCTTTGTCGTACCGCAACCCCTGATGGACAAACGCCACAATCCTGGGAATGATGGTGGCCTTGAATCCGGCATGGTAGTCCCGGTAGTATTTGACATGCCAGGGGAAAAGGGTGAAAACCGCCGAAAGCACCAGGAACAAAAAGAGAAACGTAAGATTCAGGCCGAATTGGCCGGCAACAAACAAAAATACCAGATTAAGGCCCAACACAATGAGAACTGCCTGGATCAGTTTCTTTTTGACGGTGATGCGCTGGGCTTCCAGCTTTTCCAGATCCGGCAGGAGTTCGGATTGATAGAATGTCTCCAGCGACGTCATTTGCGCACCCTCCTCTATCAAACAGTTGAAATGCCGCGGGGTTCGACTAACCCGGATATTTCACGCGTTCGAGATGGTCATCGGCAAGGCATCAGGGGCGCCGCTGTACGCCTGTACCGCAAGCCCTTGATAACGCAGCCGATGGGCATCTCGGGCGCGCCCGTAGGGTGAAATTTTTTCTGCCTTTTTGGAAAGCAGCGCAGGTTACAAACTGTTACCGAAAAATCAAGCCTCGAATAGCGCTTATAACATCGATATATTTACATAAATTTTATTGTACGAAAAAATTTCATGAAATATTCGGGCTAAGGGGCGTCGGCCATTCCCTCGGCCGGCGTGAGGTCATCGGATGTTACTTGGTCCGGACGGCGCCTTAGTGTTTATGTTCAGCCGGTCATGTCTTAAAGATGCGGCCGACATCGACGGGTTGGGCCTCCCGGGTGCCAATTGCGAAAAACACCTTTTGCTGATAGCGCATCAAACCGGCCACCAGGTTGCTGGGAAACATTTCCAGGGCATTGTTGTAGTCTTTTACAGAGGCATTATACGCCCGGCGGGCGGCGGAGATCTGCTCCTCCACTTCGTTCAGGGAGGCCTGCAGGTTCAGGAAGTTCTCGCTGGCCTTGAGATCCGGATAGTTCTCCACCGCCATCATGATGCGCCCCAGGGCGCCGGTCACGGTTTTGTCCAGTTCCACGGCTTCGGCGTCGGTCATCGTGCCGGACGCCGCCTTGGCGCGCATGTCCGTCACCCGGGTGAGGACATCCGCCTCGTGTTTCATATAGCGCTTCACCATTTCGGCCAGGTTCGGAATAAGATCGAACCGCTTCTTGAGCAGGACATCGATGCTGGAGAAAGCATTGGCCACCTGATTTTTTTTGCCCACCAGGCTGTTGTAAATCAGGATCAGGGCAACTGCGAGTATGCCGACAACGATGAGGGTAACGGACACGACGGCCTCCTATTTAAAAATATCGCTGAAAACGCCCTGGATTCCCTTGCGGACTTCTTCGATGGTATTTTGCTTGACTTCGTCACGGGCCGCCTGCCCCACGTCCTTGGCATCTTCGGTAATGGCCTCTTCCACGGCTGACGGTTGGGATTGGGCCTGAGGGGAGGCCTGTTGAGAAGGCGTTGCAGATGACGAACCGCTGCAGTTGCCGATCCGGCGGCCGGTGATGGTATTGGTGATCTGCATGTTGGTGCCGCTGATGGCCATGACCATACTGCCGTTCATGGTGTTGCCGTGATAGGTGACCTCGCCGCTGCCTTCCATCTGGCCGCCCTGGCCGCCGCAGACAATATCCCAGCTGATGGTGTCGCTGTTGGTGACCACGTTGGTTATCTGGCATTCCTGGGAAGCGTTTTGGCTCATGGGGACCAGATCGTCCTGGGTGATGCACTGGGTATGGGTTTCAGCGGGGACCTGCATGGCGCCCCCACCCTGCATCTGGGTTTCGGTGGTGAATTCCCACAGGCCGGGATTGATGTTGGGACCGGCCAATGCAGAGCCCGCTATCAGCAGGATGGTTAGCAGCAGCGTTGGGATCAGGTTACGGGTTTTCATGGGGACCTCCTTCGTTGATAAACGTTATCTAGTGCCCATCCATCAATGGCATCTTTCGGCCCCTGGCGGCGTTCTCGCTCGTTTTCAATCCTCGCAATAGCGGGCTATTCCTCCGGTTGACACCCACCGATTGGAATCGATTAGACGGGAAGTCCCGTCTAGCGGGATCATATCCCGCGGAGCGGGAAAACGCGCTCGGGCCTTGCCAGGAACCAAAATCTACCATTTAGGGACGGACACTATCTACAATCAAGCCGGCAGGTTTTTTTGATATCGTCTTTGTGAATACGATCGCACAAGGTGCAGTCCTTTTGCAGAAGGGCCAGCCGGTAGTAGCACCACCCGTGCACGCCGATGGCCCTGGGCCAGTAGGTGAGAATGTTTTCACAAAGGTCCGGATCACCGATTTTCTCGACTTCCTCCTGGTAGCACCAGGGGCCCGGGCGTTCTGTCTGGGCCTGGCATTTTTCATAGATGGGGTCTTCCCCGGCTGAAGCGATCGGCGCGGCTAAGAAGAAAAGCAGCAGCAGGGACAGCGGCAGACAGATCCGGGGCGATGTTGCCATAAGTAAAAATCTATTGGATGTTGATTTTAGGTTCACTATCCTTTTTCCCCTTATTTAATTTGTCCCCTAATACTTCCCGGTCGGCGTATTGCTGACCGGCTTCGGATGGACCTTCCCCACGGGCTTGGGGGTCGGGTTCACTGGTTGGAGCAGCCGCCGCAAGGTGTCGGTGTCGTCCTTGTCGGGCCGTCCGCTGTCATCGGTATAATGGGTGAGGGTCATCACGATAAGACGGTTGCCGGAGAGATTGATGGTAAGATTGTGCCGGCAGGAATTGTTCTGGTAGCGCACGGTGAGGTGGCCATCGGCATGGGAACTGGCCGCGGCCCATCCCCAATCGTAGTCTTTTCTGGGGCGTTCAGGCCCCCAGGCATGAACATGGGCTTTGGAATCGACAACCTGGATATCGAGTTTGGTCACGGCGGGGCTGTCCGATCCGGATTTGATCCAGGTGCCGTTGTACTGATTGAGATTTGCAGCCGATGCATTGCCGATCAGAAAAAGCACGATTGCAGTGGTTAACAGGAGGTGTTTCATGATCGATTCTCCTTTAAAAATATAAATTCACCGGTTGCGTTGAAACACACGGTTACCATGTTGCGACACAGCGATTGTTCCCCCGGTGGCGCTGGACCTCATGGTAGGTGTTATGCGCATGGTTTCTCCTTTTCACGGTTCGGTGGCTTGGTATTTCAATCTCTCCTGCTGCCGGAAACATTCAGTTACAGTTTAGCTTCCTCTTGTCCTTGAACAATTCATTAAATTCGTTCTGGTATGCTTCGAGCTCCCTCGTTGCCATGTCATCGAGTGACTTGATGGGGCCCTTGCGGGTGTACTGGTCGACATGGGTCCTTTCATGTTTCAGGGCGGCTTCGAAACGGGCTCGCCCCGCCTCGTTGCCAAATTTTTTCTGCCAGCAAGCCAAAGCGCTATAGAGGTCCCGGGATAAGAGATTGCCGTTCTTGTCATAGATCTCTATTTTTACCGGGCTTCCCGTGCAGTGGTCCACAATGTTCGTGCTTCCCAGGGGATAGCCCCAATTGTTTTTGCTCCCGTCAAGGTTTTGGTTTGCATGGGCGGACATGTTGGTTTCGGCTTGGGTGCTGTCGAGCTGTTCGCTTTGGCAGAGCGCTTTATCGCCATCATAGAAAAGATCATCCGCCTCCAAAGGCGTTTCACGGGATTCCGGATAAGGGGCGACGTTTTCCCCTTCAGCCGACGACGCGTCGGAAACCTGATCGAAAAAATCCGCATTGCCATTGCGGGCGTCGATAACGGCGTTTTCGACGGCTTTCTGGTACATTGCCATTTTTGTCCCGAGATCGTAGTTTTGTTTGTCAACGTATTCCCGGATCGAGGTATTCTCGTAGGCTGCCCGGACGACGCTAATGAAATTCATCCTATCCTGCAGGATCTCGCAGGGGTCTTCATCCCCGTCATCCGTCGTGAGAGGATCTTCCTGGGGGTGGGATGTCGGATCGTTTTCCGATAGCTGCCAACTCAGCGAATAGGTCACGTTCATGTTGCCGCCGGCCGGGGGTTTCAAGGGCTTCTGGTTCTGGGTGGCGGCGATTTCCAGTATCGAGATACCCAGGGACGGCGGGCATAATCCCTGGTCGTCCGCCTGCCAGTTGCGGGATCCGGCAAGGTGTCCGGAGGCCTCAGGTTCCACCTGGATACCGATGAGACATCCCGGGAAAGCCCTATCCACAGGGGTATAGGTGCAACTCTCTTTTCCCGATTCTTTTTTTCGTCCGGGGATTCGCTTTTCGTTTTTCGCCGGCGCCAAAATCAATTCGTAATAATCCGGCAGCGGCGAGGCGCTTTTGAACGCCGATAAAAATCGCTGCTTGTCCGCTGAAAGATTCTGGAGGTTTGGTGCGGCCATGGAGGCGTAGCGATGCATCTTGAACATCCCCTTGTCGGATAGCGGCAACTTCCCAACGTCATGATATGCAACGATCAGGGGGTCCTGGCAGTGGCCGGATGGTATGGGCTTCAGGCGTATGCGTTTTTCATCGTAAACATAGGACACACTGCCGCCTTCGGCCCTGTAAGTCCGCGCGGGTTGAAAGGCGCCGTAGCCGCCCTGGACGGTGGGGCTGGCTTCTTCCCACAGTTTCATGTGCCCTTTGAGGTGCAGGCTGATCGATCCCGAATACCTATATTCATCCGGATCGGTCACCTGCCAGCGGACGGTGGCCCGGATAAGGGCGTAAAGACTGTCCGGCAGATCGTCGTGGATATCGAAGGCGCTTTCCGACGGGAAGGCGTCGTCCGAAGAAGGGACCTCCGTTTCCGGTTCGTCATCCTTGGGGGGGGACGGATCATCCGGCGGATTGCCGCCGTTCCCTTTTCCAGGGGGAGATCCGGATCCGCTGCGTTCCGGGAATTGGTAGCGGCGAACCAATTCACCCTTCGTGATGGGCGTTCCCTCGATGGTGACGTCGCGGCCGGGGGGTATCTTTTTTTCTTTGGGGGCGGCCACAGGTTTAGTGGCGTTTTGATGGCGCTGGATCGTTTGCGGATCCAAGGCCTTCTCGATGGACGACTTCAGGACGACGGACAGGGTAACATGGGTCCGGTCGCCTTTGCTTTTTGCCTGGACTGTTATCATGTCCCCCTGGCGCATCAGCATCAGGACGCAGGCTTTGTCATTGGACATGACCTGCCCGGCCGGCCATCCCTTGGCCTGCATGGCCTGATGGTAGAATGCGACGGCTTCCGACGGCGAAACACCGACCTCGAACTCGAAACGCCCCGAACCTTCGAATTGCTTTTCCTTCAGGACGGTGGCCCCCTCAATCAGGGGGATGGCGTTTCCCAGAACGGACGGCTCTTGGGATGGCGCCGGTTGGGCCAACAAGACGATCGTAAGGGCAACAGCGGCTTTTATGAAGACGCTTATCAAGGGCTTTGGATAGGGCGTCATGGCGTTGGCACCTTTTGCTTGTCTTTCAAATAGGATCTCAAGCACAAAACACCGGCAGCGAAGAAAACAAGCCCGACCATGAAAACGATAAGGGAATTCCATAGAATGAGAATGTTCTTCTTTTCTTTGTTCGGGCTTCCCAAAGATAGCGTGGGTTTCATTTGATTATTCCGATATTGGGAAGGCCACCGTAATGGTTTCGGACGCCCCTGCCGCGATGTGGACAGGATCGAAAACGGCCACCTGTTTCTGGTCCCGGCTATTGGTGACACGTACGGTAAACTCGCCTTCCGGCAGGGTGACTTGACGGGTGCCATTTTTAGGCCAGTTGCTCCAGTTTTTGAAAACCTGTTGGCCCTCAGCATCCTTGATTTGGATCGGTGTCGCGAAGGGCTTGCCTTCGAGGGTCACATTGATGGTCAAGTCGCCGGCGAAAAATTCGACGGCTTTTTCGATGGTGCTCCCCGGCGCTATCGCCAGGTCCTCCAGGACGACAACCGGCTTGCCGGCAATCTTGCTGGCCCATGTGTCAACGCGGTAGGTGCCCGGCATGAGACGTATTTTTACCTGGCCGGCCGATGGGCTGGCCATCTGGTTGTTAAAATGCTTTTTTTCTCCCTGGCGATAAAAGAAAACATTGCCCCGGAACGGCTTGCCGTTCAGCAGCGTGGTGATGATCAGGGTGCCGTCTGAAAAGTCCGCGGTGCGTTCCACGATCTCACCGGCCGTGATGACGATGTCTTTCAGGTGGACTGTCGGGCTTTGGCCCCCGCTCACCCCGCTGTCCTTGAGCTCGGCCTGATATGTGCCGGGTTCCAGCCGGATCTCGACGGTTCCGGTTTTGCCGGAGGTGCTGGCAGGCGTCCAGCGTTTGCCGCTTTCCTGGTGGGTCAGGGTGACAAAAGTGTGGAAGGGTTTGTCATTTTTGGTAGCCGTTACCTTGAGGATACCATAGGGCGGGGTGGATTTTTGCACCACCTCCTGGGCCGCGGCCAGGAATTCGCCGGCATTGCCGGCCGTGTAGTACTGCCCGCCGCCTTCACGGGCCATGCATTCGAGTTCCTGCTTTTCCTCCTCGGTGACATCGAACCCGATGACGTGCATGACAAACTGGATGCCGGCGGCCTTCAAATCTTTCACAAGACCGCAGGGATCCGGGTCGCAAGTTTCCTTGCCGTCGGAGACCAGGATGATGGTGGTCGTATCTTCCAAGTGTTTGATGCGCTCGGCGGTCAGCCGCACCGACCGGCTTATGGGGGTCTTGCCCCTGGGGCTCAAGGCCTGGATCCGCTTCGCCATTTTGTTCTTGTCCAGCGGGCCCAGGGGAATCAGCTCTTCCACGTCGTTGCAGTCGCCCTTGCGGCGGTGGCCGTAGGCCACCAGCCCCACCACGGCATCATCCGGCAGTTCCATCACCAGGTCGGTGAGCACCTCTTTCGCTATGGCGATTTTAGCCTGGCCTTCCACCTGGCCCCACATGGAGCCGGACGCATCCAGGATAAAAACAATGTTTCCGGTAGCCTCAGGAGAAGGGGAGTCCGTTGGGCTAGGCGCCTGGGACTTGGTGTCGGCGGCGGCAACAGTCGTTGCTGTTGCTTGTTTCTCCGCCCCCCCGGCTTTCCCAGGGACAGATGCCGGCTGATAGCCCTCCGGTATCTGGAAGAGATCCGGATCGACCGGGCCCTCCTTGATGTTGCGCAGTTCCAAAACCGGGTTGGTATTGAGTCCGAAGCGCTCTTCGCGCACGATGTGATTCAGCGTTCTGGCGGTCCATACCTTGGCGGCCGGCGCGGATTTGCCGGCGACGGTGTAAATGGTTGTTTCACAGGCGTATCCGTTGATGGCCTCGTCTGGTCCCGGGGCGGCGGCCATGCCCTTGCGGGTCAAGGGCCAGCCCACCAGGGGGTTCATCATGGCTGTTTTTTCGATGTCAGTAATTTCCACATATTGTTTCTGCTGGGGGTTGAGACCCCATGTGACACCGGTTTCCTGGTTCACAATGGAAGGGAAGGGCGGAACCGTTATTGGTCCTGTAACTTTTTGTATGCGGTAAAAGGGTGTTTTGACATGAAGTTGATAGAGGCTGTCGACGCCCTGGCCGGTCACGGTAATCTCAGCAGAAAATTCAGATGCGACCGCTCCCGCCGCAATGAAGAGAAGGGGCGTTAGCGCAATCAGGACCAGAACCCGACGGATGGCGCAGGGGCTGCTCATATGCGTTTCCTTTCTAAGAGAGAAGGGGATTGGGGGAAAGCCGTTCGGCATGTCCGGATCGGCTGGAACGATCATCGCCGAAATGCGCCGGATGGCTCTGAAGAAAAGCGCCCATGGCGTTTGGGGCATGGCATTCTCCCATTCTGGCAAGTGGCGAACAGGATATTGCCCGGCGTGTAAAGGAGATGGTGGTGCCGTTATACGGCTGAAGCGGAGGATCAGCAGCCGGGAAATAAAAAACCCCGAGGTTTCAGGTGAAATCCCGGGGTCGCGTGAATATCGGCAGAGGAGAAGCTGCGAACATGGCATTTATCTCCACGATTTATTTTAAGCTTATACTAATGGAGAATATACTCAAAAGATGGGCAATGTCAATAATGATTTTCGATAGGCAAGGGCGGCTTAAAAATGTAAATTTTTTATAAATACGATCGTTTTAACGGCATGTGCGCCAGGGTGCCGACGGATTCCAAATGATCATGCCAAGCGTTCGTTTTACCGGCGTGGACGGAAAAAAGTCGTTACTTCAGGGCTGTTGCGGCTGCTTCACCATGGCCTTCATCATGACCGCATCTTCAAAGGGTTTGGGGGACTCGTTGATCAGGGTGACCTGCTTGCCGTGCCGAATGAGGGCTTCCAGCAGGGGGCGGAAGTGGCCGGGCCGGGTGCGGATGTGTTTTTTTTCGCCCTTGGCCGTGTATTCGATGCCCGAGAAGTGGGCATGGAAGCTCTCGGGCAGCAGGGGCATGACCGCGTCGTAATCGATGACGCCCTGGTTGCGGGCGTAGAGGTGGGCGAAATCCACGGTGATGCCGCAGCCGGTGTCCTGCATGAGTTCCAGCAGTTCTTCGGTGGACCCGAACTGGGAGGGCTTGCCGGTGATTTCGGGGCACAGGGCGACCTGCCAGCCGGTCTTGCGGATGTGGTCCTGGAGATCCAGGATTTCCCGGCGGATCAGCCGGTAGGTCTCCCGTGAGGTGCGTTTCTGGTAGAAGCCGGCATGGAAGACCACATTGCGGGCGCCCATCAGGTGGGCCCGGTGGCAGCTGTCCAGGATGCGCTGGCGGCTGGCTTCGATTTTTGCGTCTTCATAGGAGGCCAGGTTGATATAGTAGGGGGCATGCACCGAAAGGATAAGGCCCAGTTCGTGGGCCCGCGCCCCCACGGTTTCCGCCATTTCCGGCTTCATGCGCACCCCGTAGGTAAATTCGATCTCCATGCAGTCCAGCTTCAGCCGGGCTGCTTCGTCCAACCCCTTCAGATGCCCTTTCCCGCCGCTGCCCGCCGGCCCGATCAGAATGGATGCTTTTTTAGGCGTATCTTTCATGGCGGCGACCCTATCGAAACCCGGGAAGCAAGACAACACCAATATCCAACACGATATCGATTACCTATAATTTAAAGTCAGACGGTTTTATAAATCGTTCAAGACCAAGGCGTGCAAATTCCGAGGAACGAAGCGTACTGTTGTACGCTGCAGTGACGAGGGGTGCAGCACAACGCAGATATTGGGCGATTTATAAAACCGTCTTATTTGTCTTGACAACTTTACCAATTATGGCTAAACACCCAACCATGTTCCATACGCAGGAAGGGCGAATGATCCCATGCTGAATACCCAATCTCCCATACCGCTCTACCACCAGCTGGCGGATTTGCTGACGGCCCGGATACGGGCCGGTGAATATGGCGTCGGGGACCGGATCCCATCGGAACATCAGCTGGCGGCCGCTTTCGGCATTGGACGGCCCACGGTCCGGCAGGCCATCGACGTGCTGGTGCGGCGGCGCATGCTGGTGCGCCGGCGGGGATCCGGCACCTACGTGGCCGAGGCGGATCACGAGGTGGACCTGTTTTCCCTGGCCGGCACCACATCGGCCTTCCAGGGCCAGGGCCTGACCGTGGACACCCGGGTGCGGCGCCAAATCAAGCGGGTTGTGGTCAAAGGCGACAGCGACAACCCCTTTGACGGCGGCGAGGCATTTTTCTTTTCCCGGCGCAGTCTGGTGGACGAGGTCCCCGTGCTGATCGAAGACCTCTACATGCACCCTGAACTTTTCGACGGCATCGACCGGTTGGATCTGGAAGGCCGTTCCATAGCCGCCATAGCGGCCGAGCGCTACTACATGCGCCCCACCAACGGGCGGCAGACCTTTCGCATTGCCTATTTGCAGGATGCCCGGGCCCGGGATCTCGGTGTGGCGGCATCCACCCCGGTTCTGGCCGTCAAGCGGTACCTGAATTTTCCCCAGGCGGAAAACGCCATTTATGCCGAGCTTTTCTGCCGCACGGACCAGTTTGTCTTTTCCCAGACCATCGGAGGACTGGCGGATGAATAAAAAAGGATATTTCGCGGATTTCGGCGGGGCCTTCCTCCCGGAAATCCTGGTGGCAACCTTTGACGAGCTGACCGCGGCCTACGAGAGTGCCAAGGCCGATCCGGCCTTCTGGCAGGAATACGAGAACCTGATGTCATCTTATTCCTGCCGGCCCACGCCCCTGACCCTGGCGGAGAACCTGACCCGCCACTTCGGCGGAGCCCGGATCTATGTCAAGCGGGAGGATCTCAACCACACCGGTGCCCACAAGGCCAACAACGTCATGGGGCAGGGCCTGCTGGTCAAACGCATGGGCAAAAAGCGGGTCATTGCCGAAACCGGCGCCGGCCAGCACGGCGTGGCTACGGCCACCATGGCGGCCCGTTTCGGTTTCGACTGCACCATTTATATGGGCGAGGTGGACGTGGAACGCCAGCGTCCGAATGTCTTCTGGATGGAGCAGCTGGGGGCCGAAGTGGTGCCGGTCAAGGACGGCACGCGCATCCTCAAAGACGCCATCAACGAGGCTTTTCGCGACTGGGTCTCCAACATGGACAACACCCACTATGTGCTGGGGACGGCCTGCGGGCCGCATCCTTTTCCCGAGATGGTGGCCTGGTTCCAGTCCATCATCGGCCGGGAGGCCCGGGCCCAGGTGCTGGAGCGTGAAGGGAAATTGCCCCGGCGTATTTATGCCTGTGTGGGGGGCGGTTCCAACGCCATGGGAATCTTCGGCGGTTTTATGGACGACCCGGTGGAACTGGTAGGGGTCGAAGCAGGCGGGCGGGGCCTGGATACCGGGGCGCACGCCTCGCGATTGTGCTCGGACGACGCCGCCATCGGCGTGGCCCAGGGCTACAAGACCTACTTCCTCCAGAATGCCGAGGGCCAGATGCAGGAGACCCACAGCATCGCTGCCGGGCTGGACTATGTGGGGGTCTCCCCCATCCTGTCCCACCTCAGGGAAGAAGGGCGCGCACGTTTTACGGCGGCCACGGACCGGGAAGTGGTGGCGGCCATGCGCCTGACGATTCGCAAGGAAGGGCTGATCCCGGCCCTGGAGTCGGCCCACGCCTTTGTCCAGGCCTTCAAGGACGCCCCGGATATGTCCCCCGAAGACTGCCTCATCATCAACCAGTCGGGCCGGGGGGACAAGGACATCTTCACGGTGGCGGACGCTTTCGAGGATCCTGGTTGGCGCGAATTCATCATCCGTAAAGCGGAACAGTATCAAACGTGACTTGGGAAGAGGCGAACATGCTTGAGACCTATCTGAAGGAACGGCGCAAAGGGAAAGACATTCTTCTGATGACCCATATCGTGGCGGGGTATCCGGACTGGGACGCCTGCAGCGACATGGTGGCGGCCATGGTGGATGCCGGGGTGGATCTGATGGAACTGCAGATCCCCTTCTCCGAACCCATTGCCGACGGACCCGTCATCCTTAAAGCCAACCAGGAGGCCCTGGAGCGCGGTGTAACCGTGGCCCGCTGCCTGGAATTCGGCCGTGAGATGGCCCGCCGCCACGACATCCCGTTTTTGTACATGACCTATTACAATATCCTGCTCCGCCGCGGCGTGGCCGCCTTCGTGCACGAGATGGCCGACGCCGGCATCCGGGGGGCCATTGTGCCGGACCTGCCGCCTGAGGAGGGGGAAGAGTATCTGAGCGCCATGGCGGAAAACGGGTGCGACCCTATCTTCATTTTTTCACCGACCACGTCCGACGAGCGCCTGCGCTACCTGTCATCTGTTGCCAGCGGGTTTGTCTACTGTGTGGCCCGCAAAGGCGTGACCGGGATGGACACCCGTTTTTCAGATGAGCTGGGGGCCTACCTGGGTCGCTGCCGTCGTGCAACCGATCTTCCCCTGGCCCTGGGTTTCGGCGTGAAGGACAAAACGGATGTGGATTTTCTAACGGGTAAGGCCGACATTGCCGTGATCGGCACCCAGACCCTGCGGCTGGTGGAAGAACAGGGGGTGGCGGCTGTGGGGGATTTTATTCGGGGGTTGCGGTAATGATCGTGCCGCCATAGGTGCGGCAAGATCATAAGGGTTCGAGGGGCCAAGGGCGCAAGGGGCCGAGGGAACCATGGAAATGTCATCTGGAATAGATTTACAAGGGCCATGCTGCAGAATGGAAAAGTGGCAGGGACAGTAAAGGAGAGAGACGATGGTGAGAAGACTTACGGTATTGATGGTGGCGGTAATGATGCTGGCGGCGGTTCCGGCTCTGGCGGTGGAGCCGGTCAAAATCGGGATGATTACCACCCTGTCCACCAAGGCGGGTTACCTGGGGGAGGAGATTCGCGACGGGTTCCAGCTGGCCATCGACCAGGAGGGCGGCAAACTGGGCGGGGTGCCGGTGGAACTGCTCGTGGAAGATGACGGCCGCAAGCCGGAGAAAGCCAAACAGATCGCCGAGCGCTTCATCAAACGTGACAAGGTGAAGATCCTGACCGGCATCGTGTTCTCCAACGTGGCCATTGCCGTGGTGCCCAAGGTGGTGCGGCAGGATGTGATCTATGTGAGCGCCAACGCCGGACCGTCGCTGCTGGCGGGCAAGGGCTGCCATGCAAATTACTTCAACGTGGCCTACCAGAACGACAACCTGGACGAGGTGGTGGGCCAGTACGTGACAGAGGCCGGCTTCAAAAATGTTTACCTGCTGGCGCCCAACTATCCGGCCGGCAAGGATCACCTGGCGGGGTTCAAACGCTATTATAAAGGCACCATCGCCGGCGAGGTCTACACCAAGTTGGGCCAGTCGGACTATGCCGCTGAAATCGCGGCCCTGCGGGCGGCCAAACCCGATGCCGTGTTCTTCTTTTTGCCGGGGGGCATGGGGATCAATTTCATCAAGCAGTACGCCCAGGCCGGCCTGAATCAGGACATCCCGGTGTTCGGCCCGGCGTTTTCCTTTGACGAACGTCTCCTCCAGGCGGTCAAGGATGCGGCTGTCGGCGTCAAAAATGGTTCCCAATGGACCCATGACCTGGACAATCCGGCCAACCGCCAGTTTGTGACCGCATTCAGGAAAGCCTACGGCCGCACCCCCACGCTCTATGCCAGCCAGGGGTACGATGCGGCCCGCCTTTTGGGCAGTGCCCTGAAAGCGGTGGAGGGCGATGTCGCCAAGTTGGATGCCCTGCGCCAGGCCATTCGCAAGGCGGATTTCGATACCATTCGAGGGAAGTTCGCTTTTTCCGCCAACCAGCATCCGGTGCAGGATATCTACATCCGCGAAGTGGTCAAGACGGCTGACGGCACCTATACCAACAAGACGCTGAAGGCCGTTTTCGAAGACCACAGCAATGTGTACATCAAGGACTGTAAACTCGATTAGTGTCCGCCCAGAATTGGTCTTTTTTGCCCTGATCGTCGTTCTCCGCGGGGTTTGCGGCTGCGGCGTACATGAGTACGCCTCACCGCAACCCCTTGTGCGGCCTTGATCAGAACAAAAAATCCTCATTTCCGATGCGGACACGATTGGATCGCTTCTAAAGAAGTTTGGGAAGGAACATATTGAAGTCAAGGGCGACCTATTTTCACCATATCGGACTTTATGGGTGAGATACGCTGAAACGATTATCGGAGAGAATTCAGGATACTGAAGCAAAGAAATGGATGCCATCGTCAATTCATTAGTTTCGGGTGCTTGACAGGAGAGTCGCGCCCCGATCTTTATTCTGACTCCTGACTCCTGACTCCTTAATTATGTAGGACCAATGCTCTTATTCATCGAACAACTTCTGAACGGACTCCAGCTGGGCATCATGCTGTTTCTCATGTCCACCGGCCTGACCCTGGTGTTCGGCATCATGCAGGTGATCAACCTGGCCCACGGGTCGTTCTACATGATCGGCGCCTATGTGGGGGCCACGGTCGCCTTGCGGACGGATTCGTTTCTCCTGGGCGTCCTGGCGGCCCTGCCGGCGGCCGCCCTGGCGGGGATGGTCGTGGAAACCCTCGTCCTGCGGCGTCTTTATAAAAAGGACCACCTGGACCAGGTGCTGGCCACCTTTGGTCTGATTATGTTTTTCAACGAACTGACACGCATTCTCTGGGGGCGCCAACCCCTGTTCATGGACGTGCCCGCCTGGCTGAGCGGCAGCGTCGAAATCATCCCGGGGGTTCCCTATCCCAGTTATCGCCTGGCGGTCATCGCGGTGGGCATCATGGTGGGGGTGCTCCTCTATCTCCTGTTCACCCGCACCCGCATCGGCATGCAGATCCGTGCCGGGGCCAGCAATCGTGAAATGGCCGGCGCCCTGGGCGTGAACATCCGTCTTTTGTACACGCTGGTGTTCGGTTTGGGGACGCTTTTGGCCGGCTTGGCCGGTGTCATGGCCGGCCCCATCCTGGCGGTGGAGGCCGGCATGGGGGAGAGTGTTCTGATCCTGACTTTCGTGGTCATCGTCATCGGCGGGATCGGATCCATCCGCGGGGCTCTGGCAGGAGCGCTGCTGGTGGGGTTGGTGGATACGCTGGGCCGGGCCTTTCTGCCGATTCTGCTGCGCCTGTTTCTCTCCCCGGCCTATGCCGACGGCGCGGCGGCATCGTTGGCATCCATGTCGGTGTACCTGCTCATGGCGGCGGTGCTGGTGTGGCGGCCCAAAGGCTTGCTGCCGGCCCATGGGTGACGGTCTCGTAAAACGTCCAATATCGGCGTTGCGCGGCCTCCGGCCCCCGCGATAGCGGTATTCCTCCTCACTGCGGCGTACTGATGTACGCCTCGTTCGTCGGAATTTGCGCGTCTTGATCTTGAACGTTTTTCGAAACCGTCGAATATCGAAAACAACGGTAACGCATTGGAAGGATTTACTTGACGCCAATTTCCACCATAGTCGTAAACGGACTTTCAGGGCAGGAAAGATGACTGTGAACCGCAAGACTATCGCCATCGTGGCCGGAGCCCTGCTGCTCGTGGCACTGCCTGTGATTGCCGGCCTAACCGATGAGCCCTACCTGGTGACTCTGGCCAGCCGTATCCTGATCTATGCCCTGGCCGCCGTCAGTCTCGATCTCATGCTGGGCTTCGGCGGCATGGTCAGTCTGGGGCATGCCGCTTTTTTCGGGATCGGGGCGTATGGGGTGGGCATCCTGTCCATGCATGCCTTCGAGGGGACGGTCCTGTTCAACTGGCCCCTGGCCATCGGCGGCAGCCAGGCCGCCTTGACGGTCTGGCCCCTGGCCGTCCTGTTTTCCGCGGCGGCGGCCGGAATCATCGGGGCGCTGAGCCTGCGCACCACCGGCATGCACTTTATCATGATCACCCTGGCCTTCGCCCAGATGCTCTACTATTTCTTCGTTTCCCTGGAAGCCTATGGCGGGGACGACGGCCTCAGCCTTTTCGCCCGCAACACGCTTCCGGGACTTGACCTGGGGGACGACCGCCAGTTTTACTTCGTGTGCCTGGCGGCCCTGGCCCTTTTTCTTTTTTTCTCCTGGCGGTTGGTCCACTCCCGCTTCGGCATGGTCATCCGGGGCTGCAAGGATAACGAAAGACGCATGAAATCCCTTGGCTTTCCGACCTTTCGCTATCGACTGGTCTGCGTCATCATTGCCGGCGCCGGCGCCGGCCTGGCCGGGGCGCTGATCGCCAACCAGACGGAATATGTCAGTCCCGGCCTGATGCACTGGACCCGGTCGGGGGAGATCCTGGTCATGGTGCTTCTCGGCGGCATGGGGACCCTGTTCGGGCCGGTTTTGGGGGCCGCCACCCTTTTGCTGATGGAAGAATTCCTTTCGATTTACACGGAGCACTGGATGGTCTTTCTGGGGCCTTTTCTCGTGGTGGTGGTGTTGTTCGCCAAACGGGGCATTTACGGCATATTGGCAGGAGGCAACGGCAATCATGGCTGAGGCTCTCCTTTCCGTCCGATCCCTGGTCAAGCATTACGGCGCCGTGCAGGCCAGCGACCGCTTCTGCCTGGAAGTGGCCCGGGGGGAGCTGCACGCCCTGATCGGCCCCAACGGTGCCGGCAAGACCACGGCACTCAACCAGTTGAGCGGCGAATTGAAGCCCGACAGCGGTGAGATTTATTTCGACGGGCAAGATATCACCCCCTGGCCGGTTCACCGGCGGACCAGGATGGGGCTGGCCCGCTCCTACCAGATCACCTCGATCTTCGATCAGCTGACCGTGAAGGAAAACCTTGCCCTGGCCATCCAGGCCCACAACGGTCACAGTTTTCGTTTCTGGCGCAAAGCCGGCGACGACCCGGCCACCCGCCGGGAGATCGGACCGGCCCTGGAGCGTGTGGGGCTGGAAGAGCGCGCGACCATACCGGCAGTCAGCCTGTCCCACGGCGAAAAGCGGCAGCTGGAAGTGGGTATGGCCCTGGTCGGCCGACCCAAACTGCTGCTGCTGGACGAGCCTTATGCCGGCATGGGACCGGGGGGTGCCGTGGAACTGACCAAGTTGATCCGGCGCCTGAAAGACCATGTGAGCATCCTGTTGGTGGAACACGACATGGGGGCTGTCTTTTCGCTGGCCGATCGTATTTCGGTGCTGGTCTACGGCCGAACCATCGCCAGCGGCACACCGGAGACCATCCGGGCCGACCCGGCCGTTCGCGAGGCCTATCTGGGCGACGAGACGCCGGCCAAGGAGGGGACCGATGCTTGACGTGGACGGCATTGAAACGTTTTACGGCAAAAGCCAGGCCCTCTTCGGCGTAAGCCTCAACCTGCGGCAGGGGGAAGTGGTGGCGCTTATGGGACGCAACGGGATGGGCAAGACGACCACCATCCGGTCGATCATGGGGCTCACCCCCATTCGCAGCGGCACCATTCGTTTTCACGGGCGCCCTGTTCAAACCCTGCCGCCCTATCGGGTGGCCCGCTGCGGTATCGGCCTTGTCCCGGAGGGGCGACAAATTTTCCCTACCTTGTCCGTGCGGGAAAACCTGATGGCCACCGCCGGTAATGGGTCGCGCTGGACGCTATCGGCGGTGTACGACCTTTTCCCGGCTTTGCGGGAGCGGGAAAGCCATTTGGGCGATCAGTTGTCCGGCGGCGAACAGCAAATGCTGGCCATTGGACGGGCCCTGATGACCCATCCCCAACTGCTGTTGCTGGATGAGGCCACCGAAGGTCTGGCCCCGAAAATCCGCCGCCAGATCTGGCGCTGTCTGGAAATCCTCAAACAACAGGGCCTGTCCATGCTGGTGGTGGACAAGAATGTGGATGCCCTGACCCGGATTTGCGACCGGATTTACGTCATTCAGAAAGGCCGGAATGTTTGGCAGGGCACCCCGGCGCAGTTCCTGGCGGAACCTATGATCCGGCGTGACTACATCGGCATTTGACAAGCCATCTTCCGCAGGCGTGTATCGCCATCCATGACCTGTCGACAGCGACCGTTCAAATAAGATATCCATTTGGACAACAATTTTTATTTTATCCCTTGACCTGGTGTCCAATTGAGTGCATCTTGTTGGTATTGAACCGAAACGGCGGGACCCTGCACCATTCGCACTTCCTTTCCTGAACCGCCGATCCCATTCGCCACGCCATTCGAAAAGGAGCCCTTATGGAACTGAGGCAACCGGAAATCATTCAACTTCTCAGACGTCGCTGCAACCTGAACCAGGGCGCTTTAGGTGCAGCGGCGTTTGACACCTCGTTTGAATCCGGGCGGACCAAAATCAAGAATATCGAGCTTGGCCGGCAGATACCGACCCCGGACGACCTTGAAAAGATGGCGGTCGTGCTGGGCGTGCCGGTGTCTGAACTGGATCCCGCCCATGCCGCGGCCAGGTCCCCGGCCAGGCCCGTGGACCTGGCCGGGGATGGCGACGGCGGCGTGGTTGTTCAGCGCCACGTCCTGGAGCGATTGCCGGGTGCCGATGTCTATCTCGAGATGCTCAACAAGGCGGTGCGCCTGGAAGACCGCGAGCTTATCTGCCATATTGCGGAGAAGCTTGGCGGGTTGTTCGCCGGCCTGACCCATGAGTGCCAGCCGGCCACCCATCGTTCCGGATAAGGAGGGTGCGATGCCCCAACCCGTTGAAACCTTTTGTCAGACCACCGACCTGTATCTGGAAATGCTGCGCGAGGCCCAGCGGGTCGAAGACAAAAAGCTGGTGCAATTGATCCGCCGTCGCCTGAAGCACGCCGCCCGCCCTCCGGTATGGACCGCGGCCGGCTGTGAAATCATCTGTTTCCCCCGACGCGCGTACGCGCCGATGCCGGCGCCCATCGAAGACCTGCCCTTCTGGCCCCGTTTCGGCCTGGGCCAGATGGCGGCTTTTGCGGCGATTTATTGCTTGCTGATTTCCTGCCACGCCTACCTCGTGTAACATCCCCCACACTGATTTTCCTCCATTTCCCGGTGAATTTCCAACGCCGGATCCCCATTATTCCCACCAAACTATACAAATGTACCAAATAGCACTTGACAAAATGTACAAATTATAGTTTGTAAGGGACAAATGTCCCTATAATGGGCCGGGACACCGGCCGGGAAAGTCCTTTTGGCCATTTGGACCCAGGGGTGGTCACGACTTTCCCGGCTACACCAAGGCACCAACCACCCGGAGCGCCCGAACGAATCGGTCGTGATCGGGTGACCACCTCATTTTTTAATCCGGCCAGGCATGATCGGCAGCGCGTGGCCGGGCAGCCAGAAAGGGGGGCTTATGAGTGGAACAACCTGGGTATACATCATGTTGGGGATTTATATCGTTTATTGCTTCTACTGGGGGCTGAGGGGGTATTTCACCGAAAAGACATCGTCCGGCTACGCCATCGCCGGGCGCTCGATACCCTTTTTCGCGTTTCTGCTGGCGTCCACGGCCGCATCCTTCAGCGGCTGGACTTTCGTATCCCATCCGGGCGCCATTTACCTGTCGGGACTGGCGTACGCCTTTGCTTCGTTCTACGTCCTGACCATACCCATCACCGGGGCCTTTTTCGGCAAACGCACCTGGTTGATGGGCAAGCGTTACGGGTTCGTAACCCCGGGGGATATGTACGCCTACTATTACAACAACGAGGCTGTGCGTTTCCTGGTGGTGGCCACCGCCTTTCTCTATGCGACCTTTTATTCGGCGCTGCAACTGACGGCGGCGGGAGCCCTGTTCCATTACGTCACCGGCTTGCCGGCGGCCTTCGGTGCCATTTTCATGGGATTCATCGTCTGGTTTTATATCTGCACGGGCGGTCTCAAGGCGAGTACGTGGGTGGGGGTGATTCAGTTTATTCTACTGGTGAGCGGCATCGTGATTCTGGGGGCCTACGTCCTGCACCATTTCGGCGGATGGACCGATTTCGCGGCCCAGATGGCAATGCTGGAATCCCGCTATCTGGAGGTCCCTTCCATCATCAATTTCACGGTGGGGCAGCGGGCCTGGACCGGGGTGATGATCCTCTCCTACATGTTCGCCCTGATGGGCATCCAGTCCTCGCCGGCATTCACCATGTGGACTTTCGGCATCAAGGATCCCAAGCCCCTGGCCTGGCAGCACGTGTTCATGTCCACCTTCATCGTCGGCTTCGCGCTGTTTTTCTTCACGGCCTTCCAGGGAATGGGGGCCATCATGCTCCAGAAGGCGGGCATCCTGGAATTTGCCAGCGACCGGGATGTGGTGCCCATTCTCATGAAAAACTTTCTCCCGCCGTTCATGCTGGGTGTCGTCTTCATCGGGGCCATTGCCGCCATGCACTCCACGGCCGCACCCTACATCGGCACCGGCGGATCGATCCTCCTGCGGGATATCTGGTGGCGCTATGTTCGCAAGCAGCAGTGCAGCGATGCGGAACAGATCTGGGTCAACCGCCTGTTTGCCACCATCATTACCATTGCCGCCCTGTGGGTGGGGCTTACTTCCACGGCCGTCCTGGTCATGCTGGGCGGGCTGGCGACCGCCTTCGGGTTTGTCATGTACGTGCTGCTCTCGGGAACCCTCTGGGGCTTGCGCTGGCCGTCCATCGGGTCAGTCATGGGAGTGCTGGCGGGTATGGTGGCCGTGTTTGTCACCTACCGGATCTATCCGGAGCCCCTTACGATTCATTGCGCGGCCTGGGGGACCGGTGTTGGGCTGTTGGTGGCCTATGCCTGCCGGTTTCTCGGCTTTCGGGACAGCGAGGAAACCACCCAGCGCCAGCAGGAAATCCGGGCGTGGCTGGACCGGGTGGATGCCCCCTCCGAATCGGGGAAGAAATGGCGCAAGGCCATGAAAGTGCTGGTGCCGCTATGGTATCTGTTTGCCATCGGCCCGGCCTGCATCATCGGCAACAAGGCGTTTTCGTTTGCCGGATTTCCGCCGCTGTGGTCCTGGCAGCTGGTGTGGTGGATCCTGGGCATCATCATGATGTGGGCCCTGTGTTTCAAGGCCGAGATGTCCACCACCAATGAAGAGCAGATCCGGCAGGCCAATACCGATACCATGATTGTGGTGAAGGAGACCTGACAGCTGGCCCTTGGAAAAAGAAAACTTATGGAAACGGGCGGCGGGGCAGCGGCCTGGCCGCCTTTACCAAGTTTACGGCCATCGGCCGGAAAGGAGGCATGATGAAAATCGAAGACCGTTATCTCCTGGTGGTGGTGGGATTTATCATCGGTTGGATTACATTGATGGGCATGGGGGTGTTGGGATAGAGGAATATCCTTCGATCCATTCCGGTTGATATCTGAAAGCTGCCGGGGGCTGATTGACCGCGGCAGCTTTTTTAATTTCTCACTTTCCTACTTTCGATAATGCTATCCCGAATAGTTCTGATACCCCTGAATATTGGCACAAAATTTATGGTGCAGAAAAAATTTCATGCAAATGTTCGGGTTAAAGGCGCTGCACCGCAATCATGGTCACATCGTCCAAACGGGGGGCTTTGCCGATGAAGCCGAACAGGGATTCCCTGACCTGTTCCAGAAGATCCGCGGCCGTTGCCGCCGGTTGGGCCAGCAGGTCGCGCAGCCGTCCGCGGGAGAACATTTCATCGTCGGGCGATCGGGCATCGATCACCCCGTCGGTGTAGCCCATCAGCAGATCGCCGGGCACCAGGGTCAGGCGTTCGGTCCGGTACACGATGTCCTCCGACAACCCCAGGGCCGGCCCGGTGGGGGCGAGTTTGTGGCGGATTTCTCCGGAGCGCACCACATACAGCGGTTCATGGCCGGCATTGATATACCACAGCCCGCCGCTTTCGGGGTTCAGAACTCCGAAGAAAACGGTGGCGAACATGGCGTCCTGCCCGTGGTTGCGGGCGATGTAGTCGTTGGTGCGTTTCATGGCCCGCAGATAGGCGGTCGGTTCCCGGGGGCTGTCCGGCGCTTCCACTGCGGGCTGCTCGGCGTAGATGCGTATGAGGCTGCGAAAAAGGGCCATGTAGAAAGCCGATCCGACACCTTTGTCGCAGACATCGGCGATCACGAGGCCCACATGGCCGTCCGTCAGGGGGAAGACATCGTAAAAATCCCCGGAAACCTGGCGGGCGGGGTCAAAGAAAGCGGCAATGTTCCAGTCTGGCAGCTGGGGCAGCTGGCGCGGAAGAAAATCACGCTGGATCTGGCGCCCTTTTTCCAATTCGAATTCCAGCAGGCGCACGTTTTCCCTCTCCTGCAAGCCCTTCACCATTTGATTGAAATTGGCGGAGAACTTGCCGATCTCGTCGTTGGTTTCCACCGGCACGCGGATCGACAGATCGCCCTGGGCCACTTCTTCGGCACTGCGGGAGAGGACCTCGATGGGTCGGGCCAGCCGGCGGGCGAAGCCATAGCCCAGCAGGCGCAACAGGATAAGGGCCAACAGGGTCATCCACAGCAGGTGAACCAGTTTGCGGTTGATCAATCCGACAAGTCCCTGCTTGTCGACACTGAGGCCCAGAAGGGATGGGTGGCGGTCCCCCGGGCGGGTAATGTCAAAATAGACGGCCAATGTTTCCCGGGACAGGGAAAACCCCGAGCCGTCCCAACCCATGCGGCTGGTGCCGCGCTGCAAGGTTTGGACCTGGGGGGCCGAGGCCGGGCGCTTGTAGAGGACCTTGTCGGGGCCGAGCTCGAAACGGTACCATTGGTTGCGTCCCCCCTTCCGGCTGTAAAAGGCAATATCCTTCACGGTGTAAAATGTGGACGAAAGGGCCGACAGGGTACGGGTCATGTCGTAAAGTCCGGGATGGGACGTTCCGCTCTGGTTCCAGAGAAAATCCGCCTCCCGGCTGCCGGCCACCATGTCGAGCTGATGCCGCACGAGGCGGTGGGCCGAGTCGAGAAAATGCTTCTTGGCTGTCACCATATAAACCAGGGTGCTGGCGTAAAATACGATCAGTCCGAAAATGACGAAATAGACTGTAATCCGGCGCGCCATGGAGGGGCGCCAGAAAAAGAAACAGGATTTGAAGTGGGCTTTGACGTTCATGACGCTTTTCTCCTTCACTTTTTTCCGGACGGCACAGCCAGACCGTCCAGCATCAACGTCACGGCATAGACGACATCTTTCTCGACCTGGGAATAATCGATGGCCTCCGGGGGACGTTGCCCGGGCTTCGGGCAGCTGCTCAGTTTGATGGCGTCCGTTACCGTCAGGATGATACGCCCGAGCTCCCGGGCCGGTCCGGACTTGATTTCGCCATGATCCATACCGTCCTGGAAGAGCTTGCCGATAAAGTCGATTTCCTGATCCAGAACGCTTTGGTAGAGGGCCTTGAACGTCGGCTGGATGTTTCGCAGGGTTTCGATGGATAAATGGTGCAGGTTGACGACGTGCCGATAATAGCGGAAACGTTCCGTCAGATAGGTCAGGATTTGATTCCGGCAGCTGCTGGCCTTGACGGCCTTGGCTTGCAGGGCATCCAGAAAGGTTTGGGCCTCCTGGACGATGACCTCGATAAAAATGGATTCCTTGTTGCGATAGTAATAATAAAGCGAGGTCTTATTGAGTCCGATCCGGCGGGCGATGTCGTCCATGGTGGTCTTGTCGTAACCGAAACGGGCCAGGCATTCCGAGGCCGCTTCTAGAATCTGCTGACGTTTTTGGCCGACCGGCATACAGAGATCTCCTCAGGATTTAGCGGATTTGAAAATTCAAACAATAGTACGAATTGTTTGAACGTTTGTCAATTCATGCCTCCTGCCGACCATATGGTTGGGGAAATGGTGCTTGACCCTGCCTGAGGGGTTCATTACTTTAAGGCACCAAAATTTGATGGTCTCGTAAAAAGACAAATTTGGGACGGTTTCGTAAAACGTTCGAGATCAAGGCTTGCGAATCCCGAGGAAGGAGGCGTACTTATCGTACGCCGCAGTGACGAGGGATGAAGCGTAACACCGATCTTTAGTCCCCCTCAGGGGAATCGGACTTTTTACGAAACCGTCAAAATTTAGGAGCTGACGAACCGCAGGGAAAGGAGAGGGCATGATGGCATGGGCAAGGAACGCTGGGCTGGGCGTGGTTTTGATGGTGACCGCATCGTTTTTGACGGGTTGTACGGCTCTGGTGGTGGGTGCCGCCGCCGGGGGAGCGGCGGCCGGTGCGCTGTATTACAAAGGCGAACTTAAGGCGGATCTGGATGCCACCCCCGAGGCGGTCATTGCCGCGACGGAGAAAGCCTTCAAGGACCTGATTTGGGCCAAAGAAACCGCTGCGGCCTCCAAAACCGACGGCATGGCCACCGCGCGCACCGCCACCGGCAAGGAAGTCAAGGTCCGTGTGAATACCAAGACGGAGCAGGTTTCCGAGGTGGGCATCCGCATCGGCACGTTCGGCGACGAGAATCTCAGCCGCCTGCTTTACGACCGGATCGTTGCGTTCCTTTGACCGGGTTGTCGTTGACAACGATGGACAGCTATGCCCTTTGTTTCGATCTAAACTATCCACCTCGATGAAGGCCCGGAAAGGTTTGACCGATCCTGGGAGAATGATTTTATTATTCCTTTTCTTTTCCGGAAAAGAAAAGGAATCAAAAGAAACCGCCGGTATGAGCTAACGACATAGGTAACAGTTTACGCTAACGACATAGGTAACACCTACCATGTAT
>CAJXSL010000017.1 GCA_913060875.1 uncultured Desulfobacteraceae bacterium
CCATTGATCAATATCGTACTGTCGCTGCCGCTGACCCGCTGCAAAAGCCCGAACAACCGCTGCATGACGCCACTGGCACCGACGATGCCGTCAACCTCGATATCTGACACGAATAATGTCCTCTGAAAAACGTCTGCTAAGTGATGTTTGCGGCTACCAAATCAGGAAAAAGCATTGCCCTCGAATCCGGAAATGGTCCGGATCGGAAACGAATGGCATCATGGTTTGCCCGCCTGTAGGCCCCTGTCCACATGGGGAATATAAAATTCAATCCCGGGTGTCAACACGGCAGCGCCATTCCGCACGCACCGGGGCGCCCAAAACCTTCGAACCACTATTTATCCGGGAACCGGTGGCGCAACTGGCGAACAAGCCATTCGGCAGGGGCTTTGGAAATGGCCCATCCGATGACCACGACGGTGATAAACATCACATAGCGTCCGATCCCCGTGCGGTCCAGCGGCAGAAGATGAGGGGCCAAAACAACAGCCATGGTTGTGCCGAAAACAATCCGCCATGTATCGACGGATAACAGTACGTGAAACAGAAGGTAGGCCGGCGTAAGGCGTCTTTTGGGAGGGACAGGATCATGAGGTTGCGTCAAGAGGGTCTCCTCGTGTTGCAATCGTTTTGGTTTAAAGCTGAGCGCAGGCCCGTCAAGGCTTTGTAAAGGGCCTGTCGCTGCCAATCGGAAGGCCTGTGCCGCTATTTCATCATGGCGCAAGCGGCGCCAGAATAATTTCGATCCTTCGATTTTTGCGGCGCCCGCTCTCCTTTTCGTTGGAGGCCAGAGGACGGTGGGAACTGAATGCGCTGGCGGTCAAAAGTCCGGGATCCATCCCGGCTTTTTCCTCCAGAAAGCGAACCACGGCAATCGCACGGGCCGCCGATAGCTCCCAGTTGGTCGGGAATCGATCCGCCAGCACCGGACCGATGGGCACATTATCCGTATGGCCTTCCACAACGATCTGGTGGGAGGCACCCGCCTTGAGCGATTCGGCAATTTTCGACAGTGCCCCGCGTCCGGCCGCGTTGATCCTGTCACTGCCGGTGCTGAACAATATCTTATCCACAAAGGTCACTTTCAGTTTGCCTTCCATCTCCTCGATCATGATATCTTTGGCGGCAATCTGTTCGCGCAGGCTTTCCTCGATTTTTTCCCGTGCGTGTTTGAAGTCTTCGATCACTTTTTCCTGAGTCTGGATGATCGTTTCATTTTTTTTCAGCCGATATTCCAGTTGCAGCACTTCTTCATGCAGCTCGTTGTTGATTTCGAGTACGTTCTCATGCCGCCGCTCAAGGTTTTCATTGGCGTCCCGCAATGCCAGAACATCGGCCGTCAGTACATCAATCCGGTCTTCAAGGCTTTTTTGCATTTGGGATGATTGAGCCTGTTCATCCGCCAGGGATTTCTGCAAGTCAAGGTATTGACTTTTGGAAACACAGCTGACCGTTCCTAAAAAAAACAGGACCGCTGCAATGAGAACGCTTGTTCGAACCATCACATCCCTCCAGGGTATTGCCTTTCGATTCTCATAGTGCTCCGGCGTCCTGCCGGCGCGGGGCTCTCGAACCTGACACGAAACGGGGTTGCCGGCACGTCGGCCATCCATACCACCGCGCGTCAGATCGCCATGAGACTGCGCCGACAAAAATCGACAGCGGCCTGACGGGTCCGGATGATGCTGTCTTCATCCAACAGCGAATGCTGTCGGCTCATACCATTGATGGTCGATATCAGCACAAAGGCGGTTTCCGCAACCGGAACATCTCGAAATTCACCGGAAATGATGCCTTTTTCCAGACACCGGGTCAAATAATCATAATGCCATTCGTAAATTCCGATCATCCGGTCATGACACACATGCTTGGGGTCTTTGATCCTGGCCGGGCAGGAGCTCATCACCAACCGTGTTCTGCGGGGCATGTCTTTGACAGCCTGCTGGGTGGCATGAATTAAATTTTCAATTTTGGTAAATTCATTGGGGGTTTCGCAGGGAAGCGCATCCATTCGGCCCATGTATTCGTCGAAGGCCTCGATCAAAATATGGGTAAACAGCTCTTCTTTGCCTTTGAAATGGTAATAGATGAGGGGCTCGGTCACGCCGGCTTCACGCGATATCTGCAGCGTTGTGGTACCGTCATAACCCTGCTCGGCAAACAATCGAACGGCCGTTTCGATCAAATTCTTTTTTTTTCCCATTGATGGTATCCCTATGGTAGAAAAACGCTAATGGCCGGTTTGGTCCGGCCCGTGGTTGGTGGATGTCCTGCAAGAAGGCCTGGTCCAAGGGGGCGGTTTCGACCGCCATCGCCTACCAAACGGACCGGTTGGTTACCCGTTTGATTTATCATTTTTTTCTTGCTAACGGAGACGTTTCTCAACCGCATCTCCACGTCGGACGCATTTTTGTTATTTACCCGGGTTTTTTCGCTTTAGTACAACTTAAGGGTTTAAGTGGAAATTAAAACATTCGGACGATGAATGCAAGTCGTAAAATGGATCGTATTCATACGGAATGACCGAATCGGTTGAAGCACCGATTCCCCAGAGGCCTCGGCTATCCGGGAAACAATTCTTCGTGCCGGAACCGTTGGCCGCGGCAACAGGTCAATCGTTCCGGGAAAATGGCCGCTAAGGTAATGATCATGCCACCGGATGACCCAAAACACCGGGATGCCCGCAGCCGCAGCGATGCACTGGTCTTCGACTTGTTTCTTACCGGCGCCTGCCGTCTGGTTCTAAACACGGCTCGGCGCTTTGCCTACCCTTTTGCGCCTGCACTGAGCCGTGGTATGGGTGTTCCTCTGACCTACATCACGTCCATCATCGCTGCCAATCAGGCCAGTGGTGTTCTGGCCCTTTTTTTCGGCCCCCTCACCGATCGCCTGGGATACCGTTTCATGATGATGCTGGGGCTTTTTTTATTGAGCCTCGGGATGCTGGCAGCCGCCCTTTTACCCTTTTACGCTGTCGTGCTGATAGCGCTCTTTCTGGCCGGCCTGGGCAAAAATATTTTTGATCCCGCCATTCAGGCCTATGTTGGGGAAAGAGTCCCCTATGAACGACGCGGCCTGGCCATCGGTCTGATTGAGACCAGCTGGGCGGCCAGCACCCTTGTCGGCATCCCCCTGGCAGGGCTCCTGATTGAGTGGCATGGCTGGCAGGCCCCCTTCGTGGTGATGGGATTGGCCGCTCTGGCAGGCATGGGACTGATCGCCCTGCGCCTGCCGGTCGAATCATCGAGCGGAAAAGCCAGGCCGGAAATCGCCGATCTGCGCTATGCCTGGCGTCGTCTATGGCAGAGCCGGACCGCCCGCGCCATGCTGGTGCTGGCGTTTCTGGTAAGCATGGCCAACGACGGCATCTTCGTTATTTTCGGCGCCTGGCTGGAGCATAAGTTCAACCTGAGCGTCGCCCAATTGGGCCTGGGCAGCAGTGTGATCGGACTCGCCGAATTACTGGGGGAATTCTTAACGGTCGGGCTGGCCGATCGCATGGGCAAACGCCGCGCCCTTCTTCTGGGGGTCGGCCTGAGTATGGTCGGCTATGGTGTCCTTCCCTGGACCGGCAGCGCCCTTCCATATGCATTGGCAGGGCTCTTTGCGCTTTTCATCGCGGTGGAATTCACCTTTGTCACCGCCCTGTCCGTGGCGACGGAAATCCTCCCGGGCCATCGTGCCACCATGATGTCCGCTATGCTGGCCGTGGCCGGCCTGGGACGGATGAGCGGTGCCGTGACGGGCGGATTGCTCTGGACCCAATATGGCGTCGCCGCCGTTGCGCTGGTATCCACAGCCCTTTGCGGCGGCGCAGCCCTTTCCATAGTTCTCGGCATGTGGGGACGGCATAGGTCCCGCCCGCCCTTCATTTTTTAACGGCTTGCCAAGGGGCATCGATCGCCCTACAATAATATGACGAACGTTGATTCGTATACCGTTCGTCCGATAACCGACGCCGTTTTCCCAATAACGTATGACTGTACATGAAACCAGGGAAATTGACCGGTGAAACGTATCAGAAAAACAGCAGCGTCAATCGTTTGGCCCTGTTTAGCGGGACTGCTGCTCATCCTTGGTTGCGCCCAGGGGCCATCGCCTGCTCCATCTCGGCAACCCGTTGGGCCTGACAGCACCCAAGCGGGTTTTGTGCTGCCGGCCCCAGCGGATCCCGCCCAGCGCGCTTATCTCGGAATCGATACAAGCGGGACATTCACCCTCAATGATATCCAGGCCCAGGTCCTCGTCATTGAAGTCTTTAATTTCTACTGTCCCCATTGCCAGCGTGAAGCCCCGAACGTCAACCGGTTTTACCACCGCATTTCCAGCGATCCCGACCTCAGAGACCGCATCAAACTGATCGGGATCGGGGTCAGCAACACACGATTTGAGGTCAACCAATTTCGGGAAGCCTTCGACATCCGGTTCCCTCTTTTCCCGGACCGCAGCCGCAATGCGGTCCGCTACTTAGACGTTCGGCAGACACCGACATTTATTGGCTTTGTCTGGAAAACGAAAGACATGCCGCAACGGTTTATGCACCTCGCCGGTGAAATGGGCAATGCGGACCAATTTCTTTCCGAAGTGCTGCGACGGTCCGAAATCCGATAGCGCCCCAACGGGTCCCCCGCCGGCGTCCCGATCCCATTTTTCCATGGCATTCGCCGGGACTTGCCGCTTTTTGAGGTTGCCGTGAAACGTGTCATTTTCCTCCTGATCGCCGCCCTTTTGATGATCACGGGGTGCCGGACACCGCCCAATACTGCGGTGCCCCTGGCCCCCCTGTCAAACATCGAAAAGTGTCGGCAATTATTGTCCCTGGTAGACCGGGCGGTGACCAAGGCGGCCGCGACCGATACGGCCGTGTTTCGCGTGGAAGGCTATCCTTACCTTCGGGCCAGTCGTTTCCTGGCGGGCATAACCCCGGAGGAAATGAACAGCGACGCTGTTGTTCAATGGTGGTTGGCGCACATGCACCAACTCGATCTGGAAGCGCGTGAAAAGGAAATCCTGAATCTTGGCAACCATCATTACCAGCAGCTTGTCAATCAATGCGAGGGTGTGGGTGATCGGCGTGATCTCATCGCACTGACGCGGGAATGCTCGCACCACCTTTTCATTCACGCCCTGCAGACGCCCGGTCTTGCCGCCCATGTGCAGAAAGCCATCGCCATCCCCGACGAATACCGCTCATGGCGCCGGGTGGTCGGCCTTTATCCGCTTCTGGCACTTCCGGTGGCCTACGCCAGTGCCAACGCTTTCGACGGGTTCCGGGCCTGGCATGCCATGCCGCCGGAAGACATCCCCACCATCGGCGCCCCGGTTGTCTACTGCCCCGGAGGCATTACCGACAACGAGCGCCTCGACCCGTCGGCCCTGTATCGGAAGGTTCCCAAAGACGCCCTGGGGCTGCCGCGATTGACCTCCCGGGAAGAATACCGATTGGCCAATGCCCTGGCCCCGGTGATTGATCAGGACACGGTTGCCGGATATGATCGTATCGGAAGCGTGCAATGGCATAACGGCAACGTGACGGTGGCACCGCAAAGGGCTACCGGATATTTTTATTTCAGCTATGGACGCTTCGATCACCAGCCCAGCCTGCAGATCAATTATGTCTTCTGGTATTCCCATCGCGCCGGGGACAACGCCCCCTGGATCGAGCGGGGCCGCCTGGATGGGTTCACGATCCGCATCAGCCTCGATCCTACCGGACAACCGGTCATGCTCGACATCATGAACAACTGCGGTTGCTATCACTTCTTCATACCGGACTACGCCCGCATCGGCAGCCTGAAAACGCCCTTTATGGGTCTGGATCCTCTAGTGCCGGCCTGGCTGCCGGAACAATTCCCCGACCACCGCCTTTCCCTGACGGTCAATTCCGGATGGCACCAGGTTCAGCACATCGGAGTGACAGAACCACACGCCACCGTGACATTCTATGCGCTGCGCCCGTATCGTGAACTGGAAATGCTGCCGGACGAAAGCGGGCAGCACCGCAGCATATTCGACCCTGAGGGCATTGTCTGGGGTTCCGGCCGCATCGAGCCCATACTGTTTTTTTCAATGGGCATCCCGGATGTCGGCAGCATGCGCCAGCGGGGCCACCACGCCATCAAATTGGTCGGGCGGGCGCATTTTGACCACCCGGGCTTGTTTGACGAAACCTTCACCTATCGGTAGAGTTGACGTCAATCCATACGGCCCCATCAAACGTTCAGCCGACGAAGCGAAGCCATTCCACGCGTCCCCCGATAGCGATGGGCAACGCCAACGGAGAGGGAGATATATGAACAGAAAGCCTACCCCGGACTTCACCATCCTGGACCGCCCCGACGTATTGTCCGTCCTTTTTCATCCACGCCCGGAACCCGGCAGTCCCTCTTCCGCTTTGGCCCGGGATATGATCATTCCCGTCGGAGAGAAGCATACCATTGGCGCCCGCTGGCATATGGGGCCTGCAAATGGTCCGAACCTTCTTTTTTTTCATGGGAACGGTGAAATCGTGGCGGATTACGATGATCTGGGGCCCCTGTACAATTCGCTGGGCCTCAACCTGATGGCCGTCGATTACCGGGGCTACGGGCGCTCCAGCGGCGAACCGAGTGTTGCCGCGATGATGGCGGACTGCCACCGAATCCTGCTATTTTCCAAAACCTGGCTGCAGCAGAACGGATACACCGCCCCCTTGATCCTCATGGGGCGCTCTCTCGGCAGTGCTTCGGTCCTGGAACTGGCCGCAACCTACCCTGATCGCATCGACGGGCTGATTATAGAAAGCGGGTTTGCTTTTGCCGCACCGCTACTGCGCCTGCTGGGCATCGATCCGGAGCGGATCGGTTTCGACGAAAGCGCCGGCTTTGCCAACCTGGAGAAGATCAGGCACTATGCCGGCCCCACCCTTATCATCCACGCCGAACACGACCACATCATCCCTTATAGTGACAGCCAAGCGCTCCTGGCGGCTTCACCGTCGCCGAAGAAAACACGTGTCAAAATACCCGGGGCCAACCACAATGATATTTTCCTCCGCGGGATGAAAACGTATCTCGAAGCGATTCAAACCTTCTGCCGGACCTGCACGAAATCCTGACCCGGTTTCGCGGTTTGCGCCTCCGCCATCGGTCATCAACCCGCCAGAAACCCGTCGAAGGCCTCCCAGAACAAGGCCCGTCGGTTATCCGTTTCCACCAGCACTTCATGCCGGGCGCCCTCGATGCATGTCAAATGGCTGTCAGGTACATGACGGCAAAATTGCGCCTGTGCCCGCACGGAAACGATTCGGTCCTCCCCGGCGGTAACCATTAGAAGGGGTATGGGAAAGGCGCCGGCGAAGGTCGGGGCCGCCACGCGGTCGATGGAACGAAAGGCCGCCGCGAGCCAGCCATAGGTCACACCGCCCACCGCCAACCGGGGATTGCGTTCGATCATGGCGATATTGCGTTCAAAACGCGCCCGGTCCGATGTCAGGGGGTTGCCATCGAAACAGCGTTCCCTGGCATTGAATCCCCCGGATCCCGGTACGTAAGCTCCCTGCAGGCCCCGCCCGACGGCCGTGCGAACCATCCAGCGAAGCAGGTATCGTGGAAGAAGAGCCGGCAGCTGAATATCGATCATCGGGGATGTCATCACCACGCGCGCAAACACATCCGGATGGCGCTCGAGAAAGCGGGCCGCGATGTGCCCCCCCATGGAATGTCCCATGAGAATAAACGGCATAGGCGCCTGGCGGCGGTTCACGATCGCCATCAACTGCTCCAGATCCGCCAGATAGTCTTCAAAACTCCCGACGTAGCCTTTCTGGCCATCGGCCAGCAGGCGGTCCGAAAGCCCCTGCCCCCGCCAGTCGCAACTGAATACCGCAAAACCTCTCTGATTGAGCTCTTCGGCGACTTCTCCGTATTTTTCCATGTATTCGGTACGCCCGTTGAGCAAGATAACGGTCCCCCGGGCCGGGACAGCGGCCGTGGGGGCATGCCCCCAGCGAATCATAAGGCTGTCGGGGGTTTTGAAGTAATCGAAATGAAAGCCCATCGTCGTGTTGTTCTCCCAAACCAGCGTCGAAAGGTCGCTTTAAGGCCTGGTGTTGCCGCCAGGCATTGACCGGGACCGGCGAGTGCTCTATGGTGGCCCCGTCGTATAGTGAGGTAAACTTGCCCCAAATAAACGCCCGTTAACCGGCATGCCCACCATCCATTGGGAAGGGATCTATACCACACATGACAAAACACTCCCATCGATTTATCGAGGTGTTTGACGGATTCGTGGGGTTCGGGATGGACCGTGCGTCCGATGAAAAGGCCCTCATTTACTACCTGCAAAAAATCTCGGACGACACCCTGGCCGAAACCCTGATGCCGCGCCTGACGGAAGAGGAGCTATGCGAACTCTTCGACATGCTGAGCGGCCTGCTGAAGGCCCATTTGAGCGAAGAAGAGTACCACCGGCTGTTCCTCAAGGATCGCTGAAAAAAATAAGTCCCGACCATTTGCAATTCGCCTAACGCTTACCAAAGGAGTCAACCGTGCTGACCGAAAAACAATGGCAGCGCTATGCCGATGTCATGATGTGGGCGCTGCAAACCGCCCGGAAAAACCGCTTCAGGAAAAACGATATCGTTCTGCTGCGCTACGATTTACCCGCCCTTCCGCTGGCGGAAATACTGCAAGCCCGGCTGCTGGCCAAAGGGCTTCACACCGTCTTACGCGCCATGCCGACGCCCACCATGGAAACGGATTTCTACCGCACGGCCAACGCCCGGCAGTTGACCTTTGTCCCCCCCGGGGAAGAAACCCTTCTCAACCATCTGAATGGCAGCATTTTCCTTTATGCCCCGGAGTCCATCACCCATCTGAGCGGTATCGACCCCAAACGCATCGGGCGCGCGGCTTTAGCCCGCAAACCCCTGCGGGACATCCTGGATCGGCGGGACGAACAGGGATTGTTCGGGTGGACGCTGTGCATGGTACCGACCCCTGAACTGGCCCGCCAGGCCGGCCTGACATTGTCCGCCTATACCGCCCAGGTGGTCAAAGCCTGCTACCTGAACCGAACCCGCCCCCTGGAACACTGGCACACCATTTTTCGCAACGCCGCGACCCTCAAACGCTGGTTGAACCGCATGGATGTCACATCGTACCACATCGAATCCGATACGACCGATCTATGGATAACACCCGGGGCCCAGCGCCAATGGATCGGTTTGTCCGGACACAACATTCCCAGTTTCGAACTGTTCACCTCACCGGACTGGCGCGGAACCCGGGGGATCTACTTCGCCAATCAGCCGTCTTACCGCAACGGCAATTATGTGGAAAAAGTCCGCCTGGAATTCAAACGCGGGAGGGTTGTCTCCGCCCGGGCGGCGAAGGGGCAGGCTTTCCTGCGGCAGCAGCTTTCCATGGATCCGGGCGCCTCCCGGGTCGGTGAATTTTCATTGACGGACCGCCGGTTTTCCAAAATCACCCAGTTCATGGCCAACACCCTCTACGATGAGAACTTTGGCGGTCGCCAGGGTAACTGCCACATTGCCCTCGGATCCTCCTACAGCGACACCTTTAGTGGAAACCCTGCCGATCTCACCGGCGACAAAAAAAAGGCATTGGGCTTCAACAACTCCGCCCTGCATTGGGACCTGGTGAACACCGAACGCAAACGGGTAACCGCCCGACTGAAAAATGGAACAGTTGTCACCATTTACGAAAACGGCCAATTCTGCAACTGATGCCCGGCCTAAAGCCCTATAGGGAAGAAGGCTCGCCCTGCCATGGCGTGATGATCTGTTGTTGCGAGCCGGCGAGCACCCGAGCAGAGGTAAAAACACCGCATGGCGGCATGCGGCAATCAATCGCCCCAGGATCAACAGATCCTCTCCGGGGCCTTCACCAAAGATGGAAGTCTCAGAGCGATACGATAAACCGCTCGATAGGCAATGGCGGTGAGGTTTGTGGATGGACGCTACGGCAAGCAATCGCCGGGAGGATTAATTCGTGTTCGTCCAGAGATGGTAGATTTTGGTTCCGAACAAGGTCTGAGCGATTTTTCCCGCAAGACGGGACTTCCCGCCTGATTTATTCTCTGCGGTGGGGGGAAACCGCAGGAATAGGGGACTATTTCGAGGATTTCAAAAGAGCGAAAACGCCGCTCGGGGCCAAAAGATGCCATTTATGGATGGACACGAATTCAGGCCTCAGGAAGGCCCCGCTTGATAAGCCCCTGGACCGATTCAAGCAAGCGGTGGATGGAAAAAGGCTTTTCAAGCACATGATCGAACCCCGCATCGGCCAGCAGCCATGGGGTTCCCGACATTCCGATCACCGGTGTTTGCCGCTTTTCAGAGGAACGAATCTTTTTGAGGACATCCCGTCCATCCATACCCTGCAAGAGGACATCCGTAACCACCAGATCGAATCGGCCCCGTAAAAACTTCTGAAGGCCTTCCCGCCCGTCAGCGGCGGTTTCAACCGTAAACCCGCTCCGGGTCAGGGCATAGTCGAATACCTGGAGAATGGACTGTTCGTCATCAATGATCAGAACGGATTCCATTGGGTGTCTCATGCTGGGATTAAGGGTGTGGGCGCGACTTGGGGACTGATAACCGATTACAATCCGGCTGTCAACTATATATTGTGGGCTACAAATTAATCACTACCACATATGCCTTTGAATGACCAGCAGGCGGGCATCAAACGAATCCAAACAGGGGCGGTTCCAGCTCGGGGGTTAGACTTTATACTTGCCGAAATCCTCCGGTGAGAGCTTTTCGAGATACTCTTTCCATTTACGCCCTTCCTCACTGTCATCCGAAGCCTCGGCATCCGCTTCGAAGGGGCGGGCTTTGGCGATAACCTCCGTGTCAATAAATATGGGGGCTTCAAAACGCAGCGCAATCCCAATGGCATCGCTGGGACGGGCATCCATGCTGAACTGTTCGCCCTGGGACAAAAAATGGATCCGGGCATAGAAGGTATTATCCTGCAAATCGCAAATCTCGATACTGCTGACCGTAGCCCCCCTCATCTCCACGAAGTTCTTGAAAAGGTCATGGGTCATGGGCCGATCGAACTTGACGTTTTGCAGCGCCGAGGCAATGGATGTGGCTTCCAGCAATCCAATCCAGATCGGCACGGCCTGGTCCCCTTCTTCGGTTTTAAGGATAATAATGGGGGTGTTCGTGGCCGGATCCATGGTCAGTCCGGCAATGACAGCTTTAAGCAGCATGGCACGTGTTCCCTTTTAGACCACCGTTTGAAAGTTCCTCCTGCATCAGGACACCCTGCAACGAGTGGGCATACGCTTTTTCAATGCACACGGGCACCACCTGGCCCACCGTGAACGCTTCCCGCGATGCCCTATTTCGATCGGTATTGATATTGACGATCTTGTTGCCGGGTGTGCGCCCCGTCCACTGGGGTCCCTCGCTCGCGTGTTCAGCCAGGCCGGGACGGTGGCTGCTGCCCTCCAGCAGGATTTCCTGACGCGACCCCACCAGGGCCCGGTTTTTGGTCAGCGTTATGGATTCCTGGGTCTTCAGAAGTTGCTGAAGGCGAAGTTTTTTCTCATCTTCACCAATTTTGTCGCTGAAACGGGACGCCGCGGCAATATGGCGATCCGAATACATAAAGGCGAAAATGCTGTCGAAAGCAACCGCTTTCACAAGGGTCAAGGTATCCTCGAAATCGCTGGGCGACTCTCCCGGAAAACCCACGATAAAATCCGATGTAACGGCAATGTCCGGCCGTATCCGCCGGAGGCGTTCGATCCGCTCAAGATATAATTGCCGGGTGTACTTGCGATTCATGCGTTTGAGGATACGGTCAGAGCCGGATTGTACCGGAAGATGGATATGGGGACAAAGCTTGTCCAGTTTGCCGAACGCCTCCATGAGGTCATCCGACATATCCTTGGGATGGGACGTCGTGAATCGAATCCGGTTTAGGCCCTGGATTTCGTTGACTTGCGCCAGCAGCTCGGCAAAGGATGGCAGGCCCTCCTTGTGGCCGTAGCTGTTGACATTCTGGCCCAGCAGTGTGACTTCACGCGCCCCAGCTTGGACAAGGGCCTCGATTTCCGCGATAATTCGTTCGGGCCGGCGGCTCATTTCAGGACCCCGTACATAGGGCACCACGCAGTAGGTGCAATAGTTGTCACACCCCTGCATAATCGTCACAAAACGGGATATCGGGCTATCGACAGGAAATCCGCCGCCGCCCTCGATTTCATCGATGGCCGTCGACTGGGCGACATCCACCACCCGGACACGGTCCTGTTTGACCCGACTGAGGATATGGGGCAGCCGCGCAATGGCATGGGTACCGAATACCAGATCAACATGCGGCATGCGGGAAAGAATGGCATCTCCCTCCTGCTGGGCCACACAACCGCCGACACCAATCAAAAGTTCCGGGTTATCACGCTTCATGCGGGCCAGGCGGCCGACAAAGCTGAACGCTTTCTGCTCCGCTTTGGCCCGGATGGCGCATGTATTGACGATAACCAGATCCGCGTCTTCGAGATTATGGGTTTTCCGGTAGCCGACGGGCTCCAGCACCTGGACGATCCGGTCGGAGTCATAGACGTTCATCTGGCAACCGATGGTATTGATATAGACATTCTGGTAGGTCATGGGTCTCCTAAGTCTGTATGGCCGCCACCGGGCAATGGTTCCATCAATATATGCTGCCTGACGCTCAGGTCCTGAAGTATAGCCATGACCAGTTGCTCGCAGCCGGGGGCGATCCGGATGGTGACGATACCCTCCCGCGGGGATAGGGTCGTCACGACGGCCACGCCTTCATAGGCTTCCAGGATGAATCGCAGAAAGCTTATCTGCCGTCGGTCGATCCGGTAGTGGCGCTCGGTCACGGCTAAAGCGGTCGGGGGTTGGGTGAGATCTTTCGCTGTACTGGAATCTGTTGTCGGGTGTAACGGCGTCAAAACCAATTTCCTTTAGGTCATAAAGGTTCCTGATTATAACCATGTGCCACCTGTTTGCAACCTAAAACCCTGGCAGTATCACACGAATACCTCCCGGCAGCACGAGTGGTCTGTCGGAAGAAAAGGTTGCCCCTGATCAGGGAATGGGCTATACCGCGCAGCGATGACGACGATCTGGGACATCATGGAACCTGACCCTGACAGGGTTCGACGACTGGCGGCCGCCCTGGTCATCGACCCCCTGGTGGCCACTGTCCTGATCAACCGGCAGATCACCTCGGCCACGGCTGCCCGAGCCTTCCTCGCACCGTCTCTCCGCGATATCACGCCTCCCGAAATCATCACGGACATTGAACGGGCCGCCGAGCGTCTGGCTGGGGCCATCACCGCCGATGAAAATATCCTCGTTTTCGGTGACTATGACGTGGATGGCGTGACCGCCACGGCCGTGCTGTTGGAATTTCTGAGGGACGCCGGTGGGCATGTCTCCCACTACATCCCCCACCGGCGCAAAGAGGGCTATGGCCTGCGGGCGGAGCATATTGAGCGGCAGATCCGGCACCGGGGCTGCCGACTGGTCATAACGGTGGATTGCGGCATCTCCAGCCACGAAGCCGTCGACGTCGCCGCCGCCGGTGGCATCGACGTCATCATAACCGATCACCACGAGCCTGCGGCCAGTCTGCCCGATGCGGTGGCGGTCATCGACCCGAAACGTGAGGACTGCAATGCCGGTCTCGACCATCTGGCCGGTGTGGGGATGGCCTTCTATCTACTGATCGCTTTACGCCGCCGTCTTAGGGACATGGGGTTTTGGAAGCAGCGCCCCGAGCCAAACCTCAAGCACCTCTGCAATCTGGTGGCCCTGGGGACCATTGCCGACATGGTGCCCCTGGTTAAAGAAAATCGGGCTTTCGTCCAGGCCGGTTTGGCCACGCTGTCTTCACGGCCGGGGATTAAAGCCCTGATGGATGTCAGCGGCGTTTCTCCCCGCCGGGTCGAATCCGACGATGTAGCCTTTCGGCTGGCCCCCAGGCTCAATGCCGCCGGCCGGGTGGCCCATGCCAGTCTGGCCCTGCGCCTGCTCACCACCCACGACGCCCGGCGTGCCGCCCGCATGGCCAAAACCTTGGATCGGCTTAACACCCGCCGCCGACAAATGGAAAACATGATTGCCGATCAGATCCATCAGCGCATTGCCGCCCAGCCGGAAATCCTCGAACAGCACGCCCTGATCATGGCAGCCCCCGACTGGCACGAGGGGGTTTTAGGCATTGTCGCCGCCCGCCTGGCCCGCGCCTTTACCCGCCCCGTGATTCTTTTGGCCCAGAATGGAACCCATGCGCGGGGATCGGCCCGCAGTATTGCCGGTATCGACCTCTATGGTCTGTTGGCATCCTGCGCAGCACATTTGGAGCACTTCGGCGGGCATGCCATGGCCGCCGGTTTGACCCTGCCGAACGATCAACTTACCGCCTTTACACAGGCGTTTCTACGCCACCTGGCCGACAGAACCGGGCCGCAAGATTACTGCCGGCGTTTGTCTCTCGATGCCGAAATCGCCCTGAGCCAAATCACACCGCGCCTGCTTGATCAGCTGGAAACATTGCAACCTTTCGGGCAAGGGGTCCCCGAACCGCTTTTCATCACCCGTGAAGTTGACGTCGAAAGCCATCGCGTGGTGGGCGGTCACCACCGCCAAATGGTTCTCCGCTCCCGGCACCACGGCAATGGGCAACGCTATCAGGCCATCCAGTTCAATATCGATCCGGATCAGGAACCACCGGCCTTTTTCAAACGAATGGCCCTGCATCTGCGCTGGAACCGCTGGAACGGATCCCGTCGGCCACAGGTAATGGTTGTTGCAACCGATCCTGAAACGGACCCGCGGCAGCCGTGAAGACCAAGGGTTGGCCCTGCTGACCGGAAAAAGACTTTTTTCTTGCAAATTCAAAAAGCTGTCTCTATTATTCGCATTTATCACTCAACGTTTCAGCGAAGGTTATCCGCATAAAGGAAAAACAATGGCTAAAGTCTTTCGGCCCAGCACGCGCGAATCCAGCATTCTGTCCAAAATTGAATCTTCGAAAGAGTATGCCCGGCGCCGATCACTGAACGCGATTCAGGACTGCATCGATACAGTGGCCAACGCGATTGCCATGAAGCTTGTGGAAAACAAGCTCGTGGAAACAACCAACAAAAACGGTCTGGAGGACCAGATCCATGGATGCCTGGACCGCCTGAGCCGGGCCGACGACTTCGACGTGGATTATTTGGTCGCGCCTTATCGCGCTCTGGTCCAGAATCCCCATGTGGTCACGCTCTATGTGACAGCGTTCGTCCTGGAAAAGGTGATTGACCACAAAGACACCATCGACATCTTCGGCTCCGACGAAGAAATTTATCAATGTATTCATCAGCAGGTGCAGAAACACCTGCCGTGACGCCATGGCGCCCCGTTTTCACCCCCGCCTGGTCAACGATCCCTTTGACGATCCGGCCCTTTACGTGGCCTTTGCGTTTGAAAAACGCGCCATCCTTTTTGACCTCGGCGACTTGCGTCGCCTGCCCCCGCGGGACATCCTCAAGATCTCCCATTGTTTCGTCTCGCACACCCATATGGATCATTTCTGCGGCTTTGACCGCCTGCTTCGTTTATGCCTCGGACGTGAAAAAAAGCTGCATCTTTACGGCCCCGAAGGCTTTCTGACCAATCTGGAAGGCAAACTTCGCGGTTACAACTGGAATCTCGTCAACCATTACCGCTACCCGTTTGAAATAACCGCATCGGAAATCAGCCCGCAACAAATCCGCACCCGCCGCTATGCCTGCCGTGACGGGTTTAAGCCCGACCGTGAAAGAGACCAAAGGCACCCCTTTAACGGCCTGTTGCTCCAGGAGCCCTCCCTATGCGTTGAAGCTGAGATACTGGACCATGGCATCCCTTGTCTGGGGTTCAGCTTGTCGGAACCGATCCATGTCAATATCGACAAGGTTGCCCTGGACCAGTTGGCCCTGCCGACCGGTCCATGGCTCAAAACGTTCAAACAAGACGTGTATGGCAACCTCGATGCGACCAAAATGGTAACCGTGCCGACGCGTCATCCTCCCGGAGGTTGTCGACACTTCCGCCTGGATGAACTGGCCGCCAAAATCACCCGCACCACCCCCGGCCAAAAAATCGGCTACATCACCGACGCCGCCGGCCACGCAGACAATCGGAACGCGATCGTCCAGTTGGTCCGTAACGCCGACTATCTATTCATTGAAGGGGCTTTTCGATCCAAAGATCATGGCATGGCAGCATCCAAACACCACCTGACTGCCCGCCAGGCAGGCGAAATTGCCGGTCGAGCCCGGGTCAAACGCTTTGCTATTTTTCATTTTTCACCACGATACGAGGCGGAGGTCGACCAGCTTCAGCAGGAGGCCTGGGAAGCTTACCGCCAGTTTTATCGCGCCGCCCCCCTGGGTAAAAACAAAATTTGATGATCCCCTAACATCTTTTTTTTCCTTTACTTTATAGAGACTCAGCATATAATCGGAACGCGTAACGATTATTTGTTGCTTTGGCCCTCAACGCCATCTACATGAAATGGAGATGTGCTCCGGTGAAACAAGACGAGATCTCTTCCACGGAGAAGCTTCTGGAGCAAATCCGCGGAAACAAATTATCCGGTGCTGTCCCGTCGCCCCCGGAAGCATTGCCCTCGCCCCCCCCCGATCGCCAAAGTCGGCCGCATTCTTTCTTACAATTCAGAAAGACCGTACAAATCGGCGTTGATATCGGGTATGATGACCTTCGGTTGGTCAAAATCGTGCCGTCCGGGGCAAATCGCCACCAAATCATTGATTACCGCCATGTCCGCTTCGATCCGGGGCTGGATGCCCAGCATCTTTTGTTCCCCCAGTTCCTCCGGAATACCCTCGCCCGCTTCATTGGCTCGGAGGAAAACGTCAGCATTTGGACCACCATCTCATCAGCCCGGCTGGACACCCGCCTGCTGCGCATCCCTAAAGTGGCCCGACGACAGATTCCCAACGCCGTAATCTGGGCCTACAAAAAGAAATCCCCCCATAATGATACGGAGCAGATTTTCGATTTCGAAGTTCGGGGCGAAACCACAGCAGCCGAAACACCGCAAATCGAAGTGCTTGCCTATACCATTCCACGTAAGGAAATTGACACCGTCAAATCCTCCTTCACCCGCGCCGGTTACACCTTGGATGGTGTGAGCACCTATCCCTTTCTGATGCAAAACCTGTTGCGCACCCGTTGGAAAATCATCGGCCAAGGAAATTTGTGTGCGCTCTACATCGGTCGCAACTGGTCGCGCATCGATATTTTCAACAATGGCAACCTCATGCTTTCCCGCGGTATTCGTGCCGGCATGAGCAGCTTGGTCGAAGCCATTCGTACCGATCCGCGAATGGGTTCCGACACCGTTTCGGAAGCCATTCCGGCAATGGATTTCCGCCCCACGGCAGCGCCGTCCGATTTGCCCCACGGCGCCAACGGTGTGAGCCCAATGGCGGTATTATCCCGCCTGGTACCCGGTCTTTCGCCGGAATCGGGCCAGACGTCCTTGGACGACCCGGTAGCGGAAATCGAACCCGACGATATCTTTGCCATGATCCAGCCGGCCATCGATCGCCTGGTCCGTCAGGTGGAGCGCACGTTCAGTCATTATGCCATCAACTTTGAACAGCAGGAAATCGATCGCCTCTGTGTCGCCGGCACGATTTGTGGTAGCGAAGAGGTGCGCCGCTACCTATCCGACCAGCTCGGCATACCCCTTGTCGAATTGAATCCCTTTGAAGGCGAAACCCTCTCTGAACGGCCCGACACCCCGCAGGAGCAGTTCGCGTACATACCTTCCGTTGGCCTTGCATCCGCCGGAGGCACCCCGACGCCCAATTTTTTAGAAACCTACCACGATCGCGCCCAACGGGAGAAACGACAGCTTTTTAACGCGGTACTGTTCGGTTTTTTCCTGCTCGCGATGTTCGGTTTGCTCGGCTATAACGGATGGCAAAAGCACCGTTTGCTGGAACGTCATAACCACCTGATCCACCTTCAACAGGAACTGAAGGAATTCTCACCCCTGCTCAACCCTGAAACCGTGTTGGTTTTGGGGGCCAAAGCCAAAGAGGCCACCCGCCGATTGACGCAGTACAGCGATAAATATCGGGGAATGGCCATTATCGCCGAATTGTCCCGCACGACACCAGCCGATATTCGCATGACCAGGATTGCCATCCGGTTGCCCCGCCCGGTGGCGAATGCCGAGGACCCACCACGCCGGGTCCTTTCCATGGCCGCTATCATTCACGGGCCGCGGCTGGATCTGGAACCGGCCCTTGCCGCTTATATGGTTCAAATGAAGGCCTCACCCCTTTTTACCGCCCCCCGTATCGTCGATAAGTCTTTCGAAATGCAGGACGATCGGGAAGTGCTGCGCTTCACAGCAGAACTGGAGATTATCTGATGAAGGTGCGTCGGCAATCCCTGCTGGCCCTTTTCCCGGAGCGGCGTATGTTTTTTGCGGTGGTGTGTTTCGGGGGATTGCTGGGCTTCTACCTGCTGAGCATTCTACCGCATCAGCAGGCGGCGGATCAGATCACGGACCAAATCGATGCATTGAAAACGCAAATCGACGAGCAGCGTCTACTGGGACCGATCTACCACCGCTTTACCGAGCTTCTGGTGGATACCCAACCTGAAGGTCTGGGAGATCTTCCCTTCCCGTCACCCGACCGTCTAAAACCCGAACAGGTTGCTGGTATTGAAGCACTTTTTCGGCAGCTGGCCGAGCAAAAGCGGCTCAACATCCGGCGTATCGGTTCGGATTTGAACTCCATGATCAGTGAAACCGGTGAACTCAAACTCACCCTTGAAATTATCGGTGCTTTCAACGATTTGAGAGAATTTATGCTGAAACTGGCGGAATTGCCCTATTTGAATCATATTGACCGCATCGAAGTCCGCCGGGAACCCGGCGACCAGGGGCTGCATATGGAAATGGATATATGGTTGGCGCGACAGTGATTTCCACGCCCGGGACGGCCGGTCCCCCAAATCGGGGAGGTTCCCATGTCCACGCGTGAAAAAATTCTTGTGGGACTTATGCTGGTATCGGTTTGCCTTGGCATGGTCATGCTGTTCGGCGATAATCCGGAACATCCCCCCGCAACACCGGCTGCGGATGAACCCCAGACGTTGATTCGCATGCTGACCAATCTGACCGCCCAGTTTGGCAACGACAAATCTCTGGAAGGGGAACGTTACACGCTCTCCATGGCCCGTAAGCCCTGGCGGGATAAGCTCTTTCTGTCCAGTGGGGATCACCTGCCCACCAGCATGACGAATCCGGCGACCGCCGAAATGCTGCCATCCAATCTTGCCCTGATTTACTCCGGATATATCGAAACACCCCAACGGCGCGTCGCCATCATCAACGGGATTGAATATGTTGAGGGTGAGATCGTGGACCAAAGCCGGCTGGTCGTTCGCCACATTGATACCCAGCGCGTGGTACTGGGTGCCTCAGCGAACAAGGTCTTCAGTGTCCCCCTGGCGGATGACTGGGAAGCGCAGACGCCCAAACCCTGATTTACAGCGAGTGAATGCCATGAAACGCAACACCAACTTCAAAACGATAGGGATCGGCATGATGGCCATGCTGGCACTTCTGATGCTGGTGACCGCCTGTGCCGAAAAGGAAATCAAACCGCCTGAAGATAAATTTTTTACCGAATGGAAAGCCAAAGCGGAAACCTCAAAAGGGCAATCGCCGCCCCCGATCAAACGCACGCCGGCAATGCCGCCGTCGCAGCCCGAACAAGCCCCTGTGCCGGGAAGCACGACTGCGCCACCCTCGCGGCTCGCCACACAGAAGATATCCTTGACCATGCACGGCGCCGAAGTGCCGGCCGTGCTGCGCGCCCTGGCCCGGGCGGTTGATCAAAACATCATGATCAATGATCAGGTACGCGGCCGTATCGATGTCAGCCTCAAAGCGGTTCCCTGGGACCAGGCGTTTCTGGGCATCCTGCGCACCCACGGTCTGACCTATCTTTGGGAAGGCGACATCATCCGGGTCATTACCATCGAGGACAAAAACCGTGAACTGGAGGCATTGGAAACCAACCAGCGCATCAAGGCCAAAGAGCGTGAACTGAGGCTGGCGGAACCGCTGCTGACCCAGATCGTGGAAATCGAATACGCCGATGCCGAAGGGCTGCGGGAAAACCTGGAACAATTCCTGATGCGCCTGGACGAAAAAACCCTTCTCGGTTCCGTGCTGGTGGACCGTCATACCAATTCCCTCATCATCCAGGCGGTCCGCTCGGACCTGGAACGTATGCTGCCACTGATCGAGGCCCTGGATCGGCCCACGTCCCAGGTGCTGATCGAAGCCCATATCGTGGAGGCCACCAAAGATGCCGCCCGCAATCTCGGTGTCCAGTGGGGTGGGCTCTACGGCACGTCCATCAACAGCTACAATTTTTACAATACACCGGGAGACATCGCCAATCCGGCCGGCAGCGGCGTTACGCCCGGCAATGGGGAGTCGGTCAACCCCACGTCCGGAACCATGGGCAATTTCCCGGCCAGCCTGACCGCCACGGACGTGGCCGGCAACCTGTTGGGGCTGGACCTGGGATTCATTCTGGAAAGCGGATCCGGGAACATTCTCAGTGTCCAGTTGCAGGCCCTGGAGGAGGAGGGACAACTCAACATCCTCTCCAGCCCCAACATCACGACCCTGGACAACCAGCAGGCCTTCATCGAAAGCGGCCGGGACATCCCCTACCAGACGGTCGAGGACGATGAAGTCAAAATCGAATACAAGAAAGCCGTCCTGCGGTTGGAGGTCACGCCCCATGTCATCGACAACGAAACCATCAAGATGGATATTTTCGTCACCAAGGATGACGTGGATTTTACCAATGCGGTGGGCAACAACCCGGTCATTATCACCAAACGCGCCCAGACCGGTGTTATCCTGTTCAACGGCCAGACCACCGTTATCGGCGGGCTCAGCAAGGAATTGACCTCCGAGGACGAATACGGCGTGCCATATCTGAAAGACGTTCCCGGCCTGGGCAAGCTGTTCAAAGGTACCAATAACGACAACGGTCTGGAAGAGTTGCTGATTTTCGTAACCCCGCATGTATTGAAGGAAAGAGCCCCGGCCCTTTCGAAAATTCAGCCGTCGCAGGCCGGCGGCCAGAAAAACCTCTCTCCGTCTGTGGAGGCAAATCCGACCGCTGCCGATACAGCAGTTCCCGAAAACGGTGCCACAGCGCCGGAAGAGGCCCCCTGATGGACTATTTCACCATATTGGACTTGAAGCGGGAACCCTTTTCCAATTCACCGGATCCCGACTTCTTCTACCAGTCGGCGCAACACACCGGATGCCTGCAGCAACTGGAACTGGCGATTCGCCTGCGCCGCGGTCTCAATGTCGTGATCGGCCAGGTCGGCACCGGGAAAACCACCCTTTGCCGGGAGTTGATCCGCCGGTTTGAGAATGAAACCCAATTGACCCCTTACCTGATGCTGGATCCGGGCATGGCGTCGGAAAGTGCCTTTCTTTCGGAAGTCGTGGCGCTCTTAACGGGTCAACGGCCTCCGGAAGACGGCCGCGACGATCGCAAAAAAGAAGCCATCAAGCAATTTCTCTTTGCAACCGGTATCGAAAAAAAGCACACCCCGGTCCTGATCATCGACGAGGGGCAGAAAATCGCGCCCGCCTGCCTGGAAATTCTGCGTGAATTTTTAAACTATGAAACCAACACCCATAAGCTGCTCCAAATCGTTATTTTCGCCCAGAAAGAATTCGATCAGGTGATTGCCGCGCACCCCAACTTCAGCGATCGTATCAACCTGCGCATTGATCTCAACCCGCTGGGATTTCGCGACACCATGGCGATGATTCGCTATCGCATTCAGGCATCCGGAGGCGGAACCGCCGATCGGCTGTTCTCCCTGCCGGCGCTCATCGCCGTCTACCTGGCAACCCATGGATATCCCAGGCAGATTATTCATCTGTGTCATCGCATCCTCCTGACACTGATCATCCAAGACCGCACCCGGGCCGGATGGCGTCTGGTCCGTTCCAGTGCCCGGCGGGCCTCCGGGCATCGGGCTCCCCGCCGATGGCAATGGGCTGGCGCAGGCGGAGCGCTTGCTCTGATCACCGCACTGGTGCTAACCGTCGGCGGTTGGCTTCAACTCTTTCCAATCACAACCGGTATGGGCCCCGCTCCCAACAAACCCGTTGCCGAGACGGCCCGTGAAGCGGCACCACAAGCGGCCCGCACCGAAAAAACGCGACCGGCGAATCGCCCTGAACCGGGGACAGCCATCGCCGCCCTCAGCCCAACGAAGGCTTTCGGATCGGCGATGCCCATGGCCGCATCCGCCGCACCATCCGCGGACGCCCCCGTCCTGGATTCGCCCGCCAAGGCAACGCCCATGCCGGCCCGCCTGGGCCGTGTCACCATCAATCCCAACGACACGCTGGGAGGGCTTATCACCACGATTTACGGTCGCTTTGCACCCAGCCACCTTCAAGCCATTGCCGATGCCAACCCCCATATTCTGGATCCCGATGCCCTGAATGTAGGCGATATCATTCACTTCCCTGCTCTGCCGGCAGAGGTACGCCCGTTTCCGGTCCACGTCTGGTGGCTCGAACTGGCCACGCGCCAGCGGCTGGATGAGGCCCTGCACACTTATAAGGGGCTGAAACAAAACCGTCTTGCGACACGCCTCATCCCATACTGGAACCCTGAGAGGGGGCTGGTGTTTTCCCTGGTGATGGCGGAATGTTTCTACGGCCGCCAGGTGGCGGAAAACGCTCTGGCGCAACTGGCGTTGAGGGATGCGCCCCATGCCCGGATCATTACTTTCGGACAGGATGAAACGGTCTTTTTCAGCGATCCCTTCCAGGCCGTTGCCCCCCTGGCCGCAGCCCATCCTGACAGGCGGTGAAGCACCATGCGTGAAAAGAAAAAATTAGGTCGTATGCTGGTGGAATCCGGTTTGATGACCGAGTTTCAACTCAACCAGGCCGTCCTCAATCAGAAAAAGAGCCATCTGCGGCTGGGGCAATACCTGACACGGGAAGGTGTCGTCAGTGAATCCCAGATCGTTGACCTGATATCCCGCCAGCTTCGTATCGCAAAATACGACACCATCAGCTTTCCCATCGACGTCACCCTGGCGGGTCTCCTTTCGGCCGAAACGGCCCAGAAATATCAGATGGTGCCGATCCGCCGTGAAAACCGCCTGCTGACGGTGGCCATGATCGATCCGTTGGATATTGAAGCTCTCGACATTCTGGAAAACAGCACCGGCCTGGAGGCGGAAGCCATCATCTGCAGCGAGCAGGAACTCAACCAGATCATGGGCAGCCTCTACGGAACCTACGGCGGTATCGGCGATGTCCTGGAAGATATGGAGGAAATGCAGTACGACACGGAGTCCCTGGATGAAGTGGCCATTTCCATGGAGGATGTGGAGGTCAGTTCCCTGCAGGATATGGCCGAAGAAGCGCCGGTCGTCCGTCTCGTCAACTCCATTCTGTCCCAGGCGGTTCGCGAGGGGGCCAGTGACGTTCATATCAGCCCGGAAAAGGATTTTGTCCAGGTAAGGTTCCGGGTGGATGGCAAACTTCACAATGTTCCCGCCCCGCCCAAATCCATGCTGCTGCACATCATCTCCCGCTTGAAAATTCTGGCCAATATGGATATCGCCACATCCCGGATTCCCCAGGACGGGCGGTTCACCGTCAAATTGAACAACAAGGAAATCAACATCCGGGCCTCCACCATCCCCACCATCTACGGGGAAAATATGGTGCTGCGGCTGCTGGATACCAGTGCCGGCATCCACACCCTGGAGACCCTGGGTATGGCCGATGGGGACCGCCGTAAAATCGAATCCGTCATGTTCAAGCCCTACGGTATGATCCTCAGCACCGGGCCCACGGGCAGCGGGAAAAGCACCAGCCTTTATTCGATCCTGAAAAAAATCAACCAGACGGACATCAATATTCTGACCGTCGAGGATCCGGTCGAATACCGCATCGAGAAAATTCGCCAGGTCCAGTTGAACCGCAAGGCCGGGATGACGTTCGCCAGCGGCCTGCGATCCATTTTACGCCAGGACCCCGACGTCATCATGGTGGGCGAGATCCGGGATCGGGAAACCGCCAACATCGCGGTGCAGGCCGCCCTGACGGGGCATCGGGTCCTCAGCACGGTGCACACCAATGATGCGGCCGGGGCCATTACCCGGTTTGTGGACATGGGCATCGAACCTTTTCTGGTCGCCTCGGTGATGCTGGTATCGTTTGCCCAGCGTCTGGTGCGGCGGGTCTGCCCCAACTGCCGGGAACCCTATCGCCCATCGGACGAAGCGTTGTCGTTCTGGGGGCAGTCGATCCCCGAGGACGCCCGTTTCCAGCGCGGCAGGGGCTGTTTTCACTGCCAGGATACCGGATATCGGGGCCGGATCGGTATCTATGAAATCCTGCTCATCGACGATGCCATCCGCGACATGATTATCAAAAATCGGGCCTCCCATGAAATTGCCCGGGCCGCGCAGGCCGCCGGCCATCTTCGTCTTCTCAAGGAAGACGCTTTCGATAAAGTGGCCCGGGGAATTACCACCATAGAGGAAGCGGCTTCCGCCGTCATGGTGTAGGACGATATGCCGACGTACGCCTACCAGGCCATCAACGAACAGGGCCAAACCCTCAAAGGAATCATCGAGGCGGAATCCGCCGATGCCGCCGCCGATATTCTAAACGGACGCGGTGTTCTGCCTTCGCGGATCCAGGAACGCAGCCGCGGCAAAAAGCAACGCACGTTGCCGGTCCTTGACCGTTGGCTTCGCCATATCCCAACGGCGGATCTGATCTTGTTCACCAAGCAGTTCAGCACGCTGTTCAAGGCCGGGGTCCCCATGATGTCCATTCTCGACATCCTGGCGGCCCAGACGGAGCACCCCCGTTTAGCCGACGTCATCACCACCATGCGCCAGGCCATCAAAGAGGGCGCGCCGCTTTACGACGCCTTCCGGCAACATCCCGGTGTTTTCACCCCTCTCTACTGTGCCATGATTCATGCCGGTGAGGTCAGCGGGTCGTTGCCCCGCGTCATGGAACGGCTGAAATATATCCTGGAGCACGAACAGAAAGTCCGCTCCGACATTCGCTCGGCCATGTTCTACCCCACATTTGTTCTCGGCCTTCTCGTGGTCGCCTTTGTCATTCTGCTGGGCTTTGTCCTGCCCAAGTTTGCCGCCATCCTGACCCGCAGCGGAGTTGACCTGCCGCTGCCGACCCAGATCGCCATGGGCATCTACCAATTCATGACCACCTATGGTGTTTTCATCCTGACCGGCCTCCTGGCCGTCTTGGCGGGCACCATTGTTTACCTGCGAACCGATCAGGGGCGCTATATCAAAGATCGCCTGCTCATCCGCGCCCCCATTGTGGGACCAGTGCTCGTCAAATCGGCCATGTCGCGTTTTTCTTCCATTTTCAGCATTCTCCAGTCCAGCGGCATTGGCATCCTGGACGCCATGACGATCCTGTCCGGTACCATCGGCAATGCCGCCATCGCCCGGGAATTCGATCGGCTTCGCGAACTGCTCGAGGAGGGGCGGGGTATTGCGGCCCCCCTGCGAAAAGCGCGCTATTTCACACCCATGGTGGTCAACATGGTCGCTGTGGGCGAAGAGTCCGGCAACCTGGATGAAATGTTGGAGGAAGTTGCGTCGCATTATGACGAAGAACTGGAATATGCCATCCGGAAAATGACCAACGCCATCGGCCCCATCCTGATCATCTCGCTGGCGGTCATGGTCGGCTTCTTTGCCGTGGCTATATTTTTACCCATTGCCGACTTGACGAAAATGTACCATTAACCCGGGATTTCAATTTTGGCGCTCAAAGACTACCGTTACCACATCAGTCTGTATATCATCGTTCCGATCATCTTCGCCGGAATCGCCTTTCTATCGGCTTTGCTGACCTTCCTGGTCGCCCAGCACTACCATCGCCTCGGCCAGGACGGCAGTCTGCAGGTGCATCTGTGGGCCTTGCTGTTTGCCCTGCTCAGCTTCATTTGCGGCCTGGTGGTCACCCGCCTGCTGCTCATGCCGGTGAAACGCTTTGTACAGCGGGCCAACGATATCCCCGTCATCTCACGACCCGAAGATGAAAAATATCACCGCAAACAGGTGGATGAAATCAAACATTTTGAAAACGTTTTCGAACGGGTCGAAGACGTCCTGTCCAAGCTGGATGCCCGCCAGCTATTCCCTGAAATCATCGGGGACAGCCGGGTTATGCGGGGGCTCCTGCGCCGGGTACAAATGGTGGCACCGACGGATTCCACGGTCCTGATTCTGGGGGAAAGCGGCACGGGCAAGGAACTGGTCGCCTCCAGCATTCACCATAACAGTCGTCGCAAACAGAATCCTTTCATCAAACTGAATTGTGTGGCCATCCCTCCCGATCTGCTGGAAAGCGAGTTGTTCGGCCATGAAAAAGGCGCTTTTACCGGCGCCGCCGCCCGCAAACCGGGAAAATTCGAATTGGCCCACGGCGGCACGATCTTTTTGGACGAGATCGGCGACATGCCCCTTGGGCTGCAGGCCAAAATCCTGCGCGTCATTCAGGAAAAAGAATTCGACCGGGTCGGCGGAACCCGTACGGTCCGGGTGGATGTCAGGATCATCTGCGCCACCAACAAGGATCTGTCCCAAATGGTCAAAGAGGGCACCTTTCGGGAGGATCTGTATTATCGGATCAATGTCTTTTCCCTGCCATTGCCGGCGTTGCGCGAGCGCAAAGAGGATATTCCCCTGTTGGTGGACAGTTTTTTATCCCGAACGACGCCTGAGATCGGTATTGCCTCACCGGCACTTCAAATGATGATTGGTTACGCCTGGCCCGGTAACGTCCGCGAACTCCAAAACACGGTCGAGCGGGCCGCCGTTTTGAGCCAGGGCCAGGAAATCACAGTGGCCCACCTGCCGGACACGATCACGGAAATGTTTCATCAATCCTATATCGCCGGCGAAAACGATGAGGCCATGTCCATTGACGATAAACTCAAGGAAATCGAGAAGGGCATGATCATCGAGGCCCTGAAAAAAACCAACGGCATCCAGGTCAGGGCGGCCGAATTGATCGGCATCAATCAACGCAGTCTATGGCACCGCATCAAAAAGTATCAAATCGATGCCGCCGCTTTTAAAACCAACAAAGGATGAGATTTTATCTACACAATTTGGAGTACAATACAAAACCAATTTTCAACAACAGGGTTGATATAATTCATTTTTTCAACTATTGGGGGTTGAACAATTCGTCTTGGGGCTCTCTGCACTTCGTTTGACGATATCAGGCATATATTTTGCTTCTGATCGTCTTCAAAGGCAACCTGAAGGCTTTTCCCGCCGTTTGCCATGGAATGCAAAGGGAAACAAGCCACCACGAAGCGAATGCCATCAACACCCAGGATTTTCATGGGGAGGCCAAAACATCATGAAACGGCGACCAATCTTACGCGATCAATCCGGTTTTACCCTTATTGAAATTATTGCGGTTCTGATCATCCTAGGCATTTTGGCGGCTGTGGCCGTCCCGCGCTATATCGACCTGACCGCCAACGCCCAGCAGCGGGCGCTGGATGCCGGCATTGCCGAACTGAATGGACGCGAAACCCTGCAGTGGGCGGATGTCAAATTGTCGAACACCGGTTGGACGGCCGATACCGACGTATTTGGCGCCACCATCTACGATCTCGATACGCCCTATTCCTGGACTGTCGATCCACCACCGGCAACAGGCGGTGAGCTCAACTATGGCTCCGGAGCCAGCGTAACCCTGACACGGACACCTTCTACCAGCACATCGCCCGGACGCTGGTCCCGCTAAGGCGCCGTTCATGCATTTCAGCTGCTGCCTGAATAATGCCATTCTTAACGGGAACCGAACACGGAACTTGAATCTCAATTGCCGCTATTACCGAACCAATCGCACCGTGTTTAAGAAAACCCTCCATGCCTCCCCGCTGCTGGCTAGCCAGGGAGGCTTTACCCTTATCGAGATTATCGCCGTACTCATCATCCTGGGCATTCTGGCGGCTGTGGCGGTGCCCAAATTCATCGATGTCGCCGCCAATGCCGATCAACGCTCCCTCGACCTCGGAGTGGCCGAACTGAACCAGCGCGAAAGCCTTGTCTGGGCCAATATCATGTTATCGGACAATGGCTGGTCAAATGACGCCGCCACCTTCGGTCAGATGAACGTCGATCTCGGCACGGGCTACCAATGGCCCGGCGCCGCCATTGCCAGCGGCGGCACCCTTCGTTTCGGCTCCGCTACGGCGGCCTTGTCGCGCGCCCCATCCACGGCGTTGTCGGCCGGCCGATGGTCACGCTGATCCTGGCCAGGTTCCACCCCGTTATTACCCGCCATGGCCCCCATTCAACATTCACCGGCCCAACCCCACCCGGGTATATCTGGAAATACAATGACATCGATGATAGAATAAGGTGGTTCATCCGGAAAATCGTTTTCCATCCAGGCATAATACGCACCGAGACGGCCGATGAGCGGTCCAAAGGGAAGACCCGAATGGTCAGGGAACACCAGCCCACGATATGCGGCGATACAAAGCCAGCCCTTTCAGCCGGATTCACTTTGATCGAGGTGCTGGCCATGCTGATCGTCCTGGCCGTGGTCATAACCCTCGTGCTACGCCAAACCTCCAGTATTGACCGTGAGGCCTACGCCCAAGCAGCCATAATCCGATCCCACCTTCGCTTCGCCCAGTCATTGGCCATGAGCGACAACACCGCTAGCTGGGGAATCGCCTTCACCTCCAATTCCTACACCCTTTTTCAAAATGGTTTGCCGGCCGGCGTCAACCTTCCCAATGACAGCACGGCGACCCATAATCTTCCCGACAACGTCGCCATCACGGGCGGCATCGGCACGGTTTTCTTTGACGAGTGGGGCAGCCCCGGGCCGGACACCATCACGATTACCGTCAATAGCGAAACCGTGACGATAACCCGCCTGACAGGATTTATTCCATGAGCGCCCCCCCCGACAATAACCGGGCGGGTTTCACCCTGGTGGAAATCGTCATCACTTTGCTGGTAGCCGTTATCCTGGGCGGCCTCATGGTGCAATATCTTGTCGGCAGCTTGGCCCGGAGCACCACCCCTATGAAACGGCTGTCGGCCGATACAGCCCTCCATGCGGTTGCCGACAACGTCATTGGGGCCTTTCGCCAGACCGCTCCGAGCGACAGCACCGCCTGGATCAATTTCCAGGCCGGTATCGGAGCCGCCGGTACGGACCAGAACAACGCTTATGGGGCCTATCGTGTTTTGGCCAACACCTACATCCAATTCGACGCTTCCGGCATCGAACAAACCGATAGCTACGGCACGGCGCCGGAAAATATTCTCAAAATCGTCATCGCCGGACCCGACGGCGATCCCCTGACCTTTCTGCTGATTCGCTAGAAGGAGATGGCCATTCTGACCCTCTGCGCCCGATACGAAACGCTTCTCCCCCGCCCTGGAGGCCGTTCGACTCCGGCCGGTTTCACCCTGATTGAAATGATCGCCAGCCTGGCCATTGTCGGCATCCTGGCGGCCATCGCCGGTATCGGGCTGGTTCAGTTGACCGAGGGGTTTTTCCTATCCCGCAGCGGGGCCGGCAGCGCCCAAAAATCCCAGTTGGCCATGACCCGCATGGTCAAAGAATTTAACCATATCATCGATGTGACCGGTGGCAGCAGCCAATCCATTACCTTTGACAGCTTTCATGCCGATGAAGTCCTGGACAGCCGCCGTTCGTTTACCATTTCCTGGAACGGTTCGGCCGGCGATCCCCTGCTGTTGGCCTGTCTTGACTGTACCGGGGGGACGATCAGCGAACCGCTGATCGACAATGTCGTAACGTTCGACCTGGCCTATGTCTACTACGATCTCTCCGGCAATTTGGTCACGGCGGCGTCACGCACCCCGGAGTGGTATGCGGCCTTTACCAGCACGACCCCGCAGGCCGCCATCCGCCTGCGTCTGCAGTTGAATGACACCGATCAGGATCTGTTGGCGACAACGGTATTTCTGGGCAAACATGATTGATGCGCTCCAAGAATCACATGACGAAACAACACGATCATAACTTCCTTGCCAAGCTCGTGAAAACGGCTGCCGGCACGCGGCGGCATGGCAGGCCTATCCACCGCGACAACCGAGGCGCCCTTCTGGTCAGCCTGATTCTGACCCTGACGGTCATGGCCTCCCTCGGTGCGGCGATGATCTATATGTCGTCCTCCTCCGGATATGGTGTATTGACCACCACGAGCCGGCAAAGGGCCTACTATTTAGCCTACGCCGGTTTGGCCTACTATGATGCCCAACCGGTCAAACCCACCCTGCCCCAGACCTATCAGATGGCCAACGGCGACCGGTTCGTTCTGGATGTGGAAGGCCTTCCGCAACGCCTGACGTCCACCGGCATCGTCGACGGTCCCTTTGGTGACAGCCATGTGAAGCTGACCGCACGGGGCTCCGGCGGAACAGCCGAGTGGGTGGATACCATGGACGATACGGACAACTGGCTGCCGGACGAACGTACCCAGGGCGAATTTGCCACCGAAACCATCGGCGGTGATGCGGCCCTGCAAACGGGGGGCGAGGGCCTGAGCCTTCCCGGTGCCGGCAGCCCCGTATCGCTGCAAACCGCTATCGACGATGCCGCCGACATTCGGGACGACTATGAAAACCAGCGCAGCAGCTCCGCCCCCTTCAGCCTGGAATGGTTTCGCAATGATTTTTATGCCGACTACTGGTCGGCGGTCGTGATCGCCCTGGAGGACGCACGGGCCATCCTGGTCGGGGCCGGGGTAACCGACGACACCGTGACCCTGCCGGAGGAACTCGCCCAGCCCCGGATTTTCGGTATTTTTGACTGGCGAACGTTCAATGGGGGCAGCGCCATTCCTTTCTTCGACTATTGGAACAGCACGGTCTATGATAATGTCGCCCATGACGCCAACAGCCTGAGCTACGACATCCAGGTCAAAACGGCTGTCCTTCCCGACGCCGACGACTATCTCAGCGGCCTCTCCCTGCGATTGGACAATACCCCCGCCAACGGCGGCAATCTGCTGGGCTTGTCCATTGTCCGGGGGCAACAGGGCAACCGGCTGCCGGACCGCCTCCTGCCCGAAGACGACGCATCGACGCCCCACATCATTCTGTGGACCCAGAAGGACCTCAATGGAGACGGCCTCATAACGCCGCTGTGGGAATACACGGTGATGCCCTCGGGGCCCACGTTGATCTTGTGGCCTGAAGAACGGGAAGTCCTGGCGTATGCCGAATTGCCACTGGACTACTGTCTGCTTCAGACCTCCCCACGTAACTTCGAGCCATGGTTGACCCTGCTCGTCCGCCTGGAAGAACGGGCTGTGCGTCCGGAGGAGGCCGGCGGTGCCTTTTCGGCCGGCGAGCGTGTCAATGCGGTCAAAGTCTTTGTCGCCAGCCCGTTTTTGTGCAACGGCGGGGGCAGCATCAGCGGGTCCGCCCCCAACTTCATGCTCGACAACCGACGAGGATCCAATCTGCGTCTGGCCCCTTTCAGTGCCTTTACCAACTGGCCGGTCTTCGACCGCACGAATTTCCGGGTGACCAACGACGTCTTCAGCCTGCTGGGCGGCAGCACGATTCAAATTGACTGGACGTTTGTCAGCAGTTCTCCGTCCCCGACCATGGGCTTCCGGATTGAAAAAACCGGCAGCAGCGGGCGATGGGAGCAGGATGCCGTCATCCTGACCGATGCCTTCACGACGGACGGTTACAGTACGGAGGTCGACAATTGGCCGGAAGAATTGGGATTGCATGCCATGGGGCAGTTCGCCTCGGATCCATCGGTCATTTACTTCGACGACTTTGCGATTCGCCTTAAAGGGCAGGATCCGGGATTGCGCTAACAATCACAGGAGCATGGCATTCAATGATGGACAGCTTCCACGCAATGATCCAGAAAGGACTCAGTCTGGGATGGTCCGACATCCACATCACCGGCGGCCACCCACTGGTTTTTCGGCAAAACGGGAGTCTGCATTTCGAGAAAAGCCTGCGGTGGCCCCATCAGGAAGTGGACAAGCTGGTGCAGGGTATGTTGGATGCGGGTGAACTGGAAATCCTGAATCAGCAGATGTCGGTGGACATCGCCCGCAGCATCGGGCATGTACGTATCCGGGTCAATATCTTCAATACCCTGCGAGGCCTCAGCCTGGCCATCCGCCTCCTGCCGGGGCAGCCCCCGGAATTGGCCAAACTGAACCTGCATCCTTCCATTGCCGATTTCTGCCGATTGAAGTCAGGCCTTATCCTGGTGGGCGGGGCGGCCGGAACCGGCAAATCCACCACGATTGCCGCCATGGTGGAAGAAATCAACCGCACCCAGAGCCTTCACATCATCAGCCTGGAAGCGCCGGTGGAATACCGTTTCCGATCCAAGAAATCCTTTATTGAACAGCGTGAGCTTTGCACCCATTTTCCCGATTACAGCCAGGGTTTACAGGATGTACTCCGGGAAGCACCGGATCTGATCGTCGTGGGTGAACTGCGGGAGCCGGAAACCATCCGTCTGACGGTCAACGCGGTGGAGGCCGGCCATCTGGTCATCGCTTCGATCCATGCCACGAATACGGAAGACGCCCTCTACCGCCTGTGCAATGCCTTTCCTGCCGATATTCAGGATCTGGTTCGCAACCAACTGGCTTCCAGCCTTTCGCTGCTGGTGATCCAAAAGCTGATCCATCTCGACGCCCACGGCTTCCGTGTGCCCTTGTTGTCCATTCTGCGGGGCACCCCGGCAATGCGAAGCATGGTGCGCGAAAACCGCCTGAGCCAGATTGAAACCACGATGCAAACCGGAAGCCGGGAAGGTCTTTTCACCATGGAAACCTATTACACCGGTTTCATCGCCCCGCAAACACGGTTCGTTTCGCCCCTAGAAACCTTCCGCCCTTCCCACGAAAAAAGCACGGAGACACCGTATCAATCTCCTCTGTTGCACCGCTCCCGCCAGAAGCCCCTCTCCGGGCGCGATGCACGGTTGCCGGACAGCCCCCCCTATGTCGGCGACCGTCCCACCAGCTATGAGATTCAGGAAGAAGCAACCATGCTTGAACTGATCGAAGAACTGAAACGTGAGGAGAAACGCAAGACCAGCTCCGAGCCCGCATCCGGTTGAGCTTTCAACGCACCCCAAACCTATCGTTTGCCATCTCGGTAAGGGGTTCTCCGCCAGGAAGGGGACCTTTTCGCTAGCCCGAATATGGCATGAAATTTTTCTGTGAAATAAATTTTATGCAAATATATCTGCGAGATAAGCGCTACTCAAGGCGCGATTTCCCGGTGACCGTTTGTTATCTGCGCCGATTTCCAAAAAGGCAGAAGAATTTTCACCCTGCGGGCGCGCCCGCGATGTCCCTTGGCTGCGTTATCAGGGGCTTGCGGTAGCAAAAGTACAGCAGCGCCCCGGATGCCTTACCAATGAACATCTCGAACACGTGACATATCCGGGAGAGGCCCCCCTTGAACGAAACGGTTCAGGACCGTTTCCCGGCCCACCGCGGCCGCCCGTTGCCGTTGGCCGTCAGCGCGGCCGGCGAACAACGCGTTTCCACGGCGGCCCACCCCAACAGGCCGTTGACGTCCCGTGTCAACATAGCACCCGCCTTGAGGCGCAGGGTGTCATCAACGGCAATTATGGTCTCGGTTCGGTTCCCATCCACCAGATGCAAAAAAGTACGGCAAGTTCCGGGATGGCGCGCCAGCAGGGATTGGAGTTCCGACAAACGTTCACTGGATACACGTGCGGTATCCAGGGTGATGTGGACACTGGCGGTCCAGACCTCTTCGGCCTTTTCCATATCGATGATTTTATCCGCCACCACCCGCACCGCATTCTCCTCCTTCTGGGCCTGACCCTGTACGAGCACAGGATTGTCTTCCTTCAGGAGTTCCTCACACTCGGCGTAGGTGTCGGGAAAGACGATCACTTCGGCCGTGCCCTGGAGATCTTCCACCTGTACAAAGGCCATGAGGTCGCCTTTCTTGGTGCGCAGGGAGCGCACGCCGCTGATCAAACCGCCGATTCGGACAGCGGCTTTATCGGCGATTTCACTGAGAGACAAAGCACTGGCATTGGTGAATTTGGCCACGATGTCTTCATAGCGCTCCAGGGGATGTCCGCTGAGATAAAGCCCTAACGCTTCCTTCTCCAAAGCGAGCGCCTGGCGGGGCTCCCATTCGGTGATATCCGGCAGAGCGGGGGCATTGATCTCCGGGGCCGATGTCTCGGTGGTGCCGAAAAGCCCCAGCTGAGGGTCGGCTTTTTCTTTCTGGATACGCTGACCATATTCAAGGGCCTCCTCCAGAGCCGCCATCATCTGGGACCGTCGATGCCCCAGACTGTCGAAAGCGCCGCATTTTATCAGGCTTTCCACCACGCGTTTGTTCACTTTGCGCAAATCCACCCGGGCACAAAAATCCAGCAGAGACTGATAGGTACCGTTGGCTTCCCGCTCCGCCACAATGGCTTCGATGGCGGCTTCACCAACGTTCTTGACCGCCACCAGACCATACCGGATTTTCCCGCCGTCGACCTCAAAGGTGGTGCCGCTGTGGTTGATATCGGGCGGCAGGATGTCGATGGCATGGCTGCGGCACTCGGCCATGAATTTAACCACCCCATCCGTAGAGTGCATTTCGCTGGTGAGCAGGGCGGCCAGAAATTCCACCGGATAGTGGGCTTTGAGGTAGGCTGTCTGGTAGGCGATCAGGGCATAGGCGGCGCTATGGGATTTATTGAAGCCGTAGCCACCGAATTTTTCCATGAGGTCGAAGATGGTTTTGGCTTTATCCTCGGGGATCTTGTTCTCCCGGGCCCCGGCCATGAAAGTGTCCCGGTGCTCGGCCATCTTTTCGGCGATTTTCTTGCCCATGGCCTTGCGCAAGTCGTCCGCTTTGGCCATGGAGTAGCTGGCCAATTCGGCGGAAATTTTCATGACCTGTTCCTGGTACAGGATCACACCATAGGTTTCCTTGAGGATCGGCTCCAGTTCCGGGACAAGATAGACAACCGGTTTGCGGCCGTGTTTGCACTCCACGAAATCATCCACCATGCCGCTGTCCAGCGGACCGGGACGATAGAGGGCCACCAGGGCGGTGATATCGGCAAACGAGGCGGGCTTCAAGCGGACCAGCAGGTCTTTCATGCCCGAGCTTTCCAGTTGGAACACCCCGGTGGTATCCCCGCTGCACAGCAGGCTGTAGGTTTCGCGGTCGTCCAGGTCCAAATTGACCATGTCGGGAACCGGTTTGCCCTGGTTCTCCAGCAGTGACAATGTCTTTTCGATAACGGTCAGGTTGCGCAATCCCAGGAAATCGAATTTGACAAGTCCCGCCTTCTCGACATGCTTCATGTCGAACTGGGTCACCACTTCCCCTTTTTTACCGCGATAGAGGGGCAGGTATTCCACCAGGGGTTTGTCCCCGATCACGACGCCGGCCGCGTGGGTGGACGCATGCCGCGGCAAGCCTTCGAGCACCTTGCAAATCCGCAGGAGATCGGCCACTTCCGGTCGGGAGGCGGCCAGCTCAGTGAACTTGGGTTCCTGGGCGATGGCATCCTCTAAGCTGATGTTGAGGACATCCGGCACCATTTTGGCAATGGCATCCACCTCCCGCAGCGGAATGTCCAGGGCCCGCCCCACGTCGCGGATGACCGCGCGCGTCTTGAGCTTTCCGTAGGTGATGATCTGGGCGACGTAGTCACCGCCGCCGTAATGGTCGACGACATACTTGTAGACCTTGTCGCGGCCGTTGATGCAGAAATCCACATCGATATCCGGCATGCTGATACGGGCCGGGTTCAGAAACCGCTCGAAGATCAGCCCGTGTTCGATGGGATCCAGATCGGTGATGCGCATGGCATAGGCCACCATGCTGCCGGCCGCCGAACCCCGGCCCGGCCCCACGGGCACGCCGTTTTCCTTGGCATAACGGATAAAGTCGGCCACGATCAGGAAATAGGCGGGGAACCCCATTTCCTTGATCACCGAAATCTCGTAATCCAGCCGCTGGTCATAAACGGACTGGTCCAGATCCGGTTGTTTTTCCCGGATTTTTTCCATCCGGCGGGCATATCCGTCGCGCACGGTCTGCTCGAACAACTCGTCGGTGGACAAGTTCTCCGGCGCAGGAAAAGTGGGGAAGTGATAGGAAAAATCAAATTCGTATTCACATCGCCGGGCAATGGCGAGGGTGTTGTCAACGGCATCGGGATAATCTTGGAAGGAGGCCGCCATCTCCGCGGGCGATTTGAAGTAAAGCTGATCCGTGCTGAACCGGAAGCGATTGGCCTCATGGACGGTCTTGCCAGTCTGGATACACAGCAGGACGTCGTGGGCCCGGACGTCTTCTTTCTTGAGGTAATGGCAGTCGTTGCTGGCCACCAGGGGGATGGAGAGTTTGGCACTCATTTCCCGCAAAGCGCGGTTGACCGTCTCCTGGATCTCGATGCCGTTGTTCTGCACTTCGAGATAAAAATTATTCTCGCCGAAAAGCTGCTGGAACCAGCGCGCGGATTCTTCGGCCTGGTCGATGCGTCCGGCCTTGATCCGCATGGGAATTTCACCGTGCAGGCAGGCGGATAGCGCGATGAGGCCTTCATGATATTCGGTCAGAAGCTGCTTGTCGATCCGGGGCCGATAGTAAAATCCTTCCATTTGGGCGATGGATGCCAGACGGCAAAGGTTGCGGTAGCCGGTTTGATTCTCGGCAATCAGAACCAGGTGGGTCAGTCCTTTGGCATCCAACGGCGTTCGATCCTGAATGGTGCGCGGCGCCACATAAATCTCACAGCCGATGACAGGACGCAGACCGGCTTTTTGGGCCTTCGTGTAGAACTCGAGGGCCCCAAACATGGTCCCATGATCGGTGATCGAAACCGCCTCCATGCCGAAAGCCTTGGCCTGGGACAACAGGGAATCAATGCGGATGGCCCCGTCGAGCAGACTGTACTGCGTATGGACGTGCAAGTGGACAAAGGGACTGGTTTCGACATCATTCATGCGTGGCAACTCTCTGGGGATCGATCGGTCGTCCCCTTCTTCCTATTCGACGCGGTAATTCGGGGCTTCCTTGGTGATGATAACGTCATGCACGTGGCTTTCCCGCAAACCGGCGGCGGAAATCCGCACAAACCGGGCTTTCTCCCGCAGTTCCTCCAACGTTCGGCAGCCCACATACCCCATACCGGCTTTGAGGCCCCCAAGCAATTGGTGAATATTGGCCGATAGAGCGCCGCGGTAAGGCACACGCCCCACAATCCCCTCGGGCACCAGTTTATCCGGTGCTTCATCATCGGTCTGGTAATAGCGGTCCTTGCTGCCCTTTTTCATGGCCTCCAGGGAACCCATGCCCCGATAGACCTTGTAACTGCGTCCCTGAAACAGGATGGTTTCCCCCGGGCTTTCCTCCGTGCCCGCAAATAAGCCGCCAATCATCACCGAGTGGGCGCCGGCGCCGATGGCCTTGGGGAGGTCGCCGGAGTATTTGACACCACCGTCGGCAATCAACGGCACACCGGTTTTACTGGCCACGGAGCGACAATTCAGGATGGCGGTAACTTGCGGCACCCCGATACCGGCCACAATCCGGGTGGTGCATATGGATCCGGGTCCGATGCCGATCTTGACACCATCCACACCGGCCTTGATCAGGTCTTCCGCGCCCTTGGCCGTTCCGACATTGCCGGCAATCAATTCGATGTCACTGAACGTGCTCTTGAGTTTGACGACCGCATCGATGACGTTTTGGGAATGTCCGTGGGAAGTATCGATGGCAATGACATCGGCACCGGCCCGCAGAAGCGCTTCGGCCCGGGCTTCCATATCGGGTCCCACGCCGACGGCAGCGCCCACCCGCAGTCTTCCCAGACCGTCCTTGCAGGCATTGGGGTATTTTTTGATTTTCTCGATATCCTTGATGGTAATCATACCAGCCAGCCGGCCCTCTTTGTCCACGACCAGAAGCTTCTCGATGCGGTGCTCGTGCAGGAGTTTTTTAGATTCCTCCAGGCTGATGCCCTCAGGCACCGTCACGAGATTGTCTTTGGTCATGACTTCCGCGATCGGGCGTTCCAGATTGGTCTCAAAGCGCAGGTCCCGATTGGTCACAATGCCCACGAGGCGATGGCCTTCCGTGACCGGGACGCCGGATATGCGATAGCGCTTCATCACCTGCAAGACCTCTTCGACCGGGCGGTCGGGTGCGATGGTCACCGGATCGACGATCATGCCGCTTTCCGATTTTTTCACCTGGTCGACTTCCCGGGCTTCACTCTCGATGCTCATATTCCGATGAATGATACCGATACCGCCCTCGCGGGCCATACAGATGGCCGTATCCGCTTCGGTCACGGTATCCATGGCGGCACTGACAAGCGGGATGTTGAGTTTGAGGTTGCGGGTCAGGCGGGTCCCGACTTGAACGTCTTTGGGCACCACATCGGAATAGTTGGGCAACAGCAAAACATCATCGAATGAGAAAGCCTCTTCGGGGGGCATTTTGATCATGGTTCCTCCGGGAATTTTGGTTGACGACTGAGTCAAATGGAAAAAGTGCCCTGGCACGCACGGAAAAGGCACTTTTGTTGAGTTCGCTTGATTGCATGGGATCGACCGCCGAATTACGCACTTTCCCTTGGCGGAAGCGCCATCGCAATGGCCGGAAATTTGACCTGCTCCATTAGCAGAAGGGCCGGTCTTTGGCAATCATTTATTTAGTACCTTGACATCATCCGCCACCCGATATATTAGGTGCTCTTTGCAAAACGGCCTGAATCATTGCCTTTTCCTTTAACGCTGACTCGATGAAAGGGCAGCCGGGCCATGCGGTCTGGCGGTATGCGGAGGAACCGTTCATGCTCCTTAAAATCAATCCCTACAATCCCCAGCAGCGCCTGGTCGACAAAGTGGTCACCATTCTCCGTCAGGGCGGCATTGTGGCTTATGCCACCGACACATTCTACGGCATCGGTTGCGATATCACGAACAAGAAGGCGATCGAAAAAATCTACCAAATCAAACAGCGGGACAAGAAAAAGCCGTTTAGTTTCATGTGTTCCGATCTAAAAAACATCAGCCACTATGCCAAGGTTTCCAACTACGCCTACAAAACCATGCGTCGCCTGCTGCCCGGCCCCTATACCTTTGTACTGGAAGGGTCCCGCGCGGTACCCCGGATGATGCTGACACCCCGCAAGACAGCGGGCATCCGCGTACCGGACCACGCCCTGTGCCTGGCGCTGGTAAGGGAACTCGGAAACCCCATCCTGACCACCAGCGCCACCAAAACCGATGGCAGCGTATTTGCCGATGCCACCCTTATCCACGACCATTTCGGTCCCCGCATCGATGTCGTTATCGACAGCGGTTTGGTACCGGGCCAACCCTCCAGCGTCATTTCGCTTATCGACGACATACCGGAAGTCATCCGGGAGGGCGCCGGAGATATCAGCCTGTTCGCTTAATGTTCCAACAGCAGAAAAGCGTTACATAGGGGGCATTACTGGCGGGATGGTGTATAGATATAAGCGGCCGACATTTCCGGACGGGTGACGCGGCCAAGCAGATCTTTCAAAGCGGATTCCGATAAAAGTCGCAGTAACGACATCCTTTTCTCGGGTGGATAGACGGTGACAATGTCACCTTCAATGCCGGCCAGGCGGCCCGCCCATTGAATGGCATCTTCCAGGTTGCCGATACGGTCCACCAATCCGATATCTTTGGCATCCTCACCGGTGTAGATGCGGCCGTCCGCAAGGGCCTGAACCGCTTTCAGTTCCAACCGGCGGCCTTCGGCAATGGCCGCAACAAACTGGCCGTGCAAGCGCCCCACAAATTCCTTCAGAAGGCGCTCTTCTTCCGGTGTCATATCGCGGACCGGAGACCCCGCATCCTTGAACTTACCGCTTTTGATGACCACCGGGGAAAGGCCTATTTTATGGAACAACTCCTGGAAATTGGTGTATTCCATGATCACACCGATGCTGCCGGTAATGGTGCCCGGATTGGCAACAATGCCGTCGGCCCCGGCAACCACATAGTAGCCCCCCGATGCGGCGACCGCCCCCATGGAGGCCACCACCTTCTTGGTCGCCTTGGTGCGGACGATTTCACGGTAAATTTCCTGGGAGGGCCCCACCACACCACCCGGTGAATCCACCCGAACGACGATGGCCCGGATATCGTCATCTTCGCGGAACCGCTTGAGCTGTTCAATCGTTTCGCGGGAATTGGCGATAACCCCGACGATTTCGACAACGCCCACTTTCTCGCCGTCGCGCATATCCAGTCCGGCCAAATCGGATCCCCGCATGCCAAATGCGATGATCAGGGAGAGGAGAAGCAACGTCGCAGCAGAGATGGTCATAAACATCAGGAAAGAAAACAGGAATGGATGTCTGCGGGAAAACATGGCCTTCGCATTCCTTCAAAGGTGGGGTGGTCAAACGGTTGGTTGAAACGAAGGTAAACAAAGGGCCCGGAGGATCATCCGGGCCCCCTTGTGCAATGGTTATTTTTCTTCGCCGGGCTCCTGCTCGTCTTGTTCCTGAGCCTGATCCTGGTCCTGGTCCACCTCGTTAAATTTTTCCTGAAGATTTTCGCGCAGGATTTCACCAAAGGTGGAGGTCGCCGGCTTCATGCTGTTCACGTATTCGCTCAAAATGGACTGTTCGTCTTCCATTTCCAGGCGTTTGATGGACAACCCGATCCGCCGTTCGTCACTGTTGATGTTCATCACTTTGGCCGTGATGACATCCCCGATATTGTACATACCGACCGGTGTCTTGATTTTTTCCTTGCTGATCTCGGAAACGTGCACCAACCCTTCAATGCCTTCTTCCAATTCGATAAAGACACCGAAATCGGTCAGATTCGTAATAGTACCCGTGATCTCCTTACCGACCTCATAGCGTTCGGCCACGGTCCGCCAGGGATCCTGCTGCAGTTGCTTGACACCCAGCGAAAACCGTTCGTTCTCTTTTTCGATATCCAATACGATGGCTTGCAGCACATCCCCTTTTTTGTAAACTTCGGAAGGATGTTTGATGCGCTTGGTCCAGGAAATGTCCGATATGTGGACCAACCCGTCAATGCCTTCGTCGATACCAATGAACAAACCGAAATCGGTAATATTTTTAATTTTCCCCTCGATGGTCGTACCAACGGGATATTTCTCGGCAATGATATCCCAGGGATTGGGCTTGACCTGCTTCATGCCGAGGGAAATGCGTCGGCTGTCCGGTTTGATGTCCAGCACCACGGCATCCACTTCTTCGCCCACCGAAACCACTTTGGACGGATGACGCACTTTGCGGGTCCAGGACATTTCGGATACATGGATCAGCCCTTCGATACCTTCCTCCAGTTCGACAAACGCACCGTAATCGGTCAGGCTGACAACCCGTCCCGTGACATGCGTACCCACGGGATAGCGTTCGGCGGCATGGGTCCAGGGATCTTCGGTGAGCTGTTTCATCCCAAGGGAGACACGTTCCTTTTCGAGATCGAGATTGAGAATTTTGACCGTAATTTCGTCTCCGATGGTGAAAAGCTCGGAGGGGTGTTTCACCCGACCCCAGGAGATATCCGTAATATGCAGCAGACCGTCAACACCGCCCAGGTCCACGAAAACACCGTACTCGGTGATATTTTTGACCGTTCCGGGAACGACCTTGCCGTCATGAATGGACGCCAGAGTGGCGGCCCGTTTGGTCTCCCGTTCCTTCTCCAGAATAACCCGGCGGGACAGGACGATATTGCTGCGCTTGCGATTGTACTTCAAAACTTTAAACGCAAACGTCTTTCCGACCAGATCATCCAGGTTGCGAATCGGACGCAGGTCCGCCTGAGAACCGGGCAAAAAGGCCTGAACGCCTATATCCACGGAAAAACCGCCTTTGACCCGGGATTGAATGGTCCCGTCGATGGTTTCGTCGGCATCGTAGACCCGTTTGATTTCTTCCCAGACCTTCACATTGGCCGCTTTTTCCTTGGACAGGACGACCCGCTCTTCTTCATCGTCCCACCATTCGACCATCACTTCGACTTCATCACCGATTTCGGCTTTGATCGCGCCGGTCTCATCCCGGAATTCATGAATCCGGATTTGACCTTCGGATTTGTAACCGATGTCCACCAGGACGTGATCTTTGTCGACCGAGATGATATGGCCTTTGACGACTTCACCTTCGGCGAAACGCTTGAAGCTTTCCTCATAAAGACTCATGAGGTCTTCCATGCTTTCGCTTTCTTCCGGATCTTGATCGCTGTTGGCCTGCTCGTTGATGCTGCCAGTTGGATTGATGTCTTCGTTTGCGTTGTTTTCCACTAGATTTTCCATGTAAAAATGATTTCCCCCTTAGCCAATTTTATTGCAACAACCGATTTCGGTTGGCATAACCAAAGTTAAATATCAGATCATATTTATAATTACAATATTTAATTTGTCCAAATCGGGACGACGATCACGATCAGCTCCGGTCGTCCAAGGTTTCGATTTCTTGCAGCATACGCTCCACGACCCCTTCGGGGGTATAGCGCTCCGAAGGGATGACGATTGCATCCGCCGCCGGCTTGAGCGGTGCAAGTTCGCGGGTTTGATCATTATGATCCCGCAACTGCATGTCTTTTAGAACCCCCTCCAGGGTCTGGTCGCAACGGTCGGCCAACTCCAGGTGGCGCCGACGGGCACGGACCGACAGGGGGGCATCCAAAAAAAATTTAACATCCGCATCCGGGAACACCACGGTTCCCATATCCCGCCCCTCGAAAACCGCGCCTTTTTCGCGGCCGAAGCGCCGCTGAACCTCCAGCAGGTAACGGCGCACCACGGCGCGGGCCGAGATGGCGGACGCCAGCATGGATATTTCCGGGGTACGGATTTTGTCTTCGATGTCTTCATCGCCATTATAGAGCCGACAGCCGGCGTCATCGCGCATGAACCTGAGCTCCTGTCGCGCACAAAGCGCCGCCAGGGCGGCATCATCATCCATGGCAATGTTGGCGTTGCGCGCCGCCAGAGCCACCCCGCGATACAAAGCGCCGGTATCGATATAACGATACCCCAGCCGTTCGGCCAAAGCGCGACTCACCGTGGTCTTGCCGGCACCAGCCGGCCCATCTATGGTTATCACCCACTTAGGCTTCATACGATACGTTGCCCTCGCCGCCTGCCGAGAGTGAGGTTGGGTCGGCGATAAAACGTTAAGGATTTAACACCATCTTCAGTGCTTCGATAAACCGTTGGTTTTCCGCCGGGGTACCAACATTGACACGGATATAACGGGGAAACCCGTACCCCTTCATGGAGCGTACGATGACCCCCTGCCGCAGCATGTCCTGGAAAACCGCTTCCGCATCACGGGCCACATCGATCAGGAAAAAATTGGACTGGGTCGGATAAAAGGCCACCCCCATATCCGTCAAGGCCTGGTAAAGGAAAGTCAGCCCCGTATGCACGACGTCGAGGGTACGCTCAACATGGGCATGATCCTGCAGGGCGGCACGGGCCGCAACCTGGGCCAGGGAATTGACGTTGAAAGGCTGCCGTATGCGATTGAGATACCCGGCCAGTTCTTCGGGCATGACCCCGTAGCCCACCCGCAGACCGGCCAAGCCGTAAAGTTTGGAGAAGGTACGCAGGGTAACGATCGAAGGCCCGGATCCCCAATGGGAACTGCTTTGCAGACAGTCAGCATCCCGCACGAATTCAATATAGGCCTCGTCCACCACCACGACGATGTCGGTGGGCAGATCCGCCAGAAAATCATCGAACGCATTGCCGGAAATGATGGTTCCGGTGGGATTGTTGGGGTTGCACAAAAAGACCAGACGGGTCTTTTCATCCACGGCCCGGCGCATGTCTTCCAGATCGATGGCAAGATCCTTCAACGGAACAAACACCGGCTCCCCCCCCACCGTTCGGACGGCAATCTCATACATCAAAAATGAGGGGCGGGGCATGACGGCCCGCTCCCCCGGACGCAGGAGGGTATTGGCCAGCAGGGCGATGATATCATCCGATCCGTTGCCCATAACAATCGCCCCGACAGGACAGTCCAGATGGCGGGCCAACGCCGTGACCAACGCATGGCCGGCCCCGTCCGGGTAACGATGCAGTCCCGCAAGCGCCTGGCGAACAGCTTCCATGGCCATGGGGGAAGGCCCCAGGGGGTTCTCGTTGGACGCCAGTTTGATGGAACGGGTGATGCCCAGTTCACGTTCCAGTTCCTCAATGGGCTTGCCCGGCACATAGGGCTCGATCGCCCTGATATTTTTCGGGATACGAATCGACATGAATGCTTCCCTAAACCTTTAGCCCCGGCCGGATTTCAATGCCACCGAAAGCGGAGCGATCCTTTCCGTGCGTTGTGTGCAAGATACGGATCGGTGACGGGTTGGGTCACCGATCACAGGTTTTGCTCCGATACGTCGGGCGCCGTCAGAATGGCCAAAAGCGGGCAGGGTTTCGTAATTGTTACCAAGCCACACAGCGGTTCGCGGTGGAGCCGAAGGTGACCGTACCGCAGTTAAGCGTTTTGGGCCGCCTCGATCCCTCTGTCCATGGCCTCCATGTTCAACGGGATGAGTTTGGCTTTGCGGGCGAATTCTTTTTTGACGGATTCCCGCAGATCGTCGATGGACAAAACGCCGCTACGGGCCACAAAAGCCGACAGGGCCACGATATTGGCCGACCGCACACTGCCCGCCTCGATGGCCATGTCGTTGACCGGAATCGCAAGCTCATCCACATCATCCCGCTGGGAGCGGACGGGAATCAGGGAACTGTTGATCAGGACCACCCCTCCCGGCTTGACCACGGGGGCGAATTTTTCCAGGGACGGCCGGTTCATGGCCACCAAATGCATTGGATTTTTGACGATCGGGGAACCGATCGGCCGATCACTCATGATGACCATGCAGTAGGCCGTTCCGCCCCTCATTTCCGGTCCGTAGGATGGAATCCAAACCACTTCATAGCCGGCCTCCATGGCAGTGTAAGCAAGAATTTTGGCACTCAGCAAAATCCCCTGGCCGCCGAACCCGGCAAACATGACTTCACTTTGCATTACGCCTCCTCGCGCGGTTCAGGTGTTTTGCAGTCTCCCAACTGGTAGTAGGGCAACAGGGTGTTTTCCGTCCATTCAACGGCATCCAGGGGTGTCATTCCCCAGTTGGTGGGACAGGTGCTCACCACTTCCACAAAACTAAAGCAACGGTTTTCCATCTGGTAGGAAAAGGCTTTATGAATCGCCTTCTTGGCCCGGTTGATGTATTTGGGTTTGATAACGGACTGGCGTGTTATGTAAGCCGGCGTCTGGAGAGCCGCCAGCAATTCAGCCATTTTGACCGGCATCCCCACCGCCTGCACATCACGCCCGAAGGGTGAAGTGCTGGTGCGCTGGTCCGGCATGGTGGTCGGCGCCATTTGCCCTCCCGTCATGCCGTATACAGCGTTGTTCACAAAAATCGTGGTGAATTTTTCCCCCCGGTTGGCCGCATGGATGATTTCTCCCATCCCGATGCTGGCCAGGTCGCCATCCCCCTGATAGGTGAACACCATCAGGTCCGGCCGAACCCGCTTGATCCCGGTGGCCATGGCCGGGGCACGCCCGTGGGCGGCTTCCTGAAAATCAACATTGAAATAGTTATATGCCAGCACCGCACACCCCACGGGGGCGATGCCAACCGTACGACCACGAATCCCCAACTCATCGATGACTTCGGCCACCAGCCGGTGGATGACGCCATGCGTACATCCCGGGCAGTAGTGGGTGGGGTTATCTTTCAGCGCTTCAGGGCGCTTGAACGTTTTTCCCATGGCAAGGACTCCTCAATCCGCTTATCCTTATGTCTCAGACGCCATCCGCGGCAGGGCATTACCCTTTCAGCATGCCGCGGACCACATCCATGATTTCTTCCGGGGTCGGCACTTCGCCGCCGCACTTCCCATACCACTCAACCGGGCAACGTCCCTGGATGCTGCGCTCCACATCTTCGACCATCTGCCCCATGCTCATTTCAATGCTGACCGCCACCTGGCAGCCCGCTTTACCGGCAGCGTCGCGCACAGCCTCTTCCGGAAACGGAAAAAGTGTCTGGGGACGGATCATAGCGACTTCCAGCCCCTCTTCCTTAAGGAAATCGATGGCCGTACGGCAAACCCGGCTCATGGTCCCGTAGCTGACAATAAGGGCGCGATAGTCACCATCGGTATTGTAAGCTTCATAGCGCACGTCCTCCCGTCGCATACGGTCGTATTTCGCTTTCAGCATCAGATTGTGGCTGTTGAGCTGGACCGGATCCAGGAAAAGCGATTTGACCAGATTGGGGGAATCATCGGAACGGTTGCCGATTCCGTTGGTGGCCCATTCGTCCTTGTTGGTCGGTTTTACAACCAGATCCTCTGGGAATTCCACCGGCTCCATCATCTGGCCGATCAGCCCGTCGCCCAGGATCATGACCGGGTTGCGGTATTTTTCTGCAATGGGGAAGGCTTCCATAACCATCTGGACGGCTTCCTGAACGCTGGCCGGGGCCATGACAAAAAGGCGATAGTCTCCATGTCCGCCGCCCTTGGTGGCCTGGAAGTAATCGCCCTGGGAGGGTAATATGCCTCCCAACCCCGGTCCTCCGCGCATGATGTTGACAAAAACGGCCGGGCACTGGGCGCAGGTGATGTAGCTCAACGCCTCACTCATCAAACTGATCCCCGGGCTGGAGGACGTGGTAAAAACCCGGGCACCGCATCCGGCCGCCCCAAAAATCATGTAGCCAACCGCGACTTCACTTTCCCCCTGAAGAAAAACACCCCCGACCTCGTCCATCCGACGGGAGAGGTATTCGGCCACTTCAGACTGGGGCGTAATCGGATAAGCGAAATAATTCAGGCATCCCGCCCGAATGGCCGCTTCGCCGATGGCCTCGTTACCTTTCATGAGAACTTTGCCCATCTTACCTCCTGATCATCAACTAGCGGCTTTGTCTTCCGCTATTTCCACGATTGAAATGGCAACATCCGGGCACATGACACAACAGATCGCGCAGTAAATACAATCTTCCGGACGTGCCTGATACGCAGGGAAATATCCCTTGGCATTGAGCTCCTTCGTCAGTTCCAAAACGTTTTTGGGACAAACCGCCACACACAGACCGCAACCTTTGCATCTTTCACTGTCAATTTGGTGTAAATAGGCCATTCAATTCACTCCTTATATGGAACCGGGCGCCCTGCCGGGTTCATCGGGCTCCCCGTCTGTAATCGTTTCCGCCTTTAGCCAGGGGGGTACGAGCTGTCGCTGGATCGGCAGGACCGGGCAATTGATGGGCCTGTCGGACAGGGCGCCGATCAGGGCGCCCGGCGCGGTGATGAATGCCAGCGGTAACCCGCTGGCGCTACTCAGTTCCGCGACGAATTCATAGCCGTCCCAAACCGTCTGGGGCGTGGTCGCCTCCATCAGATGGGCGTTGCCGATCCAACCCGTAACCTCCATTTTGGCGGCCGCTTCGATTTCCGCACGCATGGCCAGACAACCGGGAACAGAATCCGTGTTGGGGCGATGCGGGTTGACCACCTGCAGCATTTGAATCGTCTGCCCGCGAAAAGCATCGGCCAGCGAGGCCAACACGGTGGCGCCGACATCATCCCCCCCGACATCCAGGATGGTCAAGTGACCGGCCCCTCGGATGGCACCGGCAACCGCCGGACTTAGAATCGGCAGATCGGCGTGCAGGTAAGTTGCCGGGGGCAGAATCAGCTCGATTTGATGCCCGGCCAAAAGGGCCCGGGCCTCTCGGGTGCGAAAGTAGGGATTGACGAGGTCAAGGTCGACCACCCGGACGGCGTCCGCCTTTGGCCGGCAGGCCAAGGCCAGGTTGATGGCGACTTCGGTCTTGCCGCTGCCATAATTGCCGACGATAACCACAATGCCTTGAAATTGAATATCCAACAGGTTCCCCGCATCCGGATCCATCATCCCCCGAGACGGATGTTCTTTCCACAAGCCACCCGCCCGACGATTTTCGACAAGAGTGCTGTGTATTGGTTATTGGTTGAATTGTCAAGCCACTCCAGGGGCTTTTGACCGGTTCCGGCCCATGGGAAAATGCCCCCTTCACCCTGTCATAGGAGGGCACGAAAATTTAAAGTTGACGGCATCGGGCCAGGCCTCATCGTATTGAAAAATGCCGGGGGTTCGGCTATGAAGACTTATCGATGATAATGGAACGCCCCTAAGTAGTGTCCGTCCATAAATGGTAGATTTTGGTTCCTGGCAAGGCCCGAGCGCGTTTTCCCGCTCCGCGGGATATTATCCCGCTAGACGGGACTTCCCGTCTAATCAATCCCGGTCGGTGGGTTTCAACCGGAGGAATAGTCCGCTATTGCGAGGATTGAAAACGAGCGCGAACGCCGCCAGGGGCCGAAAGATGCCTTTTATGGATGGGCACTAAGTAAGGAATACCCGTGATGGCACATGTGAAAACCGGTCTGGAAGTGCTCATCCGCAACGGCCACCCGTGGACAACGGACACCCGACTGGGGCTGCTCTGCAATCCCGCTTCGGTAGATGCGAATTTTCAACATGCCCGGGACCTGTTGGTCCAACGTTTCCCCGGTCAGGTCAAAGCGCTTTACTCCCCCCAGCATGGGTTTCATGCCGAAAAACAAGACAATATGGTCGAATCCGACCACTTGGTCGATGCCGTCACCCGTCTGCCGGTCTACAGTCTTTATGGTGAAACAAGGATCCCCACCCCGCAAATGCTGGCCCCCATCGACGTCCTGCTGGTGGATCTCCAGGATGTCGGCACCCGGGTCTACACCTTTATCTACACCTTGGCCTATTGCCTGGAAGCCGCGTCGGCAGCCGGCAAACGGGTGCTGGTTCTGGATCGGCCCAATCCGGTGAACGGCCGTGATCTGGAAGGCAATATACTGGAAACCGAATGGGCCTCGTTTGTGGGGCGATTCCCCATTCCCATGCGCCACGGCATGACCATCGGGGAAATTGCGCGGTTGTTCAACGACCGTTTCGGGGCAGGTGCGTCCTTGGAGGTCATCCCCATGGAGGGCTGGCAACGGACCATGTGGTTCGAAGATACAGGCCTGCCGTGGGTGGCGCCCTCACCCAATATGCCCACGCCGCAAACCGCCATGGTCTACCCCGGGCAGGTCATCTGGGAAGGCACCAATGTTTCCGAAGGCCGCGGCACGAGTCTTCCGTTCGAGATCTGTGGCGCGCCCTTTTTGTCTCCTTCCCAAATACTGGACTTCATCGGGGGCTCCCGGGTGCCGGGGGCGATCCTGAGACCGTGCCTGTTCGAACCCACCTCCGGAAAACACGCCGGCAGGCCATGCCACGGCTTCCAGATTCATGTCACCACACCGGATCAATATCGTCCCTACACGACGTCACTGAAAATCCTGCAAGCCATCCTGCATCACCATGCAGATGCTTTCCAATGGAAATCAGATCCTTATGAATACGAATTTGAAAAACCGGCCATCGATCTGATTCTGGGGAGCCAAGCCGTCCGGGAGCGTATCCAGGCGATGGAATCCATTCCGGCCCTGGAAGCGTCATGGCAATCCGACTTGGCCGCTTTTCGCTCCCTGCGCCGCCCCTATCTCCTGTATCCCGATTAATCGGGCCGCGCCAAAAACGATACAGGCGCAAAAAAAAAGCTCCACATCCTGAAAAAAGGATCCGGAGCTTTTTAAAAACCAGCGTGTACTTAAGCGCTTTTCAGATTCTCAATTTCCTGCTTGAGATCGTCAATTTCCTGTTTGTACTTATCCACATCGTCTTCCGATCCCACCGGGCTTCCGATCGAATCGTCTTTTTTCCAGCTGTCCTTCAATTCGTCGAAACCAAGGTAAATTGCCAAGCCGCCACCCAGAAGCAGCATCAAAGGAATGGCACCGGCCAGGAGCGTCAAGAACGGTGACCACCATACGACCAGACCGATAAGACCGAGAACTGCGGCTGCCGCACCACCTACTAACGTTTTCATATGGAATTTTCCTCCTTAGCAAAATAGTTTTCAGATTCGAAACTTTCTTGAGTTGGCGAGCCTCCGAACCAGATGGATTCGATCAGGCCGTCTAACAACGACAGCCCAAATGATGAGGGATCGACCATGATTACGATTACTGGGTTCGTTGGTAACGAACGAAAAGATAAAGATAGAAGAAATTGATTCTGCTGGCAAGCATTCAAAATCTGGTTCCGGATAACACATCCCTTTGGTTTTAACAAGCTTAATTTTTGCCGGTTTCACAGGGCGAAACAGCTCTGACCCCAGCCGCAACCGCCATTTGACAGAAGTGTAAAAACGCCAGCGGACTTAATCATTGCAACCCTTTAGGGGTTCTGTTAGTTTTCGTTTTTTGATGCGTATTGCGGGGATCCCTTCCCCAACCCAATTGTCGATCAGATACCATTGCCGGCTTTCTAATGCCGCCACAGCGCGACATACATACCGTTCAGAACAGGATGACTTATGGGCATCACCAGGAATGAAAAATGGGCTCGCATCCAATCCCGACTGAATCGCTGGGTCCAGCGCCTTCTCAAGGGCACCTATCACTACTATGCCTGCTTTCTACCGGAAAACCCGGGCCATCTATTGTCTTGGGGGCTCAAACTTTTTTACCGGGGCATCACCCTGGCCCCCAGCCAGGCGAACGTACTCAAGCAATTGCCCCGCAACGCTATTCCGGTCTATGTCACCAAGCGCAAAAGCGTTTTCGAACGTCTGTTTTACCATACCCGCTATCGGGATACCCGTCATCCGGTCCCGACCCTGGCCTTTGACTATGCCCTGTTCCTGTGCCAGCCCCTATCGAGAATTTGCAGAATGCTGCTGGCCCGCCTGGATTATTTTTGCCGCCATTTCAATTTTCCGAATGCATATGCCAGTGGGTACTATGCCGAGGCACTGCGCAGCGGGCAGGCAGCCATCCTTTCTCTTGTGGAGCCACGCGGGTTTCACCGCCGTTTTGTGAAAGAGAAAGAAGATCCCATCCGGTACCTGCTGGAAGTTCAGAAAACAACGGATCGTCCCATCTTTCTGATTCCCCAGTTGATGATCTATAAAAAGGATCCGGAAAAGGCCAATCCCTCGTTGTGGGATCTGCTCACCGGACCTGAACGCCCCCTGGGAGGCTGGCGGCGGGTGATGATGCTGATCAAAAAGCCGGGGCGGACTTTCGTCGAAATCAGTGCGCCGCTGAATCTCAAAACGTTCCTGGCGCATCCGGACATTCAACATCGCGACAGCACCTATCAGGCGCTGGCCCTGCGGCGTAATCTGCTGCTCCAACTCCATCGTCACCGGCAAAGCATCATGGGGCCGATTTTGAAAACCCGGCTGGAAATCAAGGAAAACGTTCTTACGGGTGCCGCTCTCCAGGAATTCATCCGGCAACAGGCGGCGGCCGAGGACAAACCGGTCACACGCCTGCTGAAAAAGGCCGATCATTACTTTGAGGAAATCGCGGCGAACTATCGGCCCTGGACCATCAAAATTTATGAAGCCCTGCTCACCTGGATTATCAATACCATGTTCGATGGCTTCATTGTGGACCAGAAAGGACTGGATCGCCTGAAGGCAATGTCCCAGAAGGGCCCGCTGATTTTGCTGCCCTGCCATAAAAGCCACATCGACTACCTCATGCTCTCCTATGTCATGTACCGCAACAACATGCCTTGCCCCCATATTGTCGCGGGGAAAAACCTTTCGTTCTGGCCCATGGGGCCTATTTTCAGAAGCGCCGGGGCTTTTTTCATGCGCCGGACCTTCAAGGGCGCGCCCCTGTATGCTCGTGTTTTCGCAGCCTATATCTACAAACTTCTCCAGGAAGGGTTTAACATCGAGGTCTTCATCGAGGGCGGCCGCAGCCGCACCGGCAAATTGCTCTCTCCCAAGACCGGCCTGTTGTCCATCCTGTTGGACGCCCATCGCAAAGGGGCCTGCGACGACCTCATTCTGGCCCCGATTTTTATCGGATATGACAAAGTCCCGGAGGAAAAGGCCTACCTGCATGAACTTGAGGGCGGCAAAAAAGAACCGGAAAGCCTGTCCCAGGTGATCAGGGCGCGCAAGGTGCTGAAAAAACGTTTTGGCAAAATCTACATCGAATTCCACGATCCCCTGTCTTTGCAATCGCTTCTGGCACGCAACGACCTTTCCCTGGACACCATGGACAAAGAGGCCACCAGCGCCTTTTGCCGCAACATCGGTCACCGTGTCATTCATGCCATCAACAACATCGCCATCATCACGCCCCACGCGCTGGTGGCGGCCTCGGTGCTGAATCAGCCGGCCGCCACCTATACCTATGAGGCTGTCGCCGCCATTGCGAACACCTATTTAAGGCAGCTCAATTTCCAGGGCTACAAGCTGGCCGATACGCTGATCATGGCGCCCGATCACGCCCTGGAACAGGCGTTTGAATCCTACGTTCAGCGAAAATTCATCGAACCGGTATCCAAAGGAGATACCACCGAGCATGATGAGACCCGCTATCGCACCAATGCCGACAAACGCCCCAGCCTGGAGTATTACAAAAACAACTGTGTGGCCTGCTTTGTTCCGGTGGCCCTCACGGCCCTGGCCATCCTCGAACGCGACGCTTTCCAGTTCATTTCAACCGATCTGCATGGGAGCTATCGTTTCCTCCAGGACTTCTTCAAGTACGAATTCGCCTATGATATCGAGAAACCGGCCGAATTTTACATCCGTAAAAGTATCAAGGCCTATATTGACGATGCGGTTTTAATGCCCCACCCGACGCTCCCCGACACCTACAACATCACATCGGCAGGACTCCGCAAGCTAAGGCTTTACGCGGGATTCCTGAAAGCCTATTTTGAAGCTTACCGGGTGGTTCTGGCCCAGTTAGGCATGCAAAAAAGCAGTGATGTCGGCTACAAGGAGCAGGCCAAGAAAATTGCCGCCACAGGGTCCCGCATGCTCAAGCAGGGCGAGATCACGTGCCCCGAAGCACTGTCCCGGGTCACCTTCAGCAATGCGGTAAAATTCTTTAACAGCCGGGATATCGCCTGCAACGAAGACGATCAAGAGGCCCGTCCCTATGCCGAGGCCATCCGACGCTATCTGGGCCTGTTGCAGTGAGGACCGCCCCATGATTGCCCTTGTCTTGGCGGCGGGTTTCGGAACCCGTCTGCGGCCCTACACCGATCATACCCCCAAGCCACTGTTCACCCTGAACGGCCGGCCGCTGCTGGATATCATGATCCGCCGCCTAACGGCCGCCGGCGCCGACACCGTGATCGTCAACACCCATCATCACCATCGACAAATCGAAGACTTTCTGCACGGACAGTGCTATGCCGCGAATATCATCACACGCCACGAACCCGTCATCCTCGGTACGGGAGGAGCCATCCGCAACACAGCCGACATCTGGCGTTCACACCCCCTCCTGGTGGTCAACAGCGATATCGAAACGGACATCGACTTTCAGGCCCTCTATCGGTTTCATCTGGATCAGGACCGTCCGGCAACGCTGGCCCTGTGCCGTCATCCGGCGTTCGATTCGGTGGCTGTCGATCATCAGGGCCATGTGATCGGTTTCCAGGAAGCAACGGATACCGACGGCCGCCGACCCTCTGACCTGATGACGTTCACCGGCATCCAGGTGCTGACCGACACGATTCTCCCCTATATTCCTTCGGAAGGATTCGCCAGCAGCATCGATGCCTACAGGGCCATGCTGGCCGACGGCCACCGCCTTTCGGCCTATATCCCCGATCCGTTGCGCTGGTCGGACCTGGGCACACCGGAACGCTACCAGACCGCAGCCCGCGACATCATGACGGCGCACGTGTTGGGACGAATCGATCCAAGCCATCGATCAGCGCCTGCCGAATGGCAGCCGCTGCCAGGAGACGGCTCCGATCGCCGCTGGTACCGTCTGCGCGGGGGGCCAACCCGCATGGTGGTGGCCGACCACGGCATCAAGCCTTCGGCCGACACATGCGAAGCGGAGGCCTTTGTCGCCATTGGAAGCCATCTCCACCGCCAGGGCCTGCCCGTCCCCCGGATATACCTGGAAGACACCTTTGCCGGACTCGTGTTCATGGAAGATCTCGGGTCTGAAAATCTTCAGACACGTGTGCAGGCATCATCCCATTTATCCACCATCGAAACGGATTATCGTCGCCTCATCGATATCCTGCTGGATATGGCGATAGCAGGCGGCCAGGGGTTTAATCCCGACTGGGCCTACCAAACCCGGCGCTATGACCGAAATGTGATTCTCGAAAAGGAATGCCGCTATTTTGTGGAAGCCTTCCTCAAGGGCTATCTGGGCATAACGGCCGCATATGACACGGTGGCGCCCGAGTGCCGGCACTTGGCGGATGTCATCATGGCCATTGAGCCGGTGGGGTTCATGCACCGCGACTTTCAGTCCCGCAACATCATGGTGCGGGCAGACCGGTTCTACCTGATCGATTTTCAGGGTGGCCGGATCGGTCCGCCCCATTATGACCTGGCCTCGCTGCTCATTGACCCCTACGTCGATTTACCGCAGGCGTTGCAAAATACCCTTCTGGTCTACTTTGCCGACCAACTCCAAAAACGCACCGGCCTATCCGCCGGGCTGACGCAACGCGTTTACCGGTATTGCGCCCTCGCCCGCAACCTGCAAATCTTAGGCGCCTACGGCTTTTTAACCCGCACCAAAGGCAAACATCAATTTTCCCGCTACATACCGGCGGCCGTGGAAAGTCTGCAACATGGGCTGGCGATGTTCGACCGGGGTGAATTCCCCCGTCTGACAACCATCGCGAACCAAACCATTCCGGAAAACCTGACGCTGAGAACATCCCGTCACTGAAGAAGTCTGGAAGATAACCCCGATCCATGCTATGGCCTACGAAATCAATCTACCCAGGCACTCCCCTTTTCAACAGGAGGCATGAATGAATCCCATCAAAGTCATGGTCAACGGCCTTCCCGGCAATGTGACGCAAATGATTGCCACCCACATCCTTCGCGACGATGCCCTGGCATTGTTGCCCTATTCCCTTACCGGCCCTGACATTGCGTCTGACCAGGTTGTCGTCGAAAATGAAACCATCGAACTGATCCGGCCCGATCGTCGGGACGCCTCCATCATGGCCATCAAGGACACTTACGGCCCGTTCATCAGCATCGACTTTACCCATCCTGCGGCCGTCAATTCCAACGCCCGGTTTTATTGCACCCATGGCTTGCCGTTTGTCATGGGGACCACCGGCGGCGATCGCCAGGAACTTCACGATACCATCACCAAATCTTCTGTTTCGGCTGTGGTCGCGCCCAACATGGCCCGACAGATTGTCGGGCTGCAGGCCATGCTGGCCCATGGGGCCGAGAATTTTCCGGAACTTTTTCAGGGGTACACGCTGGAGGTTCGCGAAAGTCATCAGCAGGGCAAGGCCGATACCAGCGGAACGGCCAAAACCGTGGTCGGCTATTTCAACGCGATGGGGGTTGATTTTTCAGATGACCGGATTCAAAAAGAACGCGATCCTGAAGTTCAGAAACAGCAGTGGGGCATCCCGGAAGCCTATCTGGGCGGCCATGGCTGGCATACCTACACATTGACGTCACCGGACGGCACCGCCGTGTTCGAATTGAAACACAATATCAATGGCCGGGAAATCTATGTCGAGGGAACGGTGAGGGCCATTCGTTATCTGGAAAAGCAGATACGCGAGGGCGTTCAGGGCCGCATATTTACCATGATCGACGTGTTGAAAGCCACCTGAGTTTTTCCCCGCCCACAAAGCGGGAGGGGAAAAACAAATACGGGCGAAGCCCCGGCAGCCGTCAATCCATCTCCCGTGCTACCCCTTCCCGATCAGATCACCGGCCTGGGCGATGGCCTCGTTCAATTTCTCCGGACGGCTCCCGCCCGCCTGGGCCAGGTCGGCCTTACCGCCGCCGCCGCCGCCGACGATGGCGGCCAGCGCTTTGACGATTTTCCCGGCATGATAGCGATCCGTCAAATCCGAAGTGACCCCGACGATCAAAAGGGCTTTACCATTACTGGCCGCCCCCAGAACCACGATCCCCGACTCCAGTTTGTCGCGGAAGCGGTCCACCATGTCCCGCAGGTCGGCCGGGTTGTCCACGTCAACCTTGCGGGCCAGAACCTTCACCCCCTCCACCAGGCGAATGTCCTCCTCGGCCTGGGCGACCGACTGGGAGGCCATCGCCGATTTGAGCCGCTCCACTTCCTTTTCAAGCGCCTTATGGTCGGCCAGAAGTTTATCGATCCGTGTCGTCACATTCTGGGGAGCATCCTTGAGCCGAATGGCCGCCGCCTGCAGCGCCTGTTCCGTCTTTTGAACATGGCGCAAGGCACTTGGACCGGTCAGGGCCTCGATCCGCCGCACTCCTGCGGCCACACTGGATTCGCCGATGATCTTGAAAAAACCGATATCGCCCGTTTGGCGAACATGCGTACCACCGCAGAGTTCTTTGCTGAATTCGGCCAGGGAAACCACCCGCACGCGATCGCCGTATTTCTCTTCGAAAAGAGCGGTTGCGCCTGACTGAAACGCCTCTTCGGCATCCATCTCTTCGGTCTCGGCCGGCATATTTTTCTGGATTTGCTGATTCACGCGGGTTTCGATAGCCGCCAGCGTTTCCGGTGCGATCTGAGAAAAATGGGTAAAATCGAATCGCAGACGGTCCGGCGCCACCATTGATCCGGCCTGTTTGATATGATCGCCCAGGGTTTCCCGCAGGACCGCATGCAGGATATGCGTTGCTGTGTGATTGCAGGCCGTGGCTTGGCGCGCTTCGGCGCTTACCGACAACCGAATGGGGGCGTTTGGGGCAATGCCGCCCGCTAGAACCCGACCTTTGTGGATAATCAGGCCGGTAGGATCCTTCACCGTTTCCTGAACGTCCACGGCCAGTTCACCGCCGTCCGGATCGGTAATACGACCGATATCCCCGACCTGACCACCGGCCTCACCATAAAACGGCGTCGCTTCAGCCACGATCTCCACCACATCACCGGCGGACGCGCTTTCAACCGCCTGCCCCTCTTTAACCAACAGCAAAACTTTGCTGTCGGCCGTCAGGGCATCGTAGCCTTTAAAGTCCGGCTTGAACCCCTCCGCCGAAAGAGTCCGGTAGGCCTCGCTGGTGGTCGTAAATGAGACCACCGACCGGGATTGTTCCCGCTGCCGGTCCATGGCGGCATCAAATCCGTCCATATCCAGCGTCAGCCCCTCATCCCTTACCACGTCACGCACGATATCCACGGGGAATCCAAATGTGTCGTAAAGTTTGAAAATCACCTTCCCCGGCACCACGGTTTCGCCCTTGGCCCGCAAATCCTCCAGGGTGTCGTTCAAAACCCGCAGGCCATGATCGAGTGTTTCCGAGAAGCGCACCTCTTCGTTCTCGATGACGCTGGTGATATAGGCTTCCGCCTCCAGCAGCTCCGGATAAGCCGGTTTCATGATGGCCATGACTTCCCGGGCGGTAACGTTCAGGAAGGGTTTCGTCAATCCGATATTGCGGCCGTAGCGAATGGCCCGGCGCATGATCCGGCGCAGCACGTAGCCCCGCCCCTCGTTGGACGGCAGCACACCGTCGCCAATGAGAAACGCTGCCGCGCGGCTGTGGTCGGCAATCACTTTCATGGCCACACCGGTTTCCATGGATTCGTCCACGGAGCGGCCGGCCAGTTCCTCCGTGCGTCGGATGATGGGAACAATCAGATCGGTGTCGAAGTTGGACGCCACATCCTGCAGAACCGACACGATGCGCTCCAGCCCCAGACCGGTGTCGATGCTGGGCTTGGGCAGCGGCTCCATTTTCCCGGACGCATCGCGGTTGAACTGCATGAAAACCAGATTCCAGATCTCCAGAAAACGGTCGCAGTCGCAGTCGACACCGCAATCCGGATTGTTGAGTTCACAGACGCCGCCCCGATCCAGATGGATTTCCGAGCAGGGCCCGCAGGGACCTGTATCCCCCATGGCCCAGAAATTGTCTTTCTCCCCCAGACGCACGATCCGATCCTCAGGCACGCCGATACGCTCACGCCAGAGGTCATGGGCTTCATCGTCATCCAGATAAATCGAGATCCAGAGTTTATCGGCCGGCAGGCCGTATCCGTTGGTCAACAGATCCCAGGCGAATTCAATGGCTTTTTCCTTGAAGTAGTCCCCGAAGGAAAAATTGCCCAGCATTTCAAAAAAGGTGTGATGACGTGCTGTGTACCCCACATTCTCGAGATCGTTATGCTTGCCGCCGGCGCGCACACATTTTTGAGATGTGACGGCGCGGTTGTAATTCCGTTTTTCTTCTCCCAGGAAAGTTCGCTTGAACTGGACCATGCCGGCATTGGTAAACAGCAGAGTGGGGTCGTCTGCCGGCACCAGCGAAGAACTTCGTACGGTCTGATGATGATGTTTGGCAAAATAATCGATGAATAGTTTTCTGGCTTCGTTTCCCGTCATTGCGATCTCTCCTTAACCGTCTGACAACCGGTTACCCCGCTTCCGTCCCTCCGGAATGCAGCTATTGCCGGCAACCGCACCCGGCTGTAACCATCTATCCGTTATCGGCCTCTTCCGTGTTTTCTGCGGTTACTTTTTCAAACCCGAGTTTCTGGCGAATGCTGTGTAAAACCTCGGCATAAATGTCTTCGTTGGCGGCAAAAAATTTTTTTACATTGGCTCGGCCCTGACCGATGCGTTCACCATTGTAGGAATACCACGAACCGCTTTTATCGATGATGCCGCACTCCACACCGACATCCAGGATTTCGCCGGTCTTGGATATGCCTTCGCCGTAAATGATATCGAATTCGGCTTCCTGGAAGGGGGGCGCCAGCTTGTTTTTAACCACCCGCACACGGGTGCGGCTGCCGGTGACTTCCTGGCCCTCCTTGATCGCTCCGGTCCGGCGGATATCGAGACGCAGGGAGGCATAAAATTTCAATGCATTCCCGCCGGTGGTGGTCTCGGGATTGCCGAAAACAATACCGATCTTCATCCGAATCTGGTTGATAAAAATGACCGACGTGTTGGTTTTCCCGATCGTGCCGGTCAGTTTACGCAACGCCTGGGACATGAGCCGGGCCTGGAGCCCCATGTGGGAATCGCCCATCTCGCCTTCGATTTCCGCCCGGGGGACCAAGGCCGCCACCGAGTCGATGACAATGATGTCCACCGCCCCGCTACGCACCAGCATGTCGGCGATTTCCAGAGCCTGCTCGCCCGTGTCGGGCTGGGAAACGAGCAATTCATCGCAATTGACGCCCAGATTACGGGCATAGCTCGTATCCAGCGCGTGTTCGGCATCGATGAAGGCGGCGATGCCGCCCTGTTTCTGGAATTCCGAAACGGCATGCAACGCGAGAGTGGTCTTACCGCTGGACTCCGGTCCATAGATTTCGATCACCCGCCCCCGCGGCAACCCGCCGATACCCAGCGCCCGGTCGAGGGCCAGGGAGCCACTGGAAACAGCGGGCACCTTGACGATCGCCTGGGTGCCCAGCCGCATGATGGAGCCCTTACCGAATTGGCGCTCGATCTGGGTCATTGCCGAAGCTACCGCTTTTTCTTTATCCGGTGTAATCGCCATAAAATCCTCCTGGTAGTGTAACACACGCAACAATTTATCGAAGTCGAGCGACAGATATGGCGGCAATAGGATTCTGCGGCCATCGCTCCGATCGGGTCATCATTCCATTATCTTTTTTTTACGCCCCAATACCTTCAGAGCAGCGCCTTCAGGAGGCCGCGTCATGCAGGTCCCACTGGCGGAGCGCCTCATACACGGCCCCCGTGGGCCTCAGGTGGCTGCGGTACAAAACCAGACGAGCGGCTGTAAATGGAACGACGCCCTCCGGTTCGCACTGTTCGATCGTATCGGCCATGTTCCTGGCCAAGGGGCGCCGCCCTTTGGCCCGGGCCAGCGTCAGGTGCCCTCTGAAAGGCCGCTTTTCCGCCAACCATCCCAGCGGCATCAGGGCGCTCTCCAGATGCCGCTGTAAATCCGCCAGGCGTGCACTCTGGCCGCCAATCCCCACCCATAAAACGCGGGGTCGGCTGCGGTTCGGGAATCCCCCGAGGCCCTGGGCCGTCAGCTCGAGCGGTGTGTAGCTACGAACCACCGCGTCCACGGCAGCGGCAAGGTCGTCCATCTTTTCCGGCGGAAGGCCGCCCAGAAATTTCAATGTCAGGTGCATGCCCTCCGGCCGCACCCAGCGGGCCCGGACCCCCTCCTTGACAAGGCAATCCTGTACCCGTTTCAGGAAATCGGTTACCGCCGGCGGCAATGCCAGCGCGATAAATGCGCGATACGCATCCGACATGGTCGATGGGCTCAAGGCAGCCCCCTCCCGATGGCCAAAACTGGCGGGCGTCAGTTGGACGGCAGGGTGGCCTGGGGTTCTCCAATGAAAAATTTGCCTTTGGCGATCCATTCCTTCAGCATCGCGGCAATCTCACGGGCCCGGACCATGCTGGACAGCGGGACGGTCTGGATGGTCTTGCCATCCAGTTCGATGTGCCCCTGTCGGAGGTCCGCATAACTTGCCTGACCCAAGGTTTTCCCGGTCCCCTGCGGATAATCGTGGCTGTAGTCGACAATGGGCGCAAAAAGATCTTCATCCGAAACCGCCGTATAGCCGGCCATTTCTTCATTGAGTATGGGAATCGGCACCCCCAGTCCCACCGACAAAGAGCAGCCGTACCCCTGGATGCTGGCGCCCACAAGCCACTTGCCCGACATCCGTTTTAAATCCCCCATGACACTGATGGTGCCGGCCGGCGTCACCGGAACGCCTTTCGGTGTGCGTTTAGCCGATGGTTTGTGCTGGGTCCCGGCCCCAGTGACATAACCGACCCCGCCGCCCAGAAAAATACGGGTGCCGATGCCGATCGTTCTATAGAGGGGGTCATTGAAGAGTGGACTCAACTGCCCGGCCGAGCAGAAGTTGGCATTGGCCGCCCGGGGTTTAAGTGTCCCCATATAGGTATAAATGGTCTTATTGGAAAGATTGACAGCGCAGTTGTAGTTCTGGTAGCCGTTGCGCGGGTTGAACAGGGAAGCATAGGGGAGATCCTTGAGGGCAATTTCCTTTTCAAGGTACGTGCGCGGGTAGCAGTCGGTGCCATACCCCGTGGCTTTCAGGTGGACGGTTTTGCCGGCCACAAGATCCTGGAGGACATGCCCTCCCCCATAGCGGAATTCCCCGGGATAAACCCGGTTGAGCGGATCGTCTTCGCAGGGCTCCGTGACACCCAGATAGCAATCCACAGCGGCGATCCCCCCGTAGGCCGGCACATTGTTGAACCACACTTTGGACGCCTTTATCGTCGGCGCGGCATGGCCGAGGTTGAGAAACGCGCCCGAAGAGCACATGGGGGCAAACGTGCCGGTGGTCACGACATCCACATGGCGGGCCGCCTCTTCGGCCCCTTCGTCACGTACGATGTCGATCATTTCCTCGGCGGTAACCACCACCACATCTCCGGATTTGATTCTCTGATTGATTTCTGCGTATGTTTTGGTGACTTTGTGTTTCCGCATGGCGCGAAGAAGCCCCTTTCTCCTATTTCGAAGGGCCGAGGTAACGAATCCCGATTTTTTGAAATTCCCGGCGGGTCGAGCCGCCGCCGGGTTCCCCTGAGAAAATGCCCGCGGCCCAGGCTAATTTTTAGAACCGGCAGCACGGGCCACCAGTTTCATTTTGTTCAGGATATTGTTCTTGATCCAGTGGCTATCCCACCATTCGACCGGATTCACAAAGGTATCATTGACCATGATGCCGAAATGCAGATGGTCGCCCACGGCCAGCCCTGTAGCACCGGTGTTGCCGATAATGTCGTTTTTATTCACCCGATCACCCGCCGCGACCGCCATCGAACTCAAATGGGCGTATTGGCTGAACAGGCCAAATCCATGATCGATGACAACGACATTCCCATAGATACCCACCCGGCCGGCAAAGACCACCCGCCCATTGTTGGCCGCCGGAACGGGGGCCTGTTGCAGGGACGCCAGATCGGCCCCCAGATGAACCTGGCGATCGATCACGGCCCCTTTATAACGGTAGACCCGATGATCTGCGAAACGCGCACGATTGGCCGCTTTGGGCAACCTTGTAAAAGCACCGTCCCACATCATCTTCGGCACCGTTTGATGCCCCAGGCCAGTCAGGAGGACATAGTTGTCTTTGCGCATGTCGCGATTGACCGCCAGGAAAACGTCCTTCGGGTCTGTTGCGGATTTTCCTTCCGCCGCCAAAAGCGGTTTCATTCGATCCTGAATGAAGGTGTCGGATATTTTCAGGACGTCCTGGCGGAAAGATTTCGACCGGATACGGCAGTGAAAGCCCATCTTGGTTTGATTGCCGGCCAGATCGGTCGCCGATGCCAGAACCGCCGTATCGGTGCCCTGGTTATAGGCCACCGCAAAAAAGGCGCACATGAGTTTGGGATCTTTGTCCCCCGCGGGATATCCCGGGTAAAAGTGGCCGCCCACCTCGACCCCGTGGCGCGTACAGGTCTCTGAAAGCCGGTAGACGACGACACCGCTACCGCCCTGGTTGACATAGTGCAGACGGCTGAGGACTTCGACTTGCGGTGCGCGGGTATCCACCACCATGGGCAGTTCCACGACCGCCAAGTTGCCATGCCACCAGTTGCGCCAGGAAAAATCGCGGACTTCGATACGCATCTGGGCTTCGCCGTCCTTCAGGGAAAGACGCGCCGCGTCGATGGACACGGGAAGCTGATGGGCCATGATACCACTGCCGCCCCCTAACATGGACCCTTCAAATTGGAAGTCCTCCAAAAGGGTTTCATGTCCGTTCTGGGTCAGGGTGACGCGAATGCGCTGCAGACCGCGGCCGCGTTCGGAAATATCCAGCACGATGTCCCGCGGTGCGCCGATAAAAGGTTCCGTCATGTTGTGGGTCACTTCCGGCGTACGGCCCTCCAGCCGCATGGCGACAAGGGTTCCCGCCCCAATCAAAGGTACGAGAAGCACCACCAGAAGTACCCAGCGAATTGTCGATTTCTGTTTCGATTTCACGCCGTTCACACCATTCCAAGGTTAATTTTAAGGCGTTAAGCTAACAGGTAACGTATCGATAATCAAGGCAAAGTTTCGATTCTTGACTTTTAGCACCCCCCGGGGTAAAGGGAAGCTTCGATCGATTTTCGGCCCCTGACGAATGGGGGGAATGCCGCTGGGCATTCCCTCGGGCAACGCATCTCACACCCCATTCGAAACCAAGCCCAACAAGGTCCAGCGAAGTTGCGGTCCCGTCTAAAAAGCACAGCGGGCCGGATATAGAAAACACCAGGCCGTATCGCCGGAAAAAAGGGGTCATGTTACCCGCTAAAAAGCTATTGAAAACGATTCTGGTGATTGGCATCGCCCTGATTTTAGGCCTGCTGATCACCGTTTTTTTGAAATACCGGGAATATTCCGATAACCCGGCCAAGCTGGTGGAAGCCATCCCGGAAGGTACGGACATCGCTCTTGATGACATCCAGCACACCGCCGTAAAGGACGGCCGCAAGGAATGGAGCCTGAAGGCTGCTTCCGCCCGCTATAGCGACGATGCCAAAGAAGCCCGATTCGACGATGTGGAGGTCATTTTCTTTATGGAAAACGACCGCCAGGTGATGGTAAAAGGCCGCCAGGGAAGCTTGGATACCCAAACCAACAATATCGAAATCTCCGGTGATGTCATCGTCCGGGATGCGGATTACCAGCTTGAAGCACAAACACTCTTTTACGACCACGGCCAACGCAAGCTCAATGTGCCGGTGCCGGTAAAAATTTCGGGACAGGCCTTTGAATTGCACGCCGATAAAATGACCGTAGACCTGGCCTCGGAAACGGCCGTTCTGGAAGGCGCGGTAAAAGGATCCTTCAGTGAAGACAATACAATCCTATGAAAAAAGCCGTGGACGGGTGGTAACCATATTGGGCCTGCTGTTATTTTTGGTTTTTGCGGCCGGCCCTGTAGAAGCGCAGCAAACGCCCCTCTCGTCGCCCTTGAACAGCAAGGAAAAAATTCAGATATCGGCCGACAGGCTGGATGCCGACAATCGCAGCCGCACCTTTGTTTTCAAAGGCAGCGTGAAGGTGGTTCAGGGAACGACGACCATCACCTCGGACCAGCTCAAAGTCTGGTACCAGGGTGATGCGAACCAAGGGGCTGACGCGTCGACCGGCAACACGCGCATTCGCGATATTGAAGCCAGCGGCAACGTCACCATTCTGTTCGACGGACGGACGGCCAAATCGGATAAGGCGCTCTATTCCACCAGCCAGGAGACATTGACGCTGCTTGGCCAAACCGCATCCATCATCGATGGCAAAAACACGATCAAGGGGACCAAGATCACCCTTTACAGGGCCAAGGATCGCATTACAGTTGAGGGTAGTAAGAAAGAACGCGTAGAGGCGGTCTTTTTCCCAAGCGACACGGATGCCGATTGAGGGCCAAAAACGAAAAATCGGGCAAAAAACGGTATTGATGCCCCTATGAGCAAGTGAAATCATGCCCCTTCTGGCAATCGACAATCTAGAAAAAAACTACAGTGGACGAAAAGTCGTTAACGATGTTAGTATGTCCGTAGAAAGTGGAACGGTTGTCGGTCTACTAGGCCCTAATGGTGCGGGAAAAACGACCACATTCTATCTGACGGTCGGCATGGTGACACCGGATGCCGGGACGGTACGTATCGACGAGGAGGAGGTTACCCATGACCCTATGTATATCCGCGCCCGCAAGGGCATCGGCTACCTCCCCCAGGAAACATCAGTCTTCCGTAAACTGACGGTGCGGGACAATCTCATGGCCATTTTGGAGACCCTTCCACTGAGCAGGGACGCAATGAACCAGCGGGCGGACATGCTGTTGGAGGAACTCGGCATCCAGCACCTCGCTGCAAGCAAGGCCGCGGTCCTGTCCGGGGGGGAAAAACGACGGTTGGAAATTTCGCGCACATTGGCCACCGATCCGGCCTTCATTCTTCTGGACGAACCTTTTGCCGGTGTCGATCCGTTGGCCGTGATCGACATCAAAAATATTGTCAAACACTTGCGTACCCGGGGGATCGGGGTATTGATTTCGGACCACAATGTGCGGGAGACACTGGAAGTTTGCGATCGGGCCTATATCCTGAATGATGGCCAGGTCATTGAAGACGGGCCGCCGGATAAAATCATCGCCAGTAAAACGGCCCGTAAAATCTATTTGGGGGACGAATTCCGCTTATAGTATGGCACTCGAACTCAGACAGCAACTGAAGCTCACCCAGCAACTCATTATGACGCCACAGCTCCAGATGGCGATCAAACTCCTGCAATTGTCACGGCTGGAGCTGCTGGAAACCATCAATCAAGAGCTGGAAGAAAACCCGGCCCTGGAAGAGGTCCAGGAATCTTTACCGGAAGAAAGAACCGAAGAGCCGGCGGCCGAAAACCCGGCCGAAGCCGAGTTGGACGCCAAAGAAGTCACCGTCGAAGAAAAATTGACGGAAGAAATCGACTGGAGCAACTACCTGGATGAGTACAATTCCGTCGGGCGGACCAGTTTCGAATCGGAAAATCGCGACGCACCCCGTTACGAAGCCTTTGTCTCCAAAAAAGAATCGCTCTTTGATCATTTGATCTGGCAGCTGGCCATGAGCATCCCGGATGATGCCGACCGGGAAATCGGCAGCCTGATCATCGGCAACCTCAACAAAGACGGCTATCTGGATGTATCTGTGGAAAGCATTGCCGAGACGGCCGGTGTTCCTGCAGAACATGTCGAAAACCTGCTCGAATTGATGCACTCCTTCGATCCGATCGGTGTTGCCGCCAGAAACCTCAGCGAATGCCTGCTGATCCAGGCCCGTCACATCGGTGTCGATACCCCGTTGGTCGTTGATATCGTCAATCATCATCTCAACCATCTCGAGAACAAAAACTACAAAGCCATCAGTCGGGCGCTCAAGGTGAAATATGACGATGTCCTTGAGGCGGTTAACATCATTCGCAGCCTTGAACCGCGTCCCGGTCGGCAATTCAGCGATGAAACACCCCAATATATCATTCCCGATATCTATGTTTATAAGGTCGAGAACGAATTCGTCATCGTATTGAATGACGACGGCATGCCCAAACTGAGGGTCAACGCCCTCTACAAGAAATCCTTGTCCAAAGGGGAAAAACTGCCCGGCGACGCCGAGAGCTTTATCCAGGATAAAATGCGCTCGGCCGCCTGGCTCATCAAAAGCATTCATCAGCGCCAAAAAACAATCTACAAGGTGATGGACAGCATTCTGCGGTTCCAACGGCCTTTTTTCGACCAGGGAATCGCCCATCTCAAACCCATGGTATTGAGGGATGTGGCCCAGGACATCGAAATGCACGAGTCCACCATTTCAAGGGTCACGACCAATAAATATGCCTACACGCCGCAGGGACTGTTCGAACTGAAATATTTTTTCAACAGTTCCATCAGGAAAAGTCACGGTGGCGAAATTGCTTCGGCAAGCGTGCAGCAAAAAATCAAAGACATCATTGCCAACGAGAACCCTCGGAAACCTTACAGTGATGATAAAATTGCCAAATTGCTAAAGGAGGCCAATATCAGCATCGCGCGCCGGACAGTGGCCAAATACCGTGAAATTCTTGGTGTCCTGCCTTCCAATAAACGCAAGCAAATATAAGGAGGACATTTATGCAAACATCGGTTACATTCAAAAATATTAACTCCTCCGATCATCTTAAAAGCTATGTCATGGATAAACTCGACCGCTTTGACCGACTGTTGGACAACCCGGCCGAGGCCAATGTGGTGCTCAAAGTAGAAAAGTTTCGCCATATCGCCGAAATCAGCGTTTCCGGTGACCGTATGAACATCAATGGCAAAGAAGAAACCGAAGACATGTATTCGGCCATTGACATGGTGCTGGACAAGCTGGAAAAACAAATCAAAAAAGGCAAAGAGAAGGTACGTGAAAGGCGTTCCAAATCACGCGGCAAAGTGAAGTTGGCGGATCTGGCCGCGTCAGGGGACGATGACATATCCCAACAGGTCAAGGTGACCCATATTGAATACAAGCCCATGGATGTTGACGAGGCTGTTCTTCAAATGGGCTTGACCACCGAAAATTTTCTTGTTTTCACCAACGCCCGAACGGACCAGATCAACGTTCTTTATCGCCGCAACGACGGTGATCTGGGGTTGATTCAGCCCCAGGTTTAATCCCAAAAATCAGGACAATTTAACGTGCTGTTTACTTGACCATGAAAATTCTCGACGTACTAAGCCGCGATGCCATATGTGCCGACCTTAAGGCCCATGACAAAAAAGGCGTCCTGGAAGAACTGGCAACCCCGGTAGCCGAAGCTGCCGGGGTCAACCGTGACGAACTCGTTCGCGTCCTGATGGACCGTGAGCGTCTGGGCAGCACCGGTATCGGCGGCGGCATCGGCATCCCCCACGGCAAATTGAAAACGCTGCAAACCCTCGCGCTCGGCTTTGGGTTAAGCCGTGCGGGTGTTGACTTCGAGTCGATGGATGGCAAACCAACGCATATTTTTTTCCTGTTGCTGACCCCCGAAAATTCCACCGGTCTGCATCTCAAGGTGTTGGCCCGGATTTCCCGAATTCTCAAAAATGAACCATTCAAAGAGCAGCTGATGGCGGCCGCAACGCCAGAAGAAATCTATGCCGTCATTGAAGCCGAAGACGAAGAATTCTAACCGCCTGACGTTTCGATTAATGTGACGAATAAAAAACTCTTCATTATCACCGGACTCTCGGGTTCAGGCAAAAGTACGGCCATCGACGTGATGGAGGATGCCGGCTTCTATTGTGTCGACAACATGCCCGTATCCCTGTTGCCCAAGTTTCTGGAACTGCCGTTTCAACATGATGCGGATATCGCCGGTCTGGCATTTGTCATGGATGCCCGTGAAAAGGAATTTCTCAAAGCCTACACCGGTGTATTCGATGCCCTTCGGGAAGAGGGCCACGCGCTGGAAATTATTTTTCTGGAAGCGACTGAAAAGGAACTCCTGCAGCGCTACAGCCAAACCCGCCGCTACCACCCCTTTGACCGGGGGAAAAACCTGGTCGAGGGGATCCAGAAAGAAAAACAGGCATTGATGGGCCTGCGCTCATCCGCCGATCAAATCATCGACACCTCGGGCCTGACCGTTCATCAACTGAAAAAAAAGATCCGGGATCTCATCCAGCGCCACGATGCGACGCGGCTGCAGATTCAGGTCATGTCTTTCGGGTTTAAATATGGCCCGCCCCATCATGCGGATCTTGTGATGGACGTCCGCTTTCTTGCCAATCCCTATTTTCACCCCGACCTCAAAACCATGGATGGCGAATCAACGCGGGTAAGCGATTTCGTGATGGCGGACCCGAACAGCCGGCAATTTCTGGCCAAATATTTCGATCTGCTGGATTTCCTCGTCCCGCTCTATGAAAAGGAGGGGAAAGCCTACCTGACCATTGCCGTCGGCTGTACAGGCGGCCGTCATCGATCAGTAGCCATCGCCCGGGCTCTTTTTGAGCACATCCGCCACCAGGGGGCGGAGGTCGAAATAACCCATCGCGACATCAGGCGCCAGGATACCGAGACATCTTTTTCAAATCGTGAAACGTCTTGACAACTGCCAGTAACCCCCATCAGACCGCATCTGGTCAGGTCTTGCCATCCGATGCCGACATCGAGTGGGCGCCTGTATTCAAAATCGAGGTTGTCACATTCTTTTTGGGTATTATATTATATATCTTAAGGCAACGGCGCCTGACCCGTTTTCACCGAAGCGAACCAAAGCAACGCAAAGACTCATATTACACGTGACAAGGATACCATGATCGGAATTGTTATCGTAACGCATAGTCAACTGGGTGACGCCCTCATTGAAGCCGCCGAATTCATTTCAGGCAGCAAGCCTGAAGCGACCATGGCGGTTTCCATCGATCTCAACGAAAATGCCGAAAAGCTCAGGGGTAAAATTGCCGCTGCCATCAAAAAGGTTCGCCAACCCCAGGGCGTGCTCATCCTTACTGACATGTTCGGCGGTACGCCATCCAATTTGAGCTATTCCTTTCTTGAAGAAGGCAAAGTTGAAGTCATTTCCGGCGTAAATCTGCCCATATTGATCAAAGCCGCCAGTGCCCGGAAGGAAAAGGCCCTTGGCGACTTGGCCGTTACCCTTGAAGCATTCGGCAAACGCAGCATTTCTCTGGCCAGCAGCATCCTTAAAGGTAACACACGAGGGCATTGACCTTAGCCGTGTTTTCCGCGCCTGTCAGTCCAAACGATCTTGAGACCATCATCCGAATTGAACACGCGTCGTTTACCCAGCCATGGCAGCGTCAAGCGATTGTGGACGAACTCGCCTGCCCGGACGCCTTCCAATTTGTCGCGAAGGCTGCCCCCCTGCCCTGTTCGCAAGCGACAGCTGTGGGCTTTATATTTGTACGGCTGTTGACCGATGAAATGCACATCATGAAGATTGCCGTTGAACCCCAATGGCGCAACCGTGGTGCGGCCAGGGCCCTCCTGCTTGCCGCCCAGACAGAAGCGATGCGGCGCGGTTCCGTCACGGCCCTGCTGGAGGTTCGATCTTCCAATAACGCCGCCATCCGATTTTATGCCAAATCCGGCTACCAAACGATTGGTATCCGGCCCAACTATTATCCACCGGCCGGGGAAACCGCCCTGGTCATGTCCAAAAGCCTCAAGGAGGAGCCATGAGCATTAAACTTGCCATCAATGGATTCGGCCGCATTGGCCGTGTCGTCTTCAGAGCTGCGCTCAAACATCCCGACATCGAGGTGGTGGCCATCAACGATCTCACGGATACTGCCACCATGGCCCATTTACTTACTTACGACTCCGTGCATGGCAAACTGGCCGCCGAGGTCACCCATACGGAAAATGAAATCATTGTGGATGGCCGTCCGGTTGCGTTCACCGCGATTAAAGATCCGGCCCAGCTGCCGTGGAAAAAGCTGGGGGTTGAAATCGTGGCCGAATGCACCGGGCTTTTTCGCGACCGCGAAAGTGCCGCCAAACACCTTAGCGCCGGAGCGCGCAAAGTCATTATCTCCGCGCCGGCCACGGACCCCGACGGCACCATCGTCATGGGGGTCAATTCGAGCCAGTACGATCCCAGGCAGCATGACATCATCTCCAATGCCTCCTGCACCACCAACTGCCTGGCCCCGGTGGCCAAAGTGCTGCTGGAAAACTTCGGTATCCGCAACGGGCTGATGACCACCATCCACGCCTATACCGGCGACCAGCGCCTGCTGGACTTTCCTCACAAGGATCTTCGGCGGGCCCGGGCCGCGGCGCTGTCGATGATTCCCACCACGACGGGCGCCGCCCGCGCCGTTGCCCTGGTGATTCCCGAGCTGGCCGGCAAGCTGAACGGACTGGCTATTCGCGTGCCCACCCCCAATGTATCCATCGTGGATCTCGTGGTATCGGTCGAGAAAACCGGCATCACCGAGTCCGATGTCAATGAAGCCCTGAAAACCGCCGCGGCCTCCACCCTGTCCGGCATCATGGGGTACAGCGAAGCACCCCTGGTGTCCACCGACTACAACGGCTCGGCCCTCTCCTCCATCGTCGATGCCCCGACCACCTATGTCATCGACAACATGGTCAAGGTGCTGGCCTGGTACGACAACGAAAGCGGATACTCCCATCGGATGATTGATCTGGCCGCCATGGTGGGTGCCCAGTTGTAGCCCCTGGCGCTGATGTCATATTCGGCTCTCTTTCTGTCCCATCCATTTCGAGGAGGATAAAACGATGTCCCAGCGCAAGCCCCTTATCGCCGGAAACTGGAAGATGTACAAAACCGGCCCCGAAGCCGAGGCGACGGCAAGCCGTCTGGCGGAGCTGGTCGGCAAGGATGAATCCGTAGACGTTATGATTGCGCCGCCATTTACGGCCCTGGCCCTGGTGGATCGTGTCCTGAACGCCTCCCCCATCGCCCTCGGGGCACAAAACCTCCACTGGGAAGCAGAAGGTGCCTTCACTGGCGAGATATCACCCGACATGCTCAAAGCCGCCGGATGTACTTACGTGATTATCGGCCATTCCGAACGGCGTCAGTACTTCGGCGAAAGTGACGAGGGGGTCAATCGCAAGGCCAAGGCGGCCCTGGCAAACGGATTGAAGCCCGTGATCTGCATCGGCGAAAGCGAGTCTCAGCGTGATGCCGACGAGACCTTTTCAGTGCTTGACAAACAGGTTCGATTAGGGTTAGAAGGATTACCTTTGCGCGGCCCGGAAGACTTAGTTGTCGCCTACGAGCCGGTCTGGGCCATCGGAACAGGAAAAACCGCCACCAAGGATCAGGCTCAGGAAGTCCACGCCTTCATCCGGAAGCAGCTGGCGCATTTTTTTGGCCAGGACATGGCCGCGGGCATCCGCATTTTATACGGTGGCAGTGTTAAGCCCGACAACATCGCAGCCCTTATGGCCATGCCGGATATTGACGGTGGACTCGTTGGCGGGGCCAGCCTGAAACCTGAAATTTTTGCCGAAATCATTCAATTCGGCGCATGAGAACATTGAAATAATTATGTCTATTCTCGTTATTGTTTTACACATTATTGTCTGTCTCGCTCTCATCATGATCGTTCTGCTGCAGACCGGCAAAGGGGCTGATATGGGAGCCGCTTTTGGCGGTGGTTCCAGCCAGACCCTCTTCGGCAGCACAGGCGCCAGCACCTTCCTGGGGAAAGCCACCACGGTGGCCGCGGTGGTGTTCATGCTCACCTCCCTCGTGCTGGCCTACATGTCCGGCAACCAGACCGCCAGCACGATCATGGAAGACAGCCCGGCACCGATCGAACAACCGGCCTCCGCTCCGGCAGCGACCGACGCGGGAAGTGCCAATAACGCAGCACCGGCAGACAACAATTAAAGGGCATCAAGCTTTTGTGCCGAAGTGGTGGAATTTGGTAGACACGCTATCTTGAGGGGGTAGTGGGCCACGCCCGTGCCGGTTCAAGTCCGGCCTTCGGCACCATAGGTTAAAAAGACGAGCGATTTCAGGTATTTGCCTGGGTCGCTCGCGCTTTTTGGGCCGGATATGCGATTATATGCGATTGCCGTACAACCGCCCCGCCTTCGCCGCCGTTAACATCCCCGCCTAAAGCCGCGTCCAACTGCCCCCGACCCTCCCCCGGAATCCAGTGGCCATAGGTGTCCACCGTCATGGAAATGGAGTGGTGCCCGAGCTGCTTCTGCACATAGGCCGGACTCTGGTGGGCCATCAGTAAACGCGTGGCATAGGTGTGGCGCAGGTCGTGGGGATTTCGGATCCGCAGTCCCGCGGACGCGCAGATTTTTTTCATCTGGTACTGCACCTTGCGCTGGCTGTAAGGCCACGGGCCACCCTTCTCTTTCGGATCCTCAAAGAGCAGATCCACCTGTCCGCCGCGACCGTTTCTCAGGCTATTTTTCTTGAGGTAGGCCAGATAGCCGTGCAACTCCTCGCACCAGAAGGTGGGCAGATCCACCAGGCGTTCCTTGTCGGATTTGGGCGTTCTGAACTGGCGACGCTTGAAACTCTCGGTCACCAGATAAGTCAGGTTCACCAGATCCAGGTTACCTCGCCGCATGGCCAAGGCCTCCCCCAGCCGCAATCCCGCAAAAAGCATGGATTTTAGAATCATCTGCTGGGTACGGTTGCACAGCTGAGCCGCCTTGGCCAGAAAGACGTCACATTCGGCCGCGCTGAAGGGGTCGGCCTTTTTCAGGTTTCGGCGATTTTTGGGCGGCAGGATGCGCTTTAAAAGCCCGGCAGCCGGGTTGCCGCGAATCATCTCATCATCGATGGCCTCGTTGAAGACCCCGCTGATAACGGCATGGATGGTCTCCACGGTGGCCGGGGATTTGGTCTGGTAGACCCCCGCCAGGAAACCCTTAATTTCCCGGCGGCCCACCTGGTCGATAGGCTTCTTGAAACAGGCCGCTTTCTCCAGATACATGCGCTTGACCTCTTCGTAGCGCTCTTCCGTGCCATCCTTCCATTTCTTGCAACCCGCCCGGTACCACTCGTGGGCATAATCAATAAAGGCAGGCAGCTGGTTTTTCTGATCTTCCTCGCGCTGGTGAACGACCCCGCGGTCCTTTTGAGCCGCGATGGCCTCGGCCAGTTTGATTGCATTGATCAGCCCTTCCCGGCCCTCGCCCACCGTCTTGTTTTTACGCCGGCCGTTCTTTTCCAGATACACGGTCCACTTGCCGCGCCGGTCCTTGCGGACCTGGATGCCGCGTCCAACATAGTAGTTCTTGCCGTATTTCCCAATCTTGGAACCGGCTTCGTATTTTCGCCAGGGCATCTAAGCCTCCTTTCCTCGTACCACCCTGGCAGCATAAATCGCGGCTACCACGGTAACAGAACTCAGGCCGGGAATCAAACACCCCTCAATTGGCCAGCAACGTGGCGGCAAGCTCGTCAACAGTATCGATCCATTTGTCTTTAGCGACCACCTTGAAGCGGGCCTCCAGCCACTGGCGGGCCTCTTCAGGGTCCACCAGGATTTTGCGCTACAGGCGCAAATGGGGCATGCCCTGGTTCAGGTATTTACGTAGGGTCGGCACGGAAAGAGAGGTTTGTTTTGCGAGCGTCTTCAAGTCGATTAGTTGCATGTAGTCGTCTCCTGAACGGGATAAGGTTGCCCTCCGGCCACCCCCGTGGCAGGTGGGATCTTGACCGCTTCTGCTTCGTTGGCGCTGGAGGATTCATCCCAATCATGAAAAATTGAGCCGAAAAGTTAAGTAACGCTATTAAAAATACCTTAGCCTCTAGCATTGACCAAAAGGATCGATCGGCACGCAACCGACGAAATCGCCTGAGGTCTTCGCTGTCGCTGGAATCAGCCAACGGACACAGAGGCCGGGCTATGTGTAAGGGGGTGGCGCGCGGTATGGATGGATTGATGGATGGGGTTCTGCTTTTGATTGTCGCGCGCGCTTTTTTCTAATAGGTGGCTAAAGCCGTCTTTCAACCCGGCTGTTTACCTTCAAGGTGTCGAGTTTTGGGTGGAACGACGACCAAATCCCCGGATTCCTTTTCGGAAATCGGCTCGATCGATGCGAATACCTTGCCTCGCTTGGTAACCAGGGTCCGCTGTTTAGTGTAACCCACCTCGTTCAGCGTGCGAAAAAGATCTTTCTGTAAATCCGAGACCGAAACCACGTTTTCATAACGGGTTTTGATCTTTTTACCGAGGCTTACGATTTGTTTTTTCATTCTTTTGCTCCTGTAACGTCTATGAGAGATTTGGCAACATCATGGCTGCTTGTCGATTCGGTGAGGTTTTTGATTCCCAGCAACGCCATATCTTCCAGAAAATTCTTGTCTATTGTCTTTGATAACCCCAACAAGGCCATCGTCGTTATCTGGCTCAACCGTCCTACGGGGGAGATATGAGTGACCCGGTCAGATTTACCGGCCGCAAATTCCTCGATGCGGCTTAACCATTCATCAACATTCAATTCATCTTTCTTCGAAGGGTCTAGCCATTCCGGGGGCCATTCAAACTTATTCGCCACCTTCAAAAGTTCCTGTTCAAGCACCTCGAGGACTTGTGAATAAAGGTCGGAATCGCAAAAAACGGCTTTAACTAAATTGTCATTGAGCATTACCAGCCTCCTTCCAGCGTCGGTACGAAGTCTTTGTAATTGGGATGTGTCATCAAATCTTCCGCCGAGATTAAGGCCGCGACGGGCTTACCGCTCCGAACGATGTACGCGATTGCGCCCTTGCTAACCAAATCTACAATGTTACCCATCCATTCCGAAAGATCCTGTTCCGTTACTTGGATTTTGGGGACGCTGCCTTCAAAATTACAAATAGTCATGCAGTAACTCCTATTTTAGAATAAGACATTTTGTCGGAGGCCATTCCCCCGATTTCTGATACATATATGGGATTATAGTCCTTCCAGGTTAAGTAAAACGTCATACTTTTTCTGCATTGCTGAAACTTCTTTTCATTTGATCCGAGAATGTTGACACCATTTTAAACCGAACCAGGTGCAGCCAGTCTTCCAGTACAGGAGCATTGGTAATGCCGCTCACCAAAGTACTGCCAAGAGCCTCTGCGCGAATTTTTGAAAAGGCATAATCTTGTTGCGGGAATGGAGATCGGTTTTCAGCATGATCGGGCGCCGCGGTTTTTACTGAGATAAACGTCATCCTCGGCAAGGTCACGGTGAATCATGGGAAGGCTGCAGGCGTCATGGTAGGAAGCGTGCAATACGAGAATCGTAGTTACCAAGGCCCTATTCTCTCGGGTTCGGTAGCTTCCTTGTCGCTTTAGTCAGACGCAATATCCTTAGCAGGAGACATTGCGCAAAATGCACGTGTGGCCTGCCATAACCTCTTCACCATCCCATCCCCGCATATCCAGTGTTATATCAAACCAGTTACAGGCAACCCATTAGGTATAGCGTAATCAAGGTATTCGTCTCGAAAACATATATTAAGGGATACTCCAAGGTATTTTCGAGATTCGCTATCTGAGTCGCTCGCAGATTTGACGCCAAATCGTTCCAGATCCTGTGCGAGCATTTTGTGCGTAAAGGGTCCAAAGATAGCCATGGTATCCGCCCAATATTTGCAGGCTTGGTATAATGTGGGTTCGGGGATTTGCATCCGTGGATCCAGTTCACAACATTCCTGCACGAATTCAGCCATCAGATCTTTCTCAATGGGGTTCTCCCAGTCAATCCCTTTCAGCACCTCCAGGAAATCTGGTGATAGCTGCCGGAAGTAGGCTCGTGTACCTTCGTCCACTTCCTCAGCATTCTCGAGGTATTTCGGAAATAGGCTAATATCAACATATACTTCGTCTCTCATTGTCATTAATCTCCAATTAAAATGTAAAGTGTTGTTTAAGATAAATGCGGCATCCGGTTTCTCAGTAGAAATCATTGCCACTGCAAACAAAATATAGAGATGGTTATTCCAACTCCGGCGTCTCTTACCAATTTAACGACAGTGCGTGTCCATTACCGTAGTCCCGACTATGTCAGTTAACCTTTTAGCGGCGGCCCCCTGCCTTTGCTGGTTAAATTCGTCATGGTTTAAATCCTCGCTGAAATTATGGCTTCGCCGGCAGGCCTTTTCTCCCGGCACTCGCTTTAATAGATGGTCTCCTGAACCCAAATTTTAAGTAAGACACCTAATTTTTTTGAAATTTTTATAATACTGTTTTTATTAGATAATTCAAATTTTGGCAGTGTCCGCGCAAAAAAATCATGAAATAACTGGATTGCTCGCCGGTTCAATACTCCCTCTATGTCGGCGGAATCACAGCCATCTGTCTGGAGACAAGCCTCAGCCCCCCATTGTCTATGTAAAGTGGGAAAATACACCAATGAAAGGGAAGCGCGCTGCAACTGATTAAAATGGGCCGCAGGGCACATCACAAATCCGTCAGGGATACGATAGACTCACTATCCCCAAAGTACGGGCTTCCAGATAAGTTCGCTAGTCAGCAATCATTCTGAGTGTAAAAAACGTAATCAGGGCAGGATAAATTCACTGCAGAATTACATCAACAACACCGGCTCTGATGAAGACTACTGCATTCACCAAAAATCCGAGGAAAACATATGCACGTGTTCACCTTTGACGGGAAGGTGACACTCGAAAATAATATCCGGATATTAGGAATCTGTTCTGAAGAGGGGTGGGGGGGGTGTCAGCGGCTTGCCACTCAATGTCTCTCGAGGTTATGGCAATTCCGTCCTTTCTGCAACCGAGGTCGTTATAGTTGATCGTACTGCCAATTCAAAAACCTGTTCGATTCTGGTTATAAGATTACGAGGGAACCTATAGATTGACAACGAATCCATCAGTGACGGCAACCGCAGTCGCCCTATACACCAAAGTCTTCCCTGGTAGTTCTGGACGACGACAACACCCCCGTGACCACCAGCTTGATCGTGGCCAAGAAGTTCGACAGACGGCATGATAATGTACTCCAAGGAATCGAAACCCTTGAATGTTCACCAGATTTTAATCTCCTGAACTTTCAGGAAATCTCTTACACGGACGACAAGAACCGTACCTACAAGGCCTACAACATGACCCGGGACGGGTTCGTGTTCCTGGTCATGGGCTTCACCGGCCCGAAGGCTGCCAAGTTCAAAGAGGCCTTCATAAACGAGTTCAATCCAAAGCTTCCCTGTTCGCCATGGATGCCTCCCGATTATCGCCGCTTTTTTCATAGCCGAGAAGTTTGGCAAGAGGCACAAGAATGTGCTTAAGGCAATTGAACGCCTTGATTGTTCAAAGGATTTTGGAGAGCTGAATTTTCAGCCCTCTAACTACTGGACAAAACTAGGAAAAAAGAAACCCTCCCATAATTTAACCCGTGATGTGTTTGTATTCCTGACCATAGGATTTCGTGACAAATCTGCCGCTCAGTTCAAAGAGGCCTTCATTAACGAGTTCAACCGGATGGAACAGCACATCCATTGCATAAATAGACGCTGAAGACCGCTCCCCTACCCTTTTTAGCCTCCAATCATATTTTACCGTTTTTTAGCCCAGAAAGGAGACATGCTTATGAACCGTGAGTTACTAGAGCAACCCTTCGACCCCGCCCAGATTCGCCAGCGGCAGGGGCACTTCGGCAACCTGCTCGACTATGTTGAAGGCCATGCCGTTATCCAGCGCCTGAACGACGCCTTGGACGGTAACTGGAGTTTCGAGGTGGTCGAGCACGGTGTGATTGAGGAACATGGTGAAGTCCTGGTGCTGGGACGCCTGTCCACCGAAATCGTCACCAAAACCCAGTTCGGATCCAGCGTCATCACCCGTGCCAAAGAAACCGGTGATGTGATCTCCCTGGCCGACGATTTCAAGGCCGCGGCCACCGATGCCCTGAAAAAATGTGCCACCCAACTGGGCGTTGGCCTCTATCTTTACAAGAATGGCAACGGTTCGGGAAAGGATCTGTCCATCCCCGGAAAGCGGAGTGGTAACGGCTACAAGCCAAACGGCAACGGACGCCTATCATCCAAGCAGCACAGTTACATCCTGCGCCTGATCGGTGAGGCCGGCATTACTCGCGAGGATTTTGATCGCCAATGCGTCGAACGTTTTGGTGCCGGCCTCGATCATCTCAGTCGGGCAAATGCTTCCCAAGTGATCAACCAGTTCGTATCCCAGTAAAAGAAAGGAGGTGACCTATCGGTGGGAAGACGCCAGCAGTTGAAAGTGCTGACTGCTCAATTGCATGTCAGTCACAGCCAGATATCAACCTATCTTGCCTGCTCGTTAAAATACCGTTACCGCTACGTAGAGCGCAGGCCTTTAGAACGCCGCGGCATTGCCCTCCCCTTTGGCATTGCTGTTCACAATGCGGTTGAACACTATTACAGATCCTTGAAAGAAACCGGATCCCCGGCGCCCTTGAACTACCTCACGGAGCTCTTCTCCGACACGCTTGCCCAGGGAGTCGGAGCCACCGATGTGCCGATTGTGTTCAACAAGGCCCTGCCGGACATCGATCAGGCTCATGATCGAGGTTGCAAAATGCTCGAAGTCTTCGTAGCGGACCAACGTGGATCGACGGACAAAATCATTGGTGTCGAATTGCCGCTTTCAGCTCCGCTTCGGGGCACGGATGGCCAGGATACCGGTTTTCAGCTAATCGGCATCATCGATTTGTTGGTTGAGGACGAAAAAGGGCGCCTCACACTAGCGGACCTCAAGACTGCAGCCAAATCTAAGAACCAGAAAGACGTCGATGCCGACCTTCAGCTGTCCGGGTACGCCTGTCTGCTCGAGACCAATGGTTATATCCTGCCAAACGCACCTGTGGAAGGCAGGCTGGACGTACTCATGAAAACCAAGAGCCCTAAACTTGTGCGCTATCATAGCCGGCGCACCGTTGATGAACGAAGGCGGTTTAAAAAAATCGCCGCCCATGTCCTGCACAGCATCGATGCCGGAGTCTTCATCCCCAACCGCGGATGGCTCTGCACCGACTGCGAGTATGCCGACGCCTGTGCCGTGTGGCACATGACATAACCGTAAACGACATACCTAATCCCCTACTCCACTATACCCGGATCATCAGTGATGATCGCGGGTCTTTTTGTTTCTGGAGGGAACAACCACATGAAACCAAGTCAATTAAGAACGCTTTTAGAAAACGCCATAACGGCACGCACGCCGGTCCTGATCAAAGGAGCTCCCGGTGTTGGTAAAACCGACCTTGTCACCCAGGCCTCCGAGACTGCCGGTGCGGATCTCGTCATCAGCCATCCCGTGGTGGACGAGCCCATCGACTACAAAGGGCTTCCCGCCATACGGGAGGATCATGCCGAGTTCCTGCCCTTTGGGACTTTACGCAAACTGATCGATGCGGACAGGTCCACGGTCTACTTCATGGATGACCTGGGCCAGGCCCCACCGGCAGTGCAGGCCGCTGCCATGCAGCTTATCCTGGCCCGGCGTATCAATGGCTACCAAGTTGCGGACCAAGTCTGCTTCATGGCCGCCACCAACCGCAAACGGGACAAGGCCGGGGTTGCCGGCATTCTGGAGCCAGTCAAATCCCGCTTTGTCTCCATCGTGGAACTTGAGCCGGACGTTGAGGAGTGGGCTGCCTGGGCCGCATGCTATAACCTGCCACCCGAGTTGATCGCCTTTATCCGGTTCCGGCCCCAGCTCCTGTTCGATTTTACCCCCACGTCAGAGATGAAAAATTCCCCCTGCCCTCGCACGGTGGCCAACGTGGGTCGGTTGATGGCTATGGGCCTGCCGGAATCGTTGGAGTTTGAAGCCTATGCCGGTGCTGCCGGTGAAGGGTTTGCCGCCGAGCTCATGGGCTTTCTCAAGATCTTTCGACAACTGCCTGATCCAAAGCTGATCCTGATGGAGCCCGAAAAGGCCTATGTACCGGATGACCCGGCAACGCTCTATGCCATCTGTGCTGCCCTGGCCCGTCTGGCTGAGCCCGGCAACATGGATGCCCTCGTTGTCTATGCCGCCCATCTGCCTGAAGAGTTCTCAGTCCTGCTTTTAACCGACAGCGAGCGGCAAAACCCCTCAATCGTAAACACCCGGGCCTATGCCAAGTGGGCGGCCCGGCACCACAGCGTCATGACCTGACATAAAAAATAGAAAGGATAAATCTATGCCCTATGACATATCGGAAAAGGCCATGCTGGCTGCTCTTCAGATCCAGCAGTGGTCGGCACGTAAACACGACAAAAACGTCTCCCGGGAGGTGAATGCCCAGTACGGCGGTGAAGCCAATGCCGGCCGCTTCAACAAGGTGCTGGCTTCCAAGGAGGCGTTAAAGGACATCCAGGTGGTGGTGGGCAGTGCCCGCGCCTTCCACCAGGAGCAGACCCTTCCCTGGGGTGAGCGCGGCGAACGGTTGCTCCCCAGCCGGAACTACAGCGAGTATGCCCGTCAGATGCGGGCCCTGAAAGCCGAATTCGAGGCGGCCGTAGACAACTTCGTCAGGGGCTACTCCGAGGTGATCTTCGAGGCCCGCCGCATGCTGGGTGGCCTATTCAACCGTGAGGACTACCCGGAGGCTTCCGAGATCAGGCATAAGTTCGCCTTCCGCACGGTGATCACCCCTGTGCCCGAGGTGGAGGACTTCCGGGTCAACCTGGCAGCCGATGAAGTGGCGGCCATTCAAAGTGACATTGAACAGCGCCTGGCAGCGGCCAATGCCGTAGCCCACCGGGACCTCTGGCAGCGGCTCTTTACTGTGGTCGGCAACATGGTGGAACGACTTTCGGATCCCGAGGCGGTGTTCCGGGATTCGCTTGTCAGCAACATGGTGCGCCTGACCGAACTCCTGCCCCGGCTCAACCTCTATGACGACCCGCAGCTCGAGGCCATGCGCCGGCAGATCGAGGCGGATCTTTGCCGGCATACCCCGGAGGAACTGCGTCGGAACAACCATATACGGCAGCAGACCGCCCGTGCGGCTCAAAGTGTGCTGGATGCCATGAGCGGATACATGGAGGCGGCATGAGAACCATACATAAAATATCCTGGGCAAGAACCCAACTGCTGCTGGACTCCCCCTTCTTCGGAAGCCTCGCATTAAGATTGGTCATTATCGAGGACAACACCATGGAGACGGCCTATACGGACGGTGTCGTGCTTGCGGTAAACTCCGAGTTTGCCCAAAGCCTTTCCAGGAAAGCCACGATGGGATTGGTAGCCCATGAGGTGATGCACCTGGCCTGTCTGCACCACACCCGGCGTGACGGACGTGAGCCTGTCCGCTGGAACATAGCCTGTGACTATGCCATCAACCAACTCCTGGTTGAAGCGGGATTTGAGCTTCCTGAAGGCATGTTGCTTAATTCCTACTACGACGGTCGCTCAGCTGAATGGATCTATGAGCGGCTGCCTGCAAGACCAAATGATCTGGAAAATCCTCCCCCGGATCCGGGTAAAACCGGCGAGGTGCGTGACGCCCCGGTAAAGACACAAGACGCCTTCAAGCAGGTGGCAGCGCACTGGCGAGTGAACATCGCCCAGGCGGCCCAGCATGCCCAGTCGGCAGGCAACCTGCCCAAGGTAATAAGACGACATGTGCACAAGATGCTTGTACCTATCGTCGACTGGCAGGCGTACCTGAGGCTATTTATCGAACGCGTGGCCCGGAACAATTATGACTGGCTGCCGCCAAGCCGTCGCTACCTGGCATATGGGCTTTGTCTGCCGAGTTTACACTCACGAGATCTTGGCCGCCTCGTGGTGGCCCTGGACACTTCCGGCAGCATCGATTCCGTAACCCTCGATCACTTTGCCGCTGAAGTTTCATCGATTCTTGAGGAGTATGATACCGAAATCGATGTGCTCTACTGCGACAGCCAGGTGCAATTGCACGAGCATTTATCCAAGGAGGATTTGCCCCTCGATATGGCGCCGGTGGGTGGTGGTGGCACTGACTTCAGGCCCGTGTTCGAATGGGTCGCGGAGCAGGGTGTCGATCCTTCCTGCCTTATCTATCTGACGGACCTGGAGTGTCATCATTATCCCGAAGTCCCGCCCGACTACCCGGTTCTCTGGGTGCAGTGGGGTCAGGTCAAACGTGAAGCACCGTTTGGTGAGGTGATTCTTATAGATGCATAAGGAGGTGTCCATTGGCAGGTGAAGCGGAAGTGATCCAGGTGGCCGTAGAGGCCTTTAAAAAAGTCATGGTGCATGCCAAGGGAAATCCGGCCCAGATTGTTGCCGTTGGCGTGGCGGCAGGGTTTACCGCCGTGGCGGTTGGGATTGGCTATGGAGCCTATAAAGGAGGTGAGAAGGTGGCAGGGTTCTTTTCGGCACGATGAAGCATTGGTTGCAATGAAATACCCCCTCGAACCTAATTTGGAGAGGGGGTAACCCAACTATCTATTTTCAGGGGATCTGATCTGAGCGCTTAAAGTCTTGGTCAATTGGCCGATAAAACCCAGTGTTTCTTTTACCAGCAAGCGATCCTGCTTCGCCTTTTCTGTACAAAGCCCATGCTTCAAGGCATTACGGTTGCCTTTAATACCGCCAGGTCGGTATCGACCAGCGTGTATGCCACACAGCGAACTGCCTTTTAACGCCGGTCGTTTGCAGGGTAATCCCGTACTTTTTGCAATAGCCTGGCAACGCGGCAATTCGGAAAGATCCAATGCCTTTGCCCCGTTTTTTAAATACCATACCTTTTTACCACGCTTTGGATTCGACATATTTACCCCACCCCCCTATCCACGCTACCAATAATGGCATTCGCATCTTTCTCCACATGGACATGCTCGATGTGCATAAACTGTTTCCCGTTCCGTCTGTACTTGGCCAAGGATTCCATACCGCTTTTGTAGCCCCTGGTCAGCTTCATGGCGATGTTGGTGTATTTTTCGATGTTTTCCGGCCACCTTTCTTCGGAAGCCTTTTTTAGCATCTTCGAAGCCAGGTTGTGAATGGATAGAAGCTGAATGAGTAACTGCGCTTCGACCATCGAAGTCGGTTTCTGGGTGGCGACAAAGGCCAGCATAAAATTTATATTTTCTTGGTTCTCCGGTGTGTTGGGTATAAGGCCTCCTGTAAGTTGGTTAATAGCCACCGGCACTGGAATTGAATCTGGCACCCCTACGAACCTGCAAAACTCTTCTTGGTAAAGCTCAGGGTCCATGCCGGGATTAGCCGAAATAACACTGCTGGAGGTAGGTCTATGTTCTAATTGCATTAAAAGACCTCCTTATTAAGGCCTAGCAGTGCGGGTATTGGCGATGTCAATTTCAAACTCTCTATTGGCAGGTAATTAGCCAAATCAAGGAACAAACGGATAACCGCCGATCGGCTGATGTCGTTCCTAATGGCGGCTTCGTCAAGCAAAGACACCGTTGCTTCGTCCAAGCAGAAGCTGCAGCGAATTTTTTTCATCGATGATCTCCTTGTAGTAAATTTGTTTCTTCTCCGCTTAATAAATAATGCTACTCGGAGGCTATTTTTTGAAGAAAACAGGATGCAAATTTCCGGCTTAGATACCATCCCGAAATAGACCAAAAACCGTCATTCCAGATAGCTCCAGACTCGTATTGAAACAGAACCTGCTCGATGCAGGATCGGGCTGAATGCCGACATAATTATCTACTCCTACTCTACATATATGCAGACAGACAGAATCCGGAGGCTTTACAGGCGGCCTGCATTGCAGGGACTGATTTTTTGAAATTCGGATGCAGCGGCGGGGGATTATGCGGGTTTTCGGCTTTTACGAGCCCCCGGGAGCCTTCAGGCGAGTCCGGGGGCGGTATCAAGTATTCTAATACTCTAATATTCAGGATTTTCAACTACCTGTTTTCTTTCCATTTTCATTCCATTTTGCGTCAAGTAGCATAGGTATTTGCGTCAAGTAGCATAGGTATCCGCGTCAAGTAGCATAGGTATCCGCGTCAAGTAGCACAGGAATTTGCGTCAAGTAACGCAGGTTTCATCGGGGCTTACAATTTTGATTTCAACGACCTGATCAAGCAGCCGGCGTGTTTCCCACGGCCTTAGGCGGCTCTTGATGTATTCATGCACACTGCCTTGTATGCTGGTAGAGATCATCTCCCGATCAACTAAAAAATCTATGGCGCTTCCAAGGCGCTTCAGCGACCGATGAAGGGTGTTACGTCCGGGGTCTTCATTCACATAGAGCTCCCCGATGAGCGCTAAGTAGTCTCGAAGGCTCTTTTTAGCCCCAAAGTTCAGGTAGTGCGTTCCGCCAGGTATGACAAACAGCGAATACATCAGCTTTTTCGCGTAGGCCTCTGCTCCTCGTTGTCCTCGATGGTCAAATGCGATAATCGCTTGGTGGAGTTTGCCGATGAAATTATCATGTGCCCTGGACATGTTGTAGACCGCCCAGCTGCCTGGTTTTATCCGCCAGGAAGTTGGAAAGTACTGTTTTGTGAACCGATTGAAGTCTCGTCTATGAGGCTTGATAAAGGCGAAGGAACTCTCGTATGACTTAGAACCATCCCTGATATTCGCATCACGCACGTTTATTTGAAACTTACCCAGGTTTAGCACCTCCCGGTTGATTCTCTCGAGAAACGCCCATCGATCCTTCCCATAGGACTTGAAACCTTTGTAGCAGGCTATCTGCTTTGCTGTTAACGTGGCCTTCGTCTGCAAGGGATTGTCTGTTGGGGTTTGCTGGCAGGCAACGCACAAATGCCCGGCAATAGCCATCAGTACGTCGAGGGTAAGCAAATTCAAACCTTCAATGAAGGCTTCCTGGTCTAAACAGTCTGCAATGGTAACTGTGATGGTGCCGGCGTTCTGGAAGGCGGCTTCGTATGCAAGCCCGCCCGCGTGAACCTGCCATCCGTCCACTTTACCAGCAAATCCCCTTCCTCCAGCCATGATTGCTCGGGCCAGCACGCTGATCACGCTGTTATTGGGCACAGGAGCTGTCTCATTTCGAAAAATGTTGGCCACCTTCGGAAGATTCGGAGGTTTATCATTAGCCTTAATCTCCCGGCACTTGGCTGTAACCGCGTCAATCTTCGCTTCGAGGTCTTGATCTTCGAAGCTGAAGTCCAGCAACTCCCTGTGGTTCCACTCAATATCGTAGTTACTTTCCTCCAGATCCCAACATGCCATTGCCAAATCGTACAACTTGCCTTCGATCATCACTTCGCCTCCCCCCAGGTATCCCCAACTCCAGCTTCTACCAGCCCGGTTGTATGGGCTTCCGGGAACACCCTCAGCATCCCGTTAATCATAGCTCTCTCCAGTAGATCCTTGGCCTGTTCAGCATCTGTTGCCGCCACTTCAAGGACGATCTCGTCGTGTATGATGTTGACCATCTTGATATCCAGTCCTGAGGCTGCAATCTCCCTGTCCAGTTCGATTATCGCAGCAAGCATCACCTCTCCGGCGCTGCCCTGCACTGGGTAGTTTCTGGATTGAGTATGGGGCTTGTCGACCCTGATCTTGCGGCCCATCTTTGTCTCCACAAATCTGTATACAGCAGCACTTTTTTTGTTGTTATTCCCCCAGGCCTCTACTGCCGGATACTTTTCGAAAAAGGCTTGAATATTCTTCTTGGCTTCTCGCGGTGTCATCACGACATTATATTTATCCCGCGCATGGTTAGAGAGTCCTTGGCTTCCCATACCAAAAATGATCCCGAAGTTGACGGGCTTGGCTGCCCGTCTTTGCTCACCGCTAACATCGTCAGGCGGAATGCCCGCCATGGAGGCTGCCGTCAAACGGTGCAAGTCCTCCCCGTTGCGGTAGGCCTCAAGCATTGTGAGTTCTTTGGCCAACATGGCAAGGACTCTCAGTTCTATCTGGCTGTAGTCCGCGACGAGAATTTTCCTGCCGTTTGGTGCGCTGAACAAATCCCGGAACTCTTTCTCGTGCGGAATCTGCTGCAGATTCGGCTTGGAGCATGTGAACCTGCCCGTCTTGGCGGCTCCAAGACCGTACTCCGGATGGATTCGGCCCGTGACGGGGTTGATGTCGCTTAATAGCTTACTCCCAAAATTTTGAACCAGTGTCTGGAAGCGCTTATATCTAACCAAGGGTTCGACAACTTCGACGTGGGTGAATTTTTGGACTGCACGCTTATCAAGGCATAGATCATCCCCTTTCTCAGTTCGCGGCCACTTCTTAAGAATTTTTGGATCCAACACCTTTTTATAGTGGTCGGAGAGTTGCTTGTTGCTCGTCAAGCTGACATTTGGTCCCACAGCCGCTTTCAGTCGGATTTTCGCGGCTTCAAGGTCCTCCTTGATTCGATCCATCAGCAGCCAGTGTGTGCTCGCATCGAAATGACAACCGTTGTACTCCATCTTCATCACCGGGAACTGGGCTTCTCGAAGCAGCTCATATACCTTCATTTTTTGCTGTTCCTCGAGCTTGCTCTTCAGAATCGGATACAACCGAAATACCAACCAGGCGTCCCGGGCTGCGTACTGGATCTGTGAAGAGCTAAGTTCGGTCAAGCTCCAGTCTGAGGCCTGCTCTTCTTTCGAAATGTCCAGATCGAGCAGTTGCTTGGTAAGATCCTTCAGATTTATTGTTCCTCCTCGAAGGGCGTTGTACATCAGCATGGTACAGTCGATCTGGGAAATTTCGATTCCAGAATGGTATAGGTGGGACATTTCAAACCGAGCGTTATGCGCGACCATGGGGCCCGTCAATATAGGCATTAAAGGTTCGAGACCGGTTTTAGGGATATCGAACACGTAGACCTTATCCAGGGTCTGGCAAGCCTGTAGCAATCTTATTCGCGATAGATGAGGGCTTAGCCCGGCCCTCGAATGGCTTTTATACTGCGACATCTTCATCGTCTCGATATCGACGCCTATGGACAATTCGCTGTCAAATTCAGTCTCGGCTATTGCCGCAGCCTCCTCAGAGTCGGTTATGTACTTTACCGTAAACTCCATTTCGGTGGGTGCAGCCGGTTCCGCGCAGGATTGCGCCGGCCTTACTATGGTGTCATTTTGTCGAGGTGTGGTCCCCTTAGTGGCGGAACCTAAATTGGAGGCGGCCTCAAGGTGAGGCCGGCGGCTCTCCGTATTACGGTTGCGGACCTTTTTAAGCAGCAGTTCGAGCTTGTTCATGATCAGGCTCTCCCTTCTGCCTGGGCCTGGCCCGGCAATGTCACTGGTTCGAACCGGTGGTAGGCGCGCTCGTAAATTAGGAACTGACTGCCTCTGCCCTGACCGGCCCGGTTTTTGATCAACTCCAGGCGGGCATATACCGCAGCCCCGTCTCCGCCGGTTTTGTGCTCATTTTTTGCACGCTTCACGGACTCTACGAAGTCTTGGGCTCTTTCGGATGAGCTTACTTTTTGGACGTACATATCCCAAGGGTCTGCCGTAGCTTTGCCGCCGTCCGCTTCACTGCATTCGGAGTACAGGGCCATGGCTGTGTCAGCCGCATGACCGATACGGTTTGAGCCTCTCAGCGAGTTTAGGGTAAATTCCTTGCTGGCGAAGCTTTTCTGCTGCTCGTCCTTGGTAATGTCCGAAATCGCCAAAACTGCGACGCCACAGTCTCTGGCCAGTTGCTTGCATCGCACGGCCAATTCACTAATCTTTACCGTTTCGTTAGGACTGGTATCCAATAATTCATTGCCTGTGTTCAGTAGCTGCAGGTAGTCGATAACGACCAGGATGGGATCCTGTTTGGTAAGCTTGTGCTCAGTCCGCACCGTGTGGATCATGGCCTGGATCTTGGCAGGAGTGGTGTCGTACGTACCTTCGACGATGTAGAGGTATTTGCCAATGCCTTCGAAATAGGATTCCGCAGCCTCCGCAAGCTGGTTTTGTACAGTGTCTTTGATATCCGCGTAGGGGGAGAGGATCTTGGCGCTATTCATCGGGATCGTCCGTGCCAGGCTGTTATGGAAGATTTGTTCTCTACCCATCTCCATGCTGACGAAAATCACAGGGGTACTGGACTGGGCAGCGAAATCTGCGCATTGGGATGCGATGGTCGTTTTACCGCCTCCTGGGGGACTCACAACCACCGTTAAAGAGCCATTTGTAAAACCGCCTCCAAGGAGGCCGTTTAGATCCGAAAACGGGGTCGGTGTCTTCGCTGCGCCGCCACCAAGCAAATCCTCGATGAGCTGCTCGGCGTAGGCACCTATCGGGGCAACCGCCCCCTGCATGGTTCCCGCAACAATCTGGGTGGACTGATTTGTATATTCGGAATGCGTTGTGAAGATGTCTTTCGCAGGATCGAGTATATCGGCATGAAGGGCATTTGACTTTTCCGCCAGGCGGTAACGCATCGTCAAGTCGGCGGCGCGGCCCAGCATTTCCTGCCATGTATCGTCATTAACGAGTTTACGGCTCGATAGCTTTTCGAATAGCTCGAGGACCCCGTCTTTAAAACCCGTGTGGAAGTGCGCAAAGGTTATATTGTTGGTGTTAAATAGGTCACTTAACTCATCAGAGGACATTGTGGTGTAGGCGGATAGGTCATCGACCTTGCGAATCTCTTGGTCGATCCACTTCGCAATCCCAGTAACTGAAACGCAGCCATCACTGATGGCACGGAGCAAGAGTTCGTAAACTTTGAAGGCCTTCTTCGCGCCCTTCAAGAGGGGAGTCGCAAACTCGTTCGATGGCATGATCTCTGGAGCAATGGGCTCGACGGGCGAGCCTTTCTGGACAATGTGAGTCATCAGTTCTCGGGCTATCACCTTTTCAAGAACTAGCAATGGCGAGGTTTCGCCTTGACGGTCGGAACCACGTTTATGCACGTTTACCCCGGGCGGTCTTACCGGGCATTCACCACAGTCGAAATCAAGGAAGGGCCGACCACCCAGCATGTATACGCAGCTAAATGGGGCGTCCATCAGGCTCGGGGCGTTTTTGGTGCTATTAAAATGCCGCACTTTCGCCGCATAGGTCTTGCCGGTTGGGACAAGTCCGTTTTCAGCGTTTTCCGCCATCTTCTTGGCCAGTTCGATGCTCTCCTTCTTGCCCAGACCCTTCGCGACGGTATAGCCGCGGAGGGTTAGATTACACAGGTCGTACCGCCCTATGTGTGGGCTCCCCCCTCTCTCCACAAGCTTTCGGATGCAAGGTGGGATACCGTCGTCTTTATTCAGATCCGGGATCATATCTTGGCTGATTTCCCGGCGCTGGGGCTCTTGATCGGCAGTTGCAAACGCGATAACCACATTGGCAGGGGTCGGGGTGATGCCTTTCAGTATCTCGAGCTGCCCCTCGTAAAAACCATCCGGGAGGTCATCCAGGCCGAAAGCATTCTGGTATGGCTGTTCCCCTACCAGGTAGCTCATCTTGCGGGAGACCTGGTGAAGGCAGGGAGCAATTTTGCATCTTTGGCCGTCACCGGGGATCAATTCACCCTGGAATGGGATTTTGGCTTTCACCTTTTTTAAAACGGCTACCATAACCTGTTTGGGAACTGGATCCGTGATCACGTAAACATGCCAGCCTTTCTGTCCGGAGAAGCTAATCAGGGAACGGATACCATTGGCTGCCAATTGCTTTTGAATCTTCTCGGCCTTGGCGAGACCCTCTTCGCCGGACTCGTCGAGGTCGAATGCGCCGCACAGGCAGAGCTCGTTACATTTGGCATCGGTATAAGCGAAGTCTATGGCGAAGGTGGTTTGACCGCTGACATGTCTGTCCAGGTCGATGCTATTTGCGTTCGGGTATTGATTCCCTTTTGATTTCTGTTCACCGCCGGTCAACGCAATTCCATCAGGGGGGCACATCAACTCTTTTAGTTTTTCAACAATCTGGGTCTTGATCTGGTTCATTGGCAATTTCTAACTCCTCGTGTTTGATTTCCCGGGCCCACAACACGCATCTCTGCTGAATAGCGGCCTCAAACTCATCGGGTTTGGTCGAGGCTGCGATCTCGTGGATTTCTTGCAGGAACTGTTCAGTTGTAAGCATGTCGGCTCGGGACCAAGTTATTAAACGGTATGCGGAAATGCATACCCAAGTAATAAAGTATGGTTTGGGTCCCTATCGGAGTTAAGTAGGTTTCGACGAGGTGGGGAAAAAATAAGTTGGGGTATTGGGATTTAGATCAGTCCACCTTACCGACGGTTTTCGGGAATTGGTGGGAGGAGTTTTTGGGAAATTACGTCAGTTGCATGCCATATAGCGCCAACTGATCTTTCATAATATCAATCGGATGTACGAACCCATAGAGGCACCTCTATTGGTAGTCCCTGATGATATTGAGAAAGGCTGGGGGCTATCGGTGACTTTGGCGGCTCCCTCGACCGAGGCATGCCCCTTATATAAATAGGATAGTGGTACGAATCGGATTCATCTGGTTTGAAGGGTACTATGTCACGGGGTTGCTTTTGTTTTTTCTCGTAGCAATTTTGATCAGATAGAATTGTTGATGAATTATCAGTAGGATATCGGTCCACATAAGGTTCGATATAGATCGTATGGAGGAAGTCCCTATACGCTGAAGCCCCCACCAACCTTTAGTGTGATCCTCATCTGTATGAACTTAACGAACACCCCGATGGTGTTATCGTCGTCCTCGACAACCAGGATTTGTAGCTCTTGCTCCCTGAAAGGCAGGATCGCGGTCATAGCACCTCCAATCAATCCCAGAGCATAGCGTCGGTGATCTTGATGCGGCCGTTTCGGCACTCCGGGCAGGTCAATGAGATGATGTCATCGACATGGTTTACGATCTGCATGCGGTCACCACAGCGGGGGCAATCGAATCGGGTCTCGAGAACAGAACCGTCATCATACACCACGAGGGCGTACCGTTGCATTTCGACCACGCCGCATTCCGCACAGCGATAGATGGGCTTGTCGAATTTTGTCGATTGAACCTTGTGGTTTGTGAGGATTTCGCAAAATCGAGTTTTGTCTTCGTCCTCCATGAACGACACGTGGTCTTCAAAACGGTAATCAAAAACACTGAATCCCATGAAAAACTTCTTGTTGTAGCTGCAATTCGAACAACCTATCTCAAATCCGTTACAATTGTATCCAACGTCGAGCATGTAAGCACCCATCGATACTCCTTTAGGCGATTGTCGTCAGTTCCTTGAAAGAGTCCTGGGTCTGTCCCAATTCCATCAATCGCTTCAATGCCTGCCGGCGAAAAATTTCCTCAGGCTCTTTCTCGAGCAGTTCTTCAAGCACGGCTACGGCTTTATCCGGGTTGCCGATGGCTTCGTAGGTACGGCTAAGGATCAGCATGGCTTTGTGCTGCCAGGGGCCGTCTTTGCTTCCTGCCAGTTCAAGACAAAGGCGGGCCTTCTCGTAATCGGCGTACTGGTAAAACTCCGTGCCAATCCGGAAAAGGATATCGCCCGACAACAAATTGAGGTGCTTCGGGTAATAGTCCCGCACCAGGCGCACTGCGCTCTGGAAATCCCGTTTCACGGTAGCGGCCAGCAGTTTCACGAACCAGGTGCCCTCTTCCTGGTCGTTGTAGCGGTTGAGCTTCAGGAAATGCTTCAAAGCTGTCAGGTTTTCCGGATCGTTTTTTAGGATGTCGGTGTACAGATCCGATGCCTCGGTCGTGCCGCCAACTGATTTGGTGAGCCTCTTGGCCTTGACCTCTTGAGCCTCCCCGGCCCCGTCGCCCTGCAGCCGGAACACCAAGGCTAACACAATACCGGCGATGAAACCTCCCACGTGCCCCCAGTAATCGACCATGATGCTGGCGTCGGCCATCTGCTCGGCACTGCCTGCAAGATCCTTGGCAAAGAAAAACCCGATCAAGACGATCCCGTTGATCTTGACGGGCACCGAGAACAGCGGGTTGAACAAAATCGGCAGACTGAAGGACAACCGGGCAAAATAGCAGCGAATGACGAAGAGCCCCATCAGGCCCGATATGATACCGGAAGCACCGATGGAACTGTATTGGAGGAGCAACAGCGGATCGTCGTACACCATCACCTGGATGATCAGCAGGTTCAGGCAGATCAGGCTGGAAATAATGCCGCACAAAAAATAAGTGGCCAGGTAGCGCCACATCCCCAGTCGCGACTCAAGGGTGGCACCAAAGGCCCACAGAAAAATCATGTTACCGAACAGGTGACTGAAATCACCGTGGAAGAAGGCACAGGTCACCGTGGTCGACAGGACATGGAAAATATTCAGATCGTTGTATGGCAAAAAGCATAGCTGGTCCACGACCAGCTCAGGGGTGAACAGAAACAACAGCGTGTTCGCGACGATGAGGCTGATGGTCACCACTGGTGTGCCGGCTTTTTTGAGATCAGAATTGTAAATCACGCCGGCTGGCACCGGTCGGATGAACTTGCCCAGCACGCTGATGATTCCCTCATCCGACCGCGCCCACATATAGACGATGCCAAATAGAACGATGGGCACCAACCAGAAGGCGGCCCAGAAAAAGAGCTCCCAGACAATATCGATGAACCCGGGTTCGAAAAAGCCGATAAACACCGGCAAGGCCACCGCACCGACCAAGGGCAACAGGACAACATTTTTCCGTTTAGCTTTTCTGTCCTTTTCCTCAAACACATTGGAGCTTTCTGATTTGCCGACTAAAGTACTCAATATTTCCTCCTGATCAGTTAGATCCAACTCCCTTTCTGCTAGCATCCTAACCGCGAGGTGTGACAGATCCGGTCACAGTCCAAACAAAAAAACCGAATCCTATGGGTAACCAGGGATCCGGTTTTCATATCCTTTGGCAACCCGGCTGTCTTGGTAAGACCCGTGGCTTTCCGTCCCCACCTCGCGGTGGGTTTGGCTTTTCGTTATTATTGATTCGCTAGTTCATAAAGTGCTATCCAATGTCACTGGCTTGAAATTTTCATAAATTTTTTGATTTTTAGATCCCATCATACAGCAGCCTCGACACAATCGAATAGCTCTTCTGCTTTAACTTGCATTTCTTTTGTGGGTCTCAGTACATCCCTTGCAAGTTGAGCCTTAGACCGAATTAATTCATCTAATCGATCCTCGACCGTTTTGAACCTTGCATCCCTCACTATAGGATAATATACGGTAACAGGTTTCTTTTGACCAATCCTGTGAACCCTGTCCGTGGCTTGATTTTCTTTGGCGGGGTTCCAAGGCCTAGTGTAATGGATAACGTGATTCGCAGCCGTAATGTTAAGTCCTACACCAGCCACTTGGTGACCAAGTATAATAGCGTTGAAGCCTTCTTTTTCACTAAAAATATCAATAATCTTTTGCCGATTAGATGTGATTTCACCATTGATAATGTCTGGCCATATTCCTACCGCTTGTCGAATACGACCTTGCAATACACGCTGCACGATCTTGAAGTCAGTAAATATAATTGCCTTTTCGTTCATTTCTTTAATAGATAATAATAGATTTATTACTGTGTCTAATTTTGGGCATTCAGCATCATTTATATTAAATGTTTGATCGAATGTACTTTGATGCGCACATAACATTAATAATTTTTGAATCGCTCCAAGCATTGCGCCACGTCCACCGGCCTTCGCATTGACTGCAATCATCCTATACAGCCGAGCTTGGTCTTCAGAAAGCTTTGTTTCAATAATCTGGACTGATTTATCTGGTAGGTCTATCGTCTCGTCCTTTAGTCGACGTAAATAATATCCTTTGATCTTGGTTAAAAGCTCCTGAATTTTATTATCACGCTCATTGCCTTCCGAATCGATGATCGGTCTCTCAAATTCATTTCTAAAATCTCTCCAACTTCCGAGCAGGCCTGGTTGCACAAAATCCATAATGCACCAAAATTCAATCAGCCCATTTTCCACTGGTGTGCCTGTTAGAGCCGCACGATGTTTTGACTTTAGAGCTTTTACGGCACAAGTTCTCTGGGTTGTGGGGTTTTTGGCATATTGTGCTTCATCACAAATAACCATATGCCAGTCAACTGTGGCAAGCCTCGCCTGATCTCTTCGAAGTGTATCGTAGGTAACCAAAACGATATTAAATTGATTCAGCATGGATGCATCAATGTGCCGCTGGGGACCGTCGAAAGAATATGCCGTGAGTGTGCCGCTTGAAAATTGATGAATCTCTCTGAGCCAGTTGGCCATCAGTGTTTTAGGTATCACAACAAGGTGAGGTCCACTAATACCCACCTCTCTTAATTTGAGCATATGCGCAATTACTTGGATGGTTTTTCCTAATCCCATGTCATCGGCAAGGAGACCTCCGATGAATTTATTCGATAGACGGTGCAGCCATTTATATCCATATAGTTGATGAGGATATAACTGACCATTAAATGAATCAGGGGGATCAATCTGCGGGATATCGTCAGGTAGATTACTGTCATCTTTTGAAAACGATTGAGTATCGATAAATTCTAAAAGTTCCAGATTTTGATAGATTTCTAAAACCGATCCGGCGGGTATACGATACACACCGCTCTGTTCCTCCAACTCATTGAGAGTATCATTAAAGCGCTGCGATATTTCAGGGTCAATGCGAATCCAATTCCCTTCATGCAGGACATACTCTTCGCCAGATTCCTTAGCCCTCCGCGATAGTTCTCGGTATGTATCTTCTGATAAATTTGGAGGTTTTGTTCCATAGATGCCCCCACGACCTTCGCTCTCCCCTTCAGGAGCAGGGGACCAATCCTCCATCTCAATTCCCGGTATTCCCTCAAACCAACCGCCCCTGTTTTTGCCAACATGAATATAAGGTCTACTATTATATACTTTTGTCTGAATTCCTTTGACACGTTTGCTGAATAAGGAAAGATCAAAACCTTCAGGTATTATTGTCTCAGGTTGTGTTAGTAGTTTAGGTACCTTTACCCCTGTTATCATACCTTTCTTTGGGAGCTTCTCTATGTTCTCCCTTAATGTCTTTGATAGAACCATTCGGTTCCTTTTAGAGGGTGAAAGTGGTTTGGATACAACACCACGGACTTGGCCATTCAATAATTCTTCAGCATTTATGTGATAATCGTCCAAACCTTGAATTTGAGGTACAATTTGCAATTGTTCAGAACTGATTTCCCTGAGATCCAAATCCGCTTCATTCCTGAACTCGTAGTCTTCATTTTCAAGATAGCTGTCGATTGATGCATCGGCTTTTTTTGCTGCATCTTTCGTTGAGGCTAAATAGCTCATCCGCTGTTCAATATTGATCCAATCTATTCCTTCCCCAAGCGCTGTGTTATACAAGTTTGCTTGTTCACGGGTTAGGGGGACGATGCAGTCTTGGGAAAGGAAAAAAACACGATCAAACCGTTTAGGGTCATTTTCTCTGAGGGGACCTTGTTCGGGATGAGTTGCCTCTATGTGAATTCTGAAATCCGGATGGCCAACATTGGCAATAGATTTAGCTTCTATTTTTAGAGGCTCTGGTTTTGGTATCAGCAATGTATCAAAAAAAGTATCATCTTCTAAAAGTTCAATTTGGTCATATACGCTAAAAGGAATACGCCATGCGTTTTGATCGATGCTTTCAACTAGCTCATCCGCCCAAAGCACATCCAATGCTGACCACAATCCACCCTGGGACAACAGTTTTGATAATACATCTGAGGAGTTTGAGTTTAAAGGAAATGAAACCGCAGCATCACCTTTAAAATTATAATTAATGCCATTTTCGGAAAATTGGCGTTCTACTATATTTTTTCTTTGAAGCCTAAATAGTTTCATTTTTCTGCCATCAAGGTATTGATGCGATCTTTTGAAGTATACTCCCATCCTGCATGATGCAATATTCGACCATCCCACCCAGACATCCTTTTTGATCGAACTGTCTTGGATAGCTCCTTGAAATGTGAAGGGCTGTTTGTCCAGAATTCTGCGCTGCTCCAAAATTTCCTAAAAATTTCTCTGGGATAAATATAGGCGGCATTACCGACATTTTTAAATTCAATAACTCCAAAATGTCCAAAGTCCAACATAAAGCCTTCACCACCTAAAATGTTATTTACATCTCGGATGAACTTCGAATTAACATAATGGCGCCAAAAATCAGCACGCTCACCTTCAAAAAAGGTCTCTACCTCTTCCAACATCAACCAGCGTCTAAATTCATCTTTTGCGGATTGGTGGACTAGTGACCAAAAACGGCTCTCTTTTTTTTGTGTTTCATGTGGTGAATTAGGTTTTCCCCATTTGGCCAGAATATATTTAAGAATATTCTCGTGCCATTCATCAAGATTATTAAGCGTATTAAGATAGTGCTGCCCGATTTCGATCCGCTCGGATGCTTTCTGGCGATTATGCATTTCAACCAGAATACGCCTTGAAACTTGCCGGATCAAATCGCTCCTGGTTCCTTTTGTAAGCAATTCAAACCATACCGTACTATATAAACCATCTTGTGTCGAAAATAGATGCTCCGACATATATTGATCTAATGTAGCAGAGTTAGACCTTAAATTGTAATCCCTTAAAATTCCACTCGATAACTTATCAGCTAAAAACCAGTGTGGGATATGCTTAGATACTTTTTCGTGATTTTCAAGTGCTGAGAATCCTAGATTTTCTATGAGATGTTTAAGTAGTTTTTCAAGAAGGAGATTGGGATAGAACGAAACCAACTTAAACCAGCCTTTTATCAACATGGCATCGCGCGGCCGTAAAGATGCCACCGTCGCAGCTTTATCGGCAATATCGCCGTCTCTATCATTTGCAACTATTTCTACGCATGCCAACAATTTTATCAGATCGAATTGAAAAGATAGTTTGTTTAATTTGTTTAATTCCGTTCGTTCTAAAAGGTCCCTTACCTCATCGACTATCGTCTTACTAGTTTCAACTTTTTCCCCTCGCCTTATTGGGTGCTGAACACGAACCCTTTCCAGTGCTGCAAGCAAATTGTTATTTGTAATAGAAAGTTGCATGAGGCTATCGTATAACTTGGTTTAAAATATCTATAAATTCCCTTAACATATCTGTTTCGCTCAACCGAATTGTGATTTCAACACGTCTTGCCTCCGCGCACCTGTCCTTATCACATGAATCGGGAAACATTGTTGCGGAATAGCCTGCCGTCATGGCTTTGGATTTTATTAGGTCACGGTATTCTGATAAATTTGGCTCACTCATCAAAAACGCCATCACCTGCCCTGCTCGCTCCCTCGAAACATACGGATTACCATTTCCTGTATCATCTCTATCTGTATGCCCTGAGATTTCAATCATTTCCACTCGTTCTAAAAATTTCGGATAACGGTGAATGATTTCAAGGTACTTTGGTACAGCCCTTCGCAAAGCATCTTTAGCCTCGTCTCCAAGATCAGTTCTTGCGAAACCAAACCTTAGGCTTTTTTCGCTTATAACCAAAGCTCCAGTTTGGCAGTCAACCTGAACGTTTTCAATTTCATTTAGATCTTTATCATGACATATTTCATTTACGACTTGTTCCCATTCCCTAACCCCCTCTGTAGGTTTAACAAGGCGTTCGCCAATATCAAGCAAAGTTATAACAGTGGTGAGCGTAAATATCATTAGTAAGCCAGCCATCATATCGCTATATGACGCCCAAAAAGTTTCGGCGGATGACTTTTGGCCTTTATTCCATGAACTGCCGTCTTTTTTGATTACGACTATCAATTTTTACTCCCAAACCCAAAGAGGCTACGCTTTTTTTCAGGAGGATTTATCGTTTTGGTCTGTGTATTTATTTTATTTTCGCTTGCAGCGGCAATTTTTGTAACTGTCTTATCGACATTAGCCAAACGAGCAAGAGCCTGTTTCAAACCAGGACCAATTATTTGTATTCGTTGTTCAATGGCTGATATTTTTTCAACTATATCATCATTATTAATCGCATCACCGTTGTTTAATTTTTTTTGGATAACATCAATTATCTCGGAAAGTTGCTCTGTTAATGATTGTATCGGTTTGCCAATTGATTCCTCGATTTTAGTATAATTTTTACTTTCAGGATTTATTTGCAGGCTTTCCAACCTCTTAATCGTTTGACCTAAAGGACCTTTACTGTCCAACAATGATTGACCTTGCCTTAACTCAACTATCAATTCGTTTATTATACTATTGAGATCACTTAATGCCTGTCGATTACGTTGTTCGAATAGGTTTGCACCTTTTAAGAATTTATCCGAAAAACTGCCAAAGAACTCATTCATTGTTGTTGATGTCGATCCGATTTTACCGGCACTTTCTCCAAGTTCTTTGGATGCTTCGCATACCATTTGTATATTTTCAGAAAACACGCTTTTTGATGTTTCCCTAATTTCAGTTAAAATATTTTTTTGTTCATTAACTCCATTGCTGATCGTTTGAAGGTTCTCATTCATACCCATAGCAAGCTGAGGCATTTCAGAAATAGTCTGGCTTGCCTCAAAAAGAGTTCCAGAAAATCTTTCTACAACTTCTGCGACTTTTCCATCAAAGGAATCTAAAGCTTTTATCAGATTATCCCCAATACCGCTGGCTAACTCTTGGATGGTAGCGCTGACTTGTTCAACCAATTTAGCTGCGTTTTCAGTTATTTCACGCCATGACCCCTCAAGCTCATTCCGGGTTTCGACCATAGTCTCAATTTGCCTTACCATGGTTTCTTTTAAAACTTTTTGGCCTTCCATAGCTGAGCTTGCCGAATGTTCCAAGAGTTCAGCCGCTGAGCTGATATCATCAGCTGAAAGCTTAAGTTTCTGGGCAATCGATTCGAGGCTATCAAGACTGCTTCCCAATATTTCACCAGCCTTGTTCGTTTTTTCGATTAACTCACCTTGGGACTGAAATTGTTTATTTAATTGCTCTCCAAAATCAACGAATTGTTGCTTGATTTCCTGCTGTGCTTTCGTCGTATCTTCAATTACACGACCCATAGCTTCAAATTGTTTTTGGAAAGTTTCTGTTAAATGGCTAGAATAATGCTGTAAAACAGCTTCCATGGCTTCAGACTGTCGGTCTTGTGAGTTTTTAAAATGCTCTACAATGACCTTACTTAAACGGGTAATATGATCGTTGAAACCCGAAATTATGTCGTTTTGCTGATTTCTATTTTCCTGGATATGCTTTTCAATCCAACTGTGAAGATCTCTCATTACCGGGATTAAATTTCTTTGAAGAGCCTCAGCAAGCTGAGGTCCGATAGCTCCGGATATTTGCATGGCAACATCCGTTGCTAAAGTCTGTAATCCCTGTTTTACATCCGCTTGCATCTGGATATATCGTCTGGCATATCTTTCCTGAGATTCAAATGGATAAATCCTACATAATAAGCCATCCAATGCCAAAAAGGATCTTTCCAACCGATTAATTGAGAGGCGGTATGAAAGAGAAAATACAATTGAAAGCGCAATGCCTGCCAACGATGTCAAAAATGCAAGGGATAGGCCTGAAATAAGATGGCTCACACCATTTTGAAGGTTTTCAAGCTTACCGAACTCTAATTCCCCTAAACCTAAAACAAGACCGAGGAATGTACCAAATATGCCTAATGCTACAAAGATTCCCGGTAATGCTTCCGCCATACGACGATTACGCACGTTATCAAGGACCATTTCTGGTGTAAGGAACTCTCGCAGCCGAATCGGTAATACGGCTTTAGATTCCTCGGGCAGTCGAGCTTCTTCCCACGCCATTCTAAATTCTTGGAAACCCTCTTTCGCCCATCCGCAATACCTACTGACGAGATCGGGAATTTCTTGTCTTACCCTTCTCAATTCAGTCGTTTTTTTCAACGATCGCCTGATTTTAACTCTACACAGTAACACCCCAATCCATCTAATAAATACGCGAAATGTGATCAAAATGAAAAAAATGATGAAAAGTGCCACTAAAATATTTATGTAAAATTCGGTATTACGAAGCATCACAGGGTCAAATGATTTAGGTGCAATTTCTGAAATAAGCTGCTTTAGCATTGGGATACCTATTTTTTTGAATCTCGATTTTAATAGTATTGCTTTATATATCCGTAGGCTTTATCGAAAAGATCCTGCTCCTTGTGTAGCTTATACTTGAGCAAAGTTTTCCTTAGGGCTTTCTGCACCTCACGCTCACCCGCCTTGGTATTCTGCCACCCTGGGAAACGAACGAGCCTTACAATTTCGTCAATATCGTTTACGATTCTCTCGACCATGACCGGCGTACGATCGTTTTTGACCTCTTTGAACAACTCGGTCAAAGCCGTTTTAGCCTTGGTTCGTTCGTCCTCGGGATCGACTTGTTTTTCGGCTTCGACCACATCGCGCGCGATCAGCAAAAGCTGTTTAAGGAACTCAATGCTGGTCACAAGACCCTGCTCATGCTTTTCTTTGAGCTTTTCCAGGCGCTCCGCCAAAGCAATAAATCTCGGATCATTTTTATGCTTTTTAAGCCTAGCGATGATTTTAATTTCGATTTCCTTTGCCTTTTTGGGATCCTTGGAGGCAATAATGCTCTCTAAAATTTCTGGATCCATTACTAGAGTGTCCAAATCATCCCTGACGGTTTCGAGATGGATATTTTCGTGGACCAGTTCGATGGTCTTAGCCCCCAGTGCATGCCACAGGAGTTTTCCGTGACCACTGGGTGGCTTTACCGATTCATAAACCTGGGTGAGCCACCTGTAATCCTTCTGGTAAGGGGTGAGGCAGGGATCTGGGCTAAGCGCTTCCCACAGCCTTGACAGCGCTGAATACTGCGCGGCAAATCGATCTCTTGTCTCGTTGTCCGGGAGGCAATCCTGAGCCGCAATGAGCCCCTCATAGCCACCCACCGACCGATCCACATCCGGAAAGAATGAGAGGCAAATGGCGACTTGGCCGGGTAGTTCCTTTTTAAGTCCGTCCAAATTGGTGATGACCTTCTGGACGGCCTTCTCGTCAAAGTCGAGAGCCTGGGCCACATCATCAAAAATGCCGAGGTAGTCGACGATTAAGCCATGGGTCTTGCGGGGATAGAGGCGGTTTGTGCGGCAGATGGCCTGCAGCAGGTTGTGATCACGCATTGGCTTATCGAGATACATGACCTGGAGGATGGGCGCATCGAATCCGGTCAACAGCTTGGAAGTGACGATAAGGAACTTTAGCGGGTCGACAGGATCTCGAAAGCGGTCAAGAAGCTTTTCCTCTTCATCCTTGCTCAGTTTCCATTCAGCGTACTCATCGCTTTTTCCTCCCTGGGTGTGCATCACGATGGCGCTGGCCTCTGGCTCGACCAGTTCATCGAGCGCCTTTTTGTAGAGAACACAGCACTCCCGATCAAAGGTAACCAGCTGCGCTTTAAATCCGTTGGGTTCGACTTTCTCTTGATAATGGTCAAATACATGCTTGCAGATGGCCTGGACGCGCTCCGGCGCTTTGATCAGCACTGCCATCTTGGCTGCCCGTTTAGCCAAATCATCGCGATCCTGCTCGCTCAGCTCATTGGTTATTTCCTTGAAAGCTTCATCGATGGTTTCCTTGTCGATTTTGAGTTTTACATCGACAGCTTCGAAATGAAGGGGCAGTGTAGCTTTATCTCGGATGGAGTCCTGGAAGGAATAGCGGCTCAGGTAGCCCTGGTCATCCTCATCTGCTCCGAAAGCCCAAAAGGTATTGCGGTCCCGCTTGTTTATCGGTGTACCAGTTAATCCGAACAGAAAAGCATTGGGCAAAGCCTCGCGCATTTTACGCCCCAGATCACCTTCCTGGGTGCGATGAGCCTCGTCCACCATGACGATGATATTGGAGCGGTCATTTAGTTGACCATCAGCCTCTCCGAACTTGTGGATGGTGGTGATGATGATTTTTCTGATATCCTGGCTTAGAAAGTCTTTAAGCTCCTGACGTGTGCCGGCGCCTATCATATTGGGGATATCCGCTGCATTGAAGGTCGCTGTGATCTGGGTGTCCAAGTCGATGCGATCCACCACAATGACTACGGTGGGGTTCTTAAGCATGGGATGCATCCTGAGTTTTTGTGATGCAAAAACCATCAACAGTGACTTTCCTGATCCTTGGAAATGCCAGATCAAGCCCTTTTTTGGGTACCCGTTCACCACACGATTCACAATCAGGTTGCCGGCTTCGTATTGCTGGTATCGGGATATGATCTTGATACGCCGATGCTTCTTATCTGTTGCGAAAACCGAGAAATTCTGAAGAATGTCCAAAATGATATCGGGTCTGAGCATGCTGCGAATAGAACGCTGCACATCGACCAGGGTACCTTCAGATTTATCAGACGGATCATGCCAGGGGCCCCACATATCGATGGGCATGCGCACTGATCCATAGCGATAGCATTTGCCCTCGGTGGCGAAGGAAAACACGTTGGGCACAAACATCTGGGGCACGCTCTGTTCGTAGCCGTTGTGGATGTCGCTGGCTCCGTCCACCCAGGTCACCGCCGGGCGCACCGGCGTTTTGGCCTCGCCAACCACCAGCGGGATACCGTTGACCAGCATAATGATGTCGAAGCGGCGACCGCCTTCCTTGACCGGGTAGACCCACTGGTTGGTGACCACGTAATCGTTGTTGCTGAGATTCTCGAAGTCGATCAGGCGCACCGGCGTGTGTTCGCCGCGTTCGCCGAAGGGCATGGACTTCTCGCCCCGCAGCCATTCGGCAAACAGCTCGTTGGCCCGCACCAGGCCTTCGCTCTGTACCGACAGCGGTATGGTCCGCAGTCGGTAGAGCACCTCGTCGGCCCGGTCGGGCTGGGCCTTGATTTCCGGGTTAAGGCGGATGAGGGAATCGCGCACCATCGACTCCACCAGCACGTCGGAGTGCTGACGCGGCAGCTCTTCGGCGGCCACGAAGCGCCAGCCTTTGATCTCGCCACCGTAGCTGGCGAGCTCTTCGGCAACCATGTTCGAAGTCACGCTGCCAGAAAGCGTGTCGAGAACCATATGCTCGACCGTGTTTTCTTCGTTAAACATAGGCGGCTCCCTTTATTACATCGTTTGTAATTTGTCGTTGAAGACCAAGAAGATCCTCGATGTGCTTGGACAACTCGTTTTCACGAGCGCCAATGACTGAGAGCTGTTTTACGATTTCTTTTTGAACATCAAGGTTGGGAACAAGAAGCTTATGTTGGCGCAGATCCTTCCCGTTGATTTTCCAAATGCCATTAGTAGACTTTGCAAACGCAAGAAGCTTTCTATGTGTAAATGGATCATTCCATTGCGCCACTGCAAAGTCGGGGAGAACCCTTTCTGCATCGAAAGCTATTCGAATCAGAAGATCGGGGTAAAAACAATCCTCCGGAACTTCCGTAACAAGGCCAGCTTTCCCACACAAGCATTTGTTGCCGTTCCCTCTTACGACTAAGATATCCCCAGACCGCAAACGAAACTTCTCAAGGTTTGGTTGTGAGATTTCGGCAAATTTTGTGTTGCCACTTGGATCGACCTTCCCATCCCTAACAGCGCCAATGCTTAATGTGGGATAGCCAGCACCGGATGCATTGGTTTTTGGGGAGAATCCATTTCGAGGGGGAATGTTATAAAGCTTGCCGCATATTACTTCGCGAGTTGACTCATGCCGCAAGGACTCTCGGAGAACTTGACTCTTCACAGCGGTAAGGGAAGTAACAGATTGCTTGAATCTTTCCAACGCCTCATCCGCCACCCACAGGATCTCGGCAAAGCGCTTCTGTTGATCAAGGGGCGGCAGCGTTAATTCAAAATCTTTTAATGCCTTCCAACTTGTTCTCGGTGAAAGCGATCCGGCCGACGTATCAAGCGCATGATCGAAAAACGCATCGCTCTGGCACAAAAACGGCAAGAGTTCTGGCAGCAGTACCTTTTTATCTTTCGACTCGAACGTCAGGATGTCCCCGGAGCAAATACCTTCAAACTCGGCATAGGCGACCTTGCGTTGATAGGCTCGACGCTTGCCGAAAAGCGTCTGTCCCGGTACGAATTTGCGGGTAAACGAGGTGCCATTCGCAACGGAGTTCCATCGCCAAATATGCAGATTTCCGGGGTCGATGTGTTCGAGTCCGACGATTCTTTCAATGTCATTGGCCTCGGGATCACGCTCCACAAGATTGGCGTTCTTTACCACCTCGCCGAACTTCACCATCTTCCAGCCGGGTTTCAGGATAGTCATATATTCCCCCCGGCGTGAATCAATCTCAAGGTTCTATCGACATAGATTTTTAGCTCCCTGCCATCTGGCTCATCGGCCACCTCTCCAGTTCCGCCGTGATGAAAACGTTGGCTATACGTGTTGATATGTCCCAGCTCCTCAACCATAGTCTGGCAAAAAGACAATGGCGTTCCAGCTTGAGCTTCACGGATTTTCCGGATCATATCTCCCAGCCAGTCGTTTTCCACCCATACTTTCGGGAATTTGAGTCGAAGATACTCTTCCAGGATAATACGAAGCGTGTCGGCAACCTCTTTGAGGTGCTGCTGGTGATTGGCAGGGTTCTCCGAATAACTGTGCAACCGGTGATAATTCTTCAAATAGGCCTGGCTTGGTAGAAGCGGCAAGGACCGTGCTTCAAGCGTTGCTGGATCAATCAGCGGACTGAGAACAAAAGTCTTTGCTGATGTGCCTGGACGCTTCTCAACCGCTCGTGCGAATTCGAGATCATGCGAGAGCACAAAGCACTGATTAGAAAGTCCAGTAAGTTGATGGATTCTTTCTATCGTACAATTACGCCGACTTCGGTCCTGATTGTGATAGGGGTCATCAAAGACCACAATTGAGCGATCCACATCCGCTGCCATTTCAACTTTTGCCAAAAAGTAAGCAAGTGCCAGTGCGCTTCGATCGCCACCGCTCAATGTATTTGCCAATGAAGGCTGCGATGGATCAGATGCCGCTTCTGGTGTTGCAGAAATTCTAGTTCCACAGAGTTCAACTGCAAGCTGCCCAGATGGAGGACCGCCTCTGAACGTCACTCCATCACTGACAATTCGGAAATCAGCTCCGAAAAGTGTCAACAATTCATTGATTTTGGCTCCGTAGCGCTCGAACAATTGATTGGATTGTTCGCGGAGGGCTTCATTGGCTTGTTGTTTGCTCTTTTGCGCCGTCGTTTTCTGGCGAATAGCGTTATCGTATGCTGTATAAGCGTCTGCGGTCTCCTGTTCATGGCGTTTCTTGCTGGCACTTAAGTCAGAAAGGTTTTTCTGAAATGGCGTCAAATCGATGTCGCCAGCATTTTCCTGACGATTTCGTAATTCGGCATTTATCGCATTTAGGGCTTCATTGTACGCCCTTAGTTCCACAGTCTTTTCCCGCCAAGAGGTTATGGCGGCAGACTCATCGTCGGAAAATTGAATTTCGTTTCCCGGGCTTGCCTGTTTTCTGTCGATCGCAGCATTTATTGCCTGATAGACCCCATTCAACAATGCAAGTATGCTTTCAACATCGCCCGCTGGAGGCAATGTAAATTCAAATCCAGTAGCATCTTTCCACCAATCTTGCTCGGTTCCGTGAGCGATGAGAGTCTGTCGAAGCTGATTTTGCGCAGCTTCGCCAAAAGCAGCTTTTGTAGCAGTTTTGGTATCATCTCGAAGGCGCCCCTGTTCTTGTAGCTCACCAGAGAAAAAAGAGCGATATGCCTTAAGAATTTCAAGCCCTTGCATATTCTGTCCACAGTGCGGACAAGCAGTACCGGTTTGTGACTCAAAGCCCTGTTGAAGCCAGTTTATCGAAAGCCCTTGGGAAGTGGTCGCGAGGTGCTCCCTGATTTTGCCCTCTGCAGCTAAGGCGGCGGCATCCAGTGTAGCGCTAAGGACCCTATCCAATGCATCTGGCACTTCGGCTATCGGCAACACACCCAAAGGGCGACGTGCCTGTATGGCATCAACCTTCGCCTTTGTTTGCTCGGCGGATCTAAGGTCCTTGGTTGCCTCAGCGATTTTATTGTCCACTTCATCTACAGCACCAAGGGTATTAAATGTGTCAATGGTGTACCCGGCAGGAATCAGTTTGGTGAGATTTGCCTGTGCTGTATTCAAAGCAGTTGTTGCGTTTCTTAGCTGTTCCTCTGCGGTATCGACAGCCTGTTTCAATGCGATGGCTTTATCCCCAATGACCAAACCATACAGGTTACGTCGTTGATCAACGCTTATGTGCTGGCCGATGAATACATTCTCTGCAACAAACCTGTCATCATAAACATGGATTGGGGGGCAATTATGACGATCATGCCATTGGGAATTTTGAAAGCGGATCGTTTGTCCCGTTTCCAGTAGAACAAAAACTTCTGGTTGCGTATCTAAGTCGAGTTTTTTCCGGCCAATAACATATGCGGGATTACCGTTATCAAGAGAGCGTAATACATCGCACAAAGTGCTTTTCCCGCAAGCATTGCACGCATAGATAACGTTCAATTTAGAGAAATCCCCTTCTGTGCCGCGCGTTGAATTAAGTGAGGAGAAACGGCCAACCCCCCTTAGCCCATTAATTCGCTTAATCATTTTGGCTCCCCAATACCAGGAACATTTTGTCCATCGACTCCCGCAATGCCAATGAACTTTCCTGCCAGTTCGCAATGGCCTGCTTGAGACTGACCGTTCCGACCGTCCCATTGCTATTACCGTTGTCGTTTTCCACCCGAACGTAGAGCGGAATGCTGAGGTTGCTGCCTTTCTCCCTGATCTCGTCATTGCCGACCACCCGGGCAAAGCCTCCCTCATCGCCGAAGGACTGGTAAGCGGCAACAATGCGCTGGATGTGTTCGTCGGTGAGGAAGCTCTGTGCCCGCTCGCGGGTCACTTCGTTCACCGCGTTGATGAAGAGCACCTTGTTCCTGCGCTCTTTGGGTTTGTTCATCCGGCAGATGACGACGCAGGCTTCCATGGGCGAGTTGTAAAAGAGGTTGGGGCCGAGGCCCAGCACACACTCCACCACGTCGTGGGCGACCAGCTTCTCACGCATGGCCTGTTCTTCATTGCGGAAGAGGACGCCATGCGGAAACAGAATGGCGCAGCGACCACTCTTGGCCTTCATGCTCTTGATGATGTGCTGCCAGAAGGCATAGTCGGCGCGGCCCTGGGGCGGGGTGCCGTATATGTTCCGGCCCCACGGATCGGCGGCCCAGGCATCGCGGTCCCACTGTTTGATGGAGTACGGCGGATTGGCCAGGACCACATCGAACTGCATGAGCCGGTCGCCTTCGACAAAGGCGGGATTGGCCAGGGTATCGCCCCGAACGATGCTGAAGTCCTCGGTGCCGTGCAGGAACAGGTTCATCCGGCCGATGGCCGATGTGAGCAGATTGCGTTCCTGGCCAAACAACTGCAGGTTCCTCCATTCCTTGCTTTGCCGTTTCAGATGGGCGACGGCGGACAGCAGCATGCCCGCGGAACCGCAGGTGGGGTCATAAATCGACTCACCCGGTTTAGGCTCGAGCATCTCGGTCATCAGATGGACAACTGTGCGGTTGGTATAGAACTCCGCAGCGGTGTGGCCGGAATCGTCGGCAAATTTCTTGATTAGAAACTCATAACCCACGCCAAGCTCATCCTCCGGGCAGTTGGAGAGTGAAAGCATCTGCGAGCTGAAGTGCTCGATAAGCTCGCGCAGCATGTGGTCCGGTAGGCGGTCCTTGTTGGTCCACTGGGCGTCGCCGAAGACCCCATAGAGGGTGTCGGGGTTGGCCGTCTCAATCGCCCGCAATGCGTCCTGAATGGCCTTGCCCACGTTCGTGACCTTGGTACGGGTGGCATACCAGTGGGCGTCTTCCGGGATCTGGAAGCGGTGCTGTTCGGGGAGTGCAGCATATTCCTGATCGCCGCCGGATTCCTCGAGGGCTTCGGCCAGCTCTTCGACATAGACGTCGCACAAGCGTTTGTAGAACAGTAGCGGGAAAATGAACTGCTTATAGTCTCCGGCGTCGATGTAGCCACGCAACAAAGTTGCTGCGCCCCAGAGATAGGATTCGAGTTGTGATTGTGAAATCATTACACCTGCTTTCTGAAAACCTGAGCCCGCAATGGGTGCATTCCCACGCTGGGTCATCATCGCTGACACAACAGCCGCCAAGCGCGATCCTGCCTCCATTTATTTTTTGCTCTAACTCCTTATCGAGAGCAGGCATGCCATAGAGGATGCTGGCAAGAGGGGTCTTCCCGCATTCAGGACATTTCCTTGGTTTCTGCCCACGTTCTACTCTGGTTGATTTGTTGCTCATTCCATCAACCCTTCTTTACGAGCAGCGATCTCAGTCGATCCTCGGCCGCATATGCCGCCTGCAGCGATTTCTTGAGGTTGGCAATAGCTTCGTCGATAGTGATGGATTCTTCCTCGATCACCGGCTCCACGTAACGCGGTATGTTCAAATTGAAATCGTTCTCGCGGATCTCATCAAGGGCGACCGCTCTGCTTATTCCTTCGACATCCTCGTAGCTCTCATACCAGCGATGGATATTATCCACATGTTCGGGCATCAGTTCATTCTGCGCCCGGCCCTTCTTGAATTCCTTTGAGGCGTCGATAAAGAGCACTTTCTGCCGATGTGCTTTGGGTTTAGTCTCTCGGAACACCAGAATACAAGCGGCCAGCCCGGTGCCGTAAAAGAGGTTTGGACCAAGACCGATCACTGCTTCGAGAATGTCCATTCCAAGAAGCTTTTGGCGGATCTTGCCTTCCTTAGACATGCGAAAGAGCACACCATGGGGGAGAACCACGGCCATTCGACCAGTCCGAGGCGCCATTGATTTGATCATGTGTTGCACCCATGCGAAATCACCGGATTTGGCAGGTGGTAGCCCGGCAAAGTTTCGTCCATATGGGTCGTTTATCCAGACTTCTTCGCCCCATTTTTGGAGAGAAAACGGTGGATTTGCGATAACGCAGTCAAAAACGGCAAGACTGTCACCCGAATAAAACGCCGGTTGTCGAAGCGTATCACCTCGCTCAACAAGAAAATCCTCTGCGCCGTGCATAAATAGATTCATGCGGGCAATGGCTGATGTAGTGAGATTTTTTTCCTGGCCATAGAGCTTACCCAGCATGAGATTTTCATCACCGCCATGCTCCTTGACGTGATGAAGCGCCTCGAGCAGCATGCCGCCAGTTCCACAAGCAGGATCATAGATGGTTTCGCCCGCCTGAGGAGCGAGAATCTTCACCATCAATGCAACCACAGCGCGAGGTGTATAAAATTCGCCAGCCTTTTTGTTCGTTAAATCGGCAAATTTCTTGATGAGATATTCGTAGGCTTGGCCCAGAACATCTGCCTTGCAATTGATATTGGTAAGTTTGTATTTTGAGAAATGCTCGATGAGGTCTTTGAGGAGTTTGTCTGAAAGACGGTCTTTGTTCGTCCATTGGGCATCGCCGAAAATCCCATGCAAGGTATCTGGGTTTGCTTGTTCAATGCACCGAAGTGCCTTTTGAAGGGCATGCCCGATATTGCTGGCCTTCTGCCGGATATCCTCCCAATGACAGTCCTCCGGGACCTGAAATCTGTGATTTTCTGGAAAGCGCGCGTATTCTACATCCCCATCTGATTCTTTTAGCGCCGCAGCCAGTTCCTCATCGAAAACGTCACAAATGCGCTTGAAAAACAAAAGTGGGAAAATGTAAGTTTTGAAATCCGCTGCATCGACTGGACCGCGGAGTATGTTGGCTGACTCCCAGAGCCAGGATTCGAGTTTGGAAAGCTGGATGTCACTCATCAACCGGTAACCTTTTTGCCATATTCCATTTGAATTAATTTCAATTCGTATTCAACCAATCTTTGACTTGACGTACACAGCGACCGAGGTCATCTCTAATTTGATATACCCAGAACCGCTTCACATCCCAACCTAGTTCCATCATACGTTGATTTCGAATTTGGTCCCGACGGCACAACTCACCATCCCAATTTCGATGATACCTTTCGCCGTCTACCTCGATGTTAAGCTTCCTTTTTCCATCAACGACAGCGAAATCGAGAATATATTTTTCTATTGGATATTGAGGAATAGGTCGAATACTAGCCTGGTAGAGCGCTCGGTAAAATAGGTGTTCCCATTCGGAAACGAGCTCGGGATTATCAACCGGAGGGTACTCGGGCCCGTAATCAATCGCCTCGACGGGAACATCCTGATGCGTATTTGACCTCAACCGGTCAGAATAAGCCGCAAAACTCGAGAGGTAATCAACTTCACATTTTAATGAGGCGCTTTGATCTCCAACAACGATTAGAGCGGCTCGTGCCCGGGTAATCGCGACATTGAATAGATTAGGATTGCCCCTTAAAAATCCTATCGCTCCTCTGCTTATGCCGCTAGATACGACAGGCGAAAAAATCATTACATCTCGTTCATCGCCTTGGAACTTGTGAACAGTATCAGCAAGAAAATCAAAGTTGGAAAGTTGTGATGTAAGTGAACGATGATTGTGCACTAAATCCCGAATGCGATTTGCTTGTGCCCTGAACGGACTTACAACACCAATGCTCCCCTGATATCCTTGGCTCGCCAGTCGCTCTATTTCAGAAATGACAGCGAAGGCCTCTCGATCATTAACTGCACCACCATTCGCCGGCCGCTTAACTGCGCCCTCGACATTGATCCACCGTACCGCAGGCCCATCAGTGTATGGTCGTTTGAGGCGATCATATTTGGTAGCAACCCTTAGCCGTCCTTCATAAAATTCATCATTGGAAAACTCGATGATATCCGCGTGCGAGCGATGGTGATCACGAAGTGCGATTATATCCTCACTTCGACAAAGGCTGCTTGCTAAATCAAACAAAGATCTATGTGAATACGCCCATCCTGGATACTCATCGATAAGGTTATGCCTTGAGAGCAATTGCTGATCTTGTTGACGCGTCAAGGTGCTAATATGGCGCAATTGCATGGGGTCACCAATCACAACCGCATTTTTAGCGCGATAGAGCAAAGGCAGTACGGATGCGATGTCACACTGGCTAGCTTCGTCGATGACCACCAAATCGAAAAAGCCAGATTCAAATGGGACACGTCCCCTCGCTGATAAGGAAGTTACTGCCCAGCATGATAAAATGGATGTGATTTGAGGAAAAAGTTGATAGTACCTACGAAAAACATCTCTGCGGAGATTTTGATTATTTTCATTCGCAGATATGATCATCTGCAGAATTGCGCTATAATCACCCAATAGTTTACGCTGCTCTGGCGTCATTCTTGATGGCTGCAACCGAAGCCAAGCATTCCACAAATCTTTTGAGTTTGATGATAGTTCATCTGTCAACTGTATCTGTAGTTGGCTTATTTTCTCAATAGATTCAGAGTGATTCAGTTTTTGAAGGCTTTCAAAGTAGCTGCGAATAGGCCGAACATCATCCAGCCTATTTTTCAGCTCTTTGCCATATTCTATCCAATATCCAATCGTATTTTTATCCGGATCACTTCCTTTGAATGGCAGGTTGATTCGTGTAGCGAATTCGCTAAAGGTATCCCTTGCCGAACTAAATTCTTTGAAACGGCGCTTTCGGATGATCGGCCATATTAACTTTTTCATCAAACTTTGTTGGCTTTTATCACAAGCGGCAAGATGGCATAGAAAGGTTTCTGCCGATTGGTTCAACTGCTCTTCATTAATGTTTTGTATTATACTGAAGCAATCAGGGCCAACTTTCTGACGGATGTGTTCAACAGCTTGCTCTAGTTGGTCAACCTCATTCCGTAGGGCGATTAAAGAGTTCAAGCGGTTATCAAGCTCAGATGACTTCTCGCAGATTTTTGAATGAATTTGTTTGCAATCATTGTAACGACTTTGTTCGTCTTTATCTGCTGAGGCAGCAAGGAGAGTTGTTAAATAGGCAGCCAGTTTATTTTGATATTGATTCGCCCCAAGGCGAAGCAGCACAGGACGCGGCCCAAGAGAATTGACCCTTACTTCAACAACATCAACGGCTTTATTGTTCTTGCTAACGAATAATACCTTTCTATTTTGCCAGGCCGCATTAACCAGAATAGATGTAACGACCTGTGATTTACCTGTTCCCGGAGGACCGGTTATGACAGTTAGAGGTTGTGACAAGCTTTGACGCACGGCTTGTCGTTGTTCAGTGTTTAACGGGAGAACCTCTATTAGTGGGGTTGGTTTTTCCAAAGAATGAGAATTGGGATTGCCATCCCTAAGCCATGCACCAATGACAGTATCCCCATATTTCGCCTCAGGGATAGTCTGAAGCATGCCGAGTTCTGTTTCTAACCCTTTGGTATAAGGGGATCTTTCCGCTGCTACAAGAACCGCACGATTATAAATGCCTTGCTCGCCAATACCTGAGATAGCAGCACCGTTAGTTAAAGAATCAGGATCCGGATTCTCTTTCCAGTCCCAATCGTATCGGACGTCATACAAGCGCGCCATCAACTCATCTAAATCAGGCTGATCACCACTAGCGTTTCCTAAACCCAACTCATCAGCCAATTGAATCGCCTCTTCCATGATCGTCGCATCGCCTGCATTCGAAAGAGACTTCAATGCTCGGAAATTTAGATGGGGCAGCTCTTCAGACAAAATTGGTGGGCTGTATCGATCTGATGGATCCTGGAAGGAAATCAACAATATCGGTTCGAGGATAAACCCTTCCCAACCTTTTCGGGAACGAATTTTTTTTAACCGTATGGGATAACCAATAAAGATGGATTGGCGATTTCGATCACGCCGCATCCTTGTGAGTATTCTCTTACCAGCTTCCGACTCGAAAAGATCAACATCGCATCCTTCGATCATTGGCAAAGATTGGAGTTCCGCATAGTCCGGCTCACCATATTTAGACTCGGCAAAAACACTAACACCGCCAAGATCATCCTGGTTTAAGCAATCAAGATAATAGGCGCAAAGTCTGGATAAAGGTGTATCCAGACGTTCCGGTCTTTTGGGTTTTCGTTCATCCACTCCTTCAGTATCTTTAAGATACCAACGATAACTCTTGTCTTGTTTGACCTTTCCTCGTAAACGCCCATACAATAAAGAGTTAATTTGTTTACGATCTATCTCAATTATATCAGCAATTTGTTTTGCCTTTATTCCTGGTTTTTCTTGAATTACAGATAATATTTTTTGCTCTAAATTGCTCATATAATTTTTGATGCCTGCTTCGAATCGATAATCGCTATTTAGCCAGAATTTTTGTAAGCAAACTCAATTTAGCTTGTCCAATAGCACAATAAACCATTTAGTTAAGGGCAGTTTGATTGCACATAACTAAAAGAGTAGAAACAATTCACCAAAACTATGATGCCGGCAATTCCTAAATACGCGCTGTGATGAACAGCTTTAGGTGTGATGTTAATGAACTGACTTAGGATATGATGGATGCCTATGCCTATCATATGTACCATGTCTTGTAACTATCTATCTCTCAAGCCGGAATTGTCAAATGAAATTAACAAAATAGATAAAATCGCCCATTATTGTCAAAAAAAAATACCGGATTGTCTTAGGTCGACAAGCCGGCACTAATTTATTAATGGCAACCCGGCTTTCTCTGAAAGATCCGTGGCTTTCCGTCCTCGGCTCACGCCGAGTTTGGCTTTGTTATGTAATTATCTAAAAATTTTATTTTTATCCCCATACTTACCCCACGTCAACCCACCCAATGCCCGTTTAAAACCCATGTGTATTTTACATTTAAAATTAGATAGTTGCGATATAAACCAATACAACCCCATATTTACAGACTTCGTTGAAAGCACCAATACCCAATGGTCAAGTAGAACCGAATCAATAAAAAACTACAGTTTTCTGCAACCTGGTCCTGTTATTAAACCTCTGCCACCGGTTTGAGGGGTCACAGCAATTCGTGTGGATATCCGCTCTTTTAGAGCTGGCACATGTGAAATTAACCCAATAATTTTTCCTTCCTGTTGTAAACCTGCGAGGGTCTCGAGCGCCGTGTCTAAAGCCTCCTCATCCAGGGTCCCGAAACCTTCGTCAAGAAACAATGAGTCAACCCGAACGTTTTTGCTTGCCATTTGGGACAAGCCAAGGGCGAGTGAGAGGCTGACGATGAAAGACTCACCGCCCGAGAGATTCTTTGTGGACCGGATCTCGCCAGCCTGATAATTGTCAACCACGTTGAGTTCCAAGGGTTGTTCATCATCACGAATCAACAAATACCGGTCGCTCATTTTTTGCAGCTGAAGATTGGCATGGCCAACCATCAATTCAAAGGTCAGCCCTTGGGCAAAGTTGCGGTATTTTTTCCCATCATTCGAACCGATCAATTGGTGAAGATTGTCCCATCTACGGCACTCTTTTTTCTGGCCGTCAATAGCGGCTTGCTTTGCCTTTACCCGCTCTTTGGCTGCGGTGTTTTCACTCAGCTTGTGCTTTAGACTGGCCATACTGTCCCGCAGTTCAATCAGAGAATCTTCGTACTCTTTTAATATTGGCTCCAGTTCCTCGAGAGATTTGTCGGTAACTTTCCTGGCTATTTCCTCGGCCAAACGTGTTTCTCGATCTTTTTGCCTGGCATTGAGGACAGTTTGGCTGTCATCTAGCTTCTTAGCCTTTGCACCCAACTCATCCCTATGCTCAGCTGTCAGTCTGGCCTTAAGAAACTGTTCTTCATCCGAAAAACCTACAGGTTCAAGCGCAGCGGAAAATTCAGTTTCCGACTTTTTCAGATCTGGCTCTCTCTGGGCAATGCGCTTTTTCAAAGATTCGACATTGGTCTTTGCGTTGTCCCATTTTTTCTGTAGTTCACTGTGCAGATCCCTGGCTTTCTTTTCCGCGTAATCGGCCTCAGAGATCGCCTTGTTCAAGCGGCGCTCCTCAACGTCCGGATTTTTGTCGCCGTACAATTCTTTTCGCTCGTCAGTTCCGTCTACGAGTTCCTTTTGCAAGGTCTCCAGACTTTCTTTTTTCTCGGCCAGTGCAATTTGTTGAGTTTCGATAACCGCGCCCAGACTCTTCACCTCACTGTCGAGATCGGCAATCTTTTTCTCGATTTCAGTCTTTTTCTTAACCTTGGACTTCCACTCATTCATCCGCGCTCTGAGTGACTCAAGCAGTGATGAAATATCTCCATCGGGGATTTCCTTGATGCCAAGCGGCAGGAGCTTGGCCAAGGCGGTCTGCCTGCGTTCGTCAAAATCAATCTGGAGTTTCTCCAGGCCTTCTTTCACGTCGGCGAGAGCTTTCTCGGCTGCCTTCTTGTCATTAGCAGCTAGTGCCTCCTGCTTTTCACCGTCTGTCAGATTCCTTTGGGCCGCGACTTCCGATTCTTCAAGCTTTTTGACAGCGCCGTCCTGGTCTTCAGCCTTGCTGATCAGTTTTTTGAGTGATTCAATCTGCTTTTCTGTTTCATCGGGGGTGGGAACGTTGCCTTCCGCAAATGGGTGTTCTGTTGCACCACAAAGCGGACAGGGTTTGCCATCTTCCAGTTTGGCCCGGTGGTCTTCAAGCTCAGCTATTTTTGCTAACAAAGTCATTTCACGTAGCAGGGTTTCCATTTCGGTGCGGTATTCACGCAACAGTCGCCCCGCCAGCAACTGTCTTAACGCATCTTTGCCTTGCTGGAGATTCTTAGTCACTTTCTCCAGTTCCTGTCTCAAAGTGCCGCATTGTTTCTGACGATCACCAAGCGATTTCATCGCCTGCTCCAGAACCTTCACAGCCTTTTCTCGATCGTCCTTTTTTTGGATGATTTCTTTTTGCTTGTCTAACAGTATGTTCAACTGCTCTTCAACACCGGCCAGGCCACTGATCAGCCATTCGTCCTTTGCATTCTCCTCAAAATATCTGTCAATACCCCGGAGCTTTTTTTGGGCTTTGGAATGTTTTTCCCGTTCCTTAAGCCAGGCCTGTTTATCTGCGTCAATCTTTGCCAAATCTTTTTGGCAGGTTTCTTCGACTTCCGAAACAGCCTTTTTTTGATCGGCAAGCTTCTGATCAAAGGAACGAACCTTCTGAAGGATCGGTGCAGCAGCTTGCAGTTCCGCTTTAGCCTTGAATAATTGCTGTTCAGCCATCTTAAACGATTCGGCTTGTTCTTTGGCAGAGAATTCCAACTCTGGAAGGGTTTCTTCCTCACTTTTCAGTGCCGCCTGGTCACCCGCCTGTTCTTTTCGAATTGCTGTGAGTGTTCCGTATGAGCCATCAAGTGACGCTGCGCTTACAGCCCGGCTCAATTTGTCGCGTTCTGGTTTAAATGCCTCTATAGCGCTTTGAAGCTCACTCGCTTCGTCTGCCAGACTGGCGATTTCCTTCTTAAGGCCATCTATGGCGGTCAGCCATGTAATGGCCTTTCCTGTGTCAGCCAACTTGCTGTTGAGATCTGTCTCTTCTTTCTGCTTTGTGTCGAGTGCCTGTTGGATCTCTATTTCCTGTTCCGGCTCCAGGATCACGATTCCTGCCGTTTCAACCTGTAGGATGTCAAGCTTATCCCGTTCTTCTCGCCTTCGCTCATGGACACGGGTGGATATCAGGCTGTAAATTTCCGTGCCTGTTATCTGTTCCAGGATCGGTGCCCGTTCTCCAGGATCAGCTTTCAGGAAAGCCGAAAAGCCGCCCTGGGCCAATAGCATGGATCGGGTAAACCGATCGAAATCCATTCCCGTGGCATCTTCAATTTTTTCGGCCACCCTTCGAATTTTGGTCTCGATAATTTTCCCCGAAGTTGCGTCTGCAATTTCATGTTTAGGTGCCTGCAGTTCACCCGTAGGGTTTTTCCGTGCCTTGTGTTGACTCCAATGGCAACGAAACAGGCCCGCTTGGGTTTCGAAGGTTACCTCTGAAAAACATTCGCCTGTCTGGCGGGACATGATTTCGTTTAAGCTCTTGGTGACCTTGTTCAGTCTTGGGGTGCGCCCATAAAGGGCCAAACAAATGGCGTCGAGTATGGTCGATTTTCCGGCACCAGTTGGCCCGGTAATGGCAAAGATCCCGTCCGAGGTGAAATCCTGATGCGTAAGATCGACTTCCCACTCACCGACAAGAGAATTCAAATTTTTCAATCGTATTTGCAGTATCCGCATAAGCAGTCCCTATTCAGCCATGGCATCGTCTTCCTGGAGTGACGCGACGATTTCATGATAGGCGTGGAAAAGATATGAACGTTGCTCTTCCGGCACTTCGTGGGCCGATAGGCAACGCTCGAAAACATCGTCAACGGTCAGATCGTCGAGGGTTTCTTGGCGATGCGTTTGGTTCAACACCCTTTCGACGATTCTGTTGTTTTTTACGCGCAGTATCTCAAGTCCGGAGCCGGCAATAAGAGCGTCCAGCCGTTCGCGCAAATCACCGATGATCTCATCGCCTTCATAGACGATCTCCACCCATGCTGAAGATCCAGTATTTGATAACTCTTGGAGTCGCTCCGAAATATCATCCCAACTGCCGTTGATACTTTCCAGTTCTTGAAAAACAGGCACTTTGATTTGCTCTACATCAACTTTGGTGCTCGCAAACTTTACCAAACAGACACTTTTTTCTTGCTTTGCTTCTCCGAATCCAACCGGAATGGGGGCGCCACTATAGCGAACGATATCCGAATTATTTACCTTTTGGGGCACATGCAGGTGGCCAAGAGCTACATAATTCACGCTGTCCGGAAAAATGCCGGCATCGACGTGGGCCATCGAACCCACGTACAGTTCCCTCACGCCATCACCATCGACTGTTTTGCCCCCTGCAGTGTAAAGATGCCCCATAGCGATAATGGGTATTTCGGCGTCCAGCTTTGCGCGTTTTTGTTCGGCTAACTTGACGATGTCTTTATAGTGACTGCGAATGCCCTCGGTGATTTTATTTTGTTTGTCTGCAATGCTTTCACCAGCCTCAGCCATGCGTATCTCCCGGTCACGCAGATATGGCACAGCGCAGACAATAGCCTCCGGTGAATCAGTTTCATTGCCAAGTACAAGGATTTCGTCTTCCAGGTTTCCTGAAGTTGCACCGACCACATGAACGTTTAGGGCTTTGAGCAGTTCCTGAGGCGCATTGATGAAGGAAGGAGAATCGTGATTGCCCGCTATTACCACCACATGACGACAGGTAGAGGCGGCTACCCGACATAGAAAACGGTAATATAGCTGCTGAGAACGGTTGTTAGGGGCGCTTGTGTCGAAAATGTCCCCTGCAACAAGTAATGCATCAACCTCCTTCTGCTGTATGGTATCGGATAACCAATTAAGAAATAACTCGAACTCATCGTATCGCTTTCGGCCATATAGAGACCGACCGATGTGCCAGTCCGAGGTGTGCAGAATCTTAAATTGGTGCTTTTCGTCCCGCATTATTTTCTCCGCTATTCGACCTAATTCAAAGTCATGCCATCTGAAACTTCAATTTGATTACCTAATTCGGCCTCGCAACATCCAACAACTGCTTTAGATCGTGATAAATTGCTTGCCACTCCTGGTTCATATTAATCGTACGGATCATAACCTTGTGGCCGTCCATTTTATAACTCAGCCTTAGTTCCTTTTGGACCGTCGGGTACAGCAAAACCCCTGTGCAATTGGTATTGATGCCACCTTGCTTTTCAAGATTTTTTAGATAGGCGAAAATTTGGTATATATTCTGGGCGTGAATCTTTTCGGTGTCATAGTGAGTAGATAGAGCTTGCTTGTAATACTTGGTATCGATAACAGCCTTGAACCCGTGGCCTTCGATTGAGATGTCGGTGACCATTTTAGGCAAAAAGGCCATTGATTGATCATCCAAGGCCTCGGCCTGCCAAAGGATGTCCTCCCGCCCGACCTTAAAGCCAGTGGTTTCTAACTTGTAAAAATTACGCACGAAATCCTCGAAAAGGGCCGCCATGCGCATTTCGTCATCCTGCAGAAAGTCACGAAATTTGCTTTTTCCTTGTGTTTCGGAGGGCAGGAGGTTCTCGTAAACCAGCTCGCAAATCTTCAGCAGGAAGTCATAGAAAGCGTTGTTGCGGTGGAGTTGTACGCGGCTGAAAACTGCGCTGGACAATTCGATTTTGTCCACTTCGAGAAACCGACGATACAACCCAATCAGCCTGTCCTTCAATTTTCTGTCCAGGCTCTCGACCCGAATAAGGTTGTGCATTGTTGTTTTGATGATCTGGTTGTGTAAGACATTATGGCTCAGCTCGTCGAACTCGCAGTGAATCTGGGCTTTCATGAGGAGGTTGCGCTTGATAGTAGGGCTGAACAATAGTTTACCCCGCAAACAGCGCGTGTCCTCGGCATATTCGACATAGCCACGATCCAGGCCGCGTCGTAAAAGGCGCTCGACTCCCCCACACAGCACTTTGGCGAACAGATCCACCAAACTGGTGGTGTCGATACCGGATACATCTACGACATCACGCTCTTCGAGCCGATTCCAGGCATAACAAAGCAGGTAATAAATGTTTTGAATGGGAATTTTGCGGGCGTTATTCATCAGAACAGCTGCTCAACCCTCTTCTGGACCTTGTCAGGATCGTCGAACCAGTACTCTTCGAGGAGGGGTTCGATTTCAGTTCGGATCACATTCTCGTACCAGTCACTCCCATACGCTTGGTTGTTATCTGAGGGACAAAAATAGCTGTGGCCGACGCAATAGCCGCGACCGAGGTTTTTCTGGTCCTCGGTGATGCGTTGGTTGAGCTGCCCCATCCGCTCTATAATCTTGTCGATGATCTCAGTTTCAACGCCGGCGTTTGTGAGAAAATCCCGGAATTTTTTGCTCTCGAATGCTGGCTTAAGATCGATGAAACAAAAGCGGCGCCGGAGAGCATAGTCGACCATGGCAAGAGATCGGTCGGCCGTGTTCATGGTGCCGATAATGAAAATGTTACTAGGGATAAAAAAGGTGTCGTCCAATCCCTGTGCGTAGGTCAACGGCATGGCGTAGTCTGCGCCACGCTTGTCGGCCTCGATCAACATGAACATTTCACCGAAGATCTTGCTCAAATTGCCGCGGTTGATTTCGTCGATAATAAACACATAGGGGTTTTCAGGATCGCGTTGGGCTTTACGGCAGAAATCATAAAAGGCCCCATTTCGTAGATCGAACTTGCCCTCACTGTTGGGCCGAAACCCCTGCATGAAATCCTCGTAAGAATAGGACTGGTGGAACTGAATCATGGTCACCCGGCGCTTGTCCGCTGCCCCCATCAAGGCATAAGCGATATGACGTGCGATAAAAGTTTTCCCGACTCCAGGCGGGCCTTGAAGGACCAGATTCTTTTTGAGTTTGATACGGTCAAGGATCTGATGGAATTTTTCGTTGTTAATGAAAATGGATTTCAAGGCTTCTTCAATTGAATAAGGACCTTGAACTGGATCAATAGGCATATTTTTCTCATCTAACAGGGATCGCATGGTCTCGTATTCGGCAGGCGTTAGTTTGAATAGACTGCCCTGATTATTTTTAAGCGGTTCGCAGTCACTTAATTCGGGAATCGCCCTCAACTCTTCAAAAGACACCGTTTCGAGGAACTGGTCCGTCTTTTCGAACTCGATCCCCAGTCCCTCCATGGTCTCGTGAAGCCCCCTGGTGACCCGGCATTCGGCAACAATCTCCCGGTTAGGCGAGGCGACGTAACCGATGATGGTGTCGCCAGACGCTACAGCCTCGAAATGCTTGAAGATGCGCCGTTTGTTTCCTTTTGCGTTGTAGGCTGTGTAAATCTGTTTCTCCCCTACAGGGGTTTCGATAAAGTTCCAGATTTTGGGATTAGCGTTCAACCACCAGAAATTTCCTCCCGTTGACGGTTTCGGCTGAGATACATTTATCTCGGTTAACTCGAGTAACTTTCGTATAAAGTCCTTATACTGAGTTATGTTGGTAAGGGTTTTAAGAGCCGGAGTCTCTCCTTCAATCTTCCAAGTTCCCTTCCGGAGCCATTTAACATTACGGACATTTTTCTTTTCTTGGCGATCTTCATCAAAATAGTACTCAGAATCGACGATACCGACGCCTACGATTTCTTTAATTCCCTTTTTTGCAAAGATGTAATCGCCCTCTTTCATGACATGGCAGAATTCATAGCAGGCCAGAGCGCGGTTAAATGGCTTGGCACCGTAATCGTATATTTCCGAGAGAGCATCCTGAATCTGTGGCTTCGACTGATATTGAGTCAGATCGCCGAGCTTATCCCAACCAATTCCCATAATGCCTTGCTCGAAAAAGTCCTGAAATAGGCTCGCATTTTTACCTGGCGAAAAAGTCCAGTACTGTACCTCGTCATCAACTTTGTTTTCCAGAAGCTTGAACATGAAACCCAGGGTATGAACATCCAGAAGGTTACCATCTTCGAGACCGTGCCCTTTTGAAAGATGCTGTAACAACTCCTTATAGATCTCCCGGCAGTGCATAATACGTTCGACCGGCTCGACCTTGCGCTCAGTCCAATCAAAAAGGTTTTTTATGAAAAACTCGTAAACAGATGGTTTGCAAAATGGATATTCGGAGGGTGATGCCATTGCCAGAAAATAGCTGCAAACGGTTCCGTTAATCCCCGATTTCTTGCCGGATTCAGCAGATGGCTCAACTTTCGACCATTCGGAAAACGCTCTCAGCCTTTCCTCAAGAGGAGTCGCGCCGTAGAGTAGATCCACAATGCGAGAGCCCAGTTCGCTCTCGTCTACATGCCCCACAAAGTGCCGTGCGAAGCTGCCCTCATAAATTGCCAAAAGACCACTATTTGCACTTATAACCTTGAGCAAATTCTCTTTCGGGCTCTTTTCAAGCAAGTCCCTTTCAAGATATGGCGATGCTTTCTTTAGCGCATCCCGCTGAACAAACATCTCACCGCCACCTTGCCGTAGCTCCCACTCGTCGATCTGTTTTTCCCACCTTGGTTTGGCATAATTTTCTATCAGCTCGTCGAACCGTTCCAGATTCAATTGCATAGTATTACCTCACATGTTTGGTGCCGGATGGCTGTCTGATGGCACGGTCGATATAGGACACTTTGAAGGAAAGAGGAAACCACGGCCACTTTAAAAAGCGGAGTGATACGCAAGGATGACGTGGATTGAGATAGTCCGCTACTGTCATTGAACACTGCTCAAGGGAATTCCTAAGAACCGCCAGGATATGACGGGAGACTGTTATGCCCAACCGACAATTTCAAGATTTGAACCTTAGTATTGGATCGACGCCTATGCTGAAAAACTTTAGGGATCATTCTCATATTATATCAAAAAAGTCTAATGATTTTAATCATTAATAAGAACAGCTCTTAATAGTAACTGCTTGCAGGTTCGTCCCGCTTTGCGGGGTGTTCGTTGTTACGACCCAAGCCCAAGCGGTGTGCAGCACCGCAACCCACCGACACAATGCGTCATCTACAGAGCTCCGCCACGCTTTTTGTGACCCAATCAAATCCCACACGTTCTTGTTCGAACCGTAGCTGGTCACTCAACCGATTGTACCGGAGATCATCATATAGCGCTTGCTCCTCGGGATCCAACCGCGGCAGCTCCCGGATTTCCTGGCGCGGCTCACGTTCCCAGAGGCTCCTGTGGGCCGAGAGGGTGTCACGGTCCATGAGGAAAGACCGCACTTGCGGAAATAGACTGCGCAGCTGATTGAGGATGGCGAACCCGTGGGTGTCGATGTCGCCCCAGTAAAAAAGACGCCGGTCGCACAGCCAGCGAGCCCGGCAAAGGTGTCGTGGGTGACCGCGATGTTCTGATCCGTGCCAGTGGGAAAGACCGCCAAGGCGTCGTCCAGAATCCGAAATCGCACCCGCACGGGCTTGTTGTCCACAAACCCGTAACGCCGGCAGAACCCGGACACGCCGCCGGCCTCTTTGTCGACCGTTTCATCTGGCAATACCAAATCGAACAGTTCCGTCAGCACGGATCGGTGGCCTTCAATGAACTTGCTGTGAACCCCGGGATGTCCACCTGGCGCAGGTACAGGCCTGGGCTCGGGTGTTGGCGCATGTGTGGGGATGAACCGCACCCCCTCCAGAATTCGTGGTTTGGTAGTGTTTGTTCTTCTTATTCGCCTATAATATAGTAAAATGCATTCCATGGTTGTTGAGCTTAAATTCAGCTCTTTTGGTATTGACCTTATGTTGTTCAATATAGGAAACTACTTCACCTAACAGCCTAGCTGCGATTTGCTTGTTAACTCCTTCGAAGTCATACGCGCTTGTCGCCTCTCCAATATCAATAAGTTTTTCAATGTCCCAAAGCTGTTTAAAGGTATTAAGCGGCAATAAGAAATCGCTATTCCTAACGTCTATCATAGTAACGCGCCCTAATTTCCCTAATCGCAGCAGGTCATTAGCAACCTCTTCCTGCATATCATCCCACGATTGCCTTCCTTCCATTGTTATTACATTCAAATCGGGTATTCTTAGTAAAGTTTTATCAAACAGTTTGGCAGGTACGAATGCACACTCTTGACGGGCAATTTGGGTATCAACATCAATACGTTTCATTTTATCCATGTAAGCTAACGCTTCATTTTCACTTAAAATATTTTGGGATTCTATATTAGGGAAAACGACTACACAAGGCCGATTTGTGCATTTAAATATATCACTAACCAAATCGTTGTCGGACGGAATCTCAATGTTGGCTTTAAAATAAAAATCGGCTTTTCCTATATGGTCCGATAACTTTTTATCATCAATTGCAGTTCTAATTTTATCTAACATTAATTTTTCTCCATCTATAATTTATCGAATTATCAAAATAAATGATCAATTAGATGATATCTTAATTTACTGTCAAACGTTCGCTTGGCTTAACGCCTTCTTAACCCAATTTTTGTGTTCTTTTTGATTTGCGAAAATATGACACATTTTCTGGGCGGCTCCGCAATCAACGATTCTTTTCCATTGTTTTTCGCGATCTGCATCCTTTACAACTTTTTCCCCAAAAACTGGAGAGTAAGGTGTCCAGCAAATGTTGCTTACAAGATACAGTCCCGAGGGAATTTGGAGGTAGAATTTCTTTGTTAATTTTGCTCTTCGTTGCGGAGGTAGTGCCACGGCTGTCATTTTAGGCTCCTTTCGATCTGAATAATCCCAGGTTTCTAGTCAGAACTGAATTTTAAGTAATCACTAAGCAAAATGCATGCCGTAAAGGGAACTTTGCAAAGGCAGAATGATATCAGCAATATGGAAAATGATGAGTTCGAGGTAGCAGATAGAGATGCCAGAATTTGTCAGAAGACTGACATATTTTGTTAACAATTTCTTAATAATTGAGGAAGGAGCCAGGATTCTGCATTATAGTGTTAAAGAGGAGAAAATTAGTTATTTGGCATATAAAATCCCAGCTTTGAAAATATTGGTAACTATCTGCTAAATTCGATTAAGGAATCGCTATTTCATAGGCCAAATATAGTGGTTTTCATTGATCGGAGGATCTTACCCTACTTTTTCTTTTAGCAAAGAAAACTCAGAACCTACTGGCAAGCCAACTGGGCATGGGGATGGAAGGTCTATGGGGATTCGTAAAACATCTCAAGCGTGAGCCTGTAAAAACAGCATATCAGAATCAGTGCACTACATATTTGCCTGAAAATATATTGATTTTTTAAGTATGGAGCCAAAGGCCGGTTTTGGAGCGGTTCGATGTTCTCCTGCTTGGACGCGGTCCTTCCAAAAGGCAGCAAACCTTCCTTCAAACAAAATTTCCATCCATACCTCAGCCCATCTATAAGCCAGTCTCATGATTTGATGATTAGGATACGCTTTTCAAAATGCTCCCAAGGAATCAGTTGGTCCATCCGCGCCAATTTGTTTTCTGGGGAAAAGTGCCAGCCAATTGGCAATGAAAAGGCCACGAACTCTCGCTGTTTTAAGTTGTGTCTATACATGACCTGGGCATCAGAAGGCGCAAGATTTTGAGGGGAATATTGCTTTTTTTGCGTGCACTTACAGCACCCACATTAGAAAATTCAATTTTTTCTATAGGATATGTGTATTCCATTAGGCTCGAATTGATCGTGTGCTATCTTTTCCGAGGACATGATTAATCATCCGTCTGTTTGCATTAATTATTCAGTACACCGTAAATCCTATTACTAATGCTGCCTAAATTCTGGACCATTTAGTATTTAATTTTCTTCCATCGGTGCTGAAAGTAACGTGATAATGCTCATCGGTACGATAGAATGTGAATTGCCTATTATTTAGTTCGCTAATTACCCTAGGATGCGGGTGTCCATGCCGCAAATGAAGACTTAAGGTTAGCTTTGTTCGAACTCCAAGCAAATCAAGCCATGGTGTGTTGTTGCTATTATCAAAAAGCCCATTTTCAGCCCCATGATGTGGGAATTTAAACATTTTGACCTTTGACTTAAGTAGTTCAGCATCTATGTTATGCCAATTTTGAGCTTCACAATCACCAGTTAGAACAAAACGAACACGGTCAAGTTCTAGCACCAATACAATTGAATTATTATTTGGATTATCTTGATCGTAAGGATATGATCCATCAGTGTGTGGTGGCCACAAAATATGCAAATCGGCATCCCCTAATTTAGGCAAGACTTTTGTATTATCGATGGATTGATGGCGTGAAACTTTATTAGATCGGTTAGCGTATCTGAGCGTATCTGCAAATGCACCATGCAGATCGGATTTTGGATATAAATACCAATCAGTTCCAAACGTACTCATCATCTGTTTAACTCCACTGATATGATCGTGGTGTGGGTGAGACAATAGGATAAAATCGAAAAGATGCATTTGTGACTCATAATCTACATGCATTTTCTTTAAATATTTCTTCACGTATATCAACGATGAGCGATTATAAGTAGTATCGTTACAATCTATGAGTGCATAATGAGTGCTGTTATTAGTTACTGATTCAATGAAAATGGAATCGCCCCAACCAACATCAATAAATGTGACAGATAATTTGCTCATTTGCTCTCCTTCCAGGACATGACTCGGTCTTTATTTGCTAATATATGATAATTTTCAATCGACCGGTCTATCTGTAGTTTACTCCATGTCCTAAAAGTCCGGGTTTCAAGGGGTGATGATTTTACCTGCTGTTGATGCTCTTCACACTCGATAAAGTAGTCTTTGTATTCTATGCGTTCTGTTTGAAACAAATAGGAAAGGTACATTAACTTATGCCCAACTCGGTAAACATCGCCTCGTCTTGGGCCTTTTTCATTTATTTTTAGTATAGAGGTAGGAAATATGATATCTGAAACTGATACAATCGTTCCTTCCATATCTTCAATCCTGTTAAAAAGACTATCTATCTGATCAGGATTTTCAAATAGAGTATTGTTATGATCTGGTTGACAAATAATGCCCGTCAATCCAATTATTAAAAGCGGTATATTCACGCTATCAATTGTCACTAAGCTAGGGGACTCAGGCAAAACGGCATCAATCGTAAAATATATACAGCGAGTTATTTCATGATCTAAATTCTTTATAGCATCCACGATCACGGGCACATTTTGCGCTATACTATTCATGTCCTTACTCCAAAATTTTCTTTTCATACCAACAGGCACCAGGTATCTCTGATGATATGATCTTGGTGATGGTCATCTGTTCAAGAATCCTGCGTCTTAACCACTCCCATCTAAACCTGCTTGATCCGACCAAGGAGTTCTTCCTTGGTCAGTGTCTGTGGTCGATTTCTGTATCGCCCCTAATGCATTGGTTTGAGCCGTTTATGCTGAAGTTGGTAATTGAGGTGTATGCTCCAATGCGATAGGCGCTGGTGGTATGATTTGAGGATCTGTCCCCGCCGTGTTTAAACAGCCATTTCCTCCTCGAAGCTCCCAATCGGCATAGGCATAAGGCAAACCATACTTCTCAGCTAAGCCAAGCATTTCAGTATACCAACCAACATAAGCCCAGTCCCGACCTTCTGATTCACTGATTAGCTTTGGGAACCTTTCGACAAATTTAACCGCAAGTTGACGGGCTGTGTCTGTTTGGGCATCTGTCCACTCAAAATATCTGTTATCCAAGCCACTACCGTGTAGAGCACAATAGTCAGAATACTCTTCAGATATCGCCCCATTGTATGGTTGAGTGTATTTCGATGGTACAACTTGACATCTCCAGTAACCTCCACTGGGTGACATACTTGGCGCAATTCTTAACCTCTGATATCCGGCTTTATGCAACTCATGGACCATACTGAGAACTCGAATGCATCTCCGAATTACTGGATCCTTACTTTTCATTTTTACATTGCCCTATGAAGCTGACCAACTCTTCATTGCTCAGTTTGGTTGCCATTGTTATGCCTTTGTGCCAGTGCCTTTTATCGAATGGTAGCGTCGAACCTCGCCTTACGGCTTTCCAATGCCGCTCTGACCTTATCAACCACACCGGCTATCTCAAGAAAGCGTCTGTCACATCCATGCAGATCCATATCAACGACACCCAATTTGACAGTCACGAAACTGGTACCGTTATCCTCTATGCTCCAATCAAGCTGGGTTCCGACTTCCTGCTGAAGAGTCTTTCGGTCGTTATGGAGGAACTGAAGCCAACCATCGTCATCGTCTTCTCGAAAAAGGAGGTACAAGTTCATAGCTTTGGCAGAGGGGGCATATGAAATTACGAACCTCGTCTCGTGCATGTAGAACCTTATCCAATGCAAACCCGAAGGGTTTGGGAGAATCAAAAGCGGGTATTCCGGGCTAACCACCTCGATGAACCTGCTCCACAGTTCTCGGAAGCGTTTAGCCTTCTCTGGATCAGGCTTTGTTCCTTTTCTGGTAGCTTTGGTCCAATCGTTTGGCTTTGAGATGATGTTGAACTTTGGGGCGGTGTGTGAATCGCCGATCCGCCATAACTCAACCTCAAGACCAAAGAACCGAAACTGCTCCTCCGTGATACGGTTAAGCCAATCCAAAGCGGATCTATGCTCCTCAGTAAATTGCTGAGCGACCCAAATGATGTTCACTGTATCCAAACCCGCAGCGTAAGTCATAAGTTGACCGAGATGGGTATGGTCGGTTTTTTCAAGCTGATTCTCGATCAACACCATAGCGTCTGAGATCATATCCTTGCAAAGGATGTCAGCCCTGAAGGGTCCAACGTTGCTTTCGGTGTCGATGAGTTCAAGTTTCATCCCCACTGTATCACTCAGCAGACTGAGATTTTCCTCCTCAGCCAGCCAAGGGGTAAAATCAACTGCTTCATTCTGCCAACAATCACGCAAGTCCACTTTTGACAATCTGCTCAGCTCCAATTTCGTCGGCATAGTAGTCCTTATTTTGTGGTTAGGTACTTTGCAGGTAGCGGGTTATCATCTCGCTCATTGTCCCAGAGCATGTTGATGATCCACCACCGCTTACCATCATGGAAAAGCTGAATACTGTTGATGCCACGCTTGAATGGTTCTGGATCGTTGGGATCAAACCGAGCCTCGTAGGTGCTGAAAACGTGAGCCACGTTGCCGAATATCTCAGTCCGTCGGGCTACCTCCCATTCGTAGAAACCCTGCTGGTCGAAAAACCCCTTGGTGGACTCGATGTATTCCTCGACATCTCGCACAACAGCCTGAGGGGTGCCGTCTTCCAAGACATCCGTTCTGATCATGTGTGCCCTGTCGAAAAACAGTTGACGCATCTGGTCCCATTTACGCTCCTGCCCAGCAGGTCCACAGATGCTGTGGTACAGAGTCTTGATGAGTGTGTCGATGTCCTTACCCGGTGCATCCTTCATCGTATCCCTCCCTCAGCATTTCGTATTCGTCTGGTACGCCTGTCGTTCAATCCCAGAGCATGTCCTCTGTGACGTTCAATCTTCTTTCACCACAAATTGGGCAACGGTTTCCTCGTAACTGTTTAGGTTCCAACACTGGCTCCATGCGCTTATTGCAATCCCTGCATATAAACTCGGTTTCGTAGGTCTGATCGTTATCGTAAACGATTTTAGCCCAGAAGGCTCCCCGCAATTTTTCGCAATTTGGACACTCGAAGATCCTGTGCTCATAGTCTGTCTCGTGGACATCATGATTCTTCAGAATCTCGAGCACCTTCGGGCGGCGTGTGTAATGGAGCAGGTTGATGACCTGGTCCAGTGAACTGTACATCATGCCCACGCCAACGGTGAAATGCTGACTAAATCTACAGTTACTGCATGAAACGGCATACCCGATACCCATCAATAGCACCCCACCGAATCCTTAATCCCAAGGCATGACCCTGACCAGATCAAGGTTGACGTTGTAACAATCAGGACATGGAAACGCCTTCATGTCCTCCGGTTTCAAAACCGATTGCATTCGATTCCCGCACTTACTGCAATAAACCTCCGTTTCGAATACCGAAGTGCTGTCCTGTTCAATCCGAACCCAGAACTCATCACAGAGGTTATTGCATATGGGGCAGTGAAAAGCCCGATAACCGAAGTCGGTTTCAGACAAGCCGTTGTCCCTGATTATCTCTTGGACTTGGTAGCGCATATTAGCGTTAACAAGGCAGACGGCTTGGTTTAGATTTGAGAACTTGTTTCCAACACCGAACTTGAAACCCTGTGAGTAAGAACACGATTGACACATGACAAGATAGACTCCGCTCATTGGCAACGTCCCTCCAGAATCAGATTCAGCAGTAGGTGTAGTCGGCATGGTCATTGCTCATACATATTGCGTACCACAAGCATTCTGCCGCCTCCAGCGGCGTGTAAGGCACTGATTTTCTACGATCTATTCATAGCCTGATAGGATAGGTGCGTCCGCACGACGTGCCAAGCCCGTTTACGGTTTTTAGTGCCACTCGCATACGGCTTAGCCAATTAGGAAATATTCCTAACTGTCTGCCGTTACTTGACTTTATAGCCATCGTTTGGTTATCACGTATTGAGCGAATACTCAAATATTCACCCGAGAGGCAGGTATGGAAGGATAATGGGAACTCCCGTCGTGCTCGAATGAGAGGCGGGGGTTCGATTTTCAAGTGTTCAATCCCATCTCTTACTGCCTAAGTTTTGAGCGTGTTCCTTTATATATAGTGGACTAAGATCACGGAATAGATGATGTCAGATGTTAATTTCAGGGCAGAATATCGAATTGCATATTCATGTATGAAATGTAGCTGGAGGATTGAGATATCCACCTACAAGAATCCTCCCCCTAAAAGCTTAATGGCAATATGCAAACGATGCGGAGGTGAAAGGCGGTTCGAGAAAGAGGAATTGATAGAGAGGAAACCAGGCTTATTTCAGACGAAATGCTGGAATTGCGGGAATCCGATCTCGAGTAGAAATACTAAAAGAGATGGGTGGTATGGCTTAGAATGCGATGCCTGTGGTGAAAGTTTAAGAAACAGACAGGGATCAACCAAAAAGCTAAAAAAAAACAAGCTATCCAAAAGTAATAAGTCTGTCACAAATTTCGTGCTGAGGTGTATGCACTGTCAACACGAAATACTACTAACGCCTGATGTCGTTTCAAGACTTGAGAAACGACTTTCGATAAAGATTGATAGAAAAACAATGCAGCCCCTTCATGAATATACATCCGAGTTTAGGTGTAAACTCTGCTATAAGAAAGCTGCTGTTTTAGTCCAAGCTCATACAACATAGCCCGATCTGGCTGGTTGGAATTGAGGAGTAACGAAAGCCTTTTCCTATCAACTCAGCCATCGTCTCATTTCCAGAAATGGAGTCTCATTGATGCGATTGAACCAGAAAGAAAGGCAGCTGATAGAACGGTACCTGTCCTTTTATGTTGAGTTAGATAGCGGAAAACGCACACCAAATACTGCTGACCAGAAAAGGTTCGTTAAGGTATGCAAAGGACTTGTTCAGCCTGAAACAGAACACGAAAAAGCATATATAAAATACAAACAGACCGGAGCAAACCCTGCTATCGACATTCGAATGATGGGTTGTATAAAAACGCAACTAAAGGTGGAAGAATCAACGAAGCAAAAATTTAAGGATAAAAGTACTCAACGCAAATATACACCGCGCCATGCACCAAGAAGAACAAAAAAGATTAGGGTAAAAAGCAGGTCGATTAGCCATAAGCCATCGATAGCGCGAAATGCAGTTAAGAGTCGTAGAAGCATTGATGGTAAAGTTGCTCTTAATCAGGATCTGTTGAATATGTTGCAGAAAAGTAGGTCTACATTTATCAACAAGTCTGCCAGAGATGTTCCAATACGAAAGCCTGGAAGGTATAAGATACCCGACCATGAAGAAGGTCATCCAGATAGCAAGTGGTTTACTACTGACGACTGGAAACTAATGCGTAAGAAACGAATCTAATGCACCTTGATAATTATGACAGTGAAAGTGTAGAAATGACCTTCCAGCACCCGCTCGACTTCGTCGAGCGCAAGATGACCATGTCTCCCACTCCTACATACAAATGCCCAATGGTACGGGGGTGCATTAAACTGCCAATGCCCTGCCTCCAGAGGGGAAATACCTCTGGAGGCTAACGCTACTCAATTCCACACCCTGAGAACCATTCTACCAAACCTTTCATACGAGAAAGGAGTGAGAAATGATAATCATCGCCAACGTATCCTTTCCGCCTGAATCTTCAAAGGAAATAGCCAAGAGGTTTCTCGAAGCCCCGCAAATCCCAGAATATCTTACTCGGCGAGGACCGTATGTCAGTTCAAACCGTTCGAACGGTGTTTGTATCTTGACCCTTTATGAACTTGAGAATTCCAAGTTGGCTGAGGGAATGGAATTTATGGGCAACTTCTATGCAACCTATTTCGGAGTGCCTGGTTTCATGTACGAGATCAAACCTCATTATGAAATCCTTGAAGGGCTAAAGATGATTGGCATGGAGGGATAACACCCTCAAAGGCAGCCGGTATCTTTAACAGACTGGGGTGCCGGCTGCGTATCAATTCACCCGCACTATCACCTGATTCCACGTAGGGATGGGGACACCGAGAAAACGAGCGTACTGAAAGGACACATGGAACAGCTTTTAGCATACGTGAAATCTGATGGACGTGTTTGTCCGAAACCGGACAAATGGAATCAGCTCTACAAGTTGCTACCGTATAAAAAACGTAAAGGGGCGGGATGGGAACCTCCGTTGCCTCTGATCCTCGCAGCTTGGCATCACACCTCCGACTATCAGAAACGCGATCGTCTTGAGGTGCATATCCAGTATGCCACTGACAAAGGTGCTCTTGATAGGGCAGCTGGTTACCTGTACGGACTCACTGAGGACCAGTGGATCCACGAGGGAGATGTCTGACCCATGACAAAACGCCTGCGGAACATTTTCGTACAGTATTCCCAAGCCGAGAGCCACCTGACCAACTCCCTCCTACTGGTTTTCAACCACAACAGGGACCTGATGCAGAAAGTTTTAAAGCAACACAGTATCAAGCTGTCCGGTAAACAGGTCAAGGTGGAAGGCTGTCGGGTAAGGCGTGATTTAATAACACTTGGTCGCCTGACCGGTGCAGGCAAACGAAGCCAACAGGGCATACGGGATATATTCATCGGGTTCCAAGAGCACCTGTACGTGCCCGTTTAAAATCAGCACTTTTGACAGGGAGGCGTATTAATGGTCATACGATTTACCTCACTGCCTATAGGGATTGTTCTTTGTATCCTATAAAATCCTTAATGCCATACCGTGTGAACTTGGAATATGAAAGAATATAGTGTTTCACTAATAAGGTACTATAAATTAAAACATAAGTGTCCTGAGGCCATTGAGTATTCTCGACGAGAATTTGGTCAATTTGAATATAATGAGAATGATCCAGAGTCATCTTGGATAGAATTGCAGGAAAGATATGACTACGCGTGTGTGCACTATATGATGAGAATTAAGGATTCGGGAATCAGATTGCCAAGGAAATATTTTCAGAATAATGGTCATTTCATGAAATATGAACCTGACCATCGCATTGGGGAGCATTTTCGAGAATTGCGTAACATATATGGCTATCGCAAGTGTATAAAAAAAGAAACTAAATTTTTATCAGACGACGGGAGAGTTGTTGATTATGCCAAGAAGCAGAAGCGAGAAATCAAGTCTTACCTATTGAAAGATATATTAAACGAACTTGTCAGAAATGGAATAAACTGGGAATGCGAAGACCACAGGCATAATTGGTTGTTATTAGTTGAGCCAAAGTCCCAAAAAAGAATAAAAATACAAATCGATCAGTTTGGAGACAAACGAAATGGTGTGAACATTAATGCGTTGGCCTATAAGCTTAAAATGATAGCTAAATGTTGGAGCAATCCTTTCAATCCCGATGGCCTAAACCAAGGGACTTTAACGAATTGTGGGTGGCGTGCGCGTTTTCCAAAAGGTGTAAGACAAGAGGCCTTACAAACTGCAATTATACTACATGGTAAAAGTCACATAAGAAAGGCGTTGCAAGTCACATATAGATCAGCATGGACACAAAATTACACCAAACAAATTGAAGAAGACATCCTTTATGTTAATGGTAGCAAAATAGTGAGACCAAGAAGTCGTAAATATGATATTTTAATTTATGTCTACTTTAGTTGATGTAATTAAGGGCCTAAAAATGTCAAAATATCGACCTTTCGCGGAGCCCTTTTGCATCTTCATAGCCATTAAGGCCCGTGCCGTTTTCGCAAGCCTTATCATGCCGTAAATGGGGGAATCAGAACATTTTATGCGCGGGAAAGTATTGCCCAAAGGTTGAAGCATTCAGTTGTATTTCCTGTTCAGGAACATCTTTATCTTCCAGTGTCCAGCCAGGATAAAGTCCCAGAGCGCTGCCTTGGCTTTTAAAACGCTTGATGATAGATTTTAAATTTTTATTATCTACTCTCCTTATGCCAACTTCGTAGGCAGTACAACACAGAGCAGCAGCCTCTCTTAATATTCTCCTAGAATTTTCCGCGCCAGAATATAGCGCACCATTTACAGCATCTATGTAATGGGGAATGGCAGATTCATACTGCTTGTTGTTGAAAACATACCACATTCCTCTAAATCGAGAAACCTCCCACCAATTTGGGTTATAATCTTTCTTTTCTTTAATTTCAGATTCAGTTTTTTCAATTAACTGAAGTATTTCTTGAGGATCAGTAATAGTGTTCGTTCTATTAACCAGTGAATTAAGGATATCCAAACAAAGCCCTAAATATGGTTTCATCTCCTCCACTATTTTTTCTTCTGAGGCGGGAAGGAGCTTTTTCAAATATGCATAGTCATCTTGTGGTTGAAACAGTTGATTGCAAATTTTTATAAGATTTACTCTTGTATCGTAATTTTCAGTCATTTCATAAAAATTCTGGAGGGCCTTTGAAAAATAGAGGGTCTCATTAATAATATTTGGTAATTAGTTAAGTCCTGGCACTAAATCACACAGGTATTTTGCTACTAAATCGAAGACATCAGTGTTTCGATGGTTATATCGAAATTCCAGCTCTTTGAGATACAGAGGGAAGTTCTCTTTGGAGACGCCATGGTGTTTAATGAGCCGTTCTTTAGCCCAACTCCAAAATCCCTCTAAGCCATTAATATAAACCTTGCCGGATGAAAATCGTTTGCCATGATCGATCTTTAAGTGGCGATATCCGCAGAACATCAAGCTGTCGTAACTGCGGAATTTATCCGTATAGATGATGCTGCCACGTCGCACGGTCTTAACCGTCAAACCGATCAGGGTATGAGCCGTCACATTGGGAACAACGCTGACTTGGACTTTTCCATTTCGCTCCAGAATGCCAAATACCGGTACTTTACCGGCAGCACCACGTCCTCTGTTACCTTTGCGCCGGCCTCCAAAATAGCATTCATCCAGTTCGATTTCACCACCCATAAGTTCAACGGCATCATCAGCATGCACCAAGATCGCGCATCGGATGGTACGGATCGCCTGGTAAACGGTATTGTAGGCAAGACCCATCTGTTCGGCCATTTTACGAACAGATAGTTCTAATTCAAAGAGCTTTATGAGCGAGAGCCACTGGATACAGCTGAAACGACCATGATTTATCCATCGGCCCGAGAAGTCATGAAACGTATATTTACATTTAGAACAGCGGCGTCGACCCGAAGATAATTTATAGAGCTTTTGGCTCTGACAGCGAGGGCAGAATCGCCGCCCATTTTTTCGACACTTTTTTGTAAGGTATTTGCGAGCGCTATTTTCGTTGCTAATCAGCTTATGATAGCCGTTTAAGTCCATGACACCCCTTTAACATCGGTGTCAGAACTTAATCAATTACCTAATATTTTTATCGCCATTATCTATAGAATACTCTGCGTAAAACTTATCCATCATTCCTTTTTCACCCCAAAAGCTTGAGGGTCTCGGATTTACTTTACCTGAACTATAGTCCCGATATTTATCTTTTGCAGCCTTAATACTCTTTGTTCTTACCTTCATATTTTTATTTGATATAACAAAGTCGTTTACGAATTCAGTGAATTCAGGGTATTTGTTTTCCACCCATTTTAGTGTCGCGGCAACCGGTCTATCACTTATAAAAATATTGTATTTGCCAAGCTCGGAAAAATAATTCTTCTGCCTTTGAAAAATAAACTCAAACATAAAATGTGTAGCATAATAGTTGATAAGCCATGGTAAACTTTGGTTACGATTAAAACCCGCCAAAGATACTTTCTTGATCAGTTCTATGTAGCCGGTGTACGTTTTCTCACCAAACCATTTTAAATATTCTTTAAATGCTGGATCTGGCTTAAAGGGAGCTTTAAACACAAGCTCCATCAAAGGACCTATCATCGTATAATCAAAGTCACCTTCATCTGCTAGCCTATCCAGATTTTTTGCCATTCGATAAAGGGGATCATTGCTGTCATTTGTTTCTTTGGGTTTTGAATCAAGAACGCCAGCAATCGCACGAATAAATTCACCTAAAGTAGGGTATGCTGTTTGAAATTTCATTTTATGCCTTTACGCTTAATAGTCTTAATTTTCTTTTCGTATAAGTCGTGATTGCAGACGATGAAGTTTCCATCAGCAGTCCTGATTATACGATAATTTCTATTTAAGCGAAATGAAAAGTACCTTCCCAGGCTATGGATTTTTCTCCAGCCCTTTTGTGCGGTATGATGATCCAACACAAAAAACGCTTTATTCCTTATGTGATTTGGTATTGGTCCAGCAAAAACTATATCGATCATATCCTCCTGTTCGAGTTGGGGCCTATAGTTCCCCATAGGCCCCTGGAGTTTTAATTAATCGTACAAGGAACCTTTACCATGTCCTGCTTTATGAGCATTGCTCTCGTTTTTTAATGGTTTGAACAGAGCCTTTGGTACAGCCTTCCCTCTTGCCATAATCAAGCTCCTTCAGTTGCTACTTTTTAGGCGGATTGTTTCCCCGTCCCTTGCCTGAAGGTTTTCCAGTTTTGCTTGGTCCTTTAGGTACTTTAGCCATTTTTTACCTCCTTAATTAAGGTTGCTGATTTCCGATATGAAAATCATGTCTCCTTGGTACCAAAGGGCTAAGCGGGTTTGGTCCCCAAAAAAAATTCGCGGGCAAAACCTTAGGGTCAACATAAGCTTATCTACCTGTAATAAATTTACAATTTCGTGCTCTTGATTTTTGTTGGAATATGTTAAATATGGCAATTTGCTCAATAAATGTTCCAGGGCTGGGATATGCAAATGTGGGAAACCTGATGGGTAATTGCTAAATGGGATTGGACATTAATAAACCAACCGATGTTATTGTACCTTTATCTCAACGATAACCTGACTACATGTAGCTGCTATGGTCCCGGATTAATCATGGCGCATGAGTTCTTGATATAGCCTATCCTAATCCAGCATGATCAGCGGATAGGCCTGACTTCGGCTCGCCCCTGCATAATCCCTGTCGGTATCAGATGGCTATCTGGACGAAGGGCCGAGACCATATCGTTTGAATAAGTGGCAGTAATCACCAGTTTTGGATAGGTCGTTTTTGATGGGGTCGCATGCGTCAGGAAATCTATGAGGATCCCTACGACATGGACGACTGGGAAATGGGTCACAAGAGCAGGTGATTTGCACCTGTCCAACTCATTGGTCTGGCGGGCTGTCACCGGCGGCAACCCGCCTCGGTTCCCATGACGGCCAGGGAGTATGCCGCCCACAATCTGCCCTGGTTCGAATATTACGCTGATGGCGCTGGCGTTTTCGATGGTTCAGATAGATTGAATGGGCTCAAAAGCGTCAAGGAGAAAGGTATCGCAAAGGGCGGCAACCCGCTGCCGAAAAATGCATCCGTGTTTTCAGACTCGGTCATCAACCTCAGCTAAAAAATTAACGCATGCATTAGCCAAACCGAATTCGTTCAGCTACTGCGATTCTATGCTCATAGGATATCGCATAGATCCCCATAAACTTTTAAAATTGCTGATAATGTATCGAAGGCAGGCTTTGGCCAAAACTTTAAATACGGACCTTAAAACACAATCAGGCTTACCAGTCATTTGAGACCACCGCAGAAATCGGAGTTAGATGGTTATTCCGTAGCTGCAGTCAAATTTGTGGTTCATCCCTTGATGATCCGCGGCAGGATCATCTGGTGCTGGGGGCAGATGGATTTCGGGTTCTGGTAGGCCGCCCCGGCAAAGGCCGTCAGGTAGCGGCGCAGATCCTTGATGGCGACAATTTCGTCCACAAGGCCGGTGCGAGCGCAGAACAGGGGCCGGGACTTGTCGTGATATTCCTGGGCCAGTTCGTTCATTTTTTCCACCACAGGTTCCAGCGGACGTCCGGCTTCATCCTCCTTGACAAGACGACGGGCGTAGGTGGCCACGGCCGCGGTCTCGCCGTGCATGACGTAAATTTCGCTGGCCACGGTCCCTAACGTAAAGGCGTTGTGACGGTTGGCCGTGGGCCCGCCCATGACGTAGTGGGCCGCCGCCGTGCCCTTGCGCAGCACCACCAGCATCATGGGGATATCGGTCTGCTGGATGGAGTAGATCAGGGACTGTCCCAGGCCCAGGAGTTCGGCCTTTTCGGCGGCATCGCCTACGTCGATTCCGGTGGTGTCCTGAAACCAGACGATGGGGATGCGGTCCCGGCCGCAGAGGGTGACGAATTCGTTCATCTTGATGAGGCCCTGGCGGTAGAGCTTGCCCCCGAAGCCCGGATAGTCGGCGTATTCCGGGTAGTCCTTGCCCAGATACCCCTGGCGGTTGCCGATGCAGGCCACTAGGAAGCCGTCCACTTTACACAATCCGGTATAGACTTCGGGGCCGCGGTCGGGTTGAAATTCCATGTGCTCGCCACCATCCACCAGGCGCGCCAGGATCTGGTCGAATTCGTAAACCCTTTTGGGTTCCAGGGGCAGCAGGCTGTAGATGTCGTCCACCGGAAACTGCGTATCCTGCGGCGGGGCCACCCGGAAGAATTTGGGGTGATAGGCCGGTATGTCCTGCATGTAGTCCTTGAGACCGTCCAGAACGCCCTGTTCCTCTTCGAAAACATACCGAAAGAAGCCGGTCTCGTCG
>CAJXSL010000018.1 GCA_913060875.1 uncultured Desulfobacteraceae bacterium
AGCATCGGCGGGGCGGACGGAAAAAAGCGCGCGGACTGTCTGAACCCGCCGTAGCTTTGCGTAGGCGGGTGAGTTTCCGCGCGCGCCGGCCGCCACGACGACGCGCAGGGAAGCCCCGTAGGGGCCGCGGGACACGGGCGTTTTCTTTTGCTTCGTTTTCTTTGATAGACCCGTAAAAAGTCATGCGGCCAGTTTGATAGCACCGTAGGCGCCAACAAATTTTGGCGGCAACTTTTTCATGAATTTGGGCCACCAGCGTCCAATTGGCTCTTTGATAATCGAAAAAAGCATGAATAAGGCTCTTAAAGCCGCTGTTTTCGCATCCTGAGGCTTTCGTTGCTCGGTCCTTACCGCAGCGGCTCTCAGGATATTCAGACCGGCAGCCTTCAAGGTGGCGTAGAATCGTACGGTTTTAAACCTCACGACCCGCAGTCGCTTGACGCCGGTCACGCGCTTGTATTGACTCATCGTGGCCTCCACGCCTGCCCGCCACCGATATAGATCGATAAATTCATCGCTGGCTTCAAACTGGCGGCGACGCGACAAGCGGTAATCCTTCTCGGAATACCAAAGATAGTAGTACTTCTTACCCGGCTTGATAGGACACGCATCAACGTGAGGGCAACTGCGGCAATGCTCCAGATCGAAACGGGCGGTAAACCGTTTGGTCTTCTTCTTGTACCGGACGTTCTCAGGACGGCGACCGACAGGACAGCGGACAACCCGGCCGCTGTCATCAAAGGTAAAATCGCAAAGCCGCATACCGGTGTACGCACTCCCGTTATGGCCGTCTTTTACCGGAGCCACCAGGTCAACACCCGCGCCCTTGGCCTTCTGAGCGTTCTCATCACTGCCATAAAGCGTGTCGGCCAAAACCATGTCCGGTTTTATGCCGCGTTGCTCACTGGCCTCAATCGCCGGCATTAAAGCATCTGTATCCTGAGCGTTGGCTTTCTCAACGGCCACATGGGTGATTAGGTTTAAACGTGGCTTTTTTCCCGAATCATCCTCGCTTCGAGTGAACGTTTCCATCACCTGAACCTGGTAGCCCTGGCCTTTGTGGCCGCTGTAGGCCGCATCCGGATCACTGGGATTTTGCAATGAATCCGTGGGGACATCCTTGGGCGTTTTGACAACCACACGCGGGTTGCCGTCATCGGATTGAACCGTGCAGTGTTCGGCTAAAACCCGCTGCATGAGTTTGTAGCTGTGCATACCGACAACCGCGTGTTGTCCCTTGAACTGCACGATGAGTTCATACAAATCAGCGCTGACTTGCGCCAGGGTTTTGCCCGATGCACTGGGCTTGACCATTGAGAATGCCTTTAAAGCCTTCTTGGTGGCATAGCGATCAACCAACGCAGCGTTCAGCGTTGTGAATAAATCCTGATGATGGCGTTTGAGGTTGGTAAGAAACTTAAAGATCGTGTGGCTGAAAATGCCGATACGACCGAGTCGGCGCATATTGGACTTGATGTGGGTCGAATCGATGCGCTGCAAGCCGGTTTTAACCTTAAACACGGTGGCCTGCTTGGTACTGATTTGATCGAAGATAAGCTGGTCCAATCGCTGTTCGATTAATATCTGGCGCCAGTGCCACAGTGTCTTTTCGCTGATATACTTGGCGCTGTCGCTCTCCTCGGTGATGTTGAGGGCATAATGCCACTGGATGTTGAAGGACAATTGCTCAAGGGCCTTGGTGTCGGTAAGATCCATCATTTGCTGTAACAGCAAGACGCCAAGCAGGGTATAGAGCTCTTTGCTGGGAGCACCAAAGTCTTCCCGAAGAAACGGACGCAGCTGGTCCACGGGCAGTTCACAGAGCAGATGCTCGCGGAACAGACCCGGCCAGCTTTCATCGAGCAGGCGTCTCCGTTTGGGGCTTAAAAAGTGCCACGGATCGAAAAGATCTTGCTGTTTGTGGTCCTTGATACGAATCATGCTTTTTCCGATTTAAATGGTTGATAATATTGGCTATTCAATATCAAAACCAGAAGAGCTCTGCAACCTTAAAATTGACTAAATCCAATTAATTTAGGCGCTTAGAAGCTAAAGACTTTTTACGACTCCATCTTTTCTTTTCACGGGAAAGAAAATGAAGAAACTATCATAGAAAAACATACCAGATCGATAAGATCAATCAGAGGCCTTCATCGGAAGCGACAGATTTAGATGCAGACCTAAACCCGAGGGAACCGCCGCATGACAACCATATCGATAGGCTTTAAATCCTACGCCGAATCCATTCCCCTGGCCCTGGACCGCATCGGGGCGGGAAAGGAATTGGCCCGGCAGACCCACATTCTGCTCAAGCCCAACCTGATCAATGCCGACCCCCACCCCGTCACGACGCCGGCAGCCTGCTGCGAAGCGATCGTCCACTACATCCACAGTGTTTCAGGTGCCGTCATCGTGATTGGCGAGGGATGCGGCGCCCCGGGCATGAGCACCGAAGACATCTTCGGTCAACTCGGGTACCGCCGTTTGGCCCGCCGCCTGGACGTCGAACTGATCGATCTGAATACCGCCCCCGTAAAGGAAGTCCCCAATCCCGGGGCGATCAACCATCCCGTCATGATGCTGCCCGAAATCGCCCTGACCCACTACCTGGTATCCGTCCCCGTGCTCAAAGCCCATTCCATGACGGACATGACCGGCACGCTGAAAAACATGATGGGCCTGCTGCCGCCGGAGCACTACGGCACCCGCGGCGGGGCCTGGCGCAAAGCCGAGTTCCATGACGATCTGCACCGCAATATCCGGGAACTCAATGCCTGCCGCCGCTCCGACCTCACGGTCATGGATGCCTCCGTGGGGCTGGCGACCTTTCATCTCGGCGGCCCCTCGTGCGAGCCCCCGTTGGCCCGGATTATCGCCGGCCACGACCCCCTGGAAGTGGACCGCATGGCCGCAGGCCTGCTGGGGTTGGAGTGGCAGAAAATCCCCCACCTGACAACGCCGTCCCCATGACACCGATTCGTGACAGCATGGCAGCTTGATGGCCCCGTCATGCCGGACCCGATCCGGCATCTCATGTACTAACGGTATGAAATGAAAGAGATTCCGGATCAGGTCCGGCATGACGAGCTATAGGGAATCTCTGTCTGCCCATTATGACACAATCTTTCAGCCGGGATGACAGATCAACGAAAGAGAAGGATACGTACGAAGTCCAGAAACCGGTCGAACCAGTCCTGGCGAACTGGGGTGAAGACGAAATCATCAACCGCCGCAGGGCTTGCATCGGCCGCCGCGACCGGGGCCGCATCACGCTGGTCGGCCTCGTCCTCCTGGTCCGGAGCCGCATGGCTTGCATCGATGGTCGCCTTCGGGGCCGGGGTTGGCGGGGCGGCTTCAGGTGCGAAGCGCCGCCAGTGATCCGCCACGAAGGCGGCCAGGAATTCCCGCCGGGATGGTTGTAAAAAAGAATAGCGATACAGGAGGGTTTTGAAGGCAATGCCCAGCGGGGCCCGGTTTAAAACCATGGGCTGGCGGGCGCAATGGCGGTAGAACTGCGCCAGCAGCGGCGCTTCGACGGAGTCGGCACCGTTTGCTTGCACAAGGGTTCGCAGGGTGGCCAGGCACTGGTTTTCCATCGTGGTCATCCGTTTCAGGTGTCGGGTTGTCTTCGAAAAGCAGCCGTCGGCGCCTATTTCAAGCCCTTGGCCGAATGGAACACCACCTGGTCGGCGATGAATTTGATATGGATGGTCTCATCCCCCTCGCCCCAGACGCAACTCTTGGTGCCGATGACATCGCTGGCTTCCTGGGGTTCCCCCAGGATATCCACCACCTCGTCATAGTCCATACCCACTTCGATCTTGTCATAATTTTCCTTGGTGACCTTGCTGCAGCCCACCGTCAGGACGGCAACGGCGATAAACAGGACCAGCGCGATTGCTGAAATACGTCGGGACATCATCAGGAACCTTTCTTCCACCAATTGAATGAAATCACGTCATGGAAAGGGTTGATCGGAGGCACCATAACCAATCGCAGGATGTTTCGCAACGGATTTTGCCATGGAAAACCGTGGCAGAGATGTCCCCGGATGGGAACGCGGAAGGGGGGTGTTGGTTTAGCGGAGGGGCGGCGCCGGTCATCCGAAACGCCCGGGTCCTTTTCAGGCGCAGGGTGTGCCGCGCATTTCCCAGTACCGACGCCGGTCGTCAGTGTGCCGTCGGTCGAGGCCGCTGCGGCGCTCACGGCCGCCATTGGCGAAATAGGCCAGGCTGTAAGACCGCCGCCGGTCAAACCCGGAGCGGCGATCGATCAGGCATACATGCCGTTTTTCATCCTCGATATCGCTGTCCGGCGGCCAGATGGTTCGACGGTCGCTCACGATGTCCTCCCGGTATCATCAGCATGGGGTTCGTATGGGGAAAAACAAGGGTTTGCCACCCGGCCCCGCAATTTTCAGACAAGAGGCCGCGCAAATGAGGGCAATATAAGGCGAGGTGAACGGTCGAGAGGCGGCGGCAATGGGTGCAGCAAGCTATACAAAAGTATAATATAGCGTTCGCAGGCCCTCGTCAAGCAAGGTCCTGGCGCGGTGTGGGGGGCTTTCGGCCCGAATTCCTGTGGCGGCAGTTATAGGCCCACCTTCTTTTTAAACGATGCCACCAACTGGTGGACGTCTGCCAAACATCATCGCCCCTTCGGATTCTTTAGAGCACAGTTGCAGCCGCCAGCCTTTTTTTCGGATGCTATTTTTTCATGAATAAGTGACCGGCCATTTCTGCGGAAATCATTTTCGATATCTCTTTTCGTGTATTCAAAGCAGTAACACACGAGATCATCATCATTGAATTCATTTTGGCCTGAAAATTTTGCGCTGATATCAATCAATTTTAATCCTGAAAGTTTTCCGGTTTATCGGAGCTTCTTTGAGCCGCCAGGCCGTCCTCTGCATCGCCTTTTTAGGCGACGCTTTCGCATGGAAGGGTACAGTTGATGATCAAATCTCTTGAATCCAGATCATTGATCGCCTTGTGGATCAGCTCTTCGGTCAAGGGCGCCCCAATCACGATCATATGGGAGGCACCATAGTGAAATGGCACCGCGGTGCCTTCGATCCAATCGCCGCAGTTGGCCACACCGACAGGGCTGAAGACGAAGCACCATCGTCACTCGCCGGTCTTCAGCACAACCACCACCTCGATCGCGGCGTGATCCTGAATGCTCAGGTCGTCCTCAATCGTGATGGATTCGATCTTGGCCATGGGGTCCGTTTCGCCGCCCGCCTTATGTTATTTTGTTGCTTAAAGACGGGCTAAGCTTATAGCTGAACACCAACAATTAAAATTGAAGATACGCCACCGGCTCTTTTTATTAAAGGAATTGTATCGTCTGGACCCAATTTTCAAACTCTCCGACAGCTATTTCGAAGTTTTCTGCTTTGCTCATGAGGCGTATCAAGTACATTTTTCCGCCGTATTGAAGAGCGTACAGTTTATGATTTATGTGAGCGCCACTTTTAGCCGTATGCTCTTCGATCAGCCAGTAAGCTTTTTCGCCACCGACTTCAGTCCATCCTTCTTTTTTTATTTCCATATTCTTCCACTTGTACTTTTTCTCGACAAAGTTCAGCCATTTGGCCGTTCGCTCATCCACGGCTTTGGTATTGCCGTCCTTTATGTCGGCAGCCCTGACGAAAAGCATTGCTTCAGGGGATTTCCGATTTGCCTTAAAAAAGTTGAACTTGGTCGGATTGCCGACCTTCCAGCCTTTTGGCAACTCCGAAAAAGTGATTTTTTGTGCTGGATATTCATGCCTGTCACCAGCAACAGCGGGAATGACAATTAAAGACGAGACAAACAGTAGTGTGGTCAAAATCCCAAAGGTACGAAACAGGTGTCGCATGATCGCCTCCAATCGTAAGTGTCCATCCAGGACAAGGATCGCATCTTAATTATTAATTATTTCCTTTTTTACCCGCCCGACCGTCTGCCTTAAACGCCGATTGCTTTCCAACTGATGTGCTAATAGGTTATAACGCATTGTAATGCCGGCACCGGAAATGCCGCCGAAAAACTTCCCCAGCCGGACATTGGATTCACCGCTCAAATCACGCGCCAAATAGATGGCCACGTCACGGGCGGCGTTCTTTTTACGCCCCTTTTGAATAAGCTCTTCCTTCCGGCAACTAAAGGCCTTGCTGACGCCTTCCACTATTTGTTCCGCTGACGGTTTCGGCTTCAACATTGCTGCCTGGGCAATTTCCTTGCCGAATTTCGACTGGGACAAATACGTTGTTTTTACCCAATTGACAAAATCGTCGCTGCCCAGCAAAAAGCCCCCGACCACGTTTCCGGAAGGATTCTCAACGGTATTCCAATCCTGAATCTCCACAAAGCGCCGGTAGTTGCGCATGGCAGCCTTGCGTTGCTTCCCGAACAGTGACAGCAGCCAGTCGGTTTTCAGCCATTCCGGCGGCGGGACCTTTCCGATAAACGCAGGATAGCTGCTCCAGGAATAGCCGCCAAGATTTTCCACCATATTGGCCCGCAAAGGATTTAAATGAATGTAGCGGGACAATTGTTTCAAATAAGCATCGGCATCCACCAGAATCGCCTTGTAGCGTCCCTGGAACACATGGCCTTGCCTCCGTCGTTTGCGGTTGAAATAGGTGGCGTAGCTGACGTTGATCCATTTGACGGTCTGGCTGAGGTTCGCGCGAGGGGTTTCGACCAGCAGGTGGTAGTGGTTGGTCATCAGGCAGTAGGTATGGATGCATAGATCAAAGCGTTCGCCGGCGGTTTCCAGGCACTCAAGAAACCTCTCGTGGTCGCGACCACTCTCGAAAATCGCATCTCCGGCATTACCGCGATTGATCACATGATAAAAAGCGCCCGGATACTCGATCCGTAAAGAGCGAGCCATACTTCAACCCCTCTGGAGCTATTGTAGGCCGCCATTTGCGGCAAATTGAGACTCTTCAGTACCTTGCTTGATCCGTTGTGAGGAAAGATACTGGCCGGCCAGCGACCGGCGCCGTATGGGAGGTAAATATGCAAGAAAAAGCTAAACGTCAATAATTAATATTTAAGATACGACCCCAATAGCTCTTTTGGAACACATGGCCTTGCCTCCGTCGTTTGCGGTTGAAATAGGTGGCGTAGCTGACGTTGATCCATTTGACGGTCTGGCTGAGGTTCGCGCGAGGGGTTTCGACCAGCAGGTGGTAGTGGTTGGTCATCAGGCAGTAGGTATGGATGCATAGATCAAAGCGTTCGCCGGCGGTTTCCAGGCACTCAAGAAACCTCTCGTGGTCGCGACCACTCTCGAAAATCGCATCTCCGGCATTACCGCGATTGATCACATGATAAAAAGCGCCCGGATACTCGATCCGTAAAGAGCGAGCCATACTTCAACCCCTCTGGAGCTATTGTAGGCCGCCATTTGCGGCAAATTGAGACTCTTCAGTACCTTGCTTGATCCGTTGTGAGGAAAGATACTGGCCGGCCAGCGACCGGCGCCGTATGGGAGGTAAATATGCAAGAAAAAGCTAAACGTCAATAATTAATATTTAAGATACGACCCCTATAGCTCTTCTGAACGTTTTCCGTTTTATCGAAGCGTCTTTTAGCCGCCAGGCCGTTCGCTGCATCGCCTAATTGGGCGACCCTTTCGGTTCTTTATTTATTCTTTGGCTACCAATTCCACACGCCGGTTCTGAGCCTTTCCCGTACCAGTTGTATTCGGAGCGACAGGTTTCGATTCTCCAAAGCCTTTTGTAGAAAGTCGGGAAGAAGATATGCCTGCGGAAATCAGATAGGCCTTTACCGATTCCGCACGCTTCTGTGAAAGTATTTGATTGTGCTGGATCTCTCCGTCTGAATCGGTATGCCCTTCAACAATCAAATGCATGTCTTTTTCAGAGCGAAGCATGGCAACAATTTTATCCAGTGTCGGCTTGGATTCATCCCGGATAACATCCGAATCGACATCGAAATTAATCCCGTAAAGCCTTACCCTTCCAGCTTCTAAAAGCTCTTTGGTCATCTGACCTTGGACACCTCCGGCCCAATGCGAACAGCCACCGACCGCTTGAGCGATTTTTTGGCCATCCCAGATGCTTCCCCGCTCATTTTCTCTCCCCTCGTACCACCAAAGCCCAAAAAATGTATCCCCTTTTGAATTAAATATCATGACAGCCGGCCCTTGCCCCTTTGTCTCTTTCCAGGTCAATCGCATGATATTCTTTTCTATCCCGCCATTCAACAAGCCCTGCTCATATTCGTAGCACCCCGTAACCGATGTCCCCTGTTGCCGAATATGAAAATCATTATAATTGGTTTTGTATGTTCCTGAAATATCGGGCAACTGCGTCTTGGTTAATTGCTTTCCATAAGCGCGAAAATCCATTAGTTCCGTATAATCGCTGGAACCATGGTTGTTCTTGACCGTCAACCGAAGCCATTTGCCGGATGTATCACTTGTCACAGGAAAACTTTGATGGTCTTTTTGATCAACTAGGGACACGCTCAAGATTTTTGTAAATCCTTCCGCCGCGCTATCATTCGAGAGTTCAATAGCGATATCCTTTGCACCACGTCCAGCGCCGTCAATGGATCCTGTATCAAATTCAACACGATCAAAAACGCTTTTCTCGGCAAGTTCAATAACACAAACATTATTCAGAATTTTTCCTTTATGGCAACACCAGCCGGATTTAGGGTCTTCGTCCATAATCCAATAATTTCCCCACTGCGAATCGTATCCCGCCCATTGCTTTACAAGCAATGCTCCTGAAGAAAAGGAGGCAAGGGAAATATCTGTCGGGCTATCATCAGAACAAAATCCAACGTTATAAAATTGAAATAGGATTGTAACCGATATGACAAACAATTTTTTCATCATTCTTGAACCCCCTGTTACATATTCCATTTGTCAATCGTATATGAGCAGACAGAAAGTCTCGGGGAGAGAGATAAATCGCTCATGCCTTGTTCGAAACTCAAATCAACCATTTCCGGACGAACACGCTTTGAATTTTCGTTATGCCGGCTTGGGGAAAATGCTGGTGATGCTTGAGGCAAAATCGGGTATTGTCCGTTCTGATCTAATGCTCATATACCTTGAAACGGGTTTTTGTCAATGGTTACATGGGGTTTGTTGGATAAGACATGCTGCCGTCGGCATGGCAACGGATGCCAAACTGGTGGTGGATAACTGTGTGGAAGTTATACTTGCAGGGTGAAGGGATGGTCCGGCCCGTGCAACCAAAGGCCTTTGCACGGGCCGGACCGAATTGTTTGGGGTGAACTATTGCCTTTTTAAAGCTTGTCGACGTTCGAGCTCAGGTAGTCCGCCACGCCACCGGCGTCCGGTTTCATGGCGGTTTCTCCCTTGTGCCAGCCGGCCGGGCAGACTTCCCCGTGCTGCTCGGTGTATTGCAGGGCGTCCACCATGCGCAGCATTTCGTCCACATCGCGGCCCAGGGGGAGATTGTTCACCACCTGGTGCTGGACCACGCCCTCCTTGTCGATCAGGAAGGAGGCCCGCAGGGCTACCCCGTCCGGGTGTTCGATCCCGTAGGCCCGGGCAATGTCATGTTTGACGTCGGCCACCAGGGGGAAGTCGATGGCCCCGATGCCCCCCTCCGCCACCGGTGTGTTGCGCCAGGCAAAATGGGTAAACTGGGAGTCGATGGACACCCCCACCACGGCCACCCCTTTTTCCGTGAACTGGTCCATGCGTTTGTGATGGGCCAGGATCTCGGTGGGGCAGACAAAGGTAAAATCCAGGGGATAGAAAAATATCACGACATACTGCCCGCGCAGGTCGGACAACTTGAAATGCTCTTCAATCACACCACTGGGCATGACCGCCGGCGCTTCGAAATCCGGCGCCGCTTTTGCGACCAGAACGCTCATAAAGCCCTCCTTTGTTGAATCAGGGTTGGATCAATACAACCGCTGACGTATGGCAACGGGTCCCTTCAGAATGCTCAAACTAATACCGGCCCGGGAAATGGCAACCGTTTTCTGTCGCGTGAAAGAAGGATACGTGCGAGATCCGGGAACCGGTCGAACCAGTCCTGTCAAACCGGGGTGAAGGGAGGGAAAGGGATTTGGATCCGAAAGGTTATTCAAAAGGGTTGAGACCAGACTGGCCGATCCCAACCCTTTAATCTATTGGCGGCAACCGCCTATTTCTTTTTCTTCTTGGCCGCCTCCATGGCCTCCTTCTCTTCAGCCGCGATGGTGTCCATGGCCGCGGCCGCACCGGCTTCCAGCACCCGGGCGGATTGCTCCGGGGTCAGTTTGCCGGGAGGGGTGTCGCCGGCCCGGGTGGTATTGGCCGGGGCGACATCCATCTTGTCGGCCAGTTCCGGGGCCAGATCCACGATGACCTTGCGGTGGGCGTATTTGATCCCCTTCGCTTCCAGGGCCTCGGTGATGCGGCGGAAGGCTTCCCGCCGGATAACGAAGTGGGTGCCAGGCCGGGCGGTAAACTTCACCCGGAAGGTCATCACCGAATCCCCCACGCTGCGCACCCCCTGGGACTTGACCGGTTTGATGAAATCCGAACCCAACTCCTCGTCCAGCAGCATCTTCTTGCCCACCTTCTTGATGATCTTGCGCACCTTCTCGATATCCGTGTCGTAGGGCAGCTGGAGATCGAACTTGACCACCATGCCGCCCCGCATGAAGTTGGTGATGGAGGCCAGATCCCCCAGGGGCACGATCTGGAGCATGCCCCGGTGGTGGCGTAGTTTGATGGTGCGCAGGGTGATCTGCTCCACCGTGCCGGAAACCCCGCCGGCCTGGAGGTATTCCCCCACCCGGAAGGCATCGTCCATCAGGAAGAAAATGCCCGAGAGGATATCGCGCACCAGCTTTTGGGCGCCAAAACCGATGGCCAGGCCGATCACCCCGGCGCCGGCCAGCAGGGGCGCGATGTCCACCCCGACGGAGGAGAGCACGATCAGGGTCGTCATCACCACAATGACCACCCCCAGAAACTTGCGCAGCATGGGCAGCAGGGTATGGGAGCGGTCCTGGGCCCCGCCGGCCCCCCACTCGTCGTCGTCATCCTTGTTCTCTTCCCCTTCGACAAAACCGCCTTCGGCCAGCTTGCGGCTGATGACCGCACTGATGAACTCCCAGGCGAGGTGAGCCAGCAGCAGGGTCACCAGGACATCGATGACGGCTCCCACCGCCTCTTCACCGAAGGTGATATGAAAACCCCAGATATCGAGAAACCAGAGCGCCACGGCGAGGAAGACCACCACCCGCACCACCCGGCTGGCAATATCGAGGTAGCCGTTGCCTTCTTCGGCGGGTGCTTCGGCGGCTTGCGCAACGGAGGGCTCGGATGTGAGATCTTCATCCTCTGGTGACGCCGCGTCGGAAGGCTCGGCCGACGTGCCCGCGGCGGCCGGCTTTTTCGAAAACACCGAGATGACGCACCACTGGGCGATACGATCCAACGCCAGGTAGATGGGCACGATCAGGAGGCTGAGGACAAACGTGCCTTCAAACTTCATTTCATCCACCGTCACCACCCGCCCCACGCCCAAAAGCCAGATCAGGCCGAGATAGGCCAGGGCCAGGATATGCCACATGGAAGCGAACTGCTCCCGGATCCAGGCCCGTTTTTCGCAGGCGATCTGACGCCGTCCGAGAATGTGCTGCTTCACGGCCTGGCGATTGCCCCAGACCATACCGGCAAACATCCCGAGAACCAGGGTACCCAGAAAAATGGCCAGCCAGATCTGGGTCAGCGGGTTGACCTCGAGGTGGAGGAAAAGCAGCTCCAGAACCCAGCCCACGCCGATAATCGTCACCATCAGGCGCAAGCGGCGATGCAGGTACTGCGCCACCTCGCAGGAAATGGGAATCAGGCGGAGCTTGATATTCCGGGGGGAGAATACGAGTCGCAGCACGAGGGCGCACACCCGAATGATCACCGTGGCCAGCATGAAGGCCAGGAACAGCAGGCGCATGTTGCGGTCCTGGCGGTCCATCGCCAGGGAATAGACCACCATCGGTATGACCGCGAAGACCAGCAGGCCCAGCAGCTCGGGAATGGCGTTGACCAGGGCCCCCCAGAACCGCAGGATGCCCTCCATCCCGGGCATGGTCTCGATGCGTTCCTTCAACCCGGCGGTGAGACGCAAAAACGTTTTTTCGGCGGCCCAGCCCAGGGCCAGAAAGCCCAGGGCGATCAAGATCATGACCATCAGGCGCCCCAGGCCTTCGAAGTCGGTGAGGCGCTGCACGGCCGCATTCAAGTTGCCGGGGACGGCCGGAAGCGCCATGATCAGCCGGTAGCCGCGGTTGATAAACAGATGGGTGCCATCCTCGATGCCGCGGATAACACCCTTCAAGCCGCCCACCTTTTCGGGCGCATCCTGCGCCTGAGCGGCCGCATCCGCCTGGAGCTCCGCCATCAAAAGGCGCCGCACCTGGTCGTCACTGAGCTGGGCCATCAACGCGTTGATATCCTCCGCCTGCAGGTTTTCAGGCAGGGCCACGCCCTCCTCGGCCGCCTCCCCGTTGCCACCACCTGTCTTGGTCAGCAGCATGGGATTCAGGGCGAAGGCCTGGGACGTCATCAGGAACAAACAGACCATTGCGATAGCCAGGAGATACTTTTTCATAGCGGAGCCCCCGTTACGTTGTGGCTGGTCATCGCCGGTGCGGCGACCGGCCGCCCCGTTGGCGTCTATAATTTGGATCTGGAAAATAAAGGAAAGGTTTGTTCAGATGTAGCGAATCCGAACAAACCTTTAATAGATTCAAGCCATTATTTCAAGAGGAGTTGTGCGGGTCAATCGTCCTGGTCCTCTTCGATCATGTCGCAGGTCATCCAGGAGCCATCATACACCGTGACGGCGCATTCGAGTTCACTGCCGGTATCGTTGTGAGAATTTTCCATAATGCTATCTCCCTTCCAAGGGTGTTCAGGGCACGAGCGCCCTCTACATGCTAAAAGGTGCGATTCCTTTTCTTGATGGTCCCGTAGAAAGTAGTTTATCCGTCATTCCGGACTTGATCCGGAATCTCTACGTCCCTGTTATCAAAAGATTCCGGCTTTCGCCGGAATGACGTCGAAAAGGGATAAGAGAATAAACCTACCAGGGACCTTCACCCAAAATGGTGAATGTAAAATACAGGCTAAGTCGACTTTGCCGGATGTAAAGCCGGCCGCTTCCCCCGCCCCTTGTTCAGGCCGCCGAAAAGCCCTATAGTGAGGGATGCATCCACCACGGGGGAATCCATTCATGCGCCTCGGAGGGACCATAACCCAACTGCCGCCGCAGCCGCCGGCCGGCCTGTGGCTGAAAACCCCGGCCGCCCCGGAGAAAGGCGACGGCACCGCTCCGGCCGGCGAGGCCCGGGAAAAAGCGGAAGAAGAGCGCCTCATTCTTTGCCGGGAATGCCTCTTCCCCATTGCCCGGGAAGAAGAACAAGGCGACATGGCGGGCCAATTCAAGCATACCTTCGCCAACCCCGCCGGCATCGTGTTCACCATCGGCTGTTTCCAGGCGGCCGACGGATGCGCGCCCGTGGGGCCGGCATCGGATGAATTCACCTGGTTTCCTGGTTTTGCTTGGCGGGTGGGGGTTTGCCGGGGCTGCCTCGCCCACCTGGGATGGCTTTTTACCGCGCCCTCGGGGGCGTCATTCTGGGGGCTAATCCTGGACCATTTGATTTTTCCCACCTAGCCCGAGGTTTTGCGTAAAACCTATCGTGCCGAAAAAATTTAATACAAAAACCAGGATAGCGGGAAAGCGTCCGACCTCACAGGGCCAGGGACATCAGTTTCAGCCTGTCCTTGAGCACCAGGGGGCAGGCGTCCACCTTGTCCCCGATCTGCCGGAACAGCCGGGTCTCCATGGCGGGATTTCTTTCCTGATCGTGGTAGGCAAACAGATAGCGGCTGAACTCGTATTTGTTCGGAAATTCCCAGTCGGTCTCGAATTGGGTGGTTTTCACCACCGACAGCCCGCTCGCCGCAAGGGCGGCCTGGGCCGCTTCCAGTTCCGGCGTTTCGTCCCGGAAGCAATGGAAAAGCAACTGCACCTCGCCATCGACGGCCGGTTCCATGACCAGGATACGGCCGTCGGGCCGCACCACCCGCCCGGCCTCTTGCAGGGCCCGGCGGCTATCCTGGTGGTGCAGGGACAGGGTAAAGAGGAGGGTATCGAAACTGCGGCCCGGAAACGGCAGCTGTTCCCCGGAGGCGGCCGCAAAAACCACGCCGTCGATCCTGCCGGCCGCCTGGCGCAAGGCCTCTTCACCGGGGTCCACCGCCGCCAAAACCCCGGCCCGGGCCGCCAGGGTGCCGGTCACGCGCCCATCCCCGCACCCGATCTCGAGTATCCGGGGCCCGTCAAACACCCCGAAGGCCTCGAGGTTGCGAAGTTCCAAACCACCGGCATCCATTTTCATAATGAGTGTATTCCTATTCTTAAGCGGTCCTAAATAGGTCGAAACACCCCTTTCGACGTCATTCCGGCGAAAGCCGGAATCTATTGATATCAGGGGCATAGAGATTCCGGATCAAGTCCGGAATGACAATCGTAGGATACTATGGATTTAGATCAAAGCAGCCCTTAGGCCACAAAAGTTTTGCGCGCATCCACCGCGGGGTCGTAATAGGTGATACGCGCGGCGTAGCCCTTCAAGTCCACGTGCAGCGTCGTCGCAAACCGGCCCTTGCGCCAGGTGAGCCCCACCTGATCCTCGGGGGTCGCTTCGATCCTGAAATCCCCGTTGAAAGCCGGGTAGTAGGAGCGGAAGGTCATCAGGCGCAGCAGGCGCTGGACCACCGGCCGCTGCATCTCCTGTTCGATCTCGTCCAGGTCGTAGGCGTGGCGGTTGATGTCCCGCCCGTTTTTGGTCCGCTCCACCAGCTCGATATCGTTCCGGCCGGCCAGCAGCCCGACATAATAAACCTGGGGAATGCCCGGGCAGAAAAACTGGATGGCGCGGGCCGCCAGGTAGGAATCGTCGTTGTCTTCTAGGGCCGAATAGTAGGTGCAGTTCACCTGGTAGATATCCAGGTTCTGGTAATCCTCGCCCGAGTAGATGCGCTTGATGTTGGAGCCCTTTGCGTAGAGCCCCTCGATGGTGCGGTCGATGTCCGCCTGGGGCATCAAATCGGCCACATCCACGACCCCCAGGCCGTCGTGGGTGTCCAGGGTGGTGATCTGTTTGCGGGGGCAGATGCGCAGCCATTCCAGCAGCTGCCGGTTGGTATGATGGTAGAGGGTGTGCAGCATGATCATGGGCAGGGCGAAATCGTAGGTCCAGTAGTCCTGCTCGGCCAGTTTGAGCTGGTAGCGATGGTGTTCGTGCACCTCCGGCAGCACCTCGACGTCGAAGGGGGTGGTGAAGCCCTTGATCCATTCCAGGAGTTCCCAGGTTTCCGGCTCCAGAAAAAAACAGTCCGTCCCCAGCTTGAACGTCGTATAGGCGAAGGCATCCAGCCGGATCATCTTCGGCCGGCTGCGGGCCAGCCGGATCAGGAAATTGCGCACCACTTCCCGGGTCACCGGCGAGCGGTAGTCCAGATCGATCTGCTCGTAATCGAAGGTGCACCAGATCTTTTCGCGGGAGCCGTCCGGCCGCTGGATTACGGTATAGGGCGGCCGGGGTTTGCGGGTGTAGACTTTGGCCAGATCGGCTTCGGGCAATTCCCCGTCCGGACTGAGCTTCCGGAAGCTGAGAAACATATCGGCATAGGCGCTGTCGTCCCCATTCTCCATGTAATCCTGGAAAAACACTGACTGGCGGGAGATATGGTTGACCATGAAATCCACAATCAGGTCGAAATCCCGGCCGATGTGTTCGACATCCTCCCAGGTGCCGAAGGTCGGGTCCACCTCATCGTAGGTCAGGGGAGCGAAACCGCGGTCGGCCGACGAAGGGTAAAAGGGAAGGATGTGAACGCCGCCGATGGCGTTGCGCAGATACCGGCGCAGCACATAATGCAGTTCCAGGAGATTGGTCCCCAGGGAATCGGGATAGGTAATCAGTTGGACTTTGTTTTTGATCGTCATTTGGCCGCCTCGGCTTTTTCGAAAAATCGATATTTGCGCAGCCCGTCCAGAATGCCGCCGGCACAGGACTTTTTGGCAAAATAAACATGCTTGCCCTTGCGCAGGACGTCAAGCTCCGGGCTGTAATTGGCCACCACGACGGCCGAAGGCTCCCCGCGCAGCATCTCCTCGTCGTTGCCCGAGTCGCCGCACACGATGATATGCCTGAGGGGGATGTCCCACTTGTAGGCCAGAAACCGGATGGCTTTGCCTTTGGATGCCCGGTAGGGAAGGATGTCCAGGTACTGGTCATGGGAATAGACAAGGTTGTATTTGCACTTGCTGTTGAGCAGACGGTTATGGATTTCCGCCAGGCGGTCTTTGCCGGGATCCATGTAGTAGCTGATTTTAAAGCGACGCTGGGTATCGTCTTCCTGGTCGCTCAAATACGGCAGGCCCTGCAGGACCCGACGAATCTTTTGCGGCTCCCACTTGGCGGCAATATGGGACTCCCAGCTGCGGCTCTGCTGCAGGTGCGGCCCGTAATAGATTTCCGCGCCCACGGAAGTGATCAGGAGGTCGACCCCCGTGACCCCGTGATCTTCCAGGTGCTCCCGGGCGGATTCGATGGTGCGCCCGGTGGCCACGACGAAACCGACCGTGGATCGATGGGCCTTCAGTTCCGCCAGCAGATCCGCCAGATGGGTGTTGTCTTCCCCGATCAGGGTATGGTCGATGTCGGTGACAAAAAGGGAATTCAGGCCTGTCAGGCGCCGCCCGATGGCATCCGTGGGTCTGGCCGCCTTCATATCGGCTGTGTCCGCCGCGGCCACGAGTTTTTCCGCGCGCTGCATGTACTGCCGGGCATGGCTCTCCCAGGTGTAGTGCTCCCGCACGTTCATGATGCCGTTTTTGGAAAAGCGCTCCCATTTTTCCCGGTCGGCGACAATGGTCTTCAGCGCACCGGCAATTTGTCCCGGCCGGGAAGGATCCACCAGAATGCCGTTCCGGCAGTTGTCGACGATATCCTTGGGGCCGCCGTCGTTCGTCGCCACGATTGGCAGACCGGCGGCCGACGCTTCCAGGAGCGTCAAACCAAAGGGTTCGGTCAGGGCCGGGTTTACGAACACGCCGCCCTTCGCGGCGGCAATCCGGTAGAGTTCCGGAACTTCCGACTCGAAATCGTGCTTCTTGGGAATGGCCATCTTGCCGTAGAGATCATAGCGATCCAGCCGCAAGAGCATTTCGGTGAGAACTTCCCGCTCATTGTCTTCCATGGTTTCGATATTCTTGCGGATGCCGGCGAAAACCGCCAGGTTGGCCATGGCCTGCAGATCCAGGTCTTCACCGTAGGCCCGCACCAGCCCGGAGATATTCTTGCGCTTGTCCGGACGGCTCAAGGCCAGGATGAGGGGCTTGTCCGGATGGAGAAAAAAACGGTTCAACTCCTGCAGCACCGAAGCCCGGGCAAACATGGCGGCTTCGTCTTTGTCGCCCTGGGACACCATGTCCCGGTAATAGGGGTAGAAACGCTCCACGTCCAAACCCGGGGGGATGACGGCAAACACCGGGCGGCCGTTGTTGCGGTAGAGGCCGTACTGTTCATCGATCTCCTGGCGCGTGCTGGTGACGATGAGATCGGCCTGGTTCAGCAGCTCTTCCTCCACGGCGATGCGGTGGTCGATCTTGTAGCGCCGGTTGAGATCGGCCTCCCGAATCCCGTCGTCAAGCAGCTTCTGCTTTTTGACGCGCCCCAGGGAATGCCCCGTAAAAATGAAGGGCACGCCAAAGAAACGGGCCAGTTCCATGGCCACATAGCCGGCATCCGGGTAATGCCCGTGGACGACATCGGGAATGGCCCGTTCGCGTTTGATGAATTTGACGGTTTTGTCCACGAATTCGTCCAGATGCGGCCAGAGTAATTCTTTGCGTAAATACTTGCGCCCCCCGCACTGAATGCGGACGATACGGAACTTGTCATTCACGGTTTCGATGGGAACGGCATAATCGTCCGACACGCTCTTGTCGCCGATCAGCCGGGTGAACAGATCGATGCGGCCGACGGCCTCCATGCTGCTGAGCTGACGGGCCAGCTCCAGCACATAGGTCACCTGGCCGCCGGTGTCGGCATCGCGCCCCATCTCCAGGTTTTCCGCGCGGATCAGTCCGTGAAGGCTGAACATCTGGATATAAAGGGGTCTAGTCATGGTTGCCCCCGGTGGCCATGATGGCCCGGATAGGGTCATAGAAATCCGGCGTTTCCGCCACCGCCCCCGGCAGACCGCATATGGCGGTGGCCAGTGACTGGGCTGTAGCCAGAAGGCGCCCGGCCGGCCATTGGTGCAGATAGCCGATGGCCAGCATGGCGGCGAAGGCATCCCCGGCACCGACGGTGTCCCTGATGGGGACATCCCGGTCCGGTTGGATGTCGTGCCGGGTATGCCCCCAGAAGAGGGAGCTGCCGCGTTCCGCCCGCGTGAGCGCCACCATTTCGATGGCGTAACGTCCCATGAGGACCTCCACGGCCGCCGCGCCCCTCTCTTTTATGGCGAGCATGGCGGTCAGGGCGGCCAACTCGTCTTCGTTGAGTTTGAGAATGTCCGCCGCCCGGAGGGAATGATCGAGGCTGTCGGCATTGAAACAGCCCGGGCGCAGGTTGATGTCGAAAAGGCATTTGGTTTCGGCCGATCGGCGGCCCAGAAGCCGGCTGACGGTTCGGGCCGCCGCCGGTGTGCGCTGGATCAGGCTGCCGAAGTAGATCAGGCGGCAGTCACCCGCCACAAACTGCTCCAGGGACGGCGTCGGTACGATAAAATCGTAGGCCACGCCGGGAAGGATATCGAACTGCGGCCCGCCCCGGGCATCGACGGTTACCTGCACTCGGCCGGTGGGGTGCTCGGCATCGGTTTGCAGATCGTCCACCGGGAATTCACGCGACGATAAAAAATCCAGCACGGCCCGCCCCTCGGCATCATTCCCGATACGGCTCAAAAACCGCACCGGGCCATCGAGGCAGTGCAGATGGAAGGCAAAGTTGAAAGCGGCCCCTCCCAGGCGGCGCCCTTCCGGGAATATATCAAAGAGAATTTCTCCGATGGCGAGTATCAAAACCAGCGTCCTTTCCAAAAAGGCTCCGGCAGAATGCATCCGTCCTGTTCGCTCAAGCGAAGCCATGTAAACGGGAAAATGTCGGCGGGTATCATTCGCTGCCGAAGAGCGCTAAAACGCCATCCGGCAAACCCGACCTGTCGTGTGGTGTGATTGCGGATCGAACCAGTTGATCTTGCAAGGCAGTTCAGGAAGCATAATGGGGTGGCCGACAAATGTCAAATGCGGTGCAATGGAACCGGCCGCCCGGGGCTGTTCGTCCCGGGCGACCGCTTACCGGTACTGCGGGGGGGGGGGTAAAATAATACTATAGCAGCAGCTTGGAAATGATTTCGTTCATGATCTCGGTGGTGCCGCCCCCGATGGTGAGCAGCCGGTTGTCCCGGTACAGGCGCTCCACCAGGTAGCCCCGCATGAAGCCGAAGCCGCCGAAGATCTGGACCGCATCGTAGGTCACGCGGTTGCTGACGCTGCAGGCGAAATTCTTGGCCATGGAGACTTCCTTGACCTGGTCGATGCCGGCATCCATGCGGGCCGCCACCCGGTAGGTGTACTCCCGGCTCACCTCCACCAGGGTGGCCAGCTCGGCCAGCTTGTGGCGGGTCACCTGGAAGCCGGCCAGGGGTTTGCCGAAGGCCTCCCGCTCTTTGGCGTAGCGCAGGGCCTCGTCCAGGGCCAGTTGGGCCGTCATGTTGGCCATGATGGAAAGGGACAGGCGCTCGGCCTGGAAGTTCTCCATGATGATGTAAAACCCCTGGTTTTCTTCCCCGATCCGGTTGGCCACCGGCACCCGGCAGTCGTCGAAAAAAAGTTCGGCCGTGTCCGAGGCCCACCAGCCCATTTTGCGCAGTTTGTTGGAGGTGGTAAACCCCGGGGTGCCCTTCTCGATCACCAGGAAACTGATGCCGTGGGCCCCTTCTTCCCCGGTGCGCACGGCACAGGTGACCTGGTCGGCCCGGCACCCGCTGGTGATGAAGGTCTTGCTGCCGTTGACCACGTAGTCGTCGCCGTCGCGCACCGCCGTGGTCTGCAAACGGGCCACGTCGGAGCCGCCGCTCGGTTCGGTAATGCCCAGCGCGGCGATCTTCTCCCCGGCCAGGACAGGCTTGACAAAGCGCTCTTTCTGTTCGTCCGTGCCGTGGCGGATGATAGGCGGGATGGCGATGTCCAGCGATCCCAAACCGGCCACCAGGCCGCCGGACCCGGAGCGCATGAGCTCTTCGCTGGCGGCCACCTTGAAAAAGATGTCGCCGGGCGTGCCCCCCAGCTCCTCCGGATAGCCGATCCCCAGTATGCCCACCTCACCGGCCTGGCGGTAGAGATCGACGGGAAACGCGCCCTGCTCCTCCCATTCGTCGATATACGGTAAAATCTCCTTCTTGACAAAATCCCGCACCGACCCGCGCACCATCTCGTGGGCTTTGGAAAAGTATTCCTGGCATCCAGCCCGGGCATTGAATTCAAGCGCCATGGCTTTCCCCTATTCATTAGATTTGGAGCAATTTGTGCTTTATTTAGAACCGGTATCGTGGACCTTCAGAAGGTGTAGATTTTGATTCGGGCCAAGGCCGCAGCCATTTGGCAACCGCAGGCGTAGTCCACTACGTCGAGGATTGCCAAATGGCGAGAACGCCGGCCGGGATCAAAAGATGCGCCTTCTGAAGGTCCACTAATCCATGGGAACCGGCGGCAAGACGAGCGCCGTCCCCTCCGCCACCAGCTTCTCATCCTGATTCGTCCAGGTCAGCACCATGCGCACCCAGCGCTTCTCTTCCAGTTTTTCCGTCACTTCGGCCGTAGCCGTGATCGTATCGCCGAAATACGTCGGCGCCCGGAAGCGCGTGTTGATTTCCAGAGCCACCGTGCCCAGCCCGGGCAGTTTCATGCCCAGGACCGGGGCAATCAGGCACTGGGGCAGGGCCCCGTGGGCAATCCGTGTGCCGAAGGGGGTCTGCTTGGCGAATACTTCATCCACGTGCATGGGATTGAAATCCCCGGAGATCCCGGCAAAAAGATAGACGTCGGTCTCGGTGATGGTCTTGGTGAAGGAAGCCGACATGCCCACTTCCAGCTCATCATAGGTGTAACCCATGGCGGCGGTCGCCTTGCGCACGGGACGGAAGCAGGCAATGTCCATGATGGTAGAGGTGGGCTTGCGGGCGAATTCGGCTTTGACCCGCAGGCCGGTTTTCATCTCACTCGGCCCCACACCGCGCACCACGTGCACCAGGGGGGTGTCCGCCTCGTCCAGCTTGATCAGGGCCTGGATATAGGGCGGCGGAAAGGGCTGGTGGGGCTCGGCGTAACGAATCACGGTAAACCCCGTCACCGTGCCGGTGGACTTCAATTCCACCCAGTTGTCCGCGATGGGTTTAAAGCAGCGCTCACAGGTGGAGCGCGGGGGCACGTACACCTTGTCGCAGGAGGGGCAGCGCACCCCCTGGATCTTTTTTTCCTTCTCAAGAGCCGTCAGGAACCGGCTGCCGGTCTGGCCGGCAAAATACTGGTAGGGCAGGGCCAGTTTGCCTTCAACCACGAAGCAGTCTTCTCTTCCGCTATCCATAGGTTTCTCCCTTGCTTGGCGACCAGCGGCAAACCGCTGGCCGCATCACTGCCTGCGCAGGCTATTCGATAATTTCAAAATATTTGATGTCCGTGATCGCGCCGACCCGTTTGTCGTTCCAGACCGGCCGCACACGGGCCCCCCGCTTGACCTTGTCGAAATCGGTCATTTTGAGCTCGTGCCAGAGGGTCTCGTGATCCTTGCAGCCATCCAGCAGGAAATGGGCCGAGATATAGGGGGTCTCCCGGGTTTCACCGGTCAGGGGATCCGGGCTGGCGTAGTAGGTGATGTCCGGCGTGGCGATCACGCCCTCCGGGCCCACTTCCACCCATTCCGTGGCCCGCACCCGGCATTCGGCGCAAACTTCCCGCGGCGGCAATTGCAGGCGGCCGCATTGCGGACATTTGTTGGCCAGGATGCGTTTTTCCTTGAAGGCATTCAGGAACTTGCCCATCACCGGTCCGGTGGCAAACCGCTGGGGGATGGAGAGCACCTGATTGAGACGCACCAAGGGCTCGGCTTCCTCTTCTTCGGCCGCGGCCGAGGGCGCCTGGTATTTCTTGAAAAACCGGGTGGCCTTGGTCAAGAGCCCCATGTCCCCTTCCACCTTCAGGCGGCCGGAGGTAAACGCCGTCATCCCGTCGAGCTTGCCCAGGGTGATGGCGATCCAGTCCTTGGCCGACACCGTGGTGGTCACCTGGGGATCGTGGAGGCCCTCCAGCACTTTCACCGTGCCGTCATTGGCCGCCACCGTCCACTCGCCGCCCCCCGTGCCGGTGACGATGTAGCCGTAGTTGGCCGTCACCCCGGCCACGCCGTCGGGGTTCACCCGGCTTTCCATGGTGCCGAAGATGTCCGCCACCGTCACTTCCGGGGCGGCGGCCGGCGGCTGGTATTTCTTGAAAAACTGGGCCGCTTTGGTCAGCAGGCCCATGTCGCCTTCCACCTTGAGTTTACCCGACGTAAAGGCGGTCATGCCGTCCAGCTTGCCCAGGGTGATGGCGATCCAGTCCTTGGCCGTACAGGTGGTGGTGACGGCCGGTTCGTGCAGCCCCTCTTTGACCTGCACCGCACCGTCGGCCACGCACACGGTCCATTCGCCGCCGCCCGAGCCGGTGATGATATAGCCGTAGTTGGCCGTGATGCCGGCCACGCCGTCGGGGTTCACCCGACTCTCCATGGTCCCGAAGATATCCGCCACCGTCACTTCCGGCGCCGCTGCGGGCGGTTGGTACTTCTTGAAAAATTCCGCCGCCTTGACCAGCAGGCCCATCTCGCCTTCCACTTTGAGCTTGCCCGAAGAAAAGGCGGTCATGCCGTCCAGTTTGCCCAGGGTGATGGCGATCCAGTCCCTGGCCGCACAGGTGGTGGTGACGGCCGGTTCGTGCAGCCCCTCTTTGACCTGCACCGCACCGTCGGCCACGCACACGGTCCATTCGCCGCCGCCCGAGCCGGTGATGATATAGCCGTAGTTGGCCGTGATGCCGGCCACGCCATCCGGATTGACCCGGCTCTCCATGGTCCCGAAGATATCCGCCACCGTCACTTCCGGTCCCTTGGCGGCCGTGGCCGGCCCGTCCAGACCCCACTGGCGCATTTCTTTTTTCAGGACCTTGCCGATGGGACTGCGGGGGAAATCGTCTTCCAGGATCTGCACGTATTTGGGCACCTTGAAGCCGGCCAGGTTCTCCCGGCAATAGTCCACGACCTCGTCCTCGGTCAGGCTGTCATCCAGCGCGATGATGTAGACCTTGACCTCTTCGCCCATGGTGTCGTCCGGGACGCCCAGCGTGGCCGCCTCCTGGATTTTGGGATGGGTGGCCAAAAGATTGTCGATTTCCTTGGGGTAGATGTTTTCACCGCCCCGGATAATCATGTCCTTGATACGGTCCACGATGAAGATATAGCCGTCATCGTCCATGACGCCCACGTCACCGGTGTGCAGGAACCCGTCGGCCAGGGTTTCGGCGGTCTCTTCCGGACGGTTGAAATACCCCTTCATGACCACGTCGCCCCGGATGCAGATCTCGCCGGGGGTGTTGCGGGGCACCTCCTGGCCGTCTTCATCCAGAAGTCGGACCTCCTGACCGGGCAGGGGCAGGCCGATGGAGCCCACCTTGCGCTGGCCGTCGCGCGGATTCAGGGTGCTCACACAGGTGGCCTCGGTCAGGCCGTAGCCCTCGACGATGGGAATGTCGAATATCTCCTGAAAACGGTTGGCCGTCTCTTCGGTCAACGGAGCCGCCCCGCAGATGCCGAACTGCAGGGAGCTCAAATCGTATTTCTGGCGGGTGGGATCCGTCAGGAGAATCTGGTAGACCGCCGGCACGGCCGACCAGAAATTGACCTTGTACTGGTCCACCACTTCCCAGAATTCGCTGGCCGAGAACTGCCGCCGCAAGACGATCTGAAGACCGATGCCCAGGGCAAAGGTGCACGACAGCATGGCGTTGACATGAAACAGCGGCAGGAAAATTAGGGCGGTCATCTTTTCTTCCAACCCCAGGGATTCGGTCACCCCGGCCACATCCGCCAGCACATTGCGGTGGGAGAGGAGCACCCCCTTGGGATTGCCCGTGGTCCCGGAGGTGTAGAAGATATAGGCCGTATCCTCTTCGCTGCTTTCGCAGACCACCGGCTGATCGTTCCCGCCCTGCAAGAGATCATCGAAGGCGATGTGGCCTTCCCGGGGGGAGGCGCCGACCTCGATGACGGTTTCCAGATGGGGACAGTTCGGCCGGATCTCATCCAGGATGGGCAGGTACTGGTCTTCGATGATCAGCCCGCGCCCCTGGGAATCGTTGAGCAGGTATTCCACTTCCGGCGCCTTCCACCAGCCGTTGATGGGCCCGGCCACCGCACCGATCTTCTGGATGGCAAAATAGGCAATGAGGGTTTCCGGGCTGTTCTGCACCAGCACGTGAATGAAATCACCCTTATTGAACCCCTGCGCCTTCAGGGCATTGGCCAGGATATTGACCCGACGGCTGAAATCGCCGAAGGTAACGGTTTGGTCGTAAAACTGGAGATAGGGGGCATCTTTATACGTTTCGGCACTGCGATCGAGATAGGTCCCGATGTTCATCTTGTCCTCCCGCGTTTCCGTTACGGGTTAGCATACGGTCCAAGGGGCGCCGGCACTCAGCTCGGCACCTCCCGGGTGAGCAAAAACAGAACCGTCCACATGGTGCCGCCGAACCCCGAGGCCAGGGCCTGGTTGACCGTCTTGGGCACCTGGTGGTCGCCCGCCCGCCCCATGACCTGCAGGGCCGCTTCGGCCACGCGCACCATGGCGGTGGCACCGATGGGATTCGAAGCGATGACCCCGCCGGACGGGTTGACCGGGAAGGCGCCATCGATGGCGATTTCATCGTTTTCGATCATCTTCAGGTGCGCGTCACCCTCCAGCAGGAGAAATTCCCGCAGCCAGTCCGACCCCCACCAACTGGAAGGATCGTACATTTCGAAAAGATCGATCTCTTCGCGCGGATTTGTGATGCCGCAGCGCCCGAACAATTTCCGGGCCGCATAGCGGTGGGTGCTGAGCACCGGCGCGTCGCCGAAGATGCAGAACATCTCCTCGCGATGGGCCGTAATGTGGTCCTTGATCCAGGCGGGCTGGTCGCACAGCGCCTTGGCTTTTTCCTCCGAGGCGAAAACCATGGCACAGGCCCCGTCGCTCTGGGAACACATGTGAATCATGCGCAGCTCGCCCACCAGTTGCGGCGAGTTCTCCGCCAGTTCCTCGGCCTGGTCGGGCGACAAGCCCAGGCGGCGATGGGCCTTGTTGTTCTTCATGGCATGCTGGTCCATCTGGATGCGGTATTTCATGGCCACTTTTTTGGCCCGCTCCTCACCGAACTCGTCGATCATCTGGGCCGCCGTCATCCCGGTGAGGGCACCGGTCTGGAGCTGGCGCCCCCACAGGGGATCGGCCATATTGGTAATGCCGCCGGTGGTGTGGCCTTCCTGCAGTTTTTCGAAACCAATGGCCAGCACCACATCGTGCAGCCCGGACGCCACCAGATGATCGGCCGCCGCCACCAGGGTCGCCCCCGTGGTGCCGCCGGTGGTCACCCGCAGGGTCTCCTTGCCGTAAGCCCCGGTCCCCAGCACGTGCCAGAGGTCCGGCTGGTGGATCATTTCAAAAAGTTCCATATTGCCGTGCACGATGCATTCCACATCGTCGATGGTCACACCGGCACTTTCGAGGGCTTCCACCACCGCCTCATTGATCATCTCCGGCTGGTTGACCTCTTCCCGGTGGCTCGAATAGACCGACTGGCCCACACCGATAATGCCGACATTTCTATTCTTCTTCATCAGTTGCCTCCCTGAGATGAACCTTTAGTCCCGTTCCAGAATCGCCACGGAGTGAAATTGCCCGGCCGGCCCCATGACGCCATGGGCCAAGCCGCGACGGGCATCCGCCACCTGGCGTTCGCCGGCCAGCCCCATGAGCTGCAGGGCAACCTCGGCCGCCCGCACCAGCCCGCCCAGGATGAGCGGGTTGCCGGCCAGCATGCCGCCGGATCGGTTGACGTTCATGGCATCCGGCCCGCCGCCGGCAATCCAGGCGCCGCCGCAGCCTTCGTCCACCAGCCCCAAGCCTTCCATCCACATGGGCTGCTGGTAGGCGAACTGGTCCGAGACTTCCACGACATCGAACCTGTCGCGGGGCTGATCGATGCCGGCCCGCTGATAGGCCCGGGCAGCAGCCTGCTTGAGCGCAAAATTGGATGCCAGATCGCGGTCGCCCAGGAAAAAACTGTCCATGCAGTTGCCGACACCCGTGATCCAGACCGGATGATCGCATATGGCGAGGGCCGTCTCTTCGGCCGCCAGAATCATCCCCACGGCCCCATCCGAAACCGGATAGGCATGGTGGGCACGGATCGGGTCCGCCAGCATGGGGGACGCCAGAACCTCCTCCCGGGTCAACACCGGTGCCTCCGGTGTGGCGGGGTTCAATTGCGCCATCCGGCCGGCCCGGGCCACGATGTCCGCCAGGTGCGTGTCGCCGACGTCCGAACGATCGGCATAGGCCTGGGCCTGGAGACCGGCGGCGGCCGTGAAATCAAGCCCCACCGGACGGGTGTAGAACGGATCGAAGGCCATGTGCGTCACCATGTTGCGGCTTTGCCCCTGGGATTCCTTGCAGTGTCCCAGCACCAGGGCGGTATCCACATGGCCGCCCTGAATGGCCGCCAGACCGTAATAAAGCGCCTGAATCCCCTCCTGGGCGATTTTCTCCTCACAGCGCATGTGCGCGCCCAGAACGTCCGTCATGCCGTTGTCGGAAATGGTGCGGGCATCGAATATATCGTCGGAAACGCTGATGCTCATGCCGATGCCCTTGTCCTCGGAAAAATCCAAACCCGTCTGCGCCAAAAGCGGCTCCAGAACTTCGAGCGCCATCCCCTGGAAACGCTCGTGCCATTTATCCCGCTGGTACGTCGTCTGGGCAACGGCGCAAATGCCAACTCTTCGTGCCATAGATACGGCCCTCCCTGTCCTAGTGCGAATGATGGTCAACCGCGCGGCTTCCCCGGCGGCTGCCGGTCAAGCATCGCATGGTTTGAAATGATCGATATCCCGGATGGTATTCGTGGTGGTTTCGGCAAATACGGCTTCCACCGCCATGTCGACGGCCACCTGCTCGGGCGGGATGCCTTCCAGCAGGTGCACGATGGGGGTGTCAGCCCCCTCCAGCAGGATCATGGCCAGTACGAACGGTACCGGCCGCGGCAGATGACGATCCGGGTAGCGCACCACGGTGAAGTTCACCACCCGGCCGCGGGATCCCACCTCGCACCAACTGTCCGTGAGGTCGCCGAGGCAGCGCTCGCAGGTCTGGCGGGGCGGTACGAATACCGTGTCGCAGGCAGCGCAGCGCACCCCCATGATCTTGTGCTGGTCCCGGAGCGTGGTGATAAACCGGCTGCCCACCCGCCCCGCGAAATAGGTGTAGGGCAGCGCCAGCTTTCCCTCGATCGTGTAGCAGTCGCTGGTATCGAAATCGCTTTGCATGGGTTGTCCCCCTGGTGTGGAATCCGAGCCGGGCATGACCGGGTCGGCCGGGTTGAGGCAGCAGCGCCCCACCGGGCGGGCGGCGTCCTGTCCGCCTCCGCCGCCGCGCGGCCCGACCTCAGTCATCCAGCTCGAAGTATTGAATGTCGTCGATGCTGCCGGTGCGGTTTTCCGCCCAGACCGGCCGCAGCCGCGATCCGTGACGGACCTGGCCGTCGATCACACTGCCCATTTGCACCCGATCCAGCTGGGCCGGGTTCAACAGGTGCCAGAAGACTTCCTCGTCCCGGCAGCCGTCCAGGAGCACCCCGATCGCCCCGTAGGGCGTCTCCCGGGTTTCACCGGTCAGGGGATCCGGGCTGGCGTAGTAGACATACTCCAGCATGCGCATCTCGCCCTTGGGCCCGATCTCGACCCATTCGGTGTTGCGCACCCGGCAGACCGCACAAATCTCCCGGGGCGGCGACTGGAGGCGGCCGCAGACCGGGCAGCGCATGGCCAGTATTTTCTTTTCCTTGAGGCCTTTGAGAAAACGGCCCATCACCGGGCCGGTGGCAAAAGTCTGGTCGACACTGATGGTCTGCTTGAGGACCACCAGCTCCGTCTCCGGCAGGGCCTCTTCCCCCGGCGGGAGGTATTTCTGAAACAGGCGGGTGATGGACCCGAAGGCGCCCCGGTCGCCCGCCACGGTCAGCTTCTGCAGGGCCATGGCCTCGGTCGCATCGATCTTGCCCAGCTGGATCCCCACAAAGGTCTGCGGGTCCGTGGCCACCACCGCCAGGCAATCGTCGAGATCCTCGGCCGGCGCCAGGGCCGCATCGCCGTCCCGGACCGCCAGGCGCCAGCGCCCGGCCTCGCCCAGGTCATAGCCGAAGCTGCCGGCAATGCCGGCCGCGGCTTCCTTGCGGAAACGCGACGGCATGGTTTCAATGACATCCGCTACATCTACGCCGAAATAGGTCGTCATGGCATTCCCCATCCGTTGAGTTCATCTTCCAGCATCAGCAAAACGGTCCACATGGTGCCGCCGAAGGATGACGCCAGCGCGTGGCGCACGGTGCGGGGCACCTGGTGGGGACCGGCATCCCCGCGTATCTGTTTGGCGGCCTCCGCCACCCGGACCATGGCCGTGGCCCCGATGGGATTGGCCGCAATCACCCCGCCGGAGGGGTTGATGGGCATCCGGCCGCCGATGGCGATCTCCCGGTCTTCCACCAGCTTCAGGTGGGCGTCCCCTTCGAGTAAAAAGAAATCCCGGAGCCAGTCCACGCCCCACCAGGCCGAGGGGTCGTACATCTCGAAAACATCGAAGTAGTCGAGGGGGGCATCGATCCCGTTGCGGGCGAAAAGCTGCTCCGCGGCGAAACGGTGGGTCGGGTTGTTGGGGTAGTAATTGGTGCACAGATTGAGGGTCTCTTCCCGGTGCACGGTGATGTGGTCCCGCAGCCAGACCGGCTTCTTCGCGATCTGGCGGGCCCGCTCCTCGGAAGCGAAGATCAGGGCACAGGCGCCGTCCGACTGGGAGCACATGTGGATCAGGCGCAGGTTGCCGATCAGGGGCGGGGAGTCGGCCATGAGGTCGTCCATCTGATCCCAGTCCAGACCGAAGGCCCGGTGGGAATTGGGATTCAGGCAGGCGTGCTGGTCCATGATGATACGGTAGGTCATGGCCGCCCGCTTGGCCCGCTCCGGACCGAATTCTTCGATCAGCTTGACCGCGGCGGAATCCGTGAGAGCGCCCGACTGGAGCTTGCGGGCCCACAGGGGATCGGCCATATTGGTGATGCCGCCGGTGGTGTGGCCCTCCTGGAGCTTTTCAAACCCGATGGCCAGGACCACGTCGTACATGCCGGAGGCCACCAGGTTGTCCGCCGCGCACACCAGGGTGCCGCCGGTGGTGCCCCCCGTGGTGATGCGGAAGCTGTCCTTGCCGTAGGCCCCGGAGCCCAGCACATGCCACAAGTCCGGCTGGTGGACCATTTCGAACAATTCCATGTTGCCGTGCACGACACAGTCCACCTCCTGGATGCCGATCCCGGCATCGTCCAGGGCCTGGCGCACCGCCTCGTGAATCATTTCGGGCTGGTTGACATCTTCCCGGTGGCTCGAGAACTTGGTCTCGCCGATGCCCACGATACCCACATGCCGATTTTTGGTTCCCCTTGCCATGCGCCCTCCCCTAATTTTCCATGATCAAGACGGCGTGATGCTGACCGGCCGGCCCGGTGGTGCCATGGGCCAGGGCGCGCTCCAGGCCGTCCACCTGTCGATCGCCCGCTTCGCCGCGCAGTTGGTAAAAGGCTTCCAGCGCCCGGGCCAACCCACCCAGCATCAGGGGATTGCCGTTCAGCATACCGCCCGAGCGGTTGACCTGGTGACGATCCGGCCCGTCCGCATCCAGCCAGCGGGCCCCGTCACCGGGCGGCACCAGCCCGACCCCCTCCGCCCACAGGGGCATCTGGTAGGCGGCGGCATCGTTCAGTTCGAAGAGACCGACATCCCGGGCATCGACACCGCCCGCCATCTTGAACGCACGTTGGGAGGCCTGCTGCAGGGCCGTGCTGAACGCCAGGTCCCGTTCGCCCAGATAATAGCTGTCCATGGAGCTGCCGAACCCGGTCAGCCAGACCGGCTTGTCGGTGAACTCGTGGGCGCGCTCTTCACAACACAGCAGCATGCCCACGGCCCAGTCGGTCACCGGGTAGTAATGGAGCTCCCGCAGGGGGTCGGCCAGCAGCGGCGAGGCCGCCACCGCCTGGTGGGTCACCGCCGCGTTCTCCCGGGCAAAGGGATTGGCCGCGGCCAGGCGCCGGGAACGGACCACCACCTCGGCCAGATGATCTTCGGTAAGGCCGGCCCGGGTCATATAGGCCCGCGCCTGCAAACCGCCGGCACTCAGGAAGTCCAATCCCAGGGGCCGGGTAAAAAACGGTTCAAAGGCCAGGTTGGTGCACATGTGCCGGCTTTCGGACTGGGATTCCTTGCAGTGCCCCAGAAGAAGCACCAGATCGTCGTGCCCGGACATGATGGCGGCCATGGCGTAGCCCAGGCCGTTCAAGCCATCCTGGGCCATTTTCTCTTCGCCGCGATAATGGGCGCCGACCACGTCGGTCATGCCGTTGTCGGAAATCGTGCGGGCGTCGAACACGTCATCCGAACAGGTCACCACATTCCGGACGCCCGTTTCCATGTCAAAGGTGAGTCCGGTTTGATCCACCAGGGACTCGAAGCATTCCAGCAGCATCCCCTGGAAGCGCTGGTACCAGATATTGGCTTCATTTCGAATCTGCGCCGCCGCGCAGATGGCCACCCGCCTCGCCATATCCTGTCCTTTCCTGTTGTACGGTTTCCGAAAACTCCAAAGGGTGCCGAATTTAAAATTACCGTTTCGACGGTTTTGTAAAAAGTTCGAGATCAAGGCTTGCGGCTCCCGAGGAGCGAGGCGTACATTCGGTACGCCGCAGCAACGAGGGTGGCGCGTAACGCCGATATCGGGCTTTTTACAAAACCGTCAGAGGTAGCAGTTCCAGAAATCATTGTGCTTCACCGCCTGCAAAATCGCATCCTTGCTGCGGCCCGCATCCATTTCGATCCAGGCCCGGCCGATGCCCAGCCGCGTGTGGGAGTCGTCCGATGCGATCTTGGGGTAGGCAATCTCAGGGATTTCATACTCCGGGTTGCGAAACCCCCGGGTGGTAATCTCCACGGCGTCCAGGGGGTATTCCCTGGCAACCGCTTTCAGGCGTTCGATCAACTTGACCACCGGGAGATCATATTCGCCCAGGTGATTCAGGACGTGCAGCACTTCCCGGTCGCCGTCGATTTTGTTGACGTGCAGGTAGCCCTTTTCGAACACCGTCAGCTCGATGCCCGTAAAAAGGATCATTTCCGAACGCACGGTCGCATAGGCCTCGAGGCATCGCTTGCGGGGAAAGTAATCGTGATCCGTAAAGGCGATAAAATCATACCCTTTGGCCTGGTAGGCATCGACCACCGCCTGGGGGGTCAGATCCCCGTCCGAGCAAGTGGTATGGCAATGAAGGCATCCCTTCAGCAGCATAAGGCATTCACCTGCATATCCCCAGTCCCGCAGCCGGCCGGCGCCAGTGCCGTCAAGACTTCTCCGCTTTGAGACAATTTTGCACCCCGCCGACGATGAATCGCACGGCGTCCTCACCCACTTCCTCCAGGGCGTCCTTGCGGTCCTGCCAGATCATGTACTGGTAGGCCAGGCGCTCGAACATCCCCATGATGCTGGCGGCCATGACTTCGGCGGCCAGCGGGCTGTGGAAAGGTCCCAGCTTGTCGGACACGCTTTGGAGGGCGACTTCCAAATCACTGATCAGTTTGTCGAAGATTTTTTTGCGGCGGGCTTCCACCAACTCGCCCTGTCCGGCCGACTCCCGGAATATCAGGGCAATTTTCTCCGGATGATTGGGACAAAAATCCTCGAAGAAAACCTTGCCGGCCCGACTGAGGCCTTCCAGGGTGCCGTCGGCGTTCTTGAAGGCCGTGCCCAGGAGATTGCGCAGTTCATACCCGGTCTGATCGAGCAGCTTGACCAGCAGGTCTTCCTTGTTTTTAAAATAGAAGTAGACCGTCCCCACCGACACCTCGGCCTCGTCGGCGATCCGCTCCATGCCGGTCTGGTGATACCCCTCCCGGGCAAACAGCGTTCCGGCCGCCTCCAAAATCGTCTGCAGGCGCAGTTCGCGTTCCCGCTGGCGGCGCAGGGCACTGCGGGTCGGTGTCGGCGCGGTTGTCTTGGCGGCCGGGCGAGGCTTTTTATCGCGTTTTGCGGTCATGGATCTGATCTGTCTCCCCTATCGCAATTTCAATGACGTCGAAACGCGAATCGCGGCGTTTCGCGTCCCCTTTAATTTACAGCCATCGACGCTTCATCGCCCGGGGGCATAGCCCAGGGCCTGATCGCCGATGCGGACCCGCGCAATCTCGGTGGAGATGCCGCCGATCTGGGTCCATTTGGCGGCCCGGTAGGCCGACTCGGAAGCGCTTCCGGCGCGATACCCCTGTCCCGCGAGAATACGCAGGGCGTCTCCGGCCACGCGCTCCGCCGCTTCCGTGGCGAACACCTTGGCGCACCAGATCAACGCGGCGCCCTCCTTGGGCTGGTCTTTAAGGGTCCAGACCGCCCGGTAGGCCAACAGTTGGGCCGTCTGGTACAAGGTCAGCATTTCCGAGAGTTTGAACCCGACCTCCTGATAGGCGATGACGGGTTTACCGCCGGAGCGATGGGACTTGGCGAAATCCCGGGCCTCGGCAAACGCGGCCTGCATCATGCCCAGGGCGGCCGCCATCAGAACTTCGTTCTCCCACTGGCGCAGAAGATCCAGAACAGGGGTCCCCTCGGGGGGAAGCAAAACGTTTTCTTCGGGGAGGACACACGCGTCAAGCGTGACATCGGCCATCCGGATGCCATCATAGCCCATGGTGGGCACGGGTTCCGATATGCTCAGGCCCTCCGTCCCGGCGTCCAGCATGAAAATGGCCGGGCGATCATCCAACAGGCCCACGACCCCGATCTTGTCCGCCAGGGGCGCGTTGATGACATAGTGTTTGCCGCCGCTGACAACGACGCGGCCGTCTTTGCGGCTGCCCACGGTGGCCAGGGGATCGTTCTGGACGTTCATGGCTTCTTCGGACAATGCCAGGGCGCCGATCCACTGCCCCTGCAAGAGCCCCTCCCGCCACTGTTCCTGGGTGGCACCGGTTCCCCACCGGGCCAGCGCACGGCCCAGCACGCGGGTGCTCATCTCCACCGCCAGGAAAAGGGAACGGGCCTGGCCCGCCAGTGTTTCCATGGCCGCCATCTGGTTCACGGCACTTTCCGAAGCGTCGCCGGCCAGACCATCCTGGAGATAACCGGCCCCGGCCAGGGTCTTGAGCATCTCCCGCAGCGCGGCGGAAATCGTATCGACCGTCGCCCCGGCCAGGTCTTCCTCGGCGGGTGCGGTCGCGGCAATGGACCGAATCGCTTCGAACAGTTTTTCCGCTTCTTCCGAAAAATCATAGTTCATATGCTGTCCCCCTGCATGCTAATTTGCTGTCTGCCGCCTCACAAAGCCGATCTACATCAGGCGCGAAATGATCATCTTCTGCACTTCCGAAGTACCGCCGCCGATGGGTGCCAGACGGGTATCGCGGAAAATGCGCTCCACATCGAATTCATGGGTATAGCCGTAGCCGCCGTGCAGGGTCACCGCATCGTTGGTTACCGGCAAGCTCCAGTCGCCGATGAAAAGTTTGGCCACGGCCGCTTCCAGATGGTTCAGCGGACGCCCCTGATCCTTGCACCAGGCAATGCGGTAGACCAGGGCCCGGGCCGCTTCACCGAAAATGCGCATATCGGCCAGTTTGCGTTTGATGGCCTGGTAGTGCCCGATGGGTTTGCCGAACTGCACGCGCCCTTTGGCATAGTCGGCGCACTTTTTGACCAGGTAGGTGGTGGACCCCACGAAGGGCGCCAGCAGGGCGCTGCGATCCCACTCCACGGTCTGCATGGCCATCAGGAACCCCTCGCCTTCGTTGCCGAGGAGGTTTTCCGCCGGTATGACGCAATTGTTCAACACCAGCTCCGACGTCTTGGATGTGCGCACCCCCATTTTGAGCAGGGGCGGCCCGGCGCTGAAGCCCGGGGTGCCCTTGTCGATGATGAACGCGGAAATGCCCGCATGCTGCTGGTCCGGATCGGTTTTGGCATAAACCACGGCCACGTCCGCGATGGGGCCGTTGGTGATCCACATTTTCGTACCGTTGAGAACGTAGGTATCACCCTGGCGGGTGGCCGTGGTCGACATGGAGGCCACATCCGAGCCGGCATCCGGCTCCGAGAGGCCCATGCAGCCGATCCACTCGCCGCTGGCCAGCTTGGGGATGTAGTGCTGCCGCTGGGCATCCGTGCCATGCCGGAAAATGGTGTCGGCACACAAAAAGGAGTGGGCCCCGTAAGCCAGTGTCAGCCCCCCGTCCACACCGGCTTCGCCCAGGGCTTCCCCGGCCAGCACGGTGGTGACCACATCGGCGCCGCCGCCGCCCAGTTCCTCCGGGAAATGCAGCCCCAGAATGCCGAAATCCCCCATCTTGCGAAACGACTGGAAATCAAACTCACCATTGAGATCGTGCTCCTGGACACGGGGCACGATCTCCTTTTTGGCGAACCGGATCACTTCCTTCTTGAACATCACTTGTTCCCGGGAAAAAGAAAAATCCATAAGGTTCCTCCGTCTGATTCAGGCCAACCGCCCACCATCTTGGCTTACATTCGAATTTTGAACTTAATTCAAATTTATAATTGAATTCTAATTACGCTTCGCCGGAAGGGTTGTCAAGCGTTTTCGAATTAATTTTTTATTTTGAATCTAATTCAAATCTTGAATACAGCCACCCTAATTTTTTGCTTTGACAACCAGCGCATGATTTGCCTATGGTAAAATCTGATCGCTCAACAGCACCCTGAGACCGCATTGCCACGCACCGAAAAGCACGTTTCACGCGACTTCGCTCCCCACCCACCGATAAGCCCAAGCTGATTCCCCGGCGCGATCACAACTGGAGGCCACCCGAGTTTCGGCGGGCGTCTCCCGGAAGAGCGTGCATCTTTTCCGATGGGGATCCTACTTCCACAAGGCTTTCACCGGGATGAAAACAACGACTTCCCGAGAGCGCCTGCCGAACCCTCACCCGTGCTGGCGCGCTTGCGGCGTCGCTCCCAAGGCATCGCCATCTGCTCCCGAACCGTCTGCCTGCTCCGGAAGCCATTATCCACATTCGCCAACGATTCTTGACAAACCACCGTTATCCTTTTTAATATGCCTTCCGCCGCTTCGGGGAGCGTGATCCCCGACGGCCTGGCCGCCGCCCGGGGGATCCCCGGAAACAAGCGGCGCCTCTCCAATTGCAGGGCTGGTCTTACTTATGGATTACAGGAAATCGCTCGCGCGCCCGCCTGGATAGACCATTGTCTGGACGGCGTTGCCCAACACTACCCCACCCACGAACCGAGGAGCAGCCACATGGCCCAACAGATTGCCGACCGCCGGGACATCGATTTCGTTCTGCATGAACAGTTGCAGATTGAATCGCTTTTCAAACACGCGCGCTATCAGGACCTCAACCGCAAGTCCGCCGACATGGTGGTGACCGAGGCCCGCCGCTTCGGCCTCAAGGAAATTTTACCCACCTATGGGGAAGGCGACCGCGAAGGCGTCGGCTATGAAGATGGGCAGGTCAAAGTGCCCTCCTGCTTCTACGGCCCCTATAAGCATTATGTGGACGGCGAATGGATCGCCATGGAAGAAGACCCCGAGGTCGGGGGCCAGGGCCTGCCCCAGGTGATTGCCCAGGCCGCCCGGGAGTATATTGTCGGGGCCAATTTCGCCTTCGCCGCCTTCGGCATCCTGAGTCACGGCACCGGCAAGATGATCGAACTGTTCGGGACCGACCTACAGAAAAAACTCTTCCTGAAAAAAGTCTATTCGGGCGAGTGGGCCGGCACCATGCTGCTGACCGAGCCCGAAGCCGGCTCCGACGTGGGCGCCCTGACCACCACGGCCCGCAAAAACGATGACGGCACCTACAGCCTCACCGGCAACAAGATTTTCATCACCTGCGGGGACCACGACGTGACCGAAAACATCATTCACCCCGTCCTGGCCCGCATTGAAGGCGCCCCGGCCGGCACCAAGGGCATCTCCATTTTCCTGGTGCCCAAATTCTGGGTGCATGACGACGGCTCCCTCGGGGAGCGCAACGACATCGTGTGCACCGGCATCGAGGAAAAAATGGGCATCCATGGCAGCCCCACCTGCAGCATGGCAATGGGCTCCCGGGGCACCTGCCGGGGCATGCTCCTGGGAGAGGCCAACCGGGGCATGGCCATCATGTTCCACATGATGAACGAAGCCCGCCTGGGCGTTGGCCAGCAGGGCTACCTGCATGGATCGTCCGCCTACCTGCATGCGGCCGAATATGCCAAACAGCGCGTCCAGGGGCGTGATATCGCCGCGGCCCGCACCCCCGATGCCACCGGGGTGCCCATCATCCGCCACCCGGACGTGCGCCGGCAGCTCATGCGCATGAAAGCCCTGGTGGATGGCATGCGCAGCTTCACCTTTTACGTGGCCTACCTTTTCGACCTGGAGGCCACCGCCACGGATGCCACCGAAAAGGATCGATTCCAGGGGCTCATCGAATACCTCACCCCGGTGGTGAAAGCCTACTGCTCGGATCGCGGCATGGAGATCTGCGACCTGGCCATGAACGTCTTCGGCGGCTACGGCTACACCCGCGAATACCCGGTGGAGCAGCTCATGCGGGATTGCAAGATCGCCACCATCTACGAGGGGACCAACAGCATCCAGGCCATGGACCTGCTGGGCCGCAAGCTGGGGCTCAAAAAAGGCGAAGTCTTCATGCAGTTGCTGCGGGAAATCCGCCAGACCATTCAGACCGCCGAAAAGATCCCCGGCCTGCAACCCCTGTGCGGCCGCCTGGACCAACTTCTCAACCGCTACGGCGAAACCGCCGTCTTCCTGGGCAAACGCGCCATGAGCCCGAATGTCAAAGCCGCCTTTGTCCAGGCCTACCCCTTCCTGGACGTCACCGGCGACATCGTGATGGCCTGGATGCTTCTCTGGCGGGCGGCCGTGGCCCAGCCGAAACTGGCCGCCCTGCTGGACGGCGCCGAAGATCCCGCGGCCCGGATCGCCGCCAACAAAGATGCCGCTTTCTACGACGGCCAGATCAAGGCGGCCACCTACTTCATCCATAGCCAGCTGCCGGTCACCGAGGGCAAAATCAACGGCATCCTGGAAGGCGAAGCCGCTGCCGTCCTGGACGCTGCCGAGAAATCCTTCGGAGGATGAAGCCTATTCCCGTTTTGTTGGGATGATCGTAAAAATTCTAATATACGAGGATTGCCCTTGCAGTTATATGCGAAGTCAGAAGCCAGGCGTCAGAAGTCAGAATAACGAATAGCCTTCAGCGCAGTCTATTTTGGAATCGATGGAGCGAAGCGACTTCAACACAATTCTGAATCCTGTCTTCTGTCTACTGACTTCTGGCGAATATATTCAGTGGCGAAACCAACTGTCTCTGACCTTGGCCTGAGGGGCAGGCTTGCAAACAATGAAATAAGCCGGCCGGCATCAAACAGGGTTGCCGGCCCTTTCATACCCTGTCGGACCTCTCCCTCAAAGCGGAAGACCCAGGGTCGTCCTCTCGAAGGGAACTTAAAAAAGGAATAAGGCAATTCATTCCCACGCTTCGGTGGAGCCTCCCAGGGTCCTCCACCGGAGGTGGAGATTGTGGATCAAAATTAACGTGGACGGATTCCCAAAAGGAGTAGAACTGATGAAAGATGTCGTTATCGTATCGGCCTGCCGCACCGCCATCGGCACGTTCGGAGGAAGCCTCAAGGATGTCAACGGCGCCGTCATCGGCGCCGCCACCATGAAAGAAGCCGTTAACCGGGCCGGTATCGATCCCGCCCTGATCGACGATGTGCGCTACGGCTGCTGCATGGAGCCCACCGACAGCCTGAACGTAACGCGCACGTCGGCCCTGCTGGCCGGTATTCCCGACAGCGTGCCCGCCGTCACCATCAACCGGGTCTGCATTTCCGGTATGGAAGCCGCGCTCTCGGGTATGGCCATGATCCAGGCCGGCCTGGTGGATGTGGTGCTGGCCGGCGGCGTGGAGCACATGTCGGGCGCGCCCTATACCGTGGAAAACGCGCGCTGGGGCTGCCGGCTCCAGGACCATGTCTTCGTGGACCGGATGATCCGGGCCCTGCACTGCGGCTCCCACATCATTCCCCACCCGGAAGACGGGCCCGTGGATGCCGAGAAGCCCCCGCTGAGCATGTTCAAGGGGAAACCCTACATTATGGGGCATACGGCCGAATTCATCGCCCAGCATCACGACATCAGCCGGGAAGCCATGGACGAAGTCGCCCTGCGCAGCCACAACAACGCCGAGCGGGCCACCCGGGACGGCGACTTCGCCGAAGAAATCGTCGCCCTGGAAGTTCCCCGGCGCAAAAAGGATCCGCTGGTCTTCGATCGCGACGAACATTTCCGGCCGGGCATGACCATGGCGGATCTCCAGAAACTGCCGCCGGCCTTCGTTCCCAAGATCGGCAAGGTCACGGCCGGCAATTCCAGCGGCCTCAACGACGGCTCGGCCGGCATGATCATCATGAGCGCCGACAAGGCCAAGGAACTGGGGCTCACCCCGCTGGCCCGCATCAAGGCCGTGGGCATGGGGGCCTGCCACCCCTCGGTGATGGGCCTGTCGCCAGTGCCGGCCGTGCGCAACCTGCTCGAGCGCTCCGGCCTGAAGCTGGAGGACTTCGAACTGATCGAAGTCAACGAGGCCTTTGCCGCCCAATACCTGGGATGCGAAATCGAACTGGGCCTGAACCGCGAGGTGACCAATGTGAACGGTTCCGGCATCGGCCTGGGCCATCCGGTGGGCGCCACCGGCGCCCGCATCATGGTCACCCTGCTCCACGCCCTCAAACACCAGGGCAAAACAATGGGCATGGCCACCCTCTGCGGCGGCGGCGGGATATCCATGGCGTGTGTGCTGGAGATGATGTAAATCCAGGGGCCGAGGATCCGAGGGGGATAGGGTTCAAGGGAGTCAGGAGTCAGGAGTCAGGAGTCAGGAGTCAGGAGTCAGGAGTCAGAATAAAACGGCTATCCTTCGTTATTGCAAGCAAGTAATTTTCCACCCGTTGGGCTTGAGACACGGGCGAAAAGGGTCCCAATGCCTTCTGACTCCTGATTTCTGTTTCCCTATTTTCTATTTTCTTAATTCCCTATTTCCTGTTTCCCTTTCAGCTTGGCGCTTTTTTCATTCAAGCTTCGAGCTCAGCCGCAGGCGGCCTCCCTGGGATCCTTGAATCCTCTCCTTAAAACTTCTCGGGCAACGGTCCAAGACCGCGCTTGCATTAAATGGGAAAAACGGTCATGGAATTTCCGAACATCTGGGCTGAAATCGACCTTGGCGCCATCGCGCACAACGTCCGGGAATTGAAAAACATCACCCGTGACGGGGCGCGTTTCATCGCCGTGGTGAAGGCGGACGGGTACGGCCACGGCGCGGCCGAAGTCGCCCGTACCGCCCTGGCGGCCGGCGCTGATATGCTGGCCGTCGCCCGCATCGACGAAGGCATCGCCCTGCGCCAGGCCGGCTTCGAAGAGCCTATCCTGGTGCTGGGCCCCACCTTTCCCGCGCATGCCGAAGGCCTGGTGACCCACCACCTGACCCAGAGCGTCACCGGCCTGGCCGCCGCCCGGGCCCTGGATGAAGTGGCCCGGCGCTGCGGCGGGACCCTCCCGGTTCATCTCAAGGTGGATTCCGGCATGGGCCGACTGGGCCTGATTCCGGATGAACGGCGTCAGGATACGTCTCGGCCGCCGGTAGAAGAAGTCGCGGCCATCACCCGCTTGCCGGGCCTTCAGCTCAAAGGGGTCTTCACCCATTTTGCCACGGCCGACGAGCAGGACAAACGCTATGCCCACCGGCAGTTCAGTATTTTCTCGTCTTTTCTGGAAACCCTCGCAAAAGCCGGCATCGACTGCGGCCTGCGCCATGCCGCCAACAGCGCCGCCCTCATCGATCTGCCCGAAACCCACCTGGACGCCGTGCGGCCGGGCATCGCCCTTTACGGTCTCTACCCGTCCCGGGAGGTCGATCACGCGCGGGCCAATCTCCAACCGGCCCTGGCGTTGAAGACACGCCTGCTGCAGGTCAAAGCCGTGCCGGCCGGGTTTCAGGTCAGCTACGGCCTGACCTGGGAAGCCCCCCGGGCAACCATTATCGGCACGGTGGCCGCCGGCTATGCCGACGGCATCCAGCGCCGGCTTTCCAACCGGGGCGTCATGCTGGTCAACGGTCGCCGGGCCTCCATCGTCGGGCGGGTCTGCATGGACCTGATCATGCTGGACCTGGGGCCGGATGCCACGGCCGCCGCCGGCGACGAGGTGGTCATCATCGGCCGCCAGGGCACGGAGACCATCAGCGCCGAGGACGTGGCCGACCTGCTGGGCACCATCAACTACGAGGTGGTCTTCACCAATGCCACCCGGGTGCCGCGCAAATACCTGCCATAGGGATTCGCCAAACATCGCCGATTATTTTAGATTTCTTCCTGCTGCCAAAAACCTTTTTCAGCTGGATAAAGAGGCGGGTTTGTGCAGGATTCAGCCGATACCGATCATGTCCGGAATGGTAAAGGTGAGACTTTTGGGGAGAGAATCAAAATTTGAACACCCAACGCATTTACTTTTCCCTGTTTCCCTGTTTCCCTGATTTCCTAATTCTCTATTCTCTGATTCTCGCTTTCCCACTCGTCCTGGCGCTTTCAGCGTCTGCCTTCCCCTCCCGCATCAAATGAATATCTTCCGGCGCGATGGCCAAATAGACCGTCTCGCCTTCGGCCACGCCCGAGCGGCTTAGACGACGGCGGCTGTCGATGGCGCGAAAAGACAGGCCGTCCACATCCACCCAGACATCGGCGTAAAACCCGCGATTGAGCATACGCCTCAGCTTGCCCGCCAGTTGGTTTGCGGTCCCTGCATCAAAGGGGTCTTTGCGGATGCGGACATTTTCCGGCCGGACGGCCACCGCGTGAAAATCCCCGCCCCGGGCCTTGCAGCGCAACCGGATGTTCCCGATGACAGCGTCATTTCCCGCGATCACCGCCGGGAAAAAATTCTTCATCCCCACGAAGTCGGCCACGAAAGGGGTTTCCGGGCGCTCGAAAATCGCGTCCACCGGCCCCACCTGTTCGATGCGCCCCCGGTTCATCACTGCCGTGCGCTGGGCCATGAAATGGGCCTCCGCAAAATCGTGGGTCACCATCAACAGGGTAATCCCCGTATCCTGGTGGAGGGTCTTGAGCAATCCCCGGATGTCTTCCCGGAAATTGGGATCCAGGGCGGTCAAGGGTTCGTCCAGCAACAGAACCGAGGGGGCCACGGCCAGGGACCGGGCCAGGGCCACACGCTGTTTTTCACCGCCGCTCAGGGAGTGGATCCGGCGCGATAGGAGCCGCTGCAGCCCCAGGCGTTCGATCAGGGGTTCCAGATTTGGCAGGGCGGATGTGCAGTACCGCTGGCCGTAGGCAATGTTCTCCGCCACGCTCAGGTGGGGGAAAAGGGCATGGTCCTGGTAAAGGATCCCGATGCGGCGCCGTTCCGGCGGCAGGCCGGTCATGTCGCGACCGTCGATGAGAATGCGGCCCCGGGTCACCGGCACCACGCCGATAATCGCCTCCAGCAGGAGCGTCTTGCCGGCCCCGGTGGGGCCTAAGAGGGCAAAGGCCTCGCCCGGGTTGACTTGCAGATCGATATCCTCCAGCGCAAACCCCGGCAGGACGATGGCGAGATCTTCCACCCGTATCATGCGGTGCCATCCTTGCGGGGCGAGGCCCAGCGCAACAGCAGAAAAAGCACCAGACAGACCATGATCAGCCCCACGGCCACGGGCTGGGAGTATTTCAGCCCATAGGCGGTGAATCGTTCGTAAATCATCACCGGCGCCACCATGGGGTGGTAGGCCACGATCACCACGGCGCCGAATTCGCTCACTGCCCGGGCCATGCACATGATCAACCCCACCAGCATGCTGCGCCAGGCCAGGGGCAGGGTGATCCGGAAGAAGGTGCTCCAGGGCGAGGCCCCCAGGCTGCGGGAGACGGTCTCCAGACGCGCAGGCACGGCCTCGAAACCGGTCTTGACGGCATTGATGTAAAAGGGCAATCCCACAAAGGTCAGCACGCAGACGATGCCGGTGACCGTCCCCATGATCTGGATGTTCAGCTGGTCCAGGATCCGCCCGAACCAGTGGTGGCGGCCGGCCATGCTCAGAAGGGCAATGCCCACCACCGGGTGGGGGATCATGATGGGCAGGTCCACCACGCTTTCCACCAGCCGTTTGCCGGGAAAGTGTTTACGGGCCAGCAGGTAGGCAAAGGGCGTGCCAAAGACGAACGCAATCAGAGCGGCGGATCCCGACGTGTAGAGGCTCATCCCGATGGCCCGGATGACATCGGGATCGCTCCAGGTCTCCCGCAAATCTTCCACTGAGGGCTGGACCACCATTTCCACCAGCGGCAGCAGGACGAAGGCCATAATGATGGCGCTGGCGGCCAGCGCGATCCCCAGAAACGGATCGACCCGGCGGCGGTCCGATCCGGGGGGCGGCAGGGGCAATGCGTCGTCGGTGTGTTTGTTCATGTCGAAAATGAATGCGGCTGGAAAACGGCAAGCCCGCTTACGCCGTGCACGGCGCGCGGGCTTGCCGTGTTGCCCTTATCAGGGATTGACGGTTGCCAACTTCTGCAGGGGGGCGGGCAGGGTTTGCAGCTCCGCCTCGGAGGCCACCCGGCAGGGGATGAAAGGCGGCTGGCCCATGGCTTCCAGGACCTTCATGCCGCCCTGCGGATCCAGCAGGTAGGTCATGAAACGCTCCGCGCCCTTGGGATTGGGGCTGTCTTTGACCATGGTGACGCCGTAGGTGCAGCTCTTGCCGGTGCGGGTGATCCAGGTGCCGGGCTTCTTCCCGGTAACCTTGACGTTGGCCTGCTTGTAGAAATCGTCGTAGGCATAGTTGCCCAGGTTGATATGATCGTCCAACTCCACGAATTTCAGCTCATGCTGAACGGCCACGGAGCGGTATTCCCAGGCGTAGTCCATGTGGCCGGTCTTGAGCAGCGACACCAGTTCCACCGATTTGGGCCGCACATTGGCTTCCGGACGGTTGGCGATCAGGCGGTCGTAGAGGCCCTTCTGGTTGTAGAAAATTTCCGCCAGCTGAAGGACCATCAGGCTGCGGTAGCCGCAGGGGTCCAGATTCGGGTCCGAATGCCCCCAGACCACTTTCTCCCGACCCAGGATGTCGAACCAGTTGTCCTTGGTAATCTCGTCGGCAAATCGGCTCTTGTCCGTATAGCAGAGCACCAGCCGGTTGGTGGCAAAGCGGATGTTCCAGTCGGCGTACGTGGGCATCAGGGTCTTTTCGATTACTTTGTAATCCGCCGAGGCCATGATATCGGCAGGTTTGTGGAGTTCCGAAATCATGCGGGCCATCTTGGTGCTGCCCCCGGCCTCGCGCTGGATATCGATATCCGGATTCTGGGCTTCAAAGTCTTTTTCGATCTGCGCCAGGGGCACCGTCAGGCTGCCGGCATGAAAAATAATGACGGCCTCTTTGGCCACCGCCAGCCCGGCGGTCAGCAATACCGCCATCAACACCAAAACTGCCATTCGAAGCGATTGCGTCATCTTTCGGGTCATGATCTTCTCCATTCTATTCCTCCCGTGGTCGATCCTCTTTGGGATAGACCATTTTACCGCTGGCCGAGACGTCATAGCCTTCCAGCGCATCCGCCAATTGCCGGAATTCCTCATCCGGCAAGAGGCCCAGAAACAACTGAACACCGGGATCGAAAAAGCGGTCCTTGGTGATCAACAAATCATAGCGTTCCCAGCGCAAGGGGATAAAATCCAGCCCCAGCATGCCGGCCACGGCCCGGATGCCCGGTCCCACGTCGGCCCGCCCGGCCAGGATTTCCAGCCCCACGTCCAGGTGGCGCGTTACCGTATTGTGGTAGCCGTCGACGGTTTCGCCGTCGATGCCCGCCTTGTCGAGCTCGTGATCCAGCAGCAGCCGCGTGCCTGTGGTATTGGGCCGGTTGACCAGGGAAAGCCCGGGCTTGGCCAGGTCGGCCACCGCCGCAATGCCATGCGGATTTCCCTTGGCCACCAGCAGCCCCTGCTCCCGGCGGCAGAAATTGACCACCGCCGGCTGGCGATCCAGTTCACGATCGGCATACTCGAAATTGTAATCCGCCTCGTCATCCTGGATCAGATGGCTGGTGGCCATGTGACACAGGCTGCGGCGCAGCGCCCGCAACCCCCCGAGGCTGCCGAGATTGCCCAGAACGCCGACATGGTCGGGATATTGCCGGTTGAAAAGGGCCAGGGTCTTGTCCAACAGGGGGTCGTTGCTGCCGGCAATGATCAGAAGCCCTTCATAGGGCGGCAGCCGGTGGGGCGGATCAGGATAATTGATCGTATGGGCTTCGACCCACTGGTCCACCAGCTGCTTGGGGAACAGCCATTTGCCGGTAATTTTGGTTGCCGGGAGCCCCTTTTCAGCCACCAGGGTGTAGACCATCTTTTCATTGACGCCCAGGAACTGGGCCACTTCTTTGGTCGACAGTAAATGGTTCATAGCGACCTTTCCCTTTCCATTTGCCGGAATATCCGCTACAGACCCCGGGATCTCCTGGCAAATCGGCACATAGTGAGATATGTACCATAAGAGGTGTTTTCTATAGGTTTTGGTTTGTCAATGTCAATACTGTTTTTTTTAAACGACAAAATACACCAAAACAAACGAATCGCAACCCAAAGTTCCCATGCCGGTGGCGAATTTATGACCCGTTGAACACCCCCGGTCGGCCGCGGGCAAGCCCGCAACGGTCGTGATAAAGCCCGGCGTTTCTATGGCCGCGCTTTGCAAAATGAAATCTAATAATGGATGACCGGAGGGTTCAGAGTTCCTTGAGGTTGCGGTTGCCCGGTGACTGGCGCAGGGCGTCGCGGAGCTGCTCGAGGGCGCTCGCGAGACGGACGTTTTGCGGGCCTTCCGGAAGGGGGAGTTCGTTTACCCCGCGGGCTTCCAGGGCTTCGAGAATGAAGCTGATGGTAAACTGGTCCACGTCCCGGGCCGGGACATAGGTGGGGGCCGCGGTTTTGTCGATGCGGACTTCGTTGAAGACACCGCTCTCCACCAGTTCCCCCAGCACGCGCCGGGTCAACCGGGTGGGTTGTTCCAATTCGGCGGCAATGGTGGCGGCGGTCAGGGGGGAGTCCCCCTCCCCGAACTTGTGCACCACCAGGCGGGCGATCTGCAGGGCCACCAGCTTGCGCAGCCCGGGACTGGCCCGGGAAGTATCAGCCTCGAACTCGTACTCCTGGGCATGCTGTTTGGCGAAGGAAATCTCGGCTCCGAAGAGGACGATAATCCAGCTGACCTGCAGCCAGGCCAGGAATAGCGGCAACGCGGCAAAGCTTCCGTAGATGGCGTTGTAGCGGGCGGCGCCGACCTGGAGCGCGATGTAACCCCATTGGAACAGTTGATAGCTGGTCCCGGCAATGATGCCGGCGGTGAGTCCCGATGTGAACTTGACCCGCGTATTGGGCATAATCATGTAAATCATGGTGAACAGAACCCACACGATGACATAAGGGATCAATTTCAAGGCCAGGGCGATGAGCGAGCTGAAATAACCCACCAGGGCGATCTTCTGGGCAATCAGGTTGACGTGGGTCGTAATGAAAACCGTCGCGCTGCTCTGCATCAATATCAGCAGAGGACTGATCAGCATGATGGAAAGGTAGTCGCTGAACTTGCGGGCCAACGTACGGGGCTGGCGAACACGCCAGATGTGATTGAAGGAATCTTCGATATTGCTCAGGACTTTGATGACCGCCCAAAACAGCAGCACCAGTCCGATGCCGGCGATCACGCCCCCCTGGGTTGTCTCCAGCAGCGATTGCGCGAATTCGACCACCTTGCCGACAACTTCTTCCTGTCCGGGAAAATTTTCGTAGAGTTGTTTTTCCAGGACCTTTTGAAATCCGAACCCCTTGGCAATGCCAAACGCCATGGCCGCCACCGGCACGATGGACAGCATGGTGAAAAAAGTCAGGGCCGAGGCCCGCAGCATGCAAAAATCGTCTTTGAAGCCGCGCATCGCCAGGAGCAGGACCCGCAGCATGCGAACAAACATGCGTTTCCAGGGGGGCAGGTTCGCCAGGCGGGTTCGCCAGATATCCCCGGAAACAAACCGAACGGTTCCGGAGATCCGGGCCTTGGCATTTTCAATCGCGGGGGCAGGTTTGGGCATCCTATCTTCCTTGTTTTAGAGAGGGAAACAGGCGACTCCGGCCGAAGCCGCCGGAGAAAAGATAGCAAGTTTCCCCGGGCAGCGCAAGCCGCGTCAGGCGGTCAGCAACACCGGCCGCAGGCGAATCGGGTGTTTCTTTTTGGCCCGCAATCCTTTATGGGTAGAGAATCGCCCCCAAGCATAGCGACCCCCGGCAGGCAACCCGTGCGGCTGCCGGCGTTTAGCCCGAATATTTCACGTACTCGCGAGGTTCATGGGCAAGGCATCAAGGGCGCCGCTGTACTTCTGCTACCGCAAGCCCCTGATAACGCCGCCAAGGGACATCTCGGGCGCGCCCGCAGGGTGAAATTTTATCGATGAGTTTGGAAATCGACGAAGGGGACAACGTGTCACCTGAAAATTATATCCCGAATAGCGTTGATACCCCTGAATCGTTGCATAAAATTTAGGGTGTAGAAAAAATTTCATGAAATGTTCGGGTTAGCCCTCAACGCCCATCACAGGAAAGGCCATTGCCATGAACACCTCATCGATCAGCAGCGCTTTCACCCTGGGACTTTTGATCTGCATCGGACTCATCGGGTTCGCTTTCCAGGCCGGCAAAAGCCTGGTCGCCTTCAAAGCCCTGGAACGAACCGTCACCGTCAAAGGCCTGTCGGAACGCGAAGTGAATGCCGACACGGCGATCTGGCCCATCACCTTCAACGAAGCCGGCAACGACCTCAATGCGCTCTTTTCAGACATGCAGAAGAAAAACAGCATTATTACGACCTTTTTAGCGGAACAGGGATTCCCTGCGGAAGCGGTTTCTATTGCACCTCCCGGCATCGTCGACAAACAGGCCCAGGGCTACAGTGGATCGGCCAACATCAAATTCCGCTACTCGGGCCGTTCCACCATCACGGTCTACACCGAAGACGTCGAACGTGTGCTTCAAACCCGCAAACGCCTGGTGGAGCTGGGCAAAAAGGGAATCGCATTTTCCGGACAAGGTTATCAGAGCCAGACCGAATTCCTGTTCACCGGGCTCAATCGCATCAAACCGGATATGATTCAGGAAGCCACGCAAAATGCCCGCGAGGTCGCGGAAAAATTTGCCACGGATTCCCAGAGTCTTCTGGGCAAAATCAAACAGGCCCGCCAGGGGCAGTTTTCCATCAACAACCGCGACAGCAACACCCCGCACATCAAAAAAGTCCGGGTGGTGTCCACCATCACCTATTATCTGAGAGATTAGGCCGGAGGCGACGGGTCAAGGACCTTCCGCAGGCTGGCGACATCATCGCCGGTGGGGGCCTGGTGCACCTGCAGGTCGAAAGCCGGCAGGATGGCCAGCAGGTGGTCGAAGATATCCGCCTGAACGCCCTCGTAGGCGACCCAGGCCTTGTCCCTGCAAAAGGCGTAGATTTCCAGGGGCAGGCCCTGGGGGGTGGGCGCCAGCTGGCGCACCATGAGGGTCATGTCCGGATTGATCATGGGATGCTGCCGGAGATAGGCCGTGACGTAGGCCCGGAAGGTTCCGATATTCGTCAGGCGGCGCCCATTGAGCGTGTCTCCCGCTTCGAGGCCCAGGCCGGCGTTGTGGGCCTCGATAGCCAGGCGCTTTTCTTCCAGATAGGCGGCGATCAGGCGCATCCGGCTGAAGCGGGCCAGCATATCATCGGAGCAGAAGCGTACGGAGCGCATGTCGATATGGAGCGCCCGCTTGATGCGGCGGCCGGCGGCGTCCTGCATGCCGCGCCAGTTCTTGAAGGATGTGGTGATCAGCGCATAGGTCGGAATGGCCGTGATGGACTTGTCCCAGTTCTGGACCTTGACCGTCGTCAGGGTGATGTCGGTGACATCGCCGTCCGCCCCGTAACCCGGCATTTCGATCCAGTCGCCCTGTTTGAGCATGCGGTTGGAGATCAGTTGGACCCCCGCCACGAATCCCAGGATGGCATCTTTGAAGACCAGCATCAGGACGGCCGTCATGGCCCCCAGGCCGCTGAAGAGGTAAAGGGGCGTCTTGCCCAGGAGAATGGCAATGATGGACAGCAGACCGGAGAAATAGAGCAGGAGCTTGAGCACCTGGACAAATCCGGTCACCGGGATGTCCCGCGACACCCGGAAGGTCTTGTAGATGTCCAGGAACGCGTTGAGCAGGGCGTCGACGACCAGCACCGCCACGGCGATGATGTAGATGGTCACGGCGCTGCGGGCCGCTCCCTCGGCCCGGTCGAATCCGCCGAAGATCATGGGGATGCTGACATGCACGATGAGGGCCGGCACGAGCAGGGCGAGGTGGGAGAAGACATTGCGCCCCACCAGATAGTTATCCCAGTGGGTCTGGGTACGGCCTGCCAGTCGGTGCAGCAGGTTGTTGATAAGGCCCCGGGTGATTTTCAACGCCGCCAGGCAAACCAGCAGTACGACGACGGCCACCGCCAGCCGGGTCAGCAGGCCGCTGGCGTCGGCGCCGACACCCCATTTCGCCATCCATTCCGTGATGATTTCAGGCATGCTCATGGCTTATCCTTCGCGCATAAGGGTTGGAAAAAAGAAGGGCCGGCGTCAGAAGTCAGAAGTCAGAAGTCAGAAGTCAGAAGTCAGAAGTCAGAAGTCAGAATAAAACCGCTACCCTTATTTATTGCAAGCAAGAAATTTTCCACCCGTTGCGCTTGAGACACGGGCGAAAAGAGTCCCAACGCCATTTGACGCCTGGCTTTTGATTTCTGTTTCCCCATTTTGTGTTTTCTTAATTCCCTATTTCCTGTTTCCCTTTCATCTTGGCCCTTTCAGCTTGACGCTTTGAGCTTGGCCCTTCTTTCATACAAGCTTCGCGCTTCTTTTTTTTTCGGTCTCAGCTCAAGTGTTCGCCCCGGGCCACGAACTGCTGGAAGCCTTCCGCATCGCGGCCGGCAGCGTCCAGGCGCCGAACACCCTCCCCGAGGGTTTCCAGGTCGGCGGCAATGGAAATACGCAGAAAGTGGAGATCCTCGGCCCCGATGACCCCAAAGGATCGTCGGTCCATCACGGCCACATGGTGATGATACAGGGCGAACATCTGAAACAGCGTGGCCGGCGACGTGGCCGCCCGGGTCTCCGGCGACAGGCGGCCAAAAGCCTCGAACGCACCGATCCGTTCACATAAACCGCCGATATTGGGAAACAGGTAAAAGGCTCCGCCCGGCCGCTGGCAGGTCACGCCCTCAATGGCATTCAACCGGGCCAGGATGGCATCGCGGCGCGCCTCGAAGGTCCGTGTCATATCCGCCATCCAGGGGCCCGACTGTTCATTCTCCAGTGCTTCGCGGGCGCCTTCCTGGTTGTAGGGCGGCACGCAGGAAAAGTAATTGATGTTCATGTTCTTGAAGGCATCGGCTTCCGCGACGCTCGGCATGACCGCATAACCGACACGCCCGCCGGTCCAGGCGAAAGACTTGGAAAGCCCGCTGCTGATGATGGTCTTGTCCGCCATGCCGGGCATCGACGCAATGGACAAATGCGTCCGGCCGTCAAAAATGATGTTCTCGTAGATTTCGTCCGAATAGACCCGCACCTCGGGTCGACACCGGGTCTGAATGACATCCGCCAGGGCACCCAGCTGGTCCCGGGTGGCCACCCCGCCGGTGGGATTGGAGGGAAAGTTCAGGATGATCAGTTTGGTCCGGGGGGTAATGAGGGCTGCCAGCTGGTCGGCCGTGCAGCTGAAGCCCTGATCTTCATCGAGATGGAGGGGCACCGGCACCGCACCGATATAACGGATAAAGGATTCGTAAATGGGAAACCCCGGGCTGGGATAGATGATTTCATCGCCGGGATCGCAATAGATCTGCTGGGTGAACCCAATGGAAGGTTTGCCCCCCGGGAAGACGCAAACATGGTCCGGTGTCACCGACAGCCCCCGGGTGGCGTTGACCTGCCGGGCAATGGCCTGGCGCAGGGAAGGAATGCCCTTGGGATCACAGTAATGGGAATTGTCCCGGGCCACCTGCCGGCAAATCTCGTCCTTTACCCAGGGCGGCGCACTGAAATCCGGCTCACCCAGGTTCAGTTTGACCACCGGGGTACCCCGGGATTCCACCGCGACGATGTGCGGTCCGATTTTGAAAGCGTTTTCCGTTCCAATGCGCCCCTGGCGTTCCGCGTAAACTGGCATGCGATGCGTTCTCCATCCGATTGATTATATTTGGTCGTGCGGCGGTTATGCCACAATCGCCCGCAACATTCAAACCAGGGATTAGACATTTCCGGCGGTTTCCACTATACCCGTGGGGACCGACCATCCGCAAAAAACAAAACACCAATGATCCGCGAACGACGGTTCGCCCGTTTATGACGAACAACGCCCAAAAACACCTGCCGGAATTCCTAACCGGCCCCCTGGGGTTCCTTTTCACCCTGCGACATCACATCCTTTTCGCGGCGGCCGTGTTTGGGGCCGGCGCGGTGATCGGCACGATCATGACCGACTTGCCGGATGCCGTCATCCAGTCCTTTTTCGACCTCGCCCAGCGACTGAAAACTAAAAACTGGGCCGAATTGACCGCATTCATTCTAACGAAAAATGCCCTGGCAGCGATGATTGGCATTTATGGCGGATTCCTGCTGGGTCTCTTTCCTTTTTTCGCGGCCTTCCTCAACGGCATGGTGATGGGCCGTGTCGTCGCCATACAACCGGAATCCATCTGGATGGTTCTGCCCCACGGCATCTTCGAGCTAACGGCCATATTCATCGCCTGGGGGGTGGGATTCTGGTGCGCCGGCTGGTGGCGCGACCCGCCCCGGCTCGAACGGCTGCAGGAACGCGCCCAGGCCAGCCTGCTGCTCTTCGGACTGATCGTCATGCCCCTGCTGGCCGTTGCCGCTGTCATCGAGGCGACGGGCATCAAACTATTGACCGGCACGTGAGACCACGTTATCAAAGGCCTCAACCATCGGGGGCGCCCAAGGCGCACCATGGCCCCATCCCCACCGCCACAGGAGACGAACCGTGTTAGACTTCCAAATGTTATACTGGCACTGGCTGGTCATCGGCATGCTGCTGATCATCGGTGAAATCTTTGTCACCAGCTTCACCATGTTCTGGTTCGGCCTGGGCGGCCTGGTGGTGGCCCTGATGCTCGTATTGGTGCCGGGCACCTCCCTGACCGGCCAGCTGTTGGTCTGGGCCCTGTCTTCGGCCTTGTTTACGCTGCTGTGGTTCAAGCTGATTCGCCCCCGCATGAAAGACCGCACCAGTGCCGGCATCGCCCGGGAAGCCATCATCGGCGAAAGCGGCCAGGTCATCAAGGCACCGGCCGAAGGACGCCGCGGCGTGGTGCGCTTTACCACCCCGCTGCTGGGATCGGACGAATGGCCCTTCATCTGTGAGGACGCGGTGACGCCCGGAAGCCGCGTGTTCGTCAAAGACATCTCGGGCAACACCCTCATCGTGGAATGCCGGGAATAGGCACCGGTGTGCCGCCGCGCCCACGCAACCACCCCGGGACACCCCGGCCCCCACAGGGTTTAAGCACAGGAGGTAGCTTTCCATGGACGGTTTGATCGTTATTTCGGTTTTTTTCATCCTCGTACTGGTGACCATCACCATGGGGGTCCGCATCGTCCCCCAGGGCAGCAAGCATGTGGTCCAGCGGCTGGGCAAGTATCACCGCACCCTGCCCCCCGGCCTGAATATCATCATCCCCTATATCGATATCGTGGCCTACAAGGTCACCACCAAAGACATTGTCCTGGACATTCCCTCCCAGGAAGTCATCACCCGCGACAATGCGGTCATCATCGCCAATGCCGTGGCCTACATCAACATCATTTCCCCGGAGAAATCCGTCTACGGGGTGGAAGACTACCGCTTGGCCATTCAGAATCTGGTGCAGACCTCCCTGCGTTCCATCGTGGGTGAGATGGACCTGGATGACGCCCTGTCCTCCCGGGACCAGATCAAGGCCAAATTGAAAGCGGCCATTTCGGACGACATCGCCGATTGGGGCATTACGCTCAAAACCGTGGAAATCCAGGATATCAACCCGTCCGAAACCATGCAGAAGGCCATGGAAGAGCAGGCCGCCGCCGAACGGGAGCGCCGGGCCACCGTGACCCGGGCCGACGGTGAAAAGGAAGCCGCCGTGCTCGAAGCCGACGGCCGTCTGGAAGCATCCAAACGCGATGCCCAGGCCAAAGTGGTCCTGGCCGAGGCCAGCCAGCGCGCCATTCAGAAGGTCACGGAAGCCATCCAAAACCGCGAGTTGCCGGCCATGTTCATCCTGGGCGAGCGCTATGTGGAGGCCATGCGCCAGATGGCCGGATCGGAGAATGCCAAAATCGTCGTGGTCCCCGCCGATATTCCCACGGCCATCCGCGGTATCATGGGGAACCCCGAAAAATAAGAACGATAGACGCCTGCCGGGAAAAGTGAATCGGTATGCGGCCGGCCGAACCCAACCCCAACCGATGGGAGGACAGATGACGCCCCTAACGCGCACCCAATGGATCGCCGCCATCATGTTGCTGCTGGCCCTGGCAGGACTGCCCGGATGCACCACGCCCGGCCCGACGGCGCCCCCGGCCGTTTCCCCGGCAGCGCCGGCAGCGGTAAAAACCTCCACCTCCCCTTTGAAAGTCGGGGTCTCCACCAATATGCCCCCGCTCATTTACAAGCAGAGCAATCGCATCACCGGCCTGGAAGCCGATCTTGCCAAGGGCCTGGCGGATTATCTGGGCCGACCGCTGCAGTTTGTCGAGGTGGCCTGGAAGGACCAGATCCCCTATCTGCTGGACGGCCGAACGGACATCATCATGTCAGGGCTGTCCGTTACGGAGCTGCGCAAGGTGCGCATCGCCTTCTGCGACCCCTATTCCCGCAGCGGCCTGATGGCCATCTTGAGGCGGGGCGACATCCAGCGGTTCAAGGCCGGCTATTTTTCCCTCGTGGAAACCCCGGGCATCGGGGCGGTGGAAGGCACCACCGGAGCAGGCTTCGTGCGCAGCCGGTATGAAAAAGCCCGGAAACGGTTTTTCAAAACGTCGGAAGACGGGATCACGGCCCTGCGGGACAAAACCATCGACCTGTTCATCCACGATGCGCCGGTGGTTTTGGTGATGGCGGCCACCTACGAAAGTGAGCTGGCTCCGATCTACTCCCTGCTGACCGAAGAATACCTGGCCTGGGGCGTTCGCCGGGACAATACGGCCTTGCAGAAGGCTGCCAATGCCTACATTGCCGACCTTAAAAACAACGGCCGGTTGAAATCCATCGTCCAACGCTGGATGCCCATGTCCGGCAAATAGAGCGAAAAGGGCCACCTGCAATCGAGGCCGGCAACCTTTCAGCGCGATCCGTCCGTCAAACTGTCAGCGCTCATTTTTTATGAAGATGGAGCTGTGATGAAATCTATTCTTTGGACGGTTTCGTAAAATGTCTGAGATACGGCTTGCGAATCCCGAGGAGGAAGGCGTACATACAGTACGCCGCAGTGACGAGGGATTCGCGTAACGCCGATCTTTAGTCCCCCCCCCACCAGGGGAATCGGACATTTTACGGAACCGTCTTTTGAAACAACAGAAAGGATTGCAAGACATGCAGGCAGCACAGGTCATTGAACACATCGTCGACTGGTTGACACGCTACTGCGACCAGTCAGGATTGAAAGGCTTCGTGGTCGGAGTTTCCGGCGGCATCGACTCGGCGGTGACCTCCACCCTGTGCGCCCGCACCGGCAAAACCGTCCTGCTCCTGAACATGCCCATCCGCCAGGCCCCGGCCCAGATCGATCTGGGCCGGACGCATATCCAGTGGGTCGCGCAAAACTACCCGAACGCCCAGGGGGTGGACGTCAACCTGACCCCGGCCTTCCAGTCCCTGGAAGACACCTTGCCCCCCGGCATCCAGGACGGGCTGACCATGGCCAACACCCGCTCGCGCCTGCGCATGGCGGCCCTCTATGCCTTTGCCACCCACCACCGTCTCCTGGTGGCCGGCACCGGCAACAAGGTGGAAGATTTCGGAGTCGGTTTCTACACCAAGTACGGGGACGGCGGCGTGGATCTGTCCCCCATCGCGGACTTGATGAAATCCGAAGTTTACGCCCTGGGGGGTGAATTGGGGATTATCGAAGGGATCATGCAGGCCCCGCCCACGGATGGCTTATGGGAGGACAACCGCACGGATGAAGGCCAGATCGGGGCCAGTTATGCGGAACTGGAATGGGCCATGCGGTTTGCCGACGCCGGCGGGGATGAAGCCGCCCTGGACGCCCGCCAGAAAGAAGTCCTGACCATTTTCCGCCGATTCAACCAGGCCAACCGACACAAAATGGAACCGATTCCCGTCTGCCACATCCCGGAAATGCTCAGAAAATAAAAACCGGGCGCCAACCTGTCGAGGGTTGACGCCCGGATGCCGAGCGATTCAGGCTTGTATGAAAAAAGCGCCAAGCTCAAAGCGTCAAGCTGAAAGGGCGACGCTTCGCGTCGACATCGAAATGCCGAACGTGACCAGGGCGGCAGACATTTTCATGCATGATCAAACTGGCACCAGCCGGCGGCTTCGCATGGTTTGCCATCATTCGGGCATGACCGGCCATTGGGTCAGCTTGCCCTGGTAATTGCGCAGCGTGTATTCCTTCTCGTCTTTGCCCATGATGTAGTAATCCGGCATCAAGGGTATCTTGCCGATATTCGTGGCGATAACGTACATGGGCTGGGCCAGTCCCGTTGTATGGCCGCGGATGGCGTCGCGAATCAACTCGGCGCCCTTTTCCACCGGCGTGCGGAAATGGTCGATCCCCGGCGCCGGTTCGCAATAGAACACATAGTAGGGACGAATCCGTACGGTCAGCAGTTTCTGGTGCAGTTCCCGGAACGTCTCCACGTCGTCGTTGATGCCCTTCAGCAGGACGGCCTGGTTACCGACGTTCACGCCGCAGCGCAGCAGGTCGAAAACCGCGTTGGCGGTCTGGTCGGTGATTTCTTTGGGGTGGTTGCATTGGGTGTTGATCCAGATGGGCACCCGGTGAAACCCGTCCAGTATTTTCTTCAGTCCATCGGTAATCCGCTGGGGCAGGACGATGGGCGTACGGGTCCCGAAGCGGATCATCTGGAGATGCGGAATCTCCCGCAACTTCCGGATCAGGTATTCAATCTTGTCATCGGCCAGGATGAAAGGATCCCCGCCGGTAATGAGAACGTCGCGAATCTCCTCGTGGGACTGAATCCATGCCAGGCCCTCATCCACATCCATGCGCAGTTTGAGTTCGCGGTCCACCACGGCCTCTTTGCGGAAACAGTGCCGGCAATAGTTGGCACAGACATCCGTCACCGTGAAGGCTACGCGGTCGCGATACTGGCGGGCGATGCTGTCCGGCCGCACTTCATCGGTATCGCGGTTTTCTTTCCAGATCAGATAGTTTTCAACTCCGAACTTGTTCTGCCGCTCCTTCAGTGAGGGAATCACCTGCCGGCGGATCGGGCAGGCGGGATCATCGGGGTCCATCAGGCTGGCAAAGTAGGGCGTCGTTCCCCACTTGGTCTTCATCGAGGTGATGGCCTCTTCTTCTTCCGGGGTGACATGGATATGCTGCTTGAGCCTGTCCAGCGTATCCACGAAGTTATGCAGTTGGTCCTGCCATTTTTCCATGAATCGATGCCTCCTGTAAGCAGTGTCGGTATAATGCGCCGGGGATATTCCCAGGCGTTTAATTCCCCAAGTATCTTTTGTGCTCCCGGGGCGTCACGTGGGTGCGGTGCTCCTCCCATTCAGCCATTTTGAGGGCCATGTAATTCTCGTAGATCCGGTCCCCGAGAATTTCCGGCAGCAGTTTGCTGCGCTCGGCCTCCACAAGGGCCTCGAAAAGGGATTTGGGCAGCAGGCGCCGGTCCCAAACCCGGCGGGTCTGTTTACGATCATAGGTACTGCCGCGATCCGGTTTGCCGCAATCAAGCTTTTCCTCGATACCCCGCAGCCCCGTGGCAATCAGCGTGGCCATCTGCAGATAGGGATTGCCGGAAGGATCCGGGTTGCGCAGTTCGATGCGGGTGGCCTGGGGGCTGGTGGAATAGGGCACGCGGACCATCGAGCTGCGGTTGCGCAGCCCCCAGCCCCGGATGACGGGGGCTTCCCGCTCCAGCACATAGGCTTTGTAGGAATTGAGCGTCGAGGCCATGATCAGCGACGTCTCCCGTCCGTATTTCAGGATCCCGCCGATAAAATGCCGGGCTGTCGTGCTCAAATGGTGGTCCTGGTCGGCGTCATAGAACAAATTGGTGCCCTCCCGGTCGGTCATGGACAAATGGATGTGGAAGGCACTGCGGTTGTAATGATCGAAAGGTTTGGGCATGAACGTGGCATAATAGCCAAATTCCCGTGCCACCTGATGGGTCACGTGGTTGAAAATAACGGTACGGTCGGCCGCATCGAGGGGCGTTGCCGGCACCAGGTTGATTTCATGCTGGGACGGCGTGACTTCGTGATGGGCTTTTTCAAATTCGATGCCGCTTTCCGCCAGAATGTTAATGATGCGATTACGGACCATCTCCCCTTTATCATGGGGGGTGGCCACAAAATAGCCCGCCTGGTCGGAATGGCCTTTATCGCCGAATTCTTCACCGGTCAGCAGGAAAAATTCATGCTCGGGGCCCAGGAGAAACCGGAACCCATAGTCGGATTCGGCCCGGTCAACCACCTTTTCCAAAACCGCCCGGGGGTCGGCGGCGGCACGCACGCCGCGTTCATTGTAGATCCGACCGATAAAGCAGCCCAGGCTCTCGTCCTCAAACGTCAGCATCCGAAGCGTCTCCGGATCCGGAAACAACTGGCGATCGCTGCTGTCCACCCGTGCCATCCCGGCAATGGATGAGCCGTCAAAGCCGATGCCGTCGCGGATGATGCGGTGAATGTGGTCCGGGTTCACGGGCAGGCTCATGAGCCGGCCGTTTAAATCCGTAAAAAAAATCTTGGTGGCGTCCCGTGTTTTGAGCTGATCTTGAATGGCCTCAACATCCATACTCACAATCCATTCCTTTCCACTTTCGTTGTCCGATCCTCATTTCAGTGGTCCCATCTCTCCCAGGGCGAGCAATCGTCGTTCCGCCCCGGCAAATGAAAGCCTCTGTTCAGCAAACACCGTTAGTTTGACTAACATCCCGCCATACCAACCACCTTGGTAAATTGCAACTTGAAACCCCCGTTATTTTCTCCTTTCCATCGGCGACCGTGCAAACAAGGGGACGATTGACATCGCGGACCAGATCCGTTAGGGTCTTTTCCGCGATGGATGGTGGCAGATCACTAGCCGCCGGCGCCGATCGCGCTCATCACCCCTCAACCTTCGGGATGTTGCCATGATCATTGGACTTGATGTCGGTGGCACCCACGCCGACGTTGTGCTGCTGGGAAACGAAGGCGTCATCAACGAAATCAAGGTCCCGACGGATCCTGAGAATCTCTTCCAGACCGTTTTATCGGCCCTCGACCAGATCACCGCCGACATCGATGCGGCTAAAATTCTCCGCATGGTCATGAGTACGACCCTGACCACCAACGCCATTATCCAGAACAAGCTCCCGGCGGTGGGCATGGTCGTCTCGAGCGGACCGGGTATCGATCCCCGTTTTTATCGTACGAATGACCACTTCGAATGCCTTTCGGGATCCATCGATCACCGGGGCCGGGAAGTCGATCCGGTTCAGTTTGACGAGATTGAACGCATCATAGCGAAATTCAAGGCCGCCGGCATCCGCCACGTGGGGGTCGTGACCAAATTCTCCGTTCGCAACGCCGAACAGGAGATGACCATCGCGGAACAGCTCAAGGGCCACTTTGAAAAAGTTTTTCTCGGTCATCGCATTTCCGGTAATTTGAGCTTTCCGCGCCGGATTGCCACCACCTACCTAAACGCAGCGGTCTACCCCATTCACCGGGAGTTTTTCGAGGCGGTCAATAATTCCCTGACCCGCAAGGGGTTGAAGGTGCCCATCCGCATCCTGAAAGCGGATGGCGGCAATATGAATTTCGAGGCCTCTATCGACTACCCGGCCCAGACCATATTTTCCGGTCCGGCCGCCAGCGTAATGGGCTCCATTGCCTTCGGGCCCGAAAACGGCGACACCCTGGTACTGGATATCGGCGGAACGACCACCGATATGGCCGTGCTGGTGGATCAGGTCCCCCTGCTCGATCCCCAGGGCGTGGAACTGGGCGGCTACAAGACCCTCATCCGATCGCTTAAAACCCATTCCATCGGGATTGGGGGAGACAGCGCCGTGCGGATCGCAAACGGCCGCATTCAGGTTGGTCCCGATCGCAATGGTCCGGCCCTGGCCCACGGCGGTCCGTCACCGACCCCCACCGATGCGCTGGTCATCATGGGCAAAACGCGCATGGGCTCCCGCGAAAGGGCTGAAAAGGGGTTTGCCCCAATTGCCGCGCAGTTGGGCCTTTCGCTGGAGGAAGCCGCCTTCCGCGTTTTCGACCACACCTGCCGGCAGATTCTGGATGAAGCCGAACGCATGGTCACCCGTATCAACCAGCAGCCGGTGTACACCGTGCATGAGATGCAGGAAGGCTACCAGGTCCGGCCGGAAACGATTTTGGTTCTGGGAGGGCCAGCACCCCTGTTTGCCGAACACCTGGAGGCCTTGTCACACCACAAGGTGGGCGTGGTGCCGCGCTGGACCGTGGCCAATGCCATCGGCGCCGCCCTGGCCCGCACCACCTGCGAAGTGAATTTGTATGCCGATACGGAGCAGCAAGTCGCCTCCGCACCAGAGGAAGATTTCTCGGAACGCGTCGACCGCTCCTTTGATCGGGCCAAGGCCCGCCAAATGGCGCTGGACCTGTTGAAAAACAAAGCGCTGGCACGCGGGGCCAATGCCGAGTATCTTGAGATGGAGGTCACCGAAGATCTCCAGTTCAACATGGTCAGGGGGTTCCACACCACCGGTCGCAACATCCGCATCCGGGCGCAAGTCCAGCCCGGACTGATTCATGGCTACGATCCGGTGGCCGGCCGACTGATGTAGCCGGGCTCCCGGGATGATTGCAGGGCCCGCTTTCGTTTTAGCCGCTTGCCAAACCCTGTTCCTGTGCCCATACTGGGATGTCGCCGGAAATCCGGCCGGTCGCCTCTTCACACGAATCCGACACCATCCGGGCAACAGGCCCGGGGTGACGGCCCACGATAGGAAACCACATGCTGAAGGCCAAACATAAAACCGGGTTGGTTTTTTTCCCCGCTTTTGACTGGGCGATCGATCCCACTCATCCGGAACGGGAGGAACGCCTGCTCTACACCCAGGACCAGGTGATCGAAGAGGGGCTGCTGGACATCGATGGCATCGTGGAACTGAAGCCGGACCTGGTGAACGTCCCCGACGTCCAGCGGGTGCATTTTTGCGTGCCCAACCCCCTGACCGTCATGACGGAATCCCACTTCATCAGTGCCGGCGGAGCCAAAACCATCGGCTGTGCGGTCATGGAGAAACAGATCGAAAAAGGGTTTGCCCTGGTCCGCCCCCCCGGCCACCATGCCATGCGGGTGGTCCACGGCGCGCGCGGGTTCTGCAATGTCAACATCGAAGCCATCATGATCGAGCACCTGCGACAGACTTACGGGGTCAACCGGGTGGCCATCGTGGACACGGATTGCCATCACGGCGACGGGACCCAGGATGTCTACTGGCACGATCCCGACACCCTGTTTATTTCGATTCACCAGGACGGCCGGACCCTCTATCCGGGTACCGGTTTTCCCAATGAACTCGGCGGTCCCAACGCCATCGGGACCACCCTGAACATCCCCCTGCCCCCCAACACCTCGGAGGAGGGCTTTCTTTACACCATCCGCAACGTCGTGCTGCCGATCCTGGAAGATTTCCAACCGGATCTCATCGTCAACTCCGCCGGGCAGGACAATCATTTTTCCGACCCCATTACCAATATGAATTTCACCGCCCGCGGCTATGCCGAACTGACGGAACTGCTGAATGCCGATATCGCCGTCCTGGAAGGGGGCTACGCCATCGAGGGCGCCCTGCCCTATGTGAACCTGGGAATCATTCTGGCCATGGCCGGCATCGACTACAGCCAGGTGCGCGAGCCCACCTACAACCCGGACCGCCTGCGCCAATCCAAGGATGTCACAGGCATCATCGAACGCGTCGGCGAACTGGTGCTGACCTATTGGCAGCAGCGCGGCGCCATCCAGGACCAGGTCCGCCAGAAACGCAACTGCGGCCAGCGCTCCCGTCAGTTGTTCTACGACACCGACGGCATCACCGAAAGCCAGAAGGAAACGATCCAGATTTGCGATGAATGCGGCGGCGCCTGGCGCATCGATTCGACGTCCGACCGCGGCCGGCATATCCTCGCCATCCACATTCCCCGCCGCGCCTGTCCGAAGTGTCAGAAAAAGGGGCAGGAATGGTTCACGGAGGCGGATGGCAAGGTCTTTGACCTGATTGCCCTGCAGGATCAAAGTACGGACACCTACAGCGTGCGTCCGGCTTGACCGCCCCGTCAGGACACCCGCCCCGGCCTGTGAAATCCCCCATGCCCATGCGCCAACGCCATATCAACATCCAGCTGTTGCTCCGTTCCCGCCTTATGGGGGCCTTGCGCGCCTTTTTCGCGGCCGCCGACTATCTCGAAGTCGAAACCCCGATTCGCATCCCCGCCCCGGCGCCGGAGGCCCATATCGACCCGGAACCGGCCGGGGACCAGTTCCTGCAGACCTCTCCCGAACTGTGCATGAAGCGTCTCCTGGCCGCCGGGTACCCCCGCCTGTACCAGATCTGCCGCTGTTTCCGCCGGGGGGAACGCGGCCGCCGCCACCTGCCGGAGTTCACCCTGCTGGAATGGTATACGGCCCGGCGGGATTACCGTGACATGATGGCCCAGACCGAGGCCCTTATAAAGCATGCGGCGCATGCCCTGGCATACGGCAACACTCTGGCCTACCAGGGGAAAGCCATCGACCTCGAAAAGCCCTTCCAGCGCATGACGGTGGACGAGGCTTTCCAGACCTATGCGGACACCACCGCCGAGGAAGCCCTGGCCCGGGGACGTTTCGACGAGATCATCGGCATCACCATCGAACCCCATCTCGGCTGGGAGCGGCCCCTCTTCCTCTTTGACTACCCGGCCGAATGCGCGGCCCTGGCGCGGTTGAAGCCGGACCGACCTGACCGGGCGGAGCGTTTTGAGCTCTATATCGGGGGCATCGAATTGTGCAACGGGTTCAGTGAATTGAACGACGCGGAGGAGCAGCGCCATCGTTTCAAAACTGAGTTGGAGACGCGCCAGAAGGCCGGACGTCCAACCACCCCTCTGCCGGAACGCTTTCTGGAGGCGCTGGACCAAATGCCTCCCGCCACCGGCAACGCCCTGGGCGTCGATCGCCTGGTCATGCTCTTCGCCGACACCCTGGCCATCGACGACGTCACCGCCTTTGTCCCCGAGGAACTCTGACGGGTTCGCAAATCAATTCCTCCAGTTTTTGCGTTTTCAAGAAGGCCATTTAACGCCGTATGGAAACGTATCCGTCAGGCAAAATAAGTACCTATGATGGTTTGAGGCGTGGGAAGGAAGAACTTCAAGAGGCGTCGACGGCAATCGATTTTCACTTCTCCAGGGATGGAGGCATCAAACGATTGTCTGGGTCAGAAATGAGGATTTTTAGTTCTGGTCAAGGCCGCACAAGGGGTTGCAGTGAGGCGTATTCATATACGCCGCAGCCGCTAAACCCGCGGAGAACGCTGACCAGGACAGAAAAGACCATTTCTGACGCAGACAATTTAGCCCACGAATGAACGGCGCAAGATCGTATCCTTCAGCCAGCGTTTATCGTCGCGTTCGGGATAGCGGATGTTGTAGTGCAACCCCCGGCTTTCCTTGCGGTGGGTGGCACTGCGGATGATCAGCTCCGCCACCATGGCGAGATTGCGCAGTTCGATCAGGTCGCCGGTCACCTTGAAATTCCAGTAGTAGTCCCTGATTTCCTGCTGAATCATTTCGATGCGCCGCCGGGCGCGCTCCAGGCGCTTGTCGGAACGCACAATGCCCACGTAGCTCCACATGAAGCGCCGGATCTCGTCCCAGTTCTGGGAGACCATGATTCGTTCGTCGCTGTCCGTAGTGCCCACCTCGTCCCAGGCCGGCGGCGCCGGCACCTCCGGCAGGGAGCCGGCAGTGACCTCTTCCAGGGCCTGCTGGGCGGCCCGATGGGCATAGACCAGCGCCTCCAGCAGGGAATTGCTGGCCAGCCGGTTGGCACCATGCAGGCCCGTGCAGGCCGTCTCCCCCACGGCATAAAGCTGGCGGATATCCGTGCGTCCTTCGGTGTCCGTCACCACCCCGCCGCACATGTAGTGGGCAGCGGGGACCACCGGAATCGGCTCCCGGGTCATGTCGATGCCAAAGCGCAGGCAATTCTCGTAAAGATTGGGAAAGCGTTCACGAATGAAATCGGGATCCTTCCCTGAAATGTCCAGGAAAACGGCGTCGTCGCCGCTTTTTTTGAGCTCGGTGTCGATAGCCCGGGCCACCACGTCCCGGCAGGCCAGTTCCCGGGCCGGATCGTAGCGTTCCATGAACCGGTCGCCCCGGGCGTCGAGCAGGATAGCGCCTTCCCCGCGTACCGCCTCGGAAATCAGGAAGTTCTTGGCTTCGGGGTGGTAGAGGCAGGTGGGATGAAACTGGACAAACTCCAGATTGGCCAGAGTGGCGCCAGCCCGGTAGGCCATGGCCAAGCCGTCCCCGGTGGCAATGTCGGGATTACTGGTATACAGATAGACTTTTCCGGCCCCGCCCGTTGCCAGCAGGACGATCCGGGACACGAAAGGTACCACCTGGCGGGTCTGGCGATCCAGCACATAGGCCCCGCAGCAGTGTTCTTCGTGGGTGGTCGTCACCAACCCGCGCTTCATGCGGGTGGAGTGGGTGATGAGGTCGATGGCGATGTGGTTTTCAAAAAGCTCGATATTGGGGTGTTCGCGAACCTGGGCCAGCAGGGCTCGCTCCACTTCACGGCCGGTCATGTCCTGGGTATGCACGATGCGGTTGCGGGAGTGGCCGCCTTCCCGACCCAGATCGAATTCTCCGGGAGACGCATTCAGCCGGCGGTTGAACGACACGCCGCGTTCGACCAGTTCCGCAATGCGCTGGGGGCCTTCTTCGACAACGAGGCGCACCACTTCGGGATGGCAGAGGCCGGCGCCTGAAGACAGGGTGTCCTCGATATGGAGATCGAAAGAGTCGTTGCCGCCGAGAACGGCCGCAATACCGCCCTGGGCCTGATTGGTATTGCTCTCCATGGCCTCTTTTTTGGTCACCAGGGCCACCCGGCCGGCGTGGGCGGTGTTCAGCGCAAACAGCAGGCCGGCAACCCCGCTGCCAATAATCAGGAAATCGGATTGATATGCATTCATTGTTTACCCATATAGCATGTCAGGGGGGTGCAGGACGGAGCGGGCTCAGCACGCATGCCGGGGCCCCCCGGAAACCGGCAAAAAGGTGCACGGGCTGACGGCCGTAAGCCGCGATTAGATCATATACATGGATTTACGCCGCTGGCGTTTCATCACCAACCCCAGCAAAATGCCGATAAAAAGGATACCGGCACCGCTGAAGAAAAAGATCAGATACTTGCGCATCTGGAAGGTGCTGGCATCCGCATCCTGCTTAAGGTCGTCATAGCTGCGGGTGAGGTCTTCGAGGGCTTTGGTCTTTTCCTGGAGGGACGCCTGGATTTTCGAATTGGCGGCCTTGAGATCTTCATTGGATTGGGTCAGTTCGTCGGAGGTCGTGCTGAGACGGCTGTGCTTTCTTTGCAGTTCTTCAAGGATAAGCCGGCTGGGTTTCGCTTTGGACAGATAGCGTTTCAGCACCCAGCCTTCCTTGCCGTTCGACAGGCGCACATGGACCCACTCTTCCCCATCCTCGAGAATGTCCATCTTGGCACCCGTTGAAACGATTTCCAGAATTTTGCGGTCCGTCCCCGGGCCGGAGCGCAACGTCAGCTTGATTTCATCACCGACATAAACCGTTTCAGCCCCGGCCACAGTTACTGAAAAGCACAACACCACCCCCACCCATAGCACCAGTTCCCAAAACCGGTCCGCAGGCGTCCGTGTTGTACATCGCATTGGCTTACCGCTTCGCATGATAACCCCTTCTTCGTGTTGCTTGTCATTCCCATTGCGGCCGTCGGGAAAAGGCCGTTGGGTGATGGTATGAGCAGATACTAAATATCTTCTTATATTGATTAGAAATTGTCCCGCATGTCAATAATTTCTTTAATTTTTTCCACCCTTATGATAATTTGAAACAGTCTTAAAGGAAGAGATAATCATGATTGCCTACGATTTAGTTTGCCAAAACGGCCACACCTTCGAAGGATGGTTCGAAGATGCCAGGACCTATGAAAAGCAGAAAAAGAAGGGGCTCTTGACCTGCCCGGTCTGCAATGGCCCCGGCGTCACCCGTCGCCCCTCGACCTTTGCCATCAAATCCCGTCCCGCCGCCAAAGCGCCACAGCCGGACAGCGCCGATTTGCAGGCACTGGGCCGCCAGATCTACGACTTCGTGGATAAAAATTTCGACAATGTCGGCTCTGATTTTGCCAAAGAAGCCCTCAAAATCCACTACGGCGCCGCCGAACCGCGCAATATCCGCGGTGTCAGCACAAAGCAGGAAGAAAAAACCCTCAAGGAAGAGGGCGTGGATTTCGTGAAACTGCCGCTGCCCGCTTCCCCGGAAAAAGAATAAACCTCGCCCTTATTGGTCCCATGATCCCCCGAAACCTGAAACGGCCAAACGCCGACGCAGGCCGGACAACCGTTGCTTGGGCCGATCGTTCTTCAAGGCAATGTCCATCGCCCGGCGGCTGCCCACGATGACCACCAGCTTCTGCCCCCTGGTCATGGCCGTATAAAGAAGGTTGCGCTGCAGCATGACAAAATGCTGGGTCAGCAGCGGCAGCACCACCGCCGGATATTCCGAACCCTGTGACTTGTGGACGGATATGGCATACGCCAGGGTCAATTCATCCAGATCGGCGAAATCGTACCCCACCTCCCGCCCGTCAAAATCGACGGTCAGCCGCTCCCGCTCATCCATGACCGTCGTAACCCGGCCGATGTCACCATTGAAGACATCTTTGCTGTAGTTGTTGCGCAGGTGCATCACCTTGTCGCCGGGCTGAAAACCGGCCGGCCCCTGCCGCGGCCCCGGATTCAGCAGCGCCTGCAGTTTCCGGTTGAGGTTGATGGTGCCGGCCTCGCCCTTGTGCACGGGGGTCAGCACCTGGATGTCGCTGACGGCATCCAGGCCGTACTGATCCGGTATCCAATGGGCACATAAATCCATGATCGTGCGCACCGCATCCCCGGTGCGTCGCACTTCGATAAAGTGAAACGGGGACAGGATATCCTTCGCGAAGTCCGTCGACAGATCAGGCCGTTGGCCGTCGCGCACACGATGGGCATTGTGAACGATCGGGCTTTCGTCGGCCTGGCGGAAAACTTCCCGGAGGTGGAAGACGGCCGGCCTTTCAGAAGCGATAATGTCCTGAAGGACATTGCCGGGGCCCACCGAGGGCAGTTGGAAGACATCGCCCACCAGGATCAGGACGGATGTCAGGGGCACCGCCTTCAGGTAATGGGCCATCAGCAGGGTGTCCACCATGGAGGCCTCGTCGATGATGAAAACGTCCGCGTCGATGGGGTTGTCCTGGTCTTTTTCAAAACCGCCCGCCACGGGGTTGTAGCCCAGAAGTTTATGCAGGGTGGCAGCGGGCCGGCGGGTCACTTCGGACAGGCGGCGGGCGGCGCGGCCGGTGGGCGCGGCCAGGCATACGGTCTGGCCCGTGGCGTGAAACACCGTGTGCAGCGCCCGGATCAGGGTGGTTTTGCCGGTGCCGGGCCCACCGGTGATGACGGCCACACGGTGGCTCAAAGCCCCCTGGATCACCGCCTGCTGGGCCGGCGACAACTGGATGGCCAGACGCCGGATCACGGTTGCGGTGATATCCTCGGGGGATACTTCCGGCGGCGGCAGCGGCAGGGTCAGCATGGCGTTCAGGCGATCGGCCAGTCCGCGCTCGGCGTCATAAAGCGCCATGCGGTAGAGCCTGCGCCCGTCCGCATCGTTCGCAGGGCTGACATGGATATCGTAATCCCGCGCCATGCCGTCCACAACCCCGGCCAGCGCTTCCGCATCGATGCCAAAAAGGTCGTGGCTTTGCGCCAGCAGCTGTTTTTCCGGCAGGAACACATGCCCCTCGTTAGCGGCCTGGTCCAGCAAATGGCCGATGCAGGCCCGTATGCGGCGGGGATCCTCGGCGGGTAATCCCTGGTTGCGGGCAATGGTATCGGCAATCACGAACCCGATGCCGGGCAACTCGTCCACAGCGCAGTAAGGATCCTCCTGGAGCAGGGCGACAGCGTCCTCCCCCAGCGTTTTGAGAATTCGTCCGCAATAGGCCGCCTTCAGGCCGTTATCCTGCAGAAACTGCATCAGCTGCCGGGCACCATGGTGGGCTTTCCAGCCCTCCGCGATCAGCGCTGCGGTCTGGGCGCCGATCCCGTGGACGTCGGCCAACTGCTGGGGCTGCTGCTCGATCACCTTCAGCAGATCGGCCCCGAAATGCCGCACCAGGCGTTCCACCAGTTTCGGTCCGATTCCACGAATGACGCCCGAGGCCAGGTAGCGCCGGACACCGTCCACGGTATCCGGCAGCAGAACCTGATAATGGGAGACTTTCAGCTGGGCGCCGTAACGGGGATGCCGTTCCCAATGCCCGGTGACTTCCAGCGACTCGCCGGGACCGGAAATCAGGAGATGACCCAGAACCGACACCCGGTGCCCCTCGGGCTCCGTATGCAGGCGGGCAATGGTGAAATGATTGTCGGGATTCTGATAGGTAATGCGCTCGACACGCCCCCGCAGGGTCACCGCCCCATCATCATGGGGGGGGGACTGATCCTCGTCCGGGAAAGGACTCACGGTGTTTTCCCCATCGTGCCGAGCAGCCAGTCGACGGCGGCCGCCAGGTCGGCCGCGACCCGATCAGGGTGAAGTCCTTTGGTCGTCAGCTGGGCCTGGGCGTCGTGCAAGCCGGTCCGCACCAGGATGGTCCGGCCGCAGCCGGCCCGGATACCGCACTCGATGTCGCGCGCACTGTCACCGATCATGGTGCTGGCCGCAAGATCCAGGTTGTACTGGCGCCGGGCCTCCAGGATCAGGCCGGGTTTGGGTTTGCGGCAGTCGCACCCTTCGTCGGGGTGGTGGGGGCAGTAGAACACGGCATCGATGCGCCCCCCCTGACGTTCCACGGCCTGCCGGAGATTGCGATGCATGTCCTCCAGGGTAGCGACATCCATCATGCCGCGTCCCACGGCCGACTGGTTGGTGATCAACATGACCGCCATGCCGGCCCGGGTAAGCCGGACGATGGCCTCCAGGCTGCCGGGCAGAAAAACGAACTGGTCCCAGGAGGTGACATAATCCGGTGAATCCCGGTTGATCACGCCGTCCCGATCCAGGAAAACGGTATATCCGGCCCCGTCCGCTCCCATGTTACTCTGCCACTATAATGACATCGAAGCCTTGGCGCATCAGGACCTGTTCGTACTCGTCAGCTTCCGCCAAGGTCGTTGCCCGCCCTACGCGCACCCGGTGGAACATGCCGTCGCCCCGATCAAAAGAAACGACATGGACATGTTTGTATTTTTTCCTTTTGAGTTCGGCGGCCCGGCGCTCGGCATTGTTGCGGTCCAGAAAGGCGCCGACCTGGAAGGTGAAGTTGCCGCGGGTCAGATCGACGGCCACCAGGCGCTCCTGTCCCCCGGGCTGGCGCACCCGGCGCGCCGGGGCAGCCAGGGCCACGATCTCCACCGGGGCCGTGCCCGGCCCGACCACCCCCAGTTTTTCGGCCGCGCCATAGGACAGATCGATAATGCGCCCCTTCACGAAGGGACCGCGATCATTGATGCGCACATCCAGCTGTCGCCCGTTGCGGAGGTTATGCACCCGCACCACCGTGTCGAAGGGAAGTGTTTTGTGAGCCGCCGATACCCCGTACATGTCGTAGCGTTCACCGTTGGAGGTCTTACGGCCGTGGAATTTCTGGCCGTACCAGGAAGCCGTTCCCCGCTGCCGGAAACCATCGGCGTCCGGTATGGGCTGGTACCATTGTTTCCCCACCCGATAGGGTTGGGGATAGCCCTGGGGTGCGGCGGGGGCCTGGCGGGGGGGAGCGGTCGTCACCGAGTGACAGGCGTTCAGCCAGAAAAAAAGGCCGCACAGGCACAGGACCCAACGCCATGAGGGACACGAAGCATGGAAAAACGGTGGCTTCATGGGCAGCCGCTCCCAACAGTTGTTGCGGCCGGATCTGCGGGGCCGCAAAAAACCGGCCGGCCGGGCCTCCGTCCGCGGGCCCCGGCGGGCCGGTGATGGTTGGATTCAGGCACCAATCGCAATGCGCAGCACGTCCTTCATTTTGGACACGAAGTGGAACTGAATGGCATCCCGCACCTTTTCCGGCACATCGATCAGGTCTTTCTCGTTGGCCGCCGGAAGAATCAGGGTCCTGATGCCGGCCCGATGAGCACCGAGCACCTTTTCCTTGATGCCCCCCACGGGCAGCACCTGGCCGCGCAAGGTGATCTCGCCGGTCATGGCCAGATCTTTTTTAATGCGCCGGTTCGTGAGCAAGGACACCAGGGCCGTCAGCATGGTGACCCCGGCAGACGGTCCGTCCTTGGGAATCGCCCCGGCCGGCACGTGGATGTGGAGATCATGCTTGCTGAAGAAATCCTCGTCGATCTTGAGGGCTTTGGCATGGGAGCGGATGAAACTCAGGGCCGCGGTGGCCGATTCCTTCATCACATCCCCCAGCTGCCCGGTCAGGGTCAGCCCCTTCTGCCCCTTCATGGCAGTGGCCTCGATAAACAGGATCTCACCGCCGGTGGGCGTCCAGGCCAGGCCCATGGCAACCCCCGGCGTGGCCGTGCGAGCCTTGGTTTCGGAGGTCAGTTTGACCGGCCCGAGGTATTCGGCCACATCATCCATCGACACGGAAACGGCCTCGGCATCGCCCTGGGCGACTTTGGCCGCCACGCCCCGACAAACCGAGGCGATTTGCCGCTCCAGGTTGCGCAACCCGGCCTCGCGGGTATAACCGCTGATGATGCGCTTGACCGCTCCGGCCGTGATTTTGATCTGGCGCGCCTTGAGACCGTGGGCCTCCCGCTGCCGCGGGATCAGGTAGCGGTTGGCGATCTTGACCTTTTCCTCCATCGTATACCCGACCATTTCCAGCACTTCCATACGGTCCAGCAGGGGCGGCGGAATCGTGTCGAGCACATTGGCGGTCGTGATAAACATGACCCGGCTAAGGTCGAAAGGCACATCCAGGTAATGGTCCGAAAAGGTAAAGTTCTGCTCGGGGTCGAGCACTTCCAGCAGGGCCGACGAGGGATCGCCCCGGAAGTCGCTGCCCAGTTTGTCGATCTCATCCAGCATGAAGACGGGATTGTTCGAATCACAGCGGCGCAGGGCCTGGATGATGCGACCGGGCATGGCCCCGACATAGGTGCGCCGGTGGCCGCGGATCTCGGCTTCATCGCGCACGCCCCCCAAGGAAATCCGCCAGAAGGCGCGGCCCATGGCGCGGGCCACCGACCGGCCCAGGGAGGTTTTGCCGGTCCCCGGGGGGCCCACGAAGCACAGGATGGGTCCCTTGGTTTCCGGGTTGAGCTTGCGCACGGCCAGGTGCTCAACAATGCGCTTCTTGGCTTTTTCCAGCCCGAAATGGTCCTCGTCCAGAATGGCGCGGGCCGCCTTGATATCCAGGTTGTCGTCGGTCCCCTTGTGCCAGGGAAGCGCCGTCACCCAGTCCAAATAAGTCGTGGCCACGGTGTATTCGGCTGAAGAGGGGTGCATGCGGGCCAGCCGGTCCAGCTCCCGTTCGGCCTCTTTGCGGGCCTCTTCCGGCAGATCGCCTTCGAGGATCTTGGTGCGGTATTCCTCCAATTCCACATTGGCATCGTCGGTCTCGCCCAGCTCCTCCCGGATGGCCTTGAGCTGCTGGCGCAGGTAATACTCCCGCTGGCTTTTTTCCATGTCGCCCTTGACCTGGGACTGGATCTTGTTCCCCAGTTCCAGAATCTCGAGCTGTTCGGTCACCATGCGGGTCACCGCCCGCAGCCGTTTTTTGACATCGTCGATTTCCAGAATCGTCTGCTTTTTGGCGGCATCGACGTTGAGGGTCGAGGCCACCATATTGGCCAGGGTGCCCGGCTCATTGATGGCCTTGGCCATGGCGGCGACTTCCGACGGCATGCCCGGCGAGAATTCGACCACCCGGTTGAACAGGTTGACCAGGTTGGTCATCATGGCTTCGACTTCTTTGCCTTCGGCCTCCTCCTCCTTGACGTGCTCCACCCGGGCAATCAAATAGGGTTTTTCCTGGTCAAAACCCTTCACCCGGAACCGGCTGATGCCCTGGACCAGCATCTGGGTCTGGTTGTCCTGGGTTTTGGCCATCTTCAGGATCATGGCGCTGGTCCCGACCTGGGCGAGATTCTCCATGGGGTCGAACACCTGGCCGTCGGCCGGGGACGTACCATCGCTGCCGATGGCACCGGATTTAGCCTCGTCCTCGGATGTTGCCTCGGGTTTGGCCACCAGCAGACCGACGATGCGGTCCTTCTGCATGGCTTCATCCACCAGTTTGATGGAATCCCCCTGCATGACCACCAGGGGCAACACCATTTTGGGGTAAAGGGCGGTTTCGTTCAGCGGTAATATGGGAAGGCGTGCGGGGAGTTTTTCGGTTGTGAATTCCTCCGGCGACCTTTGATCTGTCATAATCTCCTCCCAATGGAATCAAGCGATTGCGGGATAATGATTTCCAATGATGGCGTCCGGTTGCTCCAAGGGATCATTCTTCCGAGATGGGAATCCGGCGGGGCCGCGTGGACAACGCCTTGGTGAGGCGCAGCTGCAGAAAGCCGTTGGTGTACGTCGCCGCCGCCACTTCGGGATCGATCGTCGTGGGCAGATAAATCACCCGTTCGAAATCACCGTATTGGATTTCCGCCAGGCGAAAAGATGCCTCGGCCGCACGGGGCAGGGGCAGGCGGCGCCCGCTGATCTTAACGGCCTTGTTGTTAATCTCGACATCCAGATCCTTCTTGTCCACCCCGGCAATTTCAGCCGTGATGAAAAACTCTTCGGGGGTTTCATAGACATCCATTTGGGGATTCCAAGGCTGGTCGCAATCGGCAAACATCGGGTTGACCGAGCGGAAAATGGTGTCCAGCGTACGCTCGAAACCCGATTCCAGCCTGCCCCAATCGTCGCCGAATCGAATCTTGATATATTCCATGGCCGACTCCTGGTTGCTAAGACAGGTACATTATTATAAATCAAGCTGTTAAAACGGTGCCGGCAAATTAGCATTTCGACCGTTGTTTGTAAAGCGGGGAACCGCCCGCTCCCGGCCGACACCCACCCTTAGCCCCGGACTCACGATGCCGTCATCTCCGATCATCCTGCGCTCCCAGTATTTCATCTACTTCGGCATACTGGGGCTTTACCTGCCCTATTTCAATCTCTACTGCTATCATCTGGGCTTCAACGGCTCGCAAATCGGGCTGCTGTCCGGAATACGCTCGGCCACCCTGGTGCTCTTCCCCTTCGTTTGGGGTGCCCTGGCCGACCGATTCCACCGCCGGAAATCCATCTTCCTGCTCTGCAACATCATGGCCTGCGCGGCCTGGGCCGGTTACCTGGTCACCACGGCTTTCGTTCCCATGCTGGTGATTGCCGCCATTTACGGCCTGTTTTACGCCCCGTTGATTTCTTTCCTGGAGGCCTACGCCATGGACCTCCTGGGCAAAGACAAAAAAGCTTACGGCCGCGTACGCGTCTGGGGCTCCGTGAGCTTCATCATGATCGTCACCGTACTCGGCCCCCTGATCGAGCGCTACGGCATCGCCCTGATCGTCCCCCTGATCCTGGCCGGGTCCCTGCTGCAGGCCCTTTTTGCCACGGCCCTGCCGACAGCCGCCGCCCCGGCACCGACAGACGCCGAAGCCGGTCCCATCGAGGTAAACTGGCCGCGCGCCCTGGTTTTCCTGCTCTGCGGTTTTCTCATGCTGGCCAGCCATGGCACCTACTACGGCTTCTTCTCCATCCACCTGGAAAACCTGGACCTGCCCCCCACCTATATCGGTATCTCCTGGGCCGTGGCTGTGCTGGCCGAAATCATCGTGATGATCAATTCCCAGCGCCTTTTCGCCCGGGCCAGCTTCGAAAAAGTCCTGCTGGCCTCTTTCTTTATCGCCGCCCTGCGCTGGCTGCTGCTGGCTGTTTTTCAGTCGCCGGTGATCATCCTGGGCTCCCAGGTGCTGCATGCCTTTTCCTACGGCACCTTTCACATGGCCAGCATCCTCTACATGGACCGGCTCACCCCCGGCCCGGCCAAAACCCTGGGGCAGGCGGCCAACAATGCCATCACTTACGGGCTGGGGCTGATGGTCGGTTTTATGGTCAACGGGGTCCTGTTCGATCACCTGGGGGCCGGCAAGCTCTTCCTCTTCAGCGCCGGCCTGGCCCTGGCCGGCGGCGTCCTTTTCCGATGGCACCAGCGCAGCCTGGCAGGCGCCAGCCATCCGCCGGAATGAACCCGCAGCAAATCATTGCCGGTTTCAGGCCCAAGGTGCCCCCGCTGAGGGAAGCCCCCATCGGTCCGCGGCAAGCCTTCTCCGCAAGGCGAGGAACTTAAGGTAACGCTCGCAAGTTGAAAATTTCGATCGGAATCTATCCCCAATATTTCACGCGTTCGCGATGTTCATTGGCAGGGCATCGAGGGCGTCGCTGTATGCCTGCTACCGCAAGTGCCGGATAACGCCGCCAATGGGCATCTCGGGCGCGCCCGCAGGGTGAAATGTTCGGGCTGGCAGGCCGGGCGGCCTCTTGCAGACGTCAATCCTCCCGGTTCGGCCGCCAGAGGTAGCGAAACCAATGCCCCAGGGTGTTGCCTTGCAGGAGGGCCTGGTCCCAGACCTGGAAGTCCTGGGACAGCTGGGCCGGATCGGCAAACCAGTCCCGGCGGGTTGTCAGAGGGTGATCCTTGTCGAGTTGTTTCACCACCCGGGCCGGATTGCCGGCCGCTACGACATCGGCCGGCACATCGTCCACGACAACGGCCCCGGCACCGATGATGCTGTTCTCCCCGATGGACACCCCCTTGCAGACGATGGCGCTGTCCCCGAGCCAGACATTGTCGCCGATAGCGATGGGCGCCCCCTGCCCCGGCGCGGTGCGGTCGTAGATATCGTGCCAGTCGGAATCGGTCAGATAGACCCGGTTGGCCATCATGACACTGTGGCCGATGGTAATCCGGCAGGCCGAACTGATGCGTACCCCCGGACAGATCAGGCTGTAGTCGCCAATGCGAATCAGCCCCTCGCCGTCCCGGTACGGCCAGACACAAAGACGCACCCGGGCGTCGGCACAGGCAATCACCGTGGCATAGCGGCCCAGCTCGATTGGAGATCCGAAAAGTTCGACGTGCCAGGGACGCATGAAATGGTGTCCCCGCCCCAGGGCATCGAACTGGGGGCGCAGAAACCGTCGCACGTAAAACTGCTGCCAGCGCAGAAACAGTTTTTTGACGGCATAGGGGCGGTGGTCGCGTCTCAACCTGTCATTCCTTCTTGGGCGGATGGGAAAAGAACCCCACGGCGGTCCCTCATTCACTCAGGATGGTAATTGCGGCTTCAATCCGAAACCGGCTCATCCCAGGAGGCGTGATTGAACATCTGGCTGGCGGGGGTCAGGTGATAGAGCGCATCAAGGGCCATGAGGACCACGGCGTTCGTCCAGGTGATTTTGTCTTCCGGCCAGATGACCATATCCGGAAAGGTAAAACCGCACCAGTAGGTATCATCATCAAAACGCTTGCTGCTGATCCAGCTGAAGACAATGCGGGCCTGTTCCTCATTGCCCATGGCCACCAGGGCCAGGATGAATTCGCAGGTCTCGGCCACCGTGACCCAGGGTTCATCGTAAACACAGCGCACACCCTGGCCTTCCACCACGAACTTCTTCCAATATTTATCGATCCGCTTGCGCGCGTCTTCACCGGTAAGGGCGCCGGAGAGAATGGGGTAGAACCAGTCCATGGAGAAACGGGACTTGGTCATATTGAACAGATGGCGTTTATGGCGCAGGGCCGTTTGCAGGCGCTGGAGCGCCGGTGTCCAGTGGGGCTGGTCCTGCCCCAGAAGAGTTGCCAGCTGGAGGGCGCATTTGAGACTCATGTAGACGGAGCTCGACCCGGTCAGAAGCGCCATGGTGTCCGCCCGCCCTTCCGGACTGACAGCCCAGCGGATCGGCCCTTCGGGCATCTGCAGGGCCAGGGCGAAATCCATGGCCTTTCGGACCGTCGGCCACATGTCGGCGGCAAAAGCGGTATCCCCCGTCACCAGGTAATAATGATAAACCCCCACCGCGATATAGGTGGACAGGTTGGCATCGCGGGTACGGTCTTCAGGTCGGCCGTCCTGGTAGGCGGCATACCAGCTGCCGTCGTCGAGCTGCTCCCGGCGCATCCATTCGTAAGCCCGGCGCGCCGCTTCATAGTGTCCGCCGATGGTCAATCCGATGGCGGATTCCACATGGTCCCAGGGATCGGTCTTTTGTCCCTCGCACCAGGGAATTTCGCCATTATCACGCTGATTGGCGAGAATAAGGCGGGTCAGGGCGTCGATGTCGACGGATAGGTCCTGCCGGACCCAGATCACCGATGACTGCATGGCATGTCCATTTTGCTTTTGAGTAATTCTTAAAGGATTGATTCATAATGGCAACGCCTGGTTTTTGCAAGGGTAATTTTACCGCACCGGCCGCGTTGATCCCTCGTCACAATTGATTTCATTAGATTTTTCATCTATACTGAACAAAGCTTTAACACTTCGGGAACGCACCCCCGAGGTCATGCCCCACCCAATGCCGGTCAGCCCGAACCAAAGCCGGGGCTCGGCGCGAACGGCCATCGGTACCTATGCCGAAAAGGTGCGCCAGCGTGTTTCCTCCCAATGACGCCGGCTATGGAGACAGCGCATGGACAATCTTGCTGAACTGGAAGCCCGGGCCGAACAGTATGCCACCGACGGCGACACCCAGGCCGCCGTCAAATGCTTTGCGGACCTCGTGGCCCAGCACGCGCACGCCAAAAATTTCCCCAAGGCCGAAGCCATGCGCGAACGGCTGATGGCCGTGGACGATATGGCCCTCACCGAAATCATCAAAACCGCGGAAATCATCGAAGCGGAGAAATCCGAAGCCGTCGATACCGATCAAATCAAGGTTTTCGCCGCCCTTTACGATACCCTCACCGAAGAGGAAACCAACGCCCTTTTTTTTTCCCAACAGGCGCTGACCCTGGAAGCAGGAGAAGTACTCTATCGCCAGGGGGACATGAGCACGCGCCTCTTCTTCATCCAGCGCGGCCTGTTGAAACTTTACTTTACCCGGGAGGGCAAAGATACCCTTATCACCACTCTCGAAGCCGGCGACATTGCCGGCCAGGATTCGTTTTTCGCCACCACCACCTGCACCACCGCCCTGGCCGTGCAATCTCGCGCCGATCTCACGGTCATCGAACGGGACCGTTTTAACGAATGGAAAGACGCCCTGCCGGCGCTCGCGGCTAAGTTGGAAAACTTCTGCCGCAAACAAAATGTGGGCGAAATCGTTACCACCAAAGGGCTGGAACGACGCCAAAGCCGCCGCATCAAAGTGGAAGGCCCCATCATTACCCAGGTGATGGACCAGAGCAACCGCCTGATGGGCAAGCCCTTCCGGGGCGACATGGCCGATATTTCCAATACCGGCCTCTCCTTTTATATCAAAGCCACCGACAAGGCCGCCCGCATGCTCCTGGGGCGCCGCCTCAGGGTCAACGCCACCCTGGCCCTGGGCGCCAAACAGCAGAAAGTGGAACGCTCCGGCACCACGGTGGCCGTGACACCGCTCTACTTCGGCGATTTCTCCATCCACGTCAAATTCGACCGGCCATTGAAATCGAAATAGTGTTTTTGCGCCGGCTACGCGCCGCAAAAACGATAGGTCACCACACGCAAACCAACGCCAGGAGGCACAAAATGCTGTCCGCTGAAACTTTGATAACCTTTTTTACGGCCTCCGTTCTTCTGGCCCTTGCTCCGGGCCCCGACAATATTTTCGTACTGACCCAATCCGCCTTGCGGGGTAAGGGCCCGGGGCTGATTATCATGCTGGGTTTATGTACAGGCTTGATGGTTCACACAACAGCCGTAGCTTTGGGGGTGGCGATTATTTTCCAAACATCCGCCCTTGCCTTTTCAGCCCTCAAATTCATCGGCGCCGGCTATCTCCTCTACCTTGCATGGCGGGCCTTCCGTGCCCCTGCGGAAATCATTCAGGGTGAAACCAATGGGCGTGTTCGTTATTGGAAACTGTATTGCCGTGGCATCATCATGAATATTACCAATCCAAAGGTATCCATATTTTTCCTGGCCTTCCTGCCGCAATTTGCCGACCCCCACAGAGGTCCCGTCGTTTATCAGCTACTGCTGCTTGGCGGCCTGTTTATCATGGCGACGATATTGGTGTTCGGGAGCATCGCGTTCCTGGCCGGTATGCTCGGCCGATGGCTGAACCGGTCCAACCGCACCCAGAATGTCTTGAATAAATTGGCGGGCACGGTTTTCTTGGGGTTGGCTCTAAAGTTGGCTGCGGCTGAGCGATAAAAAGGCCACCTCGCATGCAGATCGAAATTATCGGCGCGGAATCACTCGGCGTTCGCGGACTGTGTTGTTTGGTTACGGTTGCCGATCGAAAAATTCTCATCGACCCCGGCATCGCGCTGGGGTTTCTTCGGAATGGCCGGATGCCGCATCCGGCCCAGGTGGCGGTGGGCGAGACCATCAGGGAAAAAATCATACAAGCCTGGGGACTTGCCACCGACATCGTCATCAGCCATTTTCATGGCGACCATGTCCCTCTGGCAGATGCCAACCCTTATCAACTGGATGCGGACCGGATTGAGGATTTGAATCCCGGTGTTCGAATCTGGACCAAATCTCCCGGGTCTTTATCCGACAAAGAACAAAAACGATTCATAGCCCTCCAAGAACGCCTGGATGCCCGATGGCCGGAAGGCACAGCCGGAATCCATCCACTTTGTTTTTCCGTTCCCGTGCCCCATGGCGAAGCAACCAGCCGCAACGAAACCGTGATGATGACCCGGATCGAGGACGACACGGTATTTGTGCACGCCGCGGACATTCAGCTTCTGGATGACGACACCGTTGATGTTGTTTTGGAATGGCAGCCCGACATATTGCTGGCCGGCGGTCCGCCGCTCTATCTTGAATACCTGAATCCCGAATTGCGCCACCGGGCCTGGCTAAATGCGCTGCGGCTGGCAAATTCGGTGGACATCCTGGTTCTCGACCATCACCTGATGCGCAGCCATGAAGGCCTTCAGTGGCTTGACCGGCTTTCATCCCAATCCGGCCGCAAGGTCCTTTGTGCGGCTGATTTCATGGCGGCACCGCGCCGCCTTCTTGAGGCTGAAAGAAAAATGCTTTATGACCAAATGCCGGTCCCTTTGGAATGGCACCAGGATTATGCCAAGGGGAGAATCTCCACGCGCGACTTCCAGGCATCAGAAAAGGGGCAGCCTGCTATAAGGCGTCAGCATTTATGATATCTGGCAAACCAATCACCCCCCAATATAGTATAGGGTTACCCTGGAAATCACGCGCAGCCAAGGGGATCTGGCCTGCGGCGTTCTATTATCGAACCACGGTACACAAAGGCGCACTACATGAATATTTCACCGAAACTGTTTAAGCGCATCATCAATCTCTACCCCCCTTATCTCGGCGCCGGCGTCAAAATTGAATATGTCAGTGAAGACTGGAGAGAGCTGCATGTATCCATGGCATTGCGCTGGTACAACCGCAATGCGGTCGGCACCCACTTCGGGGGCAGCCTCTATTCCATGGTGGATCCCCACCTGATGCTCCTTCTGATACAGCTCCTTGGAAAAGACTATCTGGTTTGGGACAAATCCGCCGACATCGATTTCGTCAAAGCCAGCAAAAAGAAGGTAAGGTCCGTCATCAAGATCACGGATGATGATCTGGAAACGATAAAACGCAACACGACGAATGGGGACAAGTATTTCGCACAATTCCTGATCGAAATAAAAGATGCGACGGACGATGTGATCGCCAGGATAGAAAAAGTGATCTACGTGCGCAAAAAGCTGCGTCAGACATAACAGAATATACCACACTGTTAGTAAAGCGCTTCCCGCATAGCGGAAATTTTCCGATCGTGTCTCCAAAGGGGAGGGTATAAAATGCAGCGGTCCCACCTCCCTGCCGCCCATCTTCCATTCCCTGCCAAACCAGGCGCCGGGCGTTAACCCCCGCGGCTATCACCCCGAACATCTCATGAAATGCCCGGATAGCCCCTGCCCCGAATCCGCCCCTCCTTGTCTGGTTGTGTTGACTCCGGCGGCAACGTGATAACGATCTGAAAAGGCTTTTCTCGAACCGTATGGGCATTTACGAGACAGACGCCAACGCTTCGTTCCCAATGACTCCGAAAACAGACCGGCACCATGCGGGTACGGGATCTATGAAGTCAGACCGACTCTTCAGCAAAAGGAGGAACGCAATGCGCAACTATTCTCATATATTGGCAGGTTTCGCCGTCGTTATTTTTGCAGTTGGAATGGTCGTTTTGCCGCAATCATTTGCAACCGCAAACAAGGACTGGCATTTTAACGGCACCGTTATTGAAGCTTGCAGTTGTCCGATGTTCTGTCCCTGCTACTTCAACACCGAACCGGCCTTGAGGCATACCGAACACGGTGCCGAACACTTCTGCCGGTTCAGCATGGCATACAAGATTAACAAGGGCCATCACGGCGACACTGATCTGACAGGCGTCAAGTTCTGGGTGGCTGGCGATCTGGGCGCCGACTGGAAGGATGGAACCACCGACTGGGCCGTCGTTACCTTTCAAACCGGCACCACCGCGGCACAGAAAGCCGGCGTCACCACGGCGTTGCGCCACATCTTTCCCGTGAAATGGAATTCGTTCGAGGTGGCTGAGGAAGATGCCGAAATATCGTGGGAGGCCAGCGAAGACCGCGCCGAGGCCAAGCTCGCCGATGGTGTAAAAGCCCATATCATCCTGAACAAGTGGCAGGGCATGGATGGGAAGCCCGGGATGTTCCAGAACATCGCCTACTTTGGAGCGCCACGCAATACCGGTTTCAAGATGATGCCCAATGAAATCGAGGCCTGGCGGGTGGGCGACAAGGCATTCGAATATCGCGGCTCGACCGGCTTCATGACAACCGTCGACATGAGATCCGAAGATCTGGCCATGTAGGCGGCAACAACTCTCGCCCGCATTTACGGATGGCGAACCACACCGAAAGACCGGCGGCGATCCCCGTTCGGCCGGCGAAGGCCAACCTCAGCATTCGGAGGTTGGCCTTTTTTGTGGGGTGGCCGTGGCTAAAATCCATTGGCACCTGTCATTATCCCGAACCTTTTCAGCACAACCGGGATATGATTGATGCTCGGGGCGTGGAGGATGGTGTCCTATGAACGGTTAGGCCGCCAATGGCCGCGCTTAGACGTTCCGCGTCAACCCCAGGCTGGCATCGATCATTTCCGTGGATTCCCGGGCCTCCCGGGCGGAACCCCGCCAGACCACCGCCCCGCTTTCCAGCACCGTGACGTCATCCGCCACCTCGAGGGCCCGCTGGGTGGACTGCTCCACCAGAATGATGGTCATGCCCTTGGCCTTCAAATCGGCAATGACGGCATAGCAGATATCGATCGCTTTGGGCATCAGCCCCAGGCTCAGTTCGTCGATCAGGAGCAGTTCGGGCTGACTCATCAACGCCCGGCCGATGGCCAGCATTTGCTGTTCGCCCCCCGAGAGCGAGCCGGCCCGCTGGTGGAATCTTTCGCCCAAACGGGGAAACATCTGCACCACCTGGTCGATCCCGTCGGCGGTGTCGTCCTTGGCACGGCAGAAGCCGCCGATCACGAGGTTTTCGCGCACCGACAGGGAGCTGAAAAGGCGCCGCCCCTCGGGCACCAGGCCGATGCCGGCCCTGACGCGCTGCATCGGGTTCCAGCCCGTGATGGCGGCCTCCTTGTAGAACACGCGGCCCTCAAAAACATTCACGTGACCGGCAATGCACATGATGGTGGAACTCTTGCCGGCCCCGTTGGCGCCCAAAAGAGCGGTAATGCGGCCGGTGCGGGCCTCCAGGTCCAGGGCGTGCACGGCCCGCATCTGTCCGTAACCGCAACTCAACGACTCAAGCCGCAGCATCGTTTGCCTCCTTGCCCACATAGGCCGCCCTCACATTGGGCATCTGCATGACGTCCCGGGGCAGCCCCTCGGCGATTTTCCGGCCGTTGTCCAGGACCACCAGGCGGTGGCCCACCCGCAGGACTTCACCGAGGTTGTGCTCGATCATGACAATGGTAAGCCCCTCCTGGTTGATCCGAACGATGGTGTCGGCCAAACGGGTTGCTTCCACGTGGTTCAAACCGGCCAGGGGCTCATCCAGGAGCAGCAGGCGGGGCTTCAGGGCCAGGGCCCGGGCCACCTCCAGACGTTTCAAAACCCCCAGGGGCTGACCGGTCACCTCCTGGTCGGCATGGTTGTGGATGCCGACCATCTCCAGCAATTTGAGGGCTTCGGCGCGCTCTTTGTCCCGATCCAAGCCGGCCAGGGCGGTCCAGACCCGCCGGATGCGGCGGTGCCCCACAGCCAGGGCCACGTTGTCCGTCAGGGTCATGGAGCGGAAAGGCCGCACGATCTGGTGGGTCAAAGCCAGCCCCAAACCAATCCGGCGGTGGGTGGGCAAGCCGCTGATTTCCCGGCCGTCCAGCAGGATTCGGGCTTCCTGGGGGCTGATGGCGCCCACGATGGCCTTGAGCATGGTGGTCTTCCCGGCCCCGTTAGGGCCGATCAGGCATAGAAATTCGCCATCCTGCACCTCGAAGGACACGTCGGTAAGGGCGTGCACGCCGCCAAAATGCATGGTCACATCCTGCACATTCAGCAATACGCTCATACCGCACCGCCTTTCCGCTGGATCCGCCTGAACGCCAACCGCGTCAATCCGGCCAGGCCGTCCGGTGCAAACCGCATGACCCCGAACAGCAGCGCCCCGTAAACCAACAGCTTGTAGTCGCTGATGAAGCGGAAGAACTCCGGGATGAGGGTCAAAAGCGCAGTGCCGACGATCACCCCGTAAACACTGCCGATGCCGCCCACGGCCACCATCGATAAAACACTGATGGAGGTGATGAATCCGAAATCATCCGGGACGATAAAGCGGGCGAAATAGCAGTACAGGCCGCCGGCCAGGCCGGCCAGGGCCGTTCCCAGGGCAAAGGCGGCCAGTTTGTAGGCGGGTACATCCACCGAAATCACCCGGGCCGTATCCTCGTCATCGGCCACGGCTTCGAAAGCAAAGCCCATCCAGGAGCGTTTGATGTAAAGGCTGAAAGCGACGGACAGGGCCGCCAGGACCAGGACCAGTACGAAAAACCCCATTTTGCCCACACCGAAGGTGGGAATGGAGCTGATGCCCAGTTCGCCCCCCAGCAGGCTTTCCTGCTGGCGAACGATGCCCAGGAACAGAAAACCGACGCCCATGGTGGTAATCGCCAGAAAATCCTCGCGCACCCGCAGGCTGGTCATGCCCACCACCACGCCCACGGCACCGGCCATGGCCATGGCTGCCGCGAGGTTGACGGGCCCCGGCATCCCCGCCTTGGCCATGAGGGCGGCTGTGTAGGCGCCGATCCCGTAAAAAGCGGCGTGCCCCAGGCTGATCTGGCCGCAGAACCCTGTGATCAGGTTCAGGCCCACCGCCAGGATAATGTTGATCCCCACCACCGTGGCCAGGGAAAGTTCATAGATACCCATGGACTACCTCCGTGCGAAAAGACCCTCGGGGCGGATCATCAAAACGATTATTAAAAAGGCAAACGCAATGGCGTCGCGGTCCAGAATGTCGCCAATGTAAATGGTGCCGAAGGCCTCCACCACGCCCAGGACCAGCGAGGCAATCAGGGTGCCGGCGACATTGCCCAGCCCCCCCAGGACGATGATGGCCAGGGCCTTGTAGCTGGGGACGCCCCCCATGGTCGGCTCCACCAGGTTGGACAGCAGCGAGATGAAAACACCGGCCACGGCTGCCAGGGCCGAACCGATGAAAAAATTCAGATACCGGACGTTGAGGACACTGATCCCGAAACTTTCGGCAATCTGCGGATCGTCCACGGTGGCGCGCCAGGCCAGCCCGATGCGGGTTTTCTGGGACAGCCAGGAAAGGGCACCGAGCAGCGACAGGCTGCCCACCACGATGGCCAGGTCCACGGCTCTAAGGTAAATGCCGGCAAACTGGACCACGGACTGCAGGGGCGCATTGGTGTAGGTCAATCCAAAGGGGCCGAAGATCAACCGAAACATCTCCTCCATGGCGATAAACAGCCCGATGGAAGCGATGAGGGCCACATAGGGCGGTTGGTCCAGGATGGGCTGGTAGCAAAGGCGATAGATGGCCATGCCCACCACCCCCACAATGGCGGCGGCCAGGGGCATGCCCAGGATGAGGCTGCCGGTGCTGTTGGTGATCAGCAGTCCCATGTAGCCGCCCAGCGCAAACAGGCCGGCATGGGCCACGTGCAGAATGCGCAAGAGCCCGTAGACGAGAGTCAGCCCCACGGCAATGATCGCGTACATGCTGCCGTAGATCAGGCCTTGGATGAGGAGTTCGAAATATAGCATCGTCAATCTTTCACAAGCGGCCCGGAACACCGGCGACAATAGCCGGTGTTCCAGGTTTTCATTAATGCAATTGCATACGCGTCTATCCGTTTACCGGGTGCCCTTCCAGAAATGGTAGATTTTGGTTCCGGGCAAGGCCTGAGCGATTCTGGAACCGCAGGAATAGCTGAGCTATTTCGAGGATTTCAGAAGAGCGAAAACGCCGCCCGGGGCCAAAAGATGCCGTTTCTGGATGGGCACTATTCTGCCGGGGGTGCAAGCAATGCGGCATCGTCGATGACGTCATAGTGATGCCAGTTGCCGTCCTTGACCACCTGCACCTGGACGGCCTTCATGACTTCGCCCAGGGCGTTGAACTTGATGGTGCCGGTGGACACCTTGAGATTCGTGGTCTGGATCGCAGCCAGCACCTTGGCAGGATCGGTGCTGCCGGCCCGCTTGATCGCGTCGGCCGCGACCATCACGGCCGTATGACCGCTGGCGGCCACCATATCCGATTTGAAACCGGCCTGTTTTTCAAACGCCGTGATGAAATCGGCGGTTTCCGGCACCTTGGAATCGCGGTCCAGGCTGGTGGTGATGATAACCCCTTCCGCCGCCGGGCCGGCAATTTCGATGAATTTCTGGCTGTCATAGCCTTCCTGGCCGATGACGGGGCAGGTCACGCCGGCGGCCCGCAGCTGGCTGACCAGGGGGCCGGCGGTGAAGTAATAACCGGAGGCGTAGATGGCATCCGGGTTGTCCGCCTTGACCTTGGCCACGATGGAACCGAACTGGCGATCCTTGATGGAATACTGGTATTCATTGACGATGCTGATCCCGTAATCGGCGGCCTTATCCTTGAAACCGGCGGCCAGGGACTTGCCGAAGTCGTTCTGCAGGGTGATGATGACCACCTTTTTCTTGCCCATCATGTCGCCGAGCAGCTTGGCCCCGGCATGGCCCTGGATCTCGCCCAGGAAGCTGGTCCGGAAGACATACTCGCCCGCGCGGGTAATGTCGGGATGGATGCCATAGGCACTGATGTACGGAATCTTGGCTTCCTGGAAAACACCGGCCGCCGATCGGGTGGCCCCGGAGTAGGAACCGGAAATCCCCACCACGACTTTATCCTGGCCAATGAGTTTGTTGGCGATGGGAATGGACTGGGCCGGCTTGGCCTGGTCGTCGTAAACCACCAGTTCCAGCTGTTTCCCCAGCACGCCGCCGGCGGCGTTGACCTGGTTGACCGCCAGTTTGGCGCCTTCGGTGGATGATTTGCCGTCGCTGGCCGCAAAACCGGTCAGCGGAGCATGGAAGCCGATCTTGATGGTGTCCGCGGCGTTTGCCATACCGGACAATCCGGCCACCAGACAAACCGCCAATGCAAAAATACTGATTTTCTTCACCATGATAATCCCTCCTTTAACGTTTCCAGGGGTTCGTGTAGCAATTCGCTATCGTTTAACGACGATTTCGCCGGCCTTGATGACGCTGCGACAGGGATTGCCGCCCAGCCGATAGGCCAGTTCAGCCGGTACCTGGATATCCCAGACGGCCAGGTCGGCCTGTTTTCCCGCTTCCAGCGTACCGAAGTCCTCGGCAATGCCGAGGGCCCGGGCGGCATTCGCCGTGAAACCGGCCAGGGCCTCGGCGGGGGTCAGCCCGAAATTCACGCAAGCCATGTTCATCATGAGCAGGGGCGACGTACAGGGACTGGTGCCCGGATTGCAATCCGTGGCCAGTGCCATGGGCACCCCGGCCTGACGGAAGGCCTCCACCGGCGGCTTTTGGGTTTCGTGGATAAAGTAGAACGCGCCGGGCAGCAGGACGGCCACCGTGCCCCGGTCGGCCAGGGCCGCCACACCGTCCGGCTGGATATATTCCACGTGATCCACGCTGAGGGCATCGTAGCGGGCGGCCAGGATGGCGCCTTTCTGGTCGCTGAGCTGTTCGGCGTGCAGCTTGACCGGCAGCCCGCAATCGACCGCCGCTTTAAAGACGCGCTCGGTCTGGGCCACCGAAAACGCGATATTTTCACAGAAGACATCCACCGCACTGGCCAGGTTCTCCGCCGCCACCGCCGGCAGCATCCCTTCGACCACCAGATCGATGTAGGCATCGGCACGGCCCTGGAACTCGGGCGGCAGGGCATGGGCCCCCAGGAAAGTGGGGTGTACCGTCACCGCATAATCCTGCCCCAGGCGGCGGGCCACCCGGAGCATCTTGAGCTCGGCGGCGGTGTCCAGGCCGTAGCCGGATTTGATCTCCACCGTGGTTACGCCTTCAGTCTGCAGGGCCTGCAAGCGGGGGGTGGATTGCGCGGCCAATTCTTCTTGGCTGGCCGCCCGCACCGCCTTGACCGTGCTGACAATCCCGCCACCGGCCCGGGCAATTTCTTCGTAGGTGGCGCCATTGAGCCGCAGTTCAAACTCGTGAGCGCGATTGCCGGCATAGACCAGATGGGTGTGGCAGTCGATGAGACCGGGGGTGACCCAGGCGTTGTTCAAGCGGTGGACCACGCCGGCCCGTTCGGCGGCGCCCGCAGGCAGCGCGGCCGCCGGACCGATCCAGGCAATCCGGCCGTCTTTCACCGCCAGCGCCCCATCCGCGATGATGCCGTAGGGCTCCGGCCCGGCCATGGTGGCCAGATGGCAGTCCAGCCAGAGGGCATCCCATTCGTCTGTCAGGGCTTTATGTTTTAATTCTGCTGACCTTTGCATTTGGCATCAACCCAAAATAGCTTACGCCTCCCTAAAAAGGCTTTGTAAAATGTTCGAGATCAAGGCTTGCGGATCCTGAGGCGTGAGGCGTACGGATAGTACGCCACAGCAACGAAGGATGCGCATAACGCGGATCTTTAGTCCCCCCAGGGGAATCGGGCGTTTTCCGAAGCCGTCGCCATTAAAACCTCAGAATCTTACAAAATACGCTTGAGCTATCGACTTCATAAATCTCCGCTTCTACCCCCAGCCGCTCTGCCAGCCCCGCAAAATCCTCCGGGCTGAAGGTGGTGGCCCGGAAACCATCCTGGCCCACAATGACCCCGTCCCCGGTGGCGTCTTCATCGATGGCACCCAGCAGCCCTTCAGCAGCCTGGTCCCGGAACCAGTCCAGCCGATGGGGCCAGAAGGCTTCGGTATAGCTGGAAAGCAAAACCCGTCCCCCGGGTCGTGTCACCCGCAGGCTCTCCCGCACGAGATCTTCGGGCGGCACCTTGCAGGCGCTGATAAAATTCTGAACGCCAAGCACCAGATCGAAGCAATCGGACGGGAACCCGAGCCGGGCCGCATCCATCACCGCCCACCCGAGGTCGGAATACCGCGAATGGGCCGAGGCGACACTTGCCGGCGCGAAATCCACACCCCAGGCCATTTGGGCATCCCGGGCCACGTGGCCCAACACCCGTCCAGTGCCGCAGCCCAGTTCCAGGACCCGATCCCCGGGTCGGATAGCCGCCCGGGCATGATCCATCTCCGCCTGGAGATATTGCCGCACCCGGGGGCCGGCAATGGCATACACCCGATCCAACCGATCGGCGCTGAGCTTCTGCGCGTAATAGGCTTTCGACATTGACGTTCCCGCCACGCATAAGAACTGTGTCGCTGTGGAAATGGTAGATTTTGGTTCAGGGCAAGGCCGTTGCCATTTTGAAACCACAGGCGCAGCCGCGCTACGTCGAGGATTTTAAAATGGCAAAAACGCCGCCCTGGGCCGAAAGATGCCGTTTCCGCAGCGGCACTATCTAACGTTTACCTAAGATCGCCAACACTTCAGCACACTTTGCCTTCGCTCTATCCATCATGGCCTCGGCCTCAGCCAGAATTTCCGTTTTGAAGGCCTCGTCCCGGATGCCGCCCATGTTGATCAATACGTTCTGATAGGCGCCCCAGATACCGGTTTCCAGCGCCCGCGCCCCCACCTGCACATCCGATTTGGAGGCCGGATTGCCGTAGCGGGCCACTTCGCACATGGCGTCCCAGGCCTCATCGCCCAGCTGCATGGTTTTAAGGGGCACACGGATGGCCGTCTTCAGGCCCGCCTGCATTTTGGCGCTGCGGGCGGCCCGCTGTTCTTCGGTATCCCGCGGCATACGCAGGCCTTCCATGTATTCGGTAAAGGCATTGGTGTCCGCATCGATCATGGGGATGAGGTCTTTCGACAGGGTGTGAAGGGGCGGTATGACCTTCCGCATCCTGGCATCCAGGTCCTCGAACTTGCGCACCCCGAAGGTCAGTTTGCCCACCATGGAGCCCAAACCCGTGCCCAAAGCCGCCAGCAGGGCGGACACCGATCCGCCCCCCGGAGCGGAGGATCGGGAAGCCACCTCTTCGACAAAGCCCCGCACCGAAAGACGCGCCAGGGGTTCGTCGGGCGGCTCGGCCACGATGTACTCGATGATTTTCTCCTGGGGATGAAAAGGCGCTACCGAATTGAGGCCCAGACGCTCCACCGCCAGGCGAACCTTCTGGTCCTCGTCCAGGATGAAGAGGTTTTCTTTCTCGATATAGTAGTCGGCCGCCATGAGAATGGCTTCCAGGGGAACGACCCCTACGATCTCCGAACCCGCCACGCCCACATTCAGCTCGGCCGCATCCTTTTTGGCTTCTTCGTAAAGCACGTGGATCGGGGTGACCGTGTAGTCGTTGAGATTGACGGTCACCTGGGCCAGGTTGTATTCGTCGACGAACCACCCCATGCCCTTGACGTCCTTCAGTCGGCCGGGCTCATCCTCACCCCGGCCCGCCTCCCGCAGGTTGAGGGCAATGCGATGAGCCTGGTGAGAGGTCCCCAGAATGTTGACGTTGTAGGCGATAAGAAACTTACGGGCGCCGGTGGCCGTGGCCCCCCAGGACGGCACGAACTCGGCCGGCCCGAAGTCCGGGGCCCAGCGGGAATCCTTGAGCTTGGCAGGCAGCCCCTCGTATTCCCCCTCCCTTACATCCGGGAGTTTGCGACGGTAGTCGTGTTCCGCCGCTTCCTCGTAAAGGAAAAAGGGGACCTGCAATTCTTCGGCGGCCCGGCGGCCGAATTCCCTGGCAATCGCCACGCATTCTTCCATGGTCACCCCGATCACGGGGATGAACGGACAAACGTCCATGGCCCCGAAGCGCGGATGCTCGCCTTTGTGGGTGCGCATGTCGATCCGCTCCCGGGCCACGCGGGCCGCGGCCAGGGCGCCTTCCACAACGGCCTCGGGGCTACCGACAAAGGTGTATACGCTGCGATTAGTGGACGCCCCGGGATCCACATCCAGCAGCCGGCAGCCCGACGTCTCGCGGATGGCCTGGGCGATGGCCTCGATGGTTTCCGGGTCGCGCCCTTCGGAAAAATTGGGCACGCATTCCACGATCTTCTTCATGACTAGTCTCCAGACGTCTTCATCATCGGAATCTTCACGTCCCGCTCTTTGGCAGTCTTCCGCGCCAGTTCATAGCCGGCATCCACATGCCGCATGACGCCGATGGCCGGATCGTTGCGCAGGACGGTGGTGACCCGCTGCTCGGCCTCGGGCGTGCCGTCAACCACACAGACCTGGCCGGCATGCATGGCATAGCCGATGCCCACGCCGCCGCCGTCGTGAAACGAGGTCCAGGCCGATCCCGAGGCCACCGAGGCCATACAATTGAGCAGGGCCCAGTCCGCCACCGCGTCCGAGCCGTCCTTCATGGCTTCGGTTTCCCGGTAAGGCGACGCCACGGAACCGCAATCCAGATGGTCGCGGCCGATGACAATGGGCGCCTTGACCCGTCCGTCCCGCACCAGATCGTTGAAGATTTTGCCGGCCTTGTCGCGCTCGCCGTATCCCAGCCAGCAGATCCGGGCCGGGAGCCCCATGTGCTGGACCCGCTCGCCGGCCATCTTGAGCCAGCGTACCATTCTTTCCTTGTAGGGGAACGCGTCCATGAGCGCCTGGTCGGTGACCTCGATATCGGCGGGGTCGCCGGAAAGGGCGGCCCAGCGAAACGGGCCCTCCCCTTCGCAAAACAGGGGCCGGATGAACGCCGGCGTAAACCCGGGGTAGTCCATGGCGTTGGTCACCCCCACCTTGAGGGCCTGGCCGCGCAGGTTGTTGCCATAATCAAAGGCCACCGCCCCTTTGGCCTGCATTTCCAGAATGGCCCGGCAGTGGGTGCCCATGGAATCCAACGCCATCTCAATGTATTTGTCCGGATCGGAGAAACGCAGTTTCCAGGCGTCTTCCATGGGGATGCCGGCCGGGACGTAACCGTTCAGTTCGTCATGGGCGCTGGTCTGGTCGGTCACCACATCCGGAATAAACCCCTTGGCGATCATGTCCGGCAGCACCTCGGCGCAGTTGCCGCAAAGCCCGATGGACAGGGCCCGTTTTTCTTCGGCCGCTTTCCGGGCCATGGCGATGGCCTCGTCCGTGTCCTCGGTGGTGACGTCCAGATAACGCGTATCCAGGCGGCGCTGGATGCGGTTGCAGTCCACATCCACCACGATGGCCACGCCGCCGTTCATGGTAATGGACAGGGGTTGGGCCCCGCCCATGCCGCCGAGTCCCCCGCTCAGGGAAATCCGGCCGGCCAGCGACCCGTTGAAGTGCTGGTCGGCCAGGGCCGCGAAGGTTTCGTAGGTGCCCTGCAAAATGCCCTGGGTGCCGATATAGATCCATGAGCCGGCCGTCATCTGGCCGTACATCATCAGTCCCTTTTTATCCAGTTCGTTGAAATGGGTCCAGTTGTCCCAATGGCCCACCAGATTGGAATTGGCGATGAATACCCGGGGCGCGTGGGCGTGGGTCTTGATAACCCCCACGGGTTTGCCGGACTGGACCAGCATGGTCTCGTCGTTTTCCAGGTCCACCAGGGTCCGGACAATGGCATCGAAGCAGTCCCAGTTGCGGGCCGCTTTGCCGATGCCGCCGTAGACGATCAGTTCGTCGGGATTTTCCCCGTTGGCCGGGTCCAGATTGTTGCACAACATGCGCAGGGCGGCCTCCTGAAGCCAGCCTTTGCAATGGAGCTGTGTTCCGGTGGGGGCTTTCACCGGGCGCGGCTGCCCCGATCCGATCTGCAGTTCTTTGAAAAGGGTTTCTTTCACCGATGGGCTCATGGTGATCCTCCTGACCCGATACAGGTCTGATGGTATGGGTTGCGGCGTGATGCGAAACGCGTGGGGCGCAAAGTCGCGCCAGTGGTGCTCCGCCCCCGCCTTCTATGAAAATATTGTCTTGACCAACGTAAGATATATATGCTTGTATATATAAGCATTCAGGCCTGTCAAGAATTTTCATCCCAAAAGACCGTCGCATAAACTATATGGCAAAACCAATTCACACGTCCGCCCACTTGTCGCGCCGCCGGCCCACCGCGCTTTATCAGCAGGTCAAGAATTATATTATCGAAAAGATACGAACCGGCCAGTGGCCGCCCGAAACCCGCGTGCCGTCCGAGAACACCCTCATTCAACAACTGGGGGCCTCCAAAATGACGGTGAACCGGGCCCTGCGGGAGTTGACCGCCGAGGGCGTACTCCACCGCCTCCAGGGGGTGGGCACCTTTGTGGCCCAATCCAAATCACCGTCCACCCTGCTGGACGTCAAACCCATTGCCGAAGAAATTGCCCAGCGCGGCGGCGTCCATTCCTGCGAAATACATCGACAGACCGCTGAACCGGCGTCGCCGGACCTGGCCCAGGCCCTCAATGTGCCGGCCGGCGCCCAGGTGTTCCACGTCGTCCTGATCCACTCGGATGAAACCGGCCCCATCCAATTGGAAGACCGCTACGTCAATCCGGCCGTGGCCCCCAAATTCCTGGAACAGGATTTTACCGCCATCACGCCCAGCCGCTACCTGTTGGATGAAATACCCGTTTCCGAGGCCGAGCATGTTATCGAAGCCATTATGCCCGACAAGGCCACCCGCGAACTCCTTGCCATGGGCCCCAGCGAACCCTGCCTGGTGCTTTATCGCCGGACCTGGTCGGACAACCTCGTGGTCACCCGCAGCCGCTTTGTCCACCCGGCATCCCGCTACCGCATGGACGGACGCTTTGTCCCGGCTTCCCCGTTTCATGCCATGGAAAGCTAACCCGAACACCCTACGGGCACGCCCGAGATGCCCATTGGCTGCGTTATCAGGGGCTTGCGGTAGCAGACGTACAGCGGCGCCCCGGATGCCTTACCCATGAGCATCTCGAGCGCGTGAAATATCCGGGTCAGCCCGAGTATTTCCTGCATTTGCGCCTTCCATTGACAGAGCATTCCGGAACACCGCGGGTGGCATACTACCGCAACCTCCTGATAACAAATGGAATGGATTCATCGGACGCGCCCGCAGCGTGAAAATCGTGATGCCATGTTCGGGATAGACCTTCCGGGAAAATCGGCGACCGGGCATGCCGGCGCATCCGCTGATGTGCACGATGTGTCGCCAGCCTGTACATGCCATGCGCATTGGTGCCGCGACGCCCATTCCCATCCCACCGTAAAACTATATTTTAAAACATATTTTCAGATAGTTATCTGCATATTTCCAAGTGGCACCGGAATTGCTTTGGCCCTATTCCTTTTGCGGGGCCACCTTCAATCGACAGCACGAGCGTAGAAACCGATTCCCCATAGGGGAGCGCCACCCCGCCCTTAAATCCATTTGAACCAACAACACGCGCCGGTCCACGCCGCCGCAAAAACCGAATGCCCGGGGCCTTCCGCCATCAGCGGCACCGCACCCGGGCAACGAAAAACCGCATGACCAGGAGAGACCATATGATCACGCGACGCATCAGTTCCCGACTGCCCGTCTTGGCTTATCACCCCCCCAAAGTTTTCGACCGGGATTATTTCCGCCATCTGCATGCGGCCGGGGCCCTGCCCGTTCTGGATACGGAATTTTTTACGAACACCGACATCATCCCGATGATCGAAAAGCTGGGACAGACCGATCTGCTTTTCGGACTGCGCCTGGATGCCGCCAACCAGGGGCTGCGGGACTACCTGGAGACCAACAGTATCGCCAACCTGGACCTGATCGTCTTCACCTATCGCACCCCGGCGGACCTGTCCGGTTTTGAATTCCGCAACCCGGACTACCGCTTTTTCATCGAAGTCACCGACATCAAACTCCAGGAGCATCTGGACCGCATCGACCCCCATGGCATCATTGCCAAAGGCCAGGAAGGTCCGGGCAAAATATCGCGCTATTCATCCTTCGTCCTCCTGCAGTGGTATCTCAAAAACAGCGACCTGCCGGTCTTCGTTCACGGCGGAGTGGGCCGGCATACCGCCGCCGGGCTGCTGGCCATGGGGGCGGAAGGCCTGGTCCTGGACAACCAGCTCTACCTGGCCGAAGAAACGCCGCTGGATCCGGTTTACAAAAACGTCATCCGGCAGTTGGAAGAAAAAGACGCCACCATCATCGGCCAGTCCCTGGGGGCCCGCTATCATTTCTTCGCCAAACTGGGCACCCGCATCGTCAAGACCTTGCGGGACCGGGAAATCCAACTGGCGGATGATGAAAACGCCGATGCCATCCTGTACCGCGAAATCGAAACCCATATAGCCGATCTCGGCGCTTCCAGCGACACGCCCCTGCAAAGCCTGTTCTACCTGGGGCAGGATGCCGTTTTCGCCCGCCATTTCGAGCGCCATGGCAAAACCGTGAAAGACATGCTGCACGGCCTCTTCGCCCACATCGGGGAACAGCTTCAGGCCGTGGACGCCAACGATCCCATGCGGGCCGACAGCCCCCTGGCCCGGGAACACGGCACCCGCTACCCGATCATTCAGGGTCCCATGGCCAATGTCAGCGACAACGCCGATTTCGCCGCTGCTGTTTATGCCGAAGGCGGATTGCCCTTTTTTGCCCTGGGCAACCTGCCGGCCGATCTGGCGGACAACATGCTGGCCGCCGGCAAAGATAAAGTCGAACGCTTCGGCGCCGGCATGATCGGCATCGAAGCCTTCAATCCCACCATCACCCACCACCTGGCCTCGGTCAAAAAATACGCAGCGCCCTTTGCCCTGTTCGCCGGCGGCATCCCGTCCCAGGTGAAGGAACTGGAGGCCGCCGGCACCAAGGCCTACCTGCACACCCCCAGCCTGACGATGCTGGAAAACGCCCTGCAAAAGGACTGCCGGCGGTTCATTTTCGAAGGCACCGAAGCCGGCGGCCATGTGGGCACACTGGCCAGCCTGGTGCTCTGGGAACTGGCCATGGAAAAGATGAGCGGCTTGCCGGACGATCAGCTGGCCGCCACAACCATGGTGTTTGCCGGCGGGATCGGCACCGACCTGGCGCCCCATTTCGTTTCCGGCATGACCGCCCGGCTGGCCGGCCGGGGCGTTAAAATCGGCATCCAGGTGGGCACCGCCTACCTGTTTTCCTGTGAAATCATCGAAACCGGCGCCATTAAAAAAATCTACCAGGACGTCATTTGCGAACGCGATGAAACCATCGTCATGGGACAGACCGTGGGACTGGCGTCCCGCACGGTGGCCACGCCTTTTTCCCAACGCATGATCGAAAACGAACACCACCGCATGCGCGATGGGCTCCCGCTGGAAGATCGCAAGAAAGCGTTTGAAAAAGACAATATCGGCTCTCTTCTGATCGGCGCCAAGGCCTTCTGCCCGAACTTCGACGACGCTACCGGCGAAGTCTGCTTCCTGCACTACGACGAAAAAGAGCAGTTTGAAAAAGGCAATTTCATGGTGGGCGACGGCCTGGCCTTCCATCCCTGCAGCACGACCATCGCCGACATCCACGCCACGTTCTTCGAGCGCAAGGAAAATCTTTACCGGCAGCTCAATGCCCTGGAAATCTTCAGCAGCCCCCGTCATGAAATCGAAGACGAGGTTGCCGTGATCGGCATGGGCTGCATCTACCCGGACGCCGACAGCCCCGCCAAGCTGTGGGACAATGTCCTCGACAAGACCTATTCCATCGTCGACATGCCGGCGGACCGGATGGATCCCGCCCTCTATTTCGACGAAAACCGCAAGGCCACCGACAAGAGCTACACCAAGATCGCCGGAGTGGTCCGCGATTTCACCTTCGATCATGAACGCTACGGCTACACGGCCGAGAAGGCGGCCCGTCTCTCCCGCAGTCAGCAGATGATTCTGGAAGCGGCCTACCGGGCGGTGGCGGATGCCGGCTACCTCGGGGACGACCAGACCATGGATGCCGCCTATCAGGCCTCCACGGCGGTTATCGTGGCCACCTGCCTGGGCAACGAACTGGGCAACGATCTTCACCTGAAATACTGGTACCCCGAACTGCGCCACTACCTGGAGCAGATCGAAGAGTTCAACACCCTGGACGAGGCCACCCGCAAGCAGATGCTGGACAGCCTGCGCGACGGCATGGCCAACGGGATGGATTACGAGCCGGTCCACGGTCAGCTGCTCAATATCGAAGCCTCCCGCATCGCCCACCACCTGGGCCTGACCGGCATCAACTACGTCGTGGATGCCGCCTGCGCCACCTCGTTCGCCGCCCTGGACTGCGCGGTCAAGGAATTGCTCAGCGGCGAATACGACATGGTCATCAGCGGCGGCGTCAACACCAACCTGGCGCCGGAGTCCTTCGTGGGCTTCTGCAAGATGGGGGCGCTTTCGGCCGAGGGGTCCTACCCCTTCGACGGCCGGGCGAACGGGTTCGTGCTGGGCGAGGGCGCCGGAGTGGTGGTGCTGAAACGCATGAAAGACGCCCTCCGGGACGGCGACCGCATCCATGCCGTCATCAAAGGCATCGGCGCCAGCTCGGACGGCAAAGGCAAAGCCATTGCGGCGCCCAATCCCGCCGGTCAGGCCCTGGCCCTCGAGCGCTGCTATGACAGCATGCGCCGCCCGGTGGATTTTTCCGACATCGACTACATCGAAGCCCACGGGACCTCGACCATCGCCGGCGACCAGGCCGAGATCGAAACCCTCAAAAAGGTCTACCAGAGCGACAAGCCCATCGGTATCAGCTCCGTCAAGTCCCAGATCGGTCATCTCCTGGGCGGCGCCGGTTATGCCGGCATGATCAAAGCCATCCTGGCCATCAACCACCAGACCCTGCCGCCCAACGGCCGCTTTGAAAAACTGGCGCCGGCCCATGTTATCACGGACAGCCCGCTTTACATCATCGAAGAGGCGCGTGATTGGCGTGTCGAGGGCGACCGTCCCCGTTTGGCGGCCGTGAGCTCCTACGGGTTCGGCGGGATCAACTACCACTGCGTGGTCTCCGAACACACCCCCGCCTACCAGCCGCTGCCGCGGCAGATATTCGCCGACCTGGACTACGACTTCAACGACGACCGGATCGTGTTTGCCGGTATGGGCGTGGTGCTGCCTGAATCCCCCGATGTCGACACTTTCTGGAACAACCTCTCCGAGGGGCGTTCGGTGCTCTCCACCATCCCTGAAGACCGCTTCCACAACAGCGCCTATGCCGCAGAGTCGGAAGACTCCCTCTACCACATTCCGCCCGTCAAGGCCGGCGTGGTGCAGGACTACAAGTTCAACAATGTCAAATTCCGCATACCGCCGACCACGGCACGCGCCCTTGACCGCGCCCAGCTGTTCGCGCTCGACGCCGCCAACCAGGCCATCTCCAACGCCGCGCTGGAGCCCCAACTGGTGCATGGCAACCGCATCGGTGTGGTGCTGGGCACCCTGCCCGGCGAGCGCCAGGTCAAAAATATCCTGCGGGTCCGCCTGGGTGTCATTCGCGGCATCATCGACCGCCTGGAGGGTGTTGCCGACGATACCAAACAGCGCATTGCCGCCCGTCTGACCGCGCAGGTCCAGGACCGTATCCCGGAGAACAACGAAGACACCATCCCCGGCCTGCTGTCCAACATCGTCTCCGGCCGGGTTGCCAATACCTTCGGCTGCAACGGCGCCAATTTCGTGGTGGATGCCTCCTGCGCCTCGGCCACGGTGGCCACCCGCCTGGCGGTCAAGGGGCTGCGCAACGGCGAATATGCAAGTGTTCTCACCGGGGGAGTGGATGCCAATTTCTACCCCGCCGTGATGCTGGCCTTCAAGCGCCTGACCCTGCTTTCCGACGGCGACTGCCGGTTCTTCGACAAGCAGTCCAACGGGTACGTCATGAGCGAAGGCGCGGCCGTGCTGGCCATGACCACCTACGGCCATGCCAAAAAGCACAAAATGCCCATCCTCGGCGAATTCATCCACTCCGAATTCACCTCTTCCGTGCCCGAGCATCTGCTGGCGCCTTCGGAAAAGGTCTATCGGGAGGCCATCACCGACTGCTACCGCCGCCTGCCCGTCAACACCCGCCAGATCGATCACCTGGATGTCTTCGGCGTGTCCAATGTCCTGCTGGATCAGATGGAAAAACAGGCGATCACGAAAACCTTTACCCACCCCGTCTATTTCGGCAACATCAAACCGGAGTTCGGCTATTTCAAATCGGCCAACCCGGCCGTGGCCATGAGCAAACTGCTGTTGATGAACCGCTCCCAAACCTTGTTGCCCAATTACAGCTACACGGCCGATACGTCCATCGTGAAACCGAATGCCACGCTGACGGCCAATTCGCGCCTTCAGGATATGACCCCACGGAAGACCCTTTATTTTGCCGCCAATGTGAACGGTGTGGGCGGCAATCACGGGCACACGGTTGTCGGCACCCTCCCCCCGTGGCTTGACCGGGCGGCGGCCCAGCCGGCGGCGGCCGACGCCATCGCCGCCGAGAGTCGCGCGGTCCGAACCGAAGCCGCCATCCCCATGAAGCCCAATGGGGTCGTGGCCCTGGTTTCCGGACAGGGGGCGCAGTACAGCGGCATGATGCAGGATCTGTATCGGGACAACCGCCGCATCCGGGGCATCATGGACCAGGGCAACCGCATTTTCCAGGACATGCGGGGCTACGGCCTGCTGGACATCATGTTCGGCCAGGACAAACGCCTGAACCTGACCGAGAATACCCAGCCCGCCATCTTCCTGAGCTCGGCGGCGATTTATACCGACCTGGCCGACCTGGGATTTACACCCGATCGCTTCATCGGCCACAGCGTGGGCGAATATACATCCCTCTACTGCGCCGGCCTGCTCGATTTCGAGCCGGCCATGCGGCTGCTCGTCAAACGCGCCGACTTCATGAAAGCCGCCACCGAAATCCAGCCCGGACGCATCATGGTGGTGTTCAAGGATGCCGACAACGTTCTGCAGCTGATTCGCGAATCCCGCATCCGCAACATCTACGTGGCCAACAAAAACAGTGATAACCAGACGGCCGTTTCCGGTGCCCGGGAATCCATCGAAGCCTTCGGGGCCTACCTGAAAAAGGCTAAAGTCATGTTCAAGGCCCTGGCCCTGTCCGGCGCTTTCCACACCCCGCTTTTCCAGAGTGCGGCGGAAAAGATGGCTGCCTACCTCGAGGGGGTCGCTTTCCGGGGGGTGGACACCCGCCGCATCATCTCCAACGTTACGGCCGCCCCGTACCCGGAGGATCACAATGCGATCAAAGCCCTGCTGGTACGCCAAATCGTTTCGCCCGTAGAATTCATCCAATCGGTGAAACAGGTGCACCGCTCCGGACACGACCGGTTCTATGAAATCGGCCCCGGGCGCATCCTGGTCAACCTGCTGAAAAACATCCCTATCGACGACTACCAGGCCCTGCCGTCCGTGAATGCCAAGGTTGGCGAGGTCGCATCCCTGCAGGAATTCAAGGCCCACCTGGAGGAGCAGAAGCTGCTGAAGCGCGATGGGGTTGTCGACCATCCCGAACCGGCCGTTCCGGCAACGCCGGCGGCGCCCCCTGCCGCCCCCCAGCCGTCCCTGGCCGATGCCGATGATTTCGACAGCTTCCTGGCCCGCAACGAAGAAGCCCTGCGCGGCGTGCTGTACCAGGAATTCCTTAAGCAAAAGCGGGAGCAGGCCCTGAAAGAAGTCGAGCGCTTCAACTTCTTCACCGGCAGGATGGTCATTGCCGGAACGTCCATCGGCCTGCCGGGAACCGGCAACAAGGTGTTCAACGCAAACAATTTCGACAAGATCCTGGACGGCAACAATTTCATCGAGCCGCTCTCCGCCCAGGAAAAAGAGAAGATCGTCGACATGAACATCACCCGGGTGTTCAAACAGCCTGACGGCAACGCCCGTTTCCTGGAAATCACGGACACCCAGGACGTCATCCAGCTGGCCGGCAAGCTGGGCTACTTCAACCTGAAGAGCGAGTACGGGGTGGATTTCGATTATGACATCACCATCTCCCTATCCATCGCAGCCGGCATCGAGGCCCTGAAGGACGCCAACATCCCCCTGGTGCTGCAGCACAAAAAAACCTCCACCGGCCAAAATATCCCGGCCGGCTATGCCCTGCCCCGCGAGCTGCAGGGCGGCACCGGCGTCATCATGACGTCTCTCTTCCCGGGGTTTGAAACCCTGATCGAACAGCTGAACAAATACTACTACAACAAGTTCTATGTCCGGCCCTACAAAGAGCTGGAGAATATCTACTACCACCTGATGGAGTCGGTCCGCGACCCGGAGATCAAGGAGCAGATCACCGACTGGTTCTTCAAGATCAAGGAGCGGCGCAAGAAATACGGCACCTACAAGTTCGAGCGCAACCTGCTCTTCGATGTGGTGCCGCTGGGTTCCGCCCATTTCGCCCAATTGATCAAGGCCAAGGGCCCCAACATGCTCATGAGCGGCGCCTGCGCCTCCACCACCCAGGCCATCGGGGTAGCCGAGGACTGGATCCGCACCGGACGCTGCGACCGGGTCATCATCATCGGCGGAGAGGCGTCCACCACTGAAACCCAGAGCCCCTGGATCGCCTCCGGCTTCCTGGCCCTGGGGGCCGCCAGCATCAAGAACGTGGTGGCCGACGCGGCCAAGCCCTTCGATGCCGAACGCAACGGCACCATCTTAGGCGCCGGCGCCGTGTCCATGGTGGTGGAGCGTGATGACCGGGTTCGGGAACGGGGTTTGAACGGCCAGGCCGAAATCCTGGGAACCTACATCGGCAACAGCGCCTTCCACGCCACCCAGATCGATCTCGACCACCTGACCGAAGAGATGGCGGGCTTTGTCCGGCGGGTCGAAAAACGCCACGACCTCGAGCGGAACGATTACACCGGCAAAATGGTGTTCATGTCCCACGAAACCTTCACGCCGGCCCGCGGCGGCAGTGCCTCGGCCGAAGTCGCCTCCCTCAAGCGAACCTTCCCGGACCACTACCGCGACATCACCATTACCAATACAAAGGGCTATACCGGGCACACATTGGGGGCGGCCATCGAGGACGCCGTCATGGTGAAGGCCCTCCAGCATCGCCAGGTGCCGCCCATTGCCAACCTGACCCGGGTCCCGGAGGAGTTCAGCGATTTAAGGTTTGGCCGCGACACCGCCAAGGGACCGTTCGAGTACGGCCTGCACTATGCCGCCGGATTCGGATCCCACTTCGCCTTCCTCATGATCCGGCGCCTGGAAGAAAACCAGGCGGCCGACAACCCGCAATACCAGACCTGGCTTCAGCAGATCAGCGGTCTCAAGCGCCCGCGCCTGACCACGATCAACAACACGCTGTGTATCGACCCGAACGTGATTTCACCGGTCGTCGACACACCGACCCAGCCCGCGACGGCCCCCGTGCCCGCCGCGGAAACGCCTCCGGCCGCCGGTTTGCCGGTCCAAACGGCCACGCCGGCAGCACCGGCGGCCGATGTCCTGGCCACGGTCAAGACCATCATCGCCGAGCAGACCGGCTACACCATCGACATGCTCGAAGACGGGCTCGACCTGGAAGCCGATCTCGGCATCGACACGGTCAAGCAGGTGGAAATCTTCGGCAAGGTCTCCGAAAACTTCGGCCTCGACGTACCCGAAGATCTCAAACTGCGCGACCTCAACACCATCGCCAAACTGGCCGACTACCTCG
>CAJXSL010000019.1 GCA_913060875.1 uncultured Desulfobacteraceae bacterium
GAGAGTAACAAGTGAGTCGTTCTGATGGCAGAGCCACTGAACTCTGACCTTGCCCTAAGGGCATGGGTTTCTATGCTAGACTAAAAAATAAAACCAATAGAAAGTATTAAATAATTCTATTATTTCAAGAATCCACAGATGAAACAATTTTTTTATCTAATTTGTGGAGTTTCTTCAATATAGAGAAAGATACTTGCTACTGCCCATCTTAGTTATTGAGTTGCCTTATGTATGCATTCATCGTGTCTGCCCAATACAATGACATTGCGAAGCATATCTACGCATTGTATAATAAAACAAAATGAGCCCACGGATAGAAAACGATTCAATCAATGGAATGACGTGCCTGATAACAGGCGCAACTTCAGGTATTGGAAAAGCCACTGCCCTTGCGATTGCCCGGCGCGGCATTCATACTGTCATCGTTGGTCGCAATCATGAAAAATGCTTGAGGACAGCCCTCCACATTAAACAAAAATCCCGTTCCGAGGCGGTTGACTTTTTCATTGCGGATCTCGCCTCTCTATCGGACGTAAGAAAAGTCGCTGCAGCGTTCAAGGAGAAATACAGCAAACTTGATATCCTGGTAAATAACGTCGGGGCCCGTTTTATGAACTATATCCAAAGCCCCGACGGCTATGAGATGACATTTGCGTTGAATCATTTGTCCGGCTTTCTTCTGACCCATCTTCTGATGGATACTTTAAACAAATGTAAGGTTTCTCGTATTGTCAACGTGGCTTCCGGAGCCCACGCCCGCGCTTTGGAGTTGGAGTCCTTGCTTGTCAATGTCGAAAACTACGATGGCCGAAAGGCCTACGCCCAGTCCAAGCTGGCCAATCTGTTGTTCACCTACGAGTTGAGTCGAAGGGTGGCCGGGACGGGGATCACTGTCAATGCTGTTGACCCCGGTGGAGTGGCCACCAATTTCAATCGCAACAATGGTTTTCGTTTTTGGCTGCGACACATCGGTGCCCATATTCTGGCACGCAACCTGACAGGCCCTCAAAAGGGGGCTGAAACAAGCGTGTACCTCGCCATATCTCAGGATGTCGAAGGGATTACCGGACGCTATTACCGCTACCGGCAACCTATTGAATCATCACCCGCATCCTATGACCGCAAGGCTGCCAAGCGTATCTGGGAACTCAGCGAAAAATTCACCGGCATGTCGTCAACCTAACGTTATCAACTGTATGCTACAGGTTATTGAATAGTACATCCTCATCTAATTTCCTGCGCCCATCAAATTACCAAAATCATATCTTTTATACCCTTAAGGATTATCGCTCAGTGTTCGCTCACAATGCGTAAAAACAACCCCTACAGTTGCGCTGCCGAGACGACCACTATATTCAAAGATCAAATTCTAAAGAAACGGAATCCTGCTCATGCCTGTTAAAGCGGTAAATCGCATCATGCAAATGTTGTCATCGGTTGCGCCGGGGGGGTACACCATCAGGCCACGGCTACATGCTCTTAGAGGTGTGCATATCGGAAAGGATGTCTGGATCGGACAATATGTCTATATTGATGAGAACCATCCCGATGCGGTAAAAATCGGTGACAACTGCGCTATCAATATTCGAACATCGATCTATGCCCACATGTATTTCGGTCCGCCCAAGAAGATCGGTGGCTTTGTCAAGGAAGTGGTGATTGAAAACAATGTCTTTATCGGACCCCACTGCCTTATTCTTCCTGGCGTTCACATAGGTGAAGGCGCGGTTATTAAGGGAGGGACAGTCGTTTCCCGGAATGTACCGCCTTACACGCTTTGGGGAATGCCTGATGCCGGCCCGCTGGCCAAAATTACGGTGCCCCTCAAACCCGGGCACACCTATCAGGAGTTCGTAAGAGGCCTGAGGCCCATACGGAAACACAGAAAATAAGCCAAAAGGACAAGGTACGAGGAAAAAGGCAAGAGATCAAAGGTCCTGGCAAAATGACAAAAGTCCGGAAGGCCGGACTGTGAGGAAGGATGAATGATTCTTGATCATATCGGGATTGTTGTAAGGTCTCTCGAAAAAGGCATCGCCCATTGGGAAAAACTGTTTGGATATCAACAACAAACAACCGTCATTACCAATAAGCGGCAAAAGGTTAACGTCGTCTTTCTGGAAAAGAAAGGGTCATTGTCCATCAAGCTGATCGAGCCCTCCGAGCCCTCCTCGACCATTGCCAAAATGGCTTCCCGTGGTGGAGGGTTGCATCATTTATGTTTTCGTACGGAAAATCTGGAGCGCACCGTCGCCAAAATGAAAAATATGCCTGTGCGCATCATTGCCCTCCCCGAGCCAGGGGAGGCCTTTGCCAACCATGAGATTGCCTTTGTCTATTCGCAAGGGGTGAATATCGAGCTTATCGATACTCTGGAGCGCGCCGGGAAGATTAAAGAATAGAAGCTATCTCAGAAAAGTTTTTTCGCCCGATATCGGCGTTGTGCCCTCGTCTCAAGTCATCGACATACTTGAGTATGTACCCCAAGGGCACTTCCTTCGGGGCGCCTGCGGGTTGCACCCACCGTTGAAGGCTCAATCAGATGGGAAGTCCCGCTTTAGGGGAATTCTCGGCCACGCCTTGATCTCGAACGAAAACCCTAATCTTGAGAGGCTTCTAAAGTTACGAGATCAAAGCCAAAATGATCTCCAAAACCTGGACCAGGCCTTACAATCTTAATGCCGAGATAAATTAGCAAAGGGGCCGTCAAACTGAAATAAATAATGATGATCAAGGGAGGCGCTTATGTTTACGCGTAGAGAAATATTGAAAGTCTTTGGGATGGCGGCGGGTTTTTCGTTCTTAAAACCTCTTAGCACTGCTGCGGATCTCCCGGAACGACCTGCCGTTGATTATCCCCTATCCACGATCTTCAGATCGGTCAACGGATCACCATCTGAAAATATCGGAAAGGTCATTGATCTTCTCGGAGGCATTGAAGCCATCGTTGATAAGTCCGATGTCGTTGTAATTAAACCCAACGTCCAGTGGTGGAACCAGGGCGCACCGAACCTTTCCGCCGTGCATAAATTTGTAGACCTGATCATGGATCGCCCCGGAGGATTTGACGGTGAGGTTGTCATTGCTGAAAACTGCCACCGGGGCAACCAGCCATGGAATTATGCAGGATGGCAATATACTTTCAAACGCAATGCCAGCATTCCCGGCGTAACAAATTTCAATGATCTTGCGGCCACGCTCAAAAAATTGTATGGGGATCGTTATTCGACTGTTCACTGGATCAATGTCCAGGCTGGTGCCAAACGCGTCTATTCACCAAAAAACGGATTCGGCTATGTCTATTGCGATGGCACCAATGGAACAGATCGGCTCGTATTCGGGAATGGCATCCAAGGCGATGGATTCCGCGAAACGATCATGACCTATCCCATATTTGGAACGGACCGCGGGACAACGATCGATTACAAATATGGCATTTGGCAAGACGGGAATTACGATAATAAGCGACTGAAATTTATTAACTTTGCCGCCCTCAACCACCATAGCACCTATTGCGGCATGACCAGTCTGATTAAAAATTATCTGGGCGTATCGGATTTAAGCGGAGGCCCCGACCCCTTTGACGATGGCAAATTGACCGATCAGTATTATAATTTTCACTCCTTCCCTTTCAACAAATGGGCTCCAGGTCCCCAACCCGGCATGATCGGGGCCGAAATCGGCGTCTTCTTTGAGGCTATCCGCCGACCAGATCTGAACATCGTGACGGCGGAATGGATCGGTCTAGCAGATCGCATCAAGCCACCGGTTGCGCGAACACGCGCCGTTTTAGCGTCGACAGATCCCGTGGCGTTGGATTTTCACAGTGCCAAATACCTGCTTCATCCCAACTCTCGCATTCCTTTCCACGACCCAGAAAGTCCTGACAGCCCGACGTACCAGTATATCAAGGCCTGCGCCGATCAAGGCGGGGGTGAGTTTGACGAACGTCGCGTTAATATGGTTTCTTATGACCACAGAGTAAAAGGGCTGCAAACCGATGAGGAAGCTGCCGTCTTTGCTGAAAAGGAATGGGGGGCCCATGTCAGAACAATTGGCAAATATTTACTGATGCGGTACGGATCGTTTCTCCTTTAAAGAAACGATCCGAGGATCAAGGTTCGAGGGGCGGGGTTAGAGGTTCGAGGCAAAAGGGCCGAGTAAAAGACCAAAGGGAACAAGGCGGTTCCGAGGGACGAGGAAAAAAATAAGGAGTCTGGATGCGATTTGAGGATCTTGAAGTATGGAAGCGTGTAGCTCGACTGAGCGCTGACATCTATCGCCACTTGAAGGACCTGAAAGATTTCGGGTTCAAAGATCAAATAACACGATCCGGATTATCGGTACCAAGCAACATCGCGGAAGGGTTTGAAAGGCTATCTGAGAAAGAGGGTATTGCTTTCCTATCTTATGCTAAAGGTTCTGCCGGCGAACTTCGATGCCAGATCTATACTGGAATGGACATTGGATATATTCCCAAAAATATCGGAAGTTCGTGGATCAAAAGGACCATCGAACTTTCCGCCATGATCGGCAGGTTGATCAAAACAAAAAACAGTACGTGGCGAACCGCCTCAAAATCGGTAACTGTCAGATCAAGTCTGAATTACTACAGATTAGGAAACGCAAAATGCTGCAAATATCTTTCCTTTCCCCCCTCGTTCTTCGTTCCTTACACCTCGCATCTTGAGCCTTTAACCTTCAAACTTTATCCTGGTATTTCTTATGTGCGGCATCGCCGGTATCATTGATTTTAATCATCACGAAGACATGCAGGCCCTTCTGCAACGCATGCTGGGATTCCTGCACCACCGGGGTCCTGACGCAGGCGGGCTTTACATGGACCATGGCGTCGGGCTGGGACACGCGCGTCTGAGTATCATCGATTTAGCCGGCGGCGATCAACCGATCCACAATGAGGACCGTAACGTCTGGATCGTCTACAATGGTGAAGTGTTTAATTACCCCGAACTGCGCCAAGAACTCTTGACCCGCGGCCATCGATTCTACACCACCACCGATACGGAAGTCATCGTCCATCTTTATGAAGAGATGGGCCCGGCTCTTTTTGAAAAACTCAACGGCCAGTTTGCATTTGCCATCTGGGATGCCCGCAAACGCCACCTCATCCTTGGCCGAGACCGTGTGGGGATCCGTCCGTTATTTTACGTCCACAACGGACAACGCCTGCAGTTTGCCTCCGAAATCAAAGCCCTCTTTGCGGATGCTCGTATCCAACGCAAACTGGATTCCCAGACCCTTTCAGACATTTTCACGTGCTGGACCCCGGTGGACGACCGCACCCCTTTTACTGGCGTGCGTCAGGTCCCGGCCGGACATTACGCGAAATTTTCGGAAAAAGGGATTCGTATTACCCCTTATTGGACGATCCCTGCCGGCGATACCGATCCCGGCGAACGCCCTTTCGAGGATTGGCTGGAGGAGTTCAAAGCACTGATTCTGGATGCCACGCGCATCCGGCTGCGGGCCGACGTCCCTGTGGGCGCTTATTTGAGCGGCGGCATCGACAGTACCTATACCAGCGCGCTGGTCAAAAACAATTTCAACAACCGCCTGTGCACCTTTTCAGTCGGCTTCAGCGACCAGCGCTTCGACGAAAGCCACTTCCAGAAACTGGCCCTTGAAAGCCTTCAGACCGAACACCGCATGACCACCTGTGCCGAAAACAGTATTGGCGCCATATTTCCGGATGTGGTCTGGCACACCGAAACGCCGATCCTGCGCACAGCGCCGGCCCCCCTCTTTCTGTTGGCCCGCCTGGTAAGGGAAACCAATTTTAAAGTTGTGCTGACTGGTGAGGGCGCCGACGAAATCATGGCCGGTTACAATATTTTCAAGGAAGCGCAGGTGCGCCGCTTCTGGGCACGCAACCCGCTTTCTGAAAATCGGCCCATGCTGCTGCAGCGCCTCTATCCTTACATTTTTGCCGAAGGCTCCGAGAGGGCCAAGCAGTATCTGAAATCCTTCTTTAAAAAAGATCTGGAACAGACTGATTCGCCAATTTATTCGCACCTGCCGCGCTGGCACAATACCGCCCAGCTGCGACATTTCTTTTCGGATGCCTTGCGAAACCGAACCACCGGTTCCAAACGTTTCGAGGAGCGATTCACAGCCTCGCTGCCAACCGATTTCATGCAGTGGCCGGCCCTGTCGCGTGCCCAATACATTGAAATGCGGCTTTTCCTGACCAACTACCTGCTGAGCTCCCAGGGAGACCGCATGGCCATGGCCCATTCCGTCGAAGGACGCTATCCGTTTCTGGATTACCGGGTTATCGAGTTAGCATTTCGCATGCCGCCCCGCTATCGGCTATTCGGCTTGACTGAAAAACACATATTGAAAACAGCGGCACGGGGCGTCATTCCCCCGGAATTGATCGACCGTCCGAAGCAGCCTTACCGGGCCCCAATAAGCAGTGCTTTCGTGAGTTCCGCCCCTCCCGACTATATGGCGGACCTCTTGTCGGAAAAACGCTTGGAGGAGAGCAGCTATTTTGCCCCCCGCAAGGTTCATCAACTGCGGCTCAAGGCCCGGCAGCCCAATGGCCGGGCCTTGAGCGAACGCGAAAACATGGCCCTGGTCGGCATTATCTCGACCCAGCTTTTGGATGACCAATTTATACGGCATTTCCCGACAGAGCCCGACCATCTTCACAAGAATCTCAAGATTTACCATCAAGACACCGAAAACAGATTGAACTGAAAGGAAAAAGAATGCCATCCGAAACCGGACTCAATGATGACGTCCTGGAATTGAATGCCCAGGATGAGGTGGAATCGATCTGCGACCGGATCCGCCGGATTCTGGCCAACGACTTGAAGCGCCGAGGACTGGTAGTTGCTTTGTCCGGAGGCATCGACAGCAGTGTCACTACCGCGCTGGCCGTCAAGGCTGTCGGGCCGGAACGGGTCCTTGTCCTGTTGATGCCCGAACGCCACTCCGCGGGAGAAACCCTTGAGTTGAGCCGCAGTGTCGCCGAGGCCTTCCGTGCGCCGTATGAGCATGAAGATATATCCGGCATTCTTGAAGCTGTCGGATTTTACCGGCGTTACAATGAGGCTGTTCGTCAGGTAATCCCGGAATACGGGCAGGGCTGGAAATCCAAAATCGTCATACCGAGCGTTTTTGCGACAAAGGGGTTCAGCCTCTTTTCCATCGTGGCCCAGGACGATAAGGGCAACGAGATCAAAAAACGGCTGCCCCTCAAGGCCTATCTCGAAATCGTCGCCGCCACCAACTTCAAGCAGCGCATCCGCAAGATGATGGAATACTACCACGCCGACCGGCTCAACTTTGCCGTGGCCGGCACACCCAATCGTCTCGAGTACGACCAGGGGTTCTTCGTCAAGCTAGGCGATGGGGCCGCCGACATCAAACCCATCGCCCACCTATACAAGAGCCAAGTCTACCAACTGGCCGAATATCTAGGGGTTCCCGAGGAAATCCGCAAACGCCCCCCCACCACCGACACCTATTCCCTGCCCCAGGGGCAGGACGAGTTTTATTTCTCGTTGCCCCACGATAAGATGGACCTCTGTCTCTACGGCCGCAATAATAAGGTTGCCCCCGAGGTCTTGGCACCGCTCGCGGGTATAACGCCGGGGCAGGTCCAGCGGGTATACGACGATATCGACACTAAACGTTCCACCACCCGCTATCTCCATCTGTCCCCACTTCTGGCGGGTGATGTACCGGAATTAGCCAAATGACCCAACATGCCGGAAAGCTTTAATCAGCTTCCGAATGTGTTTTGAACCCATATAGCGATATCTTTATTAAAAGAAAATAGTTACGCTCAAACGGCAGAATACGGTCCTGTGCAAAGGTTAGAGGGCCTACATAGAAATCCAATATGACTTGTTAGGGAGCTCTTAATGGCAGCACACAAAGAAAAAGTCAGAGCATTCATTATCGACAATTTCATGTTCGGCAGTGCGGACGGACTGACCGATGAGACATCTTTTCTTGACGAAGGCATCATCGACTCCACGGGTATACTCGAACTCGTGGACTTCCTGGAGCAGGAATTCGGCATCCAAATCGAGGACGAAGAACTGGTCCCTGAAAATCTCGATTCTATTACCAATGTCCACACCTTTATCGAAAACAAATTGTCGGCGTAAGCTGACGGCCCCCCATACCCATGACGAAATTCGCCCCACGCCTTACCGCCAGGCTGATCCATCAATTCCTTGAAAGCAGCGCCGCGCTGCATCCTGAGCAAATCGCGGTGGTGCATCAGGGGGAGGCGGTTTCCTACCGCGAGCTCAACTGGCGCTCCAACCGGTTTGCCCATTGGCTGATCGATAACGGCATCGCGCCCGGCGACCGAGTGCCGTTTATCATGGAAAACGGCATCGACTACGTAACGGTCTATTACGGAATCCTGAAAGCCGGGGCAGTGGCGGTGCCCTTAAGCACCGATCTCAAGCCGGCCTCTCTAAGACCGTTGCTCGAAGAGCTGGCACCCTCGGCATTCGTCGCGACTTCCCGTTTCGAGCGTCTCTTAAAGGCGACGGATTACCCGTGGCCGCTGCTCGTGATCGGCAACCCGAAGCTGGCCTGGCAGGCGCTCTCGGTTCAAGTTGCCGCGCTCGACGAGATTGTCAGGACACCATCATCCGAAAGCGACACCCCCAAGCTTGATTTGGATGCCAACCGTCTGGCCAGCATCATCTATACCAGCGGCTCCACGGGCAAGCCCAAAGGTGTCATGTTGAGCCACCGCAATATTGTCGACAATGCCAATGCCATTTGCGATTATCTCGAATTGACCGCCAGGGATATCCAAATGGCTGTGCTGCCGTTTTTCTACGTCATGGGCAAATCCCTGCTCAACACCCATGTTGCCGCCGGTGGACGCGTGGTGATCAACAACAAGTTTGCCTACCCGGCAGCGGTGGTGCAGGAAATGGCGACGGCGGAAGTGACCGGCTTTTCGGGTGTGCCCTCGACATACGCCTACCTGCTGCATCGATCGCCGCTCGCCAAATACCGCGATCGATTGCCGGCCCTGCGATACTGTTCCCAGGCCGGGGGCCACATGTCCGCGCACATCAAGCAGGAACTGCTTCGCATTTTGCCATCCCACACCAGGCTTTTCATCATGTACGGCGCCACCGAGGCGGCTGCGCGGCTGACCTATCTGCCGCCCGAACATATACGAGTGAAAATGGAATCCATTGGCATTGCCATCCCGGGCGTCACCATGAAGGTCTTGGATAAACAGGGCAACAATCTACCCACCGGGCAAGTCGGCGAAATTGTCGGTGCCGGCAGCAATATTATGATGGGATATTGGAAAAACCCGGAGGCGACGGCCAAAGCGTTGGATGCACATGGATATCATACCGGCGACATCGGCTACTGCGATGCCGAAGGCTTTTTTTATCTGGTTGGCCGGCGTGACAATCAACTTAAAATCAAGGGGCACCGCATCAATCCCCAAGAGGTGGAGGACGCCCTGGCGGCAAGCGGTCTGGTAATCGAATCCGTCGTCCTGGGAATTCCCGATGACCTCCAGAGCTATCGGCTGGCAGCCCTTGCGGTACCCCGTAGCGAATGCTGCCATCAGCAAAAAATCCGCCACCTGTTGTCTGAGATGCTCCCGACCTATAAGATACCGCACGAAATCAAATTCTGTCGCAACCTTCCGATGAACGCCAATGGCAAGATCGATCGTCAAAAATGCCTGGCCATCATGACCGCAAATCCGAAACAGCTCTAATGCCAATGATCTGGTGCCACTGAATGACTGAATTGCCGCTTGGAAAAAGACCCCCGGCCTCGAGAGTGCAGGCACGCCATCCCGCATTGCGGCATATTGCCTTTGCCGGGTTCGTCGCCGCCGGCGTCCTTTTGTATTGGGGCCCCTTGGTGAAACTATCCCGTCTGTCGATGCACAACGAACTGTACTCGCACTTCCTCCTCATCCCGTTCGTCAGCCTGTTTTTCCTGTATGTCCAGCACACGCGCTGCTTCGAGGTGATACAACCGGCCCGGCGATGGGGCCTGCCGGTGATCCTGACGGGGATCGCGGTTATGGTAGCAGGCTACCAATTTCGCAGCCATTTGAGCCCGAACGACTTTCTCTCCTTGTGCCTGACGGGTATGGTCTGCTGGATCAATGGCGGCTTCCTGTGGTTTTATGGCCAAAAGGCCTACCGGGAAGCCCTCTTTCCCCTTTTGTTTCTCGTCTTCACCATACCGATTCCCGATATTGTTCTGGAACCGGTTGTCCGGCTGCTCCAGGTCGGTTCGGCCCATGCCGTTAACGGGGCCTTCACTATGATCGGCATCCCCTACTTCCGGGATGACATGGTTTTTCAGTTGAGCGGTATCACCATCGAGGTGGCCAAAGAGTGCAGCGGTATCCGATCCAGTCTAATTCTCGTAATCACCAGCACCATTGCCGGATATATGTTCCTGGAAAGCGCATGGCGGCGAATTGTCTTGATCCTGGCCATCATTCCGCTTACAATATTTAAAAATGCCCTTCGCATCACAACCCTGTCATTGTTGGCGTCCTATGTGGATCCACATTGGATCACCGGTAGCTGGCTACACAGAAGCGGGGGCATTGTGTTTTTCCTCATTGCCCTGGCCGTGCTTGCCCCCCTGCTTTGGTATTTAAAACGATCTGAAATACGGACACACGAAGCTACAAATATTTGACCAGGTTCAATACGGAGGTATCTAACCGGCGGCATTGGAATGACCGGTGTAACGCCGCAGCCCGACAAAGGGCGGGGCGTTGACAACCATTTGGCCGCTTTGGGGACTGCTATGGAATGGGCTTGATGATATGGGTATTTTTTTTCACAATTGGCTTCAATACGTCTGCGACAGGGAAATGAAGTCCATAAAACTGCGGATTGAAAATTAGCTGATCAAATCCATAGATATTGATTTTAATAATATTTTCAGATTGATGTGATCTCCAGTATCAATCTGGCACGCAAATTGATTCTAACGTGCTAAATGACGATATCAGCATCCATCGAAATAGCGGGGAAATATGATCGACGCCGAAGTTGAAACCCAAAATACATGCATGATCCCCAAAATAGAACCACAGTCAGCAAACCGTATCAACAAGCAGCATGGTTTGCTGTCCTACAAAGGCGGGCTTGTCCTGCACGATCTTCTTATCCTGATGGCTGTGACCTTGGTTTGCTGCCGGCCATGGAACAGCGCAGCCCAGTTCCTGCTGAACGGTTTGATGGTCGCCGCAACGATTTCTCTCGCCATCAATTTCAGGCTCTACAGCTATCACCTCATCTTTTCCCTGCGCCATCACCTGGTCGCTATCGGTAAAACCTTTCTTTTTGCATTGCTGACGCTATCCATCGTCATCGCCATCATGACGATACCGGAAGAAACCATCAATGCCTATCTGGTTCCCGTGACGTTGGTAACTGCAACCGCGGTCGTTGCCATTAACCGAAAGTTCAACTGGGATCTATTGGGTCTGCTTTACCCGGTTGGTTTTTCATTTTTCATCATTGGTATTTTTGAGAGCATCCGCGTCTACTTCCCATTGGAAAGCAGTTTTTCCTGGTATCCGTCGTTTCGCATGCTGTTTTTGGGTGCCGTGTCCATTATAATCTGCCGAACGATTCTTGTTCATTTGATCTTCAACCGCCTGCTGCGCAAACGCTTTCGTCGCCAAGTCCTGATTGTGGGAGCCAACAGCGAAGCCAACACCTTTGCCAAACACGTGCTGGACAAAAACGCCCCCTTCTGGATTGCCGGTACGGTCGAAGGCGCACACTATGAAAATTGCCGGTTGACGGAAGTCCCCAACAAAGCCTGCCTGGGCGACCTGCGGCAACTCCCGGAGCTTTCCCTGCAGCACAAAATCAGTGAAATTGTCGTTACCAGCAAAAGCATATCCAAACATGATCTTATCGCCATTCTGGATTTTTGCACCTCCGCCGGCATCAATGCGTGGTTTTCACCACGCCTTATGCCGATTATCGATGTCAAGCTCCACATTGACAGTTTCTGCGGCAAACCCATGATTCGACTGTGTTCCCAAAAGCGTTCCTGGCTATTTTACAAACTGAAACATATCAGTGATGCCCTGATCACTTTGCCGGCCTTTATTTTACAGATGCCGTTTTTCCTGATGATTATGGCTCTTATTAAACTGGAGTCCAAGGGGCCGGTTTTCTACCTGGCGCGCGCCATCGGGAAAAGTGGCAGCCCTTTCAATATGTATAAATTCCGCTCGATGTATGTTGACTCGGACAAATCAATTCACCAGCAATATGTCACGAAATTGATCAAGGGTGAAATTGACCAGGAGGACGCCGAAAAAGGTCCCATCAAAATTGTCCAGGATCCGCGTGTCACCAAGGTCGGCCGAATTCTGCGCAAACTAAGCCTTGATGAGTTGCCCCAGTTGATCAACGTGCTGAAGGGCCAGATGAGCCTCGTGGGCCCCAGACCCTGCCTCCCCTATGAATATGAAATCTACCAGGATTGGCATAAAAAAAGGACCGCCGTCCGGCCGGGCATCACCGGTTTATGGCAGGTAACCGGGCGCAGTGAAGTGCTTTTCGAGGACATGATTTTGCTGGACCTCTATTACATCTATAACAACAGCCTGATGCTGGATCTCCAGATCCTGTTTGAAACGGTTTTTGTTGTACTTGGCAAAAAAGGCGCCTATTAGGGCTTCCTTAAGCACCAAACCATACCCCGTTAGTATAAAAAGCCCGCCAGGCTTCTGCTTGGCGGGCTTTTTTTGTGGCTGTTTTTATAGTCGGTTGATTGATTGATTATCCAAAAGCAGACGGTCACTTGCAACCGAATGTCCAAAGCCTACCGGGAAAAATTCCTTCGGGGGCAATAAAAATTGGAAAATAATAATAACGTCCGGCCCAAAAGGTCATCGCACGGATTCGATAAAATTCCCGATGATTATAATTTTTTCCACGAAATATCTAAAGTAAATCTCACGGTTGTACGATAAATTTAAAGAAGACTCGCTTCTCATCACGGCACCCCCGTCTTTGCAATTCTGATTCTCCAGTTGGCCTGATCATTGCAAATTACCTCGCGCCAGAAATTAATTCCATTTACGAGTGAGGTAAAAATAGCAATGCGAAATCGTCTCTTTTCTCTTCTTCTGATGATACTTGTCTTTTTATCACTACCGGCTTTTCTAATCGCAGGGTCTGTCCAACTTAGCTGGCAGCCCAACACGGAGGCTGATCTCCAGGGATACAACCTTTACTACGGCACGGAATCGCGCCAGTATGGGCCGCCGATGCCGGCAGATAAAACCGCCCAGATCACGCTTTCCGAGCTCGAAGAAGGCGTTGAATACTACTTCGCCGTCAGTGCCGTCGACACGGCCGGCAACGAAAGCGGCTTCTCCGAAGAGATTTCCAAACTGATCTCTTCGACAGATCCACAGCTTCCCGTCGTATACATTACTTCACCGGTGGAGGCAGAAACCTACACCTCGAATAAGGCCGTGATCGACCTTGCCGGCACGGCGGGCGACAACGACAGCATCAAGCAGATCACCTGGAGCAGCTCCACCGGCGCCAACGGTATTGCCTCCGGCACAGCCAGCTGGTCCATTTCCGGCATTAATCTTGCCGAAGGCCAGAACGTCATCACCGTTACAGCCACCGATGCCAGCGGCAACCAGACATCCGATACCATTACCGTATCCTACACAGCCCCCGACACCCAGGCTCCCGAGGTGACCATCACGGCACCCGCTGTTTCACCTGATGGCGCCTACCAAGCCACCAGCAGCACCCTGCAGCTGTCCGGAACCGCCCAGGATGACCATGGCGTCGCCAAGGTGACCTGGTCCATGGGCGATACCGGCGGCATCGCCGAGGGAACCACCAACTGGTCCGTTTCTGCCATACCCCTCAACGAGGGCCTCAACACCATCACCGTAACGGCTGAGGACGAGGCCGGGAACCCGGGCTCCACGAGCATCCTCATCAATTATGCCGCTCCGGACACAACCTTACCAGTCATCGCCATCACTTCACCGGTAACGGCAGAAACCTACACCTCGAACCAAACTACGATCGACCTCGCCGGCACAGCCGGCGACAACGACAGCATCAAGCAGATCACCTGGCGCAGTTCCACCGGCGCCAACGGTGTCGCCTCCGGCACCGCCAGCTGGTCCATTGCCGGCATTAACCTTGTCGAAGGCCAGAACGTCATCACCGTCACTGCCGCCGATGCCAGCGGCAATCAGGCATCCGATACCATTTCCGTATCCTACACAGCCCCCGACACCCAGGCCCCGGTGGTGACCATCACGATACCCGCTGTTTCCCCTGATGGCGCCTACCAAGCCACCAGCAGCACCCTGCAGCTGTCCGGAACCGCCCAGGATGACCATGGCGTCGCCAAGGTAACCTGGTCCATGGGGGATGCCGGCGGCATCGCCGAGGGGACCACCAACTGGTCCATTTCCGGCATTAGTCTTGCAAGTGGTACTAATGTCATAACGGTTACGGCCACTGATGTCGCAGGCAACCAGTCGTCAGCCAAGCTGACGGTGACCTATGAAGCCGCCGACACTACGGCTCCAAGCGTCAAGATAACGTCGCCGACGACGAAAAGCTCTTATTTCTCACGAACGGCAACAGTCGATATCGGCGGAACGGCCAGTGACAACAGTGGCATCGATAAAGTTGTATGGAAAAACTCCCGTGGCGAAAGTGGCACCTGCAACGGTACGGATACATGGCAAGCCTCTGGAATAAAAATCAATCGCTGGTGGAACACCATCACGGTGACGGCCATTGATAGCGCGGGGAATACCGAAACTTACTTTCTTAAGGTGTTTCGATGGAAATAGATTGATAAGAAGCAGTCGGCCAATGCTACACTGCTTCGCGTTAAAACTAAGCATACCAGATAGGAAAAAGTTCGTCAGAAGGAGTCAATGAAAATGTACACTAAATCTTTCATAGCTGTTTTAATTACATATTTTAGTTTAATTTCATTTTGTTCGGCAGCCACATTGGTCTGGGACGCCAGCACCGGAACGGTTGATGGATACAAGGTTTACTACGGCACCAGTGCAACCAACCCTTCCGAATCCGTCAATGTCGGTAATGTCACCCAATACGCCATCGATTCATTGCCGTTATCTGAAAATGTCCAATATTATTTTTGCGTTTCGGCCTACAATACCGCTGGTGAAAGCGATCCCTGTGCACCCGTGGCCTATACCCCTTCGGACACGACGCCGCCAACACCTCCAATAGGTCTAGTAGCACATGCCTCCTCAGCAAGTAATGGAAATACCGAGGTGGCCCTGTGGTGGACAACTTATTCCAACCGTAGCAGCAACGTACCGGTGGACATCTATGACGGAGCCAATTTGCTTGATACCGTCACCGTGGATCAAAAAACGAACGGGGGGCAGTGGAACGTTCTCGGCTCCTACACCTTTAGTAGCCAGCCTAAAGTGGTCATCCGGGCCGTGGGCTCTGATAGCACCTGCGCTGATGCTGTCAAACTCACCGATAGCAACGGTAACGAAAGTATCATCGACAACGGAGCCTCAGGCACTAGCTATACCGGTACCTGGAAAATTTCCATTGGTACCAGTTACTACGGCAGCCAGTCCTTATTTTCGAGTGATGGCGCAACCTACACCTTTGCCCTTTGAACTTTTAATATAGCGATGTAATATTTGGCAGAGATAACCCGCTGAAATAATAACAGCATCATATAGACTCTTTAATCTCACATTAGGTTGATAATACTAATAAAGGACGGGAGATTGGCCTTCCGTCCTTTTTTGTACCAACGAAAAGATACACAGGATACACTAACTTCAATAAAAATAATCCACCATGAAAGGCTTGAAAATCATGGGAAAATAGATTGTTGGTCTTCAGGCAATAAGGGAAAGGCCTTTGCCCTGTTGGACTTTGCATATAATCAGATAAAATCTTTTTGGCGCTGTGATCATTTGTGTCCAATTGATGGTAGGAGGCCATCGATATTCCAACCCGATTTCTGATCAATCAGATTACCGGTTGTCAAAAATCATCAAATCAGTGTATACAAAAACTGACCAACCGAGTCGGTTTTCAACTACAAGCCGTATGCCTTTGGCGATTTTTTCATCTAAGCCTCCTAGTCCGTGCATTATGCCAGAAAGCTCTACTTTTAAAATGCAAACTTTTAGGGGAAACTTACTTGACGACGATCATCTCGTTTTCGGTGCCCACCATAACGGCAGCAGGAACGCTAGCTTAGGACGGAATTTCGGGAATAATTGACGGGTATATAGTTTACTGGGGAACCAGTTCGAGCGACCGCTCCAACTCGAGGAATATGGGTAATATAACACACTGCGACTTGAATAGTTTGCCTTTGTCCGAAGGCATCCCCTATTACCTGTGCGTCTCGGCTTACAATGCCGCCGTCGAAAGTCCACCATGTGCACCGGTGGTGTTTACGCCCGGGGACAATACGCCGACCTTACCGCCTGTGGGGCTTACTACCGAGTGAGAACGGCAGGCTATTAGGCTTTAGGAAAAACGCTAAGGATAGCCTGCTGATTAATCGGTTTTCCTACAGCCTATAGCCCAAACCACTACAGCCGGATCCATTCCTAAACACAATGTCACCACGAAGGACTCAAAGGAGTTGCCTTCGGCAAAGGGTCTAACCCGAACATTTCATGAAATTTTGTCTACACAATAAATTTTATGCAAATCTTCAAGGGTATAAACGCTATTCGGGATATGATTTTCAGGTGACACGTTGTACCCTTCACCGATCTCCAGAATCATAGAAAAAGTTTCACCCTGCGGGCACGCTCGAGATGCCCATTGGCCGCGTTATCAGGGGCTTGCGGTACAGGCGTACAGCGGCGCCCCTGATGCCTTATCAATGAACATCTCGAACGCGTGAAATATCCGGGATAGCTGAAAGGAAAAACCTACATTCCTATTAATTTTAGGCCTTCCCCACAGCCTACAGCCTAAACCCCTACCGCCTGATCTGTAACGATCTGTGTTCATCCGTGCCCCTTTCCACTATTCAAACCAGGTTGTCGGTTGTCAACATTATGAAAATCAGTGTATACAATTGATAACCTAATACCGTTGTTTATCGGTGGGGGAAATCCTCATTTCACCGATCCGATGAAAAAAATTGGCTTTCTGAAGGGAACACGGGCATGGGAAAAAACCGGGGAATGATGGCCGTTGGCGTGATATGGGCTTTGGCAGCCTTTTTTTTCATCCCAGCTTTACTTTCAGCAGAAACGCTCGTCTGGGATGCCAGTTCCGGGACCGTGGACGGGTATCATGTCTATTATGGGACAACACCAAGCGATCAATCCAACTACCGTGATGTGGGTAATGTCACCCAACTGGATATAAACAACCTGCCACTCTCCGAGGGTGTAACCTACTATCTTTCCGTATCCGCCTACAATGAGGCCGGCGAAAGCCCGCCGTGTGCGCCGGTGGTGTTCACACCGGGCGACAATACGCCGCCCATACCGCCTGTGGGGCTGACGACTGAGTGAGAAAGGCAGGATATTAGCCCGAATATTTGCATAAAATTTATTGTGTGGAAAAAATTTCATGAAATATCCGGGTTAGGCTGTAGACTGATAGGCTACAGGAAAGGTGAAAAGGATGACCTGCGGTTTAAACGGTTTTCTACAGCCTATAGCCTAAACACCTACAGCCTGATCTGCCTTTAAAGACATTTTTCACCATGAAGAGCATGAAGGACTTGAAGGGGTAAAATCGAAAACAAACAAATTACACCACGAAGGACGCGAAGAGGCACGAAGGGAAACAGAAGCGCCAAGCTGAAAGGGAAAAACCTCAAATAATTTTACCACGAAGGGCACGAAGAACACGAAGCAATAACTACAGGGCCTGGAAAATTCTCGCGGAGCGATTTCATCTGTGTGTATCTGTGTTCATCTGTGGCACTTTCTTTTCTAGCCGGAGAATTAAATGAAAAAATACAAAGGCATCATTCTGGCCGGCGGGTCCGGTACCCGCTTGTTTCCGATTACGAGTGTGGTCTGTAAACAGCTGCTGCCGGTTTACGACAAACCCATGATCTACTACCCATTGTCGGTCCTCATGCTGGCCGGCATCCGCGATATCCTGATCATCTCGACACCCGAGGACCGACCCAAGTACCAGGCCCTTTTTGACGACGGATCCCGGTTTGGCCTGCAAATTTCTTATGCGGTGCAGCCCCGGCCGGAAGGCCTGGCCCAGGCCTTCATCATCGGCCGTGAACACATCGGAGACGATAATGTCTGCCTGATTCTGGGGGATAATATCTTTTTTGGATACGGTTTTTCCGCGATTCTGGAACGCGCCACACAAATGGAAACCGGCGGGTTGGTTTTCGGGTACTGGGTAAGGGACCCGGAACGCTATGGTGTGGTGGAATTTGACCATGGCGGCAAGGTGCTCAGCATCGAGGAAAAACCGCAGCAGCCCAAATCCAATTATGCGGTACCCGGCCTCTATTTTTTTGACAACCGGGTGGCCGATATCGCCGCCGCTGTCAAACCGTCACCACGCGGGGAGTTGGAGATTACAGAAGTCATCGATGCTTACCTAAAAATGGAGGCGTTGCGCGTGGAAACCATGGGACGCGGCTACGCCTGGCTGGATGCCGGTACACACGAATCCTTGCTGGATGCCTCCAACTTCATCGAAACGATCCAAAAACGCCAGGGCCAGAAAATAGGCTGCATCGAGGAAGTTGCCTTTCGCAAAGGGTTCATCGACCGAACGCAGCTCATTGAACTGGCCGGCCCCTACATGAAAAATGATTATGGCAAGTATTTGGTTGAGTTGGCGAACGGGATGCCGTGACACGGATCGGCCAATGCAGTCGTTTACTGTATCGGCCAGTCAAGTGTAATCCGCTGCTGTTCTGTGAGATGAGGTATTCCAAGGGTTCATGGATCCGAGGGGTCGAGGGGTCAAGGGAAAAACATTTTTTCACAGAGTTCGGCATTGCCAATGAGAGGCCATTTTTTGGCCCCTTGGCCCCTGGAATCCTTGGCACCTTTTTTTTCAAATAACCAGGAGCGTCGTATGAAAGTAAGTCCCACGGCAATACCGGATGTTTTGCTGATCGAGCCCGCTGTATTCGGTGACAGCCGAGGTTTCTTCCTTGAAACCTACCATGGCACCCGCTATCGTGAGAATGGCATTCCGTCCGACTTTGTGCAGGACAACCTGTCATTCTCCCAAAAAAACGTCTTGCGCGGACTCCATTATCAATGGCCCCACCCGCAGGCCAAGCTCGTACAGGTTCTGGAAGGGGAAGTCCTGGATGTAGCCGTCGACATCCGCCGGGGCTCTCCCACCTTCGGGGAAAGTGTTCATCGGGTATTGTCATCCGACAACAAGCACCAGTTGTTCATACCGAAAGGCTTTGCTCACGGCTTTTTTGTCATGAGCGAAACCGCCTTGTTTATGTACAAATGCTCGGGCTACTACAATCAATCCGCGGAAAAAGGCATCCTTTATTCCGACCCGGACCTTGCTATCGACTGGCCCGATGGGACACCGACACTATCCGCAAAGGATGCGGTTTTCCCTCGCCTTAAGGATCTGCCGGAAGAAGACTTGCCGCCCTACGAGCTGCCATAATGAAAAGGATCGCAATCATAGGGGCCAACGGACAACTGGGCTCGGCCTTAGAAAACCAGTTCCGAGCCACCCCCTTCAACATCGCTTTGGCCCGACGCCCCGAAGTTGACCTGGCGGATGTGGCATCAATAAAGGGATTTATTGCCGGCTGCGAACCGTCGATAGTGATCAACGCGGCCGCCTACACCGCAGTGGATAACGCCGAATCCGATCCGGAAAACGCCTATGCCGTCAACGCGTCAGGTCCCGCTCATCTGGCTGAAATCTGCCGCTCGCTGAGAATCCCCCTGGTTCACTATTCCACCGACTATGTTTTCGACGGCAGCAAGTCCGGGGCTTATGATGAAACCGATCCGGTGTCTCCGGTGGGTGTCTACGGCAAAAGCAAATCGGCTGGCGAAGAAAAAATCCGCGCCATCCTGCCCCGCCACATCATCATCCGCACATCATGGCTTTACGGCCTGCACGGCAACAACTTCGTCAAGACCATGTTGAAATTGGGGCAAACCCATGAGACGCTAAGGGTGGTTTCCGATCAACAGGGCTGTCCCACCTTTGCCGGGGATTTGGCCGCGGCAGCCTTGCAGATCGTGGGCAGTGTGTTCTCAGGGGAAAACGAAATCTGGGGCACCTACCACTATGCCAACACGGGCGCCACCTCATGGCATGGATTTGCAGCCGAGATTTTCCGGCTGGCGGCCCAAATTCCATCTTACAAAATGGCCTGCCAGGCCATAGACCCGATTCCCACCGCCGAATACCCCACCCCGGCCCGCAGGCCCCCCAACTCGGTTCTGGACTGCAGCAAGATCCGGAAAACATTCGGCATTGAGATCCCCCATTGGAAGGAAAGCTTGGCGGGGGTTATGCCGGAAATGGTGTCGAGATTTTAGAAGGTAAACCGATTGGACACAGATAAACACGGATAAAAACGGTTATTGCAAAAAAACTATAACCATGAAGGAAAACAGCAGCGCCAAGCTCAAAGCGTCAAGCTGAAAGGGACAACCCACGTTGTCCTATCCGTAACACGTGTCACAACGAAGGACACGAAGAGGCACGCAACTCCTCCCGCACAACTCGGCGGAGAATCTCTTCAAGAGGCTGGTCTTGATGTTCAATGTGTTTTCTAAGCGCGTCATTGAGCATCGACTGGTAATTCCCCCCACCTTGTTCCTCAACTTTAGAACGGAACCAATCGACAATATCTCGGTCGAGTCTGATCGTTATCCGAATTTTATTCCCCGCTTGAGGGAGCACGGCACCACGCTTGCCTTTGCTGAAATCATATTTCGCTTTCATATTGTCTTACCTCACTACGCACAGCTTTACGTGCTGAAATAATACGAATATTATCGCCACGCCATGTGTAGACCACTACTAAAATGCGACCAAAAGCATCCATACCTAACAGAGGCCTCCAACTATGCGAGAGGAAAATCACTATAGGCCCCGAAGTGGGCCCGATCTCCCTACCAAAACGTTGGCAGAATTGGTGGCTCCCAGTTACGCTCTCTCGTCGTAGTTCTGATCGATCCATTTCAAATATTCACCGGTCCGGATGCTCTCGACCCAGTCCTGGTTTTCGAAATACCAATCCACGGTTTTGGCAAGGGCTGTCTTGAAATCGTGTTGGGGGGTCCAGCCCAGTTCGCTGCGGATTTTAGTGGAATCGATGGCATAACGCCTGTCATGGCCGGGGCGGTCTTTGACGAAATGGATCAATCGAGAGCTAGACGTTTCCCCTTGCCGCCCCAGCTTGGCATCGAGCAGGCTGCAGAGCAGGTTCACCACGTCGATATTCCGCATCTCCTCCCCACCGCCGATGTTGTAGGTTTCGCCGTTTTGCCCTTCGGTGAGAACCGTCAACAGGGCGTCGCAATGGTCCCGCACGAACAACCAGTCCCGCACGTTTTTGCCGTCGCCGTAAACCGGCAGGGGCTTTTCCTCCTGGATGTTCAGGATCATCAATGGAATGAGCTTTTCGGGAAACTGGTAGGGCCCGTAATTGTTGGAGCAATTGGTAATGACCGCGGGGAAACCGTAGGTCCGGTAGTAGGCCTTGGCCAGGTGGTCGGAACCGGCCTTGGAGGCGGAATAGGGGCTCGAGGGATCATACGGGGTCGTTTCCTTGAAATAGCCCTCAGGACCAAGGCTGCCGTAGACTTCGTCCGTGGAAACGTGCAGGAACTTGAAGTTTGGCCGTTCGCTACTGGATTCCCAATAGGACCGGGCCGCCTCCAAAAGCTGATAGGTGCCCACGATGTTGGTTTCGATAAAAGCGCCGGGTCCGTAAATGGATCGATCGACGTGGGATTCGGCCGCAAAATGCACCACCGCCTCGAATTTTTCCGTTTTGAAAAGATTGTGCAGCAATTCACTGTCTTTAATATCCCCCTGGACGAAACGATACCGGTCAGGGTGTTCGCTTTCGATGTCCAGGAGATTTCTGGGATTGCCGGCATAGGTCAGGAGATCCAGGTTCACCACTTCCCACCCCGGTTTCTTGTCAAAGACGGTGCGAATAAAATTCGTGCCGATAAAGCCTGCGCCCCCGGTTACCAACAGTTTCATATCCTATTTCCTTTCCTGTGGCCGTCACGGCGAAAGAACCCAATAAGTAGCCACTGATTTTCACAGATGGTCACGGATATAACAACAGGAGGCCAACATATCAATCCGTGGTTTTCCAGGGCAAGGAGGGATTTTACCATGAAGAGAAAAAAGAGCGTCAAGCTGAAAGGGAAAAACCGAAACAAGTTTCACCACGAAGCACACGAAGGGCCACGAAGGTAAAAAAGCGTCAAGCCGAAAGGGATAGCCACAGTACTCATAGTTGCTGGTTTTCCCTACAGCCTGATCCGTGGTTATCCGTGTTCATCTGTGTCCAAATAATTTTTACCATGAAGTTCATGAAGGACATGAAGGGGTAGAAGGGGTAATGAAAGCGCCAAGCTCAAAGCGTCAAGCTGAAATGTTAAACCCACAACCAAAAAGATTATACATCGGTTTTGCAGTTCCTTTCAGCTTTCAGCTTGACGCTTCTCCCACAATCTGTGTGTATCTGTGTTCATCCGTGGCTAAAAACAGCTGTTCATCACGAAGGATGACAGCAAACAAAGGCATCGGGCTCAGGCCTGCAATAGCCTTCGTTGCAGCAATGTTTGCATATCGCGGCGACCATCGGCGATCACCATTACGTATACATTTTCGTCCACGATCCTATAAATGATGCGGTAAGGTTTGAAGAAAATCTCACGGTACTCGCGAAGCACAATGGCCAAGAGTTCCTTGGGGTAGGCTCCTCGTTCCGGGTTTTCAGAAAGGCTGGAAAAAGCCTTCTCGATTTGATCGAGGACATAATCGGCTTTGCCCGGCACGTCGTGCCATTCGATGTAATCATACAAATCTTCCAGGTCGCGCGCGGCATCTTTGGTCAGGAACACTTGGGAAGACATTCGTCCGGATCTTTCATGAACATTTTGTTGCCAATTTATTTCGAGGGATGGACTCAGTGGCTCAAATGAAAGTTACAGTCAAGAGGCCTGGCAACACTTTGTGACCAATGCCAATGAACACATCAGGCGCGTGAAATATACGTGTTACCCGCGCCTGCTCCGGTCGCGAATTCGGCGAACCACATCCCCCGCAGGCTGGACTTCGCCCTTTTCGATCTGACGCGTGCCGAGCGCCAGAATTTTCAGGAGAGCCATGGTCTCCTGTGTTTGCTCATAGCTTTCGATGTCCTGTATCACGACCTTGGCTTCGCCATTTTGGGTGATGACCAGGGGTTCACCCTGCTTTGCCAAGCCACGTATGATCTCCGCAGCATGGGCTTTCAGATAACTGATTGGTTTGATTTGACGCGATAGTTTCATATCTATCCTCCGAATATAGACCAAATTTAGTCCTCATACAGGTCGATTGTCAATCTGTTTAACCCGAACCTTTCATGAAATTTTTTCTAAGCAATAAATTTTATGCAAGTTTTCAGGGGTATCAAAGCTATTCGGGGTATGATTTTCGGGTGACAATTTGTGCCCCTGGCCGATTTCCAAAATTATCGAAAAAATTTCACCCTGCGGGCGCGCCCGAGATGCCCATTGGCGGCGTTATCAGACACTTGCGGTCCAGGCGTACAGCGGCGTCCCTGATGCCTTGCCAATGAACATCTCGAACGCGTGAAATATCCGGGTTAATGCCTGATCTGTTGCTAAAAACAACTTTTTACAATGAAGGGCATGAAGGACTTGAAGAGGTAATGAAAGCACCAAGCTCAAAGCGTCAAGCTGAAAGGAAAAACCCACAGCCCTGTTTGTTTTCTGCTTTCCCTACAGCCTAAACACCTACAGCCTTATCAGTGACAATCCGTGTTCATCTGTGTCCAAATAATTTTTTCCATGAAGTGCTTGAATGGCATGGAGGAAAAAAGAAACGCCAAGCTCAAAAACAAACTGAAAGGGTCATAGGTAATGCACTGGGATTTGAATGATTTTGTCGGTAACGCGTTCCACCCGCGGGGCCCGATTTACGAGAATGCCAAAGGGGCATTGCCTATCGTTTAAAAAAACCTCCAGACTGCGCAGGGAATACCGTTTGATGACCGAACTTAGCTTGATCTCGATCGGCACAATCCCAAATGGTCCCTCAACAACCAGATCCACTTCGGACTTATCAATGGTCCTGTAGTAACAAAATTCAAGCCCCGCCGTCATGGTCGCCTGGAGGCCACGAATGAATTCTTCAATGACAAAACTTTCGAAGGAAAAACCGGCCACCGGATGCAACAAAAGTTGATCAAGCTCCCCTATTTTGAGAAAAAAATGCAACAGTCCCTGATCCCTGAAAAAACCTTTGGGGGCTTTCTGGACTTTTTTGAGTGAATCCCGTGAATAGGGCGGCAGGTTTCGCCAGATAAAGGTGTGATGAATGATATCAAGGTAGTCTTTGACGGTTGAGACGCTGATCTCAAGCGCTCGGGCCATTTCACTCATGTTGAGCTGGTGGCCTGAAAACTGGGCCAGCAGCGTGAGAAAACGTCTGAAATTATGAATTTTCAATTTGGGAAAAAGGGCTCTGATATCCCGGGCAATGTAATTAGCGATGTAATTTTCCTGCCATTGCGGTAAAAAATCCGGATGGCGGTCACTTTCGATCAAAGCTTCCGGAAAGCCTCCCTGAAACCAGACGTGCGCGCTTTGAGAGGGTTCGACAACGGGTTTCAGTCGGACGAACTCCTCTACAGGCGTATTGCCGGCAGTTATGAAGCCATAAAGCTCCGAAATTTCCTTTTCGTAGAACTCCCCCTGCTTGAATGGCCCCATTTCAACGGTGGCGATTCTTCCGGCAAGGCTTTCCGTAATGGCTTTAACAATATTGGGGGAACTGGATCCGGTCAGCAGAAACCGCCCTTTTTGCCCGCGGTCAGCATCGATGACGCCTCGTAAAACCCGAAAAAGATCCGGATACTGCTGGGCCTCGTCAATCACGAGGCTATCGTGATGGACAGCAAAAAAAGCCGCCGGATCATCACTGATCAACTGGTAATCGCCAGGGTTTTCAAGATCATAATAACGCCATTCCGGGCGCAGATCTTTCGCCAAAGTCGATTTGCCGCATTGCCTTGCACCGATAATGGCAACAGCGGGAAACATTTCCAGCAAACGATTGATTTTATTTTTGAGGTATCGATTTTTAACCATGATATTTACGAGTTAACCTTAAATATCATGGTTGTCAAGGAATTGTCAGGCAATCTACCATGAAGAGCATGAAAGGAAATAAGCGTCAAGCTGAAAGGAAAAACCACAGCTTAATTTGTTTGCGGTTTTCCCTACAGCCTATAGCCTAAACCCCTACAGTCTGACCTGTGTCTAAAAAACAGCTTTTCACCATGAAGTGCATGAAGGACTTGAAAGGGTGAATCAAAACCAAAACAAATTTCACCACGAAGCACACGAAGGGCCACGAAGGTAAAAAAGCGTCAAGCCGAAGGGGAAAGCCACAGTATTCATAGTTGCTGGTTTTCCCTACAGCCTGATCCGTGATTATCCGTGAAAATCTGTGGCAAAATCGATTTTCACCATGAAGAACATGAAGGACTTGAAGGGGTAGAATCAAAACCGAAAGGCGTCTCACCACGAAGGAAACGAAGATGCACGAAGATAAAAAAGCGCCAAGTTTAAAGCAGCGAGCTGAGAGGGAAAACCTGCTGAAATGTTTGTTGTCGGTTTCCCCTATAGCCTACAGCCTAATCCCCTACAGTCTAATCCGTGACAATCCGTTTTTATCTACAGCCAAATATTGGTTTTCTTCGTGTCCTTCGTGCTCTTCGTGGTTCCATCTTTTACTCAACCTGAAAGAACCCCTCCTCGAACTCCGGCTTGTCCTTGTAGCGCGCCATTAAGAATCCCGGAAGTTGCTCAGCGTTTTCGACGATATTGGGATCCACTTCGATGCCGGCCTGGTGGAATGCGGCGACGATGGATTTGGGGTTCGGGGGGCAGCCGTCCACCGGGATGGCTTCCTGGATATCCGGGTTGTCCTTGTGCCGTTTGCACATGCACTGGCCCAGGAGGATGGTTTTCTTTTTGCCGGGGCGGGGGTCCATCTGTTTGCCGGTGAGGACTTCCACGTCATCCCAGGGCTGGCCCTTCCAGGCCATGGCGATGGCCGTCAGAACGGCACCGGTGATGCCGGAGCAATAGGTGCACATGGAAAGATCGTACTTGTAATAGGAAAGGCCCTGGATGCCCATTTTGGCCATGGGAGCCGGCAGTGCTCCGTCCTCGGTGTATCCAAATTCATACTGGTGAAAATCGGTTACATCTTCAATTTTCTCCCCTTTCACCTCGACGTCGGACAAATCCAGCGGTTTCCGGCGGTTTTCAGCGTAGAGCTTCAGGTGGGGCACATCTTCGGGGGCGTATCCCAGGACTTGGGCACCGACCTTGTCGACGGCAAATATGTCCCGGGAGGCCATCAGCAAATTGCTGCGCCGCATGCGACCGTCGAAAGCCGGCCCCCGTTCATTGCTGTAGATGCCGTCCACCAGGGTAAACACCGGCGGCATGGGGTCGGACAGGCGCGCCACCCAGCGATGCAGGTTCATATTTGGATCGGCATTGTGGCAGCGTTTGCGCGAAGGGATGCTGATGGTGCCCTTCAGATTTTTGATGCCCAGGCTCACCGTGGTCTGGGCATGGGTTTTCAACACCGGCAGATCAATTATGGCATCGCTTTCCAGCACGTCAGTGCTGAAGCTCAGTTTCATGCCGTCCCCCAGATCGACCTTGGTGAAAGGCCGCGCCAGGATATTGACGCACTTGACCCCGTAACGCTTCTGCAGTTTGGTGTATCCCAGGGTTTCGTAAGCGTGAAACTGGGTTTCCTTGTCCTTGGGGTCGGCGGCCACCGATCCTTCCCCGATGGTGATGTGGTTAATGCCGAGATCCTTGAGCAGGCGCACCATATCCTCCACCACCCGGGAGGTGGTGATGACGCCCCATTTGGGAATAACCGTTTTGGCGGTCCAAAATACGATGTTGGGCTTGATAAAGACGTGATCGGAAGGCTTCAGGTGGGACAGGCCGCCGGCGAGTTCGACGGCTTTCCGGACGGAGTCGTAGGGTTTTTCATAGCGGACGATGGAAACGAGCGAGCGAGACATTGAACCTCCTTATACCCAAAAAAATCACCATGAAAAAATCATGTTTCATATTAAAAAACGATACAAGACCAAAATCCAAAACCAAAGAGCGAGTTTACCATAAAGAGCATGAAGGACATGAAAAGAAAACCTTAATTCAAAAGATTTCTACCACGAAGGACACGAAGAGCATGAAGAAAACAAAAAAGGTTATATTACAAAACGCTTCAATCCACTTTTCAGCCTGACAGCGTTGAAATTGATCAAGAAACCCTCTTTCACGTTTAACAGTTTCATGTAGGTCAACAGCTGTGCTTCATGGATCGGCAATAATTTTTCGACACTTTTGAGTTCCAGGACGATGGTATCTTCAACAAGAAAGTCCAATCGATAGCCGCAATCCAATTCAATTCCCTTGTAAACGACAGGCAACGGGTGCTCAGGTTTATATGAAATCTTTTGAACATCGAACTCGTGAGCCAAACAGCGCTGATACGTCGATTCCAAAAGGCCAGGGCCGAGAACACTGTGGACCTCCATAGCGCAACCTATCACTCGATAGGACAATTCACTGAATTTTATAGCCTTTCTATGCAAAACTTTCGTATCCTTAGTGCTTTTCGTAGTGAAAGATCTATTCGCCACAGATTCTCACAGATGATCACCGATCAATAAAATCAATTTGATATTATAAGCTTTTTGGGTTTTTCTTCTTCGTGTCCTTCGTGCTCTTCGTGGTAAATTATCTTTTTGTGTTTTCCTGTCAATTTTTCTTAAAAATCCATCGGCTGCACCTTCTCCCGGATGCGCCCTGATGCGACCAGTTCCATGAAGTCCTCGGCCGGTGGGCGGCACATGGCCACCACCTGGTTCCAGGCGGCGAAGCGTTCCCGGTCTTTCCGGAAATAGTGTTTGAAATCCGTCCGGTCCGGGATCTTGGCATTGGGCAGCTGCTGAACAAATTCGTTTGTCGGGGCGATCATGACCACATTGGCCATGTTGACGGCCGAGGGTTTGCGCCAGGTCAGTTTTTTATCCAGCCAACCCGGGATGATGGCATCCGTAAAGTGGGGCATGAGAACGATTTCATCGTCCTTTAGGCGGTAAGGCAGATCCATATGGTAGTCGATCATGCCCCCGTCGCGGTAGATACCCGGCCGTGCTCCGGAAATATCGGCGACACCTGACATTACCAGCGGAATCGATCCGGAGGCCAGCAGGGCATCCGTGATATTCTGCCCACTGAGTTTAGCCCGATTGAATGGAATCGTATCGTGAGCCGCCAAGGGCGGCAGGCTCCGGGCGTCATGAAAAAGGGTCCGTTGGAAGAAAAAGTTTAGATACTTTCGGTCGATTAAATTGGAAGCAACCGCGCCTGCCAACCCCACAGCCATGCCAGCTTTATTTTCAAACGCCGTCAGGTGGCGGCAGCGGACCGCCAGTAGATTCAGCCGGCACCAGGGGTGGTTCAGGATTTCAGGTACAGCCGTTTCCGGAAGATAACCTTCCATCACCTTGCGGCTTTCCGCAGTCACCTCGGCCGGGGTGGGCGCCGTGGCGTAGGTCTGGTGGATGTAGGCCTCCCGGAAACGGTCCAGGGCCTCGAGCGGGTCCGACTGGCTCAGGGCGGCAAACCGCCAGGCACCGATGGAGGAGCCGATCAGATGCAGCGGCTCGGTTCGCCCCCTGAAAAAAGTTGAAAAGAGAAGGCGGTCGAGATGGTAGAGCACCAACCACTTGGGTCCGCCCGCAGCTCCGGCCACCACGCGTACCCGTTCCGGCCGCAGGCCCTCATCGCGGATGAGTGTCAGGGCCTTCGGGCCGGCTTTGACGACAAATTCAGTATGCATTGTTTTCACACCTGCCAAAATGCCAATGTAAATGCAGTTGATTGAAAGCCTTATAACGCATTTACCACGAAGGTCACGAAGGTCACGAAGGAATCAATTTGTTTTACACAAATTGATTAAACATATCATCATATCGATGGGGTTTCTTCGTTGTCTTCGTGCGCTTCGTGGTAACAATTGTTCTGATTTTTTTCAAATTGGCCCTTGACGCTTCTCTCCTACCCTATGCCGTGTACGAACGATTCCTCTCGAGGGCTTCGATCAGCAGCGGCAGGAAGGTGTTCAAATCTTCCACCACACCCACATCGGCGGCACGGAAAATCGCCGCGTCGGGATCTTTGTTGATGGCCGCCACGAATCGCGAACCGCTCATGCCAACAAGGTGCTGGAAAGCCCCGGAGATGCCGCAGGCCAGATAGAGTGCGGGAGACACCGTCGCGCCGGTGACACCGACCTGCCGGCTGTAGGGCAGCCAGCCGGCATCACAGACAAGACGGGAGCCGGCCACGGCCGATTTCGGGAAACACGCCGCCAGTCGGTGGATGAGGTCGAGATTCTCCTGGGAACCAATGCCGCGTCCGGCCGCCACGACCGTTTCGGCCTGCCCAAGGGCGGCCTCGCAATCGGAAGCCCTGGCTTCGATCAATCGGATCCGTTGGGGCGACGGGGATGGCTGCTGAATCTCGAGGGGTCCGGGTTGCCTTTTCGTATCCTCCCATTGGAAAAACCCCGGCAGCACCGTCAAAACGACAGGCCGATCACCTGCCCTGATTTCCGTCAGCCACTTGCCGCCGAACACAGCACGTTGGAAAATGAACTGATCTCCATCAGCGATGATGCCCTGGACACCCGTGATACAGGCGGCCTCCAGAGCAATCGCCAAAGGCCCCACGCAGTCCTGGGCGCTGGAGGTGTGAAGAAAGGCGATAATTTCCGGCCGAAGGTCCGCTAGAACCGGCTTCGCAAGATTCGCCAGCAACGCACCGGTCAAAGGCTTCTCAGGCGGCACCACCAGGGCGGTCGCCGGGTAGCCCGTACTTTCGGATAGATACTCGCCGGCTGCTGCCGCGTGTTTCCCCACCACCAACCAGTGCACACCCACCGGTTGATCCTGCCCCAACCGGTCCCCGACGGCCGCCAAATCCATGGCTGCCGATGGGTTGCCATCCGTCTCGGCTTCGGCAATCAACACCACCGACTTTATCGGCATCAGCATAACCCCTTCGATCGAAGCATGGCCGCCAGTTGATGCGCCTTGCTCTCGGAGCTGCCCTCAATCCGTACCCCTTCGCGACGCTGCTCCGGGGGTCTGACTGTGACGACACGTTGTCTTGCGTCTGCAGGCGCCAAGGTTTCCTCCGAGAACACCTCTAGCGGATACGTGTTCGCCCGCAGCAGTTTGGACAGGGCCGGATAGCGCGGCTGGCAGCTGCCGGACTGGATGGTCAGCAGGGCCGGCAGATCGATCTCCAGCGCTTCCTGACACCCGCCTTCGATCTCCCTTTCACATACTAGGGCCTGCGACCTTTCGGATTGGGCAAATGCATGCACCGACGTCAAACAGGGCCAACCCAGCATACCGGCCATGATGGGCCCCACCAGGCCCTGCATCAAATCTTCGGACATGGTACCACAAAGGATCAGGTCGTAGGCGCGTTCACGGGCATACGCCGCCATCAATCCGGCGATGGTAAAAGGGCTCGTCAGCCTATCGTTGGTTTGCAGGATGTGCACACCATGATCGGCCCCCATGCCCATGGCCCGCCGCAGCACCTCTTCGGCGTCCTCCTCGCCGACGGTCAGCGCGTCGATGCGGGAGGCTCCGGTGGTTTCCCGAAGCTGAAGGGCCGCCTCCACGGCGTATTCGTCATACCGGTTCATCCGCCAGGCGAGGCCGTCACGAAAGATGTCCGCTGGGGATTTCGGCGGGATCTCCGGAGTCGGTATGGTTTCCAGATCCGGAACACGTTTAGTACAGACGAGTATTTTCATATTTCAATCAAGGTTCCGCTGATGGGCCCAAAAGGGTAAGTCAAAACCAATTCACCATGAAGGACATGAAGATCCTGAAGAAGACCAGACAGGACACGGATCAACACAGATTCCCACAGATCAAAACATTGATATTATTCAGGAAAAACATTATATAGGTTGCTCTGTGTCCTATTAATGTTTCACGTCGTATTCGTCTTTTATCCATGTTTTGTAAAATGTACCCGTACCGGTGTCAACCAAAATAGAACGAACGTTCGTTTTTTTATTGACACCCAACACGTCATCTGCCATATCGCAATCTGTGACTCAATGACAAGAGGACCATGCAGCGCATGAACCGCGTTCAACACTTCCGATTATACATGATCAACCGACCTGATTTCCGATGAGCAACCTTATTATCGTCCGACATGGCCAGGCATCTTTCGGTGAGGAAAACTATGATCAACTCTCACCCGTTGGGTACCGCCAGGCACAAGTCGTGGCCAACCATTTGCAGGATACTGGTGCAGGCTTCGATGCCGTCTACACCGGGCAACTCACACGGCAGCGGCAAACCTTTCAGACCATGGCAACCGTTTTCGCCGAAAACGGCCGTCCCCTTCCCGAATCGTCAACCCTGCCGGATCTCGACGAATATGATTCTACGGGCGTCTGGGCGTATTACTACCCTGTCATGGTCAGGGAAGATCCCCACCTCAAGCTGGATGAAACCCGTCTCGCGGAAGACCCGAAAGCCTTCCAAACGGTGTTTTCCCGTGTTGTCCAGCGCTGGATGAATGAAACCCAGGACCGGCCGGGGCTGGAATCATGGCCCAATTTTCGCGCGCGAATTGGCCGTGGCTTAAATACAATCATGCAGCAGGTAGGCTCCGGCAAGAACGTCATGGTCTTCTCATCGGCCGGGCCCATTGCCGTAGCCGTCCAGCTGGCCACCCAAATGCCCGACGACCAGTGCATCGGGATTTCCTGGCAGGTGCTGAACGCCTCCATGACACGCTTTCGCTTCAACGCCGAGAAGATGACGCTGACGGGATTCAACGACGTGGCCGCTTTGGAGCGCCAGGGGGATCCCGGGCTTTTGACGTATCGCTGAAAATGGGACACAGATTAACACGGATGGACACGGATAAAAGCACATAAAAGATCAAAACCCTATAAGCTGGTCACCATGAAGAACATGAAGGACATGAAGAAATTTTAGGGACACTGATAAACACTGATTCTCACAGATTTTAAACTTCATGACCTTCATGTTCTTCATGGTAAAATCTCATTTTTTTTAAATTTCTCAATCCGTGTTTATCTGTGTTCATCAGTGTCCCCACAATATCATTGACCCACTCTATAGGAGCATAAATTGGATTTCACCGTATCGAAAAAGATGCAAACCGTCGTCGGCATGATCGACGAATTTGTGGACAAGGAACTCATCCCCCTGGAGCCTGTTTTTCTGCGGGGTGATATGGATGTGCTGGAGAAGGAAATCAAGGACCGGCAGCGGCTGGTCAAACAGATGGAGCTCTGGGCGCCGAACCATCCGGTTGAATACGGCGGCATGGGCCTCGATTTGATGGAGCATGCCCTGGTGTCCGAAGCCCTGGGCCGCACCCCGCTGGGCCACTATACCTTCGGCTGCCAGGCCCCGGACGCCGGCAACGCCGAAATCCTGCACCTTCACGGCACACCGGAACAGAAAGAGCGCTATTTAAAACCGCTGATTCAGGGAGACATCCGGTCCTGCTTCTCCATGACCGAGGTGGAGCTGCCCGGTTCCAATCCCCTCATGATGGATACCACCGCCGTGAAGGACGGGGACGACTATGTGATCAACGGCCAGAAATGGTACACCACCTCGTCGGACGGGGCCGAATTTGCCATCGTCATGGCCGTGACCAATCCGGAAGCCCCACCCTATCTTCAGGCCAGCATGATCATCGTGCCCACTGACACGCCCGGGTTCAACCAGGTCCGCTGCATCCCGGTCATGGGGGAATCCGGAACCGGCTACTTCAGCCACGGCGAGATCCTCTACCAGTCCTGCCGGGTCCCCCAAAGCAATCTCCTGGGGCCCGAAGGGCACGGTTTCGTCATTGCCCAGGAGCGGCTGGGGCCAGGCCGCATTCACCACTGCATGCGCTGGATCGGCATCTGCAACCGGGCCCTGGATCTCATGTGCCAGCGGGCGGCCACCCGGCCGATCGCCCCCGGACGAACCCTCGGGACCAAACAGATCATCCAGGCCTGGATTGCCGAAAGTGCCGCCGAAATCCAGGCGGCCCGGCTTTCGGTTCTGCATGCTGCCTGGAAAATGGAGGTGGAAAGCCACAAGGCGGCCCGCCGGGAGATTTCCCTCATCAAATTCCTGACGGCCAACGCCATGATGAACGTCATCGACCGGGCTCTCCAGGTGCATGGGGGGCTGGGCATGACCGACGATACCATCCTGGCCTTTCTCTACCGTCATGAGCGGGCCGCCCGAATTTACGACGGCGCCGACGAAGTGCACAAAATCTCGGCTGCCAAGCAAATTTTGAAGGACTATGCGTAAAACGAAAGCCATAAGCAGCCACTGATTGACACGGACAGACACAGATAGAACAAAATAAAGTTTACTATGAAGAACATGAAGGGCTTGAAGGAAATCAATGGGACACAGATGAACACGGATAAACACTGATAAATCAAAACCAAGAATTCACCACGAAGGACACGAAGAGCAAGAAGAGCAAGAAGAAAAGATCCGTATTTTTGTTTGTAACACAGAAAATTTTTCGCCCTGCACCTAAAAATGTAAATTTGAACAGACCAGAATTTTGGAACTTCAAACGCGTAATGTGGCTGTTAGCAGGCAGTAGGTTTTGGTTCCGGGCAAGGCCGCAGCCCATTGGACACCGCAGGCGTAGCAGCGCTACGTCGAGGACGTACGATGGGCGAGAACGCCGCCCGGGGGCAAAAGATGCTGCCTGGTAGCAGTCACCCAAAACAGGGGAACTAAAAAAAATGGCCCAACAAATTGCCGACCGCCGCGACATTGACTTTGTTTTGCATGAAATGCTCCAGATCGAGAGGCTGACCGAAGCGGAAATGTTCAGCGAGTTCAACCGCAAAACCTTTGATCTCATTCTCAACGAAGCCCGGCGCTTTGCCATCAAGGAGATGCTGCCCACCTACGAGGAAGGGGACCGGGTGGGCGTCCGCTACGAGGGCAACGGTACGGTCAAGGTGCCGGAGAGCTTTCACCGGGTACACGAACTCTATCTGGAAAGCGAATGGACCGCCCCGGCCATGAATCCCGAATACGGCGGCCAGGGCCTCCCCCACTCCCTGACCGTAGCGGTGGACGAATACCTCATGGGCGCCAACTGGGCCATCAGCGCCTATGGCTCCATGGGAGCCGGCACCGGCTACATGATCGAAAACTACGGTACGGGCGACCAGAAAAAAACCTACCTGAAAAAGCTCTATACCGGGGAATGGGGCGGCACCATGCTGCTCACCGAATCCGACGCCGGCTCCGACGTGGGCAACCTGTCCACCAGCGCGGTGCGCAACCCCGACGGCACCTATTCCCTCACCGGCAACAAGATTTTCATCACCAATGGCGAGCATGACCTGGTGGACAACATCATCCACCCGGTGCTGGCCCGCATCGAGGGGGATCCGGCCGGCACCAAGGGGATTTCCATCTTCATCGTGCCGAAATACTTCGTCAATCCCGACGGCAGCCTCGGGGATCGCAACGACATCGTCTGCACCGGTGTGGAAGAAAAACACGGCATCCATGCCAGTGCCACCTGCAGCATGGCCCTGGGCACCAAGGGCCAATGCATCGGCTACCTGCTGGGGGAAGAACGGCAGGGCATGAAAATCATGTTCCAGATGATGAACGGCGCCCGTCTGGGCACCGGGATGCAGGCCCTGGCCCATGCTTCCACGTCCTACCTGCACGCCCTGGACTACGCCCGCAAACGCATCCAGGGCCGCGACCTGGAGGATTTCCAGAATCGCGATGCCCAACCCGTGGCCATTATCCGGCACCCGGATATCCGCCGCAATCTTTTGTGGATGAAAGCCCACGTCGAAGGCCTGCGGGCCCTGATCTACTACTGCTGGAACCTTACGGATCGGGCCAAAATCGCCGCATCGGAAGAAGAGCAGACCCAGTTGATGGCTCTGGTGGACCTCATCACACCGATCATCAAAGGCTACGGCAGCGAACGCGGCTACGACGTTTGCGTCCAGGCGATTCAGGTTTTCGGCGGTGCCGGCTACACACGGGACTACCCGGTGGAGGCCATTGCCCGGGACTGCAAGATCACCAGCATTTTCGAGGGCTGCACCGGCATCCAGGCGCTGGATTTATTGGGCCGCAAGCTGGGCATGAACAAAGGGGCCCTCTATATGGATTTTCTCGGAAAAATGAAAGAAGCGGCCGCCGCCGGCAAAACGGTACCGGCAACGGCCGACATGGCCGAACGCTTCGATGGGGTCGTGGACCGCCTGGGCCAGATCGCGCTGGGTCTTGGGCAGGCCGCCATGTCGCCCAAGTTCAAGGCCGCGTTTTCCCATTCCGTGCCCTTTCTGGAGGCCATGGGAGACGTCACGATGGCCTGGATGCTGCTGTGGCGGGCCACCGTGGCGGCGGAAAAGCTGGAAAACGCCAAGAAAAAAGACCAGCTTTTCTATCAGGGCCAGATCCAGACGGCGGAATTTTTCATTCGCACCGTCCTGCCGGTCGCACTTGGCAAAATGAACGCGATCGAAGATTGCTGCGATGCCGCGGTAGAGATTCAGGATGCCGCCTTCGGCGGCTGATTTTTCACCCTGCAGTGCATGCAGAAAACCATAATAGGACACTGATTACGAAGATAAACACGGATTAAAAAACACAAACCATATTTCACCATGAAGATCATGAAGGGTTTGAAGAGTAAAACCATATCCCCAAATACCTTCTCGAATTATACGGTGATTGGGCCTGCAAGGTGCGCTTTTTTTCGGGATTTTCGCTTTAATCAATTTGTCACCGACAAATTGATTTCTTCATGATCTTCATGCCCTTCATGGTAAACGGTGTTGGTTTTTCAGTATCTGTGTCCATCCGTGTTCATCAGTGTCCCATAAATAAGGAGTAATACCATGACCATCGACGACATCAAAAAAATCTGCGTGGTAGGCGCCGGCAACATGGGGCACCAGATTGCCCTGCTGTGTGCCCTGAACGGTTTCGAAACGGCCTGCACCGACATCGACAAAAAAACCCTCGACAAGGCGATTGCCTTTGCCGATCAATACCTCCCCGGCCGGGTGGCCAAGGGCAAACTGACCGAACAGGAAGCCCAGGATGCCCGCAACCGGCTCTCCTTCAAATCGCAACTGGCCGAAGCCGCTAAAGACGCGGATTACGTGATCGAAGCCGTGGTGGAAGTGCTGGCCATCAAGCGACAGATCTATGCCGATCTCGACAAACTGACGCCAGCGCATGCCATCCTGGCCACGAACAGCTCCGCCATTGTCAGTTCCAAGATTGCGGATGCCACCAACCGTCCCGACAAGGTCGTCAACCTGCACTTTTTCAACCCCGCCCTGGTCATGAAGCTGGTGGAAGTGGTCCAGGGCCCGCATGTGTCCGGGGAGACGGCGGATCTTTCCATGCAACTGTGCGACAAACTCGGCAAAGTGCCCGTGCGCCTGAATAAGGAAGTCGAAGGTTTTTTGCTGAACCGCATCTTCTTTGCCATTTTCAAGGAAGCCGAATGGCTGCTGGAGATGGGTGTCGCCTCGGTGGAAGACATCGACAAGGCCTGTGTTTTTGGCGCCGGCCACCCCATGGGCCCTTTCCGCCTGATGGACCTCACCGGCATCGATCTGGCCTACACCATGGGCATGGAAGCCTTCAAGCGTTCCGGCGACCGCCAGGATCTGCCGTCGCCCAGTATTGTCGAACATTTTGTGAAGGGGGAATACGGCCAGAAAACCGGGCGGGGGTGGTACGACTACGGGAAATAAAAATTTGGGACACGGATGAACACGGATAAACACTGATAGAAAGTCAAAATCAATAGAATACCATGAAGATCATGAAGGACTTGAAGGGGAATAAGGGCCAAGCTCAAAGCGTCAAGCTGAAAGGTTAAACCCACAACCAAAAAGATTATACATCGGTTTTGCCGTTCCTTTCAGCTTTCAGCTTGACGCTTCTCCCACAATCTGTGCGCATCTGTGTCCTATTTACCACCATTTAAGGACTTAAATGAATTACCAGCAATTCCAAAAATCCATCAACGTCTCCAAAGAGCAGCTCTATCGCGAGATCTACCTGGCCAACCGGGATCAGATTCAGGTCAAAAAGGAAGAAACGGTTATCCGCAACCTTGCCCGCATCTTCGATGCCGCCCTCAAAATCAGCAATGAAAAAGGCTTTCAGGCCATGAGCATGCGGGATTTCAGCAAGGAAACCGCCCTTAGCATGGGGGCCCTCTACTCCTACTTTGCCAGCAAGGACGAATTGCTGGACATGATCCTGCGTCAGGGCCGCCAGTTGGTCGTGCGGATCCTCAATGCGCATATTCAACCCATCAGCGATCCGGTCACCAAACTCGAGGCCGCTATCCGCATCCATATTTACCTGAGCGAGGCGCTGCAACCCTGGTTCTATTTTTCCTTCATGGAAGTAAAAAATATGAGTCCCGCCGAGAAGGAAAATACGGTTGCCGGCGAACTCTATACCGATCAAATCTTTGCGGATATTCTCAGCGAAGGACAGGCCGCCGGTCATTTTGCAGCCCGCGACCCCCAGCAAAGCGCCAGCGGCATCAAAGCGCTTTTACAGGACTGGTATGTCAAGCGCTGGAAGCACGCGCGCCGGCAAACCGATGTGGATGACTATGCCGATTTCATTGTCGATTTCGTCATGGCCTATCACCTCGTCGCCAACGGCAAGAAAGGACAACGGCCATGACCCTGTCGGATCAATCCCGGCCGATTCGGCCGGACGAAGGTCTCAACGAAGCGGCCCTGGAGGCCTTTCTCAGGGACAGCCTGCCGGGTCTCAAAGGGCCCATGACGGTCCGGCAGTTCCCCAGCGGATTTTCCAATCTCACCTATCACCTGCGAATCGGGAAGCGTGAATTTGTCCTGCGCCGACCGCCCTTCGGCACCAAAGCCAAAAGCGCCCATGACATGAAGCGCGAATTCAGCATCCTCAAGGCGCTGAAACCCCATTATCCCTACTGCCCTGAAGCGCTTGTCTATACCGAAGACAATGCCATCCTGGGGTGCCCTTTCTACATAATGGAGCGCCTGCAAGGCATCATCCTGCGTAAAAATCTTCCGGAAGGCCTCTCTTTTTCCGCTGGGGATATGCATCAACTGTGTGAAACCCTGCTGGACGTCCTCGTGGAACTCCACCAGGTGGACTATCGCCAAGCCGGTTTCGACCGCATCGGCCACCCCGAAGGATACGTCCGCCGCCAGGTCGAAGGCTGGACCGGCCGTTACCGCAAGGCCCGCACGGACGACGCCCCTGATTTCGAAGCCGTCATGACCTGGCTGGCGGATCAAATGCCGCCGGATACGACCTCCCCGGCAATTATTCATAACGACTATCGGTTCGACAACGTGGTGCTGGAGGAAACCCGGCCCCGCAACATCATCGGCGTTCTCGATTGGGAAATGGCGACCGTGGGCGACCCCCTGATGGATCTCGGCAACACCCTGGCCTATTGGGTCCAGGCCGACGACAGCGAGGAACTCCAGGCCATGCGACTCATGCCCACCCACCTGGAAGGGGCCCTGACCCGGCGCGAACTGGTGGACCGCTATGCGGAGAAGACCGGCCGCGCGGTGGATGATTTTGCCTTCTACAGCGCCTTCGGCCTGTTTCGGCTGGCCGTCATCGCCCAGCAGATCTACTACCGCTACTACCATGGCCAAACCAAAGACGAACGTTTCAAGATGCTCATCTTCGGCGTGCACATCCTGGAAAAGACCGCCAAGCGCGTCATGAACGAAGGATTTTTCTAAAACGACTATGGGACACTGATCAACACTGATAACACAGATAAAGTCTAAAACATCCTAAGGTTGTAAAAACACATTTTAACATCAATAGCATGAAAGTCCTGAACCCAATAGCTTTATAGACAGTTGGTTACGATGGTGATGCCACCAGGAAGATAACAAGAGATTGGAAGTAAACTAAAAACCTTCTTTAAAATCTGTGTAAATCTGCGTTCATCTGTGTCCTTATCAATTCTAACCTACCAAAGGACAGCCAATGCCTGACAATCCGCTCGAGACCATCATGGCGCCGCGCTCCATCGCCGTTGCCGGCGCCAGCAACAACCCCACCAAAATGGGGACCATCCAGTACCTGAACCTTCTGCACAGCGGCTTTCCCGGGCCGGTCTACCCCCTGCATCCCAAAGAAAAAGAGGTTTTCGGCGCCAAGGCGTATGCCCGCATCGAAGATCTGCCGGAGGTGCCGGACCTGGCCATGCTGGTGGTGCCCGGACGGGTGGTGCCGGATATGATCGAGCGGTTTGGCGCTCTCGGAACCCGCCATGCCGTCATCATCACCGCAGGCTTCAAGGAAACCGGTCCGGAGGGCCTGGACCGCGAAAAGGAATTGAACCAGGCCGCCCGCGCTCACGGCCTGCGGTTTTTGGGCCCCAACTGCATGGGGCTGGTCAACACCCACCTGCCTCTCAACGTGACCGCCGCCCCCCTGGTGTCGCCCCCCGGAAACCTTGGTCTGATATCCCAGAGCGGGACCTATATCACCCAGACCCTGAAATATCTCCACGAGAAGGGCGTGCGTCTCAGCAAGGCGGCCAGCGTGGGCAACGAAGCCAGCATCGACCTGGTAGACGTACTCGAATACCTGGGCGAAGACCCGCAGACCCGGGCCATCGGCATGTATATCGAGTGCATTCGACGCCCGGACCGCTTTCTGGATGCGGCCCGGCGCATTGCCCCGCACAAGCCCATCATTGCGCAATACGTGGGGGGCACAGCATCCGGAGCCCGCTCAGGGTCCAGTCATACCGGTGCCCTGGCCGGACCGGACGACATCTACGACGGCCTTTTCCGACAGGCGGGCATCCTCCGGGCCAACAGCATCGAAGACGTTTACCGCGTCGGGCAAGCGCTCTCCACCCAGCCGCTGCCCCGGGGCAAACGAGTTGCCATCCTGACCAACTCCGGCGGACCCGGAACCGCCATGGCCGATACCCTGGACCGCCTGGGCATGGAAATGCCGGCCTTCAGCCCATCCCTGCAGTCAAAACTCGGGGCCCTCCTGCCGGGACATGCCAGCGCCGCCAATCCGGTGGACCTGACCTTCCATGTGGACATGACCCTGATGGTCCAAACCCTGCCGGAAACCATCCTCGCATCCGACGAAGTGGATGCCCTTCTGATTCATGGCATCATGGACACCGGGTGGGCCGATCTGGCCTATCCGGTATTCAAGGATATCTTCAATATGAGCCAGGAAGAATTCCGGAAGGGCATGCAAGCCAATGTCGAAAACCTCATTAAAATGCCGTCGCGGTGCAACAAACCGGTAATCGTCTCCTCTTTTTTTGGACGCAATGACCACGCCGCCCGCAGTTTGCAGGATGGCGGCATTCCGGTTTTCGACAGCCCGGAGAAGGCCGCGGCCGCCATGGCCGCTCTCAACGCCTATCGGGAAATCCAGGCCCGGCCGAAAGATGTCGCCCCTGCCGGCAACCCATCCTCATCTAAGGCCCGGCCGATATGGGAAAAAGCCGCTGACAGGGGATGGGACGAATTCCGTGCCAAAGAAATGCTGCGGGCTTATAAGATCCCAACCTGCCGGGAAATTTTGGCGAAATCGAAAGCCGACGCCATCGACGCAGCCAAGGCCATCGGGTACCCCGTGGCGGTCAAAGGCTGCCACACGAGCCTTGCCCACAAGACGGAACTAGGGGTCGTCCATCTCGACCTGGTGTCCGCCGACGGCGTCGCCGCAGCCTGCGCCGCCATTCGGGACAAATCGCCGGATGCGGATTTCCTGGTGTGTGAAATGGTGTCCGGCCACCGGGAGTTCATCGCGGGCGTTCACCGTCATCCCGGATTCCCCCCCTGTGTCCTCTTCGGCCTGGGGGGCGTCTTGACCGAAGCGCTTGAAGAGACCGCCATCCGCCTGGCGCCCTTGCGCCGCTCGGAAGCGCTGGAACAGATTGCCGCCATCCGTGCCCAGCCGCTCCTCGATGCGTATCGGGGTTGGCCGGCTGTCGACCGGGAGGCCCTGGCCGACATCCTGGTCCGGATCGGTCTGCTGGCCCTAGATTTTCCACAGATCGAGGCCATCGATCTCAACCCCATCCTCATCCGGGATGGCCAGCCGGTGGTGGTGGATGCCTTGTTTGAACAAGAAAAATCAATAGGACACTGATTAACACAGATAACACAGGTTTTTTTTAAAAAGTCAGAAAACAAGCGATGAGAAGGAGAGCCGCTCTTGGCTTATAAGTACGAGGATCTTACCCGCCGCATTATTGAAATCTTCTACAACGTATACAACACGTTAGGGTATGGTTTCCTTGAAAAGGTTTACGAAAATGCGCTGGTGATTGAATTCAACAAATCTGGTGTAGATGCCAGGCCGCAAGCCCCTATAAAGGTGGTTTACGACCGGCAAATTGTAGGGGAATACTTCATCGATCTTCTGGTTGAAAATTGCGTCATCGTCGAAATCAAAGCCGTTAAAGCACTTTTGAAGGAACACGAAGCACAGTTGCTGAACTATTTGAAGGCCTCAGAGATGGAAGTGGGGCTTCTGCTTAATTTTGGCCCGAAGCCTGAAATCAGGCGCAAAATTTTCGATAACGATAAAAAATAACGCGTGGGTGAAGTTTAATATCTGTGTTTATCTGTGTCCATCAGTGTCCCATTTTTCAGGCAATGCGATATTGCCGCACGGAATCGTAGGAGTAAATCGCCAACGCCGTCCAGATCAGGCCGAAGGTGAACAGCTGGGCCGGCACGAGGGGTTCGCGGTAGATGAACACTGCCAGGAGGAAGGTGCAGCTGGGGGCGATATACTGCAGAAAGCCCACGGTGGCCAGTCGCAGCAGCTTGGTCCCCATGGTGAAGAGCAGCAGGGGCAGGCCGGTTACCAGGGCCGCGCCCATCAGCAGCAGGGTGATCGGCGTACCGGCATTCAGAAACGCCCCGTGGCCGGCGTGATCGATATAGATCAGATAGGCGGTGGCCGGGACGGAGAGCAGCAGCGTCTCCACCGTCAGGCCCACCAGGGGGCCGACCGGCACGACTTTGCGGATCAGGCCGTAAAACCCGAAACTGAAGGCCAGGGCCAGGGAGACCCAGGGAAACTGGCCGTAGCTGAGGGTGAGATAAAACACCCCCACGGCCGCCAGGCCCACCGCCACCAGTTGCAGCCGGCGCAGACGTTCTTTGAGAAAGACAACCCCCAGCAGAACATTGACGAGGGGGTTGATGTAATACCCCAGGCTGGTCTGGAGGATGTGGCCGCTGTTGATGGCCCAGATGAACAGAAACCAGTTGCCGCCCACGATCACGGTGGTGCCCATCAGGATGAGCAGCGTGCGCCCGGAAGACATGGCCTTCAGAAAGTCGTCGAGGTGCCCGCGCAGCAACACCAGGGGCGCCAGAAAAACAAACGACCAGATCATGCGGTGCATCAGGATTTCGAATGCCGGCACGCTCACGAGGGCTTTCCAGTAGATCGGGCTGAGCCCCCAAATGAAAAACGCCGATGCCGCCAGCAGAACGCCCAGCGGCGAATCGGATGTTTCAGTTGTACGAGGTTGACGGGACAATATGCAAGCTTCCTGAAACGCAAATAAATGGTGCTGTTCGGTTGCGAAAGTTCAAAAAGCGCACCTTAGGCGATTAAACCGGGCATGTCAAAAGCATTTACCCGGAATTTTAACCCCATAACCGCATCGGGAGGTAACAGGGTATGACAAGAATTGAAATTGCAACCTTGTCGGACATCGAAGCTATCGAAGAAATCCCCATCGAAGAACGGATTCCCGCCCGCAACACCTACGACCTAATCAAAAACGGCGCCGCCATCGACCCTGACGGCATCGCCCTCAGCTTCATGTTGAGCGGTGATGCCTACGCCAATCCGATGCAGGTCACCTACAGCGAGTTGATCGCCAATATTACCCGGGCCGCCAATCTTTTCAACGACCTGGGCATCGGTCCCGAAGACGTGGTCTCCTATCTTCTGCCCAACCTGCCGCAAACCCATTATACCCTCTGGGGCGGGGAAGCGGCCGGCATTGTCAACCCGATCAATCCCATGCTGGAAGCCGGCACCATCCGGGACATCTGCCGGGCCGCCGGCACCAAAGTCCTGGTGGCACTGGGGGATGTGCCCGGCGCCGACATCTGGCCCAAAGTTGAAACCATCCGCAATGAACTGCCGGATCTCAAAGCCATTGTCAGGGTCTTTGGCCCCAGTGACGAAAAACAGGGCATTTATGGTTTTGACGAAGTCATCGGCAACTACAATGGCGACCGTCTGGATTCCGGACGCCAGATCGCCCCACAAGACCGGGCCTCCATGTACCATACCGGAGGGACCACCGGCACGCCCAAACTGGCACCCCACACCCACTTCAACGAAGTCGCCATGGCGTTCATGATGGATGCGGCCCTGGATCTTAAAACCGGCGAAGCGATCCTGTGCGGATTGCCGCTTTTTCATGTCAACGGAGCCACCGTCACAGGGTCCTTCCCTTTCTCCCGAGGCGCCCACGTCGTCCTCATTTCCCCCATGGGTTATCGGGATCCTTCCACCATTCAAAATTTATACAAGATCGTCGACCACTACAAAGCCATCAGTTTCTCATCGGTCCCCACCGTATTGAGTACCCTGCTGGACATCCCCTTGGAGGATGCGGACATTTCCTCCCTGCGCTGTGGCATCTGCGGGGCCGCCCCCCTGTCCACCGAGCTTTTCAACCGATTCGAAAAGCACAGCGGCATGAAAATCTTGGAGGGCTACGGCCTGACGGAAGGCACCTGCGCCTCTTCGCTGAATCCCCTTTTCGGTGAACGCCGGGTGGGATCCATCGGCCTGCGTCTGCCTTACCAGCAGATGAAAGTCATGGTGCCGCATGACAGCGGTTGGCGTGATGCCGAACCCGACGAGATCGGGGCTATCTGCATCAAAGGTCCCAACGTCTTCGCCGGCTATCTCGAGGAAGCCCAGAATGCCAATATCTGGCCGGAGGAGGGATGGTTCAACACGGGTGACCTGGGGCGCCAGGACGAGGCCGGCTATTTCTGGCTGACGGGACGCACCAAGGAGCTGATCATCCGGGGCGGGCACAATATCGACCCGGCCATGATCGAAGACCCGCTCTACCGCCTGCCGGAGGTCCAGGTGGCGGCTGCCGTCGGACGGCCTGACGCCCACGCGGGCGAAGTGCCCGTGGCCTATGTCCAGTTGGCGGACGGTGCCACCAAGACCGAAGACGAATTGCTGGCCTACCTGAAAGAAACCGTGGGCGAACGGGCCGCCGTCCCCAAGAAAGTGGTGGTCGTGGACGCCATTCCCTTGACGCCGGTCGGCAAAATCTTCAAGCCGGCCCTGCGGTGGCAGGCTATTGCCAATGTCTACCGTGAGGAACTGGCAGGCTTGGGCGATATGGCCCGCTCGCTCGACGTCCAGGTGAGCGAAGACAAAAAACACGGTGCCGTCGCCCGCATCCGCATCGAAGCCGCGGACGGGAACAGTGCCGAGCAGGTCGCGGAAAAAGTCAAGGAACTCCTGGCGCGCTACACGATTAAATATGATTTGGAAATCGTGTGATCCTGTACCATTATTATAAAGGATTGGGTTAACGCGGATATTTCATGACATTTTTTCCGACAACGAATGAACACGGACAGGCACAGAAAACGCAATGATTCATCCGAAATGGATGGCATCCGGGCGATTGTCTTCGATCTCGGCAACGTTTTGATCGATATCGATTTTTATCGTTGCGCCCGTCTGTGGGCGGATCGATCCGGCGTTCCGGCCGAGACCCTCGCGTCACGGTTCCGGATCGACGACGCTTACCGGGCCTTTGAATGCGGCCGGATGCCGCCATCCGCCTATTATGATTCCCTCCGTCGTCAGCTTGGCCTCGACCTGACGGATGATGACATGCGGGCGGGATGGCAGACCATTATTCGGGATGAAAAACCCGGCATCCGGGATTGCCTGAATAAACTGGCCTGCCATTACCCGCTCTACGTCCTGACCAATACCAATGCGGAACACGAATCCGTATGGGAGGAAACCCATCAGACGCTCCTGTCCATTTTTCAGGAACTGTTTGTTTCCTCGCGCATGGGCTGCCGCAAACCCGATGTGGCCACCTACCAAAAAGTCGCCCGCTCCATCGGCCTGCCCTGCTCCCGGATATTGTTTTTTGACGATGCCGAGGAAAACGTCCGGGGAGCCGTCAAAGCCGGGATGCCCGCCATCCAGGTCCAAAATGTGGACACTATTGCGGAGTGGCTCCATCGGTATGCCGGCAAATGTCCCGGATAGCCTGTTTTGCCCAAAATCGAATCAGGGCCGAAAGACGACCATTGGGTGACAACGGTCCGCTCACACCGTTGAAAGGAGCCGTCCATGACCCCACGCGAGGTATTCGAGCTGGCCATATCACTGGAATTCGAGAAACTTTCCCAGGAAAGATTCGGGCACCGGGATTATATTCTCGAGCACTAAAGCCAAGCACGTTAACCGGCACAAAGGGTTAGCCCGGATATTTCATGAAATAATTCTGCGAAATATATTTTTTACATAAAAAATCAGTTATATAAACATTTATCAAGGCGCGATTTCCCGGTGACAGTTTGTTACCTGCACCGATTTCTAAAGAGACAGAAGACTTTCACCCTACGGGCGCGCCCGAGATGTCCCTTGGCTGCGTTATCAGGGGCTTGCGGTAGCGGAAGTACAGCCGCGCCCCTGATGCCTTACCAATGAACATCTCGAACACGTGAAATATCCGGGTCAGGGCCGCGGCAAGATGGTCTTGTAGTCCGATTGACAGGCCGAGGCCTGGCTACATCCAGAGCACCCGCAATCGCAGTTATTCCCAGGCGGTGACCGCAAAAGCTGCCAAAGCTGCCTCATCGTATACAAAACCGCCAGTCCCACAATCACGGCAATAATAAAGATATCCATATGTTTATCACCTCCCAAATCGGCGCCAGCCCGAATATTTCATGCGCCCGCAGGGTGAAATGTTCGGGTTAGAACCCCAGCAGGCTCCCCAGTTGGTAGACCACAACGGCAAGCGTAAAGGCCAATGCGGTATTGAATACCACCGAAAAAGCGGCCCACTTCCAACTCCCCGCCTCACGGGCGATACAGACCACGGATACGAAACAGGGCGCATAAAACATGGTAAAAACAATCAGGCTCAGGGCCGTCAATGGCCGCCATCCCGGTGCGGCCGCCAGTTTATTGGCCAGCGAACCGGTTTCTTCCGGATCGACATCCCCCAGGGAATACGCCGTCCCGAGAGTGGAGACCACGACCTCCTTGGCGGCAAAGCCACCGACCAAAGCAATATTGGTACGCCAGTCAAAGCCGGCAAATCGGGAAAGGGACTCCAGCGCCGTCCCGATTCGCCCGGCAACCGAATAGCGCAATCCCATCTCGGCCTCCCGGGCGTCGATAAGCGCCAGTTTGCCTTGCAGATCCAACGCCGATGCCTCCAATGCCGTCTCCCCTCCGGCATTTTCAATCGCCTTTGCTGTGGCGGGAGCAGCGGCCAAAACGGCTTGCCGCTGGTTTTCGAATTGCTGCCGGACGGATTCCGGCAAGCCGGGAAATGACATCAGGGCCCAGAGCACTATCGATATGCCCAAAATCACTGTGCCGGCCTTGCGGATGTAGTGCCATGTCCGCTCCCAGGTATGGATCAACAGGCCTTTAAACGTGGGCAAACGATAGGGCGGCAATTCCATTACAAAGGGCGTTGCCTCCCCCGGAATCACCGTACTGCGCAACAATTTGGCCACCAGCAGGGCACCGGCCCAGGACACCAGCGTAATGCCGAACATCACCATGGCTTCATGGGAGGCAAAAAAGGCGGCCACCAGGAGGGCGAACACCGGGAGTTTGGCGCCGCAATTCATGAAAGGCACCGTGAGGATGGTCGCCAGGCGTTCACGGGGCGACTTCAAGGTTCGGGTGGCCATGATACCCGGCACCGCACAGCCGCCGGCAATCCCGCCCGAAACGATGAAAGCCATCACCGAACTGCCGTGCAGTCCGAACACCCGGAACACGCGATCGAGCATATAGGCCATCCGCGCCATGTAGCCGGAATCCTCCAGAAAAGAAATTCCCAGAAACATGAACATGATCAGGGGCACAAATCCCAGGACGCCGCCAATGCCGTCAATGACGCCGGATACCAGGAGAGATCGGAACAAACCTTCCGGGATGAAAGCCTCGGCCAATCCGCCTAACCACCCGAAAAAAGATCCCAGCCACGCCACCGGCACTTCGCTGTAGGTAAACGTAAACTGGTAAAGTCCCCAGATCACGGCCAGCATGATGAGCGGTCCCGCAAAACGGTTGGTGAGCACCTTGTCGATACGATCGGAAAGGTACAGCCGGTCCCGGTCGTGCCGAACACCCATCACCCCCTGCTGGAGGATCGACCGAATATACCCATAGCGATGATCGGCGATCACCGCTTCCGGATAGAGATCCAGCGTGGCCCTGAGATGGTCGGCCACTTTTTGAACCGTGGCCTCCAGTTGGGCCGACAATTCCGGGTTGGCTTTACGACCCAGCGCCAGGATCTGCTCGTCGGTTTCCATATACTTCAACGCCACCCAGCGGGCCCGGTAACGATCCGTCAGCAAGCCGGCCCCCCTTATCGCCTGCTCCATCTCCATCAGGGCCAGGTCGATATCCTCCCCGTAGGAAATATCCAAGGGATGATGACGGACACCATCCCCTACGATGCGCTCCGCCACCTGCAGCAGTTCGGTTTTCCCTTCGCCGCGACGGGCAACCGTGGCCACCACCGGCACCCCGAGCAGTTGGCCCAGTTTCATCGTGTCGATGGTGATGCCTCTTTGGGCGGCCACGTCCATCATGTTGAGGGCCACAATCACCGGCACCCCCATTTCCATAAATTGCAGGGTCAGGTAGAGATTCCGCTCCAGATTGGCGGCATCGACAATGTCGATGACCGCCGCCGGCTTTTCATTGACCAGAAATTCCCGCGCCGCCACTTCTTCCAGCGAATAGGCTGTCAGCGAATAGGTACCGGGCAGATCCACGAGCTTCAGCTGCCGCCCATCATGGACATAGACGCCCTCCTTTTTCTCGACGGTTACGCCGGGATAGTTGCCCACGTGCTGGCGGGCACCTGTAAGGGCATTGAAAAGGGTTGTTTTACCGGAATTCGGGTTGCCGGCCAGGGCAAACGTCGCTTCAGACATGATCATACTCCTTCAATCAATCAAAAATAGACCGGCTCCCGGAGGAGCCTATTGGACTTCAACTTCGATAAAATCCGCCTCATCGTTGCGCAGGGTCAGGGTAAAGCCCATTACGCGCAGGGCCACGGGGTCATACAGCGGCGCCCGGCCCCTGATTTTGATTTCCGCCCCGGGCACCAGGCCCATATCCCGAATCCGGCGCCCCATTTCGCCGGAAGCTTTGACCGTCCGTATAATACCCGCCTGATTGTCTTGCATCTGTCGCATCATGATAAGCGTCATCAGAATCCCTCCTTTTTGTAAAGTTAGGTATTCCAAACTCTTGACACTGTCAACTCTTTTTTTCGGATAGCCTAACTTTTTTTGTATTGACTGATTTGATTCATGTGCTAACTTAGCTTAACCTATTGAAATCGGGAGACTTTATGATGGAAAAGCCTTTATTGACCGAAAGTATGGAGGATTACCTGGAAGCCATTCTGGAGCTGGAGCGCCGTCACAAGGTGGCCCGGGCCAAAGATATCGCGGAACGTCTGAACGTGAAACGCGGCACGGTGACCGGTGCCCTCAAATCACTGGCGGATAAAGGGCTGATCAACTATGCGCCTTACAGCTATGTCACGCTGACCGCCGAGGGATCCGCCATTGCCAGAGAAATCAGCCGTCGCCATCAGGTCATCCGCAACTTCCTGACCGAAGTGCTTAAGATTCCAACGGAAACGGCCGAAACCACGGCCTGTCGCATGGAACACGTGGTGGAGGGCATGGTGCTCAAACGCCTGGTCTGTTTTATCGATTTCATCCACCAGTGTCCCCGGGCGGGCAATGATATGCTCCAATCCTTTATCAGCTACTGTGACTCCGGCCATCTCAATTGGAGCGCATGCGAAACCTGCATCGATGACTGCAAAAAGCGGTTCAAAGATCAGAGCCATTAAAGTACGCCAGCCAGACGTATTCGTACAAAATCATTTTTAACGGAAAAGGAAAGGATGGTGACGATGGAATGGCTATCCGACCCGCAGGCCTGGGTGGCACTGGGCACCCTCACCGCGCTGGAAATCGTATTGGGCATCGACAATATTATTTTCATTTCCGTTTTGGTCGGCCGCCTGCCGGAACACCAGCGGCAGCGCGCCCGGATGATCGGCCTGTCTTTGGCCATGATCATGCGCATCCTGCTCCTGATCTCCATCACCTGGATCATGCGCCTCAGCCAACCCCTTTTTGCCGTATGGGGGCATGCTTTTTCCGGACGCGATTTGATCCTGGTCGGGGGAGGCCTGTTTCTTCTGGTCAAAAGCACTTTCGAAATCCACAACAGCCTGGAGGGTGAGGGACATGGGGCCGTCTCGACAGCCACGGCCTCCTATATCCAGGTACTGGTGCAGATCATGCTCCTTGACGTCGTCTTTTCCCTGGATTCGGTCATCACGGCCGTCGGGCTGGCCCAGCATCTGCCCGTAATGATCATCGCCATTGTCATTGCCGTGGGGGTCATGATGGTGTCAGCCGGCCCCATCGGTATTTTTGTGGATGCCCATCCCACCATCAAGATCCTGGCCCTGAGCTTTCTGATCCTGGTGGGCGTCACCTTGGTGGCCGAAGGCATGACGTTTCACATCCCCAAGGGATATATCTATTTTGCCATGGCGTTTTCGTGCTGTGTCGAAATGTTGAATCTGAAAATCCGCAAACGCACGCAGGCGCCTATAAAACTGCGCAAAAAAAGGCTGGCCGATCAGAAGGCTTGAGGGAATCCTGAACTAAATCTGGATTTAAAAAAGCGAACCACCAAGAAAAGCAAGAAGACAAATCATAACCGTTTCGTTGTGATCTATGGCAAACAAGGAGGTTTCCCATGGCCAGATCCGTATCCGTCCTCCTGACCATCGACGCCGCCATCAATCTCCTGCTGGGGATTCTGCTGCTCGCCTTCTGCCGCCCCATCGCGGATTTCATGGGCGTTCCCTACACGAGCGTCACATTCTATCCGACCCTCCTCGGCGCCGTCCTGTTCGGTATCGGCATTGCCCTGATCATCGAGTCCCGGCGGCCGCCCCAGGGTCTGGTCGGTCTGGGCCTGGGCGGCGCCGTGGCCATCAATCTCAGCGGCGGAATCGTTCTGCTGACCTGGCTCCTCAGCGGCACCCTGAATCTGCCCCTTCGCGGCCGCATCTTCCTGTGGACCCTGGCCCTTATCCTGGTGGGCCTCAGTTCCATCGAACTGCTGGCCCACTACCGCAAACGGTGACAGGGTATTGCGGTACGGGCGCACAGCGGCGCCCCTGATGCCGTCCAGCGAACCTCTCGAACGCGTACAATATTCGGGCGGAACCATGGGCACGCGGGACATCTTTACAGACGTCCCGCAAAACAGTACCATGAACCCGCGATCGTGGATGCGAAGCATTTAGGACAATCGTTAAAATGGCGGTATCGGAATCGGGTTCGAAAGGGCGTCGGATAGGGTTAAAGCATGAAAATCGGTCGTTCCGATGAATCTTTGCAAGAATAAAACAGGAAATTCCGGACGATTCCGATCCCGATACCGACACCGATACTGCTCCGCCACAAGCCGTCTGCGCTTTGCCTGCCGCCCTGATGCTCGATTATCCGCGGCCCGAAAATCTGAGTATTGCGACACAGCCTCGCAAGCCGGAATCTATCGGTATCGATATGTTAGAGATTCCGGATCAAGTCCGGAATGACAGATTAAAGACGGTTTACGAGACCGTCAAGAAAAGTACCGTTTCAAAAGGACACCCTCTACCATGAATCTATGGCTACGCCGCATTTCCCTTTACTTCAGTGCCGGATGCCTGGGCGGTCTGGCCGGCAGCATGGCGGTCTGGCTTTTCGGGGCCTATCGCATCAATGCCGTCCTGCATGTGGCCATCCACCCCCGGCTGACACCCGCATGGCTCTATCCGCGCATTGTCTGGGGCGGGTTGTGGGGGCTTCTGTTCCTGCTTCCGCTGGTGAAAAGCCGTTTCGTACTGCGGGGCCTGATTTTGAGCCTGGGCCCCACCCTGACGCAGCTGTTCTATATCTTTCCCACCGTCCAGAATCAGGGGTTGCTGGGCATGAAATTGGGAACCCTGACACCGGCGACGGTCATCCTTTTCAACGCTATCTGGGGGGTTACCGCCGCCCTCTGGCTGCGCCTGATCGACCGCAGTGCCTAGTCAGGGGCAAGCGTCTGCCTTTAGACGACGACGGTTAACCCGAACATTTCATGAAATATTCGGTTTAATGCCATGGATTCTGACCAACAAAAAAATTTCCAACCGAACACACACAATGGGAAATTCTGGTCTATTGTACCTTTGGTCTGCTTTCTCCTGGTCCCGATTGTGGGTATTTTTCTTTTCAATCCTGTCGTCCAGGCCGATATCTGCGGTTATCCCGAGAAAGGCTTCCTGGTGGTTTCCCGCGGGGCCGAAACGACGGTTACCTTTCAGGTCGCCCTGGCCGAGAGCCGGGACCAATATCGCCGGGGCCTGATGGGCTGCCGCCGCCTCTCCCCGGGCACCGGACTCCTTTTTATCTACCCGGAAGCCGCCCGGCGAACCTTCTGGATGAAAAACACGCCCCTGGAACTGGCCATCATTTTTGTGTCTTCACGCGGCTATATCCGGGCCATCGAAAAGGGATCCCCCAACAGCACCCGTCGCATCCATTCACCCGACGGCATTCAATTCGTGCTCGAAATCAATCATGACGAGGCCGATCAACTTGCGGTCGGTGATCGTATCACCCTGAGGCCGTCTCCCCCTGAATCTGAAAGCGGAGCCTGAACATGACTGTTGTCATTCAGCCGATGACCATTGCCGATTACACTGCCGTGCGCGCCCTGTGGGAAACCTGCGACGGCGTCGGCCTGAACGATGCCGACCAGCCGGAAGCCATCGGTGCCTATTTGCAACGCAATCCCGGCATGAGTTTTGTCGCCCGGCAGGACGGTTCCCTTGTGGGCGCGGTTCTCTGCGGGCATGACAGCCGCCGGGGCTATCTGAACCACCTGGCCGTCCACCCGGCCCATCGCGGCGAGGGCATTGGCCGCCGTCTCGTGGCCCATTGCCTGGAAGCCCTGAAGGAGGCCGGCATTGCCAAATGCCACTTGTTTATTTTCACGAACAACCAGGCGGGACGCGCCTTCTGGCGCAAGATCGGGTGGGAATTGCGCGACGATCTGACCGTTGCCTCCCATATCCTGTCAGCACGGTAATAACGTTATCCTGGCAGCTCAAAATTAACAGGGGGACGTCACCATGGACGACATTCGCATCCACAGCTGGAACGAACTGCAGGAAGCCCTGTTCGAAGACGCCTGGAACCCCGAAATCGAGCGCTTTCGCTCCCGCAATGCTTTCCGGGGACTCTCCGACGCCGACTATCCCCTGGAGACCACCCTGATGCGGCTGGGGGGCAGCTACGTGGAACTCGAACGCCATCTCCTGCGCAACTTCCGCAAGTACGCCCACCGGGATGTGGTGGAGCGGGATTCCCTCTGGCACTGGATGTCCGTGGCCCAGCACCACGGGCTGCCCACCCGCCTCATGGACTGGACCTACTCCCCTTTCGTGGCCATGCATTTCGCCCTGACCAATCTCGAAAAATACGACACCGACGGGGTCATCTGGGCCGTCAATTACTTCAAAGCCCACCAGCTCCTGCCCCAAAAACTCATGCAGGCCCTCGACCAGGAAGGCGCCCATGTCTTCACCGTGGGCATGCTCTCCCAGGAGGTGGCATCGTTGAACGAACTGCCCGAAATGACCACATCACCCTTCATGCTGTTTTTCGAACCCCCCTCCATCGATGACCGCATTGTCAACCAGTTCGCCTTTTTCTCTATCATGTCGGACCCCACAGCCCGCCTGGACGAATGGCTGGCCCTGCATCCCGATATCTGGCGCAAGATCATCATTCCGGCGGAGCTGAAGTGGGAATTGCGGGACAAACTGGACCAGGCCAATATCACCGAACGGGTGCTGTTCCCCGGCCTGGACGGATTGAGCTCCTGGTTAAAACGCCAGTACAGCCCAAAAATTTAGGTCAAAAACGATACCCCTGATATTTACCATGAAGAACATGAAGGGAATGAAGAAAGAAACAAACGCGTCACAAGGCAAAAACCTTTTCACCATGAAGGGCGTGAAGAATATTCTTGGCCACAGATGAACACGGATTGCGGGAGAAGCGTCAAGCTGAAAGCTGAAAGAGACAGCAAAACCCGTACTCAGGCTTTTTAGGTTGTGGGTTTACCCTTTCAGCTTGACGCTTTGAGCTTGGCGCTTCTATTTCTCTTCCTGCCCTTCGTGGTCGATATCTTTTTGATGTCGATTTTTAACCTTCATGATCTCCATGTCCTTCATGGTGATCATTTTTCATCGTTTAGCAAAAGGAGACCAACATGCCCTACGTCAATATCCGCATCACCCGTGAGGGGGCCACGCCCGAGCAGAAGGCCGAACTCATCCGGGGCGTGACCCGCTTGCTGCAGGACACCCTGGGGAAAAATCCGGCCACCACGGTGGTCACCATCGACGAGGTGGAAACGGACAACTGGGGGATTGGGGGCGAGACAGTGACCGTTCTCCGCGGTATCCCTACATAAACAGCATCTTTTGGCCCTGAGCTGTGTTGTCGCCCTTTTGAAATCCTCGAAATAGATTACTATTCCTGCGGTTTCACAAGCGCTTTCGCCTTGCTCAGAACAAAAATCTACCAGTTATGTAGGGACACCGGAAATGAGTGGTTCGAATAAAAATTCACTTAACCCATAGGAGTAAGCTTGGAGACGGTTTTCAGACTCTTGGTGGTGTATTTCCCTTTGTCCCGCGCCGAGCATCGGCGGGGCGGACGGGATAAAGCGCGCGGACTGTCTGAACCCGCCGTAGCCCAAGCGAAGGCGGGTGAGTTTCCGCGTGCTCCGGCCGCACCGACGACGCGCAGGATGAAGCGGGACACGGGCGTTTTCTTTTGCTTCGTTTTCTTTCACGGGAAAGAAAATGAAGAGAACCAAAATAGAAAAAAGTGCTTCGTATTCGTCGAGCCTATCCGGTTACCCTTAGAGATGGGGATTTAGACCACACCTAAGCGCTTTTTAAATTCGCAACAAAACGCCGATTGATCTCGAGTTTCTCCAGCGACAGGTTGACCACGTCGCGGGCCTGGGGATGGGCTTCCACATAGGTCTTGAAAAAGACCTGCACGGCGGCGGGATCCCCCAGTCCGGCCGCAGGAATGATCGCGGCGATGACCCGCTCGAACAGCAGCGGGTGAAAATCCTTGAAACGGTCCTGGGTGCCCACGAACCAGCCCCACAAATCCTTCACGGCGTATGGATTGGCCGCCATGGCCACGAGAGGGATAAAGCGATTCCGGTCCGGCACATGGTCCAGCACGTAATCACGCGCCGCCGCCAGGGTGTCCGTGTTGCGAAAGCAGCCCATGGCCGCCATAATCGTCAAACGTTCATGTTCGCTTTGCGTTTGATCGAGCCGCCGGGTCATCCACTGCAAGGCCTCGTCATCGTGGAGCAAAGCGCCGGCCTGCAGCAGAGCTTTGAGGATATCGGGATGCACGGTCTCACCAGCGGTTAAACGCTGAAAAGCCTCGCGGGCAAACGCTTGTGCCGGGCCCGACCCGAACAGCACCGCATGCCACAGAAGCTGATCCCGCAGAGCGGACGTTACATGGGCCTCCCCGTCCGCCGGGGTCCAGCCGATGGACGCCAGCACACGCTCCGCCTGCTGACGGCCGGCAGCAGCCGCATCGGCATGCGCTGCCAGCAGATAGGTGAAGTGCAGATGTTCGTCGATGCTCACCAGGGGAAGAAACGCATCCTCCGTATCGTACCATTTTAAAAACCCCAGATAGTCCTCGAAGCCGACCGCACCGGCCAGTACCCGGGCAAACAAGTCGTTCTGCAGCCCCCAGCGGTCTTCGGATGACAGTTGTTTGTCGCGCACCAGGCGGCCCAGGGCGGTCTCGCCATTATCGTTTTCATAGGCCACCCGGTAGAACCCGGTCTGGCCGTCGTTGACTTTCACCGCGGCAGCCTCACCAATATCAAGGCTTATCGTCGCCTCACGCATCAGCACCTGCATGCGCCGTTCGCCGCCGTCCGGATCAAAAAGACGCAAGGTGAGGGGAATCGGCCAGCAGCCCTCATTTGTGCCGGGCAGATAGCAGAAGCGCTCCTGTGTCAAGGTCAATTGGCCCCCGTTGCGCCGCACCCTTACCAACGGGTGCCCCGGTTGCTCCACCCAGGCCCGCATGATTTCGCTGACCGGCTGGTCCGAAACCGTCTCGAAGGCTTTCCAGAACTGGAGGCTGTCGGCACAGGCATAGGCATGCCGGGAAAGGTAGTCCCGCAGGCCTTTCATGAAGGCCTCATCGCCGATGAACCCGCGAATCTGGCGCAGCACGCTGCCGCCTTTGCTGTAGATGATCGGCGCCGTACTGGTGTTGATCACCAGGTGTTCCCCTCCGGGAATTTCGATAGGAAACGTTTCCTGCAGGCCGTCCCGGCGCAGGGCCGCATCCGTCTGGGTAAGGATGAACTGGCTCCAGATCTCCCACTCCGGTTGATAGTGATCCACGATCCCGAAGCCGAAATAGGTGGCAAAACTTTCGTTCAGCCAGAGGTAGCGCCAGTCCGACGGGGTTACCAGATTGCCGAACCACTGGTGGGTGATCTCGTGGGCAATCACTTCGAAAATGCGCTCCTGGCCGGCCTTGGAGGTGACGCCGGGATAGTTCAACAGCAGGTTCTCCCGAAAGGTCACCGCGCCCCAGTTCTCCATGGCCCCGAAGGCGAAGTCCGGAATACTGATGAGATCCATTTTGTCGAGCGGATAGGGGATACCGAAATAGGACTCGCAAAAAGCAAGCGCCTGCCGCCCCCACGTAAGGCCGGCATCGCTGAATTGCGTGCCCCCCGGCGGCGTCAGCAGCCGGACCCGCCCGTCTTCCGCATCCTGGACGGATTCAAAACGGCCCACGCCAAAAAACACCAGATAGGTGGACATGCGGGGTGTTCGCGCAAAGCACACCCGTTTCTTGCCGTTCTCCAGCAGGATTTCTTCCCGCACGGCACCATTGGAGATGGCTGTCAGGTCGGCCGGCACCGTCAACTCGATATCGAAGGTGGCCTTGTGCCGGGGGTGATCGAAACAGGGAAAAGCCCGTCGGGCGTCGCTCTCCTGGAATTGTGTCACGGCCATATAGTGGGTGTCACCGTTCCAACGGTACCCGCTGCGATAGAATCCGGCCATGCGATCGTTGATGGTACCGCTGAAATCAATCTCCAGGGTAAACGGTTCCGCAACGGCCGTCGGCAGCCGGACGACCAGGGTCTCGTCGGCCGGTTCAGGCGTGATCTCCGCCTGAAGCGTGGTGCTTCCCAGCCTGGCCGTGCATTGCGATACGTCCAGGTCAATCGCATTCAGGTTCAGGATATCCAAGGGTTTTTCAGGCGTTGCCGTCAGCTGAAGCCGGCCTTCGAAGGTAAATGATTCCAGGTGGGGTTCGATCTGCAGGGCATAGTGAAGATTGGACAGTTCAGGCATTCAGGGCCTCAATTCATTCTTGGGTTGACAGGGAAAAAAGCGGTTACATTAGATCTTTGATGTTGCGCAGACGCACCACCATTTCATGCAGCGAGGTTTCGGCCCGTTTGAGAAAGGTTCTGAGAGGCGGCAGCTCTTCATGGGAAAAATCCTTGACAGCCGTTGCCAGCCGCACCTTCAGCGGAACCCCTTTGACGTTGTAGACATGCCGGTGAAGTTCGCCGACGATTCGTTGCCGGGCGGTCTGCACGTCTTCGGGAATCGTCATGGGCAGCAGCCAGATCATCCGGCTTTTGTCGAGCGACCCCACCATGTCCGGATCTCTGACAATGCGCGCCAGCCGCTCCAGGATCGCCTGGTAGACATCCTGCTGGTTGATCGACCCGGGGGCCACCTTGGCCCGGGGGATCGCCCGGATAATCGCAAAAAGCACGACGGAAAAAGGCGTACCGTAACGAACAGCCCGCTGAATTTCTTTTTCAATGAAAAACAGCATGCTGGAACGGTTGAGGGCCCCGCTCGGAATATCCTTTTTTTCCTTCTGCTTCTTCCAGGCCACCCGCCCTTTGACGATTTCTTCATAGATGGCTTTGAAATTGGTCTCGTCGATCCCCCGTTCCCGCAGGGAGGTCTGCACCTGGTTCAAAATGGTGTTGAGCTCTTCCCCCTCGTCCGTGCCGGCCTCCAGCGCTCCCAGAATGCTGAAAGAACGGACATCCCCGGCGTCCACGGGAAGTGCCTTGCGCTGGCTCCACTCCCCCTGCAAGCGTTCGATCATACCCTCCATGCGTCGCTTCAGACGCTCCTCGACTTCCTGTAGAATGTCGGGTTTGACATCCTTGGAATTGAGGCGATCGAGAATCTGCGACTGGACACGGCGGTAGATCGTTTCCAGATGGGTTTGAGGGCCGTCGCCTTCCTTGACGGCCTCGTCCATCGACAGCTGTCCGCCCACACGCTCCACATAATCCACCAACAAATCGGACAGGAGCTTTTCATCGCCCGTCCCCTTGCGGATTTCGGCGGAAAGATAGATCAGTTCCGCTGCAATTTGCGGGCTGGTCAGCACCTCCTTTACCAGTTCTTCCCCGTCGATCCCGATGGCGGCCGCACTCTTTTCCAAAACCTGCGCCAGTCCATGGCTCTGGAGTTCACGCCCCAACTCCTCCACCAGTTCAGCAAAATCGGTCGGCGGCATCCCTTCTTCCAAAAGCGCTTGTTTGAGCGTCGGCAACAGCCGCTTCAATTCCGCGGGGTCCGGCACCAGGCGCCGCAGGATCTGAGCCATGCGTTTCACGGAAATTTCGCCGCCGCGATATTCCTGCCGGACCACTTGGACAAATACCCGATCCGTCAGTTGATCGGCCTCGTCACGTATCAGGTCTTCATCCGGGTACACGACCCCGACCGTCTTCTGGGATTCAATCCCGCTGAGCAGTTTCCGCTTCATATCGAAAACCGCTTCGGCCAGTTCCGCCAGGCCGGCCCCTTCCATGTCCGGCGCTACTTTTTCCACTTCGCTGCGCAACCGCGTCAGCTGTTTAACGATCACGGGACCGGAAGACTTTTTACCGCCGCCCCCGTCCTGGGCCGATGCCAGGTCGGAATCGATCAGAGCCCGGGAAGCGGCGCCAGGGTTGTCGATGACCATACGCAGGGACATGGCCTGCTCCAGTTCCTCCGCCACCATGCCGCCCGCCATCACGTCCAGAATGCTGCTGGCGCGTCCGCCGCTTCCTCCCGAAACGCCATCCTGGTCGGTTTTTTTCAGAGCATCCCGGGACACAACCGCATCGTCTTCCGTAACTTTTTTATAAAAAACATGGTTGATCCTGATAAATTCCACGCCCTTGCGTTTGAGTCCGGCCTTCATGGATTCTGCATCGGGATAGACCGTCAGATCGACGAATATGCGGACAAATTCCGACACATCCGAGGTTTGCACCCCTTTTTCGAAAGAGACGGACTGGATACCGGCTTTTTTAAAATGGGAAACCATCCGGGTAACATTCAATCGCGGATCGAGCGGTTCGTCCTCGATAAAAAATTGGTCCCGGTTCATGATAATGACCAGGGGCGACTGAACCGCGAGCCCACTGTCGACGGTCTTGGAAAAATCTTTAATAGACTGGGCCGTGTAGGGATGCTCGGCCTGGTACATCGTCGATCGGTTGAACAATAAAGAAAACGATCGGCCAATCCGATCAAATTCCGTTTTCTTGAGTTTTTCCTTCGCCATAGCGCTTGGTCTCCAAATATTCGCGCATCGATTAGTGGGCTTGCAGATAGGCTTCCAGATCCTGCCGGAACAGGCGGCAGTCGGCATAGCGATCTTCTTTGCGATAGGCCGTGGCCTTGAGAACAATTCGATCGATGGTTTCGTCCGCATGCGGATTCACTTCAGAAGGCAATTTGATAAAAATGCCGTCCTTGCGCCTGACTTTCTGCTTCAGCAAATCCGTTTTCGACTGGTAGGACGGAAACGGCAGGTCGGGGGACAGTATTTTAAACAGCATGGTACCCACCGCGTAAATGTCGCTGCGGGCATCGACTTCCCGTCCCAGGATCTGCTCGGGGGGCATGTAAACAGGCGTCCCCTGGATCATGGGGGTACGCTCGTCTTCGCCGCGCAGGACCTTGGCCACGCCAAAATCAGTGATCAGCGGCCGCTGGGTGTGCTTCTCCACCAGGACATTGTCCGGTTTGATATCCCGATGAATGATGTCTTCTCCGTGGGCATAATGCAGGGCATCCAGGACCTCTATCGTGATCCGAACGGCTTCCTCCACCGGCAGGGTGCGGCGGGATGGCAGCAGGTTCTTCCGCGCCATATCGATCATCCGCCCCAGGGATTTTCCCTGGACCAGCTGCATGGTAAAAAAAAGGAACTCGTCCGTCTCGCCCACCTCGTAGACCGGAATGATATTGGGGTGGGAGAGGATGGCCGCCGATTCCGCCTCCGATTGAAAGCGTTGCGCTGTTTTGGGCGTCATGAGCGACTTGGGAAGAATTTTCAAGGCGATCTGACGCTTCAACGTCCGCTGATAGGCGATGAACACGACCGCCATGCCCCCGCGGGCCAATTCCTTGAGAATCGTGGAGGTTCCCACCTCTTTGCCGATCAGGTGGTCAACGTTTATTTTGGCAATGGCACCCATGGCATTCGCCGCCCGCAAGGCAAAACCGTCAGATTCGATTCTGCCAACCATGTTCGCTTGGTGATATCAATCCGGACATCGAAATCGCATGCAAAGGTCGGTATGGAAACAATACCGGTCAGGTAAAGAACCTACTGAATCTTTTATTTATATTACAATTGACAGCCGGGGTCAAACTTTTGGTGCCCCTGAAACGGACAACCCATTGGGCGTCGTCAATGCCCCGCATGGTTTTGACATGCAGGATGGAACGCTTACGTTATTCGAAACCCTGGCGAAAAGGTATCTTAAAACATCAAATGATTTCTCCTCTCGGGCGCCCCAATACCATCTTTACCGGCTTTACCGACAGGCCGACATTACGCCATCGGCCCTTGTTGCGGCACCTTATCGTGGCCATATCCTTATTGATGGCGAGCAGCCATGGGTTTGCCTTTCAAGCCACCCACGAACTGACGGTCACCCTCGCACCGGAAACCTCACGTCTGTCGGGAACAGACCACATTACGCTCAAGGACGTTCCAAAGACGGTTGTGCCCATCGGACTCAATCCACGCATCCGGATTACCGCCTTGACGGTCAACGGCGTTCCCCGCCAAACCGTTGCCGCGGCCAACGGCGTGGCCATCGACCTTTCCAATACGGCGCCGGGCCAGGCCATCGACCTGGAAATCCGATACGAAGGCTATTTTCGCGACAAAGCCCCTGAATTGCCGGCCAACACCGACAACCCCGGCTACGGCGTAAGCGGTACGATCACCCCCCGGGGGACCCTCCTGCTGGGCGGTGCGGGCTGGTACCCGGCCATCGGCGGCGCCACCGAAACACTGGCATTGCAGGTCCATGCGCCCGAGGGCATCCGGGCGGTGACCACCGGCCGTCCCGTCGGGTTTGCCACATACGACGGTTTATCCGTTTCGCGCTGGCAAATCGACCCGCCGGCCGGCCGTCTGGCCCTCTCGGCCGGTCGGTATGTCGTGACCACGTCCACGGCCGGCGATATTCCCATTGCGACCTATTTCCTGTCGGACGACCAGCGCCTGGCGGCGACTTATCTGAACGCAACGGCAAATTATATCGCCCTCTACGAAAAGCGATTCGGCCCTTACCCGTTTCCCCAGTTCAGTGTCGTCGAAAATTTCTTTCCCACCGGCTACGGATTTCCATCGTACACCCTCATCGGCGGACGGGTTCTGCGCCTGCCGTTCATCGTGAAAACGAGCCTGGGCCATGAGATCGCCCACTGCTGGTGGGGCAACGGGGTACGCATCGACGCATCCGACGGCAACTGGAGTGAAGGCCTGACCAGCTATGTGGCCGACTACCTGTATCAGGAAATGCTGTCGAAAGAAGCCGCGCGCGCGCACCGCCGGCAATTGCTGCGGAATTATGCCACCCTCGTCGCGCCGGCGGACGAATTCCCGCTGCGCCGGTTCTCCCATCGTTTCAACCCACAAACCAAAGCCGTCGGTTACGATAAAAGTGCCATGGTGTTTCACATGCTGCGCCAGGCCATCGGCGACCAGGCGTTTTGGGACGGTCTGCGACACCTTTACCGCACCCGGTTGCATCAGGCTGCCAACTGGAAAGACCTGCAAGGCGCTTTCGAGCATGTCCATGGCAGTGACCTGTCCTGGTATTTTCAGCAGTGGCTTGAGCGACCGGGAGGGCCATCGCTGGCGTTCGAAGATCTCCGGGTGAACGTCAACGCCCCGGGCCGGTATGTCGTGAGCGGCGTTTTACGCCAAAAGCCGCCCCTCTATCGACTGCAGGTGCCGATCGAACTGGCCGGCACATCCGCCACCGCTCGGGAAATTCTCGATGTCCGGGGGGAATCGACACCCTTCCAGATAGGTATCGACGGCCGACCAAGGCGCTTGGAAGCCGACCCGCACGCCCATGTGTTCCGCCGGTTGGCCCCGGAAGAAATCCCGGCCACCATTAACGCCCTGCGTCGCAAGGCCTCCCTTCTGGTGGTAATTCCGACCACTGCGCCCACGTCAGCCCAACGGCAGACAGCCCATATGTTGGCACGCGCACTGGGCCGCAGCGAAGTCCGTGTGATACCGGAGCAGTCTGTAGACGCGAATGTACCGGAAGGCCAGGACATCGTGGTTCTCGGCATCCCCAGGCATCAGAACCTGCAAAATGCCATTCAGGGCCCTATCGCCCTGACACCGGGGGGCTTCGAGCTGGCCGGTCAAACCTATTCATCCGGCACGAACAGCTTTTTCGGGGTGTGGCCCCACCCCCGCTCCGATGAAAAGGTCGTGGCCGTGCTGGCCCATGGCCGCGAAAGCGACCATGTGACCCTGGCGCGCAAGATCCCGCATTACGGCCGTTACAGCTACCTTGTTTTTGCCGGAACCACGAATCGGGTCAAAGGTGTCTGGCCGGCGACATCATCGCCTTTGGTGCGTGTCTGGCCAGAGGAATGAGGCTTCCCCCGTAGAACCTGAAACCTCCTAACCCCAGGGGACGCGTGGGATGTTCCGGGGTGCGGTTAAACACGCACACCCATTGAGGAAAGCGTTATGGTCAGAACTTCGATTCTCGGGCTGGTCACCGGGCTGGTCGTTTTAGGTGCGTCTATTTTGGTGGCGGGTGGCATTGGGCCTGTATATGTCCAGCTTTCCACCGGCCAAACCGTTTCCGAGGATGTCTTCGTTCGGCATCTTGCGGCCCATCGTGTTATCCTGGTGGGGGAGCGCCATAACCAGGCCCATCACCATGAGGGGCAGCTGCGGGTGATCCAGTTGCTGGCGGCCCATGGTCTGCCGTTGGCCATCGGCATGGAAATGATCCGCCATGACAGCCAAGCCGAATTGGATGCCTGGATTTCCGGAAAAATGGACGAGAATACATTCCGGGATATCTATCGCGACAATTGGAATTACCCCTGGCCCCTCTATCGATCGATTTTCATGTTTGCCCGGGACCACAAGATTCCCATAATCGGTCTCAATGTACCCCGTTCGATAACCCGTCAGGTGGCCCGGAAAGGGTTCCGTTCCCTGACCCCTTCCCAGCGTCAGGGGCTCCCGTTTGTAACCTGTTCCGTAGACGAAGACTACCGGACCTATATTCGGCAGGCTTACGGCGCCCACGGCCATGGCAACATGACCTTCGACCATTTCTGTGAGGCCCAGCTGGTATGGGACAAGGCCATGGCTGTCAACGCCCTGCGATACCTGGGAAAGGAGCCTGATCAGCACATGGTCATCTTGGCAGGGACAGGGCATGCCCGAAAAAATGCAATCCCGCACCAGATCGAAACCCTTGGCGGTTTGACGTTTCAAGTCGTGCTGCCTGAAATCCCGGACTTTCTTGACGTCCGAAATCTTGGCATCGAGGATGCCGATTTCCTGCTTCGAAACCTGTCGTCTGAAAAAAAATGAATGCAGCCCTCCGCCTTGAAACCGCCGGAGCGCTGCCGACCGCAAAGCCGTCCGCTCCTTAGGGCAAATGGTTTGGCGGCCGATTTTTGACAGCAAAGATTTTCTACCGTTTCGACGGGCCCCCAGGCACCGGCAATAGGGTCAAGTCTTTTCGCTTGACAGCTTGTGCCGCCAATGATTAGGTTTATTACACACGAGTTGACATTTCCATTTACGGTCTCCTCGGCGCCTCTACTGTGACGGACATCGTCGCTTCTTCATTCTCTCCTTCGCGTGTGCGAACACGGCCATTCGGATGATACGATTCAAAAACGGATAGTTCCCTCGCCAAGAAATTCGCTGTAACTGAGAATTCGATCCTGCTCCAGCTCTTTACACAACGTGCAGACCGGTTTAACGCCCCATCGTTGCCGATGACAACCGTCAGGGACGGACCCGGGACACCCGTGTCGACCCGGCGTCGACGCATCCGCCCTCTGTGGCCGATCGCTTCATAACGTGCCCGATTGTGTCGAGAGACACGTCCCGGTGTCCCCCCTGATTAGAAGCACTTTCAACCCTCGGAACACGCTCGCCGACAGGGCCCGGACCGCCCTTTTTGCCGCCATGCCGCAAACAGGGGTGAACGAATGGAACCCCGTGGGCAGCAAGTCTTTGCGAGGAATTGAAACGGCTTCGCGGCATAGTGATAGGCAACCGTCAAAGGAACGAGAGGAGGAGGCTATGGAAAAACATTTGCTCAACTACGAGACGCTTTTGCAAATCACCCAGCGCATCTCCATGTCAAGGGAATTTAACGATATTGCCCTGCTGAGCGTCACCGGCGTGCGAGATGCCCTCAAAACCAAGGGCTGTGCTCTTTTTCTGGTCAATCCCAAAACCCAGGAACTTGAAATTGCCGCTTCGGCAGGACTCAGCGACACCTACCTCAACAAGGGGCCGATCAGCGCCCTGCGCTCCATTGCCGACTCGCTCAAAGACGGCCCGGTGGCCATTTATGACGTCAGTGACGACCCTCGGATCCAGTACCCGGCCGAGGCTGCCAAGGAGGGCATCGCCTCGATCCTGGCCGTACCGATCATGGCCCGGGGCAATCCCATCGGTGCCATCCGCATTTACACGGCTCAACATTTTGAGTTTACCCTTGAAGACGTGAACTTTGTCCAGGCGGTAGCCCAGATTGCCGGTATGGCCATCGAGATGTCGCGCCTTTACAAGGGGCTCAAGAGCAGCATCGAAATCCTCAAAGCAGCCCGCGATCCACGCGAGGTGGGTGCCAAACGCTGGACACCGCACGAGGGGGTGCCCATTAGCACCGGTAAACTCCATTACTCGACCAGTGATTCAACCGGATAGGGACGGGGGAAGGTTATGGCCACGCTGAATCGGCGGGCGGCAGAGAAAGTGCCCATGTCGCCCGTCAACCACCTATCCCGAACATTTCATGAAATATCCGGGCTATATGGCCACAGGGCCCGGACAACGGCCCGCCCCATGGGCCGGCCCCTTCCCACCCATGCCCATTGTCGTTGCCGCACATCGGCCGCGCCGTGACCTTACCGGCCTTTGCAAACAGGAGATGCATCATGCACGGAAGCCATATCCTCCTGCCTGTGGACGGGTCCGATCATGCCCACCGGGCCACCCAATATGCCGGCGAGCTGGCGCACCTGCTGTCCGGCCGTATTTTGCTGCTGTTCTGCCACCGGCCTTTCCCGAAAGTTATCGGAGAGCCCTACCTCCAGTCTATTATCACGCGCACACTGGAAGACGCGCAGGAAACCCTGAGCCCCTATCGAGATGCTCTGAGCCAGGCCGATATCCCTTTTGAAGACCGCATCATGGAAGGTCCGGCCGCCGACACCATCGTAAAGGTCGCAACCATCGACCGCTGCGACCTGATCATAATGGGTACCCGTGGACGCACCAACCTGCAGGGTCTTCTATTGGGCAGCGTTACGCACCGGGTACTCCAGACAGCCCCCTGCCCGGTTCTGGTGATACGCTGACCGCCTTCCGGCTCGGATAAATCCACTCCCCGCATCAATGACAGGGCTCCGCCGGAATCCATGTTTCCAATTCCATAGCCCGGATATTTCACGCGTTCGAGATGTTCATTGACAAGGCATCAGGGGCGCCGCTGTACGCCTGTACCGCAAGCGCTTGATAACGCCGTCAATGGACATCTCGGGCGCGCCCGAAGAGTGAAATTTTATCGATGATTTTGGAAATCGACGCAGAGTATAAAGTGTCACCTGAAAATCATACCTTATAAAGCTATTATACCTCTGAATACTTACATAAAATTGATTGCGTAGAAAAAATTTCATAAAATGTTCGGGCAAGTTAGTGCCCTTCCAGAAATGGTAGGTTTTGGTTCCTGGCAAGGCTCGAACGCGTTTTCAACCGGAGGAATAGCCCGCTATTGCGAGGATTGAAAACGAGCGAAAACGCCGCTCGGGGTCAAAAGATACCGTTTCTGGAAGGGCACTAATTATTCCCTGACAAATGGGTCGCGCTTTGTTATTTTCAATTTGCTGGCTACCTTGCCGTCACGTCCCTTGATTGAAGAGGCCTATATGACCCCACAACAACAGCGCTATCTGCTCATGAGTCTTCTTGCAACGGGCTTGCTGATCATCATCATACTAACCTTTATTGCCCTGACCCGCACCCAGCGCGATATCCAAATTGCGTCCCCCGCCGAAGAAACCTCATCCTCAAGCGGTTTTACATTTTTCGATCTGCACCGCACGACGGTGCTCAACCGGGACCTTCGCCGCAATCTTTCCCAAACCCTGGGATCGGACGCGATTGCCCATGCGACCCCCATCGATCTCACCATTATCGACCGAGGATTCCTTAAAACCCACCTGCCGGTTTTGGATGACATCAATCAACGCCTCAACCCCCCACTAGGCGAACGCAGAGAACACGACACCGCCCGCCTGACCTATCACCGCGCCCAAACCCGGCAAATGCCCTTCCGATTCATTGAACTCGTTTTTTCCAACCGCACCGGACGTCCCCTCTATTTCACCATTCATCCCTCTGTTGATTTTGGCGACAGCATCGCCACCCTGACGTCCAAATACGGTCCGCCGCGTATCGTGGAAACTGCCGGGCAGTCAGAACCTGTATACATATGGAAACAGGGGGGGGATATTCTGGTGGCCACTGTCTATCGGCGCCGCAGCGGACGCCTGTCCCAGGAAATGCGCATCTATTTTGTCGACAATCTAAAGCAATATCTGGAAAACGAAGCTCTTAAGCGTCAAGAAGAATCTGCCAGTAACAGGAATCCCGGGCGACGCGCTTTTTAAATCATTACCGTACAACCGCTGCCGCCCTTCTAACCGGCCGTTGAAATCACAACACCGATACGCACTTCTTGCCACCGGCACAGGAACCGTCTATGAATTGGTATATTATGGGCTATTCACCAGTGAGAAACCGGCATCGCCGCCTAACCTTATTCACACCATATCTGAACCGGATTCTAATGGCGCCTTAACATAAGCCTAACACCAAACCCGTAGATGTGCCCCGATAAACTAAAAACCTCTAAGGCTTAGGGCAAACCCATGGCGAAAGAAACCATTCTGGTCGTTGATGACGAAGAGGACATTCTGGAACTGGTCCGGCACCATTTAAAGCGTGAAGGCTATGAAGTCCAATGCGCCGATTCGGGCGAAAAGGCCCTTTCGGCCGCCCGAACCGGGCCTGTCAATCTGATGATTTTGGACCTGATGCTGCCGGGGATCGACGGACTGGAAGTGACGCGCAGGCTAAAAAATGATGCCCAGACCAAACACATCCCCATCCTCATGCTGACCGCCAAGGGCGAAGAGTCGGATGTGGTGACCGGTCTGGAACTCGGTGCGGACGATTATGTTACCAAGCCCTTCAGTCCCCGCATTCTGGTTGCCCGCACCCGCGCCATCATCCGTCGGGGCAGCAATGACATTCCGGATGAAACCGCCGTTATCCGTGTCCACGACATTGAAATCCATCCAGGCCGCCGCACGGTGACCATCCAGGATCAACCCGTCAGCCTGACCTATACCGAATTCCAGGTTCTCAGCATCCTGGCCCGACGGCCGGGCTGGGTATTCACCCGTTCCCAGATCGTGGATATGGTGCGGGGCGATGATTATCCCGTAACCGACCGTTCCGTGGATGTACAAATTGTCGGCCTGCGCAAAAAGCTGGGCCATTGCGGGGACTATATTGAAACCGTCCGTGGCGTCGGCTACCGCTTCAAAGAATTATCATGAAACGCAAACGACTCGTATGGCAAATATTCCCATCTTTTCTTTTGGTCACCCTGATGGCCATTATTACGGCCATCTGGTTTGCCTCCCACGCCCTCGAAATCTTTTTTCTGGACCAGACCGCAACGGATCTCAAAGATCGCATCGCCCTGGTCCGGTACCAAATCGATCCCCTTATAGACCCGCTGCAGGCCGAACGCATCGACCGTATCTGCAAGATCGCCGGCCAGATTTCCTCAACACGTTTTACCGTTATCCTGCCGGACGGCAGGGTCGTAGGCGACTCCCAGGAGAACCCGGCCCATATGGACAACCATTCCGGGCGCCCCGAAATCAGTGAAGCGCGGGGCAGTGGCATGGGGCGATCCGTTCGCTACAGCCGAACCCTTGACCGACGTTTGATGTACGTCGCCGTTGCCGTCAATCAGCAGGACCGTCTGACAGGTGTTGTCCGGGCAGCCTTTCCGGTCACATCTCTGGAAGACAAGATGCAGGCCATTCGATGGCGCATGGCCGGCGGCGGATTGCTTATTGCGATCATTGTAGGCTTGATCAGCCTCCTGGCGGCCCGCAAAATAAGCCATCCGATTGAAATGCTGAAAAAAGGCGCGGATGAATTTGCGGCGGGCAACCTGAACCAGAAAATGCCCCTGCCCGCAACCGAAGAGTTGGCCGTGCTGGCCAGCGCCATGAATAAAATGGCGACCCAACTGGACAATCGCATCGAAACCGCCATTAACCAGAAGAATGAACTGGAAACCGTCTTATCGAGTATGCGGGAAGGGGTGGTGGCCATCGACGCCACCGAGGCCATCATGAGCATGAACCCCCTGGCCGCGGAGATGTTCGAGTGTGACCGTGACAAGGTCAAAAATCGCAGCATTCAGGAGGTTGTCCGCAACCTGGCGCTGCAGACTTTTGTTACCAAAGCCCTTTCCGCCGAGGATTCGCGGGAGGAAGATATTACCTTCTACCGCCAGGCGGAAGTCGTCCTCAATATCAAAAGTTCACCGATTGTCGATACCACCGGACGACGGATCGGCACGCTTTTGGTCATGACGGACGTGACCCGTTTGCGGCGCCTGGAAAACATGCGCCGGGATTTCGTGGCCAATGTCTCCCATGAGATCAAAACCCCCCTGACTGCCATCAAGGGCTACGTGGAAACGCTGCATAACCGCGAAGTTGACTCTCCGGAAGACACCAACCGTTTCCTGGGGATCATCATCAAGCATGTCAATCGCCTGGAAGCCATCGTCGAAGATCTGCTGTCCCTCTCGCGCATCGAGCGGGAAAATTTCCGTGAGGCCCTCAACCTCGCGATGGTGCGCATGGGCGACATTTTCCAAACCGCTATTCAGGTCTGCCAAAAAAGTGCCGAGAACAAGCATATCGACATTCAAATTCTGAACGGCGAAGATCTTGAGGCCAATGTGGATGCCACGCTTCTGGAGCAAGCAATCCTGAATCTGCTGGACAATGCCGTCAAATACAGCGAAGAGGGAAGCCGTGTGGAAATCCTGGCTGAGAACCGCAACGGCATGCTCGCCATCCATATCCGGGACTATGGCTCCGGCATTGCCAAGCGCAACCTCTCACGACTGTTTGAACGGTTTTACCGGGTCGACAAGGCCCGCAGCCGGCAACTCGGCGGGACCGGACTGGGTCTGGCCATCGTCAAGCATATCGTTCAGGCGCACGATGGTGAAATAACCGTGGATAGCAAGCTGGGGGTGGGCACGACATTTTCCATTTTCCTGCCGCGTTGAGGTGCTCCGCCATCACGAAGCGCGGTCTTTCCTTACCGGCCGCACGAATTTGACACCAATCCCTTCATCGGTGATGCGAACCACTTTACCCCGGACCTTGATGGGATCGGCATTGCGTGAAGGGGTAAAATTCAGCAGGATTTCCTGACCGACATTAAAGGGCTCCCGCGTCTCGATGAATACACCGGTGGGGCTGATGTTCTGGATGGTGTCGCGGTAAGCTCGGTCATGGGTCGCATAATATACGGTGAGGCTTGTTTCCCGGCGTTTATGGCGGCGTGTATGGCGGGCCTGCTTTTTCTCGAGCTCCTCAAGCATGGCCACCTGTTCTTCCAGTGACAAATCGGTTATGAGCTCAAATAAGCGAAAGGCTACATCGGTTTGGCTGATTGGCTTTTTGTTTTCCGCCATTGTCGCGCTCCTCCATGGGTCTTGCCTGCATGCCGGGCCGCCGGCAGGGCCTTGGCGTTGCCACCTGTCCTTTTATGAGTATTAGTCGGATCGCCGATTATTGTCAAAAAAAAAATCCGCTCCCGATGCGGCACCTTTCCCCTCCAGTCGTCTATTTTACAAAATTCATACCCAATCTTAACACCAGCGGAACATCCCTCCTCCAGAATGGAAACATTAAAAATGAAGCACACCCGTTTGAACGAAGGACGCTATGCTGCAATCCCCGGCTTTATCCAATGTGATCCGCCCCGACGTCTTTAATCCCCTCCCGGTGAAAACGGTAACAACTGCCGGTGACCGGCTCGGAATCGATCCCCGCAATCCGGAAACGTTGGCGCGCACCCTCCCCTTTTCTCCGGAAGATACAACGGCCGGGGTTGAAAATGAAATCCAGGCCTCCGTGGCAGGCGATGCCTCCCAGGTGGACCTGCCCATTTCCATTGCGGCGTCCGATGTCTTCGAAAATGTGCGTCACATGGCCGTGGCCGGTGACACATCACCGCGCCTGCTGGACGGTCTGGAAGCCTATCTGCAGCAGAACACCGATCGTCTGTGGGAGAACAGTTGGGTCCAATTCCCTGAAGATCGACTGTCGGCCTTTTCACGGAAAGTATTCCGGGAAGATCTGCGCGCCGATAAGCGCAGCCCCAACAGCCGCGCCCGCAAAGACGCCGACCGCTTCCGATGCCACCGCCAGGGGCAAGCCTATATCCGGGTGCCCATCAGCTATCTGATGAAGCTGGCACTGGCCGAGGTTGTCAGCACACCGCAGACGGATCCGATGATCCGCACCGAAGCGCGGCGTATGATGGCCCACTTTATCAGCGACAACACGTCACCCGAAACCCATTCCTTTTATACGCCGACGCTCGCCAAGGGAGCCCGCCCCGGCATGGCCATTGCCGAGGAGACCACCAAGCGCCTTTTGCTTTCCCAGCTTCTCGTGATGTACGCCAATCGACGTTTCGGCCTGCTGAACAACGGGCAACGTGCCATGATCTATATGGCGCCCCATCCCCCTCAACGCCAGAAGCGGCTGAATGAACTGATCCCGGACGCCTACTACCGCGAGCTTTTCATGAGTCCCTGTCTTTCAGGGTGGGATCGTGGCGAAGACAAACAGGCCTATATGGCCCATTGCCATAGAGTGCTTTCCCGCAGCCAACTGAACGCGGTCTCCAAACTCCGCGATGCCGGTATCATTACCCGTAATCTTGTGGTACTGCCCAACCTCTCCAATATCAGTCTGGCCAATAACGGTACCCATCTGAGTATCGGCAGTCGTATGCTGAGTCAGCATCTGAGAAACCCGGATCTGGCATTCGGTGCCCGGGAAGAAAAATGGCTGGGAGACCTGGCCATTAAAATTCTGGAACATTTCCTGCCTCTTTTCGTCGGCACCTACAGCGGTGCGCCCTACCGCCTGGATTTCAGCGACATGCATCCTGAGAAAGCCCTGGGTTTTCTTCCACACGAACTGAATCAAACCCATCTGAGGATGATCTGGCGTCGCTGGAAGAAAAAAGCCCGCATGAAAATCCTGGGGAGACCCATCACGCCCTTCGGCCCTGTCTGGCTCGACCGCACCCTGAGCCGCGGCCTGGGTCTCAAAGGGGATTTCGTGCTGGATTTTCGTCTGTTGGACTATCTGGCCTGCCTGATGAGCACCCGCACCTCGGGGGCCCTCAACGGTGAACTCGGCAGCGACCTCAAATTGAAAAACGATCTGACATCCATGGGGGCCTTTCACGCGTCCATGCCGCTTTACCTGCTCTACCGGCTGCGCCGCTTTGATGACATGGGTTTTTCGGGTTTTGAAGGACGCCATTACAGCCAGTTCGAAAGCATCCCGAAGGACCTGGCGCCGGCCGCCTGCCTGCAGTCGCTGCTTTCCGCACTGGCATACCAGTATATCTTTCGGGAAGGCATTCACCACAGCGACATACCGGATACGCCGAAAATCGAAAGCGAGCGCCGCCAGATCTTTTTCGGCGCGGCTATCGACATTCCGACGTTCTATGTCCATCGCGAAAGTCGCAACCGTTTCCTCATGCGGCTGCTCAAAGATGTCCGTGGCACCCGCTTCAGTCATCGTTATCCCGGCTATATCCGCATTAAGCTCGATGAATACCGGCGCGCATTGATTCGCACGCTGCGGCGGGATGGCGCGGACCTGATCGAGCAGTTCCAGGCCGGCGGCTGCCTCGATGACCTTGAAGAGCGTCTGCAATCGCCAAGGGACCGGGGTGCCGCCGGCCGCCTGACACGCGGCATCCTGGCAGAAGCCGGCGCCCGTTCCCCCCTGCAACTTTCGGCGGATGAGTTCAACCAGGCCGCCGAAAAGTATTATCGGGAGACATTATGCCGCAAGCAGATGGCGGAAGGGCTGGATATCCTGGAAAAAGAGCTGGCCGCTATCGACACGCCACGCGCCTGGCGCCAGGGCCGCTACAATCGACCACTGTATCAACTCCTCAAAGGATTGAGCGCCCGGGAATTTCTGGCACGCCACCGCCAGGCGCTCCTCTTTGAAATGGCATCCGAGGAGACGTTGGCCAAACTCCTTCATCTGTTTATCCTGATTACCCTCAAGGCGCGCCAGACAGAGGAGGCCGCCGCGTCATAGCACCCGTCCGGCACACAGCACCTCGACGCCATCGTTTCGCGATGGCATCCATTCCGGACGGGAAATACGCACCGCCGATGATAATCTCATGACCACATTACCCGAACATCAATACATTCAACGTGACACAGGCCAGGTGATCACCGAGCGATTGTTCTCAGATCGAATGATCCACCTGCTTTATGCCCACGCCCGGGAACGCTCGCCGCGCGTCTTTGACCAACTCACCTCCCGACGGACCAACGACTGCTGCGCCTTTTGGCAGTTCGATCTGCCATCACGGCGCTCTCCTGCGGCCGTCCGCCGCATGATCCGGCAGCTTGCCATCCGCATGGATGAATGCCTGTCGCCGGATGAATTGACATCACCGCGCAAACTGTTCGAACGCCAGATCCGCTACTGGCAGTGCCGTCCGATGGCGCTGGACGAAAACCAGATCGTGTCACCGGCCGACGCCCGCATGCTGACGGGCTCGTTTGCCCGCCAGTCACAGCTTTTCCTGAAAGAAAAATTCTTCGATTACCAGGACCTGCTTGGCGCCAACAAAACCCGGTGGCTGGAGGCCTTCCAGGATGGACAGTTCGCCGTCTTCCGGCTGACACCCGAAAAATACCACTACAATCATCTTCCCGTAAGCGGACGCGTTGTGGATATTTACGAAATTCAAGGCGCTTACCATTCCTGCAATCCCGGTGCCGTTGTCCGCATGGTAACACCCTACTCCAAGAACCGGCGGGTGGTTACGATTATCGACACCGATGTACCGAACGGCAGCCATGTCGGACTGGTTGCCATGGTGGAGGTTGTGGCCCTGATGATCGGTGATATCGTCCAGCGCTACAGCCCTGAACGCTACGACACGCCACGTCCGGTGACCACCGGAATGGTCGTCCGACGCGGACAGCCCAAAAGCCTATACCGCCCCGGCAGTTCGGTGGATGTCCTTATGTTCCAGAACAACCGCGTTCAATTCTGCGACGATATCCTGGCCAACCAGCACCATGCCAGTGCCCGCAGCCGGTTTTCCCGCGGCTTCGGCCGGCAGCTGGTCGAAACCGAAGTCCAGGTGCGCGACACCATTGCCATGAAAGGAGCATTTGATGGCTGATGAAATATTTGTAGGCCTGTGCGGCCTGTTGACCGTTTTCCTTTTTCGCTGGGCCTTTCGGCACCTAACCCGGGAAAAATGGCAGTTTGTGGCCTCCATTCCCAAATGCAAAGGCACCGATAACTGCTGGGAGGGCATCAACCTGACGTACTACGGGTTCTTCAATGCCACGGCCTACACCCTCGCCTGCACCCTTTTAATCCTTCTGACAGCTGCCGCCGGCATTCCCGTCGGGTTTACCTTGATCCTAGTGGTCGTCATCCTTGCCATTTGCATGCCGGGGTCACGCATAGTGGCCCGCCTGGTTGAGAAAAAACCGCACACTTTCAGTATCGGCGGCGCATTTTTTCTCGGTATTCTCCTTACGCCGCCCCTTCTGATAATGGTGCCGCCGCTATCCACCCGTCTGTTTCATCAGACCGTGAATCCGATAGTTTTTCTGGCCGCGGTAGCGATTGCCTATTGCTGGGGCGAGGGCATTGGTCGCCTGGCCTGTATCAGCTTTGGTTGCTGCTATGGCAAACCCCTTTCCGATGTTCATCCCCGCCTGCGTCCCTTGTTTCGCCACTGGCATTTCATCTTTCAGGGATCGACACGTAAAATTGCCTACGCCCACCACCTCGATGGGGTCCAGGTCGTACCTGTCCAGGCCATCACCGCCGTGCTTTACACCGTAACCGCCCTGGTGAGCATTTATGCCTTCCTCAACCAACATTTTCACACAGCATTGCTGCTGTCCCTGGTCATCAGCCAGTTATGGCGCTTCGCATCGGAGTTTCTGCGCGCTGACTATAGAGGAAATGGCCATATCAGCGCCTACCAGTACATGAGCCTGGTCGCTGTCGCCATTGCGATAGGGGTGGCGGCTATTGCGCCCTTACCGCCAGTTCTTGAATCCCTTTCGATTCTTCAAGGCCTCGCCCGGCTCTGGCACCCGGCCATGCTGCTAATGCTCCAGGTCCTCTGGGTAACCGCCTTTGTTTACACCGGTCGGAGCGACGTTACCGGGTCGACCATTCAGTTTCACGTTCACCGCCATCTCGTATGATGCTCCGTTTTTTTCTCATGAAAAAAAATATTTTCTTGATGGAAGCGTAAAAAGTCGCGAGGCCATTTTGACGTCATCCCGGCGAAAGAAGCTGCGTCGCAATTGATGCGTTAGGGGTTTGGCAGCATGGGTCATTCCGGCGGAAGAGGCTGTGTTGCAATAACCACGACTCGCGGCGTCGGGATCGGTATTGGAATCGGGTTCGAAAGGGCGTCGGATAAAGCCAGGATCTTCTGATATCAAGATGATAGAGATTCCCGTTCAAAGCCTGTCCCGGACGCCGATCCAAAATCCGTAATGACGGACAAGGTACTCTTTACGGAATCATCTTTTCTTGCCCGAGAAAATGGGAATAGCGGTATAGTAATCAACGAGAAAGGCCGGCTTTCGAATCTTGCCGGTCACCTTTCGTGCGCTTACGCTTCCGCCGCCGATGCCACATCATTACGCTGATCACGACCAAAGCACCCAGAGCCAAAACACCTATCTGGAAGTATCGTCCGTGTTCGAGAATTCTCTGGAAGGCTTCTCCTAAAAGATAGCCGCCCGAGCCGATGATCACCGCCCAGGCAATGGCGCTGAGGAAGCTGAGCAGGGCAAAGGTGCCCACGCGGCATTTTCCGGAACCCAGCAGGAAGGGAATAATCGCCCGCATGCCATAGATAAAACGGTAAAAAAGCACCACCACCTCACGCCGACGGTCAAGCATGGCGACGGCGCAATTCATTTTTTGCTGCCAGGTGGGCCGGTGGCGAAAAAGCCCGGGGCCTTTGCGTCGTCCCAGATGGAAAAAAAACTGATCGCCGACAAAGGCCCCCATGGCGGATGCCAGCACCATGCCTTTGGGATCCATCAACCCCTGCTGGACAAGAAGAGCCGCAATCAGCAGGACCGATTCCCCCTCCAAAATGGCACCGATAAAAAGGGCCGGATAGCCGTACTGCGCAACCAAAGTTTCCAGCGTCATAAACCTCGCATAGAATAAAGCCGCTTTGTCCCCGGGAGGGTGAATCCAGCTATTTCACACGTTCGTGGGATGAAATATTCAGGTTAAAGAGATAGCCGGTTCATTTGCCGAAGTGAAGGGACAGCCAGTTCGGCCTGTTTACGGGTAATCTCCATTGCCCGCAGTCGCAATGTCTGCATCTCTTCAGGATGATCGAGCCGTTCGAAGCGTTGCGGGGCAACGCGAAACACTTCATGGGTATCCGGGTGGAACATAAAAATTTCATCATTCATACAAAAATATTTTTCCGTCATGGGGTCATTCCTTTTATGATCTTCGCGAGGGCAAATGCAGGGGATACCCGTGGTCAACAGCCATAGCGGCGCTAAACTCCAGTTCACGGCTCAACCGCCGCAGATAGGCCATGCGTTTGTCGCAGACACGGCACTGACTGTTGTTCTTGTCCTTGTTTCGTCGCGGGCATTGCAGACACGGGTTAAGTCGATTCATCGAAGCCTCCTTGGCATTCCGGTCCCCAAGATGGATCTTGCGGTTGACTCGCTTGGTTACAAATAGAGGGGTCGGTCTTCCGTTTAGCGTTGCTGTGCATGAACCTGCCGCAAGATCTGTATGGCCACAATTTACCCTAATGCAATTAGGTCGGGATTATCAGGCGATTAGAATTCAATTATCCATAAGATGAGCTTTGGCGTAGCGCTTTAGGCGGGTGGGTCGGGCAGGTCGGCGGCCATCGAAAAAATCGCAGTCCCGATAATAGCGCAAATCTTTAAGCCATTTTCGGTAAAAAGGCGCATCGGCTTTCCATTGCCGCATCAATCCCAGGGGATGGTGCCTCAAATCCCGCAATGGACCGCCGAGCTCCGAGGGATCGCGAAAGCACTCCCATTCGCAGGCGTAACAGTCCCCCGCGTTTACGGCGGGCACATCGGAGCAATTCCAGAAAGGCCCCAAATCCTCTTCACCCCGGTAACCACAAGGGTAGGTATGGCCTCGGGCGGCATCGACAAAAAAATAATCCAGACCGCCGCGGCAGGCATAGCCCCGATGACCGCTTTGAAATTGCCGATGCAAGGCATGCAGCGAACAAAGCGGGGTAAAAATTCTCAGGCGGGAGCGATTTTCCACCACGGACTTTGCCAGGACGTCGAAGAGATGCGCCTTTTCCCGCTTGGAAAATGACACGATCGAAGACGTTGCCGTGGCACCGTAGACCGCGTTCAAATCATCACCGTCCTTATCGCTGTCAATGCTCATGGGGTAGCAGACATTCGCGATGGAAAACCCCAGATTGGCAATGAACCGAAAAAATCGGTCGAACCCTGAATGCAGGCGTTCGCGAAAGATGGCCGGCGACACCCCCTTGCCGTCCGGTCCGGACGGTTTCAGGAAAGGAATTGCGCGAGGACCTTCAAGGTTGCGATTGATGCCCAGATTGGCCGATGGGTAGAGGCCATAGGCCTGGAAAATCGGCAGCGCCCTTTCGATACCGCGGATGACCCCTTCGAACCCCCGCATGCGCTCGTGGGTAGCAGGATCGGCGGAATCGATGCTGATCCAGAAATTCCGCAGCGGGGTTGCCGCCAGCTTTTCCGCCAGGCGATGAACCCGGTCGGCAAACCCGGGTTTCTCGGGCGCGCGGAATAAAAACCCGTTGGTGCCCGTTCGAATATAGGTAATCCCGGCGGATCCGGCATAATCCATCAGCGGCACGAGATCGTCTAGGGCCATGAAGGGTTCCCCCCCGGTAAACGAAACCGCATCGATGCCCTGCTCGGCAGCGGCATCGATCATTCGTTTCACAGCATCCGGTGTCAGGCTGTGACGGGGGAAGTGTTCATGGATATTCATCCCGCATTGAGGGCAGGTGGCATTACAACGGTCCGTCAGTTGAATAATCAACTGGCCCGGCAGACGACCCTGCCGGATCAGATTAAAATAGTTTTTAGGTTTCATGAAAAACGATCGTCGTGGCCCCCTCTTTGAAAAAGTTGTTTCCGCTCATGTTACGGCAGTATCAGCGACTCGCCTGTCAATGATCTGTGAACAGGCGACAATTTAAAATCCGGAGACCCATTGAAATCCTTCCCCGGTTTGAATTTGTTTGTATGTTTCCCATGTTTCCAGAAATGCGGCATCAAATGAACGGGCTTCCATATAGCGGCGCGCTTCCTGCCCCATGGCTTTGCGCCGTTGCGGATCGACCAGCATCTTTTCGACGGCGTCCACGAAATCATCAATGTCGTTGCCCCTGGCGACCAACCCGGTTTTATTCGGCAGCATGTTCTCCTTGGGCCCCCCCTGGTCCGACACCACCACCGGAAGCCCACATGCCTGGGCCTCCAGAACCACATTGCCGAAGGTGTCGGTGGTACTGGGAAAGGCAAACAAATCCGCTGATGCATAGGCGGCCACGAGGTCTTCACCGGCCAGGGCACCGGTAAAAGTGCAGGGCAAATCGTCCAATTGACGTTGCATCTCCGCTCGGTAGGGGCCATCCCCCACCACCACCAGATGGGTCTGGGGGTGCCGGCGATGGATACGCCGATAGGCTTCCGCCAGGATGTCAAGATTTTTTTCTTTGGAAACACGCCCGACATAAAGCAATTTGGTTTCGGCCGTCACCCCGAAGTGCTGCTGGTAGAAACCGTTGCGGTTCGCCGGGGTGAACCGCTGGATATCGATGCCGCGAGGATAAAGGGCAATTTTAGCGCCGTTGATCCCATGGTCAATGAGTTCCTGGCGGGTGCTTTCGGAGGGGGCATAGATGAGATCCATTTGATCGTAGTACCAGACCACAAATTTCCAGGTGAGTTCTTCCATGGCCTCATCACCGGTCAAAAACTGTGCATATTGGGGCAATTGGGTATGGTAGGTTCCGCAGAAGGGTAGCTTCAGAATGCGGGCGATGGCCAGCGCGGCCAAGCCGATCGGACCGGGCGTGGCCGAATGGATGCGGGTAAAGCCTTGCTCGTAACAATAGCGCAACATCTCCAGCAGGGGGGGGTAGAACAGTTTCTGTTCGCGATATTCCGGCAGTTCGTAAATGCCGATGGGCTTGAACGTCTTGACACCCGGTTGAGATGTTTCCGGTGCTTCATTGCAGGTGATCACCTGCAAGGGCTTGCCGTTTCGCAAAGCCACCTTCACCTGTTGCTGGATGGTCAAGGCCACCCCGTTGGTGTCATAGAAGGTATCGGTAAAGTGGGCCATACGCACCGTATCGGCCGTATCGTCTCCATCGGGCGGTTGCACACCAAAATGCGCCCGAACGGACTGGGTAAAATCCCGGTCCTTGGAGAAAATGGAAAAGGCGATGAAATAAGGGGCCAACAGGCCATAAAGGCCACCCGCCGATCCGATGGTATGAAAAATATTGAAAACGTTTCCGCCCACCAGGTGGTTCATGGCATGATTGGCAAAGTTGATGATGGTCTGGTTGGCAACCTGGTTGACGAAATCAAACCAGGCTGTCTCCGAGTGGCGATCGGAATTATGGCCTTTCAGCGCCACCGTATGGAACTGCATGTCGTTCCTGAGCAACCGCGTGGTGGTGTGCCTGAGCAGTCCAAAAAGGTCATCGGAAGGCGGCACGGCCTTGTCCCGCTTGTGGGAATTGAGAAAGAAATAGACTTTGTCCAGCAGACGGCCCTCCCCTTTGCGGCCGGTATCCGCAACCGGACGCAGGGACCGGTCCAGGAACTTCATCAGAAGGTCTTTGTCCTGGAAACGCTCCAGATTGAATTTGCTGCGATAATACTGGTAAGCGATGCCGTAAAAGTTGTGCGCCATGGTTTCCGGAAGGGAAGCGTGGCGAATAGCCCGGCTTTGTCCGCTTTCAATACCCGCCAGTGCCTCGGCCACATCAGAGGCCCCGGGGATCTCCGTGTAGGTTCGGGCGATGTTGAGGGCACTGTGGTCATCGGATCCGCCGGTGATGTTTTTCGCCCACGACCTGGGAAAGCCCGGCTCAATGCCATGATGTTCGACCAGGCGGGCCATCAAATCCGGGGTGAGTGACTTCAAAATTTCTTCCAAACCGTCATTGGCCGCATCGTTGCGTGCCCCGTTCATTTCAAAATTCTTGAATAGCAGAAGCATTTTTTCGAAATGCGCGATGCGCAAACGATCATTGACGCCGTACAGGGGGTGGGCCAGTACATGCACAATCCCCTGGGCCTGCAGATAATCCACGAGGTAAAAGACGTTTTCCCGGCATTTTTGGATATCGGCATGCTGGCGCTCATCGATATTCAGGGCCAGCACGTGGAGCTTGCACTGATCATCGGGAAAGTAAGTCGTTATCTCCTCGCTGATGAACGTATGGGGCAGATGAGCAATCTCCAATGCGCCTTCGATGCGGTTGTGGTCGGATATGGTAACGTGGGTCATGCCACGCTCACGCGCGATGCGATAGATGTCAAGCGGTTCCGTGAAGCTTTCCGGACATCCGATTTTTTTCAGCACCCAGGCCGATGGTCGTTTCGAATGTTTGGAATGGACATGTAGATCAACACGCATAGCAACTCCTTCCATAGCTGGCGACGATACCTGAATCGATCATCGTTTTGACGTGTTGATTTCAACGCTCCGGCTGTTAAAGTAAGATGAGTATTTCTTTAGATAATCGATAGGAAACGAAAACAATTGACGCTTGCACGCATTGCGGTTTGAAAACAAAATAAATTTTATGATAATTCAAATTGTTACCATAATTCTAACCTGTTTCTAACGTGGTGCTAACAAAGAAAGCGTTATGGGATGCGATACTTTTTGAAACCATCAGCGGCATGGTGATCAAAGCAACCCCTATAGCTTTCCAAGATGATTCAGCGTTGCGGTCAACCACGCCAAACGAGAAGGGATAGCAATGGCCAGACATTTTCATAAGGAATTGGAAAAGTTAAAAAAGATGATTCTATCGTTGGGCGCCATGGTGGAAGAACGCGTCCGCCGTGCGGGCAGTGCCGTCATGGAAAAAGACGCTGTCATCGCCGAGGAAATCATCCGCTCGGATTTCGAAATCGATGAAATGGAAGTGGAAATCGAAGAGGAGTGCCTTAAAATCATGGCCCTGCACCAGCCGGTCGCCATCGATCTGCGGTTTCTGATTGCCGTCATCAAGATCAACAATGATCTCGAACGCATCGCCGACGAAACGGTCAACATTGCCCAGCGCATCAAAACCATGGTCAAGGACAAGCCGGCCAACATAGCCTTCGACTATGAACCCATGACCGCTGAAGTGGAAAAAATGCTCAAACTGAGCCTGGATGCCCTGGTCAACATGGATGTCGATATGGCCTTTAAAGTGGTTACCATGGATGATGAAGTCGATGACATCCATCGCCAAGTATACCAGCTCATTCGCGAAGAAATAAAACAATACCCGGATCAGGTTGCCTTTTTTATCAATTTTTATCTCATTTCACGGCACCTGGAGCGCATCGCCGACCACGCGACCAACATCTCCGAGGAAGTCATTTATTTGATCGAAGGTGAGATTGTGCGGCATGCGGCCTATTAGCTTCCTCCACGTGCCGTCCGGGCCGGGCAGCCACAATCGCCCCGCACTATTCCGGTCGGCCGCACTGAACCGCAGCGCTTTGGCCTTGCTCTTTATCGTCTGCTTGGGGTGTGCGGCGCAAACCCCACCCTCGCCGGGGCAAAGCGTCACGCCGCCTCCGGCCGGCCCTGAATCCTCTTTGTCGCTGCCTTCTTTTGGCCCGGCAACGGCAACGGTTACGCTGACCGTTTTTGAAGAATACCAATGAGGGTTTTGTGCGCGGCTCGAGCCGACCCTTCAGCAGGTGCTGGAAACCTACCCCCAAAACCTCCGTCTGGTGATCATGCCCTTCCCGGCCATGGAGAGCCAATCCTCCTGGCTGGCCGCTTCCGCCGCCCTGGCCGCCCACAAGCAAATGCGCTTTCAGGCCTTTCGGGAACAGCTCTTCCAGCACGAAGGCCCCATTTCGGCAACCGATCTGAATGAAATGGCCGATATGGTGGCGCTGGACATACCCCGGTTCCAACACGATTTGGTATCGACCGCGATTCAACGTCTCCTCGTTCACGCCATCAATAGCGGTGTTGCACGGGGGGTCACGGGCACGCCCACCGTTTTCGTCAATCAGACGCCGTTGGAACAAATCGACTTCGATGCGATTTCTAAGGCCATTCAACAGGCCCGCCCTTCTCTTTGAACAGCACCCTTGGACGCTTCACCTAACACCTTGAATTGATAGCAGTTCGACAAGGCTGTCGCGGCGCCCCGCCTTCTTGTTCACAAAAACCTATCGCAAAACTAGTGCTTTATTAACTTCCGCCTAACAGTCCTCTAACACGTTCATTTTAGCTTGCCGGCGCGATTGAGAAATTGCGTCACGTGGAAATATCCGTAACGAAGGCATTTGTACGGGGCATTGCCAATGATTTCACCGTATATGATTTTCGCAGCCATTCTGCTCCTGACCTCAGGGGCTTATGTTATCGGGCGCAAGCGGGCCTTTGCGGTCGCCGGTGATCGCGCCGGTTTGATGCAGATGCATTCGCGGCCGACGTACTACGGTCTTCTGACCGCCATGTGGTGCGGGATCCCTGCGCTGGTGATTTTCAGCGCCTGGTCGGTTTTCGAGTCCGGCATCATTACCCAGTTGGTCATTGCCGGCATGCCCGATTCCATCCGCGACCTGCCGCCGGATCGCCTTAACCTTATTGTCAATGACATCAAAAATCTGGTCAGCGGCAATATTGTTTCCGCCGAGATGAACCAAACCCTCAGAGCGGCGGCCGATCACTATCGCCAGTTGCAGGCCATCAGCAGCGCCGCCCTGACCGTGGTCGTTTTGGCCCTTATCATGATTGCCACGACGATGATCATGCGGGCCATATCCCCTTCCCTGCGGGCCCGCAACCAGGTCGAAACCATCATCAAATGGATCTTGATCGCCTGCTCAACGATTGCAATTTTTACGACCATCGGCATTTTGCTTTCGGTCCTATTCGAAGCCATCCGTTTTTTCGAAAAAATATCCCTGACCGAGTTTTTGTTTGGACTCAAGTGGAGCCCCCAGATGGCCATCCGGGAAGACCAGGTGGGCTCTTCAGGCGCTTTTGGCGCCATACCGGTTTTCGCCGGTACACTGATGATCTCGGCCATTGCCATGGTGGTGGCCGTTCCCATCGGTCTCATGTCGGCCATCTACCTTTCCGAATACGCCAATCGCCGCTTCCGGGCGATTGCCAAACCGCTGATGGAAATTCTCGCGGGCATTCCCACGGTGGTTTACGGCTTTTTCGCCGCCCTGACCGTTGCCCCCATGATTCGGGATACCGGCCTCGGTTTGGGCCTCGACGTCTCCTCTGAAAGTGCTTTGGCCGCCGGGCTGGTCATGGGCATCATGATCATCCCCTTCGTATCGTCGCTGTCGGACGACGTCATCAATGCCGTGCCCCAGGCCATGCGCGATGGTGCCTACGGTCTTGGTGCCACCCAGTCCGAAACGGTCAAGCAAGTTGTTCTTCCGGCCGCCCTGCCCGGTATTGTCGGGGGGGTTCTGCTGGCGGTTTCACGGGCCATCGGCGAAACCATGATCGTGGTCATGGCGGCCGGCCTGGCCGCCAATCTCACGGCCAACCCGCTCAAAACGGTCACCACGGTAACGGTCCAGATCGTCACGCTGTTGGTGGGTGACCAGGAATTCGACAGCCCCAAGACCCTGGCAGCCTTTGCCCTGGGCCTGGTTCTGTTTATCGCTACCCTGATCCTGAATGTGATCGCCCTTCACGTGGTTCGCAAATACAGGGAACAATATGAATAATCCCTCTTCCCAACCAAATGGTCTGAACCCGCAAGGGCGACGCGCCATTGAAATTGTCAACGCGGGGTTGGCCCGGCGTTACCGTAAAGAACGCCGTTTCAGGCTCTATGGCATCAGTGCCATTCTGGCCAGCTTATTGTTTCTGTCGTTTCTTTTCGGCAGCATTATCTCCAAAGGGTATTCCGCGTTTCAGCAGACCTTCATCCAGCTGGATATCTTCTTCGACCCGGCTATCCTGAGCCAGGAATCGCTGTCCACGGCCAACTACCCCGGTATTGTGAAACAATCCCTTCGCCAGATGTTCCCGGAAGTCAAATCACGGCAGGATAAACGGATGCTCTATCGTTTGGTCAGCAGCGGCGCCTCTTTTCAGATTCGCCAAATGGTGCTGGATTCGCCGGAGATGATCGGGCAGACGCTTCAGGTCTGGGTCATCGCGGATGATGACATCGACATGTTGGAAAAAGGCCATTTCGATCTGGAGGCACCGGAGGGCGAGCGCCGCATCAAAGACATCCAGTTGGCCTGGGTGGATCGGCTCAAGAAAGAAAGCCGGATCGAGAAACGGTTCAATCGGATCCTGTTCACGGCCGGTGATTCGCGTGAACCCGAATTGGCCGGCATCCTGGGGGCCGTCGCCGGATCGTTTTATACCTTGCTGGTAACGCTTTTGCTTTCCTTTCCAATCGGCATTGCCTCTGCCGTTTACCTGGAAGAGTTTGCCACCCAAAACCGCTGGACCGACCTGATCGAAGTCAACATCAACAACCTGGCGGCCGTACCGTCCATTGTATTCGGTCTCCTGGGGTTGGCCGTTTTTCTCAATTTTTTTGGTCTTCCGCGCTCCGCCCCGCTGGTCGGCGGTCTTGTTTTAACCCTGATGACCCTGCCGACCATCATCATCGCCAGTCGGGCGTCCCTGCAGTCGGTACCGCCGTCCATTCGCGAAGCGGCCCTGGGTATCGGGGCATCCAAAATGCAGATGGTCACGCATCACGTGCTGCCCCTGGCACTTCCCGGCATCCTGACCGGTACGATCATCGGCATGGCAAGGGCCTTAGGGGAATCCGCGCCCTTGCTCATGATCGGCATGGTGGCGTTTATCGTGGATGTACCCGGCGGTTTTACAGATCCGTCAACCGTCCTGCCGGTCCAGATTTTTCTCTGGGCAGACAGCCCCGAGCGCGCTTTTGTGGAACGGACCTCGGCGGCCACCATCGTACTGCTGGCCTTTTTAATTATAATGAACGCTTCCGCTGTCTACCTGCGCAAAAAATTTGAAAGGCGATGGTAGCGACTTTTATGAAAATTTTAAGCTCAATGCAGCGGTTCTAACCGCCGCCTAATGTTTACGGTTCATTTTAGGAAAAGAGGGCAATGCGCCTTTTTGGTTCAACTACTCAAAGAAGGATTAACAACTCAGGAGGTACACATGTTCAGAAAATCGGTATTAATTGGCACAGCACTTATTTTTCTGGTGTCGGCCGGCTCCGTCTATGCGGCGTCTGCCCGCGACTACATCAGTATCGTGGGCTCTTCTACGGTTTACCCCTTTGCCACGGTGGTCGCCGAGCAGTTCGGTAAAACCACCAGCTACAAGACGCCCAAAATCGAATCCACTGGTTCGGGCGGCGGTCTGAAGCTCTTCTGTGCCGGTGTCGGCGTGGAACACCCTGACATTACCAATGCTTCGCGCGCCATTAAAAAGTCGGAATACGACAAATGCCAGAAAAACGGCGTGAAAGAAATCGTCGAAGTCAAGATCGGCTATGATGGTATCGTTGTAGCGAACTCCAAAAAGACGGCCCCGATGAAACTCACCCGCAAGGATCTCTTCCTGGCCCTGGCCAAGGACGTTCCGAACCCCAAAGGCGGGGAAACACTGGTTCCCAACCCCTACAAAACCTGGAAAGACGTCAATCCGTCCCTGCCCAACGTCAAGATTGAAGTCCTGGGACCGCCGCCCACTTCCGGGACCCGTGACGCTTTCGTGGAGCTGGCCATGGAAGGCGGCGCCAAGAAGTTTGACTGGATCAAGGCCATGAAGAAAAAAGACAAGAAAGCCTACAAGGCGATCTGCCATACGGTCCGTGAAGACGGCGCTTACGTCGAAGCCGGTGAGAACGACAACCTCATCGTCCAGAAACTCGACGCCAACCCCAATGCGTTAGGCATCTTCGGCTTCAGCTTTTTGGACCAGAATACGGACATCATCCAGGGTTCCTTCGTGGACGGTGTGCAGCCGACCTTCGATGCCATCGCCGATGGTCAATATCCCGTTTCCCGTCCGCTGTTCTTCTATGTCAAAAAAGCCCACGTGGGCGTGATTCCCGGCATCCAGGAATACCTGAATGAGTTCACCTCCGATAAGGCCTGGGGTCCGGATGGCTACCTGAGTGAAAAGGGCATGATTCCCATGCCGGATGAAGAGCGGGCCCAGTTTCAAAGCGATGTAAAAGCGCTCAAACCGATCACCATGAAGTAATAGCGCAAACCCCAGCGGCAGGCCGGCAAATGCTCCATATTGACGCCGGTCTGTCGTATGGTTAAATTGACATTTAATCTTACCAGGATAACGAATCGGGAATGCAACCCTTTGCCCGACGGTGAATGACGATGGATGCTTCAGCCAATATAGAGGAACCAACGGTGGTGACTGTAGATGTAAAAACGACAGCGGGTGTGTCTGGTATCGGTCAGACAGGTCGAATCCTGTACGATCGGGAAAGCCGTGAAACGGTCGGCGAGCCGTTTGTTGAAGGTGCCCGCATGACCTGCCGCGGCGTCAATGTTTACTACGGGGACAAACACGCGATTAAAAATGTTGCCCTCGATATCGGACGCAACGAAGTTGTTGCCATGATCGGCCCTTCCGGCTGCGGCAAATCCACCTTCCTGCGGTGTTTGAACCGCATGAACGACACCATCGACACCTGTCGGGTCGAAGGCGAGATCACCCTGGACGGGATGGATATTTACGGCAAGGAAGTCGACGTGGTGCCGTTGCGGGCCCAGGTCGGGATGGTGTTCCAGAAACCGAATCCCTTTCCCAAATCCATCTATGACAATGTCGCTTACGGTCCGCGGATTCACGGTCTGGCCCAGAACAAAGTCGAACTGGATGAAATTGTCGAAACATCCCTGCGTAAAGCCGGCTTGTGGGAAGAAGTCAAAGACCTCATGACCCATCCGGGCACCGGGCTGTCCGGGGGTCAGCAGCAGCGCCTCTGCATTGCCCGCACCATTGCCGTCAGCCCTGAAGTCATCCTCATGGACGAACCCTGCTCGGCTCTGGACCCCATCGCCACCTCCATCATCGAAGACCTGATCGACGAGCTCAAGCAACAGTTTTCCATCGCCATCGTTACCCACTCGATGCAGCAGGCCTCGCGCGTCAGCCAGCGCACCGCCTATTTCCACCTGGGCGATCTCATCGAAGTCGGCGATACGGCCCAGATTTTCACCACGCCCCGTCATCAGCTCACCCAGGACTATATTACCGGCCGGTTCGGGTAATATTGCATTTGAAGGCCTTTGAATAGTACCCGGCGGGTCCTGGTGCCTCATAGGCCATCGCCTCTTTCATGGAATGTTCCATTAAAACATTCCAATTGACAGCCCCGGCCTGCAACCGCTATTGAAGTCCCAGGGGTATGCCACAAATGGCAACCGCCGGCTGTTCCGCCATCAGCTACTGCAACCAACCTCCCAACGACGGTATCGGAAACGACAGCGACATCATTACGTGACCGGTTCCACTGAAAGCTGGGTATCTTTTTTCCTTCTCGACACTTTTCCGACATGGGAGCCACTATCATGATCAATAATATCTATTACCAGGATCTGGGACTGGTGAACACGGACGACATGTTCCGCCAGGCCATGGACGAGGGCTTTGCGGTGCCGGCCTACAACTTCAGCAACATGGAGCAACTCCAGGGGATCATCACCGGGTGTGTGGCGTCGAAATCCCCTGTGATCCTGCAGGTCTCCGGCAGTGCCCGCCAATACGCCCATTCGTCCATGCTGCCTCACCTGGCCGCCGGTGCGGTGGCCATGGCGGAAGCCTTGGAACATCCCATTCCCATTGCCATGCACCTCGACCACGGCAGTTCATTCGATTTGTGCCGCGCCTGTATCGAGAGCGGCTTTTCCTCGGTTATGATCGACGGATCCCACTTGTCCTTCCAGGAGAACATGGCCCTCACCCGCGAAGTTGTGAACTTCGCCCATGATTTCGATGTCTCGGTGGAGGCCGAGTTGGGGGTGTTGGCCGGCATCGAAGACGAGGTGGAGGCCGAACGATCCGACTATACGCGCCCCGAAGAGGTGGAAGAATTCGTGGGGAAAACCGGGGTGGACAGCCTGGCCATCTCCATCGGCACCTCTCACGGCGCCTACAAGTTCAAGGTCAAACCCGGCGAAAAACCACCCCCGCTGCGGTTCGATATTTTGGAAGCGATTGAAAAGCGTGTGCCGGGCTTCCCTATCGTGCTGCACGGCGCTTCATCTGTCATGCCGCAATACGTGGCCATGATCAACCAGTACGGCGGCAAGATGGAGGACGCCGTAGGAATTCCGGAAGACCAACTCCGTCATGCCACCCAATCCGCTGTCTGCAAGATCAACATCGACAGCGACGGCCGCCTGGCCATGACGGCTGCCATCCGCAAAGTCCTGGCGGAAAACCCGGGCGAATTTGACCCGCGCAAATACCTCGGTCCGGCCCGGGATGCCCTGGTTGAAATGGTCAAATATAAAAATGAGAACGTGTTAGGCAGCGCCAACCGCATATAGTATCCATCCAGAAATAGTCTTTTTGGCCCTGCTCGTCGTTCTCCGCAGGTTTACGGTTGCGGCGTACCTGGGTACGCCTCACCATAAACCATTGTGCGGCCTTGATCAGAACCAAAAATCCACTTTTCTGAATTGGATACCGTGGTCATTTTGCAATTCCAATTCATAAAGCGAGGTTCTTTCCTCAAAGCAGAAGACCTCTGATAGCCGCCGCGGGGGAGGCCATAACTAGCTTTTTGAGCTTTGGGGTTACCCTTTGTCCCGCGCCGAGCATCGGCGGGGCGGACGGGAAAAAGCGCGCGGACTGTCTGAGCCCGCCGTAGCCCAAGCGTA
>CAJXSL010000020.1 GCA_913060875.1 uncultured Desulfobacteraceae bacterium
TCTGCGCCGCCGGCATCGATCTGCCCCGCCTGATCAAGGAAATCCACGCCCGTATCCAGGACGAGGAGGGCCACCCCATGCCAAGCCAACTCATGCGCCTCATGCTCAAGAACCGCAAGCTCTTCCACGGCCTGCTGCGTTCGGCCCGCAGGGTCCAGAAGCCGCTTATCGGTGATGGTTATGTGCGCCATTTGCCTTTCATTTTTGCCAAGGATCACGATTTCCGGGCCCTGCCGGCGATTGCTGAAACCCCTTTCCGGGACCGCTGGCAAACCATGCGGCCCGAGGTGCCCCATCCACGCTATAAGGTCGCCCTGTTCTCCGGCTGCGTCCAGGACTTTGTCTATCCCGGACAACTGGAAGCCGGCGTGCACGTGCTGTCCCGGCTGCCCGTGGCCCTGGACTTTCCCATGCAGCAGACCTGCTGCGGGCTGCCGCTCCAGATGATGGGCGAAAAGGAGGCCGCCCGCATGGTGGCCATCCAGAACATCGAGGCCTTTGAGCAGCGGGATTGCGATTATATCGTGACCCTCTGCGCATCATGTGCTTCGCACCTTAAAAATGCCTTCCCGGAAATCCTCAAGGACGATCCGGCCATGGCGGAACGGGCCAGACGGTTTGCCGCCAAGGTGATCACCTTCAGCCAATTTGTCCAGAACGTTATGGATATCGACCCGTCCCTGTTCAATGGGAACGGCCGTCCCATCACCTATCATGCGCCCTGCCATCTTTGCCGGGGTCTGGGTGAACACCAGGCCCCCCAGGCCCTGATTCGCAAAGCGGGATTTGCGTATCGGCCGGCCCAGGAAGAGGAGACCTGCTGCGGATTCGGTGGGACTTATTCCGGCAAATTCCCGCAAATTTCAGCGCAGATTCTGGCCCGCAAACTGGACGATATTAAAACCACCGGGGCCGATCTGCTGGTCACCGAATGCCCCGGCTGTGTGATGCAGTTGCGCGGCGGGGTGGTGAAACGGGGCGATCGGATCGAGGTGCTTCATATCGCCGAGGCGCTGGTGGGCAATCTTGTGGGCAAGGTTGATGATAAGCCTTGAGATACTAAATGGAACTATTGTTTTGTCCAAAGAGAGGAGTACGTAATGAAGGTCGCAGATATGATCCAGGAACTCAGGCAGGAACTTGGCCCGGAGGCCGTCAAAACGGAAAAGGAGGACCTGGCGTCCTACGCTTTTGATGCCACCCCGGACATGCCGGTGGCCTATCCCGACGTGGTCGTTTTTCCGGAATGCAGCGCGCATGTCGAGGCCATCGTGGCCATTGCCAACCGCTATCAGGTTCCCGTCTATACGCGTGGTTCCGGCACCAATCTGAGCGGCGGAACCATTCCCCTGAAAAACGGCATCGTGATGGTCATGCTGAAGATGAACAAAATTTTGGAAATCGACACCGAAAACCTGACCGCTACCTGTGAACCGGGGGTGATCATTGCCGACTTGAATGCGGCGGTGGGCGAATACGGCCTGATGTACCCGCCTGATCCGGGATCAGTGGATACGGCCACCATGGGCGGCAGTGTGGCTGAATGCTCCGGCGGCCTGCGGGGGCTCAAATATGGGGTCACCAAACATTACATCATGGGGCTCGATGTCATTTTAGCCAATGGGAAGAAGATGAGCTGTGGCGGCAAAACCGTTAAAAATGTCTCCGGTTATGACATGGTCAAACTGTTCGTGGGCGCCGAAGGCACCCTGGGTGTCGTCACCCGGATCATCTGCAAGCTCATTCCCACGCCTGAGGCGCGCAAGACGGCCACGGCCACCTTTCCATCCATTGACGGTGCCGCCAAGGCCGTGGCCGGGATCATCAAGAGCAAGGTCATTCCGGCCACGCTTGAAATCATGGACAAAGTCACCATTCAAACAGTTGAAAACTATCTCCATCTTGGCCTGCCCACCGAATCTGAAGCCATTTTGGTCATAGAAGTGGATGGTTTGCCGGAAGTCGTGGAGAAGGAAGCCGAGGCTGTGGTGAAGGTTTGCGAGGCCAACGGCGGCGATGTGATTATCGCGGCCGATGACAAGGAACGCGATGGCCTTCTGGCGGCCCGGCGTGCGGCCCTGCCCGCCCTGGCGCAGCTCAGTCCCACCACGGTGCTTGAGGATGCCACGGTTCCACGCAACAAAGTCCCGGAGATGATCCATGCCATCCGCACCATTGCCGATAAATATGGTCTCACCGTCGGCACCTTCGGGCATGCGGGTGACGGCAACCTTCATCCCACCATTGTGACGGATGAAACCAATACCGAGGAAATGTCCCGGGTGCACAAAGCGGTAGACGCTATTTTCGAAGCGGCGGTCAGTATGGGCGGAACCCTCTCGGGTGAACACGGCATCGGTATTGCCAAACAAAAATATTTGACCCAGGAATTCGGTGAAGCCGGGGTTGAGGCGCTTAAGGCCGTGAAACGGGCGCTCGATCCGAACAATATGTTGAATCCCGGAAAAATCGTGACGATTTGAGAGGTGGCCATGTCCGAGCAAACACTTAGGAAAGAGTTGGAAGCTGAAATCGCCAAATGCATGAAGTGCGGCAACTGCCAGGCGGTTTGCCCCATCTATAAGGAAGATATGGCGGAGTGGAGCGTGGCCCGGGGGAAGATCAAGCTGGCGCGGGATCTCCTTACAGGAAAATTGGAATATACGGACCGCATGGAGGCGATTTTCAGCCTTTGCCTGACCTGCCAGGCCTGTGCGGAAAATTGCCCCTGCGGCGTGCGGCCGGACAAGATCATTCTGGCAACCCGCGCTATCATGGTGGCGAAAAAGGGACTGCCGGCCATCAAAAAGGCCGCCTTTAATTTTCTCGAGCACCCGGGCTCGTTCCGGTGGGGTATGCGGATGGGCAGCAAGCTCCAGGGGTTCGGTCTGAGAAAGGTAAACGATAGCGGACTCGTAAAGCCGCGGTTTCCCATCGGCCTGGATATGCGACGGGTCGTACGGCCCCTGGCCGCCAAATCGCTTCTGTCCCAGGTGCCGGAGGTGACCACCGTCGATAAGCCCAGGGGACGGGTGGTGTTTTTTACCGGCTGCATGCTGAATTATATCTATACGGATGCCGGCCAAGCGGTTATCGATGTACTGGTCGCCAACAACATCGAGGTGGTGACACCGAAGGCACAGCACTGCTGCGGCATCCCGGTGATCATGAATGGTGACATGGAAACCGCCCGGAAGATTGCTCGATACAATATCGATGTGCTTTCCGGATACGAATGCGACGCGGTCATCACCCATTGCGGTACCGGCATCGATGCCTGGGTCCATCATTATCCGGAATTGCTGGCCGAAGATGCCGCTTATGCCGAACAGGCCAGGGTCTTGTCTGCCAAGGCGTATGACCTGAGTCAGTATCTCGTGGATGTGGCCGGATTCCGGCCTCCCCAAAAAGCTGTGGATACGACCGTCACCTATCACGACCCCTGCCACATGGTCCGCGGTGTCGGGGTCAGCGCCCAGCCCCGGGAAATCATCCGGAGCATCCCCGGTGTCGTATTCCAGGAGATGAAAAAACCGGACCGCTGCTGCGGCAGTGCCGGTTCCTTCAGCCTGACCCACTATAACTTATCCAGTAAGATAAGGGATCGGAAAATCAAGGATATTTTATCGGTAAGCCCGGATATGGTGCTGACGAGTTGCGGGGCTTGCCGTATGCAAATCGAGGAAGGCCTCTACCAGGCCGGGTGCAACGCCCCGGTTCAGCACGTGGCCGAACTTCTGGCCGGGGCCTATGCAAAGGAGAAAACGTTGTCCGGTGAAGAGGCTTCCCGCCTGGAGGATATGCCTGAAATGGCTGCTGGTTAGATCCCCTTAAGGCGAATGTGAAAGTTTTATCGCGTAAGTTGCGTCATAAAGAGATTAACTAAACAAAAGGGGGATCATCCACAATTCCGTGGACAATCCCCCTTTTATCCTGTCATATTTTTCCGGTAATTCATTCCAGTTTAAAGGAAACTTTCAATTTGGTGCGATAGCCGACGATTCGGTTGTCTTCCAACCGCATATCCAGACTGACGACTTCGGCCACACGCATATCACGAATGGTGCGATCGACGGTCGATACGGCATTTTTAGCCGCATCTTCCCAGGAATTTTCCGAAAATCCCACGACTTCGACGAATTTATAAACACTGTTATCCATGACCATCTCCTTTCCAGGTTGAAGTGATTGATGAGACGAAAGACAGCAGCCAGTTGATTTGTTAACGCCGTCGTTTTAGACCCGACACGATGGGTTTACGCTTCGCGGAATTTGCGGTTTAAAATCGATCATATGCCGGGTTCGAAACCTAAGCCTTTGTAACCAAAAAGGAACACGAACGGTTGCCCCGGATGCCTTCTCAACCGGAAGGGAATTTGCCTGCAAATGCCTGGTAAATAATGTTGACCGCCCATTCCGGTTGGTGCAGAAAGTCACAGTTGAGGACGATATCAAATTCATACGGAGATGCATCTTTTTTGCCGAAGGCCTTTTTGAAAAAACGCCGTTGTTCCTTGTCGGCTTCCTCCAACTCTTTCTGGGCTGTTTTTTCCGATACGCCGAGGATGTCGGCCACGCGTTTGATGCGATATTCCTTTGAACTGATACAGCGCACGGATAGAACCCGGTCCCGCGGAAGAATAAGATGCGTGCCCCGACCCACAAAAATGGTGGGTTCCGATTCTGCTAGACCTACGACGGCCCCAAGAAGTTTGCGCATGTAATCACTCATGATAAAGGATTTTTCACCAAAGAGCAGGGCGGCGAACTCCGTCATTTTGCCTGGATGGCGCTCGTCGAAAAACGCGACGGTTTTTTCTCCCAAATTTGCATCTGTGGCAATTTGTTCGAGGATGATGCGGTCCACAACACGGTGGTCGGTTTTTTGCGCGAGCATTTCCGCGATTTCCAATGCGCCGACGCCGATCTTGCGTGAGAAGCAAATGGCCGGCGGCAACGTTTTTGGCGCTGGGAGATTGCTCTGACGACGCTGCTCTTCTTTCTTTTCCCACTGACGCACGTAATGCTGCGCTCTCTGGGCGGCATCAGGTTTTTTTTGGGCATGAATGCCGGGAAGGTAGTGGCTGCCCGCAACAGGCTTTGTCATGACGTACCTCCATAATGGGTTAAAAATGGCAGACTCGAATTACCTAAAACTCTGATTGGCAAATGCTCTGTTACGCTTGACATTCTATTACTGCAGGAAATATGCCGACTTTGTAATAAAAAAATACATGTAAAAACAGGGGGATAAAAAGTAGGGAGGGGTAGTTTGCCGTTTTACTGCTTTGTATTAGAAGAATTGCTAAAGATGCTTTACCGAAATTGCGAAAAAAGACTTTGGCGCCCAGGGGGTAAACAATTAACCATAGGGCCTTGCCCACCTTAGCATATGGGAAGAAGCATGAAGAAGCGAGCGTCATGCTTAATCCGCATAAAATGATTTATAGATCAGGATGCTTATGTAGGTAGCGTTTAAGGGATGCATGGCTGGTTAAGGATATATCGCTCATAGGAAAACGTCTGATCGGATAGGATTCAAGTTCCTTGTTTAAATGATCCTCCGAGTCATCGACGCTGCATTTGTTGAGAATCAGATATGAGACGGCCATATCGATCTGGTTCAGTTTTGCACAAATGCGGACTGCTTCGGATTGGGAAAGGGCCTCATTGTTGACAACGAGATTGATCGAGGTGGTGGCCGCGCTGAAACGGGCCGCCTGTTTGTCGTTCGCTTCGATAAGGCTTTGCAGGCGATGCTTGACCTTGTCTTGTTCGATCTCTATCGATTTCCACTTGATTTTTGAAATGATGGCTTTGCGTTCATAAATTTTGGTTCTGAGATTCAACAGTTCCTGCAACCATACACGCGTGATGACCGGCAGTGAAAAAAACTGCAAGGTCAGTGCCGTGGGCGGCATGTCGAAAATGACGTCGGTCATCCCCGCCGCCCGGGTAAGGGTATCCTCGAAAGCCAGCAGCAGCGCATATCCCTCCAGTCCCGGAGAAAACTTGAGGACATTGAAATGCTGCTGGATATTGAAGGCACTTTGATAGGCGTACTCTTTTTTCAGAAGATCGATACTTTGTTTCAGATAAGATTGTACCCATCGATCCACATCGATTTCCTGTATGGACAGGTTCTCACTGATCTGTTTCGGTTTCGATGAGAAGGTCATGCTGAAAATGTCGCGCTGGTTATGCGCCGGATCCAGGGATACCAGAAGGGTGCGACGGCCAATTTCAGCGCGTCGAATGGCTGTCAAAGCGGATGTGGTAGATTTACCGACGCCGCCCTTGCCAATAAAAAAATGAAGCATCGGTTGCATGATTTCCTTTTCAGTCAATCGAGAGAACCGAGAATAGATCGCCCAATGGATCATGGGCCGTGGTGATCCGGTCAAGCATAATCGAAAGGTCTTTGGTCATGAGGGGCAGCAACTCCATGCTGACGTGTATCGGGGGCGAAGGGATACCCATGAAGGCCCCCAGGACAAGGATGCCAAAAATATTGTCGAGTTCTTCAATTTCGTACTCGATGGTTTCGACCGCCTTGGACCGCATGACCGTGTCAGCGCTTTGCCATAAAGATCGTACCCAATTTTTAAGGGCTTTCATGACTACACACCCTCTCCGTCCTGTTTTTCTATGGAGGACCCGCGGATCAACCGTAAAACGGGTCGTGGTTGGCTTTCTCCGGCAACGCGAAAAAGCCGGCGATCGAGGTCCAGGCGTTTCGAAGACGGGAAACTGCAATAAACGGCATAGAGTGCCATCAAAAAGGCGCCCGAGCGATAGAAAGGCGCTACGGCCAGGATATCCGCTATCATTGCCGCCACCAAAGCGGTCAAGCCGGTTATGATCAGGTTGCGCTCAAAAATGATGAATGCGCTTGCGTCAACCCGGTTCTTTCTTCGCGAGACATGGGCAAACAGGGTGCGATAGACAATCGGTCCGGCCAGGGCGATGACGGCTGTTAGGATAAAAAGGAACGGCCCCCACTCGTGAGAAACTTTCGCCGGCTGGGCCGCGATCACGCCGCAATGGCGCAAAACGCGGCCAATTGCCCAGAGCCCGGTGATGAAAACGAGGGAACGGACATAAACGTTTCTTAACTTGCGTTCCATTGGAACCTTTCATCTGACCGGCCAAAAATTCCGGGAATTCCTGTGAGAGAAAATGAACCAGAGGTTTGGCCAAAAGCCAGCACACCATTTCGGTTTTTACCCTTGGGCGGCTTCTGTGAGGATCGTGGAGGTGGCTTGCGGGCCTGTTTGGTAGGAGGTGGATCCTGTCCGGGCAAAGCCGATGGACGCATGGCGCGCAGGTCGAGGACACATCCCTGCCGCTGCTTGCGGCGCCACTCCCGTTTAAAATCAGGCGAAATTATGCTGCTCTGCTGACGCCCAAGGTTTTCCCAAAGCAGGGGATTGGTTGTTGTTATGAAAGACGAGGCAAAAATACCGCTCACCAAAAAATCAACGGGATTTTCACCTCTGCTTTCCTCATAATTAGAGGGCAGGCGGCGGAAATAAAGGTGATCACGATAATCCGGCAACGCCAAATGGGTATCCACCCCACAGGTGAATAATTGCCGGACTATCGCTGAGGCGACATCGGCCAGATCCGTGGCCTTGGCGATGGGATAGGCGCCGTTGGGTCCCATGGTTTCCAGTAAAGCGGCAATTTCAGGGGTCACCACCAGTACTTTGGGATGGTTCCTATGGGCTGCCATTGTTTTTTCTCCCAAACCGAAGGCTAACGATCGATTTCACAAGGTTGGTAACTTTACGACGGGGAGTCGGCGGCACACGGTGGATTGTCATTGGTTCCACCGTGTGCCGGTTTGGCGGCAATTCTATCGTGTGGCGACATGCAATACACTGTTGCGCGTTCCGAAAGCGTTTTGCAGGCTTTGGTCATTTTGGGGATCTTCCCGCCATTGGCCGTCGACCAGGAATTTGTACTCATAGGCGCCCGGCGGCAGCATGATGTTGCGTTGCCAGGCGCCGGTTGAGGTCTTCTGCATGGGGTGCTTGCGCGGATTCCAGTTGTTGAACGTGCCGACCAGCGCGACTTCGTGGGCCTCGACCGAATCCAGGGTAAAGCCCACTTTGCGTCGTTTTTTGGGCCGAGTTTTTTTTACCTTTGACATGATGTTTCTCCTTGAAAATGCGGCCTGATCGTTTGTGATGGCCGTTGATTATAAAGGCGCTGGTGCCGGTTCATCGGCCATTGGTTCGGCCGTAAAAAATTTGATGACGCCCTCCACCGTGATCCAGACGGCGATGACCAGGATGCAGAAGTTGATGATCTGCAGGAGGAGATTATGGGCCGATACGAATTTGAACTGATTCATGGCCACCGCCCAGATGGTCATCACCGACATAAAAACGGCCGGAATACCGGCCACCATCCATTTCAGACCCCCTTGGCTTTTGAGGTAGAGGGTGATGATGATCAGGGCCAATGCGGCCAGGGTCTGGTTGACGGCGCCGAACAGCGGCCAAAGTGTCAGGGCGCCTTTGCCGCTGGCACCGGTGGCAAACGCCAGGATCAACGCGCTGCCGACAGCGATGAAGGTGCCGGTGTAACGTCCGCCCAGAATCGGCATTTTCAAACCATTGCCCAGTTCACCGATCACATAACGCTGAATCCGGGTGGCCGTGTCCAGCGTGGTCCCGGCAAAAGAGGCCACGAAGACCGCCATGATGGCCAGGGTAAAGGTTTTGGGAATCCCCACCGCCATGATCATGTTGGCGGCACCATCCACAAAGGCACTGATTTTGGACCCCAGCCCGGCAGCGGCAGACCAGGAGGCATAGTGGGTGGTCCAGGCGGCAACACCGGTGAGGGTGGTGCCTCCCTTGGGGGTATAGCCCATGCCGATACCGGCCGCGACGGCGATAATTACAAGAGTGGCCAGGGCTGCTTCCATCAGCATGGATCCATAGCCCACAAACAGGGCGTCGTCTTCATTGCGGACCTGTTTGGCCGAAGTGCCGGAAGACACCAGAGCATGAAAGCCGGATATGGCGCCGCAGGCAATGGTGATAAACAGAAAGGGCCACATGGGCGGCGCTTTGGCCGGTGTTGTTTGAACGGCCGGGGCGACGATGTGCAGGTTGCCGCCGAAGCTGGCGAACAACACCCCCAGAACGAGCAATACCATGGCGATGACCAGTTGGTGCGAATTGATGAAATCCCGGGGCTGCAGCAGTGTGGTCACCGGCAGTACCGACGCAAAAAAGGCATACGCGAGCAGGATGATGGTCCATACGCCTGTCGGGGGGATGCCGGCAACCGACGGCATGCTGAAGGGCAGGTAAGGCCCCAGGAAAACGCAAACATACATGGCCAGGACCGCGTAGATCGACCAGGTGATCACGTTGGCGCCCTTGCGATAGATCAGATAGCCGAGTCCGATGGCGATGGGGACTTCCACCCATACCGCCAGTACCGATTGGGGATACATGGCGAAAATGACGGCAATGACAAGGCCAAAGATGGCGATGACAATCCACAATTCCAAAAATACGATCAGGAAAAAAAGATATTTCGTGCGGTTGTTGACATATTTGGCGGTGAAATCCGAAATGGATTTGCCCTGGTTGCGCATGGAAATAATCAACGCGCCGAAATCATGCACGGCTCCCATGATGATGCTGCCCAGAAAGACCCACAGCAGGGCCGGCACCCATCCCCAGATAATCGCGATGGCCGGACCGACAATGGGCCCGGTGCCGGCGATCGAGGTGAAGTGATGACCGAAGATGATTTCCTTTTTGGTGGGGACGTAATCGATTCCATCTTCGAATTCAACCGAGGGCGTTCGGGCTTCCCGGGTCAAGGCGAAGATCCGGCGTCCGATAAATCGGCCGTAAAGCTGATACATGGCAATATAGCCGATAAAAGCCACAACCATAATCAATAAAACGTCCATGACTGCCTCCTCATGTTAGTTTATAGAGGACCACGTCAAGGCGCTCGAGACGGTGCCATACGTCTGCTATCTCAGGTGTCCCGGCGGGCCCGGATAATCAGCAGGGCACGATCGATGCGGTTCAGAACCCCGGAAGCGACGCTTCCGTAGAAAAGTCGCGACAGACCGCCCCGGCCGTGACTGCACATGGCCACCAGATCCACGTTTTCACGTTGGGCCGTATCCAGTATTTCTTTGACCACCGGGCCCATGACCGCCCGGTGTCGCGCTTCGATGCCCTTGGCCTGGAATTCGCACTGCAGGCTTTTCACATATTGTTCGGCCTCTTCCAGAGAGCCTTCGATTTCTTTCTGGAAATAGTTGTATTGCAGGTCGTCGTACCCGAATACCTGGGGGGCGCTGACCACCGACAGGAAAACGACCGATGAATTGTTGTCATGGGCCAGTTTTTCCACATGCGGAAGAATTCTCTCCGCCCGTTTGGAGCGGTCCAGCGGTACCAGAATTTTATGGAACATGTGATCTGTCCTCCTTCGCTATTGGATTTTGATGAACAGTTGGTTGCATTTGGAAACGATCGTGAAGCCGTTGCGAAGGCGTCATTCCCTTTTTTTGATGCTGATCGCAGTCATCAATGGAACGTCACACCACGATCCAGACGGCCCGATTGCGGACGGTATTGACGATGTTGTGACCTACCCGTCCCATGATGAAGTCTTCGGCCCGGGAAAGACCGCGGCGGCCCATGATCAGTGTCCCGATGTCGTTTTCGCGCGCGTACTGAATCATGGCCATGGCCCGGCTTTCGACGCCTGAAATGACTTCGGTCCGAATCCGGTCCTGTTTGTAGCCGGCGTGCTCCAACCGCTGGACGGCTTCTTTAAAGATCGGTTCGATGGATTCCGTGGCTTCGGCGATCAGGGCATCGATCCGCTCTTCCTCGATCTGGGCCATCAATGGGGTCGGAACCGGAGACATACCGCGCCAGGTGCGGACGGCATGCATCAGGAAAATCTGTCGTTCATTAAAGCCGTTGCGGGTGGACACCACGTGGTCCACGGCACGCATGGCGCCTTCGGATGTATCCAACCCCACCAATAGCTTGTTCGGTCCGGGATTGCCGCCCACCACCCACAAGGTGACGTGGCGCAGCTGGCAGATCAGTTTGTTGGCCACGCTGCCGAGGACGAGCCCTTTGATGGAATGGTAACCTTTGCGGCCGATCACGACGGCACTGTATCCAGCATGGGATTCTTTAATGATATCCCGCGCAATGCCGACCTTGCGAGGTTCGGCCTTGATGGTGATGCGTTCCCGGGCGATGCCGGCTTCTTCCATGATATCGCAGGACTTCTCCATCAGTTCATCAGCCGCCTTGCGCTGTTCGTTTTGCCAGGCCCGTATCGCCGCCATGCGCTGGCGCCCGGCCGGATTGATGCCCATGTCGTAAAAGGCTTCGTCGACATTGATGCGGACATGGAAGAGGGTGATGCGGGCGCCGCATCCAGATAACATCCGTGCCGCATAACGGGCCGTGTCGAAGGCCTGTTTCGATCCGTCGACGGCCACCAATACTTTCTTTTTCTCGTTCATTGTCTCTCCTTTATAAGCCGGTTGAGCACATGCGTCTTGTGTCTGATTACGGCCGTTATGGTTGGGGCCTGGGCAGCCCGGTCAAAAGTTCACGCCGACGGTAAAAGCGGGGCGGGGTGATTTGGGTTCCGCATGGCACCAACAAACGACAGCATCGATTTTGCTTCCGCTCAGGCTGTCGGCAAACGGCTTTTGACCGTTTCCGGCGCGGATCCATATGCGGTCCCCCCGGTCCATGGCCACCGGCGAAGTGAATTGCATGCCGCGAACACTGTAGTTGCCGATCTCTCCTTCGTAGCGCGTTTTGAGAGTACGGGGGCCAAATTCGATGGCATATGTTTGGTAGCGCCGCAGGGTTAGACGTCGGGTTTTAGGGGGCATTTTTTCCTCCATGGCACCAGGGCCTCTGGGCTGGCAGGTTTACGTTATGGACTTAGGCTTGTGGCTGTCGCGCAACGTTACAAGCGGCACCGGGCATTTGGACAGCATGCGTGCCGCAGTCGAACCGAACAGCATGCCGCTGAACTGACCCCGGCCGCGTGTGCCCATGACGAGCAAATCGATTGCCATTTCCTTGATGGCCGCCACAAGGGCTTCATAGGGCACGCCGGTGCGAACCTGGCAGCTGATCGGTTTGCCCGTGGCGTTCCATTCGGCAACAAGGTCCAGCAGGGCTGCACGCCGTTCTTCCCGCCGTTCCTCGAGCTGTTCCTGCAGGGAAATGAAGTTGGTGGCGTCCGCCACCCTTCGGATCGCGTCGATATCCCGCTGGTTGATGATATTGATGAGGTAAACCTTGGCATCGAGTTTCTCGGCCAGTTGCAGCGCATAATGGACAAGGTCGCGGCTGATGCCGGAAAAATCCACCGCCACCATCATCTTCTTGATGTCATTCATGCTCAATTCTCCTTGCTTGATAAGGGATTTGCGTACCCGCTTTTCATCGGAAACCATCGCCGTATGACATCAATGACTGAAAATCTTACGTTGGTTTTCCCGATGATCCACCATATACAGGAGGCGAGCGTTGGCCTGCATTGCTTCCAACAAGACATCCATATGTTCCCGCTCCACCTGGTAGGCCCGGATATAAACCCGGCGGAATCCCTGGGGCGCACGGTCGTAGGATGACAGGATGCTGGCCATGCGGCCACCGTATTGGCGGATGATATCGACCAACGCCTTGATGGATCCGGGCCGGTCTTCCACTTCTAAAGCCAGATGCAGGCCCCGGCGTTTGACACCGGTCAGGGACATCAGGGCCTTGAAAAGATCGGCCTGGGTTATGATACCCACCATGCGTCCCTGATCATCCATAACGGGGGCGCCGGATATATGGTGACTGTGGAGCACTTCGGCGGCTTCTTCGACGGTAAAAGTATCCAGCACGGTCACGGGATTGCGGCTCATGATGTCGCGAACCTTGATCCGGGTAAGCAGGTGCAGCAGTTCGTGGACTTCCAGAAGCGTGGCATCCGAGGCCGAGGCGCGTTTAAGGTCCCGGTCCGTCAGGACGCCCACAAGCGCATCCTGGTCGAAGACCGGGAGGGTCTTGATTTGATTGTCCTTCATGAGCTGCAAAGCATCCGTCATCGATGCCTGGGCTTCGGTACTGATAACGGTAGGATTCATCCAGTTGCGTACAAGCATGGCTTGTCTCCTTGATTAAGATGGACGTTTGGGTGGATCCTCCAGCAATCGGGCGATGGCATGTTCGATCGTCTGGGAGTTGAATGGTTTGTCGATAAAGATATCCACGCCGATGTCGGCCGCTTTGGCATAGAGTTGGCGGGATCCGAAGGCCGTGATCAGGATCATGGGAAGATGGGGGGCGATATGTTTCGCTTCCTGGAGCAGATCCAGTCCGTCCCCGTCCGGGAGCTGAAAATCACAAATCAGGATATCGATGCCGCCTTGGTGGAGTGCTGCCAGTCCCTGTTGCGCCGATGCGGCCGTGGTCACGCGGCAACCCTCGCAGCTCAGGCAGATGGACATGGCGTCCCTGATCCAGGCGTCATCGTCTACAAGCAGAATATGCTTGCTTTTCAACGGTGTGCCATTCTCGATTTTCTTTTCATGCGTCACAGCCGGTTCCCTTCATACAGTCACGTGTGTCCGTTGGTGCCGTGCCCCTGGTTCTGGCGTCGGCAGGCCGTTTGTCGGCATTTCCGCCGTGATGGCGGGGATATCGATGGCCAGCTCGATCGCGCCCATCTCCCTGTTGTTGGTCTGTCGAAAACCCGCCTTGCGGCCCAGCCGCAGCATCTGGGTATTGTCCGAAAGCACATAGCCCACCAATTTTTCGATTTTCAGTGTGCGTGCGGCCGCGATCAATTGGCGCAACAGCGCCGCACCGATGCCATGGCCGTGCAGCGCGTCGGCCACCATGATGGAGAATTCGGCCCGTGTCAGGTTGGCTTCACGAATCAAACGGGCGGCACCGAGCATTTCTTCTCCCGATGATGACTGGGTAACCGCCACCAGGGCCATGTCGCGGTCGTAGTCAATTTGGGTAAACCGGGCGAGCATTTCCTTGGAAATACGCTTGAGGGGACTGAAAAAGCGGAAATAGATGCTTTCCCGGGAGAGTTTGCCGAACAGGTCGGCAAACAAACCGGCATCTTCCGGTTTGATGGGGCGAATCAGAATATGCAAACCGCTGCGAGTGACGGTCCCTGTCTCCAAATGATGCGGGTAGGGACTGATCACGAGGTGGTCATGTGCGGTTTCATGGGTTTGTTCCAGCCGAATACGGGCATCCACCGCCCGCAGGCGTGATCCGACAACCATGACCGGATTGATGTCGAGTTCGGCAATTTCGGGGAAATCGGTGACGAGGAGACCGATCCGAATCAGGGCTTCCTCGAGGTGCTCCATGGATACCGGCGATAGACCGCGGTACCCTTTCAGCAGTGCCGCAACGCGGGTGGCCTCGATCATCTGACGGGCCAGGGCACGGTTCAAGGGCGGCAAACTGATCACGCGATCCCGCAGGATCTCGGTGAGAACCCCGCCCGCGCCGAATATCACCACCGGGCCGAAAACAGGATCGCGGTGGCTGCCCAGAATAAGCTCGCAGCCGGCTTCCGGCAGCATGGCCTGGACGGATACGCCGGTGAAGCGGGCACCGGTCTTTTTCGCATTGGCCGTCAGGTCGTCAAAAGCCCGGGCAAGGGCTTGTGCGTTGGCGATGGACAGCCGTATGCCGTCAGCTTCGGTTTTATGAAGGATGTCCGGCGAAGCGATTTTCAGTACCACCGGGTAACCGATCTGCTCGGCCAGATGAATGGCTTCGCCCCGGGTCCGGGCCAGTTTGACCGGGTTGACCGGGATGCCATAAGCGGCCAGGAGGGGCTTGGTGTCCAGTTCGCCCATTTCGTGGCAGTCTTCCTTCAGCATCCGGTCGATCCAGTCACGGGCACGCTTGCGATCCACCGTGAGATCGGCTGAAAACCGCCCGGGTATTTCCTGCAGCATGTTATGGCGGGTTCGATGACGGTAAAGGTGCCAAAATGCGCGCACGGCCCTTTCCGGAGTGTCATAGGTGGGATACCCTTGGGTGTTGAACTGAAAAACGGCCTGGGCCACGGAGTTGCCCCCCATCCATACGGCGAATATCGGAAACTTGGGTTTTTGTTTAAGATAGGTGATCAGGGCGTTGGCCACAGCACCGGAATTGCTCAATGCCTGGGGGATAAAGATGATGATCAAGCCGTCGATGCCGGGATCCGCCGCACAGATCTCGACGGCTTGCCGCCAGCGCTCCGGCGACGCATCGCCGATAATATCGATGGGATTGCCGCGGCTCCAGAAGGCTGGCAGGATGGCATCGAGGCGATCCATGGTTTCCTGGGAAAGGGCGGCCGGGACCAGATCCAGGCGCTCCATGGCATCCATGGCCATGACCCCGGGGCCGCCGCCATTGGTGATGATCGCCAGACGAGGTCCGGCGGGCAGGGGTTGTTTGGCAATCAGTTCGGTGCAGTCGAAAAGCTCTTCAATGGTGTCCACCTGGGTGATGCCGGCCCGTGCGAAAGCGGCCCGGTAAACATCGTCGGCGCCGGCCATGGCGCCGGTGTGGGAAAAGGCTGCCGCGGCCCCGGCCCGGGAACGGCCCGCTTTCAGCGCAATGATCGGCTTGATGCGGGAAACCGCACGGGCCGCACTCATGAATTTGCGGGCCTGGGTGATGTTCTCGATATAAAGGACAATGGCGCGCACTTCCCTGTCGCCGCAGCAATGATTGAGTAAATCGCCGAAATCCACGTCCAGCATCGAGCCGATACTGATAAAATGCCGGAATCCGATTTGCTCGCGGCTGGCGCGGTCAAGGATGGCCAGACACATGGCCCCGCTTTGGGAAATAAAGGCGATGTTGCCGGCAGGCGGCATACGGTCCAGAAAGCTGGTGTTCAGGTTGGCCGCCGTGGAAATGACGCCTACGCAGTTGGGTCCGATCAGGCGGACAGCGCCCCGACGGGCGGCTGCCAGAATGGCTTGCTCCCGTTGGGCGCCGGCCGGACCGGTCTCCTTGCCGCCGGCGGAAAGGACGATGGCATTGCCGATCCCGGATTGGGCGCAGTCCTCGATGACGCCTGGCACGGCATCGATGGGGGTGGCGACCACCGCCAGATCGATGGCCTTGCCAATGGCGGTGAGTTTTGGGAAAGCCGGTAGGCCGTTGATTTTATCTCGGACGGCATTGACGGGATAAATCGGCCCCGTGAAGCCACTGGAAATAAGATTGCGAATGACGGCGTAGCCGACACGGCCCGGCGTATCACTGGCCCCCACGATCGCAACCGATTGCGGCGCAAAAAATTTTTCCAAGGATGGCATCGTCATGATATTTCCTTTCAGGGCGAAAGCGGCCGCTAGGGGTTCCCGGTTGCGTTTCGGAGCGGCACCCATTCATTGAGCAGAAAACATGCCACTCCTTTTGGAATAATTAAAATTACAACAATATCATAATGTTAAGTGTAAAAATGAGGCGGGCGTGGAGGCGTTGATACAAAGGTTTTCGCAAAAATGCGAATTGGATAATGGAAGGTTTTCGAAACCGCTATGACGATAATTTGCGGTGGCGATAACGGAAGGTATGATGATTGAGCCCCAACAGACGTGCGGCCTGGCTTTCATTGGAACGGCTGAGCTTGAGGGCTTCATGGATGAAATGCCGTTCAATCTGCTCCATTGTCTGGGGAAGATCCAGCCCTGTGGGCGGCAGATCGGGCAACCGCTGAAGCCAGGACGCCGGGTCTTGGGTGTTTTCGAGCCGGCCTTCAAGACCCAGATCGTGGGACGTGAGCTTTTCGTTGCGGCTGGTCAGGGTGGCCCGTTCGATCAGGTTTTTCAGCTCCCGCACATTGCCGGTCCACCGGTGGGCGCACAGGGCCTGCTCCGCCTCCGCTGAAAGGCCATTGAAGCGGGTGTCGAACTTGGTGTTGAAGTGGTTCAGGTAGTATTTGGCCAGCGGCAGGATGTCTTCCGGCCTTTCGTTGAGGGACGGCACCTGAATTTTAATGACGCCCAGGCGGAAATAAAGATCTTCCCGAAAGCGTTCCGTTTGCATCATCGCGGTCAAATCCCGGTTGGTCGCCGAAACCAGACGCACGGCCACACGGGTGGGCCTGGTTTCACCGACGCGGTAAAACTCGCCCGATTCCAGGAACCGCAGCAGTTTGGCCTGGGCATCAGGAGAGAGATCACCAATCTCATCGAGAAACAGGGTGCCGTTATGGGCGCTTTCCACCAAACCGGTTTTGCCGGCTTCCCGTGCACCGCTGAAGGCACCGCCCCGGTAACCGAAGAGTTCGCTTTCCACCAGTTCCTTGGGAATGGCGGCACAGTTGACCGCCACGAAGGGGCCCCTGAAAACCGGGCTGTGGAAATGAATGGCGCTGGCCAGAAGTTCTTTGCCGGTGCCGGTTTCGCCTTCGATCAGGACCGGCGTGTCGGCACTGCGGGACACCCGTTGGATAAGGTCCATGACATTCTGTATGGCGTTGCTTTCTCCGATGAAGAGGGGCATGTTTTCCCTGAGGTTCTGGGCTTGCAGGGCCTGTACCTCCTTGCGCAACCGGATGGTTTCCAACGCATTGTCGATGGTCAGTTCAAGCTGGTCCATTTTCAGGGGTTTGACAACGTAGTCGTGCGCCCCGAGCTTCATGGAGCGGATCACCCCGTCGACGTCTTCATAGGCGCTGATCATGACCACCAGGACATGCGGATTGGTTTTTTTGATGCGGGCCAGCGCGTCGATGCCGTTCATGCCCGGCAATCCGATATCCATCAGGACAAGATCGGGTGACGTTTCTTCCAAGGCGGCCAGGGCGTCTTCGGCATTGGCAAATTCGGATATCTGGTAGGCGCTGCCCAATGCCAGGGAAATGCCTTCACGAATGGTGGGCTCGTCGTCAACGATGAAAAGATGGAAGCGGAGCGAGGTCATGAGGTTTGGTCTCCAATGGGCAATTCAATGGTAAACGCGGCACCGTCCCACTTGCCGTCGCCAACCGACAGGGTACCCCCATGGTCTTCAACGATGCGCTGGCTGATGCTCAGCCCGATACCGCTGCTGCCGTGTTTGGTGGTGTAGAACGGGTCGAAGATCTTGTGCCGGAGCTCCCGGGGAATGCCAGGACCGGAATCTTCCACGCAAATGCGCACCCCGGTTCCGTGTAGCCGGGTCTGGATGCCGATCCGGGCCGGCGGCGGATGGCCTTCGAGAATTTCAGCCGCATTCGTCATCAAGTTCAGCAAGACCTGCTCCATGAGTTGGGTGTCCAGACGGCAGGGGGGCAGATCATGGTGCAGGTCCGTTTCCAGGCGGATGCCTTTTTTACGCAGGATCGTGGCCGTCAGATCGATGGCTTCCTTCACCGGGCGGTTGATATCGGCCAATTCGAGGCAGGGCTCGCAGGGCCGGGCAAAATCGTAGACTCGGCGGATAACCGTTTCAATCTTCGTGGACGCCGATTTGAGCTGTTCGAGAATGCGGCGGATTTGGTCGGAAGGCTCGGGGTGATGGAGCAGTTTTTCGAGTGTATTGATGTAGATGTTGATCCCGGAGAGGGGGTTGCGGATTTCGTGGGCGATACCGGCCGCCACTCTTCCCAGGGAAGACATCTTGTCCTCGGTGCGCAGCATCTGCTCCATTTCCCGGGCCGGGGTGATATCCATCAAGTTGATCAGAAGGGCGTCCCGGTTGCGGTAGTCGATCGGGGTGGCGCGGCAGTAGACATATTTTAATGCGGAGGGCTGACCAGGGCGCTTCATGAAACGGCACACCATTTCGGCCTTAGGCTGTCGTCCGGATTGCAGGGACTGGAAAAACGCCTTGAATTTGACGCGATCGTCGGGGTGGACATACGGCAGGTCCAGAAAAGAGATTTCGTCGTCCATTTCCCCCATCAGTTTGTGCAGTTCCGGATTCCGATAGACCACCCGGTCGTCCTGGACGATGCATATGCCCACCAGGGCATTCTCGACGATGTCGTTGAGGCGTTTTTCACTTTTGGACAAGGCATTGGTGGCCAGCAGGCGCTCGGCGATTTTGCCGATGCGCGAGGCAATGGCATCCAGCAGGTTTCGCTTGGTGCGGGGGAAGGGGCCCTCATCCAGCGGTGGGCGTTCTTCCAGATAGCAGACGGTCAAATCTCCCTGGATTTCCCCTTTTATTTTGATGGGCGACGACAGGCACCATTCGGTGGGTCTGAAATTGGCGGTTTGGTGGCGTTGTTCCATTAGCCGCAACCGCGCGCAGGAAATGGCCGGATATTTCATGGCGGCCGGAAGGAGTTGGACTACGCCTGCCAAAATGCCCTCAAGATCGATGCCCGGCGTTTCAACCAGTTGGGACAAATCCAGCATGCAGCGCAGTTCTTTTTCGCGGAGACTGAGTTCCAGATCGTTCATGGTATGCCGTCCTGGTGGTCGTAAGGAAGTGGTTCCTAAACCATGGGCGCTTGGCCCGCATAATACCATTGTATATCAGGCGAATTCCATCTTGCAAATACAAATGAGTTTTTGCTCATTATGGACGACCTGTTGGGGGTGTCAGGTTGGCGGCAGTCGGCGGCGGGAAGGTTTGGCCGTATGACCAATGCCCCGGGCAATGACCAGTTCCCGGCCGAGTTCGCAGCCGTCTTCATAGACAACCGGATCCTGGCGGACGCCGCCCCGCTGGATGGTCCGGGTGTGGGGGTGGCGATGGTGCAAATAGCGGCTCAGTTGGGGGTCGCCGGCTTTGACCAGGGCCAGGGTTTGCGGTGCCGTGCCGGACGCGAGGGCCTTCTCCAGCTTGCTGCGGAAGCCCTCGATGATGCCCACGGCGAAATCGGATTGTTGGGATCGTTTCAAGCGGCGTCCTTGGCTGTAAACGGTCCATTGACGATCTGTAAAGCGCCGGATGAAATCGAAAACATAGGCGGCATGGGCCACATTGGCGTGCGTACCGGCGATTTCCAGAACCCGGCCGGATTTGCCTTTTTCCAGGACGAAGGCGGATACCCAGATGCACTGGACGAAGTAATAGTCCTGCAGGAGATTGGCCAGAAAATAGGCTTCGCGGAAATGCCGCAGGGCCGGTGATCCTAAAAAACGGCTGACGAAATCGCGCTTTTTGAGTTGCAAAGCGTCCAGGTGGTGCCGGGTCATGAGATCGTGGGCCTTGAGCATGGCCGCCTCGGCTTCATGCAAATTGGCGCTTTGGGCCAGGGACAGAAGCTTCCGGATGCGCCGGCGGGCGCCATTGCGGTCGGTCTCGTGGGATTGGATCCGCTCGTGGAGGGACCGGCGGGAGGCGGATGCGGCGGGATCGGCGCGCAATATGAGGCAAGCCTTTTGAAAAGCCGGTCCGTGGGGCGGCTGCCCGACCGACCCCAAAAGTGTGTCGGCCAGTTGATGGGCTGTTTCGTGCCGCAGAACCTCCCGGACCTCGTCCCAGGGGTGATTTTCAACCAGGTGGCGGCTTAGGCTGATTTCCCGCCGTTCCGGGGACCATTGGCCCAGGCGTGAGCATGTATCGGCCAAGCGAAAAGAGGGTTTGGGCAGACGGTGGCGCAGATCTTCTTCGAGGTATTGGCAGGCCAGGTCCCATTCATGGGCCAGCCCCATCAGGATGCGGCGCTCCCGCAGGTTGTCCTTTGGGGGTGTTGGGGGCGCGGGCATTCCGGTCAGGTTCAATTGCTTCATTGCGCCGGAGTTCCTTCGGTACGTTGTTGATGGCGGTCGATGGCCTGAGTAATATAGGGATAGATGTGATCGACGATGATGCGATACCCCTTGGGGGTGGGATGAATGCCGTCGGCCTGGTTGAACTCCGGCCGACCGGCGACGCCCTCCAGGAAAAAGGGGATCAGGACGACCCCTGAGTCCTGGGCGATATCCGTATAAATAGCGCGAAACCTTTCGGTAAAAGCCGGACCGAGGTTGCGCACCATTTGCATACCCGCCAGAACCACAACGATTTCCCGAGCCTCGAGTTCGGCCACAATCGTCGCGATGTTGCCGCGCGTCAGCGCGGGGTCGACGCCGCGCAGGCCGTCGTTGGCGCCCGTTTCCAGGATAACGAGATTCGGGTCCAGGGTCAGCATCCAGTCCAGGCGCGACAGGGCCCCGCTGCTGGTCTCGCCGCTGACGCCGGCATTGATCACCTGATAGGCGAACCCGTCATCCCGAAGCCTGGCCGCCAGCAATGCCGGGTAGGCTTCCGCCTCGTCGACGCCGTAGCCGGCGGTGAGGCTGTCCCCCATGCAGACAATGGTGCCGTCGACCGCCGGGGGGGCCACCGGGGCGGGGGCGGTGGTCGCCTGGGGCGGACTGTCACAGCCTGCCAACGCGATGCCCATGATCAGCAGCAGGCCCAAAACCGGGATGGTTTTGATCTTCATGCCGTATTCCTTTACGTGACCCTCATGGTCTCCGGGAGAACCTACTCGGCGGCGTGGGTTCTCAAAAACTGAGCGGGTTTGCGGCGCATGATCGCCCGGGAGGCACTCAACCCCACGGCCATGACGACAGCGATGCCGGCCATCAGGCCGGACAGGGAGGCCGCCGGATAGGTCTTGTAGGCGATGTCGAAATAGCGCGTGCAGACCACCCAACTGATCAAATGCGCCAGCAGGAGCCCCCCGACGGCGCTGCTGGCACCCAACAGGGCATTCTCCAATGAAAAGACGTAAAGCACAAATCGCCGCCGTGCGCCAAGGATTTTAAAGTAGACGGCCTCGCGGATACGGGCCGACCGGGTGGCAATGATGGAACTGGCCACCAGCAGGATGCCGGCCGCCATGCTGAACAGGGTAAAAAACCGGATGGCCTGGGAAAAGCGCCCCAGAGCGTCGGCCACCTGGCGGATGGTCCGGCTGGCGTCCAGGACGGTCACGTTGGGCAGAGCCTGGACGACCTGGTTCTGGAGGGCGGCAATCGCCTCCGGCGCCACTCGCAGCGCCGTGAAAATCGTCTGGGGGGCTTGCCGGAGTGTGGCTTCCGGAAAGACGAAATAAAAAAAAGGCTGCATGCTTTCCCGTGTGCGGGTGCGTATACTGACGACCCGGGCATCCAGGGGAACCCCCTGGATTTTGAAGCGCAGACGGTCGCCCAGGCGGATGTTGCCGATTTCGGCGATGCGGTCCAGGACGGAAACCTGGAAATTGCCGCCGCCGGCCTGAAACAAGGTTTTACCCGCTATGATTTTTTCGTTCTCGAGCAGGTGGTGGCGGTAGGTCAGGTTGAAGGGGCGGGCCAGATTGTCGCTTTTACGCTGACGTTCCCTGGCCGGGTCGACGGCATTGCCGTTGATAGCCATAAGTTTGGCGCGTACGACGGGGTAGAATTGCGAGGTGCGGCCGACGGTTTGGGTAAAGCGATCGGTCTGGCCGCGCTGGATATCCAGAAAGAAGACATTGGGGGTGTCCTCGGGGTAGGCGTCCACAAAGGTGGCATTCAGGTTTTTCTCGGTGAGGAAAATAGCGAAAATCAATGTCAGCGACGCCATCAGGGTGACCAGGATGGGCTGGGTGGCGTTGCGGGGCCGGAAAAGACCACGGATGGCCTGGCGCAGGACCAGATGTCGGGTCGGCAGCCGCCGCAGTCCTTTGAGATAGAGCCAGGCCGCAGCCCATACGATGCCCACAAGCCCCAGGATACCGGCGATGAAGTAGGCGCCCGTGCGCAGATCGTCCAGGTGCCACAAGACAAGTCCCACAAAAAACAGGGTGGTCACCAGGACGACGCCCCCTTCGCCGAGCCGGACGCGCCGATGCCCCTCCTCATGCCGAAAAAGGGCCGAAGGCTTGAGGTGGCGCAGGCCCAGCAAAGGACGGGCGGCAAAGAGGGCCACGGCCAGCAAGCCGACCAAGAGGCTTTCGCCAACAGCAGGCCAGACGATTCGAAAGGAGGGGGTCACCGGAACGAGGTCGCTAAGAAGACGGCCCAGCCCCTCCTGAAGGGCCAGCCCGGCCAGAACGCCGCATAGGGTGCCGACCATGCTCAGCAGCAAGACAAGGCCCATGTAGAGGTGCATGACGAAGGCGTTGGGGGCGCCCAGCGCCTTCATGGCGGCCATGGTTTTGATGCGCGTTCGCAGGAGGGCGGTCAGCACGCTCTGAATACCGATGCCCGCCAGCAGAAGGGTGAAAATGCTGACCAGCTTGAGGAAGAAGAGCAGGTTGTCGAAAATACGCTTCAGGCGTGAATCGGCGCTGCGAAAAGTATCCACCCGCTCCTGGGCAAGATCGGCGGTCGATAGCAGGTCTTTCTGGACAGTCTCCGGCGTGAGGCCTTCCGGAAGGCGCAGCAGGGCTTTGTAGCGCACACGGCTGCCCTGGGTAATCAGCCCCAGTTTCCCGCGGTCGCGGGCGTTGACGAATATCCGTGGCCCCAGGGTAAAGACGGTCACGGGTCGATCGGGTTCGGAAATCACCACATCCCGAATCATCATGGCGACATCCCCCAGATAGATCCGGCTGCCCACCGATAGCCCCAGACGATCGAGCAGGGCCTGTTCGACCAGAACGTTTCCCGGCGTCAGCATTTCGGTGAAGGGCAGTCCTGAGGCGGTTGCGACTTGACCGTAGAAGGGGTAGCCTGGTTCGACCACTTTGACGGCCGACAGAAGGGATGCCGAGGCGTCCATTGTCCGGACCACGGTGTAGAATTCCCATACGCGGGCCGTGGCGACATCGGGGCGTTCGGCATAGCGGGCGAGCTTGGCCTCCATGGCGGGCAAAAAGGGAAAACTCGAACGGGCGATGACATCGGCGGCGTGCAGCTGCCGTGCATCGCGCAGCATGGCCTGCTGAACATTGGCCTGAAAACCGCCCAGCGCGGTAAGGCCCACCACCGACAGCACGATGCACAGGAAGAGGACGGCGGTTTGCTGGCGGTTCTGGCGAACTTCGCGCAAGATCATGCGGATCAGGAGGCCGAGATGCATGTTCAGGCCTCCGATCCCGCGATCCGTCCGTCGGTCAGGTGAAAGCGGGTGTCCGCCCGCTTGGCAATATCGGGGTTGTGGGTCACCATCAAGAGCGTGGTATGCAATTCGTGCTGGAATTCGAGCATCAGTTCAAGGATGGCCTGACCGCTGCGGGAATCCAGATTGCCGGTCGGCTCGTCGGCAAAGATGATGGCGGGCCGGTTGATCAGGGCCCGGCAGATGGCGACGCGCTGCTGCTCGCCACCGGAGAGCTGATGGGGCATGTTGGTCTGGCGATGACCGAGACCCACGCGTTCCAACAAATACCGGGCCTGGTCGGCCGGATCCGGCGTGCGGGCCAGTTCCGCTGGAAACATGACGTTTTCCAGGGCGGAAAGGGAAGGCACCAGATGGAAAGATTGAAAGATGAAGCCAAAGGTACGGTTGCGCAGCGGCGCCAGATCGTCTTCGCTCAAATGCGTGATGTCCTGCTGCTGGATGCGGACGGTGCCGCTGTCGGGGCGGTCGAGCCCTGACAGGATGCTCAACAGGGTCGATTTGCCGCTGCCGCTGGTCCCCTGAATCACGGCAAATTCTCCTGGGGCGATCGCGAAGGATACATCCTTCAGAACCTGAATGCGGCGGTCGTCGATGGTGTAGGATTTATGCAGATCCAATGCTTCAATCGTCAAATTTCTTCTCCCCGGAGCAGGCCTGGACAACCTCGGACTTCAGTTACGCCGGTCCATCGTGGATTGGCTATGCGCGAAATGCCGCCGGCCTCACCGATCCGAAAGCGGCGTGGCCGACCGTAGGAAAATTAAGAACATCTGGCGGAAAGTCAAAGACACAATCGATTGCCCTGATCGAGTGATATTACTTACCCGAACGTCCCGCCCCTGTTCGGACGGTAGCGGGTGCGGCAGGTGTGATTTTTTCAGGCCGACGGGATCTTCTTGAACGCGCTATCCGGGAAAAAGCAGTAGGGGCACTCTTCCGGGGGAGCTTCGCCGTAATGGACATATCCGCACATGCGGCAACGCCAGACATCCGACTCCGTTTCGGGGTCCACATCAGGAAAGTCGCGCTTGCTGTGGATCGCTAAATCCTCAAGGGGGGGCATGACCGGCTGATAGCTGCTCAAGGCATGTCCGGCCAGGATAATCCGCTGGACCTCGCTGGTGCCCTCGTAGATGCGGAAGAGACGGGTGTCGCGCAGCAGTTTTTCGACCGGGAAAAAACGGGTGTAGCCATACCCGCCCAGCACCTGCAAGGCCTGATCCACCACTTCGAAGGCCGCTTCGGTGGCGTAAAGTTTGGAGATGGAGGCATTGACCGTGGGATCGATGCCATTGTCGGCTTCCCAGGCGGCTTTCCAGATCAGGAGCCGGGACGTCTCGACCTTCTGGTACATTTCCGCAATTTTGAATTGAATGGCCTGGAAATTGACGATTTTGCTGCCGAAGGCCCGTCGTTTCTTGGCGTAATCGATGGCAAACTCCATGGCGGAGCGGGCCGCACCCACCGCGAAAGCGCCGATGGATGGCCGCGTGCGGGCGAAGGTGCGCATGGCCAGAACAAAGCCTTCCCCCGGCGCTGCGATCATGTTCTCCTTGGGCACGCGGACGTCTTTGAACCGGATGGCCGTGGTATTGGAATTGCGCTGGCCGAGTTTGGGAATATGGCGCCCCGCCGTTACCCCGTCCCAGTCCGTTTCGACAATGAAAGCACAAATGCCCTGATGCGCCGCTTTGGGGTCCACGGTGGCAAAAACCGATACGTAGTCGGCGATGCCGCCGTTGGTGATCCAGAATTTGGTGCCGTTCAGGATGTAGGCGTCGCCATCCTCCCGGGCCTGACAGCGCAGGCGGGAGACATCGGAGCCCATGGTCGGTTCGGAGGTGGCAAAGGCAAAGAACTTGCGGTCCGCGGTGATGGTGGTCAGGTATTTCTGCTTGGCCGTTTCGTTGTCGCAGAGAATCAGGGGCTCCATGCCCAGCGAATTGTCGAAGATGCTGGTGGCGAGCCCCGGACAGACGGCGGCGAGTTCTTCCGTGGCGATCACGCCTTCCAGTGCGCCGTAGCCCATGCCCCCGTATGCCTCGGGGATATCGCCGTTGATCAGTCCGGCATCGTAGGCTTTGTGGAGAATGTGCAGGGGGGTATCGTCCGCCTGGTCATATTCCCAGGCCACCGGCAACAATTCTTGCAGGGCGAATTCGCGGGCTTTTTTCTGGATCGCAATCTGATCGGGGCTTAAGGTAAAGTTCAGCATTGAAGGACCTCCCTATGGGCTTGGGGGACGATACGGTGTCTTTCCCTCTTCGAACCTAAAGGTGTGACAAGTCTTGCGGCGTTAGTGTTCCTCGAGAGCCGCAATCAGCCGTCGATATAGCGAGGCGAGTTCTTCCCGGGGTTCGGTGGTCTGAGGCTGTGCCGTCGGTACGATGCCGTAGCGTTGACAAAGAAGCCGGGCCTGATGCCAGGTCGGCAGCCAGACGAGCTTGTCCTGAAGCGCCTGTCGTGTTCCGAAGATGTCCAAAAAGCGGGGAAGGCTGAGAATGAAGTAGACGTGGTTGGGAAAGGGGGAAGCCGGCTTGATCAGATGCTGGTGATCCCACACAAAGCAACCGACATGGGGGTTCCAGGGCAGGCCGCTGGTTTTCAGCCGTTGCGCCAGTTGGCAGAGCTCGTCGTTAAACGGTATGGGCGCAAGATCGATGGCCGGATCGAATACAATGGGTTGCATGGTACCTGTCACCTCCCGATTCTTCATGCCATATCCAGACGGCCCAGGCAAGGGGGGAGTTGTAACGTCCCCGCATGGATTACGGATTGGCAGAGGGCAATGCCACAAAGGGGCAACCTGCAACCTCACGGGCTGGTAAAACCGCTCTTCCATTGCGGCGCGTGCGTTTGCCGCAGGAGGACCGCCGCCCTGTTCAAGATTGACATTCGACCGACGAGGTTTAATAATATTCGGTGAGATTGCGTCGATAGCCTACGCGGCGTATCTTCGTATCGCGGTCATTTCTTGGCTCAAGCGGTGGTTGCCTGCGGCTGCAACCCCATGTCCACAAGCCTTTCGGCCATTTACAATGCACGTAAAATTCGGTTGAGGATTGAAATGATGGCGATTTCTACCCACAACCATAGGTCTAACCCCTGGCCCGGCCGCCTGTCAGCGCTGCTGCCGTTGGGTCTTCTGGTGGGGTTGGTTTTTCAGGCGCCCCGCATTCAGTCCGGACGCCCCCTGGCGTTGGCTTTCGAGTGGGTGCCAGGTCTTAACGTTCATTTTGCCTTGCTTTTGGATGGGGTGGGGCTTTTATTCGCCCTGATCATTACCGCGATCGGTCTGCTGGTGACAATCTACGCCGATGCCTACATGGTGGGGCACCCCCAACGCAATCGTTTTTTTCTCTACCTGCACGCATTCCTTTTGTCCATGCTGGGGCTCGTTCTGAGCAACGATCTGATTTTGCTTTTCGTATTCTGGGAGCTGACCAGCCTGTTCTCCTTTCTCCTCATTGGATTTGAACACGCCTCCGCCCAGGCCCGGAACAGTGCCCGCCAGGCCCTGCTGGTGACCGGTTGCGGGGGGCTTCTCCTGCTGGTGGGCTTTTTAATGGTCGGTCAGGTGACCGGAACCTATGCGCTGTCCGAACTCCCCGGTCATGCGGCGCAACTCCATCGTCATTCGCTCTATCTATCCATTTTGATGTGTATGCTGGCCGGCGCTTTTACCAAGTCGGCCCAGTTTCCTTTTCATTTCTGGCTGCCCAACGCCATGGCGGCGCCCACGCCCATCAGCGCTTTTCTTCACTCGGCCACCATGGTGAAGGCCGGTATCTATCTTCTGGCCAGGCTCCACCCGGTATTGGGGGGGACGCCGGTATGGATGACGACGCTGGTCCTCCTGGGCGCGTTTACGGCCCTGTGGGGTGCCGCCGTCTCCATAGCCCGGACCGAATTGAAAAGCATTCTGGCCCAGACCACCATCATGGCGTTGGGGATCATGACCATGTTTCTCGGCGGGCGTTCGGCACCGGCCCTGACGGCCGCCATGACGTTCCTGCTGGTCCATTCCCTCTATAAATCCGCTCTTTTCATGGTGGCGGGCGCCATCGACCACCAGACCGGCACCCGTGAAATCGAGAAGATTGGCGGTCTGGCCCGGTTCATGCCGTTCACGGCGGCCGCGACCCTCTTTGCGACGTTATCCATGGCCGGTTTTCCTCTTTTTATCGGGTTCATCGGCAAGGAGATCATGTACAAGGGCGCGTTGACTGAGGACGTTTTCCCCGGTCTGGCCGCCGGCGCAACGTTGGTTTCCAACGCCCTGATGACGGCGGTGGCGGCCACGCTGGTCTTACGGCCTTTCTGGGGCCAGCCCCGTAAAGTCCACCCTTCCGGTGAAGCCCCCTGGCAGATGTGGATCGGCCCCTTGCTGATCGGCGGGACCTGTCTGGGATTCGGTCTGATTCCGGACTGGGTCGGCCACTGGCTGGTGGAACCTGCGGTGCGCGCGATTCACGTCACCCCTGTCGATGTCGAACTCAAGTTGTTTTACGGTTTCAACACGCCCCTGCTTCTCAGCATGATCACGATCCTGATGGGGGGAAGCTTTTACGTGTTTCGCCGGTGGCTGCGCCGACGTTTGTCGCAGCTTTTGCCCGCTCTGCCCATCACGACGGAAGGCCTTTACGAAGGGCTCGTAGCCGCCGTGATATCTTTCGCCAAATGGCAGACACGCCGGTTGCAAAACGGGTCTCTTTTCCAGTACCTGGTCGTCATCATCGGTGCCACCGTCGTCAGTGTGGGCTGGGTTTTCCTGGGATCGGCGCCCCTCAGCGCCCTTTGGAATCCCCCGGAATTTCCTGGTTGGCTGGGGCTGTTGCTCATCGCCATGCTCATGGCCATCGGGATTGTCGTTCAGGCGCGGTCCCGCGTCCTGGCCATCTGCGGGTTGGGTGTCATCGGAGCCGGAGCGGCGATCCTGTTTTTGGTTTTCGGCGCCCCGGATGTGGGGTTGACCCAGATTCTGGTGGAGACGTTGACGCTGATCATCGTCGCCATCGTTCTCCTGCGTCTGCCGCCCATCGAACCGCAGCCGGATGCCAACCGGTTACAGCACACCTTGCGCTTGACGCTGTCCATTGGCAGCGGTGTACTGGTGAGCGCCTTTTTGATCGCGGTCACCCAGCATGACGTGGATCGTACGATCACCACCTTTTACGAACAGGCCAGTTACATCCAGGCCCATGGGCGCAACATCGTCAATGTCATCCTGGTGGATTTTCGAAGCCTGGACACGCTCGGGGAAATAACGGTGGTGGCCGTCTCGGCCCTGGCGGCCCGGGCATTGATCCGAAAGAAACGGTCGGCACCATGAGATCCGTAATCCTGAAAACGGCCACCCGCCTGGTGAGTGCCCTGGTCATGGTGCTTGCCGTTTATCTTCTGTGGCGGGGTCATCATGCCCCCGGCGGCGGTTTTATCGCCGCCCTGGTGGCGGCCACAGGATTTGCGCTGGTAGCCCTCAGCGAGGGGCCAGCGGCGGTTCGTCAGGGGCTTCGCCTCCGACCGTCGCACATGATGGGGGCCGGTTTGGGCTTGGCCCTCGGTTCCGGCGTTATCGGCATGCTGGCCCAGCGGCCGTTTTTAACCGGTGTCTGGTGGCCGCCCTCCGGGGTTGTCGTGGGCACCCCCCTTCTTTTCGATACCGGCGTCTTCATGGTCGTGCTGGGGGCCATCCTGTCCGTTCTGCTGGCGCTGGAGGAGACGTAAAATGGAGACGGTGCTGGCAATTGTATGCGGATGCCTGGTTGCCGGCGGCATTTATCTGCTGCTGAGCCAAAACCTGGTGCGCATGCTCTTCGGCCTGATCATGTTGAGCAACGCCGTCAACCTGGCCATTTTTGTAGCCGGCGGCCTGACCCACACGCAACCGGCCCTGATCGCTGCTGGTGACAGTGTCCCGGGGGCGTCCATGGCCAATGCCTTGCCCCAGGCCCTGGTTCTCACAGCCATCGTGATCGGATTTGCACTGCTGGTTTTCATGTTCGTGCTCTTCTATCGCAGCTACGAGGTGTTGGGTACGACCGATACCCGCCGGATGCCCGAGGATGGACCGGCCCGCGCGTATCCGTCCCAAAACACCACCACCCGGCAGGAAATGGGGCCATGACCAATCTTTTAATCTATCCCATTCTCCTGCCCTTTGCCACGGCGGTCGGCAGCCTGCTGCTCTGGCGCAGGCCGGCCTTGCAGCAGACGCTTTCCCTGATCGGCTCCGCCGGTCATCTGGCGGCCTGCCTTTTTCTGCTGGCCGCCGTTGTGCAAGACGGTATACAGGTCCTTGCCGTCGGCAATTGGCCTGCGCCTTACGGTATTTCGCTGGTGGCGGACCACCTGAGCGTCCTGATGCTGATGGTGACGGGAATTCTGGGCACCGCGACGGCGCTGTATGCGCGCGGAGAGATGGCGATCTCCCTGCGTTCCCAGGGCTTCCACGCTCTTTTCCAGGTTCTGATCGGTGGGATCAGCGGCGCTTTTTTGACCGGCGATCTGTTCAACCTGTATGTCTGGTTCGAAGTGATCCTGATGGCCTCTTTCGGGCTCATCATTTGGGGTCAGGGCCGTGCCCAGTTTGTCGGAGCCGTACGTTACGTGGTCATCAATCTCCTGGCGACCCTTCTATTCCTATTAGGCCTGGCTCTGCTCTACGGCCTGACGGGCACCCTCAATATGGCCCATCTGCACCAGCAGATCATGACGCAGGAATCCCACGGGCTGGTCACGGCCGTGGCGTTTATGTTCATGGCGGCGTTTGGCATCAAGGCCGGCATGTTTCCGCTGTTCTTCTGGCTGCCGGCATCCTATCACACGCCGCCGATTGCCATATCGGCCCTTTTCGCCGGCATGCTTACCAAAGTCGGCGTCTACGCCCTCATCCGCACCTTCAGCCTCGTATTTTTACACGATACGGCCACCACCCACGCCGTGCTTTTAGTGGCTGCGGGCTTGACGATGGTAACGGGTGTACTGGGGGCGGCCGCCCAGAACGAATTCCGCCGCATTCTCTCTTTCCATATCATCAGCCAGGTGGGCTATATGCTCCTTGGCCTGGCATTGTGGACGCCTTTGGCGCTCGCCGGTGCCGTGTTCTACCTGGTGCATCACATGATCGTAAAAGCCAATCTCTTTCTGGTCAGCGGACTGAGCCGGGATTGCAGCGGCACCCTGGAATTGCCCGCGATGGGTGGATTGTACGGTGCAAAGCCCTTTTTGGCGGTTCTCTTTTTCATCCCGGCCTTTTCCCTGGCCGGATTTCCGCCCCTGTCCGGTTTCTGGGCCAAGTTGCTGGTGATTCAATCCAGTCTCGAGGCCGAACACTATACCGTGGCCGCGGTCGCCGTGCTGGTGGGCCTGATGACCGTCTATTCCATGGTGAAGATCTGGATTGAGGCCTTCTGGAAGCCGTCGCCGGATTTCGGACCGGACCAGCGGGCCATCGTGCCTTCCGCCTGGAAGATCGCACCGGTCTGTGCCCTGGCGCTGATTACCCTGTGCATCGGCATCGGCGCGGAACCCGTTTATCAACTGGCCGACACCGCGGCCCGGGAGCTCATGGCGCCGCAGGTTTATGTCCGGGCGGTTCTGGGAGGCGCCGGCCCATGAACCTCTTTCTGATCAACATCCTTTTGGCCGTGGGTTTCATGATCGCGTTGGAGTCTTTTACCCTGGCAACCCTTTTCACGGGCATGGTTGTGGGGTACATGGCCTTGTGGCTCACCCGCCCCCTTTATGGAGACGACCGTTACTTTCAACGGTTTGCCACGATCGTTCGACTGGTTATTTTTTTCATCAAGGCCCTGGTGATTTCCAATCTGCGTGTGCTGCGGGCTGTTCTGGCACCCAGCCAGATCAGCCGACCAGGCATCATCCGGCTCCCCCTGGATGCCCGGACGGATATGGAGATCATGCTGGTGGCCAATCTGATATCCCTGACGCCGGGGACCCTGAGTATCGACGTATCCGAAGATCGCCGCAATCTTTACGTGCACGTCATGTTTCTGGAGGATGTGGATGACGCCCGCCGGGAACTCAAAGAGGGGTTGGAGCGTCGGGTATTGGAGGTGCTGCGATGACGCTGACCGGTTCCGTGGTGCTACAGGGGGCGGCGCTGATCGGCCTGTCCATCCTGGCTCTGAGTATGACGGTGGCGGTTTACGGCATCATTCGCGGACCCCGCCGGGCGGACCGTATCGTCGCGCTGGACCTGCTGTCCATACTGGTGGTGGCCCTCGTGGTGCTGTACGCGATTTATTCCCAGGACGCGGTTTATCTGGATGTGGCCATAGCCTATGCCCTGGTCGCTTTTCTGGGAACGGTGGCTTTGGCCCGTTTTTTGGAGCGGTCGGCCTCCCAGTGCCGACGGGAAGGAGAGGACGATGATTGAGTGGCTTGCAGCGGTTCTCCTATTGCTGGGATGCCTGTTTTGTCTGCTGGCGGCCGTGGGTCTCGTGCGCTTGCCGGATACGTTGACGCGTATGCATGCCGCCACCAAAGCCGGTACCTTGGGCGCCGGCCTGATCCTCGGCGCCGTGGCCGTCCTGTTTGGCGATATCGGTACGGTCCTCAGAACCTTTCTGGTCCTGATTTTTCTGTTCATGACCGTGCCGGTGGGCGCCCATCTCATCGGCAGGGCCGCCTATTGCTCGGGCATACGGTTGTCGTCCCGGACATGGGTGGACCACCTGCGTGAGGATTTGGAAGGCAAAGACAAAAGCGAAAGGTGAAGATCAACCATCAGAACAAGTGAGGATCCATCATGGAGAAAAAACTCCTCGTTGCTGTAGACGATTCCCTGCAGGCCATGAAAGCCATCGACTACGTGGCGCTTATGGCCCGTGTTCTTGCGCCCGTCCGTTTTGTCCTCTTTCATGTCCAACCGGCGTTGTCCCAATATCTGACGGATGAGGCCCGGCGTAAAGAAAAGGCGCGACGGGTGTTGAAGGAGATATTGGCGGCGAATGACGCCAAAGGCCGAGAGGTGCTGGACAGTGCTCTCCAGCGGATGGCGCGCAAAGGCGTGGACCCCAAGCGGATTGAAACCGTCACCGCGCCCATGGACGTTGGCGTGGCGAACGATATTCTCGCGGTTGGCAATGCGAAGCCCTATGATGCCATCATTGTCGCCCGCCGGGGGGCCTCTTCGATTCAAAAATGGTTCATGGGCAGTGTCACCGCCAATCTTGTCGAGCACACGACCCTCGTTCCGATTTGGGTGGTGGACGGAACGGTTTCTTCCGCGAATATCCTGTTAGCCGCAGACGGCAGCGCCTCAGCGTTGCGGGCGTTGGATCATGTCGCGTTCATGCTATCCGGCCACCCGACCCCGGACCTCCAGATTCTGCATATCCGGCCGCGGCTTCAGGACTACTGCGAAATTGAAATGACCAACGAAGCGGCGCGGGATGCCGAAACGGTTTTGATCAGCGATGATCAGCATTGCATGACCGGCTTTCGCGAACAGGCCATGACCGTGCTGGAAAAAAACGATTTTCCCATGGAACGTCTGAACTGGGAAACCCTTGACGGGAAGCTGGCGGTTGCCCATGCCATCCTGAATCATATAGACCGGAATGACTACGGTACGGTGGTGATGGGTCGGCGCGGGAGAAGTAAAAGCAAGTTTACGGGCAGTGTGTCCCGCCGCCTGTTGCACAAAGCCGAAAACACTGCGCTGTGGGTGGTGCCATAACGAGAGACAAACGATCGCCTCTGAAGAAAGTGAGTCTTACGATGATCACCGGGTTTTTAAAAAAATTTGAACATGCGATTATCATTGCCTTGATTGTCATGATGATTGTGGTGGTTCTGATATCCACCGTTGAATTGGCCTATATTATTGTTTTGGACATCATTAAACCCCCGATCTTTTGGCTGGAAATCGAGGATTTGCTTGATATTTTCGGCTTTTTCCTTCTGATTCTTATCGGGGTTGAACTGTTGGAGACGATCAAGGCCTATCTGGCCCAGAAGGTGGTGCACTCGGAAATTGTCTTGGAGGTGGCCCTGATTGCCATTACCCGGAAAGTGATTATTCTCGACGTCAAGGAATACTCCGGCCTGGCGATTGTCGGCATCGCCGCCCTTATCATTTCCATTGCCGTCGCCTACCATTTTCTCAAACAGCCCCGCAAGCGCCTCATAAATGAATAGTCAGGCCAAGGCGGTGCCATCATTATCTCGTGTTCATCCAGAGATGCCATTTATGGAGGGACACTATCGAACGGCAGGAGGGAAGGAACCATGACAGGGACAACCCAGCAGGACATCTTCAGAAACGTTCTCTTCGTCTATTCAAAGGATTGTCTGAACACGCTGCGGTCTGCCGCCCGCATGACCCAGGGCGGTCTGGCACGCCTGTCCATTATCGATGTTGCCGCCGGTCTCGAAGAATACAGGGGGTTTTTACCCCCGGACATATCAGAGCAGGATCTTATCGATCTGATATCCGCTGAAAGGCAGCAGGCCATTGAAGAGCATCTGAACTCTTCGGGCATCGCCCTGAGCGGGATGGATGTCCGCGTTCGCTTCGGGACCGCCGCCATCGAAATTATCCGTGATGTCATGGCGTTCGATCATGATCTTGTTATCAAGAGGGCGGTCGGAAGTTCAGGTTTGACCGCACGCCTGTTTGGCAGTACCGCCTTGAAGCTGATACGCAAATGCCCATGTGCCGTTTGGATTGCCCATCCTGACGCACCGGTGACCCCCCGGCGCGTATTGGCCGCCATCGATCCCATGGAGACGTCCGACCGTTCCGATAAACTCAATCGGAGGATTCTCAAGACGGCATCCCGCATGGCGCAAATGGGCGGCGGCCGGCTCGATGTCCTGCATGGATGGCATTTGCCCGGCGAAAGCAGGCTGACATTCGGGCGCACCAAGATCTCCGAGGACAAACTCCACCGGATGCGGGATATGGCCGAAAGGGTTCACCGCCAAAAGGCGACCGATTTGATGGAACGGATGCAAACGGATCTGTCATCGGCAAACCTGCACGTGGTCCACGGGAAACCCACCGAAACCGTGCTTGCGTTTGCCGAAAGGGAACAATCCGATTTGATTGTCATGGGAACCGCCGATCAATCGGCGCTGGCCGGGGCGTTGCTGGGCAGTACGGCGGAGACCATCGTCGAAAAGAGTCAGACATCCGTTCTGGCGATCAAACCGGAAGGGTTCCTATCCCCCATCAGACCCCGATGAACGGGCAGGGTCGAACCAGAGAGGGCTTATCCATTGTTGGATCGAGCCGTTGCGGTACCGCATGACCGAAGGCAGCGAATGATTCGTTAGGGATTGAAGAGGGTCTGGTCAGAATTAATCAACCGTTTCATGGCTGCGGCCCCCGGTCCGAGAGAAGGTATGAACGCCCCTGGCATCGGTTCAGGCCGACGCCATGGCCGTGTAGATGGCGGCCTGCTCGTCCAGAATATCGCGAACAACCTTCCGGCTGGTCATGGGGTTCATGATAACGGCCCGCAGCACGACGCGTCCTTCTTCCTCCCCCGGGGCGGGCGGCAGTGTGGTCCGCGAGACGAAACTGCGGCCGGCTTCGCGCTGTTCCCGTTGCAATTGAATATTGATACGGTTGATTTCCCGGCAGGTGCGCCGCCGCACAGACGGGTCGGGGCTGTGCAGCCGTTTTTGCAGGGCCGGCGGGCAGAGGCGATAGGTGAGGATGTTCAACTGCGGGGGGGTCGTCAGTTCAAAAAGATCGCGCTGACGAATTTCCCGGGCGAATTCCCGCGCGGTTTCGATGCCGTGGTCGATCAATACGGCATAGCCGCCGGAGCCCATGATATCCAGGGCGCTGCCCAGAATGAGGGAGCTTGCCGATCGCGAGCCCTCTATGGACTTGATACCCAAATCCACCGAGCCGGGCCGGTTGACATAGGCGGCATGATAGGCCACCGCATCCATTGCCAGGGGATCGCGAAAATAGACCATGCCGCACCCCATGGGCATATAGAACTGTTTATGGCCGTCGATGGTCACCGAATCGGCTCGTTCGATGCCCGTCAGCAGCCCGCCATATTTTTCCGACATCAAAGTCGGTCCCCCCCAAGCCGCATCCACATGGAAGTGGATGTTTTCGCCAGCGCAAACCCGGGCGATTTCATCGAGCGGGTCGACATGGCCTGTTTCGGTGGTCCCGGCCACGCCGACGACCGCTATGATGGCGGTTTGGCTTGCCGGTCCGGAGCAGTCCCTGATGGCTTGGGTCAGGTGTCGGATCTGCATCCCGCCATTAACGTCCGTGTCGATGGGGATGATCTGGCGGTTGCCGATGCCCAGCACGCCGCCGGCTTTACGCAGGGAATAGTGGGCCATGCCGGATACCAGTACCACGGCACGCTTGACGCCATAAGCTGCCATGGCGGTGCTGATGCCTTCTTTTTCGACACCCTCGAACCCCTCGGTCGGTTGGAACCGGCGGTTGCGTGCGACCCAGAGGGCGGTCAGGTTGGCAAGGGTGCCATCGCCCACAAAACTCCCCAACGTACTTTCCGGGTGCTGGATGTGGGCCGCATAAAAAGCCGCGCTGCGCTGAAAAATCCGGCGATGCAGCTTGGCCAGCACCTGGCGCTCGTAGATGGAGGCCACCTTGGACGTTTCCAGCTTGACGAGGTTCTGGTTCAAGGCGGCGGCAATGGTCTGCAGGTGCACCATGAAAAAGGGCAGGGCCGATGTCATATGGCCCACGAAATAGGGCGAGGCCACATTGACGGCATACGGGGCGATATCTTCGATGATTCCCTGGATCACGTCGGCCAGTTTGCGGCGGGGATGAATTTCGATGCGGCTTTCCATGAACCGCCGGGATAACGCCTCCAGGCTGACAGCTTCCGTGATGCCGACATGCTCTTTCAGGAAATCCTGCAAGCCAAACAGGATTTGCTCCATATATTTGACCAGCGTCGCCTTGACCGCGTCATTTTCCGGCTGAAGGAATACCCGCTGCAGGCTCTCCCAATCGGCCACCAGATCCGGATGGCCCGGTTTCGACGGGTGGCGGGGAGGGGATTGTGACGGTTGCTGCTTCTGCATGGGCCGATTGTCCTCATGTATGGTCCGCATCGATGCGGATGTAAAATGTTGGTGGTATTTTTCAGTTATTCCAATCCTTGTCAAGGACATCGCGCCCGGGTTGGACCGCCGGGGCGTCCGGGCCGATTTCCCATTGGCAGGGTGCCTGTGCCAATAGCTTGTCGGAGCCTTTGGCAGGTGGTAAATAAAACCGCACGGGCGATGGAGGCGGTGACCTACAATGGGAGTTCACTATGCCGGATGAAGAACAATTTTCAGGGGCTTATCCGCACGCACCGCGTGTGGCGGTCGGGGCCGTGGTTTTCAAAGATGAGCAGGTTTTGCTGGTGCGGCGCGGTAAAGCGCCTTCCCGGGAGCAGTGGGCGATTCCCGGCGGAAGCGTCATCCTGGGGGAAACCCTGCATCAGGCCGCGGAGCGGGAGATTTTGGAGGAGACCGGCATTCACATCGTTGCCGGTGAGCCCGCCTATGTGTTCGACGTAGTGGATCGTGACAGCCGGGGACGCGTGCGCTTCCACTATGTGATCATTGATTTGAATGCGACATACGCCAAAGGTGAACTGCGCCCGGGCGACGACGCCCTCGAGGCCCGCTGGGTCGCGGCTTCGGAGTTGGAGGGGCTCGACGTCAGTCCGCCCACCCGCCGGTTGTTATGCCGGCACTATTATTTCGGCTGCGATGAGGGAACGGATGCCGTCGGACCGGGATAAATGGAACCGCAAGTATCGGGAGCAGCAATTTTCCGCGACGCCTTCCCGGATCGTGCGGGAATTCTGGCATCTCGCGCCGGCCGGCCGGGCTCTGGATATCGCTTGCGGCAACGGCCGCAATGCCTGTTTCCTGGCGGCATGCGGATTCCAAGTGGATGCGGTGGATATCTCCGAGGAGGGCCTCAAACGTTTTATCTGCCGATCGTCGTCCATCAACCGCATCTGCCAGAGCCTGGACACGTTTCGCATTTTACCGGGGCGCTATCAGTTGATCGTCAACACCCGCTTCCTGCTGCGGCACCTGTTTTCCGCTATTCAAGATGGCCTGTCCCCCGGCGGCGTCCTGATCTTTGAATCCTATCTGCAAGAGACAGATCCCGCCGCAGGGAGAAAATTCGGGCGCGACCATCTCCTGCGGGACAATGAGTTGGGCCGGGCCTTCCCGGCGCTAAAGACAGTAGCCAGCCGTGAAGGCGCCAGTCGGCACAAAGATGCACCGACCCGGAAAGCCTCTCTCGTCGCTATTCGCCCCGCTTGATCAACGTTGATTCAGGCACGCCCACCGGCAGGGATCGAAGATACCCTTTAGCCGATTTTTTCCGGCGGTTCGCCAGCACCGTAGGCCTTCAGCAGGCCCATGGCTTCCGCCTGGATTTCCCGGCGCAGGGTGTCGGGCGCCAGGACTTCCGCCTGGGCGCCCCACTGCAAAATCCAATGCTTGATTTCCTCCGTACCGGCCACCTCGGCCTCGAAAAGTACGGCGCCATTCTTCAAACGGGTCAGTTTTTGGGTGGGGTGCCAGGTCTTTTCATGGATATAGCCGGCCACTTGGGATGAAAAGCGTATCGTCACCTGTACGTTCTCCCCGCGAAAAACACCGAAGCTGGCCTCCATGAAGCCGTCCACAACCCCCTCGTCGGGGCGGCGGAAGGTTTGGCTCAGGGTGTCGAGGGTGCGGATCCGGTCGACGGCAAATACCCGCACATCCTCACGAAGGTAGCAATACGCGACCAGGTAGAAGGCCCCATCGAAAAACCACAGGCGATAAGGCGCGATCCGGCGCTGGCTGCGCTGCTTGCGGCTCATGGTGTAATAGTCGATGCGCAGGACCGTCCGGTCGATGATGGCCTGATTGATGCTGTCCAGCGTTTCCCGAAAGGCGCCATACTGTTTATGGGGTTGGGTGCGTACTTTGACGGTGTGACGGAAGGTTTCCAGGTAGCGATTGGTTTCCGGCGGCAGGGTCGCTTTGACTTTCTGGAAAAGCGATTCCAGCGATTCGTGGAACACCGTGTTTTCGAGGACTTTCAGCCAGTCGCGGCTGAAATAGAGCGCCATCAACTCCGTGATGCTGAAGGGAATCGGAACGGATTGACGGGCACTTTCGATCAGATACCATCGGGAGGGCCCTTCCGCTTGATCGCTGTACAAGGGAAAACCGGCGCTTTGCAGGGCTTCCAGATCACGATAGACCGTGCGTCGGTGGCATCCCAGGACTTCGACCAGCTGGGGGATGGTTTTTCCCGTACGGGATGCCAACAAGCTTTGTATAATGGTCCACTGGCGGGCTAACTGGTCGCCCCGTGCCATGGGCACCTCCTTTTTCGGTGGCGAGGGATGGCATGCGATCGATCGTCGAAAAAAATACGAAATAATATCAGACGTGTGACCGGATCTGTCACACCCCCATGTTAGGAAGGGGGCTAAATGCGGCACCCGACCGTTTCCCTTATTGGAATTTGGCAACAATTTCAATCCCAAGGAGGCATCATGGAACGACAGATCAGTTATCCCGATTACAAGGAAGCCTTTGAATACCATGGCAGCACCACCGTCGAAGTCACCCGCCAGCGCGGTGGACGGGTCATCTGGAAGGATTGGCTGCTTTTCGATTCGGTGGAGGAAGCCAGCACGTTTTACAACGAGGTGTGTTATGCCTGAGAAACTCGGTGGGCAGGGGCATCATTCCCCGGAGGCAGCCGGCGACGGGCATCAAATGACTGCATTCGGTTGTTTTGGGAAACCACCCTTGCTCATTCGGATGCTTGCCAAGGTTCTGGCACAGGTTGAACACCGCGGCGCGCACGTGCATGCCCAGCCCCTTCAGGCAGCGCCGTTTCGTCATGACGCCCGCTGTTTAATGGCCCGTCTGTCACAGGAAACCGCCGCTGGCGGGCCCCTGGTGCTTTCCGCCGATGTCCTTCAGGGGCAAGTGAGCGGATTTTTCATCTATCGGGAGGGGCGCCGTATCCGAATGAATGTATACAGCCGCAGAAAGGCATTGCCAAGGTTGCCGCCAGCCTGACGGCAATGCCTTGCGTCCATCCTGTTCGCCAATAAACGCACGGTTGCCAAAAAGGGCCGGGGTGATTAAGATACATCCTGTTGGACCTTTTCTTACGTTCTTCCGGACCCCCATCATTTTATTCTGCCCGGCCCGGCGTGTGCTTCCGGTGCGGTACCGAAACACTAATGCGGGCCGATGTACCATGGACCCAATGACCGCAGGAAGGATATTGACGCCATGCTCGATGAAAAATTGCTGGAGTACATCAATATCGCCATTGCAAGGGAAGAGGACGCTTCTCGCTTCTATACGGAACTGGCTGGGAAAGTGGCCGATCCGTCGGCCCGTGAGACGCTTGCCTGGATCAGCGAAGAGGAAAAGAAGCACAAGGCGTTTCTGGAAAAATTCCGTGCCGAAGGGGTGGGGCCCGATGCCATGCGCCTGTCGGATGTGGTCTACTACAAGATTGCCGAGCACCTGGAAGAGCCGGAGGTGGAAGAAGACATGAGCCGGTCCGAAGTCTTCCTGATCGCTTCCCACAGGGAACTCCGCTCTTATCAGTTCTATTCGGAATTGGCCATGCTCTACGATGAGGGCAGCCGTGTTCATGACATGCTTTACAAAATCGCCAATGAAGAACTGAAGCATAAAGAGAAAATGGAATATCTTTATGCCAACACCACTTTTCCCCAGACGGATGGCGGTTGATCTTCACCACGAAGACCATGGAGAGAATGCGGACGGCGATTTGCTTTAACGCATTTATCCATTAAAAAGAGGGAGGCCAAACGGTTATGGGGACGCATGCACTGGCCGGAAAACCGGCGCCCCGGGAACTGCTGGTGGACGTGCCGATGTTGATCAGCCGGTACTACAGTGATATTCCCGACACGTCCATCGGTTCGCAGCGGGTGGGTTTTGGGACTTCCGGTCATCGGGGATCATCCCTGAAAGGCAGCTTTAACGAAGCGCACATTCTGGCTGTAACCCAGGCGATCTGCGACTACCGGCAGCGCGAGGGGATCGATGGGCCCCTTTTCCTCGGCAAGGATACCCATGCCCTTTCGAGGCCGAGCATGCAGACCGCATTGGAGGTTCTGGCCGGCAACGGGGTGACGACCGTCACGTGCCGGCAAAGCGCCTATACCCCCACGCCGGTCATTTCCCACGCTATCCTGGTCCACAACAAGGGGCGCCGTGATGGCTTGGCGGATGGTATTGTCATCACGCCCTCCCACAACCCCCCGGAAGACGGTGGCTTCAAATACAACCCGCCGCATGGGGGACCCGCGGACAGCGCCGTAACGCAATGGATCGAATCACGGGCCAATGCCCTCATGGCAGCCGGCAACCGTGACGTCAAACGCGTTGCCTGCCGTGAAGGCGGCCGCATGCCCTGTGTGCGCGAGGCCGACCTCATGGGAGCCTATATCGATGATCTGGAGCAGGTGGTGGATCTTACGGCGATCCGGGATGCCCGGATCCATATCGGGGTCGATCCGATGGGCGGGGCGGCCGTAGACTACTGGCCGGTCATCGCCGAACGCAACGGACTGGACCTGGATGTCGTCAATGGCGCTGTAGAAGGCGATTTCCGGTTCATGACCGTCGATAAGGACGGCCGCATCCGCATGGACTGTTCCTCACCATTTGCCATGGCCCGTCTCATCCAATTGCGCACCCGCTACGATATCGCCTTTGGCAATGATCCGGATGTCGATCGGCACGGCATCGTTACACCGGTGGCAGGCCTGATGAATCCCAACCATTATCTGGCGGTTGCCATTCAGTATCTCATTGGGCATCGTCGGGACTGGCCTTCCTCCGGCAGCATCGGGAAGACATTGGTGAGCTCCGGGATCATCGATCGTCTGGCGCAGGATATAAACCGCACGCTTTGGGAGGTGCCGGTCGGGTTCAAATGGTTTGTCGACGGCCTATTGAACAGCCGTTGCCTATTCGGGGGCGAGGAGAGTGCCGGAGCCAGTTTCCTGCGCCGGGACGGCACGGTATGGACCACGGACAAGGATGGCATCATCATGAACTTGCTGGCCGCTGAAATCATGGCGGTGACCGGAGATGATCCCGGAGAACGCTATGCGGCATTGACCCGGACCTTCGGCATCCCCCATTATGAGCGCCTGGACGCTCCGGCTACGGCGGAACAGAAGCGCTGCCTGGCCGCCCTGCATCCGGATCAGGTCGTGGCCGACACACTCGGCGGGGAATCGATTTTAGCAAAACTGACCCGGGCGCCCGGGAATGATGCTGCCATAGGCGGACTCAAGGTGGTGACGGCCAACGGGTGGTTTGCGGCACGCCCTTCCGGGACGGAAGACATTTACAAAATATACGCGGAAAGCTTTCAGGGACCGGATCATCTTCATCAGATCCAGTCGGATGCCCGCCAGATCGTTGACGATGCGTTTAAAGCTGCCGGCGCCGGCGGGTAAGGGGATCCCTGGTGGTAAGACCACTGTCAAACGGGACGGTCTTATGCGGAAAAATACGCTATTTTCGGTGGGGCTGGGCGGTGTTCTTTGCCTTGTAATGATGGTGGGATGCGCCAGGTCTATGGCTTTACCCGACTACGGACCGTTGCGTTCGGAAGTCGAGCAGCTTTATCTAAACTACCATGAACTGAAGATCATTCACAGCAAGCTGCATGCTGCCGCACGAAAGCATATCGAAGCGCGTGGTGAACAGTTGGCGGAGATCCAGAGCGCGGCGCGTTTCATCGACCAGGCCAATCTTATCGCTTATTACCAGTGGGAACTGCTGTCCATTATCGAATACATTCGCGTGGAGCGCCGCTCGGACTATTTTACCCTTCGGGTCAAGGACATTGACGACGCACGTCAGAAATCGCGAGATTTGATCATGGCGGTCAAAGTTTACGATGCTTTCATCCGCGATCCAGAGGCCCTGACCCTTATTGCAAAGGGGATCGGTTATATCGAGCAGCATATCGCCGTTTATGACGCATTGCAGGCGCTGATGGCGCCGGAGGCCAACCCTCCGGCGGCGGCGCCTGCCGGGGGATGGTCGGAAACGCTCTGATCGGGTTGGCGGCGGCAGGGAAAAGGGATTCCGCGGTTTTTGCGAACGGCATGATTTCGTCTTGACGGGTCATCGCGACTCATATAAAAGCGGCAAAAACCCAATGGATGGATTTCGCCATCTCCCTTGGGGATCCGGTTTCAAAACGAAAAATAGGCACGGTGGTGCCATGAGGTTTTTGCTATGAAAAAGAAAGACAGGAATCGGTCGATAAGCGACCGCCAGCACGACGAGCGCGAATTGCGTCAGGAATTGCGCGCCATGGGCTATCGATTGACGGGGCAGGAAGCCTACGAGGATCTTCGCGCTTTGTTAAAAGAAGAGTTGAACCGACAATGGTTCCAGAGTGCCAGTCGTGGTAACGTTATCCGTCGCCGTCGAAAAACACCCGCCAACAGCCACTAAAATCCTCCTAACCATCCCCGTTATGAGCTCGAAACAACCGTTTAAATGGTTCCCGCCGTGGGATCAGTTCCCATCTTCCTCAAAGTACTGGACCTGATACGTCTCAACGTCGAGATGACTTTCCCGCCAGGCTTGGGCCGGTAGACCGGCCTTTAAGCACAGGTGGGAAAGAAAATCCTGGCAGCGGGGAAGTTGCTTCCATACTTGGGGCAGAAAGGTGGCACTGGCGGCGCCTTTCCGCAGAATAACGCCGTCGATGCCAGGGCGCAGCCGGTCGATAAGCTCGTCGCCGTCGCCATAGGTCAGGGGCTCGGGAGGTGTCAGGACACTGACCTCGATGACGATTTGATCCAGTTCCTGCGCTTCCAACGGCGGAAATCGCGGATCATGGAAAGCGGCGTTGACGGCATTGCGGCGGACGTTTTCTTTTAGCGTGTCGGATGACGTCAGGGTCCCGATGCAACCCCGCAGGTGGCCTTTTTTTTTCAGCGTAACAAAGGTGCCGCTCGGGCGGGCAAAAATGGGGGCCTGAAGTGCGGTTTCCACGCTATGGCGCTCATCGTCCGGCAAGGGGTGCTTCAACTGATCGGCAATGATGGTTCGGGCCAGGCGAACCAGGCATCGCCCCTCATCGGGTGATAAGGGGGCGGCGGTGTTTTCAGTGGTCATGATTCTTCCTTTTGGTTGGGTAGCGGGGCATTACGGGCAATGACCCGAGCGGTTCGTCATGGCATGTCTGCCTGGGTTGGCCAAGTGGCGTCTTCAATGGCAGGGATGCCATAATCTATAACGGTTTATGGCTTTCTTGTCGACACCCGATATTACGGGGAGTGGAGGGATTGGGCCATCGGCAGGGGGTGAATGTCTACAGCCGGCCATGGTCATGCGCCCAGTCTGAGGGCGTCAGGCGGATTTGGAAAGCAGGCGGGATACGGGGGTTAGGCATAGCGGTGTGTCCTGGACTTCGGACCAGAACAGCCGTAAGGCAGCTGCTGTCTCAGGGTAGGGATGCCCGATGGCGATGGCATGACCATATACCAGGGCCCGGTTCATGGCATTGTACAGGTTGTTGAGGATCGTCTGTGGGCAGCGCTTGTTGTCCAAAAATGTATCCCGGCGTCCGCTGGTCATGTGTAAACCACAGGCGGTGCGATAGGCCTTGGAGTGATGCGATGTCAGGCTGTCGATAAAAAACAGCCCCCGGCGTTTGATGGCCTGGAGGGCGTAGCTGATTTCTTCGCCATTGGAGGTGAAGCGTGATCCCATATGATTGTTGACGCCCTTGGCAAACGGCACGGCCTTGATATTGGTGGCGAGGACCTTTTCGATATGAGGCGCGCTGTCCCCCACAAACAAGGCACCGGGGCCGGGGTCCAAATGGCCGTCATAGGGTTCCATGGGTTGGTGCAAGAGGATTTCGTGACCCTGCGCATGAATGCGGCGGGCCAACTCTATCGAATAGGGCAGGTGCGGCAGAATGGCAAACGTCAGGTTGGCATCGATATTCAGGAAGGATGCCGCGCGCCTGCGACTGTAACCGATATCATCAATAATGATGGCCATGCGGGCTTCACGGGGGTGTCGCCCCATGGCTTGGGCATTTGCAAAAGGGGACAGCCCCGCGGTGCTGGAAAGGGTCCAGAACAGCGATTTTAAAAGAAACGTTCGACGATCCATGCCATTTCCCAGAAGAGATGCGCCCCGCTTGCGATAGCGTTTCTTTTTACCGTATGCGGCCTTCTTTAATAAGGAAGTTTTGATCAGGCATATACAATTTATTGGGTTCCTCGTCAAGAAAAATACTATATATTGTGAATTGCCGGGGCATGAATGGTGTCGCATGTCCCTTGAATCTCAGAGGTTTCTCTGGTAGACGGACCAGAGATCGCGTTTTGTCTTTATCTTTTATTCCACCCGATAGGAGGTATTATGCGCCGAGTCGCCGTAGTGGGCGCCACCGGCTATGCCGGAGCGGAACTGGTGCGGATTCTGATCGGACATCCGAATGTCACCCTTACGACGGTTACATCCCGTCAATTCGCCGGTCACTCTTTCGCGACGATTTATCCCGCTTTGGCCGGTCTGACGGATCTGGTTTGTGAAGAATACGCAATTGAGCGTATCAAGACCGTGGCTGATATGGTTTTCTTGGCGTTGCCGCACCAGGTTCCCATGAATATCGTGCCCGAACTGCTGGATGCCGGTCTGCGTGTTATCGATCTGTCGGCCGATTTCAGGTTTACCGACGTGCATCGCTACGAGGCGGCCTATCAACCGCACGCGGCACCGGAATTGCTGGCGCAGGCTGTTTATGGCCTCAGTGAAGTGCATGCCGATCTTATCCGGGACGCCCGGTTGATTGGAAACCCTGGTTGCTATCCGACGAGTGTGCTGTTGCCTTTGATGCCGTTGATTCGGCAGGGTCTTGTGTCGCCGGCCCATTTGGTGGCCGACGCCAAATCCGGTGTCAGCGGTGCCGGTCGGAGCCCGAGCCTCGCGACCCATTTTTGTGAGGTAACCGAATCTTTCAAAGCCTACAAAGTCGCAGCGCATCGCCATAATCCCGAAATGGATGAGCTTTTGAGCCTGGCAGCGGGATATGACGTACACCTCACTTTCGTTCCCCATTTGCTGCCCATGAGCCGGGGCATGCTGACGACATGCTATGCGCAGACGATGCCTTCCGTGGATGCCGAAAGCATCGCGGCATGTTTGGAAGACGCCTATGGCGCATGTCCTTTCGTAAGGCTCTGCCATGACCGAATGCCTGATACACGTAATGTGCGGGGGACCAATTTCATCGATATCGGGTTCCAGTTGGACGAGGCCGGGGGAACATTGATTCTGATAGCGGCCATCGACAATTTGGTCAAAGGTGCGGCCGGTCAAGCTGTTCAAAACATGAATCTGATATTTGGTTTTGATGAAACGGCGGGGTTAGTGCCGGTTCCGTTTCCTCTTTGAGGCCAGGAAAATAGCGGTGTAATGTTTTGAATTCTTGACAAAATTGCATTGATTAAATAGACACTGAGGGCGTTAGCAGTCCACATTTACCCTGCGGGGTATTCACACATTCTATATTCAATTGGCGAAAGGAGAACAAACATGACAGCCAAGCTGATCAAGGGGACCGAGATCCGCGAGCAAATCCTCGAGGAAATCACGGCCGAAGTCGCTGAAATTAAGGAAAAACATGGTGTTGTGCCCGGTTTGGTGACCATTCTGGTAGGAGAGAATCCAGCGTCCATCTCCTATGTTACACTGAAAATAAAAACAGCCCATCGGGTCGGTTTCAAAGAAATTCAGGATACCCAACCGGTGGACATCTCCGAAGAAGATCTCTTGGCTTTGATCGACAAATACAACAAAGACGATTCCATCAATGGCATTCTCGTCCAGTTGCCCCTTCCCAAGCATGTCGATGAGAAAAAGGTGCTCAATGCCATCGATCCTGACAAGGATGTGGACGGTTTCCACCCGGTCAACGTTGGGCGTCTGATGATCGGCGGCAAAGAAGTCAAATTTCCGCCCTGTACGCCGGCGGGTATTCAGGAAATGATTGTACGGGCTGGGGTGGATACCAAAGGGGCGGAAGTTGTCGTGGTTGGCCGCTCCAACATTGTGGGAAAACCTATTGCCAACATGATGCTCCAGAAGGGCGAAGGGGCGAACTCCACCGTCACAATCGTGCATACCGGCACAAAAGATCTAAAGGCCCATTGCCAGCGTGCCGATATATTGATTGTCGCAGCGGGCGTACCGGGCTTGGTCAAACCGGAGTGGATCAAACCGGGGGCATGCGTCATCGATGTGGGTGTGAATCGGGTTGGTGAAAAAATCAGCGAGAAAACCGGCAAGAAAATTGCCATTCTCCAAGGCGATGTGGATTTCGATGCCGCCAAGGAAATTGCCGGTTCGATTACCCCGGTACCGGGCGGAGTTGGTCCCATGACCATCACCATGCTGATGAAAAACACATTAAAAAGCTTGAAATTTAAGCTGGGATTGATGTAGTATTGTCATTATCGGAAATCCGCAATGGTTTCGGGGTCCGATAGTGACATTGAAACGTTACCATTGAGGTATAACCACGAAAAGGCAAACCCGCTGAAAAACGGGGACGCACAGCCACGGGTCTAAAGCTGAGAGGCCAGGACAGCCGGGTCACCGAAGGTTTCAATGACAACGCCTTCGGGGTGCAAGCGCCGAGGGCGTTTTTTTTAACGCCACGTGACCTGAAAGATTCGATGACGACCGATGGCGACGAGCGGTACCATTAGGCGTTCAAAGAGGCTGCCGTAGACATCTTGACAGCCGGGGCTGTAAATGGCATCATACTTAAATTATACAGAATACCCGAATGTGTCCGGTAGCCCGATAAACCTGAACAGGCCCGTCGATGCTGGCAGATCGACCGGGCAAATCGACTGAGAATGTGGCAGGGTGATCATGCGAAACAGAATTACATTCATTCTCCTTAGTGGCAATGGGTCACGTATCCGCCAGTTTTCTTCGAGTAAACTGGCCCTGGCAGCAGGCGCTGTGCTCAGTATCGCCGTTTTGACAGGGATCGGATGGCTGGTTCAGGACTATTTGAGCCTGAAAAATACAGCCGCCCAAGTGGCCGTGCTCAATGACAAGGTGACATCCCGGGATGCTGAGATTGTCCACCAGAAGCGTCAGATTGAATGTTTTGCAAATGAAATCAATCAGCTTAAAATGAATCTGGTTGCGTTGGATTCGTTTGAAAAGAAGATTCGTGTGATTGCGAATCTCGAAAAAGCTGCGGAGGAGGACAACCTCTTCGGTGTCGGCGGTGCCACACCTGAGGACTTGGACACAGGCTTACTCTTGCGGCGCGACCAATCCGATCTGATTCGGTCGATGCATGACCAGATCGAACAACTCGAGGGGGCGTCGTTCAATCAGGAGCAGGATTTTTCATCGCTATTGGGGCAGTTGAAAGAAAAGAAGAACCTGCTGGCCTGCACGCCGTCTATCCGCCCGGCCAAGGGGTGGATTTCATCGGGGTTCGGTTACCGGATTTCACCGTTTACCGGACGAAGGGAACTCCACGCCGCCTTTGACATTGCCAACCGTGAAGGAAGTCCCATTATTGCCCCGGCCAATGGCGTCGTGACCTACGCCAAAAAGAAGGGGCTTTACGGCAATCTGCTGATTATTGATCACGGCTACGGTCTCGTTACGCGCTATGGCCACCTAAAAAGTTTTGAAGTCAAGCGAGGGGCAAAGGTCAAAAGAGGCGATGTTGTTGCCAAAATGGGCAATACAGGGCGCAGCACCGGTCCGCATGTCCATTACGAGGTCCGTTTGAACGGCGTGCCCGTGAGCCCTGAAAAATACATTCTCAACTAAAAAAAATCGTCGTAACAACGGGGTATGGCTCATGCCGGATGGGGACGTAGGACCACCGCGCAAGGGAATGCCCCGTCGGCTTTTTAGGGGCCCGCATCGGTCCGATGACATCGTGTCGGGACCGGGGATCCTCCGCGCATGGCGCCCATCGTCAGCCCTTTCCTTACCTATGGTCATTCTTAGCAGCAATGCCATCATACCGGCGTAAGTATTATGTTGCGGCACCCCGTCAAAAGCGCGATGGTTGGCTAAACATTTCATCCGTTGATTGCGGCACCTTAAACACCGTTGAGCGAGTTGACATCGTCCGGGGGGCAGAGTAAGGGAGTCAGCAACGGCAATGGCTTCGCCTCAACAGAAAGGAAACGCGTACCCTCATGGTGGGACAGTTTTTAACCAAAATATTCGGTAGTCAGAACGAACGGATTCTCAAAAAAATGAATCCTGTGGTGGACCGCATCAATCAGTTGGAAGGCGGTCTCAAATCTCTTGATGACGATGCCCTGCGGGCCATTACCGGTGATTTGAAAAAGCGCTTCGCCAATGAGGAACCGCTGGATGATCTTTTGCCCGAGGCTTTTGCGCTTGTTCGGGAAGCCTCGGCCAGAACGCTAAACATGCGGCATTTCGACTGTCAGTTGATCGGCGGTATGGTTTTGCATGACGGCAAGATATCGGAAATGAAAACCGGTGAGGGTAAAACCCTTGTGGCAACACTGCCGGCCTACCTGAACGCTCTCACCGGGCGAGGGGTTCACGTGATTACCGTGAATGACTACCTGGCGCGCCGCGATGCCGAATGGATGGGGCAAATATACCGGTTTTTAGGCCTTGAGGTCGGCTGCATCGTGCACGGTCTCGATGACGCCGAACGCCAGGCCGCCTACGGCGCTGACATCACTTACGGCACCAACAACGAGTTCGGGTTCGATTACCTGCGCGACAACATGAAGTTTCAGAAGGACGGGCTTGTTCAGCGGGAACTCCATTTTGCCATTGTGGACGAAGTGGACAGCATTTTGGTTGACGAAGCGCGGACGCCGTTGATTATTTCCGGACCGGCTGAGAAATCGACCCAGCTTTACTACCATGTGAATGGCGTCATACCGCAGATGAAAAAGGAGGCGGACTTCACGATCGACGAGAAGGCCCGCAGCGTCTCCCTTACCGAAGAAGGGGTGGCGCATGCCGAAAGGCTGTTGAAGGTCGAAAACCTTTATGACCCCAAAAACATTGATTTGCTCCACCATGTCCAACAGGCATTGAAAGCGCATACCCTGTTCAAGCGGGACGTCGATTATATCGTCAAAAATGGTGAAGTCATTATCGTGGACGAATTCACCGGGCGGCTGATGCCGGGCCGGCGCTATAGTGAGGGGCTGCACCAGGCCCTGGAAGCCAAAGAAAATGTGCGGATCGAAAATGAAAACCAGACCCTGGCCTCGATCACTTTCCAGAACTATTTCCGGATGTATGACAAACTTGCGGGAATGACCGGTACGGCCGATACCGAGGCTGCGGAATTCAAAAAAACGTACGACCTGGACGTGGTCGTTATTCCCACCAACCAACCCATGGTCCGTAAAGATTTCTCGGATGTCATCTATAAAACCCGCAAAGAGAAATTCGAGGCGGCCCTGGAAGAGATCATGGAATGCCACGCCAATGGCCAGCCGGTTCTGGTGGGGACGATTTCCATCGACGTGTCCGAGAGTTTCAGTAAAAAACTAAAAAAACGGGGTGTTCCTCATACCGTATTGAATGCCAAGAATCACGAAAAAGAGGCTGAAATCATTTCCCAGGCCGGGCAGAAGGGGGGGGTCACCATATCCACCAATATGGCCGGCCGCGGTACCGATATTGTCCTGGGGGAAGGCGTTACCGATCTTGGGGGGTTGCACATCATCGGAACAGAGCGGCATGAAAGCCGCCGGATCGACAACCAGCTGCGAGGGCGCTCCGGACGTCAGGGAGACCCGGGGTCGAGTCGCTTTTACCTGGCCCTGGAGGATGACTTGCTGCGCATTTTCGGCGGTGAGCGCATCACCTCCATCATGAACAAACTCGGCATGGAAGAGGGGGAGCCCATCGAGAATGCGCTTATTACCCGGGCGATCGAAAATGCCCAATCCAAGGTCGAAGGGCATAACTTCGAAATTCGAAAGCAGTTGCTGGAATACGATGACGTCATGAACCAGCAGCGCGAGGTGATTTACCAGCAGCGCCGCGAGATCCTTACCGGTGAAGACCTGAGAGCCACCATCGAGACCATTATCAGTGAAATGGCCGGCAATCTGGCGGCGGAATATGCGGACGAGCGTTCGCATCCCGAGGAATGGGGCTGGGACGGCCTGGGCGAACGCATCACCAAACAGTTCAACTTCCGTTTCGACACCCCGGATGCCGATACCCAGGATGGGTTGAATGCCGATGGGCTGGCCCAGTACATCGAAGATGCCGCTATTGCCGCTTACCGGTTGCGCGAGGCTACCATCGGGGCGGACAACATGCGCGCCCTTGAACGGCATATCATGCTGATGACCGTGGACAGCCTTTGGAAGGACCATCTCCTGAGCATGGATCATCTCAAGGAGGGCATCGGCCTGCGCGGCTATGCCCAGCAGAACCCTCTCATCGTTTACAAGAAAGAGGGGTTTGAGATGTTTCAGGATATGATCGAGCGCATCAAGGAAGAAACCGTTGGGATTCTTTTCCGGGTTCAATTGGCCGAATCGGAACCGGTGGAACAACTGCGTCGGCCAACTGAGCAGAAGATGGTGTTTTCAGGTGGCGGCGACAGCCCACCCCCTAAAAAACAGCCCGTGCGCAAGTCCGATAAAAAAGTCGGCCGCAATGCCCCCTGTCCCTGTGGCAGTGGAAAGAAATACAAACATTGCTGCGGCCGCTAGCCCTGTGCGGTTCGATTCGGGAATAGCCCTAAAAAAGCGCCTAGCTCAAAGCGTCATGCTGAATGGGGAGAGACTTAACGGCGACTATGAACCGATTCACCGATCCGGCCCCGGAGCAACCGGCGACAGTTTCATGATCGGTTAAACCGGCCTGGGCCGGCAGCTGCGCCGTGAGCTATCGAGACGTCGTCGGGAGCATCCCGGGCACCCGGTTGGGGTCATGCCGGAAAATGGTTGGCCGTCTTGCCGGACGGCCGCGGCGGTTTCGTTTCCCGGAGTTTCTCCCCGCGCTCTTTTTTCCTCCCATGCATATGGTTGCAGCCCTTTACAATTGCGGTTGATGATGCTTATCATTGAATCGTCTTAATCAATCCCTACCTGCGGGTAAACGATTCCGAACAGTCATTCTGGAGGTAATCACCATCAATGAGTCAGCACCAATCCGATTCCGACATCGCGCTATTTCCCAAACGTGCTACCCAGGTGCGCGAGCCTGCCATGTACAGGGTGATGTTGCTCAATGATGATTACACCACCATGGAGTTTGTCGTGGAGATCCTTGTGAAGGTGTTCCACAAGCATTACGATGAAGCGGCACGTATCATGCTCCATGTTCACAAAGAAGGCTCGGGGCTTTGCGGTATCTATACGTATGAGGTGGCCGAAAGCAAGGTTCACACCGTTCACAATCTGGCCCGTGAGAATGGGTTCCCGTTAAAATGCACCATGGAAAAGGAATAAACCATGATCAGTAAGGAACTCAGTGCGACACTCGGATTGGCAGTCAAGGAAGCCAAGAAAAGACGACACGAATATGTCAGTACGGAGCACATCCTGTTTGCCATTCTTTTCGATAACACCGGTATCGAGGTCATCGAAGGCTGCGGAGGTGTTGTCGAGGAATTGAAACGTGAGCTCGAAAAATTTTTTGACGAGCGGGTGGAAAGTATTCCGGAAGGGCAGGAATATGTTCTCCAACAGACCATCGGGTTCCAGCGCGTCATCCAGCGTGCGGTCAACCACGCACGCTCGGCGGAGAAAGCCGAGGTCAACGTCAGCGATATCATGGCGTCCATTTTTCTGGAGAAGGATTCTTTCGCCGAGTATTTTTTGACCTCCCAGGGTCTGACCCGACTTGATGTTTTGAGCTTTATTTCGCATGAGGCGGAAGTCGATCCCTTTCAGACCGGACGGGGCGATACCCAGAAGGCGGCGGACGGCAAAGAAAAAAAAGAGGGCTCCAACCCACTTGAAGCCTATACCGTCGATTTGGTGGAAAAGGCCCGTGAAGGCCTGCTGGACCCTCTGATTGGTCGCGACGCCGAATTGGAGCGCACATTGCAGGTGTTGTGTCGGCGTCGCAAAAACAACCCGGTGTTCGTGGGAGATCCGGGGGTGGGAAAAACGGCCATTGCCGAAGGCCTGGCCCAGCGCATCCATTCGGGCGACGTTCCGGATCTTTTAAGCAAGGTCCGGATATACGCCCTTGATTTGGGGGGGCTGCTCGCCGGGACCAAATACCGGGGCGATTTTGAAAAGCGATTAAAAGGTGTGATCAACGAACTGAAGAAACGGCCGGATGGTGTGCTTTTCATCGATGAAATCCATACCATTGTCGGTGCCGGTGCCACGAGCGGCGGCTCCATGGATGCCTCCAACATTCTCAAACCGGTGCTGACTTCCGGAGAACTGCGGTGCATCGGATCAAGCACCTATGAAGAGTATAAAAACCATTTCGAGAAAGATCGCGCCCTCTCCCGCCGGTTTGAAAAAATTGAGATCGCCGAACCGACGGTTTCCCAAACGGTCAAGATACTGAAAGGTCTCAAGGCACGCTACGAAGAACACCACGGCATTGCTTACACGGACACCGCGCTCAAATCGGCGGCGGAACTTTCGGCCAAATATGTTAACGATCGGTTCTTACCCGACAAGGCCATTGATGTCATCGATGAAGCCGGCGCTTTTGTACGCCTTTCCGGATCTTCCCGGCGAACCAAGATCAACCCGTCGGATATCGAGAAAATTGTGGCCAAAATGGCCAAGATACCGCCCCAGAGCGTGTCGACTTCCGACAAGGTCAAGCTGGAGATGCTGGAACCCCGGCTAAAAAAGGTGGTTTTTGGGCAGGATGCGGCCATCACATCTCTTTCGACCTCCATCAAACGCTCGCGTGCCGGCCTGGGAACACCGGGCAAGCCGGTGGGGTCATTCCTTTTCACGGGGCCCACGGGAGTCGGAAAAACCGAGGTGGCCCTGCAACTCTCGCGCCTGCTGGACGTGGAATTCCTGCGCTTCGACATGAGCGAGTACATGGAAAAGCATGCCGTGGCCCGTTTGATCGGCGCTCCCCCGGGGTATGTGGGCTTTGATCAGGGGGGGCTGCTCACCGACGGTATCCGCAAACACCCCCACAGCGTTCTTTTGATGGATGAAATCGAAAAGGCCCACCCGGATATCTATAACATTCTGCTGCAAGTCATGGACCACGCCACATTAACCGACAACAACGGCAAAAAGGCGGATTTTCGCAACGTCATCCTGGTCATGACATCCAATGCCGGGACACGTGAGATGATTACACAGACCATAGGTTTCGGTGACAAGACCAAAGACACCGAGTCCAAGGGGCAGAAAGCCATTGAACGGTTCTTCAGCCCGGAGTTCCGCAATCGTCTGGACGGCACCATCCAGTTCCATGCGCTGACCGTCGAAATCATGGAGCAGATTGTTGACAAGTTTCTGGATGAACTCAACGATCAGATGGCCGGCAAAAAGGTGTATATCAACATCTCGGACGCGTTACGCAACTGGCTGGCGCGGGAAGGCTACGATCCGAGCTATGGGGCCCGGCCTTTAGGGCGCGTCATACAGAAACAGATCAAAGACCACCTGGCAGACGAAATCCTTTTTGGCAAACTGGCCAAGGGCGGGGTTGTTTTTGTGGACCATGATGGCGATGATTTGACGTTTAAGATCGAATAATGCGATAAAATTGAGCAATGCGAAGGGGGGCATGGCTCGCAGCCCCCTTTTGTTTGGCCCCAACACCATGTCCGGTGCCGCCATTTTATGCCCGTTTTCCGACTTTCCAGCAATCTCTCCTTCCCGCCGCCGCACCTGGCAATTAATGAAGGCCTTCTTGCGGTTGGCGGCGATCTGAGCATCGAACGTCTCGTGCTGGCGTATAGCCAGGGCATCTTTCCATGGTATGGAGAAGACGACCCGATTCTCTGGTGGTCGCCTGATCCCCGTTTGATCCTTTATCCGGAAGAATTGCACGTTTCCCATTCGCTGGAACGCCTGCTGCGTCGAAAAGCCTTTACCGTTACATTGGACAAGGCTTTTGGACGGGTCATTCACGGGTGTGCCGGAAAACGAGGTCCGGATCATCCGGGCACCTGGATTGTCCCGGAAATGATCGCGGCTTACGAACGATTGCATGCGGCCGGGTTGGCCCATTCGGTCGAAGCCTGGGACGGGGAAAAATTGGCTGGCGGTCTCTATGGGGTATCCCTGGGGGGCAGCTTCTTCGGTGAATCCATGTTCACCCGGGTCAGCAACGCCTCTAAAGTGGCGTTTGTCCATTTGGTGCAGGGATTGCACCAGGCCGGCTTCCAACTGATCGATTGTCAGGTTACCACCGCCCACCTGATGCAATTTGGCGCCCGGGAAGTCCCCCGTGTCCGTTTTCTGCGCGATCTGCAGCATGCCTTGAAACAGACCACGCGTCAGGGGGTGTGGCGGTTTACGCCCGGGGGAGGCATCGGCACGGCACCGAAAAGCACAGGGCAAGACGGCTGAAACATCATGGCGCAGATGGCGGTGAGCGATCAGAAGACGGTTTTTCCGTCCTTTTGGTCGCAAGCCGCCACCGCACGGCAGAAAGCCTGAACTTTGCGGACATCTTTCCGTCCGGGGCTCACTTCCACACCCGAGCTGACATCCACTGCGTCAGGGCGGCCGGCAGCGATGGCATCCCGGATGTTGCCCGGCGTCAATCCGCCTGCCAGCACTACCGGAAGCTCGGTGGGAACGCCGCGTGCCTCAGCCCAGTTCCAGTCAAGCGCATTGCCGCCCGGCAGCGGACCGCCGGCGCATTCCACCAGAAAAGCGGTCGGCCGGTAGTGTGCCGCCGCTTCCAGCCCCGGTTCGCCGTTGACAAAAAGGGCCTTGATAACGATCAGGCCATCTTCCGAAAGCCTTTCTACTAGAGCCGCGTCTTCCCGGCCATGTAATTGAACCGCCCGCAATCCTCCGATCGTCACTGTCTGCATAATCCGTTCATAAGGTTCATTGACGAAGACACCCACCGGGCAGACATGGGCCGGCAAGCGTCGGGTAATGGCTCGGATCTGATCATCAGCGAGGTGGCGGGGACTTCGGGGGTAGGATATAAAACCGATGGCATCGGCCCCAGCCGCGGCGCAGGCTTCGGCTTCCCGGGCCGCTGTCAGCCCGCAGATTTTTATCTGGGGCCGGGATACAGGGATATCCGGACTGGGGCGGGGGGGTGTTTTCAGCATCACGGTATCATACCTCCCCTATTGGGGGCTTGGGAAGCATGGACGCAAGCAATGCGGAAGGATTTTTCGCCCGCACCAGGCTTTCCCCGACCAGAAAGTTGAATATGCCGTGTTTCAGGTTGGCCTGCACATCCTCCCCGCCGGTAATACCGCTGGCGGCAACGGGAACTTGTCCTGGCGCCAGTCGTTGTGCCATGGTCATGGCCGTTTCGATATCCGTATCGAAAGTGGCCAGGTTACGGTTGTTGATGCCGATCAGGTGGGCCCCGATTCCCTCAATCATCTCCAGGTCGGCAGCCGTATGAATTTCCACCAGTGCGTTCATGCCCAGAGAGCGGGTAAGATCCAGGAGCTCAGCGAGTTGCCCCGGGGACAGAATGCGGCAGATCAACAGCACGGCGTCGGCCCCCATGGCACGGGATTCGTACAATTGGTATTCACTGATGAGAAAGTCCTTACGCAGAACCGGCAGGTCCACAGCCGCGCGGGCTGCCATGAGATCCTCCGGACGGCCTTTGAAGAAGTCGCGGTCGGTCAAAACGGAGAGGGCCGCCGCGCCACCCGCGGCATAGGCGCGGGCGAGATCGGCAGGGTCCAGGTCGATGTGCAGAGGTCCTTTGGAGGGAGACGCCCGCTTGATCTCGGCGATGATGTTGGCGCCACAAATTCCCGGTTGCTTAAGAGCATCGTAGAACGGCCGCTGATCGCTGCGGCGGGCCGCAGCCTCGCGCAATCGATGGAGGGGCATCTTGCGGCGGGCCACTTCCATTTCTTCCTTTTTTCGCGATACGATTCGGGTCAGAATATCCACAGGAGCTCATTTCTCCGACACGGCAAGCCGCCATACCGGGGTTGCGGTTCGATGGATCAGGACGCATGCTCCTGGGTGAAAGCCGCCAACTCGGCCAGCTTTTCCCGGGCGGCACCGCTGTCAATGGCCTGTTCAGACAGTTGGACGCCCGATTTGAAACCATCGGCCTTACCGGCTGCGGTAAGGGCGGCGGCGGCATTCAAAAGGACGACATTCCGCCGGGGGCCGGGTTCGCCGTCCAGGATACGGCGTGTGATATCCGCATTGGTGGCCGGATCGCCTCCCATCATGTCCTGGGGATCGGCCAGCGTGTCGAAATATTCCTCTGGATTCAAGTTGAAAGTGCGCACCTGATCATCCTTCAGTTCGGACACCCGGGTGGGGGCGCAGACCGAGATTTCATCCAGACCGTCATGGCCATGCACCACATAGGCCTGGCGCGAGCCCAGGAGCCGCAAGGTATGGGCGAACATTTCGGTCAACTCCGAAGCATAGACGCCGATGATCTGGCAGTTGGCCCCGGCCGGATTGGTCAAAGGCCCCAGCATATTGAAAATGCTCCGCAGGCCGACTTCCTTGCGGGCCGTGGCGGCAAACCGCATGGCGCTGTGATAAAGGGGCGCAAAAAGAAAACCGATGCCGATATCCTCCACGGCTTCTTCCACCAGTTCGGGGTCCACATCAAGCCTGACACCCAGGGCTTCCAAAACATCGGCGCTGCCGCATTTGCTGGAGACGGACCGGTTGCCGTGTTTGGCGACGGTAACGCCGCAACCGGCAACCACAAAGGCCGTGGTGGTCGAAATGTTGAAGGTGCTGGCGCCGTCGCCGCCCGTGCCGCAGGTATCCACCACGGTGCCGGCGGACGAATGAATCCGATAGGCTTTGCGCCGCATGGCCCGGGCGGCCCCGGCCAATTCTTCATTGGTTTCCCCCTTGGTGGCCAGAGCCCCCATGAGTGCACCGATTTGCGCGTCGGTGAGGTTGCCCGAAAAAATCTCGGTCATAACGTCTGCCATTTGGGTCTCATCCAAATGTGTTCCGGTCACGATGCGTTTGAGATGATCTCGAAACATGATGACATTCCCTCCTGATATTAAGAGTGTGCAGCGGTGGTATTTTTTAAAAAATTCCGCAATAATCGTTTACCGACCGTCGTCATGATGGACTCGGGGTGGAACTGGAGTCCCTCGGTAGGGTGCTCCCGGTGCCGTATCCCCATGATTTCGCCGTCCTCCGCCTCGGCGGTTATGGTGAAGCAATCCGGCAGGGTTTCCCTTTCCACGACAAGGGAGTGATACCGCATGGCCTTGAAGGGGTTTTTTATGCCGCGATAGACAGACTGCCCGTCGCCCGTGACCGAGGATGTTTTGCCATGCATCAAATTGCGGGCGGTGACGATTTTTCCGCCGAAAGTGGCGGCGATGGCCTGATGTCCCAGGCAAATTCCCAGGATCGGTATGCGCCCTGAAAATGTGCGGATGGCCTCCATCGATATGCCGGCCGCCTGGGGATGGCCGGGGCCGGGTGAAATGACCATGCCTTCCGGGGCCATTGCATCGATGCGCTCCACGGTCAAGGCGTTATTGCGGGCCACCTCTACCGTAGCACCCAGTTGCCGCAGATACTGCACCAGGTTATAGGTGAAGGAATCAAAATTATCGATCATGAGGATCATGTCAAGCTCCTTTGAGGGGTCGGGGGGCGAGCATTTTCAGGGCACGCTCCATGGCCTTGGCTTTGTTGACGGTTTCCAGACGTTCGCTTTCCGGATCGGAATCGGCCACGATGCCGGCTCCGGCCCTGACCGTCAGGCGGTTGTCTTCGATGCAGGCGGTACGAATGGTAATGGCCATATCCATGTTGCCGCCGAAAGAAATATACCCCACGGCACCGCCATAGGGGCCCCGGGGCTCCTTTTCCAGATCGGCGATGATCTCCATGGCACGGATTTTGGGCGCCCCGCTCAAGGTGCCGGCCGGAAACGTGGCCGCTAATAGATCGAAAGCATCATAGCCGGGTTGCAGATCACAGGTGATGTTGGATACGAGGTGCATGACATGGGAATAGCGCTCGACCACCATGAGGTCCGTCACCTGGACGGTGCCGGTTTCCGCCACGCGGCCAAGATCGTTGCGCCCCAGGTCCACCAGCATCAGGTGTTCAGCTTTTTCCTTCTCATCCTCCAGCAGTTCGCTGGCCAGGTTGCGGTCCTCCCGGTCGTCGGTGCCACGGGGGCGGGTGCCGGCGATGGGGCGCAGGGTGGCGGATCCGTTTTCAAGGCGCACCATGGTCTCCGGGGATGAGCCCACCAGCGCCGTGCCATCCAGATTCAGGAAAAACAGGTAGGGGGAAGGATTGATATAGCGCTGGGCGCGGTAAAGCGACCAGATGTCGGGAGGAGAATCACAAACAAAGGGTTGGGATATGACGGCCTGGATGATGTCGCCGGCACGGATGTGCTCCTTGACTTGGCGGACGGCGTTTTTGAAGTCGCCCTCCGGGTGAAGCGCCTGAAGCGGACGGGCTTCGCCATCGGCGGAAACATCAGGAACCTGGGCCAGGGGCTCTGCCAGCCGCTTCAACTGGTGCTTCAGACGTTCCCTGGCGTCATCATAGGCCATATCGGGTGCGCGGCCGTTCGAAACGAAGGACAGGACGACCAGGGTCAGCGTGTGGCTGACATTGTCGAAAATCAGAAGTTCATCGGGAATCACAAAATGGGCCAGGGCATTATCCGCCGGCCATTGATGAGGAATGGCTTCCAGGAAACTGACGGCTTCATAGGTGATATAACCAACCATCCCACCCCAGAAACGTGGAAGCTCTGGAATATCCGCCGGTCGATAATCGGCCATGATGGACCGCAATACAGCCAGGGGGGCGCCTTCATGCGGTATACGATTTTCGGACCCGTTGACCGATACCGCCACGTCGTCCCTGAAAATTCGAATATGGCTATGGGCTGATGTCCCCATAAAGCTAAAACGTCCCCAACGCTCGCCGCCCTCGACACTTTCGAACAGGAACAAATCGGCATCCTGCCGGTAGTATTTCCCCAGAATGGAAACCGGGGTTTCGGTGTCCGCCAGAATTTCCGAACAGACCGGGATGACATTGGCGGTATCACAGGCCGCACAAAAGCTGTCACGGGTTGGAAAGTTTCGCAATTGCATCATTCGGACCTCCAGGGAAAAAGTGTCGCCGCTGTTTGTTGGGTCGTTGGGCGCATTGTTTTTTTTGAGCCATGCTTAGAATTAAAAAGGCCGTGGTTTTTATGACCACGGCCTCAAAAACAAAACCGTGGGCCTTTAGGCTGCCCACGGTTTGCGCTAATCGTATGTTGTTGAAAGGGGGGTGCGTTAACCGGCGGCGCCTCAGGTCAGGTGCCACCACCACCATTGTTTCAGTTCGAGATGTCCTTGAAAACGCATCATTTTCCCCAATATTTTCTGCACCATCAAATTTCTCGCAAATTGACACGGTTCACCGGGCTTGTCAAGGAGGTTTTTAAATCCTGACCGCCTGTAAGGAAATGACACGACGATAATCCTCAGTTGGACAATTAATTGTCAACCGTCTACTGGCCTGTGAATTCAAAACTCATCCTGGTTTGAAAATCCTCCACCCGCTTGAAAATTTCCTTCAGCATGGTCTGCTCGATGCGCGACAGTTTTTTGGGATTGATGTAGTTGTCGGGTTTGCCGTTCTCTTCAATGATGGCCGTAATCTGGCGCACGAAGCGCAACTGCATCAGGAAGCTGTAGGATCGGGTGATGTCCGTGTAGTCTTTGCCGGATATATGCCCCCTTTCATGCAACTGATAGAGCCGATCAACGGTGTTGGTCTCCTCAATGCCATTTTTAAGGGCATGGATGCGTGCAAAATCCACCACGGGCAGCATGGCTTGTTTGATGTCGAAGGAATGGCGGTGTTCGCCTTTGGATTCCACCACAAAATTGCGGAAAAAACCGAGGGGGGGTTTGAAGTGAAGGGCGTTTTCGGTCAAGTGGCGGAAAAAGCCGGACCAGCCGCGGAGAGAATCAAACAAATGCCGACGCAGTTGATCGATCAGGCCGAAATCGCCGTAGCCGCCCCGGAAATCAAAGAATATGCTGGAATGCAGTAGATCTTCGGCCTCGGCCGTGTGGATCCATTCTGAAAATTTGTCCCGCCAAGCCCCCAGGGGCTGACACCAGTTGGGATTCATGGCCATAACCCCCCCCTCACAGAAGGCATAGCCGGTTTCATCGAGCCATGTACAGACGGTTTCACCCAAACCCAGAAAATAGTTTTTGACGGCCGGAAGGCGCTTTTCGGATACATCCTGAAAGACGATGGCATTGTCCTGGTCGGTTTTAAGCGTTTGTTCGCGCCGTCCTTCACTTCCCATGATCATGAAAACAAAGGGTACCGGGGGAGGGCCGTTTTGTTCGAGGGCAATTTCGATCAGGCGATGGAGAATGGCATCGGAAACCGTTGCAATCAGACGGGTGACGTTCTCCGCTTTGGCGCCGCTGCCGATCAGGCTCTGGACCAGACCGGGGATGCGGGCCTGTTGTGCCTTGAGTTCTTCACGGGATACGGCCGAAGCGATTTCGCGAACGATAAAGAGAGGGGACTGGCCTTGGGCGGCCAGTAGATCGCGGCTGGTAATGGTGCCAATCACTTTGCCGGTGCTGTCCTGCACGGCAAGGTGCTTGAGTTTTTTCTGCATCATCTCCAGCATGGCTTCAAACACCGACAGCTGCTCCGCAATCATACTCAGGGGGGATGACATAATCGTCGAAATGGGAATGCCGGTTTCCAGCCCCTGGGCAATGACCCGGTTGCGCAGATCGGTGTCCGTAACAATTCCGATGTGTTTGCCTTCGTCATTTTGAATGAAAATGGAGCTGCATTTCCGTCGACTCATCAGGGTGGCGGCCTGCTGAACGGGTACACTCTGGTTGCAGGAGAGGATGTCGCGGTTCATCAGACGTGCTACGGATACATTGAAGATGTGGACGGTTTCGTCTTTGGGCAAAATACGACGGGCGAATATCTCGGCATAGGATCGGTCCAGCATGCGCTTTCCGAAGGTGTCCGTGAAATAATCCGAAAAGGCTGGACAGCGCTGGCACAATTTCATGAAATGATGGTCGGGCAGGGCATAGAGATAAGCCTCTTCCTCCACTCGGAGGGTACGGATGGAAATCCCTTTGTTCAGCAGCATGGAGATGCCGCCGTATGTATCGCCTTCGCCCAGATAACCCTTGAGGCTTTTCTCGCCGGCCTGCTCGAAATAAAGCTCGGCCGCACCGCTTTGGATAATGTAAAGGTAGTCGATGCGCGATTGTCCCTGGACAAACAATACCGTTCCCGCTTTGTGGTGAATCAGGGCCAGGGCATGAATCATCTCCTCAAGATCTTTATCGGGAAGAAATGAGAAGGGAACCGTCCGACCGAGAAAGTCGCGGGCCTGTCCGGTGACCAGGATGGCGGCATAGGATTCGTCACGCTTGCGCTGGTCGAAAGCATCGGTAAAGAATTCCCGGAAGGCAGGGTATTTTTCGCAGATGGTCAAAAACTGCTCAGCCGGTATGGCGTATAGCAGGGCATCATCTTCCACTTTGGCCGTCCGCACGGCGACACCGGCATTCATGAGAATCGAAATGCCACCAAAAACCTCTCCGCCAACCAGGCGGGCGCCGAGGGCTTTTTCACCGTCCTGTTCATAGTACAACTCGATAGCCCCTTTGCGGATATAGAAAATCTGGCCAATCTGCGTTTTGGCCTGTTCAGCCACCAGTTGGCCGCGCGGTGACCGAATCTCCGTGGTCCATTCGGCAAGTTCCTCGATCGCTTCTTCCGGCAGGAGCCGAAATGGCATGGCCCGGGAATAGATTCGCGATGTTTCCTTGAACAGGGCACTGCGGGCTGGTTTTTTGGTCATGCCGGCACTCCGTTGGTTGTTTGTCTATTGGCAAGGTTATCCATGTATTTTTTCGGACGCGGACAAGCTCTGGCGCAAAGGCGGCCCTAATAGCGAAGGCGGGCGAGATAGGTTTTCTCTGAAGCTTCCCGGGCTTGCTGCAGGGTGTGAATGCCTTTTTTGGCCAGTAACGGCACCAGTTTGAGAAACATGTTGGCGGTGGCCAGGGCATCGCCCATGGCGGTATGCCGTCCGGACACATGAATGCCAAGCCTTTCGGCAATGGTCATGAGATTGTGGTTTTCCTGCGCCGGATGCACAATGGAAGACAGCAGCAGGGTGTCCAGGACAGGATTGATAAAGCGAATGCCCGTCTCCGCCTCTTTGATCTGGAGCATGCGCATGTCAAAGGCGGCGTTGTGCGCCACCAGGATCGTGTCTTCCGCAAATTGATGAAAGCGGGGCAGCACCTCGGCAATGACCGGTTGGTGTTTAAGACTTTTTTCCTGAATGCCGTGGATTTGAATCGACTCCCAGCGCAAGGGGCGCTGGGGGTTGACGAGTTGGTCGAAACGATCGTCGGCCATCAGGTGATTATTGACAATGCGCACGGCCCCGATGGAGATAATTTCGTCGCCGCCCCGGGGATCGAGACCTGTGGTTTCGGTGTCGAATACCGTATAGGTCAATTCGGTAAGCAAGCGGTTGTCCACGGCAGGGTCCTGCCCGGGCTGATTGAAAAGGTCGAAATCATAGAACTCCGGGCGGCTGTCCGGAATAATGGTGGGTTGCCGGGTCAGGGCGGCGCTGTCCGGGGGCAGGGCCGGTAGGATGAGCCGCAGGCCGGACCATCCTTGAGAAGTGTCGCTGTACGGACAAAGTTCAGCGTCATGAAACCGGATAATTTCTCCCAATGTCAGTGGCAGGCCCATATCCGGCAGGCTGAGAACGTTGTCCTCCCAGGTGTGGACGGTGTCAATCCGGATGGGTTTGCCCTGCCAGCGGATGTCGAAATTAATCATTTCCTTGGTTTGGTGAACCCGGCAGCTGAAATCGCTGACTTCGGTTTCATCGTATACGCGCTGAAGAAGAAAGAGTACGGCCAAAGAGAAGGAATAGCTGTCGGTACTCAATTGCAGGTCGTCGTCGTAGGCCTCGGGCGTAAATCCGACCTGCAGCAGGTGCTTGGCCTTGACCGTTATTTTTTCCAACATGGTATCGGCCCGGGTTTCAATGAGCGGCCACTGGGAACGGGGACGGTCAGGCGATTTGCGGGCATGCTGGCTAAGGAGTCGGCCGATCTTAAGGGATTCCTGATAAATAATGCGGGTGAATTCACGCGCCTGGTCGGCGGACATGTTCGGAAATTCCATTATGGTCTCCACGGCGGCACGCACACCGGCGAGGGATGTCCGGATACCACCGCTCAATGACTGCACCCGCAGGTCGGACTGGTTGTTCATTTCCAATTGGGAGGTAATATCGGAGATGATCAGGATAAATCCGGAAAAGTCACGCTGGTGATTCAGCACCGGCACCATCTCAGTGCGCAGATGGCGACCGTCCTTGGCGATCAGGACAAAATAGGAGGCCACCCCTGAGGTTTCCTTGGCCAGTTTGTCGGCGATATCGTCAAGGGCATGGGAGATCAGGTTGCGGTCGATGATTTCGAAAACGGATCGACCCAACCCAAAAAAAGGGAAGGGCTGCGGTTTATGATTTTTGACAGGTGAAGCATCGACCCTGCGGTCCTCTTTTTTACCGGTAAAGAAACGTTTGGCCTGTTTGTTAAAAAAGAGGATCTGGCCGTCACGATTGCAGATCAATACCCCTTCAGGCAATTCCGACATGATAACGGCCAGAATATTTTTCTCCTTTTCCACTTCCGATTTGGCTTCGATTACCCGGGCTGTCACGTCGTTTTCAAGCTGTTGGTAGTGGTCGGCAACGTCATTGATGGCATCGATGACCAAATTGATCAACTTGCTGCCGTCGCGTTTGACCCGGTGATTGGGATTGACCGTATGAATGACTTCAATTTCTTCGGGTAATCGGTTGAGGGGCAGGATGTAGCTATGGAAAATGGCATCCAGGCCAAATCCAATGGCAGCTATGAAAAGGATCAGGGCGATAAAAATATAAATGAAATGGCTTTTGATGATTTCGATCAGGGTGCTCTGCTGATCGGGAAGCAATTGCTGCCAGAAGAACACGGCAAGAGCGATGAAAATCAGCAGACTGATAAAAATCGAGACGCCGGCAAACCACCAGAATTTATTCGTCGGATCCATTGGCGATTTCCAGCAGTTTACGGACGTGGTCCATGATTTCAGAGTTGGAAAACGGCTTGGTGATATAGCCGTCGGCGCCGGAAGCCATGCCCTTGGCAATGTCAACATCGCGGGCCATGGCCGAAACGAAAAGGATGCGGGTGTCGGCCAGTTGCGGCGTTTCGCGCACGGTCTGGCATATTTCGAAACCGTCCGGATTGGATATCATGGCTTCCAGAAGAACAAGGTCAGGGGAGTCGTCGACGATAAGCTGAAGCGCGGTTTCACCGCTGCTGGCGGTCCATACCGTGTAGCCGCTCTGCTCCAATAGGAATTTAAGGGGGATCGTGGTTCCCTGTTCATGGTCCGCGATAAGAATGCGGCCTCGCGGGCGGGATGCTGAGTCCGGTTGATCCGCTGCCATAGTGAGCCCTGTATGAAGGAATCATCCCGAAAATTCGGATTGCCGGGGTGCAGCCCCTAATAATGCTGCACACCAGGTATAGCGTGTTGGCGATTTAAGCGCGGGCGGCATGGTGGAGCATACCGCCTGCGCTTAGATTGCCTGGTGTATCCATGCGGTGGGCCATTAAGGTGCAGGCCCGAATGGCGATCGGGTTCGGCATGGATCGATGGCGCCTGCCGGGCCATGGTTAGCCGGGCAGACGCCTTTAGGATTGAACCCTATTGGACGGGCGTTTGGCAGGGGTTTAGCCGAAAACCCCCATGCCAAACAATGCCGTCCAGATGATCGAGAATCCTACCAGGATAAGCATCCACATATCTTCTTTTTTCATGGCGCATTCTCCTTTGATCACAGGTTATACCACAAGACGACGATGGTCTCGATATCAGGCCTCTTTGACCACCGTCATGGTTTCCACCTCGGCCCGCTGAATCTGGGTTTCGTTGGTGGTGGACATTTCCGCCTTGAAACACAGGGCCCACATCATGACGATACCGAGGATCCACCAGACGATCTGCCAGGACCACAGGCTCGGGAAGCCGCTGATGGAAAAGGCCGTGTTGCCCCAGATACAGGCCGGTCCGATGGCGAAGAAGTACCATACCGGTACGGCGATCTTCATCACCTTGCGCCAGGCGGCGCCGGATTCGCTGGGCGCATCGATATCATTGAGGAAGTTGCGCACTTCCTGCTGGCGCTGAATCGTTTCCTCATCGTCCTTGATGCCGACGCCGCGGCAGATGAAGGCCATGACGCATGCCGTGAACAGGCCCCAGAAGGCGCAGTGCATAGACAGCGGATTGGGCCAGACCTTGTAGGTCAGGGCCACGGCGATCATGCCCGAGAAGATGCCGATCACAGCACCCACCGCCGGGAAGCGGAAGCCCCAGAGCACGCCGGCCAGCAGCAGATACATCAGGAAGCCGAAGGCGGTGGCCAGGGCCCCGAGGATAACGAGAGCGGCTTTGGACGTCAGCCCCACGGCCAGGGCCGCGATGGTAAGAACGGTGGCCATCAGGCGGTTGACCCAAATTTGTTCCGCATGGGTGGCTTCCTGTTTTTTGATGTAGCGCCAGTAGACGTCACGCAGCAGAATGGATCCACCGGTGCCGATGTAAGGTGCCGCCGTGGAATGAATGGCGGCGATGGCGCCCATGAACACGACGCCCAGCATGACGGGCGGCAGGAATTCCTTCATCAGGGTGGGCACAACCGTGGCCTGGTTGATATCGACAAAAGCCGGGTTGCCGGCCACTTCGAGAACCTTGGCGCCCATGCCCTGGAAGGCGGTGAAGAAGAACAAGGCGAAGCCGACCACGAAGGTGGACATGAAGGCCTGCTGCCAGGCCAGGGGTTTCGGGGACTTGATCCCGAAGGTCCACATGGTGAACGCCGGTGAGGACTGGATGCCCATGAGGGCGAACATGTAGGTCAGAATCATGACCGATGTCCAGCCGCCGCCGAGGCCGAAGTTGATCACCTTGGGCACTTCCAGGAATTTCGTGTCGAGGGCCTTGATCGACGTTGAGAATTTGGTCCAGCCGCCGAATTCGGGTGCCCGCATGACGAAGAAGCCCAGGATGATGATACCGCCCACCAGGAGGACGAACTGGATGACGCCGACCCAGGTGGAGGCTTTCAACCCGCCGGTGCAGACATAGAACCACACGATGAAGGCCAGGAAGATCGCGCCATAGGCCGTGGGAACGCCGGCGATGACGTTGAATAGTGCGCCGGCCGCCATCAGCTGGACCGCCGAGTAGAAGATCGAATAGAGCACAGCGGTGCAGACCACCAGCCAGCGGAGGGTTTCATTGTTGAAATAGTAGGCATACATGTCGCCGGGGGTGATGAACCCGTAGCGCTTGCCCATGAGCCAGGTGCGTTTGGAGAAGAATGTACCCGTGATGGGAATGGTCAGTACGTAAAACGATGCAAACGCATAGGCCAGGCCGTCACGCCAGATCAGGCCGGGATGGCCGATAAAGGTCCACCCGCTGAACGATGCGGCTGTGGCGGCGAGAAGAAACGCGAAAAAGGGAATGGATCGGCCTGCGATTGCGTAACCGGAGGATGTCTTTTCGGTAAAATACCCTTTGAGCCCCCAGTAGAAGCAATAGACGATATACAGGCCGAGCATGATATAGACCCAGGTTGTTCCGCTCATACCATACCTCCAATGGTTTCCTCATATGCCACTTCCGGTTGACATTTGTCACACCAGGCAATCGGCATAATGGTTAGCAGCCATTTTCGATATCCTGCGACCGTTTACCACCTCCTTTCTGATGCTGCTTTCCCACCCAAAGCGGGATCCGCCTGGCCATTTGGCGGCCCCTCGGGGTGCATCAAGTTGAAGGATCACGGCTTGCGGTAGGCGCAAAGGCGACCCTTGGGTCCGTGTTTTCTTCCGCGGCCGCCGGGCGGCAGCCGGGAAGATCGCCATCCGGAAAGGCGGGCCGGGCACGTACAGCATTGCCGGATGGCATGGATTCCCGGTGGCCGTCGGGCGGCCGCCGGGAATAATGGGCATCGTTACTTCTGGACCTGGTTGCGGATGGTCTCAACCACATCCGGGTTGGCCAGAGTCATAACATCCCCGACATCCGTGTTATTGGAAATGGATGCCAAAACACGGCGCATGATCTTGCCCGAACGAGTCTTGGGCATATCGGGTACGATCCAGACCTTGCGCGGTTTGGCGATCGGGCCGATTTCGCTTATCAGGGCGTTAATCACCTTCTGGGCCAGTTCGTCGCTGGCCTCGAAGCCGGGTTTGAGGGCCACGTACATATCCGGGGTCACCCCCTTGATGTCGTCCTTGACCGGCACGACGGCGGATTCGGCCACTTCCTCCACCACCAGGGCGGCGGATTCCAACTCCTTGGTACCAAGGCGATGGCCGGAAACGTTAATGACGTCGTCGATGCGGCCCAGGATCCGATAGTAGCCGTCCGGGGCTTCCACGGCGGCATCACCGGTCATGTATGGCCAGTCGCGCCAGTCCTTGCTGTCCGGGTTTTTGCAGTAGCGGGCAAAATAATTGGTCACGAAGCGGTCGCGGTCGCCCCAGATGGTCTGGAACATGCCCGGCCAGGGATTCTGGATGCAGATGTTGCCGGCCTTGCCGGCGCCTCGTGGCAGTTCTACGCCCTCATCGTCAAGGATGATGGGGTGGATGCCCGGCATGCCTTTGCCGGCGCTGCCTGGCTTCATGGGGGAGATGCCCGGGAGGGTGCTGCACAGGAAGCCGCCGGTTTCCGTCTGCCACCAAGTGTCCACGATGGCCGCTTGTCCTTTACCCACAACGTTGTAATACCACTTCCAGACTTCCGGCTCGATGGGTTCGCCTACGGTGGTCATGTGCTTGAATTTGTAGTTGTACTTGGCGGGTTCATCCGGGCCGATCTTGCGCAGGGCGCGAATGGCTGTGGGCGCGGTGTGGAAAATGTTGACATCCAGATTCTGGGCGATGCGCCAGGGGCGGCCCGGGTCCGGATAATTGGGAATCCCCTCGTAGATGACCGACGAGGCACACAATGCCAACGGACCGTAAACGATGTAGGAATGGCCCGTGATCCAGCCGATGTCGGCCATGCACCAGTAAACGTCTTCGGGATGAATATCCTGGACGTATTTGGAGGTGCCGGTGACATAAGCCAGATAGCCGCCGGTGCCGTGCTGGCAGCCTTTGGGCTTACCGGTGGTGCCGCTGGTGTACATCAGGAAGAGCGGATCCTCGGCATTCATTCTTTCCGGCTCTACCCGGGCGCCGTAGAAGTTTTTAAGTTCGTCGTTCACCAGGAAGTCACGACCTTCCACCAGTGGGGTCTGGGCTGAATATTTGCCGGGATAGCGCTGCCAGATGAGAACTTTGTCCACCACCTGGCCGTCCTGGGCGGCCTTGGCCACGGCTTCGTCCGCTTTTTTCTTGTGATCGAGCAATTTGCCGCCGCGGTAGTAGGAATCCATGGTAATGAGAACCCGGCTGCCCGAGTCTTCGATACGGTCGGCGGCTGCATTGCCGCTGAACCCGCCAAACACCTGGGAGTGAATAACGCCCAGGCGTGCGCAGGCCAGCATGGTGATGGGCAGTTCGGCACTCATGGGCATGTGCAGGGTGACGCGGTCGCCACGTTTGAGACCTGCGAAATCCCGCAGGAGGGCTGCCATTTCATTTACCCGGACATAGAGTTCCTGGTAGGTGATATGCTCCACTTTTTCTTCTTCGAGTTCCGGAACGAAATGGATGGCGGTCTTGTTCTTGTTTCGGGCCAGATGACGGTCCACACAGTTGTAGCTGGCGTTGATCTTGCCGCCCTTGAACCATTTGTAGCAGGGCGCGTCACTGGTATCGAGGATCTCATCCCAGTACTCGTACCAGTCCAAAAGATCGGCGTACTCTTTGAAACAATTCGGAAAATTGTCCAGGCTGAAACGATCGTAAACGCTTTCATCTGTTAAATTGGCTTGGGCCACGAAATCCCGTGGCGGATAGAAATAATCCTCCTCCTGCCAGTGAACAGCGATTTGAGCTTCCGAAGTTTCTCCTTGACTCATAGCCCACCCCCATAAAGTTAAATGTTAATAAGGAAATGAACGCGCAAATTCAGGAGCGTCCTGCATGTAGACCCTGAAGATGTAACGCTTTGGATATTTGAAACTGTTGCCAATTGGTTCCTGGCCTTCAATAAATATTAGTAAAAACAAACAGTAAAAAGCTATTTTGGTCCTATCTAAGCATGAATGTAGGAAATTCTGTTAACCTGATTACAATTACTGGATCTAATTTGTCAAGTGAATTCTATTCATAAATTATGAATTTTTTGGAAAATGCGCCGGAGTGCCTGTCTGAAAATCGAAAAATATAATAAATACAGTTCGAAACGATGGTTGTGGGCTGATATAAATTACGGTTATCAGGGGGGCTTAGTCGCGTTTGTCTCGGAACGACGGATTAAATACAAAAAAATTAAATTCATTATTTGATTTTTATTAAATAGATGGGTTATCGTTCAAGGCGGCTTGCGGCGGCGTTTGTCCACCGCGTGTCACATCATTTGACCAACCTGTTGTCAGATCGGCACTAAGGATCTATTATTAAAAGAAAAGTATCCGTCCACGTCTTTCAATATGCCACCAAAGGGACAAGGCCGTATTTCTAAAAGGTGGTATCGCCATTTCGTGACGTACAACATAATCGTGGCCCTTCAATACGCGAAAACGATTGCCATGACGGAATCAAGACCTCTCTATTGGTTGTGTCGAACCATTATGCCATTTACGCATGGTGGCCGGATATCGATGGTTCCGGTAAACTTCAAGGCGGCATGCAGGACGGGCCGAAATCACTAATTCCACATAGGTGCGAGGTTCTTATGGCCGATCAGCTTTCGAAAAAAATTATGCGTCGAGCGTTCGTTAAGACCGTGGTGCGAAGGATCTTTGCGCTTGTTGCCCTGTGCGGCATGATTTACGGACTGGCAGCTCTCGTGTACGCCTCCAAGACGATATACAAGGTCAAAAAGAATTATGCCGTCGTGCTGGAGCGTTTTGGGGGCAAGCGGGAGGCCATAACAAAAATCGGTTGGCATGTCCGCCTGCCGTTTTTCACGCGTATTGAACAGGAAGTCTCGCTGATGAACCAGATTTTACTCCTGGGAGGGGCTTCCGAACCCATGCGTATCATTTCACAGGAAAATGTAGCCCTGTGGACATCCGCCCTATTGACCTACCGCATTCGCAGCCTGCAGACATGGGCGATCGAAAACTTGAACCCCCAGGAACTGCTCAGTGGCGATTACGATGGCATCGTCAAAGACATTCTCCAGGCACAGAAGGTTGATCAGCTGATCAGCGAGCGTGAGGCCATCAAGGAGAAGATTTTCCGGGCCCTCAAATCGCGTCCCATTAATGAAGGCGGCCCTACGTTGGAAGAGAAGTATGGTATCGAAGTGGTCAGCTTCGTGCTGAAGGAAACGCGATTCGGTGACAAACTGGTGGCCGCCACTGAGGAAAAAAAGCGTCGTGAATTGATCGCCGAGGCCGAGAATTATGCTGCCGACCAGGAGGCCAGCCGCATTCGCAAACTATATGCGGCCTATCTGGAAGGGATCGAGGCCTTGCAGAAAGGATTGGGAGGGGGCGATGGCACAACGGACACGGCGCTTCTGGAATTTTTGGTCCAGCAGCAATGGGCCTCGGCGTATGAGAAGAACCAAACCGGCCAGAGCACCATGGTCATCCAGAATACACAGGGGAATAGCAACCTGGCCCTGCCGGCGCCTAACCCGAACATGGCCGGAAAGACCAACGGAGAATAGCAATGGCACGTCGAATTACCCGACAAGTCAAATATGTGCGGTTGCCGGAAAACCGTATCGGGGAAATAAATGATCTTGTATCCGCCTGGCCTTATGAAACACGGGCTTTCATGCGCGCCCGACTCAATCAGTACAAACCGCGTACGGGTTTTTTCAATTTTTTGGTTAGCCGTTTCTGGTTTTTGGTGGTCGGAGAAAACGACAAACATTTTGAGATCATCAACGATCCGGATGTCATTACGGATTGGCAGACACGTTTCGAAATCTCCGGTCAACGCAATCCTCAGGATGCCTGGAATAAAATACTGGACAAAGAGATTTCCGCCCGGGACCACATGTACATGCTTTCCTTATTGGAGCGTAAACTCAAAGATATTCATGTGCCCTTCGAGTTTCAGTCGCTGTTTGAAAAAATTTATCGCGCCCACCTCCGCAAAGAATACTTGTCCGATCCGGAAGTCCCCAAATCCCCGTTGATCCTGGTGGTCGGAACCAGCGGAAGCGGCAAAAGCGCCACGGTGGAGCGGGTGATCGAGGATGTTATTTTTGTCAATGAGATTCTGCCGGAAATCGATCTGAATCAGAAAAAAGAATCTATCCTGGCGGATTTGCCTTTTTGGAAGACGATAGAGGAAGTCGATCCCAATCTGGCATTTGAGATAACCCGGCGACGGCAAACCCGTTTCTATCAGACGTTGAGCCGTATTCCTCTGGTCCGCTGGATTTTCAAAAAACGGATCGCCTTCAACCTGAACGAACTGGGCGAGCAGGGGATTACGGTGGATTATGCCGTGGTGACACCCAATGAGTACCAAACGGCCCTGGCCGGCGAGCCCGGGAACTATTTTCGCAAGGCCATGGGGGATCCCAAGAAGACCGCCATCCGTCATATCGAGGAAGCCCACAGCGCCTTTGGAAAGGCCAGCGAAGACCAGAGCGGTGTCCAGCGCCAGCAGCGCACCTTGGTGGATGCCTCCAACATCGTCCTGGACGAGATCGCCTCCGGCCGGCGGGATTGTGTGCTGGTGGCCACCACCGATCAGCCGGAACGCATGGATGCGGCCATATACCGCCGATTTGTAGAGAAGGGGATCATTATCGATCTGGGGGATTACTGGCGGAACAAGACCAATCTGCGCGAGGTCGTCCGCATCGAACTCCAGCGGAACGATATCCGCATCCTCGGCCCCGAAGAGCCCTTGCCCCCGGAGACGGTTCGCTATATCACCGTGGCCGATCTCGATCAGAGTGTCGAAAGCATTTACCGGCTCTTTCGGGAACGGAGTCTGACCCTGACGCCGGCCTATGTCCGCAAACTGGTGCATTCCATCATCCAGATTCAGCAAACCTTCAATGCCGCCGACCTGGACGATGCCGAGCTGGTGCGGCGGGCCTTCGAGCTGGTGGCCAAAAACACCTATGGCGATCTTTTCAAAAAAGTGGTCGACCGCATGGATCGCCGGGTCAAATGGGAAGAGTATATCGGCGACATCAAATATGTCTTCTCCGAAATGGCCAACAACTGCCTGCAGTACGGCCTGAGTGAGGAAAAAGGGGTAGTGCTCAATGGGCCGCCCGGCGGGGGCAAAACCTTTCTCGTAAGGACATGGCTCAGTGAGAACAGCACGATTCACGATATCGCCACCAGTGCGAGTGCCTTGCAGGATCCGGTCAACCCCGTGGAGGGTGCCGTGGACAATATGGAAAAGGTCTATGACATTGCCAAGATGATCGCCCCCACGGTCATTTTCTTCGACGAGGGGGATGCGCTGGCCCCCAAACGAAGCGGTTCCGGCGGGTCGCCCCAGGACAAGCTGACCAATAAATTTTTGAGTCTGATCGATGGTGAAGTTCCCCTGAACCAGGTCTTTACCGTTTTGACCACCAACCGGCTTGATATCCTGGATCCCGCCCTTATCCGTTCCAAGCGTCTCAAGGTGCTGGAAGTTACGGGTCACTTGCGCAAAAACGACATCGCCGCCATCGTTGAAGCTTCCATGGGGGATGTTCCCCTTGAGGCGGGGTTGGACCTGGATGCGGTGGTGGATGTTGCCCGGAATATTTGCAATACACCGGCCGATTACACGGCCTTTGTCGAGAAAGCACGCTCGCTGCGCAGCACGGAGTACGAAATTATCCTGCGCCTGCGCAAGATCCCCGACATGTCGGAGAAAGACAACCGCAATTTTATCAAATTCAACCTGAAAACATTGATCGGAATGCTGAATGCCTTGGAGGCGCCGCCCGAAATGGAGAATTGGGTGCGGGAAGACCCGGGGCAGTTCCTCGATCATCGTAGTGATGTTCTCAAACTGGTGGCCGATATCGAAAATGAAAACCAGTACCCCCTGCGACGGTCGCACCTGGATTCCGCCCGTAGTGAAATATCCCAAAGCCCGGTAAAGAAGGGCAAGGTTCAACTGGATGAATTCCTGGAAAGCGAGCTCAGCGAAGAACCCCAGGTGGGATTTATCGTGGGGGTGGGGGCCAACGATGTCACCGGTGTTCTGCTGCCCATCGCCACCAGTTTGAACTACAAAATGGCGCCCGATAAAGTCCTGGTGACCGGGGCTGTATCCACATCGGCGCCGGGTGCGGCGGAACTGGACATGTCGGTCAAAATGACCCAACAATCCGCCCAGGAAGCTCTGACCCTGGTCAAAAACTACCTCCAGCATCTCCAGCCCAAGATCAGCATTCCGCGGCTTTTCGGTGAATTCCTCGATCATTACACCATCCATCACCAACTTCTCACGGCCTCCTACAATGTCGGCGGGCCCTCGGCCGGCTATGCCCTGGCGTTAAACACGCTGTCCGCTTTATTAATGATACCGGTTTTCAATGATTTCGGGGTGACGGGTGCCCCCTGGACCCGGGGCGCCAAAAAGGGGGAGATTGGTGGTTCGGTCATCATTGGCGGGCACAAGAAAAAAACCGAAAAAGTCCTTCTGCACCTGCGGCGCATGTATATGCCCCTGCAGAATTACAAGGATCTCGAGATTGACTACCTTGAAAATTATTGGCTCCAGGATAAAGATGTCCTGGGGGTGACCAATTTCGGCGATCTGGTACCTGAGGTTCTCTGGCTTGGGGATCAACATGAAGATGCGGTGCAGGGGTTGATTGAAACCCGAATTCGATACAAACTAGAAAAATGCCAGCGGCAACAACCCGACCCCAAGTTGAAAGATCAGATCCTGGCGACGAAGGGCATTGTGCGGGAAAATATGGAAATAGAAATCATCCGGAGATTGCAGGCCCTCAGAGCTTATATGCGCAGCCCTGTCCGCGATCCCCACATTTCCCTGGAGGAAATTTTTCGCAACGGCACACGCGATTCCCGCCAGCGTTTTTCTGCCGTCATTCAACTGATGCGCAATGGTCTCAACCGTTTCCGGAAGGAATGCCGAACGGAATAGATGCCGTTTCAGACGTTGACCGCTGGTGTTCAGGATGCCATGTATATAGCTAGTGCCCATCCATAAACGGCATCTTTAGGCCCTTGGCGGCGTTCTCGCTCGCTTTCAATTCTCGAAATAGCGGGGTATTCTTCCGGTTGACACCCTCCGATCGGAATCGATCAGACGGGAAATCCCGTCAAGCGGGATAATATCCCGTCAAGCGGGATTATATCCCGCGCAGCGGGAAACCGCGCTCGGGCCTTGTCAGGAAGCAAAATCTATCGTTTAGGGACGGACATTAGGTAACAATGGATGGATAGGGATAGAAAGGATGAAGCGATGCCTCCAGCAGCTTTTCAGGACAGTTATCCCGAAGATTTGAGCCACTGCTATGGATGCGGCCGACTTAATTCACACGGTCTGCAGATTAAAAGTTATTGGGAGGGTGATGAGGCCGTATGCCGGTTCACCCCTCAGCCCTATCATACTGCCATTCCGGGCTATGTTTACGGAGGCTTGATTGCATCGTTGATAGACTGCCACAGTACGGGCACGGCGTCGGCGGCGGCAAGTCGCCAGGAGACCGAAAATGACAGCCCTGAAGAAGTGGCTCGATTCCTGACGGCTTCCTTGCATGTAAATTACCTAAAACCCACGCCCATCCACGAGACGCTGGAGGTGCGGGCCACCATCAAAGAGATCAAAGGCCGCAAGGTTGTGATTGCCTCCCGGCTGCTCGCTGGAGACGTGGTATGCGCAACCGGCGAAGTGGTGGCCATACAGGTGCCGGAACATCTCATGCCCCGTTGACGGCCGCCGCCGGTGCGTTGGGGAACACGGGGCCTTAGCAGTCGATGCAATCAAGCCGGGACCGAATCACCGGCGAAAGCTTCCTCCGGGCAGGGCGCGTGGTGCTTTTCCGAATGCACTGGTCAGCGGACAACCGATACGTTATACAACCAAAGACCGGTCTGAGCCGGCCAACTTCATGCGAAACCCAACGGCCAACGATGCCAAGATTCGGTCGGTTATAGAACAAAATTTGTAAGGAAAATCATGCAGATTCGTATCGCCGATTGTCCCCCGGAAGGCTTGCATATGGAGGATCGTCTCGATCCTGGAAGCCTGAAGGATCTTGCTGCCTTGCAGGAGAGTGAACGCTGTCTATTCAAGGGGCCCTTGAGCGTGGCCTTGACGGTGACACCGACCGCCGAGATGTTTGCGGTGGAGGGACGCATCCGGGGAGAGGTGACGCTGGCGTGCAGTCGCTGCCTGGCACCAGCGGAATGCCCGATCAAAATTTCTTTCAAACTGACCTTTTCGCGCGGGATTCCTGGCGATGAACCGGATGCCCCATCCGAAACGCGCCAACTTCAGTCCGAAGAAATGGGCGTGGTTTTGTTTGAAGGCGATGAGATCGATTTCCGGAACGTCATCCAGGAGCAGGTCATCATGGCCATCCCCATGCGGCCCCTCTGTCGGGAGGACTGCCAGGGGTTATGCCCCCGCTGTGGCGCCGACTTGAATCATGAGACCTGTGACTGTCAAAAGAAGGAGGTCGATCCCCGCCTGGCGGTTTTGAAAAAGTTCAAATTTGATGCATAACGAGCGTCAACTCGACGTTTGTCGCCAATGGGTCGATAGCCCAAGACGTTAGGGGACAATGGATCGGTATAAATTCCCTTACTGATGCGATGACACGGGATGCCGTTTTACGAAAAAAACGTTAGCGCAAAGGAGACATGCATGCAGCCGATCAATCGCCGACAGTTCCTTGGGGACATCACCTGTCTGACCATCGCTTCGCTTGCCTTTCCCTGGCCTCTTGGTGCGCAGTCCCATTGCCGGGTGGCCCACCCCCTTTCGCCACCGGATAAGGCCCTGACCGGCAGATGCCCGAATTGCGGCATGACGCGCGCCATGTGGGCCCGCACCTGGAAGACCTTTCGCCTGGATGGCGCCCGACTTGAAGCATGTTCCTTTCACTGCCTGGCCGACCTGACGCTGAAATCCGGACAAATGCTGGAGGATGTGCAGACCGCCTTGTTTTTACAGCCGCGTGGCATGGTATCTGCCCAAGAGGCCTGGTACGTGGTGGGGTCGGAAGCCAGGGGGACCATGACCATGGTCAGCAAAGCCGCTTTTCCGTCTCGATCCCTGGCAACCAATTTTGCGCAGAACTGCGGTGGTGAGGTGCTGAATTTCAGCGCAACGTTCCAAATGGCCCGGGAAACCGTCGCCAAAGAAAATAATACGATTGACAACAAGCGGTTGGCCAAAGGCAAAATCGTCCCCCCTGTGGATACGAAGGACGAATGCATCATGTGCCGCATGTACCCTTCGCGCTATCCGCGGCACCGCTCTCAGGTGTCTTATGGACATAGACGCATCGATCATTTTTGTTCGACCCACTGCCTGTTTGCCTGGCTGAATGCAACGGAGTCAGGCCGGTTGCATCAAGGACGGGCCCGTATGATCTGGGTCACGGATTTCGTATCCGAGCGCTGGATCAGTGCGGAAACAGCCTATTACGTGGTGGGTTCCACCGCTCAGGGCCCCATGGGGACGGAGGCCTTTGCATTTGACCGAAAAAACCAGGCCCGGGAATTTGTGCGTAAAAACGGGGGCCGGGTGTTGTCTTTCGATGCGGTTACAACCGGTCCGTATGCCTGGCCTGTATGAGTTCGAATGGGGTAACCGCAAAAAAATGACCGCTGCCCATCCGCCGGGGAGCCTCTACAGACGCCGTATATCTTGATTGCGGGTGGGATGGTTTTTACCGGTTAACTGAAAAAAGGACCCGTCTGTCCTGGCCTGAAGCCCATGAATCCTTTAGGGCGTATAGGCAAATGCCGCTTGACAAAGGATGCCTCAAGGCGCATAGAAAATACCATAATTCGCTTGTTTCCAGTCGGTAACCCTGTGCGTATCCCAGGCTGCCGGGTCGATAGCTGTACCGGACATCAACCATCAGCCCTCATCCAATGCATTGCGGGATGGAACCGTGAATCATCCGAGCAAAAGCCGGGGAGGAGGTGTTTTCGTGGAAAAATCAGTCGATCAGCGACGTACGGAACGTTTTTACTGCGAGTCCCCCATCGTGTGCTCGAGCCTCAATGGAAAAAGCGTATATTCGGCCCGCACCCTCAACCATTGTGAGAGCGGTTTGAGTTTTATTACGCAGACCCCCTTGAAATCGGGCATGATGATTTTCTTCCGTGCCGACACCCGCACGCAGAGAAGAATTGATGCCCAGGCCTGCCGCACCATGCGCGGAACCGGGTTGGCTCAGATCCGTTGGTGCCGACGAATCTTAGATCAGGAACCGGAAACCTACTGCGTCGGTGCCGAATATGTGGAACCCTACCCCTAGACATGAACGGGTATGGATGGCATGATGCTCTTGGCGGGCCGACCACAATACCGGTGGCGGCCGCATGACCCCTTCCGGCCCTCTTCATCCCATTAACACGCCCCCTCCATCCTGCTGTCCGGTTTCGGGATGGCCGATCTACAGCCATTCCAGCTGGACCTATAATAGTCCGGAAAGCAACTACCGGTTGCGGGTCAGCTTTATCGGCGATTGGATTATATGGCTGCAACCCCAGGGATATGTGCATCATCGGCATGCCCGGAAGGGGATGGCGCTTTTAAAAGACGTTCTGTTTACCATGCGTTCGGCGTCGCTGCCGTTCATTGCCATCGACGATTATTCGGCTGTAACGGGGGCATCCCTCAATGCCCGTCGCTACATTGTCAAAGCACTGCGTCAACAACCTCAGTTGCAGGCCTATATCGTTTATGGGCCTTCTACAATTTTCCGATTGGGCATCGAACTGAGCCGCCATCTCAACATTTTTCCTTTCGACACTGTCGTTGCCCGGGATTATGAAGACGCCGTATCCATGGCCCTTGCCCATAAGGCTTCCATGGACGGACAATCCGCCAGGGAAACGGTTTCGTTCCGTGAGGTGGTCAACCCGGACACCGTTTCGGTAGGTGCGGATCGTGATGCGGCCCCCAAAACACTCGAGACCCATGCCGCCGAACTGCTGAGTTATGTAGGAGGAATCAATCTGGAGACTTATGGCATTGCGCCATCCTACTGTCAGATATCCAGCGAACACCCCTTTCGACCGGTTTATGATGCGTTGGCCGTTTTGCGTGACGACATGCATGCCATTCTCAGACGCCACCGTAAGGCCAGGGAAAACCTGGAGTTGCGCCAACGCGAACTGGTCGGCAAACAGGAAGTGCTCGATGAAACCCATACGACTCTCAATATCCTTTTGGAGGCCCGCCAGGAAGAACGCCTGCGGCACGAAGAGCGGATCAAAACCCGTTTTGAAGCGCTGCTGCGGCCACTTGTGGAAGGCCTTGAGAACACCTCCCTGACAAAGAGGCAGCGCCTACTGGTCGGCTTGCTCAAAGATGTGATGGGCCGTATAGGGAGCATCGTGCCTTGTGACCCCGGGTGCCTGCAAACCCCATTTACAGCCAAGGAATGGATGATCGCCTATCTTTTCAGCGCCGGACAAGTCCCCCGTGAGATTGCACAAACCATGGGCATTTCCCTGCGAACTGTCGAAAATCATTGTTACCGGATGCGTATCAAAGCAGGTCTCAAAGGGCGTGCGACCACCCTTGAAGAATGGCTGCATCGGATGGGACTCGACAGCCCCATGTCCTGCCGGAGATTGCGATGAGGCGCCCGGAACGGTTTAAGGTGCCTGGCACACCAGAGGCCTTACCGCTGCGCTGTCCCTGTACCGGGCTGCCGATTCATACCCGCCGGGATTGGACCTATACCAATCCGCAAAAGACGTATCGGACGACTATTGCACGGATTGGGGACCATCTTTTCTGGGTTATCCCAAGGGGGTATATCGATGAAGACGACATGCGCCAGGCGATTCAAATGGCGGACGCCATTAAGGCCGAAAGCCTTCCTGACGACGGGCCGTTCGTTTTTATCGAAAATTTTGCCTATACCCGCGGAGCCGCCCCCGGGGCCCGCCGTCTCTATCTTCAATTTACCAATGCAATGAAGGGTCTTCTGGGCTCTTTCCCCTATGGCATGACCCCCTTTTTCCGGCTTAGTTTCAACTTTTCGCGACGGTTGCGCCTCCATCAGTACCGGGTGCACATGGTTACAACTTATGAGGAGGCCGTCACCTCCGCCCTGGAGCTGTTAGCGCAGTCCGGACTGTCACCCCCATCAACCCCTTTGGTGCCTGTCAAATCCGTTCATGGTAAAAATTTCCCGAAAAGCATTTCTGAAGGGGGCCTTCCGTCTGTAAAGGGGAAGGATCCCGGGGATGTACTGTCGGCTGAGGTGGATGGGCTGCTGGCCTATCTGGGGCAGCTTGATCTGGCGTCACCGGGAATCCCGGATATCCCGGACACCGCACGACGCAGTGCTCTGGGCCCTGTTTATGAGGCTTTGACCATGCTGAAGATGGATATGGATCAGTTTCTGGTCGAACATCGTGACCTGGTGACCGTGCTGCGGGAGGGGCGCAAGGAGCAGCTTCGCAAAGCGGCCGCCGTTGAAACCCGCAACCGGGAACTGCAAATACTGCTTCACCAGAGCAGCGAGGATCAGAAGAAACGAGGCCAAATCGCAGTGCACAATATTCAAACGCTCTTGAAACCGCTTTTGCATCTCATTCGGGAGGAGGCCCGAACTTCCGAGCAGCAGGAATGGGTCCAAAGTCTGGGGGACCGTGTTGACGGGTTGTCCGACGATCTCATCCCGGGGTTTGATTTGCATCGCTATAAGCTGACACCTCAAGAGATCAGGGTCGCCAGATTGATACGTGACGGCGAGCGATCGAAAGCCATTGCCGGACAATTAGGCGTGTCCGTGCGCACGATCGATTTTTACCGTGGACGTTTGCGGGCCAAGCTCGGTCTGCAGGGCCGTAAGGGGAACCTGCGCACGGCCCTGTTGGCCATCCTGGACGAGTGAACCAGGCCGTACGTCGCCAGGATCATATCGGCCCGGACATGCTTGACCGAAGCCCTCGGCTTTGCGATAAGGAAATGCCGCTGACATCGAACCGGACATTTTGGCGGGGGCACGATTACGCCAGCCCGCTGCCTGAACCAAACGAAAACGCATCATGCCATTATCCCTATTGCCATGACCATTCGACTGGATGTACCCTTTTTACCCGAGGCAGGTTATACAGCCTTCCTGCTGGCGCATGCCCCTTCAATCCACTCGGTCTATTTCAGTCTGTTCGCCCGGCCTGCTGTCGATGCCCGCTACCGCTTGGGAGCCTGGCAGGAAAAGGACCTGCTCTGCTATTTGCCACGACTGGCGAAAATTCCCAAATACGCCCTTCTTAACAGTCGGTTTTACCACCCCGACTGGTATTCAGGGACGGGATTCATCAATGGTGTCGGCGATCGTTTGATGCGACTGCGCGAAGGGGGACTGCTGGACGGTATTGTCTTTAGTGATTTTTACATGCTTAAAGCTTTGGGCGGTTGCAACCGTATTAAAGCGGTTGACCTGGAGGCCGTACCCAGCGTCAATACGCATATCAGCACCCCGCGCAAATTGCGTATCTGTCTGGAACTGATTGCGGAGGCCGGTTTCCGTCCACCGCGCAAAATCATATTGGACCGTGACCTGAATCGGAAACCCGAGACCCTGAAAGCCATGGTGCGGGTGATTCGCAAATATCATCCGGCTATGGCCATCGGTTTGCTGGCCAACGAGGGCTGTCTGCCGGACTGCCCCTACAAACCGGCCCACGATGCCCACTTGGCACTTGGCAACATGCAATTGACCGGCGAATGTACCTATCGTCTGAATGCTGATTTAGGGTGTCTGCAGTTTTTCCGAAAGCACCCTGATAGGATCCTTCAATCGCCGTTTATTCGACCTGAAGATGTGGACCAATACGCTCCCTTGATTTCATTTATTAAGCTGGGCGGCCGGACCTTGGGAACCGCTTTTTTGCAAAATGCCATACAGGCCTATGTTGAACGCAAGTATGATGGCAACCTGCTTCGCCTGATGGATACGCTGGAAGCCCTGGCCGATTCGATTCACTTGGCGGCGGACCGGCTGCCGGAAGATTTCCATGCCAGGATGACCGCTTGTAAGGACAATTGTTCGGATTGTGGCTATTGCCGCCGACTGAGCAGGAAGGTGATCCGGTGTTTACCGCTGCAACTGCCGGATTTCAGGCAAAGGGCGTAACGTCTTTGTCCGGAATGACGAGGTTGCACATTGATCGATCAAAGGATAACGCTGGTGAATAAGACACGAACCGTAACCATTGGCGGCGGCAGCGGCCAGTTTGTGCTGCTTTCGGGCCTGCGCGCTTCCGGGTGTTTTGCGATCACCTCGATTGTTTCCATGGTGGACAGCGGGGGCAGCACGGGACGCCTGCGGGGGGAATACGGTATTCTGCCCCCTGGTGACCTGTTGAAATGCATTTTGGCGCTTTCCCCTCATCAGGAATTTGCACGCCGTTTCCTGCTGAAACGTTTTCGTGAGGATCGCCGGCTAAAGGGCCATAATGCCGGCAATATGCTTTTAACGATGCTGTCGCGCTATACCGGCAGTTTCCCATCCGGTGTCCAGGCCCTGGCGGAAATTTTGGATGCCCAGGGACGCATTTTGCCGGTCACGGTGGACAAAGCGACCCTGGTGGCGGAACTGACGGATGGGAGCCGAATTTACGGTGAACAGGCCATTGATATGCCCCGTGGCAATCAGCGTGAGAAAATCCGCGATGTCTACCTTGTGCCCCACCACAGTGATCGCGTATCGGTTTACCCGCCGGTTATCGAAGCCATCGAAGGTGCGGAGCTTATCATTTTGGGTCCCGGAGACCTTTTTACCAGCATTATTCCCAACCTGATCGTCCCGGGGGTTACCGAGTCCTTACGCGCGGCCAATGCGCCGATCTACTACGTCATCAACATTATGACCAAATATGGTGAAACCCATCGTTTCAAAGCCCGTGATTTCGTCATTGCGCTTGAAAAGGTGCTGCAACGGCGACTGGACGGCATCATCTACAATTCGACGGTTCCCCAAACGGCATTCTTGGAAACCTACGCCCGGCAGAAGGCGGAACTGGTTGTGGTCGACAGGGCCGATGGCTGGTGGGAGGATCGCCAACTCGTGGCCGGGGACCTTCTGGATACCACCGGGGGGTTGCTCAGGCACGATGCGCGCAAGCTGGCTGCTGTAATCGAGAAGATTGCCGTGACGGCTTCGGATCCTCAAGCCGACGATACGGCCGGCGTAAAGCCCTAGCCTGAAAAGATGCCGGCAGCTTCGGTAGTTTTCAGGAAATCCAGAAAATGCCGAGCATAAAAAGGATCAATTGAACAGGTTCCAATAATCCGCCACGGCCCTGCACACGCCAGTCGATGCCGCCGAGAAAAATGGACCAGGTCCATCGGCTCAGGACATGGCAAGGCCGATGGACAGCAGCAGGCTGAACCAGAGGGAAAGCAAGGCTGTTGCGCCAAGGCGCACGTTGAGGGCTTTCCCTTTTTCGCGATGGATACCACGGATGCAGCGCCACCCGAGGGGAAGGGTCAACAGGGGCAGTAACAAGGCCGGATTTGCGCAGTCGGATGCCAGCATGACGATCGGGAAACCATAGGCCGCCAGCACGAGCAAGGTATATTCCCAACGGGTCCGTTGCGGGCCAAGCATGACCGCCAGGGTGTGTTTGCCCGCGATTCGGTCGGTATCGATATCCCGCAGATTGTTCACCACCAGAATAGCGGTGATCAGCAGGCCTGGTGGCAGCGACCAAAAAAATATGCTCCAGGTCAGGTCATGGGCCTGCACGAAATAGGTTCCACATACCGCCACGGGACCGAAAAAAATAAAGACGGCCAGGTCTCCAAGACCGTTTGAGGCCAGGGGGTAGGGCCCGCCGCTGTAGCCGATGACGCCCCCGATGGCGGCCAGGCCGATGACCAACACCAGCCACCCCCCCACAACGATCAGATAAGCACCGCAGAGGCCGGCCAGGGCCAGGACCAGCCACATGGCGCAAAAAACCCGTTCCGGAGCGATCAAGCCGCTTTGGGTAACACGGATGGGGCCCAGCCGCTGATCCGTATCGATCCCACGGCGATGGTCAAAATAGTCATTGGCGAGATTCACTGCAATTTGCAGCAGCAAGGCGCCCGCCAGGGCGGCGGCTGCCGGCAAGGCGACGAAGGTATGATGGGCAAGGGCCGCGGCTGTCCCCACCAGCACCGGGCCGATGGCGGCCGGCAGGGTGCGGGGGCGCATTGCCAGGCACCAGGCGGCAAGGCTTGGGGGCCTTCCGAAGGGCGTTGTCATGGCGATGTGCCTCTCGGTTTGGTGCCGTGCAGGATGACGACCGTACCGAACATCAGGCGGCGAAACCCCACCTGTTGAAGGCCGGCCGCCCGCATGAGGCGCTGCAATTTTTCAGGGGGATGAAAGTTCTGGGTGGACTCGGGCAGATAGCGGTAGGCATAAGTATCGCCGCTGATCAAGGATCCTGCCAGGGGAATGGCGGACTGCAGATAGACCTTGATAAATGGCTGCAGCAGGCCGGGAGGGGGTGGAGATGTGTCGAGGCAGACCACCTTGCCCCCCGGGCGCAGCACCCGGACCTGCTCTTCAAACGCCTGCCGTATATCGGTGACGTTGCGGATGAGATAGCCCGAGGTCACGGCATCGAAACGATTGTCGCCAAAGGGCAGGGCCAGGGCGTCGGCCCCGCACCAATGGATGGTGCGGCCGTGGTGACGTTTGCGCCCGGCAGCCATCATGGCAAAGGTAAAATCGGCGGCTACGGCCAGCAAGTCGGGATTCCGGTCAAGGGCGGCACAGACAATGCCGCCGGTTCCGCTACCGATGTCCAGCAGGCGCGCTCCTTTGGGCAGGGCCGCACGCTGAACCACTTCGCGGTGCCAGGCCTTGTCGCGGCCGAATGTCATCAGACGGTTCATGAGATCGTACCGCCCGGCGATACGGCCGAACATGTTTTTGACCGTGCCGGCTTTATGATGAGAATCCGGTAAGACCACATCAATCCTTTCCCGCGTCATGTTTGTACTGGTTAACCTGCTTTTCGATTGTAAAGACCCCGAAATAGAGGAGCACGCCCAGGAGGCTCATCCCGAGAATACCGGCATACATCTGGGGGTACAGCAGCACCTGGTAGGTTTCAACCACGATATAGTATCCAAGACCATAAGTCGTCAGCGACTGTTCCGCGATAAAGAGGACGGCTACGGCGGTTCCGATGGAAACCCGCAGGGCCGTCAAAACTGCCGGCAGGGAGGCCGGGAAATAAACATAGCGGAAAAGCGCCCGGCGACCGGCGCCGAGGGAGCGCACCGAGAGGATGAGCTCGGGATGCAGATTGAGGGCTTCGTCCCGTACGACAACCATGATCTGGAAGAAGATAATCAGGGCAATCAGGCAGATCTTGGAGATATCCGTGATGCCCATGAGGACATAGAGCACCGGCAGGAGGACGATTTTGGGGATCGGGTAGAGGATGGCGATCAAGGGAGTGAAGATCCGGTTTAGAATGGGGATTTGGCCGAGGGCCAGGCCTGCCGGAACGGCCGTGACCAGCGCCAGGGCGATGGCGGCCAATACCCGTCCGGCGCTGGCCGCGAAATGCAGGCCCAGGGGGCCGGTCATCAGCCTGGCAAAGATGGGCAGAACTTCCAGGGGGGGCGGCAGGATGGGGCGGTTAACAAGCCAGGATCCGATCTGCCAGAGCAGTAGAAACATGCCAAGGCCTGCGAAGCCGGACGAAATACCGGTTTTTGGCCTCATGGCAAATTCTCCAGGAGCGCTTTGATCCGTTCGCATTGATGGTTGAAAGCGCCCGGTGCCTGGCGGAACGTTTCGCCACAGGCCGGGTTGGCCATCACATGGGCATGGCGGTTGACCCCCCGACGAACCACCAGGATGTGATCCCCCATGCGCACGGCTTCCGGGATTTGGTGGGTGACGATAACCGTCGTGAGGTCGGACTCCCGGGTCAGGCTGCTGACCAGCGCTTGAAGGTTTTCACTGGTCGGCGCGTCCAGGGCGGAAAAGGGTTCGTCCATCAGGAGGACATCCGGATCGAGGGTCATCGTACGCGCGATGGCGGTGCGCTGGCGTTGCCCACGTGACAACTGGGCCGGGTATTTGTCCGCCAGGTCATCGATATCCAGACGCGAGAGCCAGTAGGCGATTTTTTCTTCCAAGAGGGACGTATCGCAAGTAAAATCAACAGGGCTGTGCCGTCCATCCGGGCCGTAAAATCGCCTGATTTTATGGCCCAGGGCCACGTTGTCCCGGACCGTGGCCCAGGGCAGGAGTCCGTGGTCCTGAAGTACCAGACCGTTTCCGGGCCGGGGCCGCAGAAGCGGTTTCCCATTAATCCGGATGCGCCCATGTGACGGCATCCGCAAACCGGCCAGTAAATAGAGCAGGGTCGTTTTACCGCCGCCGGATGGACCGATCACCGCCAGTATTTCGCCCCGTGCCACGCCAAAGCTGAAGCGGTCGAATACCGTCCCGCCGCTGCCATAGTTAAAACTGATGTTTTCGGCGGCGATCATCATTGGACGGAGAGGGTCTTCGGCACCGATGGCGCTTCAGGCGCACCCAACAGGGCGGGTTCCACGGAACTGCTGAAATCAAGCGGCTGGTCCAGCAATTGACGGTCCACCATCCAGGCCATGACATCCTGCCACTGGTTCGGGTTGGGAATTTGCCGGTAGGCAAAAGGTGGTATGCGATAGTTGGCCCGGACATTGGGCGGAATTCGGATTTTCTCCAGGAGCAGCGGCAAATAGCTTTCGGGTTCGGTATTGATCCGTTTCACGGCCTGGTTCCAGGCCCCGAGGAAACGCTGGATCGTCTCTTTTTTTTCCTGAAGAGCGGTGTTGTTAAAACTGAGAACACTCAAACTGCGACCGGCAATGGCCCGGTCATCGATCAGGAGCACGGCACCGGCGGCCATGGCGCTTTGGGCCAGGGGGTCCGGCAGGGTTGCGGCCTCAAGCCGTCCCTGGAGGAGCAACTGGTAGCGTTCGGGAATCGAGGGCACGGATTGTTTGCGAACGGCACTGGTGGCCATTCCGGCGTGTTCCAGCAAGCGGTCGGTGACGTATTCGATAATGGTGTTGCGCGATATACCGATGGGAACGCCGGCCAAGTCGGCCGGATGGCGCAGCGTGCTGCCGGGAGCCGCCAGGATGCGAAACAGGGGATGCGTTTCATCGGCGCTGCGCACCACAGCCACGATTTTTACACGGGAGGCATGCCGGTTGAAGTTGGCCGTGGTCATGAGTTCATTCAACATACCGTCGATTTCGCCCGATTGCATCAGCTGGTCCCGATTCACGGCGCTGCTAACTGCCAGGCCACGGGCATGAATGCCGGCCTGATCGAACAGGTTTTCCGACTGGGCCACGTAATAAGGAAAACTGTCGATAATCGGCAGAAGGGCGATGCGCAGTTCATCCTGTGAGGAGCGGGCCGCCCGGGGCGCAAGCAGCACCAGAAAGGCAGCCAAAAGGCATAAAAATGGGTTCGTTTTAAATGACATCGGTGTAATCTGGCGCAGATACATGGTTCGGATTTCCTGAAAACAAACGGGGCTGCGCTCAGCTGGAATCGACTGAGCCGCCCCGCCGATATTGATGGCCGGGCTAAACAGAACAGGCCCGCAACCGAGGATCAAATGGGGTCAGGTCTATGCAAAAAAAGGCCGCGGTACCTCGATCACAATCGGAAACACCGGACTGATGTCAGGGCCAACAGCGCTGATGCCCTCCGGGTTTTCAGTTACGAGCAGCAACTGCCTGTAGGCATAGCTGACCACATTTTTGCTGATCGGGTAATAAATCTGGAAGTGGTCTGTGTTGACCGATATCAACTTTACATTCTGGATTTCCGAGGGGTTGCCGTAAGTGATACCGATCATCTGGCCCTCGTAGGGCGACAACCGGGCCTGCAGGGTCTCCGCGGGCCTGAAATCCGGTGTCTGTACCGGCATCTGGAGAGGCGTGGACGCATCCGAATCCGCCTCAACCTCCTCCTCGCGCTGGCGGCGTTCCTCCTCGGCGCGGGCCTCTTCTTCCTGTTGGCGTTTGAGCTCTTCGGCCCGGCGGTCTTCCTCCTCCTGCTGGAGGCGCAGGGCTTCGGCCTTTTCCTCTTCCTCGCGCTGGCG
>CAJXSL010000021.1 GCA_913060875.1 uncultured Desulfobacteraceae bacterium
ACTCAATCAGTTTGTCATCCTCTTTGGTGACCGGGTGACCGTGTGAAAAACAGTTACACAGTTAACTTGACACCCTCCGTCAACGCTTTCTATGCTGTATCGAGCTCCAGCGCCTCTTTCAAAAAAGATTACCCGTTGGTAGATCAAATAACACGTGCTGCCATTTCGGTCATGAACAATATTGCCGAAGGTTGGGCCAGCCAATCCAACAATGAATTTATTCGATTTCTCAAGTATTCCAGGCGCTCGGCAGCCGAAGTCCAAAATTGCCTTTATATTGCAAAAGACCAAGGGTATGTAGAAAACGAATAATTTACGGATCTTTATGAAAACGCACGCGAAGCCATCAAAATCATCGACGGCCTCCTGCGATATCTAAGATCTGCCAAGAATTAACTCCGTAAACTTTCTAATGATCTCAAAACGCTATGCGATGCAAACTGCTTTAACTTTCTCAAACGTCTTAACTATCCAAACTATCTTAACGGTCTAAACTATCTCAACTGTCTAAACTGTCTAAACTGTCTAAACTATCTCAACTGTCTTAACTATCTCAACTGTCTTAACTGTCTAAACTATCAAAACGGAGTCAACCAGATGAACCTAGCCGTCGTCGGAACCGGGTATGTGGGGCTGGTTACGGCCGCCTGTTTTGCGGAAATGGGCAACGATGTCTGCTGCATCGACATCAACCCCGAAATCATTGACAACCTGCGGGCAGGCCGCATCCACATCCACGAACCCGGGCTCGAACCCCTTGTCAAGCGCAACACCGAAGAAGGCCGGCTGACATTTACCACTGACCTTGCGGAAGGCATCGCCCCGGCCCTGTTCATCTTCAACTGCGTGGGCACCCCGCCTCGCCCGGACGGTTCCTGCGACTTGTCCTATGTGCAAAGCGTCGGCAACAACATCGGGGCCATCCTGGACGAGTACAAGATCATCATCAACAAATCCACGGTACCGGTGGGTACGGCGGAGGAACTGCAGACCATTATCCAGGGCAAGCTGGACGAACGCGGCGTGCGGGTCGAGTTCGACGTGGTCTCCAACCCGGAATTTCTGAAAGAAGGCGATGCGGTAAGCGACTTCATGAAGCCCGACCGCGTCATCGTGGGCACCGACAACATCCGCACCGCCAAACTCCTGGAAGCCCTCTACGCTCCTTTTGCCCGCAGCCGGGACAAGCTCATGATCATGGGAGTCAAGAGCGCCGAACTGACCAAGTATGCGGCCAACTGCATGCTGGCCAGCAAGATCTCTTTCATCAATGAAATCGCCAATATCTGCGAGCGGGTGGGCGCGGATGTCCGGGATGTCCGCCGGGGAATCGGCTCCGACCACCGCATCGGCTACAAGTTCATCTACCCCGGGGTAGGCTACGGCGGTTCCTGCTTTCCCAAGGATGTCAAGGCCCTCATCGCCACGGCCCTGGAAAACGATTACCAGCCCGCGTTGATCCGGGCCATCGACAGCGTCAACCAGCAGCAGAAAAAACTGCTTTCCCGCAAAATCAGGGACTATTTTGCCAACCAGGGCGGCGTCGCCGGCAAGACCCTGGCCCTGTGGGGCCTGGCCTTCAAGGCCAATACCGATGATGTCCGCGAGGCCCCGGCCCTGGACATCATCGCCGATCTCACGGCCGAAGGCATGCAGATCCGGGCCTACGACCCGGTGGCCGGTGAAAACGCCCGTCGGGAGGTATCCGGCAACGGCCATGTCAAAGTGGTCGACCGCCAGTACGAGGCCCTGGAAGGGGCCGACGCCCTGGCCGTGGTCACGGACTGGAACCAGTTCCGCAACCCGGATTTCGGGCGCATCAAAAAAATCCTCACCGCCCCCATCATCTTCGACGGCCGCAATCTCTATTCCGCTGATCTGCTGGCCACCCAGGGTTTCGCCTATTTCAGCATCGGCCGTCCGGATGTCAGGCCGTAAGAGAAGCTCAAAGGGTCAAGCTCAAAGCTCAAAGCTCAAAGCTCAAAGCTCAAAGCTCAAAGCTCAAAGCTCAAAGAAAAAACAGGGCGTAGAAACAAACGTCAAGCAAAAAATTTGATTTAGAGAAAAAAATACGCTTGGCCGATCAATAACCAAGTATTTTGGCATGACGACGAGTTGAAAAGCACTTATTCTACCAATCGCAATGGCCCCGAAAAAATCAGTCACCGGCCACAATTCATTGCTTCGAACCTTGCTGTAGGCAGTCCCTTTGAGCTTTCAGCTTCGAGCTTTGAGCTCCAGTCTTAGCCGAAGGCAGCTGCTTTCAGCTTGACGCTTTGAGCTTGAGGCTCTTCCTAAAAAGGTTTGACCATGAGCATCATCAAAACGATTAAAAAATGCCCCCTCGGGGAAGAGCCGAAAGATTTTATCTACTGGCAATCTCGTCCCTATGAGGAGCGCCTTCAAGCATTGGAAACGATACGGATGGAATATAACGCCTGGAGATATGATGATCAGCAAGGACTTCAAAGAGTTTATCGAATTGTTAAACGCGAATGATGTCCGTTACATGGTCGTCGGCGGATACGCCGTCGCTGTCCACGGCTACCCTCGCTATACAAAAGATCTTGATATTTGGATCGAGCGGTCCGAGCAAAATGCCGCCAACCTTTTGAAGGCCCTCATTCAATTCGGTTTTGGTTCACTCGATGTCTCTGCTGATGATTTTCTTGAAACCGGCCAGGTGATTCAACTGGGCTATCCGCCGAACCGTATCGATCTGGTGACCGACCTTGACGGTTTGTCATTCGAGCCTTGCTACGCGTCCAAAATCACAGTGACGATGGATAAAATTGACATCAACTTCATCGATCTGGAAAATCTGAAAATCAATAAAGCCGCCACCGGCCGGTCTCAAGATCTGGCTGATATTGAACACTTGTCGTCGCCAGAATCCTGAACTGATAGTATGAGCGCATTGGGCTCCGATTGAGGTTGGCGTTTTAAGGCAACCGCGAAAAACCGAATAGTCACCACAGAAACACGGTTGGTAAAAGCCCCAAGCTGAAAGCTCAAAGCTGAAAGGAAAACCTGGAAAGCGTTTAAGAATTTCGATTTGTTAATAGCTCCTCCTTTGAGCTTTCAGCTTTCAGCTTCCAGCTTTGAGCTCTGCCGCAGGCAGCGGCTGAGACGCCGATTCTCCGCCAGCTTCTGCCCGCCAAAGGCGGTGAGCATTTTTGAATTGCCGTCCATCTCAACGGCAATTCAAATCAAAGGCCCCAACTATCCAAACCATCCTAACTATCTAAACTATCATAATGAAACTGAACATCCTCGTCATCGGCGGTTGCGGCTATATCGGCACCCACATGGTCAAGGCCCTGCTGGAAGCCGGCCACCGGCCCATCATCCTGGACAACCTTTCCAAGGGCCATCGCGAGCTTCTGCCGGGAGGCGATTTCATCCAGGGCGATATCCAGGACAGCGGTCTGCTGGATCAGGTTTTCAACACGCATGCCATCGACGCGGTCATGCATTTCGCCGCCCTGATCGAGGTGGGGGAATCCGTGCAGCGTCCCCTGGCATACTACCGCAACAACGTATCGGCCACCGCCAACCTGCTGGAAGCCATGGTCCGCCACGATGTCAGGCGCTTCATCTTTTCATCTTCGGCCGCGGTCTACGGCGAACCGGATTACACGCCCATCGACGAAAATCACCCCCTGCGGCCCACCAGCCCTTACGGTGAAAGCAAGCTCTACGTGGAAAACATATTGCGGGCCTGCGACAGGGCCTACGGGTTGAAATCCGTATGCCTGCGCTACTTCAATGCAGCGGGGGCCGACCCCTCCGGCGCCATTGGCGAGCGCCACGATCCGGAAAGCCACCTGATTCCCCTGATAATCCAGGTTGCACTGGGCCAGCGAGACAGCATTGCCATCTATGGCACGGACTACCCCACCCCGGACGGCACCTGCGTGCGGGATTACATTCACGTAAACGACCTGGCCGCCGCCCACCTCCTGGCCTTGGAGGCCCTGGCCCAGGGTGGCGCCAGCCGCGTCTACAATCTTGGCAACGGCAACGGCTTTTCCGTCCGCCAAGTCATCGAAACCGTCCGCAAGATCACCGGCCATCCCATCCCGGCAAAGGAAACCCCGAGGCGCCCTGGCGACCCGGCCGTGCTCATCGCTTCATCGGATAACATTATCAAGGATTTGAATTGGCAGCCCCGTTTTGATGATTTGGAGGAAATCGTGCGGACGGCGTGGGAGTGGCATAGAGGAAGCTGAAAGCGTCAAGCTCAAATTAAAACTATAAAGCAATATTCACCACAGAGACACAGAGGACACGGAGACTCCACATTCTTTGAGAATCGCTGAGACGCCGATTCTCAAAGAGCATCTGACCGCCGGAGGCCGTGAAAATGGTGTTTGAGGTTTAAGGTTTGAGGTTTGAGGTCTTCCCTCCAACCTCCAACGGCCGAAGGACCCAACTATCTAAACCATCTAAACTATCCAATAGGACACCAATGAAAAAAGCACTGATTACCGGCATTACCGGCCAGGACGGCGCCTATCTGGCTGAATTTCTACTGGCAAAAGGTTACGAGGTCCACGGCATCAAGCGCCGGGCCTCCATGTTCAATACCCAGCGCATCGATCATTTATACGAGGACCCGCACCAGCAAGACCGCCATATGATCCTGCATTACGGCGATCTGACCGATGCCTCCAACCTCATCCGCGTGCTTCAGCAGGTCCAGCCGGATGAAGTTTACAACCTCGCCGCCCAAAGCCATGTCCAGGTGTCCTTTGAAGCACCGGAGTATACGGCCGATACGGACGCATTAGGCACTCTTCGGCTATTGGAAGGTATTCGTCTGTTGGGCCTGGAAAAAAAGACCAAATTTTATCAGGCCTCGACATCCGAATTGTTTGGAAAAGTCCAGGAAGTGCCCCAGACGGAGACCACCCCCTTTTACCCCCGCTCCCCCTACGCCTGCGCCAAGCTTTATGCCTACTGGATCGCGGTCAATTACCGGGAAGCCTATGGCATCTATGCCTGCAACGGCATCCTTTTCAACCATGAATCCCCAATACGGGGTGAAACCTTCGTTACCCGCAAAATCACACGCGCCCTCTCCCGCATATATCTGGGCTTGCAGGAATGCCTTTATATCGGCAACCTCGATGCCCTGCGCGACTGGGGGCATGCCAGGGACTACGTGCGCATGCAGTGGCTCATGCTGCAACAGGACACCCCGGAGGACTTCGTCATCGCCACCGGCGAGCAGCACTCGGTGCGCGAGTTCATCGAGCTCACCGCCCGGGAGTTGGGCATCACCATCCAGTGGGAGGGCGAGGGGGTAAAGGAGCGCGGCATCAACCCGGCCAACGGCAAAACCATCGTGGCCGTTGATCCCCGCTACTTCAGGCCCACCGAGGTGGAAACCCTTCTGGGCGATCCCTCCAAGGCCAAGGAAAAATTGGGCTGGGAGCCGGAGATCCCCTTCCTCGAAATGGTCAAGGAGATGGTCCAGGCCGACCTGGAAGATGCCAAAAGAGACGAACTGGTGCAGCGCGCCGGCTTCACGGTCTACAATCATCAGGAATAGTATATTATTCAGGGCTGAATTCTGAGAAATGAATGATAAGAGAATTCCTTAAAATTTTAGCGCGGACTTAGATATCGATTCTCTTTATTTCATCACAGAATAATGAATAATTAAGATGCGAACTAGGCCAAGACCTCTTTTTATACTAATCCAAAACCACGCTTCGTTTTCCAGCTTCTGCAAACCTTTCCACTAAAATGCCAAGAATAGCCATCATTACAAATATCATCCCATCCTATCGTATGGGGCTTTATGATGCCCTCATAGCGACCTATGGAGATAATGTCACTATTTACTGCCAGCAACACATTCCGGGCATGAACCTTGTCACCATTCATGACCGGTATGCGCCGCATGTGAAACTGGTTGACTACATAGGGCTCCAAAAAGAAGCGCTCGGCTGGCAACGCCTGCCATTCAGGGAATTGCAGCATTACGATGTGGTCTTCATCTACGGCAACCCTCGGCTCCTTTCCAACGTAGCGGCATCCTTTTATCTAAAATGGCGCAGGACACCGGTAGTGATCTGGGGCCAGGCCCATACCGCAACTGCCAATGCCGCCTCCGAAGCAGTGCGCCTGCGATGGTGGCATTGTTTCCACAATTTCCTGGTCTACAACGACAAGGAGAGCGAGTGGCTCAAAGCAAAGGGGTTTAACGCCCACAATGTCATCGGCATGAACAACGGTCTCGATCAAAAGAAGATCGATGCCGCCAGTCATCAATGGCCTGTTGACCGGCTGGCAAAGTGGCAGAGTAAAAGCGGGCTGGGAAAAAACCAACTCATCCTGTCCTGCGCCCGACTTGTGGCGAAAAATAGATTTGAAGAGGCCATCGACATGCTGGCGCAATTGGTGGAGCGAGGCGTCGACCCCATATGGGCCGTCATTGGCGATGGTCCTGAAAAGGCACGCTTAAAGAAAATGGCCCGTTCCAAGGGGGTCGCCGAACGAATCATCTGGGTGGGGCCGGTCTACGATGAAGATAAACTGGCACCATGGTTCCTGTCCGCCGATCTGTTCATTCACCCTTCGGCCATCGGCCTCAGTCTTTTGCATGCCATGGGTTATGGCCTGCCTGTGATTACCCATTCCGATCGGGAGAAACAAATGCCCGAATTCGCCGCTTTCATCGACGGGGGAACCGGCCTGCTGTTTAAACCCGGCGAAGCGGCGGATTTCACCTGCCAGACCATGGCCTTGCTTACACAGGAAGACAGGCGACATCAAATGGGTAAAACAGCACAGCATATCGCCAGAACGCTGTACAATACCGATGTCATGGCCCAACGGTTTCAGCAGGCCGCAGCATTTGCGACCAGCGGAAAGGCGACAGTGCAATGATCCGCGTGGCCATGGTCAATACGGTGCGGACGCAGGGCGGGGCCGCCCGGGTGGCAGCGCTCTTGGCACAAACCTTCCATGACCATTTCGATGATGTCGATGTAACCCTCTACCATTGCGAACATCGGGAGCGGACGCCGCCTTTTTACGGCCTCAAACGCCCCCTGTCTCGGCCGCTCAACGCTTTCCTGGCACGTTTGGGTGGCTCTACGTGTGTTTGGGACATGGGTGTAGCCGGTGACATTGTCGATAAAACCCGCAATGCCGACGTTCTCCATATCCATAACCTTCACGGTTATTATCTGGATTATCCCAAACTGCTCCATGCCTGGCGTGACAGGCCGGTGGTGTGGACCCTGCATGATATGTGGAGTCTGACCGGTCGATGTGGGTCATCCTCCGAGTGTTCTTCATGGCGTCTTGGGTGCCCCATGTGCCCTTATAAAAAATACTATCCCAAAGCCTGGATTGACAATGCTAAAAGGGAATTTCAGTTAAAGCAGTATTTGTATTCAATCATGAACAGTCTAACCATCGTGACGCCTTCAAATTGGCTTTCCGATTTAGCCCTCCAAAGGGGATTCTCCCGGGAATATGTCCACGTTGTACCAAATCCGGTAGATACCACGAAATTTGGCCCCATCGACAAGTATAAGGCCAGAAAAGAATTGAATCTTCCGGATAATGCCTATCTCGCACTTTTTGTGGCTTCGGACTGCGGCGACCGCCGCAAGGGCTATGCTGATTTTGCGCACGCCGTCATCAAGTCCGGCTGTTTAGGGCTTGCCGTGGGTAAACGCCCTCCCCAACCTGCCCAGGGGGTTTTGCATACAGGCAGCGTATCGGACCAGTCAGCCATCAATCTATATTATTGTGCGTCGGATGTGTTTATCATCCCCTCTTATGCCGACAACTATCCCAACACGGTTATTGAAGCTCTGATCAGCGGCACTCCTGTGATCGGCTATGAAGAGGGCGGAATCCCATCGCAGCTCGATTTGCCTCATTGTCGCATAGTCGCCAAAGGTGATCGGCAAGCCCTCTGCGATGCCCTGGTAAATCTTGTTGCCGGCGATGGCAAAGAGAGCAGCCAGTCTCGCGAACTTTCAGAAATTGCCCAGCGTCGCTGGGCACCTCAGACCGTTGCCGATCAATACCGAAACATTTATCGCAAGCAATGCAACCCTAAGAATTGAGATCGTGTAACACGATGTACATCAGCCCGCTTCGCAGTTATGCTGGAAGATTTAAACGTGAGCTCTTATATCGGCTGGACTTTGCCAACAATCGCCGTTGTGCCCGTTTGGCTTCCTATTATGAACTGCCCGGCGGATATAAACGTATCTATCACTATCACATTCGCAAGACAGGTGGCACATCGCTGAACACCCTTTTTTTATCGACCTCTGGAGAAGGGGGCCAGAAGGTTTATCAAGAATTAAACAATGCATTTAATCAAAGAATTATCAAAAATGGCAAAGTGCTCTTGGGATGGAACCCCAGGTTGATAAATCAGGGGCATTTTTTTTATGCATTTTCGCATTTGCCAGCACATCAACTATCCTTGCCACCGAAGACCTTTACAATTACCTGCCTGCGTGACCCAATAAAGCGCCTCTTATCGTTATACCGAATGTTGATGGAACAAGTGGAGAGCGGAGACAATCATCCAGGTCTCAAAGTACAGAAAAAATACTTAAAATCTACTTTCCTGGAATTTTTCAATGCAATACCTGAGGAAGAACGCTTTAACCAACTATACATGTTTTCAAAGTCTATGAACATTGATGAGGCCTTCAAGGTCATTACTAATTGCCATATGTTTTTTTTCACTGAGCAATTTGATGCAGGTATTAAAGAGATCAACGACAGGCTTGGATTTCAAATGAAACCCGTCCATCTGCGCAAAAGTAAGAAGCGAATTTCTCTGTCAGATCAGGATTTAAGATACTTACGAGATCGACTTAGTCCAGAATATCGATTGCTTTCATTGCTATCGGATCAATGACCATTGCAACCAATTGCTCAAAAGCTAATAAAAAGAACATTGGCCGATGCTGTTTTTACAGTGCTGGTCAAGACATCGTCCAGCGGGGCGGGCGTGCTGATTGGCGCCGTGTTGGCCCGGCTTATTTCCCTGGAAATGATGGGTGTCTATTTCGTTGTTCTGCACTTGGTTCGCGTTTCATCGGTAGCCGTCAGGCTGGGCATGCCAACCAACCTGATGCGCCTGCTGGCGGTAGCCGTCAATCAAGGGAATTGGTCTCAGGTAAAAGGCTACCTCATAACCTCAGGGCAGCTTTTGCTCATCAGTTTCACTCTCTTGGTATCGCTGTATGGCATTTTCTGGCCATGGATGCTCGCACTGCTCAATGTTCCAGCCCTCCAGGGCCTCTTCTGGGTATTGATAGCCTGCATCGCGGTGCGTGTAATGGAAGAATCCGGTTCCACCGTATTGAAGGGGATGCATCAAATCAAGCTGGGGGTCGGTTTGCTGGATTCACCCCGCCAGCTCCTTTTTTTGGGCGTGCTCGCCATTCTGTGGTTAATGCGGAACGAACCCCATCTCGGCAGCATTTTCACCATCTATGCCCTGGCGACGCTCCCTGCTATTGCGTTATGTGTCATTGCCATTGCAAGCCGGCTGCATAAACACCCCTGCCCTGTCAGCCGTATCGCTCACTGGGTGCTTCTGAAAGAAAGTGCGCCTTATTTGGGCATGAATATATTTTCCATCCTGATGGCCTCTGCCCCTCTCTGGGTGGCCAGTGCGATCTTAGGAACCGAAGCGGCGGGTCTTTACGGCGCCGCTGTGCAGTTAACGCTACTGATCAGCTTCTTTTTAGGTGTTGCCAACCAGATTACACCGGCCTCTCTTGCCGCCCTTTACGCACAGGATGACAAAAGGGTAATGGAGGACCTGTTACGAACCACAGCTCGCTGGGGACTGATCATCGCAACCCCGGCGCTATTGGCAATTCTGCTGCTCGGCCGACAGATCATGGGGCTGGTTTATGGTGAAGCCTACCATGCGGGCTACGTCCCCTTGGTCTTGTTAGCCCTTGCCCAATACGTCAATGCCGCCGCCGGCAGCCCAGGCATGCTGTTGCAGATGAGCGGGCGCCAGGCCGCGCTCTTAAAATTGACAGCCTTCTGGGTAGCCTGCAATATCGGAATGGGCTGGTTGTTCGCTCATTGGATAGGGATAATTGGGGTTGCCACAGCCAGTTGCATTGCCGTGGTGGGTCAAAATATATCCATGGTCTATTACGTAAAAATAAGACTCGGGGTGCGGACCTATGCCCGATTGAATTTACGTGCATTGAAACCCCAACGCTCTTGAAAGAGACCCGTAGCCTTGTACCAATCTATCGCATTCAACGACCGCGCCCTGAAATACCGCATCTATCGTAAAGCAAGACGAATCTACGATACGTTGTTCGCACGTGTGAATGAAAAACCCATTTTCATCCTCGGAAACCAGAAATCGGGTACAACAGTCATCGCCCTGTTGCTGGCCGACGCCACATTAACAAGCGTTACCATTGATCTTTTCAAGGAAATCTATGATCCTGAGTTCCAGCACCTTTTTCAACATCCGGGGCGGTTCGCAGGCTTTATCAAAAAAAATCGGGCCGACTTCTCCCGGAACTTTGTCAAAGAACCCAACCTCACGCTGTTTTTTCCTTTCCTGAAGGAGCGGTTCCCACACGCCAAATTCGTTATGGTGGTGCGCGACCCGCGCGATAACATCCGGAGTATCCTCGATCGACTACAACTCAGCGGCACCCTTGACGATAGTGTCGAAGATATCAGGCCCGCCATTTCCGAAGCCTGGTCCTATGTTCTGGACAACCGCTGGTACCTTGACTGCGGCGACCATTATATCGACTCGCTGAGTGCCCGGTGGAATTACATGGCCGACATCTACCTCGACCATAGAGATGATATCCACCTTGTTCGCTACGAAGACTTCCGCAAGGATAAAATAGGGGCTATCCAGCAGCTAACCAGTGCCATCGGGCTTCCGGTCCGAAACGATATTACGCCCCTCGTCAATCGCCAGTTCCAGAGGAAGGGCAACCATAGGAAACTGGATGTGAGGCACTTTTTCAGCCCTGAAAATCTACGCAGGATCGAACGCGTTTGTGCCCAAAGTATGGCTGCCCTGGGCTACGACGGGAAATACTCATGACTAAAGTCCGCCTTGCCAATTACATGCTGACACTGTGTCTTGTCATTATTTTTACGGATTCCCTTATCAACTATTTTCTCCGCACTTTTTTAATGCCGCTGCCCGTTAACACATTGGTTATTCTTCCCTTTTTTGTCTTGTTCCTGCTAAAGCGACTGCCCTGGGTCCTCCCGGGGCCGAAGACGTTAATTTGGCTCCTTGTGGCTGTTGTCGGTTACGCTGTCGGCGTTTTCAGTGCTCCGGATATTACTGCCCACCGCTTTCTGGAAATCGCCAGCGCCCTTCTTGCCTTCATGGTCGGCTACGGCTTTTTCAGGAATAACAATGATGAAGACGCACTTGCCCGTATTTTTCTCTTTATAACATTGGTCTACGTCATCGTGTGCCTTATCGCTTTAAGCCGCTCCCTGCCGTCCATCTTCCCGGTAGTCGATCAAATCTGGTCCCAGAAAGGCATCCTGCAGCGTCGACCCGAAATCACCACCGACCAGAATTTCCAGGTTTTCTACCTGTTTCCGGCGGCCCTCCTGTTGGCCCTGCCCTACAAAGCGAAACGTTTCGTACTCATCATTTTCACAGTGATCAGTTCCTTATTTATCCTGGCCAAAATCCAGACCCGCAGCGGCACCCTGATCTTTCTCGGCGCCGCATTCCTGGCATTGGTTTCCCCGGTCTTTGTGAAATCGCTCGGCAGGAAAAAAATGGCTATTCTCCCGGTATTGGGCTTCGTGGGGATCATTGCGGCAATGCCCCTGATAGTTAATTCGGCCGATCTTCTGATTTATCGTTTTTTCCATACGGACTACCGCACCGGTCTCGGCCGGCTTTACAGCTTTCTTTACCTATTTGAACATATTGGCAACCCTTTTTGGTGGCTTCCCCAAGGCAACGAGAGCTTCATCGCAGCCACTGGCAACAAACCCCACGCCAACATCACCGCCGCTTTTTTAGAAGGCGGCATACTTGGCCTGTCTTCCTGGGTCGCACTGGTTCTGGTCCCAATTATCCGCCTCAGTATCTCTTATTTGCGAGGTCTGTTGACCAATTTTGCGGTTATCGGCTTTCTGGGCTGCGTCGCCATGTTTGTCACCCAGATGTCCCTCAATGTGCCCATGGTGGATCAGGTCTGGCTGTGGTCAGGCGCTTCTATTGGTTTGCTGGACAATATAAAGCATCAAAAACCCCTTGCGCACCAACACGTTTTTTCGAACAAGGAACCATCGCATCAGACAGTTGCGACGAATCATGCCGAATAAAATTCTCATAGCCACATCGACCGCTCCCGACAGGGGCGCCGGCATTAGCACCTATTCACGTGAAATCAGCATGGAAATGTGCCGTCGGGGTATCAAGGTATACTATGCCAGCCCAACCCCGGATGACCATCAGTGGTTCCAACAATGGGGGATCACCCATTTTCCGACGGAACAAACAGACTCACAAATTGAAAGGGCGTCTAAATTACTGGAGTTGATCACCAAGGAAAAAATCGATGCTGCCTTTAACAATGACAACGCTACCCTCCAAAGCATCGCACCGGCCTTGCCCTGCCCGCTGATTACCATCGGCCATATTGATCGTTTCGCGATTGCTAAAGCAGCCTGCTACAACGTTTCGTGGGTTGACTATGTCGTGACCATTTCCAATGACATGCAACAGAGCTATGTGCAAAAATTCGGGGTCCCGCTATACAAGTGCCCAATCATCCATAATGGCCTGAACGATCCTGGACCGATCCAGGGCCCAAAATATGATGGCAATAGAAAGCTTAATGTCGTTTTTGCAGGTGAATTCTCCAAGCGCAAAGGCGGCGATCTGGTGGCAGAGGCAATAAAAACCGATCATCCCGTCTGGAAACATCTCCAGTTCGACTGGTTTGGCCAGATTTCCGAAAACAAGCGCCACATGTTAGGTGGGATGAAGAACGCCACAATCCATGGCCGGGTGCCAAGAAGTGAATTGCTCGCGGCCATGCGAAAAGCAGATATTTATCTGCTGGCCTCTCGGGCTGAAGGCTGCCCCATGGCCATGCTGGAAGCCATGAGTTTGGGTGTCGTCCCCATCGTTAGTGACGGCATTGGCGCCATGCGCTGGTTAATAACTAGCGGTTATGAGGGCTTCGTGTGCAGTCTTGACAGATGGCCATCCCATGCATTGGAGTGCATACAGCAACTGGCTATGAATCCGCCACTTTTGGAAAAGATGAAAAAACGGGTCAAGACGAGATTTTTATCCGATTTTACAATTGAAAAGGTGGTTGATCGATTGATAGAGCTTCTCTCTTCTCCCACGGTAAACCGGGAAACTCCTCCCAATAAAATCCGTGTATTGAAATGGCACCGCCATTCACCCGATCTAACCAAGCCCACTATGATAGAACGGATATGCTACCGTTTTGGGATTTTAAGACATGAAGGCTGGCTTGATGTCGCCTCGAAACAATAAACACCCTATGGAAAGCCGGATAGCAACGACCAGTTTGCTTTTGACTGTTTGTTTTTGCTATGCGTTTACCCTATATGACGCGACACTGTATCGAGACAAGCCTGATCTCTCCCAATTCGGTATAAAACCCATCGAGGTGTTCTATACCCAGCATGTATGGCCGAAAGGCCATTCCAGAGACCTACCTCCGCCCTTCGAAGGTGTTAACCATCGCCTTAAAAAAACATCCGCTAAACCCGGGGACTTTATCGTTCTGGATTTCGAGCACTGGCCGTTGCAAGGGTATCGTTATAAACCATGGAAATATACCATCAGTATCAACAACTACACCGAAACCATCGAGCGCTTCAGAGCTTGCCGACCGGATCTAAGTTATGGCTTTTTTGGCGTCATACCGGTTAATAATTTTAAACGCGCTATTTCAGATCCTGCAAGCAAGTCCTACAGAATTTGGCGCGGTGACGTACAAAGACTGATACCGCTGACGGCAAAAATTGATGCTGCTTTTCCTGTTGCCTATACCTATAACGACGATCCTGAAGCTTGGGGCACTTATTTTTCGGCAACCATGTTTGAGGTCAAATCAATTTTCGACGGAGAAGTCTATCCATTTATCTGGCCACAATATTTCGATCACGCACCCACACCGGAACATCTCAGGTTGAATTATATGAAAGTTTCCCTCTGGCGCCATCAATTGGAAACTGTTTTCAAAAAAGCCGATGGCGTAGTTATCTGGGGCGGATGGGATTTTAAAAATAAAAGAGCGGCCGATTGGGATGATGAGGCTCCATGGTGGAATGCAACCAAAACGTTTATTTCGGAGCATGAGATCAACCATCATGATAAATAAGGACTATAGATAGTCAACAGTGATGTCTTAAAGACAGAACTGCTTCCTTCTTCTCCTTCTATTCGGTTTATGTGCGCCAAAGATATAGAAATCAGCAGAGGCGATCAACCCCCATAGAAAAGCTATGATGGATCAATCTATCTCTGTTATCACCGTTGTTAAAAATGGAGCCTCCTGCATCGAAGCATGCCTCGATAGCGTTGGGGCGCAAACCCTCGAAGCGGAACATCTGCTTATTGATGGCTGTTCGACAGACGCAACCTTGCAAATCGCCAAATCCAAGCGTTTGACTAACCTGCGTATCGTTTCCGAACCAGATAACGGCATATATGATGCCATGAATAAAGGCATTAGGCTTGCAGAAGGCGATATCATCGGTATTCTGAATTCGGACGATGTGTATGCCGATAACCGGGTTTTGGAACGAGTAAAGCACGCTTTATCGAACGAAGCCGATCAGGCCTGCTACGGCGATCTGCTCTACGTTTCAAATCAAAACCTGGATAATGTGCGACGCTATTGGCGCTCCGGCAAATTCAGCACCGAAAAGATGCGTTGGGGTTGGATGCCGCCCCATCCCACTTTTTTCGTGCGGCGGGCGGTCTATGATACATATGGTCTATTCAACTTATCTTTAGGCTCGGCCGCCGACTATGAACTCATGCTGCGATTCTTATACAAGCACTGCATCCCGGCTCAATACATCCCCGAAGTGCTGGTAAAAATGCGCTCCGGGGGTGTCAGCAACCATTCGCTGCGCAACAGGATCAAAGCCCACCGAATGGATTACAGAGCGTGGGAAGTAAATGGTTTGCAACCTTACCCATGGACCCTGTTGATGAAACCCCTTCGCAAGTTACCGCAATTTTTCCATATCCCCACTTCATACTGAGCGTCCGACAATCGGCCCCATCCTCCGGGCCAACCAATTTCACTTTTATGACACTTCTCACAAAGCCCACGGCGGGAACATCCCGGGAAGGCATTCTTTCTTCCTACCGTCGGGCACTTTCCCATTAACGAAGCGACACCGCCGGTCCGCCCATGTTGGACGGCAAGGCAGCCCAAAGAATATGGCAGGCCATTCTCCAACAATACGCCACCCTATCTTCATAGACGTGCAACCCGATCCTGAAACCGAACTTAAATCCTGAAGTCGATGGAGCCTCTGGTGCTAAAAGACATCAACCTAAAAACCGAAAGCCTTATCAAAGGCACAATTTACAGCGGCCTGCTCATTGCCGTTTACTTTACCTCCCACCAGGTAATGTTCAAGTGGTGGCAGCGTGAGGACTACAACTACTGCTACCTGATCCCCTTTGTGATCCTCTATCTCATCTGGGAAAAAAAGGATGCGTTGATAGCAACCCCGGCCCGACCGGGCTGGATGGGCCTTCTGCCCCTTGTTTTCGGGCTGGCTCTTTTCTGGCTGGGGGAACTAGGGGGGGAATTCTACACCATGTACATTTCCTCCTGGTTCGTGCTGTTAGGTTTGCTCTGGCTGCATCTGGGATGGCGCAAACTGAGGGTCATCCTGTTTCCCATCGCTTTCATCCTGACTATGTTCCCGCCGCCGAACCTGATCTATTTCAACCTGTCCCTGAGGCTGAAACTCATTTCCTCATGGTTGGGGGTATGGGTGCTCCAGTCCCTGGGCAAAACCGCCTATCGGGAGGGCAATATCATCGACCTGGGCTTCACCCAACTCCAGGTGGTGGACGCCTGCAACGGGTTGCGCTACCTCTTTCCCCTGATCGTACTGGCCATTTTAGTGGCCTATTTTGCCAGGGCGGCCTGGTGGAAAAAAGTGCTGGTGGTTCTTTCATCGATTCCCATTTCGATTTTCGTCAACGGCCTTCGCATCGCCTCGGTCGGATTGCTTTACCCGATCTGGGGCCCCCAGGTGGCCGAGGGTTTTTTCCACGATTTCTCGGGCTGGGTTATCTTTATGATCTCTTTGGGTATTCTCCTGGGCGAACTGTGGATACTGAATTGGATATTCAAAGAGAAACAGGAGACATGGGCCAGGAGTCAGAAGTCAGAAGGTAAAAACAAGGAAAATGAGCGCATAGCTCAAAGCTCAAAGCAACTGCCTGCGGCAGAGCGCCAAGCTCAAAGCGTCAAGCTCAAAGCAACTTCAGAAAAGCAGAAAAAAGAAACCATAAAGATTTTTCAGCCTCAGTTTATTGTGGCGATTATGCTTTTGGGTGTGACGGCGGTTATTGGCCAGACGGTTAATTTTCGCGAGGAAGTGCCCATCGCGAAATCTTTCGGTGACTTTCCCACACGTATCGGGGCCTGGGAGGGAAAACTCCAGACAATGGATCAGAAGTTCATCGATGGCCTTAATTTTTCAGACTACATTATCGTGAACTATCGCAATGATTCCAACCAGCCCGTCAATTTTTACACGGCTTACTATGAAAGCCAGCGCAAGGGCGAATCCATCCATTCCCCATCCAGTTGTCTGCCGGGCAGTGGATGGGAGTTTAACCAGGCGGGAAAAGTCCATATATCCTTATCTCAGTCCCGTCGACAATCGCTGCCGGTCAACAGAGCCGTCATGACCAATGTCGGCCAGCGCCAGCTGTCCTATTTCTGGTTTCCCATGCGGGGTCGGGTGGCCACCAACATGTGGGAAATGAAATTGTTCAACTTCTGGGATGCCCTCACCCAGCAACGCACGGACGGCGCTTTGGTGCGCCTGATCACCCCCATCGGCAAGAACGAAAAAGTCGATGATGCCGATGCCCGCCTCCAGGCCTTCACCCGCGAACTGTTTCCGGTACTCGATCAATTTCTCCCTCAGTGATTCCCGCAGGGAATCGGTTAATTGGGGAATTGGGTAACTGGGGGATTCGTTGATTGGTCAATTGGTTATTGCCGATTTCAGTAATTGAGAAACTAGGGGGCTGAGAAACTCCCTTAACTGCAGAAACTGGGGAAATAGGTAATTGGTCAACTGGGAGATTCTTTGAATCGTTTTAAGAAGAAAACCGGTTCAACAAAGGATTTTAGAGATCTTGAAGCTTATCAGCGTGCTGTTATTGTTCGTCAGGATATATGGGCGTTTTGTAAAAATCTTCCAACCGATGAGAAGTACCGATTGGTCGATCAGATGGTTAGGGCGTCTCGGTCGGCTACAGCTTGTATTGCCGAGGGGTATGGCCGATACCATTATTAGGAAACAATTCAATTTTGCAGACAAGCACGCGGTTCTCTTTACGAACTCCTGGACCATATCGAAACAGCCCTGGAATGTAAATCTATCAAGGAAGAACAGGCTGAAGTGTCTTTGGATAAAGTCAGCACGACCATCAAAATACTTAACGGCTATATCGGCTACCTGCGGAAGCGAAAAGAAGACAACTCCTGAAATATCGTGCTATCGGTACTATTGATCCCATTGACTAACGATAAATTGGACTGTTTAGCCGATTACCCAATCGACGATTCGACTATTTACCCAATCAACTAATCCATGATCTATCTCTCCACATTACTCTTATCTCTGTTCATCACCATCTCGCTGGTGCCGCCGCTCAAGTCCCTGGCGATTCGTTTCCAGGCGGTGGACATACCCAACGAGCGCAAGGTGCATACCCGGCCGATCCCCAAGATCGGTGGGCTGGCCATGGCCTGCGGGGCCCTGATCCCAATTTTGCTGTGGGCAGCCATGAACGGGTTTGGCCATGCCCTGCTGGCCGGCTCGGCGGTGATCGTGATATTCGGCTTTCTGGATGATCTTTGGGACCTGCCCTACAAGGCCAAATTCCTGGCCCAACTGGCCGCGGCCCTGATCGTTGTCCAGTTCGGTCAATTGGAATTATGCTGCCTGGGCAACCTGGCCCCGGAAGGATTTCTGCTGCCCACTGCCCTGGCCCTCCCCCTGACCGTTTTCGTCATCGTGGGGGTGACCAACGCCATCAATCTGTCCGATGGCCTGGACGGCCTGGCCGGCGGCATCACCCTGATGACCTTTATCTGCATCGGCTACCTGGCCTACCAGGGCGGGCACTTTTTCACCCTGACCGTCTCTGTGGCTGCCATCGGCGCCATTTTCGGCTTCCTGCGCTTCAATACCTTCCCGGCCGTCATTTTCATGGGGGATACCGGCAGCCAGCTTCTGGGTTTCCTGGCCATCTGCCTTTCCATCCACATCACCCAGGGCAACCAGCCCCTGAGTCCCCTGCTCCCCCTGATCATCCTGGGATTCCCGATCCTGGACACCCTTACCGTTATGACCGAACGGATCATGAAAGGGGCCTCCCCGTTCAAGCCGGACAAGAACCATTTCCATCACAAATTGATGCGCCTGGGCCTCTTCCACACCGAGGCGGTTTTCACCATTTATCTCCTCCAGTCGTTCCTAATTCTGTCGGCCATTGTTTTCCGGTTCTATTCAGAATGGTTTCTACTCTTTTTCTACGCAATTTTTTCCAGTGTAATTATCAGTACATTTACCATCCTCGATCATCGTCATTGCCAGCTCCCGCGAACTGATTTTATCGACAAGATGATCAAGGGACGCCTCAAGGTCCTCAAGGAACGCAACATCATCATCAAGGTGAGCTTCCGCTGCGTGGAGTTCGGCATGCCCCTGCTGCTGGCCTCCACCTGCCTGCTGAGCCGCAACACTCCGGGTTATTTTGCGGTGGTAGCAGGAGGACTCAGCCTTTTGCTGATCGCAATCTTTTTCCTTCGCCGATCCCTGTCCGCCACGGCCATCCGCATCGGCCTCTACCTGGTCATCCCCTTTCTGGTCTACATCTCCGAAGCCGGGGCGGCCGACTTGCCCCTCAATATCCACCGTTCCTATTCCATAGCCTTCGGCGTGATGGTGATGTTCGTGATCCTGACCCTCAAGTTCACCCGCCGCCGCAAGGGGTTCAAGACCACCCCCATGGATTTCCTGGTGCTCTTCATCGCCCTGGTGGTTCCCAATATCACCGGCACCCAGATCGCCTCCCTCAACATGGGCATGATCGCCGCCAAGATCATCGTCCTGCTCTTCGGCTATGAGGTGCTGATCGGCGAGTTGCGGGGGGAACTCAAGCGGCAGGTTATTTTCGCTGCTGCCGCCATGGCGATCATTCCGATAAAATTTTTTATTGGATAAAACATATTCACCACAGAGACACGGTTGGCAAATAAGCCCCAAGCTCAAAGCTCAAAGCTCAAAGCTCAAAGCTCAAAGCTCAAAGCTCAAAGCTCAAAGCTCAAAGCTCAAAGCTCAAAGAAAAAAAACCGTGCGTAGGAACAGACGTCAAGCAAAAAATTTGATTTATAGAGGAAAAAATAGGAAGTGATGCCTTCGGCAGAGCTCGAAGCTCAAAGTTGAACCCGCCACCCTGAAAATTCTTTATTCTTTTTTTGTAGTTCCTTGGCGCTTTGAGCTCAGCCTTTAAGCTTGTTTTACCAGCTTTTCCCCTTTGAGCTTGACCCTTTGTGTTGTTTTTCCCAGGAGCGTTTCGCTCCTTTTCTTATATGAAATCGTCACGTTATTTAATTACCCTATATGGTTTATTGTAACGATATCCAACCAACCGGGAGGTAAACCACCCCATGCGACGCCGGATACAACTTTTGCTCTGCACCGCTCTCATCCCGCTCATGGTGCTTTCCTGCAGCGGGCCCGAAGAAAAAAAAGCCAAATTCTTCCAAAAAGGCCAGACCCTTTTTGAGCAGGGCGACTTCACCAAGGCCCGCCTGGAATTCAAGAATGCGCTGCAGATCGACCCCGAATATGTCGAAGCCTACTTCATGCTGGGCCGCCTGGAAATGAAAGAAAAAAACTTCAAAAAGGCCTTCGGGTATTTCAGCAAGACCGTGGAACTCGCCCCGGACTATGACAAAGGACACCTGGAGCTTGGCAAGCTGTTTCTGGCGGCCCGCGCCCTGGACCGGGCCCGTGAGAAGGCCGACCTGCTTTTGGCCAAAGATCCGGTCAACAAAGACTACCGCATCCTCCACGCTGCCCTGCTGGTGGCCGAACAAAAATCGGACGCGGCCCAGGAAGCCCTACAGGCCCTGCTGGCGGACGGGGTGACCCAACCGGATATCTACTACATGCTGGCCACCAATTATTCCCAAATGAAGCAAGACGCACAGGCCGAGGCCATCCTGAAGGATGGGATTCAGCAAAACCCGGACTCGACCGCCCTGCACCTTATCCTGGCCCGCTTTTACGCCGGCACCAAACAGCCGGAAAAAGCCATTGGCCATGTGGAGCAAGTGATCGCCCTGGAGCCGGACAAAAGCGCCTATAAGCTGACCCTGGCAGGCCTCCAGCGCGATGCCGGCCAGCCTGTGGCCATGGAAAAAACCCTTCAGGCGCTGCTCCAGGCCGACCCGTCCGATGAGGAAGTCCGTCTGCAGGTGGCCCGCTTCTGGCTCCAGTCCCGCAATCCTGAAAAATGTGAACAGGTCCTCCAGGAAGGCCTGGCCACCAACCCGGATAGCTACGACATGCGGCTTTTCCTGGCGGAAGTCTACACCAACACCCAGCGCACCGACCAGGCGGTCACTGTCCTTCGGGAAGCCCTTGCCATCGGCAAGGATCCGGCCAGCCCGGACAACCTGCGCACGAAAAACAGCCTGGCCAAGGTCTATCTCAAGCGCCAGGAACCGGAAACCGCCGAACGCCTGGTGGACGAGGTCCTCGCGGAGAGCCCCAAGAACATCGATGCCCAGATGATGAAAGGCAATTTGCGCCTCATGGCCGGTGACGGTCTGGCAGCCATCACCGCCTTCCGCACGGTCACGGCGGAGAAGCCCGACATGATTCCGGCCCATCTCAGCCTTAGCCAGGCCCACCTGGTGAACAAAGAGCCGGCCCTGGCCCTGGACACCCTGCGCCAGGCCGCCACCACCCACCCGAATGCCAAGGAGGTGCGCCTGGCCCTGGCCCGTCTGCATGCCGGACGGCAGGAATACGATGCCGCCGAAGCAGAACTCTACAAAATCCTGGCCCAGGACCCTCAGGATCAGAGGGTGCGGGCCAGTCTGGGCGACCTCCAGGCAGCCCAGGGCAAAAACGATGCGGCCGAGCAGACTTTTATGACCATCCGCGTCCAGGCCCCCAGGATTCCGGCCGGCTACCTGAAACTGGCACAGCTCTACTGGCGCACGGGCGACAAGGCCAAGGCCGTGGCCACCCTGGAAGACGGCTATTATAAGAACCCCATGTCGGTGCCGCTCTTCACCAACTTGGTACGCATGCATCTGGCGGCCCAGAAACAGGACAAAGCCATTGCGCTGTGCCAGGACGCCATCGAGCGGGCACCGGAAAGCGCCTTTCCCTACAATGCCCTGGGCAGCGTGTTGACCGTCACTAAGGATTATGACGGCGCCCTCGCGGCCTTCAAGCAGGCCATTGAACGCCAGCCCCTGTGGCAGCCTCCCCACAACGGCCTGGCCCGGGTTTACCTCCTCCAGGGGAAGACCGACGAGGCCATTGCCCGACTGGAAGAAGCTACGGCCACCAACCCAAAAAACCAGGCCGCTTTCCTGACCCTGGCCAATCTCTACGAACAGCGAGGGGAAAGCACCAAGGCCATGGAAATCTACAACCAGGCCCTGGAAGCCAACCCCCAAATGTGGGCGGCGGCCAACAACCTGGCCTTTCTGCTTTCCGAAACCGGCAGCGCTTCGGCCGCGGACCTGGACCGTGCCTCGCTGATGGCCATGAAAGCCTATACGATGCAACCGGAAAATCCAGTGGTGCTGGATACCATGGGCTGGATTCATTATCGCCGGGGCAACCTCCCCCAGGCCCTGAGCTTTATCGAGCAGGCCGTTGAAAAGAACGACGACAGCCCCATCCTCAACTACCACCTGGCGGTGGTACTGCATGAAAGCGGCCGCCCCCTGGAAGCCGAATCCGCCCTCAAGAAAGCCCTGGCCGGCGATGAGGATTTCCATGGCCGTGACGCAGCAGATAAACTCATGCAGGAACTTCAGGGGAGTTGAAAAAAAACGCATATTCACCACAGAGACAGGAGCGCTTTGCGCTCCGTTGAAAGTTGGAGACAACGGCAAAGCTCAAAGCTCAAAGCTCAAAGCTCAAAGCTCAAAGCTCAAAGCTCAAAGCTCAAAGCTCAAACAAAAAACAGTGCGTAGCAACAAACGTCAAGTAAAAATTTTACTTATGAGAGGTAAAAAATAGATTCACGGATCAATAACAAAATGTTTGGATATGAAGAGTTGAAAGTCTGGGATCGAGCGGTGTCATTTGCCGTAATGGTTATCGAGGCATCGGAGAGCATTGACACCGGCCGGCAGCATTATCGCCTGATAGAACAAATCGAAGCTTCTTCGACCAGTATTGCGATGAACATAGCCGAAGGTAAAGGTCGATTTTCCAAAAAAGAATTCAAACATTTTTGCTACATTGCCAGGGGCAGTCTGTACGAAACCGCAACTCTGCTGGAAATTTTCCACCGTAAAGCCTGGATACCCACGAATACCTATAATGAACTGAAATCCGAAGCCATAGAGATCGCCGCCATGATCAAAGGGCTTATCAATTCTCTTCAAACGGAATAAGCTTGTTTGTTTTCCTTTGCGCTTTCATCTTTGAGCTTCTTTTATCGCAGTTCCTTTCAGCTTTGAGCTTTCAGCTTCGAGCTCTGCTGGAGGCAGCACTTTCAGCTTGACCCTTTTTTTCGATAGTTCCTTGAAACCCAATATAATTAGTGATAATTATTGATAATAAGACCATTTCTCCAACGGAATCATACCAGAAACTGACAATGAATGACCATGAAGGACGGCATGCACCGATGAATCATCACGATCCTGTTTCAGCACATACCACAATACCTGCCCCGCCAAACCCCGACGTTTGCATTAACGGGCTGCGTCCCCTGTTTCTGGGCGTTCTTATTATCTTCATGTTAGGCATTCCGGCCTGGGCCCAGGAAACACCGGCACCGGAAACGGATCAGCCCTCGTCTACCGCTGCCATACCGGGCCCGGCCTACCGGATCGGGCCGGGGGACGTACTGGATATTTCGGTATGGAAGGATGAGGCCCTCACCAAGATGATCCCGGTGCTGCCGGACGGTACCATCTCCTTTCCCCTGGTTGGCAAACTCGAGGCCGGCGGCCGCACCCTGGAAGATTTCAAGGCGGACCTCGAAAACCGCATTACCCGCTATGTGCCCGACCCGGTGCTTTCGGTCTCGGTCCAGCAGGTCAACAGCATGATGGTCTATGTGATCGGTCGTGTGAACAGCCCCGGCCGGGTGATGCTCAACCGCAATGTGACCGCCCTCCAGGCCCTGGCCATGGCCGGAGGGCCCAACCCCTTTGCCAAACGCAACAAGATCAAAATCTTCCGGGAAGAGACCGATCGGACCCTGATCTTCGATTTCCCCTACGACGACATCAGCCAGGGTGAACACCTGGAGTACAATATCGAGATGCAGCGCGGCGACGTGATGGTGGTGCCGTGATGGCGGCTAACAGGACAAGCGGGTGAAGATCGATTTTGCGCAATCCCGGATTTGCAATAGCGCCCCGGTGCGCCGGGGGGCCATCAATCATTGTGGCCCTGCTGCCGACAGTGCTGTTCTTGCTTTTACAGCCCGTGGACGGATGGAGCGACCCGACCCAACTCAAGCTGACCATGGGGGTGCGACAGGAATACAATGACAACATTTTCTTCGACGAAGACGATGCCGAATCCGACTTCATCACCACCGGTATTTTCGGGGTGGACCTGGGCTATGTGGTGGAGCGTCTCCAGGCCCACGCCATCGGACGCTGGGAAGGCTACACCTACCAGGACAACAGCGACCTGGACGACGTTGACCAGGACTACCGCCTGACCCTGGACTACCGCTTCACCCCCCGCCTCAAAGGGGGGCTTTCAGGCGCCTACATTCGCGACTTCCGACGGGACCGGGAGGTGGAGACCACCGGCGTGGTTTTTGAAAACGAAGAGCGCACCCGCTACCAACTGGATACCGCATGGGAATACCTGCTGACCGAAATTACGGCCCTTAACCTGACGGCGACGTACTGGAAAGACGACTACGAGCGGGATCCCACCTTCCAGGAGGAGTTCCGCGACCTGGAAGCCTATGGCGGCAATATCGGATTGTCGCAGGCCCTGAGGGTATTCAACCGGCCTACCTATGGCCGGCTGAACCTGGGCTACTACAACTACCGCTACGAGTTCAGCGAAACCGACTACTATTACCTGAACCTGGGCTTCAGTACGCAGCTCAGCGAAACCTACACCCTGCTCCTGGATGCGGGCCCGCGCTATACGGAAAACGAATATCCGGTGACGCGCATCGTGGCGGGCAGCATCCCGGGCACGTTCCGGATTGTGGCTGAGGAGGAGACCAGCGAGGACTGGGGGGGCAGCGGCCGCCTGTCCTTGGCCTATGCCGGCGAAAAAACCAACTGGGAGGCGGCCCTGAGCCGGGAAATCACGGCCTCCAGCGGCCAGAACCAGACCGTGGAGCGCACCGAAGCGAGTTTCGACTGGCGCCACTGGTTCACCGGGGAGTGGCGGGGCATGTTGACCCTGCGTTACTTCAAGAGCGAAAACGATCGGGACGATCCCCTGCTGAGCGATATCGACGAAGACACTTTTGTGGTTCATCCGCGCATGCTCTACCGGTTCAACCCGGACTGGACCCTCCGGGGCAGCTACCGCTACACCTGGGAAAAGGATAACGAAGACGATACGACCAGAGAACGCAACCAGGTGATGGTGGAAATGGTCTACAACTGGCCCGTGTGGGAGTAGCGCCTTGCGGCAGTGCTCGAAGCGGCTGCCTGCGGCAAAGCTCAAAGCTCAAAGCTCAAAGCTCAAAGCTCAAAGCTCAAAGCTCAAAGAAAAAAACCGTGCGTAGGAACAAACGTCAATATAAAAATTGATTTTGAGGGGGGAAATAAGCCTTAAAGCTGAAAGAAAATGCGGTTTGTTCTTTTTACGTCAAGATATGGAAGGAACTTATTCTACCAATCGCAGTGCCCCAGCCCTGCCAAAGGCAGCCGATTGACGCTTCATGCTCTGCCGTAGCCCGCGTGTTTTTAGCTTGGCTTTTTTGCGATTGCTTTGAGCTTTCAGCTTGACGCTTTGAACTCTGCCGCAGGCAGCCTCTTTCAGCTTTGAGCTTGGCGCTTTTCCGAAGGCCCTAACGAACATAACGATCTAAACTATCGTAACGACCAAAACTAACATAGCTATCCAAACTATTTATCGGGAATCTCCATGGAACAGGAAACCATCAATCTGAGCGATTTTACCGACATCATCCGCCGGCGGCGCTGGAGTTTCATCCTCCCGGCCGGTGCCATCTTCCTCCTGGCGGTCCTGGTGGCCCTGGCCCTGTCGCCGGTATACAAGTCCACGGCCACCATCCTGATCGAGGAGCAGGAAATCCCGTCGGATTTCGTCATCACCACGGTCACCAGCTACGTGGAGCAGCGCCTCCAGAGCATCAACCAGCGCATCATGAGCTCCACCCGCCTGCTGGAGATCATCGACCGCTTCAACCTCTATGCCGACGAGCGCGACAAGCGCACCACCGAAGAAATCGTCGAAAAGATGCGGGAAGACGTGCTGCTGGAACCCATCAGCACCGAAGTCATGGACAAGCGCACGGGGCGGGCCACCATGGCCACCATCGCCTTTTCCCTGTCCTACGAAGCCAAGGAGACCCCGGCCAAAGTCCAGAAGGTGGCCTCCCAGTTGACCTCCCTCTTCCTGGAGGAAAACCTCAAGGTGCGCGAGCGCCAGACCTCGGAGACCTCCCAGTTCCTGCGGGATGAGAGTGCGCGCGTCAAAGCCCAGATGGACCAGATCGAGGGCGAAATCGCAGTTTTCAAACAGGCCCACATCAACGAACTGCCCGAGATGCTGCAGCTCAACATGCAGGAACTGAGCAATATCGATCGCAACATGGAGCGTTTGCAGGAGAACCTGCGCACCCTCAATCAGCGGGAAGGCTACCTCCAGGCTGAACTTTCCACCACCTCCCCTAAATGGCACAAAAGCTGGGTTGCTGAAAAAGACGAGGACGTCAAACGCCTGGAGTTCCTTGAAGTCCAGTTGATTTCCCTGAAGACCCGCTATTCCGACGAATACCCGGACGTAGTCAAAACCGTCCAAGAAATCGACACCATCAAGCGACGTCTGGACGAAGCTGGGGTGGACTACTCCCGCCAAAACGGCAAGGACCACGATACACCGGAAAACCCGGCCTATATCAGTCTGTCGGCACAACTGAGCGGGGTGCAGTCGGAAATCGAGACCATCAACCGCCAGATCGCCAGTTTCGAGGGCACCGCCCTCCGATACAAGCAGCGCATTGCCGCCACCCCGGCCGTGGAGGAAACCTACAACGCCCTGCTCTCGCGCCAGGCCAACACCCGCCTGAAATACAACGACCTGCTCCAGAAAACCATGGAAGCCGAAGTGGCCCAGGGCCTGGAAAAAGACCAGAAGGGCGAGCGCTTCACCCTCATCGACCCGGCCCGCCTGCCGGAAAAACCCTTCAAGCCCAACCGGCTGGCCATCGTGCTGATCGGTATTGTTTTGGGCATGGGCGCAGGGGTGGGCTGGGCCGCCCTGCGGGAGTTCACGGATGATGCGGTCCACAATGCGGAGGCCCTTACCCGCAGCACCGGCTTCCCGGTACTCTCGGGCATTCCGGCCATCATAACCCCGTCCGAAACCGAACACCGGCAGCGCATGCAAAAAGTCAAAATCATCGCTGCCGTGGCCGCCGTACCGTTGGCCATCGTCATCTTCCATTTTTTTATCATGGACCTGGATATCTTCTGGGCCAAGCTGATGCGACGGTTGGGGTTATAGATTTGCCTGCGGCAAATCTATAACCCCAAGCTGAAAGGGACTGCGAAAAGATCGAAATATAAAATGGGAAAATAAGAAAAAGCTCAAAGCGGCAACCTGTAGGTTTTATCTATTTTCCTAATTCACTATTTTCCAATTTCTTGTTTTTGCCCTGTCTTTAAGCTTGGCGCTGCTTTTAACGCAGTTCCTTTGAGCTTTCAGCTTTGAGCTTCGAGCCCTGCCGCAGGCAGCCCTTTGAGCTTTCAGCTTGACGCTTTGAGCTTCATTATTGGCCTAAGGCCCCAACTATCAAACTAACGAAACTATCAAGACTATCTTAACTGTCTACCATATTAACTCTTTAAACGATTATAAGGTACCCCATGGCAACCGAGATACTTACCGAACAAGACTTTATCGACAGTGACGATGAAACCAGGCTGGGGTGGAATTCACCTTCCTACACCCAGTCCCAGTCCGTGACCCTGGCGCCTGATGTGCTCATCGCCAACCGCTGCATCGGCATCGAGCCGGATTCGGACGAGATCGAGCACTACAAGCTGCTGCGCACCCAGGTGCAGCAGCGCACCCGGGACAAGGGCTGGAACACGGTGATGGTCACCAGCGCCAACCCCGGAGAGGGCAAAACCGTCACCGCGATCAACCTGGCCCTGACCTTTGCCCTGGAATTCAGCAACACCGCTCTGCTGGTGGATGCCGACCTGAAGCAGCAGAACATCCACAAAACCCTGGGCTACCAGAGCAATTACGGCTTGAGCGACTACCTGCTGCACGACCAACCCCTGAACGACCTTATCGTCTGGCCCGGCATTGAAAAGCTCACCATCATTTCAGGCCGCCGGACCATTGAAAACAGCACCGAACTGCTCGGCAGCACCCGCATGCGCGAACTGGTGCATGAAATGAAGTCCCGCTACGACGACCGCTACGTGATCTTCGACGTTCCTCCCCTGCTGAACGTGGCCGATGCAGTGGCTTTCGCCCCCATTGTGGACAGCATCCTCATGGTCGTGGAGGAAGGCCGAACCGCCAACAGCGATATCCAGACCGCCCTCAAGATGATCCCCCAGGATAAATTTTTGGGATTCGTGATGAATCGAAAGAAGTAGGGACGAAGGCTCAGAGGGCCTGAGCTCAAAGCTCAAAGCTCAAAGCTCAAAGCTCAAAGCTCAAAGAAAACCGTGCGTAGGAACAGACGTCAAGCAAAAAATTTGATTTATAGAGGGAAATAAGCCTGAAGCTGAAAGCTGAAAGCTGAAAGGAAAACCTAAAACAAAGGGCAAAATCAAATAAATTCGAAAATCAATAATCAAGCGTTTGGATATGAAGATCTTAAAGTTTGGGATCGAGCGGTGTCATTTGCCGTAATGGTTATCGACGCAACAGAATGTATTGACACCAGCCGGCAGCATTATCGTCTGATCGAGCAAATCGAAGCCTCCTCGACAAGTGTTGCCATGAACATTGCAGAAGGCAAAGGGCGTTTCTCCCTCAAGGAATTCAAACATTTTTGCTACATTTCCAGGGGCAGCCTGTACGAGACCATGACGCTACTGGAAATATTTCATCGTAAAGACTGGATATCTTCGGCGAAATATGACGAGTTAAAAGCGGAAGCCATTGAGATCGCCGCAATGATCAAAGGGCTTATCAATTCTCTTCGAACGGAATGAGCTTGTTTGTTTTCCTTCGCGCTTTACGATTTTAGGAAGTTCCTTTGAGCTTTCAGCTTGACGCTTTGAGCTTGTTTTTTCTCCCTTTGAGCTTTCAGCTTGGCGCTTCTTTTCATCGCTGTTCCTTTGAGCTTATTTCCCGTCTTTTCCCTTTTCACCCCCCTTCAGATTCCGGGCGGCCACGGCAAGCTCCGGACCCCGTCGCATCGCTTCCCTGAACATGCCCACCGCTTTTCCGTCTTCCCCCGCATGCGATAGATCATTCCCATATTGTTATGGGCCCGTGCCAGCGTATAGGCGCGCCGCAGGAGGTCGAAGGCCTCGTCCTGTCTGCCGTTCAGCCCCGGGCACAGGGCAGGATGTGTACATTTTAGGGTGCTTATGTTAGGTGGATGTTTCATCTCGTCCCTATAACCCCGGATATTTTACGCGTTCGGGATAATGGATTCAAACGGAGGAGCACTAAAGCATGCGCGGATTCTTGATTCGGTGGATCGTATTGGGCGTCGCCATCAGCTTGGCGGCTTTTTTCCTGGACGGCATTCGTGTCAGCGGCATTCTGGCCACCCTGGGGGCCGCGGCCATGCTGGGGATCCTGAATGCCTTTTTCCGCCCTTTGGCCTTGATCATCACGCTGCCCATCAACATCCTGAGCCTGGGCCTGTTTACCTTTATCATCAATGCCGCCATGCTCAAGATGGCCTCCGCCCTGATACCTGGATTCGATGTCCACGGGTTCTGGACGGCCATTTTCGGCTCACTGATCATCAGTATCGTCAGTTTTCTAATCAACAGTTTTGTCGATGACCGGGGGCAGGTGGACTTCATCGATCTGCATCACCGGGGCAACAATCGCTGGGAGTAGGAACTGCCTTCGGCAGAGCTCAAAGCGGCTGCCTTTGGCAGAGCTCAAAGCTGAAAGCTCAAAGGAAAAGCAGAAAAGAGAAATTAGGAAAATAAGTGTGCGACATGTAAATGGTTTGGTTTTCCATCCCAGTTACCTATTTCGCTATTTTCTATTTGACTGAATTTCGACCATGGATACCCAACAGGCTTTGGACATACTGGGACTGAGCGCCACCCCTTCCCTGGCGGAGGTCAAGAAAGCCTACCGGGAGCAGGTCAAGCTGTGGCATCCCGACCGGTATTCCAACGGGTCCGCCATGAAGCATCTGGCGGAAAAAAATATCCAGGATGCCAACCTGGCCTACGCCTGGCTAAAGCGCAGGCTCCCGCCGGCGTCAGCCGCCCCCACAGTCCTGCAAGCCCGCCCCCCCGGACGAACTTACCGGCCGGATCGCCTGGCACGGCTCCTCGATTGGATCGGCCGCCGCTTTCCCCACCTCGAACTCCGACCGATCCTCGATTGGCTGCGGCGCGATGCCCGCAACCGCTTTCGCCCCTGGTATCGCTATCCCGACAGTTCGGGTGATGACAAGCCGCGAAACGCAAATGAAAGCTTTGACCATGCCCTCCAACGGGCCCTGCGCAATCCCTCCGCTATCCGGCGGATCCAGCGCTCACCCGGCACGCCCCACCCCGACAATGAAGATGATAGGGTTAAGCCCGTTGGAGGGGTTCCCAAATCGGGCAAATCACCTCGTTCGTGAAAGAAGGGGGATCCCATGACCACGCAATCAACCCCAAGCAAGGCAGCCAATATCAGTGCCGCCCTTTTGTTGGCGGCCCTGGCTTTCTTCGGCAATGGCTGTGCTGCCAAACGTCCTGTCCTCTACCCCAATCACCACCTCGCCATGGTCGGCCCGGAGGCGGCTGAAGCCGACATCGAATACTGCCTGGAACTCGCCCGGAATTATGGCGCCGATACAGCGGCGGGGGAAAAAGTGGCCAGGGACACGGTCACCGGGGCGGCCGTGGGGGGCGCCACCGGCGCTGCCGTGGGGGCGATCTTGGGTGATTTTGGCAAGGGCGCGGCCGCCGGTGCGGCCGGCGGGGCGGCCGGATCACTGACCCGCAGCATCATCCGCTCAGACGAGCCGGACCCGATCCACCGTCGCTTTGTGGAACGCTGTCTGCGCGACATGGGCTATGAACCCATCGGCTGGCGCTAACCCCGAATACATCATGAAGCTAAAAAAAGCTCAAAGCTCAAAGCTCAAAGCTCAAAGCTCAAAGCTCAAAGCTCAAAGCTCAAAGCTCAAAGAAAAAACCAGCACAGAGAAACAAACGTCAAGCAAAAAATTTGTTTTAGAGAGAAAAAAAACGATTCGCGGATCAATAACCAAGTATTTGGGCATGAAGAGTTGAAAAGCACTTATTCTACCAATCGCAATGGCCCGGAAAAAAATCAGTCACCGGCCATATCTATTGCTTCGAGCCTTGCTGTAGGCAGTCCCTTTCAGCTTTCAGCTTTGAGCTCTGCCGAAGGCAGCCGCCTCATACGCCGTGTCCGCCGGCAGGTTCGGCCGGGACATGGCCTGACCGGCCAATTGATCACAACGCTCGTTCCATTCATGCCCGGCATGGCCCTTGACCCATCTGAATTCCACCTGCAGGGATCCCAGCCGGTCCAGAAGCCGCTTCCATAGATCCGGGTTTTTGGCCGGGTTGCCGTCCGCTTTTTTCCATCCCTTTTTTTTCCAGCCAAACACCCATTTTTTATTGATGGCGTCCACCATGTAGCGGGAATCGCTGTGCAGGACAACGGGTCGGTCCCCTTCCAGGTGTTCCAATGCCACGATGCAGGCCATGAGCTCCATGCGGTTGTTGGTGGTCCGCCGGTAGCCTCCGGATAATTCCTGCCTGTCCCCCTGGGGAGAAATGATCACAACCCCGTACCCTCCGGGGCCCGGGTTGCCGATGGCGCCGCCGTCGGTATAGACCACCACTCGGGTGCCGTCGTCTGGCTGGGATTTCTTGGCGGAGGGCCGGCCTTCGCTCAAAAAGGCTTCCGCCTCTCCGCGGGTAGGGAATCCCCGATATTGTGCTCCGGCAAATCCCTGCACCTGAATTTGAGCGCCTTCCGGCCCGAACCATTCTCTGAATATACCGGTCTTGTGCCCCCGTCGGACGGCATAAAATTTCTTTTTGGCCACGGCTGCTTTCCTGATCAATAGAAATGTTAGAAAAAAGTGCGGCTACCATGGCATATCGTCTGGCATAGGTCCAGCCACATTTGGCTTTTTTTCTGGACGGTTTCGTAAAACGTCCGATACGGCGTTTTGTTCTCGACGTGAAGCGTCGTACTTTCAGCTTGGGGCTTTGGGTTTATTACTATTTCACCAACCGCTTCGCTCGAGGCAGGGTTTTGGGCCTTGAGCCTGTTGGAGGTCTTGGGCCTTCGGCCGTTGGAGGTTTTGGGCCTTCGGCCGTTTGAGGTATATGGTTTGAGGATTTTTTGCCTTCACCCTCCAACCTCAGACCTCCAACAGCTTGCGCAGCAAACCTCTTTGAGCTTTTCCCTATTTCCATATTTTCTGATTTCTCCTTTCTGCTTTTCCTTTGAGCTTTCAGCTTTGAGCTCTGCCGCAGGCAGCCGCTTTGAGCTTTCAGCTTTCAGCTTCGAGCTCTGCCGCAGGCAAGAGCGCTTCTATAAGCGATGGTTGGCCTGAATGACCTGGCGGGTGGCTTGGATGAGATCGTCGAGATCTTCAGGGGATTTGCCCGTGGTCTCAATGGGATCGTCCACCACGAGTTCGATGATGCCTTTGCGGAACAATAGGCTGCCTTTGGGAAGCACACGCCGGCTGCCGTTGATGGTAATGGGCAGCAGGAGCATTTCCTGCTGCATGGCGGCGGCAAAGCCCCCTTTTTTAAAGGGACCGATGCGCCCCGTTGTCGAACGCGTCCCCTCGGCAAAACACATCACGCCGGCGCCGGCCGGCAGATTGTCCATGCCGTCCTGAATGCTGGCAACAGCGGCCTCCCGATCGGACCGATCGATAAAAATATTGCGGGAAGATTCCAGGCAATGCCCGAAAATGGGAATGCGCAAAAGTTCCCTTTTAGCAATCCAGCGGAACTGAAGCCCCCCAAGCCCCCAGGCCAGGGCCGGCCCATCGAAGTGGGACTGGTGGTTGGCGATGATCATGTAAGCCCGCGACCGGTCGATTTTCTCACCGCCCCTGACCACCACCCGGACGCCGGTAACACTTAAAATCAGTCCGGCCCACAACCGGGCCAGTTGAAACATGCTGTTGCCGGTTTTGCTGAACAGGGAAACCAGGGTAATGGGCGGAAAAACAAGCAGCGTGGCAATGGCCAGCCAGGTTGCCAGCCAGGTTATCTTAAGCCAGCGCAAGAAAAAACCGATGGGCGCGCTGTCGGCTTCCACCGCCGGAGAATTGATGGGCGGTATGGATGGAGCGGGCTTGGACATGCATCCCTCTTGGGCAAAGTCAGGTTACTTTGGATTCAACTTGATCGAATTGGGCATTGGTTTCAAGGGCTTCCATATTTTTTGACAAAAGTTTTACAATGCTGCCGGATGGGTTGCTGCGCAACCGTTGGAGGTTGGAGGATTGAGGAATGGGCGAAAAAAAAGTATTCACCACAGGGACACAGAGGGGGACTATAAGCGCCAAGCTCAAAGCTCAAAGCTCCAAGCTCAAAGCTCCAAGCTCAAAGCTCCAAGCTCAAAGCTCAAAGCTCCAAGCTCCAAGCTCAAAGAAAAAATAGTGCGTATAAACAAACGTCAAGCAAAAAATTTGACTTTGAGATGAAAAAAATCGATTTGCGGATCAATAACCAAGTATTTGGCTATGAGGAATCTCCAGGTTTTCGGGTTCAGCTTTGAGCTTGAAGCTTTTGTTGCCGCAGTTCCTTTGAGCTTTGAGCTTGGCGCTTTGAGCTCTGCCAAAGGCAGTCCTTTCAGCTTGGCGCTGCTTTTCTCCGTGCCTCGAGCGCAGCGGGTGGTTAAAACTATAGTAATCAGTGAATAAGAAAACAGGCGATTGGGTACGGATGGGAAACAGGAAATTGGAAATTAGGGAGATCGGAAACTCCAGGGAAGCAACATTAGCCAACACCATGTTTTCATAATTTTTTTACTATTTACCTTATACTCTTTTTTCTAATTGGCTGGCATTCCCCTCCAACCTCTAACGCCAGAAGGCCCAAGCCCGCCAACGGGTCGCAGGCCCAATACCCAGGCCCATCCGTCGACAGCGCTGAAATGGTTTTCTCAATAGGCAGGGAATTTCTGGGCAAACAAATTCTCAATGGAAACCCAATATAAAAATATTTTTAATTATTTCTATTAGTTATAAAATATAAAAATCTTGGCTTAACTTTTGCTAAAAGACTTTTCCGTACCGCGTTGCATCCATTTCAGCCACGGCATCGAAAGGTCTTGCATGACACCCATCCGTAGGAGTTCGGCCGGTGCGAGCGCTCCAGCGACAAATATCGTCCGCCTTCTGTCGCGCCGTGAGCCTGAGCGCTTAGAGCCCGTTCGCGACGTCCAGGTCCTGGAAAACCAATACCCCGCACCCCAATTCAGGACCATCGAGGGTTATGACCCCATGGGCGCCCCCGGCATCTACACAAGCACAGGGGCTTGGGCGGACCTGATGATATGCCCCACCGGCCTCCTATTGAACCAATACGCATGAAACGCCCCCCCCTCAAAAATTATTCTGTCCCCGGTCTCTTTCTTTTATTGATTTTACTTGAAATTTTCTGTTTATCGACATAGTGTTTACAGGACACTCGGGTTCGGCCGTAACACGGTTGGGAGGAGGGTTATGGCCATTGATTTTGTGCATTACCACGATACGGATCTCGCCATCCACACCTGGACGGACGCATTCAACCTCAAAGGGATGTTGCGCGCCACCCGGGCCTACCTTCTGACCCCGGCCAAATTCGAGGTTCTCGACATCCGCGGCCTTAACCTGGACACGATCACCTCCATGGACCTTTTCAAACTGGCCGAGCACCTGCGTTTGGCTTACCAATCCGACCGCCACGTTCCCGGTAAAACAGCCATCGTTTACCATGAGGACGTCCCCCCCATCTACAGCAGTTCCCAACGCCTTTTCCACAGCTTTTCGATCTGGGCCAAAGAGCACCGCCTACCCCGGGATTTTGCCCTCTTCCCATCCATGGAGGATGCCATCGCCTGGCTGGGAAGCCGGGAAATACAAGCGGATTTAACCGAGACCTTATCCTCTGATCCCCATGAAGAGAATTCCGACCAGGCCCTGACGGCCTGAATACCGTTTCTGGACTTCCAGCGTTTTTTCACCTCTCCACCTCGCACCCTACGGTAGGACCGTGGCTACGGTCTATCTTTGGGGCGGCAAGGAGCTGAATCTTGAGATCCTGAAGGCTGGGTTGGCATGGCACTATAAGCGGTACTCAGATAGGCAGGACTATGCTGAAGCTGAGGAGATCGCCCGAAGGGCTGGGTACGGACTGTGGATTGATAGGAACCCTACGCCGCCATGGAAATGGCGGCGGGATAGGCGGAAGACGTAAGGGTTTCACGGAATGATCTGATCACTATAAGAGGAGGGATCTATGCGCACTGCCATAGTGAACTATCTAAAAAAGGTTAGAGAAATTCCTGAAGGTAAATTCCCCCCTGTATATTATACCCCTCCGATGTTACGCATGTTTATCTTTGGTACTTTCGTCTACCCTCTCGGGTTTGCAACACATGCGTTATTCCTCGTCGTTTTTGCATTCCTCGGTGTAAAGTGGTTAGCGCTTTTTAACATCCTGAGCGTAACAATGTGGGCAACTTCTTTCTTCTTGCACCGGAATGGATATTTCAATCTTGGCTTTGCCATAGTAACCATTGAAGTCATTGCCCATGCTGGATTATGCGTCATTTTTCTTGGGTGGGCTGCCGGTTTTCAATTCTATTTAGTGCCCATTCCAGTTGTTGTATTTTTTACCCACTGGCACACGTCTCGCAAAGCATTAATTGCCCTTTTATTTTGTGTCTCGTTCGTTTTAATGCACTACTATATTCGACCATTGAAACCGATCGTTGAGCTTGATCCTATATATCTCTCCTTCCTTTACTACGGCAACTATTTTTCGGTAAGTTTTGTATTCGCGACCTTTAGCTACTCGTTCTATATCGCGACTATCAGTGCCGAAGAGAAGCTTGAAACAGCGCACCACAGAACAAATAGCGTTCTAAAGCAACTCAATGGAGAACTGTCAGAAGCAGCGGGATACGTCAAAAAAATCTTGCCACAACCCGTTACAAAAGGGTCTATAAGGACAAACTGGCGCTTTATTCCTTCAACCTCATTGGGTGGAGATGCATTTGGGTACCACAAAGTTGATGAGGACCATTTCGCGGTCTATTTGATAGACGTTAGTGGTCATGGTGTAGGGGCTGCTTTGCTTTCAGTGTCTGTAATCAACATGCTGCGCTCTCAATCGCTACCGAGTACTGATTTCAAAGATCCCCAGCAGGTCTTGCAAGCTCTTAATCTTGCCTTCCCGAGTGAATCCCACAAAGACATGTTTTTCACCATCTGGTATGGCGTTTACAATCTCAACACTCGGGAATTAACATATGCAAGTGCGGGGCATCCTCCTGCAATTTTATGCAGCGATGCGACCTCATCAGATTGTAAGATTGATCTGCTCAAGACTCCCAATTTTGTAGTTGGTGCGATTGGTGAGGCTGCTTACAACAAGAGTAAATGCAATGTCGAGAAGGGGGGCACTCTATACATCTTTTCCGACGGAGTCTACGAAGTTGAGAAATCCGATGGATCAATGTGGTGCTTTAAAGAGTTCGCTGAGTACCTCAAAACGATCAAACTCGAAAATAAGCCCATCCTTGATCGACTGTATGAATATGCCAGAAACCTCGGTAAATCTGACCGTTTTGAAGATGACTTTACGATTTTGGAGGTTGCCTTCGTATAACACCACCCCGGTACTCGGGTTAACACCCTCGTGCCGTTAGTACGCCACCGGAATGTCCGCAGGACGTTCTCGCCGTCTTGTCGGACGATAACAGGTATTTTCTGGGTCGGAGCTACATTGTAGTTTGGGGACAGGATGGCTTCGACCCGGTGGATGGGGTAGTGCTCCCGAAGCGCTTCGATATTCCGATATCCCACGAATCGTCCGCACACAAAGGTGCCTCCTGAGGGTTCGATTAGATCCTGCTGGTCAAGATAAGGATGATGATATTGGATGTGACACACAGTGTTCAAGAAAAATGGGGGGAATCCGTGTGCGATATCCTATATGGTGGGGTGGTATGGTTTCCCCGGATGGGGGTACCGGGTGACACCTCCCCCGCCCCCCCTTTTTATTTAAGACGATGCATTAAAAAGCGCTTGGCACGTCCGATTTGAATGATGTGGTATCAGAGGTCCGAAAAAGCAAGGTTCAACCAGTGTGGGACTATAGTGGGACAGAATGGCTTTCAAACAAAAATAGGTCACAGCTAAGTGCTGTAACCCATTGATTTTAATGGTGCGCCCGGCAGGATTCGAACCTGCGACCTACGGATTCGTAGTCCGGCGCTCTATCCGGGCTGAGCTACGGGCGCAACGTGTTGTGAATTCAACGAAGAGCTTCATAAGCCAATCCCCGTTCGATGTCAACGACAAATTGGCATTTGTTCCCTAACGGCATCTTCCCATCTTTCGGACCCGAAGGCCCCGCCCTTGTGCGGTCAAACCGTCCATCAACCTGATCCATATCATTTGCGTTCTTGCCTATTCGTCAATAATCCTCTATTAGAGTCGGGTTCATCCGAATTGACAGTCCCATCGAAGGTATGGATAAAAACCGACATCATATCGACTGCATGCGTATGGCCCTGGAAGAGGCCCGCCAAGCCGCTGAAGAGCAGGAAGTCCCTGTGGGGGCGGTGCTGGTTGCCGAGGATGGCGATATCCTGGCCAGGACCCACAACCGCACCATTGGCGACAATGATCCCACCGCCCATGCCGAGATATTGGCCATCCGACAGGCAGCGGTACGTCTGCAAAACTACCGGTTGTTAAACACATCCCTCTATGTTACGGTCGAACCTTGCCTGATGTGCATGGGCGCCATCATACATGCGCGGATCCAGCGGGTTTTTTTTGGAACCCGGGATCCCAAATGGGGCGCCGCAGGATCTCTATACAACCTTGGCGAAGACCGCCGGCTGAACCATCACCCTGAAATTATGGAAGGTCTGCTGCTGGATGAATGCCGTAATTTAATCCAGGGGTTTTTCCGTGCGCGCCGCCGCTGATGCTGTCATCTAAAATACGCCTGCGGCAGCGATACTAACATTCATTTTTCAAGGAGCATCCCGTGTCAAATCTCGTGATCGTCGGCACCCAATGGGGCGATGAAGGCAAAGGCAAAATTGTCGATCTTCTGGCTGAATACGCGGATATTGTGGCCCGCTTCCAGGGCGGCAACAATGCCGGGCATACCATGGTGGTGGATGGCCAGCAGTTTATCAGTCACCTGGTGCCCTCCGGCATCCTGCAGGGCAAAACCTGTGTGATCGGCAACGGCCTGGTGGTGGACCCCGAAGTACTCCTGGGGGAAATCGATTATCTGGTCGGAAAAGGCGTCGATGCGGGCCCGGAAAATCTCAAAATCAGCGAAAAAGCCCATGTCATCATGCCCTATCACAAGGCGGTGGACCATGGCCGCGAACGCATGAAGGGTGACAAGAAAATCGGCACCACCGGACGCGGCATCGGTCCCTGCTACGAAGACAAGGCAACGCGCCGGGGAATAAGGTTCGTCGAAATGCTCGATGCCGATCTGTTCGAAGAACGGGTGCGCGCCATCATGGATGAAAAAAACTTTTACCTCAAAGAATACCTCAAAGCCGATACCGTGGACCCCGATGCAGTGATCTACGAGTATCGCGGCTATGCCGAGCGGCTGCGCCCCTATATCGAAAATGTTTCGGTAATCATCGACGAGGCCATCAAATCCGGCCGGCAGGTACTTTTCGAAGGCGCCCAGGGAACCCATCTGGACATCGACCACGGCACCTATCCCTTTGTGACCTCATCCAACACCGTGGCCGCCAATGCCTGCTCCGGGGCCGGCATCGGCCCGCGCCATATCAGCGGTGTAACGGGCATTGTCAAAGCCTACACCACCCGCGTCGGCGCAGGCCCCTTCCCCACCGAATTGTTTGACGCCATCGGGGATGCCATCCAGGCCAAAGGGGCTGAATTCGGCGCCACAACAGGGCGCCGCCGTCGCTGCGGCTGGCTGGACACGGTGATCGTGCGCAACGCCGTGCGGCTGAACGGCCTGACCGGGATGGCCATCACCAAGCTGGATGTCTTGGGCGAACTTGACGAGATCAAGATCTGCAATGCCTACGAATACAAGGGCCAAACCCTTAGCGAATTCCCCACGAACCTCAAGGTGCTGGCCGAATGCCAACCGATCTATGAAACGCTGCCCGGATGGAAAACCGATATCAGCGGTATCCGCACCTATGATGAACTGCCGGAAGAGGCCCGCAGCTACTTGAAACGGATCGAGGAATTGACGGCAACACCGGTGGATATCATTTCCGTCGGCCCCGGCCGCGAGGAAACCATCGTCCTCAACAACATTCTGGCCCGGTAACGGCCTGCGGCAGGTCGCCAAGCTGAACGCTCTTATAAAAAAAGGGCCTGCTGCAGTGGTCGTTTTGGGTATTTCGATGTCGACGCGAAGCGTCGCCCTTTCAGCTTGACGCTTTGAGCTTGGTGCTTTTTCCATGAATGATTAAACCGGCACCAGCCGGCGGCTTCGCTCAAAGGGAATTTAAACGAAACATCCATCCCAACTATCGGGAAAAACTGATTGACTTTTTAAGCCGTCTGCAATATTGAACCTTTTCTTGTCGGGAAGTGGCTCAGCCTGGTAGAGCACAGCGTTCGGGACGCTGGGGTCGCTGGTTCAAATCCAGTCTTCCCGACCACAATTACCAACCTAAGGTCGATTCGTCATAGCGGATCGACCTTCTTTTTTGAAAGCATGCGACCAATTTGCCCCCGCGAGGAAATATGACGGAAGACAACTTTACCTATGAAGTTCGCTGCGAAACCTGCCGCAGCCGATTTAAAGTTCAACTTTTCGAAAGTCACGAAAGAAACCTGTTTCTGGTGGACAAAAAAGACTGGTATTGCGATAAATGCAAAACCGCCTATGCCCGCCGGCAAACCGCCCAATTGTCCCAGGCCCACCAGGAAATCGGATTTCCGGAACTGACCGGCTCAGCTAAAATGCTCACCTGGGCTGAAAAAGTTCGTGCCGAATTGATCAACAAGGTCAACTACCTCAAGCAGAATATCACCCACGCCGATGCTGCGGCCGAAAAACTAAGCAATGACGCTTTCGATAGCTTTTTCATGGAATGGCAGGCCCAAACCAGCGCCAAGTGGTGGATCGACAACCGCCGCATGACCGTGCGCGATATTTCCAAACGCATCGCGGAAATCTCCGCATCGCTCAAAAAATCTTGACCTCGCCGTGTGATCGCACTATAAATCGCCGTAAAGTTTATGCACTATATCCCAATACCCTTTCACCGGAGGCACAATCATGGCGCCCATAAATAATACATCCGAATTAGAGGCCCTGCTCGACGCATGGTCGGATCCTGCGTCGCAGACCAAGACGACATTTCTGGAACTGAAAAAACACCTCGCCAGCAAACCGGAGGTGGAACTCGACTTTGTGGCGCGCCCCGGCGTGACCTACTCCCTGCGGGCCAAACATGTGCGTCAGAACAAACGCCCCCTATTCGCCATGGTCGATATCATCGATGACGATCCGGACGACCGCTGGCTCTCGGTCTGCTTTTTCGGCGAAATGATTACCGATCCCGATGAAATCGGTGATTTTGTCCCCGAGGGTCTGATGGGAGAGGATGCCCATTGCTTCGACATCGAAGAGCGCAATGAACGCCTCAATCAATACGTGACCATGCGCCTCGACGAGGCCTATGGGAGTGCCGCGGCGGGAGAAGCCTAGCGGCTAAGAAAGGCAGCGCCAAGCTCAAAGCGTCAAGCTGAAAGGACTGCCTTTGGCAGAGCTCAAAGCGGCAAGCTCAAAGCTGAAAGCCCAAAGCTCAAAGGGACGGCAATAACAAGAAGCGTGAAGCCCAAAGCTGAAAGCTCAAAGGAACTTCCTAAAATCGTAAAGCGCGAAGGAAAACAAACAAGCTCATTCCGTTCGAAGAGAATTGATAAGCCCTTTGATCATGGCGGCGATCTCTATGGCTTCGGATTTCAGTTCCGAATAGGTATTCGTGGGTATCCAGGCTTTACGATGAAAAATTTCCAGCAGAGTGGTGGTTTCGTATAGGCTGCCCCTGGCAATGCAGCAAAAATGTTTGAATTCTTTTCTGGAAAATCGACCTTTGCCTTCGGCTATGTTCATCGCAACACTTGTCGAGGAGGCTTCGATTTGCTCGATCAAACGATAATGCTGCCGGCCCGGTGTCAATGCTCTCCGATGCGTCGATAACCATGACGGCAAATGAGACCGCACGATCCCATACTTTCAACTCTTCATATCCAAACTGTTGCATAGCTCTACCCTAGTCGCTGATTGCTCCAAGGTCTTAATGGTTTTCCTTTCAGCTTTCAGCTTTGAGCTTTGAGGCTTCACGTCGACAGCAGGTAAGTCCTCAAATTGGTACCGGTGCGGTGCAGCCCCAGTTTGCGTCTTATATTAAGCCGATGCATATCCACCGTGCGGGTGGAAATATTCAATACCGACGCGATCTCTTTGGTGGTCCGGCCGTATTTGACCAGATTGGCGACTTCGATTTCACCGGGGGTCAACAGCATCAAACGCGGTGAAAGCCCCTTGTTATAGGGGGCGGTCATCTCTTTCAGATTCGCGGATAGTAGATCCACATAAATTTTTTGCCGGTCATTCAACCCGCTAGTGCGAAGTTTGTCCATGATCGGATCGATCAGTTGATGCAAGCCCTTCGCAAAAGCATTTTTTAATTCCGCTTTGTCGCTTTCACGCATATCCACCAGTTTCCGCAAGGCGGTATTCATTTTTTCCAACTGCTCGTTTTTCTTCTGAAGTTCTTCTTCCCTTTGGTGCAGCAGGTTCTCAGCTTCTTTTTTGGCGGTAATGTCAGTGATGATAGCAAAACTTATATCCGAACCTCCGTCGACATTGGAAAGTATCTGCGGTGAGATAATGCTGAATTTCGGCTCATCCTTTTTGCTTTTCCAGCGGATTTCAAACGCATGGCGTAAATTGCGCCCCTGCCCTGTCAGCCGTTGATATATCAGTTTCGATACATCCGGCGGTAAAAAATCCTGAACTTTGCGTCCGATGAGTTCATCGGAGCGGTAGCCGCTGATATTCTCGAGGTGTTGATTAACGTAAAGGATCCGCCCATCGTTATCCAGGATAATCAACCCCTCCTTCATGGTTTCCACGAGCCGCCGAAACCGCTTTTCGCTTTCTTCGAGCGCTATCAAGGTTTGCTTATGTTCATTGATGTTGTAAACCACAACTGACGCACCCCGTACGCTGTCGTTTTCAAAGAAATATTGGACCTCGAACTGGGCCCATAGGGTACGGCCATCCTTGATCCTTATCTGGTACTGAACACGGCTGGGAACAATTTCACCGCGTTGTATCTTTTCGAAGCGTTCAAGAAAATCATTAAGACTGACCTCGGTCAGAAATGCGGTCATTGGCATGGACAAAAATTCTTCACGCGTGTAGCCGGTAAAATCCAGAATTGAGCGGTTTACCGAGACACATCTTCCGCTGGCCATATCGATTTGATACATCCCCACGGGTGCATTATCAAAAAGTCGGCGATAGCTTTCCGCCACTGAAACGTTCTGTTGTACGGCACCGCGTAACGACCTGTTCTCCGATTCAAGTTCCTTCAAGCGGCTTGTAAGGGCGCTATGTTCCGCGTCATTCGCCATAACGTCTTCCGTAATCAATCCCAAATAGGGCGGCCGCATTATCGCCCAAAATCTTCCGGAGCGATTCGGCATCCAACCCCATCTTTTCCATTCGACGCAACTCCCGGTCCCAGGCATAGGGAATATTCGGAAAATCCGTCCCGTAAAGGATCCGTTCCGTTCGCATGCCGGCAATGTCTGGAGGGCTTGCCATTGGCAAATAGTCTGCCAACACCATGGTGGTATCCAGCCACAGGTGGTCAAACCGCTCCAAAAGCCTCTGGTAGGCATCGAATTCGTCCGCCCCGAGATGCGGGACCACCAGTTTCAAGGCGGGATAGGCTTGCAGCACTTTTTCGACATTGGTCCAGTGGCAGATCGTGTAGGGGTCGCAGGGATAAGCCGGGCTCTTGGGCTCGCGGCCTGCATGAATCACCAGCGGCCGGTCGTGATCGCAGCAGGCTGTGTAGACCGCGTGCATCCCGGGGCTGTCCATGGTGAAACACTGCACATGACTGTGCAGTTTAACCCCTTTAAGCCCATTTTTAAACGCCTTTGCCAGAATGCCCTCCGCATCCTCCTCTCCGGGGAAAACCGTGGCCAGACCGGTTACCGCCTGGTTTTTCCGCACGAGATCGGTCATATAGCGGTTCAGTTCGTCCGCCACGCCCGGTTTGTGGGCGTATTGGAGGGCAACAATATGGCTAATCCCTTTCTCGAGCAGGAAATCAATCAGATCGTCCGTATAGAGTCGGTAACGTATCGGCCAACCGAACTGATCGAACCATCCCCAGACCGCATCGAAAAGCGCATCCGGAAAAATATGGACGTGGGCGTCCACCACCGGCGGCAAGTTATCGGGCACGCGTTCTCCTTCCGGGTCATCCAGGGCGGGCAGCGGCAGCGTGATGTTCTTCGTCGGTTCCATAGTGTATGCTTCTCCTGAATTTATGATCGCGTTTTCGATTTTTTGGTTTTGGTTTTCCCTTTGTCCCGCGCCGAGCATCGGCGGGGCGGACGGAAAAAAGTGCTCGGACTGTCTGAGTCCCGCTGAAAATTGATTCCTTTTCTTTTCCGGAAAAGAAAAGGAATAATGAAATTAAATCACTCCGGACCGATCGAACTTTGCCGAATTTTCAATTAAAGGTAAAAATGCGAAGCATTCTTCATTTCCAATTAAGCCCTTCAGTATATCATCTTGCTTCACGCCACCTTTTTCAGGCGATGCCGCACCCAGGCCAGACCGGCGCGCCCTTTCATGTTGTACAACGGCAACGCCAGGGGCAGCACGGGAAGCAGGGCGGGTACGAGATAGCAAATCCGGCTCAATATCTCGAAAAGCGCCGGCATGTCATCGGCAATGAAATGCACGGCATCCCCTTGGCATTGCACCCGCCAGCGACGCGCAATCTTTTTCGCCATTGCCGGGCCATCCCGGAACACCACTTTTACGTCCAGGGGACCGCGGCCTTCCAGCGGTCGGGTGTGGCAATTGGTCAGGGCGGCCACCGCCGTTTGGGCCAGACGGCGCCTCCAGGCGGCAGGGTCGAAGCCATCCGGCCCCCCCGCCTTGTCGATCTCAAAAGTAGTGATCCCCGGCACCTCTTGCCGGGCCTGCCGGCAGGCGTCCGGACAGCCGGAGAAGAAAACCGGTCGGATACCGTAAGGAGCCAGCAGGGAGGCAAACAAGGCAACCTCCGGCACCAGTCGTCCGTTTACCTGCACTTCAGCCAGCCGCGAGGTCATGGTGTGCGGCAAAAACCCCGAGGTACCAGAGGCGGCATGCAACCCCAGAAACATCACGGTATCAGTTCGGCCGGGATCGCCCATTCCCGGAATGGGCCCCAGGGCGTAGCCACTGTTGACCCGGGCCCGCGGATCGATATGCTCGGGCAATAAATTGTAGCCCGTACGGTGAAAGTCCTTGATGATGACTTCTTCGGCTCCGGCATCAAAGAGACCTTGCACCACAGCCTGGACATCCAAAGTCATGGCTTCACAGGCCTGCACCCACTCGCGCGTGAAGAAAAGCGAGGCCGCATAGTTCCAGCACCCCGAACTCCCTTCGATATCGGCGATAATCAGGACGCGTCGGCTCAGCACGACGACAATACCTTTTTGAGGGCAGCGATGAACCCGTGAATATCCTCTTCCGTCGTGTCAAACGATGTCATCCACCGGACTTCCGAGGTCGCCTCATTCCAGACGTAGAACGGGCAGATCGCCTGGAGTGGAGCGATAATCTCCGGGGAAACGCGGGCGAAAACACCGTTGGACGCTACTTCCCGGTCGATGTGAATTTCCGGTAGCGCCTGCAGTTCCCTGGCCAAGAGCGTCGCCATCCGGTTGGCCTGTTCGGCACAGTGCCGCCAGAGGTCGTTGGTAAGCAGGGCCTCGAACTGGGCGGCGATGAAGCGCATCTTGCTGGCCAGTTGCATGCCCTGCTTGCGGCGGTATTTGAAATTCCGGGCAAGATCGGTACTGAAAAAGACGATGGCCTCGCCCACCATCATCCCGTTTTTGGTACCGCCAAAAGAAAGGATATCCACTCCGGCTTCGGTGGTCAGACGCCGAAGATTCATATCCAGATGGACCGCGGCATTGGCCAGGCGGGCGCCGTCCATGTGCAGCACCATTTTATGCGCATGGGCCAGATCAGCGATCGCCCGGATCTCCTCCGGTCGATAGACGGTCCCCAACTCGGTGGCCTGGGTTATGGACACCACCCCCGGCTGAGCATGGTGTTCGAACCCGAAACCGTGCAGATGTTGCCGGATGCCGTCACAGGTCAACTTGCCGTCGGGCGAAGCCACGGTCAGCAATTTGCAGCCCGTGTGGCGCTCTGGCGCGCCGCACTCATCCACATGAATGTGGGCGGTATCCGCACAAATTACAGAATTGTAGGGCTCGGCGGCGGCCTGCAGGGACAGGACATTGGCGGCCGTGCCCAGGAACACGAAATAGACCTCGATATTTTCACCGAAATGTTCCCGGAAACGCGCCACCGCCGATGCGGTATAAGGATCGTCTCCATAGGCAACGGCATGCCCCCGATTGGCCGCTGCCATGGCCGCCATGATATCCGGATGAATGCCGGCATGGTTGTCGCTTGCGAGTCCTCGCCAAGTACCTTCAGCCATATGTGTTTCTCCGTTTGTGATAAATTGCTTGCCCCGTCGAATGGTCGGTTGGATTTCCCATAAGCCGGAAAACAGATTTAGCCCATTCATCCCTTAGGGGCAACCCCCGGGAAGGATTACACCCCATGCTGCAAAAGTCTCACAGGATTCGCATCCTGTGCCCAAACGCAATGGCTTTTTCAGAAACTTGGAAGTGTCCGTCAGGCATTCTTGAGGGTGTCGCACTGGCTGCGAATAGCTTCGATCCGCTGGAGAACCGGCGGATGGGAATAGTTCAGGAAAACGTAAAAGGGATGGGGGGAAAGATTGGACAAATGATGGACGGATAATTTCTGCAGGGCCAGGGCCAGGGCTTCACCCTGACAGGTGGTTTCCACCGCAAAACGATCGGCGGCATACTCGTTGCGGCGCGACAGGCTCATCCACACCAGTCCGGTGAAAAAATCCACGGGCGCATACAGCAGTCCAAAGAAAACCAGGCCGGCGTAGACCGACGGCTGGGGCATATAAAAGGCCTCGAAAAGCGGGGGATATCCAATGCACAGGGACAGCAGGTAAAACATGATACCGGCCTGCAGGATGCCGGTGAAAAGCCCCACGATGACGTGGTGCTTTTTGTAGTGCCCCATTTCATGGGCCAGGATGGCCACCAGTTCACCCTGTTCATGCTGCTGGACCAGGGTGTCGAAAAGCACAATGCGCTTGTTACGGCCAAACCCGGTGAAAAAGGCATTGCCCTTTCCGGACCGCTTGGATCCATCCATGACGAAAACGTTCGCCAGCGGGAAATCGATCGAACGGGCGTAGTCCAGGATGGCCTTGGCCAGGTTTTTGTCCGTCAGGGGTTCGAAGCGGTTGAAGAGCGGCATGATCCAGGTCGGGGCGACATACTGCATTACCAGCATGTAGGCGACCACCACGGCCCAGGAATAAAGCCACGCCAAGGAGCCGGCTTCACGAAAAAAAAACAGGATGCCAGCCAGAAGGGGCGCGCCCAGAACCATGCCCAGGATAGCGCCCTTGATGCGATCGAGAATAAACGTCGGCCATGTCGTCCGATTGAAACCGAAATTTTCCTCGATCACAAAGGTGCTGTAGATGCTGAAGGGCAGCGAGAGGACCGCGCGCAGGACCACCAGGAGACCGATAAAGAAAAGGCCGGTCAGAAGCGGGCCCTGCCCCCAGGAGCGCACCCAGGCATCCAGGGCGGGGAATCCGCCGGCCAGCCAGAAAATAACGACCGCCGCCAATTGGATGCCCTCCGCCAGCCACCCGAACCGTGTATTGACGGCGAGATAATCCTTTGACCGCTGGTAATCCCCATTTTCATAGAGGGAACGAAAACTATCGGGCGGCGTGGCGGGCTGCGCCTTTAAATTGAGCCGATCAGCCTGCCAGTGCAGCCAGAAATCCAGGAGAAGTGCGGCGAGTATGATCCAGGCGATAAGATTCATGGGTGATGGCCTTTTTTAATTTTTTTGGATTGAGCGCTGCCCTTGCCGAACGGTTTCAAGCATCAAAAAGGGCGACCCGGCAGGCCGCCCTTTGAGACGAGGAGATTGAGACCAACATCAATGGCCTCATGCTGATTTTACAACCCCTCCGGACAGTGTCAAGGGGATTCCCCCTTCCCGCTGTCGGCTGTCCGTCATCACCCTCGACGCGATTCCAGTTATGATGTCATTCCGGCGGAAGAGCCTGTGTCGCAATACTCAGATTTTCAGGCCGCGGATAATCGAGCATCAGGGCGGCAGGCAAAAGGCAGACGGCCGTGGCGGAGCAGTATCGGTGTCGGGATCGGGATCGTCCGGAATTTCCTGTTTTATTCTTGCAAAGATTCATCGGAACGACCGATTTCCATGCTTTAACCCTATCCGACCCCCTTTCGAACCCGATTCCGATACCGACCCCGACGCCGAGAGTCGTGGTTATTGCGACACAGCTTCGGAAGCCGGAATTTATCGATATGTAGAAGAAATCATTATTTCGAGGATATAAAGCGAGCGAGAACGCCGCCATGGCCGAAAGATGCCGTTTATGGCTGGGCACGGACTAACCCTCCAGATTGGCCCGGATGTCGGCCAGGAAGTTGCCGATCACCCGATACACCTGCTCGCTGCCCGGGCCCAGGAGAATGCCGTGACGATCGAGATTGAACAGGATGTACTTCTTTTCCCGTGAGCCCAGCCGATCGAAAATATGGCGGGATCCCCGGGGATCCACCACCGGGTCGGCCACGGACTGGACCACGACGGCCGGCACCTGCACATCTTTAAGGCAGTCCCCCACGCGATCCATCAGCCGCTCCAGTTCCCGAATGCCGGCAATGGGGTTGCGGTGGTAGTTGATGTGAGGGTTTTCCGGATGATTTTCGATGAATTCCTTGCGGGCCCCGTTGGTGCCGATGCGTTGCATCAGGCGATTCCACATATCGACGGCCGGAACGAAGCGTGCTGAAAAATCCTGCAGCCGCATGGGCGGACTGACGGCAAAAACGCCTTTGATGGCTTCGATGCGTGCGGCCGTCTCCAGAGCTAAACCGGCACCATTGCTGAAGCCGCCCACCACCACATGGCGGCAATGACAGGCCATCAGGGCATAGGCCTCCTCCACACTGTCAATCCAATCCCGGTAGGTCTGGCGGGCCAGGTCCTCCGGTGCCGTACCGTGCCCCTTCACCCGGGGGGCATAGACCCAATAGCCCTGCCGGTTGAGATAATCCGCCAGGCCGCGGACTTCTTCGGGTGCCGCCATGTAGCCATGCGCCACGACGACGCCAAGTTGCCGAGAGCGTCCTTTAAGAAAAATCGGGCGGCCGATGCCGCGGGGTTTGGACTCGTTTTCGATAAAAAAGGCCTCGTAGTCCTTTTCAAATTCCGCGAGGGCCTTCCGGCGCAGGTGCCGGGCGAGCCGATAGCGGGTCCAGGCCGCCGGCTGCCAGGCAATGCGGCGCACACAGCGCTGGAGTTCCTTGAGCGGCTCCACCTCGTTGGAGATAACGCGTAACGGATTTTCGATGCGCACCCGATGGAATTCGAAGGGATGGGTCAGCCGGGAAGGATTCTTGAACAGCGCATCATCCGACCCTTCCAGCACTTCGGTCTGCCGCGCCAGCGAAATGAACTCCCGGAACTTGCCAAAACGGTCGTCCGTAAGCAGGGGCAGTTGGCTTTCGCTAAGGCTGCGATGGTAATGGGTCGGGTTTTGGGCCACGCATTGATTGGCCGCCAGGTAGACTTTGCGACGGAGGTCGTCCGGCTGCACGCTGCGATAGGGAATTTGCCGCAGCATGGAAGCAAACAGGTGGTCGTGATTGATGGTGGTCATGCGGTAGATTTCATCCATATACCGCTGCATGATGCTTAGCGCTTCCCGCCGCATCTGCTTGCGAGACGCCAGCGTATCGTCAAAATTGATAACCTGGCGGCTGCTGATATCACGTTCGATTTTGGGGCAGGTCAGACATTCGCCGATGGGGATGGGGTGTCCGAAACGCATGTCGATATCCACACCGGACAAGAACATGGTGCCTTCCGCCATCAACTCTTCCACGAGACGTTCGGAGAGGTTCTCATTGAATTTGCGGGCCAGATCGCTCAAGGCGTTTTGCTGGGCGCGAATCGGATAGTAGGTCAGGTTGACGGGCACGATATAGGTATGCCGGGACAGGAGCGGCGCCTCATTGTCGATTTTGAATTCCGACAGGAGGCGCCGGGCTTCCGGAGGGGACTCCTGCAGCAGCCGATGGATGCGCTGGCGGTAGAATTCGGTGCGCAGGGCCAGGGTGGCGGCACCGGTATGCGGCGGATGTTTGCCGCCGGCATAGGAGATCATGTAGCGGCCCTTTTCCACGATCTTCTTGTTCTTGACCATGCGGCCTTCGGGGTAAATCACCCAGGCCGCCTCGCCGGTGAGCAGGGATCGCACGATCAGACGATCCCGGTCGGGATCACGTGTGGAAACCGCGCCGACCGTGTCGAGATAGCTGCCTAAAGCCCCTTGGAACAATTCGTAGTCGGCCAGGGACCACACCGGCAGTCCCGTCAATTGATTGAGCCAATAGGGCAGCAACAGGGTTTCGATACGGGTGAAATGATTGATGACGAACAGGAGCGATCCATCCCGGGGGATGGTTTCGCTGTTATGGGTCGTGACCCGGGCTTTTGAAAACCATGAAAAAGCCTTGAGAGCCAAACCGGTTGTGCGATAGGCGAATCGGTTCATGGGATGTTTATCGGCCCGTCAGCCTGCCGACCTGAATAATGAAAGTTGCGGTCAAGATGGCTTACAACACGTTGTGACCGGCGCTTTTCAGAAAGAACCGCATCAATATTTTTCCCCTGCGGACGAGCCCGAGATTCTTATTGGCCGCGTTATCGGGCGCTTGCGGTCGCAGGCGTACAGCGGCGCCCCTGATGCCCTGTCAATGAACATCGCGAACACGTGAAATATCCGGGATAGGGTATTTATAGAAAAATCCGCCGCCTGAATCAACCATCTTCCCTTATCCGACCCCTTTCGGGGTGGTCCGGCCGTCGCCATTTTTGCCCGTCGCCCGCAATCGTTCGTCGTGACACTAAGGGGTAGCGGGGGCTTCCGTCCACATCACCAAACCGGCTTCGAGCTGTCCCGCCCGTCCCAGGCACTGACCGCAAGTTGACAGCAAGATAAATTGTCGTTAATGTGGCGTTTTTTAAAGTATCGGGAGGACGGCGTGTATTCCAAAATATTGATCCTGCGGTTTTCACAAAAAGTGGCCCAGAAACCCATCGTCTGCAACCTGACCAAGCGATTCGACCTGACCTTCAACATTCTGAACGCCACCATCCTGCCCCGCAAGGAGGGGATCCTGGTTCTCGAACTGTCCGGTGAGCGGAAAATGTTCCGGGAGGGGGTCAAGTACCTCAAAGCTCAGGGGGTCCAGGTTCAAAACGCCGATCAGGAAATCAAGCGGGAAAAAACCAAATGCACCCACTGCGGGGCCTGCACGGCCGTATGCCCCACCGGGGCCTTGTTCCTCCAGCGTCCGGAAATGACCGTGGAATTCGACCAACGTAAATGCAGCCTGTGCGAACTGTGTATTCCCGCCTGCCCATCGCGCGCCATGTCGGTCCGTCCCAGTAACCAAAAATTCTTCGACGGATGACAGTCATTGCCGTTGCCATCAGCGGCGGCGTAGACTCCCTGGTCGCCGCTTTTCTATTGAAACAGCAGGGTCACGACATTGTCGGACTCCATTTCCGCACCGGATACGAGCAACCATCAGGTCGGCATGGATCTCCGGCCTCCCCGGCCCACGACATGGCCGAGATAAGCCGGCAACTCGATATCCCGGTGGATATCCTTGATATATCGGAAACCTTTCGCCGGACTGTGGTGGCCTATTTCACGTCGACCTATCAGGATGGCCGTACACCCAATCCCTGCCTTTTTTGCAATCCGACCATCAAGTTCGGTCATATCCTCTCCCTGGCGCGCGAGCGGGGGGCGGAGGCCCTGGCCACCGGTCACTATGCCCGGTTGCAAACCGGCCCGGATGGTCGACGCCATCTCCACCGCGGGGTTGATCCCGGCAAGGATCAATCCTATTTTCTGGCTCGCCTGAATCAGGAGCAACTGCAACAGGCCCTTTTTCCCCTTGGGGATCTGACCAAAGACGAGGTGCGCGCCATCGCCCGCCGTCATCACCTGGTTCCGGCAATGGGCCAGGAAAGCCAGGATATCTGTTTTATCAAGGACACCCCCTATCACCTCTTTTTGCAGCAACAGGAGGGATTCCGCCCCCAAGAGGGCCTTATCGAGAATACCCAGGGACGCGTGCTGGGCCGCCATAAGGGACTGCACCTGTTTACCGTCGGCCAGCGCCGCGGCATCAACTGTCCGGCCCCGGAGCCCTACTATGTGGTCCGCCTGGACCATGCGCGCAACCGCCTGGTTGTCGGGAAACGCACCGACCTGGCCGGGGATACCGCCACGGTGGCGGATATCAACTGGATCCATCGTCCAGAACGGTTTCCCGCCCGGGTGACCGCCCAGATTCGCTACCGGCATAAGGCCGCTCCGGCAGTGGTGACGGAAACGGCACCGGCAGAAGCGCTGCTGCGGTTCGAAAGCCCCCAGGACGCCATCACCCCGGGACAGGGCGCCGTCTTCTTCGATAAAGATGAAGTCCTGGGCGGCGGCTGGATCTTATAATTTTTGATTCCTTTTCTTTTCCGGAAAAAAAGGAATCAGCATAGACCATTACAATGGAGCAGTATTCATTGCGATTTCATATCTCGACATTGGGCTGTAAAGTCAACCAGCACGAATCCGACGTGCTCACCGCAGCGCTGAGCGCCCATGGCTGGCAGAGGAGCGAAGACGGCGACAGGGCCGATGTCTGTATCGTGAACACCTGCACCGTTACCCAGAAGGCATCCATGCAGTCCCGCCAGTTGATCCGGAAACTCCAGCGCCACCATCCGGGGGCCCGCATCATCGTTACCGGCTGCTACGCCCAGGTGGCCCCCGAAGAGATCGAAGCCATTGAAGGCGTACATGCCATCGTGGGACACAGCCGGAGAGACGAACTGCCCGACATCATTGTCCGCACCGTCGGGCACACGGAAGACGCTCCGATCCGGGCCGTGGACGATCTCGCCCCCGGGCTGCGTTTTTTCAACCCGGCAACGGCCGCACCCGGGGCCCGCACCCGGCCCTTTCTGAAAATCCAGGACGGCTGCAACAGCTTCTGTACCTATTGCATCGTACCCTATGCCCGCGGCCGCAGCCGCAGCATGCGTCCCGGGCAGGTTATCCGCCACCTCCGTCATCTCGGGCAGCAGGGCTACCACGAGGCGGTGCTGACCGGCATCCACCTGGGAGCTTACGGACTCGACCTCCAACCGGCCACGGACCTTGCAACCCTTTTGGAACGGATCGAAGCGGAAAAGCCGCTGGCGCGCATCCGTTTGAGTTCCATCGAACCCCATGAACTGTCCGATGGGATCATCGCGCGTGTCGCCGCGTCGGCCATTTTCTGCCCCCATTTCCATCTTCCCCTGCAAAGCGGCGACGATGCAATTCTGAAAAGGATGCACCGTCCCTACTCCCGGGATTTTTTCCGGCAGCGGGTTGTCACCATTGCCAAACGTTTGCCCCAGGCCGCGATCGGCGCCGATGTGCTGATCGGCTTTCCGGGAGAAGACGACCGATCCTTTGAAAAGACAGCCGGGCTTATAGAGGAGCTCCCGCTTTCCTATCTCCACGTATTCCCTTATTCACGGCGGCCCGGAACCCCGGCCTTCAACTATCCGAACCAGGTCCCTCCCCAGGTCGCCAAAGAGCGCACCGCCCTTATCCGGGCGATAGGCAATCGTAAAAAGCAGGCCTTTATAGAACAGGCCGTCGGCCAGAAAATCGATGTGCTGGTGGAAAATCGGCGCGACCGTGCCACGGGCCGGCTGAAAGGCCTTTCCGGCAATTATCTCAGCATCCTGTTGGACGGCGAGGACAGCCGCATGAACACCATTGCGCAGGCCATCGTCCAGGATATGGATGACACCGGGCGGCTTGGGGGCCAGATCATCGCCTGAATTATCGTTCGTTTTACCCAACCGATTTTCTATCGGTTCGCATAGGATCCTGAAAACATGATTTTATCACAAATAATAATCGATTACCTTAACCCCTAAGGAGAAACTGATGAGCTTTGAAAAAGTCGATCACAAAGAATCCGTCGACCGGCCCGTAGCCGTATTTGAAACCAACAAAGGCACCTTCGAAGCCGAGCTTTATGCCGCCGAATGCCCGGAAACCGTATGGAATTTCATCAATCTGGCCGAAGGCCGCCAGCCCACTGAAAAGGAAGGCCCTTTTTATGACGGCTTGACGTTTCACCGGGTCATTTCAGGATTTGTCATTCAGGGGGGCTGTCCCCAGGGCACCGGCACCGGAGGCCCCGGCTACCGTTTCCAGGATGAATTCGACACGTCCCTGCGCCATGACGGTGAAGGCGTGCTTTCCATGGCCAATGCCGGTCCCAACACCAATGGCAGCCAGTTTTTCGTCACCTTGGCAGCGACCCCGCATCTGAATGACCGGCACTCGGTTTTTGGTCGCGTCACCAAAGGGCTGGATGTAGTGCAAGCCATCGGAGGCGTTGCCACCGGCCCCATGGACCGCCCTGTCGATCCGGTCGTGATTGAAAAGCTGACCATTAAGCGCTAGCCATCCAAATTAAAGCCTTTTGTTGACCGCGGGAGTATCTATTCTGTTGCCTCGCCTATCCCCTCCCGCGGCCAGCCCCAATATTTCATAAAAATATTTTTGCAAATTTGTTTTGACATGACCCGATATACAGGCTAACCATTCCGCTATAGTTTACCTTTACGTTAAGGTTAACTATTGGTCATCCATAAACGGCATCTTTCGCCCCCTGGCGGCTTTCTCGCTCGTTTTCAATCCTCGAAATAGTCTACTATTCCTCCGGTTGAAACTCGCTCGGGCCTTGCCAGAAACCAAAACCTACCGTTTATGGACGGACACTAATTATACGAATGCCATTCGATCCGTCCACCATTGCCATTAGGGAGTCCATATTCGTGCCCCGTTCAACCCCATATTCTGACTATTTTACCATTTCACAGTTGGCCGGCGAACTGGACATCAGTACCCGCTCGATTCGCTTTTATGAAGAAAAAGGAATGATTACGCCCCGACGCACCCAGGGCAACCAGCGTATCTACAGCCGGCGTGACCGGGCCCGCTTGAGACTGATCCTGCGGGGCAAACGCTTCGGGTACAGTCTGAAGGAAATTGCCGAAATGATCGGCCACACGGATCTCGGCATGTCCGAAGCCGAACAAATCCGCAAAAGCCTTCAATATGGTGAAAAAAAACTGACCGAGATCCGCAGCCACATCGAAGAACTTGAACAGCTGGAAAATGATCTGAATGACGTCAAAAAAAAATTGATCCGTCGTTTGGCGGAACTCGAAAATGGCGACGCCTCCCCGGGGTCATCTTAAAGCTGACTGGCCATTACATGATCACGGACGACGGTTCATTAAACTGTACATTAATTACTGTATTCTAAGGAATTGTTATGTTTAATCATTTACTTTCAGACGAATCATTGGCTCTGCGCCGGGAAGTCCGGGACCTGGTCAAGTGGGTACCCCGCCAGATGATTCTGGATATGGACAAGGACCGCATCCGCTTCCCCAAGGAATTCCTGAAAGAGGCCGGGCGCCGCAACCTTATGGGCTGCCGCTATCCCCGCCGATGGGGAGGTCGCGGACTGGACTGGGTAAGCACAACCATGGTCATGGAAGAAGTCGGAACATTGGGGTACATCTTCGCCTGCGTTTTCGGCGTGGGCGCCGAACTGGTGTGCGATGCCATTATCCAGCACGGCAGCGACGACCAGAAGGAACGCTATGTCAAACCCCTTCTCAAGGGCGACATCTTTGCCGCCGAATGCCTCACTGAACCCCGCGGCGGGTCGGATTTTTTCGGCACCACCACCACAGCGGTCCGTGAGGGTGAAGACTACATCCTCAACGGCCAGAAGCGCTTCATTGTCGGGGCGGAGGGCGCCGACTATTTCCTGGTTTATGCCAGGACCGATCCGGATGCCAAACCCCACAAGGCCCTCACCTGCTTCGTCGTCGACCGGGGCCCCGGTGTGGAGACTGAATATCTCTACAACCTGATGGGATGCCGCGGCGGGGGAGCCGGACGCCTGGTATTTCGTGACGTACGGGTGCCTGCGGAAAACATCGTGGGCCAGTTGCACGGCGCCTATGCCGTGTTCAACACCATGATGATTCCCGAGCGGCTGGGCACCGCCGCCATGACCATCGGCGCGGCCCGTCCGGCCCTCGATGTGGCCACCCGCTACACCAGCCGCCGCAAGGCTTTCGGACAGATCATCAACCAATTTCAGGGGGTCAGCTTCCAGATCGCCGAAGCCGCCATGTTGCTGGACGCCTGCCGTGCAATGGCCTACACGACCGCTCACGCCGTCGATGCCGGCAGTCCGCCTCACTTTATCCGCCGCCAGGTTTCCGAAACCAAGAAATTCATAACCGAATCGTGCCAGAAGGTCGCCCATAATGCCATGCAGGTCATGGGCGGCATCGGGTACACCGACATATTTCCGGTGGAACGCATTGTCCGCGACCTGCGCCTGGCCTCCATCTGGACGGGCAGCAACGAGGTCATGGCCATGATCATTGCCAATGAATGGTACCGCGAGCAAATGAATCCCGACCAGACCGGCAGTGTCCGCCTCATCGACGACGATGCGGAAAGCGCCTTTGTGGAAGGAGAAAAAATTTATGAGTAGAATCTAAAGCCGGTTATCATCACGGGGCTCAGGTTATACGTACCGGCCACACCATCTATTGGGTGCCGGGCGAAAATACGCGGGATCATTTGCTATCGGGAGCATCACCATTGCATCGCATCATCAAGAAAACTTTCGGTCCTGTTCATGCCGTTCATCTCGGATATGGCCCCATCGGCCCGCCCATCATGGGTGTCTATTTTTATTATCTGGACGGTGTGCTGATCGACACGGGCCAGAGCAACATGCGCCGCCAAGCCCTCGCGGCCATGGAAAGCCTGCCCATCCACACCATTTTGCTGACCCACCACCACGAAGATCACAGCGGCAATGCAGCCGCTTTCCATAACCAATTCCGGGCACCGGTTTATGGGCATCCCCTGGCCGCAGCCAAACTGGCAACAGGCTACCGCATTCTGCCCTACCAGCACCTGATCTGGGGCCGGACCGCCAGACTCCGGGTCGACCCCTTCCCCGACATCATCGAATCGGGCACATACCGGCTGGAACCGGTGGCCACCCCCGGCCACAGCAAGGATCATGTGGCCTTTCTGGAAAAAAGCCAGGGCTGGTTGTTTGCCGGTGATCTCTTTATCGGCGAACGCATCAAATTCTTCCGTTCGGACGAGGACATCCACCAGCAAATCGACTCCCTGGAGAAAGTTCTGGCACTCGACTTCGATGCCCTTTTCTGCGCCCACAACCCCTGTCCACAGAACGGCAAACGCCACCTGGCGCGCAAGCTGGACTTCCTGCGGGCATTGCGTGAGAAAGTTGGGAATTTGAATGGCCGGGGTTATCCGGAAAAGGAAATTATCCGTCGCCTCGATCCGCGAACCGATCGACAAGTCAAATGGATGACCATGGGAAACGCCAGTTTTGCCAATATGGTGAAGTCCGCCTTGCGGCCGGTCCATGCTTCGCCGTGATTCGGCCTACCCGATAGAGCGTCGGCGGGATGTCGCCATATAGCGCGCACCTGTGATAATCCCGTAAAAAGTACCTTGACTGTCATTACGGGATTGATCCGGAATCTGTTGCATCATCATGTCATTCACTTAACCCGAATATTTCATGAAATTTTTCTGCGAAATTATTTTCCGTAAATATATCGCTAATATAAGCACTGTTCGAGGCGCGATTTCCGGTGACAGTTTGTACCCTGTGCCGATTTCCAGGCACGCAGTAAAAATTCACCCTGCGGGCGCGTCCGAGATGCCCATTGGCCGCGTTATCTGGGGCTTGCGGTAGCAGAAGTACAGCGGGGACCCTGATGCCTTGCCAATAAACATCTCGAACGCGTGAAATATTCGGGTTGAGGAGATGCCGGCTTTCGCCGGCATGACGGACAAGAACAAGAGACTTCGCGTAATTGCGACACAGCCTCTTTCGCCAGAATGACGTCAAAACGAAATTTGTAAATTTTTACGGTGCCATCAACGCGTGAAATACTCGGACTGACACTCAGGAAATGCCGCGTTCTTTCTTGATGGCCTCATAGGCCTCCTGAATTTCGCGGAACTTGTTTTCAGCAAAATCCGTAAACTCCTCGGGCAGTCCCTTGGAGGCAATACGATCCGGATGAAATTCCTTCACCAGCGTGCGGTAGCGGGCCTTGATCTCTTCTTCGGATGCCTCCGGCGTTACCCCAAGGGTGCTGTAATGCTGCCCATCCTTCTTACCAGGGTGAGCCCGCAGGGGCTCGTCGTCGGGTTCCGGCAATCCGAATATCCGGGCTGCCCGCCGGATCAGTTCTACCTCGGCGGCGCTGAAATCGCGGTCTGCCAGGGCCACCCGCCTGAGAATGTCCAGCATGAAGGCCAAAATTTCCGGTCGGTGCCGAAAGGCGTTGTAAAACTGGACCGCAAAATCATCGAAGGAGTGGGGCGACGTCTTGGCGGTGTTGAAGATATCGATGGCCACCCGGCGGCTTGCCGGACTCAGCCTCAGGTCGTTCTTCATAAACCGTTCGATGGCCGCGATCTCGTCCTCGGTCACCCGGCCATCGGCCTGCACCAGCTTGGCCAGCATGGAGAAGGCGGCCACAAAAAACGTCATCTGGGCGTCCTCATGGGTGCTCAGGCGGGCACCCGCCATCCCCCCCCGGGTCATCTCTTTCGTCTGGTCGAAAAAATGCCCGAATGTAGCCCCCGCAATGGCCCCCAGCGGCCCGCCCAACGCCAATCCAATGGTGCCGCCTACGATTTTACCCATCCAACCCATCGCAAAAACCTTTCCTTTTGATAGCTTACTTCCAAAGAACTATTGTAAGGCTGTGGAGCTGTCAAGTTATCCGTCCGGATAGCGCGAGGCCGGAACATTTCCAGGATGCCACGGATTCTATACTACTTTTCGCCACCGGAGAGAATTATCCACTAAAAAAGGGGGCCAGAACTTTCGAAAGTGTTCTGTACCCCCTGATTTTCCTGTGGTGCCGAAGGGGAGATTCGAACTCCCACATCCGTACGGATACTAGACCCTGAACCTAGCGCGTCTACCAGTTCCGCCACTTCGGCACACCGGAATGCGTGAATGAAAACCATTGATTAATCACGCAAGATGGACTATCTATACCGCTTTACTTTGCGTGTCAAGAAAATATTGCAGGATATTCAAATCCCCATGAAAATCATCGAACGTATTGAGGACATTGACAAACCATTCACAAATGCCGTCGTAACCATCGGGAACTTCGACGGCGTACACATCGGCCACCAGAGCTTGTTCCACGAGGTTGTCCAGAAAGCCAATCACCTCCGGGGAACCTCGCTGGCCATGACGTTTGACCCTCACCCGCTGAGGGTGCTCACTAATCGCCGCCATCCCCCGCTGATCACGCTCAATGAACAGAAAAAAGAACTCATCGCCGCCACCGAACTAGATGTCCTGATCGTTGTTCCGTTTACCCAAGAATTCGCCGCCATCTCAGCCCGGGATTTTATTACCGAATTGTTGGTCAAGCGTATCGGCATGAAGGCGATCATCGTCGGCCAGGACTATTCTTTCGGGAAAAACCGCGAAGGTGATATTCATTTGTTGCAGGAATTGGGGAGGCAGGAGGAGTTTGAGGTCATTCTGGCCGATTGGATCAAGTCCTCCCATCAAAATAAAGATCGCATCAGCAGCACCCGGATTCGCGAACTGGTTGCCGCCGGTGATATCGAAAAAGCCCAAAAGCTTCTGGGCCGGCACTACCAGATCCGTGGTACCGTAATCGCCGGGCGCAACCGGGGCGGCAAATTGTTGGGATTCCCCACCGCCAACCTGGCCCTGCACGACGAACTCTGTCCCAAGACCGGCATCTATGCGGTTACGGTGGATTGGGAAGGCGGGAATCATCATGGCGTCGCCAATATCGGGTACAGCCCGACTTTTGACGATCACCTCTTCACCGTGGAGGTTCACATCCTTGATTTCGATCAGGATCTTTATGGCAAACAGATTAAAATCAATTTCCTGAAACGTATCCGGGACGAGATCAAGTTCGACAGCATCGAGGCTCTTTCCCGTCAAATTCGAAACGATATCGCTGTGGCGCGTGACTTGCTGAATGATTAATTGCCAATACCGTTCCCGGTTTTGACAATACCTTAAAAATTCATCATATTTTGTACAGTTCCACCTTGATAAAAATGCAACAATGAAAGATAGGGGCTGCGCACAACCAAAGTGAAAGGCTGCCATGACCGTTCGCAACATTCTAACTTACCCCGACAAATTTCTGCGAAAAAAAACTGCACCCGTCACCGCCTTCGACGACAGCCTGCAATTGCTGATCGATGACATGATCGAAACCATGTACGATGAACCGGGCGTCGGGCTGGCCGCGACTCAAATCGGTTCGGGCCAGAGTGTCATTGTCTACGACATCACCCCGGAAGAGGGCGAACGCCAGGCTGAGGCTCTGATCAACCCCGAAATCGTTTTTCGCGAAGGGTCATTGCTGTCGGAAGGCGAGGGATGCTTGAGTGTGCCCGACTTTCGGGCTGATGTGAAGCGCAATGCACACGTTCGTGTCGAAGGCCAGGACCGCCAGGGCAATCCGGTGGTTATCGATGCGGAAGGGTTTCAGGCCATTGTGCTCCAGCATGAAATCGATCATTTGAACGGCATCCTGTTCATCGACCGCATCAGTTCCCTGAAGCGTGAGATGTACAAACGTAAACGCCGCAAACAACTTCGGCAGCAGACATGAAATCATTTCGCATCATCTTCATGGGCACACCGGATTTTGCCGTGCCGGCATTGAAAGCCCTGCACGCCAGCCGGCACGAAGTCCAGGCGGTTCTGACCCAGCCGGATCGTCCCAAGGGACGGGGCCGCAAACTGGCACCGCCTCCGGTCAAAGTGGCGGCCCAGCAAATGGGCTACGATGTCCAGCAATACGGCTGTATCCATGAGACGGAATGCCTTTCCTTCATGCAGGGCAAAACGCCGGATCTTTTCGTGGTCATTGCCTTCGGGCGCCTTTTGAAACCGCATCATTTCTGTATCCCGGCGGATGGGGTCATCAACGTACATGCCTCGCTCCTCCCCCGCTACAGAGGACCGGCCCCGATTCAATGGGCGCTGATCAACGGGGACCAGGAAACCGGCGTCACAACGATGAATATGGCCGAGGAACTGGATGCCGGGGACATCCTGCTGCAGGCCCGCACCCCCATTAAAGCCGACGATACCGCCGCCACCCTGCATGACCGCATGGCTGAATTGGGGGCGTCCCTGCTCATCGAAACATTGGATCAACTTGCTGAAAATCGCATCCAACCCGTCAAGCAGGACCCGGCGCTCGTCACCTTCGCCCCCCTCCTGGCCAAGAAAGACGGACAGATCCGCTGGAACAAGCCAACCGCTGCCATCGACGCCTTTATCCGCGGCATGACACCCTGGCCGGGTGCGTTTACCTTTCTGGGGGATCTGCGGCTGAAAATCTTCAAGGTCCGACCGGCCATCCTGCCGGAGCCCGCCCCGCCCGGCACCATCCTCCCGGGCTTTTCCAAAGAGATACGCGTGGCCACCGGCGACGGCGCCCTCTCAATCCTGGAAATCCAGAGCGCCTCCGGACGCCGCATGGCCACCGCGGACTTTCTCAAAGGGACCGCCATCATTCCCGGCTCACGGCTGGAATAGCGCTGCCATGAGCCTTGCTCCGCGAAAGTCGGCCCTTGCCATTCTGCTGGATATCGACCAGGGCGGCCGCACCCTGGACCAGCATATGGATCGCTTCCATACCGAAAGCCGTTTCGAACGCCGTGATGAAGCTTTCGTCAACGCCCTGGTCTATGGCGTCCTGCGCTGGCGGGGCCGGCTGGACTGGATCATCCAGGCCGTCGCATCGAAACCCCCGGCCAAAATGGATCCCGGTGTCCTGAATATCCTCAGGATGGGTCTCTACCAGATCATCTTCATGGACCGTGTGCCGAAATCAGCGGCGGTCAACACGTCGGTTGACCTGGCCAAATCGCTCAACAAAAAATGGTTGACCGGTTTCGTCAACGCGGTGCTTCGCAATGCGCTGCGAAGCCTGCCGGAAATCGCCTTCCCTTCAGTTGAGAACGATCCGGTGGGAGCCCTGGCCGCCGGTCAGTCCATGCCCAAATGGCTGACAAAACGCTGGGTCCATCAGTTCGGCCAAAAGGAGGCCGCCGCCCTGTGTGCGGTCTGCAATCAAGTTCCCCCGCTGACCCTGCGCACCAACACCCTTGGAACCGATCAAGCATCCCTCATAAAGACGCTGCAACCTTTCGCCGCAAAGGTCCGCCCATCAACGTATACACCGGAGGGTATTCTTCTGGACGGTCTGAAAGGGCCGATTTTTTCTAGTGATGCTTACAAAAATGGATGGTTCCAGGTGCAGGACGAGGCGGCCCAGGCCGTCAGCCATCTCCTGGCCCCACAGCCGGGCCAAACAGTTCTGGACGCCTGTGCCGGCCTGGGGGGCAAAACCGCCCACATCGCAGCGTTGATGAACAATGTCGGCCGTATCACGGCCACGGACCGTGATGCCGGCAAGCTTCACACGCTCGGCCTGGAAATGAGGCGCCTGGGGATCGATATCGTATCAACCCAATCATCCGACCTCCAAAAAGCCGTAGTTTCCGACCCGAACGAATCCTATGATCGCGTTCTGCTGGACGCCCCCTGTTCAGGTCTTGGGGTGATTCGGCGCAACCCGGATGCCAAGTGGTCGCGATCGCCACAGGACATTGAGCGTTGTGCCCGGCGGCAAACCCGCTTGCTCTTAAATCTTGCCCCTCGCGTAAAACCTGGCGGTCTGCTGGTGTATGCCGTTTGCAGCACCGAACCTGAAGAAACCCAGGCGGTCATCGATTCGTTTTTGAACAAACAGACTGATTTTGCTATAGACCAAGATCTCACCGACTTACCGTCTATAATGAACCCTCTGTTGGACAGCCAAAGCAGGCTGTCGACACTGCCCCACAAGCATGCAACCGATGGGTTCTTTGCGGTGCGATTGCGCCGTCAATAAATGATATTGAAAGGAAACAAAAAATGAAATTGATCGCGCCGTCCATTCTGTCAGCCGATTTCGCGCGCCTCGGTGAAGAGATTCAAGCGGTTGAAGCGGCCGGGGCCGACTGGATTCATGTGGATGTCATGGATGGACATTTCGTACCCAACATCACCATCGGCCCCCTTGTGGTGGAGGCCGCCCGTCGATCCACCCAACTGCCCCTGGACGTCCACCTCATGATCGAAAACCCGGATCGTTACATCGAGGATTTTGTGAAGGCAGGTGCCGACCTGGTGGCGGTTCAGGTGGAAACCTGCATGCATCTGCATCGGACCGTGCAACTGATTCGGGAATGCGGTGCCCGACCCGGTGTGGTTCTCAATCCGACCACGCCCCTCACCAGCATCGACTGGATCCTGGAGGATGTGGATTTCGTCATGTTGATGAGTGTCAACCCGGGGTTTGGCGGACAAAAGTTCATCCCCAGCACCTTGGGGAAAATGCGGCAATTGCGATCCATGATCGATGAGCGCGGATTATCAACCCTGATCGAAATCGACGGGGGCGTTAACCCAACCACCATCGGTGATATTGCCGCGGCCGGGGCCGATGTCTTCGTGGCCGGTTCGGCCATCTACGGCACATCCGACTATGCGGCTACCATCAAGGAATTTCGGCAAATCATCGGCACCTAAGGCCTTTCGATTGTCCACCCTTCAATAAACCTGGATGAGGAATCAGCCAACTTGCCAACGGGGGCTGCAAGCCATATGATTTGAAAAAGCCAATGCAGCCCTCGTCGGGTCCAAAGGAAAGGCCAGCCAATGCCGGCGACAAATTTTTACCATCGGCACCCCCTTCTTAACTCCTATCTGCTCTCTTTTCTCACCTTTTCCCTGCTGCTGCCCCCCTTTGCCCATCTTGCCATCGCTTCCATGACTGATCTCGAAAAACGCCAACGCGTCAAGAACATGTATACCGATTATCGAAAGGATTTTCCCGGCGTTCCCGAAATCGATGCAGAGGCGGCCATCTCCCTGCTATCAGATCCGAATGTTGTTTTTGTGGATGTCCGTAAACCCAAAGAGCAGGCCGTCTCCATGATTCCAGGAGCGATCGGCGACAAGCAATTCAGAGCAAATCTGAACCGGTACCGCGACAAACGCATCATTGTCTATTGCACCATCAGCTATCGCAGCGGTAAACTGGCAGCCAAACTCGCGCGCAAGGGTGTGACGGTCATCAATTTAAGGGGGGGACTCTTAGGATGGGTGCATGCTGGTGGGCCGCTCGCCCGTGGGCAGCAACCGGTGAATAAGCTCCATGTATATGGGCGCAAATGGGATCTGGCACCCTCTGACATCGAAACCGTTTATTGATCTTTTTCAAGTGTCTGTAGTCACAACTCAACTGGAAACCACTGGCACCATTGGTCCTGTGATCGGCCAAAAGAGAAAAAGCCTCCTTCCCCGACATTCTCTATATATCGGTAGCGTCAAAAATCGTTCGTCCCAAGGAATAGCGCCACATCTTCCATCAAGATCATTACCAGGAAGCGGCACCGTCCACCTTATTCCAACACCGTAATTGCATGATTCTCATCGGTCAGAATTATTTTCGAGAAGGCGGCTACTCAGAACATAGGAGCAACATAGTAACAAAATTAGATTTATAACAGTTGAAAAGCAGCGGTCAAACACCACGACCAAGGCGCTTAATCCGAAGGAATTCCCCATTAAATAGCTAATACCACCGATAATCCCTTCCCGAACCCCAAGGCCACCGGGCAGGATATTGACAAAACTTGATAGAACGCTGGCGCCTGCGAATATCAAACATAACAAGAAGTTTATTTCATTTGAAAATATTGCAAATATAATCCAAAATCGTAAGGATATTAAACATATAAATATTACTTGAATTCCAATTATGCGCACAAGCAATCTTTTGTTTTCTCTTAAGATTGACCATCCATTTTGAACATTATCGATTACCTTCGTGACATGGTGTGGTAAAAATCTATACTTCAGTGGGGCCCATTGAATGGCGATTGAAAAAGACATTAATATAAAGCCAACGATCAAATACAAAGATATTTGTACATCATAAAAAATGGATAAAAGGAACAAGCTTATCAAACTTGTAATTCCATTCACGGAAAGGAAACAGGCAAATAATGCTACAGTCGCTGGTAAATAATGGCTAAATTGCAACTGATAGCGCTTCTTCAAGTAAAGCCCCTTTGCAAATAACCCCCCAGATAACGGCAATAAATTACCAATTGTATTGAGAACGGCAATACTAATGCCTTCTATTAATGACAATGGCGCATTTAAATTGCGGTAAAATTGAGTATTAATTAGACCTCGCGCAAATACAGAGCAAACAACCAGGAAGGTTAAGAGAAAGGATTGACTGAATGACAGATCAAAAATTATCGCCAACTGATCAAAGTCAATTAATACAAAGTATAGAACTGTAGCAATAAAGATTATAAGGATAAAGTAATTATACAAAATTCTAAAGTTCGTTATTGCCATTACTCTACGCTAGAATAACCAAGTCTTTGCTTAAGCATAAGCATTTTGGATTCCAAAATCGCATGAATAGGCTGCGGTTCAATGGTTTTTATTCCGTATTCATGCTGAAAAGATGAATTCACTTTATGCATTAATAAATTTTTAAGTTTATAAACATATGTCTCATGTGACAATTCAGGAATAATTTTGCCCAGAAATCTTGACAATTCTTCCTGGTCCTGGTCAATAAACAATTTTTCAAATTTAAAAATGGATGTTTTGTTAGGAAATTCAGCATTTAAATCACAAAATAGTTGATTCAAGAAACACCAGGTCCAATAAATCTTATCCGAGATAGTAAACTGGCTCCATTGGGATAACTCAATACCAATATTCGCCGGGGTAAGTCGCTTAAGCCCTAATATGTTAATCTTATACATATTATCTTTATCCCCGAATAGCCCTCTTCTCAACCATGAGGATGCCCACGCGTTCGGTTCACGTACGATAAAAACCACTTGACTATTTGGAAAATTTAATAGTTCACGTGTTAATCCAAAAAGCTGAAAGTTACACTCAACATAGGTATCATAACCACTAGGAATCCATGTTCGATCCCTAATTATTCTTTTTATGACACCATCTGCATCGATTTGTTTTCTTAGTCGTTTTAATGAATAATTTCTAGTCCCGGAAACTCCCAATGCCTTTAAAAGTGTAAGTTTTATGACCCCCTGTTTGGCACATCTTCTTAGTGCCTCTTTAAGACTAAGAGTGTGAAGATCGATTTTATCAGGTTCATGTACCGCATAACAATTGGGAAGTAATTTGGGAATCGCTATGGATAAAAATTGTGTCCCTGTGCGACCAGCGGAAACGATAAATATTTTTTTTAACCTCTTAAATTCTTCGGCATGCATAATAAACTCTGTTGTGAGATCGGCATTTCTATAAAATTTCTATAGTGTTAGACAGTTGCGCCTATGCCCGCCAGCTCAAACCACTTTTAAACCTTATCCATAACAGATGCTTTCAAATCCGTATTGCCAAGAAAACAATTGATATCGCCTAAATTTGATTTCCTGTTTTTCAGCTGTAGCCTTTCCTAATTAAGCAGTCCACAATTTTTTTTGACGGTGATATCGACGAACCTTCTTGTTTATCAGCAATCGTTTTCCAGTTAATAAATTTCTCGGTGATGTGCTTATCAAATCCCCAAAGCATCGCATTGATGCCAATTCCATCTTTTCGTTCTGTTTTATTCCTGATAATCAAGCACTTCTTGTTCAAAAAGGCGCATTCTTCTTGTATACTTCCGCCATCGGTTAATACCATTTCTGATGAAGTAACCAAATTTAAAAACTCCGGGTAATCCAACATACTTTTAATCATAATATTTTCATGTAGTTTTTCATTTAATTCAAATTTTTTTAAATATTTGATGGTTGGTTTGTGTACGACAAACACAACAAGCATTTTTTTTGCGACTTGATTGAGCAAATCAACAACCTCTGACAATCTCGCTCGGTCAGATATTGTTTCCAGTCTATGGCAGGTTGCAACAGCATACTTTTCTTTGTTATGTTTTTGGGGCTCATTTTTTTTAATGTAACGAATAGCGTCTATAACCGTGTTGCCCTCAACAAAAATTTTTGCACCTCTTACGTTAAGTTTCTTTAAATTTTCAAAAGCATCTCTTGATGGGGCAAACAATATTTTAGAGAAACGCATGCAAATCATGCGAATGATTTCCTCGGGAAATGGATCAAACCAATTGTAGCTTCTCAATCCAGCTTCAACATGACAGACTCTGACTCTAGCCAAAACTGCCATGAAGGCACCCAAAAGTGTGCTGATGGTATCACCGTGAATTAGACAAATACCTTTTTCGGGGAAAACATAATTTTTTAACCACTTTCTGTCCAAACTACTTTTAATTATATTTGTCAAAAACCAATGGATCGCCTTTGATATACTTGTAATATCTTTTGTTCTCGAATTGAGTGAAATATTAGGTTCCGCAATTTTGAATACCTTCCGCAATTCCCTCGTCAACTCAGCATGTTGACCGGAATCAATATAATTATAAGATATACCTCGATTCTGGAGTTCCATAATTATCGGAACCATCTTAATAAATTGTGCCTTTGTACCAACAAATATGTGAATCACAAAATACCTCTAATTTTTTAGCAGCGTCTTCCTTCAAAATAAATGTCAACGGATACAGAATTTATTCCTCAATTATCGCGATCAGGAAATTTTTCACTTCTTTCATACACAATTTGACATATTTGTTCAGAGACCAACCCAATCATAAAAACGATGATTGCGGTTGTGAACATAAGGGCGCTCATATTAGTGAATCGTCCCCAAGAGATATAAGTATATAAGTAATAGCATAATCCGGTGACAAAAGTTAAAGCACTTACTGGCAGGAAAATTCTAAAAGGTGAAAAAAGTGTACAAATCTTGGTGATGATCAAAAAAAATCGGATACCATCTCTAAAAACTTTTATATTGCTTTTCCCACCTCGACGAGTTGACACATCAATATCCAAGTATTTCAGAGATCGTCCGGTTCGCAATATATATAGAGTTGATGTCGTCGGATAGGAATACCGATTCGGCAAAAGGTATAAAAAACGATTTGCCACAGAAGATCTTACACACCGGAATCCAGAAGTCAGGTCTTTGACTTTAAACTTTGCGACATACGATGCGACCATATTGCATAAGAAATTTCCAACCCCTCTAAAAAGAGAAGCCTGCTGTTCCATTGATCTTGCTCCAACTACCATGTCGTATTCAGATAAAGCATCGATCATGGGAGCAATATCCTTCGGGTTATGCTGTCCATCGGCATCCATGAAAACAAGGACATTGCCTTTTGCATTTCGAATTCCCGTCTTAACGGCGGCACCGTTCCCGATATTATATGGATGCCTGAAAGGCTTCGCTCCCGCTTTTTTAGCAGTCTGAAACGTCGCATCATTCGATCCATCATCGACGACAATAATTTCATACGCAGGATATTGAGCTCTAATTTCAGCAACGATTGAACCAATTGTCTGGGCCTCATTATAACAAGGAAGGATAATTGAAACGGACGATTCTGTCATGATTTGACACCCTATATTCTGATTAAGCGGCCTCTTCAGTTATGAAAAATGGGGTCGTCGTCTAAGCCGTATAAGCCGAAACCATTCATTTCTTCAATTTTATGTGTGTGATATTGCAAGAAAGTATTTAGTTTTAAAATATCAGATGGCTCTAATTTCATTCTTAACCAGTTTTGGTAAAGATCCAGGCGCACCATCAGGTGCGTTATCTTTTTTTTATTTAAATGCTGTAATATATCATATGCGTTTTCTGAATCTGCCACAGCATTTAACAACAACCCTTCATTAAAGGTTATGTCCCGATCAAAATAGTACATCCTTTGCCCGAGAAATAGCCCCAGTAGGACAGCATCCGGAGCCAATCGTTCATTGACGTATTTGATAAGTGGGTACTCGGGACGCCGTTTAGTAATATACTCATCGCTTGACACTTTTCCGCTGACATACCCCATTGGCTGTACTTTTCGGATCCGTTCAGCCATGTAATTGGCATTATATCCAATCATCACGATCACAGCCATGCTTAAAAGTATCGTATAGAAGTATTTAAAGCCAACGGCATCTGTTTTACGAATATAGTCCCATGAGCGATATATACCCATCATGCTCAGCACAACAATCGCTGGAAGTGCAGGAACAAGATATCGGATTCTGATTGGAGCGGTGAAAAACGCCATCAAAATAAAAATTGCACTAAACCAAAACCAAATGTGTTGTTCCGCTCGCAACTTAACCGTCATCGTTCCCACAGGTAAAATTCCAACGATTAAGAACACGAGTAAAAATGGGTTAAGTTTGCCGTCAAAGTAGCGTGGACTGTCGTCACGACCTTCATAAAAAATTCTCAGAGGCATCAATGCCATATAACCCAATGATTCCTTGAAAACCAAATGGCGGACAGTCATCGTACCGGATGTGTCTTGGACCATTGTTGATGTCCTGCTCCATTCGACGCCTTGTTTGTCATCCGCATTGAACACCTGCTTAAACATCGGGTAGATAGGATTATTTTTCATAACCATGTTGCGAATCATCCAAGGAGAGAATACAGACAAAGAAATGACAGCAAAACAAATGGTGGCGTTCAGAACCGGCAGCATAGCCTGCTTGTTACCGATAGTTGAGGCTTGAATATTTTCCCGCCTAAAATCCTTCTTTTTCGTTCCCTCTCTCGACCGAATGAATGGTACCATTAGGCACAGTATAGCGAAGATCAAAAGCGCATTATATTTCGTTCCCAGCGAAAGTCCGCACCATACCCCGCTCCACATCAAGTGCCGCGTTTTGAATTCTGAATCTACCCAGCGAATCAGCATATAAATGGATGCAAATCCAAAAAAAGCCACTCCCAGATCAACATAGACTTCTGACGCCAACCGAACGACAATCGGTGTGGAAAGCCAGAGCAATGCTCCCATCAAACCGAACACTGCGCTCATTCGGGTCTTCAAATATTTGTACATCAACCAGGCAGTCAATAATCCGAAGACCAGATGAATGAACTTCGGCAGTATATCGTTTCCGAAAGCAAGCGCAGCAAGGTAAAGTAAATCCAGATTCATTGGATAGTATGAAAAGGGAATATTCGGGAGCTCTACTAAACCGCCATGTTTTAAATACAGCTTAGGCAGTGCGAGATGATGGGTAAGCGCATCGCGGCTTACGGGAGGGACACTAGCGGTTAACACAATCCCACCAATCAGAACAAAAAGCGCAAGTAATACACACCAATAAACCGCCTGTTGTGCTTTATTGGTGCTATGTTTTAACCAATGTCCCATCCCTTAATAATCGTCCAGGCATTTATGCCCTGCCATATTAGATGTTCAACAAAATATACGGGTAGGCTTTCGTATTGTTGAGGCGTCCGTTATGGGATTTATTCCCTGAATGTGCCGCTCATCAATCTTCATACATATAACGTTCACGCCGCATTACGCTAATTTGATCAACTACCAAACCGAAAAAAAAGATCATCAAAGAAGCTAAAAGGCAAAGGAGGGCCCCGTTTGCCAGCGTCAACCGAACCGTGGCAATCACGTATGCAGCATAGGCCACACCCAAGCCAGCCAATGCGAAGGAAACCGGAATAAAAATTCTCAAAGGACTGAATAGAATCACCAGTCGTAAAATAAGCATTAGTACCATGAATCCGTGCCTCACCTGTCGTACCGTACTAGTCCCTATTCTTTTACGTGTTTTAATGGGAACAAACTTGACAAGGAAACCCATTTTCATGGCCGCAACCGTCGACGTGGAAGTAAATGAGAATCCTTCCGGCATCAGGTGTAAAATTTTTTTAATGAAAGTTCGCCGAAAAACGCGAAGACCGGAATTGATGTCGGAAATCTTTCGCCCAACTATGATATTGGCAGCCCGTGTCAGAAGCCACTTACCGGGCACTCTAAAAATATCTACACGACTACCGGTTGCCCTTTCACCTATAACCATATCAAGTTCATAGGCTTCATTGTATAGTAGCAAGAGATCTTCAGGGCGGTGCTGGCCGTCCGAATCGTAGATAGCCAGCAATTCTGTTTCAGCGGCGCGTATTCCGGTTTTCAACGCTGCACCGTAACCGCGGTTGTATGGATGGCATATCAACCGCAACCGATCGCTATAATGTTCAAGAATTGCGCCAGTACTATCATCTGAACCGTCGTTCACGACGATTAACTGCCAGCCCTTCGATTCGATGTGAGGCAAAAGTTCATCTAATGTTTTACGAATCGCTTTTTCCTCGTTATAGACCGGAATAATGACGGTCATTTTACTCATCAGATGCCACTCCACATATGAGATCGTCAATAAATAAAGGGCAAATTACTATGTTTGCTGTACCTTCCGGGTATTGTCATCTCTCTCGACATGCGACAGCCACTTACATACAATTTGGCAGGCGATTATCTATCCATCAGTCCAAGTCTTTTGACTTGGCGATCACCAATTCCTTCCGATGGTTTAGTCGCATCCAGAAAATTACGCTGATAATACCGACGCAGATAATGTAGACCAAATTGTACAAAAACGCAAAGCTCAGAGCACTGGCAGACGAAATTTCGAAACGCCCGAAAAGAAATATAAAAACAGCTTCGCGCGTTCCGAATCCGGCTATTGTTATCGGTATAAATCCAATCAAAATAGCGACCGAAACAACCATGGCGATGGTTGAAAAACCCAGGTCTAACCCTACAGAACGGCCAATTAAATAGGTCTGAAAAAAATAAATACCATAGCTCATAACGGTCAGTAGCAGCATAAATGCAATATCTATTGATATAAGGCGTCCGGTGACTTTACTGAAAGTCTCAAATGCATCCGCCCATTTAGTGGTAAGACGGGCGGAAATGGATTCCCTGACCATACTCGAAACATGGCTGGTTCTCCAAAAATAAATTACGAACCAAGGCACGACAGCGACCGTAATGCAGAATATGCTGCCGACCACTGCTGAATTTACTCCAAGTTTCATGGGATATAAGCTCGTTACAGCAAATATCAACAGACAATATAGATCCAGACAACGATCGGCGAAAATACTGGGTAACGCTTCGCTGAGTGATGCCAAGCCTCTTTGTTTTAAAAAATATGCCTTGGCAACTTCCCCCAAGCGGCCTGGTGTTATCAACCCAATGTAAATTCCTGCAAAATAAAATGATAAGGCGAATCGAAATGGGCAGTGAATACCTTGTCGAGCAAGCATTGTTTGCCAGCGAAAAGCACGCAATCCAACTTGGGGGAGGATCAAGATAATTGCGGCACCAATTAAAATGGGGTCACTTAACTTGAGTTGGCGCCAGACCTCTTCGAGATCGACATAATAAAGAATAATCGCCAATATCGCCAAGCCAATGAACTGGGAATATTTTCTCCATTTCATTTTGGACATTGATTTTCCATTGATGAATCAGTAAAATTCATGTTGCACCAGAGCAAAGGTAACAACGTGATGCCTAGTTTTAGCAAAGCATATGGGACAGGCCAAACCCATGTACGATTCGTTTGCTCATACCGCTCACTTCTATAAATAGCACCATCCTATTACGGCAACGCTTTGCGAAGAATCTCCGGTGGTATCTGGGCCAGATACACCTTACCGTTAATAACATAGGCGGGTGTCCCCGATATATCCAATTTCATGCCGGCCCATATATCCTTTGCTAACAGCATCTGTAAATCAGTTCTTTCGCGCAGGGCTTTACGCATGCCCGACAGGTCAACGCCTGTCTGTGCGGCAAGATCTCGAAGATTTAATTCTTCCCTTTTGGAGCCTTTTTCAAATAAAAGATCATTCATTTGCCAGAATTTTCCCTGCTCATTGGCGTAAAGCGCCAGGATGGCCATTTGACCTGACCCTGTGTGAAAAGGCTCCTTCACAAGAGGATTGATGGCATGGTCCATTGGAAAATGTCGGTGCACGATACGGATACGTTCGGGATAACGGGCAACAAGCTTACGTAAATAGCGATGCATCTTGCGGCATTGAAAACAGAGGTAATCCGTATATTCCGTTATTTCCAGCTCCGGACTCGATGCCCCGATCCAGGGATGCCCGTCATCGGTAATGCCGGTCGTCAGGGTCCCTATGGGCATTTCGTCACTATACTGCCAGTACGAAGGGAAGGCGACAATCGCCAGAAGCGATACCGATATGATAAAGACGCCACTCCAGCGCGTTATTGAATTGCACCACAACATGAGGAGGTCTTGCTTTAGCCCATTAAAAAATGAGGGGAGATAGAATCGTTTGCGAATGATCCAGATGTAAAACAACAATAGCAGGTTTATGCCGTAGCTCAGGATGCACATAATACAATAGCTGTGGACATAATAGGTGGAAATGAATGCCAGAAGGACGCTATAGAGGCTGAACAATACCGCGATCAATTGAAGAAGCGCCCAGCCGTTTTTTTCCCGGTGCCAATCCCCCTTTGCTTTGACGAGTAACAGTGAAAAGACCAGGTATCCCAGAACGCCCCATACAGGCACCGGAACTCCTAATAAAATTGAAAATGGGCTTTGGGAAACCGTGTCGCAATTAATGGACTTACTGATGGCGCAAAAACTGCTGTAACCGATATCGGCATATACCCTGTAATGGGATATGGACAGATAAACGGAGTCAGCCACCCCACATAGCGATAAGATGAAAGCCGGCCAGAAATAGACTGGAAATGGATATGCCTTGATTTCTTTTTTTGGATGCAAATTCTTCTACCTTGTTAATAACAACGCTGTTTTTTAACGTGGTGATTGGCTCCGCCCGATTGTGTGGATATGCTCTTGAAGAATTATCCGTAATTTTTCGGTATCGCCGATTTCATTGACCGAATCATTTAATATAGCAGCGATGGCACCAATCGAAAAACGGTTAAAAATTTCATTTATGATACGGTTTGCATTTGCCTGATCACGGCGGGCTAAATGATTCTCCAGCATGCAAAGCATGACGGTCAGATCTCCGGGAGCAACCCGGTAGGCCCGCCGTAAAAACCAGTCACCCTGGTCCGGATAGTCCATTTCTGTAAGCACGACCCCCATCTGAAGGTTAGCCGCCCGACTGTCCGGCTCAAGCTGCAACAGGCGTCGTGAAATCAATAGGGATTCTTCCAACCGATGTTGCTTCAACAGAACAAACCCTTTTAAATTCAGCGCATGGATATCATCCGGGTTATTTTCAATCAGCCAGTCCAGATGCTCGGTGGTTCTTTCAAATTGACCGGTTTCCGTGTAGGCAACGGCAATATTATAACGCGATCTGGTTGTCGCCGGCAATATCTCCAGAGCCTTCTCATAATACGCGATGGCCCTGTCAAGATCGCCTTTTTTAAAGTAGATCGTACCGATGTTGGTCAAGGCCATGACCTCAAAATGCTTTCTGCGCGGCGGCTGCAGCGACATACTCTTTATGTAAAGGATTATGGCCTGTTCATGACTACCCGCCCGTTCGAGTTCTTTTGCCAGATTAAAGACCGGTCGCGCCCTTCCAGGCGCCTTTCGTTGGGTATCCGACCACAAACGGCCCTCGCTCCGCCAATCCATGTTGCGGGCATAGGTCCCTGCGCATAGCAAGAACACAACCAATATTGGCAAAATCCGGAACACTGCGGCGAATTGGTGGCTCCGCAACCGCAACTTTTTTTTTAAGTCAAACCATCCGGCTGCTATCGGCAAGAAAACAAAGATCGAAGATACATAATTTCTATGTTCAAAAACCAGTTCTAAAGGGAGAATGGAGGATTCAACAACATGGTTGAGAAAGAAAAACAAAACAGCGAAAGCCTCAAGCGGCCGTTTGCGGATCATCAAAATCCCTGCGCCGATGAGGAGTCCTACGATTAAAATGGAAGGCAATGTGGTCCAGGGATGCAACAAACTGGTGGATACCGTGAAATCGTGCTCCAAGGAAAGTCGCTGGGGGATCGGATAAAAAACGAGGCTAATATAAAAAACCAGCACCCGCGGCTGGGTCATCAATCGTTCCATCAGTGAAAACGGCCTCATCTCAAAAGATCGTGTCAGTGAATGGACGATATCCTTATTCGACCCGTAAAAATATACGCCGCTGAAAACAACGACTAACAAGCTGGCCATGATAATCGTGGCACCAAATCGAGGGCTGAGCACCCGCTCTGATTTTTCCTGGAAAAAAATTATTTCAACCAAAGCTAATGCCAGGGGAAGCATTGAGGCGTTTTCTTTGGTTCCCATAGCCAGAATAAACCCTGCTAAAACCAGTCCTCCCCACAGGACCTTGTGCTTCATTCGGGTCGCTAATCGAAATTGGATAAAAGAGGCTAATGCCGCGATATAAAACAAGGCCATCAAGCTGGCCATCCGTTGGACAATATAAGTAACAGCCTGGGTCTGCATGGGGTTTAGGGCCCACAGCAGGCTGGTCCCAAGTGCAATTGAATAGATATGCGCACGATGGCGCGCGGGGAAACGAGGTGTGGTTCCTATCAAAAGAATGACCCGATAAACCAGCCAGGCATTAAGGATATGGATAACCAGGTTGATCAGATGAAACCCGGTGACATTGTCACCATGTAAAAACCAGTTGAGAGCAAAAGACAAGTTGGCCACAGGCCGTGACAGGTTGTTGCCATAGAGTTGGTCAATGCCGACGGCCCGTAACAGAGATTCCCCGTTCCAAGCCGTCATCTGTATGGCAGGATTGTTGAGGATGTTGGGGTAATCGTCCATGTGCCAGGACGCATGAAAAGTGTTGCCATACGCCGCCAGCAAAAACAGGAGTATCGTCAGCAAGGCTGCCGCGTGTCTGCTTTTCGTTAAGGAAAATATCGGATCAATCATAGCGTCACTTTTGCCGTATCATCCAGACTTCACGGGGAGATCAAATGTTCTATTCGGGCACCTGCTAGATGGCCCGCGACAAATGGGCGGACAATGCTCATATCATAAAGAGGTGTGTCTTTCACGGAACTGGTGAATAACCCTGCAAGGATGCCCAAAGGAATTTGATAAATGAGTTCCCGCACGTAATCGTCCGCCGTTGATAGCTGACCGGATTTCAAACTCAGGTCGATCAAGCACAGTCGCGGTTTCAAATTCCTCGGATCCAATCGTTTCGCCTTCTCGAGCGTGACGGCTGCCTCTGTCATCTCACCCACCCGAATCAGGGTCACACCCAGGTTCAGCAACGTATTCACATCATCCGGTTTCTGCGCTATCGATTGTTCAAACAGTTCTTGCGCTTCTTGCGGAAAACCCATCTGCAGCCGGATCAGGCCTGCCACATTCAGGTAATATGGGTGGGATGGATTATGGTCCAATAGAGTTTGAGAGTGCGGCAACGCTTGTTTATATTTTCCCTCGGATATTAAAGCGGCAATCAAGTTGTAACGCGCAATTTCATGCTCAGGAAAAACTTCAAGGGCACGGTCAAAATGTTCAATGGCGGGCCCTGTTTGCTGCCACTTTCGCAATAGCGTGCCCATGTTGGTCAGGGCGAGAGCGCGTGCACGCTGGGGGGAGGGGTCGTATAAACCCAGGGAATGTTTGTAGAGTTTGAAGGCCAATGGCAAATTGTGATGCGCTTCATAATAGGCGGCAAGCTGCAAGTAGGGTCGCGCCGTGTTTGGGGTCTTAACCAGGGTATCCTCCCAGAAAAGACGTTTGTTGCCCCACACCCGATTACGGCTGTAGGTGGCCGCGCCAAGGGCCACAATGACCATCACCGTCATCACCACGAGCAGGCCTTTTCGTAAACCTGCGCGGTCCTGGAAGGCCTCGATAGCATTTCTAAGAACGGTTGCCACCGGAACGAATAAAAACATGGTCGGCAGGTAATTGCGATGCTCAAAAACCAGTTCTAACGGAATAATGGTTGATTCAACCACATGGTTGGCGACAAAAAACAAAATCGCCAGTGCCACATAACGGTGTCGTCTTATGGCGGCCAGGCCGATACCGATCATCGCTCCGATGCTGATCAGGGATGGGATGGTGGTCCAGGGTTCGAAAAGAGAGGTTGATACTTGGAACTCGTGCACAAGAGAAAATCGCCCCGGTAAAGGCCACAATATCTGGGACAGATAAAATAGGACAACCCGGGGCTGGGTCAGGAGTCTCTCCGAAAGGGTGAAGGGTCGCCCTTGGTAGGCACGCTCCAAATAATCGATGGGATTGCCTTTCCATATCCATAGAAAAGAAATGCAACCAAACAGCAAGACCGCGCCGACGCCGAGTGTCAACCGCACAATCCGCTTCCGAACGCCGGGCGTCTCCAAATCCTGAAAAAAAAGGATTTCAACAAGTAGGAGTGATGCCGGCAGTAAGGCCGTGTTTAATTTGGAGCCTAACGCCAGGGCGTAGCAAAGAGCACAACCAGCGAAAAAAACGATCCGGCGTCGGTGATTTGTTGGCTGGCGGCCGACAATGTATAAATAGACGGCCGTAATAAAGAAAAGAGCGGCCAGTGATGTGGATCGCTGCACAATGTATGTCACAGCCTGCGTCTGTAAGGGATGTAACGCCCACAAAACCGTGGCAACCAGGGCAATAAACTGTGCCCTTTCATCGTCGCGGCATGATTTGGGTGGGCTTCGGAGGAGAGCCTTCAGGGTAAGATAGAGAACCAGGGCCGACAAAAAATGAATCAACAGATTCACGGCATGGTAGCCAGCGACATCATTTCCATAAAAAAACCAGTTCAGCCCGAATGAAATCATGGCCACGGGCCGGTGGAGGATGCCGCTACTGCCGGGTTGGTTCGCGTGGTAGTAGGCACTTTTTAATATTTCAGTCGGCGAAAGATCGGCGATATGAATGGCCGTATTGTTGACGATGCGCAGAAAATCATCAAAATACCAAGGCACATGGAAAGTGTTGGCATAACAGGCGGCAACCAATCCTAATATCAAAAGCGGTACCAGGTCGGTTCGTTCTGATCCTTTGATCTCGGACGGCATTGCAGCTCAACCTTCTTTTGCTGGATCTTTAGAAGAGGATAGTTTTTAAATAGAGCGTTCGGCCACCAGCACAAACAGAATAATCTATTATCAGGGAAGGTTGAAAGGTCAAGCTCTTTTGATGTCAGGCCGTGCGGATTGTCCTCGATGGACCATGATCGATAATTGAACGCGGCTAAACCATGGTATCTTTCTCCATATAAAAAAGGGGAGGCACTAGATGCCTCCCCTTTTTCGTATTAATTATGTCAGGATCCTGGATGGTTACTGCATGGTAATCGTGTAGACACCTCCGGACCAGCGACTGTCACCAGCCTGGTAGTCGGCCGGGCAGCGATTGCTGCCGTCGGTGACGGCAACCGTAATAGCGTTGATGCTGCCGCTGATGGCCCCGCTGTTGCCTGCGGAAACTTCAATGTTAATCGCAGCTGGGGATGCCGGGACAGAATTGTTCCCAGGAATGGAGTAGTAGTCCGCCAGACCGGCCATAATGGCTTGAGCATCGGATTCGGCAGCCGAACAGAATGCCTTGTTACGGTAAGCAATGAAGTTGGGAATAGCGATCGCCGCCAGGATACCGATAATGGCGATGACGATCATGAGCTCGATCAGGGTGAAACCTTCTTTGTTGCTTCTCAGTTTCTGCAGCATGGTTAATCCTCCTCTTAAGGTGTTAAAAAAATATTGAAATTGGGTTGACGAATGTTAGCTGCCGCCGGATGTCATTGGGCGCTTTCCGTCGCGCCGAGTACGACCTCATTCGTTGGCTTAAAGATCAAGCAATGAGCATGCCAGAATTCAAATCCCCACACACATTAAATTCATATGCCAGTATTTATTGTAAAATTCTTCCAGAATCCCTGGAGGGCGAATTCCGACTCAGCCCATGAGGATCAAGTCTCTGACACAATTTGTCAGAGCCTTGACATTTTTTGGCAGGGTGTAACGGTCTGTGCACCAAGGGGATACTTTTTTACAATAGGGAATGCTTATTTTGTTGCCCCCCCTATTTGTCGTCCGCCATCTTTCCCAGGCGGTGCCGGAAGGATCGGAAGGTGATGCCCAGCAATTCGGCTGCGCGGTTCTTGTTGCCATCGGAAAAGACCAGCGCCTTTTTGAGGTAGGCGTATTCGATTTCCCGCAGAACGACGTCCAGAGCCACGCCTTTGGCCACATCGTCCAAGTCGTAGCGCTTGCCTTCCACCCCTTCGATCCAGCGGCGCTTGTGCACCGAAAGCGCCAGGCTTTCCGGCAGGATGATATTGGTACTGGATAGCGCCACCGAACGTTCCATGAGATTTTCCAGTTCCCGCACATTCCCGGGAAAATCGTATTTATTCATCAGATCGACCGCATAAGACGATATCTTTTTGATTTCCTTGCCCATCTCCCGGGAATATTTATCCAGAAAGTGCTGGGCCAGGGCCTTGAGGTCGCCCTTGCGCTCGCGGAGGGGCGGCACCTTTATTTCGATGACATTCAGTCGATAAAATAGGTCCTCCCGGAAGCGCCCCTCGATAACCTCCTTGGCCAGGTTTTTGTTGGTGGCTGAAATAATGCGGCAGTCCACCTCGATGTCCTCGTTGCCGCCCACCGGTTTGAAGGCTTTTTCCTGGACCGCCCGCAGCAATTTGACCTGCAGCGGCATACTCAACTCTCCGATTTCATCCAGAAAAACGGTTCCTTTGTGCGCCACCACAAACAAGCCCTTTTTATCCTGGGTGGCCCCGGTAAAGGATCCCTTCACGTGGCCGAAAAGCTCGCTTTCCATCAGGTTTTCCGGGATACCGCCGCAGTTGATGGCCACAAAGGGCTTGGCCGAACGCTCGCTTTCGTCGTGGATGGCGCGGGCGATCAGTTCCTTGCCCGTACCGCTTTCCCCGCTCACCAGGACATTGGTGCGCGTCGGCGCCACCTGCCGGATCAGACTGAAAATATGAGTCATGGCCGGGCTGGTACCCACGATCTTCTTGAAATGAATGTTCTTTTTCAGTTGATCGTCAAGGGATTCCTTTTCCTGCTCAAGCGTCTTGAGTTCGAGGGCATTTTTGACGGCAGCCTTCAGCTCATCGTTGTCAAAGGGCTTGGGCACATAATCATAGGCCCCTTCGTTCATGGCCTCTACGGCGACTTCCGTAGTGACATAAGCTGAAATCATGATGACCACGGTAGCGGGGTTTTTGTCCTTGGAAGCCCGCAGCACGTCCAGTCCGGTAATATCCCCCAGCCGTATATCGCAGATCATCAGATCATAACGTTTCTTGTCCAGCAGTTCGATGGCTTGTTTGCCGGAATCAGCACATGTGACCTGGTAGCCTTCTTTATTAAGAAGGTATTCCAGAAGCTCGCGCATGCTCAGTTCGTCGTCCACAACAAGGATGTGATAAGCTGATTTTGCCATGACAGATTGGATTCCTTAAGCGTGGAATAAGTTAAAGCTATTCAGCCTGAACATTTCATGAAAATTTTATCGCATCGCTTCGGGGCGAATGCTATCCCCGGTCAAGCTCATGCACAACCCGCCCACCGACGATCGTCATCAAGGCCCGCCCCTTGGCTTCCCAGCCGTTGAAGGGGCAATTGCGGCTCAGGGAGACAAACCGGTCCACGTCGATGGTGAAGGCCCTGTCCGGCGCGATGATGGTCACATCGGCGGCCATACCGGTCTGCAGGCCATATTGCATACCGAGCACACGGGCCGGACCGGTGGCCATCAGTTCCACCAGGCGGGCCATGCTGATCACGCCGTCATGGACCATCTGCAAGGCCAGCGGCAGAGAGGTTTCCAGGCCGATAATACCGTTGGCGGCCTGGTCGAATTCCACCCTTTTTTCGATGCTGGAATGGGGGGCATGGTCGCTGGCAATGGCGTCCAGGGTTCCGTCGGCCAAACCCTCGCGGATGGCATCCCGGTCGCCACGGGTGCGCAGGGGCGGATACATCTTGGTGTTGGTATCGTAGTCCTGGACCGCCTCGTCGGTCAGGGTGAAATAATGGGGGGCGGTTTCCGCGGTCACGCGAACACCGCGGGCTTTGGCCCGGCGAATGGCCCGCACCGTTTCAGCCGTGCTGACATGGGCAATATGCACCGCCCCGCCGGTGAGCGCGCTCAATTCAAGATCCCGCATGGCCATGACGGATTCGGCAGCATTGGGTATGCCGGACAGCCCCAGTCGGGTCGCCATTTCGCCCTCGTTCATGGCGCCGCCCTCGGACAAATCCGGGTCTTCACAGTGGGAAATCACCGGGAGGCCGAATCCGCGAGCATACTCCAGGGCGCGCCGCATGAGCAGGCTGCTGGCCACGGGGCGGCCGTCGTCGCTGACGGCCACGGCGCCGCATTTTTTCAATTCTCCGAATTCGGTCAGCCCCTCCCCTTTCAACCCCGGGCTGACCGCAGCCACAGGATAGACGCGGGCGCTCTGTGCCACCCGGGCCTGGGCAAGGATAAACTCCGTCACCTGGGCGCAGTCATTGACCGGATGGGTATTGGGCATCGTGCAGACCGCGGTAAAGCCACCGGCGGCCGCTGCCCGGCAGCCCGTGGCAATGGTTTCTTTGTATTCATGGCCCGGTTCCCGGAAATGGACATGCAGATCGATCAGGCCCGGGGTCACCACCATGCCCGTGGCATCCACCACCCGGCAGTCCGCCGGCGGTGTGTCGCCCCCGCCATGGGTAAGCCCGGCAATTTTCCCGTCCCGAATGAACAGGTCGGCCACCCCGTCGCAGTGTCCCGGATCGATCACCCGTCCGCCCCGAATCAGAATATCCATCTTATTTTCCCCCCAGCACCAGATAGAGAAGCGCCATGCGGACGGCGACACCGTTGGTTACCTGCTCCAGGATCACTGAAAAGGGTCCGTCTGCGACCTCCGGATCGATTTCCACACCCCGGTTAATGGGGCCCGGATGCATGATCAGCACATCGCGCTTGGCATTTTTCAGCCGACCTAGATTGAGCCCGTAAACATTGGCGTATTCCCGCTCACTGGGCATGAGAAAACGCTTTTGCCGTTCCTTCTGTATCCTGAGCATCATGATAATATCCGCTTCGGGAATGGCCTCGTCCAGCCGATCGACCACCGTGGCCCCCTGGGCTTCGATGCCCATGGGCATCATGGTCGGGGGACCGGCCAGCATCACTTTGGCCCCCATCTTGCCGAAGCCGACAATATTGGATCGGGCTACGCGGCTGTGGGCGATATCCCCCACGATAAGCAGGTTCAGCCCGTTCAGACGCCCTTTTTTTTCCCGGACCGTCATCATGTCTAACAGGGCCTGGGTGGGGTGGGCATGCATGCCGTCGCCCGCGTTGATGACATGGGCCCGGCACATCTTGGCGAGCATGTGGGGTGCTCCGGCCGATGAATGGCGAATAACGATGATGTCCGGCTGCATGGCTTCGATGTTATAAACGGTATCCAGCAGCGTCTCCCCCTTGACCACACTGCTGGTGGCCCGGGAAAAGGACATGCTGTCCGCACTCAGGCGTTTGGCCGCGATATCAAAGGAGGATTTGGTGCGAGTGCTGGGCTCATAGAAAAAATGAACAACGGTCTTGCCCCTCAGGGTGGGCACTTTTTTGATAGCCCGACGGGAAATCTCTTTCATCCGCACGGCGGTATCCAGAATCTGCTTGATCTCCGCCGGCGACAGGGAGGCCATGTCGAGAATGTGTTTGTTGCGCATATCCCAATGTCCTATATGGATAACCGAAGTTAAACGAAAGGCGGGCGACGCTCTCCTTTCCCAAACCATTCCAACCGGTATGCTTCCGTAAAGCCTGCGTCTTTCTTCACCGAGTGGATCATAGCGCGTATCGATGCCGGGGAGTCGGTACGCAAATTATCGGACCGCAAGAGGGCCGATCAACAGTTGCATAGGGTCAAACGATCTTTCCGTAAGCGAAGGGCTCTCGGGTCAACGGCCGTCGGCAAGGGAATGCCGATAGCGTTGTCCTCTCTGATTTTCAAACGATCACGCAGGCCTTGGTTGCCGATACCGGGTTATCGCGCGAATCCCCAGGCGCCGCACCGGCAGCTAGTGTAATATTTGTCCCAGGCGTCGCCAGCGCACGCCGAAGTCGTCGCTGTCCCAGGACCAGTAGATCATAAAAGCCTTGCCTCTTAATTTGCCGTAGTCGACAAAACTCCAGAAACGGCTGTCGTTGCTGTTGTCTCGGTTGTCTCCCATCACAAAAATGCTTTCGGGTGGCACGGTGAGAGGTCCGAAATTGTCGCGCGGCGGGTATTTCTGCCGGATGATATAGTCGTCCTTGTGAACGGCAAAGGGATTGTTCTCGGCTTTGCCGTTGACGAAAACCTGTTTGTCGCGGCATTCGATCACGTCTCCGGGGACCCCCACCACCCGCTTGATGTAATCCACCTTGGGATCGCCGGGGAATTTGAAGACAATGATATCCCCCCGCTGGGGTTCCTTGACCGGAATAAGGGTCTTGTTGCTGAAGGGCATCCGGATGCCGTAGGTAAACTTGCTGACGAGAATGTGATCCCCGATCAGCAGGGTGTCCTCCATTGACCCGGAGGGTATTTTAAACGCCTGGACGATGAAGGTACGGATAAAAAGCGCCAGCAGGACAGCCAGCAAAATGGCTTCGACATTCTCCCTAAGACGCGATTTCTTTTTTCCGGCCTCGAGGTTGTCGTCATGAAGCGATGCGGTGGATTTCAATGGTTGGGCAAACCTTTCTTTATGTAATCGGCCGCTCAGGCCGCGATGGATCAGCAGACGCCTATCAACCAACACCCGGCGCGATAGACCAGATTGGCCATCAGTCCGGCGGCCAGGTCATCCGCAACAATCCCCACACCGCCGGAAAGCCGCCGGTCCAGCCATCCCACCGGAAACGGTTTGAGAATATCGAACAGACGAAACAGGCCAAACAGGATTACCGCTGTCGTCGCCGTCAGGGGAATCCCGGCACAGGCGATCAGCATGCCGGCAATTTCATCAATAACGACGGCGCCGGGGTCTTTGCCCCCCAGGAGGCGTTCGGCCTTATGCGACACCCATACTGCCAGGGCGCAAAAAACGACAATGAACAACACCAGTGGGGCACCATGCCATCCGGAGACGCACCACGCCAGCAAAAGGCCGATTAAAGAGCCGAAAGTACCGGGCGCGGCCGGTATTTTCCCTGTACCACATCCCGTGGCCAAGAATAGAATCCATCGATCCCGGAAAAGCATGGCCCGTGTCTATATCCCGCACTGGTATTTGTCAATGGCCAGTTGGCGGTTTGCCTGCCGCGTTGGCTGTTTCCGCACCAATCAGGATTGATGATAGATATCCAGAATTTCAAGCACCATCTGGCAGGCCTTGACCATGTCTTCCAGTTCGACATACTCGCGCACCGAGTGCACGTCCGTCATGCCGGTGCCCAATACGCCCGTCATAATCCCCTGCTGGAAAAACACGTTGGCGTCGGATCCGCCACCGGCCACCTGCAGGCTGAGAGGACGGTCCAAACGTGCGGCCGCCGCGCGGGCCATTTCAACGACGGCATGATCGTTAGGGATATGGGTGCGTTTGAAGTCCGGATGCACATCCACGTTCACCCAGGGCAGCTCCCCCTGACGCCGTTCCGGATGGGATGCCGCCGCCTTTTCAAACGCGTTAATCATGTGCTGGGTCACTTCAGCCAGTTTGCCATCGTCATGACTGCGCACTTCGCCATCCACCTGGACGATTTTGGGAACGATATTGGTCGCATCCCCGCCTTTGATCACCCCGAGATTGCAGGTGGTTTCCGCGTCCAGGCGCCCCAGTTCGAGCGTGGCAATGGCCTGGGCGGCGACCAGGATGGCGCTGATGCCCTTTTCCGGAGTCGATCCGGCATGGGCATCCCGGCCCACGACGGTAAATTTGAGACGGTTTGCTGATGGCGCCCGCACCACCAGTCCTTCCGGATCGCGGGTATCCAGTACATAGCCCTGGCGAGCGGATATCAGGGACCAGTCAAGGTTTTTGGCACCCAGCAGGCCAATCTCTTCGCATGTGGAAAACACGAGCTCCAAGGGGGGATGCGGCCGCCCGGATGTTTTGATGACCTGCAGCGCTTCCAGCAGAATGGCGATGGCGCTTTTGTCGTCGGCCCCTAAAATCGTTGTCCCGTCGCTGGTGATCCGGCCGCTTTTCAATATCGGCTGGATGCCGCGCCCGGGCTCGACTGTGTCCATATGGGCGCTTAAAAGCAGGGGGGGTTGATCCCCGTGCCCGTTAAAGCGGGCAATCAGGTTGCCGGTGTCACTGCCCGTTTGCCCGGCGGATCCATCGAAAACGGTTTCAGCCCCCAATGCTTCCAGCTGCTTCTGCAGGTAGGCGGCCAAGCGTCCCTCCTCGCGGGAGACACTGTCGATCCGCACGAGATCCATAAAGCTTTCCACCATCCGGTTGGCATCGATCATCTTGTCATCCTTTAACCTTGCGGCCGCCGATCGAATCCGTTTGGGCAGCGGCCGACCGGCAATGCAACGCAGGCGTTTTTTGAATCATTGACAAAAGGTTCTCCAGACCGTTATAAGCACCCCTGACGCGGAAGTGCGCAGCTACCTGGTGGGGCTCCCGGGCTTCAAACCCGGTGTGGGGCGTTAAAACCGTCCCGGGTGGGTTCGATTCCCATGCACTTCCGCCATTT
>CAJXSL010000022.1 GCA_913060875.1 uncultured Desulfobacteraceae bacterium
CGCGGACTGTCTGAGCCCGCCGTAGCCCAAGCGTAGGCGGGTGAGTTTCCGCGCGCTCCGGCCGCAGCAACCGGTCGATGCAGCAAGCATCATGCTGTCAGGCAAGGCATCACGTGAAGCGAGGCGCGCAGTCCCGCTGACGGCGGGATGAGCACCCGAGCAAGATTGGCAACGCCGCATGGCGGCATGAGGCGACGCTTCATCGGCCGGTTGGACGACGCGCAGGGTTTAGCGGGGCACGGGCGCCTTCTTTTGGTTACTTTTCTTACGCGGGGAAGAAAAGTAACACCCATATAAAGGATGAAGACGAGGTGGAAGAACATCGCCGATCCAGGCACTATAGGTGGAAATTTAGCTTTAATTTAATAACAGCGTGTTAATGGAACGCCGAACACCTTGAAAATTCTCACCACCCCCCATATGGAACGCTGCATCGGGTGCCAGTCCTGTTCGCTGGCCTGCGCGCGTCTCGTGCACCGGAGGCTGTCCTGGCTGACGGCCGGGATCCGGGTCAAATCATCGGGCGGGCTCTCCACCGGTTTTACCGCGCTCACCTGTCTGGCCTGTGATCCGGCGCCCTGTGCCGCCGCCTGCCCCACGGACGCCTTTACCCAGCGGGAAGGCGGCGGTGTCGTCGTCAAGAAAAAATTCTGCATCCATTGCGGCAACTGTGCCGAGGCCTGCCCGGTAGACGCCATTTACTTGGACAATACCGGCGATCCCTTTGTCTGCATCCACTGCGGTCGTTGCGTCACCTATTGCCCCCACGAATGCCTTGAAATGACCGCAGCCGGTTCCCGCCAACCGAATGATTCCAGCCGGAAGGTGTCGCCATGATACGTGATGCCTTTCGGGTGCTGAAGATGGACCTGTCCGAGGGCCGCGGCCAGATTCTGATGCTCGACGGGCGCGATGCTTATGCCGGCGGCAGCGGTCTGGCGGCCCTCCTCTTCGAAAATTTTGGCAGGATCGACCAGTCCTGGGACGCCCCGGAGCAGCCCCTGATTTTTGCCATCGGCCCCCTCACGGGCTACTTCCCCCTCATGAGCAAAACCGTATGCGCCTTTAAATCCCCCTATCATGACCAATACGCGGAAAGCCATGCCGGCGGGCGATCGGCCCTGGCGTTTCGTTTTGCCGACCTGGATGCCTTGGTGATCACGGGGCAGGCACCCAGACCTTCCTGCCTGGCTGTGGGCAACCACCACATCGACCTTCGGGATGTCCATTACCTCTGGGGCCAGGACGTCGATGCCACCGGCAAAATGCTGCGGCGCACCTATCCGGGTTCGGGGCACCGCAGCATCCTGCGCATCGGGCCGGCCGGCGAAAACCGATCGGCCATGGCCGGCATCAATGTGGACACCTACCGCCACTTCGGACGTTTGGGGGGCGGGGCCGTGATGGGCGCCAAAAATCTCAAAGGCATCGTGATCGAGGGGGATGCCGCATTTCCTTTGCCGGGGGGCAAAACTTACCGAGGGCTGTATGAAGACATCTATGCGCAAATGACCGCCACCGACATGATGAGCAAGTACCACAGCCTGGGGACGGCGGCGAACCTGGAAGCATTGAACGCGTTGCAATCCCTGCCCTGGCGCAATCTTCAGCAAACCACCGATCCCGCCATCACCGGCGTGACCGGTGAAAGGTTCGCCGATGCCACCCTCCTGCGCAACGCGGCCTGCGCCGGTTGCCCGGTGGGCTGCATCCATGTGGGCTTTGTGCGCGAAAAGTTCATGGCCGCCAATCAATACCTCTACCGGCAGGTGGCCTACGACTATGAGCCCATCTTTGCCACGGGCACCATGCTGGGGGTGACGGACACCTTTGCCGTATTGGGCATCATGGATGCGGTGGAAAAAATGGGACTGGACGTCATGTCGGCCGGGGTGGCCCTGGCCTGGGCAACGGAAGCAACGGAAAAGGGTTTGATATCGGAGAAAGAAACTCTCCTACCGCTGGCGTTCGGGGAAGCACCGGCCTTCAAGGAAGCCGTGGGCCACCTTGCCAGGGGAGCCAACAATTTTTATCGTCTCCTTGGTCAAGGCACTCTAAAAGCCGCCAAAGTATACGGTGGAAATGATTTTGCCTGTGTGCTGGGTCAGGAAATGGCCGGCTACGCGACCGGAGAAGTTTTCTATACCGCCCAGTCACTGGGATTTCGCCACTCCCACCTGGACACCGGCAGCTATTCCTACGACCAGAAGCATGACGAAAAAGACGTCGGCAAGGTGATCGACTTCCTGGTTGCCGACGAGCGGGAGAGGGTTCTGCTGACCGCCATGGTGTCCTGCCTGTTTGCCCGCGGGGTCTACAAATACGACCGGCTTGCCGAATGCTTAGCCTCCCTGGGGTATGGGACACTGGCCGACAATATGGCAGCCATTGCCGGCACCATCCAGCAGAAGCGATGGCAGCTCCGCCTGGCCACGGGTTTTCGTCCCGACGCAGTCCGTATCCCCAGGCGCTTCACGGAGGTAACGACCTGGAAGGGCCAAACCGATTCGCGCTACCTGGATCGGCTGTTGTCGGCCTATGGTGCGGCCATTGCAGCCATCGCCCGTCCGGAATCGTCTTCAGAAATAAGGCCCTAAGGTCTCACAAATCATCGGGGGAAAATGAGATACCTCCAGCGTCGTGGTCGGAGGCCTCAGGTCGCCTTCTCTAAGGGGGCTTAGATCAAAACGAATTAGAAGATACCATCATCCTCGGCCGCGGTCTGCAATCCGCAAAAGCACAAAGGGCGGGATCCGCCGGGATCCCGCCCTTTTTACCTGTTTTCCAATCGGTTTAATGACCTTGTCGGCGGCCGGAGGATCGGATGGCCTCACCGTCGCCTAACGATACAGCGCCAGTTTGACCCCAAAAACCATCATGATCGATCCGGTTACCCCGTCAAGACTGCGCTTGATTTTCGGATTGCTCATCCATTGCTTGGCCCGGTGAACAATGGACGCCAGCAGGCACTGCCAGATCATGGCGATGGTGAAATGCACACCGGCCAGAAACAGGGACTGATGGAGGGCGGATCGGTTCGGGTCGATGAACTGGGGCAAAAAGGCCATATAGAACACTACCGCTTTGGGGTTTAATACATTCGAGAGAAAACCCTCCAGAAGGGATCGACGGGCACTGAAATGACGTCCTCCCTTGGCCTGTGATCCGAGCTTCAGGGGTTCTCCGTTGCGGGCGGCGCTGCGCAGACTCACGATGCCCAGCCAGATCAGGTACCCGGCGCCGGCCAGTTTGAGGGCCTTGAAAGCCCAGGCCGACTGCAGCAGAATCACCGATATTCCCACCGCCGAAACCACGGCATGCACGAACAGACCGGAGCAGATGCCCAGGCTGCTCAGGGCGCCATCCCACCAGCCGCCCCGGGTGGTATTGCGTATGATCAGCACCGTGTCCACCCCCGGCGTCAGGGTAAGCAGGGTGATGGGGATCAGAAAAGTCCAAAAAAGGGGATCCATATTTATCGTATCTCCCGTGTCATTGCGCCGCGCGCCCGCATGGCGTGCGCGCCTTCAACCAGGCAGGGTAACACCCCTATCAGGGACTTAAAACGGATGCAATGTATTTCCATCATGACGGGTGGTGATTGCCAAAGCCCCCCCCACGTCATTGTCGCCTATTGGCGAAATCCCTATTGCGCATTGTCGCCCAAAGTGGCAAAACAAGGGACACCATGATATAGTATACAGAGATTACCTTCTGAAAAGCGGCGACCGACCGCTAATCATCTGTGCAAGGACGCGACCATCCATGGGAGACCCCAACAAAGGGCTTTACTACGTTCCGCGGAACTACAGCGGACGCATCCTGAACGGCTACTACAGTGTGGAACTCAAGCGGCGCCTGGTGGATGCCATCAACAGCTACCAGACGTTTGAAGAAACCGGCATCGCCGGCATTTTTTATATCGCGGCCTGGCAAAGCCAGGAAAGGGAAATCTGGTACGAGTATGCCAGCCAGTCCTTTCTGGAGCTTCTGGACTGCCGTCCCTCCGAGATAGCAGACGTTTTTCGGCAAGGCGTCATCGACCGTCGCGTATACAAAACCCTCGAAGCGGATCCGGGCATCTACAAACAGGTCCAGGACCGGTCCGAATTGGAAGAAGTGCGCGAAGCCTTACGCGAGGAAAGCAAAAAAGAGGGCACCATCGAGGCGGTCTACAAAATCGCCACCCGGGGGGGCCGGGTGGTCTGGGTCAAGGATCAGGCCAACATCGAATTTCATTTCCGGGACCGGATCAGCCTATCCCTGGGCATGCTCACCGTGGTTTCCAAAGAGATGGAAGCCGAGGACGAACTCAAGCGGCACCACGATCATCTGGAATCCATGGTCCTCAAGCGCACGTCCGAGCTGACGCTTCTCAACAAACAGCTCAAACAGGAAATCGTGGAGCGCAAACTGGCCGAGTTCAAACTCAAGCAGAGCTACAACCAGTTGGAAAACAACCTGGATGAAATGGTTCGGGCCATGTCCCTGACCGTGGAGGAACGCGACCCCTATACCGCCGGGCACCAGCGCCGGGCAACGGAACTGGCGGTCGCCCTGGCCCGGGAGATGGGGCTTTCCGACCACCAGTGCAAGGGCCTGCGCATGGCCGGTCTGATCCACGATATGGGCAAGATCGCCATCCCGGCCGAAATCCTGAGCAAACCCGGCGGTCTCAACAACGTGGAATTCCAGTTGATCAAACGCCATCCCCAGGTGGGCTTTGACATCCTGAAGCAGTTTGATTTTCCCTGGGCGGTGGACCAGATCGTGCTGCAGCACCATGAAAGGCTCAACGGTTCCGGCTACCCCCACGGGCTGGCGGGTGAAAACATCCTTCTGGAAGCCCGCATCCTGTGCATCGCCGACGTGGTGGAAACCATCGAGTCCCATCGCCCGTATCGCCCCGGCTTGGGGATCGACGAGGCCCTGCATGAAATCAGCCGCAACCGGGGTAAACTCTACGACCCCAATGGGGTCGATGCCTGCCTGCATCTCTTCAAAGCCAAAAACTTCCAGTATTCATAGCAACGCAAGGCCCTACCGGAATAAGGACCTGTCTTGGCCAGTCCACTTTAAGAAGGGATGAAAACGGGTTTTGCGGTTAAGGTGTCTCCTGAGCCGCTTCCTGCTCGTCAATCATTTCTTCCCGGGTCATCCAACCGCCGCCCAGGGCCTTGTAGAGCCGCACGTAGGATGTGAAAAGCTGCTGCCGAAGTTCGGAACTGGCCAGTTCCACATCGAACAGGGTGCGTTCGGTATCCAGCACTTCCAGATAGCTGGTGACGCCTTTGTCATAGCGTTCCTTGGACAGGAAATTGGCGTTGGCCGCCGCTTTGAGCCGCCGCTGGATGGCCGCTGTCTGCCGATTGAGGGTCGCGATTTCCACCAGGGCGTCATCCACTTCCCGGAAGGCCGTCAGGACGGTTTTTTCATATTGGTACAAGGCCTGCCTGGTGCGCTCTTTCTCGATTTCCACACGCCGCTGATTTTTGCCGAAATCATAGATGGGCCCCAGCAGGCTGCCGCCCACGGACCAGACGTCACCATCGGATTCGATATTGGAAATTTCGCTGGTGGCAACCCCCAGAAGGCCGGTCAGGTTGATGGCCGGCAGCCGCAATGCTTCGGCAACACCGATCTGGGCCGTTTGGGACTGGAGGGTATACATGGCCTCGGCCACATCCGGACGCCTTGCCAGGACATCCGAAGGGATGCCGGCCGGGATCTCCGGCGGCAGGACCTGCAGGTTAAGTTCGGCCCCCTGCGGTATCGCGCCGGGGTTACGGCCCAGCAACACGCTCAGGGCATTTTCCGTTTGGGCGATCTGCCGCTCAAACAGCGGAATGGCTTCCGCGGCAATTTCCTTCTGGATCTGGGACTGGTTGAGGTCGATTTCCGGAACGGTCCCCTTTTCGAACCGCAGGGCGACGATCCGCAGGCTTTCCAGTCGCGACTGGAGTGTGGCCTTGGAAATGGCCAGTCGCTGGTGGAAATCCAGGAGCTGATAGTAGGTGCTGGCCACCTCGGACACCAGGGCCAGTTGAACGGTGCGAAGTCCATATTCGGAAGCCAGCAGATCCGCCTGGGCCGATTCGGTGGCCCGCCGGAACTTGCCCCAGAAATCGATCTCCCAGCTCAACGCCGGGCCAATGTAGGCGTAATAGTTGGTGGTTTCGGAGCGGGCCCCGCCCTGGAACGTGCCCCGGTTGGCCCCGCCCTGGAGATCCAGCTGCGGGAACTGATCGGCGCGCGTAAACCCCAGGGAAGCACGGGCCTCCGCCATTCGGCTTACGGCGATACGGACGTCCTGGTTGTTTTCCAAGGCGGTTGTAACCAGGTCATAGAGTACCGGGTCATTGAAGATCTCCCACCATTGGAGGTCGTCTGCGGACGTGGCCGGCATGGCATCCGTCCGGTAATTTTCCGGGGCGGTCATGTCCGGCGGTACGAAATCGGGCCCGAGGGTACAGCCCCCGACAGCCGTCAGCATCAGGAGAACCGTTAAGACAATCCCGGCAGAACACATCTTATTTTTTTGATCGCTTGGCATAAGACTTTCAGGCCTGCTTGGTTTCAAGAGCACGTTTTTTTTCATAGCGGGCAATTTTTCCGATGAAGACAAAAAGCATCGGATAGAGGAAAACCCCCAGGAAGGTGGCCAGGGTCATGCCCCCCAAGAGCGCCATGCCCATCACTTTGCGGGCTTCCGCCCCGGCACCGGTGGCCACCACGAGGGGGAAAATCCCCAGGATGAAAGAAAACGCCGTCATCAGGATGGGTCGGAAACGCAGCCGGGCCGATTCCATGGCAGCATCGAAAAGGCTTAATCCTTCATTGAACTTGATGTTGGCAAACTCGATGATGAGGATGGCGTTCTTGGCGGCCATACCGATTAGCATGACCAGTGAAATCTGGGCAAAGATATTGTTTTCGTAGCTCAAGTCCAGCTGGCGGGCCACCAGGACCGTGGCCAAGGCACCAAAAATGGCAAAGGGTGTGCCCAGCAAAATACTCCAGGGCAGGGACCAGCTTTCATACTGGGCCGCTAAAATCAGGAAGACAAACAGAAGGGAGAACACAAACACGATGGCGCCGGACCCGGCGGCTTTCTTTTCTTGGTAAGACATGTTGGCCCAGGCATAGCCCATATCCTGGGGAAGCGCCTGTTCCGCCACTTCTTCCAGGGCGTCCAGAGCCTGGGCCGAGGTGTAGCCCGGAGCCGGTCCGCCGGTGAGTTCCACCGAACGGTAGAGGTTGAAGCGGTTGGTGTAATCCGGCCCGGCCGTATCCTGGACTTCCACAAAGGCCGACAGGGGCACGCGCTGACCTTCACGGTTCTTCACGAAAAAAAGATTGATCTGGTCTTTGTTCTGGCGGTATTCGTTCTCGGCCTGGATGTAGGCTTTGTACAAGCGGCCGAAGCGGTTGAAATCGTTGACGTAGGAGCCGCCCAGGAAAGCCCCGATGGTGGTGTACATATCCTGCAACGAGACCCCGGCCTTCAGGGCCTTGTCACGGTTGATCGTAAGGGAGCGTTGGGGCACGCTGGGCCGATAGGTGGTAAAAATGGCACCGATTTCGGGGCGCTGGCTGGCGGCCTGAATGAATTTCACGGCCTGTTCCCCCAGATAGGCCGGGGTATTGCCGGCCCGGTCCTGCAGCATCATGGAAAACCCGGATCCGCTGCCGAGCCCCGGGATGGCCGGAGGACCGAAGGCAAATACCTGGGCCGCCCGGATTTGCGCCCGGAAATCCATATTCAGCCGCTGCACGACATCCAGGGCGGTCTGCTCCCGTTTATCCCAATCCACCAGAGACATGAAGATGAAGGCCGAGTTGGGTGCCATGCTCCCGGACAGGAGGCTATAGCCCGTGGCCGTGGTAACAAACTCCACCTCTTCGTACGTCGATGCGATTTGCTCCACTTGCTTGGCGACCACATCGGAACGCTGCAGGGAGGCGGCATCCGGCAGCAGGATATTAACAAAGAGATAGCCCATATCTTCTTCCGGGATGAATCCTCCCGGCAAAAATTTGCCCACCACACCGGTGCCGCCGCAGATGACCGCAATAAGAATGACTCCGAGAACGATCTTGCGAGCCACCACGTGGGTGAAACGGCTATAGCCCACCGTGGACCAATCGAAAACCTTGTTGAAAAGTTTAAAAAAAAGCCCCAAGGGACCGCGGTAGGGTTTGGGCTTCTTGAGCAGCAGGGAGCACAGCGCCGGACTGAGGGTCAGGGCATTGATCGATGAAAAAGCCACCGACACGGCAATGGTAATGGCAAACTGCTGATAGAGCCGCCCGGTGATGCCGCCCATGGCCGCCACCGGGACAAACACCGCAATGAGCACCAGGGTGGTGGCGATGACCGGTGCGGTCACCTCGCTCATGGCGTGAATCGTGGCCTCTTTGGCATTCATCCCCTTTTCGATGTTCACCTGGACAGCCTCCACCACCACGATGGCGTCATCCACGACGATACCGATAGCCAGCACAAGTCCCAGCAGTGACAAAACATTCACCGTGAAACCCAGCAGGGGAAAGGCCATGAAGGCCCCCAGCAAGGATACCGGGATGGCCATGGTGGGAATCAGGGTGGCCCGCCAGTCCTGGATAAAGACGAACACCACCAGGATCACTAGGGCCAGGGCAATGAACAGGGTCACGACGATCTCATCGATACCGGCTGTAATGGGCTTGGTGGCGTCCAGGGAAATGTCGTATTGAATGCCCTGGGGAAAACGGCCGGCCAGTTCTGCCATGGTGGCTTTGACGCTTTCCGCCAGGGCCACGGCATTGGAACCCGGCGCCTGATAAAGGGCGATGGCCGCACAGGCTTCGCCGTTGAGACGGGTGAACGCGTTGTAGGTCTCCACCCCCATCTCCACCCGGGCGATATGTTTGATCTTTACCTGGGCGCCGCTTTCTTCCGTGCGCACCACGATCTCGCCGAACTCTTTTTCCGACTGCAAGCGGTCCGGCAGACGCACCGTATAAGTGAACTCGGTGCCCGGTGGGGCCGGTTCGGCACCGAATTTCCCACCGGGAACGATCACATTCTGGGCCCGAATGGCATCTACGATTTCGGGGACCGTGATACCGAGGTGCGCCAGCCGGTCGGGCCTGATCCAGATACGCATGGAATAGTCGCTGGCCCCCAGAACCGTCACCTCTCCAATGCCGGCGATACGGGCCAACACGTCCTTGATGTTGATCAGGGCGTAGTTTCCCAGAAAATCCTGGTCATAGCGGCCCCCTTCGGACGTCAGGGTGACCAGCATCAGGATGTTGGGGAGCGACTTTTTGGTGGAAACGCCCAGGCGTTTGACCTCCTCGGGCAGCTTGGCCGTGGCCGCCGCCACCCTGTTCTGGGTGAATACCGTGTTCATGTCCGGGTCGGTGCCAACTTCGAAAGAAACCTGAATGACCATGGTGCCGTCATTGGCGTTGGTGGACTTCATGTAGATCATGTTGTCCACCCCGTTGATCTCCTGCTCCAGGGGCGTGGCCACGGACTGCTCGACATTGATGGCATTGGCGCCGGTGTAGTTGGCGCTGACCTTGACGATGGACGGCGTGATGTCGGGATATTGCTCGATGGGTAGATTGAGCAGCGACAGCGATCCCACGATCACCGTGACGATTGCGATGACAATAGCCACAATGGGCCGTCTGACGAAGAAGTTTCCCATACCGGATTATTTCTCTTCAGGCGTTTTCAAAGATAGATCCTGGACCACCGGGTTGACCACCGACCCGTCACGGACCAGCTGCAGGCCTTCGTAGACCACCTGTTCGTCAGCGGCAAGTCCCTTGGTGACAAGCCAGGCACTGCCGATTGCGGGGCCGAGTTCGACCGGACGCTGTTTGACGGTGTTGCCCGCTTCCACCACGAAAACACTGTAACGCCCCTGCAGTTCGGTCACACAACGCTGGGGCACCAGGATGCCGTCCTTGACGGTCTCCGCACGGATTTTGACCTTGGCGAACTGGCCCGGCCGCAGAAGGTTTTCCGGGTTGGGAAACGAGGCCTGCACCAGGATGGCCCCGGTTGTCGGATCGACTTCACGGTCGATGAAATCCACCTGCCCCTGATGGGGATAAAGCGATCCGTCAGCCAAGATGAGTTCAAGGGCAGCCGGATCCTTATCCTTGACGCCGCCTTTGCTTTGTTCCTTGAGATAGCGGCGCGCCGCCTCAAGATACTGGTTTTCCGTGATGAAGAACTCCACCAGGACGGTATCGGTCTGGGACACCACGTTAAGGATCACCGGATTGGGTTCCCGGCCGACGAAATCGCCCACCTTGGCCTTGGTTTTACCGATGATGCCGTTGATGGGTGAGTATATCTTGGTATAGCCGAGCTGAATGCGGGACGCCCGCAGGTTGGCCTCGGCCGCCTCCAGGGAGGCCTGGGCGGCCTCGAACTGGGCCACGGCACCATCCAGATCGCTCTGGCTGACGGCCTTGAGTTCGGCCAGGGGTTTGATGCGTCCCAGGTCGCTGGAAGCCTTGGCCAGCATGGTCTGGGCCTCGGCCACCTGGCTCATACGATTGGCCACGGCCTCTTCGAAAGGCTGGCTCTCCAGGGTGTAGAGCAGCTGCCCTTCTTCGACCTGGGAGCCTTCTTCAAAATGAACCCCTTCCAGGAAACCCTCCACCCGGGCCCGGATGGCGATATCCTTCAACCCGTAAACCTGGCCCACGAACTCCAGGAACAAGGGGACATCCTGGCCCTCCAGCACCACGACAGGGATATCCGGGGGCGGCGGCGCCTGGGCCGCCTGGTCCTGATTCTGGCAGGCCGGTAGGGTCAGCAACAGAAATAACGATAGTAGAAGGGTCTTTAATCGCATGGGCTTTTCTTTTTTGGTGTGAAAGATTTAGGGGCGTGATCGGCGCGATCCAGAGGATTCAGACTGGGCCGCATAGGGCTAACTTATAAGGGCACGGCCGCTTTCTGTCAAACCATATTCCACCGGAAATGTCCTGTGGCCGCGTATCGGCGGAATAAGACGGGCGAAAAAGCCCGTTAAATCAATCCTTCCCGCTCCCGGCGAAACCGTCCCATTACACAACGGGCCGATCCGGTCGCGGCGAAGGCGATCAACTCCGGCAAAGAGATGGCCTGGTTGAACCCCCCCAGGTGCGGACCGGTCATCAAAGGAATGTCTTCCCGCCCCTTGGGTATTTGCAGGGCCTCATCGCGCGGAATGCCCCGGGCTTCAAGAAAGGCAGCAAACGTGGCTTGGTCCATGGCCCCCTGGTCGGCCACCCGCAGGACTTCTTCCATGTGTCGATCCACGCCCATCTCCTCGATCATGCGATCCACCGTGGTGTCCGGCATGACAGGCTGGTGGACGCACCAGGTGTCATCGGTGAAGCCTTCATAATAGGACCGGAAAATATCCCGAATCATCGCCTTGAAAAGGTCGCGGTCGAAGAGGTCCCTTACGTCCACCGGGTGGCCCGAAGCATCGAAGCCCACACGATCGGGCCTTTGCTGGCGAAAATAACTCCCCGCCACGAGAACCAGGCTGATCAAATGGCTGCCGATGATTTCATAACGGAAACGCAGACGCCCCGCGACACGCTCGAAATGCTCGAAATCCCTCAGGCCGCTGACCCCGAAGTTGGGATAGCGGCAGGAGGCCAGCCAGCGGTCCAACCGACCGGCATGGGGCCAGCGATAGCGTCCGCCATCCTCCCGGCGATGCCCCTGGGCGCGATTGTGAAACAGGGGAATCAGGGCCGTGTGTGCGATACCTTCCGCCATGAGCCGGCCCAGCAGCCATGCATTGCGGCCCAGCACCTCACCGATCTGGCACGCGTCCAGCCGTCGCTCCGGGCGGGCTTCGTTCGGGTAGTGAAAGTAATCGGGCGAAACCGTAAATGCGATGGCATACCGCCGCGGGTGCAGGTCCGTACCGGCCGGCGGACGCCGGGATGCCGCGGGTGCCTTAACCAGATAGCCCTGATCGTGGGGCAACGAACGCGGGATCACAAATTTGCGATCATACGATGCCGCTGCCGTTTTCAAAAAATCCATCCAGACCGCTTCACGGGCCAGGCGGGCCGGATTCTCATCCTTGCGCAGGCATTTGACCACCAGCATCTCGCCCGTGTGGGTTGCCGCCCGCAGGCTCCGGCCCTGCCACGCCCAGCCGTTGATCCGTTGAATGCCGCGATCCGCCAGCCAGCGGGCATCGCATCTTGGAGGGGACTCTGGAATCGCATCCTCTGCAATTGGATCCAGGCCCTGGGGCGCACGGTCGATTGCCAGCGGCAGGCTTCCCAGGATTTCCGCCATGGCCCGACGCAGCGCCTCGTGGGGTTGCAGCATGCCCGTGTTGAGCAACTGCAGGGCGCGACGCTGATCGGGGCTCTCTTCGGCATGGGGCTGCAGCACCACCCTTTGCAGGGTTTGCGCCACGGAACGGTAGAAAAAATAGGCCTGCTTCTGACGTCGATACCCGGGGTCGGCCATCAGCTGTTCACAGACCATAAAGACGGGCTCCAGGTGGGTATCCAGTGTTTTCGGAAAAGCCGCCTTGATCTGATTGATGATCATAAACGCCGCACTGAAATCCTGACGGGCTGTCAGAAGCGGCTGGGTCAGTTGTTCGAAAAGGGGCACGGGTCCTCCGTCCATGATACCCTACCAGGGGTCATGCCAGCAGGGTTGCGAAACTTAGCCCGAACGCGTGAAATATCCGGGTTAGGAGGGAAAATAGCGGCTTTGGTTTTGACTTTCAAGAACAGGTTTCTTACTTATGGAGGACAGATGCAGCGGTCCGCCATACCCGGCACGGACGTCCCGGCCGGCGGGACCGCAACAACCGCAATATTTAGCAGCGAGGTTCCTTTCTGTTTCAATCCCGCACCGATATCGCATGGAGGGCAGATCGATGAAAATACGTATAGGGCTGTTGTTCATAATCGGCGTCCTGGTTATCCAGGGATGTGCCTCCCCCAAAATTCGCATGTTCACTGACAGTACCGACCCCTACAAGGAATATACCCTGGAAGGCGAAGCCGCACCCAAAGTGCTGCTCATTCAGGCCTACGGCCAAATCGACGAGGGGCCCTCCCGGGGCCTTCTACGCGACCGGCCCGGCATGGTGCCCGACATCGTTTCCCAGCTCCGCCGTGCTGAAAAAGACAAGCATATCGGAGCCGTGGTCGTTCAAATCAACTCTCCCGGTGGAACCGTCACGGCCAGCGACGTGCTCTACCACGAATTGCGTGCCTACAAGGCACGCACCGGGGTTAAGATAGTAGCGGTCCTCATGGGAGTGGCCGCCTCCGGCGGCTACTACATCGCAATGCCGGCCGATCGCATCGTGGCCCATCCGACCACCATCACCGGATCGGTGGGGGTCATTTTTCTGCAGCCCAAGGTCGAAGGCCTGATGGAAAAACTGGGTGTCGGGGTCGATGTCAGCAAAAGCGGCAACCAAAAAGATATGGGCTCGCCCTTTCGGGCCAGTACGGAAGAAGAAGCCCGCCTGTTGCAGGAACTCACGGACCGGCTGGGCCGGCGCTTTGTCGACCTGTTGACCGAACATCGCACCATCTCACCCGAAGCCCTGGCCGAAATCCGCACGGCCCGCATTTTCCTGGCGGACGAGGCCCGGCAACTGGGCCTGGTGGACCGTGTCGGCTATGTCGAAGACGCCCTTCAATCCGCCAAGACCCTGGCGGGGTTGCCGGATGACGCCCGTATCGTCGTCTACCGCCGGTCTGAATTTCCCGATGATTCGGTCTACAACGCCGCCGGCACCGCGACAGCGAAGGGTGAACCGGACCTGATCCATATCGAACTGCCGGGGTCCATGGCCGAGCTTGGCAGCGGGTTCTTTTATATCTGGCCCCCGGCCGCCGGGCTGTAGACGCACGCCGGCATAAAGCTCATGGTCGCTGACGGATGGCCAGGGACATCACCATCCGCATCCAACCCCGGTGGTCTAAAGCTTTCCGGATAAAAGCCGATAATCCTGTCATCGGCGCTCTAAAATAGGCAAAACCCAGATAGAGAATACCTCCAATCGTTAATTTTGGGGTTGGCGAACCGGGAATGGCCATTGACTTTACATACGACCAGACGGTCGATTTGGCATTTTTTAGGCTGACGGGCCCTTTCGACCTGGAGGAATGGCTGCGGTCAGCAGAAACCGGCCGATTTACGCCGGCCCTTTATGAAATCGTCGATATGCGCCGCTGCAATCTCAACGCCATGCGCTCCATGGACCTTTTCAATTTTACTCGCTATCTGCAGTCGGCAAGAGAGATCGGGCGGCTGATTCCGGGTAAAACTGCCATCCTGGCCGCGGCGGAGGGCCCGCTGATCTACAATCCTGCCCATCGTGTTTTCCACAGCTTTTTCATTTTTGCCCAGGAAAACAAGCTGCCGCGCGACTACAAGCTTTTCGCTTCCGTTAGAGAAGCCCTTGCCTGGCTGGAAACCCCACCATTGCCCCAGCCTTTAGCCCATGCGTTGGGCATCGGGACGGCAAATCATAGCGCGGGCAGGGCCATGGGTGACTGACGCCCTTTGGTTCCAACGCGCCAAGCACCGGTTCATGTCGCTCGCCCCCCCTCCCCGGGCAATTGCGCCCGGTTCCGCCCTCGACCGCAACCCGGTGGCCGGTACAAACTTGTCCGAGGGGCGGTCATTTAAGGCTTGATCGAACCAACGCCTGCTGGTATCATTTTTGTCAGATCATCTGCTTCACAATTCCCAGAAACAAAATGCCCGACCCCATACGTTCCGGTCACGATTCAAACGCGCCAGGACGGCTCAGACTGGATCGAATTTCTCCCGGAAGCGTTATCGAAGTAAACGTCTCGTTTGCTGCCATTCAGGCGAGACGACCCGTTACCAAATCATAGCATCACCGCAGGACGAGCTGAAATCATGTCGTTTCCCCAAAGACCGACCTGTATCACAGGCAAACATCGTCTGAATCCGTCTAACCAACGAAAGTGAAAATTCAAAGGAGAAACACGATGTCGAGGCACGGTTCACACTCCCGCTTACTAAGGTTCGTTGGTCTTCTCATCGCCGTTACCCTTTTGGGGCCGGTGTCTTTCGCGGCCGCAGCCGAAGAGGGCACCTTCACCGGAACATGGATTGCCAGCGGCACACGACAACTCCAGGATTTCAAGGAGGGCCGTACGGTCTTTACCTACCAGGTGAAAGGCCATGTGAACCTCAAAGACAATCTGGGCGAAGTAGCCGATTTCTGGTCGGAGTGTTCGGGCCTGTGGGATGCTGAGACCGGCAGCACCGCGCGCTGCGTCTGGCGGGGGCTGGAGGGGCAGAAAGTTTATATCGTAATGGACGGCCAACCGCTTGAAGAAGGCGTCCAGATCACCGGCCAGGTTGTTGGCGGCACCGGCAAACTGGAAGGCATCGAAGGGGCCTTTACCTTTACCTGGACGTCCATCTTCATCAACGAGGATACCGACACGCTGACGGGGCATACGGAAAACCTCTCCGGGACCTACCGGATTCCGTGAGGCATGTCTGCCGAAAGCAAGATCACACCCGATCAATCCTTACCTGACGACATACCGAAAGGAACCTAACGATGTGGATCATCGAACTTCTGGTGGTGTTATTCTTTATCTGGCTGGGGGCCCGTCTGGGAAGCATCGGCATCGGCTTTGCCGGTGGTTTCGGGGTACTGGTGCTGGCCCTGGGGTTTGGATTAGAGCCCGGCAGCATCCCGATCGACGTCATCCTGATCATCATGTCCGTCATCGCCGCCATCGCCGCCATGCAGGTGGCCGGCGGGCTGGATTACATGGTGTTTCTCGCGGAAAAAGTCCTGCGCAGCAACCCCAAATACATCACCTTCCTGGCGCCGGTGGTAACCTATACCATGACCATCTTTGCCGGCACCGGTCTCACGGCTTTTTCCACCCTGCCCGTGATCGCCGAGATCGCCAAGGAAAAGGGGGTGCGGCCGTCGCGTCCGCTGGCCATCGCCACCGTGGCCTCCCAGATCGCCATCACGGCCTCGCCCATTTCGGCCGCTGTTATTTTCTTCGCCAGCGAACTGGAAAAGCTGGGGGTAAGCTACATCCAACTCCTCATGATCAGCATCCCCAGCTCCTTTATCGCCTGCATGCTGGCCGCTATCGTAACGAATTTCCTGGGCAAGGATCTCAAGGACGACCCGGTCTACCAGGAGCGGCTGGCCCAGGGGCTGGTGAAGCAATCCTCTGACGGTCAGGTGCGGGACATCAAGCCCGGTGCGAAAACTTCGGTGTTGATTTTTCTTCTCGGTCTGATCTTCGTGGTATGCTACGCATCGGCCATCAGCAGCAGTGTCGGCTTGATAAAAGACCCTGTGCTGCCCCGCGACGAAGCCATCATGACCATCATGCTGACCGTGGCGTCCCTTATCGCCCTGATCTGTAAAATCAAAACCAACGACGTGTTGAACGCGGCCACCTTCAAATCCGGCATGAGCGCCTGTATCTGCGTTCTGGGGGTGGCCTGGCTGGGCACCACCTTTGTTGCCGCCCACATCGAAGAGATCAACGTATTGGCAGGATCGGTCCTCGAGACCAAACCCTGGCTCCTGGCCGTGGTCCTCTTTTTCGCCGCCATGCTGCTCTATTCCCAGGCGGCCACCACCCGGGCCCTGATGCCGGCGGCTCTGGCGTTGGGTATCAGTCCGGTGTCGGCCGTGGCCTCGTTTGCCGCGGTGGGCTCCCTGTTCGTTCTGCCCACTTATCCGACCCTGCTGGCGGCCGTGGAATTCGACGACACCGGCTCCACCCGTATCGGAAAATACGTCTTTGACCATCCCTTTCTGATTCCGGGGGTCACCACCATCGCCCTGGCCGTGGTGCTGGGATTTATCATTGCCCCGATGGTGATCTAACCACGCCGAAAACACCCGTGGATTAATGCCTTCGCAGAACGACCGAAACGAAAAACAACCAAGGAGAGACCAACATGAGCCCAACCGACCAGAACCGCCTGATAAACGATGCGGCCCACCGCATCGGGATTTCACCGGAAGACATGCAGGCCTATTTCGAACGCGGGACCCTGGAGCGCTACGCGCCCGAAGCCTGGTTGTTCCACGAATCCACCCCACGCCAGTGGGCCGGTGTCGTCTTCGAAGGCGAGGTCATGATTACCCGGGGCCAGCATGGCACCACCCGCCACGTCGCCGTACTGGGGCCCGGGGCCCTGATCAGCGAGAACGCTCTTCTGGATGAAACGCCGCATTCCACCGGTGCCTTCACCCGTCAGGGGGCCACCATCTGGCAGATCGCGCGGGAGAACATCGACAGCTTCCGCCTGGAAAACCCGGATATCTTCTACCGCATCGTGGCCCGTACGGCCCAGCGTATCAGCGACCGCCTGCGCACCGTTTCATCCCAGTTGGCAGGCTTTGAATCCCCGGAACACATGGTCGAAGGGGTGCGAGTGGAGCACGATTCCCTCGGGGAACGGGAACTGCCCAACGCGGCCTACTACGGCGTCCAGACCCAGCGGGCCCTGGAAAACTTCGCCATCTCGGGGGTACGACTGCACAATTTCGAACACATGATCGAGGCTTTGGCCTTCGTCAAAAAAGCCGCCGCCCTGGCCAACGGGGAACTGGGCGTCATTTCCGAAGCCCAAACCAAGGCCATCTGTGCGGCCTGCGACGAGCTGCTGAACGGCAAACTGCACGAGCATTTCGTGGTGGACATGTTCCAAGGCGGCGCCGGCACCTCTACCAACATGAATGCCAACGAGGTCATCGCCAACCGCGGCCTGGAAATCATGGGTTACGAGAAGGGCCAGTACGAGCACCTGCATCCCAACGACCATGTGAACGGCTCCCAGTCCACCAACGATGCCTATCCCACCGCCATCAAGCTGGCGGTGCTGCTCTCGTTGCAGGATCTTATGGGGGCCATGACGGAGTTGCGCGACGCCCTGCGATCCAAAGGCGAAGAATTTGCCGATGTTTTGAAGATGGGACGCACCGAAAACCAGGATGCCGTGCCCATGACCCTGGGGCAGGAGTTCAGCGCCTATGCCGAAATGGTGGACAGCGGCATGGAAGCCTTGAAACGCAATTCCTCGGAATTCCTGTCCGTCAACATGGGGGCCACGGCCATCGGCACCGGCCTGAACAGCCCCCCGGGCTATGCCGATCTGGTGGCCGCCAAACTGCGCGAAGTCAGCGGGTTCCAGGTCCAGAAAGCCGACAACCTGGTGGAGGCCACCCAGGACTGCGGCGCCTTTGCCCAGATATCGGGCACCCTCAAGCGATCCGCGGTGCAAATCTCCAAAATCTGCAACGACCTGCGCTGGCTTTCTTCAGGGCCCCGCTGCGGGCTGAACGAAATCAATCTGCCCCCCATGCAGCCGGGCTCCTCCATCATGCCGGGCAAAGTCAACCCGGTAATCCCGGAAATGGTCAACCAGATCTGCTACCAGATCATCGGCTACGACGCCATCGTCTCCATGGCGGCCGAAGCCAGCGAACTGGAACTCAACATGGCCGAGCCCATCATGGCCTATGATCTGCTGCACGGGCTGATGATTCTCAAAAATGCCTGCATCACCCTGACCAGCCGCTGCATCACGGGCATCGAGGCCAACCGCGATGTCTGCCGGGGCTATGTGGAAAGCAGCATCGGCCTGGTGACCGCTCTCAATCCGGTCCTGGGCTATGAAAAATCCGCGGCCATCGCCAAGGAAGCCTTGAAGACCGGCGGCAACGTCTATGACCTGGTACTGGAAAAAGGCTGGCTGTCCAAGGAGCAGTTGGACGACATGCTCAAGCCCGAAAACATGACCGACCCGCGGCAGATTCCCCAAGCGTAATGGATCTTTTCGTTACGTTTCTCGCCATTGCGGTCCCCATAATCGAAATCCTGGGAATCCTGGCCGCCGTACATGCGGTGATGAATGCCAGGACTTCCCAGGGGGCGATTGCCTGGGCCATTGCGCTGGTGACCCTGCCCTTCATCACCCTTGTGCTGTATGCGGTTTTTGGCCGCAACAAATTTCACGGCGACGTTAATCTGCGCAGTAGGCGGGAAGCGGATACCCATTACATCGTCGATACGCTCCAGCGGGAGGCCCGTGAAAAAAGCCTGATGCGCGCGCCCCGCTCCGAAGCGGGCAAGGCGTTGGTGGAACTGGCGGACATGCCCATCCTCGGATTCAACCATAGCCAGCTCCTCATCGACGGCCAGGAAACTTTCAAGCATTTGTTTGCAGACATCGCCGCCGCCCGACACTATATTTTGGTTCAGTTTTACATTGTCAAAAATGACGTCCTCGGCGGCAAGCTGAAAACGGCATTGATCCAAAAAGTCCGGGAGGGGGTGAAGGTCTTTTTCCTCTACGATGAGATCGGCAGTTACAAACTCCCGGCCAGCTACCTGCGTGATCTGCAACAGGCCGGTGTCCACGTTTCCGCCTTTCACAGTACCCGCGGTAAGACCAATCACTTTCAGCTGAATTTCCGCAATCACCGCAAAGTGGTGGTCATCGACGGATGTTGCGCCTATGTGGGAGGGCACAATGTGGGGGATGAGTATGTCTCCCGGCACTCTCGGTTCGGACGCTGGCGCGATACACACGTACGCATCCAGGGTCCCGTGGTCCAGTCCATCCAATTCTGCTTCCTGGAGGACTGGCACTGGGCCACCCAACAAATTCCGGACTTGGACTGGGAACTCAAACCGGAACCGGCCGGCAATGAGGATGCCTTGCTGATCGCCTCCGGACCGGCGGATCCATTAGAAACCTGCGGACTCATGTTCACCCAGATCATCCACATGGCCGAAGAACGCATTTGGATCGCCAGCCCGTATTTTGTCCCCGATCTTCAGGTCTTGGGGGCGCTCAAACTCGCCGTCCTGCGCGGCGTGGATGTTCGGATTCTACTGCCCGCGAAACCGGATCATCGGACCGTTTACCTGGCGTCATTCTCCTATTACCCCAACACGCTGCCGGTGGGGATCAAGCTCTATCGTTACACGGCCGGCTTTCTGCACCAAAAAGTTTTCCTGGTGGATTACCAATGCGCCGCCGTGGGCACCGCCAATCTTGACAACCGCTCGTTTCGCCTGAATTTTGAAATGACGTTTCTCAATTTCGATGCGGCCTTCATCAAGGCCGTCGAAGACATGCTGATGGCAGACTTTGACCACAGCCGTCCGGTGAAACTGGAAGCGTATACCCGGCGCCATTTTTTCTTTAAACTGGCCGTGCGGTCGGCACGGCTATTTGCCCCGATACTTTAATAATTTTAAGAGGGTAAAAATCGTGACCAGGGAAGCCCTCATCGTCATCGCTGTTCTGATCGGCGTCGCCGTTCTTTTTGTCAGCAATCGGGTGCGCAGCGATATGGCGGCCGTCATGGCCCTGTTGGCCCTCATGTTGAGCGGTGTGTTGACCGTGCCGGAGTCTTTGGCCGGATTTGCCGACCCGGTGGTCATGGTGATCATCGCCATGTTCATTGTCAGTGAGGCACTGGTGCATACCGGCATCGCCCAGCAGATCGGTGAAATCGTTTTAAGGGCCGGCGGCGGCAGTGAAGCACGCCTGGTCGCCCTTTTGATGCTGGCGGTGGGCGGGGTGGGGGCCTTTATGAGCTCGACCGCGGCCGTGGCCATCTTCGTCCCAATCACCCTGTCGGTGTCGGACAAGGCTGGTCTTAACCGCAAGCGCCTGCTCATGCCGTTGTCCATGGCGGCGCTGATCAGCGGCATGATGACCCTGATCGCCACGGCCCCCAACCTGGTGGTTGCCAACGCCCTGGAAGATGCCGGCTTCGCCCCGCTGGCATTTTTTAGTTTTACCCCTTTCGGCATCGCCATTCTACTGGTGGCCGTCATCTTTATTTTGTTGGTCGGCAGACGTCTGCTGGCCAAAGAAATGCGGAGCCGGGTCAGGAAAAAGGGACGCACGATACGCGAATTGATCGCCAGCTACGGCCTGGATGGCCTTATGACGCGGTTGCGGGTCCGTCCCGATTCGTCCCTGATCGACCGGGCGGTGGCCCGTATGCAGATCCGACGCAGCTTCGGGCTGCATCTTATCGGCTTTGAAAAACAGCATGCGGGCCGGCGCTACTATCGCCAGGCCAGCCCGGAAACCATATTTGAATCCGGGGATGTCATCCTGGTGACAGGGGACCCCGAACAGGTGAACGAACTGGCCCGGCAGCACCGTCTGGATATTCTGCCGATGATGACCGAGCGCGGGCGTCAAAAATTCCGGCAAGCCGTCGGCATGGCGGAAGTCATGCTGGCGCCGGACGCCAAGCTGATCGGCCAGTCCCTCCGGGACATTCAGTTTCGCTCCCGCTACAACGCCACGGTTCTGGCCATACGCCGGCGCGGGACCGCCTTGACGGAAGCTATCTCGACGACCCCATTGGATTTCGGTGATGCCCTGTTGATCAATGCCGCATGGTCGGACATCCTCAGTCTGCGAAACGAACGGGAAAATTTCGTGGTCCTGACCATTCCGGAAGAATACGATCAAATTATTCCAGCGCGCCAAAGAGCCCCGGTGGCCCTGGCCGTTCTCGGAGCCATGGTCGTTGCCATGGCATCCGGTCTCCTGCCCATGGTCACCGCCGCCATGCTGGCCGCTCTGGTTCTGATTGGTGCCCGCTGTGTCAAACTGGAGTCCGTCTACCAGGTCATCGAATGGAAAGCCATCGTGCTGATTGGCGCCATCCTCCCACTGGCCACCGCCTTGAATAAATCAGGCGTTTCCAATCTGATATCCGCCGGTCTCGTCGATGCCCTGGAACCGCTGGGCAACCTGGGCATGATCACGGTCGTATTCGTGGTCACGACTGTTACCGGCTTTTTCATTTCCAACACGGCCACGGCCGTCATGATCGCACCTATCGCCATCGAGGCGGCCCAGACCAGCGGTGTTTCACCGCACGCTTTCGCCATGACCGTGGCGATCGCCTGCTCGGCCGCCTATGTCACGCCGGTGTCCTCGCCCGTCAACATGTTGGTCCGGGAACCCGGCGGCTATACTTTTATGGATTTTGTCAAAGCGGGCCTGCCGCTGCAATTGCTGACATTAGTTGTCACGGTGATGCTCGCCTGGGCCATCTATTTCTGAAGGCGGTTGCATCGAAAGGATTCCGGGGTCCAAGTATTCAAGTGTGGGTCTGTCGAGGACTTGATCAGCGCTTTCAACATGCGGTCGATTTCGTATTGTTTCTGCATTTCACTCGAGCCCCAGAATCCTTGGCCCCTTGAAATCGCCACCTGCTTTTTGGCAGACAAGCAAAAAAAACCGGAATGCGGGCACACAGGGCCCCCATTCCGGTTTGGGTTGGTGACAATAAATCGGCCTTGACGGGGGATCTACTAACGTTTGAACTTCACGGCCAGCAACCCGCCGCCACCGCGGCGCAACAGCATCTGAACGGTATCGCCCTCGTCGATGCGGCGTAAGCGGTCGCGATAGTCGTCCAGGGATTCAACCGGTTTGCGGTTGATTTCGATGACCACGTCACCTTGTTGGATGCCGGCCTCGGCCGCTTTGCTGTCCGGGTTGATCCCCGTTACCACCACCCCTTTCTGGTTCTCGTCCAGCCCCAGGCGCTCCGCAATTTCGGGATCGATTTCACGCACCCGCAGGCCAAGGTCATCCGAACGGGCTTCCCCGCGCGCCATCGTGGGTTCGGTATCGGGTCGTTTGGCCAGTTTGACGCGGACCTTCTTCTCACGCCCATCACGCAGCAGCGTAATCTTGATGCGATTGCCCACGCCCGCTTCGGCCACCTGGCGGGAGAGCTCACGGCTGGACTTAATCCGCTTGCCGTCCACCTCGACAATGATGTCGCCCTCCTTGATACCAGCCTTGTCCGCCGGATCACCCTCGTAGGTCTGAGTCACCAGGACGCCTTCCTTGGCATCGATGCCGTAGTACTCGGCAAGCTCGGGCGTCAGGTTTTGAATCCCGACCCCCAGCCATCCGCGGGAGACCTCGCCGGTGTCCTTCAACTGGGCAATGATATCATCGGCCAAATTGACGGGGATGGCGAAACCAATACCCTGTCCACTGGCTACGATGGCCGTGTTGATGCCAACCACCTCGCCCTTGAGGTTCAGCAAGGGGCCGCCGCTGTTACCGGGATTGATCGATGCATCCGTCTGGATGAAATCATCATAGGGGCCGGAGCCGATGATGCGTCCCTTGGCACTCACAATACCCGCCGTAACGGTCTGCTCCAAACCGAAGGGACTGCCGATGGCCACCACCCAGCTGCCCACCGGGAGGCTGTCGGAATTCCCTAATTTCAATGGTTTGAGATCATCCGGATCAGCGTCGATCTTGATCAGGGCGATATCGGTCTTGGGGTCACGTCCGACAATTTCGGCATCGAACTCGGTTTCATCGAAAAGGCGTACCTTGATCTGGTCGGCATCTTCCACCACGTGGTTGTTGGTGACGATGTAGCCCTCTTTATCGAGCAGGAAACCCGACCCCAGGCTGCGATGTTTGAACTCCCGCTGGGGACCGAAACCGAAAAAATCCTTGAAAGGGTCCTGACGGCCGTGGGGGTTGCGCCCGAAGAAATGGCGAAACACCGGTCCGCCACCGTTGACGGTTTTGACGGTGCGAATATTGACCACACCGGGCTTGGCCTTCTCCGCCAAGTGGGTAAAATTGGCCGGCACCATGACCGCCTCGGCGGCGACGGCCGCGTTGACTGGTAATGGTGCGAATGAAGCCTCCTTGTCGTTGCGGTCAACGAAGGGCAAGCCCCCGGCCAGTCCCACTCCCAGGACAACGCCCGCCACGATCAACCAGCGTCCGATTATCTTTTTCATCTTGGGTCCTCCTGTCATGCATTTTATGAATCAAAGGTCAGGTTAGGTTTTGTTCGACAGACACACCTTACAACACCAACCTAACGCCAAGATGATGGCAAGATGATCAAAATGTTATTTTCGCCCCAGGGGGTAGCGTCCTATACCATCCGCTAGTCACAATGGCATTGCGGCCATGTTGCTATCGATCACGCCCCAATGCAAAAACGGCCAATTAACGCTTTACCCTTAGCCTATGAGAATACTATATTCGAATACGGTGAACAGTGTACCGCGATGCAACACTCAGAAAACGCCCGAGACCGCCCATGCCAGCCATGCCTTCAGATAACCGTTCCACGCCCTGGGGTCTGTTCGTCCTGACAGCCGCCATGCTGGCCTTGATTCTTTATTTCGGCCTGCACTTCAAGGGGGCTTCCGGCGCCAACGATGTTTCCTGGATCGGCAATCGGGCCGGTATTCACTTCGGCCGCAATGGCGTAGCCCATGGCACGATCCGTTCCCGTGCCGTCCACCGTAATGACCGCCTGTCTCCGCCCTTCTCCATTTCATTGGCGATTCAGCCAGGCGACTCGGATGACGGCCATTTCCGTTTCCTGCTGCTTCTGCATGGTGGTGAAGATGAAAATCAACTGGTCGTCGGACAATGGCGGCGTTGGCTGATCATCATGAACGGAGACGACTATGATTACAGGCGCCGGCGTGCCCGAATCGCGGTGGACATTCTAGAGCCCCACAAGGAACGCTGTGTAACGATTACCTCGGGCAAAGACGGCACCACCGTTTTCGTTGACGGACAGCGGATCAAAACGAAAAGCGACCTGCACCTAAAAATCCCCGGAGGAGGCGAAGAAACGCAGCTTGTTCTGGGAAACTCCATCTACGGACGGCACCCGTGGGAGGGAAATATCTACGGCCTGGCGATCTTCGACCGCAAACTTGCAGAACCCGTCATCGCGAATCATTTCCACCGGTGGCAGCAGGAGCAACGGTTCGCGTTTGCCTTGTCGAAAAACACTTATGGGCTCTATTTATTCGATGAAGGCCGGGGCGACCGCATCGTTGATCACGCCCGCGGCCAAAACGATTTCGTTATACCTGCAAAGATGACCATCTTGACCAAGGAATTTCTCGTTTTGAATCCAGGACCTGCCGACCACCGCCTTTATCAGGATATGGTCATCAACCTTTTGGGATTCATCCCCATGGGCTTTCTGCTGAGCGCCCTGCTGTGGCAGGTCAACTACCGGCATGCAAAACAACGGTTACTGGTTGCCATGATCGCCTGTGGCGCCATCAGCCTTGGCATCGAGTTGGCCCAGGCCTGGATACCGTCTCGCAGTTCCCAAATGTCGGATCTGCTTCTCAATACTTTGGGCGCCGGTGCCGGCGTTCTCCTCCACCATGTTTACCACTATATTTTCGGTCCCGCGTCAACCGAGGAATAGCGCCTGTTCTCCTATCCGCAAAATTTCCATGAAATTTTCGGAATCGTTTCAGGCCCCCTGGCCCGCCTTTTTAGCGACGGCGGCATTAAACTTATCGGCATCGATGATAAACCGATCGTGAGTGCCTTTGGAAATGGTGTCGGCACCGTCGTGGGCCACCAGCGAGAAGGAAAGCTTGCGGCCGTCCACCTTCTCCAGGCGTCCCTCCACCGTCACTTTGAAGCCCGGGGGCGTTGCCGCCGTGTGGCTCACGTTGATGTGAATGCCGACCGTCTGCTGCCGGGGCCAGTCGATATGCGGATTGATGGCCTTGATGCAGGCAAATTCAAACAGCCCCACCATGAAGCCCGTAGCGAACACCTCCGGCATTTGGCCGCCTTCGGCAAATTCCGGAAAAAGATGCGGTACGGTCTTGTCCGGAGGGACTTCATAGGTGAACGCGAACGTCATGCCTTCCTGCAAAGTGGCTGCCATTTCATTTCTCCCCGATTTTATCTGCATTAATGGGCAAAGTGACACGAAAGGTGCTCCCCTGGCCGGGTTCACTTTGGACCGTAATCGATCCGCCATGGGCCCGGGCCACGGCCTGGGCCAGACTCAGACCGAGACCGGTTCCGGTTTGGGAGCGGCTGGGGTCACACCGGTAAAACCGCTCGAAAATGCGGGCGAGGTCTCCGGCCCGGATCCCGATACCGTTGTCCTGGAAGGCCACCTCGACACCGCCCGTCGGCGCTGCGTGGACCCCCACTGAGACCGTTCCCCCTTGGGCCGTATAGCGGATCGCATTATCGAGCAAGTTGGCCACCATGCGCTGCAGCATGGCGGCATCGCCATGGATCTGCCGGGGTTCGTCCGCCGCGAAGGACAACTGGATGGCCTTGTCACGGGCCGTGGTCTCGAAAAGGTGAACCGCATCCCTTGCGAGTAACGTCATGTCGACGGCTTGCCATGCCAATTCCTGAACCCCGGCTTCGGTCCGGGATATCACCAGCATGGTGTTGATCATATCCAGCAGGCGATCGCATTCCTCGATCGTGCTGGCGCCCATCTGCTCATAGTCCGCCACCTGTTGGGAGGTGGTCAGGGTCACTTCCGCCAGACCGCGGATCCGCGTGATGGGGCTCTTCAGGTCGTGGGCAATGTTGTCGCTCATCTCCCGGATGCCGGTGATCAATTCCAGAATCCGGTCCAGCATGTGGTTGATATTAGCGGCGAGCTGATCGATCTCGTCTCCCCGCCGGCTGACCGGTGCCCGCACGGCCAGGTCTCCTTGGGTGATGCGCCGGGCGGTTCGGGCAATGCCGCCCACCCCGGACAGCGCCCGCCGGGCCAGGAACCAGCCGATGACCGCCGCCAGGCCGATCACCGCCGCCATGGTGATGAAAAACAGGCGCTGGAAGGCCTGAATCAGACGCATCTGGGGGGCGAGGGACTGCCCCAGCTGCATGATGATCCCCGGCCCGATGCTGCCGTAGATGATACGCAGGCTGTCGCCGGCATCGGGGATGCCGATGGTCTCGAACACGGGTTGCCCCTCTGTCAACAGGCGGCGGATGGCTTCGCTGTCGACACCGATGTTGCGCCAGTAGGTCTGGTCGGATACCGAAAACTCGGTGCCAAAACGGGAGAGCAGGCGGATCAGTCGGGCGGCTTCCCCGCCGGTCTGGGTTTCCTGCAAGGCAATGCGCCTTACGCCCTCCAGGCCGTCCACCTGCATGATGCCGGCAAAAGCCCGCAGTTGGCGGTTCAGATCGTCGTCCACCTGGCTGCGCAAAACATCGATCACCAGAAAATAAAAGAAGAAAAAGGCCAGAAAAACGGAAATGGAAAATATGCCGGCATACCAGAGCGTCAAACGGAAAGCCAGAGAGCGGCGCAGCCTATTCAGCTGTTTTAAGAACATACCCGACCCCACGCACCGTATGGATCAGTTTGGTCGCAAAGCCCTTGTCGATTTTTTCCCTCAGGTGGTAGATTCGGGATTCCACCACGTTGGTCTGGGGGTCAAAATGGTAATCCCAGACGTGTTCCATGATCATGGTTTTGGATACCACCTTGCCGGCATTGCGCAGCAGGTATTCCAGGAGGGAGAACTCCAGGGGCTGGAGCTCGATCCTGCGCCCCTGGCGCACCACCTCGCGGGTGATCAGATTCATGGAAAGATCCCCCGCTTCCAGCCGGGTGGGCTCGGAGGCGCCGCTGCTGCGCCGCAGCAAAGCTTGGATCCGGGCCAGCAGTTCGGAGAAGGCAAACGGCTTGGTCAGGTAGTCATCGCTGCCCAGCCGCAGGCCCTTGACCTTGTCTTCCGTGGCCCCCCGGGCACTCAGAATAATGATGGGAAGGCTGGTCTTCTCCCGGCGAGTGGCGGCGATGATGTCAAAGCCGTCCTTTTGGGGCAGCATGATATCGATCACCGCCAGATCGTAGGGCTCCGTCAAGGCCAGATGCAGACCGATTTCGCCGTCTGCCGCATGGTCCACGGCAAAACCTTCGGCTTTCAACCCCTTGAGGATAAATGAGGCGATTTTTTCATCATCTTCGATCAGGAGAACCCGCATGGCGTTCCTTCGCCTGCAAGGCTATCGCTGTTAAACGCGATAACCCCTGATAATGTGCCCAGGTCAACCGACCGCGGCCTGGCACAGGGCGTCCAGTCCCATTCGGTCGACCATGCGGCCCAGGCGCTCGTTTTTCTGGCCGTTTTGCGCATAGAATTGAATCAGGCGCTCGATGGTGGCCAGTGCCTGTGTCTCATCCAGATCCTCGGCGATCACATCGGCCAGACGCGGTTTTTTGGTGCCGATACCGCCGGCCATGACGGTCCAGCCTTTCTTTTTCCCCAGCAGGGAAATATCCTTGATACAGTTCTCGGCACACATATTGGTGCACCCGCTGACCCCCATTTTCATCTTCCCCGGAAGCTGATAGCCATGGAATTTTTCGTCCAGCTTCATGCCCATGCCAAGGCTGTCCTGCAAGCCCAGCCGGCAGAATTGGGTCCCGGGGCAAGCCTTGATGCTGCGAACGCACAAACCCACTGCGTGGCCGGGAGACATGTTCAAATCACTCCAGACGGCATCCACATCCTCCTCCCGTATGCCGACGATCGCAATACGGGCCGCACTGGTGAGCTTGAGGGCCTGGCAATTGTATTTTTCCGCCACGTCGGCAATGGTGCGCAGTTGCGCCGGGGTGGTGACGCCGCAGGGGATATGGGGGGCAATGGCATAGGTTTCCTTGTCGCGCTGCAGAATGGTACCTTTTTCTCCCAGTTTCAGCATGGGTGCATCCTTTCCTTCATGAATCGTTGTTGGCATTATTCGTTTTTGGGGACCGGGCCATACGTATCGGTTGCCCACAATCATTCGGTTGGCGTCAGATCCGAGGCCATGGCCACAGCCCTATGCCAACCGTTTTCATTACAGCTTTTTCATCGCTTTTTCAAATGCCCGCGCAATAACGGCAAATCAGCAACATGTCAATCAAATGCCGCGCCACGGTAAAAAACCGACATTTGAGGACCATCGCCGGGGCGGTATTCAGACATCGTCCGAGCATTCGGGGCCCGTATAGGCAATGTGCAGCCCCACCAGGCGTGCCACCAAAATGGTGAGATAGAGTTGTCCCACGAGGGCTTCGGTATAGGCCAGGGCCTGGGCCGGACCGTTGATCGGGGTAATATCGCCATAGCCCAGGGTGCTGAGGGTGATGAAGCTGAAATAGACGAAATCACTCTTGGTCAGCAGGGCGCTGTTGAAAGATCCCGGAATCAGGGTATCGACAATGGCATAGAGATCATGCCAGGCCACGCCGATCAGCAGGTAGACACAGACCGCCGCCGCGACTTTTTCCACATCCACGCGTCCGCTTCGCAGGGCGTACCCCAGAATATGGAAAATCACGAACCCGAAAGCCACAACCACCACGATATCGGAAGCCACCCGGATGGTCCGGACCTGGAAGAACTCATTGGCCCATCCCAGCATAAGGGCCGGAATAATGATCGCAAGAGCAAGAACCACCTGGCGTCGATTCTCGCCGACCGCATAGACACTGGAAAGCAAAACCAGACTCGTGAAGACATTCAAAAGCAGGGTCAGGCCGGTCAGTTTGAAATGGTCCAGAAAAGGGTAGAACAAAAGCAGCAGTAAAAGCATCACCAGCAGGATATTGAAGCGATACTGTTTCATTTTCGCTCTCCCGATTCAGGGTTGTGGATGCGCCCGTCCGCAGGTGGCAAGGGTCAGTCCACCACCGTGATGGCAGGACAGACAAGGTTAGGATGCGGATTCAACGCGCGACATCGTTGGAATGACCGCTGCCGTCCTTAATCGACTGGTCCCAATGTGGTGTCTTCGCAATGAGTTTCATAAGCATCGGCGCCGCGGCATGCAGATCGCATCCTGGGGCTCTCCGGACAGGATGAACTCGGCCACCGCGTCGGCCACGATGGCAGCACCGGCATCGTTCAAGTGGAAAAAATCCGTCAAAAGGCAAAAGCCATTACGGCGGGAAATGGCGTCAAAAGACTGGTGCAGTAAAAACCGGCGCACTTTAACCGCCAGTCCCATTCCGTCACGGTACTCGCCAAACGAACGCCCCGGTTGGTGGCCATGGTTTTCAAGATAGGAACGCATGCGTTCATGTACAGGCAGGTAGGCGCAGCCGGTTTCATGGGCCACCGACTGAATGATCCGGGTGTAGGCCGCCGTCAGTTGAAAAGCCCTATGGGCCGGGTCCTCCCCCAGGGGTGGCAGGGACAACAGGGCCAACGGAGCGGCCGTGGCATTACGGAGTTGCAAGCAAATTTCCGTCAGATAACGGCGAAAGGTTTCCCGGGTCGGCCGTTCCGGCAACCCCATCTGCTCCATGGTTTCATGGGCGTTGGCCGTACTCAGAGCGGCATAGACATCGTTGGTGCCGACCATGAGGGTTACCCACGAAGGCCGGCAGGCGGTCACCGCCGCCAATCGCTGCAGAGCATTGTAAGCCAACTCGCCGTTGACGCCGGCATTGACAAAGCGATACCCCTTGGGGCGGAACCGTTTCTGAAGAAGGGCAACATAGTCGCTGCTGGTGCGGCCATGGGTAATGCTGTCGCCAACACAGACCACCGTGGGACAATCGAAGGTATCGGCCTCGGCGGCCATCCGCTCCGGTGCGTTCGTCGGAAGCCGGTCGCTCTGGAATTGCAGCCAGCGGTACAATCCGATGACGCCGCCGGCCAGACCGACAGTAATCATCAACACGGTTGCCATCAGCGCGATAACATTCTCCCGCTCATCAGGACCGCAGCGTTGCGGTAAGTCTCAGGGGGTTCGACAGAAGCTCCAGGGCCGGAACGATGCCCGTGCAGACGATATCGGCGGCCGCCAGGGTCGTGGTGGCCGCTCCTTCCTTCAGTATAACGGCAATTCCCAGTTCCGCCGCCTGCAGCATCAGCCGATCGTTGCGGCCGTTGCCCACGGCCACCGTTTCGCCGCACCCCAGGCGATTCACGTAGTCCCGCTTGGCGACGTCCTGGTGGCCCGGCGGCAATACGGAAAGCTGCACCGGCGCATCCGCCAGTTGGCCGGCTGCCAGACCGAAAGTGTCCGCCGTGACGACATGGATGGTCATATGCGGGGCCAGCGCCGCCAGAACATCGCGGACCCCGTCTTCAAGCTGGCCGTCCACGGCCAGGGTGCCGTTGTAGTCCATTACGAGATGGGCCAGCTGCAATTTTCGATATCCCGGGATGTCCACCTGAATCATGGTTTTCCTTTCAGAACCTGCACGGTCACGGTGCCGCCTGATGAAATGTCGGGTCCTCAAATTTGGACGGCGTTCAATCAATATCCAGACTGACCCGATTACGTCCATTGATTTTACTCTGGTACATCATCTGATCCGCCCGCTCGACCACCATCGTTACGCTGTCATCGGTCCGGACCAGGGTGCCGCCAATCGATGCGGTCACACTGAGATAATCGTTTTCGAGAGGAATGCGCGTCTGGGCGATGAGCGCCCGCACCCGTTCCGCCACGACGGCAAGGTGCCTTTCGTCCACATTGAGTAACACCGCCAGGAATTCCTCCCCACCCCAGCGGCAGCATATATCGAAGGGGCGCAGGCTGCGGGTCAGGGTGCTGGCCACCAATTGGAGCGTGCGATCACCGATCGCATGGCCATGCGTGTCGTTGACGGACTTAAAATGGTCGATATCGATAAAAAGAATGCCGAAGGTGACGTCGTAGCGTTTGGTTTCCGCCAGACGGAAGGCGATGGTGGCCTCCATGCTGCGGCGATTGGGAAGCTCGGTAAGCCCGTCCAACGTGGCGAGCTTTTCCAGAAGGGCGACCCGCTGGCGAAGGCTTTCGGGGGACGAATCATCCGAAAAAATTTCCATAACTCCCGAAATGGATCCGGAAGGACCTTCAATGGGCGCCACACGAATCCGGACCGGTTTGCGGTACCCGCTCTTGTGAAGCAGATACACCTCGGATTCCCGACGCTGACCGTCCTCCAGAACCTCGGCCGCCGGGCAACTGTTCCGGCAAAGACTGCGCCCCTTTTTGTCTACATGGCAAAGGATATTGTCAGCACAAGACCGCCCCAATACTTCGGCGGCCGGATAACCTGTAATCCGCTCGGCACCTTTATTCCAAAAAACAATCTTGCGCTGCCGGTCGAGAAAGTAGACCCCTTCATAAAGGTTATCCAGCACTGCACGGTAAAGCGTTGCGTTCTCCGCCATAGGGCAAGCATCTCCGGACTTTAGAGCGCAAAAGGCGTCAGGCTTTCATACCCATCCTCTGTCACCAGAAGGGTCTGTTCGAATTGGGCGGATAGCGAACCGTCAGCCGTGACGGCGGTCCATTTGTCTTCCAGAATGCGCAGCTGATGACGCCCCAGATTGATCATGGGCTCCACCGTAAAAACCATCCCGGGCACCAGGGGCACGCCCGTGTTCCGGCGGCCGAAATGGGGTACCTGGGGGGCTTCGTGGAACTGGAAGCCCACCCCGTGTCCAACGAATTCGCGCACCACCGAGCAATTCTGGCTTTCGGCATACTGCTGGATGGCCCAACCGATATCCCCGATGCAGTTGCCCGGCCGCACCATGGCGAGTCCCTCTTTCAGACAGGTCCGGGCGACATTCACGATTTTACGGGCATCGTCGCTGGGGGTTCCGATAAAAAAAGTTTTATTGGCATCCGCATAGTAGCCGTCCAAGATGGAAGTGATATCCACATTGACGATATCGCCGTCTTGTAGAACGCGGGGCCCCGGGATGCCGTGACAAATCACGTCGTTGATGGAAACGCAGACACTCTTGGGGAACCCGCGGTAGTTGAGCGGCGCCGGCGTCGCACCGTGGCGGATGGTGAAGTCATGAACGATCGTGTTGATCTCGTCGGTAACGAGTCCGGGTCCCAGCACCTTTTCGACCTCCGCGAAGGTTGCCAGAACCAGTTCACCCGCCGCACGGATTTTTTCAACATCGGTGGCGGACTTCAATCGGATGTTGTAGCGCTTCTGGTAACTTTTCTGGAGGGATTCGGGCGGTGGCGTAGACCGCCCCATGCAGCAATTTTTGTATTTTTTGCCGCTGCCACAGGGGCAGGCGTCATTGCGGCCGATTTTGGTTGATTTCTTTTTCTGTTTCATCGTCTCCACAGCTCCGGAGCATCCGCTCCGATGGTTTTTACAGCAACCCCATCTCATACCAACAGGCGACGGTCCAGCCTGCGACGGGAGTTGACAACCGCTGGACCACAGTACAAGCCAGGGCATCATAAGTCCAGCAATGATTCGCAGACCGGTATGATGCTGGGGTCTCCGTCCGCAGGGTGAACTGGCCGGTTTCCCACGGGGCCTCCTCCCCACCGATCCGGCGCCTGCCCGTCCCCGACGATTCGGCCCGCCTCCTGGCTATCATCATTTTTTAGGGGGGTGTCATGACCGTTGCCTTGCGGATGATCACGGACTCCCGGGGCACATCCCGATAGGGGCCTTTGCGTCCGGTTCGCACCGCTTCGATGGCCATGACCACATCCATCCCCTTGACCACCCGGCCGAAAACACAATAGCCCCATCCCTGCATCGACTTCTCCCGATAGTCCAGGTTGGGATTGTCTTTGGTATTGATGAAGAACTGGGCTGTAGCCGAATGCGGGTCCCCCGTACGGGCCATGGCAATACTGCCCTTTCGGTTTTTGAGACCATTGTCGGCTTCGTTTTTTATCGGTGCCCGGGTGGTTTTGCGCGCCATCGCTTCGGTCAGGCCACCGCTTTGAATCATGAAATTTTTTATCACCCGGTGGAAAATGACCCCGTCATAAAATCCGTCCCGGGTGTAGGTTAAAAAATTCTCAACGGTTTGGGGCGCACGGTGGGAAGACAGTTCCAAAACGATGGTCCCCATGCTGGTATCCAACTTTACCCGGGGGCTTGCCGCCCAGGCATTTCCCCACCCGGCCAACAGTATGGTGGCCACAGCCATCATCAGAGCTTTACGCACATGAACCTCCTTGACCTTGATTCGATAGACACTCACGGCCCGGTGGACGCCAAGTCGCATCATCAACCATCGTTCGGGCCTCATGAGAACCCTTTGAAATCACAACGGGAAGAAAATAGCACGGAACACTGCGGCTGCCAAGGGTATCGAAGGGGAAAGCCGTTTTCCTGGACAGCGCCGGTCAGCCGTCATTTTTTACCAATATCCTCAGCGCGTTATTAAATGGGCCGCCACCCGCGCCATCCCAGAAAGGGTTTGACACCAGGTTGGCCCATCAAGTAAAATTCGGAACGCCTAAATTTTTTAACCTTACAGAGGTGAGCCGATGGACCCTGTGGATGAACTCAGCGCTAGCATGGAAGATTATCTGGAGGCGATTTACCATATCGTCACCGCCAAGCAGGCGGCCCGCGCCAAAGATATCGCCAAACGCCTGGAGGTCAACAACTCTTCGGTCACCGGCGCTTTGCGCACCCTGTCCGAAAAAGGCTTCATCAACTACGCGCCCTATGACGTCATCACCCTGACCCCCAAAGGCCACAAACATGCCGAGGATGTGGTCCGACGTCATGAGGCCCTGATGGACTTTTTTACCAAAGTATTGTGTGTGGATAAAACGGAAGCATCGGACGCCGCCTGTAAAATGGAGCATGCCGTTTCCCGCACGATCCTGGATCGTCTCATCCGTTTTGTCGAATTTATCGAAATCTGTCCCCGGGGTGGTGAAGCGCTCATCCAGGGCTTCAACAACCACTGCCGCCAGGACGGCACCTTTGTCACCTGCCGGGATTCCCTGGCGCGTTGCCTTGAGGATTTAAAGCAGCGCCAAAAAAATATCGAAGACGACCAGTTGGATACGGTTCCTTTAAATGATCTTCTCGGCAACCAGCGGGGTAAGATTGTCAAAATCAAGGGAACAGGGGGAATCAGTAAAAAACTGGCCGATCTGGAAATCACGCCCGGCAGCATCGTGGAAGTGATCAAAATCAATGCCGAGAGTGGTGCTTGCGACATCAAGGTCAGGGGATATCGTCTGTCTCTCAGCATCGAAGAGGCAGCCAAGATTCTGGTCGAACGCTCGGCCGCTTAGCGTCAAACCCCTTGATCTGCCGATTCGATCAGCTCGCGCAGCTTTTCGGCGAAGGTGTCGGGCAGGGGGTAATCCTCGGCTGACGAACGGCATAAATCGACCGTGCGCTGAAGGGTCTCGTAGCAGGTATGGCAATGACAGCAGTCGCGGATGTGAGCTTCCACCTGGGCCCGGGCATCGTCGTCCAACTCATGATCGATATATTCCGACATCTTCTCGAATAAGGCCATACATTTATGGTGATCGTGGCCGTTATGCGTCATGGTCAAAATATCCTTTTAATTTTTCCCGCAAAAAAAGACGGGCACGGTGCAGGCGGACCTTGGTATTGGCTACGGAAATATCGAGAATTTGAGCGGTTTCCTCCGTTGAAAATCCCTCCTGGTCCCGCAGGACAACCACCATGCGATAGTTCTTGGGCAGTTCGATGATGGCCTTGCGGATATGCCCGGCCAACTCTTGGTTCAACAACTGATCCAGGGGTTTTTTAGCCCATCCCGGCGCCTGATCGGGCGGCAAATCGCCTTCCCCGGGCATGAATTCCTCCAGAGAAAGTTCGCGATCCGGCGCATGTTTGGGTTTGCGCTTGGCCTTGAGACAGGTTGTGGTGGCCACCCGGTACATCCAGTTTTTAAAACGGGTTTCATAGCGGAAGCCCTTAAGATAGCGAAAGACGTTCAGGAAGGTTTCCTGCACCAGATCTTCCGCATCGCGGGGTTCACCGCACATGCGCATGCCGAAATTGTACAGCTTCTGCTGATATTTCTCCACCAGCTGCTGAAAAAGTTCGGTCCGGCCGCTATTGATGGCCTGAACCAGTTCGAAATCCTCATCGCGTATTGTTTTCTTCCCGCTCATGATCTCCTGTCTGATCATCCTTGCTTGTCACCTGACAAGCATCACGCATTCAGGTTGAGACACCCAACTTGGGCAAAATAACCATCTGCAACAGAAACCAAACGCCCAAAACAATCAGCGGTACCCATAATTCTTTCATGGCTTTCCCTCTCTATCCATAGTGATTTAGCGAATCCTTGTCCACCGTTTTCTGGAAGTAAGTCCCCAGGCCCCCACCAGCAAGAACCCCATTACGGCGGCCAGGTGGAGGATGTCCAGAAAAACGATGAGGCCGGAGGAAAGATAGTAGCCTTCATAATTCTTGATCACCCGCAGTACCCCCGTGGCCACGATGGTGACCATCATGACGCCCTGAATGGCGCCATAGAGGCTCAAACGCCGCCGGGAACGCTCGGCAACAAGATAGCGGGTCAGGTAATAGGCCGCCACCCCCAGCAGAAGGGCGGCGCCCACGTAGTGAATGAAGTGGGTCACGTAAAATTGGGCCAGCCACCCCAGTCCGGGGATGTCGGCAATATAGTAGCGTTTGAAGATGGGCATCTGTCCGAATCCGCTCAGGGCCATGAACAGCAGCAGGGTCATGTAGGCCGCCCGGATCGGAGCCGGCATCAGGCCGTCGGCGGTACGGGATACGGTTGGGGTTGTCATGAAAAACTCCTTTTCGATCGATGGCGTTGGGCAGCGGTTTCACGTATCCGACAAAGGGTGTTCGCCCGAACCGGCCTTGCGAGCCGCCTTGAGAAACCGTCCCAGGGCCGTTGCAGCGCCGGCCAGGGGCGCGATGAGCAGGGCCGCCCCCAGGTTGTTGGCCTCGGCCATGCGGTCGGCGGCCGGGCCGAGATGCGGCCGGCCGGGCCCCTTTTCGATGGCGGCATTCAGTGTTTCAAACGGCACCGGGGAAACGTAGAGGGTGTTGGTGCCGCCGTTTTCGTTTTCGCCGTAGACATAACCGCCTATTTCGCGCGCCCGCGCATGGGCTTGGGCCACGATTTCGGGGCGGGGGCCGATGGTCTGCACCTCTTCCGGGCAGGCTTCGATGCAGGCGGGTTGCTCACCCATGGCCACACGATCATAACACCGGTCGCACTTGTTCATGATCCCGTTGCCCGCCAGGGAAGGCAGGAGATCCAGATAAAGTCCGTCGCCCGTCTGCCGCTGGGGGATGTCCCACGGGCAAACCGCCTTGCATTTGCTGCCTCCCAGGCACATATCCGTGTCGATGCGGGATATGCCGTTCTGATACTGACGGGAGGCTCCCCAGGGGCAAAGCTTGACACAAGGCGGATTGGTACAGTGCATACAGCGCCGGGGAATGGTCAGTTCGGTTTCCTCCCCGTCCACTTCCACGGTGGCCGATTGGATGAACAGCCAGTTGTAAGGCGTCAACCGATCGTCCACGTCCTGTTTATCGGACCAGTCGGACACCTTCACCCGGTCCGGGTACATCCTGGGAAAGGGTTTCTGGGGATTGGGGAACTTGGGGCTGTTGGCCTCCCGACAGGCCTCCACACAAGCCCCGCATCCGATGCAGCGGGTAATGTCGATCATGGTGGCCAGGTGCTGGTTTCGAGCCGGCGCACCCGCCGCCCGGGCCGCCGACTCGCCGGCCGCCAGCGTACCGGCGGCCAGGATACCGGATTTTAGAAACGACCGCCGGGAAATTGTGTTGGACATTGGAACCCCCCTCCTTGGTTGAAAAACGAGTGTTGGAAACGATTTAGAAATTATGACCCATGTTCTATCGTTTGGTTACAGATTCTAATCGTTGAAATTCAAAACCGAGACACACCAGGGAGGCAAACCGTGCTGTGAAGATACAAATTTTTGTACCAAAGCGGCTGAGGCGGGTTAGCTGACGGAAAGCGAATGGTGCTTCCCAAATTGAAATGCCGGAGCAAAAACAGCAACCGGCCACAATAAGAAAACCATATTTTCAATTAAAATAATTATCTATAAAGATTTTGGATTTGGCCCAAATAATGAACGCGCCCTTCGATCGAAGCCTTTGCTCGAGTTGACCGATAAATATCCCGGGCGATCACCGCACCACCTTCAACGGTGGTATGAACCTTGTCCAGATAGTACGGGTCTGTTGTCGTAATATCGGAATGAATCATAAAGTCAAGGAGGTGGGTTTTTGGAAAATGCTGCACCAAAAGAGAAACCCGCCGCTTGAACTCTTGGATGACTTGCGCTTCATAGCTGCCGTCCGGGGGCTGGTGATAAAAATGATACGGGACGAAAAAAAGAACCTTTTCCGTATTGGCGGGAAGGCGCTCCAGGCTTGATCGCAGGATGGCTTCCGCGGGAAACACCAGAGCGGCCCTTTGCTCCGCTGACATAGCGATTTCCGGATCAGCAACGCGCTTCTCCAAAGGCGTGGTCGATCCGTATATGCGAAGGCGTTTCTCATCCAAGGACATCGATCGTCTCGCGTAGGTTGTATAGCCATCCAGACCATACTTGAAGTGTTTAAATCCCAACATATACCAAAGCTGGTTCACACTGTGCTCGAAATTTTTCAGATTAAATGACATGGGGTGCTTCCAACAATCCGCACTGTATAGCCATTCAGGGAAATCTTCATCCGGCCGGGCAAACTTGGTGTAGGTATCTTCCGTCTTGTACCACACGAAATCCAGCCCCCAAATGACCGTTTTTATCGCCTGATGATGGTCGACAAATAGTGATAACATCTTGGATTGTTCGTAAGCGGAAGCCGCATTAAAGGACAAATTGGCAAACCGTGATTGAAAAAGGGGATTTAATTGTACCGGGCGAAGTTCTCGCGCAGTGGATGCACCAATGATCGCACTGTCAAACGCTTTGCTGCGGGCAAGCATGGTATGGAAATAGCGCGCATCGCTGGATACCGGCGCTCTAGGGGCCTTAATTGAAAAAGGGTAACAATTGTAAGGGTCAATCAGGTAAAACGCGCTGTAAATAAACAAACAAAGCAATAAGCTTAGCGCGACAAACCCCTTCCAGTAAACCTTCCAGGTGAAACTAGAATTGGAAGTAAATAAATTCCGAATACCCATGATTTCCAATCGTTAATACCGTATAGATGGCTGCCAATGAAAACGCCACCGCCAGCGCAGGATGAGGGCGAAGCTTCTGGGTTACCACATCCTGACTCGTGGGCCCGACCATCGCTATCAGGACCCCGGCGATGAGCAACCCTTCATTATATCCGCCGATCGAGGCCATCGTCAGCCCATCCAGGCCATACATGGATCGCACCATCACCATTGCCGTCGCAATATCCGCCGAACGGAAAACAGCTAACGAGGTGATAAAGAAGGACATGAACACCAGCCAGGCCAGCGGTGCGGGCAGACGGCACCCACTTCTGCGCCATAAATGATTGATGCATAAGGCCAAGCCATGCATCACCCCGAACACGGCATACGTCCATCCCGCGCCATGCCACAGGCCCGCCAGAAACATGGTGATAAATAGCACCACCATCTGTCGTGTCAGACCATAGCGGCTCCCGCCCATGGGGATGTATAAATAGTCTCTCAGAAATCGGGACAATGTCATATGCCAGCGCAGCCAGAATTCGCTGATCGACTTGCTGATATAGGGAATATTGAAATTATAGGGAAGTTGATAACCAAATAGCAGACCGAGCCCGACAGCCATATCCGAGTATCCTGAAAAATCAAAATAGAGTTGTACCGTATAGTTGATACTCGCCAACCAAGCATCACAGAATAATATACTGCCGGACTGGGCGGCGCGGTCGAAAAGGGGCGAGGCAATACTGGCCAGCGGATCGGCCACCAGAACTTTTTTCATCAGTCCGATGATAAACAGCATCGTACCTTTGGACAAACGTTCATAAAAACCTGGCCGAACAGGGTCTAGGTCATATTGGGCCATAATCTCGGAAGACCGGACAATAGGGCCGGCGATAAGCTGCGGGAAAAACGAAACATACAGTGCGTATTCGCCCAATGGTCGAAAATTTTCCGGATTCTTTTTCAAATCCGCCAGAAAAGAAATTTGCTGAAACGTAAAAAAGCTGATCCCCAGAGGAAGTACGATACCCCATGGGGTACGCTCGATCGCGGCAACCCACGCCACGCTGTCGGCCAAAAAATCTGCATATTTAAAAATACCGATCAGCAGCAAATTAAACACGATGCCGCCGGTAATAAGACTTTTCCGCAGTGTTTGAGCATACCAAAGCGCGATCAACCAGTTGCCGAGGATAGAACAGGTGAATAGCGGCAACAGGCGATAATCCCAGTATCCGTAAAAAATAAACGAGGCGGCTGCAAGCACGGCCAGACGTTTGGCCTTGTGGTGGTGAACCAGGTAATAGGCGATCAGTGTCGCCGGCAAGAAAAGTGCGATAAAAACATATGAATTGAATAGCATAATAAACGAATCAAGGATGCTGTTGAGCAGTATGACGGATAGGTAATTTTTGGGTAATGGTCTCAGACATCATAACGCTTGGGCCCGATTTCTCGGGCGCAACATAGTCAAGACGCTTCAACAAGTCAATAACGACCTGAATGGCTCGAGTGGGTGCGAAACAAGTGTTGGTGGTGCTTTAGGCACAGGGAGCGTCGGATGGCGGCATCCCGGTTCGTAAATGCGGCAGTCTACACCTTAGGCCTTTCCCCAACCTGGCGAAGCAGGTCGGGGGCACCTTGCCGCAAGTGGTTTTGATCACCATAATAGTTCCCGTATGGATTAAGAACTCAAACATGTTGTCATTTCCGTCACACCACACACTGGAGAGAAAAAATGCCCTTGTCCGTCGTCGACCTTTACCGGAACGTACTGCCCCGCACCAATTGCGGAGATTGCGGCTATCCCACCTGTCTGGCCTTTGCCAGCATGGTCGTATCCGAAAAGCTGCCCCTCCGCAACTGCCCCTATGTGGATCCGGAACGGCTGGCGGAATGGCAGGCCGAACTGGACGACCAGCACGCCGCCGGCAAGTGGACCAAACGCGACATGGCCGCCGACGCCTTGCAGTGGGCCCGGGAACGGGCCGCGTCCATGGATTTGAAAGATCTGCCTGCCCGCATCGGCGGACAACTGACGGAAGTGGATGGAAAAGCAACCCTGATCCTGCCCTACTTTATGGAAACGCTTCACATTCGAACCGGAGAAGTCGCCAAGGCCAGCGGGGAGCCTTTGAACCGCTGGGAGCAGGTCTTCATTTACAATCACCTGGCCCAGGGCGGACGGCGGGAGCCCACCGGCAACTGGAAAGGGCTGGTGGAAATCCCCAACACGGTCTCCAAGATCAAATCCATGCGGGACCATGTGGAAACGCCCCTGATCGAATGCTTCCGCGGTAACATCGCAGGATTGAAAACAGCCGGACAGGCACTGGGCGCCACGGCGGCCGGAGAAGAAGGCGCCAGTGCCGATGCCGCCCTGCGGTTCACGCCGCTGCCCCGCATCCCGGTGGTCCTGCTTTTCTGGGATGCCGCCCCCCAGGAGGGGTACGACGCCGAGGCCAAACTGCTCTTCGACGAAACCATCGTCGATCATCTCGACATCGAATCCATCCTGTTTCTGAGCGAGCGCCTGCGGCAGTTGCTCTGCGGCGATAGCGAGTGACTACCGCCCCCCCGGGAAGAGGGGGTAACGGATGCCTTTCCTAATGGCGCGAACGATACAACCGCAAGCTGTTGGAAACGACCGATATGCTGCTGAAGGCCATGGCCAAAGCGGCCAGAATGGGATGGAGCTGGCGCAGCATCATGGGCAGGGTTTCAATGGGATATAGCACGCCGGCGGCAACGGGGATAAGCAACACATTGTAGCCAAAGGCCCAGAACAGGTTCTGGCGGATGGTACGCATGGTAGCCCGGCTGAGGCTAATGGCGCGCACAATGCCCCGAAGACTGCCGCTGGCCAGAATCACGTCGGCCGTTTCGATGGCCACGTCCGTGCCGGTGCCGATGGCCAGCCCCACGTCGGCCTGGGCCAACGCCGGGGCGTCGTTGATACCATCGCCCACCATGCCAACCGACTGCCCCCCGTCCTGAAAGCTTTTCACCCGCGCGGATTTCTCCTCCGGGCGCACCTCAGCCTCGATGGCGTCGATGCCCAGATCGGTGGCAATCTTGTGAGCGGTCCGGGGGTTGTCGCCGGTGAGCATGACCACTTTGAGCCCCATTTGGTGCAGTTCACGGATGGCTTCGGCCGAATCCGGCTTGGGCGTGTCCGAGACCGCCACCAGGCCGCAAAGATCGCTTTCCCGGATCATCACCATCACGGTTTTGCCTTCGGCCTGCAAGCGCCCGATGGGATCTTTTGCGTCCCCAAGATCCAATCCCAGATCCTGGAACCAGCCCGGTTTGCCCACCATCACAAGAGCGCCGTCGATCCGAGCCTGGACGCCGGCCCCGCCGGTGGCCTTAAATTCGGTCAATGGCAACAGGTCGAGTCTCTCAGTTTCCGCCTGAGACACGATGGCCCGGCCCAGAGGGTGTTCAGAACCTTTTTCCACCGAAGCACTCAACCCCAGCAGGATCTCCCGATCGCCGTCAAATGTTTTCAGGGGGATGACGTCGGTCACCCGGGGTTTTCCTTCTGTGATGGTGCCGGTCTTGTCCAAGACCACGGTGTCCAAATGGGTGGCCTGCTCCAGGGCGGTGCTGTTTTTAAAAAGGATGCCGCTCTCAGCCGCCTTGCCGGTGCCGGCCATGATGGCCGTGGGGGTCGCCAGCCCCAGGGCGCAGGGGCAGGCAATGACGAGCACCGCCACCAGGCGAATCATGGCGGGCACAAAATCGCCGCTCAGTGCCCACCAAACTCCAAAGGTGACCAGGGCCACCACGATAATGGCCGGCACAAACACCGCGGCCACCCGATCGGCTACGGCCTGGATCGGGGCTTTGCTGCCCTGGGCTTCCTGGACCAGACGGATAATCTGGGCCAGTGCGGTATCCCGTCCCACCCGGGTGGCTTCAAATTGGATCAGCCCCTGACCGTTGATGGTGCCGGCCGCCACTGTGTCGCCGGGCTGCTTGTCCACCGGAATGGGTTCACCCGAAAGCATGGATTCGTCTACGGCCGTCTGGCCCGCGTTGATAATGCCGTCCACGGGAAACCGCTCCCCCGGCCGCACCAGCACGATATCCCCTGCCAAGATACGCGCCACCGGGACGTCTTCTTCAACACCGCCCACGATACGCGTGGCGGTCTTGGGCCGCAGGCCGATGAGCTTGCGAATGGCGCCGCCGGTCTTGCCCTTGGTGCGGGCTTCCAGCATCTTGCCCAGCTTGATCAGGGTGATGATGACGGCCGAAGTTTCAAAATAGACATGCTCGCCGGCCCCCGGCCAGAAAAGCACCGCCAGAGAATAGCCATAGGCTACGGAAGAGCCCATGGCCACGAGCACGTCCATGTTGGCGGTGCGGTTGCGCAGACTGCGATAGCTGCCCGTGTAGTAGTCCCATCCGGTGTAAAACTGCACAGGGGTGGCGAGTAGCGCAAACAGCCAATTGACCCAGGAGCCGTGGCTCCAGGCGCCCACCAGGGCAAAGTCCCGGGCCATGCTCAGGATGAAAAGGGGCAAGGCAAACACAATCCCCACAAGGAATTTGCGGGTTTGGTCACGGATCTCGGCTTGGCGGGCCATGGCTTCGGCATCTTCGACCTGGTTTTCCTCATCCGGCACGATGGCGCCGAAGCCGGCTTTTTCGATGGCCGCAACGATACCGCCCAGGTCCGTTGAGGAGGGAAAATACTCGACGGACGCGGTTTCGGCGGCAAAATTGACGGCCGCCCGGGCCACACCCGGCGTCCGGCCGACAAGGGCCCGTTCGATGTTCATGGCGCAGTTGGCACAGGACATCCCGGTGACGGCCAGCTCGGCCCTGGCAGTGGGCACCTTGAATCCGGCCTTCTCTACACTGGCCACCAGGTCCGCCATATTGAGCTGCGCCGGGTCATAGGCCACTTCGGCGCGCTCGGCGGCAAAATTCACCGCGGCGTCTTCGACCCCCGGCAGTTTGCGCATGGTGCGCTCGATGTTCATGGCGCAGTTGGCGCAGGACATCCCGCTGATGGGCAGTATAACGGTTTGCACGGCCATGATTACGCGGCCGTGTAATTGATTTCCTGCAACTTGGCGCGAATGACCTCCTCGGAAGCCGGGGTTGCCCAATCCACAACGACCGCCTTGGTTTCGGGGGAGCCGTCCACCGACTGAACGCCGGGTATCGCGCTCAATTCATTCTTGATGGCCATAACGCAGTGGCCGCAGGAAATATTGGGGATATTAAAAGTCTGTCTGGCCATAAGAGGTCTCCTCTACAGGTCGGAAAACAGATTAAAGCCCGGGTGCCCCCGGGCTTTTCTTAAGCTTGGACAAATGAATATGGATCAAATGAAACAGGCTTTAGACCGTCGCCCACTCGCCTTGGCAGTTTTTTCATAGCAATGCGAATGTTCCGCCATGCTTGTCGAGCAATGATCACAGCGACGGACGTCTTCCACAAGCCTTTCCTTTTCGTCTCGCAAACAGTCTAATGTGTGCGCGCTGATATTTTTCATGAGGCACCTCCATCGATTTCAGGGAGCTCAAGCACCTGGGAAAAAGAATAATTCGCAACGCCCTAAAGTCAAACCTGTTCGCCATGGTCATGGGCAAGTCCCTGATAAGGCGGCTAATGGACATCACGGGCGTGCCCGCGGGGTAATTTTTTTCTACATTCATGGAAACATACCATTAAAAAGGCTTATGTCTTTTCGTTTTTAATAAGGATCCTCTCGCAGAGCGGTAGGCCTCAGGTAGCCCCCTCGGAGGGGGCCTAAAATGGTTTGTCATTTTGGGGTTGGGTTTTCCCATTGTCCCGCGCCGAGCATCGGCGGGGCGGACGGATTAAAGCGCGCGGACTGTCTGAGCCCGCTGTAGCCCAAGCGAAGGCGGGCGAGTTTCCGCGTGCTCCGGCCGCACCGGCGACGCGCAGGATAAAGCGGGGCACGGGCGTCTTCTTTTGGTTACTTTTCTGCCACGCGGAAGAAAAGTAACAATAGTAAATTGCCCCTGATCGGTAGAACTTCTCCAGGTCTTAAACAAGCGGTAGGGGCTCAGATCAACACGAATCGGGAAATCTTCCCGTGGCACCGTAAGCCTCGATGTCGGCAGTGGAAAGCAGCTCGGCCAACCGCTTCCCGTTGCGGCTGTTGGCCTTGTAAAAAACGATGCAGTCCTGAATGATTCGAATCACGCGCTCTTCGTCATAAATACCGGGCAGTTCCGTGGCCAGGCGGGGATGGCGGCCGAGCTTGCCGCCCAGTTGAACGCGGTAGCCGGTCTGGCCGGCCGCAATGGTTTCCGTCGGACAGGCGGCCACACACTTACCGCAGGCAATGCAGCCGCTCGTTTCGATGCGAGGCCGCCCGGTCTCATCCGACCAAAAAATCACATCTTCGGGACAGGCGTCCACACAGGCCTCACATTGGGTACAGTCATTGTCCGTAACCGCAGGTCGGCAGGCCCCCAGAATGCCGATATCCTTGATCTGGGGCTGGGAGCAGGCATTGGGGCAGTCCGCCACGGTCACACGCAGCTCATGGTGAAAACGCAGCTTGCCGGCAACTGTTTGTTTGAGGAAACCCAGCAAGTCGGCCTCTTCCAGGAGAGCCTGGATGCGCGGGATGAGAGGGGTGCTATCGACAGCGCGGTTGGCGCATCCGCTGGGACCGAAGCAGCTGTCCAACTGGTAGCCGCGCATTTCCGATTCCATGTTGTTGAGATAACGCCGCTGGGTGGCCTGGACCTCTGCCAGGGTGATCACGGGTTTGCCTTCGGCGATCGCCTCTTTCTCCACCCGCGCCCGCACCCGCTTGCGAACAAAAAAGGGAACTTTTTTGACGGCCTTTTCAGCTTCCGGGACCCATTTCATCTCCACACCTCCATAGCGATTTCCTCGCCGACCAAACCAACATAATCAGCGATACCGATTATTTAACCCCTAAATGGATGCATGGAATTGACTTGGCACAAGGGCGTAAAAAAAAACACGATCAAAGGCGAGAGGATTCGCAGCAAGGGCTGGGCCGGCACCGCAATGCCATCTTCGGCGGCATAGCGGCATTCCCCTGGACGGCAAGCATTCGGAGGATATCAACCGGCCGGCGGCTTTCCCGAGGCGAGTTCGGCCACCGACACCTCCTGCAACTGTCCGTCCATATAAAATAGGAATGAGGCCGAATCCCGTGACAATGACGCCGCCTGTTCTTCCAGTTGTTCATGGCCCAGGGCCCGCAAGGCCCAGGCAGCGTGACCACGGTGAACTGCGTCGGACGAGGTGAGAAAGGGATGAATAAAGGGGGCGGCATCCGCAGCCAACTCCGGCCGGGCGTGGGCCAACCGCCCCAGTCCCCACAGAACACCGCGTTGGAGGACGGGGTGTTCCAGGAAATTGCAGTCCGGCCTGATGTAGGAAACCAAAATGCAGGCAAATTCAGACGCCAGGGTGGCGTGCCGGGCCGTGATCTCCCCCATGGCTTCGGGCGCCCCCCAGCCGATGCCGCCGGATTCATCGTTCAATGTCCACATGAGCCGACGCATGATCACCCGGGCGGATTCCATCTCGCTATCGGCCAGGCGGCTGACCACCACGCCCATGCCGCTGACGGCTCGCCAGCGCAGCAGCAAATCACCGCTGCAGAAAAACGACATCAGGGGATTGACGGCCTGACGGGCGGGGACCGCTTCCAGCAGCGCCATGGCATGGGTAAAATCCGACCCCACAAGCCCCTCCCGGAAACGGACCTTCAAAACACGATAGGGAATGCGCGCCTCGTTCATGGTAACCCCTTCAGGCCAACCCTCCGAACAGACAAGTATGAAGCTTTTCCCACAGAGCAGGAGACATCAGGAAGAGCCCTTGAAGGAGGCCTGGAAACGGTCTGAAGCTTTTGGTTCTGTAGTTCCCTTTGTCCCACGTCGAGCATCGGCGGGGCGGGCGGTATAAACCGCATGATGAAAGGGTTTAGATCTCTGTTAGAACGTGATGATTTCAAAACCCTCGTCACGAAAAGCCGCCATTCCCGGATGGCCGTTCATATCGTCCAGCAGCACAAAACCAAGGTCCTCGATGCTCTGCTTGGCCCCCAGCTTCTGTGCACAGGCTTTGCAGGCACCGGCCACCAGCTTTTGGGCACAGGCCTTTTGCCACAAACCATTCAGCCAGTTGTCGGGTTTGGCCAGCTCGGCGACCAACTGGGTCGATTCGCCCTCCATAACGATTTGAACGGTATCGCCCCGATCGTGCATATCCAGCGCATTCAGCAATACGTGCACAAAGCATATTGGGGACCCGTTGAAAACGAACATGGCGACTTTTCGCATCCGTTATCTCCTCTCAATCAAACCTCCTCCCAGTGGATACAATCCTGGGGGCAATATTTGATGGCGTCGTTCACATCCACTTCCGAATAACATTCCGAAGCGACCGCTTCGATATATCCGGCATCGTTCAGGCGGAAAAGCTCAGGGTACATCTCGTAGCAACCGGCGCAAAGAGTGCAGTCGCTGATATCAATCACCGGCACTTTCATCACCAACGCCTCCGTCCCCTGCTCAGGCTTGCATGGCCTCAGCGATCTTGCGGCCGAAATTCTCACAGGCGGCCAGTCCTTCCTTGTCGGGCACATATTGAACCCGCAGCCCCGGCTCTACGACATCAAACTTCATCGCCTGCAATTCACCGGTGATCTGCCGCACCGCCTCACCACTCCAGCCGTAGGACCCGAAGGCCGCACCGATTTTGTTCTTCGGTTTGAGCCCTTTCATGTACGTCAGGAAATCACTCACTGTCGGGAAAAGCTGGTTGTTGAGCGTTGGCGATCCCACGATGATGGCCCGGGCGTCGAGCACCTCGGTCATGATGTCGCTGCGATCCGTGCAGCGCAGGTCCATGGGCACGGCATAAACGCCTGCATCGGCCAGGCTGCCCGCAATGGCTTCGGCCATTTGCTGGGTGCTGTGCCACATGGTGTCGTAGATCACCAGGGCTTTGTTCAGGGGTACCTGTTTGGACCAGCGCGCATAGGCGTCGACGATCTTGGCAATGTCCTTGCGCCAGAGCACCCCATGGTCAGGGCAGATCATATTGAACTCCAACCCCATTTCGCCCACTTTTTCAAGCAGCTTGGCCGTTTTGGCGGCGTACAGCAGCAGGATGTTGGCGTAATACTTCTGGGCATGGGGCATGATTTTGTCGCCGATTTCATCGTCAAATTTTTCCGGTCCGGCATAATGCTGCCCGAAAGCATCACTGGAAAACAGGATTTTGTCTTCTTTCAGGTAGGTAAACATGCTGTCCGGCCAGTGCAGCATGCGGGTTTCCAGAAACATCAACGTGCGGCGTCCCAGGCTGAGTTCTTCCGCGCTTTCGACCGGGTGGTAGTTCCAGTCAGGATAAAAATGCTGTTTGAGATTTTTGGCACCCATCTTGGAGCAATATAGCGGCTTATCTTCACCGATGCGATGCATGACCCGCGGCAAGCTGCCCGAATGATCCATCTCCGTATGATTGCTGATCACCAGGTCGATCTTCTTGGGATCCACAATCTGGGCGATGTTGTCCAGCATCTCATCCGCAAATTCTTTTTTGACGGTATCGATCAGCGCAATTTTTTCGTCCACCACCAGGAATGCATTGTAGGTCGTTCCCTTATGGGTGCTGTATCCGTGAAAATCCCGAATGTTCCAGTCCTTGACACCGACATCGTAGATACCTTCTGCAATTTCAATTGGCCGCATGATACTCCCTCGAATATTTGACGTTGACAATGGCCGGGCTATCCACCGATCCCCTTGACCAGGAACGAACCCGTTAAATCAAGGCAGAAATATAAGGCCTCACGCCGCAAAATCAATGCCCTTTTCGCCCCCATTGGGGTTGAAAAGGGCATCCTGGGCCTTCAAACGTTCCGCGTCGCTAGGGACGGTCTATTCTTCCTTCTCGAAGTCATCCTTGCCCGCGCCGCAAATAGGGCAGACCCAGTCTTCCGGCACGTCGTCCCAGGCCGTTCCCGGGGCCACGTCGTTGTCGGGGTCACCCTGGGCCGGGTCGTAAACATAGCCGCAAATCGTACACACGTACTTGTCCATTGAATTCATCCTCCTTTGTTTTCAAGATTCATTGCGTTAAGCATTCCCAAAAATCCATCAGTGCACCAGAACCGCGGCCTTCTCGTCGATAACGTCGCACAGTCGGGTGGCGTCATCAAGGCTGTCCGGCAGTGCGGCGGAAAGATCCCATCGGATGATAGCCCCCCCCACATCCGGCAACGCATCGGCGGCCGGCCCCACGCCAAGCACAAGATCCGGTCGCCACTGGTCCATGGCCTGTTCCGTGGCCACCGGAACTTCATAGGCGATGTCCCAGCCCCGCGCCGCCATCGCTTTCACGGCGTGGTCATTGACATGCGCCCCGGGCCGGTTGGCGCCCACACGCACGTCAAAGCGCTCCCCCGCCTTGGACCGTACCAGCGCCGCAGCAATCTGGGTGGCGCAGGTCCCGCTCGGTCCCACGATCAGAAGCCGTTTGCGGTCCGCCAGGGGGCTGAGGAGACCGGCCACCGCCCGCTGGACGTCCTCACCAACCGTGGCATGGCGCGCCATGTCTTTAGGGCCCTCGATACCGCGGTAGGTCAGGTGACCGGCATAGTCGGCATCGATGGCATCGTAAAAATACTGCATGGTCAAATGGATCGCATCGAAAAGGTTGTTGCCCCGGGTGGCCGCCACGGACAGCAGATATCCTTTTTTGGTCTTCAAACGGGGATCCCGCCAGCGCATCCGGTATTTCCGCGCCCAAAACGTCTGGCAGCGGTCGATAAGCCCTTTCAACTGCGCACTCATGTTGTAAAAGAAAACCGGGGTTGCGGCCACCACCACGTCGGCCCGCCGAATCAGGCCGTATATTTCGGCCGGCATATCGTCGTCGATGGGACAATAGCCCTTCTTTTCACATACCGTGTATTCCTTGCAGGGCAGAATGTTACATCGGTCCACCTCGACCAACCGGGTTTCGGCCCCGAAAGAGGCTGTCGCCTTAAGAAAGGTGTCCAGCAGAAAGCGGCTGTTGCCCTTCCGCCGGGGGCTCCCCTGCAATCCCACGACCAGCATGTCGTCTCTCTCCCCTATCCGTTTTTTGCGTGACAGGTTTTACAGGTGGTGGGGCCGGTTTTCTGGCCGTCCTTTTTCATCTTTTTGTGGCATTTGGTACATTGCTTATTCATCACCTGTTTTTTCTTCAATTCACCGCTGGCCTTCAAGGCATCGATGGCGCCGGGTTCCTGGGGAAACAATTCGTGGCAGGTGTTGCAATCCTCGAATTTGGTTTGATGTACCAAATGGGGGAACGGTACCGGTCCGCTCTTGCCGCCGTTGAGCGTCATTTCCGGTGCCCCCTTGTTACCGGCCAGGATCGTATAACCGCCGGCAAACCCCAGCAAACTGGCCACCAACAGCACCCATACGGTCATTCGTATAACCTTCATAACGCCTCCTTGAGAAAATTCAGGCTACCAGACTTTAATAGGTTTCGTCATGGGCCAGATCAGCCGGCGCCACCCGGTGCTTGAACAGGTTATAGGACCAGGCCTGATAGGCAATGACGATGGGCACGAAAATGATGGCCACCACCAGCATGATTTTCAGGGTCAAAGGACTCGAGCTGGCATTGCGCGCCGTCAGGTTGAAGGCGGCGTCCAGGCTGGAGGGGAAAAGATTCGGGAAAAGGCCGATCACTCCGAAAAAAGTCGCCCCCACGATGGTCAGCGCCGAGGCGAACCAGGCTTTGAACCAGGCCTTGCGGGCAATGAACACCCGCACGGTCAAAAGCGCCAGCACGGTGATGGCAATCACGGAGAACAATGCCGGGTGCGCTAGATAATTGGCGTAGAGATTGGTTTGGAACCAGCTGGCAACGAGAAACAACACCGCCGCCACCACCACCAAGGGCCATACCATGGCAGCAACACGGGTGGCCCTTCCCTGCAGCGCGTCATCGGTCTTGATGCCCAGCCACAAAGCGCCATGCTGGAGAAAAAGCAGCAAGAACAAAACGCCACCCAGCAGGCCGTAAGGATTCAGCAGGGTCAACAACGATCCGTGGTAAACACCTTCCCCGTCAAACGGTATGCCCTGGAAGATGTTGGCAAAAGCCACGCCGAACAGCAGCGCCGGCGCGAAACTGCCCACAAAAATGCACGTATCCCACAACCGTTTCCAGCGCGGGTCATCGATTTTGCCGCGAAATTCGAAGGAAACCCCCCTGAGAATCAGGGTAAAAAGAATGAGCATCAGGGCCGAATAGAGGGTCGAGAACATGACCGCATAGACCAGCGGAAAGGCCGCAAAAGTCACCCCCCCGGCTGCAACCAGCCAAACCTCGTTGCCGTCCCACAAAGGACCAATGGCCGTAATCATGGTCTGCTTTTCTTCGTCCGTCTTCCCGATAAACGGATATAGGGTGCCGACGCCGAAATCGAACCCGTCCGTCATGAAAAAAACCGCCCACAACAAGCCCCAGAGAAAAAACCATATTAGCTGTAAATCCATTATGCCCTCGCAACCTTTTTAAGGTTAGTTCGTATCGATTTTTCAATGTCCTGCCGTCTTCAGGCGGCCTCCAGCGACGGCCCTTTCTTTGCATGCCGGAAAATCAGGTAATAACCGGCAAACCCCAGTAGACTGTAAACCAGCATAAATCCCACCAGGGTCGTTATCACCTGGCTGGCGGCAATCGGCGATACGGCATCGCTGGTGCGCATCATACCCCACACAATCCAGGGCTGGCGCCCCAATTCCGTGACGACCCATCCCAGCTGGATGGCAATATAGGGCAACGGGATGGAAAACAGCATGATTTTCAACAATAACGGGCTCTCCAGCAATTTATTACGCCGAATGAATGCATAGATACTGATCAGGATGAAATAAGTTCCCAGGGCCACCATGCCCCGGAAGGCCAGAAAAGTCAGCAACACGGGTGGCCGCTCGTCACGGGGAAAATCGTTGAGTCCCTGGACCTCGGCATTGAAATCGCCGTGGCCGAGAAAGCTCAGCACGCCGGGTATCGGCAAGATTTCGACGGCATTGCGGCCGTTTTCTTCATCCGGAATGGCAAACAGATAGATGGGCGCCTGACGGGTGGTTTCCCAAAGGGATTCCATGGCCGCCAGTTTCACCGGCTGTTTCTCGGTGACGTCCTTGGCATGAAAATCACCTTCCACCGCCACCACCAGGGATCCCACCAGACCGCAGACAATCCCGATACGGAAAGAGCGCGAAAAGAAATCCACGTGTTGTTTCTTCAACAGGTGGTAGGCGCTGATGCCCATGATGAGGAACCCGGCCAGCACAAATGCGCTGCTGAGCACATGAATAATCTGTAAAACCGCAAATTCCTGGGTGATCACGGCAAAAAAATCCGTCAACTCGGCCCGGCCGTTACGGATGGTATAGCCCACCGGATGCTGCATCCAGGAATTGGCAATCAGGATCCATACCGCCGAAAGATTCGACCCGATGGCCACCAGCCAGGCCACGCCGGCATGGGCTTTTTTGGAAAGCTTCTGCCAGCCGAAAATCCATATGCCGATAAACGTGGATTCCAGAAAAAAAGCCGCCGTGGCCTCGATGGCCAGAAGGGAGCCGAAAATATCGCCGACATAGGCTGAATAGCCCGACCAGTTGGTACCGAACTGGAATTCCAGGGTGATACCGGTGACGACCCCCACAGCAAAATTGATCAAAAAAACCTTACCCCAAAACTTGGTCATGGCAAGGTAGGTTTCATCACCAGTGCGGACGTAGCGCGTCTCCATGTAGGCGACGATCCAGCTCAGTCCGAGGGTCAGGGGCACAAAAAGAAAATGAAAGGCGGATGTTGCATAAAACTGCAAGCGTGAAAGCATGACCACATCCATGGACAACTCCTCCAATGATCAGGGAAAACAGTCCCCTGGTCCGGATGAAATTCAGCCAGTCATCCGGTTTTACTAAATGGATTCCAATCCCGGCGGGGACCTGATCCCGACGGTATCCGCGCTATTCTCTCAGCGGGGCGAGGGGCTCTTGGCTTCGCCGGTCAGTTCACACGAGGTGAAGTCAATCGATTTGCCGCAGCTTTTGCAGAGATGGGGCCGATCAAACTCGTCGGAAAAGATTTCGATTTCGGCGCCGCATTCCGAGCACTTGCAGGTAAAGGATTTCAGATTGCGGAAGTTTTCATAACCGGGACAATGTTGAGGTGTCGACATGGATTCCTCCTTGATCATGGTGTCTTCAAACGGCCGGGCCACCGCCCAGCCGCGCGGCGTTGGAGAAGATCAAGTCATCTTCTTGGCAATATCGCGCCCGTAATCCTGGGCCATCTGGATGCCGCCCCCGAGGCCGGCGGACTTCAGGGGCAGAGGGCCACCGACCATATCCATTTTAAACACGGTTTTCATGGTCTGGTAGATGCGGTCCTGGGCTTCCGTGCTCCAGCCGTGGGCACCGAAAGCGCCACCGACCTTGTTTTCCAGATCGGCTTTTTCGGCCAAAAAAAGAAATGTTTTCATCGGTTGGATCATCTCGCCATGATACGTGGGCGAGCCGAATGCATAGGCATCGTACCCCGCCAAAGCGTCTTCGTTCTTAATGGCTTTAACGTCCTCGACGACCGCTTCGTGACCCGAGAACCGGATGCCTTCGGCAATCAAATCGGCAATCTGCCGGGTTTCCTGTGTGCGGGTGGTGTAAACAATGAGGGCCCTTCCCATCGCTGTATTCTCCTTTTAACGAATCCGCTTGTCGATCTCCTGATCCTGGCAATCGGGCGTGTAGCAGGTCGCATTGAGAAATTCACATTTTTCACCACAGGAGGGACAGGGTTCCGGGGGTTTTTCCTGTTTGACGGTATAACCGCATTTGGCACATTTCCATAACGTCATGGGCCACCTCCCTGCCGCAGGGGCGGCCATCCTTGCGGCATCGGCCGGTAGACGGCCCCGGAAGGATGGCCACATCCTTTTGCCGGTCCCTGCCGGCATTTTCGTTCGGTTACGGTTGACGCGACAACCGCATCAGGCTTTCCAGAGTCCGTGCAGGTTGCAATACTCCCGTGCCGTAATCTGGTCGGCCACAATATTGAAAACAGCCTCCGGCGCGTCACCGGGATTGAGATACTGCCGATAGACCTTTCCATCGGCGATGATCTCGATAAACTCGATCCAGTGCTTTTCTTCCATGGGATGGGCCACTTCACCCACCTTGACCTTGACGCCGCCGTCGACCTTTTCGATCACCGGCACATGTTTCTCCTGGGCGGCGTCCACCGTGTTTTCGGAAAACAGCTTCATGGGCTGCCCACAGCAAACCAACTCACCGGCACCGCCATGCAGAACCTCGACGATATTGCCGCAGAGATCACACTTGTAAACCTGGTAGCGTTCGGCCATTTTTCATCTCCTTTTGATTGGGGGATCCTGAATCCGCTGCCCGCACCATGGGTTTTTCCACCGCCGGTTGCGGGCAGCATGTTCACATGCTCTACCAGTTCTCGCCCAACAGCTCGAAATAAGCCTGGGGGTGGGCGCAGGCCGGGCACATCTCGGGCGCTTCCAGCGCTTCGGTCACATAGCCGCAGTTCAGGCAGCGCCATTTGGCCGTCTGCTCGCGCTTGAAAACCCGGTCGGCCTTGATATTGCCGGCCAGTTCCACATAGCGTTTTTCATGTTGCTGCTCAGCAACGGCAATCCCTTCCATGATCATCGCGGTCGCGGCGAAACCCTCGTCCCGGGCCACCTGGGCAAACCCCGGATACATTTCCGTATACTCGTATTTTTCACCCGCCGCCGATTCGATCAGATTGTCGTAGGTGGAACCAATAACGCCGGCCGGGAAGGCTGCCACGATCTCGGTTTCGCCGCCCTCGAGCAATTTGAAAAGCCGCTTGGCGTGCTCTTTTTCCTGATTGGCTGTCTCCTCGAAAATTTGAGCAATCTGGACATAACCGTCTTTTTTGGCCTGTTTGGCAAAATAGGTGTAGCGGTTGCGTGCCTGAGATTCACCAGCGAAAGCGGTCAGAATGTTCTTTTCGGTTTGAGATCCTTTCAACGTCGGCACTTGTCATCCTCCTCTATCATGTTGGGTTAGCTGAATGATACGTTTATGGATTGCGGGCCGCCCCGGGCAAATCAGCCTTCCTGGAGCCACCAGCCTTTCTCCTGATGGGATCGTTTCTCTTCCTCGGCCATTTTCTTCAGTTTGTAGGCCGTGTCGCGCAACACCCCGTAGAGCACACCGCACCCCACATCTTCCCGGTCGGCATCCCCCTGATCCGCCAGTGCAATCATCTCGTCCACGAGACTGAGGATTTTTAGGATATTTCGATCACAGGGCTTCAAGGGGTAATGGACTCCATTCAGTGCTGGCCGGTTCGCGGCCCCGTAAGGAACTGCGTTGGCAACCTTCGCTTCCATTGCTCCTTTCAAATGGTATGCCATTGTTTGTAAATACTCATAACCAACTGAATTCGTATTGTTTTTTATATTTTCGAACTGGAACCCGATCTCAATTGAACGCCATGGCAACTGTCTTTTTGATACACAGCCGGCAGGTTCACGAAGCAGCAAATTCATGGTAATCACCTAAAAGCCACGCTGGATAAGGGAAAAGCAAGTGGAACCTGGTTCACACCCGTCAATATGAGACACCATTGTCTCGCAAACCAAAACAATGTGATACAGCATTACTGGTGGCTCAAGACTTAGAATTGAGTGCGTGAATCTATACTAAAGGGAAGATTGTTGAAATCGTTCAAGGGGGCGTCATGGCCCACCGTGCAGATGATTTCTGATAATAAGGGCCATAACAGACTCGGGCGGGAGTTGCAAGGCCTTGACGGGCAGGCCCGGAAGGTGGGGGCCATGGAAAACCATGGCCCCGGCTTTCAATTGGAGAGACGTTGGGTCATGTCCACCGGATGGCCCTGGGGGGCAATGACGATCTCCTCCACCGGAACATCCGCAGGCGCTTCCTTCAGCCCTTTCATCACCAGGGCCTGCAATCCGGCGCAGCAGGGGACTTCCATGCGGACCACCGTAACGGAACGGATGTCCGCCTGTTGAAAAATCTGGGCGAATTTCTCCTCATACAGGGCCACATCGTCGAATTTGGGGCATCCCGCCAATACCACGCGCCCCTTGAGCAGGTCACGGTGCAGGGTGGGAAAGGCAATTGCGCCGCAGTCGGCAAGGATGAGGAGGTCGGCCCCCCTTAAAAACGGTGCGTGGGGAGGCACCAGGCGAATCTTGACCGGCCAGTGCGTCAGGGCCGAAGGTTCACCCTCCGCAGGCGCATCCGCCGGCCGCACGGACCCCGGGGTGAGCGGGGCGAACATTTTCATCCCGGCCGACGGACAGCCCCCCCTGGTGACCGGCGCCGATAGAGTCTCTTTACGGGACTGGTCGGCAAGATGCTTTTCAACCGCCTCTTCGTCGAAGGCTTCGGCTTCCCGTTCGACAATTTGCAGAGCCCCTGTGGGGCATTCACCGATACACGCCCCCAAGCCGTCACACAGGTTGTCGGATATGACGCGGGCCTTGCCGTCGACAATCGCCAGGGCCCCTTCCGCACAGCCCGTGACACACTGACCGCACCCGTCGCACAGCGCTTCATCGATTTCGATGATTTTGCGAACGATTTTCATTTATATCACCTCTATGATCCGCCCTGACCATCCATGAGCGCATTGGCCTGGGCCTGACAGAATGCGGTGCGGCAGGTGGCGACCGCCTTTTGCAAGCGACCGTCATCCAAAGCACCGTCCCGTTTTTGTTCTTCCAGTCCGGCCAGCAGCACGGCATCGCACACGACACGCGCCTCGAGAGACGCCGTCCCGCCGTTCGTGTTAAGCTGGGCAATCAGCTCGCAAACGGCATTCGCCAGCTCACGGCGGGCGTGCACGCGATCCAGAATGGCCCGTGCCACCGCCAGACCGTTGCCGGCCTTTCCCGTGTCCACTGTGTCCCCATTGGCCGAATCGACATCCATCCGCTCGGCGTCCGCCCGATCGACCTCCAACAAATAGGCGGCCGTCAGGACAACCGCCAGGTTGGCTTTTTCTTCCTGGGCGATTTGCTCCGCATAGCGGGCCACGCGTGATGCATGACCGATACGTCGGAAATCCCGGCCATAGTATTGCTTGACCGCCACGGCCACTTTATCCTTGAGCAAATTTTCCTGCTGGAGGGCCACCTCAGGGGGCAGGTCGCCGATGCACTGTGCCGCATAAGGGCAGTAGGCGGCACAGCCGAAATCCATTTTCGGGTTGGCAAAGCGATGACCGCAATGGCCACAACGCCTGGCCGTGTCGTCCTTGAAAAACTCCACCGTACGGCCGCAGGCGGGACACTCCACCTCGAAAATGTCCCCCGGCTTCCAAAACTGCATGTCCTGACCCGGGCATTTCATCGCACACGTCTCCTGGGGTGTATTCGATTGACGGGCGGCCGACGGTTGCCGCCGACCGCCCGCACTAGAATAATACCGATGCCGGCAAATGCCAGCCCTTCTGGCGTTAGCCCAGAATGGCCTTCAGGTCCTCCTCCGGCGTGCCGATGGGCATGATGTTGAAATTTTTCACCAGCACATCCAGCACGTTGGGGGAAATAAAGGCCGGCAGGCTGGGCCCCAGGCGAATGTCCCGGATCCCCAGATGCAGCAGGCTCAACAGAATGACGCAGGCTTTCTGCTCATACCAGGACAGGATCATGGACAGGGGCAGATCGTTGACGCCGCAATCGAACGCGCCGGCCAGGGCCACGGCGATTTGAATCGCCGAATGGGCATCGTTGCACTGGCCGATATCGAGCAGGCGCGGAATGCCGCCGATGTCCCCCAGGTCCTTGTCGAAAAAGCGGAACTTGCCGCAGGCCAGGGTCAGTACGACACAGTCGGAGGGAATTTTTTCCACCAGTTCGGTATAGTAATTCCGTCCTGTTTTGGCACCATCGCAGCCGCCCACCAGGAAAAAGTGACGGATGGCTTTGTTCTTGACGGCCTCGATCACCTGGCCGGCCACACCCATAACGGCATTGTGTCCAAAGCCGACCATGACCTCCTTGCCGGGGGTGTCCGCGGCAAACCCCGGCATGGCCAGGGCTTTTTCGACGACCGGGGCAAAGTTCTTGTCGGCGATATGCTGAACCCCCGGCCAGCCCACCAGGCCCGTGGTAAAAATATTGTCCTTGTAGCTGTCGACCGGCTTCTGAATACAGTTGGTGGTCATGAGAATGGCCCCCGGGAAGGCGGCGAACTCTTTGGCCTGATTCTGCCAGGCCGTACCGTAGTGGCCGTAGAAGTGGCTGTATTTTTTAAGTTCCGGATACCCGTGGCAGGGCAGCATTTCACCGTGGGTATAGACGTTGATGCCCTTGCCCTCGGTCTGTTTGAGAAGGTCTTCGAGATCCTTGAGATCGTGGCCCGACACCAGGATGGCCTTGCCCTGCTTGGCGCCCAAAGGCACCTTGGTGGGTACGGGGTGCCCATAGGTACCGGTGTTGCCGGCATCCAGCAGTTCCATGGCCCGCAGGTTCACTTCCCCGCATTTCAAGGCCAACCCCACCAGGTCGTCCACCCCGAGACCGTCATTCAGGGTCGCTGCCATGGCCTCGTAGATAAAATCGTAAATCACCGGATCCGTCTGACCCAGGATGCGGGCGTGGTCCGCATAAGCGGCCAACCCCTTGATGCCGTAAACCAGAAGTTCCTGCAGGGAGCGAATGTCTTCGTTGACATCCGGACCCGTCGGAATGCCCACGGTTTCCCCCTGGGCCACCATGCCTTCACGGGTGGCTTCGGGCTTGAACGCTACGGCAGCATTTCCCGTATCCACCTGACCGCCGGCCGCCTGCACCTTGGCCGCCAGGGCGTCCCGCAGGGCGACGCACTCGTTGACCATGGCCACGAACCGGTCCGGATCGAAATCCACGTTGGTCAGGGTGGAAAAAATGGCCTCGCATATAAACTTGTCCACGGCGCCGTCCCGCACGCCGGCTTTCACCCCGGCCTGGGCCACCACCGCCAGTCCTTTAACCGCGTATACCAGCAAATCCTGCAGCGCCGCCGTATCGGGCTGTTTGCCGCAGACACCGATTTTGGTACATCCCTCACCTTTAGCCGTCTGTTCACATTGAAAACAAAACATGGATTGCCTCCTTGCAATAGGTTTTTTCAATCTTTAACGCCTCGTGCCGCTCCATCCTGCCGGGTGTTTTACCCCAGGCGCAGGTTGATCACATTGACGTAGGTCAACTTAACCATTTTTTCTCAAGGTAAACCCGAATATTTCACGCGCTCGCGATGTTCATGGGCAAGCCCTCGGGATAGCTTATTGTCCCCGGGGTTGAATGGGGCGTCGCAGGAAAGGTGCCGTGGTTGTGAGGAATGAACGTACGGATCGCGATGGGCGAAAGGGCGCGCCCCGCCCGAAGGGACTCACGGCGGGGCGCAATGGGCTGGCGATGGTATCGTTTCAGCAGGGCAAGGCTTATTGTTCGCCAAAAATTGCGGGCGGACGCGTCGTATCCCCCGTGGCATTGGGGAAGTCTTCGGCAATGTAGGCCTTCTGCCCGGTTTCGATCAGGTGGTTGGCCTCCTCCATGTAGTTGGCAAACCGCAGCTTGCATTCATAGAAGCCATGCCACCAGGCATAGTCCGGGGCCATCATCATGGCGCCCATGCGGGCCCGCCGGCCCTCGTGGTGCCACAATTCGTAGTACTCCACCTCGAGACGCTCGTCGAAAAACTTGGTCTTGTCCAGCAGGCCCTTCTCGTATAGTTCGTCCAGCTTGGCCTTGGCCGGTTTGAAATAAACCTCGTTGTATTCCTCCACCGCCTTGTCGAACCCGTCGTAGAAGTCATTGATCCAGGAGTCGCCGTGGCAGGCGCTGCAGATGTTTTTCATCTTCTGGCGCTCGTCCTGCCAGTTGGTCCCCGAGGGGAAAGGCTTGAAGTCCTGGGGGCGCACCGTCAGCGGGGCCTGGGTCTCCCAGGACAGGCGCTGGGTCACGTCGTGGCTGGTGGGTTCCTTGCCCGATCCGGACATGTGGCAGGCCGCACAGGTGGGCGCCCGGTAGTCCACCCCGGGTGTCCAGGTGCCGCCGGCCGCATCGAAATTGTACTCGTCTTTGTAGGCATGGTAGATGGTGCCGTGCTTGGACTCCTCGTAGATTTCGATCTGGGGATGGTCCGGCCCCAGGTGGCACTGGTCGCAGGCCTCGGGCATGCGGGCCTCGGCCACCGAAAAGCGATGCCGGGTGTGGCAGGAGGTGCAGGACCCCTTGCTGCCGTCCAGGTTGAGTCTTCCCACGCCCGCATTGGGCCATGTGGCCGGATCGATCTTGCCGTTTTCGTCGATCTTGATCACGGTGCCATGGCAGTTGTAGCAGCCGGTCTTGCGTTCGTTGTCCGAGTTCATGCCCTTGTTCAACCAGGGATCGAGCTTCCACATGATTTCGATGGTATTGGCGTGTTTGGATTTGCTGTACTGGGTGGCCTCGTCCGGGTGGCAGCGGGAGCAGTCCTTGGGGGTGACGATGGAGGCGATGGGCATCTTGTATTTGGCCTCGCCCCAGGGCAGGTCGGACCGGCTGTAGTATTTTTCGTGGTCTTTGGCGATGTCCTGGTCGCCGGGCTGCACCAGATGACAGTCCAGGCAGGTAATGTTGGCGTTGGCGTGCCGGCTCTTGGCCCAGTCGGCGAAAACCCCGGGGGTGGTGGCACGGTGGCATTCAATACAGGCCTGGGCCTCCGGCGGCACGCTGCGCTCGATCCGATACTCCTTGACCGTCGGGAAGTTGGGCTGCTGGGCGATGGCCGCAGGCAAACACAGGCCGCAAACCAGCAAACCGATGGTTAAAAACAGCAATGGTCGCCTCATGGGTCCAGCTCCTTTCGGTTAGGGATCAATCATCATATGCGAACTTAACGATGACATGTGTTGGACGCGTTTACAGTTGCCGCAGCCCCTTGGCCTGATAGGGCAGCTTACGGGCCTGGCGGAACATGACCACCCCTCTATCGGAATGCACCAGGTCGTAATGGCAGTCGACACATTTTTTTTCATAACCCGGGCGGGCATATACCACCGACCGATGGGCCAGCATGGCGCCCCGCCGGGTGGGCATGTGCAGCAGGTTGCGATGGCACTTCTGGCATTGGTCGTTGTCAAAAGCCGCATAGGCGGCTTCACGGTTTTTTTCCCGGTCGTATTCTTCGATAATGAAATGCTTCACCACGTCTTTGGCGCCGTGATAAGTCTTGGCAAAAAAGAACTGGAAGGTATCCTGGGGCGCGGGCAGATGGCAGTCCATACAGTCCACCACCACGCCGGCGGCGTTGTTGGTGTGGGTGGACGAGCGCCAGGCCACGACGGCCGGCTTGATCTCATGGCAGGACGCACAGAACTCCGGTGTGGACGTGCGCACCATGGTGTAGTAGCTCATGCTGAACAGGGGGAAAGAAAGGAGAACCCCCAGAAAAACCAGGGATCCGGCGACAATATATTTTTTTTTCATGATCCGTTTCCCGTCGGGGTTGATGCATCGATCCGTCGGCCCCGGGAAACCCAACAAACGGTGCCACCGGACCGGATGACGCTCACTAACTGCATTTAATTTATCAAGATAGCCGCCTGAAAAGGCCGCTTTTCCGTGCGTCAGAAGCCAGCGTGCGAGAATAATCCGTAGGGAAGCGTAATTTTACGTGAAGGGGGAGTTATTTGTAAGTCAAACTTACATAAATTGATCCGCAACGTAATGTCAATAAATAAACGGCGTTCAATTTTTGGAACAATCTATCATAAAACCGCAACGCAAAAATTGACTTAAGTCAATCTTTCTGATCTAACCCGGCCGGTAATGTGCCGTATCGCCTACTGGCAAAACCCTACACACCCGGTGGATCGCCATGGAAACCCATGCCAAAAACCTGATCGCCAATGTTCTATTTTTCAAAGGGTTGTCCGACGACGAAATCGATGAACTGTACCGGATTACCGCCGAGCGCACCTACCAGCGCAACCAGATGGTGTTCAGTGACGGTGAAGAAGGGGCCGGCTTTTTTCTCGTAATCGAGGGTCGCGTCAGCGTCTACAAAATGTCCCCGGAGGGCAAGGAGCAAATCCTGCATATCCTGGGACCCGGCGAACCGTTGGGCCAGGTGGCCGTGTTTGCCGGCGCCTCCTTTCCGGCCAACGCCCAGGCCATCGCCAATAGCCGCCTGTTGTTCTTTCCGCGCCGCGCCTTCATCGACCTGATTCAGGCCCGCCCCTCCCTGGCGCTTAACATGCTGGCCATTCTGTCGAATCGCCTGCGAGAATTTACCGTGCAGATCGAAAACATTTCCTTGAAAGAAGTCCCCGCCCGCCTGGCCTCCTACCTGCTCTATCTCAGTGATGAGCAGCACAACACGGAGCATCTGCAGTTGACCATCTCCAAGGCCCAGTTGGCCAGCATCATCGGCACCATCCCTGAAACCCTTTCGCGGATTCTCAACCGCATGTCCGCCAAAAAGCTCATTCAGGTCAATGGCCGCGAGATAAGGCTGGTGGACCGCGAAAGCCTGATCGCCCTGGCGGAGCATGGCCGGTTGGTGGATCTCTGACAGGCGATGGTGAACGGCATTGGGGCAGGTCCGTCCAAATCCGACACTAAAAGCCGATAAGGGACCATGAATACGCCAGGCACGAAAGATGTTGGCGCCTTAGGGCCATCGCCACCGGCGATTACCGCCTCCGCCGGACGACGGCCCGGCCTGAACCGTCCCTGCCTTGTTGACTCCCAACCACCTTTTTCCTATAACAATATATGCTTCTGACTCTGGATCGGCGATTGAATGGCACTTAAAATTCCAAACCGCAAAAACCTTTCCGAATCCATGGTGTTGACCGGGGTGGCCCTGGCAGCGGTCTACTGGCTTCTGGAATCCCTTTTCTATTTTTTTTCCACACCCGGCGCGGACTTCCTCCAGCGACTGTCGGGGACCGATTCCTACGACAGCTGGACCCGCATTTTCGTTCTCTGCCTCTTTGCCATCTTCGGCTCCCACGTCCAGTATACGATGAACAAACGCCGGGAATCGGACGCCCAGCTCCAGGCCAGCGAAACCAAATACCGCACCATCATCGAAAGCATGGAAGAAGGCTATTTCGAAGTCGATCTCCAGGGCACCCTCACCTTTGCCAATGGGTCACTAGCCCGCATGACCGGCCAGCCGGCCGGCAAGCTGGTCGGTATGAATCACCGGGACTTTGCCCGGAAGGAGAGCGCGGACCGCCTGGTGCATGCCTTCAATCAGATTTTTCTGACGGGTGACGCCCAACAGATATCGAACTATGAACTGATGCGTCCGGATGAAACCGAAGTGATCCTAGAATTATCAGCCTCCCTCATCCGCGACAAAAGAAGGGACCCCACCGGTTTTCGGGTCGTGGGCCGGGATGTATCCGAACGCCTGCGGGTGGAGAAGGAAAAGCGCCGCCTGGAAGCCCAGTTGCAGCAGGCCCAGAAAATGGAAGCGGTCGGCACCCTGGCCAGCGGGATTGCACATGATTTCAATAACATCATGATGGGCATCCTGGGCAATGCATCCCTGATGCTGGCCCGCATCGAGCCCGATCACCCCCACCACACCAAACTGAAAAACATCGAGAAATATATTCAAAGCGGATCCGAGCTGACCAAACAGCTTCTCGGCTTTGCCCGTGGCGGCAAATACAATGTCAAATCCACCGCTTTGCGCGATCTCGTTACCCTGAGCGCCCAGATGTTCGGCCGCACCAAAAAGGAGATCCGCATCCACACCGCCCACCTCAAGGACACCTGGCCGGTGGAAGTCGACCGGGGCCAGATCGAACAGGTGCTGCTGAACCTCTTTGTCAACGCCTGGCAGGCCATGCCGGGGGGCGGCGATCTGCATCTGCTGAGCGAGGATGTGGAACTGGACGAGACCTATGAGATGCCCTACAAGGTCGACCCGGGGCGCTACGTCAAGCTCTCGGTGGTGGACACCGGGGTCGGCATGGATCAGGCCACCCAGGAACGCATTTTCGAACCGTTTTTCACCACCAAGGAAATGGGGCGCGGCACCGGGCTGGGTCTGGCCTCCGCCTATGGCATCATCAAAAACCACGGCGGCCACGTCAATGTCTACAGCGAAAAAGGCCGGGGAACCACGTTCAACATCTACCTGCCGGCCTCCGACAAAACGGTTGAAAAAGAAGCACCGCAACCGCGCGAACTGCGCCGGGGCAATGAAACCATCCTGCTGGTGGACGACGAAGACATCACCGTCGAAGTGGGGGAAGAAATCCTGGTCGAGCTCGGCTACAATGTATTTACGGCGCGCAATGGCGTCGAAGCGCTGTCCGTCTATAAGGAAAACGCACCGTCCATCGACATGGTCATCCTGGACATGATCATGCCGGATATGGGCGGCGGGAAAACCTACGACGAACTGAAGAAGATCAATCCGGACATCAAGGTGCTCCTGTCCAGCGGGTACAGCATCAGCGGCGAAGCCTCCGAAATCCTGGAACGGGGCTGCAACGATTTCATCCAGAAACCGTTCAACATGAAGCAGCTCAGCGAAAAGATGCGACGCATCCTGGATGCGGCCTGAACCGCCCGTGCCGACGATCATGATACGCTGCGGCCGTCCCCAAGCCCCTGCTGACCCGGTAGAGGGCTTTTCCTTTGCAATCATCGACGCGGCCATGCGGGTGGGTGATTGCGGCTTAACACAAGAGGAGATGGTATTATGGCAAAATTCAATTATCAGGACATGTTCCCGTTGGGGGAAGACACCACCGCCTACCGGCTGATCGGCACGGAGGGCGTTGCCACCGACACCTTCAAGGGCCGTAAGATCACCATCGTCAGCCCGGAAGCCTTGACCCTCTTGGCGGAAACCGCCTTCCGGGATGTTTCCCATCTTTGCCGAACGGGTCACCTGGAAGGCCTGCAGCGCATTCTCGACGACCCCGACGCCTCCCAGAACGATCGCTTCGTGGCGCTCGAAATGCTGAAAAATGCGGTTATTTCGGCCGAGGGCGAATTCCCCATGTGCCAGGACACGGGCACCGCCATCATCCTCGGCAAAAAGGGGCAACAGGTGTGGACGGCGGCATCGGACGAAGAAGCCCTTTCACACGGGGTTTTCAACGCCTACACCCAAACAAATCTGCGCTATTCCCAGAATGCGCCGCTGACCATGTACGAGGAGAAAAATACGGGGTGCAATCTGCCGGCCCAGGTCGAACTTTATGCCACCCCCGGCGACAGCTATAAATTCCTCTGCATTGCCAAAGGCGGCGGGTCGGCCAACAAGACCTATCTCTACCAGGAGACCAAAGCGGTCCTGAATCCGGACACGCTGATTCCGTTCATCACGGCCAAGATGAAAAGCCTCGGCACGGCCGCCTGCCCGCCCTATCACCTGGCGGTGGTGATTGGGGGAACGTCTGCCGAACTGACCTTGAAAACCGTCAAACTGGCCTCGGCCGGCTATCTCGACACCCTGCCCACCCAGGGCAGCGAAACCGGGCATGCTTTCCGGGATACGGCGCTGGAAGAAAAAATGCTTCAGGTTTCACGGGATCTCGGCATTGGCGCCCAGTTCGGCGGCAAATACTTCTGCCACGATATCCGGATCATCCGCCTGCCGCGTCATGGCGCCTCCTGCCCCATCGGCATTGGGGTCAGTTGCAGTGCGGATCGCAACATCAAAGCCCAAATCACCCCCGACGGCATTTATGTGGAGCAGCTCGATGACAATCCCGCCCGCTTTCTGCCGGAGCCGGGCCTTGAAATGAGCGATGCCGTGCCCGTCGATCTCAATCAGCCCATGGAGGCCATCCGGGCCACCCTGACCCAATACCCGGTGGCCACCCCTCTGCTGCTGACCGGCAAAATTGTCGTGGCCCGGGATATCGCCCACGCCAAACTCAAAGAAATGCTGGATCGCGGTGAAGATCTGCCGGACTACATCAAAAATCACATTATCTACTATGCCGGCCCGGCCAAGACGCCCCCGGGCTATGCGTCCGGCTCTTTCGGGCCCACGACGGCGGCCCGCATGGATCCTTACGTGCCCATCTTCCAGGCCCGGGGAGGCTCCATGGTGATGCTGGCCAAAGGCAACCGCTCCCAACAGGTGCTGGATGCCTGCCAGAAATACGGCGGGTTCTACCTGGGGTCCATCGGCGGGCCGGCCGCCCGCCTGGGCAAAGAATGCATCACCGAAATGGAAGTCGTCGCCTTCCCGGAACTGGGCATGGAGGCCATTTATATGATTACCGTGAAAGACTTCCCGGCTTTCATCCTCATCGACGACAAGGGCAACGATTTCTTCGAAGGCCTGCTGTAAAACCACAAGCGGCCCTCCGGCGTCAGGCCGGAGGGCCGCTTGTGGTTTGGCGGAATGAAACGCTGTCGCCGGGTCAGGATTCCGTCACGCGGATCTTGTCCAGCAAGTCCCGGCGGCTGTGATCGCGGAAAAAAAGCATCACATAGCGGATGTGCAATTTCATGGCACTGGCGGCCATTTCCGGATCACGCCTCCGAATGGCGTTGAATACCTTGCGGTGCTGCTCCAGCACATCTTCGATATTCTTGGGGTCCTCGTAAAGCATACGCAGGTTTTCCTGGATTCCGACGAAGAGGAAGTCATGAAAGTTCTTCATGATGTAGGTGTGCACCGGGTTCTTGGTGGCATAGGCGACGGCCATGTGGAAGTCGGCGTCCACATTCGGATTGATGTTGTCTCCCTTCTGGCGAAAATCGGCCTCCATCGCCTCCAGGCAGCCGATCATGCGGTCGATATCCTCTTCCGTGGCCCGCGCGGCCGCCAGGGCGGCGGCATTGCACTCGAGCCCCATACGCACTTCCAGCATGTCTTCGAGAGTCGCCTCTTCCATTTCCAGGCTCATGGCCACGGCCAGAGGATGCCGGGTTTTGGCATCCGGGTGGCGCACAAACGTCCCCTGACCCTGTTTATGCTCCAGGAGTCCCAGCACCACCAGCTTATTGATGGCATTGCGCACCGTGGTGCGGCTGACGCCCAGGGCAACGGAAAGATCGCGCTCCGGCAGGACCTGATCCCCGGGGCGCAATTCTCCCTGATAGATGAGGTCCCGCAACTGTTCGAACACCTGATCGGAAATACGTTTGGCCTTGATCGGCTTCAGTGATGTTTTCATCAAGATTTCAGTGACTCCGCATAAATTTCCACAGGGTGCCTTACCGCAATCCGATCTCCTGCGTGGGAGAGTGCGTCGGAAATCTGCATCATGCAGGCCGGGCATCCCGTGGCCACCACCTCACAGCCGGTGGCTTTGATATTGTCCCGTTTGCGCTCCCCGATGCGGCTGGAGATCGAATAGTACTGCACATTGAAGCTGCCGCCCATGCCGCAGCACCAGTCCGATTCAGTCATTTCCGTCAGGCGGTAACCACGGCTGGCGTTTAAAATGGCGCGGGGCTCGTCAAAAACCTTCAACGACTTTTTTAGATGGCAGGGGTCGTGGTAGGTGACCAGCCGGTCGCCATTGGATGATGCCACAGCCTCGACGCCGACTTTTGATACCAGAAATTCGTGGATATCTAAAGTCTTATCCGCCATACGCCGGACAGTTCCGTTCAGGTCGTCGTCATCGGCGGTCATCATGGGCCAGACCTCCTTGATGGTCGACGTGCATGTGGCGCAGGAGGTGACCAGGTAATCGAAATCCTCCGCGGCAAACTGCCGGATGTTGTGGCGCACCAACCGTCGGAAGGTATCGGTATCCCCGGAAGACACCGCCGGAATACCGCAGCAGGCCTGGCTCGGCGGCATAAAGATGCCCACACCGTGATGGGTCAGTACGTCCACCGTGGCCTGGGCCAGGGACGGGAAAATCTTGTCCGCCAGGCAGCCGACATAGAAGGCCACTTTCAGTCCCGAAGCCCCCGCGGCCGTGTGCAGCTCCGGCAGTTGCTTGTGAAACGGGGTGTCCGCCAGGGGGCGGAAATGCCGGTCACCGATCAACGGCGACATGACCCGCGCACAGGAGGTGCCGATGACATCGTTGGCCGGTTTGGTGAACACTTTCTGAAACTTGGCACCCCACTCCCCCACTTTGTCAAAAAGCTGCGGATGGGCCAGCATCCCCCTGAAAATGGCTTTTTTAGCGGGCGGCAGGCCCTGAAACCCCGTCAGAATGGCCCGCGCCTTGATAAAAATCTCCAGGACATTGACCCCGCTCGGGCAATTGGCGGCACAGGATCCGCATAGCAGACATTTGTTCAGCCGTACCGAAACCCCCTCGGGGTCTTCGAACATCTCGTGCAGCAGGCCGTCCAGCAGGGAAAGCTTGCCCCGGGCCACGTCGGCTTCCCGTCCGGTATCCGCAAACAGGGGACACACCGCCTGGCACATGCCGCACTTCATGCAGACCATCATCTGATCTTCGAGTTCCTTCATCATGCGGGCCAGTTCGTTCATGCGGTTCATGCCTGTCCTCCTATGATCTTGCCGGGGTTGAGGATATTGCGGGGATCCAGAGCCGATTTGATGCGCCGGGAATAGACAATCGTAGCCGCACTGGTTTCTTTTTCCAGAAACTTCGACTTGGCAATGCCGATGCCGTGTTCACCCGAAAGGGTTCCCCCCAGCGCCAGGGCCCGGTCGAAGATGGCCTCGATGGCCGCTTCCACCCGCTCCCACTCCCGGGTGTCGCGCCGGTCGGTGAGAATCGTGGGGTGCAGGTTGCCGTCACCGGCGTGGCCAAAGGTGCCGATGGTCAGGTCGAATTCCTTGCTGATGCCCTCGAGGTCCCGAATCATGGCGGGAATCTTGCTGCGGGGCACGGTGGCGTCTTCCAGGACCAGGGTCGGCTTGAGTTTGGCCAGGGCCGAAAGTGCGGCCCGACGGGCTTCCCAGACTTTGTCCCGTTCGGCGGCGTCCTTGGCGGCCCGGATGGAGGCCGCGCCGAGTTCCTGGCAGATTTTCTCCACCTTGGCAGTGTCTTCGTCTACCTGTCCGGGGTAGCCGTCGCATTCCACCAGCAGAATTGCCCCGGCATCCAGGGGAAGTCCGGCATGACTGTAAGCCTCCACGGCGCGGATGGTGAAATTGTCCAGAAATTCGAGGGTCGCGGGCACAACCCGGTTGGCAATAATGGCGGCCACGGCCTCGGAAGCCTGGCCCATGGTATCGAAAACGGCCATCAGGGCTTTGCGGTAGGTGGGCAGGGGAATCAGCTTGAGGGTAATTTCATTGAAGACCCCCAGGGTGCCCTCGGAGGCCACCATCAGGCCGGTCAGGTTGTAGCCGCTGACGCATTTCACGGTCCGGCCGCCGGTTTTCACCAACTCGCCGTCCACGTCAAAAAAATCGAGGCCCATGACATAGTCCCGGGTGACGCCGTATTTGAGCCCCCGCAGGCCACCGGCATTCTCAGCCACATTGCCGCCCAGGGTCGAAACCGCCTGGCTGCCCGGATCCGGAGGATAAAAGAGCCCCTTGGCTTCCACGGCCGCCGCCAGTTTGGCCGTCACCACGCCGGGCTGGACCCGGGCGTAGAGATCTTCCTCGTTGATTTCAAGAATCCGGTTGAGACCGTTGGTCAGCACCACAACCCCCTCACGCCGGGGGATCGTACCACCGCTCAGGTTGGTGCCGGCCCCCCGCACGGTGAGGGGCAGACGATTTTCGTTGCATAGACGCACCACTTTGCCCAAGGCCTCGCTGTCCATGGGCCGGACCACCAGGGACGGTGTTACCTGCTCCAGCACGGCCGCGTCATAGGCATAAGTTGCCAGATCGGTCGGTTCGGTCAGGACATTCTCCTCGCCCGTGATGGCTGCAAATTCCTTTATAATCGCCTTTGATGCCATAGCTCCTCCCCATGTTTTGGATCTCGGTTAAAGTTTATTGGTAATACCAATATAAATTATACCTAAAATTCTGTCAAATTATTTTTAAGCTCAAGCTGATTGGCGATAATAAATATAAAATTAATAATTTATATGGTTTTTAGGAAAATGAAATATTTTTTCTTGACAGAATTCTAACCGTATTTGTACTATTGGTATTACCATTTTTGGTTTGGACCTTTATCAGTCTAAGACAGCGTTAGCCATGTGCCTTCGCATCACAACGCAGGACACGGCACCGATACCTCCCTGAAAAGGGCTTGGCAAAAAAATAAAAGTGTCTTGACAAACATAGGATCATTAAGGAGGAATTCGCATGAGTCTCGGTTTACAATCATTTCTGGCGGTCTTGCCCATTCTGACCGCGGCTGTACTTCTGGTGGGATTGCGCTGGCCGGCCAAGCGGGCCATGCCGATTTGTTATCTCGTGGCTGCTGTGGTGGCCATTGCCTGGTGGAAGGTGGATACCGTGCGCGTCGTCGCGTCCACCATTCAGGGCCTGTTCATCACGGCCAATATTTTATTTATTATTTTCGGCGCCATTCTGCTGCTCAACACCCTCAAGCACTCGGGGGCCATTACCGCCATTCGTTCCGGCTTTACCAGTATCAGCCCGGACCGGCGGGTCCAGCTGGTGCTGATCGCCTGGCTGTTCGGGGCCTTCATCGAGGGGTCTTCCGGTTTTGGCACGCCGGCCGCCATTGCCGCGCCGCTCATGGTGGCCATCGGTTTTCCGGCCATGGCCGCGGTCATGATCGGCATGATGATCCAGAGCACACCGGTCACTTTCGGTGCGGTGGGCACCCCGATCCTTATCGGCGTCAAGGGGGGGCTTGAAAGCCCGGAACTGACCGCCCAACTGGCCCAGGTGGGCATGAACTTCGGCGATTACCTGCAGCTGATCACGGCTGAAAGCGCGATGATTCACGCCGTTTGCGGCACCCTCATCCCGACGTTCATGGTCATCATGATGACCCGCTTCTTCGGCAAGAACAAATCCTGGACCGAGGGGCTCTCGATCCTGCCCTTCACCCTGTTGGGCGGCGTGGCTTTTACCATTCCCTACGTGCTCACCGGCGTCTTCCTGGGACCCGAGTTCCCCTCCCTGATCGGAGCGCTCATCGGCCTGGCCATCATGTCTTTCTGTGCAATCAAGGGTTTCCTGGTCCCCAAAGACAGCTGGGATTTCCCTCCCCGTGAAGAATGGCAACCCGGCTGGGTCTCCGATATGGAAATCAGCCTGGAGTCCCTGACCGATAAGAAACCGATGAACCTGGTCCTGGCCTGGATCCCCTACGTCCTGGTGGCCGCCGTTCTTGTGCTGACCCGTCTGCGCCAACTGCCGCTGGGGGGATGGCTCAAGAGTTTTGCCATCAAGTGGGCCGACATCTTCGGCACCGGCATCACGGGCTCCAGCGCACCGCTTTATCTCCCCGGTGCCATGCTGATCTTCGTGGTCATCGTCACCTTTTTTCTGCACCGTATGTCAACCAAAGAACTCGGCGCCGCGGTCAAGGAATCCAGCAAGATTCTGCTGGGGGCCGGCTTCGTGCTGATTTTCACGATCCCCATGGTCCGGGTCTACATCAATTCGGGCATCAACGCGGGCGGCTATGCCAGCATGCCCCTGGCCATGGCCCAGTGGGTGGCGGCTAATGTCGGTAATGTGTGGCCCTTCTTTGCGCCGTACATCGGTGGTTTGGGCGCCTTTATCGCCGGCAGCAACACGGTCAGCAACCTGATGTTCAGCCTGTTCCAGCACGGGGTGGCCCAAAACCTGATGATCGCCGGTTCCCTGGTGGTTTCCCTGCAAGCCGTGGGAGCTGCGGCCGGCAACATGTTCTGCATCCACAACGTGGTGGCCGCCTCGGCCACAGTGGGGCTGTTGGGCCAGGAAGGCCTAACATTGCGTCGCACCGTTATCCCGACGCTTTACTACTGCACGCTGACAGGCATCATCGGACTTGTCGCGATCTATGTCTTCGGCTATCAGGATCCCTTGAGTGCGTTCCTGTTGGCCGCCCAATAGTCTATCAATAGCTAACCCGGCGGTGGCTGTTCCACAGGGCAGCCGCCGCCTTTCATAAGTTAAGGGGGCATTAACGGGTTCGGCAGTGGTGGCACGGCGGCTGTCGACCATACCAGAGGAGCAAACAAATGAATCCAATCGACAAGACGATGGATCTGTTTATCCAGAAAGCCGCAGCGGTTTCCGCTGTCGTCACCCGGGTGGGCGATGCCGGGGAGGCCCTGGCCTATGCCGTAACCTTGTGCGAGCAAAAGGAGGCTTGCCAGTTGCTGGCATCGGGCTGCGAGGCCCCGCTGTCACGCCCCGCCGAAGCGCTTTGCGACACCAAACAGACTAAAGTCATTGCCGCGCCCGGCCTGCCTGAAGACCAGAAAGCGGCCCTGGGCGACCTGTGCCAGTCCAGGGGGATCGAGTTGATCGAAGACGGGCTGCGCAACCATCTGGCCGGGATCGATATCGGGCTGACCTATGCCGATTATGGGATTGCCGAAACAGGCACCCTGGTGATCGAATCCAGCAGCGAAGAAACCCGCCTGGCCACCATGATCAGCGAAATCCACGTGGCCGTCCTGCCCCAGTCGTGCCTCCGGGAGACCGCCTACGCAGTGGAGGATGAATTGGTTGGGCATATGCAACAAGCGCCCAATTATACCGCTTTTATCACCGGTGCCAGCCGGACTGCGGATATCGAGCGGGTGCTGGCCCTGGGGGTGCACGGCCCCCTCGAACTTCACATCCTGATCCGGGAGGACGCCTGATGCAAACCGCACGCAAC
>CAJXSL010000023.1:0-50000 GCA_913060875.1 uncultured Desulfobacteraceae bacterium
TACCTGACGGCCTTTGCCGGGGCGGCCTACCAGAACCCGAAATCCATCTGCCCCCAGCACCAGATGATCCTGCCGCGCATTATAAAAGGTTAGTCATTGGAGGACGGCACCGGTACCCGGCGCGATGGTTTGAGACGCTCGAAGGGCCGGGGAAAAAAGATTTGCAGAGGTCTTTCGACAAGGATGGTGTGGAACGACACATGGTACTGATATGAGACATCGATAAAAGAGAACCCAGGGCGAATGCCCCTTACCCGCCCTCCATCTGGCGGAACATGACCACATCGTCACCGTCCTGAAGAAGATGGTCCAGCGCCACTTTGCCCCCATTGACCGCCACAAAGGGTTCCAGATCGGGGGGCACGCCAAGCGCTTCCAGGAGCTGCCGCGCGGAAGACCCCGCCGGCAGCGCCATCTCGAAATCCCCCCTGCCCCCCGGGGCATATTGCTGCATACCGGTGAAGCAGCGCACCCGAACCTTCATGCCGTTGCACCTCAGGCCAGGCCCAGCGCGGCCAGGCGTTCCGCGGTGGGGACGCCGTCGGGGGTCCAGCCCTGGACCTCGTAATACTCGTCCAGCATCTCCTCCAGGTGGCAGACCATCCCCGCGGCCGGGCCGGTGGGCATGGGCTCATGGGTCAGGCGCCGGGGCAGGGTGTCGTCCTTGCGGGAGATCCCTGTCCGGACCAGGAACTGGCGCTCGGCCGTGATGATCCGCTCGCTGGCCTGCATGAGTTCTTCCAGGGTATAATTCGCGCCGGTAGCGGCATTGAGATATTCCAGGATGCCGTCGGGGTGCACGTCCAGGGTCTTGCCCGCCAGGTTGCGCACCGCGAAGAAGATACAAAGGCCGGCCGCATCGATGGCTGCGGAAAGATCCTGGTAGGCCTTGGTGATCTTGGCCTTGCCTTTCCACTCATGGGGATCGACTTTTTCAGGCACGCCGAAAAGCTCGAAATACGCCGGATCCCCGCGCATGTGCGAACCGCCAATTGGGGACGTGGCGTAGGCCAGACCCATGGCCTGGGCCCCGCGGGGCTCGTAGCCCGGGAACTCCTGCTTCTTGGCCACCATGGCCAGCTCCGGGTGACCGCTGCTCTCCGCCAGGCGGTAACTGCCTTCGGCCAGGCGATTGCCGAACCCTTCCCGATAGCCTGTCTGGCGGGTCAACTCCACCAGGGCCTCAGCGTCACCCCACGGAAGAGGACGACCGACTACTTTTTCGGAAAGATAGCCCCGGTCCACCAGTTCCATGGCGCAAGCCACGGTGGCCCCCATGGTGATGGTATCCAGCCCCAGTTCGTTGCACAGATAGTTGGCCTTGATGATGGCCGCCAGATTGTCGATCATGCAGTTGGCGCCCATGGCATAGATGGTTTCGTACTCCGGCCCCTCCCCTTCGCCGGCAAAATCCGGATCTTCCACCCGGGTCTTGCGGCCGCAACCGATGGGGCAGGCATAGCAGGCTTTGTTGCTAACCAGGTATTTTTCGGTCAGCCGCTCGCCATGAATGTTTTCCCAGCCGTCGAAAGTGCCCTGCTGCCAGTTTTTAGTGGGCAGGACCCCCAGGTGCTGGGTGGTGAGCACGACACCGGCCGTGCCGTTGACGGTGAGCCCCAGCGGTGTTTCCTTGGCCGCCGCTTTGAACGTGTCCAGAATCTGGGTATTGAAGGCTTTGAACCGTTCCGGATCGGCCAATTCAACCCGCTGCTGCCCCCTGACCACCACGGCTTTGAGGTTTTTGCTGCCCATGACCGCCCCGACGCCGGAACGGCCGGCAGCCCGATCCTTGTCGTTCATGATGGCCGCAAACCGCACCAATTTCTCCCCTGCCGGCCCGATGCAGGCCACCCGGGCCTTGGGGTCGGTTTCACCCCTCAAGCGGTCGGTGGCTTCATGGGTGGTTTGGCCCCAGAGGTGGTCCGCCTCCCTCAGTTCGACCCGGCCATCGTGGATATAGAGATAGACCGGATGATCCGCACGGCCTGTTAGAATGATCCCATCGTAGCCGCTGCGTTTGAGTTCGGTGGGAAACCGCCCCCCGGAATTGGAGCAGGTGATGGCCCCGGTCAGAGGGGACTTGGTCATGACCATGTAGCGGGCGCCGGTGGGGGCTCCCGTTCCGGTTAGCGGCCCCGTGGCCATGACCAGCAGGTTTTCCGGAGCCAACGGATCGCAGGCCGGGTCGAGTTCGCGGTTCAGGTAGTAAATGCCGATACCGCGACCGCCGATGTAGTCCCTGGCCGCAACCGGGTCCAGGATCTCGTCGCGAAGCACCCCGGACGTAAGATCGACCCGAAGTATCTTGCCCATCCATCCTTTCATGGCTTATCTCCTCTCATGGCATAAAATGATCGACAGGGAATTGAAAATGGTCCCGAAAAAAGAGGCTTATCTGTCATTCCGGGCTTGATCCGGAATCTCTAACACTTTGATTTCAATAGATTCCGGCTTCCGCCTGAATGACGTTCAAATGGGAGACGGCGAATTTTTACAGGGCCATCTTTTCTTTTCCGATAAGGAAAAGAAATAAGAAAATCAATCACACAGGGTTGGTCGGCCCTCTCCGGGTCCGCCACCAGAGGCGGAGGGCTTAGAGCAATACTACAGCAGGACCTGCCCCAGGCGGTCGACCAGCAGGTCCGCATCGTCATCGGTGATGTTGAGCGGCGGCGACACGCGAATGGTGTGCCCGTGACTGTCGTTGATGATGAGCCCCAGCTTGACCAGCTGGCGGCAGAAATCCATGGCGTTGCGCTCTTTGACTTCAATGCCGATGAACAACCCCTTGCCCCGCACTTCCTTGACGTGCGGCGAACGATCGGCCAGGTCCTCGATGGCCTTTTTGAGCCGGGCTCCCTGGCGCGCCGAGGCTTCCGCCAGCTTTTCTTCTTCGATCACATCCAGCGCCGTCACCCCGGCCACGCAGGCCAGGGGGTAGCCACCGAAGGTGGAGCCGTCCGAGCCCACGTTGAAGGCCATATCCATCAGTTTGGTATTGGTGACGAACACGGACAGGGGCACCAACCCCCCGGATAGAGCTTTTCCCAGCACCAGGCCGTCGGGGACCACGTCTTCATGCTGGAAGCAGAAGCGTTTGCCGGCGCGCCCTAAACCCACCTGGATCTCGTCGAACATCAGCAGCAGGTCGTGGTGGTCGGCAATGGCGCGCAGTCCCTTGAGGAATCCCTGCGGCGGCACCTGCATGCCCCCTTCCCCCTGCATGGGTTCCACGAGGATGCCGCAGGTGTTGGGGGTGATAGCCGCTTCCACCGCATCGAGGTTGCCGAATTCCACCGAAACAAAGCCGGGGGTCAACGGACCGAAGCCGCGGCGGTATTTTTCCGACGAGGAAAACGAAACCACCGTAATCATGCGGCCGTGAAAATTCCGGTCGAATACGATGATTTCCTGCTTGCCGTCCGGTATGCCTTTGGCCTTCCATCCGTAATAGCGGGCCATCTTGATGGCCGTCTCCACCGATTCGACACCACCGTTCTTGGGCAGCACCTTGTTGCCTTCGGCGCCGAAACGCGTCCCCAGCTGGGGCACGAACGACGCCATGCGGGACAAAAAGAGGCCCAGCGGGTCGGTATAGACCACATTGGAAATCACCGAGCCGTAGTCCCCCAGAAGGGCTTTGATCATGGCATTGACGATTTTGGGATGATGATGTCCCGGGTTGGCGGCGGAATAGGCCGCCAGGCAGTCCAGATAGCGCTTTCCGTTGACATCCGTGATCCAGCTTCCACGGGCCTGGCGCACCACGACGTCCAGGCGTTCATAGTGATGGGCGCCGTATTTTTCCTCCAGGGCCCGGATGGTGTCGTCCGGCGAATTGGAAAATCCGAAGACCGGCGTTTGATTCAAAGAGGTAAGTGTGGACAGCATGATGGCCTCCCTGGTATAATGTTGCTATCTTTGTAGCAACATTAATATCATCATTCATGAGGCATTGTCAATCCAGGGAAGAACAAGCCGTCCGCTACCGCCACGGGATCGTATTGACCTTTATGCCGCCCTTTTTTATGATAATTTATTCTGTCCAGAAACCTGGTCCTCTGGGCCAGGTCAGAGATAATTGGCTCCGCCGTAATCGTCGTATAGGAATTCAGGCATCGGAATCCAGAAGTCAGAATAAGGTTTTCGCCTTCGGCTCTTTCGATCTTTTTCAAAAGACGGAGCGAAGCGACATCAAAATCCTTCTGGCTCCTGAATTCTGTCTTCTGACGCCTATTGTTTCTCGTGATTGGAGCATCCCCCCTTCCAGGGGGAACCCAAAGCCTGGTCCTCCGGGCCCGGATATATACTAAGGCTTTTATACGCACCCGGAAAAAACAACCATGGACATCACCAGCCTGCTCACCGATTTTGCCTTCTCCAAATACGAATCGTCCTGCTACCTCGCCCTGCTCTCCCAGCATCCCTGCAACGGCTCCCAACTGAGCAGACTGTCCGGGATCGCCCGCTCGCGGATCTACGACGTGCTGCGCAGCCTGTCCCGCAAGGGTGTCGTCTTCGAAATCGAAAAGGGCCTGTTCGTGCCCCTGCCTTTCGAAGAGCTCAAAAAACGCCTTCAAAACCAGTTCGAATCCAACCTGAGCCTGCTTGAGAGACAGGTGGCGGAGCTCAATCCGGACACGGACTACGAATATCTTCTGACCCTCCGCGGCCGTACGGAGGCCATGGCCAAAGCTGTCGACATCATCGAGGGCGCCCGGGAGGAAATTTATCTGCGCCTCTTTCCGGACAGTTGGAAACGACTGGAAAAGCCGATCCGGAATGCCGTTCAACGGGGTGTCGGCCTGCGCTTGATCGGGATGGGGCCGATACCGCGCATCTGCGACATCCAGGTGACCCATCCGGAGGTGGCCACGCTGCCAACGAAACTCGGGGGGGAATCCATCGACATTATCGTGGATCGATCGGAAGCTCTGGTGGGGATCTTTGAATTAGGCCAGGAAGAGACCTCGCCGGTCATCTGGACCCGAAACCGTTGGTTCGTCATCGCCAACCGGGACAGTCTCCGGCATGATTTCTACCATTATTTCCTGGACAAAATCCACGACCGCCAGGAAACGCTCACGCCGCAGGACGAAGCGATATATGCGTTTATCAAGAAGGATGATTAGAAGTTATCTCAGAAAAGCCCTTTTGAAACGGCTTCCATAAAACACGATCCCGGATATTTCATATAATGTTGGGCGTCATTCCTCGGGGGAGACCCGCCGTCAGTTGCGGCAGGCATTCAGAGGAAAGGGAATGACGTTGTCGCGCATCACTGGGGAAGAAACGTCAAGACCGGACGGCATGGTTCTCGGCGGACGCCGCCTGGGAGTTGTAACGGTATGCATATACAAATCAAATGCCTGGACAAACAAGGGATCTTCCTGGCGGGTTAAACGGATGATCTCCATGCAATAGGTCCGGGCACCGTAGCTATCCCGGCAGGTTGTAGCCAGAAAACGGGCCTTTGACAACAGGCGTTCCAAACGACGGTTTCGCTGCGCATCCTGAACCGCGGCACCCTGCCTCCAGGGCAACCGGGACGCCAGGTCGTGCACGTTCGCATCCATCGGTCGATCGGCGGGAACGCGCCGGAGATGGCCATACAGGGCAACCAGCGCCCCAACCCAACCAACCGCCACCAGCCCCCACCAGTTGCCAACCCCGCCAATCAATAAATAGCCTGTCGAACCCGCCAGCAGCAGCATGAACAATCGTACAAAAGTCAATCGCATCTTGCTCTCCCCTGAGATCAGCTAACCCGAACATTTCATGAAAGTTTTTCTTCACAAATGAACATCTCGAACACGTGAGATATCCGGGCTGACCCCGTAGCGGTACCATTTGGGTGGAATATGGCGACCTGCCGCCGTTCTGGGGATGCACAGCAATTGGCGTGCCTAAGCCGACGGGCAATTATTTTTGCTGTCACAATGGGGGGTTGGCCAAAGCCGGCCGGAAGGTCATGCCAACGATCTTGGCAACAACTGCCTAAAGCTTTGACAAACAGGGGGCATCCGATCAACCCCACGACCGATATAGTCATGCATGTCGTCAGTGCGCTTACGCTCAAAACATCGATTGCCCGCCGCGGTAAAATCGATTATAGCCACCGGGACTGTTGCGCATGCGCACGAACGATCATCTCTTTCAGGAAAAGGCGTCGATGCTCTATTATCTCATTTTTGTCGTGGTTTTCGTGGCGGTTATGGTCCTCTCCGCACGCACCGGCCGGGGTGTGGCCTCGGGGACCGATTTCGCGCTCTCCGGACGCAATGCCTCGTCCGCCGATGTCGCCTGGATCATCATCGGCACCCTGGTAGGGGGCGCTTCCACGGTGGGCACGGTGCAGATGGCCTACCTTTACGGGTTCGCGGCCTGGCACTTCACGCTGGGCAGCGGCCTGGCCTGCCTGGTGATGGCCCTCTTTTTTGCCCGAGCCCTGCGGGAGAGCGAATCCGTCACCGTGGCCGAATATATAGGGCAGCAGTTCGGTCCGCGCTTCCGAACCTACAGCAGCATCATCGCCTCCAGCGGCATGCTGATGCAGATCGTGGCCCAGTTCCTGGCCGCAACGGCCCTGCTCGGTGCCGTCTTCGGCTTTGGGCATGTCGCCGCCATCACCCTGTCCGCCCTTCTGACCCTGGGCATGATCGTGTCGGGGGGCATTGCCGGTGCCGGCCTGGTGGGGAAATTGAAATGCTTCCTGCTTTACCTGATCATGCTCCTCTGCGCCGCCATCGCCCTCTATGGCGCCGGCGGGTGGGGGCCGCTGCTGACCGCCGCCCGCGCAACAGGCATGGACCTGTCGCTGTTTTCCTATGGTTCCCGGGCGGCCGCCGTAGACCTTGGCTCCATGCTTGTCGGTGTCCTGTCGACCCAGATCTATCTGCAAGCCCTGTTTTCAGCCAAGTCCGTCCGGGCCGCCCGCCAAGGCGCCCTGTTGAGTGCCGCCCTGACGCCCCCTCTGGGCTTCCTGGGCATCATCGTGGGGCTATCGCTAAGGGTCAGCGCCCCCGAACTGGCCACGGATACCGCCCGTGCCCTGCCGTTTTTCATCAACCGCTCCTTCCCGCCGGCCGTGGCCGCATTTTTCCTGGCCGGCCTGCTGCTGGTGGTCCTGGGCACCGGAGCCGGCCTGGCCCTGGGCGTATCCACCAACCTTTTCAACGATCTGTTTGCACGGACCACATGGATACGGCGCCGCTGGAACAGCATGCTGATCATGCGCGCCTGCTGTCTTCTGATCGTCCTGCTCACCGCCGTCCTTGCCTGGCTGAGCCTCAATACCGCCATTCTCAAGTGGAGCTACGTGGCCATGGGGCTGCGCGGCACGGCGGTCTTCGCCGGGTTGTGCCTGGTGGTCTTTTTCCCCAAGGCCCCCTGGGTCCGTACCATGAAACCCATTCTCTTCGCCCTGCCGGTGCTTTATTTGCTTTTTATCGCTTTGCGTTAAAGGATCCAAGGAATCAGAGGGGTCAAGGATTCCAGGGGGAAATCTTTTCCAAACCCGCTTGGTCCCTTGGATCCTCGGCCCCTCGAATCCTCAGTGTCCGTATGCCCGTATCGCACCTCTCCTCTGAGGGCTACCGGAGCCCGAATATTTCATGAGATATACCGGTTAGCCCTCCCGTCCTGCGGGAGGCGATGCACCTACCCCCAGGGCGCCACCAGATTGTCATCGCCATCGAATGCCAAAGGCGCCGGACCGGCGATGATTTCGGCCGCCGGGTGGCCGCGCAATTCGTCGATAAGAGCGGCACTGGCCAGAAACACGTTGGGGTGCAGGGTATCCTGAATGATCGCGGCCCGCACCGCTTGGGGAGCGACCGGGCCGAGGGTGGTAAAACCGGCCTGCAACGCCTTGCGGTCGCTGGGCAGCCGCACGGGGATGAAGGCTTTGTGCAGCGACAGGCTGGTAAGGGCATTCATGAGGGTCACCTCGTAATCCATGGCCCGGAACACCTTTTCAGTGATGATATCGGCGTTGCCCAGGCCGATGGCATTGCCGCCCGTCCCCGGAGAAAGATCGAGGATCGCCACCCGGGTGGCCTTGAACTGCTCCGAGAAATCGCTCTCCATCAGGTCGAAGGCCCGCCCGGTGACGTTGGGATCCATGCCGGCGCCGCTGATCTCTTTGCCGATCTGTCCGATGACCAGCAAATCCAGTTCCCGGAAAGGCAGACGCGGCAAGTGATCTTTGGCTTCTTCCAGCAGCTTTTCTTCCTGGTCGAACAGGTTGTCGCACCGCACCGCTTCGATCCGGCAGGTTTCGTCATAGGCATTTTCCACCACCCCGATGGCGCCGCGGAAATTGGTACGCTCCCGCAGTTCCGCGGCCATGGCCTTCAGGAGGGGCAGGAAACCGTACTGCATGGCCTCGCGGTGATAGGTCATGGCCCCGTCGTGTTTGCCCAGACCGACGCAGAGCATCTTGGCGATACCGCTTTCCAGGGCGCCCTTGAATTTGGTGTGGGGTTTCACGCGATTGATGGCAATGGTGTGCACGGCCTGAATCGCGGTGCGGGCAAAGGGTACCGGAACGCCGCCCAGCACATGACCCACCGTCTCCGTGGCTATGTCCGGGTGAACCGGAGCACCGCAATTGGTTTCGGTGACGCCAAGACGCGCCAGGACCGCCTGCTGGCCCTCGGCCGTGGCCCCGCCATGGCTGCCCATGGCCGGAACGATAAACGGCACGGCCCCCTGACGCTTGAGTTCGGCCACCAGGGTCCGCACCATCAAGGCCAGGTTGGCAATGCCCCGACTGCCCACCCCGATGGCCACACGGTCCCCCTTCTTGAGTCCGGTCCCTTCCATCACCCGGGTCAGGGCTGCGGAAACCGCCGCCGGGATATCGTCCACGCACGGCCGGGGGTGATGCATGATCACATGCCAGAAATCAGGAAACGCCAGGTCGGCTTCGATAAACGGCGGGTAGCGCATACTTTTTGCCCTCCGGTTTAAGTGGGATCTATTAGAATTGATGGTCTCGTAAAAAGTCAAATTTGGGAAAATCAACTTAAACAATGGTTTTCTCCCCATCAACGGTCATCGTGAAAGAAAATACCGGGCACAGGAAGGCGTCGTCCAGACATTTTTACCGCATTTTTTGAGCTGTTGATATCCACCATCGATCCATTATAGAAGACCTTACCCCATCTAGCGACGATGCAAAAGAGGACGCGCATATGCCCTTGCATGGCAAATCAAGGTATGATTTTACTTTTCTGGCCGACCGCATTCGGGGAGAAGTATACACCGATCCCCTATCCCGGGCCTTGGTGGCCACCGACGGGAGTATCTTCAGTGTGACGCCGGCCGCCGTGGTCTATCCCCGCACGGCCGAAGACGTACGCCAGGCCGTGCTGTTTGCCGCCGCCAACGGTATCAGCGTCCATTCCCGGGGCGCCGGCAGCGGGCTTTGCGGCAGCACCCTGGGCGACGGCATCGTGATCGACTTCACCCGTCACATGAACCGCCTGATCCGGCTGGATACCGACGCCCGCACCTTCGAATGCGAGCCGGGCTATCGCTTCGGCGAACTCCAGGCCCGCCTCAAAACCGAAGGGCTGTTCTTCCCGCCCGACCCCTCCAGCGGGGAGTACGCCACCTTCGGCGGGATGACGGGGACCAATGCCAGCGGCTCCCATTCGGTCAAATACGGCAACGTGGCCGACTATAGCGACGATGCCGATGTGGTCCTGGGCACCGGCGAAATCCTGCGGCTGTCCGCCATCCGGGAAACCCCGCGCCAGGCCCTGTCCCCCAATCTGCGGGCCCTGGCGGATCTTTACACGGACAATGCTTCCCGCATCGAGGCCGCCTATCCGGACACGCCCTACAATTCGGCCGGCTACAATCTGCGGGGGCTGGTCCGGCACGATCGCCTGGACCTGCGGCGGCTGCTAACCGGATCCGAGGGCACCCTGGCCATTGCCACCCGCCTCAAGTTCCGGCTGCTCGAGCGCCCGCCCCACGACAGCCTGGTGGTGGCCTACATGAACGATATGGTGGCCTCGGCCAAAGCCGTGCTCGACATTCTGCCCCTGGGGCCCTCCGGCATCGAAATCATGGACAAATCCCTCCTGGATGTGGCCAAGGCCAACGATCCCGCCCTGGCCGCCGCCCTGCCGGACCATGTCGACAATGCCCTCATGATCGAGTTCGACGGCCGGGAGGCCGCAACCTGCGAAACCCGGGCCCGGGACGTCCAGGGCCTGCTGAAACGGCACGGTTACAGCCAGCGCGCCTTCCTGGCCGTATCGGCCGAAGAAAAAGCGCGCTTTTGGGCCGTTCGCAAGGCGGCCGTTCCGATTCTCTACAAACTCAAGGGGCGCCGGAAAATCCTGGCCCTGGTGGAGGATGCCGCCGTTCCGGTGGTCAACCTGGTAGCCTTCTACAAGGGCATCTACAAGGTCATGGAAGACAACGGGGTGGCCTTCGTGATCTACGGCCACATCGCCAAGGGGCTCCTGCACACCCGCCCCCTGCTGGACCTGAAAGACCCGGGCGACGTCGGCCGCCTCAAACGCCTCGCCGACGATTATTACGACCTGGTGCAGGGGCTGGGCGGCACCGTGTCCGGCGAGCATGGCGACGGCCGGCTGCGCAGCGCCTACATCAAGCGCCGCTACCCGGACATCTACGCCCTGTTCCAGGAAACCAAAAACCTGTTGGACCCCCGGGGGCTTCTCAACCCGGAGATCATCACCCGCCACGATCCGGAGCAGATGACCCGCGCCCTGCGCTACGGCGGCGACTACCGCAGCCGGGATCCGGAACGGCCGCGGCTCAACTGGGCGGCCGGGTTTATCGATGAAATCGAAAAATGCCACGGGTGTTCCAAGTGCACCACCGTGACCACGGCCACCCGCATGTGCCCCATCTACAAGTTTACCCGGGAGGAGGCCGCCTCCCCCAAGGCCAAGGCCAATGTCCTGCGCACCCTGATCAGCGGGGCCATCGAGGACCAGGCCCTTTATACCGAAGCCTTCCAATCCGTCATGCGGCACTGCGTCAATTGCGGCAGCTGCCATTACGAGTGCCCCTCCAATGTCAACATTCCCCAGATGGCATTGGAAGCCCGCACCCGCTACGCTGAAAAATTCGGCTCCCCCCTGACGGACCACCTGCTGGCCCATGTGGAATGGTCGGGGCGCTGCACCCACCCCTTCGCGCCCCTCGTCAAACCGCTCATGGACCTGGCCCCGGCCCGCACCCTGATGGAAAAAACCACCGGCGTTTCCCGCCGGCGGCGGTTTGTCGCGTTCGCACCGCGCCCCCTGCCGGCCTATACGAACCCCAATCGCCCGTCGGCGGGCCTGCGCATCCTCTATTTTGCCGGCTGCTATGCCCGCTATATCCGCCCTGAAATCGGCCGGGCCGCCATCCGGGTGCTCGAACACCTGGGGTTGACCGTGGAAGTGCCGGCCCAGCACTGCTGCGGCCTGCCGCTTTTTTCCAAGGGCATGACCCGGGCCGCGCGCCGGAAGATCGCCGCCAATCTCAAGCAGTGGGGCCGCCTGGCGGCGGAGGCGGATGCCATCGTGGTCACCTGTTCCTCCTGCGGCTACGCCCTCCAGAAGGAGTGGGCCTATCTGATGCCGCCGGGAGAGGTGGCCGGGGTGCAGACCAAAACCATCCACATCAGCCGGTTGATCAACCGTCTGCGGGACCGCCTGCACACGGCCGGCCCCGCACTGGGGCTGGCCTACCACACCCCCTGCCACCTCCGGATCCAGCCCGACCCGGGTGCTTCCGTGGATCTTCTGGCCGGTCTGGAGGGTGTCCGGGTCCAAGCGCTGGAAACCCACTGCTGCGGCATGGCCGGCAGCTGGGGCATGACCGCCGAGCACCATGACCTCAGCCGGGCCATCGGCGACGACCTGATCGGCCAGTTGAACCGCTCCGGCGCCGACTTCGGCGTCACCGACTGCCCCACCTGCCGCCTGCAGATGGAGGAATTCAGCACGCTTCCCATCCGCCATCCGGTGGAGATTGTGGCGGACCGCCTGGCCCCGGCCCAGCCCGCGCCCGAATAAAACCCCAGGGTGTCCGCGGCGCTTCGAATTCTCCTTAACAACGGTCCCGATGAGTGATATGAAACCGGTGGCGACATCGGCGCGCCTCCGTCAGACCGGCCCAGCCCCGCTCCGCTGGCCTGCCCAACCCTCCACCACCGGGATAACGAGTGCCATGGGCTATCAACCGCCTCAGGAAATCATCGCCTCCGTGAATCGGGCCGGTCAATCCAAGGCCCAAATGGACATCATACGCACCCTTGCCATGGGCTTCCTGGCAGGGGCTTTCATCGCTTTTGGCGGCCTGCTGGCCCTTGTGGTCGGCGGCGGCGTCCCCGGCATTGCCGCCGGCAACCCCGGACTCCAGAAATTCATCTTCGGGGCGGTTTTCCCGGTCGGCCTGATGCTGGTGGTCATCGCCGGGGCCGAACTGTTCACCGGCAACACCGCCATCAGTATCCCGGGTGTGCTCTCCGGCACCATCCCCTGGACAGCCTGGCTGAAAAACCTGGCCCTTTCCTACCTCGGCAATTTTGCCGGCGCCATCTTCGTGGTCTTCTTTCTGGCCTACCAGACCGGCCTGCTGGCCGCCGAGCCCTGGCTGGACTTCACCCGGAATGTGGCCCAGGCCAAGGTTTCCGCCGGTTTCGGCGTACTGTTCCTCAAAGGCCTCGGCTGCAACTGGCTGGTGTGCCTGTCCATCTGGCTGGCCGTGGCATCGGACGACATCGCCGGCAAGATCCTGGGGATCTGGTTCCCCATCATGGCATTCGTGGCCCTGGGATTCGAACACTCCATCGCCAACATGTTCTTCATTCCCCTGGGCAAATGCTACGGCGCCGCCGTCACCTGGTACGACATCTTCGTGGCCAATCTCCTGCCGGTCACCCTGGGCAACATCGTCGGCGGCAGCGTTTTCGTGGGCGCGTTCTACTGGTTTGTCTACGACCGCCAACCCGACCGCCGCGAGGATAGCAGAAGTCCTGGCAACCCCACGGAGCCATAATGGAAGGCCTCAGGTAGCCTTCTCGAAGGGGGTTTTAAAATGGTTTTTCGTTTTGGGTTTTGATTTTCCCATTGTCCCGCACCGAGCATCGGCGGGGCGGGCGGATTAAAGCGCGCGGACTGTCTGAACCCGCTGTAGCCAAGGCGAAGGCGGGTGAGTTTCCGCGCGCTCCGGTCGCTGCGACGACGCGCAGGATTAAGCGGGACACGGGCGTTTTCTTTTGATTCCGTTTTCTTTCACGTGAAAGAAAATGAAGAACCGAGGTCTGAAATAACAATCAGGATGGGAGCAACCTCTAAGGGTACGCCATCAAAAGTAGAAAGCTTGAATCAAAAAGAACCATCCCGCAATGACCCATAACCAATGGAGGCCATTTGAACGCTGACGCCAACAACGCCATGCCCGCCCTCTGGCAATACCCCTACCCGTCCCGGCGCATGCCGGTCATGGGCCGCAATGTAGTGGCCACCTCCCAGCCCCTGGCCGCCCAAGCCGGTCTACACATGCTTCACCAGGGCGGCAATGCCGTGGATGCCGCCCTGGCGACCGCCATTGCCCTGACTGTGGTGGAGCCCACCAGCAACGGCCTCGGCAGCGATGCCTTCGCCATCGTCTGGGATGGAACGTCGCTTACGGGCATCAACGGATCCGGCCGCGCCCCTGTGGAATGGTCGCCCGACCGCTTCCGGGATTTGGACACCATGCCCGCGCACGGCTGGGAAACGGTCACGGTTCCGGGTGCGGTGGACACCTGGGTCCAACTCTCGGAACGTTTCGGCGATCTGCCCTTCGAGGCCCTTTTCGGCCCGGCCCTGGTCTATGCCGCCGGGGGATTTCCGGTATCCCCCATCACCGCCCAGCGCTGGGCCGAGGCGGCCGAGACCTACCAGGCCTTCGACGCCTTTGCTGATGCGTTCCTGCCGGGCGCGCGCGCGCCCCGGCCCGGCGAGATCTTCCGCTGCCCCGCGATGGCCGCCAGCCTCCAGGAAATTGCCGCCACCCGGGGGGAATCGTTTTACCGGGGGGAACTGGCCCAACGCATCGCCGCCGATGCCCGGGCCCACGGGGCCGCCCTGCGCCATGCGGACCTGGCCTGTCACCGATCCGAATGGGTCGTCCCCCTGGCCGTGGCCTACCGCGATGTGGAGGTGCACGAAATCCCTCCCAACGGGCAGGGTCTGGCCGCCCTGATTGCCCTGGGGGTGCTGAACCGTTTCGACCTGGCCGCCCTGCCGGTGGACTCCGCGGACAGCCTGCACCTCCAGATGGAGGCCATGAAAATCAGCTTCGCCCTGGCCGCCCGCCACATCGCCGATCCGGAATGGATGCGCATCGCGCCCGAAAATCTACTGACCCCTGAATTTTTGGACCGCCAGGCCCAAGCCATCCGCATGGACCAGGCCGGCGAACCGGCCGGCGAAGTGCCCGCCGAGGCCGGCACGGTCTATCTCACGGCCGCCGACCATCACGGCGGCATGGTCTCCATGATCCAGTCCAATTTCACCGGATTCGGGTCGGGCATCGTGGTGCCCGGAACGGGCATCAGCCTGCAGAACCGCGCCCGGGGCTTCACCCTGGAAAACGGCCACCCCAATCAGGTGGGCGGGGGCAAACGCCCCTACCACACCATCATCCCCGGCTTCGTCACCCGCGACGGTCAGCCCGTATTGAGTTTCGGGGTGATGGGCGGTTACATGCAGCCCCAGGGGCACGTACAGATGGTGGTGCGGCTCTTCGACTACGGGCAGAACCCTCAGGCCGCCTGCGATGCCCCCCGCTGGCACATCGCCGAAGACGGCCGCATCAGCCTGGAGGCCGGCATCCCGACGCACATCAGGGAAGACCTGATCCGCCGGGGCCATGTGGTCATCGATGAAGATCCTTACTGGGGCTATGGCGGCGCCCAGCTCATCCTGAAAAACGGGGAAAGCTATTGCGCAGGGTCGGATCCCAGGAAGGATGGCCAGGCCGTGGCCTTCTGAGAAGGAGGCCTCATTGGCCCAATCTCGACGTTGCCCGGCAGGCTTCGTCGCTACGGCGTACCGGGGTAGGCCTCTATTGGGAAGGGGCCGAGGATCCAAGGGGCCAAGGGACGGCGGTAAAGCGGGGTATGGATGATGCGGTCCGTTACGAAGGGATTAGGTGGTTAAAGATCGTCAAAAAAAGCCAGGATTCCAGGGGCCGAGGGGCCAAGTGAAAGAAAAACGGCTATAGTCCTGAGGATTCAAGGATGTAAAGGGTCCTATAAATTTTGGCATTTCACTCGGATCCTCGACCCCTTGGATCCTTTTCATTTACCCCTAAAACCCTAAAACCTTCTGTTACCCAATAACCAATTCCCTGCTTTTCCCGGCTCACCAGCGCAACAGCTGGCGGCTACGCCGTCCCGATTTCGATCCCGATCCCGAGACCCGATTTCGATGAAAAGCGAATACTGATTTTTTTGGGGTTTAGCCTTCCTCGGTATCGAAATCGGCATCGGTATCGCAATTGATGGTTTTATCTTTGGGTGTCAAAGTGTCATTTTATTTCGGCCCCTCGCCCCCTTGAATCCTCGGTCCCTTGGCCCCTTTGTTCAACCTCTTAACCACTCCTGCCCGCCGAAGGTTTACCGTAGGCGGATTAATTACTTAGTCACTTCTTTTTATCGTTCCTACATGGCCAGCCGATTCAATTCCAACGTCAGCGGCCGCTCGTCTTCGCTCTGGCCGTCGAAGAGGATGGGCGCCGGTCGACGGTAGTGGTCTTCACCGGGGGCCGCCCCCAGCCACTCCTCCCGGCAGGCCTTGACGATCTGGAAGGCCACCGAGTTGATGTCCACGAGGCTTTTTTCCAGCACCAGGGAAAGCTTGCCCTTGCGCTCTTCCAGGTGCATCAGCGGTGCGATGGGGATGCCGATGGGCTCCCACTCGGCAAAATCCTTTTCCAGATTGCGGATGCCGGCCATCTGCCCGGTGGCGCCGTTGGCGATCAGGCTGAAGACGGTCAGCCCCAGGTTGTACGTGTAGTTGCAGTCAAACCGGGTGGGATTGCTGCCCCGGCCGTCGTAGCCGTAGAAGTGGGTCTGGGTCTTGAAATTGGGCACCGACTTCTGGAAGATCCTCGCCGCCGCCGGCGGGATGGCGTCGTCTTCGCCCAGCAGTCCGGCCTTCACCAGGGCCTGCCGGAGGGTTTTCAGGGAGATGATCGCCTCCTTGACCAGCAGGTAGTCGGCCGTCGGGTCCGCGAACAGGGCTTCGGCATAGTCTTCCGGATCGAGTCCGCCCTTGAGCATGGTCTTTTTGTAGTAGGCCCGCTCGATCCCCATTTTGTAAAGCCCCTTTTCCCTGAGGATCTTGAGGTAGTCCTGCACCAGGCCCATGAGCACCTTGTCCGTCTCCACGAGCGAAAACTGGAAATTGCCGTGGCTGTCGCGTTCGGTTAGCAGCCCTTCCTGGAAAAAAACCGGGATGTCGTTGAACAGTTCATCGTCCCGGGCGCTCCAGATACCGGCCGCACTGTCGCCGGGGATGTCCTTGGACAGGCGCCGCAGGTATTCCAGTTTATCTTCCAGGCGCGGGTAGGCGGTGTGAAATCGCCGGTCGTGCTTGTCGTTGTAGTCGGCGATGATGGTGGAAAGCTTGATGATGAAGACCTGGATTTCGTTGATGAATTCCAGTACGCCCTCCGGAATCACCAGCACCCCGCAGTTTTTGCCCACCGCGGCCCGGCGCACGATCCCCCGGCAGATGACCCGGGAAAGATGGCGCAGGGTGATGCCGTAGGCCGTGAAATCCGTCTCGCCGAGGGCCGCCGAGGCGATGCGGCGCTCGTCCACAAAATCCGCCAGGTCCTCGCCGATCAGGGTCATGTTGGCATGGGTCTGGAGGGCCACCTCCAGGGCCAGGTGACTGGCCGAGCGGCCCATGACCTTGCAGATGTGCCAGTATTTGCGGTCCGAACTGCAGTCGTTGCAAAGGTTGGAGATGTCCTGGGAAAACGCCCGGGCTGCCGAATGAAACCCGAAGGAGATGGCGCATAGCACCTTTCCGTCGGCATCCCGCACCTGCACGTCGCCGTCGATGGTTTTAGGCACGCCGATCACCTGGATGCCGTCGTCCATCATCTCCTGGGCCAGAAAAGCCGCGTTGGTGTTGGAGTCGTCCCCGCCCACCACCACCAGGGCGTCCAGCCCCAGGTCGCGGCAGGTCTGGCGCGAGAGGGCCATTTTCTCCGCAGTGTCGATCTTGGTCCGTCCGGTACGGATCATGGTAAACCCGCCCACGTTCCGGTATTGATCCACCAGGTCTTCCGTAATCTCGACATACTCGCTCTCGATAATGCCGTCCGGCCCCATCAGGAAACCGATCAGGCGGCTTTGCGGATTGACCGCCTTGAGGGCGTCGAAAAGGCCCGCAATCACGTTGTGCCCCCCGGGGGCCGGCCCTCCGGAAAAAACGATCCCCACGGTGCGGGGGCGCTGGTAGGCCTGAAGTTCCGCGGCCGGCAGCTCGTCCCGGCCGATCACCACCTGGACCGGATTGTCGATGATGCGGGGCACCTGGCGTTTCGCCTCGGCATCGATTTCAAAACGGTAGCCGTCGACCTCCTCCAGAACAGTGAAGGGCTGGTCGAAAACCGGACAGCGCGGGGGACGAAAGGCCCGCCGCTGGACCAGTCCGGGATTGATGCTGCTGATGGCGTTCTGGACTTCCGGCATTTGCATGAGTTCCTGCAGCTGCGGCTTGTCGCTCGGTGTCATGGGTCTCTCCCGGTGAATCGGTTTGTGCTTTCGCGATAAGCGGATTTGCGGGGTTCCCGGAAAGGGAACCGGGCTGGCAATATGCCAGTTTGCTTATCACAAGGGACATAAGGAATTCAACGGGTTTCCCCATTTCCCTTGACCAAACGGGAGACATGGCATATGTCAGATGAACCACCTGCGGGGATCAGTCCCCTGCGAACGATTCTGCCGGTGCGCCAGCGCCACCGGGCCACGGAATGAAATGCTAAGGCGGTGGAACCGCCAACGCCATGCGGGCAACCTCTTCCGGCGAACACCACCGGAGACGGGGAACCATATCCAGCGGCCTGTTCGGCCCTTTCCAACGGGGTCGCCGCTGACAAGAACCTTTCAACTCAAGGAGGAGAGGAATGAAAAAGCGTTTTTGGTTGGGTCTTGTGGCAGCACTCGCGGTTTTTGCTCTGGTGACTCCCTTTGCCATGGCCGACGATATCGAGTTGGCCAAGAAATCGACCCTGGAAGAAATCGTCAAACGCGGTGAATTGCGGGTCGGTTTCGAAGCCGGCTACCTGCCTTTTGAGATGGCGGACAAGAGCGGCAACTTCGTGGGCTTCGACATCGACATGGCCAAAGCCATGGCCGATGCCATGGGCGTCAAGTTCGTGCCCGTCAACACCGCCTGGGACGGCATCATTCCGGCCCTCGTCACCAAGAAGTTCGACATCATCATGAGCGGCATGACCGTCACCCAGCAGCGCAACCTCAAAATCAATTTCGCCGACCCCTACATCATCGTCGGCCAGACCATCCTGCTGGCCAAAAAGCACGCGGACACCGTCAAATCCTATAAGGACCTGAACGATCCCAAGTTCGTGGTCACCTCCAAACTGGGCACCACGGGCGAGCAGGCCATCAAGCGCATGATCCCCAAAGCCACCTACAAATCCTTCGAGGTCGAAGCCGAAGCAGCCCTGGAAGTCCTCAGCGGCAAAGCCGACGCCACCGTCTACGACCTGCCCTTCTGCGCCACCTTCATGGCCCAGCAGGGTGCCGGCAAGCTGATCTTCCTCGACAAGCCGTTTACCTACGAGCCGCTGGCATGGGCCATCCGCAAGGGCGACCCGGATTTCATGAACTGGCTGAACAACTTCCTGCGCCAGATGAAAAACGACGGCCGTTACGACAAGATCTACGAAAAGTGGATCACCAGCACGGACTGGATCAAAGAGGTGCAGTAGAAGCCGTCACAAGAAAGACTTTTCGCCCGATAGGTGAGATGTCTTCTATGCATTTGGTTAAACGCTGATCAACCGCCGATCCGGCTAAGCCCGGCCGGATCGGCGGCCACCTGGTGTACCAGGGGAAGCCGGCAACCATAACCCATTCACACCTTACATGATGGGGAGGCCAATGGACTTAATGGCCAAGTTAGAGGAACTGCGTTACCGAAGCGCCTATTTCCTGTGGGTAGGCGTTTTTTTTATCGGTGTCTTCGCACTCATCGCCCTGCTCTACGGCGCCACCGCCAAGATCGATTACGTCTGGCACTGGTTCGATGTTCCCAAGTACATCGTCAACCAGGAGCGCATCGAGATCACGGCCGGCATGGGCGGCGAGGTGGCCGCCATCGAGGGCGAGGGCAAAGACGCCGTGGTCATCGTCAAAGACGGCGACGACAGCGAATCCTATCCCATGGCCGAAGCCGAGGAAATCTGGGTCAGCAAGGGGGACTTCATCACCCCCGGCAAGATTCTGGGGGTCTACCACAAGTGGCAGCCCGGCATTCTGCTCCAGGGCATGTGGCTGACCCTCAAAGTGAGCATGTACGCCATCGTCTTCGGCATCCTGATCGGAATGCTGGGCGGCATCGCGCGCATCTCCAAGAACCCTGCGCTCAAATGGTCCGCCATCTGCTATGTCGAGCTCATCCGCGGCTCCCCCCTGCTGGTGCAGATTTTCATCTGGTATTTCGTGCTGGCCACCCTGTTCAACCGCCTGCTCATGGTCTACGGTTTCAGCGAAATCGACGCACTGTATTACGGCGTGGCCGCCCTGGCCTGCTTCACGGGGGCCTACGTCACCGAAATCGTGCGGGCCGGCATCCAGAGCATCCACCGGGGTCAGACCGAAGCGGCCCGCTCCCTGGGCATGACCGGCCCCCAGGCCATGTACTACATTATCCTGCCCCAGGCCATGCGCCGCATCCTGCCGCCCCTGGCGGGCCAGTTTATCAGCCTGATCAAGGACTCGTCGCTGCTCGGCATGATTGCCATCCGCGAACTGACCAAGGCCACCCGCGAGGCGATCACAATCAGTCTGTCCCCCTATGAATTTTGGTTTGTATGCGCTATCCTGTACTTAATCCTGACATTTACGCTGTCGATGGCCGTACAATATATGGAAAGGAAGATGGCAATCCAGTGATCGAAGTCACCGATATTCACAAAACATTTTTTGTCCCCCACAAGGTCAAGGCCCTCGTGGGCGTGTCGACCAAGGTTGCCGCCGGTGAAGTGGTGGTGGTGATCGGCCCCTCCGGATCGGGCAAGAGCACTTTTTTACGCTGCCTCAATCATCTCGAAGCGGCCGATTCGGGCCACATCCTGATCGACGGCATCGATATCCTGGACCGCAAGACCAACATCAACAAGGTGCGCGCGGAAGTGGGCATGGTGTTCCAGTCCTTCAACCTCTTTCCCCACAAAACCGTTCTGGAAAACGTTACCCTGGCCCAGAAAGTGGTGCGCAAACGGGGAAAATCCGAAGCCCACGACAAGGCCATGGGCCTCCTGCAAAAAGTCGGGATTCAGGACAAGGCCAATGCCTATCCGGACAACCTGTCGGGCGGGCAGCAGCAGCGCGTGGCCATTGCCCGGGCCCTGGCCATGGACCCCAAGGTGATGCTTTTTGACGAGCCCACTTCAGCCCTGGATCCCGAAATGATCGGCGAGGTGCTGGATGTCATGAAGGCCCTGGCGCGGGAAGGCATGACCATGGTGGTTGTCACCCACGAAATGGGCTTTGCCCGCGAGGTGGCCGACCGGGTCATTTTCATGGACGAGGGCGCCATCGTGGAAGTGGGCACGCCGGAGCATTTTTTCCAGAACCCCACCCATGACCGCACCAAGCTGTTCCTGAGCCAAATTTTGTAACGATATCATACGCTTGATTTCCTTGGGACGATCTCTTTGCCGCGACCCAGTGGCAGATCGTCCCTCATTATTGCCACTATGATCCGACAAGACCTCTTCTCCGTCGTATCCCCTCCATTGCAACGAAATCAGGCCAACCTTCATTATGATCCGTCTCATACTGGGACTTCGACAAATTAATAACCTTGGAGCCCCGGCCTATAGCACCAGATATTGTGCACCATTTCCACCTATTATACCCTCCATTGTGTTTTTCCTTTACACACCCCTTGAATTTTGATAGATCTTGCACGATCGGTCGGGATGGTGGTCGAACCGCTTTGAAACGCTAGTAGCGGGCACCGTTGCCACACGATATTGTCCCGGTTCAGTCGCCCTTTCCTGCACGGTTCTGTTGCCTTACCTTCCCACACGAGCCAGACCGAGACGGAACCCTGCCGCAGGGATATGCGGTCAATATTCAGGAGACAGTGGTAGGATGAAACTCAAAAAACTTGAAATTTTGGGATTCAAATCATTCTTAGATAAAGCCGCCATTCATTTTCCGCCCGGCATTTCCGCTGTGGTGGGGCCTAACGGATGCGGCAAGAGCAACATCATCGACGCCTTGCGCTGGGTCATGGGAGAACAAAGTGTCAAGACCCTGCGGGGTAAATCCATGGAAGACATCATTTTTGCCGGCGCCAGTGGCAAACCACCCCTCAACATGGCCGAAGTCGCCCTGACTCTGGTCAACGACAACGGCAGTGTGCCCGCCGAGCTACGGGATTATTCCGAGATCATGATCACCCGTCGCCTCTATCGCTCGGGGGAAAGCGCCTATCTCCTCAACAAACGTCCCTGCCGCCTCAAGGACATTCACAACCTGTTCCTGGGCAGCGGTTTGGGCGCCAAATCCTTTGCCGTGATCCAGCAGGGCAATATCGGCGCCATTACCGACGCCGGCCCGGACGAACGCCGCCATTTTATCGAAGAAGCCGCCGGTGTCACCCGCTTCAAGCAGCGCCGCATCGAAACCCGACGCAAGATCGAGTCCACCCGCCGGAACCTCTACCGGGTCACGGACATCGTGGGCGAAATCAAACGTCAGATGGCCAGCCTCAAACGCCAGGCCCGCAAGGCCGAACTCTACAAGACCTACCAGGAACGCAGCCGGACGTTCGACATCTTCATCGGCCTGCACTATTTCGATGCCTACTCGCAGCAGCTGCAGGAAACCGCCGCCCGCCTGCAGGAAATGAAAGATGCCGACCTGAGCCATGTTTCCGAAATCAAAAAGCTGGATGCCGCCGTGGAGGACATCAAACTGCAGCGCTGGGAGAAAAACCAGGAAATCGCCAAGCAGAAATCACGCCAGCACGAACTTCAGCGCCTTCAGGATAAAACCGAAAACGATCTGCAGCATACCCGGGGCGACATCCAGCGTCTGGACGAAGAAATCGTGGCGCTGGAAAAGGCCTGCGAAGACCTGGAAGCCAAAAACGCCCGCATGGTGTCGGAGATCGCCGAATCGGAAACCCAGCAGCGGGAGCTGGAACAGTCCGTTCAGTCGGTTCGCGGGGAAATCGATGCGGAACGCAGGGGCTCCCGGGACATTGCCGCCCAAATGGAGACCACCAAGGCCACGCTGGAAACCCATCGCAGCCGCCTGACGGATCTCATCGGACAGGAGGCCCGCTACCGCAACATTCACCAGACCGCCCAGAACAACCGCGAGAGTCTCCAGCGACGGCTGAAGAAAACAGATGAAGAAGCCGCCCTGGCCGCCCGCGCCCTGACCAACGCCCGCAGCGCCGAAACCCGCACCCAGGGCCAGCTGGCCGAAAAGCAGGAAACCCTCAAGGTGCTCGAGCGCCAGATCGGCGATATCAGCGCCCGACTCGAAGACAGGGGCCGCAAGCTGGCCGATCAGATCAAGAAGGGCAACGCCCTGGACCTGGAGCGCAACCAGCACCGGTCGCGCCACGCGACCCTGAAAAAAATGGAAGATAACTACGAGTGGTACCGCGACGGTGTCAAGGCGATCATGCAGCGTCTTTCGCCGGAAGAACGCGCCCAAAGGGGCATCCGCGGATTGATTGCCGATATCATTGCTCCGGAGCCCGGCTATGAAATTGCTGTGGAAGCGGCCCTGGGGGAATCCCTGCAGTATGTGCTGGTGAATGCTCAGCAGGACGCCCACCAGGCCATCGGTTACCTGCAAGAGCAGTCCTCGGGGCGCAGCGGCTTTGTTCCGGTGGATACCTTTCGCGCCCTGGCCAAATCACCGACCGAACTGCCGCCGCCGGAACACTGCCTGCTCAACCATGTCCAGGTGAGCGGCGGCTACCAGCCTGTAGCCGAGGCCCTTTTCCGCCACGTCGCTGTTACGGATGACCTGCAGCAGGCCACGGCGCGCTTCAACCGCAACGGTGTTTTCCAGACCATCGTCACCCGCACGGGTGAAATCGTGACCAGCCAGGGTGCCTTGGTGGGCGGCGGAGGTGATGCCACTGCCGGTATTCTGGCCCAGAAGCAGGAAATCCGGGAACTCGAAGCCCAAATCCAGGCCCTGGATCGGCAGATCGCCGGTTCGCGGGAGGTCCGGTCCGCCCTGGAATCCGAGGTGCGCACATTGGAAACCGACCTTCAAGTGCTGCTGACCGAAAAACACCAGACCGTGCAGGAGGAAATCGAGGCCCAGAAACGATGTTACCGGGCCGCGGAAGACTTGAAAGCCGCCCAGCGGCATCACGAAATCGTCCAACTCGAGCAGGACCGCTTACAGGGCGAGGAGAGTGACATCGGGGAAGAAATCGAACGGTACCACAAGGTGCTGGCGGAGATTGCCGCCGATATCGAACAAACCCAAAACAATGTCGCCGCTGCAACCACGGAGCTGGAGACTATCGCGGGCCGAATGGAGGCGTTTCAACAGAAGGAAATGGACATCAAGCTTCGCCTGACTGCCCTGCAGGCCCGGATGGAAAACAATGCCAACAGCCTTCGTCGGCTCAAGGAGTTCCAAGCCGACGGCATCCAGCGTTTTACAAACTTGAACCACGAGATTCAAACCAAGCGGGAGAGGAGCCAGGAGGCCCGGCGCCAAATCCTGAAATTCGAGGAAAACCTGGCCCTGCGCTACAATGAACTGGACCAGTTGACCCAGGCCCTCGTCGCCAACGAGGAGGTCTACCAGGCCATCGATCGTCAGCTCCAGGACAGCGACAAGACCATCGCCCAGTTGCAGTCCCAACGCGAGCAAAACAATGAAAAGCTACGGCTGCTGGAAGTGGACGTTTCCCAGCGGCGCATGAAACGGGAGCATATTGTCTCCCGGCTCAACGAGCGCTACCATGGCGATATCGATACCTTCCGGATCGAATTGCAGGCCAAACTCAACGAGGAGTTCAACCCCACCATCGAAGAGGCGGAGGGGGAACTCGAGCGCTGCCGCCAAAAATTGGCCCAGATTCATGACGTCAACATGGGGGCCATCAAGGAATACGAACAGTACAAGGCCCGCTATGATTTTCTTATCGAGCAGCAGGAAGACCTGAACCAGGCCATCGAAGACCTTCAAACCGTCATTCGCAAAATCAACAAGTTCACCCAGGAAAAATTCCTGACCACCCTGGAGAAGGTCAACGAAAAGCTGGGCGAAGTCTTCCCGCAGCTCTTCGAGGGGGGCACCGCCAAACTCATCCTGGCCAACCCCAGCGAACCGCTTGAGTCGGGTGTGGAATTCATGGTGCATCCTCCGGGCAAGAAGCTGACCCGCATGAGCCTGCTTTCCGGTGGGGAAAAGGCCTTGTCGGCGATCTCCTTCATCTTCGCGATCTTTCTGATCAAGCCCACGGCCTTTTGCCTGTTGGACGAAATCGACGCCCCTCTGGACGAAGCCAATGTCTATCGTTTCAACGAACTGCTCAAAATCATTGGCCAGAAATCCCAGATCATCATGATCACCCACAACAAAAATAGTATGGAATTTGCCGATACCCTATTCGGCATCACCATGGAAAAGAAAGGGATTTCCAAAGTCGTATCGGTCAATTTGGAAAAAGAAGCGGCCTAGCATCAGCGCAATACGGCAGCTGATGAGCTGTTGAGTTGGTAAGCGCTTAAGCATGTAGCAAAACCAAAACACAAAGAGCCGTTGCTAAGCTGTTAAAATTTTGAGAAAAATCAATAGAAAAAGATTGAATTCATTTCGGAATTCATATTAGCGTTTCGAAATTGCGCAACAGCATATGAGCTTAACAGCTCACCCGCTGGCGGCCAAAGCGCCGCCCTTGCAATTTTCCCCGAATCATTTTAAAAAAATCCACCCAATGGCGCGGGGTGCGCCCCATTAAGCGCAACGAATGTCTAACACTTGACCAAAATATCTGCGCACAGGCGCGCTGCCCATAGCATGACAGGAGATACCGAACCATGGCCTTCAAATGGCTCAAACGTAAAAAAGACCAGCAGGACACCCCGCCCCCCGATGACGATCACGCCCTTCCGACCGACGAATCCCACGAGGATCTGCCCGAACCTGCTGAAGAAATTATCCGTGAGGAACCGGAAGGCCTAACGGTGGAAGATATACACGACAGGGAGGATGGGATCGAAGCGCCGGAGCCGGCCCTGGCCGACACGGATGCCGATGCCAAACCTGAGCGAAGCGGCTTTATGTCCCGGTTGCGCCGGGGGCTGTCCAAAACCCGGGATTTCCTGAATACCGATATCGAAGATTTGTTCAGCGGCAAACGCAAACTGGACGATGAGTTGCTTGAAGAACTCGAGGAGTTGTTGATTACAGCCGACGTCGGCGTGCAGACCACGATGGCGCTGGTGGATAAAATATCCCGAAAAGCCTCCAAAATCGCCTCGGCCGACGATCTGAAGGCCATTCTTAAGGAAGAGATTCTAACAATCGTCGATACCGCTCCGGCGGCGGACGAAAGCAAGACGCCGTCGAAGCCCCGCGTGGTCATGATCGTAGGTGTCAACGGCGTTGGCAAAACCACCACCATCGGCAAGCTCGCGGCCCGTTACGGCCGCGATGGGAAAAAGGTGCTGATTGCCGCATCGGACACATTCCGGGCCGCCGCCATCGAGCAACTCACCATCTGGGCCGAACGGGCCGGGGCCGACATTGTCAAACACAAAGATCAGGCCGACCCGGCGGCCGTGGCTTTTGACGCCGTGGAAGCGGCTACGGCCCGGGGCGCGGACATAGTCCTGGTGGATACGGCCGGCCGTCTGCACACCAAGGTTAATCTGATGGAAGAGCTCAAAAAGATCAAACGCTCCCTGTCCAAAAATTGTCCCGACGCCCCCCATGAAACCCTTCTCGTGCTGGATGCCACTACCGGCCAGAATGCTCTCTCACAAGCCAAGCTCTTCGACGAAGCGATTGCCTTAAACGGTCTGGCGCTGACCAAACTGGATGGGACTGCCAAGGGCGGCATCGTCGTCAGTATTTGCAGCACGTTGAACATTCCGCTGAAGTATATTGGCGTCGGTGAACAAATCGACGACCTGCAGGATTTCGATCCCCAGCAGTTCGTGGAGGCCCTGTTCTGACCCCTCTTTGAGGCGCCTCCCCAAAAGGGTGGATGGGCGCTGAAAAGCGTCCGAACATTGCTTTGGCCTTGATTTGAAACCAATATCCTGTTCCGGGTTTCCGGAGGTTACGGGATTAAGTTTTTTTCTTTCCAAACCATAAACCACCAGCACACGCCAGGATTTCTGGCGGCCCCACGGCAAACGTGAACGGATCGTAATCGCCCGATCAATCCCGGATATCTCATCGCAAACGCGTGAGATATCCGGTCTAGTAGGTTATATCGAAAGCCTGAAATTCCCCTGCGTAGTCTTCCCACTGAATGTCGAGGCTGTCGACACGGGCGATGGGCGGTCCTTGGCGGCACCAGTCGATAAGATCCTTAACCTGCTGGCACGGGCCTTCCGCCACCGCTTCCACCCGACCATCCGGGAGGTTGCGCACCCACCCGCTCACCTGGCAGCGCCGGGCCGCCTGAAGGGTCTCCCAGCGGAAGGCGACCCCCTGCACGCGCCCGGAAATCAAAAGCCTTGCCCTGACGTTCGCTTCCATGATTTCTCTCCCCGATCCCCCAAAACGTTCTTTAAAACAACCGGATACCGGCGGCAATTCGGCCTTTAAACGCATGATCTGTTCGGTTGAGGTTTGACGTCGTGCCGGCCAGGATACTGCCATCGCATTAGCACAGTGGAGAGAATCGAATCGCGTTGTTCCAAACTACAGGCCCAGCATCGCCCAGAGCCCTTCTTCGTCCAAAATGGAGACATTCAATTGAAGCGCTCGTTCCCGCTTCGATCCCGGCGACGCCCCCGCAACCACATAGTCGGTTTTGCGGCTGACCGAACCGGACACCTTGCCCCCGGCCGCTTCGATCATCTGTTTGGCCCGAGAACGGGGCATGCGCGTCAGTGTTCCGGTAAGCACAAAGGTCAAGCCCGCCAGGGCAGCTCCCTGGCGGGCTTGTTCGGCGGTGATCCGGACGCCCGCGGCCAGAAGCCGTTGGATCATATCACGATTTTCATCCCGGCTGAAAAAGGCCGCGATGCTGGCTGCCACGATGGGCCCGATGCCCTCGATCGTTTCCAGGGACTCGCGATTCGCCGATTGCAGGCCGGCGAGATCAGGAAACTGCCGGGCCAGAATGCGGGCCACGTGTTCGCCCACATGCCGGATGCCGAGAGCGAAAATGAAGCGGTCCAAAGAAATGGTCTGGCTCGTTTGCAGGGCCTGAACGAGATTGGCCGCCGATTTGTCGGCCATGCGGTCCAGACCGGCCAGGGTCGCCTCGTCCAGGGCAAAGAGATCTGGAAACGACCTGACGATGCCGCGGGAAACGAGCTGGTCCACCAATTTCTCTCCCAGCCCGTCAATATCGAAAGCATTTTTCGAGGCAAAGTGACGAATGCGCTCCTTCATCTGGGCCGGGCAGTCCGCATTGACACACCGCAGGGCAATCTCTCCTTCTGTTCGCAGCACCGGTGCCCCGCAGGAGGGACACGTGTCCGGCATGCGAAAAGGGCGCTCGTCTCCCCGCCGCTTGGAGACAACGGGCATAACGACTTCCGGGATGACGTCTCCGGCCCGCTGGACCAAAACCGTATCGCCCACCCGTACATCCTTACGGTCGATTTCATCCTGGTTGTGCAGGGTGGCCCGGCTGACCACGACACCGCCCACTGAAACCGGCGTCAGATGGGCCACCGGGGTCAAAGTACCGGTACGGCCCACCTGGACATCGATGGATTCAAGCCGGGTTGTGGCCTGAACCGCCTTGAACTTGCAGGCAATGGCCCAGCGGGGACTGCGGGAGGTGGATCCCAGCCGGTCCTGGAGGTCGCGGTCGTCCACCTTGATAACCATGCCGTCGATGTCATAGGGCAGCGTTTCCCGCTGATCTTCCAGGGAACGGTAAAATGCCAGCACCTCTTCGATATTCGCACAGGTTTGCACCAGTGGGTTCACCGGCAGGCCGCAGGATCGGAAAAGCGCCAGCAGTCCGCTCTGGGAGGCCGGTGCCCGGCCTGCAAGCGTGCCCATTCCATAACAAAAAATGTGCAGAGGGCGTTTGGCCGTAACCTGTGAGTCAAGCTGCCGCAGGGAACCGGCAGCCGCGTTGCGCGGATTGGCAAAAGCCGGTAATTGAGCAGCCAGACGCTCCCGATTGAATTTCCGGAAAGCCTCCCGGTTGATGAAGACCTCGCCGCGCACCTCCAGGATGGCCGGCAGCGCCCCATTGTTCAGCGTTTCCAATCGTAGCGGCAGGGCACGAATCGTGCGGATGTTGGCGGTGATGTCTTCCCCCGTGTATCCGTCGCCGCGGGTAGAGGCCTGGGTCAGAAGACCGTCGCGATAGACCAGTTCCACCGCAACGCCGTCCATCTTCGGCTCCACCGTGTAGGTGATGGGGCCATCGTTTTTGAGCAACCGGCGGATGCGCCGCTCGAATTCGACAACATCGTCGTCGCTGAAGGCGTTGTCGAGGCTCAACATGGGTACCGTGTGGGGCACGGGGTCAAATTTGGCGAGCGGGGGCGCGCCCACCCGGTGGGTGGGGGAATCGTCCCGGACCAACGCCGGCCAGCGTTGTTCGAGATCGCGCAGTTCCTGCATGAGGCGATCGTATTCGCTATCGGCGATTTCGGGGTCGTCCAGAACGTAATAACGGTGGTTATGGCGCGTCAGTTCTGCGGCGAGGAAACGCGCGCGTGCTTCAATGTCGGGGGTTAGATCGTCTGGCATAATGATTCAATCGTACGGCTCACGGCCTGGCAGGCCTGTTGGAAACGTGGATCACGGAAGCCCGGCCGCCAAGTCGGGCCGGAAAGTTCATCGGAAACCACCAGAAGGGCGGCAAAATCGAGCCGGTTGTGCCTCGCCACCGTCAGACAGGCGGAAACTTCCATTTCTACCGCCAGGGCCCCACGGCTTTGGAACCGATTCACTTTGGTTGGGGTCTCCCGGAAAACAGCGTCGGTGGTCCAGACCGCACCTTCATGATATGGCAGCGCCTGGTCCTCCAGCAAGGCTTTGACGGTTTTGTGCAGGCGGTCCGTCGGCAGGTTTATCCGGTCGTCTGCCATCCCGTAACCGCGCGAGGTGCCCTCGTCGATCCAGGCGGCGGTCGGCAGCAGAATGTCACCGGTCTGCAATTGCCCGTCGATGGCACCGCACCAGCCCACAAAAAGAAAATGCCGGCCGCCCCAGGCCGAAAGCACCTCCATCAGCATGGCGGCCTGGGGGGCCCCCATAAAAGGCCCCACCACGCTATAGCGTGGCACCTCTTCCGCGGAAGTGTAAATACGGCTCAGGTAAAGCGATTCACCGTGATCGCCGCCAAGCGCCAGCCGCCGCCTCAGCCGTTGGAGATCCGGCCCGGTAGCCGCCATGATGATCCACGGCGGAAGGGGAGGTTTGTCTTTCCGGCGGGCGGGAGGCTGAACAATGGCTTCTTCCAAGAAAACTCCAGAGGTCAGGATTTTGGGATTTAAGGGTTTAGGGTTACATCGGTCCGGCCCGACGGCTCAGTTCATCCTTGACCTCGTCGATAATATCATAAAGCCACATGACATCTTCGATGGTCAATCGCCCGGCACGCGTGGGGGCTCGATCTGTTCCGTCCTTCTTTTTCAGAACCCGAGGACCGATCTGTACTTTGGGTTCGCCATCGGCATACTGATTGATGCTGATGATAAGGCCGGTCTCGGCACACTTCCATTCCTGGATGACTTTATCTTTATCCGGTTCGTAAGGCATAAGTACGATACTCCTTTTGTCCTTCGACAAACAGCGCTTGGCCGTCGTTCAAGTGGCAATCTTCGTAAAATCAGCAATATCGGTAAACAGCTCCGTCAAACGCTCCAGCAATGCCAGGCGGTTGGCACGGACGGCGGGATCCTCCGCCATCACCATGACCCCGTCGAAAAACGCATCCACCGGCTGTTTCAAGGTGGCAATGTGGTGCAGGGCGGCGTCATAAGCCCCCCGCTGGACCTGGGCGGCCACACTTTCCCGCACCCCTTCATAGGCCTGCAGCAATTGCGTTTCGCACGATTTTTCAAAAAGCCCCTGATCCAGCGGCAGGACGTCCCCCATGTTGTCCGCCCGCTCCGATTTCTTCAGGATGTTCACGACGCGTTTGAATGCCGCGGCCAGCATTTCGAAATCCGCATCAGAGCGGACCTGCTCCAAAGCCTCGACCCGCTGCCAGGCATCCGGGATATGATCGACCGATACCGAGGTGACGGCCGCCACACTGTCTTTGGCAAACCCCTCGTCGGCCAGGATGCGGTCGATGCGGCGCTTGAAGAAAACATAAATGGCCTCTGTCAATTCCGCCAGGCGGCCTTCGGTCTTGTCACCAAACTGGGAAAGCCCGAAACGAATCAAGGCCTTCAGGGAAAGGGTCATCTTGGTCGACCGTATGATCTGCACCACCCCGATGGCCTGCCGACGAAGGGCGTAGGGATCGGCCGCCCCGGTGGGCTCCAGGCCCACACTGAAACATCCGCAGATGGAATCCATCTTGTCGGCAATGGACACAATCGCCCCGGTGAGGGTTTCCGGCAGCGCCCCTCCGGAACGGGTCGGACGGTAGTGCTCCTCGATGGCCGCCGGGACGTCTCCGGGTTCCCCGGCCACCTTGGCGTAAACCCGCCCCATGACCCCCTGCAGTTTGGGGAATTCCACGACGACCTGGCTGACCAGGTCGGTTTTGCACAGACGCGCAGCGCGTTCCACCTGCTGCTGAAGCGCCGCATCCCCGCCGACGGCCTCTGCGATATAACGTCCCAGGGCCGCTATTCGGCGACTTTTGGCGCGCATGGAGCCCAACTCCGCCTGGAAAAGAACACCGCTCAGTTTTTCAAAACGCTCATCCGCGGAAACATTCAGATCCGCCCGGTAAAAAAACTGGGCATCGCTCAGCCGCGCCCGCAGCACCCGTTCATGCCCGTTGGCCACCAACGCCAGATCCCGTGTGCGGGTATTGTTGACGGCGATAAAAGCCGGCATGAGTTGGCCGGCCTTGTCCACCACCGCGAAATACTTCTGGTGCTCCCGCATGGCCGTAATCAGGACTTCCCGGGGAACCTCCAGGAAATCGGTCTCGAAACGGCCGGTGGTGGCCACGGGATTCTCCACCAGGTTGGTGACGATATCCACTAGTTCCTCGTCTTCCAATACGCGGCCGCCGGCCTCCGCAGCGGCCCGGGTCACTTCCGCAACCACCATTTGCCGGCGCGTCCCGATGTCGGCGATGACATGCGCCTTTTCCAGGCTGTCAGCATAATCGCCGGCATGGCGGAGCTTCACTTTGCCGGGCGCCATGAAAACGTGGCCGCAACTGTTGCGGCCGCTTTTGACGTTGCCCACCGCAAACGGAATGGTCTTGTCGCCCAGCAGGGCCACGATGGTGTGAATGGGCCGGGCAAAACTGATGTCCAGATCAGCCCACCGCATGGACTTGGGAAACGGCACCGCCAACACCACCTCGGGCAACAGGGCTTTCAATACGGTGCGGGTTGCCAGACCGCGCTCGGTCTTGCGGGCCACGAGATACTCGCCCTTTTCCGTCACTTTGCGCTTGAGCCGGTTCAGCGGCACGCCGACCTTCTCGGCAAACTTCTGTGCCGCCACCGTAGGCTGGCCGTTGGCGTCGAACCCCACCCGAGCCGGCGGCCCCATTATCTCCGTGGCTTCGGAGCGCTGTTTGGGGACCACGTCGTCGATGATGACGGACAGGCGCCGGGGGGTGCCGTAAGTTCGTATGGGACCGTGGTCGATTCGGGCGGCCGACAGTTTCTCCGTCAAAGACTTCTGTATGGCCTGCAATGCCGGGACAATATAACCAGCGGGGATTTCCTCGGCCCCGATTTCCAGTAATAATTTTTCCATTGGTTTCACCTCGTTGATTCTTATCAGGATTCATTCCACCCAGATCGGTCGCATGTCTTCCATTCGGCGGGATCTCACAGCTTGGGGATGCCGCGTTCCAGGAGAGGATATCCCATGCTCTCCCGCTGCTTGACATAAGCTTCCGCACAAAGGCGCGCCAGGGTGCGAATACGGCCGATATAGCCAGTCCGCTCCGTTACACTGATGGCCCCGCGCGCATCCAGAAGATTGAAGGTATGGGAACATTTCAGGCAGTATTCGTAGGCGGGCAGCACCAGGCCGTCTTCGATCACCCGCTTGGATTCGGCCTCATATTGGGAGAAGAAACCAAACAGCATTTCCACGTCGGCTTTTTGAAAATTATAGGTCGACTGCTCGACCTCCTGTTGGTGATGCACATCCCCGTACTTGACGGTATCGTTCCATGTCAGATCGTAAACGTTGTCGACCCCTTGCAGGTACATGGCAATCCGTTCGAGACCGTACGTCAGTTCGACCGAAATTGGCGACAGCTCAATGCTCCCGCAAAGCTGGAAATAGGTAAACTGCGTAATTTCCATACCGTCCAGCCAGACCTCCCAGCCAAGACCGGCAGCGCCCAGGGTCGGCGATTCCCAATCGTCTTCCACAAACCGGATATCGTGCTCCAGCGGATCGATTCCCAGCACCTTCATGCTCTGTAAGTAGAGTTGCTGCACATTGAAAGGCGACGGTTTCAAAATAACCTGGAACTGGTAATAATGCTGCAACCGGTTGGGATTCTCGCCATAACGGCCGTCCGTGGGACGGCGTGACGGCTGGACATACGCCACATTCCAGGGTTCCGGTCCCAGGGCGCGCAGGAGGGTTGTCGGATGAAACGTTCCCGCCCCCACTTCCATGTCGTAAGGTTGTGCCAGCACACACCCCTTGCCGGCCCAAAACTGCTGCAGTTTTAAAATAACGTTTTGAAAATGCATAAGAACTCCTCGGCAATCGAATCGTACGGTTCCATATGTTGGGGTCTCATCGCAAACGCGAGAACCTTATCGACGTTTTAAAAAATGGCGGTTCGGCCTGCCCGCCGACATCATCCTTGGGCGCCACGGCACGGCTAGGAAGCAATGGTCAAGCCCTCCATGTCGGGATTCACCGCCAGCAGTTGCGCTTCGGGCCGCTGGGCCAAAATCGAACGCCATTCCTGGCGAAGACGCTTTATGGCGCCACGCTCACCTACCGCCCACAAACAGCCGCCGCCCCCGGCCCCGGTAAATCGTCCGCCACAACCACAGGCCGCGGCGGCATCGACCAGGGCCGCACCGATATCATCCAGCACCTCCGGGGTCATCATACGACGAATAGCGGTTTCTTCATTCATGGCGGCCGCAGCCGCAGCCCATTGTCCTTCCTCTATCGCACGGCTGAAACGATGCACGCAGTCCGCCACCTGAGCCCAGCGAAGGCGATCCTTCCCCGCTAAAAATCGGCGCACCCAGGTGCCGTTGATGTCCCGTGACGCATGGGGAATTCCGCAATAAGCTACCAGAAAGTGGGCGTCAAGATCATTCGGCCCCGGGCGCGTGGCCACGGCTTTACGTCGGATGGCCAGTCCGTCCCGACCGACCTCCCAGTGCCAGGTATTCAGCCCTCCGTAGGCCGCGCCAAGCTGGTCCTGCATCCCGCAGGGGACGCCCGCCGTCGTTTCTTCAATACGATGGGCACGCCGCACAATCTGATCCAGGTTTAAATCCTCGTAACCCGCCAAAGCGCGCAGACGGGCCAGCGCCCCCACCAGGGCCACGGCCGCCACCGAGGATCCGCCCAAAGCACTGCGGGGCGGCGAGGCACTGTCGATCATGATGTGCAGACCGGCCGCCTCGAAGTGTACCGCTACGGCGAACATCAGGCCCAGAGCATGGTGGAAGGGAGCTTTCTCAAACGGGAAAGCCGCACTTTCAAATCCGCGGGAACTCACCTTGATCCAGCCCTTCCGGTAAGGATGCAGTTCCACACGCGTGCGCAGGTTCAGGGCCATGTTGAAGGTACAGGGCCGAGCGTGTTGAAGCGGGTAATAGAAAGTCCCGATATCCAGGGTGCCCCCCATGTCTACACGGCAAGGCGCCGACGCTTGCACGGTGTGGGTATTGACGGCATTTTCAATCCAAGGGACCACGGAACCCTCCATCAATGGCCGTCCATGACCCTGGGTTCAGGTCCTTTTACGTCCGGCCTTAATTGGCGCAGCACTTTCAAGCTACGAGGCTCTTTACCTAAATGATAGGGAACAAACGTCTCCAGAAATCGCTGCGCTTCCCCCAACGCCTGGGCAGAAAAACGCAGCCGCCCCACACGGTCAAGGTCGCCCTGGGCCAGCCACTGGAGCTGTTTGATGGTGCCCCGGGAAAGGCAGATATGCGTTCCCTCCGGATCCTCACAGCCATGGCATCGCAGCCCCCCGCGGGGCATGTCAAACCCCGCAACGTGATGGGGCAGGTTGTCCAGGCCGGCATGACAGACACAGCAGTAATTGAGGTTCGGGCACAGGCCGGCGATGTCGAGAAAGCGCATTTGGAACAATAGGTTCAGCAGGGCAGAATCCATCTTCTGACGATTCAAAGCGTCCAAGACAAACACCAGCAAACCGTAGAGACATTTCTGGGGCTGCGCCTCCTCGCTCCAGGACGTTATAAGCTCCGCCCAATAGCTGGCGTATGCCGTCGCCAGCATATTTTCCCGGATGGCGGCAAAGGGCTCTTCCAACACCGCCTCCTGCAGCACGGGCAGACCGGACCGCCGGCGTGTTTGGCAGGCTATTTTCAGAACTGAAAACAGTTCCAGAACGCCGGCGAAACGTTTTTTGCTTTTCTTGGCATGTTTGGCAATAACCGCAACCTTGCCGGCTTCTTCTGTGAAAAACGTCAAGATCAGGTCGTAGTCGCCGTAATCGACCCGGCGAAGCAAAACAGCCGCTGTTGCGTCCATGGCCACCCGCTAAATACCAAGCAGCATCGTTGCCAGTATGAAATAGCAGTAGACGCTGATGATATCAATCGATGTGGTTACAAAGGGACCGGTCGCCACCGCCGGATCGATATTGATGCGCGCCAAAAGCAACGGCACCCCCGAGCCCACTAACGCGGACACGGTCATCGAAACGATGACCGCCAACCCGACGGCCGTCGCCAGCATCGGCACCGCATATTGGAACTGGGCCACCGTAGCGATCAGGACGGCATAGAACACCCCCAGGATCAATCCGATCGCAAACTCCTTGGACACCACGCGCCAGAATTCCCGGACGTTGATCCGACCGGTGGCCAGCCCCCGCACCACAATGGTGGACGATTGGGTGCCAATGTTGCCTCCCATGCCCATGATCACCGGGATAAAGGCGGCCAGATAGGCAAATTGATTCAGGGTGCCTTCAAAACGGCCAATGATGAAGAGCGCCATGATCCCGCCGGCACAACTGGCCAGTAACCAGGGCAGGCGGGTTTTGGTGCTGCGGATGACAGACTGGGTCTCCACGTATTCTTCACCGACACCGGCCATTTTCAACATATCCTCGGTGGCCTCCTGGCGAAAAATATCGATGACGTCATCGACCGTGACAATCCCCTCCAGACGATGGGATTCGTCGACAACGGGCACCGCCAGGATATCGTAGCGTTCAACGAGTGTGGCGACTTCCTCCTGGTCCACATCCGTTCCAACGGTAAAAACATCCGTGGTCATAAACTGCTTGAGCGGCGTTTCCGGCGGCACCACAACCAACTGGCGCAGTGAACTGACACCGACAAGCTTCCCATATTCGTCTACAACGTAGAGGTAAAAGGGCATCTCGACGTCATGATATTCGGTCTGGATCTTTTCAATGGCCTTGCGGGCGGTGAGGTCCTGCGGCAGCGCAATAAAATCCGTTACCATGATGCCGCCGGCCGTATCGTCATCGTACTTGAGCAGACCCTCGATTTCTTCGGAGCCCTCTTTCTGCATCTTCTCCAGAATGGCATCCGATTTGTCTTCCGGCAGCCGCCCGATCAGATCGGCCACGTCATCGGAAGGCATCTGCTCCAGGACCTCGACAATATCCTCCAGTTTAAGTTGGTTGGACAGATGGAAAAAAGTGTCCTCGTCCAATTCACTGAACAGGATACCCTTTTTCTCCGTATCCCTAATCATGTTCAACAGCTGGAGCTGGTTGGCAACCGAAAGGGAGCGGAAGACAATCGAAAGATCAGCCGCGTGGGTTTTGTCGATGATCTTGCGCAAATTGGTCGTTGCGCCGCGACGCAACAGACGTTTGATACTGTCCACCAGAATTTTATTGTTGTTCAACATGCGCTTCATCGTTATCGACCACCCATTGCCGTATAGTTTTTCTGTCAGGGCAGTTGCAGATTAACCACTTGACCGGTACGCCCCTGCACCGGAACAGGTTTGTCATTTAATTGAACCGTAACCCCGCCGGCATTGCCGATGAGCACATTGAACATGGTGTCTGCTTCAAGCTGCAATGTCTCCTCGGGTTTCAGGATGTGCTCCGTTGCGCGGGCCTCATCGGCGATCACCTTCAACCACGTTTCTTCGTGGGCGATGATTTCCAGCCGATAGCTCCGGGGTTGTTTTTCAGTCTTTTCCCTCGGGCTGACGCCGGTTTCTTCTGGCGCAACCGTTTGAACACCGGCCGGTTCGGTCTTGGCGACCTCATGATCCGGTGGAATCACCTCTCTTGTATTATCGTCATGCGGGGCCTGTGGGGCGGTTTCCGTATATTGGGTGTCGAACAACGGATAGGTCAACAATGTACCGCCAACCAGGATAATCATCAAAGCGGTCACCCATAAAACCGTCAACCAGAACCGCCTCCCTTGCGGAGTTGACGCCTCGGAACCCACCGGTTCCGGCGTGAGGTTTTGGCGTCGCCGCTCGAAGCGTTTCAGCACCTCTTCCGTATCCGCATCGATTGCCCTGGCGAACGATTGCAGGAATCCTTTGACAAATACGTCACCGGGCAGTTTTTCGTAGTCTTCCGCCTCGATGGCTCGCAGGATCTCTCCACGTATCCGTGTTTCCGCCGCCACACGCTCTATGGAAAGACCCTTTTTCACCCGCACCGATTGCAGGTACAGGCCGTAGGAAGGTGTTTTATCGGTTTTCGTCATACCATCCTCCGCTTCGCTAACATGGGGGCGCCAGGACAATGTTGGGCCGCCACTGTTTTGATCAGCGAATAATTTTGATATGCGAACGTTGCCGCAACTCGTTCAGCCAGGTCAGGAATTTCTGATTGACGATTTCGCCATAAAGGATATCTTCAATCTCGGCGGAAACATCTTCGAGTGATTTACCTTCGCCTGTATCCCGTGCTTCGACATAAAAAAGCTGCAGCCCCTGGCCTGTTTCAAGAACCTCTGTGACGTCACCGGCTTGCAAGCCCGCAAGGGCTTCCAGAATTTGGGGCGCCAAATCGTCCAGTTGAAATGTCCCCAATTCACCACCATCCGCGGCACCCGGCGAGGCCGGATTCTCCCGTGCCAGAGTTTCAAACGGGGTGCCCTCCATGGCCCGCTGGCGGATCTGGTCCATTTTATTTCGAAGGGCTTGTTTATCCGCCTCTGAGGCCATGGGTGGAACGGTCAAAAGAATTTGCCGCAAATGCACGCTTCCCGATCCGGCATAGTCCTCTCTGTGTTCTTCGTAGTAAGCCCGTATATCTTCATCGGTAATGACAATCTTCGACTTCACCTCACGGTTCACGAGTCGGACACGCAAAACCTGGTTTTTCATTCGCTCCCGGTATTCTTCCATCGAGAGGCCTTCTTTTTCGAGGGATGCGCGCAACTGCTGATCCGTCATAAGCGTCCGCTTTTTCATCTCTTCAATCGTTTTATCGATTGTTTCTTCACTGACGCGAATGTTGTAACGCTGTATTTCCTGTTCGGTCAGCTTTTCATCGACCATCTGGTTCAGCACCTTTTCGCGCAGTTCATAAATCATCCGTCGTTCTTCATCGAGGGGACGCGCCATGGCTTTTACCCGCCTGATATAAGGCGCCGCCTTACGGTTCAACTCGTAGAGGGTTATAATGTCATCGTTGACCTGCGCTACAATCCGATCGATCATCACACCTTTTTCCGAACGGGCATCCGTGCCGCCGCCCAGAATGATTGCGCTTACGCCCAACAACAAAACCGTCATCGCCGATTTAATCCATCGGCATGAAATTCGATTAGAATGCATTCGATATCCTGCTCCTCAATTGCGTAGCCCCGAAAACTTAAGGGGCACTCCCGTCGCGTCCATCTTTGGAAACAGATGGGCCACTATCGGCAATAATTCGTGATACAATCCTCTGATCAATCGCGACCGGGTATTTGGCTTTTAAGTCCGCGATCCAGGGGGCATAAGCCTGCTCCGCTTTCTGGCGTCGGAGTTGCTGAACCAACAATTGGTCAACCTTGTCGGGCCCTACATCCGTCGCCCCTGAAGGCGGCACGCCATTTTTAGCGTCATTTTTTTGATAATAGTCAGCGATATCCTTCTCCGTGATCTGAACCTTCAGCGCCAATTCCTGTTGAACCAATTGGTCAATGACAAGCCGTACCCGCAAAGCCTCCTTCCAATCCTCAAAATTAATGGCGTTTTCAAGCAGCATCTGCTCAAAGAGATCGTCCGGGTAGTCACTCCGAATGTCATCAATGGCGGTATTCAGATCCTTTGGAGAGATTTCCACCCCGATTTCCTCGGCATATTCCAAAAGAACCAACTGATCCGCCAGTTGCTGGATAAATCGCGTCTTGGAAGCCCTTTCGGCAGCGGGATCTTCATCCACGCCGGCTGCGTATGCGGATCGAAACACGCGATAAGCGCGCTGAAATTCATCCTGGCGGAACTCACGTTGTCCGACCGTCATGAGGATGGCATTGTCGTAAACGGCATCTTCCCGCTGGCAGCCGTAACCAACCGCAAGCAATAGCAAGGCGGCAATCGCCATCAGGCCAAAACGCATGGCAGCCAAGTCCTTAGTTAAGAGGGTATGCCCTTTTGATCAAAGGCATTATATCACTCATTATTGCTAAAGATTCTAAATAGATAATCTTTTAATTGTTAACATGGTGGGCTATTTCCTGCAAGATGTTTTTAATCTGAGCGATGGCCCCCCCCGCCCCATTTTGATCCACGGCGAAACTGAGCATATGGTCCGTCGTCAACTGAAACCGCTGGGGATTTTTCTGAATCACGTCCACAATGCCGGCCGGATTCTCCTGATGGGGTTCGGAAAGCATCAGGGTCAGTTTACCGTTGCCAAGGTCGAGACGCTTTACACCCGCCCTGGCGGCCAAACTCTTCAGCAATATTTTCGTCAACAGGTTGCGTGCTGCGGCCGGCAGCTCACCGAAACGATCCTCCAACTCGGCTTTGATATCAGGAATTTCCCCGGGGGTGTCTATTTTCGCCAGGCGGCGATACATGGCCAGCCGCTGATCGAGATCTGGAATGCAACTTTCCGGTATATACGCTGAAAAAGGAACGTTGATTTCCGGATCCAGGGGTTGGAGCACCGTCTCCCCCTTCAATTCCGCCATGGTTTCCTCCATGAGCTGCAAAAACATGTCATAGCCCACGGCGGCAATGTGGCCGGACTGGGAGGCGCCAAGTATGGTGCCACCGCCACGTATCTTTAAATCGTTCATGGCGATCTGGAATCCGGACCCCAGATCACTGTGCTCCATCAGCACTTTCAACCGCTTGCGGGCCGCCGCCGTCAAACGGCTTTCTTTGGGGATAAACAGGAACGCATAGGCCTGTTCCTCGGCGCGGCCCACCCGCCCCCGCAGCTGGTACATCTGTGCCAAACCGAACCGATCAGCGCGATTCACCATGATCGTATTGGCCGAGGGGATATCGAGTCCGGATTCGATAATGGTGGTGGTCACCAGCAAATCGATATCCCGTCGGTGAAAGGCCATCATCTCTTTTTCCAGTTCATCTTCGCCCATCTGGCCATGGGCGACGCCAATGCGTGCCATGGGAACGAGTGCCCCGATTTTCTCGGCCATGCGGTGAATACTGGCAACATGATTGTGGACGAAGTAAACTTGGCCGCCCCGGTCCATTTCCCGCTGAATGGCTTCCTTGACCAGTCCGTCGTTATATTCCGAAACAAAGGTGATGATGGAGCGACGATACTCGGGCGGTGTCGATATAATACTGATATCCCTGATACCGGCCAGCGAAAGGTGCAGTGTCCGTGGTATGGGGGTTGCCGTCAGAGCCAGGACATCGACGGTCCGGCGCAGTTTTTTTAGTTTTTCCTTGTGTCGAACCCCGAAACGCTGCTCCTCATCGAGGATAAAAAGCCCCAAGTCTTTGAACCGGACATCTTTCTGCAACAGCCGATGGGTGCCAACGACGATGTCGACGCCACCGGCGGCCAATTGATCGAGGACGCTTTTTTGTTCGGCTCTTGTCCGAAAACGACTGAGGCGATCGACGTGAACACCAAACCTTTTGAAACGATGGCGAAAGGTCTCGAAATGCTGCTCGGCCAGCACGGTGGTTGGCACCAGGACAGCGGCTTGTTTGCCATTGAAAACCGCCATGAAAGCCGCCCTCAGCGCGACTTCGGTTTTGCCATACCCAACGTCACCGCAAATCAGGCGGTCCATGGGAGCGGCATTGGCCATATCCGCCCGGACATCTTCAATGGCTTTTAACTGATCGGGGGTTTCCTCGTAGGGGAAACCGGCTTCAAATTCGGCCATGTATTCATCGACTGACCGAAAGGTGAAGCCTGTCCGAACCCTGCGGGCCGCATAGAGCTTCAGCAGTTCCCCGGCGATCCTTTCCGCCGAACGTTTGACCCGGGCTCTTACCTTTTCCCAGGATTTCCCGCCCATCTTGTCCAAGACGGGGGTTATGCCATCCACCCCCATATATTTCTGGATCAGCCCCATGCGATCCACCGGCAGGTACAGGCGATCGCCCCCCCGGTAAAGGATGGTCAGGTAGTCATTCTCCGTTCGGTTCAAGTTAAGCTTGGTCAAGCCATCATACTGCCCGATGCCGTGCTCCTCATGCACGACCAGATCCCCCTGATGCAGATCGCCAAACGTGATCGTCGGGCTGAGCCGTTTTCGGGCCGACTTGGGCGCCCGGGTTCGCTTGGCACCAAAAATTTCCACGTCCGTAAGAACCACGATCCCGGCCGTGGGCCAGGCAAACCCGGCCGAAAGCTGGCCTTCCAGCATCAAGACCTTGGGATGCGCCGCGGGTGCCGCCGGTGCCACCGGCGCCATCGCGTCCACACGCTCGAATTGAAGGCCGTAAGGATCGAAAACCCCTTCCACACGTTCCATCTGCAGGGCATTACGGCAAACGAAATACACCGCCACCCCTGACGCCAATTGATCCTTGAGCCAGTTCGCCAAGGCCTGAAAACGAGGAGGGGCTTTTAAGACATCCGCACCCGCCATTGTGCTTGCAGGAGCATCGATATCCTGGACATCAAAGGTAATGGCGTGCGGCCCCGTCTTGTTGACGAAGTCGGGTTTGCTGACAGGCAACTCCCGAAGCCATATGCTCTGGCACGTGCGCAACGTCTCGCTGGCTTCCGGCCAGGACTGAAACAACTGGGCCGGCGCGATACACAGTTTCTGCTCTTCGCAGGCCGCTGCATACAACTGCTCGGCCTTCTGAAAAACGTCCACGGCCGCTTTCTCCAGATCGCCGGGTTCGACTTCCACAACAAGGGCGTTGCGGGATAGAAAATCAAGCAATTGGCCCAAATCGGGATAAATAACCGGCATCAGGCTCTCGATTCCGGGGAACCGTCTTTCCTCCTTGATACCGTTGATCAAACGACGCGTTTCATGTTTGGGCAGCTGTTGTTCGTTGGCCTGCAAACGGATCCGGGAAATGATTTCAGGCAGTCGGTTGCCCGGAAGAATCGCCTCCCTGGCCGGGCACACGATGGCTTCCTCCACCTCATCCAGCCGACGCTGGTTATCCGCCGAAAAATAGCGCAGGGACTCGATGGTATCCCCAAACTGCTCAACACGCAGAGGGTTGTCGTAAAGCGGACAGAATATATCCAGAATCCCTCCCCGGACACTGAAATCACCGGGTTCTTCCACGATATGGGAATGGGTGTAACCACCATCGATTAATTTTTCGACCAAACGGGACCGGTCCAGATCTTCACCGATCATAAGGAGTTCCGCATAGCCGGCGACTTCCGATCGCGGAATGATCCGTTTCAGAAACGCGCCGATGGTGGTGATCACGATGGGCGCCCGGGGGGCTTCCAACAGGGTGTAAAGAACTCTCATCCTGCGGGCCGCGGTTTCATTGTGATAAGCAAGAACCTTGTAGGGCAGAATGTTATAGGGGGGGAAAAAAAGGACCGGGGCCGCCGCATCGTGACGGAAAAACAGCATATCCTGCCAAAGCGTTTCCGCCTGGCGGGAGTCAGCTGTCAGAATCAGCATCGGCCTGGGTTCACGGCAATAAAGGCGCCACAGGAAAAAGGCCGCAGCAGCACCTTTTAAACCATTGCATTCCAGGTCGGAGACCGTCTCTGTAAAAATCTTGTCGTCAAAAGGGGTCAAAATTTTTTCTTGATTTTGGGTCATAAAATAAGTAGAGGCTATTTCGTCGTGCCGGCGTAGCTCAGTTGGTAGAGCAGCTGATTCGTAATCAGCAGGTCAGCGGTTCAAGTCCGCTCGCCGGCTCCAGCATTAAACAACATTCTGTAATGGTTACCGTGCCATCCCCTAACGGCATCGGGACAATGCTCACTGCGGGCATATTACACGCCGTGAGGCCTACCTCCCATATTATAACTGGTTTGCGAAAACAAGTGGAAGCCGGAATGTTACGATTTTGGACGCATTGCAGACGTTTTCGATACAGGTTGATTTTCAAATGTCTGCCCGGTTGAACCGGAGATGAAGTATAGCGGCATCTATCATATAGATTTTTTTAACATTTTTAACTTGAAATACATGCGCGTCTTTTATACATATAATAAATATTGCCATGGTTAGGTAATCATCTTTCCAGAAGCCATGGAAGACACCGAATGATGACAAATGGGAATTTGGCGACGATGAACGATCTGGACGAAAGCGCATTGAAATCGGAAATCAATGCGATTTCAAAAAAAATCGACGCGATTATGCGGAAAGTGGATCGCCTGTATCCATCCCAACCGAAACCCGTTGAACCAGAAAACGCTGCATCTGAGGATGGTGTATTGCCTCCCCAAAGTCCCACGGGATAATTTTACATTGACCTTTGGTCTCAAACCATTTAAATAAATGAAAATTTTATTGTCGGAATTGTGGAACGCGGTCGTTAGGAGGTGCCATGGCATTAACCAAAAGTGACATCGTTGCAAGGGTTCACGAACTCGGCTTCACCAAGAAAAAATCTGTCGATATCATCGAATCCCTGCTGGAAATCATGAAATCGACCCTTGAACAGGGTGATGACATCCTGATTTCGGGTTTCGGCAAATTCTGTGTAAAACAGAAGAATAAACGCCGTGGACGAAATCCTGCCACAGGATCGGATCTGATTCTCAGAGAACGCAAAGTGGTCACTTTTAAGTGCTCAGGAAAATTACGCAATAAGATCAACGGCGCCCCGTAACACTGCGGCAAAATCGTCTCACGTGGGGGTAAGCCACAAAACCTCATAGGGCGCCATCGTTACTTTCCTTGAAGAAAATAGCCGTTTGGAAAGAAGATCCCGGGTTGGGCCGGTCGTTGCCGTACCGATATCAACCCCAATGTCACGGGATGTAACGTTGGTGAGGGCAATCACCGTCTGGTCCTGACTTGAGCGTACAATGGCAAATACGTCACTATCGACAGGAAGTACTTTGAATCCTGCTCTGGGGTGAAAGGCCGACTGAGCGCGTCGCACCACAATCATTGCCGTATAGACTGCAAAGACCCTGGAACGAAACGTTTCGGGGTCTTCTATTTCTTCAACCAATCCATCCACATCAAGCTTTTCACGATTGATCGACCTAGCGCGGCCGGTCAGCGCAACCCCTTCGTACCAGTTCCGGGACCCCAAAAGACTTTGGATATAGATCCCCGGAACCCCGGGTAAAACGAGGGCAATGGATTGAGACGCCAAAAATCGTCTAGCATGCATTTCATCCCCTCCAAGGCCACTACCGCGAAGCGCATCTACATAGGTGATATTGAGTTCATAAGGGCTATCCGTTCCATCCGGGTTGCGTTTATAGGATACATCGCCGCCGTTAGCCCTTACAGTCTTGATGATGGCCGCGATGTCTTCCGATGAGACGAGGCCCTCCAACGGCCTCACACCGATACCGTCATGGGAAGCCGTAAAATTGAAAAATGTGGTGTGATCGTTCAGTTGACCGAGTGATTCGGCCCAACGGCTCAACAGAGACACGTCCTCCTTAAAAAACGTATGGAGAAGCAGGGGCGGCAAGGAAAAATTATACACCAGTTGAGCCTCGTCGCCCCCATCTCCAAAATAACTAATGTTTTCCGCATGCGGCACATTGGTTTCCGTTATCAACCATACATGGGGGGCGAGGCAATCGAGAATGGCCCGAAAAAGCTTGACCATCAAATGGGTTTTCGGATGGTGAATACAGGGCGTTCCAATTTCCTTCCAGAGATAGGCAATGGCATCCAACCTCAAAATACTTGCACCGTACTTGACATATTCCAACATAACCCGGGTCATGGCGATCAGGACGTCAATACTTCGGAAATTTAGGTCGATCTGGTCTTCGCTAAAGGTCGTCCACACATAAACCGTCCGGCCATCCTGTTTTTCAACCGGGGTCAACAACGGCAACGATCGTGGACGTGTCACCATGCCCAGATCCTCGTCGGGATCCACTTCAATGGCAAGATTACGGTAACCCGGGTTAGACGCCAAGTAGGCTTCAAACCATGGACTCTTGGCGGAGATGTGATTGATGACCCAATCGAACATGAGCCTGAAATCAGAAGAAAAAGCCTGGACATCTGTCCAGGTTCCAAGCTCCGTATTGATTTTGAGGTAGTCGATAACCGAGAATCCGTCATCCGATGAATACGGGAAAAACGGAAGGAAATGGATGGTGGCAACGGACTCTTTTAAATAAGCGCGGATAAAAGCCTGTAATGTTTTCAAGGGGGCTTCTCCGTCACGCTTTATGGAATCACCATAGGTAATCAAGACGACTTCTTTTTCATCAGGATCGCCGAACCCCTGGCGCACCCAACGTTCGGAATATGATGTCATGAGGACCCGAAGCTGGTCAAAGGCCTCTTGCCCTGTGGGTTTTCCGTATATTTTAATTAACAGGTCCTTTATACGATCCATCTTTTCCATAATGCACCTCTCCTGGTCACCTTATTCAGGTTACGTTTTGGTACATGGCACAACAAACCATGGCTGAAAAGACCGTCAGAGATGGAAGCACAATCAGAAAAGCACAGCCTGAATCCGGCAGGGGCGGCAATGGGTAACCCTAAAGGTGTTTTTACATGTTGATCTCATATACTTTCATTTTGCTGAGCAAGGATGGTATGCTGATCTCCAGAAGTTTGGCCGCCTGTGTACGGTTGCCGCCCGTGGATTCCAGTGCCCGCGTGATGAGCCGTTCTTCCATTATTTTCCGGGCATTCTTCAATGAAAAGCCCTCGAAGAAATCATCCATCCGGTTCGAAGCTCTTTTGATGCCAAATTCGATCGGTAAATTCTCGGGAAGAATAATATGCTTGTCGGCTAAAACAACCGCCCGTTCAATCATGTTCTCAAGCTCCCGCACATTTCCCGGCCATTGGTGATCCATTAATAACCGCATGGCACCGGGGGAAACCCCTTCGATTTTTTTATCAAGCTGCTTGATGTAGCGATCAATGAAAAATCGGCAAAGCAAGGGGATATCTTCCGCTCGCTCTCTTAATGGCGGCAAGTGAATACGCAATACATTCAAGCGATAAAACAAATCTTCCCGAAACCGGCCTTCCTGCATCTCGGTTTCAAGGTCTTTTGCGGTGGCGGCAATAACACGCACATCAACCTTGCGGGTTTTCGCTCCACCCACCGGACGAACTTCGTTTTCCTGAAGAACCCGCAGCAATTTGACCTGAAGAGAAAGTGGAAGTTCGCCAATTTCATCAAGAAAAATCGTTCCGCCGTGAGCTTCTTGGAACAACCCTTTTTTGTTACGGTCGGCCCCCGTGAAAGCGCCCTTGACATGACCAAAAAGCTCGCTTTCCAGAAGGCTCTCAGGAATGCCACCGCAATTTACCGGCACCATGTTACCCTTGGCCCGCGCCCCGGAGAAGTGAATGCCACGCGCCACCAATTCCTTTCCCGTGCCACTCTCCCCGGTGATTAACACCGTTGTATCATACTGAGCCGCCTTTTCGGCTAGCCGAAACATCGTTTTCATCGATTGGCTGTTGCCAATCATGTTGCCAAATTGGAAATCGGCGCTGATTTCCTGAATCCGTTCCTTAAGACGCAGATTTTCTTTTTTCAGTCGCTCCCGTTCCTCGGCTTTCTTTAAAGAAAGATAAACTTCGTCAGGTTTAAATGGTTTCGATATGAAATCATAGGCGCCCAGTTTCATAGCTTCAACAGCCATATCGATCGTTCCATAGGCGGACATCATGATCACGGTCGAAGCCTCAACGAAAGCACGCGCTTCTTCCAAAAAGGCCATACCATCTTTCCGAGGCATTTTAATGTCACACAGGATGTAATCGTAGACCACGTCTTTAACCTTTTTCAGGCCTTCATCACCATCGGCGGCAACATCGATCCGATAACCCGATTTTTTAAGTAATGCGGTGAGCATATGACGCATATTGTCTTCATCATCGATAATTAATAGTGTTTTGGGTTCCGCAGGTGCATTCATAGCCAATTTCCATTGATGGTGAATAATACGACCAGGTCACAACGACCTAAACAGCAATCGGAAAGGTGTTCAATGGCATTGAAGCCCAACCAGAGGCAACATGATGGTCATGCAAGTTCCTCCTGCTTCCGTGCGCTCCGCTCCAATGGAACCGCCCAGGTTTTCAATGATGCTGAAGCTCACCGACAACCCAAGGCCGGTTCCTTTTCCGGGTGCCTTAGTCGTAAAGAAGGGGTCAAATATGTTGGGCAGACTTTCGTCTGATATGCCATGCCCGTTGTCGACAAAGCGAATCATGAGGCGGTCCGGAGACTTATCACCATTCTCAGGCGAGGGAAGAATCGCTGTCTCTATATTCAGTTCTCCGTCGGCATCTGATTCTCTGATGGCATCCGCCGCATTCAATACCAGATTAAGAAATACCTGGCGAAGCTGCCGAGCGTTGGCGTTTACGTGATCTCTGTCTGCTTCCAGATGCAATTGAAACCGAATACAGGATAATGCCGGCTGAAAACTGCAAACTTCGCCTAATTCCTTCAGGATGTCGTGAACGGATACGATCTCCTGATTTTTTCCGGAAGGCCGTGCGAAATCCAGCAATTGTTGAATGATGGCATTGATGCGTTCCACTTCGCTTTCAGTGCGTGCAATAAAATCAGATTTATCCTCTTCAGAAATCGCTGGATCACCGAGCAGGGACAGATACCCCTTGATGATTCCAATGGGGTTGCCGATTTCATGGGCGATTCCTGCCGACAAACGGCCAACCGACGCCAGCTTCTCTGCCCGCACCAGGTCACGTTGGACTTTGGCAAGGTCCCGATTGGCCTTTTCCAACGAATCGACAGAATCCTGCAACATCTCTTTATCCTGTGCCAGGTGCATCAGCATCCGGTTTAAAGACTTCGACAACTGACTAAATTCATTATCACCTTTCTCAATTACAAAAACCGTATCGTCGGATTCCCGATAGGCTTCAGCCCGCCGCACCAATCGCTGGAGAGGTTTTATGGTGATTCGATTTAAACGATAGCTTCCCAGCAGGGTTAAAATCACTGTATTGATCAGTATGTAAATCAAAAGGATGTGCTGAGAGCGTCTAACAAGCCCATAAATCCTGTCCAAAGGCATCAGGAGGCATGCACCGGCCACGATATTGCGGCCCGCTTTCAAAGGCGCGGCCAGAAAAAAGAGGTTGGATTGCCGCCCAATAATTCCCCATATCATTCCCGGTGTTTGGGTGATTTCTTTACCCTGAATGGCGGCCTTATGCGCCATTTCGGCCATGGTCGCCTGCGGCAGGCACCCCAGACCATCGCGATAAATTTTTTGTCCATCAATTGTCACTGCTACAGCGCATAATCCATCGGCCGTATCAATCAAGGATCTGATTTGCTCCGTATGGGTTATGCGCCATTCCATACCGCCATCGGAGGAAACGGACTGGAGATTACGGGCCAGGGCAGCAAGCAGGATGCGGCCCTTTTCCACATGCGATCCGACGAGCATCTTCTGCGTCACGATAAGCATGACCAGGTTAATCAGCAGCATGGATATCAGGAGCAAAACGGCCAGATTCAATACGATGTTGGTGCGGAGGCTCTTAAGCAACATGCCATCCGGTCTCCCATCGGCATTTTTTGAGGTGGTAGGATGTCCCAGACCGGCCGGATACGCATGGTTGCCGGAGGCTGACGCTTCCCAAACAGGTAGCATAAGCCATGATCAAAATCAAATGATCCGGGATCCTTTGACACCCCCTCGTATTGCGGCAGTGGCAAGTTCATGTTAAACTTTGGTAATGTGATACTGAGGCTATGAATGATCCTGAATCTGTTTAAGAAAATCCGGCATTTTCGATCAAGATTGTCCCCCCAAAACCATTTACGGCTTAGACTGGCCGTTATAATTCTCATTGTCCTCCTTGCCACCGTGTGCCTGAACCGTCCGGGCCATGCGCATAATACCAAGCCCAGAAAAGTTCTGGTGCTCCATTCTTATCATCAGGGCTATAAATGGACCGATGACATTGCCAAGGGTCTGAAGACCACCTTTTCCAAAAGCCCTCGGCGTATAGTGCTGAATGTTGAATATATGGACACAAAACGTACGGCTACCTATGGGTACTACGAAACGCTGGCAACTTTTTATCGGAAAAAATACAGCGGACAGAAATTCGATATCATTATCTGTTCGGATAACAATGCTGTTCAGTTTATGTCGACTTATGGACGCAAATTGTTTCCGGACATTCCTGTTGTCTTCTGCGGCTTTAACTTCCTCCGCGAAAAAGATCTAATCGGCCTGGAGGGATTTACCGGCGTCAACGAAGAAGCTGATTTGAAGTCCGGTTTGGACCTGGCCTTGCGAATTCATCCTGATACAACCACCATTTATGTTATAAATGATCGCACCATAACCGGTTCCAGGGTGATGGAACGGTTGCGGGAGGTTACCCCTGATTTTGCCGATCGCGCCGAATTCGTATTTCTGGATAACCTTGCCATGCATGACCTGTTGGAAACATTGCGGTCAATGGCTCATGGGGATCTGGTTTTTTATACCTTTTTCTTCCGGGATCAAGTCAACCGATTCTTCGAATATGATGAAAGCATCCGCTTGATTGCTGAAAACTGTCCGGTCCCCATCTATGGTGCCTGGGATTTCAGCCTCGGAAACGGTATCGTTGGTGGATTGCTCACCAGCGGCTACTATCAGGGTCAAGCCGCCGGTCAACTGGCTCTGGAAATCCTTAATGGGAAACCC
>CAJXSL010000024.1 GCA_913060875.1 uncultured Desulfobacteraceae bacterium
AGACCCAGTGGGTCAAGAACAAAGCCGCCCAGCTGCTCAACCTCAACCGCACCACACTGGTGGAAAAAATCAAACGCTACCAATTGGAATCAGGGAATAAACCGGCAAGTTTAGGCGGCCGGAATGCCTGAAGCCCATCGCATTTGAATTGACAAAATAGGGCTTCTGGGAAATAGTGGATACGATACGGAGGTTGGTGGACCCTGGTAAAAATGATGTCAGCCGGCTTGGGTTCCTCCTCAGCGTATAAATCCTGTTTTCTAAATTTGCGCTTCCAGTTTCTGCTGGAATACCTGTGGAGATCGTTTCGATGGATGTCAGAATACTGGTTGCCGACGATGAAGAAAGCATTCTTGATCTTCTTTCCCGTTTTCTTGAAAAAATTGGATACATCGCTGATATCGCCACGGATGTTGCCAGCGCCATCCGTTTGATGCAAACCCATCAGTACGACGTTATCCTGACCGACAAAAACATGCCTGATGTCGACGGCCGGATGGAAGGGGGCATGACGCTCGTCAAGTATGTCAAGGAGCACATGCCATCGGCCGAAGTTATTATGATTACAGGCTATGCAACAATAGAAACAGCGGTCGAAGCCATGCGTATGGGGGCTTTCGATTACATCATGAAGCCCATTCCGCTGAATGAGTTGAAATCCAAAATCGAACGCATCCTGGACTATCGCAAATTCATCAATTCAGGGGACACCCTGCAAATATACCGGGCATTGCACAATCAGGCATTGACCCTGCTGGAAAACCGTGATGACCTGCCTGAAGAACAGCTTGGGAAAATCCTGCGAACCCTGGGAGGCAAAATCGACCATCTTTTTGGTTTGCAGAAGGAATATGAAACCATTATCCAGACCCAATCCGAAGCGCTGGAACGGATCGAAACGTTTGCCCAACATTTGAAGGAAGCCCTGCCCGCGGACAGCCCTTACGTATCAGCCGTTGAACAAATCGAAGAAGAATCCCGCAAACGCATTTAATGCGCGGACAATCCAGGCCAAAGGCTGGCAAGTCCGGTCTTTGGCCTGGATTGTCCGGCGCGAAAAGAAAGAGAACCCATGACAGATCAAACCATGACGGACCAAATTGATTTCAATTTGGATACACAGAATCTTTACCGCGAAGAGTCCTATACGGACCTCAAAGCCGGTGCCATCCGCAGGCTGATTCCGGTAAAAACCGACGGCACAGACGATAGTGCGAAGGCGGAGATTTTTGTCGGCACGACCCAGCTGTTGACCCCGGAGGGGCCCTTACCCGTGCAGGCCCGTTTGATGGCCAACAATTTCCAGGAGGCGCTGCAGGTATTTCCGGGGGCGATGCGGCAAGCCACGCATGAAATGATCGCCCAGCTGGAAGAGATGCAAAAGAAGTACAAGCAGAAGGAAGACTCCCGCATCATTGTTCCCGGTCAATAACCCGGCGGGCGAAATGGTTTGTCGCCTGAACGGATGATCATCGAGAAGGGCGGATCAACGCGTCCGGTTGCCGCCCTTTTTTCCCACCGACAGCATAGGTTATAGCCTTCTCCCACAAATTTGATGGCTCAACTGCGGCTGCAGCGGGGTGTGCTGAAAAATGTGCTGTGGATGGCATTGACCCCACTCTCCAGATCTTTTCGCTTGACCAGAAAATACAGCGCGGCCCGGGAGGGCCCGAAGGATATCATTTCCACGTTGACGCGGCAGTCGGCCACAGCGGAAAAACATCGGGCGGCGATGCCATCACGACTATGGATACCGTCGCCGACGATGCCGATGAGGGCCACATCCTCCAGGCGATCGAGCTTGCGAAAGGGGCGTGGACGAATGCCCAGCAGGGCCTGCCGGGCCGGTTCCATGTCCTGACGCGTCAACAGCAGGCTAATGCATGTCTGGGAGGTTACCACGGATTTGATGTTGATTCCGCTGCCGGCGATGCAGGTGGCCACCTCGCCCAGGATACCCGGCCGGGCGCCGACACCCGAGGCATGCACTTTCAGAATACCGATGTCCGTATCATACGCCACACTTTTGATGATACTTTTCGGACGGGGGCTGCGCGAGGTAATCAGGCTGCCGTCGGCATCCGGAGCCAGGGTGTTTTTAATCGCGATTTTCATGTTGCGGCGACGGGCCGGTTCCACGGTGCGCGGATGCAAAATCTTAGCCCCGAAATAGGCAAGTTCGGCAGCTTCCTCATAGGACAATACCGGTATCAGCTGCGCTTCCGGCACCAGGCGCGGATCAGCGCTCATGAAGCCCTCCGTATCTTTCCAGATATCGAGCCGCTGGGCATCCAGGGCAACGGCCACCACTGCAGCGGCATAATCGCTTCCGCCCCGTCCGAAGGTTGTGATTTCACCTTCTTCGCTGGTACCGAAAAAGCCGGGCAGAAAGAGGATTTTCTTCTTTCCCAGAAGCGGGGGCAGATGGGATTGGAAATTGCGGCTGGTTTTGGCTAGATCGGCAGTGGCATCGCCATATTTGCCGTCGGTAATGAGACCGATTTTATGCGGCATACGGCAGGTTGCACGGATACCACGGTCGCGGAGAATGGCCGCCAGAAGTTGGGCGGACAGGCGTTCGCCGTAACTGCTGATCACATCGGTCAGGCGGGGCGTGATGGCACGGGTAAAATTCAGGCCGTAGTAGAGGCGCTCCAGTTTGCCGAGGCTTTTTCCCAACTCCCGGGTGTAAGATTTGAGATCCTGTTTGGTCGCTATTAAGTTCCGGGCGATCAGCATATGGCGGGCCTTCAGTCTCGCCATGATGCCGGCAATGTTGGCTTCGTCGGCCAGGGCGGCTTCCAGACTTTCCAGGAGCAGATCCGTTATCCCGTGCAATGCCGACACGACGAAAACATTTCCCTGGCCGTGGCTGACCATCAGGTCGACGATGTCCCTGATTGTTTTCCTTCCGTGTAAACAACCCCCGCCGACTTTTATCACGCGCATGGGACCACTCCTTAAGATGATGAGCAACGGTTTTCGGTTGCCGGGTATCGCTTTCCTTATCGGGATGTTGACGCGTGGTTTGTTACCGCAGATCCCTTGAGATCTCAAGGGGGGAATGGAATCATGGCTCCGGGTGTATCAAGGATCAGCTTAGAAATGGCATCGGTCGGAAAGCATGAATGGACCGGGATGGGGGAAAGTCATCCAGGCTTCAGTTAGACTCACAAGAAATACGTTTGACCGTGGGGGCTCTGAACGATTCGATAACGGCAGGGGGGGTATTTTCGATTTGGTTCAGGCCTCGGACCGGCCTTTCTCCGACGCACGAAAAAACTGAGCACCACACTCCGTGCACTGCCAGGCCGCCTGGTCATGGCCTTCTTTGAGGCTGCCGATGGCGATACCACCATCATCCAGTGCATTTTCCAATTCGGGCAGAAATACCGGCATGCCATTCAAGAGCATGGCAATTTTACCGGAACCGCACCATGGACAGTTGAGAGGCTTTTCGGTGGTTCGTATTTTCATTGTCGGGTCGATAGTGATGCAAGATGAATGGGCTGTCGCATAATGGCTGCTGGTTTCCACTTTTGAGTCGCCGCTCCTTTTCGGATGTGTTTTTGGGCCGATGGGGGCTGTCTATGTTGACTCCCGGGGCATTTATAAGCAGGTTGCGTGCCAGATTGGTATACATGTGGGGGAAGTGAGCTTGGTGATTTGGAAAAGTATTTGAAATTTAATCCTATTTGGAGCGGGATGCCGCCATGGCCTCTGGGCCCGTGACGCTCAATTGGAAGATAAGCGCCAATTGAGTAGTCACTCGCATCGGTTGGTTGTCCATGGGGTTTACAACTGAAAGGGTAACCTGGCGGTTCAACATGCCTTTCCCCGGCAGTTTGACTCATGCGATCACATAGGCGCCCGTGCCGACAGCAATCAGTTGCTGGGTTTCATTTTTCAGTTCGATGCGTGTCACGGCAACTTTGTTGCCGGTGCGCAGCACATAACCTGTCGCTTCAAAAGACGTTCCAATCCCCGGACGCAGATAATCGATACGCAGATCAATTGTTCCGAGTTTGCGGAATTTATCCAATTTGAGCGCCATCGGTTCGCCGGACAGTTTTTTCTGAAGTCCCATGAAGGCTGCAAGACCGCCCGTTACATCAATGACGGATGAGATGACACCGCCGTGCAGGGACCCCTTGATGTAGTTGCCGACCAGTGCCTTGCGCATATCGAAGCGAATTTTGGGACGATCCATGTCCAGCGAATGCACCTTCAGACCCAGTACTTGATTAAAAGGGATTTTGCGGTCAAAGATTTCCCGTATGCCTTCAAACCACGCATTCTCGGCATTGCGTCCCGGCATGATTTATTTTCTCCCTTCGTCATCGGTAGGTTTAGGAAAAAGGACCGTGTTTCAGAGCCTTGCGCCGTCGGTTAAACTGCCCTTACCGCTCTCTTGCGCTGTTGGGCCGCCGTTATGGAACCATGGGGTGTGGAAAATGGCGGCAGAGCTCGGCAATTGCGTCCCTAATCTTGGGAATAATTTTGGGGTCGTTTGGATCCTTAAGGATGGCGTCGATCCAATCCACGATGCGTTTGACCTCGGTTTCTTGCATGCCCCGTACCGTGATGGCGGGTGTGCCTAATCTCAGCCCCCCGGCGGTTTGGGGGTCATACCGGTCATTGGGGATGGGGTTGCGATTAACGATCAGGCCGACGGCTTCCAGTCTTTTTTCAGCCTCGTCACCGGTCAGCCCCATGGGGCGCAGGTCTATGAGAACCAAATGGTTATCGGTTCCGCCGCTGACAATGCGATACCCCCGGCCGGCAAATTCTTCCGCCATACAGCGGGCATTGGCCAGGGTCTGGTGTTGAATGGCACGAAAGGCGGCATTTGCCGCCAAATGGAAACAAACGGCTTTGGCGGCGATCATGTTTATGGCCGGTGTACCCTGGCAGCCGGGAAACACGGATCGATCGATAGGCGCAGCATAAGGCTTTTTGCACAAAATGACGCCGCCGCGTCCCCCCATAAGGGTCTTGTAGGTGGTGAACGTTACAAAATCGGCATGGGGGACAGGGCTGGGTATGGCGCCGGCAGCCACCAAGCCGGCGAGATGGGCCATATCGACCATGAAGTAAGCTGAGACGCCGGCCGCGATATCGGCCAGCCGCTGGTAGTCAATCAAACGCGGGTAAGAACTGGCTCCGGCGACGATCATCTTTGGACGCCATTCTTCGGCCAGGGCGGCTACCCCACTATAGTCGATGCGCTCCGTGTCCGGGGCTACACCATAGTGGCGAAATTGAAAACAGCGGCTGGTCATTGAGGCCGATGCGCCGTGGGATAGGTGCCCGCCATGGGATAGCTTCATGGATAAAACGCGATCGCCGATATCAAGCATCGCAAAATAAACGGAAAGATTTGCGGCCACACCGCTGTGGGGCTGCACGTTGGCATGGTCGGCCCCAAAGAGGTGCCGGCAGCGGGCAACCGCAAGTTGTTCCAAGGAATCGGTGTGGATGCACCCCGCGTGAAAACGATGCCCTGGATAGCCTTCCGCCGCCTTTAAAGCATAAACCGATCCCTGGGCCTCAAGAATGCTGGACGGACATTGGTTCTCAGCGGCAATCAAATTGATCGTTTCCTGCAGGCGGGTTTTTTCCCGGTCTACAAGGGCACCGACTTCGGGATCATCGACCATCAATGGCAGCATCTGGACTCCTTCCCCGCGGCCGACCGCGACCGATCGTTGCGAAACATGAGGTGCTTGACTTGCTGTTCATCTCCATTGTACTAAACCCGCATCAACAATCAAGCGCTGGTGGTCTTCGCCGATGATTTGTTTTGGCCGGCATGGCGATGATTGACCGTAAGCGGTTGACATCATCCGACAACTCCAGTGCCCTGGTGGGCGCATTGGAATTTGACCTGGGGGTAATGAGGACCAATGGCGGAACGCAAGGCGGAAGTGGAACGCAATACAAAGGAAACCCGCATCAAGCTTCGGCTGAATCTTGATGGCCGGGGAAATACGGATATCGCCACCGGCATACCCTTCCTTGATCATATGTTGACATTGATGGCCGCCCATGGATTCATGGATATGAACATCGTCGCGCGTGGCGATATCGAAGTGGATTACCATCATACGGTCGAAGACCTGGGGCTCGTTCTGGGTGAAGCACTGGATCGGGCTTTGGGGGATCGCGGGGGGATTCGCCGCTTTGGGCATGCCGTGACGCCAATGGACGATGCCTTGGCGGATGTGGCCATTGATCTTTCCAAACGGCCCTACCTTGTTTGCCGACTGCCCGAAGGGATGCCGCCGGCCGGGCAGTTTGCCCCTCACTTCGTCCGGGAATTCTGCCGCGCGCTGGCAACACGTGGCGGCATGAATCTGCACATCAACGTTCGTTATGGCGACGATCCCCATCATATCATCGAGTCTGTCTTTAAATCCATCGGTCGGGCCCTGGCACAGGCGACCGGAGTGGATGCCAGAATCAGCGGGGTTCGCTCCACCAAGGGCGCTATCTGAGCCGTCCGGATATCAATCTCTACTCGCCAGCCGTCCCGCAAGGTTGTTTTGAACCCGGTTTGGCGGTCGCAGAAAAAACGACAACCAAAAGCAAAAGAGAACGCCATGACGCCACGACCTTCTAAGTTCGGATGGGCAGTGATAATGGTATGCTGTCTGGCCCTTTGGAGTTGTAAGTCCAGCACCCCGGTTACCCAGGTGATGGGGACGTTTACCGGCAAAGAGAAAGTCCTGGTAATGCCTTTTCAGAATATGGCATGGCTTCATGGTGCCGATGTGAATGTCCGCAGCCCCCTGACCGGCAAAGTGTTTATGACCGGTCCCGTCGGTGAGGGCAGTGATCGCCTGCTGACGGAACTGCTTGTCGATGCACTGGGGCAGCAAACGGAATTTAAGACCGTTTCATCCCGGGAGGCCTATGCGGTCCTGGACGCACTTAAAGCCGCCGGCGATAACCGGCGATCCCCGTTGAGAATGCTGGCGCAAACCGGGCGCCAGTTGAAAGCGGATCTGGTGGCCCAGGGATATCTTTACCGCTATAAGGATCGGGTCGGTCGCAACTACTCGGCGGAATCGGCGGCTTCGGTCGCATTTGATGTTTATTTGATTGATTGTGCCGGGCAGAAGATTGTCTGGTCCGGCTATTTCGATGAAACCCAGCAGGCACTGTCGGATGATCTGCGCTACATCGGGACGTTTTTCCGGCGCCAGGGGCGCTGGATCACGGCCGAGCAGATGGCGCGTACGGCGATAGACGACATGTTCAAGGAATTTAGACAACCATGATGATTATACCGGCAGTTGATATCAAGGATGGACGTTGCGTGCGCCTCCTTCAAGGCATGATGGACCGTGAAACCGTTTTTTCCAACGATCCGGTGGCCATGGCGCAGCGCTGGGAGGGGTTGGGTGCGAAACTGATCCACCTGGTCGATTTGAATGGTGCTGTGGATAAAAAGCCGCGCAATCTCGAGGCCATCGGCAATATTCTGGCCGGCGTCGGTACGGATGTGCAACTGGGCGGCGGCATCCGCGATATGGGCGCTGTCGAAAGATACATCGAAATGGGCATCACCCGCATTGTTCTGGGAACGGAAGCCATCCGCAACCCGGATTTTGTCACCCAGGCCGCCCGATCCTATCCGGGCCGCATTGTCGTGGGGATCGATGCCCGCAACGGCTACGTCGCCATCGAAGGGTGGACGGAGACCACCGGGACATCGGCCATTGAACTGGCCCGGCGTTTTGAGGATGTCGGAATCGCGGCCATCAATTTTACCGATATTCACAGGGACGGCATGCAAACCGGACCGAACCTCGATGAAACACGCCAACTGGCCGAGGCCGTATCTATCCCCGTGGTGGCTTCGGGCGGTGTCTCAACGATTAAGGATATACGCAATCTCCTGCCGCTGGAACCCATCGGGGTGCAGGGTGTGATCACCGGAAAGGCCCTTTACAGTGGGACTTTGGATTTGGAAGAGGCCATCGCGGTGGCGCGATCCCAACGATGATGCGGTCTGGTTTCCTGAGGAGTGTCTTCTGTCGGCCCATGCGGAACGGCCCACGAGGACGTCTAATTGGGTTGCCATCATACCGGCCCTACACCGGATAGACGGTTCCCGCCTTTTTGAGTTGACAATTGTTTATTTTTGATCTAATTATAACCGTTTAATGGAATTTTTATGACACTATGGGGGCATTGTGACCCGAGTGATTGATATCAAACGGCCGGTAAAGCTTCATCCTATCTAAAAATCCCCTCCATCCGTTTAACCATTCGTCTCATCACCGGGAGGAATCGCTGGTTGGCTTCTTTTATACCGGAAGAAAAAATTGTAGAAATCAGGGAAGCTTGCAATATCGTGGAGGTGGTGGGCGAAACGGTTGTATTAAAAAAAGCCGGGAAAAATTATCTCGGGCTGTGCCCGTTTCATGCGGAAAAAACGCCGTCCTTCACCGTCAGTCCGGACAAACAAATGTTCTATTGTTTTGGCTGTGGCGAAGGGGGCAATGTGTTCACATTCCTGATGAAACAGCAGGCCATGACATTCCCGGAAGCTGTTAAATACCTGGCGGATCGCACGGGTATCGCGTTGCCGGAACGACGCCAGACCCCGGAGCAAAAGCGGCGCCTGAGCGAGAAGGAGGCGATTCTAGAACTCAATGAACTGACCATGGGACTTTATCAGAAGACACTCCGTCAAGATCCCAAGGGGCAGCCCGCACGCGACTATCTGGCGAAACGGAGGTTCCAGAAGGACATCATCGATCATTTTTATATCGGCTTTGCACCGGCCGGATGGGACAACCTGACGCGTTATTTCCAACGGCGGGGCGTGCCGCTTGAACTTGCCGAAAGGGCAGGACTGGTGACCCGGCGAAAACAGGGGCAAGGCTATTATGACCGGTTTCGCGAGCGAATCATTTTTCCCATTCGCGATAATCGCGGCCGGGTGATTGCTTTCGGCGGTCGGGTGCTTGACGATGCGCTTCCCAAGTATCTGAATTCACCCGAAACCGATGTCTATCGTAAAAGCCGGTCCCTTTATGGGCTGGATAAAGCACAAGCGCGTTGCAGAGCAACAGAACTGGTTTATATTGTTGAAGGATACTTCGATGTTATGGCCTTGCACCAGAATGGTATCCATAATGCCGTCGGTACCTTGGGAACGGCCCTGACGACAGATCACGCACGTTTGCTGCGTGGCTATATCGGACAATCCGGACAGGCGATCCTGGTATTCGATTCGGACGAGGCCGGTATCAAGGCCGCCCATCGCAGCATCGATATTTTCGCGCAGGAATTTGTCGAAGCCCGGATACTGGTGTTGCCAACGGGCCATGATCCGGACACCTATATGATGACCTATGGTCCTGAGGCGTTTCAGGAAAAAGCCAGGGATGCCAAAGGTATCATGCCCTTTCTGATCGATGCTGCCATTGAACGTCATGGGGACAGCATGGAGGGCCGTATCAAGGTCCTGGGGGATGTGGCCGAATCCATGGCTGCCTTTCAGGATCCGGTGGCGCGGTCGGTTTATATCAAGTATTTAGCAGAAAAGGTCGATATCGATGAAACGGCTATTCTGGATCGAATTCGTCAGGTATCGGCCAAAGCGAGGCCTAATACGGGAGGGCGTTCGACTTTTTCGGCCCCCCAGACGTCATCGCCAGGAAAGCGATCGGGTGGCAGCAAGATCGAGCGGCAGTTGATTGCCATGATGTTGCAGTTCCCGGATATTTTACCCGAAGTGCGCAAGGAGAATATCGTTGGGTTGATTGATGACCCTCATTTAAAGGCTATTGGTCAGGATATCATTAACGGTGGAGAATCCTTGACCGCCTCAGGAGCCAGGCCAGAGGGGCATGAACGAGAGGCTATCCGGCGGTTGCGAGCCCAGTTGAGCCTTATAGAAGAAGCTTGGAATTATAAAGGTTGTCACAGCCTGATCCATCAATTTGTATTAACCAAAAAGCGCCGGGAGGCAGTGCCGCTGGAAGAACAGATTCGAGAGGCCGAAAGAAGCCATGACGAGAAACGCTGGCTGCAGCTATTAGAAGAAAAACAGCGGCGGGTTAAACGTGATCGGGAACATCGGTGCAAAACAGGATTTCCCAATGAGGTGGACTGAACCGGAAGCGTGTATTCGGAGCAGATCAAACCTCTTTGTCAACGAGTTAGTGTATCAATTATAGGCATGCGGGAGGCAAGTTTTTATGGCAAAGAAAGCCGCGGCAAAAACCGAAAAATCCGCCAAACAGGAAAAAAAGACGGACTCCAAGGCTAAAAAGGCGACGGCAAAAGCGTCAAAGACGACGAAGAAGGCCAAGACGACAAAACAGAAAAAGGCGACGGAGGCCAAACCGCGCACAGTCAAATCCCCCAAAAAGGACGCTGCGAAGAAAGAAACCAGAAAAACAACCGCTAAAACAGTACCTTCCAAAAGCAACGGCAAAAAGGCGAAAAAAAAGAGTGCCGCCGACAGCCAAAAAGCCATAAAGACTAAGAAGGCGGTGGTCAAAAAAACCGATACCAAAAAGAAAGCAACGCCCAAGAAGAAGGACGCCAAAAAAAACAAGGCTGTTGCCAAGAAAACGGCTTCCAAACCAGCGGCCAAGCCCAAGAAGGCCGTTTCCAAAAAAGAGACCAAAGCTCCGGCCCAAAAGCCTGTTTCGGCAAAGGATGCCCCGAAAAAAGCTAAAGTTGAGAACGGTAAGGAGGCTGTTATCCAGGCTCTGGAAGCCCTGGTGGCTAAAGGCAAGGCCCAGGGGTTTCTGACCTATAATGAAATCAATCAAGTGCTCCCGGATGAATTAATGTCTCCGGACCAGATTGACGACACACTCATGATGTTCGATGAGTACGACATCGAAGTGTTGGACGAAGAAAAACAAAGCCTGACAGCCAAAACCAAGCAGGTCAAAACCACCACAAGCCGGGCGGAGGATTCCAGCCTTGCGGATTTCGGCAGTGTTACGGATCCCGTCAAGATGTATTTGCGGGAGATGGGAAATGTCACCCTCTTAAGCCGCGAGGGAGAGGTCGAGATTGCCAAGAAGATAGAGGCCGGTGAGCAGGAAGTTTTGCGGGCCTTGTTGGATACCACCACTGCGGTCGATTGTATTCTGGAATTGGGCGACCATATCCTGAATGGTGCCTTGCGCCCTAAACAGGTCCTGCGAGATATTGATGAAGGTGACACTTTCATTGATGAAACGGAGCATACCGAAAAATTCATGCAAACCATCCAGGCCATCCGTGACATCAATGAAGAAAACCGCGCTTTTCGGGAGAAGCTTTTTCGATCCGATGCGAAAGCGGATGAGCAGCGGCGGATTCGTCGGGCCATATCCCGTCGCACGCATAAAGTTTTCGAACTCTTAAAAGAGTGGCGATTGGAAAGCGGGATCATTGATAAGATCGAGAGCCTTATCCGCAATCAGATCGAGTGGTTCGAATCACGCAACAAAACAATTGTCATCTTTGCGGAGGTGTTGGATTCGTCTTTAAACGAGTTGCGCGCCAATTTGACTTCCGAAACCCGGTTTGTCAAATGGGCCAAACCGCGTACGGATCTGATGCAGAAGGAACTGGGCCGGATTTACAAAGAATTGCAAACCGTGGTGGCCGAACTGGAGTCAAAAGAACGTCTCCTCAATGCCAATAACCGCATCCTGAAGCGAATCATTACCAGTGTCGACGACGGGCGTTTTCGGGCCAAACTCGCCAAAAGCGAATTGACCAAAGCCAATTTGCGCCTTGTTGTCAGCATCGCCAAGAAATATACGAACCGCGGATTGCAGTTTCTCGATCTGATCCAAGAGGGCAATATCGGCTTGATGAAGGCGGTCGATAAATTCGAATACCGCCGAGGGTACAAGTTCAGTACCTATGCCACCTGGTGGATACGCCAAGCCATCACACGCGCAATTGCAGATCAGGCGCGCACCATCCGAATTCCCGTCCATATGATTGAAACCATTAACAAGCTGATCCGAACATCCCGCTATCTGGTGCAGGAACAGGGGCGCGAACCATCTCCGGAAGAAATTGCCGAGAAAATGGAAATACCACTGGAAAAGGTTCGCAAGGTGCTGAAAATTGCCCGCGAACCTATTTCGCTGGAAACCCCGATTGGTGAAGAGGAAGACAGCCATTTGGGCGATTTTATCGAAGATAAAAAGTTCATGCTGCCCTCCGATGCCGCTGTCAGTTTGAATCTGGCCGAACAGACCCGCAAGGTATTGGCGACCCTGACACCAAGGGAAGAAAAAGTTTTGCGCATGCGGTTTGGGATTGGTGAAAAAGCCGATCATACATTGGAAGAAGTTGGGCAGGATTTTGCCGTTACACGGGAACGAATTCGCCAAATTGAAGCCAAAGCACTGCGTAAACTCCGTCATCCAACACGGAGTCGCAAACTGAAACATTTTATCGAGAGTTGATTGACGCGTTGTGCTTGTGGCCCTTTCGACTGCATGCGGCACCGCTCGCTTGACAAAACAAACGTAGGCGGATAGTACAGGTGACGCTCTTTAAGAAGGGATTGCGGGCCCATAGCTCAGCTGGCAGAGCCACCGGCTCATAACCGGTAGGTCCCTGGTTCGATCCCAGGTGGGCCCATACATCCACACCATGCCGGTTGGCATGTATAATAATTGATGGCAGCAAATGAGACCGATAACGATGGGTATGGATGAGGTTAAATGTACTATTTTCAAGGGGGCAATGGCCTTGCCCCCAGACGGTGACCTCAAAGGGCGTGGTTCATTCAGGAACCACGCCCTTCTTGTTTTTTAAGAATCGGAGCATCCAATGGCGAGGACGGCGACAGTTGGCGACATTCTGAACGTATTGGAAATCATTGCGCCGACAGAACTGGCTGAGGAGTGGGACAACGTCGGCCTGCAGGTTGGCAGCCGTCAATGGCCGGTCACACGACTCTTCACAGCCCTGGATCCCACGACGGATGTCCTTCAGGAAGTGGTGCGCCGCAAAGGCAATGCCCTGGTGACACATCATCCGCTTATATTTCGCCCGCTTCACGTGCTGGATTTGGACAGCGCGCTGGGGGGGATGCTGCAGGGTTTTATCTGTCAGCAAATTGCCGTGCTAGCGGCGCATACGAACCTGGACAGCGCGCATGGCGGGGTCAACGATATCCTGGCCTCTGTTTTGGATATCGATCGCCCTGCCGTTTTATTGCCTGCCGCCGGACATGACAACTGCGGGTTAGGGCGGGTGGCGGATTTATCGTCAGCCACCACGTTGGGTGATTTGGCGGTTGCGGTCAAATCGCGAATGGCCCTTCCCCATGTTCGATTTGTCGGGGACCCGCAAATGCCCGTTAATCGGGTGGCTATTTGTTCCGGCAGCGGGGCCAGCCTGTTGGAGCCGTTTTTCGCTAGCGGTGCTCAGGTCTTTATCACCGGAGACGTGCGCTATCATGAGGCGCGTGAAGTCGAGTCCCGGGGCCTGGGTGTGATCGATATCGGCCATTATGAGTCGGAGCATATCGTTATTGAAACCTTGGCCCGGCAGCTGGCCGACCAGTTCGAATCGCGCGGTTTTGATATTGTCGTTGAGACATGTAAGACTGAACAGACCCCTTTTAAACCGATCTGATTCCGCCCATGGATCACCCTGCAAGCAGACGTGAGCATCCGAATGGAATCGAAAGAAAACCTTTGACCCGCGGGGGCAACAGCACCAGGCGGTGATTGTTGCCGATTGACAGCCCGACGGATAACCTTTGAGGAGTAGCTTCGACATTATGACAGCAATTACACGTGCGCAGATGGAAACCCTCATGAATTTGCAACAGATTGAAATACAGAGAATGGAGATCCAGAAAACGCTCGATAAAGTGGCGGAGAAAATTGCGGGCTTTGATAAAGAATTGCATGATTTTGCCAAATCGATCAGTAAAGAAAAAACGCTACTTGATGACTCAAAGGCACGCTACCGTGATCTCGAAGAGCAAGTCCATGTGAATACAGCGCTGATTGCAAAAATTGAGGAAAAGCGGCGATCGGTAAAAACCAATAAAGAGTACCAATCGCTTATCAAGGAAGAAGAACAACTGCGCACGCGCAAAACCCAAATTGAGGATGAAATGCTGGAATGCATGTCCGAAATGGAAGGCCTTTCTGAGAAAATTAAATCTCAGGAAGAGGAATTTCGGCAGGTGGATGACCAGGTGACATCCGATAAAGAGGCCGTCGCCAAAGAAGCCTCCGAGAGTGAATCGCGCATCAATGACTTGTCCCGTGAGGTGGCATCGGTGGAAGCCGAGCTCACACCGGAACTGCTGCAGGCCTTTGCAAGAGTAAAAAAAATGAGCAACGACGGGAAGGCCCTGGCGCCTGTCCGCAATTCAATCTGCCTGGGCTGCCATATGAACATCCCCCCTCAGATGTACAACGAACTGCAACGTTTCGACAGCTTGAAATTGTGCCCCTTCTGTAATAGAATTCTTTACTGGGATAATTCCTGAAAAATTTAAATCGCTACAGATGCTGCGTTTGCGGCGACCGGTCGGAGCAGGCCAGACGATCGCTGGGAATTCTAATTCCTGGAGGAAAGTCCGAACACCACAGGGCAGGGTGCTCCGTAACACGGAGTCACGGCGACGTGAAGGAAAGTGCAACAGAGAGCAGACCGCCCTGCCGACCCGGCAGGGTAAGGGTGAAACGGTGCGGTAAGAGCGCACCAGTTCTCCGGGTGACCGGAGAAGCTTGGTAAACCCCACCCGGTGCAAGACCAAATAGGGGAACGTTTGAGGGCGGCCCGCCCAAGTTCCCGGGTAGGTCGCACGAGGCATCAGGCAACTGCTGCCCAAGATGAATGATCGTCATCCGAAACGGGGTAACCTTTTTCGGAAACAGAATTCGGCTTACGGGCTGCTTCGGCCGGTTTTTTCCCAAACGCACGCGGATATCGACAGAATTATCCCTGGTTTTTTGCATTTATGGATACACATTAACTCTAACGCGTAGGCCCTATGAAAAATTCGCAGGAAAAGGTGATATCATACTTGGATAAAGTCCGTATATTCTCCCATGATTATCTGCGGTGTTGCACATACATTATCGAATCCGGTGGCAATCGACAGTTTTTTACCAAGAAGCTTTATTCCAAACTCATCGGTACGACCCAGTTGATGGAAGACTTTCTGGACTTCCATGGCGCCAAGAACAATAAAGATTGGTATTTCTATCGTGAATTGACGGCGACAGTGCGCCACCTGAGCCTCGGTGCTTATTCACAAAAACATATTGCCAATCGGCTTGTATATTATGATTTGCCGGACTCTGAGAAATTTGCATCCCAAGGGGAGCATACGCTCGACTTCCTCAACGCCTGCCTGTGTAAGCTGGCGCCGGTCATCATTGCGGAAGCGCGACGACTGACAATTCCAACACCGACCAAAGGCTTCGACCCTGCCAAGTTTCCGACCATCGTTTCCAACAATCTACTGGATTATGATATTGATGATGAGAGCAAAGACGTCCAGAAAAAACATATTGTCAAAATTGCCAGTGAATTTTTGAATATATGTCAGAAATTCGACCAGTTGGGATTTTACGAACCCTATCCCCTCGATAAGATCCCGACCATTGTTCCTGACAAGGTCAATGAGGTGGAGATCCGCCGTTTCGAAATGCTGGTGCACAACCTGCAGTCGGCTTTCGACTCTTACGTCATCCATGGTGGTTATCGCTTTGGCAATCGCAAGCTCAAACAACTGCGCAGCCATTTTTCAGTTGTTTTTCATCTTCTGCAGCTTATCGGGCGGTTGCTTCACTTCTATGAGCGACACCAGCACAAAACAAGCTTTAAGAATATCTATCAGCAAGTCCAGGAACGCCTGTCGGCGCTGGTTAACCCGGAACAGCTTTTGGATTGTACGATCAATTTTGGTTTGTTCTACGCCTGTCACTTCCTGAACACGGGGAAGCAGTTGGCCCAGGAAATCCTCAATGAAAATATCGAACGTGGCCGCATAACCGTAGGCATCCCGGTGAAGCTGGGGTTTCACAGTCGTCCCAGTCTCCTGGTCGCGAAAATTGTCCAACACTTTGGCGGTCAGGTGGAGTTATGCATCGGAAAAGACCGCTTTGATGCCAGCAGTGTACTGGATATCCAGTGGGCCGGTGGTAAAATAAACAAAGAAAACATCAAAGAAGTGGTCTTTGAGGGCGATGTGCGGGCACTCCAGGACATTGAGATTCTGGCCGGTGTAAATTACGGTGAAGATACCATGGGGAAGGGGGTGCCCTTGCCCAAAGAACTACTCTATTTGCGGTGATATCGTTTTCCCGCGTGATGGCCCGGTTCGTCAGCAGGCTGCCTGGGGATAACCGCTTGTTGCATAACGACATCCATCCCATACGCATAAACAAACATTAAAATGAATGCCGCCATTATTGTTGCCGCCGGTCGGGGACTTCGCATGGGCGGGGAGGTCAGGAAACAGTATCTGCCACTGGCCGGCCAGCCGATTTTGACCCGAACGCTGAATGTTTTCTCTGCGAGCGGTTTTTTCGAAGAAATCATCCTCGTTGTCGACGGATCCGAAATCGCCTACTGCCGTCGTGAGGTGATCGAAAAGTGGGGCTTAGGATTACCCTGCCGCCTTGTTGCCGGTGGCAGTGAGCGTCAGGAGAGTGTTTATAACGGGCTGTCCGTTTGTTCGGTAAAGGACGACGATCCCGTGCTGATCCATGACGGTGTCCGGCCTTTCGTATCGAAGGAATGTCTGCAACAATGCCTGCAAGCGGTCGAAAAACACGGTGCCTGTATCGCGGGGGTACCCTCATGCGACACCCTTAAAAAAGTAAACAAACAGGGGGGGATTCGGCATACCCTTCCACGGGACGCGGTCTGGATGGCGCAGACGCCCCAGGGCTTCCGATTGGGGCTCATCCGGGCAGCCCATGAAAAGGCCCGCGAAGACGGCTTTGTCGGCACGGATGACGCCCAGCTTCTGGAGCGATTGGGGCATGCGGTCGCCATTGTCCCGGGAAGCCGTGCCAACATAAAGATAACGACCCCGGATGATCTGCGGTTCGCGGAAACCATTTGGCAATCCGGCCTCTACGGTGATGGGAAAACATCTTAATTCGCAGTAGCTGTAACGTTTCCTCTGTTTTCGGATCTTATACTCCTGACAAGCGGCTGCACCAGCGGTTGCTCGTCGCATCTCGATAAAAAACTTGTTCCGACCGGAATAGACCCATAGATTATTGCGATCGAACACGTGCTCACAAGGAGGTGGACCATGATGGAAATGGCAGGTATGGAAGCCAATTCGGCCCCGGGTCGTGCTGACGGCGAAGCCTTTCTCAACCAACTCAGGACGACGTTTGCCCGGATGAAAAACGATATCCCGCTGCTGTTGTTTACCGAAAAGGCGCGGGATGATGTCTTCGCTCAGGCCAACCGCCAGGTTATTCGTGCCTTTAGGGAATTGACGGACAAGATTACCTTGCGGGAATATGAACTTGGACATGAATTGGCCCGGAAACTGAATGTCACGGTATCGCCGACATTGATCATTGCCCCCGATCAGTACAATATCCGCTGGATCGGGGCCCCCATGGGCGAGGAAGCGCGCACCTTTCTGGAGCTGCTGCTGCTGGTGGGGTCGGGCAACAGCAATGCCAGTGAACAGTCCCTGAAAGTCCTCGAGCGAATCGACAGCCCGCGCCAGGTCAAGGTTTTCATTAGCCCTTCATGCCCCTATTGCCCGCAACAGGCGGTCAACGGTGCCAAGGCTGCGGTGGCCCGGCCGGATCTGATCTCCCTTGAGCTGATCGATATTCAGTGCCGTCCCGATATCGCCCAACAGTATGCCGCCCACAGTGTGCCGGTGGCCTATGCCAACGAGACCCTGATTGGGCAAGGCGCCCAGGCCGAAGAAGTTTTCATGAGTTCGCTGCAAAAGCTTGAACCCCAGACCATTTTCATCCCGGATGTGGATGCCGAGGTCGTGGAAACCGATCTAACCATCGTGGGGGGCGGGCCGGCTGGTTTGACCGCCGCCATCTATGCTGTGCGCAGCGGCCTGAAAACTGCGCTTGTGGAGGCCGATGCCCTTGGCGGACAGGTCGCCACGACCCCGATTGTCGAAAATTATCCTGGCTTCACTCAGGTGGGCGGCAAGACGTTGGTGGACATTATGGTGAATCATGCCCTGGAGTATGTTCAGATTTTTCAGGGTGAAAAAGTGGTCGATATCAAACCGGGAAATCCCCACGAAGTTCAGACCACGCGTCGTAAATTCATGACCAAAGCCATCCTGCTGGCGACCGGGGCCAGTCATAGAACCTTGGGGGTGCCGGGTGAAAGCCGACTGAGCGGCCGGGGGGTCAGTTATTGCGCCACCTGCGACGGGCCTTTGTTCAACGGAAAAAAGGTCATTATGGTGGGGGGCGGCAACAGTGCTGTTACCGAAGCCCTTCACCTCCACCATATGGGGGTGGAGGTGACCCTTGTCCACCGGCGCGACAAACTGCGAGCCCAGGAGTTTCTCGTCAAGAATCTCATGGAATCCGGTGTTGACGTTCTCTGGAATACGGAAGTCAAGGATATTTTAGGTACCGAGCGCGTTACGGAAGTCGAATTGTTCAACAACCAGACCAATGAAACGACCGTCATCCCCGCCGATGGTGTTTTTATGTCCATCGGCTACACGCCGGCAGTGGAACTGGCGAAAAATATAGGGGTGGCGTTGACCGAAGAGGGCTATATCGCCCGGGATGCCAAACATCGTACCAACATTCCCGGTATTTATGCCGCCGGCGATGTGGAGGGCGGCTACAAGCAGATTGTCACCGCCACCGGCATGGGGGCCGAAGCCGCTATGACCATATTTGAGGATATCATCAACCCCTACTGGCAACCGAAATGATGGTGGGCTGCCGCTATTCTGCAAGTGTCGGAAAGGCCAGTCATGCTTAGTCCCGGATGGGCATGGCTGGCCTGCTGAATGGGGTACCGCTTGCCGATCAGAGTGCGTGAATCCCGATATGAAATCGGATGGTCATGGACACTAGGCTGCAAGGAGGATCGAGAGTGCGGCGAGGTTTGGGCTGGCATGTGCTGTGGTTTGGGGTAATTGTTGTTTCGCTGATGTTTCCGGTAAGTGCCATCGGGGGGGGGCATCCTCCCACGCACGACACCGTTGCATTCCCAAGAGACCTCGGCAGCTATGACGACGATCAAGACACCGACCTGTGGATGATTATTAAAAACCGGATCCACGCGGAACCCTTCAATCTGGTGGCCACCCTTATTTTTTTCGTAGCGATTCTGCACACTTTTTTAACCAGCCGTTTCATGGCCATTGCCCACCACTGGTCCCGCATCCACCAGGAGCGCATTGCCACGGGCCGATCCGATCGGCACTCCGTCCATATCGGGGCGGAACTGTTTCATTTCCTGGGGGAAATTGAAGTGGTGTTCGGCCTATGGGCGGCGGTTTTAACCTGGGCCATCTTCTTTTTCTACGACTGGACCACCCTGCATACCTACATTACCCAGCGGGTCAATTTCACCGAACCCATGTTCGTTGTGGTGATCATGACCCTGGCAGCCACCCGGCCCATTTTAAAGCTGGCAGAAACGACAATGTCGCTTCTGGCGCGGCTGATGGGTGGAACACTGAAAGCCTGGTGGCTTACATTGCTGACCCTTGGACCGCTTCTGGGTTCTCTGATTACCGAACCGGCGGCCATGACCATCTGCGCCCTTCTGCTGGCGCGCAAATTCTACGCTCTGGAGCCCTCCCCCCCCTTTAAATATGCCACCCTGGGCCTGCTTTTTGTTAACATTTCAGTGGGGGGAACGCTTTCGCATTTTGCGGCGCCGCCGGTTCTCATGGTGGCCGGTCCCTGGCAGTGGGACATGGTCTATATGATCACCCATTTCGGCTGGAAAGCCATTTTGGGCATTCTGCTTTCCAATGGGGTGTATTATCTGGTGTTTCGAAAGGAGCTGGCCTCACTGGAAAAGGCTTTTGCCATGGTGAGCCTGAAGGAGGCGATTCAGCAAACCTATATTCAGCGTGGTGAAATCGAGCCTGAATTCGACCGCATGGGAAAATCTCTTGGCGAGGAGCTTGGTTTGTGCGAAGCCGTCCAAAGCCGCTATTCAGACCTGAAACAGCACATCATGGACAAATTGCGGAGAAAATACCAGGACGATGTCCGGGCGCGCCGAATCGATCCCCAGCTGGCTCAAGCGGCTTTTGACATGCGTTTCGAAGAAATCAAACGCCAGAACATGCGGCGTAATTTTCCCGGCCTGCTGCCGGAGGATCAGCAACCCCAATACCGCGACCCGGAATGGGACAACCGGGATGATCCGGTGCCGGTCTGGGTGATTGCCATTCACGTTGTTTTTATGGCCTGGACCATCGTCAACGCCCATGATCCGGCTATATTTGTACCGGGCGTGTTGTTTTTCCTCGGGTTTTCCCAGGTGAGCGCCCCCTTTCAGAACCGGATCGATCTGAAACCACCGCTGCTGGTGGGTTTTTTTCTGGGAGGCTTGGTTATCCACGGTGGTGTGCAGGGGTGGTGGATCGCCCCTCTTCTGGGTGCTTTGTCGGATATCCCCCTCATGTTGAGCGCCACTGTTTTGACCGCTTTCAACGATAATGCGGCCATCACCTTTTTAAGCACCCTCGTTCCGGACCTGACCGACAACCTCAAATACGCTGTCGTTGTCGGCGCCGTTTCCGGTGGCGGCCTGACCATTATCGCCAATGCCCCCAATCCGGCCGGCCAGAGTATCTTGAAAAAATATTTCAAAAACGGCATCTCGCCCGTTTTCCTCCTCATCGCCGCTTTACTGCCCACCTTCATCATGCTGGGTTGTTTTATCGCCCTGCGATGATTCCCTGCTCAAGGAATTCGTTTGCCAACTGTAAAAAAATCTGACACTTTGGAGCGGTTGTCAGAAATCCAATTTTCCTGCCGTAAAGACGCGGCAGGCCTTGACCGGATTGATTTGAGCAACGATCTTGATTGAAGCGTATTTCTGGCACGTGGTTTGCTGGAATCTGTTTTGGCTATTTTAAACCGATGGGAAAATCGCGGGGAGACCAACAAATAGATCCCTAACGCCATTGCCCTCAAACGAGCACGGCATACCTTGGCAAAGGGTTGTCGCTATACGGCATGCCGATGAATCAAAAACCACAACCGCTGGCCTGACAATGCCTTTCAACCTGCCCATTTGGAACCAGATCGTCCTGCGTAAACGCATTTATATCGTGCTGGCGTCGCTGGTATTGATTACTTTCATGGGGGGGGTGGTCATGATCTGGTATACCTACCGGATCGACGAGCATATATCCGCCGTAGCCGATGAAAATGTAGTGGCCTTGGAAGCCGCCGAAGATTTGCAGATCGCTTTGGCCAACCAGAAAGGCTTTGTTTCCTATTATTTCCTGGACCGCAACCCGGACTGGCTGAGGCAACTGGGAGAATACCAAAAGCGCTTCGACCGCAAGCTCAATGAAGCCCAATCCCTCGTTCAAATGCCGGAGCAGAAAGAAACCATCGATCGGATCGCGGCGGAGTACCGGCATTATGTTACGGCCAGGAAAAGGGTTATTGAACTCTACAAATCCGGTAAATCAGAAGCTGGCGCGATTTTGCACGAGGAAGTGCGCGATCGATTTTTTACGATTCTCGATCTCTGCGATAAATTCAAAACCATCCATGCCCACAACATCATCACGGCCCGCCAGGAAAGCCGCGAGGAGGCACTGAAGTTACGCAGTATTGCCGTGTTTGCGATCCTGATGAATTTCATTCTGGCGGTTATGCTGGCCATGATTGTCGTCAAAGAAATTCTGGGGCCGATTCGCCGGTTGATTCGAGCCGTGACCCATGAGGAGGTGGTGACCAAAAAAGAGAATGTCATCAAGGTTCTCAGCCACCGGGTATATGATTTGATCGACAGTATGGACAGCACGCAGTCGGAATTGGAGCGCAGCCGGGAAACCCTGCTGCAGGCCAAAAAACTGGCGGTTGTCGGCAAGCTGGCGGCCGGGATGGCCCACAGTATCCGTAACCCCTTTACATCGGTTAAGATGCGGCTGTTTTCCCTCGAACGAGCGCTCGAATTGACGACCACCCAGCAGGAAGACTTTGACGTTATATCCGAAGAGATTCGCCACATCGACACCATCGTTCAAAACTTTCTCGAATTTTCCCGCCCCCCGAAGCTGACCATGCAGCCCATCAGCCCCTCTTCGGTGATCGATACGGTGCTGCAGTTGCTGTCCCATCGTTTGAAATCCTACGATGTCCGGGTGGAGATTGCCCGGAATGATTTTCTTCCCACGGTCAATGCCGATCCGGATCAGCTCAAAGAAGTTTTTGTGAACCTGGTGATCAATGCCTGCGAGGCCATGGAAAAAGGCGGTGCGATCAGGATTGAAGAATTGGTGTCCACAGGCCCCTCGGGGAATCGTGAGGCCGTTATCCGGGTGTGCGACAATGGCCCTGGTATCCCCGCATCGTTGCGGGAAAAGGTGTTTGACCCTTTTTTTACCACCAAGGAAGAGGGGACCGGACTGGGGATGAGTATCGCCAAACGCATTCTTTCGGAACACCATGGGTGGATTGACATCGCCGCTACCGAAGGGGGCGGCGCCACGGTCATTGTGACGTTGCCGGTAAAGGAATGACGGTATGAGCACAATTCTTATTGTCGATGATGACGATCAACTGCGCAAAAGTTTTACCAAACTTTTAACGGAGGAAGGCTATCGGGTGAGAAATGCCGCTTCCGGGGAAGAAGGCCTGGAAAAGGTGCGTGCGGCCTTGCCCGATGTGGTGGTCCTGGATGTGCGGCTTCCGGGAATGAATGGGTTGGAAACGTTTCAGGCCATCCATGCCTTCGAGCCAAAACTCCCGGTGATCTTCATGACGGCTTTCAGTACGACGGAAACCGCCATCGAAGCCACCAAGATGGGTGCCTTTGATTATGTCCTCAAACCCTTCGATATTCCGGACATGCTCAAGACCATCAACCAGGCCCTGGAGACCGGCCGGTTTATGCGATCCCCTGTGGATATGGGGGATACCGCCGAGAAAATGGATCGGGATACCATCATTGGGCGCAGCGAGGGCATGCAACAGGTGTTTAAAATGATCGGCCGGGTGGCCTCGACGGATGCCACGGTTTTGATCCGCGGCGAAACCGGGACCGGAAAAGAACTGGTGGCCCGCGCCATTTACCAGCACAGCCAGCGGGCGGATAAACCTTTTCTCGTCATTAACTGCGTAGCGTTGCCCGAAACCCTGCTGGAAAGCGAGTTGTTCGGCTATGAAAAGGGGGCCTTCACCGGAGCGGCCCACCGCCGGATCGGGAAAATTGAACAGGCCGGTGGCGGCACCGTATTTCTTGATGAAATCGGTGATATGCCCGTTAACCTGCAAACCAAGATCCTGCGGTTGCTTCAGGAGAAAAAAATCGAACGGCTTGGGGGAAGGGAGACCATTCCGGTGGATGTCCGTATTATTGCAGCCACCAATCGTGATCTGGAGAAGATGATTTCCCAGGCCCAATTTCGGGAAGACCTTTATTATCGCCTCAAAGTTATCACCATCGGCCTGCCGCCGCTGCGTGAGCGCGTTACGGATATACCGCTTTTGACAGAGTATTTTATCGATCGCTTTGCAACGGAGCTCGGCCTTGAAAATCCGGGGATCACCCGAGATGCGCTGGCCATGCTGGCGGAGAACAGTTGGCCCGGCAATATTCGTGAATTGGCCAATACGTTGCAGAAAACCCTTATCTTCAACCGCGGTGCGCCCATCGGGCCGGATGATCTTAGTGCCGCCCTGGCGGGAAAGGATAGCCTCCCGCGGGTGGAAACCGGCAGCCTAGAAAGCGAGGTCCGCCAATGGTTTCGGGATGCGGCCCAAGCGAAGCAAACCGATGACCTCTATGATTCCTGTATGGATTTTTTTGCCCGCATTCTCATTCAGGAAGCCTTGAGTTATACCAGTGGGAATCGGTCCCGCGCCGCCAAGCTTTTAGGGGTATCCCGGCCCACACTGCATGCCAAGATCGATAAATATCATTTGAAAATTGAAACATCCGTCTCTCAAGGCGGTTCTTGAGAAGCTCTATCCGGGTAAAACTTTTCCATAAGCCATTTCAACTCGATGACCATTCCCTGGGAATTGCCGCTCTCGGCAGCCCCCCATCTGGGCAACGCTCTTAAAAACGACCACGACTTTTCCCAACCGGCAACGGGATTGGCAATATGTCACGATGCTTGCCGACGTGTAAAAAAACCTGACACACCTGTTTTCACACCGAACCCACCAACGCACCATGTTGTAAAAAATCCATGTTAAATAAGGGGGTTGAAATATATCTGCGGACCAGGCGGATGGCATGGTTGTTGCTCAAAGGATGGGTGCGACCACCTTCATACAAGGAACGGCGATACGATGCTGAGAAAAGAACTACTTCAATTGCCCTACTACCGCTCGCTGGCATTGAACATGATGGCGACCATTATCGTCGTGTCTTTTATTCCGGTAATTCTGGTGGGCAGCACCATCTATTTTAACCTCTACGCCTCTTATCGCGAAAAGGTCTATGCCCACCTTGAGGAACTGGTGGAAAAACACCGGCAGAAAATCGATGATTTTCTGGGAGACAAACTTGCCGATATCCGCTTTCTGGCGAAAAATTTAGGCTATGCGAACCTGAGCGACGAAACGTTTCTACAGGACACCCTGGCCTCTTTGCAGCGCAACTACCACTACGCATTCGTCGACCTTGGGGTGGTTAACGGCAGCGGACAGCAAGTCGCCTATGCGGGGCCCTTTAAACTTGCCGAGGCGGATTACGCTGACACGGATTGGTTTCAGCAGGCCATGCAAAAGGCCTACGTGATCAGTGATGTCTTTCTCGGCCTGCGGCGTATGCCCCACTTTATTGTGGCCGTCAAAGGCCGCGTCAACGGAAAACCATGGATTTTACGCGCCACCATCGATTTCGCGATTTTTAACGATCTGGTGGAAAATATCCGGGTGGGGGAAACCGGATTTGCCTACATCCTGAACCGCAACGGTGAATTCCAGACCCACCCTCTGATCGATTTCATCCCGAGCAAGGGGTGCTACGGACAGCTTTTTGATTGCGACCGGGGAATGGACGATCGGGTTTCCATTAGGGAATGGGAGGGGGATGACGGCAAGAAGAGCATCTATTTCACTGCATTGCTTAAAGATAAGGAATGGCTTCTGGTCTACCGCCAAGAACGCGCGGATGCATTCTCGGAGCTGCGGCGCGCCCAGGGGATTGCGGTGGTCATTTTTATCATCGGCGGCATCAGCATCATCATCATGGCATTTACGCTCTCCATCCGCCAGGTGGACCGTATCAAAGAGGCGGATCGGGGCAAAGAGATGATGAACCAGCAGATGATCGAGACGGGTAAATTGGCCAGTATCGGCGAACTGGCGGCCGGAATCGCGCACGAAATCAATAATCCGGTGGCGATCATGGTCGAGGAGGCCGGATGGATCCAGGATCTGCTTGAAGAAGAGGATTTTGAACAAAGCAGCAACCTGGAGGAGCTCGAGCGGGCCCTCAAACAGATCAATACCCAAGGCAAGCGCTGCAAGGAAATTACGCACAAACTATTGAGTTTCGCCCGGAAAACAGATGCCCGCCTGCAGTCTTTTTCCATCAACGATCTCATCGAAGAAGTCATCGATTTGTCCGAGCAGCGCGCCAAATACGCCAAGGTGACCTTGACCACGCGACTGGATGAAGACTTGCCGGCCATCCAGGCCTCCCCGTCTGAAATGCAACAGGTGTTTCTTAACCTGATCAATAATGCCGTGGACGCTTTGGAGAAAAAGGGAGGGGCAATTACCGTCACTTCGCTCCGTAGGGATACGCAGGCCGTAATCGAGGTGCAAGACAACGGACCGGGGATTCCGCCCGCCAATCTGGACCGGATATTCGATCCTTTTTATACCACCAAACCGGTGGGCAAAGGCACCGGCCTGGGATTGTCCATCTGCTACGGCATCATCAAAAAAATGGGCGGCGAAATCAGTGTGCAAAGTGACATGGATGAAGGGACCACCTTTACGATTGCGCTGCCGTTCCACAAAGAGGGGGAGGAGGAGAGACCAGCCGGTGGCTATTCCTGTCGATAAAAACCATTCGCAAACCGCTTAAGGAGAACCATCATGAACGATCCGACTGTAATGAACGAACCAACCGTTTTGCTGGTGGATGATGAAGAGCCGTTTGTCGATACCATGACCAAACGGTTGAGCAAGCGCCATCTCGCTGTTTTGAAAGCCTACAGCGGTGAAGAGGCACTACTTGCCCTGAAAGAAGACCACCACATCGATGTGGTCATCCTGGATGTAAAGATGCCGGGGATGGACGGCATCGAGACACTGAAAGCGATTCGCAAAGATTTTCCTCTGGTTGAAGTGATCATGCTGACTGGCCACGCAACAGTGGAAACCAGCATTGAGGGGATGCGCTTGGGGGCATTCGACTATTTGATGAAACCCAGCGATATGGACGTGCTGATGGACAAGGTCAACGCTGCGACCCGTAAAAAACGTGAGCACGAAGACAAGATCCGCGAAGCACGGGTAAACGTTATCCTCAAGGCACGGCCCTGATACGGCATGACTGGACAGGGACATGAATGCGGCATGCTCGAGGAGACGTGGGAAACGGAATGAACGGTCGCTGGCGATGGGGATGCGGCTATGGGCATGTACGGTGCCGGGTTGCCTTGATGCCGGGAGGTTTGGTGGATGAGGACGGGTAATCCGCGATGGAGGAGGCAATATGCCGAATGCCATTAAACTCTTGCTAGTGGACGATGAAGTGGGGTTCGTCGACGTACTCAGCAAACGGCTGGCGAAACGCAACATGGCCGTGACGCCGGTCTACAGCGGAACCCAGGCGATTCAAACTTTGCGCAAACAGGATTTCGATGTGGCGGTTCTTGATTTGAAGCTGGAAGATATGGACGGTATCGAAATTCTCCGTATCTTCAAAAAGTTGGTACCGTCCATGCCGGTGATCATGCTGACCGGACACGGCTCGGAGCAGGCGGCGCGGGAAGGCATGGCCTGTGGTGCCTTCGACTACCTGACCAAACCCAGCGATCTTCAGGATCTGGTTGCAAAGATCCAACAGGCTGTGCGCCAGGAGGCATAACATGACCCAGATGCCCACCGTTCTTTTTGTCGATGATGAAGAGGATTATTTGAACACCCTCATTAAACGGATGCGCAAACGGCAGGTGAATGCTTTCGGCGTTGGAAGTGGCGAAAAAGCGCTTGAACATTTGGCGTCCCATGCAACCGACGTCGTGGTGCTGGATGTGCGCATGCCGGGAATGGACGGCATCGAAACCCTGCGCAGGATCAAAGAGGTCGCGCCGCTTACGGAGGTGATCATGCTGACCGGTCACGCGAGCCTCGAGGTGGCCCGTGAAGGCATGGAACTCGGGGCCTTCGATTATTTGATGAAGCCGGTGGATATCGATGAGCTGTTATACAAAATGGAAGATGCCGCTCAAAAGAAAAATATTCAGGAGGAGAAGATCAAAACACTTGATGATTTGTTGACGAGCGATATCGCTTGAACTGGATAAGAAGAAAATGCGGGGATGGGATGAATAGTGCCCATCCATAAATGGCATCTTTCGGCCCCTGGCGGCGTTCTCGCTCGTTTTCAATCCTCGAAATAGCGGGCTATTCCTCCGGTTGAAAACGCGCTCGGGCCTTGCCAGGAACCAAAATCTACTATTTATGGACGGACACTAAATAACAATCAGGGGAGGAGAAAAGCACAATGAACTTTTTCCGACAATGGGGCCGGTTCATGATGGCGGGAACACGTGCCTTTGCCGAATGGGAATGCCGCAACGCGGAAACGATTCTAAACGATCGCAAAAGACTGCTGTTGATAGGGCTTTTGCTATTGCCGGTTCTTCTGGGCGGGGTCGTTTTTGCTGATCAGATCGGCAGTGCCTTGCCGGATCTTCTGGGGGGGAAAAAGGCCTACAGCCCGGCCTTTTACAGTACCGGTATTTTTATCGTGTCAATTCTCATCGGATTGGGCGCCGGGCTGATTACCGGATGCATTGGGGCCGGAGGGGGCTTTATCATTGCCCCTGCTCTGATGAGTGCCGGAATCAAGGGCATCCTGGCGGTCGGCACGGACTTGTTCCACATTTTTGCCAAGGCCATCATGGGGAGTGTCATCCATCGCAAATTGGGAAATGTCTCCGTACCATTGGCTGCCGTATTTCTACTCGGGGCCATCATCGGGGCAACGGTTGGGGGCGTGATCAACCGGGTTTTGTATGAGATCAATCCTGTGTTGAGCGACGCCTTCATTACCACTGTCTACGCGGGTATGCTCGGATTTTTGGGGATATACGCCATGATCGACTATCTCAACGCCCGCAAAGGAAGCTCCGCCGACGCGGGTGCTCACGGCGCCAAGGATGAGGGCGCCGAGATGGGCAGTCTGCCTAAAAAAATTCAGGGGTTGAAGATCCCGCCGGTGATCCGTTTCGACCACGATCTGGTTCCCGGAGGGCGCGGCATTTCCTGGGTGTTTCTCGTTCTCAGCGGCGCCCTGGTCGGTCTTGCCGCCGGTATTATGGGGGTTGGCGGTGGATTCCTGACGTTTCCCATCTTCGTCTATGTGCTGGGGGTTTCCTCCATGACCACGGTGGGTACCGATATTTTCCAGATCGTGTTTACCGCCGGATATGCCGCCATCAGCCAGTATGCGATATATGGCTTTATTTTCTACACCCTGGCAATGGGTATGCTCCTGGGGTCTCTGCTGGGTATCCAGGTGGGAGCGATGGTGACAAAAGTCGTCAAGGGCATCACCATCCGCGGGTTTTATGCCATGGCCGTACTGGCGGGCTTCGTCAACCGGATTTTCGCTCTTCCAGCCAAACTGGGTGAGATGGGGGTGCTGCCTATATCCCCCGGATTGGGTAAAACCCTGGATACCATCGGTGTCTGGGCCTTTTTTATCGTCATATCCGGTTTCGGAATATGGGTGATTGGGACCTTTCTGACCAATATCAACAGGTTGAAAGGAGAAGAGGAGGCGCATTCATGATTGCAAAAAAAGGTGAATTCTACAGCGGCGCCGGCATGATGGGGGTTTTTGTGGTAGTCTTGGTCGTGATTTTTATGCCGATTTTCAATGGGCATAATGGTCTCAATTATCTCGATGCGCTTTATAATTCCATTTCCAAAGGCTCCGCCTACTATATACCCCACATGCAGGAGGAGGCCCAACCTTTCGCTGGGACCGCATTTAAGGTTGATCTTGTTATGGCGGATGAAACCCAGGCACGACAAAGCTCGCTTCTATTTCAGAAGGGGGGTGCCCTTGTAAACGTAAATGGACCGAATCTTGCCGTTGATGGCGATCTGGGAAAAATACTAGCTGTTTGTCTTGCCGATGCCGACCTCATGTATCACAACAACGGCAGCGATGTGGCCGCCAAGTACGGCTACGGCGAGCGGCAGGTGCTATACAACTGGTGGGCCGCCAATAACGCCATGGAAAATGATTTGAAGCGTCAGAAACAGTTCAAAGCGGCCAAGATTGTGGCCACGGTCAATAAAAAGGCGGTGGAAACAGCATACAACTACTACCAGATCGAGGCTCAAAAAATATCGGAGCGGTATGGCATTGTCACTTTCTCTCTGATTTTCTACGTGGTCTATACGCTCTGGTACGGATTTGCCATCATGTTTCTTTTTGAAGGATGGGGTTTGCGCCTCGAGCATTGACGCCAATGCATCAAGTGGCAGGGGGGCGGCCGAGACGTCATGCGGAGGGGTGCCTTAATGTCGAACCCCTGTCAACCAAGAAGGCCGGCGGCAGAGGGCATTGTTCTCTTCCCCGGCCTTTTTAAGTTTCAAGGGAGAAAACCCAGGTTTAACCGCCGGGACCATTACATTGCCGGGCGCCCAACGGAAATGCTAGCCTTAAACCATATCAACCTGGCGCCCGGTGGCCATTGATGCACAGGCCAGGAAGGGCAACCATGGCGGCGGGGAAGACTCGGAGCGGACCAGGGTATCACGATGATCAGCTGCAAGGCCGGCCATTGCCATGATTTTTATTAAACGGATTGCCGATAAAATATTGAAAACCACGGCGGATAGGGAAAGCCCTGATGTGGATCACCTCCGGCTGGTTTTTCGGGAGCGTTACGCCCATTTCAAGCAATTGATCCGTGCCAACAACAAGGCACTTGAAGTCATGGGAGAAATCGAGTCCGTTCTTCAAGGGGATCGGCCTTTTGGCATGGCCTTTGTGCGCGCCTGCGCCACAACCGCCTCGGTGAGCGTCATGCATATGGTGGAGAACCTGCAACGGCTCGCACCCGGTAAATATCTTTCGCTTTCCGAACGTCTCAATGCCATCAGCCGCCAGATCGATGCGACGCTTCACTCGGGAAGAGAGCATCGGGATCGCCGACTTGTGATCGTCTTGAAAGACATCGATATAGACATGGTCGATCTTGTGGGCAGCAAGATGGCCAACCTCGGTGAAATCAAAAACAAACTGGGATTGGCCGTGCCAGACGGCTTTGTGGTTACGGCCAGCGCCTATGAGCACTTTATCGACCACAATGATCTCAAGATCGAAATCAACCGTTTGATGCAGTCGGCGGATTTGAACGACATGGAGAACCTCTATCGCCTGCATGCCCGGCTGAACAACCTGATTGTCCAGGCCGATATCCCCCCGGAGCTTGCGACTGCGATTCGCGAAGCCTGGCATGGCATGGCCGTCAGCGGCGGCCGGGACATGACCGCCGCCATGCGCAGCAGTGCCCTTGGCGAGGATGAGAAGGGCAGTTCTTTTGCGGGATTGCACCACTCCGAGCTGAATGTAAGTGGGGATCATCTTCTCGATGCCTACAAGCAAATCCTGGCCAGCAAGTACAGTCTCCCGGCCATAACCTATCGACTCAACAAAGGGTTCCGGGATGACGACATTGCCATGTGCGTGGGGTGCCTGACCATGCTGGATCCCATGGCCGGAGGGGTGATGTATTCGCGTAACCCGTTTGATCGCCAGGACGCCAGCGTTGTGATCAATGCGGCCTGGGGACTTCCCAAGGCGGTGGTGGACGGCTCGGTGGACGGGGATTTTTTTACGGTCGATCGCGAAGCGCCCATGACAATTCAAACACGGGAAATACGCGTGAAGTCCCGTAAATATGCGTGCTATCCGGAAGAAGGCGTCTGCCGTCTGGATATCACCGATGACGGCCTGCAGCGACAGGCCTCCCTCACCGATGCCCAGGTGCTGGCGCTTTCGGCCATGGCGATCCAGCTGGAAGATCACTACGGCGCCCCCCTGGATATCGAATGGGCTATCGATCAGCAGGGTGCCATTGTTATCCTTCAATGCCGGCCCCTGCAACAAATGGACCCGGCCAGGCAAACGACACTATCGTATGCCAGGCCGGCATCCAACGACTGCATTCTCGCCGAAGGCGGGACCACCGCCTGCCCGGGGATCGGCGTCGGCCTTGTGCATCGCGTGGACAGTGGCCTGGACATGCTGTCATTTCCCCAAGGCGCAATTCTGCTGACCCGTGAAGCCCATCCACGATGGGCCCCGCTGCTGACCCGTGCCGCCGGCATTGTCACCGGACACGGCAGTTTCACGGGACACTTGGCCAATGTGGCCCGGGAGTTCGCCCGACCCGCCCTTTTTGGTCTTTCGGGGGCGCTTGACAAACTGCGCCCAGGCACGCTCATCACCCTGGACGCAGGCGGTCGGGTTGTCTACAAGGGTCGGATAGAGGCGCTGCTTGCGTCGGACAAACCCAAGACTAGCTTAATGACCGGAAGCCCCATCCATGGAACCTTAACAGCCGTCAGTCGTTTGATTGTGCCTTTGAATTTACTGGATCCGGATGGCCCCGGGTTCACCCCGTCCCATTGTCGGACGCTGCATGATATTACCCGCTTCGTTCATGAAAAATCGGTTCACGAGATGTTTCACTTTGGCCGGGATCATCATTTCAACGAACGGTCAAGCAAGCAGCTTTACTATCATGCCCCCATGCAATGGTGGATTCTGAATTTGGATGATGGTTTCATCGATGAAGTGAAGGGCAAGTACATTCGACTCGACAATATCGCCTCAATACCCATGCGGGCGTTCTGGGACGGTTTTGCCGCCATCCCCTGGGATGGCCCGCCCGCCCTTGACGGAAAGGGGCTGATGGCCGTCATGTTTCAATCCACCGCCAACCCGGCCCTGGCACCCGGGGTACGCTCCCGCTATGCGGAGCGCAACTATTTTATGATTTCTAAAAACTACTGCAATCTCAACTCCCGTCTGGGCTACCATTTTTCGACGCTTGAAGCGCTGGTCAGCGAGCGCACTTCTGAAAATTACATCGGGTTCCAATTCAAAGGCGGTGCGGCCGATGACCGCCGACGTCGGAAACGCATCCACTTTATCGCGGACTTGTTGGAAACGCACAATTTCCGGGTGCAGGTAAAGGAGGACAACCTGATGGCCCGGATCGAAGGGTTTGAAATCGGTTACATGCTGGACCGGTTGAAGATCCTGGGTTATCTGACCCTGCATACCCGCCAGTTGGACATGATCATGACGAATCCTGCCGCGGTCGAGCATTACCGTCAAAAAATTCAAAAAGATCTCCGAAACATGCTTGGTAAGGCGGGGGATGACGCTGCTCCCCTCTAATTCGCCAAGCAGTGCCGCCCCTTCAGCGCATATTGCCGTCACTCCCGACGCATTTTACCTTTCCGAATAGGCAGCTCTGAGGGATCCCGCCTTTCTCTTCCCGCAAAAAGAATTTTCGCAATGTAAAAAAAAACGACAGAATTCCTGATTTTCTCAAGCCGACCTAACTTGCAAGATTGCAAATATGGTTGAATATCGAACGGTTAAGCGGTGAAAGAAAGACGGAGAGTGGTGGCATATATATTGCTAAAAAAGATTTCAACGCTACCCTAAGCTTTTCTTCTTCAGACCCGGAAGAGATTATGGCGCCCAGGCATTCATCGTCAAGGAAGAGGTACCGCGGGTGAATCAGAATCGCCACAATTCCATTCGCAGAACCATTTTGACGTGCATGATCCTTGTGCCGGTGGTTCCCTTCTTATTGATCTTGGTCGTGGGTTTCTATCATTTCAAAGTTTCGCTTGAATCCCGAACCGTAAAAAATATGCAGCGGATCGCGATGGACCACCGGGAGATCATCGATGCGTTTCTTGAAGAGCGGGTCAATGATCTGGAATTCATTCACGCATCCTACACGTTTGATGCCTTGCGTCGCCACCAGACGCTGCAGAAAGTATTCTCATGGCTGCAATTGGCGTCCAATGCCTACACCGACCTGGGCATATTTGATGCCCAGGGAATGCATGTGGCCTATCGCGGTCCCTATCCGTTGACCGGTAAAATATATAAGGACGCGCCCTGGTTTAAGGAAGTCATCAAACATGGCGTCTATATAAGCGATGTCTTTCTGGGGTTTCGACAGACACCGCACTTTGTGGTGGCGGTCGCCCGGGACAGTGACCAGGGACGCTGGGTCCTGCGTGCCACGATTGACAGCCAGAAATTCAATACCCTGGTGGGTGGTGTGCAAATCGGACAGACCGGTGAAGCCTATATCCTCAATGCGAATGGTGTGCTGCAGACAACAAGGCGATCCGGCGGTCGTCCGATGGAAGCCCCCGAGGACGCCATCCACCTGGGACACCGGCAGCATGCGGTTGATGTGGCCCACCAGACGTTTTTTTCCCAAGGCAAATATCTTTATGCGGTCGTTCCCCTCAAAGGCGGGGCGTGGATATTGTTCGTGCGACAGGACAAGGCCGATGCTTTCCGGGCTCTCCGGGTGACGATCTATGCCACCGCCTTGATTTGTCTTCTCGGGGGTTCCCTGATCGTTTTTGCTGCTGTTTACCTGACGAATCGAATCGTGAACCGCATGGAAAAAATGGATGCGGAAAAAGCCCAGTTGGGCCAACAACTCATCAGCGCCAGTCGGCTTGCGGAATTGGGCGAGATGGCGGCGGGCTTTGCCCATGAAATCAACAATCCGCTTCAAATCATTAAAAGCGAACATGCGTTGATCGAGGCGCTGCTGGAGGATTTGAAAGATGACAACGGCTTGATGGCCTCGCCAACCTTGGCGGAACTGGATGAATCCATGGGGCAGGTGAATCTCCAAATTTCGCGCTGCGCCAGAATAACCCAGGCCATTTTAAAGTTCGGGCGTCAGAGCGAACCCACCGTCGAAACCATCGACCTGCGGAAATACATCCCCGAGGTCATTCAAATGGTGGCCAATAAAGCCAGCGTGCATGGCATTGCCGTGGTTCAGGATCTTGTCGCAGAGACGGCGCATGTAAAAGGGGATCCGGCCCAGCTTCAGCAGGTCCTCATCAATCTTTTCAATAATGCCATGGATGCCATTTTGACCCGACATGGGTCGTCCGGAGGTGAATTACGTGTCGCCATCCAGCCGGCGGGAAATGGAGCGGTTGAAATTAACGTTGCCGACAACGGTTGCGGTATCGATACCGGAAATCTTCCCAAAGTCTTTTCCCCATTTTTTACCACCAAGCCCGTTGGCGAGGGCACAGGTCTGGGGCTATCCGTATGCTACGGCATTATCGACGGCATGGGGGGGACGATGGAAGTGCAAAGCGAACAGGGCAGCGGTACGGTTTTTACGATTCATCTGCCGGTGGACACTCCCAATGGAGGGTGAGGGCTTTTCAGGCATTTGGCCGACAATGTTTTTGGGGAACATCGATACGAATTCGACACCAATCGCGACGGTGCAATGAGGGAAGGGAGAAGGGTATGGAAACGATGCAACTTATGCTTGTGGACGACGAGGAACGATTTCTTTCGACGACAAAGAAACTCCTTGAACGTGAGGGGTATAGCGTTCTGACCGCTACCGATGGTTCCCAGGCACTGGAAATGTTGCGTCGGAAAAGGGTTCATGTCGTCATCTTGGATGTCAAAATGCCCGGAATGGATGGCAATGAAATACTTGTCCAGATCAAGCGCCAGTATCCCATGACAGAAGTCATCATGCTGACGGGTCATGCCACTGTCGCGTCGGCCGTGGACGGGCTGAAGTCCGGGGCCAGCGATTATTTGATGAAACCCATTGATGTCCATGATCTCATTGCCAAGGCCGAAGAAGCCTTTTCCCGGCGGCAAGGGCTGGAGACGAAAATACGGGTGGCGCGCATGCGCCATTTGATGAAGTCACCGCGTGAGATCATTCAGGAAAACTAAGCGACAACGCATACGGCACATTATTTTCATCTTCGAATAGAGGGGTTCGCGCAATGGTGAAGGAATCCAAAACCAAACCTACCGGTTACGATAAATATGTGAACTGGAAACTGTTTGCTATCCCTGTGGTCCTGTTCTTCCTGCTTTTGTTGTTGCCGACATCCGAAGGCATGAAAGATGTGGGGGCGGAATATAAGGTCGGGCCCAAGGTCGTGGTGGCGCACATAACCCAGGAATTGTTCAAGACCAAAAGCACGGATGCCGAGCAGTGGCAAGTTCTGACGGCCAGGATCATGGAGCAGAACATGCAGATGGGGGCTCTCAACCGGTCCCGGTTTTTCAAGCGGGATCTCAAGTGGTGCCGCAAGTATCACATCGAAAGCGATGCCGACAACCTGGCCAAATCACAAGCCTATGTCGCGGAAGAAATCAGCGACGATGCGTTTAAGGCCTTGATGATCGACGCGCTTGCCTTGAGAAAGGAACGGCTGCGATTTGAAGATCTGACCGGAACCGACAAGGCCGCAGCTGAAAAAGGGGCATGGCACATCAAAGTCGCCATCGCGATGGTGGTTTTCGTGGTGTTCTGTTTCCTGACCGAGTGCATCCCCCTGCCCGGCGTCGCTTTTTGCATCGGCCTGATTCTGGTGTTCACCGGCGTTGTTACCCGTCAGAAAGTCGCCATGCTCTATTGGAGCGACGCCTGCTGGTTCATCATGGGCAGCCTGATGTTTGCGGCCGCCTTCGTCAAGACCGGTGTGGACAAACGGGTATGTTTGATGATGTTTCGAAAACTGGCCGTCCCGAATGTGAAATGGATAACGTTGGTCTTCTTCATCATCATCGCACCGCTGGCGTCGTTTATTTCCGATCATGCTCTGGCCGCCATGTTTTTGCCCATCGGCATGCTGTTGTATCAGAACAGCCTGACCAAAGAAGTGCCTTCGGATCCGGAACTCGGCAAAATGCTGATGATTGCCATTGCCATGGCCTGCAATGTCGGGGGATTCGGAGCGCCTTCGGGGGGTGCCCGTAACGTGATTATGATGACGTATCTGGAAGATATGTTCGGATTGGATATCGGGTACTTCCAATGGGTAAGCTATGCCATGCCCTTTGTCTTCGCCATGATCCCCGTCACCTGGATTGTCGTCAACTGGCGTTTCAAACCGCAAATCACTTCCCTGGCACCCGCCATGGAGCACCTGAAGAGCGAGATTGGTAAAATGGGGGGCTGGGACCGTAAGCAGGTGATTGCCCTGGTCATTTTTATCGTCATGTTGTGGGGATGGTTTACGGAGAAAATCTTTTTCAATATGGGCATCTATCCCGTGCGGCTCGGCATCGGGGTCATTGCCATTGCCGGCGCCGTGGCTTATCTCCTGGCCGGCGTGGTCAACTGGCGCGACTATCAGGATAAAGTCGACTGGGGTGTTATTTGGCTCTACGCGGGCGCCATTATTTTCGGCAAAACGCTGGACGAAACCGGTGCGGCCTATTGGCTGGCCCGGTCCTGCCTTGAAGTTCTGGCCCCGCTGGGCATGGATGCCGGCATTCCCTTGATGCTGGTGAACAATGGGTTGACATCCATTTTAACCAATTTGATGGCGGACGGACCTGCCGCGGCAGCGGTCGGGCCGATTTCCCTGAACATGGCGGCCATGGTGCATCCCGGAACGACCTACCTGCCGTTTATGGCCATGGCCACGGCGGCGGCATCTTCTTTCGCCTATTGTCTTATCATTGGCACGCCCCCCAATGCCATTGTCTACGCCAGCGGCTACCTGGAGCCGAAAGACTATGTCCGGGTCGGTGCCGTTATGTGGGTTGTCGCCAATGTCGTCCTTGTCCTGCTCACAACGGTCTACTGGGTTTTCCGAGGGTTTGGCGGATTACCTAACTTCTAAACAAAAGAGGCTTTCCATACGAAAATTTCCCAAGGGGGTTGGAACACATGGCGCCGCACGACCACAACGATGGAAACAAGCCCTCAAAACCATGGGTATTTGCTGATGGGAAGCTGTATTTCAGCCGGCAAATGGAGCGCCGCATATTCTTCGTATTGACGATGGTCATGCTCATCGTCGGCCTTTGCACCAAATGCGGTTTTATCTCGTGAGAAACCGAGCGCAATCAATGGGTATTTTATGATCCGGTATTATCTGCACATGGTCATTCAGGTCCTGAAAGGACCCCGCCTGTTTTTCGACACCCATGCCGTCGAGCTCAGGATGACGCGTCCCATTGGCGCTCTGGCCATATCCAGTGCGGTATTTGTCGCGGCCAGCCTTTTGCGCCAACTGCCGGCGGACCCGCTGACCTGCGGCGGCGTGCTTTTCATCAATGCCATGGGCATGGTGTTGATAACATCATTGGCAGGATATGCCGTCATGCGAATCATGATGGGAAATTGTGTCCCCTTTCCATCCTTCTTCAGCATCTATGCGTTATCGAGCAGTGCGGTTCTTTTGATTGCCTGGATACCCTTGGGGGCCTGGCTCACGGAACCCTATAAATGGTGGCTGATTGGTACTGGAATGACCCGCTCGCTGGGCTTCAGCAAGGGCAATGCGTTTCTGGTTATCCTGGCCTCCATTTTCGGGGTGGCGGCGTTCTTCAACCTTGTGCTGCATTCCTGTCTATGAATGCGGGACGCGGCATGTGTGGCGCAGAACACGGGCGGCTGTTTGGTCCGGCCCCCAAAAAAAACGTCCGTCTGCGAACGATCAAAGCGTAAACCTACAGGGAGATGCCTTCAATGCGTGAAACCATAAAAGTGCTCATGGTCGACGACGAGAAACAATTTCGTACGACCACCGAAAAATTGCTCAACCGCAAAGGGTTTCAAACCATCCTGGCGGCCAGCGGAGAAGAAGCCACCGCGAAGCTTTCCGAACAACCCGATGTCGTTGTCCTGGACATAAAAATGGGAGGCATGGACGGTCACCAGACCCTGAGGGAAATAAAAGCCCAATTTCCCGATATGCCGGTCATCATGCTCACCGGACATGGGGCCCTGCGGTCGGCCAAAGAGGCTCTTGGCGAAGGGGCCTATGACTATCTCACAAAGCCTTGCGATATTGATCTTCTGGCGTCGAAAATCAGGGACGCCTATCATCAGCGCCACCTTGACGACAGCTTCGAGGAGCGGCGGGTCATGGGTGCCATGGTGCCCCTCCAAGAGTACACCACCATGAACGGCGACACCACCATTCGTGAAGCCGTCGCCACCCTCAAGGAGTCTTTCGCCCTGAAGACCGCCACCAGCCGTATTATGGAGACCGGTCATCGTTCCATTCTGGTGATGGATAACCAGGAAGATTTGGAAGGCATCTTAACCATTTGCGATTTGCTCGAAATGGCGATGCCGTCCTATCTGAAGGCTCCTAAACCCTCTACCGCCGACAGCATTCAATACTCGCCGATGTTTTGGAAAAACATGTTCAGCCAGGGGATTTTGGCCAATGCCGAGACAAAAATTCGGGATGTCATGTCGCCACCGCCGCCGGTCATTGACGGTACGGCAAGCATCATGGAAGCCGCTTACACGATGGTTAACGGCAACGCCCGCCGTTTGGTGGTGGCGTTGTCCGGACGGATTGCGGGGGTGATCCGGGAACAGGATTTATTTTTCGTGATCGAAAGGATCCTGCGTGCCTGAGGTGATGGCCCCTCGACGACGGGAGGAAAGATGAGCGCGCCTTTCACTATATTGATTGCGGACCGTAATTCGCATGTGCGCATGTTTTTAATGCGTGAATTGATGGCCGAAGGCTATCGGGTAAAACTGGCGGCCACGGGTGCCAACGTCCTGACGATGGTCTATGCGCGCGAGGAGATTGATCTGCTGATTCTGGACCCGGACCTGCCGGGCTGTGAAATGGATGCCATGCTCAAGGTGCTGGGGGATAGGATCCCGCCGTTGCCCGTGGTTCTTCACACCCATCGGCGCTCAGAAGAGGCCCGTTGCCCAGAGCATGACGGGTGGCTTGTCGTCATCGAAAAGACCGGAGACAGCGTGGAGCGTATCAAAGAAACCGTCGGCCGAATGCTCCAGTATTCTTGTGCCTCGGCGGCTGCCGCCCACCAAGCCGAGGATTGGGATCCATAAGAGAAAGATACCGTCACGGTACGATCTTCAGCGGGTTTTACCGGCGGTATTCGCATAGACGATCGCCAATATTTAACGGGAGAAATATTTCGAGGAGGGTGCATGTCACATCAAATGTCGATGGAGGAGAACGTGACCCCGCATATGTCGGCTGCCAAGTCGACAGCCCAGGGATGGTCATGGAAGAGCCGGCCGGGATATAAGCCGCTATTACTTCTCGGTGCTGCATTGGTTTTTGTGGCAATTGTCATTTTGCCGCCGCCGCAAAGCATGCTTGACATGGTCAGCCAGGCGGATCCCCCTGGATATAAACTGGCCCGGGGCTGCGATACCATCACCGACTCGGTGAACAAGAAACTGCGTCCCAAAGCCTTCCAAGCGGCCAATGAAGAGACACCATCAACCAGTGATTTTCATCATGAACCTTTGCTGACCTCACGGGAGGTGGCGCAGCTGGCCAAAATAATGGTCGGCATCCTTTTTTTAGCGGCATTTTTATGGGGAACCGAATCCTTACCGCTGGGGGCCACGGATATTCTGGTGGGGGTGATGCTGTACCTGTTTTCAATCCTGCCCATCAACGAGATTTCCCAGGCCTATATGAAAGATGCCGTTTTTTTCATTTTCGGCATTTTGGCGGTGGCTGTGGGGGTAGCCAAAACGGGCCTTGATAAGCGGATCGGTCTCATCCTGTTAAGTCGAATCAGCAGTGCCAAAGCCTTTGCCTTCTGCTTCCTGCCCATGCTGGCGATGTCGGCGGGGTTTTTATCCGAGCACGCCCTGGTGGCTTTGTTGATCCCCGTATTGATGGGAATCTACAAGGTGACCTGTAAAATGCACGGTGTTCAAAAAGACCGGGCACTGGCCATTTTCCTTTTGCTGGGGGTTTGCTTTGCCGCCAACCACGGGGGGCCGGGTTCACCGGCGGCCGGGGGGCGGAATGCCATTATGGTCGGTTATTTGATGGAGTACGGTTTCCCGATTTCGTTTCTCGACTGGATGAAGATCGGTATGCCGTTCGTCCCGCTCATGGCCGTCGTGATCGGAGCCTATATGTATATCCGGTGCAAACCCAAATTCGTCGTCCAGGGCGTCAACCCCAGTGAAGTGGTCAAGGCCGAGGTGGCCCGGATGCCAAAGTTCGGCGGCAAGGAAGCGATGATGGCCGTTATTCTGGTTGCACTGGTCGTCGCCTGGATCGTCCTTGGCGAGCATGCCGGTTTAGGGGGGCCGACACTCTATGCCGTGATGGCCATGTTCATCTGCCGCATTATTACCTGGGAGGACGTACAGGAAGGTGTGGCCTTTGACGTCGTCGGACTGTACGCCGCGGCCTGCGCCATGGGCGTCGGCCTGAAGTTTACGGGCGGCGCTTTGTGGTTGGCGGATTCTTTCGTCAACCTGCTGCCCGATGTGCTGACCCAGGGGGACGGCCTCGTCGTCGGTGTCAGTTTGCTCACCGGCACCATGACCAATTTTATGAGTGATGGCGCCACGGTGGCCGCACTGGGGCCCATTGTGCTTCCCATGGCGACCCTGGCCAATGTCAGCGTTTGGAAGGTTGGGTTGATTACTTCTTTTTCCTCTTCATTTGCCAATTTTCTGGTGGTGGGTACCCCCAACAATGCCATCTGTTTCGGCATGGGGCGCGATCCGGAAACCGGCGAGCGACTGTTGGATGTGATGGATTTCGTCAAATACGGGGTTCCGGTGACGCTCCTGGCGTGGGTCGTTCTCTGGCTCTGGGGTGTGTTCGGATACTGGCGGCTATTGGTGTGGCCGGTGGGGGGATGATGTCTTTCCGCAGCAAGAATTCATTGGAACGGAGCACCTTATGAAGGAGCGGCTGTATCGCAGTCTCCAGCAGAAAAGCATCGCCCTGACCCTGGTGGTGTCGCTGGCCCCGTTGCTGATCCTGGGGGCGACCCTATATCACCAGTTTGAAAATACCTGTCGTGAGAAAACCAGGGAGCAAATCAGTTATCGGGCCCAGGCCCAGGCCGAAGCGATCGACCTTTTTTTGAAGGAGCGTACCGCCATCCTGAATGCCATGGCCGATACCCATACCTTTCAGCACATGATCGACACCCAAAACCTGACGCGTATTTTCGAAGTGATGAATGCGCGGGCCGGCGCTTTTGTCGATTTGGGCATCATCGACAATACCGGCACCCACAGAGCCTATGTGGGCCCCTACGATCTCCGTGGCCGCAATTACATCGATCAACCCTGGTTCAATGAAGTCATGATCAAGGGGCACTACAAGAGCGATGTCTATATGGGGTTTCGCCAGCAGCCCCATTTCATCATTGCGGTCAGACGACATGAAAACCAGCAGGCCTGGATCCTGCGGGCGACCATCGATCCCAATCGCTTGGAGGAAATTATACGATCGGCCCGGATCGGTCGCACCGGAGATGCCTACCTGGTCAACCGGCAGGGGGTTTTCCAGACCCGATCGCGTTTTGAAGGAGCCGTCCTCAGCAAGGCCAACCTCGACACACGGCAGTTCGGTGGGCGTATTACCGTCATCGAAATGAAGGATCACACCGGAGAGGACTGCCTTTATGCCGGCAGCTGGCTAAATGACAACAAGTGGCTGCTCGTGATCAATCAACAGCCCTTGGAACTCCTTTCGCGCTTGTTTGCCTTGCGCCAGATGGAAATGGTCATCATTACCCTGGGCGTTTTGGGGATCGTGGCCACGACCATTTTCACGACGCGCCTGGTTATCAATCGTCTGAAAAGGACGGATCTGGAAATGATCGAGCTCAACGCCCAACTGGTCCAGTCGGACAAACTCGCGGCATTGGGGAAAATGGCGGCCGGCGTGGCTCATGAGATCAACAATCCATTGGCGGTCATTCTTCAGAAAACAGGCTGGATGGAGGACCTCCTGGAAGAGGAGGATTTTCAGAACTGTGAAAACCTGGACGAATTCCAGAAGTCTATCGCCAAAATCGAAGAACACGTTGAACGGGCGCGTAAAGTGGTCCATAATATGCTTGGATATGCCCGGAGAATGGAACCGCGGCAGGAAGATGTGGATGTGAATGATACCATTCAACAGACCATCACACTTTTGGAAAACCATGCCCGGATCAACAATATCGATATCCAGATCGACCTGGCCGATTCGATTCCGATCATCGCCAGCGATCAGGCGCAACTGCAGCAGGTTTTTCTGAATTTGCTCAACAATGCCATCGATGCCATCGGCAGCAACGGTTCCATCGATGTGGTCAGCCTTCGCGAGGATGACCGTATCGTGGTCAGAATCAAGGATGACGGCCCCGGGCTCAGCGATGAGATGATCCGAAAAATATTCGATCCGTTTTATACGACCAAGGAGCCCGGCAAGGGGACCGGCCTGGGACTTTGGGTGAGCCACAGCATTATGGCCAAAATGGGTGGCAACATCCACGTCAAAAACAATCCCGACAGGGGCGCCATTTTTACAGTGGAGATCCCGATCGTCATTCCGGAGAAGAAATAAACGACCATCAAGGGGAGGACTCAATGGATTATTTCAGCATCTTGGTTGTCGACGATGAAGTCGATTTTCTCGAAACGCTGGTCAAACGACTCCAAAAACGCAATATCGATACCGTCGGCGTCACCAGTGGTGAGAAAGCACTGGAAACCATGGTCAACAAACGCTTCGACGTGGTCATCCTGGATATAAAGATGCCGGGAGGGATGGACGGCATCGAAACCCTGCGTGAAATCAAACGGCATCAGCCCTTGGCGGAAGTGATTCTGCTAACGGGGCACGGCTCGGTGGAAACCAGCATCGAAGGCATGAAAATGGGGGCTTTCGATTACCTCCTGAAGCCGATTAAATTGGAAGATCTGATGGTCAAGCTGGGTGAGGCCTTTGAAAAGAAAGATCTCCAGGAACAAAAAATCAGGAAGGCCCGCATCAAAGAGCTGATACGCTTTCCTGGACGTGTGTTTCAACAGGAAAAGGAAGAATAGAACTCCCCTTCATTTGATCAACGTGTCGTCATAGCCGGTTGGATGCTGCTTCCCCCAGGCCTTCAGCCGGCTTTTTTTGTTCCAACAACCTGTCGCAAATCCTCTACTTTAAATTCGAAGTTCTTCGAAAAATAGCCCTCTTTATCACACGCATTTTATCATCAGATCCATATCCATAAGGGATTAAAGGGAATTCAGGTCAGAGGTTCGGTGGGCATGCTTTTTGTAAATGGAATCACAGGCGTTTGTGCCCAAGGACGGATAGCGAAGATGTTATGCCGCCGAATTGCGGTGGCGATCGGCAGTCGTTGAAACGTGAAATAGAAACGTAAAAAAGGGAGGAAGTCTCATGAGTCTCGGTCTGCAATCATTTCTGGCGGTCTTACCCATCCTGACCGCCGCGGTTTTGCTGGTAGGGTTCCGTTGGCCGGCGAAGAAAGCCATGCCCATCTGTTATGTGGTGGCGGTTGTGGTGGCCATCGCTTTCTGGAAGGTTGACACCGTTCGCGTCGTGGCCTCAACCATCCAGGGGCTGTTTTTAACGGTCAATATTCTCTACATCATCTTTGGTGCGATTCTGTTGCTCAACACCCTCAAACATTCGGGGGCCATTACGGCGATCCGTTCCGGTTTCGCCAATATCAGTCCGGACCGGCGGGTCCAGCTGGTGCTGATTGCCTGGCTGTTCGGCGCCTTCATCGAGGGGTCTTCCGGTTTCGGAACGCCGGCCGCCATCGCCGCGCCGCTCATGGTGGCCATTGGTTTTCCGGCCATGGCTGCCGTTATGATCGGCATGATGATCCAGAGCACACCGGTCACTTTCGGCGCGGTGGGCACACCGATCCTTATCGGCGTAAAGGGGGGGCTTGAAAGCCCGGAGCTGACCGCTCAACTGGCCCAGGTGGGTATGAACTTCGCCGATTACCTGCAGCTGATCACGGCCGAAAGCGCCATCATCCACGCCATATGCGGATCCCTCATCCCAACCTTTATGGTGATTATGATGACGCGCTTTTTCGGAAAGAACAAATCCTGGACCGAAGGACTCTCGATTCTGCCCTTCACCCTTTTAGGCGGCTTTGCCTTTACCATCCCCTATTTGTTCACCGGCGTTTTTCTTGGTCCGGAATTCCCGTCTTTGATTGGTGCGCTTGTCGGTATGTCCATCATGTCGTTTTGCGCGGTCAAGGGTTTCCTGGTGCCCAAAGACACCTGGGATTTCCCCCCCCGTGCGGAATGGCAACCCGGCTGGATTTCCGACATGGAAATCAGCCTGGAATCCCTGACCGACAAAAAACCAATGAGCCTGGTACTGGCCTGGATTCCTTACGTTCTGGTCGCAGTGGTGCTGGTGTTGAGCCGTCTGCGTCAGCTGCCGCTGGGGGGATGGCTCAAGAGTGTGTCCATCAAGTGGGCCGACATCTTCGGCACGGGCATCACGGGTTCCAGCGCACCGCTTTATCTCCCCGGTGCCATGCTGATCTTCGTGGTCATCGTCACCTTTTTTCTGCACCGTATGTCAACCAAAGAACTCGGCGCCGCGGTCAAGGAATCCAGCAAAATCCTGCTGGGGGCCGGCTTCGTGCTGATTTTCACGATCCCCATGGTGCGGGTCTACATCAACTCGGGCATCAACGCGGGCGGCTACGCCAGCATGCCCCTGGCCATGGCCCAGTGGGTGGCCTCCAACGTGGGGCATGTCTGGCCCTTCTTTGCGCCTTTCATCGGCGGTTTAGGCGCCTTTATCGCCGGCAGCAACACGGTCAGCAACCTCATGTTCAGCCTGTTCCAGCACGGGGTGGCCCAGAACCTGCTCGTCGCGGGCTCCCTGGTGGTTGCCCTGCAGGCGGTGGGGGCGGCGGCCGGCAACATGTTCTGCATCCACAACGTGGTGGCCGCCTCGGCCACAGTGGGGCTGCTGGGCCAGGAAGGCATAACCTTGCGTCGCACCGTTATCCCGACGCTGTACTACTGCACACTGACCGGGATTATCGGACTCGTCGTGATCTATGCCTTCGGGTATCAGGACCCCTTGAGCGTCTTTATGCTGGCGGCCAAGGGATAAATTGAAATCCTATCCGGCGGTGGCCGTTGCCAATGGCGGCCACCGCCATTCAGCCTGGAAGTGACCTTAATTTTTTAGACTGGGCAGCACGGCGGGCGCAGAAGAAATCAAAGGAGAAAGATGGCATGAATCCAAACGTTAAGACAGTAGAGTTGTTTATCCAGAGGGCCGAAGCGGTTTCCGCCATCGTCACCCGGGTGGGCGATGCCGGGGAAGCCCTGGCCTATGCGGTAAGCTTGTGCGATCAAAAGAAGGCCTGCCAGCTGCTGGTATCGGGCTGCGAGGCCCCGCTGTCGACTCCGGCGGAAGATCTCTGCGACACCAAACAGACTAAAGTCATTGCCGCGCCCGGCCTGCCTGAAGACCAGAAAGCGGCCCTGGGCGACCTGTG
>CAJXSL010000025.1 GCA_913060875.1 uncultured Desulfobacteraceae bacterium
GCTCCCGGGCTTCAAACCCGGTGTGGGGCGTTAAAACCGTCCCGGGTGGGTTCGATTCCCATGCACTTCCGCCATTTTTTTATAGACACATCCGGTATACCCACGGATCAAAATGTTGCATTCCCTCTATATGGCTATTCGGTAGCCTTCGCTATCCCATCCAAGACCGGCACTTACAGGATGTCACAGCCGACGTTCAACCCATGTTGTACGCATGCGCTTTACCCCAAATTAGAAGACATGCGCCCGGTTCTTATTTTTCGGGATCGAAAAACGCAAAAAAAAGGAAAATGCCGGCACATGCCGCACTCACCAGCAAGGCACTGAAAAACGATATATTGACCAGCTTTTCCGCTATATATCCGTAGACACACAACCCGGCTCCCAGGAAAAGCATTCCGGCAACGATCAGTTTGGCCACCGCACTCATCGAATAATTCCCTCCCGATTGTACATGTTCTTGGTTTCAAACTGTCGATGGCGGCAAAAAATTGTCGGCCAGCACCAGACCACGTTGTCAATTTTGCGTCACCATCTCGAATATCCATCTATATCCCAAATTACGCCAATAAACGCAAACGCCTTCGGTATGTCAAGTCATCGAAAGCCTCTCATCCCTACATCAAAAGCATGTTGAAACACCCCTTCCGGTTGCCGTCACAAACAGCCGTCCCTGCACTTAGCAAGGATGATGTTACACCCCAACCAAAAACATTGAAGCGCCATCCTCGGTAATTCTCCTGAAAGGCCATCACCCCCCTACCCTTCCGCAGCATGGGGTGCCTTTCCCCACCCTATTCCCAAATATTGATTCAGCGAATTCCGACGATAATCTCGATTCTATCGCAGCGCAAAAATTAAGAATTCTTACTTTTTTGGTTGCTTTAATTCTTACATTCTGTATTTTTATTTTTACATTATTATTTTTTATTTTATTTATATTTTTATTGATTTATTTTTTTCTTTATTGTAGGCTTTCTTACATGGCTCAGAAGAAGACATTTTCAACCCGGGTGGATGAAGCGCGCATCAAGGCGCTCAAGCACCTGGCCGTGGATACGGACAAATCCCTCGGGGTTTTGCTGGAGGAAGCCATCGCCGATCTTGTGCGCAAATATGAGAAGAAAGGAATCAGATCATGACCAAAGACAGGAGGCCATTATGTGCGGGGCGGCTGCACGAAGCGGATTTCTGTTTGTTTGGCGACCATGAGGATGAACCAAGGAGCATGGAACGGGATAAACGCCGGTCAAGGCGTTTCCAGCATGAAGAGCCAGTGATCCTGGAAACCCAGGAGGGTGAGCTGGTGGGTGCGGTGGTGATGAATTACGGCCAAAACGGGTTGTATTTCGAGTCGAATTTAAGGGTCCGCCGGGGGACGATTCTCCGCATCTGCAACGAGGCGACGTTATCCAGCAAGGATGGCGGCGGTTGTCGCGCCGAGGTGCGCTGGTCCAGACGCCTGAGGTTGGATCCGGCGGATTACGATTATGGGGCCGGGGTCCGGTACTGCCGTACCGTGGTCGATGACCAAACGGGGGTTCGGCAAAAAACAGCAGCATAGCAATATAGCCATACGGTGTCACATGCAGCAGGGTTCAGTTTTCGAAATCGAGGCTCACTTGGGGCGCTTCAGCCCCCCTTACCTAAACTTTTTTCGGGAGAAAAAAGATGAAAACAGAAAAAGGTACCACTGATGCCGAAAAGGGAATCGAATGCATTCAAAACATCTGCCTCAGTGAAAAATCCACTGAATGCATTTGCCCCAAGTGCGGGGCCCGTCATCGTGTCAAGCTATTGTGGACCGGTCGGGGCACGCCCCGCAAATTCTGCCCGATATGCAAGCACTATTCGAATTCCATCAATGATTCCGATCCTTGCACCGTCAGCCCCATGACCGTTTAACCTGCATATTTCATGAAATATCCGGGTTGAAGAGGAACCCGCGGGTTTCTGTTATCATCCGCAGGGATCGATTGCATCGCCAAACCGGGCATTCCAACCATCCTGCAGAATGTTTCCCGTCCGGTATTGCCAATCTGTGTTTTTTTGAAACCAGGTGAGCCGTCCAAAGTTTAGCGGCCCCGGAAAACCGGGGCCGCTTATGGAGGAAGGAGGTATGATGAAAGCAATATGGCAGTTGCTTTCTGGTCCTTTAGAGACCATGACAGTAGAATAGTTACATTTTTTTAATTTTCCAGTTGTCGTCCATGACACCCGCCCCTATTTTTTATATCCAGATCCTCCCACATTTTCTCATCTATCTGTTTTTTTTTGTTTTTCCCTCATGATTACCGGCCACTAAAAAAGTTCAGGTCGCCAAAAAAATATTGCAAAATTTTGGTAATTGGCCGATAGTCGCCAATTTAATGTCTGTGAGGTTGCTTACGAACTTTAAACGTTAGGGCTCGTTGATGATAACCCGTCAATTCATACACAAACCGTTGAGCAAGGTGGCCGAGGGGCAGCGCGCCCGCATTGTCGCCGTTGGCGGCGGCGGTGCCCTGCGCCGCCGCATCCTGGAAATGGGCATGACCCGCGGAACCGAGCTGTTCGTGGAAAAATACGCCCCTCTGAAAGATCCTTTGGAGGTCATTGTCAAGGGCTTCCACGTTTCCCTTCGCGTTGCCGAAGCTTCCGAAATCACAGTTGAAGTTGTGGAGTAACCCGTCACCATGAACCAGAATGCCATCACCATCGCCCTGGCCGGCAATCCCAACGCGGGCAAAACCACCATATTCAACAACATCACCGGCACCCGGCAGAAGGTGGGCAACTGGCCCGGCGTTACGGTTGAAAAAAAAGAAGGCCGCGTCCACAAATTCGGTTACGACCTCAAGATCATCGATCTGCCCGGCATCTACAGCCTGACCCCCTTTTCCATCGAAGAAATCGTGGCCCGGGACTATATCCTGGACCAGTGCCCGGATGTGGTCATCGACATTATCGATGCCTCCAACCTGGAACGCAGCCTTTACCTGGCGACCCAACTAAGGGAGCTGGGACGATCCAAGGTCCTCTTTGCCCTGAACATGTCCGACGTGGCCACGGCGCGCGGCTACAAGATCGATGCGGACAAACTCTCCGAACTCCTGGATGTGCCGGTGCACGCCACGGTGGGAAACAAAAACCAGGGAGTGGAGGATCTCCTGCAAAAGGCGATCGAACTGGCGGTGTCAGACACAGCGCCGTCCCGGCATCGCAAAGTCCGCTATTCCAACGATATCGAAGCCGCCATTTCCGAACTGGAAACCCTTCTGACGCCCCATATGGAGCACGAAAGCCCTTATGATCCGCGCTGGGCTTCCGTCAAGCTGCTCGAAAACGACAAGGTCGTCGTGGACCGGCTCCCGACGGTCCTTCCCACGGATGCGCTCGACGCTCTGATGTCAAAGACAGCCTCCCAGCGCCAGACGTTGCAGGCGCGCTACGATGAAGATCCGGAAATCGTGCTGACGGATGAGCGCTACGGGTTTATCGCCGGCATCATGAAAGAGGTTTTTTCGACTTCCTCCCGCCGGCGCATCGATACCTCCCGCAATATCGACCGGGTGCTGACCAACCGGTTTATCGGCTTTCCCATCTTTATTTTCTTCATCTGGGCCATGTTCCAGCTGACTTTTACCTTGGGCGCCTACCCCATGGACTGGATTGAAAGCGGTGTGGGGGGCCTGGCGGCATTGATCGACTATGCCCTGCCGGACAGCCTGGTCAAAGATTTGTTCATCAACGGCATCCTGGCCGGCGTGGGCAGCGTGATTGTATTTCTGCCCAACATCCTGATCCTCTTTTTCTGCATCGCCCTTTTCGAAGATACGGGCTACATGTCGCGCTGCGCCTTTTTGATGGATAAAATCATGCACCTGATCGGCCTCCACGGCAAATCCTTCATCCCCATGCTCATGGGATTCGGCTGCAACGTTCCGGCCGTCATGGCAGCCCGCACCCTGGAGAGCGAGAAAGACCGCCTGCTCACCATCCTGATCACCCCGTTCATGTCCTGTTCCGCCAAGCTGCCGGTGTATATCGTCCTGGCCGGCACGTTTTTCGGCGCCCGCGCCGGCACCGTCATTTTTGCCATCTATCTCCTGGGGATTGTCATCGCCATTGTATCCGGCCGGCTTTTCCGCACCACCCTCCTGCGGGGTGCCGACGCCCCCTTTGTGATGGAACTGCCCCCCTACCGCGTCCCCATGCTAAAATCCCTGTTGATCCACATGTGGGACCGCAGCAAAATGTTTCTCAAAAAAATGGGCGGCGTCATTCTGGTGGGCTCCATCATTATCTGGGCCCTGTCGGCGTTTCCCCGCACCACCACATTTACCCATGACTACCCTGCCGCCATGGCCCATATCGAGGCGGCCTATGCCGAGAAAACAGCGCGGGCCGATGCTGAAGATCAACCCGCTCTGGAAAAAGAAAAATCAGAGCGGCTCCTGGAGGTGCAGCGGGCCATGCGGGCCGAACAAACGGCCAATTCCTTCATGGGACAAATCGGCCAGGGAATTGCGCCTGTCTTCGCGCCGCTGGGCATTGACTGGCGGGGCGGAGTTTCCCTGCTGGCCGGATTTGTGGCCAAAGAAATCGTGGTCAGCACCATGGGGGTCCTGCACGCGGTCGACGAAGAGGGCTCCGAAGCCCTGCGGGAAGCCCTGTTAAAATCCGGCATGACGCCCCTGGCCGCCTTTTCCATGATGATCTTCGTATTGCTTTATGTCCCCTGCATTGCCACCGTGGCCACCATTCGCAAGGAAACCAATTCCACCAAGTGGATGCTCTTCAGTGTCGGGTACACCACAGCCGTGGCCTGGGTCATGGCCTTCGTCGTCTACAACGGTGGACGCCTGATCGGCCTGGCTTAACCCGGAAATTGCATGACATCTTCGGGGTAAAGGGGCTCCCTCCCTCACCTACTTCAAATGGCCGCCATCCTCACCAGCGTGAAGGACGGTTGACATGCCCACCAATTGGCAACGCAAGGCTTGATTTGCTCTGTCATTCCGGGCGGGATTCTTAACTTCTTACGCTTCACACCGGTGACCACGACATGCCGGATCGGTACCTGTCCCGGACGCCGATCTGGCATCTGGCTTGACGTTGAAACGGCAAGCCCCGTCCTTTAGCACCTGCATCACTGTTAAAACTATAAATACTTGAATTAATTATGAATATAGGATTTGCATACAGAAGGATTCTGTGAAGGCAAACAGCGGTGGAAGGCAGGCGGGGCAGGAAAACCGCGGGGTGTCAGCAGACGAGAATTTTGTGGGCCATGCCGCGTCCCAAGACCAGCCGGCTGCCCCGCACATCGAGGATGAAAGGGTCGCCGGGGGAGTTGCTGATGATTTCAACTTCTACACCGGGTAACAGGCCCATGGCAGCCAGGCGGCAGGTCATCTGTTTCCCCCCGTTGACCGACACCAGTCGGACTTTGCTTCCCCGGGAGGCCATAATCAGCGGCATGTGCGGTAGACTCATCGTCATCAAACCCATCATTAATGTTATACCGGCCTCAATAGGGCAATCGGAAAGGCATGTCAAGAATTATTTGGCAAGACGAACTTTTTTATTGGAACCATTTAATTCCTGCCCTCGCGACAATCTATGCCGCTATCCCGAATATTTCATGAAATGTTCGGGCTAGCGTCTTTCCAGCCGTGCGACGCTCTCGATATGCCAGGTGTGGGGAAACATGTCCACCGGTTGAACTTCCGCAATACGATACAGGTCCTTGAGGGTGTTGATGTCCCGTGCTAGGGTGGCCGGATTGCAGGAAACATAGACGATCCGTTGCGGCGCCGTCTGCATGACCTGTTTCAAGACATCCTTGTGCATGCCGTCCCGGGGCGGGTCGATAACCATGACATCCGGCGCCACGTCCAGGGCGGCCAGCTGGTCACGGATATCCCCCAGCACGAAACGGCAGTTGTCGATGCCATTGGTGCGGCAGTTGCGCTCGGCATCCTGCACCGCACTGGGGACGATTTCCATCCCCACCACCTCCCGGGCCCCCTCGGCCAGGAAAATGGGAATGGTGCCGGTGCCGCTATAGAGATCCAGCACGGATTCCGTCCCGGAAAGGCAGGCAAATTCCTTGACCTTGCCATACAGGAGAGCGGCCGAACGGGTGTTGGTCTGGAAAAAGGAGTTGGCGGAGATTTCGAATTCAAACGCCCCGATGCGATCGGTCAGCTTGCTCCGGCCCGCCACCGGCACCTCGTATTCCCCCACGGCAATGGCGGCTTTGCGGGCAGATATGTTGTTCACCACCGCAACGATTTGCGGATACGCGGCCATGAGCTTCTCGGCCAGGGGTCTGATCGCGGCCATGTCTTCGGCGGCGGTAATGAAATTGACCAGCCATTGATCCTCCGCCACGGAGTGCCGCAGCATCAGAAACCGCCAGAAGCCGACATGGCTGCGCAGGCCGTAGGGCGGCAGACCCGATGCCCGCATGCCCTGCCGGACTTCCGCAAGGATGGCGTTGCCCAGATCCGGCTGGAGCAGACAGGCCCGGTTGTCGAGCACCTTGTGGAAGGTGCCGGGCACATGCAGCCCCAGGGCAAAGCTGATATCCTGGTCCGCCTGCCCCAATTCCGACGGCAGAAGCCAGCGCCGATCGGAGCAGGAGAATTCCATCTTGTTGCGGTAGCCGAATATCGGATCGGCCGGCAGCGCGGGATGGACGATGGCGTCCTTCAATCCACCGATATGATCCAGGGCTTCCGCCACATGGCGGCGTTTATAAACCAGCTGGCGGTCATAGCGGAGAAACTGCCATTTGCACCCCCCGCAGAATCCGCTGTATTCACAGGGCGGGTCGACCCGATCCGCCGAAGGCCGGATCAGCTGGGTCACGCGGGCTTCAGCATACTGTTTGCGTTTTTTGAATACGCGGGCCTGGACATGATCGCCGGGCACGGCCTGGTCGATAAACACGGCCATCCCGTCCACCCGGGTCAGCCCCTTGCCTCCGAAAGCAAGATCCGCTACCTCGACATCGATAATTTGACCTTTTTTTACTGTCATGCTTCAATACGCTCGATTCATTGTTGTTCGCCTAAGGCGATTTAACATCTTACCGGGCAGCGTGTCAGCGCTGCCCGAAATGCGAGATCCTTTATACGAGGCGGACCGCCAAATCAATCCTTTCAACCCAGGAATAGCGATTTTTTCATGCCAACCTCACCTCAGCCGGCAAACGCCGGCCCCGGAAATGAAACCGAACTGACGTTCCGGTCGGATGGTCTGCGCCTCCAGGGCACCCTGCACCTGCCCGACCAGCCGCGTCCCCATTTGGTGGTCGGATCCCACGGCCTCTACAGCAGCGGTGCCTCTCCCAAACAATACGAACTGGCCCGCGGGTGCTGCCGGATGGGCCTGGCCTATTTCCGGTTCGACCATCGGGGCTGCGGACGCAGCGAGGGCCGTTTTGCGGAGGTCACCACCCTGGCGGGGCGCCGCAACGACCTGGTGGACGCCGTAACCTTTCTGCGCAAAACCTTTGACCTGGGCACCGGATTGGGACTGTTCGGCAGCAGCCTCGGCGGGGCAACCTGTCTGGCCGCGGCCGGCGCACTCACCCCCCAGCGCCTGGTCACCCTGGCTGCGCCGGTGGACAGCCGTTCCATTCTGGCCGCGGCCAAAGCGCACGAACCGGTGGTGGAGCCCCTGTTCTACAAGGACGCTTTTCAGTTCGACCTCGTCGAAGCCATCGGATCCGTCACCGGTATCCTGGTCATTCACGGCGACAGGGACGACGTCATCCCGCCGGCCCATGCGGATAAAATTTTGGAACGGGCCGGTGAGCCCAAGCAGCAGTTGATCATCGCCGGTGGGGACCATCGTCTCAGCCAGGCAGTTCATCAGCAGCAATTCGTGGAAGCCACCCTGGCATGGTTCCGACCGTTGACCCAACCAGCACCAACCCATAGGTAAATCCCATGCTGAATGTCAAAGTTGCCCAACTCAGCCCGGACGATCTCAAGGCCATTCGCGATCTCGAAAAAAGACTGGGTGAACAGGTATGTCTGCTGGCGGTTGAAAAAGAAGGCGCGCTCTACGCCCTGGAAGCCAAGATGGCCCCCAACCGCTGGGAACGCATCGATCGGGTCTATCCTGAAATCAAAGACCTGAAAGCCTTTTTCCAACGACACGAGGATGCCCACGATGCCAAAGCCGCCCTCAAGTCCTTCCTGAATTCCGCCAAGGCGAAACACCTTCGGAAGCGGCCGGTTCGCATTCGGCTAAGCGTCCCCGTCATCGACGACTGAGGACGGCTTCGTCAAACACCCGATATCGGCGTTGTGCTGCATTCCTCGTCGCTGCGGCGTACTTATGTACGCCTCACTTCTCGGAATTTGCACGCCTTGATCTCAGGCGTTTTACGAACCCGTCTCTTCCGTTATTATTTGATCTTTATGCCGATAACCGTGATGGCAGAGTGAGGATCCTCCCGCAGAGCGGTGCCTCAGGTAGACCCCTCGAAGGGGGTTTTAAAATGGTTTGCCGCTTTTGGTTTCCCTTTGTCCCGCGCCGAGCATCGGCGGGGCGGACGGAAAAAAGCGCGCGGACTGTCTGAGTCCCGCTGAAAGCGGGGCGAGTTTCCGCGTGCTCCGGCCGCACCGACGACGCGCAGGATAAAGCGGGGCGCGGGCGGTTTCTTTTGATTCCTTTTCTTTTCCGGAAAAGAAAAGGAATAACAAAACCAATCACTCCGGATCGGTAGAATATCCATGGTTCATCCACAAAAGATGGCGGGCTAAAAGAAAAATACGGCCAGATTCGTCAGACGTCCGAATATCTGCGTTACGCGTCGCCCTTCGTCCGTGCGGCGTACCGTCGTACGCCTCTCTCCTCAGGCACTTGCAAGCCTTGATCTCGAACGTCTGACGAATCTGGCCTGCATCTGGATCCTGGCAGTTCTCAATGGAAGGCCGAATGGATATTGGCCGTAAACGAACCCGTCTCTTCCGATATTATTTGATCTTTATGCCGATAACCGTGATGGCCGGCCAACCCGAATATTTCATGAAATATTCGGGCTAAGCGCGATGATCGAACTGGGTGTGGCCATCGATCATGAACAGGGCCGGAGCGGACAGGTTTTGCGGAAAAGCTTCGGGGCCGCCGGGCAGGGCCAGGAGGGTCGCCCGGAAACCCGGGGCGATCTTCCCCGTCCGGCTCAGCCCCATCAGCAGGGCCCCGTTCCGGGTGGCGCACCGAACCGCTTCCGGAATGGTGAAACCGGCGGTCAGCAGGAGATCGATTTCCTCCCGAACGGCACGGCCGTGATGGACACCGATGGTGCCGGCGTCCGTCCCCACCGCGACCTTGACGCCCAGTTCCCGGGCCTGGCGCACCTGGTCCAGTTGATGGTCCAGGTTGCGGCGCACCACATCCGCTTCGATGCTCCCCGGCGGGGCATGCCGGGCGTAGCCCGCCATGGTGACCGCCGTGGGCACCCAGAAGGTCGGCGCATCCGCCAGGCGCTTGAAGTTGTCCGTCCCCATGAAAAAGCCGTGTTCGATGCTGTGGCAGCCGGCCGCAATGGTTCGCTGCACGGGTTCGGCACCGTTGACATGCACCATCACCTTCTTGTCGCGGGCTTCCGCGGCCTGCACCGCCGCTCGCAGTTCTTCGGTGGAGAACTGGGGGGCGGTTTGTTTCCCGTAGATTTTCAGACTGTTCAGGCCGGAATTGACAATCTTGATATGGTCCACCGCCTCGGTCGAAGCGGCAACGGCCTGAGCCAGGCCCTGGCCATTGCCGGGGGAGCGGCCGATCAGTTTGCCGTAGCGGCCGGTTTGGCGCCAGGCGCGACCGGCCACATGCACCGTCAGGGGCCATCGCCCCCCGGGCATTTCCTCCTGCTTGAACCGCAGGGCATGGGCCCCATAATCCCCCCCGTCACGAATGGCCGCCACGCCGCTGGCCAGATGTTGGTCCAGGTGGGCGGCAAGCACCTCGGCCATGGGGTCGTAGGGGGCGGCCAGCTGCCATTGACGCATGTCAGGGTCGGCCTTGCCGGACATGAAAAGATGGACGTGGCAGTCGATCAGGCCCGGCATAAGCAGGCAATCGCCAAGGTCCAGGTCCGGCCGGCGGCAGTCCCCTTCCCGGACCGGCCGGCAACCACGGATGCCCTCCCCCTGGATCTCGATGACCATATCTTTCTGAATAGCATTGCCGCTGCCATCCGCCACCCACCCCGCTCTTATGAATAAATTCTCGTCAGTTGGCATGGTTAGATCTCGTCGAATCGGCAGACAACGCCCCGTGGTCTTCGAGAAATTGACGCACGGCCGGCCCATAGCCGGGTGTTGCGGAAGAAGAACTGTGGTTTGCCCCGGAAGCCGCATAAAGGGTCACCGGGGCGGCGTTAAAGCAGGCTTTGAGCTCATAAGCGAAACGCAACGGAAAGCGGCCGTCCTTTTCGCCGTGAATCAGCATGACCGGCACCCGGATATCCGCTGCCAGGCGGCAGGGGGTCATTTTTTTCAAGCGTCCCCCGTAAAAGAGGTTCATCCAGAAGAGAATCATCGGGCCGCAGCTTCGTCCGAAAAAGGGACTGGCCCAGGTATAGAGGTGCATCAGGGCTTCGTAGGTGTCGGCAAATACGCCCTCCAGGAACAACAGCCGAATTTTACCGGGATTGCGCGCGGCCGCAATCAGGGCGCCCCCTGACCCGGCGGAGTGCCCGTACAAAACCACCGGTTCGTCCAGCCAGGCCAGAACGGTTTCGATATCTTCGGCAAACTTCATGATGTTCATAAAACGGCTGGGCGAACTGTTGCCGTGATCCCGGGCGCTGTGCATGACAGTGGTGAAGCCCCAGCTTGCAAAAATGCGCGCCCGGCCCACCATGCGGTCCCGATTGCGCCCCCAGCCATGCATGAAGAGAATCGTCCCGCGGCTGGGCCCCTCCGGACGCACCCGCCATACCTCGATGGATCCGCCGTCCACGGCCTTGAGCCGCAGATCCTCCACTTGGCCCCAGTCGGGTGGGTCCGCGACCGGATTACGGGGATACTGCTGGACGAAATAGGTCAATATCAATGTCAGCAACAAATAGACGGCCACGCAGACCAAAAATCCAACCATCACGACCATATCTACCCCACTCACCACGGGCGGCATTTATCGCTTCCGGCACCACGAGTGCTGTACCGCAAGCCAGTTCGAGCCAAAACGAAAATTTATAGCGGAAAAAGCCGCATTATTTCAAGGGAGAAAGCGGGGGGAGGACCGGCAGACGGCTAAGGAACCGGTGGACCAATCTCCCGTCCAGATTGATGAACGGGATGCTTTTGCCGACACTGCCTTTCCGGTTGACGATCGCAAATCGGGGTGCGCATCAGGTCCTCACTTTTTTGAGAGGCAACAATCCCGATAAATACAGCCGCAGCCGGTCAAATGCCATGGCGGCAAAGATGCGCCGGTTCATGTCCCGATCGCCAAAGGAAAAGCCATAGCGGAAGGCGGTAGAGCCCTCCGGTGTTGCCAGACCGATGCAGACCGTTCCCACCGGTTTGTCATCGCTGCCCCCGTCCGGCCCGGCAATGCCGGTGGTGGACAGGGCATAATCGGCCCCGCTGACCCGCCGGGCGCCCTCCGCCATTTCACGGGCCGTGGTTTCATCTACCGCGCCATATTGCGCCAGGGTTTCCGAGCCGACCCCCAAAACCGCTCTCTTGGCAGCGTTGGCGTAGGTGACGGCGGAAAGCAGGAAAAAGCCGGAACTGCCCGCCACGTCCGTCAGCTGTTTGGCCATGAGCCCGCCGGTGCAGCTTTCGGCCAGGGCCAGGGTGGCGCCGCGGTCGAGCAGCATACCGCCGAGCACCTCGGGCAAGCGCCGCCCTTCTTCGGAAAGGACCCGTTTCCCCAACCGTTCCCGGATGGCGATCTTGAGTTCTCCAATCCGCGTTTCCAGGCCCTCTTCCCGTTTCCCATGGCTGTAAATCCGGATGTGAATCTCGGGAAACAGCACCCGTAGCCCGATCTGCAACCTGCTGTCCGCAGCCGCCAGATCCCGCAATTCCTCCCCCACCACGGATTCGGGCAGGCCGAATGTCGTGACCACATCCACCCGATGGAACCGGCCTTCGGCCTGCTGATGCGCCTTCAGGTCCTTTAAAACATGGCGGGCGAGCATGGGTTTCATCTCCCGGGGGACCCCCGGCAAAAAATACAGCCGGCAATCCCCGAGCTGCATACGGAACCCCGGGGCCGTGCCGTTCTTGTTTTCCAGAACCACGGCCTTGTCGGGCAGCAGGGCCTGTTTGCGGTTGGCCGCGGTCATTTCCAGGCCCCGGGACCGAAAGAATCTTTCCATCTGTGTCAATGCCTCCGGGTCTTCTCTCAGCGCGACACCGGCCGCCAGGGCCGCGGCCGCCGCGGTCACATCGTCCATTGTCGGCCCCAGGCCGCCGGTGACCACGGCCACTTCCGCGCGCCGGGCCATCGCCTGCAATACCTCGGCAATCAGCTCCGTATCGTCACCCACACAGGTATGCCGCATGACAGTGATGCCGCCGGACTCGAGCGCTTCGGCAATGGCGGCGGCATTCGTATCGGCGATGGCGCCGGAGCGCACCTCGTCACCCGTGGAAAGAATTTCAGCCCGCATATGGTTTGTCTCCCTTGGTAGGTTTTCGATGCATCCGGCATGGCGCAGGGGATTTCCGTCAGCCCTGCCATGCGCGGCCGCCACCATAAATGGATCGCCGCCAAATGGCAACCACATCGCAAAACCAATCCCCTGTTTTCAACATCCGATTGAAAAAAGGATGCTCAGACGCCATCTTAGGAGGAGTTAACGGAACTGTCCCGCAAGCCTTGCATTGCATCGTCATACCCCCCCATGATAATGAAAAATCGAAATCTCCTTTTCGACATCATTCCGGCGAAAGCCGGAATCTCCTCCATGCCGGTCCAAGGCTTGCAACAAGATCCCGGCTTTCGCCGGGATGACAGGCGTGTTGGTCTATTGAGTTGCCGAAGCAATAAAATACAACAGATTCCGGTTCAATTCCGGAATGACAGGTATATATCCGGGCCCGGAGGACCCGGCGTTGGGTTCCCCCTGGAAGGGGGGATGCTCCAATCGCGAGAAACAATAGGCATCAGAAGACAGAATTCAGGAGCCAGAAGGATTTTGATGTCGCTTCGCTCCGTCTTTTGAAAAAAATCGAATGCGCCGAAGGCGAAAACCTTATTCTGAATTCTGGATTCTGACGCCTGAATTCCTATACGACGATTACGGCGGAGCCAATTATCTCTGACCTGGCCCAGAGGACCAAGTTTTCTGGACCGAATAAAAACCATTTATTGGAGTCCCCCATGTCACGCCTGCTCATCACCAATGCCCAAATCGTCAACGAACAGCACATTACCAGGGGCGACATATGGATAGATAAGGGCCGCATCGAAGCCGTGGGCGGCGACCTGAGCGGGCGGGCGGCGGATACGGTCATCGACGCCAATGGACGGGCTTTGCTGCCTGGCCTGATTGACGACCAGGTGCATTTCCGGGAGCCGGGGCTGACCCACAAGGGGGATATCGGCTCGGAATCCCGGGCCGCCGTGGCCGGCGGCATTACCAGCTTCATGGAAATGCCCAACACCAACCCCACCACCACCGACCACCAGGCCCTGGAAGCCAAACGCGCCATTGCAGCCCGCACGGCCCACGCCAACTATGCCTTTTACCTGGGCGCCACCAACACCAATATCGAAGCGGTCAAATCCCTCGATCCGCTGAAAGTTTGCGGCGTCAAGGTTTTCATGGGCGCCTCCACAGGCGATATGCTGGTGGATGACCCCGATACGCTGGAAAAGATCTTCGCCGAGGCCCCCGTTCTCGTGGCCACCCACTGCGAAGACACACCCACCATCGTCGCCAATGAAGCCCGTTTCCGGGAGCGCTACGGCGATGATGTGCCCATGCACTGCCACCCGGAGATTCGCAGTCGTGAGGCCTGCCTGAAATCATCTTCCCTGGCGGTGGATCTGGCCAGGCGCCACGGCACACGCCTGCATGTCCTGCACCTGACCACGGCCGATGAAATGTCTCTTTTCAGCACCGCGCCCACCAATCAGAAATCCATCACGGCGGAAGTCTGCGCCCACCATCTTTTTTTCAGTGACGCCGACTACCCGACCCGCGGCGCGCGCATCAAATGCAACCCCGCCATCAAGGGGGAAAGCGACCGCCAGGCCCTGCTCCGGGCCGTCATAGAGGGACGGATCGACATCATCGCCACGGATCACGCCCCCCATACCCGGGAAGAGAAGCAAAACCTTTACTTCAATTCCCCTTCCGGACTACCGCTGGTCCAGGATGCCCTGCCCTCCCTTTTGGAGCATTATCACCAGGGCGTGCTGCCCCTGCCCCTGATCGTCGAAAAAACCAGCCATGCCGTGGCCCGTTTGTTTGCTATCCAGGAGCGTGGCTTTATCCGCGAGGGCTACTGGGCCGATCTGGTGCTGGTGGATCTCGAGCGTCCCCATACGGTGGAACCCGGCACGGCCTTCGCCAAATGCGGGTGGTCCCCTTTTGAAGGCCACCGTTTCCAATCGACGGTTGATCTGACCATCGTCAACGGCCGGATCGTCTACCAGGATGGCCGCTTCCCCGAGCCGCCCAGGGGAGTGGCGTTGACATTCGAAAGGACCTAATTGCCTGCCTGTGGCCGCACTATCACCAACCGCCACCACATGGTGCGCAAAATTTTATCCCGGTGAGGCCACCGTCGCGAATTTTGACGACCCTGTCGAAACTGCGAACCAAAACAAAAAGCACGGTGGCGGTTAACAGGGTGGAATGATTTTAACAGGGCGCCTTCCCGGTACCGCCGAAAATGAGGGGCTTGGTTGCGAAAGAAAACTATGGTATCTGAGCCTACCAACAGGAACCTGTTAAGCACGACTCACCATACTTGAAGAAAGACCATCATCATGCGAACGACATCGACGCTACTCACCGTGTTTATCCTGCTGGGAACGGTTGCCACCGGATCGGCGCAAGACGTGGTGCAAGGCTTTTCCGGCATTCGCTGGGGCACATCCATCGAAGATGTCCGCGGCCTGCACGAAACCGCCCGCAGCGGCGATATCCATTATTACAAACGCGCCGAAGATTTTTACAGCATTGCCGGCGTCACCCTGTCGGAATTGATCTACGGATTTTACCAGGGGCAGTATTTTGCCGCCTACATGCCATTGAATTCCCCCGCGGACTTCGCCAAGGTGAAAAAGCACCTGGACACCGTCTACGGGGATGCCCGCGCCCAGCTACGCATCAACCAGACCATCTACATCTGGGATTTCCTGGAGGTGAAGATCAAGCTGAAACAGTACCGCAATCAACCCCGATCCAAACTGGCCTTCTACTATGTCCCCCTGTCCACCAGGGCCAACACGGCGAAATCCGGTACCGGCAGTGAAACGATCCTCCCCCTGGATCCCGGCGAACCGGAATACGATTTCTAAATCGTATCTTTTTATGGACGCAACGTTCAAAAAAGGTCACGCCGCCGCCTCTTTCATCGGGGCCTGAATAGATAAAATAGTTCACAATTTCGATATATTGTACCCTTCCCGCCGGCCTGGCACCATATTTGCTATGTCCTATTCAGGTAATCCTCCCCACGATCTCGAATAAGCAAGACTCAGGTGGTTCCCAATGACGACACCCGCATTGAAAAAAGTTCTGGTGGTCGATGATTTCGAAGGCGTAGCAACCCTTGTCAAAGAAGCGATCGAAGACATCAATTATACGGTCAAAACCGCTTGCAGTGCCGAAGACGGCTACCGCACCTATCTGCGTTTCAAACCCGATATCCTGATTACCGATATCGAAATGGGCTCCAAAAACGGGTTCGAACTGGCCGAGGACATCCGCTCCATCGACCCGGAAATCAAAATCATCTTTATGAGCGGGTATTCCGACAAACTTGAGAACCGCCGCCAATCCGAGGCCGACACCTGTTCCACCGCGTTTCTCCCTAAACCGTTTTCCCTGGATGATCTGTACGATCATTTGGATCATTTCGGAAAGGCCGTCTGCCATTGAAGGCAGAAGGAAGTTCGCATGCAAGATCTCTTCAATGATGATGCCAACGTTTCCCATTATGCCGAAGACAAACCGTTCCGCATGTCCGACCAAGGCGATCCCGACAGGTCGGATTTACATGATATAGAGGATACCCTCCGCATCCTATCGCCAAGCGCAATGCCGATCCATTTTCCCCGCAACCGCTTTTTTGGGGGTATTTGCCTGGCCCTGCCCCTCTCCGCCCTGATCTGGTTTCTGGTTTATTTCGTATGGCAGCAAATTATCGCCTGACAGCCGGGCAAGTTCTCCACTTTTCCACATTCTTTACAAAATAAAAAAAGCCTGCAATTCCCTTGAGGAATTTGCAGGCTGGATAAGTTGCGTCTTTGGAGGCGGCAGGCGGATTCGAACCGCCGAATAACGGCTTTGCAGGCCGCTGCCTTACCACTTGGCTATGCCGCCAGAAAAAAAATGGAGCGGGAAACGGGATTTGAACCCGCGACTTCGACCTTGGCAAGGTCGCACTCTACCACTGAGTTATTCCCGCTCAGTTAAGAAAAGACTTTCTATCGATTCCGGCGTCTGATGTCAACAAAAAAATTATAATTTCAATACACCCCGGAAGCGAAGAAAATAATCGGCGCCCGACCACACGGTCAGCAGCAGGGCGCACCACAGAAAGAACATGCCAATCAGGTGAAACTGAATGCCGAGATAAGGGTAATGGATCAGCAACGGGATGATGGCGGCGATCTGGAAACCGGTTTTGTACTTGCCGAGATTGGAGGCCGAGACATCCTCGTGGCTTTCGGCCATCAGGTTGCGCAAACCCGTCACCGCCAGCTCTCGCCCGATGATAATGCACACGATCCAGGCCGGCACCCAGCCCAGCGAAGTCATCATGATAAAGGCCGAAGAAACCAGCAGTTTGTCGGCCACCGGATCCATCACCTTGCCGAAGCTCGACTCCAGGCCCAGCCGCCGGGCGAAAAAACCATCCAAGGCATCCGTGACGGACGCAATGCTGAAAATCAGGGCGGCCAGGATGGTGGTAAACCGGTTCGGGAATAACAGGAGCACCACCAGCCCGGGAATGGCCAAGACCCGGTAGAGGGTCAGATTATTGGGATTGCTGAAATGGCTTTTAAGGCGTTCCGACAGTTCCATACCATGGGCTCGCTGTTGGTTGGGGTTAGTTGCCGGCCTTCTTCCAGTCGTCCAGGAAAGACTGAATCCCTTTGTCTGTCAGCGGATGGGCCGCCAGTTTCTTGAGAACGTTGAACGGTATCGTGGCGACATCGGCGCCGATCAGGGCCGTGTCGAGAACGTGCATCGGGTTGCGGATGCTGGCCACGATGATTTCGGTTTCGTAAGCGTAATTGCTGAAAATATCGGCCACCTGCTCGATCAGCATCATCCCCTCCTGGGACAGGTCGTCGAGCCGTCCGACGAAGGGGCTGACATAGGTCGCCCCGGCTTTGGCGGCCATCAAGGCCTGAAGGGCCGAAAAAACCAGGGTCACATTGGTTTTGATGCCTTCCGCAGTGAGGGTGCGCACGGCTTTCAACCCGTCGGTGGTCATGGGGATCTTCACCACGATGTTGGCGTGAATTTTGGCCAGTTCACGGGCTTCCGCAACCATGCCATCGGTCTCCAGGCTGATCACCTCGGCGCTGATGGGGCCGTCTACAACCTTGCAGATCTCGGTGATGATTTCCTTGAAGTCCCCTTTCTCGCGGGCGATCAGGGTCGGGTTGGTGGTCACGCCATCCACCATTCCCATGGCGTTGGCTTCTTTGATTTCATCGATGTTGGCGGTATCAATGAAGAATTTCATTCGGTCGCAATCCTCCTGGCTGGGTATTCATTCAATAGGGTTATGATTTCTTCTCAGACGCGTGTTCACGGCGGTAGCGCTCGCGGCATGCTTCGCTGCAAAAATAAAGAACTTCATCCCCTTCATGCAAAGGGATGGCGCTCCGCTGGGCAATGTAAGTCTTGCACACCGGATCCTGCACCAGGACGTCATCGACGGCGGTTCCGCTGCGGCCGTTCAAATCGTCCGGCCGGGCCATGGTGCCGATCATCCAGGACTTCAGGGCCCGATAAAAAACATAGCCCACCACCGCGATAATGATGAGTTTAAGCATCGATCCGCATCACCTCCTGCCCGTCGTCTCCCAGGCCTTCGAGTAATTCGCCGACGTGGGATCCAAGGAGCGGGTGCACAAGATGGGGATCTATATCACAGATGGGCTGCAACACAAAACGCCTTTTGTGCATGCGGGGATGGGGCAGCTCCAGGTCCACGCTTTCCAGGACCAGGTCGTCATAGAAAATCAGATCCAGGTCCAGTATGCGGGGCCCGAAGCGAATTTCTTTCTCCCCCTGCCCGGCCTCTTCCTGGACGGCACTGGTGGCCGCCAGCAACTGGTGGGGGCTCAGGGATGTCGCAATACGAAAGGCGGCATTGACGAACCAGTCCTGGTCGGTATAGTCCACCGGCGCCGTGCGGTAAAACGGCGAGGTGGCCGTCAGTTCGATGTCCGGGTGGGCGGCCACCCGGGATATGCCGAACCGGCAATGGGCCGTTTTATCCCCCAGGTTGGACCCCACCGAGATATAGGCGACATGGCCGCAACGGGGATTCAAACCGGCTTTTCCGTCCGGCCGTGTCATGCCAGCAGCGCATCCGGATGAAGTTCACCGGTGTAGACGATGCGGGCATCGCCCTCCATATAGACCTCCCGGAACCGGTCGCCCTCCTGCTCGAAATGAATGGTGAGAACGCCGCCGCTGCGCGTGGTCACCGGGATGGGAGACGTCCATTCCCTGAGAGCGGCTGTCACGAGAGCGCTGGCGACACATCCCGTGCCGCAGGCCAGGGTTTCGTCCTCCACACCCCGCTCATAGGTTCGCACCTGGAGAGCGCCTTCGGCCAGGGACGACACGAAATTGACATTGGTGCCGGCCGGCGCGAACCGGTCGTGGTAGCGTATGGCCCGCCCCGTGGGCACGATATCCGCCGTGGCCAGGTCATCCATGGCCACCACCGCATGGGGCACCCCGGTATTGATGCTGCTGATCATCAGGGGGCCGCTATCCAGATCAATCCAGTAGTCAAGTCGGCAATCCTCGGGCGGGGTCATTTTGACCTTGGCCTGGTCGCCGCGCATTTCCGCCTGGATGGGTCCGGCATCCGTCTGAAAGGTCATCTGCGAGCCGGTGATGCCCAAATCGCGTGCAAAGCGGGCCGCGCAGCGCGCCCCGTTGCCGCACATTTCCGCCCGACTGCCGTCGGAGTTGTAAAACTGCCACTGGAAGTCAAAGCCTTCGGCGTCTTCAATCAGGATCAGGCCGTCCGCCCCCACCGAAAGCTTCCGGCGGCAAGCGCGCCGCGCCAGATCGGCCGGATCGGAGGCCACCCGCCCGGAGCGGTTGTCGATGAGGATAAAATCGTTGCCGCACCCGTTCATTTTGGTGAAGGGAATCATTTCCATACCAGCCCACCTCGCTTAAAGAAAATCGGGGATCGATTCCCCGTGAATCAAATCCGCATATGTTTGCCGTTCCCGGATGACGCCAAAGGCGTCGTCCCGCACCATCACCTCCGCCAGACGCAGGCGCGAACAGTAGTTGGAGGCCATGGTAAAGCCGTAGGCCCCCGCACTCATCACGGCCAAAAGATCCCCCGGGGCCGCATCCGGCACATCCCGATCCCGGGACAGAAAATCGCCGGTCTCACAGATGGGGCCTACCACATCGGCCCTGATCCGCTGACCGCCGGCGGCCTCCCGCACCGGCCAGAGGTCGTGAAAGGCATCGTAAAGCGAGGGGCGGATCAGATCGTTCATACCGGCATCCACCACCATGAACCGTTTCTGGTCGCCGTCTTTGCGGTACAACACCCGGGTAACCAGGATGCCGGCATTGCCCACGATAACACGGCCGGGTTCGAGAACCAGCCGCACATCCAGCCCGGCCAGGCCCTCCCGGATGGCCGTGCCGTAGTCCATCGGGTGGGGCGGCTGCTCGTCGTGGTAGGTGATACCCAGTCCCCCGCCAACGTCCACCACCCGGATGGCAATGCCCTCCCGGGCCAACTGCTCGATGAGCTCCCGCAGGCGCGCCAGGGCGTCCCGGAAGGGTGCGGCTTCGGTGATCTGGGAGCCGATATGGCAATCGATGCCCTTGACGTCCACATGCGCCATGTCCCGGGCCTGACGGTAGAGTTCGATGGCCGCCTGGGGTGACAACCCGAATTTGTTTTTCTTCAGCCCCGTGGAAATATAGGGATGGGTCCTGGGGTCCACGTCCGGGTTGACGCGCACGGCGACGGGGGCGCACCGCCCCAGGGCACCGGCCCGCGCGTTGATGAGTTCCAATTCCGGCCGGGACTCCACGTTCAGCATGAAAATGCCGTGTTCCAGGGCGCTGTCGATCTCCGCGGCGGTTTTACCGACACCGGAGTAGACAATGGTGGCCGGATCGAACCCGGCCTTGAGGCCGCGGTAGAGTTCACCGCCGGAAACAATGTCGAGGCCGCTGCCCAGCCCGGCGAACAGCCGCAGGACAGCCTGGCTGGAATTGGCTTTGGCCGAATAGCAGACCATCCGGTCCATGCCTTCGAAGGCCTGGTCAAAGGCCTGGAAATGGCGGGTCAGGGTGGCATGGCTGTAGAGATAAAAAGGGGTGCCGACCTGCTCGGCGATGGCTTCGATGGACACCCCTTCGCAGCAGAGTCGGCCGTCGTTATACTGGAAATGATGCATGCTAACCTCCCTGTTGCGCGCGTCAATCCGTGGTGATGGCCACGATGTTGGAATCCGGTCCGAGCCGTCCCTGCGCGTCAACGGGCACGACTTTGAAGCGATAACGCGTGCCCGGCAATTGTTCTTCCCGATAGGTCATCTTCGGAGCGGCCGCCTCGCCTGCCGCCATGGGCACGTCGGCCACGGGCTTGAACAGGATCGGACAGCCTTCGCAGACATCCGCTGTAACCGGATCCGCCGACCGGTAGATCCGGTAGCCGGCCACGTTTGCGGCCTTATCCGCGGCGGCCGGCGTCCAGTTCAATACGATGTCGCCGCCCGCCAGGGCGGCCGCCAGGTTACGGACACCGGCGGGCATTTCAACATCGGGCAGCCTCGGCGGGGCCTTCTTGCCGCAGCCCGCCGTCAATGAGCAGAGCAATAGCGCCATCATACCGACAAGGATTGTGGTCCCACCGTGCTTCAGCCGTCGCATACGCATGGTCTCTCCGTCTTGTCCTTACAGGGGAAGCGCTTCGGCGGCCAACTGTTCCGCCGCCGCACGGACAGCGGCCCGCACGTTGTCCGTGGCCGTGCCGCCCTTGGATGTGCGCCGATCGATGACCTGCTCCACGGTCAGCGCCTCAAACAGGTCCGCATCGATAACGTCGGAAAATGTCCGCATCTCCTCGAGGGACAGTTGATCCAGTTCCTTGCCCTGGCCGAGGGCGAACGCCACGGCCCGCCCCACCACGGAATGGGCCTCGCGAAAGGGGATTCCCTTGCCCACCAGGTAATCGGCCATATCCGTGGCATTGAGGAACCCGGTGGTCGTGGCCCGGCGCATGACATCGGTTTTAAACGTCACCCGCGGCAGCATTTTGGCCATCACGTCGATGCAGGCCGTCAGGGTGTCCACCGTGCTGAAGATGGGGCCCTTATCTTCCTGCATGTCCCGGTTATAGGCCATGGGAAGCCCTTTCATGGTGGTCAGCAAGGCCACCAGGTCGCCGAAGACGCGCCCGGTCTTGCCCCGGATCAATTCCGGCACATCCGGATTTTTCTTCTGGGGCATGATGCTGCTGCCGGTGGAAAAGGCGTCCGGCATCTCGATAAACCCGAATTCACTGCTGGCCCACAGGACGAGTTCTTCGGACAGGCGGCTGAAGTGCACCATGCAAATGCTGGCCGCAGACAGGAACTCCAGCATGAAATCCCGGTCCGCCACGGCGTCCATGCTGTTGGCCGACACCCCGGCAAAGCCCAGTTGCGCCGCCGTGTCGTCGCGGTCGATGGGAAAGGTCGTACCGGCCAGGGCGGCGCAGCCCAGGGGCATGACATCGATCCGGGTCAGGGCATCGCGGAAGCGGTCGCTGTCCCGTGTGAACATCTCGTAATAGGCCAGCAGGTGGTGGGACAACAGCACCGGCTGGGCCCGCTGCATATGCGTGTAGCCGGGCATGACCGCCCCCATCTGGGAGCCGGCCGCGTCCACCAGAACCCGTCGCAGGCCGTGCAATTGGCGGATGATGAGACGGGTCTCCTCCCGCAGGTAGAGCCGGGCATCCAGGGCCACCTGGTCGTTGCGGCTGCGGGCCGTGTGCAGCTTGCGCGCCACTGGTCCCACGATTTCGGACAGCCGGCTTTCCACGTGCATGTGGATGTCTTCCAGGCGGTCGACAAAAACGAACCGGTCCGTTTCGATCTCGTCCCGGATTTGCGCGAGTCCCCGCACAAGCTGGTCCGCATCGTCTTCGCTGATAATGCCCGTATGGGCCATCATGCGGCAGTGGGCCATGCTGCCGTCGATATCATGGCGGTAAAGCCGTTTGTCGATGGCAATGGAGGACGTAAACGCCTCCACGGTTTGGTCCGTGCTTTCGGAAAAGCGCCCGTCCCAGGGTTTTTCGGCCATGGTCTGTCTCCTACTGTTGCTCCAGCATCTTCTGGATGCGCAGACGCAGGGCGTTCAAGCGGATAAAGCCTTCGGCGTCTTTATGGCTGTAAACTTCGTCGTCTTCGAAGGTTGCGAAGTCTTCCCGGTACAAAGATCGATCCGACTTGCGGCCGCTTACCCGGCAATTGCCCTTGAACAGCTCCAGCCGCACCACGCCGGCCACGTTCTGCTGGGTCATATCCACCATGTTTTGCAGGACGGCCATCTCGGGGGAGAACCAGAATCCGTTGTAGATCAACTGGGCATATTTGGGAACCAGGGAATCCCGCAGGTGGACGACTTCCCGATCGAGGGTTATGGATTCCATGGCCATGTGGGCGATCCGCAGGATGGTGCCGCCGGGGGTTTCATAAACGCCCCGGGACTTCATGCCCACAAAACGGTTTTCCACGATGTCCATGCGGCCGATGCCGTGCTGTCCGCCCAGTTCGTTGAGCCGCTTCAGCATGGCCGCCGGCGACAGGGCTTCGCCGTTGATGGCGGTCGGATTGCCCTGCTCAAAAGCGATTTCGATGGTCTTGGGGTGATCCGGGGCCTCGAGCGGCGACCGGGTCAGGGTAAAGATATCTTCCGGCGCGGCCGCCCAGGGATCTTCCAGGATGCCCCCCTCGTAGCTGATGTGCAGCATGTTGCCGTCCGTGCTGTAGGGCTTGGCATGGGTGGTGGGCACATCGATGCCGTGGCGCTTGGCAAAATCCATGAGGATGGTCCGGGAGTTCAGATCCCATTCGCGCCAGGGGGCGATGATTTTAATGTGCGGGTTGAGCGCCAGGTACCCCAGTTCGAAGCGCACCTGATCGTTGCCCTTGCCGGTGGCCCCGTGGCTGACGGCATCGGCATCTTCTTCCGCGGCAATCTCGATCTGCCGCTTGGCGATCAGGGGACGGGCGATGGAGGTGCCCAGCAGATAGGTTCCTTCGTAGATGGCGTTGGCCCGGAAAGCGGGGAAGACATAGTCGCGCACGAATTCTTCCTTCAAATCTTCCACGTAAGCCTTGGCCGCCCCGGTTTTCATGGCGTTGTCTTCCACGTGGGCCATGTCGTCCACCTGTCCCAGGTCGGCCGAGAAGGTGACCACCTCGCAGTCATAGGTTTCAATGAGCCATTTGAGAATAACCGATGTATCCAGGCCCCCGGAATAGGCCAGCACCACTTTGTTCACGTTGACAGTCAATTTGATTAAACCTCCGTTGATAGAATAGCGTCCAGGCAATCGATCAGTGCATCGATCTCACGGGTCGAAATGATCAGCGGGGGGGCAAACCGCAGGATGTCCCCCTGCACACAGTTGATGACGAAACCGCGCTCCAGGCATGCGTTCACGATGGGAGCGCCCTCTTCCTTCAGTTTGAGCCCCAGCAGCAGCCCCCGGCCCCGCACGGCTTCGATACGGGCGTGCCGGCCCTTGAGTTCCTGCAGGCGTTCCAGGAAATAGGCCCCGATACGTGCGGCACGGGCCACAAGGTCCTCGCCTTCAATGGTTTGGACCACCGCCAGGGCGCCCGCCGTGATGATGGGCGTGCCGCCGAAGGTGGTGGCATGGGCCCCGGGTCCGAAGGCCCCGGCGGCGGCTTCCCGGGCCAGCATGGCGCCGATGGGCAGCCCGTTGCCCAAGGATTTGGCCAGGGTCATGATATCCGGTGTGACGCCCTCGTGCTCATGGGCGAAAAGCTTGCCGGTCCGTCCCATGCCGGTCTGGACCTCGTCCAGGATCATCAGGGCGCCGCGCTCGTCGCACAGCCGCCGCACCGCCGCCAGGTAACCGGGGTCCGGGCAAACGATGCCCCCCTCCCCCTGGATCGGCTCCAGCATGACGGCGCACACGGAATCGTCCACCCGGGCCGCCAGGGCCTCCGCATCGTTGAAGGGGACGAAATCAAAGCCTTCCAGAACCGGTTCGAACCCCTTGCGGATTTTGGCCTGTCCGGTGGCCGACAGGCTGCCCATGGTGCGTCCGTGGAACGACTGCTCCATGGCGATAATGCGATAGCGGTCTTGCGCCCCCTGGTCCGAAAAGTATTTGCGGGCCAGCTTGATGGCGGCCTCGTTGGCCTCGGCCCCGCTGTTGCAGAAAAAAACGCGATCCGCAAAAGAGTGCCGGATAAGCCATTGGCCCAGCGCCACCTGGGGTCGGGTGTAAAAGAGATTGGATACGTGCAGCAGTTTGCCGGCCTGCTCGGCCAGGGCGGCCTGCACCGCCGGATGGGCGTGGCCCAGCCCGCAAACGGCAATGCCGGCCAGAAAATCGGTATAGGCCTTGCCGGCCGTGTCCCAAAGGGTGGCCCCCTGTCCTTTTTCGAAAACCACCGGCATCCGGCTGTAGGTGGTTGCCAGTATCTTTTCCGCTGTCTCGATCGTCACCTGTGTCATTCCGTCACTTCCGTTCCAATTCCGCTGTCGGTGAAAAGTTCCAGCAGCAGGGCATGCCGCTTGGTCCCGTTGATGATGGGAACCTTGCGCACCCCCTCCTGCAGTGCTGCCAGGGCATATTCGATTTTGGGGATCATCCCGCCGGATATGGTGCCGTCGGCGATCAGGTCCTTTATGGCGGGACGGCGAATCGTGGGGATAAGTTGTTCCTGGCCATCCATCACGCCGTCCACATCCGTCAGGTAAACCAGCCGTCCGGCCTGGAGAGCACAGGCAATATGACTCGCCACCAGATCGGCATTGATATTGAAAGTTTCTCCCGCAGGCCCGGTGCCGACCGGCGCCACGATGGGGATAAATCCCTTTTCGGCGAGGGTATGGATAATCCCGGGGCGAACGCGGGTCACGTTGCCCACCAGGCCCGGATCGATGATTTCCGGGGGGGCGTCGCCCTGGTCCTGTGTGACGATTTGCAATTTCTCGGCCTCGATGAGCCCGCCGTCCTTGCCGCTCAGCCCCACCGCCTTGCCGCCGTGCCGGTTGATCAGGGCCACGATGCTTTTGTTGACCTTGCCGCCCAGCACCATTTCCACCACATCCATGGTGCGTTCATCGGTCATCCGCATACCGCGCACGAACTTGGGGCGAATCCCCATCTGGTCCAGGACCGCGTTGATCTGGGGGCCGCCGCCATGCACCACCACGGGATTCAGGCCGATAAATTTCAACAGGGTCACATCCTGGGCAAAATCGTCCCGCAGCTGCGGGTCCACCATGGCATGCCCCCCGTATTTGATGACGATGGTCATCCCGGAAAACTGCCGGATGTACGGCAGGGCCTCCACCAGGATATCGGCCACATTGGGCGTCTGTTTCGGATCGGCTTGTGCCATGCGTTCCTGCTCCTTTTGCTTCCTTGCCTCGGCAGACGAAGGCCGTATAGGGGCCTACAGTATATAGCGGCTCAGGTCTTCGTCGTCCTTGACGCGCTGCAGCTTGGCGACAACATCGTCGCGGTCGATGGCGATGGTTTTGGTGTCGATATCGGGCGCATCAAAGAGAATATCTTCCAACAGGCATTCCATGAGGGTGTGCAGTCTTCGGGCCCCGATGTTTTCGGTGCGTGCATTTACTTCTTCGGCAATCGCCGCGATGGTCTTCACGGCATCGTCCGTGAAGGAAAGCGCCACCCCCTCTGTTTCCAGCATGGCCTGGTATTGCAGCAGCAATGCGTTGCGCGGCTCTTTGAGAATCAGGTAGAAATCATCCTTGTCCAGGGAATCGAGCTCCACCCGGATGGGGAAACGCCCCTGCAGCTCAGGAATCATGTCGGCGGGCTTGATGGTATGAAACGCCCCGGCGCCGATAAACAGGATGTGATCCGTCTTGACCGGGCCGTATTTGGTGTTGACCGAACTGCCCTCCACGATGGGCAGCAAGTCCCGCTGGACCCCCTCCCGGGAAACATCCGGCCCCTGGCGGCTGTCCGACCCCACGATCTTGTCGATCTCGTCCAGAAAGATGATACCGGACTGTTCCACCTTTTCGACGGCGCTTTTCACGACCTTGTCCATGTCCACCAGGCTTTGGGCTTCCTCCTGGGTGAGGATCTCCCGGGCCTGGTGGACCTTCATTTTGCGCTTCTTGGTGTTTTTCGGCAGGAGTCCCCCCAGCATGTCCTTGAAATTGAAGCCCATCTCTTCCATGCCGGCATTGGAAAAAATCTCCACCATGGGGGTGGTCCGGGCGCTGACATTGACTTCCACTTCGCGCTCGTCCAGTTTTCCGTCCTTGAGCATGCGGCGGAGCTTGTCCCGGGTGTTGGAAGAGACCTCCGGGGGCGCTTCGGCCGCATCCCCATTGGCGGATGCTTCCGCCGGCCGCAGTTGAAATCCCCTCTGGGGCGCGGGTTTGGGCAGCAGAATGTCCAGCAGACGTTCTTCCGCCAGTTCCCGGGCCTTGGGCTGCGCCTCCTCCTGGGCCCGGGCCTTGAGCTGGTTGATGGTCAGTTCCAGCAGATCCCGCACCATGGATTCCACATCGCGCCCCACGTAGCCCACCTCGGTAAACTTGGAGGCCTCCACTTTGTAAAAAGGGGCGTCCGCCAGCAGGGAGATACGACGGGCGATCTCCGTCTTGCCGACCCCGGTGGGCCCGATGAGAATGATGTTTTTCGGGGCGATTTCGTCCTGCAGATCTTCCCGGACATGCTGCCGCCGCCAGCGGTTTCGCAGGGCGATGGCAACGGAGCGTTTGGCCTGGTGCTGCCCGATGATATAGCGGTCAAGCTCCCGGACGGTTTCGGCCGGTTTGAGTTGTTTCATGGTTTTCAAAGTCCTGTACAGGAGCGGCATTTTCCGCGCCTTTCACGTCGAATCAGCTCACGCTTCTTCGATCGTCAATTGGTGATTGGTGAATACACAAATGTCAGCGGCAATCTGCATGGCCGCCTCCACGATCTGGCGGGCCGTCATGTCGGCGTGGACCGTCAAAGCCCGCGCCGCCGCCTGGGCGGCGATACCGCCGGACCCGATGGCCAGAACCCCTTCATCCGGCTCGATCACATCCCCGGTGCCGGATATCAGCAAAGTGCTTTCTTCGTCCGCCGCGATCATCAGGGCCTCGAGCCGCCGCAGGTATTTGTCCGTACGCCACTCCCGGGCCAGTTCCACAGCACTGCGCACCAGATTGCCGTTGTAGCGCTCAAGTTTGCCCTCCAGCTTTTCCGACAGGGTCAGGGCGTCCGCCGTAGCCCCGGCAAACCCGACGATGATGCGGTCGTTGTAGATACGGCGCACCTTGCGGGCATGGTGCTTGACCACCGTGTTGTTCATGCTCACCTGGCCGTCACCGGCCACGGCCAGCTGGCCCTGGTGGCGCACCGCCAGAATGGTCGTACTCCTTATTTTCATGATCGTGCCTTCTTTTCCGTTTAACGGCCGTCCTTATTTGCGCGGATGGGCCTTGTCATAGACTTCCATCAGGCGATCGATGCTCACATGGGTGTATTTCTGGGTTGTGGAAAGGCTCTCGTGCCCCAGCAACTCCTGCACCGCCCGGAGATCCGCCCCGGCATTCAACATGTGCGTGGCAAAGGTGTGGCGCAGGGTGTGGGGGGACACCGGCACCATCATCCCGCAGGCCCGCACCAGTTGATCGAGGCAGCGCGCCATGGACCGCACCGACAACCGTCGCTTGAATTTGTTTAGGAACAATGCCCCCGCCTGATCGGGCGCAATCCCGGTCTCCTGATAGAGCTTTTCCCGGTAGTCCCGTATCGCCCGGGCCGCCTTGGTCCCGATGGGCACCATCCGCTCCTTGTTCCCCTTCCCCGCCACCTTGATGGTCAACCCTTCCAGGTCCACATGGACGGTGTCCAGCCCGGCCAGTTCACTGATGCGGACACCTGCGGTGTAAAGGGTCTCGAAAATCGCCCGATTGCGCCGGTCGAAAACCGTTTCATCGGGAATGGCGTCCAACAGGCGGAACATGTCATCCACCGTGAGGCAGGCGGGTATCTTTTGCCCCCGTTTGGGTGTTTGCACCGCCTCGGCCGGGTTGACTTCGAGCACTCCCTGGCGGACCAGGAATCGGAAGAAGCTGCGCACGGCCGACAGCTTGCGGGCAATGGTCGTCTTCCGGTTCTTCCGGTACAGCGCCGCCAGGTAGCCCCTTACATCCAGGGCATCCACCTCCCGGGGATCGAACCTTACCGCGTCTTCGTCCCCGCCCGCGACAATGCCGGCAAATTCCTCCAGGTCGTGGCGATAGGCCCGTATGGTATGCGCGGAATAGCCCTTTTCAGCCGACAGGGATTCCAGAAACGATGCCAGCAGCGGTATTCGTGATGATTGTGTTTCCAAAGTCGCGCCTTACGACAGGGCCGGTTCCCGTCCAAAGAGAAGTTACGGCGCCATCAGCGATGCGATCTCCTCCCAGGAGGATACCTCCCGGAAGGGATGCGGATAACGGTTCCAGGGCTGCACGTACAGAATGGGGGTGATGCCCACCCGGCTCAAATGGAAGCAGGTTTCCAGACGATCTTCCACGAACACGCGAATGCCCTCCGCAAGCAGAACTTCGGCCTTGGCCTCGAAGGAACCGGTGGCCTCCACCTCGATCTGGGCGGGATCCAGGGGCAGGTTGCTTTCCAGCCAGCTCCGGATCACACCGGCCTCGGGGCGGGCCGTCACAAAACGGACGGTCTGCCCCCTCTGGCCGAATCGGGCCATGTGCGGCCCCATGCCGTCCATGGGGCGCAGCTGCGGGGTGTGCGTCCCCGCAATGATCTGGTCGATGACGGCCGCGATGATGTCCGGGTCCAGATCGAGACAATCCTCGAGGTTGTAGCTGGTGATATCCTCGTAGCGAAGGTGCTCGACCTGAAAGGATTCCCGGGCGATCTCGATAAACAGCTGCATGGTGTCGGCGATGACGCCGTCAATATCAAAGGCGGTCGTCGCCGGCGCCAGGCCATGATAAGCCGAATCGTCCGTCACCAAGGCCCTACGGGGCGCCCCGGAAGGCATTTTAATGGCCGCGTCCATATCGTTGCGTTCCGTCAGGCCGACCGCCGGCTGCGGCTCTTGAGGCGGGAGATCTTGCGTTTATAAATGGTGGCCATGCGGCTGTCCTTGCCTTCCAGAGCAGCGGCCCTTTTCACTTTCAGGTCCTTGATCTTGGCCTTGATATCGCGCAGGGAAGCATCCGCTTTTTTCTTGCCGGTCTCTTCGATGCCGCGGGCCTGCCGGATGGCGCTCAGCAATTCGTCCTTGTTCATACCGTGGGCCCCCGTGATGCCGGATGTTTCCTTGGCGACCTCCCGCAGCTCCGTGGCGGTCATCTTCTCGAGGGGTTTTTCCTTGGCCTCTTTTTTCTTTCCACCCATGCGCCGTTATCTCCTTTCATGAAAGAACGAGCGGAGGCTGGCGAGCCCCCGCTTCGTGAAGCATTTCCGAATAGTGCCTATGCATTATCGCCGGTGGTAAAAGTCAACGGCCCGAACGTTCCGTTCGGCGTTCGATAAAACGTTTTCAATAAACCACTTCATCATGGGATGTCAACCGTCACATCCTCAATGGCCGCTGGGCAACCGGTGGCTTCAGGCGTCTTGATCCGCCGCCGGTTTATTGTTGTCCTGCAGCATGTGTTCGAGGGGTTTCATCAGGGGCCGGAACAAATCGATCGGAATCGGGAATATGGTGGTGGTGTTGTTCTCACTGGCCATCTCGTTGACCGTCTGGAGGTAGCGCAGCTGCAAGGCCACCGGGTATTTGGCGATAATGGAAGCGGCCTCGGACAGCTTGTCGGCCGCCTGCCGTTCGCCCTCGGCATTGATGATCTTGGCCCGCCGGTCGCGCTCCGCTTCGGCCTGGCGGGCCATGGCCCGCTGCATCTCCTGGGGCAAATCGATGTGCTTGAGCTCCACCGTGGTCACCTTGATACCCCAGGGATCGGTATGGGTATCGAGGATTTCCTGGAGTTCGGCATTGATTTTTTCCCGCTCCGCCAGCAGGTCATCCAGTTCGGCCTGGCCGCACACGCTGCGGATCGTGGTCTGGGCCAGCTGGGACATGGCATAGCTGTAATTTTCCACTTCGATGATGGCCTTGATGGGATCGATCACCCGGAAATAGATCACGGCATTGACTTTGACGGAAACGTTGTCGCGGGTAATGACATCCTGAGGGTCCACGTCCAGGGCCACCAGGCGCAGGCTGACCTTGACCATTTTATCGATAACCGGAATCAGGATGATCAGGCCCGGCCCCTTGGCATTGATGACCCGGCCCAGCCGAAAGACCACGCCGCGCTCGTATTCACGCAGGATCTTGATGGCCGCGGAAAGAAAGAATACCGCCAGGACGACGATGAGAATCGTGGTATACATGGGACCTCCACTTTTAAGTTGGTAAATTGGACAGGCGACCTGCAGCCGGCGGCCCGATCCGCTGTCAAGCCTCGTCGTTTACAGCTTCGACGACCGCGGTCAGCCCATCGACATCCACCACGCGAACCTTGCGGCCCGCTTCCAGGGGCGACTCCGCGCGCGCCTTCCACAGTTCACCGTGCACGAATACTTTGCCCTCGGGATCGATGGACGCTTTTACAGTGCCGACTTCACCGATCAGCCCCCGCCGCCCGGTGCGGGTCACGGCCACCTGGGCCTTGAAGGCCAGCCCGGCCACCACCGCAAAAAAGATGGAAACCGCCCCCACCGCCGGGATCAAAACGCCCAGCGACAGGCGCGCGCCATAATCGGACTCCTCGAAGAGCATCAACCCGCCCAGAAAAAGCGCAATGGTGCCGGCCACGCTCAACATGCCGTAGCTCGTAACTTTTATTTCAAGGATGAACAGGATGACGGCCAGGGCCATCAGGAGAATGCCCACATAATTGACCGGCAGCATCTGAAAGGCGTAGATGGCCAGGATCAGGCACAAACCGCCGATCACCCCGGGGAAAATGGCCCCGGGATGGGAAAGCTCGAAATAAAGGCCGGCCGCCCCGATCAAAAAGAGGATAAAGGCGATGTTGGGGTCGCTGATGGCTTTCAGCACCTTGGTCCGCAGCCCCTCTTCCACCACCTTGCGGGGCGCGTCCCTGACATCCAGGACACCTTTGTCCTGGACCTGGCGGCCATGGAGCAGCCCGATAAGGGCGTCCAGGTCATCGGCCACCAGATCGATGACGTTTTCCCGCAACGCCTCGGTTTCGGTGATGGAAACACTGTCGCGGATGGCATCCTCCACCCAGTCGGCATTGCGTCCGCGCTGTTCGGCCACGCTGCGGGCGTGGGCCACCATGTCGTTCACCACCTTCTCGGACATGGTGTCGTCGATTTCCTTCCCCCCGGCGCCCACCGGGTGGGCCGCCCCGATATTGGTGCCCGGCGCCATGGCGGCAATGTCGGCGGCCATGGTGATCATGACCCCGGCCGATGCGGCCCGCGCCCCTGAAGGCGCCACGAATACCACCACCGGCGCCTTGGCGGCCAGGATGTCCACCACGATGGACCGCATGGATTCGGCCAGCCCGCCGGGGGTGTCGAGTTGAATGACGATACAGGCGGCGTTTTCCCGGTCGGCATCTTCAAGGGCGTCTTCCACGAAGTCCGCCACCCCGGGGCTGATCGGTGCGGCAATGGTCAGGACATGGACCGCCGGTGTTTCCTGGGCCGCCGCCGTTGTGCCCCACAGGCCCAGCAGCACCGCCACGACAATGATCAACAGCCTTCGTTCAAAGCGCATGGCCCAATTCCTTCATCACCATTTTCATGTCTTCCCACACATCGCGCTTCTTGGCCGGGTTGCGCAGGAGATAGGCCGGGTGGTAGGTGGGCATCAAACGAATGCCCTCAAACAGGTGAAACCGTCCCCGCAGGCGCGAGATGGGCACCTCGGTTTCCAGCAGGGTCTGGGCGGCGACCTTGCCCAGGGCCACGATGAAATCCGGCCGGATAACCGTCAGCTGGCGTTTCAGAAACGGCAGGCAGGTCTCGATCTCCTCGGGCAGCGGATTGCGGTTTCCCGGGGGCCGGCATTTGACGATGTTGCCGATATAGACCTCTTCGCGGGTCATTTTCATGGCCTGGATAATGCGGGTCAGCAGTTCACCGGCCGCCCCCACAAAGGGTTCGCCCTGGAGATCTTCTTCCCGGCCCGGCCCCTCCCCCACGAATACCAGGCGGGCTTTGGGGTTGCCGGCCCCGAAAACGATGCAGTGCCGCTGCCGGCACAACGGGCATCGTTGGCAATCCCCCAGCTCTTCCCGGATGGTTTCCAGACTTTCCGTCCGCCGGTTCAGGGGCTCGTGCCAATGGGTCATCCGCTCCCGGGACGCATCCGAGCAGTCGTAGCCCGACACCCCCTGCCGCTGGTATTGGCGGCAGGTGTTGAGGATGTCATCCAGGACGGAAATCATATCGGGTGGCTGGTTTTCCATGGCGTCCTAACATCTTGAGCCAAGCTTCGCAGGCGGCGGAAAAGCGCCTTCCGCGCAGCGAGGCTTTATGCAAACATTCCCTAAATGTGAAAAATTTCCATCACTACCAAAAGCTAATCCGCACCGCCGTCATTGCAAGATGAACAAGGCGCCGGTCGTCCTCGGCGGTTCTATAGCTAAGGTTTTGGCATGGCCGCGATCCGGTCCAGAAGACGGTGGGCCACGTCTTCCTTGCCCATCATCTCCAGGGGCTCCGCCTTTCCGTCCGGGTAGAAAAGCGTCACCTTGTTGGTATCCCCCGCAAATCCGGAACCCGCCTCCCCGATCACGTTGCCGACGATCAGATCCAGGTTCTTGTCCCGCAGCTTCTGGGCGGCGTTTTCCTGCAAATCCCGGGTTTCGGCGGCAAAACCGATCACCAGCCGCGCCCCCTTGCGCTGACCGATCTCCCGCAGGATGTCCGTGGTCTTTTCAAGCGCCAGGGTCAAATGGTCGGCGGTCTTCTTGATCTTGTGTACCGCCGGCGAAGCCGGACGGTAGTCGGAGACCGCGGCCGTCTTGATGACGATGTCGACATCATCCAGCAGGGACATGACACTGTCATGCATCGCCCGGGTCGAGTCGACACGGTGAACCTCCACATCCACCGGGTCGGCCAGCGCCACCGGGCCGCACACCAGCTTGACCCGCGCGCCCCGCTGACGGGCCGCATTGGCAATGGCAAACCCCATCTTGCCGGAGGACGGATTGCTGATGAAGCGCACCGGATCGATGGCCTCCCGGGTCGGGCCGGCCGTCACGAGAATGGTGCGGCCGGCAAAATCGTCCGGCGCCATGACCGCGGTGAGCTTCTCCACGATATAGGCCGGATCCGGCAGGCGCCCCGGGCCCGTCGTGCCGCAGGCCAATTGGCCCGCATCCGGTTCGACAATAAAATGCCCGTAGCCGCGCAGGATATCCAGGTTCCGTTGAACGGCCGGGTGCGCGTACATGTTGGTGTTCATGGCCGGACAGATGACCACCGGAGCGGTCACGGCCAGCATATAGGTGGACAGGGCATCGTCGGCAATACCGCCGGCCAGCTTGCCGATGCAGTTGGCCGTAGCCGGGGCTACAACGGCCAGATCGGTGGACTGGGCCCAGTCGATGTGCCGGATGGCGGCATCGCCCTCGTCGAAAACACTGGTGCAGACCGGCTCGCCGGAAAGGGCCTGGAACGTCCCCGGGCCCACGAACCAGCGGGCATTTTCCGTCATGATCACCCGCACCCGGGCCCCGGCCTTGGTCAGCAGCCGCAGCAATTCAACGCTTTTATAGGCCGCAATCCCCCCGGTGACACCGAGGGTTACATTTTTATCCTGGAAAAATGACGCCATAGGAATCCTTTACTTCACATGCCGGCACAACCGCTTGCCGATGGGTGCATCAGTCTTGGTACAAGCCACCGCCGATGCTTTTAGCCGAAGGCGCAACAGCGATTTCCGCGTAAGTATAGATGAGTTCCTCGTGAATGCTGATCACCGCCGTACGGTTGGTTTTCTGGAAGACGAGAATCGAGCTGGTGTCGGCCGTCGGCGACTTGAAGGACGCAATTTCCTGCCACTTGTCGCGCTCCATGGCGCTCTTGAAAAAGGTCAGCAGGGAGTTGCGGTCCACCCATCCCTTGATGGTCAGGATACCGGTGGTCACCCCCGAACCTTCGACAATATAGGTCCGTTTGTCGTCGATCTTCATCTCGCTGGGCAGGAGGATGTCATCAAAATCCCGGTAGAGGGTGGGGGCGGTCGTCTTGTCGGCGCTGTCAGCCCCGGATGAGGAGGTGCTGTTCATGCTCGAACAGGCCGCCAGCATCGTCACCAGGGCCGCCAGGAAAAGATAAGTCGCCAAATTGTTCCGCCACCGCGTTGCATCCATGATGGTCCTCCATTGCTGAGGGTTGATGGCCGTGCGATTCGGCCGGGAAAGATAGAAATATTGGGATGTTGTGGGCACATTGTGGCGGCCCTGCAGGGCCGTTCACAGTGGTGAGCTATATATCACAGAGAGGATTTATAAGGCAACCGGAAGCAGGGTTTCTGTTGGTGGTACATCATGGCCGGCAGGATGTGTACGGGTTCTTATAAATAGGTTTTACCTATCATTTTACACATTTTTATTTAGGCTTGCCAGATCAATATCCATAACTAAATTGATTGTCAGTTGAGGCAGTCATGCACGACCAACAAACAACAAGGAGAAACACCATGGAAAATACACGTACAGATGACTACACCAAAGACGATAACGAAGGCCATGTAGATACCCGTCATTTCAACCACGAATGTGAAAACCCCGATCCTCATCTGGGATGTGACATGGGAATCGATGTTGCGGGATAAGACACCGAGAGGTGCCTCATGATCGGAATCATACTGACGATAGCTGTTATCGGATACTACATAAACAGCTGCCTGGCGAACATAAACACGAACGCGAGCTGTAAAATATAGCAACAAGGCAGAGCTTCAAACCATAGGCAACCAAAGTCGTACCCCACGCAGCTGAACTGTGTAGCCTTGTGAAAATAGATCCTGCAAATGGATGAAACGGGCAGAGCCTCATTGAGGCTCTGCCTTTTTTCGTACTATTAACCTGGCAACAAAATATGCAAACTCACGTCATCCCGGCGAAAGAGATTGTGTCGCTATTCAACGGGGTTGCCTGTCATGCCGGCGAAAGCCGGCATCTCCTCAAACGAATGGCATGATTATACAACAGATTCCGGCTTCCGCCGGAATGACCCATGATGCCAAACCCCTAACGCGTCAATTACGACACAGCCTCGAAAGCCTGGATCTCCATGCCCCCCCCATTTGCCCATAGATTCCGGCTTTCGCCGGAATGACAAGAGGCCAGACGATTAATTTCAAATTGCTTATCTGTGCTCATTTGACAGGCCTGATCCCCATGCTTAATACATAACTATTCAAGTCATTCATTTCCACTCCTGCACGCCGAGAACAATCGTCAACGCCCACCTTACCAACCGCCTCTCCTGATCCGATCATTGCCGGGGCAATTGCCTCAACCAATCCATAACCTGACCAATCCCTTGCCTGTCATGAAAAAATCCATCCCAGCGCGGTTTCTTAAACTGCCACCATAAAGCCTCCAGGGGAATTCTATCTCTGGAGGCCTAAGCATAAATAGTCATTTTCAGTCCCCCTCAACCCATTTCACCAAAGGAGAGCAAAATGGTTATTATCAACAGGATGTCCTATCCCCCGGAATCTGCCAACCAAATGGCCAAAAGATTCCTGGAAGCCCCGCAAATCCCTGACTTCATGACCCGAAGAGGACCCTATGTCGGATCCAACGTTTCAGACGGCATCACGATTGTGGCTTTTTACGAGTTGGACAACGCCAGGCTGGCAGAGGGTATGGAGTTCATCGGGAACTATTATACGATGTTTTTTGGGGTGCCAGGCTTCAAATACGAGATCACCCCCCATTTCGATGTTGCCGAAGGGTTGAAAATGCTTGGCATGGGATAATGCCGGCACGGCTCTATTGCGGCGGAGCCGGCCCCGCCCCCCCCCACGATGCACATCAACTCCGATCATTTGGAGAAAAGCTACACAAGGGAGGTCATCATGCCGATTATCGTGATCGATGCCCATTATCCAGCAAGCCGAACCCAGGAGGTCCTGACGGCCTGGCAGGGGGCTTTGGAAAAATACACCCGCCCCAAAGAACTGGGGAAATCATTGGTCGAGAATGCCGTTTCCAGCGGGTATGACGGTATAAGGGTTTTTTCCGCCTTTCAAACGAACCCCGGGAAATACGAAGAGGCCGCCGCATATTTCAGAAAATTCATGACCAGCTTTTTTCATATTGAAGACTATTACTATGAAATGGCCACCTGGGCGACCCTCGAGGAAGCGATGGAATCTATTGGTGCGAAAATGCCGGAACGTTCATAAAATGAGGTGAAACCTGGGGCTCCAATCTCCCGGATTGAATACAGCCGGTGCAGTCTTAGCTCGGCGTGCCGGCTGTGCCACGCCAAAAGAGATAACGGAAAGGGAATAAAGTTGGGATCAACTCCCAGAGGGTTGGCGAGATTTAAAAGGGGCCGAGGAACCAGGGGTTCAAGGGGTCGGGTGAAAAGCGGATATACCGGCACAGAATGCGAAACAGGCTGTTCGCGACGTTGATTGTATTGATGCGATCAGGTGCTGAAATCCGGGTTGAACGGGCACTGGACATTGGTACAGTTCGGGCACCCCGTGCGATAAAGCAATACGTAGAAAAATCCGGCAAACAGGCCGGTGTAAAGCAGGAAGTACAGCACCGATCCCATCTGAAGTATGGCCACGTAGGGAATGCACACCCTGAGAAAGTAGGCCAATACCGCGCCCACCCCTGCCATGGGTCCGAAATCCCCTCCCCGGCTGAAAAAGCGCGGCGCACAGCTCCCCTCCAGCGGCACCGGGCAAGACTTCCCATAGTTCGCGCAGTGCCGGCATGTCAGGGCATAGAGCACGAAATAAGATGCGGCCCAGGACGCCAGATACATGAACAGGGCGAAAAGGGATAGTTTCCAGCTCAGGTACAACCCGAACAGAAACAGGATGACGATCAGGACGCCATTGATGCCGTATTCCCTGATGGTGAAGTCGGACAGCCAATTTTTACGTCTGTTGCCAATATTCATATCAACCCCCTCCCCTGGGTTCTTCATCTGTCGACCTCCATCGATTTTAGTTAATCTCGTGAAGTTTGGGCGTTAGATGTCTCGCTATCTGATGTGGCGTCTGCGCAAGCGTTGGAGCCGTGGTGAGGTAAATTTTGGTAGGCCTATAGATGCCCGTTTGTCAATGTTAGATTAACCCGAATGGATGATTTGGGCAATGTTATGGGAATTAATTCTCGCTCGCCGATCCAAAAAGAAACCCCGCTACCTGCCGGCAACGGGGTATCCCCTCCTAAAGCCTATACGTCAACTGTTACTTCTTGAATTTTTTGCGGCCGAATCCGGCCAAACCTACCAAGCCTAAACCCATTAGGACGACAGTGGAAGGTTCGGGGACAGGAGCAACGTCGATTGTATCAACAACTGACACGCTAAATATTTCGGAGATACCGCCACCGAAACTAATGGTATGAGTACCAGCACTTAAGGGCTCTATCATTAACCAGTATCCATCTGATACGGCATCACCTGATGGCCCTGCCGGAACGCCTAAAGGGTTGTTTAAAGCTGCGTCATAACTGAATATGGGGGACAGCTCACGGTAATCGAATAAATTTGGCACTGCCATGCCGTCAATCTCTGCGAAAAGATTATCAACTTCGCGAATAAGAGAATCTGCATAATCCCTTAAATCTTCTTCTGTAGGAGATCCGCCAAAAGATGATTCCGAGACAGAGACATTGATAAGTGGTACCAGCAAATATGTATCAATTGGTACAGAAAATGACCTTGTAGCTTCCCCACCAATAGTTCCAGCAACAAAAAAGACAGGGCCTGATTGATTGATAGACGAATAGACACCTGTGGTATCAGTAAACGCATCATTTGGAATAGATTGCGAATATGCCCACTGCCACCACTCGGCAGTCCATTCACCGATTGTCCGCCCTTCAACTGTTGAACCTTGAGCTAACACTGTAGTTGCATTTGCTGGAGTAATACAAACCAATATAAACAGGCCAACGGCGAGCATCATTAGTACTCTAATTTTTTTCATTTTATTTCCCTTTAAGTGATGGCCTTATCAAAAAGACACAATTTAGATGACAGCCTTTGAGCCAAAACCATGCGGAAGAAATTTGATTGGATATCCCATTGACCAACTCCTGCCCCATTTACTTTTTCTAAAAATTCAAAGCGAATCCAGCTTTCTTCTCCAAAAAGCATAAAAGCCGCAGTCGCCTCCAATTAAGGCAACCCGGCTTTCTCCCGTGGATCTGTGGCTACCGCCCCTGAGAGACCCGCAGCTTTCCGTCCCCACTTCACAGCGGGTTTGGCTTTTTCTTGAACGGATGTTGTAGGTGATCTGTTATCCTCTTATTTTTTTACGCCCTAAGCCGGCTAAACCGACCAATCCTAAACCCATCAAAACGATGGTGGAAGGTTCGGGGACAGGGGCTGGATTATTGTTGATAGAAGCTTGGAATACCCCTAACGGAATTTCATCAAAAATATTACCAAAGGCACTCACTTTCGTAGTAAAAACCCAATCAAATCCAGAAAGGCCATAGAATTCTTCCAATATGGAATTTTTAACGTCAATCCCGTATCCTTCGAAATGGCTATTATAAACTTCCTCCCCATTATTTAAGTAGGGCTCGATTGTCCACCCCCAACCTGCCAAGCTATTAAAATTTCCTGAAAGAAGAACGCCACTTTCAATTCCCAATTCAGGTACACTTCCTGTAATCGTAAATACGTTCGTTTCTGTTGAGAAATTTAATCGGCCATTAACTATACTCAAATCCACTCCACTGTTTATGGGAGCATCGTACGCATAAATAGTATCTAAAATAATATCGCTACCGATACACCCTTCTGAGGTCGGGATGAGACTGATTTCACCACCATGATCTACATGGTCTACAAACCCGATAGTCGGAATCGCCAATACATTGCCTGCTACAAAGAATACGAATGAGAAGACAATACAAAATAAAAAATTTGTTTTTTTCAAATCCCCCCCTTTTTTTAATTAATAGGTATCGGTTAATGCGCTTTTTTATTTTATATAGGCATCAACGAATGAAACATAGACGGCCACAGAGGATTCAATAAAAGCAGGCGTCACCTGTAGCCACGGCAGCTTGGCTTTCTCCCGTGGTCTGTGGCTATCGCCCCTGAAAGACCCGTGGCTTTCCGTCCCTATTTATTGGTGGGCTTGCCTTTATTCACAGCACCTTCGTGCAATATATGAACCATATTTAGGAAAGATTGTCGAATACCGTATTGTTAAGATATTAAGATAATTTACGGTACTTCATAAAATTTTTGGGGCATATGAACTATGAAACCAGTTTCACAATCATTTTTAACTTTTTGGGCACTCTATTACTCACAGTAGCTCAGTTTTCCTGAGTTTTTATGTAAAATCACCGTTGCAACCATACCATCGTCCAAGCTGTCCTTTCATTGCTTCAGCATGAAATTTACCCGCCAGCCAAAAATTCACTCTGGCAAAACCACCGCCCACACCGCCCCCACCGTCCAACCCGCTAAGCTTTTGAGTTTTCTTTTATCGTCTTCTAAAGAAGCATCCTTGCCATATATGGCCAAAAAGAAACCCCGCCACCCAATGGCAACGGGGTTTTCCCTCCTGAATTGAAGCCGATATGCGGACTGCTTATTTCTTGAATTTTTTCCGACCAAAACCCGCCAAACCAGCGAGGCCTAAACCCATTAGGACCATAGTAGAGGGTTCGGGGACTGGGGCCACTTGATTCTGTCTCCACACCCCCCAATCAACGTTGCCCCACGAATAGTCAACTCTTCCCATATCATATTTCGCTATATCATTGTTATTTACATCACATTCGTAGATCACCCCCGTGTCCCAGTAAAATCCCGGACTGGGATTATGAACTGTTCTCATGAAGCCTGTATAATGGTCAGCCTCTCCTGGCGGTACAGTGAGGCCATAGACGGATTCGCCGGTATTTACCCTAAAGTCCCAGGCTTCAATTAAACCATTGCTTACAACAGCGAATATTGTACCGCCTCCCCCTGTATCGCTTGAAATGGTTTGTCGACCATCATTGAAGGACCAACTGGCCAGGTATGGGGCCAGGTCGAGGAAGCCACCGCCACCCACCACGCCCCCATCTGGCAATAAGCCATCATTTGTCACCAACCTTACTGTCATCCGATCAGCAATGGTGTATGTACCGGCGGGAGGATTGTCATCTTCAAACCAATTAAAATTTGCCCCTGTGTAATTGTATTCATAGGGCACAGCATCTGCTGCAACAGGTGTCAATAAGAGACCACAGGCCAAGAATGCGAGTATCATCTTCCCAAGAAACAGAAAAGTCTTCATTATCTATCGCCCCTTTCCTCTACAATTAAATTGAATACCTGTTATATGAACTAGGCAACCCGGCTTTCTCCCGTAGGTCTGTGGCAATCGCCCCTGAGAAACTCGTGGTTTTCCGTCCCCGCTTAGCAGCGGGTTTGGCTTTTTCTTGCAATGTAAAATTTTATGAAATCAGCTTTACCGGTTCATTCTTTTCCTGCCATAACCGGCTAAACCGACCAAACCTAAGCCCATGAGGACTATGGAGGATGGTTCAGGGACTGGTGCGGTTTCGGCACTGATAGAAGCCTCATATGATGTGGCATACCAAAAATCAGAGAGTTCAACAGACGATGCATAAACGGAATAAGAGAAATCTGTAACTTCCAAAGTCTCTCGGTTCCATCTGAGCCAGAAATCGTTGGTACCAGGCATAATATATTCGATCCCTTCGGCCACGCCGCCGATAAGGTCCTCGTCTTCGTCATACGGTGACGGTGATTCGTAGTCAATCTCAGATAGCAGGTAATTGTGCCCTCCAATGGTCAGATCGACCGAGATGAGGTAATCGATAGTTGCATTAACCGATGCAGCTTCCCAGGTGATAGTGCCTGAAACCGGATCATCGGGTGCTTCATTTCCATCCCAATCGACGAATCCAGAGGCTGAAAATTCCATGCTGATTGGTATAGCATAGCTGTTTGTAAGCGTGCCAAAAACCAATAACAAGAATGCTACGGATACAATTACAAACACTTTTTTCATTCTCTCCTCCTCTCGATTTATAATAATAAATATCTCAGCAAATGTCCGCCCAAAAAACAAAAAACCGAAGTCACCTATAACCAAGGCAACCCGGCTTTCTCCCGTGGATCTGTGGCTACCGCCCCTGAGAGACCCGTGGTTTTCCGTCCCCGCTTCGCAGCGGGTTTGGCTTTTTCTTGCAATGCAAAATTTTATAAAATCAGCTTTACCGGTTCATTCTTTTCCGGCCATAACCGGCTAAACCGACCAACCCTAAGCCCATCAGGACGATGGTGGAAGGTTCGGGGACTGGGGCAACATCAGATATGTTCGTCAGGATTAAATCGCTTTGCATAAGAATAGAAGATTCATTATTCCAGATATATTGCAATCCTTCGAAAGAAGCACCAACAATCCATTCTTCAATAAACAAACCTGCACCTATACTTAATCTATCGTACATTGTAAGTAGGGCAAGATCGGTATCGACGGTTCCTGGCGTCCCCTGACCATATTCCTCTTCAACACCGTAATAGGTTATCAATGCATCAGAAGGCACGCTATTGTTCGTAAGAACTGTACCAGATATAAATTCAGCATAGAAGTAATCGAGATAGTTATCCGTATAAGGCTCGGGGCCATATCCATCTTCCATTATGTCCCTTGAGCCATCTGGTTGTAAAATGTACCCATCTGCATCAAAATCGATTAAAACCGTATAATCTATAGATGAACCTACCGAAAAACCTTGTACTTCTGCGATAGTTGCACCACCATCGGCAATAGATCTTACTGTTCCCTCAAAGGTATAGTATTGCGGAACCGCGTAGGAATTGGATAAAAAAACGAAAAGCAAGAAGAAGACGCATAAGAATAGCCGCTTAGACATGGGACCTCCTTTTGAAGGGATAGGTGGGCATTGTAGCCTGTGAATTCCAAATTAACGCATTCACTGAAATGCCCATAGAAATGTGTATGTGCCGGCAGCGAGCCATTGCGGCCCAAGGAAGGAAGCTATATATAACGCAAAAAGTATGCCGGAAACTGGCTAAGTTGCTGATATCAGATTTATAAAACAATCGAGGAGGGATAAGTTTATAAGTAAAAAACTTAGGCCAGACGAAATATGAAACATATTACATATAATTTTAGGAGGGTGTACAAATAACTGTGTAACTGGTTATCTATAATCTTACTCAAAGGAGCAGGAGATGACCAGTAAGAAATC
>CAJXSL010000026.1 GCA_913060875.1 uncultured Desulfobacteraceae bacterium
TCTACCGCGATGCCAAGATCTGCGAAATCTACGAGGGCACCAAGGAAATCCAGAAAAATACCATCGCCAGCGCCCTGCTGGGAAAAATGAAATAGAAGGCAATCCGACCGGCGGCCGGCAGGGGCATCCCGCCGCGCCGCCGGCCGTCATAGGGAAAAGCCCATGGCCAACGGCAGCTTTATCATGGCACGCACCGTCTTCTTCCTGATTCCACCGCTGCAGCGCATCCTCCATGCGTTGCGGGAAGCGATCGGAAAATGGATGAGCCGCATCGATGCCCTGGCCTTTGACCTGGCCAAACAACTGCTGATCGAAGAAACAACGGGCCACGTCTCATCTCCGACTGACAACCGCAGCCCGCGTTGCGCCATGCCGCCAGCCGGAAAGAGCAAGGCCTTACAGGATAACCACGACGATCCGATTGGGGTGTAAGGAGGGGTTATGACAGGTACTACCGAGATCTACCAACCCTTAAACAGTGTCCGCGTCGTTACCGCCACCTCGCTCTTTGACGGCCACGACGCCTCCATCAATATCTTCCGGCGCATCCTGCAGAGTACCGGTGTGGAGGTCATTCACCTCGGCCACAACCGCTCGGTGCAGGAAATTGTGGATGCGGCCGTGGAAGAAGACGCCCAGGGCATTGCGGTCTCCAGCTATCAGGGCGGCCACATGGAATATTTCAAGTACATGATCGACCTCCTGAAAAAGGCCCATGCGGACCACGTCAAAGTTTTCGGCGGCGGCGGGGGCGTCATCGTTCCGGAAGAAATCAGGGAACTGGAAACCTATGGGGTGGCCAAGATCTACTCCCCCGAAGACGGGGCCCATCTCGGTCTGCAGGGCATCATCAACCACATGGTGCAGACCATGGATTTTCCGCGCGCCACCGGTGAAACCCCCGATCTCGACCGGCTGACCCCGGACAACAAACTCATGGTGGCCAACCTGATCACCACCGTGGAGCAGGCCAAAGCCATGGAAAACGGCCACCTGGCCAATCTGCGGGCCGAACTGAAGGCCCGCATGGCCGACCGGCGTATCCCGGTGATCGGCATTACCGGCACGGGGGGCTCCGGCAAATCGTCCCTGACCGACGAACTGATCCAGCGCATGCTCCTGGACCTCAAGGACATCCGGGTGGCCATCATCAGTGCCGATCCTTCCCGCCGCAAGACCGGCGGTGCCCTGCTGGGCGACCGCATCCGCATGAACGCCATCGGCAGCCCACGCGTCTATATGCGCTCTTTGGCTACCCGCCGGTCCCACACGGAAATTCCCGAAGCCTTGCCGGACATCATCCAGGTGGCCAAAAGCGCGGGATTCGAACTGGTCATCGTCGAAACCGCCGGCATCGGCCAGGGGGATTCGCTCATCGTCGACCTGGTGGATATTTCCATCTATGTCATGACCGCCGAATTCGGAGCCGCTTCCCAGCTTGAAAAAATCGACATGCTCGATTTCGCCGACATTACGGTGGTCAACAAATTTGAAAAACGCGGCGGGGAAGACGCCGTGCGCGACGTCCGCAAGCAGGTCCAGCGCAACCGCAACGCATTTGAGAAAACCCCGGACGACATGCCGGTTTACGGCACCATCGCGTCCAAGTTCAACGACGACGGTGTAACGGCCCTCTACCATGGCCTGCTGGAGACCATTGAGGAAAAAACCGGCGTGGCCTTTACCTCGCAGCTGCCCCGGCCGGACACGAAAGTCTCCTCGTCCAAGACCATCATCATTCCCCCCGAACGGACCCGCTACCTGGCGGAAATCGCCGATACCGTCCGCAAATACCACGCCCGGACCGACAAACAGGCCGAAACCCTGCGCCGCGTCTGGCATCTTGAGGAAACCGCCCGGCTGCTGTCGGACGATGCCTCGGAAGAAGCCCTGCTGACCCGCTTGAGCGACGAAGCCGCCAAGGCCCGCCAAGCCCTGGATCCGGAAACAACGGAGCTGGTAGCGGGTTGGGCCGACATCAAAAAAGCCTATCAGCAGGAAGAGTTTGTCTACCAGGTACGGGGCCGTGAAATCCGGGTACCACTGTTTACGGAATCCCTTTCCCGCAAGAAGATTCCCAAAATCGCCCTGCCGCACTTCAAAGATCCCGGGGAAATCTACCGCTGGCTGCGGCGGGAAAACCTCCCCGGCTATTTCCCTTATACGGCCGGGGTTTTCCCCATGAAACGCGTGGGGGAAGACCCCACCCGCATGTTCGCCGGGGAGGGCGACCCCCAGCGAACCAACAGCCGATTCAAACTCCTCTCGGCCGAGAGCGAGGCCAAACGCCTGTCCACAGCCTTCGACTCTGTCACCCTCTATGGCTATGACCCCGACCCCCGGCCGGATATCTACGGCAAGGTGGGCACTTCCGGGGTGAGCGTCTGCACCCTGGAAGACGTCAAGGTGCTTTACGGCGGATTTGAGCTCTGCGCCCCCACGACATCGGTTTCCATGACCATCAACGGCCCCGCGCCCATTGTCCTGGCCATGTTCCTCAACACCGCCATCGACCAGCAGGTGGACCGCTACCGCGAGGAAAACGGAAAAGCCCCCTCCGAGGAGGCCTACAACCAGATCCGGGCCGACGTGCTGACCAATGTGCGCGGCACGGTCCAGGCCGACATCCTCAAGGAGGACCAGGGTCAGAACACCTGCATTTTCTCCATCGACTTCGCGCTCAAGATGATGGGGGACATCCAGCAATATTTCATCGAAAACAATGTCCGCAATTTCTACTCGGTGTCCATTTCCGGCTACCACATTGCCGAAGCCGGGGCCAATCCCATATCGCAGCTGGCCTTTACCCTGGCCAACGGGTTCACCTATCTCGAATACTATCTCTCCCGCGGGATGCCGTTGGATCATTTCGGACCCAACCTCTCCTTCTTTTTCTCCAACGGAATGGATCCGGAATTCACGGTGATCGGCCGGGTGGCCCGCCGCATCTGGTCCGTGGCCATGCGGGAGAAATACGGGGCGTCCACCCGCTCCCAGATGCTCAAGTACCACATCCAGACCTCGGGCCGTTCCCTGCACAGCCAGGATATCCAGTTCAACGATATCCGTACCACCCTGCAGGCCCTGTGCGCCATCTACGACAACTGTAACAGCCTGCACACCAACGCCTTCGATGAGGCCATCACGACCCCGTCCAAGGAATCGGTGCGCCGGGCCCTGGCCATCCAGATGATCATCAACCGGGAGTGGGGGCTGGCCAAAAATGAAAACCCCTTGCAGGGCAGTTTTATCGTGGATGAACTCACCGACCTGGTGGAAGAAGCGGTCCTGATGGAGTTTGACCGCATCACCGAACGGGGCGGTGTCCTGGGCGCCATGGAAACGGGCTACCAGCGCGGCCAGATCCAGGAGGAATCCATCTATTATGAAACGCTGAAACACACCGGGGCCATGCCCATCATCGGCGTCAACACCTTCCGGGACCCGGACGCCCATGAGGACGAGTTGTCGGAAAGTGTCGAGCTGGCCCGCGCCACCGAAGAAGAAAAGGCCTCCCAGCTCGAACGCCTGGCCGATTTCCAGAACCGGCACCGGTCCGAATCACCGGCCGCCCTGGAACGGCTCCAGCAGGCCGCCCTGTCGGGCGGCAACATCTTTGCCGAACTCATGGAGGCCGTGAAAACCTGCTCCCTGGGCCAGATCACCGGGGCGCTTTATGATGTGGGTGGGAAGTACCGCCGCAACATGTAGGGAGTCGTTCAAAAATGGTCTTTTGGCCCCTGATCGGCGTTCTCCGCGGGTTTAGCGGCTGAGGCGTACAATGTACGCCTCACCGCAAACCCTTGTGCGGCCTTGATCAGAGACCAAAATCCTCATTTTTGAATCGACCCCTTTGTAAAAATAGTCCTGTCGACATATTTGGACTCAAAAAAAGATGGGGTCCTCGACGCAGCGCTGCTGCGCCTGCGGGGGCCATTTGGCTGCGGTCTTGCCGGGAACCGCAATCGACCCACCCTGACCAACCACACGGCAATAAATAACATTTGAAAGGCATTCAAAACCTGAGTATTTAGCCGACAGAGAAAATCGAGTTCGACGTCACCAATTGTTTTGAAATCAACCCGGGCGGGTGCGTAAAACGTGTGAGAGCAAGGCTTGCGGATTTTGAGGAATGAGGCGTACATCGGTACACCGCAGCGACGAAAAATTCGCGTAACGCAGCTATCGCACGTTTTACGCATCCGCCCCAAGGAGGAAAAATGCGCGAAGTTGTCATTGTCAGCGCCGTCCGAACCCCGCTGGGCAGTTTCGGCGGCAGCTTGAGCACCATCGGGGCCACCGCGTTGGGCGCCCTGGTCATGGAGGAAGCCGTCCGCCGGGCCGGCATCGCCAAAGAGGACGTGGACGAAGCCATCATGGGCCAGGTGCTGCCCCTGGGTTATGGACAGAATCCGGCCAAGCAGGCCGCCGTCAAGGCCGGACTGCCCGACGCGGTGGAATGCATCACGGTCAACAAAGTCTGCGGCTCGGGGCTCAAGTCGATCATGCTGGCGGCCCAGGCCATTCAGGTGGGCGACGCCGACGTGGTGGTGGCCGGGGGCATGGAAAACATGAGCATGGCGCCCCACTACCTGGAAAAGGCCCGCACCGGCTATCGAATGGGCAACGGGGTTCTCAAAGACCACATGATCAATGACGGACTGTGGGACCATGTCAACGATTTCCACATGGGGATTTCCAATGACCTGTGTGCCGAGAAGTACGGCGTCTCCCGGGAAGAACAGGACCGCTACGCGGCTGAATCCTACCAGCGTGCCCGTGCCGCGATCGCCGCCGGTCGCTTCAAGGACGAAATCATGCCGGTGGAGGTTCCCCGGCGCAAGGGCGACCCGCTCATTTTCGACCAGGACGAATGCGCCCGGGAAACGTCCTACGACATCCTGGCGGGCATGCGGCCGGCTTTCCAGAAAACCGGCACGGCAACGGCCGGCAATGCTTCCATCATCAGTGACGGGGCGGCCGCCGTGGTGGTGATGGCCCGTGAAAAGGCCGAAGCCCTGGGGTGCCGTGTCCTGGCGACCGTTGGCGCCCAGGCCTCCTACGGCATTGAAATGAAATATGTCCTGGTGGCCCCCATCTGGGCGATACCCAAATGCCTGGCCAAACAAGGCATCACCGCCGACGATGTGGATCTTTTCGAAATCAACGAAGCCTTCAGCGGATCCACGCTGGCGGTACTCAAAGAGCTGCAGCTCGATCCGGCCCGGGTCAACCCCAACGGCGGAGCGGTCGCCCTGGGGCATCCCATTGGGGCCAGCGGCTGCCGCGTTCTGGTAACCCTGCTCTATGAAATGATCCGCCAGGAGAAGCAAACCGGCCTGGCCTCCCTCTGCCTGGGCGGCGGGGAAGCCGTGGCCCTGGTGGTGACAAGACGGTAAACAGAAGGGTTCAAGGATTCAAGGGTCCGAGGGTTCAAGGCCCTCCCCCTTGGCCCCTTGACCCCTTGAATCCTCGAACCCTTGCGACTTTATGAATTTGGAGGAAACCATGGATGTAAAGGTCTTCGGCGTCGTAGGCGCCGGTCAGATGGGCAACGGTATCGCCCAGGTCGCTGCGGCCAGCGGCCTGGACGTAATCATGAACGACATCAAGGACGAGTTCGTTGAAAAAGGGATGCGGACCATCGCCGCCAATCTCGAACGCGGTGTTGCCAAAGGCCGTATGACGGCGGAAGAAAAAGGCGTCATTCTGGGCCGCATACGGACCAGCACGGATCTCAAGGATATGGCCCAAGCGGACTTTGTGGTGGAAGCTGCCACCGAGCGTGAAGATCTCAAATTCGGGATATTCCGGGATCTCGACCAGGTCTGTCCGGCCGGAGCCATTCTCGCAACGAACACCTCGTCCATTCCCATCGGACGGATTGCCGCTCAAACCGGGCGACCGGACAAGGTGATCGGCATGCATTTCATGAACCCCGTGCCGGTCATGAAGCTTGTCGAGGTTATCCGGGGGCTGGCCACTTCGGACGAAACCTTCAAACTCACCTGGTCGCTGTCCGACGCGTTCGGTAAAACCCCCGCAGAGGCCAACGACTTCCCGGGATTCATCGCCAACCGGATCCTCATGCCCATGATCAACGAGGCTGTCTTCTGCCTTTATCACGGCGTGGGGGAGGCCGAAGCCATCGATACCGTCATGAAACTCGGCATGAACCACCCCATGGGACCGTTGGCCCTGGCGGATCTCATCGGGCTGGATACCTGTCTGGCCATCATGCAAACCCTCTACGACGGCTTCAACGATTCCAAATACCGGCCCTGCCCGTTGCTGCGCAAATATGTCGAGGCCGGATGGCTGGGACGCAAAAGCGGTCGCGGCTTTTACCGGTATGATCAGCACTAGCCCGGATCGGACAAGAAAGCGGGCGCTTGGAAGGAGGCGGCATGACCAAAAAGAAAAAAGATGAAATAGGCTTGGTGGGGAAGAAAATCAAGCAGGCGCGTACCAAAAAGAAAATGCCCCTGGAAGCCATGGCCAACGAAACCGGTTTTTCCATCGATTACCTGAAAAGCATCGAGGCCGGCAAAAAAATTCCCCCGGTGGGCGCGCTGCTCCAAATCGCCCGCGCCCTGGAAATCGACTCCACGTTTTTTCTGCGGGAACAAGCTTCCGCCGTTCAGGATCGGGTCAAGGCCTACACCAAGCGCACCGACAACTACGCCTACACGACCCTGACGCCGGGGGCGGAAAACAAACACCTCAAGGCCTTTAAAGTTTCCATCGAACCCATGCAGGATCACGAGGGGGTGGGCTACCAGCACGAGGGCGAAGAGTTTGTCTACGTCCTGCAAGGCTCCATCGAGATTGCCGTGGGGGACCACATCAACGTCCTGGACGAGGGGGACTCGCTGCACTTCAACTCCGGCATCCGGCACCGCATGCGCAACATCAGCGACCAGCGGGTGGAGATGCTGGTGGTGGTCTACGGCCCCTGACCCCGAAGGAAAGCGGTCCTGGGGATTCGGCAACGTGATCGAATTTTGATGTCATCCAATCAAAAAGCAGGGATCGCTATACATTCACGTTTTGACAGCGTTGGCGCAACGGGAGGAGAGCATGCTATTCCGTTTTACCGATGAACAGCTGATGATCCAGTCCATGGTTCGGGAATTTTCCCGCAAAGTGATTGCCCCCACGGCGGCGGAACGCGACCGCACCAAGGAGTTCCCGGCCGACAACCTCAAAAAGATGGCCGAACTGGGACTGCTGGGGATGATGGTTCCCCCGGAGTACGGCGGCGAGGGCGCGGACACCATCAGCTACGTCCTGGCGCTTTCCGAGATCGCCTATTCCTGTGCCGCCACGGCCGTGGTCATGTCCGTCCATAATTCCATCGTCTGTGAAAGCATTCTGCGCTATGGCTCCGAGGAACAGAAAAGCCAATACCTTCCCAAACTGGCCTCCGGTGAGATGCTGGGTGCTTTCGGACTGACGGAACCGGAAGCCGGCTCCGACCCGGTCAGCCAGATCACGACGGCCGTCCGGGACGGTGACGAATACGTTATCAACGGGACCAAGCGCTTCACCACCACCGGCAAGAATTCCCATCTGGTGATCGTTACGGCCAAGACCGATGAATCCCAACGCCACAAAGGCATCAGCGCTTTCATTGTCGAAAAGGGCACACCGGGCTTCAAGGTCGGCCATGCCGAAGACAAAATGGGACTACGGGCCTCCGACACCACCGATCTCAATTTTGACAACTGCCGGGTGCCGACCCACCATCGCCTGGGCCATGAGGGCGAAGGCTTCAAGCTGGCCATGACCGCCCTGGACGGCGGCCGCATCGGTATCGCCGCCCAATCCATCGGAGTCGCCCAGGCGGCCCTGGATGCCTCCATCAAATACGCCAAGCAACGCTCCCAGTTCGGCCAGAAAATTTCCAAATTCCAGGGGTTGCGCTGGATGATCGCGGATATGGCCACGGAGTTGGAAGCCGCCCGTCAGTTGACCATGTCGGCGGCGGCCATGAAGGACCAGGGCACGAAATACAGCCGCCAGGCGTCCATGGCCAAGCTGTTTGCGTCGGAAATGGTGAACCGGATAACGGCCAAAGCCATCCAGATTCACGGCGGGTACGGGTTTACCAAGGACTACGAAGTGGAACGCTACTATCGCGATGCGCGGGTCTTCACCATCTACGAAGGCACGTCGGAAATCCAGCGCGTGGTCATAAGCAACCACCTGCTCAAAGACAAAAGGGCCCCCTGACGGATTGTTGGGGGATCTCCGATTGGCGCCCAATGGTCAGCCGGAGGAATTGCGGCCGTCTATTATTTATCAAATGTAAACCGCTTCTCGTTGAACAGGGCCTGGCAGGCCCGGGCCACTTCCGGATCGTATAGCCTGCCCTTGTTCTTTTCGATTTCACCAAGGGCGATGTCGATGCCCAAACCGGGCCGGTACGGGCGATGGGAAGCCATGGCTTCGACAATGTCAGCCACGGTCAGGACGCGCGATTCAGGCAGGATAGCATCACCGGACAAGCCCAAAGGATATCCGCTGCCATCGAGTTTTTCATGGTGCTGATAGACCATGGTGGCGATCTCCCAGGGAAAATCGATATCCTTTAAAATATCGTACCCGACCTGGGGATGTTCCTTGATCAGGTTGAACTCGTTGACGGTCAGACGGCTGGGCTTGCTGAGGATTTCGGCCGGCACGCTGATTTTCCCCAAGTCGTGGATAATGGCGGCCATACGAACCGCCTCGACCTTGTCCCGGTCAAACCCGACCTCCCCGGCAATGGCCGCGGCCAGATCGGCCACCCGGCGCTGGTGACCGGCCGTATAGGGATCACGGGTTTCCACCGTGTGAGCGATGGCCCGGACAATCCCGTTCATGGCCTTTTCCAGCTGGGTCATACTGCGCTTGAGGGAATCGGTGCGCTCGTCCACCATCTTTTCCAGGTTGCGGCGATAAGAGCGGTTGGCGATTTCAAGATCGCGACGGCGAAACGCATTGGCCACGCTGATGAGAATCCCGTTGCGGTCCATGGGCTTGATGATGTAGTCGTAAACGCCCAACTGGAGCATGGATTCGGCTAAGAGGGGATCGCCGATGGCCGACACCATGATGGCAGCGGTCTCCGGATGGGCCTTGAGCACGTAACGGATAAAGTCCAGTCCGGACTCGCCGGGCATATTGATGTCGCACAGGATCAGGTCGCTGACCTTTTCCGCCATCAAATCACGGGCTTCGGCCGCATTTTCAGCGGTGCGGCAGATATACCCGTTGGCCTCCAGGATCTTTTGCAACAGCATCCGGATCGGACGCTCGTCATCGACGATCAGGACCTGTTTGCGCGGCGCGTCATCCTTAAGCGGCGCTTCCGGTCCGCAACTGGCCAGTTCCCCATCGACGGGATCCCTATTATTTTCAATACAATCGCTTTGCTGGTACATATGCAGGACACCCTCCTGCGTTACCTTATCGGCCAATCGCAGCAAAAGTTTACCGATTTTGACAGGAAAAATGGGCGCGCCAATTCATTGAAATTCAGCGTAATTAGACAAAGGAGAATCGTGGCAGGCCCTTGGGGGTGGAGCGGGCGTGCTCGTGGCCCGGATTGCCCTCGCAAAGGGGAAGGCAACGTACGCGGGGCGGGCCGGTAGGGTCATCGCAGCCGCCACCGGCCCGGGCCGCAGGATGCCGGTCAGGCATCGCGCCGTCAGGCAAATATTTTGGCGGCCAGGTCAATGTCCTCCGGGCTGAAAACAAACAGGCATTTTTCCTCCGGAGACGACACCGATCCATAGACATAGTTGATATTGACACCCGCCTCGCCGAATTTGGCGGTCACTTCCGCCAAGGCCCCCGGCCGGTTGTCCAGTTCCAGCGCGATGACCGGCAGCATGTCGAAAAGGTAATCATTGCGGGTCAGCAGGTCGATGGCGGCGTTGGTCTTGCCATCGGCCGGCAGCAGACGGATGAGCGCATACTCGGCGGAGTCCTTGCGCATGGAATTGTAGCTTGCCGCCGAAGCAATCCGTTTGAGGGATTTTCCCCGGGCCTTGAAAAGCTCCTGGACATAACTGGAAGCATCCTGAATGGTAATGGCATCGATATTGATGCCGGCCTCGGAAAAAAGAGCTGAAAGCTTGCCCAGCTCGCCCGGTGCGTTCTGGAGAAAAAGGGAGATCTCTGTCCTGATCATGGCGCTAATTCCTCTCCGGCAGGTGGGGTGAAACCGTTCCGAGCCCAGGCGAACGCCCTGAAAACATGGCCTAAAATCGGAACCGCAATTAACGGGAAGTATAGGATATCGCCTGTCAATAGTCAATCCGCAAGACCGGTAGGTTCATTTTGACTTTTTCTTCCTGACGGTTAAAATAAAGGTCGACCACTTCGGATGCGAAAGCATTCACCGTTGTTATCCGACGGCCGGATCATCGGCCCATCGGTGCAAACTGTGCGAAACGGTTTCAATGGCTGACCGTCCCCAAAATAGTGCCTGGCCCCGGCCATCCCGTAAAACGATCCGCATGGCGATCGTCCTGGGACTGCTCCTGGTCATCGGGGGATGCATGTCCCGCCAGCAGGTGGTTTACCAGGAAATGGCCGCCCCCAAGTCCGAGATCGCCCCACGGACTATTGCCATTCTTCCCTTCCGGGATCAGACCGCCACACCGGGACTCGACCGGCTGGTGCGGGAGCGTTTATACGGGCATCTGAGTCCCCGCCATTTCAGGGACGTGGAATTAAGTATCGTCGATCAGGCCCTGACCGGTGCGCACGACAGCCCGTTCGACCGGTTGACGCCTGAAAACCTGCGGGATCTTGGCAATCGCCTGGGCTGCGACGCGATCGTTGCCGGTCGGATTACCGAATTCGAACGCCTATTCATGGGCATTTACTCCCAGTTGAGCGTGGGGGCCGACATCGTCATCTACGCTACCCATGACGGCCGCGCGATCTGGTCGGACAACTACGTGGCCCGCCTCCATGACGGCAGCGTGCCGCTGACGCCCCTGGGGATACCCCTGAGCGGGGCCCGGACAGGCTGGAATCTGCGGGACAGCCAGATCATCCGGGCGGTTGACGACCTGACCCGCACCCTGGCCGGCAGGATTCCCGCACCGGACGCCCCCGAAGCCCTGGCATCGACGTACCAATACGAACTGCAGGTAGGCGCCTATCTGGATCACCAACTCGCGTTGGATCAGCGCCATGTCCTCAAATCCATGGGCTACCCGGCCACCGTGCGCACCGAGCTGCACCAAAAGTCCATCTGGCACCGGGTGATGGTGGGTCCCTATGGGGATGAAAATAGAGCCCTGCAGGTCCGCCAAAAACTGGAGGGTCTGCTGGATACCCGCCCCTTTCTGCGACGGCGCCAATGACTATAAGCTATCTCAAAATAGTTTTTTCGCCCGATATCGGCGTTGTGCCCTCGTCTCAAGTCCTCGACATACTGCAGTATGTACCCCAAGGGCACTTCCTTCGGGGCGCCTATGCGGGCTGCACCCACCGTTGAGGGCTTGATCAGATGGGAAGTCCCGCTTTACGGGAATTCTCGGTCACGCCGTATCTCGAACGAAAACCCTAATTTTGAGATGGCTTCTAAGCGATAGTGGATTCTTTTGCTTCGTTTTCTTGATGAACCCGTAAAAAGTCTTTCATCTGTCATTCCGGACTTGATCCGGAATCTCTAACTATCTGATATCAAAAGATTCCGGCTTTCGCCGGAATGACGTCTATGCGGAGAATTCGACTTTTTACGACCCCATCTTTTCTTTAACGGGGAAAGAAAACGAAGGACAGGAGGTCAGGGCTTGACCGTCACGACCGGGCAGCCGGCCTTGAGGATGATATACTGGGCGGTGGAGCCGAGGATAATTTTCTGGGTGCGCGACTTCTTCTCGATGCCCACGAAGATAAAGTCGACATCATTGTCCGCGGCAAACTTGACGATATCTTCGCCCGGGGACAATCCGCGCACGAGCTGGTGGATCTTGTAGGAAACATTGGCGGCCTTGAGTTCATTGCCGGCCTCTTCCAGGGCGAAGTTGGCCTCGCTGATGGCCTCGGGTTTCTCCTTCGGCCCGCCCTCCATGGAGGTCGCCACGTCGATATGCGACCCCCGTATCAGGGCCTGATGCTTGGCCAGTGCCAGAGCGGCCTTGGCCGCTTTTGATCCGTTGTATGCCACCAGGTATTTTTTCTGCACGATGATTTTTCCTGTTTAGCGTCGGTTATCATCAAAACGGCGACCCAACAACCGCCCTTTCAACAGCCTTCTTTCATGTCAGGATATTAAAGGAAAGAGGCCAATTGGGGGGCGTCGGTGACGGTCGATTTTGATTTCAGGGTAAGGTCTCTGATTGATAGATTCTTAGATTCGTTTTGCTCATCGTGTGGTGAGTTTTGGTTTCTGGCAAGGCCGCAGCTTATTTGACGCCGCAGGCGTAGCAATCGCTACGTCGAGGACGACAAATAAGCGAGAACGCCGCCAGGGACCAAAAGGCGCCGCACGATGAGCAAAACTACATCCAGCGCTTGCGGCGCTTGTAGGATTTCACCTCCTTAAACGACTTCCGGCCACCGCCCTGGGTGATCCCCATATAGAATTCTTTTACATCGGGATTGTCCTGGAGTTCTTTCGACGGCCCCTCCATCACGATCTTGCCCGACTCCATGATATAGGCGTAGTCGGAGATCTGCAAAGCGATCTTGGCATTCTGTTCCACCACCAGGATCGTCGTATTCAACTCCTGGTTGATGACTTCGATATTGCGGAAGATCTCCTTGACGAGCAGTGGCGCCAGGCCAAGGGAGGGTTCATCCAGCATGAGCATTTTGGGCGCCGCCATAAGGGCCCGGGCAATGGCGATCATCTGCTGCTCCCCGCCCGAGCAGTAGCCGGCCATCCGGTTCGTGATTTCCGAAAGGCGGGGGAAGTGTTTGTACATCTGGGTGTGATCCGTACGGATATTGCGGCTGCCGTCCGTTCGGGTGATGGACCCCACGCGGATATTCTCGTCCACGGTCAGGTGTTTGAACACCCGCCGCCCCTCGGGCACCATCACCGCCCCCTGGCGCACGATATGGGTCCCCAGACGATTGGTGATGTCCACATCGTTGAATTTGATGTAACCGTCCCGGATAAACCCGTTTTCCGGCTTCAGCAACCCGCTGATGGCCCGCAGGGTCGTGGTCTTGCCCGCCCCGTTGGTGCCCAGAAGTGCCACGATGCTGCCTTGGGGCACGTTGAGGCTCACCCCCCGCAGCACCTGAATGATGTCGTTGTATACCACTTCGATGTTGTTGACTTCCAGAAGCGGTCTGTCCGGGACATTATGTTCCATGGCGTCGATTCGCTGTTTCGTTCGGATCCGGTTTTGAGCGGGGCCCCTGTCCGGCGCCCCGCTATGGTGTTTACCTGACAGCGTTCACTGCCGACCGTTTACTGCGGGCAGTGTGGGAATTTAATGGAACCCGATCAGTCGGCAGCGCAAGCTTTATTTCAGGAATTCAGGCTTGAAGGGCTCGCCCTCCGCCCGGAAAACCCCATTTTTGACCACGTAGAGCTGCAGGGTGTCGACGCCCATGCGGTCGGTGTCCGAGTAGTTCACCGGCCCGACAGTCGTCAGGGGTTCATAGGACTTGTCCCCATTCATCTGGTTGAGGGTTTCGAATAGCGAGGCGGAGTTAATTTCCTTCCCCGCTTCACGGGTGCGCCGGATTGTTTCCACGGCCACCTGAGCCGCCATGATGCCGTTGGTGTAGTTGTGGGAATTGGCCGTCTTGTCGTCGCGCCCATATTTCTTGGCCAACTCCAGCTGCCAGTCCGTCCAGGGCCCCTTTTCCGACGTCAGCCGATAGGACGTGGTCCAGTAAAACCCCTCGGCAGCCGAACCCGCCAGGGCGATCAGATCGTTGCCCCCGGTGTAGTGGGCACCTAAAAAGGTTAACTTGCCCTCCTCGCCGAAGCTCTTGGCCGTCATCCCGAGCCGCTGGCTGTCATTGATCAGCGTCACCACCGGGGACTGAATGGTCTGGCACAGCACGTACTGGACCCCTTTACTGGCGAGCCTCTTCAGCAGGGCGCTGTTGTCCAGGTCCTTGCCGTGTTCGACCACCTCGACAATCTCCAGCTTCAGTCCGGCGGCTACGGCCGTCTTGAAATCCTCCAAAGGCGCTCTTCCGAAAGCCGAAGGATGGATAAAAGCGGCCACCTTGGGCACACCACCGCCCTTGTGGTTCTTGGCTACAAATTCGCCCAGCCCCACATACTGGTGTGAATAAGAGGCGATGGGCAGAAAGATGTAATTCGATGCATCCGCAATCCCCTTGTGGAAGGAGGCCGGGATAACCGGGATCTCAACCTCGGTGAAGTCGTTGGCCAGGGCCAGGTTGGCGCCGGTGGCATAGCTGAGAAAGAGCACCATCCCCTGATCGAGAAAATCCTCGAAGTTGCGCTTGGTCACAGCCGTTTCGTACATATCGTCGCGGATCGGGCAATCGACCTTGGCATCCCCCAGAATGCCGGTTTCGTTGACCAGGCGCATGTAGTCTTCCACGCCCTTGGAGTAAGGGTTGCCCGCATCCGAAGTGGGCCCGGTGATGGCCAGCGACAAACCGAGCTGGTAGGACTCGGCGGCCTGGACCGGAGCCATGAATGCCAATGCCAATCCAACGGCCATTGCGGCAATCCATAGACGATGATGTCTTCTTTTCATGGTACGCCCCCCTTTGTGTGTTGGGTTGATCTTCCGCGGCGGCGTCGCCCCGAGGCACGCCGCCAGGTGTCCCGGACCTTCTCAGTAGCGAAAGGGCCAGAGTTTGAAATAGGAACGGCAAATGCGCCACCAGTTGGCCATACCTCGCGGTTCGAACATTAGAAACAGAACGATCACCAGCCCGAATCCGAGGGGCCGCAAGGCGGTGGCCAGATTCATGGTGGCCGGTAAAAACGTGCCGGCCCATTCCGAGAGATGCTCCATTTGCAGTTCAAGGGTTTTGATGGCCACCGGCCCCAGGAGGCTTCCGGGCAAAGTGCCCAAGCCGCCCACGATGGCCATGGCCAGGTAGATGATCGAGTGGTGCAGGGTGAAGGACTCGAAGCCGGCCCCGCGAAACATGTACGTGTGCAAGGCGCCGGCGACCCCTGCGAAGAAACCCGCCAGGGCAAAAGCGTAGACTTTGGTCAGGCCGGGGTGCATGCCCATGGCGTCCGCAGCACGGTCGTTGTCACGCACGGCCACCAGGCAGCGCCCGTAGCGGGTGCGCAACAGGTTGCGCACGGCCAAACCGCAAATCACCGCGGTGACAAGAATGACGTAATACCAGAAAAAATAATGATCCTTGCGTCCCACCTTGCCGGTGATCCAGAAGACCCTTCCCACCGCAATCATCTGGCCCTGGTTGAAAAACGTCATGAAGTTGATCGTCCAGGTAAAAATCATCTGGAACGACAAGGTCGCGATGGCCAGATAGAGGTGCTTGAGGCGCATGGCCGGCAGCCCCACGAAGGCGCCGAAAACCGCCCCCACAAACCCGGAGATGAGTATCATGAGCGGCCAGGCATGGGTTATCAGCACATGGTTGTCACCGATGGCGCGAGCCGTTCCCGCCAGCGTGTAGGCCCCAATACCCACGAAGGCCGCGTGTCCGATGGAGATCAGCCCTGCGAAACCGGTGACCAGGTTCAGGCCGTAGACGGCCACCACGGCGATCAGGATGTTGTTGATCACCAGCATGTTCCGGTTGCTGGCCTCGATGAAAAAGGGCCAGATGAAGAGGCTCACCAGAAATAGTGCGAAAAACAGGCGATCCACATTCGTTTTGAAGATGCGCTGTTCTTCTTCGTAAGTGGTGTAAAAATTCCCTGTAGCAAACCAACGATTGGTCGACATAGCTTATACTCGCTCGATTTCGTGGGTTCCGAACAGTCCGTGGGGCTTGAACAGCAGAATGACCAGGAGAATGATGTAGGGCAGCACGTCGGCCGTGCCGTTGAGCCCCCAGTTGCCGTCCAGATAGCCGGCCGCGAACTGCTGGATCAGCCCCATGATGATCCCGGCCACCACGGCGCCGATGATGGAGTCCAATCCGCCCAGGATAACCACCGGGAAAACGGTGATGCCGAAGGCCCGCAGTGTCTCGAAATTGAGGCCGGTGATGTTGCCGATGATGCCGCCGGCCGCCGCCGCGCTCAGACCGGCCATCGCCCAGGCCAAACCGAAAACCTTGGGCACCGAGATCCCCACGCTCATGGAGGCCAATTGGTCGTCGGAGACGGCGCGCATGGAAACGCCGATGGTGGAACGTTTGAAGAACCAGGAAAACGCGCCGATCAGAATGGCGGTGATGATAACACCCACCAATTGCGTCCAGGAAATGGACACGCCCCCCAGACTGATGGGGGTGGTGGGTAAAAATTCCGGGAAGGAGTAGTTCACCGAACCGAAGGGGGTCAGATAGATGAGTCCGTCCAGGATGGACATCAGGCCGATGGTCACCATGATGACCGAAATGATGGGTTCGCCGATCAGCCGGCGTAAAAACACACGCTCCACGCTCATGGACAGAAAGAACGTGATGACCATACTGGCCAGAAAGGACGGAATGATGTGGACCCCCGCCCAGACAGTAAGCGCATAGACGATAAAGGCCCCGGCGGCGATGATCTGGCCGTGGGCGATGTTCAGCACGCGGCTGGATTTATAGATCAGTACAAAACCCAGGGCCGATAGGGCATAGATCGACCCGACCACCATACCGCTGACCACCAGTTGAAAAAAATAACTCATGACACCTCTTCCATTGTGTAAAACGGCAGCAGGGTTTCCACCGTGGTGGTTTGGCCATCCTGATACTGGAACTGCGCCTCGACCTCTTTCTCCTGAATCGCCTCGTCGTAGAGCGCGTCATAGAGCTCCGTGTATTTCTCCCGGACGAATTTGCGCCGGATTTTACCGGTTTTGGTCAACTCGCCGTCGTCCACGTCCAGCAGTTTGTAGAGCATGGCCCAGCGCCGGATGCGGAAATGAGGTTTTTCCACGTTGCGGTTGAATTCTTCGATCTGCGTCCCCATGAGCTCGGCCACTTCCGGCTTGAGGGACAGGTCCATGAAGGTGGTGAAGGAAATGCCCCGGTCTTCCGCCCACTTGCCCACGATGATGGGATCGATGTTGATCAGGGCCGAAACGAAATCCATCCGGTCGCCAAAGATGACGGCCTCCTTGATATAGGGGCTGAACTTGAGTTTGTTTTCCAGAAACTGGGGACTGAACATCTCCCCGTCGCGGTTGTGCATGACATCCGACAGCCGGTCGATGACCACCAGATGCCCCTTGTCGTCGATGTAGCCGGCATCACCGGAGTGCAGCCATCCGCCGTCCAGCAGTTCCTCCGTCTTGTCCGGCAACTCGTAATAACCCCGGCAGACCGACGGCGAGCGGGACAGGATTTCACCCTCCTCGGAAATTTTGCACTCGGTCTTGGGCAGCGGAATCCCCACCGTATCAGGGGTCACGTCGCCGTCCGAGTGCATGTAGGCAATACCCGTAATTTCGGTCTGCCCGTAGATCTGCTTCAGGTTGATGCCGATGGCCTGGTAAAAAGTGAAGAGATCCGGTCCCAGGGCGGCCCCTCCCGTGTAGGCCCGGCGCAGCCTCAGGAACCCGATCTGGTTAATCAGGGGCCGGAACACCAGGGTCTGGCCGAGCCAGGCTTTGAAGGCCAGCAGCGGCGGCATGGGCTTGCCGGACATGCGATAGGTGGCGGCGGCTTCGCCCACTTTCATGAAATAGCGATAAAAGGCTCGGTTGAGGCGATAGGATTCGTCGATCTTGAGCCAAATCTGGGAGCGGATGGTCTCGTAGATACGGGGGGCGCCAAAGACGAAATGGGGCCCGATCTCCTTCAGGTCTTCCATGGCGGTTTCCACGGATTCCGGGAAATTGACCGTGATCCCGGTGGCCAGGGCCACCCCGAAGGAATTCATCTGTTCGCCGATCCAGGCAAAGGGCAGAAAGGACAGGTATTCGTCCGTCTCCGCGAGAGGGTCCACCGTGGTGATCTGCAGCCCCATGTTGATGTAATTGCGGTGCATCATCTCGGCGCCCTTGGGCAGCCCGGTGGTGCCGGATGTCAGGCAGAGGTGGCAGACGTCGTCCGGCGAGCCCTGATCCAGCAGGTTCTCGAAGCGATCGGGATCTTCCGTGTGGACCTTTTCCCCCAACTCGTAAAGCGCTTCGATGGGCATGAACCAGTCGTCCGAACGGTAGCTCCGCATGCCGCGGGGGTCTTCATAGATAACGTTCCTGACCTGGGGAATTTCCTCCCGGATTTCGATCAATTTGTCCACCTGCTCCTGATCGTCGCAGAAGACGACACTGACACCGAGGTAATTGAGAATCCCCGCGATTTCATGGGGCAGACTGGACTGGTAGAGGCCCGCGGAAATGCCCCCGATGGCCTGGGCCCCGACCGCCACGAATAAAAGCTCGGGGATGTTGTCCCCGATGAGGGCGATCCGGTCGCCCTTGGCAAGGCCGAGTTGGGCAAGGCCCAGACCGCACTTACGGACATGCGCATAGTAGCTTTTCCAGGTAAAGGTGTGCCAGCGGCCGAAATCCTTCTCCCGCAGGGCCACCTTGTCCCCGGATTGCTGCACCCGCCACCGCAGCAGTTGCGGAATGGTGTATTTCACCAACGCGTCACGGTTTTCCATAGGCTCTAAATCGATCTTCTTCTGTTAAAATCAAAATTCCATTTCGGTAATCCGTCGGATGCGCCATTGGTCCAAGATACGGCGCCCAAGCGACGAGGAGTGAGGCGTACACCAGGTACGCCGCAGCGACGAGAAGCGCCGGGCAACGCCGATATTGGGCCAA
>CAJXSL010000027.1 GCA_913060875.1 uncultured Desulfobacteraceae bacterium
AGAATGCCGTCAAGCAGCATCCCGACTTTCGCAAAGCGCGCTTTTTGCTGATCGACATCCTCATCCGCCTGGAAGCGCACCCGGCGGCCATGGAGCAGATCGAGGACGTCCTGGTGCGTTTCGGAGCTGATGCGCAGCTTTTGGAGGCCGCCAAAGCAGTGCGCGCCAAAGTGGGTCCCCTGACCATTCAAAAGAACAAACACCCTTCCCTATCCCTTTGCATGATCGTCAAAAACGAAGAAAAATATCTGGCTCGCTGTCTGACGAGCTTAAAGCCCATGGTGGATGAAATGATCATCGTGGATACCGGATCCACAGATGCCACCCGCGACATTGCCGAGGTCTTCGGTGCGCAGGTTTGCGACTACGAATGGAACGACGATTTCGCGGCCGCCCGCAATTTCAGCCTGGAACAGGCCCAGGGCGACTGGATCCTTGTCATGGACGCCGATGAAGTCATCGCCGCCAAAGACCATCTCAAGATACGTAAACTCCTGAAACAAACCGGGCCAAAAAAACGTGCCTTCACGATTGTGACACGCAATTACACCCAGCAGTACAATATCATCGGATGGGAGCCGAATACAGGGCAATATACCGATGAAGAGGCGGGTTTCGGATGGGTTCCCAGTGAAAAAGTGAGACTATTCCCCAATATCAGCGGCATCCGATTTGACTACCCGGTTCATGAAGTCGTCGGCCCATCGCTAAACCGAAAGAATATTACCATAAAATCCTGCCCATGCCCGGTTCATCACTACGGTAAAATGGATGAAGCACTCAATCAGTCAAAAGGTGAACAGTATTTCAATATTGGGATAGCCAAACTATCCGATGCTCAGGATAATCCGGTTGCCATACGCGAATTGGCTGTTCAAGCCGCCAAATTGGGAAAGCATCAAGATTCCATCAGGCTTTGGAAGCGGTTGATCAAGCATCAGCCCCATGATGCCCGGTCCTATGTCAACCTCTCATCGAATCACGGAAAGCTTCAGCAATACCAAGAGGCCAAGAAGGCAGCGCAAAAAGCTATCGACCTATCGCCAAATCTTAAAGAGGGGCACCTCAATTTAGGGCGCAGTGAACTTCTTTTGGGCAATGCCGTGAAGGCGGAAACGGTCTTCAAAAAATTATTCAAAAAAAACAGGCGATATCATCAGGCCTTATTCCTTCTGGGTGCGACCCAGTTTTGCCAAGGTAAATTTGAGGATGGTGTCGAAACCCTGCGATCCCTCAGGCATGTTGAAAAAATTTGGGACAACCTGCCTTATAGCTTTCAGGAATTAAACGAGAGCTTGCTGGCGGCTGGTATGCCTGGAGAATCCCGAAACCTGATGATGGGATCGAAAACCTTGAATTGCAGCAATGGTGCCTTCAAGGGCTCGAAACGCCAATTCAATACGCAAGCCGCCTGAAACGCGAACAGTGATTGTCGGTTATGTTGTTCATGTCTTTCCGGTTAATACCGGAACACATTTGATAACATGGCGTTCCCAGAGCGCTGCGAAAATCCCGGGATGTTTTCCTCCTCGGGGTTTTCTGTTTTATTGCCGCATCAGTTTATCTGTGGCGCCTACAATCAATTATGTCTGTCATCTATATGGACGATGGTGGCTGGTCTATTCGCGAAGGCTAAGAACTTGCTCAATATTTGAACTCCTGAATTGCAGACCTCGCAAAAAACGCCCCTTTGTCAACGCCCATAGAACGAACCATTTCCCACCGGATTTTTTTTCGAAATGTCCACAAGGAAAAGGCCAACAAAAAAAGCGCCATGGGTTCTTTTCAGTCTGAACCCATAGCGCCTCTTAATTGTTACGACGACTTCTCTTAGATGGTGCCGGCTTAGCTTACAACCTATGGACTACGCTCCGGGTCCGGGAGACCCCCTGAGACCGGCCGCAATATTCTGGTTGATATTAATGATGATATTGAGTTTCTCCGGTGAAGGAAACGCCATGACTTCAAATATGCGTTTGTCGATAAAGGCGGCCAGACGCAGGATGTCGATTTTCAGTTTGCCAGGCAGCGGATTGTCTTCCCGCTCCAGTTCCCCCTGGAAGAGGCTCCATATTTTTTGATTATATCGCAACGCCTCGTCCAATTGGGCGTCGAGGTCATTGCCTCCCCAGTTTTCCTGACATTTTTTCAGTTTGAGGGCGGCCTCGGTCAATACGCGAGCTTCGGTTTCACGTCCTGAAATGGTGGTTTTATCCACCTGCCGGTAGGCATTCACTGCTTGATTATACACGGCTCATGATCTCCTTCTCGTAATCCATCAGTTTGCGGGACAGTTTGAGAGCCTGGTAGTAGTTGTTGCCGACAATTTTTTCGCTGATCTGGTCGATGAGAGCGACGGTTGAAGGGACGGCTTTGGTCATTTCCTGCACATAGTTCCAGTAAGTGTTGTGGTGGTTCACCAGGTTTTCCTGGTCGATATACATCAACTGGATCGTAAAATAGATTTTCTCGGCCACTGTCTGGGCTTCGGTTGCGCCCATAATGTCTTTTTCCCGCAGCAAGGGAACCTTGTTTTCGATAAACAGTTCCGCCTTTGCATCACCGTTTTTCACAACCGCACCGCCGATGATCATTTTTTCACCGGGCTTTAAAGAAAGCTTCAAAGCCATGCTTCGCCTCCCCGCAGATTGCCTTCCTGTTTAGGATCACAACTTAAGATCTCTGATCGGAATCGAATCGTTATGATTTAAAGAGTTGTTCCTTTTCTGTCAAACATTCCCTTTTTACTTACAACCTGCGCGTTCCATTGTAATAGGGCCACTATTCCACAGACCGTATGACCTGGATCGCATCTTCCGATAGTTCGGTGCGACGCTGTTTGATCTGCTCCCGTGCCGAACCCAGTGCTTTCTTCAACCCGACAATCTGGTCATCCGTTGCCTGGAGTGATATTTCCGGCAGGTTCAAGCCGTCTCTGCCGGCATGCACCGGCTGGTGCCGAATTGATTTTCCGGTCTTATTGCCGCCGATTTCGATTTCCCAGTCACCCGATTGACCGTTCGGGGCCGGGCCGATAATGGCCTGCGCCCCCTCATCCGGAGGGAATGTCAGTTGATCGATCTGTTTGCGGAGCATCGCAAAATGGTTGAGATAATTTATGCGGTCTTCGCTGCCAGGGGGATACGGCGGATACTGTTTCAGGAACATTTCCACCTCGGATTCCATCTGCTCGATATTGGTTTCGATCTCGCCCATGGCTTTATCGGCGATGCGGATACTCTTGACCACGGCATTAAATTCGGCGTTGAACTGTTGCAAAGGATGAGCGGAAAAAACGCTGATTTCAGCTTTAATACCGTCCACTGCCTCCCCCTTGGGGGTTTTTATCACGTCTTCATTCCCATGGTTCTGTCGAGAGGCATCATCACCCTTGGTCATCCGGTTGACTTGAGCAAATGCTTGGTTAGCAGCGACCTTTGATGTAATCATGGCTCGATATCCTCAAATTTTTGATTAGCCCGGGGAGACATTCTGCCATCCCCGGGCCTGCATCTTGGCTGACAATTAAACCATCAGCCATTGGCTGTTAGAACAGTCTCATGACGGACTGGGCCGCTTGGGAGGCCAGGCTCAGTGATGTGGTCCCCAAACTCTGACGGGTCTGGAGCATCAGCATGTTGGCGCCTTCCTCGTTCAAGTCGGCATTGACCAGGCTGGCCGCACCATCCTCGAGGGTGTTGATCATCTTCGAGGTGAACTCCTGACGCGTGGTGATCGTGCTCAGCTGGTTGGACAGCGTCTTGGCCGATGTCCGCAGCGTGTCACGCGCCGTGTCCAGTTTAGCGATGTCAGCCGTGATTTCCGAATCCAGGGCCCAATCGTTGGTGGAGGTGGTGCCGTTCAGCGCACCGGTACCGTCTTTGCCGGTCACCGTCAGGGTCGAATCACCGGATTCGTCGAAGGACACCGTGATGGACTGGCTGGCATCCAACAGGTTGGTGCCTTTGTACCCGGAGTCACTCCGCAACTCGGAGATCTGCGTCATCATCTCGTCGTATTGGCCCGCCAATGTCGCGCGCTCCGTGGTGTCGTTGGTGGCCATCGCGGACTGGGCCAGGGACTTGGCCGATGCGATCATGTCGGTGACCGCCGAAATACCGTTGTCGGCCGCCTTGATGGTCTGGATGGCCTCGGACATTTCGTCTTTGCGCATGGACAAATCGTTCGCCCGCTGGGTGTGCCCCTGGGCCGCGAAGAAGTTGATGGGATCATCCAGGGCCGAGTTGACTTTCTTACCTGTGCTCAGCCGGGTCTGGGTGGTCTCCATCGCGGTGGAGGTCTGCTGCAGGCTGAAAAGATTCTGCCGCATGCCGCTGGTCAGTGTGATGTTGTTCATAGCCATGGTACTTTCTCCTTTCTAGAGGGTTTTCCCCGGCTTTTCTCGCCGGAAAAAAAAGGTTTATCCTTCGGATAAACGGCGCCGTTAGAGTTATTATCGGCGTTCTCTTAATGGACTTTAGAATTATTAAGACTTTTAATGGTAAATTTTATGGCAGCCTGAATAAGATTGACATCAAAATAAAAAAGAGGGGCAAAAGCCCCTCTTTTTGGTTTCAATATTAGCTACACCCTCCCGTCATCAGGCGCACTATGTTAGAACAGTCTCATGACGGACTGAGCCGCTTGGGAGGCCAGGCTCAGTGATGTGGTCCCCAAACTCTGACGGGTCTGGAGCATCAGCATGTTGGCGCCTTCCTCGTTCAAGTCGGCATTGACCAGGCTGGCCGCACCATCCTCGAGGGTGTTGATCATCTTCGAGGTGAACTCCTGACGCGTGGTGATCGTGCTCAGCTGGTTGGACAGCGTCTTGGCCGATGTCCGCAGCGTGTCACGCGCCGTGTCCAGTTTAGCGATGTCAGCCGTGATTTCCGAATCCAGGGCCCAATCGTTGGTGGAGGTGGTGCCGTTCAGCGCACCGGTACCGTCTTTGCCGGTCACCGTCAGGGTCGAATCACCGGATTCGTCGAAGGACACCGTGATGGACTGGCTGGCATCCAACAGGTTGGTGCCTTTGTACCCGGAGTCACTCCGCAACTCGGAGATCTGCGTCATCATCTCGTCGTATTGGCCCGCCAATGTCGCGCGCTCCGTGGTGTCGTTGGTGGCCATCGCGGACTGGGCCAGGGACTTGGCCGATGCGATCATGTCGGTGACCGCCGAAATACCGTTGTCGGCCGCCTTGATGGTCTGGATGGCCTCGGACATTTCGTCTTTGCGCATGGACAAATCGTTCGCCCGCTGGGTGTGCCCCTGGGCCGCGAAGAAGTTGATGGGATCATCCAGGGCCGAGTTGACTTTCTTACCTGTGCTCAGCCGGGTCTGGGTGGTCTCCATCGCGGTGGAGGTCTGCTGCAGGCTGAAAAGATTCTGCCGCATGCCGCTGGTCAGTGTGATGTCGTTCATAGCCATGATTTAATTTCCTTTCTGGACTGTTTCAGGCATTCTGCCTTGTTAAATGGCTGCAACGCACGTTTTTTGACGCTGCTGGGTGATGTTATCGGGCTTCCTGGAAAAACCTTTAGGATTTTTTATCGCCCCTCCCCTTTCGTGAATGCATTCGCAAACAGGATTGTTTCCGTACGTTTTCCTTTTATCCCTAAAGCTTTGCGCCGATCGACCGATATAGGGAAAAGAGTCCTGAACTCAAAACCAATGTCAGGATGCACCAGCGCGATCAAGTGACGGACCCTATAAAAGGATGGGCATTTTGGATAACCAGGCAAAAATTCTCGTAGTGGATGACGAACCCACGATTTGCAGCATGATGAACGTCTTCCTGACCCAGATCGGCTACCAGGTCCGGACTGTCAATTCGGGCGAAGATGCCCTGGCCCAATTTTCGGAAGATCCCCCTGATATGGTGTTGCTGGATATCAGCATGCCTGGCATGCGCGGGATCGACGTGCTGCAACGGATGAAATCCCAAAAAACCGACTGCGGGGTCATTATGCTGTCGGCCTACGGGGACGATAAAACCATCCAGGAAGCCCTGGACATGGGGGCCTTCTGCTACATCCAAAAACCCATGGAACTGATGGATTTGAAAAATCGGCTGGAAGCGCTGCACCAGCATATTGGGGAGGCCGCCTGATGCGTCGCATCCTCCTCAAGGACGCCCGGATCGACATGGTATTGGCGGCGGACGTCCATAACGGGCAGGACATGCTGCTTCTAAAGAAGGGCGTTGCCCTGACGGAAAAAAGCCTGCGCATGCTGAAATCCTGGGGCGTCGAGGCTTTGCGAGTCCAAGAAGCCGATGGCGCGTCAGCCGACCGCCCCGACCCCGGCAAAAACCAAGACAAAATCGAAAAGGCCATGGAAGCACGTTTTGGCGACACGCTGGCCGACCCCGTCATGGCTGAGATCTGCCGGGCGGCGGCCGCCATTGTTCATGAGCGCAATCATCTGAGCTGATATCCCCATGCCGACCCCCAAGCTGAAAGCCATCATTCGCCGTATCGACGACCTGCCGACCCTGCCCCGGACGGTTTTTCGGATATCGGAGATGATCAACAATCCCCGCTCATCGGCGCGGGATCTGGCCCAGGTGATTACGGACGATCAGGTGCTGACCGCCCGCCTGCTGCGTCTGGTCAATTCATCGTTTTACGGATTTCCGCAGCGCATTACGACCGTCACAGCCGCTATCGTGCTTCTGGGCTTCGAATCCATCCGCAATTTATTGCTGACCACGTCCGTTTTCGATGTTTTTGCGGGCCGCCGACACGATCGTCAGAAGGCCCGCGAGAATCTCTGGGATCATTCATTGGGATGCGCCGTAGCCGCCAGGGTTATCGGAAAACATATCCGCCACGAAAAAACCGAAGAGCTCTTCGTATGCGCCCTGCTGCACGACATCGGCAAAATTGTCGCCATGGTCTATGCCCCGGAGGATTATGACCGCGCTACCCGTAAAGCCGAGCAGGAAAACATGCTGCTTCGCGATGCGGAAGCCGATCTTCTGGAATATACCCATACCGAAACCGGCCGCATGCTGGCCGAACGCTGGAACCTTCCCGCCATGGTCGCCGATGTTATCTATTACCATCATACCCCGGAGCAGGCCGGCGCTTTTGCGAAAGAAGCCGCGATCGTTCACCTGGCCGACATCTTTTGCCGTGCCCTGCAATTGGGTTCCGGAGGCGACAACCGCATACCGAGCTTGAATTCAGCGGCCTGGGACCGGATAGCGATACGCAAAGCCGACATCGCAACGATCATGACGGAAATCGAATCCGCTTACAGCGATATCAGCACCTTCACGGATGCCGCCACCGCAGCGCCATCCGTTTAAAGGCTTTAGGGCATGACGTCTTTCCAGGAACAAACGATAGCGCCTCAGCCGGGCGAATCCCCCCACCCCACCGGTGCCCAACAGGCCATCCTGGAATTCGTCGAAAAAGTCGAAAAGCTCAGCCTTTTCCAGGAACGCATTGAAAAGCCAGCCCGACTTCCGCAGGTTTGGCAAGCGTTTCAGGCGGAAATCGAACACCAAATCTCCCCGGCGGCAATGGCCTTGTTCCTCGTCGATCCGGAAACACACGCCTTTGAATTGAGCCAGTGGCTTCCGGCGGAAATAGAGGAAACCTGCCGAAGTGAAATCGACGCCCAGATCGAATGCGGGACCTTTGCCTGGATCATCAACCGACGTCAGCCGGCCGTGATACCGTCCATCGTGTTTTCCGGCCCCCGGACACTTGTGATGCTGCCGTTGGCCACCCATACCCGGACGCTGGGCATCGCCATGATCGTCGCGGCCATCGAGGAAAACACCATCACACATGAACGCCTGAGACTGCTTGGCATTTTGTCCAAACAATGTGCCCTGGTGATGGAAAACACCCTGCTCTATGAACAACTGAAGGCGGAACATGAATCGCTCCAGGCGGCGCAAGCCCAGATTATTCAAACGGAAAAATTTGCCGCTTTAGGACGCCTGACATCCGGCGCTTTTCATGAATTGCTGAATCCGCTCAACATCATATCCGGTCATTTGCAAATCATGATGTTGGAACAGGACCTCCCCTCATCATGGTCGGATTATCTAACGCTGATGAAGTCGGAATCGGATCGTATCGCTACGATCGTCAATCATTTGCTCTGCTTTTCCGGTCAACGCCATAAAAACAGCGACGAAATCGACATTGTGGAAACACTGCGACAGGTGGCCTCAGATGCTCTAAAGCGACGCGCAGCCAAAGGTGTCGGCCTTGAATTCGATTTTGAAAAAAAATTACCGCGGGTGACGGTCAATGCCGAAGATTTGAAAACCGTCATCCATCACCTTGTGGACAACGCCTGTGAGGCCATGCCGGAAGGCGGCAAGCTTTGTGTCGTTGTCCGGTATGCGCCCACCGATGGTGCGGGTGCGATCCATCAGAATTCGTTGATCATCGACATTGCAGACAGTGGTCGCGGCATTGCCGCAAAAAATCTCCACAAGGTGTTCGATCCTTTTTTCACCACCAAGGATATCGGCGAAGGAATGGGGTTGAGCCTGGCCATCAGTTACGCCCTGGTGCGTTCCATGGGGGGCACCATCACGTTTGAAAGCCATGTCAATGACGGGACGGTCTTTTCGATCCAATTGCCCGTGACCGACGATAGCCACGAACCCGAATGTTTCATGAAATATCCGGGCGCCACCGCCTCCTGAGGCGACGCTCCTTTTTTCTCGAGGAACATATTTTAGTTCTAAAGTTATGACCAGGTTCGCCGATATGGGGTACAGAACATTCCCAAAGGGTAAAATCAATAGAGAGGACAATAAACGATGGATCTATCGAATTTTGATCTGCCCACATTTATCCGGGGTGCGACCCAGGAAGTGTTCGATACGATGTTGTCCATGGAATTGTCTGAACAGGAACTGACAGATTTCGGCGATACGAGTCGCATTGTGGGTTCCGTCAGTCTTGCCGGCACGGCTTCCGGCACCGTCAATATCCATGTGAGTGATTCTTTCGCCTGCCAGATCACAGCCAATATGCTGGGAATGGAATTGGATGAAATCGAAAGCGACGATGAAGTGCATGACGTGATCGGCGAATTGAGCAACATGATCGGCGGGGATTTAAAATCACGCCTTTGCGACGCCGGTTTTCCCTGCGAATTATCGATTCCGTCAATTACATCGGGAAAAGATTTCAGCATCGAATCGAAAGGTTGGGCCGTTAACGAAACCGTTTGCTTTCAATTTGAGGACCACATCGCTTTGATTGAAGCCTATATCAAAAATGGTGGATAGTCTGCGATAGGAGGAAAATGATGGGATTAAAAATTCTGACAGTTGATGACAGCAAGACCATACGCATGATCGTCAAAAAAGCGTTTCGCCCCTATGATTGCCAGATCATTGAAGGGGAAAACGGTGTCGAGGGCCTGTCGCTGGCCGCCAAGGAGAAACCGGACCTGATCATTCTCGACATTACCATGCCCGTCATGAATGGCGCGGAAATGCTGGCGAAAATGAAGGAAGAGCCCGAACTCAAAGACATCCCGGTCATCATGCTGACCGCCGAAGCCGGCAAAGACAACGTCATGAAAATTGTCCAGATGGGGGTCAAGGACTACATGGTCAAGCCCTTCAAGGGGGAGCAACTCATTGATCGCGTCACCAAGATCATGCCCCTGGCGGAAAAAAAGGGCGATTCCCCAAAAGAAGGGGAAAGCGGAAGCAAATATTTCAACCTTGACGGCGACATCCAGATGCTGGCGGTTCCCGCCAAGATCCTTCGCCCGACGATCGTCGAAGTGGAAACCCAGTTGAAGCCCAAACTTAAGGAAATGACCGGCGGCGGCATCAAAAAAATGATTCTGGATCTTTCCAAAACCAAGGAAACCAACGTTTCGCTGATCAAGTTGATCGTCACTGTTCTCGACAATTGTCAAATTAGCGGTGTGAAGGTATTGACCGTTGCCAGTGCCGCCCTTGGCAAAGAACTCAAGGATTTCCAGGAAACAGGCAATATCCCCATTCATTTTTCAATCGACGACGCCAAAGCGGCCTTCTAACTTCCCGCCTGTGGATTGAACTGCCTGTCCTCTGTTCGTCCATACGGATCGGCACTGTGTATCATGCTAAAATGACGCTACCTTTGCCTCCGTATGGATGAACGGCCTGACGCTCCGGTATCATCGCTTTTGCAAATGACATTCGCAATTTGCAAATAGCGCTGCGCAGGCCCGCCTGAGAACTGGTGCTTTTATAGTAAAACGATCTTACTGATAACCTTGGACTATATTGCTTTCATCGGTTTGCGGATTGCTTCTTTCATTGCGTTGCAAAAATCGTCTATTGGCAATATGCAAATAATTTCCCCTTCTAGCCCTATACCGTTTCATATCCCTCTTTTCACTCTATCCCTATCTGCCTGTTTTAATACAATTTTATAAGTTCATAATTTTAATAGCTGTTTTGGCACAAGAATTGTTAAGATACATTCCTGATTATGAAATGTTCGGGTTAAGGAGATCCTTGTGATTAAAAAGTCGGCGCTGAACGGAACGGATGACGTATCAACATCAAACCTGGCATACGAGCATGTTGACGGCATCGTCGGAGCCAGTGGCGTCATGCAGCGGTTGTTCGGGCTTTTGCAGCGGGTCAGCGGCAGCGACAGTACGATATTGATCAATGG
>CAJXSL010000028.1 GCA_913060875.1 uncultured Desulfobacteraceae bacterium
TGGAACGCTGGTTCCACCTACACCATGGCCATGAAAGTCGGCGCCGAACTGACCATGATGGAAAACCGTTTCACCCCGGCTCGCTTCAAAGACGGTTACGGTCCTGTGGGTGCTTGGTTCCTGCTGTTCAAGGCCAAAACCCTCAATGGTCTGGGCGAACCCTATGCCGGCAGTGATGCCGCCAAGGCCGAACTCGAAAAATACGCGCCTTACGGCACGGCCGCCATCACCCCGACCTGTCTGCGTAACCACCTGATGCTGTTCGAGATGAAGGAAGGCCGCGGCCCCATCATCATGGACACCGTCACCGCGCTGGCCGAACTCGGCAAGACCATGGACAAGAAAGAACTCAAGCACCTCGAATCCGAAGCTTGGGAAGACTTCCTCGACATGACCTGTGGCCAGGCCAACCTGTGGTGTGCCCAGAACTGCGAACCGGAGAAAAAGAACTCCGAAATCATGCCCACCGAACCTTACCTGCTGGGTTCCCACTCCGGCTGCTGCGGCCTGTGGGCTTCCGGACCGGATTACGACTGGGTCCCGGATGCTTACAAAATCAAAGCACGCAATGGCAAGGTCTACAAACAGATGACCACGGTAGAGGGTCTGTTTACCTCCGGTGACGGCGTGGGTGGCTCAGGCCACAAATTCTCCTCCGGCTCCCATGCGGAAGGCCGCATCGCCGCCAAACAGATGGTCCGTTATGCCAAGGATTTCGCGGATTTCACCCCGACCTTGGCCCAAACCAAGGAAGAGCTGGTCGACTTGGTCTACAAACCGGTTCGCACCTTCCTGGACAACAAGGACTACACCACGGCCATCGACATCAACCCGGCCTACATCAAACCGGAAGGCATGATGTACCGCCTGATGAAGGCCACCCATGAGTATGGTGCCGGTACGGCCACCTTCTACATGACCACCACCAAGTCTCTCGAAGTGGTTATGGATCTGCTCCAGACCATGCGCGAAGACTGCGAGAAACTGGCCGCCGGCGACCTGCATGAACTGATGCGCGCCTGGGAAATCGAACACCGCATCTGGACGGTGGAATCCCACCTGCGCCACATTTCGTACCGCAAAGAAACCCGTTACCCCGGTTTCTACTACCAGGCGGACTACCCGGGACAGGACGACGAGAATTGGTTCTGCTTCACCAATTCCAAGTACGATCCCAAAGAGCAGAAATGGGATGTCTTCAAGAAAGACTATATCAAGATCATCCCGGATTAATCGGTATGAAGACTCGGCATTAGCTTAGTCGTATAAATGGCCTCCAGGTGCCCGGCAACGGGTGTCTGGAGGTTTTTATTAATATCTTCTAGAACTTACCATGTTTCAAGGCGGTATCCGCCGTTTGCTATATGGCTCTGGACAGACGCCGGCGCGTTGTCCCCGGCATCGACCCGCGCCGACGTGTGTGCATAGACCAAAACGGATATCGCCTGGGACGCTAAGAGGAAACCGTTACGCTTTAGATTCTTAAGGTAACAACCATCTTGAAGCACGGAGGGACAGGATGACAGAAAACAAAGCGCCTGCTAGTGGAAGCATTCTCGTCGTAGGCGGTGGCATCAGCGGTTTAACGACGGCGCTGGAAGCTGCCGAGGTGGGATACGAGGTGTTTCTCGTCGAAAAAAACCCATACCTGGGAGGACGCGTGGCACAGCTCAATCAATATTTTCCCAAGCTGTGTCCCCCGACCTGCGGACTGGAAATCAATTTTCGCCGCATCAAGGACAATCCTTTGATCAAAGTCATGACCATGGCCGAAGTCACCAAGGTCGACGGAACGCCTGGTAATTATGATGTGCAGGTCAAAATCAGCCCCCGCTACGTCAACGAAAACTGCACGGCCTGCGGCGAATGCGCCAAAGTCTGCCAAACCGAAATCGACAGCACCTTTGACTTTGGGATGAAAAAAATCAAAGGGGCCTATCTCCCATTTGAAATGGCTTTCCCGGCCCGGTATGTCCTGGCTCCCGAAATAATCGGAACGGAAGACGCTACCCGCTGCAAGGAAGCCTGTGCATACGACGCCATCGATCTGGACATGCAGGCCAAAACCTTGGACCTCAAGGTCGGCGCCGTGGTATTTGCCACGGGCTGGCAGCCCTACGATGCCACCAAGATCGACAATTTGGGTTTTGGACAGGTTCCCAACGTCATCACCAATATGATGATGGAACGGTTGGCCGCCCCCAATGGCCCCACCCAGGGACAAATTCTCCGGCCGGCAGATCAAAAGGCGCCGGAAACCGTCGCCTTCGTCCAGTGTGCCGGATCCCGGGATGAAAATCATCTGCCTTATTGCTCCTATATTTGCTGTATGGCATCGCTCAAACAGGCGTTATATATCCGTGAACAATACCCTGAGGCGACCATTTACATTTTTTATATCGACATCCGTTCGCCCGGCCAGCGTTACGAAAAATTCTACCAGAAGGTCAAGGACGACGATAAAATCATCTTCGTTAAGGGCAAAGTGGCCGCTGTGGAAGCCGCAGCTGGCGGAGCCGTTTCCGTAACGGCGGAAAACGCCGTTACAGGCGAGAAATCCAGCCAAACAGTCGACATGGCCGTCTTGGCCACCGGCATGCAGCCCACCGCGGCAGACGCCAAACTTCCAGGTGTCATCAACTATACGGAAGATGGTTTCATTATCAATGACTTCAGCAAAGGCGGTATCTTTGCCACAGGTTGTGCCAACAAGCCGGCGGATGTTGTCTCGTCCAATCAGAATGCAACCGGTATGGCCCTGAAAGCGATTCAAACTCTGGCAGCGAAGTAGGAGGTTATCCATGGATAAAAAATATGGTGTATATATCTGCACAGGCTGCGGTATCGGGGATGCTCTGGATATCGAGGCGCTGAGCGGCGTGGCCGAGGAGGAAGGGCTTCCCGTCCAGACCCACTCTTTCCTTTGCAGCCAGGCCGGTGTCGATATCATAAAAAAAGATGCCGAAGAAAAAGGCATCAATACAATGGTCATCGCGGCCTGTTCACGCCGTGTCAATTTCGACACCTTCCGTTTTCCCGGCAGCATTATTGAACGTGTCAATCTGCGTGAAGGTGTGGCCTGGTGCCATCCCAGAGACCAGTTCCCGGCTCTGACCGACGAGGAAAAAGAAGACGAAGACAACTTCGACCGCGTCCAGATGATGGCCGAAGACTATTTGCGCATGGGCATGGCCCGGGTCGAGAAAGTCGATCTGCCGGAGCCGTATCAGTTGGAAACCCTCAGCCGTAAGATTCTCGTCATCGGCGGGGGTATTACCGGCATGTCCGCGGCCATTGATGCTGCCAAAGCGGGCTATGACGTCACGATCGTGGAAAAGGAACCGCAACTGGGTGGCCAGGCCAACAACTGGCGCAAACAGCTGCCGTTGAGTTACCCTTACGACACCGTCGTTGCGCCGACGATCGGCGATAAGATCAAGGAACTGGACAGCTACAGCAACATTACCGTGAGCACGAATACCGTGGTGGCCCGATTGGCCGGTGAACCTGGGAACTTTACGGTTACGCTGAAGAAGCCCGGCGAAAAGATCGAATTCGACGTTCCCTATCCTTTGCCTGAAGAAATGAAAGTGGATGAAAGCGGCAAGGAACTCAATGCCGAGCAGCAGCATGAGAAATACCTCGAATACAACGAAGGCCGGGCCGATATTTTAACCTTCGACCCTGAGGGCCAAAAATTCGGCGCGGTGGTCCTGGCGGCGGGTTACCAACCCTACGAACCCGAAGATGACGAGTTCGCCCATCTGGGTTTCGGCCAATTACCGGATGTTGTGACCAACGCCACATTTGAAGCCATGGCCAAAGACGGCAAGATCACACGGCCTTCAGACGGCAAAAGCGCCGAATCGGTCGTCTTTATCCAAAGCCCGGGCCAGGACAATGACACCGACTTTGAATACGCCGGCGCGGTCACCAGCATGGTGGCCTTGAAACAGGCCACTTATGTGCGGGAAGACTATCCGGATACCGGCAAGGCCTATGTCTTTTATCAGCATATGCGCACCCCGGGTCTGCAGGAAAATTTTTACAAGAGTGTCCAGCAGGATCCCGGCATCTTCCTGACCAAGGGCGAGGTTACCGAGGTTTCCCAGAATGGCTCCGGCCTCATCGTGGAGGCCCAGAACACCCTTCTGGGAGAAAAGGTCAAGGTCAAGGCAGATCTCGTTGTTCTGGGCACCGGCATGGTGCCGGCCACCAAGGATGATCCCGTGGTCAACATGGCCTACCGCCAGGGACCGTCCTTCCGTGATATCGACCTTTTTAAAGGCTATTGCGATTCCAACTTCATCTGTTTTCCCTATGAAACCCAGCGTACCGGCATTTATGCCGCCGGTGCCGTCCGACGCAGCATGACCACCGAGGAATCCATCGAAGACGCCTCCGGCGCAGCCCTCAAGGCCATTCAGTGCCTCGAATCGGTCAACCGTGGCATGTCCGTGCACCCCCGCTCGGGTGACCTGACCTACCCGGACTTCTTCTTTCAACGCTGTACCCAGTGTAAACGCTGCACCGAAGAATGCCCCTTCGGAGCCCTGGATGACGATGAAAAAGGGACCCCCAAACCCAATCCGGCCCGCTGCCGCCGTTGCGGCACCTGCATGGGGGCCTGCCCCGAACGCATCATCGGGTTTGCGGACTACAACATCGACAGCATCGGATCACAGGTCAAATCCGTTGCCGTGCCATCCGAAGACGATTACTCGGAACCGCCCATGCGGATCCTCGGCCTGGTCTGCGAAAACGACGCCTATCCGGCCCTGGACATGCTGGCGTTAAAAGGCTTGTCCTATTCGGCGGATGTGCGCTTGATTCCAGTGCGCTGTCTGGGTTCGGTCAACGTTATCTGGATCAAGGATGCGCTTTCTCAGGGAATGGACGGTGTCTTCCTCCTGGGCTGCAAGCATGGCGATGACTACCAGTGCCATTTCGTCAAGGGCAGTGAACTTGCCAGCATCCGGATGAAAAAGATCGGCGATGCCTTGGCCAGCCTGGCCCTGGAAGAAGAGCGCGTGGCCCAGTTTGAGGTCGCCATCGACGAATACGACAAGATCCCCAAGATCATTAACGACTTCGTCGAATCCATCGAAGAAATGGGCCCGAACCCCTTCAAGGGCTTCTAAACAAAAGATCCGGGCTGTCACCGCAACATGAACGGACAGCCCGGCGTCCTAAAGCACTATTTCGTATCGGGCGGACTTTCTTGAAAGTAACCAGCCCCATCCGAACAAGGAGGTATACACATGTCGGAAGCGATCATGCTTGATCCTGATGTCGGTTTTATCAAGGAGGTGTGTGCGCTGGGCGGCGGCGACCTGAAAAAATGCTACCAGTGTGCCACATGTTCTGTGATTTGTCCCATCGCCCCGGAGAATAAGCCTTTTCCCCGCAAGGAAATGATTGCCGCATCCTGGGGACTTAAAGATAAATTGGTGAGCAACGCCGATATCTGGCTGTGTCATAACTGCGGCGATTGTACCACCTATTGCCCGCGCGGCGCCAAACCAGGTGACGTCCTGGGGGCCATTCGGGCCTATGCGGTTCAGGAATACGCCGGGCCTAAAGCCCTTGGCAAACTGGTCAGTGACAAGGGCAAACTGCCGATCCTGATGGCCCTTCCCGTTGCCATCTTTCTTGTCGTGGGCCTGCTTTCCAATCTGGTGGGGCTCAACTGGCTGAACTTCGCTCCGGCCGGGGGCCATGAAATCTGGCAGAGCAGCTATATTAACAACTACCTGGTGGACATCATTATGATACCCACCTTCTTCTTTGCGGTTGGCACCTTCGCCCTGGGGCTCAAACGCTTCATTGCCGACATGCACGCCAATGCGCTGGCAGACGGCAAAACCACCAAGGAAAAAATCGATCCGGCCGGTTTTGTCCAGGCCCTGATCAAAATCGTTCCAACGATCTTCAAGCACCAGAAATTCAATGAGTGCACGGAAAACAAGGAACGCTCCACAGCCCATATGATGGTGCTCTTCAGCTTCATCGGCCTGTTCATCGTCACCAATTGCTTTTTCTTTGCCGAGTGGATCCTGCACATCGAAGGTCCCTATTCCCAGATCAACCCGGTTAAATGGCTGGGCAATATTGCGGGTATCGCCCTGATCGTCGGCGGTCTCCTGCTGCTCAAAAACCGCCTGGCCAAAACAGACAGCGTATCGAGCTACTGGGACTGGTATCTTGTGGGCCTCGTCCTGGCTTTAGGCATTACCGGTATGGGAACGGAAATCCTCCGTTTGGCAGGCTTCTACAACCTGATGGCAATTGTTTACGTATTGCACCTCATCGCCATCTGGTGCCTGTTTGCCTTTACCCCCTTCTCCAAACTGGCGCATCTGGTTTACCGCACTGTCGCCATGGCCTACGCCGAATACTCCGGACGGGGGTTCTAGATTGATCGTTTGATCAATCTCCTGAGAAAGAAAAAGGGGGCCCCGGTGGGCTCCCTTTTTTTGATGTTATTCCAGTCTGTTTGCCAAACATTGGGCAGACTATCATGGTCAATTATGGCGGATAACGCCTTCCGGAACCAATGCTGGTTCTTTGCTTTGCCATCTCGCCGCGTTGCCTCGCAAACCCCATCCATCATCCCCTATGATGCGTCACCGGCCCTAAAAAAAAGTGGGGAATGCCCTTTTGATCCGGCATTCCCCACTTGATAGGCTCGCAATTAACCCGGCTTTGGAAACCGGTTGTTGCAGATGCCTGACCGCCGGTTAGTTACCGGTGGCGGCCTTGTGCGTCTTGATTTCGACCTTTTCGGTCAGGCCTTCATAGTACTCGCGCAGGATGGCCACGACTTCATCACGGCCGAAGTGATCCGGCAGCTCGCCGCCTTCGGACAGCATCTTGCGCAGCATGGTGCCGGACAGCAGGACGCGGTCTTCCTTGGCATGCGGGCAGGTCCGCAGGGAGGCCATACCGTCGCACTTGTAGCAGTAGAAGGTCCAGTCAATCTTCAGGGGCTGGCAGAGCAGTCCTTTACCGCCTTCCGGAGTCGGAATCTTGTCAAAGATCGTCTGGGCTTCAAACATGCCGTAGAAGTCACCCACGCCGGCGTGGTCGCGTCCGATGATCATTCGGGAGCAGCCATAGTTCTGACGGAAAACAGCGTGCAACAGGCCTTCGCGCGGACCGGCATAGCGCATATCCAGCGGGTAGCCACCCTGGACGACATTGTCTTCTACGAAGTAGTTTTTCACCAGGCTATCGATGCATTTCACGCGGACTTCCGCCGGAATGTCACCCGGTTTCAGGTTGCCGACCAGGGAGTGAATGTAAACGCCGTCGCATACTTCCACGGCAATCTTACACAGATATTCATGGGAACGGTGCATTGGGTTGCGCAGCTGCAGGGCAGCCACTTCGGACCAGCCGCGATCTTCGAAAATCTTGCGTGATTCAGACGGGCGGTGATAGACACCGGCGTATTTGGTGGGGTATTCCCCTTCGCTGAGCACTTTTACCGGGCCGGCCAGGTTAACCTCTTTCTGGCCCATGACCATCTGAACGCCGGGGTGGTCTTCTTCGGCGATTTTCCAGAATTCTTCAGCCGTAGGCGTGCCTTCGCCCATGAAAACCTTTTCACATTCCCATTTTTTCTCGTCGGCGCTCTGTTCCCATTTTTCGGTAACCTTCATGGTGGCCATGATTTCGTCACCTTCGGGATCGTACAGGGCGATTTCATCGCCTTCGCTGATGGCGGCGGCATCGTCACTGGACACATCCAGGTTCACCGGTACAGGCCAGAAGGTCCCGTCGGCGGTCAGAAAATTTTCACAGACACCCTTCCAGTCGGCCTTGGTCATGAAGCCGGTCAACGGGCTGAAGCCGCCATTGCCGATCATGATGAGATCACCCTTAACCCGGGGGGAAATGGTAACCTTTTTTAGACCGGCGGCTTTGGCTTTTTCCGCTTCCAGTTCCGCGCCTTCCAACAAACAGATTGTAAGGCCTTTACCACCATGAGGTTCGATTAACTTTGCCATTTGTTCTCCTCTCCTAGCTGAATGATTTTCTATCCCTGACAGGTCGTCGAAACGACTTACGGTCGTAGGTTAAAGGCTGATGATTAATAGGGAATCCATCATTTGTCAAGCAGAATGAAAGCCCCCATGCAAGGGCCGTAAGAGGGCATGCACACACCCCAAAGGGCGGCCGCGACCAATCCAAAGACCGGGAATCCGCATGACCCCCGGCGGCGGAAAAAGACTTGATTCATATCCTGAATTGTTATAAGCATGATACACATCATATAGTCATCCAATTGCTCCAAACCGCAACATATTGATGATAGGCTTTAACTTGATTACTGAACGCCGCATCTCCCAACGACTTCGCGCCCACGATGGGGCTTTGGCGGCGCTTTCGCCGGAATCCGGCCGTGTCGGTCAAATCCAGAATATCAGTCTCTCCGGCCTGGCCTTTCGCTATATTGCCGAGGATTCCCCTGAGGCCGATCTGCAGCAAACCGTCACGCTTCAAATCCTGTTTGCCGGTGAGGGGGTTTGGCTGGAGGGCGTTCCGGCCAAATGGATCGCGGATGTCGATATTCCCCCGGAGACATCCTTTTCCGGGTTGCCCCTTCGCCAGACCTCCCTCCAGTTTCTGTCCCTGACGAAAGAGCAACAATCCCGCCTGAAAGAATTCATACGCCGCTACACCAATGCCAGCAGCGCCCCCCCCCTGGCCCCATAGGCCCCAGAGCACCTGATAGCCTGCCGTTCCCTTTTCGATGGATATCGTTCTAAAGTTGCAGACCTTTTCTGCCGATAGACCCTTCAGGAATTAAACAGGTAGTGGAGGATGCTATGGGAACGCTAATTCTCATTCTATTTCATATCGTCATTGTCACCGTTGTATTTATTACAGCCTACCGGACGGGCTATCGTACCTGCCGGCAGGAATCACGTCGCAACGTGGAGGCGTATACAGCCCCCCTCACGGAGATCCTCGAGCAACTGAATCTCGATATCGATAAAATTCTTGATGACAAAAAGGACCGCTGAAGCGCCTGGCAAACAGAAGAGCCCGGCCGAAATCGACCGGGCTCCGATAAAGCCGTGGCGGAGAGAATGGGATTCGAACCCATGGTGGAGTTTTACCCCCACACTCGCTTAGCAGGCGAGCACCTTCAGCCAGCTCGGTCATCTCTCCACAATAAATTTTCGGATGGCGGAGGGAGTAGGATTCGAACCCACGGAGGTGTTACCCTCAACGGTTTTCAAGACCGCCGCTTTCGACCACTCAGCCATCCCTCC
>CAJXSL010000029.1 GCA_913060875.1 uncultured Desulfobacteraceae bacterium
TCCTCACTGCTGCCTCCCGTAGGAGTCTGGACCGTGTGTCAGTTCCAGTGTGGCTGATCATCCTCTCAGACCAGCTACCCATCGTTGCCTTGGTAGGCCATTACCCCACCAACAAGCTAATGGGACGCGGGCTCATCTCCAAACAATAGCTTCCAAGGAGAGGCCACCTTTGATCAAAAGAACCAAAGTCCTTAAGATATTATCCGGTATTAGCGTCGCTTTCGCAACGTTATCCCCAATTCGGAGGTAGATTACCCACGCGTTACTCACCCGTACGCCACTTTACTAGCTTCAGCAAGCTGAAGCGTTCTCGTACGACTTGCATGTGTTAAGCACGCCGCCAGCGTTCATTCTGAGCCAGGATCAAACTCTCCAATTATACTTATTGGATGCTGCCGTTAAGCAGCTTTAAATCAACGAAAAACCTGTCTCACAAGCATGTCACTATTTAGTTTTCAAAGATCAAACCACCGCCGCCTCCCGGCTGCGGCTGCCAGCGTTTTCGTGCGCTGACAAAAAAGGCTTTATATACGAACCTGCGCTAAACTGTCAACCAATTTTTTAGTTTTTTTTAAGAAAAAACGTACTCAATTTGACAATAAGCATTGGACATTATCGTATCAACCCCACAATGACGAAATCGCGGAACCCTAGCGGTCATTTACCACCAGCTTATGGTATTTTTTCTTGCCGGATCGGAGCATGATGGTTCCGTCGTCAATGTCGTCCGCCGTCACAGTGTAATCCATGGTCTCGATTCGACTCCCGTTGATGTAGGCGCCCCCCTGGGAAATCAGCCGCCGGGCGGCCCCTCCGGAATTGGCCAACCCAACCTTGTGGAACAGTTTAAAAAGGGGGATGCCAACGGATAATTCCGATACAGCGATATCCGATGATGGGACGCCCAGATCACCGGCTACGGAGTCCCCGCGCGGGATGGTACTCGCGGGCAACAGAGATGCGGGTATCTTTCGAGCGCCGAATACACTTGTGGCCGCTTTATAGGCTTCCAGGGCGGCTGTCTGTCCATGGACGATCTGAGTCGTCTCAAAGGCCAGGATGGTTTTGGCCAGATTCAGATCAGCACCTTCCAATTGATAAACGGGATGGATTTCCGCCATGGGCAAAAATGTGTAGAGCGCCAAGAAGCGCGCCACATCCTTGTCATCAGTGTTGATCCAATACTGGTAGAAATCATAAGGACTCGTCCGTTCGGCATCCAGCCAGACAGCACCGGCGGCCGTTTTTCCCATTTTGGCCCCCGAACTGGTGGTTATCAACGGAAAGGTCAGGCCGAATGCGGCCCCCTGATCCGCCTTGCGGACCAGATCGATACCGGCCACGATATTGCCCCACTGATCACTGCCCCCCATCTGGATACGACACTCATAACGGCGATAAAGCTCTAAGAAATCATAGGCCTGGAGCAACATGTAATTGAACTCGATGAAGCTGAGGCCCTCTTCCGACTCCAGCCGCATACGGTAGCTTTCGGCCTTGATCATCCGATTGACACTGAAATGGCGACCGTAATCCCTCAAAAAGGGAATGTATTCAATGCGGGTAAGCCAATCGGCGTTGTTGACAAGGAGGGCTTTATCAGCGCCAAAGTCGATAAAACGGCTCAATTGCTTTTTAAGCGCCTCGGCATTGTGGTTAACGTCCTCAATTGTCAAAATTTTCCGCATTTCGGTCTTGCCGCTCGGATCGCCCACCAACCCTGTGCCGCCACCGACCAGGGCAATCGGTCGATGACCGTTGCGCTGCATATGGGCCAAAGCCATAATGGGCACCAAACTGCCGATGTGCAGACTCGAGGCCGTGGGATCGAAACCGATGTAGCAGGTCACCGGGCCGTTGTTTATGTGCTCCCGCAGTTCTTGATCGTGGGTTTTGTTATCGATAAAACCGCGTTCTTCCAGTACGTCAATCACATTGCTCATTGTATTCGATTCCAACCCTGTCGCAGCTGTTTTGCTTAATCGCGGTCTGTCAAGACGACCGCCAAAGGTTATCTATTTATTGGCATATTCAACGGCGCGTGTTTCACGGATCACGGTAACTTTTATCTGCCCGGGAAACGTCAGGGACTCCTCAATTTTCTTGACGATATCCCGGCTTAGCAGAACCGCTTTTTCATCAGAAATTTTTTCACTTTCAACTATAACCCGAAGCTCGCGCCCGGCCTGAATCGCATAGGTATTGGCAACCCCGGCATGCGAATTAGCAATATTTTCAAGATCTTCAAGGCGCTTAATGTAGTTTTCCAGTAATTCTTTGCGCGCCCCCGGTCTTGCACCCGAAAGGCTGTCAGCCGCCTGGACCAGCAGAGCATAAACGCTGCTGGGGGGAACATCCTCATGATGGGCCGCAATCCCATGGACAACTTTGGAGGACTCCCCGAATTTCTTGGCGAGCTTCGATCCGATAAGGGCATGAGGGCCCTCCACTTCGTGATCAATAGCCTTGCCGATATCGTGCAAAAGCCCCATCCTGCGCGCCAGTTTCTGATTCAAACCCAGTTCCGCGGCCATGATGCCGCACAGGAATCCGACTTCAACCGAATGCTGGAGGACGTTTTGGGCATAACTGGTTCGGAATTTGAGCTTACCGATATTCTTAACGAGTTCATTACTGAGGTTATGGACACCCAACTCAAAGGCGGCTTGCTCACCAGCCTCTTTGATCGTACGGTCAACTTCATGGGTTACCTTTTTTACCACGTCCTCGATACGTGCCGGATGGATACGGCCATCGGCAATCAACCGCATGAGCGACAGGCGCGCCACTTCACGCCGTACCGGATTGAACCCGGATAAAATAACCGCTTCAGGGGTGTCGTCGATAATCAGGTCGATACCGGTAGCCGCCTCAAGGGCACGAATATTGCGCCCCTCGCGTCCAATGATGCGCCCTTTCATTTCATCATTGGGTAATTGCACCACCGAAACCGTCCGTTCAGCCACAAAATCCCCGGCATACCGTTGAATAGCCGTGGCAATAATCTTTTTGGATTTTTTATCGGCTTCTTCCCGCGCTTCATTTTCGATACGTTTGATCAACTTGGCGCCCTCATAACGGGCTTCATTTTCCATTGCCCGCAAAAGAAGGTCTTTCGCCTGTTCGGCGGTCAAGCCGGAAATCTTTTCCAATTGCTGCTTTTGTTCTTCCAGCAACTGCTGATATTTGGTTTCGTCGCTTTGGATACGGGATTCCCGCTTGGCCAGTTTATGTTCCTTCTTCCCAAGCTCCTGATCGCGCCGCTCGTGCTGTTCCGCTTTACGATCGACTTTCTCTTCCTTCTGCACCAAGCGCATCTCGCGCTTTTTCAGTTCAGCGCGTGTTTCTTTGGTTTCGCTGTCGAACTCGCTTTTCATCCTGAAAAGGGTATCTTTCGCTTCAATCTGCGCTTCTTTCAGCATCGTATCCGATGTGCGCTTACCGTCTTTAATAATTCGCGAAGCCTCTTCTTCGGCCGCTTTGATGAGGCGTGAAGACATTTTTCCCTTCGCCCAATAGGCGATGGCAAAACCGGCGCCAAAAGCCACAACACCGATTATAATAGGGTATTCGATCATCCTCTATCTCCCGGTTATTCAACTATGTTGTACGGTGTCCCGCACCACAATGGTACGTGAGCACCGATTAAATCTGGACCCCATTGGCAGACGGCCCGTCTGTAAGACCAATTGGATTTAACAGAATAATGGCTGAAGCCATGCCCTACCAAAAAATTCGGAATTGGACATAAAAGGTGAGGACTCTGAGACTAGCGGTTGGGGAATAACACCGGACCGCGATTGCCTTGATAGACTGCGAAGGCCGGAACAATGGCGTTGGTGGGATTTGAGTACCCCCTGCACTGTGCCGTGTTGAGAGGTCTTTGAACCAGCGGTTCAAAGGGGAAGCCATTTGGAATCTTTAGGCTTTTCTGTACAAGCAGAACTTGCTCACCGAAACCAGGGACAGCTCCCAAATGTGAAGTGTTGGGTCAAAGCGTTTCTCCCAATCACGAACACGGCAGGGGGAATGAACCATAACAGTGCGGTAATCTCACCAAGCTAAAACGCAGATTCGGACGGAAAACGGCAGTGGTTGTTTGAGATCGGAAAGGCATTTTATAAGACAGGCCGCGAAAGTATTCCAAACGCGTTAACCTGCCACGACACCGCCCTCTTGCGGAGATACCACACTTTGATCGAGTGCTCCATGGAGTCTTTCGGTTTTCAGAAAGATTCGATCCGATACTGCCGCAAGCTGTTGTTTCATTTTTAGATGTTCACTGCTGATGTTGAGTGCCGCTTGCAACAGCATTACAAATCTATTCGTATCCGTGGTATTTTCGGCTTGACCGGTCTCTAGCTTACGAACTTCCTCCATCAGAAAATCGGCAACATTTTGGGGGTCCACCAGACCATCATCAGCCTTAAAGGTGTATTGCTGCCCCAAGATTTCTATGGTTATTATCTGTTCCAATGAAGCGTCCAACCGTTTTCAATCAGTGAATTGATCACGAAACCGTATTGCCGGTTTTTGCGATCTCTTCAAGGCGCATCAGCAATTGATCCACGCGCGATCGGATCAGTGCTTTCTCCTCTGCGTATTTCTGCTCCGCATCAACCTTCGTTCGGAGTTCCTCCTCTAATTGTTCAATTCTGAGACTCAGCTCCTTATTCTGATTGTCTTTATCTTTACAATTCTGGATTAGTGCATCAAGCCTTGATTCAATTGTTTCAAATTGGTTCATAAGGCTTTGATTATCCACAGCGCACCTCTCTCAGTTTAGAAATTATATAATAGTTATTGAAGGCTTAAGTCAAGCTAGTTCAGGTCGAGTGTCGATCTCATTAGCTGCTCCACGGCTTGGAGTTGCTCCCGGCTGTTAATTCCGATGAACTCCGCGGGGTCATTCCCGATTGTCACCCCGATCGGCAGGCCTTTTCGATGGGCAAAGTCGACGATGTCCGTTAAATAGTATTCACCTTGTGCATTATCCGCTGTGATCCGGCCAAGAGTGGTGGCCAGGAAATGTCGGTCAACACAATAAATGCCTGTATTTACAAGTTTTATAGCTTTTTGCGCCGGGGTGGCATCCGCCTCCTCGACAATACCGGTTACGGTACCGTCAGAGTCTTGGACAATTCGCCCATACCCTTTGGGGGTGTCCACACGCACCGCCAGGACAGAGAGCGTTCGTTTCCGGAATTGATGCTCGTCAACAAACCGTTTCACCGTTCCTTTTTTCAGCAAGGGTACGTCCCCACAAAGAATCACCACATCACGTGTGGCTTCCGGCAAAACCGGCATGGCACACATAACAGCATGCCCGGTACCAAGCTGCTCTTCCTGGTGGGCGTAGAACGCGTCGGTCTGTACCGCGACAGTGCGCCTGACTTGATCAGCCTGATGACCCACTACAATCACCAATTGATCACCAGCCACCGCCTGGGCCGTATCCACTACGTAGGAAATCATGGGTTTCCCGAGAATCTCATGCAACACCTTGGCTTTATTGGACTTCATACGCGTGCCGAGACCAGCCGCCAAAATTACAACAGCAACATTCCCAGAATTATTCGTCATATTCCCAACCTATGTGAATACCACCGCGTCAACTCAGCAAAAATTGAGCGACATGCAACCTTTAGTGAATTCGCGAAAAAAGGGCAGTCCGCGATCACGGACTGCCCTGATGGTGTTCATTTTTACCGCCCAGATCGGCAGAAAAGCGGCGCTGCTTATCTTGAAATCAAATATTGCAATTTCAGGAGCGGCGACTTTCCGCCATTCGAATCCGATGAATCGATCGCTTCAGTGCCATCTTAGCACGGACATAATCAATATCTTCAGATTTATCGTCAATACGTTTTTGGGCTCTATCCATGGCGGCCTTGGCCCTGTCCATATCGATATCGATTCGTCTCTCCGCAGATTCCGCCAGTACAGTGACCTTATCCGGCAACGCCTCAGCAAACCCGCCGCTGACAAAAACCTGGTGTTCCTGACCCTGGGTATCCGTATACCGTATGGTACCAATGTTCAGGGATGTCATAAACGGGGTATGGCCGATCAGTACACCGAATTCACCAAGCACACCAGGTGCAACGATGATCTGGGCCTCTTCATTGACCACTTCTTTCTGCGGGGTAACGACTTCCAGTCGAATATTTCCAGCCATAGTTTCCCCTCTGTCGCTTAGGCTTCAGCCATTTCCTTGGCAGCTTCCAGGACTTCCTCAATTCCGCCCTTCATATAAAAGGCTTGCTCGGGGATGTCATCATGTTTGCCGTCAACAATTTCCCGGAAAGCACGCACGGTATCTTCCACCTTGACGTACTTGCCGGGTTTGCCGGTAAACGTTTCGGCCACATGGAAAGGCTGAGACAGGAAACGCTGCATCTTGCGGGCACGCTGTACCGTCAACTTATCCTCGTCGGAGAGTTCTTCCATACCCAGAATGGCAATAATGTCCTGCAATTCTTTGTACTTTTGCAGCATCTGCTGAACTTCGCGGGCCGTTTGGTAGTGTTCCTCTCCGATAACGGCGGGATCCAGAATACGCGAGGTGGAGTCGAGCGGATCCACAGCCGGATAGATACCGAGCTCGGCAATTTGACGGGAAAGAACAACGGTTCCGTCAAGGTGAGCAAAGGTTGTTGCAGGAGCCGGGTCGGTCAAGTCGTCAGCGGGTACGTAAACACACTGGACAGCGGTGATGGATCCCTTGGTTGTCGAGGTGATGCGTTCCTGCAAGCCACCGAGGTCAACGCCCAATGTGGGCTGATAACCAACCGCCGAGGGCATACGACCGAGAAGCGCGGACACTTCGGAACCCGCCTGGGTAAAACGGAAAATGTTGTCGATGAAAATCAGCACGTCCTGGCCTTCTTCGTCACGAAAATATTCCGCACAGGTCAGTGCGGAAAGAGCGACACGGGCACGCGCTCCAGGAGGTTCCGTCATCTGGCCATAGACCAGGGCCGCTTTAGGCAAAACGCCTGAGTCCTTCATCTCGTGGTAAAGGTCGTTACCCTCACGCGTGCGCTCGCCCACTCCGGCGAACACGGAGATACCGCCGTGCTGCATGGCAATGTTGTTGACCATCTCCATCATAATAACGGTCTTGCCGACACCAGCCCCGCCGAACATGCCCATCTTCCCGCCGCGGGGAAAGGGTACCAGCAGATCGATTACCTTGACGCCGGTCTCCAGCACGTTAACTTCAACGTCCTGCTCCGTAAATTTAGGCGCCGGACGATGGATCGGCATCATTTTTTCCTGGCTTACAGCCCCAAGTCCATCCACCGGTCGACCGACAACATTCAAAACGCGTCCCAGACTGGCTTCGCCAACAGGCATCTGGATCGGAGCGCCCGTATCCTTTACCGGCATACCACGTACGAGACCGTCGGTTACGTCCATGGCGATGGTGCGCACCACATTGTCACCCAGATGCTGGGCCACTTCGATTACCAGGTTGTCCTCCTCGTCACTGATCGCAGGGTTGGACACGAAAAGAGCCGTAAAAATCGTCGGTAGCTTGCCCTGTTCAAATTCCACGTCAACGACAGGACCCAAGACCTGCGTGATTTTGCCAATGTTATCAGCCATCTATTCCTCCTATTGTGACTATCGCAAATATTTTATTTAGCCCTTTAACGCCTCGGCGCCACCGACGATATCCATCAAATCTGCTGTAATGGCGGCCTGACGGGCTTTATTGTAAGCCAGGGTGAGATTTTCGATCATATCGTTGCAAGCCTTGGTGGCATTATCCATAGCCATCATGCGGGCGGCGTGCTCACTGGTGGATGTTTCCAGAAGCGCACTGAAGATCTGCACGTAAACATTGCGCGGCAGCAATTCACCCAGCAACTCATCGGCACTGGGTTCACAGATATGCTCGGCCTGATAAGGTTGATCAGCGCTATCTTCCTCTTCCGCTGATTGGATGGGCGGAATGGGCAGCAGTTGCTGAACGCTGGGCAGTTGTTTACTCATGCTGACGAATTTGGCATAGACCAAATAGACTTCGTCATAGGCATCCCCTAAGAATCCATCCACCATATTGCGACCGGATGTAGAGGCTACACTGAAATCGAATGTCGTTCCCACGACACCCAAGTATTCTTCAAGGATCTCCGCATCGGCTTGGCGGCCCCAGTCGCGACCTTTCTTGCCGAAATGGGTCAGCGAAAAGACAACGCCTTCGCCGGCCTTTTCCGCCATCAGCGCTTCGGCCTTTTCCATCAGGTTGAGGTTGAAACCACCACAGAGCCCGCGGTCAGAGGTGCACAGAACGATATGGATTTTCTTGACCTCCTCCTTGGGAACCAGCAGGGGGCTTGCCTCTTCGCCGGCCTTTTCCGCCAGACTGCCCAGTACCTCGGAAAACTTGCCGGCATAGGGCCGGAAAGCATCCATATTCTGCTGAGCACCACGCAGCCGCGACGTCGCCACCATGTTCATGGCCTTGGTGATCTGCTTGGTCTTTTTTACCGCTTTGATTTTCAGTTCAACGTCTTTTAA
>CAJXSL010000030.1 GCA_913060875.1 uncultured Desulfobacteraceae bacterium
GATCATTAAATGGTGGAATCGTTTGCCTGGAGCAGGTTTAATTCTAATTAGCCTTTATCTTGGTTATAGGTCCGAAAATTAATTGGACACAGATGGACACGGATCAGGCTGTAGGGGGTTAGCCCGAATATTTCATGAAATTTTTTCGCACAATAAAATTTATGTAAATATATCGATGTTATATGCGCTATTCGAGGTTTGATTTTTCGGTAACAGTTTGTAACCTGCGTTGCTTCCCAAAAAGGCAGAAAAAATTTCACCCTACGGGCGCGCCCGAGATGCCCATCGGTTGCGTTATCAGGGGCTTGCGGTACAGGCGTACAGCGGCGCCCCTGATGCCTTGCCGATGAACATCTCGAACGCGTGAAATATCCGGGTTAGGCTATAGGCTGTAGGAAAAGCAGAAAACAAACAGGGCTGTGGGGTCTCCTTTCAGCTTGACGCTTTGAGCTTGGGGCTGCCATTTTCCTTCGTGCTTCTTCGTGTCCTTCGTGGTGCAATGTTTTTTCGGTTTTGATTCTACCTCTTCAGGAGCTTCATGCCCTTCATGGTCAAATGCTTTTTATAGGGGCAGACCAGGCTGTAGGCGTTTAGGCTATAGGCTGTAGGGAAACCGGCAACCAACAGGGCTGTGGGGTTTCCTTTCAGCTTGACGCTTTGAGCTTGGCGCTTCTTTCAAACAAGCTTGGCGCTTTTTTCATTGATCCGAATAGCCGCTTCCTGGTGTCCCGGGGACTTCCTCGACCGGTTCGATCCTTTCCGCGATGACGGTCAGCAACCGGATCATTTCCCGGTTTTGGTCGATAATCTGATCGTATTTGTCCGCCAGTTCGCTCTGTCGGGACAGCATCTCCTGATTTTGCTGATAGATCAGCCCCATTGACCGGGCCGTATACAACGCCCCTATCGCGGCCTGCCGGGTCGGATAGTCGGTGTCCACCGAGCTGTTGGGGGCGGGTTTCAGGGTTTCGTATTCATCCCCGAGGGATTGGATGAGATCTTCCATGGGGTCTGCATAAGCGCATACTGCTATTGCCAGGACAGCTGCCGCCAGACAAATGATTGTGCGATGTTTCATCGTGGCTCCTATTTCTTGGGTATAAAAACAAAGGCCCAGTCCTGGTAGGTTTGGGCGTTTTCAAAATCACGGTATTCTCTCGGGAAATTGCCTTTCTTGAGCGGCGTTCCCTGATGGGCGCTGTGGACGCCTTTGAGCCGTTTGGCGGCATCCATGACATATACCCAGCTTTCGCGTGTCATGGGATCGGTGTACCATTTGCGCAGGTGGCGCTTGAGGTTGGGGTAGCGCGGATCTTTCAAGAGGTCGCTGAACTGGCGGGGGTATGCTTTTTCCTGACCTTCGGGAGGATTGTTGTAATAGGCGGCGATGGCTTTGCGGATCTGGTCGCCCCGGTACAATAACTCGGCCTCGCGTTCCCTTTTGACGATGGTACTCCAATAGCGGCCGGCGCCGGTGAGGGCGATGCTCATGACGGCGACAAGGATCAGCACTCCCAAATACGAAAACCCTGAGCGATTGCGCGAGATGGCCAATCTCGGCGTTGCTCGGCGCCTTTCGTCGTAGCGGCGTACGAATTTGTACGCCTCACTCCTCAAGGCTTGAGCGCCTTGACCTTGGCGATCTCGCGCAATCGCTCTTTGGTGTTTGAAGAACGGTGCTGTGCGGCCCGTGTCGTTGCTGCGGCTATTACAGGCTGTAGGTGGATAGGCTGCAGGCTGTAGGTAACTGCTGAAAAAAGAATGGATGGCAGGCCATAGGCAGATAGGCCGTAAGCTTCGGGAGAAGTTGCGAGAGACGATGCTTGATGGCACAAATCTACAGCCTAAAAGCCTACAGTCTAACAGCCTAAAAGGTTTATGTGGATAGGCTTTAGGCTGTAGGGAAGTGCGAAAAACAAGCTGGAAAGCAGACCGCAGGCAGGTTGGCTGTCGTTTATAAAAATGGATGGTATGGAAACTTGATATCATCCCGAAAACCTGAAATGACCGCTAACCGCCGATCGGCGGTAAAATATCAAAATATGCCGTCCTTCCAACAAGCAGCCTACAGCCTATAAGCCTACCGCCGAATCCCCTCTTATTTTACCATTCATTGTAGGGCGTACCATCGAGCCCCACCAGATTGCTGCCGCTGTGGACATCGTAAACATTGCCTTCGGCAAAGCCCTCCGGGGGGATGGTAACCCAGGAATCGGAATTGCCGGTGAATGGATCCATGGGGATCTGGCGGATGTATTTTTCAGTTTCCAGGTCCTGCAGACTGCCCGGATAGCTCCCATGATCGGCATAGTACTGGTCGATGGTGTCCCGCATGATGAACAGGGTGCGGCGCAGATTGGTTTCCTTGGCGCGCACCAGGGATTTCTGGAAGCTGGGCAGGGCCATGGTAGCCAAAATGCTTATGATGGACACCACGATCATCATCTCGATCAGGGTGTAGCCCTGGCGATTCCCGAGGATTGTGCTGCTGCTATGCTGAATAGTTGCAGAGTTGGGCATGGTCACGGTTCTTTTATTAGGGACGCAGATTCACACAGATGAACACAGGTAAAACTAAAAAATACCACAGAAAAATATTACCATGTAGCGCATGAAGTCCCTGAAGGAATCAATTTGTCGGTGACAAATTGATTCCAAAACAACATTGTTTATTTTTGGGCTTTATCTGTGTGTGTCAGTGTTCATCTGTGTCCCACAAGTATGACTTCGTGTCCTTCACGGATAAATACGGATCAGGCTGTAGGTGATTAGGCTATAGGCTGTAGGAAAAACCGGCAACCAATAGGGGTAGGTTTTCCTTTCAGCTTGACGCTTTGAGCTTGAGACTTTTTTAACCCCTTCATGTTCTTCATGAACTTCATGGTTAAAAGCTTATTTTTAGCCAGAGATTCACACAGATGAAAACAGATATAGTCGTTTTGGGCCAAATTTTTTCACCAATCCCGGTAATCGGTTCCATCCAGGGCCTGTTCATCGCTTTGGGAATAGACGTCGTAAACGTCCTGCCCCCCCCAGATGTCGCTGTCCGGGTCGTCGGCATAGGATCGCAGGCCCCATTCCCCGTCTTCGGTCATGGGGTCCCTGGGAATGCGGCGCAGGAATTTCAACTTGATGGGATCAGGGTCGTTGCTGTCGACGCCTTCCACCAGCACTTCCAGGCTTTCGGGATAGCCGCTGCTGTCCAGTTTAAGGGCGATACGTCCGTCATCCACCATTTTTTTATAGTCGTCAATGGCCGTGCGGATCAGGCGGAGGTTCTGGCGCAGCTCGATTTCTTTAGAACGTTTGTAGGTCATGTAGGACAGGGGCAGAATACCGCTCACGAGAATGGTCAGAATTCCCATGGCCACGATGAGCTCGATCAATGTAACGCCCGAAGAGCCCTTTCTATAATGCATCTGATGCACCATGGCGGTGTTGTATCCTTTCTCAAAATGCTCACATACTGTCGTGTATGCTCCGCTTTTTCGGCAGGATACGCCTTGCCCTGAATCATCATCTACAATTATATAAAGGTCCCTTTGATGCATCTTGTTATTATATCAGATACTTTCAAGGTGTAGAAGTATTGCCATACTATGAAATGATATACCCTGATCAGGCGTATCGGTGTATCTATCGATTGCAGACAAGTTGACGATAAATCAGCTGCCGACAGCCCATTGGCGGTCCACCACGTGGATATCACGCGAAAACTCACGCTTCCCGCGCAACTGGTTGCAGATGCTGCCGGCCTGCGTTTTGGTGGTGTAGCTGCCGACAAAAATCCGGTGGAAAAAACCTTTCTGGGGAATACGGGCGGGGATCATGAAGCACTCGTAATTCATGGCGGTCAGCTGCCGGGCCCTCTTTTCCGCTTCCACGCGATCGATGTAGGATCCCACATGAATGCTGTAGCGTGCCGTCTCGGGCCAGGTGGTTCCGAAGGCTGATTCCGGGGTGGTTGGGACTGGCGCTTCCGCCGGTGCTGAGGTCGGTGGCGGTGCCTCGACCGGTGCCGCCATCCCTGCATCTGTCAGGGGGGGCGGCGGTGCGCTTTCAACGGCCGGTGCCGGTTCGGCTTCGTCGTCGGGCATCAGTTCCAGTATGCCTTCTTCGGGCGTCACACGCAGGCGGGATTCTTCGCGACTATTATAGGGGGCTTCGAGCGACCAGCGGTCCTCGCTGCCGGACCAGACTTCGGTGGCCTCCGTACCGGGTATTTCCTGGCTGCGAATCACCACCGGCGTAATGACCATCAGGACATCCCGTTTGGTTTCTTCGTCATCGCGATTGGAAAACAGACTGCCAATGGCAGGGAAATCGCCGACGCCGGGAAGCTTGCGCAAGGAGCGTTGCTCCGTATCGTTGATCAGTCCGCCGATAATAACGGTTTCGCTGTCCCGCAGGGTCAAAACACTTTGAGCGTTCCGGGTCAGGATGGGAATCTGGGGGTCGTTGGGGTCGGCGCTGAGATTTTCACCCAGTGCGCTGACTTCCAGCGTCAATTTGAGGGTCACCTCGTCGTGCATATTGATGACCGGCAGGGCCTCCAGTTTGACGCCCACATCCGTATACTGGAAGTCAGAGGTCACGTCACCGGTGTTGGAATCCACCCGGCGGTTGACACGCAGCGGCACCCGCTCTCCTAAAAGTATGGAGGCTTTTTCCCCGTTTTTGACCCGAATTTTCGGCTTGGCCAAAAGACGGGTGTCGCCATCATTTTTAAGCAGGTTCAGGGTGGCCGACGGCGTTGAAAGGATGATGTTTTTATCCGAAATACGTTTGAGGGCATAAAGGGAGATATTGCTTACAAAATCAGTGTCATCACTGACGTCATCACTGGATTCCCCGATGCCGAAGGTCAGGCTTTCCGAAAAGGTCAGGCCTATGTTCTCCTGCAATGTCCGCGTAACCTCCAGGAATTCCACATCCAGCAGCACCTCGGCCGGGGTGCCGTCGTTGGCTTCCAGCACCTTGCCGGCGATTTGGATCACCTCGCGGCTACCCCGAATCACCACGGCATTGGCGTTTTCATTGGCAATGATGTCCTTGCTTTTGAGAATTTTGGAAAGCAGCCCCACCGCCTGTTTGGCTTCCAGGTTGGACAGGTAGAAGGTTTTGATCTGCAGGTCCTGGTATTCCTTGGCCTTCTGGGGGGTATCCGGGTAGATGATCATGGTTTTGTCGTTGACGATCACCGAGTTCAGATCGTTGGCCCGCAGCAGGACATCGACGAAGCGGTCGAAGGAGACGTCCGTCATGAACATGGTCACTTTGTTATTCTGGACATCGCGGTCGAAAATAAAATTGATCCCCGACAATTTGGTCAGAACCTCAAAAACATTGATGATGGGAGTGTTTTTGAATTTAAACGATACCGGTGCGTCGGATTGCCCATTGATTTTGTAGGTGCCGTTATCAACGGATTTATCGCGGTAGTAGTTTAGGGCCCTTTGGGCGGGTTCGTATTCCGGATCGAGTTCGACGGCTTTGGCGAAGGCCTGTCGGGCCGGGATGAACTTCCGGGTTTTGAGGAAATTCTGGCCCTGTTTGAAGTAATGGCGGGCATCCATGCGTCGCCGGGCGGTTTCTTCCTTCTCGGCGGCTTTGGTGTTGGCCGGATTCATGGCCATGCTGATACGAAATTCATTGATGGCCTCGTTGAAGAGTTCCTGGGCCAGGTAGGATTCGCCTTTGGCCATATGCATCTGGGACGCCTCGAATTTCGAGCGCTTCAGCATGAGCTTGATTTCGGTATGGTCGGGGTCTTCTTCGTAGGCTTTCTGAAAAAACCGAACGCTGTTGTCCCAGTCCCCGGCAGCGGCGTACTGGTGACCCTGCTGGAGGTATTTATACGTATCCGTGGCGCAGCTGCCGCACACCAGGAGGGTGGCGATCAGGCCGACAAGCCCGAACATCCGGTGTGTTTTTTTGGTGGCCGTCAATTTGAGCATGGCGGGTAATCCATAAAGGAATTTTATTTGAAAATATTGTAATAATTTCCTTAGCATGAATTCACTTGGAACTCCAGACGGCGGTTACAGTTCGTCGAAATTGATTTTTAGAGGGTCCGTCAGGTTTGCCGCTGTTATGGTGGCCGCTTTTTCCGAAACCTCTTGGACGAAATATTTACCGTCGATACGATCCCCCCGGGTGATCACCAGAACCTGTTTGCCCCGTTGGAGAAAAAGATAGACGTTGGGGCCATGCCGGTAGGAACCGAAGGTCTTGAAGCGGCGGAAATGCTCTTCGGTTTTCTGCCGGTCGCTTTTGGGCGGTGGCGTTGGTTTTTTTGTTTTGGGTTTTGGTTTATCCCCGCTGACGGGTTCGGGGAGAGTGGGTTTTTGAAACAAGTCGCGTTGAATGGTGACAGGGCTTAGCGGTGGCGAGCGGAAAAGGTCCAGCCTCAATTCCGCCTGGGATTGCATCGAACCGCCGGTCTGTGGGGGGGGCACCTTGGTTGCGCGGGCAAAGGTCAACCGTTCAATGGTTTCCTGTTCAAAAGGATTCATCAAACGGTAAGTCAAGGCAATGGCGAGGATCACACAAAGGCCTATCAGTATTTTATGCTTCTGGCTCATCACTTACGGTTTCGGCGTTGGATTGTCATTACGGAAATACGCGGAAAGCTCAAGGCCCATTTCCAGGGTTCGGCCGTCGTCTCCCTGCCGGAATTCGAGGCTGTGGATGCATAGCAGGCCCGGCATGGCCTGGAGTTCGCCAATGAAGCGTTTGCAATCGTCGTACTGGCCCGATGTCTGAAAAGTGGTTGCAAAGCGAACCAGGGAACCGTCTTTCATGGGTTCGGATCGAAATGCCAGATCTTCGGCGACTAAATTGTAGCGGTTGAGTATTTTTTTCAACTGCTGGATACGCTCCGGAAACTGGATTTTGCCCGGCTGGCTTTCTTCAAAGCCCTGCCAGGTTTGCTGCAAGGTTTGATATTGGTCGATTTCCGCCTGCCGTTTGCGCTGTTCGGACACTTTTTTGCGCTCCGCCTGAAAACGGCTTTGCAATCGGCCGATCTCACGTGATTCGGTACTGATGAAAAATAGATAGAACAGTACGTTGGCCAGAAACAAGAGTCCACAGACGACCCAAAAAGGGCGATGTTTTTTGACAATCTCAATCAACTGCCCGTGTGATTTCATGGCCACCTTATCGGGTATTTCCGTGGGGGTGCGAGGCCAGGGTCATCCACAGCCCGCCAAAGGTCTCTTCCGGAAAAACCGCTTTGAGATTCAACCCGCAGATCATTTCAAATTGCACGGCACCCTTGCCGGCGGATGTATTCCCTGCCGATTCATCGGAGCCAAAATCCATATTTTCGAGTACTACCGACTGGAACAGGTCCGACTTGCCCAAAGCGTCCTGAAATCGCGTGATCGGGTCCACTGTCGGAGTGTGGCCGGTAATGCGGATGGTTTTTAGATCCTTTGATGGAAGAAAACGGTCCAGCACCACCTGGGGCGGAATCGCTTTTTCCAGCTCATCCAGAATACCGGTCCAGGGAAAAATATCCAGTGCAATGAGATAATTGGCGTACCGTGTGCTTTTCTGCAGGTCGGCCGCCGCCTTGGCATCAAACGCGGTATTGCTTTGCTGCTGCGTGGTCAGGGCTTGCGCCTGCTGCTGCAAGTCCCTGATCTTGGACCGGTAGGAGGCCCTTTCCCGGAAGGCCTGAACGCCGCCGACCAGGTTGATAAGGGTAAAAATCGCCACCAATACCGCGACGCCGCCCAGCACCCCATAGAGGATGCGGCGATCCATGTGGTCGTGGGTGGTTAGATTGATCTGGTTAAATTCCATGTTTCCTTCATTCTGGTCTAAACCCATCGCCTCGGTGGCGGACTCGCGGAGGTTTGCCGATCAGGAGTGTTTTCCCGAAACTACTCTTCATTTTCTTTCCCGTGAAAAGAAAACGAAGCAAAAGAAAACGCCCGTGTCCCGCTTAACCCTGCGCGTCGTCGGTGCGGCCGGAGCACGCGGAAACTCACCCGCCTTCGCTTGGGCTACGGCGGGTTCAGACAGTC